>NZ_LQRT01000060.1 GCF_001632745.1 Aquimarina aggregata | reverse complement strand
AGGAACAAGCTATTAGCTAGAATATTTGCAACAATAAAACGACAAACTCCATATGTAAATACAATGAAATTTGTCGCTTAAAAAAAATCTAAATTTTACTTGATTTAATCATAGAATACGGGGTGCAAAAGCTCGTAACACTTATGCATAAAAAACCAGTTACATCTCTGCAACTGGTTCTTAATGTTTATTTTCTTACTCTTACTGCCAAGCTGTAACGGCACTCGAAAGGATTCGAGCGCAAGCGGGGTCGGGTCTATTTACCAAAATTACTAATAGGTTCTAAAGGAATCTTAGGTAATTCAAATATTTCTTTTTTTATTTCTAATTCTTCTATTTTTATAGCTGTACTTGTTGATTTAAATTGAGGAGTGTCCATTACTATTTTTAATGGAATAGATTTTGAATTTTCAACATAAGTATACCAATTTCCAAAAAGATGATTAGTATAGTGATCAGGATTGATAGGGTATTTTGAGTTATAATAATATTTATATATGCTTTGACTTGTCTTCATCATAATCTCATCACATTTAATTCCCAAAATAACTTCCTTATCTTTAGTTATCTTAAGATCTATTACTTTTTCACCTTCAATATCACCATTACTCCAGTATAGTACATTTTTCATAGAAAACTTACTATAAAATTTATTGTCATCACTTCTGTATACCTGAAATTGGTTGAGTTTACCATTAAAAATATTTTTATAATATCCTTTGTCAATAATATATTCTTGAACTGTCCCCATTAAAGAGCTAAGTTGTTCATTAGTAAGATCTTTAGTTTTACTTTCATAACTATTCTCATATGTTATCTTTCCTTCAAAACTTTGTCCTAAAACAATGATGCTTGTAAAAAGAAATATTGTTAATATATGCTTTTTCATTAATTTATTTTCTTATTAAACTGTAATTCACTATAGTTTGGATTATTGATAGAATATTTTACTTCAAACTTATCTCCTACACTGACTTCATTGATTTTTATTTTATTAGAAACACTTTCACTTCCTTCAAGAAACTGCCCTTTTACTTTATAATTATAATTTACATAATATCCTCGATTCATAATACGATACTTTTTTGTAATCGTACCAGTTGTTAAACCTGAGGAATCTTCTAATTCATTATTTTCTTGAATATTATGAAATAACCCATAACAGAAAATCATTAAGATTATTGAAACCAAAATCCATAATGATTTATTTCCTCTTTTATTTTTGTTTTTCAATTGTTTCTATTGTTTTTTCCGCTGCGACTGTAGATGCTGTACCTTCTGCTGTCCCAACGATTGTTTTAACGGTGTCCTCACTTAATTGGCCTACCGTATTGTTTAAAGCTTGCGTAGTAGCTTGTGCCTCTTTTGCTGCAGTAAAACTGGTAAATGATTCACTTACTGATTTTGCTTTAGAACCTTGTGCGGCTTTTTTTCCTCCATTAAAAACTATATTATTTGCCTTGTCTAGGTTTTTTGATGCCGCTTTTACATTTGATTTTGCTGTTTTAACAGCAGCATCACTTGAGGCGTTAACAACACCTTTTGCCAATTTATCACCTCCTTCTGCTCCTATAACTCCTATGGCTGTATCTACTACTAAGCCTGTAACTGTTTTATTACTCCCCTCTGTACCAATAACATCTGTATCACCACTTCCATTAACATCAATAGCAGCTTTTACAACTTCTGTTGCTACTCGAACTCCAATTCGTCTAACAGCACTTGCTCCAAGGGTTACTGCTCCTTCTACAGCTGCTAATCCTACATCTGCAAAATCAACATTATTGAATGCTGCATCTTCAAGAGATTGTCCCTTTGCTAAATTTACTGTTACCTGAACAGCATATTCTGAAACAGCCCCAATAACCGCTCCTAAACACCAAGGGCAATTCCCGTCAGGATCATTCAAAGATATTGGAGAATTCCAACTATAAGCATAAGTGGATTTATCTACTTGCATAACATCGTCAGCAAGAGCATCTATGACAAACCATCTACCTAATGTAGGGTCATAGTTTCTTGCACCATAATCTAATGTAGCTAAACCAAACTCGTCATTTTCTTCTTTACCGTTATATCCATAGTTATGACTTCTACCTCGTAGTGTATTATTAAATCCTTTCATTTGAAGTCCAAAAGGATAATAATTCTTCTCTTCCACTATCTCAGAAGTACTTATAGAGCCATTACCATCTGCATCTTTATAGGATAATCTAATATTCCCTAAATGATCAACATATTGATATACATAATCAAACCCATTACTATTGTTAGGTTCTGCATATCCTTCAGAAGTGCTTAGGTACTGAAGTTGTCCATTTCTATAAACGTAATTACCAGTGTATTCAGTTACGTAAAAAAATAAACTCTGTACCCTTTTTTCTATCGGTTGGTTGCTACAAAGCAAAAAATAAGAACGTTCTTTCTATCATCATCATTATTACTTGGCTAAAATAGTAAAATACTAATTGCCTGTCCATTTATCCAATACTTCTTTTATCCACCCTAATGTCTCTAATGGATAAAATATAATTAGCAATATGAACATTATTATTGCTAAACCATGCCACCACTTTTTGAACTTAATTTCTATTCTTTCGATTTTTATTCTCATAATAATATCATTTACTGTATGTATCGTTTTGTTGGTATTTCTGGGTTAAGTGATTTGGTATGTTTTGCTATAAAAAGTACAGTAAAAAGCCATGTAGATTTAAGCAAAAAATATCCTTATCAACATTAATCTGTTGACTTAACTATATATTATTTAATTAGTGTTTATTTGGATTTAACCCTTTGACCCTTAAGGAGCTACTGCAAAGATAAAGAGAAGGTTTCAAGTAATAAATTGTATTAAAAATTTTCAATAGGATCTATGTCAACCCTTGCCATCACTTGTCCCAAGCTATGTTTACATAATTGGTAGTTATAGCCGCTCTTCGCATACTCAGGGTCTATAACGCAACTATGTAAAATAGCCGCGCACCGACTGCTAACATTGAAGATTTTGATTTCTAATGAGCTATTTTTACGGAAGGTATTATAATACTATACCTCTATTATCGCCTCGTAGACGTGATTTGGGCGAGTTTGGGGACATTTTAGGTAATTTTCTGTGTTTTTCAAGACTTTGAGCTAGTTTGTGTGACGTTCAATCGCCACTATGGCTAGTACTTCCAAAGCGGAACAGCCCAACGGCATCAGCCTATCACTATTCCGCTTTGGAAGCATTTTTATTCTTAAAGTAAGCTATACAAGCTTCAGCAACTTTTGTTATAGGAAGGACTTGCAATAATGAAGTCAATAGTTTACGTATTGTATTTATTTTTTTATCTGGCATCATCCATAACAAAACTACCAGAACTACAAAAAATATCATGTACATTAAAGTTTTGTCCATATTCTAATTTTATTTTGAGTTTTATAATTCTAATTATTAAGCAAAGTAAATAATTAAATAATCACCTGACAAACAGGTTGTTAACAACTCCATTTTCTTGTTAATAAACCACTATTTTCTATCGTATAATTCTACATTTAGATTAAAGTGGAAGCTGCAAAGGATCGAGTGGCTGACCTTCCACTTTAATCTAAATGATAGCCATCTGGCGACTGAAGATAACTGCGTGTACGCAAAAACAAAGGCGTAGCCAAAGCGTAGTGGAGCAACCGACACACAAAAGGTAACGTAGTGGTTTTGTGTGCCAGACGATTTTTATGTTTTCCGATTTATCCAATATTAACTTCAACATAAAAATTGGCTAGGTTGCGACTAAGCGGCGTAGCCCATGTAGTAGCGGTTTTGCTTAATTTAATTCATAGCGATAGCGTTCCTTATAGTTTTTAAGCAAAAAAGTAGCTACGGGTGATGGAGGAACAGAACAAGGCTATTTGTTTGTAGTGGAGACTGACGACCGAAGGTGAGGAAGTTGGAACGGTATGGAACAAGTGCTATTTTCAGCACTTGTGGAATAACAAAAAATAGCTTGTGGCGTGACGAAGGAACACCTTATAACAGTTTATGGGCAAAGCATTTTTCTTGCTGCGCCCATAATAATGATTCGACCAAAGGGAGTCACTTGGCTATTTTATTGGTTTTTGCTTTGATGCTTTAAAGTAAATCAACTCGATTACTTTTTTACGAGGTTTTAATCGATAGATAATATAATTGTGTTTGCTTATCACTGCCCTTCGAACATATTTATGTTTTCCTGTGACTGGGTATATTAAAGGAGTTCTTTTTACCTGTGATTTAAAATCCTCGATGTTTTGTTCTAAGGTTAGTATTTCTTTTGATGTCCAATGGGTTTCAAGATATTCCAAAACTTCATCTAAACCTTCTAAAGCTTTGGGCGTCCAAACAATTTTTAATGCCATTTCTTAAAACGCTTCATTGCTTCCTGATCTTCTACATATTCTTCTATATCTGCTTGAGCAATTCCGATTTCTATATCTTTTTGTTCTTGCTCACTTAAATCATACCACCAGTCTGTTTGTTCTTCTTCAAAAACCTTCTTTAGTTTGGCAAGTAAAGATTCTTTTTGGGTTTGGAGCAATAAATGCATTAACTCTAATTTCGTGCTCTCAATATTCATTACATTCATTTTTACATTCATAACAAAGATAACTTTTAATAATTTAATTAATTTATTCAATTTAATATTGCAAAGATTTATTTAACTCAACGGATGGAACTGATTAATAGCTTCATGCAAGCTTTCTAAGTTGTCCTGTTTATACGATTCTGTAGATAAAATATGTCTGTGACCTGCCATTTGCTGTACTTTTCTGATGTTGTATTGTCCTAACCAATTGACGATTACACTAGCTCTGATATGAGTATTGTTTGTCACTTTTTGATTGTAGGTTTTTAGCTTTTTTAAGATCGGATGTAGGATAGTATGGAACTGGGGTGTATTAAGTGGGAACAGCTTTTCATCATGACTACCTATATGATCTTGTATGATAGGTCGTACTTCTTCGATGTATTCTTTGAGTTCTATAATCTGCCAAGGTTTTAATTCTAGTTTTCGCCATGCATTTTTTCTTGTACTTGGGATGTAAATTGTTCCCTTGCGCAAGTCTACGTGTTCAACTTCTAACGATTTAAAATTATTACTCAATAAACCCTGGTACACTAATAATCCAACAACTACCTTATTACGCTTTGCAGTAGCTCTGTAGTAAAAATTATCCTTCCAGATTTTATCAGTTTCATAGCTATAAAACAGATCTTCGAGTTCATCACTGGTCAGTAAATTATGGAACACTTTTTTGCGTTCTCCTCTCACTTTTAGATCGTCTGCAATATTATCTGTTCTGTATCCTTCTTCTATCAGATACGTACAGTAATGTTTGATTGCCCAGATATGCTTGTTGATAGTTTCAGGTTTGTTCGTAGTTTTTAAGTGAGTGATATAGTTGAGTAATTGTCGATAGGTTAGTCTTTGAGGGTTAGTGCGTTTAGTTTTACACCATTGTTTCAGCTTATCAATATTGTAAACATTGGTTTTGATAGTTCTTTCACTATGATTAAGCTCTTCTAAATATGTGTAATAATCTTTCATAATAATTCAAGTAAGTGGGTATAGATTTGCGTGGATTTTAAGGAGCTATGTCCTAAAAACTGTTGTATGTCTTCGATCTTCATGCCTTGTTGTAATAAATGAGTAGCAATACTATGTCTAAGACAATGTGGAGTGATGTGTTTCTCTCTTAAGATCTCATCATCAACTAGGGTTAATAAATGTTGTAACCTTCTACTTAAATTCTGGCCATGTAATCGATCTCCGTATTTATTGATAAACAAAGCTTCTGTACTATGACTGCCCGTATACATTGGTCTGGCTTCGAAGACATAGTCTTCAAGTATGATTATACCGTGCTTGTTAATGGGTACATATCGCTCTTTGTAATTTTTTCCTTTGCGTACAAGTACTCGTCCTGCATCAAAAAGGATATCTCTTACATCAAGGCTAATGGCTTCCGTTCTTCGTAAACCACAACTATATAACACTACAAGTATGGCCTTGTCTCGTAATCGTGTTCGTTCATGTTTACTGCTATAACTAGTGACTTCAAAAAGGTCTTTGACCTCTGATTGGGTAAGGATATCTTTGATAGCACTTTCACTTTTTTCTAATCGAAGATGTACTTTAAAGGTTCTAGCTCCTTGCTTTTGTAAATACTCCCTGAACTTTCTAAGGGCATTTTGATGTTTGTTAAGATAGGCTTTGCTTAACCCTCCTCCTTTACGTTGGTTACTTCGTTCTCCTAAGTATTTGTAGTATGCTTTAACAGTATCAAGAGTAATCTGCTCTAAGCGTTGGATGTTATGCTCTTCTAACCAATGGAAGAACTCTCGTATAAATATGGGAGTATAATAAACAGTCTTTTCGTTATAGCCTAAAATATCTAACCATTGCTCAAAATCAGACAATAGTAGCCTATAGCTATCATTTTGTAGCTTTAGTTTTTTCATACGGTATGTGTTTTTTGTGATGCTGTAGCGCAGTACAGATAATAAACTGGCTTTCTTGCGGTTATCCTCGCAAGTAGATAGGTTGCGAGTTGGTTGCGACTCGCGGTTTAATTTGCTACTAAACCTAGTTCTATTTGTTGCAGGCAACCTTTTAAAGCATTATCAATACTAGCTTTTAGCCAATCATACTCTTTCATATCTATGACTTCAAAACAGTAACTCTTAGTTTTCTTCTTCCCTGCCCGTCCGGCAGGCGGGTTTACTCGCTTTATATACCCTTCTTCCTGTAGTTGTTTGTGATAGCCCCTAAGTGTACTTTCTTTGATATTTAGTTGCTTGCGGATTTCAGCATTGGTAAACGTAGTTTGTTCATTACTTTTTAAGTAGGCTTTAAGCCTTTCTAAGTGGTTTCTGGCTGCACCAGTAATGCGATCACTTTTACGTAGTAACACTTCTTTGATAATCTCATTGGCTTGCTCTATATCATCAATGGTAGTTTCTATATATTGCTCTCCAGTCTCCTTATCATATTTTTTTGGTCTTTGCCACTGGCAATAGAAGGTAATGGCTTCTATAAATTGTAAATAATGCGCATTGGTTCTTCGTGGTTTAAAAACTGATACAGGTAAGGTTAGATATTCTGCATATGGATTGCGAACCGATACTACATTTAGTGATCGTTGTACACTTCGTAAAAAACGTGCCGATTCAAATTCTTCTTTCTGATTTCGTTTGCCAGCCGATAGTAATCGCTGATAATCCATAATCTTTTGATCCTGTTCCTCGGATTCGTCTATGTAAAGTAAAAAGCTTCTGTTACTATTATCTTCATAAACAGATTCTTGAGTGGTACAACCTGCAACACTTACAGGGCCTTCTACAGTTAAGTGTATAGTTTTCGTTGTGCCTTTACGATCTTTATGAACTACCGTTTTGGTAATTCTCTTTTTAGATTGTAGTTCTCGTAATGGGTACAATACACTTTCTGCTCCGTCCAGATCCTCAATAAGTATAAGTTTGTTTCGTAATTCGGTTCTATTGAAGTAATAAAAAGCATTGGCCGAGAGTACCGTAATTTCTATTTTATCTTCATCGGGGATTAATTCCGCTACTTTAGATTGTAAATGGGTTTTACCAACGCCACTACTGCCTAAACTGATACAGTGTAATGGATTATTGGTTTTACGACTCGTAAAGATCAAGTACATTAATAATCTGTTGGTTTCTTCCCCTATGACTCCGGATTTGCCTATGAGTTCGTTTGTTTTGCTTAATAGGCCTTTAGACCTTAGGAACTTGATGGCTGCTTGTTCTTCTGTCGCAGATAATTCTTCGATAGGTGTTTGGTTAGCTTCCTTCTCTCGTTCCAGTTCTTCCATACGATATTGCTCTAGTGCTGATGTAAGTTCTTGTAGTGTCTTTCGGGTAACACTAGTACCGATCTCGATACGTTCTGCGATCTTTCGTACAAATTTCTCGACCATATTGTCATTATACAGATCGATACTATGACGTAGCACATTAATGCTTTTGGGTTTTTGTACACTCATCGTTACGCGCATACGTTCTAAGTTGTTGAACTTGATCCCTCCTAAAATGTGGATTTCTAAATACGCATTGACGTACTGGTAATTGTGTGGGTTGTGTGTTTTTAGCATTTGTTGATAATTTTTAGAATATATCTTATATGATGCAAATATATCTAAAAAGATATATTATTATAGTTCTTATAAGATGTAATTATTAACAATATGGGTGCTATATGTGTTTTTAAAGCATCTTATTCGTTATTTTTGTAGTAAATAGTATCATATCTGATTTATGACCTTAGGACAACGCATACAGGAACTTCGTAAAAAAGCTAACCTATCACAGAGTGAGTTAGCTGCAAAAATTGATATCTCATATCCGCAGATGAGCCGTTATGAGATTAAAGAAGTACAACCGCCTGCAGACGTATTAAAACGTCTTGCTGATGTCTTTGGGGTTTCTATTGACTATATTGTAAATGGTTCTTTAGAACAAAAGGCTCAAGATTCTTTAGACGATGCAGAACTGTTATCACAGTTTAAAGAAGTAGAGCAAATGGATGAAGATGATAGAGGTACTGTAAAAAAGCTAATCGATGCATTTATTACTAAACGTAAAGTGCAAAAATTAGCGCAGTAAAATTGTAAACTTTTTATTAATTATAAATATTACTAATATGATGCGCGATTGTTGCAATGGATGTGAGTGACCAGATTTACAAAGAATGTTAAGCGTTTAAAAAAACGCTTAAAAGCAGTAAACTCTCTTCTTAAAGAGGTTGACACAACATTACTTCTACTATTTAAGATTTTCAGAAAAATCTGGATCTTCTTAAAACTATTTCAAATACTATTCTAACCAAAAAACCACTCCGAAGAGTGGCTTTATTTCTTATAATTAATCTCAGGTTATAAATCCGAGCTATCTGATCTGATATCTTCTTCTTCAACAGTAACAACATTTATAGTCTCCATTTCATTATTTACAAATTCAACTTCATAAGCTATTGGCGTAAACTCATCATAAACCATTACTACTGTTCCTGTAGTATCTATTGGTATATCCTCTGATATTTCTTTTTTTGACTTTACTACATCATATAATTTAAACATAATACAATTCTATTTTGCCGGAAATCCTGTTACTAATTTCACTAATCCGTCTTTGTTTTTAATCCACGCAAATGTAACATCAATAACTCTGCCATTAGCTCCTTTGATAGCTATATTTTGAGAATATTTTGTTCCATATTTAGTTACTTCTGTTGCAATTGCTTTTTTATTATTAAATACGATTTGCTTCGCTAAATCATCAGCATTATCTAATGTAAATCCTAATGCATCTTTAAAAAACTTTGCTTTTGAGCCTCCTACTGCGTGGTCTAAATTCAATAAATATCGAGCCAATTTATCTTTGACACTTGACCTCATAGTTGAGTTAAAAACACTTTTAAATCTTACAAATTTGTAAACATAAGAGCCTCCTTGTAAGACTTTTGCAAAAGCCCATTCTCCTACTACAAACATCACTAATTCTCCAGCAGCAGTATTTCTCTGTTTTTCAGCTTCAGCAAAATCAGATTCTGTGGGATTCATTGGGTCACCACCGTTTTCAAGAGCGACGCGACTTGCATTTCCATTACGATACGCTTGAGCGTAAAAAGAACCTGCATCTGCCATTGCCTTTGGTTTCTTCTTATCATCGCAGTCATCACATTCTGCGGTTTGCCCATCATCACTAGAAAAGGTACCATCATCATTGTTTGTCCAAGTGGTTTTACCATCTCCTGATTGATTCCATAAATCATTTATAAAAGACTCTGCATTTGCACCACTAGGATCTGCCCAATACACAGGATTATTATCAAAAGCAGTATAAGTAGAAAAATTGTGATGAGTAACTGGGTCAATTGAAGTAAATCTGGCAATAGCTGGGTCGTATTGTCTAAACTCCATTTCATATAAATCTAATCCTAAAGATTCTTCTAACTCAATACCATTGTATTTAAACTGCTGTGCTGTACCATTGGTATGAGGGCTTACTATTTCATTATATCCTTTGTGTTTTAATCCAAAAGGATAATAGTTATTCTCCTCAATGATCTCATCCTGAGCAATTGATCCATTACCATTAACATCTTTATAGGACAATCTAATATTTCCTAAATGATCAACATATTGATATACATAATCAAACCCATTACTATTGTTAGGTTCTGCATATCCTTCAGAAGTGCTTAGGTACTGAAGTTGTCCATTTCTATAAACGTAATTACCAGCATACTCTGTTGTTATTAAAGAACTTCCACTAGGAACAGTTTTCTTTAATTTTGCTCCAGTTGCGTCGTAAATATAAGAAATAGTTCCTGCACCTTCACTATTAGAGATGGCAACAGTTTTTGGCAGGTTTAAATGATTATATGTGATATTGGTAATACCTTTATTTTTATCTAGGATCATGTTACCATTAGCATCATACTCAAAATCATCATTGGTATTGGTGCCGTCCTTAAAACCAAAGTTCTGATTTGCTGCGTCGGTTACTTTTAGCAACTTGTTGCCACTATCATAGTCATAGATCAATTGATCCATCTCTCCAAAAGAAGTTGCATTTATATCCAGGTGTCCATTTCTGTTTAATGATTCAATGTTACCTACTTTATCATAAGATACATTACTTAAATTATAGTTACTACTAGTACTACGACCAGCAATAATCCTATTTAATGCATCGTATTGGTACCCATAGGCTCGTTTGGTATTGTCATTGGCAGTTTTCCAAAGGGTTTCACTTATATTACCATTATATAGAGCAGTTGCACCCAAACTTTCTGTGGTGGTATTATAGTTAATCCCAAAAGCAAACAAGTCATTACCTAAAGTTGTAACATCGTTGATTCCTTTTAACCAACCTCGTATATTATAAGCATAGTCTACCGTTTGCAACCCCTCGACTCCGCTCGTGGTGACAGTTCCACCTACATTCTTTTTAGTCAACTGCCCAATTTCATCATATGCGTTACTAGCAATGCGCTCTTCTTCTTGATTATTGATCTTTTGGGTTTGATTTAATAATCTACCCATATGATCATAAGTAAAGTTATCTACCGTTGTGATTGTAGCTCCTCCTTTTATATGTACGGTATGGGATTTTAAAACTTTCCCTACAAAATCTAATTTATTAAGTACATAATCATCGGTACCTAGATACTCATTCTTAACAATAGTCTCCCAAGGTCTACCTTTCTCATCATAATAAATAGTAGTCGTAATCCATTTATTTGTATCTAATACCCGTACTTGAGATACCGTAGGCAACCCTTTTACTTCGGCTGTAGCGGTCATGCCTTCCCAAGTGATGGTAGTTGTTTCAGGATTCAGCGTTACTAGATCACCTATGTTGTAATCGTCATAATAATTCACCGTAAGAATTTTATACATTCGTACTGGATATGAATCATTTGTATAGTACATTGTTGCTCCTGCAATAGTAATAGGAGCTGTTGATCTTGACTCGTATGTAGCATAAGATGTACCCCCTGTTTTCTTGCGAAGAAGTGCTACGGTACTCCCATTTTCTATAATTCCGGTATAAGCAACTCTTCCAAAGGCATCATATTTTGTAAATAACCATCTTCTTTTTGCTCTTAAATTAGCATCTTGAGTTAATACAGGTTGGTCTAACCTATTGTATATAATATACTCCCAATCTTTACCCGGAATTTTCTTTTCGATCAATCTATTTCTATGATCATAACGATATTGATAGCACAACTCTTTTAATTCTATTGCGCTTACGTCATCGTCTGTAGTAACTTTTGGAGGTATCACAAAAGTTAAGTTTCCAAAATCGTCATATACATAATAGGTGTCATGTGCAACATTTGCATTATACGTTCGCTTTAAAACTACTTGTCCGGATTTATTTTTATACTCTTTAGTAGTATGATTATTGCCATCTGCAGGGCTCCAGTTTTCATCTTTGGTAACTGTTACATATAATTCATTAGGTAAATAATGGTTTTCTTTTACTAATTCTGGTTTTTCGGTATTTCCTCCTGTAAAAATTACCTTAAAATAGAATACCTCATTAGCATCATTCGTATTCCAATCAAATTTTATAGTATGATCGGTGTCATTAGATGCATTAGCTTTCCAGGCTTTACCTGGTGCGCCTTGCTCTAGCACTCGATTTAATGGTGAGTTTTCAAATACACTTTCTGAATATGCATTTACGGCTGCGGGATTGGTTATCCCAGGAAAATCGTCTGCATAAATATCTAGATAATATGTATTAATATCCTGGTCAACATCTACTGCCTGCAAACTTCCTGAGCTTGCATTGGATGCAAAAGGCAAGTACTGTTTATCTTGTCTACCGTAACTATCATATTGTATATGGGTAACAATATCTTTACCCTGCGGTGATGCCTTAATAGCTCTTTGTTGTATGGGTCTACCCAAGCCATCAAAATAAGTAACACTTTCTATAGCATCATCTACAGCACTTATTGTAGAACAATCTACGTTATTGATTTCTGCAATGGTTAATGCCACCTGTGGCACAATGGTATGTATATAATTTTCGTCTGATAATGCTACCTGCGCCTGGATTTGAAATCCCATGAATAGCATTATAATACTATATATGATTTTATTTTTTATCATCTTAATTATTATTTATGGGATTAATGTTGATCTCCAATCGGTCCATCTCCGTCCCCAGAGGACTTATTGACAATTATTGGCATTGTTTTTAATACGATTTGACCTGTACGTGTATCGGTATAGGTAACACTTAATTCGTATTCTCCGTTTTCAGTAACTCCCACCGTATAACTAGATCCACTACCTACATTACGCGTCCAGGATGGGTTACTTAATCTCCATAATTTCCATTGAGTTCGGGTATAGTATCCTGAACCACCAGTAACACTAGTGATATTAAATCGTACACTAGGTGTAGAATTATTAAGAGATGCATTACCAGGAGTTACATTAATTACCATAGGATTATACGATTTAACTACATAATCAGTATCTCTATAATGTGTAGGCTGTACTTTGGTATCGATCACTCTTAGTTTTACAGTATAAGTGCCTGTACTTGTAAAACGATATGACATCCCTGTTCCTGTGGCACTTTGTTTAGTACCATTAATAAACCATTCATATCGACGTTGACCTGATCCTCCAGCAAATCCTGTTCCACTAAAAGACACGGTAGTACCCTTTACAATATGTGGTTTACCACTAATTACATGACCAATCAAAGGATTGTATACACGCATTGTTCTTTGGTTACTATTTACAGATTCTCCACTTTCATTATCAATTACCTTGAAATAAACAGTATAGGTCCTGTTGGCCGGAAAATTATGTGTATAACTGGTCGTAGTAGTACTCTGTTTCACCCCATTTAGGTACCATTCATATCGTAAGTTACCTGATCCTCCAATAATATTAGAAGCTGTATAGGTCACCTGCGTTCCTTCAATAATATCAGGGTATGGATCACTTATTGTTGGGGTGGCCAAAGGAGGATATTTTACGGATACTACAAGTATTTTGCTCACAGATCTTTTGGTTTGCGTATCATATGCCAATACAGAAATAGTATACTCCCCCTCGCTAGAAAACGTTTTAATAAATGAAGGACTGATATCACATTGCTCCTGAACTCCATTTACTTTCCAAGTGTATAAGAACTGACCGGCACC
The DNA here is from genome assembly GCF_001632745.1 of Aquimarina aggregata. GTDB lineage: Bacteria > Bacteroidota > Bacteroidia > Flavobacteriales > Flavobacteriaceae > Aquimarina > Aquimarina aggregata. The sequence goes on along the minus strand of NZ_LQRT01000060.1, from coordinate 316,626 downwards.
ACCAGCAAAACTTGCTGTGAATGTAATAGGTTTATTAGGTGTTACTAAACCAGGAGAGGTTATATCAATATTAAATGCCCCATATTGATTGGTCTGCTGATTTGCATAATTGTAGTTTGTTTTTTGTACAATATGTCCATCCCTATCCAATATATACTGCAATCGATTTAAATCGTCATATTGATAATACACGGTTTCTCCTTTTGGATTCGTCATGCTTGTGACTCCTATTAAAGGGTCATAGGTATATCCACTTACTTGCGCATTTGCAAAATAGGAATGATCTCTTAACGCTTTAAAAAGATTACGCATGGTATTCTCTTTTGCTTCTGAATTTTCGGTATCTGATGTTGTTTTTAATTGATTGATCAAAGTTATTACAGTAGCGGGTATTCCTGTATAACTGGCATTATTTATTTTTACAATAGGTAGGGTATTATGATATCCCCAGATGTACATCATGTGGCTACCACTTTCTTGAGAAACCTCTAGCGGATTCCACTGAGAATCATACTTATGATATATAAGACGTGGTTCTAGAGTTTTAGTCCCTTTAGCGATTTTAGTTATCTCAGGAAGAATAATTCCGTTACCCCAATCTTTAAATTCGGTAACCTGAGTTCCTAAAACAGTAGCATTTTTTGTTGTTTTTGTTTCTATGGGAGTCGTAATTCTATTTTGAACTACCAAAAGATTATTTACCGTACCACCTTTATCATAAGGATACGTATAGGTTGTGGCTATTGCACTCCCATCACTATCTGTAGTGGTCTGGGTCTTAAGTTGCCCATAAGGGTTATCGTATGTATAGGCATTATTTTGGGTAATTGTTTTATTATGATGTATTTCTTCTTGTGTTGAAGAAAATATAGGATACACCTCTGAGTGATTGGTATATCTAGTTGCTTTGAAAACATTTGGATTATTTATATAATCGACTTCTGCAATTCTATATGCTGGATCCGTTGGATTTCCAATAATATAAACATAGTCAAACTTTACTTTACCTACTTTTAAGTTGTAAGAATTAAAATCAACCGCAGTTCCATTATTATCTTCTAGAGGACCATAGACATTTGTGGTTTTTGTATTCATTTCATAAGAAGCTCCTTTTTTAACGAAGGTTTCTTGTTGTAATGTTAATCCCTTTCGCCAATTTTTTTTATCTGTAGGAGCATAAGGGAAACTTTGTGTCAAATCTGTTTCTCCCGAAAAATGATATCTTGTTTTTAAGACTTCACCAGAAGCACCAACTAGTTGCTCTTCTACAGAGGTATATAATACTGGACTACCGATATATGTACTTAATGGAAGCATACTAGTCGAAAAGACTCTTGTTAAATAACAATCCATTTTTGGTATAAAAGGAGGTCTAGTAAGTTGAGGGTAATGATGAGATTCATTGGTCACATATTTGGGTCTAGAAAGATTAATCCCCGTTGACTTTACCATATCTTCTTCAAGATAAGAGTATCGTTTTGTAATACAATCTCCCTGTTCTCCACAAGAGTTAACCTCTTTAATTCGAATTCCTCCTAAAGAAATGTTAGTAATCTCCGGATCTGGTGGTGGATTACCTGAATAGTATCTTAAATTCACATTAACTACTGCTCTCGCAGCGGTTTCTGGGTTTGCTACATCCCCATTTCTTTCAAAATAAACTTCAATTTTGTACTCTCCTGGCTCTACTCGTAGTAATGTATTTTCAAATACCTTAGGAGTGTTAGGAGATTGCTCTCCGTCTTTTATATCATATAGGTAATTACATAAACCTCCTGATCCAGTACAGTTGGCTATAGAGCTTCCATCAGTCCTTTTTAATTGAACTGATACTGTCGCCCCTGGTGCCGAAGTACTAAGATCGTATGAAAGTGAAATATATGTCTCTCCTCCTGGGCTTTCTTTTGGTGTAAATATTACAGGTATGGTTTCTAAAATAAAATCGGATCCCTCATAACTATCCGAAGTAATATTTATGTTTATTGGAGTATCCAAACGATCTTCCGCACCAATTTCTCCTGTATCTATTTTTCCATATACCTGATTTTGTTCATAGGTAAATTCTGAATAACCTTGTGTGGGATAATAGATTTTCTTTAATGCACCTAATCTAGTACTATTAAAATCTGGAGCTCGATTTGAATTTTTGGAAATCAGACTTCCTGTATTATTATTATTTCCATTATAATATCCCCAATAATCCTGTTTGTAATAGGCAATATCAGAAGGAATGTTTCCATAATACCCAAACCTATAAAAATTCTCTTTTTTACTAGTATTACTTTTTCCTCTGTCTATATTGGTGAGTAATTTTCTTTTTACATTTTCAGTATCATATGTAAAAGTATAACCCATTATTTCTTGTCCAACCGTATTAGTTATTCTGATAGCATCCAAGGATACTGGGTTTTGCCCGAATGTAACATGTAATGGATCTAAAACCGTATAGTCAAAGTTTATAACTTCTGACGGAGTATTGATTCTAGAAACCATTAAGCCAAAGGTTTCATTAAATGTTGACGTTTTAGATACGCCATCAAGATTTCTATAATTATCACATAAACTATAGTCAGCAGAAAAAAGATCATATTTAGCCCATGAATCTGAATATATATTTTGCGCTGTGTGATAATTGATATATTCAAAAGTAATTTGTTTGTTATTTAGAAGTTCAATACGATCTATAACCCAAGCAGAAGTATAGAATGTAATAGGAGAGCCTACATTATCAATTACTTCTTGCTGAGAAGTCTCTTTACTTATAAAATAATATTTGATTCCTAAATCATCAATAAGTTCAAAACCACCATCATTAGGCAATCTAGTAAGTTTATAATTTTTATAGGGCGCAAATATGGCTTGTCCTTCATGATTGAAGTAAAAAGTTGCCGATAAAGAGCCTATATTGATCATATACTTATCCGATTCGGTATCCCATCGGCCTGAAGCAGATTCTTTTAATAGATCACCGGTTTCATCAATTGTCATTTCATGAATACTGGTTTGGTATTTATACACTTTCTTTCCTATTTCGTTAGGCCCTATATATCCAAATTGCGATTCATCTGCCTTACCACGAATTTGCCGAGTAATCATACCTTTTCCCGAAAAATCCCAACCTAAACCTAAAGCCCCAGATATCTCATCTACCATCAATCCCGAATAATTATAGGATAATGAAATAGGTAAACTAAATCCTGATTCATTAATAGTATGTAATGGGATGGTATGATTAATTTTACCTGTAGAAAGGTTTACAGGGATTTCTCCATATTTTCCTAAACTTGCTGCTTCCGGCGAAACAGGAAAAATTTGTGGAGGTTGTGACAATTCTTGCCCCTCTTGTGCAAAAACTGATAACCCCAGAAAAACCAGAGTTAATAGCGTAATAAAATATTTCATAAAGTGATTAAAATTAGAATTGCATAATGCTTTCTGTAATCAAACTTTCTTAACGCTGAAAGCTGACTGACTTATTTTGACTAGTGCGTAATGATTTAAGTAATTATTTTTTAATAAATGATATAATATTTTAAGAATCCCCTATATAAAATATAGAGGATTCTACTTATTTGATTTTATAGTGGACCTTGTGGTCCCCCACCTCCACATGCATTACTAATACAACTATTAAAAGAATTTGTACATCGTATATAAGTAGCTTCAATTTCATCTATATTAGCCAGATAATCTTCTCGTATTTGATCACAATTAAATGGTCTATCTGCCACCGGCCCATTACATTTTCGCAATAGATTATCCCAAGAAGCCGCCCACCAAATACAATCTTCATAGGGCCCATCACAAAGAGATGCTCCATAAATACATTTACTAGCTACACTTGCTTCTCTTATCTTAACATCAGATAACATCACATCGGCAAGTTTTCTTAATCTAAGTTTACTTTTTTCATCCAATTCAATACCGTTTCTTCCATCGGCTGTAGCTTTAAAATCTAAAGCTAAACGTCGTAAAGCATCTACATTTTCTGATACACTCACAAACTCTTCTTGTTGAATTAAAAGTTCTTCAGAATTTTCTTCTTTGTTGCATGAAATAATAAACAAAACAGACAACACTAAAATGAATTTTTTCATGGGTTTGAGTAATTAATCATTTGTATGTCTCTTGATCATTTATAGACATTCAAGAGTTCTGTCTATCTATATTATTTATCTAAAAAGAACAAAACATGTGTTATTTCTAATTCATATTAAAAATGAAATTTTATAATTTTTTTGAAGTGTTGATTGGCATAGGTAATACTCCAAAAGTATAAAGAACACTAGGTCATATGCAATTAGAACAGATACAGATTTATAAATTTTACATCCAAAATTCATAAATTAATCGTAACAAAATAGGAGGTTAATACATTATAAATAAAGGGGTCTTGATTTTTATCTGATTTTTGAATTGTATATTAGCTCCCGAATTAAATTAGGGCAAAAATCTAAGGTTGAAAATCACGAATTATCCAAATAAATTTAATTGTTCAAACAATAATTAAAAGTTTGACTTAAAGAAAAATGTAATAATTCATGAGGTTGCTACTAAGACATAAAATGAGTAATTTAATAACGCTATTCCAGGTTTTGGTTTTCTACACATTGACAACCTCCCATACGTATAACAGACATTACGCATCAATTAAACTAAAAGATAATCTAATTCAGAGTAAAAAAACTCCTGATTCCCTACAAAACAAAACATATAAAGAGTTAGAGAATCGTTTTAATGCAAATCGAAGTGATTCATTATTAGTAACAACATATTCTTATGCTTATTTACGAAAAGCAAAAAAGGAAAGTAATACTTTTGAAATCGCTAACGGTTATCATATGTTATGTCAAATCACTATTGGTGATTTGGACACATCTGTTAAATATGCTGATTCTATTATAGACCTCACTAAAAATAAGCGTTATAAAAAGTACCCAACAAGAGGTTATCTATTCAAAGGTCTAATCTGTTTTTCTAAGCATCAATATAGCAAGGCTTTAGACTCATATTTATTAGCACTCAGATCTGCAGAGTTAGACGATGATGCTGAAAACATTATTGCTTTAAAGCATAATATTGCCTTGTTAAGACATACACTAGGAGAAGATAGAAAAGCATTAGAAACCTACTTAGACAACTTAAAATTTATCAAAACTCAAGATACTCTTGTTAAGTTTCGCCCTCATTATGTAACTACATTATTTAAAATATCTAGCACTTTTAATGATTTAAAAAATGTAGATTCAGGACTAATTTATATCAAAAAGACCATTAAAACTAGTCTTGCTAAGAAACCTCAATATTATTATAAAGAAGCATTAATTAATTATGGGATAAATAGTTATTTAAGAAAAGATTATCAAAGTGCAATTGATAGTTTAACTAAAGCTGAAAAGTTACTAGGACCGAACAGTATTTATGCAAGCAAGGTGAAATCATATTTATGGCTTGGTAAGAGTAATATGGCACTAAACAGAGAAAGCAAAGCTTTTGTTTATTTTAAAAAAGTAGATTCTATGACAGAAATGTCAAATTATTCTGCAAGTATTAGAGATGCATATACCACACTAATTGATCATTATAAAAAGATAGATGATAAAGATAATCAGCTACGATTAATGCAAAAGCTTATTCAATATGACAGTGTTACTAATAAAAATAACAAAAGACTAAATGTTGATATCGTTAGAAATTATGATACAGCACAACTTATTAAAGAAAAAGATCTGTTGATTAAAGATGTTCAAAATCAAAATCAAAAGACAAAATACAATTCTTTTTTGATAGGAGTTCTGTCGATATTTATGATAACCTTATTCTACTACTTCTTTTACAAAAGGAAAAGATTACAGGATCAAAAAGGGTTTAACAAAAGACTAGAAAACATCAAAAATAAAAAAATAAAAAAAGGAAAAGAACTAGAGATAGATACAAAAGTAACCAATAATATTATTCAAAAACTAGAAAAATTTGAAAATTCGGAAGCATTCTTAGATAGTAATTTAACGATGGCAAAAGTGGCTAAAAGCTTTAAAACCAACTCCACATACTTATCTAAAATTATTAATACTCATAAAAAGAAAAATTTTGCGAAGTATCTGAATGATCTAAGAATAGAATACGCTATAAAAAAAATAAAGACTGACCGTAAATTTAGATTATATGCTATAAAATCAATAGCCAAAGACGTAGGCTTTAATAGTGTGCAATCCTTCTCTAATGCTTTTTATAAAAAAACAGGAAAATACCCATCTGAATTTATACGGAAGATAGACTAATACTTAGCTAAAAGTATCGTAATATCATAAGTAATAGAGACATAAATTTTAAACAATAGATTTACTATTTCTAATATATATAATATATATTAGCTTCAATTAAACTTATATACAGAAAAAATGAAAAGGAAAAATCTAAACACTATTTCTCTAAAAAAAGCTACAATTGTAAAATTAAATCATATTCAAACAACTCAAATCCAAGGTGGTAGCAAAGGCTGTTTAAAATCGTATCCAATTGGTGAATGTGTTACAGGTACTTTAGTTTCAGAACAACATGAGTGTTAATCACTTTAAATTTCAAAAAAAGCCTTGGTGATGATGACCAAGGCTTTTTTATAAAACTTAAAAGAGTTACCTATTCCCAATATTTTCACAAACACTTTTACATACGTTATAGAAAGTCTAATTTTATGATAATTTTGGAATATTCATAGAGACTAACAACTAATACAACAAGAAAATCAAAATTGGTTTTTCCTCTTTAAATCTGTAAATTTGAAAAGTAAAAATTTCTTATAAATGTCGTGTGCTATTGCATTTTTTCAAAAAAATATAAAACTCTTTTTCACTTCATTTCTCCCCATATTTCTCTTATTTAATAGCCTAACTCTTTTTGCCTTTCAAACTTCCTCTGACAGCTTATCAACAAAAGAGTATTCGTATTTAAGAAAATTAGTATACGGAAATTTCAAGGACTCTTTAAAAGCAATCCCGTATGCACAATCATATCTTTATAAGGCAAAAATTGATAATGACACTATCAAAATAGCTAATGGATTCTTTTATTTTTCAATTGTTACTCAAGATGAAAAAATTAAAGACAAATATATAGACAGTATGATTCTATATGCAAAAAATTTAAACACAAAACTTTATCCAGCATCAGCTTATTTTTATAAGGCTAAAATAGCATACAATAGAGGGAATTTTAAAAAAGCTATTGACTTATACCTTAAAACCAATGAAAAAGCAAAAGAGTCCGGAAATACTCATTTGTTTTATGCTAGTAAAAAAAGTATGGGCATCTTAAAAAGTAGAATAGGTGAACATCAAACGGCATTAAAAGAACTTAGACAATGTTATCAGTATTTTTCAAAATGTAAAAAGGAAAAATCAAGAGACTATTTAAGAACATTATTTGCACTATCAGATGCTTATAACTTAAATAAGAAGCTAGATTCGGCAACGTATATTAATGTTCTTGGATATACAGAATCTATAACTTTTAAAGATGAAGATTTTAGACATTACTTTACACTAAATGAAGGTATTAATCTATTTGATAAAAAGAATTTCACAACAGCCAAAGATAGTTTATCAAACGCTATTAAAGAGTTTAAATTGAATGGAGATGAAGCCAATCTTTCTATGGCTTACTTTTTTTTCGGAAAAACCTTGGATGCATTGGGCGAAGAAAAAGAAGCTATTAATGCACATATTAAAGTTGATGAAATATTTCAGAACATAGCTGAGATTATGCCCAATAATCGCGAAAATTATGAAATCTTAATCAATTATTACAAAAAATTAGGTGATAAGGATAATCAATTAAAATATATCCAGCAATTAATTACTGTTGATAGCATACTGCACACTAATTATAGGTATTTAATAAAGGGAGTTGTACAAAACTATGATACTCCAAGATTACTTTCAGAAAAACAAAAAATTATCGATAGTTTAAAAACTGGGAAAAAAACATCCTACACGATTATTAGCATATTAGGAATTGTTAGTTTTTTGTTATCTATCTTATGGTTAATTAATAGAAGACGTCAAAAACAATATAAACGACGATTTGAAGAACTTTACCATAAAAAAGATGTTCCTAAAAAAGGTGACACAAAAACAGCATTGCAGCAGGAAAAGGCAAAACTTACTATACCTGATGAAGTTGTAAAAGAGATTCTTAACAAATTGAAAATTTTTGAAAATGAATTAGGGTTTACGCAACAAGAGATATCATTAACTTCTCTAGCAAAGAAGTTTAAAACCAATTCGAACTATTTATCCAAAATCATTAATACATATAAAGAAAAATCCTTTAAGCATTATATCAATGATTTAAGAATAAATCAATCTATAGTGAAGTTAAAAACAGAACCTAAATTCAGAAACTATACTATAAAGGCTATTGCCCAAGAAATGGGATTTAATACGGCAGAAGTTTTTTCAAAAACCTTTTACAACCAGAACGGAATTTATCCATCCTATTTTATAAAAGAATTAGAAAAACAAATAAAATAATTTTTACGGGTGAAGGTTTATATAGTAAAGTATAGAAAACTATTAAAGGATAACTCTTGTTTATATTATAGCATAGGATCACTACCTTTAAAATAGCTTAAATGAAATTAAAACAACCTTGTATTCCTAATATTTTCATAAACACTTTTGCATACGCTATAGAAATTCTAATTTTAGACTTCAAATTAAGAAGTATACATGCAAAATCAAAAACACCTCTTTGACCTTTCTGAAAATATTACCTATTTAAACGGAGCATATATGGCTCCACAATTAAAATCTGTAACCAAAGCTGGGTTAGAATCTGTAGCTCGAAAAGGGCAACCTAATACAATTTTACCTGATGATTTTTTTACTGACAAAGAGATTTTAAAACAGCGTTTTGCCACTTTAATTCATGCTCCAGATTACAGAAATGTAGTGAGTATACCTTCGGTATCCTATGGTATTGCAAATGCTGCCAATAATGTTCCTATCCAAAAAGGAGATGAAATACTACTGGTCGATGAACAATTTCCTAGCAATGTATATATCTGGCAAGAGGTTGCCAAGAAAAAAGAAGCTACTATAAAAATCATTAAACCTCCTCAAACTTTTGAAAACCGAGGGCCAAAATGGAATCAAAATATACTCGCTGCCATAACACAAAAAACAGCTGTTATTGCTTTGGCACAAGTGCATTGGGCAGATGGTACTTTGTTTGATTTAAAAACTATACGAGAAAAAGCTACACAGTCTAACGCAATGCTTGTCATAGATGGCACACAAAGTGTAGGTGCATTTCCGTTTTCTATACAAGAAATTGAACCAGATGTATTAATTTGTGGAGGTTACAAATGGTTACTTGGTCCATATTCTATTGGAATGGCCTACTATAGTGATGCTTTTAATAATGGTACACCTATCGAGCATAATTGGATGAATCGTTACAACAGTCAAGATTTTACAGGACTCACTAAATATGAGGATCGTTATCATGAAAAAGCAGCGCGATATGCTGTAGGTGAAGCAAGTAATTTTGTACTTACTCCTATGATGATAAAGGCCATTGACCAATTAATCCAATGGCAGCCTAAAAACATACAAGACTATTGTACAAAAATCTCTGCCCACGCAGTTAATGAGCTTAGAGATCTTGGATGCTTTATAGAAAATGATCTCCATAGGGCACATCATCTTCTTGGGGTTTATTTTCCTGAACATCTAGATGTAGATAAATTAAAAACAAAGTTAAAACAAGAAAACATTATTGTGTCTTTTAGAGGAAACGCCATGCGTATCTCTCCGAATGTGTATAACTCTGAAGCTGATTTTGATCAATTATTAAAATGCTTTAAAAGCATATTATAAAATAGAAATTCTCTTTATCATCCTTGCGTATTTAACTTTACCATAACCAAAGCCTAATCCTTTGGTTATCTTGTATAGTTATTTATACTATATTTTAGTTGAAACAAAGTTCAACTCCGGCCAGAGTTTATTTTAATCTTAAAATCGAACTCATGAAATTTCCAAAAATCAATTACTTCTTAAAACTATTTGTTTTAGGATTAGTGATCATATCTTCTTTTTCTTCTTGCGAAAAAAACGATGACAGTACGGTCGTATCTATAGAACAGCTAGATAAAGAAGAAAACCTATCCCCTTCAAAGAATTCAACCTTTTTAAGACAACAAGAAAGTTTAGGTGGTCATACTATCGAGCGACATGTAGGAAAGTCCACAGCATACCTTCGCAATAGATTAAATACAAGTTCAATTAGTGCCGCCAGTACATACTATGAGTTAAACCAAGCTGGACAAGTAATCGTAAATGCTATTAACACAAATAGGGTTCGAATTAATAATTGGTTAAGTGGCGGTGGTTCCAGACTTACATTAAGCTATACACATAGAAGAAATATAGGTGTTGTATTAAGGAGAGGGCAAAATAATCCAAATCCTTCAAGAAAATTTAGAGTGATCTTACAAAAAAGATCAAGTGCTCCAAATGGATATTATGTATTGACATCATACCCAAATTAATATTTTAATGCATCAAAAACCAAAAACCCTCGTATCTAAAAATTGAATTTAATATATTTGGATTTGAGGGTTTTTAAACTGAATAATAAAGTATGTTAGAAGTAAAGTACCCCTTTTTGTTTCAATTTCTTACCGGATATTTCTCAAGTGCAGATCTCGATAATCTGAATGATCAAGAAGTGGTAAAAAGTTTTTTTTCTGAAAACCCATTTGATATCATCAACCAAACTCAAAAAGAATTAAATATTATTATTGAGGACACTAGTATTTTAGCTGAAATAGGTATCGAAGCCAATAAATATTTTAGAGACGATGATGAAACTATCTCATGGGTTAAAAGCATAGCTCAAAGTTTTACTAACGAATTATCTTGAAAAACTCTTTAGAATTTTACGCTTATATAACATTCTATAAAATACTTAAAATATTATATTTGTGCTAAAATACCCGCTTAGTGAGCACTACTTTAATCTCGCAAACCATTTCACAGTCTCTGCAAGTACAGAAACTGGGAAAAGCTATTGCCCAATCTGAAGCAAAAGTACATTTACAAGGCCTACTAGGATCTTCTCTTTCTTTTGCAATTACTGCCATTTTTGAAACTAGTGAGCAACCCTTTTTATGCATTTTTAACGATAAAGAAGAGGCAGCATATTATCTAAATGATCTTGAACAATTACTGGGTGACAAAAATGTTTTGTTCTATCCCGGTAGTTATCGTAGACCATATCAAATAGAAGAAACCGATAATGCTAATGTACTACTTAGAGCAGAAGTTCTTAACCGAATTAATTCTCGCAAAAAACCAGCTTTAATCGTTACCTATCCCGATGCTCTATTCGAAAAAGTAGTTACCCGAAAGGAACTGGAAAAAAACACACTAAAAATAAGCGTAAATGACACCTTATCTCTTGATTTTATAAATGAAGTTTTATTTGAATATCAATTTCAAAGAGTAGATTTTGTAACAGAACCAGGAGAATTTTCGGTACGTGGTGGGATTGTAGACGTTTTTTCTTTTAGTAATGACAAACCTTATCGAATCGAGTTTTTTGGAGACGAAGTCGATAGTATAAGAACATTTGATGTAGAAACTCAATTATCTACAGATCAAATTAAAAAAATTACGGTAATTCCAAATGTCGAAAATAAAGCCATGCAAGAAACTCGAGAGAGTTTTTTAAAATATATTGCTTCAAAAACGGTAGTTCTTGCCAAGGATATTGATTTACTTTCTGCTAGAATTGATAAAAATTTTGAAAAAGCCGAGGTGGCTTTCAAAACATTATCAGAAGATATAAAACATGGCAAACCAAACGAACTTTTTGCCACTTCAGAACTTATTAAAAAACAATTATTAGAGTTTACATTAGTAGAAATTGGAGACCGACCTTTTACCAAAGCAGATTATGCTATAAAATTTGACACTAAGCCTCAACCATCGTTTAATAAACAGTTTGATTTACTGATTCAAAATCTAAATGAAAATCATGAAAATGGATATAAGAATTATATCTTCTGTGTGAGTGAGCAGCAAGCAAAACGTTTTCATGATATTTTTGATGATGCCGATCTTGATGTAAAACAATATGAAACTATTGTTTTTTCTGCTTTTCAAGGTTTTATAGATCACAATCAAAAGATTGCCTGTTATACCGACCATCAGATATTTGAGCGTTATCACAAGTTCAATCTAAAAAATGGATACGCCAAAAAACAAGCTATTACCCTTAAAGAGCTTACAAATCTTGAGGTTGGTGATTATGTTACCCACATAGATCATGGAATAGGAAAATTTGGAGGCCTGCAAAAAATAGATGTTGAAGGTAAAAAGCAAGAGGCTATAAAATTAATTTACGGAGAAAGGGATGTACTATACCTGAGCATTCATTCTCTGCATAAAATTTCTAAGTATAACGGTAAGGATGGTAAACCTCCTCAAATTTATAAGTTAGGTTCAAAAGCTTGGAAAACTCTTAAACAAAAAACCAAAGCTCGTGTAAAACATATAGCGTTTAACCTCATTCAGCTATATGCAAAGCGAAAGTTACAAAAAGGGTTTCAGTATAACCCTGATAGCTATTTACAACATGAACTTGAGGCTTCTTTTATCTATGAAGACACTCCCGATCAAAGTACCGCCACAGAAGCTGTAAAAGCGGATATGGAAAGTGAACGTCCGATGGATCGCTTGATATGTGGAGATGTTGGATTTGGTAAGACAGAAGTTGCTATACGAGCTGCATTTAAGGCCGTTGATAATGGTAAACAAGTCGCTATTCTTGTTCCTACTACAATTCTTGCTTTTCAACATGCAAAAACATTTAGAGAACGTCTTAAAGATTTCCCGGTAACAGTAGATTATGTAAACCGTTTCCGTACAGCTAAACAAAAAAGAGAAACATTAGAAGAATTGGCATCAGGAAAAGTTGATATTATTATTGGTACGCATCAACTGGTCAATAAAAGTGTAAAATTTAAAGATCTTGGATTATTGGTGATCGATGAAGAACAAAAATTTGGGGTATCTGTAAAAGACAAGCTTAAAACGATTAAAGAAAATGTAGATACACTAACATTAACCGCCACCCCTATCCCTCGTACATTGCAATTTAGTTTAATGGCAGCCCGTGATTTATCAACAATCACTACACCACCTCCTAATCGATATCCAATAGAAACCAATGTGATACGATTTAACGAAGAAACTATTAGAGATGCCATTAGCTATGAAATACAACGTGGTGGACAAGTATATTTTATTCATAATAGAATTGAAAATATAAAAGAAGTAGCAGGTATGGTACAACGTCTTGTTCCTGATGCTAAAGTAGGTATTGGACATGGACAAATGGAAGGAAAAAAATTAGAAAGTTTAATGCTTTCTTTTATGAATGGTGAATTTGATGTTTTAATTTCTACTACTATTGTGGAGAGTGGCTTAGACGTGCCAAATGCTAATACTATTTTTATTAATAATGCCAATAATTTTGGGCTTTCTGATTTGCATCAAATGCGAGGTCGTGTGGGTAGGAGCAATAAAAAAGCATTCTGTTATTTTATCACGCCTCCTTATTCTGCTATGACAGAAGATGCACGCAAGCGTATTACTGCTCTAGAGCAATTTTCTGAACTTGGAAGTGGATTTAACATCGCTATGAAAGATCTTGAGATACGAGGTGCAGGAGATTTGTTGGGTGGTGAACAAAGTGGTTTTATTAATGAAATTGGATTTGATACCTATCAGAAAATTCTAAATGAAGCTATAGAAGAACTTAAAGAAAATGAGTTTGCCGAACTTTATGAAGATGAAGCCAAAGAAAAAGTATATCTAAAAGATACCCAAATTGATACCGATTTTGAACTGTTGTTTCCCGATGATTACATTAACAATATTACAGAACGATTAAATCTTTATACCGAACTTAACGGAATAAAAGATGAAGAAGCCTTGCAAAACTATGAATCACGATTAATTGATCGCTTTGGCGAACTACCAGACCAAGCGTTAGATTTATTAAATTCTGTTAGAATAAAATGGATTGCAACCGGCATAGGCTTGGAAAAAGTAATTCTGAAACAAAACAAATTAATTGGATATTTTATTAGTGATCAACAATCTGGTTTTTACCAGACTCCTGCGTTCTCTTTAGTACTTCAATTTGTACAAAAGAATCCTGGTGTTTGTAAAATGAAAGAAAAACAAACCAGAAATGGGTTACGCTTATTACTAACTTTTGAACACATAAAATCTGTTGACAAAGCATTAAAGGTTTTACAACCGCTAAAGCTTGAGAATTAGTAAATTGAATATATCTTATACAAGACCACTGTCTAATTAGTGGCACCTGTTAATTTTGTAAGAACAATCTTTCTTTTTCTTGTTTTAAAGGTATTGAAATTAGACTTTAAACTTTTAAAAAACCATTCATCGATAAAAAATCGTATTTTAACGATAGTTTTTAGGTGTTTTACCGTCAAACACTATATAATGGAGTATATATTTTTAATTTTAATCATAATTCTAACAATATGACCAACAAAATTATGAATAGAAGAGAAGAATTTAGTTTTTTAAAAGGAACCTGGAAGCAGATTAAAAAAATAAACAATACAGTGAATCAATTTATCGATGATCTAAATAACGATAAACTTTATGCAATAAATTATGCCAACTTAAGAAGAAGGTTTATTGAAGAAATAGAGAACTACAAGAACAACCCTGAATTGATCGATATAGAAGAATTTTCTATGAATTATTCTTTTGGATATCATTATTGTAACAATATTGATGACATGAATAGTAAAGAAGCTATGTTCATTGAGGTTAAAGGATATCTAAAGACATTAACAATAAGAGCCTAAAGGAAAAGGATTTTTTAAAACCTTAAAGTTTGCTCATACCATTCAAAATAAAGTGATCAATCTGTAATTACTTAACAATTTAAACTAAGACGCATTAATTAAAACTAATGTAGACTATCTAGCTTGCAAAAAACAATATTTTTCCCCGAAACATACATGTATTAATCAGAATACTATCTTCAAGATCTAATCTTAAAAGTGCTTAAAAAACACATAACAAAGTATTGATAAAAATTAATTTCTTAAATAATCAATACCTCATCCCAATAGAATAATTCCTATATTTCGAATTCAAAATAAAAACCCAAAAGCTTTGAAACTTCTACCTATATCCCAATTGGCGGGTAAATGGCGGGTCAAAGACAAGCTAAAATATTTGACAAACTAATGTTATAATTTAATATTGCTGAAGAAAATGAAACCAAGTTCTAGTGATCACCAGAATACAACTAAAAACTTAAGAATCATGAAACAGCCAGCATTAGGTTTAAAAATATCTGAACTCAGAAAGTCAAAAGGACTTACACAAGAAGAACTTGTAGAACAATGTAACATTAGTGTTCGTACTATACAACGTATTGAAGCTGGAGAGGTAATGCCCAGGAGCTATACTGTAAAGACAATTTTATCGGCCTTAGATTATGATTTAGAAAAAATTCAAACAGAAAGTTCTACTGCTACAAAAGAGTTTAAAAAACTATTTTTACTTGAAATTGATGACCAAAAGAACGCTAATTTTCTTACTCGACAACTTTCTATTGCATGGATTAGTGGTATCGTCTACTTCTTACTTGGATTTGGAGAGTTTGCCATAGATTATCTTAGGTATGCTCAAGATGAAATGATCATTAACAACATTGTTTACATCCTTCTAAAATTGGTCATCCTTACATCTGTTCTATTGTTTACTCGTGGATTTATTCTTACAGGAAAAATCTTTAAAAATTATTTGCTTCGTATCACCGCTTTTATTGTTGTTTTTATCAATTGTATATTTTATGCCTATGATATTTTATCTCTTTATTTTGGAACATTTGACACTGAAGTTTTAATGGGTGCAGAAGCTGTTACTTTTGGTATCATCGGGATATTATTTGGAATATCTGTACTACGCTTAAAAAATGGATTAGGAACAATTGCAACTGTTACCGGCATTTTTGAAATCGTTACCTATAGTTTACTAGTCACTATTGTATTATCATTTCTAGGAATGTTTGTACTTACACCAACAATAATTTTAGAAATCATCCTGCTTTACAAAGTTTCTGAAATGCTTAAAGAAAAGCAAACAGAAATGAATCAGAATTCATAAGCAACTCAACACGAAATACTTCAGGACATTTATTGAGTAATTCTTCAATAAAGAGGGAAAACTTATGCCTAATTTTAAACATAGAAAATGAAAAAGACAATCATAATTCTAATAATAATCATAGTACTACCAACTTGCTTTTATCTTTTTGAACCTATCCTAGTTTACAATACTGGGTGGTCTCCATATCCTCAAACCAATCAATTACGGCCAGTTAAACAACATAAAGATTCAATTTTAAAAGAAGCAGATCATCTACTTACAAGCATTTTTAACCAACTTAAGACACCAGCTTTCTCTGTTGCTATTGGTCAAAATGACAAAATTATATGGTCTAACGCTATTGGTTATCAAGACATTGAAAAATCAATAAAAGCTAACATACACACAAAATTCAGAATAGGTAGTACTTCTAAGGCTGTAACTTCGATCGGATTAGGTGTTCTAATTCAGAATAACAAACTAGATTTCACCACTAAAGTCAAAGAAATTATTCCTTATAGTAGTGCTAATCTTTCAGAAATTACGGTAAAACAATTGGCTTCGCATACTTCAGGAATTCGTAATTACGGGACTTGTTTATGTTTTCCGATCTGGGAATATTACAACACCAAGGAATATCAAACCGCAAAAAACAGTATCGAAGTATTTAATGGAGATAAATTACTATTTACTCCCGGTTCTGATTTTAGCTATAGTTCTTATAATTACACCTTGTTAAGTGCAATGATTGAAAGTGTTACAAAAAAGGAATTCCCAGATTTTATGAAAACTGATGTATTTGATCCCTTAAAGATTCATATTGAAACAGAAAAACCATCTACTAATCCAAAAAATTTATCTAAGTTCTACGAAGTCGAGAACAATCAATACAAAGAAGTTTTCAAGGTCAACAACAGTAATAAATGGGCTGGTGGAGGATTTATTGCAACACCAAGTGATCTGGTAACTTTAGGTAACGCTTTTTTAAACAAGAAAATACTAAATGATACTATTGTAACCTCATTAATACAACCTATTATCTTAACCAACGGAAAGGTGAATAAGCAAAATTATGCTATTGGATGGCGTAATGACACTATTCAATCTATTTTTAATGATAAACGTGATGTCCAAATACTACATCATGCCGGTGTTGCATACGGAGCAACCTCTGTGTTTATATTATTTCCAGAATACGATTTATCTATTTCTTTACTTATGAACAAAAGTGGTTCTGCATCTGATTTGTTTAATCACGCTTATACTTTTGTAAAGCTATTTTTATCTAAATCCTAACCACATGAAAACCTTAATTGTATTTATAATCATTATCATAACGAATTTAATCAAAACAATTCTTCAATAGCAGGATTTAATATTTTGACACTTAATATTCTACATAAAATCCAATAGGGATTCAATATAAAATCAAACAGGATCAGAATGCAAACATTCTGATCCTGTTTTCGTAAGAATTTGCCTTATTGTTTTCTTTTAAACCTATACTGGACCTCCAACAGGTCTGCATATACATCCAGCACAGATATAGGGATAATCGCAATCATCACCAGAGTGACAAAATGAATTTAGTCCCCCACCACCATTGATAATTTGTTGTTGATTTTTGTCTAGTTGCTTAACTCCTTGATGATTTAAAATTGTTTGTAACATAATAACTGGTTTTAAGATTAAAATTTACCTATTTAAAGATATCAAATTGATTTTACTACAACACGCTAAATGTCAGATTATTAAATAATAAATACCTACTATCTTAGCTTTATTTTTCTTAGAGCACCTGTTCCTCCAAATTCTGAAATATAAAGTACCTTACCATATTTATCTGCAGTTATCCCATTCGGTCCATTAAAAGACGCTTCGTTAATAAGACCATCTACCACCGCGGCATTGCCATTACCAGCAAATTCTTCTACCTGACCATCTAGAGTAACCCTAAATATTTTATTTACGCCAATACCAGTCGCAAAAACAGAATTACCGACAACGGTTATATAGCCAATTCCAAAACCATTAACTACGGCATTAGGAATAGTAGTAATTAGTGTAACAATTCCTTCTGGGTTGATGGACAAGATATCTGCAGTTGCAAAATTACCGACGATAAGATTTCCTTTACGATCAAAATCAACTCCTACTCCACCTGCTAATCTAGGATCTGACGCATATACAGTCACTTCTCCTTGAGGTGTAATTCTATGAACTGTTGGTGTGCCAAAATTTGATACATAAATATTTTTATGATGATCTAATGTTAAACCAGAAGGAAATCCATTAATAGTTGCTAAAACAGTTTGAGATCCGTCTGGTGTGATTTTCAGAATGTCTCCTGCTCCGTCTCCGCTTCCATTAACAACGTAAAGATTACCTTGTGCATCAATTGCATTTCCTAAAGGACCTGTTAGACCTGATGCAAACTCTGTGACATCACCACTTTTAGACACTTTAAACACTCTTGTTCCGTTTCCATTCGCCCCGACAAACTGACCAAATTCAGAAACATAAACATTCCCAAATTTATCGACACTAACAGCGTCATTTCCGGCAAAATCTGTGACAACTGTTTCTACTTCGAGTTCTGGATCAAAACCATCTCCATAACAAGAAGAAACTATAATCGACAACCCCATTACAGCGAAAAAAAGAATTGTTTTCGCACTACTGTTTTTAATACATGTTTTCATGATAAGTGATTTTTAAGTTAAGCTCGAAACTAACTTAGACTATCACAAAAATCGACAGCTTGGATATACTCGTACCTTTTTTTAGGCTGCTTTTAATCCTTTTATATAATTACTAGGCGTTGTATTCATTTCTAATTTGAACGCTTTATTAAAGGTAGATTTTGAATTAAAACCCACTTCCATAGCAATAGCAAGAATCGTATGATTAAGATGCTCTTCTTTTTCAATACGTTTTAAAAACTCAAGAACTCTATTGCGATTGATGTAATCATAAAAATTAATTCTTAAGATAGTATTAAGATACCATGATACATTATGTGAAGAAGTATTTAACCTTATTGCAAGATCTCTAAGCGTTAAATCAGGTTTCAAAAATATTTTTTCTTTTTTGATTAAGTCATCTAATTTTTTTCCCAAAGAAATTATTTCATCTTGCGGTAAACGCTTTGATAGTTTTACTTTCTCTTTTTGAAAAGGCATTCTAAAAAGTTCTGGTTCTTTAAGACTGTAATAACCTACTACAAAAATAAAGATGGATATGGCTCCCCACATAGAATTATACCCTATAAATTGTATTGAGTGGTTAAAGAAATAAATTGCGATATAGTTTATGGCCCACATCATTAAAAAAACACCTACAGCTATCTGAAAAAACTTTAAAAATGATAATAAATTTTGATGATAAGAAACTGCATTTTTTTCTTCTTTAATATACTTTTTTAGTAGCTTAAAATTAAGTATCCAATAATAGAAATTAGCTATAACCCCAACTCCTTCGATAACAAAAAAAGGAATCCTGAAAAATCCTGAATTCATTTTTTTTGAAAATATTTCTTCTGATAATGATATGGTATAACAAAAAAATAAAAAATGTAATAGTGCTAATAAATAATGTATTTTAGGTAGCTTAAACGTATCATTATTAGCAAATGCTATTCGCCTAAAATACTCGTAACATAGTGGGCCAAAAATAAAAATAACTGTATCTACTAATACTGTCCATTGTAAAAATCTTGGTGTTAAAAATTTAAAATAAACCAATCTTCCTAACAACATAAGAACTGCTAATAACAGCACTAAGGACAGGATTTTATTTGCACCTTTATTCCTGTTACGAATCATCTGAATTGTCACTGCCAAAAAGATACCTTGACTAATTCCTAAAAACAGAATTAGATCTATAAATTCAAATGATTTCATATATCTATATTTTTTTGATAAAACTAGAGTAACATCATAGCTATTTCGACCGAATGGATGCAATCGTACTCTAAAAACAGACTGTTACAGCATATTTTTTAAAAAGCAGATCCTTATTTATGTGCTGTATATCTATTTTGTGTTACACCATTTTTCAACACCAACATATCTTCTACAGATAGGTTTTGATCATTATCGTACTGTAAACATTCTTTTAACTGATCTTTTGAACGAGCTCCCAAAACTGCAGAAGTAATAGCCGGATGTGCTAACACATAGTTAATTGCACTTTGACACATTGTTTTACCTCCTTTAGAAATTTGATTTAAAATCGCTACTGCAGATGCAACTTGAGCCTCATCATGTTCCAAATACGCTTTTACAGGCTTACCCGCAAGTAATCCTTTGGCTACTGTTCCTCTGGTTAAGACCCCAATATTCTTTTTCAACAATAAATCCAGGCATTCTTCTTCTGGTCGTCTATCTAATAAACTGTATTGCATCATAACACTTGTGATATTTGACCTTTTAACATATTCTTTTATAACATTAGGTCGTATTGAAGAAATACCATAATATCGAATTTTACCTGATTTTTTAAGAGTCTCGAATGCATCAATTGTTTCATCAATAGGATCATCTATGGTTCCGCCATGTAATTGATAAAGATCAATATAATCTGTTTGTAACCTTAGTAAACTCTTCTCTACGGCTTCAATTATATATTTCTTGCTGGGGTTCCAATCCCAACCACTATGATCCTTACGCAACTGATTACCCACTTTAGTTGCGATAATAAGATCGTTTCGAATGCCTTTTATAGATTTACCTAGCATTACCTCGTTCTCTCCACTTTGATATAAATCTGCTGTATCAAAATAATTAACCCCTTTATCTATAGCGTAATGAATAAGTTCTTTGGCAATAGCTTCACTTTCTAAGGACATACATCCAAAAGAAACCTCACTTATTGTTAATTCAGAATTTCCTAGTTTACGATATCTCATATAGAAGTGGTTTAAATTTTTTTGATCAATTGAAGTGTGTTTTTGCGCTTCATAGTAGCGCTACGCAGTAAGAAAAAGATAAATATGAGTGAAAAAGGACATTTTTATAGCGAATTGAAAAAAGTTTAAACCACTTCATATTAAAAATGATAAAAAGCATCTTCAAGATGTTCTATTTTGGTTCCTGATGCATTCTTTATAATCGCTATAATATCAAAACGTACTTCTACATCCAGATCATTTTCTATAACGTAATAATCGATTGTTTTTACCAATGATTGCATTTGTTTAGGTTTTACAAAATCTTGCGGATTACCAAATTCTGGGGTGCTTCTAGTTTTAACCTCTACAGCAACAACAATAGTTCCTTTTTGAGCAATAATATCAATTTCGGACTTAAGGTATCTATAATTCTTTTCTAAAATAGTATACCCGTGATTTACTAAAAAATCGGCAGCCATTTGTTCTCCTTTTTTCCCAAGAGCATTATGTTCGGCCATATCCTATATATATTCAAGTTTAACTTCGTCTTCTTTTATTTCAAGAAATGCTTCTGCACCTAACATCAGTGCTCTATTATCCTCTATATGCCCCATAGGAAAATTAAAAACTACAGGAAAATTATAATCCGAAACTACATCCAAAATAATACCTTTTGCTTTTTTTCCAAAAGGTATATTATTGTCATGCATCTTACTCATACCACCTACTATCAAACCCGATAATTGGTCAAAGCAGCCATTCCTTTTTAAGTTATAGAGCATACGATCAATATGGTAAAGATATTCATCCAAATCTTCTATACACAAAATTTTACCTGTTGTATCTAAAGAGGATTTAGAACCACATAATGAATATAAAATAGATAAATTACCTCCTATTAATTGTCCTTTACAACTTCCAGAAACATTCTTTTTTGATGGATTTATAGTATAGCTTACTTTTTCTCCAAAAATGATATCATGAAGTGAATTTCTAGACGCATCGCTACCTTTATGTACATCTATTGGCATGGCTGCATGCAAGGAACAAATACCTAAATTATGAATATGAGAATGAAGTACGGTAATATCTGAATACCCGATTATCCATTTTGGCTTTTTACAAAAACCTTCAAAATTAATGTGATCTACAATTCTTATAGTGCCATATCCTCCTCTAGCGCACCATATTGCTTTGATCTCATCATCGTCCAGCATTTTCTGAAAATCATTTACTCTTTCTTGATCAGAACCAGCGAATTGATGATTTTGTTTACCTATTGTTTCACCTATAATGGGATCCAAACCCCACTTTTCTAATATATTAATTGCCTCTCTTATCTCTCTAAAATCAATCTTTCTAGCGGTAGATACTATTGCAATTTTATCTCCAGGACTAACAAAATCAGGGGTTAACATTTCTTAAAATTTCAAATTTGAATACTAATTAACAAATACTTTCGTTATAATCTATTATATTGTGTTGAATTTGTCCCTCAACTTTACTACTAAAACGTGAATGCCTATGATATCTGATACTTCTTGTAATCTAGATTCTTTGGATCCCTATGTGCCCTCGGCAACTGATCCTTGGAACGTAACAAAAATAAATCATTTATATCGAAGACTTGGGTTTGGTGCCTCTAAAGCAGATGTTTTATCTGCACTATCCAACAGTCCATCGGCTCTAGTCGATACTATGATTGATAATGCTATAGCATTAAATACAACTCCATTACCACCTTGGGGTCTATGGGATCGAGATCAGTTTGAAGCCGCTGAAATGGCTAATCAAGATAATGATGTTGGTTTCTACAGACGCGAAGGAAAAAACCAAATGGTAGGTGATCTGATTCAAAATGGTGTTCGAGATCGATTAACTCTATTTTGGAGTAATCATTTTGTTACCGAAGATGATACGTATCGAAGCCCAGCGTATCAAGCGCAGTATTATTCTATGCTGCAAATGCATGCCTTAGGTAATTTTAGAGATTTTGTATACGATATTGGCATATCAAATGCAATGTTAGTATATCTTAATGGTGATGAAAATATTAGAGATAGACCAAATGAGAATTATGCAAGAGAGTTATATGAGCTTTTTACTCTTGGAGTAGATAATGATTATACCGAAGATGATATTCAAGAAACCTCAAAAGCTCTTACAGGTTATGTAGATACAAATGATATCCCTTGGGGAGACATTTTATTTAATCCAGCACAATTTAGTAATGACAACAAAACCATTTTTGGTCAATCTGGAAATTGGACCTATGACGATGTCATTAATATTTTATTCCAACAAAGAACTACACAAGTAGCAACATTTATTTGCACTAAATTGTACGCTTATTTTGTAAGTCCTACATGTAGTGAAGCTATTGTTGCACAGATGGCGCAAACCTTTATTGATAATAATTTTGATATTGCACCGGTACTTCGCCAACTTTTTAAAAGCCAGCACTTTTTTAATAATGAAGCTATAGGAGCTATTATTAAAAGTCCTTGTGATTTAATGATTTGTTTTTATAACGAACTGGGATTTACTTTATCTTCCACAGATGTGAATGATTTTATAAGAGGTACAGTTCGTATTTTGGGTCAAGATGTATTAAATCCTATAGATGTTGAAGGTTGGCAAGGTGATGAGGATTGGATCAGTCCTGACTATTTAATAGGTCGATGGGAAAGTGCACGATTTCTTATCAACAGAGCCTGGATGGAAAACCAACAACAATTTAGGGATTTTGTCGTGGGATTACCAATTGGTGCTGCAGGAGATGGTAATCTTGCCACTACTTTAAGTGCCGATGAAGTTGATATTGTAGTAAGAGCATTAGTGAATTACTTTTTCCCAAGAGGCATAGCCGATCCTGTAATTTATAATGAAATTTTGGGTGTATTTAAAGATGTACCTGCCTTTCCTCCTAGTTATTATGAGCCAGATGCCATGGATCCCGCTATATGGAGACTAGATCGCGCAGAGGTAGCAGAGCAATTCTTTGCCTTCTTAAACTACATCGTAGATATCCCCGAATTTCAACTTAAATAAAATTGCTATGTGTCAAACGAATCACAATCAAAATATAAAATTAGATAAAGACGGTAATTGTAATACCGATGATCATAAAAAATGGAACCGAAGATCATTTCTTCAGGCTCTTGGTCTTGTTGGTGGAGGCTCAATGATGCTTGCCAACACTCCTTTATCGGTGTCAAGACCATCCCCATTATCTATTGCATTAAGTCAAGCCACAAATAATGAGAATATTTGTGTTTTTGTCCGTCTAAGTGGCGGTAATGATGGTTTTAATACCATCATCCCTGTATATGACTATGACGTATATGCCAATGCCAGACCATTAATACGAATACCTCCTAGTGAGTTTATCAATCTTAATGAAGACTTTGCCATGCCTAAACCAATGAATAAATTAGAAGGCGTTTGGGGTGATGGCCAAATGAAAGTTGTTCATGGTGTTGGATATGAAGATTCATCATTATCTCACTTTAAAGGTTCTGATATTTATGCCAATACGAATCTACAAGATGATGATCGAACAGGTTTCATGGGTAGGTATTTTGGCGAAATTTATCCTGATTACTTTTTTAATCCGCCACCAAGCCCACCGTCTATTCAGATAGGAAGTATTGGTAATTTAATTTTTAAAGGTCCGCAAAGTGATTATTCTTTTGCAGTTTCAGACCCTAGAAGATTACTTCAAATCATAGAAAATGAAACTTTTTATAATCTTGATGGTTTAGATGAATGTACTTATGATGATAAAGTAAGATATTTAAGAGAAGCCACCAATACTACATTTAATTATGCAGATGTAATTAGTGCAGCCTACGAGAGATCTACCGATTTTGGTGGTTATCTAGATGACAGTTTAGGAAGACAGTTTAGCATCATTTCTAGGTTGATTAAAGGAAATCTTGGTACTAAAGTATTTTTAGTAACCTTAGGAGGTTTTGATACACACAATAACCAAACGCAAAGACACCAACAATTACTTACATCCTTCTCTGAGGCTATAAGTAATTTCTATGCCGATTTAACAGCCGCTGGCTGGGATGATAAGGTACTTACGATGACTATGTCAGAGTTTGGTAGACGATTTAGAGAAAATGGTTCTTTGGGTACCGATCATGGTACCGCAGCACCAACTATGTTTTTTGGAACTGCGCTAAACGGAAATGGTTTTGTAGGGGAACATCCTGACTTAAACAGTTTAACTCGTGGAGGAAACGTATCAAACACTATGGATTTTAGACGTGTATATGCCACTGTAATGAAAGATTGGCTATGCATTGACGAAGGTCTGGTCGGACGATCCTTATTAGATACTGATGGTGGTCCCTTTGAATCGCTTGACTTAGGATTCAACTGTTCAGGTACCAATCCTAATATCCCTACAGATGGAGAAACGTTAACACATATTCCTACATATAGTGATAGTCAAACATTTATTAATATCGTATCTCCGCAAACAACGCATATAGATGTTTCTTTATATAATGTTGTAGGACAAAAGGTCGCAACATTAAGTAATGAGATGCTTATGGAAGGTGTAAATCTTGTCATTAATGTAAAAGAATCTGCAAATACAAGACTAAGTACCGGCCCGTATGTATATCGTATTGAGACCAATAACGGTGAGTTTAGCAAATCTATTATTATTTCATAAATTCAATAAATACTACCATTAGCCGATCCAAATATTTTGAATCGGCTAATGGTTATATCTTGTAGTGGTTTTTATTACCTTTGTGCCTTATTTTTTAGCATTATGAGCACACAAGGGAGATACACCATTACAGCAGCATTACCGTATACTAACGGTCCAATTCATATAGGTCATTTGGCAGGAGTTTATGTGCCTGCAGACATTTACTCTCGTTATCTAAGAATTACCGGCAATGATGTTGCTTTTATCTGTGGTAGTGACGAACATGGAGCTGCAATACCTATGCGTGCCAAAAAAGAAGGTGTTTCGCCACAAGTAATTATTGATAAATATCATGCAATAATTAAAAAATCTTTCGAAGATTTCGGAATTTCTTTTAATAACTATTCCAGAACCTCTGCCCCTATTCATCATGATACCGCATCAGAATTTTTTAAAAAAATGTATGAGGATGGTAAATTTGTAGAAGAGACTTCTGAACAATTATATGATCCAGAAGCTGATCAATTTCTTGCAGACAGATTTGTAACAGGAACCTGTCCAAAATGTGGAAACGAAGAAGCCTACGGAGATCAATGTGAAAACTGTGGTAGTTCTCTTAATGCTACCGATCTTATCAATCCAAAATCTACTATTTCTGGTGCTAAGCCTATTTTAAAACAAACAAAACACTGGTTTTTACCACTAGATCAATATGAAGATTTTCTAAAAGAATGGGTATTGGTAGGTCACAAAAAAGATTGGAAAACCAATGTATATGGACAAATCAAATCCTGGGTAGATGATGGTCTTAGACCTAGAGCCGTTACTCGAGATTTGGATTGGGGGATTCCTGTTCCGGTTGAAGGAGCCGAAGGAAAAGTACTATACGTTTGGTTTGACGCGCCTATTGGTTATATATCATCTACCAAAGAGTGGGCTGCACGAGAAGGAAAAGATTGGGAACCGTACTGGAAAGATAAAAATACTAAGCTTGTACATTTTATAGGCAAGGACAATATTGTTTTTCATTGTATTATTTTTCCTAGTATGCTAAAAGCAGAAGGAAGTTATATTTTACCTGAAAATGTGCCTGCCAATGAGTTTTTAAACCTTGAAGGCAATAAATTATCTACTTCCAAAAATTGGGCAGTATGGCTTCATGAATACCTAGAAGAATTCCCAAATCAACAAGATGTATTGCGTTATGCGCTTACTGCTAATGCTCCAGAGACTAAGGATAATGATTTTACATGGAAAGATTTTCAGGCTAGAAATAACAACGAACTAGTTGCTATTTTTGGAAACTTCATTAATCGTGTAGTCGTATTAACAAATAAGTACTATGATGGGGTTGTTCCCACCCCAAGCAAATTTTCCGAAATTGACGAACAGACATTAACTGAATTAAAAGCATATCCGGCTGTTATATCAAGCTCTATAGAGCGATATAGATTTAGAGAAGCTAGTCAGGAATTGATGAACGTAGCACGACTAGGAAACAAATATCTCGCAGACGAAGAACCCTGGAAAACAATTAAAACAGATGAAGAGCGTACTAAAACAGTAATGTATGTTGCTTTACAAATTGCATCAGCACTAACCACGTTATCTGAGCCTTTTTTACCTTTTACTTCTAAAAAATTAGATGCTATTCTTGCAATTTCTTCAAATAACATTGAAACACAATGGAATGAAATTGCTTCAAAAGATGTTTTGCTTCCTGCAGGACACAAAATTGAAAAAGGAACACTTCTGTTCTCAAAAATTGAAGATACAGATATCCAAAAACAACTAGATAAACTAGAAGCTACCAAAAAAGCTAACGAAGCCGAAAACAAGGTGGTAGAACCACAAAAGGAAACAGCCACTTTTGATGATTTTACCAAATTAGACATGAGAATCGGTACAATTATAGAAGCCGAAAAAATGGCTAAAGCTAAAAAATTACTCGTGCTTAAAGTCGATACAGGAATCAATGTAAGAACCATTGTTTCTGGTATTGCAGAACACTTTACTCCAGAAGAAATAATTGGTAAAAAAGTAACTGTACTGGTAAACCTTGCCCCAAGAAAGTTGCGTGGGGTAGAAAGTGAAGGTATGATTTTAATGACCGAAAACCCAGAAGGTAAAATTGTATTCTTAAATCCTGATGAAGATAATGTAAACCCTGGTGCAGTAGTTAATTAATTTTTTCTAACATATACGGCACTTATAGGTAACAAATGTGACTCTTATGACATTCATAAGAGTATATAACCATTTTTATGAAAAAGCATATCACAGTTTTATTTTTACTATTCTCTTTCGTTTCTCTTTTTTCTCAGGAAGTAATTTCTGAAAACCCATTACGTTTAAAAGGTGGTCTAAGTGATCGAAGAGAGTCTATTCCAATTATAAATTCAGTTTCAAAAGAATTATCATTGTTTATTGTAGACCGCAAAACAATGTACTTAAATAAATATGACAAAACGTTTAATTTACTTGATCAACTAAAATTTGAAAGACCAAAAACCCAAGCAAAAAACATCATTGATGCTGTAGAATCAAATAATGGACAATATTTATTTTTAGTATCAAATAACTCTAAAAAGAAATTAGAACTTATTACAATTGATTCGCAAACAAAGACAACTGATTTAATAACTACTCCTATTTTATCAAAAAATGAACGTTATTTAGAAGCTTTTGCCCATAAGAATCAAATTTTTATACTCACCCTTATCCCTAAAACTTCAAAAATAAACGTTCACAAGATAAAAAAGGCTGCCAATATAGAAACTTTGGAGTATGATCTTACAAATGAGATTTTCTTTGATAAATATGATAAACCAATGCTACTGTACAGGGCTTTCGCTTCATTAAATAGCTCTAAACTTAATATTGAGCGCATAGAATCTGACATCCCTAATGCTTTAGAAGCTAGCTCAAAAAAAACAAAACTTTACATACAGGATGATCGTATTATATTATCACTGGATATTAGCAATCGATATAGTCAACTTATTACCCTTGATCTTAAAACAAATAGCTTTGATCTTACCTCTATTGAAAAACCTCAATTGGATGGTGTTAATAGAAACAATAAACAATTTGTTAAATCAAACTCTTTTTTATCAAAGAAACTACTCTATCAAATTAGTGGTATGCGAGGTGAAATGAAATTCAATGTAACTGATTTAGACTCTAAAAAAATAATAAAAGAAATTACTTTACAAAAAGAAGACTCAATTTCTTTCAAGAACACTCCTATTATTCAGGAAGGAGGATATTACAATTCACACCGTGAAATGGAAAAAACTCAAAAATTCTTACGAAAAATTGCACTATCCAACATTGCTGTTTCTGTACTACATAAACAAGATACCATACGCGTTACTTTGGGAGGTGTAAAGGAAATTGCTGCAGGTGGTGGTGGATTTGGTATGCCAATGGTTGGGTTTGGAGCAATAGGCGGGGCAGTTGCTGGCTTAGGAAATACATTCGTAACACCGACATTTTATGCATATTCGGGCTACACACATACAAAATCTACTCGTATTGATTGTTTATTTGATGAAAACATCACACATGTTCAAGGAGAAGTAGCTGTAAATGCCTTTGATCATATTAAAGAATTTTCTGACGGTATACTTTTTAATAAAAAAGCCGAGACTGTTTTTAAATTTAATGACTATTTTATACATGGATATTATAATTCTCTTCACAAAAAGTATTTTCTAAGAAAATTTGAGGATTGAATATTTAATAATTTTTTACATGCTCAAAATAGCCTATCATCCAATCTACACACATCCTTTGCCTGAAAAGCATAGGTTTCCGATGATTAAATATGAGTTGTTACCTAAACAGTTGTTACATGAAGGAACTTGTACGGTAGATAATTTTTTTGAACCTGAAATTCCAGATTCAAAACCTATTTTAGCCATTCATACGGAAGAATACTATAAAAGTCTGATCGAATTATCTTTAATCCCAAAAGTAGCTAGAAAAATAGGGTTCCCATTATCCAAAGAGTTGGTTGATCGAGAGATCATTATAGCAGACGGTACGATAAAGGCCTCTGAATATGCGCTGCAGTATGGTATCGCAATGAATATAGCAGGAGGCACTCATCATGCCTATACAGATCACGGAGAAGCTTTTTGCTTATTTAATGATCAAGCCATTGGCGCTCGATATCTTTTAGAAAAAGAGCTCGTAAAAAAAGTACTAATTGTAGATCTTGATGTACATCAAGGAAACGGAACTGCAGAAATTTTTAAAAATGATCCTAGTGTATTTACCTTCTCGATGCACGGAGCAAATAATTACCCTTTTAAAAAAGAAAAATCTGATCTGGATATAGCGCTTTCAGATCAAACTAATGATGATTCTTATCTAAAGGCTCTAAAAGAAACATTACCTAAGCTTATCCGAGACCAACAGCCAGATTTTATCTATTATCTTTCAGGAGTTGATATTTTAAATACAGATAAATTGGGAAAATTAGGTTGTACCCTAAAGGGTTGCGAAGAACGGGATCGATTTGTGTTACAAACTTGTTTTGATCACAATATTCCTGTAATGTGTGCTATGGGCGGGGGATACTCTCCTGATATAAAAATCATTATAGAAGCTCATGCAAATACCTTTAGATTGGCACAAAGTATCTTCTTTTAAACACTACTGAAATTCGCTTAGTCATTTGTACACGGATATTTATTAGTATATTGACCTTTAAATGAAGAATTAAGATGCAAAAAGAGTGTCCCGTATGCGGAGATAGAATTATTGGTCGTGCAGATAAAAAATTCTGTAGTGACTACTGCCGAAATGCTTTCAATAATCAATTAAATAAAGACAGTAAAAATTTAGTTCGTAATATTAATAATTTACTGCGCAAAAATTACCGTATTCTCGAAGCTCTTAATCCAAATGAAAAAACTAAGACAACCAAAGCGAGGCTTATTGCCAAAGGTTTCGATTTTCAACATTTTACAAGCATTTATGTAACCAAAACTGGCAATACCTATTATTTTGTGTATGATCAGGGGTATTTACCTTTAGAAAATGAATTTTATGCCTTGGTAAAAAGAAATTAAAAAAAAGGTACAAATCCTTAACGGCTTTGTACCTTTTAATAGCATTGACGTTTGTGTCACTTATGCCAATTTTGGCTATTCATCCTTAATGCTGCTTTCATAACATCTTTTTGACTTATTTGACCGACTAATTTTCCATCTTCAAGGATAGGAAAACGTCTTCTCTTTGTCTGGATAAATTTATTGGCCGCATCGAAAATATTAAGATTTCCATCTATTGTTTCGACATCCTTAACCATAAATTTATCGACTGTAGCATCGTCAATAGGCATGTTATAATAACGACTTTCGTTTAATTGTTTAATACAATCTCCTTCAGAGATTATACCCAGTAATTGATTTTGATCATTTACAACCGGCCCCCCAGAGATCTTATGCTTGACTAGGGTTTCAATTACTTCCATAACTGGTTGATTTGGGCTAAATGTAATCAGATCTCTTGTCATATAATCCGAAACTTTTATTTGTGTCTCGTCTTGCTTCTTAGTCTTAGATCGAGCCCCTTGAAAACTGATTATTCCCATATTAATTAGTGATTTAGTGAATCTTAAATATAGTGATTCCCAATTACTTATTCAAATTACATTAGAACTTTCGCACATTTCAAACCTGATTTTTGACACATTCTTAACGTTTCTTTTTTAATTACAAGATATCAATAAACGTGTAGTAACAATATTCATTTTAAATTGGCATTAGTTTAATAATTGTAGCGTTTTTCTTACCTTTAACAAAACCAATACACAATGCGCAAGTTTCCCTCATTAATTACCCTTTTTCTCATCATAATTTCTATCTACTATACTTTTCATAGTAGTAAATCACATACCATAACAGATCTTAACACACCTAAACAAGAATTTTCTACCCTACGCGCGCTGGAGCATGTCAAAAGCATTGCAGAAAAACCTCATTACCTAGGAAGTCCTGCCCACGAGGAAGCTAAATCATATATTGTAAATGAATTATCTAAAATGGGGCTACAGCCTCAAATTCAAGAAGGGTTTTCTATTGGTAAATCAGGCAACTGTAGCAGGCCACAAAATATCCTTGCCAAAATAAAAGGAAGTAGTAATGGTAAAGCATTAATGATAATGTCTCATTATGATAGCTCTCAACACTCCTCTTTTGGTGCAAGTGATGCCGCAAGTGGGGTTGCAACAATTTTGGAAGGTATTAGAGCATATCTTGCAACTAATAAAACACCAAAAAATGATATCATTATTTGTATTACCGATGGAGAAGAATTAGGACTTAATGGAGCAGATCTTTTTGTCAAAAAACACGAATGGAGTAAAAATATAGGGCTTACTCTTAATTTTGAATCTAGAGGGAGCGGTGGAGATTCATATATGCTTATAGAGACCAATGGGAAAAATGGGAAAATGATTGAAGAGTTTTCTAAAGCAGGAGTACGATACCCTGTAACCAATTCGTTAGCATATAGTATTTACAAAATGTTACCTAACGATACAGACCTTACTGTACTAAGAGAACAAGGGGATATAGAAGGTTTTAACTTTGCCTTTATAGATGACCATTTTGATTATCATACTGCAAATGATACATGGCAAAATTTAGATCTTACAACCTTACAGCATCAAGGAAACTATCTAATGCCTCTAATATCTTATTTTTCTGAAGCAGATATCACTAATCTAAAGTCTGATAAAGACTATATTTATTTTAACATCCCAATTTTCAAACTTGTAAAATATCCTTTTAGCTGGATTTATATATTGTTAATCATATCAATTGTTTTATTTATCGCATTGATTATTTATGCCAAATTTGCCTATAGAATTCAATTTTCTTCTGTTTTAAAAGGTTTTGGTCTGTTTCTATTAGCATTAAATCTTGCTGGGTTTCTCACCTTTGGACTTTGGGAATTGTTTAAAATAATCTACCCCCAATATCAGGAAATACAGCATGGATTTACGTATAATGGCTATATATACATTGCCCTATTCATTGTGTTTTCAGTTTCAATTTGCTTTAAAGTATATGCCAGATTTGGAAAACCTGAAAAACTAACCAGTTTAATGATTGCTCCCTTATTTATGTGGTTAGTAATTTCGATCATGTCGGCCGTATATCTAAAGGGTGCAAGTTATTTTATAATCATTATGCTTTTTGGATTACTTTCTTTCTTTGTCTTGATAAGACAAAAGAAACCTAACCCTTACTTAATGGTAATTCTAGCATTTCCATCAATTTTTCTTCTTTCACCATTTATTGCGTCATTTCCGGTTGCTTTAGGATTAAATATTCTTTATGTATCAGCTATATTGTCTGTACTATTATTTGGAATATTATTACCTGTTTTTGGGTTCTATAAACGAAAAAATCTTGTTGGTAATATTGGTCTTGTTCTTACTTTAGTTTTATTGATTACAACTCACATAAAATCCGATACGACAGAAAATAGACAAAAACCCAATAGTCTTATTTATATACTTGATGCAGATCAAAATAAAGCGGTTTGGGCATCTTATGACAAACACCCGGACCCTTGGACCGAAAATTATATTAATGCTGATGAAAATATTGCAGAAACTTACAATGCAAATACACTAATTAGTAAATACGGACGCTCATTTACCTATGCTAATCAAGCCCCTACAAAAAACATACGTCAATCAAAGTTAGACATCAGTAAAGATACTATTATTGGAAATCATAGATATGTAGATCTATGTATCGCGCCACAACGAGATATAAATAGAATAGACATCTTTAATGAAACCGTTTTTAATTTTAAAAACTTAAAAGTTAATGGAGAAACAGCTACTGATTTTGAATATTCTGATAGTATAACTTATAATGCATTTACCAAAAGATGGAAAGAACATTTGTTGTCCTATTTTGTACATAAAAATGAGCCTTTAGAATTACAAATGGAATTTCATAAAGATTCATTGCCGAAATTCGTATTCTACGAATCGTCTTATGATCTCCTTACCAATGCGCTTTTTTCTGTACCTAAAAGAGAAACTACAATGATGCCCAAACCTTTTATTGTAAATGATGCTGTAGTGATCAAAAAAAGTTTTGCTTTGCAGGAATATGTAGAAAAAAAGGAGGATACTTTAGCTGTGAGCAAAACCTTGCCTCAATAAAATTTAGCTAGTGCAAAATAACATTTTAAGACAGATAACAGACATTCAAGTACAAGCGAATCGATTAATAAAAGAAAAAGTAGATCTTGAACAGATATCACAATTTGCTCTATATACAGATGAAATGAAATCTTTTCTTTTACAAACAATTAAAGATGATTTTATACAAAATCATATTGCAGAAATACCAAATCTCAATTTAGACGAAAACACTAGACCAACTGGGATTTTAATACTTTTATCATTTATTATGGGAGGTGCCGGAAATTCTTATTACCATGATAAACAAAAAATCGATCATGCTAAAAAGATTATAAGAGAAATTAGAAATAAGTATGCATCTATAGAATTCATGCTTAAAAATTATTTTAACTCGTAATGACAAAAATTAGTATCCTAGGAACAGGATGGTTAGGATTACCATTAGCAAAGGCATTGATTGCTTCAGGCAATATCATAAAAGGCTCTACCACTTCAGAAAATCGATTGGATATATTAGAAAAAAACAATATCGATCCATATCACATTACACTTACTGAAAATGGACCGAATGGCGATATCCATTCTTTTTTAAACCATAGTGAACTATTAATTATCAATGTACCTCCTGGATTAAGGCGAGATCCAACTATTAATTTTGTTGCCAAAATACAGCATCTTATTCCCTATATAGAAAAATCTACTATCAAAAACGTGATTTTTGTAAGCTCTACGTCGGTTTTTGCTGAGCAGGAAGGTTTTCCCTTAATTTCTAACAAAACGCTTCCAAACGCGACTTCAAATGCCGGAAAACAACTTATTGAAGCTGAACAATTACTCCAACAAAATAAAAATTTTAGAACTACGCTACTTCGATTTGCCGGACTTTTTGGCCCTAATAGACATCCAGCCCAGATGCTATCCAGAAGAACCAATATCAAAAACCCAAATGCTCCAGTCAACCTAATTCATCTCGAAGATTGTATCGGGATCATTAAAAAAATTATAGAAACGAGTACTTGGGGACAAACATTGAATGCTTCTCATCCCGATCATCCAATAAAAGTTGATTACTATAGTGAGGTTTGTAAACAAATGGGATTACCCTTTCCTGATTATAATTTTGAAACTACTTCTAAAGGAAAAACAGTTGATTCAAAAAATATTATGAAAGTATTAGATTATAAATTTAGATTTAAACTATAAAAAAAGCCACTCAAATAAAATTAAGAGCAGCTAATTCAAATTATTTTTTTAACTAATTAAGATTATTTCTCAGCAGGTAGTTCTTCTTCTTCTTTTGTAATTACGATTTCTGAAAGCGACGGTCTTGTGCCTGTTCCTCCAATTACGAAACGCAAAGATTTTTTAGTTATACCTTTTATTTCTCCTTTTCCAATAAAATCAATTGATAATTTGTTCATATTAATTTAAATTTATTTTTAGTTATCTACTCTATTAAAGGCTTTTCGATTTCCACCTATCTATTTCTTAACAAAAATTATCTTCTAAGTTATTATGTCTGTGACTTACCCAATCAAAACAGGTTAAGATGAACGTCAAAAATCTATAGTGTAATTTTTAAAATTGGACTGTTTCATTCTCATACATATTAAAAAAAAATTATTTATTTTACTAATTACTACAACCATAAGATTTTTAAATTCTTGATTTCCATTAATTAGTGTAATTGGTAAAATAAATGTTACCCCTAAAAAGCATTTTTTTCAAAAAAAAAAAAACTCTAAATCAATATTTGATTTAGAGTTTTTAAAATTATTAGATTTTAAAGGATTATCCTTTAATACTTGCTTTTAAATATTCGCGATTCATACGAGCAATATTCTCTAAAGAGATTCCTTTAGGACATTCGATCTCACATGCTCCAGTATTGGTACAGTTACCAAAACCTTCTTCATCCATTTGATTTACCATGGCTAACACACGATCAGTGGCTTCTACTTGTCCTTGTGGCAACAACGCAAACTGTGACACTTTAGCCGAAGTAAATAACATCGCTGAAGCATTTTTACAAGCTGCTACACAAGCACCACAACCAATACAGGTTGCTGCGGCAAATGCATCATCTGCATTGTCCTTATTTACTGGTATCGCATTTGCGTCTATTGTATTACCCGATGTATTAACAGAAATATATCCTCCTGCATGTTGGATTCTATCAAACGCACTACGATCCACCATTAAGTCTTTCACGACAGGAAAAGCCTTGGCTCTGAACGGTTCAATATAAATTGTATCACCATCGTTAAATTTACGCATATGTAACTGGCAAGTTGTAACCAAACGATCTGGTCCATGTGGCTCTCCATTAATTTGTAAAGAACAGGATCCGCAGATTCCTTCTCTACAATCATGATCAAATACTACAGGCTCCTCTCCTTTAGTAATTAATTGTTCGTTTAACACGTCTAACATTTCTAAAAAAGACATGTCTCCTTCAATTCCTTTCACCTGATAGTCTACTATCGCTCCTTTTGAAGAGGCATCTTTTTGACGCCATATTTTTAGTGTAAGATTCATAGCTTTTATTTATAAGAACGTGTTTTTAATTCGATATTTTCAAAGACCAAGTCTTCTTTATGCAGTTGAGCATCTTTAGGCTCTCCTTTATACTCCCAAGCAGAAACATATTTGAAATTTTTATCGTCTCTTAATGCTTCACCTTTTTGTTCTCCTGATTGCTCAACAGATTCTTCTCTAAAATGCCCTCCACATGATTCATTACGGTCCAATGCATCTTTTGCAAATAACTCTCCTAATTCTAAGAAATCTGCTACTCTACCTGCCTTTTCTAATTCGGGATTCATGCTATTTGCATCTCCAGGAACCTTTACATTTTTCCAGAAATCCTCGCGTAAAGCCGAAATTTCTTCGATAGCTTCTTTTAGGCCTTGTTCATTACGAGACATTCCACATTTGTTCCACATGATTTTACCTAATTTTTTATGGTAATAATCTACAGAATGTTCTCCTGATCCCCCCATTAATTTCTCGATTCGATCTTTAACATCTTTTTCTGCTTGATCAAATTCTGGAGTATCTGTAGGGATCTTTCCTGTTCTAATATCTTGAGATAAATAATCTCCTATCGTATATGGCAATACAAAATATCCATCTGCAAGCCCTTGCATTAATGCAGAAGCTCCCAACCTATTTGCACCATGATCAGAGAAGTTTGCTTCTCCAGCTGCATAACATCCAGGAACTGTAGTTTGTAAATTATAATCTACCCAAAGACCACCCATTGTATAATGCACCGCTGGGTAAATCATCATTGGTGTCTTATATGGATTTTCATCAACGATTTTTTCATACATCTGAAATAAGTTACCGTACTTATCTTCGATAACCTTTTCTCCTAACTCGCGAACTTGATCAGCACTAGGATTATGCAATCCAGAAGTTAATGCTTTTTCTTTTCCGTAACGTTGAATTGCTGATGCAAAATCAAGATATACAGCTTCTCCGGTTTTATTAACTCCAAATCCAGCATCACAACGTTCTTTTGCTGCTCTAGATGCCACATCACGTGGTACCAAGTTTCCAAAAGCGGGATAACGACGCTCTAAGTAATAATCTCTTTCTTCTTCTGCTAATTGTGTAGGCTTTAATTTTCCTTCACGTATAGCTTGCGCATCTTCAATCCTTTTAGGCACCCAAATACGTCCGTCATTACGAAGAGATTCTGACATCAATGTTAACTTAGATTGATGATCTCCTGAGACTGGAATACATGTTGGGTGAATTTGAGTATAGCATGGATTTGCAAAGAAAGCTCCTCTACGGTGTGCTCTCCACGCCGCCATAACATTACTTCCCATAGCATTTGTACTTAAAAAGAAAACGTTTCCGTATCCTCCAGAAGCTAAAACAACCGCATGGGCAGAGTGACGTTCTATCTCACCTGTAACCAAATTACGTGCTATAATTCCTCTGGCTTTTCCGTCTACTTTTACTAGATCTAGCATTTCGTGACGATTAAAAGCCTGTATTTTTCCTCTATTGATCTGGCGATTCATTGCAGAGTATGCGCCTAACAATAATTGTTGACCCGTTTGTCCTTTGGCATAAAATGTTCTTGAAACCAATACCCCTCCAAACGAACGGTTATCTAATAAACCACCATATTCACGTGCAAAAGGTACTCCTTGTGCAACACATTGGTCTATAATATTACCCGAAACCTCAGCTAACCTATGTACATTAGCTTCTCTAGAACGGTAATCTCCTCCTTTAATAGTATCATAAAAAAGACGATAGTTAGAATCACCATCACCTTGATAATTTTTTGCAGCATTAATTCCTCCTTGTGCCGCAATTGAGTGCGCACGACGTGGAGAATCCTGATAACAAAATGTTTTAACGTTATATCCTAACTCTGCCAGTGTAGCGGCAGCACTTCCTCCTGCTAATCCAGTTCCAACAACGATAACATCAATGTTTCGCTTATTAGCAGGGTTAACCAGGTTAATTGTATTTTTATGTTTTGTCCACTTATCCGCCAGTGGACCTTCAGGTATTTTAGAATCTAAAATTGACATACTAGTGGTGTTTTTAATGTTGATTAAAATGAAGTGCTATTGCAACAACAATAAATCCTAATGGAATAACAATCGAAAATGCTTTAGCAAACTTAGATGCTGCAGCAGAATATTTATTATTAAATCCTACAGATTGGAACGAAGATGCAAATCCGTGCCATAAATGCAATGTTAAAAACACAAATGAAAGTACATACAATCCTGTTCGAACCGGGCTTTCAAATTTATGTAACAATTCTGGATAGTATCGTGTTGGATCTTCTGGAGCAAACTCTATGTATTTATGAACCATTTCTGGAACCCAAAAGTCATAAAAATGCAACCCTAAAAAGGCTAATACTACCAATCCAGAATAAATCATATTCCTAGACATCCATGAAGCATTTGCTCCACCATTATACTTTGCATACTTAACTGCTCTAGCTTTGTTGTTTTTTAATTCTAATACAAATCCCATTACAAAATGAAAAATTACTCCAAAAATAAGCACAGGTTGTAATACAAATTGTACTACCGGATTGGTTCCCATAAAATGAGACAATTCGTTAAAGATATCTGCGCTAAAAATTGAAGTGAAATTTATTGTAAAGTGTTGTAATAAGAAAAAAACTAAGAAAAGTCCCGAAAGTGCCATGGCCACTTTTCTAGCTATTGAAGATTTTATCAATCCACTCATTATTTAAAATGTTTAATTATTCTTTACAACAAAAATAGGGCTCACTACTATTTTAGCCAAGCTTTAAGATGTCTTTATTTCACTATTTATAATTAATATAAAGAAGAAAAACTTTGTTTATCATTAGCTCCTAAAACGTTTGAAATATAGAATTAACTTTAAACAAAAAACAGTATTGTTTTTTACATTTATACTAATTTTACCATATGCAAAATATGAATTCCAAACTTCCGCAAGTTTCTACAACTATTTTTACAGTAATGAGTAAACTTGCATCACAGCACGATGCTATCAATTTATCACAAGGTTTTCCTAATTTTGGAGCAAGCCCTAAACTAATAGACTTGGTGACCCAAGCCATGCAAAAAGGATATAACCAATACGCCCCCATGCCTGGTTTACCTTCTTTAAGAGAAATCATCGCGCATAAGACGAATTCGCTATATGAATCTAATTACAATCCTGAGACAGAAGTAACTGTCACATCAGGTGCTACGCAAGCAATTTTTACCATTATTGCTGCATTTGTACATCCGGGGGACGAAGTAATTGTTTTTAAACCTGCATATGATTCTTATGAACCTTCAATAGAATTATATGGCGGAACGATCGTTCCTGTTCAGCTCTCTGCACCTTATTTTAATGTCGATTGGCAAGATGTAGCGTCAAAAATCACTTCTAAAACCAAAATGATCATTATAAATACCCCTCATAACCCAACAGGCAGTGTTTTATCTAAAGATGACATGTTGCAATTAGAAAAGCTTTTAAAAAATACCGACATCATTTTATTAAGTGATGAAGTATATGAACATATTATTTTTGATGAGCAACAACATCAAAGTGCTGCGCGATTTCCTGGATTAGTAGAACGCTCCTTTATCACGGGTTCTTTTGGAAAAACTTTTCACACAACAGGTTGGAAAATGGGGTATTGTCTTGCGCCAGAAGCTCTTATGGTTGAATTTAGAAAAGTGCATCAATATAATGTATTTTGTACTAGCCATCCCATGCAATACGCACTTGCCGAATATTTAAAAACTCCAGATCATTATCTCTCACTTCCAGATTTTTACCAAAAAAAGCGGGATTTATTTTTATCACTACTCAAAGATTCTCGTTTTACGTTCTCCCCTGCTCCAGGAACATATTTTCAAATACTGGGATATTCAAAAATTACGGACGAAGGTGATATGGCTTTTGCCGAGCGATTAACAAAAGAACATAAAATTGCATCGATCCCCATATCTGTCTTTAATTTAAACCAACAAGATGATAAGGTATTGCGCTTTTGTTTTGCCAAAACGGAGGACACTATAAAACGTGCTGCAGATATTTTGTGCGGGATATAGCTACAATTGGAAAAACCCTGGAACTCTAATCAAAAATCAAAGCGCAACTGGATAATCTCGACTTCTTCTTTTTCTTTTTTGTGATCTTGACCTGTATTGAGGTTGGATAACGAAATTCCTAAAAGTCGGACAGAGTTTTTCATTTTATCTTGATACAATAACTCTTTTGCTGTTTCTAATAAAATAGTAGCATCGTTTACAAAATAAGGCAACGTCTTACTTCGGGTTTGCAAGGTAAAATCACTGTATTTTATCTTTAAAGTAACTGTTCGCCCGGCTACTTTGCTTCTTTTTAATCTTTTTTGAAGTTCTTCGGCAATATTTTCTAACCGTTCTAGCATATAAATTTCAGAAGATATGTTTTCGCTAAACGTTCGTTCTGCAGCAAGAGATTTTCGTTCTCGATTAGGTTTCACTTCACTTTTGTGTATACCCCTTACAATTCTATAATAATGCCCTCCAGATTTACCAAAGTGTTGTGTAAGGAATTCTTCGGATTTTGATTTTAAATCTTTGCCAGTATAAATCCCCATTTGATACATCTTTGCTCTGGTTACTTTTCCTACACCATAGAATTTTTTGACATCCAGATCTTCAAGAAAATCGATAACTTCTTCTGGGTTTACAGTTTTTTGTCCGTTTGGTTTATTATAATCACTGGCAACTTTAGCAATAAATTTGTTAATTGATATCCCGGCAGAAGCTGTTAGACCTACCTCATCCAAAATCTGCTGTCTTATTTCTTGAGCAATTAAGGTGGCGCTTGGATTACCCTTTTTATTTTCGGTAACATCAAGGTATGCTTCATCGAGAGATAGTGGTTCTACCAAATCTGTATATTGAAAGAATATTTTTCTAACTTGAGATGAAATCTCCTGATAACGATCAAATCGAGGTCTAACAAAAATTAAATCCGGACAAAGTTTTCTTGCTGTAAATCCTGGCATTGCTGATCGTACTCCAAACTTTCGGGCTTCATAACTAGCTGCACTAACTACCCCACGTTTACCACCACCACCAACAGCTAATGGTTTTCCTTGCAGTTCTGGATTATCCATCTGTTCTACAGAAGCATAAAATGCATCCATATCTACATGAATAATTTTTCTATGTGTTAACTTTTCTTCCAATAAAAAAAGATTCTGGTTCTTACAAAGTTATGACACATTTAAGTTAATTAACAACAAAAATATTTTTAAAAAGTAAATTAGCAAGAGCCATAATTTTTTGGCTATTTTTGGCAACCAAAATTAGTAAAAAACATTACTTAGAGTTGATACAAAAATCCAAATAATCAACTTTTAGATTTTAACCTACATCTCTTTTGAAAACCATAAATTACAATCTTTTTCAGTTATTCATACTATTTGTTTCGGTGCATGGGATTATTTTTAGTCTTGCCGTTTTTCTGGCAAAAAAACACAGATCTAAGAGTAGTGTTTATCTTGGACTAACCGTTCTTTTTATATCCATAAGCAATATTCAACACATGCTCATTGATATTAATTTTTTTTCTGAAACTTCAATAGTTCGAAACACTTACATTCCATGGCAGTGGCTTGTTGCACCTATGTTTTATCTTTTTGCCCACTATTTTTTAAACAAAAAAAAAATCAAAAAAAAACACCTATTTTATCTCATCGGTCCGTTTATAATTATTACTGCCATTCATGGCGGTCAATTTCTTTATCAACAATATCTAAATCCTCAATATATCATAACCAAGTATTATGAGCGCGGATTGTTTTTATATACAAACTTAATTTCCTTTGTACAAACTCCGGCAATAATTTATTTGATGTATACTATAGTATTAAAATTCGAGAACCTTTTCGATAATGAAAATACTTTAAGAAAAATCAAGAAAGAAATCAATTGGTTAAAGTACATCATTCATTTTGGTGCAGCAATAGCTGCAATAGGAACATTTTCCGCAATTATAGGAATTATATTGGATATGAAACAATCTTTTTACGCATATCCTTTTTTTATTTCTATTTCAGTATGGGTTTATTGGATCGGATACATAGGGATTCGAAGATCATCTTCTCATCTAGAAATAAAAAAAATTAACAATTTATCATCATATCAAAATAAAGGTATGGCCACTTTTGAGAAAATCAATCAACATATAATATTGAAAAAAGTATATCTAAATCACAATATTAACCGTGATACAATAGCCGAAAATTTTGAAATCAGTAATGGATACTTATCACAATTAATTAATACTCATACCGAAGGAAATTTTAATGATTATATCAACAAATTACGAGTAGAACATTCAAAAAAAATATTGTTAGATAGTCAATATAATAGCTACACTATAGAATCTATTGGATTGGAATGTGGATTTAAATCCAAATCAAATTTTTACAGTGCATTTAAAAAATTTACAAATCAGACTCCCAATCAATATAAAAAAAACAAAATAAGTTCTGAATCCTTAACTTAAAACGTATCCAGAACTTTGGTTTGCCTAATAAATCTAGCTTTGCCTAGAATTCTTAACAACAAAAAAATATCATTTATGAGAAAAATCGCTTCGTTATTAATTTTTTGCATGATCATTATTTCATGTGAAAAAGATAGCCTTGAAAGTATGCCTGAAAAACAAACTACTTTCGATAATCAAGATATTATAGGTCCTGAAAATAAAGCATCAAGTGGAAGAACTTTTACAGATGCTACGGGAACCATCGAAATCTATATTGGTAGTACTCAAGTTTTTCATAATGGCAATCCCAACCTAGTATCTGGAAATGCATATGTCCCTAATGGGTTTGTATGTATCGGAGGAGGTGCAAGAATAAATATTCCTTATGCTTATCCCCCTTATTCATCTGATCCTGGATCATTGTTAACTATGTCCGCTCCTTTAAACAATGGTTTATTTAACGGATGGCAGGCAGAGGCAAAAGCCCATTCTAGACCCAACGGAAACCCTTGGTCTCTTCTAGTAGATGTTGTCGGAATGAGACTTAAAGACAATAATGGAAATTACATTCCTGCTCAAGACCTTAAAAACAGTTTACGTCTTTTTTCCAGAACATCTGCTAGAGCAGGTCACCCAAGTACTTCAGTAGCTGTTTCAAACGGTTATCAATTAATAGGAGGAGGAGCTAAAGTAAATTGGTCAGGATATGGAAATCTTCTGACAGAGTCTTATCCTTTAGGTAATTCTTGGAAAGTGAAAAGTAAAGATCACTTGGTTGTATCTCCTGCCACAATAACAGCATATGCTATAGGAATCAAAAATACAATTCCAAATTTCGGATCTTTTAAAATAGATCAAGTAGCAGATTGTAAAACTCCAAATTATTATGCCAGTATATACAGTAGAGATGCATTTTTTGAACGTAGTGAAGGTTATCTTACTACTTGCGCGGGTGGAAAAACCACTTACAATGGAAACGGAAGAATGTTAGTAGGCCTATCAAGTTTTCAACGAGATGGAAGTTTTGTAGAATCCAAAGATCACTTATCAACAGATACGGGTACTATCTGTGCTTATGCGGTCGGCATTAAAAAAATCCTTTAAAACTTACATTACAAATAAAACTTTGGGGTTTAACTAATTATAGTTGAACCCCATTATATTTTCGGTAACATCAAGATATGCTTCATCGAGAGATAGTGGTTCTACCAAATCTGTATATTGAAAGAATATTTTTCTAACTTGAGATGAAATCTCCTGATAACGATCAAATCGAGGTCTAACAAAAATTAAATCCGGACAAAGTTTTCTTGCTGTAAATCCTGGCATTGCTGATCGTACTCCAAACTTTCGGGCTTCATAACTAGCTGCACTAACTACCCCACGTTTACCACCACCAACAGCTAATGGTTTTCCCTGCAGTTCTGGATTATCCATCTGTTCTACAGAAGCATAAAATGCATCCATATCTACATGAATAATTTTTCTATTAGCAAGTACTTCCTCCACAGTACAAAAATAAGGGATATTGATCATTCAAATTGTAATATATTTATACAGAATAAAAAAAGGAGATTAAACATACTTCTTCTGTTATCTCGAGCGGAGTCGAGAGATATTTCTGATCGTATTGCACCTCGACTCCGCTCGGTGTGACAGTTAATTATTTAATCAAAATGTCAAAAACTGCAATTATATTAGGCGCCACAGGATTAACGGGTAGTATTTTGCTAAAAATGCTAATTGAAGACACTAGATATCATAAAATCAAGTTGTTTTCCAGAAAAAG
Source organism: Aquimarina aggregata (assembly GCF_001632745.1). GTDB lineage: Bacteria > Bacteroidota > Bacteroidia > Flavobacteriales > Flavobacteriaceae > Aquimarina > Aquimarina aggregata. Next base: position 271,854 of record NZ_LQRT01000060.1, on the reverse strand, counting down.
TTGTGGTATTGCTCATCCTAAAATAGAAGAACATTTAATTGACATGCTGCAATTAAGAGATCAAGCTGAGAAATTTACCGCCAATGAAGTTTTTTGCTGTATTGGTACCACTAATGCAAAAACTCCTAATAAAGAATTCTATCACCAAATTGATTACGGAATCCCTGTAAGCGCTGCAAGATTGTGTAAAACCAATACAATTAATACACTTATCATTGTTTCTGCTCTTGGAGCCGATTCTGAAAGTCGGATTTTTTATAATAGAACCAAAGGTGAAATGGAAAAAGCTGTTTTAGAATTCGATATTTCAAAGACACATATACTCCAACCATCTCTAATTGCAGGAAAAAGGAATGAAAAAAGATTTGGAGAATATTTCTTTAAAATCGTTATGAAAATAATGAACCCCTTATTTTTAGGTCCATTAAAGAAATATCGCTCTATACATCCCGAAACGATAGTCTCGGCAATGATTTGGCTTGCTAATCATGAGTTTAATGAACAAAAGATTGTTTCTGATAAGATAAAGGATTTTGTGGTTACCTAATATTTAAGCTAATTATACACAAATGATACGTACACATACGGTATTTGTACGTCTTAAGCCCCATTTTTATTCACTTTTTCAAAAACCGCATATACATTTGTTTCAAATAAATTTTAATTCTTAAAAATTCAATGAAACTTATGAAATTAATAAAAATTGCAGCTTTAGGACTCTTAGTATGTCTGTCTAATTTTAGTCTAAATGCACAATCTAAGAAACAGTCTTATAGTTTTAAAAAAGGTGAAATACTAGACATCTTACTCCTAACAACAAAACCAGAAGGAGGTGCATTATTTGATCGCTATAAAAAAACAGCTTTTCCTGTTGCATCAAAAAGAAGTTATAAACCACAACCAGGGTTTATTATCAAAGAAAGTACACAAAGTAGTTTTCATCCTCAGAATTTCCTATTCGGAAAATGGGATAATTTAGAAAGCAGAGAAAAGTTCTTAGCCGAAATTGAAACTGAAGTTCCAGATTTTCACAAACAACGTAGAGATATTTGGTCTATCTTTAATATGACCTATTATGAAATGACTAAAGACATCTCCTTCGAAATCGATAGGAATAAATATAATGTTGTAACCTCGTATTGGAAAAAAGATGCTAATGCATTTAATACTTTCAAAAAAGAATGGATACAAAAATCTAAAAATAAGGGTGGAAAAAACATTCTTGCTCTTACCAAAGGCATATCTCCTTTAGGATACTATTACAATCCTGATTATATGGTGATAACACAATGGGAAAACAAAGCCGCTTTTGATGCTTTTTACAAAGAAAATCTTAAAATGAATCACAAAGGAGTAAAAGATGTTAATCAGTTTGTGATTAACTAACTATTTTGTACTCTAAATTCAGAAAAAGTATTCGAATTATAAAACACTCAAAACTGCGCTATGCAATCTATTTTAAATCAACTTGTTTATTTTGGATATTTACAAAGTATATTTCTATTGCTTATCTATGTATTTTCTCCAAAAAACAGAAAGAACATCAATGAATATATTGCCATTTTTGTGCTGGTTTTAATGATTGGGCTCACGGGTCGAGTATTGTTTTTATCCGGAATTTTTGGCGCTAATCATCGCTTAATTGTTTTTTCTGAATTTGCTACTTTATTATTTGGAGCAACAATCTATTTGTTTACTAGATCTTCTTTACTTGGAAAACGATTTTCAAGTAAAGATCTATTACATTATGCCCCTGCTTTTTTCTACAATACTATTGCAACAATAATCTTTATACTACCTTCTGACGAGATTATCAAAGAACGAATTGATAGTGGAGAACAATTTAGAAACATACTTTTATGTGTGGGTATTGGACTAATTTTTAATATCACGTATTGGATAATGAGTCTAAGGTTATTTTTAAAATTTAGAGCAAAAATTCAAAATGAAATTAGTTATACTGTACAAAGTCGATTTTTTTTAAATTTTTTAATTGCTATTGGTCTGTGTTTATTGTGTTGGACAACTATGTATTTTTCATGGATAGTAGGTTCCACTCTTTTCAATAAATCCGCATGGCAAATTATTTGGTTAAGCATTGCCTCTATCATTCTTTTTATCGCATTTTACGGAATGAAAGAGCCTGATTTATATAAAATCACCTCATTGGTAAAAACAAAAAAGTACTTACAATCAAAATTATCTAATGAGGATCTTACCCAATTAAAATCAAATCTAGATCGATTAATGGAAGAAAAAAAACCGTTCCTCAATCAAAAATTATTAAAATCCGAATTAGCCGAAATGATTGGGGTAAGTAATCCTGAAATAGCTAGACTGCTAAACGAAAGGATTGGGATGAATTTCTTTGAGTATATTAATTACTATCGTATTAAAGAATTTGTAGAGCTTGCCAAATCTGATAAAGCCAAGAACATGACTTTTTTTGGGCTTGCGCAAGAAGCAGGGTTTAATTCAAAAACTACTTTTAATAAATCCTTTAAAAACCTAATGGGAACTACTCCAAAAGATTATTTCTCGAATAATACACACTAATCTATAAAACTAAAACCATGATAAAAATTCTCTACCTAATCATACTTTGCGCACTAAGTATGACTACCACAATTACCGCACAAATTAAGACTCCAGCACCTAGTACATCTGCAAAAGTTATACAAACTGTCGGACTTACAGATATTGAAATTGCATATTCCAGACCCAGTGCCAACAATCGTTTGATTTTTGGAGATCAAGGCCTCATACCATATGGTAAGTTATGGAGAACCGGAGCAAATGCAGCAACCAAAATTACTTTCGGTGACGAAGTAACCATTTCTGGGAAAAAATTGAAAGAAGGTGCATATGCTATACTTACAAAGCCTGGTGCTTCAGCATGGGAGGTATACTTTTACACCTATGAAACTGGTAACTGGAGTAATTATAAAGATAAAAAACCAGCATTAGTAGCAACTGTCAACTCAATTCTGACAAATGATAAAACAGAAACGTTAACTATCGGTTTTGATGATATCAAAATGAATAGTGCTTCACTTTTATTTTTATGGGAAAATACAAAAATAGCATTACCTTTTGTTGTAGACGTTGACGATAAAGCAATGGCTAGCATAAAAAGTACTCTCGCCGGCCCAACCGCAATTGATTATTTTAGAGCAGCTTCTTATATGCATGATGCGGGTAAAGACTTAAACACGGCATTATCGTATATTCAAAAAGCAAATAACAGCAATCCACGATTCTTTCAGTTAAGGAGAGAAGCACTTATTCTTGCCGATCTTGGCAGAAAAAAAGAAGCTATTGTAGCTGCAAAAAAATCTACTGAATTAGCTATTAAAGCTAAAAATGATGATTTTGTTCGACTTAATGAAAAATCTATCAAAGAATGGTCTAAATAATAATTATTGTGTAGTATATACCGATGGGTTTACTGTATCTTCGTTATACTATGATTGAAATAGAACGTAAATTCCTGGTTTCTTCAGAAGCTTTTAAGAAAGTATCCAAAACAAGTACTCGCATAGTACAAGGATATCTAAATTCTAATCCAGAACGCGCAGTACGTGTTCGAATTAAAGGTGAGAAAGGCTTTCTCACTGTAAAAGGAAAAAGTAATAACACTGGTACCTCCAGATATGAATGGGAAAAAGAGATTAACGTGGTCGAGGCAGAGCAACTCTTAGCACTTTGTGAAAAAGGAAAAATTGAAAAAATACGATATGAAATACCTTCTGGAAATCATATTTTCGAAGTAGATGTCTTTTCTGGTGAAAATCAAGGATTAATTTTGGCAGAAATAGAATTAAATCAAGAAGATGAACCTTTTCTAAAACCAGATTGGTTAGGTAAAGAAGTTACCGGAGATATACGATATTTTAATTCTAATTTGGTTAAAAATCCTTTTCGATTTTGGTAAAAAAAAGGCCTTAAGTTTTAGTTTTTTTTAATTAACAAAACAGTAACATATTTTAACCGTAAGGCATGTGCAATTAAAACGTCTAAGCGGACTTATTATTAACCAAAAACATGAATATGTTACACAAATCTAAGCGATCCTTAATAGGGATCATGTTACTTATGTGCCCTTTTTTATCGGCTTTGGCACAAATCCCAGTAAACGGATTCTACCCTGAAAAACACTCACTTACAATTGCACCTAGTTACTCGTTTAAAAGTTCTGATCAATTTTATAGAGGATCTACCCTGTCTGAAGGAAATCCAGCTGGTTTAGGAGAAATTTCTTCTTCTATTATTTCCTTTTATGGACAATACGCTATCTTGGATTGGCTATCGACAACAGTTACTTTACCTTTTATTAGCATCGAAAGTGAAGATGGTGCATTAGATCCCGTTCAAAATGTAGCACAAGTTGAAGGAGTCCAGGATTTAGGACTATTTGTAAAGGCAAGAGTATTAGAAAAAAACTTCGACGATTCTTCTAAGATCACTTTAGGAGGAGCTTCTGGAGTTACTTTCCCTGTTGGAGATTATGAAGGAGCTGGCGTACTTTCTTTAGGTAATCAAGCAACAACCGTTAATGGTTCGGCTATTTTTCAATACACCACACCTTTTAAAATATTTAGTGAAATTCAACTAGGATATAGTTTGCGTAATAGTAGTGATTTTGATATCCCAAATGCAATGATGTATGCAGCAAAGCTTGGCTATCACAATAACTTATTTTATGTTCATACCAAACTAGAGATACAAGATTCTATGTCTGGTTTTGACATTGGTACTCCAGAATTTGGTGCTGCTGGTGGTCCTGCTATTTTGCCAGAAACCGAAGTAGATTATACTAATCTATCTTTTGATTTTTATGTTCCTGTTTATAAAAATACAATAGGTGTTTCTGCAGGTTATGCAGCAACATTAACAGGAAGAAACTACAACAAAGAATCTGGTGTATCTTTTGGGTTAGTCTACAATGCAAGATAAATAGCTAAATCAAAATACTATTTCTTATTTATATATTCTATTGTATATGTTGATAGCCTATATACAATAGAATATATAAAACTTTTATAAAGCAAGGTAAAGCATAAATTCCTACATATAAATGAAGAATTTACCTACTTGTATACCTTAACAAAACAACAGAAACCCCATAAATAATTGATATTTAAATACTTATTTAGATATTTTAACACCATATTAACGTTAATTTTTGTTAAAACCATGATAAATCCCTAATTTCATGTAACTAACTTAAATTAATATGTATGCAAACTACTTCTAGAAATTTGATATTGTTACTGTTTTTATTATCAATATCGTCAATTACTGCACAGACCATAATAAATGGTTTTTTTCCAAACAAAAAAGAACTCACTGTTGCATCATCCTACTCTTTAAAAAGTTATGATAACTTCTATAGAGGAGAAACACTTACTGCCGGAAATCCTGCCAATATGGGAGAAATATCATCATCGATTTATAGTTTATATGGAGAATACGGTATTTTAAACTGGTTATCAACCTCTGCTACTATTCCATACATCTCGGTTGAAAACGAAACTGGGGCACTTGATCCTGTGCAAGGTGTTAGTCAAGTTGAAGGCGTTCAGGATTTAAACGTATTTCTTAAAGCCAAAGTCCTAGATAAAACCTTTAGAAACAGCTCTAGAATATCTCTAGGTGGTGCTACTGGTGTTACCGTACCTGTTGGAGGTTATGAAGCAGCTGGTGTATTATCATTAGGTAGCGGAGCTACTGTATTTGACGGTTGTGGATTTGTACAGTTTACTACCCCATCTAACTTATTTCTTGAAGTACAAGCAGTTTATAGTTTAAAAAATAGTTCTGACTTTGAAATACCAGATGCAGTTATGTATAGTGCTAAACTCGGTTATTATAACGATTGGTTTTATGCACATGCTAAAATTGGTGTTCAAAACTCGCTAAGCGGATTTGATATTGGCTCACAAGAATTTATAGATGCTGGTGGTCCAAATGCTTTACCCGAAGCCGAAGTTGATTATGCCAATTTCTACTTAGATCTTTATGTGCCACTCTATAAGAAGACTCTAGGTGTTTCTTCAGGGTATGCCGTAAATATGGATGGTCAAAATTACAATAAAGAATCAGGCTTTTCATTTGGACTAGTGTATACTGTTAGATAAATTAATCATATTCATGTTGTTATCCCCCAATGACAACATTTTATAATCACCATCAGACTAAATTTAGTTTTGATGGTGATTGTATTTTAGGTAATATCAACTTTTTTCTTTTTGTTTATCACGTATCTCTTCCTAAACCTCATTAAGCTTTTAGACATAAAATAGTGTAAAAATATCAAAAATTGAGTATTTTATCGATAATATTTGCATTATATGGATTTTTTAAATACTTTACGCTAAATTATTTACATAATTTTAACACTTAACTCCATTTTTTAACCAACCAAAAATATTCAACGCCTATGATACTATGATTACAATTTCTACCCCCAAAAAGATGATCTTACTACTATTATTAGTAAGCGTCTCATCACTATCTGCCCAAACTATTCTTAATGGCTTTTTTCCGAAACAGAATGACTTAACCATTGCTTCATCCTATTCATTTAAAAGTTATGATAATTTTTATATGGGTGAATCATTATCCCAAGCTAACCCTGCCAATATGGGAACAATATCATCATCGATTTTGAGTCTTTACGGAGAATATGGTTTTCTAGATTGGTTATCAACAACTGTGACAGTTCCTTATGTATCCGTAAGAAACGAAAATGAAATTGCAGACCCTATTTTGGGAAGCAGTGAAATAGAAGGTGTACAGGATTTAAGCCTATTCTTTAAAGCCAAAGTTTTAGAAAAAGAATTCGATAATGCTGCTAAATTATCTCTTGGCGGTGCTACTGGAATTACATTACCTATTGGTGGATATGAGGAAGCCGGAATTTTATCTATTGGTAGTGGAGCAACAGCTTATGATGGTTGTGGATTTGTTCAATTTTCGACTCCTTCGAATCTATTTATAGAAATACAAGCCGCTTATAGTTTAAGAAGTAGTTCTGACTTTGATATTCCAAATGCCATGTTGTATAGTGCAAAACTTGGATATTACAATAAGTGGTTTTATGCACATGCAAAAGTTGGTGTTCAAAATTCATTAAGTGGACTTGATATTGGTACACAAGAGTTTATAGATGCTGGCGGTGCTAATGTTCTATCTGAAACTGAAGTAGATTACACCAATCTTAACTTAGACCTTTATGTACCTGTTTATAAAAATAACTTTGGAATATCTACAGGATATGCCGTAAACATGGATGGAAGAAATTATGATAGAGCTTCTTCTTTTTCTTTAGGCTTAGTTTATAAAACCAATTAATCTAAAAAAAACACCATCAAAACTAGTTTTGATGGTGTTATATACTTGAATCAATTGCACTATTTTAACGTGGTTTTTATAATTTTTGAATTATTCAGAAATTACGAACTTCTTCACTACAGAGTTATTGTTTTCTGTAATTTTTAGAAAGTAAGAACCTCGGGGCAATCTATTTACATCTAACTGTAATTTTCCTGATTTAATATCATGATTAAAACTCTTTGTCTTAATAACTCTTCCTGCAATATCTAATATTGATGTACTAATACTAGATCCTTCTTTAATTTTGTAACCAATATTAAGAATATTGGTAGTTGGATTAGGATACAGGTTTAAGTTATTTAATGCAATAGCATTAACGGTTCCTTTTGTAGTTGTTGCTACAACTCTGGTTGTACCTACACAAAAGTTTTTAGTTTCTGATGACGCAAAAGAAGCTCCTGATGCAAGTGTACCTGATGCATCTGTTAATGCATAAGACCCAGAACCATAACTACAACACATCCCGTCACCATACGTATCATTAATCGTTAAGTCATAACAACCAGACTCTAAACAAAGATCTATTGCTAATGTACTTCCATCTGCTTGATTTGGATATGTTCCTCCAGATTTAACTACGACACCTTTGCTATCTTTGACAGTCCAGCTTGTTTCTTCTGGATAATCATCAAATTTAAGTGTAAGCGTAACATCTGTACATGTCGGAGGGTTACCTCCACCACCATCAGGGTCATATCCATCAATTTTCTTAAGACCACTTCCAGGTGCCAACCATTGCTGGAGATTAGGAAATGAAAGATCAAAACGTCCGTAAAGGTCAGACAAATTATTACCGCAAGCAGCTCCACCTCCGTGTAATTGACCAACAATTCTTTTATTTTGATCAAATAATGGTGATCCCGACGAACCTGGTTCTGTAGTACCGTCATCCCAATCATTTACTTCCCAATGTGTATCTACAGTGTTTCCGTTAAAAGTTCCTATAGACGGTGCATCGTTATCAAAGGAGATTTTTTTAACATCTCCACTAGGATGATGAATTCCTGTAGTTTTAGTTGGGTTAGCGCCTGTAGCGTCCCATCCAGAATAATACACTTTATAACTGCTAGGAGGGGCTGTTGATAATCTTAACAATGAATAATCTGTAGCAGCTCCTTTTTTAAGCAATTGTGATCCTGAAACCGATTGATTTAGGGATCCATCTGTATTATTGCAACCGGCAGATTGGTAGTTAAAAACAAATACCCAATTGGATGTATCACTACCCGTACAATGATTTGCTGTTAAAAAATATGGAGTTCCATCGTTTGCTGTATTATTAATCAATGCTCCAGTACAAAATCTACTTCCATTTGCTAATGTAATTAATGCGACGGATCTAATTTGATCTTTCCAAGGGTTGCCTTCTGCGCAGTTAACATTGTTATTACAAGAACCAGAATCCCCAAAAGCTTTAGCTAAGCCATAAATACCTCTGTAATCATGAGCTACTTTAGCGATTTGTAAAGATGGGTTTTCATTAACTAAGCTAGGCTGATAATACTCAATAATTATCTTATCACCCATTATAGGGGCCGTACCCAATTTTCTTGATTCTTTATTATTTAATGCTGTAAAAGCTCCTTTAACATCTGTTTTATCTTCGTTGTAGATAAATAATTTAGATCCTTCAGGTAAATAAAAATTAGAAAAGGTAAGATTAAGGGATTTTGCTCCTTTAGACTCTAACTCTAGTAGCCAAAATTTATCCCCATTCTCATTCGTAAACCACTTCCCAGAATTTTTTGGGTTTAGGTTTACATCATGAGCATATGCAAAACGTAAGGGAACATCTTTTGATGCTTCTTCACCATCTTCTTTTAGCAATTTTACAACATCAACTTTGGGTAATTCTACTGTTGAAATTTCGGTAGATTTCGAAAAATTTTCTTTCGAAAATAAGGGCTCTCCACCCTGACTAATTTGCGCATAAGCGCTCGTAATTAAGCATAAAAATATGCTTAAACTAATGGTTAGGTTTCTCATTTTAAGAGTATTTGTGTTAAATATAGTACAATTGGTCAATATTAGTTAAATATACAACTCTTAAAAAAATAATCCATCCCCTAAACGCTTCTTTTTATGACTGTTAAGAAAAGATTAACTAGATAACTTATGGTTCTAACAATGATTTAACACAAAAACAAAAAAAAGTTAAACCATTAAATTACAGCTAGTTACGGGTTTCAAATATAAAAGTCACTTTAAAACCTTATGTTTAAAATTAAACTAATCAATTATTATAGTTTGGACTATTCTTTAACCGTTAGTTTTCTTTTTAGCTCATTACCTTTTTCATCTACGATTGTAATTAAATGATCTCCTACTTTGGGTAATACAGGCATTTCATGAAATTGCTTTGTGGTTCCTACAAATTGGTTATCTATATACCAAAAGACTCTAGTTTCTGGATCTGTATGTGCAATTTTAAGAACGACTTCATTGATTTTACCATCAAATCCTTTAGGTAAATAGACGCTGCTATTTTTTTTAGGAAAAATAAAATCCATTCTTGCCTGAGATTCTTTTATACAATCTGATCGATAAGGCGGTAGTGACCTATAATCGGCATTATTTGTTTTGAAGAAATACTCTTGTAAGGGGGGCAATACAAACCATGGTTCATGGATAATCTCGGTAATTGGCTCACATGATGAGTTAACACGATATTGCATACTTAAATCTAAGTGTACTAATTTATGTAAAGAACAAGGTCTGGTTTCTCTACCAGAAATAGGAATATACATTTGTTTTGTAGGGCAATGATTACTGGCCAAAAAGCCACTTTTAGAGCAAACATTAGTCATTACTAAGTCATCATAGGGGATTGGAAACCATTTTGAATCAGGTAATAGATTAAAAACATCAAATAATACGGGAGCTGCAGCATTTAATCCTGTTAATCCAGGACGTCCCTCTCCATCTGCATTGCCAATCCAAACACCAATGACATGATTTTGGCTTGTTCCAATAGCCCAAGCATCTCGGTTTCCAAAACTTGTTCCTGTTTTCCAGGCAATTTCTTTAGAAGAATCATAAAACTCCCATGCTTCGTCTCCCTCTGGACGATTAACTTTTTTCATAGCCTCGTATGTTAGCCATATACTTCCTGCTCCGTATATTGGTTTTTGGCTAGTTTTCTTTCCGAAATCGACACTATCATCTGCTAGAATAATAGGTTCTGCAAACTCATTTATAAAATATTCACTTGATGTATCTTCAAAATGTTTTAAAGTACCCGTAAACCCAGCATAAGTTTTACACAAGTCCCATAAATTACCCTCTGCTCCACCAACAATTAGTGATAATCCATAATGATCTGCACTGTATGTTAAGCCTTTTATTTTAAACATGTTTAACTCCTCTCTAAATCTCTGTAAACCGTACTGTTGTAGCAATCTAACTGCAGGAATATTTAAAGAACGAGCAAGAGCTCTGCTCGCGGGAACAGCTCCGCTATAACTCTCATCATAATTTTTAGGAGTATATCCTGCAATGACAGTAGGAACATCAGAAACTAGTTGTTGCGGCAGTAACTCTCCTTTATCCATCATAGCAGCATATAATAGCGGTTTTAATGTACTACCTGTACTTCTGTTCGCTTTAATGATATCAACATCTTTTTGATGATTTTTATCTGTACGGGTATTACCCACATAACTTAATACTTTTCTTGTATCTACATCCATTATCAAAACTGCCATATTATGAACTTCATTTTGTTTTAATGATTCATAATGTTTTGATACTATTTTATTTACTTGTTTTTGTACTATTAGATCGATGGTAGTTTGTATTCTTTTACCAGTATGTTTTTTTGCTATTCTATCTAACAAATGAGGCGCAGTTTGTGGCAATACATAAGGTTTGCTAGGTAGCGTTTCACTAATAGCCAACTCATACGTTAAGGAATCTATTGTACTTTGCTGCAAAAGTGTTTCTAATAATCGATTCCTTTTTTGCTTTAAACGTTCTTGATTTTTACCTGGATATATTAATGAAGGGGCATTTGGCAATACCGCTAGAGTTGCACTTTCTGCCCAAGATAATTGATACGCGGGCAATCCAAAATATCGCCATGCAGCCATATCGATACCAACAACATTACCTCCGTATGGAGCATGAGATGCGTATAGCTCTAAAATGTTTTCTTTTGAAGTACTAAGTTCTAACCGTGTGGCCAGAATAAGTTCTTTTAGTTTTTCAAAATAGGTTCTACGTTGGCCTTTTCTAGATAGACGAATAACTTGTTGTGTTATGGTACTACCACCACGAACGACTTTTCCTGCTTTACTATTTTCTTGGATCGCTTTAAGAATGGCTACTGGATTAAATCCAAGGTGTCGATAAAATTGCTGGTCCTCAAAGGCAATAATACATGCTTTAAATTTATTTGGAACACTATCTGTTTCAGGGAAACGCCACTGACCATCACTTGCAATTTTTGCTCCTAATAATGTTCCATTTTTAGTCTCTATTACTGTTGCTGTTGGATTTTCAAACAAAGGAGTTGGTAAACAGAAATAATACCATATCACTACTAATCCAAAAACAATAAAACGCTTTGGATGTTTTTTGATATAATTCTTAAATTTTATTCTAATCATTTATCCTACTAAATAAACATTAGTTTTCTAAAACAGAAAAATAATGCTGAACAACTGGAAATGGATCATAAAAATGGTGTAAAAGATTCTTCCAATCTTGATACCCTTCCGATTTACGAAAACCCTCTTCATGATCAGTAATAGTTTTCCATTCTACTAGTAAAAGATATTTATCTTCTTCCTCTACACATTTAAGTAAATCATGGCGTAAGTATCCTTTCATAGTTATAATTATGTTTTGCGCTATTTTAAAAGCTTTTTCAAACATTTCTGATTGATTAGGCCTTATATATAAAATTACTTGTTCTAAAATCATAATAATTTAAAGTAATACGTATTATTAATTTTCATAGGTAAGACCATTATTATTCATGTATTTGATTTACATGTTTTTAGCATTATTACTCTTAAAAAAAGTCTAATTGGCATTAAAAAATCGAAATATATCAATACCCTACAAATTCTAATTCACATTAAACGAATACTAAAAACATATATCGTTTCAGAGATACTGCCTCTACATTTACTGCAACAATCAAAAAATTACCTTCTTGTTTAGAGTATCAAAACTAACATTTCTAATCATTTAAGCACTACTTTTTTGAAACAATGGAATAATCACACGATTTAAAAGGAGGACGTTGAAAGCGTCTTATTGTGATTCATTTACACTAAATAACGATCTGTATTTTGGTCAACCAAAACACAAAACCTCTAAAACCTAACTATTATGAAAAAAAATTTCTTTTTATTATTCACTCTTTTTACAGCAATTTCCTTTGCTCAAACCAAACCTAAAACTCCTAATCAAAGAGTAATACAAGAAAAAAATGCTGGAGCTTTATTCGAAACTGTTAACCTTTTTAATAGTGTTGTCAAAAGTAAAGTGAGTGAATTAGTACCATCTGAATTTAAAGAATATACTATTTTTTCTTTCGACAAAAGCCAGTTAGCTTCTTTTAAATCTAAGGCGCCAACAACTATAAACTTATCTATTCCAGATCAAAAATCTGAAATGTCTCTGGAATTGGTTAAAGCAAGAATTACTACAAATGATTATCAAATTATTGAAATGCCATCTGGTAAAACCATTAAACCTGATGACCAATTGGTACACTATACAGGTATTGTAAAAGGGGAACCAAACTCTGTAGTAGCTATAAGCTTTCTTAATGATGAAATTTCGGGAATTATTAGTTTTGGTAAAGAGTCCAGTAATCTTGTTATAGGCAAACTTAAGAATAGTAGTAATCAAATCATATACAGGGATAATGACATCTCTCACCTTAATAATTTTGCTTGTCAGGCCCTTGACAATCCAGAAAAAGAATCAACACAAAAGCAATTTTCAGGCAATAGTCTAGAAAAAGCTGCGATAAAGTCCCCTAAAATCTTTTTTGATATTGCAAATGATATAGTAAAAGATAAAGGTGGTGCACAAGGTGCTTCAAACTATATAGAGGCCCTATTTAATCAGGTTGCAGTATTATATGCAAATGATAATATTAGTATTCGCTTATCGGGAATAAAAGCATGGACCTCTACTGCTCCTTTTAGTAATGATTTAAATAAGTATCGTGAGTACAGAAATAAAAATAGTTTTAATGGAGATTTAGGACATCTTGTAACCTATAATTATTCTGGTGGTCTTGCTTGGGTAAATGGCCTATGCGGATCTTACAAATATGGAGTTTCAGGTATTCACAAATCATTCAAAAATGTTCCTACTTATTCTTGGTCCGTATTAGTAGTTGCACACGAATTAGGTCATAATTTAGGTTCGCCTCATACACAAGATTGTAAATGGAATAATAATAACACAGCGATTGATGGATGTGTCGATACCGTTGGCGGATGCGCAAAACCAGGTATACCTTCTGGTGGAGGTACTATAATGAGTTATTGTCATGTTACGAGTGCAGGCACAAATTTTAATAAAGGTTTTGGACCTCAACCAAAGGCTCTTATTATAAGTACTATCAACTCTAAGGGTTGTGTCGGAAATATCCAAAATCCAAACTGTAATTGGTCCAAAAAACCTGGAAACGGTACTGATATTGGCGCTGGATCAAATAAAGTATACGTTGTGGGCACGAATAAATCCATATATCGCTGGAATAATAGCAACTGGATTAGAATGTCTGGAGTAACAGCAAAACGTATTGACGTTGCCTACGGGTCGCCCTATATTGTAACAGATAAGAATGAAATTTATCGAAATCTAAGTAATACTAGATGGACAAAGGTCCCAGGAAAAGCATTCGATATTGGAGGTAACCATAATACACTTGTTCATATAGGCAATGGAAATAATATTTATAGCTATGCCGGAGGCGGAAAATGGAATCTTCTACCTGGTAATGGAAAAGGTATACGTATAGATGTTGCAAATGATGGAAATCCTTGGATCGTTGGCACTAATAACCATATCTATCAATATATTGGTTCTACCAATAAATGGAGTAAAAAAGGAGATTTTAAAGCATCAGATATATCAATTTCTCGAGAAGGTGATGTATGGGCACTTCAGTTAAATAGTGGTATTCCTCATAAATATAAAGGCTCTGGAGTATGGGAAAAATTTAATGGAATCTTGACTAATATTTCTGTACAAGATAATGGTCATCTTTGGGGAGTGAACAAAAACACAAATATTTATGAAAACACTTGCGTTTCAACGGCTAATATTATTGAAGCTCCAATAGTAAGTGCACTAGAAACAGACGAAGTAAAAATTTATCCAAATCCTGCAAAGGATATTTTGAATATAGAATTAAATAGTCAAAACGATATATTTAACCTCGATATTAGTGATATTAATGGAAAAATTTTGCAAACCCATTTAATTGATACAAACCCAAATACTAATACTACTAAAAGTTTAGATGTTAGTGAGCTTACTACTGGTATTTATTTTGTTAAAATGAAAGGTGAAAAAAAGATAATTACACATAAGATATTTATTGAATAGATATCTTATGTCACTTATTTAAAAAGAGGAAGTCCTGGCTTCCTCTTTTTAGTTAGTTTCAATTCACTCTTTTACTGCTTACACCTTTATCCAAGTTATTTTTCTCCAAATTTTCTCAAGAGGTCCTTGTTCATATTTTTCCAACCACCATGACGAGAATTTCATTTGAAATATTAACGCTAAAATGCCTATCAAAAAAGTAGTAAATGATCCACAATATTTATAAAGTCCAGCTCCCCAACCATAATATAGTATGGCACCTATAATCGACATTAAAATATAATTTGTTAGCCCCATTCGTCCAAAATCTGAAAATTTTGCTGCCCATACTTTGCCATTGTTATGACGCCAAATAATAACAATAAGTGATAGCATAAAGAACATCATAACAAGTTTAAAGTAACCATCTATAATAGGTTTAAATATTCCTAAATGCAATTTATTTTCAATATGTTGAACCCATACATCTCCTATTACATCAAACACCAAACATAACATAAATGTCAATACCAGAAAATGATACCAAAATCGAAGAGGTTTGTCTGTTAACATTTTAGTTTTACTAAAATAAACTCCTAAAAAAAATAGTCCAGGTATAGCAAATATTCGCCCTACGTTCCAGCTCCAAACTATTGACCCTTCATATCCAGAGGTTAAATTAATCTTTAATACTTCTAAAAATGATCCATCCACAAGAAACTCATTAATATTAACCTTTGGGTATGGAAGTCTGAAATCAATAACACTATTATTAATTAAATAACTTCCAAAAGTGTATATATTAACGGGGTTAATTAGGAGTACAATAGAAAGAATTAGAATACTTCGATTACTCATATATGGAGCAATTACCAACGGTAGTCCAAGAATGGCATACATAATCAAAATATCTCCCCTAAAAAAAACCAAGTGAAATATCCCTAGAATGATTAATATAAACATTCTCCAAAAATGTCTTAAGAAATACATCTCTCCTTTAGCTACTCTATTTTCATGAATAATCCAATAACTTAATCCAAACAATAATGAAAAAAGAGCAAAAGCTTTTCCTGAAACTAACAAGAATAGATTATCCCAAACCCATCTATCTATTCTTATTAACCAAGGAATATTATAAACTGGTTTTTGATAAAAATCAAAATGTTCAATATGATGAAGTAATAAAATGCCTGCTAAAGCTAGCCCTCTTAGTGCATCAATTAATACAATTCTATTGTTATTTGCCATTATTAATTACAAAGTAATCATTTCTATTTCACAACCTCTACCCATTTTCCTTGGCTACGCACTATATAGTCATTATCATACATAGCTTCACATTGGATACCCGGTAAGTAATATTTACCTAAATAAGATGCATTTAATAAAATAGTCATCGTTTTACTTTCTTTAGGTTTTAAATTAAAATAGAAATTAACTCGATCATCTCGTATATCAGTATGGGTAACTTTATTCGCTTTAAATGATCCAAAATCTGTAAAACGGGTGTTTACTACTTCCCATCCGGAGGGGAAAATTTCGGTTAAAGCAATATCCTTTACTTTACTATTAGACGTATTGGTAATGGTTACTTCTGCTACAAAATCTGTTCCTTGACTTAGTTGTTTAACCTCAATAATTTTACCTTCTCTTGTTTTATAATCGACAATAGCCTTAAAATTATTCTGAATAATTTTTTCTTTTCCAACAGGTAATATCCCATTAGTAGCAAGTTGAACAAAAACAGTATTGTCTTTTTTATTTTTTAATACTAAAGTGTTATTCTTTTGCAATATTACGTCACCAGAGGTTGCTATCGTTTTATTAGTCTTGGCATTAGTTGATTTACCATTTAAACTGTATGTTACATTTATTCCTTTTCCTCCAACATATGATGCATATTTAGCCATTGCTAATAATGCATATGAAGTAGTTTGGGTACTCATCCAACTCTTGGATGATAATTCTTTAGCTAGATCTACTGCTATTTTTTGTGCGTTAGCCTTTTGATCTAATGCGACTAAGGTTTCTAATGCCATTGCACGGTTGCGATTCGTAGATCCATATGTATAGTAGTAATATCTCCTAGGTTCAAAATGTATCGTAGCGCCATTAAGCAGCTCTTTTGCGGCTGTTTCTTGTCCTACTAATCCATAAGCTATAGCTAACCTTAATTTAGCTTCATTTGAAAGCCCTGAAGTTTCTCGTAAACGATTCATTGATGCAAGGTCAGGACTATCTGCCAAAGCCAATGTATACAATCTATAAGCTTGTGCGAGATCATTACCCCCATTACGCCATCGTTTAGCTTGTTGTTGTTGATAATTAATCCAATTGCTTTTAAAGCCAATTGGTAACACATATCCTTGTTTATTTGCTTCTAATAAAAAATGACCTGCATAAGTGGTACCCCAATCATTAGGGTTACTATATCCGGGCCAATAAGACATCCCTCCATTAGGTTGAATGTATCGCTTAAGTTTATTAATTGCAGATTCTACATTTTTCTGAATTTTTTGTTGTTGATCAGATGGAAGGTCAAATATGTTTCCAAGATATAACTGAGGAAAGGCTGCAGAGGTTGTTTGTTCTACACACCCATGAGGATATCGAATTAGATATTTTAATCTACTTTCAAAATTCATTGGTGGTAATGAAGATATCTCGATTGTAGCACTATTAGTTCCAGAAATCCCAAAAGCAGCAAAGTCAACTTCTTGTTCACTATTAGGTTCTAATACAATTGAGGTTACTTCTGTTGTCATTGGGTTTGGATTGACAATATCAATTGAAACCTTGTAAGATGCTTTTTCTCCGGCTCCATTTGCTACAACTTCGATATCTGTAATTGATGCTCCTTCTAAAACTTCTATATCAAAATAAGCCATTTTTTCATCGGGCTGAGCGAATGATAACTTCTTTTGTGGTTCTCCGATAACTGTAAATCCTTTATTCGGTTTTAGGGTTACGGTTACATCTTTTACTTTATTTTCCATTGCAAAAACAGTAACTGGAATAGTAACTTTTTCACCCGGTGTAATTTTTCGTGGTATCGATGTTAATACCATTAGGGGTTTACGAACAGGAGTTGTTTTATCAACACTACCATATGCGGCATTATCTGCATCTGAAGCCACAATCATAGTTCTTACAGATCCCACGTACTTAGGTATTTTAATTTGATGCGCTCTTGTTTCTCCTTTTTTGAGTTCAAAAGGTCCTTTGTACACTACCATTGGTTTAAAACGGTTTGCTTTTTTAGCCTTACCTCCACCGGCTTCTGCATCACCTCCTATACTAAATACTTGATTTATACTTCCGCCATAGGCTCCGATTACATCATCATATATATCCCATGTTTTTACACCAAGAGCTTCTCTAGCATAAAAAGTATTCCAAGGGTCAGGAGTTTTAAATCGAGTAAGATCTAACAAACCTTCATCAACTATAGCAATAGAATATGTCATTGATTTCCCTTTTGCCTCTCCTACTTTGATTGTGATTGTCTCTTCAGGACGTAGTACATCAGGCATCGTAATTTTAGGCTGCACTTTAGTATTTGGGTCTTCTACAGAAATCGGAACTACACCGTATAATCGTATAGGCAGGTCGTTTACTGTTGAAGCATGCGGTTGCAATAACGTGATATGGATATACACATTAGGAGTATATACCTGATCAATTGGCAATTCAAATTTAGTTTCTCCTTTTTGAGGTGTAACCCATTGCGATGTTAACACTTCCGTTCCATTTTCGACAGTGACCAAAGCTCTACCTCCTTCACTAGAAGGAAAAGTAACTATGGCTTTCTCACCTACATTATAGGTGTTTTTATCTGTTGAAAACAAGAGCATTGTTGCTGCCGAAGGATCGTTTTTACGAGATTTCCCAGCCCATCCCGGCCAATCAATATACATTGTTTTTCCTGTTGCATGTCCCCCATTTGGATCCACGACTCTCACTAAATATCTCCCCCATTCTGGGTACTTTAATTCAAAATTGAAACTTGCCTTACCTTGACTATTTGTAGTTACTTTAGTCTTAAATACTTCGTTACGATATGAACTTCTGTTGTATTGTGATAAATTATCAGAACTGCTATCCCACCACCATCTCCAATGTACTTTGTACACATAAACTTCTAGGTTTTTTACTGCTTTTGGATTTCCTTTTTCATCAACAGCGACCACATCAAAATTATGCTTGGTATCGGTAAGAAGCATTCCTCGTGCTTTATCTCCTTTAGGAACATTGATTCCTACATAAGTTGAATAAGGCGAAAAATCTTTACTAATCACATCGGTACTAAAATCACCTCCATTTTCATATACCTTGGTGATAAAAGATGCTCTCAACATTCCTGCAGCTTTATTCGTAAGTTTTGATTTTAAGTTAAAACTAGCTTTTCCATCTGCAGATAACTTTCCTTTGAACACCTCTTGTTCCTCGGTATTAAATCGACGTGTTGGATCATCAAAAACATAGCCCGGAAACGTTTTAAAACTAGTCTTTTTAGAAGTAAATCTGGCATTAATATCAGATTTAAGATTTCTAGCAATAGCACCGTGTAACCAAAGTGCTTCAATATTTCCTTTTATGGTTGCGTTACTACTTAGTACTTCATCCTCAAAAGTAGTTTTTATCTTAAGTCGATTAGGTTTTATCGTTTCAATTTTTAAAGCCTTGGTAAAACTTGCTCCACCCACTTGTACTTTAGCTTGCCAATTTCCTGTAGGTGCCTCTTGAGCAGTATTCACTGCAAAATTATACACGTTATTCGTTCCTTCAGTTTTAGTATCTTGATACGTTACTTTACCATAAGGATCTCTTAATTCAAATTTTACAGGATGTCCTTGTGGTAGTTTATTTGCATTATCATTAAGCATAAATGATAAAAACAAGGTGTCTCCTGGTCTCCATACCCCGCGTTCGCCATAAATAAAACCTTTAATGCCTTTTTGAAGTCTTACTCCAGAAACATCAAACTTACTCACTGACAAAGCATTACCATCATCTAATTTTACATAGGTTTGTTGCTTACCAGACGTTGCAATTGCAAAATAAGCCGGTCGATCTGCATCAAAACCTGTCATTCCTTGCGCATCGGTAGTGGTAATACCCATTTCTTGTTGCTGATAGTTATAAAATCTCACTTTTACATTAGGAATAGGGTTGGTTGTAATAATATCATTTACCGTGACCATATACGAATGGTTAAGGCCTTTTTTGATTACAACCCCAAGATTAGACGCTAATATGTTTGCTCCTATTTTTTTATTTCTGAAATAAGAATTACTACATGGGTTATCACGTTCTTGCCAGTTATACCCATTATAACTTTCATAGTAATATTGTGAACTATCCCAAAAACTGGATGCTGACTCTTCATCGTATGTTTCTGCTAATTCTTGAATAGTTGTATCATCTGCTTTTACACCATCACATTTGTATAAAGAATGCACCTTACGATATCTAAGTTCTACACGATAGATCGCACCTGGATCTGGTGTAATCAATGTTTTTAAATCTATGGCAAAAGCGTTCCATTTGCTCAAATTTAATGAAGCATTTTCTTGAAGATTAATGAGTTTTTTAGCGACTGGTCTTGCAACGCTTCTAAGGTTATTAACTCCGTTAAGATTATTACTTTGCAAAAACTGAAGTACATTATCTTCAAAAACTTTAATCACCTGTACTTCTACTGCACGTAGATTAACAGCTTCAAAATTAAATTTTAAATTATCTGATGTTGGTAAAATCACTCCATTTTGTAAAAGCCGAACCTCTGGTTTTGGCTGTTGAAAAGATACTTTCTCTGTATAGGTATTCTTAAGTTTATAATTATCTGTACTTTGAATACCTTCAAAAACGGTTACATCTAATGTTCCCTTAAGTTCCTTTTTAGGATATACTTTTAGTACATTTCCATTCACGGTATATTTAAGTCCGTTGGCTCCTGAAATGGTGACTAAACCATTAAAATTTTGACTTTTCTTTAAGGGGTCTGAGAAATTAACTTCAACATATTGGTTATCTACATTGGCTACAGAAACACTAATCACCGAAAAATTATTTTTACCAGGAATTGACAAAACGTTTTCTCCTTGAGTATCAATCTTGAATTTTTTACCAGACCATTTAATTTCAACTTCAGAATCGTCTTCAAATCGTTGAATACTATCTATTCTAAAGCCAAATTGTCGGCTCTTATCAATGGTCTCACTAAAAGTAATATTTACATTTTTTCCTTTTTGTGAAGCTGTAATTAGTTGTTTTGCAATGTCAAATTTTAATTGATCACTAGTCGTCAATGTGCCATCTATGTACTGCCAATCTTTACTATAGGACTGTAAATTATCGGTAATAACCGAAAATTGTTGCTTTAATGTTTTTACTGTAAATACGAATTCTTCATCTAAACCTTCCTTAATATCTTCTACTAGATCTTCAAGGTCAAGAGTAAAAGTATATTGTGTATCTTCTTTAAACCCTTCATCTGGTTGAAAAGAGATCGTGCGATTATTTACAGCAATTACTTTTCCTTTGACATTTGGAGAAACCTTAAATAGGCTTTTGGGTAATTCTTGATTATCATCCCAACCATTTACTGGGGTTTGCAATACAACATATACATTATCCAACACAGAAATTACTCCCGAAGAAACATCAGAGATATAATCTCGATATTTAGTAACTTCTGAAGCATTAGCTCTGGCAATAGATTGCTCATCTTTTTTCTTACATGAAAATAGCAACGTTACACAAAGTAACGCATAGAAGATTTTTGTTAGTCGCATAAAAAGATTGGATTTTGTTGACTTTATAAATGTAAGATAATTTTTAAAGTCTTGAAGCGCACTACAAAAAATTATTCTACGATAAAATCTAACAAAGATTTTGACAATATATCTAAGCAATTTTTCAGCTCATACTTCTCTCTGATATGATATTGCTGATCCACCTTTTTTTATAAAATTTCGGGCGTAGTAATTTTGGCAAAAACTAGACTACCATATTTTTGAATCGAAATAGACTTGGTCGTCGTATTGTTATATCGATCTTCTAGTACCACATCTAATTTGTTTTTTCCTTGTTTAACAGGTACTCTTGAATAATGAATGTGCTCTGGTAAACTTTGCCAATTGCGCGTATCTGCTCCTTCTGTAATAGCATTAAATATTCCTAATAAATTTCCTGAAAGCTCATCCTTACTTTTAAGTAAATATTCTGATGTTTTTTTTGTAACCAATCTCAAAGCAACATTACCTATTTCTCTATACGTTCTATCTTTTAATGTTTTATACGCTATATTGTTGTAATTTTCTGTTAATTGAAAAGGGTATTCTACCGAATCTATCTGAATACTAGCTTTACGAAATAGTGCTTGGCGACTTACATACTTTGGAAAAGCTACGCGAAAGATATCCAGACCCACATCATCAGAATAATCTATCGGAAGAGGAATTGTGAGATCTAATTCTTCATTAAAGACAGAGAAAAAACCAATATCGCTACCTGGAACAACTGAAAATGTAAATGCGGTCTCATCCTTATAAGGTACCAAGCCATTTTCCCAAAAAACAACAGCTTCTCTTGTTTCTTCTTCTTTTCTTTGGTAAGAAATGCCTAATAGATCTTCATATCGTTCAATTTCACTATAAAAGCCCATAAAATCGGCAGTTCGAAAAAAATCTTCTTTTAACTGGTTTGGAATTGCAACGCCAAAATAATTACCCCCGTTTTGGAGATATAAATCAATAGCATTGCGATATGCTATGAATGCATTATTTTGATCTCCAGAAGATTCATATAACAATCCTTGAAGTGTTAATGCAAAAGTATCATTTACATATCTGTTTTTCTTTCCCTCTGGATATTTTTGATTTAGATATTGTAGTTGTAAAGTAATTCTTTTGGCTTCTACAAGGGCTTCGTCAATGTCCTTAAGAAAGAGATAATTTAATGCTTTATAGTAGTGTATCGCTACTTTTTCAAAATCTTCGCCTTTATAAAATTGACGTTCAGGATTTGTAAGCACTCCTAGTATTTTACCCCCAACATCTCTTTTGTTTTCCTCGATTAGTGCATCGGCTTTATTAAAAAACTCATTACTACGGAGATAATTATCATCTAAATATGCTATTTTTCCTTTTTCCATATAAAACAACAATTCATTTCTTTTTTTCTTTAAAAATGAATTTTGATCAACGGTTTTCAATGCTCCGCTATAATCATTTTGTTGAATTTTTTGTTGAAATGCATCGCTTTTACCCCTATATGTGCTGCAACTCATCAAAACAAAAATCAAGCTAAAAGCGATATACTTAAAATCTATTTGGATATTCATAATTGTCTTTGGTTTAAATAACTCTCCTTGGACCTTCATGATTTTTTAAGATCATGCTCCCACCAAATAAAAGTCAAGAAGAGTTAATAGCTTACAACAATAGTACTTTTTAGTTTTTTACAAATTTCTTAATCTTCTTATCTCCAATCCATACTTTTTCGTTAGACTGAATATCGATTAATTCTAAATCAACCTGGTAATACACTACTTTGTCACGCTTATGCGCATCTACAATAGAATTAATATTACCTTGGATGATATAATCTGCGCCTGTTTCAAGTCCAAATTTTTTCATGGTTGTTACCGATGCATTATTTTGTTGATCTGCCCGTTCACCGCGCAATTCTTCTCTCATTTTTCCTCCTTGTACTACTTTTGCTCTTTGTGTATTTAACAATGATTTCTCGATATCTTTTACAAATGTTTCACTTTCGATATGTTCATGACTTTTATTTCTGATTAAGCCTACTATAACCACTGGTTTTTTTCCTTTTTTTATTGTATGATCTGATGCCCAATTAGCGTTTACAATCTGATTACTTAAGTCTTCTGCTGTAAATCTAGAGTCACTATCGTTCCATCTTCCACTTACCTCTATTGTGCTATCTGTAGCAACTCTGGTAATCTGTCTTGAACATGACATGGAGATCATTATGATAATTAAGAAAAGTGCTTTGTATTTTACTCGTATTGTTTTCATCTGATATTATTGTTTTTTTATGATTTATTTCTTGGGTATTTTTTAATTAATGTTGACAGTTTTTTTACCAAAAACAAGTACTCCATAGTGCTACTTCTAAAACTCCTAGGCCTATAGCAACAGGTACTGACAGATCGTTAGAATAATTGTAACCATATCCATTAACCCCATAAGCGTTGAAATAATATGGATCATAACCATATGCATATGTTGGGTTTTGGGCTCTTGCAAGAGCTCTTTCATGACGTCTTAATCGCCTTTGGGCTCTTCGTTCTCGTTTTTCTTCGATAGGATCTCTTGCTGTATAGGTTTCTTGTAGTGTGGTTCCTTGTTGTAACGTATATGAACTGCGAATTGAATCGTATTTTTTCAAGGACACTTCATAATTTGGATTTTGAAGCCCTAAAAGATCTTTAGATTCTTGTGCCTTTAGCATCCCCTGATAACCAAAAAATACTACTAGTATAATTATAATGTTTTTCATTGAATTAAATTTTTATTGATCTACTATTTCCCATTTGTGATAACATTAGTATCATTTGTTATCCTAAAACAAACAAGGTGCGTATTACCCTACTTTATTTTAAATAACTAACAAAAAATTTCTAGAGATTGCATAAAAAAAGAAGCTCTTAATTATCATTAAGAGCTTCTCGAAAGACTATATTAATGGCTCTATTTACAATTGTAAATAAGCACATTCTAGTATCATATTAAATTAAAACCACATTGGTCTTATAAAAGGATAGAAACGTTGTATATATTATTAAATGTTATGGCTACTCTTCTTCGTTGTATATTCCAACAATCAGTTCTCCTTCTGCATTCATAGTTGCGCGATACATTCCGGCAGTATTAAACTCCATAGATACATTGCCTTTATTATCGATCGCTATGATACCCCCTGTACCGCCTAACTTCGTTAATTTTTTCTGAATCACTTCGTGCGTTGCTTCTTGTAACGACAATCCTTTATATTCTATCATCGCAGAAACATCGTAAGCAACCATACCCCGAATGAAGTATTCTCCCCAACCTGTACTAGATACTGCGCAAGTAGCATTATTTGCATAGGTTCCTGCTCCGATAATTGGTGAGTCTCCTATACGATTCCATTTTTTATTGGTCATTCCTCCTGTAGAAGTACCTGCAGCCAAATTACCATTCTTATCTAAAGCTACGCAACCTACTGTTCCAAATTTTGAATCTTTAATTAATGGATCATAAAATGCCGTAGTTTTATTTGCTTCTTTACTTTTTAATTTCTCTTTTACCTGTTTTAAGGCTTTCATTCTATGTTCTGTATAAAAATATGATGGATCCACAAGTTCTATATTTTGTTCTTTGGCAAACGCTTCTGCCCCTTTACCAGATAATAAGACATGAGGAGAGTTAAGCATGACTTCTTTTGCAAGGTTAATTGGATTTTTTACTGTTTTTACTCCTGCTACTGCACCAGCGTTTAGCGTATTTCCATCCATAATAGAGGCATCTAATTCATTTACACCTTCGTTTGTAAAAACAGCACCCTTTCCTGAATTAAACAATGGTGAATCTTCGAGGATATTAATTGTTTTTTCTACAGCTTCTAAACTCGTTCCTCCATTTTTTAAAATTGTATGACCAACACGAATTGCTTCTGTGAGTTTAGCTCTAAATTCGGCCTCTTTTTCTGGAGTCATATTTTTTTTCAAAATGGTACCTGCACCCCCATGAATAACAATTCCAAACGTATCTTGAGCGTCAGTAACAATTGTTTTGGGGGTATCTACTTTTGCTATTTTTGTAGTTTCTTTATGTTGTTGTTTACATGCTATAAAAAAAACAAAGCTTAAGGCTATTAGGACTCTATTCATTTCAAAAATAATTTAAAGAGGTTTGTGTTTACTATAATCTACTAAAGCTATTCTTCCTTGGAAGAATCTAAAAGTTAAATGTATTACATTTCCACCGTTATCTTCTAAGCTTATAGATTTATTTAACTCAAACTCATAAGGTTGCTGCTTTCCTCCTTCGATAGCAATATTATCGGCATATAGCTCAAATCCTTTAGTTTGTTTTAATAAAGGTTCTAATTTACCAGAAATAGCAGGTATTTGTCCTGATTTATTGATAATAGCAGATCCCGAACTATTATTTTTTTCTACAGTCACTGCAATATCCTCTTTAGGATTAACTTCTTTAAAAAGCACTGCTGGATATTCTGGATGCGAAATTAAAACAGTATATACTTTTCGAGTTCTAATAATAAAATGCGCCAATCCTTTTTCATCTGTTATCCCTTCTAAATATGTAGAGTTATCCGCAACTAATACCACATTGGCATTTTTGATATTAACTCCTTTTTCGTCAGAAACTTTTAATGAAAATATAAACGGTTTTGCACTAACCATGGTAGAGAGTTTCGACCATTTTTTTCTAAAAAAAGTTTGATCTTTAGTTACTTTCTTTTGGATCAAGGTGGCTAATTCCTCTGGTGTTTTATCTTTCAGATCAATATAACCTACTGTTTTAAGAATTCCGGGAATCTCTGTATCATCGAACCTTGCAGGTAAAATATATTCGCGACTTTCTTGAAACGCTCTGGCTTGCATCGAAACTCTCTCATGATTTGTCCATAATTTCTGATTATAAAAACCTGAGATAAACATAACTGTATACCTTGCTTTACTTTGGTAAATCTCTGATAAATGTTCATACAAGTTCTTTCCCCATAGATTTGCCTCTTCAAACAAATCATAGAACACTTTAATGCCTTTTATTCTCAGGCTATTTGCAACTTCTTCAACATACGCCCGATTCTCTCCTGCAAAGGAAAGCGCAACATCATACTCATAGCTATTATTTTTCATCATTGCTTATTTTTCTTTTTCAACCAAAAAACTTAATTGACTTTATTTATAGCGCCAATTTTCATACCAATTTTAGACATATCACAATCGTCATAAATCGTTTATGATATCTGTATTTCTTCTCTGTAAAAAATTAACAAGAGCTATCGACTATTCTGATAAAAATGCATACTTATACTAGTAAAAACTAGATCAGAGTATAGTCTTGATTCATCATCTGGTTGGTATAGTACAAAATTAACTTCTTTATTTGGAAATATTCCATTTTTTATAGGAAATATTCCAACAAAAGTTTTACTTTTAAACCGTAAAAAAACCGTACTCATGAAACCAGAAAACCGCATCAAAGGCAGGGGAGCACAGGAAAAAGTGCAAAATAAGTTCTTTATTCACAATCATGAGTTGCGCGATGATTTCTTAAATTATTGCCAAAACGAAGGAGAGCAAATCGACAAGTATAAGACAACTTTTATTGAAACGTTTCCAAAAACAATTATCAATAAAGTAACAAGTCCAGATGTGGGTATGGCATACTCTCTTAATCCATATCAAGGTTGTGAACACGGATGTGTATATTGTTATGCTCGTAATTCTCACGAATATTGGGGTTATGGTGCAGGCCTAGATTTTGAAACTAAAATTTTGGTTAAAAAAAATGCTCCCGAACTATTAGAAAAGAAAATACGAAACAAAAACTGGAAAGCCTACCCCATTTCTTTATCCGGAAATACTGACTGTTATCAACCCATAGAAAACAAACTAGCTATAACGCGAGAACTGCTTAAAGTGTTTCTGAAATATCGACACCCCGTCGGAATTATAACCAAAAATGCACTCATCCAACGAGATATGGATATTCTTTCAGAACTAGCTAGTTATGATTTAGTTTCAGTATATCTTTCTATCACTTCACTACAAGAAGAGACTAGACGAATTCTAGAACCCAGAACGTCAAGTATTAAAAAACGCTTGGAAACCTTAGAGAAATTAAATGGATTGGGGATCCCTACAAATGTTATGATGGCTCCTATTATTCCTTCTATTAACAGTCATGAAATTCTACCTCTGGCTAAAGCTATTTCAGAACGAGGAGCAAAAAGCATTGGATATACTATTGTTAGGCTTAATGGAGCAATCGGAGGGATTTTTACTAAATGGCTAGAAACTGCTTTTCCTGATCGCAAGGATAAGATTTTACATCAGATCATGCAATGTCATAATGGTAACTTAAATGATAGCGTATTTGGCAGAAGAATGAAAGGAAGTGGTCAAATGGCTGATCAGATTCATCAACTTTTTGCTTTAGCCAAAAAAAAGTATTTCCCAAAACCAGAAAAACAGTATTTAAATTGTGATTTACATGAAAACTATAAAAACAATCAACTTAAACTATTCTAACTGTACTTAATTCTACTTTATACAAGTAAAAAATATTTAAGTTTATAAAAAAGTTGAATATTACAAGTACTATTATTAAAAAAATTAATATCCCAATACTCCTGTTTAGCAAAAAATTGTAATTTTGGGTCACCAATTTAAACCGTCAAAACACAATCCCATACTAACTAATCATCAAAGCTCTTAAAATGAAAAAATCCCCAAATCATTTCCGAAGTTCGTCTTCCCTTTTTTTAAAGAAAACACTATTTCTAGTATCAAAGCATAGCTATACTACTTTGAAATAATCCTATTTTAGAAATAAGAACAAAAAAATACAGCAAAACAGCTGTAAATCAATCATTTCAAAAAAATTTATAACCTATTAATATAAGGATTATACAATCCTTGTATCGACTATATGTTATTCTAGATTACCCTAAAATCTTCTATGTACTAGGGTATTATCCGGATGATACATTGGGTTGTTTTATAATACGTCCAACATAGTAAACCAATAACTTAATATATTCATTTAAACCCCTTAAAACCCAAACTTTATGAAACGTATTTTTACATTTCTCGTCATGTTGTTTATGACAACGCCTTTTTTTGCCCAATCCCATAACCTTAAACCTAAACAACAAATTGCTACAGCCAAGCGCTTAGGAAAACCTTTTAAAGATGTTTCTTTATTTAGCCTGAAAAAAGGAAAATCTAATGTCCCCCTTCCTAAAGAACTTAAGGAATACTCTATTTTATCCTTGCAATCATCTGTCATGAAAAATTTTAAGTCATCTGCTCCAGAGGCTATGAATCTTTTATTACCAGGACAAAAATCATCAATGCTTTTAGAATTAGTAAAAGTAGAAATTGCAACAGATGATTTTTCGATTGTAGAAATGCCATCAGGAAGAATTATTCAACCCAGTAAAAATATCGCGCACTATCGCGGAATTGTTAAAAACAGTCCTAATTCTATTGCTGCTCTTACCATTGTAGATGGTGAAGTATCTGGAATTATAAGTTTAGATGATCAGATAGGTAATTTGGTACTTGGCAAATTAAGTAAAAGCCAAGATCATATTCTTTATGAGGATAAGGATATTAGTCACCTTAATGATTTTGTCTGTCAAACCGAAGATATTCACGCTAAAGGAATCGAAAAAAACGATTTTTCAAAAGAAGCTCCTGCTGCTAACCAAGTTAAGTGTCCTGAAATATTTTTTGATATCGGTAATGATGTCGTTAGAGATAAAGGAGGTAGTCAAGCAGCTAGTAATTTTGTTCAAGCTATGTTTAATCAAGTAGCGATATTATATGCTAATGATGGCGTAAAAATAAAACTTTCTGGTATTAAAGCTTGGACATCGACTACTCCATTTAATGGTTTAGATAATTTTCGTAGTTATAGAAATCGAAATGGATTTAATGGTGACCTCGCACATTTTGTAACCTACAATTACTCGGGTGGTGTTGCTTGGGTGAACGCTCTTTGTGGTTCCTACAGATACGGTTTATCAGGTATAAATCGTAATTATCAAAATGTTCCTAGATACTCTTGGAATATATCCACAATTGCTCATGAATTAGGTCATAATTTTGGATCAAGTCACACGCATTCTTGTTCTTGGAATGGTAATAATACTGCAATCGATGGCTGCTATAATACCGAAGGAGGCTGTGGTCGTCCAGGAATACCTTCTGGAGGAGGAACTATTATGAGTTACTGTCATTTAACCAGTGCTGGAACAAACTTAAGAAAAGGGTTTGGATCGCAACCCCGAAACGTAATTCAGAGATCAATCAGGAGAGCAAGTTGTGTAGGTACTTGTTCCGACGGTGGTGATGGCGGTGGTGACGGTGACGAAGTAAACTGTGTCGGGATTGATGAGTGGTCCGGTAATGTAAACTATACAGCAGGAGATAAAGTAACTTACAGAGGTAGACTATTTGAAAGAACAGCAAATAATGGCTGGAATGATCTAGGAGAGTGTAGTTCTGATCCATGTTCTAGAGCTGTACAATGGACAGCAAACACAACATATTCTCCTGGTGACGTTGTTATTTATCAAGGCAATGTATGGCTAAGAACAGCAGATAATGATTGGGAAGCCGTACAATGTAATAATAATAACATCGATCCATGTGCCACTGTAGCCCCATGGGCAGAAGGTATTAATTATGGTGCCGGTGATCAAGTTGTATTTGAAGGCAAAGTATTTGAATGGTCAGGAACCCAATGGATTGAAATAGCCACTTGTGCTGGTACTCCTGCATCTTCACCTAGGAATGCAGATGTATTAAAAGCAAAAAGTTCTAACATTATACTATACCCTAATCCAGCTAAGGATTTTATCACATTAGAAATAGAAAATGTTAATGGTAAGCATACAAGTATTATTATTAAAAATATGCAGGGTACCAATATTTTCACAAAAACCATCAATAAGACCTCTCCTCGTAGAAGTGTAAAAGAAACTCTAGATATTCAATCGTTGAATAGCGGAATTTACTTTATACAAATAATCAACGGTGATACAATTAGCACTAAAAAGATAAATATCAAATAAACTCTTATTGTAAATTTTTAGAAAGGGTATGTAGTACAACGCATACCCTTTTAACCATCTTATAAAATAAAACCAATGACACAACTCAAAAAAATATCTCCTTTTTACTGGAGATTAGTTCTAGTGCTTTTCTTTTTAATCAATCCGATGAATTATCAAGGTTCTGCACAAGAATTATTTCAGATGATGCAAAATCAAAATGACTATAGTGTAAAAAAACTAGAACGTTTAGGAACTAAGTATTATAAAAACCGTGAAAAAGGTAAAGGAAGTGGATATAAGTTATACATGAGAAATTTGTACTGGGCTAAACGAAATGCCGACGCAAATGGTCGTGTTATAAGTGCCAGTCAAGTTGTAAGTGAATCCGAAAAATTTCAGAAATCCTGGAACAAAAACAGTAGTCCTACTTCAAAAATTGTACAAAGAAGTAGTAATTGGAAAGAATTAGGTCCTTTCAACTGGTCACGAACTTCAAGTTGGACTCCGGGACTAGGAAGAGTTACAGCTATTGCTGTAGAGCCTTCACAACAAAAGATTATCTATGCCGGTTCTCCAGGAGGAGGTATTTGGAAATCTATTGATGCTGGTAACAGTTGGAAACCGCTAGGAGATCAGATGGCTAATATGTCTATTTGGTCAATAGCAATAGATCCCAATAGTACCAACACCGTATACCTAGGAAACTCTGCGGGTCAAATTATGAGATCTACAAATGGAGGTACTTCATGGACGCAAATATACAGAGTTAGTGGTACCCCCAGAAGAATTCTTATTCACCCAAGCGATAACAGAATTTTTATCGGGACATCAAGAGCACTTTATCGATCAACCAATGGCGGGAGTTCTTTTAGTTCAGTACTAAATTCTCCTGCAGAAGATGTTGAATTTAAACCTGGAAACACAAGTATAGTTTATGCCTGCGGAAACAGTTTTTATCGATCAACAAATGGCGGGCGTTCTTTTAGCCGAATAACTAGTGGAATTTCTGCCACTGAACGTATGAAAATGGCAGTAACTCCGGCCAACCCAAATGCCATTTACCTAGTTCAAAAAAGAGGAAGTAGTTTTGGGTATTTGTATCGATCTCTAGATGGTGGTAGCAATTTTACACAACGTGCGAACTATAATAGCATATCTACTAATCAGGTATATTTTACACAAGCCTCTAGAGATATGGCCATAACAGTATCCGACTCCAATGCAAACGAAGTTTATTTGGGAGGAATGGATTTCTCAAGATCTACAAATGGTGGTACTAGCTTCTCCAAACTAGCTACATGGAGTTCTCCAGAAGATAGATCTTATGTTCATGCCGATATCGAAGTAATGCAATACATCAACGGTACTTTGTATGTTGGTAGTGATGGTGGGATATTTAGAAGTGTTAACCGCGGAAATAATGTGACCGATTTATCACAAGGAGGATTAGGTATCAAACAATACTATCGTATTGGTAATTCGGCAACAGATGCAAATATGATTGTAGGAGGTTCACAAGATAACGGAACCAATATAATGTATGGATCATCTCGGCAATTTAAAGAATGGTTAGGTGCAGATGGTATGGAATGTTTTATCGACCATAAAAATAAAAATGTAATATACGGTACAGTACAGTTTGGTTCGTTGTACAAAAGTACAAACGGAGGTAATAGTATTGGAAGTATTAGCAAACCTGGTAATTTTAGTGGAGAATGGGTAACTCCTTTTATGATGGACCCTATTAACAATAAAAAGATTTATGTAGGATACAGAGATCTATATCGAAGTAATAATGGTGGTAGCAGAGGCAGCTGGAGTAATTTAACAAGTAACATCAATCTTGGTGGTAATCTTGATGAAATGGCAATCGCAAAATCAAACAACAACTACATATATATTGCTCAAGAGGGTCGAGTATGGAGAACCAAAAATGGACAAAATAATAATCCAACCTGGACCGAAGTAAGTAATTTTAGAGGCAATGTAAATTTTATCGCCGTAGACCCAAATAATCCTGAGCGAGTGGCAATTGCTGCCACTGGATCCAGAGTGTACCTATCTATAAATGCCGGAAATACCTGGGTGAATATTAAAAGAAATCTACCTAACATATCTGCACAATGTTTGGTTTTTGATGACACCTCTGCCAATGGTTTATATGTGGGAATGCAATCTGGTGTATACTACATAAATGATGCACTTAACAATTGGACTCCTTTTTCAACAAATTTACCCAACGTTCAAACAAGTGATCTAGAAATTCATTATGCTACTCGAAAAATTCGAGTCGGTACTTATGGACGTGGTATTTGGGAGTCTGATCTTTTTGATGGGAATATTGATACCGAAGAAATAAATCCACCTAGTGATTTAGTTTCAGAAGTAAATCAAAAAGACGTAACCCTAACTTGGAAAGACAATTCTACTAACGAAAATGGCTTTACTATCGAGAGAACAACAGGTAGTACTTATGAAAGAATAGGTTTTGTAGAAACAGGTGTAGTTACTTATACTGATAAAAACTTATCCAACAATACTTATACGTATCGTGTTAGAGCTTATGACAATGATAGTTACTCAAATTACTCTAATACCACTAAAGCAGTCGTGGGAGACACTGATACTTATGATGTTAATGCACCAAGTGATTTAGTTTCAGAAGTAAATCAAAAAGATGTTATTCTAACCTGGAAAGACAATTCTACTAACGAAAATGGCTTTACAATCGAAAGAACAACAGGTAGTACTTATGAACGAATAAGCTTTGTCGGCACCGGTATAGTAACCTATACAGACAAAAATGTAGCTAATGGTTCTTATACCTATCGCGTTAGAGCATATGATAGTGACAGTTACTCTGACTACTCTAATACCGTTACTGCGGTTATAGAAAATATTAATATTATTGACAATTGTGAGGGTTGCGTTGTTTACGAAACTAATAGTGAAGAGACCACAAACGAAGACCATTCAAAAGAAAAAGCCGCAGATGGCGACCCCAATACATACTGGCACTCTAACTGGTATGACGATGGTGCATCACATCCTCATTATATCTCTATAGATCTTGGAGAACAAAAAGATTTGGTTGGCTTTTCTTACCAAGGTAGACAAACAGGTACAACAGGTATGGTAAAGGATTATATTTTATTTGGATGGGACGGTAATAATTGGCAACAATTAGCCACGGGTGCATTTCAAAAATCCACACTCAAACAGACTGTAGAGTTCGATAAATTTAAATGCCGATACATATACTTTAGAGCGCTATCTGAAGTAGATGATAAACGATGGGCGTCTGTTGCCGAATTTACAGTAAGATATACCCCTGGCCAAACTAATCCTGAAGCTCTTAACGCACCAATTCAAAATCCTGTTCCTCCGACTGTTGATCTTACAGATTTTGACGGTATCAAAGTATTTCCTATTCCTTTTGGAAATGAATTGATGATCAAAGGTGTTTCCTCAAAAAAAGCAGCACGTTCCATTCAGTTAATTGGCACAAATGGTAAGCTTCAAAGAACAAAGACTTCTTTAAATGGGGATTTGATAACTCTAGACACGCATCAATTGCTCAAAGGGTTTTATATTTTGCGTATAGAGCAAAATGGAACTGAAAAAAACATAAAGATTTTCAAAAAATAAAGAATACAACAAAGAAAAGATATGTTTTTTAAGTGCAATTTATGAATCTATGAGTTGAGTTTAAAGGTACTTGTTAGGTTTATGGCCTAAAACACTTAAAATACTAATTTTGATATTGCAATCAGTACTATCTGAAAGTAGCTAAAAGTTATTGCCCAATATGCACATATTGGGCAATTGCTTTTTTTATTAAATAAGGTTTATTTGTTAAATTTTAGTCACTTACAAATTTATGTAAGAAATATTGCAGATTTATTCCTAATGAAAATGCACTTATTTATTAAATTAACGTTAATTCAGTCTTAATATACAGTTAACTTTTACTGTACTGTTTTTAGTTTTGTATCTTAATTTTCTTTCGAATTTTTGTTCTGTTTCAAAATTCTCTTTTTTGTTCAGCCCCTTTGTTTCCAATAACGCAACAGTGTTGCATTACTGAATGTTAAGGGATATTTCCTCTTATTTAGTGGCACACGAACTACACGCAACCCTTTTCTTGTTACGCTTTTGCCGTATTTCATTATTAAAATTAATCTCTACTTTTGAATAATTGACTTGAAATAACTCAACGCTTTAATTTAATTTTAAACTCAAATATTTAACACAAAAATCAAGTAACAATGAAAACTAAATTGAAAATTTTAAGTATCGTAACCGTTTCATCTTTCTTCTTTTATAGTTGTGAAAAAGATTCAAATGAGCTTACTGATATAGAAACAGGGGTAGAAATTACTGATACTACTATAGGGGCAGATCAAGCAATACCTGGAGAGTATATTGTAATTTACAAAGAGGATAAGTCTCTATCTGGTAAAAGTGCTGGAATGAAAGCTAAATCCTTACAAACGTTATCAAAATATGCTATAGGAGAGGATAACATAAAACAAACCTACAGTGATGCTATTCAAGGATTTGCAGTTAAGAATTTAACTCTAAAACAAGCAGAAATGCTTAAAAATGATTCTGAAGTAGCTTTTATAGAACCAAATTATATTCATAAATTGGATGTAGATATGGGTAAACCTGTAAGTACGCTTCCTGCAACAGTACAAGGAAAAGATGCTACTAAAGATACTCCACTTCCTAACGGAGATTTTTTACCTTGGGGTATAGAAAGAGTAGGAAGAGCTAATGGTAGTGGTAGAACTTGCTGGATTATCGATAGTGGTATCGCTCCACATAGTGATCTAAATATTAATACTGGTAGAAGTAGAAGTTTTGTAGGCGGATCATGGCAAGATCAAAACGGACACGGAACTCATGTAGCAGGAACCGTTGCTGCAAAAAATAATGGATCTGGAGTTGTAGGTGTAGCTTTTGGAGCTACTGTTGTTTCTGTTAGAGTATTAAATGCTGCAGGAAGTGGTGCTACATCTGGTATTCTTTCTGGAGTAGATTATGTAGCTCGTAATGCAGGAAATGGAGATACTTGGAACTATAGCGTAGGATTTCGTAATAGATCTACTTCACAAGCCATTGATAATGCCTTTAGAAATCTTGAAAGAAGAGCGATCGGAGCTATGGCAGCAGGAAATAGCAATGATGATACGCAATTTTATTCTCCTCAAAGATTACAAACAAGTAGAATTTGGAATGTTGGTAACATGACTCGTTCTGGGGCTGCTGCAGGATCTTCAAACTTTGGAAGAAGTGTAGATCGTTGGGCTCCTGGTACTGCTGTATGGTCTACTTGGTTAAACGGTCAATTTAATAGAATCTCTGGTACATCTATGGCATCTCCACACGTAGCTGGTATTTTATTACTAAGAGGTAATAGTACTGGAACAAATGGATCTGTTAGAAAAGGAGGATACACTGCTCCTATTGCTACTGTAAATTAAATAAACAATCCAATATATGTTTTGAATTTGTTAGAGGCTGGGGTTAAACCCAGTCTCTTTTTTTTGTGGTAGAACGATAAGATCATCCGATTTTTATTTCTCTAATTCTTTGATAAAGTACGATGGATAAATCCCTGTGTTTTTATAAAATGCTTTTGAGAACGCTTCTGCATTATTAAAACCAATTTCTTGTGCTATTGCTTTTATAGTATATTTTCTAAACATTCTATCTTTTTGCAATCTATCGATCACAAAGTCAATACGCAAATCATTAATATACGTACTAAATGTCTTTTCTTTAAACGTATTAATCACTTTAGAGAGATAGCTAGAATTAGATCCAAAACTTTTGGCTAAGTCCTTAGCATTAAGAGTTGCTTTTAAAAACCCTTTATTCTCTTCAAACTTTTGCAATTGATCTAGTAAATTATTTACAGTTTCTTTATTAAGCGTAGAACCACTTGACTGTTTACTAGCATCATCTTTTTTAGCCGTCTTATCTCGTAATTGTATGAATCGTTTTTTAAATAGTCGTTGTCGATAGTTGTAATAGATCACTCCAAACAAACTTAACCCCAAAAGCAACGATATAATAATGTTTTTTGAATATATACTCTTATTTTCAGCCTCTAAAGCTGTTATAACTTTTTGTTTTTCTTGCAGCAGTTGTGGGGTATCGAATTCTTTATTAATCTTTTCAGATAAATCTTTGTAGTTATTATTTATCGTACTATCAATGAGGATTAGCCTTTCCAAATATTTCAATTGATTATTCTTGTCATCGTTCTCTTTAAAATGATTTATCAAAATTTCGTAACCATCTCTAGTTTCTGGCATTACTTCAGAAATTTTTTGGACAATACTATCAGCTTTTATGAATTCTTTTATTCCTTTACTTTTAAAGTTTAGTGAAGTCAAAGTTTTCCCTAAATAATAGTGAGCAATAGATAGATTTGCAAGATCATTATTCTCATAAAGTTGATCCATTGATTTTTTCAAGCTGTCCTTTGCAACACTATATTCACCTAATTGATATTGAGTAACCCCTTCATTTAAAGTAAAATACACAGCCATATTAGCCTCTTTCAAATTAAAAGACTCCTTAAAACCATATTGATTCATTATTGACGCAGAATCCAGTAATTTATTCCTACGATAAGAATCTGAAAGAGCAAAAATAGTTTCTAAATATTCCGATGGATAATTTTCTTTTTCTTTCAAAAAGAAGTTATAACTTTCTTTTAAAATCCTTAGGGCCATTTTATTTTTCCCTAGTCTACTTTTTAAGATACCTATCCCATTCTTTGATGTAGATAAGAGATAAAAGTTTTGATACTTCTCCGATTCTTTTTGTAATTCAAAAAAATTATCTAAAGCTTTAGTAAAGTTACCCTTATCATAATAGAATATCGCTTTACTTAGATATACCAAAGAGGGATAATCTTTTGAATGATATCGTTCATTATCTAAGATATTAATAATACTATCACTGTATTTTAAGGATAAGTCCGAACTATTAAGGACACTATGAAAATAATATCCATTCATTATTTTCATAGTGTCAGCATCTTTTTTAGCCAACTCGAGATATTTATTTGCTTGAATTACAGCAATCGAAGAATCTGTTAAGTTACTATAAAATTGATCCACTAATTCATCATATGTTTTACTTTTCAAAGAATCAGGCGCTACAAAAGACTGCCCATATCCAGTAAGGGAAATAAAAAAAAGAAAAAAGATGAATTTATGATACTGTTTTAACTGCATAGCCAATACTTTTTAACGCAGATCAAAAGTATTTAAATAGAGGCCTTTTAGGCATACAAAAACCTAAAAATACCCGAAACAATGCACTGATTTTATAAAAAACAGGTCATTTTACAATTCATAACTCACCTTGCCACTCTTTATAGAATTGGTCTAAGAAAGTTTCCATATAGGTATGGCGTTGTTGGGCGATTTTTTTACCAGTTTCAGTATTCATTCTATCTTTTAATAAAAAGAGTTTCTCGTAGAAATGATTTATGGTTGGGGCTGTAGATTTTTTATACTCCTCTTTACTCATATGCAGATTAGGAGCAATGTCAGGATCATAAAGAGCCCTGTTTTTAAAGCCTCCATAGTTAAAACATCTAGCTATCCCTATAGCACCAATGGCATCTAACCGATCGGCATCTTGTATAATATCTAATTCTGGAGAGGTGAATTTTTGTATAACGTTTCCACCTTTAAAAGAGATATTCTCGATGATGTTTACCACATGATCAATCACCTCTTTTTTAACATGCAGTCCTTCTAGAAATTCTGATGCTACTCTGGGTCCTACAGTTTCATCACCATCATGAAATTTAGAATCTGCAATATCATGTAGCAGTGCTCCCAATGCAATAATAAGGTGATCTACGTTATCTTCGCCTTTAGCAATTAGTCTAGCATTATTATATACCCTTTGTATATGAAACCAGTCATGCCCTCCTTCGGCATCTGCTAGTTTTTCTTTTACAAAATCTATGGTCTTGGATATAACTTTATCCATAGTGTTATCTACTACTTGATTAAAGCAGGTTGTACCCATTTAAATTCAAAAACATCTTCTGGGATTACTAGTCGCTCACTAATACGCTGCATTCTGGCAGGTAATTTCATTACAAAATCACGTGCTTTCTCTGCCTCATCAGTTAAATCTACCAGTTTATCGATTTCCCATTTGTCGATTAATCGTTGCATGATGTCAATATAATCTTGAGAGGTATACACTCCTAGACGTTGTGCAGCATTCGAAAATTCTTCAAAAGCAGTTCCTATAGCATCTCCCGACTCTCTAAGAAAATGAGCTGGCATAACGATTTTATGTTTCATCATATGGCTAAAGGCAACCATCATTTGGCTAGGATCGACTGCAAAAATATCTTTTACAAACTCGCTATATGCATTATAGTGGCGCATTTCGTCTCCTGCAATAATTTTACACATTTTTGCTAGAGATTTATTAGAATATTCTCTTGCTAATTTAGCAACACGACTATGAGAGATATTTGTAGCTAATTCTTGAAAACTTGTATATACAAAGTTTTTGTATGGATCTCTATCTGTACCGATATCGAAACCATCATTGATTAGGTGTTGTGTAGTACGCTCTACTTCGATCATATTCACTCGACCAGAGAGGTATAAGTATTTATTTAAGGTATCACCGTGTCTGTTTTCTTCGCTAGTCCAATATCGTACCCAACGAGACCATCCATTACCTTTTCCATCTTCATGTTGGTTTACCCCTTCTACATCCATCAACCAAGATTCGTAAGTAGGTAATGCTTCTTCTGTAATAGTATCCCCAACCAAAACTACCCAAAAATCATAAGGAAGTTCTTTTGCCAATTCTCTAAGTTCTTTAACTTCTTCAAAAAAAGTGTCCTCATTTTGAGAATCTGGTAAAAAATCTGTTGGCTGCCATACCTTGTCTATTGGGATCAAAAACTTATCGATATATGATTCGATTTTTTTCTCCAATAACTGCATTACTTCTAATCTAATATTATCTATAGCCATGATGATGGTGTGTTAATTTCGTATTGCTAAAGTAACCCTTTCTTCTATCTTTTTTATCAATAATTCGGGTTCTTTATCTATCGAGATGGGTTCCTGTACTTCTAGCGTTAAATGTATCCCGATTCCCATGGGGAAATTTCCGTACTTTACTAGTTTCCAACTGTTGTTTATCGTTACAGGTACCACAAGAGCTTCAGGCGCATTTTTAAACAAAATCTTTAAGCCGGTAGCTGCAAACTCTTTAGGGTTTCCGTCTTTACTTCGGGTTCCTTCAGGAAAAATTACCGCTGCAAAATTATGTTCTGCGATATATTTTCCGAATTTTGACAGTGCTGGTATGGATTGCTTTGGGTTTTTTCTATCAATTAAAACATGACCGCCATGCCTTAAATTAAAGGAGATACTTGGAATTCCTTTTCCCAATTCGATTTTAGAAATAAATTTTGGCTTATGTCTTCTCAAATACCAAGAAATTAATGGGATATCAAACATGCTCTGATGGTTCGAAACAATGATCAGAGGTTTATTTTTTGGTAAATCATGTTGATTTTTAAAACTAAAGGTAACTCCTAGTGCATGCAAACATCTTAACAAACATAAATTCATGATGTTAATGACACCTCTATGAGCTTTAGCGCCTCCTAATGTTACACCTAGCCACTGTAACAAATGAAAAATGACTAGTGTTAATCCAAAAAGTAAGTAGAAAATTACAGAAAGCGGATAACTTAATATCCTTTTTATTGCCTCCATGATCTCTTTTAAAAATTATTAAATATGTCTTGTGTTATCGACGTGCAAGGTCTTACATTATTTCAAGTAAACCAATAGTTTTATAAAATAAAAACCGTTTGCATAGACAAACGGCTTTGTATTTTTATAGCATATATAATGCTTACTTTTTAACAATGCTCGTTGTACGCATCTTTAAGGTTTTCTGCAATCATATCTGCTGGTCTTCCTTCGATATGATGACGTTCTAACATGTGCACTAATTCTCCGTTCTTAAACAAAGCCATTGATGGCGATGATGGAGGAAATGGAATCATAAACCCACGAGCCTTATCTGTAGCTTCTCTATCAACACCTGCAAAAACAGTTACTATATGATCTGGTTTTTTATCATTTATTAAAGAAGCCTTTGCTCCTGGACGCGCATTTGCTGCAGCACAACCACATACTGAATTTACAACCACTAATGTTGTTCCTTCTTTTGCGATAGCAGTTTCTACAGCTTCGGCAGTTTGCAATTCATCAAAACCTACATTGGTAAGATCTTCTCGCATTGGTTTCACTAAATCTGCTGGATACATATTTCTTTTATTTTTTTGTATTACAATTTTATGCAAAGGTACAAATTATGTACTAAATACTGATTACTTACGTATAGTCGTATGCCCCTAATTTAACTAACATTATGATTTTTTTATTATCAATTAAGCATTGTCTATTAATTTTCTTGTAAAAACATCGTTTTTTTGTTCTAATAGAAAAAGTAATCACCTATTTAGTAACAAATATGGGTATTTAATGTCTAATAGTATGTAGACAAAATATCAATAGATAATTTCAGTTATCTTTACAACCCAAAAAAATATCGTACATGATTAAATGGTTTGCAGCCATATTAGGAGCAGGATTTTTTAATGTCCCAGGAGCAATTCTTGGTTTTATAATTGGTAGTTTAATCGATGCCTCTACAAATAAAGGCGGCAGTGTATTTAAAGAAGTTTTTAAACAAGAATCTAATATTACACCAGCAGATTTTGAGCTTAATTTATTGTCTCTATCTTCTATGGTTATCAAAGCTGACGGCAAGGTAAATCAAACAGAATTAGACTATGTAAGACAATATTTTGTAAGTGCCTATGGTAAAGATAGGGCTAATGCCACCTTTAGAACCTTTAATGAAATAATCAAAAACAGAGAAGTTTCTGCACA
The DNA here is from genome assembly GCF_001632745.1 of Aquimarina aggregata. GTDB lineage: Bacteria > Bacteroidota > Bacteroidia > Flavobacteriales > Flavobacteriaceae > Aquimarina > Aquimarina aggregata. Next base: position 230,089 of record NZ_LQRT01000060.1, on the reverse strand, counting down.
GCGTATTTGCATGCATATTAACCAACACACCAGATACCCTTCTAGATTACAGATTCTTCATTTTTTGTTCGGAATTGCAAAAGCCGATGGTCATGTAAGTGAGTCTGAAGCCGAAGAAATACAAAAAATCGCAGGGTTTATGCGTATCAACTTTAGAGATTTTGAAAGTATAAAAGCCATGTTCTTTAAGACTGGTGACCATGCTTATAAAATCCTTGAAATTGATAAAACTGCTACAGATGCAGATGTAAAAAAAGCCTTTAGAACTATGGCAAAAAAATACCACCCTGATAAAATTCAGCATATGGATGAAATCCATATTAAAGGTGCAGAAGCCAAATTTAGAGAAGTGCAAATGGCTTATGATCAAATTAAAAAAGAACGAGGTATGAGTTAGTTATTCATCAAAAGTGCTTATCTAAAAATACGTTGCCATAATACTTTTAAAAATAACCCAGCAGGAAGACTTGTTGTTATCTTTATTTCCTCTACAATTGAAGTTTCTTCGTCTAGAAATTTCAGAATTTTAACTCCTTTGTTCTTTTGAAATAACTTTGAAAACAATGTCGCTCCAATATAATTTTTCTTATACAAAAGGTCTATAAATAGTAGATCGTAATACCAAAACCTGTTTCTTTTTCCAAATTTAGACATATTGGTATTACCAGCTTTTAAGTAAAAGGTAAGTTCCTTAATCTTTTTTAAGGTTAAGCTAAAAGTAAATCCAGTACTGGGTTTGGTCCAACCACCTGCGGTACCAATATGTATGATATTTTTCGAATTATGTTTTCTAAAATCATAGCATGTCATAGGAATACAACCTTGCTCCTTTTCGACAATTTCGTAATCTGTAATTCCTTTGTTTTCTAAATACTTAATGATTTCTGTTTCATAATCCTGATATTCCAAAAGATCTTCAGAAAATAAAGTATACTCAAACAATGCTTCATTTTTAGAAAGTGAAAGCATATACATAAATCGTGTATTTCCTTGCTGGGCTAGTTCAAAATCCATAAAAGTGGCTGTATCAGCATCAAAAATTGAAGTAGTAGTTTTTACAAACCAACCAACAAAATGTTGATTTAAAACAGGATATTGCTTTTGATTTTTAAAATCAGTGGATAGCATCACACTATTAAAGATTTTTTGACCAATATAAATTCGAGTATCCGTTTTAACAATAGCTTTATCTCCTTCATCGCTAATAGAGATAATACTTTCATGGTGAAAGGTTATATTAGATTTTGTCTTTATTGTATCAAAAATATATGTATAAAAATCTTTGCTTCTGATCAATTTATATTGATATGGGAGGATTTTTATAGTATCTGAAAATTTTTGACTCCCAAAATAAATGGTATTCCACTTTTTACTTACAATTTCATCCCAAATCCCCAAGTCTTTTTCCCAAAAACACCAAGTACGATCATTTTGATTTTTGACTTCTTTATCTAAGATTAAAATTTGCTTTTCATCAAAAAAAGGATCAATTGCCATGTGGTAGGCCAACATTAATCCTGACGCTCCAGAACCCGAAATGATATAATCAAAATTTTGCATCTACAGAAAAGAAAAAGTCGTAAAAAACACCAATATAGCAATAAAAATATGTAGCGATATCTTGAAATGAAATACTTTTACGCTTTTTTGAAAAAGTATGTGCGCCAAAAATGCAGTAAAAAACCACCCTACGTAGTTTTGGATAGGAACTACATTATTTTCAAATTGCCAAAAATCAAATTTAGGAGCGACTCTTTCGATAACCACATCTAAAAGAACCATTAGCATAGCGGCCAAAGCAGATGTTAAAAATATGTTTTTATGAATTTTTATCACCAATCCTGCAGAACAATATACTAAAATCGCCCAATTCACGCCAATAATCCAAGGTACACCATAAATCTTAGCACCTAAATTATTTCCGTATTCATAATTCCCAAAAATCAAACCGTAGTTAACTCCCAAAAATTCTGTTATCATTCCTATGCTAAACGGAATTAACAAAAAGAGCAATAAATTCTTGTTGAATCCAGCGTTCCAAATAATAAGTATCAGATAAATAACTAGGTTAAGGCAGGTAAGTGGTAAAAACCAATCTTCATACCCGATAAGAATACCTATAATTCCCGAGATAGTAAACAGCCAAATGATAACAGCAGATATTATATTTTTTGTACTTGAGTGCATATAAATTATTTCTTAAAATCTTTTTGAACTAGTTCTGAAACTATCTTTCCTGACAATAAACACAGTGGTATGCCACCGCCTGGATGCACGCTGCCACCACAGAAATACAAATTTTTAATTTTACCAGAAAAATTAGCATGCCTTAAGAAGGCAGCATACTTATTATTACTTGATGAACCATACAATGAGCCTTTATATGATTGGGTTTTAGATTCTATAGACTTTGGATCCAAAATTTCTTCAGTTTCTATTAAACGCCGAATGTCTACTTTCAAAATCCTAGATATTTTTTTCAAAATATGCTGTCTTGACGTTTCTATGATCGTATCCCAATCTTGATTTTCATTGCACGGCACATTTATCATTACAAACCAATTTTCGCAACCGTCAGGGGCATCATTAGGCTCGTTTTTTGAACTTATATTAATATAAACCGTAGGATCTTTTGAAACTTCTTTTTTATTAAAAATAGCATCAAATTCATCCTTATACTCTTTTGCAAAAAATACGTTATGCAACTCTAATTCTGAAAACACTCGTTTGATTCCCCAGTAAAATATAAGAGCAGAACTTGATCTAGATTGTTTGAGTATTTTATTAGGATGCTTTTGATCCGGAAGCATTTTTTGATACGTAGGCACAATATCCATATTTGAAACTACTATATCTGCTTGAAGATATTCATCTTTGATTAAAACCCCTTTAGCCTTTTTGTTTTCAACAACAATTTGATCAACTGTAGTATTAAATCTAAATTTTGCTCCTAAATCTAGTGCTAATTGATATAAGCTTTTTGTTATGCTATACATTCCTCCTTGCGGAAAAAACGTTCCGTAGTGTTGTTCTAAATGCGGAATCATAGACATGATCCCAGGAGTTTTATAAGGAGATGAACCATTATATGTTGCAAATCGATCAAAAAACTGTACCAATCTAGGGTCTTTATATGCTGATGTATTAACCTTATGTAATGTTGAATCAATATCCAACACACCAATCTTCGCAATTGCCTTTAAAGTATCTTTAGAGAAGTATGTAGAAAACTTATGCAGAGAACTTGATAAAAATATTGAGCTAGTAAGGTCATATTTTTGCTTGCTCTTTTCGAAATATTTTAAAATTTGAGATGCTTTTACATCAAAAACGGATGAAGCCTCTTGGGCAAACTTGTTTTTGTCTGCAAATGCAGTAAACCGAGTTGTATCTTCATAAAAGTAATTGCAAACTTTCTCTTTTTTTACATAGTTAAGGTACTTGCTAATATCTTTTCTGCTGCTCTTGAATAGTTCCTCAATAAACTGTGGCATTGTAAATAAAGAAGGACCACAATCAAATCGGTACCCATTCTTTTTAAACTCTGTTACTTTTCCGCCAGGTGTGGTATTAGATTCTAAAACCAAAACATTGAAATTTTGGTTTTGCAGACGTATCGCAGCTGCAAGACCTGCCATACCTGAACCAATAACAATTGCTGTTTTTTTATTCATATCATACTTTAGAAGTATGTTCAAAATTCCGAAATAAGATCAGACTTTAAAGCTATACACGTTGTTTTTTGTATATCTTTAACTTCTGTTAAACGCGCTATGAGACGATTACTTATTCTACTGCTATATATAGTATCGACTGCTTCAACAATTGCTCAGGATACTACCAAAATTGAAATCCCAAAAATAATTTCAAAACTTAAAATCGAACATAGCTTAGACTTTGACTCAAAAAGCATCAAATTTGTTCGTGTACTTGAAGATTCTAGATGCCCAACAGGTGTATCTTGCATGTGGCAAGGCGAGGTAAAAATTCTTATTGAAATCTCTGAGAACAAAAAAGTAATTGAAGAAAAAGAACTTGTTTTTGATTCAAAATCTTCTTCACCTGATAAAGCAATACAATTACTTGTAACAGACCAAAAAACAATTTATGCATTTAATGTTAGCCCTTATCCAACTTCTGAAGGACCTATTATGAAGACAGCATATTTTCTTGAATTAATTGTTAAATAACGAAGACAGTACCTCATGAATCCAGTTGGTTTTGCTTTCTTTGCCAAATGATTTCAAATAAAGCTAAAGCTCATCTCGCCTTATTAACAGTTAATATTACTTATGGTGCTAATTACCTTATTGCTAAAGGGCTAATGCCGCATAAAATTGAAGCTTCTGCTTTGGTGTTTCTTCGTATTAGTGGCGCAGGACTTTTATTTCTATTTCTGAAATTTTTTATTAAAGAAAAAGTAGAGAAAAGAGATATCCCTAGACTTGCATTATGCGGAGTTTTAGGTGTTGCTACAAATCAGTATTTCTCTATGAATGGTCTTAGTCTAACCTCGCCCGTTGATGCTGCAATTATAATTACGGCAATGCCTATTTTCACTGTAATCATAAGTTATTTTTTACTAAAAGAACCTTTAACAACTCAACGAATTCTTGGCATATCAATTGGTGGCCTTGGAGCTGTTTTATTGATCTATTTAGGAAACTCTGGACTAGGAACCGGATCTCTTATTGGCAACGTTTTTATTGCTATTAATGCATTAGCTTTTGCTTTTTATTTAGTAATTATTAAGCCACTCATGGCCAAATACAAACCCATGACAGTTATCGTATGGACTTTTTCTTTCGGGTTTATAGCGATGTTTCCATTTTGTATCAGCCCCTTAATTAATACGGATTTTCACGCATTCGAGTTTTCAAATTGGATATCCCTATTTTATGTAGTGGTAGGTCCAACTTTTTTAGCTTATTTACTTAATATGTTTGCACTACAATATGTAAAGCCAACCGTTTCTAGTAGCTATATTTATGTACAACCGGCAGTTGCAATGATATTAGTTGGTATAGTGTCTTATCTTGTAGTAAATAGTCAATACCAAGGTGATATAACAGTCACGAAACTTTTATGTTGTATTCTAATTTTTGTTGGCGTATACTTAATTAGTAGCACACCTTTAAAGCGATTAAAGAAGTGATGATTTCTTTTTAAAGTATTGTCTTAATATTAATGTCATGGGTAGTACAATTGCTATTCCAAAAATAGCATACAAGACTCCTGAGTCCAATATATACAATACAAAAAGGAAAAAGAATATAAGTATTGATAGAAAAGATAATCCCCCTTTAAGATCAGATATAAACTGCTTGGGATTGTGTTTATAATCTAAGTAATATCCTATGATTATAAGGATCAATGACATCCACAACCAGAGTTACCGCAGGATTTTGAGCTTTTTTTCTTAGCAGAAGCCATTGATGGTTTCCAAAAAAACTTTCTAACAATAAAACCAATCGCTCCCGCAAACACTAGTAATACCAATATATTTTGTACAAGAATATTCATGATTTTTAAATTGTCGTTTAAAGATATTAAAAATTACATTATTTATTTCAAAACCTGGTAAGCAATTAAAGAAATACTATACGCTAAGACACTCATAAATACAAGTTGTGCCATTGGCCATTTCCATCCATTAGTTTCTCGTTTTACAATAGCTAGAGTACTCATGCACTGCATTGCAAAAGCATAAAATAGTAATAAAGAAATTCCGCTAGCTAGATTAAATAATGGTTCTCCTGTTTTTGCACTTACTTCTGCAGCCATTCTGTTTTTTATAGTTTCTTCTTCGTCACTACCAACGCTGTAAATTGTTGCCAATGTTCCTACAAAAACTTCTCTAGCAGCAAAAGAACTTATGATTCCGATACCAATTTTCCAATCATATCCTAAAGGAGCAACTATAGGTTCTATTGCTTTACCTGCATATCCTATAAAGGAATGTTCTAGCTTATACGAAGCAATTTCATTTTCTAAATCTTGTTCTGATAAATTCGTGTATTTCTCGGTTACTATTTCTTTAGCATTATTAAAATTATCATTAGGTCCAAAGCTTGCCAATACCCATAATATAATTGATATTGCTAAAATTATTTTTCCGGCACCAAAAATAAAAGCCTTAGTTTTTTCGATAACATTTATAGCCACATTCTTAAACAAGGGCACCTTATATCCAGGCATTTCGATCACAAAGTAAGATTTACTTTTAATCTTTAATATTTTATTTAATATCCATGCAGATCCAACCGCTGTTGCAAATCCAAGAAAGTACAACAACATTAAAGTCAGACTTTGATAACTAAATATCCAACCAATTTTTTTATCTGGAATCACTAATGCAATTATAATAAGATACACTGGCAATCTAGCCGAACAAGTAGTAAACGGTACCACTAGAATAGTAATCAATCTTTCCTTCCAGTTCTCTATATTTCGAGTAGCCATAACTGCCGGAATTGCACATGCGGTTCCTGAAACTAATGGAACAACACTTTTACCACTTAATCCGAATTTTCGCATTACTCTATCCATCAGAAAAACCACTCTACTCATATAACCACTTTCTTCTAAAATGGATATAAAAAGAAATAAAAATGCAATCTGTGGAATAAAAATAACAATACCTCCAAGTCCAGGGATAATACCCTCTGTAATTAAATCTACAAATGGCCCTTCGGGCAAAATAGATTTTGTAGTTTCACTTAACCAGGCAAAACCCTCATCGATAAGATCCATCGGGTATGATGACCAATCGTAAATTGTCTGAAATATTAATAAGAGAATGCAAAAGAATATAAAATACCCCCAAAATTTATGAGTAAGCACTCTATCTAATCTTGCACGCATACCAGTCGCTGCCTTTTCATCAATAACTTGTCCTTTTTTGAGAACATTATTAATAAATTGATATCGCTTAATGGTTTCCTTTTGCTGTAATCTTTTGAGCTCACTTTCTGACTTAATCTTAAAATCTGGTGCTAATGATATATCCTGCTTATCAATCTTTCTAAAGTTTACATCTTGAGTAATTACTAACCAAAGTTTATATAATGATTCGTTCGGAAACGCTTTTTGTAATCTTTCAAAATATTCTGGAGCAAATGATAATGCATTTACACAAGGTGTTTTAGATAATGATCCGTAAGATTCTATCAATTTTTTAAGCTCATCAATACCCTGATTTTTACGAGCACTTATTAACGCTATTTTAGTATTAAGTTCCTTTTCCAACAAAGGAATATCTAAAGTAATCCCTTTCCTATTCATGCGATCAGCCATATTGATCACTAAAATTGTCGGAATTTCTAAATCTTTAATCTGTGTAAAAAGAAGCAAGTTTCTTTTCAGATTTTCTACATCACTTACCACTACGGCTACATCGGGAAAATCTTTGTCTTTTTTATTAAGTAGCAATTCAATCACTACATTTTCATCAAGAGATGAAGCATTGAGACTGTAAGTTCCAGGTAAATCAAGAATATGAGCTTTTACACCACGAGACAACTTGCAAATCCCTTCCTTTTTTTCGACTGTGATTCCTGGATAATTACCTACTTGCTGATTCAGACCAGTAAGCAAATTAAAAACAGATGTTTTTCCAGTATTGGGGTTTCCTATAAGTGAAACTTTAATTTGCTTTGCCATAAATACTCCTTGCAATTATATAATCTGAACTTCTATCTGAGCTGCAATTTCTTTTCGGATTGCAAGATGACTACCATTTATAGTAAGATACATAGGGCATTGAAACGGAGCCGTTTGAAGCAATTCTACTTCATTACCAGGCAAACATCCCATTTCTAGTAGCTTAAGAGGAATAATATCTGAAGTAATCTCCTTAATTAATGCACGTTGGCCTCTTTTAAGATTAGCTATTGTAGTCTTCAAGTATTTATTTAGATTAATTTTAAACAACGCAAAAATAGGGGAAAAAATCGTATTCGAAAAGCTAAATTTTTCAAAATACAAATGACATATCATGAATTTTGTTTTTTAAATCAAAAAAACACATCTCAAAAAATAGGTTTTTAACGCTGTATGTATAGGCATACACCCCATTTTGAGTCCAATATCTTTGAAAATCAAAATTTTCGGACACTTAAATTTCATCCACAAAGTAGATTCGCTAACATCTAAATTTAGAAACAGGCGGAAACCGAAAAGCCTTAAAGAGAGTAGGTATTTATTAAAAATACCGCACAATGATTTCAAATTTTAAAACTTATGTATGCATCATCTTCTGTAGTCTCTTCATTATTTCATGTGAAAAAACAGAATATCCTACAGATAGCACAATTCTTGATCAGGAAATTTCTGAAAACAAAGCTGAAGTTATCCTAGAAAATGGAAACAAAATCAGTTTTCATAATATCGAGGACGGAGAACTTAAAGGTACTTTTTTACTAGAAGAGAGTGATTGTAATGAATGTTCTGTTCTTGCTAATATTAATGAAATGAACGATAATATTAGTGAAGAAGAGATTTTCTGGGCACTTTCTGAACCGGGAACACCAGTGCCTTCTTTTTTAACCATTAAAAACAAAAATACTTTAAACAAAACATCAGAATCTCAGGGATGGGCACGTAATGCTGCTATAAATTTACCTATTGGTATCGCTGGAAACCCAAGAAGAACTATTGCTTGTAAAAACAGCTCGTTTACCAACTCTATCGCTGGCGGTTTTTTAGGTACTCCAGAGTTCGTTGCTTTAGATAAAACGCCAAATAATTATCAAGGTTTTGTAAATGATTGTGCAAGTTTATCTCCGTCTGCATGTAATAAAGGTACACGTTACAAACTACATGCTGTAATGAATGACATCAAAAAGTGGCGAGGAAAAATTTGCAGTAAAGCTGTTCAAAACAGCAGCAATGATCATTATACGTCGAACAGTCCTACAGGTGGTTTATGTCAAAGTCCTCCTTGTAGTGCATATGTGGGTCCTGAATTATATTTTGAATATTATGCCAATAGAAGGTGGAAATCTATGAAGAATCCTTCAGAGTTAATCCCAAAAGGTTTCGAAGTTCCTGCAAATAGTACCAAAGTGTATACTTATGCATGGAATACCTCTAAAAAAACCTCATTTCGTTTACGAGTAAAAAATGCCATGGGTAAAGATCAATTTGATTTTATGATGGATAAAAAAGATGTAGAAATCGACCCTGGAAATGGCGGAGACAATGGAAATGTAACCCCAGGTGATTTTCCACAACTTCCTGCTCATATCGACCTGTCTTATGGTACGCTTGGATCCCAAAATTATCGAATTGTTGTAGATTTCACCACAATCATTGATGAAAAACCAAGAATCACGATTCCTGTACAATTTTTACCTACTCTTCCTTTTTACGAAGACGAAGTAATATTACCCAATAATTTTTGTGGAATGAGAATTAAAAAACCTTCAAGATTTATTTGGGAAACTGGAGATGGGCAATTAGTGAATAGTGATCCGTATAATTATGTTCCAGAAAATGGCCCTAATAGTTCAGTACAAAATATGTTTGGAAACAGTTATTACTTTGACGGCATACACTTTTCTGGTCCTATCGGAGCCTGCTCTACAAGTAATGAAAATTGGCATTTCCCATTTCCTTTTACAGATACGGGAAATCTGACCAATCAACCTCTTAGACTTACCATAGAACTAGAAGGAGAATCTGAAATAGAATTTCTAAATCACACATTATTAAATCCTGAAGAACCACTAGGAGCTGATGAATTATTTGAAGATGTTGATTTTAATGAGTTAATCGAATTCTTTAACGAAACTTTTTACGAAGGATTCCAACCTTGGATCGATGCAGTATGTGACGAAAATCCAGCAGAATGTCCTTTACAAGGGTAATAACTAAATAACTGAATTTATATTCAAAAACATTTATTTAGACGAGTTCGAAGTAAAAAACCTAATAGGTCTTAAGATCTTAGACCTTTACAGTTTCTAATTTCGGACTCGTCTATTTATAAATTTGAAGATCATTTCTTGACCTTTTCCTTTTTTAAAATAGCAATATCCTCTAAGAGCTTATCAATATCTTCTGGATTGGTACCATCATAAAACCCTCGAATCCTTTTTTTTGTATCAACTAACACAAAATTTTCTGTATGCACCATATCATAAGGCCCACCGTCTCCATCAGATTTTGCTGCTAAATATGATTTACGCGCTAGATCATAGATTTGCTTCTTATCCCCAGTAACTAGATTCCATTTTGTATCATCAACCCCTTTTTCTAAAGCATATTTCTTTAATCTAGCAACACTATCAATTTTTGGCGTAACGCTATGTGATAGTAATAACACTTCATTATCATTTTTTAGTCGATCTTGGATTTCTTTCATATGTCCAGTCATTATTGGACAAATTGTTTGGCAAGTTGTAAAGAAAAAATCAGCAACATAAATCTTATCTTTATAGGTGTCTTGCGTAACTTTCTCCCCATTTTGATTAGTTAAATTAAAATCTGCGATTTTATGGTACTTCCTGATATATTGTACTGTAGTATCCACTAACTCTGCATTTACCATTTCAGGTTTATAAACCAATAATTTTTTATCGGGTTTAAGAATGGAATAAATAATTGAAATAATAATCGAGGATAATACAAAGAGCACTACCGCAAAAAATTTATATCGAGAAAAAAACTGAAGCATAACCACCTTTTATATCTGCAAAATTACAAGGATTATTAGTTATAAAATCCTTTGCATACATTAAAAATATACTAAATCTTATGATATGAGTTATCGATATTTTTATATGCTCGTCTAAAAGGTTACTTTTGCGTGATTTAATTTTCAATTCGACCCATGAGTCCATTTTTTATAAAAGCAATACAGCTACTATTAAGTTTATCAATTCTTATCGTTCTTCACGAGTTAGGACATTTTATTCCTGCCAAGTTATTTAAAACTCGAGTTGAAAAGTTTTATCTCTTTTTTGATGTAAAATATTCACTTTTCAAGAAAAAAATAGGTGAGACTGTTTATGGTATTGGCTGGTTACCTTTAGGTGGTTATGTTAAAATTGCCGGAATGATTGATGAAAGCATGGATAAAGAACAAATGGCCGGGCCACCACAACCATGGGAGTTTAGATCTAAACCAGCATGGCAACGATTAATTATTATGCTTGGTGGAGTTACCGTAAACTTTATTCTGGCAATTATCATTTATATCGGAATAGCCTATAGTTATGGTGATATTTATATTCAGGCAGATAGTTTAAAAGACGGATTTCATGTTACTAATCAAGAAATAGGAGACAAACTAGGTATACAAACCGGCGATAATATTTTAGCTATCGATGGTACTAAAATTGAAGAATTTGGAAAATTACCTTTAGAAATCATTAATGGCAATATCATGACCATCCAAAGAGATGGAAGAACTTTTGATCAAGAAATACCTGTTGATTTTATCGCCAAATTACTAGAGAGTGATGAGAAGACCTCTTTTTTATCGGTACGTGTTCCTTTTATAATTAACGAAATTTCTGCAGGTTCTCACAATACTGGAGCAGATTTGAGCGAAGGAGATCGTATTGTTGCAATTAATGGAAACAAAGTTGCTTATTATGATGAGATTGTTTCATTTTTAGAAAATAATAAAAATTCTGAAGCCAGTTTCACGGTAAGCAATGAGAATGGGTCAGAAAAAATAGTTTCACTTAAGATAAATGAAGAGGCAAAACTTGGGTTAAGTTATCTTGCGGCTTATAGTCAATTAGAAAAATATGGCGCGTTTAGTCTTAAAACAATAAAGTATTCTTTCTTAGAATCTATTCCTGCAGGTATTCATAAAGGTACATCAACGCTTAGTAGTTATGTAAAACAGATGAAAAAAATCTTTAATCCTAGTACAGGTGCTTATAAAGGCGTAGGTGGTTTTGGAGCGATTGGAGGCCTTTTTCCAGATACTTGGAACTGGGGGGCATTCTGGAGTACTACTGCTTTTATATCGATCATATTAGCATTTATGAATATACTTCCTATTCCAGCTTTAGATGGAGGGCATGTAATGTTTTTGTTATATGAGATTATAACAGGTAGAAAACCTAATGATAAATTCATGGAGTATGCCCAACTAGCTGGATTTATTATTCTTATTACATTATTACTTTTTGCCAATGGTAATGACATATACAAAGCAGTCTTTGGATAAGTAGTCATTCTTAAAAATATTTTAAAAGCCCACTCCAAATTTCTTACGAGTGGGCTTTTTTTTATAGTATTCCTATTGATAAATAACAATTTTCATCTTTTTCCATGATTATCAAACCATATCTCAAAATTTGAGACATAGTACGATTAGTTTTACATCAGTTACCAAAATATAAGGTACAGGAATATTAAAATTATAAAATCAATTAAAAGATGAAAAACGTAATCGAATTAACAAATTTAGAAGCAAAAAACATCAATGGTGGAACAGGTCCAACAAATGGGGTTATTGATGACGGATCAGGAAACGGTTGTACAAGACCAAATCATCCTTCTATGCCATCTTTTCCTTATCCAAAAGAAATAATTTCATTCTAAAAAAATTGCTATCTCTAACTATTAAGAATAATGGGTAGGCTTTTTATGACGAGGTAGCTTAATAAATCCCTGAGTATCAAAAAATGACTTAGGGGTTTATGACATTAATTATCCCAAAATAAAATTGGATTTAGAGTGTGTTATTTTTTCTTGATTTATACTTTATGAAATAAAAAGTATAAAAAATTGAAAAAATCTTTTTGAGAACTAAAAAATAGTATATATTTGCACTCGCAAAAAGAGAAAAACGCTCTATATTTGCAAGACCAAAATTCCTCCTTAGCTCAGTTGGTTAGAGCATTTGACTGTTAATCAAAGGGTCCTTGGTTCGAGCCCAAGAGGGGGAGCAAAATTAAGCCTTAACTTATTAAAGTTGAGGCTTTTTTGTTTTGTAATATTAAAGTTATATCGATCATTTTTAGCATTATTTAATCATCATTGGTTATGAGAACAATGATGTTTTCTGCATTATCCCCTATTTTCTGGTTTTACATGAACTACTTAAGATTAATAACTAAAAAACTTAAGAAAAAACTAGCTACACATCTTTAGATAGTGCAGTTAAGCTACAAACTCTCACCATTAAGCTAAAAAAAGGCTTAGTATCAATACTTCATTTTACTTTTAATATACTTTATAAGAGTAAACAACTATAAAATAACCAAGGCTAACCTGAACATGACAATCTTTATATCTACATTTTGTTGTTTTTAGTTTAATCTCTGTTTTGAAGACCTACTAAATACTAAAAAATATAAATTAAAAAACTTAACTCTTAAAAACCATATTCTCATGAGAAAATTGCACTACTATCTCCAGTTATTTTTGCTAACAACCCTACTATTTACAACGCTACAAACACATGCTCAAAAAAGAGTGGGATATATGCAAAGTTGGAAAAATCAAATCACTTCAGATCAAGCCTCTAAGTTGACACATGTCATTTACTCATTTGCAACCATTCACCCTGATTTAGATGGTAAGTTAAATGCTATAGACGGTACTTACCTTAGTACTATGACATCTATAGCACACGCTCAAGGAGCTAAAGCTATTCTTGCAGTAGGAGGTTGGTTTCCGTGCAGCTATGCAAATCAATCTGGACCTTGTGCTGCTGATGCAAACCCAGAAGCGTTCGATGCGGTATCTAAAGGGATTGCAAAAACAAATTTTGTAAACAACCTCTACAATATGGTTGTACAATATAACTTAGACGGTATCGATATAGATTGGGAATATCCTAGTGCAAGTAGTCAAGGATTATATGTTGATTTATTAGCAGCACTTAGAACAAAGATGAATACACATCCAACAAAAAATTTAGAACTTTCTACAGCTGTACCTGCATCTGCATTTAGAGGTCAATATTTCTCTTCAGCTGCCCTGCAATATCTAGATGATATTCATATCATGGCTTATGATGCTAGCCCAAGGATAAATCATTCAACATACACTTTTGCTGCTAATGCCATAAATTATTGGCAGAGTCGCGGGGTAGCTAGTTCGAAACTACAATTAGGCCTTCCCTTCTACGGTTGGAATTCTAGCGGCGCTTCTATGGCTTATAAAGACATTGTAGCAGCAGATCCTAGTGCTCCAAACAAAGTCTATCCCAACAATAACACTTGCGATCAATCAAACGGCTATGGTTACAATGCAAAAAAATTGATTGAGGATAAAGTACAACTAGCTTTAAATGAGAACATTGGCGGCATCATGATTTGGGCTATTGACCAAGATCACTCAAACCCTTCCTATTCGTTGCTTAACACTATTGATGCTAAACTGAATAACGGAGGAGGTGGAGACGGAGGAGGTGGAGACGGTTCTGGTTCATGTACCGCTTGGTCAGCAGGTACACAATACAATGTAGGCGATATTGTAAAGTATAAAGGCAGTAATTATATCTGCGTAAATGATAATCCTGGTTATGATCCCGTAATTAGCACATGGTTTTGGGACCCAACCTCTCAAAATTGTGATGGTGGTTCTGGTGGAGGAACCTGTGCGCCATGGTCAGCAGGAACCCAATATTATACTGGAGACATCGTATCATATAGCGGATCCAACTATATCTGCGAGCATGATAATCCTGGCTACGACCCTACGATTAGTACTTGGTTCTGGGAACCTACATCTGCTGGTTGTAAAGCGAGTAGATCAAAAACCAATCTCGTTGAAAAAAATAAGAATGTACGCATCTACCCAAACCCATTAAGCAATACCATTCTCAACTTAAGTATTAAATTAACTGAAGGTTCAGAAATTGACATAAAAATTCTTGATATTCAAGGTAGAGTAATTAAGAAGGTTAGCTTAGGTAAAGTAGGTGCTGGTCAAAACAGTTTCCAGTTAGACGCGTCTGAATTGAAAACAGGTTCTTATTTACTCTATATCATTTCTGACCAGGGTGTAAAAACCGATCGGTTCAATGTGCTATAATTTTCAAAGTATAAAAGTAGGTTGATTGATTATTTTATAATTACTTAACATTCAATTCATAAACCTTGTAAGGAAAAAGAATATTTTTCGACTTTGTTGTTAAGGGATTTTTTGTTAGTTGGAATTAGCCCATTTTTCCATAATAAAAAAATCACGATTAGGCCTTAGGAATTAATTTTCTAAGGCTTTTTTGTATCTTATTGTTTACTAGTATTATCGCATAATTCTCCCCCCTTTTTGAAATTCTTTTCGAATACCATTTACAATATATTCATGATAAATTGTTTTTTGTTTTGCCTCTAGCGCACATAAACAAGCATACTGAACAATATTCATAATCTCTGCCCCAGATAGCTCATATTTTTGAGCAATGCTCATTAAATTTACATCGGTGTGTAGTCTTATTTTCTTCGGAAATGCTTTTTGCCATAAAACCAATCGTTCAGATGCCTTTGGTAAAGGAAAATGGATAATAGCCTGAAATCTTCTGATGAAAGCCTCATCAATATTACTTTTTAGATTGGATCCAAGAATTACAAGTCCTTTATAACCTTCTATTCTCTGCAGCAGATAAGAAACCTCTTGATTTGCATATTTATCATGTGCATCTCTAACATTTGTACGTTTACCAAATAACGCATCAGCCTCGTCAAAGAAAAGAATGTTTTCTGTTTTTTCTGCCTTTGCCAAAAGATTTGCTAGATTTTTTTCGGTTTCGCCTATAAATTTTGAAACTACCATTGACAAATCAATTTTATACACATCTTTACCGGTATGCTTTCCGAGCAAACTAGCCGTAAGCGTTTTTCCCGTTCCTGGGGGACCATGAAATAATACTCTATATCCCGGTTTTAGTTTTTTATACATTCCCCAATCATTAAGCAATGTATCTCCATGTGTAATCCAAGTCTGAAGTTCTTGAATTTGTTTATTGGTATCTTTATTCAATACTAGATCTTCCCATTCCATTTCAGTCTCAATGACTTGAGCTGGAAATTTCATACTAAAACCTGGCTTATTTGCTTTTCCTAATAGGAAAATTTCTGCATAATCATTAGATAAGACTAGTTTTCCGCTCATTTTAGGTTCCCCCTCAGGAGCATCTTCTAACCAAAGAATTCTTTGTTTATTAAAAAAGTGGTCTGGCCCAAAAAACTGATGTATTTTCTTTTTCTTTTTAAGGTCATCATCTGCCGCTAATAAAAACAAAATTGTTTCTCCAGTGGGAATAAAACCTCTAAAATTTTTACCTCTTATTCCTCCTAACTGAGGGAAATCCCCGGTAGAAGTCAACTTATTTTGGATAATACTATCTAATAGATTACCATAAATATGTGGACATAGGGTAACCAGCAATACTAACTTTTCTTCTGTAGTTAATTTTGCTTTTACCAATAGATCCGGAACGTGAATAGACCATTTTTTTAACTCTGGCATTACTGGTTCTGGAATTGTAGACTCTAATTTAAAATAAGTATCTAAGCGAAATTCTATTAATTCTTTAAGGTAATTGAACTCTAGTAAATCTGTCATTTTAATTCTTCGTAATTACGTGTTTTTTTAAAATAAATTAATTAAAAAAATGGCCTGCTCCTCCATCTACGCGAGTAGTAGATGTTGAATTATATAGATTCCTTCCTCGACTATCTCTCATATTAATAATTGCGTTTCTTAAGTTTGTATCAATAACCGATATTGAATTACCAATATCGGTTGCTATTTGACTTAAAGATTTTGAAGTTGGTGCTGCACTTAATATCTCATTAAGTACTGTATTATATGTACTCGGCGCACGTTTTGCAGCTGAAACAAAGCCCCAATAATGTGTTAAATTAGCATTGGCTAGTCTAGAAGCAGAAGTTACCCAGCCTGGTGCAGATCCAGAAGGCACATTTCTAATCTCATCCATAACATATTTACTTTGAGACCTATATGCATTCATTTCTAAATCAATTGTGCTTATATCGGTTGCCGTTGTGGTATTAAAATCATCCTGAGCATGAGTTAGTTCATGAATAATTAATGCTCTATCGGTAATTTGAGCTAACTCTAAATTAGTTGGTAAATATAAAGTATCAGCTTTTCCGATATCCTGATCTGTAGAATATTGATATGATGCGTCTCCTTCACCTTGTAATCTTCTATAAACCCTAGGGATCAAAGCGTCTACTTTAAGCGAACCATTTAACAATCTATTTGCTAAGGGGTGGTTATATTCTTTGGCTATAATGTATGTAATCCCAGCCATTACTTTATCCCCAGAAGTACTATCAGAAGATGCATTGTTCATTGCATTAAGAACACTTAACGGCTCGACAGAAGATCCCGACATTAAATGTATTACTATGCTTTCTGCTTGCCTATGAAATGATCTACCTCCTGCTGTTTCTATTTCTTCAAAAATTCTTGTTTCGATTTCATCATTTAAATCAGTAATGTTTTCTGAACTTATCCCTAATCTCACCATAAGTCTTCTAAATCGTAAAGCATGAATATCATTTGGTATTGATTCTCTATTAAAATTAACAATATAATCCCTGTTAACTTGTGATATTGATGCCATAGGCAGTATAAAACTACCTCTTCTATGTGCTGTTAACAAAGTAGCATTGGCGGTAGATCGCATAGCTGCCATTAATAATAACTCTGAATGTTTAACTGTTCCATTTCTAGCTATAGCATATTGTCTGAGTTCTTGGATTTCATTATCAACTAAAGGACCATCCGACACGGCTGCTTTGACCCTTCTAAAAAAAGAGTTCTGTCTAAAAATATAGTTATTCGTGTAATTTCCTGAAGCATCTACTTCTGCTTCTTTTTGGATTTTTTTTTTCCTCCTTGTTGTACGACATGAGTTAACTCATGTGCAAGCAGATGTTTTCCTTTATTCGATTCTGGATTATACTTCCCTGAATTAAAATACACGTCATTACCATGTGTAAATGCCTGAGCACCTAACTCTTTGTTCATTCTAGCCGCTTCTTGATCTGTATGAATATTAACATCGGTGAAATCCGTACCAAAAGAAGTTTCCATTTCTTCTTTTACATTTTTAGGTAATTGTTTTCCTTTTCCAGATTTTTCTTTAATAGCATTAGATAATCCTGTATTGGCAGTTTGTCTGGTGGTATTCGAGTTATGTTTTGCTTGCACTTCTTCCTCTTCTTCACCCTCCATCATTTGCACAGGTTCCTCTTCTTCTTCACCCATCATCTGAACAGGTTCCTCTTCTTCCTCGCTCATCATCTGCACAGGTTCTTCCTCTTCTTCTCCCATCATCTGCACAGGTTCCTCTTCTTCCTTACTCATCATCTGCACGGGTTCCTCTTCTTCTTTTCCTTCCATTTTTTGAACCTCAGGTTTTTCTTGCACCAATTTATCTTCTTCTACTCGCTGCTCTGCCGTACCTAACTTTTCATCTTCTTGTGGTGTTGCTAACGATTCTCTTTGGATGTCACTAATCTCTTTATTCTGAATATCCGGTTTCGCCGAATTGTTCACTACCGCATCCGCCATACTATCCGCTTCTTTTTCATACTTATCACCTGGCTGACCAACAGCTAATTTGGGCTGTATCGCTCCTTTTGAAGTATTAAAAAATGGTTTTTTATTTTCTTTTGCAAAAAAAGGAGTAGCTTCTTTTTCTGCTTCTTCATTTGTATGTGGACTTTTGTTTCTACGACCAGAGAATATATTTTTCATCGCTTCTATTTTTTTAACTACTTTCTTATGTCGAACTTACTTGAACTTAGACAAGAATTCTGTAGTGAGCTCACTGTAATCTTTAGCTCCATTAGCATTCTTATCATAAGAATAAATGTCTTTTCCCTTTTCTTGAGCATTTGCTAAAGAAATATTACTTCGTATGTGTGTTTTAAAAACTAATTTATCAGAAAACTCCTTTAAAAGTTGTTCTTTGACCTGTTGATTCATTTTTTTTCTGTAGTCAAATTTTGTCAGGACAAACCCCAACAAAGAAATCTTTTTATTGAGTTTCTTTACCAATTCAAAATGTTTTAAAAAGCTGCGCACTCCTTTTAAAGGTAAAAATTCTGCTTGGAGCGGAATCAAAACATGATCACTACTCACCAATGCATTAATCGTTAACATACTCATTGATGGGGGACAATCTATAAATACATAATCATAACCTTTCAAAGGCTTAATTAACTGAGAAAGAATCTGCTCTCGACCATAAACACTTGCCAATTCTAATTCTGCTCCTGCCAAATCCAAAGATGATGGTACGATGTCTAATCCCGAGGCATTAATTACTACATCTGTAATCTTAGTTTTTTCCCCAAAGGCTTCTTTATGCAACACAGTATATACAGAGTTTTCTATATCTTCTGTAATTCCTAATGATTGTGTTAAATTGGCTTGCGGATCTACATCGATCAGTAATACTTTTTTTCCTTTCTTTTTTAGACCTGCAGCCAAATTTATTGCTGTAGTTGTTTTACCAACACCCCCTTTAAAATTTGCAATTGAGATTACTTTCATCTATTTGTTTTGATCTTATATTGCTTATCTATTTATCTTTCATATAAATATACAAAGACTTCATCTAAGAAATTATCACATACCAATTCCTTATCCCAGTTCTGCTTCGAAATATTGACATACTTTATCCCAAACTTCGCACCCAACTTTGGTGCCTAATTTGCGCCCTTCAAGATCTCCGTCTTTAAAATGGATACCTCCATACAATCTCGATATCCCGGCTTCTGAAGCTGCATCTCCTAACATTTTCCAATCCAAAGTAACATCTTCACAAGGTGTACATCCAGGTTCTATTTTTGAACCTCCTTTAGGAATAGTAACCGATTCTCCATATTTGCCACTATCACAAAAGCAGGATAACACTTCTGCCGCCGCTGCACTAAATGTGCTATGCCCTGATACATACTCTGCAAAAGGCGGTGTCGGGATATATGGGATCCAGTTTTCACCTTCTATTTGTTTGGTTCCTTCGCATGGGCCACCCCAAGCTTCTATACTCTTACCTCTATACAAATCTTGAATTGCCGATATTGGTCGCACATAATCATAATACACTTTACAATCCCAAGCCGCTATTCCTGCATCAAGCAACGCATTAGATAATGCAAAAAACATTTTGATATCAAATGCATTTTTATAACCGTATTCTTTGGATAAATAGCGCGCTTGTCTACAACATTGTTCTGGCGGAGTGGCATTACGTGCTTTTCCATCTTTTGGGCTATCTACAAATTTATCCTCATGCATCCCTCCCCAAAACTCGGCCATTAGTTTTTGTTCATCTGTTAGGCATGCGCTATAATCCAATACCATATCAGCTTGTCGTTTGTAATTTTTACTATCACAAGACGCCGGCGAAGGTGGTCTAAATTGTCCTCCCCATGTTAATGCAAAAGGTTTTACTAACCCCCAATGTGCAGTTAAAAACTCTTGTGGTTTATGATTTACCAATTGCGCTTGCCAACGATCTTCATATTTTAAGGGTTGTGGCACTGGTGGATTTACAGGACAATAGTTTGTATAATCTACATAACTACCTTCTTCTAAGGTTGCATATTGATTTGCACCATCTCCTGCTCTACATTCTATAATGAGTTTTGCAGATAAATTACCAATTCCAACAGCATTATTAGGCTCCATATCTTTGTTATCGGGATCAAAATTGCATTCGCACATAAAATCCCGAAACATATTCTTTTTTTCTGGTGGTAACTGCAACCAAAATACATCTTGTAGTACCGTATACGCTGCATGGCTATATGCTGTTTCTCGATTTAGAGATGTACATTCTTGATCTGGCTGTTTCAAACGACTACCTGTAGTAGTACTTACCTCACAACCGCCATCATTATAATTGGTCCAGGCATCATACATTGCGGTATGCACCATGGCCAATGCTCTAGCTGCAACTGTTGGAGACATATTTACATAATGGATAGCATCACAGGTTAATCGATTCCATACATGAGCCTTACTTGGTGTGTAATTATTGTTTGTTGCCATGAGTACTGATTTTTGTGTAATTATTGTATTGTATCGTTCTTCTCTTTCTTTTTTATAATCAATCATTCTTACTATTATTATCATCAAAAACACCTACTTGTGTTTTTGTACTGCTTCTTACGAAGTTACATACTTCATAAAGTGTTGTTTTCTTCTTATTCTTGTCACCATTAGTTACAAACTAGCGGTAGTGGGGAAATTGCTAACCAATTTCATTAAGACTACTAATTTTTTTATCATAATACGTGTAGTCAACATCCGGAAAAAGAATTTTTAAAGCACTTAAATCTTTTCTTAACATATCTAGAATGTTTTTATGTAAAGAATCTTTAGGGTCAAAATCACAAAAGAAATACTCCCAATTACCAATACCTTTTGTTTCAAGAAGTGCATTAAGCAGCCCCTCGTAATCCAATTTCATGGGATAAAGCTGTCCTCTATTATAAAACCATAATTCCTCACTATACGTGCCTGGGGTTAATCTAAAACCAATCAACTTATTATCACCAGCATCAGGGCTATCAATCAAAACCCTAAATTGTTTTAATATTTCTATATCTTTTTCGGGTGTGGAATCATTCCATATTTTATGTGGTTTTGATTTTGAGATAGATCTATAAGCATTTTCAAGATTAAAATCTCCTGTACCTTTCAATTCTTCATTTATTTTGTAAAACCAATAAACCCGAGTGTAATTAAAAAAATTGAAAACATCCTGCTTTTCTTTTGGTAAGCTAAAATTTAGGTTTTTTTTAAGCTTATGATCAAAAAAATCTAAATTTGTACCTTGAAGAGCACTAAAATCTGTATCAATTTCTTGTATATCTATGTAATTGTTTTCTTTCAATTCCTTTATAAGTCCAGCAAATAGTTTATTGTAATTTTTCATCTTACTTTTTATCTTCTTCTAATATTAAACCCTATTTCATTTAAATGAGCATCCAATGCCGATTCGATATTATCTAATCTATCATAAAATGCTGATGTTGTCCTATTTCTTGAATTTGATGCTACTCTTTGACTTTCATGCGCTGATATCTTATCAATAACATCTCTTACATTCCTAAAAGAACCTTGAGAACTACGTGCCGCTAAAATCAATCGAGCTTCATCAAGGTTTATTCCCAGTCTTTCTCTAATTTGTGCTGCAATAGTACTACTTTCATTAAGATAAACTTTTTCTAAATCAAAAGGTTGATCAATATTACTTATACCATAGTTCCCTTCATTAGTTTTATTAAAACTTCCATCACTAGCTTCATATTTACCCCAAGAGGCATTTATACTTTTAGGGTATGGAGATGCTCCTCCATTATGATATGAAACTCTTACTCGATACCAAATGGTATCTCCTCCGTCTTTACTATTAATCGCATTCCTCTCTATATTACCGCTGAAAGGAGTATTTACTGAATGCCCTGGCGCAGGAACAAGGTTTGAATCAACTGCATCTCCTCCCAATTCATGTGGTAATAAATGCATTTTAACATAGTCAGAATTGGCAGTTAAACCAGCATTTTGTAATTCAACCCAACCTCTTAAAGTAGCTCCGTTATATGTATTAGCTGCCGAACCTGTTGGCACGTCGCTATTTAGATATTCTGCTGTAAATCCGCTAGCCTTACTACTATTAACCATTGGTGGTAAAATTGGAGGTGGGTATTCATGTGCACTAATACTCATCAATGGAATTAATGAATTTGCCAACCTAGCTAATTCAGATTTTAATTGACTTGTTATACTTGTTCGCTCTTCTTCATTTGTACTGGAATTTAATCTATTTCTATGATTATCCACTGAATCATATAATTCCCGAGCTCTTTGTAAACTTCTAACAGGTACTCTCGCTCTAGGTCCTGTCAAATTTTGAATTACAGGTTGAAGTTCATTAAACAACTCATCTAGAGTTCTAGGTGCACTCCTTACTATAATTTCACCATTAATATCATCTCCTTCAAAATATAATCTATGATCTTCTCCTGTTTCATCTACAAAATGTTCTTCAGCTTCTCCTGCATTTTCTGTTGACCCTCCTTTTAATCTTCCTGTCTCTGTATTATTTCTATCTCCTACATCGATCAGATAATCCCAGGTTTCGCCACCGTCAACGACTCTTGCGCTTTCTATAGCTGGATGTGCTCTTAACCATGATTGTAACATAGATTGCGCAGCGGCTTCTTCGATAGTGCCGTCTTCACCAGCTGCATTTGTTTCTCTGGTTCTTAGATCGGTCATGGCATCACTTAACAACCTTCTTCTTTCGGCTTCGCTCATTAAAGGTACTACCAATAGATGATTACCATTATCTTCTCTGGCATGTCTTACAAATACAGATACGTTATCATCTTGTTTATTTCGTAATTGTATTTGATTTAGCCCATATTTAGCCTTTACTCGTCTTGCTTTGGCTTCTACAACACCTTCTGTTGGTTTAGGATCTACGTTTTCAAGCTGCGACATTTCATCTAATGCTCGCATATATTTCTGCTCATCTGGCAGGTTTTGTAAATTTTCTTCTCGTCTACTACTTGGTGGTAATCCTTCACCATCACCAGTCACTTCTGGATTAGCATTTTGTTCTCCTCCAGGCTCACCAGTCCATTGTCCTTCAGGATTAGCGTCGGCATCACCCATACGTCTAGGAGGGGGATCTGCCATAACATCGGCAGTAAATTTATCTGGATCAAACTCTACCGGAGAAAACTTAAGCTCTGGTGCATCTGATGACCCTACTAACCAATCAATATCTGCTCCAATTCCCATACTATCACCAATTGGATATTGCACTTCGCCAAGTGGTGTTTCTTCTCTACCATCTGGTGCAGGTGACCACCATGGACTATCTAATTCATAGAAGAGCGCTCCTGATAATTGTAAAAATAATTGCGCAGCGGCTTCAAAATGTCCTTTTAATCTTGATTCTCCTACTTTTCCGCCCTCTGGTGCGGCACTCTCTGTATATTGAAATGTTGGCGTGGCTTCTGCATAGGCTCGTAGTCCAGCGGCAGCGGTCACATTCACACCCGCTTTAACATCATGGCCTAATAATGTTACTCCTACCCCAGCTTCTGCCTCTAACCCTAAAACGGCAAAGGCATTAATACCTAAGGTTCCTGTTATACTAAATTGTTGTAGCACTGATGGGTCTGTAGAATAGGTTCCTGTAAATCCAACATCTTTAAGTACTAATGGTCCAAACCCTGCATTAACGAACATCCCGATACCTGCAAATAAGAATACTTGCCCGACTAATGGGATACCATAACCTGCACGTATCTCTACATCAAAAATCTGAACTTTTTTGCCACGTTGCTCCATGAGTTCTATCTCATCTGGCACTACTATTTCTCCTACAATGGTGACATGGCCTTCATGATCAATACCAATCTTGGCTGTTCCTTCTAACCAAGGTGTTATTTTGGCTTGTACTTCTCCCCAACCAGCAAGAACTTGATTGTTTTTAGTTTTGGGTGCTGCTGTTTCTGGAGTTGCAGCAGTTTCTGCCTGTGCATCCATTGTTTCTACACCTAAGGCGGCATTCATCATTTGTCTCGACTTTGCCGCATCTGTTACTAGCAAAGTTATCGATCCAGTAAATTTCTCTGAAGTCATTGTACCGGTACCTTGTATCGTTACTGCACCATCAATATATTCTGCAATTATTGTTGCTTGTACATTTGCAATATCTCCTTGTATCTCTCCTCTACCACTTAACTTTCCGTCTTCTCCTCTAGCTACCGTAAATTGACCTTGAGCTAATCCTTGTATATCTACATTAGCATTTAAGTTAAACGTAAATGCATCACCTGTAATTCCTAATCCACCACCTGCTTCAAGAAAGCCATCTACAACCGTAGTCAAGGCACTCACTTGAAAAACTAATCGTCCATTTTCAAAAGTATTTTCTAAAGCATCAACATTCAAGGGCTCGATACCCAAAAAATCCATTGCTTCTAACTTATCATTAAGTCCTTTAATAAATCCCTGAACATCGGCTACCAAAGCTCTATCTCCCATTTTTACACTAAGGAAACCTTTGGTTTGCTGTTCATCGCCAAAATTACGGAGTACCAAAATTGGCTCTACTCCTGCTTCTCGCATTGGGTTTAGAAAATTCCAACCTGTAATATTCAGGTATTTATGATTACCCTCTGACAGTTCATATTTTGCAGCATCTCCCTGAATATTTCGTGTCGTCTTATTAACCTTTATGGTTCCGCTATACCGTTCACCTATTTTTACATCTACGTCAAAAATTCGTTCCCCATCATTATACTGAGCATCAAGATAATTTGCCCATGCGGTTGTAAGATCAAATCGATGACTAATATCTAAGGCATCATTTGGTCGAATTGCGGCTTCTGCTGCAGTGGGAGTTTCTGTAACTTCTGATGTTGGTTCATCTACTTTTTGTACAGTAGGTTTTGATGCTCCTTGCTGCATTGTATGCGTTAATTCATGAGCCAATAAATGTTGGCCCGAGGTAGAATTTGTATTGTATTTACCTTCATTAAAATAAATATCATTACCATGCGTAAACGCCTGTGAACCTAAATCCTTATTCATTTGTATTGCATCACCACCTGTATGAGTACGTACACCACTAAAATCCGCCCCAAAAGCATTACCCATCGATTCTTGGGTATTGGATGGCAATGCGCTACCTGAACCTTTAGAACTATTAAGACTGCTTTCTAGATCAGTAGTATTAGTACTTGATCCTTCTTCTTTTCTTTGTATGGTAGATTCTTCATTTGGTGTAGAAGGATTTTCTGCACTACTTAATTTTGTATGTATTTCTTCTTCACTTTCAGAAAACTCTTCTTCTTTTTTCTGAATTTCTTCATCTTGATCTCCCGTAAGTGAAGGTTGTATAGGGGCTATCGGTTTAGTCTGAACATTAGGTTCTTGTTGTTCTGCATTACTTTCAAAAATAGGTTTTCGCTGTATTTCTAATTTATTTTGTAGTACCTCATCATCCTCTTTCTTCTGTAGATTTTCTGTTTGCGTTTTTGTTGAAGTAGGATTAGCCGGTTCTGCTAATTTTTGAACCACTTGATCTGCTTTTTTATCTGCTTCGACCTCATATTTATCATTAGGTTGGCCAATGGTAAGTTTAGGTTGGATGCTTGCAGGACTAAAAAAGGGTTCTGATGTTTCTCCAGATTTTGAAAAAAAGCCTTCTTCCCCTTCTTTCTTAAAGAACGGTTCCCGCTTTGCTTGAACTGGATTTTTAGCGGCTGAACTTGTTTTTATCTCAGCTGTCTTCATACTAACGTATCGCGCATATTTTTTGTAACTATTTTTTCTAATTTACTCATTTCAAAAATGTCCTGAAAATCCAACTCCTCCGCTCACTCCCCTTATATCCATCAAATTATCTGGATTTGCATTTAAATCAAACTGCAAATCAAGATTAACACCTCGTCCAAGAGGTATTGGCATATCCAGTTGTAATTGACCGCTTTGAAAAAATTCATATGATTTTAAGCCGATACCTGTTCCATAAGAAAGCACCGTTCCTAAGGTTTCATTGGCACCAAGAAAGCCAAAACTTGTTTGTAATAGATTTGTTCCTAATCCATACCTTAAAAAGGTATTCCACATGAGCTCATTGTTATTTGGGTATAATGATGCTATTCTATAAAAATGATGAGCATTATTGTATAAATTTTCATCGATATTCAGTTTTAAAGCATAAGCAAGGCATCTAAAATCAGGAAATTGGGGATTGATGTAACATCTATCTGCTGGTGAGGTCCCTCTTTGTCGTCGTCTTTGATTTGATGCACTATTTGTCTCGCGTTCTCTTTCTCTGGCAGCATCCCGAGCTGGGTCATCATCCTTTTGGATCGCGGGTTTTCTCTGGACAATAGTATCGGTATATGAAGTAAAAAAAGATGATTCTTTTTGATTAGAATTCGAAAAAAAACCTCTTTTACCCTCTTTTTTAAAAAAGGGGTCTCGTTTAGCTTGGACTATTTCCTGAGCTGGTTTTCTTTTTGGTCTCTTTGTTACTTTCACTTACTTACTTTTTATAGTATCTACTGTTTTATGTTGTTTTAATATCTTTTTACTTAAATAAGACTTTGTTTTAGGGTTTTGCCAAGGTATTTTGCTAATCTGTTCTTTTAGTTTAGCTGTATCTGTTATTGTTCCTTTATTACTTTGAAGGTTCTTTTGTGTTTCTGCTAATTCTTTAATGTTTTTCAACACTTTTACATCGGTTAATTGCCCTTCTTCAATCTTAGAGTTGTCAGAATCTACAGAACTATTATCAACTGTAGGAGTTTCTTGTTTTTTATTTTCTTCTTGTTTTTCGATTGCCTTATTCGCTAGATCAATAACTTTTTCAGAATTTCCTAATAGTAGATTCGCAAAACTAACTGCCTGAATATCTTTTGCCGATGTAGCTCTTTTTTCTAGCTTATTAGAAATTTCTGCTAACTCTTTTTGAGCTTCTGTATCATTAGGGTTTTCTATTATTTTATCTGAAAACTTTTTTAAAGCAAATTTGTCTTTCTCAATCTGTATTTCCTGTATACTCGGATATGCAATCATTATAATAGGAATAGGGAAAAACAGTAGTAATTTTTTAAGGTCATCTTTTTTTATGATAAAATATACCAATCCTGCACAAAGCAACATGAATAAAAATACTCCTAAAAATAGCAGTACAATTTCATAAAGATAAAGGTTGTCAAATATTTTATTCATAACTCTAATTCAAGTAGCACTATCGCCATTCTACCGTAAGTATTTCTTTCATCCACGGTAGTTTTACAATACCGATATTCCATGGTAATCGATCCAATAGTATATCCATTGCTTTTTGTTCTATATACAGTTTCCAACCTGTACTTTCATTTTCTAACTTGCCCTGACGCATTAAAAATCCTTCTCGCAAACCATCTGCTGAGATGTTTCCTAGCGCTCCCCAATGTTCTATAACTATTTTTAATAAACCTACAGCTTCTTCTTTTTCTTCTTCAGTTATTTTTATGGTGTGATCAAGAGGCATATTTGAAGGCATCTCACATAAAAACTTTGGCAACACCATCTCATATTCGACTGGATTTTCCTTACCGGTTGCCAAAAAATGAAGTAACACAACTGCTTTACTTCTAGATTCAAAATCTTTAAAGTCTTTACCATCTATAAGTCCTAATCTTGTAAAGAAATTGTTTATAAAAGGATTCAGTAATACTACTCCTGCTGTGTTGAAATACTGGGGTGATGGTAGCGCTTCTTCTTTAAACACCTCTTCATCATCAGTAAATCCTGTACCTTCTTTAGTGCTTTTATTTTCATTTTTTCTTGTTGTTTCTACATCTATTTTATCGCCATGGTTTTCTGTTGTCTCGTTTGATTGAATTTTATCTTTAGAAACATTATTCGTATTATTTTCTGAAGGTAAAAATTCTTTTTTGTCTTCAGATTCTGACTCTTCTTTTTCTGTTGATGAAGTAGGCCTTATATTTTTTTCTTTTCTCGTGGTATTATTTTTATCTAGTATTTCTAAGAGTATCTGATATTTCTCTTTTTCTTTTTGATCAATAGTGCCATGATCCACTACTTCCTGAAGTTTTGTCTCGCGAAAGATATTTGAATCAAATAAATGTTGGAGTACTTGTCTTCCTATCGAAATACTATCTAATTTTTCTCTTTTTAGGATAACATACTCAAAAATCTTTTTCCATATCCTAATTTCTAATGAGCGAAATATAATTTTAGAGGTTAAAACATTTCCTTCTTGGCAAACAATCTCTATCTCTTTTATCATTTGCAGAACTTTATCTTGAGAAAAACCAGTATATAATTCTACAATTGATTTTAGATCTTTGGGAGTATGCTGTAACACTAATCGGTGTAATGTTATAGGATATTTTTTTAATTTATGTTCTAAAATGGTAACCCCATCTAATGCCATTCCTAGGTGTTCTAAAACTTTGGTGATCCATGTTTCTTGAGGAGCAATGGTATATGATGGTAAAATTCCTTTCTCTAACCAATATAACCAGATATCAAAATAATGTTTTCTTTGGGATTGACTACTTTCTTTTTGATCAATCGACATGCTCGATTGATGAACATTATATTCTTTGGAGCTCTCGTTATTTTTTAAATGACCATGAAGGCCCTTAGTATTATTTTCTTTTGGATCTATGTTTTTACCGTTTCCTGGGGGTGTACTTTGAAACGATTTTCCATTTTTATTAAAAAATTCCTGATCAAACTTCCTCAACCCTTGTTCTTGATTAACATATTGAATACCAATACTATGCAATCTATCCTCTATGTTTTCTCGTAACTGCCGTATGATTTTTTCTATAACTCCATTCATAGTACTACCATCCAAATTAATATTGCCAATATCAATTTCGATGCTATCAAATCTTGCAATTATATGTTCATCAACTAAACGATCAAAGAGGTTTTCTATAGCTGGATTTAATTCTTTTTGAACCCAATCACTTATTTTTTGCTGCACCGCATAGGCATCCTCTGTAGCGTTTATATCTACTTTCAAAACCTGTTTTCCTATAAGATGCTTTTGCCCCATATATTTATTTCAAAAGTTTTTTTATTGTTACTAAAGATTTAGCATTTGCTAGAGACCCTAGTGCTGTAGCATTCCATTCTTTGTTTAATTCTTTAAGAGATAATCCTTTGTTTGACAATATCTCAATACTTGCCGATAGTTGATCTATTTCCTCTTTTTTAATTTCAGATTTTGAATCTAATACCAGATTATCAAACAAATGATATGTTGCATTTTTTAATAATGTTAAGTACTCAGAAATAGCGTTGTCTTTTTGTAAACTATATCTATTAAAGAAGTCCACTAATGTTGAATACCCTTTTATTGTTGGAGTATTCTGAAGAAAGAATACTGTTCGTTCGTAACTTTTTGTTTTCTTAATGTTTTCATTAGCTCCAGTCTCTATGGCTTTTAAGTACATAGGTTTCCTTTGTCTTACAACTGCCAGTTCATCTTTTTTCTTTTGCGCAGTTGTTGTTTTTGTAGATGTTCCCTTAGCAGTAGTTTTTTGTTTATCTGCTTGTGTTTTTGTGACTTTCTTTTTAGTTACTGTCTTTTTTGCTTTTGCTACAGGTTCTGCTTTTTTAACAGCTGCTTTAGCACTGCTTTTTGCTGTAGGTTTCTTTTTAGGAAGTTCTTTTGGTTCTTTCTTGACTTCTTTTAAAGTTTTACTTTCTGTTTGTACTGTTGTTTTAGAAGTTGGTCTTGTTTCGATAGTAGCAGGAACTTCTCCAACAGGGAAATCTATTATATCTCCGTCAATAATCTGCACGCATTCACCCCAAAAAATACTACCCATACTATCCTCTGGTAACGTTCTGCTATCTACAGTATCACAATTACAATCACCTTGTGACAAAGGTGCGGATGCACAAGGTTGTTCAGATTCTAACCTTCTAATATAATTTGATAAAAGGCAATCTGGACGAGGATCATTAGGGTTGCATTTATACGCTTCTGGATCTTCTTTCCAAACTAACCATTTTCGATATGCATCCTCAAAATTACAGAGATCTCTTGGCCCTAGCCATAAAATATTAAGTCCTACTAATGCTGGTACTTCTTTATATAAAAAATTCTCAAAAGTTTCGCGTTGTTCTAAAGTTCTAAATCGTTTAGACCATGCTGGCAATACCAATGTTGCCCAAAAAGAATAAGGGTCGCTACCTGGTATATAATTGATTAATGTTGCTTGGGCATTATCTGCACACGGATCATCTTTATCTAAATCTGGTTGCCACTCAATATCGCAATCATAATCTGGGCAAATGGGCAATAAACAAGAAATCGCTCTTTGCAGACCACCTTCACCCTCACCTTCTCCTGTGTTAAATTCATGAAAACAATCGCCTGATGATGTTGGTCTTAATAAAATATGTTCAAGCAAATGCAATCCCACATCGCTTACTTGTGCTTTTGTTCTTTCTATTGCATCTTTAACTTCTTGAAGACTATCATATTGTTGTGGGTGATATGCTAATTCTTTTCTCTTATCAATAATCTGAAAAGAATAAAGTCCATATTCTGTCTTTGAGATTTCTTCAAAAGCGTATGATGTATTTTGATTTCTAATTAGCAGACAAAATGCTGTAAATGCATTTACTGCCTCTGCGCAACATGAATAATAATTTCTACTTACAAAAGGATAAGGTTCATTACATAATGTATCTGTTGTAGTATCCATATCCTCACAACCACATGGTTGTAAACCATTGGGTGTAATTTGCACATCACTTTTGGCATCATAGATTCTAAAACAATATCCCTGATCAGTTTTATAAATAGGAAAATAGTCTGTTAATTCTTTTACTAACTCACATGTAAAATTTTGCCGATTTATAATGTCAAGAATTCTGGCATCATTCTTATATTTTTCTTCTAAAAATGATGTAATTAAATTATTCTCAATTGCTTCTTCTTCTTGATTTTCTGCAAATTTATAAGGACATGCTATTAAGCTATCTCTAAGATTAAACATGAATTCGCAGAACTCATCATCAGAATATCCATATCCAATAGCATACAAAAACCCAGCTCCAGGGCGTGTTCCTCCTCCATCAGAAGGTTTCCCCGTGATATATTGATCCCAGTTTAAAGATTTCAACTTTGAAATCCAATGATCCATCTGTTGATCTCTAACCTCTCTAGAATTATAATCGCAATTATGATCAACCACAAAATAATCTGGTGAGACTACTTTAAATTTCCAGTATTCTCTATCACATACAATATCATAATTTTGATCATCTTCTGCCGCATAGATAAACTCTCGTACTCCACCAGGAATACAATCTTGACATTCATCTTTTTGATTAGGGTATGCATCATCCCAGGCATCTGCTTCACTATCAAATTCACGAGAGCTTTCTGCTAACACCTCAACTAATCCTGTGTAAAAGTTCCCATTCTTGCAAAAAAGTCTACAGTTATTTGAGGTGCCTGCCAGATTATAAAAATGATTATATGCTTCGATAACAGATTTTTCATCTGTATATGTAGATTCACTAATCCATAATAAACTACCTATATGCGGTATAACTTCACTAATACTATCGCTTGCAGGAATAAGATCTTTTTGAGGCACTACTACTTTAAACTTATAAGACACTGTATCATCTGCATTATCATCGCTTTCAGATACTTTTTTATATATGGGATATACATCTGCTAATTCAGAATAATAAGTAATTATATCTGTACCATTTGCTTCTACTTCTTCTCTTATTACTTTTGGAATCACAACCAAAAATGATTCATTACTACATGATTTAGATTGCGAGTTTTGGTATGTTTCTTCAAGATTTATTTTCCCCGAAGCTCCATATTGATCCGGATTAGCAGCTATGGCGATAACATCTAACCACTCCATTTGCCAAGCTTCTTCTGCCTCAATAGTACTAGTATATCCATTATAACTAATAAGAACGAAGCTATTTTTATTATGATCTGTGAATTCTACCTGATAATGGTACTTATTAGGACTTCCTTCTGGACAAACAACTATTTCTCTTTTAGTGCAGTGTTTTAAATCAATTGGTGGAATAAGGTCACAGATATTCCTTTTTACAAACTCTGCTGTTGATTCGTTACTATACTGATACGGATTTACAGCTAAAGGAGTATTTTTCTTGAAAAATCGCCACTCGAATCTACCATTTTGATTCTCTACCATTCTTCTGGCAATAAAGCTTTCTTTGGGAGCCAGGTCATTACTATAAATAGTAGAGAGGTATCCTGCTAATTTTTTAGCCATCTCCAGCGATGGTTTATCTTTTGAGAATCCCTCAACCATTGGAGTTTCTGATTTAGGAGAATACAATCCAAATTCGGTTGTACTTTTGGGAGATACTTTAAAAGATAGTTTTGGAAGTTCTTTGACAAAATTGGTATATCCTTCTGAAGCCTCACTATGCGTTTTAAAAGTATCGGTACTTAAAAACAAAGGCTTTAATTCATTATTTACATCACTAATACCATACCTATACTTATACAATGCAGGTGTAGCAACCACCTCAAAATTATAACAATGGGGAACATATAACTCATTATTAGGTCGTATCGCCTCTGTAACTATTACTTTATCGAAATCGCTTTGCGCTCTTGCTTTTGAGGTAAATTCGCTAGTTGATTCGAGTATTTTTTTATCATTTTTTGTTAGAGACCAAACATAACGACGCGGTTCTTCTTTTACAAAAACAGGAAGTGTGTTATTCTTAAAATAACGCATCATCGAGTTTAACGCTTTCGTGCGATCTGGTGCGGTCTCAAAATGATCAGGAGGTAATGCTAAAAACGAGTTATATTTATCTAATAAAATATAGTTATACTCTGGATTTCCTTGATCTCCGGATAATAAATAATTCTTTTTAACTTCACCCAGCTTAAATACAGTATCTAGTTGTTCTAGCGCTTCTTTTTCAGAATCATATGCGCAATAACTAATTAGAACAGAGGCACCATCTTTTCCTAAGAGTTGAAATCCAAATTTGTTTTTTTCTTGGTCATAATCAGGTTTTGTATTTCTATTCCCAAATATGGTAGTACATTCTGTTAATATCGTTTCAGGAGTTCCTTGACCAATATCCACGGCATCTGAAATCGCAATTGGATTTCCTTTTTCATTTTTTAATTGTATTCTGATTGATGTTCCTTCATTTTTGATTTCATAATTAGTTTTGCTGCTACCTAAAGCTTTTCCTTGTCTCCAAGCTGCAACAGCCCTATAAGCATCTGGATAACATCCTATACTATTCAGAGTGATCCCATGTTTAACGGGTAATTTCCATCGAATAGCTACATCATGTTTTGTAAGAAAATCCTCGAGCTGTGCTTCTTTGATCATATGATCCCATGCATCCTCATAGACATCAAAAACCTGTTCACTAACTGCTTTTTCTTTAGTATTTACATGCCATCGCCATGTTACTAATGTTTCAATTTCACAAGGTAACGCATTAGCATCAAGGTACGTATTTTCATTCTCTAATGGTAATAACCTATATTCACTTTTTAGAGCTGTTCTAGAGAGAATGTTTTGAGTGTTAATCGTTTTTATAAAATCTTCTTTTTTATCTAGAGCAACTTTTTCAGATTTCATTTTTGTGCTCTTACTCAATACAACTACTTCTTTTTCTGTATTGATTAGCTGCTGGTGATAATCATGCTTAGTTATAATAATATTTTCTTCTTCTCCTTGTTCAGAAAATATGCGACGCATTGTTTTTGCATCAAAACCATTAAGACTTTTTTCTAGTTGCTTGTACGATTCCTGATCTCGTATTTGAGATAAAACTTTTTTTGCAGCCCCATATAATTCCTCTCTACTCTCATATCCTCTATTACTTCTGAAAAGCACATTTTCTGACCAATCTTTTAACTCTAGTCTAAAGTTTTGTACTACTTCAAAATTACAAAGGTTACGTCTATCATAATTTTCAATTCCGGATAATAAAGAAACTCGTTTTTCAAAACCAGAAACGTTATCTGTATTCCATGATGATATTGAATAATCATAGGCTTTACCTCTGTTTCTGCTTATCTCTGCAAATCGATTTACATACTTTGATTGATCATTTATTTCTTCGTGTATATGCGCTTCTGTATCAATTCCATTTTGATATTGAAGAATCGTATAATCTGTAAACTCCTCTCCAAACCTCGCTAATAAATGATCTAAAAATTGTTTTCTTCGTAGTGCATACTCGCTTTTATCCTCTGTAAGTTCCTGAATCAAATCAATATAGGAAATAGGCGTATAGGTGATATCAAAAAAGTGTTGATCCCCTTCCAAAGTATCAGAAGCATTTGTTGTTAACTTATAACTTTGACTTATAGTCCCTAAAAACGTAAGGTTTTTTGCCTCTCTCCTTGCTTCATCGACTGTATCATATCTTTTTGTGCCTACCATTACGATATCATCTGGAAGATTTGTTTGTAGCACAAAGAAATGTCCTCTTCGATCTTGTAATAGTTGTATTGTATATTTTTCGTTAAAAAATGCATCTATCAATTGATTGATATAGATGGATCGAACTCCTGTCGAAGAAAAACTAAACAAATCTATCAATGCATTTGTATCACTGCATATATTACCAATAGTTAGCTCTACACTAGGGTTCTTTTTTAATTGTTCAACAATGTTTGTCCATTGACTATCATTTTTAACGGGAACAGCTAGCAAAGAATTTATAATCTCTGTGTCGTTTGTATAAAATCTAAGTAAATCTTCTACTCCAGGAATAGAATCAGGGATTTGAGTAAAATACGTATGCTTTTGTTCTTTTGTTCTTTGTTCTTCTGGCGTTAATGAAAATAATGATTTAATATTAGCAAGTTGAGATGTATAGTTTGCTAATATTTGATCATAAAACATAAGATACCCTTTTAACTGTAATGCTTGTGTTTCACGCAATAATGATGCTCTATCTGGCAACCCATCTTCTCCTATACCATATACTACAGGAAAATCATTTTGTATAGAATAAAATTCTTCTAAATTTTCTCTATTTATTCCTATTGGTATTTTAGTATTGAGGTTATCTAAAGGCATTTCGAATTGTTTTGCCATAGAAAAAGTGCGCTCTATTCTTTGTTTATCTATCCTTAACGCGCCTTTTGTATTGTATAGATCAATACATGTCTTATCTTTAGAAAAAGCAGGAACTTTACCTTCTTCAATTTGATATTGCCATGTTTGAGGCATGTTTTGAAACTCCTCTCCCTTAATTGATACATTTTTTATTTTTCTAACTCCATCGATACTTAAAATAATATCGTATAAATCTGAGAGATTAATAAACTCACGTCTTGTAAAACTCTCGAGTTCTTCTGTATCAATAAAACCAAAACTTTTCTCTCGATAAGGTCTTCCTGCAAATATATTGTCTATCGTTCTTCCTTTATCTAATAACTCCTCTAAGGTATAATATGTAATCTCTGGCTGGATATACTTTTTAATATTGTTAAAAATTTCTACGTACACCTTTTCTGCATCAAAATCTGCATGAATTTCTGCCTCAACACAGACACCTATTTCTAAAGCGTCTAATGTTTTAACTTCGACAAAATCTTCACATAAATTTCTATGTTGTACAAGAATTTGCTTGACTTCTTGCTCGAGAGTATCATTAATAATCTCATTATCTTTTTCTATATAAACCTTGTACAACCCATTTAACTCGATCTCCCGAAAGAGATTATTTGGATTCTCACAATACAATACAGTACTCCTTCTTTCTATATCCAGATATAATCCTTGTTCCTGTTTTACCGGTTCTAACCATGCATTTCGAACACCTTCAACTTCTAATAGAAGTTTTCTAAAATCTAATATAGTTACAGGATTTACAGTTAGTATTTCTAATGGTGTTAAAAAGTTCTCTTCAGTATCTGTACTAGTATTTAGGGTAGCTATAAGGTCTTGAAAAGGCAAGTTTGTCTTATATCCCAGATCCATTAGTGCATATACCAGCACTTCTAAAATGGTAATACCCGGATCATGCACATTATGATCTGTCCATATCTTACCTGATAGGTTTCCTATATGTTCTAGTCCTTCTCTTCTTAGTTTTTCAAAGTCTAAGTAGTCGGGAAGGTCCGGATCATTTTGCCTAATAACAGTTATATTTTCATTCACAGCTTCTGTCATATCAACTTAATTCAGATGATTTATCTGTTCTTATTTATTTTTTTCAATCCTCAAGATAGAATTCACCACTATACATTACGATTATCATCGCTAATGTCATCATAACTCATTCATTAGTAATTATTATACCTACATCAGGATTACCTCCTTGATCAGGATCTGGACATTTTTCTTCATCAATTGTAATACAAATTTTACCGGCAGTCAAAATAGATCTTGCAGTAAGGGGTTTGATTTCGGGTCCGATTTGTTCTTTTTCTCCTTTTAATGTTAGACTTGTTATAAAATCTACATAATCCAATTGTTCTACAAAGCCAACAACATCAGAAAACAAAACAGGCATACCAAACGCAATTTTTTCTGAATCTCCTAAAAACCAAGGTGCCAACAAATTGGTAATATCTTCTTTAAGTTTACCAGAATAAAAATTCGCAGGTTTTCCTCTAAAAAGTCTTACCGTTATATCAACATCTACATATTCATATCTAGGATTCATTACCTTAATTCTAGCAAATGGAGATATTTTTTTTCTAAGATGATTTCCTATTTTTTCTAAGAGGCTTAAAGGGGCTTTAGGTTCTAATTGATTTCCCGAAGCTAGCTTAGTTAAATCGGGTATTACAGTAATTACAATATATCCAGGCGCAATTTCTAGATCCCGTTGATATTTAATTGCAGAAAGTCCCATTGTATGACTTATGCATTTAGCTTTATATATTTTGGGAAATCCTTCTAAAACAATTTTTTCATAATCCGAAAGCATTTGTGCTCTACCTTTATGTTTAAGATGTTCACTCACTCTTACATAAAAATGACCTTCTCCTTCGGGTTGTCTTCCTTCAAAAGAAGGATATAATTGTTCTACTTTTTTGACACTAAAATCTCCTTCTGATAGTTTACTTATACTACCCTCTGCCAGACCATTATTAAGCCTTAATTTATCATTTAATTCACTTAGTTTTGCAGAAGCTTTGGCTGCTTGCGTATGAATCCCGATAGTTTCTGCTACTGCCTTGGCATTAATCGGAGCCGTAATTCTTATCCAATATAGGTCATCCGGCATTTGTCTGTTTCCTATTTTACTAATCGTATCTGGTATGGCAATTGTAACAATTCCTGAAACTGTTAAACCATCGGTTTCGTCTGATATAATATTAAAATCAGGCAGTAATTCTATCCATACGTTCTCACTTAAATAATGCCATTTAATAGT
Organism: Aquimarina aggregata; assembly: GCF_001632745.1. Taxonomy (GTDB): domain Bacteria; phylum Bacteroidota; class Bacteroidia; order Flavobacteriales; family Flavobacteriaceae; genus Aquimarina; species Aquimarina aggregata. Next base: position 192,175 of record NZ_LQRT01000060.1, on the reverse strand, counting down.
TGCACGATCCATTTCTGAATCGGCAGTAGCTTCTGCCAATTGAAACAATATTGATAAATTACCTCCTGGAGTTAAGTTTTCTATACCAACAAACAAAGTACCTTCATCATTTAAAAACGGAAACAATCCTGGGTTTTCCTCTATGTTTTCAAATTTCGAAGTGTTTACATAAGGATAAAGGTGTATAATATCTACATCTTCTTTTACTGCCTTTGCCGAATAATCTACATATAGATTTTTAATAGCTGGAGTCCAAGGTTCATTCGGAATTAAAGCCTGATCAGCACTACTAAATAGAAAACTTAAAACATTACTCTGGTTAAATGTGGTTTCTAGTTCCTCTAAAGCGGTAGTTGCCACATCGGTTAAACCTTCTAATTTATCAGTACCGGTTATTCTACTTAGTATATCACTGACAAAGGTATTAAAGGTATTTTGCAAATTTTGAGCTTCAGAACTGGCATTACCGATATTATTGTCAAGAAATTGTTGTATTGACTTATATCCATTGATTAAGAGACCCATTTCTGCAATTAAATCTGTGTCTAGAGCAGTTAAATCTTGTATAAATCCATCAAGATTATTTGTAATATAATCTCTTATTCCTGCTGTTAAATCTAATAATCCCTCGATACGAAAACGCAAGCCATCAGTATCATTACTATTATTATTATCTTGAACAAGAGTTGCTAGATTATTAATCCCAACTTGTATATCCTGACTTGGTACTGTAATAGCATTTAATAATTGAGATAAAGTTAGGTTTGTATCAACCACAGCAGTTAAAATAGTCGTAGCCAAATTTTGTAAACCGGTATTGCTATCTGTAAGTATACTTATTGCATCACTAAAAAAAGCATTCATAATCACAATAATAGCATCGACTTCATCCTCTAGACTTTCATTTCTATTATTTAACTCGGTTCTAATGGTTCCTATTGTTGTCACTAATCCACTTAAGCTTGATAAACTAGGATTTCCACCGCTTCTAAAATCTTCTAAAGAGGTTAAATACGATGGTAAATTATTGTTCATGTAACTTACAGTATTACTTAGTATTGAGTTTACAGTTGTAATAATTGTATCTACACTACCTCTATTATTATCTATATAATCTTTTAGTTCATCTATACCATCTTTTACCATTCTGGTAGCATCCAGAGCGGTTTGAATATTAGTTGCAATATCTGCACTACTTCCAAAATCTTCTAATGCTTGAATAATTGTTTTATTAGATTGTACATATATAGCATCAGTTAATTTATCATTTTGTGCTAAAAGCGCATATGCCAACATTTGTCTTGCTAACACAAAAGGATATTCTGTGTGTAAAAAATCTTGATTAGCAAGTGTAAATTTTAAGAAACCATTACGCGAGGTTTTAAATAATTCTAACGGTTCATTGTAGTCTATAAATTCTGAATTAGCATCATTTTGAACCTCCCAACCATATATTGTATTGTTACAATACAGTTCTCCAAAATCATCTACGGTTTTACTAAATAACTCTGTCTCTTCTTCTATATTAGTCCAGATACCTTCTTTTAATGTATCTATTTTTAATTTAAAATCTTTTTCGGCTAGACCAAGATCTTCTAGTGCAGTAGTATTATCACCACCAGAGTTAGGATCGCCTGTATTTTTTCTTTTTAAGTATGCTTTATAATGGTCATTAAAACTATCTGGTTTGTCTTTCCATTCTATGTTTACTCTAACCGAATTCCATTTTTTAAACAGCACTTCTTTACTACCAATATAAAAACTAGGACCAAGTAATGAATTAGCAGTCGGGATCCCTTCAAATTCTACTACTTGATTCATTGGATCAAAACCGGGAACTTCTGGGCGTAATCCAAAAGGAAAAATTTGACTGTTTATATCTAAAGTACTTTCATCATTTTGAACAATCAGGTTTTTTACTCCACATACATTTACATCGATACATGCATTGGTTAATTTAAGTTGTTCTAAAAAATGATATGGCGAAATCGAAATTTGTCCCTGTTCTTTAGGTTCTCCTTTTAAAACGCAAATACCTGGGCCATCTTTTGGTGTTTCTAAATCAATCTTAACATCCTTATTAAGTTCTATTTTAACTACAGGAAGAGCTTGTTTTATATCAAGTTTTTCTTTTAATTTTTCCTCATCAAAAAATGTAATAGCAGGAAAGCCTAGTGCCAGCTTAATATTAATATCAAAAACAATTGTTTTAGCACCTCCTAAAACGCTAGAAGTTTCTAAAACTCTAATTTTTGTAGTCTCTTGATTAAATTCTGGATTTAGCCATTCTTTTTCTCCACTAAAATTAAATACAAAGATTGGTACTGTTATATGTTTTACCGGAGTTTCAAAACTTTCAATACAGTTTCTTAAACTTGTCTTTTCAGAACTTGTAAATACATCTACTTGCTGGCCTTCTTCAGGTTGTTCGCTTCCTTCGTAAGAATCACCTTCTACATATGTGCGTTTTGCATTTAAGAGTAAAAGTAATTCATTGGGATAAACAATTTTAAAAGGAACTTCTTTAAGATAATTTTCTACATATTCTTGAGCATGCAAACTTAAGGCCGAGCTACCTGGAGCAGCTACAATACATTCATTCAACTTATCTAGCGTAACTAAATAGGCTATTTCAGGAGTTGAAATACCATTTAATGTTTCGAAAAAATCTTCAATTATAAAATTTGCATCATCTTTTAATTGACATTCTAATTGAAAATTAACTACCCTGTTTCCTTCTTGTAACAATAAAACAGGTGATGCTAAAACAAACCCTAATCTTGCATTAGGATGTTCTTGTCTTAATTCTATTTCCTGATCACAGTCTTTTTCTGACTCGCTATTACTTTCTTCGTTAAGTAGTTTACTATACTTTGACCCTAATGTAGCCCAATTGGTAGTTTGATCTTTCTTAAATTTTTTCCCAAGACCATCGACTGAATTTGCTACCGGAGCAATGTATACTCCTTCTATATATGAACCCGAATTATCTGTTATTGTATTTACAGATAAAGTTCGTAGATCTGTTACCTGCGCTTTATCTATAATAACTTCATGATTCAATTCGAATTGAATATCTTCATTATTATCATCCTTTCCATCTTTTAATAATAGTCCTTTTTTCAATGGATATTCTTCAAGATGTTTAGCAATTTCAAAAATAATATGCGCCTTGTCGGGCACAGCATCCTTCGGAGCGATTTTTAATACTTGCTGATAGAAAAAATCCAAATGCTTTTTACCTAAATTATTTACATTTACTTGAAGATTCTTAAACAATTCTAAAAAAGTAAATACTAATGCTATATGGGGTTGATGTCTTTTTTGTAATGATTCTTGAAGCGGATTTAGAGCTTCTTCTATAAAACTAGGGGCCGTTTCGATAATATCCTGAAAACCACTTATTAACTGAAAAAATATTGCATTTACAGCCTCTCCTGCTTTTAGTATTGCTTCTTTTTTGCCTTTTTTTGAAGCTTGAATGGTACTATCCAATGCAAAAACATCTCCAACTTTAAGTTGCCATGGTGCATTTATAAAGCCAGAAAAATTCTTTTTGGTAACACATAAAAAAGTAGCACTTGCATTATGAATCGCAATAAATTTCTTTAAAGGCTCAATAAACGAAGATTTGATTATTGCTAAAAGAGAAATTGCTAATCCGTTGTTTTCTTTATCTGTTTTTGTAAATAATGTTTGAGTGGGTGTTATAAATTTATCATTAATAAAACCCAAAAGAGATTCTAACCCCTGTTTTGATGGATTATTTTTTAATTCTTGGTATATCAATGTAAATTCCTTTTCAAGACTATCAATCGAAGTTTTACTAAGTATTGATAATTGAAAAGGTAAACTACTCTGAAAAAAAGAAGTCCAATTATTTATATCCTGATATTCTTCTTCTCCGTTTTTGATATACTCATAATAATTAATTTGTTGCGCATATCTACTTATGATATATAGTCTGTCTGCGAGTGTTTTGCCATCTATTGGGGCATAGTCAGATTGTAATGCCTCTATAACCCTATTTCTTTGGCTAGTCCCTGTTCTATGTATTAAGGGATGTGATATGTTTGAAGGTTTCTTCATCTATGTCTTATTTATATCCCTTGATCTGCTTCTCTTAAATAAAAATCATACACAAAATTGTATCGAGTATTTGTACCTTCGATTTCATAGTGTACAGTAATCTTTAATAGTCCTTCGATCAATTCCTCGGCATCTGCATCTGTTATGTCTATTCTGTCTAATTTTATTCTGGGTTCATAATACAGTATAGCTCTTTCGACTAAGTCCTTTAAGAAACCGATAAGAGAATTATCCATACTCTCAAATTGATAATCTTTAAGGTTACAACCATAATCAGCTTGCATTACTCGTTCTCCAAGGCTTGTAGAAAGCAGTATTTCTAAACTTTGATTAATATCTTCTTCTGCACTAACCATAGTAATCGTTTCGCTTTCCTTATCAAAATTTGGAGGAAATGACCACCCAGTACCTAAATATGCTTTATTTGTATTCATTTTTTTCTTTTTATCCTCCAATCATTACCGTTGGAAAGCCTTGAACAATTACTCCTGTATGTGCTGTGGTATCACCCATTCTTGCTGCAGGCTTACCTCCAATAAAAACGGTTCCTGACCCTTTAACTATAGTATCTGGTGGTCCTACGCAAACGCACATATCACCCACTACTGCAGCAGGTTGTCCCCCAATTAATACGGTAGGCACTGATGGTCCGGTGATAGGCCCGCCAACATGAGGTACTGGACCTGTAGATAATGGACATGTATGCATATCTGCGATTCTTGCTGCTGGTGGCATTGTGTATGTTTTATTAGTTTATGTTTACTAAAGACCCTTTTATCTCGGTTATCCCATCAGCTGAAACTGATGTAGTTGCTCCTTTTACTTCCATACTGGCACTTGCTTTTGCCGATATTTGAGTTGCTTCTAAAGTCATATTCATTCCCGCTTTGATATCAATATTTCCAGAAGCTTCAATTTTTATATCTCCCGGACTATTAATTTCAATACCATCAGGATTCAATTTCGCAAAATTGTCATTCTGATCGGTAATCGTAATTGAAGTAGTATCTTCATCTAATATGATACTATTTCCTGCAGGAGTATCTATGGTAATTGTTTTGGTATCATCATGAAAATGCAATCGCATTCCTGACCGTGTTACTATTCCTTTTTCGTGATTTACATCTTGTGCTTCTATCGGTGCAGGCTTTGCACTACTATTTAGCATTCCTAAGACAATAGCTTCGCGTGGATCGTCATTTAAAAACCCAACGATAACCTCATCTTCTATTTCTGGTAAAAAAAACGAACCTCTATTTTCACCAGCATCTAGGGTTGCTATTCTTGCCCATACTCCTCTGGCAGAGTTATCAATAATTGGTAATCTTACTAAGATTCTATTTTCACCTTCTGGATCATTTTCTAATTGAACCACTTTACCTATTTGGAGACCATTAATTGCGGGCACTAAACCTGCTGCTGGTATATCAGCTATCGCTTTATGAATATGTGCATAACAATCGGGGTCTAATCCAAATTGTGCATGTGTATACCACGAACCTTTATACACTTCATGTCGTATTGCAGAAACATATGCATTACCGGTAAATCTTGTACCTAGTCCTTGCAGCTCGATCATTTGCCCTGGTTTAATTTCTCCAAAGCCTACAAATTTTGCTCTTCCCCGAATTTTTGACAATCTACTTCTTTGTAATGTAGCTTTAGTCCACTCTGTTAACTCTTCTTCTAATACTTGCCCAGTATGTCTAAGTTCGTATTGATCAGGGCTAATATCTGCAGCCAATTGATCCCCATTAACATTTCCTAGTTCGTTTATAGGTACACTATCTGTAACAGTTTCAAACATGGCTTGCCCACCATAATCCCAAGATTTTGCTTCTACAGATTTCCATTGATTTCTGGCATCCATTTCGGCTTCAAAATCTATTAATGTAGATCCAAATAGTACTGCTAATGCTGCATCTTCATTGGTTTCTGGTTTTTTAATTGTGATTTTACCATCATCGACCATTACTAATTTTGCATTAGCTTCTGCTCTCATCAACATAAAATCCCAATCGGTTACATGATGTTGCACCATTTCCAGATGTTTAATTCCAGTAGCTTCAATATCTTTACTTAAGCCCGAATATCTTCCTATGATTTCTTCGATAATTTCACTATCCTTTCGTTCTTCATAATAGAAGTTATGCCGACCGAGAGTCATTTTTACAGATTCATCTCTGCAATCTAGGACCAATCTGGTATCACCACTTTCAAGTGCTTTTATAGCATGCTTAATAATGATTCCTTTAAACAATTGAACATTTTCTCCATCTCTACCAACTTTTACCACTATTGATTTACCAGGAATAAAATCTTCTTCTTCACTTATTTTAAAAGTTTCTGAAGAAGCGTCTCCATCCTTAATAACAATTTTAGCCGTAGGTATTCTATTAATCTCTTTTGAAATAGAAATAGACAATATTTGATATCCAGGATCTACAACGTTTCCATCTACGAGTATATCAAAGGTGGATACGTTATATGATACATCAATTGGTATTTCTCTATCTTTCATGAGCTTGTTTTATCTAATGGTGGAAAAACTAATTCTGTACCAGGAGCAATCTTTCTAAAAGAAGTTAAACCATTTGCCTTTGCGATCTGAGTGACATATTTAACATTATTATAAATATCAAATGTCATATTATCTAGTCTATCACCTCCTTTAACTTGTCGCACATGGGTAAGATCAGGAGATTTTTTTCCTTCTCTGGCAACTCGTTCTCTTTGGGCGACATAGTTTAAAAAACTAGCACTTACTTTAACACGTAAAGGATCTCCATTAGGTTGAAATAACGTATAATTTAAATCCAGATTTGTAAGGATACAAGGAAACATAAATTCACCCCATTGCACTTGTAAAAAATGCGGACGATGTATTTCTCCGTTCATATTGTAAACGGCATCCATAAAAAGCTTAAGCTGATCTTTTACAGATTTCTTGTTATTATTATACTTATATCCTTGGATAGTGTCTGTACCATCAAAAATAAAGTCCAACTTTAATTCTTCTGGTGCTGTTGCTTTAAAATCAGAATCTGTACCTTGATTACCTTGACCTTGTTGTTGATTTAATTCTACTTTAAAATTACGAGTAAAACTCTCTGGGTTCACAGGCAAAGAGATCGGATTAGGAGATATCTTTGAAGGTATTTGAAAATCTTGATCATCAAAGACATGAATCAATACTTTTATTAAATGACCGTTACCTTCCATTATCGTTCTGATTTTTCTTTGATGATCTCAAAAATCTTATCTGCGATCTCATTAATTTGTGATTCTTCTATACCTCCTCCAGCTGCGTTATTTGCAGATCCGGTCGTACTGGTAGTATTATTTACCGTAGTCTTAATGATCAACTCTCTAATTTCTATGGGCATAGTTTCATGATTTTTTAGCTTACAGATACTAGGTTATAGTAGTTGTAATTAAGTTCTAAGGTTTCGATTAACACTTCTCCTTTTTCTGCATTAAGCTCTCCTACTTTCCAGCTTACGGGCCAGACATGAGCAAGTTGCCATTGCATTAGTACTGTTTGATTTTCATTCAGTAATTCTACATTGACTGTGCTAATAGGGGCGATGTTCATATTTTGAAAAGCATCCTGACACCAAGATGTTAACCCCGACTCTTTAGGGCTTATAATTCCTCTTTTTAAGGTCAAGGTTGTATACTTTCTTCTACCCGGAAGACTGTGTTCAAATCTATTTTCTCCTCCTTCTTTCAAAGATTCTTTTTCGATTTGAACATCCAGACCTGCTACAGATTGAAACTGTACATCTACATCTTTACCTTTAGGTAAGTTTAGAAAAGACACTCTAAAATAAAAACCAACTATTTGGTGCATCGCTACTTATTCTGCTGTTATTATTCTTATTACTTAGCTTCCAGAATTGTTAATCCTTCATGCACTAATTCCATTGTTTCAATAGCAACTTCATTAGCATCTGCTTTTAAATCTGTAGATTGTACTTTGCTTGGCCAAGCATTCTCTAAGATCCAAGTGATAATCGGTTCATGATTTTCGTTTAACAGTTTAATAGTAACTGGTCGTCTAAATAAAGAACCTGTATCATTTCCTTCTTGAAACAAGTATGTCTTTTGCCACTCTGTAAAAAAGTCAAAATCGCCTTGAAATGTTCCTCTTTTTAGAGTTACATTACTATATTTAGTAAGACCCGGTTGTTTTGATTTATTATACTTTTTACTGCTTCCTTCTCTGTATTCTATAACTTCAGTTTCGAAATCCAATCCACTTACTTCAGTAAATCCGATTCTAAAACCATCACCCCATTCTACTTGGAAATGAAACTTTGGAATTGGGTAATCGCCTATTGCTGCCATATTATTATTATTTAGTAATTATACTTTTTAGTTTAAAATTATTTTCCGCTTTCAGCAGCTTCGGCAGCTGTGATTGCTTCGATAAGACTTGTTTTGTGCGATAAATATTTATCACTCTTTTTCTTGCTTTTAATCCACTCTTCTTCTAAATGATCTGTCTTATCCATTGCTACTCCTAAATTTTGCTCTAGTTGCTTATAATAATCACTTTCACTAATTGGGAATCTTGGCATTGGCTTAACAAGCCAGTCGTTACATGGATATGCATAATGATGATGGTGATCATGGTCGTGATCATGATGTGGTTTCTTTTTACGACCTTTTTTCTTTTTATCATCATCGTCATCGTCATCTCCTTCTTCCTGGATTTTTCTTGAGCTATTCCCCTCGAATCCTCCTTGCCCCCATGATGTACCACAGAAAACATCTAGCATATCCTCTAATTTATCCTCTAATCCGCCATGCGCACATATTGAAGATGATAAAAGATTAGCACACTTAAATGTCTCTAAAAGTTTTTTTAACACCGCATCTTGCATATCACATACAAGAGTGATTTTTTGCTCATATACCAAGATACAAGCAAGAACTTCTGCTTTATCTTCGTCACTTGCATTCTTAAGACATTCTACTGCCTTTTTAAAATTGATGATTTGTTCTTTTAAGCCTTCATTAGAATCTTTGTAGGTAAAAAAGCAATCAAAAATTGATTTCACCAATCCTAATAATTTCTCTATCGCTTCAGTTGTTACTTCTGAATTATCACATACGATTTTGGCTTGTTCTAAAAAGAAGTTTAATTCTTTTACAATAATATCGGCCTTATCATCGGTATCTTTTATAAGTTCGTTCCAGTTGATAAGTCTTTTCTCCCAGCCTAATGAATTTAAGTACTCTTCTTCATCTTTTGATGTTTCGGCACTTAATTCATTATACTTATTACTTACTTCTTCTAATTTTTCTTTCCACTTATCCAGGCATTCTCTAGCTTCTGGATCATCGCTGCCTCCGTCTACACAGCAGGCTTTGTCTTTCAAAAAATCTATCATGAGTATATTATTTTTTCTAATTATTGCTATTTACTAATCCCTGTCTATGGTTTGTCTTTTTTGAAGTCTACCTTTTTTTCTTGCATCATAATTATCGTGATCTGCATCATAACAATCCCGAGTTTCTCGACATAGGTCTAAAAGGTCATCATTATATTTTCCTTTACATACATAATCGATAACATCCTCAAGGCCTTGATACTTGACAGCTTCTGTCTTTTTATCACAAACGACTTGTGCTAATTCTTCTTCGATTACATTAAGTTCTTCTCTGCATACGGTTACATCTCCAGAAGTTGAAGTGATGTTTTGTTCTACCGTACTTTTAAAGGTACCCATGGCCACTGATAATTTTGCCATAAAGTCATTAAGACTATGTGTATTGGTAAACGTTTGGATTCCTGCAATGGTAACTGAAGAATCAAAAGCATTTTGGCCTTTTTCATTAAGTTCTTTAGTCTTTTGCAAAATCTTTTGCAAATCCTCATGAACATCTGCTTTCTCACCATCTTTTGTAGATTTTCCTGTTTTTGGTAAAATCTTATTTTCAAAACAGTTAGACATTGCACATGCTGCATTATGAGCATCTTCGATTTTGAGTCTCATTTCATTTAATAATTTCGAAGACTCTTTAATCAATTTTTCTATCTCATCATCCTTTTTAGTATACTCGTTTACATTTTTTTGGATGATTTCGGTTTTTTTGCTGCTCCCTATAGTAACACAACTCATGATATCTTCATATACCCCTTGAGATTCTTGTGCTTTATCTAAACCACACACTTTATACCTGCGTGCTGCTTTTTTAGACCTTCTAAGTATCTCATTAGCAACATACAAGCTTGCTGCGGTCTTTTTATCATTTTTAATGACTTTCAGACTTTCACAAATTACCGTATCGGCATTTCGCGAAGTGTTACTGTCATTATTATTCTTGCTAGCCATATTTAATATTTTTACAGTTTATTAATTTTACTCGGATAACATTTTATGGCTAAACCTTAAAATGATAAACTCAGCTGGTCTTACTACTGCCATTCCTATTTCTACGATCATTCTACCTTCTAAAATATCTACTTCGTCCATCGTTTCGTTAAGTCCAACTTTTACAAAAAATGCTTGCTCTGGAGTTGTTCCCATTAAGGCTCCCGCTCGCCATTGTTGTACCAAGAAATTATCAATCATTGATTTAACTCTAGACCAGGTATTAAGATCATTAGGTTCAAAAACAAATTGTACACTTGCTTTTTTAACTGACTCTTCAACCATATTAAAGAATCTTCTAACCGATACATAACGCCATTCGTTACTATTACCTGCCAAAGTTCTTCCTCCCCAAATTATTGCTGGGCCACGACCTACAAACGAGCGTATTACATTAACAGATTTACCACCTGTAGTATCTACGTTTAGGTTTTCTTGTTGCTTATCTGTAACCTTTAAAACCGGTTTGATTACAAAATCCATATTTACATTAGCTGGAGCTTTCCATACTCCTCTTGAAGAATCGACAGCTGCGTATTGTCCTACAACTGCGCCAGATGGAGACATTTCTAATGGTAAATTTCTAAGTGCATTTTGTGCTTGAAAATACAGTGCATTATCTTTAGATCTAAGTTCTGCTAAAGTTCCCGCTAATGGACCACTACTATCAATTGTAACATTTGCGTCACCAGAGCCTTCTCCTCCGTAGTAGTAATCTAAGATAGTCTCTACATTAGGAAAATATGTCGCTCCGTACTTTAATATATTCTCTTCAGAACCTACTGCAGATGAACGCATAGTATCGATATGCTTTAATAAATCAGGCTCACTGGGATCTGGCCAAATATCCATTACCGTAAAACGGTCTTGTAACTCTACGCACATATCTAATGACGCTTTATATAAATTATAAAAATCATCAGAACTTGTTAATCCTTGTGCATCCGGATATACGTAAAGTGTAATTTCATCAACTTTTTCTGTTGCATTTAGTCCTTCTTGAAGATCAACAAAACTTACACCTCCTGTAGAATAATCTCCAACAGAAACTATCCAACATGGTCCACCACCATTAGCAAAAAACATTTGCAAAGCATAGTACATTTTATATTTTGATGCATCTCCTATAGAAGCTTGTACTATTGGTGGAGTGGTATTTTCGTTTATTATCACAGATAATCCAGTTTCTGCAAATGGGTTACCAAAAAGACGTTCATACTCTAGTAAAGAACTAATTCTTTCGGGTTCATTTATTAGTACTTGGCCTGTTCTTTCATCTGCTGCTTTTTCTGTGTATCCTATAAAGGCAGGAATAGCCGTATCGACCTGTGCAATCGATGGCGGAAGTTTTGGAATTTCTTCTATATAAACTCCTGGTGTTTTGTAATTCATAATATCATTTTTATAAAAAGTTCCATTTAATTATTCAACAATCTGTTTGATTTATTAATAAAGATCTCAGAGAAAATTCTTTCTTTCTCTATTTTAATAGCGGGCATTCTGGGATGAGGTAATACTAGTGTTCCTCCATTTATAAAAGGCACTAAAGTCTCTGTTAACCCTTTTGGGTTTTCGGAAACTAGTTTCTTAGGGTCAATAATGGGATCTGGTTTTAGAAATGCAGAAGTTGCATCTACATCATCTTCACTAAAACCGCCTTCATTATTGTATCTCCAATATGTTTTTCGATTTTTAAACCTTACCTCATATACAGGATGGGATATTTTTTGGTCAGCAGCATCAATTCTGGTTTTAAGAAAATTTTCTGCATCCAAAAGGCTATAAGGTTCTTCTTTTTCATCAAATCGTATGTCGATTATGGCTAAGTGATTTCTATTATAAAGCACATCATTTAGATAAAGTTGATATGTGATCTCAGGAAATACATTGGTCTTTACCTTTAGCATATACATTCCTGCAGGAATAGCATCAGAATCTGGATCATTATCATCTACCTTTGTAAAATCTAAACGAATTGTTTCTAATACTTCGGTTCCAACTCTTGATATTGTTTTAATCACGGCATTACTCTCATTTTCAAGTACAAAATCTACTTCGGTAACATTTTGAGAGCTTTTAAATTTATAAGCAAAAACATGAGGGAGTAATACTCTGTCTGCATCATTAACAAATCGCTTCTCGGCAACGTCATCCCAATGATTTGGATCTGTACCGTCTGTATATTGTCTTGCCTCTCTAATCGTTCCTGCAAAATCCAAAACGGCTCCCATTTCATAGGTTTTTCCTTCTTGCGGACTACTAGTTTTGTTAGAAATTGGTAATGCTATATGAGTAGGGTCTACAGGATCTTCGAATTTATCTTTTCCTTTATTAGTTAAATAATATATTGATGGTAATGGCGGGCGAAGACTTATGTTTGTAATACTAGTAAACAAAGGGACTGTAGGCTTAATCGAAAACGTTAAGTTTACGTCTGTCCCGATCTCAAAGCGCGGCTTATATAATGTCTCACCTGCTCTATTCTCTACCTTAACTTCTGTTCCTATAAAAAAACCTAATGCAGTTTTAGCTATTTTTAACTTATACTCACTCATTCTCTTGATTGTATCACCAACAGGCTCTATCGAAAATAAATCTTGTACATCATATATCTTATTAGTGAGTTTTTTTGATATTTCATCATCCTTCTCTATTTCTGTCTTGTCAAAAAAAGAAGAACCATCGACAGAAGTGAGAAAATAATCATGTAGTACTCTGACCTCAAACAATCGTTTAAAAATTATAGTGCTCATCTTAGTTTATTTGAGATTCTCGATTTTCTATTTCTTCTATCACTGGCGCCACTATACTAGTTTTCTCATCTATTTTAACTAGCCTTATTTTATACATCGCAAAAGGTACTTGCTTGCCTCCTAGTGAGCCCCATAAGTGATTTATTTGCTCAAATGTCAAGGTGTATAGTTCTACATTAAGGCGCACCTCATCCTTATCTTCTTGTGAAATATTAGTATCGCTAGCTATTGATGAAAACGGTGAGTTCTTAATGGTAAAGCTTTTCTTTGCTTGAAAAAATTGAATTACCAATGACAGCCGTTGTAATGCTAATTCGTAGGCATCCGTTTCTTGACCTAAGGTGGCTGAAATAAGAATGTAAAGATTTAAAAAAACCGGAGGTTCGACATATTTTACTCCATTGAGTGTTCTCAAGATGTGACTTCCATTTTTTAAGGTACTTTCTTCTTCTGTATTAACCAGAGTTATAACAATCTTATTGCTAAGTTCACCCTGAGACTCTCCTTCCATCAATGATATATTGTGTAGGATAATGTCTTTATTTTCAATAGTAGTATCGTCAGGTCTTTTATTGGAAATGACGTACGTGCTTAATTCATCCCTTAATAGTTTTAAGGCAGATCCTATCATAATTACTACGATTTCAATTTGTAATGAGGGGTAAAAATCTACTACTAGAACACCTAGATAAACTATCAGGTATTTTTTCGGTGTATTGCTAATATTTTAGCAATGGGGTAATACAGTTACAATATTTAAAATATTCTTGTGAAAATCAATCCCCAAAAATGGGGATTTTAACAACTTCTGATCTTATACTATTCTAATGTGCATAAGGAAGTTATCTTATAACTCTATAATTTTGGAAGCTTTTTTAATGAGATGAGCTGTATTTTTCACTTCAAATTTCTCAATCAAATGCTTACGATGAGACACCGCAGTGTGATTACTAATAAAAAGTTTATCTGCTATTTGTTTTGAAGAAAAACCATCAGCAATAAGTTTTAAAACTTGCTCTTCTCTAGACGATATATATGTTTCTGTCCTCTTTGATAAAACACATTTTTTATCTACTTTTTTAAAATTAAGACAGCGTTCTATTTTTTCTTTTTCTGATACATCAAAATAATAATTTAAAGCTAATATTTCTCCTTCTATAGTAAACAATAGAATTTCGTGTTTCATACATATTCTTTCTTTAAAAAAGTTTGTAATATGATACTTGAGAGATAGCAATTGTTGATCTTTTGCACTTGAAAAAAAATCAACTATTTTGTTTTTAATTCGCGATGATTCATTTGAATCAATTATTGAAAACCAAAAATCCCATCCTTTTTGTAATAGTGCTGTAGAATGTTTTCCTATTTTTTGTTGTAACATTTTATTACAATAAACAAAATTGTTTTTTTCGACATTACAAATACTTATCATTAAATTTCTTGACTGGTCACATGTTTTAAAGATTTCAGAAAATTTTGAAATAAAATCGGGGTCATTTAGAGAAATTGGGTGAGTGCTTTTGATTTTTGTGTTCATTAGGTAGTGGTTGTTTTTAAGAGTAAAAGATGATTGAATAAGCATGATAAAATTCAAGAAATATTTTTTGAATTACAAGTACTTAACAGGGGGGAATACACCCTTTTTTTAGGGTCTTCTTCCTTACCTAACTATTTATTTTCAAAGATCAATACTATTAACCTATTGTAAACAAACACTTTATCACTTATTCTTTTTAAAAGACTTAAACGTATGGTAATAATTACTTAAAAAAATCCTAAAAAATTTAAAGGGTACATTACAAAAAATTAAAACATCAAATTATTGAAAAGATGAATTATAAATAGTACAAAATCCATTTACACATTTTTATAATACTATGATAAAAATGGCATAAAAGTATCCCCATTACTTAAAATGGGGATACTTTGCAACAACATTGGTGCAGCGTTTTGGGATAAAAAAAATTCATTACTTTGATTATACCACTAAAGAATTTACACCAATTATTCCTTTAGGGTTGGTTATCTTATTATACTTATAAAATTCACTTGTTTACTACGTAAACGACATCATAGTCTACTAAAAATGCTATTATCTAAAAAAGCAAGTACACTATCGTTTTGTTCTTTTAAACAAATAAATTTTTAAAAACTGTTGTAAAAAACGTTGAGGTATAGTTTTTAACGTTAAGGGGTAAACGTCATTTATTTTTAATCGTATTATAAATGATGCTACGTAAATATACGATTTATTTTTATTTTTTAAAATTTGTTTTTTTTCATATTGATCCCTGTTTTAATTAAGAAAACAAGTACATACAGCATCAACAAAAATTCTTTTATCTTAGAGAAGAATTATTTAAATTTATATGAGATGAAGAATCTAAAAAACCATCAATTATATAGAACTACATTATCCAGCATAAAAGGAGGAAGTTTCACGGCAACTGATGATCTTGCAAAATGGAGAAAAAATATTGAAGACGGAATTATTGATCGTAGATCTAGTTCTGCGAGCACTAGAAAATCTTAACTAATACACCAGAAATGATATTATTTCTGGTGTGTTAAAATTATGATTTGGCGGTGTTCTTAAATTTTCGAATACCCCAAGCAACTTTATACGTTCTATATAAAAGATCATAAATAACCATTTCATGTAAACGATTTTTTGACCTGAACAATCTATTCATTAACATATGAATATAACTACCCATTATATCATCTAATCTTTCTTTACTTACTATTGGCAAAATAGTCTTTACTATTGGTTTAGTAGCTAAACTTTTTTCTTGTAGCGCATCAATAATAGGTACGTAATCAGGATTCATTTCTTTCTCAAAGACCAAAAAATCATTTATTTTATCTTTTTCTTCTCTAAATTTTTTGTCTAGTTGTTTTTTAAGTGCTTTGTTCATGCCAAATTCTGCTCCAAAACCCAATTTAAGTCTCTCTAAAAGTGCTAATTTTCTATCATCATCATATTCAAAATCATCAAGAAGCATATCAATTGCACGAACTCCAAAAAGCCAACGCAATTCTTCTCCCTCATCCCCATCAATCATGTCTAAGAAATCTACGATCATTTTACTCTCATAAAAAAACAATTTTTCTGATTGTACCATCGTCTTATGACCATAACGTTCGAGTTCTCTTTGATAGGTGTCTATCTGGATTTTCCAGATCATTTCTTCATTAATAAATTCATTAAGTTTTGTATACAAACGATTGATTACTTTACCTACGTTTTCTAGATCTTTAAAATGAAATCGTACTCGTATATGATGTTTTGGATCTGAATACCTTATAAAAAACCATTGATCAATAATGTTATTACTTAGTAACCATTCTGCCTCTGGCTTTATAATTTCGGTCAATACCAAATCTGAGGTTTTGGGGCCTGTATATATTTTATAGTAGAGCCATTCACTACCTAAAATAAAAGATCCTTGTACTTTATCCATGGTTTTGTGGTGCTGTATTTTTAATTTTTTGTTCATTATAAAATGACAAAACGATTTGGTTTGTATACCCTTTATTACCCTCTTTTACGATACTATTTTCAGAATGTAAAAACTCTTTAAGTATAAAACCTCTTCTCTTTTTAACCGTTGCCAGTAACATTTTAATCGAAGTTGTATTTTCTGTATTGATCAATAACTCGTTATCACCGTCTACCAAAAGAACAAATTGCGGGATCTTTTGTTCTGTCTTAAATTGATTAAAATGCGTTACTAATTGTGTTTCATCACTCATACTTTTTAGCATTTTATCGATGGTTTTAATTGTGATGTTCCAAGTTGCACTTGATATAATTACACCTGAATATTCTACTCTAGGTAAAAATTCATATTCATCAGCCAAAGGCCCCCAATTAAAACCTACTCCGCCTCTTAAATTTTGAGTTTGCATATTTGCCAAGAACTGATAAATTGGTAATGCGTTATTAGAATAGTTATGTGCGTTTGCCAGATACGGAATCACTTCCTTATTATATTTTTTTGATCTTAATCGTATAGGACCATTTGGTCGTGTGGAGAGCATTAGATCGTCCAGAGTAATTTGTTTCTCTGATGTCAGGATAGATTTAGCCAAATACGGAATCTCATATTCTCTAAAAGAGGGGCGCATTAAAATATTACCTACTCTAGATTCTGGTAAGTGTACAATTTCTGCCAAGATTTTATCTGGATTCATTGCTGTTTCTGTAGCAATAATCTCTCTCGTATATGCATCAAGTTTTGAATCTCCATGACAAAAGCGCCCTAATAAATTTGCTGCACTTGAGCCCCCTACATTTGACATTACTATTTTTTGTTCTTCATCGGTTTCAATAATTTCAACCATTGCAGAAATAGTATCTGGTAAATCATCCCATTTATTTTCGAAATCTTTAAAATCATCATCCTGTATATACAAGATTGTCTCCTGGCTTTGCAAACATTTGATTAGTTTTTTCTGAAGAATGGCATGTATAGGTGACCATTTTATGTCTTTTGATGTGACCCCTGTATTTCTGTTCGGCAATATTAAATCGTCTACCAATTTACTAATATCACCAGAATCATTACCCTGTAAAAATCCTATTCCTAATTCAACATCCATTGCTTTTGACAAAGGCACTTCGCGATCTTCATAACGCTCATAAAAAGCTGATTTAAATTGTGTAATTAATGTTTCTTTTGACTGCGGTGTAATTTTATTAAACAAAGACATTGCTTTTCTTACTTTTCGTAAAACATCTTTATCTAATGTGTTAGTTTTTGGAGTCAGTACCATATCGGTCTGAAACATATATTTTAACTCATACCCAGTTCCTAATGCTTTTAAGGATTCGCCTATTTTTATATAAGCCTCGGCAGCATTTCCTATTCCTTGATCTATAGCATGAATAGCCTTTTGTGTCTCTTCTAATGCTGTAACAAAATGATCTGCATTCTTTAATTTTTTTAAAACTGGTAATAACTGATCCAGAAATTCTGGTCCAGAAACCGAGGGCTCTAATTCACTTATTAATAATTGACTTTCTACTAATTGGTCAATAAAACCATTAGCTTCTTCTAATGTAATTTCGTCATCAACTAATAGTTCTCCTAAGACACAAAGTAATGCTCCTTGGCTTGCTTTTGTAAGTACTTTTGACAAATACTCAGAATCTTCGACAGCAACAATATGATGAGTTCTTCGGCTATTAACATAAGTATATTCTACATAACGTAATTGGTGTCCCGCTTTGTAAATACTCGTATTGGGGTAGAACAACAATTGATCCTTGATTGTTTTATCCTTAACAATATCCTGAGATAACGCCACCAGATAATTCATATCTAATCGCGTATGGCGTTCGTTTTTTGTTTTTTCCTGAAGCTCTATAGCAGTCCTTTCAGAAAACTCTCCTACTGCTGTTCCTGCAAATAAGCCAAACGGCGTACATCTGGCAGACATTCTGCTTATATATTTTAATACAGAATACATCATACGTTCTGATGCTGCTTTATCTTTAAGGTCTCCTTTAAGCCATTTTTCGAACTCTGTATATAAAGAAGGTGATGCTAGAAAAATTGCCTCTTTAATCACGGCATCATTACATACTTTTTGTAATGCTTCTTCAGACAATGTTTTGTCCTGCGTTAGACTTTTATAAAAAGAAAAAGAGAATAAAGGTGCTCTTAAAACGTATTTAGAGAAGTTTTTATATGACATGTATGATGAAACCGCTTAGATGATTCTATTACTAAATATTCTTGATATCTAATATCGCAAGATAGGAAATTATACAAAGTGAGATTAAGGTTATCAAAGCTAATATTTACAAATAAAAAAAGCCCTGTAAAAACAGGGCTTGTACAACATTTAATGTTATCATATTATAAAGGAACACAAGTTCCAGAATGCGTATGAGGATTTCTAGAGCATGCCCAGTCATACTCTCCTGTAACAATAAAACAGTCTCTTCGTGTTCTACAACCAATCGGGAATTGTATACCACCGTTAATTGTTTCTTGTTGTTTCTTGTTCAATTGTTGAACATCTTTTAGGTTTAAAATTTTTGAAAACATATGGATTTGATTTTAAATTAGAAAAGTATTAAAACATATGGCACCCAATACCACCTAAGTGTCTTGGTACACTATTACACATTATAGCAGTAGGCCCTGTGCCACCACCTTTTACAGCATTAGCTTCAAATTGCGAAATTGTAACCTTTTTAAGTTCAAGTTTTTTTATTGTTTTTTTCATGATAAAAATTTAGATACAATACCTACTCTATTTATGGTTTTCGGTTTCCCCAAAATCAAAAGACAACCAGCAATCTGAATTCGATTATTATTTCCATCAGTCCAGCCAAGCGGAGTCGAGAGCTAATGGTTTGATTAAAAATCACCTCTCGACTCCGCTTGAGGCGACAGAAACAAACAAATCAATACCAATAATCAATAGATTAATAATCGAACACATTTAGTCATCTTCTGACTCTAATGTATTGCAATATTGTATCGCACAAAAACAACATATCCGCATATTATTGAATATGCGGATATGTAAAAATCCTTAATAAGCTTTATTAAAAAAACAGGTTGCTTTTCTAAAAAATATTCTGAGTTGGAACGCAAACGCAAATACTGTTATGGGTATCTGTATCATCGGTTGTTACATTACAATCTCCTCCTTGTATTTGTAGTAGCATTGTATTATTAATCCTTGCTATAGTTAGTTTTCTTAAGTCTATTCCCTTTTTTTGTTTCTTTTTCATAATGAAGATAATTTGCAGAGTCTTTGTTATTAAAAACAATTGACCTCGAAGTTAATTTTATTGAAAAAAGATACTTGTAACATTAGTAACATCATAATTAGCGCACCTCAATTTCATAAAATTGAGGTGCTTTTATACTTGATTATTAGGATACCATCGTTTTTTCTAACTTTTCAATTTCTTTGATATAAAATGATGGATTAAGTCCTGTTTTGGCTTTAAAATGTTTTGTAAAAGAATTATCACTTTTATACCCTATTTCTGATGCTATAGAGGTGATCGAGAATGATCTAAATTTTTTATCGGTTTGTAATCGCTGTAGTACATATTCGATTCTTAAATCATTAATATATTCATTAAAACTCTTTTCCTTATGAGTATTGATAATTTTAGAGAGATAGGTCGTATTAATTTTTACTCTTTTTGCCATAGCTCCCAAGGTACAATCTGTATGTAAAAAATATTCTTTCTCTTCTAATCGATCTAACCCTTTTAAAACAAGGGCTACTTTTTCATCATCAATAACAACTTCTTTGGCTTTTTTATCTGTTATAACTTCAGCTGTTGTTGTATTTACTTTCTGGATTAGATCATCAAAACGTAATTTGTTTTTTTTATATTTTAAGTAATAATACCCAACAATACTAAGTAGCACTATAAAGATTACAGCAAACATTAAGATCATATAATTTCTGGATTGCTTTTCTTTATGTTGCGCATCGGTAAGAACAGCTATCTCCTCTCCTAACTTATCAGTATCCTTTTTATATATTTTAGTAACCGTTTGGTCTTTGGCCTCAACAAATTTATCTCTTAATCGTGTATGTTTATCAATCCAAAACGCAAACTTTTGGTCGTTACCACTTGCCTTATAGCTATCTGCTAATAAACGATACGTATCTAATGTTCTTACATTTCTAGGATCTTTATCATCTAACTTGCTTAGGTTATCTTCTAGTAGTGTGATGGCTTTTGTATATTCCTTTTGTTTGGCATAACAATTTGCTAAAAAATAATTAAGATTAACCACAGATTTTTTATCTGTAATGGTATTGGTTTTTAAAAGTGACGCTGCCTGCTCCAGGTACTTAAAAGCAGTTGCAATATCATTTTGATAAAAGGATGCCGCTCCTTTTTTAGTATACAAATCAATAACCCCAATAAGGTGTTTAATACTGTTACCTATAGCAATACCTTTATCTGCATATAGTATTACAGAATCATACTTCTTTTGATCCAGATATACCTCGCTAATAATGGTATATAGATTAACATGATTTTTTTTGTTTTTGTACCCAGAATTTTCAACCAGTTTTAGGTTATGTTTAGCTATTGCAAGTGCTTTATCTAGTTGTTTTGTTCTTTTTAAAATAATCGTAATCCCAGAATTTGCAATAATCTCATGCTTACGGCTTTTGTTTTGTTTTGCTATCGCTAAAATGGTATCATACACGTCTAGTGCTTTTTGATTTTTCCAATCTTTTAGGTATGCCTCGGCCTTTTTTGTATAAATAGCATACAAAAACTGATCATAGCTGGCAGCTTTTGCTGCTTTGGCTGCATGCCCATAGTAGTAAGCACTGCGCTCATAGTTTTCTTGTGTATTAAAATGACGTCCCAGATAATAATAGGTATTGGTTTTAGCACTATCCTGATCCTTAAGATTAGATAACACCCGCTCGTAGATTTTAGCTTTTTGAGGGTTATTTTTTTTAATATAACTACCTAGCACGTTTGATGGCATAACAGCGATACTATCAGGAATGATGAGTTGTTTTTCTTGAGTATACCCTACTACCGTATAAATACTACAGCAGATAAAAAAAAGCCTTTTAAAAAAAATCATAGATCTTGTGATAAACAACAAATCAAAAATAGGAGTTTTCTTTTTAAGAGCATTTTGATAAAATAAACACATAAAAAAACCTGCATGATGATGCAGGTTTAGTACTATACTATTTTACCTTAATATATATGAACACAAGCCCCATTAACACGGCGTGCTGTTCCTCTTTCATTATTTAGACTAGGAGGAACACTACTCCCTCCTTTAAGCAATAGCAATGTCTCTGGATTAATTCTTGCAACCGTTAGTTTTTTTAACTGTAAAGTATTTGATTTATGTGTTTTCATAGCGTTTGTAATTATGATGTTACTCTGTTTATGGACTTTTAAAGTTAACGCGCCTGTAGATGACACATGCCTCCTCGCCTTCTTATAGTTCCCAAATCATCAGGGCTAGTAGTAGGAGGATAACTACTCCCCCCTTTAAGCAATTGTAATGCATCTGAGTTGATTCTTGCAACGGTTAATTTTTTTAAAGACAAAGTATTTGACTTATAAGTTTTCATAGGATTTATAATTATGATGTTACTCTGTAGAGTTTTTTTTAACTTAACGAACTATCTGGTGGCAAGCAAAACCATTTACACCAGGACGATGAGATCCACCACAATTTCCATTTACTGAAGGAGCAACACTGGTTCCACCCTTAAGCCTTTGTAAGGCTTCTGGATTAATTCTTGCAACTGTTAGTTTTTGTAAACGTAAAGCATTTGATTTGTGTGTTTTCATAACATTAGTATTTAGAATTTATTTCTTATGGCTTTTAAAATTGCCTTTATTAAGACAGTAATGTATTGATTTTTTATAACTTCAAAAAAAAACACCATAAATCATATCAAGACAAGCTTTCTCGTACTATCAAAATTGATACTATTTTAAACTAACTGATCCCTAGTATGTTCTTGTTTTGCTATTTTTTTGATATAATAGGATGGGTTAAGTCCTGTTCTTGTTTTAAAGTGTTTGGCAAAAGAGTAATCACTTTTATACCCAATCTCGGTCGCAATCGATTTGATAGAAAATGCTCTAAATTTTTTATCGTTCTTTAATCGTTTTAAGGCATAATCAATACGTAACTCGTTAAGATAGTCGTTAAAATTTTTCTTTTTATGTAGATTAATAATTTTAGATAAATAGGTCGCATTGGTTTTTACTTTTTTGGCTATGGTACGCAAATTACAATCAGACCGTAAAAAAAACTCTTGTCGCTCTAATCGATCTAAACCCTTAAGAATTTCATTAACCGTATCTTCATCAATTACAACCTCTTTAGCAATCTCTTTGGTTGTTTCTTTAACTGTAACAACTTCTTTTTCTTTTGTTTCTAAAGCAGTGATCTGTTGCAATAACTCATTAAAAATACGTTGATTTGATCTTTGCTTTCGCTTATACAACACTACCAAAATAACGAGACACCCTAACAGCAAACCTGCAATACCATAGGCATATGTTGTTCTTGTTTTGTCCTTATTTCTTTGAGATTGTAATACTTTAATGCCATCTTCTAACTGTTGTGCTTCTTTTTCATAAATTTTATTAACAGTTTGATCCTTCCGCTTTTGATAAGCTTCATTTAGACTTGAATACTTAGCATGCCAATAGGTAGATTGTTCAAAATCTTTTTTAGCTGCATAACAGTTGGCTAGTAACAGATGGGATTGTCGTACGGGTAGTTTTAGCAAATCATTTTTATCTGAGGCTTTTATGGTTAGTAACAATCTATTAATCGCTTTATCATATAGCTGTTGTTGATAATAACAACTAGCTACAAAATAGTTACTATTTACTGTGGGATAAAATCTATTGTTGATATTATTATTTTGTAAAATCTTTTCTGCTTTATATAAATAGTCTAAGGACTGCTCATAATCTTCTTGATAATAGAACACAACTCCCTTTTTAATATAGAGGTCTATCAGACCTTCTTTATGGTTTAAGATTTTACTCATAGCTATCCCTTGATCGGCATAATATACAACAGAATCATATCGCTCTGTATCCAAATAAACTTCAACATTAGTTGTTATTATATCTACATGAATCTTAGTATCTTTAAAAGAAGTTTGATCAATTGATTGTAATGTTTTTCTAGAAACCTTAAGTGCTTTATCAAATTGATTTGTTTTTTTATATACTAATACCAAACCAGAATTTGCAATCGCTTCTTGATCCAAATCTCCTATTTTTTGAGCAATAGCTAAACTCGTATAATAAGCATCTAGAGCTTTCTGATTTTGATCATTCATCATATAGGCATGACCTTTTAAGGTAGACGTCAGGCATAAAGATTTTTCTTCTCCTAGTTTTTTGAAAATTTCTTCTGCATTTTTATAATACGCTACACTTTCTTTGTAGTTTTCTTTACGGTAATAAGACCTTCCCTTTTCAAAAAATTCTTGAGCGGTATCTATTTCACTTTTTTGAGCAGTTATACTGTGAACTCCTACTCCTAATAGTATACAGTAGCTTATACTAAAAAAAAACAAAAATCGTGTTCTAGATAAAATCATATATACCAGTATGTAGTCACTCAAAAATAAGGATTCCTTTTAAAATGAGGGTATCCCTAAAAATGTTGATTAAAAAATACTCTTATTTGATACCAACTTTGTTCAATAAAACTTTAATTAAGTTATTATTAAAAAACTTTCAGTTTCAAAAAATGAAACTGGAAATACTTAGTATTGCAAAACGATGGTGACTTTAAATTATAAAAAGAAAACTGGACAATAAGTACTTCATATGGCACATCCAAAAATTACACAAACCACAACATTTACAGATCAGTTTACAGAAATCTTAAAACTATCTCCCAGTCAAATTCTCGAAATTGATGAGCTAGATTATTATACGCTTAGGGACAATATGTTTTCTATCAACCCTGATTATGATGAAAACATAGTGAAAAGAAAATACTTTAAAGCACTGTTAACACTTTTAAACGATACGCAAATCGCTACATTGCGTGAAGAAAGAAAAGCCTGGAAAGCAAAATCTAAACGTAGTGAACAGGATTTTGGTTTGGATTTGGATTATATGTATAACAAGTTTGAATCGTTAAAATTATCACCAAAAAAATATAAAGAATTTGTAGATACATATGGTCAGACACACAAAACGCTTATCCAACAGCGACAGAGCGAAACATATGACAGAAAGGAACCTATACCCAACTATCAAGACGAATTATTAACCCTTGCTAATCAGATGCTTAACACTTTGCTAAATCAAGAACAATTGGCACAATTTAATGCTATTGAAGCAAAAGAAAAGCAAGAGCTTTTGGATATGACGATACAACAGGTTCAAAGCAGATATAATAATCTAAAACTAAATAAAAAGCAGGCTCATGCTATATTTAACTATGAAGAAGAGGAATTTACGCGTGCTCCTGTTGATGGAGGCTACTATAGCGAGTTTGAAAAACTAGCGCTCGAAGAGCAATTTATGGCGTCGATTCTGGATAAAGCCCAGTTAGATAATTATCAACAGTATATGCAGCAAAAAAATGAAGATATTATAGCATCGATTATCGATAGTAATCAACGTGAAACTCCCAAAATAGAGAGGTTAAAAAACCATAAACAATATGTTATAAATCATTTTTTACCGGCACTATGCAGGTGGCGTAGTGACATAGAAATTCTATTACCAGAAAACGTAAAAGAAGATATTGTTATATTAAGGCAAGAATATTTTGAAGAAAATATTAAAACATACATCGAACATAAAGCAGAAGGAATTCGAAATTATAAAGACTTGTATCCAAACTACTTTTTAAAACTAGAGCTAGAACTGCAACTTAGAATTCTAATCCCGAATGGTTTTTACATTCAAAAAGACATAAGTAATTTCATTTCAAAATTAACACCACAGGTAATAGAAAAAACATCAAATATCTCAGAAGAACTTAAAGCCGCACGGGAGCAATTTAATCAATTTCAGGTCGAAAATTATGAAAATACCGGCGGCACCTATGGCGGTTGGGTGTATAATATACGATCTAATGATCAAAAACATTTGGATGCTGCTACAGTCTCTAGCTTACTTCTTATACCTAATCCAAACGAAAATATCGCACTTATGGATTTTGGAACTCGTAAAATAAAGACAAAAGATCACTAATCCATAACACCTGATATGATCCAACATTCGCTAAACTACTTTTCAATTATTATAATTTATAGTATGATATAAGGCTTAAAGTTTCTGGATAAAGTCTTTTTAACCTATTTCATAAAGTTATAAGACATATATGATATACAATAAGTTATATGTTCTATTTATGATCTTGTTACAGGATCATTAAGGTTATATATTACAAGCACACAAAATAATATTCTTATGACCTATAACCTAACGTACAAAGTAGTTCTCTTTTTTTTATTGACTACTACATTAACCCTTACGGCACAAGCGCCTATAAAACTTAGTTCTGATCAATTTAAATTTACAGAGGGTCCCGTTTGGGACGGAACAAACACAATTTATTTTACCGATATACCTAATAGTAAAGTAATTTCTTATGCATTAAACTCAGGAACTTTTTCTGAAG
Source organism: Aquimarina aggregata (assembly GCF_001632745.1). Taxonomy (GTDB): domain Bacteria; phylum Bacteroidota; class Bacteroidia; order Flavobacteriales; family Flavobacteriaceae; genus Aquimarina; species Aquimarina aggregata. Next base: position 165,796 of record NZ_LQRT01000060.1, on the reverse strand, counting down.
CCTTTGGCAACACTAATAGAGGTAATGGTCTTATGTTCTCTAAAGATTATGATTTATTAATTTGCGAAGGAGCAGCAGGCAAAATCAATAAAAGATCAGTCGATGGAACTATACTTGAAACTTTAGCGGCGACATATCAAAACAAACGATTTAATAATCCTAATGATTTATGCGTAGATAAACATGGAGGTATTTATTTTACCGATCCTACTTGGGGCACACAATATCAATCATCTAACAATTTATACTATCGCAATAAAAATGGGGTGATTACACAGTTAGATTCGTTCGGAAACGATAAACCTAATGGAGTTATAATTTCACCTAACGGAAAATATCTATATCTTAATAATTCCTGGAGTACCACGATCTACCGATACGACATCAATCAAGAAACAGGAGCACTAAGTAATCGAATAGATTTTGCTACTATCATAGATCCTGATGGATTAGATATCACGGGAGCCGACGGTATGGCTGTAGATACAAAAGGTAATTTATATGTTACTGCAAAATTTACAGTACAGGTATTTGATACTAATGGAAAACCAAGTACTACAATAAATTTTCCTGAAAAAACCACGAACTGTACCTTTGGAGGAAAAAACAAAGACATTCTTTTTGTAACCGCGGGTAAAAATCTATATAAAGTAGAGATGCCTGGCGTAACAGGGTTTCAGCACCCATTTGATCTGTTAGCAATGTATACTACTGTTCCACCGATAGGTAAAGTAATCACATTTCGCAAAGGAGGAGGAGATAAAAAATTTATAACTACGCAAAACAGCAATAACAATCAGTTGGTCGCTGAAACTTCTACGAGCAATACCCGCGCAGAAAGATTTTTGGTAGAAGTACATCCAAAAGGAGGAGTCGCATTAAAATCAATGCTCAATAATAAATATATTCGAGTCTTCAACAAAAATACAGATATCCCAATAAGAGCTGCAGCTACGGGTAAAGGAGGTTGGACTCAATTTACCTGGCTAAGTAAGGGTAATGGTAAAGTTGCTTTAAAAAGCGTACACGCCAATAAATGGATACAAGCAATCTGGACTACTGATAATGCAATATTATTTCCTAAAGGAGAACGTGCTTCTGACTGGGAAACATTTTCCTGGGAAATAGTAGCTAATGTAGATCCTGCACCAGATACAACAGATGCACCGATAGGAAAAACAATATCGCTTCGTAAAACAAACGGAGATAAAAAATACGTAACTGCAGAACAAACGGCCAATAACAAACAATTAATCGCAAGAGCAATTGCAGTTCAGGGTTGGGAGAAATTTAGTATCGAAACACATCCTGATGGAGGAATTGCTTTAAAAGCATTGTCCAATGCTAACTATGTGCAAGTTCAAGGTATAAATGTTAACGCAGCAGCGGCAAAAAAAGATAAGCTTACGCAATTTATATGGAAAAATAAAGGAAATGGTAAAGTTGCTTTAAAAAGTGTATCTGCAAACAAATGGATACAAGCATCTTGGTCATCAGACAATGCAGTTCTTTTTGCAAAAGGAATAGAGGATAAAGGTTGGGAAACTTTTGATTGGAAAATAGAAAACACTCAAAAAACAAAAGCAATCGGCACAACAGATCAAAGTTTAAACGCACACCCTAATCCATTAACAGAAAATACATTAAACATAGATCTTCCTATTAAAGAAACAACAAAACTCATCCTATACGATACTACTGGTAAAGTAATTTTTAACGAAAAGGTTATGGGTGGTACTACTATTGCACGTAATTGTGATGAACTAGGTATTAAAAGCAGTGGGCTATATACTTTAAAAATAACATCAAAATCAACAACAAAAACTATTAAGATACTTCGATAAAGAATAGTGCACTAATGAGTCGTAGTAAAAGACAAACAGTTACTTTTAAAAGCCATATTACAAATTTTGTAGTGTGGCTTTTTTAGAGAACATATATGATCTAAAAGAATGAAATTGTTTAAGTTACTACCTAAAATTTATGGTACAGCTTTTAGACTCACCAAACCATTTTAAACGATTACGAGAGGCTAGATTGTAAACTGCATCTCTAAGCATTCTTGGGATAAATGCTAATAACGCTGCTGCAACTCTCCATCTTGGAATTTTGGCTACTATCTTTAAAAAACCATCAGAATGCGTATGTGCACCTTGTTCATCGATTAAAATAACAGTTTCCAATTGCTGCAATGGATATCCAAAATGTTGTAATAATTCTTGCCCTTTAGGAGATTGAAAAGGTATAAATTCAAAAATCGAAGCGGGAGCAAATTTCATCAACCACCCTACTACACCATTACATAAACTACACTCTCCGTCAAATATAATAATACTTTTTGCTTTATGAGACTCCATTTGATTGGTTTTTAAATTGTTACAACTATAGTCGTATCGAACCATCAATCATTTCAATTGTTCTGGTAGAATTTTTATAAATCTTAGGATTATGTGTTGCAATAAGAACTGTTTTGCCCCTATTTTCTGTAATATTTTGCAGTAGTTTAAATACTATATCTGTATTTTTCTGATCTAGATTGCCTGTGGGCTCATCGGCAATAATAAGTGTTGGGTCATTAATCAGTGCTCTGGCTATAGCAACACGCTGTTGCTGTCCTCCTGATAATTTATAAGATGGGCGATGCGCATACTCTGCAATACCAACCTCGTCTAGTAATGCTAAAGCATCTTGTTGTATAGCTACGCGACTCTTTTCTCTAAGTTTTAAAGCCGGAAGCATTACATTTTGCAACACATTAAACTCTGGCAATAAATAATGAAATTGATACACAAAACCAATGTGCTTGTTTCTAAAATCTGTAAGTGCCGTTGAGTCCAATTTTTTTATATCCTGACCTTGTATAAACAGTTGTCCCTCAAAATCGGTATCTAGTGTCGATAAGATATAGAGTAATGTTGATTTTCCGCTCCCCGACTCTCCGTATATCGAAACCAATTCTCCTTCAGAAATCTGTAGCGAATTATCCTTAAGTACTTGATGTTTATCCGGATCATAAAAGTATTTATTAATATGTGTTCCCTCTAAAATCATATTCCCCTAATTATAGTTACAGGATCTACTCTACTTGCTTTTTTTGAAGGAAAATATCCCGCTAAAACTGTAGTTATTACTCCAAATAAAAACCCTAAAATATAGTATGATAATTTAAAATTGATTGGATACGTTTCTACAATAATAAAATCAGAAGTATCCAATGGTGTGGTAGAAATAATATAGCTTATCAAATATCCCAGGCTAGTGCCAAATACTGCACCCAATAATCCGATGATAATAGATTGAATCAAAAAAATAAAAACAATATCTCGAGCGGCATATCCTATGGTTTTTAATACTGCTATATCCTTCCTTTTTTGAATAACAGTGATATTCAAAATATTATAAATTCCGAACCCTGCCACTAGAAGCAATGCAAAAGAAACCGACCACGTTAGAATATCACGTACTTTATTACCAATTACAATGGTTTTATTACTGTCTTTCCAATCTTGGGTAGTAATTGCTTTGAAATTCTCTGATAGAACTGTTTTTAATGCAACATCATCACGGTTTTTTAATTTTACATGAATATTTGTAATCTTATTTTCTTGATGCATTAGTTTCTGAAGTGTTTTTGCAGAAACATAAGTACGTACATTATCTATTGTTGTAATCCCGAAACTAAAAATACCCGAAACCTCGAGCTTCATATTTTTCCCGTTTGAGAGTAGCATATTTACCTCATCCCCAACTACGACTTCTAATCGTTTAGCCAAACTTACACCTAGCAAAATTGTATGCCCTTGCAATAAACTTTTAAACCCTTTACCGGACAATAATCTGCGATCAAGATCAACCATTTTACGTTCTTCTAAAGGAAATACACCATTTATACTACCTGGTAATTGAGCGGTAGTACTTATTAAGATAGCAGGTGAAATAATTTGGTGTGCAAAAGAACTAACGTTTTGATCATTCTCTAAGAAATGGTCTATTTCTTCAACTTTAGCTAAGGCGTGTATAGCCGTACCAAAATTTTGCTTCTTTTTTTTACCATCTGGTGTGGCGCCAACAATGATATCTGGGCTTCCGTTAAAGACTGCATCATCCAAAAAATCATTAACTCCGGTCATAAAATTAACCATCACAATAAATGTTGTAACACCCAACATCACTCCTAAAGTTGCCAAAATACTTTGCTTTTTTCTCGTTAAGAGATATTGAAAAGCAATAAATAAATTAGTTGTATTTAAAACGGGTTTTGGCATAAGAGATCGGTCGAATAAACCTTGTAAGCATTACAAGTTAGCGTTTTTTGCTTCGTTTTGCTAATGGATTGAAATTTAAACATAACTGAACCCAATATGCTAAGTCTTCATCCAGATCAAAACCATCGGCTGTTACAAAAACATAACCCTTCATGGGTCTTCCAGTAAAATCCATAGGTAAGCATCCTTCTTTTTGCATTGCTTCTTCTACCGCATCAGGACCTATTCTTGCCATTAAAAGATCCATCCCTTTTTTCTTATCAAAATGAATCCCACAACACATCTTATCTTCTACCATAAAACATAACCCGCCCATCATTTTTTTTTCATAAAAATTTGCCTTTTTTTCTTTAAATAGTTGACGTATTCGATCTGCCATAAATTCATTATATGCCATAATTTATCGTATTACTTTACTTAAATACTCATTTACAGGTTGCATTGTTTTCCAATAGTTCATCATTTCTTCAATTAGTGATGGATTGGTAAGAAGCGTTGGTGCTTCTTCCCCAACAAAATAAAACTGTTTATTTTTAATGAGAGGCTCTTGATTACAGGCATCAATCCATTCTTTAGGAATGCGTTTCATGGTTTCACCACGTATTTCTCCAAACTTTTTAACAAATTCTGCGTTATCTATAAGCTTTTTAAAAGTACTAGGGTTTTTATGAATTGAAGTTCTTATTTTATGCAATTGTTCTTTAGAAGGGCCAAAACATCCCCCCATAATACCAATTGTTTCTGGAGAAAATCTAAGAAACATTCCAGGTATACTTTTATCCTTGCGTCCGCCTTTAGAAATAAACGCGGTATAATGTAAATTGTATGGTGATTTATCTTTTGAAAATCGGATATCTCTATTAATTCTGAGTATACAATCTTTAGGTTCAATTTGTAATTCTGTATCATACTTTTGAATGTGTGAGATCATATCTCCTACAAATTGTTCAAAAGGTTTTTTGATACTGGTTTCATATCTTTTTTTTTGAGCATGAAACCAATCTTTATGATTATTCTTTGCCAGTTCTTTAAAAAAACATGTGAAATCTTCTGTAAAATAGGTCATAGGTATAGGTTTACTCTAGTTTTAACAATAGAACTCATTTAGTAAAACAAAAAGTCAAAATGAGTTCTATCTTTAAAACGTTACATATTATTTCATAGAATGAAAAGCCACCCTATTGCCTTCAGTATCTAAAAAAATAGCCATAAATCCATTTTCTCCCAGAGAAGTTTTAGGCATAACAACTTTACCCCCTGCTTTTTCTACTCTGGCTAAAGGTACAGCAAGATCATCACCTCCATTAAGATAGGCAAACGTACCTTCTTGCGAAGGTTTATTTCCGTTACCATGGGTGACACAACCTCCTACTCCTCCATCTTTGTATGGAAAGAATGCCATTTTAAAATCGAGTTCCATAGGTTGTAATTCAACTTCAAGCAATTCGTTATAAAACTGAACTGCTCTTTCAAAATTAGTACTTGGTATTTCAAACCAGCTAATTGCATTAGACATAATAGTTATATTTTATTGATGAATACTATTTCAAAGATACCTGATCATATAAACGAAAAAAATTATATTTTTGAAAAAACATAGGTTTCTAAAATGAAGAAAAAAGAAGAGTTGTTTTATTTGATCCAATCTTTGAGTAAAAGTGAAAAGCGTTATTTTAAGGTAAGTGCTCAAGGAAGTGATGCCGCCGAGTATCTGATTTTGTTTGATGCAATCGAAGCACAAAAAACCTATGATGAATCCAAAATAAAACTACTTTTTAAAGACAAAGCATTTGTAACACAACTTACTACCATAAAGAACTACTTAAAGCATCGTATTTTGCAGGCTTTAAGAAATTACCATGCTCATATCTCTAAAAACGCCGAGCTTCTGGATATCATTCGTAATGTTGAAATTTTATTTCATAAGGGACAATACTCTATTTGTGAAAGTGAACTTAAAAGAGCCGAAAAAAAAGCGAAACACTTTGAACAGGAAATTCTTTTATTTCATATTCAAGAATGGAAGAGAAAAGTACATCAAGCTATGTTTCCACAAGACTTTTCGACTTTAAAAGCAATCACCCTAGAACAAAAGAATATTGTTAAATCTACTCAAGAATACATTGATCTTTTACTGGCTAATATAGATCCTTCACAGTTTTCTTTATCTCATAAAAAAAGTGCTTCTCTTCAAAACAGAACCTTAAAAGCACTACACAAATACCGTAAATCACTACTTTCTAAAGATCATAACAAAGCGAAGCGAAGTATTGAGGACCTAATAAAAGAATGGGAACAGCACCCCGAGTTACTTAAAGAATACTTTACCATGTATTTTTCGATTAGCAATAATCTTCTAGGTTTTTTGGTCTACAAGAAACAATACAAAGAAGCTTTTGTTAGAATTTTAGTTTTAAAACAAAAGGCCCACGCAGTACAAACTATTTCTGCATCTTTTATTAAAGAAAAGCTACGCCTTTACAATATCGAACTTGAAATCCATAGAAACCTTAAAGAATTACACACTACTCATGAAATCATAGAAGAAATTCAGGATTTTATGCAGCAACATAACACGCTAATGCCTTCGACTTACAGATTGTCTTTTTCCTTTCAGTTTGCTACTATTTATTTTCTAAAAAAAGATAATAAAAAGGCGCTACGATGGATTAATGAAATCTTAAATCATCAAACTAAAAAAGACCGTAAAGACTTAATAACGTATACCTACTGGTTAAATCTATTAGTGCATTATGAACTTGGCAATGGATTTACGTTACGTTATCTCGTGGATTCTATGAAAAAACATCTAAAAAAAGAAAAAAACATAGATTTCTATGAGAAAATACTATTGAAATTTATTTCTAAAACAGTAGAACATAGTAACTCTGAAAAAAGAAAAGAGTTTCTTACTCTTCAAGAGAATTTGACAGCACACCCTATTCCAAACACAGTATTGGGTTATGTTGATTTTAACGAATGGATTTCTAGAAAACATTAACCTAAGAAATATATAGTTAATCACTTTCAAAAAAACTAGTAAATCGGTGTATTCTTGTCTTAATACCAAAGGTTATATTTTGCAATAATTGTCCATAAAATTCTACCGGTTTTATATCATGAAGAACATATCATTTTTACATTAGATGTTTTTTTTCGGAAGGAAATTAACAAAAAGTTCTTTTACTATTCAAGAGAATAAAAAAGTATCGGTGACTTTGATTACATCTTTTTATCATAACCTGAGTTCGATTGTTAATTGTTTGATTTTAAATGATTATTCTTTTTCTCTGTTACCTCGAGCGTAGTCGAGAGGTTATTTTTAGTAAAATCTAAAGGTCTCGACTACGCTCGACCAGACAGATGTAGATAACAAATAAGTGACCAGTAGAATATAAATCGAACTCAGGGTCATATGTTTTATTTTAAGTAAGCTTGTATCTAGTCTAAAAATTTATATGCTCTATCAAGAACATGTTACTAATTTTTTAAATAGTCTCTCTTTTCTTTACCCCATTCATAGTCTTTAGAAAGCTTAAAAAAAACGTCCTGATTTATGTATCTGCCCTTTATTAGGACTTCTACAGGCCTAAAATTGCATTTTTATTTTTTCGATCATTATACTTTTAACCGGATAAATCAAAAAACATAAAATATGGTTAAAGTAGTTTTTGCTTCTCTTTTAATAATGAATTCTTATTTCGGGTTTTCTCAAAACGAAAAAGATATATCGGTAGAAAAATCAGTTTTTGGTATTCAAACTGGATTATTGGGTATATGGGCACACAATGAATTAAAATTATCTAATCAAGTTGCCTTACGAAGTGAAATTGGCTTAGGAGGTCTTAATACATCAAATATTAAACCTGTTTTAGCATTAGAACCCCGTTGGTACTACAATCTAAAAAAACGCGCTGACAAGAATAAAAGAATAGACGGTAATAGTGGTAATTACATGTCGCTTAGAGCTCGTTATCATTTTCATAGCACTGAAGAAGCCGAAAGATCTGATCTATACCATCTATTGACCGTTGCTACTTGGGGAATTAGAAGAAATATTGGCAAGCATTTTAATTACGAAGCTGGAATTGGTACAGGGCTTGGTTTTGAAAAAGGCAATAATAGAAATATTGATGTACTGGTACTTTATGCTACTTTCAGTATTGGATACCGATTTTAGCAACCCTCCTAATCTTTAAATAACACAGAATACCTTTTTCTTTAGATCAAGTGTGTTTTTTTAAAAGACAATCAAACTTTACAATTTTTCAATAATAACAATTTCAAAAATAAACAACGATGAATTTATATATCAACACAAAAACAGAAACAATAAAACTTGTTAAAACGTATTTGCTAGTATTTATTCTATCAATTTTTACAGCCTGTCAATCTGATGATGATACCCCTACTATACCAGAAGATTCAAAAAATGGTTTCTGGTTGGTAGCTGATAAAGGGTGGGTTTTTGAATTTACTGACGAAAAAGATGTGTTTTTTAATGTAAACACTGCTGGATGTGTGATTCAGGATGACAATTTTATTCCCGAAGATTTTTTTGGGTTTACATTAAATCAAGTAAACGAAAATGAAATTATAGGAACTTCGGATTTATCAGATTCAGAAATAAAATTTACTCGATTATTAGATCCAAATCCAAGCTGTCTTCCTGATCAAATTTCTGCTACAAAAGATCCTAAAGTAAATTTTGACCATTTCTGGAATATTTTTAATGATTATTATGCTTTTTTTGAAACAAGAAATGTAGACTGGTCTCAATACGAAAACTTAAGAGATCAAGTTACAGAAGATAACTTATACGATATTCTAGAAGAACTCGTTTACTTGTTAGAAGACAGTCATGTAAGCATCTATGACGAAGAAAGTGGTGTCGAAATCCAATCTGGAGATCCAAAATTATTAGAAAGACTTAATGCTAATCTAAGTGGAGATCTTTTTATAGAAAATGAAGATGATTATGCTACTCTTGAAAATCAAAAAGGAACAATAATACTAACAGAATATTTAGGGGGAAATTTTGAAATAGATGAAAACGGAAATATCTTATGGGGATTGATCAATGATACTATTGGGTACATTGTTATTTCAACGATGGAAGGTTACGGAACAAATTTCGGCAATGAGTTGTCTGCACTAAACACTGTATTAGATACTATTATGAATGATCTTGAAGCATCTGGAGTTACTAAACTGATTCTTGACATTCGTTTTAACGATGGAGGATATGATACAGTAGCTTTAAATATGGCATCCCGTTTTATGGATCAGGAACGAACTTTATATTTCAAAAAAGCAAGACTAGGTGATGGCTTTACTGAAAATAAATCCTTTTCTGTAGCACCTAAAGGAAATTTTCAATTTACTAATGATATCGTGTTACTTACAAGTCCTGCTACCGTAAGTGCAGCAGAACTTTTTACACTATGTTTGAAAGATTTGCCATATGTTACTATTGTAGGAGAAAACACGAATGGTGCCTTTTCTACTATCCTTGAGCATGTATTACCTAATGGAGCAGAAATAGGATTATCAAATGAAATATATAGTGATGCACAGGGAGTAGTCTATGAAGTTGTTGGAATTGGACCTGAAAATCAAGAAAATCGAGTGCCATTTTTGTCCTCCTTAGATTTTCAAGAAGAAAAAGATAGTGGTATAGATCGTGCCTTAGAATTACTAAATCAGTAGATCTTATTCAATTTTAGTTAAACTAAACAAGGCCATATTAGTAGTACCGGCCTTGTTTATTTATTAGTGAGATTACACCGTTTATAATCTAAATTTATGAAAGAAAGTGTATTTATTTTCGCATTAATCAGTTTTTACCATCTGTCGGCTCAACGCACTACTGTATCCCCGTTAAGAGATAGTTTTATAAGTATTGCTACAGATGCTAGATCTTCTGGTCAAGGGGATATTGGAGTAGCAACATCTGCCGATGCTTTTTCTCAATTATGGAACCCTTCTAAATATATGTTTTCTAATAAAAAATTCGAATTAGGGATCACTCAAATTCTCGGCGGTGGTGAAGTTTTTAACGAGTTTAATCAATTAAATTTAAGTTTTTACAATAAACTCAATTTCCGAAGTACATACAGCTTAAGTATTAGAGGTTATGCCTATACTATCAGACAATTTCAACTTGTTGAAGTCACTTACGGGGTAGTAGAAGTATCAATCGATGGTTCTTACACACTAAGATTAAGCGATACATTTGCGATGTCTGTCGGAGGCCGTTACTTTTTATTAGGCGGTAAAGAACCGCTTGCCAATGATTTCGATAATTCGTCAAATTTATATGGTATAGATGTTTCGGGATTCTATTACGGAAAAGAAATAGCGTACACTAAATTTAATGGTAGATGGAGAGCTGGTTTTAATTTTTCTAATTTAAGAGGAGAATCTTTCGGTGACAATAAGGCTATTGAAATTTATGCACCTTCTACTGTAAGAGTAGGAACAGGCTTTGATTTTATTATTAACCAAGATGAAATGTTTAGTATCACTACAGAGTATAAAACATTACTTGATTCTTATGTTGAGGATGCCAATGGCGAAAACCTTGAATTTGGCTTAACAGGCTCAGTCATAGCATTAGGATTAGAGTTTGTATATAAAGAAAAAATAATGACAAGAACCGGTTATTCACATGGTATAAATCGATTAACAGATTCTTTTGCCACAATAGGCCTCGGTTTTCAAGGAAAATATGTTGTAGTAGATGTTGCATATCTATTGGGGTTATCAGAAGAAGAAAACCCCGTACGAAAAAAATTGCGCGTCTCATTAAGTCTTAATTTAGAAGAAGTACTTTAATCAAGTAAATCGGATAATCAAGGCCAAAAAATAATAGCTTATTTGCAGGAATAGCTAAATCTAAAAGAATACGCACGTATTTAAGAGAAATAGATATAAATTCCGATTACAATTGCACAAATTAAACCTCCAACAATTTTTACATTCTTCCATGGAGTAATATCCACCTCTCTGGTATACTCTTGCTGGTATGGTACTTCTCTAGGGTGCAGTTTTCCAATAACCAACATAATAACAACATTAAGAACAAAAAGAATCGCCATTACATGTAAAAAATGAGGAAACTGCCCTTTCATTATCGTACTATCAAGAATCATATAAAGCAAATACAATACTGCCCCTGACCCAATTGCAATCTTAGCCGCAATAGCCGGAACATTTTTAGTTAGATATCCCACTACAATAATAGTTAAGATAGGAATACTATAGCAACCATTTACTTGTTGTAAATACCCGAACAATCCGTCTGGCGCATTGGCTATAAAAGGCGCTATAAACATTGACAATAGGGCTAAGACGACACCAAATAATTTTCCTGCTTTTACTACTTGTTGTTCTGAAGCTTCTTTGTTAATGTATTCTTTGTATATATCGATCCCAAATAAAGTAACTGAGCTATTTAATGCACTATTAAACGAACTTAATATAGCCCCAAAAAGAACTGCCGCAAAAAAGCCTACTAACGATAACGGCAATACTTTACTAACTAAAGTCGGATATGCCTCATCAGCATTAGATAGCGTATCTCCAAACATATGAAATGCGATTACTCCTGGCAATACAACAATAAGAGGTCCTAGAATTTTTATAAAAGAAGCTAAAATCAATCCTTTTTGTCCTTCTTTTAGATTCTTTGCTCCTAAGGCCCGTTGAATAATAGCTTGATTAGTTCCCCAATAAAACAACTGCACTAACATCATTCCCGTAAAAATCGTTGCAAATGGCACAGAAGCTTCACTCGAACCTATAGAATTAAATTTTTCTGGATTAGTATCCATCAAGGTAGTAATTCCTTGTCCTAAATTGCCATCTCCTATTTCTAACAATCCAAATATCGGAATCATAACTCCACCAATCAATAACCCAACAGCGTTAATCGTATCAGAAACAGCTACAGCTTTTAATCCTCCAAAAATTGCATATATAGATCCTGTTATACCAATTCCAAAAACACAAATCCAAATAGACATATTTTTAGATACACCTAGTACTTCTGGCACATCAAACATCGTACTAATTGCCAGTGACCCTGAGTAAAGAACTATTGGCAAAAACACAACAACATATCCCGACAAAAACAATCCAGATGCAATTGCCTTGGTCGTGGTATCATATCTTCTTTCTAAAAATTGTGGCACCGTTGTAATACCTCCTTTTAAATATCTAGGTAATAAAAAAATAGCTGTCACTACCATTGCTATGGCAGCAAGTGTCTCCCAAGCCATAACCAAAATACCCTCTGTAAAAGCCTGACCATTTAATCCTACTATTTGTTCTGTAGAAAGGTTAGTCAATAATAAAGAACCAGCAATAACCACTCCTGTAAGACTACGTCCTCCCAAAAAATATCCGTCTGAAGAACTCTCATCAGTTTTTCGAGTAGCCAAATATGAAATAATACCTACTAGTAAAGTAAATCCTAAAAAGGAAAGTATGCCCATGATCTATGTGTTTAGTATAATAACCTCTAAATATATATGATTTATTTTAAGCTAAACTCTAGCACATGCCCCAAACAACATAATATAAATCTCATTTTCAGATTATTACACCCTTCTTCTTTATAGTATCTTAACTTTTGTTTCTGGTTTTTAGAAACCTTAATTTCATCTTAAAAAAATGTTAAGTTTTTAATTTTTATGAAATAAATATACAAGTACAAAGTTACAATGCACATATAGTTTATTGTTCTAATCTTATCACTCTACGTGTATTGATGAACATAGGTATATCATGTTTTATGAAATTTCATTTTCGGTAAAACCAATTTATAGTGCATAGAAAACTACCCAGAATTTTGACCTACACTTATGCATTTGTTAGACCTCAGGTAAATTTTATCTGAGGTCTTTTATTTTCTGTTTGTCATATAATACCCTATTTTTGAGTCTTTATTCATAAACAATACTAATGAATTTGTCTCGACTTCTTTTTTTTGGAATTATAGCACTCCTGTTTTCGTGTAACAGTAAAAACGATTCTAACGCGCAACAAATAGAGACTGTTGCCAAATTAGATAGTCTATCAAAGGATAAAATCACACTTGATTTATTAAAACTTTCTACAGAAACCGAAAAAGATCTTGAAAGTTTCGAGGATTTTCAAAACCTTAAAACACTATTGTATTCTCTTCGTGATGCCAACCCGTATTACATAGACAAATACACCGACAGTTTAGAATTACTGATTCAAACTTTTGAAGAAAATCTTTCTGAAGATTTAAATGTAAACACGATCAATTCTCGAATTACTGTATTGCAAACAGAATCTGGTTTATTAAGTTTACTATCTTCTCACAAAAACCCAAAAGCAGAAAAACTTTTGGAAGCAAATACTCGTTTAGCCAAAGCTTATAATAGTTTAGTTATCCAACTAAATGAATTATCGCTTGCTATACCCGAGAGTATCGAAAAAGAGCTTTTAAGAGAATTAGAAGACGAGGATAACAAATAAACAAACTCGAATGAATATGCAAAAACTAGTCTTATTATTGTTATTATCAATCTGTGGTTTTTGTTTTTCGCAAGAAAAAGATCAAATCAACACGGCTTTAGAAAACTGGCATAAAGCTGCTGCAGACGCCAATTTTGACAACTATTTTAACTTAATGACATCTGATGTCATTTTTATAGGTACTGACCCTACTGAAAACTGGAATCTTAAAGACTTTAAAGCATTTTCTAAACCCTATTTTGATAAAGGAAAAGCTTGGAGTTTTTCTACATTAGAAAGAAACATTTTTATCCAAGATGATGCAAAAATTGCCTGGTTTGATGAGCTTTTAGATACACAAATGGGTATTTGCCGTGGTAGCGGCATTATGCAAAAAACAAACAATGGTTGGAAAGTAAAGCATTATGTTTTATCAATAGCTATCCCTAATGACAATGTTAAGGATATTACGGCTATGAAAAAGAAGTTTGATACTGATTTAATGAAAAAATTAAGAGCGGAAAGAAACTAAACCAATGTTTTTTTAAATTCGTTTAAATCAGTAAAACATTTTTTTGCACCTTCTGCGATAAGCTTTTGTTTATTTTTATCTCCCACTCCCACAAAATCTAAAGATAAGTTTTGGGCAGTTTTAAGATCCCAAAGCCCGTCCCCAATAGATACAATTTGATCAAAATTCTTTTTACCATAATACGATTTAGCTTTTCGGATTGCATCGTTTACAAAGCCTTCTCGCGATTCATGAGTTTTTGAAGTGGATAAAAGATTTTGATCATACCAAATATCACATTGATCAAGCTTTATCATTGCTGGTTTTGGCAATGCACCTGTTGCAAAGCAAAACGGCACTTCTTGCTCTCTAAAAAACTGAATTAATGATTTTGCTCCTTCTATTTCTCGTACTGGATCAAATCTGCTCATTTGATAAACTAAATCATTTTCAAAATCATCAAGCAGTCCAGCATGAAAACCCTGATTAAAATTACGTTCGTAATTATACCTGAGCGCATAACTATCTGTGTGATGTTTATAATTATTATAGTCTGTATCTATATTAGCAATCCCTAGTGCAGCTAATGACCTAGTTACCGATTCTAGATACATCGGTACACTATCTGTTAGTGTTCCATCAATATCAAAAATGAATAAAGTATTTCTCAAAGCTTAGTTGTATGTAAATTTTAAAGGGAATATTTTAAAGACATTATGAAATTTCTTCCTGCCGCTGCTACTCCAGATGAATATGGCCTATATCTCTGATCGGTAATATTTTCAACAGAAAGAATACCCTTAAGTTTATCTGTAATTTGATATTGTGTTCTTAGGTTTAATGTATACCAAGAAGGAGAGTATGGATTTCCGTTTTCATCGGTAGCATATAAAAATGCATTATTTTGTTGGGAAGGAGCTAGATCTTCAAAATCAAATTGACCATTATATTCTGCAAATGTAGCTACGGTCCATTTTTGTGAGGTAAATGTAAAACGTGTAGTTCCAAACTGAGGTGACACATGTCTAGAAGGGCTTGTTATACCATCTTCAAGTTCTTCTTCTCCTCCTACAAAAGTATATTGCGATTCTAATTTAAAGTTTTTAGTAAAATCATAACGCATTCCTGCTTCAAAACCATAAACTCTTGCCCTGGCAGCATTTTGAATAGCTTGCACATTACTTAACTCATCTCCAAAGATAATTTGGGTTTCCCCATTAAGATTAAAATCTCTTCTTACCAATGCATTATCTAAATATGTATAATAGGTTGCTAAATCTAACGAGAGTTTTTTTCCAAAATTTGCAGTTAATCCTAATTCACCATTATATGCGTATTCTGGCTTTAAGTCAGGATTAGGAACCACTACAGAACCTGGTTCTGAATCAAAAATCTTACCAACATCATCAATATTTGGCGCTCTAAAAGCTGTAGAAAAGTTTAGTTTCCACTGTAGTATATCATTTGGTAACCAACTCAAACCTGCGGTACCTGTAAGTGCATCGGTATCTATATTAGCTTCGTCAAAGGGGAAATTAAAAAAGTCATTATTAAACTGAGAGTATAAAATGATCCTATTGTATCTAAGTCCACCTTGAAACCTTAATTTTTCACTGAATTTATTCTTTACACTTGCGTATGCTGCGATAGACTGCCAAGTTGATCCATCTGGATATCTAGACGGCGCTGCCTTAACGAGGCCTGATTCTATATTACGTTCAGAACCTTCAGAAAACACATTATTTAATATGTATTCTAACCCGTAATAAAATGATGTCTTATCATTGAATTTCTTTTCAAAATCCAGATTAAGAGAGTACACATCTACTTGTTCCTGAGTTCTAGACAAAACATCACTACCAAAATCGCGATCATTTCTGCTTTCTTCAAAATACTGATACGCTGCTGTAATTTTCATCTCATTATAAAGATCACTTTCTGACTTATGGTATACTTGAAAATTTCCCATCCCCCATCTTTGAGGCCCATAATACCACTCAGCAGATCTTAACTCTCCATCTGTACGTCTTATTAAACGGTCATATCTAGGATAATCTGATGTGGTAGTATATATAAGACCTACATTAAAATCCCATTTATTATTAGGCTTGAAATGTATTTTTTGTAGTAGATTTATCTGATTATAGCCTGTGAAGACTTGTTTTTCAGGATCTTTATTTTGCACCACAACATCTTCTCCATTAATTCTATCTACAAACTCTGTTCGTAAATAATCATCTGGACCGTGACTTCCCATTTTTAAGTCATCAAAATCAGTATAACTTACACTTGTTAAAAAAGCCCACTTTTCTAAACCAATATTAAAATCGATGTGCCCTGTCTTTTCTTGACTTGCGCTAGCATATCTCGCTAAGGCATTACCACTAAATTTATGTTCTCCTTCACTGGCAAAAGTTGGTTGTGCTGTGTAAAAATTCAACACTCCCCCTACTGCATCACTCCCATACACCACAGAACCTGGTCCCAAGATCACTTCTGTTCTATCTATTGTAAAAGGATCAACTGATATCACATTTTGTACGTTTCCACCTCTAAAGATTGCGGTATTCATTCGCACACCGTCAACGGTAAGCAATAATCTATTTGTAGAAAATCCTCTAATAATAGGACTACCACCGCCCAACTGGCTTTTCTGAATAAATACCTGCCCACTGCTCTGTAATAAATCTGCAGAAGTTTGAGGAGTCGACATCTCAATATCTTCAGATGATATACTTACTATTTTTTGTGCTATATCTTTTTTGTCCTGTTCCCATTTAGAAATCGAAATAACAATTTCGGATAATTGATTTTCATTTGCCTCTAAGAACACCTTATTATTTCCTTTCTTCAATTTAGATTTTAGAATGGCATATGAAATATGTGAAACATGGGCAAAATGCAGTATTTCTTGATCAGAAAACATAGAAATATCAACTAGTCCGTCGAAATCAGTAATAGCGCTTTTTGTTTTTTCTTTATTGTAAACAGTAACATCAGGAATCGGTGAGTTTGACGATTTGCTTAACACAGTAATTGTTTGTGAATTTGCAAATTGTACAGAAAAGAATAACAGTAAAACCGAGGTAAATAAGCGCATTACTCTAATTAAAAATTTCGTTTAAAACCGAAAGTGATTTTGGCTTCTTAAAACCGTGCAAATGTAGTTCAAAATATACTAATAGCATAGTAAGAATCTCACTTCGTGTATTTTTAGACAATCTAATATTTATACTCTCTTCAAATGTTGTGCCTAAAAATTCTTTAAACTCAAATATATGTTCATCGTTAGTACAATATATATTAGTATTCGTACTTTGAAAGACGCCATCCTGCATATTAAAATATTCCAAAGATATCTGTGAAGTATCTGGATAAAATCCTAAAAATTGAGTTAATTTAATCAAGAAGGTAATGTGAAAATTACCTATTGTGTTATGCGAATCTAACCACAGTAAAGCGGTTTCGATATACTCAAACAAATCAGTATTAGCTTCTTCTTCTTGAATAGCATTTTTTAAGATATCTGCAATAAAAAAGACTAATGCACTCTTAACAATATCAGTATGTAGCGTGGCATATTGCTTTATAACCTTAGCATCTTTTAATCGTTCTAAGGTACCCTTGTTTTTATGTAACGCTTCAATTTCTAGAAGCATTAAGGGTTGAAAAAATGATGCACGAATTTTACCTCTTTTCGATTTTAAAACTCCTTTTTGCAAATATGTTCGTAATCCATCAGTCTTGGTAAATAAAGTCACTATCAAGTCTGCTTCACCATATCGCAAAGAATGAATTACTATTGCTTCAGAATTTATAATCATAATAGGTGAAAATAACCAAAAAAAGCCGGTTGATTTATAATCAACCGGCTTTAGATCTTAAAATTAGTTTTTATTTAACGCTTATTGCTTTCCTTCTAATCTAAAATTAAAATTAACACCCCAAAATTCCCAAATTTCCCAATTTTCAAGAGATGAATTCTCCTCTTTTCTGGAAGTTCCACAAAAACCTCCATTTCCACAAAAGC
Source organism: Aquimarina aggregata (assembly GCF_001632745.1). Taxonomy (GTDB): domain Bacteria; phylum Bacteroidota; class Bacteroidia; order Flavobacteriales; family Flavobacteriaceae; genus Aquimarina; species Aquimarina aggregata. Next base: position 147,501 of record NZ_LQRT01000060.1, on the reverse strand, counting down.
CTAAAGAAGTATCATCTATATTTCGTCCTTGCGAACCAGTATTAACCCCTAAACGCTCACCATCCAACAAGTACCAAGTAAAATAATACTTTCTTTTTTCTTTTAAAATCAAACTTAATGATGATACATCAAAATCTACTCGACCACCATCAAAAGGCGCTTTAATTGTTACTCTAGCACTTTTTATAATACTTCCATCTTCTTCTCTAATATCCAAATTCAATTCTAAGTCTTCTATATATACCGTGTTATTTTTTGAACTTAAGAAAGGGCCACTTAAGAATATTCCGAATTTAGTAGGATACAAATCCTTGTCGACAATAATTGCTTGACCCGCTCCTACATTCCTAGGTTTAAATGCACCAGGGAAACTAGGATCCGGGTCTCGGTCATCTCCACCAAACCATTTGGAAAAATCTGAAATTTGACATCCATCAGAAAAATCTTCATCCATCAATGCCAGTGTTACTAAATATTCTTTTGTTTCTCCATTTTCTGCGGTAACGGTAAAAGCAACAGGACTACTATAATCAAAAATTGTTTTTGGGTCAGGAGTTATAGTTGCTCCATTAGATACCTCAATAGTTGTTTCTATATCAGTCAAAACTGTACCTGGCAATACTCTTTGATTAATTGTTCCAGTTTCATTATCAATATCTGCGTTAGTTTCGAATAGAGATGTTTTAACTTCAAAAGATACGATTGTATTTTCTGGGCTTAACTCTCTTTCTATATCGACCACATATTCTCTTTTTGTTCCATCTTCTGCAATAACTACAAAATTGGCAATCCCATCTATGGTTGTTATTGCACTAGGATCTGGAGCAATAGTCGCTTTTTCAGAAATAGTTATTCTTAAACTAATATTTGAACCATCTATAGTATAAGGAACTACACCTTCTATAACATCATTGTTTGTTTCGAAATCTTTGGTAAAATCTCCTGCAGTAAGCGAAAACGAAATTATTTCATTTTCATTACTTAAAGTACCCTCTCCCTCACAAGAGATGTTAATAATCAACAGCATGAGTACTGCTATTTTAAATACGTTTTTAATTTTTGTTTTCATCCAGTTTTAAGTTTTAAATGTTTATGATTTAATAATTGAGATTACTACCCCAAGTATTAATGTCACTAAACAACCTATCGTTACCGTATATTTTTGTTTTTTTTATCTTTTTTTAAAACAAAAAAACACAAAGAAAAGCCAAGTAATTAAGTGGTGTTCCTTATTACTATATTTTTATTAAAAGAGAATAAAACTAGGTGAAAACAAGTCGTAAGATGTACTTGTATTTATATAATAATATAGTGGTTACCGTTTTCTTAACCTTATACAGGTTTTGACTAAAAAGAAAAGTTTTTTAGCATGGTCATATATTAATCTTACTATCGCGCTATTTCTTTTTTGGAGGGTATTTCACAAAAGATTTTTCTATTACCTTTTGGAAAAAATGGGTATGCGCATTAGGTGAATCTTTAGGATTAAATTGCTTTCTGGCTACTGCTTGCCATACAAGCGCATCTTTTTTTACATCCACAAAATCTGTAGTAAGTTCTAGGAATATTCTTGGTCCACCTATAGGAATTGCACCCCCGATACCGATACCAACACCACCACCATTACTACCTACGCCCACACCTATGCTATTATTTGAAGCTTCTTTTGTGATTATGCTACTAAAATTTACATATATATCGGGTGTTTCGGATTTTGTAAATCCTTTGGCTTGCATTGCCGCTTCTGTTATTGATAAAAGTCGCTTTTGATCCAGTTCATTAAGACCAGAATCCATTTTAGGAAAAAAATTGTACGTTTTATATACTGAAAAATTTTGTTGTTCATCATAATCATGAACTGTACTAGTTATACCGCAAGAGGATATTAACATCAGAAACAAATAAAAAGCGTATTTCATAGCAAGAAATTTCTTATAAAAATAAGCAACAAAAATTAAAGTCGTTTAGAGCATGCTCTAAACGACTTTAGTATTATTTAAAAAACAAAATTAAATTACCCCTTGGGCTAGCATTGCATCAGCAACTTTTACAAAGCCTGCGATATTTGCTCCCTTAACATAATCTACATATCCATCTTTATCTGCTCCATATTCTAAGCATGCAGAATGAATATCTTTCATAATTTGTTTTAATTTTTCATCTACCTCTTCACGAGTCCATTTGTAACGTAATGAATTTTGCGTCATTTCTAAACCAGATGTAGCCACACCCCCTGCATTTGAAGCTTTACCAGGGGCAAAGAAAATCTTTGCTTCATGAAAAGCTGTAATTGCTTCTGGTGTACTAGGCATATTAGCTCCTTCGCTTACACAAAGACATCCATTACCTATTAGTGTTTTAGCATCTTCTCCGTTCAATTCATTCTGTGTTGCACATGGTAATGCAATATCACATTTTACATTCCAAGGTGTTTGTCCTTTATGAAATTCTGCAGATGGATATTTATCTGCATACTCACTAATCCGGCCTCTTTTTACATTTTTAAGCTCCATTACAAAAGCTAATTTTTCTGCATCAATACCGTCTTTATCATAAATATATCCTGAAGAATCTGAAAGTGTTACTACTTTAGCTCCTAGTTGCGTTGCTTTTTCTGTAGCATATTGTGCAACGTTTCCTGATCCAGAAACCGTTACCGTTTTTCCTTTAAAAGAGTCTCCTTTAGTTTCTAACATATTCTGTGCAAAATACACAGTACCATACCCTGTCGCCTCAGGACGGATAAGAGAACCTCCCCAAGTAAGTCCTTTTCCTGTAAGAACTCCTGTAAACTCATTACGCATCTTACGATACATACCAAATAAGAAACCTATCTCTCTACCTCCTACACCAATATCACCAGCAGGAACATCTGTATCAGGGCCTATATGTCTAAAAAGTTCACTCATAAAACTATGGCAAAAACGCATAATTTCATCATCCGATTTCCCTTTAGGGTCAAAATCAGAACCTCCTTTACCACCTCCCATAGGAAGTGTAGTCAAACTGTTTTTAAATACTTGTTCAAAAGCAAGAAACTTTAAAATACTAATATTTACAGAGGGGTGAAAACGCAATCCTCCTTTATATGGACCAATAGCAGAATTCATCTGGATACGATATCCTCTATTAACATGAATTTCTCCTTTATCGTCTACCCAAGGAACCCTAAACATAATTGCTCTTTCGGGCTCTACCATTCGTAAAAGAATGTTTTTACCATTATAAATTTCTTGTGAAGAAATGTAAGGAATTACTGTTTCGGCAACTTCTTGTACTGCCTGTAAGAACTCTGGCTCATGTGCGTTACGAGCTCTTACTTCTTCCATAAATGCATCTATTTTTGCTTGCATATGTTAATGATATTAATAGATTCTTATCTAAAAGTTGATTTATTAGGTCAAATATATGATATTCTTAAAAAAAGAGGTTTGTTTTTTTCAATTTAATAACAGTTTATTGAATCGCTTGTTCTAAATCTGCAATTAAATCATCAACATCTTCAATTCCAACACTCAACCGTATTAATGAATCAACTACTCCTGTTTTTTCTCTTTCTTCTTTTGGAATAGAAGCATGTGTCATACTTGCTGGATGTCCTGCTAAACTTTCTACTCCTCCTAAAGATTCTGCAAGTGTAAAAATTTTCAAATTCTCAACAATCCCAATCGCTTTGTCATAATCACTTCCTTTTGGCACGAAAGAGATCATACCTCCAAATCCGTCCATCTGGGCAACGGCAATCTTATGATTTGGATGATCTTCGAAACCGGGCCAGTATACTTTTTCTATCTTAGGATGATTTTTTAAATATTTTGCAATTGCTTCTCCGTTTTCACAATGCCTTTGCATGCGTATGTGAAGTGTTTTTATTCCTCTTAATACTAAAAAACTATCTTGTGGTCCACAAACAGCACCACTAGCATTTTGGATAAAATATAATCGTTCTGCTAACCTCTGGTCTTTTACGACCAATGCTCCCATAACCACATCACTGTGTCCTCCCAAATACTTTGTTGCACTATGCATAACGATATCAGCACCAAGATCGAGTGGTCTTTGCAAATACGGTGTAGCAAAGGTATTATCTACAGCTAACAACACATTACGTTTTTTAGCGATCACTGCAATACCCTTGATATCTATTATATTCATCATTGGGTTTGTTGGTGTTTCTACCCAAATTAATTTTGTGTTATCGGTAATATAATCTTCTACATTATCTGCATTTTCCATACCGATAAACCGAAATTTGATACCAAAGCCTTCAAAAATTGAAGTAAACAAACGATATGTACCCCCATAAAGGTCATTCGTAGAAACCACCTCATCACCTGGTTTTAATAACTTAATCACAGCATCTATTGCCGCTAATCCAGATCCAAAAGCTAATCCAAATTTTCCATTTTCTATACTAGCAAAAGAATCCTCTAATGCTTTTCTTGTGGGGTTGTGTGTTCTACTATATTCAAATCCCTTATGTCCGCCTGGAGTAGTTTGAGCATACGTTGATGTTTGATAAATTGGTGGCATAACTGCTCCGTAAGCCGGGTCATGCTGCTGTCCTCCATGAATTGTTTTAGTGTTAAATTTCATGTAGCTCTATATTTTTAACAAGAATAAACTACCTTGTCTTTTTTATGTTAAAAAGTTAAACAAATGTATGATTTAATTCATTCTAATCATATTTGAATGATTACCTTTTAGTAGATGATTAACACAAAACCTAACACCCTTTTAAAGTTTGTTTTTTCTTTGGGAATTTTTCTCTTGATCTATAGTTGTACAACCAACGAAACTTTCACTTTTGAGAAACAAAATTTTACCGTTGACAACCTACCTAATTGTAAAGATTCCGACTGTGCTTCCTTAGAAATTAATTTACTTCAGGTCATAGATGACAGACCAATTTGTAAAGACATTAACAAAGAAATAGAAAAAGCTGCCTGTTCTATACTTAATACAGAAGAAAAAGCTTCTGAAGAAAACATGAACGATGCAATACATCAATTTAACCGTTCATATCAAGAAATTAGTAATGAGTTTCCTGACGAAACGGTGCCGTATGAAGCCTCTATTGATTGCAAACTTAGTTTTACATGCCAAGGGCTAATTTCTGTGAGTATAGATTCTTATATTTTTACTGGAGGTGCACATGGATACAGTAGTCTTTCTTTTATTAATATAGATTCAAAGACGGGTAAACGAATACCAAATCGAAAGCTTTTAAAAGATCCAAGTGAATTTGAAAACTATATCGAAAAAGTCTTTAGACAGAATTTTGAGATTCCTGAAACAGCTTCTATCAATAGTACAGGGTTTTTCTTCGAGAATGAAACTTTCAAATTACCAGAAAATATTGGTTTTACAGCCACAGATATCATCTTACATTATAACCAATACGAAATCAGTTCTTATGCAGAAGGACCGGTAGTGCTAAAGCTGGATAAAAAAGAGATCTCATCTTTTTTTGCCATCAATATTGAATAAAACTATCTAATCTTTCTGGTTTTTAAGCCAGTTCTCGGCTTCGATAGTATACCAGTTTTTTGAAAAGTTCTCTGCATTGATTAAAATCTGAAAATGATTACGTGCCTTATCAATATTTCCTTTTCTATCATAATATACTCCCATATAAACATTTGCATATGGGTTTTCAGGATCTTCTTTTAATACTTTCTCTCCTACCTCCTCTATTTTTTTATCAAATTGATTGAATTCTCCTAAGTCTTTATAAAAGGCCACATCTTTTAAAAAAGTAAGGTTATGTAATAGGTTCAGGTTTGCATAGGTTAGGTAATCTGGAGACTCTGAGAACACTTTTTCTAACAAAGCTGCACTGGTTTGCATTTTTGAAGTATCGAATCTTGCCATAAATGATTCTGCTAGTGCTTGTGCCAACAGTTTTTTGGTATAGAAGTCCTGGTTTTTATAGGCTTTCTTACTCTTTACACCTTCTATTGATTCCAACAAAACCATATCCTCTATTTGATAGATATAGTTCTTTAAAAAACTAAGCGCAAAAAGTGATGTAGTAACATCCCCATAAATTAATCGCGCAGGATCACTTAATAAATTATTATTTGCTAACAACAATAATGTTATATTCTTTGAAGGCACTTTTAACCATAAACTTGAATAACAATCATACTGACCATATCCCCAAATTAGTTCTAAATCATTAAACTGTTGACTAAAAACTCCATACCCATACGGTAAGTTTTCATTTAAGCCCGAAAACATTAGTTTTTTTGATTTTTCAGAAATGATTGTATTATCATCAAGAGCTTTATTAAAGACTTTTAAATCGTTTAAGTCTGTAACTATACCTGCCGAAGATGAATATCCATAATCAACAAACCCCTTTTCGGTTCCATTATCTAATATATATGGGGTAGGTATTTTTAAATTATCCTGATTTACCTGTACAGAATCTCTAAGCAAATGTGTATTCTGTAATGCCAAAGGTTCTAGTATCTCTGACCTCATATATTCATCAAATGATTTTCCTGAAGCTTTTTCTAGTATGGCAGTTAAAATTCCAAATCTTGAACTATAATAAAATCTTTTTCCCACTTCTCCTTGAGAAGTATGTGACAAAACATGTTTTACTAAAATTGAATCTGGAGCATTTATTTGCGGAACATATTTTTGTATTGGTGCATCCAGTGAAATTTTTTGTTCTTCAACTAATTTCTGCATCAAAACTCCAGAAAACACCTTTGTAATAGACGCTATCGGAAAAACAAATGTGCTATCCAGTTTTGTTTGTGATGCTACATCTGCATATCCCAAATAGTTTTGATAAATAGTTTTATCACCTTCTATAACAGAAACAGCTATACCCGGGATATGAAAAAATTCTTGTAAACTTTGAAGTTCATTCTCGAATTTATTAGCGCTATCAAAAAGCGGTTTTTCTTTCTTAGCACAGCTAAAGACTAATAAAGCAATGCAAACAAATTTTGGTAGTGATTTCATATTTATTTTTTATTGTCTATACTCAAACACTACCATTGTAATCGCTTACTAAACGATTTATAGAAAAAACTGATCTTTATAAACCTACTTAAACAGCTTTCTTTAGTGCCAAAATATATCCTAAATGAATTCCTTCGTGGAAATTATTAAAATTAAGAGCATCTTGAACAGATTTTAACACAAATCCTGTACTCGTCTCGTATTCATTATAGTTCTTAAAAATACCTGCGGCTAAATCTTCTTCGGTTTTATCTAAAGTACTAAATAATAAGGATTTTACTTTTGACACCTCTTCTGCAGTTACTTCTCTGTAAAATTCTGTACCTTTTTTATACAAATTCACCATCTCTTCTTCTATCATCATAGGTAAACCGCTCAATTTGTATACCAATAATTGTTGTGTTACAACTACATGAGCAATATTCCAGATCAAGTTGTTTCTAAAACCATCAGGAACTTTGTTAAGTTGTTCAAGTGTATGGTTATCTAGTATTTTTTCGATTAGCTTTCGATTAACTCTAGTAATTACGATTGGATCTTGCATGATATGTATTTGTTTATGTATTGTTTTTCAAAAATCAGAAATTATTTATCGATCCTTAACGTTCATAACGACAAAAAAGGATCAAACCCATTTCATAATTTTTCGCCAAAAATAGGGGTTTTAACTCTGAAATGATTTTCCTTTGTGATGATTTTTACATTTGGAATATATCTCTATATAAATTGAATAGGTTACTTATATGAATTGGCATATAAAACCATAAAGTTTTAAACTAATGAAAAAAATATATCATCTATCTACCTGTGATACATGTAAGCGTATACTTAACGAATTAGCTCCTTCTTCTGACATTATTTTACAGGATATTAAAACTGAAGAAATAACCAATGATCAGTTAAACGAAATGCAACAACTTGCTGGTAGTTATGAAGCATTGTTTAGTAAACGTGCTAGATTGTATAAAGAGCGAGACCTTAAAAATCAAGCATTATCAGAAGATGATTACAAAAACTTAATTCTCGAACATTACACGTTTCTAAAGCGTCCCGTTATTATTTTAAATGATCAAATTTTTATTGGTAATAGCAAAAAAGTAGTAGCAGCCGCTAAGGAAGCTATTTAGATTTATGAGTAAAAGAACTCTAGCTCTTATTGCTGCAAGTTTTGTAGCTGTTTTTTATGGAGCTAATTATACTATAGCCAAAGATGTAATGCCACATTACATGAAACCCTTTGGTTTTATCTTGTTTAGGGTTATTGGCGCGTTTATATTATTTTGGGCAATTAGTTTTCTGGGGCCTAAAGAAAAAATAGAACGAAGTGATTTTCGTATAATTGCTGCAGCTGCAATATTTGGAGTAGGTATTAATATGCTTGCTTTTTTTGAAGGACTGAATCTCACCACCCCCATTAGTGCTTCTGTTTTAATGGTTACTGCACCTATTATTGTATTAATTCTTGCTGTAATTTTTTTAAAAGAAAAGATAAGAGCACCTAAAATCATAGGAGTTTTAATTGGTCTCTCAGGCACATTACTCATCATATTATATGGATCAGGAAATACGACAACGGCAACTAATCCTACATTAGGAAACTTTTTGGTTTTCGTTAATGCTGCTTCATATGCATGCTATATTATTATCGTTAAAAAAATTACGCAAAAATACCATCCATTTACTATAATGAAATGGATGTATGGTTTTGGTTTGTTATTTGTTTTTCCTTTTGGAATTTCTCAATTACTTGAAGTGCAACCAAATGCCATTCCCCTAGAAGGATATTTAAAAATAGGATATGTTACTCTTTTTGCAACCTTTGGCACATATATACTTAATGTATTTGCGATAAAAGAGCTAAAACCTACAACTGTAGCTTTTTTTATTTATTTGCAGCCAATGCTAGCTTCGGTATTTGCTATTGGTTTGGGCAAAGATTCTCTCGATATTATCAAAATTGTCGCAACACTACTTATCTTTGTCGGGCTGTATTTGGTAACTAAAAAACCAAAAGAGTTAGCTTAAATCTACCGGAGTTTTGGCAAATTTTCGAGTATCTTCTTTGGTAAGTATTCTAAAATTCTCTGGGCGTTCAATTTTATCCATAAACGGCAATATTTGTTCTGGTAGCGGAATTAATTTACGCTCACCCAAATCCATCCAAGCCCCCATCATTTCGCATTGTGCAAAATTTCTTCCCTTATGATCATAAAAATTATGTCTAAACTCAAAAAACTTACCATCTTCACTTAATCCAGAGACCTCAAGAGAAACCTGTATTGGTTTACCATAAAAAACTTCTTTAAAATAATAGATATGTTCATAAAATACCACTGGTCCTATATTTAATTTCCCCAGCAAGCCTCTATCAAACCCTTGTTCTGTTAAAAAAGACATTCTTGTATGTGCTGCCAATTCGATATATGCTTTGTTTGCCAAATGTCGATTCGCATCGATATCATTCCATCTAATCTCAAAATCTTTTAAATACATCCCTTCTATTTTATGAGCGACAAAAATACAAAACATTGTTTATGTCAATATAACTACTATTGCATTTATGATATGTTTATAAAAAATTAGGTTGGCTCATCATTATCTTCTATTCTTTTAATAAAATATGAAGGATAAACACCTGTTTTTTTATAGAATGATTTAGAAAACGCATCTCTAGTATTAAATCCACATGATTCGCTTATTGCCTTAATAGTATATTGTCGTAACGTTTTATCTTCATTTAATTTAGAGATGATATAGTCTATTCGCAAGTCATTTATATACGTATTAAAATTTTTTTGCCTGTAGTGATGTATAATTTTAGATAAATATTTTGGATTTGTTTCAAAATCTTTTGCCAGAAAAACACAAGTAATATCAGGTTTTAGAAAACATTCTTTCTCTTCAAAATTAATCAAATCATGTAACACTCTGTTTACTATTTCTTTTGGTATTTTAAAAACATAATCTTCTTTTGATACTTTTGCGTTTTCAGATTTTTGTGCATTATCTAAAGAATTAGCGTTTAAAAATTCTTCAAAATTTTCTTGATTAATTTTATGCCTATCGTAATTAAAAAGAAATAAACCAATTGCTAATAACACTGTCAAAAAGATAACTATTATTAGCATTGTGAAATTTTTATTTTCTAACCCACCAATAATTTTATCTTTTTCGAAGAGTAACTCTAGAGTAGAATACTCTTTATTCATTTTTTCTTCTATATACGTATTATTAATTTTTGTTAAACTATCAAATTTTAAAAGCTTTTCTATATAGACTAATTCTTTATTAAACTCACCTTTAGATTTGGTATATTTTATTAAATGCTCATACGTTTTTCTGATTTTTTCTGACGGATTTTTGGTTATTTCATGAATGGAGTCAACTTTCTTGAAATGTATCATAGCCTCTTCTTCATTTCCCTTATCTAACTCTATTTCTCCTAAATAGAAATGACCCGTAATTAAAAACGATTTATCGTCTATCCCTTTTAAAAATGTAATAGACTTATGAATACTATCATAAGCCTTATCATAATTATTACTATAAAATAGATTTACACCTGCATTAAGTATTAGTCTATTATAAATCTCTTTACTATTTTCTTTTGCAAGTTTAATTCCTTTATTAATAAAAATTGATGAGGAGTCGATCTTGTTTGCCTTCGTATATGTTTCACTTAATATCACTATAGACGATAGGTAGGAATATATATCTTTTGATTTCTTATCTTTTTCATATTCATAACATTCTTTTAAAACAAGTAGTGCCTCATCATAAAAACCGATTTTGGCTTTTATTTCTCCTATATTATGTTTTGTAATATATATATACTCGGTATTACCCGTTTTGTGAGCAAATTTTAAGGCTAGAAGATAGTTATCTAACGATTTCTTATAATCACCTTTTTTATAAAAATGTCCTCCTTTAAATGAATATGGAACCGTAGGGAAAAAATTATGTTCACTGTACTTACTTAGATGTATTGCTTTATCTAGCATTTCAAGCTTTGTGGTTTCATTTTTTTGATAAAAGTGCAAAAAACTATACGCCTGAGCGATCTTAATTTTATTCTTATCTCGAATACCTTTTTCTAAAAAAGCATTTAAATACACTAAAGACTTCACAGTGTCTTTAGAGGATAGTTTATACGCATCGTATAAATCTTGATAAGTAAATTTTTTTAATGAATCTTGTACTACCTGATTATTTTCTTGAGAATTTATGATTAAACAACAAAAGAAAAACACTATCAAACAAAAGTTTAATTCTTTAATTTTCATAGGCTTTAAGGTATAATTTCAATTAAGTTGGTTTTAAAAGAAAAAGAATCTCATGTCCCTTAACGCAATACTTCGAAAACCTAGCTTAAATAGTCTTTTTTTTCAAAAATTTACTTGGGATTACAGTTTATTTGAGGAATCATCTATCTATGGGAAGAATCATAAATTTAGTGGTTTTAAGTTGGTTTTAAGTTCCTTTTAAATATCTAACAAACTATGCTTTAATAGTTATTCAAAATGTTAGGCACCATATCAAATACTTATATGATTATTAACATTATTTATACTAAATATGCATTTTAAAAATTCATTGATTTGCATATATTCAATACTATCGTTAATAATACAAGGAATTATCTAATAATCATTTGAAAATCATTTCTATTACTTCTTGACATTGATTAAAAAATTATACCAATATAGGAAAGATACTTTTTGATTAAGAAAACAGAGCATAATTCTAATTTAAATAAATTAGGATGCTGTACGTCGTTTAAGATTTTCTTTCCTTACATCATCTTTTCTTAAAAATTAGTTAAATGTTAAGCTTGCTTTCTAGAAAACAAGTCAAAAACTGCGTCTGTTTTCTAGAATACGTGCTATGATCTCTAAATTTTATACTTCACTCAACAAGTTCAATATACCTTTGAAATCCGATATTAACCAATACTAAACTTTAAATTTATTACATGAGAAACGCAAACAGTAAATTAAAAATCAATAAGATAAAGGTATACGCATTTAAAAATTTAACGACTATTCGAGGAGGAATTAATAATAAAAATAATATCAAAAGTGATGTCCCACAATGCCCTGTTTGTAAGTAATAACTAGTTTGCTTAAAAAAAATAACAATTAAGAATCTTAACAATGCTATTCTATACTATAACATATTAAAAAATAAGAAATATAAAGGTGAACTACTACAAGAAAAAAAACAGTAATTCTCTTCTTTTCAAAAAAACTTTAAGCACCTAAACCTTTGAGTCATCTAATTGTGGTAAAAAATCTATCTGGATTTCACATCATCTCTATCAATTACACAAAAAGCATTATTGATCAACTATAGAAATTCAACAATCATAGTATTGAATTGCACATATGGTTAATCTAAAACTAGATGCTTTGATTATTTAACATAGATACTTCTACACAAAAGCATCTACATATAACCCTATTAATTATGCCTTGTAAAATTTTACATTTTGATAATTGCCAAATGACTAAACTAGGTTTTCGGCAAATTGCCAGTGAATACTCTCATATAGATTTCACAATCAACTATGAGAATAGTAATAACGAATCAATATCAAAAGTTCTAACCCAGCATAATCCAGATATTTTAGTCATCAATTTAGATACTATACCTTATAAAATTGTTAGTTTAATCATAAATTACAATACTAAAAATTTAAAAAAAATAAAAACTATCCTTGTTTCTAATTTTATTTCTAAACAAGTATTCGAATCTTTTTATACTAAGGGTATTCTTGGTTTTCTGTATCTAAACTCCAAAAAAATAGAAATCATAAGTTGTATAAAAAAAGTATGTGAGAAAAAGATTTATATAAGTAATGAATTTAGAGAGAAAATAAATCAATACAAAGATGATCATTATTTTATTAAGAGTAGTTTTAAAACACTTACTCCAAAAGAAATTCAAGTTATCAAATTTATTATTTTAGGAAAAACCAGTAGTGAAATAGGTGAGATTTTACATAATAGTAAACGTACAATCGAAACACACCGACAACATATTGCAGAAAAATTTGATATTATGGGGCAAGGAAGATTATCACTGTTTTTAATTGAATACAAGTCTCTTATTACTGCCTTACTTAATGAGCAAATAGAGATTTCTGGTTACTCATAATTATATTCTAGTTGTATAAGCAAGAAAGTATTTAAACCAGATTATTTTATGTTTCCTGATTTTATAATTTCAGATTTGATTAATACTCTTTAAAAACTCCTTTATCTTCTTGGTTGAATCGATATTGGCTTTATGGTTTGCCTCTTTAGTTCCACCTAAATCAAACCTTTCGTCTAACAAATGCCCTGCATTTTTATAATTAAAATGAGTACATAATGGTCGATTGATATGATTAAGCTTATTTAATTTTGTACAAATATATCCAGCCATCATTTCTGATGGCCAAATAACATCTAGACTTCCACTTAAAAGTAAAACTGGATTTTGAATCTTATCAAAATCTATCGTTTCCTTATTAGAATCTTCTAAAACTTGTAGTGATCTCATATACAAATCAACCAATTTTTTTGGAGCTTCGTTCTGTATGACAAAAGAGACAAATGGTAAAGGTTTTTTATTAATGCTCCAGCTAGAATTAGGCTTTCGATGCCAATTTTTAATAATTCCAGGCCATACTGCAGAGCTTGGACCTATCGCAACTACACCTTTATAAATTTGATCGCGCGACGATAAAATTAAAGCCAATTCTGCTCCTTTTGACCAACCCGCCAAAATTAGACCATCTTTTCGAATTTCATTTTTTGATAATATCCATTTTTTTGCATTTTCAAAATATTCTAAAGGTATCATTTCTAATTCACTAGGAAGAAATTTATTGAAATTAAAATATGCCAAGGACAGTACGGCATATCCTAATGAAACAATTTTTTCTGCAAGATATGTCGGTTTGCCACCCTCGGATCCACCAAGAACTACAACCGCATAATTCCCATCTGTATTTGGTGGATAATAATCTGCTATAAAACCAAACTTTTCGAAATCGTCAATCCTATCAATTGTGAATTCATTATCTCTTTTATGTAAAGTTGTTACCATTATATTTTGAGAATACGTTTTTTATTTCTTTACCCGTTCCTGATCATTTCTTTGTTTCCATTGCTGCCACCAAGCGGTAAAAGCCTGCGTGCGGTATTCATCTGCTTGAAACGGGCCTGGTGTATAATATAATGAGTTTACGCCTTGCTGGGTTTCTTCAACTAATGTAATATCTTGTTGTATGGTTGTGTTCCATAACCAAGTGAGTTCCTCGACAGGAGCTTGAAAATCCTTAGAGGTTAACCAGATCAATTCTACCTCGGTTTGCATTGTAGACTGAGGTCGAATACAAAACAGCACTACATAATCAACATAAGCCATGTAAAACAAAAATGGTCCTATTCCTCCAAAAATTGCTCCACCTTCTAGTCCATCGGCACCTCCCAGGGTAGCCCCCATTCTTTCACCTATCTTACTAGCTGTCTTTCTACCTCCACCAAGAGGCATACTTACATTAAAATTGAATAAATCTTCATCCATTTCAAAATCACGATCTTGAGGAGGCACCCACCCTTTAGTATATGCTTGAGAACGCCAATTAAAATCATCTTCTAGATATAAATCATCTCTACCATTTTCAAATTGATTAATAAATCCTTTTACCTCGGATAATTCTGGATGATTAGGTGCGCAATGCCAACACTCTAAAAAGTTCTCTACCCATAGTTTCCAGTTTGCTTTTACAGTATAGGTTTTTCTTTCTCGAATTTTTGCTTCTTCTAGTTTTAAAACACCCAAAACAGCATCTAGCTTTTGAAGCTGTAGATACTCCTTATTACGTCCATGATAAAAAACCAATCCCGCTGATTCTTGAACCTGCAATTTGCGTAAGCATAAATGTCTAAAAGAATGGTTAGATTGATCTCCTCTGGCAACAATCAATTTACCATCTAAGTCATAACGCCAAGCATGATATGGACAAACAACAGAATTGAGTCCTCGTTGTTGTGGTTCTAAATCACATGTCTTTTCTAACAATCGTTTACCACGGTGGCGACAAGTATTTGCCATTGCATTAATAACTCCTTCCTTATCTCTAACCACGATAATACTCTCTGATGCAATATCGGTTACAGAATAATTACCTTTTTCTTGTAATAAGCAACTTGGCGAAGCCATTACGGGTAAGTATCTAAATAAGGTGTGTCGTTCTTTTTTAAAAATATTGTCATCGGTGTACGCATGTCGCGGCAGTGACTTTACAAATTCGGTTTCTGCGTATACGTCAGTATTAAAATTCTCCATGAATTCTTTTTTTAAAGAGGTGATATTATAAAAATCGTGAGTGGGCTAATAATTCTTCAACTGCCCTAGAAAATAATGGATCAGAATGTAAATTTTTTAATTTTTCGCGCCAGTCACTAATTGGCATAAAATCATGTATTGATCGTATTTGCGTTCTGGCACTAGCTATAATAACACTGGGATTCTCTGGATAATTTGACAAAAGTTCACGAAATGCCTTATGTGCTTCAATGCCGTTAGTTCGCATAGCAATAGCATGACCTGCACTACGCAATTTTAGTACATAGATATATGCATTAAAAATTGCAATAGACATTTGATCTATATTTCGAGATTTTGACCAATCGATAGCTACCAAAGCTTCACTTCTATAAACAGAACCTGCATTAGGGTCTTCTCGGTTATTGCCCAAAACAATGAGTAGTTTTATTAAGGCCACCAGTCCCTGGTCATTCCTGTACGCTTGTACTCTTGCAAATGGTAACCAAATTGCAGCTGTTTCTTTATCTTCTTCTGCTAGAACCTGAACAGAAACATCTGTTAAAGACCTATCCGAGGGTGGATTAATTATTGCAGCTTTGGTTACAAAAAACTCAGTATCAATTTTCCAGAGATCTACAGAGAAAATTTCTTTCATAACGACTGCACTCCTGCCCTCTCGCAATTGTGATTTAAGAGAAGACCAGTTATTTACTAAAAAAGACAATGATTTCTCTTTAATAATTTTGGCAATAAGATGAGCCGCTAATTCATGAACTCTCAAATCCTGATCAGACAAGTCTGAAGAGTCACTCTTAGTTGGAATAATTTTCGAAAAATAAGGATCATTACTCCAATCAGTCTCTACAAGTGCAGCAAGACTAGGGCGATCCCAATATTTTTGTTTTTGTAGAAATTCTTCATTCTCATTAAAACGATGTTGTAATAAAGTTGCCAATCCTTCATCCAAAAATAAAGACCTTGACATTAAAGAGCAATGTGTAATTTCATGCACCAAAAGTGATTTATCTTGTAAGGCATTTTCACTGGCCGCAATAAATCCAAAACCATTAATCCCAGTAATGGCATGAAGTGGCGTACCTTCAGTACAAATTTCAATGATCAATGTTGGCGCAGATATATTTAATTGCGTACCCACCCATTTTCTGGCATATTCTATTGTTTTTATTTCAGTATCTGATAAAGACCGTTCTCCTAATGAAAACAAATCGTCTGTTACTTGATATAGGCTTTTTAATCCATCTGCCAAGTCAAATGCCAAATCTAACCAAGCTCCTTGTGCTCCTCGATTTGCCAATTGTTCTGCAGCATCTCTAGCCTCTCCCCAAGATTTTTGAGCGGCAAGAACGCATAGAGATTTAAATAACTCGTCTGGTTTTTTTTCTATTATAGTGTTCATTAGTACTAGAATTTTGTGTGTTTTGATTAGTTGATAAAAGAAAAACAGGTTTCTACTATTTTTATTTATGTCCTACAATAAAACTGGTTAAAAAGGTTTCATCAACCCCATCGATTTTTAGAAACTCACAAATCTCATTATCATATGACCCTCCCCAAGCTAATGTTCCTAAGCCCATTCCGGCACTTGCTAATCCGAGTTGTTGTAGTATACCTCCTGCTTCAATTAAACTAAAGCGATATCCTAAAGCTCCATATTTATCTAAGCTTCTTTTTAGAACTCCTGTTAAAAAAATGATCGCTCCACAATCTTTACTATATTCTTTATGATCTTGTAATGATTGTATAACTTTGGCTTGTTTTATACAAGAGTTAATCATTGTAAGGTTGTGAGTTTTTGGTGCGTAGTGGTATGCTTTCCATTCTGTATGCGTATGATCTGGTCTTAGTACATATATTTCTACTGGATAAAGTCCTCCTGCAGATGCATACGTTCTAAAAGTAAGTTGTGCTTTTTTATTTAAATCTGGTATATGATATCTGGTCACTCTCAAACTTGATAATAGATCAGAAAGTTCTTGATCTGATAAAGGTGCAGAATTAAAAGCTCGACAAGATTCTCGTTTCAGAGAAACATTTTCAAATGACATGTCAACAGGCCTTGCTTCAGGTAATGTGATTTCCGGTTTTAAAAAGTAGTTTTTGTTATTTCGAGAATCTGAAAATATTTGTGCTGGATTATAAAGGTGGTTAAATATTGATCTATCTAACATAGGTCTCATAGTATGAGACTGTTTTGTATTCTCATGAAAAACCTCTACTATATTTTGTTGTTCTTCTTTATAAATCATCCCAGCAGATGTTTCCTCTTTTTTTAAATAGTAACTGATAGTCTTTGAATTCATAGCATGAAATTTATAGTAATAGTGATAAAGTAGTTGGCCTTATCTATTTTGGTTAGTAATAAGAGTTGAGTTTATTAAGGAAAAGGGTGAATTTCCTGATTTATGGGCGTATTCAAATCTTTTTCTTTATATGCTAAAAATTGATTAAAACGTCTCCTATCAAGAGGTACTCTGCCAAAACCGCACCACATAGGCTGTAAACTTGGAATGACAGCTCTTGTAACGCGTAATCCTAAACTCGCTACATCTTCTGGAGAAATATCGATTACATAGGAAGGATGTCCTAGATCGTCTAAAAGATTAACGATTGTTTTTTGATCATGAACATGATCAGGAGTGGTACTAGGTGTAAATTCTAGTCCATCTAATAAAGTGGATCGCTCAGTAGAGCTCCAGAAAAATTCTGCTTGATGTTCTCTACCTTCTTGTAAATAGTATAATACGTGATCAGAAAAAGCTTTAACATCTTGCTCCTCTACTCTTTTATTCCATCTATGCATTTCTATACACCAGTTAAATGTATGAAAACACTCTACGACTGCTTTGCGTAAAGCAGTTTTAGCACATAAATTAGTTGAAGCTCCCAATGCAATCCCTGGTTTATCGGGGTGTTTTGCAATGACCAAAATAGTAGGCACACCTAATTCTGTCGTGATATCACCAAGGAATAAATCTACTCCTTCATGTTGTAGTAGTTTTTGCAAATCAGGTGATGCGCAAGCTATGGCTTGATCAAGATCTATCTTTTTTGCAGGTTGACGCGCTGCCCAGTGCAATGCATAAGCATCTCGTTCTATCACTTCATATAGACCTGAACAAACAGCCCATTCTTCTGTAGGACCACAAGCTAAACCTGTACTATAGGAATCGGTCAAAAATTCGCTTTTATGTTTATTATCATATGCAAAATATGCTAATGACGCAGGGAAGTATATATTTTTTTGATCCCTTAATCGTTTTCCTATGGTCCAACCAATAGGTATTTTAGGATCATGTTTTTCATATTTAAAATTAGGGTCATTGTATTGATCTCTACTAAAAAGAATAAAATCGTTCGGGTCAACAAAACTATCATTGTCTAATTCATTAGACGCTGCCCAAGTAATAAGTTGAGGATCATAAATTGCTCCGGCATATCGTTCTATCCCTTCTCCTATTGCAGACCAAATAGCCGATACTCTATCCAGAGCCGCACCAGCAGATTGTTTTCCCATCTGAAAACGTTTTCTACTTTCTCCTTCTTGTGAAACTATAAAGGGGTCTTGAAATTCTGTGATAGCAATAAATATATCAGGCTCATCTGGCATTAACGGAATTTCTTTTATATAGCGAATAATACCATATTCTAAATCTAGTACGCGATCTAGCAATTTAAATAATTTAGGATCCATCATTTTTCTTTTTGTAATTAATCTAATTGTCTATAATAAATTATCCTATCTATTATAATTGATCGCGAATAGCTCTCAATGGCTCGTTTTCATAGTTACTGCATACTCGACAACGAGGAATTCGTAAAATTGGAGAATGTTTGATGTTTAGTAAAACAGGGTCAACAGTAATCATTGTTGACGGTTCAGATAAATCATAGTTTCCACTAAGTATGGTAAGAACCTGTCTTGTAAGTAAAGCTCCCGCCATTTGATCTAGAACTGGACCACCGTTATAAACGGGTAAGTCATCACGTCCTGATGATCTATACGCAAGTAACTCATTAGGAAATAGGCTAGAAGCCAATTCTCTTTGATGCGCACAATTCAAACAAGCTGTTTCTCCAGGAACTACAAATGGTCCTAATTTAAAACTACGATGAAACCATCTAAAAAATAATATAGGTTGCTTATTTTGAATCGCTTTTGCATTCATCTTTTGTAAAAAATCGTGATCTTCTTGATCGCAGATCACAATCATTAAAGGGAGCTTATCTTCCGAAATTGAAAATTTATCTTGATCATCTATTATCTTAATTCCTGCTTGTAATAATGAAGTTTTTGAGACACTTGCAAGCTTACCTTCTCCCATAATAGTTACTGAAATAGGATTCTTACCAGTAGCCACTTTACCTCCAGACACACCATGTTGATCAATTAACCTCTGAATTTGAAAACTAGAAGCATTATCTTTATGTATCAACAAACCTCTTGTATGTAATATCTCTTTGATTTGTTCAGAAATACTCTCATCAACCTTAATATCATTTATTGATGGTGTTCTTAAAACCTTAAGCGCATTTAATATATCATTGGCATGTTCATCAAATGTGATATGCTCTCCATCAGGTTGACGAAGTTGGATTCGTTTTTCATCAACTTTTACCCAGTGAACATCTGGATGTAAAATTAGATTTTGTTCTTCCATATATCTTGTGAGACTAAACAAATGGTCTCGTTTTTTGGATTACAAACCTTATATGCTTTATTTATTAAATATAGTTTTCTAGTATTCAGTAAAAATCAAAGGAGTAATCAGTTAAAGCTATTTTAAAATGATCGTCTTATGGTTAGCAAACCATACCAATAGTTAAAACTATCGGTATGATTATGTGCTAATTAAGATTACTCAACGATACCACAACTAGAAGAACAACATGTACATGCTCCTGCAGTTAATGATTCGTCAAACTCAGAAACTGTTGCTACAGCTTGTGGAGAGGAGTAATGACTAATAGTTTTAGCCTCAGCTACACCACTAGAACAAGAACTACAAGCTCCTGCTGTCATTGTTGCGTCAAAGTTTGCAATAGTAGCCACTGCTTCTGGAGAAGAATAATGACTAACTGTTTTAGCTACGATAGCTCCTGTTTGAAAATTTACATTTTTCATGATAAAAAAATTTGTTGTTAATAATTAGTCATAAAGAAAATGATACTTTGTAATCATATCCTAAGTGTATACACGTATATCTTAGTTGTTTTCAAAAAAAGCTACGCATTTTTTGATTTTTTAACATACTTGCAACACTATCAATTTTATTAAATACTTTTATAATTATTAAAACAACTGAAGTATAGTTAGGATCATTATAAAGTCAAAAACAACGATCGCCCCGTATAGTGGTAAAAATGAAAATTAAAAAACCAGGTGTTTTTCTTTTACCATCTAACGGTATAAGTACTAAGTATTCTAAAAGTATACTTATTCTAAAAAAATGTACTCTTAATGTCTACATAGACAACATCATATTTTCACCACTATTTTAACACCTTAGCATATTCGATTTAAAGTTTTCACAACTTTAAGTTATGTAATACAAAGCCAAACTCTTAATCCAAATCTTACTCATGAAAACAATTCAGTTTTTTGTTTTTGCAATGATGTTTATTTCATTCTCAAAGACAAACTCTCAAACTAATATTAGTAAAGAAAGTGAATTAAAAACATGTGATCTTTTAGGAAATAAAACCATAAAAGAGAATATGAAATGTCCAAGTCAAGAAATTTCAGTTGCTAATCTAACTACAGGAGTATCATCACTTTTATTAAAGAAAAACTTAAGCATCAACCCACTGTTAAACAACAATTAGATTACTAAATAGTATTCATTATCATCTTATTCATTACAAACGATATCAAATAAATTTAAATATGAAATCATTAAGATTTATACCTGTCTTAAACAAGGCCTTTATACCTTCTAAAAGCTTTTGCCTATTAGCTACTTTTTTATGCGCAAGTATTGCCCTTTTTTCGCAAACACAACAACATGATTGGCAACGCACTAACCCTGGTGGAGGCGGATGGTTTGGTTGCGTAGGGGCTAGCAAAAACGGAATTGTCCTTGTTGGCAGTGATCTAAGTGGGGCATATAGAAGTAAAAATGGAGGACAAACTTGGGATCCCATTGGTGCTAGTCGTGGTTTAAAAGACACCCATATTGGTGGAATGGGCTTTCATCGAAAAAATGGAAATATTATGTTCTTAGGCTCTGGTGGGATATACAAAACAGAAAACGGAGGAGATTCTTGGAAAAATGTACTCAATACAGGTTATGTAAGTGATATAGAATTTGCTACAGATAAACCTTGGATTGGTTATGCTGCATGGCATAAAGCTTGGAATTCTAAAAATGCTCAAATATATAAAACTACAAATACTGGAAACTCATGGTCAAAAGTAAGTATTAACTTACCTACTACTAGAATTATTAAATTGGTTGTTAACCCAAAAAATGCGAACGAATTATATGCCCTCGTTGGAAGTAGTCGTTTTGCCTGTTCAGAGGCCGATTTGTACAAAAGTACTAATGGAGGAAAAAATTGGAGTAATATTACAAAGAATACTAATTTTGACGGATTTCCCGATATAATCGATATTGCTCTAAACCCTAAAAAACCAAATATTTTATATATATCAACCGCCAAAGGAAATTGTAATAATAAACATTGGTTTGATGGTAGAGATGGTAGGCTTTTTAAGAGTACTAATGGAGGTAATACTTGGTCCAAACTTCAAAACAAGTCAGGTCAAATTTTTATTAATGCTAATAATACCGAAAAAATCACACTAATCGCATCTCGAACATTGGCAGAATGGAATGATCAATCAGGTGTTTATACATCACTTGATGCCGGAAATACATTTAGTAAAACAAGTAATGTTAATCAATGGGGAAGTACTTTTCATGGAGAAATTCAAGGAACTTATGCAACTGTTAAAGATGGGTATTCAAGAACAATTGGGGAAGATCTTTCGAACCCCGATAATTTATACTGGGCAAACTCTCAATGGGTATTAGGATCAAAAGACAGCGGTAAACTGTTCAAAGTTCTCCATGCTAAAGAAGTAACAAAAGATCATTGGCAAAGTACAGGTGTAGATAATGTAAATATGGTCGATATCGATATTAATGAAGTTGACAAGAATATCATATATACATCTTGGTATGATATTGGTGTTTGGCGAAGTTTAGATCGTGGTAAGACTTGGGAAAGCTGTAATAATGGAAAATATGGATGGAGAGGCGGAAAAGGAGGTAATAGTTTTTCTGTTATTTCAGATCCTCAACGTTCTAACGTTGTTTGGACAATATTAACTAGTGGTCAGAAATCGGAAACGCCAACATACCTATTAAAAAGTAATAATAGAGGAGAAAAAAACAGTTGGATAGAGTCAAATAAAGGGCTACCCAATAAAAGATTATCTGGATTGTCATTAAACAAAAAAAGTCCAAAAAATACGAGAACTTTATATGTTACCGCAGAAGGTGATGTTTACAAAAGTATTGATGATGGTGCAAATTGGTCAAAGGTATACGATTGTAATGGGTGTAGATTTACAGCTGTTGATCAATTTAATGGAAACATAGTATATGCCGGAGGTGAAGCTGGCATGAAACGATCGAATGACTCAGGTAAATCATGGAAAGATATTAGTCATTCTGAAATGAAAGGAAAACCCAATATTGACATCTGGAATTTCAATCAATATACAGGAGTTTATGATATTAAAACAGATCCCAATCATAAAAATTGGATTTTTGTAACAGCTACTGGGCAAAATAAAGGACTTTACAAAAGTATAGACCAAGGAAATAATTGGACCAAGTTAATAACAGATGACTATATGAGAAAAGTGGCTATAGCTCCGCAAAACTCTAATACCATTTACGCTACCTCATCTAGCGCAATACATTCAGGAGGATATAAAAATAATTCTAATGGTATCTTATTTTCAAATAACGGAGGCCAAACATGGAAAAAGCAAAACAAAGGAATGGCTTATCAATTTGCTATGGCAGTAGATATAGATCATTCTAATAAGCCCAAAGTTTTTGTTGGTTCTCCAGGAACCGGTTTTCAAATGGCAGACGTTCCTAGTTTTATAAATGAAACAAACATCACACTAAATGGAATATTCAATATACAAAACCACTCCAATGGTCAAAATATAATAGCTCCAACATGGGCGAATCATAATGCAAGAATGTACGACTCTTTATCAGCAACCGATCAACAATGGGAATTTAAACATCTGGGAAATAACCAGCATCAAATTATAAATATAAAAACTAGACGTTTTTTAGAAGTATCTGCTGCTAAATGTGGCAATAATTCAAATGTCAACACATGGACTTCTGGAGGAGCCAACCATCAGAAATGGTATATCACCAAAAAAGGAAATAATCATTATCTACGCCCAGTACACTGTCAAAATTTTGCTCTGGATAAAAGTATAAGTACTAATGGAAACGTAAAACTTTGGTCCTATAACACCGAAAATGAAAATCAGAAATGGAAAATTGTTCCCGTAAATAACAAAATTTTAGAGTATAAAAATGAGATCAAAATATACCCTAATCCAGCTCATGATTTTATCAAAATTAATAACCTAACAAAAGGAGATCAGGTAAGAATTTATGATATTTTAGGTACTTTAATTTCAAAAAAACACATACAACACCCTAATCAAGAAATTTCTATTTCTAATTTCCCATCAGGTATGTATATAGTATCAGTTTTCGGAAAACCAAACCACTATCTTATAATTGAATGATAGCGACTTAAAAAAGACCCGACACGTTTTGATAAACTGTCGGGTCTTCTTACTTTAGAAGAAAAATTAACTCATGTATATCAAACGAAATATTGGATGGGGACTTATTCTTCGTTTTGCCTGGAAAAATATTATCTTCTTTACTATATATACAGCTGGTATCTTTTCTATGTATCATTTTCTTGACTGGAAATTCATTGACATCCCATTTCAACCTCTTACAGTTATAGGTATTGCAGTGGCTTTTTATATTGGTTTTAAAAACAGTCAGAGTTATGATCGATTTTGGGAAGGCCGCAAAATTTGGGGAGGAATCGTAAATTACTCCAGAACTTGGACCAATCAGGTATTAAGTCTTGTTAATGATGATCATGAAACAAAAAAAATTCTCGTTTACCGACACATCGCATGGATCAACGCCCTTAGGATCCAGTTAAGACAACCCACTTCGTTTAGTATTAAAGAAAATATAGCAGTAGAAAAACTTTTCAAAAAACATGCAGAGCAAAAACCAGCTTGCGATGCCACAAAACACTTTGTTTCTCCAGAAGAATACAATGACCTTCTTCAAAGAAAAAATCCAGCTACACATCTTGTGAAAAATCAAGGATTGCATATTAAAAAATTATTAGAAGAAACTAAAATCACAGAGTTTGACAAGCTACTCTTTCATAATACCTTAGAAGAGTTTTATAATCTACAAGGTAAATGTGAACGTATAAAAAACACCCCTTTTCCGAGACAATATGCATATTTTAGTACGCTTTTTACTTGGATATTTGTTCTTTTACTACCTTTTGGATTACTTAATGTTTTTGAGATTGAGTTAAATCAAATGTCTCACCACATAAAACCATGGTTTATTTTCTTAATGATTCCCTTATCAGTATTAGTTGCATGGATTTTTCTTACTATGGAAAAAATCGGAAGTAATAGCGAAGATCCTTTTGAAGGTAGAATTAATGACGTACCTATGACTGCTCTATGCCGAACTATAGAAATTGATCTTAGAGATATGTTAGATGAGAGCAATCTTCCAGAAAAGGAAAAACCAAAAGATAACATACTATATTAGTCATAAATGCCATTACTACAATCAAATTACACTCCAACATTTTTATTCAAGAATGGACATGTATCAACAATTTTTCCTAATGTTTTTAGAAAAATCAAGGATGTTACACAAAAAAGAGAGCGCATTGAACTACATGATGGAGATTTCATAGATATTGATTGGAGTTATACTATATCCAAAAATGTTAAAAAAGTCGCGATTATTGTTCATGGTCTAGAAGGTAATGCCCAAAGACAGTATATTCTTGGTACCGCCAGACATTTAAATCACAACAATTGGGATGTGATTGCTGTTAATTTAAGAAACTGTAGTGGTGAAGTAAACCGACTATACAGATCATACAATGCAGGTGTAAGTGAAGATATAGATCAAATCATAAATCATGTCATATCGAAATACTCATATACAAACATATCTTTATGTGGATTTAGTTTAGGAGGTAATATTATATTAAAATACCTTGGTGAAGATCGACAATTAGCTACACAAATTAAGGCGGCAACAGCAATATCTGCTCCTTGTGATCTTTACGATTCGTTACTAGCAATAAACAAGACTAAAAATATTATTTATGAAAAACGTTTCATTCGACACCTAAAAGAAAAACTACTTGAGCGACAAAATGTATTTCCAGATAAAATTACTGTTGAGGAGATCACGACATGCAAATCTTTAATGGATATTGATAATCTATATACCAGTAAAGCACATGGATACAAAGATGCTATTGATTATTATACCAAATGTAGTAGTCTTCAATTTTTAAAGAATATTAAAGTACCTACTCTGGTTCTTAACGCTAAAAATGATTCTTTTTTAGGTGATCAATGCTATCCAATTGATGAGGCTAAAAAAAATGATCACCTATTTCTTGAAATTCCTGATTATGGTGGACACGTCGGATTTTATCTTCCTGGAAAGGCATATTACAATGAACAAAGAACTCTTGATTTTTTTGAAAAACAAGGGGGTTAACCTTCTAGAAATGAAAGATTTATCCTACCTGATTTCAACATTAAACAATAGTTAAGTCTTTGTTAAGGCTATATAAAGTGATTATATCCCACTTAATCGAAAAATTTTTTTTTATTAGGAATATTTTAAGAGTTTTGGCTGTTTTCTATTAATTATTCAATAGAATCAAACTAACACGAACTCAAACTGAACTAAAATGAAAAAAATTTACAGAAGTCTCAATTCTATATTGAGCTTCAAAGAGGGCGACCTCAACAAATGGGGTATACTTGTTTTGATAACAATGGTGCTCTTTACGAACGAAATCTCTGCACAAACCGCAGATCAAAAATCAAAAATCAAAAATTGCCCAACAAAGTAACCTAGCCAAATTAGGACAATTAGAACAATCTTATGCTCGAAAAGCTGCATTAGAAAAGAAAGAAGCGATACAAATTGCCAACAAAAATGGATGGCAAATAAAAATGACTAATGAAGATGGTAGTTTCTCTGAGTTGCAGAAAATAGACCAAGGGTTACCTATTTACTTCACTACATTTAATGCTGCTGCTGCTAGATCAACTAGAGCAAACCATCTTAATTCTGGAGGGTCTTTAGGGCTTAGTCTTGATGGGCAAGGAATGACTGCTCACGTATGGGATGGTGGTCATGCCAGAGTATCGCATCAAGAATACGATGGACCAGGTGGTAGCAATCGTGTTACTATAAAAGATATCGCTTCTGAAGGAGGAACAAGATTAAATTTTCATGCTGCACACGTAACAGGAACTATTTCTGCATCTGGAGTTAGAGCCGAAGCAAAAGGCATGGCACCTCAAACCAAAATAGATGGATACATGTGGAATAATGATATTGCAGAAGCTACTACTGCCGCTGCAGATGGAATGTTATTATCTAACCATTCCTATGGTTTTAGAGGAGATTTAGTTCCTGACCAATACTTTGGAGCATATATTGATGAATCAAGAGCATGGGATGAAGTAATGTTTAATGCACCATTTTATCTAATGGTAGTTGCCGCTGGTAATGATGGTAATAAAGACACTTATAATGCGGCCCCTCTCGACGGTAATTCTTCTTACGATAAATTAACCGGGCATTCTACATCAAAAAACAACTTAGTTGTTGCCAATGCGCAGGATGCAAACGTGAACACTAATGGTACTTTAGTAAGTGTTTCTATAAATAGTTCGAGTAGTGAAGGGCCTACTGATGATTATAGAATTAAACCTGATATTACAGGAAACGGTACTAATGTGTTTTCTACTTATGAAAGTAGTAATACTGCATATAATAGTATTACTGGTACATCAATGGCCTCTCCAAATGTTACAGGATCACTTTTATTAGTACAACAACATTATAATAACCTGAATGGTAATTTTATGAAAGCTGCTACCCTTAAAGGTTTAGCTTTACATACTGCCGATGATGCAGGTCCTTCTGGTCCTGATGCTGTGTATGGTTGGGGATTATTAAATGCTAAAGCCGCAGCCGAAACTGTAACTACTAATGGAAATGAATCTAAAGTAGAAGAATTAACACTAACGAATGGTCAAACGTATACAATTACAGTAGATTCTGATGGAAGTAGTCCTTTACTAGCATCTATCTCTTGGACAGATAGACCGGGTACTGCAGTTACTGCTACAAATTCTAATAATGCTGTTTTGGTTAATGATTTAGACATTAGAGTTTCAAAAGGTGCTACAACATACAGTCCTTATAGATTGACTGGTATTACAACAAACGGAACAGGTGATAATAAAGTTGATCCTTTTGAAAGAGTAGATATTGTTAATGCATCAGGAACATATACAATTACTGTTACTAATAAGGGAACTTTAACTGGCGGGAGTCAAAATTTCTCTCTTATCGTTACAGGATTAACAGGAACTCCTGTTGTTTGTAATGCAACAGTTCCAACAGGTGTTAATTCATCTTCTGTAGCAGGAACTACAGCTACAGTTAACTGGACCGCGGTAGCAGGAGCATCATATGATGTTAGATATCGTCAAACCGGTGCTTCTTCATGGACAACTTTAGCAGCTACAGGTACTTCTCAAGTACTTTCTAGTTTAACTCCTTCGACATCATATGAAGCCCAAGTAAGAAGCAAATGTTCTGACGGAACTAATTCTTCCTACAGTGTTGCTGTTGGTTTCACAACTACAGCAGTTCAATTAAACTATTGCGCATCTAATGGTCAAAATGTTTCAGACGAGCATATATCTAATGTACAAATAGGAACTATTAACAATACCACCGGTGCCGGAACTGGAGGGTATAATGATTTTACAGCAACTTCTACAAGTCTTGCAAAAGGAAGCACGAATACCATTTCAATCACTCCAACATGGTCAGGAACAAAATACAATGAAGGATATAGTGTTTGGATAGATTATAATCAAGATGGTGATTTTACTGATGCTGGTGAACAGGTATGGTCCAATTCACCTTCACAAACTACACCTGTAAGTGGTGACTTTACAATTCCTACATCTGCTAAAGACGGGAATACTAGAATGCGTGTATCTATGAAATACAATGCTATCCCTACATCATGTGAGTCTTTTCAATATGGTGAAGTAGAAGATTATACTATAAATATTACAGGAGCAACAGCAGACACACAAGCACCAACTGTTCCAACAGGTTTAGTTGCATCTGCAGTCACAGAAACAACATTAACATTATCCTGGACGGATGCCACTGATAATGTAGCTGTTACAGCTTATGATGTTTATCAAGGTACTTCTAATCTTGGATCTGTAACAACAAATACTGCAAATATTACAGGGTTAACAGCTAATACAGCATATCAATTTAGTGTAAGAGCCAAAGATGCTGCAGGAAATGAATCCGCAGCAAGCACGACACTAAATGTAACGACTGCAGGAAGTACTGGTACAGCTTGTACATCTGGAGTATCTACTTTTCCGTATAACGAAGGCTTTGAAAACACTCTTGGTGCATGGTCACAATCTACCGCAGATGATATCGATTGGTCAGTAGATGCTAACGGGACACCATCTAATGGAACCGGCCCGGCAAGCGCAACACAAGGGTCTTATTATATTTATGTTGAAGCTTCTGGTAATGGAACGGGATATCCGAACAAAAGAGCAATTTTGACTTCTCCTTGTTTCGATTTAACAGCAACAACTCAAGCTAGTTTTTCCTTTAGCTATCATATGAATGGAGCCGCTGATATGGGAAGCATTGCCGTTGAAGCGAGTACAGATCAAGGATCTAATTGGACAAGCATTTGGAGTCAAACAGGTAGCCAAGGTAATTCCTGGATAAATGCCACTATAGATCTTAGTTCATATACAGGTGGTGGAGTTCAGTTGCGATTTAACAGAGTAACGGGAGCCACATGGCAAGCAGATATTGCTATCGATAATATATCACTTACAGATACTAGTAGCACTCCTGTCAATCAATGTGACGGTGTTGAAGCGTATAGCAATACTAAAGCATATCAGGTTGGCAATAGAGTAACCTTTCAAGGAAGTCTTTATGAAAGAACAGCAACAGGTTGGACAAATCTAGGGTCTTGTAGTACTACAAATTCTTTTGTCACTACAACAGATTTAAATGGCCCTCCTGTTACCAATCTCTCAACTAAGATTTCTGTATATCCTAACCCAGTAATGGGCCCAACTATTAATGTTCTTACACAAGATACTAGCACAAAATCTTATGTTATATATAATATATTAGGACAAACAGTAGATCAAGGAAGATTTAATACATCCATTGATGTTCAGGCTTTAGAAGCTGGATCGTATTTTATCCAAGTAGGCAATAAGAATGCACGTTTTATTAAACAATAAAACCAACACATAAACAATCTAAAAACCTCCAATCTAATAGATTGGAGGTTTTTGTTTATTAGTTTTCTACCTAAACTATAACAGATGTTATAGTTTTATAAATCATTTAAATAAGTAAGCTTTATAGTAAATTCTAACCATATAAATAAGTATTTTTGAGCAACTAACATCACACATAAACTCTTAATACCTATGAAATTAATTCCTCTTTACCACAAAAAAGAATTTCAGTATTTAATTTACAAGACAAAATTATTAGCCCGTCATTCAAAGGCCTAATAAATGCTTTTGCAGATTATTTTAAAGTAAGTTTCAAACTGTCTTGTTTATAGATCTATTTACTACATAAATATAGTACTACTTGTAAGTCGAATTCTAGTTTTTGATTAGCGAATTATGCACATTAAATAACGAATACTAGCTTTCGAGGATTTATGCGCAAAGTAGGCGCTACTTTCGGTCTTGAACTCAACTTAATTTTTTATAACGGCTATGAAAAGGAATAGTGACTCTTTAAAAAAACCTATTCAAATTCATGATGTTTCATACAAATTAGATACTATTTAAAGTAAAATGTTTGCTCGGCAATCGCCTATTTTACTTTTAAACCAAACTCAACTATTAATCTTTTAACCTAATACAATGAAAAAAACTCTAATTACTTTAATGCTGTTTACCTGCTATTGCGCAATAGCACAATATAATGCTTCGGCTCCATGGATGGCAGAGCTCGAAAATGAGAAAAAAACATCTGGAACAGATGAAAAAATTACCTTTGACGAAATTACTACTGCATTTGACAACTACTGGAAAAATCGTGATCACACTAAAAAAGGAAGTGGATACAAACCATTTATGAGATGGAGAGAATACTGGAAAAATGCTGTATTACCTGACGGAACATTACCTTCTCCAGCATATTTCTTTA
This sequence comes from Aquimarina aggregata, assembly GCF_001632745.1. Classification (GTDB taxonomy): domain Bacteria; phylum Bacteroidota; class Bacteroidia; order Flavobacteriales; family Flavobacteriaceae; genus Aquimarina; species Aquimarina aggregata. The sequence continues at coordinate 116,572 of NZ_LQRT01000060.1, read as the reverse complement.
CTACTTCAGATACAAAAAACAAAATGGCACTTGCTAAAAATGGTAAGGCCGCATCGAGTTGGACGCCAATGGGTCCTTTTGACCATAATCAAGCCTCTTCATGGTCTCCTGGTCAAGGAAGAATTAATGTTGGAATTATTGATCCAAACAATGCAAATATTATGTATGCTGGAGCACCAGCCGGAGGAATTTGGAAATCTACTAACAAAGGAGTTAACTGGTCACCCTTATCAGATAATTTATCTCAAATAGGAGTTTCCGGTATTGCAATAGATCCTAAAAATTCTAGTATAATTTACATCGCAACAGGAGATGATGACGCCAGTGATAGTTATAGTATTGGAGTTCTTAAATCGACTAATGGAGGTGCTTCTTGGTCACAAACCGGTTTAAAGTTTACAAATACACAAACTACAGCAAACGATATTTATATCGATCCTAATAATTCAAATGTACTGTGGGTAGCCACCAGTGTAGGTGTATATAAAACTACAAATGCAGGTACTAACTGGACAAGAACGTTACAAGGAAATATTAAAGACATAAAACTTAAACCTGGTAATACAAATGTAATATACGCGGCAACAGCATCATCCTTTTATAAATCTACAAACGCAGGTGATAGCTTTTCAAAAATCCAAAGTGGACTACCTTCAAGTTCAGGAAGACTAGTAATCGATGTAACTCCTGCAAACCCAAATTACGTATATGTACTAAGTGCACGTCCAAGAACTTCTAGTTATTCTTTTCAAGGATTATATCGCTCAACAAATAGTGGTGCTAGTTTTACAAAAACAGCAGAAACTACAAACATTTTTGAAAGCTCTCAGGCATGGTACGATCTAGCACTTGCAGTTTCTGATAAAAACGCCAATACTGTCTTTGTAGGCTGTTTGAATGTTTGGAAATCTACAGATGGCGGAGGTAACTTTTCTAAAATTAATAATTGGTCTTCTCCAAGACAAGCAACATATACACATGCTGACATACATTTCTTAAGATATTATGATGGAAAACTTATTTGTGGAAGCGATGGAGGAATTTATATTTCAGAAAATAACGGTCAAAGCTTTAAAGACCTTACTAAAGGATTACAAATAGGACAGTTTTATAGAATTTCTGTAGCAGAAAATAGTAGTTCTGATCACGTAGTTGGAGGTTTACAGGATAATGGTGGTTATGCTCTTAATGGAAATGAGTGGAATAACTATTATGGTGCCGACGGTATGGACTGCGCTGTAAGCGGAAACAATGATAATACATATTACGGTTTTATTCAAAATGGACAAGCTCTTTATGTAACTACGAATAGAGGAGCTAGTCAAAGGCAAGTTGCAAATGGTCCAGAAACTGGAAATTGGATTACACCATTAGTATCTGATAAAAATGGTGTTTTATATGCTGGGTATTCTAGTTTTTATAAACTAAACGGAAGATCTTTCCAAAAGTTAACTAACTTCAATTTTGGAGGAAAGATTGATCATATAGAACTAGACCCTATTAATGCAAACATTATGTATGCCGCACTTAAGAAAAATCTATTTAAAAGTACTAACAAGGGTGCAAACTGGACAAGAATCGAAACTTTTCAGACTAATATCTCTTCGATAGAGGTTCATAATGATAATAACCAAATCGTATACGTTTCTACAAGTGGTTCTAGTAACGGAGGTGTTTTTAGATCAACAAATCAAGGAAGTAGTTTTACAAATATTAGTGGTAATCTTCCTAACGAAGGTAAATTTATCGTAAGACATCAAAAAGGTACAGAATCTATTTATTTAGGTACATACCTTGGGGTATATCATAAAAATGGAAATAATGATTGGCAAGATTATTCTCAAGATTTACCAAATGTAGCCGTTCGTGACTTAGAAGTTAACCTTAAAGATCAAGTACTTCTTGCAGCAACTTATGGTCGTGGTGTTTGGAAAGTTCCTCTTGCAAACTCGACAAACCCAGGAGACACACAAGCTCCTTCTGCTCCAACAAATGTAACTGCCTCTTCGATTACAGACACAAAACTAGTTTTATCATGGACCGCTTCTACAGATAATGTAGCAGTTACCGGATATGATATTTATAGAGGAAATACAAACCTTGGATCGGTTTCGGGAACAGCAACTACAATTAATAACCTAACAGCAAATACAACCTATCAATTTAGAATAAAAGCTAAAGATGCAGCGGGTAATGAATCTGCATTTAGTACTACTATAAGTGCAACTACTACTGGTGGTGGTACAGGTAATGGATGTACATCAGGCATATCTTCATTTCCGTATAATGAAGGGTTTGAAAACACTCTTGGTGCATGGTCACAATCTACAGCAGATGACATCAATTGGTCTGTAGATGCTAGTGGCACACCATCTAACGGAACTGGACCTGCAAGCGCAACGCAAGGATCTTATTATATTTATGTTGAAGCCTCTGGTAACGGAACTGGATACCCTAACAAAAGAGCAATTTTAACCTCTCCTTGTTTCGATCTATCATCAACAACCCAAGCCAGTTTTACATTTAGTTATCATATGAACGGTGCTGCAGATATGGGAAGTATTGCTGTAGAAGTCAGCACAGATCAAGGTGCAACTTGGACAAGTATCTGGAGTCAAACTGGTAATCAAGGAAATTCCTGGAAAAATGCCATTATCGACCTTAGTTCATATACCGGTGGTGGAGTTCAGTTACGATTTAACAGAGTAACAGGAGCTACATGGCAAGCAGATATCGCTATTGATAAAGTATCGGTGACAAATACAATTGCTTCAGCAGATCGATGTGATGGTATCCCACAACATAGCACATCAATTTCATATCAAACAGGTGATAAAGTAGTGTATCAAGGTAATCTATGGGAAAAAACAGCAACAAGTTGGACAAACCTTGGTGCTTGTGGAACTCCTGCAGCATCAATTGCCTCTGGTATAACACCAAAAGCGCCTCCTACTTTAGTAGATAATGGATTAAGAGCATATCCTAATCCTGTAAAAGATGCTATCCTTACTATTATCACAAAAGACCTTGGACCTAAACCATATACAATCTATACGATATTAGGTCAAATAGTAGATCAAGGAAATGTTACAAATACTATTAATGTTGAAGCCTTAGAGGCTGGATCTTACTTTGTTAAAGTAGGTAACCAAAACGCTAGATTTGTAAAAGAATAATAAGACCATACAACACATGCCAAACCCCTCTTGAAAATTAATTTTCAAGAGGGGTTACTTTTTTAGACAAAAACTAAAGTAGTTTCAAAAAATGAAACTCACTTTAATTATCTTGCCTCAAAATTAATCGTAAAAAAAACATGAAACAGAAACTACTAATAGTTCTAATTACAATACTAAGTTTTAATTGTTATTCACAAATCGCATTTAACCAAGGATATTTCATAGATAATTCAGATAACAGGACAAACTGCCTAATTGCAATTATTAATCGAAAAGGGGATACGAAAAAATTTACATATAAATTATCTGAAAACTCAGAAGAACAAAATATCAATATTGAATCCGTAAAAGAGTTTGGCGCAACCAACAAATTTAAATTTACTCGACAAACAGTAAATATTCAAAATAATATTAACAACGAAAGAAAACCAGAGTTTGAAGAGAAAATTCTTTTTTTAGAAATATTGATTGAAGGAAACGCTAATTTATATCAACTTGTAGAAGATAAAACAACTTTGTTCTTTCTTAAAACAGATTCATCAAACATACAACAACTTATTTTTTATAGTTACAAGACACCAGAGAATACCTTAGCAAAGGTTGAAATGTATAAACAACAACTATGGGATAATTTAAAATGTCCAAATATTCAACTTAGAAACATTTCAAAAGTTAATTATAAAAGAGCAGAATTAGCTAATCTATTTGTAAGATATAATAAATGTACTGATTCAAATTTCATTAATTATGAAATAAATAAAAGAAAAAAATTATTAAAAATTGCGATTAGACCAGGGATAAACCTTTCCTCTCTTGAAATTCAAAACAATACCTCAATTATTAATGATAATGATTTTGGCAGTTCTGTTAGTTTAAGATTCGGTATTGAAGCCGAATATACCCTACCAATTTATAAGAATAAATGGGCTGTATTCGTAGAGCCTACTTATCAATATTTTAATTCGGAAAAAGAAATCATCGTAAATTCAATATCAAGAAACATAAAAGTAAATTTTTCTTCAATAGAAATCCCTATTGGTTTAAGGCATTATGTATCATTAAATAAAAAATCGAAGTTGTTCTTAAATGGAGCATTTGTATTTGATTTTGGACCAAAATCACAATTTGACTTTGATAGTGCTACAGATTTAACCATTAAGACTAATAGCAATTTTGCTTTTGGTATTGGTTATAACTATAATAAAAAGTATTCTATCGAACTAAGACATCAAACTAAACAAGACCTGTTATCTGACTCATCTGTTTGGAGTTCTGATTTTATAACTTCTTCTGTAATATTTGGATATTCTTTATTCTAAATAAAAAATATATCTTCTACACCATGAAAGCAAGAAACAAAAGTTTCTTGCTTTATTTATCTTCATAAGACAGTAACTTTTCTAAAATCAACTAAGCTAAGTTTATAAGCTATATTGTAACAATTTAACATCATAATCGTCAAATACATATACCTTCTAACCAACAAAAATGAAAGCAATTGTATGGACCAAATATGGTTCTCCTGATCTTCTCGAGTATGCAGACGTCCCAAAACCTGTTCCAAAAAACAATGAAATACTTATTAAAATAAAAGCAGCAACAGTAACTGCGGGTGATTGTGAGCTACGCAGATTCGATATTGCACCATGGATTTGGTTACCTGTTCGATTATATATGGGTATACTAAAACCAAGGATTTGTGTACTAGGTCAAGAATTCTCTGGTGAAATTGAATATGTGGGTAAAAATGTTACTCAATTTAATAAAGGAGATAAAATTTTTGCAAGTGCAGGTATGGGTATGGGGGCATATGCGCAATATAAATGCTTACCAGAGACTAATACAATTGGGTTTATACCAAATAATATGAATTTTGAAGAAGCTGCAACTATAGCGACAGGGGGAATTAACGGACTTCATTTCCTTAGAAAAGCTAATGTTGAAAAAGGACATAACATCTTAATTAATGGCGCCGGAGGAAGTATTGGTACTTATGCACTACAAATTGCTAAATCACTAGGTGCACAGGTAACCTGTGTTGATCGTGCAAACAAATTAGAAATGTTATCTACCATAGGTGCAGATTATGTTATAGATTATAAAAATGAAGACTTCACCAAAAATGATAAAAAATATGATGCTATAATTGATGTTGTAGGAACAAGCTCATTTAAAAGAAGTCTAAAATCTTTAAATAAAAATGGCAGGTATATATTAGGTAATCCAAGGTTTTGGGGAATGATGAAAGGTATACTTAACAATCTAAAAAGTAACAAAAAGGTCATCTTTCAACTTGCAAATGAATCCAAAAAGGATTTAGCATATCTTACAAACCTTATTGAAGCGGGAAAAATAAAATCTATAATTGATAAACGATTTTCGTTAGAACAAGTTCCTGATGCACATAAATATGTAGAGGCAGGATACAAAAAAGGTAATGTTGTAATTTCTATTCCTCAAGATCACTAAAAATAAAACACCTATGAGAGGTCTACAAAAAAATATTCGGATTATTTTTGGTGTTGTACTTTTTTACTTACTTAATAAATTTATAGTAAGGCCTTATATTTTAAAAGGTGATTTTATTGAAGAATTAAATATTCTTGTTCTTTCTTTTCCAAACTTATGCGAAGCTATTGTAGGTTCTCTTTTCCTAACTAACGTTGGATTAATTGCTAACGCGAAAATTTTGAAAACAAACGAGATCTATATTTATAGTATTGCTATTATTTTTGCATCTATTTACGTAATATTACAAGAATTAAAAATTCATAATTTGGGTGGAGAAAATGTATATGATCACTACGATGTATTGTTTTCTGTTGTTGGATTACTAATAACTTTTATATTCTTAGTTATTGATAAACCTAAATGGATGAGTAATGAATAAACCACAAAAAATTCATAGTGATTTTCAGCATTTCTTAAGTCTTAAGAATGAAAAACTAATTGATTTATTTTCTGATTTAAGAACTTACATTTTAGAAATATACCCCAATAGTAACGAATTGTTATATCATACACACGCGCTAACTTCTGTGTATTCTATTTCAGAGAAACTATCAGATGCATTTTGTATGATTCCCATTTATAAAAACCATCTCAATTTAGGATTTAATAAAGGTACCCTACTAGAAGATTCTCACTATCTTTTAAAAGGCACAGGAAAATGGATCCGACATATTCCTATAACTACTTCAACCGATTATAGAAACGAAAAGACACATCAACTTATTAAATCGGCAATTGCATTAGCCATTGAAGATATGGATACACCATCCAAATCAATAGGAAAAACCTATTCAAAAATAAAGTTAAGCTAGTATTCTACTCATTTTCTAAATCCCGCTACAGCTAAAAATTGCATTTCTAAAAACGGCACAAAAATCGGTCATTGACAATTATTTTATGCAACCTTTAAGTTGGTTCTGCATCTAACTAATGAAAAACATAATTTAAATCACAATGAAATATTTATTTTTTCTAACCTCTTTGTTGCTTTTCTCCAGTTGTAGCAATACTGATGACAATACATCATCATGTAATGGAGCAGTATGCACTTTTGATTTTAGAACTATCACTGTTGAGATAAAAGATAGTTCTGATAATCCTGTTGCATTGGACGTTTTTAAAGTGACAAATGTTAAAACTGGAGATGATCTTACATTAGAAATTTTTGAAAATCAATGGGAGATAATGAGAAAAAATGGAAGTTATCCAATATTTAGTGATCGGTACTCAAACGAGTTTCGAAACAAAACATTGAAAATAAATTTTAAAGGATTTATTAATGACAAAGAAGTTATTAGTTCAGATTTTATAGTAGGTGCTGATTGTTGTCATGTATCTCTTATCGAGGGGGAAAACTCGATAACCATTAATTAGAACATTGTTTTACTCAAAAAGTCTTTGATAGTGTTTGCTATATTTCAACCGAAACATTTGAAAAAGTTACAGGTTGAAGAATAACAAAAATCAATAATTATTTACTAAATTTCATAGCTTGCAAAATGATTTTTTGATATTCTTTTTAATTAACCAACATGAAAATTATAGATCTATCCAAACCTATACAATATAACAAATCTGATCCTTGGTTTATGCGTGTAAAAATTAAGCACAAACCGCATAAAAAGGCGAAATGGTTGATTCGTATTCTTGGTTTACCTTTTAAGCTTTTTCCTAAAGATTTTATAGGATGGGCAGACGATAGTATACAAAAAATGGGAGTTCATGCCACCACTCATATCGATGCCCCTTGGCACTACTCCCCTACTACAAATGGAAAAAAATCTAAAACTATAGATGAAATTCCTCTAGATTGGTGCTACGGCGAAGGTTTAGTAATAGATATGAAACATAAAGCAGATTTTGACCCTATCACTGTTGCTGATATCCAAGGGTTTTTAAGTAAAAACAAACTTAATATTGTTCCAGAGATGATTGTACTTATTAAAACTGGACGTGATATCTATAATGGCACTAAAGATTTTCATAAAATTGGAACTGGGATGAGTGCCGAAGCTACAGAATGGCTTATTGATCAAGGCATAAAAGTCATGGGTATAGATTCTTGGGGGTGGGATTTACCTTTGCCATATATGATGAAAAAAGCCAAAGAAACTGGAAACCCAGAATTATTTTGGGAAGCACACCTTGTTGGAAAAAACAAAGAATATTGTCATATGGAGCAGCTGGTTAATCTAGATGCCTTACCCTATAGTGGCTTCAAAATAGCTGTTTTTCCTTTAAAAATAGTTGGTGCATCCGCTGCACCTGCGCGAGTAGTAGCTCTGTTAGGGTAGCCATTAATTTTATTTTTCTTAATTTTATAAACTATAAAGTACTACAAATGAAAAATAGTATAACTTCGCTTTATAGCATTTATCTAAATATTAAAAGTAGAGACTCTTACTTTTATCTATAACACTCTGTACCCTTTATTTAAATAAGGTACTTTTCATTTTATTTATTTCAATTATTAATATCATATCTGGGCAGTACATCTCTATACAATTTAGGATTAGGTTCTAAAATGTTATAAAGTAGATCGCGTGTATAAATAGTTTTTGATATACGATCAAAATACAAATCGCTTTGTATTACATGCCCTATTTAAAAAATCAGTTTAGACATGAAATTACCATATATAGAACCATATAAAATAAAAATGGTAGAAGCTATCAATCAATCTACCATTGCGCAACGTAAAGTTTGGATGAAAAAAGCCAAATACAATTTATTTAAACTATCAAGTGATCAGGTGATTATTGATTTGTTAACAGACTCTGGTACAGGCGCTATGTCTGATAAACAATGGGCAGAAATTATGTTGGGAGATGAAAGTTACGCAGGATCTAAGTCTTTTGAAAAATTAGAAACCACAGTTAAGAAAATTACTGGTTTTGAATATTTCATACCCACACATCAAGGAAGAGCAGCAGAAAACGTTTTATTTTCTGCTCTAGTTAAAGAAGGAAATCTTATCCCCGGAAACTCCCATTTTGATACCACAAAAGGCCATATCGAATTTAGAAAAGCGCATGCTATTGATTGCACAATTGATGCAGCGTTTGATACTACTATAGAGCATCCTTTTAAGGGAAATATAGATCTTCAAAAGTTAGAGCATGTGTTTCAATCTAACGAAATAAATACTATTCCATTTGTGCTTATAACCATCACCTGTAATTCTGCAGGAGGGCAACCTGTTTCAATGCAGAATATTCATGATGTTTCTGTTTTATGTAAGCAATACAATGTTCCTCTATACTTTGACTCTGCTAGATTTGCAGAAAATGCCTACTTTATAAAAACACGTGAAAAAGGTTATGAAAATATATCTATTAAAGACATTGTAAAAGAACTATTCTCTTTTGGAGATGGGATGACAATGAGTGCTAAAAAAGATGGTATCGTGAACATGGGTGGTTTTATAGCACTAAAAAGTCAAAAAGTATATAAAGCCTGTGTTACATATAACATCATGTATGAAGGATTTGTAACCTATGGTGGAATGTCTGGACGAGATATGGGTGCATTGGCAGAAGGGCTAAAAGAATCTACAGAATTTACCTATCTAGAAAGCAGGATAAACCAAGTACGTTATTTAGGCAAGCGTCTTGTAGAATTTGGAGTCCCAGTTCAACAACCTTTTGGTGGGCATGCGATTTATCTAGATGCTAATAAATTTGTAGCAAATATCGCTCAAGAAGAATATCGCGCACAATCATTGGCTATCGAGCTATATATCACCGCAGGAATTAGAAGTGTAGAAATAGGAACTATTCTAGCCGATAGAGACCCTATAACTCGAGATAACCGGTATCCCAAACTAGAATTAGTTCGTTTAGCTATTCCTAGAAGAACATATACCTTATCCCATATAGAATACATTGCTATAGCTATTAAAAATGTATTTGAAACTAGAAATGAGGCAAAAAGAGGGTATGACATCACCTGGGAAGCACCAATTATGAGGCATTTTACTGTAGAACTTGAAAAATTGTCCTAAAAATCAAGTTTGGCAAATTACTAAATGCCCTACCCGAATGAGTAGGGCATTTAATTTCTTAATTTAATAAAAAATAGCACGTCTAAAAAGTTTAGTTTTGTATTATATAACTAGTTTTTATGATCTTCGAAACACAAAAGCTTATTGTTAGATATCTTACTATACAAGACAAAGATGCATATTTTGATATGATGGGCAATCCGAATGTTATGAACCTTGTTCCAAGGCCAGCAATGTCACGAGAAGATAGTGACAAACATCTACATTGTGTTATGAACATTGATCATATGACTTCGGATACAAAAGTATGGGCAATCGAGAGTAAACTTGAAAACGATTTTATCGGTCTATGTGCTTTTTTAAAAAATGATGCAAATCAAGACGAAATTGGATATCGTTTAAGAGAAACGTATTGGGGAAAAGGATACGGAACCGAGATTGCCAAAGGACTAATTGATTATGGATTTTATACTATGAACTGCGATATAATTACCGCAGATGTCACCATAGATAATAGTAGATCGGCAAAGATTTTAGATAAGTTCTTATGTCGTGATAAAGAATTCTTTAATGCCAATGATAACTGTAATAATCGAAGATATAAGATCGATAAGATGTCTTGGATGAAAAAAAATAAGTAATTATAAATTCGAAAATGGATTATACACTAAATAAAAAAGCTTTAGAAGAAAATGGGTATTCAATCATTAAGAGTTTATATACAGAATCCGAAATTGATCAAATAGCAACATGTATAAAACACTCTCAAAAAAAAGAAGAGTCATTTTTAAGAACTAAAGACTTATTTGCTATAAGACAACTAAACAATGTAGTTCCTAGACTACGGGAATTGTTATTTAATGTAAAACTAACAAACCTTTTATCAGAATTATTTGACACCAAGTACTTTTTAACCAAAGCTATTTATTTTGACAAACCAAGTACATCTAATTGGTTTGTTGGGTATCATCAAGATTTAAGTATTTCGGTAAACAAAAAAATCGATATTCCAGGATATACTAATTGGACATTCAAAAGAGGCCAGTACGGCGTTCAACCACCTATTGAAATTTTACAAAACACCATCACATTAAGAGTTCATCTAGATGAAACAGACAAAAACAATGGTGCACTAAAGGTAATTCCTAAATCACATTTAAAGAATATATATCGTCCCGAATCCATTGACTGGAATATAGAAACAGAACACGTTTGCGCTATTGAGGAAGGTGGTGTCATGCTAATGAAACCTTTGACTTTACATGCATCTAATAAGACTACAAATGGTAAGCGAAGACGTGTGATCCATTTAGAATTCTGTAACCATGAACTGGAAAGCTCCTTAAATTGGCAAGAACGTTTTGAATTATAATAGATACTCAAATTCAAATGAAAAACTTCACACAGACCATCTTATTTTTTTCATTCATCTTATCTGTTGGGTGCTCAAAAAAAGATCATGCAAAAATTACTGTGGCCACAGCTGCAAATATGCAATTTGCAATACAAGAAATTGTTAAATCTTTTACCGAACAAACCGGGATTTCTTGTGATATAGTGATTGGCTCATCAGGAAAACTTACCGCACAAATTAAAGAAGGCGCCCCATATGATATTTTTATCTCTGCAGACACAAAATATCCCAAAGCATTATACACTCAAGGATTTGCAACGAACCCCCCTGAAATTTATGCTCATGGTAGTCTGATACTTTGGTCTATTTCTGACACGCTACGACCAAATCTTAAATTTTTAGATAAAGACTATATTCAACATATTGCACTAGCAAATCCAAAAACAGCCCCTTATGGTGAGGCAGCAATTTCTGTATTAAAACATTATGATATTTATCCTCAAATTCAGAACAAATTAGTGTATGGCGAAAGTATTTCGCAAACCAATCAATTCATAGTTTCTGGAGCAGCTCAAGTTGGTTTTACTACCAAATCAGTAGTATTATCACCTCAAATGAAAGGAAAAGGCAATTGGATCTCAATCCCTAAAAACAGCTACACTCCTATTGCTCAAGCGGTAATTTTAATACAAAAGGAAAAAGTATCAAAAAATGCAACCAAATTTTATGAGTATCTATTCTCGTTAAAATCCGAAGAAATTCTTGAAAATTTTGGATACCTTGTGACTGAAAAATGAATACACTTACTGGACAAATATCAACTATTGAAGTAAACGGAAGCTTAGCACTTATTACTACTAGAGTAAACGATGTATTTTTTACTGCGATTATCGTAGAAACTCCCGAAACCGCCTCTTATCTTAAATTAGGAGCCACTATTAAGGTATTATTTAAAGAAACTGAAGTTATCATTGCTACCCAAACCCCAGAATATCTAAGTTTACAGAATAAAGTTATAGGACAAGTCACCCAAGTAGATAAAGGTGTTTTATTAAGCAAACTAGTAATTAACACAAGTGTTGGAGACATCGTTTCTGTAATTACAACAAAAGCCGTTAACCAATTAGGTCTTACAAAAGGTAATCACGTTACTGCTATGATTAAGACCAACGAAATTTTATTAAGTGAATGATAGATTGGGAACCCTTAATATTAACTTTTAAGTTAGCATTAATAACTACAGTATTGTTGTTGTTTTTAGGCATTCCTTTGGCGTATTGGTTAGCGTATTCAAAATCAAAAATTAAACCTGTTATTGAAACTCTGGTGAGCATGCCGTTGGTGCTTCCGCCCACAGTAATAGGGTTTTATTTATTACTAGCCTTTAGCCCGTCAAATACATTCGGAAACTGGGTGAGTGAATGGTTAGGGTTACATCTTATATTTTCTTTCGAAGGGCTTGTTATTGCATCGATTTTTTATAGCTTGCCTTTTATGGTACAACCTATACAAGCTGGATTATCAAGTCTGCCAAAACAATATAAAGAAGCGTCGTATGTACTTGGTAAATCTAAATTTAAAACATTATTAAAGATAATCTTACCCAATATTAAACCTGCTTTATTAACAGGTATTGTACTTTCCTTTGCACATACAATAGGAGAATTTGGCGTTGTACTGATGATTGGAGGAAATATTCCGGGTAAAACGAAAGTAGCCTCTATTGCTATCTATGATGAAGTTGAAGCATTAAATTATAGCACTGCCAATACGTATTCATTAATATTACTGATCATTACTTTTAGCATTTTATTAATCGTATATCTTATTAATGGGGGGTATCTTAAAAAAATGAACAGATGATTCAACTGCTGTTGCATAAAAAATTACATACAGCAAAAGGCATGATGCCTCTTGATATCGATTTAGCTATTACTCCTGGAGAATTTGTGACACTTTATGGTGCCTCAGGGGCAGGAAAAACATCTACCTTAAGAATGATATCCGGTTTACTAACTCCTGATAACGGTAAACTTGTTGTTAATGATGTTGTTTGGTTAGACACGAGTAAAAAAACCAATCTCAAACCCCAACAACGAAAATTAGGTTTTGTGTTTCAGGATTATGCGTTGTTTCCTAACATGTCTGTTCTTAAAAATTTAGAATATGCTCTAGAAAAGCATCAGGATAACAGTATTATTACAGAACTTATTGATATGATGGAGTTAGGAGAATTACAGCATCAAAAACCTAGTACTTTATCTGGTGGACAACAACAACGTGTAGCATTGGCAAGAGCATTGGTACAACAACCCGAAATACTATTGCTGGATGAACCCTTATCTGCATTAGATACTAAAATGCGAATTAAACTTCAGGACTATATTTTAAAGGTGCATCAAAAATATAAACTCACTACAATATTGGTGAGTCATAACATTGGTGAAATTATAAAATTATCGGATCGTGTTTGTCTTCTAGAACAAGGAAAAATAATAAAATCAGGAATACCTTCTACCATATTTGCTACGCATCAAATGAGCGCTAAATTTCAATTTACAGGAGAAGTCCTAAGTATACAAAAAGAAGAAGTTGTCTTTATTGTTACCGTTTTAATAGGCACTAATGTTGTAAAAGTAATTGCTCAAGAATCTGAAATCGCTAACTTAACTACAGGAGATACCGTGATTGTTGCTTCAAAAGCTTTTAATCCAGTAATTCAGAAAGTTCTTTAATAAAGAGCGCAACGTATTTTCAAAAACAACATCTATAAAACATCTCTAAAGTATGAACTTTATAATTCAAAATATATGAAATTTAAGTTTACTATAACTCTGTCATTACTTTTGTTCATAGGTTGTACTAAAAGTGATGATAGCGGAATAATTATTGAACCTGCAGGGGCAGCAGAATATAGTATTACCAATCAAAGTGATCTTGATTTGGAGGTTGTTTTTACTCTTAACGGTCAACTTAATAATCAACCTGATCAATCCAAAATTATCAAGAGCAAAACATCTACCATAGTATTTAATGACGGTGCTTTTGGGTTTAATCCATTTCCATCATATACTTTTAACCAGATTAAATTCTATGAAACTCCAAAAGAAGAAAATAATCTCTTACTAACAATCTCTACTGTATCCGATGATGATTGGACTATTATTGGAAGAGAAGATTTCGAAACTGGCTATGGGTTAACTAAATTTGAATTTACTATCACACAAGAGAGTTTTGAATAACCCTATTGCTTAATGTGCGTAAAAATCTTGTTTTTAGGTATTTCATAAAGAGAATTCTATATTTACTACGTTATAATAATTAGTTCGTACTTTAAACTAAGTAAAAACTAATCTTATAACAATCATTCTATTGCAAACATAAACACTATAGGAGGCATTGATTTTTGAAACACATACACTACAAAATTCATTACAAAATTATATAGAGTCTATTTTCTATTTTAAAGACTTTATACCAGATCATTCTATAGAAAGAGTGGTTCCTACTGGGCATGTTTTTGTCATATTTGAATTGGACGGGATATCTAGAAATACTTTTGATAATGTCTCCTTAAAACCCAATGGTACTTTTACTAAAGTTTGGATTTCAGGTATGCATAAAAATTACCTATCTATCTCTGCTCATCAAAATTCAGAGATGTTTGTAATCCAATTTAAACCTTATGGCGCGTATCCATTTTTAAATATTCCTATTTATAAACTTAATAATCAAGTACGTGGGGCGCAAGAAATTTTAGGTAGAGAAATTTTAGAACTACGAAAATCACTTGTAGAAAATTCTACTCCAAAAGAAAAATTTGACCTTGCCGAAAATTGGCTGTTAAAAAGATTTGATACCGGTAAGTTACCCAATAAAGAACTAGTATCTACAATACAGAAACTCATAGACCAAGCACTATCCCAGCATAAACAAATTGTGGATAGCTATCCCAAAACACAAAAACATTTTATTGATCAAATGAAGGTGTTTTGCGGACTTACTCCAAAAGTTTTTCATAGAATAGTTCGATTTAACGAAATTCTACAACAAATTCGACAAGAAAAAAAAATAAATTGGTCGCAAATTGCGTATCAATTTGGCTACTCTGATCAATCACATTTTATCAAAGAATTTAAAGAGTTCTCTGGTTTTAATCCACAAGAATTTATTGATCAAGATTATGATAAAGGAGAACCCAATTTTTTTCCTTTAGATAGAGAAGGTTAATTTTTTACTATACATCATAATTTTGATTTGCTTTCTTTAAGATCGTAAATACATACTAGATGAAAAATATAATATGTGCCGTAAATTTCCTTTTACTATGGAGTATTTCTTATTCTCAAAACAGAACTATAAATTCAGAAAAAAGAGTTATTTCTAGAGTTGATTCTACGTACATCAACGAATTAGCATTGATCCAAGAATTTAAAGTAAATGTTTCTCTTGATTCTGTTTGGAACGCTTTTACTACGCAAAAAGGATGGGAAAGTGCATTTGTACCCATCGCCGAAGTTAATTTCAAAATCAATGGTACCATAAAAACTAACTATAACAAGAAAGCTACTATTAATGACCCAACCACAATAGTGTTACATGTTCTTAACTATGTGCCAAAAAGACTTATCACACTACAAGCAGAGATTTCAAGTTATTTTCCAAAAATTATGAAAAAAGATGAAAAAGATCTTTATAATATTATCTATTTTGAAGAAATTGAGCGTACTGTAACAAAGGTAGTTTCATATGGTATTGGATACAAAAACAATCCTGAATATAATAAACTTATGGCTTTTTTTATTCAAGGCAACGAAATGTCATATCAAAATTTAATTTCCTATTTAGAAACTGGTAAACCTGTAAAACACTAAGTCATGGATAAAGCACTACAAACAATGATCAATAATATGCCTCAAAAGACCGGGAAGACATTAGAAGAGTGGAAAAAAATCTTAAAAAGTAAGGCCTTTGAAAAACATGGACAAGCAATGACGTTTTTAAAAAAAGAACATGGTGTAACACATGGTTTTGCGAATACTATCATACAATTATCAAAAGAAAATACAGATACGCCATCAGACCTTGTGCATAAACAATATTTAGGTAAAGAAAACCTAAAACCTATTTATGAACAATTACTTGTTATCGTCGAAAAATTCGGAAAAGACATCAAAATAACACCTAAAAAAATTAGTGTAAGTATTATTAGGAAAAAGCAATTTGCCTTAATAAAACCTGCAACTAAAACAAGAATCGATTTAGGACTAAAATTAAAAGATAAACCAACTACCGATCGACTTGAAAATTCTGGACCTTTTGGCGCCATGTGTACACATCGAGTTCGAATAACGAATATAACCGAAATTGACGATGAATTAATCCACTGGCTTAAAGAGGCATACCAAAAAGCAGAATAAAAAAAATAAAAGGATTAAGCATTTTTATCTATTGATTTAAATCTTAATGTATAATTTATCAATCTACATTATTTAGAGAGTTTATATATTTACAATACTAAACGTATATTTTTAAAACTTTTTCTTTTTATACGTAAGCCTACAACGGTATAATCTTTGTTTTGCAAAACACGATTATTAATATTAAAATCACACAAAAAGTAATTATGTTCAAAGTAGTTTGTATTTTTTCGATATTTCTTATTTCTTGCTCAAACAATACAACGCGTAAGGATAATACCTCATCTCCTACAGCAGAAAGCACAAAAAATAACTTAAAAAACAATGTCAATAGTGCTAGCGACCCAATTAAAACTAATGAACAGATAATTACAGAAATTCGTCAGTTATATAAAGAGACTCTTGACAACAAACATTCATATCATCATCAAGACCTTGATGATTTTGAAAACTCTTCAGAAGGAGGGCAATTAACCATCTTCAAATCAGATAAGAAAATAAGGCTAATTGAAACTGTTTACTTCGGGCATTTAGGAAAGGTGAAACATGAATTTTATTTCCTTGATGATAAATTGTATTTTATGTATTCACAAGAACATGCATATAATGCTCCTCCAACACAACCTGAGTTTGATGATACAAAAACCTCGGTTGAAGAATCTCGATTTTATTTTTGGGATAACAAGATGATACGATGGATCAAACCTGATGGCCAACATGTCGATTCAAAGTCTGCCGAATTTGACAAGGAATTAAAACGAACCATGGAGATTGCAACCAAAACTCTTGAAACTTCCTATAAAAATTCTTTATCGAATCCCACAATTAAAGAAGAAATCGATCATTTTATTTGCTTTAAAAACAATGATGGTAACACTCCTAACATTACCATTGGGTATTCAAAGAAAGAAATAGCTCTTAATGTACGTTATGAGGGGCAGAAAGATGCCATGAGATTACAATTTGTGAAAAAAGAATTTAAGGAAGGGCATCCTAGTTATACAACAACATATAACGAATTGGTATATAGTGAATCTCGCGGGCCTGAGATAAATGGGAGATATGAAATAATTCATTCTGGAGTATGGGACTATGTAAAATATACCAGAGGTCGAGACAGTAAAGTTTTCAATTTTACTATCATTCATGACAAAAGTTATCAAAAAACACCATGCTTTTAGATTATGTTATAAGAACTATTACAAAAAAACGCAATGAGAATCATCATATACCATATGTTTTTTGTGAAGTTCATAACCATTTAAACATAGAAATAAAAAGACTTACCCTTGTAAACAAATCAAAAAAATTAGTCTAAAAACAGCTATTTTAAACTCTTAAAAAAATGTTAACTAAATAATTCGTCTTGTTAAAATAATTTTTCTATATTTGTCTCATCAAAATATTCTCACACACACTCATCTTTTCACTTAAGGTTTTATTCAAAAGCAGCTAAATTTCTAGCTACATTATCACTCAGTATTGATCATGTAATGATCTATTATTTACTATTAAATTACAATAGCTATTAGATTAGCTTAATGATATTAATATATGGTAAGGGTATTTATTTTCCACCCTGCTACATAGTAATTATATCGAAGGGAAAAGGCTCAAATGTATATACTTGCAAGGTTGTTAATTTGGGTTTGTTGGGGGACACGACGGGTATATAATTACAAAAAATCCCTCTCCTTTATGGAGGGGGAATTTTTTTTACATCTGATTTTTATAAAAATACAGAAGTTTATGAAAATGTCAGACAGAAATCACCTCATCTTCACTTAATAACTCTTCTTGCCGCAAACGTAGTATTATTTGTGCAACAGCTACAGTATCTTTTTCACAATAAATAATAATTCGATCGATATCTCCTTCTTCATAATACACTTGTCTTACTTGACTTCCATCGATATCGTCCTTTGGCGAAGGTATACCTAAAATTCCTGTCAATAACTTTAATGATGTATAATGCTTATAATCTCCAAATTTCCAAAGATCCAAAGTATCCAAATGTGCCACTTCCCATGGTTTTTTACCAAATAGATTAAGTTTATATGGTAGCGTAATACTATGAATAATCATTCTTCTGGCTATATATGGAAAATCAAACTCTTTACCATTATGAGCACAAAGCAAATGATGGGGCCTATTAAAATGTGTTTCTAAAAGGTTTTTAAAACCTAGTAACAATTGTTTTTCTTCTCCATAAAAAGAAGTTGTCCTAAACGATCTAGTTTCACCTTTAAATGTAAAATATCCTACAGAAATACAGACAATCTTACCAAACTCTGCCCATATTCCTGCTCGATCATAAAACTCTTCTGCAGAAAAATCTTCTTTTCTTTGATATTTTGTTTTGTCCGCCCAGAGATACTTCATTTCATCACTAAGATCATCAAAATCTTTATGTTCTGGTACTGTTTCTATATCCAAAAACAAAATATGTTCTAGGTCTAATTTATGAAGCATGAGCTAACATTTTATAAGCTTCTTCAATAAAAATATAGAAGTCTTCACTAAACGATTTTTGAGGTCCTCCTCTTTGATGTCCTAATCGCACAATGATCACATTATCTTCTGGGATGCAGATTACATATTGTCCTAAAATTCCTCTCATGGCAAAGATTTTTTTATCTAAATGATCCGATATCCATAAACCGTAACCATACATATCATCTTTTTCAAATCTAGGTTTGGTTATTTTTTCTGTAAACTCTGCTGGTAAAATTTGTTGTCCGGCAAAAACACCTTTATTTTTAAACAAGATACCAAAACGTGCAAAATCTCTTGCATTACTAGCTACGCAACAATACGCTTTTTCCATACCGCTATTTTCACTGTCTAATTGCCATATTGCTTCTTGCTCCATTCCCATAGGTTTCCAAAAATTTTCGCTTAAATAAGCAGATAAGGTTTTACCGGTAGCTTTTTCTATCACCATACCCAATAGTTGAGTATTACCACTTAAGTATTTAAAACGTTGACCTGGCTCTTCTGTAACTTCTAATCCCAATAATACTTCTCTAATATTTGTATCATAATATGCTTTGGCTGTTATCGAGAATGGGCTTTTGTAACTTTCTTCCCAGTTTAATCCCGAAGACATTGAAGATAAATCTCCTACTGTAGTTTTTGCCGCTAGACCTTCAGAAAACTCCGGAAAAAAATCTCCTAATGGCTGGTCTAAACTCTTAATATAACCATCCATAATAGCTTTTCCAAGCATAGCAGTAACCATACTTTTTGCCATAGAGAAGGAGTTTGTTTTAGATGTCTCATTAAACCCTTCTGCATATTTCTCATACCATATGCTATCGTTTTTAATAATCATATAGGCAATAGTTCCAAACTTTTGATTGGTTTTATGTAATCTATCAGTTGCTTTTACGGCATTATATTGTTTATGTATAGCCCAGGGAATAGTTGCATTTCCTTTTTCTATAGTGCGATTATCAAAATAACGATAATCGTCTAAATACGCAGTTGTGTGGCCTGTCATATACACAACACGAACTCCTTTAAGAATATATTCTGAATCAAAAATGTACAATAACACTACACATAAGAGTATAATAGCAAGAAGTCCCTTTAAAAAGAATTTGAGTATACGTTTAATCATTTTTATATAAAGTTGATTTTAAGCCAATTTAATTAAAAAAAACGAACGACTTAGAACGCAATGATAAAATATAACAGTTTCAAAAAATGAAACTGCATGAATTATTTAATATGCTAAACAAATTGTATTTTCTTTGCTTTTATAATGTAGAAAGAGCGCTCTTAGAGCGCTCTTTCTATGTGTTTACAGTTGAATTGAGTTGAGAGTTGAGTTAATAATACTTAGGGTATAAAAATCTTAGTCCAGATCTGTCATTAAAGTTAAGTTCTCCATCGGTTGTTCTAAAGTTGAAACAAGCATTCATTATAGAGTTTTCTTGTTCTAGAATACCTGGTATACTAGGAAGCGTTCCAAATATTATAGATGGTACAGGAAGATCGTTTTCTACCGTTGATTCTGTCTCTAATCCTTGGTCTACGCAACTTTGTCTAGAATTCCAGTCTGTATGCCTAAAACCAATTGCGTGCCCTATTTCATGAGTAAGAAGGTGCTCGAAACCATCAGGAAAATTAGCATTAACCCTGCTATTAATTAAAACAAAAGGACCTGGTTTTCCTTCTGCATTAGGAAAATCTGCTAATCCATCAGAGTTTATGTCAGAAGCAGTGTTTACTCTAATTTCAAAAACATCTGAATCGAATGTTGGTTCTGTGGTAAAAGTAAGTGTTAGCTCTAATTTAGAAGAGACTTCATTCCAGTTTTGAACTGCAGCTACTAATCCATCTTGGGCTAATTGACTTAAACCAAAAGGACCTTCACCAATAAATGCAATGATATCCACGGTAGGATATTTATCTGTATCAATTAAAAATTGAGATCTATACTGTTTAGCATTTAAACCTCCTTGATTACTTGGAATTGCTAAAAATCTATCAACATCAATTGCCATATCTCCTGATGTAATCACTATTTTTTTTGTTGACCCATCAAATAATTGTATTTCTTGATAATTAAAGAGAGAAGGATCCATTTGCAAATCCAATACTTTATTTAATACATTATCAGGAAGGTTAGTTACGTTTACTTGTTCTGGAGTTCCAAACTCTTCATTAGAACAAGAAGTAGTTAATAGCGTAACAGTCGACAGGAGTATTATACCTGTTTTAAAAAAGTTGAGTTTCATATAAATGTAATTTGTGTTACCGATATAAAGACAAATCTAAGTTGTCTTTAATAACATAATCACATCTATTGTTTAAACTGCTTATTTAGATGTATAAAATGCAGTTTTATTTACATTAATGTAGTTTGTAAATGTTTTATTAACATAATTTTACCTTACCAAACTTATAATATATTCATTTTTTTATAAAGTTCTTTTTTACAATTTCTCGATACTGGTAAGGATTTTCCGTTTTTCATAACCACAGATCCTCCTTGTTCTTTTGCCAAAAAATCTATGTGATTTAAATTTACTAAATACGATTTATGAATTCTTAAAAAGCTATAATCTTTAAGTTTGGTTTCAAAATGTTTTAAGTTCTTAGAAATGACTATTTCTGTCTCATCAATCATAATAAAGGTAGTGTAGTTTCCGTCACTAACACAATACAGCACATCGATGGTTTTAATCATATGAACTCCTTTTGCATCTGTGATAGAGATTTTTGCTGGCTCCATGACCTTAGCATATAAATCTTTAAACTCGTCTATCTTATTTTCTTCAGAACGCAAACGATCTCTAAGTCTAAATGTTTTATCTATAACCTTAACTAGTCGTTTTGCCTCAACAGGTTTTAACAAATAGTCGATAGCATCATATTGGTATCCTTGAATTGCATACTTATCAAAAGCCGTTACAAAAACTATTTTAAAAGTAATACTATCTAATTCATTTAAAATGTCAAAAATTGAAATCGCTCCCAATTGAATGTCTACAAATACTAAATCCGGTTTTAATTGTGATAATATCGTCAAAATTGATTGCCTATCTCTAGCTTCTCCAATAATCTCAACTTGGGGACAGTATGATTCCAGAAGCATTCGGATATTTTCTCTGTCTTTCTGTTCATCATCTATAATTATGCATTTTAGCGTTTCTATCATTCTTCTACTTTACTATTCAATATTGGTAATACTATCACTACTTCTGTTCCTTTCGATTCTCCATGCTCATAAAACAAATCATTTATGGTTACACTGGCAGGTTGATACCCAATTTTATCTAAGAGTCGTAATCGCTCATCTGTATTTCTTGTTGCTATAGATAGATGAATGGTATTATTTCCTTGTTTTTTTATCTCTTGGGCCTTAGCTCTACCTATGCCATTATCAAGAATTTTACAGATAATTATGTCATTTTCTTTGATAAAAGATACCTTTAAAATTCCTTTTTCTTCGGCATGTGAAAATCCATGAATTATTGCGTTTTCTATATATGGCTGTACAACCATAGATGGTATTGTTGGGTTATCCTTGATCAATTTATCATCAATATAATAAGAAACTTCGAAACTTTCATTGAATCGTTCCTGCTCTATTTTGATATATGATTTTAAAATATCTAGTTCCTTTTGAAAACTAATATATATGCTATCAGAACTTGAAAGAATATTTCGAATCAAGTTCGAAAATTCTGTCATGTAATCATTGGCTTTAAGACTATCTTTTTTCAGGATATAGTTCTGTAACGTACTAAATGAATTAAACAAAAAATGAGGATTCATCATTGATCTTAAAGATTTAAGTCTATTTAGACTTAACTCTTTATTAAGTTGATGAAATCGAACTTCACTTTTATGTCCTCGGTATAAAAAAACAGATAAAGTTAACATCAAAAAACTTCCTAAAACATAACTAAAAACTCTGGTTTTATCTATTCTTTTTACAATTTCAACATTTTGTTGTTCTAAGTTAGATATTTCTGCCTCTTTGACATTTACAATACTCTTACTTTCTATTTTTGCAATTTCTTTTATGATTTTAAGACTATCCAAGGCATTGGTCAATGGTCTAATTTCTCTCAAAATCTCGATACTTGACTTTAATTTTCCAATCTTTTCGTAGGCTTTAGATAAATCTTCCTTGGTCAATACAATATTTATAATATCCCCTTTGCCAATGTAATCTTTGTGTGCGATTTCAAAATAGTTTATTGCTTTCGTATATTCTTCAAGGTCAAAATAAATAGACCCTAGAGTATGCATTAGTGCGGGACGTAAATTATCATTCTCATTTTGTACAATAGAACTCAAATCAATATTAGTCTCTATCATATCGAGAGCTATTTTAGGTTTACCCTTTAAATAATATCCCCACGCCATATTATTATATGCTATTTTACACGATCTAGAAGTTCTATCATCTTTACAAAATTGTGTTGCTAATCTAGAATAGTAAATTACCGAATCTGGTTGCGAATTCCCAAAAGACGACCCTATATTGCTATATCCAATACTTTGATCGTATATCGAGGATTCTTCTTTATCGATATACTGCAATGCGTCTTTAAAATCTTTTCTGCACTGCGCCAGGTCTCCAATATTTATTAATAGCAAACCTCTGGCTGTGAGCGCATCCCAGTATAGTTTATTGTTGTTTATTTTTTTAGCTCTGTACATCGCTAAATTATAATACTTCAATGCACTAATAAATTGTAATTTTTTTTGATCTAATTTTCCGTATCTAATGATACTTCGTACCACACAGTTTTCATCATTGTGTTTAATACCATATATTAACAAAAAATCTAAAATTTCCTGAGCTTTATTATATTGTTTTAACGAAGTACGAGTATAACGCTCTAAACGAAATCCAGCGGTAATCATTTCGTCTTTGCGTTTTCTTTTTTTTGCTAAATCAAAAGCTCTTCTGTAATACACCTCTGCCTTACCAAAACTTTTAGAATTATTAAGACTATCTGCTATATTGATCAATTGATCTACAGAATTGATTTCTAACGAGATCTCTTTTGAGTCTAAATCCACTATTTTTTGACTATAACTCTTTATAAGAATTAAGACACACGTTACAATCAAACACAATGAGTTTTTCATATCTACTACTAATCATTAGAGATATAACGCATCTTTAAAATAAGGATTGTTGTTTGACTGGATTTTCGTGATCAAGTAACCATTTTTTTCGCCATAGTCCCCCTGCATATCCTGTAAGTGAACCATCGCTACCAATAACACGATGACAAGGTATCACGATCCACAATGGATTTTTACCATTAGCTGTAGCTGCTGCGCGAATACATTTTGGATCTCCTAATCTTTTGGCGATATCAAGATAAGATACTGTTTTACCAAATGGAATTTTTAATAGTTCATCCCATACTTTTTTTTGAAATTCGGTTCCTGATGGGTTTAATTTGAGATCAAAGACATCTCGTTCGCCATTGAAGTATTCTTTTAATTGAAGTACTGCTTCTTTTAAATAAACCGGGATATTATCTTGTGATGGTTTTGTTTTAGGTTCTTTTGTTACTGAAACACTTGTAATACCATTTTCATCACCAGATATAATGGCGGTTCCTAATGGAGTTTCTATACATGTTTCTATTTCCATTATTCTTCAGTGTCATCTAAAATCCCAAGGCGTTTGGCTCTTTTTTCCCAGTTTTTACGTGCCAATTCCTGCATATTTTTATCTGTATCACTCTCATCCATAATCTCTAAACCTAAAAGGGTTTCGATTACATCTTCCATACTTACTAAACCGCTCACCGAACCATATTCATCTACTACAAGAGCTACATGCTCTCGTTGTTCGACCAGCTTTTCAAATAAGCTAGGTACTGCCATATTTCTATCAACAATAAACAATTGTCTTTTTAGTTCTCCAAGTTTTTTATTGTGGTTATCTTCAGCCATTTCCTTGTACACCTCATCTTTAAGCACATAACCTGTTATATCATCAAGTTTATCCTTATATACTGGGATTCTAGAAAATCGCAACTCTTTATTAGCCTCAAAAAATTCTTGAACATTTTGACCTTCAGAAGCTATTTTTAATACCGTTCTTGGTGTCATGATATGTTTTACTAAAATAGCTTCAAAATTGAGTAGATTTCTAATCACTTTTGATTCTGACTTTGCAAAAACACCTTCTTCTTCTGCGATATCGGCCATTGCTGTAAAATCTTCTCTACTTAGTACGGATCCATGATGCCCTTTACCACCTATTAGTTTTGTTGTAAGTTGAAGCAACCACAAAATTCCGGTGTATTTTAAAGGTGCTATAAGCACGATTAATGCTTTTGATGTAAAGTTTCCTAATTGTTTCCAAAATGTTGCACCTATCGTTTTAGGAATGATTTCTGAAACCACTAGAATTAACATGGTCATAATCGCAGAAACAATACCTACCATATTTATCCCTAATACTTCAAATTTATAGGGTAGTTGTTCTGCTTGTACTCCTACTAAAATAGCACCCACAGTATGTGCTATTGTATTAAGTGTAAGAATAGCGATTAGTGGTTTATCAACATCTTTCTTTAGGTTTTCTAAAGTAGTCGCATATGGTTTACCTTCTTTCTTTTTAACATTAATAAAAGTCGGAGTTACACTAAGTAACACTGCTTCTAATATTGAACATAAAAACGAAAAGAAAATAGAAAGTACTGCGTAAATAATTAATAAGGTCATCTTGTTTTAAATATTGTACTAAAGTACGGATTTTGCAATGTATTTTTCAAACATTTAATTACCAACCCACATATTGAGGAGGTTCTACTTGGTTAAGGTTTAAATATACGATAAGTTGTCCTCGGTGATGCGTAACATGATCTTGCAACAGATTAAGGATTTGCAATTTTGATTTCCTACCAGCAAAAAAATCTATCTCAGTTTGTAAATCTTCTGATTTAGAGTTTTGTACTTGGGTATATACACTATCAAATGCCTTAGTAAGTTCTGTAATAACTTCTAACTTAGTTTCAGGAATATTTTCTTTTAATTTCTCTCTATCAAATTTAACAGAAGAAAAATATGTAGTTCCTAACCAGAGCATGTTTCCTCGTATATGTAATAATTGACTCTTAAAGTCCATTTCTCTATCCGTAGGTTTATAATCAAAATGCTCTTCTGGCATTTTCTCTGCGATTTGTAAAAGATATTCTTTAGAGTTTTTCCACTTTTCAAGAAATGCATCTTTTGGAGTAAATTGTTGCGCCATCAATGGTGTTGTGATCAAAAAAATGATACTTAAAAATCTATTCATTATTTGGTTTTACTAGTACTTACCTCATTCATATATATTTCTAAAGCTTTTAATTCTTCTTCAGAAAAGTTTTTGATAATTGCAAAGTTTGTTTTCATAACTACATAGGTTTCAGGATCTACAATAGGATCTGCTTTTTGTTTTAGAAAAGCTATTAGATCTGCATCTTTTTCTTTGTAAATCTTTACAATTTCGGTTACTCCGGGACCAATAGATTTTTTGTCAATTTTATGACAAGTATAGCATTTACCTTTACCGTCAAAAATCTTTTTTCCTATTTCAAAAGGGGTCGATTCACCTTTTTTTGTTCCTATTTGTATTGTTTCTTTTTCTTTTTTTTCAGATTGGCAGCCAATAGATAACAAAATTAAAACGGCCAATACTACACTAATCTTTTGCATATAAAACGTTAATCGAATATTATTTACTATTAAATTTGTTTTTAATTTTCTCGATGTCTTCTCTAAACCTTTTTAATAAATCCTTTGAAAAGTTGGTGATAATCTTTTCTTCATCTGGTGCAATACCTTTACTAGCTTCAGCAATTTTGGTAAGTGCATAAATCATAAAGTCATACTCTTCATCAGGACCATTATCAGAAAAAACTTCTATTACTTTTTTATATAAACCTTCAATATCATTTTGGTTTTCATTTTCATAATCAAAAGACCACTTTATTTCAGCTCCCATAGGGTGACTCTTCAAAATATCCTCAAGGGTTTCAACTTCTTCTTTCTGGATAACACCGTCACTCATTGCTATAACATATAGCAGCTCTCCGAAAGTTTGATATAACCGATCTTTACTTACCATACACCTCTCTTATAAAATTTAACTTAATAGCTTTACTACATCTTTGGCAAAATAGCTGGCAATAATATGTGCTCCTGCTCTCTTAAACGCCATAATCTGTTCTAACATTACGGCATCATGGTCTAACCATCCTTTTTGCGCTGCCGCCTTTAGCATCGCATATTCTCCACTAACTTGATATACCGCTACAGGCACATCTACAGCATCTCTAACGTCTCTAACAAGATCAAGGTAACATAATCCTGGTTTTACCATGACGATATCTGCACCTTCATCAATATCCATTATCGTTTCTTTAATAGCTTCGTCACGATTTGAGAAATCCATCTGATATGTTTTTTTATCTCCAAATCCGGGTGCCGAATCAAGTGCATCTCTAAAAGGACCATAAAATGCAGAAGCGTATTTAGCACTATAACTCATAATGCCTGTATTCTTAGAATTTTCTTTTTCTAATAATTCTCTAATAGCAAGAATTCGCCCGTCCATCATATCACTTGGTGCAACAAAATCTGCCCCTGCCTGAGCATGAGATAATGACATTGCTGCTAATACTTTGCATGTATCATCGTTTACTACATACCCCTCTTCTACAATACCATCATGACCATAAGAAGAATATGGATCAAGAGCAACATCGGTCATCACCAACATCTCGGGAGCAGTATTTTTTACTGTTTTAATTGCACGTTGCATTAATCCATCTGGATTTAAAGCTTCTGTACCTTTATTATCTTTTAAATCGTCTGGCACTTTTACAAATAGCAGCACTGATTTTAATCCTAAAGACCAAAGATCTTTAACCTCAGACACTAATAAATCAAGACTATACCTATAATATCCTGGCATAGAAGCTATTTCTTCTTTTATGCCTTTTCCTTCTACTACAAAAAGGGGAACTAAAAAATCGTTAGGAGTAATGACATGTTCTCTAACCAAAGATCGTATTGCATCATTGGTTCTTAGTCTTCTGTTTCTACGAAGTTGTTGCATTATAAAATGTAAAATTTAATAGCTGTAAAGATACTCATATATATTGTATCCCCATGATTTACAAATATCGTTTAAAGGTAATTTTATATAAAAAACAGAGATGATCTTGTAACAAAATCTTAACAAGACATACTAATATTTAAAAAATAAATACCGCTATACACATATGCTCAACATAAAAAACCTTAACAAAACGTATCCTAATGGAACGCAGGCATTAAATAATGTCAATCTAACTTTAGAAAAAGGAATGTTTGGTTTATTAGGACCAAATGGTGCAGGAAAATCTTCATTAATGCGAACTATTGCTACATTACAACTTGCAGATACAGGTACCATTGAGTTTGATGGCATCGATGTATTTAATCAACCAGAAGAATTACGAAAAGTCTTGGGGTATCTACCACAGGATTTTGGTGTATATCCAAAAGTATCTGCAGAGATGATGTTAAACCACATCGCCAAGGTAAAAGGTATTACAAATGCCACAGAACGCAAGGGTTATGTTGCCGATTTGTTACAAAAAGTGAATTTATATAAATTTAGAAATAGAAATCTTGGAGATTACTCTGGAGGTATGCGACAACGTTTTGGAATTGCACAAGCATTATTAGGTAATCCAAAATTAATTATTGTTGATGAGCCTACTGCTGGACTTGACCCTCTGGAACGAAACCGTTTTCACAATTTATTAAGCGAATTAGGAGAAAATGCAGTAGTAATACTAAGTACGCACATTGTAGATGATGTTACTAATCTTTGTAAAAACATGGCTGTTTTTAATGAAGGGAAAATTTTAGTGCAAGGAAATCCGCAAGAGTTATCAGACACCTTAGACGGAAAAGTCTTTAAAAAACAAATTGAAAAATCTGAACTAGCAGAAATTGAAACTGAATATACAGTCCTATCAAGTTATCTACGAGGAGGTCAGTTCTATGTAAATATTTATAATGATACTAATCCTGGAAACGGATTTGAAACATTCAATAACAACTTAGAAGATTTCTACTTCTACAGCATTAATAAAAAAGAAGAACCGCAAACAGCAACTACATAAAATGTAAGCTAAGAAATGTATTAATGTTAACTGAAATCATCTTTGGACAATTGCATCTGGCAATTAGAAAAATAATAAAAAAGAACAGATGAAAGAAATATTCATATTTGAACTACAATATCGCTTAAAAAGACCGGCGACTTGGATTTACTTTTTCTTGGGTTTAGCTATTGCAGCCTTAGTAGCGGGTCTACAAAGATCTTCTACTGCAGAGTTTATTAATAGCCCAGAAAACATTGCTGGTGTTATTTCTCGCGTTTCTGTACTCTCGATTTTCTTTTATGCTGCCATAATGGGGGTGCCAATATTTAGAGATCAAGATCATAAAACAGCGCAAACTTATTTTACCTTTCCTATTAAACAAAAATCGTATGTTCTAGGCAGATTTTTAGGTAGTTTTACTATTGTGACATTAATTAATATTGGTGCAGTACTCGGTGTTATCATTGGGTACGCTTTTGGCATGTATTTAGATAGGCCAGATTATGGTGAATATGGACCATTTAGTTTTACACCTTATTTATTAACGTTATTATTTTTTTTACAAATCAACTCTTTCTTAATAGGCTCTTTGTTTTTCTGTGTTATGGCCTTTTTTAAGAAAATGCCAATTATATATCTTGGCGGAATCTGTTTGTTCTTACTAAATACTATTTCTGGCAATCTTTTGGCAGATCTAGACAATCAATCCTTAAGTATCTATTTGGATCCTTTTGGGGGTCAAGTATTTGATTATGTTACAAAATACTGGTCTATAAACGAATTAAATACGAATCAATTACCTATTTACGGAAGCTTCTTAATAAATAGAATTCTTTGGTTTACTGTCGGTTTACTGTTTTTTGTCATAACACTTTTTAAATTTGACTATAAAAAGTTTTTACTTTCTAGTAAAAAAGAAAAGAAAACCAATACTGATGCCTATACGCCATCATTAATTACATCGATAACACAGGTTTTTTCTAAAAAGAGTGAACGAGAAAATTTGATTTCATTAAGCAAAATTGAATTTTTATCAATCATTAAAGACCCTGTTTTTAGCATTCTTTTAATTATTGGAGTTATCATTTCTATTGTTACGGTTTTTCTTGCCAATGAAACTTTGGGTACTCCCAATTTACCTTTAACTAGGTACGTTGCAGTATTTATTTCTGGCGGAATTACATTTTTATCTGTAATTATATTGATTATTTATTCTGGTGAAGCTGTGCATCGTACCCGTACTAATAAGACTTTTGTTTTTTACGATGCATTGCCGATTAGCAATACCAGTTTATACACTTCGAAAATTGTATCCCTATTAGGGGTCTCTGTTATTCTTACACTAGCAAATATAATAGCTGGTGTGCTTTTCCAAACGTTTAATGGGCATTTTGACTATGAACTTGGATTCTATTTTACCTATAATTTTGCTATAGTATTACCCGGGCTTATTTCGACTGTTTTACTGGCATTCTTTGTGCACGTATTAGTTAACAATAAGTTCTTAGGACACTTCATCGTTATTGTTGTATATATAGGTTTACCTTTATTAGTAACTCTTGCATTCAAAACTACCAATCCAATGTTGATTTATGGCGGTATTCCACAAATGTTCATGAGTGATCTTAACGGTTTTGGGCATTATCTTCCAGGAGTCATTTGGTTACAATTGTACTGGATTTTACTAACGGCAATTTTAGTAGTTATTGGAAAAGTATTCTGGACTCGTGGTTTTTTTGCTACCGCCAAAGAACGATTAACGATTGCTAAGCAAAGATTTAGTACTCAAACTATAGTGCTATTAACAACGGTAATTTTAGCCTTTGTTTCTGTTGCAGGATACAGTTATTATAATCTAAATGTATTAAACTCTATTACTAACGGTAATACCTCTGAAAAAATAGGTGCCGAAGCCGAAAAGAAATATGAAAAATACATAGGCCAACCGCACCCGCAGGTAACTGACCTAAAAACGTATATCGACCTTTTTCCTAAAAAAAGAAGCATTAATGCCAAAGGAGAGTTTAAACTCATCAATAATTACAATACAGTAATTGATACCTTACTCTTAAATGTTCAATATCCAGGTGAACATATACAATTAAAGAAAATAATTTACAATGGTAAAGAGTTAACCCCTGTGGTTTCAGATTCTGCTTATAGAATATATTTCTATAAATTACCAGAACCTATGTTACCCAATGCAACTGCCAAATTAACAATTGATGTTGCTGCCGAGACTAAAGGTTTTGCTAATAATATGGAAACAGAAATACTATATAACGGTTCCTTTATTAGAAACGATATTTTTCCAAGATTTCATTATGATCGAGATATAATCGATAATGGGGTACGTAGAAAACATGGTCTTAAAAAGTTAGACTATTTATTACCCTCTAGAACAGATTCGACCGCTGTCAAGAAAAATTTGTTTAATGAAGATGCTAACTATATCAATTTTGAAGCAATCGTAAGTACATCAGAAGATCAAATCGCATTGGCTCCAGGTAAACTTATCAAAGAATGGAAACAGGATAACAGAGCATATTTTCATTACAAATTAGAATCACAAACTGATCTGTTTTTTAATGTTGTCTCGGCAAAATACGATGTCGAAAAGTCAAGTTGGATTGCTCCTAGTGGTAAAAAAGTAGCTATCGAAATCTATCATTCTCCTAAACATAAGCGTAACCTTAGCCATTTTATTGATGGCACTAAAGTAGCTTTAGACTATTGTTCTAAAAAGTTTTATGAGTATCCAAATTCTGTAATTAGGATAGTAGAATTTCCTGCACATGCAACTTTTGCGCAATCTTTTGTAACGACAATACCTTATTCTGAAGATTTTGGTTTCTCTGCTAATTTTGACAAAGCCGAAGATTTTAATTATGCATTTAGAGTCACTGCACATGAAGTGGCCCATCAATGGTGGGGTCATTTGGTTACTCCAAGTAAAACTTCCGGAGCCAATATTATTTCTGAAACTTTAGCAGAATACACTTCACTCATGACCATGAAACATGAATATGGTGAAAACGGAATCAAAAATTTTCTAAAATATTCTCTAGATCAATATTTACAGCAGAGATCCTTTAGTTTTAAACCCGAACGTTCATTACTAAATGTAGAGTTCGGACAACACATTTGGTACCGTAAAGGATCAATGATCATGTATGAGTTACAAGATATCATTGGTGAAGATAAAATTAATACCGCATTAAGAGACTTTGCTCTCGAATACAAGAACTTTGAAAAAGGAGTGTATCCCACTTCTCAAAATTTATATGATGCCATTTACAATGTTGCACCAGATTCTTTACAGTACGCTGTAGAAGATGGATTCAAGAAGATTGTATTATATGAAAATCGAGCTGTATCAGCCAAATCTAAGAAACTCCCTACCGGTAAATTTGAAACTACATTTACAGTGGATAGTAAAAAAATCTATTATACTGATACGGGTAAAGAAGACCGTACCGATGACAAAACTAATTATATAGAAATTGGTTTGTTTGGAGAAGATCTAATAGATGATCAAGAAGTGCCTCTTAAAAACCCTTATTACTTAGCTAGAAAATGGTTAAAACCAGGCGAAAATACGTTTACGATAACTACAGACAAACAACCACTAAAAGCTGGTATAGATCCGTATAATAAACTTATTGATAGAAATTCTAATGATAACCTTAAAAGTGTAGAGCAAGAATAATTATTCTTATTTTATACATGCAACCCCGATCAAAATGCGCTGTTTTGATCGGGGTTCTTTTTTGGGTCGAATCTAAGGTTTTTAAAATTAATTTTTAAACGCAATAATTTTATGGAAATCACCTAAAAAATATATTCATACTTGTACATAATCATTTAATTTCTTCTAACTAAAAGACTTAACAAAAAAAACATCTTGAAATTTTATTTCCTTAAAACTTTATCGCTACTTTTATTAAAAATACCCCATAGCTGTATCCAATTGGATACAGCTATGGGGTATTTTTATATCAAACGGACCTTATGTACAAAGATGAGCAAAACATCTATTAGTACTCCTTTGATATAAATCATTACAACCAACGCAATCAACTTAAAACCATACATAATGAAAAAGTCAATTTTGTTTCTAACTCTACTTGTCTCAGTAGGCGTCTTAGCTCAAAAAAAGGTAAAATTAGAAGATAATAGTAATGCCACTAATTTCTATTTCTTAAGTGGAAAAGTAGGGCTCGGGAGTAGTAACCCCAAATCTATGTTACAAGTTTCTGGAGGATCAAATAATTGGAATGAATCGATACAAGGACTAGCTACTGGATCAATTCATTTAGATCCTGAAAATGCCACTAACAATTTTGGAAATGCAATAACATTTGGAGCTTCTGATAGCGGCAATGGTGAAAATGCACAAGCAGGAATTTATGTAAGAAGTGATGGAACCTATGGAACAAAAATGTATTTCTCTACAACAGATGCATATATAGCAGGATCAAAAACAGCAATGACCATAGATCATAAAGGAAAAATTGGGATTGGCACCAACAGTCCTAAATCTAAACTACAAGTTTCTGGAGGGTCTAGTAATTGGAGTGAATCAATACAAGGGTTAGCTACTGGATCAATACATTTAGATCCCGAAAATGCTACTAACAATTTTGGAAATGCAATAACCTTTGGAGCATCGGATACTGGTAACGGTGAAAATGCACAGGCAGGAATTTATGTAAGAAGTGATGGTTCCTACGGGACAAAAATGTACTTCTCTACAACAGATGCATATATAGCAGGATCAAAAACAGCAATGACCATAGATCATAAAGGAAAAATTGGAATAGGCACCAATACGCCCAAATCTAAACTACAAATTTCTGGAGGGTCTAATAACTGGAATGAGTCAATACAAGGATTGGCTACTGGATCAATACATTTAGATCCCGAAAATACTACTAACAATTTTGGAAATGCAATAACCTTTGGAGCTTCTGATAGCGGCAATGGTGAAAATGCACAAGCAGGAATTTATGTAAGAAGTGATGGGGCCTATGGAACAAAAATGTATTTCTCAACGACAGATGCGTATGTTACAGGTTCGAAAACAGCAATGAGTATAGATCATAAAGGAAAAATTGGAATCGGAACAGAAACTACCGGAAGTCACAGACTTGCTGTACAAGGTTCAATTGGTGCAAGAGAAATCCTAGTTGAAGCAAGTGGATGGTCAGACTTTGTTTTTGAAAAAAAATACCAACTTCCTAGTCTTGAAGAAGTAGAAGATCATATCAACACAAAAGGGCATTTAAAAGATATCCCGAGTGCAAAAGAAGTTGAAAAAAATGGTATTCTTCTGGGTCAAATGGATGCTAAACTTTTACAAAAAATAGAAGAATTAACTCTTTACACTATCCAACAAGAAAAAAGAATAAAAATTCTCGAATCTAATAATCAAAATCTAGAAAAAGAAAACAAGCAATTACACTCACTATCTCAAAGACTTAATGAAATAGAAAAACTTCTAAAAACCAACAAATAGAAATCCAAAACACTAGCAACTTAAAACCATATATAATGAAAAATGTAATCTTAATCATCTTTTTGATTGGCACAGCTATTATAGCAAAGGCCCAAGTACTTGTGGTTAATCCACAAAATAATACTGGCGAAGGTGGAGAAATTCTGCTCTTAAAAAGTAATTCAACATTTAATGATTGGAGAATTGATAATTACAGAGGGGTCTTTCGACTGCATCATTCAGGTAAATCTTACTTTAATTTGAGTAAAAGTGGAGATTTGTCCATTTCAGGAAAAATTAAACTTAATGCTACTACGAATATAGAAGGTGGAGAAATTGAACTAGCAGGAGCCGCATCGTTTAATGACTGGAGAATTGACAATTACAGAGGATATTTTCGATTACACCATTCTGGTAAATCCTATTTAAACCTTAATAAAAATGGTAACCTTTCTTTAAATGGAAAAATAGAAACTAAAGAAATCAAAGTTACTAATACCCCAACCGCAGATTTCGTATTTGAGGAGTCGTATAAACTACCATCATTAGATTTTATTGAAAATTACATCAAATCCAAAAAACATCTTCCAGAAATTGCTTCTGCAGAAAAAATGAAACAAGACGGAGTAAACATTGGGGATTTTCAAATACAATTACTTCAAAAAATAGAAGAGCTTACTCTGTACACAATTCAACAACAAAAAGAAATTGGCAACCAACAAAACAAAATCCAAAATCAAAACGAAGAACTAAAATCGTTATCTCAAAGGTTAAATGAGATAGAAAAACTTCTAAAAACCAATAATTAGAAGGTATAGCACACAAACAACTTAAAACCTTACATAATGAAAAAAATAATTTTCACTATAAGCTTTCTTGCTTTTATTTTTGCAAGTAACGCTCAGATTACAGAGCTACCAAATGGCAATGTAGGTATTGCAACTCCAACTCCTTCTGCATTATTAGAGATTAGACAAAAAGAAGATCCAAATACCGATAGAGCACTATTAATTACAGAACCTAATAATAGTCAAAAGATTTACTTACATCTTGCTGATAACGCCTCTGGAGAATATGGTTATTTTCATCTGGGAGGAAATACAAATCTTAGAGGTAATGGGGTACATTCTTCTTTTGATGGTGCATTAGGAATAGGAACTCCAAATCCTGGTGCCTTATTAGAAATTAAACAAAAAGAAGATCCAAACACCGATAGAGGGTTATTAATTTCTGAACCCAATAATAGTCAAAAAATATTTTTACACCTCGCCGATAACGCCTCTGGAGAATATGGGTATTTTCATTTAGGAGGAAATACAAATCTTAGAGGTAATGGAGTACATTCTTCTTTTGATGGTGCAGTGGGAATTGGTGTTACAAATCCAGGTGCTTGGAAGTTAGCTGTAAATGGAAAAATAAGAGCTAAAGAAATTAGTGTTGAAACGGGATGGGCGGATTTCGTGTTTGATAAAGACTATGATTTACCAACATTAAAGGAAGTAGAAAATCATATCAAAAAAAATGGACATCTAAAAGATATCCCAAGCGCAAAAGAAGTTGCAAAAAACGGTATTTTCCTTGGTGAAATGAACACTAAATTACTTCAAAAAATAGAAGAACTCACTTTATACACAATCCAACAACAAAAAGAAATTAGTAACCAACAAAAAAATATCCAAGATCAAGAACAAGAAATTATCCACCTTAAAAATCAAAATGAAGAACTAAAATCGTTATCTCAACGGCTAAATAAGGTAGAAAAACTTCTGAAAATCAACAATTAGAAGGTATAGTACACAAACAACTTTAAACCTTACATAATGAAAAACACGCTATTCGCATTTCTAGCATTAGCAATCTCAGTTGGAGCTTATGCACAGAAAAAAGTCAAATTAGAAGACAATAGTAATGCTTCAAATTTCTATTTTAATAATGGTATGGTAGGCATAGGTATTTCAACTCCTAAGGCCAAATTAGATGTTAAAGGCTATACTAAACTTGTAAACCCTAGCGGTAGAAGCCTAATTGTAGAAAAAGATGATGATGATTCATGGCTAACATTTCACGATCCAGGACAATATTGGTATTCTGAAGGTATCGATAGATCAAATGCCGGTGCCTTTAATATAAACTTTGGAGGTACATTAAACAGTTCTCAATTTGTAATGTACCAAAATGGAAACGTTGGTATAGGGACTTCTAATCCTGGAACTTGGAAACTAGCCGTAAACGGAAAAGTTAGAGCCAAAGAAGTACAAGTAGAAACAGGCTGGGCAGATTTTGTTTTTGAAGCTGATTATGTACTTCCAACATTATCTGAAGTTGAAAATCATATCAAAGAAAAAGGACATTTAAAAGATATCCCTAGTGCAGAAGAAGTTGAAAAAAATGGAATTTCTCTTGGTAAAATAAATGCCAAACTTCTTCAGAAAATAGAAGAACTCACCCTCTATACTATTCAACAGCAAAAGGAAATCCAAAATCTAAAAAATAAAAATGAAAAGTTAGAATCACTATCTAAGAGACTAAATGATATCGAACAACTTCTAAAAACCAATAAATAGAAGTGTTAAATACACTATACAACTTAAAACCTTTTAAAATGAAAAAAATAATTTTCACTCTAGCACTAGTAATAGGATGCAATTTTTTGATGAAAGCTCAAATTAATAGTGATGGCAGTCTACTTCTTAAAAGTAATAAGGATGCCATAGCTACTTTTCAGACCTTAGAC
Organism: Aquimarina aggregata; assembly: GCF_001632745.1. Lineage (GTDB taxonomy): Bacteria > Bacteroidota > Bacteroidia > Flavobacteriales > Flavobacteriaceae > Aquimarina > Aquimarina aggregata. The sequence goes on along the minus strand of NZ_LQRT01000060.1, from coordinate 79,239 downwards.
GATAAATGGTTATATACCAGTTGGAAAAATAAAGCCGGCGTTCGAAAAGCTTATATGGGCCTTAATGCTAACCTTAGTAATTTTATACTGGGTTTAGAGAACGGAGCCAATAAATTTACTGTAAAAGGGGGTACAATTACCGTTCAAAGTAAATCAGACGGCATAGCAACATTTCAAACCTTAGATGATAAATGGTTATATACCAACTGGAAAGATAAGGCAGGTGTTCGAAAAGCTTATATGGGATTTAGCGCAAATCTCAAAAACTTTATTGTTGGTTTAGAAAATGGTGCAAACAAATTTACAATTCCAAATGGTAATGTAGGTATTGGAACACTTAATCCTGGAGCTTGGAAATTAGCTGTTAATGGAAAAATAAGAGCTAAAGAGGTGCAAGTAGAAACAGGATGGGCCGATTTCGTTTTTGACACTGATTATGCACTTCCAACATTACAAGAAGTTGAGAAACATATCAAGGAAAAAGGACACTTAAAAGATATTCCTAGTGCAGAAGAAGTTGCAGAAAATGGAATTTTTCTCGGTGAAATAAATGCTAAACTTCTTCAAAAAATAGAAGAACTTACCTTGTATATCATTGAACAAAATAAGCGAATCACCGCTTTAGAAGCTGAACGTAAAAATTAAAAAAACGAATCATGACTTCTAAACAAAAACCTCAAGTAAAAACTATAAAAACAAAAACAATGAAAAATATATCATCCAAAATATTTTCACTAATACTATTGTTCTGTACTATTGGCATTTATAGCCAACAGCAATTAGATAATTACTACTACTACAAGGGAGAAAAAGTATTTTTAAATATAAATACTAAAACTATTTCTGTTTCATTTGAGGGAGAAAGTTCAATAAACGCATTCTCTTCATTGCAAAGTAGCACAACTCAAATATCAGAAATTGTAGAGGATCATACCCGAACCTCTATGAATTCTATTGATAAAAGTGCTACCCAAAGAAGAAATATAAAAACGTATTATATGGAAATCTCAACAGACAAAAATCTGTCGCGTAAAGCATATCTCGATCGAATAGAATCCTATAAAAAGCAACGTAATATTTTGATCATTTCTCCAACCTATACAACCAAAGAAGGAGGAGATCTAGGGCTTTCAAATAATTTTTATGTAAAACTTAAGGATCAAAAAGATGTAGATATTTTATATAAAAAAGCAAAAGAAATGAATGTTGAGGTATTAGGACATGATAAATACATGCCACTTTGGTTCACATTATCAATAGTTTCTCCACAGAAATACAATGCACTAAACTTGGCAAACATTTTTCATGAAACAGGCTTGTTCGAGATTGCTGAACCAGCATTTATGTATCATGATTTACAAACGTCGAATGATACTTTTTTTAATAATCAATGGTCATTAAAAAATACTGGTCAAAACGGTGGGACTGTCGGTATGGATATTAATGCTGAGCAAGCATGGGCAATTACTACTGGGTCTCCAAGTATCAAAACAGCAGTTTATGATCACGGTTTAGAAATGAATCATCCAGATTTACAAGCAAATATTTACGGTACTGGTTTTGACAGTACAAACGGATCTTCTCCTTCTATAGTGCGTGGTAATCACGGGACAGCTTGTGGTGGAATTGTAGGTGCTGTACAAGGTAATAATTTAGGGATTTCTGGTGTTGCGCCAAGTTCAAAATTAATGTCTATTAGTATTCGACTTCTATTTTCTGACACTCCTGCACAATTGGCGAGTGGTTTCAACTGGGCGGCAACTAATGGCGCTGATGTAATTAGTAATTCATGGGGAGGTTATGCTCCTTCTGGTATTATAGATAATGCAATTAACAATGCTCTAGCTAATGGTAGAGGAGGAAAAGGTTGTGTAATTGTATTTGCTGCAGGAAATGAAAACAACACTAATATTCGTTACCCAGGAAATAGTAATCCTGACATATTAGTTGTTGGTGCTATGAGTCCTTGTGGAGAACGTAAAAGCCCTAGTTCTTGTGATGGCGAAACTTTTTGGGGTAGTTGCTTCGGAACAGAACTTGACATTGTAGCTCCGGGTGTTAAAATGCCAACTACCGATAGACAAGGATCAAATGGATATACTGGTACAGATTATACCCAAACCTTTAATGGTACATCATCTGCTTGTCCTGTCGTTGCAGGTGTAGCTTCGTTAGTTTTAAGTGTAAATCCAGACTTAACATTTCAAGAAGTAAATGACATTATAGAGCAATCTGCACAAAAGGTTAGAACTGATTTATATACATATTCAAATACAAGTGGGCGTTCTAATGGGACATGGAATAACCAACTGGGTTATGGTCTTGTTGATGCCCATCAAGCCGTATTATTGGCACAAGCTGGTAATTGCCAGGATAACGTTATTGTTAACCAAAATGTAAATTCTGGTCAAACCGATATCCAAAAAGCTACAACAAGTGTTACTGCTACGAATACAATTTTTTCAGGAGGAACAGCAACATATACTGCTGGAACGCGTGTTCGATTAAACCCTGGGTTTAGCGCAAAATCTGGATCATCGTTTAAAGCTTTTATAGAAAATTGCTCACAAAGTAGTAGAGAAGAGTTATCAAAACCAAAGGTAATGATTACTTATGAAGAAGTTGAAATAGAAACAGAAAGTGTTTCTTTACAAAAAGAAGAAGTTCTTAAAGCTTTTCCTAACCCAACTAAAGACAGACTTACAATAACAAGCGATGAACAAATGACCAATTGGGAATTAAGAAATCATATGGGGAATTTAGTTAAACAATCAAAAACTAAACGTTTCCAGAAAGATGAGCTTAATATAAACCAATTACCAACGGGCCTTTATATCTTAAGAGTAACTCTAAACAATGGCGAAACTATTTTTAAGAATATTCTTAAAAACTAGATCCACTATCTAATTTTAATAAATCCCGATTAAAACAATGTTTTAATCGGGATTTTACTTTTTTAGTAACCTGTGTAACAAATACTTCTCTTTACAGTCTTATTTTTATCCGTATCTTTTGTAAACTATGAGGCAACGTTGTCGACTTAAATAACGTCTATGGATATATAAACTTATTTCAGACAATAAATTAAAATCTATGAATATTAAACTGGCTTGCATTATCACGATCATATTTTCGTTTTTTACAGTGCTTGTAACTGCACAGACCATTACTTCAAAAATAGTAGACAAAAAAACTAACAAGCCTATCCCCTATGCTACTATTCAAATAGCCGAAAATCAAGGAATCATTACAAATGAAGAAGGTCGATTTAGTGTTACACTAAAAAAAACAACGCCGCCAATAGATTCTATTTATATATCGTCGATGGGATATGAAAAATTAAGTCTTGCTACTCAGAATCCTATTGATACCATTATCTATATCCAACCAAAAGCTATAGAATTAAAAAGTGTTTTTGTATCTAATAAAAAATTAACTATTGATGAGATCATCGATAATGTTGAAGATAGACTAGAGCAAAATTATCATTTTGACATCACCCAAAAACGATTGTTTTTTAGAGAGTCAGAATTTAATACCATGAACAAATTAGATATTGAATTTAAAAAATCAACTATCGAAGAGCTTAACAAAGAGTTTATCGATAGTATTGCTAAAATCATACCTCGAAAATCTGAATATTATACAGAAACCTTATGTGATTATTACGGAGGTCCTGAGAAACGAAAAATTAATATCATCAAAGCTGCTGAGTTGTATGATAAAAACAACTCAGGTTCTATGGAGGCCCTATCAGAAAAACTAGAAAGAATATTTAAAGAAAATGTAAAACCAGATTCTTATCTCAAAATTAAATCTGGGATTTTTGGAACCAAAGTACAAGTGGATTCTATATTAGAAAACAGTGAGGAAGCTAGTGCTGCTAAAGACGAAATTAATGACAAAAAAGAAGATAAAAGCAAGTTCCTAAAATATCGAAGATCAGCCATAAAAGGACTTTTTAAAAATATGTTTTTTCAAGACGACCCTACCTTAAATTTTATTCGAAAATCAGGGCGTTACGAATTCAAACTAGTAGACTACACCTATATGGATGATAGTAGTGTATATATTATAAGTTTTGAACCTAAACGAAAAGAGGATTTCAAAGGGACTCTTTATGTAAACACTGAGAATTTTGCAGTCATGAGAGTTGATTATGAAAATGTAAAACTATTGCGAAACTTTAAACTATTAGGGCTTAGTTACAAAGAGAATATCTATAAAGGAACTACTATCTTTACCAAAGGCCCTGATAATAAGTATACCGTAAAATACTTAGAAAAGATAAAAGGTAATATTTTTGGAGTCGATAGACCTTTAAAGGTTATTGAAAAAAACAAACATGTAAAAGGAAAGCGTAAACAAAATGAACTCGCTTTAGAAATTGACGCGGGGGTTGGTAATGTAAGTAAATATGAAATAGTTGTTTTTGATGCTAAAACATTAACAGAAGACGATTATAATAACAGTAAAGAAAATACATCTATAAAACCTGAATATCTATCCAAATACGATCCGCAATTTTGGAAAGGATACAATATTATAGAACCAAATGCGGCAATTCGACAATTTACAGTTGCACCTGAAACCGAATAGTATAAAATAATCTCATCCCAGATAGATTGGGATGAGATTATAATTTTTTTATATTCTGTTTTTTATTGAATACTTCCATCTAAAAGGTTAATAACTCTTGAACCATATGCCGCATTCTTTTCTGAATGTGTTACTTGTATTATGGTCACTCCTTCATTATTTAACTCCTTAAAAATCTCCATGATTTCCTCTCCTTGTTTAGAATTTAAATTTCCTGTAGGTTCATCTGCAAGAATTAATTTAGGATTTGCTATCAATGCTCGTGCAATACCAACCAATTGTTGTTGTCCCCCACTTAACTGACTTGGAAACAAATCTTTTTTACCAACAATATTAAAACGATCCAGCATATCAGCAACCAGAGCTCTTCGTTCTGAACTACTTTGTTTTTTATATAATAATGGCATTTCTAAATTCTCTCTTACCGTAAGTTCATCTATAAGATGATAGGATTGAAAAACAAATCCGATATATTGTTTGTACAAATTTGCTCTGTGTTTTTCTTTTAATTTATGTACAGATTCATCAAGAAAAGTATATTCTCCTTCATTAAAATCATCTAACATTCCTATGACATTAAGCAAGGTCGATTTACCCGATCCAGATGGTCCCATAATAGAGATAAAATCGCCATCGTGTACCCAGAAATTAATATCTTTTAATAAATATATTTTCTGTCCTCCTGATTGAACCCATTTCGATATGTTATTAAGTTGTAAAAGCATACTTTATTTTTTTAGTGCCTAAATAAATAGACAAGTTGATATATTATGATTTAGTTTTTTCAATTTTATATATTTATTCTTCTCTTAATGCATTGATTGGATTTGAAAATGCAGCTTTTATAGATTGAAAACTACAGGTTACAAGTGCAATAAAAAGTGTCAAAACTCCACCCCCTAAAAACATCCAAATCGATATCGTTATGCGATATGTAAATCCTTCTAACCACAAATTCATCATGTAATATACAAATGGTACTGCCAGGACAAAGGCTAAGACTACGATTTGTATAAATTCTTTCGAGAAAAACGAAATAATCTGCGCAACATTGGCCCCCAAAACCTTTCTTAGACCTATCTCTTTCTTTTTACGAGATATTATAAAAGACATTAACCCAAAAAGTCCGAGACAACCAATACTAATTGCCAATATAGAGAATAGTGTAAATCCTTTATAGATCATACCCTCTACAACGTACTCTTTTTCTATAGCATCATCCAGAAAATGATAATCATATACAGCATTAGGAAAGGTGTTTTTCCATGTTTTTTCTAAAGAAGCCAACGCTTCAGGATTTGGATCATTAATTTTAATAAAAGCTTGATTATGATAAAAGCTCCAATTTAGAAGAATACAAGGTGTGATTTCATATTGAAAAGAATTATTATGGTAATCTTTAACAACACCAACAATAGTGGCTTGCCCTTCATTAATTTCGATTTTTTTACCGATTGCTTCTGCTGGAGTCCAATTATATGATTTTACTAAAGTTTCATTAACAATAAACTCATCAAATGCTTCCTTATTAGTTGTAAAATTTCTACCGGCTATAAGTTTTAAATCATAAAATTTCAAATAGTTCGTACCTGCTACTTTCATTTCGGCATCTTTAGCTTCTTGAATATTTTGTTCAGGAAGACGAAAACTTGTTCCTAATTGAAAACCATTAACAGCCATTGGAGGACCGGAGCCATATGCCACATCTGTTATGCTAGTATTTTCTAAAAGTATATTCTTAAAAACATCTAGTTTACTATGATTCGGTACAGAAGTGGTGATCACTGCGCTTGAAGAAAATCCCTTGGGTTCATTTTTAAAATAATCCATTTGAAAAGCAACAATAATCGCCGCAATAACAAAAATTTGTACGATAATGAACTGAAATACAATCAAGGATCTACGAAAATTAAACGCTCCTGTTTTACGTATTCGAATTTTATTTTTTAACGCTTGTACAGGTTTAAAAGCAGAAAGAACAATAGCAGGGTAAATAGCTGCTAAAAGAATTGTAAAAGTACCTATGGCTATAATTATACCTATATCTTTTATGCCAAATTCTAGTTTTAAATTGATAATTGATAAATGCGAATTAAGTTGATGAATTAAAACATGTACAATAAGTATTGATGAAATGAGTGTTATTATAATCATCATTCCGTTTTCAATCAAAAATTGTATCACAATATCTAATCGTTTACTTCCTAAAGCTTTTCGGATCCCGACTTCTTTTGATCTTGATACAGATTGAGCGGTTATTAAATTTACAAAGTTTACAATAGCAATTATCAAAATAAATAATGCCACTAACAAAGCTGTATATAAAATATGAGTGGGAATTATGTATCCTCTTGGACTACTGCCATAAAGGGTTTCATTATGAATCTCTTGTAAGGGTTGTAATGCATACGAAATACGAGCATCATCTTCTGGTTTTAGGTATTTCTTTTTCCAAGTTGTTATTTTAGACTCAAGAAGTTTACGCTGATCTTTATTTTGTAGCACAACAAAAGTAGTCCCTTGGTAGTTTCCAGACCAATTATTAGCAAAGAAGGTGTTATTTACCTTAAAAAACTCGTAGGGAATTAGTAGTGAATATCGCTGATTAGAGTTTGGGGGTGGATCTTTAACTACTCCGGTAATTTTAAGAGGATCTTTACCTTGTAAAAGAATTGTTTTACCCATAATGGATTGCAAATTGTCCTGATCCTTAGGAAAATATTTCTCTACTAAAGTTTGAGTAAGAACTATAGAATTTAAGTCGTTAAGAGCTGTATCTGGGTTACCAGCTAACCATTTAGTATCGAATGTTCGTAAATAATATGCATCAGCAAATAACACCTCTGATTCTTCAAAACGACTTACATCTCTTTCTTGATCTTGAATACTAAATTCACGACTCATAGGTCCCGCAGTCTGAGTAACCATATCGATATCGGGAAAATCATTCCTTAATGCTTCAGCCAAAGGATATGCTGTAGTATTCCAGTACAAAGTTTGATCTGGCAATTTATTATGTTGCACTACCCTATAGGTTCGAGAGGCATTCGTATGATAATCGTCAAAACTAGACTCATAGGTTACAAAAATCAAAATCAAAATGCAGGCACTAATTCCGATAGAAAGTCCGATACTATTAATTATAGTACTCACTTTGTTCTTAAGAAGATTTCTCCAGGCAATTTTAATATAATTTTTAAACATAACTTTTCTTTTTATTCTGTTCTCAAATTGATTATAGGGTTTGACGAAGCTGCTTTAATTGTCTGAAATCCTACCGTTAAAAAGGTAATAACTACTGCGCTAATTGCTGCTAAAACAAATACCCAAATATCTATTGGGGTTCTATAGGCAAATCCCTTAAGCCACTCGTCTACTAAAACATATGCTAATGGCGCAGCCAAAAGAATAGAAACACATATCAATTTGGCAAATTCTGACGAAAATAATACTGCCAATTCTGATACTTTAGCACCTAATACTTTTCGTATACTTAATTCTTTTACGCGTTGCTCAGCAGTAAAAGCAGCAAGACCAAAAAGTCCAAGACAAGCAATAATGAGTGCCATAAGCGTAAATATATTGAGCACAATACTCATACGTTTTTCTGATTGAAAAGTGTTCTCAAATTCTTGATCCATAAAACTATACTCAAAAGGGATCGATGAATCGATTTGTGCCATATCATCCTGGACATTTGCAACCAAGGCTTCTAGATCACCTGTATTTTGTATCACTTCTGGATTAAGCCTCATAGAATAGAAGGATAATCCAGCACCATAGTCCCAAACTTTATCATTTTGATGATGAATAATAACTAGTGGTCCTATCTCCTGACGTACACTATTAAAGTTAAAATCTTTGACCACACCCATAACTTCAAATTCATCCTCACCTCCTGATGCAAGTGCTACTATTTTGCCAACCGGTGAATCTGTAGTGTATGTGTTTTGAGAGCCCCAGCCTAAGGTCTTAACTGCTTCTTCATTTAAAATCACTTTATATTTATCATTAGGTCGAGACGAATCAAAATTTCTACCTGCTAAAAATTCTACTCCTAATACCTCTAGATAATCCTCTTCTGTTCTTACATTTCTAAGTTGAACCACATCATTTTGAGAACCTTTTGCTTTATATCGGTCTCCTGACCAAATATTAGGAGGTAGCCCAAAAGATTTACCTACATTTAAAAATGCCGGATTTTCTTCTAACTTTTTCTTAAGAACCTCTGTATCAAAACCTATTTGTTCAATATTATGAATTTGAAGTATATTATCTTTCTTAAAACCTATATCAAGTGAAGAAGTGTATGATAACTGTTTTTGAACAAAAAAAGTACATATGACTAATGCAATAGATATCGTAAATTGAAAAATCACTAGTCCATTTCTAATTCCTTTTCCTCTAAACTTTGTACTTATCTTTCCCTTTAAGGTTTCTACAGGCTCAAACATCGATAGATAAAAAGCAGGATAACTTCCTGATAATAAACCTAGTCCCAATACAAATACTAATACTATCCCTAAAAACACTGGATTTATCAAATAAGGAATCAATTCTAATTCTACTTCGGCAATTGAGTTAAATATCTTTAAAGTAGATTGAACCAATAACAAGGCTATAATAGTACCTGTCAAAACAAAAAGTGTTGATTCTAAAACAAACTGTTTTATAAGCGCCTTTCGTTTCGATCCTAAGACCTTTCTTACCCCTATTTCTTTTGCTCTTTTAGACGATCTAGCTGTAGAAAGATTCATAAAATTAATACTGGATAATAAGAGTACTAAAATTCCGATAGCGCCAAATATGTTTACAAACATAGGATTACCACTAGGCCCAAATGCATTAAAAGCAGGAGAGTCAGAAAGGTATATTTCTTTAAGTGGTTGAAGATCTAATATCCAGGCATGTCCCGCGGTGAACTCTTCAAAGGTCTGGTTAAAGATTTTTTCTGTTGTTGGAGGTGCCCATTTTGGTGGTATTTTCTGAAGCTTATCTGTAAACGCCTGCATATCTGTTCCTTCTTGTACTAAACCATAGGTAGTAAAAGCTGTCCAAATCCATTTCCACCCATGAGCGTCCATCATTTCAGAATAGCTTTTTAAAGATACAATCATATCAAACTGAAGGTGTGATTTATAAGGCACCTCAGCTATTATTCCACTTACCGTATACGTATCCCAAGTACCGTCATGACTCTTAACTTCGACTGTTTTACCAATGGGGTCTTCATTTCTAAAATATCGTTTTGCAGTCTTAGTTGTCATCACCATGGTCATAGGTTCACTAAGTGCTGTTTTCGGATTTCCTTGTGAAAAATTAAAAGAAAACACGTCAAAGATATTCTCTTCTGCTGCAAAATAGCGTTCCTCATTATATAAGGCAACATCTCCATTATGGTTTGCTCGAATTGTCTGTGTACCTGTGCTAAAAAGCCTAGTGACTTCTTCAAACTCTGGTGCGTCTGATCGCAATGCGGTTGCTACGTTAGGTCCTGTACTAGAAACCATCTCATCCCAATCCCCCCAAATATTTGGTTGATTTACTCTATAAATGCGATCTGCATTTTCATGAAACGTGTCATATGTGATTTCGTTATGTACATACAAACCAATAATAAAACACGTACAAATACCTATACTAAGTCCAAGAATATTTAGGACGGTAAATTGTTTTTGTCGGATTGCATTTCTCCAGGCGATTTTGATATAATTCTTAAACATGATTATCGTTTTTTGATATTAAAAACCCTTTTATTCTTCTTTTAACCCGTCTACAGGGTTTTTATTTGCCGCACTTATGGCCTGTGAACCCACGGTAAGCAATGCAACTAAGAGAGATATACAACCAGCACCAATAAAATACCATAATTTTAGGGGTACTTTATAAGCGAATTCAGAAAGCCAATTACTTGCCAATAGATATGCTATGGGAATAGCTATACCAGTAGCGATCAAAACTAATTTTGTAAACTCTCCTGATAACATTACAGTAACTTGAGATGCACTCTGCCCCAATACTTTTCTAATACTTATTTCTTTACGTCTTCGTTCTGCGGTATACATTGCCAAACCAAATAGACCTAAGCAAGAGATCAAAATTGCTAAACCAGCAAAATATTTAGAAAGAGAGGCTACTTGCTGTTCTGCTGCATATTGTTTCTGGAAATCAGCATCTAAAAAACTATATTCAAATACATAACCAGGGTTAAATTTTGCGTATAGATTTGTTAGTTTACTAAGCGTTTCTTTTTCTGTTCCGTTAGCGATTCGAACCACGAATTCTAGACTACGCCTATTATCATGTAACCTAAAAAACATAGGTCGAACAAGTTCTCGAAATGATTGAAAATGAAAATCTTTTAGGACGCCTATAATCGTATAATACGTCGATCCGTAACGTACTGTTTTGCCAATCGGATCATCTATACTCATCATTTTTATAGCAGTTTCATTAAAAACTATTGCAGCACTGTCGGCTGGAAAATCTCTAGAAAAAGATCTTCCCTCTTTTAGTTTCATATCCATAGTCTCAATAAAATCATGCCCTATTCGAAGTTCTTTAAAACGGGATTGACGTTCTTCTTCATTACCTGTCCAAACCAGTCCTCCTGTTGTATTAATATTAGTGCCAATAATATTTTGACTCGTCATAGCGGCATTTACCACATTTGGGATTGCATTCAATTCTTTTAAAAAGGTTTCTGCATTTTGCCTTAATTTTCCTTCTTGTTTAAAGTAAACGACATTGTCCTTATCCATTCCTAAATTTTTGGATTGGACATAGTTAACCTGTTGAGAAACTAACAAAACAGCAATAATTAAAATAATTGATAATGAGAACTGAAATACAACTAAGCCTTTTCTAACCCAAATTTCTTCCCATGAATTTTTTAGTCGCCCTCTTAAAATCGATACAGGCTTAAAACCAGAAAGATGTAATGCCGGATAGCTTCCTGCCAAAATTCCTGTAAAAAAGGCAATAAGGAATATTAAACCAATAGTTAATGGATCAAAATTTAGGGATAGTGATTTGCCTGTTATGATATTAAACTGCGGAATAAAAAGGACAACCACTAAAAATGCCAATACTAAAGAAACAAATGCCGTCATTATCGATTCTGCAAAATATTGAGTAATCAGTGTGATTCTTTTAGATCCAAGAGCTTTTTTTACTCCTATTTCTTTTAAACGCCTTGATGCATTTGCAGTAGAAAGATTCATAAAGTTGATACAAGCAATGATTAAAATAAACAGTGCAATACAAGAAAATAGATAAACATAATTCATACGTCCTGAGGTCTGTTTTCCGTTCTCAAAATTACCATACAAATAGTTAGATGAATATTTTGTCATTATAAGATCTGCTGTAACATCCTTGTCTTGTAACTTAGAAAAAGCTTCTATTTTAGTCGCGAATTCTTGTATATTGGTTCCTTCATTTAAGACAATATAGGTTATCGGATTATTGTTGACCCAATCATTTTTACCTCCATTAAACAATACGCCTTTTTTATACGTTTCTAAGGGTAATATAAAATCGAATTGAGTTGTAGAATTAGACGGGAAATCTTGAAAAACACCGCTTACTTGATGTTTTTCTAACATACCCATTGCTTCCCACTCTATTACTTTTCCTACCACATTATTTACAGAACCAAAAAGTCTATTTGCTAATGATTGAGATATCACAATCGAATTAGTACCTGTTAGTACTTGATCTTTATCTCCTTTTATCAAGGGATACGAAAACACATTAAAATAATTTGTGCTAGCAAATACACCATCTGTCTTTATAATTTTACTATCTACATGAAGTGGTACATTTGCAAATTGCTCTGGTACGGTTTGAGCTACGGCATATTTTATCTCGGGCAATTTATCTGCCATTGTTTCTGCCAGAATAGTTGGTGTCCAATTAAGCACTCTAGGTCCTTCTTTGCTTTCAAACTTATTCCATACCTGATATAAGTATTCATCATTTTCATGAAACTTGTCAACTTTAACTTCATCTAATACCCAAAGAGCTATTAATAACACACAAGCAAGTCCTGAAGACAAGCCTATAACATTAATCATAAAAGTAGTCTTATACCGCTTTATCGTTCTAAGAAATAGTTTTACATTGTGCTTAAACATAACTGTTTGGTTTTGATTTGATTGATATTAAAATTTATTCGTTTCTTAACGCCTCAACTGGATTTCTATTGGCTGCTATAAAACTCTGCCAGCTTACTGTTAATAACGCAATGCCTAACGCTCCAAACCCTGCAATAAGGTATATCCAGATTCCTAAGTTTGTTTGATATGCAAAATTCTCTAGCCATTTATTCAATGCATACCATGCAATAGGACAAGCAATCACATATGCAACCACTACCCATTTGATAAAATCTATATTAAGCATCACTAAAATCTGATTGATTTTAGCTCCGTTTACTTTTCGAATTCCAATTTCTTTAATTCTCTTTTTTGTATTAAACAAGGCTACCCCTAATAGGCCTATACATGAAATAAGAAGGGCTAAAACAGTAGCGTAACTTAAAATCTGATTAAACTTTTGATCTTGGAGATATTGAGCTTCAAATGCAGCATTAGAAAAATTAAAAATAAATTCTTCTTTAGGGTATAGGTTATTCCAAATCCGCGACACTTGATCCATTGTTTCTCCTATTGCATTCGAATTCAATTGAAATGAATAATACCCTACAGAATGATCCCAGTTTATATTTTGGGCATAAATTGTTGGAGTTACAGGATTATGTAAAGAGACATGATGGTAATCCTCGACTATGCCACGTATCTGATAATTTTTCTTTCCTATACTAATATACTTTCCTATAGCATCACTAGCTTTAGTGATATTCATTTTAGAAAGTGCCGTCTCATTAATTAATACCTCATCAGAATTCCAGTCATTTTGCGATGCAAAGTTCATACCTGCTATTAATGAAATATCATATGTTTTTAGAAACTGGTTATCAATACTAATCTGGTTAAACGTTACAGGATAAGGCCTGGGTTCTCCTAGTTCTGTTACTTGATTATTTAAACGATTAATCGACTTACCTGGAATAGATGAGCTTACCGAAAATGAAGTGATACCACTCAAGGCCGAAACTTCATTTCTAAATGTTGTTAATTTACTAGACAGCTCTGGATGTTGATTCATGGTCATAGGCGTAAAACTGTACAGCGTTTGTTTGCCGTTAAAACCTAATTCTTTATCCATCATATATTGCATTTGCGTATAAATTCCTGTAGTACAAATTATCAATACTATCGTCACAGAGAATTGCAATGTGACCATTACCTTTTGGCTTGTCCATTTTTGTTGAAGCTTTTGCTTTCCTCCTTTTATTACAGAAAAAGCTTTGTTTTTTACAACAGATAAAAATGGAACGATCGAAGCAAGTGCCGTTATTGATACCACAATTACACTAAGTATCAAATAAGTAAAAGAAGATATGCCGTTAATCGAAAGTTGCGAATCAACTAGATAATATGCTATGGTTATCGCTACTGCAAGAGCAACAATATTAAATACTACACTCTCAATACATAATAAACGAAGTACCTGTATATATCGAGAACCATTAAGTATTCTTATCGAATAATTCTTTGCATTCTCTATTGTTGAAATCGTATTTAGATTAACAAAATTAATCAAGCAAACTAGTAGTACAACAATAATGATCATCGAGAGAAAAAGTACTTGTCTTTGATCCCCATTTACTGATAATTCATGATCAAGTTTAGATTTTAGATGAATATTTGCTAAAGGCTGAAAGATAAAATTCATCTCGGCCGTTTTCAAATTTTCAGGAAGCGCTACCTTTTTAAGTGCATTTTTTAAGTTAGCCTCTATAGTGGTTATCGACGTATTATCATCTAACTTTATATAACAATAAGAACGATACTCTACAGGGGTTTGCCATCGTTGTGTCTCGTAAGGTGTTGCCTTTAGGTATTGATATGCAGGATTTTCTACTAAAACCTGATTTTTATTATCAAAATTTCGCATATAATAGAACAATGTTTTAAATGTTCCTATAACATCGATCTTCATATGACTATTACCCGGAATATCTTCAAAAACAGTATCGACTACAAATTTCCATCCTTCATTAACGGTAAGTTCTTTACCCAAAGGGTTTTTATTTCCGAATAACTTTTTTGCAAAAGATTGTGAAATCGCAACACCATGAATGTTTTCGAGTAATAAACCTGATTCTGAAGAAATGATGTTACGATCAAAAACAGAGAAAAAAGTAGGATCACTCCAAACAAAATCAACATTTTGTATTTTTTGTTTAGGGCCATTAAAAATAGTTACTACATCTCGACCAATATTACATTGCGTAAGAACGCCTTCAAATTCTTTAGCCAACAGTTCTGATGATCCGCCAAAATTCTTTGCAGATTTGACTTCTTTACCATTTTCATATTGTACATCAAGGCCAACTCTATAAATAGATTCAGAGTCTTTCCAAAACGTATCATAACTGGTTTCATGTTGTATTTTTTCGGCTAGAAAAATAAATATTGTGTATCCAACGATCAGTCCTATAATTTTGGTAGAAGTCATGAATTTCTTTTTCAATAAACTTCTAACAATAACTTTTAATTCATGTATATTCATAACCGTTGTTTTATTAGATTATTCATCTCTTAACGCATCTACAGGATTGCTGTTGGCTGCAGTAAAGCTTTGCCAGCTTACTGTTAATAGTGTTATCCCTAATGCCATAATCCCTGCTAATGCAAATATCCACCAGCTTAGATCAGTTTTAATTGCAAAATTGGATAACCATGAGTTCATTGTATACCAAGCAACCGGAACAGCAATAAAAAAGGCAATTCCTACCCATTTAATAAAATCTATATTTAATAGTTTTAGTATTTTAAAAATACTGGCTCCATTGACCTTTCTGATCCCTATTTCTTTTTTACGTTGTATACATGTGTATGAGGTTAATCCAAAAAGACCTAGAGCCGCAATAAAAATTGCCAGTGCTGTAAAAATTCTAAAAGCACTACTAAATTTGGCATCTTCATCATATTGTGCTTGAAATTTTTTATCGATAAAGGTGTAACTAAAAATACTTTCGGGAAATACTTCTGACCAAACTTTTTCTAATTGTGTGATTGCGCTTTGATACCCTGATATAGCTATAATATTTGGATCTAACTTTACTAATACATTGTCTCTAGTGGGTTGTTGCCTCATCATCATTGGTTGCACAGGGGTTTTTAGTCCAAAATGATGGTAATCTTTTACAACTCCTATAATAGTCCAATCTATACCCCAAAACTTTACTGTTTTATTTATCGCTTCTAATGGATTAGAAATACCTATTTCCTTTGTGAATTTTTCATTGATCACCATGTCTCTTTTAGTACCTTTTCCTCTACTATTGGATTGAAAAGTTGTTCCAGCTAAAAATTCAATATCCATAATATCGAAGTAATCCGCTTCTACCTTATAGTTATAGTATACTTTGTTTCCTTCTTCGGTACCGTCTGGATAGGTAATACCCATAAAAGAAGATAAGTTTTCATATCCATCTCCTGGATAAGTTTGTGCAGTTGTTGCATACTTTACAACAGGTAGTTTTTTCATTTCTGCGCTTAGTGCAGAAAACTCATTTAAAAGTATAGAATCGGATGTTTTACTTAAAATTTCTCCATGAATCGCTATTATATGATTTAGATCTGAGCCAATGGGTTGATCTTTCATAAAATTAATTTGCTTTGTCACCACAATAGTTCCGATTAACAATACAATGGTTGCTAAGAATTGTGTGATGATTAGTCCTTTTCTTATATGTAACCCACTAGCAGAAGTACGAACTTTACCTTTTAGTGCTCTTGATGGAGAATAACTACTTAAAAGAATTGCAGGATATACTCCTGCCAATATCATCCCAAAAAGAATTATCCCTATTATTAATAGTATACCAGTTAAACTACTTACCTCAAAGGTTAATGCTTTTCCTGTAAAAGAATTGTACAATGGAAGCACTATAATAGCAATTACTATTGCTACTAGTATAGCCAGTCCATTTAGAATTACAGATTCTAATAGCGACTGCCCTATGAGCTGTCGTTTATGTGCTCCTGCTACTTTTCTAATACCAACTTCTTTGGCTCTTTCTAGAGATTTAGTAGTTGAAAGGTTAATATAATTTAACCAAGAAAGAATTAAGATAATAAATGCAATTGCCATTAAAAACTTTACTCGTGTTACGCTGCCATTAGCTTCTGCCTCATAGGGTTTATTAGAGTATAGATGTATATCCTGTATGGGCTCTATATTATGCCGCTCATCTGGATCATCTTCAAAATCACTTTCTATTATTTTTTTTTGAAGTAATCCTATATCTGCATTTTTATCTAGTTTTAGATAGGTAAAATAATTATTTCGACTCCACTCGAGTTCTTTTTGACCATCGAATTCATCCCATGTTTTTATTGTTTTAAAAGACAATAAATAATTGATTTTAAAATGGGTGTTTTCGGGAACATCTGCCATTACACCAGTTACTGTAGCCAAGGTTGGAGATCCCCAAAAAATAGATATGGTTTTACCGATAGGGTTTTCTTTACCAAAGAGTTTTTGAGCTACTGTTTGGGTAAGTACAATAGAGTTTGGCTCTTTTAATGCAGTTGCAGTATCTCCTTTAATTAGACTTTGATTGAAAATATCGAAATAAGACGGATCTGCTAAGCTACCGCGGGTTTCTTCTAACGTTTGCTCCCCTATTTTAAAAGTAACTTTATCCAATTGATAAAATCGTACAAAATCCAATACTTCTGGAAACTCTTGTTTAAATGTTGGTCCAGAAAGATTATAGGATTGCGCATCACCTGCTACAAAAGTATCGCCTTCTAAATAATCCATATACACCCTGTATACGTGTTCAGATCCTTTAAATTGATCATAACTACGTTCATAATTAACATAGACCATAATCAAAATAA
This sequence comes from Aquimarina aggregata, assembly GCF_001632745.1. Lineage (GTDB taxonomy): Bacteria > Bacteroidota > Bacteroidia > Flavobacteriales > Flavobacteriaceae > Aquimarina > Aquimarina aggregata. The sequence continues at coordinate 61,657 of NZ_LQRT01000060.1, read as the reverse complement.
AGGAAGCCACTCCTATTGCTAATCCAGATATATTAATAAAAGAATAGAGCTTATGCTTTAAAAGGTATCGAACGGCTATTTTAAAATATAAAGTATACATAATTTTCGTTTCCTTTTATTAATAAATTATTCAGAACGCAAACTTTTTACAGGATTTTGCAATGCGGCTTTAATAGTCCCAAAACCAATTGTTCCCAAAGCAATACCAATGGCAGATAATCCTGCAGCTATAAAAAACCATATGCTTAGGTCCATTCTGTAAGAATACTCTTGTAACCATTGGTTTGAATACCACCAAGCCACTGGTATAATAATTATAAATGAAATGATTACCAGTTTAACAAAATCTTTGGCCAATAGTACTATTAATGAAAATACACTTGCTCCAATTACTTTGCGCACACCAATCTCTTTGGTACGCATATTAACTACCAAAAGTGATATGGCTAGTAAACCGATACAACTTAACAACACTGCAATCGCAGCACCACTAGTAATAATCGTGATCATTATCCTCTCTTTTTTAAAAGTCCTATCAATATTTTCGTTTAAAAAGGATCCCAAAAACGTAGCGTTTGGCTCTAATTTTTTCCAGATACTTCTAATGTGATCATATGTTTGGGATATATTGGTAGGTGCTATTTTAAAATAGGCATATCGTACATCTTTTTGACTGCTCATGAATAGCGTCATTGGTGCTATTGTCTGATCTAATTTTTTGAAATTGAAATCTTTTACGACTCCTACAACAGTATAATCAATACTATTCATTCTGAGTTTTTTTCCGATAGGATCTGTTTCTTGAAGCTCCTCTACCATGGCTTCATTAATGACTACTGATAAGCTATCAGACCCGAAACTACGATCGAAGGATCTACCAGAAAGTAATTTTATATCTAAAGTTTTTAAATAATCATAATCAACTATGAACATATGACTTCGCGCTTGCCGATTTTTATAATCAAAACCTATCTGACTGGTATATTGACTCCCGTCTCTTCCTCTTCCTAAATTACCTCTAGATGCGGTTATGTTAATAATATCAGGTTGATCCTTAAACTCTTCTCTTAATAGGTTTACCAGTTTATACCCGTTTCTCTTTCCGTTAAGCGGCACAGAAATTACTTGTTCTTTATTAAAACCTAAATCTTTCGTTCGCATATATTGTAATTGCCCTCTCAATACAAAAGTTCCGCTTATCAAAAGGATTACGATTGCAAATTGTATGATCATGAGTATATCACGAACCCTGTCTCTACCATTAATTTGCACTTTACCCTTAAGAGCTTGTAACGTTCCTAGTTTACTAAGTAATAGTGCAGGGTATCCTCCAGTAATCCCCGTTAACAAAAGGAAGATCACCCCAAAAACAAATATTGTACCTAATGACAACGTGTTATTAAAGGTTGCTCCAGTATTAAACAAAGATTTGAATTCGTCTAGCAGTAAGAAACTTAAAAAACCTCCTAAAAGAAGTGTTACCAAAAACACTAATACGCTTTCACTCCAAAATTGTAAAAACACATGTTTTTTTCCAGCGCCTAACGTTTTACGCATACCTATTTCTTGTAATCTGTTGGTGCTTTTTGCGATACTCATGTTTACAAAATTTACACAAGCTATAAAAAGTAAAAGAATTGCTATCCCAAGTATAACATAAGGCAATGCTCTACTTACTACTACCTCATTTTTTTTATAATTGCTAAAATGAGCATCTTTAAATGAGTTTAACTTTAATTGAACAAATTGTCCATTTTCATCTGGAGAAGCTCCATCTCTTTTTGTGTTCTCTATTTCTTCCTTGAAATGAAGGTTTACTAAGGATCTTGTGCTTTTTTCAAACTGAGATACAGAAACCCCTTCTTGAAGTTCCATATATACTTCGTGATTCGAATGATCCCATCTATTCTTCACTTCGTGATATCTTGGAGAATCCTTAAAATTACCTAAAACACCTATCTGTATCGTACTATTATCTGGCACATCTTTTAGGATAGCCGTAATAACAAATGGTGTCTTTTTACCTTTTATTAATAAATCTATTGTTTTGCCTATAACATCACTATTTCCAAAAATAGTGGTTGCCATTTTATTGGTCATAACAACGGTATTGGCTTCTTGAAGTAGCGTATCTTGATTTCCTGTCTCTAATGGAAATGAGAATATTGAGAAAAAATCAGGATCCACCCATGTCATATCCACGGTAAGTTCTTTCTTATTATGTAGTAATAAGGTATGTCCATCTAGATATCTTGAAATTTTACTTATTCCTGGTACTTCATCTTTTAAAGCCGTAGCAAGTGGCATTGGCTGTGGTACATTAATATCGTTACCTCCTGGTATTTGCCAATCTGAGTATAGTTGATAAACAGTGTCGCCTTTTTTATGAAAATTATCATAAGAAAGCTCAAAAAAAGCAGCCATGCTCAATAATATTGCTACTCCAATTGCAACAGATAAGCCAACAATATTAAGCAAGGTAAAAGCCTTATTCTTTAATAGATTACGCCAAGCAATTATAATATGATTTTTAAACATAATTTTTTGTTTTATTGATGATGATAACTACTCTGTCCTCAAACTTTTGATAGGATTTGCGGTTGCTGCTTTTAATGCTTGATAGCTTATTGTCACAAAAGTGATTAGAACTATACTTCCTATTGCCAAGGCAAATATCCACCAGTCTATTGCGATTCTATATTGATAATTTTGAAGCCAGTTATCCATAAAATACCATGCTAATGGTGATGCGATAATACCTGCAACAAAAATGAGTTTAAAGAAATCTTGTGTAAACAAGATCAAAATATCACTTACCTTACTTCCTAGTACTTTTCTAATACCTATTTCTTTTTTACGTTGAGCTACAAAAAATGAAATCAATCCATAAAGCCCTAAACAACTAATAAAAATTGCCAGTGCAGAAAACAGTTTTGACATTGATAAAAAGCGTTGTTCGTCGGCATATTGCTCTGCGACACGCTCATCCATGAATGTGAATTCATAAATGTATTTTGGAAATACTTCTTGCCACAATTTTTCGACTTCTGCCAAGGTAGATTTTGCGTTTTTACCTTGAATTTTAATTGCAAAATTAGAGTACCCACTAACGTAAGGTGCTATAAAAATTGGACTAATACTTCTTTGAAAATTGCGATCATGAAAATCTGCAACAACACCTACAATGGTACCTTTGGTATCTCCTCCATTTACTTCTATTCTCTTTCCGATTAACTCATCTGGCGACTCAAGTCCTAATTTTTGAGCTAGCCTTTCATTTACTACTAATTCTGTTACCGAATCTGTTGGGAAAAAGTTACGTCCTGCAATTATTTCTAATCCAAAAGTTTTGATGTAATCAGCATCGGCTAGTTTAGCCGAAATTGAGAATTCTTCTGCCTCTGCTCGGTTATTGTATTTTATTCCTGTACCCCAATTATTGTAAGAAGCTCCTGGGCTAGATAAGCATGCTGTCATTTTTTCTACTCCAGAAAGTTTCGTAATACGTTCCTTTAATCCTTTTAACTTAACATATTTTATATCTTCTGGAATCTCGATCATTATAATGGCATCTTTTTCAAAACCTAAATCAGCATTAACAGCATAGTTTATCTGCTTTCCGATAATAACTGTAGCTACTATAAGAACAATTGAAATTGTAAACTGTGCGGTTACCAAGATTTTTCTAGTTAGTTTTCCACCAGTATCTTTTTCAGTTAGTTTTCCTTTAAGTGCTAAGGTGGGAAGGATTCTTGCTAATAATATTCCAGGATAGCTACCTGCAAAAAGAGCAACTATTACGAGCAATATTATTATAAAACCTATTATTTTGAATTCTAGTAGTGATTGTATAGAAAGATCAAGTCCAAAAAGTGTATTAAATGATGGTAAAGTTGCAGCTGCAATTACTAAACCAACTACCATAGCAAAAAGGCTAATAATAAACGTCTCTGAAATAAACTGCCAAAAAAGATGTTGTCTAAAACCTCCTAGTACTTTTCGAATTCCAATTTCTTTAGAACGTGTAAATGCTTGTGCAGTAGAAATATTTATAAAGTTAATACAGCCAACTACAATTAAGAAAAAACCTATTAAAGAGAAGATCCAAAGCAGATTAACATTTATTCCTCCATATTTATTATTAAAATGTATATCATTAAGCGCTTGCAATTTATAACGATGTACATTTTTACTTTTAGAACGATGCTTCGTCACCAATTCTACTAGTCTATTTTCTATTTGAGCAATATTTTGATTAGGCCTTAATAATGTAAAACACATTAAGCTACTATTAATACCACCCCAAGAGCCACTAGACACAAAATCATCATAACTTTTTAATGTTTTAAATGATGGAAAAATACTAGCTTCTATAAGTGTTCTCTCTGGTAAATTTTTAAGAACCCCGATTACAGAAATGGTTTGATTATTATCAAGAACAAAAGTTTGCCCTAATGCATTTTGATCTCCAAACATTTTTTTAGCAAATCTCTCTGTTATATATGCCGTATTTGGTTCTGCAAGTGTTTGATCTCCTAATTTTTCTAATAAAGGAAAATTCAAAATATCAAAAAACTCAGGTTCTGCAAATGCAATATCTTCTTTAAAACGTTTTTCCTCATTACCATCAGAGCCATTAACTTGCCAATTTTTTCTGATATAAAAACTAGCTACTTTTTCTGCATAATCATAATCCAACTCAAACGCTTTTGCAAACCCTGGAGGAACAGCTGCATCATATTCTATATCATCACGATGTTCTTCGGTTACGACACGGTAAATACGATCCGCATTATTATGAAATGTATCAAATTGCAGATGATGGCTAACATATAAGAATATCAAAGTAGTACATCCAAATCCCAATGCCAATCCAAGAATATTAATAAAGGCAAATACTTTTCTCTTACGAAGGTTTCTCCAGGCGATTTTTAAGTGATTTTTAAACATAGTTTTGTTTTTTTGATAACCCTGAAGGTTTAAAAAAAATCTTCGGGGTTATCATGACTTTATTCTGTTCTTAAACTCTTTATAGGGTTTACAATAGCAGCTTTAATACTTTGATAACTTACAGTAAGTATAGAAATGATTATGGCCAAAAAAGCAGCAGTAGCAAATACTCCCCATCCAATTTCTATTCGGTACGAAAAGTCTTCTAACCATTTATTCATAGCATACCAACCAAGCGGTAATGAAACCAGAATAGCGATTCCTACTAGTTTCAGAAAATCTATAGTTAGTCTATATGAGATTTGACTAACACTTGCTCCCAATACCTTTCTCACTCCTATTTCTTTGGTCCGTTTTTCTGCATTAAAGGCGGCTAATCCAAATAATCCTAAACATGCAATTAAAATAGAGAGTATCGTAAATGTTATAAAAACACGTCCTAACCGTTTTTCCGCTTGATAAGTATCATTAAAAGAATCTTCTAAAAATCGATAACTAAAGGGTTGACCTGGAGCTACTCGATTCCATATATTCTCGATATTTGCAATTGTATTTGAAAAATTACCTGGCGCTAATTTAACAGACATTGATCCCGAAGAGCTGCTTAAATTAAGACTTAATGCGCCTATATCTTCTCGTAATGATTCAAAGTGAAAATTCTTAACTACACCAATAACCTTAGAAAATTCAGGGTTTTCTGATCCTAATTCTCGAGACAACCTAATTCCTAATGCCTCTTCGGGCTGTAAGCCCATAATTGCAACTGCAGATTCATTTAAAATAATTGCCGAAGAGTCAGCGCTAAACGCCTTATTAAAATCTCGTCCTGCAATAATTTCTATCTTAAGTGTATTTAAATAATCATGATCTACATCCCACGTCTGCATGTTTATTGCATTTTCTTGTTCTGTAGATCCATCTTTGAAGAATGAAGAATTATTCCTATAAGAAGGTGTGGGTAAGTAACCACTTAGAGATACACTTTCTACTTGTCCAAGCTTCTGAACCTCTTCTTTAAAAGAAGTAACTTGATTTCCTGCTGCATATGCATCATTAACAATTAAAACTTGATCTTTGGTATAACCAATATCCTTATTTTGAATAAATTCTAATTGTTGAAACACAACTAAGGTGCTTACAATCAGAAAAACCGATATTGCAAACTGAAAAATTACTAATGAATTTCTTATCCGACCTCCGCCATTACTGACTCCTGCAGATCCTTTTAATACTTTTACAGGTATAAATTTAGACATAAAGAACGCCGGATAGCTTCCAGAAAAAATACCGAGTACAGCTGTAGCTAAAAATACTATAAACCAAAATATAGGGTTTGTAAAAGGTATTGCAATTGTTTTTCCTGATAGTGTATTAAAAAAAGGGAGTGCTATTACAGCCAAGAGTATTGATAAGACTAGTGAGATAAAAGAAATAATCGCTGATTCTGTTAAAAATTGCTTTATTAAACCAAATCTGCTAGAACCCAAGGTTTTACGAACACCAACCTCTTTTGCTCTTTTAAGAGAATGTGCCGTAGATAAATTCATAAAGTTTACACTGGCTAAAAGAATTAAGAAAACACCAATAAAAGAAAGAATATATACATTTTGCATACTACTATTTGGACTCAATTCTGTAATTCTGTTGGAATGTAAATGGATATCTGTCAATGGCATTATACTATAATTAATATAGTTGCCAGAAGCGATAAATTGTTCTTTGGTTATTCCAGGATAAAAAGCTTGAGCATAAGGAATAATATATTTATCTATCATTGACTCTAATAAAAAATTAAAATCATCAATATTCGTGTCTTTAATAAGTTTAACAAAAGTGAAATAATTATGGCTAGTCCATTCCATCGCTTGTGCATCTTCATATCCCGACATAGCCATAAAAACACTGCGATCTTTTAGAAAAGAATTTTGTGGAAGATCATCCATAATACCCGTTATGGTATATGTTTCAGAATTTTCTAGTACAACCAGCTGTCCTAATGCTTCATCTAATTTGAAATGCTTTTCTGCGGCACTTTTTGTTAACACCAAAGTATTTGGTTTAGTTAAAGCTGTTTTGACATCTCCATACAATAATTCAATACCAAACATTTCAAAAAAAGTAGCATCTGCATAGGTGCCTTGTAATTCTTTTGCATTTAACTCAGCATTGCTTTTTTTGATCAATACACTCCCTATATTTCTAAATCTTGTGGTGACTTTTACTTGAGAAAAATCATTTTTCATTGCTGCTGCCATTGGCGCAGATACTTCTGCCGATTCGTGCGCGTCACCACCAAATTTAATATCAGCATTTACTCTATAGATTTGATCAGAATCAGCAAACATTGTGTCATAACTTAGTTCATCATAGATATATAATGAAATAAGTAAGCCTCCTGCCATTCCGATAGCTAATCCAAAAGTGTTCAGAAAAGTAAAAAAGGGTTGTTTTTTAAGACTTCGCCAGGCAATTTTAAGATGATTTTTAAACATAATTATTCTTTTTTGATGATGATATTACTCAGTACGTAAACTTTTTATAGGGTTTACTATCGCTGCTTTTATTGATTGATAACTTACTGTTATTAGAGCAATAGCAAGTGCAACAACTCCTGCTAAAACAAAAATCCACCATGAGATCTTTATTCTGTAGGCAAAATCCTCTAACCAATTATTCATAAAGTACCAGGAAATTGGCACTGCTAAAACGATAGCAATTAAAACCAGCTTTAGGAAATCCTTAGAAAGTAATGTTGTAATACTAGTTACAGATGCTCCTAAAACTTTACGAATTCCAATTTCTTTGATTCTATTTTCTGCCATGTAACTAGCAAGACCAAATAAACCTAGACAGGAAATAAAAATGGTAAGCAATGTAAATAAGCTTACGAGCTGACCTGTTCTTTTTTCATCGTTAAATTTTTGAGCATATTCCTGATCTACAAATTCGTATTCAAATGGATATTCGGGGTTGTATTTTCGAAATACACTTTCTACTTTGGCAAGACTTTCTGAAGTGCTATTTGCTGTATTGAGTTTTATATGGATTATATTAAACCAAGCTTTGGCACCTTCTATCACCATTGGGTCTATCTTTTGAAACGGAGATTCTAACACAAAATCTTTTGCAACTCCTACAATATGCCAGTCTATACCGTTATCTTTTACAATCTGACCAATAGGCTCATCAAAATTCATTAGTGCCGCGGCAGACTCATTAATAAGTACTGCCGTAGAATCTGTTGGATACATATCTAAATCCAGATCACGACCTTCAACAATTTCTACACCTAAAGTTTCTGACACATCTTCATCGGCTACGAACCTTTGGATTATGATCTTATTTTCTTCGTTTTTTCCTTGCCATTCAAACCCCCAAGTATTGCTCCAACCCTCAGTAATTGGAGAACTAGTTCTCGTTATTGAAGTGGCAGCTCCAGAAGCCAATAATTCTTCTTTAATGAGGGCATAATTTTTTTCTACATCACCTTCTATTGACGTATAAACTAAATTGCTTTTAGAATAACCCGTTTGTCTGTCTTGTACTTTTTTTAACTGTTGTGCTACAATCATACTAGAAGTAATCAATATAATCGCAGCAGAAAATTGAAGAACCACCAAAACTTTTCTTGGTGTAACCGCAGCATTTGACTTAATAAATGTTCCTTTTAATACAGAAGAAGGTTTAAACCCTGAAAGAAACAACGCAGGATAGCTACCCGCCAAAAGACCAGTAAAACATATTACCCCAAAAGCCGATATCCAAAATCCAACATTAGTCAAATCTAATGATAATGGTTTTTCTACTAATGCACCAAAATGAGGTAATCCAATTATAACGAATATAAGGGCAAATACCGCTGCAATGAATGATATGAATATTGATTCTCCTAAAAACTGACTTACAAGTGCCAATCTTCTTGCTCCTACAACTTTTCGTACGCCTACTTCTTTTGCTCTTTTCTCACTTCGAGCTGTACTCAAGTTCATAAAATTTATACAGGCAATTATCAAAATTATGCTTGCTATGATACCAAACATTCTAATCACATCTATTCTACCTCCTATTTCCTTACCATTTTCAAAGTTCGAATACAACCAGGAACGTGTAAATGGGTACAAGTACGTTACCATTTCTGGAGAGTCTTTGTCATACACTTTTCTTAAGCCTTCTATTCGTTTTATGAACGCAGCATGATCGGCTTCTTTTTTAAGCATTACAAAAGTGGCAATAGAATTATTGCTCCAATTTTTATCATCCCATCCACGTTGTTTTAAAAATGCCCAAGGCATCAAAAAATCAAATTCAAAAGCTGTACTTGATGGTAAATCTTTTAAAACTCCACTAATCGTAAAACTATCGGTGTTATCTACTTTTACTATTTTACCTACTGCGGGTACGTTACCAAACATTTTTTTTGCAAAAGATTCTGTAATAACAACCGAATTAACATCCTCTAGAACAGTTTCTATGCTTCCTTCTAACAAAGGGAAACTAAACATTTTCAGAAAATCTGGGTCTGTTATAATTCCGTTACCGTTTATTCGTACATCACCTTGTGCAAATAAAAACTCAGAATCTTCTTGTAATCTTACTGCACTTTCAACTTCTGGATAATCCTCTTGGATGATGGGTCCCATGATTTTAGGAGTAGAATTCCATGTCCATATCTCTCCATTTACCGGATGTTGATTATACACTTGATAAATTCTATTTTTATTTTCATGAAATTGGTCCATCCCGATTTCAAAATTCACCCAAATCACTATGAGTGTCGTTACCGCAAGACCAATAGAAAGTCCAACAATATTTAATACAGAGAAACTCTTGTTTCTGAGTAAATTTCGCCAAGCGATTTTTAGATAGTTTTTAAACATGATATTGTGATTTGATAATATGGTTCAGACCACAAAGGTTTTAAAAACCTTTGTGGTCTATTACGCTATTCTGTTCTTAAACTTTTTACGGGATTTGCCATTGATGCTTTTATTGCATGAAAGCTTATCGTTAAAATTGCTATTGCAAGTGCTATCATACCTGCCATACCAAATACCCACCAATTTACGTCTACCCGATATGCATACCCTCCTAACCACTTATGCATAGCGTACCAAGAAAAAGGTGTCGCTATAACGACCGCGATAAGTACCAATTTGATAAAGTCTTTTGACAATAATTTTACAATACTCGAAGCTTCTGCACCCAATACTTTACGTATACCAATTTCTTTGGTTCTTTGCATGGCACTATAAATTGCTAAGCCTAATAAACCTAAACAAGCAATTAAAATGGCTAGAAATGAAAAGATGGTAAATAACTTTTTAAACTTAAAATCAGCTTCATATTGTGTATTAAAAGAATCATCCAAAAAGCTATATAAAAATGGACGATGTGGAGCCAAAGCAGCCCATTTATCTTTTATATCCTTAATAGTTTTCTGAAGGTTTTGGGATTTTATTTGTAATGAAAAGTATCTACTACTGCTAGGTTCTAATCGTAGTGTTAAGGGAGCTACTTTTTGGTGTAAGGATAAATAATTAAAATCTTTAACTACCCCAATAATTGTACCTTCTTTACCCCATTGCTCAAATTGTTTTCCTATAATTTCAGATGGATCTGTATATCCAAAACTTTTTACAGCAGCTTCATTAATTATCATCGAAGAAATGGTATCTGTTGCAAAATTTCTAGAATAAGCTCTACCTGCGACTATTTCAATATTATAATGAGGTATAAAATCAACATCTATTTCGTATAAGAAAGGATCAAAATTTTTCATCGGCCCTTCTTTTGTCTCTATATTAGTTCCTGCCGCGGGAAAATGACCTCCTGGAACAGTTCGTGAGGCTGAAACTGAACTAATATCTGGATGATTTAAAAACTCTCTTTTAATGGTTTCTATATTATCACGTACTTGACCATCCCAGTTGAAATCTATAACTAACTGTTGTTCTCTATCAAAACCTAAGTTCTTATTTAGCATATAGTCTAACTGAGAATATACTATTACAGTACTTGCAATTAAAGCGATCGAAAGACTAAATTGAAATATAACAAGCCCCTTTCTAAGATTAACTCCTTTTTTTGAAGTGCTAAAAGTTCCTTTAAGTACACTTGATGGTTTAAAGTTAGATAATATAAAAGCAGGATAACTCCCCGCTAATATTCCTGTAATAAATGCTGTTGCAAAATATAATGACAGCGTAAAACCATTAAAAATTTCTCTGATTAGAAATTGCTTTCCTGTTATTGTATTCATCCAAGGAAGACATATCATCACCAATACCAAACCTAGTACTGCGGATAACATACCCATAAGTAATGACTCTCCTAAAAACTGATAAATCAATCCTTTTTTATCTGCTCCAATTACTTTGCGTACTCCAACTTCTTTTGCTCTGTCTAACGAACGGGCAGTAGCAAGATTCATAAAATTAATAGAAGCAATTACGAGTATAAAAAAGCCAATAATAATAAAAATGTAAATGTTAGATAAGTTACCTGTAATTCCTGGTTGTCGAGCAGCTTTAGAATTTAAATACATATCTTTTAGTGGCTCAAATGAAAGATCATAATAGTATTGAGCATCTCCAGCGGGTCTGTTTTTTTTCAGAAAATCTGGCATCTTATCTTGAAATGCCGTTTGATCAAAATTATCGTTTACCAAAAAATAGGTATAAAAATCAACATATCCCCAAGCATCAAAAATACCTGGTCTAGTTTGGTAAAAGGAGCTCATAGACATAAGGATATCAAAAGAAAAATGTGAATTAGATGGTACATCTTTCATTACACCTGTAACCGTGTATACGCCATCATTGGCTCTACCACCAACCCCATCAATACTTTTTCCCATTGGATCCTCATTACCAAAATACTTTTTTGCTATGCTCTCGGTTAACACTATAGAATATGGAGCTTTTAAAGCGGTCTCTGGGTTTCCTGAAATTAAAGGCCAACTAAATACATCGAATACCGTTGGGTCTACATAAAAACAATTGGCTTCTTGGAAAGAACGTTCATTATAATCTAACAGCACATCAGATCTTCCTGAAAATTGAACTGTTTCAATAACTTCAGAAAAATCACTTTTTAAAGCTTTTCCAACTGGCGCATTACCCCATATCCATCTATCATCTAAATTATCTTTGCTACTATGGTGAACAACTCTATATATATTATCACCATTTTCATGATAACTATCATAAGAAAGTTCATTCCTCACAAACAACGTTATCAATAAAAAACAAGTCATGCCTATAGCCAGACCTCCAATATTTATAGCAGAATATCCTTTGTTTTTTAAAAGATTTCTCCAAGCTATTTTGATATAATTCTTAAACATGATTTTATTTCTTTGCTAAACCCCTAAGGTTTTAAAAACCTTAGGGGTTCTGTTTGATTTTATTCTGTTCTTAAACTTTTTACAGGATTAACTACTGATGCTTTTATGGCATGAAAACTCACTGTTAATAATGCTATAACAATTGCTAAAACCCCTGCTAATCCAAACATCCACCATTGTATGGTTATTCGATATGCAAAATCGCTTAACCAATAATCCATGATAAACCATGCGATCGGTGATGCTATTAAAAAAGCGATCACTACCAGTTTTAGAAAATCTTTAGATAGTAATCGTACTACTTCGGTAACTGAAGCTCCTAATACTTTTCTAACGCCTATTTCTCTTTTTCTTTGAAGTGTACTGTACGCGGCAAGTCCCAATAAACCTAGACAGGAAATAAGAATTGCTAATATTGCAAAATTTAAAAACAAGTCTCCAAATCGTTCTTCGGTACGGTATTGTTCATCAAAAAATTCATCTAAAAAATAATAATCAAATGGCTCTGTAGGTAATATAGAGCTCCATTGACTCTCAATAGAGGCAATTGTTTGTTTTATATTTTGCCCAGCAATTTTAACCGCTATAAGATCATTTCTATCCGATTCTATTCTCATGGTCATCGGACTGATATTTTGTTGTAAAGATCTAAAGTGAAAATCCTTTATTACTCCTATAACTTGTCCTTCTCTTCCCCATTGTTTGAATTTGGCTCCAATTGCTTCTTCGGGGTTACTGTACCCCATTATTTTTGCTGTTTCTTCATTAATTACCATTGCTTCTGTTGAATCGGTGGCAAATTCTTTTGAGAAACCTCGTCCTGCAGCAAGTTCTAATTCAAATTGAGAGATATAATCATAATCCACAAAATAGAGCGCAAGATTGGCTGCTTGAAGTTCTCCCGCTTTATTTTCAATTTCTGAATACGCATTAGAATTTCCTCCTCCAGGTACACTAGAACCAAGACTTGTAGATTTTACACCAGGTAATTTTTCAATAGCATTTTGAAATGCCAATTGTTTAGGAGAAGCGTTTGTTTCTAAAATTAACAATTGTTCTTTACTAAATCCCAATTCTTGATTACGCATAAAATTGGTTTGATTGTAAATAATTATGGTTCCGATAATTAATGCAATGGATATTGTAAATTGTGTAGTCACCAATCCTTTTCTTAAGATTGTACCTTGGGTTCCTGTAGAGAAATTTCCTTTAAGAACACTTACTGGTCTGAAAGAAGATAATACAAATGCTGGGTACAACCCTGCAAGGATTCCAATACTCAAAGAAATTGAAAAAAGTATTAATATATTAATACCGCTTGAAAAAACACCCGAGCTTATTATCTTACCAGCAGCGGCATTAAATAAAGGAAGAAATACTACGGATAAAACAATACTAATTATAAACGCAATAATACTTATAATAATGGATTCTCCTACAAATTGCAATGCTAGTTGTCCTTTTTCTGCACCGATTACTTTACGAACCCCAACTTCTTTTGCTCTTTCTACAGAACGTGCTGTGGTTAAATTGATAAAGTTGATACTAGCAATCAAAAGAATAAAAAGTGCTACAATAGAGAAAATGTAAATATTATTAATGTTTCCATCACCTTTTCCCCCACGCGTTGAATGTAAATAGACATCTTCGAAAGGTTCCAAAAAAAGCGTAGCAAACATTTGAAATTCTCTCATTTCTTCTCCACAATTTCTCTCTAAAAAATCTTCAAACTTTGGTTCTAACTGCTCTTTTTTGACGTTTGAATTCACCAAAATGTATGCTGCGGGATCATAATTACCCCAAGCTGTGTTTAGTTCCTTATCCAGATCTTCTGTGAATGTAGTTAAGGATAGTACCATATCTGCGCGGATATGTGAATTTTCAGGAATATCCTCCATCACGCCAGTGATTTTTGTGATATATCCGTCTTCGGTAATTTTTAATGACTGCCCTATTGGATTTTCGTCACCAAAATATTTGTGAGCAGTTGTTTTAGATAAAACAATACTATAAGGCTCTTTAATAACTGTGTTAAGGTCTCCTTGTAATAATTTAAAATCAAACACTTCAAAAAATGCTGGATCTGCTGCGATAGCATTAGATTCTTTGAACTTGATTTCATCATTCCGAACCAACATATTCATATTTAGAATTCGAACAGCAGATTCTATTTCGGAGAATTGTTCTTCTAAATGTGGTGCTACTGCCCAAGCTGGTTGTGATAATTGTAAATGATCCGAGGGTGTTTTTAAATCTGCTACAACTCGATAGATATTGTCTGACTTTGTATGAAAACGATCATAACTTAATTCAAAATTAACATATAATAAAATTAGAAACCCAGCGGTAAGGCCAATTGCTAATCCACTTATATTAATCAGAGAAAAGCCACGTCTTCTCCAAAGGTTTCTTAATGCTATTTTGATATAATTCTTAAACATGATAATTGTTATTTTATAATTTGATTAAGACCTCGAAGGTTTTTAAAATCTTCGAGGTCTGTCAGGTACTTATTCTGTTCTTAAACTTTTGGTAGGATTAGCTGTAGCTGCTTTAAATGCCTGTATCGATACAGTTAATACAGTTATCACCATTGTGATTCCCCCGGCAAGTATGAAAAGCCACCAATCAATCGAAATGCGGTAAGCAAAACCTTCTAACCAATTTTCTAAATAATAATAAGCAAGTGGTGCAGCAATAAGTAGGGCAATTGCGACCAATTTCACAAAATCCTTTGTAAGCATATTAACCACATTTCCTACACTTGCACCCAATACTTTGCGGATCCCAATTTCTTTCTTTTTCTGCTCTGCCATGAATGAAATAAGTCCAAAAAGTCCTAGACAACTAATTAAAATTGCCAAACATGTGAATACAATTGATATTTGACCTAATCGTTTTTCTTCTGCAAATAACTTTTCAACTTCACTATCAATAAAGTGAAACACAAACGGTGTATTTGGATTAGTAGATTCCCAACTTTGTTCTAGATTAGCTAATAGTGTTTTATAATCTTTAGTTTCTGTTTTAACGATTACCCATCCAGGAGCATTTTCATTAAAAAGCATAATTGGAGCTATAGATTCTTTTAGCGATGAGAAATGATAATTATCCACCACACCTACAATCTCGTACTCACTAACCCGACCCTCATACGTTTGAATAAGTTTAGAAGCTAAGGCATTTTCTAAATCAATATTAAATGCATCTATAGTTGCTTTATTAACTACAATTTGGGTACTATCATTTGCTCTTAAATCTCTACCTGCAAGAAATGAAGTTCCTACTGTTTTAAAATAATTATCGCTAACGCCATTGTATTTTACCAAGGTTTGGTTTGCTGGATTACCTCCTGGAAGATGAAGTCCCAAATCTCCCATAATAAATTCTGATGGGTAATGATTACTTCCTGCTGCATCTAATACCCCCGAAACATTTAATATCTGTGATCGTAATGCACTAAATCTGCTCACGGTTTCATCGGTACCTAATCGGATTGCTATGAGATTTTCTTTATCAAATCCCATATCCAAATTTTGTGAATATTTTACTTGCTTATTCACTACTATTACTGCAATAATTAGGGTGATAGAAACTATAAATTGGAAAACGACCAATGCCTTACGGAAATTTCCATTTCCTGATGATACATTAATGGTTCCTTTTAGTACTTTAATCGGTTTTATCGATGACAAAACCAGTGCTGGATATGCACCTGCAAATAAACCGCTAACAATACTTAAAACTACTAATGGTAATAAAGCCTCAATTTGGAACAAAGCAGTATATTCTATATTTCCTTTAGTCAATATATTTACAAAGGGTAATACTACCGCCGTTAAAGGAATACTAATAAGTAATGCCAAAAACGAAAGTAAAACAGATTCTCCTAAAAATTGACGAACTAAAGATCCTTTATTAGCTCCTACTGCTTTTCTAATTCCTATCTCTTTAGCTCGTTTATTAGCTCTTGCTGTACTAAGATTGATGAAATTTACACAGGCAACTAATTGAATAAACAAGGCTAAGATCAACAATAAATA
Organism: Aquimarina aggregata; assembly: GCF_001632745.1. GTDB lineage: Bacteria > Bacteroidota > Bacteroidia > Flavobacteriales > Flavobacteriaceae > Aquimarina > Aquimarina aggregata. Next base: position 45,319 of record NZ_LQRT01000060.1, on the reverse strand, counting down.
TAAATACTGAATATTAGAAACTTTATCAATTTGATTAGATATTCCTTTAGAATACAAATGAATATCTTTTACTTTTTGCAGAAACAAAGATTTATCAAATCCAACATCTGCTAGATTTTGACCACCACGAGTTTGTATAAAATTAGGCAATTTACGCTCTAACTGTTTTTGCTCAGAACCTGGAAGTAACTTTACATAGCTATGTACAAAGTTTTGAGTAGCAAAATTCTGTTCATTTCTTACAAACTCTCCCAATCCAGGAGAATTCATACTTAAAATATAATTTGGATTAAGGTGAGATTTTTTAGTGCTATCGTCAAAAACACCCGTTACTATTACCTTTATTTCATTTTCTCCACTTCCTAACACAAGTGTTTGGTTTTCTGAATTTTGGTTTCCAAATAATTTTTCTTTTAGTGTTGATGATAGTACTATTGTATTTGGTTGCGTTAAGGCTCCCGATGGTCGTCCTTCTACAAATGAATAGTTAAATAGTTTGAAAAAAGTAGAATCGGCAAGATACCCTCTTGATTCATAATAACTATTGTTGCTATTTTGAACTTTGATAAGTGCATCATTACCTTCTCCAAAGTAAACAATTCTACAGGCTTCTACTACTTCTGGAAAATCTTCCTTCATGGCAAAAGCAATAGGTGGAGAGCTTGTTGCCGAATTAAAATCTGCACCACCATTACCATTTCCTGTAATTACTGTGCGTATGCGATACAACGATTCTGTATTTTCATGATGAGTATCATAACCCAACTGTGCTAATACAAAGACAATTATGCTTAAGCAACATATAGTTCCTACTGTAAGTCCTAATAAATTTATGGTGGTCTGAAGTTTATTTTTCAGAAGACTTCTCCAGGCTATTTTGATATAATTCTTAAACATAACTGTCGTTTTTTGATGATGAATTGATTTGATTAATGAATACTTAGTTCATTTTTTGAATGACGGCTCTTCCTATTACTATTCCTTTGTTTATAGATGGGTTTCCATTATAAGCTACTGTTGCTTCTCCAAATGCAGTCACTTTTAAGTGGTCTGAAACATTTACCCTAAAATTACCTTCTCCATAAGCTGTTATTTTTGTGTTTTCATTAGCGATACCTAGTGTATTTATTTTGCCTTCGCCATATACTGTATATTTTTGATTATTTACAGTACCTTCTTTAAGTTCTAAATAACTTTCGCCATACATAGTAACATTTAGATTGTTAACTTTAAGTGCGTTCATAGTAATTTTAGATTCTCCGTATGCTTTTAATCTAAAACCATCTTGCTCTATTAAACTTTCACACTTTATAATCTCTTCTCCACGAATCGATAGATCTTTAAGCTCTTTGTAGATTACTGTTGCTACCACTTGCGTATCTTTATAAAGTGGTTTTTTGCGATTGTTCCACTCGTCTCTCTTTGTTTTTACATTCTTAGTGACCATTTTTGCTCCATCAAGATAAATTCTAAGTGTTTTACCTTCATTTTCGATATTGATTTTTTCTTGAGAAACTTTTGAACTTTCAATAATTACGCGTTCTGCATCTCCTTTTTTAAATGTTACTTGAATGTGTGGGCTTATTATTGCACTATCAAAATGGTTTACCTGTACAGTTTTTGTTTGCCCATAACCTATGATGTGCATTAAAAACATTGAAATTGCGAGTATTAAATGTGCTATATACTTTATCATGAGTTTATTTTTTTGATGTTAATGAATGAGATTTATGCGTTAACCCCGAAAGGTTTGTTTTGACTTTCTGTTACGATTTGACCATCAAACAGATTTATCACTCTATGTGCATAATGTGAGTCTCTGTCTGAGTGGGTAACCATTACTATGGTTGTTCCTTCTTGATTAAGTTCTGTTAGCAAATTCATAACCTCAATACCATTTTTAGAATCTAGGTTTCCTGTTGGTTCATCTGCCAATATTAATTTTGCATTAGTAACAACTGCTCTTGCTATTGCTACACGTTGTTGTTGTCCTCCTGATAATTGCTGAGGAAAATGTTTTTCTCTATGTGCAATTTTCATACGTTCTAATACTTGTCTTACTTTTTGTTCTCGCTCACTTTTTTTCATATTTAAGTAAATAAGCGGTAATTCTACATTTTCAAAAACTGTAAGTTCATCGATCAGGTTAAAGCTTTGGAAAACGAACCCTAGGTTTCCTTTTCTAATTTTGGTACGTTGATTTTCTTTTAATCCTCCTACTTCATGACCATTAAAGTGATAACTGCCTTCATTTGGATTATCCAACATTCCAATAATGTTTAACAACGTAGATTTCCCACAACCAGACGGTCCCATAATGGCAACGAACTCTCCTTCTTCTACTTTCAGATTTACACTATTTAAGGCCAAGGTTTCAACCTCTTCGGTTCTAAAACTCTTTTTTAAGTTTTCTATCTGTATCATTTTTTGATTGTTTTATTTTTTAGTGTATTGCTTATTTTAATATTATTTTTTCGGCATCTCCGAAACTATCATAATTTGAAGTAATTACTTTTTCTCCCGCTTCTAAACCTTCTAGTACTTCATAATATCTAGAGTTCTGCTTACCAATTCTTATGGGTCTTTTCCAGGCTACTTCTCCAGAGGCATCTACTACAAAAATCCACTGCCCTCCTGTACTTTGAAAAAAGCTTCCTCTTGGTAGTAGCATAGCATCATTAGATGCTCCTAATTGTAGCTTAATGTTATAGCTTTGTCCTGATCGTATCGTTTCTGGTTTTTGATCTACGAAGACTAAATCAACTTTAAATTTTCCATTTCTTACTTCGGGGTATACCTTGCGTAAACGTAGTTGATATTCTTTGCCATTACGTTCAAGTATTGCTGTTAAATCTCTTTTCACTCTATCAATATAATGCTCATCAATAGTAGCTTCAATTTTATAATCCGTTAATACATTTACTTGACCTATACGTTGGCCTTGTGCTATACTTTGCCCTATTTCTGCATCTAAAAATCCTAATTGACCATCTGCAGGAGCTCTAACATTTAAATGATCTATACGTTCATATACCATCGATAATGTCTTTTTCATTCTTGCCAGATCCGCATCCAGTTCATTTAAAGAAGTGCTGCGTAATACGTTATCTTGATCGGTTTGCACTTTGATAATATCAAATTGTTTTTGCGAAAGTTCAAAATTTTCTTTGGCAGTTAGGTATTCTTCTTTTGAGATTAACTCATCTTCATACAATGCTTTACTTTGCTCGTAATTTCTTTTTAGTTTTTGTAATTCATATTTAGAGTTAACCAAATCTTTTCGACCTTCTACTTGTCTAGAATCAAAAGTAAGTTTTGTAGATCGCAGATCATTTTGTTTTAATGCAAGGTTATTTTCACTTGCCAATATCTGCTCATAAAGACCTCTGTTTTCTAAAGTCAGGATGATATCTCCTTTTTTAACCATCGCTCCTTCTTCGATAAGCTTTTCTGTTACTCGTCCACCTTCATAGGCATCCATATATATAGTGCTTATAGGTGCTACAGCGCCATTAATGGTGATATAATCATCAAACTTTCCGAAGGAAACATTGGCTATCGATAGTTTTTCCTTTTCTGTTCTAAAGGTGGCTGCCGAGTTTCCGAAAACCATTTTCCACCCTACAAAGAACAGTATCACACCTATAACAATATATCCGTAGTGTTTAGGTCTTAGTCCTTTTTTCTTTTCAATTTTTATATCCATTTTATTGTGCTCTGTTTATATTAAATACGGGTAATCCTTTGTAAAAGTCTAGTGTGCTTTCATTTACTTTTAATCGAAGTTGTACCTGTAAATTTTCGTTTTGTGAATTAGCTAGTAAGTTTTTTGATTGGTTTAATTCTATGGCGCTTATTAATCCTTTTTCATATCGTTTTTGTGCAATTTCAAAAGTTAATACTTGAGCATCCTTTCTTTGTTCGCTTTGCTTATATTCTCTTGATAATGCATTTCCTTCTTGCACTAATTGCTGAATTAATTGATACAATTCTTGTTTTTGAATGTCATAATTATTTTCTGCTCGCATTAATGCTACTTTTTGTTGTTTAACTCTTGAACGATTAGACCATGCATTACTAATTGGTATGTTTATAGAAACACCTACAAATTGTGCTGCGTTGTCCTTTATTTGTGTATTAAAAGGAATAACTTCTCCTGCGTCATCTAAACCATTATCTACATATCTTGAACCGTAACCTGCAAATAATGATAATGACGGGTATAAGTTTCCTCTAGCGGCAGACAACTGTTTCTTAGCTGCCTTTGTTCTAAGCTCTCGAGCCTTAATAATAGGTACAAAATCTTTTGCCGTATTAAAAATAGAATCTTTATTCTTATCTACGAGAACTTCATTCTGATCAATTGCTACGGGAGTTGATTTAATCGTTATCGTTGTAGCATCTTCTAAGTTCATTTCTTGAATCAAAGTAAGTTTTGCTGCAATTATATTATTTTCATTTTGAGTTACTAATAATTGATCCGCCAATAATGCTGATTCTGCTTCGTACAAGTCGGCTTTTGCTTTTTGCCCCAATTCTACTTGTCTCTTAACCAAATTATGGTTGTTTTGTGAAACCTGCACTTGTTCTCGAGAGATGTCTAGCAGTCCTTGCATAAATTGAATATCATAAAATGCAGACATTACTCTAAAAGCTAATAAATATTCTTGTTGTAGCCTTTCTTCATTTGCCGCTTTATATAAAAATTTAGTGGCTTTAATAGTATTTACTTTTTGAAAACCTCTAAACAATTCTAATTCTGCATTTAAATTGTAATTATTTGAAACAAATTCTGTGTTCTCGAAAATGTTTGTATTTGGGTTAGCTGATCTACCAAAGTTTTTAATATAATTTGATGATGCACTTATATTAGGTAATAGACTTCTTATAGATTGTTTATATGTCTCTTTATTTGAATCTTGATTATATTTAAAATCTTTAAGTTGTAAATTATGACTTACAGCATATGTCACACATTCATCTAGTGACCATGATTTCTGTGAGCACATCGTATGAACCACGAAGATCAAGAGAAAAAATACTATTTGGTTTTTATTATTCATTAGTTTCAATACTTAAAATACTTTTTAGATACCAAACCATAGTCTAATCTCGTGCCATAAAATTAACTATCTGATTAACAAGTTTTTATGATTAAAATTCAAAATTATGGATTAGACGAATGTAAAATATTTATACAAATAGTGTCTAATTATTTTACACTTGTATTGGTGTATGCATTAAGATTTGTAGTTTTAATGTATTAATTGAAACCGTATATCATGCAAGATGGAAAAATCTTAGTCATAGATGACAATAAGAGCCTTTTAAGTGCGCTAGAAATTTTATTACAATTCGAATTTAAGAATGTAGAAACAATTTCTAACCCTAATCAAATCTCTTCTTTTAAGGATTTAAATACTTTTGATATTGTATTGCTGGATATGAATTTTTCTGCTGGTGTTAATACTGGTAACGAAGGATTATTTTGGCTTAGAGAAATTAAAAAGAAAGCGCCACTAATTTCTGTAATTATGATGACTGCTTATGGCGCTGTTGACCTTGCTGTAAAGGCTTTAAAAGAAGGTGCTACTGATTTTGTATTAAAACCCTGGAACAACGAAAAACTATTAGCCACTATAAAATCGGCATATTTATTACGAAAGTCTCAAAACGAAGTTCAAGAACTAAAGCAGAAAGAATCCCATCTTAAACAGGTAATTAATCAGGATAGTAATTTTATCATTGGTAACTCGAAAGCACTTACCGCTGTACTAAATCTAGTGACTAAAGTTGCCAAAACAGATGTTAACGTATTAATTACTGGAGAAAACGGAACAGGAAAAGAGCTTATTGCTCGTGAATTACATCGACTTTCTGTTAGACAAAAAGAAGTTTTTATTGGAGTGGATATGGGTTCGATATCAGAAACCTTATTCGAAAGTGAACTTTTTGGTCATACCAAAGGTGCTTTTACAGATGCCAAAGAAGATCGAGCAGGAAAATTTGAAGCTGCCAATAAGGGAAGTCTGTTTCTGGACGAAATAGGAAACCTATCACTTCAAACTCAGGCCAAATTATTATCAGCGATTCAAAATAGAACTATTGTACGAGTAGGATCTAATAAAACAATACCTGTAGATATTCGGTTAATATGCGCAACCAATTGCAACCTTAACCAAATGGTAGCGGATGGCGTTTTTAGAGAAGATTTGCTATACAGAATTAATACAATTCATATAGAAGTACCACCACTACGAGAGCGAGGGAATGATATTTTAATTTTAGCAGATTTCTATTTAAAAAAATTCGGGTCAAAATATAATAAACCAGCACTTAGAATAAACAACTTTGCCGAAGAAAAATTATTAGCTTATCGATGGCCTGGTAATGTAAGAGAGTTACAACATACCATAGAGAGAGCTGTGATTTTATGCGAAGGAAATGTATTAAAACCAACAGATTTTCTATTAAGTACTACAAAAGAAATGTCTTTTGAAAAAGGGCCAGAAACTCTAGACGAGATGGAGCACTTGATGATTACAAAAGCTCTTGATCAGCATAACGGAAATTATAGTGCCGCCGCTAGTCAATTAGGAGTTTCTAGACAGACACTTTATAATAAAATGAAGAAATTAGATCGCTAATGGTAAGTAGAAATTTTTATAGACAACTAATATTTAGGGTTACGATGCTTGTACTAGTATCAATAGCCATGGCCTTCTTATTTTTTAAAGAACAGTATATTTTCTCTCTTTTTCTTTTAATCATAATTACATTTCAAACGATATTTTTAATCCGATATTTAAATTATAACAATAGAAAAATAGCATTCTTCTTTCATTCTATTAAAAATGAAGATTTCACACTTCGTTTTCCTGAAAATGGAGACATAGCATCATTTAATGAATTGAATCAAAGTCTTAATTCATTGAATGGAATTATGCAAAAAGTGTATTTAGACAATCAAGCTCAGGAACAATATTATAGAGAGATTTTAAAACAGGCCGAAATTGGTATTCTAACATTTAACAAAAAAGGACATATTCTTTTTGCAAATCCCGAAGTCGAGAAATTGCTCAACTATACGCCATTAAATCATATCAAACAATTGGATCAAATTGATAAAAAATTATATGCGATGTTTGAGAACATTGAGCCTTTTGAGCGACAGCTTTTTCAATTAACAAATGAACGAGAGACGATCCAACTCGCAATTAAATCTAATGAGATTGTTTTAAATAAAGAAAAATTAAACTTGATAACCATACAAGATATTAATAATGAATTAGACAAAAATGAAACAGATTCCTGGATAAAACTAATACGAGTATTGACACATGAAATTATGAATTCTGTAACACCTATCACCTCTATATCCGAATCTATTTTAAGGTATTATAAAGGCTCTAATGGTGTATTATTGGCTGAAGATCTTGATGATGATAAAGTAAAAAACACTGCAAAAGGATTAGAAGTTATTAAAAATCAGGGGAAAGATTTAATGAGTTTCGTACAATCTTATAGAAGTTTTCTAAATGTCCCTACTCCTGATAAGTCACTAATCAAAGTAGAAACACTTTTAGATAAAGTAAAAGTGCTGTCCAGCCATGAAATGGGATTTAATACTATTAGTTTTGACGTGATCAATACTACCGAAGATTTAGAAATATATGCAGATGAAAAATTAATAACACAAGTATTATTAAATCTTGCAAAAAATGCTATACAAGCCTTAAAGGAAACTGATAATCCTCATTTACAAATCATATCAGGTACGGCAGAACATAACAAAAAATATATTATTGTTAAAGACAATGGTCCCGGAATACCAACAGAACTAATTAATGAGATTTTTGTTCCGTTTTTTACCACTAAAAATGACGGAACCGGAATTGGTTTAAGTCTCTCTAAACAAATCATGCATCTTCATGGAGGGAGCTTGAAACTCTATTCCCTACCAAATAAGGAAACAACTTTTACATTGCTTTTTGAATAATTTATATACACTCAGTGTATTTGATCCAATTTTAAGGTTTTGAGTAATGCCTCAAAATAATAGTCTTCTTGATCAGGAACTATAGTAGTGGTATATGCTGTATTTTTTATCACGTAATATGATGAAGTTTTTGGATCTAAGGAGGTAGAATGTAGATTTACAATTTTCTGAATAAATTGATTAATCAAAAGTACCTCATCATAAGTGACTTCTCTTCTAAATGTGGGTTTGTCACTTTTGTAAACCAAATAATCATTCCTAAAACTTAACGATTTACAGTTACCAGTTGCCGTATTAAATTCAAATGTAAAATCCTTTGAAGCAAATATTTTATTTACGTTTTCTGCCGTAGGTTCTAATGTTCTTGCACAGCTTATGATAAAAACTATAGGTAGTAGTACTATTATTCTTTTCATATATAAGATCTTTTGAATTAGAACTATTTATTGTAGTAAATTGAATAAAAAGAAAAGATACAAAAATGGTATCTAGATAACCACATTCGTGTTATCTAGATACCATTTTAATTTTTTAATACAAAGAGAAGCCTCTTTATATTATTTTGATGCCAAATGCTTTACCGAGTTTTCAAAATCAATATCCTTAAGATTACTAATCAGTAATCCAATACCTCCAGATTTTGACGCTACGATATACTCTGTTTGAAACTTTCTGTCTTTTTTGTATGCTTTTAAATACTTAAGCTTAACAACTTTTGACGTAGGTGTAAAGAAGAAACGTCCGTGAATTCTTCTATACTTCACTTCTTGTACATTGGCCTCATCTTTTCTTTGATCGCTAAGAGCTTGTACAACTCTTGCTGCTCTATGCTCATCTAACTTGTAAAAATCACACGTATAAATGAAAACATAGTTTTCGACATTTTTAACATCTATAAATATCTCATAGTCGACTTTTTTATCTTCTATTTTCTTTAATTCGGCAAGTGCAACTTTTTTGAATTTAAGTTTACTCTCGTCTAGTAAATCTAATTTTTGCTTAAATTCATCTGTAGAAGTCTTAGCATAATCACTGGTAAGAACAATGGTATTATTCTTAAACTCGATTGTGTTTTTAGAAAACTTGACGAATCCAGGTTTTTTAGATGTAAAGTCGCAGCCTACAATAAGGACGGCTGTTGTGATCAATAGTAGAAATTTTTTCATAGGGCGTTTGTGTTAATAAATTACGGTTTTAACATAGGTTACCGTCATTAATTCGTACGCAATATAAGAAAAAATATTGAATTATAGCCATTCAACGGGATTTTTAAGCACTTTAACTAGTTTTGATTCAGCGCTTTCCGGTTCTGGATTATGGTCATAACGCCATTGTACATGGGGTGGCAAGCTCATTAAAATACTCTCAATCCTGCCATTTGTTTTTAATCCAAATAATGTTCCTTTATCATGAACCAAATTGAATTCGACATAACGTCCGCGTCGAATTTCTTGCCAATTTCTTTGTGCATCTGTATATGCTATCTCTTTTCGTTTTTCTACAATTGGCACATACGCATCTAAAAAACTATCCCCTATTTCTGTTACAAAATCATACCAATTAGACATTGACATCTCGTCATTTGCTTTACAGTAATCAAAAAATAGACCTCCTATACCTCTACCTTCTCCTCGATGTGCATTATAAAAGTATTCATCACATTTTTTCTTATACGTGGGATAAAAATCAGTGTTATGTTTATCACATGATGTTTTACAAATTTGATGAAAGTGTTTTGCATCTTCTTCAAACAAATAATACGGTGTTAAATCCTGACCTCCTCCAAACCAACTATCTACTATTGTACCAGTTTTATCATACATTTCAAAGTATCTCCAATTTGCATGTACTGTTGGCACCATAGGGTTTTTAGGATGTAATACAAGGGATAAACCACAAGCAAAAAAATCAACATCGCCTACATTAAAATAGCTCTGCATTGCTTTTGGTAAAACTCCCTCTACACCCGAGATGTTTACCCCTCCTTTTTCAAATACATTACCATTTTCTATAACGCGAGTTCGACCACCACCCCCTTCAGGGCGTTTCCAAATATCCTCCTTAAATTTCGCTTTACCATCAATCTCCTCTAGTTTTAAAGTTATACGATCTTGGAGGTTTTGTATATAGGTATAAAATTTATCTCTCATGGTTAGATTTTCTTTAAGCTCTTTTCACAATAGTGAAAATTTATTCTTTAATTTTTTGAAGGGACTCTGATGTGCCTTTTATTGCAATTAGTTTCTTTTCTTCTAAAATCTTTATAGTTTCACTAGACGCAGCCACTACAGATATCGGTAATGTTATAATAAAACCAATAATAGGAATAAACAACATTACTACAAATACAGCACCATTACCAATAGCAATACCTCTGTGCTTTCTTACAAACTGAACGCTTTCTTTATAATTAAAATGACGTTCCATAGTATAGTCCATATTTCCAAAACCTACATAGTATGCTTGTATCAAAAAGATAAGTATCGTTGCTATTATACCAACTACTGGGATAAAACTTAAAATTACTAACGGAATCATAAACAATAATTCTTTGAATAAGTTTCTCATATTAATACGTATACCTCTTGATAACTGCTCACTAAATGAAGTTTTACGGTGTTCATGTTGGGTGTTTCCTAAAAGATGGTGCTCTATTTTTTCTGAAACCGGACTCATAAACGGAGCAGATAATGCCATTACAATATGTTTATATAGCACTAACCCCAGTACTAAAATTAACAATCCACCAATATATGTACTAATGGTAGCAAATGTTTCTGATCCCCATTTCCAAATCCAAATTTTAGCAATAAAAGCACCTAAATTATCCGAAAAGAAATACGCCAATACCATGATTAATATTCCGGTGACTACACTAATTAATATAGGTATGGCAAAATATTTCCATAAGCCTAATTTTGAAATCAATTTAAATGTTCCGAAATACGCCTTGATTCCGTTAATGATGTTTTTGAACATAAGTGACTATTTTAATACCGAAGTACCTTCAGTAATGATTGATTATTTACTTTATATATGTAGTCATTTCCTAAATTTTGTTTCAATACAATATGAGTTTTCAATACTTCTAATCATTCATTTTCTAAAATATAGACCAAATCATTAGGGTAATTGGCTATTTCAATACTAGAGGTAACCTTTATTGCACAATTGGTCTTGTTCTTTAAAAAAAGAATAACTTCTTCTTCTGTAGCATTGACTAAAGTGCTAAAAAATTGTATTCCCATTGCATTATTATGCAAATCCATTGCTGTTTCTAAAGGTGCATTAGGGGCCAGTTTTTCGTGTAAATCTGTAATTTTCTGAGCCCAAATCATAGATTTTGCTTCAGTTTTGGTAATTTTTAAAGTTTCTTTACAAACAAGCAAACTCCATATCGCATGTCGAAAAGCGTTAGCCCTTCCATTTTTATGATGCGTTTTTTTGTAATGAATATCACAAATATACAATGCTCTTTTGGTAGCCTTAAGCGCTGGATATGCAAGTAGTGGATTAGCAAGTAACATTTTGGCTAACGTAGTGAACTGCCAAAAGTTTAATTGTCTTACTATTCCCCAAATATTCATACTTTACATTCGATATTCTTTTACAGCATCAACAAAGGCCTGTGCATTCTCTACAGGTATGTTGGGTAAAATACCATGTCCGAGATTAGCTATATAATTATCCTTACCAAACTCGTCAATCATTTGTTTTACCATCTTTTTAATTTCCGCAGGTGGAGACAACAGTCTTGAAGGGTCAAAGTTACCCTGCAGTGTTATATTTCCTCCGGTAAGATAACGTGCATTACGGGCAGAACAAGTCCAATCCACACCTAGGGCAGCAGCACCAGATTTAGCCATATCATGTAAAGCAAACCAGCATCCTTTTCCAAAAACGATAACCTCGGTCTCGTCTTTTAATGCATCTACAATTTGCTGAATATATTTCCATGAAAATTCTTGATAATCTACCGGGGATAACATCCCTCCCCAACTATCAAAGACCTGTACAGCATTAACGCCAGCTGCTACTTTAGCCTTAAGATATGCAATGGTAGTATCTGTAATTTTTTGTAATAGTTGATGTGCCGCTTCGGGTGCAGAAAAACAAAGTTCTTTTGCTTTATCAAAATTCTTAGATCCTTGTCCTTGCACAGCATAACACAAGATCGTCCAGGGTGATCCTGCAAAACCTATTAAAGGCACTCTATTATCCAAGCGCTCTTTGGTTAGTTTTATAGCATTCATTACATAACCCAATTCTTCATGTACATCTGGCACAACAACTTGTTCTACATCTTTTAATGATCTAATAGGGTTAGGTAACCACGGGCCAATACCGTCTTTCATCTCAACCTCAATATTCATTGCTTGTGGTATTACCAAAATATCACTAAACAATATAGCCGCATCAGGACCAATGATATCGATAGGCTGTACTGTAATCTCAGAAGCTAATTCTGGAGTTCTACAACGCGTAAAGAAATCATACTTTTTCTTTAACGCCATGAATTCTGGTAAATATCTTCCTGCTTGGCGCATCATCCATACTGGTGGTCGTTCTACTGTTTCTCCTTTTAAAGCCCTAAGGAATAGATCGTTTTTTATCATGAGTATACAATAATTATAATTTGTAAAATAAAAGCTATAGTGAACAAAAACGCTGCAATCTTTAAAAGAGAAAAACGCAAATTATCACTGATTATTAATTTATTTAAAATAGGTAATACAATTTTACTATCTAAAAATAGTGTTATTTTCTTCCGAAGAAGAGACATTATAATAATAACAATAACTAAAATTATCGTTATCAATTTGTTTTGTTTTATTACTCCAAAAGAAAAACCAAGCCCAATCCCAATACCCAACACAAATAAAATAATAAACGGAATTGTCTTGATAGAGTTTCGTATTAGTACTTCTGTTTTTTTGAGCCATTCTTTTCCTAAAATTTCTGGGGCAGCCAATGGAAAAGTTATAAACTGAAAAGAAATCGAAATAATACTTAAAATCTTAATCCACATTTTTAAAATATTTTACGGCTTGAACGATAACATTTGCAACAGTGGGTTTATTGGCAATGATTATAGTATCACTATGTTTTCTAACCTCGGACGCCGTTGTATTTCCGATACAAAAGGCAACACCTTCATCTAAACTATTTTCTGAAATATAACTTTGAACAGTTGAAGGACTAAAAAACAAAACACCATCAAAATTATGATTAAATTTCTTAGTATTAAGATTAGTTGTATATACAACTTGTTCCTCTAAACTAATATTATGTTGTTGTAAAATATGAGGTAATTCATCTCTTCTTAGATTTCCGCAAAAAAACAAAAAACTATCAGATTTATACTTTTTTACTATAATTTCTGCTAGTTCTGAAGCATTTTGAGCAGTTTCTACCACATTTTGCCCATTTTCTACCAATACATTCTTGGTGGTTGTTCCCACGCAAAAACACTTTTTAATATCATATCCTGAATCTTGTACAGCTCTAACAGCATTCTTGCTTGTAAAAATTGCATTTTCAATTTCGCGATCCCCAAAGACTTCTTCAAGATTAATTTTTATAGCATCATATTCTACAAAACTTAGGCCCGCATTAAGCACAAGTTCTTTTTGAGCTATTGTTAATTTTTTTGTAGAGAGTATTTTGGCTGTAGCATTCAAATTATTGTATTTCAGCTTTTATCTTCTTCATTAATTCACGACCTCCGTTCTCTAATATCTCCTTTGCGCAGGCTTTTCCAAAACCTTCTTGTCCGCTTACATTAATTTCTTTTCTAATATCTATTTTTTGCTTTCCGTCTAGACTAAACAATGCGCCATTAAAACGAATAGTATCATTTTCTATTTTTGCCAACGCTCCAATAGGTGCGGTACATCCTCCTTCTAACTCTCTCAAAAATTCTCGTTCGATATGCACACAAATCTCTGATGATTTATGATTTAAATTAGCCAAGGCTTCAAGACAAAATTCATCTTCTTTCTTTGCTACTATTAACATTGCTCCCTGTGCTGGTGCAGGGATCATCCAGTCTAAATCAATAAAATTATCAGGCTTTAAATTTATCCGTTCTAATCCTGCTGCTGCAAATATGGCTCCGTTCCAATCATTATCATTTAATTTTTGCATACGCGTATTTACGTTTCCTCGTAAATCTACTATAGTATGTGCGGGGTACCTATGTAGCCATTGTGCTTGTCGTCGCAAACTACCTGTAGCTATTGTTCCCGTAGCGTCTAAAAAATCAAGTCCTTTATGTACCAATATATCTTGAACATTGGCTCGTTCTAAAATAGCAGCTTCTACAATTCCTTTAGGCAATGCCGTAGGTACATCTTTCATAGAGTGCACAGCAATATCAATATCTCCATTTAACATGGCAACATCTAGCGTTTTTGTAAAAATGCCTGTGATTCCTAACTCGTATAATGGTTTATCCAAAACTATATCTCCTGTAGATTTTACAGGAACTAAGGTAGTTTTATACCCTAAACTCTCGAGGTGGTTTTGCACCGTATGAGCTTGCCAAAGTGCTAATTCACTATCTCTGGTACCTATACGAATTGTTGTTGTCAAGTTTATTTATTTTGTAGTTGGAAGACTTTTTGAATCAGTTCTATACTTACATCTGCCGAGGTGCTTTCTTCTCTTAAGTGGCTGGCAAAATGATTGGTGATTTTTTGGATGATTCTGCTACTTATAATATCGGCATGTTCCTCATCAAAATCAGAATACTTTTTTCGCTGTAAATTAATTTCAGCATCTTTTAAAGTAGTGAGTTTATGTTTAAGTGCTTTTATAGTAGGAGCAAATTTTCGAGTTTCTAACCAGGCATCAAATTCTGCTTTAATCTCATCTATAATTGCTTCTGCCTGCGGAATATGTTCTCTTCTACGTTTTAAAGTTCTATCTGTCATTTTTGAAAGATCGTCTAAATGAACTAAGGTCACGTTTGGCAATTCTTTTACATCTAAAGCAACATTACGTGGTATCGATAGATCTAAAATTAACAGAGGTTTATCTGAATGAATTAACTGTTTAGAGATCGTCGGTTTTTGAGCTCCTGTAGCCACTATTAACACATCAGATTCTTTAATTTCTGATTGTATATTAGCATAATCTTTTACGACCAGATTAAATTTACCTGCAATCTTCTCGGCTTTATTTTTAGTTCGATTAATAAGCACAATATGGTCGTTTTTAGTGTGCTTTATTAAATTCTCACATGTATTCCTTCCTATTTTACCCGTACCAAAAAGGAGCAAGTTTTTATCCGAAACATAAGGTACTCTAGCAAGTATATATTGTACCGCAGCAAAACTTACCGACGTAGCACCGCTAGAGATTTCTGTTTCGTTTTTAATACGTTTACTCGCTTGAATTACAGCATTAACTAAACGCTCCATAAAAGGATTCATCATATCCTTTTTCTTAGACTGCTTAAAACCTGTTTTGATCTGACTAATAATTTCAAAATCACCAAGTATTTGACTGTCTAATCCGGTTCCTACTTTAAAGAGATGAGAAATAGCGGCATTGTTTTTATGAACATAAGCCACTTTTTCGAATTCTTCAACAGTACCATGTGTATGTTCACAAAGTAATTTTATTAACTGAAAAGGATGTTCTGCAAAACCATATAACTCTGTCCTATTACAAGTAGAGATCACCACTAAAGAAGAAACACCTTCGTGTTTAGCTTGAGAAAGAATATTTAATTTAGCTTCTTCGTTGATACTAAAATGCCCTCTTACCTCGGCGTCAGCTTTTTTGTAGCTAAGACCAATTGCATAAAAATGTTTTCCATTCGCTCGTAAGTGGGGCTCCATGTATACTCTTTTCCTTTTTATAGTTCAACAAATGTATTTTACAAAAGCAATATAAAGTAACGCTAGAAGAACTATAAGTAACGAAAAGCGTTAATTTCGACAGTTTTTAGAACTAAAATCGTTCAAAACCCCTATTTTTGTTATAAATACATAAAACCGCTAACGATAGTTTAGATTAATTCTAAATTAAATCATTTTTTTAATTATGGAAATCGAATTAAAAAATAACGCTCCAGGAATCTTAGAAGAAACCAAAATAGAAGATGGCTTTACGATTTTGAAATTCAAAAACGAAACTAATGAAAGTCAATGCATTATAAGAGAAATCAATAGTAGTTTTATTCAATTTCATTTTTGTATTAAAGGCGGTATTAAATTTAACTTTAACAACGGAAGTTATGCGATTAATCTCGCAGAAGAGAACTCCTTATTACTTTATAATCCGCAACGTGATTTACCAATGAATATTGAAATGGAAAAAGATTCATGGTTAATTACTGTTTTAATTTCAATTAAAAAATTTCATTCTTTATTCTCTAAAGAAGCCAGTTATATTCCTTTTCTCGGTGATGGAAATCGAGACAAAAAGTATTATACTGATGCGATCATTTCTCCTTCTATGGCAGTTGTTCTTAATCAAATTATGAATTACAGCTTACACCAATCTATTAAATTACTGTATTTTAAGGGTAAAGCATATGAATTATTAAGTCTATATTTTAATAGACCAGAAGATGCGGATATAGAACAATGCCCTTTCCTTGTCGATGAAGAAAATGTAACCAAAATCAAAAAAGCTAAAGAAATTATTATTTCTAGAATGGCAGAACCTCCTACGCTTCAAGAGTTATCTAACGAAATAGGTTTATCGTTAAAAAAACTTAAAGAAGGTTTTAAACAAATTTATGGTGAACCTGTTTATGCCTTTTTGTTCGACTACAAAATGGAAGTAGCTCGCCAATTATTAGCTTCCGGAAGTCATAACGTGAACGAGGTAGGTTTAAAAGTAGGCTACAGTACGGCAAGTCATTTTATTGCCGCATTTAAAAAGAAATTTGGCACTACTCCAAAAAAATATGTTATGAGTCTAAATTAAAGACTCTTTAGTCAAGTAACTCTTCTTTAGCACTACCTTTACCTTTTTGTAAAGAGACTATTGAGTTGTACATTCCTTGATCTTCTTCTGATGCAGCTACAACAGATACAAATTCTAATTGTTCTAATAATTCTAAAACAAAAGGTAGTTTGTCTTTTTCGACATCTACAATAATACGTTTCATGTGTTTTTAATTTTGTTTGTTAACGGTCACATGGAACCCTTTCATACTACAATAAAGTATTTTGATTAGCAGTAATAGACTAATCAAATAGGGCTCATCTTTGCTTTTTTTTCATTCTAAAAGTACTAAAATAAAACTACTCTATTTTTCAGTTTATCATAATTTAACGTATTTCTAAGGTATGTTAGATTCTTAACCCGTAAATATGATAATTAAACAGTAATATTTGTAAATTATACTATCAAAAACTCTTATGGTTTTTGGCATCTTTCCTCTTTATAGTTCGTATTTTTGTTTGTGCTAAAAGAAAAATTATGAATAAAGGAGTTCTTCTTGTTAATCTTGGATCCCCTGACAGTACAGATCCAAAAGATGTAAAAAAATATCTAGGTGAGTTTCTAATGGATCCAAGGGTTATCGATGTTCCTCTTTGGGCCAGAACATTACTGGTGAAAGGAATAATTTTAAATACAAGACCAAAAAAATCGGCTGCAGCTTATAAAAAGATATGGTGGGATGAAGGTTCTCCCCTTATTGTTTTATCTGAAAGACTACAAAAAAAGGTTGCCGATCGCACGTCTATTCCTGTTGGACTTGCTATGCGTTATGGGAGTCTGAATATCAAGGATGGCTTACAAGAATTACACGACAAAGGTGTGACAGAAGTAATGATTATTCCTTTGTATCCTCAATTTGCTATGGCTACTACAGAAACTATTTTAGTATTAGCAGAAGAGTTACGTGCAGCGCATTTTCCTGATATGAAAATTACTGATATTCCGGCATTTTATAACAAACCCGAATATATTGATGTTTTATCTAATAGTATTGCTGAAAATCTGGAAAACTTGGATTACGAGCATCTATTATTCTCATATCACGGGGTACCAGAACGACATATTAGAAAGAGTGATATTAGTAATGGAAACTGTAAAATGGACGGAAAGTGTTGCTTTAAAAAAGGATCAGAGCAACATGAATTTTGTTATCGCCATCAATGTGAGATGACCACAGTACAAGTAGCAAAAAAATTAGGCCTTAAAAACGGAACATACTCTACATCCTTTCAATCTCGTTTAGGATTTGACCCATGGTTACAACCCTATACAGATCGTACTATCGAAAGAATGGGAAAAGAAGGCATAAAAAAAATGGCCATAGTTACTCCAGCTTTTGTTTCTGATTGTCTTGAAACCTTAGAAGAAATCGCTATGGAAGGAGAAGAAATATTTCATGAAGTAGGCGGTAAAGAATATACCACTATCCCTTGTCTAAATGATCGTGACGATTGGGCAGATGTAGTTGCCAATTGGATAAACGAATGGGTAGCTGTTAAAACCGAAATGGTGTAATGGCAAAAGTCTCTTCTGAAGCTTTAGGGGTTGAACCCATAGGTAAATTACTAATCAAACAGGCCGTTCCTGCATCAATAGGGATATTAGTGATGTCACTAAATATTCTTATTGATTCAATTTTTGTGGGTAATTGGATTGGCTCTATAGCTTTTGCATCGATTAATGTAGTGTTACCGGTTTCCTTTTTCATAGGAGCTATTGGTATGTCTATTGGTGTTGGAGGTTCTAGTATTATTTCACGAGCATTAGGAGCGGGTAACAAAGAAAAGGCATTAAAAACGTTTGGTAACCAAATATCTTTAGGATTTCTAGTGATGGTTCCTCTTGTAATTCTAGGCTTACTATTTGTTGATGATATCATTCCCAGATTTGGTGGAAAAGGAGCTATTTTTGATCCTGCAAAAATCTACTACACCATTCTTTTATACGGTGTTCCTATTCTCGGTTTTGCCATGATGGGCAATACTGTAATAAGAGCAGAAGGCAAGCCTAAGTTCGCTATGACAGCCATGATTATCCCAACCATTAGTAATCTTTTAATGGATTATGTTTTTATTTATCTTTTGGATATGGGAATGGCCGGAGCGGCATGGGCCACTACAGGTTCCTATTTAGCATGCTTTTTATATATCTTTTGGTTCTTCTCTTCAAAAAACTCTGAATTAAAAGTAGGTTTTCGTCATCTCGGATTACAAAAAGAAATCGTTTCAGAAATTGCAACACTTGGTGGCGTTACTATGTCAAGACAAGCAGTAGTAAGTATCACTTATTTATTAATGAATAACATTTTGTTCAATATTGGTCAAGAAGGTCTTGTTGCGGTATATGCTATCATTGGGCGAATGTTAATGTTTGCATTATTTCCGGTTTTTGGGGTAACACAAGGATTTCTGCCTATTGCTGGATATAATTATGGTGCACAACAGTATACACGCGTTCGCGAAACTATAAATACAGCTATTACTTATGCAGCAATAATAGCCACAATAGTATTTATCGGGTTAATGATTTTTCCTTCAGAAATTACCTCATTATTTTTAAGTGATAACCCAAGTTTAAGTCCAAAAGAATTAGCACTAAATAAATTTGTTCTAACACATACCGCAGCGCCTATGAGATGGGTATTTGCTGCTACGCCAATTATAGCGCTTCAGCTAATCGGAGCTGCCTATTTTCAAGCAGTGGGTAAAGCTATTCCTGCTTTGCTTTTAACATTATCTCGACAGGGATTTATTTTTATTCCGCTAGTCTTGATCTTACCTAAGTTTTATGGTGAATTAGGTGTTTGGATTTCTTTTCCGATAGCAGATGTTTTGGCAACGATAGTGACAGGATATTTTCTTAACCGCGAAATTAGAACAAAGTTATTGACACCAAAAACCAATTAAACAACATCTTATCTTCATCTAACCTCTAAAGTCTTATTTCTTCAAAAAACGTAAGTTAGATAAGGTAGCCCCATCAAGAGGGTTTAATGACATAATTAAAATCGCATATCTATCTCTATAATAGTTTCTTATGTTTATTTTTTTATTATAACTTTAGTTCTACATAAAATAGGGTGTTTGTACTTATAAGTGTTATACGATTATACTAATGCCACTATTATGTGCCATATATTAATTCATTTATACCAAAAATTACTTTGAATTAATAGTTGTATTACTAAAAAATCAATTCTCTTAAAACCAAAACTATGCACACAAACTCAACAGTCTCAAGAAGGCAATTAATCTTTGTTTTGATCCTTTTTCTCTTTTGTAATCTTTTTGTAAACGCTCAAGAAAAACATTATAGGGTCACTATAAATGCCAACAACAATCAATTACAAACCTTGATAAAAAAAGGATTTGAAGCTGATCATTTTCATTATCAAAATGGTAAAGTCATTGCAGAAATTTCAAAAAGCGATATTAATTTATTGAAAGAAAACAACATCAAGTTTAAAATCAACATTAGGAACCTCGAGAAGAGAATTCATAAAATCAATAAAAAAATTGACAAACAAAATGCAAAATCAAATGTACTACTAGCTGTTCCTACTCCGGCTAATTTTGAGCTAGGAACCATGGGGGGATTTCACAAATTTGATGAGGCAATTGCTGCTTTAGACAAAATGAGACAACTCTATCCAGAACTAATCACTGTAAAATCATCTATAGGAACTACAGAACAGGGTCGATCTATTTATATGGTCAAAATCAGTGATAATGCAGACACCGATGAAAATGAAGATGAAATGCTTTTTACTTCGATACATCATGCCAGAGAACCTATGGGTCTTTCGCAAAATCTATTTTATATGTGGTATTTATTAGAAAACTACAATTCTAACGATGAAATAAAAACATTGGTAGATAATACAGAGTTATATTTTATTCCGGTTATCAACCCTGATGGGTACACATATAATCAACAAACAAATCCAAATGGCGGAGGTTTCTGGAGAAAAAACCGAAGTAATAACGGTAACGGAACTTTTGGTGTAGATTTAAATAGAAACTATAGTTATCGTTGGGGAGGAGCGTCTAACAATACTAATAGCCAAACCTATCAAGGTCCTTCGGGATTTTCAGAATTAGAAACACAGGCAATTCGGGATTTCACCAACCAACATGAATTTATTGCTGCACTTAATTATCATTCTTTTAGTAATCTACTAATTCACCCTTGGGGATACAGTTCTAATACATTTACTCCTGACCAAAGTACTTTTGTCGCTATGGGGAATTATATGACCGAAGAAAATTCGTATGCCGTGGGTACACCAAATCAAACAGTTGGTTACAATGCTACAGGAAGCTCTGACGATTGGATGTACGGCGAACAAACTTCTAAACCTAAAATGTTATCTATGACTCCAGAAGTAGGTGCTTCTAGCGATGGTTTTTGGCCCGCTTCAAGTAGAATCATCCCTTTGTGTAACGACGCATTCCCACTTAACATTAAGATTACCCGAATGATCGCTCGATACGCAAAAGTCACTCCAACTACAGACAGTCAAACAATAAACTCCACAGCAGGGTCTGTAGATTTTTCTATACGACGATTTAGTCTTAAGCAATCTAACTGGACTGTTAGCTTATCTTCTACCTCATCCTATGTATCCTCTGCAGGAACAGCCAAACAATTTAATAGCATTCCTTTTCTTGATACAGATACGGGAAATATAAGTTTTCAATTAGATCCCAATACGCCTTCCGGCACAGTAATCCCAATAACATTAACTGTTGATAATGGTTCTTGGCAATATACCAAAAGCATCGATATCACATATACTGGCACTGGCGGTGATACTGAACCCCCATCTATTCCTTCAGGCCTATCGGTTTCTAACATCACTTCCTCTTCACTAACACTTTCGTGGAATGCTGCTACCGATAATATTGGAGTAACTGGATACGATATCTATCAAGCAAATACTTTAGTTTCATCAAGTACCGGAACTACAACAAACTTAACCGGATTGGCTAGCAATACTGCTTTTCAATTTAGCATAAAAGCTAAGGATGCAGCTGGTAATGTTTCTGATTTTAGTAATGCAGTAACGGCAACTACATTACCTGCTAATATATCGTATTGCAGTGCAAGTGCAAATAACACCTCTGATGAATATATAAGTAATGTTCAAATAGGAACTATTAACAATACTTCGGCTGCAGAAAATGGAGGTTATAGTGATTTTACATCCATCGCCACAACTTTATCCAAAGGAGTTTCAAATACCATAACCATAACTCCAACCTGGACTGGCACAGTCTATAGAGAAGCCTACAGTGTGTGGATTGATTATAATCGAGATGGGGATTTTAATGATTCAGGCGAACAGGTTTGGAGTAAACCTGCCTCTAGAACAACCCCTTTAAGTGGTAATTTTACAGTACCTGCAAATGCGCTCGAGGGAAACACTAGAATGCGTGTGATTATGCGATATAATAGAATCCCATCTGCTTGTGGCACTTTTACTTATGGTGAAGTTGAAGATTACACAATTACTATAGCAACAGGAGCTACCGCAGCGCAATTGGTTAAAAGTTCGGTTAACGAAAATTCAATTAAAATCTATCCAGTACCAACTAAAAATGTGTTAAATATTACACTACCTAATAAAGGAGTTTATGAATATGCTATAGTAGATTTACTTGGTAAAACGGCTACTTCGGGTACATTCTCGAATAGTATAAACACACAAAAATTAGCTGCTGGCACTTATATTTTAAAGGTGATCGCTAAAGAAGGTACGTATACCAAACAATTTATAAAAGAAGATTAATTATTCAGATATCCATAGGCGTCTGAAAAAGTAATATAAAATTGTCAATCTGAGCATGTTGAAGCTTTTAAGTGCTTTACTTGTAAATGGTCTTCGACAGGCTCAGACTGACAAATCAGAATTTTTCAATTTTTTAGACAGCTTCTATTCCAATAATCCTGCTTTATTTAATTTTTATATGGGTTTTATGAAGTCCTTTTTCATTCAAATACTCATAAAATGAATCTTGCCCACCAACCTTAGCATGATGCAACAACGTAAATCCATGGGGGCCTTTAGCAAAAATTAGTTTAGGATACGTTTCTAAAACAGGCTGTACGAGTTCTATTTTTCCTAGCATTGTTAGCACAAAAAGATTAACACGAGCTCCTTGAGAAATAAGATACTCTGCAATTTCTTTATGACCTACATGTCCCGCCCCTTCGATTGCCTCTTCAAAATCACCATTACCCCAATCATAACTACTATAGATCAAATTAGGGTATTCACTTAACATTTCTTTTACCATATTAAGATCTTTATGGCCTGCCGACACAAATTCTTTGACTAATTTATGATCTAAAGGTTCTTCTTGAATTGACTTAGAGTACATAAACCCTGGGGTTATACTTGCCAAAGTAATTCCGGCTAATGAATTTGTAATAAATGCTTTGCGATTCATGATACTTATTTTTTTCTGGTTGCTGCTTTACTTATAATCTTCCAATTTCCTTCAATCTTTTTAAGGAGGAAAATATCTATAAAGCGTAAATCCAGTTTTGAAATCAAAATCTCTGCCTTTGCTGTAGCAATATCATTCTCTATATCAACAGCTATTATCTTACCTGTTCGCCCATTAAATTTTCCTTTTTCTTTCTTTTCATAGCCCGCAGCATAATCTTTGACAGGCACGATCCACAAGCTATTATCTTTTCGACTTAAAAACAAATTAGCCTCTTCATAAAACGCTTCTTTAATCGTTTCTGGTTTGTTATACGAAGTCCCTTCAATATACTTATTAATAGTTGTATTTATTTGATCTTTATCAGATTGCGCTATCAAAAAACTTGAATTTAATACTAATGCACTAATCCAAAAATAGGTGTTGATTTTTCTCATGATTTGTTTTATTTTAAATTTTTAATTCTTACAATTTTACCATTATCTTCATCTGTTAGCATATATAATTTTCCGTTGGGGCTTTGCGTAATTTTTCTAGACCTTACGCGATCATCTACAAACAGTTCCTGAGCACTTTTAATCGTTTGATTTTCTATTGTAAATCGCCAAAAACTCCCTACAGATAGACCAGGTACGAGTAAGTCATTTTTCCATTCTGGAAATTCGTCTCCTGTGTAAAACATCAACCCTGTAGGTGCTACGGTATGTTTCCAATACCAATCCGGATCTGTAAAAGAAGCTCCTTCAATATGAGGAGGAACATAATCCCTACTTCTATACCCCCCTGTTGTTATAATAGGCCAACCATAATTAGCACCTGCAGACAACCTATTGATTTCGTCTCCTTGTTTTGTACCATGCTCACTAAACCAAATATCCCCAGTTATAGGCTGCACCGTTATTCCTTGAGCCGCTCTAATACCTATAGCATACAAACCTGGCACTGCATCTGGTCCAAAATCCGGATTATCTTTGGGAATACTTCCATCTGCATTAAAACGATAAATCTTACCTCTCTTATCGGTGAGGTCTTGGGCAATTGGTAGCGCAGGTTCATCAATTTCTCTAAATAATCGTTCTCCTATGGTGATGTATAGTTTTTGATCTGTTCCAAATGTCATTCCGCCTCCGTAGTGGTAATATTCACGTGTAAAAGGACCCGCTTCTAGAATCGTCTTACGATCGTATAAAGAATCATTTTTTAATGTCGCCCGCACAACTTTAGTGGTACTGCCCTTTCCTTTCTTTTTTGCAGCATAGGATAGGTATACAAAGTTATTATTATCAAAATCCGGATCTAAGACTACCTCAAAAATTCCTGAATTATCACCTCTAGAAACCACACGTATACTATCTGTAAGATCTGTTGGAAAACCTTTTATGATAGTTTTTCTTTTTGAGGAAAGATCTACTCGAAGAAGGTCGCCATCCTTTTCGGATACCAAGACCTCATCTTCAGACAAAAATGCCATACTCCAAGGATGATTTAAACTGTCTACAACAATTTGTTTACTTGGATTTGTTTTTGAAATTTGAAATCTTGGTTTTTCGGTTTTACTACAACCAAGTAGTACACCCAAAAATAAAAAGAGGATTACTCTGCTCATGTTTATTGATTTTGTTTTTGAAATTTGATTGCAAAATCAGAAACGAGGTATTAAAATCCTTTAATAATCATGATTTTTAAAACGAAAAAGACAAAAAGCTAAACTAAAAAAGTTGGATCAAGACACATATATAATTACTTTCGAAAAGAATCTAAAAAATAATAATCATGAAAGAATTACAAAATTTTGAATACGCAGAAATAGATATGACAACAATATATGGTGGATCTATTTATTTGGAGTATGAAGAGCATACAGGAAATCCAACTGCTTAAACAGTAGCAATTCATACATAAGTATTTAATCGGTTCTGGTTTGAATTTAATGTAATCAACATGCTTTTTTACCAGAACTGATTTATGTATATATCATAATTCTTATTCTCTCCTTATACAGAAGTCTAATAAAAAATTCGCTATTTTAGGCTAAATAACTCTAAATTGAGTTCTATATTTAGAAGGTGTTGTCTCGGTTTCTGCTTTAAATGCAAGATTAAATGAAGTCACATTACCAAAACCACAATCATACGCAACAGTAGCAATTTTTTCATTGCTATATTCTGGATCAATTAGTAATACTTTTGCTTTTTTGATGCGATAATGATTCA
Source organism: Aquimarina aggregata (assembly GCF_001632745.1). Classification (GTDB taxonomy): domain Bacteria; phylum Bacteroidota; class Bacteroidia; order Flavobacteriales; family Flavobacteriaceae; genus Aquimarina; species Aquimarina aggregata. The sequence continues at coordinate 19,691 of NZ_LQRT01000060.1, read as the reverse complement.
CAAATTCAGAAAAATTCTTTTGCTCATTTTCATTAATAACCTGTGAGAGTTCTCTTGGGGTTATCTCTAATTTTTCTGCCATCTTTTGCAAAGAAATATCTGTATTTAAGAATATTTCTTCATCTACAAACGCCTCTTTAATTTGTTCTAATATTTTTTTTGAAGTACTTCGGTTTATAGAAGAGTTACTATACTTTTCTAAGGCAAAAACATGTCTTTTTAAAAGAAGGTAAGAAAACCCATAGACCAATATTGAATACAAAATTGCCCCACCTATATAAAAAGGAATAAATCCTATAAAATTACTAAGATAAAAACACCAGATCAAGCAAGCTCCTATTACAATTGCACGATACCATCTTAATAACCGTGGGTTAGCTTCTTTTACCATTTTAAAAATAGTAACCCATGACAAAATTAAATAAATAGCCAAATGAAAAACGACCAGACCGTAACTTAAATATGATTCAAAATTTTTGACGTTAGGAATAAGTTTACTAAACAAAACAAATAAGACAAATGGCGTTAGATGTACATAGTTCCATTTTGAGAAATGATCATTTTTTTGCAAAAGAACTCTTCCATAAAACCATAAAAATGGTCCCGACATTAAAATACCTGAAATACCCAAATTGCGATGCCAAGGATCCAAAACCATATAATTATTAAATACTGATTTGCCAATTCGTATGGTCAACCCAAGCAATACAAAAGCCAAAAATTTATTGGCTTGTCTGTTTCCTTTTTTAAGGGTAAACAAATAAAAAGATAAAAAAAGGGCTTGGGCCAATCCCAAACAACTAAGTACTAAAATAAAACCTTGCTGAAGCATTTTTCAAAAATAACAATGATAACCTATACACCAAGGTTAAAATTACGTGAAAATCTTTTGCATTCCTTTTTAATTTCTGACTTTAGTATCCCATCAAATCTATTTTAACCTAGATTATGTATTAGAACTTCGTGATGAAGCTTGTAAGTGCAATAAAAATTGATATTTTCTTGATTTTAGTATAGCATCGCTATAGTTAAATCAAAAAATATGATCAAACCTCAGTTTTTAAAGTAATTTCAAGATGAAATAGATTTTCTAATGTATACTCTAAGTTTAACCTAAGTGCTATAGTTTTTAAACTAAAAACACAACTCACATGCGATCAAAATTTACAAGAGTAATTTGCTTACTCTTTTTGTCATTCATTAGTATTTTTTCTGTTAACTCTCAAACCTATGATCAAAGTTTATATGATGCTTTAGAGTATCGTTTGGTTGGCCCATTTCGTGGAGGTCGAAGTGCAGCAGTAACCGGTGTACCTGGAAAACCCAATTTATTTTATTTTGGATCCACAGGTGGCGGTATCTGGAAAACAGTTGACGGGGGACGAACATGGAGCAATATTTCTGATGGTTTCTTTGGTGGTTCTATAGGTTCGATTTCAGTTTCAAAAAGTGATCCTAATGTAATCTATGTGGGTGGCGGTGAAAAAACACTACGTGGAAATGTATCATCAGGCTATGGGGTTTGGAAAAGTGTTAACGCCGGTAAAACATGGACACAATCAGGGCTGCCAAAAAGCAGGCACATTCCTAGAATAAGTATTCACCCAACAAACCCTAATATTGTGTATGCAGCTGTATTGGGTAATATATATAAACCTACCCAAAACCGTGGAGTTTATAAGAGTATTGATGGAGGTAAAACATGGAACAAAGTCCTTTCTGCAAATGCAGATGCTGGTGCTGTTGACCTGACTTTAGATCCAAATAACCCTAGAATCTTATATGCCTCGACCTGGAATGCCAGACGAACACCTTACAGTCTTAGTTCTGGTGGTAAAGGATCTGCCTTATGGAAAAGTACTGATAGCGGAAAAACGTGGAAAGAGATTTCAAAAAATAAAGGTTTTGCAAAAGATACCCTAGGGATTATGGGGGTAACCGTATCACCAGTAAATAGCGAAAGAGTCTGGGCTATCGTCGAAAATAAAGAAAAAGGCGGTGTTTATCGTAGTGATGATGGTGGCGATACCTGGAATCAGTTAAATAGCTCAAGAAGTCTTAGACAACGCGCATGGTATTATAGTAGAATATATGCAGATCCTAAAGATAAAGATGTCGTCTATGTGGTAAACGTATCGTATCACAAAAGTAAAGATGGCGGTAAGAATTTTAGTAGTTTTAATGCCCCACATGGTGATCATCATGATCTTTGGATTTCTCCAGAAAACCCAAATCGTATGATTATTGGGGATGATGGTGGCGCACAAATCACGTATGACGGTGGTGAAACCTGGAGCACCTATCACAACCAACCTACATCACAATTTTATAGAGTAACTACCGATAATAGTTTTCCGTATAGAATCTATGCGGCGCAACAAGATAATTCTACCATTAGAATAAATCATCGAAGCACTGGTAGATCTATCTCTGAGGATGATTGGGAACGTACTGCTGGTGGAGAGTCTGCTCATATTGCAGTAGATCCAAAAAATAATGATGTAGTATATGGCGGTAGTTATGATGGTTTTTTAACCCGAATAAATCATAAAACCGAAACCATAAGATCGATTAGTGTATGGCCAGATAATCCTATGGGACATGGCGCAGAAGATATGAAATACCGTTTTCAATGGAATTTTCCTATCCTATTCTCTAAACACAACCCCAATCGCTTATATACCTTTTCAAATCATGTACATGTCACTGAAAATGAAGGTCAAAGTTGGAAAGTAATTAGTGAAGACCTTACACGAAATGATCCTAACAAGTTAAAATCTTCTGGGGGACCAATTACTCAAGACAATACCTCTGTAGAGTATTACTGTACCATTTTTGCTGCGGCAGAAAGTCCTCTAAAAGAAGGCTTACTTTGGGTAGGTAGTGATGATGGATTAGTTCATGTAAGTAAAAATGGCGGGACATCTTGGGAGAACGTTACTCCCAAAGGCATGCCAGAATGGATGATGATCAATAGTATAGAGCCTAGCGCCTTTGACGAAGGCACCTGCTATATTGCTGGAACCAAATATAAAACGGGAGATTTTGCTCCGTACTTATATAAAACAACAGATTACGGTAAATCCTGGAAAAAAATTACCACAGGTATAGCTCCAGAACATTTTACTAGAGTACTGCGTGAAGATCCTAAACGAAAAGGACTTTTATATGCTGGTACCGAGACAGGAATGTATGTTTCATTCAATGATGGATTAACTTGGCAATCGTTTCAATTAAATCTTCCAATAGTTCCTATTACCGATCTTACTATTAAAGAAAATAACTTGGTGGTAGCAACACAAGGACGAAGTCTATGGATTATCGATGACCTAACCGTATTACATCAGCTAAATGATGGATTAAAGACCAAGAGTCACATTTTATACAAACCTAAAAACACTTACCGAATGGGAGGCGGAAGCATTAAAGGTTCTAAAACCGAAGGGACCAATCATCCCGCTGGTGTAATGACTTATTTTTATCTTAAGAATTTTGACAAGAAAAAAGATACCGTTGCTTTAACCTATTTTAATACCAACAATGATACTATCAAATCATTTAGCACAAAAGCAAAAGAGAAAAAAGATCAGTTAAAAATAGACAAAAAAGGAGCCAACCAATTTAATTGGAATATGAGAGGAGATGGCGCCGAAAAACTAAAAGGAATGATCTTATGGTGGGCAAATCTAGACGGACCAAAAGCCGTACCCGGAAACTATAAAGTAAGCTTAAGTATCAATGGAAAAGAAGTTTCTAACCAACCTTTTTCTATTCTAGCTGATCCTAGAGCAGAGTCAACAACAAAAGAAATGCAAGAACAGTATAATTTTATCACTAGTGTTAATCAAACAGTAGACAAGGCTCATAAATCCATTAAGAAGATCAGGAAAATTAATACCCAACTCAAAGGATTTTCTGCGCAATATAAAAATGATGATACAACCAAAGATTTGGTAGAAAAAGCAAAAGCATTACAGAAGAAGTTTGGTGAAATTGAGAAAGCATTATATCAAACTAAAAATAAAAGTAATCAAGATCCTTTAAATTTTCCTATTAAGCTTACCAATAAACTGGGTCACTTAAATTCATTGGTGGGTATGGGAGATTTCGGACCAACAGCACAAGATATAACTGTAAAAAATGAGCTAGTTAAAAAAATAGAAGTGCAATTGCAGGCTTTTGATACATTAGTTTCTGAAGAAATTAAAAAGTTTAATACCGAATTCAATACCTTGCAACTTAATTATCTTTTTGTAGAATAGCTTATAATAATACCGTCATATCACCCCAACTGGAGTTGAATAAGTTTGAACATATGCCTCTTGGCCATATTCCAGGTGACAGTACGTGATTATTTTTATATTTTGAAACTAAATTAAATCTACTGTCATCCCGAGCGTAGTCGAGGGGCAGCTAATTATGAAGTATTATTTTGTTTATATTGTTGAATGTTCAGATAAGTCCCTTTATATTGGATTAACTAACAATCTTGAGAGAAGAATAAATGAACATAATAATGGCTTAAATGACAATTCTTATACTTCTATCCGCAGGCCTGTTAAATTAATATTCCATCAAGAATTTATGCAATTTGAACAAGCTGAACGATTTGAAAAGAAACTTAAAAAATGGAGTAGAAAGAAAAAGTTGGCATTGGCAAATGGTCAGTTTGATTTATTAAAGTTATTATCAGAATGTAAAAATAATAGTCATTCTAAGAATTTCTTACCTCTCGACTCCGCTCGAGATGACCGTGCGTTATTATTTTTATATTTTTGAAATTCATTTACTAAAGTCACCCCGCCATCCCAAGCAGAGTCGAGGGGGCATTTTAATCAAAACATATGCTCGAATACTATAACTACATAAAATCCCTGCATCTCATCTTTGTAATAACATGGTTTGCGGGGTTGTTTTATATACCACGATTATTTATTTATCAAATTGAAGCATTTCAAAAACCTTCTCCTGATAAAGAAATACTAGGGGATCAACTTAAACTAATGGCTAAACGTTTGTGGTTTATTATTACATGGCCTTCTGCCATATTAGCAACATTGTTTGCGATATGGTTACTTATTTTAATGCCAGCTTGGTTGCAGCAACCTTGGATGCATGTTAAACTGGGCTTTGTAATACTTCTTTTTGCTTACCATTTAAAATGCAACCATATCTATACACAATTACAAAACGATGTTATAAAGTGGTCTTCGAATCAAATGCGTATGTGGAACGAAGGTTCTACCATCATTTTATTTTCTGTGATTTTCTTAGTTATTGTTAGAGATGCCGTAAACTGGATTTATGGTGTAATAGGTATTATCTCTTTAGCTGTACTGTTAATGGTAGGCATCAAATTTTATAAAAGAGTTCGAGATAAAAATCCCAATGCGTAGTCACCTTGAATTTTCTTCAAAAAACATATCAAACAAAATCCAATCACGCTATAACTATAAGAGAAGCAGTGCCAGAAGATGCAGCACAATTGCTAAAACTTAAACTTGAGTATTTAAAAAACACAGATACAATTCCGTTATTTGATTACGAATATTCAAATAATGTTACCGAAGAGCATCAGTTGATTAAACGCTATCAAAAACAACCAAACAGTATTTTGCTAGTTGCAGAAAATGAAGGAAATATTGTAGGTAATATTGATCTTACCGGCAGTTGGAGAAAAAAAATGTCTCATACAGCGGTAATAGGAATGGGTATACATACATTATGGCAAAATCAGGGTGTCGGTACATTTTTGATTCAAAATGCTATAGATTGGTCTAAGCAAAACACCTTGATCAAAATCATCTGGTTAGAGGTATACGCAACGAATGTAGCAGGTATTGCGTTATATAAAAAAATGAGATTTAAAGAGTGCGGACGGATTGATTGTTTTTTTAACGAGAACGAAAAGTATATCGATAAAATTACAATGGTTATTAATATTTGAGATTATTTTTTCTTAAAACTTAGTAATAAAACAAGAATAAAGAGGCTGTTTAAAAGTTTTTAAACAACCTCTTTATGATGTTTAGATTATTCGTTTAGTTTTAACGACCACATAATCTGTTATTTCTATTGCTATACATACGTCTTACTGCCCTAGCATCATTGTTAGATACTTGATTTGCGTTAAATACGATCCCTGGGTTAGATCCAGAAACCATAATTGAATTAGGATCACCAAGAGGTGTTCCAGGTACACGTGTCCCTAAATTATCCTGCTCAGAATGTACAAATCCAATATTATGTCCAATCTCATGAGCTAATATATTACCCCATTCTCTCGCCGTTACTGGATCTCCATCAATACTAGGTTCGTTAAGGTTCAAAATGATCAAGCCTCCTTCTACTCCATTTGTAGGAAACTCCCCAAGGCCCCATCCACCTATTTCGCCAGGGGTAGATAAACGCACTAAAATATCGGGATTAGAATTCACCTCTACTAATTGAAGAGTTGTATTATTTACCCTATTCCATAAGTTAAGGCCTCTTCGAAAGCCTCTTCCTGCAGCATTATTACCCAAAGCATTCTGAATTCTAATATTACCTGCTCTGTTACAATCAACAATACCAAAAAATGCTTGCTTTTGGAGATTTTCTTCTTTCACAGATTTATCTGTAAAAAAAATATCTCCGTCCACGATAAATCCTCCTTTAGAAGATTTAATCGATGTTTTCTCCATATCAAAACCTAAACTTTCTAGTTTTGCTAAAACCTCAGAAGGTATTTTTTCTTGATCAAGAGAATTTTCTGGTTGAACATCATTGTTTGCATCGTTTGTGCATTGTACTATGCTTAAAGCCAAAATGACGAGCATAGAAAATTTGAAAATTTTCATAATTAATATATTATAAGTTGGCTCGTAAATCTAGATAGTAAAGATTCTTTGAAATGTTAGCTGCCTAACATTTAAGAAAACTTTCACCAATATTTATACTTCAATTATGATATATCTTGCCCTTTGTTTTAACACCAATTTGATCAACTCTACATTGTTTTTATATGATTAAAGTTATGTCAACACTAAATTTTCATTGCTTACTTAAGAGTTCGAGCTTTGATCTTACGACTTTTCCTTATCTTCGTGCAACTTTTTTAGCATAATTCTATGATTAAATCTATGACAGGCTTCGGGAAGTCTATTCTACAGCTCCCTACAAAAAAAATTACTATCGAGGTTAAATCTCTTAATAGCAAAAACTTAGATCTCAATGCCAGAATTCCTTCTCAGTATCGCGAAAAAGAACTGAAAATGAGAAACACTATTGCCAAATCATTGGTAAGAGGAAAAGTAGATTTTGGTTTATACGTAGAAATTACCGCAGAAGAAACCTCGACAAAAATTAATGAAGCTGTTGTTAAAGATTATATCAAGCAATTAGAAGCAATACATACAAATGGCGATGCACTAGAGTTTGTAAAAATGGCTGTGCGCATGCCAGATGCACTTAAAACTGTTAGAGAAGAAATTAACGAGAAAGAATTTCAAGCCATTGAGAGTTCTCTTCAAGATGCTTTAAATGCTATAGAAAAATATCGAATAGATGAAGGTGAAGCATTAGAGAAGGATTTTGTTCTTCGTGTTAAAAATATAGGAGAGCTACTTGAAAAAGTTATTGAAATGGATCCCGAACGTATTGAAGGCGTTCGAGAACGTCTTCATAAAGCAGTTTCAGATCTTAAAGAAGATGTAGATCAAAATCGTTTTGAACAAGAATTGATTTATTATCTCGAAAAATTTGATATTACTGAAGAAAAAGTTCGATTAGCAAATCACTTAGAGTATTTTACATCAACACTTAATTCATCTGATTCGAACGGAAAAAAACTAGGCTTTATCTCACAAGAAATCGGTCGAGAGATTAACACTATTGGTAGTAAATCTAACTATGCGCCTATGCAACAATTAGTTGTACAAATGAAAGATGAACTTGAAAAAATTAAAGAACAATTACTAAACGTTTTATAAATGAGTCAAGGTAAGCTTATTGTACTTTCGGCACCTTCTGGTAGTGGAAAAACTACTTTAGTAAAACATTTGTTACATAAAGAAGAATTAAATCTGGGATTTTCTATTTCTGCAGCTTCAAGAGAACCCCGTGGAGGAGAAATACATGGCAAAGATTATTATTTCTTATCGCTAAGAGAGTTTAAAGATAAAATTAAAGCCGAAGAGTTTCTAGAATGGGAAGAAGTTTACCGTGATAACTTTTACGGTACTTTAAAAACTGAAGTACAACGTCTATGGGATATTGGGAAACATGTAATATTTGATATTGATGTAGTAGGAGGCTTAGATATTAAAAGAATTTACCCGGATAGAACACTGGCAATATTTATCAAACCGCCAAGTATAGAAGAACTCAAAATACGTTTAAAAAAACGTAAAACCGAGTCTGAAGATAAAATCAATATGCGAGTAGCAAAGGCCTCTACAGAAATGGCTACTGCACCCCAATTTGATGCGATAGTTACAAATGATGATTTAGAGAAAGCCCAAGCAGAAGTTTATCAATTGGTAAAGAAATTTCTTTTAAGTTAGTTATACTAGGTTATTTATATTTTCCTTAGAAAAACAAAAACTACCTTTTCTATGAAAAAAATCGGATTATATTTTGGAACATTTAATCCTATTCATATCGGGCATCTCTCCATTGCAAATCACATGGCAGAGTTTTCGGATCTTGATGAGATATGGATGGTAGTTACCCCGCATAACCCTTTCAAAAAGAAAAGTACTTTACTAGATAACCACCATCGTTACGAGATGGTTTATCGCGCTACAGAAACGTATCCTAAATTAAAACCCAGTGATATAGAATTTGGTCTGGTACAACCAAATTATACGATTAATACATTAATTTATCTTCAAGAAAAATATCCAAATGATAGCTTTAATCTTATCATGGGAGAAGATAACTTAAAAGGATTTCATAAATGGAAAAACTATGATGTTATTCTAGAAAATCATCACATTTATGTTTATCCTCGTATTGCATTAGGACAAGTAGAAACACAGTTCACCGATCATCCTAAAATACATCGTGTTACTGCGCCCATCATGGAGATATCTTCTACATTTATTCGAAAGTCGATTTCTGAAGGTAAAAATATCAAACCTTTGTTACCTCATGACGTTTGGCAATATATTGACGAAATGAATTTTTACCAATAAAAATATATTAATACCTATCTTCTGATCCTATAGTTGTCTTTATTCTTTTAATAAGACGATGCATTCTACCACTTCCACCCGCAATAATCCCTGCTGTAAGTACAATATCTATGGATTGAATAATGGTAACCTGTATCTTAAACAATTGTTCTTCTGTTTCTGGATTATTAAATATAATACCAGACATAAGTCGTAATCCAGAAAAAGAAAGCACCAATCCAATTGCAAAAGCAACAATAGTTGTTCTACGTTCTCTTTTTAATCCATGACTCATAAGTTGTTGTTCTAATCTGTCTTTTTCTTTGATCATAGCGATCATTTTATCATCTACTGCTAAGGTTTCTTCTTCGGCCATTGGTTCTTCAGGATCAATCATCATTGGGTCAACCGGAGTATTCACCTCATCCATATACGCTTCGATATCTGCAATACGATCTTTGCATTTCTTTTTTGCTTTCTCACTTGGATCATCAACAAAAATCTCAATAAACTGCTCAACGATTAACATTATAACAGATATATACCCTAACATGGCGATCACATTACCTGGATCCAAATCAGAAAGATCAATCGGTGGGAATTCCTGTTCGAAGTAAACAAAAGCCGCAATGGCGATAACAATTAAGACAATTGCAATTGGATTTTTATAAAGGGCTTTCATTTAATAATTGTGTTATTAAGTTTCTATATAAAGATATAAAAACTTAAAAATGAAATTGTCATGATTATAGAAAATTAATAGTATGCTTTACTTCTACTTATTTTAAAAAACGCATTTTTTTTCTTCAGTTTCGAAAAATGAAACTGGCAGGTTGTACTATTGAATCAAAATTAATTAAAAAGAGAAGGTAACAATTATGCTATTGCTAACATATAGTATATAGGGAAACATTTTAAAAACAAAATCTGATTATAAAACAAATTAAAGATGAGGAAAACCGTAAGAAATAAATGCATTAAAACACACCTTTTTTGTGTTGTTCAACAAAAGTTTAGTGCTTCTTAACGAAAAGTTAAGACATAGGGAAAAACATCCCCATAATCCGATTGCGAGCAAGTGATTTAGGTCGTAGGTTTGCCGCCGGGAAAACAAATTAAAAAGTCATTCAATTTAATATTTTTATGAAAAAACAACTGCTGTTTATGGTGTTGGGTATCTGCTATACACTCACCTTTGGACAAGAATTACCACAATTATCACCTCCTACACCCGAGGTTGCTGCCCTAGGGAAGTATGATGATATACCAATGAGTCTTTCTACAGGAACTCCTACTATTTCGATACCACTCACCAGTATTTCAGATGGTGCATTAAGCGCTTCGGTATCGGTAAGTTATCATGCTTCAGGGATTAAAGTTAGTGAGATGGCCTCTCGGGTAGGTTTAGGATGGGCCTTGCAGGCTGGAGGTATAATTTCTCGTCAGGTACGTGGTATTGCTGATGATCATCAAGAAGGTTTTATCAATACCAGTAACACTATGGATTATTTTCGCTCCCTTCCCTTTGATAGCGAAGAACGCAGACAACTGTTCCAAAATGCCTTAGATGACATTCAAGATTTTGAATCTGACATGTATCATATAAATGTAGCTGGGTTATCGGGTAAATTCTTTTTTGATCAAAATGGGGATATTGTCGTACATCAAAAAAGTGATTTAAAAATTGTAGCCCTTCGTGATGGTCATTTAATCTCTGGTTGGGAGATTACTACACCAATGGGTATACGATATACTTTTGGAGTCGTTCCTGGAACTACACAAAAAGTACATGAGGATAAGGAGACTCGATTCGAATCGTCTGCTGCAAATTTCCCAACGGGTTATAAATCTCATACTTCGGGTTGGTATCTGACTCAGATATCCGATTATAAAGGCAATCAGATTAATTTTGGATATACCGCTGGAACAGCACAAATCAAGTATTTTAACGTTACAGGACAAAGTAAAAACTTATTTGGTTTTGGTAATTGTGGTCTCGGTGGCGGAGCTACTGATCCAATTTCTATGAGTGAAGATATTTATAAACCTACTTATTTATCCTCGATCACCACTAGACAAGGACAAATTTTGTTTGAGTATAACCATAACCGTACAGATGTAAAGAATGATAAAGCTCTTACAGGAGTTCAATTAATAGATAGTAATGATACTATTATCGATAGTTACGTATTAGATCAGGGGTATTTTATCGCAACAGGATTTACAAGGTTTTCAGATAAGGGCGATGTAGACCAGCGTACACATAGATTATATTTAAAAAGTATTACGCAACAAAAAGGTACTGCGAGCAATAAAGTACATCGTTTTAGCTATAATCAAACCCACGAGTTACCAGAGCGTTTTTCATTTTCACAAGATTTTTGGGGATATTATAATGGTGCGGATAATGATGTCTTATATCCTTCTATAGTGTATCGTCCTGTTGCTAGTCCTATAGAAGTTGACGGGGCCGATCGAACAATAAGTGAAGCGCATGCCAAGGCGTTATTATTAGAAAAAATCACTTATCCTACAGGAGGTAGTACCCACTTTATTTTTGAACCCAATACAGTATATGGGAATAGGGACTTTTTTGTGGGAATGAAAACCGTTAGTACTCCTATTACAGAAGCATCTTTGGAGATGAGAGATAATTTAGGAAGCCCTAATAAAGTGACCTCTAGTTTTACCCTTTCAGAATCTAAAACAGTCGCTGTTAAGGTATATGCACAAAGGTCTTGTAATATGAATGCTGCAGATTGCCCTAAGATCAAAATGTATAAAAGTAATGGAGAATTAGTAAATGCCATTTTTAAAACAGAAACAAATACTGATATCTTATTAGATCTTGCTGCGGATACCTATACAATCGAAATGAGTTATGAGATTCCATCAGATAATTATATTACGATTTCATTGAATACAAGAGAATTAGGTACTATCAGTGAAGGTGAATTAAAAGCTGCTTACACAGGTGGATTACGTGTTAAAGAACTCCAGTTTCGGGATCAGGACAATAGTTTACTTACGACCAAACGTTATGAGTATCATGAATTTGGAAACACCACACAATCAAGTGGAAGGTCGTTAAATCCACCTATGTTTATATCGCGTAATGTACCCGTAAGTGTAGGTTGCAGTCAAACTATACTAAGTTCTAATGCGATGTTTCCTTTAAATGGGCAAAGTGGTTCTCATGTGAATTATACCAATGTTACAGAATATACCCAAGGGATAGAAAATGGGAAAACAGAATATACCTATAGTTATGCTCCCGATGGCGCGATTAGCGCAACCAATGTTTTTGACGGAAAAGGAGATTTAATTGTTCCTGCTTTAGATTATTCACACCGAAGAGGACAATTATTACAACAAAAAGTATATCGTTATGAAAAAGCATCAGGAAATTTTTCAGTAGTAGAAGACACTAAGAATAGCTATACTACATACGGTGACCGAAGAACTAAAAATATCATGATGGGAAAAATAGGAGCACTTAATGAAGGAGATAGTTATGATAATATTAGTGAACGTTACCTGATGACAGGAACCTCAAAAACAAATTACTACCCATCGGGTACGGTAAAAACTACAACGAGCTACGGCTATGATCCTGGAGAATATGTAGGTAGAACGCTTCCGTTAACTACCACAACTACCGATAGTAATGGAGAAGTCATCGAGACTAAGACCTATTACCCAGATGATGTGACTACTGCAACTGCATTAGGAGAATCACTGACTACAGCTGAGTATGCTGCGATTTCACCGCTAAAAAGTAATGGATCTCAACCACGTATAGGGACTGCTATTCAACAAGAGACGCGTATCAACAATGTGCTTGTTACTAAACAGCGTACTAATTATAAAGATTGGTCTGGTTTGATCTTACCCCAGATTGTACAAGCCGCTAAGAGGAATGATGCTCTAGAAGATCGTATCGAGTATCTAAACTATGATAATAAAGGCAATCCTTTAGAGGTACAACAAACTAACGGCAGTCATAGCATCTATATCTGGGGGTATAATGAGTTATATCCTATCGCTAAAATCGATCATGCCACCTATATCGGGATGCCTACAGCGGTGACTACACTAATTAATCAACTAAAAACAGCATCTAATAGTGATACCACTGCTGCTACTGAAGCCACACTACGTGATCTCATGAATCAATTACGGGATCATGCCTATTTTAAGGATAGTCAACTTACCTCATTTACCTATAATCCTTTAGTGGGGGTAACTAGTGTAACAGATCCCAGAGGATATACGATGTATTATGCGTATGATACTTTTAATCGATTGGAATATGTAAAAGATGATGAGGGGAAACTGATTTCAGAAAACAAATATGGGTACAAGAACTAATGAAGGCAAGAACAATGAAAAATAAGATACAAAACTATATAGTGCTGATCATTATCATGATGAGTACAGCAAGTGCTTTTTCACAATTTGGCGGCGGCGAAGATGGCGGCGGCGGTGACAATTGTAATATTTATTCCTATCGCGATGCCGATAGAGATGGCTATGGAGTCTTTAGTCAAAAAATTTGCGACACCGATGTCCCTGATGGATATTCAACTAGATATGGGGATCGGGATGATAACAATGCTTTAATTACAGATCTTCCTCCCAAATATTTCTATTTTGATAAGGATAAAGATAGCTACGGGAATCCTAATAATAAGGTATATGCCAGTAGACGCCCTAATGGGTATGTCACTAATAATAGTGACTATGATGATAATAACAAACTCATCACCAATATCGCTCCTCGAAACTTTTATCGTGATTACGATAAAGATGGTTTTGGGAATCCTAGCAATAAAGTATATCGCAGTGCTAAACCTAGTGGCTATGTTACTGATGCTCGTGATTGTAACGATAGCGATAAAACAGTCAACCCTAATACAGTTTGGTATTTAGATAATGATAACGATAACTATGCACGTAGTACGAAAAAACAATGTACCAGTCCTGGTTCAAAATACAAGCGTAGTGTTGCAGGCTCAGGAGATTGTAATGATAGTGATGCAACCTTAAATCCACTTACCGTATGGTATTATGATAATGACGGAGATGGTTTTGGAAATGAAGGCGACTTAAGTACCGTGCGACAACAATGCGGGCAACCTTCTTCAAAATATGTGCGAAAAAAAGGAGATATCAATGATAATAATGAATATATCACGAACATAACCCCAAAGAACTTTTATAGAGATGCAGATAAAGATACCTATGGTAATCCAAGTATTAAGTTTTATCGCAGTTTTGCCCCTAGCGACGGGCATACCTATGTGACCAACGGTAGTGATTACGATGATAGCACTGGACATATCACTAATATTGCTCCCAAGAATTTTTATAGAGATGCAGACAAAGATACCTATGGTAACCCTAGTATTAAGTATTATCGTAGTAAAGCTCCTAGTGATGGTTATATATACGTAACAAATGGTAGTGACCGCGATGATGGCAACAAATGGATCACTAATATTGCTCCCAAGAATTTTTATAGAGATGCAGATAAAGATACCTATGGTAACCCTAGTATTAAATATTATCGCAGTGCAGCCCCTAGCGATGGCTATGTCTATGTCACTAATGGTAGCGATTGTAATGATGGCGATAAAACGGTCAACCCGAATACAGTTTGGTATTTAGATAATGATAACGATAACTATGCACGTAGTACGAAAAAACAATGTACCAGTCCTGGTTCAAAATACAAGCGTAGTGTTGCAGGTTCAGGAGATTGTAATGATAGTGATGCAACTTTAAATCCGCTTACCGTATGGTATTATGATAATGACGGAGATGGTTTTGGAAATGAAGGCGACTTAAGTACCGTGCGACAACAATGCGGGCAACCTTCTTCAAAATATGTGCGAAAAAAAGGAGATATCAATGATAATAATGAATATATCACTAACGTACCACCAAAGAACTTTTATAGAGATGCAGATAAAGATACCTATGGTAATCCAAGTATTAAGTTTTATAGAAGTTTTCCTCCTGCAGATACGCATAGCTATGTAACTAATGGTAGTGATCATGATGACAGTAATGAGTTTATCACCAACATTGCTCCTAAGAACTTCTACAGAGATGGAGATGGTGACACTTTTGGAAACCCAGATATTAAATTTTATCGTAGTGCTGCACCAAGCGATACCTATAGTTATGTGACCAACGGTAGTGATTATAATGATAGTAATGAGTTTATCACCAACATTGCTCCCAAGAATTTCTATAGAGATGGGGATAAAGATACTTTTGGAAATCCAAATATCAAGTTTTATCGCAGTGCCGCACCAAGCGATGCCTATAGTTATGTAACTAATGGTAATGATTGTAATGACGCAGATGCAAGTTTAACACCTAATACAGTTTGGTATAAAGATGGTGATGGCGATACTTTTGGGGATAAGAATAGTACTAAAAAACAATGTACTAAACCCACAGGTTATGTACGTAATGATGATGATTATAATGATAGTACAGAAAATATTATCAACATAGCGCCACAGACTTTTTACTTAGATACTGATGGAGATGGTTTTGGAGACCCTAATCAAAGCGTGTTCTATAGCGTACAACCTACAGGATATGTGACCAATGCAAATGATAATTGCCCAGATGTTTTTGGTGAACATAATGGTTGTGCAGATATTCCTTATGATGGGGTTACTATTAGCAATGAAAATTATGTCTTTACGAGAGCCTATCAAGAGGAGATGGATGCCGCAACAGCCATCAATTTTAATAAAGATGTGATCGAGAGCATCACCTATTTTGACGGACTGGGACGACCAAAACAACAAGTAGGGATCAAAGCTTCTCCACAAGCTAAAGATATCGTTACCCATATTACCTATGATCAGTATGGCAGACAGGCACAACAATACTTGCCTTTTGAAAGACCAACTGGCACCTCTACTCCTTTAGGAAGTTATGCAAGCGTAAATGTGGTTACTGATATTAACAGCTATTACAACAATGTCTACGGAGCAGATTTTACCGTAGCACCCGATCATCAGAATTTTAATGCCTATTCTGAGAGTATTTTTGAGGCTTCACCTTTAAACAGAGTGCAAGAACAAGGGGCACCGGGATCTGTCTGGAAAGCTAATAAAGATGTAGATACCGATCATACCATAAAATTTGATTGGGACACTAATACATTAGAAGAAGTCATCAAGTTTAGAGTACAGTTTACAGGATCAGATACCGAGTCTCCGACCTTAGTCAAACAAGACTTCTATCCCGTTGGAGAATTGCAAGTAACGATCACCAAAGATGAAAACTGGACCGTAGCAGATGGTAATAATCATACGACCAGAGAATATACCGATAAACGTGGTAGAGTGGTCTTAAAGCGTACCTATAATACCATATCAAATACAAGTGGTGGTAGTGCTGCCGCAGGTGGTGGAGAAGCTCATGATACCTATTATGTATATGATGATTATGGTAATCTTACCTATGTGATTCCTCCAAAAGTAACTACCACAGATGACGTAAGTGCTACAGAACTGAGTGAACTCTGTTATCAGTACAAATACGATTACAGAAATCGTCTGGTTGAAAAGAAAATCCCGGGTAAAGGGTGGGAGTATATTGTATATAATACTCTAGATCAACCTATCTTAACACAAGATGCTCTTTTAAAACAAGAGAGCCAATGGCTCTTTACCAAGTATGATGCTTTAGGTAGAGCTGCCTACACGGGTAAAATAACAATCACTGGTAAAACAAGAACTCAGTTACAAGCAGAAGCTACGGGGTATAGTGATGATGTATGGGTAGATAAAACCACTACAGGCATCCGTTATGATGATGGTGGCTATCCTAAAGTAACTACAGGAGAAACTTTAACCATCAATTATTATGATGACTATGAGTTTTTAGGAACAACACCAATACAAGAATTGGCAAATCCAGGTACGGTGTCTGGGGAGGCGATAACAAACCGTAACAGGTCCCTGCCTACAGGCTCTAAAGTAAAAGTTCTGGGTGAAGATAAATGGATTACCACAGTAACCTATTACGACAATAAAGCAAGACCTATTTATGTAGCCAGTAACAATGAATATCTAAATACAACTGATAGTGTAGAAAGTGAATTGGATTTTGTGGGTAAAGTCTTAAAAACGACTGCCACTCATACCAAAGGCAGTAATGCTGCAATTGTTACAGTAGATACTTTTACGTATGATCATATGGGGAGAGCAAAAAAGCAAACCCAACAAATTAATAATCAAGATACAGAAGTCATTGCAGAGAATACGTATGATGCTTTAGGACAATTAATCTCTAAAAAAGTTGGGGGTTCTGTCACCTCGAGCGGAGTCGAGGGGTCAAGTCTACAAACCATAGATTACACCTATAATGTACGGGGTTGGATGACTGGGATTAATGATGTTGAGAATTTAGGTAATGATTTATTTAGTTTTGGTATTCATTACAATACGACTACCGAAGGTTTATACGCAAAAGCATTGTATAATGGTAATATCAGTGAGACCTTATGGAAAACCGCTAATGATAATGTTAAAAGAGCATATGGATATCGATACGATGATTTAAATCGATTTGTTGCTGCTACTGATAATGATAATAAATATGTAGTGTCTAGTATTACTTACGATAAAATGGGTAATATTTTATCCTTAGCAAGAAATGGTTTCCAGAACAGTTCTAATTTTGGAAATATGGATGTACTCGCCTATAAATACGATACAGGTAATAAACTCTTAAGTGTTACAGATACTGGTAACAAAACCTATGGTTTTAAAGACGGCACCAATACCAACGATGACTATGATTATGATACCAATGGTAACATGATCAAAGACCAAAACAAAGGCATCACAAGCATTACGTATAATCATTTAAACCTGCCAGAAACAGTTTCTATAAGTAATAGTGAAGGTACAGGAACTATTTCTTATATTTACGACGCAACAGGAGCAAAACTTAAAAAAACTGCTCCTAGTGGAGGTTCTTTAACAACAACAGAGTATGCTGGTAATTACGTCTATAAGAATGGTAATCTTGAGTTTTTTAACACGTCAGAAGGTTATGTAGAAAAAGAAGCTGATGGGTATAAGTATACATATCAGTACAAGGATCATTTAGGAAATATTAGATTATCGTATAAAGATGCTGATGGTAATGGCTCTATAACCACAAATGAGATAGTCCAAGAGAAGAATTACTATCCTTTTGGACTACAACATAAAGGATACAATAATGTAGTAAGCCCTAATGCTAACAGCACAGCACAGAAGTTTAAGTTTAATGGTATAGAACATGAAGAAGTCTTAGGACTTGATCTTTATGAAATGCCTTTACGACAATATGATCCTGCTATTGCGAGATGGACTTCTATTGATCCTGTTACGCATCACTCGATGTCTACTTATACTGCTTTTGATAATAACCCAGTATATTGGGCAGACCCTAGTGGGGCAAATTCTGAAGATTTAGTAAATGAAATTATTAACAAATCTTCTGGATATGATTCTTCTACTTGGAAATCCAATAATGATGGCACTTTTAGTGCTAGTAAAGGACGATCTGCTGGAACTGAGTCTGATGAAAGTGAAAATGAAAACAACGATCCTCAAGATGATATTACAGTTAATTCTAACGGTGTTGTAACCAACGTAGTAAAAAATGGGAAACCAAATAGATTCTTTGATGAAAATGGAAATGAATTATCCTTCCATGATTCTAATGGAGTCGACAAGCCTTTTATAACAGGAACTTATAGAAAAGGTGATCGAGTATTTTATTCGATTTCTACTCAACAAGTAAATCAGGAAATAATAGATTCCGGTCTGATAATGCAAAGGTACTTGTCTGGAATGAATGGCTCAGGAGCAGTATTTTGGGCTTGGAGTTGGATTAGCGCTGCGGGTAAAGGACATGGTGATTTTGATTTTGCAGAAGGATATCTAATAAATTTATCGGAAGAAAAAATACATAGCAAGAATGATCTATTATCTAGAAGTAGGGCATCCTGGGTAGATGGAACGGCATTTTTTAGATTTGGTAACACAAATAATATTTATAATCTTTATGATGCTGGTAATTATATGTGGGGGAGAGCAATGGGAATGTCAGGATTTAGTTACGGCGAGATTAGATTTGGTTCTAAAGCGAATGAATTTGGATTTGATTCAGAAGCCGATCAAAGTGCAATTAAAAAAGGATTTTTTGGAAATTAATATAATATGAAATTAAATATAAAACTGTTTTATAAAATTGCTATTCTCTTTTTAATAATATCAATATTTGGACTTTTAACTAATTTATTTTTTGCAGATTATTTATCTCGTAAAGAGCAAGGTATGTTAAATATATATCTATTTATGCCAAGTGTTTTTGTATCATTTATTAGCTCTTTATTTGGATTGATTTTAATTTTAAAAAAAGAAAATTATACTCAAATAAATCTATTAGTTTTTATACTTTCACTTTTGAATATGGTTTATTTTCTTTTCAGGATTGTAAGCTGAACCT
>NZ_LQRT01000059.1 GCF_001632745.1 Aquimarina aggregata | reverse complement strand
CCAAGTAGAGAGATAGATGACCGAGAAGAACGTTCTTATTTTTTGCTTTGTAGCAGGTAACCGTGTAAAAAAAAGGTACACCTTTTAATTTTTTACGTAACTGATTATACTGGTAATTACATCTATAAGAATGGAAATCTTGAGTTCTTTAACCACTCAGAAGGGTATGTAGAGAAAGAAGCTGATGGGTATAAGTATACATATCAGTACAAAGATCATTTAGGAAATATTAGATTATCGTATAAAGATGCTAATGGTAATGGCTCTATAAGTACTTCTGAGATTGTACAAGAGAAGAATTATTATCCATTTGGACTACAAAACAAAGGATACAATGACACTTATAGAGGCCGAAATCATCAGTATGGATTTAATGGAATAGAAGAAGAAAAAGCTTTAGGACTTGATCTTTATGAGATGCCATTACGTCAATATGACCCTGCAATTGCTCGTTGGACTTCTATTGATCCTATAGATCATGTTTCAAATTCTACGTACAATGGATTTGATAATAACCCTGTATTCTGGGCTGATCCTAGTGGAGCTGAAGTTGAAGAAATAGATGGAGGAGTAAGTTATACAGGAGAGCAAGCTAAAGCGGCTTTAAGTGCATTTAAAAGACAATATCTAGGAGATAGTAATAGAGAAAGCAGTGATAATAATAGTAATGAATCTGATGATGGCGACAAACCTATTGATAAAAACTATACTGGAAAAATTCAAACGGCTCCGTCCACACCTTTAACTGATAAAAATGGAGTTCCAAATACAAATGCCTATAATTGCCATTCATTTGCCTGGTGTAATTCATTAGGTGATCCAAAAGATCCTGCTAACCAAAATTTAGTTCGACATGGAATAACACGTTGGGATAACGACCCTAGAAATAATACAGGAGGTTATACTCCTCTTCAATTCAATGATGCTAATCAAAAAGGAGATAGACTTATTTATTATGGTTGGAATAGTAAATCCGGTCAAGTTGAACCAACACATTCTGCAGTAGTATCCAAGGTTGATAAGCAAGGAAATACTATTGAAGTTGAAAGTAAGTGGGGGCAAGCTCCAAGGTATAAACATCATCCGAGAGATGTTCCTTCAAGTTATGGAGCAGCTACACCTACTTTTGTTGCACCCGACGGTAAAACTTATGCAAGTAGAATTTATTTTAGAAAAAACCCATAAAAATTTATAAAAATGAAAAACTTATTTATTATATTAATTATGCTTATTTCCTCAAGTTGTTCTAATAAATATGATACAATTTTGAAGGGTCTAACAAAGAATTACGTACTACTAAACAATGAAATTGAAAAGGATTTATATTTAGAATACTTTAATTTGACAGAAGAACAAAATTTAAGTGATCAAGAAGAATATAAGAGAGCACTAAGAAATTTTTATAATGCAGATAAGGATATTTTAAACTATTTATTATCATATGAGAAAGATACCTCTCAAATTTGCAAATGGATAAAGACCAAAAACCCGTATTCGTCAAGTATAAATGAAATTGATTTATTAACGAATGCTAAAGGAGCAATGATATTATTTGATAATTATCTTGTAAATTCTGTTGATATAAAAATTCCAGTATATTTAAATAATTTATCGTATAAAAAATTGAAATTATTTTATTCAGAAAACAAAGGATTGACTAAAGATAAGTTGAAGAAAAAGTACGTAGAATTAATTAAAGAATAGATTTAATATAGATACCAGTATTCTATGATTAAATCAAGTAAAATTTAGATTTTTTTTAAGCGACAAATTTCATTGTATTTACATATGGAGTTTGTCGTTTTATTGTTGCAAATATTCTAGCTAATAGCTTGTTCCT
>NZ_LQRT01000058.1 GCF_001632745.1 Aquimarina aggregata | reverse complement strand
ACTATAGGTTCGGGTGATCTCTTCAGGATTACTGTTCCCATCACTCACATCACTGACAAAAGCAACCGTAGGGGTACCACAGTTATCTGCTTCATCTGTGACGACAGTCACATCGGGTGTAGGTGCACTACATTGGGCACTAATCGGGGATGGATTACTAGCCGTAGGATCAGTTGTATCATTAATGGTAATGGTTTGGGTCACATTGATACTGTTCCCTGCTCCATCCGTAACACTATAGGTTCGGGTAATCTCTTCTGGATTACTGTTCCCATCACTCACATCACTTACAAATGCAACCGTAGGCGTACCACAGTTATCTGCTTCATCAGTCACTACAGTCACATCGGGTGTAGGTGCAGCACATTGTGCAGTAATCGGTGATGGATTACTAGCGGTAGGATCAGTCGTATCATTAATGGTAATGATCTGAGTCACATTGATACTGTTCCCTGCGCCATCCGTAACACTATAGGTTCGGGTGATCTCTTCTGGATTGCTGTTCCCATCACTCACATCACTGACAAAAGCTACTGTAGCCGTACCACAATTGTCTGCCTCATCAGTCACTACAGTAATATCAGGTACAGGTGCACTACATTGTGCAGTAATCGGTGATGGATTACTAGCAGTAGGATCAGTAATGTCTTCAACTGTAAGCTCTACTTCGTTAGAAGTAAGGATAGTACATAAATATGAGGAACTAGAAACTACAACTCTATACCTATTACCATTAGCAGCTGTAGTAGCATTAGTAATAGTTAATGTACCTGTTGTTACTGTACTGTGTATTCCTGTATTAGTTAAATTATCCCAAGTAGCTCCATTAAATAATTGCCACTGATATGTATTTACATTCGAAGTTACAACTGTAAATGTAGTATTCGTATTTGGACAAATACTTGAATTAGAAGGTTGCGTTGTAATTGATGGTGCTGTACCGGGAGTAGTGACGTTTACATTTGTTCCCGTATATCCGTCGCTTCCTGAAGTAACAATTCCATTTCCGTTAACCGTAAGCCCACTACCAAATGTACCATTCCCTAAAAGTCCATTGTTATCACCATCAGTAAATCCAGCTTCAATAACATCATTACAGCCATCATTATCACTATCTAATTCTAAAAAATTATCGTTACTATCAGTATCACTATCAGCAACTGTATAATTTATAACACCACTATCCTCACCTCCAGGTGCTTGAACAGCATCAGGGATTCCATCTGTTCCTACTGAACCAGATACTACCCCATTAATATGTGTTTGATTATGACCAGCTTCAACCGCATCATAAATACCATCATTATCTGAATCTAAATCCAAATGATTAGGAATGCCATCTTGGTCTTGATCAAAAGTACTATCTAAACTATCACATATACCATCAGCATTTCCGTCCATACAAGAAGGTGCTCCTCCACTACCATTATTATTGGCATCCTCATAATTTAGTATTCCATCATTGTCTGCATCTGCTGAAGGATCAACCCCCAATTCGTTCTCTAAGATATCGGTGATACCATCATTATCATCATCTTGATCAACCTCATCAGGACTATTATCATTATCTGTATCTAATGTTCCTGTAATTGTTATTATTAGGTTTGCAGAATCTGTATTTGAAGCACCATCTCTTAGAGTATATGGTGTAATATCTGTTAATGTTGCACCTGCAGCGAGAGCTATAACCGCAGGATTAGTTTGATCTAACACATAAGTATATGAACCATCTGCATTAACAGTTAAAAAACCATAAGTTGTAGCTATAGCATTTCCTACATTTAAAGGGTCTCCATCAACTGAGAATATAGTTACTACATTATCACCTTGCCAAAATATATCTGAGACTCCGGCTATTTGCCCTCCAGGATCAGCATCTGTGGCATTGGGGCCATAGTTATACGAAATCACCAATTGATCAATAGGTGCTTGAAATGCTACATTAATATTACCCGTTGCATCTGCCTCGACCGCTGTACCTGTTCCATAATATGTATCAGCGCCAGCTTCTACTATTCCCCCTGTTCTAATAAAATTATAACTTACTGGTGTTGGAGAGCCTCCAGCAAAACCTTGAATTGTTATTTGATCTTGCCAAACAGTTCCTTGTGAATAATCAATATCTGTTACTAAAAAACCGACATTAAAGACTTCTTGATCAAAATCTATTATTAATTGTGTATCTGACACTGGATTTGTTGCAGGGTCAATATTAAATAGTAAATATCCTGTATGCCCTCCATTCGTTAGTGTATTTTGTGATGTTTGATTAAGCCCATTACCTGCTCCACTTGGATCTAACGAAGTAAAATCTAAATCTACTCCATTAATAGTTCTGGTTTGGCCTGTTACTGCCGCTCCGTTAGTAAATTCATTTTCCCAAATTAACCTAGATAATGGTCTGTCTAATAAATCTTGACCATTAACACCATCCCCCTCTATAACATTACCTGTTGCAGTATTAATAACTCCTACACTTACATTATTCGTATCATCTACAGCAATTGGGGGATCGTCAACCCCATCTATCGTAATTGTTAAGATACCGTAGTCAATTCTACCTGTTAAATCTTCTACTGTATATGCAATAACATCATCTAAAGATGTGGTACTTGTTAGCCCAGCCACTGCAGGACTACTTGTATTCACCGTATAAGAGTATGAACCGTCTGATTGAATAGTTATAGAACCATATAAAGTAGTATATGTAGTACCCACAGCAGCTGGAAACACATTTACTTCTGATACAGACAATACTTCTCCTGGTGTACTGTCGGTATCATTAGTAAGAATATTTCCTGTAATTGCTGCAACGGCATCGGCATCTACATTATCGGCATCATCAACTGCTACAGGGTTATGTCTCCAAACTCTAATAAAGGTATTAGCACTCCCAGTTACCCCGCCATTATCTGTTATAGTAACGGTAACTGTTCTGACCCCTTCTGTGTATGCATTATTTAGATCCCCATAGAATAGTGTGGCCATAAAACTTTCAAACACTGTATTGGGGATCGGTAATCCATTAGCTTCAGTAATTGTAAAATTAGTACCCCCCGTTTGAGCAAATGTTAATACAGTACTACCAAAAGTATAATTTACAGCTTTATCAGCACCATTAAAAAAGTAAAAATTAGTGCTATTAAATGGGGGTATTGCAAATAATTCCTGGGGGTCTATTGTACCTGCTATACTTATAGTTGCACTAGTGATATTACCATCGTCTGATGTAACCGATTCATTTTGAGAAACCCTGTAGACTAAACCATTAGTAGGTTGAACAAAAAAACTATAATCATTACCAACAGTGTTTCCGTCTAAATCAATAGTTGGTGCAGCTAAAAATGTTCTTGTTCGACTTTTAAAAGAAGATCTAGAAGTGCCATTATCATGTATATAATTAGGAAAAAATAGATTTGCTCCACCGGCATCGATTTGTTCGTTAAGATATAGTGATTTTGGATCATCTATTCCTTGAATTTTGGTATCTATGTTTTGCGCATAGGATAGTTTTGGATAAAAAAAGAGGCTTAAAAATAAGATTACCAAAAGTATAGAGTTCTTAGTATTATATCTTGGACTTACATTTTTTCTTCTTTTAAATGGCTGGGTATATTTATTTTTATTTACTATTTCTAGGTGTCGCATATTTGCACTTTTAAAAAGATGATCGTTTTACTTTATTCTATTTACCTTAACCCTGCTAATGCGAGTTAATAGAACCTCAGAGAGAATCTATTAATTATGCTATAACTAGTAATTTCAGTTAATACATTGCCCTTAGAAACTGAAACATAGTTTAGATCTGATAGTATTCGAAAATTGTAGATTTTTTTTTGTCGATCACAACACTTTTTAAAAAAGTATTGGATTAATACTAATTTGTACTCTAGTAATAATAAAAGTTTTTTACTCCCAAATCGTACATGTTTTTTTCGGGATACTAATTGATATACCTTCTTAGTTGAACATAAGAAGATATCATAATCCTCTCCTACAAAAGTTGGAGAATAGAAGATATAGTTAACCATAAGCAGGTAATTTAGATTGCTATTTTTGTTTTATTACATACGCTATACAGAGTACATAATTCATAACATTTTGACGTGCATTCTTTCTTGATCAATACTACCTGAACAGCATAAAATTTTATATAAAAAATTATAAAAGACATTCACTTCTAAAGGGTAATTAGAAAGTTTAAAATGTTTTTTTACTGTTTCTAAAGTCTTATTGACTAAGCATACCTGTTAGTATTCTTTATTTATCTAAATTTATACATAATAGATTGATAATTCATACTTTAAATCACCAAAATAACTATGGCAATACCGTAAAAATTGCTTTTTAATTCTTTCCTCGAAGTTTTCTTAATTTTTTGAATGCTTTTTTATCCCTTTTTGCTCAAATGAAATATTAACCTTAATAGCCCTTATATTTTATAGTTCCAAAAAAACGCGCATTTAGATGAAGTACAGTTATTTTGATTTTTATCACTAATCAGGTTAAGGTGTGAGAGACTTGTTTTACTAATTGAGTTTGCCTTTGTTCTAGAGATATATGCTCATAAAAAAGGCCTTTCGATTAAGAAAGACCTTTAATAAATAAGTTATTATTAAAACTTATATATTTTAACCATCGGTATTGTCATCGTTCGTTACACAAGTACATTGCCCGGTAAAAATATTTGCCTGAATAGTACCTGAGCAAGAATCGCTACAAGAAGCCATAACGTAATCTCCACCGTGAATAGTTTTTTGCGCACTTTTGTTTAATGTTTTTACTCCTGTTAGGTTTAATAAATTTTTCATGATTTAAAACTTTTTAAAAAAATAATTTATTCTTGAACATTTAAAGACACTCAAGATATACGTCTATTAAATAAGCCTGAAAAATTAATATGTGAGATTATGTGTGTGAGTGGGGTACAGGAGTTATGACGCCTCCTTTTTAAATTCACTCAAACTTACTGTATATTAGGTCGTTACACAAAAAATAATTATGGCTTTACCTCAATTAACATTTTTTTAACATTTAAAACATGCTAAATAGATAAGCA
This sequence comes from Aquimarina aggregata, assembly GCF_001632745.1. Classification (GTDB taxonomy): domain Bacteria; phylum Bacteroidota; class Bacteroidia; order Flavobacteriales; family Flavobacteriaceae; genus Aquimarina; species Aquimarina aggregata. The sequence goes on along the minus strand of NZ_LQRT01000058.1, from coordinate 362,884 downwards.
GACTTAAAGTAAAATTTTAAAATCAGTGGATCTAATTATTTGAAACGGAATAACCTTTTTCAATCTTTATTTTAAGACATTTCTTTTGAATATAAATGCACGTCTCTTTGTGGAAAAGGTAAAGAAATACCTCCAGCTTCTAGTTTCTTTTTGGCTTCTTCAATTGTATAGAAATGAATTGCCCAAAAGTCATCGTTGGATGCCCAGTATCTCAATTGTAATGTAACGGCACTATCTCCTAACTCTGTAACAATTACTTCTGGAGTTGGTTCTTGCATAACCAATTCTTGACCATTGATAAGGTCCAAAAGGATTTGTTTTGCTTCTAATATATTACTGTCATATGATATTCCTATGTCTATCTTATCACGTCTAATACCTTCTGAAGAGTAGTTAACAATATTATCATTGGATAACTTACCGTTAGGAATAATTGCCAATTGATTACCAAAAGTGGTGAGTTTAGTTGTAAATATCGAAATCTCTTTTACCGTTCCTGATATTCCTTGAGCTTCAATAAAATCACCAATTTTAAAAGGTTTAAAAAACAAAATCAAAACACCGCCTGCAAAATTCGCCAAAGACCCTTGTAGAGCTAAACCTACTGCTAAGCCAGCAGCTCCCAGAATAGCAACTAATGAAGATGTCTGAACTCCTAATTGAGTGATCACTAAAATTAACAATAAGATTTTAAGTCCTATGTTAATAATTTCATATAGGAAATTCTCTAAAGTTTCATCATAATCTTTCTTCTGAAAAAACTTACGTAGTCCCTTACTAAAAATCCTGATTACCCACATTCCAATAAATAGAATTAGAATTGCAGAAATCAATCCAGGTACAAAATTCCATATCCATTCTATAAATTGATCCCAATTTTCTTTGGTAAGCCCTAATTTTTCCATCTTTTAGTTTTTAGTATTTACAACACAAGTATATTGTTTTAGCAACAATATTATTTCAAAATTAATATGATTTTTATACAAATATAAATCAAGGGTCAAGCTTTTAAAATTTTTGATTTAAATATTTTAGCTGCAGAAGTATATCCCCCATCTGTGCCATCTATGAAGTGAATGTGTTTATCTTTTCTATCTTCTACATAACAAGACATTACACAACCATGAGTGGTGTGAATCCCATAGGTTATTTTACCATTTGACTCTAACCCATTTAAAAAAGAAACTAATTGATTTATTTGCTTTTCTTCGCCAGATATAACCGTATTTATTGTTCCATCTATCATTAAAGTATCAGACAATTGGATAATCTTATATATATATTCTTTTCCTCTTTTAAAATATTGAAAATACAATTTACCTATACTAGTAATAGACCAGTTTTTAAGCATATAACCAATATTATACTTTCCGATTCTGGCGTACATTTCTTTTTTAATTTTTGAAAAGGTATTATCTAGTCTTAATTTTCTTTTAGAAACTGGTTTTCTTTTATCAATATCCCCAAAGATTACATCTATTTTTGTGATAATCTGTTCGTAAACTTTACTTTGTATATCGTCTTCTTTACAATTTATTAAAAGGCATATTACTTTTTGTGTGTTCTTAGGTGGCGCTATTTCATCCCATCTACACTCCATCCCTTCTAGGTTTGCCAAATCACTATTTACTGTGTCCTTTTTAAAAGAGTTTAATGATTCTTGTTTAATAACTTCTTCAGCATACTTAAGGCCATTTCCTAATACAATAGGAATTGTAAGGTATCTATTTAATCTAATTTTACTAATTGTTAATTTTTGATTGTTGGCAAAGATATCTTTCACTTGCATGCCTCCTACTCTAAGATCTAAACCTAAAGTTTCTTTAACGTGTTGCTTGTGACCATTTAATATCTCTAACAATCTTAATTGCATTGTACCAGGAACTAGAAATGTAGCACCATCTCCTCCGAAGAAATATGGGATTTTAACCGATTTATGTTCTTTTATATGATTTAATACAGCAACAATACTTCCTGTAGCGGCTAAGTTGACGTCATTATGCAATCCATTTATTATTGCTTCTGAAGAATTTTTGATATCTGTGATTATAACATGCCAATCTTCTGGTACTTTAGTAAAAAGCGTTTCGTCTGCTAAAAGGTCTCTTAGTTGTATTTTATTCGCTACAAGGTTTTTATAAAAAAAAACAGTAGATTTCATATCTTTAAATATTTCAAAATTGAATGCCGAATCTATATTAATTCCAACTAAATGGTTTTACTATTTTTTCTACTTCAAAAAGTGTTTTGCAATGCACAAAAGATACTGAATTTATTCTTACACGAACAGTGTCAAAAATCACAAAGAATTCTGGGTTTACGTAAAAACTCTGAAGATAAACCTAATATGCTCTTTTTCAATGAATATAAAACTAAAACATAGATTATATTGGGTTATAAAAACTTGAAAACTTACTCTGGGATTAGCTGTAGAAAGTTTACGCTATCAATTTCTAATACTATTACAAATGCTATTGTCTAATATATTTTAACAAACCATCTTTATATGTTTTACCAATAGGTAACTTATGATAACCAATAAAAACCTGATTTCCTGAAAGTTTTTCAATCTTATCCAAGTTGATTATATAGGATCTATGTATTCTAATAAAATTATGATGAATTAATTTGTCTTCCCAATTTCTTAGACTATCTAAAACAAGAATATCCTTATCTTTTGTTATTACATTTACATAATCTACTTCGGCTTTAAAAAACAGAATAGTGTTAACATTTACCTTGTATATTGTCTTATCGGTATATAAAAAAAAGTGTTTTGGGCTTTCTTGTCTAGTAGAATTAACTTTATCCTGAACTCTATTAACGGCTTTAAAAAAACGTTCATGCGAGAACGGTTTTACTAAATAATCAACTACAGCCTCTTCAAAAGCTTCTACTGCATAATCAGGAAACGCAGTTGTAATGATTACATGAGGTGGATTTACTAGCGTTCTTAGAAAAGATAATCCGTTTAATTCTGGTAATTGAATATCTAAAAACAGGAAATCTGCTGCTTCTAATTCTTTTAATTTGATATCTAATCCACTCTCATATATTCCTAAGCAATTTACAAAAGGGGTTTTATCAATATATGTTTTTAAAACCTCTTGGGCACTATATTCATCTTCTAGAATTATACAATTTATCATATAGCTATGCTTAACATTACTTTAAATAGCGCTTCACTTTCTTCTATACTCAATTTGTATTGATCTGGATACAACAACTGTAGTCTATTTTGAGTATTCTTGATTCCTATCCCGCTCTCTTCCCAATTTGTTTCTATTTCTTTTTGTGCATCTAGACGAGGATTCTCGCAATAAAAAGAAAAATCATTATCCTGAATTTTTAGCCTTATTTTAATTGTATGTTTCTTTCCTTTTAAAACACTGGTATATTTAAAGGCATTTTCTACAAAGGGAATAAGCAACAAAGGCGCTATTTGTTTTTTAGGGTTATCAATATCCTCAGAAAATATGACTTCTATTTTATTCGTTAATCGTTCTTTTTGTAAACTAATATAATCTTTTAAATGCTCGATCTCTTGATAGATTGTAACTCTTTCTTTTTGTCCTTCATGTAATACATATCTAAAATTGTTTGAGAGTTTTAAAATCAAATCAGGGGCTTTATCATCTTTTTTTAGTGTATTTGCATAGATTGTATTAAGCGTATTAAATAAAAAATGTGGATTCACTTGTGCTTTTAAAGCTTTAAGTTCGGCCCGTTCTTTTTCTTGCTTTACCATATCTAGCTCTAATTGTTTGGCATACATTTTCTTTATTGAATGTACTGTGAAAAACACTAAACTAAATGACAAATACGTTACCAAACTTGATAAAATAGTTCTCCAACGGTGATGTTCATGACCTTCTTCATTATGAAAAGTGGCATCTGCATAATAATGAATTAATGCGTTACCAATAAATATGAGAAAAATCAAAGGAATATATTTTTTTTTGTTTTTTAATGGCAAGAACCATAAATACACCACGTATGATGGGACCATATAAAAAAACAATGCATTAAATTCATGAGCAAAACTCATAGAGTATCCTCCTTCTCTTCCAAAATATTTTATATATGGAAAAAAGAATACCATACTCCAAAAAACCAGATGGATTATTGGCTCTATCTTTTTAGTTTTTAGATATAAAGGGTCGTAACTCATAAAACAGCTCTAAGATATCAATTTTATTTATGGAAAATCACAAGATCTTTTATTGCAGCTTTAGCCAAAATTGTATCAGTATCACTATTCGTCCCGCTAATTCTAAAAAGTACATGTCCACCTTTAAGAGGATCAGTATCTGTTTGCTCAAAAACAATATCACCATTAAGAGAAAACCAAACTCTATCTTTTACTCTCCCTATCTCAACAGAAACCCATTGATAGGGAGCTGTAATATTGTCTTCTTTTCTAATATGAAAACCTCGCTCTAAAGATGTAATATTTTTATAGAAAAAAGGAGTGTATCCATGTGACTTATTATTAAAAGTCAAATTATAATGATTCATCGCACTACGCCATTTCCAAATATCTTCTGGCTTGGCATTTTTTGCAGGAAATGTAAGTGTTGTGTCATTTTGACTATCAGAAGCAGAAAACAATGTTATTAAAACTGACGAATCTGACATTGCTTTAATTTTATATTTCAAGATAATATCGCCTTCATAATTTATCGGGCTTACCACAAAAAAACCATCTGAATCATTAATTTCTTCAAAAACAAATTCTTCGTTTTTAATAGAGGTTTTACCTTTTCCTAAGGTTGTCCATTCAGAAAGTTGTTGAGGGTTTATTTTTTCTTCAGTAAAAGTAGTTGAATTACATGCAAGCATATTGCATGCTATTAACATCAACCCAAAATATGATTTTAAAGACATGGTTTATTTGATTAAGATTAGTATTAATTTTTTAATTATTTCCATCATTATGTCTATACTTTCTCTTCTTTCTATTTCTAGTTTTGTTTTTGTTTTTAGAAAGGACATAGTTAAGGCTACATAAAAAACCTAGAGTTTGTGATTGAAACTTCCAGATTGTACGTTGTTCAAAATCTCTAGTTCTAGTTGTTCGTTTCATTAAATTATTATCTAGAACATCAATTACTCTAAGGTTAGCAGTGAATTTATTTTGTAGAAATTTAGCTCTAACTCCCCAGTCTATTCGATGCCTAGGTTCTATAAAATTAAAAGGGTTTTGTCTTTTCGGAGTATGCCTATAGGTTATATCTGTACTAATTGACTTAGTGATCTTAAAGGTGTTTTTTAACTGGAGATTAGAAGAATATAACTCATCCCAAGTAACAATATCATTATCTTCTGTTTTTGTAAAGTAATAGTTTCCTGTAAATTGAGTATTCCATGAGTTTAGAAGTTTAATTTGCATGGTAGATTCTATTCCGAAAGAATGATTGATCCCTTTATTTTGAAATGAGATTACTTGTATGTTATTATCTTCGATATCATTTACCCATAGAATAATATTTTTTCTATACCTATAAAAGGTAGTAGCAGACCAATTAAAGCTTTTTTTATTTTTATGATAACTTATTTCTAGATTATCACTTGATTCTGGTTCAAGTCTGGAGTTTCCTTCGAATCTAAAAAAAGGATTTCCTAATTGAAACGGGTTTACATGATGCAAATTAGGTCTTGAAATTCGTCTACTATAACCAATACTAAACGTATTATTTTGATTGAATTTATATGCAGCATGAATCGATGGAAAAAGATTTGAAAAACGAAGGTCTGTTATCTCAGAGTTTAGAGTATTTGTAGAATTTGAAGTAAAATACTCATATCGTAATCCAAGTTGCCAATCAATTTTTTTTAGTGTGAATTTTGTAAGTCCATATATACCAAAAAGTTCCTCGCTATACTTAAATGTATCCAAAGTCTCATCTGTAGTATCTAATCTAATATATCGTTGATTTTGAATATCACTACTATTAAAAGATCCTCCCACTTCAAACTGCAACGTTTGAGTTATAGGCAAAGAATAATCTAATGATAAAGCATGAATTTTATTATTTTCATTAATTTCTTGATCAAATATGAATACCCTATCTTCAAAATCCGAAACTGGATATTCATTTTTATTATCATTAAGATTAAAATCTAATTCTAAAAAATGGTTTTCCTTTTCAAATTTCTTTCGATAATTAGCATTGAAAACATAAGTAGTATGAGAATGTTCAGCATTTCTGGTATATGTAAAATCATCACGATTAGTAACATCAAAATATTGTGACGTATTATAAAAACTATGATAATCATCGGTATAATCTAACCCCACAGAAAGCTCGTTGTTATCGTTTATAAAATAATCTACTCCACCTGCAAGTTTTCGTGTTAAACCATTAAAGTCATAAGGAGTAAAGATATTTTGAGTATCTCCGTTATTAAAAACTCTATTAATTGTCTGTTTACTATCCATTTCTCTGCCAGACTGTGATCCTGTAAAACTTAAGTTTACTTTTGAAAAATTATGATTACCTGTTACTCCATAACCATATCGTTTTGTTCCAAATGAGCTATTCAGACTAAGGTTTGTTCCTTTGTTTGTGTTACTTTTTAAAATGATGTTAATGACTCCAGTTAGACCGTCTGCTTGATACTTTGCCGATGGAGACGTAATAATCTCTACACTTTTGATAGTTGACGAGGGTATTTGTTCCAACAATTCTACAGCATTAAGTGCAGAGGGTTTTCCGTTAATCAGAATCCTAACATTATCATTACCACGTAATGAGATACTTCCTGTACCTAAATCAGTTTGTATATCCGGAATTTGGTCAAAAGCTTCAAGTGCATTGGTTCCTGATTGTTGAATGTCTGTACCTAGATTAATAATTTTTCTGTCAATTTTTAGCTGCGTGGTTGTTCGTTCTGCTTGTATAACCACTTCGTCCAAATCACTAACTATGGTACGAAGGTTAAAAAGCAGATTTACAGGATTATCAAGTGCAGTATATTGTATAATTTCTGTTTTATATCCAATAAATGTAACTTCAAAATATGTAAATAACTTATCAGTTGTAAACTCAAACTGACCTTGATTATTGGTAGATGTACCATCAACTAATTCTTGATTAGCATTGTAAACTGCAATCGTTGCAAAAGGAATAACTTCTTGAGTTAGGGCATCTACAACACTTCCTTTATAAGTTGTTGCTTCTTGACTGACAAGATAACAGGGGACTATCAAAAAGAATACTATAAAAATTACTGTTCGCGTCATTTTTTGAATTTGATACTTCAAAATTGATACGAATAGACTTCTTAAAAAATATTAATCTGTGAAAGCATTATTTTCATCTGTTAACGTTATTTAAAAAAAGTGATTCCAACCAAAATAAAATAATGACAAGTAAAAAGCCAATCATAATTATGATTGGCTTTTTAGTGAACTCACATCAAAAAAATGATGCATCCTTAATTGATCAACTACTTTAAGTTAGCTTGAAATAACATCACAGTCTATAACTTTGTTTTAGTGTTCGTGGCAACTTGTATTATATATTTAATAGAATAAATCCTAGTACGCCGCAATACAAGGGACACCAGTTTTGGCATCACTACTCGCACTTCCTCCTAAAATTTTATTTTTTTCATTATTAGTAAGAGATACAATTTTTGTTTTACTCAACCTTAGTTTATTTAAAGTTTTTTTTTCTATAGATTTCATAATTTTTGTTTTAAATTCAATTAAACATACTTTGTTATAAACTCAAAAAGAAATAAGTTTTCTTAAGAATCTCGCTTTTCGCTTTTCTAAAATTAATTAAAACATAAGGTAAATTGCAAGCATCTGTGGTTGGCATTTATAAATCTGGTGTTTAAATTTATAAATGTAACGCGTCTAAAAATGTGTATTATTAACAAGTGTTATTAAAGTCATAAAAAAATCAATAAATCGTCAATACAATCATGTTTTTTAAAACCAATTGTCTTTTGTTTACGATATTTGAAAGAAAAAAAAGTCTTGAAAAAAACACTCTCATTTTTAATCCTCATCCTAAATTTATCTTTATACTCTCAAAATACAATTACCATAACAGTAGTCGATAGTGTAAACAACTTACCCATAAAAAACGTTACAATTACTAATATTGATTCGCAAGTAAAAAGTTACACCAATACGAATGGAACATCTATTTTGACCTCTTTTGGTATTTTTGACATTTCAAAAATTGGCTATAAAACCCAACGTTCTGAAATTAACAACACACAAAACATTACCATAAAGCTTGAGGCAGATACAACTACTTTAGACGAAGTAATAATCAACAATTTCTCGCTCCCTCTTCAATATAAAAATGCTACAGATGCAGTTGCAATAGTTAACTCTAAAGAAATTAACAGAGGCAATACTCTGGAGTTACACCCAATTTTAAACAAGGTGCCAGGTGTTTTTATGCAAAGTGGTACATTAAACACTAATAGAATATCCATACGAGGAATTGGCGCCCGAAATTTATTTGGTACTGCTAATATAAGAGCATATTTTGAAGATATTCCATTAACAGATGGTAATGGTGAATCTTCTATCGAAGACCTTGAACTTGCTGCTTTATCTAGTATCGAAATTCACAAAGGGCCTTCATCTAGTAGTTACGGTGTAGGTTTAGGAGGTACTATTTTATTAACATCACAATATGCCTATGCCAACACTACAGAAGGATCAATAGGAACGACAGTAGGAAGTTATGGTCTGATCAGAGTACTCGCTAAGGCCTCTGTTAGTGGAGGACGTTCTAATATCAAAATAGTTTATAGTAACAATCATTCAGATGGGTATCGCAATAATAATACGTATGACCGAAATACTTTCACAGCCACTTCTAGTGTTTACTTAGGAAAAAAAGATGCTTTATCTATTTTTGGAAGTGTAGTAAATCTTAAAGCGGGTATTCCTAGTTCTTTAAACCAAGAAGATTTTAATAATTCACCTAGACAAGCGGCTTTTACTTGGGGGCAAGCTCAAGGATTCGAAGATGTAGATTATGGGATCGCAGGAGTAACCTGGAAACATAATTACACTACAAAAGTATCTCAAAACACAAGTGTTTTTACTGCACTTAGAAAAAATTATGAACCTAGACCATTTAATATTTTAGAAGAAAAATCTAATAATTTTGGTATCCGTACCAGAATATTAGGAGAACACAAACTAGCTAGAAAAACTATAAACTGGACCTTAGGAGCAGAACTTTTTTATGAATCCTATAATAGCAAAACATTTGATAATTTATATCAAGATTTTCCGATTGGTACTGGAAGCGTACAAGGGGATCTTCTTTCAGATCTTGATGAAAAAAGATATTATTACAACTTTTTTGGAGAAACCAACTTAAACATTAATCAAAAATTAAGGTTTAATTTAGGAGTACATCTTAACCAAACTAATTTTGATATTGATGATCTATTTTTATCTGATGGAGAAAATAGTTCAGGTGAATTTGATTTTGACCCTATACTTTCTCCTAAAATAGGGGTGAATTACGCAATGAATACAAATATCACTTTATTTGGAAATATCGCCCATGGATTCTCTACTCCTACCGCATCTGAAACACTACTCCCTGATGGATTATTTAACGCAGATATTAAACCAGAAATAGGCTGGAATTATGAGGTAGGTGCACGATACAAGTTATTAAATGGTAAGTTATACGGATCTTTATCGTTATATACACTAAGAATTGAAGACCTTTTGGTAGCGCGTAGAACAGTAGATGATAATTTCTTTGCTATCAATGCAGGTAAAACAACTCATAATGGTCTTGAAGCAGAAATTAACTATACTGTACATACTTTTAAATCTTCTCAACTTAATTTCTTTATTAATGGATCTATTTATGATTATACATTTAAAGATTTTATAGATCTTGATAATGATTTCTCTGGCAACGATCTAACGGGTGTACCTTCTGAAGTTATAAACATAGGAATTGATCTCTATGCTGATAAAGGGTTTTACGGAAACTTAAATTTACAAACTGTGGGTGAAATCCCAGTCAATGATGCCAATTCTGTTCTAAGTGATGGTTATGAATTATTACATGGAAAAATTGGTTTTAGAAATGCAATAGGAAAACACTTTTTTTATGATTTCTCTGTAGGCGCTAATAATCTTTTGGATACGAAATACGCTTCACAAATTCAAATAAACGCCAGAGGTTTTGGTGGTAATGCCCCCAGATACTTTTATTCTGGTTTACCTTTTAATATCTATGGTGGGATTAACATAAAATATAGACTCTAAAAATATTTTCTTTGTATTTTTCTGCGATAAATAAAATCATCCATGAAATTCTTATCTTTTTTAATACTTTTAATCACAGTATTTTCGGCTTGCGCACAGCAAAAAGAAAATGATATTCTTATAGAAGCAGACCCTAAAAACTATACTACAGAACTAATAGTTCCAGAATTACAAATCCCATGGGGAATGACCTGGTTACCTGATGGCAGTATGCTTATTACTGAAAAAAGCGGAACGTTAATTCATTTTAAAAACAAGATCAAAACAACAATCTCTAATGTTCCAGAAGTCTATAATCGTAATCAAGGAGGTCTATTAGATATAGAATTACACCCTAAGTATCAAGAAAACGGATGGATTTACATAGCATACTCTTCTAAAAAAGGTACCGAAAAAGGTGGAAATACAGCTATTATTAGAGCAAAACTTGAAAAAAATCAATTAACAAATATTGAAGAATTATACAAAGGCACCCCTAATACAACCAAAGGTCACCATTTTGGTTCTAGACTAGAATTTGATACCCAAGGATACCTTTATTTTTCTATTGGAGATCGAGGAAATAGAGATGTTAATCCACAAGATATAACCAAAGATGGCGGAAAGATATATCGTTTACATGATGATGGCAGCATCCCAAAAGACAATCCGTTTGTAGATAAGAAAGGTGCTAAAAAAGCAGTTTTTTCGTATGGGCACCGTAATCCACAAGGAATGGCAATACATCCAGACGGTACAATTTGGGTTCATGAGCATGGCCCAAGAGGCGGTGATGAAATTAACCCTATTAAAAAAGGTCTTAATTATGGATGGCCTACAATTACTTATGGTATTAATTATAGCGGAACTTCTATCACCGACATAACAAAAAAAGACGGAATGCAACAACCCTTATATTACTGGGTTCCTTCAATCGCCCCCAGCGGTATGGATTTTGTAACTAGTGATATCTATCCCGACTGGAAAAATGACTTAGTAGTAGGATCATTAAAATTTCAATATTTAGAATTACTTGAATTAACTAATAATAAAGTTACGTCTAGAAAAAAACTACTGGATGGTATGGGAAGAGTACGTAACGTAAGACAAGGGCCTGATGGCTTCATATATGTTGCAATAGAAAATAAAGGTATCGTAAAAATAATTCCAAATTAGATGAAAAGACATATCAAAAGATTCTTAGTATTAGAAGTTTTAGTACTAATAGTTAGTATTTCTATTACTGCACAAAAAAGTGAAATTAGCACATTATCAACTTCGTTGTATTTAAAATCAGAAATTCAGGATGCAAAACTTACAGAAAGTATTGCTCGTGGTAAAGAGGTATATAGTGATTTTTGTATGCAATGCCATTTACCAGATGGAAAAGGAACTCCAAAAGTATTCCCTCCACTCGCCGGATCTAATTGGCTTATCGAAAAACGAAAAGAAAGTATTCATTCTGTAAAATATGGACTAAATGGTCCCATAACTGTAAACGGAGTTGCCTATAATAGTGCAATGACACCTCTAGGTCTTGAAGATGAGGAAATTGCTGATGTAATGAATTACATTATGAATAATTGGGGAAATACTCAAAAAAATATGGTTACCATTGAAGAAGTTACTGCAATAAAAAAGTAAGCTACGCGCTAATTATTTTTTATTAAAACATCTTTTTATCTCCTAATAAAATTGATTTTCTTAACTTTATACCTATTCAAGACCATAATAGTCGCCCCTCTTCTATTTGTGTTGATAAACACTTACTATATGGTATAACAATAACCAAATAGGTTACGTTAACACTATGTAATGTGATTAATATAATTCAATACATCGCACATTTTGTTTGGCTTTTACTAATTAATACTCAATCATATGAAATCCTTTTCATTTACTATAGTATTTCTTTTGATATACCATATTCATGCACAACAAAACGAAAGGAATTTTGTAAAAATCGAAGAATCCAATAATAATGGAGGAGTATCGCAATTTGTTGCTCCAAAATCAACTATTGGTTCTAAAATATATAAGTTTAAATACAGATCTGAATCTTATAAAGGCACAAGACTAGAAATAACATCAAAATTAAGAGCTCTAAAAAACGATTCGAAATTTGCTGGTATTCCTTCAGAAATAAAAACAGTACTTAATGAGCTTTTTAAAAACACAAAACATCAAGCGATCCCAAGACTATATAAAAAAAATGCGATCATCTTTCTTGACGCACTATACAGCTATGAAGAGTTTGTTATTGCCTATGACAATTCATTGCACGAAGTTGTAGGAAAAATAAAAACCGATATGCGTTATATTGATTTTAAATTTGAAAGACAATTCACAAAGGCAAAAGTAAAATTAGATCGTGTTATAAAAGAGAATCCAGAAAGCACTAAAGAAATCGATAGGCTTGAAAAAGATGCTCGTAATAGTTTGATTAAATTGATAAGTCACAGATGGATGAAGAAAAAATTTGAAACCTACAAAGGTATTGATATTGTAAAAAAACCAGATGCGCTTATCAAAGAATTTAAGGAAACTGAAGCTATGAATGCATTTAATTTATTTCAAGAAAAAGAAATTGAAAAAATGTCTCCTTATCTTGAAAATCAAATAATCGACTTTTTTTATAAAAAATCCATCCCCGAAATACATCCAGATCAATTAGAATTGAATTATATCGACAAAATATAGAACAGCTAGGTTCTCTAAAACAGTTTTGATGATGCATTCAATACTAAAACAATACAGAAGAAGACTCCTTTGACACCAGATCTTTCGTTCATATTTCTTCTTCAAAAAAAATTATAACCCTACTTCTACAATTTGAAAAATTCAAAAACATACAAAGTAATAGGTCTTATGTCTGGTACATCTCTTGATGGTTTAGACATCGCCTATTGCCATTTCAAAAAAGAAAACACGATTTGGCACTATTCTATCGAGAAAGCTATTTCAATAGAGTATACAAAAGAATTTAAAGAAAAATTAAAAAGCACTGTACATCTTGAAGCATCAGCATTATTGGCTTTCAATAATGAATATGGCATTTGGTTAGGTAGACAGGTCGACAATTTCATCACCACGCATAATTTAAGTGTTGATTTTATTGCTAGTCATGGTCATACTGTTTTTCATCAACCTGAAATTGGGTTAACTTATCAAATAGGTTCCGGACAACATCTTGCCAATAGTAGCGGTCAAAAAGTAATTTGTGATTTTAGAGTAAACGATGTCTCCTATAAAGGGCAGGGTGCCCCATTGGTTCCTATCGGAGACCTACATTTATTTAATGAGTATGATTTTTGCCTAAATTTAGGTGGTATTAGTAATGTGTCTTTTAGTAACAATCATAAAAGAATAGCCTATGATATTTCTCCTGTGAATATGCTTCTTAACTATATCTGCTCTAAAATAAACCTAGAGTACGATAAAGGCGGACAATTGGCTAAAACCGGACAAATAAATGTTTTATTATTAGAACGCCTTAATACATTAGAATATTATGATCTAAAAGCCCCAAAATCATTAGGCTATGAATGGTTTACCCAAAAAGTAATTCCTATAATTGATAACCCATCTGATACTATCGAAAATTTACTACATACTGCTGTTCATCATATAGCCACTCAAATTACAAATGACATCAAAAAAACCAAAAAAAATAGCTCAAAAGTATTAGTTACAGGTGGTGGTGCCAAAAATGATTTTCTAATAGAAGTTTTAACTCAGAAACTTAAGCCTTTTGCAACCGTTATTATTCCTGAAGACAAAATTATTGACTTTAAAGAAGCTTTAATTTTTGCATTTATGGGAGTATTACGAGAAAGAAAAGAAATAAATTGTTTACAATCCGTTACAGGTGCAACAAAAGATTCATCTTCTGGAGTAATCTATGAACCTTTGTAGTATGTGTTTCTAATAAAAGGAAAAACTCTAGAAGCAAAACTTTGAAACTCAAAAACAATCTCTAAATTTGCCAAAAATAAAAAGAAATGCTAATTATTGGTATTGCCGGAGGTACTGGCTGTGGAAAAACAACAGTCGTTAATCAAATTGTTAATGAATTACCAGAAAATGAGGTTTGCGTAATTTCTCAAGATTCATATTATAAAGATACAAGTCATCTCACGTATGATGAGAGAACAAAAATTAATTTTGATCACCCTCAATCCATTGATTTTGATTTATTAGCAGAACACCTTTCTAAACTAAGAAACGGAGAAACTATACAACAACCTGTATATTCTTTTGTTGAACATAATCGTACAGGAGAAACCATAAGTACATCTCCTAGTAAAGTAATTATAGTCGAAGGTATTTTAATTCTGACCAATCCGGAAATTCGAGATATTTTTGATATCAAAATATATGTGCATACCGATAGCGATGAAAGATTAATTAGAAGACTTAAAAGAGATATTGCAGAACGTGGGCGAGATATTGACGAAGTATTAGATAGGTATCAAAATACACTAAAACCTATGCATCAGCAATTCATCGATCCTACTAAAGAATTTGCAGATCTTATTATACCAAATAATCACTACAATAATGTAGCTGTTGATATTGTACGCACAATAATAAAAGAACGCTTGAATTAACTTTTGTACCTTTACATAAAACATTATCTCTCTTAGATTGAAGCTAAAAAGTTATTTACAGAAACTAAAAAACAAACCGGCTCTCATACCGATATTTGCTATATTTTTTAATAAATATGTGCTTATCATTTTGCTTTTTGTAATATGGATGCTGTTTTTGGACACCAATTCCTGGTTGATTCATAAAGAACTGGATCAAGAAATTCAAGAACTAGAAGACAACAAAAAGTATTATATCAAAGAAATCATTAAAGATCAGAAAGATATTAAAGTACTAAAAGATAGTAGTGAATTAGAAAAATTTGCTAGAGAAGAGTATTTTATGAAGCGCGACAATGAAGAAATTTACATTATAGAATACGAAGATAGTGTACCTAAAAACAAAAAAAATGACTAAATCCTTATTTGAAAGTTTTGATGAGGTTTCTGCAAAACAATGGAAACAAAAAATTCAATTTGATCTAAAAGGTGCTGATTATAATGAAGCCTTAATATTTAAATCCCTAGAAGGTATAGATGTTAAACCTTTTTATAATCAAGAAGATATAGCTAATATTGCTGATATCGAAAATCCCTCTTCTTGGAGAAATGCTATAAAAATATATGTTGAAAAAGCTTCTTTAGGAAATCAACAAGGGCTTAACAGAGTAAATAAGGGTGCAGAAAGTGTGTTTTTCGTAATTCAAGAAGAAGACATTGACCCAGACATACTATTACAAAAATTTTCTACTGAGATACCAATTTATATCCAAACAGAATTCTTATCCACTACCTATGCCAGGCAATTAGATGTTATTGCTAAAACAAGCGGCTTAAGTATTTATCTTTTAAATGATAACATACATCAATTAGCTAGCACAGGAAATTGGTTCCAAAATTTAAATAGCGATTTTTCTGCAGTAGAAGAAATTGCTAAACAATCCAATACTTTAAAGAGTACGATCAGCGTTGACCTTAGTTTATATCAAAATGCCGGCGCTACGATGGTTCAACAATTAGCCTATTCTTTAGCACATGCCAATGAGTATTTAAACTTTTTCAATACTAAAAATTTTAATTCCCTAGAGAATAACGAAATAGTATTTAAAGTTTCTGTTGGTGGTAATTATTTTTTTGAGATAGCTAAAATAAGAGCACTTAGACTTCTTTGGAGTTCATTATCTTCAGAATATAACGTTTTAGATTCTTGCCACATATTAGCTTTTCCTTCCCATCGTAATAAAACTATTTTAGATTATAATGTGAATATGTTGCGTACAACGACAGAATGTATGAGTGCAATATTAGGAGGTGCCGATACTATTCATAATCTACCTTATGATGACATTTATAATTTAGAAAATGATTTTGGCACAAGAATTTCAATTAACCAATTACTAATTCTTAAAAATGAAAGCTATTTTGATTTGGTAAATAATCCTGCTTCTGGATCTTATTACATTGAAACATTAACAAATCAATTAGCAGAAGAAGCGTTACTTTTATTTAAAAATCTAGAAAAAGGAGGCGGTTTTTTAAATCAGCTAAAATCAGGTAACATTCAAAAAAAATTAAAAGAAAGCGCCAAAAAAGAGCAAGAATTATTTGATAATAGTGAAATCGTACTGACTGGATCTAACAAATATCAAAACACTGAAGAAATACTTCCTGTATTCCAAAAACAAGTATTTCTTTCTAAAAATGTAAGAAAAACACTACTCGAACCCATAATAAAGAGTAGATTAAGTGAGATTATCGAGAAAAAATCACAATAAAACGTTAATATTTAAGAACTTATTGTTAACTTTGTTATATAATTAAAATTTTATAGCCTATACACTAACATTACTAAATCTAAATTAATGCCCCTTAAGATTAGATCTAGGATCATCGTCATTTGTTTGATAATATCCTCGCAACTGAATTATGCCCAAACCAAAAATTTCTGCCTTAGCGTAGATGAAACTGGTATTATTGAAAAGGCATATAAATCATTTGAAAATGATTTATTTACCTATTACAAATTTGGGAATGACTCTATAAAGACATATAGAACTTTTTTAGCAGAAGTTGCTAGTTTATCATTAGACTTAAGAAAGCTTCCGTCGACTAATTCAATTCAGTTAGCAAGAGAGTTTAAGAAAATTGCAAATAATAAAAATTCTCTTTGGATAAAATTAAGCGAATACGAGAATCAAGAAGCTACAAAGAAATCTGGTCCTTCTACTTCTGGTAAAAATCAAGAAGAAGTTTTAATTTTTAATTACAGAGGAGGCTTTATACAATGCTTAAAAAACACAAGTGACAGTGACGACTTCAAAGACATTGTAAATACTTTAGAAGAAGATGGAAATGTTAGTACTTCATTAATCTCACAAAGAATATACTATATACCAGATAAAGAGTTTTGCGCAATCGAAATCAAAAACTTTATCGCCTTTGACGTATATTACTCCATCTTAATGGTTATCGAAAAAGCGTTTGGATAGTTTTTTATGATATTCATATTAAAAACAGCAAATAGAATCCATTTTTTGAATAAAAATCATTTCTAAAACCTTAATTTTATAGCCTTGTTAATTTAACATGATTTAAAGTGAAGCTTTAAGTAATGAATAGAAAAGACATTCAAGGGATAGAATTACCCAAAAAATCAAAAGTCCACAGTACTCAAAAAAGTTCTGTTTTTACTACTTCCGAAGGAATAGCTATTAATTCATCTTATAATCAGGATGATATTAAAGATTTAGAACACATTAATTTCTCGGCAGGGCTACCTCCTTATTTAAGAGGTCCATACTCAACAATGTATGTTCGAAGACCCTGGACAATACGGCAATATGCTGGTTTTTCTACTGCAGAAGAAAGTAATGCCTTTTATCGCAGAAATTTAGCTGCAGGTCAAAAAGGACTTTCTGTTGCCTTTGATTTGGCAACTCATAGAGGATATGATAGTGATCATGAAAGAGTATTTGGAGATGTAGGAATGGCAGGAGTTGCCATTGATACTGTAGAAGACATGAAAGTACTTTTTGATCAGATCCCTCTAGATAAAATGTCTGTCTCTATGACAATGAATGGTGCTGTATTGCCTATTATGGCATTTTATATCGTAGCTGCAGAAGAGCAGGGTGTTTCAAAAAACCTTCTGTCTGGAACTATTCAAAATGATATTTTAAAGGAGTTCATGGTACGTAATACCTATGTATACCCTCCTACTCCATCTATGCGCATTATCGGAGATATCTTTAAGTATTGCTCTAAGAATATGCCTAAATTTAATCCCATCAGTATTTCCGGATATCATATGCAAGAGGCCGGCGCTACTTGTGATATAGAACTGGCATATACTTTAGCAGATGGCTTAGAATATATAAGAAAAGGAATAGAAGCCGGTATGGATGTTGATGCTTTTGCTCCAAGATTATCCTTTTTCTGGGCCATAGGGATGAATCACTTTATGGAAATTGCAAAAATGAGAGCTGCCAGAATGCTTTGGGCAAAATTAATTAAACAATTTAATCCGCAAAATCCTAAATCCTTAATGCTACGAACGCATTGTCAGACAAGTGGATGGAGTTTAACCGCACAAGACCCTTTTAATAATGTTGCTCGTACATGTATAGAAGCTAGTGCTGCAGCTTTTGGAGGTACCCAAAGTTTACATACTAATGCCTTAGATGAGGCCATAGCGTTACCTACAGATTTTTCTGCCAGAATAGCAAGAAATACTCAAATATATTTACAAGAAGAAACGCAAATAACTAAAACTGTTGACCCATGGGCAGGAAGCTATTATGTAGAATCTTTGACTAATGATATTGCCCAAAAAGCATGGGAACTTATTCAAGAAGTTGAAGAATTAGGTGGAATGACTAAAGCTATCGAAGCTGGTATTCCTAAAATGAGAATCGAAGAGGCTGCCGCTCGCAAACAAGCCAGGATAGATAGCGAACAAGATGTTATTATAGGCGTTAATAGATACGCTTTAGAAGAAGAAGAGGCTATTAGTACTTTAAAAGTTGATAATAATGCCGTTCGATCACAGCAAATAGCAGGTTTAGAAAAAGTAAAAGCATCAAGAGATAATGACGCTGTTCAAAACGCCCTACAAAACCTTACAAAAGCTGCAGTTAATGAAGATCAAAATTTACTAGAGTTAGCCGTAGAAGCTGCTAAATTAAGAGCAACTTTAGGTGAAATCAGTGATGCTCTAGAAAAAGAATTTGGAAGACATAAAGCGCAAATAAAAACATTTACAGGTGTGTATGCTAAAGAAATAAAAAATGATGAATCTTTCGAAAATGCTAGGAAGCTAGCCAATAAATTTGCCGAATTAGAAGGTCGTAGACCAAGAATTATGATTGCTAAAATGGGGCAAGACGGTCACGATCGTGGTGCAAAAGTTGTAGCAACAAGCTATGCTGATGTTGGATTTGATGTAGATATTGGACCACTGTTTCAAACTCCATCTGAAGCAGCAAAACAAGCTGTAGAAAATGATGTACATATCGTAGGAGTCTCCTCTCTTGCAGGAGGACACAAAACACTTGTACCTCAAATTGTGGCAGAGCTTAAAAAATATGGTCGAGAAGATATTATGGTTATAGTAGGAGGAGTAATTCCTCCTGATGATTATGAATACTTATTTGAAGCCGGAGCAGTAGCTATATTTGGACCTGGAACAAAAATTAGTGATGCAGCAATTACAATTTTAGAAATTTTAATCTCAACCTTTGAATAAAAAATACTATGCACGCATAGTATATATAAAGTATTAATTGTAACTTTCACCAAATATTGACAATCATTCACTTATGAGTTATACAGACAAAATGCTTCGCGATGGGGCTCTAGAAGGAAAAAATATAGTTGTTACCGGTGGCGGTAGCGGTTTAGGAAAATCAATGACAAAATATTTCCTTGAACTCGGGGCTAAAGTAGCCATAACATCCAGGAATCTGGAAAAATTAGAAAACACTGCGAAAGAACTCGAAGCAGAAACAGGAGGTACCTGCTTAGCTGTGCAATGTGATGTAAGAGAATATGATCAGGTTGAAGCAATGAGAAATAAGGTTATTGAAACTTTTGGTACCGTAGATGTACTACTTAACAATGCAGCAGGAAACTTCATCTCCCCTACAGAACGATTATCACATCGCGCTTTTGATATTATTATTGATATTGTATTAAAAGGAACTAAAAATTGTACGCTAGCTTTCGGAAAACACTGGATAGATACGAAATACACTAATACCTCTGTACTTAACATAGTTACTACCTACGCATGGACAGGTTCTGCATATGTTGTTCCAAGTGCTACTGCAAAAGCTGGTGTTCTGGCAATGACAAGATCCTTAGCTGTTGAATGGGCAAAATACGGTATGCGTTTTAATGCTATTGCTCCAGGTCCTTTTCCTACCAAAGGTGCTTGGGATAGATTAGTACCCGGTGACTTGGCCGAAAAACTCGATTTCGCCAAAAGAGTACCATTAAGCCGTACAGGTGAACATCAAGAACTTGCAAACCTTGCCGCTTATCTAGTATCCGATTTTTCAGCCTATGTAAACGGAGAAGTAATTACAATAGATGGTGGTGAGTGGATCAAAGGAGCTGGACAATTTAACCTGTTAGAACAAGTACCCGAAGAAATGTGGGATCAATTGGAAGCAATGATACGTGCTAAGAAAAATAAATAACTATTTATTAACAATTCATAAAGTACACTAGACCATTCCTAAAGGGGGATGGTCTTTTTTAATTTCAACTGTTAACATTTTTCATTTTTATAATATATAATTAATTGTATTTTTATCGCTTGTAAATCCAAATCTTCCCCTATGGGTAAAATAATAGCAATTGCCAATCAAAAAGGTGGTGTAGGTAAAACTACTACCTCAGTTAATTTAGCAGCTTCTTTAGGTGTTCTAGAGAAAAAAGTATTACTTATCGATGCAGATCCGCAAGCAAATGCAACTTCGGGACTGGGATTAGATGTTGATACCATAGAGAAAGGTACATACCAAATTCTGGAACATACAGTAAAAGCAGAAGATGCAATTCTGGAAACTAGTGCCCCTAATGTAGATATTATTCCTGCGCATATTGATTTAGTTGCAATTGAGATTGAACTTGTAGATAAAGATTCTAGAGAGTATATGCTAAAAAAAGCAATGGACAATCTAGTATCTAAATACGATTACATTCTTATTGACTGTGCTCCTTCTCTAGGATTGTTAACACTTAATGCTCTAACAGCAGCTAACTCTGTTATTATTCCTATACAATGTGAGTATTTTGCATTAGAAGGATTAGGAAAACTATTGAATACTATTAAAAGTGTACAAAAAATACATAATAAAGAATTAGATATAGAAGGATTATTACTTACAATGTATGATTCTCGATTAAGATTATCAAATCAGGTAGTAGAAGAAGTACAAAAGCATTTTAGCGAAATGGTTTTTAAAACCATTATACAAAGAAATATAAGATTAAGTGAAGCTCCTAGCTATGGTGAGAGTATAATTAATTATGACGCCGCTAGTAAAGGAGCTAGTAATTACTTAAGTTTGGCTCACGAAATTATTAAGAAAAATAGTTAAGGATTCATGGCGAAGGCAACAAAAAAACAAGCATTAGGAAGAGGTTTATCAGCACTTTTAAAAGATCCCGAAAATGATATAAAATCGGTTGAAGATAAAAATGCAGATAAAGTAGTGGGTAATATTATCGAATTAGAACTCGAGAGTATAGATGTTAACCCATTTCAACCACGTACTAGTTTTAATGATGAAACTCTTAGAGAACTTGCAACCTCGATAAAAGAAGTTGGCGTTATCCAGCCCATAACGGTTAGGAAATTAGATTTTAACAACTTTCAATTAGTCAGTGGAGAAAGACGATTTCGTGCATCTAAATTAGCTGGATTAAAAACAATTCCTGCCTATATCCGTATTGCTAACGACCAAGAGTCTTTAACAATGGCTTTGGTAGAAAACATCCAAAGACAAGATTTAGATCCGATCGAAATAGCATTATCTTATCAAAGACTTATTGACGAAATTAGCTTAACACAAGAGCAGCTAAGTGATCGCGTAGGTAAAAAAAGATCAACTATAGCCAATTATCTTAGATTATTAAAATTAGATCCAATAGTACAAACAGGAATGCGTGATGGATTTATATCTATGGGGCATGGACGCGCACTTGTTAATGTTGACGACCAACAACAACAGCTTGAAATATATGAGAAAATTATAGGAAATTCTCTATCTGTTCGTAACACTGAGAGTTTAGTACGGTCTTTAAATAACAAAACTGAAATTTCTGATACCGGAAAACCCGAAAGTTCAGCTGCTCCCAAATATATTTTAAAAGGAGTTAAAGAATTTTCTGAGTACTTTGGTGCTAAAATTGATGTAAAAGTGACTAGTAAAGGAAGTGGTAAGCTCATTATACCATTTTCTTCGGAAGAAGATTTTAAACGTATTAAGAAACTCATCGATAGTGAAAATTAAATGTTGCTATATCATCCTATTTTTTATACTTTTTTCATTTCAAAGTATACATTCACAGGAAAATGACGAATTAAAGGTCACCTCCGAGGAAGTGGCTGTAAAAAAGAAAAAAAGAAAGAGAAAAAAAGAAAAGAAAAGAAATAAGGTTCGTCCATATGAACCATTAGCACCAGCTAGAGCAGCATTTTACTCTGCAGTACTTCCTGGTTTAGGACAGATTTATAATGGAAAAGGATTGTACTGGAGGTTACCAGCAGTTTACGGAGCAATTGGAACAGGCATTTATTTCTACGTTCAGAATAACAATAGATATAATGAATTTAGAGACATCTATAAACGTAGACTAGCAGGGTTTACAGATGATCGATTTATAGATCAAACTACAGGAGAAATATTAGTTTCTAATGATCAATTAATTGATGTACAAGATCGATTTAGACGTGAACAAGAATTATCATTACTTTTAACTGTAGCGGCATATCTTTTAAATATTGTAGACGCAAACGTAACCGCGCATTTACAACAATATAACATTACAGATGATTTATCTTTTAAACCTAAAGTAAACTTCGAAGAATTTAATTCTACTGGACTTAACTATGGAGTTTCGTTAAATTATAGTTTTTAAAAGAATATATTAGACAATAACCACCAAAACATGAAAATTGCACTATTAGGTTATGGCAAAATGGGTAAAACCATAGAAAAAATTGCTACAGAAAGAGGCCATACCATTATACTTAAAGTAGATAAAGACGATAACGATTACGACCTTTCAGAAGTCGATGTTGCTATAGATTTTAGTATCCCCTCTGCTGCCGTACAAAATATTACTAATTGTTTTAATACCAATACTCCAGTTATTTCAGGTACTACTGGATGGCTAGATCAATATGAAAATATGGTTGCACTGTGTAATGAAAAAAAAGGTGCATTTATTTATGCCTCTAATTATAGCCTGGGAGTTAATCTTTTCTTTGAGCTCAATAAAAAATTAGCCAAAATGATGAATCCTTTGGATACTTATGGGATCACTATGGAGGAAATTCATCATACTCAAAAATTAGATGCCCCAAGTGGCACTGCTATTACTCTTGCAGAAGGAATTATTGAAAATAGTAACAAGAGTGCATGGGAATTAGATAATGGAAATGCAAATGGCAATACAATTCCTATTACTGCAAAAAGAATAGAAAATGTTCCAGGTACGCACACCGTTTCATACACTTCTGAAGTAGATGATATAGAAATTAAGCATACTGCACATAATAGAAACGGATTTGCATTAGGAGCCGTTGTTGCCGCAGAATGGATAAAAGACAAAACTGGTGTTTTTAACATGAAAGATGTTTTAGGGCTCTAAAAGTGTAACACTTTACGAATAAAAAATACTTATACTACAAAATACAATAAGATGACACTTACAGAATGGTTTATTTTTTTCCTGATAGTACAGGTAATTCATTTTTTAGGAACATGGAAGTTATATGTAAAGGCCGGTAGAAAAGCTTGGGAGGCTCTTGTGCCTGTATATAATGCTGTGATCTTAATGAAAATCATAAATCGACCATGGTGGTGGGTAATTTTACTTTTCATCCCAGTAATTAATGTCATTATGTTACCTGTTCTTTGGGTAGAAACTATTAGGAGTTTTGGTCAAAACACTACAAAAGATACTATTCTTGTTGTGGTAACACTTGGATTCTATATTTTTTACGTAAACTACATGTTAGATGTAAAATATATTGAAGATAGAGACCTTAAACCTACAACAGCTAGCGGAGAGTGGACGAGTTCTATTTTATTTGCAGTAGTAGCCGCTACTATTGTGCATACCTATTTTATGCAACCTTATACGATACCAACAGGATCTCTAGAAAGAACATTATTAGTAGGTGATTTTTTGTTTGTAAGCAAATTTCATTATGGAGCACGAACTCCTATGACGGCAGTTTCATTTCCGATGGTGCATGATACTATTCCTGTTGTCAGAAAAAAATCGTATTTAAGCAAACCGCAGTACCCATATTTTAGACTTCCTGGGTTTCAGAAAGTAAAACGTAATGATATTGTAGTATTTAGTTGGCCAGTAGATACCGTAAGTAAATTTAGAGATCAATCAAATCTAGGTCACTACAAACCCATCGATAAAAAATCAAATTATGTTAAACGTTGTGTCGGAGTACCAGGCGATTCATTAGCGGTAATTGATGGTTATGTGCATATTAACGGGCAAAAAAATCAATTACCAGATCGTGCACAAGTACAGTTTTCTTATGAAGGAACTGTAAAAAACAGAAATTTTAATCCACAAAACCTGTACAATCGTTATAAAATAAAGCCAAATGAGTTTGGATTCGTTAGTAATACAGAGTTTCGAGCGGCGGGAATGACTAATGATGCTGCTAAACAGTTTAAAAACCATCCAAACGTATCTAGCATACAACGAAGTATCAGTCCGAAAGGCCAAAAAGAATTTGGAATTTTCCCTAACAATGGAAAAGTAAATTGGAACAGAGACAATTTTGGAGCAATCTATATTCCTGAAGCCGGGAAAACAGTAAAAATGAATCTTAAGAGCTTTTCTTTGTACAGAAGAATTATTGAAGTGTACGAAGGTTCAGAACTAGGAATAGATAATAAATTATCTGTAAACGGCACCCAAATATTACTTAACGGAAAACCAATAGATAGTTATACTTTTAAACAAGATTACTACTGGATGATGGGTGATAATCGTCATAATAGTGAAGACAGTCGTGCATGGGGGTATGTGCCCGCAAATCACATTGTAGGTAAACCTGTATTTGTATGGTTTAGCTGGGATACAAATGCCAAAGGATTATTTAATAAAATTAGATGGGAACGTATGTTTACTACAGTAGGTGGTAGCGGAAAAAGTGTTTCTTATTTCAAATATTTCTTAATTCTTTTGGTAGGTTGGATTATTTATGGTCAATATCGTAAAAGAAAGAAAAATGCTTAGTAAAGCATATTGTTATCTAAAATTTGATTTCTAAAATTGAAGACTACTCTACTTCACCCAATGTATTTCGGATCTATAGCGCAGTTTGTGGCTATAGCACAAGCTGAAAATGTTGTTTTTGAGAATGAAGATAATTTTCAAAAACAAACGTATAGAAACCGAACTTATATTTATGGAGCTAACGGAAAACTATTATTAACAGTACCTATAAAGCATTCTGGTAAAGAAATCAGGCAGCACTATAAAGATATTCGCATCGAAAACGATTTTGAATGGCAACAATTACATTGGAAATCTTTAGAAACGGCTTATAGAACCTCTCCCTTTTTTGAATATTATGAAGATGAACTCGTTTCTCTTTTTCAAAAAAAGAAAGAATTTCTTTTAGATTTTAATTATGAATGTATGCAGATTCTTTTTGATTGCCTGCAATTAGATATTTCATTTTCTAAAACAAAAAGCTATCACAAAAATCCCGAAAATCTTATTGATCAGCGACAACTTGTAAATGCACGAAGAGAAAATGAATATCCTTTAGAGTCGTACATTCAAGTTTTTTCAGAAAAATATGGTTTTCTACCTAATCTGTCGATTCTTGATTTATTATTTAATGAAGGAACCAACGCTTTGACTTATCTGGAGCATCAAGTTATTTTTTAATGGTTCGACCCATACTGCATTACGGATTACATCTTGCGATACCATTGGTGATAGCCCTCTTATTATTTCCAAAACAATGGAAAAAAGTATACTTTATTTTTATAGGAGCTATGCTTATTGATTTAGATCACCTACTAGCCCATCCTATTTTTGATCCCAATCGCTGTAGCGTAGGATTTCACCCTTTACATAGTTATTATGCCATCTTTATATATTGTATATTGTTGTTTTTCAAAAAAATCAGAATAGTTGGTATAGCCCTTCTGTGGCATATAGTTGTAGATCAGGTCGACTGTTGGATGATGTAACAAATTGTCAACTTAAATTAGTAACAAATCAACCGTTTTGACAACACAATTCACAATAAGTCAACGTTATTTCACACACAAGTTTATCAAGTATTGAGTAATTTTAAAAACCCAATCACCGTAATTTCAGATTTCAATAAAGGTTATATTCAGCATATTTAGGAAATATTGATTACATTTAGTATTCAACTAATATTACTAAGTCTATTTTTAATCAATTTTTTATCTATGAATAAACTTATACTTTCTGTTTTAATTCTAGCGTTATTTTCTTGTGGAAAACAATCCAAAGAACCTAAAAAAGAAGAACAACAACCTATTGCTATTATCGATCTTAAAAGAAATGACCCCATTACGATCAATCCAGAACTAATACATAAACTTTCAAAAAAAGAGATCACTAAAACCTTTACAAAAAGAATAAAAAAAAAGGTAGGGGCCGAGTTTGAAATTTATCAAGCCTATTCTTACAATGATCAATCAGAACAATACTACTTACTCTTATTAGAAGATTTCAAAGGAATAAGTGAGGAAAATGATACTTTGAATAATCGAATACAGGCACTTAGACTAAGTTATAAAGATAAGCAGTTCAAAAAAAAATCTTCTATTAAGGATGATATAGATCAAGATTGGGAAACTTCAATCGATTTTTGGAACAATTACACCGAATTATCAGACATAGACAATGACGGCTTGACTGATCTTATATTGGTTTATGGTACCAAAGGACAAGATGGATACGTAGATGGTCGAGTTAAGATCATGATATATCATAATAAAAAAAGAGTAACTATAAGACATCAAAACAGTGGTTCTAGTGATGGGCGACTAACCAAAATAAACAGTAAATTTTATACCTTACCTGTAGAGATTCAAAAAGCAGTAAAAGAAAAGATTCAAAAAATGATCAAAAACAAACATGCTGCTTTTGCTGGAGATTGGGAAAAAGAAATGTCAAAAGAAGCTACTAGGCTAGAAGAGAAATAATATTTCGATCAAACCTAATTCAATCGCATTTTTGTACTAATTGGATAATGATCAGAAAAATTCACATTAAAATTCTCAAACATTAACACTTCATAATCTTCAGGGATTAAGATAAAGTCTATACGTACAGGAAAAAGTTTAAATTCAAACGTTTTGCCAAATCCTTTTCCTGCAATCTTAAACGTGTCTTGCAAATTTTCTGAGGTAACCTTATTGTAGACATAAGAATAAGCAGTATTGTTAAAATCACCCATCACTATATTTTTGTATGGTGATTTTTGCATATGTGCTAGTAGTATTTCCATTTGTTCTTGTTGCTTCACAAAAGAAATTTGTATTCTCTTTACTAGCTTTTGAGAAGCTTCTTTTGTTAACCCATCTGTTTTTGGATTTATTTTATGAGATTGTAGATGTACATTATACACTCTCACGGTATCCGTATGAATTACGATATCGGTATAGATCGTATTATTAGCAGTTTTCTTAAAATGCAATGAGCCTTTTTTTATAATCGGAAATTTTGAAAAAACCGCCAAGGCTAACTCTCCGTTATCGTTATTAAAATCTTGATATTTATAGGGGTATTGATCAAAATTAATATCAGGATTATTATAAAACTCCTGCGCACAAAATATATCTGGATTTTCTTTATGTACTAATTTCGAAATGTCTTGGGGTATGCTTTCTGAAGGTATCCAATCAAAACGGTTAAAGCTATGTACATTATAACTCATTAATGATATTGTATTATCGGCTTCATCGGTAGACTTACCCCTTATTTTATACAGTGATGAAACGTGTGATACTCCTATAATTAAAACAACAAGGGAAAGAATTCCTTTTTTATTTAACAGAATAAGCCAATATAATAAGAATAGCACATTTATTACAATAAGAATAGGCACTGCCAAGCTTAAAACAGATAATAACGAAAAAGTTTTAGGAGAAACATAAGGCAACAAGTACGATAGCAACAAGGCAAAAGCTGCTATAGAATTCATCACAAAGACGATCTTATTGATTATTTTCCTCATGTTTGCTTACTTACTCCTTTCCTGCCTTAAACAAAAAGTCTTTTTCCTCTTTGGTTAAGCTTTCATAACCACTTTTACTAATTTTATCAAGTATAGCATCGATTTTTCCTTGGTTTGGGTTTTTTATTTTACTTCCTGAAGATGTAGTTCTTTTAGAAGATGCTGCGTAGGTTTTTGATTTATGTACTGTTTTTAAAGGACTTTTCTTTTTAGGTTTAAATAAATTAGCAAATCCATCCATGAGCTTTTCAAACCAAGCACCTATATCATTTCCTTTTTTAAGTTGTGTAGCATAAATGAACCCAAACAATGCACCGCCAATATGCGCGATCATACCTCCTGCATTTCCTGTTTCTGGAGATTGATTTGGTAATTGTATCAAATCCATAAGCACCATAAAAACACCAATTTGCCATAGTTTCACATTAAAAAAGATAACTCTTACCTCTGCATTAGGCGTATACGTCGCAATAAAGATTACTATTGCTAACACCGCAGCTGATGCTCCTATAATGTAGCCTGGTCTCGCATTTAACGCTGGTAAAAAATTATATGCCAAAACAAAAAGTATACCTCCACAAACGGCACCTAATAAATAGATTGTAAGAAATCGTTTTTCTGTAAACAAATTAAGTACAAACTGTCCGAACCAATATAACAAAAGCATGTTCCAGAAAATATGCCAAAATCCAAAATGAAGAAAACTATAGGTTACTACACCCCAAATTTGTAAAATCAGAGCATTAAACTCTGTTGGCAACACAAACCACCCCATTAAATCATCGGGACGCATCTGTAAACCCCATCCACCCAAAGTGGCAAATAAGAATAATGCTGCATTGATAACAATTAGCTTAATAATAATATTAGCTGTCTTAAACTGATATGTCAAATTATTAGTTGCCATACTAATTCCAACGATGTTGATTAAACGAATTTTTTTTCCAGTACCACATGGTAATAAAACCAATAACGGCACCACCAATATGTGCCCAATGTGCTACGTTTGAAGGTCCTAAAAGTGCTTGACCCGTAATTCCTGAATATAAATCCAAAAGAAAATACCCCCCTATAAGATACTTTGCTTTTATAGGAATAGGTATAAACATGATATACAACGGTAAATTAGGATATAACACGGCAAATGCTGCTAAAACACCAAAAATAGCACCTGAAGCTCCAACCATCGGAGTTGCGTATGCTCCAATCATTTTTTCTGTAACATCTCTGGGAATTTCTGGATAAACACTATACTGTCCCGCCGCGATAGTCTCTTGAATAAAAGTAATAACCTCAGAGGATGAAAAACCAGCTTCTATATACGCTTGATAGCCTGGATTAAATTGAAAATAAGTAAACAAAATCTGAAACCCAACAGCTCCTAGCCCAGAGAAAAAATAAATAAAAAGAAACTTATTTTTGCCTATCGAGTTTTCGAGATGACTTCCAAACATAAATAAAGCAAACATGTTAAAGAATATATGACTAATACCGCCATGCATAAACATATGTGTCACAATTTGCCATACCTGAAAATTATCATTTTTAGGGAACCATAAAGCAAACCATTCATAAGCATTATCTCCTAGACTCGTTGAGCCTACAAAAAATATAATATTAATAATTAATAATACCTTTACCGTATCTGTAATTCTCCCCATATAGTACTTAAAATTTCTTATCTATTTCATCTACTGTTAACGTGATGAAAGTTGGCTTATTATCTGGTGTTATTGTAGGCTCTGTACAAGCAAAAAGACTATTAGCCATATATCTTTGCTGCTCCGGGACTAATTCTACCCCTGATCGCACAGCAATACTTTTAGACATGGACTTTGCCAATAGATCTGTCTGAGAAAAACCACTATCAGGAACTTCATTTTCTAAATCACTTAACAACTGCTCTAATAAAGTAGCTACTTCTTTCTCTGTTACTACCGAAGGTATAGCTGTTATTTCAATTTCTCCTAAATCAAGCTTTCCAAATATAAACCCAGTGTTCTCTAACTGTTCTTTTACGGTTTCAAGTAGTGTTATTTCAGTTTTAGAAAAAGATAATACTAACGGAAACAACAATTGCTGACTAACAGCACTTGCCATCGTAATACTTTTTAGTAATTCTTCGTATACAATTCTTTGATGTGCACGATTTTGATTAATGATCACCATACCACTTTTAATAGTCGTAACTATATATTTTTTACGAAGTTGGTATGTTGTATGATGTTCTAAATCTTTTTTATCATCGGTTTCGAATAGTGAACCCGTTTGCTCTTCACTTTCAAACTCTACTGTAGAAAACGATGTTTGTTTCACATCGTTAGATGATACTTCGGATTCTAACCCTGTATATAAGTTTTCCCAACTACCAGGTGCTTCTTTTTTAAACGCACTATAATTCTTTTGCGTATTACTAGTAGCCGTAGTTCGTTGTTTTTCTTCTTTAAAAGGATTAAAATTTCTGTCTACTTCAATAGTTGGAGCCTGTGCTATTTTACTCTTATACTCATAAGGTGTATCCATAGAAGCGTCTCTATTAAAATCTAATACTGGCGCTACATTAAATTGACCTAAACTATGTTTAATTGTAGAACGTAACATCGCATAAAGCGCATGCTCGTCTTCAAATTTTATTTCTGTTTTAGTGGGATGAATATTAATATCTATAGATTTAGGATCTACTTCTAGATAAATAAAATAACTTGGATGTGCTTTATCTTTTAGCAAACCTTCAAAAGCCGCTGTTACAGCATGATTTAGATACGCACTTTTAATAAATCTATTATTTACAAAGAAAAACTGTTCGCCTCTTGATCTTTTGGCGTACTCAGGTTTACCCACAAAACCATGAATAGTAACAAGATCAGTCTCCTCTTTAATCGGAACTAGTTTTTCATTAGTCTTTCCTCCGAAAATATTTACAATACGTTGCCTATCATTAGATACTGGTAAATTAAAAACTTCACTACCATTATGATACATATCAAACCGAATACCGGGATGTGCCATGGTAACTCGATGAAATTCATCTATAATATGACGTAATTCTACTGCATTAGATTTTAAAAAATTTCTTCTGGCGGGTATATTATAAAACAAGTTTTTAACACTTATCGAAGTGCCTTTAGGATTTACACAAGCCTCCTGGGATAGCACTTTACTTCCTTCTATTTTAATTTCTGTACCAACCTCATCTTGCTCTTGTTTTGTCTTTAAATCTACGTGGGCAATTGCTGCTATTGAGGCTAAAGCTTCTCCTCTAAATCCTTTTGTATTTAATTCAAAAAGGTCTTCGGCAGTTTTAATTTTTGAAGTAGCATGTCTCTCAAAACTAAGTCGAGCATCGGTTACACTCA
Organism: Aquimarina aggregata; assembly: GCF_001632745.1. GTDB lineage: Bacteria > Bacteroidota > Bacteroidia > Flavobacteriales > Flavobacteriaceae > Aquimarina > Aquimarina aggregata. The sequence goes on along the minus strand of NZ_LQRT01000058.1, from coordinate 331,189 downwards.
TTCCAACACCATCATCAATAACTTGAATTAAAGTTTTACCAGCCTCTTTAATAATTAACTTGATATATCCAGCTTTGGCATCAATTGCATTTTCTAACAATTCTTTTACTACAGAAGCAGGTCTTTGTACAACCTCTCCGGCAGCAATTTGATTAGCAACGTGATCTGGTAATAATTGTATGATATCCGACATCAAGAAGGGCTAAAGAAAATTGATAAATCAAAATCTATGAAAAATAGGAAAACAAAAAGAAGTATTAGAAAAATCCATAATACGCGCATGTTCACTTTTTTATCTGAATGATGCTTTAATTCATCCCATGCGGTCTCTATCTTATCCTTGAAATTTCCATTTTTTCCAACAGTACTTCGATATTTATCAAACCTTTGTTCCATTTGATATGGACTACCTTCTCCATTATCATCCCAATATCGAGGTGAATAATTGTATTTTTTATTTTTTCTTGTCTTGAAGATTCCCATAATAAACTCAAAGGTACTTAAAAATGTCTTGTTATATGCTTCTTTTAGCATTACAATAACATCAAAATATTAACAACAAGGATTATGCCGTTACCGTTGAAATAAGAATATGACAGCTAATTTTTATTTGTAAAAGGTAGCGTCTTTGCGTAACTGAGCCATCTTAATTGCGGCAATTGCAGCTTCGGTTCCTTTATTACCATGTTTACCACCAGAACGATCAATAGATTGTTGCATTGTATTATCTGTTAATACACAAAAAATAACAGGTATATCCTTAGTAACATTGAGATCTTTAATCCCTTGAGTTACACCTTCACAAACAAAGTCAAAATGCTTAGTTTCACCTTGAATTACAGAACCAACAGCTATAATAGCATCAAGCATATCGAAAGATTCCTGCATTTTTTTACATCCGTAGATTAATTCAAAACTACCTGGAACATTCCACCTAACAATATTTTCTTTTAACGCTCCACAATCAATAAATGCATCAAAAGCGCCTTGAAAAAGTCCTTGTGTTATGGTTTCATTCCATTCTGAAACAACAATCCCAAACCGAAAGTTTTTCGCGTCTGGGATTGTTGTCTTATCGTAATGTGATAAATTTTTATTCTCTGTAGCCATTATGCCATTTTAGGTTTCAGATTTCGAGTTTCTTTACTAAACTTGAAATGTTGGACTATTTGAGCATTGCTTGAGCTTGACCTAAATGTACATCTACCTGATTAGCTTCTACACTTTTAGGGAACTCTTCTTTAATACGCTCTAAGTATGGAGTTGCAACAGCCGGTTTCTTTAAAGACAAAGCTGTAATAGCTGCTTTTAATAAAAACTTCGGAGTTGTATAATCGTTTGTTTTAGCTTTTGCAGCCTTTTCATAATATCCTAATGCTTCTTCTACTTGCCCAAGTTGAGAGAAAGCATCTCCAATACCTCCTAAAGCCAATGGGCCAAGCATTTCATCATCACTTTTAAAATCATCTAAATATGAAATTGCTTCCTGATATTTATTCATATTTAAATATGAAAAACCAGCATAATAATTTGCTAAGTTAGCAGCTTTTGTGCTACCATAGTTTTCAATAATCTCTAGAAAACCATATTTACCTTCACCACCATTAAGTGCTAAATTATATAAAGAATCTCTAAGTGTTGAGTTACCGTTAACAGCATTATCAAAATACTGCTGAGCTTTAAACATTTCATTTGCCGCCTCTTGTTCTTTTGGTTCCTGAATAAATTTCTGAAAACCAAGATATCCTAATATAACAAGTGCTACTACACCTACTGTACCGAGTATATATTTTTGATTGGCAGCAACCCATTCTTCAGTTTTTGAGGCTCCTGCATCTAGGGTGTTAAATACCTCTGCAGTTGTTGAGTTATCTTCGATTTGTTCTACCTCTTCAACTTTGTTTTTTGGTTTGTGTCCGCGTTTCTTATAAGTTGCCATAAGTTTAAGTTAATGAACGGCAAAAATAAAATTTTTATTCATAATTAAAAGCACAAGTATTTATTATTTTTCAATATTTTGCGCAAAAAATTTACGAATTTTACCAAAATCATGATCACTTGATCATCAGCGTTTTATGATTCTAAAATCCCTTTCTTTAATCAATTATAAAAATTTTGAAGCCATCAACTTTGAGTTTGATGACAAGATAAATTGCTTAGTAGGAAATAATGGGGTAGGAAAAACGAACATTTTAGATGCTATTTATCATTTATCCTTCGGAAAAAGTTATTTTAATCCAATTACTAGTCAAAACATCAAACATAATACCGATTTTTTTGTTGTTGATGGGCTTTATCAAAAAGACAATCGTGATGAAAAAGTAATTGTAAGCGCCAAAAGAGGACAAAAAAAAGTGATTAAACGTAATGGAAAAGTTTATGACACGTTTAGCGAGCACATTGGGTTTTTACCCTTAGTAATTATCTCACCCGCCGATAGAGACCTTATTACAGAAGGAAGTGATACCAGACGAAAGTTTATTGATGGTGTTATCTCACAAAGTGATCAAACCTATTTATCTATCCTATTAAAATATGCCAAAATTGTATCGCAACGTAATGCCTTATTAAAATATTTTGCGGTTAACAACACCTTTGATCCTACTCAATTAGACATTTATAATCAACAATTAAATGAATACGGAAGTAGTATTCATAAAAAAAGAGCTGATTTTTTAGAAATATTTATACCAATATTTATTGATCGATATCATGCCATTAGCTCTGGGAAAGAAAAAGTATCCTTAACCTATCAAAGTAAATTATCTGATACCGATTTGTTAACCTTACTTGAACAAAATCTAGGCAAAGATAGAATGCTACAATATACTAGTGTTGGGGTTCATAAAGACGATCTATCCTTTGAAATAGAAGGATACCCTATTAAAAAATTTGGAAGTCAAGGTCAACAAAAATCATTTCTTATTGCTCTAAAGCTTGCACAATTTGATTTTATAAAAAAACAAAGTAAAGTAAACCCTATATTATTACTTGATGATATTTTTGACAAGCTAGACGAAAAACGTGTAGAACATATTATAAAACTAGTAGATGATCAGATTTTTGGACAGTTATTTATTAGCGATACACATGCAGATCGTACAGAAGGAGTAGTAAAAAAAATATCTCAATCTTACAAGATTATTAAATTAGACCCCACTATAACTACGCAAGAAGAATGAAATCGAAAATAACTTTAAAATCCATACGTCTTAGCTATGTAATGATCCTTATCATTCTTCTACATATTTTTGGTTGTTCTAAACCAAATCCTGATGAATTTGCAGATAAAATGAATGGTTATTGGGAAATAGAAAAGGTAACCTTATCCGACGGCACAAAAAAAGAATATAACTTTAATCAAAGTATCGATTTCTTTGAAATAAAAGACAGTATAGGTATTCGTAAAAAGGTACAGCCTAAATTAGATGGTAGTTTTATCATCTCTAAAGATGTCGAAACATTTACTTTAAAAATAGAAGGTGAGCAATTAAAAATTTATTATAAAACTACTTTAGCAAACTGGGTAGAAATCATAGAACTTGTAGAAGAAAACAACATGGTTATTAAAAATGAAGCTGGAAATGTTTACTTTTATAAGCGATATCAAAAGATACAATTATAATGGCCAAACGTCATCAAGAACATCAAAGTTTAAGCGAAGTTTTAAAAGATTTTGTGACAAATAATAAACTAGAGAAAGGTCTAGATAAAGTCGCGGTACGTGATGTTTGGGAGAACGTAATGGGACCTGCCATTCACAAATACACTCAAGATATCAAGTTAGATCGTGAAACACTGTATATACAACTCACTTCTTCTGTGCTTAGAGAAGAACTTAGTTATGGTAAAGAAAAAATTATTGCAAACCTAAATGAAACATTGGGCAAAGAACTTATAAAAAAATTAGTCCTACGATAGTTTAACTCTCTCTATATATCATATTTCTCAAAAGAAAGATTTCTAAGTTTTAATATAACGTCTTTTAGGTTTAATTTTTTTAAAGTAAAATTTTAGCTTGCATCAATCACTAAGGTACAGTAATATCCTCGCAAAATAGCGTCCCACTAGTACATCCTTCTATTTCTGTAGTAATACAAACTTGATATGTTGCTCCCGCAGCAAATTCAAAATTAAAAACATTATCTCCATTTGCTCCCCCATCACTTTCTTGTACCTGCTCATCAATAGTCCATTGATAATTTACGTTTTCTATTCCTAGAAAGTCCGCAGTAAATGTATAAATAGCAGTATTTCCTTCTTGCTGAGAAGTAAATGACAACTCTGGACAAACTTCTATCTCTTCACATTTTTCTGTTCCTTGTGGACATTGTGGAGTTTCTGTTCTAATACAAACTTCATGTTTTCCGAAACTAAGTTCTGTAGAATACTTATTGTCCCCATTAGGTCCTCCATCTCCTGCTTCTACCACCTCATTATCTACAACCCAATCATAATTAATTTGTTCAAATCCAGGAAACTCTGCAACAAAATCGTATATAAAACTACCTTGTTGTTGCGAGAATGTAAATAAAAGCTCTGGGCAGATAGGTTCTACTATTAATGTATCGCATACCTCTTTACCATTTGGACAATCGGGAGTGACTACTTTGATACAAACATTATATGAACCTGGTATAAGTTCTCGAGTAATTGTAACTATATTTCCGTCTAAGGTAAAATCAGATATTTCTTCTTCATTAATTTTTAGAGATAATACATATCCTGGTTTGGCTTCAAAATTAGTATTAAATTGATATACATTATTAGGCAACTGTTGAATATCAAATCGAATTGCAGGACACCCCACACACGAGCTTAAAACTTCATAAAATTGAAAATATGTTGAAATAAGAGTACGCTCAAGATTAGGTCCTACTAAAAGAGTTATCGGAAATTTAAAATCTGGTTGATAGTTATTTCCTTGAGACGCAAAAAATTGATCAAAACTTTCTTCATTATCAATTGTAACATCTCTACTATTATTATCTTTTAAAACAATAGGATAATCAAGCTTAAAACACTGTCTAAATAGCTCATTAAAATCATCTCTAAAAGTATCAAATTCACATTCTTTCAACACATCAAATAGTGCATCTTCATTTTGAACTGTAGTTACTATTTCGCTTCCTTTAAATTTAATTTCTATAGGAAATTGAAGTCCTGTAACATTAAAGTTTGTACTTTGACTAGAAAGTACATTAAGTAGTCCCCTAAAGTCATCGACTTTTATAGTTGAAGTGGTATTATATCCTAATGTGATTGGATATTGAAATGTGAAGCACAAATCGTTTTCGTTAATAGTACCGTTTCCTGAATTAAAGTTATTAAGTAAAGATACTATAGCAATGGTCGATGTGATTTCATTATTTTCATTTTCAGGAAATGATCCGTCATCACTAACACATGAACTAATAGTAAATAAAATTATCAGTAAACAACTCTTAAAATATGTAATTAAATTTTTCAATACAGTTTATCTTATACTATTATAACGCTTTACATTTTACAAACCCTACCCTAATATCTTCAATTAATTTCATACTATCAGGCAATTATAAAGAGTGGAATGTATAAAAATTTAATCAGAAACAAAAAAACTTAATATAATCAAAAATAAAATCCCCTAAAAGTATGGCTGCTTTCAGGGGATTTAACCTAATTAATCTAACCTAACAATCTTGTTATTCTATAATAATTTCTTTACAGTATTTTACTCCGTTAGGGCAGTCAGGAGTCTCAGCAATCATACAAACCACATATGTTCCTGGATTGTATCCTTCTAAACTTAATTCATTATCTCTATTGTTGCCATTTAAGTTCGACTCTGTTTCTGCCACCTCATCATTAATCAACCACTCATACACCTCAACATCTTTCACACTATCAAAATCAGCAACCATTGTATTTCCATTTCTGGTGAAAAACAATTCAGGACATTCTGTAGTATTATTTTCTTCAATTACGATTTCTTTACAAAACTCTACTCCATTTGGACATTCTGGCGTTTCTATAGCAAGACATATTTTGTAGATCCCAGCCTGTAAATTTCGTAGAGAAAATTCTCTTCCATTATCAAGAATTACTTCTTGATCATCAATAACTTGCCCATTAAGAGTCCATACATATTCACGCTGTTCTCCACTTCTTTCATATAGTGAATCACCATCTCTACTAAACTCTATACTAGGACAATCACCATCTATCCTAATTTCTTTACAATAGGTCACTCCTTCTTCACAATCAGGTGTTGTTACTTTTAAACACACTGTATACTCGCCTGAAGCGAATTGATAAAACAAAGTTCTGTTTCCATTTTGTTGATCTGTAGTATTTTCGATTAAGTCGTTATTTACATACCACATTAATTCACTTGCTTCATCAACACCTTCTATATTGGCTTCAAAAACATAAGTATTAACACTTCCCTGTTCTATTTCTTTTGAAAAAGACACCTCAGGGCATGCTTGGTTTACTTCGGCTACTTCTATTACTTTACAATAAGATGTACCATTAGCACAATCTGGTGTTTCTGCTTTAATACATACTTCGTATCGTCCTGGCTCTTTAAAATCCCATATCAAATAATTATCTTCGTTCGGAGAAGAATCTTCTACAAACTCTCCATTAATAAACCATCCATAACTTATTTCATTAATCCCTCTAAAATCAGCAATAAATTTATATTGTGAAGGACGTTCATATTGTCTTGACTCAAAGAAAAGATCTGGACATGGGTCATTTTCATCTCTCTCTACCTCTATATCTGTACATACTTGTATTGGGCAATCCTCACTAGCTACTTTTACACAAATTGTATGCTTACCTGCCTCGAATCTATAATCTAAAATTTGACCAGCAAGATCATTAAGATTTCCTGTATCAATATCTTCTCCATCTACAGACCATGTAAACCTTAAGTCTTTTACCTCATCTAGTTGCGCTACAAAACGATATACTGCACTTCCAGTTTCGTTTTCTACATTTATATTAATTTCTGGACACTGCTCAAAGTTTTCATTTTCTTCGCAAGAAGTAAATCCAAACACAAGTGTAATAATCAATAAAAACCAGTTAGTAAGTTTTTTCATCATATAATAATTTAGGGTTATTCAATTTTGTTTAAAAAAAGGAAATATAGCCTCTCTTATATATGAAACGCAGTTCGGGGAAATCACCCTACCCCTTTCTCTTAAAAAAAACAAAAAAAACACGGTAACAACCTAAAAACAAACCCACAACCATAGTAAACAAAATTATAAAACAACATTCAACAGTTAAAGTATTACGGTACTATGACCTTATATCTGTATAGAATATCATTTTTTTGAGATGTATTTTTTTGAACCATAAAAACAGAGTTATGATTTTTTTATATGAACTAAAAGTTAATTTTAAAGCAAAAAATAAGGTCGCAAAATATGCGACCTTATTCATTGACCTATATAAATTTTAACAACTACAATATATAGATCACGAAGTATAATCCTTAAGATTACTGCTTATAATTTACCTGAACACACTTCTCTAATACTCCACAAGTTTGCGAAACTGATTTATAGCAAATCTCGTATGTACCATCTTGAGTAACGTGATCTTGAAGTCTAGCTACTCTTGGTGTAATTGGTGTAATTACATTTCCATCTAAAGTCCAAACTACAGAGTTAGGATCAATATCTGTAATAGTAGGTTTATTCACACCTACAACTTTATCTCTAAACTTAATTAGATCAAACTTAGTACAATCTATTTGTTGTGGTTCTGGAACTACAACATCTACGCAAAACTCTACTCCGTTTGGACAATCAGCAGTTTCTGCCTTGATACACACAGTGTATGTTCCTGGGTTGTATGAACTTATATCGAATGAATCGTCACGATCTTGTCCCTGTAAATCTTCAGTTTCTACAGATTGACCATCTACGAACCACTCATAAACTCCTAATTGATCGATTCCTGGGAAATTTGCAAATAGAACTGTTCCTTCTACTATAAATTTTAACTCTGGGCAAGATCCATTGTTATTGTCATTATTAACCTCTATATCTTTACAAAAAGGCTCTGCTTGTGTACATGTTGGACTTTCGGAAATCAAACAAATAGTGTAAGTTCCTGATCTCAAATCTTTTAAAGAAAACTTATTATCTCCTTGAAAGTCTACCCCTTCGTTTTCAATAATAGTCTCATTATCTAATTGCTCGCCAGTAACTTGCCATGCATAAAAACCAATTGTTTCTACACCTTCGAAATTAGCTATTAAATAATCTCCATCTCTCTCATATTTAAGAGTAGGACAAGATTCATCTGTGGTTGTATCCTCAACAACTATTTCCTTACAAAACTCTGTTCCTTGAGCGCAATCAGGTGTTTCTGCTTTAATACAAACATTATAAGTTCCTGGGTTATACCCCTTCAAACTTAACATATTATCTCTCTGATTATCATTAAGAGTGCTTTCTGTTTCAACTAATTGATTATCAATAAACCACTCGTATACTTCTAAATTTTCAATACCTTCAAAATCTGCTATCAAGTTTTCTCCATCTTGTTTAAAAGATAACTTTGGACATTCTGAATTTTCATCTGGAGTATCAACATCTTCTTCACAAGAAGCAAACCCCAAGATTAATGTAAAAAGATACACCCATAAAAATTTCTTATTATTCATTTTAAATTGTTTTAATTAATGTTTTTTTTTGAATTCGTGAATTGGTTTCTTTTGTTATAACAATTGTAAAACGCCTTATCTTAACAATACCCCACCTCTATTTATTTTTTTTTCATTTTATATTTTTCTTCCCAAGAAAAAAATATAGATTTGAAAAATTAATTTTTATACCCTAAATGCCTAATAACAAAAAATCTACATGTGATGAAAGAGCTTTTGATGAATTTTTCAAAAGCCATTCAAAGCTTTTAAGAAATTATGTCTATTATAAGTTTGGTGATTTGCAACAGGCAGAAGACATTGTCCAAGATGCATTTATTAAATTATGGCATAATTGCTCTAAAGTACCTCTTGACAAAGCCAAAAGCTATGTATATACTATAGCTACAAACCTTGGAATTAGCGATACAAGGCATCAAAAAGTACGTTTTAAGTATAAAGATTATATAACACAACGCAAATCAGATGTTAATAATGAATCTCCTGAGTTTATAGCACTCGAAAAAGAATATATGGAGACTCTTAAGAATGCAATTGCAGAATTACCTGAACGACAAAGAGAAGTTTTTCTCTTAAGCAGAATCGATAAAAAAACATATAGAGAAATTGCAGAGTTATCTAATGTATCTGTAAAAGCAATTGAAAAATTAATGCATAAAGCATTAGTAACATTAAGAAAAAAAATAGGAAACATCTAAGATAAATAGGTGTTAAAATACCCTTTTTCAGTATTATTAAATAAAAAAAACAGAAAAAGAGGTAGGGTAATTATAAAATCAAACGTTTATATTATATAGAGCTTGAATTATGCTAGACGATAAAAAAGACGACATATTCTTATCACGTTGGGCTAACGGAGAACTTTCTGAAGATGAACTTCTTGAGTTTAAAGCCCATCCTGAATACCAGCATTATGAAAAAATTATTGCAGGAGCAGATGCTTTGGACTTAAAAGATTTTGATACTACAAACGCATTATTAGCGATTAAATCAAATCGTAGTACTAAAAAATCCAAGCCAACCATTAAATTATGGCCTTATATGGCTGCCGCAGCTTCGATAGCAATTATTTTTGGATTATTTTTATTTAGTCCTAAAGAATCTTTTACTACTGGTTTTGGAGAAAAACTAACGGTTACATTGCCTGATGGATCAGAAATGATATTAAATGCTAAATCTAATGCCATTTTTGACAAAAATAATTGGGAGGATAGTAGATTAGTTACTTTAGAAGGCGAAGCTTTTTTTAAAGTTAAAAAAGGAAGTAAGTTTACTGTGACCACTAAAAATGGAGAAGTATCTGTTTTAGGAACTCAATTTACTGTAAATTCTCATAAATCATTTTTTGAAGTAAATTGTTTCGAAGGTAAAGTGAGTGTGAGTAACAATAAGTATAATGAGGTTTTGACAGCAGGAAAAGCATATAGAAATTTTGGTATATCCCCAGAAAACTGGAGTTTTAAAAATCAAGAACCTTCATGGTTAACCAACACAAGTTCTTTTAGAAGTATCCCCGTTAAATATCTTTTTGTAGCGCTTGAAAAACAATATGATATCAAAATTAATCAAAATCACAATTTAGATCTTCAATATAAATACACTGGAACTTTTCCTAATGATAATATAAAAGTTGCTCTTAAAACGGTTTTTAGTACCTTAGGCATAAAGTATAGCCTATCACAAGACGGTAAGACTGTCGTACTAGAAAAGTAGTAGCATGATAAGACTTTTATGTGTTTGTCTTTTTTTATGGAGCATATCTGTTTTTTCACAAGAAAGAACAGCTCCCATTGTATTTAAAAATACGGCCTTATCTCAAGTATTACCAGTAGTAGAGAAACACTATGATATTAAATTTTCTTACTTAGATGCATTAATTGATGATAAAAACATCTCTATTACTATACTGTCTAAACAATCTAAAGAAGAAATACTTCAAATATTACAACAAAAAACGTCCCTAAAATTTGAGTTTACAGGTAACAATTATGTTACAATAACTAGTTTTAAGAAAAAAGATATAATTTCTGTTTGTGGATATGTTTTAGACGAGTCACAAAAGCCAATTAAAGACATTAGAATTTTCTTAAAAGCTACTCGAACGAATTTGACCACTAACGAAAATGGTTATTTCGAAAATTTAAACGTACCCTACAACTCAGCCATTTTAATTAGTGCTCCAGGATTTAGACAAAGAGTGTTAAATTCAAAGTCATTTTTAGATGAAGAATGTTCAAAAATATACTTAATTAATGTCAAAGAGGAAGTTCTCGACGAAGTACTCATTGAAGAATATCTAGCCAAGGGAATCACTCAAAACAAAAAGATAATTCATGTAAATCTTAAAGATGTAGAAATTCTACCAGGACGTACAGAACCCGATATTTTACAAAGCATACAATTAACACCAGGAGTAAACAATCCTAATGAAACAGCTACAGGGCTATTTGTAAGAGGAAGCACACCACATCAAAACTTAATTCTATGGAATGGTATTAAAACCTATAATCAAGGACATCTTTTTGGACTACTGTCTGCTTTTAACCCTTATGTAGCTAAAGAAGTAGATTTTTCTAAAAGTGGAGTTAGTGCACGGTATGGCGATAGAATTGCAGGTGTTATTGATATTAAATCAGAACAAGAAATTGCAAAACGTTTTACAGGAGGGGCTGGTCTCAATATGATAAATGCAGATGCAGTAATCCACGCACCAATCATTAAAGATAAAGTATCGCTTCAACTTTCTGGAAGACGATCATATACAGATGTATTAGAAACTTTTACCTACAAAAAATTTTCAGATAGGGTTTTTCAAAACACCAAAATTGCAGAAACCAGTCCATTAATAAATGAAGATAATAATTTCTTTTTTGCTGATTATAATGCCAATCTACTTATTCATCCGTCAGAAACTCAAAAAATAGAAGTAAATACCATTTATAGTAAAAATGATTTAAACTTTAAAAGAAGTGATGATGTAGACTCGTTTAGCGACGATCTTGTAACCGAAAATGAAGGGTATAATATAAAGTGGAAAAGTCAATATACTGATTATATCTCTCTTGATATAAGCGGATATTATACTAAATACCGTTTAAATTATGAATTTCAAACTAATAATCTAGGGGTATTTACAGAAATTGAAAACAAAGATAATATCGTTACGGATTACGGAGGAGAACTACATTTAAATTACAAATTCTCGGATTATCAGAATTTATCTGCTGGTTATCAATATTCTAATAATAACACAAAATATGCATTCATAACCACTACCCCATCATACGAGTTAGTTCTTGACGAAGATGATAGTTTTCTAAATATCCACTCTTTTTATTCTGAATATAAACTTGAAAACCCCAAGAATTTTTATGTTTCTCTTGGACTACGCTTAAATCATTATGCCGAACTAAACCAATCCTTTATCGAACCCAGAGTATTTCTACAAAAATATATAAACAAAAACTGGGAAATTAATACAAGTGCAGAATATCGTAGTCAAGCCTCTAGTCAAATTCAAGAATCTGTTATTAGTGATTTGACTTTAGAAAATGAAGTTTGGACATTGGCTAATGATGAAGTATTTCCTATTATCTCTAGTTATCAATTCACATTCGGAAGTAGTTTCAAAAAGAATAAATGGTATCTTGATATTGATACATACTATAAAAAAATTAATGATATCACATCACTTACAGCTGGTTTTATCAATCCCGTAAGCAACACCTATCAAAATGGTGAAAGTAGCGTTATTGGTCTAGATTTCTTTCTAAAAAAAAGATGGAGAAAATATAAGACATGGATAAGTTATTCGTACATCAATACTAGAAATAAATTTGAAAACATAAATGATGATGAGTTTTTTCCTGGTAATTGGAATATTGAACACACTGTAAAATGGTCACATTTTTATAAAATTAAAAATTTTCAATTCTCTTTAGGATGGCTTTGGCATACCGGAAAGGCATTTACAAATGCTACTGGGGTAGATAATACCGGTCAAATTGTAGCTATAGAATTTGATGAAATTAACGGAAACACACTTCCTATATACCACAGATTAGACTTTTCTGCCATTTATGATTTTAAAACCAGTACACAGTCAAATACTAAATATCGACTTGGTTTGTCTTTGCTTAACCTATATGATAGAAAAAATATTCTTAATAGAGAGTTCAGAACAACAAACTCCTTAAACAATCAACTTATTAACTCTGATATATTTTCTTTAGGTATTACTCCTAATATTAGTTTCAGAGTTTTTTGGTAAAAACTACAACTTCTTGAAAATAAAATAGCCTGTTAAAAAACAGGCTATTTAAATTATTATATAATGTTCTAAATCTAGAATTGCTCTCTTCCTGAGAAATGAAAAGCTCCTTCTATAGCAGCATTCTCATCACTATCACTACCGTGTACAGCATTTTCACTAATAGAAGTTGCAAACTTTTTACGTATTGTACCTTCTGCTGCCTCTTCAGGATTAGTAGCCCCGATTAATGTTCTAAAATCTTCAACAGCATTTTCTTTCTCTAAAATAGCAGCTACAATTGGACCACTAGTCATATATTCTACTAATTCACCATAAAAAGGACGTTCTTTATGAACCTCATAAAATGCTTTAGCGTCATTTGTTGTTAATTCTGTTAGTTTCATTGCCACAATTCTAAAACCTGAAGCTGTAATTTGCTCAAGGATTGCACCAATATATCCTTTTCTTACCGCATCCGGCTTAAGCATTGTAAAAGTTCTGTTTGTTGCCATCTTATTATTTTTTATTATCTATTTCTTTATTAATTCAGAAATATTTTTAATTATTCTATGGATAAAATATCCTGATTTTAAATTTTTGTGCAAAAGTATATATAAAAGCATCAAAAACAAGAATAATCATAAGAAAGTATGTTTATAAAAGATTATCAGGTTTTAAAAATTAATCTTTAGGATATTGTTTGTTAAACTCTTGCAACAAAATATTGTGATCACCTCGCATCTGCATAGAAACAGTATACGTATCAAAATCAAAATACAATACTCCAAAACTTGGTTTAGCAATTACATTGCCAAGTCTATATTGATTCGATTCACCTTTATAATTAGTATAAGCATGTGTTAATCCACTTGAGGTAAAATCTATTAGTGGATACTTTAACCCATTAACTTTGGTTGTAGAAAACTCAGAGATATGCCGATCTCCACTTAGTATGATGGCATTTCTCACTGATTTACTTACCAATAAATGCTTAAGGCGTTTAACTTCATGCGGAAAATTACCCCAGGTTTCGAAACCATGCTCTGAAGATAAAAATTGAATACTGCTTACAATAATAATGAAATCAGAAAAATTATTTTCTAGTTCTTTTTCTAACCATTGCCATTGTTCCTCACCCAGTATAGTACCTTCTTTATTATCGTATGGTACATAACGCCTATCGCTCACACTACTCTTTTTTAATGGGGATCTAAAATATCTTGTATCTAATGTTATTACTTTTATATTGCCTTTATCTATCTCAAAAAGCTGGGAATGATAGACTCCTTTTTGCATTCTTCTTGGACTATCTTTCGGGATTTCTAAAAAATCCAAAAATAATTGCTGACTTTGTTTTTTTAACTCCCATTCTGCACCTGCATCATTTTTACCATAATCATGATCATCCCATGTCGCCATAATAGGAATTGATTGCTTAATTTTTTGATATGTTATATTGTTATTTTGTATACTATATCCTTCTTGAATTTTTTTAGGATCACTAGAATCTGCATAAATAATATCTCCTCCCCATATAAAAAGATCTGGGTTATGTTTTTGAATTTCTTTCCAAAAAGGTTGAGCTACATTTTGCTTACTACAATTCCCAAAAACAAGACTAAAATCTACGTTTTTTGGTCTCACATTTTTCTCTTGACCAAAATGTATTTGTATTGATAACACATACAAAATTCCTAAAATCATTATTTTTTGCATATTCTTAATTTATATGGTTTAAAATTACGATTTATACTATTACCCTAATATTAAATCAACGGTTATACCATAACATATTTAAGTCTTATGGTTATTGATTTTATTGTTGGTTTTTTGGGGGTTATAGAGCTTTTTGTATATTCGCTGACTTATGGATGTTAAAGAAGTAAAAGAGTTATTAAACTCATCTAAAAAAATAATAATTACTGCTCACAAAAACCCCGATGGTGATGCAATAGGATCTAGTCTTGCATTGTATCATTATCTTAATGGGATTGGACATGATGTTACAGTCATCATGCCCAACGAATATCCAGAATTTTTAAAATGGATTCCTGGAGAGCATACTATTATTAAATTTAGTATGGATACTGAAATTGCTACAACAAAAATCCAAGAAGCCGATCTTATCTTTACGTTAGATTATAATCATTTATCAAGGAGTGGGGATATGGAAGAGACTCTTCAAAAGTCTGAAGCTACTTTTATAATGATTGATCACCACCAGCAACCTGATAGTTACCCAACATATATGTACAGTGATACTGATATGAGTTCTACATGTCAGATGATTTATCATTTTATTGAAAAGCTAGAAGACCTTTCTCAAATTACTGCCGAGATCGCCACTTGCATTTATATAGGGATCATGACCGATACAGGATCTTTTAGATTTAGATCTACTACAAGCACAACACATAGAGTTTTAGCTGATTTGATAGATAGAGGAGCTGATAATACAAGTATTCATGAAAGTATTTATGATACGAATACTTTATCTCGTTTACAATTAAAAGGGGTAGCCTTAAAGAATTTAAAAGTCCTACCGGATTATAATACGGCGTATATCACAATGTCCCAAAAAGAATTAGATACTCATAATTTTAAAAAAGGAGATACAGAGGGTTTTGTAAATTTAGGGCTCTCTATCCAAGGAATAAAATTAGCACTTATATTTATTGAAAATAAAAATGAGGGGATTATTAAAATCTCTTTACGTTCTAAAGGTGATTTTTCTGTAAATGAATTTTCGCGAAATCATTTTGAAGGTGGTGGACATCATAATGCCTCTGGTGGTAAAAGTAATCTTTCACTAGCCGATACTGTTGATAAATTTATTAGTATCTTACCGTCTTATAAAAATGCCTTGGATCAATGAGAATACTATTTCACACACTTTGCTTTCTCTTTTTATTCTCTTCTTGCAAAACTCCTGAAGCCAGAAGACCGGTAAATATAAAATCAGGTTCTTTTATTGACGAATCTATTAACCGTAATAAACAACTTGCCTCAAAAGAAGAAGCGAGAATTCAAAAAATTATTGCCCAAGACACTTTGCACGATTATATTACCTCTCAAGGGGGGTTCTGGTATTTTTATACTAAAAAAGATACAACAGCTGTACTCACTCCCAAATTTGGAGATATTGTAAACTTCAATTACAATGTGCAAGATCTAAATGGAAATATAATATACACACAAAAAGAATTAGATACAATCACATATCATATCGATAAACAAGAACTCTTTTTAGGATTAAGAGAAGGTCTAAAGCTTATGAAAGAAGGAGAAACTATAACTTTTTTGTTTCCATCGTATCAAGCATATGGATATTATGGTGATGATCATAAGATTGGCACAAATATTCCGTTAAAGACTAAAGTAACACTTAATAAAATCACACAAGAATCAACAACAAAAAATTAATTAATAACAAAAATGAAAAAACTAAATCTTTTATTCTTAGCCATTATTGCGCTTGCTTTAAATAGTTGTAATGAGAAATACCCAGAATTACAAGATGGTATTTATGCAGAAATCGTAACAAATCAAGGTTCAGCTGTTGCGCAACTTCATTATGATAAAACACCTATGACTGTAGCTAATTTTGTTTCCTTAGCAGAAGGAACAAATAGCATGGTAGATAGCACATATAAAGGAAAAAAATATTACAATGGTATTATTTTCCACAGAGTGATTAAGGACTTCATGATCCAAACAGGAGATCCATTAGGTACTGGTACTGGGGATCCAGGATATAAATTTCCTGATGAGTTCGTAGACTCTCTTTCTCACAAGTCAAAAGGAATTTTATCTATGGCTAATTCTGGCCCAGGAACTAACGGAAGTCAATTCTTCATTACATTAAAAGAAACACCATGGTTGAATGGAAAACATACTGTGTTTGGAGAAATTGTAATGGGACAAGATGTAATCGATAGTATCGGAACTACAAAAACTGCTCCTGGTGATAAACCTGAAAACGAAATTAAAATGTTAGAAGTAAATATCATCAGAAAAGGATCTGATGCTAAAGCTTTTGATACTAATGCAGAGTTTATAGATAAACTTAAAGCTATTGAAGAAGAAAAGGCTGAAAAAGAAAAAATAGCCAAAGAGCAGAGTGCAAAAAGCGCAGCTAGACTAGAAGAGTTTAGAGGCAAAACTACTAAACTAGAAAGTGGATTAGAAATTGCTTTTATTAATCAAGGGGATGGAGAACAGCCTAAGCCTACTGATTATGTAAATATTTTCTACGTTGGATATTTTACAGACGGTAGAGTATTTGATAGTAATAATCCTGAAAAAGCAAAAGAATTAGGGATCTTTAATGAAGATAGAGATAAAAAAGGTGGATATGCACCAATGCCAATGTCTTATTCTCCAGATGCACAGATGATCCCAGGTTTTAAAGAAGGTGTTCAAAAAATGAAAGTAGGTGATAAAGCAATATTATTTATTCCTCCTCATTTAGGATACGGCGAAAGAGGTGTTGGACCAATACCTCCAAATAGTGAATTAATTTTTGAAATTGATTTAGTTGACATTCGAAAGGAAGAAAGTCAAGCTAATTAATATTTTCAAATCAAAATAAACTAAAAATGCAGCATGTTAACATGCTGCATTTTTAGTTTAACTTAAAGTATAACACTTAAAACACTTTTACTTTTTAGGGATTTCTTTTAGAATTTCTAAAACGAATTTCCAATATTTTTGAGCAGAAGGTATACTTGCTCGTTCATCAGGAGAATGAGCTCCTAAAATTGTCGGTCCAAAAGAAATCATATCCATATTAGGATAATTCTGGCCTAAAATTCCACATTCTAATCCAGCGTGACATGCTGCTACATGTGCTTTTTCTCCATTTAAGGTTTCATATACGCTATCCAAAACTTTAAGAACAGGTGATTGCATATTAGGTGCCCATCCAGGATAATCTCCGCTAGTTGTTACTTCACACCCTGTTAACTCAAAAGTAGCTCTCAATTTATTAACTAAATCTGTTTTTGATGACTCTACACTACTTCTAGTTAAACATTCAATAGTAATTTCTCCTTCGGCTATAGTCACTTTAGCTATATTATTTGAAGTTTCTACCAAATCAGGAATCGACAAGCTCATCGTATACACTCCATTATGAGCAGCATACATTGCCTTTAAAATACCTTCTTGCACTCCTAATTCGAGTACTTTTTTAGGCAACTCTACTTTAGTTATAATAATATCAAGATTACTTTCAACCAAGGAAAGTTCTTCTTTAATAGTTTTAGAAAATACTTTCATCTCATATTCAAAAGCTTCAGATTGTACTGCATCTACAACAACAGTTGCAAAGCTTTCTCTAGGAATTGCATTTCTTAGACTACCACCTCTAATTTCACTTACTTGTAGGCCAAAATTTTCGAATCCATCAAACAGAAGTCTAGTCATAATTTTGTTAGCATTACCTAAACCTTTATGAATATCCATTCCAGAATGACCACCATTTAAGCCCGTAATTGAAATACTGTAGCCCACTTTTCCATTTTCTACCTTTTCTTCTTTGTAGGTACGTCTGGCTGTAACATCAATTCCACCTGCACACCCTACTCCTATTTCATCATCTTCTTCAGTATCTAGATTCAGTAATATATCTCCTTGCAACCATCCTCCCTCTAGCCCCATTGCTCCTGTCATACCAGTTTCTTCATCGATAGTAAACAAAGCTTCAATCGCCGGGTGTTGGATATTTTTAGCTTCAAGAATAGCCATAATAGTAGCCACACCTAGGCCATTATCTGCACCAAGAGTTGTACCTCTAGCTCTTACCCAACCATTATCAACATACATTTCTATACCCTGAGTATCAAAATCAAAATCAGTATCTGCATTTTTTTGATGCACCATATCAAGATGAGATTGCATAACAACTACTTTACGATCTTCCATTCCAGGTGTAGCTGGTTTTTTAATCAAAACATTTCCAACAGCATCAATTTCCGTTATCAATCCTAAAGATTCACCAAAATCTTTCATAAAAGCGATTACTCTTTCTTCCTTTTTTGAAGGTCTCGGTACTGCATTTAAGTCTGCAAATTTATTCCAAAGAGCTTTGGGCTCAAGTTCTCTTATTTCTGAATTCATATGTGTATTATGTTTATGCTACGAAATTCTAAATTTTATACTCCAAATCCCAATATAATTTCACAAAAGTATTGTTTTCTCTGGACTAGCTTTAGCCTAAAAAAAATGAAACCAATGGCATGAATAAAAGTCGTTACTAAAAAAATCTTAATTCTTCATTCTAAATAGAGAATTGTAAATATATTTACCCTATGCAGTCTAAAACAAAGTTACTACTTACAATAGCACTTCCTATTCAAATTATTTTAGTTAAGGTTCTTTCCTTTTTTCCTGAATTTATCGAACGTTTTTATAGTAATGGTTTTTTTATATATACTTCTAAAATATTGCGCTATGTTTTTGGATGGATTCCGTTTTCTTTTGGAGATTTACTATATACTTTTTTGATTATTCTGCTTATACGGTTTTTGATTACAAAAGTCTTTACTAGAAAAATTATCTGGAGAGAAGTTTTTCTTGATATCGGAGCTACTTTTTCTATCGTATATGCTTGTTTTCATATTCTTTGGGGAATGAATTATTATAGGCTACCGCTTCATGAAATATTAAAAATTGATGATCAATATACAGAACAAGAACTTATAGATGTTTCTAATCAGTTAATTAAACAAGCAAATATGCTGCACAAACAATTAGAACCCAATGATAGTTTATCTGTAAAAATGCCATACTCTAAAGAAGAGGTATTTCAAAAAACAATTCCTGCTTATGATCAATTAAACACAATATTTCCTGATTTAAAATATCACCCAAAAAGTATAAAAAAATCAATACTAAGTCTACCACTTACTTATATGGGGTTTAGTGGATACCTTAATCCTATTACTAATGAAGCTCAAGTAAACGGACTTATATTAAATTATAAAGCACCAACTACAAGTTGTCATGAAGAAGCTCATCAATTAGGATTTGCTAAAGAAAATGAGGCTAATTTTATAGCAGCCTTGGCTACTATCAAATTTGATGATATTTATTTTAAATATAGTGGAACTACATTTGCCTTAAAATTTTGTTTAAACGACTTATATCTTCGTGATGAACAAAAAGCAATCTGTTTAATCGAAGAATTACGTCCTGGTATTAGAAAAAATTACAGAGAAGTAAACGAGTTTTGGGAGTCTTATGAAAATCCATTTGAACCCATTTTTAAAGATACTTACGATAGTTATCTAAAAGCAAATAATCAACCAGACGGCCTAGAAACATATAGTTATGTTGTTGCACTACTGGTTAATTATTTTAAAATTTAGTAAGACAAAATTACAATGTATTATAATGACTAACTATTTTAACAAGGTCTCTTTCTTTCTTAAAGCTAAGCTTGTTTGAAGATGCAAACTTTTCTATTTCGCTCTTTTTATTACTTAATATTTGAAGGACTTCCTTTTTCTTTAATTTCACAGGTATAAGATTACCTGCTATATTTTTAATGAAATATTTATACTCTTTATCAAAGGTAGCTGGCATTTTTCCTCCAAAACCATTCTTTGGCTCTACAGGTTTTTTCAGAACAATTTTTGGCTGTAACACTAATGATGTATTTTTTCCTTCATGAAAATCAACATAATAACTTTTCTTGTTTGTGTTATCTCTTAAAATTTTAAAAGTATACTCATCCAAATTAACGGTTATATCTTCTTCATAATGGAGAGCAGATGTTTTACCATTTTGTAAAACTTCCACTTCATCATCGTAAGCGTTATATCTAACCTTATATTTTCCTAAAAGTTTATTTTTCACATAAACTGACCCCATAAGAAAAGTTTCTTTGTAATATTTACTCCCGGCAACAGATTCCTCTGTAATAGTAACTTTTGAAGAAGCCAGAGGTCTTAAAAACACAGACCTAGTTGTTGTGTTATATTCAACTGCATTATTTGAATTTGATGATGATTGTTGGGCATTAGACAAACAAAAGGAGGTCAATGCTACAATAAAAATGATTTTTCTCATGGCTAACTAGTTATTAATATGAAATGTAATTAATGAAATTGACTTATCATTAAAAAACAATTGCTGTTAAAAAAATATTAATTCTCTATCTTTTTATACCGCAACGGCTATCTTTAAAGCTTATTCACACACTTTACACAAACCATATGAAAAAAATTCTATCATCAATCATGGTGATATGTTGTGGCTTTACTTTTTATGCTCAGGAATATTTTCCTAAAAACGATGGAGTAAAATCTACCGATGTAAACTACACTGTTTTCAAAAACGCAACAATTCACACATCTCCAGATTCAGAAATAAAGAACGCCTCATTAGTAATACAAAAAGGTAAAATTGTTCAAGTAGGAGCAACAATATCTATGCCAAAGAATAGTATTGTTATTGATCTTAAAGGAAAACATATTTACCCATCTTTTATTGATCCATATACCAATTTTGGTATAACAAAACCAAAAGCACAAGGCGGAAGCATTTTTAGTCCAGGAGCTCAACCAAAATGGGAAGCCACCAGAGAAGGGTATTACTGGAACGATCATATACGTCCAGAAACTAATGCACTTACCGATTTTAAGTATGACACTAAAAAAGCTACAGAATATGTTAACGCAGGTTTCGGAGTAGTAAATACTCATATGCCAGATGGTATAATTCGAGGCACAGGATTACTTATTGCTTTAAATAATAACGGTAGTGAAGGTGAAAGATTACTTAGTGATCGCTCTGCCCAATTTTTTTCATTTAATAAGAGTAATAAAAGCAAACAAGTATATCCCACCTCATTAATGGGGGCTATGGCTTTATTAAGACAAGTATATCATGATGCTGGCTGGTATATTTCTGGTAATAGCGCTACAAAAGATTTATCGTTAGAAGCTTTCGATAGAAACAAAAACTTACCCCAAATTTTTGATGCCGGCAACAGAATAAATGGCTTTAGAGCTGATAAAGTCGGGGATCAATTTAATATACAATATACGATTGTCGGTGGTGGAGATGAGTATGCACGAGTTAATAGCGTAAAAGCTACAAATGCAACTTATATTATTCCTCTTGACTTTCCTGAAGCATACGACGTATCAAATCCATATATGTCAAATCTAGTAAGCTTAGGCGATATGCGTCACTGGAATCAAGCACCAACAAATCCATCTGTTCTATCAAAAAACGGGATTTCTTTTTCTTTGACAACTCATAAACTTAAAAAACTTACTGATTTTAAAAGTCGCATTATCAAAGCTATTCATCATGGTCTTGATAAAAAAACGGCACTTGCTGCATTAACAACAATACCAGCTAAAATTTTAGGAAAAAGTAATCTTCTAGGTAGTTTAAAAAAAGGAGCATATGCTAATTTCTTAATTACCAAAGGTGAACTCTTCTCAAAAGATAATATCATTTTTGAAAATTGGGTACAAGGTCATAAAAATGTAGTTAATGATATGACTATAAAAGATATTAATGGCTCTTACGATCTTACTGTAGCAGGAAAGATCTATGAGTTATCAATATCAGGAAAACCAGATAAACCGAAAGCTAACATCAAATTTGGCGATATCAAACTGGGGTCTAAAATTAATTATAAAAATGATTGGGTATCACTAACATTTACTGGAACTGATACAACTAAAACTGAATACACAAGAGTAGTCACTTCAATTGGTCAAAACCAAAATTTATGGAGAGGAAAAGCTATTCTTCCAAATGGTGCAGAAACAACTTTTACAGCAAAAAAGAAACCTAACGAGACTTCTGATAAAGAGAAAGAAAAAACTTCTGAACAAAAAGAACAACCCGAAGTGCTCCCTGTAGCTTACCCTAACATTGCTTATGGCAATTTACAACTCCCAAAATCCGAAACTCTGTTACTAAAAAATGCGACCGTATGGACTAACGAATCCGATGGAGTTCTAAAAGAGACAGATGTATTACTAAAAAACGGAAAAATTGCTGCTGTTGGAAAAAATCTTACTGATAGTACTGCTAGAACAATTGATGCTACAGGAAAACATGTTACAGCAGGTGTAATTGATGAACACTCGCATATTGCAGCAGATGCAATTAATGAAGCAGGACATAACTCTTCTGCAGAAGTCACTATAGAAGATGTTGTTTCTCCTAGTGATATCAATATTTATAGAAATCTTGCCGGGGGTGTAACTTCGATACAGATACTTCATGGTTCGGCTAATCCAATAGGTGGTCGATCTGCTATTCTAAAACTGAAATGGGGAGAGAATGCCAAAAACCTTATCTATAAAAACCCTCCTAAATTTATAAAATTTGCTCTTGGAGAAAATGTAAAGCAAAGCAACTGGGGTAGTACAACTCGTTTTCCTCAAACAAGAATGGGAGTAGAACAATTGTACGTAGATTACTTTAATCGAGCCAAAGCATACGAAAAACGGAAAAAAAGCGGTATACCTTATCGAAAAGATATCGAAATGGAAACACTTGTCGAAATTCTTAATCAAGAACGCTTTATTAGTTGTCATTCATATGTGCAAAGTGAAATCAATATGCTCCTAAAAGTAGCAGAAAGATTTAATTTTAAAGTAAACACTTTTACACACATTTTAGAAGGATATAAAGTAGCCGATAAAATGGCTGCTCACGGAGTTGGTGGCTCTACCTTTTCAGATTGGTGGGCATATAAGTATGAGGTTAATGACGCTATACCATACAACGCAACAATTATGCATAATCAAGGTGTAGTGACTGCTATAAATAGTGATGATAGTGAAATGTCTCGTCGATTAAACCAAGAAGCTGCCAAATCTGTAAAATATGGAGGAGTCTCAGAAGAAGATGCTTTAAAATTTGTTACACTAAACCCAGCAAAATTATTGCATATTGATGATAGAGTTGGCAGTATCAAAGTTGGAAAAGATGCCGATGTGGTAGTCTGGACCGATCATCCTTTATCTATTTATGCGAAAGCAGATAAAACCATAATAGAAGGTGCTATATATTTTGATCTTGATAAAGACAAAGCAATGCGAAAATCAATTGCAGCAGAGAAAAACAAACTTTCTGCTATGCTATTAAAAGCAAAAAATAGCGGCTTAAAAACACAACCTCCTAAGAAAAAAGAAAAGCAACATTTTGAGTGCGAAACTATAGAAACCATTCATTAAGAAACAAAACATGAAAAAAATATCATACATAATATTGTTGCTTACCTTTTCTATCGGAAATAGTAGTATAGCACAACAAACTCCAGCAAAAAAACAAAGTGAAACTATCTCTATTAGCGGGGCTATTGCGCACATTGGCACTGGAGAAATTATAGAAAATAGTATTCTTATTTTTAAAAATGGAAAAATAACTGCTATAGGAGTTCAAGGAAGCATCTCTGCTGAAGGAAAAACAATAGATGCATCAGGAAAACATATTTATCCTGGTTTTATAGCCCCTAATACTACATTAGGGTTAGTAGAAATAGGTGCTGTTCGTGCTACCGACGATGATAGTGAATTAGGAAATTACAATCCACATATTCGAAGTATTATAGCATATAATGCAGAAAGTAAAATTGTAGAAAGTATGCGTCCTAACGGTGTTCTGATGGCTCAAATAACGCCTCGTGGTGGCATTATTTCTGGAACCTCATCTATTGTACAATTAGATGCTTGGAATTGGGAGGATGCAGCACTAAAAACCGATGATGGCATTCATATGAATTGGCCAAATACAGTTACAAGAGGCCGTTGGTGGCTAGGAGAAGACCCAGGCTTTAAACCCAACAAAAAGTATGATGAACAAGTAACTCAAATCGAAGATTTTATCAATCAAGCTAAAGCGACTATTCAATCCTCGTCTCCTACAAAAAACCTACCTCATTTTGCAATGAAAGGTATTTTTGATGGTTCAAAAACATTATTTGTTCATGTAGCACATGAAAAAGCAATTTTAGATGTTATGTCTTTCGCTAAAAAACATGCTCTAAAGAAAATAGTTCTAGTTGGAGCAGATCAAGCATATAAAATTGCGAACCAAATAAAACAAAATAATATCGGGGTGCTATTAACAAGAACTCATTCTGAACCTAATTTTGAAGATGATGATTACGACCTGCCCTATAAAAATGCAAAGCTATTAATGGATGCAGGCGTATTAGTCGCATTACAAAATAGCGGTCAAATGGAACGTGCTAATGCTCGTAATCTTCCTTTTCAAGCTGGTACTGTTGCTGCACATGGTCTTGATAAAGAAAAAGCATTACAACTTATTACTGGTAACAGTGCTAAAATATTAGGAATTGATAGTATTGCAGGAACACTTGAAGTAGGTAAAGATGCAACCTTATTTATTAGTTTGGGCGATGCCCTTGATATGAGAACTAATCAAATAGAAAAAGTCTTTATACAAGGACGTGATATTAGTTTAGAAAGTCATCAAACCAAACTTTGGAAACGATATAGTTCCAAGTATGGTTCAAAATAATTGCAAAAACTCTTTCTAATTAAGAATGTTGAGAGTTTTATACTATGACTTAATCTTGGCTTTTTTGTACTAAGCCCCATTTTCAAAAAATAAAATGGTCATAATAAATTTAATCTAATAAAAAGAAGTCAGGCTTATACATCAAGCCTGACTATTTTATGGTAATTATTTTGTTTATTCTCAAAGTCAAGGAGTTTTAAAACTCCTTAAGTAAAAAATTAATAGCATTGTTGATTACCACATCTACTATGCAAAGCTGTTTGAGTACATGTAGGTGTGCATGTATGATGTTGTCCTCCTTTAATCGTTCTTTGATGTAACTTTGAAATAGTTTGCTTGTCAAGATTTAATTTTAAGCTCCTAGATTTTTTCATAATTAATTGTATTAATGCCTACATTTTATACAGGTTTTCGGCGATACCTTATTATTAGTTGAATAAGATCAAGTTATACAATATTCAACTCGATGAAAAACCATATTGCCCTAATTTGTACAATTTAGGGCAGCTTAAACTTATATTTCACCACACAACTACAAACTCTATAAAAACCTGCATATCAAAACATTAAACAATTACCGTTGTTGTTTTAAATTTATTAGATTTAGTTCTTATTTGTTTAGTTTTATCTAAAAACAATAGTTCTTATTTATGAGGGTTTTTAGTATTTAGAAATCAAAAAGGAGTTTCTTAATAGCAGAAACTCCTTTTTGACATAAGATAGTATTTGTTTTTTTATCTCTTAAATTCTTTCATATCTTCAAGTGCACTTATAAGCATATTTACATGGTTAAGTGTACAACTTTCTCCCATAATACCAATTCGCCATATTTTGCCCGCAAAATCACCTAAACCACCCCCTACTTCTATGTTATATTTATTTAGTAATATAGAGCGTAGCAATGCCTCATCATTTCCCTCAGGAAGAAATACAGAATTTAAATTAGGCAATCGATACTGCTCTTCTACTAAATATTCAAACCCTAAATTTTCGAGTTTTGTTTTTAATACTTGATGTACTTTTTGGTGTCTTTCCCAACGTTCTTCAATACCTTCTTCTAAAACAATTCGCAAAGATTCTCGTAAAGCATAAACAGATGACACTGGTGCTGTATGATGATAAGCTCGTTTTGCTCCTCCCCAATAATTTTTTACTAGACTTAAATCCAGAAACCAACTTTGTACTTTAGTCTTTCTATTTTCTAAAACTTTAACTGCCCTATCCGAAAAGCTAACTGGTGATAACCCTGGTGGAGCGCTTAAATTTTTCTGAGTTCCTGTATAAATTGCATCTATATCCCAATCATCAACCTTAAGTTCTACACCACAATACGAAGTCACTGCATCTACCATTAATAAAGCACCTGCATTATGCACTAAATTACTAATTTCTTTTAACGGCTGTAATGCTCCTGTAGATGTTTCTGCATGTACCAAAGCAACTAGTTTAGGCTTAGGGCAAATATCTAAAGCTTTCTTAATATCATTTGTAGAAATAATCGTACCCCAAGGAACTACAACTTTATGAACTTTAGCACCACAACGCTCTGCTATATCAGCCATTCTGCCACCAAAAACTCCGTTTATACCGATAATCACCTCATCACCAGGTTCAAGAAGATTTACTAGACAAGTTTCCATACCAGCACTACCAGGTGCGGATACTACAAATGTTAAATGATTCTTTGTTATAAATGTTTCTTGCACCATCGATTTAACCTCATCCATAATGGTTACAAATTCTGGGTCCAAATGACCAATCAAAGGAGTAGACATTGCTTTTAACACTCTAGGGTGTGCATCAGAAGGACCGGGTCCCATTAGAATTCTGTTACTAGTATTAAGTTCTTTATACATTATTAAAATAGGTGTTTACTGTCAACTATATCGTTTTCGTAATTAAATTTAAATAAAGGATATAAAGTTAGGTAATTCTAAAATTTGTAGTTTACAGCTCAATACAAGTTTTAGTTAAAATTCTCTTCAAGAATAATAATTATCAATTATTAGACTCAAAAGGCATCTAAGAAATATTAAATCCGAAAAAAAAGCAGTGTTTTTTTATGAAAAAAAAGTTTCGGTATTTTTGACCATAAAAAAACCTGTCTAAAATATTAGACAGGTTTTTTTTATATTTTCCATGCATTTACTGGGTAACAGGTTTTTGAAAAACTTTTATAGAGAGTTTTTCTTTACTTGCACTTGCATTCACAAAATTTCTTTCACTTTTAACCTCTCCAACTACTCCTTCATTATAGTCTCTCCATTTTAATGTTTTAGGTAATACAATACCATTTACATCATTCCAATCTGAATATTCTATTATGCTAATTTTTTGACTAGTCTCTTTACTAAAAAAAGTAACAGTATATCCTAAATACTTCATTTTCTTAGTTTCTTTATCAAAATAAATAAAGTAATTATCTTTAGGAGAATCACCAACACCAGCTCCATAAGATATTTTATAACCAGGATATGCAGTGTCTTCTACTTTAAGGTCTTCAACTTTTTCATAAGAAATGCCATCATCTCCCAAAACAAAGGGCATTGCATAAAAATAAAACATCAAATTGTGATAAAACCTTGGATTACCTTTAAAAGAAGTAGAATCTTCTTGTTCTAACCACGCTTCTTTGCCATCAAAACCTAAGGCAAATTTATCTGTTTCTATTCTAGCATATCTTGTTTTAAGATCTGTAGTATGCTTCTCATTTCCTTCTTTTTTTTCTAACTCAAAAACAAGTGTATTCATGTTATCAAATGCTTGAATACCTCCATGAGCTTTAAAAACTGCTGCTATGTCTTTAGGAAAATTGTTAGATCTGTCTGGTGTTACTGTTTCTTTTGGTGCTTCAGGAACTACAGCTTCTTTTTCTGATTTTACTTCCTGCTTACAGGATACTAAAATCGATATCGCAAAAAATAATGTAATTAGTTTTTTCATGAGAAAAGATATGGTATAAGTTAATTTAACCCATGTAGTCGTGTTACTCAGCTTACCTTACAATAAAAATCAAGTTTTTTGTTTTTTCTTTTTTGCAGCTGGAAAAAGAACATTATTCAAAATTAGGCGATACCCTGGTGAATTAGGATGTAACTCTAATTCTGTTTTGGGATCCCCTACTCTATGCGTATAATCTTCTGGATCATGTCCCCCATAAAAAGTAAAGAAACCTTTTCCTTTTATTCCATGAATATAGCGTGCTTCGCCATTTGTTTTATTTTCTCCTAAAACCAATACATTAGATTTAATCTCATTAGGATTATATGCTGTTGTTTGCCCCATGAAACCTTTTACTAAAGCTGTATGATTCTGACATAACATAGTAGGAACGGGGTCCCACTTTGCAGAAAAATCCATAAGTGTAAAATAATC
This sequence comes from Aquimarina aggregata, assembly GCF_001632745.1. Lineage (GTDB taxonomy): Bacteria > Bacteroidota > Bacteroidia > Flavobacteriales > Flavobacteriaceae > Aquimarina > Aquimarina aggregata. The sequence continues at coordinate 302,375 of NZ_LQRT01000058.1, read as the reverse complement.
CGTAGTTTTAGAAATACGACGACTGCGAGTCATATCAATAGATGAAAATTCATATACATTAGGACTGCGTTCTAATTTAAAATTCTTGAAAGCAAAAGTTCTGTTATAATCTATTTTTGATTGATATCCAGGTTCACTTGGATCTCCATCAAACATAGGTTCACATATATCAACTCCTTCTGCAGCCAAAGCTATCTCAAAACTATCTGTGGCACTACACATTGCAAACATAAAACCACCTCCTACAACATAATCTCTTATTTTTAAAGCTACTGCAAGTTTTTCTTCAGAAACTTTTTGATATCCCAATGATGTTGCTAATTTTTCTGCCGCTGCCTTTTCTCTTATATACCAAGGTGTTGCACGATATGTAGCATAAAACTTACCGTATTGACCGGTAAAATCCTCGTGATGTAAATGTAACCAATCATACAAAATAAGGTTATCCTCTAATACCTCTTTATCGTATATAGTTTCATAAGGGATCTCTGCAAATGTTAACACCATTGTTACCGCATCATCCCATGGTTGATTTCCTTTTGGAGAGTATACAGCAATTTTAGGTGCTTTTTCAAGAACTACCGCTTCCATATTTTGAGAAGGACTACTAATTTCTTCAAGCACTCCTTGCGCTTCGGCATCACTTAGTACTTCATAAGTTACTCCTCTAATTGTACATTCCTTTCTTATGCTTTCTGTATCTGGTAACAAAAATGAACCTCCTCGATAATTCAAAAGCCATTTTACTTTTAAGTCTTTACTTAATGTCCAATAGGTAATACCATAGGCTTTTAAGTGATTTTGCTGCTCATCAACATCCATTGGAATCAAGACATAAGACGCATATGATGGTAGTGCTGAAAACAAAATAACAACAACCATAAAGAGTCTCATATAACAGGATTTCACAAAATACATTGATTTTTTTTTAAATTAATTAAGTCTAATACTCAGACTATGAGTAAATACAACCTTGAAATATAGTTAAATTAACGCATATAGTCTAGAAAGGTACCTCATCATCATCATTTGTATCATTTATACTACTCCCAAAAGCTTCATCTGCACTAGGAAGATTACTAGTACTAAAAGGATCATTTTCTTCATCTTCATTCATTTTAGAATGAAACTCAAACGGAGTACCAAAGTCATCTAAGTTATCAAATTTACCTAAGTGACCAATAAACTTTAACCTTATATTTTCGAGACCACCATTACGGTGTTTGGCAACAATGAATTCTCCTTGCCCCTGAGTTGGTGATCTTTCTTCATCATCCCACTCATCTATTTTATAATATTCTGGTCTAAATATAAAAGCTACAATATCGGCATCTTGCTCAATCGCACCTGATTCACGAAGGTCACTCAATAAAGGTCTTTTACTTCCCCCACGTGTTTCAACCGCACGTGATAACTGAGATAAAGCAATTACTGGAATATTTAATTCTTTTGCTAAAGCCTTTAAGTTACGAGAAATTGTAGAAATCTCTTGTTCACGATTTCCATTTTTACCGCTTCCTCCAGCTGTCATTAATTGAAGGTAATCGATAACAATCATCCTAATACCGTGCTGAGATGCCAAACGACGCGCCTTAGCTCTAAGGTCAAAAATTGACAATGAAGGTGTATCATCAATAAACAATGGAGCCTTCTCTAGATCTTTAACTTTGACATTAAGCTGTTCCCATTCATGTTTTTCAAGTTTACCGGTACGTAATTTTTCTGAAGAAAGACCAGTCTCAGAAGATATTAAACGTGTAATCAATTGGACTGATGACATCTCCAGAGAGAAAAAGGCAACAGGTATATTACTACCAACAGCCATATTTCTGGCCATAGATAGGGTTAATGCGGTTTTACCCATACCTGGTCGAGCAGCTACAATAATTAAATCACTTGGTTGCCATCCTGAAGTAAGTTTGTCAAGCTTATCAAAACCAGAAGGGACACCACTCATTCCCTCTTGATTAGATATTTCTTGAATCTTCTTTTTTGCTTGAATAACTAAACTTTGTGCTGTCTCTGTAGATCTTTTTATATTTCCTTGTGTAACTTCATATAATCTTGATTCTGCCATATCTAACAGGTCAAAAACATCTGTAGTTTCATCGTATGATTCTTCAATAATTTCATTTGAAATTTTGATCAAACTACGTTGTATGTATTTCTGTAGAATAATACGAGCATGAAACTCAATATGTGCTGAAGAAGCTACTTTTTGGGTTAACTGTATCAAATAATAATCCCCGCCGGCTAATTCTAATTTCGAATCTTTCTTAAGTTGACTAGAAACCGTTAATAAGTCGATTGGCTCAGAGTTTTCGAAGAGTTTATAAATCGCTTCAAAAATATATTGATGCGACTCTCGATAAAAAACATCTGGATTAAGAATGTCAATAATTTCATCGACTCCTTTCTTATCTATCATCATTGCCCCAAGCACAACTTCCTCTAAATCAACTGCTTGCGGAGGTATTTTTCCTTTTTCCAGCGAAATTACGTTCCCCCGACCGTAACTTGTTTGCTGCGCTTGCTGTACTTTTTCCATGACTACGAATGTAAAAAAATTGTAAAGAGATGTACCTACTTACAAAGATACGAATGTCCACCGGTCTTTAACAAATGAACTGTTGATAACTAAATTTTATTGTTAATAAGCATAAAAAAATCTGAAGTTCCAAACTTCAGATTTAGGTAGTAAGTGATTTTTTAGGGGTTAGTCTTTAAAGACTCCCATATTCGCATATTTATCCATACGTTTTTCAATCAATTCTTCTGGTGATAAGTTTTTTAATTCGTCATACGATGCAGAAATTATATCTCTTACCGTCTTAAAAGTAGTTTCTCGATCACTATGAGCACCTCCAAGAGGTTCTCTTACTATTCCGTCAACTACTTTAAGCTTAACACCATCTTTGGCTGTAAGTTTTAATGCTTCTGCCGCTATTTCTTTTTGTTCCCAACTTCTCCATAAAATAGAGGAGCAATTTTCTGGTGATATTACAGAGTACCAAGCATTTTCTAACATTAATACTTTATCTCCAACACCAATTCCTAACGCTCCACCACTTGCACCTTCACCAATAATAACAACAATTATAGGTACTTTAAGACGTGTCATCTCAAGGATATTTCTAGCAATTGCTTCTCCTTGACCTCTTTCCTCGGCTTCCAAACCTGGATAAGCACCTGGTGTATCGACGAATGTTACTACAGGAATATTAAATTTTTCTGCACTTTTCATTAAACGAAGTGCTTTTCGGTATCCTTCAGGATTTGCCATACCAAAATTTCGATATTGCCTTGTCTTGGTATTATATCCTTTCTGTTGGCCAATAAACATAAAGCTTTGGTCTCCAATTTTACCAAGTCCTCCGATCATCGCCTTATCATCTTTTACATTACGATCTCCATGAAGTTCTAAAAAAGATTCTCCACAGATTGCGTCGATATAATCTAATGTGTAGGGCCTAGAAGGATGCCTAGATAGCTGTACACGTTGCCAAGCTGTAAGATTTTTGTATATCTCTTTCTTGGTTTCTTTCAGTTTCTTTTCGATCTGCTTACACGTGTCTGTAACATCTACTTCACTTTCTTCACCTATAGCGCAGGCCTTTTGAAACTGTTCTTCAAGCTCTTTAATGGGGAGTTCAAATTCTAAATATTCCATACTCGAGAGTATATTTATGTTAACTAGGGTTAGCCGACAAATATAAAAACTTTACTTTGTAATGTTACCTAAAGTTGACGGTCTTTTTCTTTTTTTAGCATTTTTAAAGATTCCATTCAATATTACAGTGCTTAGAATAATCAAAGCGCCATAATAAAATTGAGGGTTCATTTTTTCAGCATCTCCAAAAATCATATACGCCAATATGATCCCATAAACAGGCTCTAAGTTTATAGTTAACATGACGGTATAAGGGCTTAAATACTTCATAACCTGCACGGATCCAATAAAAGCATATGCCGTACAAACAGAAGCCAATATCATAATATATAACCAATCTGAAGTTGATAATTGAAAAAATGAAATTGTAAATCCAGCTGTTGGCTCTCCAAAAAAAGTGAGCCCTAAGAGGTATATAGTAATAAATAAGACTCCACTCGACAATTCGTAGAAAGAAATCATTGAAGGATTGTACTCTTTTGCCATTTTTCCGTTAATTATAGAGAAGACAGAAGATAAAAAAGCCGAACACAAGGCATAGATAATTCCGGTTGTATACTCCCCTTCTACTTTAAAAATTAGATAAAGGCCTGAGATTACTAATATTCCGAAAAAAACTTCGTACCAAATTAGTTTTCTTTTATAAAAAATGGGTTCTAAGATAGAAGTAAAAAATGCACCTGTAGACAACATTGCAAGTGTTATGGAGACATTTGAAACTTTGATTGCTGCAAAAAAGGTAATCCAATGAAGTGCTATTATAATTCCCGCAATAAAAAGTGTAATCAGTAATTTTCTTGAAACTATTAATGCTATTTTTTTGATGTAGATATACAAAAAAATAAATCCAGATGCCAAAAGCATTCGATACCATACAAGCGGTAGTGCTTCAATGGTGATAAGCTCTCCTAAAATAGCTGTAAATCCCCATACAAAAACAATAAAGTGTAAATGCAGGTAGTTTTTAAGCTTAACGTTTGGCATTATACAATAAATAAATTGCTAAAATTCCGAATGAAAAATTAGGAAACCAAACAGCAATGACCGGGGGGAAATCAGACTGATTAGCCAATGTTCCTAATACTTTATCAAAAAAGATGAACACAAAAGCTAGTGAAATCCCTACGGCGAGATTAACTCCCATACCCCCACGCCTTTTCATCGAAGATACAGCTACCCCAATAATAGTAAGAATAAATGCTGATATCGGAAGACTCCATCTTTTATACGCTACAACTTTGTATCTATTTATATCAGACGAACCTCGTTTACTTTCTTTTTCAATAAATTCACTTAATTCTGTATAGTTTAGTGTTTCTGCAACATAAGTTACTGGTGTAAATTCGTCTATATTAAAAGGAAGTAAGGTATCCTTTTTGGTTTCTTTTTCAAGAATATCTTTACCATCCAATATTTTTCGCTTTACAAAATCTGTAAGTTCATAAATGCTATCTTTAAATTTAATTTTTCTTGCAGAAATCTTAGTTTTCAACACATTACCACTAAAATATTCTATAGTAAAGTTATTTGCTGATTTTTCTAAAGGGTTAAACTTATTAGCATATAAAAACACGCTATCATTAAGTTGTCTATAAATATTTCTTGTTTCTTGTACCTTTTTCCCTTTTTTAAGATACGTATATTTAAATTCATTAAACCCTTGACTTGCCTTTGGTGCCAAAAACAATCCCATGGCCAATGCTCCAACACAAATAATAACCGCACCAATCATATACGGTCTAAGAAATCTCCAAAAAGAAACACCAGAACTTAAAAATGCAATAATTTCGGTTTTATTGGCTAGTTTAGAGGTAAACCAGATTACTGATAAAAATACAAAGAGTGGAAATAACAAGTTAGCAAAATACACTGTGAAATCTAGATAATATCCTATAACCGCACTAAAAGGCACTTTATGCTCTAACATATTATCTATTTTCTCGGAAACATCTACTATAATCCCAATAGGAATAAATAGTAAAATCATCGTAAAAAATGTCCCTAAATACCTTTTAAGTATGTACCAGTCTAGTATTTTCAATTTATAATCGTTTATCCATTTGTTTAACCATCATATTTTTCCAACTATAGAAATCTCCTGCTAATATATGTTTTCTAGCTTCTCTAACCAACCACATATAAAAACCTAAATTATGTATTGTGGCTATTTGTTTTCCTAACAACTCATTTACCGAGAACAGATGTTTTAAATACGCTTTAGAATATTCGGTATCAACAAATGTAATACCCATTTCATCTATCGGTGAAAAATCATCTTCCCATTTTTTATTTTTCATATTGATCGTACCGTGTGCTGTAAATAACATTCCGTTACGAGCATTACGCGTAGGCATTACACAATCAAACATATCTACACCTAAGGCTATATTTTCTAATATATTAATAGGAGTACCCACCCCCATTAAATAACGAGGTTTATCTTCTGGCAAAATATCGGTAACTACTTCTGTCATAGCATACATTTCTTCTGCTGGCTCTCCTACAGACAATCCTCCTATTGCATTTCCAACAGCTCCTGCGTTGGCAATATACTCTGCCGACTGTTTTCTTAAATCTTTATAGGTACTTCCTTGTACTATTGGAAAAAAAGCTTGATCATATCCATACTTAACCGGAATTTTTTCGAGATGTTGCATACAGCGATCTAACCATCTATGTGTCATATGCATGCTTCTCTTGGCATAATTGTAGTCACAGGGGTATGGGGTACACTCATCGAACGCCATAATAATATCTGCCCCTATAGTACGCTGGATCTCCATTACGTTTTCGGGAGTAAATACATGATATGAGCCATCTATATGCGATTTAAACTTTACCCCTTCTTCTTTTATTTTTCGATTAGCAGAAAGTGAATACACCTGATAACCACCACTATCTGTCAAAATATTTCTATCCCAATTCATGAATTTATGCAGTCCACCAGCTTTTTCTAGAATTGTCGTTTTAGGTCTAAGATATAAATGATAAGTGTTTCCTAGAATTATATCAGGATTGATATCATTTTTCAATTCTCTTTGATGCACACCTTTCACAGTTGCTACTGTCCCTACGGGCATAAAAATTGGAGTTTCTATAACACCGTGATCTGTAGTGATTTTTCCGGCTCTAGCCTTACTTTGAGGGTCTTTAGATAAAAGATCGAATTGCATATTTTTTATTTGATAGAGCGCAAAGATAACTAACTAAAATTACATGAATCACCTTAAGATTTCGAAAACTTTTCGTTATTAACAATCCTTTCTTAATTAAAAGCTATATATACATTTTGTCACCGTATACAAAACCTGTATTTTTGAGCCTTTATTATAAAGATAATAGCTACCGTAATGCCAAAAACAAAACAATTAGAAGATTTTGCAACCCAAGTTCGTAGAGATATTCTGCGACAAGTACATAAAGTAAACTCTGGACACCCAGGAGGTTCATTAGGATGTACTGAATTTTTTGTCGCTCTTTATCAAGAGATTCTAGAAAGAAAAGATGGATTTGATATGGATGGAATCGGAGAAGATCTCTTCTTTTTATCCAATGGACATATATCACCTGTATACTACAGTGTTTTAGCTCGAAGCGGATATTTTCCTGTAGAAGAGTTAAATACATTCAGACTCATCAATAGTAGATTACAAGGACATCCTACAACTCATGAAGGACTACCTGGAATTCGAATCGCTTCTGGATCACTCGGACAAGGAATGTCTGTAGCATTGGGTGCTGCGCAAGCAAAAAAATTAAACAATGATGATAATTTAGTTTATAGTTTACATGGTGATGGTGAGCTACAAGAAGGTCAAAATTGGGAAGCTATTATGTATGCTGCAGGAAAAAAAGTAGATAATCTTATTGCCACCATTGATCTAAATGGGCAACAAATAGATGGATCTACAGATGATGTACTGTCTATGGGTAGTTTAAAAGCAAAATTTGAAGCTTTTGGTTGGGATGTTATGGAAATCAAAGAAGGAAATAATCTAACTGCGGTTATTGAAGGGTTAAAAGAAGCTAAAAGTAGAACAGGAAAAGGAAAACCTGTATGTGTATTATTATACACTATAATGGGTAACGGTGTAGATTTTATGATGCATACTCATGCTTGGCATGGTAAAGCTCCTAATGATGAGCAATTAAAAATCGGTTTAGCTCAAAACCCTGAAACTCTAGGAGATTATTAATTTATCCAAATCAAAAAAGAAAATGAAAAAATATATAGATACAGGAAAAAAAGACACCCGTTCTGGTTTTGGAGCTGGTCTTGAAGAATTGGGTAAAACAAACGAGAATGTAGTTGCACTATGTGCGGACTTGATTGGTTCTTTAAAGATGGATGCTTTTATTGCCAATAATCCAGAACGCTTTTTTCAAATAGGAATTGCAGAAGCAAATATGATGGGGATTGCGGCTGGTTTAACTATAGGAGGTAAAATACCTTTTACAGGAACATTTGCTAACTTCTCTACAGGACGTGTTTATGATCAAATTCGACAATCTATCGCTTATAGTGGTAAGAACGTAAAAATATGTGCCTCTCATGCAGGATTAACACTTGGTGAAGACGGTGCTACACATCAAATACTAGAAGATATTGGTTTAATGAAGATGCTACCTGGTATGACCGTTATTAATACCTGTGATTACAACCAGACGAAAGCAGCTACAATTGCTATTGCGGATCATCAAGGGCCAGTATATTTGCGCTTTGGAAGACCAAAAGTAGCCAATTTTACTACAGAAGATCAAACTTTTGAGATCGGAAAAGCAGTACTTCTTCAAGAAGGTACAGATGTAACGATTGTTGCTACTGGACATTTGGTATGGGAAGCATTACAAGCTGCTGAAACATTACAAGAACAAGGTATCAGCGCTGAAGTAATTAATATTCATACAATTAAACCTTTAGATGATGAAGCTATTTTAAATTCTGTTAAGAAAACAGGATGCGTTGTAACTGCTGAAGAACACAATATCTTAGGTGGACTGGGGGAAAGTGTATCACGAGTATTGGTTAAAAACCACCCTACTCCACAAGAATTCATTGCTACTAATGACACTTTTGGAGAAAGTGGGACACCAGAACAACTTATGGAGAAATATGGATTAAACGCCGCGGCAATAACTAGCGCTGCTCAAAAGGTAATTAAAAGAAAATAGTTTTTTACTAAAATTAAATAGTAAGACCGTCTAAAAAGTTTTTTAGACGGTCTTCTTAATTATTAGTATAGCCTAATAGTACGATATTTACTTAATAGCAAATTTCACTGTTTTAACTTGATCATTAGAAATTACTTTAGCTATATACACACCAGTTGCTAACCCTACACCTTTTCTAAAAGGAATAGAAACCTCAGATGTATTTGAAATAAAAGAATCATTATATACATAATTACCTCCTAGATCATATACATTTACTGAGACTGCTCCAGCTTTTTCTAAATTTATTTTTAAGGTATTGCCAATTGCCTGTAATTTAAAATCTAAAGTAGCAATACCTGCAGATTTACTACTTGCGTTTTGGAATTTCCACTGGGTGTAATTTCCCCCATAAGAAGTTGGCCTTTGAATCATCTTATCGTTATTATTATCTCCAGTAGGTCTAAAATACATTCCTGTTTGTCTATTTTGCAAATAGAAAAACCCATTTGAAGTGTTTATTTTTTTCCACTGGGTATAGTTTCCTGAATAACTTGTAGGGCGTTGTTCTATATCTGCCCCATCATTATCACCAGCAGGTCTAAAATATTTACCTGTCTGAACGTTTTTTAAATAAAAATATCCTCCAGAAGTATTCACTTGCTCCCATTTTACATTATTATCGGTTGCATTTGAGGCTACCTGAATAATCTTAGATGCATCCGCACTATTTTGTGGACGAATTTTCTTCTGAGTTTGTCTATTTACGATGTAAAACGCATTATCATTACCTGTTGGATCGGGATCTGGATCCGAGCCTCCTCCTCCTCCATTAACCAATTCATAAGTATGTACCCAGTCATATTGAGCAGTATTACGATTGTTGTTATTTAACTCATTATTATCGGCAACACCTGGACCCCATGTAAATGCTTCCATGTCAAAATACATCCACATACCTTCGTTAAAATTATAAGGCAGTCTTACCTCTGCTACAGGGTTGGCTCTATTCTTAGGGTTTTTATACCATAATATCGTTCTAGCATCTTTCCACCAGACCCCATAAACATTAAAATTGTCTGCATTTCGGGTTCCATCATTAAAATGTTTTTGGGTTGTTCTATCACAATCAAATCCACAAGGTTGAGGAAAATAATGAGTATTCATTTCCATGGTAGTCTCTAAATTCTTCCATCTTTGATTCTTAACTGTTCCCCAATTTTCTATTACATCTATTTCACTAAATCGACCTTGCATCCAAAAAGACGATACTATTGTCATATCTGCATTTTTAACACTGGCTTCTGCATACATTCCCGGTTTAAAAGAAGCTTTATCAGAACGCAAAATACCAGTCCAAATGCGATCTCCTATTCTTCCTACATTTGGATCTTTAGGAGTTCCTTTAATTTTAAGTTTTCCATTACTTACAGAAACATTATTTGGATTAAACTGACTTGGACTTCTTCCTTTCCAATTTACATGACTATTCTTTTTCCATTTGTTTCCATCGAGTGAATTAAATTCATCTGATAAGGCATTTACACGTTTCCATGATTTTCCAGATGGTGGTGTGGGTTGAGCAAACAATACTGTTGTAAACAATACTGTTAAAAGAATAGAGAAAACTATTCTTAAGTTGTTGTTTTTCATTGTTAAAAGTGTTTGTGTTATTAAATGTCAAATTTACAATTAATAACAACTCATAAAGATAAATATGTATTTTTTTAATAAAAAAAATAAATTATAATCAATTAATTAACTTAATAACTACCAATAAACACATATTAATTCACAATAAACCATTATACATAACTTTCAAATTTTAATAAGTTAATACCTCAAACCTAATATTTACATTTAAATTTTGTTTCACAATTGCAATTAAAACACTGCTAGCATATTTATATAAAAAAAATACTTTGGCAGGCTTTTTGATATTTCAAGCAGAATAAAAACAGGCTATAATCGTTTTACAATACACTAGCCTTCACCAAATCATTTAATTAGTATTTATTAATCAAAAATTATTTCAAAATGAAAAATGTATTTGTTTTATTTATGTTATTAGCTTCTTGCACAATATTAGGGCAGGATAAGCGACTAGCTTTTGGGGTTAAGGCTGGACTTAATTATGGAGACAATGGTAAAATTGAAATCTCTGATTTAACAGGTCCAGGTAACAATATTTTATCAGAAAGAGCCGATGATCGAGTTGGATACCACTTAGGAGTATTTTTAAGAGGAAAATTAACAGACAACATCTATATAAAACCCGAATTACAATACACAGTTAATAATAGTACATATGATGATGTTTCTGGAGCAAACTTAGACTATAATATCAAAAAATTAGATTTGCCAATTCTTGTTGGAATTACGGTTTTAGGTCCTATACATGTTTTTGGAGGGCCTGCACTTCAATATATCGTAGAAAATGACCTCGAAGACGTAAGACTAGGAGATGTTAAAAATGAGTTTACTGTAGGGCTTCAGTTTGGAGCTGGAATTCAATTAGGGCGTCTTAACGCAGATATTCGTTACGAGCGTGGCTTAAGTAAAAATCGTGCAGAATCGATAAACGAAGGGATTCGAGTAGACTCTAGACCTAATCAAATTATATTAGGATTAGCTTTAGATTTATAAGACAATAGTTTTCTTAAAACAAAAAACTCCGATAATTAATTATCGGAGTTTTTTGTTTTTATTCGTTTTTTGGATCTCTATCATCTCTATCCAGATGGTTTTTAATACCATCTCCATCATCATCATAAAAAGTTATCTCATCCAAGCTAATAAATCCATCGTTATTTGCATCGTTAACCGTGATTTCATCTCTGGTAAGTGTACCATCGTTATCATCATCATTATCAAGATAGTCTGGTATTAACTCACCCGTATCACTATCAGAATTATCATCTGAATCCGCAACAAGTCTATCGTTATCTAAATCTTCAAGATAAGAAGGAATCCCATCGGCATCGTGGTCAGCTTCATTAACGGCATATAATTGAATATTAAAAACAAGTGACTTATATCTTCCTATTCCTGAACCAATTGGAGGGTTATTAAAATATGCCAATCCAGAAGGCATAAAGACAGTTACATTTCCAAAGTCATCATTATAATCAACAGTACCATCAGTGTTAATAGTAAACCCAGAAGCTCCTGTAAAATCGACTAAAGTTTCTCTCCAACCTTCGATAGCTGCAGACTGATCAAACCAAAAAGGCGAAACTCTATCATCAAAAACTTTTCTGTTAACATCATTATTATCTACTGAATCTTTTTCATCGATTATACCATCGTTATCAGAATCAGGTTCTCCTGCTAATTCAGGATTATCTACATCACTATCATCTGCGATTCCATCATCATCAGCATCTGTTCTAACCTCATCGTTTAATGTATCAGGGTTACCATCACCATCGGCATCTACATCTGCCGTATCAGGAATACCATCACCATCTTGATCTAAATTATCATACAATTGTTCTCCTCTATATGTGACTCTAGTCGAGTCTGCAAAAGTAGGACTTCGCATTCCTGGAGCTCCTTTTCTAAAACTTAATATATGTAAAGTATAATCTACACCATCTCTTGTAATCACTTTAGTAGATAAAAACTCTGATTGGCTTATCGGTGTACGATCACTATTCACTCCCGCAATAGTATCTAAATTTACAATTTGAAAATCTGGATTAATGGGATTATCTACGAACTCATAGAAATGAGTATCTAAATAATTTTCTAACAATACAGCTTCATTAACTTGCTGTTCTGCACGATCTCTTGGTGGCTCGATAGAAGGAGCATCGTCATCGTCGTTATTACATGCATATAAAGCTACCAAAGCTAATACAATGGCGCAACTATATTTTCTTACATTCATCTAATTACTTTTTTAAAGGTGCAAGATACGATTTTCTCGTACTTTTGTTTCATCTGTTTATAATTTTTGTCTATTAATATTTTTTTATGCGTGTTGATAAATATTTATGGTGTATTCGTTACTTCAAAACCAGAAGCATTGCTACAAAAGCCTGTAAAGAAGGGAAAGTTCGTGTTAACGGAGACCTTATAAAACCGTCTCGAGAAGTTTATCCAATGGATAAAATTACTGTTCGTAAAAACCAAATAAACTATGAACTCTCTGTTCTTGATACGCCCGATAATAGAATCGGAGCAAAACTTGTTGATTTATATCGTAAAGACATCACACCAAAGGAATCGTTGCAAAAATTAGATCTTTTAAAATATTCTAAGGATTATTATCGAAAAAAAGGTACAGGAAGACCTACTAAAAAAGATCGAAGAGATATAGATGATTGGTACACCGATGGCAATAATGATGACAGTGAAGAATAAAACTGTTTGTAGTTATTAAATGTTGCTAAATTATTTTAATAGTATCAACATATTCATAGATTACCAACTCTTTTATATATTTGATAATTGCTATCATTAATTAAAATCTCTGCGTATATTTTATAATCGCAATCAACAATTCTAAGCATGCATACGGATACTAATATTATACTAACCCATGAGCAAATACAACATAAGATAAAGCGTATTGCTTATCAGATTTATGAGACGAATATTAATGAAGAAGAAATTGTAATTGCCGGCATTGCAGAAAACGGATACATTTTTGCTAAACGATTAAAAGAAATTCTAGAAAACATTTCTGATATTAATGTTATTTTATGCGAAGTAACAATGGATAAAAAATCACCACACAATACGGTACAAACTTCTATCAGTGATAATATCTACACAAATAAATCTATTGTACTTGCCGATGATGTTTTAAACTCTGGTACAGCACTTGTTTACGGAGTTAAACATTTTTTAGAAGTGCCTCTAACAAGATTTAAAACTGCAGTACTAGTGAATCGAAATCACAAAAAATATCCTATCAAAGCTGATTTTAAAGGCATCTCTTTATCTACTTCATTACATGAACATGTAGAGGTATCATTTGGTAGTAAAGACTCTGCTATTTTAAAATAATAGCGTAATTATCTCTTCACTAATCTGATCAGGCTCCCTATCATCTGTGATAATATTGTGATCTGCCTGATTATAATAAAATGAACGTTCAAATAAATGTTTTCGAATAAAATCATTAAGAAGATCAACAGTAGAGAGATGAGATATTAATGGTCTTTTATCACGTTCTGCAAACAACCTTTTAGTTAATTGGTCTAAAGAAGTTTTTAAATATATACTCTTAGCTTTTTCTGATTCTTTAATTATTTCAAGATTACCTGCAAAACATGGTGTACCTCCACCAAGCGAAATAACGCTGTTATTTTGCTTTTCTAATACCTCTTTTAAGTATCGAGATTCTTGTTTTCTGAAATAAATCTCTCCTTTTTCTTCAAATATTTTTGAAATTGTATTTTTTTCTTGATTTTCTATATAATCATCCAAATCCAGATACTCTAATTTCATCTTATCAGCTAACTTATTACCTATCAAGGATTTTCCGCTACCCATATACCCCATTAAAACTATATTCATACTGTAAAAATTAAGTAGATATTGCCCAAAAGAAATATCATTTTAAACAAAATGCAAATTTATATCAAATTCTTCTTGAAAAATAAATTAATGATAGTATATTTGCACCCGCATTGAAGGAAAAAAATGCAAGACCTGGTAGCTCAGTTGGTAGAGCATCTCCCTTTTAAGGAGAGGGTCCTGGGTTCGAGCCCCAGCCCGGTCACAAAACATAGATAATAACAAGGTATTGCTATTATAAATTATGTTCTTTAAAAATATTTTGATAAGAAAAAATTATCAATGACCTGGTAGCTCAGTTGGTAGAGCATCTCCCTTTTAAGGAGAGGGTCCTGGGTTCGAGCCCCAGCCCGGTCACTAAAAAAAGTATCGTATATTTTTACGGTACTTTTTTAGTTTTAGAGTATCTTAAAGCACCTTTTATTGCCCAGGTGCTGGAATTGGTAGACAGGCATGGTTGAGGGCCATGTGTCCATTAGGGCGTGTGGGTTCGACTCCCATCCTGGGCACTTTTATACATTAAAGAATCAAAACTAAAAACCAAGCAAATAAACAGTTAGAATAATGATAAATTAAAATATTTATCTTTACTTGGTTTTTCAACTTGTAGAATCACATTCCCGTCAAATGCACCATTTGCTCCACCAAGCAAACACTCATCTAATGTTTTTTGAAAAATCAAGAAAGAAAAATTACTATCAAATGCTATAGCACTAATCTACTCTTTTCTTGAGTTCCAAGATTATTTTACTTTCTGCTGCCGTTTGTTGCGGAATATTATAAGTAGACCAAAAATCCAAATTGTATTCTTTTGCTTGATTCTCTATACTTTCACTAATATTCATATTTTTTAAGAATGGATAGTTATGAACATCATCAATTATTATATTATTTATAAAGAGCTCTTTTTTAGGATATTGTACAAAGAGTAGTTTTTTTGATTCTAATCCTTCAAAAATTTTCCATGTATCTTCTTCTTTTTGATACTTTAGGTACATTTTCCCCTTGTACTCTTGATATTCAAACACTACATTATAATGCACTTGTAAAGCACCATTTGTAAATTTCCTCGCCCAAGATCTATTATTGATAGCTTGCCTTGTAAGCTCCATTCTTACAAATGCAAAAGTCTCTGTATCTATAAATAATGTCGCATTTTGAAAAGGTTTATCAACTCCTTTTATTTTATAAACCAATCTTTCATTATACGGTAAAACACCGTCTAATTCATATTTCCAGCCATTTTTTCCTTTAATGGGGCCGTAATCAAATCTAATAAAGTCATCCTCTACCAAATCAATAATTGAGTTTTTTCGTTCTGAATTTTTATTCCAAGGATTCTTTTCAGTTAAGTACTTTGTTCTAACTTCTACTAACTCAACAAGAGGTTCTTTTTTAATCGCATATCCCTGATAAAACAATTTAGCAGCGCATTCTAAATACTCGACATACTTATCATCTTCTTTTTGAAGATCTCTCACGTAACCCTCTAAAATATATGGTTTTGTGGGGTAATTATTTTTAATCTCCTGATAAGCTTTTTTAACGATTTCTTTTGCAGTAAGTTTTTTATCTTTAGTAGATGTGATGATTACTGTTTCTAAATTGGTAGTTCTAGTCGAGAGAAATATTTGTTGGTTCTCTTTAAAAGTATTCGCTTTTTTAGAAACCGATACATACCCTATTACCGATATGATAATTATATCCATTTTTCTTTTTGACGGTATATAAAAAGTAAAGTAACCTTCTTCATTGGTAACCGTACCTATAGATTGGGACTTAATATACACCGAAGCAAAAGGAATTGGTTCTAACGTTTTTTGATCTAAAACCTGTCCAGATAAAGTTGTAATATCACTCTGAGCAAAGTTTGTCAAACAGCCTAATAAAAAGAAAACAATACTAAAAAATAAAGATAGTTTGTTCATATTCATTAAAATAACGAGAATAATCGATCGCTATCGTATACTTTTATTTTTTTATTAAAAAGACCTACACAATAGTAAGAAATTTATAACAAAAAACAATAATGCATAGGCAATGGCCTATTCTCGTATCTAATAGAATAAGTACTACATAATTTATCGATTAAAAACAATTCTTAAAATAATCACAACTAACGATTATTTTCTTGAACAGCTTTTGATTGATTCATAAAAGACTCGATAATCCGTTACAGAAACAACATCACCTTTTTTACTCAAGATAATGGATTTGTCATTTTCAAAGTTTCTAACGGATAACAGTTTCGTTGCATATCCTTGATAAACGATCTCAAAATGACTTTGATCCTTCACTCTTAGTTCATCCAATTTAAATTCAAACAAGCCTTCATTATCGCTATATGCATTCATACAATCATTCTCATCTAAGTATAATTTTATTGCTACATATCCAAGACTTTTCCTTTTAGAATCAACTATTTTACCTCGTATGACTCTTAAATCAGAAGAGACAACCGCATCTCCATCTGTCTTTTCGTTTCCAGATTTACAAGACGTTAAAAACACAAAACTTAAACAAAAAATAATTATTTTTCTCATACTCTTTATTTTAAAAATTATGAATGATTTAAAGTTACTAAGCATTCAAATGATTAACTCTAGTTATTAAATATACAAAAAATACAAATCTTTCACATGAAAGATCAATATACTTAAATCATTGTTAATATAGTGTAACTTGATATCAATATAGATAAACATCTAAGCTTTGTTAAATTCTATATTGCAGAATATTAAACCAACAAAAATGTTAGGAAAAGCAGCAATATCAAAGGGTGACGGAAATTTTTCAATAGAAGAAATTGAAGTAAAGACGCCTGAAAATGATGAAGTACTAGTAAAAATACAAGCAGCAGGATTATGTCATACAGATCATGATTCTTTACATTGGGGAAGAAAAGTAATCCTTGGTCATGAAGGGGCTGGTATTGTTCAAGCTGTAGGAAATGCAGTAACCACAGTAAAACCAGGAGATAATGTGATATTAAACTGGGCAATTCCTTGCGGCAAGTGCTTTCAATGTCAAGAAATGAACCAGCATATTTGCGAAAACAATTCACCTGTAGTAGCTGGCGATAAATTACCTGATGGCGAAGTTTCTACCGGACATGCCGCATTAGAAAGGACTTTATATCAAGGAGAAGGAATTGAACGATCTTTCAACATAGGAACACTATCTACCCATACGGTCGTTAAAGAGCAAGCGGTAGTAAAATATGAAACAGCCATTCCGTTTAGCTCTGCTGCGATTATTGGTTGTGGTGTAATGACTGGATATGGATCTGCTGTAAACACAGCTCATGTTACGCCAGGATCTTCTGTAGTCGTAATTGGTAATGGTGGAGTTGGACTTAACGTTATCCAAGGCGCAAGGATTTCTGGGGCAGCAATGATAATTGCTGTAGACGTTAATCCAAATAGATTAGAAATGGCAAAACAATTTGGAGCTACTCATACTATTCTAGCTAATAAGACTGACAAAAATTTACAAGAGGTCTCCAAATTAGTTCAAAAACTAACAGGCAATGGCGGAGCAGATTATGCTTTCGAATGCACCGCTATTCCCGCTTTAGGAGCAGCACCTCTAGCTATGATTCGCAATGCAGGTACAGCAGTACAAGTAAGTGGTATAGAAGAAGAAGTTACTATCGATATGAGCTTATTTGAATGGGATAAAATTTACATAAATCCATTGTATGGCAAATGCAGACCTCAAATAGATTTTCCTATCTTATTAAATTTATATAAAAAAGGAGAACTATTACTTGATGAAATGGTAACCAAAATATATAAATTTGAAGATCTTGATCTAGCTTTTGAAGATATGTTAGCTGGTAAAAATGCAAAAGGAGTAATCGTTTTCGAATAATCTCTATTTATGTCAAAATTTAAAACTGTAGAAATTTCAGATCCACGTTTTGAGGCTAATAACTTAAGACACATCACCGTTAAAAGTAAAAATCTTAGCCATAGAGGTGACATTAGTGTTTTTGTACCTCCTGGAGTCGACCATAAAGATTTACCTATTACCATATTATTGCACGGTGTATATGGCAGTCATTGGATTTGGTCTCAAAAAACAGGGATTCACTTAAAAATGAACTCTTGGATAGAACAGAATATACTCTCTCCTATGGTGGTTGTTATGCCATCAGACGGGTTATGGGGGGACGGGAGCGGTTATTTACCTCATCAAGAATCAAATTTTGAAAAATGGATCATTGAAGATGTCTTTAATGCTACACTAGAACTAATCCCTCAAACCAGTAAGCAATCGCAGTTATTTATTGCTGGTTTATCAATGGGTGGTTTTGGTGCTTTGCGACTTGGTATAAAGTATGGATCTATGTTTTCAGGAGTCTCTGGGCTTTCATCGATTACACAACTCGAAGAAATGAAATCTTTTATTGAAGAAGATCTTACACTACTAAAACAAGACCAAACTGAAAACGAATCTGTTTTTGACACTATCGTAAAGTATAAAAATCAAATTCCAAAATTTCGATTTGATTGCGGATTATCTGATCCATTATTGGCTGGTAACCGAAAATTACATACCCAATTAAATGAATTAGCCATTCCGCACATTTACGAAGAATATCCCGGTGGTCACGAATGGGAATATTGGGAAAAGCACATCAAAGATACTATGTTATTTTTCAATCAATTGATTCTAAAGAAATAGAATCTAACGAAAAAAACAAAACTGTTTACGTAGATTATTTGTAAATACTTTTTTCTCGGTATTAAAATCCTTTATTTTTAATTTTATGATCATACAAAATAAAATAAAGTCTGCACTATTATTGTTTATCATAGCAATATTGGCCCGCCCATTAAACGCTCAGGAACTACCTTTATTTAAAAATGGTGATGTCGTAGCTTTAATAGGAGATAGTATAACACATGGAGGGTCCTTTCATGCTTTTTTACAAGTTTTTAATGCTACCCAATTTCCTAATGAAAAAGTGAGCTACTATAACTGTGGTATTGCAGGTGACAATACGCCCGGGACCACAGATAGAGTTGAAAAAGACATTTTGATACACAACCCTACACATGCTTTAATCATGTTAGGTATGAACGATGTAGGCCGTTGGTTATACCCTGGTACCAAAAAGGTAGATCAGGAAACATTAAAAAAACGTGAAGAGATTTTAAAAAACTATACCAAAAATATGGAGAAATTGAGTGCTCTCCTTATTGAAAAGGGAGTGAAACTTATTTTCACAACACCTTCTATATATGATCAAACTGCAGTATTAGAAAGAAAAAACAACTTTGGCATTAATGATGGGTTAATCGACTTTGGAAATGCCGTACGAGAAATCGCTAAAAAACACAATGCGCCAGTTATCGATTTCAATACCGCTATGCTAGCGGTAAACAAAAAAATTCAAACTAACGATAAAACAGCAACTATTGTTGGACTAGATAGAATACACCCTGGCGATAATGGCCATTTGGTAATGGCTTATGAAATAATTAAGACTATAATTCCTGTAGCATTTACTTCTACTATAGAAATTGATGCAAAAACCATGAAAGTGAATAGTGCTAAAAATTGTACGGTTGATATAAAAAGTGGAATTAAAAAATTTCAAGTATTACAAAATGCATTACCATTTCCGGTTAAAGAAAGCCTAAGAACTACAGAAAAACTAATTCCAGAATCAGGAAATATTGCTAGAGAAATACTATCTATTAAAAATTTGGAAGAAGGTAAATACACTCTATTAATTGATGATATTAAAGTAGGTTCATATTCTAATTTGGCATTAAAAGAAGGGATAAACTTATCACGAAACAGTCTTACTCCACAATACAAACAAGCAACTAAAGTATCCGATTTGTGTTTTGAATATAGGAGTACTAATGATAAACTAAGAACCATTGCTGCTACAGAGTTTCGGAGTTTAAAAGAGTTTAATGGGCCAAATACTCTTGAAGCTAAAAAAGCATTTCTAGAGGCTAAAAACGAAAAATCTAAAGGGAAAAGTTGGTATTTTTATGAGAAGAAAAAAGCCAAAGAATATTTTGAAGTTTTACCTAAAAAAGATTCTATCATTAAGGCTTTAGATCATATTCGAACAGAAATTTATACTGCAAATAAACCTGTTACTCATACATACAAACTAATCAAAATTTAAATCACCTACCTACTTATTTAGCCTCTAAGTCTAGGGTATTTGAAGTAACTGTTTTACTTTTTGTAGAAATCTTAATTGCTCCAGTATCTTTTGTAGATTGCACGAATAATATAGCTTTACCTTGATGTGTTACTATCTCATTTGATTTATGAGATTGAATGTTTCTCTCCCAACCATTATCAACCCCAATATTTCTAGCTGCTCCTTCTACTTCAAATTCAATTTTTATATCTGCATCTGTAACAACAGCTCCATTGGCATCAAATAATGTTGCCGTAATTACTGCAACATCATATCCATCATTTTTAATAGTGGTTTTATTAGTTGTTATTTTGATTTCAGATACTGTACCTTGAGATTTTAAGACATACTCATCTGCTTTTACTCCATTATTATACCCAACAATTTTCAATTCTCCATCTGCATAAGGCACTAACCATTTAAGGATATGATCATTTTCTACTACGGTTGTTAATTTTTGTTTCCCTAATGATTTTTTATTTAAGAATAACTCTGCTTCTTCACAATTTGTATATGCTTGCACAATAATTGATTCTTTATCCTCATATTGCCACTTAGGATATACTTTATACCACTCCCAAAGGCGTAGTTTATCCCATACTGGCGGAGGTGTAAATTGCATATTAAATTTCCATCCTTCTTTTTCAGAATAAGAATACTCTGATTCTGAAACAGGAGTAGTAACCATATATACTTTAGGGTCTTTTTTCCATAATGTTTCAAAAAAATGTCCTCTTGGTGTTTTAAATCCAGCAAAATCAAAGAAAGAAATATTTAAACCTTTGCGCGGCCATGGTCCAGCTTCGCCTAAATATGCAAATCCTGTCCAAGCAAATATTCCCGCTACAAAATCACGATCATTTGCCGTCTTCCACTCAGAATAGGCACCCCAGTTTTCTGAACCTAAAATTTTTAAATCAGGATATGTTTTATGAGCAATATCATAATCAGCCTGACGATAATTAAATCCATAAACATCAACAGTAGTACCATAACCACTAACCATTCCAATTGAAGGAAGTACACTACCACATACAGTTGGTCTTGAGGTATCCTCTTCTTTTACCCATTTTACTAGTTTTTTGGCAATGGTAGTCAAAGGATCAACAGTTTCTATATTATTTTCAAAAATTGGTTTGATCTTATCTGCATCATATACTGGAACATATTCGTATCCTGCAGCACTTGAATTAGGGTTTACTTCATTAAATGTTTTTGAATAATGAGGATAGGTCCACTCTATTTCATTACCAATACTCCACATAAATACCGATGGATGATTAAAATCTCTTCGAATTAAATCTTTTAAATCGCGCTCTGCCCATTCATCAAAAACTTCGGGGTAAGCTTTGGATGCCTCTTTTGAAGCAGCATTATCTCCTAAATACACTTTACTTTTGGCTTTAGGGGCACTCCATTCGTCAAAAGCCTCATTCATTACTAGAAGTCCTATTTCATCACAAACTTCAAGCAATTCTGGTGAGTGAGGGTTGTGTGCAAAACGTATTGCATTAGTTCCTATAGATTTTAGTTTCTTCATTCGATATTCCCAAATTGCCTTAGGTACAGCTGCTCCTACCGCCCCAGCATCATGATGTAAGTTGACACCTTTTATTTTCATTCGTTTTCCATTTAAAGAAAAACCTGTATTTGCATCAAAATTAAACGTCCGAATACCAAATCTTTGAATTACATTATCGACTTGTTGTTCATTTTCAAAAACAAGAGCTTCTAAATGATATAAGTTTGGATCCTCTAAAGACCATAATTTAGGAGTATCGATAGTAATATTTACATTAGCATTTAAATCATCACTTTGTGTACTCTTAGAAATTATAACATTATGGTTTGAATCCAAAATATTGTATTTCACCACAATCTGTTGTTCTTCTTTTGGATTATTATTTATTAATGCGGTTTTTATTTGAATTTCTGCTGAGTTGGAATTCACTTTTGGTGTAGTAATCTGCAATCCCCATTGGGCAATATGTAAAGGTTCTGTTTTAATCAGTTTTACATTGCGATAAATTCCTGAGCCTGTATACCATCGTGAATCTACATACGCAGTATGATCCACTTTAACAGCAAGAACATTTGGTGTGCCATCATATTTTAAATGATTTGTAAGATCATATACAAAAGTAACGTACCCATTTGGTCTGGTTCCTAATAATTTTCCATTGATCCAAACTGTAGAATTATTGTATACTCCATCAAATTGAATACTGATTTGCTTATTCTTATCAGCTTCTGTAAGTATAAATGATTTTCTATACCATCCAATACCTCCAGGTACAAAGCCACTACTACTTGCTACATCTCCAGTTTCTTGATATCCTTCTTCAATACTCCAATCGTGAGGAACATTAATCATTTTCCATTGATCATCATTAAATACAGAATCAAAAGCATTTGGGGTATCACCCAAATTAAATTTCCAGTCATAATTAAAATCCTCAATGCTTCTAGAAATATCGTTATTATCTGTTTTGCAAGACGAAGAAATTGATAATATACTTATCAGTAAAAGGAATAATCTCATAATTTAATTTTTATTTTAGATGTAAGCAACTTATCTATTTCTACTTTAAACACACCTCATAAAAACAAAACTATAGTATTATAATAGCTATAATTTACACTATATTAGCAATAACTTTTACTCTATTTTCTTTGAAACAAGTAATTACAAATAATAAAATAGCTGTATCTCTAGAAAAGATCGAGAAACCACTACATTCTTCTTTTCATACGGGGGTTTATCGTCAACGTTATTTTAGTGGAGCTTGGCATTACCATCCGGAGTTTGAATTATTACTGATAACAAATGGTAATGGAAAGCGATTAGTAGGTGATCACGGTGAGAATTTTAACACAGGTGACCTTGTATTATTAGGTGGATTTTTACCTCATGCATGGATTCCTGATGATCATTACTTACAACAAGACTCTACTGATCATTGTGAATCTATTTATGTACAATTCAAAAAAGATATTTTTGGATCTCAATTCGTTGATATCCCAGAATTAAAAGGTGTTAGAAGGGTCTTATTAGCCTCTGAGCGCGGATTAAAAATCGTAGGAAAACATAAAGAAACGATCATCCTATTATTAAAAGAAATCCCTAGACTAGGGCCTCTTGATCAATTACTAAAATTGTTAAAAATACTAGATCTAATTAATTTATCTGGATATGAAACTTTAGCATCTGAAGGATATCTTAAGGAGAGTTTCTTTTTTAAATCTAATCGAATTTTAAAAGTACATGAGTATATTATGGAAAATTATAAAAAAGAAATTTCTGTAGATCTATGTGCTGAAATGATAAATATGACCATTTCTTCTTTTTGTAGATACTTCAAAAAAGAGACAGGATATACTTTTACTAATTATCTTAACAAAATACGTATTGACTTTTCTAAAAAGCTACTAACCAATACCGATTTACCCATTAAGGAAATAGGGTTTGAATGTGGTTATAACTCTGTGCCTTATTTTAACAAACAATTTAAGAAAGTTGTAGGGGTGCCTCCTTTCTCATATAGAAAGTCGATACATAAAAATGGATAAAGCTCTAAAAGTACTATCCATTTAAGAGGCAAAGAGCAAAAAATGAGTTTTATGATTCTACTACTAAATTAGCTGGTTTAAAATCAACAAAGGGATCTACTAATTTTGATGTATCTATTCTTTTCTGGTTTTTAATAAATTTTGTACCCAAAACATATGCTTTAGCATTATTAATAGCATCTACAGCCAACAAGGTGTTGTCTTTAAAATACCAAATAGAGAATTTTGTATTTTCACTTTCTTCTTTACGCACACATACTTTATTATGACCTGTTGACAAACCTACCATCTGTAACTTAACATCATATTGATCCGACCAAAACCATGGTATCGCATCATAAGTAGCGTTCTTTCCACAAATGGCAGCAGCAGCAACTTTAGCCTGATCAACAGCATTTTGAACAGATTCTAGCCGTACAAAACGATCATAATGTGTATTATAATGAAACGTGCAATCACCTATGGCATAAATATTTTCATCATTTGTTTGTGTTGTTGAATCAACCGATACTCCATTATTAATATCAAGACCTGCGTCTCTTGCCAATTCGATATTTACTTTAATTCCTACTCCCACAATTATCATATCAGATTTAAAAGTAGAATTATCCTCACAAATAATAGTATTTAAACCTTCGGATGTTTTAATAGAAATAACGTTCTTATTGGTATGTATTTCAACCCCATTATTACTATGTAAGTCTTCAAAAAATGTTGACATTTCTGGAGTAGTAACTCTGGCCAAAATTCGATCTTCTCGTTCTAATATTGTAACGGTTGCTCCTAGTTTCTTAAGAGATGCAGCTGCTTCAAGACCTATATAGCCTCCCCCTATAATGACTACTCTTTTATGTTGACTTTTAGCTAATGAATTTCGTATATTTTCTACATCACCTGCAGTTCGTAAAGGGAATAAATTACTTGCCTCTTCTATCCCTAAAATAGATGGTATAATTGGTCGTGCACCTGTTGCTAAAACTAATTTATCATAACTTTGTGTAGTTCCATCATGTAATACGATTGTTTTTTTAAGCCGATTGATCGATGAAACTTCAGTTCCCAACTGTAATATTATATTATCTTTTTCGTAGCTTTCTTGAGACTTTAAAACGTTTTTTTCGATTGCATCTTTACTAGTTAAATAGGCTTTTGAAAGCGGTGGTCGATGATAGGGCAATGTTGGATCCTTATCAAAGAGTATGATTTTACCTTGCCAACCTTCCTTGCGTAAAGCAAAAGCGAAATTTACGCCAGCATGACTTGCTCCTATGACAACGCAAGTCTTATTATTTGAATAATTTTCAGACATCAAATTCAATTTTATTCACTTTCTGCAACTTGCAACACTACACCATCTAATTTTTCATTAATTTCAATTTGACAGCATAAACGACTGTATTCATTATAATGATCATTAAGTTCTAGCATATCTGTTTCGATTTCACTTGCTTCTCCAGTTTTTTCAACATGTTCTGGATGTACATGCACATGACATGTAGCACAAGAGCATACACCCCCGCAATCCCCATCAATTCCTGGAATACTATTATCTACAGCTAGTTGCATCAAAGACCCCGTAGTACCTTCTAAAATGATTGATTTATTTTCTGTTGTTATAAAAGTAATCTTAGCCATATCTTTTTTTATAAATTCTTTAAAAATATTAGTACATAAACCCTATTAAAATTATAGTGCATTAAAATTCACCTTAATGCTATCATATCCCACTTTGCGTTTAAATTCTTCTAGATCTTCTATATTTTCTGTATAATCTAATATCTCTATAGATTTAACCTTTTTGGCCAAGGTGACTAATAAGATATTCATAATTTGTCGAGCATGTGTAGCTCCTAAACAATTGTGCGTACCAAAACCAAAACTTACGTGAGGGTTAACTTTACGATCTAATACTATATCGTTTGGATTTTCGAAAACAGAAGCATCTCTATTCGCTGATGCCCAACATAAGGATATACGAGAATCTGCCTTTATCGCATGTTCACAAACTTGAGTATCTTGAGTTGCTACTCTCCCCATGTGCGTTAATGGCGAAAAGTATCTAATTAATTCTTCAACTGCTTTACCTGTAACATCAGGATTTTCTCTAAGTTGTTTTAATGATTCAGGATGTTCTGCAAAATAAGCAATAGAATTTGTAACTGCATTAATCACTGTATCTCGTCCTCCTGCAAATGTTAAAATCATTACACCTTTTACTTCTTCGTGTGTAAGTTTTTTTCCGTTTACTTCAGAACTTAGCAACATAGAATACAAATCATTTCCTGGATTTCTTTCGGCTTTGATAATTTGTTGATCAATGTAGTCGTATAATAGATTAGCTTTATCTGCATCTAAAGATTCTCCTTCACTTCTAAATACATGTGTACCCCAACCAATCCATGTCTCAGACTCTTCAAAAGGTATATTAAGTAGTAATGTTAACGCTCGAGATTGTAATCTCAAAGAAAAATCTTGTACTACTTCAACAGTTTTTTTTGCAATCACCTCATCAACAATTGCTTCTATTTGCCCAGTAAGTTTTTGTTTATACTCTTTTTCTAATGGTCGTTTAAACCATGGTTCTATTAATGAACGATAATCTTTGTGCAACGGTGGGTCTACTTCAAAAGGTATTTGACGAGTATCTCGAATATTCACTTCAGAGGGCACTACAATACGTCCTGGAGTAGCTCCAGATTGAAAAGCTTTCCAATTATGTGCACATTTACGTACATCTTTAAGACGTAAAATCATAGTAACAGGATCATCCTGATCATTCATCTTACCATATCCTTTACTCAAACGAGCTTCCTCAAACGGGTCTAAAAGCTTACTTTTCTCCATCTTAAACATATTTTTTTAGTACTTATGCTCGTATAAAGCTTATAAATAGTATCAATCTAGCCACTTACAACTATATCATATTTACTTTATACAGTACAAATAACGATAGATTAGACGCATCAATCTTATTCTATTTTAACCTATACCTAAACTATTTTATCTTCGATATTAAAAGATTAATACTCTACACATGTACTTATTTACACAAAAAACCTTTTACTAAAAATAGTAAAAGGTTTTTCTTTATTAAAACTGTATGTCTTATTATCTAACTATAGATTTTTACGGTATTAAAAAATGAAATACGTTGATAATACTACTAAACATATTACCAGACCAACTATCTTAACATGTTTCCATGGTGTAACATCAACCTCTTTAGTGTAAGTCTGTACATAATCACTCTCTCTTGGTTTTAATTTTCCAATAGTTAACATGATTATTACTGTTAATACAAATGTGATTGCCTGCATGTGTAGCATATGTAAATCTATAACTCCAAATCCATTTGCTAAAACGATATATCCAACATAAACTGTAAAAGCAAATATGATTCCTACTTTAGCGGCTATTGCAGGTACCTTCTTTGTTAAGAAACCAATAACAATAACGGTTAAAATCGGAATACTATAAGCTCCATTAACGGTTTGTAAATATCCAAAAATACTATCGGCATATACTAAAAATGGTGCTATAATCATGGAAAAGAATGCCAGAATAATCCCAAAACGTTTTCCCATTTTCACAACAATCTTCTCACTGGCTTCTTTATTTATAAACTGCTTATAAATATCAACTCCATATAAAGTTACACAACTATTTAGTGCAGAATTAAATGAACTTAAGATAGCACCAAACAGAACGGCTGCAAAAAAACCAACCCAAACATCAGGCAATACATCTGCAACTAATTTTGGATACACATCACTAGTATTTAAATTTGGCCCATACTTATGATATGCTATAATACCTGGTAAAACCACAATGATCGGCCCTAATATTTTAATAAAAGCTGCTAATGTTAGTCCTTTTTGTCCTTCTGCTAAGTTTTTAGCTCCAAGAGCACGTTGAATAATTTGTTGATTACTCCCCCAATAGAACAATTGTACTAGCATCATACCTGTAAAAATGGTAGCAAACGGGATAGAAGAATCTGGTCCTCCTACTGCATTAAACTTTTCTGGATGTTCTGTTGTCAATTTAGTTAATCCACCAAAAACACTACCATCTTCGCTAATTGCCATTAAACCAAATACCGGAATCAACAATCCTCCTATTAACAATCCGACTGCATTTATTGTATCAGAAACTGCTACAGCTTTTAGACCTCCGAATATGGCATAGATAGAACCTATAATTCCTATTCCCCATACACATATCCAAACTGAAACCCAATCGCTTACCCCGAGTAATTCAGGAATACCAAACATTCCACTAATAGCCTTTGAGCCTGTAAAAAGTACCATAGGCAATAATACAACAGCATAACCTGTAAGAAATAATCCCGAAGTTAACGCCTTAGTAGTACTATCAAAACGTCTTTCTAAAAATGTTGGAAGTGTAGAGATTCCACCTTTTAAATAACGTGGTAGCAAAAATATTGCAGTAATCACCATTGCAATAGCTGCTAAAGTTTCCCAAGCCATTACGAGTATACCATCTGTATATGCATCCCCATTTAATCCTACAATTTGTTCTGTTGAAAGGTTCGTAAGTAATAAAGAACCTGCAATAACGGTTGCCGTAAGACTACGACCTCCTAAAAAATACCCCTCAGAAGTATTTTCATTTGTTTTTCTAGTTGCAAAATATGATATGATTGCTACTAGCAATGTAAACCCGATAAATGAAATAACTCCCATAATACTCTAAATTTTATACTTCAGTTTATGTTAAATTAAAAAAGATGATTAAGACGACAATATATAAATGTGCATTTTATATGTATAACACATATGTCTTTTTAGATGCATTTTTCTGTTAAACCCTAATTATACTAATGAAAGCAGAACATCTCTAGAACCAAAATACAACATATGTGGTATGATTTGTACAATCTATCGTAGATAATATATACTTATAAAGCTATTTACATTCCGTAAAATACTCGATAAAATATTTCGTAAAGTGTTTGGCAAAATGTTTCGTAAAATGTTTCGTAGAATATTATCATTGTGTAAAATCAGAAGTTCTATTTTAATTAATTTTATAACCGTTATATGCGAAATTATATCGCGAAAAAGAAATGTTAAAATAGTAAAAATAATAACTAAATGATTGTTTTAGGAGATAAAGAATATTATAAAGGAATCGGAGAAATCAAATATGAAGGGAAAGAATCCGATAATCCATTGGCCTTTAAGTATTATAACCCAGATATGGTTGTTGCAGGAAAAACAATGCGAGATCATTTTAAATTTGCCATTGCATATTGGCACACATTCTGTGGAGTAGGTTCGGATCCTTTTGGACCTGGAACACAAAAATTTGCTTGGGATCAATCTTCTGATCCTATTCAAGCAGCAAAAGATAAAGCCGATGCAGCTTTCGAATTTATAAGTAAAATGGGATTTGATTATTTCTGCTTTCATGATTATGATTTAATACAAGAAGCGCCAACATTTTCTGAATCAGAACAGCGTTTATCTACAATTACTGATTATTTAAAACAGAAAAAAGCAGCATCTGGAATAAAACTACTTTGGGGAACAGCCAATTGTTTTTCAAACCCAAGATATATGAACGGAGCCGCAACTAATCCTGATTTTAATGTTGTTGCTCGTGCTGGTGGACAAGTTAAATTAGCATTAGATGCTACAATTGCACTAGATGGAGAAAATTATGTTTTCTGGGGTGGTCGCGAAGGATATATGTCACTGCTAAATACGGATATGGGTCGGGAATTAGATCATATGGCTCAATTTTTAACTATGGCCAAAGATTATGCAAGAAGTCAAGGATTTAAAGGCACATTTTTTATTGAACCTAAACCTATGGAGCCTTCAAAACATCAATATGATTTTGATACTGCCACTTCTATTGGTTTTTTACGTGAGTATGGGCTAGACAAAGATTTTAAAATTAACATAGAAGTAAACCATGCAACGCTAGCACAGCACACTTTTCAACATGAAATTGAAGTTGCAGCCAAAGCTGGTATGTTAGGTAGTATTGATGCAAATCGTGGAGATTATCAAAATGGTTGGGATACAGATCAATTTCCTAATAACATACAAGAAACCACCGAAGCCATGTTAGTATTCTTACAATCTGGTGGATTACAAGGTGGTGGTGTAAATTTTGATGCCAAAATCAGAAGAAACTCAACCGATATAGAAGATGTGTTTCATGCACACATTGGTGGAGCTGATACTTTTGCAAGAGCATTACTTATCGCTGATAAAATCACAACCTCTTCGCCCTATAGCAAGTTAAGAGAGCAACGCTATAGTTCTTTTGATTCTGGAAAAGGAAAAGATTTTGAAGCTGGCAAATTAAATCTAAATGATCTCTATAAAATAGCTCAAGACAATGGAGAACTGGAATTGCAAAGTGGAAAACAGGAATTATTTGAAAATATAGTAAATCAATACATATAAGTATCCAACACTATTAATACTATTTCAAAAACCTTCTTAAAAACTTAAACCATTTCTTTATGTATTGTATGCTTCGAAAACATACAATACATAAAGATTATTTTTAAAATAGAGAATTACATTATTAATTATCTTAAATTGAAGATTCTGCCATAACTATAGGTTGCTGAGTTAAAAATTCAAAAGCTTAAGGGTTATTTTTTTCAAGTAAAAAATATATTTTCCTTATTTAGAAACTTTGTTTTAATGTTTATAAATAGAATTCAAAAAAGAACGGCAAAATTTAGAGCTTCTCTACTCTACCTCATATTCTTTTTAAATTCATTTTCTATTGTTTCTCAACAACATCAAGAAATAGTACTATTAGAAGCTATCGAAAACCAAGCTAGTTTATCTAATACAACTATAAATACTATCGTTCAAGATTCTGTAGGTTTTCTATGGATAGGCACCTATGATGGACTATATAGATACGATGGGCATAATTTAAAATCATTTCAATATGAACCTAACTCTAATTCTGGGCTAGCAAGTAATATAATTTTAGAATTACATATCGATAATGATAATAACCTTTGGGGAATAACCCCAACTAAAGGAATTTTTAAGCTTGATTTACGTACTGAGCAAATTGAACGCTTTCCCGAGTTAAATAAAAAGATAGTTGAATTAGGTGGAAATACAAATAGCATCTATATTCAAAATAAAAACATATGGATCGCTACTAACCTAGGTGTCATACAATTAACAAATACAAATAACACACTTGCTTTACTCCAATTTTATTCATCGTTTACAAAGAATGGTAATCACCCAATTAATAAAATAATTTGTGACGATGAAAGCCGAGTATGGCTAGGAACGAATACAGGCTTATTTTGCTTAAAAAAAACAAAATCGAAAAGCTATGATTGGCAAGAAGTTTATCTTGGAACATCTGTTTTCGATTTAAAAAAAAGAAATAATAAAATATATTTTGCATCAGCTAACCATATATTTTCTTATTCTAAAGATTCAATTTCCACAATAAAAACAATTCATCAACAAAACTTAATACGAAGACTCTCTATCGATTCTCAAAATAATCTTTGGTCCGGTTCATCAAAAAGTCTCGTTGTTTTTAATAAAACTTTAGATCAAAAGACAATGAACACTAAAAAATGTTCATTTATTAGGCCTGATAATTTTTTGAAGGATATTCGTTGTTTTTATGAAGATAGTTCTGGAGTCGTTTGGATTGGTACCGCACATGGCTTATTTAAATATAATTATAAAAAGTCTTTGTTTAAAAGATATTACTTTACCAATAAAGACAAAAGACAAGGGCTACCTATATCTGCATTATTACCAAATACAAATCAAAGCCTATGGGTTGGCACAGAAGGAGGAGGACTCGTTTCTTTAGACAACATATATAACCAAAACTCAAATATTACACAAAAATACATTGCATTACTTGATTACAAAAATGAAGCTATTACGGCAATCGGATATGACAAAAGAAATACTTTTTTTTATGGAACAAGAGATTTACAACAACTTGTAACATTTAATTCAGATCTAGAATTAAGATATATAAATACCTCGTCAAATTACAAACGATATATGGATATCGAAACTAATTCGAAAGGTAACATTTGGCTAGCTACCATCAATAATGGCATTACACATTTAGAGAAAAAAGATAACAATGCATTTAACATTACGAATTATACAAAAGATCTTTCTAAAAATCATAACTTCCCTTCGAATGTTGTGCGTAGTATAGCTTTTGATGAAAACAAAAATATATGGTTCGGTACAGATAAAGGACTTGTTTTACTAACAGATACAGAAAGCAAAAAAAACAATCCCGTTTTTGAAGTTTTTCAACACAAAGCAAACACTAAAAATAGTATTAGTGCAGATTTTATATTACCCATAATAACCTCTACAGACAACACAATTTGGATCGGTACTTTTGGCGGAGGGTTAAATAAATGTCATTTCAATGAAAAAACAGGTACTTATGATTTCACTGCATACACAACAAAAGATGGATTACAGAACAATACAATAAAAAGTCTAGCAGAAGACGATCTAGGTAATATTTGGATGGGAACCAATAGTGGCATTTCAAAATTGAATCCTAAAACTAACAATATTAAAAATTTCAGTAAAAAGGATGGTTTAACAGATAATGTTTTTATGGATTTATCTGCTACACGGCTAAGTAATGGCATGCTCGCTTTTGGAGGACAAAGTGGGTTAACCATTTTCAAACCTTCAGAAATCAAATCAAATAATTTTACTACTAACCTCGCAATTACTAAACTTGAAATAAACAATATCGAAATTAGAGTTAACACGAATTTAAATGATCGCATTTTATTAAAAAACACAATTTCTAATACTCAAAACATACTTCTTAAAACCGGTGAAAACAATATCGCAATCACATTTCAAAACCTTAATTATTCTGATCAAAACGATATATTAAGCTATAAATTAGAAGGCATTGACAAAGATTGGCGCACAACTAAAAATGCTTTGGGAATTGCCAAATACTCTAATATCCCCAGTGGAGACTATATTTTCAAAATTAAAAACTTTAGTAATCCAGACGTTAAAACCAAAACATTAAATATAAAAGTACAATCTGCTCATTCTTTTGCAATACTGTATATTCTCTTTTTTAGTATTGGAGTGGCATTAATTATATATTTTAAAACAAGGTATTCAAAAAAACAAAAATCGAAAATTTCTTCGACAAATTTAGAAGCAAAAATAAGTGCCGTAGACCAAGACTTTATTACTAAAATAGAACAAGAAATCATTATTGAACTTTCTAATCCTGATTTTACTGTAAGTCAGCTTGTACAAAAGATGGGGCTGAGTGAATATTTATGTAATAAAAAACTAAAAAAATTAACAGGATTTACAACAAATTCATACATCCGAGAACAACGTTTATTAAAAGCTTCTGAACTTTTAAGAGCATCAAACTTAACTATTGCAGAGATTACTTACAAAGTTGGTTTTAGAGATTTAGAATATTTTAGAAATTGCTTTAAAAAGAAGTATGGCAATACGCCTTCAACATACCAAAAAAATAAAACTCAACACACATAGGGCTTTATTAGTCCATTTTTAGCAAATCTCATGCTAAATTTTGTTTTTACCTGTGTTCATCAATACTTAAAAATACTAAAATTGTAGTATCATAACACAATAACAACAAAATGTTCAAAACACTTACAACCATAACAATTTTAGCACTACTTATTAGTTGCACCTCAAAAACAGAAAAGGTAATAGAAACAGAATTACGATCTCCTGATAGTAAAAATACCTTTTCTTTTGACGTTGATAGTACTGGGATGATTTCATATACTGTTCATCATAATGATTTACAATTTATAGAAACCTCTAGACTAGGTTTTGAATTAAAAAAACACTCCTTAAAGAATAATTTTGAGCTGTTATCTTCGAAAAAACAAAGTAACAATAGCCAATGGAAAACTGTTTGGGGACAGAGAGAAACAATTAAAGATCATTATAATGAATTAACACTTCATTTAAGGCAAAAAGAAACTAACCTTTTATTGGATATTGTTGCAAGAGCTTATGATGATGGAATTGCTTTTAGATATGTTTTTCCTCAACAAGAAAGTTTAGATGAATTTATCATTATGGATGAGCTTACAGAGTTTGATTTTGCAGGAGATTATAAAGCGTGGTGGAATTTTGCAGATTATGATAATTATGAAAAAGAATACTACAATTCTCCTATAAGTCGGATAGGTGATTCTACAAAATTTTACAGACGTCCCAATAAAGAAGAACGTCCAAATATGGCTAATACGCCTACAACCATAGAGGTAAATGATAATTTAGTAATTAGCATTCATGAAGCAGATCTTACAGATTACGCAGGAATGAACTTACTAAATACACTAAACGATTCTAAACTAAAAGCACAATTAACGCCATGGTTAAATGGAGATCTAGTAAGAGCAAAAACTCCGTTTCAATCACCTTGGAGGACCATTCAAATTTCAGAAAATGCAGGAGGATTAGTTGAGTCTGATATGATTATGAATCTTAATCCACCCAATGCTTACGAAGACACTAGCTGGATACAAACTTATAAATATATTGGTATTTGGTGGGAACTTCATATCGGAAAAACCGCTTGGGCAGAAAAAACTCAATTCGGGAAACCAATAACCAAGCCTCATGGTGCAAATACAAAAAATGCAAAGTATCATATCGATTTTGCAGCTAAACATGGATTTCCTGATGTATTGATCGAAGGTTGGGATAAAGGTTGGGATGATATGGAAGGCTCATGGACAGGCTATGGTATATTTGATTGGAAAACATCGACAGATGATTTTGATATCAAAGAAGTATGCCAATATGCAAAAGAAAAAGGTGTTCGTATGATGATGTATCATGAAACAATATCTGACATTGATCACTATGAACCTGCTATGGACGAATTATATAAAATGTGCAGTGATCTGGGAATTAAAACTATAAAAGTTGGTTACACTGGTGATGTAAACTACGATACCGTAAAAAAAACATATAAACAACACCATCATGGTCAATATATGGTACGTCATTATAAAAAAATGGTGCAAAAAGCTGCAGAATATAAACTAATGATTGTAAATCATGAACCAATAAAATATACAGGAGAGCAACGTACATATCCAAATTTAATGGCTCGTGAAGGTGCGCGTGGACAAGAATACAATGCATGGAGTAAAGGTAATCAACCAGAACATGGTGTAGTTCTACCTTTTACTAGAATTCTAGGAGGACCAATAGATTTTACTCCGGGAATTTTTAAAATGTTCTTAGGTAAAAGAGATTGGAGTGAAGTACCGTTTCGTGTAAAAACAACATTAAGTAAACAATTAGCATATTACTTAACTATGTATAGTCCTATGCCAATGGCAGCAGATTTACCTGTTAATTATGAAGGTAACCCAGCTTTTCAGTTTATAAAAGATGTTCCTACCGATTGGTCTGATTCTAAAGTTTTAAATGCTAAAATAGGAGATTATTACACTATAGTTAGACAAGAAAAAGGAACCGATAATTGGTATTTAGGGAGTATTAGTGATGAAAATGCTCGATCCTTAGATATTGATTTATCTTTTCTTTCAAAAGGAAAAAAATATCAAGCTACTATATATGCAGATGCAAAAGATGCACATTGGTTAGAAAATCCAGAATCTTTTGAAATCATAAAAAAAGAAGTTACTTCTATAGATAAAATGACTTTGGAACTGGCTCCTGGTGGCGGACAAGCTATTGAATTTAAAACACTATAAAGTTTAAGATTTCATGAACATATTTATATAAGTCCATTTAAATTTTCTCAAATTGAAAAAAAACTCAAAACTCATTTTAGTCTTAATCTTTAGTTTTAGTCATTCATTTATTTTTGCGCAAAAAATTTCTATATGGGAAAATCATGTAAAATTAAATTCTTGGGCTCATAAAATTCCAGTGGAGCAATCTACTGAAATAGCTAACATTGGATTTACAGGTAAACATGCTAATTATACAAATGCAGATACATGGTATCCTAGTTGGGCTTCTGACGGAAACTTATATTCTCCATGGACAGATGGAAAAATCAATAATGAATTATGTAGATCTTACCCTGGAGAAAAAGCACATACAGGTCAGGCTAAAATAGAAGGCAGCGATCCTTTGAATTTAAAAATCACTTCTTTAGGAACTACAAAAGGTAGTGCTTTACCTTATGAAGGAAGATACCCTGCCGGATCTTTAGTTTACAATGGCATCTGGTATTATGGAACATATTGCCTTCTGGACGCTCCTTCTTTAAGTATGAATTGGCCTATACTTGGGCCATTTGTTGGCTTTAGAATTTCAAATGACTATGGAAAAACCTGGAATACCCCTAAAGTATCTCCGTCCAACAATTTATTTAACGAAAAAACTGATTTGACTGCTAAACCAGTAAAGATTGGAGTTCCTCATTTTGTTGATTTTGGTAAAAATATGGAACATTCACCAGACGGGTATGCATATCTTACCTGTCATAGCGCTAGAATAGATAACAACAAACCCAGACCTGGTAACTTAAGTTGGGTTAGTGGAGATCTTATTTATCTTATTCGAGTAAAACCATCTCCCAAAACAATAAATGATAAATCACAATATGAGTTTTTTGCCGGAAAAGACGAAAATGGTAAGGAGATTTGGTCTAAAGAGTTACATGATTTAGAACCAATTTTCGAATGGAATAATAACGCCGGTAATGTAAGTATGACTTATAATGCACCTCTCAAGAAGTTTTTAATGTGCATTACCGATGGATGGCCTACAGTAAAATCAATGGATAGTTATATTTTGAAATCAGATAACATTACTGGACCGTGGAAAATAGTTTCTTATCTCAGAGATTTTGGACCACAAGCATACTTTTTAAATATCCCTTCTAAATTTATTAGCGATGATGGCAAAACAGCGTGGTTATGCTACTCTGCTAACTTTGCCTATTCAAAAAACGGTCTAGGTAACCCTACTGGCAGTAATTATAGCATGTCGTTGCACGAAATCAAATTTTTAGATAAAAAAGAATTGTCCTCAATAAAAAAATAAAATGAATCTTTATAAAACCTTCACATTATCTTTTTTTTTAAGCCTTAGTCTTTTGCAGGCTCAATATCAAAATGATTGGGAAAACCCATTAGTTGTTCAGAAAAATAGGGCGCCATCAAGAGCTACCTTATATTCATACCCATCACTGGATCAAGCTAAAACGCTAAACAGAGAAAATTCTTCTTGGTATCAATCTTTAGATGGCTTATGGAAATTTAAATGGGTATCAAAACCTGCAGACGCTCCAAATGATTTTTACAAAGAAAATTACGACGTCTCTAATTGGAATACTATCGAAGTACCTTCTAGTTGGGAAATGAAAGGATATGGAAAGGTGACTTATGTAAATTCTGGATACCCCTTTCCTAAGAATCAACCTTATATAGATCATAATCATAATCCAGTAGGTTCGTATAAACGAGAATTTGATGTTCCAAACGATTGGGGAGACAAAACTATCTTAATTAATTTTGGAGGAGTCCTAAATGCCTATTACCTCTACATAAATGGAAAAGAAGTTGGATATAACCAGGGAAGCTACACCTCATCAGAGTTTGATATTACTAAATATGTTAAAAAAGGTAAAAATACTATTGCTGTTAAGGTATACCGTTGGAGTGATGGAGCCTATCTAGAAGATCAAGATCATTGGAGAATGAGCGGTATATTTAGAGAAGTATTTTTACAAGCATGGCCAAAAGTAGCTATTTCTGATGTTTTTGTGCGTACACCATTAGATCAAAACTACACTAATGCAAAGTTGCAACTACGACCTAAATTATATAGTGCATCAGCTCAAAAGTTAGATGGTTATATCGTTAAAGCAAATCTACTTGATGGAGAAAAAACAGTTTTAAAAAATCCCTTAACTATTCCTGCTAGTAAAATTAAAAATGAATGGTACCCACAAATCGATAGTCCATATTTTGCTTTATTAGAGGCAGATATTAAAAATCCAAAGAAGTGGAGTGCAGAACATCCAAATCTTTATACGCTTTTACTAACTCTAGAAAAAGATGGAAAAGTAATTCAAGCTACATCTACTAAAATTGGTTTTAGACAAATCCATATTAAGGACGGTGTACTGAAAGTAAACGGAAAACGTATTGTAATGTTTGGCGTTAATCGGCATGATCATAGTCCAACAGGTGGTAAAACTGTTACACGAGAGGAAATATATCAAGATCTTATGATTTTGAAACAAAATAATATGAATTTAATCAGGACCTGCCACTATCCAAATGATCCATATCTCTATGAATTGTGTGATGAACTAGGAATTTATGTCATGGATGAAGCAAATATAGAAACTCATGGTATGAGAGGCGAACTTTCTAATAGGCCAGAATGGGCGTATTCTTTTTTAGATCGTGCTATTAAAATGGTTGAGCGAGATAAAAATCATCCATCTGTTGTATTTTGGTCGTTAGGAAATGAATCAGGTGCCGGACCAAATCATTCTGCAATGTCAGGTTGGATCAAAGAGTACGACCCTACTCGACCAATTCATTCTGAAGGAGCTCAGGGGGATCAAAGCAATCCTAAATATATTAAACATAGTAACGAAAAATGGTCTTATGGAATTTTAAATCCTAATGATAGATCCTACGTAGACATGATAAGTAGAATGTATGCACCTGTAACAATGCTTGAACAACTAGCAACTAACACAAGAGATCGACGTCCTATTTTTAATTGTGAATTTGCTCATGCCATGGGAAACTCTCTAGGTGGATTAAAACACTATCTTGAGATCACACGCAAATACCCCAACATTATTGGGGGTGCAATCTGGGATTATATCGACCAAGGAATCTCTTTAAAGACAAAACAAGGAGTATCCTATTGGGGATATGGAAATGATCCTAATGAAAATTTTGGAGCACATCCAGGTCGTTTTAATTTTCTAATTAATGGGATTATCAATCCAGACAGAAGTCCCAAACCAGCATTGTATGAATGTAAAAAGGTTTTTCAACCTATAGAGTTTTCAAAAATAAACGAATCTAACTTAAGTTTTACTATCAAAAACTGGCATCATTTTACTAACCTAGATTCTTTTACTTTTAAATGGAATCTTAAAGCTAATGGAGTAATTATCAAATCAGGAAATTTACCAACAATTAACTGCAACCCTTCTGAAAAAAAGACAATTACACTTCCTTTTACTCTAAAAAAAGAACCTGGAGTAGAGTACAATATTCATATAGCTGCTTTCACTAAAACATTAACAAAATATGCTAAACCAGGTCATGAAGTAGCTTGGGAGGATCTAGTACTTTCTAAAATACCTAAACATGGGAAAAATAGTTCTTCAAATGTGATTATTTCTGAGACTACAGATTTTGTTTTGATAAAAACGAACACTTACGAGGCCAAAATTAATAAAAGCACTGGGTATATATCTTCTTACGTTGCTCATAACAAACCTATATTACTTTCGCCATTAAAAGCAAATTTTGTGAGAGCATCTACAGATAATGATCGTGCTAGAGGTAATAAAATTAATCAAAGATCTCGAGGTTGGAAAACCATTGCTGATAGTTTAAAAATAAATGATATTAGTATCAAAAACAATATAATTTCGGTTAATAGTACTTCGAGTTTTGCTTCAAATTTAATGCTAACGTATCAATTTTTAGATCAAGGAATTAAAGTAAATTTTAAAGTCAATACTCCTAAGAGCTCACCAGATTTGATTCGATTCGGAATGCAAACTACAATCCCCGATACTTTTAGAACTACTGAGTATTATGGAAAAGGTCCTCATGAAAATTATTCTGACCGAAAAGAAGGCGCAAAATTAAGTTTACATACATGTGAAACAAACAAAATGAGTTTTGACTATATCTATCCACAAGAAAACGGAAATCGCAGTGATGTACGTTCGTTACGCTTAGTGGGACCAACTAAAACTCTTAACATTAAAGGGTATCCTACTGTTGACTTTTCTATTTGGCCCTATACACAAGAAAATTTGGAAGAAGCCACTCATACTTATGACCTTAAAACAAACTCTTTTTATACACTGAACATTGACCATGCGCAACTAGGAGTTGGTGGTGATGATAGTTGGAGTCAAAGCGCTATTGCACTACCCCCCTATCAATTAACCAAAAATAAATATGAATATTCTTTCATGTTTTACGCTGAGAAAAACAATAAAAATTAATCAAATTATAATTATAAATCCCTACTTGGCGTTTTGGTATCTCGTATCTTTTTATAATTTGTAAACATTTGATCAATTCTTTCTTTATGTTTTGGACGATCTATTAGGTTATCTTCTTCTTTTTCTGAAGGAGATTGATCTAAATTAAATAAAGCTATAGGCTTGATTTCATCTTTATCATATTTAATAATTAATTTCCAGGCTTGATCTCGATAAGCAACTTCTTTACCTGTACCTCCTTGAATCATTAATACTTTTCTTGTATCTACTTCTTGTTTCAATAAAACAGGTAATAGACTTGATGAATCCATTGCTTGATTATCAGGGATTTTCTTGTTTGTTATATCTGCTAGTGTGGCTAAAATATCTGTTCCGGACACCAAAGTTTTTGATATCGTATTCGGTTTAATTTTTTCTGGCCATACTACTATAAACGGAACTCTATGTCCTCCTTCATAAATTTGATTTTTAGCACCTCTGTAAATATCACTAGGTCTATGCCCTGTTGCCATTGTTTCTTTAAATGTTAATCCTCCGTTATCTGATGTAAATATAAATACTGTGTTTTCATACAGCTTATTTTTCTTCAAAGCAGTAATCAACATATTCATTTGCACATCCATCTCTGCAATCATGTCTAGATGATAATTTGCATTAGTTCCTCTAACTTTCTTACCATTCAAAGAGTCAGATGGTGTATGTGGTTTATGTACTGCTTGAGTGCAGTAATACATAAAAAAAGGTTTTTCTTTATCCACATTATTGATATAATCTACGGCCTTAGTAGCTAAAAGAGGTCCTATTTTAAATGGATTCCATTCTGTATCACCTAAACCTTCGTCTTTATCTAATTTTACTTTTAATGCATTCATCTTTTCTTGGGTAATTAACCCAATTTTAGAGTTATCATTTAAAGGCATCCATTTTTCATTTTCATAAATAGCATATGGTACATCTTGAATTCCTGCCGGAAACATTAAACTATAATCAAATCCGTTTTGTTGAGGCCCTGCGCCTACAATTTGATTAATATCAATATCTGTTTGTGTTTTCCAACGTGGTCCTCTATATATTTCAGTAGTACTACCTTTACGATACCAGTCACCTCCCATATGCCATTTTCCAAAAAATGCAGTATGATAATCGGCTTGTTTCATCAATTTCCCTAGAGTTAGATCTGTTTTTTTAATTGGGGATTCCTGATATGATCCCCATACTCCCCAAGGTGCATAACTATGGTATGTATTATTACCCGTCATGATACTATATCTCGAAGGAGCGCAAAGTGCAGTTGGAGAATGTGCATCTGTAAAAGACATACCTGCTTTCATTAACTGATCCATTTGTGGGGTTTCTACTATGATTTTTTTTGAATGTGCTTTTCGGTATCCAGATATATCACCTAATCCTATATCATCTGCTAAAACCACAACAATATTAGGTTTTTGAACTTTAGCCTGAGAAAGCCCATTAAAACAACAAACAACACTTAGTAATTGGATAAGAAGCCTATTTTTCATGTTTTTATATTTTATAACAGCAATTTATGGTTAATGACAAGAATTATTTACTAATTATGTTTTTATATGTTGTTCTTATGTATTGCACGACAAATCTATTATTTGAATCTAATTTCTAATATTATATAGAATCATTTAGCCTAGAGTTTTACACATATGTTATGCCTACGCTTAGTATCAATTCAGACTTTAGCGGTAATAAATTAAAAACAAAATTTACTAGATGACATTCAAAAAAGTTCTTTCTATCGTGTGTTGTACGCTCGCAACGATATATTCTGTAACAGCCCAAAATCCTTTGGTAACACATTTATATACCGCTGACCCAACAGCTCGTGTTTTTGATGATATACTTTATATTTATCCATCACATGATATCGAGGGTTGTACTGAAGATCAAGGGTCTAATGGATTTTGTATGCCCGATTATCATATTTTTTCGACTACAGATTTAATAAATTATAGAGATCATGGTGTAGCTCTTGATCAAAACGATGTGCCTTGGGGTCAAAAGAATATGTACGGAATGTGGGCTCCCGATTGTATAAAAAAAGGAGATAAATACTACTACTATTATCCAGGGATGCCAGAAGACAAAAGTGCCTTTAGACGTGTTGGCGTAGGAATATCGGACAGCCCGACTGGACCATTTACATGGGAAAAGGATTATATAAAAGGAATTCAGGGGATTGACCCAAACCCTTTTGTAGATGATGATGGCAAAGCATATATTTATTATGGTGGAGGTAAAGGTACTGGTGCATTAAAAGTAGCAAGATTAAAAGACAATATGACTGAAATTGAAGGAAAACCGGAGGATATTATTGGTATTCCTGAAGAAGGTTATAGAGAAGCCTCTTTCATGTTTAAAAGAAATGGTCTTTACTATTTCTCTTGGGGTCGTGTAAATCAAAATAATTATGAAATTGAATATGCTACCAGTAAAAGTCCAATGGGTCCATTTGATTTTCAAGGAGTTATTATGCCAAATATTGATAATGGTACGAACCACCACTCTATTGTAGAATATAAAGGAAAATGGTATTTATTTTATCACTATTGGTCTTTAAGCAACCACAATAGATTACGATCTATGAGAGCCGACGAAATCATATTTAATAAAAATGGAAGTATTGTTCCTAAAGTAGCTACTTTAAGAGGAATCGGAACACCTAAAGCAGGAGATCTTATTCAATTAGATCGCTATAATGATCTTGTTAATGCTAAAATTAGTCTATTAAAAGATCAACCTACAAAAGGTTGGCAAATAGATTATATTAAAGAGTACGGTTGGGTCCAATTTGATAGAGTATTGTTTGAAAAAGGTAAGCAAAATAAATTTACTGCTCGTGTGGCTAGTGGTTCGCAAGGAGGTACTTTAGAAATACGCATTGATAACCCTCAGGGTCCTTTATTAGCAAGAATAAAAATCGAAAATACAGGTGGATGGAATAATTGGAAAGAAATAACCGCTCCTTTTATAAACCAAACCAAAGGTGTTAAAAATATATTTGCAACTTTCAAAGGTCCTAAAGGATATTTATACAATCTTGACTGGATAAAATTTGAATAAGCATTTTTTTATAGTACAAAGGACACTAAAAGTTGTGTACACAACTTTTAGTGTCCTTTGTGTTTTTACAGTAAACTGTATTCTACTCTTCTTGTAACAGACTGTTATTACAAGAAAAATATCAACAAAATATCGGGTTTGTATTCTATTAGATAATCTTAGATAAAAAATAAATAGAATTTAAAAGTTGGGACTTATTTAGTAATACTAACGTATTTCTCAGATTATTTTATCACATCTTTTACACATCTAAAACCAGTATGTTCTAAACCTGAGTCTGGAGTAGAACTCATTCTTGCGGCTGCTCTATATCCTGTGCAATAACTTTCACTACACAAAAAAGAGCCTCCTCTTACTACTTTATGCTGTTCTTGATTATAGTATTTTTTAAAATAACCATCTTCTCTTTTGTCAAGTTGTAAATATGCATCTGGATAATATGTATCCAAACACCACTCCCAAACATTACCTGCCATATCCAATAATCCAAATCCATTTTCAGGAAATGATCCTACACTAGATGTTTTTACATAAGAATCCTCTAAGTTGTTAGACATGGGAAAATTTCCTTGAAAAAAATTAGCATACTTTGTAGCACTTTTAAAATCATCTCCCCAAAAATAGATATTGTCTTTTCTTCCTCCTCTTGCCGCATATTCCCATTCTACTTCTGTAGCTAAACGTTTTCCAGCCCAAAATGCATATGCCATTGCATCATACCAAGAAACTTGTACTACTGGATGGTTATCCTTACCCTCTATTGTACTATTTGGCCCATATGGTTTTTTCCAATTTGCACCTGTTTCAAATTTCCACCACATCTTAGGATTAGTTTCATCAAAAACTAACGCTCCGGGATCATATACTTTACCTTGAATTTCAATTTCTCTTTCTGCTGTAGTTACATATCCTGTTTGCTCTACAAATTCTCTAAACTGTTTATTAGTAACCTCGGTTTTATCTACCCAAAAATCTTTGACCTCTTCTTTATGTCTCGGAAATTCATCTCTTCGAGCTTGATCACTTATACCACCCATTAAAAAGATACCTCCTTTTACTTTTATCATACTAAGCGTATCTATATCAGATTTCTTTTTCTTTGGTAACTGTAAAATTTCTTTTAAATAAATCTCGTGATAAGATAGTTTCTTTTCTTCTACCTTCTCAATTATATCGGTACTACTCTCTCTTTCTTTATTCTTATTACAAGATGTTAGCATAC
This sequence comes from Aquimarina aggregata, assembly GCF_001632745.1. Lineage (GTDB taxonomy): Bacteria > Bacteroidota > Bacteroidia > Flavobacteriales > Flavobacteriaceae > Aquimarina > Aquimarina aggregata. The sequence goes on along the minus strand of NZ_LQRT01000058.1, from coordinate 257,720 downwards.
CAATGCATACTAATACCAAAATATATGTTTTCTTATATTTCATCATAATCATCAAAATATTAAATAGCAGAACAAAAGTGAACTTTTTGCATCTAGAAAAAATCAATAACAAATTTAAACTTTCATATAACAATAAACGATTATAAATCTGTATAACAATAGACCATATGAACAATAATAAAACAGTTAATAACAAACGAGATATTTTTATGTCTGATTATAAATTTATGTAATACCAAGACCTATAAATCTTAGTTCACAAACGACGAAAACTATATATTACATAATCCAAAAATAAGACAAGGTTTCATTGATAATTTGTCGTATTTTGAGCCTTAAAAGTATGTTAATATTAAAACTTTAACTTATCCTAAACAATTAAAACATTTGTTTCATTAATTAAGACATTTGTTACTCTGGATAAATTAAAATATGTGAATTTTTGTTAAAATTAATGGGAAAACCTAAATTCAAACAACAAAAATCATACAATATGAAATTTAATTTACTTGCTAATTGCAAGAACAAAAGCTATTATGCATTGATTTTATTTATAATGGGTTTTGGCGCAATTCATGCACAATCAATAACAATAAGTGGAGCAGTTTCCGATGGAGACGGCATTCCCCTGTTAGGAGTAAATGTATTAGTCAAAGGTACGAGTAATGGAACGGTCACGGATTTTGATGGACTTTATGAAGTAAAGGCTAATGTTGGCGACATATTAGTATTTACGTCTATTGGATTCGAAGCAAAAGAAGTCACTGTAGGGTCAGAATCTAAAATAAACATTTCATTAACTAGTAATGTTTCTGAACTAGATGAAGTTATTGTTGTCGGATATCAAACTCAGACTAAAAGAGAAATATCTGGATCGATAAGTCAGGTTAAAAGTGAAGTATTAGAACGACAAGCCGTTGGAAACTTTGCTGAAGCACTTCAAGGTCAATTAGCCGGAGTTAATGTACAGGCGCAAAGTGGTGCTCCTGGTGCTAGGGTTAACATCCAAATTCGTGGTGCTAACTCATTGGCCAGTTCAGGAACTCAAGGATTAGATCCACTTGCAGGAGAAATTAACCCTGCAAATAACGCATTAGGACCACTATATATTATAGATGGTGTTCCTTTTTCGGATAATCCAAACTTAAGTCCAAACGAAATCGAATCTATCGAGGTTCTTAAGGATGCAGCAACAGCAGCTATTTATGGATCTAGAGCTTCTGGTGGAGTTATTATCATAACTACTAAAAGAGCGAAACCGGGAAGTTTAAAATTTAACTTTTCTACATATACTTCTGTAAATAGAATTACATCTAGTGTACCAACACTTACAGGAAGTGAAGCTATTGCAACAGACATACAATTTATTGAGAATTCAGGATTGTCATTTGAAAGCAGTGGTATTTTAAATAGAAATCCAGATGCTTTAAATAACAATACAGATTGGCAAGATATTATCCTTAATAATAATGCCGTTACTACAAATTATAATTTTAAACTTTCTGGAGGTAGTGATACGGCAAACTTTAGTTTAGTATTGGATCATCTAGATCAAGATGGTGTATTAATAAATTCAGATTTTAAAAGAACTAATTTAAGACTTAATAGTAATTTTAAGACAGGGAAATTTTCTTTATTCTCTAGTATGAATTTAAGTCGATCTGATGCCAATAGAGAACCTTGGGCTATCCTTTATGATGCAGTAACTGCTTCTGCTACAGAACAAGGTCCTGATCGATTAGGTGCCGGAAACGAATTAGGAGGTAATGCAGATCAATTCAATGTTCTTGGAAACATTCTTCAAAAATTACAAGAAGTTAGTACTAACGAGAGTAATTCTGCTGGTGGTACTTTACAATTTAGATACGAACTAGCTGATGGGTTGAGTGCTAGACTTAACCTTAGTGGTAATAGAACACAAACAAGAGGAATATTTTTCCAACGTTCTTTTCGATTTGTTGATGATGAAACAGGAGAAATATTAGTTGGTAGAGAAGATGCTGCAATAGCAAAACTTCAAGAATCGACTACAACATTTCAACAAACTTCTGTAGAAGGTATTTTAGATTATAATAAAACATTTGGTAAACATAAATTATCTGCTCTGGTTGGATATACTTTAGAAAACAGGTTATGGGCAACTACTAGAACAAGTGTAAGAGGATTTAGATCAAATGACCTACCAACTATAGATCAAGCCATTGATAGAGAAAACATTAATGTACAAGGTCAAGATACAGATTCGGCTCTTTTAGGAGCGATAGGGACTTTAGGGTACAATTATGATGGTAGATATTTATTAAGAGCGAATGTAAGATCAGATAGCTCAAGTAAATTCGCAGAAGGAAATCGAGTAGGTGTATTTTATGGTGCATCATTTGCATGGAATATTAGTAATGAAGAGTTTTTCAAAAATGCTTCTGCCCTATCTTTTATTAGTGATTTAAAGTTAAGAGCCAGTTACGGTGAAGTTGGTAATCAAAACATTGGTGACTTTAGAACACTTCCTCTAATTAATAATAATCTAAATGTACCAATTGGTAACGACGGAGGAATTGTTAATGGTTTAAATCAAACTAGAATTTTTAATGAAAACCTACAGTGGGAGACTAGTATCTCTCAAAACTTAGGTATAGATCTTAATCTTTTCAATAATTCTGTAACCATTGTTGGAGAATATTATAAAGTAGAAAAAGATGATCTATTATTTGATTTAGTTATTCCTGCTTCTTCTGGAGCCGATCCAGACGGAAACAATGGTGCTCGTATTGCCAGTAATATTGGTGCCCTTACTAACGAAGGATTAGAGATTACTGCTGGATATAAAAATAATTCTCGTGCACTTAAATGGGGTATTAATGGTACGTATACCATGAATATTAATGAAGTGACAAGACTAGCTGGTAGTACTTCTCAAATTGTAGGAGATAGACTTACGCCTGGTAGCAATAGAATTTCTACACTTCCTGTGAATTTTGCAAGAGAAGGGTTTCAAGCAGGAGCATTTTTCTTATTAGATACAGACGGGATAATACGTACTCAAGAAGAGTTAGATGAATATTTATTACTTGGTGGTCTTACCGATGGTGCCCAAATTGGAGATGTTAGACTTGTTGATGCTAATGGAGATGGAACTATTGATTTTGACAATGATAGAGTATTTAAAGGTAATAACACTCCTGATTTTGAAGTAGGACTAAATATAAATTTAGATTATAAAAATTGGGATTTTAATATGAGTTGGTTTGGTTCTTATGGTAGTAAAATACTAAACGGACCTAAGGCGTTAGCGTATGATTCTCAAAATCACAGAGATTTATTATTTGCATTTACACCTACCAATACAACATCAGATATTCCGATCAATAGAAGAGGTGGGGAAACTACGAACTACTCTCCTATTACTGACATCTTTTTAGAAGATGGAGATTATATAAGACTTAGAAACATTCAATTAGGATATAGTCTTCCTCAAGACATCTTAAAAAAGCATGGAATTGCTAAATTTAGAATATACTTAGGAGCATCAAATTTACTTACTATTACCAACTATACTGGATTTGATCCTGAAGTTGGAGGTGATGGATTATTCTCAAGAGGTTTAGATAGAGGATTAACACCGATAACTGCGTCTGGTAGAATTGGTCTAGAAGTTGGATTTTAAAAAATAAAAAGATGAAAAAAATAGTTATAATATTATCCCTAATAAGTATCGTTGCAGTTATAACGGGGTGTAGTCAAGACGAATTCCTTAACGTCGAAAATAGAAACTCTTTGAATGCAGAAAACTTCTGGCAAAACCAAAACGATGCAGAATCGGGAATATTTTCTGTGTATAGTTCACTTCAATTTACAGGTGTTCTTGGAGGAACTTCGGTAACAAACTTCGCTTTATTATCAGAGGCTAGTAGAACAGGAAATATAGGTTTCAGTGCCGAAACACTTGAAATTGATAATGCCATAATCAACTCTGCCAATCCTAGAATTTTTAATATGTGGGAGGATCTATACAGAGTCGTATTTAGAGCTAATCAAGTAATTAAAAATGTTCCTGGTATCGAAATGGATGAAACCGCAAAAAGAGAAATACTAGGTGAAGCTTATTTCTTACGTGGACTAGCAATGTTTTGGTTAGGAACAACTTTTAATCAAGGTGATGTTCCGCTACCATTAACTCCTGCTGCTAGTGTTGAAGAAAGTAGATTATCTATTTCTCCAAAAGCACAAGTATTTGAACAAATATTTTCTGATTTACAATTAGCTCAAAACAATTTAAGAGATCGATTAAACTGGACAGGCGAAGGTCAAGAAGGTCGAGCTACTTGGGGAGCTGTTACTGCAATTTTGGGAAAAGTTTATCTATACGAAGAAAATTTCAGTAGAGCGAGAGAAGAGTTTTTAAAAGTAATCAACTCTAATGAATATTCTCTTACTGCCAATATAGAAGATAACTTTACTGAAGCAGGAGAATTTAATTCTGAATCTATATTTGAAGTTCAATTTTTTGCAAACCTAGAAAATAACGGAAATTTTGGTGATGGTGAAGGTTCGCAACCTAATGAATCTACTTTAAGAGGTACATCTTGGGTAAGAGGTAATGGTGGTTTTGGTGCTGTATTTGCTACGCATTTCATTTCTGCACTTTATCGTAATGAGGTTATTGATCCTAATTTACCAATTAATCAAGCGCCTGTTACTGTATATGATGATGAAAGTAACCCAAGTGAAGAAGCAAGAAAATTCTCTACAAGAAGTGAAGCATCGATAGCCTATGAAGGTGATGGTTCATTATTTTACGGTCAATCAACAAGAGAAGGTTTTATTAGAGTAGTTTCAAGAGCACAAATTAAGAAAAACACACATTACTTTGAAAATAGAGAACCTAGAAACTCTGGAATTAATGAACGCATAATACGTTTAGCAGATGTTTATTTAATGTATGCAGAAGCTGTGTTACGTGAACAAGGAGATGCAGGTATTACTGAAGCACTAACCTATATAAACCAAGTTAGACAACGATCTGGATTAATTACCTTAGAAGCTTTATTTGAAGGTGTTGGTACACCTCCAATACTTAGAAATACTTTTCCTGATTTAACAGATGCAGAAATATTGGCACTAGTTCCTGATGTTCATCCATCTCTTATGATCGAACGTCAAGATTTAACCGCTGATAATATTATTATTCACCTATTTAATAAAGAAAGACCAGCAGAGTTTGCTTGGGAAGGTAGAGGTATTTTATGGCATGATTTAAGAAGAAGACCAGATGGAGGCGCTAATCGTATTAGAGAATTAGGAGAAATTCGTTATACAACAACTACTCTAAATGTCCAACCTTTTGAATTGTTAGAAGAGTTCGTGGATAACACTATGCAAGATTTTAGAGATCGAAAAGTGAATTTTACAGAAGATGATTATTTCTTCCCTATTCCTGCTCAAGAAATCTTGCAGAATCCAAATATAAATAATTAACATTTTTAAATAATTAATTATGAAAAATATATTTAAAAAGACTCTTTTTATTTGTTTGAGTATGGTGTTAATTTTAGCATGTACTACAAATGATTATGAGGAACCAGAAAATACTACTGCTGGTAGAGCTTTTGGGATCAACAGTTTTGATAGAGGTCGCAGAGGAGAAACTATTGACGTTCGTGTCGGTACAAGTGAAGTAGAATTTAGAGATTTATCAATTTTAGCAAGTGGCAGAACCTGGACATTTCCTGAGGGTGCTGTAGATATTCTTGGAAGTGACAATGATACAACCACAGATCTTGAAGTTTTTAGTGTAACATTTAGAAGAACAGGCCCTGTAGATGTACTTTTAGAACCTGTATTTGATGGTCCTGTACCAGACGAAGTAGCAACAGAAACATTTACATTTAATGCTCTAGATCAAATTGCTGCTAGTTTCAGTGTAGATCTTCCTATTGTAAATAATGCATTTCAAGTAGAAGCCGGTACAGAAGTTACTTTTACCAATACCAGTACTGAAACAGAAAGTGCCGAATGGAGAGTAATAAATACTACCACTGGTAAAGAAGAAGACCTTATTACAACTACTGATTTAGTATTTCAATTTAAAGCTCTTGGAGAATACATTGTAGGATTAAGAGCTTTTGATGATGCGCCTTTTTCTTCATCAATTTCTGCCGTTCAAGTTAGAGTGATTCCTTCATCTCAACCTCTTGTCCCTGATACCGATATAGATGAAAATGAAGCAGGTCAAATTATACTTAAATACTCTAGAGATTTAGATGTTACAACTCTAGATCCAATTTCGAGTTTTACACTAACAGTAGATGGTGCACCTGCTACGATTACTTCTGTAGCTATAGATCCGGATAATTTATCTAATATTATTATTACTCCAGAAGTAAATATCAAAAATACGCAAACAGCTACATTAGCATATACAGTTACCAGTTTAACATCTACAGATGCAGCTACTGCAGAATCTTTACCAGAAACTGCAATTAATGCGTTTACTCCAAATCTATTTGTATTAGATCCAACTTTTGAAGAAGGTCCGATACAATGGGGTACTCCATTTGGTAATAATACCGATGGTGTTGTTAGAGAGCTTGTTTCTCCCGGTAATAATAGTAATAATGCAATGGGGATTACAGTTAATACTGATACAAATGCTCAAGTTGCAATTGGTGGTGCAGTCGAACTGAAAGCCGGTAGTAGAATAACGCTTAAATTCGATTATCTTTTACCAACAACTTGGACTGGCGGTGAATGGAATACAAGGATGTACCCTGCAGGAGCATTCAACGATGACTTCAGAACTTTTCACGGTACTTGTTGTGGTCTTATTGCAGATGGTGAATGGCATACAAGAACAGTTCCTTTAGTTGGATCTGGAGGAGCAGGAACTGTAGTTTCAGAAGATATGACAGTATCTTTCTTCTTACAAATAATTGCAAATACTTCTGCAGATACGCAGATTCTTTTCGACAACTTTGTAGTCGAAAGTGTAGAAGAATAAAATAAAAATTATAAAGGCCGTAGTATTTACGGCCTTTATTTTATTTTCAGTTAAAAAAACATGAGTTAGGAATATGAAAAAACTATTAAAAAAAATACTATTCATATGTTTAAGTACGATATTCGTCTTGGCATGTACGACAAACGACTATGAAGAACCAGAAAACACTACCGCCGGTAGAGCTTTCGGTATTACTAGTTTTGATACAGGTCGAACAGGACAACCAATAGATGTGCGTATAACTACAAGTGTTGTTGAATTTACAGATTTATCAATTCTTGCTAATGGCCGAACATGGACATTCCCAGAAGGCGCAGTTGATATTATAGGAAGTGATAATGATACAACTACAGATCTTGAAAATTTCAGTGTAACATTTAAACGTGCTGGTCCAGTAGATGTAGTGTTAGCACCTGTATTCGAAAACCCTGTCCCTACAGAAGTAGCTACAGAAACATTTACATTTAATGCTCTTGAACAAATTACAGCAAGTATTAGTACTGATCTTACACTTGTGAACGGAGCTTTTGAAGTAGAAGCTGGTACAGATGTTACTTTTACTAATAATAGTAGCGAGAGAGATAATGCAGAGTGGAGAGTTATTAATACTACTACTGGTAAAGAAGAAGATCTAATAACCACAATAGACCTAACATTTCCTTTTAAAGCATTAGGAAATTATATTGTAGGTTTAAGAGCATTTGATGATGCACCTTTTTCTTCATCAATAGCAGCTATACCAGTAAGAGTGATTCCATCATCTCAACCTGTAACTGTTGAACCTAAAATAGAAGAAAATGATAGTGGTCAAATTATTATAGCATACTCTAGAGATTTAGATCCTGCAACTTTGGATGCTATTTCAAACTTTACTTTACTAGTTGATGGTGCTCCAGCAATGATTCAAACTATAATGCTTGATCCTAGTAACCCTTCAAATCTTTTGGTAATACCAAGTACAAACATTAAAAACTCTCAAACGGCAACTATTGCATACAATGCCGTTAATTTACGTTCTGCAGATGCTGCTCCAGCTCCCTCTGTTAGTCAAACTACAATAAGAACATTTGGTGGACCAAATTTATTTGCCAATGGCGTATTTGAGGGGATAGATGGTCCTGTTGCTGGTGGAGAAAGATTTTATAGTACTGGTGGGTTTCTATCAGCAGATGGAGGAAACAATATAACAGCAGCTATTACACCTGGTTCTGGTGTTGATGGTTCTTCTGGACTTGTGTTTTCTTTTGCAGCTGGTGCTGGTGCCGGTAACAATAGAACTGTTTTTGGAGATGGTTTAAACGGAGACCCTATGGGTAGAGTTGTACAAGAAATCAAAACTTTAGAAGAAGCCACGTATATTGTAAGAGTTTCAATAAAATATACAGGTGCTGTACCTGGAGAATTTAAATTCTCTATGACCAGTTTTCCTTTCAATTTTGGAGGTATTGTAAATAGCTCAATTACTACTGGTTTTGTCGAAGGTGAATTTGTTGAATTAACAACTGAAATCACACCAAATGCAGGAACTTTAAGTGCGGGTGGACTCGCTTATCCTTTAATTAATGTTGGTGGTGTTGTAGGTGTAAGTGAAGTTACAATTGATAATATTGAGATATTCTTAAAAGAAGAATAAATTATATCATTTACAAAATTATAAATTATAATATTTTATAGTAATTTAAGGGCTGTTCATTAACAGCCCTTTTTTTTAAAAAAAATTATGCTTAGATATTGCCTTATTATTTTGCTTTTTACTAGTTGTTCTAAATCAAAAAAGGTTGAAGAAAATTCATCTCCAGCCACTACTCTTTTCTCCCTTCTTCCAGAAGAAAAAACACATGTAAACTTTAACAATACGATTACCGAAGATTACGCCAATTTTTTTGGAGTTTATAATTATGCATATAATGGTGCAGGTGTTGCAGTTGGTGATATTAATAACGATGGCTTACCCGATTTATACTTTGTAGGAAATCAAGTTGAAGATAAATTATATTTGAACAAAGGGAACTTTTCTTTTGAAGATATCACCAGTTCATCTGGAATAAAATCAAAAAAAGCTTGGCATAATGGAGTAGTTATGGCAGATGTAAATGGAGACAATTTGTTAGATATTTATATCACAGCTGGTGGGTGGAATGAATCAAAAAAAGATCGAAAAAACTTACTTTATATCAATCAAGGTAATTCTAAATTTAAAGAAGCCGCAGAATCATTTGGAATAGCAGATTCTGGTTTCTCGGTTATGGCATCTTTTTTTGATATGGATAATGATAATGACTTAGATTTATATATTACAAATAGGCCAAAGGATTTTTTCCTTACTCATGAAACCGTTCTAAAAGGAAAACAACAGTTTCTAGATGATTATAGAGATAAATTGTATGAAAACAAGGATGGTAAATTTATAGATATCAGTTTCAAGAATGGAATTACAAACACTTTTGGTTATGGTTTAGGATTAGCAACAAGTGATCTAGATAAGGATGGGAATATAGATATATACGTAGGTAATGATTTCTTTGAAAATGATTATTATTTTAAAAATACTGGCAAAGGTATATTTAACGAAGAAGTTCGTAACTTTTCTAATCATGTATCATATTATACAATGGGTGTAGATGCCGTAGACATCAATAATGATGGATTTGAAGACCTTTTTTCCTTAGATATGTATCCCGAAGATTATGTTCGATCAAAAACCACAATGGCTCCTATGAATGTCGAATTGTATAATTCTATTCTAAACAAAGGTTTCTACAATCAATACATGCACAATGTTTTAAATTTAAATAATGGTAATGGATTTTTCAGTGATATAAGCCAACTTGCAAAAGTGAATAGTACAGATTGGAGTTGGGCATGTCTAGGAGCTGATTTCGATAATGATGGAGACAAAGATATTTTTGTTTCAAATGGATACAAAAGAGATTTATGGGATAGAGATGCTGGTATCGCTAGAGAAAAGTATACTTCAAAACCTATAAATCAAAATAAAAGTCCTAACCAAATTATCAAAGAAATAGCTGATTTATATCCGTCCGTTAAACTTCAAAACTATATGTTCGAAAACAAAGGAAATTTATCATTTACAAATCAAGCTACAAAATGGGGATTAACAGAATTAAGTTTTTCTAATGGAGTAGTATTTGGTGATTTGGATAATGATGGAGATCTTGATTTAATCACCAATAATATAGATGAAAGGGCCTTTATTTATAAAAACAACTCAGAAAAATCTGGCAACAATTATATTAAAATAAAACTAAATGGACCAGAGAAAAACACAACAGGTATAGGTGCAAAAATCACACTTTTTCATAATGACAGCATACAATATCAAGACTTTAAAACAGTAAGAGGGTATTTATCTTCAGTAGAACCAGTACTTCATTTTGGACTTGGTGATATTAAAGAGGTAGATTCATTATCTATTGTTTGGAATGATGGTAAACAGAATATTGTAAAAAATATAACTGCAAATCAACTTTTAGAAATAAATTATAAAAACTCTATTGCAAATATTAAAAGGGAAAAAGAAGATAAATCACAATTGTTAACTAACAAAAGTGATATAGCATTCACAACACCAATTATACATTTAGAAAATGAGTATGATGATTATAAAGATCAAATTTTATTACCTCATAAATTATCTACTCAGGGACCCGCATTAGCCGTTGGTGATATTAATAATGATGGATTAGATGACTTTTATTTAGGAGGTAGTAAAGATCAATCTCCTCAAGTTCTAATACAAAATATCAACTCTTCATTCACTAAGAACACGCAAAAAGTATTTGTGAACGACAAAGCTTATGAAGATGTATTTGCACATTTTTTTGATGCAGATAATGATAATGATCTCGATCTATATGTTGTAAGTGGCGGAAACGAATTTAAAGCCCAAGATCAATTCTATAAGGATCGACTATATATAAACGACGGAAAAGGAAACTTTAGCAAATCATCTTCACTACCAGAAATAAAAACAAGTGGTTCTTGTGTTGTTCCTTTAGATTTTGACAATGATGGTGATATGGATCTCTTTATCGGAAGCAGACATGTACCAAGAAAATATCCTTCACCCCCTTCTAGTTTTATATTAGAAAATAAAAATGGAAAATATATAGATGTTACCAATACAATTGCTCCTGATTTTAAAAACTTAGGAATGGTCACTTCTGCCGTTAGCAGTAATATAGATCAAGACAAAAATAATGAATTACTAATTGTTGGAGAATGGATGAAAATTCATGTTTTTAAATGGTTAAATGGTCAATATACTGATATTACTGATTCCTCGGGGCTTTCAAAAACGCACGGCTGGTGGAATCGCATTCAAGCAGATGATATTGATAATGATGGAGACATTGATTTTGTTGTAGGTAATCTAGGTTTAAATTATAAATTTAAGGCTACTCCAGAAAAGCCATTTTATGTATACGCCAATGATTATGATCAAAATGGGACTCAAGATGTCTTTTTGGCAAAGAAAATTGATAATAAATTAGTACCTATCCGGGGGAAACAATGCTCTACAGAACAACTACCCCATTTAGCAAAGAAATTTGAATCTTACAATGAGTTTGCCAATGCAGAGCTATTCGATATTATTGGAAAAGATCAGAAATCCGCATTAAAATATCAAGTAGAAACGTTTGCTAGCACCTTATTAATTAATGAAGGCGGCAAATTTACCCTTAAAGCATTACCTATAGAAGCTCAATTTTCGGTAATTAATGGAATTGTCATTGATGATTTAAATAATGATGGTATTAAAGATATTATTATTGGTGGAAATCGTTTTGAAGTTGAAATCGAAACTACGCGATCAGATGCTTCGATTGGTTTAGTTCTTTTGGGCTCTAAATCAGGCGAATTTATACCTATGAATTATTTAGAAAGCGGGCTTTTTATACCTGATAATGTAAAAGAAATCAAAAAGGTAAAACTATCAAAGGATAAAGCGGGAATTCTTGTAGCAACAAACAATAGTCCTCTAAAATTACTTATGATCAATAACTAGATATAAAGACTTCATTTTCCTAAAATTGACTACCTGAAGTAAAAGAACAATTTTTACTCAAAAGAAAGTTGTAAAATCAAATACAATTAGTCAATTAAACCACAAAAAAGGTATTCTTTACGACAAATATTAATGCTATTTCTAAAGCAAAAAGGCATTCATCTTAAGATGAATGCCTTTTAACATGATTAATAAACTATAAATATTACTACTTATATTTTTACAAATTTGGCTGTTCCTTTATCCGTAACCAAAAAGTATATTCCAGTTGCCAGATCAGAAATATCAATGGTTTCTTCTGCTCTACCTTCCATAATAAGTATACCAGAGGTAGAAACAACTTGGTATGTAGCAACTTCCATTTCATTATTAATTCTAATAATATCTTTTGCAGGGTTAGGGCTAAATAAAGCAGGGTCGTCAGAAATTATTCCTGTTCTTATCACAGTAAATGGTACACTTACTGCATCAACCCTATTATCAAAAGTTCCTGCATCAAAGTAATTTGCTATAAATAGATAATCCCCTGGTAGCAATGGATCCGCAAAACTTAATGTTAAACTAATAGCTGATAATCCAGTTGCAGCTTGGTTAAGTAATGTCACACCTCCTAATGCATCACCCGTTGGCATTCCCGTACCATCATTAGCTCTTACTTCTACATAAATATCTACAGCTCTTGGAGATTGATAAGCAAGTCTAAAATTAGAAATACTTGTAGTACTTGTAAAACTTGTACGATTTCCTTCTAAACTTATTCTACTAGCTGGGGCAGCTGATACAGTAAATGACACATCCATTGCATCAATTCTGTTCTCAAAACCTCCTGCATCAAAATAAGCTCCTGTAAATAAATAATTTCCTGGAGGTAACGGAGTTGCAAAACTTAATGTTGATGTTATCGTTGATAAACCAGTAGTAGCTGGTTGGTTTAATACAACAACTCCTCCTAAAGAAGCTCCTGTTGGCATTCCTGTCCCATCATCTGCTTTTACTTCTATATAAATATCAACTGCTCCTTCTGCTTCATAAGAAATATCAAAATTTGGGATACTTGCAGTACTTACAAAACTAGTAGGACTACTATCTAGTACAAGTTGATTCACTGGCCCTGCCGTTACTGTAAATGGCACATCAGTAGCAGATACCTTATTAGCAAACCCTCCTGCATCAAAATACGCTCCTGTGAAAAAATAATTCCCAGGAGGTAATGCTGTCGCAAAAGTTAGTGTTGAAGTTATCGTTGATAAACCAGTAGTAGCTGGTTGGTTTAAAACAACAACTCCTCCTAAAGAAGCTCCTGATGGTATACCTGAACCATCATCTGCTTTTACCTCTACATAAATATCAACTGCTCCTGCTGCTTCATAAGAAATTTCGAAATCAGAAATACTTGTTGTACTTATAAAAGTACTTGGATCTCCATCCAAGACTATTTGTCCCGAAGTTGCTGCAGTTACTGTAAACGGTACATCTGCCGCAGATACTTTATTCGCAAACCCTCCTGCATCAAAATACGCACCTGTAAATAAGTAATCACCAGGAGGCAATGCTGTAGCAAAAGTTAGTGTTGAGGTTATCGTTGATAAACCGGTAGTAGCTGGTTGGTTTAAAACAACGACTCCTCCTAAAGAGGCTCCTGTTGGCATACCAGTACCATCGTTAGCTTTTACTTCAACATAAATATCAACCGCTCCTGCCGCTTCATAAGAAATATCAAAATTTGGAATACTTGTTGTACTTTCAAAACTATTTGGATCTCCATCAAGAATAATTTGATTTCCTCCAGAAGGAGCATCATTAACTGTAGAAATAAAAGTATCTAGTCGTATACCACCAGCATTATTTGGATTAGAGAAAGTTTGCCCCGCTCCTATTGTAAATTGGATTCTATAATTAGTAAGCATACTTCCTACATTATTTCTTAAGGCTATAGGGTCGTTATCTCTAGGATTTCCATCATCGTTTACTTGTGAAGGATCTAATGTCCATATATCTCCATTACCTGCGGTAACTTCTGCAGTAGCTGGAAATGTTAACATTGCAGTTGCCGTTAAATTATCTCCGGCAACTAAATTTGTTAAAACGGCTTCTGTTCCAGGTAAAGGGAATTCTCTAAAAGGCCCATTAAAACCTACAACTTCTAGATTTACAGTTAATTCTGCAATATCAACACTAGAGGTATAAGTAAATTCAACAGGAAAAGTTTGTCCTCTGGTTACAGATGCTATTGGTATAGCTGCAACTCCATTAGTTGCTGCATTAGTAATACTTTCTATTCTAATAACATCAGTTACAGGTGGAGCTGCAACATCTGTAATTTCTAAAATATCTAAATCTCTAAACTCAACATTTGATATTGGACCTGAAGCATTTAAAGGAAAATCACCACCTCCACCGCTAGTAGGTGTTCCTGTAATAGTATTTAAGTCATTATCTGTTGTAAACTTAACTCTATATCCAGTATTGGGTCCTGCACCTACCACAGATAAATCAGACTCTGTAGCTGTACCCCCCGTTGCACTAATAGTCCAAATATTACCTGTATCTGCATCTGTTATTGGATTATCTGATGGAAAGGTTATGGTTGCCATTAAAGGAGCATCCGTTGCAGCGGGTAAATTAGTAAACGTAGCAGCAGAACCTGGAATAGGAAATGTAGAAGGTCCACTTGGGCCAAATGCAACAAATTCTAACTCTACAGTTAATGTACCTATAGCCTCATCTGATGTGTAGGTAAAAGGAACATTAAATGTTCGGTCACCCGTAGCTGATGCAGATACTGTTGTTATAGGAATTGCTTCAGCAGATGCAATAATTGTAATATTTGCTACTGGTGCGGGAGTAGCTGTCACTGTAAAAGCGACATTAGTTGCATCTACTTGATTTGCTGTACTCCCAGTATCAACAAAAGACCCTGTAAACAAATAATCTCCTGGTGGTAATGCTGATGCAAAAGTTAAAGTAGATGTGATCGTTGAAAGACCAGTGGTAGCTGGCTGATTTGTAACAACAACTCCTCCTAAAGAAGCTCCTGTTGGAGCGCCCATACCATCATTAGCAAAAACGGCTACCGTAATATCAACAGCTCTATCCGCATCATACATAATTTCAAAATTCGGAATGCTTGCTGTAGTCACAAAAGTTGTTGGAGTACTATCTAAAACAAGTTGACTTACTGGAGCTGCAGTTACTGTAAAAGGAACATTAGTTGCATCGGCAATTCTAGGACCTCCTCCCGTACCAAAGGATGCTCCAGTAAAGAAATAATTACCTGGTGGTAATGGCGGTATTGGTGCCATACCAAAGACACCCACGCTAGTATTAACTACTGTAGCACTACCACTTGTAGCAGGTTGATTAGATAACGTAACACCTCCTAAGGCCGAACCCGTAGGGTTACCCATACCATCATCTGCTTTTATCTCAACAAAAATATCTACTGCAACATCTGACTGATAAGAAACATCAAAATCAGGAAAACTAGTTGCACTAACAAATGTAGTCGTATCACTATCCAAAATAAGTTCTCTAACTGGCACTGGAGTAACCGTAAAAGCAATATTATCAGCTACGACTCCCGCACCTCCGGCAGTAGGGAAATAAGCTCCAGTAAATAAATAATCTCCTGGAGGTAATGGTAACGCTGGCATTCCAAAAATACCAACAGTAGTATTAACCACAACTGCACTACCAGTAGTTGCAGCTTGATTATTAAGAGTAACACCTCCCAAGGCTGCTCCGGTAGGATTTCCCATACCATCATCTGCTTTGATTTCAACAAAAATATTTACTGGCTCATCTGATTGGTAAGAGATATCAAAATCAGGGAAACTAGTCGCACTAACAAAAGTTGTAGTATCACTATCTAAAATAAGTTCTTTAACAGGAGTTACAGTAAATTCGATATTACTCGCGACTACCTCATTCGCCATAGTACCTGTATCTACATAAGATCCAGTAAATAAATAATCACCTGGCGATAATGCTGTTGCAAAAGTTAAAGTCGAAGGAACAGTAGACAAACCAGTTGTAATCGGTTGATTAGATAACGTTACACCACCTAAACTAACTCCCGTAGGGTTTCCCATACCATCATTAGCGAACACCTCAACAGTTATATCAACAGCTCTATCTGCTTCATACATAATATCAAAATTCGGAATACTAGTAGTGCTTTCAAAACTATTAGGTGTCCCGTCCAAAATCAATTGATTTGTAGCTGGGGCTTCATTAACAACAGAGATAAAGGTATCTAATCTTATACCACTTCCATTATTCGGATTAGAAAAAGCTTGCCCAGAACCTATAGTAAATTGAATTCTATAATTAGTAGATGCGCTACCAACATTATTTCTTAGAGCAATTGGATCATTGTCTCGAGGGTTACCATCATCATTTACTTGTGAAGGATCTAAAGTCCAAATATCTCCATTTCCCGCAGTTACGTTTGCCGTTGTTGGGAATGTTAACATTGCAGTTGCCGTTAAATTATCCCCTGCAACTAAATTTGTTAGTACAACTTCTGTACCTGGTAAAGGAAATTCTCTAAAAGCCCCATTAAAACCTACAACCTCTAGATTTACTGTTAGTTCTGAAATATCTACGTTAGAAGAATATGTAAATTCAACAGGAAAAGTTTGCCCTCTAGTTACTGATGCAATTGGATTACCAGATACACCTCCAGAAGCAGCATTTGTAATATTCTCTATCCTAATAAATGATGGAGGAGCTGCAACATCTGTTATTTGCGTAATATTTAAATCTCTAAACTCAACATTTGAAACTGGTCCCGAGGCATTTAACGGGAAATCACCCCCACCACCACTAGTTGGTTCTCCTGTAATTGTATTAAGATCATTATCTGTTGTAAATTTAACTCTATAGCCAGCATTTGGACCCGCTCCAGTAACGGATAAATCACTCCCGGCCGCCGTACCTCCTGTAGAGCTAATAGTCCAAACATCAGAAGTAACCGCATCTGTTATAGGGTTATCAGATGGAAATGTTAAAGTAGCCATCAAAGGAGCATTCGTTGCTGCAGGTAAATTGGTAAATGTAGCTGCCGAACCTGGAATAGGAAATGTAGAAGGTCCGTTACCGCCAAAAGCTACAAATTCTAACTCTACAGTTAATGTATTTATCGTAGCATCTGAAGTATATGAAAAAGGAACACTAAATGTTCGATCTCCAGCAGCAGCAGCAGAAACAGTAGCAATAGGTATTTTTTCTGCAGACGCTATTATCGTAATATTCGCTTGAGAAAAAGAATTAGTAACTGCTAACAGTAAAATAAAAATTAAAAAATATCTTGGTAATTTTTTCATCATGACAAAAATTTATGATTAGTAATTGTAGAGAATTTATGTGTAAAACATAGATTATAAGAAGCTGTATTTCCAAAAGAAGTATTTAAACCAGTGATAGAAATATTGTTTGTGCCTGCCCTTACAAGACAAACAAAACTATCAACATAAGAATTCTCAAAATCAAAAATATAAGTACTCTCTATGGGTATATTGGGATCCCCTCTTAAACTCATGTTTTGCCCCAATACACCATTAGTTGTACACAAAAACATAAGTGATAAATAAATTTGGATAATAAATTTTTCCATACGATTATTCACTTTAATTATTCTTTAACAATTTAGGGGAAATACCCAAAAACCATAAGTACTAATATTCAATTATATACAACAAATGTTTAAACATTATGTTAAAACAGTAAAAATATACTTGTAAAAAACAATTTTAAATAACAAAAAGAATATGTTATTTTTTACTCTATAAAAATGCCTGATTCTCAATTATTCACTTAGAATTAAACAGTATTCATAAAGAGAAAAAAAGCATTTGTTATACAAAAACATACATCTGTGACTATTAAATACACGAAATAATTGCATTTTCGAATGTATTTAAAACCATAGGACACAATTCATGAAACTTAATCCATCAACCTACTCAAAAAGAATACTAATATTCCTTCTTACTATTGTTACAGGTTTATCTAGTTGTACTACGCAAACAAAAACAGATAATGAAGATTTAGCACAACCCAAAAAGACACAACCAAAGCAATCTGCACCACCTAAATATAAATGGCAAAACACAACCTTAACTAATGACGAACGTGCAGATGCACTAATTGAAGAATTAACATTAGAAGAAAAAGCATCTCAAATGCTTGACATATGCCCTCCAATTGAAAGGTTGGGAATACCAGAATACAATTGGTGGAACGAAGCTTTACACGGCGTAGCCAGAAATGGTAGAGCTACTGTATTTCCGCAAGCCATAGCCTTTGGAGCAACTTTTGACGATGATTTAATACAACGTGTAGGAACTGCAATTTCTGACGAGGCTAGGGCAAAATACAATGAAGCTATAAAAATAAATAACAGAAGTAGATATGCTGGATTAACTTTTTGGTCACCTAATGTGAATATTTTTAGAGATCCTAGATGGGGTCGTGGACAAGAAACCTATGGTGAAGATCCATATCTAACAAGTAGAATTGGCGTCTCTTTTGTAAAAGGCCTACAAGGAGATGATCCAAAATATATGAAAGCTGCCGCATGTGCCAAACATTACGCGGTTCATTCTGGGCCAGAAGAATTAAGACATGAATTTGATGCAGTAGTTTCTAAAAAAGATTTATTTGAAACTTATTTACCTGCTTTTAAAGCTTTAGTGCAAGAGGCTAATGTCGAAGGCGTAATGGGTGCTTATAATCGAACTCTAGGAGAGCCATGCTCTGGTAGTCCTTATTTATTACAAGATATCCTCAGAAAAAGCTGGGGATTTGATGGTTATATAGTTTCTGATTGTTGGGCAATAGCAGATTTTCATACATATCATAAGGTTACGAATACTCCAGAAGAGTCAACCGCATTGGCCCTAAAAAGTGGTACAAATATAAACTGCGGAAATGTATACTCAAATTTAAAAAGTACCTTAGAACAAGGACTAATTACAGAAGAATTACTAAATCAAAGACTAAAAGAAAATCTACTTACACGTTTTAAACTAGGTCTCTTTGATCTTCCCGGAAATAACCCATATGATACTATAACTGCAGATGTAATTGATTCTGAAAAGCATCGAAAAATTGCCAGAGAAGTTGCACAAAAATCTATTGTGTTATTAAAAAACAAAAACAATGTTTTACCTCTTAAAAAGGATATTAGAACTGCTTATATCGTAGGCCCAAACGCCTCGAATGAAGAAGTTTTATTAGGTAACTATTACGGGGTAACTAGTAATACTCAAACTATTTTAGATGGTATCGTAGGTAAAGTAAGTCCTGGTACCAGCATTAATTATAAATCTGGTGTTTTACCATTTAGAGAAAACGTTAATCCGATTGACTGGTCTACTGGAGAAGCCAAGCAAGCAGATGTTTGTATTGCTGTAATGGGAATTTCTTCATTATTAGAAGGCGAAGAAGGTGAAGCACTGGCATCTTCAGAAAAAGGAGATAAAAAAACTTTGAAATTACCCCAAAACCAAATCGACTATATTAAAAAACTTAAGAAAGACAGTAAAAATCCTCTAGTCTTAGTTTTAACAGGAGGAAGTCCAATTGCTATTCCTGAAATTCATGATTTAGCAGATGCAATACTCTTTGTATGGTACCCTGGTGAAGAAGGAGGAAATGCTGTAGCCGATGTGTTATTTGGAGACATAGCTCCTTCAGGAAAATTACCTATTACATTTCCTAAATCAGTTTCTCAATTACCACCTTATGAAAATTATGATATGAAAGGAAGAACATATAAATATATGGTTAAAGAACCTTTGTATCCTTTTGGCTTTGGATTGTCATATACAAAATTTGAGTATAACAACATAGTTGTAGATTCTGATCTTAATATCTCTGCAGAGGTAACTAATACCGGAAATATTGCAGCTGAAGAGGTGATTCAGTTATACATAAGTTCGCCATTAGCAGGGAAAGAAGACCCGATATATGACTTAAAATCATTTAAAAGAGAATTACTAAAACCTGGAGAAACAAAAAAAATAGTTTTTAAATTCAGCCAGAATTCGCTAAATCAATTTAATGAAAATGGTGAAGAGATCTTAAGAAAAGGTAACTATAAAGTATATATAGGAGGTGCATTACCATCACAACGAAGTCAAGACCTAGGAGCTACTCCGTCAATTTCAACAGAAATTACTATTTAATTATGTCGTAGACACACTTAATATTAATATAGATAAACATATATAAAATCAACTTTAATAAAAACTTGCAAGATATCTTTGTTGATATTACTATGTAGTATTGTCTGTTCTTTTTATTTTCTTGCGTTAGCAAACAGGTAAAGAAAAATCATAGTAAGCGTATTCCTAACAAACTTCCTAGTATTATTTTGATTATTGTAGTTGATATGTATATTCTAAAAATCCAGAGTAATACCCGATAATATTAATAGTATAAATGTAATTCTTATTTTAATAGTCTAAAATACAGCTAGGAAATATTCTATTCTGGAATATCAGCTATAAAATAGTGGCGAGAAAAGTATTCAAGAATGATCATGTTAATATGAAATGATCAATTTATAACTAGAAGAGCGCCTCTATAATTACGATGAGAATATGAGTCAAGAAACTTATATTTTTGCAAATACCATTTGATCTTATAGAGCACTAGAAGAAGGAATAAAATTCATTAAAAAATCAAAACTCAGGAAGATAATAGTATAAAGTCAGCCGTTTAAAACTGGGGGCGTTTATCAAATCTCCAAAACGTTAGTAATTTGAGTGATTTTTTGGTAAAAAACGCTTAAAAAAAATGTTTAATTCGCAAAAATGTTTGCAATATTTACAACGAATTAATGTATTTATTACATTTAATATAATAATCCATACTTACTAGTACAATATTCTATTTTACAAGCCTTTAACATAATTTATTTCATTATATTGTATCTATAAAAATATAAACTAAGCTTAATTATTTAATAAATACGTAGATCTACAAAACACTTCCGACAGGAAGAAGCTTACATTAAATTTAATACATATTTTTAGAAGTTTTCGCATTATTTTAATGTGTTAATGGGAGTCGTTTTGTCTTTTACGAAAACGTTTTCGTTAAAATTATTTACCACTATATATTATCAAACAACTCTTAAAACCTATAGTAATATTTTTAATTAACGTATAAACACATTATGTCTTAACTGGGCATAAACACACTTTTAAACACAAACAAATGAAATACTTAAACACAAAAACACTTATTGGTATATTATGTTTTATAGTATATCCGATTTTAACATTTGGACAACCGCCCGGTAATGGCTGGGGAAACCCGGTATTTCAAGATGATTTTAACGGTAATTCTTTAGACACTAGTAAGTGGAGAGTAAAGAACAACAACGGTAATGGAGATGGAGAAGGACAGTTTAAAGCTAATATGGTAAGTGTGGCTAATGGCATTTTGACCATAAAAAACAATCTTGTTAGCTCAGGAACAGCCGGAAGAAGAGGTGGATGGGTAGATTCCAAAATAAAATTTGGAAATGGTGGAGCTTTTCCTAAATATGGATATTTTGAAGCCGACATTAGAATAAATCGCCAAGGAATTAACTTCAATTGGATAGGTGGAAAAATATGGCCTACATGGTGGCTATGGGAAGGGGGACAAAGCAATTACATCCCTACCGAATTTGATATCATGGAATATAGTAGATGGACTAATTTTAAAGCTAATGGCAATGCAACTAGTTCTCACCACTACAGAAACAAAGCTTCTATTGGACCTGGTGGTGCCAAAAAATTTGCTATTACTGATAAAAATTCACCAAGAGACGAATTTAATTGGCACAAATGGGGAATGCTATGGACTCCTACACGAGTTACCTTCTATTATGATGGAGTACCTTATGGGTCTTCTGATCGTCCTGAAGATGCAGCAAAAGAAAATGTGCCTTTAAAATTAATTTTTTCTTCAAGTCCACATGTAGTAACGCATCCAGATACTCCACCAAGATTTGCTCCAAAAGTATCTGATATCCTTCCTTCTTTTCAAATTAGATCTGTAAGAGTATGGCAAGGAGGTAACGCTGGTGGCGGAAATAATGGTGGTGGGAATAATGGCGGCGGCAATGGAACTGTGGTTAAAATTCCAGGAACACTTGAAGCCGAAAATTATAAAGCTTTATCTAATGAAGTAAGAGTAGTAAATATCCCAAATAATAAAAAAGCGCTTGGGTATATTAGAAACAACTCATGGTCCGAGCACTATATTGATGTTCCAGCTGCTGGGACATATGCTATAGATGTGTATGCTTCTTCTGGTGGTAGTGGAGGTACTATAGATTTTACTATTAACGGAAATACATTGGGAAAATTAGATGTTCCAAAAACTAACAATTGGAATGACTATAAAAAAGTTTCAACAGGAAACATATTTATTAATGCAGGAGTAAAAACAGTTCGTCTTATTCACAAAGGTGCCGGCCCATATTTATTTAACATAGATGGATTTGTATTCAGAAATGTTTCAGGCAAAAGCGAATTTATTGCCCCTTCAAAAGAAACAACAGTAAGTCAAATAAAAATTTATCCAAATCCATCAAAAGGAAATTTCAATATCGATTTTAACCAAAAAACTAGTAATGTATCTGTTGTATTAACTGATATTACTGGAAGAATCGTATATCGAGAAGTTATAGAAAATACAACTAGTCAATCCATAAATATACAAGGAATGCCACGTGGTATTTATATACTCAATTTGCAAGGCAAAGATTTAAACTTACAAGATAAACTAGTCATCGAATAAAGCAATTATACTTAATAAACACCTTCGAATTATCAGATTCAGGAGGTGTTTGTTCAAGTATGCTTATCTGGTTTTATGCCTGAAAAATGATATAAATTTATTCAAATCTAATAAGATACTTGACTCTCATATTTTAGTTTCAAAACAATGTGCTGATTCATTAATTTATAACAGACTTTTTATCAAAACATGATAAGCAATTGGATCAAAACTGAACTCTTAAGAAAACTTAATATTTAAAACACAAACAAATGAAACAATTAAACACAAAAACACTTATTGGTATATTATGTCTTATGATATACCCGATGATAACATTTGCTCAACCACCCGGATCTGGATGGAATGTAGTATATGCTGATGAGTTTAATGGCAATAGCCTCAATGAGAACAGATGGTTTATTCGAACAAATGGCGTTTTTACTAGAGACCAAGTTGTTGTAAATAATGGTACACTCAAATTAAAAAACACGTATACCAATAATGGGATCATTAAAGGAGGTTGGATTACTTCTAAGCAAAAATTTGCTGGTCCAGGCAATATTAAATATGGTTTCTATGAAGCTAGAGTTCGTATCCAGTGGAATCCCAATGGATCTGTTTGGCCAACATGGTGGATTTGGGGAAATCGTGTAAATGGTGAAACCACTACCGAAATTGATGTCATGGAGTATAGTGGATTCTCTCAAAAATTCTTCAATAACAGAGCTACTTCTTCCCATCATTATAGAGGAAAAAGAAATATTAATGGAGTTTCTAGTACAACCACAAGTGCAAACAATGTATTAAACAGAAATCCATTTGAATGGCACCGTTGGGGAATATTATGGACACCAAATGAATTGTCTTTTTATTATGATGGCGTAAAATATATGTCTTCTGCCCAACCAGGTGATGCAGCTGCAGAGAATAATCCTTTGGGGCTAATTTTCTCTACAAGTCCACATACAATAAATGCAGATCCAGAACAACCTGATAACCCAACGGCTGCAAATGCCGCGAGACCTGGACAAAACTTTCCTGCTTTAGAAGTTGACTGGGTTCGTATCTTTACTGGTGGAAATGTAGGTGGCGGTAATCCTGGTGGAGGAAACAATACTATTGTTGCACTAAGAAAAGGAAATGCAACTAACTTTGGTATAGATGGTAATGTCGGTGGAGCAAATGGTCAAAATGTATATTTATGGTCTGCTAGCAATGGTAATGTTAATCAGCAATGGGTAGAGATTAATCGAGGAAACGGATATTATTCATACCAAAAGAATAATACCAACTTCTGCCTTGATGGTGGCAATGGCGGTAGCAATGGTCAAAATGTATATCTTTGGACCTGCTCAAACAACAACCAAAACCAACACTGGAGAAAAGTAAATGTAGGTAATGGGAAATTCAGACTAGAAAAAAGAAATGCTTCTGGATTTTCTATAGATGGTGGTAATGGTGGTGCCAATGGTCAAAATCTCTATTTATGGTCTTCCAGCAATGGAAATCAAAATCAACATTGGCAGTTCTCTACTATTAGTTCAGCCCGTAGTCAATTTATAGGACCGCTTAAAGAGAATGCTGATTTGAAAGTAGCTCTGTATCCAAATCCTAACAATGGAATCTTCACAATCGATTTTAATAAAAATATTAAAAATGCCACAGCCATAATCACAGATATGAGCGGCAGGGTTGTTCATTCGGCAGATATAGAAAACACTACTCAAAAATCAATTGATCTACAAGGATTACCTAAAGGTATTTACCTATTAGATCTACAAGGAGAAGATATTAAAATACAACATAAACTAGTTATAGAATAAACATAACTTAGTCTAAATCTTCAACATAATAATAAAAAGGCTGTCTGAAAAGACAGTCTTTTTTTGTTACTAAAAGTTTCGCATTTTATATTTAGACATTCTTTTTACGAAATTAGTATAAATTAAACCTTTTTTGATGCCTACACTCTCTTATTTAAACATATGGTATAACACATATGTTCTATAAATACAAACATCTGTAGCTACAGAGTTTAGTTTCAAATCAGAATTTAGTGATCATATTAAATTAATAGATTAGAAATTTTATCTTATGAAAAAATATAGTATTATATTTTGCCTTATCTCTATTTATACATTTGCGCAAAACCCACTAGTAACACACATGTATACCGCAGATCCAACTGCTAGGGTCTTCGACGACAAATTATATATTTATCCATCTCATGATATTGTACCTGTTTCTGAAGAAAATGCTCCAAAATTCTGTATGCCAGATTATCACATTTTTTCATTAGAAAATGGTGCCACATGGAAAGATCACGGAAAAATTCTTGATCAGAATGAGGTTCCTTGGGGTAAAAAAAATTCATTAGGCATGTGGGCGCCTGATTGTATAAAAAAAGGTGACACTTACTACTACTACTACCCTGCTCAACCCGAAGATGGGTCATTTTTTAGACGAATCGGCGTAGGAACATCAAAAAATCCAGCTGGACCATTTAAATGGGAAAAAAATTACATAGCAGGTGTTAAAGGTATTGATCCAGGACTACTTTTAGACGACGATGGAAAAGCATATTTATATTATGGAGGTGGTGATGATATTTATGTTGCTAAGCTAAAAGATAACATGAAAGAAATTGAAGGAGAACCGATTAAAGTAGAAGGATTACCTTCTAGTTATAAAGAAGGGTCTTTTCCTTTTAAGTATAATGGAACCTATTACTACACATTTGCTCATGTTTTTCCAGAAGAAGGATACACTATTGGCTATGCAACTAGTAAAAATCCTCTTGGTCCTTTTACCTATCGTGGTAAAATCATGGATAATATAGGAAATGGAACTAATCATCACTCTATAGTACAATACAAGGGAAAGTGGATTTTATTTTATCATTGGTGGGAAATAAGCGGATACAGTAGATTACGCTCTATGCGCGCAGATTACATGGAATTTAAGAAGGACGGAACAATCAAAAAAGTAAAACCAACACTAAGAGGGATAACCAAACCAACTATAGGAGACACCATTCAGATAGATCGCTATAATGAGATAAAAGGAGCTAAAACTGCTTTTGTTGATGGGAACGAACCTAAAGGGTGGATGGTATGCGATACAAAAATGATGGGACAAGTTAAATTTAATGATGTTGATTTTGGTAATGGTCAAGCAAAAACTATTGCTGCACGTTTTGCTTGCGGACAAAGAAAAGGAAGTTTTGAAGTACGACTAGACAATCCTAAAGGTAAATTAATTGCTGAATTCCCTGTACATTTTACCGGAGGTTGGAACACATGGGAAACTATGGAAGTGGATGTAAAAGAAAAAGTTACAGGCATGCAAAATATTGTAGTAGTCTTTAAATCCATGTGGGGAGCAGATAAGATTGCAAACCTTAATTGGTTAATTTTAAAAGATTAACACTATACAAAACAAATGCAATTACGCAAAAATCTCAAAAATAAATTTTTGCGTAATTGTTTAATATAATATTTTAGTAATAGTCCCAAAAATCATATTTCTCTCCCCAAATATTTTCTTTTTTATCACCCAATCTTATCGATTCTGTCTTCATTTCATTTCGCATTTGATGCAATATAACTTTATATTCAGGTTGAAAAGACAGATCTATAACCTCCCATGGGTCTTTCTTTATATTAAAAAGTTGAGTTACTCTAGATCCTGTTTCAAACTCACCTCTAGCCTTGGTAAAATCTTTTGCTCTAACATATTCTATCAACTTATAATCTCCTTTTCTATAAGCTCGCTGAAACTGTTTATATGCATGATATGTATATACTCTATGTTTCTTTCTTGGTTCTTTCATTACGGCTAATAAACTTTTTCCTGTAACAGAACTGGGTATTGGTGTTTTGGTAATTTCGCAAATTGTAGGAAAAATATCATGAATATAGTTATATGCCTCTATCGTACTTCCTTTATTTTTTATAACTCCACCCGCTAGAATTAAAGGTACATGAACACCATCTTCATCATAAATATTTTGTTTACCTATTAAACCGTGGTTTCCAACTGCTAGACCGCTATCTCCTGCAAGAATGATTAACGTATTATTATAATTACCACTTTCTTTTAATGTTTTAATTACACTACCAATTTGTGCATCTAAGTGTGAAATTATGGCATAATAATCTGCTAATTGTTGTTGAACCACTTGTTTGGTTCTTGGCCAAGGTGCTAATTCTTCGTCCCTTAATACCATATGTCCATTATCAAATGGATGCTGTAACATATATGACGGAGGTAATTTTATACGATTTACATCATATATTTTTTTGTACGCATCTGGAGCTTGACGTGGATCATGTGGTGCATGAAATGCTAAATACATCAAAAAAGGCTGTTCTTTATCGTATTGTGAAATAAATTGTGATGCGCTTTTAGCAAAAATTTCCGAAGTATGGGGCCCTATATCCTCTGTACCAAAAGGTCCTTTTTTATCTTGATCATTCAATGATCTTCTAATTACTTTTCCTTCTTTATCATATACTAAAAGGTAAGCATCATCTTTACTAAACTTTCCTTCCTTATCCCAATCCCACAAAGGCATTCTAAAATGATCTGTTAGGTATAAACCACGTCCCATAATCTTATCACCAGAATCAAATGAACGTACTAAAGAATTATTATCTTGATGCCACTTGCCTACTATATGAGTATAATAGCCCGCTTTTTTAAAAGTTTCCCCAATAGTAGTATGAGATTTTGGAATAACATGCCCTTGTCCTTCTAGCTGAAAAAGGTTTCTTCCTGATAATAACATCGCTCTACTAGGTACACAGGTAGCACCAGAAAAAGCTCCCATCAAATAAGTGTTAGAAAAAGAGATACCATCTTTTACCAAGCTATCCATATTAGGAGTTTCGACTTCTTGATTTCCCAAAGCATGCACCCCTGTGTATCGATGATCATCAGTATATATAATCAAAACGTTAGGTTTTTCTTCAGAAGCTGTAGAAGTATTTTGTGCAATAGTTGCATAGAACGAAAGAAAAAACAATAGTTTGGTTATCGATTGTAAGTACCTTAAGTTTTTCTTCTTCATTTTATTTTATTTTCAAAGTATCATTAGTGCTGGTTACTACATCTTGTAAAACAATAGATTTTCTTTCGTCTTTTGTTTTTATATCAAATTGTACTCCCGACATATTAAGATCTTCTATATGTCGACCATAAATCCCATAGGCAGGTAGTACTTCAAAAAAACTATATTCAGGATATTTGTCAATTTGTTCACTAACTTCTTTTAAATCTGAAATAAGTCCTTTACCTGGGAGTGTAATTGCTATATTTTCAAGTGTTACTTTTCCTATTTTATGATCAGGAGTTCCTGTCATAAAAATACCAGTAGGCGGTGAAATTCTTGATTCTTTTATATTTCTGGTGGTAGCAATCACATTTTTAATAGAAATTTTACTTATTGAACCTACGGTTTGTTTATCTGCATTTCTATAGGTACGCAGACGTTCTCCTAATCTAATAAAAATGGGCATATCCACATTGTTCATGTTTATATTTTCGATTTGGATATCATGAATATTAGCTCCATCTACACTTAGAATTTTAATTCCTCCTCCTCTAGTATCATTAATTTGACAATCATTTATCTCGATATTATAAAAATCTCCCATAGATTCTGTACCAAATTTTAAAGCTCCCCATTCACTTTTTAGATTACAATTTTGAACTTTTATATGATGCGTAGGCAATGGGCTGGTTGTCTTAAAACAAACAGCATCATCTCCTGTATCAATTGTACAGTTTTTTATTTCAACATTAAAACTCGAATCCAGATCAATCCCATCGTTATTTTGATTTGCATGGCTATAGATAGATACATTATCAACTATTATATCATGAGACTGATAAAAATGACATGTCCAAGCTGCCGGTTGTCGCAATCTTATATCCTTTATCTTTACATTAGAGGAATTCACGAACCGCAGTAAAAAAGGGCGATTTATTCCAAATTTCTTATCGTTAGGATTGATTTTTAATTCTTTCTTTTTAGCCACGATATTTTCATAAGTAAATGCCGCCCCGTTTCCGTCTATTATGCCATCACCAATAATACTAACATCGGATAGTCTTATACCACCAATAAGGCAATTTCCTCGTTCCTGTCCGGTAGCATCGACAAAAGTATCTATACTTTGGTAATCTAAAGGATTTGAACTTCCTAACAATGTTGCATTCTGTTCAATTTGTAGAGTTACTTTATCTTTTAGTAAAATGGTTCCCGAAATATATATACCATCTTTAATTACTACAGTTCCTCCTCCATTTTTATGACATGCATCAATTGCTTTTTGTATAAATACGGTATTTATCTTCAAGCTATCTCCAACGGCTCCATAATCTCGAACATCAAAATCACCTGATTTTGATGAACAAGAAAGCATCATCAAAATAATCGCCAATACTAAAACTCTTGTATACATTTTCATTAGTTTTTTATTATTTCTTTTTCTGAAACACGTTTTCTATTTGTAAAAATATTGTGCACTTCAGCATCAATAACATCATTAAAAATAATAGGAGATCGCTTATCATTAGATACCGTTTTTAAGTGAATATTTTCAAGATATAATCCTTTTACATGTCGTGCATAGACTCCATAAGATGGCAATGTTCCTACTAAATGAAATTCGGGCCACCAGCCATCTAGCACATCTAATGTATATTCTTTGATATCATTCTTCTGGGCATCTTTTTCTGTACCGCCACCGCTAACAGTCATCTGTATATCTTTAAGTATAATATTTTCGATGTAATGCCCTGTTATACCTGTTATGAATAATGCTGAATTTTTATCTATTTGACTATTATCTATCACCATATTTTTAAAAATAAAATTATGCATAGCTTTCATAGGGTACATTTCTTCAGGAGCGTCTACACACGCTTTTTGCTGCGCAAAAGTCATAAAAATAGGTCTGGGAACATTTTTCATAATTAAGTTTGAGAATACCATATTTTTCATTTCTCCACCTTCGTTCATTTGTATTTTTAAACCTGAATCATCGATATTACTAAACGTACAATTACTTACTGTTACCGATTCAAAGTTTCCTCTAGAAAGAAGACCAATCCTCATACCTGCCCATTTACTTTCAAAAGTGCAATTTGTGACTACTATATTTTTGCAAGGAATATTAGGTTGTGATGCTTGTAAACAGATAGAATCATCACTAGTATTAAATGAACTATTTGAAACTCTTACGTTTGAGCAACCGTCAAAATCTAATCCATCACCATTATGATTTACTCGGCTATGAATCTTAATTCCATCTACATTGATCTCATTGCAATATAAAAACGCTGAAGTCCAAGCTGCAGGGTTTATAATTGTTACATCTCTTAAATGAATATCTTTACTATTCATTAATCGAATTAACATTGGTCTCCCTGTTTTATTATTAAAATTATTTGGATGCCCGTTGCCATCTATAGTTCCGTACCCCTCTATAGCGATAGATTTTACTTCATTTGCATAAATTAAGCATCGATCCATATGTGGTTCGTTTTTATACATGTTTTTATGTGTCTTATCAGAATAATCTTCAATATTAGGGCTCCCTAATAAAACAGCACCATTTTCAATATGAAGCGTTATAAAATCTTTTAAAAATATGGTTCCGATCACAACTTTTTTGCCAGCAGGAATTATCACTTTACCTCCTCCATTTTTTGCAGCAGTATCTATTGCTAATTGAACTGCCTTAGTGTCTTTTGTAACCCCATCCCCTTTTGCACCATAGTCTAATACATTATAATCTTTTGCTATTAGGGATACATGTAAACTTACTAGCAGTGCTGTTAATATGATTATTCTCATCTCGTTGTTTTCTTTGTTTCAATAACTTAGAACATTATCATTAATTAGTTCTTCTAATTTGAATCTCTTTATTTAATTAAACCATTTGGTCATCACTTCTTTAATTATTTTTGATCGATTTTTGTAGAATACTTTGCAATCTTTCTTCTTCAAGTAATACATTCTCTGCATGTGGATCTAACCAACCAGGAGCAATGTTTTTGGCATCCCATTTCTTATATTCTAACTCTAAATTTGCTATTATCTCTGGATTCTCATCAGAAATATCATGTCGTTCATAACTATCTTTTTCTAAGTCAAATAACAAAGTCTTCTTTTTGTATGCACTTTTATATAACTTAAAATTCCCTTTTCTAACTGCATATTCAAAACCACCTACAGATCGCCAAAACAATATCTCATGCGGATTAGTTTTCTTTTTTTCTAAAATATAGGGTAGTAAGCTCGTACCGTCTAATTGTTTTTCGTTTGAGACATCCAGTTGCGCCGCTTCTAAGAACGTAGGAAACAAATCAAGAGAACTAATTGGTTTTTTATATTTTTGATTAGGTTCTAGTTTCTCTGGCCATGTTATAAAAAATGGCACTTTGATCCCTCCTTCAAATAGCATTCCCTTATGCCCGCGATTTGGTCTGTTATCGGCATTTAAACGTCCTCCATTATCACTTAAAAAAACAACGATAGTATTCTCTTTAATTCCGTTTGCCACTAAGGTAGAATCAATTCTTCCTACACCTACATCTACAGCATTTACCATAGCTGCATATACATTTCTATTTCCGTATTCTATATGCTTAGTATTTTTTAAATATTTTGCTGTTGCGTGGTCGGGAGTATGAGGTGCATTGTACGCAAGATAAATAAAGAAAGGGTTTTTGTCTTTTTTAGTAATAAAATCAATAGCTTCATCTGTAAAATCATCGGTTAGATATGATAATTCTTCTTCTGGAACTTTTTTACCATTACGATAAATTGTGTTTAAAGCACCTTTTGAAATTCCCCAATAGTTCATCCCTCCTCCTGGGAAACCAAACCAATGATCAAATCCTTGCGATGTAGGATGTAAATCAGGATGATCTCCTACGTGCCATTTTCCGATAGCACTTGTTCTGTATCCATTTTCTTTTAAAGCTTCTGAAATCATTTTTTCTGAAAGAGGTGTACCAACTGAAGCATCATTATTTCCTTCATATGGCATATTACAATCATGCCCAAAACGAGCTTGATAACGTCCAGTTAGTAAACCAGCTCTTGAAGGACTACAATACGGATGAGATACATATCCGTTAGAAAAAACAACTCCTTCTGCAGCAAGTCTGTCCAAGTTTGATGTTGGAATATCAGTTCCTCCATTAAAGCCAACATCAGCCCAGCCTTGATCATCTGTAAGAATTAAAATAATATTAGGCTTATTGTTGTTTGTTTGTTCAAGTTTCTCTACCGAAACTTCTTTTTTACAACCATATAGTATTAATATAAGAAGTATAAACAGGTATTTTTTATTCTTCATTTTCTTGTTGTATTTAATGTTGAAATTATTTTTCCTTCCTAAAATAATGACATAAGTAGGGTCTTGAACTTTGATTTAAATTTTACCTATTTTTCTATAGGTTTTAAAATCACAAACAGAATCTGATAAAAAAATATAATATTGTACATAGTCTACTTCGCCTATAATTTCCTTATCATCTAAAAACCTACAATCCAAATAGCTAATACATTTCTCATTACTATTTTTTTATGTTTTTATATTTTATTTCGGATTGACTATCATGAGTATATCTGACCACTTTATGAGATCCTGATCCACGAGCATTTTTTATCTCTGCTTTCCAGGCTTCTTTTAATTTTTTCAAAACAATTTTGTGTTCTTCTTCATCAATTAAATTATGAAGCTCTTGGGGGTCATTTTTTAAATGATATAATTCTTCAAAAACAGGTTGCTCTCCTTTTAAGGGGGATTCTATAAAGTTGCGATAAATAGGAATATCTCTATCATTCACTTTATACAACATTTTATTAATATCAATCCCTAGTTCTTTAGCTATTTCAATTTTTTTATTGGCAGGAAAAGTATTGTTATCATAGTATCTTATATATTTCCACTCTTTATTTTGTACTGCTTCACATCTGGGGTTACCAAATTGAGTAGACCATAAATTTTCTGTAAATACATATTCTCTAACCTCTTTTTTATCTCCCCGAATCAAATTAGAAATATCTTTTCCTTGAAAAGACTCTGGAATTTCTATTCCTGCCATAGCCAACATGGTTGGAGCAATATCTATAGTTTGCACAAGGGCATTAGTTCTTCTTCCTTTATTCTTATTTTTTAATGATGGTTGAACCACAAGCAAAGGTACATGTGTTGTTTTTTCGTAACATAAAGCTTTACCTCCTATACCTTGTTCTCCCATAAACAATCCATGATCTGAAGTAAAAACAAGTACTGTATTATCATCTAATTTTAAGTCTTTAAGCTTTTTTACTAGATGACCAATCAGGCGATCAATACCTGTCATGGCCTGAAGTTGTCGAATATATCTCTCTTTTAAATCTTCAGGGTTATCTACATAATCATATCCTGTTTGCCTGTTTTCTACTTTATATAGATCTGATGGTAGTTTTGGTGTTTTAATATCTTTTTTTGCAATATAATTTTGGGGTAAAGGAATCTCTACATCTCTATAAAGGGTTTTATATATATCGTCATCGGTATCTTTTAACTTCATCGTACTGGTGCTTGCACCATGGGGCAAATTAAAGTTAATAGATAGTAAAAATGGTTTATTTTCTGGTCTACTATCTAAGAAATGAACGGCTCCTTCTAACTTTCTTTTATTTATGTCTAAAAAATCTATAACTCCTTCTGCAATAATTTCATTTTGGGTATCTGATTGTGCTTTATGAAAAATCTTGTGTCTATCTTTCGGATAAAACGACAAATGTCCATGACCGGCATACCAATAGTCAAAACTCTTCTCCATCACTCCACTTTGATATCCTCCATTACCAACAGGTGCATGATTTTTGCCTATCCAACCGGTATAATAACCTGCATTTTTCATGATTACAGGGTATGAATTTTCCCATGCTTCTTCAGAAACACTAGTCCCAGAATTAAAATTCACAGCATGTTTTCTTTCATATTGACTTAATAAAATAGAGATTCTACTAGGTGTACAAATGGCACTAGTAACATGCGCATTATCAAACAAGACGCCCTCATTTGCCAAAAGATCTAAATTAGGAGTTTCTACAATAGGATTTCCAGTACACCCCATGTAACCATAGGGTTGATCATCGGTTAAAATAAAAATGAAATTTGGGGATTTTTGTTGACCTAATACACTAAAAATTGTACTATTAACAAGTATTAGATAAATTAGCAAATCGATTTTTGTCTTTACGTATGTCATGTTGTAATATTAAGAACATCTTATTTAGTTTTGACAATAATAGTATTTGATTCTAAACCATCAGAAGTAGCTTCAATTTTAATTTCTCCGGCTTTTTTTGTTGATTTTACAACTACTAAACATAGACCACTAAAAGTATCTCTATAATTTGCTTGAAAAGAAGTTATGGCTGTTTGATCACCATTTCCCACTGCAACAAGAGTGCCTTCTCCTGTAACTTTAAAATTTACTTTATTTGTAGCCGTAGGGCAAAGGGCATCAAATTTATCTTGTATTTTAACCGTAATAAAAGATAAATCTTTTCCATCGGCATTAATTTCATTTCTATCGGCTAACAATTCCACTTTTGCAGGAGATTGCGCTGTTTTAATTTCTTTTTCGGCAACAGCCTTACCATTTTTATATCCTATTACTTTTATACTGCCAGGATGATAAGGTACGTTCCATGATAAACGATATTTAGAGGTATACATTCCCTTTTTAAAATCATGAAATTCTGCAGGAATATCTGTTGTATCTACTCCCTTTACTTTTCTTCCTAATGATTTACCATTTACGATTAACTCTACCTCATCACAATTGGTGTATGCATATACAGGTATAGTTTTTCCTTCTTTACCTTCCCAATTCCAGTGTGGTAAAACGTGTACCATAGGTTCTGCTGTCCATTGACTTTGATACAAATAATATCTGTCTTTAGGAAAACCAGCTAAATCTACAGGAGCAAAATAAGATGATCGAGATGGCCAGTCCAAAGTCCATCGCCCGTGCGTACTATTATCTTTTCCTGCATATGGTGTTGGCTCTCCTAAGTAATCAAAACCTGTCCACATAAATTCACCTAAAGAAAATGGGTTTTGTTCTTGTGCATCGAATTCTGCATCTGGGGGATAAGCCCATGGTGGACCAACAATTGCATCATAACTAGAAACATGATGTGTTTCTTTTTGAAATTCTGCTTCGATAGGGTGATGATATACTCCTCGACTACTAGTCAAAGATGATGTTTCTGAACCATAAAGAATGATATCAGGGTTTTGTTCTTTTATTTCCTTATAACTTAATGGCCAATAGTTCATTCCAACCACATCTACTTGATATGCAAGTTTATTTACAAAAGGAGCTGGATAATAATTAAACCCAATAGTAGTAGGTCTTGTCGGGTCTTGGTCATGACAAATATCATTAAGGTGTTTTGTCAATTTCCAACCATCCTTTTCACTTTGCTCTAGTATTTCATTTCCTATACTCCACATAATTACAGATGGGTGATTATGATCTCTTCGGATCATATCTCTTAAATCTTTTTCATGCCACTTATCAAAATGTTTATTATATCCATTTGGAACTTTTCCTTTTTTCCATTCGTCAAAAGCCTCAACAATTACAACAATCCCCAGTCGATCACAAACTTGTAATAGTTCTGGAGAAGGAGGATTATGACTCGTTCTTAAGGCATTCACTCCCATACTTTGCATAATTTGCATCTGACGTTCTTTTGCTCTGTAATTAATGGCCGTTCCTAAAGGTCCTTGATCATGATGCATACAAACACCATTAAGTTCAACTTTATTTCCATTTAGAATAAACCCATCATTGGCATCAAAACTTATAGTTCTAATACCAAATTCACTAGTAAATACATCTACTTCTTGACCATTAACTAAAACTTTGCTTATCGCAGTGTATAGTGTTGGTGATTTAATATCCCATCTCTCAGGATTTATAACTTTGATAGATTGTTCTACATTCTTTTCTGAAGATTCATTTATGGTTAAAGGCACAGAAACAGCACCGACAATTTTTCCATTTTTATCTTTTAGCGTAGTCTCAAGAACTACTTCTGCTGTAGAGGAATTTGCATTTTTAATTGTTGTTTCTACGTTAACCGTAGCTTGTTGATCCGTTACTTTAGGAGTGGTTATATATGTCCCCCACTGAGGGATATGAATTGCATTATTTAGTTTTAAGCGTACATTTCTATAAATACCTGCACCGGGATACCATCTTGAAGATAAATCTTCTGGAGATAATTGCACAGCAATAACATTATCTCCTCCGAAATTAATATAAGGCGTTAAATCAAATTCGAATCCTATATACCCAAATGGCCTTTCACCAATATACGTGCCATTAAGCCAAACTTTGCTGTTATTCATTGCACCATCAAACTCTATTGAAATCTGTTTATTCTGATGAGATTTATCTATATTAAAATGTTTCCGATACCAACCCACGCCATGAACTGGCAGTCCACCTGTTCTTAAATCACTTCCTTTTTTAAAAGGTCCTTCGATTGCCCAATCATGTGGTAGTGTTAGTTTTCGCCAATTAGAATCATCTAATGTTACATTTTCTCCACTATCAACACTCCCTTTAAAAAAGAGCCAATCTTCATTAAAATCCTGATCAGGTATGGGCGGTGTTTTTGTTTCTTCTGTATTAGAACAAGACATAACTACAAGAGAAACAAGTAGTATTATTGAAATTTTGATTGATCGTTTGACTGTATTCATAGACGTTTTAATTTATAAACAATGAACTAAGGCTTAGTAATACGCTCTTAAAGTTTGAACAGAAGAATTAGTTTGTCTTATTTTTTATTTTTTCTAATACTGTTTTTAATTCGGTTACCTTTTCCGCATACTCACTTGCTAAATTATTTTTTTCTGAAGGATCGTTTTCTAAATCATATAATTGAGGTTCATAAGTATGCCCTCCTTCTATATTTTTGGCTTTTTCAATAAAGTCTGGTATTGCCTTATTTAAAGGAAACGGTGCTATATACTTCCAGTTTTCTTTCCTTAGTGATAAAGTATAAGATTCTTCTAATAAATAGTCTCTACCTTTTTGTTCTTTTGCGGATAACATGATTGGTAGCATGTTTTCACTATCAATAGCCGTATTTTTTGCGATTGGTTGTTT
The DNA here is from genome assembly GCF_001632745.1 of Aquimarina aggregata. Classification (GTDB taxonomy): domain Bacteria; phylum Bacteroidota; class Bacteroidia; order Flavobacteriales; family Flavobacteriaceae; genus Aquimarina; species Aquimarina aggregata. Next base: position 220,701 of record NZ_LQRT01000058.1, on the reverse strand, counting down.
GATTAAATTTGCTAATGAAGCATAAATATCGACTTGACTCCAAATTGCATTACTAACTCCCGGAGCAATTTTACCTTTCCAAAAAGTTATAGTGGGCATTCTTGTTCCTGCTTCATAAGCACTGTATTTACCACCTCTATAAATCCCAGAAGGCTTATGATTCCCTAATTTTTCTTCAGCCAGATCTTCATACCCATCATTTAAAACAGGACCATTATCACTTGTAAAAATTACCAATGTATTCTCTAATAAATTTTGTTTTTCTAGTGCTTTCATTACTTTCCCAGTCATCCAATCCATCTGAACAATGGCATCTCCTCTTGGTCCCATGCTACTTTTACCTTGAAATCTTTCATGCGGTAATCTAGGTACATGAATATCATGAAATGAAAAGAACAAAAAGAATGGATCATCCTTAGACTGATCTATAAAATCAATAGCCTTATCTGTTAAAATATCCGGAAAGTCTTCATCTTTCCAAAGTGCAGAAGTACCTCCATCCATAAAACCAATTCTACTAATACCGTTTACAATGGTTCCGCTATGTTGATTATCCGCATTTTGACGTAATAACTCAGGATGATCAATCCCATTAGGCATTTTTCCAAATTTGGACACATAACTAACTTCTATGGGATCATTTTTATCTAAATGATTAATAACATGATGATTTTCTACATATACAGAAGGAACTCTATCTCCTGTAGACGGTATTAAAAAGCTATAGTCGAAACCTATTTCTAAAGGACCAGGCTTTATTTCTTTATTCCAATCCACATCACCATTTCCTAAACCTAGGTGCCATTTTCCAACTACTCCTGTTCTATAACCTCCCTTTTTAAGCATATCAGGCAAAGTCTCTATACTTGGATCAATAATTAATGGTGCGTCGCCTTTTAAAACCGCCGCATTGTTCCTAAATGCATAATTACCAGTTAGCAATGAATATCTTGAAGGGGTGCATGTTGCAGAACTACTGTGGGCATCTGTAAATTTAATACCTTCGTTTGCCAACCTATCTACATTAGGTGTTTGCACTCCTGTGGCTCCATACGAGCTCAAATCTCCATACCCTAAATCATCTACATAAAAAACAACAATATTTGGTTTAGGTGTGACCGCCTGTACTGTCTTATCTTCCTTTTTTTTTGAATCACATGAAACGAATAAAATAAGTAACCCCAACAGTAACGTATTAACTAGTTTTTTTGTCATAATTAAGCTTGGATTTATGTTACACAAAGATTCAAAATATAGCCGATATCTTTAAATTTTACTATACACCTTTTGGTTCAAAAACGAGAATAAATGGTTTTAAAACCATGCAATAAACACCACTATAAACTGAACGCATCAAAAAAGCTGCAAATCATAAAAATTCTTTATACTCTACTGATCAGTAATCAATTCAAAGCTTTTTATTACAATACCCTCTAAAAATATCACTCAAATAATAAACACATATGTTATACTAAAAAATACAATTGAATCTTTCTAAACTCTATAATTAGGTAGTTTTAACTTTATAAATCATTGAAACATAAAAATGAGAAAAAAAATACGCAATTCGCTATTCATATCGCTTATAACCTTTAGTATAGCTGTAGCACAGGATTTAACCATTCCGCCAAAAAACTATGTCGATTCTATAAAAATAGAAAATGCAATAACCCGTATCAATGACTTATACCCCCTTTCTGATCAAAATAATACAACAAAATGGGAATTACTTAAACAATACTCTGATGAATTTGCAAGTGATCAATTAAACGAGAAAAAATGGTATCCAAACAATCCGAAATGGAAAGGTCGTCCACCGACATATTTTCATGGATCTAATGTTTCTCTCGAAAACGATGAACTTGTAATTCGAGTTAATAAACATAAAAAAGAAAAATTACCAGAAGGTTTTACTCATACTACAGGTTTTATTAAAAGTAAAAATAAATTCTTGTATGGTTATTTTGAAGCAGAATGTAAACTTATGGATGCACCTTGGGTATCTGGTTTTTGGATGACAAATGTTAGTAAAGATTGGTGGACAGAAATTGATATTTGTGAAAATGCTCCTGGTTTAGCATACAATAGACATGATCTTAATTCTAACATACATGTATTTAGAGCCCCTAAAGACAAAGGAGATGTTAAAAAACATTTTTCAAGAACAAAAAAGTTTTATTTCCCTAAAGAACTACAGCAAGATTATCACGTATGGGGATTAGAATGGACAGAAGAATACATTAGATTTTATATTGATGGGATACTTTTCCGCGAAGCGAGAAACACACACTGGCACCAGCCCTTAGAAGTTAACTTTAATTGTGAATCTAATAAATGGTTTGGGGCACTACCCGATGATAATCGTTTAGATGGTGAGTTTCATATAAAGTATTTCAGAGCATGGAAAAAAGCCCAATAACACTTATGATAAAGCATATCGTTTTCCTCTTTGCCATTACGGTTTCTGTTTCTGCTCAACAAAAAAAGTTACCGCAAGGGTACCCCAATACAGATAGAACCAAAACGAACTTAAATAACGGCTGGAAATTTCATCTAGGCAATATAAAGGGTGATCCTGAAACTATTGGTTTTAAAGATTCTAATTGGACTAAAGTATCCATACCACACACCTTAAAATTAGTATCTTATGAATTAGATAGTATTAGTGAGGGTTGGGAACAGAAAAAGTATCTTCGAGAATATGGTTGGTATAGAAAAACAGTAACCATAGCAGAGAACTCCAACAAAAAAGTTTTTCTTGAGTTTGAAGGTGTTCACAATGCTACTGAGTTGTGGGTAAACGGTAAAAAAGTTGGTAATCACAACATAAATGGATACATCCCTTTTCATTTTGATATTACTGATCATGTAAAATTTGGGCAAGACAATCTCATTGTTATAAAAGCCGACAATCGATTTGATAAAACTATTGCTCCAGATCCACATAGAACCGATTACGTGAAATTTGGAGGATTATATAGAGATTTATATTTAGTCACCACCAACAAAGTACATGTAACTTATAATTGGGACAAATTTGATGCAGGAGTCCATATTACGACACCTACTGTAAACAAAAAAAATGGTACAGTATCTATTAAAACTTCTGTTACTAATCAAAATAACACCTCTAAAAACTGTAAGATCATAACAAAAATTATAAATGCAGAAGGTTATGTATTAAAAAAAATAATCCAACAAATAACAATAGCTGCAAATGCTAATCATACGTTTAGACAAACTACTAGTATTACTGATGATGATTTTCATACCTGGTCGCCAGATACACCTTATTTGTATAGAGTTAACTCTGTAATCTACGAAAACAACAAACCTGTTGATTTTGTTGAAAATAATTTTGGTTTTAGGACTTTTAAATTGGTTGAAGGTAAAGGGTTTGTTTTAAATGGTGAACCTATTTTTCTTATAGGTGTAAATAGACATCAAAACTATCCTAATATTGGTGATGCTGTACCAAATTCATTTCACTATAACGAAGCTTTACAATACAAAAAAGCAGGAATGAACATCATTAGACTATCGCATTACACTCAAGATGATGAATTTCTCAAAGCATGTGATGAATTAGGGTTATTAGTATATGAAGAGCCCCCCACTTGGATAGAGTGGGGAGATAAACTATGGTTTTCTAAACTAGAGTCTGCAACCAGAACTATGATTAGAAACCATAGAAATCACCCATCAATTGTATTTTGGGGTGCTGGTATAAATCATAGAGGTCCAGTACCCCAAATGCAACATGTTACCAAAGAAGAAGACCCTTTTAGATTAACAGCATCTGCCTCAAGCCCATGGAATGGCATCATAAATTCAGGTATAACAGATGTTTATGCTACTATGGACTATAATAGAACACAATTTGCCGAAAGTGATTTTGAAATGGTTATGGAGCATGGTAGTTCTCCAAACGCAGAATCCAATCAATTTCATATTTCTAGATATAAAGGAAGTAAAAAAAATATTGCTGCTATTGCTTGGCTAGGAGCAGATTATAATCATTTACAAAAAAATGATAATCAGTTTACTAGAGATTTCATGACAAACTATGCGGTATTAAGTGCTTATCGCGTACCCAAACCAGTATATTATTGGTACCAATCAGAGTTAGTACCAACCCCAATAGTGCATATTGCTGATGAAACAGCTTCTAAAAATGGTAAAATAAGAGTATATAGTAACACTCAAGAAGTTGCTCTGTATCACAATGAAAAACTAATAGGTAAACAAACACCAGATAATGACATTACAAAAGTTAACCTTAATCACCCCTCATTTACCTTTCTTTTTGATTGGAAGGAAGGAGAGCTTAGAGCAGAAGGAATAAATCACGGTATAAAAACTGTAGAACACACTAGACATAAAGAAGACACGCCTCATCATATTTCTTTACATTTTAATATTGAAGATAAACCCTTTTATGCCGGTGGTTCTGATTTAAGACTTGTACATGCATCTATACTTGATAAAAACGGAGAAATTGTTACTTCTGCTACTAATGCTGTTCAATTTAGTATCACTGGTGAAGGAGTCATAGTCGATAATGGGACAGCCAATATAAATCCTGCAACTTTGTTTAATGGAGTTGCCTCAATATACATTCGAACAACAGAAACTCCTGGTAATATTACCGTAACAGCAAAATCAAAAGGATTAAAAAGTGAAAATATAGCTATAGTAAGCAGTAAATTCAATACCGATGAAATACAAAAAAATGCCAGACCGATTTTTGATTACCCTATAATCAAAGTAGACATCGGTGGAAACGAACAATTAGTAGAGCATGAATGGAGTGCTTGGACAGGAACAAACTCTGAAAATCATACTTTAAAAAACAATGCTTACAAAAATCTAACATTCAAAATTAGTTCTAACGACGCTATACAATGGCATAAAAATAGTGCAGTAACTGGTGAATTAGGTTTTGTATCTGCCGATGGTTTATATACTGAAAAAGGAGAACTCAAATTAGAAATAGTACATCTAGAAAAAGGAGAGTATTATTTAGAAACATATCATCATTTGGCAAAAAGAAATCATAAGCCTAATAACACTATAGAAGTCGTGATAAATGATGCCCTTGGACAGTTGGCTAAACCAGCCGATGATCATGTTGTAAATTTTCAACATACAACTACTACAGGAGAACGAAAACCGCTGCATGTAAAATCACTTTTAACCTCTGATGGAACCAATCCAATAACCATAGTTTTCAAAAAAAAGAAAGAAAACCAAGAATTATGGCTTAATGGATTTGTTTTAAAAAGAAAATAATATTTAGAATGAAACATTTTTTCACATCTATAACACTACTTTTCTTATTAAGCTGCAAAGCTTCTAATACGAACAATAAGGTTATTATAATTGCTCATGATGATAAGAATATTACTTATGAGGGACGTATCGGTAAAAGTGAAACCAAACAGGCTTCAGAACTGTATTGGTCGGGAACTTCTCTGAAAGTAAATTTTAATGGAATCTCTGCAAAAGCCATTCTAGAAGATCAAAATGGTACTAATTACTATAATATTATAATCGACAACCAAAAAATTGATGTTCTGAAATTAAAAAAAGGGAAGCACACTTATATATTGGCTGATAACCTTTCTTCAGGACAACACTCTATAGAATTAACTAAAAGAAATGAATGGACCTACGGCACTACTTTATTTTATGGTTTTGAAATTTTTGGATCAAAAGTAGTACCTCCTAATGAAAAAAAACCTCTTTCTATAGAATTTTATGGTGACTCTATAACCACAGGACATGGTAATGAAGATTACTCTGGAGAGGATAAACCAGATGGTAATGTAACTAACAATTACATGACGTATGCGGCGATGACTGCAAGAACGATAAATGCAGAATATACTTGCATTGCAAGAGGAGGAATAGGGATTATGGTTAGTTGGTTTAATATGATTATGCCCGAAATGTATGATCGCTTAAATCCTAATGACGCAACTAGCAAGTGGGACTTTAAAAAACACCCAGATATTGTAGTTGTCAATTTATTTCAAAACGACTCTTGGATCGTAAATCACCCAGAGCACGAAGAGTTTAAGAGACGATTTGGGAAACAAAAACCATCAGAAAAAACGATTATAAATGACTATCAATCGTTTATTAAAAAAATTAGAACACACTATCCTAAAGCCAGTATCGTATGCCTACTTGGTAATATGGATGTAACAAAAGAAAAATCAAAATGGCCAAGCTATGTTACCTCTGCTATCGATCAGTTAAAGGACAACAATATTTTTACTTGTTTTGTTCCTTTTAAGAATACCAAAGGACATCCTAAAGTAGAAGAACATCAAATCATTGCTAAAAAACTTACTACAATAATAAAATCAGATATAATTAAGAAATGAAACCATTATTATTTACGTTCGCATTCTTTTTATCAATAATTGCCTTAGCACAAAATGATAAGGTAGTTTTTATTAAAGAAGTACCTATAAAAATGCCAAGTACTACCTCATATAATTTTTATATAGGATATGAAGTTAGTCAAGATAGTGATATTGCAATAGATTTTTCAGGAGGACCATCAAAGTTTTGGGCTGGTAAAACCACTCCTGTATCTAAAGGAAAAGGACTTGTACCAATAGATTTACCAACAAAAGACAATCCTCCAAATGGAACAGGTTATAAACTTGTCGTCTCTGTAAGAGAAAGAAATGGCGGGTGGCAAACTACTAAATTTGCCTCGATCATTGATAATATCGAAATCGTTAAAAAAACAACCCCTGTTCTTGATGACGCATCTTTTTCCCCTTTAACTCCGACTAAATTCTCTGATATTGGGGTATATAATTTTGATATCCAATATAAAGCTAGTCAACAAAGAAACATTGTTGTAGCTATATATGACCAAGGAAAATGGGTTGCCGCTAGCAAGGCAATTTCTGTAGAAAAAGGAAGTGGTACAGAAAGAATTCAAATTAAAACCAATCCTTTGCCAGAAGGAAATAAATATAGGTTCATTCTTTATTATGGGTCAGATGAAGATTTCCCAAATACATATTTAGTAAGTAAAGAAATGAGTGGTATTCTTATTTCAAAACCAGAGAAAGTTATTACACTTTCTTCTTTAAGAAAACGCAGTATCAGGCTTTCTATTAATAAAGATTCAGATATTCTAACCATTCCAGGTGATCTTACATATAAATTCATTAAAATTATTGCGATGAATGGTGCTATTGTAAAAGAAAGCCAAGACTCAAACTCAGTTCAGATATCCGATCTTCCAAAAGGAGGATACTTTGCAATCACTAATAAAGACGAATCTTATCAGTTTATAAAATTTTAATATAATGTATAGTAAAATAACAGTTATTCTATTTTTTTCATTTGTATCACTAGCATCTTTTTCTCAAGAGGCTAAAGTGACTATTGACTTAAGCATGCAAAAATTTATTGGTGCAGAAAGTGAACTTAAGAGAGAGAAATATTTTAATATTCATAGTTCCTTCTCTAGTTGGGATTTAGCATCACATGCTGATGTCCTTTTTGATCAATTAGATATAAATTTTGGTAGAACCTTTGGTGGCCCTTCTCCTTTTCAGAAATCTAAAACACAAGTTCCAAAACCATCAGAAGCCAAAGCTAGAGGAATTAACACTGCTAAGCATTGGAAAAACGCGCCATTATTCAAAAAATATAAAACAAATGATCTCATTATTACTGATCATCCCGCTAATGCTTTTCAACTTAATATGGACTACGAGAAAATAGCTGCATATAATGTTGAATATTTAAAAAATGCTTTCCCTATAATGCCTAAGTATTATGAAGTTATGAATGAGCCATTTGTTCATTCAAAAGATTATGTAAAAACGTGGGCAGAAACAGATGCAGTTATTTTAGAAATGACAAAATTGCATAAAGTAATTGCAGATAAAATACATGCTGAAATCCCAGATATAATGGTTGGGGGTTATTCTTCTGCTTGGCCTGAAGTAGATAGAAAAAACTTTGATCACTGGAACACTAGAATGAAATCATTTATGGATACCGCCGGAGAAAGTATGAAGTTCTTTGCTACACATTTATATGATGGTAGAAATGTAACCGGTAACTACAATTATAGATCCGGAAGTAATTCTGAAGCTATCTTAGATTTAATCGAAACCTATAGTTATAAAAAATGGGGTATAGTTAAACCTCATTTAATTTCTGAATATGGATATACTTCTAAAGGGCTACTAGGAAAACCTCATTCTCCAGAATTAAATGGTGTTTGTTTAAAATCATATAATAATATTTTAATGTCATTATTGGATAAACCTGACAGATTATTAAAATCGATTCCGTTTATTGTAGGTGAAGGTAACTGGTTCTATAAAGACAAGAAAAAAAATCCAGATGGACATCCTTATCCATGGGTGATTGTAAAGAAAAATAAAGATGGAGTTAAAGAATTTACTGACCTTAAAAAATTCTATGAATTATGGAAAGGAGTTTCTGGCAAAAGAGTAGATGTTATTTCTAGCAATCCGGATATACAAGTAAACGCTTTTATACAAGAAAAAAAAGCGTATATAGCCTTAAACAATTTACATGACAAAGCATTAAACACAACGTTAGCTTTTTTAAGAAAAAGTAAAGAATATATTCAAAGCAGTACCCTTAGAAGATTATACACTACCGATGCTGGAATACCAAAATTGGTTTATTTTACAGATTATGATTTCACGAAAGACATCGTTCTAAAATCAGGAGAAACTGTCATTCTTGAATGCAACCTTACAGAAACACCCTTAAAATCAAAAATCACAGAAAATAATTACTACTCCAAAACGTATTTACAAAAAGTAGAAGCCAAAAAGACTATACAATTTACTATTGATAATGTCACAACAGGAAAAAAAGGAAGAGCCGCAATAAAAATGGGTATTGGACGAGCACATGATCTAAGCAAAAAACCACAGATAGTTATTAATGGTAAGCCAGTTGAAGTACCCGAGAATTGGGCAGGTTATGATCAAAAGAGTAGAGAACAGTTTTTTGGTGTAATCAATATTCCTTTTGATATACGTCATACCATTAAGGGAGAAAATAAAATTGATATCACATTTCCAGATACAGGTGGACATGTAAGTTCAGTTATTCTTAACATAGAAAAGATCGAATAAAATTTATATAGAGTCAAAAATTAATAAGATACTTATGATAAGTATCTTATTAATTTTTGACTCCCTTGTAAATACCGTCTGGAGCTTCTTTAAGTTTTATTTTAAACGCAAATGCGTATTTTGAAGAAGGTTTCGTTTTAGGAAGTGTTATCATCAAGCCTGTTTCATCCCTTTTCCATAAGATATCTTCTGTAGATCCTAAGAGACTAACTTTTTCTATTTGATCTGCAATACTTGTAAGTGTTGTAGAAAATGATTTGATTAAGATATCCGAAGTAGGCCAATCCATTACAAAAGCATAAATAGCATTTTCTTTGGTTGTAAATCGTATATCTTTCTCGGTCATTGCCTTAGTATTATATTCTGTATGATCACCGGTCTTAGATCGGTTTGTACCTTCTCCATACAGTATCCATGGTCTTGATGCATAAATTGCCTCTCCGTTCACATTTAACCATTGTCCTATCTCTAACAATACTTGCTTCTGATCTTCTGGAATTGTACCATCCGACTTTGGGCCTACATTAAGTAATAGGTTTCCATTCTTGCTAACAATATCCACAAATTCGTCGATAAGTTCTCCAGCTGGTTTTGTTTGCCAATCCTTAACATAAGACCATGAATTTCTACCAATAGAAGTATCCGTTTGCCACGGTAAGTCTCGAATCCTATCAAGCTTACCTCTCTCCAAATCCAATACCGCTGCCCCATCAGGGATAGGTTCCCATCCTATTTTTTTATAGTTCAAAACCACTCCTTTATTCCATTGATCTGCAAGATTATAATACTCGGATAAAATTTTAAGTCTATTTTCTTCGTATTCAGGAGCACAAAAGCCAAAATCAAACCACATCAAGTCTAGTTTATATTTTTCTATCATATCCATACTTCTACGATAAAAAAGATCTAAAAACTCTTTGGTTGGTGCGGCTAAATAATTATGGGGTTTAATATAAAGATCCTGATATTCTGGATCGGTGGTGTCGTAATCTTTTTCATATTTCCACCATTTATATCCAAATGCCAAATGAGAGGAGCTACCGACTTTTAATCCTTTTTTACGAGCTGCAATTGCCAACTCACCAAGCACATCTCTTTTGGGTCCCATTTGTAAAGAATTCCATCTGGTGTGTGACGCATTATACATTGCAAACCCATCACAGTGTTCTCCTACAGGAACGATATACTTTGCGCCCGCTTGTTTAAAAAGTGAAATCCAATCATCAGGATTAAACTTTTTTGCTTTGAACATAGGGATAAAATCTTTGTAACCAAATGTTTTAGGATCCCCATATGTCTTTTTGTGGTGTACATAGGTTGGATTTGTTTCTTTAGATTCATTTCCTGTTATATGATTTGTCTTTTTTTTACGGTACATATGATAACCATACCATTCATTACCATATTCAGGTACACTATATACTCCCCAATGAATAAATATACCCAGTTTGGCATCCTTAAACCATTCTGGACACTCATATTGACCTAACGATTCCCAATTAGGCTCATATTTTTTATGCGTTTGCGCATATATATCATCAAAAAAGGAAAACAATATAAAAAATGCGAAACAGTAACAATATAGTTTCATTAGTATATTAAATTATAATGTAAAAAACTATCGGAAAAAGATACTTTAATACGAGGCTAATCAATATCACTTCTTACAATTTCCCGATAGTCTATTGGCTAAATCAACACATGGTACACTACCATTTTATTGTGTTTTAAACTCAAAAACAGATGATTTTGTTGAATTACCATGTTTATCTGTCGTCTCTACTTGCCAATAATATATAGTATTAGCTTCTAAGGCAACGTTACTTACATCTGATCTGTTTTGAGTCGAAATCAACTTAACTGGTGGATTAATAACATCCATATACACTTTAAACTCTTCAATATCATTATCAGCATCACTCCCTCGCCATTTTAAATCAGTATTTGTAGTATTAAGAGTAAGTCCCATTTTAGGGCTTATCAACTCGGCTGGAAATGGTGCATAATTTTCTACACCAGGTCCTGCATTATAAAGTTTCCATACTTCGCTAGTACCTGTTTGCATAGTACTATTTGATTTTGAAATTACTTTCCAAGAATAAGGTTTACCTCGTAACAATGTTATATCTAATAAAGTCTTATCTGTATCAAAAGTTTCTGTTGTATTAGTTTCCAAATTCGTTAAAGAGACTGTATACTTATTAGCAAACTCAGCTGCATTCCACTCAAAAGGGACTTTACTTTCTGTATCCGAAAGGATTTCTCCTTGATTACACTCTGCATCTTTTAAAGGAAAAACCAACGAAGCTGCCTTGGGTGCTTCTCCATTTCCATCTCCTCCTCCATCATCACTATTACTGCATCCTAATACCAATAATAGAGTTGAAATTATTAAAACTGACTTTATAGTATTTTTCATTTTCTTTTTTTTCTTTTTTTCGGGGAATATCATCTTCTAGTTCTTTATCAATTGTTCGTATTTAATTTCATTTGAAGTACTTATTTTGATAAAATAACTACCCATCGTGAGATTGGATACATCAATAGTTATATTTGAACTATCGTCTTTTTGTTTTCCTTGTAAAATACGTTTTCCTCTATAAGAAAAAAGTTCCCATTTAAGGTTTTTTGAACTTTCCCTAGGTACAGTTATGTTTAACACATCATGCATAGGGTTTGGAAACATTTTAATAAACTCTTCTATATTGATACTCTCTTTATGAACCCCTTGACAATCTTTATCTGTGGTCACAATCAATTCATTTTTACCACTCTGAAGCTTTAGAGTCACTTCATTTCTATCGGTCATTATAATCTCATCATTAAGAACAATTCTATATAGTTCTCCCCCTTTAAGATCTAAAGAAATTTCTCTTTTAGAACTGTCTACTCTTGAAAATACTGCTAAGTCTTCCGGTTCATTTATAACTATAGAAAAGCATTGTTTATACTCTGGTTGTGTACCTATTGTAACACAGACCGTGTACTCACCTTGCGAGAGATTATCAAAAGTGATATTGTCTGTAAAATCACTTGTCATATTGTTTTCTTGAATAGTTGCTGTATATGTATAATTTGCCGTAGCTTCAATCGATATACTACCATTATCACTATTCTTACAACTTTCACCTGTACTTAAAACTTTAAAATTATCTGTTGGCAATGTAAAAATGGTACACCCGTTAACATCTACAGTATCACCAATGGGTGTATCTGGGCATAAATCATTAGCATCACTAACTCCATCTTTATCACTATCATCTACAGGTGTAACTTCACACGTTTCACCGGGTAGTCCATAACATCCTTGTCCTGTAGGACCTTTTTTAGGATCCCAATCTATACCAGCTGTCCAATCAGTACCGCCAAATTCATAGGCACCTATATCTGGATTTGCACCTGCAAAGCCATCTGTAATACCCGTAATTTCTCTACCTTGATCAATAGGAGCAGAACCAGAGTTCAATCTAAAATCCCCATCTGAACTATTAGCATAGGTGCCTGAAGCAACTACCAGATTATTTTGTTTATCTGATTGAGGTTCCCAAGTACCATTGTCTCCAAGGTTATTCCAGACTTTAACATTAGAAAAAGCGGTACCCGCTTTATGCCAGGCTCCCATTTCACCAGATTTATTATTATAAAACGTATTGTTAAATATATCTATATCAACAGCATCCCAATTCATTTGTACTCCAGTCCATTCTGTATTCCAAATAACATTATGATGCACAGAAAATCCTTTTGGATCATTATCAAGATATACACCAGCCGCCTTTTTAAGTTTACCTCTTCCTTCGGCATCATGAAACCAGTTATGATGTATTTCATTACCTGATTGATTACCTACAGTGTAAAACAAACCACAATCATCTGCAAGCAGGTTACTACGAGAAACATCATTAAAGGCGATTTCGCATCGTTGACCATTATAATTAATAGCATCTCTACCACCATTAAAAATAGTGTTATTTAATATTTTATAATCACTACCACCACGTGCAATTAATGGAGCATCATATGAAGCTAAATAACCAAAATCATGAATGTAATTATTTTTCAACTCATTAAAAGTTCCACCAAGACGCATCCCTGTAGCCGCACCAAAAGCAATCTCACATTGTTCTATAACATTTCTAGTTCCATTAACCTCTACACTTGCCTTACCGGTACTAAATCCACTAAAAATACCTTGAGTATGATAACCATAAAAAGAAGAAACTCTATACAGTTTATTATTATTAGAATTGGTTCTTAATTCTATTGCTCCACCTAATACCGCTAAATCTCTTACTTCTATATAACTTCTGCCATTTAAGTCAATCGCTAATCTTCTTCTTCTCATTTTTACCGATCCGTCTGCAGGTGCTACTCCACCTGGTAATTGCACAAACAATTCTTTGGTTGTACTATCATACCACCATTCGTTTTGGTAATCCAATGCACCTTTTACACCTTCTAGATAAAAATCTCCTTCATCTGCTGGAGGGTGAAATGTGTATATCCACTTAAGGCCATTATTTTTAGTAATATTAAAATTAACACGACCACCAGAACTACTTGTAATAAATTCTTTCCAAGCTAACCAACCAGATCCTGGTCTATCTCCATAAAAGAAAAGTGAACCTCCGGTCCAATCTATATTGGGGATTTCTGTTGAAGTCAAAAAACCATTTCCGCCATTAAAAGTAGCATCAGAACCGTCACTTCCACCATCATTACGTTTTGAATCAAGTGTAAAAGGTAAACCATCAATATTATTTGGCCATCTCGCCAAATCTAATGCCGTGTCATCATGAAGAACAAAATTTTCTTGACCTAACGAATTAAATCCAATTGTCGTTTTATAAACAGCTCCTGAATCATTTACCCAACCACTTAATGCCTCCATTGCAGTTATAATAACTTTTTCTCCAGGATAAGATCTAAAAACAATAGGGTTTCCGGCTGTACCAGAATTAGCTGGTCGCAATGTTTCTTCATAGGTACCTTGTCTAATAAAGATAACATCACCGGCAACAGCTACACTAGCAGCTTTACCAATTGTTTCAAAAGGGTTTTCTTTCGTTCCAGCATTTGAGTCATCACCCGTCTTTGAAACATAAATTTCTTTAGCAACAGATGTAAATGACAACAATACAGCACTTAAAAGTAGGAGCGTTTTTTGGGGTAATTTCATAGTAATTATTTTTAATAAATTTAACATATTTTTAATAAACATGTTACAACTTATGTTTTTAATGGCGCAACATATGTTCAATTCTAACGAAGCAATTATCAATTAATTTTACTTAGGTTGATAAATTATAACGGTCATATTTAAAATTAATTTGTTGTTTTTATTTTCCCATTGTAAAAAAAACAAAACATCCTATTTACATGTGTATCAAAGGGCAATTCTTTATTGTATTTTTAAAATAACCATTTGTTGCACCATTTAAAACATTAGTCATTTTAGATCCTTTGTAAAAGCATCAAATTTGCTCATATAAATGTTACCCCGTTTATGTTTCATATTATAACTAATAACATATGACTTGCAAAAAACAGCTCTTTCTTCTAGTATGTATAATGGTAATACTAGCAGCATGTGGACCAGAAAAAAATAAAGATAAAGCTCAAGAATCTCGTATTAAAACTTCTGTTGATACTATACCAACAAAATATGAACCCAATTGGGAATCCATAAAATCAAAATATAAAGATCCCGAATGGTTTAATGATCAAAAATTCGGAATTTTTATTCATTGGGGGGCCTACAGTGTACCTGCTTATGGTTCTGAATGGTATCCAAGACAAATGTATATGGACAGTGCTAATTTTAGTGCTAGTTTAGAACATTACAGTAAAGGAGCAACTAAAGAATTTAAGCATCATAAAGAAAAATGGGGTGATCACAAAAAATTTGGTTACAAAGATTTTATTCCTATGTTTAAAGGTGAAAAATTTGATGCAAAAGAATGGATCTCTTTGTTTAAAAAAGCGGGAGCCAAATATGTTATTCCTGTTGCCGATCATCATGATGGATTTGCTATGTACAAATCCAACACTACTCGTTGGAACGCTGCTGATATGGGGCCTAAAAGAGACGTTTTAGGAGAACTATTTAAAGAAGGTCGTGATAACGGGATGATTATGGGAACTTCTTCTCATTTTGCGTTTAACTGGTCTTTCTTTAATAAAAAAGATCATTTTGATACTGTAGATCCAGAATATGCAGATTTATATAGTTCTAAAGGTAAAGATTTAAATGAGCCTGTTTCTGAAAAATTTAAAGAAAGATGGTGGCTAAGAATTAAAGATATTATAGATAATTATCAACCAGAAATCTTGTGGTTAGATTTTTATGTTGATATTCCAGATTTTAAAGAATATAGACCAAAGCTTGCCGCTTACTATTATAATAAAGGACTTGAGTGGAACAAAGAAGTTGTTTTACAAGACAAAAACTTTAGCCATGAGGCATTTCCTGAAGGAACCGTTATATATGATCTTGAAAGAGGAAAACTACCCGGTATTAGAAAACTACCTTGGCAAACAGATACTTCTATAGGTAAAAACTCTTGGAGTCATGTTACCAATTGGGAATCAAAGACAGCAAATCAACTTATCGATGACTTAGTGGATATTGTTAGTAAAAATGGAAACTTATTACTTAATGTGGGTCCTAAATCTGATGGTACAATTCCTCAAGATCAAAAAGATATTTTATTAGAAATAGGAACTTGGTTAGAAACTAATGGTGATGCTATATATAATACTAAATATTGGAAAACATTTGGTGAAGGACCTACAGGAGTCGAAAAAGGACATCATTCTGAAAAGAACAATAAAGAATTTACAGGTCAAGATATTAGATTTACACATAAAGACAATAAATTATACGCTATCCTTATGGCTTGGCCAGAAAACAATGTTGTTAATATTAAATCTTTATCCAAAAATGCAGAGCATGCTAAAAGTATAACAATAAAAGACATTAAACTTTTAGGAAGCGAAGACGCAAAACTTGTATGGTCACAGGACGATACTGCTTTAAAAGTAAATTTACCTGGCAAAAAAGTGGGAAATCATGCTCACGTGTTAGAAATCAACTTATAAAAAGAAAAGATACGCACAACTTATGAAATATATTGTTTGCGAACAACCTGGAGAGTTTATCTTAAAAGAAAAACCTAGTCCTACACGTAAAAGCAATGAAGCTTTATTAAAAGTAAAAAAAGTAGGAATATGTGGTACAGATCTACATGCATATTCTGGTAATCAAGCTTTTTTTAAATACCCTAGAATTTTAGGCCATGAACTAGCAACAGAAGTACTAGAAATTGGTGAAAATCCAAGAGGCATTAAAGCGGGAGATAAAGTGGTAATTATGCCTTATGTAAGTTGTGGTACATGCATTGCTTGTCGCAATGGTAAAACTAATTGCTGCACAAATATCGAAGTATTAGGTGTTCATACTGATGGAGGTATGCAAGAAGAAATAACAGTAAGAACAGATTTATTACTACCTGCAAATCAACTATCTCATGATGAAATGGCTATCGTAGAACCTTTAGCAATTGGAGCACATGCTATACGCAGAGCGAATTTACAACCTGACGAAGTTGTTGTTGTAGTAGGGTGTGGCCCAATCGGTATTGGAATTATCAAATTAGCGCAAATAGCAGGAGCTAAAGTGATTGCTCTGGATATGAATGATGGGCGCTTAGAATATGCTAAAAATGAAATCGGAGCTGATTATACGGTGAATGTTACAAACAATCCTGAACAAAAGATTTCCGAAATCACAAATGGTGATATGGCTACTGTTGTATTTGATGCAACAGGTCATAAAAAAGCATTAGAAACGGGTCCTGATTATATGGCGCATGGTGGCCGATACGTATTAGTAGGACTTTCTAAAGGCGAACTCGTATTTACCCATCCCAAAATTCATGCTAAAGAAACAACATTAATGTGTAGTCGTAATGCTACATTAGAGGATTTTGAACATGTTATACATGTATTGCAGAAATTCCCAACTACTTCGTTTATTACTCATAATGTTCCTTTTACCGAAATGATCACAAATTTTGATAGCTGGACAAAACCCGAAACAGGAGTCATTAAAGCAACTGTTGATTTCTAAACTATCAGTATGCATAAAGTAGTAACATTTGGTGAAATATTAATGCGGATGTCTCCTCCTAACAACCTTATGTTCGATCAAACGAGCGGCTTTGATGCATCATTTGGTGGTGGAGAATTTAACGTAGCAGCATCGCTTTCAAATTTTGGAATGGATACTGAATTCGTTACGGCTTTACCTAATAATTCGATTGCAGATTGCGCTATTAATACTATCAAGCGTTTTGGTGTCGGATATAAAAATATAATACGTCAAGGAGATCGAATAGGAATTTATTTTTTAGAAAACGGTATTGCAAATCGAAATAGCAAAGTAGTTTATGATCGTAAATATTCATCAATTTCTGAAATTAACAAAGAAGATATTGATTGGAAAAACGTCTTAAAAGATGCTACATGGTTTCATTGGAGTGGCATCACCCCTGCTCTATCAGAAACTGCAGCACAATCATGTCTAAAAGCTATTGAAATTGCCGACGAACTTGGAATCCCTATCTCTACGGATTTAAACTATAGAAGCAAACTTTGGAAATATGGGAAACACCCAAAAGAAGTTATGCCAAAATTGCTATCTTATAGTACTATAATCTTAGCTGACATTGATACCACTATGTTCATGTTAGGTAAGGAAAAAGTCAATCCAGATTACTCAAAAGATTTTCAAATAAAAGAATATTTTAATGAGATTCAGACACTACTTCCTAAAGCTCATACCATAGCTATGACCATTAGAAATATTGAAAATGCATCTCATCATAACATAGGAGGACTCCTTTATAAAAACAAACAATTATACAGAGCTAAGACACAAAAGGTTACTCCAATATTAGATCGTGTAGGTTCGGGAGATGCATTCATGGGTGGGTTGTTATATGGAGTACTAAACTTTTCTGATAACTATCAAAAAACTATATCCTTTGCTACTGCGGCGTGTGTTCTTAAACATAGCATTTTTGGAGATATTAATCGTGTCACTGTAGAAGAAGTAATGGCATTTATTGAAAATAATGGATCTGCAAAAGTAGATCGATAATCGTTAAATAATTTTTTAAAATACTAATGGCTCAATATACAAGAATCGAGGTAGCTAATACGATGAAAGAATCAGGGATAGTTCCTTTATTTTATCATGAAGATATAGAACTAGGAAAAAATATTCTAAAAGCATGTTACGATGGTGGTGCCCGTTTATTAGAGTTTACTGCAAGAGGAGACTTTGCCCATGAAGTTTTTGCTGCACTTACAAAATACGCTATATCAGATTTGCCAGGAATGATTATGGGAGTAGGGTCATTAACAGATGCCGCTTCGGCATCACTATATATTTCTTTAGGAGCTAATTTTATTGTAACCCCTGTTTTTAGAGAAGATATCGCAATCGTCTGTAATAGAAGAAAGATTCTTTGGTCTCCTGGATGTGGTACATTATCAGAAATAGCAAAAGCAGAAGAACTAGGATGCGAAATTGTAAAACTTTTTCCTGGGAATATCTATGGACCTAAGTTTGTTAAAGGAATCAAAGGGCCGCAACCTTGGACTAACATTATGCCTACAGGAGGAGTTACTACCGAAGAAAGTAACTTAAAAGAATGGTTCGATGCTGGAGTAACTTGTGTAGGATTGGGCTCTCAATTAATAAGTAAAGAAATACTCACTAATAAAGATTATAAAGGTTTAGAATCAATAGTAAAAAAAACTATAGAAACCGTAAAAAAGGTAAGAACATAGTTATATGACACAAAAATATAACCAAATAGACCCAAAAGATAATATCATTGTCGCAATAGATACGTTGCCCAAAAACACTTTTATTGATGTTGCTGGTAAAACGTTTACACTTATACAAGATATTAAACAAAAACATAAATTTGCTTTGCATGATTTTGCTATTGGCGATGAAGTTATCATGTATGGTGTTTTGGTTGGCAAAGCAGTCTTATCCATCAAACAAGGAGAGGCTATTACCATAGAAAATGTAAAGCACGCTTCTGCTTCTTTTAATGCAAATCAAGAAAAATTTAGTTGGACCGCTCCTGATATCTCTAAATTTCAAAATAGAACTTTTAACGGGTTTCACAGAGTCGATGGAAGTGTTGGAACACGTAATTATTGGTTAGTAATACCACTTACTTTCTGTGAAAATAGAAATTTAGATGTTTTAGAAGGAGCTCTTTTAGATGTACTTGGATATCAAACAAAAAAAGATTTTTCTGTTAATACTCAAGCTCTTATTGAAAAATACAATTCAGGTGCTACAGAAGAAGAACTTTTTGCCACCAATATCATAAACTCTCAAGAAGAAATTTATAAAAATCGATTATTTCCAAATGTTGATGGTATTAAATTTTTAAAACACGATGGGGGATGTGGAGGAATTCGTCAAGATTCTGAAACACTATGTCATTTATTAGCTGGGTATATCACTAATTCAAATGTAGCCGGAGCAACTATTTTTAGTTTGGGATGCCAAAATGCTCAGATAGAAATGTTACAAGAAGCCATAGAAGCCCGTGATGCTAATTTTTCTAAACCAATTCACTATCTGGAACAGCAACAAAGTCAAAGTGAACGTCACTTAATTGAAGAAGCCGTAAAGCATACTTTTATTGGACTAACTCAAGCAAATAAAATAGAACGAAAACCAGCCCCTATTAGCAAACTAATTTTAGGTTTGGAATGTGGCGGATCTGATGGTTTTTCGGGTATATCTGCAAATCCGGCATTAGGATACGCTTCAGATTTATTAACTGCTTCCGGAGGAACACCAGTATTATCTGAATTTCCGGAGCTTAATGGAGTAGAACAAGAATTAATTAATAGATGTGAGCAAAAAGAAGATGCCGAAAAATTTGCTGATATTATGAAAACATATGCTGAAAAAGCAATTGCTGTAGGTTCTGGATTTGAAAATAACCCTTCACCAGGAAATATCAAAGACGGATTGATAACAGATGCTATGAAGTCTGCAGGAGCCGCTAAAAAGGGTGGTACTTCTCCTGTAACATCTGTGTTAGATTATACCGAGAAAGTTGTAAAACCAGGTCTTAATTTATTATGCACCCCAGGAAACGATGTCGAAAGTACAACGGGACTTGCTGGTAGTGGTTGTAACATCATTGTTTTTACAACTGGTTTAGGAACCCCAACTGGAAACCCTATCGCACCGGTGTTAAAAATGTCGAGCAATACGTCGCTTTCAGAAAAGATGAATGATCTTATAGATATTAATGCCGGTACTATAATAAGTGGAGAAGATACTGTAGAATCTATGGGAGAAAAAGTATTAGAACATATCATTCAGGTTGCAAACGGTGATATAAATGCAAAAGCAGATCTAAAAGGGCAAAATGATTTCATTCCTTGGAAAAGAGGAATATCCTTATAGATAAAAGAAATAAAAATGATGCAATTAAACAGAACTACATCAAATACAGCTAAAAAATCACCAGAACGTATTATGCAATTTGGTGGCGGAAACTTTCTTCGGGCATTCGTAGATTGGATGTTTGACATCCTTAATAAACAAACAGATTTTGATGGAAGCATTGTAGTCATTAAACCAACACAACGCGGAGATTATATAGAACTAAAAGAGCAAGAAGGCCTATTTCATGTCGCTTTAGATGGTGTACGCAAAGGTAGTTTAGTTTCTGAAGTAACTCTGGTAGAATCCATTAGTCGTGTTATACAACCCTATACGCAATGGGAAGAATATTTAGAGCTGGCTCAAAATCCAGATATGCGTTTTATTATTTCTAATACTACTGAAGCTGGAATTAAATTTTCTGTTTCAGATACTATAGAAAAAAAACCACCTCATGAGTTTCCAGCTAAATTAACTATTTGGCTACATCACAGATTTCAACATTTTAATGGTCAAAAAGATAAAGGCTGCATTATACTCCCTTGTGAACTTATTGAACAGAATGGTGACGTCCTCAAATCTACCATTCTTCAATATGCTTCACATTGGGAGTTAGGAACAGAATTTATTCATTGGATAGAAGAAGCCAACTATTTCTGTAATACTCTCGTAGACCGAATTGTTTCTGGATATCCCGACGAGCGATCAAAAGAAATTTTAAAAGAAATAGGATATTACGATTCTTTGTTAGTTGCTGGTGAAGATTATCATAGCTGGATAATCCAAGGAGAAGATATCGTGCAAACCGAATTGCCATTTTCTAAAACAAATCTCAATGTACAATTTGTTGAAGATAGTACGGATTATAGAGAAATGAAGGTTCGTATTCTTAATGGGGCACATACAGCAATGGTGCCTATTGGATATCTATCTGGGTTAAGAACCGTTAAAGAAGTAATGGATGATACGTTAGTAAGCACTTTTATTAATGATCTCCTTTCTCAAGAAATTGGTCCTACTCTTAAAAACTTTCCTAAAGATGTAGTTGATGAGTTTATTCATGAAACACTCGATAGGTTTAGAAACCCAACTCTAAAACATTTCTTAATAAGTATCTCTCTTAATAGTACTTCTAAATTTGTAGCTCGATTGTTACCTACTTTAAAAGACTGTATTAAAAATAACAGACAATTACCTAAACGTATTGTATTTGCTTTGTCTTCTTTATTTAGGTTTTACCAAGGAACATATAATAATGAAAATATTGCTTTAAATGATAATCCTGAGGCCCTAGAATCTTTTAGTAAACATTGGAAATCACATCAAAATGAAAGCATTACATACCTGCAAATGGTATCTTATTTGTTAAGAGACACAACTATTTGGGGTGAAAATCTTGACACTATTAATGGCCTATCAGAAGCTATTACAGAAAATTTAAGAGCAATTGAAAAACACGGTATAGCAACAGTTATAAAACAAATTACTGATCACAAATCTTTAGTATGAAAATAGATTCGCATCAACATTTTTGGCAATATCATCCAGTAAAACATAGCTGGATTAACGATGATATGAAGGTACTACAACAAGACTATTTACCTTCGGATTTGAAAAAAGTTTATCAGGAAAACGCGATAGATGGATGTGTTGCCGTGCAAGCCGATCAATCAGAGATAGAAACAGATTTCTTGATAGATTTAGCTAACGAAAACAAATTTATCAAAGGTATTGTGGGTTGGATAGATTTACGAGCAGAAAATCTTGAAGAACGTTTACAACACTATTCTAAATTTGACATCATAAAAGGATTTAGACATGTTGTTCAGGATGAACCCGATCCAAATTTCATTATAGGAGATTCTTTTAAAAAAGGTATAGCGCTCTTACCTCAATATAATTTCACATATGATATTTTAATATTTCCTCATCAACTTAGGGCTTCTTTGAAACTCATAGAAGAATTTCCTGAACATAAGTTTGTTATTGATCATATTGCAAAACCATCGATAAAAAATGGTGACATTAAAGAGTGGGAAACACTAATTCGTGAAATAGCCAAACACAGGAATGTGTATTGTAAAGTATCAGGGATGGTTACAGAAGCCGATTGGGCTCATTGGAAATACGATAATTTTGTTCCTTATCTAGATGTTGTGTTTGATGCATTTAGTACAAAAAGAATCATGTATGGTTCAGATTGGCCTGTATGTTTGCTTGGGGGGAATTATTCTTCTATTAAAAGTATTATCGAAGAGTATATTAAAAATTTAAGTGCAGAACAACAAGAAGAAATCATGGGTGGAAATGCGATAAAATTTTATCAACTTTCTTAATCCTAAAAAAAATATAATTATGGATTTAAAACTAAAAGATAAAGTAGTAGTCGTTACAGGTGCGGCAGGTATTCAAGGCAGTATTGGTGAAACCATTGTGCAATCTCTTGCTAACGAAGGAGCTATACCCGTTATTGTGTGCCGTAATGATCGTGGATACGGCTATGAGAAAGAATTACAGGATAGAGGAATTGATGGTATTTTTGTAAAGACAGATTTATCCGATGCCAGCCAAATAGAATCCGCTGCAAAAAGAATAGGAGAAAAATATGGTCGTATTGATGCATTAATTAACAATGTAGGAGTTAATGATGGAGCTGGTTTAGACGCAAGTATAGATGACTTTATGTACTCCCTAAAATTAAACATGGTAAGCTTTTTTGCCATGACCAAATTTTGCCTGCCCTATATTAAAAAAGTAAAAGGAAATATTCTTAATATAGGATCAAAAGTAGCCTTAACTGGTCAAGGAGGAACATCTGGATATGCAGCATCAAAAGGTGGTGTATTAGGATTAACTCGTGAATGGGCAGTAGATTTGATTAAAGATGATATTAGATCCAATGCTATAATCATTGCAGAAAGTTGGACTCCAGCCTATGACAATTGGATTAAAACACTAGAAAACGGAGAAGAAAAATTACAATCTATTGTGAAAAAAATTCCTCTTGGTAATCGCATGACTACACCAGAAGAAATTGCCGATGCTTGTTTATTTACGATATCAGAAAAATCATCTCACACTACAGGTCAATTTATTACTATCGATGGTGGATATGTACATTTAGATAGATCCCTGTTAACAGAATAAAATATATACATACGCAAACTCATATTCACATTATTAATTCTAACTCTAGATTATGGAAAATACAAAAAAAGCTCCTTTAGTAAGTAAAGAACTCTTACTTCCCTTTATAGTGATCACATCACTTTTTGCGTTATGGGGTTTTGCAAACGATGTTACCAATCCAATGGTTACCGCATTTAAAAAAGTAATGCCAGAGTTAAGTTGGTTTCAAGCTTATTTAGTTCAATTTGCCTTTTACTTTGGTTATGGTTGCATGGCTATACCCGCTGCTCTATTTATACGTTGGAAAAGCTATAAATCAGGAATCATATTAGGTCTTGTATTATATGCTTTTGGTGCTTTTATGTTTTATCCAGCATCTTCTTTAGAAAGTTATGAATTCTTTTTATTATCACTATATATAATTACTTGTGGCTTAGCTTTATTAGAAACTACTTCAAATCCATTAATTCTATCCCTGGGTGCCAAAGAAACGGCAACTCAACGATTAAATTTAGCACAATCTTTTAATCCTATTGGATCTATAGCAGGTATGATGGTTGCACAATTTGTTGTACTTGGTCAAATTAAATCAGCTGACTATAATGATGAAACGTATGCTGCTCTTGATGCTACTGCTAAAGCCGCTATAAAAACAGAAGATTTAGGCATTATCAGTTATCCTTATCTAGGAATCGGTATCGTAGTTTTGGTCATTTTGGTTATAATAATAGCTACAAAAATTCCAACGGTACAAGAAAATATAACATTGACATTTAAAGAGTCGCTTCGTAAAATATTTGCTAGAAAAGCTTTCTTTCCTGGTGTTATAGCACAAATGTTCTATGTAGGGGCGCAAATCATGTGTTGGACTGCTATTTATCAATATGTGCAATATATTAATGAAACAGGAAGCGCGGGAAGAGAGCTCAATGCTACCTACATGAATATGATTGCCATGGGAATATTCCTCGCTGGACGATTTTTAGGAACTATTTTACTTAGTAAAATTAAGGCTCCAAGATTACTTTCATTATTTGCAGCTCTTGCAATTGCGTGTTGTATTGGTGCGATTATAATGCCTGGAATGCCAGGACTAATTTCTTTAATTTGTATTTCATTATTTATGTCGATTATGTTTCCTACCATATACGGAATTGCATTAAAAGATATGGGAGATGAAGCCAAATTAGGTTCTGCTTTTCTAGTAATGGCTATTGTTGGGGGAGCAATTTTTCCTCCTATTCAGGGACTTATTATAGATATCGGTGGGGATAAATTAGCAGACACCACCATTTTAGGAGTTCCCGAAGTTAAATTCTCTTTTATTATGCCAATGATCTGTGTGGCAGTTGTAGGGTTATATGGGTTATATGTATCTAAACTAAATAAATCATCTAATCAATAATAAACGTTATGAAAACACAAAGATTTTGTTTGTCTTGTGATCTTAAAGACAATCCAAAACTTATTGAAGAATATAAAGAGTATCATGCTGCTGGTAATGCATGGCCAGAAATTACTAAAAGTATTAAAGACGCTGGCATTATAGATATGCAGATTTACTTAACCGGTAATCGTATGTTTATGATTATGGAAGTAGATGAGACATTTGATCCCGAGAAAAAAGCCAAAATGGATGCCGATAATCCTAAAGTACAAGAATGGGAACAACTTATGTGGAAATACCAACAAGGATTGCCTTGGGCAAAAGATGGTGAGAAATGGATCATGATGGAGAAAGTCTTTCAATTATAAGAAAAAGAGATTTCAATACTATATAATTAGAAAAGCCTGAGATTAATCTCAGGCTTTTTTATACCCTATTATTCTTATCAGTAATTAGCAATCAATTCTTTATAAAGATGATTTTACTTTTATTGATTATTAATCATTCCAATGTTGATCAATAACCTTTTGGATATGAGGGTAGTTAACATCTGTCTCATTTAAATCCTTACGCATATTTAACAATTGATTTTTCAAATCTGCAATTACCTCAGCATATTTATCGTCTTTATAAGCATTATTCATTTCTTTAGGATCTTTTTTTAGATCATAAAATTCCCAAGCTACAGGTGTATGCCTAGTAAAATCATTACCCCAACTCTTTTTATTCCACTCTGCATTGGGATTATCTGTATCTACCCAATATTTTCCATAATAAAAAATTAACTTATACGCTTTAGTGCGAATACCAAAATGTGCGGGATTACCATGTCGGTGTGCCAAGTGCATCCAATATCTATAATATGTTGCCTTTTGCCAATCTTTTGGTTCTTCACCAGTCTCTAATATAGTTTTAAAGCTTTTTCCTTGCATATATTTTGGTTGTTCTCCTCCAGCCATTGTAATAAGTGTAGGAGCAAAATCGGTGTTATTGATAATTGCATCAGTCCGACTATTAGCTTTGATTGATTTGGGGTATCGTACAAAAAAAGGCATTCTCATTGATTCATCGTACATCCACCTTTTATCTATATAATCATGCTCTCCTAGCATAAATCCTTGATCACCTGTATAAACGATTATTGTGTTATCTAATATCCCTTCTTCTTCTAAATAATCTAATAAGCGTTTTACATTATCATCTACGCCTTTTACACATCTTAAATATTTTTTCAGATAGTCCTGATACACTGTACTGGTATATTCTTTTTCTTCTTTTGTATTATTAAATCTTGTGTGTTTGGTAATGGGAATCTCTTGAGCTACTCCATACTTTTTATAGATTTCTTTTTCAGGGTAAATATTCATAGCCTGATTTCTTATGATATTTCTTCTAGAAACCGAAGATGCTATCACTCGAGTTAAAGAATCATTTTTACCTCTTGTAGCAATAGATCCGTGATTATCATTTTCATATAGACTTCTAGGTTCTGGTATAAATGTATCTTTTAAGTATTCATTATATCTGGGTGCATTTTCAAAATCATCATGCGGAGCTTTAAAGTGATGCATTAAAAAGAATGGTTTACTAGGGTCTCTTTTCTTTTTTAACCAATCTAAAGTACTATCTGTTATGATATCAGAGGAGTGTCCTTTAGTTTTTACTACATTCTGTGGCCATGGTTTATCCCCTTGTATTCTAAAGTCTGGATTGAAATATTTTCCTTGAACAGGTAATACTTTATAGTAGTCGAATGCGGCTGGTTCTTCATGTAAATGCCATTTCCCAACAATTGCAGTCTGATATCCCAGCTTTTTCATCTCTTTGGGTAGATATTGTTTCTCTTGAGGTAATACACCTTCTAGATCAATCACTCCACTTGTTTGTGCCCTTTGTCCTGTAATAATAGCAGCTCTACTAGGTACACAAATAGAATTATTAACGAAACAATTATCAAATATCATCCCTTCTTTTGCCATTTTATCTAGTGTAGGTGTTGGGTTTAAGTCCGCTAATCTACTACCATAAACCCCAAATGCTTGCGTGGTATGATCATCTGCCATAATATAAATAATATTTGGCTTTTGTTTTTTAATAACGGTTTTACTTTTAGGTTCTGTTTTACACGAAATAAACCCTATTCCTACAAATAAGGTTACGGCAAAAAAATTAATAAGTTTATACATAATTATTGATCTATAGAAGTCTCTATCAAATATCCTAAAATATAATACTACTCTTCCTAAAAAGATGATTTATAGTATAGCACAAATGGTTAAAAAATCATTCTTCTTCTAGTAATACTTTAGACATAGTTTCTGCAATTACCATATTTCCAAAAGAATTTGGGTGTATTGGGTCTTTGCCATATGCTTTATCAATATTTTGTATTAAAGGAGTATTTATATCAATTCTTGTTAATATTGCTGGATGTTCAATTTCTAAAACTATTTTTTTAAATTCTTTAATTACTTCATCATTATAGTTTTCATAGGGGTTTTTATAGCCATAATTTCCAGTTGAAATCATTTCTCTACCATGCTTAATAGCTGTCTTGAGAGCTAATGGTGGAGGAGTTATTAAAACAACATCTATTTCATGTCCTTTCATTATATCTAGAAATTGTGTTAATCCGTTTCTAAATCTCTGAAATAACTCTTCTGATGGTAATCCATAAATCCCACAATTCATACCGTAGCAAAATGTCACTACATCAGGTTTAGGAGTTTGTTTTAATAAACTATCTATTCTATCAAATAAAAACGGTCTTGGTCCTGGATGATCGTTTTCTGTAAGTCCAGTAATAGTTTCGCTATTCTTTCCCCAATTTAAGAAGGTAATCTTATTGCTTTTATTCTTATCTGCATACTTTTGAAGGTATTCAACATAGCCTTGTTTACTTCCGTAGGTTATACTATCTCCTATACACGCTACAATGGTATTATCTTCTAATACATATCCCGTTTGATTCTTGCAACTAATTATAATCAAAGTAATACAGAACAATGCTATTTTTACTACTATTTTCATGGGTATTTTGGCTTATTATTTTTAGAATTATAGAAAAAACATTTTTAGATCTTAAATTAATTATCGTTACAATTACCTTCTATTAAAAGGTGATATCAACCTCTGGTATCCCATCGGTACTTACAATAACTTTTCCAGGTTTATTAGAGTTATTTTTTTTCAAAATGATGATTGCTTTACCGTTATAAAGTTTTCTAAAAGAAGCTACGAAGGGTTCAAGACTTCGATTATTACCGTTTGCCACACCCAATAATTCGGCATTTTCAATCTTAAAATTTATCTTATGATTTGCTGTTGGTATAAAGTTCGCATCTTTATCCAAGGCTTTTACTTCTATATATGTAATTTCGGTATTATCAGTTACTTCAAGTTCTAACGAGCTAATATCACCAACTGTATTTAATGTTTCTTGAGTTATCATTTTTCCTGAATTGTATCCCACAACTTTTACATTACCAGGTTGATATACCACTTCCCAAGTTAACATTTTGGTACTATTTAAATCGTTTGTTTTTCTTCCTTGAGAAACTTCATTAACAAAAAGCTCTACTTCTTGCGTATTTGAGAACACATTTAGATGCATTTTTTCTCCTTCATGTCCTTGCCAATTCCAATGAGGAAATAAGTGAATCATTGGACTACTTGTCCATTGTGATTGATAATAATAATATCCATCCTTAGGAAACCCCGCTAAATCTACAACACCAAAACTAGACGATCTCGCAGGCCAAGAATAGGGAATAGTTTCTCCGAGATAATCCCATCCTGTCCAAATAAACTCTCCCATAACGAAAGGTCTATTTTTAACATCTATCCATGCTTTCATGCCCTGTTCATACGCTTTTCTATTCTTCAGAAATTTTTGAGTATCTGTATGCGATATAGGCAAATCTAATTGCAAAGAAGATTCCACGCTTTTAAAAGGGTAATATTCGCCTCTATTTGCAATCATTTGGGCCGAAGTATGTTCGGTTACAATCATTTTTCGATTAGGAAAATCACGATGTTCTTTATCATAATTTTCGCCTTTTGCATAATTATAGCCTGGAATATCTATTTGAGCCACCGCTGGTTCGTGTGGCCAATCACCCCAACCGTATCCATTTACCCCACATGTTGCAGGTCGGTTATCATATTGATGAACTATATCCATAAGCCTTTTAGCAATGGCAACTCCAGATTCATCTCGCATTTGATCAATCTCATTGCCAATACTCCACATAAAAATACTGGGATGATTTCGATCTCTAAGTATAAAATCTTTTAAGTCTTTATTAGCCCATTCTTTAAATAAATGCGCATAATATTTAACTGGAATTCTTACTTTATTTCCTTTTTCTCTAAATGTCTGGGGTTTCTTTACCACTTCCCACTCATCAAACGCCTCATTCATAACAAGCATTCCCATTTCATCACAGGTATCTAAAAACTCTGAATCAAAGGGATTATGTGCGGTTCGAACCGCATTTGCTCCCATTTCTTTCAAAATACGAATTTGTCTCTCATAACTTGTTTTTCTAGCAGCTGCTCCTAATGGTCCCGCATCATGATGTAAACAAACTCCTTTTATTTTTATCGGATCATCATTTAGTACAAAACCTTTATCAACAGTATATTCCATTTTACGAATACCAACCCTAACAGAATCCTTATCTACACTTTTTTCTTTTTCAAAAAGCTCTAATCTAATATTATAAAGATCAGGATCATTTATATGCCACAAAAGGGGCTTTTTAATTTCTAAATCTAAATCTAAGGCATACTTTTTACCTCCTTGTACAGCTATATATTTTTGATCTTGAATTATCTCTTTTCCCCTAGTATCCAAAACCGAAACTCTAAGTTCAAGTTTTCTAGTTTTATCATCTACGTTAACAACCTCTGACTTAACATTAAGAGTTGCACTTTGTTTTGATACTTTTGGCGTGGTAACGTACGTAGCCCATGTGGGAATATAAATAGAGTTTTTAACCTTTAAAAAAACATCACGATAAATTCCATTACCAGAATACCATCTAGATCCAGGTTGTTCTGAATTATCTAATTTTACAGTAAGAATGTTTTTTGATGTTCTATCTATAAATTTGGTGATCTCGTATTCAAACGCACTATAACCAGAAGGTCTTTTCCCTAAATAATGTGCATTAAACCATACTTCGGCATTTCGATATGCTCCTTCAAAATGAACAAATACTTTTTGATCTGTTCCAATATCTGATATATCTAAATGTTTTCTGTAATATGAAATCCCTGTAGGGAGCCAAGCACCTCTTGAGAAGGAAGGGTTTTGTTTAGAAAAAGGTTTTGAAATACTCCAATCATGTGGTAACTCTACTGTAGTCCAAGTACTATCATCAAAATTAATTTCCTTTGCATTGGGTACATCTTTTTGTATAAATTTCCATCCATCATTGATTTTCCATGTTTTAGCAGTATGAATTCTTGTGTCTTTACAACTGATAAAACAAGTAACTATCAGAAAACAACTTAGCATCTTTAAGTAGGAATTCATAAGTATAATTTTAGTAATCAAAGGATAATTTTGTATGCATAAATCACTATTGCATACAAGAAACATATTATCTCTTAAAAAATTAAACTATTTATTTAATTTTCTACTTAAACTTATGAATTTGTTTTCGTTAATCTTTCTTATACAAAATATTAGTACATTTTTAAAAACTAGAGTTATTTTATAACGTATTTAAATTTCTTTAACTATAAATTTACAGTAACTTCAGAATTATTTTGAGTTCGATAAGCTTGCACATCTTCTTTTGTGATATTCGTATTCCAAACGTACAATTTTTCTAATTTCGGAAATTTATTTAATAGTTCTAATGAGGATTTAGAAACCTTAGTTCCAAAAAGATTTAGTGCTGTTAGTTTTTTCAATTCTGGGCACAAGGATATTCCTTTATCCGTAATCGGGTTTTTTTCTAGTTTTAACAACTGTAAATTCTCAAAACCATCGAAAATACTTAAATCATTATCCGAGATATTATTATCACCTACAGAAAGCCAAATAATATTCTTTTTTAAAGGCTTAAGAAGTTCTAATTTTATTTTTACGTCAGTAATATTCTCTTGATTAATTGTACCCGCCGGTAAAATAACATCAAATAGATTTGAATCAGCAACTAATTCTCGTATTTTAAAACCTGCATCTATTAAGGTTTTTATATCTGTTTCTGAAGGCGAAGGAACATTTGCCAAAGCCATACTTTCTTTAGTACTTGCATCTAAACCTAACATCTCGGTAGCTGCAAGTTTTATTTCTTCACTTGATTCTATATTACCGAATTTAATTTCAAAATCGCCTTGACCTGTATTAACCCAATATTCAATAATTGCAATTTCTTCTTTGGTCAGTGGTGTTTTACCTTCTGGAGGCATAAATTCATCATGATGAGTATCTAACAACACCCGTCTAATCATTTCAGAAGCGCCAGCATCACCTGCAACGAACGCAGCACCTGATTTACCTCCTTTTAGTATGGCTTCTTTACTTGCAAAAGACAATTGCCCTTTCTTTTTAGACGCATTATGACAACTTGCACATTTATCCTGTAAAATTGGATTTACTAGATGATTAAAAACCTGAGCTTCTTCAATACTTGTTACGGCAACTAATTTTTCTTTCTGTTCCTTTCCAAAAGGTAAATAAGCAGTTAAATAATCAGATCCGTGGGTTAAATTCCCTCCGTAATGCCCTGTAATACTTAACAGCACAACTATCAATGCAAGTGTCGCTATATATGCTTTACCTTTTTCTAATACTTCTACTTTTAATTTTCGGCTACTAATTAGCCATGCCCCAAAAGCAATAACGGTTGTTGCAATTCCAAACCAAAAATGAGTATCTAAAGCACCTTGATCATAATCCCCACTAAGGGATAACATATATCCCAAAACACAAGCCACTAATGCACTAATTGCTCCTAAAAATAATGATAATGGTATAGCTAATTTGATTTTATCATCTTTTTGCCAGCGTCCATAAACTTCCAGAATAAAGGCAAAAAACAAAAAACCAATAGGTAAATGCACTACTAAAGGATGAAATCGTCCAAAAAACAATACAATATCTGATACTTCATTCATAAATTCTAATTCCTACGATTATACTCTTTCTAATTTAATTGGAGGTGTTCTATGGGCATTCCATTGACAGATATACAAACTTTTATCTTCATCAACGAATACATCATGGCCATGATTAAAAGTCGGCTTTTTAGCTTGATACATTTGTTGAAGTTTTCCATCTTTATAAACAGGCTCTTCACCTCCGGGATTTGACACTACCTTATTATTTTCATCCAAAATGGTTACAAACCCGGTATCACGTACCCAATTCTTACCTTCTCTAGTGGTAGACCAACATACACCTGCATAAATATTACCTTCATCTAATACTGGTCGACATACAAAAGCTCCTGGCATATGTACTGTTTTTATATATTTTCCATCTAAAGTGAACCATTTAAAAGAATGTTCATTTCTTGAAGTACAAACCACAACGGGATTATTTTTATCTCGGTAATCAATCGCAACACCATGTGTTTGGTTTAAATTATGAGCAGGATTTTCATTCTTCATCCCTCCGAACTTTCTTATAAACTCGCCTTTATGATTAAACTGAAGTACATAATTGGATCCATACCCATCGGCAATATATACATCGCCATTTGGAGCAACACATGTTTCTGTGGGCATATATTTCATATCATGAGTATACACGCCTATTGTTCTAGGATCCGGAAAAGTAAATATTAGTTTTCCGTCGGTTTTAGTTTTATGTACTACACCTCCTTGTTCAAACCAGACTCCCTCTTTATCCTGTCCCCATCCTGAATCACATATATACAACACATCTTCTCCTCCTTCATCATGCAAGGTTAATCCATGTCCGCCAGGATAACGAGTCCCCCAGGTGTCTAATAATTTACCCGATTTGTCAAAAACAAACATATTGTTAGCAGTATGATCCCCAATCATGAGTAAACGCCCTTTAGAGTCCATTTGCATCTCATGACAATTGAAAATAGGGTTTTGACTCACACTCATTTTTGCCCAATCTCTATGCACTTTATA
Source organism: Aquimarina aggregata (assembly GCF_001632745.1). Taxonomy (GTDB): domain Bacteria; phylum Bacteroidota; class Bacteroidia; order Flavobacteriales; family Flavobacteriaceae; genus Aquimarina; species Aquimarina aggregata. The sequence goes on along the minus strand of NZ_LQRT01000058.1, from coordinate 187,409 downwards.
TTTAAAATCTCCATGACCAATTATTTGATTATCGTCTGGAGCAATTCCTTTTAAAATATTAAACCCGAAGGAAGATGTTGCAGATAATGCTGTACCTGCAAGCATAGTATTTTTAATAAAGTTTCTTCTAGAGCTCATTTGTTATTGATTTTTTTATACAATTTGTATTGATTGTTTCTTAAGGGCTTGATATAACTTGATATCGTTTTATAATACGGTTACTTTACTTATGATAAAATATCCTTTACAACATGACCATGAACATCTGTTAATCGAAAACGACGTCCTTGATGCTTATAAATTAATCGTTCATGATCTATCCCAAATAAGTGTAGCAGTGTTGCTTGAAAATCATGCGTATGCACTGGATCTTTAACCACATTATAACTAAAATCATCTGTTTCTCCATATGTGAAACCTGGCTTTACTCCTGCTCCAGCCATAAACATTGTAAACGCTTTTGGGTGATGATCTCGACCATAATCAGAAGCTGTTAATTTTCCTTGAGAATATACAGTTCTTCCAAATTCACCGCCCCAAATGATCAATGTATCTTCAAACATTCCTCGTTGTTTAAGATCTTTAATTAATGCTGCATTAGCTTGGTCTGTCTTTTTAGAATTCATTTTCACACCTCCTGGACACCCAAGATGTTGATCCCATCCTTGATGATAAAGCTGTACAAATTTCACATCTTTTTCTAATAGTTTTCGTCCCAACAGGCAATTTGCAGCATAAGTCCCTGGATCACGACTATCTTCACCATACATTTCAAAAATATAATCAGGTTCATCACTCATATCGGTTACTTCAGGAACAGACGTTTGCATTCTAAATGCCATTTCGTATTGTGACATACGTGCATTAATTTCTGGATCACCGTAAGAATCGTTTTGAATACTATTAAGCTTTCCTAAATAATCTAGCATATTACGACGATCATGCCCGTCATAATTCTCTGGATCAGAAAGGTATAAAACTGGGTCTTTACCACTACGAAATTGTACGCCTTGATGTTCTGTAGGCAAAAATCCATTACCCCATAATCGTGAATACAATGGTTGTCCTCCTCCATTTTTGGAAACCAGAGAAATAAAAGTTGGCAAATTATCATTATCAGAACCTAATCCATAACTTAACCATGAACCTATCGATGGTCTGCCTGGTTGTTGACTTCCTGTTTGAAAAAAAGTTATTGCCGGATCATGATTAATAGCATCTGTTTGCATTGATTTAATAAAACAGATATCATCTACAACTTCGGATAAATATGGCATTGCATCACTTACCCAAGCGCGAGATTCACCATACTGTTTAAATTCTATAGTAGATGCGGCAATAGGAAATGTAGTTTGATCTGCACTCATTCCTGTTAGTCGTTGTCCTTGACGAACCGATTCTGGGAGATCTTGCCCAAACAAATCCTTAAGTTTGGGTTTATAATCAAATAGTTCTAATTGTGAAGGTCCCCCACTTTGAAATAAATAGATAGCTCTTTTAGCTTTTGGCATATGATGCGGTAAACCAAGACCATTTCTACTAAACATTTCCAGATCAGGTTTCACATTATTCTTAACATTACTCCATGCCTTATCAGCATTTAATAATCCACCAAGTGCGATCGCACCTAAACCTAAAGATGTTTTAGTTAAAAACTCTCTACGGTCAAACATCTTTTCTACCTTTTGAAGATCTTTATTATTTGACCTTAATTTATCATGATGATCACACATACTTTATCTTTTTGTTATTGTAGCATCCGAATTCATAATGGTACTCGCTACTATTGCATTTGCGGCTATTAAAGCCTTATCGTCATTGTCTTCTAATCTAAATTCACCAGAGTTTAACCAACCTTTCATTTTTGTATCATCAGAAACAAATTTCTTGTATTCTGTATTCTTAAGATCCAATAAAACTTTTAATTCTTTTTGAGTTGGATTTCTTCCTGTTAAGCTTCTAAACACATATTGAATTCCTTTTTGGGCATCTGCAGTATCTGCCATTTTTTTACCCAAAACTCTTGCTGATTCGATATAAGTAGGATCATTAAGTAATACCAATGCCTGCAATGGTGTATTTGTTTCCTGTCTACGAATAGTACATACATCTCGAGCTGGTGCATCAAAGGTTGCCAGAGTAGGGTGCGGCACTGAACGTTTCCAGATAGTATACATACTACGTCTATACAATTTTTCTCCTGTATCTGCTTTATAGGTCATTCCGTTTACCTTCCATAATCCAGGTGGTTGATAAGGATGTACACTTTCCCCTCCTATTTCTTCACTTAATAAACCACTTGCTGCTAAAGCGTTATCTCGTAGCATTTCTCCGGTCATTCGTTTAGCTGGACCATGCGCTAATAATCTGTTTTCTGGGTCAAGATCTCTTAATTCTTGTGATGCTCTCGAATCTTGTCTATACGTAGCAGACATTACCAGCATTTTATTAAAAGCTTTCATGTCCCATCCATTTTCCATAAAATTAGCCGCCAAATAGTCTAATAATTGTGGGTGACTAGGCAGTTCACCTTGATTTCCAAAATCTTCAGAAGTCTTTACCAAACCTATTCCAAAAAAGTGTTGCCACATGCGGTTTACCGCTACACGTGATGTTAATGGGTGTTCTTTTTTGAATAACCATTTTGCAAAACCTAATCTATTTTTAGGTGTATCTTCTGACATTGGTGGTAAAAATTCTGGAGTACTAGGAAATACCTCCTCTGCTCTTGCATCATATACACCCCTCTCAAGAACATAAGCCTGTATTGGTTCTGATTCTTTCATAATCATTACTTCTTTAATTGGCTCTATACTATCTACATATGCTTTTCGTACTTCTGTAAGTTTTGCATATTTTTCTTTTACTGACGAAGCATTCAAGGTGTAATATTGTTGTAGTAATAGTTTTTCTGAAGATTCTAAAGCCTCTGGAGATTTTGCAAGTAGCGTATGTACTTCTTTGTTTTCTGCTAACTGCAACATTTCGATACCTGAAAGTTCTCTGTTATATACTCTAATATCATCCATGATACCGTCTGGAATCCCTTTACCTCGTAATCGAGCTCCAAATTGAAGTGCTGGTTCTTTTTTTCGGCCAAATAAGATGTTCTTATATAAATTATCAACAATAACTTCGGTTTCTAACTCTTTACCATTCATATACACCTTATATCCTGCAGCTTTACTAGATCCATCATATGTAACTGCAAAATGCGTCCAAATATCTTTAGGAATTTCAATTTTAGTATGCTCTTTAATTGCATTGTCCGGACCTGTATGCGCCATTAAAATTTCTAATTTATTATCGACAATTTTAAGGTGATATCCTCGCCACGCATGTAGAATAGCTCCATCACTTTTATGAAATATATTTCCATCGGTAACTTCTTCAGGTATTTTTGCCCATACCCCAACGGTAAAAGGTTCATGACGACCAAAAACTCCTACTTCTTTTAAGTCTAACCAAGTATCACCATTAAATTTTATACCTTTCCCTTTTCTTGCTGTTACTAAATCTATAGGTTGTCCCTCTGTATACTCACGCTTCATTGTACCCTTTTGTGATGTTCGTATACTGTTTACTAGTGAAGTGTTGTTTAAATCATATGAACCTACTAAGCCTTTGTTTGATAATTTTATACCTGCATAACTTTTACTAGCTATCCATTGATGGCTTTTTGGCATCAACTCTTGAGTCGTCTTGGCAACCTCAGTTTCGTTCTCTTTTACTAAGTTTGCCATATATTCTAACATCTTTTCTTCTTCTTCTGTTGTCCAAAGCATTGTTGGTGTTGGCAAGGCATCGTTCCAAGAAATTTGACCAGATTCATTGATGTTATTAAAGAATGTAGTCATTTCATAGTAATTTTTCTGCGAAACTGGATCATATTTATGATCATGACATTTTGCGCATGCTACCGTAAGTCCCATTAACGCCTGTCCTGTAGTTGTTGCTCTATCACCAGCATATTCTATAAGAAATTCTTCATTAACAATACCTCCCTCCATATTTTGTGGATGAATTCGATTAAAAGCGGTCGCTAGTTTCATTTCTTTTGTTGGATTATCTAAAAGGTCTCCCGCAAGTTGCCATGTAATAAACTGATCATAAGGTTGATTTTTATTAAAGGCATCTATAACCCAATCTCGCCATGGAGACATATCGCGGTACCGATCAACACTATATCCATGTGTATCCGCAAATCGTGCTACATCCATCCATTCCAGAGCCATTTGTTCTCCATAACGTTCTGAAGCTAATAATCGATCTACCTGTTTTTCGTAGGCATTTGCACTAGAGTCATTCAAAAAATCATCTATTTCTTTTACCGTCGGAGGCATACCGGTCAAATCAAAAGATAAACGTCGTAAGAGTATTTCTTTATCAGCCTCTTTTGTAAATGATAATTGATGTTTTTCTAATTTAGAAAGCACATAATTATCAATAGGATTACGAACCAATTCTTTTGCTTTTACTTTAGGTGGATCTGTTTTTTCTATAGGAATAAATGCCCAATGATCTTTATATTCTGCTCCATCTTCTATCCATTTTATTAAAATAGCTTTTTCTTTTGCTGTAAGAGTTAAATGTGACTCAGGTGTAGGCATTATTATTTTAGGATCTTCTGAAATAATCCTATAAAACATTTCTGATTTTTTTAGACTCCCAGGATCAATGGCATACTTACCAGGTGACTCAGGGAGTTCAGAAAAAGCGGTCTCTGCACTATGCAATTGTAATCCTGCAGATATTTTTGCTTTATCTGGACCATGACACAAATAACATTTATCTGATAAAATAGGTTTTACATCTTGATTGAAATCTAATTTATCAGGTAATTCTTTATATTCTAAAGCTATCGTTTCTGGTATATCCGGTCCCCCACAAGAAAAAACAATTGTTAAAATTGCTATTAATAAAATCCCTCTAAATACTAACATCTACATTAAAATTAATTGTATAACCAAATGTAGTAGGTAATTTAATGAAAACTCTTGTTCAAAAAAGACCATAAAATGTACATTTCCGACCTATTCAACCAAATAAACCTTTTTTTTTATTACAAAAACGACTTTTACTTAAAAATTCTTCTATTTTTATATGATTTAAAAGATCTTATTAATGCATAAAGTATTACAATCTTTACAACTTTCACTACTCAATATTGGGTATGCACATTTAGATTCTCACTGGAATTATGATAATGTTATTAGTCCATTTACCAGAATGTACTATATCACTAAAGGTTCTGCAAAAGTATATCATAACGGAAAAGAGTTTTCTTTAAAACCTGGATATATGTACTTAATCCCCAGTTATACATATAGTAGATATAAATGCGATGAATATCATGAACAATACTACATTAGTTTCTTTGAAGAAATAAAAAATGGATTGTCTATTTTTAATTTAAAATCTTTCATTTATGAAATTGAAAGTACTCCATCTGATCTCGAATATTTTAAACGTTTATTAGAAATTAACCCAAATCGAGCTCTAATAGATGATGACCCAGAGGTATATGACAACAGACCTACATTATTACACTTCAAAAGAAAAAATGAAAAATTATCTGCTGCATTTTTTCTTGAAACACGAGGTTTCCTTAATATACTTTTATCTAGGTTTATAGAAGATACATCTGATAGTACCGTAAGAACAAATTCTGGCTATAATTTAAGTCAGGTTTTGAATTATATTGGTGAAAATTTACATCGAGAACTTACTATTTCTGAACTTGCATCCTATTGCCACCTGAGTACAGATTATTTTTCGAGAATCTTTAAAGACAAATTTGGTATGCGGCCAAATATATATATGCAATCTAAGAGAGTAGAAAGAGCTCAATTACTCTTACTAACCACCAACTATTCGCTACAACAAATAGCAGAAAAGGTAGGGTTAGAAAATTTATCATATTTCTCAAGAGTCTTTAAAAAACATGCTGGTAAGACTCCAGGAAATTTTAGGCGAGAACAAATGAAAGTCTAAAAACAAATTTTTTCAATAGTATACTATAAATTAAAAAAAAATGTCGAATAAACACATCATTTTTATAGGTATTATAATATCTATAGTTGCATGTAATCAGAAAACAAAAAATAATATTCATACAGAGGAATGGATATCTTTATTTAATGGTACAGATCTTAATGATTGGGATATTAAAATCTCTGGTTATGAATTAAATCATAATTATAAAGAGACTTTTATTGTTCAAGATAGTATGATTAGAGTGCAGTATGATAATTATGAAACTTTTGACAACTCTTTTGGGCATTTATATTATAAAACACCTTTTTCCTATTATAAATTAAGTTTTGATTATCGATTTACTGGTGAACAATTACAAGGCGGAGTACATTGGAATATAAGAAACAGTGGCGTTATGTTACATTCGCAATCTGCTATGAGCAATGAACTCAACCAAGACTTCCCAGTCTCTATAGAATTACAAACATTAGGAGGTTTAAATAAAGGGAAACGAACAACAGCTAATGTTTGTACTCCTGGTACAGCGGTAGAAATAGATGGGATAGTTGATTATACCCATTGTATCAATTCTTCATCAAAAACCTATCATGGGGATCAATGGGTTCATATAGATGCTATCATAATGGGCGGTGAATATATGGAGTTTAAAGTAAATGGCGATATGGTCTTAAGATTTGAAAAGCCACAAATTACAGGAGGTAAATATAGTGCCGAGAGCAAAGAAACTAATTTAGGTAACTTTGGAATAGAAAGAGATTTAGATTATTGGTTATCAAAAGCAGGGACCATTTTAACCGATGGTTATATTGCACTTCAAGCAGAAAGTCATCCTATAGATTTTAAAAATATTAAACTTCTAAATTTATGTGGGTGTATGGATCCTAAAGCAACAAATTATAAAAGTTACTATATAAAAAACCTTCCTAAGACCTGTACGTATTAAGGTATTATTACGGTAGCTGATATACACTATCAATAGCTATAAGTTCTAGATTAAGATTTGTTCTTTCTTTACCCGTAACACGAAACAATGCTGTAAAAGTATCAGAATCTTTGAGGTATTCTTTAGTAAACAGTTTTGCTTTGTTTTGATTACAAAACAATTCGACCGTAGCAATAACCCCCATATCATGATCAGAAAAAAACAAAAATTGTTCGGTATCATCTGCTCCTTTTAATCGTGATACAATAGCATATTCTGATGCTGTTCCTTCTACATCGAGATTAAAAATTGTGTCCTTACTCTTTGCTATATTTTTATATCTTAATTTTCGATCTTGAATATAAAAAAAGGCATTTCTCTCATTAAAATACTGAATAAACTTATTGTTATTTTTTGTGGGCCCGATGTAAATAGAATTATGTTCCTTAATATCATTATAAGTTGACTTTGTAGAAAACCTTATCGAAAAGTCTTTATTTCTAGAATTAAATAGTCTCGTTAAACGATAGACTGCAATAGATCCCATTTCAGTAATGTATGAGTAATTCGCCGGAAAAACATTATTCTTAAAATCAGGATTTTCCTTTTGAAATCCATAGAAGTCATCTAATGAATTGATTTGATAATCTCTATTCCACCCTATTCGTCCAGTTTTAGTTTCTGCCATAAATCCAAAAAAATCTCCCACAATTAATGTCGTCTCTTTTTTATTGGTAAAAAAAGAGTTCCATAATATAGTAGGAGGTGTATACAACATTTTAGCAATCACAAAACCCAAAATAACAAGCAAAAAAATCGCTGCAAAGCTTGATACTCTATACAATTTTTTATAATCCTTTAAATTAGACTTACTAGTATTATTTTGAATAAAAGAAGTATAGTACTGGCCTTTATCGATTATAACTTTCCATTTTACATCTTTTCCTTCATTTTCATAATATTTTTCTAATTTTTTTCTAAGGTTATAGATATTTACTCTAATACTAGAAGAATTGTTTTGATCCAGAAACTGTTTTCCAAAAATTTCTAGTCCTATTGTAGTCTCTTTTAATTGTTTCTTAGCTATTGTAGACTTCACTAAAAAACTAAGCAAATTCTTACTAGTTGGAGATTTAGAAAATACTCTACTCTCAAGAATATCATCTAATAGTATTATTTTTTCTTCATCTGAAAGCACACTCATTTCTAACACAATTTAGTCTACAAAACATCTTTATTTAACCGTTACAACTACCGTTAACCAAAGGTTAAATATAATGATTATTGCATCTTTTAAGTACTTTTCTTGAATAGTTAGCAAGTTTATTCTAAAAGTCATAAAAATATAATGACAACTTTATTTACTTATTCTGATTAGGTTAAAAACAAATTTTTCAATGAAACTACAAATGACCAAGAAAATTAATAGCACTTTAATTGTTTTTATTTTGTTTACTTATTTCTTGAGTAACGCACAAAAAATCGACTCTAATCTTCAAAGAGATATTACTCCTATATCTATACAAAAACAAATGCAAAGGGTTGCCGATTGGCAAATTGATCATTTTAGAGAAACATATAGTGGCAGAGATAAACCTCACCATATTGCAGATTGGACTAATGGAGCTTTATATGTGGGAATGACAAAATTTGCTAAAATGGCAAAAGACGATCGCTACTGGCAATGGTTAAATACTATTGGTAAAAAGCAAAAATGGCAGCTACACCAAAGAAAATATATGGCTGATGACCATGTTGTAGGACAAACTTTTCTAGAATTATTTAGAAAATTTAAAGACACTACAATGATTACACCCACTAAAGAGCGTCTTGACTGGATCATGCAAAACCCAAGTCAACAACCAATTACTTTAGATAACTATAAACATTTAGAACGCTGGACTTGGTGTGACGCACTATTTATGGGACCTCCAGTATGGGCAAAACTATCTAAAATTACAGGGGATCAAAAATATACCGATTGGATGCTCAAAGAATATGAGGTTACAAAACAACATCTCTTTGATAAGGATGAACATTTATTTTTTAGAGATAATAGTTTTATAGATCAACTAGATCATGGCAACAAAATCTTTTGGTCTCGAGGAAACGGATGGGTATTTGGAGGACTAACATTACTAATGGATGAATACGAACCAGGTTCAGAACCTTACGAATATTTTAAAGACATCTATTTAAAAATGGCTAAGAAGCTTATTAAAATTCAAACTCCGCAAGGGCATTGGTCGATGAGTTTACTTAATCAAAAGTATTACCCAACACCTGAGACTAGCGGTACTTCATTTTTTACTTTTGGATTAGCTTGGGGAGTAAATCATGGATTATTAGACCGTAAAGTTTATGAACCGCATATTAAAAAAGCTTGGAATGCTCTTAACAATCATATCACAGCAGATGGTATGTTAGGTTATGTTCAACCCATAGGAGCAGGGCCAGATAAATCTTTTAAAGATCAAACAGAAGTGTATGGTACTGGAGCTTTTCTAGCAGCAGGTTCCGAAGTTTATACCATGTATGGAGGACAACGAATATATCAAATTTCAAAACCCGATTACAAAAAAAGCCCAAAAACAGGAATGACAAGAGAGCATTGGCTAGACATGGCACAATATATACTCGAAGGAGCCTTTTCATATGTTCATGATATTGATGACCCTTTAAAATTTCCAAAATTAGGGAAAGTCTCATATCCCAGGGGAGATTGGCAAATACCAGTAGAAAAGCTAGAAGGGTTATGCAGAACACTTTTTGTAGCCGCCCCTTTATTAAAAGAAAATCCTGATTTAACCATAAACAATATTAAAATTGCGGACTATTATCGTCATAATATTCTCAATTTAATTAACGAAAGTCACCCTTCATTTATAAAAGATAAAGATAAAGACTGGCCAGGACAAACCTTAGTAGAGTTTGGGGCATTAGCAATTTCTTTTTTTACAATACCAGAAGTAGTTTGGGATCCTCTTTCTCAAAAGCAAAAAGACATTTTAGCACGAAAAATGATCAGTTACGGAGACGGTGCTACGGTACCTTCTAACTGGAAGTTTTTCAACATTTTTGTTCTAAGTTTTTTTAAAAGTCAAGGGTATGATGTTAATGAAAAATTACTGGTCGATTATTTAAATAAAAGTTTAGATCACTATCGCGATGATGGTTGGTATAATGATAATCCAGCCTATGATTATTACAGCATGTGGGCATTCCAAATGTATGCCGCATATTGGTCTGAAGTATTCGGAAATGAACACTACCCAGAAATTGCTAAAAAATTTAAATCCAATTTTCTTGATATAAAGGACACCTACCCCTATATGTTTAGTAAAAATGGAGAAATGATTATGTGGGGCCGTAGTATCAGCTATCGAATTGCGTCTATAAGCCCATTTCCGTTTCTAGGTTTTTATCCCGAAGAAACAAAAGATATCAACTGGGGCTGGACGAGACGTATCTCATCTGGTGTTTTATCTCAATTCTTACAACATCCAGAATTTTTAAAAGACAATATTCCAACCTTAGGTTTTTATGGGCAATTTGATCCTGCTAATCAATACTATAGCTGCCGCGGAAGCGTGTTTTGGATGGGTAAAGCTTTTCTTAGCCTATTGCTAACAAAAGATAACGAGTTTTGGAATGCTACAGAAAATGATGGCGCTTGGGAAGATGAATTAGTAAAAGACAAAGTACACAACAAGTTTTTTGAAACTTCTAAAATTATGCTTACCAACTATGCCGATATCGGGGCTTCAGAAATCCGAGCTTGGTGTGATGTACCCATTACCGGAGTCAAAGAACCCTTCCGCGGAAGTGAAAATTACAATAAGCTATCTTACAATAGTGCTTTTCCATGGCAAGCCGATGATCCTAATGGTATCGTCTCAATGAATTATATGTTTAAAACCGGTGTCGATACCATACCTTATGAACCCGGTAGATTATACACCTTCAAAAAATTCAAAGATGGTATTTATTATCGAGATTTAAAATCAGAAATTATTAAAGATGTTACTATTAATCTTGCCGATATACCTCTAAAAAATGGAATTTTACGTGTTGATAGAATCAATGCTAAAAAACCCTTGGATTTAATCTTGGGGCATTACAGTCTCCCCCATATTAACGGATATATAAACACTTCTGTCCAAAAAATAAATAATAAAGAGGTTCACATTATTGATAATGGCATATATCAACTTGCATTAATACCAGTAAAAGGTTGGGAAAGTATTACTTCAAAAACTACTTCTGATTTACATCCAGAAGCCAAGAAAAGTACCGTACTCAATATTAGTACAAGCTACACACCTAACCAGAAAAACAATGAACTTATAACTGCAATGCTATGGAAAAAATCTGGAAAACCTTTTACAAAAAAGGAATTATCAATAGCAGACGACATCCAAATCAAAAAGAAGATAAGGACATTAAGTTTCGAATAACTAACGACACACAAACTCTAAATTGAATATCATGAAAAACAACAATTTATTGCTCCTATTTTGTTTATTATTAACATACGTAGGATTTGCTCAAGATTACGATTTTGTAGTCTCTCAAGATGGCGCATGGACTTGGTATAATGATGAACGAGCTGCCTTTAAAAATGATCGTTTATACACCTCATATGTTAAAAGAAATGGAAAAGTTGCACTTTCTGTAAATAATATTAAAACTGGTGCAACAATAGGAAGTGAAACAATTCTAAGTACATGGACACAAAAAGATGATCATAATAATGCTGCTATACTGCTTCGACAAGATGAAAAAATAATGGCATTTTATAGCCCGCATATTCGTGAAAAGGAAAATTACTATAGAACCTCTCTTGTAAATCATCCTTCTAAACAAAGTGATTGGAGTAATCAAATCTCGCAAATAACCACAAATGATTCAGACAATAAAGGAGCAACTTATAATAATGCTTTTCAGTTAAGTGCAGAAAATGGTAAAATATACAATTTTATGCGTACGAATAACTTTAATCCAAATTGGAAAGAGTATACGGCCAATGGAACCCCGCTTCGAAATGGAAAAGATATTATTTTATTTAAAAATGGAAATGGAAGCGTTCGCCCTTATGTAAAATATACATCTAATGCTATAAATCGAATTGATTTTTTCTTTACCGATGGTCATCCTAGAAATGCTAATAATAGTTTATATCATTGCTACTATCAAACTAATTCGAATGGAAATCAAGGTAGTATTTATCAAACTGATGGTACATTCATAGCTACCTTACAAAGTGTAATTAATGGAACACCTATCGATGTATCAAAAGTAAACAAACTATATACTTTTGGATCTGATGGCACTAATGCCAGAGCATGGACCCATAGCATTAATTACGATACTAACGGAAGACCTGTTGTAACCTACTCAAAACAAATCAATATTAATTCTATTACCTATCATTATGCACGGTGGACAGGTAGTCAATGGAATAATTATTTTGTTTCTGACGCAGGAAAAGGTTTGTACAATGGCGAGGACGATTATACAGGTATTATTACCTCCAACCCCTATAATACGAACGAAATATTTATGTCGTCTAATCGCAATCCTATTACAGGAATTGAAAATAATCGATATGAAATCTATTCTGCTACTACAGTTAATGGAGGTAATAGTTGGAACTGGACAGCCATAACAACAAACTCTACGAAAGATAATTTACGCCCTTTTATTCCCAAAGGAATAACCAATACAAATGATAGAGTTGCTCTATGGTTTTATGGTGATTATATTACATATGAAAACTATAATACAAAGATTGTAGGAGAATTTATTAATAGAAATAATACCAATCCTCCTTCAACGACTATTACTTATGGTGTAGACATTAATACTGCATCTAGCGCTACACAAAATGGTTATAAAAAATTAATGGCCACTATTGGTTCAACGGCTATCGATGATGGGGTAAACTTTACACTGTTTGGTAATACTACAGATTCGAGAAATAGATCGGGAGCTCCTAATAATCTTTTAAGTGATTTTGCTTTTAATAACCCTGAAATAAATGATGGCATGATAGGAGTTAGTGTTTCAGGTTTACCAGAAGGTAGTTACAAAATCAATAGTTATCATTTTGATCAAAACTACCCAGTTACTGTTAGCGTAACCATAAAAGAACAAGGAGGAGCGCCTATTAAAACAGTTACAGTAAGTAGTGCATCTCCATCTGAATTCGAAATCACCGCACAAGCAGGAAAAGTATACGAAATTATTGCCAAAGAGGATAATATTAGTAACCGTACACGATTTAATGGTCTTTCTTTAACAAAAATTAATCCCGTACCTCCATCAAATAGTCCAATCGCCAAAATCGATATTGACACCGATTTAAAAAACACTAAACCCGGATATACTAGTTTAATAGGAACACCAAATAACTCTACGATTATCAATGGTGCTTCTTATCAATTATTTGGTTTTTCGAATCAACCTAGTACGACTACTGGAGGTGGACAAATTCTAAATGATTTTGCTGCAAATACAGGAAGTGTTGCAGCTACTCCTGCCATAGGGGTTAGAATAAAAAACTTAGAAGCTGGCACATATACTGTAAAAAGCTGGCATTATGATGCTGCTGTTTCAAGTAGTAATGTAAAAATTCAAATTAGAGATGCTGGATTTGGTAATCCATTAACCACTTTAAAAACTGGGATAAGTCTTGGAAGTACTAGTGCAACTACATATCAGATTACTATTGAAGCTGGTAAAGATTATGATTTAATCATTCGTAGTGATCAAGGTACAGAATCAAGATTAAATGGACTGGAACTTACATCAAGTACTACATCAAAAGTTACCCCAATAAAAACAACGTTTTTCGATGATATAAGGATACATCCCAACCCATTCACAGACAAAGTAATCATACAGTTAAATCCTAAAGTCATATATCAAAAAGCTATTTTATTTGATGTTATGGGACGAAAAGTGATCGAAAAATCAATAGATAATAAAAGTAATAGACTTGAACTAAATACACGTACAGCACCCGGAACATATCTTTTGGCAGTTTACGAAAAATCAGGAACTACTATTACCAAAACCATAATCAAACAATAAAACAGATGAATACATTATATAAAACGCGATATGCTACAGGACCTGAAGCTTTCAAACGATATGACACAAAAGCATTACGCGACGAGTTTTTGATTGATAATCTTATGCAACATGACAAAATTGTTTGGGTGTATACACATTATGATCGTTATATGGCTGGTTCTGCAGTACCCATAAAAAATGAATTAACACTAGAAGCTATTGACCCTTTAAAAGCCAAAAGCTTCCTTGATCGTCGAGAATTAGGCGCTATAAATGTTGGAGGTTCAGGATCTATTATCGTTGATGGTACTACTTATAAAACCGATTATAAAGATGCCTTATACATTGGAAAAGGAAGCAAAAAGGTAGTTTTTAAAAGTGATGATGCTAAAAATCCTGCAAAATTCTATTTAAACTCTGCACCAGCTCACCATGCATTTCCCACTAAAGCTGTAACCAAAAAACAAGCTAATAAATTAGAACTTGGAAGTACTGAAACCGCAAATGCAAGAACTGTTTATCAAATGATTCTTAGTGGTGTTGTTGAAACATGTCAATTACAAATGGGAATGACAGAGTTGAAATCAGGAAGCGTATGGAATACCATGCCTGCTCATGTTCATGACCGAAGAATGGAAGTTTACTTTTATTTTGAAGTTCCTAAAGAACAATCTGTTTGTCATTTTATGGGGCCAGTTAATGAAACTAGGCATATTTGGTTACAAAATCATCAAGCTGTTATTTCACCGCCATGGTCTATACATTCTGGATCAGGAACTAGTAATTACACATTTATTTGGGGTATGGCAGGTGAAAATCTAGATTATAATGATATGGATACTGCAAAAATTACCGACTTAAGATAACCTTTATATTATGACAAATTCATTATTTAACGTCTCCGGAAAAATAGCATTGGTTACAGGAAGTACCCATGGGCTGGGAATGGCTATGGCAAAAGGTCTCGGCTTGGCTGGAGCCACTATTATTGTAAACGGAAACTCATCTCAAGAAAAAATAGATCTTGCTGTAACCGAGTATAAAAATGAAGGCATACATGCTATCGGATATAAATTTGATGTTTCTAACGAGCAAGAAGTGATCTCGGCAATTAAAAAAATAGAGTCAGAAGTTGGCTCTATTGATATTTTAATTAACAACGCAGGAATTATAAAACGTACTCCTCTAATTGATATGGAAGTTGACGATTTTAAACAGGTTATTAATATTGATTTAGTAAGTCCATTTATTGTTTCCAAACATGTTGTAAAAAGCATGATACAAAGAAAACAAGGTAAAATAATCAATATCTGTTCTATGATGACAGAATTAGGTAGAAATACCGTAGGCGCATATGCTGCCGCAAAAGGTGGATTAAAAATGCTTACCAAAAATATGGCTACAGAATGGGCTAAATTCAATATTCAAGTTAATGGTATAGGACCGGGTTATTTTGCAACTTCTCAAACCGAACCCATACGAGTAGATGGGCACCCTTTTAATGAATTCATTGTAGGTAGAACTCCAGCAGGAAAATGGGGAGATCCTAATGATCTGGCAGGAGCTGCGATTTTCTTATCATCCAGAGCTAGTGATTTTGTAAACGGCCATATCCTTTATGTTGACGGAGGCATTTTAGCAACTATTGGTAAACCTTCAAATGAAGACTAATCATATTATAACCAAATGATCAATAGTAATGAAAGTTTATAATCTTATTTTTTTAATACTCTTATTTCTGGTTCTAGGATGTGAACCTATATCTAAAAATGTAATTACAATTACCAATACACTAAATCTTGAACGTATCGATGAACTAGTTCGCATTCCTATACAAAAGATTAATACACATATTCTGGACGTTGGTAAAAAATCTATCCTAACTATTTACGACGAAAACAATACATCTATTCCATTTCAATTAGAAGACGAGAATGGTGATGGGCAATGGGATCAACTAATTTTTACTACTGATTTTGTACCAAATGAGGTTAAAAAAATAAGATATACTGTCTTAGAAAATTCAAAAGCTTCAATATTTCCAAATGCTACCGATATCCATTTTGGCGTTGGTGACAGCAATTCAACTATTTCTGAAGTCAATGAATACAAACGCATAAACGATCCAAGGACAGCATCTCAAAAAAAATTCTTTCAGATGGAAGGACCCACTTGGGAAAATGACAAGGTAGGTTTTCGTATGTATTTTGACCCCCGAAATGGGATTGACATTTTTGGCAAAACAACTCCTGACTTAGTTCTATCTCACATAGGTATTAATGGAGATTATCATAGTAAGGAAGATTGGGGAATGGATATCTTAAAAGTTGGAAACTCTCTTGGAGCAGGATCTATAGCCATAAAAACAAAAGATTCATTATACCGAATAACCGGTAAAAACGGGGCTACTTTTAAAATTTTGGAACAAGGACCGATTAAATCTTCTTTTGAAATGAAGTATATTAATGATACTATTCAGGGGGTTCCAATACAAGCAAAACATAAGATTTCGATCTATAAAGGGCAATGGTATTATAAAAGTGATATCTCTTTATCGGGAATAACACCTGATATGAATTTAGTAGCAGGTATTGTTAACCTAAAACCTAATACACTACATAGTACGACTGTTAACAATTATTTTAGTTTAAACTCTTATGGAAAGCAATCAGAGAATGGAGATCATCTGGGAATGGCGCTGCTACTAAATAAGAAACTTTATAACACTCATAAAACTATTACCACGCAAGAGACTGGAATTACTAACACGCATTATGTATCCTTTAATTCTGAAAACGATATTCCTATTTCCTTCTATTTTTTAGCAGCTTGGGAAGCTTCAAATTCAAAATTTGGAACAGCAAAAGGTTTTACTAAAGAAGTAGCACAGACGCTAGAAAAGTTTTCTCATCCCATAATAATCGAATAGATGAGCATATTTAAAAACAACATTAATAGATTTCTTTTTGCACTACTTTCTCTAGTATTGATTTCCTGTAATGATTCAGAAAATGTACGTGTATTGCGTTTAGCTCATATTCTAGACACGAAACACCCTGTACATAAATCTATGGAAATTTTAGGGGAGCGTCTTGCTCAAAAATCTAATGGCAAACTGCAATTACAAATATATCCTAGCAGTCAACTTGGAGGAGAACGAGAATGTTTAGAACTTCTACAAATAGGAAGTTTAGATATC
This sequence comes from Aquimarina aggregata, assembly GCF_001632745.1. Lineage (GTDB taxonomy): Bacteria > Bacteroidota > Bacteroidia > Flavobacteriales > Flavobacteriaceae > Aquimarina > Aquimarina aggregata. The sequence goes on along the minus strand of NZ_LQRT01000058.1, from coordinate 170,214 downwards.
ACAAAAGTATCAGCTGCTGTCTTAGAAAATTTTATTCCTGAATATCAAGTATTCGGAATCCCTTATCTATTTAGAGACCGAGCGCATGCCTTTACAGCATTGGATAGTCACCTTGGTGAGAATTTATTAACTCAAGGACAGAAATTCAGGTTACGTGGACTTACTTTTTATGATGCCGGAAGCAGAAGTTTTTATACTAAGAAAAAACCAATAGCGGTTCCAAATGATTTAAAAGGAGAAAAAATTCGTGTAATGAAAAGTAACATGGCCATAAGTATGGTTAATCAACTCGGGGGAGCTCCAACTCTTGTTTCATGGGGGGAGTTATATACAGCCTTACAGCAAGGCGTAGTTGATGGGGCCGAAAATAACCCTCCTAGTTTTTACACTTCAAAACACTACGAAATTTGCAAATATTATAGTTTAGACGAACATACCTCGATTCCTGATGTACTTGTAATTGGTTTAGATACTTGGGAACGTTTGACTGCACAAGAAAAGACATGGTTAAAAGAAGCAAGTACCGAATCTAAAATAGAGCAGCGTAAACTTTGGGCTGCTTCAGAAAAGGAATCTTTAGATGCAGTAGTCAAAGCCGGAGTACAAATTACACGTCCTGATAAATCTCTTTTTGAACAAAAAACTCAAGAAATCATTGCCACTTTTAAAGATCAACCAGAAATTATCAACCTTATCACAGCGATTAAAGAAATTTATTAAATAAAAACAGATGAAAATTAAAATCGATTCTATTTTAGAAAAAATCCTGGTCTTTTTACTCTTTATCATGCTAATTAGTGTTGTTTGGCAAGTATTTTCGAGATACATTTTAAAATCACCAAGTACGATTACCGATGAACTTTCAAGTTTTTCTTTGATATGGTTAGGTGTACTAGGTGCTGCTTATACAACTGGACAAAAATTACATTTGGCCATTGATCTTATTCCCGAAGCTTTAATTAAACGTAAGAAAAAAGTATATGATGGAATTGTATATGCCGCAATATTTTTGTTTGGATTTGCAATTATGATTATTGGGGGCATACGTCTATGCATACTCTCATTTCAGTTTGAACAAACCTCAGCTGCATTACATATTCCTTTAGGTCTTATCTATTTGGTTATTCCTATCTCAGGAATATTAATCTGTTATTATAGCCTTTATATTTACTTTAAGAATAATGACACTAACACTTCCTTATTATGAATTATACCGAAGTATTGATATTAGTCATTAGCTTTTTGATATTCTTATCATTAAGAGTTCCTATTGCATATGCTATTGGTTTGGCTGCTTTTTTCACATTAATAACCACAATGCCTTTCTTACCTTCGGTAACAACTTTGGCGCAACGTATGGCAACCTCTCTAGATAGTTTTACACTTTTAGCAATTCCATTTTTTATATTAGCTGGTCAAATTATGAATCGTGGCGGTATTGCAGTACGACTTATTAATTTTGCCAAAGCTATTGTTGGTCCATTACCGGGTGGATTGGCTTTTGTAAATATCATTTCATGCATGCTGTTTGGCGCTATTTCCGGTTCTGCGGTAGCTGCTGCTTCTGCAATAGGTGGTTTTATGAATCCGATGATGAAAAAAGACGGATATGATCCCTCATTTAGTGCTGCTGTAAATATTACCAGTGCAACTACAGGACTAATGATCCCGCCAAGTAATGTCTTAATTGTATATTCATTAGCGAGTGGAGGTGTTTCTATCGCTGCTTTGTTTATTGCAGGGTATGTTCCTGGTATACTTCTTGGATTGGCATTAATGCTTGTTGCAGCTATTTATTCAATACTCAAAAAATATCCTACCGAAAAATTAGTAGGCATTTCAGAGTTTTTTAAACGTTTTCTAGCAGCATTACCAAGTTTATTATTACTTGTAGTCGTTATTGGTGGTATTGTTGCCGGTATCTTTACGGCCACAGAGGCTTCTGCAATAGCAGTAGTATATACATTGCTATTAGCCGCTCTTTATAAAGAAATCACTTTTAAAGATCTATTCCCCATTTTTTTAGAAACTATTAAAACCTCTTCTATTGTATTGTTATTAATAGCGACTTCTATGGCAATGTCATGGGTGATGTCTTATGAAAATATCCCACAAGAAATTAGCAATGCTTTATTAGCAATAAGTGATAACCCAATCGTTATTCTAATCATTATTAATTTGATTTTACTCTTTGTTGGTATATTTATGGATATGACCCCTGCAATTCTAATATTCACTCCTATCTTTCTACCTATTGCAACCAAAATAGGGTTAGATCCAATACATTTTGGAATTATAATGATTCTAAATCTTTGTATTGGACTTTGTACGCCGCCTGTTGGCTCTGTACTATTTGTGGGTTGCAGTGTTGCTGGACTTTCAATTCAGAAGGTAATTAGGCCATTATTGCCTTTATTTTTAATCATGATTGTGGTACTGTTATTAATCACATACATTCCAGAATTGAGTTTATGGTTACCTAAACAGTTTGATCTGTAGTAAACATGCTATTGTTTGGGCAAGAATCTATATATTTAAACCTACAAATACTAATTCACACCCTCAATGCATCAAACAAAAACCCCTTGGTATTTTCTTCTTCTAGTAATTTTAGCTGGGGAATCTGTTTTTATTTTGCCGTTTGTTCTTGCTCGCGTTTTTAGACCAACAGTTCTTGAGGCATTTAATTTAGACAATATCCAACTAGGCATATGTTTTTCTACATATGGCATTGTTGCCTTAATTTCTTATTTTTTTGGAGGAGCATTAGCAGATAAATTTCCGCCAAGAAAATTGATTGCAGTGGCATTATGGATGACCGCTGCCGGTGGATTAGTATATGCCACTTTTCCTGATTATACAACATTAAAAGTACTTTATGGATACTGGGGCTTTACTACCATATTTTTATTCTGGGCTCCCATGATTAAAGCTACTCGAGTATGGGGTGGTACTACCTCTCAAGGTAAAGCATTTGGTTTTTTAGATGGTGGTCGCGGATTAGTAGGTGCGCTATTCGGAGCTTTAGGAGTATTGATATTCTCATTATTTATTACCTCAGAAATTGCTGAAGCCACCGCCTTAGAAAGCAGAGCCGCATTTAGCTATGTAATTTTGATATCTTCTGGTATTGTAAGTATTGTAGGTATATTAGTTTGGTTTTTCATGAAAATAGATCATACCTTAGAAAAGGAAATCATCATAGAAAAAATTACAGTATCCCAAGTGCAAGAGGTATTACGCCTACCTTCAGTTTGGTTACTTATGATCATTATTTTATGTGCTTATGTGGGATATAAAATTACAGATGTATTCTCGTTATATGCCAAAGATATTATGTTGTATGATCAAGTACAAGCCGCCCAAGTAGGTACTTTTTTATTATTTATCCGCCCCGTTATTGGGGTTTTAATCGGCATATTAGCCGATCGATCACAAACCACTTTTTGGTTATTGATTAGTTTTATAATTTCATTTCTTGGAGCGTTATTGTTTGCTACAGGTCTAATTTCTGCCTCTTCTACAGCTTTATTTTTTATATCTATCTTGGTCGTAGCCACTGGGGTTTATTCAGCTCGTTCTTTATACTTTGCTGTCATGCAACGCGGAAAAATTCCATTAGTACTTACAGGAACCGCAGTTGGTATTATTTCTTTGATTGGGTATACTCCTGATATATTTGCAGGTCCGGCTATAGGCTATCTTCTAGAAAACTCCCCAGGTCAAGAAGGGCATCAACATGTATTTTGGATGTTAGCTTTATTCTCATCTATAGGGAGTCTAGCGGCATGGTATTATTACAAATTGTATAAAAAGGAAAAGCATTAGACTATAGCAGCACTCTAAAAAATGTATTAGAAAAAATATATTGAGAATAGATTTTAGCTATACTATTCTCAACATACATTTTCTCTTTATTACAAATAATAATACCAATTTTATATATAAAAGGTATTGACACTATTATTTTGTTCCTTTACTACTACCTTTATTTTGATGTGTACTATTGTTTTCTAACAAACTGAAAAACTTTTCGAGAATCGTGTGTTGAAACGCTACGGCAAAAATAAAGGACTTAAAAAGCATCTCTGCTTCTACAAAATTGTGATCTCTTATAAAAAAAAGTGCACAAGCATATAATATCCCAATAATAACAGGCCACCATTTTACCGACATATACTTAGGAACCCATTTCCATTTTCTGCTTTTTGGATTTATTTTATTACTGGCATAGGCCATAATCATAAAGGTAAAAATGTATCCCCAGTCCAGATGGTTTATATAGCTCCCAAATTGATTTAAGATTCTTGTAAATATATTTAGTTCTTCCATTTTGATACTTTTAAAGTTGTTTATATTATGATTTTTGTATGTATACTAAAGCATAGTCTTTAATCTATATAAGTTCAGTTTCTAATACTCAAAGACAAACACTGATAGGTAGCAATACATATTTAATGATTGACACATGAATAATACATTATAAAGAAGTACTCATCATCGGCACTCTATATACCCCCCCCGTACATCTTGTATCGACCATTATTGGCAAAGTACTGCAGGCAGAGACATTTCCCTAAATTACTTCTCTTACCGCTACTAGTCACAGACTAACGACACGAGCTGCAGCTCGCACTAGCAAGAGAAGTTTTGTTCGTTATCCAACAAGGTCTTAGCATTCAGGTTAAACATTTCCTGATTACTGCTACGGCTGAGAAGTTGCAAATTTCGCAGCGTAAGGAAGCCTATCGGCTTCCTCCTTTTCTTCGTCCAAAATTGCGTTCTCTTTGAGAACCTCTTCCGCCTCTTACCGGACGTCTATAAGGGGAATACCTAGGGACAATCCTTCTTCTCATGATTCGATCATCAATAAAGTCTCTTTCCCTTCTATTATCTTTTATTATTTTACTCCGCCTCTCCAAAGCTTCCAAAAAATTTTCTGCTAATTCTTGTAATGAATTCTGACTATCACTTGCAATTCTTTCAATATCTTCTTCTCTAACTCTTCCTCTTCCCAAACGTGTTTCCCATTTTTTATATAGAATTTCTTTAATCTCCGTCATTCGACCGATCAACTCATTATTTTTTCTATCTCTTTCTTGCTCTAATCTTTTGATAATATCTAATTGATCTTTGGATATACTTTTTTTATTTCTATCTAATAATACATTGATATCTTCATTAATCTTTTTTATCTGTTTTATCAAGATTTTAGGTTTCTCAGGATAATTTTGAGTTGCTGATATAGCCAATTCTCTTGTAATTTCTCTATCTGGCGGATACATTTCCCCTCGAGATCGATGGGTATGATAATCATCTAAATTGTGACTTTGATGGATTACATCTCCGTATTTTCTGTATTCATAAAGAAAAGTTTTTACATTGATACGTTTTACCTCATCTGGTATTTCTTCATTTAGCAACTGGTTTACTCTTGCCAACTCTTCTTTATTATTTTTGTCTCGAGGAAATGTTTTCCATACAGCCTCCCATTTTTTGGAACCCTGATCGTATGTAACATTAGCTCTCAATTGTTCTGCAGCATCCTTTAGGGAAAGAACATCTTTCCCTATATTATCAATGTCAGCATGTTCTTGTGTAATTCTTCCATTTTCGAAATACAAGGTAGGAGCCTGATCTGATCCCGCTCCTTGTGTATATCCTATAAAATTTTTTAACATTTTTTTATTTTTTGAATTCTAATTTGTTTTTTATTGGCATTCTTACAGAAGTATGTATGTTAATCTGTTTTACCCAACCAAGACCTGGCAGGTTTCTGTCACGTGAGTTAAAAATCTTATCGCAATCATTTAGCGCTTAACATCTAGACTAAACATTTCCAGATCACTGCTACGGCTACGAAGTTACAAACCATGCAGAGCAAGTGATTTTATATAGTTAGCAAATTGATTTAAAATTCTTGTAAATATATTTAGTTCTTCCATTTTCTATTATTATTTCAATTTTACTATTAACCCATATAAGTACCAGATGACCGATCAGACTTTTAGACTATTTATATGGATAGGGTTATGAGGGACATGATCTGCCCGGAAATAAAAAATCATTAGAGTACCCTGTAGTTATCCATTCTCTTTTGTTACCATAGTCGTTTCCCAATTAGCAGGGTTTGTTGTTCTGAAATTTTCTGGATTGTACCGTTCTGACCCTGATAAAATAAACCTACAATTCTCACAGCAGGCTTTACTTTGTTCCTGTTTTCGTTCTAAAGCTTGTTTGAGTCCTTCCGGATCAGCTGATGCCTTTAGCTCCCCTTCAGATACACTTCTCGGTTGCATTACTGCTAATTTTAGATCTCCGATCTCTTGTTCGAGTAAGTGTGATGGCACCGATAATAATGCCTGATTGGCAGCTCCTATTTCGGCATGCATCCCTGGAGTACCATTTTGTATAATTTCACGAAGTCTTCTTCCCTGATCGGAGTCCTCCTTTAAAATAGTGTCAATGACTATTCTATTATCTGATTCTATAGGTTTGTCCTCACGTCTTTTCTGATTTTTATAAGTTCTTAAAATGACATCAACCTCACCTATTGATAATTTCAGCTTCTCTTTTATTCTATCCTCAAGTAACGGATGGACTCTTCCTTGATGTGCTGTTTTAATTTCTTCAAAAATGCCCTCAGTCTTTCTAAGATACCACCTTACAGGATTTTTGAAATTCGTGTACGCCTTAGAAAATGTATATCCTGAATGCACCACCGCCAATGCCCCAATAGAATCTTTATCACTTAAATGATTCTTTAATCTGTTTTGGATTTTAAGTGGAAGTGTCCTCTTAAATTCTTCTATTAATCTTCCAAATTTTTCTGTTTGATCAATGGTATCTTCAATAGTTAAAGAGGGAATATATTCCTGGATTTCATCAAATTGATTTAAGAACCTAATCGCTTCGGGCCAGGTCTGATGCTTTTCCTGTATTTTTTTGATATCGTCAATCCCGGGAATATTTTTTCTATTAAATATATCTGGTAACACATCATCCGGAACCGGATCAGCTTCTGGGGAATATATATGCTCTAAAATTTCTCTTAAATTTTCAAGATCATCAACGTTATCAAAATTAATTTTTTGCAATTCCTTATGTAATCCTAATACAGGAACATTTGCTATAGTAACCAGTCTAAGCACCGACTGAATAAGATCATTCTTAAAGTCATCATCCCCATCCTTTTTGTTAATGTTTTTAATCGTAATTACCCATGACTCCCTAAGCTTTCTTGCCAGAGAAACATTCTCCTCACTCACGGCTAAAATCACATTTAGATGCTCATCGGTTAAACCCAGCCCCTCGAAATCTTCATTAATATTCTCTAAAAATTCCTTGTATACATTGTCTTCTTTTATTAAACTGGGATCTAGAGTTGATCTAAGTTCATTTACTCTTAATGCTAATTTTTCATAAGCAGCAGAACCACCATTACTAATAAGCCTGTCAACTTCTTTAATATCGTCAAAATCGATAGCATTAGGAGACGTCCATTTAGATATTATTCTTTTGATATTATCTCTTCCGTTTTTATTACCAATTTTATTTTTTCCCGGTATTAATGCCTGAATACCTTCTAATTGTTTTTCTATATACACCTTATTGCTATCTTCTAGTATTCTTTTCTGTGATTCATCGTTAGTTGTTAACGCTTCCTTACCTTTTTTCTTAGTGTTCCTTTTATTATTTCTTTTATCTTTTGGCATGATTTTAAATTTTATAAGTTATTATGTAATCTCCTCTCTTCCTGCATGGTAAAACCCTCAAACATTAAGTCTTCTTCTCTATTTATTTTTTTGTACTCTAACAGATGCTTCTAATGATGTTCTGTGAGTTTTCTATTATAGTCGAAGCAGTAAATCGACCACAAAGTCGTAAACCTTGTAGAGCAGGAAATATCCTAATACGATCTCAATACACAATCCGGGTTATACAAACAAAGCCGTATCAATACCTCGTTCATTTAATTTATCCTTAAAACCTTGTGGTAGGTCTTGGATTAAATAGTTATAAACATCTTGAGAATAATTAGTAACATCTTCTACCGTTTTACCAGCAAATTGCTCTATAAACCCTTTATAAGTTGCTACAAAAGTATCTATCTGTTGAGGTTGCCAGTTTTCACCCGCTTCAGAAAAATCGATATAAACCAAATTGCCATTAGCTCTAAACATTACATTATCCGGTCTAAAATCAGGAACTGGTTCTTGAGCTGTCTGACCAGATTGCAATGCATTGAACACTTCTATTACATTGCGATCCAACACCTCCTTTACTTGCTGAAATCTTAGATCATATTTGGGCTCACCAATTCTTGTTATTAGAGCCGAGCTATATGCAAGAGGTATTTTTTCTACCAGATAATAATTTTGTTCTACTGCCTCTCTTTTATTATAAATAATAGGTAATTTTATTTCACCTCTTAAAGCATTATAATTACGTATCCCACTAGTCACAGAAGTAGCATCTTCAATGGGTTTGGGGGTTCGTATCAGTAGGTTTGCATTGTCAACTCCTCCTACCAAATTATCTTGGGCGTTGTCAATACTATAGATATTATGAAAACCCCCTTCACTGCTAAACAAAGAGGTATGTATACTCCTATTTCCAAACCTAAACATCTTAATAGATGGTGTTAGTCTTTCGGCTTCTGCTTGTTCTCGTTCTCGTTCCTGTCTTTCTCTCTCTTGTTCAGAAGCTATCTCGGTTTCTACCGCAGTGATATCGATTCCACTTTCTTCGAGACTGATTTGTTTATCTACCTCATCCTTATGCGCAGCATTCCAATACTTAAACAGCTCATAGGCATCTTGTTTTATATTAAAATAAAGCGAGGTAATTATTTGTTTAGCAACGATTTTTGTTCCAGCTATCAAATACCCGTATCCTTTACTTTCTAACCATGCCCTAGCATCTTCTATAGTAATTGCCGCTATTTCTGCCTGCACTCGTTGGTTAATTTCAGGTACCTCTGTATCCGGGGTATCTGCTACGAATCGGTTTAGAACCGAATCAAATCTAAACGTCGTTCCAAAAACCTGATTATTCACAGGATTATCAATATACTGGTATTGTTCCCCTGTTTTTCGAACGTAATATTTGTTGATACCATCATAAAAAAGTGTATCATCATTTCTGGATTGCCACAACCCTCCTATCCCAAGTATCCAATTCGCCCCTGTAGTATCTGTTGGTTGTTGTGGTGCTTCTTCTGCAACTGGGCTTTGCGTATCTACATTTTCTGTCTGCGCCTCGGTCTCAACTACTGGTATCTCATTAGCGGGTTGATCAGTATTTAACCCCTCATTTTCAGGTGTATCCAATTTTCGTATTTTGTTTCTACCCAATCTTTCTGTTCTATTTATAAGCTTCTTTCTTTTCATCATTATTGTGTTTTATTTTTTTTCAGTTGAAATTGCTTGTATTGATTCCTTAAGAATATGCTCTACTCTTGTGTGTATTTCCCTAATCTTACCGTAATTCTACCACGTACATATTACCCGAACTTGTTTCGATAGCGGGTAGGTGTGTTCCTTTTCTTACTCCCCGACCAGCATATCAAAAAGATTATCGTTATCAGATTAATTCAAAAAATTCATGGTTTTTCGGGTCTGGATAGGTTTTATGTGCTACTCCCTCTTACCGCTACTATTTTATTGACTAACGGTAGCTGGGTAGTTGCCATCTGGATAAGTTTACGAACTACTCACTCTTGACTCCACTAATCACAGACTAGCGGTAGCTAGGGACTACAATTAAGTTGTTTCCTCGATTTTTTTTCTTCTCTTATTTTTGCCTCCTATTTGTACTGTATTATCTCTTTTTTCAGACCTTTTTCTTTTTATTCCTTTTTGTTCTGGTTCACTTTCTTCTAAGCTATCTTCTTCTAAATTTTCTTCTGAACCCATATCTTCAAAATCACTATCTTCCATATTGTCGTCTTCAGATTTGTTTTCAAAAACTCCCCCAATAGCTAAGTATTTTTCAAAATCTCCTAGAGTAAACACTATATTTTGATTTTCATCTTCAGGTTCTAGTTCAGCTATTTCACTATCGGTAACTTTTCCTAGATCTTTATTTTTTTCTAACCATTTTTGATATTCATCTTTTAATTCTTTGAACTCCCTTGGAATGTCCTCATCATTTTCTTCTTCGCCCAGATTTAATGGTCTAACTCTATTAAAAACGAATTTTAATATATTTTCTTTGTTTTCTTGTTTTTCTACTTCTTTTTTTATATTCTCATCTCTCAGAAACTCTTCAAGGTTTTTATTAGTAGGGTCTTTTGTATCTAATTTAATTTCTTGATTTTTGAGTTCTTCAATAATAATCTTTCTCCAATCATTTTGCAGCTTCCTTAAATAATTCATAATTACCAGCCTTTTTTTTACAAATGGATCATTCTCATTTTCTAAGGCATCACTAGGATTTATTTCTATCATCACTGGGAGGTGATCGCTTATAGTTAGCCAATACTTAGATATATCCTGTTCTTCACTTTCTAACTCATATATCTGGTTAGATTCAGGATGCAACAAACCTACTCTAGCCTTATCTTTCATATGATCCTGCACCACAAAATAGTCTGCTACCTGTAACCCAGTCGAATTTTGATTGGTGCCAGTAATAGGACGTTTATCTGATAGCCCAATTTTGGCAATTCGCTTGGTAAAATTGAGAGGTTGCCTCTCCCCATCTTCACTAAATTCTAAATTCCTAATCTCATTCACATTTGTCCCTTCTTTTCCTTTTCTTTCTATCTTATTATCATCTTTATCAAAAACCTCATTCCTGCCTATTTGTTTATCTGATACAACTCTAGCCTCCTCTGCTATATAATAATCTCCTCCTATTACCAGTACTGCACCTGCTTTTTCAGCCTTTTTCTTCAATTTTTTAAGAGGTTCTACCAGTTGTGTGTAAATATTGACACGTTCAAACTCAGTCCCTTCTGGAGTGGTATGCACTCCTGCCAGCCATATTTCTGGTTCTTCCTTATCTTTTACTTTAAGTTTATGCACAATTACAGGACGATGATCCAAGAAATTATCTTTATCTTTCTGATTTTCGATTTTTTTCCAATTTATTGTTTCTGCATGATCGATCTCAACTTTTCCCTTACGAAGACCAACATAAAAAGAACTTTCGTGCTCTAGCTTTTCAGCATTGTAAACAAGAGGATAATATTCAATCTGGCCTATGCCTCCATTTGCTTTCATCATGGGACCTTTGGCTACTTTATATTTATTTTCTGTACTGATCTCTACCTCAGTTTTGAAAGCATCCATACCTGTATTCATCTCGTTAAGCAGCATAAAGTCAATTGGATTTGTCTCTTGCTTTAAAATCGCAGTCAACCTCTCTACAATCGCGAGTTTATTCAGTTCCTTATCCAAGTCTTCTACTTCTTTTATTGAATCCTTCAGACTAATCAATTCTTTTTTGAAGTCTCCTTCATTTACTATTTCAATAGTTCTACCTAATGTTTTCCATAAGCTACGAAGCTCTTTTGCCTTTACTAAAAAAATGTTAAATCCTTCATAGTCATATGACTCTGGTATTCCTTTTACTTGACCTTGATCAAAAAAATAGTTCAAAATCCCAGATATATCACCATTTTTAATTCTCGCACTTAGTACTGATAATGATAGCTTTTTGTTAATTGAATTAATATTTTCGATAATTGATTTAATATCTTCAATGTTCCAATCTTCATTATTACTTGATAAATAAGGTTCAGCATCTTTAATGCTTCTTTTTTCATTTTCATCTAATTCTATATTCTCCTTTTTTAGGGAATCAGAAATTTCATCTACTTTATCTAGATACTCTTTAAGTCGTTTATCAAATAATTGTTTTAAAATACCTTTTACAAGTGATCTCCTGTCGTTGTAGGACTTTGCTCTCTTGGTTTTCTTATTTTCAGTTTTTTCTTGAGATACATAGTGCTTTTTTGACAGGGCATCTTTTTTAGAGTGGTTAGATGTAGAAAACCCATGTAGGTTAAAAGTCATTCCCCTTAGTAAACCATTGAATTCAGGAGGGTTTGAATTATCATTTTCTTTCATCTTTTCTTTTTCTTTCGGGGATGATGTTCTTTTATCTTTCATAATCTTAAAAATTTCAAGTATTATTACTTTAATTACTACCGTAGTAACTCACTATTTTTTCTATAGCTCTTTACTACTATTGTTTACTCCAACCTAGCAACTCTTGTTGCCAGTGCGGTTTTTCACTCTTGTATCTATCGGTTATTAGTTGTTTATTGTTAGTTACAAATCTTTACTAACGAAGTATGTTGTATGTCATGCTGCACTCTGTCAAAGCAACTATAGTTAGAAAGCTCTTCGACAGGCTCAAAGTGACAATTATCATATTGAGATAAAAATCTGTAACCCCAGCTAGGGTTTGTTGCTTCTTAATATTTTCTTACTTCTTACTCGGTATGACACAGATTAAAAATCGGTGTTAGCAGGGCTCTGTTCATTGTATACATCACTCACTTTTGTTTCCACTAAGCACAGACTAGTTGTAGCGAGGTTAGCAGAATTACTTAGATCGTATTATTTTTCCCATTCTGGTTAAATTTGCTTTGTCCTCGTTAATTTCTTTTTTTTCTTTTTAAGCTTATGCTACCCATTGCTGCTGCAAAGCTTCTTCATTACTTAGTAGTTCTTTCAGTTCTTTACTACTTGCTAGTTTTAGCGGTACTTCTGCAAAAATCTTTTCTAAATCAGTGACGGCAATGGCTTTTATGGTACCAGTATCTACTTCATATATGTGTTCTCCAAGATTTTGCTGGATGACATCTTTCAGAGGTTGTTCTGTAGTAAATTGGGCATAATTGCCATTTGCAATTTCTTCTAGCGTAGCATCTTCTGCCAAAGGCAGATATTGCTGAGTACCATCCGTATTAGTTATTGGATATAGCATACGCCCATGCTCTGGGTCAAAATTGGGTTTTAGGCTTCTTAATACTATTAATTGCTGTGCCTCTGTAGGAGCTGGTAAACTTTTGCCATCCCACAAAGCCGTACCGTCTGTTGCTTCTGCAAATGGTTTTCTACTCAAATCTTGCCTAGCTGTGGTAGGGTTTGCTTGGTCATCTGGTATAAATTGTGCATTAGCGATTTCATCTGCTGTGGCTTCACTAGCTTTGGGCAAGTATCGTACCTCATCATTTGGATCAGTTTTGGCATATAACTGCCTATCTCGATCAGTTGCATCATTAGCTCTGATTGAACCTATAGGATGTAGTCGCTGTGCACGTAACGCCCGATCTATGATTCGACCAGAGGTTTCTATATTTTCAAAGGGCAGGTATAACCCATTATCTAGCTCCCTCTGAGTTGCTTCTGATGCTATGGGTAAGTATACCAGATTTCCTGCTGCTTCTGTAACTGGATACAGATAGCGATCAGCCTCATACTTAGGTTTTCCATTGGTGAAGGGCATCCATTGATCGGCAGGGTTTTCTGTGCTTTTGTTATTTACAAATTGTCCTTTGGCTATTTCGTCTTTACTGGCTTCATTTTCTTTGGGTAGATAGGTGATTTCTCCTTCCTGATTTTCATAGGGATACTCAAACCGGTTCGTGCCTTTGTTATACTTCGGCTCTTCTTTTTGACTTGCTTTTTTTTCTGTTTGATCCTTAACACTTTCATCGGTTACAAACTGTCCTCTTTTGATTTCATTGGGTGTGGCTTCGCTTTCTCGCGGATAAAACACTATTTCGCCATCTGCGGATTCGGTTGGATATGCCATTCTGTTTTTACCCAAATCCCGAATGGGTTTACCATTGGTCATTCGTTTCCCCTGGGTCTGTGCTGCTGCACTCTCATTGGTTACAAAAAGCCCTTTCCTTTTTTCGTAAGGAGTGGCATCTTGTTCTCTGGGCAAAAAAACCAAATCTCCATTTTCTCTGGTGGTGGGATATACTTTTCTGTCCTTGCCAAGGTCACGAATTGGTAGTCCTCCTTCGCTGGCTTGTTTAGCTTTCACTGGTAAGTTCAAAGAACTTTCTTCTACATAGCGTCCTTGATTTTTCTCCTCTTGAGTAGCATCACTTTCCTTGGGTAAGTACTGTGTTGTATCGTCTTCTCCTTTTACGGGATAGGTATTTCTACCAGTACTATCTAGTTTAGGTTGCGCATCTTTACTCAATGCATTTTTGCCTTTTTTAATAATCGTACTGTCTTTAATAAAAAGTCCTTTTGCTTTCTCTTTGGCAGTGGCTTCACTCTCTTTGGGTACAAATCGTTGTTTACCATTGTTATCGGTGGTCAGATATACATTTCGTCCTTTTAGTACATCATAAACTGAGTTTTTAGGGCTCTGCGGTCGTAATTCACTTATGGCATTCGCTTTCTTTTTTGCACGTTCTTTTCTACGATTATTATGATCTGAACTATTGGTTTTTCCTCCTTTTGGATTTCGTTTTATACCGAGTGATCTTTTTGATCTGGGCTGTTGTTTTCTTCTTTTTAAGCTGGGTTTCATTTCTGTATCAATTTTAGCTATTACTGGGTAACTCTTAGGGTTTCGCTTAAGGGTATTGCTTCCTGTTTCACCTACAGATTTCAGGGATCGGTTTTGGGCAGACCTGCCCAAAACACGATCTTGAAGTGTTCCTGAAATCGAGTTGTAAGAGTTTACAATCTATTAGGGAAGCGTTAAATTATACTGTTCTTTTTAAAACCTTAAACTTTAGCTTTGTAAATGACCACCATTTCTACATTAGTGATCTGTAATTTATCCCCTTTAACTGTAAATTTCCAGTTGGATCCATTTCTGGCAATGTTTAGATTGGAAGCTTCGAGGTATTGGTTATTGGTCAGTTTTAACTCATCGTTGAGTTCTAAGGTTGCCGAACCACCATCCTCATATTGATAACGAACCATAATTCCCATGACTTTGCTTCCTGTCATACCAGGAAACATATCTCTGGTAAAAGTGAGTTCCATAGTATTACTATCTCCTATCATCAGCTCGTTCCATTGCTCAGGGAAGGTATATGCAAGATCAAAGAAACTAGTAGCTCTGTATGGTTTTAAGGCTCCTTTTACGGAATTGGCAAAGGCTGTTCCTCCTTGCTCTGCAGTATATCGCAGCTTAATGGTTACATCTAACAAATCATTGATATCATAACTCCCCGATTTACCATGTAGTTCTAATCGCCATAAGGATACGGCTCCTGTACCTTCAAAGGGTAAATAGCGTGCATCATCGTACCTCAACTCGAACATGCCATTGTTTTCGGTATATTGATCTACATAGGATAGTGCAATTTGTTGATTTACTTTCCAATCGGTGCGTATCGTTAAGGGTTGATCTCCTTTAGGATTTAGTAAATATTTTACTGCCTTAGGATCTGGTTCCATCACCAATTTATTATTCAATTGCGTCAAGGTTGCATTGATGGTTTTTCCCTCGCCAATATCAAAGGCTAAGGAAATGGTTTTCATCTGGCGATTATAATGCCCTGGAAAATCCTGATCAAATAGTTCTTCTGTTAATCGGAACTCACAGACTCCTTTCATTTTTAATTGGATAAAAGCGAGTGGGTCGAGTTCTAACATAGAAATATTTTTGGTAATCTCCATCCCACGGCTATCCTGTTCGATATAGGCTTTTTCCATCTTGGTAAGATCTACACCAAGAGTTTCTCCACTTAGTAATCCTTTTTTCTGGCTATCCCAATAGGTTCCTCCAATAAACTGTATTTCGGCTTCTTTGGTTCCGGTTTCGAAAACAAAGGCTTTTTCTGCTTTCTTAGCGATATCGTGTGCCATTTTATAGGTTTGATAAAATAAGCCTGATAATTTGCTACTCATCCAATTGTACAGCTCGAGATTCGAAAACTTTTGTTTCATAAAGTTTTCTATCGCTTTGTTATTCTTGATTTCCTGATCATGGATCTGTAACTCTCGTTGTGCTATTGCTTTTTGGATCTGAGCCCCCATAATCTGGTACTCTAATTGCTTGATCTCACTCTCGGCCATAACTTTTTGTAGTTCCCAATCTTCTTCTGAACGCTTATGTTGTGCATAGATTCCTGCAATTTCGCCAGCTGTCATCAAGGTTTCTCCTGTTATTTCCAGAGCTTCTCCTCCTTTATCCAAAGCATCTCCTAGTTGGCGTCCTCCTGCTTGAGTACCTGCTATAAAAGGACCTATCAATACCTGAGGTAATAAATACGATATGGTTGATGCTATCTTTAGCGCTGCCGCGGTTCCCATTAATACAGTACCTGTAATCATCAGTGCAATCTGAACTTCTTCTTCGCTTAGCATCCCATTATCTAATAGTCGTTGATAATGATCTCTCTGGTTTTTGGCTCCATCAAGACTTTCTTCTAAACTTTTGATCTGATAATTGGCTTCTCTGATTTGATCTTCTTTGATCTGCGTGCTTAATGCGAGAATCAAACCTTCTTGCTTGTTTCGAAGTAGTTCCATCTCTTCGGCATCTTTTTTCTCGATAGTACTAAGCAATTCTCCTCCAAACTGTGCTACTCTTTCGGTATATTCTTTTGCTTTTTCGATCATGTAAGTAAAGCGATAATGTGGCACCATCGTATACAACATGCTTAATGCACTACTTAGACTCGCTCCTCCTGCAATTGCACTAACCAATGCCATAGGATCGATCGGTGGCTGAAAGAGTGGTAAGGGTTGTTTCTGTCCCATTATGTTTAGGGTGTGCCTGATCTTAAACAAACGATCTTCTACCCGACCCCAATACTTCATAAACACCTGATTTTCGGGAAGATGGAAATATGGATTAATGACCGAATCATTAAGCGTTGCCAGCATATCGTGTTGCTGACCAGCAAAAGTTAGGCTATCATACATGGCTTCTCCGTCATTTTCTAAATCTAATAAGAATAGAAAATCATATGTATCTTCCCCAATATTATGAGCCAAATACTCATAGTTTTGATCTTCAGAAAGTGTTTTTTCTCCTAAATTTTCTGGTTTTGTACCAAGTAAATCATAAGCTAATACATAAAGCATTCGTGCTTCATTAATACTCTCTCGCGTATATTGTCTAAAGAGCATATCTCCCCAATCCAGCACATTATCGATATAATTCATCACAATGGCTTTGCGATATGCAATATGACGTAAACCAGCTATTGCATGCGGATCAAAGGGATCATTAAGGTAACTTGTGATCTGTACTTCGGTATTTTGCATTAACGCATAATTCTCTGGTAGGCGTTGGATGAGTTGCAAAATTTCTAATAGTTGTTGTTCTGGACTTTCAGAATTAGTGTTATCATTAATTAATCCATTTACAATTTCTAACGCCTTTAATAAATCGTTTGAGGTATTTAAAAAGGCTTGAAGATTCCTAATATCATTTGTAGTACTCGTTCCCAAAAATTCATCATCATAAATTTTTAACTTTGTAGTTAACTCATCTATATTACTTTGTAATGTTCCTTTATTAATTAATAAAGCTAACTGCTTTGCAGGTTCAATCAATGCATCGATATCCACTGCCTGAAAAGGAAGAAACTTCCAAAAGTATTTTGCTGCTGTTGGATCATAAATGTGTTCATACCACTTTTTGGCTTCTTCAAATTTTTGATCTGTATTGAGTGACATTGCTATTAGGAAAGGGGCATGAAAAAAGACTTCCCAATAATACATCCCATTAGCACTA
This sequence comes from Aquimarina aggregata, assembly GCF_001632745.1. Taxonomy (GTDB): domain Bacteria; phylum Bacteroidota; class Bacteroidia; order Flavobacteriales; family Flavobacteriaceae; genus Aquimarina; species Aquimarina aggregata. The sequence goes on along the minus strand of NZ_LQRT01000058.1, from coordinate 152,535 downwards.
TTATAATCGATATGTGAACTTACAGGTAATGATTGTACATAATCATCATTTACCTTAATAGTTGTGGCGTTTTGATCCTCAAAACTAAAAGCAGGTTCTTCATCGATCTGTTGTGTACTGAGTTGTAATAATGCATCTACACTTCCTGTAAAAAGTAGCCTATTAAAATCCTTGGCTGTACTAGAGGTTAAACGAATAATTTCATAATTCACCTCTTCTATTTCGAATGGTTTTGCATAGATTTCATCATTATCAACGTCACCATTACTTAGCTCATATTTGATATAGTCATTCTCTTTAAATACAAACAAATACTTATCTCTATTTAATGCAGCATCCATGTTTTTTCTAAAAGCTAATGGAATATTTCCCCAATTACCTTTAACAGGCTTTGGATTTGTCAAAACATTAGGTTCCTCATTACCAGAAAGAGTATAGTATTGATCTTCCTTAAATAGATACACCTTATCTTCTAAAGTGAATGTTGCATTTATATAGCTAATCCCCTGAGGTAATTGTTTTGGGTAACCTGGATCTATTTCATCACTAATCGTATCTGACGAAATCGTATGCCTCACATAGTGATCCCTATACAATAGGAAGAGTTTATCATTTCTTACATAAGCAGCATTGATGCCTTTGTCTCCATTAAAAATATTCTTACTTCCTTTTTTCCAATCCTCTTTGATTAGTGATAATGATACCATATTTGACCAATTCGAGAGAATATCAGTAATAATCGCCTGATCACTATTTTGTGAAATTTTAATATATTCATCCTTACTAAAAATATAAATATGATCATCGCCATCAATACCTGAGAATACTGCAGAGATTTCTTTGTAAATTATAGGGTTGTCTGTAAGTTCGTTTCCTTGAGTATAACTTAGTCTTACCCCATTTTTATATACATGCACTCTTTGCGCATCTTCCTCAAATAAAAACCCCATGATATAATGATCCCCATTATAAGTAAAAGCTAAAGCAGAATTCCATTCTTTTGCAGGTGTAGTATGATCTACAAAAGATGTTTCTGTAAGATTTCCGTGCGTATCTAATTTATAATCTAGAAAAGCATCATCTTTTTGAACATTAAAATATATTTCTTCATCAATAGTATACGCAGCAATTATTGTATAGTCTTCTATATCTCTCTCGTTATAGTTTTTTGCTTCTAATTCTTCAAGTACTACACTTAACTTATTTTCTTTAGGAAAACCTTCTGCTACAATTGAGTACTCATTATCTGTATATTTTATAAATTGATTATCATCAAATACATATGCACAATTGTTATGTGTAAAAGCTGCAGTTACCTCGGTAAAACTATTGAGTTTCCCAAATTTATTTTTAATAGGTTTGCCTGTTAGTGAATCATTGAGAAAATAATTTTTTTCTGAAAAATAATATGTAGTGTTATCAATACTAAAAGCTGCATTAATTTTCTCTAAGTTAGTAACCTCATCTTGACCATTTTTCCGGTTCTTAGGCCAGTTACTAAGATCCAATGCTTTTACATCAGGTTTACATAAAAAACTCCCTCCTTTATGATCGTAGGCAAACCAAGACGCATCAATAGATTCTTCTGCAGTGTGCAATACAACTATATTTTCGTCTTCGATAGTTCCTTCATCAAACAAACGCTCAAAAGTTTCCTTACCTCTATTATCGAAATCAACAGCACTCTTATTTTTCTGGCTATACAATTCTGGCGTAAGATTGAATGCCTTAGTAACTGATTCTACAACAGGTATATAAATTGGGAAGTTAAAAAAGCCTAAATCTACAATCTCTTTGCTATTTACTACATGGTTATATTTGCAACTAATGACAATATTATCATGGGTATCATTGTCTAATTTATTTGAATGTTCTACGAATAATTGCACATTAGTAATTTGGCCATTAGATAATAAATGATCGATAGTGATCAGGTTTCCATCTATATTTTCCTCAAATGAAGTCTTTAAGACCTGTGGTTGAATCCACTCTTTGTTTAGATTATAATAAGAATAGTAAATACGTGTTGTGTATTTGTTTTCTCCTTCTTCTGATGATATTTCATGTGTCGTACCATCATCATTATCGGTTATGGTAGTAGAACTACTATCCTCATTAGGTACGGGTTCTACCCTGGTCCAGAATATGAATACTTTATTAAAGGCATATACTGGATAGACACGATCTGCTTCTATGGTAATATTAACAGGTTCCCAGGGCTCCCAACTATCATTATGTGTCTCTCCATTGATGAAGTTTCCAAAACGATAGTAGTAACGGTATGGGTCTGTTTTTGTTCTCCCCAAGACGACCAGTCTTTTATTTACCTCGGTAGTATCACCTTCATCAATACTTACATCATCATATAAGTACCCTCCAACAATTTTTAATCGTGATACTTCGGTAAACTCATCCAGGTACTTTTTATAGATACGTTCTACGCTGTCTTCTGTGATCTCTTCTTGCATCAAATCCTGTTCTAAGGTTTCGAAAGCTGGTGTTTTTTGATCTTCGTCGCGCAGTTCTGGTCTAATATAATTTTCTGGATATAGGAATACTTTTCGGTTGGCTTCCCAAACTCTATAATTACGCATCCATTCCCACTGTTGTCTAAGAACTTCTCGTTCGTGTTCTTTTAGATTTCCTTTGAGCTCAGTTTCTTCTAAATTCAGGAAATATCTATGAAAAAACAATTGAATCGCCATTGTTGCTTCTTTGATTCTAGAGGTAGTAGCATCGCCTTCCATCTGTGTATCGATCAACAGATTTTCATAGAGATCTCGTGTGTTTTCGACCTTATCATCATTAGCTACTGCATAGGGTACAAGCGCATCACGTTTGATTACATTGAGTTCTCTTTCTATTTGATCAAATAACGTGGCATAATTATCATTATAATCTACTTCGGCAAGCATTGCATAAATATGAGCTGCCGTATTTTTGGCATCTCTATTTGTATCATACAATAATTGCCAGACATTTTGATAGAGGGCTTTTACGTCTACTTTAATTCGCTCTGTTGTTGACAGGATATCAAATAACTTAATAATTGTTTCGATAGTAAAATCCTTCTCCAGAGCATTAGTTGGCGATATAAAAGCATTTTGCTGTTTTACCCAACGGATTTCTTCTTTATCAAATCCAAAAATCTCGGCTAACCTATAGTAAGGTTCTTTGGTGTACCCATCTCTATCTGATAATAAACTAATCAAAGTTTCTTCACTACTGCTATAACGACTATTAAGGTTCATTAATCTTGCTAACAGATAGATATCCATTACCAGATAATCTGACCAATCTCCCCATCGTTTATCGAATGATTGTGGATAGAAGTTTTGGTGGCCATACATCTTTCCTTTTTTAGATACTGCATACAAGTTTCCTTTGGTGGTATATAGCTTGTCTTCTAAAATAAACGCTCCATTAATTCCTGAACTAAATTCATGAGGAAGATATAGCTTATGATCTTTTATATACTTAGGGTATGATGGATCTACAAATTTTGATGCCTCATCTTCGCAACTAAATAATTGATCGGTATCACTATAGCGAATAAATTGATTGCCTTTAAACACATATAACTTCCCTTTATCATCGGTATAGGCCGCATCAATGGTAGTATCACCTTCAAAATTGTTGTCTACTCCTACATAAGCTGAAATATCCTCTATAGTGATTGTATTCCCCAAACTATAGCGGTTTTCATCCCGGAAAACGATTATTGAATCATTTGCAACATATGCTGCATCGATACCATATCTAAAATTCTTTGGTAGTTCTGCTACTCCTAATGTTTCGGCAAGGCTTTCTTCTATAAATTTAGGATAGCCCGGATCTATGGTGTGGTATTTATTTCCGGTATATACGATATACTGATCTTCGCAAAACAAATAAGTTTTATTATCTTTTACAAAAGCTGCATCTACTCTTCCTTTGTCTCTAAAAGCATTGTAACGATCTTGTAATTGAGATACTCTAAACGTATCATATTCTTTCGTGCTACCGACATGCAATTGATCATTTATAAATACATAAGTATTACGATCATTGGTAATTACTGCGGTGATTCCTGATGTAGTGCCTTCATAAATTTTATCCAACTCATATTGAAACCCGTCTGTCATGTGCTTAAAAGGAAGTTCTTCTCGCAGGTACTTATCGATTCGTTTTGGATAGTCCTCATCTACTGAGGTATATGTAGCTCCGGAATACCGAACATATTGGTTTCCTGAGAATAAATAAGTTACACCATTATGTACTAAAGAGGCATCTACATGATCATGAATAGTATTCTCAAATAATCCCCAGTAATAGGCCACCTCATCTTCTGGGGAATAGGTATAGGTACCATCATTGTTATTGACTCCCACCATAAAACAAGCTTCGTCAAAGAAATACATTTTACCATCTGCTCCCTTAAAAGCAGTCTGAATATTCTTAAACGTTGTTTTATTAAAACGAATTCCTGGATATAACAATTGTATTTCCTGAGGGTACGACCAGTTTTGTTCAAGAAGGTGATATCGTATAAAATGTTGATCCTTAATAAAAATTAAATTATCTCCGTGTTGAAGTATAGTATCAAAAGTATTGAACCCTGCTTGTTGTTGCGCTTGCGGAATTCCCCAAAAAGAAAAGTCTCCATAATATACTTCTGGTTGTTCTAATATATAATCATCTGTATGATAGATCGCATATCTAAAGTTACCGTCTATGTCTTCTTTTTCGAATAAATAGGTTTTATTATCCATTACATAGGCAAAGGCTACTTCGGTAAGTCCTCCCCAGTGCTTATAAATTCTTCTCGGAGCTTCTTCCATTGTAACTCCTATATAACTATCCCCTGTATAGGTATAATATTGTGATCCACTAAATAGATAGGTATTACCATCACGCCCTACAAAACCGGTATCGATATGTTCTGTTTCATAAATGGCATTTTCTGGTTTACCCCATTGGTTTTTGATATAATATTCTGTTTCTAACAGGGTGTTATAGCATTTTTGACCTTTGAAATAATAAGTATTTCCATCGGCTCCTTGTAAAACGGTGTCTAAATCAGTTTCAAAATCTGCTGGGACTTCTTTTAGAAGTTTTGGAAACCTGTTTTCTTTATGAATAGTTTCTCCTTCTAGAGCAGAAATGTGTTCCCATTGTGTTCCCTTCAATGTATATACAGCTCCTTCCTCAATTAGTGCTGTTTTTATATTTTGAAATTCGTCTTTGGTATACACTTCTCCTTTCTCTTTTTCCTCTTCTGAGATTACATGACATGTTGTTCCATCAAATAGGTACACCGTTCGCTTATCTACTAGTACTGCATCAATTTGATTGGGTATATGATCCTTTAGTGCTTTAAAACGAGGCTCTTCTTTGAGCATTTTTATAGATTTTGGATACCCTAGTTCTACCTGACTATAATCCCCTTCTTTATATCTGAAGAACTGATCTCCAGAAAACAAATAGGTATGGATCGTCTCTATCTTTTCTGCTGCATATCCTTCTAAATCATCATTATCTTCTCTAGAGAGTAATGTAACTGCTGCATCAATCTTACAATTTTCGATCAGGTTATTTTTTACATATCCCCAATACTTATCGATTGTTCTTGGATATCCAGGATCAATATGACAAGCAGATTTATCCGAAAACCGTATATATTGATTGTTAAAGAACAAGTATGTTTTACCATCTTTTCCTGCCAAGGCTGCATCAATTTTGTTAATTCCTGATGGAAGTTCTGGCCATTGCTTATAGATGTTTTTAGGTTCTGACCACCAGCGATTGATATGATCAAATTCAATCACTTGTTTTTTTGAAAACAAGTAGGTTTTTCCATCATGAGCATTAAGTATAGCATGTGGGTTTCGAAATCCTTTGTCTAATAAATGTTGTGGAAGACTCCAAAAATTATCTACTGTATCTGCTGGAAATGTTTCTATCTCATCTACATCTAATATATTACCAATAGGCGTGATGTAAGAGTCTTTATTTTCTTCTTTTTCATCTACTTCTTTATAGTCTTTGGTAGCATATCTAACATACACTTGTTTGCGACCTTTTCTACCAAAAACATAGGTTTTACCATCTAGTACAAAAGCGGCTTGAATTTTATTTAATCCTTCCCAATCTTCTGAAATTAATCTTGGATACCCTTCGTCGACTTGCTTATAATTACCGGTTGTATACCTAATATAAGTTGTACCACTAAATAGGTATGTATATCCATCAAGACCAACCATGGCTGCATCTATTTTTTCTACTGATTGTATCGTAGAAACCCCTTCAAAAGACAATGAGTCTTCGACATCCACTGCTATAGTTCCGTTTGCGTCCATAGTGAAGGCTACGGTGTGGTCATCTTTAAAAAAGTGTATTTTATTGTTATCATCATAAACACCGTCATTTTGTTCTTTTTCTACAAAAGCAGCATCAATTCCATTAATAAAATCAACCGGAATTCCTTCAAAACAATCCTGTATACGTTTTGGGAAGTCTTCCAATTCATCAACTTCATTATTTTCGAGGCAATCCATATAGGCCGTTACCTGATCATCTATAAAAACATAGGTTATCCCATTATGGGTAAAGGCTGCATCTATCGCATCGATATCTTTGAAATCATACTTAGATTTCCCCCAATGCTCTGCAATGTCCTTAACAACCTCATCTCTAGAGCTTATAAATTTGTTTCCTCTAAAGAAATACGTTTCCCCATCTAGACCTTCAAAAGCTGCGTCTAATTCATCTGGGAATATTTCTGGTAGATGAATCCCTAGTCCTTCATGTTTCCAATGTGCTTTCGTTTTTTTAGGGTATCCGCTATCGATTACGGTTGCATTGACATCTGAATATCGTACATACATTCCTTCTGCAAAAAGAAATAAACGTCCTAACGGATCTACGTAAGATGCATCTATTTTGCCAATTTCTGTAAAAGCATTGTCTACTTTACCAAATTCATTTTCTCGTTTTGCCCAGCTATCACCATCTTTCATCCATAGATGATAGTAATTATTGCTTATGATGTAAGTGCTTCCATTTTTATCCATAAAAGCAGCATCTATAGCTATCTTTCCTTCCTTTTCGAAAAATTTACGTATATAATCTTCTTCTATTAGGTCTTTTAATTTTTCATCATCTTCTAAGAGGTCGATGATTTCTTTTTCTTCTTCAGTTTGCAGATTTTCTTCTTTGTCCAAATCGATTCCGTATCGATCTATCATTACATAGTCTGCTGCTCTATATGTCCAATATTCTGAATTGGAAAACAGATAGATAAATTCTTCGGTTTCTAATAGTGCATCGATAGACGTAACTCCTTTTGGTAATTCTAAATTTTCCGAAAACTTAGCTACCAAATCCTGATCCTTAAAGGCAATTGCGGTTTCTTTTGCTCCTAATTGTAACTTGTTAGCTAATACGGAATATTGACGAACCCGCTGAAAAGAACTGGTAAACCCTTTGTTTGTTGGTATTTTTGTTATTTCTCCTAAAGAATTAGCAGTTTCTAATATCGGAGTGATCCAAGCACTCTTGATGTCTTTTACACCTTTAAAAACATGTTTGGAAACGATTTTTAGGATTTCTTGATCTAACCCAAAAACACTTTGTAATTGCTCCCATACTACTTTTTCTTGTTGGGTTTCCAGTCCTAAAATAGCTTCGGTAATCTGCTGATGAGCTGATTTAATTTCTTTGCATATTGCTTGTAGCATGAAGAATATCTCCTTATTATAATCTTCAAAACCTTTTATGCTAAAAACATTAGCGTTATTGGAGTCTATGAAATATTCTATTTTATCTGGAGCAATATGGCGCGTATTTGATAAAACCCCTATGTATTGTAGCATACTAATCAATTCTTTACGTTCCTCTGTAGAAAAGCTTAAGTTTTCGAGAGGTGTCTCTATAAACTGATAGGTTTCTGCAATTTTGATGATACTCTGCATTCTCTGAAAAATTGCCGTTCCTGTAGCCTCTTCAAAATAATACCCCAAAATGAGTTTATTTTGATTTTCGGTGTCTGCAAAGAAGCTTTTGGTTTCTGATACGATCCTTTTTCCATCCAAGTAATCTCCCTGTAAATCCTGATATGCCCAACCTGAGATAATCATATCTGCAATTTTGGTTAACTGATTAATATCTGCTGTCAGATACTTTTTCTGTACCTCTCTTACTTTGTTCTGGATGTTATTTAGGATTTCTTTTCGTTTGGGGTAAAATTGTAACTCTAAACGGAAGCTCTCGATATCTTCTGTTAATAATTTTGCTTTATCAATTACTCGACCTTGTTCTGTAGTGTATCCATTAAACATTAGGTTATGCAAAAGGTCTTCTAAGGCTACTTCTGACAATTCGAGTTCATCAAATGCTCCTGCAGTTAGTTTTAATTGAGCATCTTTAAACTGTTGTGTTTGTTTTTTTAATATCTCATAAACCTCTTCTGAGTGATCTGTAATATGGGTATTAACATCAAAATAGCTAAAGTTCTCCGGGTCGCTGAAAAAATTACTGTATTTGACAACGCCTTCTTCATCGATATAATGATTAAAAATCAAGTTATCATATAATTCTTCTAACTCCTCTTCAAAAAGTGGTAAGGAACGTAGATCCGAAAGATATATCGAAAAGGACACCTCATCTTCTTCTAGAGTATTGGCTTCTTCATTCTTGTATAACTTATGAATAATTTCAAATACGCTCTCGAGATAATAACTAAAATCTGTTTCTAGCTTAAAGTCTTCTACCGTTTCTGGTAGGTTTGCCATGGTAATCATTCCATCAATGGCAATATATCCTTTATAGGTAAGGTTCTTTTTAATTTTTTCTACCAAAGGTTCTTCTAGTCCTAATCCTTGAAAATCTGTTGGATGCACTTCTGCCAGCGCTGTAATAGCCATTTCAGCAATTTTCTGAGCTTTATCGGTATGACTATTATAGGGCATTTTATGTGTTTGTTTACATCGCTTAGATTCGTGTTCTTCCAGAATTTTAAAAATTACTGAAGCACTACGGGTATCAAAAATTCCTTTTTGAAAAATAGTAGGGGTAGCCTTTACTTCTTTATACACCTTTAATATCCCATCTAATTGAGAAATGGTTAGCGTTCTGGCTGCCATTTCTGCTTTTTCAGTCCTAAACTTACCTGTAGTAATGTACCATAATACATCTGCTGTAAAATCATACTCTATCATCCACTCGGTAATTGCCATTAGTGTCTGAATCAACCAAAGACGGTCTTCTATATTGTCTCCTAAAATAATGCTATACCCATCCTGCGTACTTGGTTTTTCGTGGATAAATGTTTGATGTTGTGTAAAACTTAGGATACTAAAATCTTGCTCCAACACATCAAAAAGCGTGAATACCTCTTCATGAGAAATATCTAGTATTTCTGTAAGTTGTGTAAAACCATACAAAAAATTTAATAAGGCTTTCTTAGAAGTGGACTTCATCCAGAGATCACTATCAATATCGTGATCATCTAATCTTTGGATGATTTTTTCCAGGTCCATTTTAGAGATTCCCAAGGCATGAATAATTCGTTTTCTAAAGGTGTCATTATCCTCAGAAAATAAATCATCATGGTAATCTAATGCTGTATATTGTTCGTTTATGTAGTGTTTAGGAACGATATAATCTGTATCACTTGGGATATATTTATCATCTTGCACTACGTATTTATTATTAAATACGCTATTGAACAAATCCTGAGGTTGGTCTTCATCGGTATGTCCTATCTCATTGATAGTACTCATAATTCCCATTATGGTATCGATTGTAAGTTCTGTTTTCTTATGAATCTTTTTAACAATTGCAATAAGGTGTAGGCTTTCAAGGTTTATTTCTGTTTTTCCTGAAACTCTTAGGATGGTGTCTACCTCTGTAAAAGTCATCCCTATTTTTTTAGCCAAACGAATAAAAACATTGGTGCGTTTAAACCATTCATAATCCACCGTATCTTGGCTTATGTGATCTATAATATTTTCTTCGTTTTCGTCTAAGGTGGCATAGGTTACACCAGTTGCATTGATCCAAAAACCAGAAGATACTCCTGCTTCAATTTCCGGATTGTCTAATTTTTGGAATAAGAGTTCTCTTACTTCTACCCCTGTTAATCCAGTTGCCTCCATAAAAGAGGTAGTATTGGACATCTCTGCAGTAAAGGAGGTTCCTGTATAGTTAAAATACTCTTCTATATCGTTGTCACTATGACTGTTATACCCTGTAATGGTTTCCCATTCTTCTGGCGACATTCCTAAATACTCACGTACGAGAGTTTCTGCATCTAAATCTGTATTAGTTGCAAACATCTTGTATAACTGTTCTGATGATATCCCTAAATATTTCAGATATAGTTTTATTTCTTCTTCATTGAGATTAAAAGGGGTATTGAATGGATATTTAGCATTGGGTAGTATATTTTGATATACTTCTTCCTGATTTTCAGCTATTGTATCTTTACCTCCTATTTTCTTTTCTAAAATTTCATTAGCTATATTAAGAAATGGAATTTCTGTATAGGTGTTTTCTTCGTCCAGGAGGAGTTGTCTGATATCTGATCTTCGTTCATGGATATCGGTATCTTCAAACTCATCTTCCATCAATTGCAACAAATCTGCCAGGTAAGCAGCAGGAGAGTAGACCGATCTGGCTTCTTCTCCTTTTTTAAAATCAAGATGACCAAAAAGTTCTTGATAATCTGGTAAGTTGTTATTCGTACTCATTTTATGTATTTTTTTGTGATTAAATTGGACAAAAGGGATTCTGTCCCTTCCTAAAAAGGGGAATGCTATTGACCTAAATATTTTTTGGAATTATTGTATTAGTCAACCATCAAAATATGAGTTGTCTATTTTATTTGTGGATACTACAACGTTTTTACCTGCGTCGTATGTGGTTCTCTGTTTTGGGTATATTCTACATAACGCAGTAACAGTTTACTTCTGATAGCTGTAGCTTTTTTATGTAACTCGATGATATACTCATCATCATTTTTAAAAATCTTGGTGCTCTTTTCTATAAAGCCTTTTTGAGTCATTGCTGCAATTTGGACCGCAGAATGAATATTATTTTTTAATAAAGCTTTTATGATTTTGGGATTATCCTCCCCCAATAATCTCACCATTCGTTGATATCCTTTTACTTTTTTTAATACATCTTCTTGATTATCTTCTAAACCCTTCCAATTAAGGGTGTCGTTTACTTTTTTATCAACTAGGTTTATTGTTTGCCAATCGACCTTTTTATTTTGCCTAAGAAACTTATTAAGTCCTTCAAAACTAACATCTTTTTTTATCTCTTTCTGTGCCATACTATTTTGATTTTTTGAATACATTATTCTGAAATTGCTTTCTAACAATGGTTCAAATTTGTTCAATTATCACCCTAAAAAGAAAAGTAATGAGTGAATGGGCTACTATCTTGAGTGTATATCACTAATAAATGAGTAAAGGGTTTTTCATTTTTACTTTAAATGTATGATATATAAAAACCTAAGAATGAAAAACGTAACCAGTATGTACGGTGTGTAGTAAAAATCTATATTAGTAAGGGATTTAAGACCGATTATGTATTAGAATGTTCTCATTAAGATTTACAGCATCATACAGGTTAAACAAATCTTAAAGAAATTATGAAAACTTTATAACTCTATACTAATAAATATTAATACATTATACTTTGGCTAATCGACCAAACCAAATTTTCATAAAATAGTACTACGTCTTTTCAACCTCTTAAAATCTATACATATCATGGAAAATATAATGACAAAAAAACCAGACCCTATTAACCTTACTAACCCCCAACAATTAATATTTGTTCTTCGTTCTGAAACATTAAAAAAAGTTGTTACTGATTTTAAGACCACTAAAGGAACAATGGATGAACCTCTGCCTACAGATGGATTGTTAATCCCGAACATAATAGGCATCCCAAAATTCACCCCTAATCACGAGATTACGTTCGTTTTGGAACCGAAAGAAGAATCGATTCAACTCTGTTATGTATGTTTTCAAAATGTAACTAAATCTGGAAGAGATAATTCCATTCAATGGTCCTCCGTTTTTAAAAACGTATCATCTGACGAATCAATTACTATACCTCCTGATAATTCACTTTATGCTGCTCCTCATACATCACACAAAAATACCGTTTCGTTAACTGTTCAGGATAATATTGGGGACGAAGAATATAATTTATATTACACTATTTTGTTTTCATATACTCTCCAAAACAATGCTAAATTCTTTTTCAGTATTGATCCCTTGATGAAAATTAGTTCTAGTACTTGATCTTAGAATAAATAAAATTAAACAAGTTTTATTTCTATCTCTATTTCTAATTTTTAATATATCTTTTTCTTGAACCATAAAATTTTTCAAAAGTCTTATTATCGTTTTAAAACCGAAGAGATTACTACAACAAAACAGTCAAAAACCCTAAACATCTATACAATAGATAATTAACTATAAACACTACTATATTTAAAGAAATTAAGAAAACTTTATATGGATATATGATAAATGTTAATATCTTACATTTACTCTAACAAGTCTAACTCCTTTATTATAACAATAGGAGTTTTAAACTCTTAAACCTCATACATCATGGAAAATCTAATGACCATAACACCCGACACTATTAATCCCACAAGTCCTACAGACATAATATTTGCTCTTTACACGCAATCAATGAATAGGGCTTTGAATCATTTTAATACTAAAATAGGCACAATGTCTTCTCCTATAGCTATAGATAGTATTGTAGATCGAAATATTACTGGTATACCTCAGTTTTGTCCTGGTGATATATTTAATATAACATTACAACTTTACAGTAGCAATGGTGAAACAATTAACCTCTATTACATAAAAATTCAAAATGGTAGCAAATCAAGTAATCCTAATATACCTTGGAGTTCAGTTTTCGAGAATACTTCAGGGTCCCAATATACTCAAGCTCCTGATAATTCTCTTTTTGTAACCCCTGGAAGTTCTACTTCATCTAGTAATCCTATTGTTTGTACTATCCCATTAACTGTTAATGATAGTATTACTGAAGAGTATGATTTACTGTATACAATTTTGTTTTCTTATACCAAAAATGATAAGGAATTCTTTTTCAGTATCGATCCTTTAATGAAAATTAGTTCTAGTACGTGATTTTAGAATGAGCGAAAATCATATTAAAATTGACCAAATTTTATTTCTAGCTTTATTTCTGGTTTTCAATACATCTTTTTCTCAAACTACAAAAGTTGTTGATAGTCTTATTGCTATTTTAAAGACAAATACCTTATCAAAAAAAGAACGATCAAAAAGCTTAAGCTTACTCGCTTTTAATCATCAAGATTTAGATACAGCATTATTTTTAGCTCAACAATCTTTAAAAATTGCCACAGAAATAAAAGACCCTTTACTACAAGGAAATGCTCTGGAAGAGATTAGTCATGTCGAAAGGAGGTTAGGAAATAACAGCAAATCATTTGAAGCCTCTTTAGAGGCATTAAAAATCTATGAATCCTTAAAATTAATAGAACATCAATCCGCCAGTTATGCACAATTGGCCAGTAATTATATTAGTGATAAAGAGTATAAATTGGCTATTCTATATTTGAAGAAATCTTTGAGTATCTATAACAATTCTGACAATTTAAGCAATTATACTATTGCAACCCTTAATCTTGGAGAAGCATACCGATTGGCGGGGCACTTAGATAGCGCTACTACTTGTTTTCAAAAAGCAATAAAACTTAATGATCAGGTAAAAAATGAATTGATTTCTGGGTATTCTCTTGGCAACTTAGGTATGGTATATGCAGCCCAAAATAAATTTGGTATTGCAAAAAAAAGCTTAGATACAGCTATTCTTACTCTTGAGAAATTAGGTGACTTATACTCTACATCAATATATTTGGCCGAGTTAGGAGAAATCTATAGCAAACAGAAGAAGCCTATACTTGCGGAAAAAAAATATCTGGAAGCTATAACAATGGCCGAAGAAGCGGGATTAAAAGAACAAATTAGAGATTTCAGTGCGATACTTCGTTCTTTTTATGAAGAAAAACAAGTATATGAAAAAGCACTACTGTATCAGAAAATGTTTCAAACCTATCAGGATAGTCTTGTTAACAAGGAGAACATTCAAAAAATAGAACAATTAAAGTCGAGTTATGAAATTGACAAGCGAGAATCTAAAATAGCACTGCTTAATACTATCAATACGAATCAGAAATTCGCTGTTGTCTCATTAATTGTAGGAATAATAGCATTATTTCTTTTTGTATACCTGCTCTATCGCATTAATAAAAAGATCAAAAAAACTAATATTATTTTATCTGATCAAAAGGAAATTATTACCAAACGAGAACAAGAAAAAGCATTGTTGTTAAGAGAATTGAATCATCGTGTAAAAAACAATTTACAGATGATTTCGAGCTTACTTAATCTTCAAAGTCATGAACTTACAGGGCACCCAGCAAAAGATGCTATTGTTTCTGGAAAGTATAGAGTAGAAGCGCTATCACTTGTACATAGGAAATTATATCAGGAAGGTGTAGATACTAAAATCATGATGAAAGAATATTTAGAAGAATTGGTATTAGGGCTTTTTCATGGATATGATGCCAAGTTTAACCCTTATTTTGATATTACTAACATTGGAATTCATATAGATGTAGCTATCCCATTAGCCTTAATTATTAATGAACTGGTTACGAATTCACTCAAATACGCCTATAAAAAAATAAAACATCCGACACTTAAGGTAATAGTATTAAAAGACTTTGAAGATTATTTACATATCCAAATAATAGATAATGGAATAGGTTTTGATATTCAAAAAAGTAGAGAAAACAATTCTTTTGGGATTAAACTTATCACTTCTTTAGTTGAGCAATTAGAAGGGGAAATAAAACTAAAAGATAGTAAGGGAACGCATTGGGATATCAACCTTAAAATAACGTAATTTTATTATATACCCTAGAATATTATGATTACCCCAATTCCAAAAGTTAAAATATTAATCGTGGAAGATGAGATTTTATTAGCTCAGGATATTTCTAATAGACTAACGGCCATTGAATATGAAGTAATAGGTACCGCCCCTACTGCAATCAAGGCCTTAAAACTAATTGCTGAGAATCCAGATGTAGACATTATATTAATCGATATTATATTAAAAGGAAATCTTGATGGTATTGAATTAGCTGGGCTAATTAATGCTAAATATAATATACCCTTTATTTTTCTTACTTCGCATTCAGACAATCAATTAATTGAGCGAGCAAAGGGTGTTTACCCTTATGCATACATCCTTAAACCATTTAATGACAAACAAGTAAGTACTGCAATAGAATTAGCATTATTAAATTTTTCCAAAAAAACACCAGAAAAAGAACTCCTTAAAAGTAGAAATTTTAATGCTCCTGATAATCAAGTATTGCAAATCAAAGACAGCATATTTTTAAAAAAAGATCATCATTTTGAACGGGTACCTTTTAAGGATATATATTTTTTAAAAGCAGATAGTAATTATTGTACTGTACATGCTAAATCTGGCCGATTTATGTACTCAATGGTATTAAAAAAAATTGAAGCAGAATTACCTTCTAATCAATTTTTACGTACCCATAGAAGTTATGTTGTAAATATTGATCTAGTTAATGGTTTTGAAGGAAATATGCTTTTTCTTGGAGAGAAAAAAATTCCTGTAAGCAAAGCCCATAGAAAAGATGTTTTTAAATTATTTCATACTATTTAACACATATTACAAAAGATACTCTATCACATTATTATTGTACTTTTTGATAGAATTCATTTAAATCTAATGGGTCATTTTTTTGCTTCTGTATTGCTATAAGCTCTTTAAACAATTCATCTATTTTTGTTTTAAACTCAGGATTTGATGCTAAATCACTCATCTCCTCAGGATCTTCATTCATATCATACAAAAGTATTTTATCAATTTTAGGATAAACGATTAGTTTATATCCATCTTTTCTGATCATGCGTTGTAAGTCAATGTATCCCCCATAAATAGCTTCATAAGGGCTTTTTTCCTTTTTATGTATCATGTCAAGTATACTATTAAACTCTACATAATCTGGTTTTTCTGCTCCAGCCAAAGTAATACTTGTTGCCATTGCGTCTTGTAAATAAATATCTTCTGCTATTTTTTTACCTTTAGGTATATCTGGACCGGTAATCATAAAAGGAGCTCGGATACTATGATCTAAAAGACTTTGCTTTCCTATCAGTCCATGTCTACCCATAGCCAAACCATGATCCGCAGTAAATATAATATAGGTGTTGTCCATTTTTCCAGTTCCTTCAAGAGCATTTAGAATTTCACCTATCTGATCATCCATATGCGTTATTAAGGCATAATATTCTTGTATATGTTTTTTGGTAGCATAAGGTGTTCTTGGAAACGGAGCTAAAGCCTCATCTCTAAGATCTTGTCCATTACCTGTCCCATCTTTAAATGGATATTCTGATAACCAGCTCTCTGGAAGACTAATACTCTCTAAAGGGTATTTATCGATATATTTTTGTGGAGCCTGTCTTGGATCATGAGGAGCATTAAATGCTAAATACATAAAGAATGGATCTTCACTTTTCTTTGCTTTTTGTACAAATGCAAGAGCATCGTCTTTTAATACTTCACTCCAATGTTTTCCACCTTCCCAGTATCCACCAAATTTTGGATCAGTTGGAGACCAAGTCGTATCATTTTTGCTAATAGGGCGATTATATCCTATTGGCATAATATCTTTTGGTAATGTGTCTGTTCCTTTTATATTTTCAAAACGTTCTACCATTTTGAAATGATCCCAAGCATCACCGGGCATTCCTGGTCGTATATGTGTTACATTTTGAAAAACACTATTTGCTTTAGCATCAACATGCCATTTACCTGTCATATAAGTTGTATATCCTTGAGCTTCCATTAATTTTCCCCAAGTTTTATCGATATCGCGTCCCTGCTTCCAGTTTTCACGAAACTGATTCACATTCCATACACTTCTTCCAGAAATAATCATAGCTCTGGAGGCTGCACAAACAGCCCCATTCCAAGCTCCCATATTATAGGCATGCGTAAAGGTTGTACCATCTTCTACTAACCTATTAAGATTTGGTGTATGGATTTCATTATTTCCTAATGCATTTATCGCTGAATACGTAAGATCATCGGCAAAAATAAATACTATATTTGGTTTAACTGAAGTAGTTTTAGTAGGCGTAGAACATCCTATCATAAAAACTAATAGCAACAACATAACTAACTTATTCATGATGGTATTTTATAATTTCTGGATTGAGGTATAATAGGCAGAAAATCTCTCGCCTTTGCTATTTAAAAAATTACAACTTAACTTATACTCTCCTTTTTCTAAATACCCATTTAGTGATGCAAAGGCGGCATCAGAATTAACATCTGCAGTAAGATCTAGATCACCAATGGTTACGATTGCCTTTAACACTTCAAGCCCTTTACCTACTGGTTGTCCATCTTGAAATGAAGTTGATGCAATAGATTCAATTTCTTGAGAAATTGCTAGTCCAGATTCTTCTGGATATCTTCTTAAACTAAACTGATAATTACCACTTTCTACTACTTTAATAGTATAATATCCTTCTGGGTGAAATTTGCCATCTCTAATTTGTCCTTCATGCCACGGTAAATTTTCTTCAGTATGTAAATCATGTATTGTTAACCGAACTGATGTTTTTGCTTCTCCGCCGATAGGGATTTGGGCATACCTTATATCTGACTGTATATTCTTCCACCAAGTATCATAGAAGGTTTGCATTTTTTTCACTTGTTCAGGATATTGATCTGCTAAATTTTCTTTTTGTCCTGGGTCTTTTGTGAAATCGTACAATTCACTTCCATTTACTAAACGCCATTTTGTTGACATTACACAAGGGTTTCTTCCTTTTTCTGGCCATTGCTTACGTTGTGTATCTACAACAAGCATTCTATCCAAAGCTTTTTCTTCTCCTTCTAATAATGACACTACACTTACACCATCTAACTCTTTTTTAGAAGTATATGATATTCCTGATAATTCTGTTAATGTTGGTAATAAATCCACATGGGCTACTAATTCATTAATCTCTGCTTTTTTAAGTAAATTTCCTTTAGGCCAACGTATAAAAAATGGTACTCTATGTCCTCCATCATAATGACTACCTTTGGTACCTCTTAAGCCTGCGTTATACCCTCTAGTTTCTTTTGTTTTCTTATTATAATTAATACCATTTGCTGTTCCGTTATCAGTAGTATAAATTAATATTGTATTCTCTGCAAGACCCTCTTTTTCTAAGTAATTTGTGAGTTTTGCAAAATTATCATCTATGTTTGTGATCATTCCATAGAAACGTTTTTGCATATCGTTTAATTCTGCGTCTTTGTATGCATCTGCATATTCTTTTGGAACATTAAATGGTCCGTGAGCAGCATTAGTTGCTAAATACATAAAAAATGGTTTATCCTTACTTTTTTCAACGTATTTAATAGCTTCATCAAACCAAATATCTGTACAGTACCCCTCAAATTTTTCTGGAGTTCCATTTCTAAAATAGGTATCATCAAAATAATCATTCCCCCAATAATCAGGAGTTTGACCAACTCCTCCTCCACCATTATATAAAACTTCTTGAAATCCTCGATCTTGAGGTCTAAAGGGTTTATTATCTCCCAAATGCCATTTACCAAACATAGCGGTTTGATATCCGTTTCGAGCAAATACCTCAGCAATAGTCTCTTCATCTTCCAATAGAATAGAACAACCTGCTATAGTGTGCCAAGCATTATTTCGGTTTGCATTTCTACCAGTCATAATACCTGCTCTTGTAGGAGTACATGTTGTTCCTACATGAAAATTTGTAAGTTCTAAAGATTCTTTAGCAAATTTATCAAGATTAGGAGTTTTGATAATTGAATTACCATGAACCCCTATATCGCCATATCCTTGATCATCTGTGACGATCAAAATAATGTTAGGTTTGCTGTCTGGTACTGCTGGTTGCTCTTTACTTTTTGATTTTTCTTGACAAGAAATTAATATCGCTATCGTTACTAGTACTATTATTTTTTTAATCAATTTCATTGGTTTTAAATGATTCGTATGCCTAAATGATGATATGCTATAAAAATAAAGTTTAAAAATGCATATTTTGATTTTACTATCATTTCTTTAATGTCCAATTATTTACCATAAATGATTAATCATTACATAAAAACAGCACTATTACTAGTGCTGTTTAAAAATTAAAAAAGAATAGTATTCATCTTAAAAAGTTGTTATTCTTATTTTGTTAGTAGGTGTATTTGTATTCCTATCCACATTTATATTTCTATTTCCTCTATCTGATCTAAAGAAATTAACATGATCTCCTACCGGAAGAGGGAAATTAAAATTGTTGTCAAAAATATCCACAAATTGTGCTTCTTCTCCTATGATACCGCTTCCACAATTACCACTAAATGTATTGTTATTGATAAAAATACGACGACAACCATTTTCAAATAAAGGGGCATTGCCATAATCTCTAAAAGTAATTACTGAAATATAATTATGATCGCCTTGCGCAAAATTGCTGATATTATTTCCGTTAATGCTAATACCATTAGATTCATGTTCTATATTTATAGCTTCAGTAAATCTAACTGCTCCTGTGGTACCTTCAAAGGTATTTCCAAAAACCTGTATGTTTTTTACTTTAGCAAATGCTAAATTAAAGTTTTGAGCCTTTTGAAAAAAACACCCAGAGATTTCCATACCATTCATATCGGTTACAATTCCCATTGCTTCAGCCGCTCGTGGTAAAATCCTCAAATCTTCTCTTCCATCCGCTCCATCGTTTCCACAATCAATACTAATACCTGCCAATTGATCTCCTAAAAATTGACAATTCCTAATAATTACTTTGCCAATGCTACTTACTGGAGTGCTGCTAAAATTTCTGTTAAATAGGATACCTCTCGCACAGTTTCTAAATTCACAGTTAGAGGCAACCAAAAAATCAATTGGCAATCCTGTTCTATTGTCTGGTGTTCCAAAGCCTTGTCCTGCATTTGCAAAACGCATATTATAAGCTTGTACTCCTGATTTACCTTGTGAACTTACAGCTACCGAATTATTATCTAATCCTGCCCAATCTACGGTCATATTTCTATATATAGTTCCGTTAGCTCCTGTAACAACAAGGCCTGGTGTATTAAAAGTACGTGTGGCTACGATTCGAACATTATCTCTATTAGTTGCACCTGTTATGGTAACATTAGGAATATCGGTAGGCAAGAATACAGACCTATCGGTTCTATATGTTCTATTTGGTAATGTAACCGTACCTCCTGCACCAGCATTTCTTACCGCTTGAGTTAATGCATTTGCAAATGTTGCTGGGTTACCGTCCCATTGAAGGGTTACTGATGCTTTGGATGATATTTCTATAGCATTTGTAGGTTCATTTATTTCTTCATTCTCACACGAAGAAAATGTAGTTATTAGCAATACTGAAATAGCCAATGTTTTAATAGCAAATTTTAATTTCATGTTTGTGTTATAATTAAGGTTTATATTACCTTAAATATAAAATCACGGATCACGCAATTGACAATTGTACATTCAAAAACATAACACATATGTATTTACACATCCAAAAAACTCATTAATGATAATAATTTAACATTTTTTATGTTAAATTCATTTTTCTGACCCTTCAATTTGCCTTACGTACTCACTTGGAACCACCCCAAATTGTTTCTTGAAACATTTAGAAAAATATGATGCTGTGTTAAAACCTGTCATATACATTATCTCCTTTACCGACATATCACTTTGATCTAGTAATTGTACTGCTCTTTTTAATCGTATATTTCTTATAAATTCACTAGAGGATAGTCCTGTTAATTCTTTGAATTTTAGATATAAATTACTTCTACTATGACTCATTTCTTTAACAAGCATCTCAACATTAAAATCTGTATTCATCATATGTTTTTCTACAATCTCGATTGCTCTTTGTAAGAATTTTTCATCGGCAGATGTTACTGTAACCTCATTGGGTTGTAGTGTAATTTTTCGGTTAAAAACTTTTCTTAACTGATCACGCTGGTGAATAATATTAGATAGCTTTAATTGTAACAATTCCATATCAAAAGGTTTTCTGATATAGTCATCTGCTCCAATTTTTAGACCTTGAACTTCACTTTCTTGAGAAGACTTTGCTGTTAACATCAAGACAGGGATATGACTTGTTTCTTTTGTTGTTTTCAGATTTTTACAAAACTTTATTCCATCCATGACGGGCATGAGTACATCTGTAAGGATTATATTAGGTATTATTTTAATTGCCATTTCTAAGCCTTGTTTTCCATTTTCTGCTTCATGAATAGCGTAATTTTCACCTAATGCCTGTTTAATAAAAGTTCTTATATCTGCATTATCATCTACAATCAATAATACTGGTAATTTTGATCTTGATTTTGACAAATCCTGATCTACTAATTCATCATTAATACCTATGGCAAATGATTCCTTTTCTGAAGAACGCATTAGAAAATCATTTTCAGAAATTTCTTTACAACTTATTCCTTGAATGTTTTCATAAGATTCTTTATCTATTGGTAGTCTTACAATAAAATTAGTTCCATTCTTTCGTTCACTGATTACCGATATACTACCTTGGTGAAGTTCTACTAGATTTTTAACAAACGAAAGTCCTATACCTACTCCTTCTGGATTTACCTTGTCTTTATCTTTTGCTACATAAAATCTATCAAAAATATTTTCTAACTTATTTTTAGATATTCCTGGTCCTGAATCTTCTACTTGTATGACAACATATCTTTTTCGATCAGGTTTTGCTTTTAAAACACCTATTGTTTGTAATTCGTTGTCTTCTGAAATGTTAATTGAAATGGATCCATTTTCTGGTGTAAACTTAAATGCATTGGATAACAAATTATTCATGATTTTCTCCATAGCATCATGATCAAACCAACTTTCTAAAGATGGGTTAGCTGTATTTATTGCAAAGCCAATTTTTTGTTTATGCGCCAAAAACTGAAAAGGTTCTCCGACTTCTTTTATAAAATCAGTTACATTACCTGGTCGAACGACTAAGCGCATTTTTCCTTGGTTCATCTTTCTAAAATCCAATAACTGATTTACTAGTCGCAGTAAATAATCTGTATTCTTATGCATTAAGCCATATTGCTCTTGTAATACCGATTCTTCAATATTACTACCGCTTTTTTGCAAATACTCAAGAGGTCCTTTGATTAATGTTAATGGTGTTCTAAACTCATGTGAGATATTTGTAAAGAATTCTAGTTTCATCTGTTGTACCTCTTCGTGTTTATCTTTTTCCAGATCATCGAGGGTAGATTGATGTTTTCTATTCGTTCGATTTATGGTATTTCTCCAAAAACCAATTAATAATCCTAATCCAAATAAACAATACACGACATAAGCTCCTTTAGTGCGCCAAAAAGGCGGAACAACATCAATTTTTAGCTCTGAGGGGGTTTCATCCCACAATCCATCGTTATTAGATGTTTTTACTTTAAGTGTATATTTTCCTGGTTCTAAATTAGTATATGTTGCAAATCGTTTATCAGCAGTAGTCTGTATCCAATGATTATCGAACCCTTCTAACATATAGGCAAACTGATTTTTTCTTGGAGCCGCATAATGCAGTCCTGCAAATTCAAAAGAAAAGCTATTTTCCCAATACTTTAACTGAATCTCTTTTGTATTATTTATAGTGTTTTCTAAGATAACTCGCCCATTTACCTCTTCTCCTATTTGAACAGAATTATTAGAAATCATAAAATCTGTAATAACGGTTTCTGATTTAAATGTGTTCTCTCTAATATTTTTTGGATAAAATGCATTGAAACCATTTACTCCTCCAAAAAGCATTTCACCATCATTACGTTTCAAACATGCCAATTCTTGAAATTCATTATTCTGTAAACCATCATTTACATCATAATTTTTAAACGTTTCTTTTATGGGATCGAATTTAGATAGTCCTTGGTTGGTTGATAACCATAAATGACCTTCTTCATCTTCTAAAATTCCTTTGATCACATTATTTTTTAAACCATCTGCTTCTGTATATGAAACGAATCCTTCTTTTTGAACACCTGAAGGTCTAATGTATTTATTAAGTCCACCACCAAAGGTTCCAACCCATATATCGCCTACACTACTTTCATAAATCGTTAAAATATAATTATGACTGATTGTAGTAGAATCACCATCAACATTCTTAAAAATATCAAACTTGGGGTATTTCTTTGTAGTTTCATCTTTTGTTAATCGATTAAGTCCATTTCCTGTAGCAAACCAGATATTTTTTTGACTATCCTCATAAATATCTCTGATAATATTGTTAGAAACCGCAATTGCTTTTGAAGAATTTTCTATAAGCATATCTTTTTCATAATCGTCATCTTCTTTCTTAATCCATCGGTGTATCCCTCGACCATATGTTCCTATCCATATATTTTTTTGATGATCCTCTAATAATGCAAAAACACTATGATTAATATCGGTAACGGGAACCACATCATCCTCTTTAATATTGTTAGGATCAGTAATATCAAGTAGTAATAGGCCTGGATCATTTTCTACTCCAATAAAAAGTGTTTTTTTATTTTTAGTTTGTACTTCTGTGATAGCAAAAGAATTCCCTATAGTTTCAAAATTCACAAAGCCCGTATATTGGTCATTATTATTTTCTTTAGGAAGCATATTAAGACCTCCTCCTTCTGTACCTATCCACAATGTACCATTACTATCTTCGTACATTGATCTTATTTTGTCATAACTAAGACTTGTTGGATCTAAGGTCTTTCGGATATGTCTAAATTGTTTTCTTTCTGGATCAAACTTATTTATTCCTCCTCCGTTTGTTCCTACCCATATAATTCCTGTTTTATCCAGAAATAATGATTTAACGATATTTTTAGTTATACTATTGGGGATTCTTAAATCATATGTAAACTTTTGAACAAACTTGGGAAATTCATTTTTAGGAGAATTATCAAAATATATTAATCCATCATTTGTTCCACACCAAATATTGTTATTGTTATCTACTAACAATTCATTAATAAAAGCCCAATTAAGTTGAAATACTTTTCCTGATTCTTGATTTCCGGATTGACAATATAAACCGACATCTGTACCAATAAGTAATCGCCCGGTTTTATCTTCTCCCATACATTTTACAGGTATATTGGGTAGACCTATAGTTTCATTCATTAATTTGAAATAAAAATCACCTTTTTTATCTCTTGACAACTTATAAACTCCTGCGTGCCCACCTGCCCATAATTGTCCACTGCGATCTTCATAAATTGTATTAAACCAATTCTCTTGCCAGTTTGGAATTACTTGATCTTGCTCTGGATTAAAATATTGAAAACTGAGTGAATCAACAGGTTTAGTGAGATCTGCCATATTCAATCCATTAGTAGTACCCACCCATAATCGGTTTTTCTTATCGATATATATAGAGGCAACATGATCACTGCTAAGGGATTTTTTATCACTCTCATCATGTTTAAAATGAGTAAATTTTCCAGTTGATCGGTTAAAAAAGTTTAATCCGCTTCCTGTCGTACCTATCCATAGGTTATCGTCTTTATCTCCATTAATTGCATAAATTAAGTTACTACTAATACTACCTTCTTGATTTACATCTGGTTTATACACAGAGAACTTGTAACCATCATACATATTTAATCCGTCATGAGTACCAAACCACATAAATCCTTTATGATCCTGATATATTGCATTGATATCACTTTGGGACAATCCATCGTCTGTTGTAATATGCTCAAAATATACAGGGTCTTGCCCATAACATACATTTTCAAATCCTACAATGAGAAAACAAAATATGATCGATAGTAAAGAAAATTTATAGGTACTGATATTCATACGCCAATTATTAAATTACTTAAATGTATTAAATTAAAAACAAACAATTCTAATCTTAGTTACCCTAACCACTGTATTAAAATCCTATTGGTTTTAATCTTACAGAGTATTCATATGTTTTAGACGGAATACTATGTTTCTTTAATGGAGCAGCTTTAAGACTCCAAGAATTATATCCTGCAACCCCTTGTTGTCTATGATCAATAGTAATAGTAATTCCGTTAGTCTTTTTCAAGTCACAAACTAATTCTGCATTTTCAAGGTTTTCTATAGTATATGGATAGGCACTGAATTCAAAAAGCCCTCCTTCTATTTGCAATCCTTTACCTGTATTATCAACAAATTGTGCCCACCTAGTATCTGTACGATTTGCATATTCTTGCGGATATACATAAGATTCGCCAAAGTTTTCTAGCGTAGCATCATACCGTCCTACAAAAGAAGAACTGTTTCTATCGATATAATTCTCATGAGGTCCTTTACCGTACCATTTTACTTGTTGTAACTGATTCGGTACTTCCATTTGTAATCCTACTCTAGGTATATTTGCTAAATTAATTGGGGCCTGTAATGTGTTATCAATACTAATTAAACCATTTGGTCTTATCGAGTAGGTTGTACTATATAATGCAGTGCCTGCTAATTGATGTTTTGTATTTACTTGTACTGTTCCATCTTTAAGAGTATCATAATCAAAATCAATCAGTTTTTGATTAGTACTAGCTTCTTTCCAGATTTTTATTCCTTCTATTCTTTGAATTACAGCACGATCATTATCGGTAGTAGCTCTCCAAAAATTAGGTTGAATAGGTTTTTGCACAAGTTTATTATTTTCATACGCATACGAACTTAGCACTCCCATATCAGTATCAAAAACAATAGAAATTTTTTCATTACTTACTATCAATTCTTTACCAGATTCTTTTATTGTAATTTTTCCTGAATCACTTTTAAAAGATTCTATATCAATTTTATTTTTTTGAACCACTGCAAATTGTTCTGAGGCTATTGTGTACCCTGCATTTGCCCAAGGAGTAGCTTTTTTAAAATTAGCATAAAAATTAAAAAAATACTCTTTATTTTCTTTCCTAACATAATCACTTTGAATCGTTACCGTTTCGCTAGTAAATGATGTCAATTCTTTAAGATTAAGATTTCCTTTATCCACCACTATTCCGTCTTCTAAGAGTTCAAAGACAAAGTTATAAATAGATGTATTTAAGAATGAATGTCGATTTGTAATTTTAATTGTTTTTTTAAGATCATCTAATTCTGAAAAAACAATGGGCTGAAAAACATATTTACACTCATACATTACAGGTTTTACCGTTTGATCTGCATTAATAACACCATTAATACAAAAATTTTCATCATTTATTTTACTACCGAAATATCCACCATATACAAATTGTTCACAACCATTATCTTCTTTAACCAATATCCCTTGATCCATCCAGTCCCAAATAAATCCTCCTGCTAAACGGGGATTGTTATGAATAATATCCCATATTTCTTTAAGTCCGCCATTAGAGTTGCCCATGGCATGTGAATATTCACATGATATTACAGGTTTTTTAGAAGTTTGTGATACATCCATTTCTCTAAACTCATCTGGAGTGGGATACATCCTACTAATAATATCAACGAAGTCATAATTATCCGGAGGTGTATTTTTAGTTTGAGGAGAAAGTTCTCCTCCGCTACCATTCGCAGCTTCATAATGTAAAATCCTATCGTTATCGTACCATTTAATCCATCCTGCCATGGCTGCATGATTAGGTCCAACACCAGATTCATTACCTAATGACCATGAAAATATAGAGGGATGATTTTTATCTCGCTCAACCATTCTAATGGCGCGTTCTAAAAATGCTTGACTCCATTTTGGGTTGTTAGTAAGTTCCCCTCGAACTCCATGACTCTCAACATTAGCCTCGTCCATCACATAAATTCCATATTGATCACATAAATCATAAAATTCAGGATTATTCGGATAATGACTACACCTTACAGCATTAAAATTATATAGCTTTAATAATTCCATGTCTCTCTTCATATCCTCATAACTAACCACCTTTCCTGTTTTGGCATTATGATCATGACGATTCACCCCATATAGTTTTATAGGTTGTCCATTTACCGTTAAGATTCCATTTTTAGTTTCAAATTTTCTAAAACCTACTCTTGTTGACTTAACTTCAATCACCTTTTTATTTTTGTCGATTAATGAAAGAACGAGTGTATATAGATTTGGTGTCTCTGCACTCCACTTATTAGGGTTTGTAATTTCCATATGTATAAAATCAAACTTAGGAGTCCAACGTTGATCCCACCAATAACCTGTTATTTCATCAACAGTAACAGATTGGCTTTTAATACTCTTTTGACCATAATATACATTAGCAATAAGCGTATATCCTTTTGCATCTGCATCTTTAGGCAACATTATTTTAGGTCGAACTTTTAGTATTGCATTTTCATAGTTCTTATCTAGTTCGGTTCTAACGAAAAAATCGGCAATAGATGCTTTAGGCTCTGCAAATAACATTACATCACGATGCATCCCCGCTAAACGCCAATGGTCTTGTGATTCTAAATAAGATCCATCTGACCATTTATACACTTTGGTAACGACCGTATTTTTTCCTTTCTTAAGAAAAGGAGTGATATCGAACTCTGCTGGCAGTCTACTACCTTGACTATATCCAACTTTCTGACCATTAATCCATACATAAAAAGCTGAAGACACTCCTCCAAAATGAATCCTAACATTCATATTTGTCCAGTCTGAAGGTACTGTAAAGGTTCTTTTATAAATTCCCGTTGGATTATTGTCTACTGGTATATTTGGATAATCATTAGTACCCCATGGGTGTTTAGAGTTTGTATATACTCTAGTTCCAAAGCCTTTCATTTCCCAATTTGAAGGAACAGAAATTCGTGTCCAATCCTTGAAGTTGTCTTGCAGAAAATTTTTGGGTGATACTGACGGATTTTTTGAGAAATTAAATTGCCAATCTCCATTAAGTGATATTACTCTACCAGATTTCGATTTATCACAATCTAATGCTTTTGATTCTGACGAGAAAGAGTACATTGTAGCTCTTGCAGGAAGTTTATTAATTGCTATAACATTTGGGTTTTCCCAATCGTTTTGTTGTGCGAATACTTGTAAGGTTAAAAAAAACACACTTATGAGAAAGGAGTTCTTAATCATTGAATAAATTGTTTTTTGATATTTTTAGATATCGAAATATATCAAACAATTATTTGGTTTTCATCCTTTCATGTATAGAGATTCATTGATTTAAACATATGAGGTATAAAATCAATCATATGATTTATAGTTAAAGATATTTGTGCGCCAAAAAGCAATTTTCTTTAAGTATATTCAACACTAGAAACATGTTAAAATCTTTTCTTTACCCACTCTATAATTGGGTTATACCTACATATTTTTCTGGAATAGTAGCTATAGATTTAATTTCTATATCCTTATAATACACCTCTGCAGCTTCTGACTGTATTTGTATCTTACCCTTATTCATTGCTCTCCATTCTCCTTTAAGGTTAACCATGGGATCCACAACAACCATAACCACTACATCATTTAAAATATGTATCGATTTGTTTCCAACACAAATTAACTCCATAGTGTTCCATTCTCCTTGTTTTTTTTCTGGATCATTTTGCTTAAAACACCTTCCAGTTTCGAAACCTTTATTCCATGAAAAACCAACTAGATCAGCTCCTTTAGTATAATAATATTTTTTATCTCTTTTTATTGCGGGACTTTTAGCTTTTACATTTCCTAAAGTTACTAAATCGCCACAGTCTGTTTGTTGTACTTCACATTCTATGCTAGTCATCCAAACATTCCAAAAATCAGTATAATCACCTACACTATGATACAACACACCACTATTTCTTTTCTTATTTAATCGGGGTTTCCATTTTTTTTCTCCCCACTTAAATTTCCAAGTTAAGTGATAGTTATCGTATTCTTTTTTTGTTACTAGGCCTGCAAAAATTTCGTCTGTAATTTTTATAACTTCTTCCTCTTTAATTTGAACTACAGAAAACACCTTTTTGGGATCTTTGTTTAGTCCAATTGGCTTACCCTTAGTAACATCGTCAAACTTCTCATATCCTTCGATTTGGGTCGAAGAATGTGGCGCTCCCATAAAGATGTCCCATTTAGACAGTTTTTTATCTATTAAACTACCCCATTTGGTAATTTTTGTATTAGACTGATACACTGGTTTAACCGTTTGTTCTTTTGGTTGATATTTACTTCCACTTGCCCACCTAATTCCACGAGTTAATAATTTCCATGCACTGGGGGTATCAAAGTCTTTAGGATCATGACCAATAGATAAATAAAATACACGTCCTTTTGCAAAATATTTTTTCCAAGATACAGGCATTACTGCTCCCTTAATCCAACTATTATGTTGATCATTAAAAGTTGTTGTTGCCAATACTTTTGAATTAGGGTCCACATGCATGTAGTATTGTTCGGTATTTTTAATATTAAAATCCGTGAGCCCTTTTGTAATAGGATCTTCCTTATGTATAATATCTACTTTATAATCAATTTTCCCTCCAGGATGTGAAACCCATTGACCACCAATCATATATTGATAATCCGTGTTTTTTCTAAAAGAATCACCTAATCCACCATGACAACCTGCTATACCTGTTCCATTTTTTACAGCTGTCAACAATCCTTTTTCTTGTTCTTTAGAAATTTGTCCCATAGTCCAATATTGGATAATTAAATCCGTATCAGACATTTTCTTTTCGTCGGTGTATATATCTAAGGAATTAGAAACCGTTACCACAGCACCTTCTTCTTTAAGCCATTCATGAACTCTATCTGTAAATACTTTAGGTTGATGACCATCCCATCCCCCATAAACCATGATAACTTTCTTTCCTTTTAATTTTGGTAATCCATCTTTTTCTAACTCTTGAGCGTTTATTTCTCCAGACAAGAGTAAGCAAGGCATTAAGGTTATAAGAAAAGTGAGTTTAATTAATTGTAACATAACCATATCTATTTAGAAATTAATACATCATTTATAAGTTCTTATAACCTTGCCTGCTTTTTATACTTTTTTGGAAATTTACTAATAGACCTAATTTGAATATCTTTATAATATGCTTCTGCTCCTTCTGATTGTAATTGAATTTTGCCTTTTGTAAGTGTTAATTCTTCTCCATTGATCACTTTTCGCGAATTTTTTACCACCATAACTACCTTATCATTTACCACATGAATACTTTGATTACCAACACATATAACCTCAACGGTATTCCATTCTCCATTTGGTTTTTCATTTGGTGTATTTATATGGCAATATCCTGGATTTCCATTTCCCGCACCATAAGTAATAGTCTTATCATTTTCTCCAGTAACTTTATACAAGTCTTTTTTTAGTTTGGTCGAGATTACATCTGCCCTTGCATTAACTAGAGTAACAAAATCGCCTGTATCACCTTCCTGAATTTGACATTCTAAACCAGACATCCAAACATTCCAAAATGCACCATGATCGCCATGACAATGATACAAGATACCATTATCACGTTTTACATTTAATCTTGGCTCCCATTTCTTTTCACCCCATTTAAATTTAACTTTAAGGTGATAGTTTTCAAACTCTTGTATTGTAGTTAGACCTCCATAAATTTCGCCCGTTACTTTAAGTATTATATCTTCATTTTCTTCAACAATCGAAAACACATTTTTGGGATCATTATTTAGACCCAGAGGAGTACCGTGAT
Source organism: Aquimarina aggregata (assembly GCF_001632745.1). Taxonomy (GTDB): domain Bacteria; phylum Bacteroidota; class Bacteroidia; order Flavobacteriales; family Flavobacteriaceae; genus Aquimarina; species Aquimarina aggregata. The sequence goes on along the minus strand of NZ_LQRT01000058.1, from coordinate 121,769 downwards.
GCACATTTTCACTCTTTTCATGACCTTCTAGTGCTACTGATGTATGAGGAACTCCCATAAACACCTCCCAATTAGAAAGTTTTTTATCTAATAGATTTTGCCATTTCTCGGTAACCTTAAAGTTTTGTTGAGTTTTTTGCCCAAAAGAGAGAGCAAACGTCCCCATAAATAATACATAAATAAGTTTTTTCATTGTAAAAGTTTAATTCATAGTATAATACTACGTTTATCTAAAAACGCTTTAAGGTTTTAATAGTATTTATATCTAAAATACTGCCCCATGCATGATCAATTGTCATGCATGGGGGATAGTATTCTTATTTAATTTTTATCGTTTTGAGAATCTCAATACGCGTTTATTTTGGTTTTGTTGCTGCACTGTTACAAAGTACATTCCTGACTGAAGTCCAGAGACATCTAAAACTCTTTCATTTTCACTAGATTTCATTTCAAAAAGAACTTGTTTACCTGCTATATCAGATACAGTTATTTTTGCTATTTCAGAAACCCCATTAAGTCTTAACACATCAGTAGTTGGGTTCGGATACATAATAATCGCATTTTCATTTGCTATTATATTATCATCACCAGTTTTACTTGATTGATATGTTACTATTAATTGCGGAACGGTAGCTGCAGTGTTTTCTTTTGATGCAATTGCGAAATCATTACCTCCTGTAGCATTAAGCACTAACGACACAGCATTCCCTGAAATTGAATTTGCTTGTAAAGCAACTGTCTCAGTATTGCCAATTGTATATGTCTTATTGATAGAACCTAACAGTACTCCGCTAGCAGGCTTATTACCATTTGATAAATTCGTTTCGTTCCAATTATTAGAATTTCCTAAATTAACATTTAGATTACCATTACCAGCGTCTCCAGCAACAGTAAATTTCAATTTAGCATCTGTAATTGTACCACTTATACCAGAAAGGTCAAACATCAAGTATCCAACTCTATTTCCGTTTTCTATTCTAATAATATTACTATTAAAATTAGTACTTCCTTGCAAATAACTATCGTTAACAGGTGTTAATGTAGTTGTTGAAGTGGTTGGAGTTGATCCACCACCAGTTGTACTTCCAACAATAGTAGGTGCAAGCGGACTTGCTCCAGGAGTACCACCACTACATAATGCTCTTAACACAAAGTCATAAGAGGTTCCAGACTGTAAGCCATTCATAGTTATTGAAGTACTACCTGCTGCTCCAGACGCAAAGCCAACACCACCAGTATTAATATTTCCTGTAAATCCTCCTTTTGGAAATGCTCTTAATTCAAAAGTACGTGTATCGTTAGCTGTGTTAGCATAAGATATCGTTACTGAAGTAGCGTTTGAACCTGAAACAGCTAAATTGGCAGGAGCTGCATTACAATTAGCCGAGTTTGCCGGAGTATTTAAAGTGAATACTGCACGATCAAAGTTAAATAGGAAACCTGCAGCACCAGTGTATGTAAATCGAATTTTTTGAACCCCAGCAGCTAAATTTACATTTCCTGAAACCGGAGTACTATAATTATGCCAATCGTTATTTACAGGAACAGCAATTGTGGCTAGATTATTTCCTGCAACCGAAGCTACAATATTTCCTCCTACACCATTTGATGATGTAAACGCTTCTAATTTATACGATCCAGCATTAGCAACATTAATATTATACTCTGTATAATTGTTATTTTTAATAAAACCTAGGTTTCGTCCTCCACCAGGCGTATTTTCTGCTTTTACATCTCCATTTTTAGCTACAAAATTCTCTACTTGTATTGTTCCTGGAACAGCTATTGAAGTTGGATTAGGATTTGGGTTATCACAATTTGCAGCAATTGGGGCTGCACCAGTACCTGTTGGTTTTGTATATGCTTTTGATAAAATAAATTTATCCATTTCAAAACCATCTTCTCTCATAGAAAAAGAGATTGTATGTATTCCTGCTGTAGGAACATTGATAAAAATTTGTTGTGCTACTCCACAGTGATTTGCTGCAGTACGTTGCTTACTTTCCCAAGTCCATGCATTTTTACCTGTACACCATTGCATTCTAGCTCCAGATGCAGGCCAATTACCATCTATTCCTACATGAACTCCATTATCTTCAGATCCTGTAGAGTGTGCTCTTACCCAAACAAAATATTTACCTGGTGAATTAAATTTAATCTTATAATCTACAATTGCTGCTACTCCTGGAGTATCTGAAAAACTTACTCCTGTTACCAATGGGTCACCATGCGTTACACGTGTATCAGGTAATAATTCTATATATTTACCTCCACTAGCACCATTTGAATGAATTGGATCAGGATCAGGTGTTGGAGTTCCTGTGGTACCTGCACCAATAACGAACCACTCTCTGTCTTTTGTTTTTGATTGCTTTACAAAGTTTTCAGCTTCAACAGCTACTATTCCATTTTTTTCTTCATATGTTTTATCACAGTTTGAAGGATCCGGATCTGGATCTGGGTTTGATCCTGTGGTATTGATTACATATCTATTCCAAAATTTAGTAACACTATCTGCATTACTTCCTATATTGAAAATCCACCAGTTTTCTACACAGTCAGAATAATCAATACCTCCATTTTTCATAAAAGACCAATCGTAAGGCACTCCTCCTGGATATCTTTTAAGGACTACTCTTGTAGCTTCATTCCAAAGTTGTTTTGCTTTTGCATTGGGAGAGTTTCTTGCTTGATTTAACCATTTTTTATCTCTACTTCTGTATTCAGGAGTTTCCCATGGTCCGTGATCACCAAAACCTCCAAAAGGTGCATTTCCATCATCTATATAAAAATATCTAGAGTTATTTTTTATAAAGTTTATGATTACAGGATTTGCTGCGGGTTTATTAGTCGTATTATCCGCATGGTTTTGATTCCATTCACTGTGTTGAACAACAATAACATTGTTTTTTACAACATCATTGTTTACTCTTTTTTTCACCTCTACAATCCAATCACGAGTAATGTTTGATTGGCCCGCTTCTTGGACCCAAACTTTACCGCCATTATTAAGAATAGGGACTACTCTATTAGCGATTCTTGTTACCGAACCATTTCTATCTGCATCGGCATCGGTCCAATTAGCACTACCGAATACCATATCAAATAGTTCATCTGAATCAATAAATTGTCCTCCTTGTCTTCCATAAGCTCCTGCAACCCCATAATATTTTACACCATTAAAGTCACTATGTGCTAACATAGATCCTAATGCAGCCTGTGCATGGATATCATCTGGATCAGGTTTACTATCAAATTGAGCAATTAAAAGATCTTTGCTTTTATTAAAAAACGGACGTTGGGCATTAGCCACATTAAATATGGCCAGACAGACCACAATTAAAATAATTTGAGTTTTGAGTTTCATGATTTGTTAGTGTTTGTGTTAAAACGTTAGTTGAAATTATTTTCTTCACATTAACAGAAGAAAAAAGGGTTTAGTATTCATTTAAAAAAATAAATGAACATTTGATTTTTAATTACCATTTAATGAATTCTTTAAATTACATAAAGATTAGAGTGCTTCTTTAAATGGCTTTTAGTTAGGTTTTCATGTTTTGAGTACAACATGAGCAATTGGGTTTTCTTAGATGGTGACCACCCAGATTTTTGATTTTTGTTCATTGGTTTTAATGTTTGTGTTTATATTCGAGTTAGTGAAAATAAAGTTAAATATTAGTCCCAAAAAAAAGTATATCTTATGATTAAAATATAGCAACAAATGTTCTATACAAATTAAAAAACCAGAATCATTTACACTAATAGTACACTATCCATTCGCCATATCCTGAACCTAAGTTTTGCTACACATTTAATAAAAAAGTTATTTTTTTAACAACTTATTCGGTTATTTTAACAAATAATGAAAAAATATATGAATTCTTTTAACTAAGTTTGTTTAACTATTCTAAGAAAAAGGTGAACAGTATTAAACAAACTTTCAGTATTAAGGATTTAGAAAATCTATGTGGCGTTAAAGCGCATACCATTCGAATATGGGAAAAAAGATACAATTTACTTTCTCCTAATCGTACAGACACTAACATAAGAACATACAATTTAAAGAGTTTACAAAAACTTCTAAACGTAACTTATTTAGTTAACAGTGGTTATAAGATATCAAGAATTTCTAAATTGAATGAACAAGAAATCAATGAATATGTAAGAAGCATTGTTTCTGACAACAGCTCAAAAAACCAAGCTATAAACTCCTTTAAAATTTCAATGCTCAATTATGATTTAGAGTTGTTTTTAGGTACATATGAGCAACTATCTCAGAAAAGAAATTTTCGACAGATTTTTATTGATGTATTTATTCCTTTATTAAAAGAGATTGGTTTACTATGGCAAACAGATACGATCAATCCATCGCATGAGCATTTTGTTACAAACTTAATCAAGCAAAAACTTTTACTTAATATTGAAAAATTACAATACAACAAGCCTACTAAGACCGATAAAGCGTTTGTATTATTTCTTCCAGAAAATGAAATTCATGAATTAGGCTTACTATACATAAATTATGAAATATTACTTCATGGATATAGGGCTGTTTATTTAGGCCCAAGTATTCCTTTAGATAGTCTTCCAAGTATGCTTTCTTTTCATACCAATAGTGTATTCGTTTCTTATTTTACTATAAAACCTGAAAAAGACAATATCGATAAATACGTTAAAGACTTCAATTCGATAATTTGTACTGAACGTATTAGTGAGTTTTGGATGCTTGGTAAGCAGATTATACATCTTTCAAAAAATAGCGCTACTAATCATCGTTATTTTGATTCTATTAATGATCTTATCGCAGAATTATAACATCCCAATCATCTAAAATATGTCTAAGAAAATTGCAATTATTGGCTCTGGCTTTTCATCATTATCAGCATCTTGTTATCTCGCGCAATTAGGATATGATGTTACCATTTTTGAAAAAAACTCTACTATAGGAGGTAGAGCCAGGCAATTAAAAAAGAAAGGATTTACATTTGATATAGGTCCTTCATGGTATTGGATGCCGGACGTATTTGAGAGTTTCTTTAATGATTTTAATACTTCTGCTTCTGATTTTTACACTTTAGAAAAGCTTAATCCTGCATACAAAGTATTTTTTAAAGACAACGAAAACATAAAAATAGAAGATACCCTAGAAAAAATATATCAAGCCTTTGAAAATGAAGAAAAAGGAAGCTCTCTAAAACTTCAAAAATTTATTAAAACGGCTCAGAGCAATTACGAAATAGCTATAAAAAACCTAGTTTATAGGCCTGGAGTTTCTCCTCTTGAATTAGTTACAAAAGAAACCATACAACGCGTTGGTCAATTTTTTAGCACTATTTCTAAAGAAGTCCGCAAAGAATTTAAAAATGATAAACTTATCAAAATACTAGAATTCCCCGTATTATTTTTAGGAGCGAAACCTAGTGATACTCCATCCTTTTATAGTTTTATGAACTATGCCGATTTTGGTTTAGGCACATGGCATCCCAAAGGTGGTATGTATCAAGTCATATTAGGAATGGAAAAATTAGCGAAATCTTTAGGTGTAGTCATATTAACGAATTCTAATGTTGAAAAAATAGAAGTGACTCAAGGTCGTGCTACTGGCATTATTGTTAATTCTGAATTGATTGAAGCTGATATTGTCCTATGTGGAGCGGATTATCATCATGGAGAGACTCTGTTAGAACCTAAATACAGGCAATATTCTGAAAAATATTGGGAAACTAAAACATTTGCACCTTCATCATTGTTGTTTTATGTTGGTTTTGATAAAAAACTAAAAAATGTAAATCATCACAATCTATTTTTTGACACTGATTTTGATGCACATGCAAAAGATATTTATGATGATCCTAAATGGCCAAATGACCCTCTTTTTTATGCAAATTTTACATCTTTAACAGATTCTGGAACTGCTCCAGAAGGTAATGAAAATGGGTTTTTCTTGATTCCTTTAGCTCCTGGAATAGAAGATACCGAAGAACTAAGAGCATCCTATTTTGATAAAATAATCACTCGTTTTGAAAAACTCACAAATCAAAGTGTTAAAAATAATATTATCTTTAAAGAGTCCTTTTGTGTAAAAGACTTTATAAAAGAGTATAATTCATATAAAGGAAATGCCTACGGAATGGCCAATACCCTTCTGCAGACAGCATTTCTTAGACCTAAGTTAAAAAGTAAAAAAGTTGAGCATTTATTTTTTACTGGACAGCTTACTGTTCCTGGGCCTGGGGTACCCCCATCATTAATTTCAGGAAAACTTGTGGCGGGCTTAGTTGAAGCAAAATATAAACCAGCAAAAGAACTAAAACTTATTACCACATAAACCTAATACCATAAATCTAAACTCTATCCCTCTATGAAAGCCATTTTTGATACAGTATCTTATAGTTGTAGTAAAATTGTTACTAATTCTTATAGTACATCATTTTCATTAGCATCAAAAATGCTTTCTGATTCTATAAGACAAGATATATACAATATATATGGGTTTGTAAGATTTGCTGATGAAATTGTAGATACTTTTCATGACTATAATAAAGAAACTCTTTTTAATGATTTTGAAAAAGAGATGTACAAAGCAATAGAGAATAAAATTAGTTTAAATCCAATACTAAACTCTTTTCAGAAAACAGTGCACCAATACAATATACCTGCAGAATTATATGAAGCATTTATGAAAAGTATGCGCTTAGATTTACACAAAAGCGATTATTTAACCGAAAAAGAATACAAAGATTACATATATGGATCAGCTGATGTAGTGGGCCTAATGTGTCTTAAAGTCTTTGTTAAAGGTGATGATCAAAGATACAATGACTTAAAACAAAGCGCTATGCATTTAGGCTCTGCTTTTCAAAAGGTAAATTTCTTAAGAGATTTAAAAGCAGACTATGAAGATTTAAATCGTACATATTTTCCTAATGCAAATCTTAATCAATTAGATGAAAGTTCTAAACAAAAAATTATTAAAGAAATAGAAGAAGATTTTGAAAGAGGTCTTTCAGGCATATTAAAGCTTCCTGTTGAAGCTAAATTTGGTGTCTACACTGCTTTTATATATTATAAGAAATTATTGAATAAACTTAAAAAAACACCATCTTTAGAGATAAAGAACACAAGAATAAGAGTACCCAATTATCAAAAATTTGGATTACTTGCAAAATCTTACTTTGATTACAGATTAAACCTAATTTAGACTTATTTTTGTATAAAATTTTTTACACGTGAAAATTCTCATCCAAATATTAGTTTTTCTTTCGGCTTTTGCAATTATGGAGTTTATGGCATGGTTTACCCATAAATACGTAATGCATGGTTTTTTATGGTCGTTACATAAAGATCATCATCACAAGGATCATGGTAGCTGGTGGGAGCGTAATGATTTTTTCTTTATATTTTATGCTATTATAAGTATGTCCTGCATATTATTTCACAATTCTGAAAGTTTTTGGGTAGGTATTCCTATTGGTCTTGGTATCCTTGCCTATGGCATCGCTTATTTTGTGGTGCATGACATTTTTATTCACCAAAGATTTAAGTTATTAAGAAATGCAAATAATTGGTACGCCAAAGGCGTTAGGAGAGCCCATAAAATGCATCATAAAAATATAGGTAAAGATAAAGGTGAATGTTTTGGAATGTTAGTTGTTCCTTTTAAATATTTTAAAAAATAACCATTTTTTATTCAGCAAGTAACTCATCTAAAGTTGATCTTACTTTATCACTATTCCAATTAGCAGCATTTGTTTTATCAATAATAATATTCCCTTTTTTATCAATAAGATATGTTTGGGGGATTGGATTATTTACCATTGGCTCTGGTCGTGCAGATAATGACCTATATACAGGGTAATTAAATTTTTTCGCATCCATAAACTTTGAAATATCTTCATCTACTTCGTTAGTTACAAATAAAAACACAACTTTTTCTCCATAATCATTGTACAATTCTTGTAATGAAGGCATTTCAGCGATACAAGGTGGGCACCAAGTTGCCCAGTAATTAATTAGAACGACTTTATCTTTTGCTGTATTAAAATCAATGGACTCAGTATTTACTCCGTGTAGTTTCCAATCATAAGACGCCACCTGCTTTCTTTCTTCAACGCTTACCACCCCAGGACTAAAAGAAAATATTCTAGTAAGAAATATTTGCATCATCCCCCTAGTATTAGGTATAAAAAATAAGATCAAAATGATCACAAAAATAGCATTCGATATGTTTTTTTTATTGAATTTCATTAGTTCAAATTTAAGGTATAGCTATTTTGTCTAAAAATAGTAAACAACTTACAAAGTTAAATAAATAGAACTTTTTCGACTTACTATACTTATACTTAAAATTTAAATGTAGTTTTTATTTACATGCTTTTACAAATTAATAAAGCGCAATCCAGGATTGCGCTTTAAAACTAACAAAAAAACAAATGAACTAAATTTTAATACTCCTTTTTTTAAGAAGTTATAGGCTATTTAGTTCGATATGTAATCGTTATTATTCTATTATTGACGGTCTACTTCAATAGAATTAGACAAATCGAATGTTCCTGTAATTTCTGCAACAGTTGCTGCTGTAGTAATATTTGAATCATTTTCGTAACGTGCATACCATATAAAACATTTTCCTACTCCTGCAGCATTAAAATCTACGCCTTCTACCATAGCAAGAGATCCTGGTCGTCCTAGTATCGCACCTGCCTCATCAGTAATTACCCAAGTACTATTAGTACCAAAAGCATTTGTAGCATCTAATGTTATACCAGAAACAAAATCAGCAGTTGCATCTACTGTAAAAGTAAAAGGTCCCCCAGAAATTTTCCCTGCATTAACCACTTGATTACGAACAACAGTTATAGGGTTTGAAAGATCAAACATACCTCCAACATTATTAGCATTCATTCCCATTTCTAATCCGGTTACCGTTCCGTTATAACGTGCATACCAAATTAAACATGTACCTACTCCTGCGTCATCAAAATTAACGCCTTCTACAGCTTGTAATGTAGGTGGTAATCCTAAAATCAAACCTTGATCATCAGTAACAATCCAAGTACTATTATCACCAAAGGCATTAGTAGCATCTTGAGTAATTCCGCTAACCATATCAGCTTCACCATCAACATCAAATGCAAATGGTCCACCAGTAATTTTACCAGCATTAACCACCTGATTACGTACTACTGTAATTGCATTTGAAAGGTCAAACATACCTGTAACATCATTTGCATTCATCCCCATTTCTAACCCAGTTACGGTTCCATTATAACGTGCATACCAGATTAGACATGTACCTGCCCCTGCATCATCAAAATTAACACCTTCTAAAGCTTCTAATGTAGGCGGTAATCCTAGAATTAAGCCTTGAGCATCAGTAACAATCCACGTACTGTTATCTCCAAAGGCATTTGCATTATTCAGTGTAATTCCAGTTACCATATCGGCTTCACCATCCACATCAAATTCGAATGGTCCACCAACAATAGTACCTGCATTAACTACTTGATTACGCACCACTGTTATTGAGTTTGAAAGATCAAACATGCCTTCAACATTATTGGCATTCATCCCCATTTCTAACCCTGTTACAGTTCCATTATAACGTGCATACCAGATTAAACATGTACCAGCTCCGGCTTCATCAAAATTAACACCCTCTAAGGCTTGTAAAGTAGGTGGTAATCCTAGAATTAAACCTTGATCATCGGTAACAATCCAAGTACTATTATCACCAACAGCATTACTACCATCTAAAGTAATACCTGTTACCATATCAGCTTCACCATCCACGTCAAACGTAAACGGTCCGCCAACAATTGTACCCGCATTAACTGCGATTGGATTATCATCATCGTCACTACAAGAGACGGCAACAAAACCTATTGCCAGTGCCCCAATAATTAATTTTTTAAACATTGCTTTTGTTTTATGATTATTAGATCATAAAAATATCAACATTTGGTTTTTTAAAATGTTAGCTATCTAACACTAGGCAACAATTTTTAATCGAATCTCTTTACGATTAAAATCTAGGATTTTGGATTCTTTTAACTCATTAAGAATTATGTTTAATGTAGGTCTTGAAGTACCTATCAAATTGGCTATATCTTTCTGCGTATAAGGATGTTCTATAACCATATCCCCTGTATCTGGACAGCAATGCCCGTAATCTTCTTTAAGTTCGTTCAAAAATTCTAATAACCTTGTTTTTGTATCCTTAAAAAGGAGTAATTGTAGCCTTCTTTCTAAGCGTTTAAAACGCATACCTATAAATTTATAGATTCTAAGACTAAAGGATTGATTGTCTCTCATCAAACCATGCATCGTTTCTACCCCAATAGGACAAATAGAAGTCGTATTATCAACAGATTGGGCAAATTCTGTTCTTTTATTTACACCAAGTATGGCTTTTTCCCCAAAAATCTCTCCTTTGGTCAATATTGCTTTAACAACTTCATGACCATCTTCTGCGCAATACCCTATTTTCACTTTCCCCTTTTCTATAAGGTAAACTTTGTTGGCAGAATCCTCTTCAAAATAGATATAATCGTTTTTACGATACGCATCAAAATCGTGATCTTTTTTATACCTTTTAAATTTATGAGGGCATAAAACCTTAAAGAGATTTGCATCCTCAAAAAACCAGATTGCACTCATGATGTTTGTGTTTTAAACTGTTAGCTTAGACTAAGGAGTCGTAAATTCATATAATTACTTACTAAAAAAAAGTAAATAGTTTATAATTCTTAAGTGAACTTTAACGAAATACCTTCTTTTATAATACAACAACCTAAACTCTATATACCCTAGTTATTTTTTTAAAACACAAAAAACTCTCTGAAATTATAATTTCAGAGAGTTTTTTATTTTAATATTAAAAACTTGTGTTCTAAATATTTTTAGACATTCTGTTTTTTGATCAAGTTTAATGCTGACCCTTCATTATACCATTCAATCTGCGAAGCATTATATGTATGATTTAATAAGACTGTATCTTTTGTCCCATCAGCATGTACAACTTCTAAGGTAAGTTGTTTCCCGGGCGCAAACTGATTCAGATCTATAAAATTAAACGTATCATCCTCTTGTATTAGATCATAATCACTCTCATTTGCAAACGTTAAACCGAGCATTCCTTGCTTTTTAAGATTCGTTTCATGAATACGTGCAAATGATTTTACAATAACAGCTGCTACACCTAAATGCCTTGGCTCCATTGCTGCATGTTCTCTAGAAGAACCTTCTCCATAATTATGATCACCTACAACAATAGTTTTAATACCTTCTGCCTTATAAATTCTAGCTGTATCGGGCACACCACCATACTCCCCTGTTAATTGATTTTTAACAAAGTTTGTTTTCTTACCAAAAGCATTAACAGCTCCTATCAAACAGTTATTAGAAATATTATCTAAATGACCTCTATAACGTAACCAAGGACCCGCCATTGAAATATGATCGGTAGTGCATTTACCAAAAGCTTTAATTAATAATTTAGCTCCTGTTATTTCGTTACCAATTGGATCAAAAGGGGTTAATAACTGTAACCTTTCAGAAGTAGGACTTACTTTTACCTCTACCGCGCTTCCATCCTCTACAGGTTCTAAATAGCCATTGTCTTTCACTTCAAAACCTTTTGGAGGCAATTCCCATCCAGTAGGCTCATCAAACATAACCTCTTCTCCGTTTTCGTTTATCAACTTATCTGTTAATGGATTAAAATCCAATCGCCCAGCTACAGCAATAGCCGCTGTTAATTCTGGAGAAGCCACAAATGCATGTGTGTTAGGATTACCATCTGCACGTTTAGCAAAGTTTCTATTAAAAGAATGAACAATACTATTTTTTGGTGCGTTTTTCGGATCACTATATCTTGCCCATTGTCCAATACAAGGACCACAAGCATTGGTAAATATTTTTGCATCTAGTTTTTCGAATATCCCAAGAATACCATCTCTATCTGCTGTATATCTTACTTGTTCAGAACCTGGATTAATTCCTAATTCTGCCTTCATTTTTAAACCTTTATCTAGAGCTTGTTGCGCTATCGAAGAAGCCCTTGATAGGTCTTCATATGAAGAGTTGGTACAAGAACCTATTAATCCCCATTCTACTTGAATTGGCCAATCATTAGCTTTTGCTTTTTCTGTCATAGCACTACCAACTTCTGTTGATAAATCTGGAGTAAAAGGCCCATTTAATAATGGTCCTAATTCTGATAAATTAATTTCAATTACCTGATCAAAATATTGTTCTGGGTTTGCATATACCTCTGGATCTGCAGTTAAATATTCTTTAACTTGGTTTGCTGCATCTGCTACATCTGCTCTTTCTGTTGCTCGTAGGTAGCGTTCCATAGACTCATCATATCCAAATGTAGATGTAGTAGCACCAATTTCTGCTCCCATATTACAAATTGTACCTTTACCTGTGCATGACATTGCTGTTGCTCCTGGTCCAAAATACTCTACAATTGCACCTGTTCCTCCTTTTACCGTTAGAATCTCTGCTACTTTTAAAATTACATCTTTTGGTGCTGTCCAGCCCGATAATTTACCTGTTAATTTTACGCCTATTAATTTAGGGAATTTTAATTCCCAAGCCATTCCTGCCATAACATCAACGGCATCAGCTCCACCAACACCAATAGCTACCATTCCTAAACCACCTGCATTTACAGTGTGTGAGTCTGTACCAATCATCATTCCTCCAGGAAACGCGTAGTTTTCTAATACTACCTGGTGAATTATACCCGCTCCAGGTTTCCAGAATCCAATACCATACTTATCAGATACTGACTCTAAAAAATTGAATACCTCACTACTAGTATCATTAGCTCTTTTTAAATCTGTAGAAGCTCCTTCTTTTGCCTGAATTAAATGATCACAATGTACAGTTGTAGGTACGGCAACTTTATTTTTTCCTGCCTGCATGAATTGTAATAATGCCATTTGTGCTGTCGCATCTTGACAAGCAATACGATCAGGGGCAAAATCAACATAATCTTTTCCTCTAGTAAATGCAGTATTTGCCTTTCCATCCCAAAGGTGCGAATACAAAATTTTCTCTGCTAGTGTTAAAGGTTTACCTGTAATTTCACGCGCTGTATTAACACGATCAGCTACTTGACTGTAGACCTTTTTTATCATATCGATATCGAATGCCATATGCTATTAATTTTAAGTATTCCAAGATACGAAATATACAATGACTATGAAAAAGATAAAACGAATATAGAATGATTATAAAAAAAGAGTTTATCTCTCTAAAAATCAAGATATATTAAATCAAAATGATTAAGAAAACTAAAAATAACACTTATCAAAACCATAGAAAAAGCCTTAGTACAATACTAAGGCTTCTACACTATACTAGTCAACCAAATTTAGGACGACTTAAATATTTAATTATATAACTAATTCTTTTTGAGAAGGTTTGAATTTAGTTAAGACAATACCATCGACAGCAGCTTCATATTCTTCCATAGTAGGAGTTCTACCTAATATTGTAGATAGCACTACTACAGGAGTAGATGACAATAAAGATTCGCCTTTTTTCTCTCCTGAATCCTTTACCACTCGCCCCTGAAATAAACGAGTTGAAGTAGCCATTACCGTATCTCCTGGTTCTGCTTTTTCTTGATTCCCCATACATAAGTTACAACCAGGACGCTCTAAGTATAACATATTTTCATACTTTGTACGCGCTAAGCCTTTAGGCGCACTATCATCAAATTCAAAACCAGAATATTTCACTAAAACATCCCAATCTCCTTCTGCTTTTAGCTCATCAACAATATTATATGTTGGAGGAGCTACAACTAAAGGAGCATTAAACTTAACTTCACCTTGTTGTGCTTCAATGTTCTTTAACATTTGAGCCAAAATTTTCATATCTCCTTTATGAATCATACAAGATCCTACAAATCCTAAATCAACTTTCTTAGTTCCACCATAAAAAGATAATGGTTGGATATTGTCGTGTGTATAACGCTTAGATACATCTTCATTATTTACATCTGGATCGGCAATCATAGGCTCGACAATCTTGTCTAAATCAATAACAACTTCAGCATAGTACTTAGCATCTGCATCTGGTTTTAATGCCGATTTAGTTCCTGTTTTAATTTCATTGATTCGATTATTCGCTTTATCAACAAGTCCTTTAAGATCTTGCTTAGGGTTATCCATACCCTTATCAATCATAATTTGAATACGATCTCTAGAAATTTCTAATGATTCGATTAGGGTATCATCTTCAGAAATACAGATAGATGCTTTTGCTTTCATTTCAGCAGTCCAGTCTGTAAATGTAAATGCTTGATCAGAAGTTAATGTTCCAATATGCACTTCTATAATTTTTCCTTGGAAAACATTTTCACCTTCAAACTGATTTAACATCTGCTCTTGAGTAGCGTGAACGACATCACGGAAATCCATATAAGGTTTCATTTCCCCTTTAAAAGTAACTTTTACTGATTCTGGAATTGGCATAGTTGCTTCACCAGTAGCTAATGCTAAGGCAACTGTTCCCGAATCGGCACCGAAAGCAACTCCTTTTGCCATACGTGTATGTGAATCTCCACCAATAATTACATCCCAATCATCAACAGCAATATCATTTAATACCTTGTGTATTACATCGGTCATTGCGTGGTACTTATTTTTAGGGTCACGTGCTGTAACTAATCCGAAATCATTCATAAACTTCATTAATCTAGGAATGTTAGCCTTAGACTTGTCATCCCAAACAGAAGCTGTATGACATCCCGATTGATATCCAGTATCGACAATTGGAGAAATGACTGTAGCAGCCATCATTTCTAATTCTTGAGAAGTCATTAACCCTGTAGTATCTTGAGAACCTACAATATTTACTTCAACACGAACATTAGAACCTGCATGTAATGTTTTACCAGGTGTAGTTCCTACTGCATTTTTATTAAATATTTTTTCAACAGCTGTTAATCCTTGTCCTTCAATAGAAATTTCTTTTGAAGTAGCATATACTTGAGGAATAGCTATTCCTAATATTTTACAAGCTATGGTTTGTAGTTTTTTACCAAAAACAACCGCATAAGAACCTCCAGCTTTTATAAACTCCATTTTTTGTGGAGTTAGTGCTGTAGAAATATCTTTTAATTCTTTATCGCCGTTATATAATTTTTTGGTCTTTGTATTAATGGTTAAAACAGTACCAGTAGCTACAGAATATACTTCTTTTAAAATCGGCTCACCGTCTTCATCTACAATCGTGTTTCCATTAGCATCTTTTTGTTTCACCCAGTTTTTTAAATCAATACCAATACCACCAGTTACTCCAACTGTAGTTAAGAAAATTGGAGCAATACCATTAGTACCTGCGATTACTGGAGCAATATTAATAAATGGCACATATGGACTAGAGGAAATCCCTGTCCATAAAGCTACATTATTTACACCAGACATTCTTGAAGAACCAACTCCCATAGTTCCTTTCTCTGCTACTAACATTACACGTTTATCTGGGTGTTGTTCTTTTAAAGCAAATAGCTCTTGTTGCATTTCTTTATTATGCTCAAACATACATTGACCATGTAATTCACGATCTGATCTAGAATGTGCATCTGCTCCAGGGGATAATAAATCTGTAGAGATATCACCTACACCAGCTACATATGTTACAATTTCTATTTCTTCATCAATTTCTGGTAAAGCAGTAAAAAACTCGGCCTTAGCATAACTTTCTAATAATTCTTTAGCAATGGCATTACCCGCTTTGTATGCTTTTTCTAAACGCTCAGTATCTGCTTCATATAAGAAAACTTGTGTTTTTAAAACTTTAGCAGCTTCTTGAGATACAGTAGTATCATTTCCTAATGCTAAGTCTAGTAATACATCTACTGAAGGACCACCTTTCATATGAGACAATTGCTCAAGTGCAAAAGTTGGTGTTATTTCTTCAACAATAAACTCACCAAGAATAATTTCTTTTAAAAATTTAGCTTTAACACCAGCAGCACTTGTAGTACCAGGTAAAACATTATAAATAAAAAAGTTAAGAGAATCTTCTCGGTGTTGGTTATCATTATCTTTAATTTGCGAAATAATTTCGCTCAATAACTCAGCACCATCAATTGGTTTAGGGTGTAACCCTTGAGATTTTCTTTCTTCGATCTCCTTGATATAATCGTTGTAAGTGTTCATATAGTAAATAATAGAATTCTTTAAATATTGAAGTACTACGTATATTAGCACTCAAATTTCTTTTTTTGTCTGCATAAACTACAACAACTCTTTTTGCATCGTTGTATCATGAAAAACTATACGATATGTAGCTTAATAAGCATAGTCCTTACACCTTATGCGCATTTTAATTTGTTTTCACTTTTCAAAAGTGTCAAAACAATTTTCAGTTTATAAACATAGCATATTACCACTGCTATTTTGCATATAACATTTACTGTTTTGCATTTAGCATAAGTCTTTTTATCATATTGATAACGAATGCCAAATACTTTGAATTTTAAAATTGAAAAGTTGCACAAAAATACGAATTTTAAGGGGTTTTATTAAATGAATACCTGTAATACTATCTTTTTGCATTTTTCAAAAGAATAGGGTATCCATTTCTATAAATTCATAAAATCAAGTTATTAATTCTACAAAATCATTAAAAATAAACACAAGAAAATAACAACTAGAAATTTTGATTTACGAAAACGTTATAGTAAAGTTTAAAAAAACGAATAAAAACCTTTTAATTATGCATAAAAAAAGTGAAATCAAATGATTTCACTTTTACTTGTTGGATATCCAATATCAGATTCTAGTTTTCTCGCTTATGCTCTTTCTTTTTTTTATGCTTCTTTCTATGCAAGCCTTCATATTTTGTAAGCTGCTCTTCAGTAAGCGTTTTTTTAAACTTTTCCTTTTCTTCTTTAAGAATTGCCTTATGACTTTTCCTCATTTCCTTTTGCTCATTACTAAACGTTTCTGAAAGAGATTTTTTCTTATCACGTTTTGAAAGGTTTTCATCATTAGCAATATCCAATTGAGCTTTAGTAAAAGATGCTTTCATTTTCTTTTTATGCTCTTTTTTAAGCTGTTTCTGAAAATCTAATTGTTTTTTCTGATCTGCAGAGAGACTTTGTATAAATTCTTTCTTTAAATCTTTACGTTTTACGTGCGCTTTATCTGATTGTGCTGATATTGAAGTTATCCCTATACACAAGATCAATAAGGAAGTCAAAATATTTTTCATATTACTATATGTTTATAATCATTATTAGTAATAATAAGACTACAAAAAAGGAAAAAGGTTTAATTGGGATGTTTAAAAAATGGACACTACGAAAAGCGGGAATCAAAAAAGATCATTAATCACATCTTCTACACTAACTCCTTCGGCTTCTGCCTTGTAATTCTTTATAATACGATGACGTAATATACCTGTAGCTACCGCTTGTACATCTTCGATATCTGGTGAAAATTTCCCTTTAATCGCTGCATTAGCCTTGGCTGCCAAAATAAGATTTTGAGAAGCCCTAGGACCAGCTCCCCAATCGATATAGTTTTTAACCAAATGTGTGGCAGTATCTCCAAAAGGTCTTGTTTTACCAACAATGCCTACAGCATACTCTATCACATTATCAGCAACAGGAATACGGCGAATTAAATGTTGAAAATCGATAATTTCTTTGGGAGTGAATAATGGGTTTATTGTTTTAGTTGTATCTCCTGTAGTGCTTTTAACAACTTCTACTTCTTCTTCAAAACTTGGATACTTTAGTTCTATCGCGAACATAAACCTGTCCAGTTGTGCTTCAGGAAGTGGATATGTACCTTCTTGCTCTATCGGGTTCTGTGTAGCCAGAACAAAGTATGGCAAATCTAGTTTATAGTGATGTCCTGCAACTGTAACAGCACGTTCTTGCATAGCCTCAAGTAAGGCTGCTTGAGTTTTTGGTGGCGTTCTATTAATTTCATCGGCCAGAATAATATTAGAAAAAATAGGACCTTTTATAAATTTAAAATGTCTTGTCTCATCTAATATCTCACTCCCCAGAATATCACTAGGCATAAGATCTGGTGTAAACTGAATACGTTTAAAGTCCAATCCTAATGCTTGAGAAATAGTATTCACCATTAAGGTTTTAGCTAAACCAGGAACACCTATTAATAAAGCATGACCCCCTGAAAAAACAGAAATCAGGATTTGATCGATAACTTCTTCTTGCCCAATAATTACTTTGGAAATTTCTTTTTTAAGTTCGGAATGTTTTTTTACTAGTCTTTGTACAGCTGCTACGTCGTCTGACATACTATTTTTCTTTTTTTAACCAGTTACCACTATAAGTACAGTCTCTATAATCACCATTAACTTTTACATAAGTATCCATTATCTTTTCACCCTGCCATTTTCTAATCGCTTCAATTTGTTTCTTTCTAAGCGCTAATTCTTGTATTTTAAGATAATCCTGAGAATAGTCTGCTATATGCTCATCATACCTCTTAAGCACTGTAATTAGCTTAAACTTTTTTCGGCCTTGGCGATCTTGATCTGGTATTACTAATGAAACGTCATTAGTTTTTAGTTTAGACACTTGATCATACAATATAGGGTCAATTTTGGTAAGTTCAAAATGAGTATCTCCCGTAGTTGGATTAAGTAGCTGTCCTCCATCCTCTCGGGTTTCTTTTTCGTCACTAAATTGTCTTGCTGCTTCTTTAAAATCTATACTTCCAGAAGTAATACTTGTTCTTAGTGAATCAATTAATTTTTTTGCTTTTTCTACACTTGTTCTTGTAACTTCAGGAACTAAAAGTATATGTCTAACATCTATTTCTTCTCCTCGAATTTTATCAACTTTAACGATATGCCAACCAAAATCTGTTTTAAATGGTTCGCTTACTTCTTCTTCTTGTAAACTAAATGCAACATCTTTAAATTCTTTTGCAAAGTTAGTTTGGCGATCTAATGTATATTTTCCTCCTGTTGATTTTGATCCAGGATCTTGTGAATACAACACGGCTTTCGTAGCAAAACTACTTCCGTTTTCTACAATATCCTCTCTAAATTGATTTAGTCTATCAACTACTTCTTGTTCTTCTTTATCAGAAATTTGAGGCTCTATAACAATCTGTGCAAGCTCAACTTCAGTTCCAAAAAGTGGTCGTTCTGCTTCTGGAATTTCATCAAAAAACTCTCGAATTTCTTCAGGAGTGATTTCAATATCTTCTATGATTTTAGTCCTCATACGTTCTGACAATCTATTGGTTTTATTGATTTCAAAAAGCTCACTCTTAAAATCCTCAAGATTATCTTTCTTGTAAAGTCTTAATACCTTATCTATTGTACCCAGTTCATTAAGCATATAACTTAATTGTTGGTCTACCATAGAATTAACTTCTGCATCCCGAATAATAATACTATCCTGAATTGCATGATGTGCATACAATTTATTTTCAAACAAACTTCCTGCAAGTTCACAACGACTTACATCATTAGCAGAAACACCTTCACTTACTAATTGTTTATATGCAATATCAATATCGCTATCTAATATTACGTTTTCTCCAATTACTGCTGCTACTCCATCAATTTTAGTTCTTTGAAATTGCTTTACAGGTTCTTTGGTTGTAATTGAATCTGAATTAGCAGAAATTGTATCAGTAACAGCTTCTTCAATTATTTCTTGAGCATATAGTTTAGTATTGATGCTCGCAGTGAATACTACTGCACAAAGGGTAATTTTAATTGTATACTTCAAATTGTTTGTTCTCAACTGCATCTCTAGTAATATCTTTTTCTATTTTTTTTATCAACTCCAGCTTTCTCTTATTTAATATAATTTGTCTTATTGTGGGTTTGATATATTGTAAAGGCGCTTTTTCTTTCCTATTTAAAACATCTTTTATCTTTACCATATATACCCCAGTAGAGTCTCTAAGCTGCACATATTTCCCTGATCTTAACAATTTAGATTTCTCTTGTTTTTTAAGAATAGGAATTTTATTTAAAACCTGATCTAGCTGTATCCAGATAGAATCATTTAACGAATATGCTATAAACTCACTTTCTTTTAACTTCAGTTCGTCTATATCTTCTTCTTTAAAACGATTTAATTGTCGTTGCGTTGCAACAATATTTTTATAATCAGATGGCAAATGTAAGTAACGTAACTTTACCAACTCCTCATTAAGATTAAAATTTTCTAAATTTTGCTTATAATACGACTCTAAATCCTGTTCTGTAACCTCCATATTGATAGATTTATCAATCACAGCATTTTTATATGCATTAATATAAAGAGTACTTTGATAATTTTGAACTAGCTCATCAAACTCTTTCAATTCGTTTTGAGTTAAGTTCCTCTTGGCTTGGTCTATAAAAAGCTGACGGGTTGCCCAAGTATTTATGTAATTCTTAACGATGTGAACACTATCTTCTTTGGACGAGTTTTGAGGCAATATTTTTTCAACATCTTCCTTGTACAGGTATGTATCATTTACTCTAGCCACAGCTTCTTTTTTAATTTGTTCTCCAAATTTTTTACAAGAAACTATCGCTATACAAAACATTATAAATATTACAAACCTCATTTATTTAAGCAATTCTTTTTTAATTTTCTTTAAAGCTTTTTGATTTACCTTTACTGCATACTTATCTTTAAGTTCATCTAACCATTTACGCTCTATATCTTCCTGAAAATTATTAATTAATTCTCCTTTTGTTTCTTCAAACGTTTTAACTCTTGAAGGTAGTACTTCTTTAACCAAAATCAAAGTTGCAAAATTATCCTCTTGTAATAAGGTTATATTATCTTCTTGGGCTTTAAAATTCTTTGGCAATTTATCTTCTCCTTTTATCAACTCTTCTTCAGAAAAAAGCACTAAAACAATATCTCCTTTATTAACTTCTTTCTTTATTTCTTCAACAGCAACTTTCTTTTCTAATAGTTTTTTTACTTTTTCTAGTGCTTCACGTTTTGACGACGATGCTCTTAAAACTTTGTAGGTTTCATTTTGAACATATTCATCTTTATGCTCCTCATAATACTTTTTAAGACCAATTGTATCGGTTTTTGAAGCATTCCATATTTTGGATTCCATAAGATCAAAAAGTAATAATCCGTCACGATACTCATTAATTACGTTAGCATAGTCTTGATTATCATTTTCTAAATGTTCTTCATAATATTTGAGTAAGGTAGTTGATTCATATTTAGCATACATCTTTTCTATAAAAATAGATTTATCACTGTAACTTTGACTTACTCTAGCATTCTCTTTTAGGAATTCTCCAAAATCACCATAGGTATACGGCTGATCCTTTATACGAAATAATTCTTTTTTAAAGCCTTCATTTTTAGACACATCCCAACCTTCAAAATTCATAGAATCAGGAATTGCCTCTTTAAAAAAACTAACCGCCTTAGTATTAAACGTAACTTGATATTTTTCTTTTAACGAATTGATAAAAGATTCTGTTACCAATTTTGATCTGCTATCTTTTTTTACTCTGTTTGTTAGTTCATTTTTTTGTTCTTCGAATGATTTAGGAGCATGTTTTTCAATTAATTTAATAATATGCCAACCATATTTTGTTTCTAATGGTTCTGATAATTCTCCTTTTTTCTGAAGAGCAAAAGCCGTTTTCTCAAACTTCTCTGAATTTAAGATCCCTTGTCCAAAACGTCTAATTTTACCTCCTTGAACCGCTGTACTTGGATCATCACTATATTGTTTTGCTAGTGACTCAAAAGAAACTCCTTGATCGAGCTGTTGATTAATTTCTTTAATTCTTTGCTCTGCTTCTTGCGATGTTCTTTTATCGTTTATCGCAATCATAATATGTGCTACAGACACCTCTCCTAATTTCTTTTCTCGTTTGTTTACTTTAACAATATGATAGCCAAACTGAGTTCTAAAAGGATTAGAAACCTCTCCAACTTTTGTTTTATAAGCTGCATCTTCAAATGGGTAAACCATTCTAAATGTTGAAAACCATCCTAAAAGTCCATTGTTTTTGGCTACAGAAGGATCCTCACTATATGCATTTGCTACTGCAGCAAATTCTTCACCATTTTTAATTTTTTCTTTTGCCTCTAAAATTTTCTGATACGCTTGTAATGTATCTTTTGCAGATGCATTAGGCTTTACCATCACCAGAATATGACTTGCATTTATTCTTTCCTGAGAACGATCATATGCTTCTTTTATCAATGCTTCAGAGGTTCTTGTATCGGTGAGATAACTAGATGATAGTTGTTTCTTATATCCCTCTAATTCCTTTAAATAAGAATCTT
This sequence comes from Aquimarina aggregata, assembly GCF_001632745.1. GTDB lineage: Bacteria > Bacteroidota > Bacteroidia > Flavobacteriales > Flavobacteriaceae > Aquimarina > Aquimarina aggregata. Next base: position 99,478 of record NZ_LQRT01000058.1, on the reverse strand, counting down.
TTTTGTCTAGACCAAGGGTTTGAGCTTCTCTAAGTTTTAATTTATAATTAATAAACAAATCAAGATATTCATCTACATCCTTTTGAGAATCATCTGTTACTAAATCTATATTTTTAAGATAGATTCTTTTAAACTCTGATATAGGAATTTGCGAATTATCAATTGATAATAATACTTCTTCTTTTTGTTGTGCATTTGCCAACCCAAGAAAAATAAATCCGAATAGAAATACTAATGATTTTGTGCGCATAATTGTTTTCTAATGAAGCCCTAATCGGACAAAAATAATAATATTAAGATGTTTTACAAGCTAGTTTTTTAACGAAGGGAAATCTTCAATAGTATTCATCCCTAAAATTTTTATGACCAATGCATATTATATATGTAATTCTACATTACAAACGATGGCTTAAATTATGAAATACGCTTTAGACATTGAAACAAAATCACCTAAAAATGAAACAGTTAAAACCCCGGTAAACTAAAACAACTTAAAACACTAATATAAAACCTTAGTTAGCATTAAACTCTTAAATAACGAAAAAGACAAACCTAATGCAATTTCAAAATAAATTTATGAGATGTGGAAAAAGAAATCGAAATGATCGAAACAATTACATTTTTGATACTCTGACTTGATTGCAACGTATTTTTAACACTAGCAACATTAACATAAAGAAAACTCTTCTGGAAAAACCCTATGGCAATATAGAATAAACAAGTATAAAGAAATTTAAATTTAATAGTTTTATCATAAGCATAGTTTTCTTATTACTCAATCCTATTAAATAACACCTAATATTACGATTGACTTTAAAACATTTATTGAAAAAAGAAACGATGTTTAAAATGTTATAAACTAATACAAATATGATTCAAATTCTCACAAGCAAACTTCTTACTCCTAAATACGAACGGGACATTCATGATTTATTCAAACAATTAAGTCCGGACAAAAAACAAAACTCGATAAAGGCATTATTATCAGATCCTAATAATTCGCTTATTTTTGCATGCTACTTTACTGAAAACAAAATAACAGGTATTGCTTCAATGTGCACATATAAGGTAATTTCTGGATATAAAGGCTGGATTGAAGATGTCGTAGTAGATACTAATAACAGAGGCTTGGGAATAGGCAAAAAAATAATTACAGCACTTATAAATTATGGCAAAGAATTAGAACTTTCAGAAATTTATTTATTTACCGAAGAGGAAAAAAAAGCGGCCATACATTTATACGAGCAACTGGATTTCAAACAAAAGCACAGTAGACTCTATAATCTAAAACTGAAATAAGATTTAATAGCAATGGAAAGAAAACTAAAATTAATATGGGATTTTAAAGGTCCTACTGCAAGTAAAACCGCACAACATCACGAGAAACATCTTAAAGAATATATTTTGTTAGAAAAATTATCTCTTCATATAACAGGATATTTAGATATAAATGAAATGCATAGTATTGCCTATATGATTGTAACAGATTCTGAAATGAAACCAACTCGAGATGCCCTTAAACCTCATCGAGGACAACTATATGAAGAATAAATTTTCAAAAATATCAGTATTGGTATGGATATTGAGCTAGACCTTATATATTTGCAAAAGTTTAAAAACCAGTAACCAAAAAATTGTAATGAAAAAAATAATTTTATCAATATTAGTACTTGTCGTTAGTTTACAATTAAACGCACAATCTAAAACAGGAACAATAGACACCGAATTCATCCTGTCTAAAATGCCAGAGCTTACAAAAGTTCAGGAGGATCTTAAAGGGTACAACAAAAAATTAGAAGATCAATTAAAAGTAAAAGTTGAAGAGTATCAGGCTAAGGTGAAAGAATACCAGGAAAACGTAGCGACATTCACTGAGCCTATGAAAAAAACAAAGCAAGAAGGAATCATTAAGTTAGAGGACGACATTGCAAAGTTTCGCCAAAATGCTTCTCAATTAGTACAATTAGAACAAAATAAACTACTTCAACCCCTTTATCAAAAAATAGGTAAAGCGTTAGAAGAGATCGCTAAAGCTGAAAAATACACTCAGGTTTTCACTATTTCTAGTAGTGGTTTAGCTTATGTTGATCCAAATTTTGATCTTACAAAAAAAGTAACTACTAAGTTAGGTATAAAAATAGAAGAAGGTAAATAAACACCTTATCATTCTAGATAATTAAAAAAGCAATCATACAAAATATGATTGCTTTTTTAATTATATCATTTTATTATTCATCTATTCTATCGTCTACTATAATTTGGCGCTTCTTTTGTAATCGTTACATCATGAGGGTGACTTTCGTTTATACCACTAGCTGTAATTTTTACAAATTTACCATTATCTTGTAGAGCTTTAATATCTTTAGCTCCGCAGTATCCCATTCCTGCTCTTATACCACCTATAAATTGATGGATACTTTCTATTAAGTCACCTTTATAAGCTACTCTACCTACAATTCCTTCTGGAACAAGTTTTTTAATATCGTCTTCAACATCTTGAAAATAGCGATCTTTTGAACCTTTTTTCATAGCTTCGACAGATCCCATTCCTCTATAGGTTTTGTATTTTCTCCCTTCATAGATAACCGTTTCGCCAGGGGATTCTTTTGTACCTGCCAAAAGAGACCCTAACATTACTGTATCCGCTCCAGCAGCAATTGCTTTTGGTATATCTCCAGTATATCTAATTCCTCCGTCAGCGATAACCGGAACTCCTGATCCTTTAATCGCATTAGCAACTTCTAAAACAGCAGAGAATTGTGGAAATCCAACACCTGCCACTACTCTTGTTGTACATATAGATCCTGGTCCTATTCCTACTTTTACAGCATCTGCTCCTGCTTCAACTAAGTATTTAGCTGCATCGGCAGTTGCTATATTACCCACTACAACTTCTAATTCTGGAAATTTTGCCTTTACCTCTTTTAATACAGTAACAACTCCTTTAGTATGACCATGTGCAGTATCAATCACAACAGCATCGACTCCCGCTTGCACTAGTGCCTCTGCTCTATCAACGGCATCACCAGTCACTCCTAATGCAGCAGCTACTCTTAAACGTCCTAGACTATCTTTATTAGCCATAGGCTTTAAGGTTAATTTAGTAATATCCCTGAAAGTAATTAAACCAACCAAAGTATTATCCTTATCAACTACGGGTAATTTTTCTATTTTATTATCTTGAAGAATTACTTCTGCTTGTTGTAATGATGTTCCCTCTCCTACAGTAACAAGGTTTTCGCTTGTCATAACTTCAGATATTGGGCGATCATCATTTTTCTCAAAACGCAGATCTCTATTGGTTACTATACCGATTAATTTATGATGATCATCAACTATCGGAATTCCTCCAATGCTATGTTCTCTCATATTATTTTTAGCATCTATAACTTTTGCATCTCTAGGTAATGTTACAGGATCTATGATCATACCACTTTCTGCACGTTTTACCTTACGTACTTTAATTGCTTGTTCTTCGATCGTCATATTTTTATGCAAAACTCCAATACCGCCTTCTTGCGCCATTGCAATTGCCATTCGACTTTCTGTAACGGTATCCATTGCAGCCGAAACGATAGGTACGTTAAGGGTTATATTTCTTGTAAATTTTGCCTGTATACTTACTTCTCTAGGAAGTACTTCAGAAAATGCGGGAACTAAAAGTACGTCGTCATAAGTAAGACCTTCTCCGACTATTTTGGAATCATGTGCTGTCATTGCAATTAAAATTTAATTGCGTGTAAATGTACGTCTTTTTTAAAGAATATAATGATGTAAACCTTTTATTTTAATCATCAAAATGTACTTATACTATTATTCATTACATCGTACCAAATTTTCATACTACCATGTTATGGTTTTAACATAAAATTAATCGATTAAAAACATATAAAATCGTTAAAAAACACAATTATTGATCAAAATCATATTTTTTAACATATTTTTAGTATAATTATTTTATCTTTCAATTCATTAGAGTTAAAAACTTCTCAAACCCCCAAAAATATATTATCTATGAGAACGATCCTATGCCTGTTATTATTATGCTTTTATGTTAATGCTACTCATTCTCAATTTACTGACTCTTATCCTATTGATAAAGAGTTTAGCTTCAAAAAAACTGAAAAGAGAGAATTTACCTATAAAAAAAACCTATTTACCAAAAGAATAATTCCCGTTGCTCTTATTAGCGCAGGTTTTTTACTTTCTACAAGTGATTTCGAAAAATCACTACAACAAGACTTAAGAGATGTAGTTGGAAATGATTTTAATACCAAACTAGACGATTATACACGATATGCTCCTGTAGTGCAATTATATGCGGCAGACATACTTGGCGCACAATCAAAAAGTCATTGGTTTGATCAAACAAAATACCTAGTTCTATCATCGCTAATAAGTAATGGAACCTCTACCCTACTAAAGAAACGAATTCATAAAGAAAGACCTGGCAGTTATGAGTCTACACATGCTAATTCTTTTCCTTCTGGCCATACCACTACCGCATTTACTACAGCTACTGTATTATATGAAGAATATATTGACACCAATCCTATATTAGCCTATAGTGGTTATGCTTTTGCTATCGCCACAGGTAGTTTAAGAATGGCAAATAACGCTCATTATCTCTCTGATGTATTAGTAGGTGCTGGTATTGGTATATTATCTACTAGGCTTGTGTACCACTTTAATTATCTTATTGATTGGAATCCATTTAAAAAGACCAGTGGAATTGCATTTACTCCACAATATACAGGAGATGGAATAGGTTTTTATTTCACTAAAGTGTTTTAAAAATATATCTGAGCATATCGTATAAATCATTAACTAAATAGTCATATTTCCTGCCTAGGGGGAAATCTACCCTATACGAATCCGTGTTTTACCTCTACCACAAAACTTGTATGAATAGTACCTTTGAAAAAGGGAAAAAAATTAAACTCACACTCAAAAACATCAAGTAATGGTTATTTCAAACAAGATAGAAAGTTATAGTATACAAATAGTCAGTAATTATTCTGGTGGTGGTGGATATCAAATGGGATTCGTTTACCTATATGGAGAAGACCTAAACTACCTTGGATATTTAGGTATTATTAAAGATGGGCAATCATTGCCTCAAAATAAATTACATTCTAATGGTGTCATGAATATTTATTTTCATGAAAATGAGTTACAAACAATTCTTGATACTTTACGCAATGAATTAGAAGTTACACTAGAATTTAATTCAAGCTCTAAGTGGGCTTCTCTTAGTACCAATAAACAACTTGCAGGCAAAGGGGAATTGGCCGCATAAAATCAAAAAAACTGAAAAGACATTTGTTATTGTCTCTCAAATTATTACATGGGCCAGCTGGAAACGAGAGGTATAAAAAATTAATTGTGAAAAATGTAATTGGGTTCACAATCCGGCAATAGTGGAAGTGTATTAAATCAGTAATAACAAAGGTCTTTTCAGGTATTTGATAAATTCACCATTAAATACGATCGTTTTTATCAGAACACAATTTATTCAAAACAAGATCAATACGTTCTTCAACGGTTGTGTCGCCTTCGATTTTTAAAATTTGGCATTCTAACTTTTCCAGCCATCGCATATGAACATTAAGGCTTCTTCCTTCAAAAATTGGATTATCGTACTGTTGCGCCCATTTCAAAAATGCTTTAGAGTTCTTACGAATATCTTCGTTATCTTCTAATAACTCACCATATCTTTCTAATTCACGATGTTGTAGTCTACCCATCCTGATCTTTGGCGGTACATACAGAAATATAACTACATCAAATGCCTTTTCCCATTCTTTACCCCAACTAACCATAGAACCACTTACAATAACTGAATCATAAGCCTTGAAATCGTTTAACAACTTAATATTTCTTTCTTGTAAAGGTATTTTTTCTTTAAAAGGTGGATTTGTTTTTTTCCAATAATAATCATCAGCATCCAAATGTTTCCAACCAAATCGCTGCTCTAGTTGGTTGGCTAATGTGGTGGTACCTGAACCCGAAGCTCCAAATATGTGAATTTTCATTGGTATATCAATTTTAAAGCTGTTTCTAAGATATCATTTTTTTTAAATTAATAATATTTGCTTTTGCATATTACTAATTATGATAAAGAATAATTTTCTTTATGTTAGATCAAGTGAAAAAATTTCATACTTATTTAATTTTCAATATATTACAATAGAAATGCAATTATAAACCTATGCTCAGGAGTATACTATTTTTCATGCTATTATATTTAGGCAATGTGCTATATGCGCAGACGAATTCTAAATTTTATGGAGTAAAATCACACTACGGATTTATTATTCCTCATACTCCAGATTTAAAACCTATATCTAAAACCAACCCTTATGGACTTCAATTAGAAATGAGTACATTGCGAACAAGTGATCAAGCTTGGAAGACCTGTTTTTGCTATGGAAGAACTGGTTTTGCATTTACCTATTTTAATTATGCAAATCCAGATGTACTTGGCAGCTCTTACAATTTTATTTACTTCGTTGAACCTTATTTTACTTATCAGAGCTCATTAAAATTTTCGCTAAGAGGATCAATCGGAGGTACGTATTTGGATACAATTTTTGATGAAGAAACAAATCCTGACAATGTACTTTTTAGTACACATTTTAGTTTTTACCTGGCTTTATCACTTAACCTTAATTATCATATTAATAACAACTATGCCCTTAATTTATCTGCTAACTATAACCATATTTCAAACGGAGGGCAGAAACAGCCGAACAAGGGTATGAATTTCCCTACTTTATCCATTGGTGTAGACCGAATCATAAACTATACCCCGTTAAAACCGAAGCCCAGTGAATTAAAACAATACAGTCGCGCATGGAGTTATTACCTTGGGTCGTTTGCAAGTCTTAGATCCTCTGATCGCGAGGCCGAATCTACTAATCACCCATTAATTGGTGGTTTAGGAGGTGCTTTAAAACCTCTTTCTAGAATAAACGGGATTAATTTGGGGATAGAGTTTTGGTATGATTGGTCTGACCTTAAACAGGTAGAGCAACAAAACCTTGATGATTCTTCTTTTTCATCGGCACTTACACTTGGGCATCATTTTCATGTAGGAAATTTTTATTTTTTACAACAATTTGGGATATATGCCACACGTCCTAAAAACATACAAAGTAATTGGTTGTATCAACGATATTCATTTTGGTACCGTATTGCAAACCGATGGGCAATTGGAGCTTCTTTAATTGCATATGGCCGTACAGCTGATCACATGGATGGAAGACTACTTTATATTATCCAGTAGATTAATTTGTTTGCACTATTTTCTACTTCTATTATCTAAGCAACTAATATGATTCAAAATTCTAGGAAATAAAAAAACGGAGTCAGTATATCTCCAACTCCGTTTTTAAAATGGTTTACGTCTCGTTATTAAAAAACAATTATAACGAAGTCGCTAATATACCTTTTTATGGAATACCATAACAAAAATCTTTTAAAATCTATTTTTCAGTTCTTACAAAAACAGCTGTTTAGCCCAGTAATAACAACAAGTTTCGACTTTGGCACGACAATTGAATTAAGTAAGAGAAATAATTTAAAACTTATGGCTTATGAAAACTTTATATACTAAATTTGGAATACATCTTAGACCATTTATTAATTTTTTAAAAGAACTTCCTACTGCATCTAGCTATGCTATTCATAGATAATTCAGTGGCAAGTAATGAACACAAAGCAGTTGTAAAATATAATTTCACAACTGCTTTGCGTTGGTTACATGTATTATAAAATACATGTACGTGTTTAATCTAACTTACCCTCTTCAAGTGTCTTACCGTATAAACAATCTGTAGATAGACCTTTAGAATAACTTGTCTTTGTATCCATATTCATTACTAACTGTACTTTGTTCCTTACTAATATTGCTGCACACTTTTCTTTCCAATGAATACGTATATCTTTTCTTTTCAGATTTTTAATATAACTATATGAATTTGCAAACTGTGCAGGCAATGGATTGCGATGTTTACTAATTTTCTTAAGATCATTCTTTTGTTTAGACGGTGTTACAACAGTACATAAAAAACCATCAAAATCGATTTCTTCTTTATCGGGACTTAACATATATCCCCAGATGCTATAGTCATCTTCTTCGATCATTAATATTCTTCCTGAAATGGGATCTGTAGCTGCAAAAAACAAGTTATTCGAAATCCTATTCGAATCTTTTCTTATTTCTGCAGAAAATAATCCATCAAAGATGGATGATAAAATTGTTTTCATTCTGGGGTATTTTATATATTCTTTTAAACAAATGCAAAGCATAGCTCCAATACGTATTATAGTACTGAATAACAATACCATATATTTACTTAATTTCTACAATAAAGACTTGTGTGAGGTGCTAACATAAGTAATTATTTTAAAAGTAGATTACGGTTTTCCGTTATGGTTTTAGGGTTGTTTTCCCCCTGTCATACACTCTTAGCCCTTATTAAACCACAAAAATAATTCTATAAATAAAGTCTAAAAAAAAATGAAAAAAGTTGAAATTTTAGCATTTTCCAGCAATTTTATCTTTCAAAAACTGCTGTTCTTGTTTAGATTGTGTTAGTTTTATTGCTCTTTCATAATGCTTTATAGAAAGGTTTGTATTTAATAATCGTTTATAGATTTCACCGAGAGTAGCATGATAAACATAATATTTATCTAGCATAGAAGTATTTTTCATTGTTTTTAAAACGATTAATGCCTCTTTAGGTCCTTTATACTCTAAAATCACCAAGCATCTATTTAAAAAAACAATAGGATCATCGGCTATTTCGAGTAACAAATCATAGTACATCAAAATTTCTTTCCAGTTTGTATCTTCATATTGTTGTGCTGCACAATGTTGAAATGCTATAGCCGCTTCTAAATGATATGTTGTAAGATTATTACCAAATGCAGCGTGATTGAGGTATTTTTCACCAGTTTGTATCAATACTTTATCCCATGAAGTTCTATCTTGTTTTGACAGTAAAATTAACTCCCCTTCTCTTGTAATTCTACTATCCAAACGTGCACTATGAAAACACATTAATGCCATTAAAGCATAGACTTCTGGTAATTTTGTTCGCTTGTTAGACAATAATGATTTACAGAGTAACATTGCTTGTCCTATAAGATCTTTACGAATCAATTGATCTGCATGAGTAGAATTATACCCTTCATTAAACAATAAATATATTGCGCTTAATACTGTATGGGTTCTTTCTTCAATTTGCTTGTTAGTCGGGATTTGCAAAGAAATTCTATTTTTTCTAAAATATTCTTTTGTTCGATATAAACGTTTTGAAATTGTGTCTGGACTTGTTAAAAAAGATTTTGCTACTTCTTTGGTACTAAAACCGCAAAGTGATTTTAGAATAAAAGTTATTTGATTTTCTTGGGAAATTTCTGGATGACAACAACCATACATCATACCTAAAAAATCATCTTTGATACCATCTTCATTCCAATAATTATCCATTGTCGTTTCTAAAGTATACCCTGAGGTTAACAATTGCTTTTGTGGATCTGAAAAATCTATAAGTTTGCTGTGTTTATTTCTTCTTATAACATCTATAGCTTTATTTTTTGCAGTACGATATAACCAAGCTCTAGGGTTATCAGGCATCCCGTTATATTTCCAGGTTTCTAGTGCTTTTACTAGAGCATCCTGAACTACATCTTCTGCCATTTCAATATTCTCAGTTCCAAAAATCTTAATCAAAACAGAAACCATCTTTCCAGATTCTTCTCTAAAAAGATGGTTTAGCGTTTGGTCTATGTTATTATTGTTTTCCAATAGTACTACATAGGACTAATTTCACGAACTTCTATACTACAATGATATTCATTACTAGGGCATTCTTTAGCTACCCCTGCAGCGTGTTCTAGTGAATTTGCTTTGATTAATAAATAACCTCCGATTAGCTCTTTTCCTTCAGCTAATGGCCGATCAATGATTTTTTGACCACCATCAATAAGTGTTTTAGCTTCATTCATTAATGGTTGACCACCAACAAGCATATCTTTTTGAGCCAAAGTATCCATCCATTGTTGCCAATCTTGCATGTGTTGTTGCATTTCTTCGGGTGAGTTTTGGTTGTATCTATCTTGTCCACCTCGAATAATAAATAAAAAATCTCTCATTGATTTAATTTTTAAAGATGATTACTCAGGCCAAACTTCACGAACCTCTACAGCTCCGCCTTCCCATTCAAAACCTGGACATCCTTTTGCCATTTCTGTTGCTTCTGATAGTGATTCTGCTTTTACCCTAAGATAACCTCCAACTAATTCTTTACCCTCAGTCATGGGACGATCCATTATCTTACCATTATCTAATACAGTGTTTCCTTTCGATAATAATCGTTCCCCGCTTACAAATTTACCTTGTTCAGCCATTTCCCCGATCCATTTTTCCCAATGCTGCATATGCTCTTGTTGTTCTTCTGGTGATTTTGAATCCCAAACGTCGTTGTCTCCTCTAAAAAGGAACATAAATTCTTTCATGTGATTGTTTTTTAATGGTTTATTTATTTTTTACAATACTATGACGAATCAATTTAAAATATTTGGACATCTATTCAAAAAATAAATAATTCTACAGATAACAACTTACGTAAATTGAGATAAATATCGATCTCTTATTATTTGTATATGGTGTAATTCATGCCCTACTATATGATAGCCCAATGCTCTTACACTTGTATTATTTTCGTTAGCTCTGCCAATTCTTAATAACGCTCGTTCAGAAAACCCTTTAAACAAAGTAATTGTTGCTTTTCTTACTGCTACGTATTCTTCAATTATACTATTTAATGATCTTAAGTGAGCGTCAGAATGCTTGGCATACTCTGTTTCTTCAAATCCAGGAAAACAAGTTTTATCGTTTCTTGCAAAACACAATGCTCTGTACGCATAAATGCGTTCATCATCGATAATATGCACTAACACCTCCTTTAATGTCCATTTATCAGGCCTATACTTAACATCTAAAGACTCCTTGCGCAATTCAGAAATAAACTTCTTTGTAGACTCTAAATTATCTTCAAATTGTCGTATTAGTGTTCCATCTCTTTTTACATAATTCATATACATTTCTGCATATGATGGGTATTCAGTGCTATCAGGAAATGTAATAAGATTATTCATTAGGCATTCATTTATCGATATTGTTCTAAGATTTTGGCATCTACCCAATAAATATCTTTTTTGCTAGTATAGAAAAAATATTTTCCATCTTTAGTCACAAATGGGCATAATTCATGACCTGAAGTATTAATTGGTTCTCCCATATTCTTAGATTTTGTCCAACTTCCATCATCGTTTTTAAAACTGATATATAAATCTCCTCTTCCCAGGCCTTCCTTTCGTGTAGCGCAAAAAATAACATAAGATTCGTCTGATGCAACAAATACATCTGCTTCATATGCTTTTGTATTTATTGCTTCTGGTAATCTTGATGGTTTTTGAAATAAACCATCTTCATTTTTAGAGGCATAAATGTCAAAATCACCATTATTATCTTTTACTGCCTCTTTATTAGAACTAAAATACATTGTTCCTTGTTGCGTAAATGATATATAATACTCATTAGAATTTGTATTTATATTTTTTCCTGCATTTTTAGGTTTTGACCAACCTTCAGGATTTTTTGTTGAATACCAAATATCATAGTCTTTACCATCTCCTACACCGCTTAAGGGCATATTAGATATATAGTATAACCTGTTTTCATCAGGAGACAGAAATGGATCATTAAATCCATAATTCTCATGAACAATTATCGTTTTTGGGGTTATCCAAGAATTCCCATCTAATTTGGTATATCGAATTTCTGATTTACCATTAATATCGACTCCATAAAAAAATTCAGTACCATCTTTTGAAAATACTGAACCAAATTCGTATTCCTTTTGCTTAGATATAATATCAGGTGCAAAAATTTCTGGAGTCGTTGAAGGTGCTTTTTGATTTAAATACACAAGAGATTCTTGAGCGTTGTTTTTTATAGTAAAGGCCATAAATAACAAGAAAACAAATACTAATTTCATTTTGATTTTTTTTATTGATGAATGATAACAACCTAAAGTAGCAAAACATTTTGATCATATTCATAAAAAAAACTTAATCCTTAGGTCATCAGAATAGCACAAACTATTTTTTTTTCTAAAAAGAGGTAGGGTATTTTTTACCTAAAGCGTTATATAAGAAAATTGCCCATAACTTATCTATTAACGTAAATGGTAAAGGGGGAATATCTTTATAAGATTTCTCCCTTTTTTTGATCTGCCAATAAAATTGACACAATACACGGTGGGAGTCTTGGTTAATTCTGGTGTATTTGCGCAGCTTCCCACCCTATCATTGCTGTTTTCCGAACACTACCCCAATGATATTGCCCAAGGTTTCCTGTAGCCTGTATTACGCGATGACATGGAATCAAAAAAGCAATTGGGTTGTTACCTATGGCCGTTCCTACTGCTCTAGATGCTTTTGGTTTATCAATATATTTCGCAATACCGCCATATGTAATTAATCCACCTTGTGGTATTTTAAGTAGTGCATTCCATACTTTTAGCTGAAAATCTGTTCCTTTAAGATGTAGTTTGATTTGCTCTAATTTACTCCAATCATTTGTAAAAAGTGATAGTGCATTTTGTTGAAAGTGATCAATAACTGATTTAAAACTAGCATTAGGAAAATTTAATTTAAGTTCTTCAAATGCTTGTTCTTGATTATCCACAAAGGACATATAACAAACTCCTTTTGATGTTGATGCTACTAAGATTTTGCCAAATAAACTATGAGCATAACTATATTTAATCTCTAGGTTTTGGGCTCCTTTTTTATATTCTCCTGGAGTCATTCCTTCGATTTTTATAAAAAGATCATGAAGTCTACCTGTACCAGATAATCCTGTTTTATAAGCTACATCAAACAACGTAGCTTCTTGATCTTTAAGTATTTCTTTTGCATATTCTACACTAGTAAATTGTAGAAATTTTTTTGGGCTTAATCCTACCCAATCCTTAAAAAGTCTTTGGAAATAAAACGGGCTAACGTGTACTTTTTCTGCTATATCTTCAAGACTGGGTTGATCTTTAAAGTTCTCTTTGATATACATTATTGCCTCTGCAATACGATCATATTGTACATTATGTTGCTTAACCATCTTTATATACTTTTAAAACAACATAAAAGTATTATTTACAAAATAGTTATAAAACCCAAAACTTGCTGAATATTGCTTTTTTTGGTTGGACATGTGTAATTTCAGAAAGGCTATATCAAATACTTATACTCTTATTACATTTTAGATTAGTTAATCTAACTAATCCATAATAAAACTAACTCCTCCTGAAAACAAACTCGCTTTAAGCCCTGTATTACGCTCATATTGTCTAAATCGAAAATCTATATTTTTCAATCCAAATTTCCAAATATGAAACTTTGCAAAAATATCTGTATAACTTATTCCAAAACCATATTGATTAGCATTAAAATCGGATAAATCATAATCGGATGTATACAACTGTTGTGTCGATAAATGCTGATTAAAAGGTGCAAAATAATCTGCGGCTGTTTGCGTATAAAAACGATAACTCGGGTACAATGTAAACTTATCTGTAATTTTTATAGGTACTTCTATATTTGCGGTATGAGAATTAATACCCCAATCATCTGTATAATACCTATAAAATGTACGTATAGCAACAATCTCATTTAGATAATAATGTAATCGCCCTCCTGCTGCAATCTTAAATCGAGTATCTGGTAACCTTTCCACATCATCACCTAATGTAAACTGTTGAACTACTCTATCTGCAACATCTGCAAATTGTACACGCTGAAATGGTGTTGATAATAATCCATCTTGTCGAATCACATCAACAGATAAAGAACCTTGTAATTTTTTTGACAATATTTGTGAAAAACCAAGTCCTAAGGAGTATGAATTTCGAGACTCATCATCAAATGGAATAAAGTTATTATCATCTCGTAATTCTGTTGGATAAATAGCATTCCATGTATCTAAAAATACATTTGCTTTTACACTAAATTCGGTGTTTTTTTCATTAAACAACATAGTATAACTACCTCCAAAACCAATAGAAAAATAATCATATTCATTTGCAACGGCTGCATTTGCAGACCATATCTTATTGCGATCATCACTACTATGGCTATAATTGACACTTACAGTAGTTAGCACATCATTTCTAGAAGCTCCAGAAGAGGCTATAAAAGGGCTAGCATCTACATTTGGGTCTCCATCAAAAGGATCCACATTACTCGAAGATGCAGACGTATAAGCAGATACACTTGCATCAATAGTTAATACATCATCATCATTTAAAGGAATCGATACCACTACTGTTGGAGTAAAATCTGTAAGCTCTTCTGTACCTCTTCCTCCGGTTACTGCAGCATTATCACCATCTTGAGTGTAATAACTTGTTAGAAAATCTATTTCTGTTGACTCTAACACTCTTTTTTTATACGCCTCTGAGGTGTTTTTATCTTTTTCTTGTGCTACTGTAAAAATAGATATTAACAGTAAGACTAATGTGAATCGTTTTTTCAAAAGTGCTTTTCTTATTTAAGTTTAGCTATACCTTGTTATTTTCAAAGAGTTATTTTAGTTACACCCGCAACCACCACCAGTTTTACCACCATTAGCTCCTGCTGCTGCCTCTCTATACGCTTGAAAATTAGTTTCGAAACGATCGATTTTCTTCAAGGATAGTTCCATATCAGGATCGTTAAGTGCAACTTTCTCATATTCCTTTACGGCCACGCACGAGGTCGAAGAAAGTAACAGAATAAAAATTATAATCAGCTTATTCATGTATTTTGTTTTATTTATAATGTCGAATGACATAAAACAGTCCATCATTAGTTCTAAAAAAACGCCATTCCTTACACGATATGAAAAGGGATTTACTGTTATTATGTAGTATTTTAATAAATCTATACTTTAAAAACTATATAAACAAATGTCTAGTACAATGATTACTATATAGATTTATATAGAAAACTATAATTCTATTACTAAAGATTAATTGAAGTAGTTAAGAATGTGATTACCAAGAGAGAAATTATAGTAATCATTCTTTGAATACTGAAAAAGATATTGTGTGGTTTAAAGTTTAGGACATCTTTTACAGTTGGACTTACCTTTCTTTTTATACTTTTTACAGCATTTCTTTTTCTTACCACCACAAGCAATTTCACAATTTAAAACTGCACATGGAGAATATAATGATGGGGTTTCTAAACTTTGCACTATTTATTAATTTTTATTAAATCTAAATAAAGCACAAAAATAACAAAAAAAGATTCCTATAAAAGGAATCTCTATTTTTTCTTTATCAACTTATTAACAACTACTTAGCTGAGTCTTCTATTTGAAAAGTATTAATATCTCTATCGAATAAGTAATGACCCGATTTATCGTCTCCTATGATCTTTAATTTATCTAATAATGTGCGTGCAGTTGCCTCTTCTTCTAACTGTTCAGCAACATACCATTGCATAAAATTATGAACATTATAATCTTTATGTTGAAGACATTCATAAATTATATTGTTAATGCGGGCCGTAACAAATTCCTCGCTATCTAAAAAGGTTTCAAAAAGCTCCATTAACGTTTTAAAATCATCTCTTGGCTTATCTATTGCAGGTATAACCGCTATTCCGCTTCGTTCGTTAATAAACTTTACTAACTTGGTCATATGCACACGTTCTTCTTCAGATTGCGTGTAAAAGAAATCTGCTACACCATTGTATCCATTTACATCTGCCCAACAGGCCATAGAAAGATATTGTGCAGAAGCTTTTGCTTCATATGTTATTTGTTCATTTAATAATTTTTCAATTTCTGGTATCATATATAATTAACTTCAATTATTTGTGTATAACTAAAGTAAGCATTTTCTAGCGTTTTAAATATTGAGTATGTAGGTTTTGCGTAATTTAAAATCAGACTATATAACCGTAATTTGTTTAATTACTACTCACGCCAAATTAGTTTTAACCTGAATGAAAAGTGATTAAGAAAAAGTAAGGTATTTATTTCTGAATATATTTTTATGCAGCTTTCTCAAAAGCGATATAATTAACAAGTTTTCCTTTCTTATCTCGAACAGGATACCCTTTAATCAAACACTTGTATGTAGTATTATCTTTTCTATAGTTAAGAATTGAAACTTCAAAAGGTTTTTCATTATTAATAGCATCTCTTACTTTTGCAGATGTTACAGAACATGTATTGGTACCTTGAAACATTTTCGGAGAATTTCCTATTACCTCTTTAGGATCATAGCCATTCATCTTTTTCATGTTTTTAGAAGCATAAACTATCTCAAGACTAGGACTTGTGACCACGATCACAGATTGCTTATCAATAAGTTCGTTTTGATAATCGGCCTCAAACATCCAATTTTTAGTAAGTTTAGTAAGAGCACTTAGATCATCTTTAAAATTCTCTAGACTTGCATGATGCTCACCATAAAACTCCCATGATAATAATGGCAACATATGATTAGACATTTTTTCATAATATCCCGACATCATCTCGTCATACCCTCTTAACTCTTTCATAAGTGTGATTTTGCTCAAAAGTATATAATTAAAACGCGATTCATGATTGAACAAAAGTTAATTCTTTGATTAAACAAAGGTTAAATTTTGCCTTTTACCATTTAAATTGTAGGGTAGTATACCATGATATCGGTGCCGAAGGTATAATCCCTGGGCCAGGATAACCAGTTGCTCTTTGGGTAAAATAACTTTCATCTAAAAGGTTATTAACTCCTGTTTCTAGTTTAAATCTTTTATAGGTGTACGACAATGAAACATCTACTATTGAATATGCAGGAATTTTACCCAAAGTACCTTCTTCTCTACTACCCACAGGTGCTCTATCGGCATTAGTAACTTCAGTGAATTGTTCTGACAAACGTGTGAATTGAACATTTCCTAGGAAATTTTTATAACCAAATCCGATTCCTGTTTTTAAATTAATTAATGGGATAAACTCAACTTTATTACCTACTATTTGTTCTTCTGATCTTGTATATTCAGAATCTGTTACTGCTAGGTTAACAAAAGTATTCAATACGTAATTGGTGTTCTCGGGAAAAAATGTATTCCCGATATTCCAATTTACATAACTTTCTAAACCATAAATTACAGCATCTCCTATATTTCCTCGAACTCTTTCTGCTCTATCATTAAAAACCTCACCTATCCTATCGTCATACCACAATCCAAAAAGGCTTGTATCATACGTTAATACATTATTAATTTTTCCTCTTATTCCAAAATCTGCAGTAAACCCTTCTTCATCGGATATATCAGGACGAATCACAAAAGTTGGATTTACAATTCTTATATCATTGAATGTAACTGATCTATAATTTTGAGATACATTAATATAAGATTCGATGGTATTGTTTATTTTATAACTAGAACCTATACCTAGTAACACAAAAGATCTTTCAAAAGTCTCATCATCTCTTTCATTTGTATTACTTATTGGGTTTCCTGCATTATCAAATACTACATTATTAAAAACACCATCGGTTTCTGTCTTTATATATTCAAATCTAATCCCTGGGGTTATTGAAAGTTTATCTGTTATATTAAAGATATTCTCTCCAAACACTGCTACATTAAGATTAGGAAAATCAAAAGTAGATTGATTTGGATAATCAGGAAAGCTTTCTGTTTGTAGGTTAAAATCTGCATCAGTCCCAGTACTACCCGGCCCTTGTATTGCTCCGTTGTTGGCCTTATAAAATTTAGAGCCAATTAAAAAGACTGATTCTTTACCTATTAAATTATAACGACTTAGCAATCTTGCTTCTGCTCCCCAGTTTTTAAAATTTCCAATAATAAGATCTCGGGGATTCACAAAATTACCATTAACATCAACTTCATCAACAGCTGTAATTGCATTTGAATTTAGGTTAGTGGCTACTCCTCTAAATCCAAGAGCTCTTCTTGAGGCATCCAATCCAAAAAGATTTAAACTAAAATCAGTTTTTTCAGAAAATTCATGCTCTAATTTTAATGAAAATAATTTCCAATCTACCTCAAACCAGTTTCTAGTTCGGTTACTAAAATCCGGATCTGTATCAAATTGTGTATCAGTAAGCCCTCCCGGTTGTTTGGCTAAATAGTCTAAATATGTAAATTCTCCTGTTAGTTTGGTTCTGTCAGAAATCTGATATCCCAAATGCACATAGTAATTTTTAGAGTCAAAATCTGAATTTGGTCTAAAACCATCTCCTGATTTATAATTAAAATAAGTGTAATAACTAAACTTACCAATTGTTCCACCTAAACTATTAAAACTAGTAAACAAATTAAATGACCCTAGGGTTTGTCGTGATACTAATTCGATCTTTTTATTTGGATTGGGTTGTTTCATCTTAAAGTTAATTAACCCCCCAAATTGAGTACCATATTGTAAAGATGCCGCCCCTCTGACTACTTGTATCTCACTTAAGGCTTCTGCTGGCGGAGTATAATAGCTTTCTGGATATCCTAAAACATCTGCACTAATATCATATCCATTTTGACGTGTATTAAAGTTTGCAGTACGATTTGGGTCTAAACCTCTACCGCCTATGTTTAATTGCAATCCACCAACACTATTTTCATAGATATTCAATCCTGCAACTTGAGCATAAATCTGTCTTGCATTATTTGAGGCTAAATTACCTAAGGTATTCTCTAACAGGACGACTTCACTTTTTTTACCGGCATAAATAGCAGTTCCCTCTACTGGTTTTAACTGCTTTAAGCCATAGATACGATTTCTTCGCTGCTTAATCACTACTTCAGAAAGTGCTTCTCCAAGAGGAGCTAAGACAAAATTCTTTGATGTATTACCCTCTATTTTTATCTGTTGTTCTAAAATCTCAAAATCAAAGCTAAAAATTGTTATTAAATAATCTCCTGATTCTAAATCATTAAACTCAAACTGTCCTTTGGTATTGGTAATCGTTTGCTCCCCTGTATTACGATTATATACCTCTGCGTTAGTAATCGGCTTATCATTTTGATCTACTACTATTCCTGTAAACTGATATTGCCCAAAAGCAGAAGTAGCAAGTAACACTACTACTACAAAAATCTTATAATCCCTTAATCTCATCTTTAAATGGAATAATCCATGTTTTATGTTTAAATGTCTCTTTTTGTTTTCCTAAATCCGTTTCTGGATCAATATATTGACTGCTCAACCTACCATTAAGTGCCACGTAACTCTCTACAAACACTTGTACATTTTGATGTCCCCTATTTTCAAAATGTTTTTTAAGGTAATGTGCATATTGTAAAATAAAATCAGGTTGTGTTGCCATTTGTTTTTCTTGAAAAGCGGTAAGAAAATCATTATTATCTACATAAAATCTTTTCCCCGTTTTACTATCAACAATCTTAAAATTAGCATACCCTGCTTTTTCCATTAGCATTACTCTCCAGGAAAATCTGTATCCTTCTTCTGTCCAAAATAACTCTCCCGGATATAATAAATATCTAAACGGCAAAAGTAATTGAATTGTAAAAAGTACAGTAATAATACCAATGAGAATTTTATCTTTTTTAGGCTTAAACGTTAGTATTCGATTTGTATCAAATTGCGTTTGATTTATCTTAAATACCTTGGAAATTATTGCTAAAATTTTATAATGAACTTTTGAATCAAAAAATATTAATGTACTAATGATCATGATATAAGGAAACATACCTATCGGAAACAAAATTCTTGTTAACACATGAAAAACTACTACCATAATGAATGCAAAATTTCTAGTTTTTCTGAACAATAATAAAAATGGTATGGTAAGATCATATATCGCCCCTGTATAACTAAATACATAATGAACCCATTCTTGTTGCATCAAGTCACCTAAAACAGGTAAATCATAATTTGAAGGAAGCCAAATTTTAAGAGGCATAGCTTTGACCAACCAATCCGAATTAAGTTTTGCTAAACCTGCATAGAAATATACAATTCCTAGTAGTAATTTAACACTATCAATTGTCCAGACAGGGATATACTTAAAGGATTTTCTTTTTCTTGCATCTAAGGCATAATAGGCATTAGCAGGCAAAAAGATCATCAAAAAACTTAGTACACTTATAAAATAATAATGATTAAGATAAGTTGTCTTATCCATCAACTCGATATACGTAAAACTAAGAAAGAAAATAATTATACTTATTCTGTACTTAAAACCTAGAGCAACCATAAGTGCCGAAATAGCACATATTATGAAGATTAAATATGTATAAATACCCAAAGGCCGTATCCATTCAAATCCATAATACGAAAAGAAAAACTTTGGCTTTATATACAACGTTTCTATCCACCCATAGCTCCAAAAACGCACAATACTTAATAACATCATTATTCCAAAAAAAATACGAAAGACTGCAAGTGGTGCAGTCTCTGTATTCTTTTTAAAATATTGCGAAAGGTTAAAATTCATCTATACTTTTATAACCATTTAATCTCCGTCGGCGTCGATAAAGGTGATTCTTACAGACATAGCCTGAACCATATCTACCTTTAAAAGCACTACATTTTTTTGGAGCTCATCATACGTTTGAGTCATTAAACTATTATTTGTTCGAACTTGAGCAGAAAAATCATCACTCAAACCTGTTCCTGTACTTCTTGCCGATTCAAACTGATTATTAATAAGTGTGCTTAAATCTTCTCCTTCTTTTATTGTATTCAGAAAATCGAGATATGTTTTAAAACTTTCTCCCGAAGTATTTTTACCAAAATGCTTACCATTAAAAAGGTCTTGCATCGCTGTAAGATTGGCATTAAATAAAGTTTTGGAAACATCACCTTTATAAAAAGCTTCAACCCTATCTTCTAATACTGACCCCGAAAATACTCCTGCTGGGATTCCTATTTTACCAGCTCTTAAATGTTTCTCATAGTGAAAAACATAGTCATTTACCAACTTATCTAATGAGCTAGTAGCAGAAGAGCCATTGCTACTTACAAATGTATCTCTATAACCACTAGTCCAATCTGTTAAAACTTGTGTCGTAAGATCATTCATTCGGTCTACTACATCTGTCAAGTATTTCTTGTAAGCATCTGCATTCGTATTACTAACATAAAATGCTATAATTTCGGTGTTAGAATCAGACAATCCATTAAGTAAATAATCTAGTGCCCCAAATCCTTGCTCATTATCCTTAGAAACAGCATTAAGGTCGTAAGTACCGGATGTTATATTTGCTTCTATTTCACTTGCACTAACAGGAAAGACATTCATAAAATTTCTAAAAGAAAGCTCTTCTGCTTTTCCTATTTCAAATACACTTACAGATTGCCAAGAAACATAAGAATTTAACCAAGCTGTCCTTATACTCTGTAAATTTGATTCGTTAGGGGTTGCAACAAAAGTTGAAGCAGCTGTTTTTAATACTTCTATATCATTTGCTAAATTTTGATATGCTGGTATTGCTATATTGTCAGCAATATTTTCTAACAATGCCTGTCTATTAAAAGTATCTGTACTTGCGCCTGTTTCGTTATCATCTCCAGATGAACAACTTACTGCAAAAAATATGACAGTAGTGATTAAAAACAATATCTTCTTCATCTTATTTTTATTTATTCTTAATAAATTTTTGCAAATGTAAAAAAGAGAAAAGAATCATTTACGATTTCTTTCTCTTTTTTTTAAAAATTTTATATAATAAAATCTTAATTTGTACTTCCTGCTTCGGCTACAGTAAAACTGAATTTAGCAGCAATAGTTTCTGAAATAGATTGTAATGTCGCTGGAGTTACATCCCATAACCCATTGGTTCCGCTCATTAATTGATCTATAAAGCCTTGTACTTCTGTTCTTGTAAAGTAAGGAGCCGCACTATCTGATCTTCTTGTAAACTGAAGACTATAGATAAACCCGTATCCTTCAGAAAGATCATGAAAAGCACTTGCATAATCAATAGTCGATGCTTCTAGAGCGTTCTTCCCTTGTTGTAAGTAGTATACCGCTCTAATTGCAATTACTTTAGATAATTCTTCTCGAATTATAGCAGCTTGTTCATCTCTAACATCATATTTTTTAGCTACAATTGCCGCTCTACCTAATTTAAATGCTTTGTATATTTTTTCTGCGATACCTTTAAAATCAGCATCTCCTTCTACTCTACCGATATACTTATTTAAAAAGCTATCATCATCTCCAATTGTCGGATTTGGATTAGCCGTATCTACAGATGCTCCATATAAATAACCATAGGCTTCATCCCATTTATGCTCCATAGTTGTATAGTTCTTACCATCTGCTACAACTTCATTATCATTATTTGCTCTATTTTCTGCTTCATCTAAAACAAGCTTCCCTAAGTAGTTATTTAATGCTTGATCAGCCATCAGGGCTCCTATTAAACCTTTAGCAAAAGCTTGATTTAACTCTAAACCTTTTGCGTTAACGTATCTTTTAGATCCTCCTCCTGCTTCTTGAAGTTCACCAGCAACACCGGCTGATGCAGGGGCAGACCAATTAGGGAATACATCATCTACCTGGCTTTTTATCCAACCATCAAAATCCATTTTAACTGCAGCTGATTCAGTTGCATTAGTGAAGAAAAAATCTCTTGAAGCGGCGGTTTTACTTCTAACACTTTTATCTGATGCATTTAAATCAGTATCTTCAAAGTCAGCAACACCTTCTTTATGATCAAACATTGCATCTAAAACTGCTTCTGCATTTATTTGCGTATTATCTTTTAGCTTACTAATAATTACTTCGGCCATTGCGATACGGGTAGTTTGCCCGCTAAAACTAACTGTGCTTTCGCCATTACGATCAAAAACATATGTAGCCGGCTCGCTAATCTGATCAACAGGCGGATTACTATCATCGTCTGATGAACATGAAATTATGGCAAAGGTTCCTAGTAAGTATGTTGCTTTTAAAAGACTATTAATTTTCATTACTTTTTATTTAGACTTATTATTGATAATATGCGTGCAAATATATTCATCAAATTATAATTGACAAACTTTATTTGTAATAAATCTAAATAAACTTAACTAAATTAACATTAAGATAATCTTGACTACCTTAATTTGCAGTATATTTTGTTCTTAATTCTTTTACCCAACTTAATAATAATTCTTTTTGTTGCGCATCTAAGTTACCATGAAGCCAAGTGTACGAAGCCAATGGCATTTCTCCTTCATCAACTTCTTCTATTAACTCTTCTAGCTTATGGTCTCTTTTCTTTATAGAATAACTCTCCCAATCAGATACGTTAAAATGCTCTGTTCCTTCTTCAATATGATCATCCAACCAATAAGACACAGGAGCAATCTCTGCATACCAAGGATATTTAGTTTGGTTACTATGACAATCATAACAATTATTCCTTAATATAGTTTTAAGCTCCTCGCTAGGCTTAGTATCTGCTTCAAAAAAGGCAACAGATTCATATCCTGATTCATTTTTGTCTGGTCTAATAAATTGCATGATAACCAACACAATTAATGCGGATATTGCTATAATTTTAGTAATTTTTTTCATGTTGAAGAATAATTTGTTTAGTGATATTGAGAAAATATTTTAGTTGCCTCGTTATATGAAGATTCAAAACTTAACGGTCTTACATTGCTGTCTGCTTTAACAGTTGTAAAATAAGAGACCATACGCTCTGTTGGCATATTACCGGTTAATTCATCTTTTGCCATTGGGCATCCTCCAAATCCTTGAATAGCTCCATCAAACCTTCTACAACCTGCTTTATACGCCGCATCTACTTTTTCAAACCAAGAAGTAGGCGTAGTATGCAGATGTGCTCCAAATTCAATTTCGGGATATTTTGAAATGAGATTAGCAAACAAATAATCTATTATCTCTGGTGTTGATGATCCAACCGTATCAGATAAAGAAAGAATTTTTACTCCCATTTCACTTAACCTTTCTGTCCACTCTCCTACAATCTCTACATCCCAAGGATCACCATAAGGATTACCAAATCCCATAGAAAGATAAGCTACAACTTTTTTATTTGCCTTATCAGCGATATTAAGAATCTCTTGCAATGTTTCTACAGATTGCGCTATCGTTTTATGAGTATTACGCATTTGAAAATTTTCCGAAATTGAAAAAGGGTATCCTAAATAATCTATTTCAGGATGCTGTGCAGCATCATTAGCACCTCTAACATTAGCAATAATCGCTAATAATTTACTAACTGTATCAGACAGGTCTAATTGTCCCAATACTGCCGCAGTATCAACCATCTGTGGGATAGCTTTGGGTGAAACAAAACTTCCAAAATCTATGGTATCAAAACCACAACGCAGTAAAGATTGAATATACTGCACCTTTTTTTCTGTAGGAATAAATTCTTTTATGCCCTGCATAGCATCTCTTGGACATTCAATTATTTTTATTTTTTCGGTCATTTTAGCACTACAAACTAGAAGAAATTCAATTTTGACTATAAAAGTATGATTATTTTTTAAAATTTCAGAAAATAGCTATACTTCTTGATTAAATAAGAAGATAATGCGTTAATAAGCCCTCATTAAAAGTGTTTTTAAAATTATTCCAAAATATATGGTAGATAAACATCAACTCTAGACCCTATATTATCGGTATCCTCAAGAACCTCAAACCTTGCATTAACTTTAAAAGACCTTGAATATATTTTAAATCTATCTTTTAAGATGGAACCTGATAGTGATTCATATCCAGAGTTTTTATCCTTAATTTCTTGGCCTTTAGTATAACCAATCCCATTATCTATGATACTACTTTTTATTAGTTTTTTATTATCATCCATAATGAATTTTAATATTATTTTACCATTTGTGATAGCAGCAATACCATGTTCAATAGCATTTTCTACAAATGGTTGTATAAACATTGGAGGCACCAAAATATTCTGAACATTCAACTCTGGGTCAATTTCTACTACATGATTAAATTTTTGAGAAAAATTAGATTGCAGCTCTAAATAATCCTTCACCGTCTGTATTTCTTCTTCTAAAGAAACAAACTCTTCTCTAGAGTTTTCTAATATGGATCGTAATAGATTACTCAATTTTAAAGTATACGGTATTACATTTTTAGATTCGTTTGAGGTTAAGGAAATAATTGTACCCAATGAATTGAACAAAAAGTGTGGATTAAGCTGTGAACGAAGTAAACGTTGTTCTAAAATTGTAGTTTTATATTTACTTTTTAATTTATTTTGCCTGAACAATACAACGCCTAATATTAGAAATGAAAGAAACAATCCGATAATGACCCAATTGATGATATTCCTTTGTTTAATAATAGTTTTTTGTTGTGTGGTTATTTTTTCTAGCTTAGAGATAGAAGCATCTTTTTCTTTTAATTCAAATTCAGAAGCATATAGTTGCAGTTGCTTAGCTATACTTTTTTCATGATATGTTATTAGATATTCATTCAGTTCGCTTAGGATAGATGTGCTTTTTTCGTGTGCTCCTTGTTTAAAATACACCTTATTCAAAAAATCACAAACTCTTATATACAAATTCCTTTCATCTCTAGTATAATTATATTTTTTTCTCAGAGAATCTCGAACCTTGTTCAATACAGTTTCAGACTCATTAAGGTTATCTTGATAAAAAAGCATATAACCATAACTAGTTAGTGGGCTTAATTTAGACTTACTAGACAATAAATCAGAATTGATCAATTCTTTATCTAAAAAAATTTTATTTGCTTTTGAAAAATTATTATATGCCGAATCTTTTTGATTTTGGTACAAAGCAATATCGCCCAGAGCATCCAGTGCTCTAACTTGATTTATAAAAAAAACGTCTTTATCATAATTATCATTATCAAGTAATATGGTATCCTTATACATTCTTAAAGCTTCGTTAAAATGCGCTTTTGCAGAATCATACTTCTTTTTGTGTTTATACAAATAACCAATATCTAACCTATTATTAATTACCTCAAATCTATAATTAGCCCATATTGAATCTCTAAAAGCTTCTTTTCTTGCTCTCAATGCCAGGTCTATATCTCCTAAATCTATATGGATATAAGATATTCTTTCTAAAATATAAAATCGCCATGATTTTTTGTCGGGTGATTCTGGATACTGAGATGTGAGTTCTAACCCTCTATAAAGCGTCTGTAAAGCGGTAAGTGGTCTTGTTGCAAAATACTCTCGTAAACCTTTAATGTAATATGCTTTATGCGCTATACCATCTGCTCCCGGATGCCCCTGTTCTAATGATTCATACGCTTTAATAGCTTTATGAGCATTTGACAATGCAGAATCATTTTCAAGCTTAAATAAATGTACATAGCTTTTAAAGGTATAATACTTTGTCCATCCCTTAAGAGATTTATCCTTGTTCAGACTATATTTAATCTTACTAATGTATGGTCGATTAGTTTTGGCAAAAGAAATAGTATCAATAGTATGTTGAGAAAGTATTTCCTGGGAATAAGAATCAAAACTTGTAAGTATCAAAACTAAAATAAAAAAAAGTTGTTTCAATGTTGTATTATTTGTGTGGTAGATATAAATTTAGTGCTCGAATTTACATTTATTTTTATGATTAATGTTGTTATTATTGAAAATGATAAAGATGCATCAAATTACCTCTCTAAACTTCTGAAAAAAAATGTCTTAGAATTAAATATTGTAGGTTCGGCAACAACTGTTAAAGAAGGTATTTCTCTTATTTCTTCTTCTTCTCCAGAATTGGTTTTTCTAGATATACATTTAGATGATGGCATAGGCTTTGAAATTCTTGATGCTGTACATTCTAAAGGCTTTGAGGTTATCTTTATTACCGCATATGATAGTTATTATGAAAAAGCTATGGAGCATTTTGCTTTTAACTATTTGTTAAAACCAATTGACCCTATACTTCTTGAAAAAGTAATCAGCAGATATATACAAGTTAAGTCTAGACATAGTAATCAAAGTAAATACGTTCACTTTCAAGAATTTATACGAGAGCAGAACTCAAAAATTCTTATACAAAGTGGTCAATACCATAAATCCGTATATCTAGAAGAAATAATTTTATGTAAGGCTGAAGGTAACTATACAACCATCGTCTTAAAAGACAAAAAAGAAATCTTAGCAAACAATATCTTGAAGCATTATGACAAATTACTGTCTAGTCGTGGTTTTTTTAGAGTAAATCGCTCTTGTCTCATAAACACCTCTCATATTGATTCTATTTTTAGGAAAGAAACGATTATTTTGACCAATAGAGATAAAATTCAAGTTGCTTTTAGAAATAGGGAGCAATTGTCTTATCTCTTAGAAACACTTAAATAATATCTCTATACGCTTATCTTAAAATTCTTTCCACCTATTTATTCTTTAATTTATTTCCCAGAATTCACTCTAATTTTGAATAGCATCTTACCATTGATAGTAAGGTCATGATAGACATAATTGTGAATGTCTTTAAAGGATCACAAACAATCTAATTTTCAATATATATATTATGTTAAAAGGCATTTTAAACTTAGAAGGAGCAAAAGAATTAAACAGAAAAGAATTGACTACTCTTAAAGGAGGTTTTCATAGTCAAACTGGAGGTGGTGCAGATAATAACGCGTATTGTTGGGAAAATGGAATACTGCACCCTTGCAAAGAGGATGAAAGCGAAGACGATAAAGCTTAAAAGAAATCTTTCTTATTAGAAAAAAAAATAGACTATCTTAAAATTAAGACAGTCTATTTTTTATTTTTCAGAAAGAAGAATAAAAATTGCAATTCCAATAAATACTATAATCTGAAGCCATTTTAAAACAACCCCAATCTTCGTACTTTTTTTTAAGTATTCTGATATAGCTCCTGACATGACTGCAATACTTCCAAAAATTAAAAATGAAACCAGTATAAAAAGGAAACCTAGTATATAAAATTGTAAAACATTACTTAAAGATTCACTAAACAGAAAACCAGGAAAAAATGCTAAAAAGAAAATAGAGACTTTAGGATTTAATACATTCATAACAAATCCTTGTCGAAACAGTTGCCCTAAAGTTTTTTTTGGTATACCTGTTTCTAATAAATTTACCGAAGCATCACTCCTAAATACTTTATAAGCTAAAAAGAATAAATACAATGCTCCAAACAACTTAATTATAAAAAATAAGGTGTCACTCTGTTTAATCAGTATTGAAACCCCAAAAGCAACTAATGTTGTATGAATCAAGCATCCTGACATTAATCCAGCAACAGTAGCCAGTCCGTATTTCTTTCCGTTAATAACACTTTGCATTAATACAAATATATTATCCGGTCCGGGTGATATGGATAAGATAGCTGTTGTAATCATAAAGGTATACAAAACATCATAATCCATACGGTTACTTTGATCTTAACAACGCTTTATTAATATCTTTAATCAATTTGGGCCCTTCATAAATAAAACCGGTATACAATTGAATTAAGCTAGCACCAGCTTCTAATTTTTCAAGAGCATCTTTTGCACTATGTATTCCGCCGACACCTATAATCGGAAAAGCGTTATTACTTTTTTGTGATAAGAAACGAATTACTTCTGTTGATCTAGATGTTAATGGCTTACCACTTAAACCTCCTTTTTCGTTTACTAAATCACGATTTGACCTTAATCCCTCTCTAGAAATCGTAGTATTCGTGGCAATGATTCCTGCTATCTTAGTATCCTTAACAATAGCTATAATATCTAATAACTGCTCATCTGTTAAGTCTGGAGCTATTTTTAACAAAATTGGTTTTTGTGATACTTTTTCTTGATTTTTAGATTGCAACGTATTCAAGAGCATCGTAAGCGGTTCTTTGTCCTGCAGTTCCCTTAAATTAGGAGTGTTTGGCGAACTGACGTTCACTACAAAATAATCAACATAATCAAAAAGAGCATCAAAGCAAATTTTATAATCTTCTACGGCATTCTCATTTGGGGTAATTTTGTTCTTTCCTATATTACCTCCGATCAAGACTCCTTTATTATTCTTTAATCGCACTACTGCATCCTCTACCCCACCGTTATTAAAACCCATTCGATTAATAATACCACTATCATCTTTTAATCTAAATAGTCTTTTTTTTGGATTACCATCTTGAGGTTTAGGTGTCAAAGTACCTATTTCAATAAAACCAAAACCAAAATTATACAACTCATTAAACAGCTTCGCATCTTTATCAAAACCTGCTGCTAATCCTACAGGGTTCTTAAACTTTAACCCAAACACTTCTCTTTCAAGCTTTGGATCATTAATAACATACATCCCTCTAAATATCGAAGACATTAAAGGTATTTTGGACAAAAATCTTACCATTTTAAATGTAAAATGATGAATTTTCTCTGGATCATATCTAAATAAAATAGGGCGTAAAAAATACGTATACATTAAGCTTGATTTTGTTTGCGCAAAAATAAGTGATAAGAGGTTCTAATAAAAATGTATTTTTGAATGCTGAAGATATATCAAATACCTGTCTATTATGATTTCAAAACAACACATCATTAATCGCTTTATAAGTTATGTTACCATCGATACAGAAAGTGATCCTGAAAGTAACACTACTCCCAGTTCAGAAAAACAATGGGATCTGGCCAATAAATTAGCAAAAGAATTAAAGGATATAGGTCTTGAGGAGGTTACCATTGATGAAAATGCTTATATAATGGCTACACTCCCATCTAACATAGAGGAAGACGTACCCACTATTGGTTTTATATCGCATTTTGATACGAGCCCAGATTTTACTGGAGCAAACGTAAAACCACAAATCATAGAAAATTATGATGGTAAAGATATCATCCTAAACGCTGCTGAAAATATTGTTCTTTCTCCGGATTATTTTGAAGACTTAAAGCTATATAAAGGGCAGACGCTAATTACTACAGACGGCACAACACTTTTAGGTGCCGATGATAAAGCAGGAATTACTGAAATAGTTAGTGCTATGGAGTACCTTGTACAACATCCTGAAATTAAGCATGGTAAAATTCGTGTTGGTTTTACGCCCGATGAAGAAATAGGTCGTGGAGCTCATAAATTTGATGTTTCAAAATTTGGAGCTGATTGGGCGTACACTATGGATGGTAGTGAAATTGGCGAGCTTGAATACGAAAATTTTAATGCCGCTGGAGCAGTAGTTACGATAAAAGGAAAAATTGTACATCCGGGATATGCCAAAGGGAGAATGATCAATAGTATGTATATTGCTCAGGAATTCATCAATTCTTTACCAAGATTAGAGACACCAGAACACACTTCTGGTCGAGAAGGTTTTTTCCATTTACATACTATTAAAGGAGATGTCGAAGAGACTCAGTTACACTATATTATTAGGGATCACGACAAAGAACATTTTGAAGCTAGAAAAGAAGTAATGAAAAAATTGGCTTCAGAAATCAATGCTCAACGTCAACAAGAAGTTATAGAGGTAACCATAAAAGATCAATATTATAATATGCGCGAAAAGGTAGAACCTGTAATGCATATTGTTGATATTGCTGAAGAAGCAATGAAAGCCCTTAATATCAAACCGATTATTAAACCTATTCGAGGTGGAACAGACGGTTCACAATTAAGCTTTATGGGCTTACCATGTCCAAATATTTTTGCTGGAGGCCATAATTTTCATGGGCGTTATGAGTATGTCCCCGTAGAAAGCATGATCAGTGCTGCTAAAGTTATTATTAAGATTGCACAACTTATTCCAACTAAAAAGTTCTAGACTAGTTTTAAAACATGAATTGATCTTGTTAAAAAACAAACTATATCATTCCCTATCTAATTATTTATATTTTGATCATAATTTAGATAATTAGGTAGGGTCTTTTCATTTTGATTTGTTTTAGAAATATGACTCGCAAAAAAAGCGTTTTTTAAAAGCACCTAAAACAATTTTATAATGAAAAAAATTTTTACAGTAATTGCAACTCTTATCTTTTCTTTATCATATGCGCAGGAAGAAAACCTAGTAAGAAACGAGAATAAACATGAATTTAGATTAGATGCCCTAGAAATATTAGCAATACCTAACCTAGAAATTAATTACGAATATATATTAAACAAGTACTCTGGTGCTGGTATAGCTGCTAGTGTTAGTCTAGATAATGATTATAAAGAATACCAAGCGTATAGCATTTCCCCTTATTACAGACAGTATTTCTTAAATAAAAAAGACTTTGGTGCTCGAGGGATGTTTGTAGAAGGGCTTTTACGTTTTGCAGGTGGAGAAGTAGAAACGAACGATTTCAATTCTCCAACACCAGTGAACAATACTACCAATGAAGGAAATTGGTTTGATATTGGAGTAGGATTAGTCGTCGGTCAAAAATGGGTAAGTGACAATGGTTTTGTATTTGAAGTAAGTCTTGGAGGAGGTCGTTATCTTCTTGATGAAAGCAACAATGAAGGTTTTTTTAGAGGTGGCGTATTAATTGGATATCGCTTTTTCTAAAAAAGAATTTAATATAAAATAAAAGCGCGATATTAAAATTAATATCGCGCTTTTTTATGATGTGCAAATTATTACTTCTTTTCTGCAGGTGGTGCATTTAATTTCTGACTCATTTCTAAAGAAATGGCAGATTTATCAAATGTTAACTTACCTGAACCTGTTTCAATAACAACTGCATTATTTTTTTCGCTAAAGTCAAAAACTTTTCCGTGCAGACCACTTTTAGTAACAACGCGATCTCCTTTTTTAAGCTCTTCAGCAAATTTCTTTTCCTTTTTGGCCTTTTGCATTTGTGGTCGTATCATAAAAAAATACATCACTACAAATATTAAAAGTATAAAAGGTAACTGTCCTCCGAATCCTTCCATAAAATTATTCACTTACTGGAGTTCCACTCACAGGTTTTGCTTTTGGAGTAACTAAAGCTTTAATTTTAATAACTTCTTTTCCAGCTTCAGTATTCGTAGTAATAGTTACTTGCTTAGTTTGCTGATTAGGTTTTCCATTAGAGTTAAATTTAACTAACATCTCTCCTGTAGCTCCTGGTGCAACTGGCTCTTTTGTCCATTGAGGAACAGTACAACCACAACTTCCTTTTGCATTAACGATTACTAATGGCGCTTTACCTGTATTAGTGAATGTAAATTTATGTTCTACTACATCTCCTTCATTTATTGTACCGAAATCGTGCTCAGTTTCAGCAAAAGTCATTACAGGAAAATCTGTATTTTTTGCATCACGTTCTGCAGCTATTTCAACGTTTTCTTCGTTAACTTTCTTTGTAGCATCATCTTTACAAGACACAAATGTCATAGCAAAAATTCCGGCCAAAATTAAGATTCCTTTTTTCATTACTTGGGTTTTTAATTATATAAGGGTTAAAAATACTATTTTTTTTGGACTACAAAAGTCCTCGTCCTACTTTATTTAGTTTACCACTTTCTTGATATTCTTTTGAAATCTTGTCTAGAATACCATTTATAAAAATACTACTTTTTGGAGTACTATATTCTTTAGCGATTTCTAAATATTCGTTAATTGTTACTTTTATGGGTATCGACGGAAACTTAACAAACTCACAAATTGCCATTTTAATAATTGCTTTGTCCAACTCTGCAATTCGATCTTGATCCCAATTTGGGGTCTTACCATCGATTTCTTTTGCAAAGGTAGTTGCATTAAGTACCGTTTTTCTAAAAATATCTATTGCGAATTTTTTATCATCAACATCTTTATACAGCTTTGGTAAAGATTTATGCTCGTCATGAGATGATTTACTTTTTCTTAGCATTTTTATAATTGCCGTATTAATAAGTGGTAAATCATCTACCCAAGTGAGTTTTTTATCCTCTATATATTCATAAAGTTTCTCATTTGGTGCAATGATTTCTTTAAATATCTCAATCACAAAATCTTTATCTTCTCTAAAAGAGCTTAGTTTAGTACTCATATATTCGGTATACAAAGTACTTTCTTTAATCTCTTTCCATAATATTTTAACGTACTCATCATCTAGCTGCCAGCAGTTTAACTTTCTGTTTTCAATTTCTGCCTTGAGCTGTACATTATTTTCTAATAATAGTAAAACCTCGTTTTTTATAAATTTTGTATTGGGATCTTTTTCTTCTGAAGTAGCTAAATATTTTTTTTGACTAATCTCTAGAAATTCTGCTGCATGCTCCTTAATCTCTACTAAAAGTTGAAGATTGATTAGAAACAGATCATACATCTGATCGATACTAAATAGAAGAAATTTTTCTTCTTTATCAAGATTGTCACTTTGCGTCTGCTCCATCGAATAGAGGGACTGCATTACTTTTACTCTAATATGCCTTCGGGTTAACATAGCCTATTTACAAAGAACTTTATATTAAAAACAACTGAAAGTATGGTATTCTTTCGTTTGGCAAAAATACTATTATTTTTAATCTGACTACCCTAAAAGTTCTTTTTTTATATCCCCATTTCTTATTTAAAAAATATCCTATCTACCTCTTCTATAATGAACCTAAAATTGAGATAGATAGGAATAGTTTTTTAAGATGCGGCATTCTCTTTCTTACGTGCTGCTATTCTATCTTCGGCAATACTAATCGCTGCTTCATTTGTAGTTGTACTAGTTGCTTTAGCCTTATTTAGAATATCTAGTGTAGTATCAAATATATTTTCTGTTTTAGAAGTAATCTGATCTCTACCATATCCTTCTATTTCAGCATATACATTGATTATCCCTCCTGCATTAATTAAAAAATCAGGAGCATAAACAATTCCTTTCTTTTGTAATAATGCTCCATGAATATCTTCATTTGCAAGCTGATTATTTGCAGCTCCCGCAATTACTTTTACGTTTAACTTATTGATTGTTTCATCATTTACGGTAGCACCTAGAGCACAAGGAGCGTAAATATCTGCAGTTTCTGCATATAAATCATTTCCTCTATAAATATCAACTCCATATTTTGTACTTACAGCGTTTAATCTTTCTTCATTAATATCACTAATTATCACATTTGCTCCTTCTTCAGAAGCTAATCGCACTAGTTCTTCTCCCACATGTCCTATACCTTGTACCAAAATCTTTTTTCCGGCAAGAGCATCACTACCATAAGTGAATTTTGTAGCGGCTTTCATTCCCATATATACTCCATATGCCGTTACAGGAGAAGGGTTTCCTGCTCCTCCTTTAGATTCTGAAATACCAGTAACGTAAGGAGTAACTTCTCTTACTGTATCCATATCAGAAGTTTCCATTCCTACATCTTCTGCAGTATAATACTTACCTCCAAGAGTATGTACAAATTTCCCAAAGCGTTTCATTAACTCAGGAGTTTTAAGTTTCTTAGGATCTCCTATAATCACTGCTTTACCTCCACCAAGATTTAATCCTGTGATTGCCGCTTTATACGTCATCCCGCGTGATAACCTTAAAACATCATTAAGTGCATCCCACTCTGTTTTATAATCATACATTCTAGTACCTCCTAAGGCAGGTCCTAAAATTGTGTTATGCACACCAATTATTGCCTTCAATCCTGTATCTTTGTCTTGACAAAAAACAACTTGTTCATGGTTATCAAAAGATAGTTGACCAAATACGGGAGCTTCTTTTTTTAATTGATTTGCAGTAAACACTTCAGTTATCATATATTGGAAAAATTAAATGTTATAAATTATATTATATTCAAAATCAGGATGCTAAAATAGCACATTTTTATGGATTTCAAATTAATAGCTGTTAAACTTTACGAATTTACTAACAAAAAAGCCTTTAAACTCTAATATTTTATGCGTGCATTACGCCATTTAAACAAATATTTCTTAAAATATAAATACCGACTTTTAATTGGACTAGTAATTACTATTATTGCTAGGGTTTTTGCTACTTTGGTCCCCTCATTTGTCGGCAAATCTGTGGATGTAGTCCAACAATATCTAAACAATGAAGTTTCGAGCTTAGATGAAGTAAAAAGTGGACTTATTTTCAATATACTCCTCATTTTTGGATCTGTTTTAATATCAGCATTTTTCACTTTTTTAATGCGACAAACTTTTATAGTAGTTTCAAGATTCATAGAATTTGATTTAAAAAATGAGGTATTTCAACATTACGAAAAACTATCTCTAAATTTTTACAAAAAAAATCGTACTGGGGATCTTATGAATAGAATAAGTGAAGATGTTTCTAGAGTACGTATGTATGTTGGTCCCGCAATTATGTATAGTGTAAATACATTAACGCTATTTGTAGTGGTTATTGGTTATATGATTAGTATAGCTCCAGAACTCACATTATACACCGTAGCTCCACTACCCATATTATCTGTTTCTATTTACAAATTAAGTGTAGCGATACATAAACGCAGTACAGTTGTACAAGAATTCTTATCCAAATTAACCACATTTACTCAAGAATCCTTTAGTGGCATTACTGTTATTAAGGCGTATGGAATTGAAACGCAAACTCATGACAACTTTACCGAATTATCAAATACAAGTAGAGATAAGAATCTTGATCTAGCCAAAGTACAGGCACTTTTTTTTCCATTAATGGTATTACTTATTGGTTTCAGTAATATTTTAGTAATATACATCGGTGGCCAGCAATACCTAGATGGTACCATAAAAGATGTTGGTATTATTGTGCAATTTATTCTTTATGTTAATATGTTAACTTGGCCCGTGGCTACAGTTGGTTGGGTAAGCTCTATTATACAGCAAGCCGAAGCCTCTCAATCCCGTATTAATGAATTCCTAAGTCAAGAACCCGAAATAACAAATACAGTTACTAAAAACACTCCTATTCAAGGAAATATTAGCTTTGACAATGTTTCTTTTATTTATGATGACACAAATATAACTGCTTTAGACAATGTTAGTTTTGAAATAAAAAACGGAGAAACTATAGGTGTAGTTGGTAAAACAGGATCCGGAAAATCTACAATTTTAGATTTAATTGGTCGATTATACGATGTTTCTTCTGGTGAGATTAGAATCGATGGAATTCCTATTAGAGATCTAAATCTTACTGATATTAGAGAGCGTATAGGATATGTACCACAAGATGCTTTTTTATTTAGTGATAGTATTAGAAATAATATAAAGTTTGGGAAAGAAAACGCAACTGATGACGAGGTTTACCAAGCAGCAAAAGATGCTGTAGTCCATAAAAATATAATTGGTTTTAAAGCCAAATATGAAACTGTTTTGGGGGAGCGTGGTATTACACTTTCTGGAGGTCAAAAACAAAGAGTATCTATTGCAAGAGCAATCATTAAAAACCCTTCTATTTTACTTTTCGACGACTGCTTATCTGCTGTTGATACCGAAACTGAAGAAGAAATATTACAGAATATTAACAAAATTTCTAAGGATAAAACCACTTTTATCGTAAGTCACAGGGTATCGACAACCAAAAATGCTGATAAAATAATTGTTTTAGAAAATGGGAAAATAACCCAGCAAGGCACTCATAATCAGCTATTAAAGATCGATGGTTATTATAAAGAACTCTATTTAAAACAGCTAAGCGAAAAAGAAATATGAGTTTTTTTTGTGCGATTAACAATTTTTTTAGATTTTTGAGAACATCATAGCAAATTAATTAATTTAAGAAATACGTATTATGAGTGATAATGAAATGATGGAGAAAGAAGAAATTTTCTCAAAAGTTTTAAGAGCAGGAAGAAGAACATATTTCTTTGATGTAAGGGCTACTAAAGCAGGTGATTATTATTTAACCATAACAGAGAGTAAAAAATTTACTAACGACGATGGGTCTTTTCACTATAAAAAGCACAAAATTTATCTTTATAAAGAAGATTTTGCTGGATTTACTGAAATCTTAAATGAGATGACGGATTATATAGTTGACGAAAAAGGTGAAGAAGTAATAAGCGAAAGACATCAAAAAGATTATCAAAAGTCTTACGACAATGATTCGTCCTCACAAAAAAGTGATGAAGTACCTGCCTCTGCAGAAAGTTTTACAGATGTAAGTTTTGATGACATATAAAGAATTATAACTTAAGTTAAAGTTATGCAAACCGTTTCATTCTCTGAAACGGTTTTTTTTATATTCACAGCTATTTACAAAACAATTCGTCTGAAATGAAATACATCTTTACGATTTTATTAGCTCTTACTGGGCTTATTTCTCAAGCACAAAACGATCTTTCTCTAGCATATTACCTCCCAAAAAATATTACATACAACCCTTCAATCCCTACTCCTCAAAGTGTTTTAGGATATGTACCCGGAAAATGGCATGTAACTCATGATAAGCTAGTTGCATACATGACTGCATTAGCAGATGCCTCTCCTAGAATAACTATCGAAAATAGAGGTAAAACTTTTGAAGATCGACCTATTTTATTACTTACCATAACTTCAGAGAAAAATCATCAAAACCTTGAACAAATAAAAACAAAACACGTACAACTTACAGAAGCAAATTCTAATACTATAGACTTAGAAAATCTACCTGCTATTGTATATCAAGGGTTTTCTATACATGGCAATGAAGCTAGCGGATCAAATTCTGCATTGCTATCCGCATATTATTTAGCTGCAGCGCAAGGGCAAGAAATCGATAGCTTACTTAATGATGTAGTTATTTTATTTGATCCTTCTTTTAATCCTGATGGTCTACAAAGGTTTTCATATTGGGCTAACATTCATAAAAACAAAAATATAAGCACAGATCCTCAAGACCGAGAATATAGAGAGGTATGGCCAGGAGGTAGAACGAATCATTATTGGTTTGATATGAATCGTGATTGGTTACCAGTACAATTACCAGAATCAAGGGCTCGCATTGCTACCTATCACAAATGGTATCCAAATATCTTAACTGATCATCATGAAATGGGATCTAATAGCACCTTCTTTTTTCAGCCTGGAATACAATCTCGTACCCATCCATTAACCCCTAAACTTAATCAAAAACTTACTAAAAAAATTGCAAATTACCATGCTAAAGCTTTAGATAAGATTGGTTCATTGTATTACACTGAAGAAAATTTTGATGACTTTTATTATGGTAAAGGCTCTACTTTTCCTGATATAAACGGAGGGATCGGTATTTTATTTGAGCAAGCCAGCTCACGTGGTCATGCGCAACAAACAGATAATGGGGTTCTTACTTTTCCTTTTACGATTAGAAATCAATTTACTGCTACACTTTCAACATTAGAAGCAGCAAAATCAATGCGCAAAGAACTGCTTACTTACAAAAGAAATTTTTATGTAGAAGCAAGAAAAGAATCAAATAATAACGCATACGTTTTTGGAAATGAAAAAGATGCTGCCTCTTCATTTCATTTAGCTGAAATTTTAAAAAGACACAAAATCAAGATACATGAGTTAAAACAAGATATCGCTGTTCAAAATAAAAAATTCAAAAAAGGATATAGCTTTGCAGTACCTAAAAATCAAAGACATAGTCGACTTATAAAAGCAATTTTTGAAAAACGAACTACCTTTACCGATAGCCTTTTTTATGATATTTCTTCATGGACTTTTCCCTTAGCATTTAATCTTGACTATGCAGATAATATTGCAATTTCAAATTTAGGAAATGAGATTTTAGAACTAAAACACAAACAAGCAAAACAATTAGATCAAAGTAATTACGGCTACTTGATGGAGTGGCATGAATATTATGGCCCTAAAGCTTTATATCAAATATTAGAAAAAGGATTACGCGCAAAAGTAGGAATGACTCCGTTTACTTTAAATAATGCTAATTATGACTATGGTACTATTTTGATTCCTGTTCAAAATCAAAAGTTAAACAACAAAGAACTACATGAATTTTTGCAAAAAGTATCATTAAAAAATCACATAGATATCACAGCTGTATCAACAGGTCTTACTAAAGGAATCGACTTAGGAAGTAATAAATTTAGGCCACTTTCACTACCTAGGATTGGACTATTTACAGGTTCAGGGATTACACCCTACGATGCAGGTGAAATATGGCATTTAATGGATCAACGTTTTGATATTCCTATTACAAAGTTAGATACAGATCACTTTAACAGAACTAATTTAGCACGATACACGCATATTGTACTACCTAATCAAAGAGGCTTAAGCTTTAACAAACCTCAAATTGAAAAACTGAAAAACTGGATCCGTAGTGGAGGAACTTTAATTGGTTATAGAAATATTGCTCAATTCTTTGCTATTAATGAATTTATGGAAATTGAATTTTCTAAACCTGAAAACAATGCAACGAATATATCTTTTGAACAAAGGCAAGATTTCTTTGGAGCTCAAGTAATTGGTGGAGCCATTTTTGAAGCAAAGACAGACAGGTCACACCCTATTAATTTTGGGTATAAAAATGATAAAATTCCACTATTCAGAAACACGACTATTTTTATAAAACCCAATAAACAAAGCTATAACAATCCTATACGATACACTAAATCTCCACTACTAAGTGGTTATATAAGTAAAAAGAACCTTGATTCTTTATCTGGAACAGTTCCGTTTAGGCATAAAAATTTTGGAAGAGGAAATGTAATATTGTTTACAGACAACACTAATTTCAGAGCTTTCTGGTATGGAACCAATAAATTGTTAATGAATGCAATTTTCTTTAGCGATGAAATGTAACTGTAATTATCACCCAAAGATCATCAACTTTTAAGACAGGCATACTCATACTACTTAAACAATCAACTGTATACGCCTTAAAGCTGATTTCTAAACTCATAATAATGAGATAACACAGTTTCTGGTGC
The DNA here is from genome assembly GCF_001632745.1 of Aquimarina aggregata. Taxonomy (GTDB): domain Bacteria; phylum Bacteroidota; class Bacteroidia; order Flavobacteriales; family Flavobacteriaceae; genus Aquimarina; species Aquimarina aggregata. The sequence goes on along the minus strand of NZ_LQRT01000058.1, from coordinate 59,741 downwards.
TTCAGTTTGTGGGTAGTGCCCAATCTCATCTAAGATGATAACATCTGCATTGGGTACAATTTCTTTGTAGAACTCTGCCATATGCTTACCCGATATCGGGTCCACGCCTCCATCAATTAGACGTTTAGGCATATCTGTATATTGTATAGCTTCTCTCCACCTGATTTTATGAGTATCTCTTTCTTTAAGATATTTAATTAGCTTAGGAATAACATCTTTACCAGAATTATGCGCTATTCCTTGCCAAAACTGATCAATTTCTTGTTCACTGGCTTGGGTGTTTTTTCCAAAAATCTTTTTAAAATTCTTTGCTAAGGTATCTCTACCCATAAAGTGCTTTAATATTTCACCAAAAGGTGTCAACAACATTTTCTGAGTAAGCGTTGGAAAATTAGTTTCAGGAAACATTCCGCCATTCAAAAAACAAACCGATTTAATACCAAACTCATATTCAGAATTTTCTTTATGTCTTGCTAACATCTCTTGCACTACAGTATCTCCATAATCATGTGCAATAATATGAAAAGAAAATACCCCTCTCTTTCTTAAATAAGTCTCCCATAAATCTACTTGAGCAGAAATCGTATATTTAAAATCTTTTGGTTTCGAAGAAAACCCATACCCCATCATATCTATGGCATAGAGTTGATATTTTGCAGAAAGAGAACTCCATATTTTAGACCAATCCCAAGAAGAAGTTGGGAAACCATGTATCAGAATTAAAGGTTCTCCACTACCCGATTCTTTATAAAATACAGAATACTTATTTTGATATTCAAAATAAGTTCCTGAATTTTTCCAATCTTGTAATGTCATATTATTTTTTTCCAAACATCTTCTGAATAACCCAAGCTGGGCCAATTAACAAAAATTGTAAATCTTGAGCAGCAGATGGTTTTTTACCTTCTAAATGGTGTCCATAAAATTGTCCAATCCAGGCAACAACAAAAATAATTAGAGACACTAACCATAAAGGTGCTGCTTGCCCGATATAATAATTAGTAATTATACAAAAAGCTACAAAAATCAATATTTGTAATGCCATTTTCACAGATAACCTAATATAAAACAACAATATAAGTAAAGAACTTACAAAAGCCCAGTTTTCTATAAATGGATTATTTCCTGGAATAACAGAAGCTAAAAAACCGCTGGGAATACTCATAATTAAACCAACTATAGAGAAAAATATCGCTGGTACGCATACAAAGTGAATAGCAATATTTGTCTTATTTTGATGGCTTACAGCATACTCTTTAAACCAAGTGTCTAAGGTTTTCATAAAATTAATTTTTAATGTAACTAAGATACTATTTTTTAGACTTATTAAATAAGACGGTATGAGAATATCTTATATAAATTGTAATTTTGAATTTATAAAAACTTTAAAATGGCGAGAACTCTTTCAAATATGTTACCTCTTGGCACCCTGGCACCAAATTTCTCTCTTAAGGATAGTATTACTAATAATATCTTTTCTTTAGAAGAACTTAAAGGTGATAAGGGAACTGTTATCATGTTTATATGCAACCATTGTCCATTTGTAATTCACGTTAACGAAGAGCTTGTAAGAATTGCAAATGACTATAGAACTCAAGGATTTGGATTTGTTGCCATAAGCAGCAATGATATTGAGAAATATCCTCAAGATTCTCCAGATAAAATGTGGAAAACAGCTCAAAAAAATAATTACACTTTCCCTTACTTATTTGATGATACACAAGAAGTCGCAAGAGCATATGACGCCGCTTGTACTCCTGATTTCTATCTATTTGATGCTGAATTAAAACTTATTTATAGAGGCCAACTGGATGATTCTAGACCCGGCAATGGTATCCCTGTAAACGGCAGAGACTTAAGACAAGCACTAGATGCAGTGCTGCGCAACACCAAAGTATCTGAAGATCAAAAACCCAGTATTGGTTGCAACATAAAATGGAAAGAATAACATGAGTTTAAGCATGAATTCAAAAGTGACCTTCAAAAAATGCTCAAGACATGATATTGATAGTTTAGTAAAAATCAGCACACAATTTTATCCTGAACATTATATTCATATTTGGAAAAATGAAGATCCTAGTTATTACATAAATCTAAGTTTCACAAAAGAAGCTTTTGAAAAGGATTTTATAATAGATAATATTATTTATTTTTTAATAACAAATGAGAACAAGAATTTAGGATTATTAAAAATACGACAAGATCAAGCGGTAGAAGGGTATTCAAAAACAGAAGCATTACAACTAGAAAAAATATATTTATTAAAAGAATCTATTGGATTAGGAATAGGCGAGCAAGGAATCAAATTCACGAAAGAATTGGCTTATAAACTAGACAAAAAAGTTATATGGCTTGATGTTATGAGTACTAGTCCAGCACTTACTTTTTATCAAAAACATAATTTCAATACAATATCACGGTACGACCTAGATTATCCAGGCTTAAAAGATAATTATCGAGAAATGCAGCGAATGATTCTTAATATCTAGGATTTAGCAGCTATAATTTTTAAATGTGCAAGATGGTGGTTCCCATGCCATGCATATATACCAATGTCTTCTGCCAAAGAAATTGCTATATCACCTTCAGGATGAATAAATTCTTTTTCGAGTTCTTCTAATGATAATCCTTTTAAAAAGAACACCCATTTAGCATGTAATGCTTTAATTACATCAAGTGATAAGTGTATAGGTGCTGATTTTGTATCAAATAATTCGGCCCATAAAGCTTCATTATATGCTTTTATAACAGGTTTATCCTCTGTCAACGCCCATTTAAAACGAATATACCCATTATGATGGCTATCATGAACGTGATGTATTACTTGTCTAGCAGTCCATCCATTGGGTCGATAAGGCGTCTCTAACTGTTCCTCTGTAAAGCTTGAGACTAGATTAACCATTTTTGTTGGTAATTCTTCAATATCAGATATCCACTGTTTGATATGATGAGTAGTTATTTTTTCTGGGCATTCGAATACTCCTATCGGGTACTTAAGGTGATCTGTAGTCATCATAGTTTATCTTAATCTACTTTAGCATACATAAATTGTTCTTTTGAAAAAAGGTCAATTAATGTGAGTACATTTTCGTCTAAGTTATCGATTTTATAACGATAGATACGATCATCCATCGGAAAAAAGCATTCTAAAACACCTTCGTCTATTCTTGTTTTTAAACGATTTGCAAATTTGCCTGCATAAAAATTAAACCGTATTGTACCTTCAAAAATAATATAATCATCTGTGTTTTCCATATAAAGCCACCTTCCTTGCAAAGCCTCATAGGTATCTTTATTGTAGAATTTATTATCTAACAACGATTTCATTTTATTCGCATAAGCAAGAAAGTCTTCTTCAGGAGATACATCTGGCATAGAATATCCTATCTCTTTTTTTTCAATAATATCTCCATTATTAAAAAAATGATTTGACTCATATTTAGTGTATGTCTTAGCATAATTCGGCACTTTCTGACCGTAGTCATTAGTTTCCATTATATATGGCTTTTGCTTATAATCGACATAGATAAGTTGGTCATTCCAGAAATAGAAAGTAGTCAAAATATCCGCTTTACGCGTACCTACTTTTCTTGTAATTTTCTTAAGTCTTTCATGTTCATAAAATCCATTAAGTTCTGCTCCATGATCTGCCATTTTATCTAGAAACTCTTCTGGATCTAAATAAAAAGTATCAAACTCTGTATAGCTATCAATGATTTCCATTTGATCTTTGATATTTTCGAGCTTTACCTGTTTATCTTGTCCAAAAGACAAATACGCAGTACAAAGTATAATGATGGTTAGTACAAATTGTTTCATATTTAGGGGTATACTAATTTTTTGTATAAAAACTATCAAATTTAAAATATCATATTATTCTAAAATGATCATTTTTAGCAAAATAAAAAAAACTAATGTTAAAATAAGTTTAAAACCATAAAAATAACAGATGGCTTTTTAATTTCATTACTCTATATATTGGTTAATCACTAAAATATTCCTAGCAAACTTATGAATAAATAAGAATACACTAATCAAAATGCCTTTTTTAGAATAAATTCCAAAAAAAAGGCCCCTAAAATTACTTAGGGACCTTTGCTATATTTTATTCAAATTTGTTAAATTATTTAACATTTACTAGTTCTACATCAAAAATCAACGTGGCGTTTGGAGGAATTACCCCTCCTGCTCCAGATTCTCCATATCCAAGATATGGTGGAATCACTAGTCTTGCTTTATCACCTACTTTTAACAATGCTATTCCTTCATCCCATCCGGAAATAACTTGTCCCACTCCTAATGGAAAATCTATAGGCTGATTACGCTTATAAGAAGAATCAAACACCGTGCCATCTGTAAGACTTCCTTTGTAATGCACCGATACTGTCTTTCCTTTTTCTGCTTGAACACCTTCTCCTTGTTGTATAATTTTATAACGCAATCCGCTATCAGTTTTATCAAAACCAGCTGCTAATTCTTCTAATAGTTCTTCAGACTTTTTCTTTGCTGCTGCTTCTCTTTCTGCTTTAGCTCCATTAAAACTTCTAAATACCTCAACAGCATTAAAATTTTCAGCATCGGCTCCTACTCTAATGATCTCTACTTCTTCTATAACATCTCCCTGTGCAACAGTATTAACAACTTCTAGGCCTTCTACTACTTTTCCGAAAACGGTATGTTTTCCATCTAACCAAGACGTTTCTACATGAGTAATAAAAAACTGACTACCATTTGTACCAGGCCCTGCATTAGCCATAGAAAGAACTCCTGGTCCATCATGTTTAAGATCAGGATGTATTTCATCATCAAATTGATAACCTGGTCCACCAGAACCAGTGCCTTGAGGATCTCCTCCTTGTATCATAAAATCAGCAATAACTCTATGAAACTTCAATCCATTGTAATATGGTTTCCCTTGTGGAATTGCTTGATTTTCTATATTACCTTCAGCCAAACCTACAAAGTTTCCAACTGTTCCAGGTGTTTTTTTATATTCTAAGTTAATAAGGATACTACCTTTTGTGGTATTAAATTTTGCGTATAATCCGTCTTGCATAACAATATATGTTTTAGCGTTTAATTTTTGAGCTGCAAAGATAATTAATTGTTAATGGTTTACTTAAACAAAAGATTATTATTATCTCTCTATTTTCAATACTATAAAACTAACTTTACACACAATATTTAATGAGCAATGATGTTATAAAAGATTGTTACCACCGGGAAAGGTCACAACAAAAGGTATTTTTTTTTAATATTTACAGTATCTAAAAACAATGTCATCTCACAACTAACCAATTGAAATTTTTATGTAATGAAACTATTACCAACTAAACTACTATTTTTTTTATTTTTTGTTTCTACCATCTCTGCCCAAAATCTATATGAATCGGGGTATTTCATTGATAATAATAATAATCGAAAAGAATGTCTTATTAAAAGGGTTCCGTGGAAAAACAATCCAACTGAATTTGAATGGAAAAGAACAATTTCTTCTAATTCTAAAACCGAAAACATTGAAAACATTAAAGAATTTGGAGTAGGACAAGATTATATCTTTAAACGATATATCATGGAATTTGACCTAAGAGGAGATGATGTTGCTAATTCTACAAAAAGTGAGAATCCAAGATTAAGAATAAGAAAGGTTTTTCTAAGAGTAATCCTTCAAAGTGAAGCTTCTTTATTTTTATATTCTGAAAATGGTGTAAATAGATTTTTTTATACAGCTAGAAATGTTGCCTATCCTGAATTATTAGTTTACAAGACGTATTATGTTCCTGATTTAAAGAAAAAAGTAGGAAAAAAAGTTATTCCTAAATCAAACACACAATTTAAAGAGCAATTGCAACAGCACATCAATTGCGGCAATCAAGATGTTGAAGATGTAACACATACTATAAGGGATCTAAAAAAATATTTTATTGATTACAATCATTGTAAAGGTGCAAAGATCAAGTATACGGTTAAGAAAAAAATCAATCAGACTAAAATTGGTCTTATAGGATCCTTAGATTTTGTTAGTTTTTCACACCCTTCAGAATTTAATGTATCCCAAACCATATTGTATGATGATGTAATGGCTCCAAAATTCGGTTTTTATTTAGAAACTTTCATACCGTTTTATAAAGTTGATTTAAGCTTTTTTCTAGAATCAACATACAGATCGTTTTCTACAACTCAGAGTAATGCATTTGGTCCCACAGAACCTGCTAAGATAGACTTCAAAAGTATAAATGTAGCACTGGCACCTAGGTTTCACATCTACTTAAGTTCTAATTTTGAAGTTTTCTTTGAAGGAGGTCTTTCTATAGATAACGATTTGGGTACCAAATCAGTTTTTAATGATAATATTGAAAAAGTAACAGTTGATTATTTTTATGGAGGAGGATTTGGAGTCGGTCGTTTTAAATTGGGATATAGAATATATACGGATAAAAATATTGCTAAGAGTGACAAGTTAAGTGTTACATTATCCAACTCTGAACTTACAACATCGAGCCTTTATTTATCTGTTAATTTATCAAAACATAACAGAAAATAAAATATCAAAAAGCGAATTATTGCTTTTTACCTGTCAAAAAAAGGGGTTTAGATCTTACGATCCAAACCCCTTTTTTAATTTTAATTCGTTTATAAGTGAGTCTAGTTTGCTACTTCACTGATAAATTTTATACGGTACAAACGAAGTTCCTCATCATCATAATCTCCGTCAAATTCTTCTATAGCAGTATCTATCTTATCATTTTCTGCTTCAAGGAAATACTCATGTATTTCTTCTTGTTGATCTTCATCAAGTATCTCATCAATCCAATATGCTATATTGAGCTTAGTGCCACTATAAACAATAGCTTCCATCTCTTTTATAAAAGCAGTCATATCCATTCCTTTGGCAGCCGCTATATCGTCTAATCTTAATTTACGATCCACATTTTGTATAATATACAGCTTTAACCCACTATTGGCTCCTGTAGTCTTAACTACAAAATCATCAGGGCGCATTATATCATTTTCTTGAACGTATCTTGCTATAAGAGCTACAAATTCTTTTCCATATTTCTTAGCTTTACCTTCTCCTACTCCATGAACATTAGCCATTTCCTCTATTGAAATAGGATATTTTAAAGCCATATCATCTATAGAAGGATCTTGAAAGACCACAAAAGGTGGAACTCCAAGTTTTTTAGCTACTTTTTTTCTTAAATCCCGTAACATCCCAGCCAACTTATCATCACTACCTCCTTTTGCACCAGATTTTGCTGCTGTAATAATGGCATCATCATTTGCTTGATTATAAACGTGATCTTCGGTCATCATGAAACTAACTGGATTACCTAAGTACTCTTTTCCTTCTGAAGTTACTCTAATCACACCATACGTCTCTATATCTTTTCTTAAATAACCTGCAACAAGCACTTGACGTATTAAAGCCATCCAATACTTACCATCTTTTGTTTTACCACTACCAAAAAAAGATTGTTGATGCGTTTTATGAGAAATAATAAGTGCATTACTTTTACCTATTAGTGTACTTACTAAATCTTTGGATTTGTATATTTCGCCTGTTTTACTAACTACTTCAATAAGTAATTGTACCTCATCTTTGGCTTCATGTTTTTTCTTAGGCGTTCGAACATTATCGTCCATATCGGCTCCTTCACCGTTTACCTCATCAAATTCTTCTCCAAAATAATGCAATATAAATTTACGTCTTGAAATAGAGGTTTCTGCAAAAGCAACAATTTCTTGTAATAGTGCATGTCCTATTTCCTGCTCAGCAACAGGTTTACCACTCATGAATTTCTCGAGCTTCTCTATATCCTTATAGGCATAATAAGCCAGACAATGCCCTTCTCCTCCATCTCTACCAGCACGACCTGTTTCTTGATAATAACTTTCAATACTTTTTGGCATGTCATGATGAATCACAAAACGTACATCGGGTTTATCAATTCCCATTCCAAAGGCAATTGTAGCCACCACTACATCCGTATCTTCCATCAAAAACATATCTTGATGTTTAGCTCTGGTTTTAGCATCTAAACCTGCGTGATAAGGAACTGCTTTAACACCATTAACCTCTAATGTTTGTGCAAGTTCTTCAACTCTTTTCCTGCTTAAACAATATACAATACCACTTTTACCGCTGTTTTGTTTTACAAAACGAATTATATCCGCATCAACATTTTTAGTTTTAGGTCTTATTTCATAATACAAATTAGGTCGATTAAATGATGCCTTAAATGTATTAGCATCACTCATCGCTAAATTTTTCAAAATATCTTCTTGTACTTTTGGAGTTGCGGTAGCCGTAAGACCAATGATTGGGATATTTTCACCAATTCGCTTAATAATATTGCGAAGATTTCGATACTCTGGTCTAAAATCATGTCCCCATTCACTAATACAATGTGCTTCATCTACAGCTAAGAATGAAATTTTCTGAGATTTCAAAAAATCTACATATTCTTCTTTAGTAAGTGATTCTGGAGCTACATATAATAATTTTGTAACACCATTAATAATATCATCTTTAACCTTTTTTACTTCAGATTTATTCAAAGATGAATTTAACACATGCGCTATTCCTTCTTCAGAAGAAATACTGCGAATTGCATCAACTTGATTTTTCATCAAAGCGATCAAAGGAGAAACTACAATAGCAGTTCCTTCGCACATTAAAGCAGGCAGTTGATAACATAGGGATTTTCCTCCGCCTGTAGGCATTATAACAAATGTATTTTTCTTTTCGAGAATACTTTGTATTACCTTTTCCTGTAGTCCTCTAAATTGACTAAATCCAAAATGCCTCTTTAGTGCACTTTGCAAGTCAGTTCCATTCAAACTCATTAAATTTTTTAACTTTTATATACCAATTGATAAAGTTCGTTATCACTAAAATCTGGTTCCCCAAAATACAGATTTAGTGGATGTTTCATTTTAAATTTTTGAAAGCCAAAGATAAACAAAGCACAAAATAATTCGCTTTTTTTTTACAGTATTTAAAATTAATAAGGTATTGTATACCTTTGCCTAAATTAAAGATAATAAAATCTTTAATTATAACATACAAATTTTTGAAATTTTGAACACTCAAGATACTATAATCGCATATGCAAAAAAAACAATCGCTGAAGAAGCCCAAGCGATTGCCTATTTAGAAGAACTTGTTGATGAAGAGTTTTCTAAAGCAGTGGAAACCATACATAAATCAAAAGGTAGAGTCATTATAACTGGTATTGGTAAAAGTGCAATTATCGCTACTAAGATTGTTGCTACAATGAACTCTACTGGAACCCCTGCTGTATTTATGCATGCTGCAGATGCTATTCATGGAGATTTAGGTAATATTTTGGAAGACGATACTGTGATTTGTATTTCTAAAAGTGGCAATACTCCAGAAATAAAAGTATTAGTTCCTTTAATAAAAGGATTTAAAAACAAATTAATTGGTATTACTGCCAACAAAGAATCTTTTCTAGGACAAGAAGCAGATTATGTACTACATGCTTTTGTTGAAAAAGAAGCTTGCCCAAACAATCTTGCTCCAACAACCAGTACAACCGCTCAATTAGTGGTAGGTGATGCCTTGGCTGTTTGTTTATTACACCTTCAAGGTTTTTCTAGTCGAGATTTTGCTAAATATCACCCTGGAGGCGCTCTGGGGAAAAAATTATACTTGCGTGTAAGTGATATCACTTCACAAAACGAAAAGCCTCAGGTATCTCCAGAGTCTAATATTAATAGTGTTATTGTAGAAATGACAGAAAAAAGACTTGGAGCAACAGCTGTTACAGATAATGGTCATATACTAGGCATCATTACTGATGGCGATTTACGTAGAATGTTAACTACAAATACTTCTTTTGATGGTTTAACTGCAAAAGACATTATGTCTCCAAATCCAAAACGAATAAATAACGATGCTATGGCTGTAGATGCACTTGAAAAGTTGGAAGAGTATGCTATCACGCAATTATTAGCAGAAGAAGATGGCAAATATGCCGGTTTTTTACATATTCATGATTTAATGAGAGAAGGTATTTTATAATGACACAAAACACCCAAAAAGACCCCCAATCAATGTCTTTTCTAGACCACCTAGAAGAGTTACGTTGGCACCTTATAAGAGCAACAGTTGCAATATTAATTGCAGGAACAATAGCATTTATAGCTAAAGAGTTTATTTTTGATGTACTTATTTTTGGTCCTAAAAAGCCAGATTTCCCCACCTATAAAGGGCTATGCAATTTATCAAGATTATTACATTTAGATGAAAGTTTATGTTTTAAAGAATTACCTTTTAGTGTTCAAAGTCGAAAAGTAGCGGGACAATTCTCTGTACATATATGGACATCAATCACTGCTGGTTTTATTTTTGCATTTCCATATGTGATATATGAGTTTTGGAGATTTATAGCCCCTGCAATGCATGCTAATGAAAAAAAATATTCTAAAGGGTTTATCATTATTTGTTCTTTTTTATTTTTTCTAGGAGTCCTTTTTGGATACTATATAATTACTCCACTTTCAATAAATTTTTTAGGAGGATACCAAGTAAGTAAAGAAGTCCTTAATGAGTTCGACATTGACAGTTATATTGCTTTAGTGCGAGCATCTGTACTAGCTTGCGGGCTAATATTTGAATTACCCGTTATCATGTATTTCTTAACCAAAGTAGGACTTGTTACTCCCGAATTTTTAAGAAAATACAGAAAATTTGCCTTAGTAATTGTATTAATATTATCCGCAGTAATAACTCCACCTGATATTGCGAGTCAAGTTATTGTTGCTATCCCCGTTTTAATATTATATGAGATAAGCATATATATTTCTAAAGCTGTTATTAAAAAAGAAAATAAAAAACTCAAAAAACAATCCTGATGAGTACTATAGTGAATGAATTTAACGAGTATAGAGAAAAAATGAATTCTAGAATTCTAGAAGATAATAATAAAGTCCTTAAAAGAATTTTCAATCTTGATACCAATGCATATATGGCCGGTGCCTTGGATGTAAAGACAAAAGAACTATTAGGTCTAGTTGCTTCTGCGGTATTGCGATGTGATGACTGTGTTCGTTATCACTTAGAAACTTGCTATAAAGAAGGCCTTACTAAAGAAGAAGTAGTAGAATCTTTGAGTATTGCTACATTGGTAGGGGGAACTATTGTTATTCCTCATTTGCGTCGTGCTTATGAATTTTGGGATGCTCTAGAATCTAATGATTCTTAATTTTTTAAATTTCACAGTTAAAAAGAATACCATAAATTTACATCAGTATTTTTAGCAACACCAAACATATTATTAAGTCATTGTATTGCGAAAAGAACCATTATCAAAATCTTAATAACAAATTCTAGGCGACCCTAAAAAAAACATCAATACATGAAACTAAAAGCAGATAATCTTATAAAATCTTATAAAGGCAGAAAAGTTGTAAAAGGGATTTCTTTAGAAGTAAATCAGGGAGAAATTGTTGGACTTCTTGGACCAAACGGAGCTGGTAAAACAACATCGTTTTATATGATTGTAGGATTAGTGAAACCAAATGGTGGTAAAATCACATTAGAAAATACAGATATCACGAAGTACCCTATGTACAAACGTGCTCAAAATGGTATTGGTTATCTGGCTCAAGAAGCATCTGTTTTTAGAAAACTAAGTATAGAGGACAATATATTAAGTGTATTACAACTTACCAAACTCTCCAAAAAAGAGCAATTACATAAAATGGAGGCATTAATAGAAGAATTTGGTCTAGGACATATTCGTAAAAATAGAGGAGATCTATTAAGTGGAGGGGAGCGTCGTCGTACAGAAATTGCTCGTGCCTTGGCAACCGATCCAAACTTTATACTTTTAGATGAGCCTTTTGCCGGTGTAGATCCTGTAGCTGTAGAAGACATTCAACGTATTGTAGCGCAATTAAAAAACAAAAATATCGGCATTTTAATTACCGATCATAATGTACAAGAAACATTAGCCATTACAGATAGAACATATCTTATGTTTGAAGGAAGTATTTTAAAAGCTGGTATTCCAGAAGAATTGGCTGAAGATGAAATGGTGCGTAAAGTATACCTTGGTCAAAACTTTGAATTACGAAAAAAGAAATTAGACTTTAACTAATCTTTGATTTTTAAAAGATTGGCTCCTCTTTATTAATTTGATGATTCCTTTTTGAACACTAATGACATTAATACATAAAGCAATAGAATTAAAGGAATAGCAGCAAATTTAAATAGTAATATCATTACTATTGTACATAATAAGAAAATATACCGAACCTTGTTTCCTTTTAGTCCCCAGGTTTTAAATTTTAATGCAAATAAAGGGATTTCAGCATTTAACAAATAACAACTTACTACCGTAAGTGCTATCAAAAACCATTTGTTAAGTATTAATTCTACAACCCAAATTTCTTGTTGGTATTTAAGAATTAATGGCAAACTAACAATTAATAACGTATTTGCCGGAGTTGGTAAACCAATAAAAGAACTTGTTTGTCTGGTGTCTATATTAAAATTAGCCAATCGATATGCAGAAGCTAGTGTCACTAATAACCCCAACAGGGATAGATAAGACCAATCTAGACTCATTACTATCTCATTAGTATCCCATCCTTGAGGTACTGCATAAAATGGTTTTCCAAATACCTGTGATAATAGCTGATACATTACTATACCAGGTGCTACCCCACTAGTAACCATATCTGCAAGAGAATCCAACTGTAATCCTAATTCACTTTGCGCATTTAAAATTCGTGCAGCAAAGCCATCAAAAAAATCAAAGCCTATTCCCAGCATTACAAAAAATGCAGTTAATTCCAAATTTCCATGAACTCCAAAAATTACAGCAATGCAACCACAAAGAAGGTTTAATAGTGTGATGAGATTCGGAATTTGTTTTTTAATCCACATAAAAAATGATTTTGTGTAAAAATAGCAAACTATTATTATCAAACTTAACAAAAAAGAAGTATTCAATTTTATTAATTGTAACTAAATAAGTTTAATTTCGTTATTAGATCGTAGTGTATCATTTCCAATATGAAAAACGTTGTATTAGCTATCCTCTCTGGATTATTACTTGCCGTAAGTTGGCCAACATATGGTTTCCCATTATTTCTCTTCTTTGCGTTTATACCTATTCTAATTGCAGAAAAGAATATTCGGGCAGATAAATTCAGTAAAACTAAAGTCTTTGGCTTAGCTTATCTAACATTTTTTATTTGGAATATCATTGCAACTTGGTGGATATATAACTCTTCAGCATTTGGTATGTGGTTTGCCGAGATTGTCAACACACTACTCATGACATTAGTGTTTTTGTTCTATCATATTGTGGCAAAAAGAGCAAATTTTACAATTGCTAGTATCTTTTTGATGTGTTTTTGGATGAGTTTTGAGTATTTTCATTTACAATGGCAACTCTCATGGCCATGGCTTAATTTAGGTAATGGTTTTTCTAATTTTACTTCTTGGATACAATGGTATGAATATACAGGAACTTTTGGAGGCTCTCTTTGGATATGGATTGTAAATATTAGCGTTCTAAAAGCTATTTTACTTTTTAAAGAACATAAAGACAAAACTATTCTTTATAGAGCAGCTATTCGTAATGGTCTAATTATAATAATTCCTATTTTAATTTCTGTTATTATTTTAAAAACATACAAGGAAGAAGGAAAGGATATAGAAGTTGTTATTTTACAACCTAACATTAATCCATATACCGAAAAATACAATACTAGTGATCAACGAATAGGTTTGCTTTTGGATTCGTTATCACATACTGTTTTAACAAAGGAAACCAATTTTATAATTGCTCCGGAAACAGTATTTGCCGATAATAACAAGTTAAAGAGTTTTCCTAATTCTATCGCAAAAAATGTAGCTCAAAAAATTTTAAAAGATCACCCAAAAACTCATTTCCTTTCTGGAATATCATTGTATGATCGCTTTAGTGACCCAGCAAGGTTTCATTCTCAAAGTAATGTGATTAGAGAAAATGATTTTTATGATGATTATAATTCGGCCTTTTTTATACGCCCTGATCAAACATCAGAACTTTACCATAAAAGTAAACTTGTTGTTGGCGTTGAAAATTTCCCTTATCAAAGTGTTTTAAAACCAATACTTGGTGATGCTATGATTGATTTAGGAGGTACAGTTGCAAAAAAAACCACTCAAGAAGATCGAGAAGTATTTTTCACTAAGGACAGTATAGGTGTAGGTACCATGATCTGTTATGAAAGTATCTATGGAGAATTTATAACAGGGTACATTCGCAATAAGGCCAATTTTCTTGCTGTTATTACTAATGATGCATGGTGGGGTAATACTCAAGGGCATCAACAACATTTATCCTATGCAAAATTAAGAGCTATAGAGACTCGTAGGAGTATTGCAAGAAGCGCTAATACAGGGATTTCTGCTATCATAGATCAAACCGGAAATATAACACATACTCTTGGTTACGAAAAAAGAGGCGCTATAAAAGGAACTTTAAAAACAAATACTAAAGTCACTTTTTATGCAAAAGCCGGTAATTACATAGCCCGAGTATCTATTTTTCTATCGATATTTATATTTTTATTTTCGGTTTCCCGCAGAAAGCAGAAAATATAGTTACCGACATTCATAATAGCTTTCATAGAACTAAGAAACCTTGTACCTTTAACCCCTTATACAAAGTTGTGAATTACGTATCAGTAGAAAATATCGCCAAAGCATTTGGAGAACGTGTTCTCTTCAAAAACATTTCTTTTGGAATTAACGAAGGGCAAAAAATAGGTTTTGTTGCAAAAAACGGAACAGGAAAAACATCATTATTAGACATTGTTGCTGGGGATGAAGAACCGGATGACGGTCAGGTAGTATATCGAAAAAATCTAAAAGTCGCCTTTTTACCACAAGAACCCAATCTTGATCTCAACCTTACAATTGAGCAAACTATTTTTGCTTCAGACAATGAGATTCTTAAGGTTATAAATGATTATGAAAAAGCACTTCAAAATCCTGATGACTCAGAAGCCTATCAGCATGCTTTTGAGCAAATGGATGCTATGAATGCATGGGACTTTGAGACACAATACAAACAGATTTTATTTAAACTTAAGTTAGACGATTTAAGCAAAAAGGTAAGTGCATTATCTGGGGGACAAAAAAAACGTCTAGCATTAGCCAATATACTCTTAAGCAAACCTAACCTATTATATCTTGATGAGCCTACGAATCATCTTGATCTAGAAATGATAGAATGGCTAGAAGAATATTTTGCCAAAGAAAACTTTACATTATTTATGGTAACTCATGATCGTTACTTCTTAGAAAATGTATGTAATGAAATTATAGAGTTAGAAAACGGAAAATTATATTCATATAAAGGTAACTATGCTTATTATTTAGCAAATAAAGAAGCACGAATAGCCAATGAACAAACCGAAACAGATAAAGCTAAACAGTTATTCAAAAAAGAATTGGATTGGATGCGACGCCAACCTAAGGCACGAACAACAAAGTCTAAATCAAGAATAGATGATTTTTACGAAATCAAAGAGCGTGCCCATAAACGTCGTAATGATCACCAAATACAACTTGAAATTAATATGGAGCGCATCGGGAGTAAAATCTTAGAACTTCATAAAATCTCAAAAAGTTTTGACAACAAACTGCTACTTGACAAATTCGAATATGTTTTCAAAAAAGGTGAACGTATTGGGATTATTGGTAAAAATGGAACTGGGAAATCAACTTTCCTAAATATGATTACAGGTAGTATTCTTCCTGATCATGGTAAAGTTGTTATAGGAGATACCATAAAGTTTGGATATTATACCCAAAGTGGTATTCAAATCAAAGAAGGTCAAAAGGTAATTGATGTTATTCGTGAGTTTGGTGACTATATTCCACTAAAAAAAGGAAGGCAAATATCTGCTCAACAATTATTAGAACGTTTTTTATTCGATCGAAAAAAACAATACGATTTTGTAGAAAAATTGAGTGGAGGAGAAAGAAAGCGTCTTTATCTATGTACTGTACTTATTCAAAATCCTAATTTTTTAATTCTTGATGAGCCTACAAATGATTTAGATATTGTTACTCTTAATGTACTAGAAAATTTCCTGTTAGATTTTCCGGGTTGTTTACTAGTAGTATCCCATGATCGTTATTTTATGGATAAAATTGTAGATCATCTATTTGTATTTAGAGGAGAAGGAATTATTCAAGATTTCCCTGGTAATTATACAGACTATAGAGTTTATGAACATAGTAGTACTCCTAAAGTTTCTAAATTAGAAAACACAGAACCTAAAAAAGGTTGGAAAAAAGATAATAAAGCTGGACTTTCTTATAATGAACAAAAAGAATTTAATCGAATAGAACGCGATTTAAAAAAGTTAGAAATTCAAAAAAAAGAAATTGAAAGTTTGTTTGCAGAAGGAAAACTAGAAGGAGATCAGATTAATGAAGAATCTCAAAAGCTTCAAAAAATTATAGAACAAATTGAAAGTAATGAGATGCGTTGGTTTGAATTATCAGAGCTTATGGAAGAATAGTCTTAGTTTTTATAAGTATACCTATGCTAACTAGAATCAAACGGTACTTTAAATTTCTTTTAAAATCTACTAATCAACATGGGGTTCATTCGCCTTTTGTCTATAATTTAGTTACTAAATGTTTTTATGATAAAAAAAGTAACATATCAAATAACATTACTATATCCGCATATAAAAAACATGATCTAAGTTTAAAAAATCTTAAACTTATCAATAGAGTAATTTTATATTTAGAATGTCAACACATTGTGATCTTAGATGATTCACCCTATCCTATAGACCAAATCATACAAATTGGTGATTTGGCATCCGTTACAAAAAATACTGAATCGGATCATTACGATTTAGCCTATACGAACGACTATAGTATGAAAACTCTAGACATCTTATTTTCAAATAGTCATAATGATTCGTTAGTATTGATCAATAACATATATAAATCTAAAGATAATCTCTCTACCTGGGAAAAAATAAAAGATCATCCCAAAGTAACTGTAACCATTGATACTTTTGATCTAGGTTTTGTTTTCTTTAGAACAGAACAGGCAAAAGAACACTTTACTATACGATTATAAGCACCTCGAAATAAAATTTCGAAGTGCTTAAAACATTTATTTTCCTGATAAGTAATTCTATATCATCTAAACATTCTTACAAATAACCCCTTACGCTTATAATACTGAAGTTCTTTCATATCAACAGGTTTTTGAGTTTCAGAGAGGCATATATCCTCTATAAATTCATCATATGTCATTCCTTTTTCTTCTAGAAACCCTACAAAATATTTTTCAGCTATCTCAACTCCACGAGCTTGTTCTATAGATAAGATTTTCTTGTAAAGTGCACTAATTTTCTCTATTGTAGATCTTGGAGGTGCTTTCCTCCTTGCAGAAAAAGATTTGATTTCTCCATTATCGTCAAGCTTAACTTCAAAATCTGTAATTACCCAATAAAACCTTCCATCTTTAGCTAAGTTTTTTACCAGGGCATTTATGTTTTTTTTCTCTTTCAATCTCTCCCATAGCCATTTAAATATCACTTTGGGCATATCTGGGTGACGTATCACATTATGAGGTTGTCCTATTAATTCAAACTCTTCATAACCCGATATTTCCATAAAGTAATCATTTGCATACTCAATGATTCCTTTTGGATTTGTTTTACTCATGATGGTTTGTTTCGTATCCAAAATGATTTCTGCATTAATAGGTTCGGGGCGTTTAAGTGCTTTCATATATCTTATTGTTAGTTAATTTCAGGCAAAATTAATTACAACATCTTGTGCGAAAAATGATTAAAATCATAGTAATAAATACATTGATGAATTCTAACTTACACCTTCTTTTGGTTAAACTAAATCTTCTGGTATTTTTTAATAATAGATTGTAACAACTTTACTGTGACTGCGTCATATAGTCTAAAATTGTATCTTAACAATCGGTAAAGATCACTCTATGGGAAACGTTATTGAAATCAGAAAGATTATAAGAAATTTTCAATTAGGACAAGAAACAGTTTATGTTTTAAAGGGAATTGACTTAGATATTGCTAGAGGCGAATACTTAGCCATTATGGGGCCTTCAGGATCTGGGAAATCTACATTAATGAATCTATTGGGGTGTCTAGACACTCCAACCTCTGGTTCCTATAACCTTAATGGAAATGATGTAAGTCAAATGACTGATAATGAATTAGCCGATATCAGGAATAAAGAGATCGGATTCGTTTTCCAGACTTTTAATCTACTACCACGAACTACGGCATTAGATAATGTAGCATTGCCCATGGTTTATGCAGGTATTTCAAAAAAAGATAGAGTAACGCGAGCAGAAGAAGTTCTTAACGATGTTGGACTTGCTGATCGTATGGATCATAAACCAAATCAACTATCTGGTGGTCAACGACAACGTGTTGCCGTTGGTAGAGCACTGGTCAACAAACCTTCGATTATTTTAGCCGATGAGCCTACAGGAAATTTGGACTCCAAAACCTCTTTAGAGATCATGCAACTTTTTGATGATATCCATGCTGCGGGGAATACTGTTATTCTGGTAACTCATGAAGAAGAGGTTGCCGCGCATGCTCATAGAGTAATTCGTTTACGTGATGGTATTATAGAAAGCGATATAAGAAATAAATAGTTTATGGTTTAGGATTTCTAGTTAATTTGTATTTTGGGGATTCATTTTAACCAAAATTTATGCAACCTTTACATATTCTGCTTCTCATTGCAGCTTATTTTGGAATTCTTTTATTAATCTCATATTTCACAGGAAAACAAGCCGGAAACGATGCTTTTTTCAAAGCAAATAGACAATCACCTTGGTACATTGTAGCCTTTGGTATGATTGGCGCTTCCTTAAGTGGTGTAACATTTATATCTGTACCTGGCGCTGTCGAGAAAATTGGTTTCGGATACTTTCAGGTGGTTCTGGGATATATTATAGGATATTTTGTTATCGGTTCTGTATTATTACCTCTGTATTATAAATTAAACCTTACTTCAATATACACCTATCTTGATGAGCGTTTTGGAAATCATGCCTATAAAACAGGGGCGTCATTCTTTTTAATATCCAGGATAACAGGAGCTAGCTTTAGATTATTTCTGGTAGCCAATGTACTACAAACAATTATGTTTGATGCCATGGGTGTTCCTTTTTGGGTTACTGTAATTATTACTATTTTACTTATTTGGTTGTACACTTTCAAATCAGGTATTAAAACGATTGTTTGGACCGACACACTGCAAACCCTATTTATGCTTATTGCATTAGGAGTAGCTATTCATTATATCTCTGATGGCCTTGCAATTGAAGAAGGTAATCTTTTTGGTTATGTTATGGATAGTAATCTATCACAGATATTCTTTTTTGATGATTATAAAAGTGCCAATTATTTCTGGAAACAGTTTTTATCAGGAATCTTTATTGCTATAGTTATGACTGGATTGGATCAGGACATGATGCAAAAAAACTTAACCTGTAAAAGTCTAAAAGACGCACAAAAAAATGTGTTTTGGTTTACAATTGTTTTAACTATAGTCAACTTTATATTTCTAGGATTAGGTTTATTATTAACACAATATGCAAGTATAAATGGTATAGATGCTCATAAAGATCAACTGTTTCCTGTTATCGCCACGCAAAGTGATTTGGGAATCGGAATTGCTGTATTTTTTATATTAGGACTCATTGCTGCTGCCTATAGTAGTGCGGATAGTGCACTAACTTCGCTTACTACATCATTTAGTATTGATATTATAGATATCGAAAAAAAGTATTCGGCTATCGATCAGGTTAAGGTTAGGAAAAAGATCCACATCTTATTTTCGTTTGTATTGGTTTTAGTAATTATCATTTTTAAATATGTGATCAAAGATGCAAGTGTAATTACCAAACTATTTGTGTTTGCAGGGTACACCTACGGGCCTTTATTAGGGTTATACGCTTTTGGCCTATTTACAACTCTAAAAGTGAAGGACAAATTAGTACCTATTGTTGCTATCTTAGCCCCAGTACTATCTTACTTTATAAGTGATAATAGTGCTATTTGGTTTGGATTTGAATTTGGTTTTTTTATATTAATCCTAAATGGCTTCCTTACATTCTTTGGTTTAATATTGATCCGTAGAAAGTAATACTAAAGTACAAGCAACCTCAACTTCAATATTATTCTCTTCAAGGAGTTGATAGAACTCTGGATTTTCGGTACCTGGATTAAAAATTACTCTTTTAGGATTAAGGGCTATAATAGTATTGTAATACTGCCTCTGTCTTGAAGGATTTAAATAAAGAGTAACCGTATCAATTTCTTCTAAATTATTAAGTTCTGTTTTTACTTCTACTCCTGCGACTTCTCCTTTTTTTAATCCAACAGCTACAACATCATGATCATTTTCTACTAATTTATGTATTGCAAAATTAGAATATCTATTGGTTTTTAAAGATGCACCAAGCACCATGGTCCTTTTACTCATAAGGTCATTATCAATTTTTAAATTCAAATCTAATGTTTTACGTGGGAAATTAGATGATAAACGTTAAAAAACCCAGTAAAAATGTTAAAAACAAAGGAACCCTGTAACACAAATCAAAGCACTACGTCTTACTTATAAAGATATGATTTTTCATAAATTTAGTTAGTTAGTTACTTAATAATAATCAAATTTTATTCATAGTTGATGGTTAGTGTTACTATTTGGTTATTATAGAAAACCGCCCTTTTAAAAAGGGCGGTTTTTATTTTTAATATAATGTTAAAGTAATACTATAGTGTAACAGACATATTAGATACTCGTCTTACTCATACACACGCTTAATCACCGTGTTCATTAAAAATTATATGCACTAACAAATAGTATTATTTAGTGCGTTTACTCATCAATCAAAAATCAATCAAATGAAAACAAGTATTAAAAAAACTGGTGTTTTACTTTTTCTATTCTATTCTCTTTTAAGCACTGCACAACCCAAAGACGGAGTCATTCTGGGTACCATAAAAGGTAAAATCGTTGATAAAAACTTAAACCAACCAATCCCCTACGCTACAGTAGTTCTTACTGATGTTTCTGAAAAAATTATTAGTGGAGGCATTAGTACAGAAAATGGAGATTTTTTGATTGCTGATATTCCAAAAGGATCTTATACCTTAAAAATTCAGTTTATGGGGTATACTTCTTATTCACGAACCATAGATATTTCTAAAACGAATAAAGACATTGATATTGGCATAGTCACACTAGATGAAGAGGCCGAATCATTAGATGATGTAACCATAGTAGCAGAACGAACAACAATCGAACAAAAAATTGATCGCAAAGTGATTAATGTTGGAAAAGATCTTACAACTACAGGAGGTACAGCAGCAGAAATCATGAATAATATTCCTTCTGTAAATGTAGACCAGGATGGTAATATAGCTTTAAGAGGAAATCAAAATGTACGTATCCTTATCGATGGAAAACCTACGAATATAAGCGCTGCTCAATTATTAAAACAAATCCCTTCTACCTCGATAAAAAAAGTTGAACTTATTACCAATCCATCAGCAAAATACAACCCGGAAGGGATGAGCGGAATTATTAATATCGTACTTCATAAGAATAGTAATATGGGGTTTAATGGTAATTTAAACCTCGGCGTAAATTTTGATAAAAACGCACGTTTTAACAATTCTATAGATTTAAATTACAGAACAGGTAAAGTAAATATCTATGGTAATTACGGCACAAATATCACCAAAAATTTAAATGGAGGTTTTGTGTTTAGAGAAGATGATAATAGTAGACAGAACTTTAGATTTTTGGACAACAATAAATCTCATTTAATTAAAATTGGGATCGATTATTATATTAATGAACGTAATACATTTTCGGTATATACCAATCAAAATTTATTTGATGGAGTAACCAGAGGCTTTACAGATGTACTTTTCTTAAACAACGATCAAGATGATTTAATTCAAAACTTGATAAGCGATAGTGATAATCTTGGCGGTACTTACAATCTGGATTATAAACATAATTTTATCAAAGAAGGTCATAATATAGAATTAGAAGTTGATTTCAATGATTTTGAAAGTGATAGTGATGATGATTTTAGTTTTACTGGCGGAAATGGTACAGCGACAGCTTATAATGATTTAATTGGTAATAATAGAACAAATACTACAATCAACCTTGATTATGTTAATCCGCTATCCGAAAAAGCCAAATTAGAACTTGGTTATGAACTTAGATTACGCAGAACCGATAATGATTATGCGTCAACACTTTTTCCTAACTCTAACTTCACCTATGATCGTGATATTCATTCGATTTATGCTACGTACGGCAAAAACTTAGAAAAATGGTCTTACCAAATTGGCACAAGAGTAGAAAACTACCAAGTGGATGCTACTTTTATAGAAAAAAGATCATCTCAAGATGATATTATTAGAAAATTCGAAGATGATATTTTTACAATCTACCCATCTGCATATATCTCTTATACCCCAGGTGAAAAAAACAGTTATCAATTAAGTTATAGCAGAAGAGTCGATAGACCTGGTTTAAATCAAGTTAATCCTATACGTGAATGGAGTGTTCCTAGAATTACTTCTAGAGGTAACCAAAACTTAGAACCACAGTTTACCAATTCTATCGAAGCTAATTATACTAGAAAATTACAAAACGGATCAATTACAAGTGGAGTGTTTTATAGAATTATAAATAATGAGATTAACCAGACACTTATCACAGACCCTATTGTACCAGATGGGCAAATATTAACTTTTGATAATTTTGATAACAATTCTGCTTATGGAATCGAGATATCAGGAAATTACAAAGCCACTAAATGGTGGAGTTTAAATGCTAGTTTTGACCTATATGGACAGACTCAAAAAGGTATAGTCAATAACATATCAAGAGAAGTCGATGCCGTAATCTATAATTTTAGGATAAATAATAGTCTTAAAGCTACAAAGAACTTAACCTTTCAAGTATTTGGATTCTATCGTGGGCCACAGGACGGGGTTCAATTCGAATCTAAGCCGTTTTATTTTGTGAACACAGGAGCACGTTACAATTTCTTAGATGGTAAAGGAACTTTTAGTATCAATTACAATGACCTATTCAATACCATGCGTTTTAGGTTTGAAAGTGATGTTCCTTTTCGTCAAAATGGAAGGTTTCAAGGAGAAACACAAACAGTCTATTTAGGTTTATCTTATCGTTTTGGAAGTGGAAAAAATAAAAAACTATCTAGAAAAAGACGAGATAATAATGAAAAATCAGGCGGAGGTATCCTATAGATTAGTTATTTACAGTTAAAATGTTAATACATTAATAAATATTTACTAATTTAGTTAAATTTAAAGATTTTTAATTAAAAATGTATTAAAGTTAAATAATTGCAAAAATTTCACAAATTCTGTAACACATCGCAATTTATTACGTTTAATATAGTAGAATCATGGTTATGGTTTATTTGAATTAGCCTTTAAAAAATTAATAACCGAGTAATTAAACACAAAAACGCGAAGCTAATATGCTTCGCGTTTTTATTTTATAATATCTTTTTACCATCTAATAATAGCGCTACCCCAGGTAAAACCACTACCAAATGCAGCAAGAACTAATAAATCTCCATCTTTAATTTTTCCTTCTTCCCAAGCTTCGGTAAGTGCTATGGGTATAGATGCAGCTGTAGTATTTCCATACTTCTGAATATTATTATACACTTGATCATCAGATAATTTAAATTGTTTTTGAACAAACTGAGAAATTCTCAAATTTGCTTGATGCGGTATCAGCATATCAATATCCTGAGATGTAAGATTATTTGCCTGTAAGCCTTCATTTATTACTTCAGAAAAACGTACCACAGCATTTTTAAATACAAATTGTCCATTCATATATGGATAATACGGTATATTCTCTTTTGGATTATCTGCTATAATTTCTGGCACCCAATGTGCAGTACTAGGGCCTTCAAGAGATAATTCTTTTGCATGTGCTCCTTCGCTATGCAGATGTGTTGATAAAACACCTTTACCTTCTTTTTCGCTTCTGGTCAACACTGCAGCTCCAGCTCCATCTCCAAAAATTACTGAAACACCTCTACCTCGAGTGGTCATATCTAATCCTCCACTATGATTTTCACTACCAATCACCAGTACGTTTTTATACATTCCCGTTTTGATAAATTGATCAGCTACAGAGATCGCATATACAAAACCACTACATTGATTGCGGACATCCAAAGCAGGAATTGTTCTCATGTTCATCATTTCTTGCACACGAACTCCTCCCCCGGGAAAATACATATCGGGACTTAGCGTTGCAAAAATGATCAAATCTATATCGTCTGTAGTTAAATTAGCTCTTTCTAATGCTATTTCTGCTGCTTTAACTCCCATAGTAGATGTACTATTACCATCTCCTTTTTTTATATGGCGTCTTTCTTTTATTCCTGTTCTTTCTTGGATCCAAGC
This sequence comes from Aquimarina aggregata, assembly GCF_001632745.1. Classification (GTDB taxonomy): domain Bacteria; phylum Bacteroidota; class Bacteroidia; order Flavobacteriales; family Flavobacteriaceae; genus Aquimarina; species Aquimarina aggregata. The sequence goes on along the minus strand of NZ_LQRT01000058.1, from coordinate 35,201 downwards.
ATCATTTGTATCCATTATTTTAGAAAGATCATCATTTGTCACAACATTCTCAGGAACATACGATCCTAATCCAGATATTTTCGAAGTATACATATAGTTAATTATTGTGTATTGTGCGTTATTTTATGGTAATTAAAAACTGGCGAACAATATATGTATTCTTAGCATCTTGATAAAAGAAACACTAATCATATTGTATGCATGCATAGTAAAATAACTCTAATGTTAATACAAATTCTATTTTGGTAAGTATAAATAATGAATAAATCAAAGTGTATACAACAAACTCTAGACACCTTAAAACGAAAAAACTACTAACAAAAATGTTAGTAGTTTTTTTCCCCCCAATCTTCCTAAAACTTATAGTCTCAGAAGTTTTTTAGTCATTACCTTATTTTTATTTTTTACTCGTACAGTATATATACCAGTAGGTAATGCTTTTAATGAAATTGTATTTCTTTGGATTAGTTTCTTGCTTTCTTTAACAACCTTTCCTTTTTTATCAAAAATTTTATAAGACGCTTTAGAAATTTGATTTTTAAAATCTATATACACCTCTCCCATCATAGGATTAGGGTAAATACAGAATGTTTCTATTTTACTGCTTTCAATCATCTTCTCACAAAAAAACTGTTCGTCTTTGATTGATACAAATATATATTCTGAATTTATATAAAAACATACGTAGCCTTACGTAATTAAGAGTGCCTCACTATAAACAAATGGTATTAGTCTAGATAAAATTTTGGTTTTCTAATATGCTATAATAACGCTTCTTTATTTTTTTGAGACCAAATAAGAAGTGAATTTGGTTTCTGATCTAAGTTTAATTTTTTAATAATGTTTGCGCGATGTTTTTCTACAGTTCTAACCGATATGCTAAGAAAATCAGCTACCTCACTGCTAGTCATTTCATCTGCAATAAGCTTTAATATTTTAATTTCGGATCGAGTTAAACTCTCTATATTAGTATTTTCATCAGAAGAATGAGAAAATCGTTTGAATATTTTTTCACTAAAGTAAGGTTTACCTTCACATACACTGGCGATACATGATTCAATTTCAGTTAAAGCAAACTCTTTCAACAAATATCCATGTATATTAAATTTTACGGCATTTTCGAACATTTTTTTCTCTTTATGCAGAGTATTTAGGATAATCTTTGTTTTAATATCATATCGTTTGCAATTTTTGGCTATATCTATACCTGTCATATTAGGCATTTCTATGTCCAATATAGCGATATCTGGCTTTTCTTTAATAATAGTATTGTAGGCCGATAACCCATCCAGACAAGTTGCTATAATATTATATTTTTTTTCTTTTAAAAACCCTTCTAACCCCTTTAAAAGTAAAGGATGGTCGTCTGCAATAAGTATATTTGGCTTAACCATACTTTGGGATATTAAATACTAATGTTGTTCCTTGATTAATTTCTGAAAATATTTTGAAATTAGCTTTCAGGTATTTTGATCGTTCGCTTAAAGTTTTTAAACCAATTTTGGACATAGAAGTCTTTTCTTGGATAACATCAAATCCTTTACCGTTATCAGTTATAATGATTTCTACATTATTATCCTTATTAATTACTTTTATCTCTGCTGACCGGGCATTAGAATGCTTTAGAATATTATTAAAACTCTCCTGAACCAATCTATAAATATTTATTTCTTTATCCTGATCAAAAACTTTATCAATATTATCAATTTCTGCCGAAATAAAAATATCATAACTATCATCAATCATTTCTACACTACTTTGCAATGTTACCGTAAGTCCCAACTCATCTAATTTAAAAGGATGTAAACTTCTAGAGATAGATCGTACCTCATTAATTACTCCATCTACGATTTCAGCAGTTTGTTTATCATCATTTTGTAAAGTTCTATTTTTAATCAATAGTAGGCTTTGTCCAACGCTATCATGTAAATCTTTTGAAATCCTTTTGCTTATTCTTTCTTGTGTTTGTAATAGTTCTTGCAAAAAAGATTGTTGTAAAAGTTTATTACGCATCAAAAGTGTTCTGTTTCTAAACAGATACACACATAAAAACACCAAACTCAACCCAATACCCCCAAAGATTAAAAGATTACGTTTTGCTTTATCTTTTTCCTCTAATATATTAATACTCGCTTCTTGAATTGCTATTTTATTATCTCTCTTTTCTGTCTCATATAGTGTCTTATAATAAATTACACTATTAGAACGTGTCAAACTATATATAGAGTCTTTTAAGACAGTATATCTATCTAAATGAGCTAGAGCTGCTGTCTTATTATTAATTTTTTTATAACACTCATAAAGTTCTTTTTCTAAAGCAACCTGACCTCTTATATCTCCTGATTTTTTGAAGATATTTATTTCTTCTTCAAAAGCTGCAATTGCTTCTTTATATTTTTTATCTGCTTTTTTAAATCTGCTTAATGCTTTAAGGTAAAATATTCTGTCAAAAGAATTAGTAACCAAGTTAGGACTTTGTTCTAAAGTGTCTAAATACTTTTTAGCCTTTACTAATTGATTTTGATTAGCATAATACTCAGAAAGATACGATCTTATTCTAAACAGGTCTCTTGCTTCTTTGGTTTTAGTTTTTAATAACTCTAACGCTTTAAGATAAGCTTGTTCTTCTTTTATATATTCTTTTTTCTTTACAAAATCTCGTGCATCATTTATGTATAACTCTGATAGGGCTATATAATCTTTATGCTTTTGACTATTTAATAATTTTCTGATTTTTTGTCTCTCTTCAAAAGATTTTTCTAAAAGATATAATTGGCTAAAAATACCAGATACCGCTAACCCACTAAATGCAACATATGCAGTATCCTTAAGTTTAGCATATAGTTTATTAGCATCTTGATATTTAAGCACCGCTTGCCCAAGTTTTCCTAATCGTTCGGTTGCTTGCCCATTAAAGTAGATTGCATCTGCTTCATATATAGAATCTCCTGTTTGATGATATATTTTTTCTGCTCTGGAATAATCTTTTATGGCATTTTCTAAATGATCAGTTTGATAACTTGCCCCTGCTCTTTTCACATAAAGATGTGCCAAGTTTACTCTCTTTTTTATACTATTACTATCTCTTATAATATTGTTTATAATAATATGAGCAGAGTCTGGTTTTCCTATGATATTAAGATAATGATATGTAAATTTTGATGTCTCAAATGCTGCCAAGTCAATACTATCCAGTGTTTTTGCTAATGCGATATATTGATTTGTATACTTTGCATAATTTTTCTTGTAAAAATCAAAATCATTAGACTGCATTTTACTAATTTCATTAGATAATGAATCTAACAAAAGTAACTTTTTCGTTTTTTCGGTTGTATTTTTTACTGTTGTAATTAAAGTAAGTATATCTTTTTTATGTTGTGAAAATATTTGTGAATTACAAGCTATAATAAAAACGAATATGTACACTTTACTTTTAAGCATTCTAATAGGGTATTTCTAAGGTGGTAATATAAGAATAAAAGCGTTTTTAGCTCATATCATTCTTTTTTTTATGTATAACAAAGATGAAATACATATTATACCGTTTTAATACTTCGATTTTTACAAAAAATAACATGCAATCTTTTCATAGTAAAGACGAAGGAATAACAACTTTCAAAATTATTAAAAGATAATGAGCAACAAAAATTAAAAAATCTTTAATAGATTAGATAAATAATTTAAACCAATAAAATGACACAAAAAGAAAACAGTATTCTGAAATTTAAAAAAGAGGAAATTCTAGATCCCAAAAATATTATTGCAGGAAATGCATTAGCTTCTAATATCAAAACTCCTACTGGGGTAAGTACACGTGATTACTATCCTTATTGGCATCCAACTCCAACATCAAAATAGTTAAAGTCAAAAACCAAAGTAGTAACTAAATTAAATAAAACAAACCATGAATCTTATAAAAGCGAAAGATGCGCCAACCACAGCGCATCTTTCTAACAACCTAACCAATAAATAAACAAACCAAGCCAGTCGGATGACTGACTAAAGGTAATTTTCAAAATTTTTGACAGTTACAGTAGATTTTAAATCGTGTAAAAGATTATATAATCCAAAAAAAGTGCGATTGATATAAAGAAAGTGCTTACTACCTCTATTACCATTCATCTTTTTTAACTCGCTGTCGTTAGCATATTTTTCACTTAATTCTGTAATATTTTTCCAAAATTCTTCATCCGCAAAGTCAAATGTTTTTTCTTGAAATGGCTTTGTAAATAAACTTAGCATTTCATGGAACAACTCCGAGAAGAATTTTAGTTCTTTGTGAGAATCATCGTCTCGGAGTATTTCCAATTCAAACATCTTTCGGGAAAAAAAATGTGGATCGTCTATATTTTTTTTATCTGCAAGCTCAAAATAAGGGGTATAAAACTCCAAAGGAACCTTTTTAACACATCCAAAATCTATTGCTATAAGATTATCGTCTTTATCTACTAGGAAATTTCCTGGGTGTGGATCTGCATGTACTGCTTTTAGTATATGCATTTGATACATATAAAAATCCCATAATGCCTGCCCTATTTTATCTGCTTTTGCTTGATCTTTATTTTGCTTGGCAAATTCACTAAGGTGTTTACCATCCATCCAATCCATAGTAATAATACGCTCACTAGACAATTTTTCATAATAATTAGGAAATCGTAACCCCGGTATTTTACTACAAGCTTCTGTAATTTCTTTACTTTGTTGAACTTCTAATATATAATCTGTTTCCTCAAGTAATTTACCTTCTAATTCTTTAAAATACTTTTCAGAATCTTTTCCTTTTAAGTTAAACATTCTGACGGCGATGGGCTTAACCATCGCCAGATCAGAACTTATACTGTCTGCAACTCCGGGATATTGAATTTTCACAGCAAGTTTTTTCCCATCTTTATTAGCCTTGTGTACCTGACCGATACTCGCCGCATTGACAGATTGAGTTGCAAACGTGTCATATAATTCTTCTGGGTATTTACCCTGATATTTTTTAAATGTTTTACGAACCAAAGGTGCCGATAATGGTGGCACACTAAATTGTGACAATGAAAACTTTTCTACATATGCATTGGGCAAAATATTTTTTTCCATAGATAGCATTTGTGCTACTTTAAGAGCGCTTCCTTTAAGGTTTTTTAAACCATCATAAATATCTGCCGCATTATCTTCGTTTAGTTGATCCTTGGTTGCTTTTGGATTAACTGCTTTTTTACTATAGTATTTAAGATAATTGCCTCCCACCTTAACGCCAGTTTTCACAAGCTCTGATGTTCTTCCTAGTTTTGTAGTTGGTATTTTATCTATTGTCTTCATTTATGTACTTCTTTTTAATGAGTCTGAAAATTTTCTAATTCCTTAAATTAATTTGACATTATTTTTTCTTTCCAAAGAAATTTTCCGAAATCAAGTACATTATTAAGTGGTGTATTATCAAATAGATCAAATATTGTATTCACCGATTTTTCTATAGCTACATCTGTTTTTTCAAAACTTGGTGATTCGTCTGACATCCAAAAATTAAGTAAAAACAAGAATTGTAACCAGGCGCCTTCAGAAAATACTGCTACAGGGTTTTTTACCAATCTTGATGTTTTTTCATCATTATCCGTCTCTATTAACTCTCCTGCAAATTCTTTGATATGAGACCTCAACCCTTTTAGTTGAGTCATATTTTTTAGAGGCATATCATATCGTTTTAAAGCAAACAACACATAGCTTCGGTTTAGGGTTAACATTTCAAATAGTGTATAAAAAAGTGTGAGCATTTTATCTCTGCTCGAAAAATGTTCGAATTGTTCGTTTTTATGCATCGCATTGGCAGTAGTAGTAAAAAAAGTACTCCAAATATTTTTATCAAGACCGTCTAAGCTACCAAAGAACTTATAAAAATCTTCTTCTGATACTTTAATGTCTTTACAAAATTTATAAACAGTTTTGGGATACCCATCATGTTCAAGAACATAATTCATATACGCTGCAATTATAAACTCTCTATCTATTTTTTTCTTTTTCCCTGTCGATGCCATATCTATAAGTTTCTTGTAAAGATATAAATTGTTTAACTTTATAGTAAAAAAGTTAAACAAAAAATATGTTAAAGTTGTTTCAACAAAATTGAAACTTACATTTTGTCTTTTAAACAGACGTAATTGGGTATAATCCCTTACGGAATTAGGCGAAAAAATTATACTTCAATGTCAGTTTGTCATAATGTTTCTATTGGTACTTTTTTTGACTACAGTCTTATTAAGAATAAAAAATAAATAAAACATTATAAAAATGGCAACAGGAAGTATTAATGTATCGGTAGAGAACATTTTTCCTTTAATTAAAAAGTTCTTGTATTCTGATCATGAGATTTTTCTAAGAGAATTAATTTCAAACGCTACAGATGCAACTTTAAAATTAAAGCATTTAACCAGTATTGGTGAAACTAAAATAGAGTATGGCAATCCACTGATCGAGGTTAAAATAGATAAAGATAAGAAGCAGCTTCATATTATAGATCAAGGGATCGGTATGACTGCAGAAGAAGTTGAAAAATACATCAATCAAGTAGCTTTTTCTGGTGCAGAAGAATTTTTAGAAAAATACAAAGACAGCGCCAAAGATTCTGGAATTATTGGTCATTTTGGTCTTGGTTTTTACTCTGCTTTTATGGTTGCTGATAAAGTAGAAATTATAACTAAATCATATAAAGACGAACCTGCTGCACATTGGGTTTGTGATGGATCTCCTACATATACAATTGAAGAACATGATAAATCTGAAAGAGGTACAGAAATTATACTTCATATCGGAGAAGAAGATACCGAATTTCTTGAAGAAGCAAGAATCAATGAATTATTAGTTAAGTATAACAAATTCATGCCAGTATCTATCAAATTTGGGACTAAAACAGAAACGTTACCAAAACCCGAAGATGCAAAAGAAGAAGATCCTGCTCCAACACAAGAAGTAGATAACATCATAAATAACCCTAATCCGGCTTGGACTAAACAACCAACAGATTTAAAAGATGAAGATTACAAAGGTTTTTATAGAGAATTGTATCCTATGCAATTCGAGGAACCTTTATTTAATATTCACTTAAATGTTGATTATCCTTTTAATCTTACTGGTATCTTATACTTTCCTAAGTTAGGTCAGGATATGAGTATTCAAAAGGATAAAATACAGTTATACCAAAACCAAGTATTTGTAACCGATAATGTTGAAGGTATTGTTCCGGAATTTTTAACAATGTTACGTGGAGTTATAGATTCTCCAGATATTCCTTTAAATGTTTCTAGATCATATTTACAAGCCGACGGTAATGTAAAGAAAATTTCAAGTTACATTACTCGTAAGGTTGGTGATAAGCTTAGTACAATGTTCAAAAATAGTAGAGAAGATTTTGAACAAAAATGGAATGATATTAAGATAGTTATTGAATACGGAATGCTATCTGAAGATAAATTCTTTGAAAAAGCAGATAAATTTGCATTATATCCAACTGTAGATGACACATTCTTGACTTTTGAAGAACTTCAAGAAAAAATTAAAGACAATCAGACTGATAAAGATAACAAGTTAGTTGTTTTGTATGCTTCAGATAAAGACGAGCAACATTCGTATATTACTGCTGCAAAAGACAAAGGGTATGAAGTGTTATTATTAGACTCGCCTATCGTTTCGCATTTGATCCAAAAATTGGAAACGAGTAAAGAAAATATCACTTTTGTTCGTGTAGATGCTGATCACGTTAATAATTTGATCAAAAAAGATGAGGAAACTATCTCTAAACTATCTGATGAAGAGAAAGAAAATCTTAAGACAGATCTTGGTAAAGTAATCCCTGCAGAAAAGTATACTGTTCAGTTAGAAGCTATGGATAGTGACGCTTCTCCATTTATGATCACGCAACCCGAGTTTATGCGTCGTATGAAAGAAATGCAACAAACCGGCGGTGGCGGTGGAATGTTTGGTATGGGTAATATGCCAGAAATGTATAATTTGGTTGTAAATACAAATCATGAATTGATCGGCCAAATTGCAGCAACAAAAACTGAAAAGAAAAAAGAACGTTTAATTAAACAATCTTTAGACTTGGCAAGGCTTTCTCAAAATTTATTAAAAGGAGAAGAACTAACAGATTTTATCAAACGTAGTTTTGAGATGATCAAATAGTTATTAAGTCTTACTTATATATTTAAACCGCTTCACTGTTCTAGTTGAAGCGGTTTTTTATTGTAATACTTTTGATTTAAGTACTAAAACTTTTACATTCGTAATTCTGCTGTATATCCAATAAAGATGAAAAAACTTTATACCTTTTTTTTATTCTTACTTGTCCTAAATACAAATCTATTTAGCCAACATACAATATCAGGTTATGTATCCTTGGACAATTCAGAACAATGGGAAAAACGAGTATATTTAAGTAAAGTTAGCTTTGAAAAAAACAAAGGAACCTATACATCCAATACAATTGCTTTTTCTGAATTAACCAAAGATGGTTTTTTTGCTTTTGACAACCATTTATTTACCACAAAAGATGATATCTACAAAGTTCATATAAATCCTATTTCTTTAGAAGAAAAAAAGAAGCTTTCTGATAAGGTAAAGAATTTCAAATTATTAATTGCTTCAAAAAAAGACACCATACATTTTAAAAAATCTAAAATAGTATTTAATGATTACACTTCAAATAATACGGCGGATAGAGAATGGCAGAAATTAAAAAAATTCCAAGCTAGGTATGAAAACCTAACCTCTGATTTTGATCCAAAACAGTACTTACTAGAAACCAAAGGATATGTAAAAGATTCTTTGCAAATACTCTTGGTAAAACTAATCGGTATAAAAAGATTAGATGATCAGGATCTGTTAGATAAAGATATCCAAACCAATCCCGACTACTATATTGAGTTTTTAGAAGAATTAAAATCTAGTGAACTTGATCCAATTACATATACACATCTAGAGCATAAGCTGGCTTTTATCATACAACAACAAACAAGTCAAAAGTATCGTATAAGTTTATGGATTAATGGTATTGCTATTTTAGTTATTATTCTGTTAGTCACAATTCTTCTTTCATCAAAACACAAATTAAAAAATAAGACTCAAATCCCCCTTAGTAAACAAGAAACAATTGTAAAAGATCTTATTGTTTCAGGAAAAAGTAACAAAGAAATTGCAAATGAACTATTTGTAAGCCTTAGCACTGTAAAAACACATATTTCAAACATTTACAGTAAGCTCAACATCTCTAATCGCAAGGAGTTACTACTAAAAAAGTAAAAATCATACCCGTACTAGTACCTTATTCGGCTTCAAAAAAATGATAGTACTCCTTTTTCGATTGTTATTTGCTTTAAAAATTAAAGCAAAAAATGAGACCAATAATTTGTTTCTTAATTCTATTTATCTATTGTAATGTTTACAGTCAACACCAATATTCTATTTCGGGTATTATTTCTAATCAGGATAACACCCCATTAAATTCGGGAGATATTCTTCTTATTGATAAAAAAGACAATAGTACTGTAGGATACACCATTGTTAATCAAGGAAAATTTAGCTTTACCAATCTTGAAATTGGCGCGTATATACTTTCAATCTCATGTATTGGATATGAAAAAAAAATAGAAGAAATTTTGCTTAATAAAAATAAATCGATAACAATTACATTACAAAAAAGCAGGGTTGCTTTAGATGAAGTTACGATAAAAGGAATCAAAAATAACATCAAGTTTGCAAATGGCAATATAAAAGTCGAAATAGAAAATTCGGTTTTTAAATCTCTACCAACAACGACTGCTGTATTATCAAAATTACCAGGAATACAAATAAGCCCAAATCAGGAATCAATTAGTATTATCGGACGAGGCACACCACTACTTTATTTAGATAACCAAAAAATAAATTTTGATCAATTAAAGGCATTAGCTGTTGATGATATTAAGGATATTGAAATTATAGATAACCCTTCTGCTAAATACGAAGCAGAAGGTAGAAGTTTAATACTTATTACACGAAAACGAGATGTTTTAGACGGTTATAAAATTCAACTTTCTGAGACGGCTTCTTTTAAAAGAAGGTTGGATAATTATGCTGGTCTAAACAGTACTTTTAAGAAAAAACAATTAGAATTGAGAGCTAACTTTAACTACAATCAAATTGGTTTTTGGGAGGCTGTAGATTCAAAACTTGACATCCCAGATGAAAATATTAAATCAGAAATCAGTGTAAATTCGATTGGTCCTAGACCCCAATTTGTTATGGGTAGTGGAGTATTCTATTCTTTAAATAAAAATGATTACTTATCTGGGCAGGTAAATTTTAGAACTCAAACTGATCGGTTTCCCATTTTAGCGAGTACATTTTTACAACAAGATCTACAAGAGGATTTTATCTTAACCGAAACTAAAAATGATGAAGAAAGAAGCTTTTTTAGTAGTAATATCAACTTAAACAAAAAAATCACCAATACGAGTAATTTGTTTTTTGGAATTCAATATTCAAGTTATGTAAGGCACCTAAAGAGTAACATTTTTAATAACTTAAATCAAATGGGATTTGTAGCATCTCAAAATCGAGATCAAAAATATCAAATAGAAGCCTTAGCCACCAGAATAGATCTTGAAAAAGAATTTGATAAAAATGTCAAATTAGAAATCGGCGGAAGTATATCCCATGCAAATGCATTGGCAACATCTGATTTTAATTTTTTACGTCCCATAAGCAAAAGGACATCAAAATATGACTATCAAGAAGATATTTATGCATCTTACGCTGAGTTATCTGCTAAAAAAAATAAATATAATTTTTCTTTAGGAATAAGATCCGAAACTAATGTTGTTAAAGGAAGTTTCAGAAAAGAGTCTAATCCATTGATTGATCGCAAAAAAACACGTTTATTTCCAAAAGTCAAATTTACCATCCCCATAGACAGTACTAAAAGTTTACATCTAAATTATAATACGACAATCAGTCGGCCAAGTTTTCTTAATGCAAGTTCTATAAGTACTTTTATTAGTCCTTTTTCTGAATTTTCACGAAATGTAAATTTAAAACCCACTATAACCACAGAAATATCTGCAAATATCCAACTAAAAAAACATTCGCTTTACTTAAACTATTATACCGAAAAAGATCCCATATTTTATGCTGTGCGCTATACTCCTTCAGAAAACAGAACCATATCCTCTCCTCAAAACTTTAGTGAAGAATCTGGTTATCAGATCAGGTATACAAATACCACAACCTATAAACTGTGGAGCACAACAAATTCTCTTTCTGTACTTAATAGTAAAATTAAAGATGATCTTGCTATACTTAACAAAGTAAAACCATATCTATATTATTACTCGAACAACGAATTTAAACTGCCTCATGAAACAACTTTAGGTTTAAATTTTTGGGGATTTACAAAACGATATCAAGGTGTTTTTAAGAGAAACGCTATGTTTGTCTTGGGAGCTTCGTTTACCAAAATATTTTTTAAAGACCTTACTGTAGCCATAAACGTAAATGATGTTTTTAGAAACATGAATTTTATTGATGTATCCACCATCAATAGTATTAATACTGAAAATATATATTATGTAAATGCTCAAGAATTATCAATTTCGATCAAGTACTTCTTTGGAAAAGTAAAAAAACCATCTTTTAAAAATAAGGATATCGACGAAAACATCAATAGATTGCGGTAGCCTTAATATACCAGTATTAAACTAACCCACTTGCTCTTAAAGAAAAATAAGCGCACATCTACTTTTTTAAAATTTAAATCTTTTCTGTAACTAGAAATACGAACAGACCGTCATACAGAGATATCAATCAAAAAACAGATACCATGACGTTTAAAAATCAACTACTCCCCTTCAATTATATTTTGTTGGTGTTATTTTTTGTAGTGCCACTTTTTTCTTTTGCACAAAATTTAGAAGGAAAATTTGACACTCTTTTACGAGAAAAATACAAGTCTGATGGATCAGGCGCCACAATATTAGTTGCCAAAAGAGGAGATATTATATATCATAAAGCATTTGGGCTAGCCAATATTGAACTCGATGTACCAATGAGACCCAACCATGTTTTTGAAATAGGTTCTATTACAAAACAATTCACTTCGATAGCAATATTAATGTTAATGGAACAAGGAAAATTATCTATTGAGGATGAAATAACCAAATTTATACCTGATTATCCTACTCATGGAAAAAAGATAACCATACATCATCTTTTAAATCATACTTCAGGAATAAAAAGTTATACTTCGATGAATTTATCAAAAATTGCCCGAAATGATATGACTCCTACAGAAATGATTGATTATTTTAAAAATGAGCCTTTGGATTTTGATCCTGGAGATAAATGGAGTTATAGCAATTCTGGTTATTTTATTTTAGGATATATTATTGAAAAAATTTCTAAGCAAACCTATGAAGATTTTGTAGAACAACATATTTTTAAAAAGTTACAAATGAACAGCTCTAGATATGGTCATAAAAGTGAAATTATCAAAAATAGAGCTTCAGGGTATCAAACCAAAAATGGTTATATAAATTCTAATTATTTAAGCATGACATTGCCCTATGCTGCAGGTTCTTTAATGAGTACCGTAGAGGATCTATTTAAATGGCAAACAGCGCTTAATAAAAACAGCTTAGTAAAAAAAGAAACACTACAAAAAGCCTATACTAATTACTCATTAAATAATGGAGACCCTACCAATTATGGATATGGTTGGTTGACGTATGATGTTAATGATGTACCAGCTATTCAGCATGGTGGTGGAATTTTTGGGTATACCTCTTATGAAATCTATGTTCCTAAAGAAGATGTATATGTTGTCATACTTACTAATTGTAATTGTAATAGTCCAGCTAACCTAGCTAAAAAAATTGCAGCCATGGCAATAGGTAAACCTTACCATACTGCCAAAACTGCAATTAATATACCTAATCAAGAATTAAAGAAATTCATCGGAGTATATGAATTTGAAGATAAAGCAATTCGAATCATTACTTTAAAAGAAAATCAATTATATAGTAAAAGAGAAGGAAGTACAGAATTTAAAATTTTTCCTAAAAACCAGTCTTCGTTTTTCTTTGAAGATAACTTCTCTGAATATAAATTTGAAGTTTCGCAAGACCCTATCAAAGTAATATTTACCGATCGTAATTCAAACAACATTTCAAAAGGGATAAAAACCAACAAGCCAATCCCTTTGGAAAAAAAGATTATCAAAGTTCCTATAAATATTTTAAAACAATATGTTGGTATTTATGAAATCAAACCCGGTTTTGATATTACTATCAAGTTAGAAAATGACAAGTTAATATCTCAAGCTACAGGACAGGAATCTTTTGAGATACACGCTGAAACTAAGACCAAATTCTTTATCAAAGAGTTTCCTGCAACTATAGAATTTATAATGAAAAATAATAAAACTATTAATGCCATCTTACATCAGGCAAACAATAAAATTTCTGCAAAAAGAAAAAAATAATTGTATCATTTCAATAGTATAACTCAAAGTTAAATTTTATAATTTAAGCATTATCTTATTAGCACCAGTCATCTGTTACAGTTTTCATAAATACTATGTTTCAAGTATTGGTTTTAGTAATTTTAACACTTATAACATAAACTCTATACACAATGAAATATTTCTTGATTTTATTCCTAGCTATGACAACGATTAGTTGCAATCAGGATAAAAAAGAAAAAACTGAAGATAAAAAAAATGAAATGATACCGGTAGAACCTGATGGAGGTATTGGCGATGGCGCACTTTCTATTATTGACAATTATATTGCAAGTATCGAAAAGGCACATAAGAAGGAAGCTTTTTTAAAACATAAAGCAGTAAGTTTTAATATTAATATTCTTTTTGGAGGTAAACCCCACTTAGATGGTAAGGTTACGATGCTTACTAATTCTACAAAAATAAGAATTGATAAAAAAGACGAAAGTAAACTAATATATGATGGACAAAAAGTGTTTTTATGTCCAGAGGACGCTAACGAAAAAGGTGCCCGTTTTGATATGTTTACTTGGACTTATTTTTTTGCAATGCCATATAAATTAAATGACCCTGGTACAAAATGGGAACTTGGCAACAACAGAGCTCTTGATAATGTTAATCACCAAACTGCAAAACTAACTTTTGAAAAAGGAACCGGTGATGCTCCTGATGATTGGTATGTAATTTATACGGATGTTAATGAAAACACTTTAAAATCTGCTGCCTATATAGTATCTTTTGGAAGCGGCGGAGATACTTCTAAAGCAGAAGAAGACCCACATGCAGTTCATTATAAAGATTTCCAAATGATAGATGGTATTCCATTTGCTACTAAATGGGATTTCTATGGTTGGAATGAAGAAAAAGGAATTTATGGTGATACAATTGGTGAGGTAACGATCTCTGACATTACTTTTTTAGATTCAGAAAGCAACTTATTTGAAACTCCCGAAAACGCTAAGGAAATAAAACTTTAATTCTTTACTAAACCAGAACTCCCCTTTAAAATCAATTTTAAAGGGGAGTTCTTTTTTAATATATCTAAATACTGTACTATTTTGCTATATCATTAAGATCCGATATTTCTGCAGATTTAGATGATCTAGAAGTTCCACATCTTCCTAATCTATTCCATCTTGTTCTTTCTCTTTCATATAAATACCCTCTATAAGTTACACGATCTCCTACTCTGTAGCTTTGCGAACTAGAATAAGGTGCTACACCATCACAGATGTCAGTACCACCACCTCCGGTACCTGGATACATGACATTTATACCTGCAATATCTCCTGCAGACAGACCATTTCTTTGCGCATTATAAGTAGATCCATTTTTTCTAACAATAGTAGGCTGACCATTAGCCGAAAAAGCAAAAGAACCATAAAGCATTATAGAACCAAAATCAAGAGCATTAGTATATTCTGCTCCATCTGTACCTTGTTGGCTATATGTCTGAAAGTTAAATGTTGCGTTAGACTGTATGTTCTGAAAATTGATAGTGATGTATTGATCTCTATCTCTTCTACTTTGCTCATGCCATAATCCGACAGCATGTCCTATTTCATGTATTGTATTACCCGTAGAACAACCATTGGCAAGGTTAATATTTTGTCTTCCTCCAGTACGACCTACAGAAGAAGAACAACCACTACCTGTTCTAAAATAAATGTAAGCAGACTGATTAGTTCGTCTTACAAACTTAAGGCTTGTATTTGCCTCCCAATGTGCAATTGCATCTGTAACTCTTCTTTGATTAGCCAAACTACTTTGTATATCGTAGTATACGGTATTATTTGGCCATCTTCTACCAGTACGTCCAGTACTTTTGGCATCATCGCTATCAGGAAAAACAATCATATCTCCACCAAAAATATACTGACCGTCTATTTTTTCTACTTTAACAGATTGACCATTAAGCTTGATAGTTTCAATACTTCCATTTTGTTCAGGAAAAGCCATTTCTTGAGTGAAGCCTTTGTCTAATTGTTCTAGATTTTCATTTAAAGAAGTTTCTGATTGATCATTCTCACAAGAAACGAATACACCACACATAGCGAGTGCCAAAGCACCTAGCGCGATGCTTTTAAAAGAATTTTTCATAATTAATAAGTTTGAGTTTGTATTGTGCAAACTACAAAATAACTGTCTTATTGCATCCGACTTGCTATATTTTTACGTTTTAATGTTAAATATTAAATTTTTCACATCAGATTTTAATTATACGCTATAAAATTGCGAATTCTACTGTATTTTATTAAACATATTGTTTTATGAATTCTAGCTATTATAGTAAATATCATCTACATTTTTTGTATCTTTAGAAAGCACATTTTCTAAAAATTCACAATCATGACTCCGCTTTTTAAAAAATTACAGCTTCCTCCTGAGTTAGACGAGGTTTTGATACTTAATGAGCCCAAGGGCTTTTGTAAAGAATTAGATTGCCTTAAAGATGTAGATGTAAAAGAATCTTTGATACAGGTATCTGAGGTAGATTTTGCCATAGTTTTTGTTACTGAGAAAAAACAAATCGAAAATCGTATTGAGACATTGTATCCTAAATTTGTAGGAGATGGCATTTTATGGTTTGCCTACCCTAAGAAAAGTTCTAAGAATTACACATCAGAAATTACAAGAGATTATGGATGGGGGGTTCTTGGTGATTATAATTTAGAACCTGTAAGACAAGTTTCTATTGATGATGATTGGACTGCACTACGCTTTAGAAAAGTGAGCTTTATTAGAAAAATGACTCGTAGTAAAGATTTTGCACTTAGTGAATCTGGTAAACAAAAAACTACTGGCGTTTAATGAGTTGGCATTTATATATTTTATCTTCTATTTTTATCATTGCAGGAATTTTTCATTTTGTTCGTCCAAAGGCGTTTATGAGGGTTATGCCATTGTACATACCTTATCATAAATTAATTGTCTATTTAAGTGGTCTTGCAGAACTTAGTGCCGGTATAGGATTATTGTTTACAACTTCGAGAGTATTTTCCCTTTGGGCAATTGTAATTATGCTAATTCTATTTTTTCCAGTACACATTCATATGCTGGTTCATAAAAAAGCAAGCCTTAATCTTCCCAAATCAATACTGGTTTTTAGATTGTTTTTACAGTTTGGTATCATATATTGGGCATATCAGTATATATAGATTAGATTTTTATCATGAGTTTACCATTATTTGATTTGCAGGGTGATTATATACAACTAGATATGATCGATGCAGATGTACGTTACTATCCCCATTTTTTTAGTAAAAACATGGCCGAAAAGCTATTTAAAATTTTAAAAAATACTATTAAATGGCAACAAGATGACATTACCGTTTTTGGAAAAACATATCCGCAACCCCGACTTACTGCTTTATATGCAAATAATGACAATGCCTACACATATTCTAATATAACTATGAAACCTAACCCTTTTACAAAAGAGCTTTTATTGATTAAAAAAGAGTTAGAAAAAGTCTGTACAATATCTTTTACAAGTTGCTTACTAAATTTATATAGAGATGGCCAGGATAGTAATGGATGGCATTCGGATAATGAAAAAGAATTAGGACATAATCCAATTATTGCTTCATGCAGTTTTGGTCAAGCACGTTGGTTTCATTTTAAACATAAAAACAACAAAAACTTAAAACAAAAGATATTATTACAGCCTGGCAGTCTACTACTTATGCAAGGAAGAACACAAGAATGCTGGTTACATCAAATCCCAAAAACACAAAAAAAAGTGGAACCAAGAATCAATCTCACCTTTAGATTAATTACATAAGAATACCCTTACACTATATGCAAGGGTATCTACAATCAAACAAAAAATCAATTCACAAAATCCTTTTAAAGGGAAAAATCAAAACTATTGTATCATACGAAATGAATCTGCAGAATTTCTGTCTGCATACAAATCATATTTATCTTTCTTTAATAATATTATCGCCGTTACACAAAATATTGCATATATAAATGCACAACTAATTTGATTTACATCAAGCAAGAAAAGTGTAAAAAAACCGAATAATGGAATCGAGGCAATTAAAACCTTCCTCTTAAAAATATTGAGTACTAAAAAAATTCCTATTACAAATTCTTCAAAAGGTACTAATGGAGCCAAAGCTTCAATAAAACCAATATCAAATATTGAAGCCTGATCAAAGTAATGATCAAGTCTATCTAAAAACCTACGATATTTAATGACATTATATACACTATATAAAACCAACGACATCCCCATTATTATTCTTATAACTGGATATATATAAATTCTAAATTTCATAAAAACTCTATTAAAAACAACTGTGCTACTCTATGCTACAAATATACGTCGTAAAAAAACCTCAAAACTTGTATAATTATACCTTAAACTTGTAAAAAAAAGACACAACTAACTACATATCAACAACATCAAACGATTTCGTTGATTATTACATGTAAAAAACAATTCCTGTTTATTGATTTTATTTTTGTA
The DNA here is from genome assembly GCF_001632745.1 of Aquimarina aggregata. GTDB lineage: Bacteria > Bacteroidota > Bacteroidia > Flavobacteriales > Flavobacteriaceae > Aquimarina > Aquimarina aggregata. The sequence goes on along the minus strand of NZ_LQRT01000058.1, from coordinate 17,211 downwards.
ACTTTAAGAATGTTAAAAAATGTTTATGAATCGTTACACTTTGCATGAGACCTTTGTTGTGCATCAATATGCTATTGATGAATGGGAAGCGGAGCCTCATAACCACAATTATTTTGAAATTATCTTCGTTGAGAAAGGAAGCGGTTATCATACTATTAACGGTGTTAGATTTGCGTACTCAGAGAATAATATCTTTTTACTAGCACCTGAAGACACACACCATTTCGAAATAGAAAAACATTCTAAATTTACTTATTTTAAATTCACTGAACTTTTATTTTCCAGTAAGGTGAACTTACCCGATAGGAAATACTGGTTACAAAGAATTGAACAACTATTGCATCATCCTAACATCATTCCTGGTGATGTTATTTGTCACGAAGAAGATCGAAATATTATTTGGGATATTCACAACGTAGTTTTAGATGAGTTTAAAAATGAAAAGAACTATTATCAAGAAATTATTTCGAATGCTATAAGTACTATTTTGAGTATTATAATGAGAAATATTTCTGAAAAATATACTTCTAATCAAAGAGAAATACTTGTTGGTAATACAAAGATCGATCAAATCTTAGGACATATTAGGCAAAATGTATATGATAATGATCTTACTAAAATTAATTTTTTAGCAAATAAGTTTAACATGTCTCAAAGCTCTATTAGCACCTACTTTAAAAGAAAAACAGGTGAATCGATACATCAGTATGTTACTAAATATAAAATGAAACTTGTAGAATATAGATTACAACATACAGAATTTACTATTGCTGAGATTGCATATCAATTAGGGTACACCGATGAAAGTCATCTTACTAAAACCTTTAAAAAACACTTTGCAATGTCTCCAAAACAATATAGAAAAGAAATGACTATTGAGGCCGGTTAATCCTTATCCAAATATCTCATTTAATATTTTAGCTAACCGCACACCTCCCTTTTGTAATTGTGATCGTACAATAGGAAAATAATCATACATATATTTATATCCTAGTTTCTCTCCAACATTGGCAGAATCATAAACTTTCTTTGCCAGTTGTTGTGATTCATGAACCCAATCTACAATAGTACCTGTTTCTATATTTTCAATCTCGGATCTTGATAATTCTGCTGTATTTATAGATAATTCTGAATAGCTCATACCGTAGTAATCAATCATATCACTATCCCATACTCTGTGTAGATTCGATCCATCTCTAAACCACTGTACTTGTATATCATTACCACCTTTATCTTCTCCTCTTCCGGTGTGTAAAGGCTGATGAAGGTCTCCCAAAAAATGCACTAACATTTTAAGATGAAATGTTTTATCGAGGTCAGAGGATTTTTCATCTTTAAGTACCGAAATACATTTTTCGATACCCTGAATCAAATCTCCATATTCACTAGGTGCTTCTTCACCATATTTCTTATCAAAAGAAAAATTCACATAATGCCATGGACTAAATCCTTTGTATTTTTTATCGCTTTTAATTTCATCAGCATAGGTCGATACCAATGCTAAACTTTCTCCATTCAAAATACTTGATACTGCTCTTTTAGCTTTTTTTGTTAAATAGGTTTCTGCAATTTCTCCAGTTGCTCTATGACCAGTCTTACCCCAATCATAATTTGTTGAAAATGCTGTAAATGAGATTAGAAATACAACCAGTACGGTTGTTGTGCGAATATTCATTATCTTTTATTTTGAAGCAAAGATAAAAAAGGCTATGTTAGTGATTAGTTAAAAATTATAAGAAATAATTAATTCTTATTTTGGAAATCAAAATATGGCTAGGTTTTCATCGTTTTGTATAGTACTATTTATTGTATTTACCCTTAATTGTTTTTATGATAAGAGTTCAATACTAATTAACTTTATAAATTAATCTAATCCCCAAATATGAGATTTATATATTCTTTATTTTTTCTTATTATTTCAACCTTATGTTTTGCCCAAGAAAAAGAATATAATTCTGCAATAGTAAAAATCAACCGGTATGTAGAAGGTTCGCTAGTAACTCCTTACACTGACGAAGAAGAGGTACCTCTTATAATATTAATAATGGATGCCGGAGCAATCAACAGAGATGGTAATGATCGAATGTCTAAGAATGATACTTTTAAAAAACTGTCATATGACCTAGCTAAACAAGGAATAGCAACGTACAGATATGATAAAAGGCTTTTTAAAATGGAAGGACTAGGCATACGCGAAGATGAAATTTCTTTTGATCATTACATTACAGATGTAAAATCTATTATTGCGTATTTCAAACGAAACAAAACATATACTAAGATTATTGTAGCGGGTCATGGTCAAGGATCATTAATTGGTATGTTAGCAGCAAAAGATTCTACAGTAAATGGTTTTATTTCAATAGCAGGAAACGCCCAATCAATTGATGAAGTAATTATAGAACAAATTTCGAAACAAGCTCCTGGATTAGATAAAAGTGCGATTGTAGCATTTAGAGAATTAAGAGATAACGGGCGCGCTACAAATTATGAACCTGCTTTGGCTTCAATATTTAGATCAGAATTACAACCTTTTATGCGATCATGGGTAAAATATACCCCTACCGATGAAATATCTCAACTAGAAACACCTGTATTAATTATTCATGGTGAAAAAGACATCCAAGTAGCGCTATCTCAAGCAGAAAAATTAAAAGAATCTGCTCCCCAATCCGAATACGTAATTGTACCTAACATGAACCATATTCTTAAAGAAATCAAAGGAGATCGATTAGAAAATCATAAATCGTATAATGAATCCTGGCGAAAAATTATGCCAGAAGTTATTACTAGTATTGTTAACTTTGTAAATAAGTAGTAAATTTTAATAGATATACTAACCTAAATCTAAAATTGTATAATGCAGCATCGCATTGTTTTCTCTGATATTGATGGTACTTTATTAAATTCTGAAAGAGAACTTTCAGAATTTACTATATCAGAAATTAACAGAATTAAAGATACTATTCCTGTCGTTTTAATATCATCTAGAATGCCTAGTGCTATGAGACATTTACAAGAAGAGTTACAGATTAAAGATCAACCTCTTATTTGTTATAATGGTGGTTTAGTCTTAATCAATCAAAAAATAGTGCATTCAACCTTTATCCCTACAAAAATTATTGAAGAGCTTCGAGACTTTAATAAGGATAAAAAAGTACATCTAAGTCTATATCATAACGATGATTGGTTTGTTCCTGAAATGGACTTTTGGGCTAATCGAGAAGCTCAAAACACAAAAGTAAATCCTGTCGTTAAACCAATAGAAGATGTAATAAAGGAATGGAAAACAGCACATATCGGAGCCCATAAGATCATGTGTATGGGTGAAGAATCTGCTATTGACAAAATGTATAATTTTTTAGATTATAATTTTAAACAGAAATTACACTTATATCGTTCAAAACCTACGTATATTGAGGTAGCTCATAAAAGTATCTCAAAATTAACAGCAATAGAGATGTTATTAAATACCCATTTTAATATCCCGCTTAAAGATGCAGTAGCATTTGGTGATAATTTTAATGATATCGAAATGATTGATGCCGTAGGAATGGGAGTCGCTGTAGCAAATGCAAAACCAGAAACACTAAATGTTGCCAATGTAGTAACACGTTCTGGAAAAGAAGATGGCGTTGCCATTTATATTAAAAATAATATCAAATAAAAATTGTCTTGAAAATAATTAAAATCTTAATTAACCTAGTACTTGCAATATCCATATCTAATGCAGTAGCTTCCTGCAAACCTTCAATTTCGACAGTAATACCAAAAAAACCAACGGTTATGGCTACATTAGATTTGTTTAATGTAATTGAAGATAAGGTTAAAGTAGAAATTAAGGTTACCAATTTAGACTCTGATACTATAAGTTATTATTTACCAAAAATTGTTCCGGGCACCTATCAAAATAATAATTATGGAAAGTATGTTGAAGATTTTCAAGCGTTAGACAAAGAAGGCAATGTATTATATACTCAAAAATTTGGTGATAACCGATGGAAAATAAATAACGTACAAAAATTAGACAGAATCACTTATTTAGTTAATGACACCTTTGATACCGAAAATAGTCATAGCATTTTTTCTCCAACAGGTTCGAACATTTTAAAAAACAAAAGTTTTGTATTAAATCTCTATGCCTTTGTTGGCTACTTTAGTGGACTTAAGGAAAGTAAATATAAATTATTTGTAAAGCATCCAACATCATTAGAAGCTTCAACTTCTGCAATAGAAATTATTCCAGAAAAGTCCTTAGAGAATATAAATTACGACATGGATTTTTTTGTTTTTAAAAGGTATGCTGAAGTAGCTGATTCTCCTATAATGTATTCTGAACCTGATCAAGTTACTTTTACAGTAAATGGTATTGAAATACTTCTTAGTGTCTACTCCCCAAATAAAATCCATAGAGCCGCGAGATTAATGCCTCAAATGGAACGTATGATACGTGCTCAACGTAATTTTCTAGGAGAAATAAACGCTACTAAAAAGTACAGCATATTACTATATCTATCTTCTACCAAAAAAGAAGATGCGCATGGTTTTGGAGCTTTAGAACACAATGCCTCTACAGTTGTAGTTTTACCAGAGTCCCTTTCTCATAAAAAGCTAAACGAAGCACTTACCGACATAGTATCACATGAGTTTTTTCACATTGTAACGCCGCTTACTATTCACTCTGAAGAAATTCACGATTTTGATTATAACAATCCAAAAATGTCAGAACATATTTGGTTGTATGAAGGCACTACCGAATATTTCTCTCTACTATTTCAAATCTCGCAAGGACTAATTACCAAAGAAGATTTTTTTGAAAGGTTACATGATAAAATCAAAGTATCTAAAACTTTTGACGATACTGTTTCATTTACTGAAATGAGTAAAAACATACTTGTAAACCCCTATTTAAAGGATTACCGAAATGTTTATGAAAAAGGCGCCTTAATATCCATGTGCCTAGATATTATAATGCGTGAAAAAAGTGATGGTGCCTATGGGATATTAGATCTTATCAAAAACTTATCTGCCGAGTTTGGTATAGACACCCCGTTTAAAGACAACGAGTTATTCAAAACCATACAAGAACTTTCTTACAAAGAGATAAATGATTTCTTAGAAAATCATGTGATCCAAGGGCAACCTATTAATTATGAGTTTTATTTTGATAAAGTAGGTGTAAAATATGGTGTTCTAAACGAAAAGTCATCTTATTTTTTACATGAACAAGAACCTTTTGTAAAAGGTTCTGAAAATACCAAAGAAATTCAATTTGAATCCAATGGTAATTTTAATAGTTTTCTAAATAACATCGGAATAAAAGCCGGTGACATTTTATTAAACATAAATAACAAAGCATACAACATTAAAAATATCTATGACCTTTTTGGAGATTCAAATGAATGGAAAATAGGAGATGATATTACATTTCGCATCAAACGTGATGGTCAAGAAATGACACTTAAGTCTAATGTTGTAGAGCCAACCGTTGAAAAAAGTATCTTAGAACAAAACACTAGTGCAACTTTACAACAAAAAAAGTTATTCAAGAGCTGGATTAATGACTAGCCCACAATAAATTTATATAGTAATATTCTCTTGCCTTTTTAAAATAATGTATTTTGCAATACTATTTTCTTAGAGTACACCCTTAACTCTACTCTATAATTAAAAACTCAACGATGCAGAATATCCCTTATTTTACTGACGATACGATCGTTTTTGGTATTTTAATACTTTGCTTAGGATTAGTTTTTTATACTGAATCCAGTTCTAAAAAATTTTGGAAAACGTTTTATAAAATTGTTCCAGGGGTCTTGTTATGTTATCTCTTACCCTCTATATTTAATTCGTTAGGAATCATTTCTCCAGAATGGCAAGAAATGAACGCCGACGGAATCTTAGAAAAACAATCTTCAAAAGTATATTTTATTGCCAGCAGATATCTTTTACCTGCTTCATTAGTTTTAATGACATTAAGTATTGACCTAAAAGGTATTTTTAATTTAGGTCCCAAAGCTTTGATCATTTTTCTTACCGGGACTATCGGTATTATTATTGGTGGACCTTTGGCCATTTTGTTAATCTCTGCGTTCTCTCCAGAAACTGTAGGTGGAGCGGGATTTGATGCTGTATGGAGAGGGTTATCTACTCTTGCTGGCAGTTGGATTGGAGGAGGTGCAAATCAAGCTGCAATGTTAGAAATTTATGAATATAATCCTGACAAATATGGCGGAATGGTACTTGTTGACATTGTAGTTGCAAACTTATGGATGGCTATATTACTCATAGGTATTGGCAAAAGCAAAAAAATTGATAAATGGCTAAATGCAGATACTAGTGCTATAGAATCTCTAAAAGAAAAAGTCTCTACTTATGCCAATAGTATAACTAGAAATCCAACGTTATCAGATTATATAATCATGCTATCTATTGCATTCTTAACCGTCGGTATAGCGCATTGGGGAGCTGGAGGTATTTCTAATCTGTTATCAGAGAATTTTGAAATATTTAATGATAAAAGTTCAGCACTATCATCATTTACTTCTAAATTTTTCTGGATGATCACGATTGCCACTGCAATAGGCATACTGTTATCTTATACTAAAGCAAAACAATATGAAGGTGCAGGTGCTAGTAAAATAGGAAGTATTTTTATCTATATATTAATTGCCACTATTGGTATGAAAATGGATATCGCTCGTATTTTTGAAAACCCTGGTTTAATAGCAATTGGTATAGTATGGATGTCTATTCATGCTTTATTACTTATAGCTGTAGCAAAGCTAATAAAAGCACCTTATTTTTTCTTGGCTGTCGGTAGTCAGGCTAATGTTGGTGGTGCAGCATCAGCACCCGTAGTTGCAGCTGCTTTTCACCCATCACTAACTACAGTAGGAGTACTTTTAGCAGTGTTTGGTTACGTTGTTGGAACTTATGGTGCAATTTTATGTACAATATTAATGCAAATCGCCTCTGGGAGTTAGTATTTAAAGCTAAATTATAGCATATTTGTAACCACATTTATGAAAACAAAATACCATCAATGAAACAATTATCAATCGTACTAATATTACTTATTTTTTTCACAAATTGTAGCACCCCTCCAAAAGCTGGTAATGTTACTGTATCTGGTAACATTAAAGGTCTAAAAAAAGGAATGTTATATCTTCAAAAGATTCAAGATACTGTACTTGTAAATGTTGATTCTGTCTATATAGAAGGGCAGTCAGATTTTTTAATGAAATCACAAGTTTCTGAGCCAGAGATTCATTATTTGTATTTAGATAAAAATGATGGAGCACGTTATAATGACCGTATAGACTTTTTTGCAGAACCTGGAACTATTACCATCAATACTACACTAGGAGATTTTGAAAAAGATGCTAAAGTTGTAGGAGGAAAAAATGAAGCTAAGTTTCAGGAATATAAAAAAATGCTTGAACGCTTTAATGCTAGAAACTTAAGGTTAATTAAAGAAAATTTTGAAGCCAGTAAACAAAAAGATGATGAGAAATTAATCGAAAATGACGAGGCGTATAAAAAACTACTAAAGCAAAAATATTTGTATACAATAAACTTTGCTATGTATAATAAAAAACTTGAAGTTGCTCCTTATATAACGCTAAGTGAAGTGTTTGATGCTAATATCAAGTACCTAGACACGGTAGCTAACTCTTTAAGCCCTAAAGTAAAAAAATCTTTATATGGCAAACAACTTATAACGTATATTAAAGAACGTAAAGCTAAGGAAGCTGCCGTTAAAAAAAATGATTCTATCATTCCATAGTTTGTTTTGCCATTATTTATTTTGAAACTATACTAATTTGAAGCAATTTCCGACTGATATAAAATTCAAGTACCCTTGGAGAAGTTATCAGCAACGTGTACTTCAAGAATTAGAATCTCACCTTAATGACAACCATCTTCATATAATAGCTCCTCCTGGATCGGGAAAAACTATTCTAGGGATTGAGGTTGCTTTACGCCTTAATAAACCTACTCTTATATTAGCTCCTACTATTGCTATTAGAAATCAATGGATTCAAAGGTTTTGTGAGTTATTTCTTCGAACTAAATCAACCCCAAATTGGATTTCTATAAACATTAAAGAACCTAAGTTTCTAACAGTATCTACCTATCAAGGCTTGCATGCAGCATGTTCTGGAAAAACAATAGAAAATAAAGATTATAAAATTGCAGAAGAATCTAGTGATGATGACTTACAATTTTCAAATACGACAGCAAAAACAATAATAGAAGGACTTAAAAAAGAAAAAATTTCAACTATTGTAGTTGATGAAGCACACCATCTTAAAAATGCATGGTGGAAATCTTTAACCGAAGTTAAGAAAAACTTAGAACCTACGATAGTTGGCTTAACAGCTACTCCACCCTATGATGTTAGCTATAATGAATGGCAACGGTATATTGAGCTCAATGGTCCTGTAGATGCAGAAATATCTGTTCCTGAATTAGTTTTAGAAAATGATTTATGCCCTCATCAAGATTACATCATGTTTTCTTACCCTACTCCTGAAGAAGGTTCGAAGATCAAAGAATATAATAACAACACACAACAACTTTTTACCCAAATAAAAGCTGACACAATATTAAAATCCAAACTATTAGCCCTAAGATGTTACATCCAACCTCTACAAGAACTAGAATGGATTTATTCTAATATAGAAAATTACGCTGCAATACTTATCTATCTTAATGCAGTTGGTGTTGAAATAAGTCCATTACACCTTGATGTGATCGGAGATAAAAATTTTAAAATTCCCGAATTAAATTATGAATGGATAGAAACACTACTAACCTTTTATATTTACCATACAGATGAAGATAAGGAGTATCGAGAATTATTATTAAATAAACTCAAGAGAAACGGTGTTGTAAATCGGAAAAAAATAAGCTTTGCACAACACCAAAAACGAAATAAACTTCTTAGTTCGAGCATAAGTAAACTAGAGAGTATAAAAGAAATAGTCGACTTTGAATCGTTATCCCTAGGTAATGATCTTAGAATGGTTATTCTTACCGATTATATCAGAAAAGAACTACTTGTAAGTACACCAAAAAACACTTTACCTCTTACTTCTATTGGTGTCATTCCTATTTTTGAAAAACTTAGGAGAACTAAAAATTTATCCTCTAAAATTGGTGTCCTTACGGGAAGTATTATTATCATACCCTTTACTGCTTTAAATCAACTAGATTATTATTGTAAGTTATATAAAATAGATACTATTGCTACTACTCCTTTATCCTATGATCCAAATTTTCTAGTCATAAAAACATCAGAAAGGCTTAAACAAAATATAGTTCATATTATCACACAATTATTTCAAGAAGGTCATATTGAAATTTTAATAGGAACTAAATCTTTACTTGGCGAAGGTTGGGATGCTCCAGCTATAAACGCACTAATACTAGCAAGTTTTGTAGGCTCTTATGTCTTATCAAATCAAATGAGAGGAAGAGCAATTAGGACTCAGAAATCAAACCCTTTAAAAACAGGAAATATATGGCATTTGGTTTGCGTGGATGTATTAGATAATGATGGTGGAGTAGATTATTCCTTATTAAAAAGACGTTTTAAAGCATTTGTAGGAGTATCTCTTGATAGTAATCCCAGAATAGAGAATGGTATAGATAGATTACATCTTCCCACAAATTTTACTACTGCAAAACAAATCTTTGATGTTAATCAAAAAATGTTTGCATGTGCTAATAACAGGAATCAATTAGAGTTAAGCTGGAAAAAAGCTCTAGAAGAAGGAATCACTCTTATTGAAGAAATAAAAGTACCTTTTCCATCACAACAAAACTATAAACAAGTTACATCTTTATACTTCAATAAGACCATAGCTAATTTAAGCGCTTTTCTAGTATCGGGAATTGCCACTTTTGGGGAGACTATTCTTGAAATTGCATTACGAAATATAAATCGTATTAAGACTCTTGAACATCTTTTATCATTTGTAACTGTAGCAGGAATTGCAGGAATTGCTATATTTGGAAGATTACTGTACAGAACTAGTAGTTTATATCTAAAACATAGAGATATTTCTAAAGATATCAAAAGTATTGGTGAAGCATTACTTGCATCACTTATTAATAACCATGTTATAAAAACTCCTAGAGAAAAATTAGTTGTTCTAACTAGTCAAGATGAATATGGTGCTGTATTTTGTCATCTTGAAGGGGCAAGTACTTTTGAAAAATCAGTTTTTATCACTTCCTTATCAGAAATAATTGATACTATAGATAATCCTAGATATGTTATTATTAGAAAAGCTACTCTTTTTAACCTTATTGATCAAAAAGATTTTCATGCTGTACCAGAACTTTTGGGTAAACAAAAGTCGCTAGCTACTAATTTTGAATCCAATTGGAAATCTTATGTTGGAAAATGTAAATTGGTTTTTACCAGAAATATTGAAGGACGTAAGATCTTATTAAAGTCCAGAATACACTCTCTAGCTGCTTCATTTCAAGACAAATCAGAAAGGGTAAATACTTGGAAATAAAAAAAGCCCTGAATTTAAAATTCAAGACCTTTATAAAGAGCCGATGGAGGGACTCGAACCCACGACCTGCTGATTACAAATCAGCTGCTCTAGCCAGCTGAGCTACATCGGCAAAACGGTTGCAAATATAATTTCTTGAATTAAATCTGCAAACATTTTTTTAAAAAAATTATAAGGAATTTACTTTCTCTACTAAAGCTGTTGCCGTTTTTTCTAAATCCTCACGAATAGCTTTAAAATGCTTTGACGGATTTTCTAACTTGCGCTGGTTAGCTCTGGCCATAAAACTATCGAAAGACGATATTGCTTCATCAATAATTGCCTCTCCTGACTTATTATCCTTTCCTGGATTGTTTAACTCCCATACATAAACTTCTTCTATGATATCTCCTAATACATAGTTGATATCTTTCTTAAGGTCTCTCTTGTTTGCCATTTTAAATATATTTTATGCAAAATTAGTGTTTTCAGAAATATTAACTAGCTATTATTTTATTAATTCCTTTATCTTAATTAATGCTTTACTCATATGTTTGGCAGCATTAATACTATTAAATTTTAATTGTATAATTCCTTCTTGATCTATCACATAAGTTTCTCTTCCTGGTAACAAACCCAATAAACCTGCCTTAACCCCAAAAAGCTTTCTAATTTTACCTTGCGCATCAGACAAAAATATAAAGGGTAATTTATATCTATTTTTAAATTTTGTATGAGATTTAACACTGTCTGAACTTATCCCAATAACCTCTGCTCCCAATTCTTTAAAATCTGTATAGCTATCTCTAAAATCACAAGCCTCTTTGGTACAACCCGGTGTAAAATTTTTAGGATAAAAATAAATCACTGCTGGTTTCTTACCAATTACTTCGATACTATTAAAATCTTGGCCTTCATCATTTGTAGCCTTAAACTCTGGGACTTTATCTCCTATTTCTAATGCCATTACTCTCCTGTATACGTTACAAAATTACGAGGTGTTTCATACAAAGTTACTTCAATATCAAATTTAGATTCGATTTTGTTTCTTAATCGATTCCAAATTACTACTGCGATATTTTCTGCTGTTGGATTAAGGTCTGCAAACTCTGCAACTTCTTCATTCAGGTTTTTATGATCCATATAATCTTCAACTTCAGATTTGATATAATCTTTTAAGATTTTAAGGTCTATTAAAAACCCTGTTTCTGGATCAATTTCTCCAATAACACTTACGATAAGCTCATAATTATGTCCATGATATTTCGGGTTACTACATTTCCCAAATACTTGAGCGTTTTTTTCATCACTCCAATCTTTTCGATATAATCGATGTGCAGCATTAAAATGGGCTTTTCTACAGGCTTTAATCCTCATAAGGTAATATGTGAGTAAAATTTATTAAAAATGATTTTAAACCACTCTGTATAGGTTTCTGGGTGTGTTTCAATGTCTTTTTTCACATCTTCAATATCCATCCATTTCCAATCAGCCGCCTCTTCAGGGTTTATAATTGGATCTTTTTCATATGTTCCAATTAACACATGATCATATTCATGTTCTGTTAATCCATTATCAAAAGGGGCTTTATAAATAAATGACACAGAATCTTTCAACGATGTTGTGAATCCCATTTCTTCCTGTAATCTTCGAGTTCCTGCTTCTATATTACTTTCACCATCTCTTTGATGGCTACAGCAGGTATTGGTCCATAAACCAGGTGAGTGATACTTATGATGCGCTCTTTGTTGAAGCATTAATTGGTTTTTATCATTAATAATAAATACCGAAAAGGCACGATGTAAAACTGCCTTTTCATGTGCTTCTAATTTGGGCATAAGCCCTATTTGCTCATCATTTTCGTTAACTAAAATGACTTTTTCTTCTTCCATTCTTTTTTATTATGTCAAAATTACAAAATCATACTTGTACTACCAATTCATAATTTAGAACCAAATTTAGGCTAGTATAGTATGCAAAAGCTGTGAAAATAAAAAACACCTTAATGATTAAGGTGTTTTTTATACGTTTTTAGTTTATATAGAACTGTTATAAATTATTTGACAATTATAAATTCACTACGCCTATTTAATTGATACTCATCTTTTGTACAGTTGGTATCATTACCACAATCATTAACTGGCTGAGTTTCTCCGTATCCTTTGCCTGTTAAACGTTCTACAGAAATTCCATTCTTAATCATATACGCTACAGTCGCTTTGGCTCTTTGTTCTGATAACCTCAAGTTATAGTTATCGTCTCCATGACTATCTGTATGTGATCCAACTTCTATTTTCATTTCTGGATATTGTTTCATCACTTCAATTACTTTAGCTAATTCTACACTAGCATCGGTACGGATATAGAATGCATCAAAATCAAAATATATTTTGTTCAATGATAACAGCTTCGCTAGATCATCTCCTATTTCTGCAGATTTAATTTTCTTTTCTAGGAGAAGTGGTACTTGTAAAGTCTCTGTTTCATTTGGAGTATCCTTTAATTCTTCTACAGTAACATATTCATCTTTTTCTGCTCTAACAAAGTATTTAGTGTTACATTCTATCTTTTTAGTAGAAGTATATGCTCCATCATCTCCAACTACAATTGTTTCTATTATAGTGTTATTGCTATCTAATATTGTGACTTTTGCTCCCGAGATAAATTCATTAGTATCTTTATCTTTAACTGTACCTGCTATCGTAATTTCGCAGAAGTTTCGAAGTTCTTCTAATTCTACAAAACCATAAATATCATCTCCTCCTTTTCCTCCTTCTCTATTAGAAGAGAAAAAACCTTTTTTAGTTTTATAATCAATAATAAATGCAAAATCATCTTTGGTTCCGTTTACCGGTTTACCAACATTTATAATATCCCCTTCTTGTTTAGTTTTAGGTTCTAAATGTGTAACATATACATCTAATCCACCTAATCCTATCTGACCGTTAGATGAAAAATAAAGTTCATTGTTATCACTTATAAAGGGAAATGTTTCTTTTCCTTCTGTATTAATTCTTTCTCCTAAGTTTTCGGGTTCACCAAAAGTCCCATCAGTATTTATTGCCACTTTGTAGATATCTGACAATCCTCTACCTCCTGGCATATCTGAAGCAAAGTACAATGTCTGTTGATCTACACTTAAAGTAGGGTGCGCAGTAGAGTATTCATCACTATTAAATGGTAACCCTTCTGGAGAAGACCAAGTGCCATCGTCGGCTTTAACTGATCGATAAATTTTAAGTTTATTCGTACCTCGTTTATCTTTTCCTAATTTCTTATCGATATAATTATTTCTTGTAAAATAAATCGTCTTTCCATCTTTAGTAAATGTAGGGGTTGACTCATGAAATTTTGAATTTATGCGTTTACCAAATTTTTCGATCTCTGACAATTCTCCATTTACAGAATCATATTCGGCTTTAAATAATTGCAAAAATGCTTCATTATTCCATTGATGTATACTCTTTGTAAAAATTAGTGTATCCCTAGAAGAACTAAATACTATATTATCTCCATAAAATGCCGTTCCAAAATCTGTAAAAGATGAATTTATTTCTAAATTTTCAATTTCGTATCTACCTGACTGAAAATCTATTCGTTGCAAATAGTTAGGGTCTCTTTTATACATCTTTGCCCTTTGATCATCTGCATTTACGTCGGCAAATTTATTTAAATAGATATCTGCTTCTTTATAATTATCATTTGCTTTTAAGGTTTGTGCATAGCGAAAGTAGTATTCTGGAGCAATATCCTCAGGATATGAATTGATGAGTTCTTTATACCATTTTGACGCTTCATTTAATTGCCCGTTAAAATAATAACTATCTCCTAGATTTCTAAAAAGATCTGCACTTCTATATCCTTTTTCGGCGACCTTAAGATAAGTTTCTTGAGCATTAATATACTCATACCTATCATACTGTGTTTTAGCTTTTTCTAATCTCTTTTCTTGAGAAAACACTGTTCCTAGAGATAAAAAGACAATAACAAACAACAATGATTTAAGTAAACGTTTCCCCATATCTGTATATCTGTGTATTAATTTTCTATAAATTGTAATTAAAAGAATCTTGGTGTAAGCATTCTATTGTATTTCTTAAATAATTCAAAGCGTAATAGAACTTCATAACTACCATCATTAAATTGTGATCTTCCTAACTCGGTTGTTTCTCTATCATAAGCAAAACCTATCATCATAGAGTCAGATATTTGAAACCCTACTACTCCACTTACTGCAGCACTCCAACGATATGCAGCACCTAAGGTTAATCGGTCATACAACAAAAAGTTAGCTGACACGTCTACTTGTAATGGTGCTCCAAATACTACTTTACTTAATACTGCTGGTTTAAACTTTACATCCGGGCTTATATCAAATACATGCCCTGCTATCAAATAATAATTAATTCGCTCTTCTGCAAGAAAACTTACTGCATCACTATCACTGCTTGTAGTACTCTCGTCAAAATGATCTGTTTCTAATAAATTAGGCGCACTTAATCCAAAATAAAACTTATTGGTGTGATAATATACTCCAACTCCTACATTAGGACTAAATTTATTATCAATATTAGTTTCGAATAGATTATCATTTTGATTAAACTGGGTTAATTGCTGAAAATCGATATTTAACAAATGTGCTCCTGCTTTTAAACCAAAACTTAACTTACCTTCTTCTGAAACAGGTATTGTATATGAAAAATCAATATCAATATATGTTTCATCTGTTGGACCGATTTCATCATTAACAATAGACAAACCTAAGCCTAAACGTTCATTATCTCCAATCGGAGTATTAAGTGTTAACGTTTGCGTACGTGGCGCTCCTTCTAGGCCTACCCATTGACTGCGATGCAATCCCATTACACTTAATACCCCTCGGCTTCCTGCATACGCTGGATTAACACTAATTGTATTATACATATATTGTGTATACTGGGCATCTTGCTGGGCGTTAATAGATGTTGTAGTAAGGCCAAAAACTACTAGCATAAATAGAAATAATAGTTTATTCATAAGTATTTTAATTCGATTAGGGAATAACAAATATATATTATTCTTAAACATTTTATTTATTTATATATAAGTAACCTGCTCTTGATTTACGTACACCAGCTGTATTTTCATAGTCTAACACATAATAATACGTACCTACTGGTAGTTCTTCTTTCTTACTTATAGTCACTCTACCTGAACTAATTCCTGCAAAAGATTTCGCTCCAGGTTGTTCATATCCATCTTCTTCAAATACTAGAACTCCCCAACGGTTATAGATTCGTAAAACATTATTTGGGAAATTGTTTAGTCCTACTATTCTAAACTCGTCATTAATACCATCACCATTAGGACTAATACCCGTATAGATAACAATATCATCGTCTAAATCAAATATATCTCCAATTTCTGTAATAGTTTCATCTTCAAAGTCTCCATCACCATCTGTATCAACATCAGTATCATTTAGGGGATCATCTGATACATCTATAACATCTATTCCATTTGGATCCTGACCTGTCACAGTTGCCTGATTAGTTACACTTCCAGAAAGTAAATCTTCTTCTGTTAAAACATAAACAGCTGTAAAACTTGAATCATCCGTTTCACCTGCGACAAGATCAATTGGACCTCCCTCAATTACAATTCCGGGTAAAGGATCAGTTAATACAATATTAGTAATATCGACATTACCCGTGTTTTGTACTCTAAATGTATATCGTATTTCATCTCCCGCATTAGGAACTCTATCATTATTTGTATCTGTATATACTCCTATTTTACTTAATGCAAGGTTTGGCAATTGTTGTATCACGGTTATCGTTGGGTCATTAGTTGGGTCATTATCTCCATCATCATCAACAGTTTCGTCTCCATTATCAGAAACATCCATTATATCATTCCCCATAGCATCTTGACCAATAACTGTTGCACTATTCATAACTTCACCAAGATTAATATCAGTCTGTGTAATAGCATATGTTGCTGTAGCAGAACCTTCTTCTCCTGGTGCTAATGTAGAAGGTGTTATTGATAAATCTACGCTACCTGTAAGTGGATCATCAACCATTATATTATTAATAGTCACATTTCCTGTATTACGCACCGTAAATGTATATGTGATAATATCATCAACTTGTGCACCACTTGCGACTGCTGTTTTAGTAAGTGTTAACTGCGATGTATCATCATCATCAATAATCGTACCCGTAGCTGTATCGGTTGTAGTTCCTACTGTACCTGAATCAACACTACTAATCCCAACAGTAAAGGTTTCGTCTCCTTCATCAATTGTATCTGCTGTAGTAGGTACTACAACTGTACCTGTAGTATCTCCTGCTAAAATAGTAATCTGAACATCGGTAGTTGTATAATCACCATCCTCTGCCGTACCGTTCGTAAAACTAAAGGTTAATGTAATATCCTCACTACTTGGATTACTTAAAGTTATTGGGAAGCTTACATCTCCTCCCTCTATAGCACTAGCATCTCCTATACTAATATCTGGAGCATTATCATCATCGATGATTGTTCCTATAGCTGTATCGGTTGTAGTTCCTACTGTACCTGTATCAACACTACTAATTCCAACAGTAAAGGTTTCATCTCCTTCATCAATTGTATCTGCTGTAGTAGGTACTACAACTGTACCTGTAGTATCTCCTGCCAAAATAGTAATCTGAACATCGGTAGTTGTATAATCACC
>NZ_LQRT01000057.1 GCF_001632745.1 Aquimarina aggregata | reverse complement strand
GATCCGTTATAGGTTACATTATAAATAAAGCAACTTCCTACTCCAGCTCCATCAAAATCAACTACTTCTGGAGAAGCTGGTAATCCTAAAATCTTACCTGCTGCATCAGTTACTATCCACTGATTTGTATCTCCTACGGTACCTGTTAATGTTATTCCTGAAACGTTATCTGCGATACCATCTCCAACTGTAAAAGTAAAAGGACCTCCTGCAAGTACTCCTCCATCAACTGTTGGATTTGTTACTACTGGGTTTCTTACAACTTCTATACTGTTTGAAAGATCAAAATCTCCTGATAAGCCTGAAATTAATGCATCTGCAGTAAGACCTGTAATTGATCCGTTATAGGTTACATTATAAATAAAGCAACTTCCTACTCCAGCTCCATCAAAATCAACTACTTCTGGAGAAGCTGGTAATCCTAAAATCTTACCTGCTGCATCAGTTACTATCCATTGATTTGTATCTCCTACCGTATCTGTTAATGTTATTCCTGAAACGTTATCTGCGATACCATCTCCAACTGTAAACGTAAAAGGACCTCCTGCAAGTACTCCTCCATTAACTGTAGTACTTGGTGGGGTTGTTCCGCAATCTGGTGCTGTAGCTGATCCACTGAA
>NZ_LQRT01000056.1 GCF_001632745.1 Aquimarina aggregata | reverse complement strand
AATTATTTGGATATTGATTCAGATGATGATGGTATTCCTGATAATATTGAGGGTCAACCTACGGTTGGTTATATCGCTCCTATTGTAGATAACCCAGCCACACCATTAATTGATGAATCTGATACTGACGGTAATGGAGTAAATGATGCTTATGATACTAACGGTACTGCATTAGATCCTGATGCTGTTGATATCGATGGTACCGGTGGTGGTGATTATATAGATACCGATGCTGATGGCGATGGTATTTCTGATGCTACCGAGGCTTATGATACCGATGGTGATAATGTTCCGGATACCTTACCTGCAAATGCGGATAGTGATGGAGATGGTTTAGATGATAATTATGATACAATTGATTTAGGTACTACCCCCGCAACGAATGCTACCGATGGAGGGGAGTTAGCGACCGATTTTCCAGATGATGATAATGTAGGCGGTGATAGAGACTGGCGAGATCCTTTAGATGCTGATGGCGATGATATTGCCGATAATATAGATTTAGATGATGATAATGATGGTATTCCAGATATTGTAGAGAGTGGCGGTAATGCTCCAAATGGAGATGAAGATGGTGATGGTGTTCCCAACTGGCAGGATGATACAGATAATGATCCTGGTAATACTATTGGAGACGGTAGTACTACAGTGTACACGGATAGTAA
>NZ_LQRT01000055.1 GCF_001632745.1 Aquimarina aggregata | reverse complement strand
GCGTGGTTTTAATTTTTCTTTTTTAATACCAAATCAAAAGATTTGGCGACTTTGCAAATAGACAACAACCTTTCGATTAAACACTGACTGCCCTATTTGCTATATATCGTGTTACCCACAGTTCTTATATTTCATTTCCGTTTTCGTCCGTAACTATAATTGTCCTTTGTCCCATATTTGGCTCGACAAAAAGACCCGTTTTTTCAATCCGTTTTATGGTTGAATTAGTTAATTCTGAACATTCAACATACATATAATAATCATATCCGAAAGTAATTTTAAATTCAGATTCGAGTAGATTCATCCAAACAGTTTCTCTTAAAATCAAGCGAATCATTTTTTGAATCTGAGTTAAATTTAAAGTAGTTCCGTTTTCTAAAATGTCAATTTCATTATAAAAATCAACATCAATATTCTTTAGTCGACCATCTTTTTTATAATTTTCAAAATCATCGAACGAATCGCGTAACTCTAATGAGTCAATTTTTAAGCTCGATATGTTTTTTTCGTCAAGAATAAGTTTAATAGATTCAGCATATGCCGTTTCAGTTTTTTCATATTCTTTATAATCCACGTTTCTATATTCAGTTTTCCCTATGTCGCTAATAGCTGTCCATTCGGAATTATCCAGAAAATGCCCTTCTTCATTTCTCTTTTTTGGGTCAAATTTTGTTATTCTATAAGTCATTTTCTCTAATTGTGGGTAACG
>NZ_LQRT01000054.1 GCF_001632745.1 Aquimarina aggregata | reverse complement strand
TTATCGGCAATATCATCGCCATCAGCATCTAAAGGATCTCGCCAGTCTCTATCACCGCCTACATTATCATCATCTGGAAAATCGGTCGCTAACTCCCCTCCATCGGTAGCATTCGTTGCAGGGGTAGTACCTAAATCAATTGTATCATAATTATCATCTAAACCATCTCCATCACTATCAGCATTTGCAGGTAAGGTATCCGGGACATTATCACCATCAGTATCATAAGCCTCGGTAGCATCAGGAATACCATCGCCATCGGCATCGGTATCTATATAATCACCACCACCGGTACCATCGATATCAACAGTATCAGGATCTAATGCAGTACCGTTAGTATCATAAGCATCATTTACTCCATTACCATCAGTATCAGATTCATCAATTAATGGTGTAGCTGGGTTATCTACAATAGGAGCGATATAACCAACCGTAGGTTGACCCTCAATATTATCAGGAATACCATCATCATCTGAATCAATATCCAAATAATTAGGACCATCATTTACATTACCATCAGTATCAGTAGGTGCGCCGCTTACTCCTGCTCCATCTACGCCCCCATCTTCTGCAGTATCAGGAATACCATTTGACCCTACACTACCGTTAATAACTCCATCATTATCTGTGTCTAACGCACCATTACCCGTCTCAACAACATCATATAAACCATCATTATCACTATCTAAATCTAAATGGTTTGGAATACCATCGCCATCAAAA
Source organism: Aquimarina aggregata (assembly GCF_001632745.1). Classification (GTDB taxonomy): domain Bacteria; phylum Bacteroidota; class Bacteroidia; order Flavobacteriales; family Flavobacteriaceae; genus Aquimarina; species Aquimarina aggregata. The sequence continues at coordinate 38 of NZ_LQRT01000054.1, read as the reverse complement.
TCATAAACATCGGGAACACCATCACCATTACTATCCGT
>NZ_LQRT01000053.1 GCF_001632745.1 Aquimarina aggregata | reverse complement strand
AACGGGTTGTGTATGAAACGTAGCGTGCAAAAAGACACTAATTTTTCGGATTAACACAGAGCCGAATTTTTATTTTTTGTTTTTATTTTTTTTCTCTTTTTAAAAGCCAAATTAAAAATTTGGTGGACTTTCTAAATATGCATAAACCTTTTGTTTTATAACTTATTGGCTATGTTTTATACACCGTGTTGTAGTGCGTTATTCTTCTTTTTGTTCTTCGTGTTCAATAGCTAATTCCTCAAGCATATTTTCAAAATTGGAGTATTGAAATTCAAATTGGTCATAAACTTCGTGATCCCAAAGAACAATTGGATAATTATTGTTTTCACATTTGGCTGTCGTATCAAAACATAGTAAACCCCAATCACTCCAACTGGCAAAAGGAATTCGCCCCGTTTCGATTAGATCTTCGCTTGGATATCCATCAAAAATCATTTCCATTAATTTAGCCCTCCAAGTATTGATTGGATGCGAGCAGAAAGAGCATTCCGCTATGTACAATTCATAAAAATGTTTGATTTTCAGGAATTTTTTATAACTATCCGGTAGTCTATGTCCAATTTCTTTTTCCAATTCAGATAATTCCAAATCCGTTACGGTACTCTGGATTGGTATCCAGTTTTTCCATTCCTTATTATTGTCAGCACTATTGTCCAACATTTCGGTTTCAACATCTCCAGGTTTTGAGTTTATTTCAAGAGAAACAATCTCATTCAGATATTTATTTATAATTTCTTCCATTTTTCACAATGGCATACAACGTTT
>NZ_LQRT01000052.1 GCF_001632745.1 Aquimarina aggregata | reverse complement strand
TTAAATTAAAAAGCATAAAGCACACAACACTGTGTATGATTTCATTTGGCAAATAGTTTGTCTACGCTAGCGCTTCGCAAACGATTATCACCAAACAAAACATACACTTAACGTTGTGCAACATTAATCTGAATGATAAATGAGAGTATACGGAAAATGTAAAAACTGTTCTGACGAAATAGGATACTCAACCAATGCTTATACAAGAGTGGAATTTGCTATGCAACACTGGGAATCTAAAAAACTGAATTGCAAGAATTGTGGAACGGATTCGGAGTTTCACGTTGATGAACTTTTAGCAAAACAATCTAAAGTTGCTCAAATTGCAGCAGGTCTGATCTTTTTAATTGGAACTCCTCTGGTATTCTTTCTAGTTAACCCAATTTTTCAAGAAAGTCATAGTCACTATGCTATTTATGTAATTGGAGGATTTCTATCAGTACCTTTAATTGCGTATGCAATTATTAACAAACAAGACCAAACGAGAGTAAGTGATTTTAATAGGCGAAAATTAAAAGGTAGAATACATAACATCTGACGAAAAAACGTTGCACAACACGATATATGTGATCATAGCAGCTAAGTGATGAATCAAAAGGTTCTTGTATATTTGGTAAGGCGCAGTGCTTGCAAAAAGTAAAAGTTAGCAATCAATGCGCAGAAAAATCGAAAAGCAAGGTAACATTTTGCTCTGCTACGACACATATACAAAACGTTGTATGCCATTGTGAAAAATGGAAGAAATTATAAATAAATATCTGAATGAGATTGTTTCTCTTGAAATAAACTCAAAACCTGGAGATGTTGAAACCGAAATGTTGGACAATAG
>NZ_LQRT01000051.1 GCF_001632745.1 Aquimarina aggregata | reverse complement strand
AACGTTAGCACAAATTTTAAAAACATAGCATGAATAAACTATTGTTAAGTCTCTTATTTATCTTATTTGTAGCAACTACATCAGCTCAAAAAGACTATAACATATTTCGGGAAAATGAAAATTCAAAACACCAACTGGGGATTAATAAATTTTATTTTGTTCATCATACATTTGCTGATTCTTTCTTCATGACAGAACTCTACAAACAATTATCATATGATGACATGGCTTTGATATTAAAACAAGTATATGATGGCGTTACGGAAAAAGAAAAAGTTAACGTTGAATACAAAATAGACAAGCCTTCTGATGCAAGGATTGCATATTTTTTCAAAGAACATGAAAAAAATGGGAAAATGTTCATCATGCTGACCAATTTTAGCAATGCAACTAGAAAGTTTGAACATAAACCTGATTCAAAAGACCAATTGGCCAGATGGTATTTTATAAAAGGCGAAAAATTAGTGTATAGAAAGGACTTATACTCTAAGAAAAAAGAATCTGAAAAGAAAAAAGGAGAGACTTATGAACTAATTGATTATTATTTGTTTGATGATAACTTAGAGAATGATAAATTTATTAAACCTCTTATTGACAAATTACTAAATTCCAATGATAAAAATACTAATAAATTATACGGTTATCTATATTTGAGTGAATTTCACTTAATGAATAATGACATGAAAAGTTCTGAAATAGCAATAAAAAATATGGAAAAGTTTTTTGAAGAATCTACGGATATTCCAAAAGGTTATTCTTTAATCGTTAATATGGCAAAAACTGAATATGAAATCATGAAACGAATTTAAACTTCTGCTAACACTATGTATATTTCATTTGGCAAATAGTTTATCTCCGCTATCGCTTCGCAAACGATTATCACCAAACAAAAACATACATCTAACGTT
>NZ_LQRT01000050.1 GCF_001632745.1 Aquimarina aggregata | reverse complement strand
CTATTGTCCAACATTTCGGTTTCAACATCTCCAGGTTTTGAGTTTATTTCAAGAGAAACAATCTCATTCAGATATTTATTTATAATTTCTTCCATTTTTCACAATGGCATACAACGTTTAATATATGTGTGTCGTAGCATGGCAAAATGTTACCGAACTATCGACATTATCTACGCATTGGTTGTTAACTTTTCCTTATTGCAAGCATTACGCCTTACCAAATATACACAGGCCAATCGATTCATTACTTTGCTGCTATGATCACATATATCGTGTTGTAGCCAGTTTGTTTTTCTCCCAAGCAAGAACCTTCACACCTTTAGAGAATTGAGTTTTAATAGGATCGTTTTTGATCAGGTTTTTAAATCTTGGATAATTAAACTCAAAATTCGTCAATTCAAGTTCATTAATAGGCCATTCCAAATGATGAATTTCGAACTCATTAATAGATTTTTCTGTGCCTTGAAAAAGAGCATATCTTTCAGTCAACCATTTTTCCAATTCAGTTTTTTCAGTAGTTTCTTTTCCAATCCCAAACTGAATATTCAATTTATCATTAAATTCCGAGTTATTGGATTCGTATTGATTTTCAGTCCGCTTTATTTTTGAAAATCTATATGGAAGTTCAGACATTCCTTTTGCTATTTTACAAGGTAAACTTTTTCCGCCTTCGATACTCAAAAAATACACACCCGTTTTGTTATTATATTTCACATAAGTTCTGATATTAATTTCATCAAAATTCGAAATTGGTGAAAAAGAAGGTAGGTTTTTTGGTCTTATTTTTTCCATTGTAAAAGCAACAACAGAAATCCAAGGTTTTCCGTCAAAAAGATCAATTTCAAGTTCACTTGGTACAAACTTTTTCAATTCAGATAATTCCACTTGCCAATGAAGAAATATTGCATTATTCCACTCTTGGTAAAATTTCCACTTTTCATTTGGCATTTTCCAAGGTCTGTGATCAACTGTATTTAATATCTCTCGGATTGTCATTTCTGCAATTAGCTACAACGTTAGATGTATGTTTTTGTTTGGTGATAATCGTTTGCGAAGCGATAGCGGAGATAAACTATTTGCCAAATGAAATATACATAGTGTTAGCAGAAGTTTAAATTCGTTTCATGATTT
>NZ_LQRT01000049.1 GCF_001632745.1 Aquimarina aggregata | reverse complement strand
TTTGTCAGTGATGTGAGTGATGGGAACAGTAATCCGGAAGAGATCATCCGAACCTATAGTGTTACGGATGGAGCAGGGAACAGTATCAATGTGACCCAAACCATTACCATTAATGATACAACTGATCCTACTGCGAGTAATCCCACAGCAATTACTGCCCAATGTAGTGCACCTACGCCCGATGTGACAGTAGTGACTGATGAGGCAGATAACTGTGGTACGGCTACAGTAGCTTTTGTCAGTGATGTGAGTGATGGGAACAGTAATCCAGAAGAGATTACCCGAACCTATAGTGTTACGGATGGCGCTGGGAACAGCATCAATGTTACCCAAACCATTACCATTAATGATACAACTGATCCTACCGCTAGTAATCCGGCAGCAATCAATGTACAATGTAGTGCACCTACGCCCGATGTGACAGTAGTGACTGATGAGGCAGATAACTGTGGTACGGCTACAGTAGCTTTTGTAAGTGATGTGAGTGATGGGAACAGTAATCCAGAAGAGATCACTAGAACCTATAGTGTTACGGATGGCGCTGGGAACAGCATCAATGTGACCCAAACCATTACCATTAATGATACGACTGATCCTACCGCTAGTAATCCCACAGCAATCAATGCACAATGTAGTGCACCTACACCTGATATTACTGTAGTCACAGATGAGGCAGATAACTGTGGTACGGCTACAGTAGCTTTTGTCAGTGATGTGAGTGATGGGAACAGTAATCCAGAAGAGATCACTAGAACCTATAGTGTTACGGATGGCGCTGGGAACAGCATCAATGTGACCCAAACCATTACCATTAATGATACAACTGATCCTACCGCTAGTAACCCCACAGCAATCAATGTACAATGTAGTGCACCTACGCCCGATGTGACAGTAGTGACTGATGAGGCAGATAACTGTGGTACGGCTACAGTAGCTTTTGTCAGTGATGTGAGTGATGGGAACAGTAATCCGGAAGAGATCACTAGAACCTATAGTGTTACGGATGGCGCTGGGAACAGCATCAATGTGACCCAAACCATTACCATTAATGATACGACTGATCCTACCGCTAGTAATCCCGCAGCAATCAATGCACAATGTACTGCACCTGCACCCGATGTGACTGTCGTCACAGATGA
>NZ_LQRT01000048.1 GCF_001632745.1 Aquimarina aggregata | reverse complement strand
AGGTGAACTCTGAGGCAGATTCATTACCATCAACTATAGTAGCATGATGAGTAATTCCGTTTACTTGTGCAATTGCACCGGCAAATCCTTCCATTTTTTGAACCATTTGTTCTTTGTTAATAGTTGTTCCACCATTGTAGTCTGATGTTGAAGCGTTGTCTGCAAAAAATTGTTGAACTGCGTCTACTATAGCTCCTGTTGATACCACACTGTCCATTTCTGCAACTTTTGATTTAATATCCATTTTATAATTTTTAGATTAATGTTTTAATTATAGGGGCAAAGTTAGAAGGACAATAAGGGTTTTTACCTACAAAAAAAACGCAAAAAATTGTACTTTCTGGATTAAAAAAACGCTGAAAATAGGAATCTTAGTTAGATCAATAATCAATTAGATATTTCTAGAGTTAAACTTGAAATTAATACAACAAAAAAAGGTATGGATTTTAACTCCATACCTTTTCTAAACAAAATTTATTACAATATTTTAATAGCTTATATGATATCTTTATATGAGATTAATAATCTTAAATTTCTCAATCTATTCGTTTTATTATATTATGCTTGTTGCGAAGTTACTGACTCAGGTTTATGGAGGTTTACTACCAATAATCAAAATCTTAAAACAGCAATTATATACTCTCAGGATAACAAAAAAAGAGAATAAAAGTAAAGGCATGCTGATTCTAGAATCAGCATGCCAAGAACATGAAAAAAATCACTAATCAAATATTATTTTGTTTTTAGACCATTCCAATTTTTATTAGCAGTAGCTAAAAGTTTAGATTCTTTTTCTGAGATCCATAGTTGTTTTGCGTCAACTTCGACATCATTTAAGAATAAATAGTATTTTCCATTATTTACAACAAATTTTGTTGGGTCTACTCTAAATTTTGCTCCTGCATACACACCGAAGGCACAAAACCCACCATATTGTGGCATGTATTTTTGCGGATTGCTATCAAAAGTCTTTTTCTGATCTTCAGAAGTAAAGTAATAAGCGATCTTATTATGAGTGGATTTAAATTGCTTTGCTCCTCTTTGAGCTAGTCCTAAATCTAAATAAGATACGGGGCTATAACCTTGTAATCCTATTTTACTGTCATCGATATTGTTTGCTTTTTTATCTTGAGCAAAACTTACTGTACTTACTAATAAAGCTAGTACTACTATTGTTGATTTAAATAAATTTTTCATTTTTTT
>NZ_LQRT01000047.1 GCF_001632745.1 Aquimarina aggregata | reverse complement strand
GTATTCTATGATTAAATCAAGTAAAATTTAGATTTTTTTTAAGCGACAAATTTCATTGTATTTACATATGGAGTTTGTCGTTTTATTGTTGCAAATATTCTAGCTAATAGCTTGTTCCTAATAATGTTAATTGTGCTCATTTTGTTTTTTCCTTCTAAGGTTCTTTTTTGAAAATATTCTTTCATTTCAGGATTATGCTGAATAGCAGCCATAGCACACATGTGCATAATTGATTTTATATCTTTGTTAGCTAGATTGGAGACCCTTGTTCTGCCTTTAAGGCTAGTTCCAGATTGATACGGAAAAGGAGCTGTACCACAATATGCCGCAAATTTCCTCCATGATTTAAATTTCTTGAAATTATTGGTAACAATTATTAGTGTAATTGCAGATTGATCTCCAATACCTTTAATAGATTTTATCAGTTTAAAATTATTTTTCAAATGTTCATTATTTTTAATAATTGTTAAGATTTCATTTTCTAGCATGATTATTTTTTTGGATAAATAGTTTATCAATTGTTCTTGTATATTAAAAATCAATTTATATTCTTTAGAATTAAACACCAGTTTTTGCTCTTTCAATTTTGCTTTAAAGGCGGCTCTTTGTCTTATCAATTGCTTTTTTAATGTCATTAACGATTTTAACTTCGAAATATCTTTTTGAGGTAATTCCATGGGTATTAATTCCTCTTTTAAACGATATCCATATATCGCTATTCTTTTAGCATCAATTTGATCATCTTTACCTCTTGCAATTCCTATTGAACGTTTAATGTCTAGCCCTGGAACCATACAAAACTTAAAGTTATTTGAATCTAAATACAAAGCTAGATTATTAGAGTATATTCCAGTAAATTCAAAAACAAAAACAGATCGAATTTGAGAAAACGTACTATTGTTTTTAATCCAAGAAACCATATTTTTAAAACCAATCTTATTGTTTTCAAAACAGTTTTTAGCTTGAGAAGAATAAATAAAAGCGTCTAATGTTTTTTTGCTTACATCAATACCAATAACATCGTTAAATTTCATAATTTAGTGTTTAAGAATAATTAAAAATCACATAAACTAAGACCTTTAAAAGGGGAACTAAAATTCTATAGGGTTCTATGTGATTAAAGAAAAAGTACGGAGACTAATACGGGTTAGAGCCTTAATACTAGATCGCTCGAAAGTTCACTCCGTTCTTTTAAATTTTACAACTTA
>NZ_LQRT01000046.1 GCF_001632745.1 Aquimarina aggregata | reverse complement strand
ATTAATGATACGACTGATCCTACTGCTAGTAATCCCGCAGCAATCAATGCACAATGTGCTGCACCTGCACCTGATGTGACAGTAGTGACTGATGAGGCGGATAACTGTGGTACGACTACAGTAGCTTTTGTAAGTGATGTGAGTGATGGGAACAGCAATCCAGAAGAGATTACCCGAACCTATAGTGTTACGGATGCCGCAGGGAACAGTATCAATGTTACCCAAACCATTACCATTAATGATACAACCAACCCTACTGCTAGTAATCCGGCAGCAATCAATGTACAATGTAGTGCACCTGCACCCGATGTGACTGTAGTGACTGATGAGGCAGACAATTGTGGTACGGCTACAGTAGCTTTTGTCAGTGATGTGAGTGATGGGAACAGCAATCCAGAAGAGATTACCCGAACCTATAGTGTTACCGATGGCGCAGGGAACAGTATCAATGTAACTCAGATCATTACCATTAATGATACAACTGATCCTACCGCGAGTAATCCCGCAGCAATTACTGCCCAATGTACTGCACCTACACCTGATATTACTGTAGTGACTGATGAGGCAGATAACTGTGGTACCCCTACAGTAGCTTTTGTCAGTGATGTGAGTGATGGAAGCAGTAATCCGGAAGAGATCACCCGAACCTATAGTGTTACGGATGCCGCAGGAAACAGCATCAATGTTACCCAAACCATTACCATTAATGATACGATTGATCCAATAATAACATGTTCAGAAGATATCACACAGAATGTTGATTCAGGATTATCTACAGCAGTAATTACATATGCTTCTCCTATAGGTACAGATAATTGCTCAGTAATCACTATAAATCAAATAGCAGGTTTACCATCTGGTTCAGCTTTTCCGATAGGAATAACAACAAATATATTCGAAGTGGTAGATGGAGCGGGAAATGCAATTACATGTACTTTTAACGTAGAAGTATTAAATGATGTTGTAATTGCTAATGATGATAATGTTAGTGTAACTGGAGATATAGGTGGGAACTCTATTAATGTAGTAGATGATAATGATCTCCTTAATGGTAATAGTGTTATGTTAGGAGTAGATGTTGAAATTACTTCGATAGTAGATACTAATCCAAACGATAATGTTAGTCTTGATGTTTTAACAGGAGAAGTACTAGTCTTACCTAATACTCCATCTGGTAATTACAGTATTACCTATACATTATGTAGTATAGCAGAACCTGTTGTTTGTGATGATGCTACAATAACAATTACCGTGATTAATGCTAGTATTGCAAATTTAGATTTAAGAAAAACGGGAATATACGTTGATGCAAATAATGACGATCTTCCAAATGCAGGGGATGAAATTCGATATACTTTTACAGTAGAGAATACTGGAAATATCGATATTACAAATATAATTCTTTCAGATCCCCTACCTGGTATTAGAATAATTGGAGGTCCAATCGATTTAGTCGCAGGAGAAGAAAACACAACGGCTTTTACGGGGCAATATGAACTAACAGAAGATGATATTGTTCGAGGTACAGTTTCTAATCAAGCAATGGTTATTGGGCAAGATTTAAATGGTAATGATGTGATTGATTTATCAGATGATAGATCTGATACTACAGATATAGATCTTGATGATGATGGAGATCCAGAAGATGAAACAATCACTCGTATTCCAATAAAAGATGATTTAGCCATTTTCACTGGTATAAGTCCTAACGGAGATGGAATGAATGATGAATTTCGAATTATTGGGTTAAGTGATTTTCCTACTAATACTTTAAGGATATATAATAGATGGGGGGTTGTAGTATTTGAAGAAGATAGTTATGAGCAACCTGGATCAGAATTTTTTAAAGGATTTAGTAATGGGCGAACTACCATTTCAAAAAATGATGAATTACCCGTAGGAACATATTATTATGTTATAGAATACATAAATAATAATAACCTTTTAAAACAAGAAACAGGATATATTTATATAAATAGATAGGATGTTGTAGATGTCTATATATCAATAGAATCAATATGTGGAAATCTTAGGTCATATGCTACTTTAAGTTGATGTAGTTTTTCAAAAAAGGAAGTGTTTTCTTTATGGGTTTGATTCTTTTTAAAGTGAACAAATTTCCCTTGGGCATGAATACTTATACCATTTGTTTTGTACATATAAAACTGATAGTATGGTATCACCCAAGTGAAATTTCTTAAACCCTTATTGATGGCTAAAAGTATTCCCCCTGGTCGCAATTCTATATTAGCATAACTCAAGTCTGATACCGAATTTATATAAGTATTTAAATTAGGGCTGACCTGATCTATAATCATTCTTTTAGAACCAATACCTTTCATTTTTACAATTTGAAAAAATGAAAAACGTTTACCAACAAGCTCATTTATGATTTTATCAGTTTTTTTATCTGTATAGGTAGTTTCTAAAATCATTTAAGACTATACGTTTTTTTAAAATTATGAGATATAATTTAATGTAAAAGCTTTATCAAAACTATTTTGATAAATATGATATTTTATCGTATCAAACCAAAGGTGTCCCTTTAAGTCTTTTTTCAATTTTTCTTTTCTTTTCTGTAAGACGTTTCATCAAATCCATAAGATTTGAATCTTTTGATTGCTTGTAGATTTCATTAATCCGTAATATAAGCGATTTAGCTTCTCTTGATGCAGATACCCGATCACTCGTACTCATATTACTCATTTTTCTTTTTTCAAACTCTATTGCTTCCAATATTAACTCCATAACTACTTAATTTTCTATAAATATATAAAATGTTTATCTTTTATTAAAAATGGTTAAACAAAATTAACTAATGTTTATGTGTTTTTTGATTTCTAGAGGTTAAAAAATCTATGTTATTTAAAGCTGATAAATATTTTTTTGAATTCAATATTACTTTAAAAAAAGGCTAACTTTATATATATTCTTATTTAATTATAGATGAGTATTATTAACCATTTATGATATAGATTAGCATATTCATTTCAAAAGTATGCTTTGAAAGATATTATTTTTACAAAAAAAAGCGCATATGAAATTACCGAATAACTTCTTTTTTAAAATGTTTTCTCCTGTGATATGCTTTATGATTTTTATCAATATTGCAATAGCACAAAATCCAATAGTAACACATATGTATACAGCCGACCCAACGGCACGTGTTTTTGATGGTAAACTTTATGTGTACCCATCTCATGACGTTGATGTGTGCAATGAATTACAAGGCTCTAATGGGTTTTGTATGCCAGATTATCACATGTTCTCTACAGAAGATATGGTGAATTGGAAAGACCATGGAGTAATCATGGATCAAAATGAAGTACCATGGGGAGGAAAAGATCAATATGGTATGTGGGCCCCAGATTGTATTTATAAAGATGGTACATATTACTACTATTATCCTGGTGTTCCTGCAGATAAAAGTGCATTTAGGCGCATTGGAGTTGCAACTTCTAAAAGTCCAACAGGACCTTTTAAACAAGTAAGTCATTATATTAAAGGTATACAAGGGATTGATCCTGGATTATTTGTAGATGATGATGGTAAGGCATATTTGTATTATGGAGGCGGTAATGGTAAAGGAGCTCTTAAAGTAGTAGAACTTAAAGATAATATGATTGAAATTAAGGGTAAGGCCAAAGATGTAGAAGGTATTGTTTATAAAGGATATCGAGAAGCTTCTTTTCTATTTAAGCGTAATGATATTTATTATTTTACCTATGCCAGAATAGGTGATAATAATTATCAGATAGAATATGCGATTGCCGATAACCCGATCGGTCCTTTTGAATATAAGGGCGTAGCTATGGAAAATATCGGAAATGGAACTAATCATCATTCGTTTGTAGAATATAAAAGTCAGTGGTATTTATTCTATCATGATTGGTCTATTAGTGATAATAATAGATTACGTTCTATGTGCGTGGATAAAATGGAATTTAACGAAGACGGAACTATAATTCCTGTGAAACCTACGTTACGAGGTGTTGGAACTCCTAAAGCAGGAGATATTATCCAAATAGATAGGCATAATGGTATTGAAAAAGCTAAAGTATCTATTGTTCAAGGAAATCAACCTCGAGGTTTTCAACTTGATTATATAGAAAATAATGGATGGGTTAAATTTGATCGTGTTAATTTTGGAGATGGATCCTTACAAGAGTTAAAAGTACGTGCCTCTAGTGAAAATAGTGGTGGCGTACTAGAACTTAGGACTGGTAATCAAGATGGACCTTTACTGGCTTCAGTAACTATAGAAAATACAGGTAGCTGGAATACGTGGAAAACTTTTACAGGTAAATTTACGGGAACAACGCAAGGGGTTAAGGACATTGTTTGTGTATTTAAAGGAAAAGATTCTTATCTTTTTAATGTAAACTGGATTAAGTTTTCTGCAGGGGATGTTCCAGAAAGTAATAACACTTTAGCTTACGAATTACAAGAAGCCCCAAAACCATCTGTAAAAAATAAATTAACGGAAGAAGAATTATTGAGAATTCCTAAGAAAAGAGGAGAGGGAATTGCTAAAATTGGAGAAATTATTCAGATTGATGAACATAATGGTATTGAAAATGCACGAATCAGTCCAACACAGAAACCACAACCAAAAGGGTTTCAGGTTGGGCATATAGATGATAAAGGGTGGATTAAATACGATCGCGTTGACTTTGGAGAAGGTAATTTAAAAGACTTTAAAGCCATGGTATCAGCCGGAGAACGTGGAGGAACTTTGGAGTTGCGTCTGGATGCTAAAGATGGTCCTATTCTAGCCTCTATGGATATTGAAAATACAGGAGGTTGGAACAAATGGAAATTAATAAGTGTTCCGTTTACAGAGCAAACCAATGGAGTAAAAGATATTGTTTGTACTTTTAAAGGAGACGGTGCTAATCTATACAATATAAATTGGATTCGGTTCACGTCAAGTTCAGTTCCTAGCAGTCTTGAAGCCCACCCATTAGAAAAGGGATATACAAATACCAATATCTCAACCACAAAAACAAAGAAAGTTCCTGTTGCTAATAAAAAACAAAATCCAATTGTTAAAGCGGGAGATATAATACAGATAGATAAACATAGTGGTATTGATAATGCTCGTATTACTCCGGTAGAAGGGGATCAGCCTCTTGGAAACCAAGTAGGGTATATTAATGACGGTGGATGGTTGAAGTACGCAGGTGTTGATTTCGGAAAAGGAAAATTAAAAACCATGAAAGCTCTTGCAAGTAGTGGTGTATCCCAAGATGGAATATTAGAAATTCGTATAGATTCTCTTACAGGTCCTGTATTAGTAAGTATTAAAATACCAAATACAGGTGGGTGGAAAAAATGGAAACTAGTTTCTGCTCCCATAACAGGAAAAGCAGAAGGAATAAAAGATATATATTGTCTTTTTAAAGGAAAAGGAAAAAATCTATATAACTTAAATTGGCTGCGTTTTTCTAGTGATGATGTTCCTTCTAGTAAAAAAGCACATCCTTTAGAAAAAAGTGGTAGTGTTAGTGCAGCAGTACCCAAGGCTTCTGGAGGAAGTACCGAAACTCCTAAAGATCGAGCAAGACGTTTAAGAGATATAGCTAAAGGTAAAAAGATAGGAATACCATTAGGTCAAATTATGGCGATAAAATCTGGCGTAGGAAAGTATTTATCTGTGCAAGGAGAAAATATTGCTGCTACAGCAGATGCAATAGGAGAAAAAGAACGTTTTACTGTATTGAGTGTAAGTGGAAACGTTGTAGCTATAAAATCTATGGCTACGAATAAACTTTTTTCTGCACGATTAAATCAAGACGGTATTCCTGTTATCGCATCACATAGTGGTGAACCTCAAGATTGGGAAAAATTTACCTGGCAAAAAATAGGAGAAATACAATTTACATTAAAAGCTCATAACAGTGGTTTATTACAGGTAAATGAGGATAATCAAAATAGCCTTACGGCTGGTAAAGGATCCAAGTTAAGTATAAAAGGTATTCTTGCTTTTGAAATTATAAAATAATCTAATTAATTAGATTTAGAGATAGTTTAAACAGAACAGCAAAACATTTTAGATATGTTTTGCTGTTCTGTTTAAATGAAAATCAATAACAAACTTTTGATTCTTGATAAGAATATTTTTATTTATTAAATAATAATCTCAGGAAAGGATTTGTGTTTTGTAAAATAGCATTCGAATGTGCATTCTTCATACGAGGTAATTGATAAATTTATAATACGTTGTACTAATTAAACTAATTGTAGTTTCTTTTTAAGAAAATAAACCCGTAGTTCGTTTTTTTCAAAATAATAATTCACTTTGTCCAGTTTTTGTCTAGTTGTTTCAAGGAGATTAGCATGGTTAATTGGTTAAATTTCAAACTTTATCAATAATAAATCTAGTCTTAAATTTTGAAAGTAAGGAATTATTCATTCTGCTGATATTACTTTTTTAAATTATATGTGCAATTGCGCAAGACAAGAATAATGTCAAAACAAAAATAATTATCAATGGTACTAAAAAAAATATACTTAAAATTTGTATTGTTACTACTGCCCATTTTAGTTAATGCACAATTAGATCAAGCTTATTTTCAAAGATTAAAAACAGAGAGAGTCCCTTCTGAAAACGATATAGAATGGAAGCAATTTGGACCAGGAAATGCTGGTTTTTCGGATTTCTTGAGATATCACCCAACAAAACCAGATGTTGTCGTTACAATACCTGATTTATTCGTAGCATGGCAATCAGAGAATAATGGTCAAAGTTGGTTCAATATAAAAGATAAGGATGGTAATGGAGAATTTGAACGATTACGTGATTTATATTTTTCTGAAAGCAATGAAAATTTTGGGCTAGCCATTGAAAGATCTCAATTATGGGTGACCAATGATATGGGAAGAAACTGGAGCATTGTACCCAATGCACCTTGGTATGATAATGATACAGATGGTTCTGATCGATTAGGATTTCTTTCTAAGGTATCTGCAATAGCTATAGACCCTACCAACGCAAATACTTGGTACGTTGGCGAAGGTGGTCATATTAGAGGTGAACAACGTTTTACAACACAAAGTGATGTAACTGCGGCAAATCCAAGAGGTAGAACAAATAGAGGTTTTAACAATGTTACCTATGAAGGTAAAATTTATAAAACGACAGATGCAGGTGCAAGCTGGACTGAATTTACTAATGGAATTAATGCATCAGCGCAGTTTTGTAGAATTATAGTAAACCCTTCAAACAATCAGCAAATATTTGCAGCTTCAATTGATGGGCTCTATAGATCTAATAATGGAGGAAATACTTGGTTAAATGTAGGCGAAGGTAAATTACCGAATAATACCATTGTAGATATGGATTTTTATTATGACGCTAGTTCAAATAAGTTTATTTTATATTTAATCGATCAAGTTCGTTATTTCCCATCAGGAAATACTACTATAAATACAGGAGGTATTTATAAAACAGAAGATGAAGGTGCTACATTTACAGATATTACAGGAGATCTTTATATCGATGTAAATCAATTAACGGGCGGTGTACCTAGAAACTATTATCAATATATAGCCAATTGGTTTGGGGTTAGTTTGGCCGCGGCTCAATCTACTTACCCAATAATTCCAACTAACGTATTACAATATTTTAATTCACTAAATGTAGACCCAAGTAGACCAGATGCGTTGTATGTTGGATTTGCAGATGCTCAAATACAGAATTCAATTGTTCCAGGAAGATTATGGGGTACCAGTAACGGAGGACAAAAATGGATCAATATAGCAAGAGAATTTGGTCCCGCATGGGAAAACGACAGAGCATATTGGGAGTCAAGAGGTAATCCTTTTAATGATAATATGATTATGGGACATGAACCATTTATTCAGCAATTTGGTTTA
This sequence comes from Aquimarina aggregata, assembly GCF_001632745.1. GTDB lineage: Bacteria > Bacteroidota > Bacteroidia > Flavobacteriales > Flavobacteriaceae > Aquimarina > Aquimarina aggregata. Next base: position 559,355 of record NZ_LQRT01000046.1, on the reverse strand, counting down.
AATTATCCTTTACGATCCTTACGATATTGTGCTGTAAATAGTCGTGGAGATGTTATGATTATTGCGGGGCATAATACCTTATTAAGTACAGATAAAGGGGAAACATTTAATCAGGTAGATGAGGATTATACTGCCGCTGGCAATATCATGGGACGCGGTGATAGTAACCTGCCAGGAGAAACAATATTTCAAGATAAACGATTAGGTCCAGATAGACCTCTTATGGGATCAGGAGAACATAGATTGTGGTTGCTTACAGATGATGGCACAGATGGTCGACAGGCAGCAAGACAAATAAAAACTTCTAATGAGACTATAAGTTCTGCAGTAACTCATCCATTAAACAAGAATATTATTTTTACAACCTCATATAGACAAGCAAATAAAGAAAGAATAGAGCGTTCTATCGATGGTGGAGAAACATTTTCGGATTGGGGATTGGCAACACCAGCAGAAACAGAAATGAGAACACAATCTTTAACTATTGATCCTAAAAATCCAGATATTATGTTTTTTGGGATTACAGATAAAGAAAATAGAGACGTTACCAAAGAGGGAGGTTTCTATTTTTCTGACGATGGAGGTAAAACTTTTACTCCTAGAAATAATGGATTGCCTGCAGATGTTAGGATAAATGATATCAAAATAGATCCTAGAGACCAAACTAATGCGTCTTATTTTGCTGCAGCTCAAAGACAATCTTTTAGTCAAGGGTCTAATTCCTCACCTGTAGCTCAAGGAGGGTTGTATTTTACAAATAATAGAGGATTAAATTGGACAAAGATTGATGTAGCTCCTGGAGTAACAGGTGTTAATAGAATGGTTTTTGATAGTACAAATAGATTATATATTACTAGCGGACATAGAGCTGTTTTTAATGAAACTATAACGGGAGGAATTTGGTATACAGATGATTTTGGAACCACTTGGACTCGTGTTTTTGATAACGATAGAACTTTTTCAATAGATGTTTCTCCATTTGATAACAATGTCCTTGTCGCCACTGTTGGGTTTTTACAATTAAATCCTGGAATTTATCTTAGTGAAGACCGCGGACTTACTTGGAAAAAAAATAATATAGACGGTTTAAATACACAAATTAGAGATGTAGAATTTGACCTTCATGATGAAAACACGCTGTGGACAGTATCCTTAGGTAATGGTTTCAATCGAGGATCATATGCTGGAGGTACTCAAGCTAGGGTAGTAAGCGTTTCTCCTTTTGAAATGGATATTAAATCAGGAGATATAGAAGTATTACAAGCCACAATAATAAGAGGTGGATTTAGTCAGTCTGATATTACATGGGTATCTAGTAATCCTTCTATAGCAACAGTAGATGCAAATGGTAATGTGACTGGAGTTTCGATGGGACAGGTGAAAATTACAGCTTTAATAGCAGGAAGGTACAGTGATTTTGCCGTGATTACAGTAGACGCTCCAGAGCCACCCGAACCGCCAACAGCAATAAAAGTTCCAGGAAGATTAGAAGCAGAAGATTTTGCAACAGAAGCAGGAGGTGTTATGACAGAACCTACTCAAGATACAGGTGGAGGGGAAAATATTGGATTCATTGTAAATGGTACAAGTAATACCTATAATATTGATGTACAAACTGCAGGAACATATGACATTGATGTTAGGGTAGCCAGTGCGACAAATGGAGGGACGGTAACATTGAAAATAGGAACAACAGAATTAGGTGCTATTACTTTTGGAGATACAGGTGGATTTCAAACATATGTTACAGAAACCATTACGGGTGTTAATTTAACTTCTGGAGAACAGATTTTAACTGCAGAATATTCTGGAGGTGGAGGTTTCTTATTTAATATTAATTACTTTGATTTTGTATTGAAAGATGGAAATCCCTCTATAGAAATCCCTACTAATAATTTTGAAATTAGAGTCACAGGAGAAAGTTGCCCGGATAGTGATGATGGTACTATTACTATCCAAGCTATCAATGACCAATTAAATTACGTCGCAAAAGTGACTAAAGATAACTTTACCGAAACTAATAATTTTATAAAGGAAGTTTCTTTTAAAGATTTAGATGAAGGTAAATATGCAATTGAAATTACAATAGATGAAGTTCCGGACTTTAATCAACGTATATCAGTAGAGGTGAAAACACCTGATTTATTGAAAGTAAATACCAGAGTATTGCAAAATACTAAACAAGTATCACTTTCATTAGAAGGTGGAGATTCTTACCAGATTGATCTAAATGACAAAACCTATTTTACTTCTGATAATAGATTTACAGTAAATTTAGCTTATGGAGAAAATATTTTGATAGTAAAAACAGATAAAGACTGTCAAGGGATTCATAAAAGTAAAATAGTAATTAATCCAAACGAATTAGAGATATATCCAAATCCTGTTGAAAGTACTTTGAATATTACTCTGACAAATACAGAAGAACCTGTTTTAATAACGTTCTACAATGTATTAGGAAAAGTTGTTAAGCAAGTTAAAGAATCTAGTATTTCTTCTAATATTAAAATAGATGTTACTACTCTTGAAAGTGGTATCTATTTTATAGCTGTTAAAGGTGAGAATATTAATAAAGTTAATAAGGTCGTAAAAAAGTAAATCATGAAAATTCTTAAATACATATATATTGCATTAGCCGTTTTAACACCACTTTCTTGTAGTAATAGCGATGATGGTGATAACGAAGTAAGTCCTGAAAAAGTTTCTTTAATCTTTCCTGATAATGGTAAAGAATGTACAACAGGTGTTTTTTTAGAAAACTCTACAGATAGTAATGTTATCTTTAGATGGAGCAACGCTCCAAATGCAACTTCATATGAAGTTACATATACAAATACAAGCGTAACACCGAACTCAGTAGAAAAAAAGACGTTTACAACTAATGAAGGTGAAATAACACTTAAACAAGACACGAATTATTCTTGGACAGTAACTTCTATTCGAGGAACAAAAAAAGAAGTAAGTGATGAATGGACTTTTTATAACTCGGCTAAAGGTGAAACAAACTTTGCTCCACTTCCTGTAAAACTAATAGCTCCAGAAGATAAAATAGAACTTACAACCATTGTGGGTGTTCTTTTGGAATGGGAAAAAAGCGAGCTCATAAATAATGAAGATGATATTGAGAGTTATACAGTACACCTTAGCACAAGTAAAACATTTATAGAAAATGAAACAGAGACATTATTACCTACTACAGGTTTAAGTATACAAATTCCTAATACGGTTAACATGGCTACTACATATTATTGGAAAGTAGTAACCAAAGATACATTCGGGAATGAGACAGAGTCCCAAGCCTTTTCATTTAAAACACTTTAATATTCTCGATTTTGATATAAGAATAAAAATTATACATAATAATTATAATAAAAAAAGACCTCATAAACTTTAATGTTTTTATGAGGTCTTTGAATGTACTAAATATACGAATTCATCAAGTTATTCCTTGACAAATTTTACCTCTTGTTCACCTGAAGGTGTGGTAATTTTAAGAACATAAACACCCGGATTTAATTGGGATACGTCTAGAGTATTAGTGTTGGTCTTCTTTATGATTTCTGATTTACCCTTTAGATTTGTTACCCGAAGCTGAGTCGTTTCTTTTGGGGTTTCTTTTAGATACAGCATATTCTTTACTGGATTGGGAAAAATTGTCAAAGCTTTTGAGATGGAATTATCTTTTGTAACAGTAATTTGATTTCTAGAAGTATGTTCGTGATTAGTAATAAGGTTTTGGGGTATAATATTCTCTTGGTTAGAGATCTTATTTACTGGGATCAAGGAGATTACTTGGTTACTATTACCAGGGTTCTTGTTCCAGGTATGAACGATGCTATTACCTTCCCAGATATCTAATGCATGTAATGGATCATGCTTCGGGATAAAGATATAATTATTACCTACTTTTTCGGCTTTCCAAATAATATGACTTGCAGAACCAGTCCAGTTCGTTGTAGCAATTTTAACTCCTCTTCCTTTTTTACCAAAAGGTACTTCCAGTCTTCCTTGTGGATACGCTACAGAATTTATAGAGTATTCGCTATTCCCTACTTTGGTAAATTTCCATTGTGTAGCTTGTTCAGTATTATTATTAATACTTATGGTATTTCCTAGAGCAGCAGTAGCTTTCAAGTAGATATTTGAGCTGGCTTTTTTTATATAATATACACCATCAGGAATTGTAACATCGTTAGTAGTATCAACAATAGGCTTATATGTACGAATCCAATCGAAATATAATGTATTGATAGCGTTATTATTTAACTCTGTATTTGAAGGTCGGATTCCAGCATTAGACTTCCAACTGTGTAACTCTGTATTTAATATCAAGTGCATAGCCTGATCAAAAAAACGATTTCTGGGATCTTTTAGATCATTAGATCTATTCAAAGTTCGTACTAAAACCCCGTCAAAGTAGAAATCAAACTCAGTAGCACTTTTCCAATAAAGTCCAAACCTATGGTAGTCATTTTTTAAAGGTACATTGCCATTAGAGGCATAACTTTTTGGAGAATTAGCCAAATCTAAGAATGGACTTCTTTGAAATATGTGATAATTAGTAGCCATTCTTCTACCAGCAAAATCTTCAGCTCCATAGGTTTCAGTGACATCAATTTCGTTTACATCATCAGCACTTAATAACCAAAAATTAGACGAAAGGTTAATACCACTACATTTCATTCTAACTTCTGTAAATACAGGATAAATAACAGGGGTTTTAGTAGTAACATGACCGCAAAATGTGGTTTTTCCTTGAATATTAGTAACTCTACCTGCTTTGATTTGTAAATTTCCACCAGTAACAGCTGAATGATTAGCACTAAATTGTGTTTCGCCTGGACCAGACCATCCTGCTCTATGGTTATCTAACCATTTGGAATTAAATGCAGCATTTTTTCCGTTGTAATTAAAATCGTCAGAATGTTGGTTTTGAATTTGCCATACTTTACCAGTTCCTGGATTTGCTGGAATAGGGACATTTTTCCAGTCTTGTGCAAATGTACCTGTAAATAGAGGTAATAACATTAGCATTTTAAATAATTGCTTTGTTTTCATGATTATTTGTGTTTAAGTTAGTTTCTGACTGATCTAAGTTTCTAACTTAACAAATTGTCTATGTAAATCATGATGAAACAACTAGACAAAAACTGGACAAAGGCGATTAGTTAGTTAATACTCTAATTATCTTTAATAATATGCAGGAGGTGATAGTATTTATTTCTAAATGTTAATTTTATACATTAAATTGATAGAAAATAATTTAATGTTTCCGGATTTTAATATTTATAGTACACCATTGTTATTGCTTTCTATACAAGGAGTAGCTTTTACATTTTTTTTATTGAATAGATATTATAGAAAAAGAAATGTTTCGGATTTATTTTTAGCGCTTATTTTATTTTTGACGTGTTATCATCAAACTACGTATACAATTGGTTTTCTTGGGTGGTATGATACTTTTAAAAACACAAAGATTAACTACTATCTTATAAATTTATTATTAGCATTGGCCCCATTGATATATTTCTACTTTGTATCCATAACTAATCCTAAAAAGGTATTTGGTAAGAAACATTTATTACATTTTACACCTATTATATTGTTGATAGTAATTAAAACTATCATATTAGTTTATGATGCAAATCTACCTGGATTTAATGCTGCTCAAAACGGGTATTTAGTTGTTAATTTTCAATGGAAATTTTTAGATCCTATAGTTGGACTTTTATCAATGTTTCAAATGTTGATTTATCTAGTTCTTTCTTTTCAATTACTGTATAATTACAAAGAAAAAATAAATCATTTTTTCTCTAATACGTATAAAATAGAGCTTAATTGGTTATATAATTTTTTGATAGCTTATACGATTCTTTATGTATACAATAGTGTTCAAACGGTTGTAAATTCAACTATTGTAGACCTTAGTTGGATTCAAGAATGGTGGTATTATCTTTTATCCGGTTTAGTGATAATTTATGTTGGCATTAAAGGATATTATACTGATTTGACACAATTAATGGGGGTAGAAATAGGTTCTTTCTTAAAAGAAGAAAATAAACTTGAGGTTAAAAAAGATAACATAGTTCAAACGAATATAGAATTATCTAATAAATTAAAAACAAGAAAAGAGTTTATTGAGGAGTACTTTGCAACACATAAACCTTTTTTAGAACCTGATTTAACTTTAATAGGTCTCTCTAAAAAGATAGCCATTTCAAGAGAAGAACTTTCTGAAACAATTAATAAAGGATTTAATTTAAAATTCAACGATTTTATTAATGCATATAGAGTAGAAGAATTTAAAACCAAATTAGCCCAAGGTCATCATAAACAATTATCTCTTCTTGGAATTGCATATGAATGCGGTTTTAATAGTAAAGCTACCTTTAATAGGGCATTTAAAAAGATGACGAATAAGTCTCCTTCAGAATACCTAAAAACACAGGTATAAGTCTATTTTTTTAATAAAATGACACGTCTCAAATCGTGGGTGATACCCTATCAGTACGATTTGAAACGTCTTAAATATATGTTCTCACGACTTTTGAACTATCAAATGACAAAAACATATATTATGAGATTTTTATTAGAAAAACTTACAAAAACAAATACACAATCAAATCTATTAAATGATATAATCATTACAATACCTAGAATATTTTGTGGTCTTATTCTAGCGTTTGATTTTGGAGCCTCAAAATTTGGTGTGCCGTGGTCACCAGTAGCATCTAATCTTACTCTTTTTCAAGTGTCTGATTGGTTTGTTGAGGATGTGTCTAAATTTGGAGGTATTTTTGCTACTTTTCCTTTACTTTTTGCATGGTTAGCAGCAGCTTCAGAAACCATAGGAGCATTATTCTTGGTATTTGGATTTAAAACTAGAGTTTCTTCTTTTTTTATAATGTGTACTATGCTTGTTGCTATTTTCTTTCAACAGTGGCATAATGGTTTATGGGCAATGTTACCAGCGATAGGTTTTCTTTGGGTTGCTCTTTACTGTTTAATTATGGGATCTGGTAGATTAGGACTTGATTATGTTATAGCTAGAAAACTTAAGAATGATAGGTTGTTAACTACAACAATTACTAAAATTAAGAGTAAAGAAAAAACTATTATTCATGTTCTAATAGGATTAACAATTTTTACAGGTACAGCACAAGAAAGGATAGTGACCTTAAGGCTAGACACTAAAAAAATACAAGATGTAAAAACAGTTACAGTAAGGGGCAATGTAAAGCCATTGTCTCAAATTAAAGATTATACGCTTAATGATAATGATGGAGATGGTGTGTATGAAACCTCGATACATTTTAAGACTTCAAAAAATAATGTGAAATTTAAGTTTTTAGTTAATGGCAATATGGAACTGAAAGGCTCAGATGCCAGAGTGCTTTGGTTTAAAAATGAACCCGTAGTGCAAAATTATATTTACAATGAGTTTACCTGTTATAATCAACAGCAAATTAATAAATTAGTCTATACAGAAGCGCAAATCGATGAGGATATAGCTATCTTAAAAGAGATTATTCAGTATGTACATCCTAATGTATATAAATATAGGGATTCTTTAGCGCTACAAAAGGATTTTAAAAGTCTAGAAATGGCAATAAAAAGCAAGCCAACACTAACTAATTCTTATGGCGAGATATCTAAGTTTGCTGCAAAAATTAAATGTAGTCATACATTTACAAATCCTTGGAATCAAGGTGGACTTATGGAAAAAGTGAATTTTTACCAACGTGATAAAATTCCTTTTACTTTTAATAGAATAGAAAATCGTTTGTTTATTGATAAGAATGCTTCCGAAAACTTAAAAGTAAAGAAAGGTTTAGAAATTATACGTATAAATAATGTGACTACTAACCAAATACTCTCAAAACTAGCAGCATATGTTACATCAGATGGTAATAATTATGAAAAAAAACTAGAAAGATTAACTGTCACAGGAGAAGAAAAGTTTTCTATGTTTGATATTTTTTATTCAATAGAATTTGGAAGCAAAAAAGAATTCGAACTTGTATTAAAAGACACAAATACAGGTAGAGAAATAAAGACTACAGTTAAAGCTACATCTAAAACTAATAGAACTAAGGAGCTTATAGCACGTTACGGGAAAATAAATACATCTTTAAGAGATGGATGGAATTTTGAAATCATTAATAATCAAACGGCAAAGCTATCTATAAAATCCTTTGCTGTACACCGTAATGAATTTGATTGGAAAGATTTTATTGATAATGTATTTGAACAATTAAATAAAAAGTCGATTTCAAATTTTATTATTGATATTCGTGGTAATGAAGGAGGACAAGGAATTGTTGGTCAATATCTCTTAGAACGCGTTATACAAAAGCCATTTAAAGTAAATGCGATGCAATCTTCGGTACGTTATCTAAAAATCCCTCCCAAATTTAGAAATTACATGAATACTTGGGATGAATTTCCGTATAATTTCAATGGTAAAATAGCATCACAAAAAAAGGGTAGATATTTTTTAAAGCAAAAATATTCTTTAGCAGAAACCACAATGAAACCTAAAAAAAATGGTTATCAAGGTAAAGTTTTTTTAATGATAGATGCTTCAAACAGCTCTGCAACACACCTAATGGCTATGTATGCTAAACAAATAGATAATATAACTTTAGTAGGTCAGGAAACTGGAGGTAATCAATTGGGTACAAATGGAAGTTATATGTTCTTTTTACGATTACCAAATACTAAAATAGAGTTAGATATTCCTGTGATAAATATGTATGTACCAACAGGAACAATAGCTATTGATGGCGGTGTAAAACCAGATATTGAAATTGATAAAAATCCACAGGATTATTTGAATAATATCGATACAGAGTTAAATGCAATTTTAAATTTGATTAAAACAAGATAAATAGCATTGATCTATGTTTTCATAAAAGAAGGTCAAGAACTTTATACATTACTATTTTAGATAATAGCACAAAAACTATAAAATTAAATTAAATTTCATTGATTGTAAGTTTTGATTTAGTTGATTTTAGAAAATAGTTTTATATTGCTTTTCTTAAATAATTAGTGTTTTATATTATCGGCAAATAATATCTTTTTGATAATGTATTTGTTATATCTAAATGAAAATGCAATATAAATATTATACTCTTCCATTAAATTCAATTTCTCTTATTAAAAATAAGCCTATTGATACTTGTAGTATTCAAGATTCTATTGCTAATTATATTCATCTTATAATGACAACACGATTTGGTGAATGTAGTTTTGACTCTTTTTTTGGATGTGCTATTTGGAATGTCGATTTTAATAATATTGCTTCTGATAATAAACTAAGGGTGATTATCTCTGACTCTCTAGTAAAGTCTATAAAACAATATGAAAAAAGACTTATGGGAATTGAGATACAGGTTGATATAGAACAAGAAGAAATTCATAATAAACAGAAAAAGAGTCGAATTAAAAAACGAGTATATGTATTGATTAAGGGGGTTGTGCGAAAAACTAATGAAGACTTTAATTATAATGAATACTTTTATATAGCCCCATTATCCTATTAAAAACATGAGTAAGAATACAAAAGAGTATATAAAGAATCGTATGATGAAAAAGGCAGCTAGCCTTTGGGATGTTCCTGTTAATGAGATAGGTGATTCTTTTGACCCATTAATATCTCTTCTGCTTTCAGCTTGTGCTTCAGAGTTAGAAAAACTTTCAGGAGAAATTGATGATTCACATATTCGCATTACAGAAAGACTCATTCAATTAATGACTCCTCTTACCGCATATACGACTAAGCCAGCACACGGGATAGCGTACTGCGAATCAATAGAACCTGAGACAATCATTTCTACAGAGAACCAATTATATTATAAAGAAAGACAAGTTGAAAGTAAATCAGGAAAGCAAAAGAATATTTTCTTTTCGCCGACTCAAAAGACCAAGCTCGTTGATGCTAGAGTGAAATCTATAATTACCAGTAATAAAATCTTTTCATTTCCAGAGAAAAAGACCAAAGAACTTGCTCAAATTTTTGATAGTAAATTAACCCTAGAAAACGATACTTTATATTTAGGAATAGAGGCTGATCATAAAAATGTTGATATTAAAGATGTGTCGTTCTATTTTGAATATTTAGGAATTACAGATGGTGAACTTTTTTATCATCATTTGCGCAATGCATCGTGGTATGTGGGAGAACAAAAACTAGAAGTTATTGATGGATATTATAATAGCAATGAGATAGATCAAATTGATCTTGATGCTATTTTTAATGGAACCGCTAGCAAGACTAATAATATATGTGTTGAAGTAAATGAATTTTATAAAAAACATTTTGTAACAATTCAGTCTCAAAAGAAAATTAGCGATTTCCCAGATTTTCCAGAAATACATGAGCTTAAAAAAGCTCAAAATGATATAGACATAGAAGAAGATTTAAAATGGATAAAAATAAAATTTTCAAGTGTTCTAGGAGTAAAGTCTTTAGAACAATTATTTTGCTCCATTAATACTTTTCCTGTACTTAATCGAAAGTCTAATAACTTGACGTACCAATTAAAGAATTTCATAAATATTATTCCGGTACTTTCTGAAGATCCTTTTTTAGAAATAAAATCTATAGAAAATTCTAACGGGGAGAGCTACAAGTTAGAGCATATGAATAATGATAATGGATATAAAGGAAGTTATTCTATTAGAAATTCTAATGTTGGTAAACTAGACTCTAGAGAAGCCCGACAGTATATTATAAATCTTTTAGAATTGTTAAAAGATGAGAGTGCTGCTTTTACCTTTTTTAATCATGAGTTTTTACAGAACAACCTTAATTCATTAAATCAAACGATAGCGCTGTTAGAAAAAAAAATAGAGGAAATATCAGATGATTCAGTATACAAGAATTATGTGTATCTCAATCCATTTTCAAAAAATGAAAGTATTTCATTAACCTATTGGACAACTAACGGAGAAGACGCCAATCATATCAAGTCGGGTAAAAATCTAGATATTTATAAAGGTTCAAATTTAAAGTCTAAAAGTAGCTATTTAGTTACTTCAAGTTTTGGAGGGAGTAGTAATCTTACTATGGAAGAACGTTTACAAGCGTATAGGAGAATATCTTTAACAAAAAATAAAATAGTAACAGAAGAAGATATTAAGGCGGTATGTTACGAATTATATGGCAAGAATATTGAAAAAGTAGAGGTTAAAAAAGGTTTTACTACAAGTATTTCACTTAATAAAGGTTTAATACAATGTATAGAAATTATTATGACACCTAGTAAAGATGTAAATTTGTACCCATATGAGTGGGAATATATGAATGTGAATTTATTAACTACCTTAAAAAAACAAGCAGTTAATATTTTTCCTTTTAAGATTGTTATCAAAGATGAATACGAATAATCCGAGTACAAATGGAAGCAAATAAAAATGAAAGTTTGACAACGTATATAGATAAAAATGTTATTTACTTATTGGTAATAATATTTTTAATTTCTTCTACTGCATTGGCATATAGATTTTATGCTGATTTTCCTTGCGAAAGCGTTATGATGGATATAAAAGGGAAAGAATATCGCGTTGGAGAATTTATTAGATTTACTGATCTTACAGAAAAAGCAGAAGAATGGGATTGGGATTTAGGCGATAGTACTTTGATTTCAAATGAAAAAGAAGTAGTTCATAATTATAAAACTCCTGGAGAATATGTTGTTAAATTAAAGGTTAACAATAGTTGTGAAACAATAAAGAAAATAACAATACGAGCAAAGAAAATAATAAGAGATCCCAGTAAAATTCCTAATCTAGATCATATTCCTGAAAGTATTGAAATTGGACAACTATTAACAGTAGTTGATAGTACAAAAAGAGCATACAGTTGGGAGTGGCGATTTGGTGATAATGCAGAAGCAGATGCAACTACACAAAAAGCCTCTTATACTTACGAGGGTGAGCCTGGGCCAAGGACAATTTCTTTAATTATAAATAAGGATACGACTCATATAGCCAATAAAATAATAAAAGTATATGCTAAAGTAGAAGAAGAAGAAATTAGGACTACTAGAGGAGGTGAAATAGAAATAGCAATGTGGGATACTATAGAGTATGAACGTGATAAAGATCAAAAAAATAAAGATAAATTAAAGAAAGCACCATATATAAGCGAATCGGCTTTTAAACAAAAATTAGTTTTACTCTCAAAAAAACAAGCAGACGTAAAAGAGTTTATGGATTATTTCTGTGATGAAATTAATAAGCCAATACTTGTTAACGGCGAAAGCACAACTTTTTTAAAGTTTTGTTATAAAATACAAAGAAAAAGAACCAAGATATTGCAACTAACTATTTTTAGAAATGAAGGATCTAATTGCATCCAAAACATGAGTATTATTACAAAAAAGAGTTTGCTAAAAAAGATAAAAGATGGGATTTGAACATAAATATAGAGTGCATTGGGCAGATGGAATGAAAATCAATAAAGATCATTTTATAGATCTAGAGAACTCCATGCTTCAGCAACTTATGATGATTAATAGTAATTATATTCATCAAAATAATTTTGGACTATTACCAGATCAGAGCAATAACGAGCAGCCTGTAAATCTCTCGGTATCTATGGACGGACAAGAAACACTTGTTGTAGTTTTAAATAAGTGTTTTGCCGTTACCTTAGGAGGTGGGCAAATCATAATCAATGAAGCCGTAAATGCTTATTTAGAACAATCTGGTTACATTATTCAAAATAGATTTAATATTGATCAAGAGCACAGTTTATGGTATATTGTAGTATCAGTTAATCCATATAATAGAGTTGCTATTGGTTTTGCAGACCCTGATGAAGAACCTGCAAGAAAACCTTATGTAATATCAGAATATAATATTTCACTCGTGCCAGAAAGTGCAATGAATGTAAATGAAGTGGGGTATAATTCTATTACTGTGGGAAAAGTGATCCTAGAGAATAACCAGTTGATTTTGGTAGATGATTTTATTCCTCCTTGCACATCAATACAAAGCCATCCAGAATTACGTTATACTTTTACCGAGATAGGAGCTTTCTTTAATGCAATGGAATTGTATAATACTCATATCGTTCAGAAGATTTATCAGAATAAGCAAAACAATGATTTAGCAAAAATGGCGCTGATATTGTCTAATGATGTTTTAGTATACTTAAAAGGAATTATTTCAGAATATCGTATTAAAGATAAATATGAGCCTCCGGTAGGAATGATTTTAAAAGTTATGAATTTAGCAAGAATAATAAAAGGAAGTCTTGATGTTCATATTAATGCTGGTAAAGAAGAATTTCTAAATTACCTTACGGAATGGTGTGGTACCAATCAGGGGGAGTTTGAAAATGTTTTACAAGAAGTTATTAATTTAGAATATATTCATATCGATATTAGTACATCAATTCAAAAAGCATCAGAATTTACAATGCTTATGAATACCTTGTTTAAAAAATTAAGTGAACTGGAATATATAGGTAAAAAAAATATGGCAGATGTGTTCGTAAAAGAAGACAAGAATATAGAAAAACCTATAAAGAAACGCCGTCGATTTTTTGACGGACCAGTATAAAATAATCTTTCATATTTTAAAAAAAGATAATACTTTTTATGAAACCAAAAAACACAAAAGAACGTCGATCTAGCTTTATAAAATTTATACTTCTATTTGTTTTAGTAACAGCGACTATAATGGTTACTGTTTTTTTTAATTATCGAGTGCCACAAAAAGAAATAGAATTACTAAGAGAACGAGTAAAAATAGCAGAACAAGAAGTCAAATTTCAAGAAGGTTTTGCAAGTGAAATCAAGGTTATAAAGAACATGCTCGATTCTCTTGATATTCCTGGGCAAAATGTATCTTTTTTAGGTTCTCAATTAAATGGTAAGTTATCGAGAATGCAAGAGTCAATTCCAAGAAAAGATTCAACATATCGATATGATATGTATACAAATGTTGTAAAAGCATTCCTTAAAATCAAAGAAACAAAAGAAGAGTTGTATTCTAGAAAAAACGATAAAAAGAATATCGAAGAATGTAAAATTCAGTTAGAAAAAACCGAACAAAAACTCAAGGAAACAGAAAGAGATTTACAAATCTTAAGAATTACCTCAAATCGACGCCGTTAGAAAAACTAGAATCTGAAATAAACTTTTCGGTAGGGTTTTATATCAAATAATATTTGTTTGCTTTGGATAAAGTATAAATTTGTATTTTTAAAAAGTTTTAGAATTAAAAATAAAGATTAAAATGGCTTTAGATATTACCTAAAGCCGTATATGTTTAGCACACAAAATATTATGATTACACGCTTATTAGGATTGATGTTGGTATTAGTAATAGTAACATCAGTAAATTGTAAAGGAGTAAAACCCACTCAGGATAGTGATATTGTAGTAACTTATGATTCAATTGTTCCAAAAATAGCATTATTACCAGTTCAAATTAAATATGGTAAGTTGTTAAATATTAAACCAGATTCTTTACAAAATGTAAAGCTTTATACTTTTATAGATGATTGGATAAATACTCCATACAAATCAGGAGGAGAAACCAAAGATGGAATAGACGCTTCATCTTTCACACAACTATTGTATACCAAGGTATTTGATAAATATATAGAACGTACTGCAGAGAAACAATTTGAATCGGGGTCTATAAGGAAATTTAGAGGTAAGGAATTTTTACAGGAAGGAGATTTTATATTTTTTCAAGCCGAGAACAAAGCAAAAATTAATCATGTAGGAGTATTTCTTAAAAACAATAATTTTGTTCATGCCACATACTATAAAGGTGAAAGCGGTGCAAGAGGTGTTAAAATAAGTAATTTAGATTCACCTTATTGGACAAAACGTTTCGTAGCAGGAGGAAAGCGATTAGATATGTAAAAAATTCAGGCTATGATTAGACAGAAATTTCTGTAGATTCATAGTTTTAAACACATAAAAAGAAAAGACCTTAATCTTATAAGATTAAGGTCTTTTCTTTTTAGAAATTATCTTCATTTTT
The DNA here is from genome assembly GCF_001632745.1 of Aquimarina aggregata. Classification (GTDB taxonomy): domain Bacteria; phylum Bacteroidota; class Bacteroidia; order Flavobacteriales; family Flavobacteriaceae; genus Aquimarina; species Aquimarina aggregata. The sequence continues at coordinate 544,343 of NZ_LQRT01000046.1, read as the reverse complement.
GATAATGTGAAAATTAAGTTAAATATCTCGCCTTTTGTAGGGATGTAGATTAATAACTCTAAAAAAAAACTTAATTTTTATGTTAATTGAAATAACTCAATAAGAGGCTATTGTATATAAAATAGAAATTCGTATTTTTGATTTGTACATTTCTATCCCCACATGTAATTTTAGATTATTGACGTGCGCAAACACTAGTGATTCTAACTCTTTTTAAGTAATAATGAGAGGTTGTGTTAAAACATTGGTTTTGCTTAAAGAAAATTAGAATAAATGCTTGATAAGCTTTTTCTAAGTTTTTTTCTGTGTTTTTGTGAAATATAATTTTAAAATTACTTTTTTGATATTTAATTTCTTAAAAGATTAAGAAATAATGTTTTATTAAATCTATCAATTGGTTGGATAGTTTAATGTAAAATATCAAGAAACGTTTTTTTATAATAGTTTAATTTTTTTTAAAAATGAGTATAAGGTTATTAGTGGGAGTCGTATCGTTAATTTTCATTTTTACAAGTTGTGGAGGTTCAAAATCTTCAGTAGATGATATTGTGGTCGTTTATGATGATGTTAAGGTAGAAAAATCATTATTGCCAGTGCAGATTAAATATGGTAAATTACTTAATATTAAACCAGATTCTTTACAAAATGTAGAGCTTTATCATTTTATTGATAAATGGATTAATACACCGTATAGGTTAGGAGGAGAGACTAGTGATGGTATTGATTGTTCATCTTTTACTCAGTTATTATATACAGAAGTATTTGATAAATATATAGAACGAACAGCAGAAAAACAGTTTGAATCTAGAGCTATTAAAAGATTTAGAGGTAAAGAGTTTTTACAAGAAGGGGATTTTGTTTTTTTTCAGAGTAAAAATGAAGTGAAAATAAGCCATGTAGGTATATTTTTGAAAAATAATAAGTTCGTGCATTCGACTTCTTATAAAGGAAAAGTTGGCTCGTCAGGAGTGAAAGTAAGTAATATTAATGATCCACATTGGTCTAAATATTTTGTAGCAGGAGGAAAAAGAGTGGATTTATAAATACCTCAAAAATATAAAGAAGTTAAATGAAGAATGAAATTTACGATATACATGAAGAACTAAACAATGCTTTTTATGATTTAAAAGCAGAAGTTTTAGTGTCGGAAATAGAAGAAAAAACTTCTGTTTCTGAAGAGGATATAGTAATTTCAAATCAAAGCACATTCAATAGATCATATAGAAGAGATGTAACCGATATAAAATTGGTGCATCCTAAAAAGCATAAAGATTTACTGCAGTTTAATTTAGCTAGAAATGGAATATACGACCTTCTTCCTGAAGGTGTTTTTCATACGCCTACATCAGATAGTAGTTCATATCCTTCTTTTAGAAAACAACAAAAAAAAGAAGAAACAGATGCACGGCTTTTATTTTCACCAATAGAAAATGAATTATTTCATCAAAGAGTGAAAATAGAAAAAAATGAGAAAGCTATAGAGCAAAACTTTACCAGTTTAAAAGATAAATTTTTATTAGATTTTTGGAAAATTGACTCGTCAATACCAAAGAAATATGCATCTAAATTAATACGCTTACTTCCGTATGCGCACCAAATTTCAGGAAATTTGGAATTAACTTTTTTAGGACTAGAGAAAATATTGGAAACGAATATTCGTTTTAAAAAAACATTTAGAACTAGAACAATAAAAACAAATGCTTTTTCTGACAACCGATTAGGAGTAGACTTTGTTTTACATCAAGAAAAATTAAGAATACAACAACCATTATTAGTTGTTACCATAATGCCGAATGATAAAAATGAAATTCAAAAATTTTTACAAAAACAAGGCCTGCTTGATTTTGTATTGGTTTTTTACAAATATTTCATTCCAGTAGAGTTTGAAATCGAAACTAATTTTGAAGTTAATAAAAAAGAAGGATTTATAATCGATCAAACAAAAGGATCATTTTTGGGTATGTCTACCCAGTTATAAATAAAAATATAATAATTGCTATGACAAGTTTATTAAGTGGTAATATTTTTAAATTAAGTATCATCTTATTTTTGGTAAGCTCTTTACTAATGCTTTTGGTTTCAAAAGTGCGTAAAACTTTTTCTAAGAATAAAGTACAAGCTATTATTTATATAATCATACTCTTGGTGCTATTTGCATTAACAGGGTTATTAAACTATGATAAAATACTTAATGATTCTCCTTTAAATAGTTATGTAGGAACAGAATTGATTTTCTTTATATTAGGTATTGGACACATTTTTGTCTTAAGAACATATTTTAAAGAACTCTCGGAAACGAAATCTGATTTTTTCGGAGAAGTAGTATGTACCTTAGTTTTTGTAGGTATTGCTTTGCTTGCCTTTGTGTATGTTGTAGGTCGCTTTAGGGAACCGTTCGTGTTTCTATATGCCAGTGCTGGTCTTACTTTTATAATTCCATTACTAACATTAAAAATGTATGAATTTGCAGCGTTAATACCAGTTCCTGTTTATAAAAAATGGTTTTACCCTATAAATAAAGATATTAAAGAACCTAAAAGTAGTGAACTTAATAATCCACTAGTCATTAGTTTTCAGTTTGAGAAAAAATATGGAGACAAAGAAATTAGCCGTTTTAAAGTTAAGGCACCGGAAGAGATGGAGTTTGGTAGACTTTTCTACTTTTTTGTAGATGATTATAATGAGTTACATCCCGAGGATAAAATAGATATTTTAGAAAAAGATGGAAGCGTAACAGGTTGGATTTTTTACTTTAAACCACGTTGGTGGAATTCTATTAGACATATTGATGCTAATAAAACTGTGCAATGGAATAAAATAAGAGAAGATAATAATATCGTTGTGCAACGTGTAAAATCTTAATTATTGAAAATAATATTTTAATTAAAAAGCTATAGACCATGTCATTTTTATCGAAACTGAGCATAGAAGAAATTGAAATGAATGTACTAGATTGTACATTTGAATTCACTCAAGGTGCTGATTATAATGGACGCCCTGCTGAAAATCCAAGAGGAGGGCAAATTAAAATTTTAATTGAATCTACAGGAAGAGTTGATTTTCTTGAATGGATGGTTTCACCGAACATGACTAAAAGCGGAACAATTACCTTTTTTAAAAGAGAGAATATGGCAAGCCTTAAAAAAGTAGAATTTAAGGATGCTTATTGTCTAAACTATAAGGAACGTTTCAATGCAGAGAACTCTCAACCTATGCAGACGCAATTATTAATTTCTGCAAAAGAAATGAAAATTAAAGGAACAGTTTTTAAAAATAATTGGCCAGAGATAGCTTAAAACTATAGCAATATGGGTAAGGTAAAATCTAAACTTGAGCGGAAAAAGGAAATACAAGAGATATATGATGTTTATGTAAATGCTTGGGGAGGTTATGCCGATGAACCTAAGGAAGCCCCTGTAGTTGAGATAATAGAGAAAATAGCAAAAGATGTAGATTTACCTCCTTCATATTTATTTACTATAGCTGCTGGAGAGGGTTTAGGATGGATTTATTTAAGTGATTTAAATAACTATAAAAACGGGAAAGTAATTACAGATAAAAAAATGAGTGGTTTTCAAAATCTTGGTTTAGATTTTTTTGGAGATCCTCAAGAATGGCCAAACTTAAAAAGATATTTACCTAAAACGTATAATGAAGGTGATGAATTTGAAAGCGTTAAAGAAGTACGTGATGAAGCTTTTGGTAAAGAAACAGTTTATAGTGCTAATTTTAAAAACTTAGAAAGCGCTATATGGGCCATGGCAGCGGTTTTAAAGCAAAGAGCTGACCGATTTGAAAAAGATTGGAAAAAATTAAAATATATAAAACCAACAGAGGATGAATGGGGTTTTTGGATCTATTTTTATTATCAAAGACCTGAATTAGCATTTCAGAAGATAAAAGAGTTAAAAAGTTATGATATTTTCTATTTGAAAACGTCCGATAGAACTAAAATAAGAACTAAAGCTCTAGAAAGAATAGCGGCTTGGAGGTATATTCAACATTATAATATTTTTTCAAAATGAAAAGTGCGCTCGTTTTATTTATGATACTTTTTACTGGGGTAAATTTCTGTACTACAAAAAAGAGTGTATTACCTCATACTTTGAACCTTAATGAAGATGTTCTTATTTTAAGAAAACTTCATGACGATTATAAACAAAAGAGAGCACAACATAAAGAAGGAGGTCATACACTTTTTACTTTTGAAAAAAAATTAATAGAAATTTTAGAAAATTCACAGTACTTAAATAACGAACTATTTAATGCACTAAATGAAAATGATTTCTTTACAGTTAAATCAGAGGATAATAAGCTCATTTTAATTTCATGGGAGATATTAGACAATGGCTGTCACCATTCATACAAATCTTTTTACAGATATAAGTATGAAGATAGTTTATATGTAAATTACTTTGTTGGTAAAGAAAATATTGAGTTCTCAGAAGATAACGGAGCATACCCATATAAGGTTCATAAACTAAACGATAAGGCGTATATAACACTTAATACGCAATTAGTTTGTGCATCTAGTAGGCTTTTGTCATCTCATGTGATTCATTTTAATAATAAATCTCAAGGAATTTGCTCAGACTGCTTTGAAAATTCCAAAGGATTTTATACTAATATAGGAAGAAGGGACACGCTAAATTTGAAGTTTGATTCGGTTACTAAAGAATTGTTTTACCCTGAACTTACGCCATTAGTTCATGAAGGAGAAGATACTGGTGTCATGAAAACAACTGGTAAATACAAAAAATTAGTTTATAAAAATGGAACATTTGTAAAGACTAACTGAAAAGACGAAAAAAAGAAATCACGTCCTTAGAATACTAAAAAGATAAAGAGATGGGGTTTTTAAGAGTAGCAGAATAAACAATAACGTTAATCTACAAAGAACGTAGATTTATAAAATAATAATAGACCTATGGCATTACAATCACACACACAGATTTTTATAGGAAACACTCCTATTACGTCTTTTAAACGTTTTGTTTTAGATCAAGGGATTAATGCACATCATTTCCTGCAATTAGAGTGTAGGACTGATGTTCTCGAAAATTTAGGAGGTGAATTATCAAGTACTACCAAAAATTACTTAGGCGAGGTGCTAACAATACAAGTGGCTTCTTTAAGTGAATTTTCTGGATATAAAGAGCTAGAATTTAAAGGAGTTGTTACTTCGGTCGCAAATAAAAAAGGAGCGAATAGTGAGCATATTGTCATCGTAAAAGCCGAGAGTCCAACAGTTTTATGTGATGACGGCCCACATTATAGCTCACATCTGGACAAGTCTTTATCAGACATTTTATCAGATACGTTGGAAGGTTATGATACTTCAAAATTAAGTACAACAATAAGCCCGCAAAATACAAGTACTATACATTACTCCGTACAACATAAAGAAAGTAACTGGCAGTATGCGAGTAGGTTAGCAATGCAATATAGCGAGTGGTTATATTATGATGGTAAAAAAATAGTATTTGGTAGCCCAGAAGACGGAGAAGATATTGTTTTGACCTATGGTCACGATTTACAGAGCTTTTCTCTGGATTTGATACCGTTACCAAATAAGTTCAACTACTTTACTAATGACTATCTCACCGATGAGAAGCATGAGAAAAGAACCTCTGAAGTTGCTACTGGAGTAAATGGATTTAATGGTTTTGTAAGCGAACGTAGTAAGAGATTATATGCCAAGGAAACCAATGTTTGGATTAATGGTTTTAATGATCCGCAGCTCAAACAACGAATGGATACGCATGTAGAACAACAGAAAAAAGCTGTAGAGTCACAACAAGTACGTCTTAAAGGAAATAGCGATAATCCAGGAGTTAATATAGGTAGTATTATTAACATAAAAGGAGACCAAGCCAATCATGGACGATATAGGGTTATTAAGGTGTGTCACCATAATAACGAAAATGGGCAATACCATAATAGTTTTGAAGCAGTAAGTGCTGATATGGATGTATTTCCGGATACGAATTTTGAGGCGATTCCAAAGAGTGATACCCAAACAGCTATAGTAACAGATAATGCAGATCCAGATGGACTGGCAAGAGTAAAAGTACAATTTCCGTGGCAACAATCTACAGGTAACACAACACCATGGATTAGAGTTGTAACACCGCATGGTGGAGGTGATAAGGGGTTTCATTTTATTCCTGAATTAGGTGAAGAAGTATTGGTAGGTTTTGAAGGGGCAAATGCAGAACGTCCTTATATGATGGGAAGTTTATATCATGGTAATGCCAGTGCAGGAAGCTTTAAAACAAATGTAAATGATATTAAAGCTATACGCACACGTAGCGGACATACAATCGAAATGAATGATGCCGATGGAGGAGAATTTATTACCATTACAGACAAAAAAGGAAATCATTTTACTATAGATACAGTAGGAGAAACGATCACTATTAATGCGTTAAAAAATATTAATATTAATGCAGGAGAAAATATAAATATTACAGCAGGTAAAAATATATCAGTAAGTGCGGGAGCAAACTTGAGCGAAACGGCGGGTGAAAATGTATCTGTTGTGGCAAATAAAGATATGCTCCTTAATGCAGCAGGTGATATGACCGAAATGTCGGATACCAGAAATGATATTGTAGATGAGGATTATAGCAGACAATCAGGAACCTCAGATGAATACGCTAAAGAGGTGTCTATATTTAGTGCAGAAGAAAATATGACATTACAAAGTTCAAAAACTGTAAATATTAATAGTACAGAGAAAAGTAAATTATTTTAGGATATGGCTATTACAAGACAAGCAAAAAATTATAAAGTAATAGTTAATGATAGCTATAATGCAGTAGTAGGAGGTAAGCTGTATAAAAATGCAAACAAGGTCATTGTTGATGCCTTAAGTGGTGATATAAACTTAAGTAGTAATAAAAAAGTGATCGGTAATGGCGGGGCATAATGTTGTTTTTGGGCAAGTTGAAAATTTTGACAGAGAGCAAGTGGTCAAAAAACCAGTAAAACATTATGTTTTGGTTTCTGGATTAGATTATCATGATATATGGTCATTTAATAGTTATGCTTTAGATGAAAAAAAAAGAATTGATGGATTAGCTAATGATTTAGAAATTCAAATCATTTATGTTATAGATATATTACCAGGAACAATTACCAAAATTGAAAAAGATGAAGGTGCAGTTACTGAGACTGTTACTCAATACGACGAAATAACAAAATCTAATTACCCAAGTCATCATACTTTTGACGATTTAGGAAAAACTAATTACATAACCAAAAATACAATTTATGATGTAGTTCTTGAAATTGGAACAACTCATCCAAAATCTTTGATGGAAATGCATATTTTTTCGCATGCCTATTGGAATGGACCAATTTTAGCTAATACTTATTCTACAGGAGCCGTTGATATAGATATGCGAATAGATGATACAACTAGTGTAAGTAGTAATTTTACAATAGCAATGAATTCAATTGGTTATTTAAAAATTTGGGGTTGTAGTTTCCCTATAGCGGCTAATGCTTTATTCTCAAGAATACGAAGAAACTCTAATTACAGTAGTAGTTTAATTGAGGATGATGTTGTTTTTAGCTACCCTCCTGATCATTTTAACTTTGTAACGTCAAGTGGAGAGTCCCTTGACTTGGTTGGAATATTAAATGATAGATTGGGAAAAAGTTTTAATGTTACATCAAAAATAGATTTAACTTTTAAGGAAATAAAACTTCTTGCAGCTAAAGAGTTTAATGGTGTATATGCTGCGTTTTTAGCCTACAGAGCAGGTATTAATGTATATGCCGCTCTCCCAGCTACATATGCAGAAATAACACCTTCTTTTGTAATTAGTTCAAATACTATGCAGAATGTGAATTTTTATAAAAATCATCTAAATGTTACTGTTGACGCAGGTGATTATGGACTTTACGATAAAACAACAATCCAAGGTTTTATTGATATGAACCCTTAAAATCAGATATATTAAATAATGAAAAAGGTTTTAACTACTATATTTTTATTTTCGATTTTATCTCAGGTTTGTGCACAACAATTTTCTGATTTAAGTTTTTTCAAAAACGAAGGGTTTGATAAAGCTATTATTTCTTATTACAAAGTTTCAGATAAAACATCTAGTATGCCAAAGTCTTCGCTATCTGATGCTCTAACGAATCCACAGACTACTACTAATCAAAGTGCATTAGATGATAATGAAAAGACTCTTTCTAAAAAAATAGGAGAAGCAATTTTAACTAAAAATGAAACTTGTAAACTTTTTAAAATTATTAAAAAGAAATTCACTAATTCTTATGCACTCGATACAAATACCGATGTGATTATTAACTTCTATGCTAATGATTTAATCATACAGAATATTTCAATTAGCTTAAACACGAAGAATATAAAACTTAAAAAAGAAGGTTGCGAGAAAGTATTTGAGGAAGAAATAGAAAAAGATCCGTGTCTTTTTTTAGGGCAAATGACAGAAAAAATGGAAGAATATGTGGTTAATATTTTGAAAACAAAGAAATTAATGAAATGACAATTACATATTAATTGAGCTTAGAAAATCTGAAGGAGATGAGAATCCAAATAAAATTATACATCCTCGTTCTTATTAGTATAACTTTTTATAGTTATAAGTCTATTAATAATGCGGAAATAATAAAAGGCCATCTTGTATCAGAAGACTATATGTACAACCCTAATGGATTTATACAGTCACCTTTTGGAAGAATAAATATAAAAACACACAGTTTTTATAAAAATAAACGATTACAGATAGTTTTAGAAAATAGATCAGAAGGTTTTTTAGAATATACAATAGAGGATTTAAGAAATGATATTTTGTTATTAAACCAATATAAAATAGATACACTTTTTAATGATACAAAGCAATTTGAAACTTATACTAAACAGATAAGAAATGACACTGTTTTTTATAAATCAAAAAAAGATGAGATTTTAGCGATGATTGAAAGTAAATAATTCTATTAATAACAATATAAAAATTCATATAACAATATAAGTATTGTAAGCAATGGCAGAGTGCAATGTTCAGTTTGGAGAAGTAACAGAAATTGATAGAATACCATGTATTATTTTCGAATGTGATAAAATCACAGAAATAATAGTGTATCCAAATGAACGAATGTTAGCACGTCTTAAAATACAAGGAGAAGCGGGAGGTTGGCTTAAATTTGAAACATCATATGACTTAACGTTTGAATATTCTGAAGAAGAAATGGAATTAACTACATCTTCATGGAGTGTAGAACGAGGAGACGTTATTTTGACAAATATTACCGCCAAAAGTGAAGGAGATTTTTTTATCACTACAAAGATGAATGGTAAAGAAACAGGAAGAGTAAAGGTAGTCTCAAAAGAGAGAGAAAAGGATATATTCTTACAAGATGAGGTGGATAACTTGATGAGTGAAAATAATGAAGCAATACAATTTAATAGAAATAATACTGTTCCTGGTAATGGATACTGTATTATGGCCGCTGATAGAGGGTTAGGAGCATTATTGAATGATACTGAAAACTTTTATACAGAACCTAATCTGACTAGTCAAGGAGGTAATGGTGTTAGTCTAAGAAACTCCTCAACAAGGTCTGAAGCACTTCAAAATCATGGATATATTAAAGATCATTTCGAGATTAGAACTGATAATTATTACACCAATAATGAACCTACAAGATTAGCATCCAGTCTTAAAGAACGAATAGAACAAGATATTGATAAAAAACCAGGTTTTCATGTGTATTATTATTCTATGCATGGGGAGTATCATGTAATGTTACTTTTAATGGATAATCGCAACCCTTGTAATAGAAAGTACAGTATTTTGGATCAAGGATATGTACGAGAACTTGATTTAGATTTCGATAGTATTGATGAAAAGTTTTTAGAACTAGCAGTACGATTCTGGAATAACAAAAACCAACATGCAAAAAATATATTAATGTGGAAAATGCAACAAAAATAATACTCTTATTTATTTTTACTCTTGTTTTTACAAGTTGTAAAAATAAAGTTTTAGGGGATACAGATAAATTAGTATCTGGAAACATTATTCAGAAATGTGAAAATGATGAACGTTTATATACTTCTGTTAATACAGATCTTTTGTATAAAAACAACTTAAATAAAGTTTATCTGAAGAGAAGAAATGAATTTCCTAAAGATTATCCAGACCTAAATGAGTGTCAAAAGTTACCTTATGCTTTTATAGAAGTTTTAGCTTTAAAAAATGATTCTATTGTAACAATTTCAAGTATAATTGATGTCGAATCATTTTCCAGATTTGTGGGAACGGATATTTATTTTTATGATAAAAATAGAGTGTATACCTACAATACAACAACAGCTACATATCCTAATTTTTATGAGATTGAATTAGATAAGAAAAGTGCGAAACTTATAGATTCATTTAGTTTAAAAGATAAATATAGACTGTATAAAAATGGAATGACACAATAAAAAATCATATAAATTGGCAGCAAAACAGTTAAAAAATAAATTATTAATAATAGGTATACTGGTTATAACATGCTTTTCAAGTAATTGCATGAATCTAGCTAGTCAGACACCTCTTTTTTTTATTGAAAACGATGATGCATCTGACTCTAAAATAATACCTGCTGATGAAGTTAGTACTATACAAAACAACTTATATTCTTATAAGAGTACTACATATTTAGGGGTAAATTATTATGAGTCAAAGCTAGTCGATAATAAGATTAAAAAGGTAGTGAAAGGTATTTTCCTTTATGATGTATTATTAAAAAAACCAATTGATCAAATAATAGATATAAAATCGTATAAACCAATTTTGGATCATACACTTTATAAAGATAAAAGCAATATCTATTACATTTCTAATGATGCATACATACCCTCGGTAAGAGTACTAGATTTAAATTCGGGAAATTCAAAAATATTAGATGATACTAACGAATATTTGAGTGATGGAAATAAAATATATTGTATTAGAAATGGTAAAGAAATTGAAACTGATTTTGTCTCCACGTTTAAGGTTATTAAAGTAAATGGGATACCATTAGGTATAGATTCTACGAAAGTATATTCTATGTGTGAAGCACTATCTCCAAAAGACTTTAAAGAAAATTTTGAAAGTATAAAGATTAATAGTAGAGACTCTATAATAAACAAATATTTTAAAAATCTAGAATAAATAATATAACCATCTTGAACACAATCTATAGAACATATAAGGTTAAACACGAAGATACTTTAGAGTCTATTGCTGAAGAAAATGGTCTTGATATTGAAGAATTAAAAGAATATCATAATAAAAAAGCCAATAGCTATGATCAAATAGATACTAGGTTACCAGATTTTTTATTAGAAATTATTTTGCCACCCAAAGGATATGGAGTTAAAGATGGAAAAGAAGTTTGGTTGAATGAAAATGAAGCAGATCCTGAATTGTTGACTACTCCATTTGGAGGAAGACTTCATTACGAAATTAAAGATGAACAGATTACTTATGGTGTATTAAAAACAATAGAATCGGGTGCTAAAGAAAATACGACAATAAGCTATAAAGTGAGTATTCATTTTCACCCAATAGATCAAGATAATAATAGATATGTTACTATAGACCGTTTCTCAAAAACATATATAAATGATCAAGAACCAGATTTGATTGCAGACGAATTAGCACTAAGCTGTTCAGAGGTATTATATCCGCTGATTTTAAAAGTGAATGCGAATCGTTTGATACTTGATATTTATAATCATGAAGAGATTTTAACAAGATGGGAAGAACAAAAAAGTAAAAAATTAGAATATTATAAGGGAGAAGTCGTAGAAAAATATTTTCAGCTCTTTGAGGCATCATTACTAACTAAAGATTATTTATTAAAATCTCTTAAAAATGATTGGTTATTTGCTACATATTTTAATGCAATTTACAAATCGTATAATACCAAATCCGGAATAAAAAATGCAGTTGAGTTTCCTATTGTGCCTAATACGAAACCAGTGCAATATGAAGTAGATCAAAAAGCAATAGAATTCATTCAAAATAAACGTATAAAAATAGAAATGAAAGGAAAGTGTTTTGATAAAAGAAGCAAAGCTGATTTTAGAAATAAAGCTAATTTCCCTTCGTTTACAAAACGTAATGAATCAACAAAAGGACAATATAGAGCGTTGTATTTTCTAGAGCCATATACACATAGCATACAATCGGCTTATGTTAATTGTAATTTAGATTTAGATATTCCTAAATCTGTATCTATAAGTGTATCAATGCTAGATAACCAACCAAACATAAATAATAACAAAAAATCTGATTTTATCGAAGAAGAAAATCAAAACGACGATAAAAAGAAATCATTTTGGAAGTCATTATTTTCATAAAACATATAAATTATGAGTGAAAAACATGTTGTAGTACAAGGAGCACTTTGCGAGTGTCAATTTGGTTTTGTTCCGGATACCTTAAAGGTGGATTCTCACCAATATGAATATGCTAATGATAAAGATGGCAGCCAAAAACTAATTGGTACTACCTTAGAGTTAGGACAACCTTTTCAAAATAAAACTTTTGGACAATGTAAACTACAACCCACAGGAAGTAGTTATAAACCTTGTCAACCCGCAATTACACAATGGACAGGTTTTTATGAAAATGTGATTCTAAAAAATGGAGGAAACATTATTACAGAAGATAGTAAAGCTACTTGTGCCATTGCAGGGGCACCATGTGTAAAGATTTCAAATCATGGGCAAATAGCACAACCAAGTCAACAAAATATGGATAACGCAGATGAAGATACGCAAGCACAACTTAATCCTATGGTCAATCCAGCCGATATAGGAAACCCAGAACAATCAAGCGAAGGTATAACGGTAAGAGCAAAATAATATACAATGGCAGCAAACGTAAATAAAATTAGTGTAATAGGAGGAACTGATTCCTGTTATAACATTACCGAAAATTCTGTTACTGTAAAACCAGATGAGGAGGTAACCTTTGGAGTTGTAGAATGGTCAGATGCAACTGCAGAAGAAGCATTAAATCAGCAATTGTATTGGTTTCTTAGAGTAGTTCCAACGGCAATAGATTCGAGAAGGCCAGGGCGTACATTTGGGTATACCATGAAAAAAAAGTTGTGTGGGCCATATTCCTATGTTATTGAAGCCAGTACTTCTGATATTTTAAGAGCTGATAGTATCAGTGATAAGATATATGTTAATGGGTATACTAAGCCATTAATTAAAAAAAGTGAGTGGCGAGCAGAACCAGAAGGAAGTGATATTAGAAAAACCCCAATAAAATATGGGAACAAAGTGTATTTGTGGTTAGATACCGAAGGACTTAATGGGGGAACAGTATCGATAGAGATCTATAGTAGACAATTAGGATATGATCAACTTATAGGAGGTAAACAAAATATACGAGTAGTCAACGGAGAAGCACTGTATTTTATAGGAAACACCAACGAGTGGATGGCTAAAGTGTCTAGTTGGAGAGATCAACAAGAATTTTATATACAAGTAAAAGATGGAGGGGGAAACCTTGTGTTTGATGAGCATGACGATGATGTACACGCACGTTATTTAAGAATAGATAAGGAAATGGCTCGTAATGTAGCAGAACCCTCTACCAATATTACGCCTACCAAAATTTATCAACCAGAAGTTAATGCAGAACGTTTTGAACCGTGTAAGTTTGAAGAAATTCAAATCACAATACCAGTTGTTAAAGATGGAAAAACAACTACTGATGCGATACCTGTTTTTAAAGATGGTCAAATTCTTGAGAATCCTAGTACTACTACAGAAGACATAACACGTAGCGTGTTGTTTGATTTTAATGATGCTAGTATTAATCCTGCAGCAGAAGATATTGTCAATAATGTTTTAGGGTTTTTGTTAGATAATAGAGGTACCCAAATTACTATGAAGGGTTATGCCTGTGCCATAGGTAGCATAGAAATTAATCAAGAATTATCACAAGGTCGTAGTGATGCAGTCAAAGACTTTTTTGTACAAGGAGGACTTGAAGCGGGTAGAATTATAAGTTTAGGATTAGGAGAATTAAATGCAGAGAGTCCTGATGATATTAGTCGAAAAAATGATCCAGAGTATGTAAACTCTCGTAGAGTCGATATTTCGTTTTCTTTTGCTGGACATGGTGCAAACCCTGTTGTGTTTGAAACAATAGCACCAAGTAGTGATAAAATGATTACTCTTGATACGATAAAATTAGATACAACAGATTGTTATAGAGAAGATGATAAGCATGAAAACAAAATCATGATCAAATCCCCAGATGCAAGGAAATTTGAAGGCTCTGGAGCATCATTGCAATTTCCAATACAATCTACATTATCTGCTGCAAATCCAGGCCCCATACAGTATATTTGGCCAAAATGGAATTTGATTAAAGTGGGAACTGCAGAAAGAAAAATGGATTCTGCCGCTGTCTATAAAGTTCATATTCATAGCTGTAGGTATTATTCTGATAAGAATGATGCTGCCATACTTCTAAAAGCTTATCCTGATATTAAATGGAATTTTCAATTATCATTTAATTTTTCACATGCGGCAGCATATACACATGCTAATTTACCCGAGTACAGTAGGAGTAATCCTATGGATAACAATGTACAGACCATACGACGCGAAATGAGGCAAGCACAATCTAGAGCCACTGCATCTGGTATTGAAAGTAGAAGGATGCAGAACAGTCCGGAGATGCTTAGTAAATTTGGGTTAAAACTTGATGCAAAATGGAATGAAGACAAACAAAATGTAGAAATAAGTACTGAGTTTGCAGAAAAACTAAGAACTGTTATCAATGCCATGGTAAAATACAAGGAGATGGCAGATAAAGTTAAAGATACGTTAGGTGGAAGAGCAAAAGGTATGGCTTCTCGTCCTCCTTTTATGTTTGAGGTCAAGGCACCGGCATTAAATGCAAATATCGAGTGGTTTTTAGAACAGGGTAAAGCCCCGCATCAAACTAAGGTAGCGACTGTTGGAGTACTAAAGTTTAAAGCAGCACCACTCATAGGGGCTAGCTTTACTCTTGATCTGCTGGCCATTGCTAGTCGTATGCATCCTGCTATTAGGGCTATGATTGCGGGTGCAGATGTAGTTCTTGGTTTAGCAAATGGCGGAATGACGTTTGAAGCTAAATTTTATGGAGAATTGACTTTTGACTTTCAGGCTTTAAAAATTAATAGTTTGTCCGGAATTGAAGGTGGTGTGTTAGATTTAGGAGCTAAGATGGGAATAGAAGTTACGGCAGAAATTCATTTTGCAGTAACTTATGAATATCGAATTATGGAAGTAAAACTTGAGTTAAGAGCAGAAGCAAAGGCAGATGCCCATTTTGCTGCTAAAGTAAAGGTTGATGCAGATGATAAAGGATTATATGCTGAGCCCGAAGTTGGTTTTTCAGGACTAATTTTCACCTTTAAAGCAGAAGCAACTGTAGGAGGATTTAAGCGTTATGTTGAGTTTGGCAATAAAGAAGAGCCTTTTTTGAAACCAGAACCCTTAAAAACAGATAAAATATACATACTATAAATTTTTATATATATAAAATGAAACATATTGCAAGATGGATAATGTTATACACTGTACTGGTGTTTATTTCGTGTAAACAAAGCCCATCAAAAGATATAAAAGCCAGAATACAACAACAAGAACCTTTTTGGAAAAACAGAACAACCATGCAGAATAATATAACCCAGGAAAAGATATTTCCTATACCAAGCGATACGACCATTACAGAACATCGTACCAATCGTATTTATTTAAGAAGTAAAAATTGTCAATATGAAGTATTTGTTAATGATGTTTCTTTATTCAAGTTAATGGGGCCAATAACCAAAGGAGGAGGAGGTGCCACGGGAGCACATGATATGAATCAATTACTATTAACTAGTGGTGAGCATGAAGTACGGGTGTTAATGTATCCTAGGCATGGATTGCAAATTTTCCCTGCAAAAGAAGGTTATATGGGATTAGAATTTTATTATTTTCTTAATAGAGATCTAAGAACCAAACGATATAATGAAAAAATGAATGGGAATAATGGGATAGAGCTTAGTCAAAGTGATGAGCAATGGATTTCTGAATATGATTATGCAGATCAAGTAGCTCTTGACGGTAAATATGAACCCAAAGAACCAGCACCATTAGAGGGGTTACCGGTTTATGAATGGCGTAGTACCTTTACTGCCGAGGTTCCTTTTGATATAGTCGGCTGGAGAAAATCTGTTGATCTTAAAGAGGAGTTCGAGGATAAAGAAGAGGATTTAGAAAACGAATTATTTAATGCCTATAAAAAGGTACACGCGATCATTAAAAAAAGGGATGTAGCGGGATATTTAGAACTAGTTAAGGAACGAGAAGAACTGATTACAACTTGTTTACTATATAAAGAAGATGAGAAACCAAAACGAGAAAAGGAGTTTGTAAATCTTTTGACTAATGAAGATTATGAAGTAGAGCCACTGTTCTTTGAAACTTTTAAATTAGAATATCAAGCCTATGGCAAGTTGGTGATGTTTTTACACAAAGCCGATAGTGAAGGTGTGATACGATTAAAAAATAAGAAAGACCCTAAAGATGTGATATTTCTTGATTTTCGTTTTCAACGTAAGGAAAAAGGAGATGGGTTCACGGTTATTTAAAATAATAAAGAAGATAAATATTTGAAATAACCAATAGCTTTTATAGTTTTTGGTTATTTCAAAATTTCGATATCAGCACGTTTTAAATGGCCTGATGATATAATTTTACCATCTTCGGTATCGCCAAAGTAATTAATATTCATTTCTTCTTGACCATCGAGAGTATGGGCATCTGCCAGAATATATAAGGATGTTTTTTTATCTTTAGCTTTTTCTAATGCATCAGTCCATGCTTTTTTCTTGGTATCATCACTACTATCAATCACTATTTTAAAAATAGCCATATCGGCAAAGTCATCTTTGTTGGTATACTCGGTGTCACACATCCCACCAACAGCAGTAATGACTTTGGTATTATATGCACCCTGATCATCTTTAAGCATGATTGCTTTGTCTTGCGGGCTTACTATAAGGTTTTAACCATGCATTAGAAAGTACTATTGATTTACTTTTTCTATTAATAAAAACTTGCTTTCACATTCTGAAAACCTAGTATATGGGTTCATACTATTTCCATAATTTTGAATAATAAATGAATTATCTTCTCGATATTTAGCAATAATGATTTCCTTTGGGTCATCTCCAAAAAGGCCATTAAATTTTAAAAATACTTCCTTTTTTTCTTTAATAATTTCAATAGTTCCAGTTTGTTCTCTATCTATAGTTTTAAATTTATATTTAACTCCTTCTATAGTTATCGATAGTCCGCAGTTATCTTTTTCCTTTAGTTGATAAAAACCGTCCAAGTCTAGGAAAAGATTAGTGTTTTTTATTTGACTAGTAACATCTTGATTACTAGTGATGTTAATTGTGTTTTTTTCTTTGTTACAAGAAAGAATTGATATAACAAGAAAGATTATTATTTTTTTCATGATCTATTGTTGTTAATACTATTAGAGTTTTCTAGTGAGTCATTATTTTCTTGACTTTCTTCCTTTAGGTCAGCAAGTCTAGCTTCTACCGTGCTTCTAATATCGCTACCCTTATATCCATACCATTTCTTAGTTAATGATGGAGCTCCTTCTCCATCATGCAAACTTATAAATCTCTCATAGCCTTCAATAGCTTTAGTTTTACTTTTTGTGCAACCAGACTTATTTAAATCTGGATCATGCCATAATCCCCAACCAAAAGAAGCTTTTTTAATATTATAAGCTTTACTATCTGAAAAGTTATAGGTAAAGTTCTTTCCACTATCGTTTGAGCAATTATCAAATAGTTCTTTAAAGCCTTTTTTTACCCATTTAAGTCTATCATTATAGCCATTATATCCACCATTTACAGAGTAGGTGATTTTTATAAAATCATTTTCATCTGCTTCATCATTTAATTTAGCTTTTTGCCCCCAATACCATCCACCAGATTTTGCCGCATGAGGATCCGTTTCTAATTTCTCTTTGTTTTTTTGGGATGACGTTACATCTTCATTAACAAATTCACCATACTCTTTGTAATTAGACTTAAAAGTTAATTGAATCAAACCTCTACCTTTAAAGCCTCCATAGTCTGTTTCACTCGCTCCTATTTCTTCGGTATATTGAAAACTTCCAGATTCGTGAATTAACTGTGCTAAAAAGTGAATTTTTCTCAAACAACTATTAATTTTATTATCCTTAAAAGCTTGGTTTATACCGTTTAAGTGTTCATCAATATTTGAATCTGTAGAGTAAGTTGCTATTTTTTTTAATTGTTCTTTTGTAATATCTCTTTGACAACAATCTAGATTATTCACCTCAAACCAACTTCCATCTACATCTAACCAACGATTTGTTATTTTTTCGCCTCGTATTTCGCCTTCTTCGGTATCGCCAAAGTAATTGATATTCATTTCTTCTTGACCATCTAGGACATGGGCATCTGCCAGAATATATAAAGGTGTTTTTTTAGAATCCTAAATTTTTAAGTTCATTTTTTATTGAAAAAGAAGACTTGAATTTAGCAATTGATTCTTCTCCTTCCTGAATTCCTTCAAATTCAATACTAAAATGATCACTTATTTCCTGTAAAAAAACTAGTTTATTTACCTTTGTTTGTGGTTTATAATCATCATAAATAAAAGTTTGATAAAGCTTTCCTTCGGCAGTATTTTTATGTCGTTGTATCCAAGAACAAAGTATTACAAGTTCTTTAGAATCATCTTGATCAGCATTTGAAAAAAAAACAGATTCTATATTGGCTTTTCTTCCCTCTGGATAAAAAGTGTCAATTTTAATAAGGTGGTATTTTTTTTTATCCAAAGAACATAAAATAAAACCCTCGACATTTTCGGAATTTTCATCATTATCAAACAGATCAAAAAAGACTATCACAAATGAATAACCGTCAATCCATTTATTTGTTTCTATTATCTGATGACTAATTTTAATATTTCTATCAAAACCATATAACTTATTTTGAATTTTTTTTACAAATGGTTCAATATTTTCATCAAATTCTCTAATGTAAGTAATGTTTGTTTGATCTTGTTTTATGGCTAACTTACTATTTATAATAGTATCAGTTTTATTTTCAATAGTAGTAACAGAAGTTTTTTTAGTAGTTTCTTTACAAGAAAGGAATAAAAATAACATACAAGATAAATACTTATAAATACTCTTCATCATTATTGTTTTTTGGTTTGGCATTCATCAAGTTTAAAAACTTTTTTAGTGTTTAGGAAAGCTTTTTTTCGATCGTCATAAGATTTTGTAGCTTGATTTATTTTTTTTGTAATGGCATCAACATTTTCGGGTTTCTCACCCTTTGAAGCTATTTTATAGCAGCCTTTTTCATACCAATCAGCTAAGCCAGCAAAAACAGCTTCTTTTGCAGTAAACTTGTCAGAACCTTTTGATAAATCTATTCCAGAGTTAGGAATCTTGTTGTTAATTATTTTTTGGGAATTCGTATAATTTGTTTTTCCAGTTATTTGTAAAAGACCTCGACCTCTAAATTTCCATCCATCTCCTTCTTTAGTATTTCCGAGTTTATATCCCTTTCCTCTGTTTTTATCTGCATACGCAATATTTGCAATTGCTTTTTGATCAGCTTTTTGATTTGAAGGAATTTTCACCTTTTCTTTTACTATAATCTCTTTTTTACTTTTTTCATCTATTTTTTTTACTTCTTTATAATAAGTGTAGGGTCCTCGTCCAATTTCATATGCTTTTTGTTTAAGTATAGTGTTATTTTTAAAGCATTTGAAAGGGTAGCCAGAAACTAATTTTGAGACAGAATAGTTTAAACTTTCTCCATTAAAAGCGCCAGATAAGTTTGATAAACTTTCAACATATGTTTGAGCAAAAAAATGAGCTCTTTTTAAGCATGTATCTAACTCGAAAATTTCATAGAGCTTTTTCTTATTTCCTTCATTAGTAGTATAATTCTTGTTAAATTCTAATAATATGGCCTTTTTCCTATCTTCTGAAGCATTTTGAAAAACATCAGATAAGTCTTTTAATGTTAAATCGTTATTGCAATTACACTTTTTTGGCTCTAACTCAAACCAACTTCCATCTACATCTAACCAACGATTTGTTATTTTTTCGCCTCGTATTTCGCCTTCTTCGGTATCGCCAAAGTAATTGATATTCATTTCTTCTTGACCATCTAGGGTATGGGCATCTGCAAGAATATATAAAGGTGTTTTTTTATCTTTAGCTTTTTCTAATGCATCAGTCCATGCTTTTTTCTTGGTATCATCACTACTATCAATTACTATTTTAAAAATAGCCATATCGGCAAAGTCATCTTTGTTGGTATACTCGGTGTCACACATCCCACCAACAGTGGTAATGACTTTGGTATTATATGCACCCTGATCATCTTTAAGCATGATTGCTTTGTCTTGCTCCTCGATCCCTTTTTCTTTACCTTGTTTGATATTAATACTCACATTGTAACCTTGAAAATCTTCTGTTTCTACAATAACGTATAGATCACTGCCTATAGTACCTGTGTTAGTTTTAGTGAAAGTGATTTTTTGTTTAGTCTCTTTAGAGGCAACATTAGTGGGTAAAGTAATTTTTTGCCCTATGGTGATATCATTTTTATTAGCTTCAGTAATTTGCGTATCACTTTTTATAATGTCGGCTATAGTAACTCCTTTTTTTGTAGCAATTTTACCTAGTGTATCACCACTTTTAACGGTATAAATTTCGGGTTTCTTTTTTGTAGTACTAGTTACTTCTACATTTTCGATTTTGGCTTCTGCAAAATAAGCATTGTTAATCTTGGGCCGTAAGATTTTTAATGGAGGAGTAGTTAAGGTAACATGAGGATACTTTTTAAAACTTACAATAGGCATAGCTTAGTTTTGTTGTCTGATTACTTCTAATTTTATTTTTTGGCTATTGCCGGTAATTTGTAGATCTTCTAGAACATCATTAGGTACTATCTCACCATTATATTTAAAATCATTTTCGGCATCAGCAAGGTCAAGGTCTATAAATTCTCCTATAGCATTTTGAGTCTCTAGCACATAATACACTTCGATACCTGTTTTTAACTCACTTTTAGGAATTCTATCTCCTTTTAGTGTTGTAAAATATCCATCTTCTAAAGTAGGTTCTAGTGTTGTTTTTCGTTGTATTGGAGTAGCACTAGATATTTTAAACGGATTACTAGGATTCCATTTTTTTTCATGAATAACTCCTTTAACTCTACTAATTCCGTAAGAAATTGTAAGTGCCATGCTCATTGGTTCCTTGCCAGTAGATGAAAAGTGTTCTTTTAATCCAATAATATGTGCGTTAGCAAATTCAATATCAAAATCTTTTTGCAAGCCATCACGTTTAAAAACACGAATATAACCTTTACACATACGATTTGGTGCAAACATATATTCATAAAACAGCTCGTCTTGTGCATTAGAAGGAAATACAAGATGTAGTGGCTCACCCATTGGTAATTGTGTGGGTCTACCATTAATATCTGCCAATTGAGAATAGACCAACTCACTGTTAATGAGTATACGTTCTTGATTTTCGATATAGAGTACTGCTTTAAAAGACATTTAGATGTTGGTTTTATACATAGGTTGATGGTTATAACAAGTCTCCCCCAAGTTTACACATGGGGGAGATTTGTATCAGTACTTTACTGCTCTACGATCTTAAGATTATCAATCTGATATTCTGTTGTAGAAGGAGTTCCAGAACTTTTTCTGTATCTAAACCCTATTCTAAAGGTATCTTGACCATCGGGTATGGTAATAGTTGTCTCAATAGGAGTAAATCCGCTTGTATTGTTTTGCGGAACAATATCATTTATAATAGTTTGTTCGGTGATAACATTACCATTTAGTCCTACAATAAGTACTTCTAGATTGTCACTATTTCTATCATTAACATTAATGTCAAACGAAAGCGTAAGTATTCTCTCGGTTACTATAGTAAGTTCTGGAGTAATCAACCAAGCATTATATTGATCTGTGGGACCTCCATTTAGGATTTCAGCAAAAATATTATCACTATTGTTATTACTTGTCCATCTAATAAAAATGTTAGAATTACTATTGGCATTTACCCATCCATCTAGTGCGATATCAAATCCGATATCTCCCGTATCTATGCCTTGAAAATCTTCATCGATCAAAATTTCTTTTTCTTGACAAAGAGCCGCAGTGAAGTTAAGGTCTGTTGTTTCTCTTATCACCAAGTAAGGTATACTTGGGTCTTGAGCAATAATAGCTGTAACAACCCCTTGTTGATTTGGTAATGTTTCTGATGCAAAATTGGCAGTAGCACTATTTCTAAGTGTAACTTTTGTTTTGGTAGTACAATTAAGTAATTCTTTATCACCGTCAAAAGTTTGCCCTTGATTATCGGCTGCGATTTGCATATCTACTAGTTGTACTAATGTAAGTGGGATAAAAGTGCCAGCTTCAATTTGTTCTATAGTAACTGTAGTAGGAACTATTGTAAACGCTGGATCATCTGACGGAGCAACTACTTCATTAAAAGTAGTTTGAGATGGTGTAATTGGCTCTATAGCATCCTCTGCAGTATTCAGTTTTCCAATATGTAAATTACCATTTACCATTTGCATCCCTAATCCGCTTAGGTTTACACTTACTTTTTGCCCAATAGGATACGTTTCAAAAAGATTAACCGCAGCAAAGTCAATTATAATTCCAGCATCTGGATTTTCTGGACTTGCTTGTAAGTATAACTCATTAACAATATTCTTTTCTGCATCACTAGAAATGGCATAACCAGTAAATACCGGATCATCTCCAGATTGTACAGTAGCAAAAGTAACATCATCAAATTTTACAAGATTAGTTCCATCTGCTTCTGCAACAACATCAGCAATAGTAATGTTTGTTGTAGTTTCTAGCCCAGTACCGCAACGAGATTCTGTGAAGTTTACATCATCGGTATCTCTGATGGTTAAGACATCCTTAGTAAGAATTCCTGTTATTTTTCCTTTTTCAGTAGGGAAGGGAAGGGCTTTAAAATTAGATAAACCACTATTTTGTAGTACTATGTTTTTATTATCAGTACAACCTATAAGCGTTCTTAATACTGTCTCATTATTATCTGGATTAGCATAGGAAGAACTTAGTTCATCATTTACTATCTGTACTTCATCAATACTTACTAAGATAGTAGAGATATCATCATCTTCATCTGTTGATTCTGATGCTTGTAGAATTTCATTAATAGTTAACTTTTTAGGTACGATAGTTTCTAATGTGCTAGTACGAAAAACAAATTCTTTAAAATCATCACTGTCCATAGGACTTAGGGTTCCGTTTTCTAATACTCCTATGTGTAATGCATTATCAATTTTTTGCATTCCCAAGCCATTAAGCTTAAGGATAATATTTCTCCCGATCGCATGAGTGAGATAAATATCGTTTAAAGCAACGTCTATTACAACACCGCTCTCTGCATTGTCAGCCTTATCTTGTATGTATATTTGGTTATTAATATTATCAGCAACATCACTAGAGATTATAAAACCTGAAGTAATAAGTTCACCATTGTTTTGAACGGTGTTAAAATCAATAATTGTTCCGTCGTCCAGGTTTTTTACAAAAGTTAGGTCAACATTAGGTTCTAGATCCGGTGGTGTCACAATACCAGTATCTGGGATGGTTATATCCTCATCATTTTTACACGAAAATACGGTAATGATCAGAATACCTAGTAAAGGTAAGAGTTTTAAAAAATATTTATTCATAATGAAGCGTTTTTTATTTGTGTGTTTTTAAAATCTAAAATAAATGTTAGCGAAGTATGTGGCTCCGTATCCTTTCCAAAATCGATTTCCATATATTGGTCGTTCACGTTGCGAATCTTCTAAGCGGGTATTGTATTTTAACTGTCCTGTAGGTTCATATCCTCTTATATCGTGATTTTCTCCTAATATATTGTTTATACCTAGTTTAAAACCGATATAAGTACCATTATCATTAATATCCCAGTTTTTTCCACCGGATAAATTAATCATTAGGTAATCATCAAGTTGTTGTTGTTTTAAGAGTGATTTAGCACTTTCAGTATCAAAATTTTCAAAGACAATACCATCAGTATCCAAAAAGAAGTCTTGTGTTCTAAAATATGGGTTAATAGCAATGTATTGATTAGAAAAATAATTAGCAGTTGCATCAAACCACCATTGATCAGGGGCTCGATATTCAAATCCTAAGGAATAAACATTGGATGGGCCGTTACTAAAATTAAGTCCTTCTAAAAAAGTTTCGCCTAAATCAACAACATTAGTTTCTGAAATTACATATTGTAATTGCGGGTTGTTTGTATACGTATAGTCACCAATGGCAACCGCACCTTTTACACTTAATGTTTGCAGTACCTTATAAAGTATTCCTACCTCGACACCCATAGATCTTGTATCAATACCTGTTAGTACTTCTTGGATAGATGATGAAGAAGTAGTGTTAATGGTGTTTCCTTCAAACAAATTATTTGCACTAGCATCGGATACTGTGGTATAGAATGCCGAAACGTTTGCCTTTAGAAAAGAGTTGTTAAATTCATATCGACCTTCAATGGCTATGGTATTAGCTTTATTAATGTCAATAAGTTCTGACCCTATTACTAAATCATTGTTGGCAATAGACCCCTGAAGCATTCTTGGGTTATCACTTTCTCTTGCATTAAGAAATATAGTATTTAATTCTGGGGCGTTTGATGTATATAGTCCAGATAAACTTACTTTTTGTATAGGGTTTATCTTATACGTTAATCCTCCTTTTACTCCCAGGTCTAAAAAGTTATAATTTTCACCAGGCCCCAAAGATAAATTAGGAGAGGCACCATTTTGGAATTTTCCGTCTCTTTGATTTTTAGAGTAAGATACATCTACGCCTAGAAAACCACTAAACTGTTCTGTTTTATATACTCCTTGTACAAAAGATTGAAAAGTACTTTTGTTGAGGTCATAGTTGTATCTAAATTCATCATCTTCTCTTACAATTCGATTAATATTTTGTAAATCCGACTGTATACTATTTCCTGTTCCTTCTGAAGTGTTTACATCCAGATATCCTTGACCGCCCAATAGACTTTTAATTTCGGCAAAATTATTCAGTGTATGTCGCGAATATCTTAATGTGCCGTTTATGGTTAATTCTTGATTAACAGTAATATTGGCAATAGTATTAATGGTGAGATTAGATTGTTTTTGAACATCCTCGTATAATGCGTAGATAGCGTTTTCTAAACCACTATTTCTATTAGTGTCAAAAAGGTTGAACCAATCAATTTGTCCGTCATTTTGAAAATTTTCTCTCGCAGTAAAAGCGCCTTCAAAATCCGGATTATCAGCATCAAGAAGGAAAAAACTCGGTAATCTTGAAATAAGTGTTGGATCCGGGTTTATGCCAGGAGAAGGAATAATAGCGCCTGTATTATTTATATTTGCTCCTTGAAAATCGATACGACTTCTTCTTTTAGTACCAAAACTATAAGCCAGGTTTGTTGATAATTTTAGATTGGTTCCTGCATTTAAATAATGACTTAACATTAAAAGAGGTTGTGATACGTTTTGTTTTCTGGCATTTCTAATCTCTCCACTCTGTAATCCCCAAAAGCTATTGTACCTATTACCTTTAAGCCCAAAAACTTCACGAGTGTTTGCAGATCTTCCGCTTCGTTCGGTTGGTGTAAAAAATGCAGTAAAATTAATGGTGTTACTTCCATCTATTTTGTTTTCTGCACTAATGAAAAACGAATTAGAATCATAAGGAGTACCATCAAAATAACCTTCATCAAATGCTGTTCGTTTTGTTGCAGAAACTGCAATTGCATATCCTTTTTCTGTCATTCCGGTGGCATATGTAGCATTTACGCCATGTGAGAAACGTCTATTTGAAGAAAAATATGATAATTTCCCACCTTTACGATATTGAGAAGCTCTAGTGTTAATGTTTAGACTTCCTAAAGTTCCACCAATGGCATATTTTGATGCCGTTAATCCATAGTTTAGCATTGTATTTTGAGTAACTTCTTCTAATCCGCCTAGGGTATTCCATTCTGGAGCACCATCAAAAGCATTGTTATAAGAAACACCGTTAATAAGAACTTCTCCAGAAGAAGCGTCTTGTCCTCTAACATTAAAAAAAGATAAACTAAACTGGTATGCAGCTGTTTTTAAGAAGATATCATTAGACGATTGGTAAAATCTTGAACCGTTGCGAATCGCTTCATTTTCTGCTAGTAATTGGTCTTCAGAAAAGGTGTTGATTTGTAAGTTCTCAATATCATATATATCGTTACCTAAAGTTATCCCATCGATATTTGCTACTTTTCCATTGGCAATAAATACATCATAAGTTTTAGAACCATACCCATCTTTAGAGACTTCAATCAATCTTGGCCCAGGAGGTACATTACTGGCAAATGCAAAACGTCCTTCACTATCTGTTTTTGTAGTCTTAAAAGTTCCTACAATACTTACTCGTGCTTCAGAGATTACTTCTCCTGATTGTCTATCTGTAATAATTCCTGTAAGTGCCGTGCCAGAGAATGTTATTTTTTCTTTTTTTCCTTTTTTAGAAGCCCCTGGTTTTTCAAGAAATAGATTTATATCCTTTATAGTTGCAGCTTTATTCTCTACAATTTGAACCTTAAATCTTCTTAGCTTATACCCATCTTTTGTAATGGTTATTGCTATTTTATCTATCGGAACATTTTCATCTAGTAAAAACTCCCCCAGAACATTGGTTTTTTGAAGTGTCTCGGTACCTTCAATCATTACGAGTGCATCTGCAACAGGTTCTCTGGTTTTGCTATCGATTACATTTCCTTTTACGGAAGCATTCTGAGACCAACCTGAACAAAAAATACTAATACATAAAAGTGAGTAAAAAAATCTTGTCATTTAAGTGCTTTTTTTATTTTGTGTGAATCAAATAAGTGAAAATTAATTGACTTAAAATAGTTGTAATTAGTATACGAGCTCACAACGCTGGTATACGCTTTTTTTAAAAACTAGTAGGGTAGAATAGTGGTTTCCAAAAACGGGGTTAAATATATAAAAATCATTATAATAAATACTTTTGATGCTCATAAAAATGTTTTAATGTTTAAAAAATAATTCCCTGAACTTTATAAACGTTACAATACGCTATTTTAATACATAAAACTGATTAAATTGTTATAATTTATTTTGATTAGGGCAATAAATCATTAAAAGAAAGAATTCTAAAGCTGAAAAAAACTAGTATCATCAGACGGTTTTGTTTTTTTTGAATTAGCATGCATCGGTTTAGAGTCAATAGGAGTAGGAGACGAGGGGCTTTTTTTAGATCCTAGTTGTTTACCGATAACAAAAGATTGTTTTTGATTTTTCTTGGGTTGGGTAGAGAGTTGTTTTTGTTGTTTAATTGGTTCAGAAATAGGAGGCATTTCTGTAGGTAGCTCTTCTTCTCGTAATAAGGCTTCATCCTCTGCTTTAAAAACTAACATTTCGTCAAGAGTAAATTCTTCTACAGGAACTTCTAGAAATCTCTCAAAATCATCAATATTTCTTTCTTGATCCATTTCGTAAATTATTGCCACGCATTCATTTTTGGTAGCGTATCGTTGTTTATGAAATTTGCCAGGTATAATAGGGATGTCTAATAACCACTTGTCTTTAGCTTTCCAATTAAAAGAAAGTATCTTATTGTAAATGTTTATTACTTTAAGATAGGAAGCCTCATGATCAGACAATGCCAAAAAATGATCGGTAATTAAAGAGAAATCCATCGATTTATTTTCGAATTTTATATTTCTTGGAATGTCATTGTAATAAGTTTGCATCGTTTTGATTTTTTAATGATCAATAGATGAATAATATCATCATTCACAGCGCACTATAAAATAGTTCGTTTTTTAGTTTTCTTTTTTTAATTGTTTAAGTAATGTGTCTTTAATGGTAAGATAATTTTCTAAATAATTTAAAGAATCATTTCTTAAAGCAGATTCATATTTTTCCGATAAACCTGAAAACTCTGATAACGAGATTCCTGAATTAATAGCAGCAGGCAACCCTTTTAAAACTCTATTTTCATAATTGATTCCAAAACCTACAGAATTGGCATCATATGTATTTAGCAATGAATGAATGTATTTTGAATCTCTACATTTATCAAAAAAAACAA
Source organism: Aquimarina aggregata (assembly GCF_001632745.1). Classification (GTDB taxonomy): domain Bacteria; phylum Bacteroidota; class Bacteroidia; order Flavobacteriales; family Flavobacteriaceae; genus Aquimarina; species Aquimarina aggregata. The sequence continues at coordinate 516,082 of NZ_LQRT01000046.1, read as the reverse complement.
CAATGTATTCTTGATATAATTTCATAAAATCATTTAAAAATATATCGAAAGAGTTGGGTAAATCAAAAGTAATAGTAGAGTGAGAAAAATTCCATACTTCATTAAATTCTTTTTCAATAATGAACTTCAGCGTACCTCCAACCGTTCCCATTTTTAATCTTGGATTTTGAAGATCAGGGTTAACTTTTTTAAATATTTTTTTTATCTCATTTGATTCATAAAAACATTTGATTTCAATAGATAGATAATTACTTCTAGCGGTAGGGTATATGAAAATTTTATTTGTACCTTCCTTATTAGATGATTGAAACAATTCTTTAGTCTTAAAATATCTAAAACCATCACTCTCTAGCTTTTTAGTTATTCTTAAAGCTATACTTTTTTTAAAGTCTGCAATTGTGTGTATCATAATTGTAGTTATTCTGAACCTACATCTGTTCGCACTATTCTCAAACTATTTGGTGATAAATCTGTTGTTCCGCTACCTTTTGGTAAGGTACTACTCCTTGACGACCCATTGAAATATCCTCCATATTGATAAAATAATTTTTGATTTGTAGTAAAATTAGCGAAACCATTTTTTGCATCAACTACATCAACAATATCACTAGTCTTTTTGTTAATGATCATATAATCAGGTACCGTATATTTTTGGTTTCCTTTATCTGTATACTGACCATTTATATATATTCTAGGCTTTTCTAAAATTTCATGATTATCATCATACTGTTTCTCTAATCTATCTCTAACTTCACTCTCAGATTTGACTGAATCCTTTTGATTTTCTTTTAGAACTGTTCGTTTTTTTTCTGCTAACCCAAAAACATCCACAAAATCATTAGTATCATGAGTATAGGCATAAAAATTAGGATTACTTCCTCCTAGTCGTATTGGGTCCTGTGATATATAAGTCCCTGTTTCTGGGTCATAATACCTAAAACGATTGTTGTACAATCCCGTTTCAAGATCTTCATATTGCCCTTGAAATCTAAATGGGCAATCAGCTAATGAACCAATAGCAAGTTTACGAACTTTTCCATACATATCATATTCTGCTTGCCAAGTTTTCTCTCCTTTGCAATTGTACATCTCTATGGGTGTTCCCAAATGATCGGTAATAATCGAATAAGTATCCTCTTCAGTAATTTTAGCAGATGGTCTAAATGTACCTTGATCAAAAACCCAGGTAATTAATCCTTGCACAGGTTCTGTACCATCTTTAGAGATTTTTCCTGATGTATCTACAATAGTTTTAGGTCTATCTTTTAAGTCATATTTCCATTCATGTAATGGTATATTGCCATCCCATAGAAAACGAGTAATGGTGCTTGGTCTATTGTGTTCTGATTTTAATGTAACATCTTCAATTTTAGCAGTACGCCTTCCTAAAGCGTCATACTCAAATAGTATTTTGGTTTTATCAGGCTTTAAGACACTTTGTAACATACCACTAGCATCCCATTGATATCTCCAAGTTCCTTTTGAAGTGTTTTTTTCTATCAAGTTTCCTTCTTCATCATAGGTATAAGTTGAAGTCTTTGTTTTTAAAAGCTTACCATTTTTACCGTATTCTCGATCTTGCTGATCTTTTGAGCGATAAATATTTCCTACTTTATCTGGAAGTTTATAATCATAACTACCATCTTCGTATTGTGAAGAAGCTAGATTATTAAAATCATCATATGTAAATCGAACAGTTCTACCGGTTAGATTATTATGAATCTTTTTTAGTTTATCATTAACATCCCATTGGTAGGAACGATTTCGTTGTTCTCCGCGATGATTGATTACCTTTTGTTGTAGTGGTCTCCCTGCAGTATCATAACTCCAAGAACTTATCACACCACCAGAAAGAATACGTTCTGTTTCCATACCCAGGCTATTATACTTATAGCTGGCTTCCCAAGGGGCGCTGTTTCCAGTTTTTGCTACTGTTTTTGTGCCTTCGCCAATAGCCGAATGCTCAAAAGAGATGTTGGCACCCAAGCTACTTTTAATCCCTGTACGTAGTCCTAATTCACCATATATACTGGTAATACTATTGTCATCTTGTTTTTCTGATATGATTCTACCCGCATCATCACGATCGATTTTTATACGGCTATTGTGATTAATAGCCTCTACTAATAGCCCATCATTATTATATCCATAAGTAGCCCAGCTACCATCATAATGTTCTAATCTAGAAATTTTCCCTCCATTATTATATTCGTAAATGCTAAATTTATCGTTTGGGCGATTTACTCTTATAATTTTCCCTGCTTTATCGCGTAAGAAATGACGTGTGATATCGTCATACCCTTGTTCTTTAATAATATCACCTTTAGCATTTCTGGTAAACTGATAAGATTCTCCCTTTTCATTAATTATTGAACTAAGTTGATCTTCTTTATTATATCCAAAATATACTTTTCTACCATTTTCTTCTCTTGTTTTTAGACTTCCAACGGGGGTGTATTCAAATTTTACTGTACGTTGATTATCAATAGCTTCAATAATCTGCTCATAACCATCATATTTCAACTTTATTTTATTATTATCCGGTAATCTTACTTGAGTTACCCGTCCTAATATGTCATAATGAAATTGTTGTTTATGTTGTTCTGGGTTAATGGCGGCAATACACTGTCCCCACTCATCATACTCCCATGAAGAAACAGCTCCGTTGGGAAGTTGTATTTGCATAAGATTGTGGTCCTCATCATAAAAGAGGTGAGTTTCATTATCTTGATTATCAAAAACTGTAGATATTAATCCTTTGTCATTATATGCAAAAGAAGTCATCATTCCATCAGGGGAAACAATGGTGTCTAAACGATTATTTTTATATGATTTGATAAGTTGTCCACCTTCTGGAAGTTTTTTTAATTGTAATCTGCCTTTATCATCAAAAACATATCCTATAGATGAAGCATCAGGGGACTTTATTTCAATTATATTTCCTCTATTGTCATACTCATATTGCGTTTGAAGCCCTTCTTCATCGGTGAAATTAACCAGATTTTGATCCTCATTATATTCATTTATGATTTCACCACCAAGAGGGTCTATAATTTTTGTAGCTAAGTTTCCTTCGTAATAGTAAATAGATTGATGTCCCAAAGCATTGGTTACGGTATTATATTCTTTTCCGTAGGTAATAATATACTCTAACATTCCACCTTCTCCCCATGTATGAATACACTTTGCTCCAGTTTGAAATTTGTCATAATCCCAATAATAAGTATAACCGTTACGATCGGTTTTAGAAACCATCAAATGGTTTTTGAATTTAGCAAGAGTAGATTGTCCTAAGGGATCCGTCATGGAAATCATATCACCTGCTTCATTATATCCATAATTTACCAATGTTTTATCTTTGGATTTATGGTGAAGTGTAATTTTTATTATACGATCCTTTTGATCAGTATGTAATTTGATAACACGTCCGGCGGTATCAATTATTCGATGTAATGTTGAATTGATGTATTGAAATTGAACAGTAATACCGTCTGTGTTGAACAATTTGGTGGGGCGATATACTCCCGATCTATTTTCAAGAGCAAAGGTGAGTTGTTTTTGATGATCAAACAATTCATACTTATTATTTTCTATTAAAGTAAGCGTTAATTGTTCTGTGACATTATAGGTTGAAATACTATCTTTTGATAATTTAGGAAAGAAGGCAGGTCGACCATCTTGTAGTGTTAGTAATAGATCATCAGGTCTTTGTACTAACTGAATATCATAGCTATGATGGCATCCATACCCTAAGGGGCCTTGATATGCAGAATCTGAGTACCATATTCTTTTCCATTCCAGGGGAATAATTCCTGGAATTTCAAAATCTATATAATCGTTAATTACTGTGCCAGTAACTACATCTACAGGATCACCAACCGTTTTTTGCTTAGTACTTTGTGCAGTTCCAGTAGTTTTTTGCGGTGTTGTAGGTTTTTTATTTGGGTCTGTTTGTTGATCTGTCTGAGGTTTCTTTGTTGAAGTACTTGTTTTTTGACTTTCATTAAACATAGGAGCTACAGTCCCATTATTGATCCTTTTACCAAGAGCCTTAAGTTCTCTCAATGCTTTTTTACTGGCTAAAGCCTTGTCTTTAGCATTAGCGTATTTTGAAGTGATCTTCATTACATCTCTGGCAATAGGATATTTAGCGGCCATCTCACCAAAAACTTTACCAGCAACATAATTCTTGGCACTTGTCTTTAAGTTTAGACTTGTCCAGAATTTCTTATTAAAAATTTGCCCAATAGCCTTTGCTTTTTTACCAACACCAATCACTTGCACTACAGATCGCCCAAACTTATGCATAGCCTGATCGGTGGTAGCTGCTAATATCTCATCATGTGTTTTGCCTACAGAATTCACAATGTTTTCTGGTAAGTTTTTTTGTTTTTCCACCCATTTACCAACAGCTAAACTAATTTGTTCATCAACTACTTTATTTTTGGCTATCTGATTGATATAATCTGTTTTATCTTTTTTGTTGTAGAGATACGCCAAGTAAGCAGGATGTCTTTCATACAATAACACCGCAACATCGTCGGCGGCCATTCCCATAGCAAATAAAGTGTTAAAACTAGCCTTAGCGTCATCCCATACTTGTCCTCCAACTCCTGTAAAGTAGTGAAACGTGTTCTTTGCGATATCGACTGGATTTGAATGCCTTGCCAGATCTTCACCAAATAGTTTTATATTTTCTTTAAATTTCTCCTCAAAAGATTTCATTTCTTCTCTTGAATACAATTCTTCTAGGTATGGTGTAGCATCAGTGTTTTTTACTTTAGTCTCTAGATCATCTGCATCTTTTTTTGCTTTATCAATTAGTTTTTGATTATTTTCAAAGTTTCTTTTTTGTTCTTCAGCTGAAAGTAATTTTACTTCTTCTCCTTCATCGATTTTCTTTTGTGCCGAGGCTAAAGTATCTTCTTCAAATTTTTTATCTCGCTCAGTTTTTTTATTGGCTAGCAATGTCAATTCCTCAGTCATATCTTCACCAGACTCTAATTTTCTGCGAATCTCAGCTCTTAACTCCTCTTCTGATTTTTCATTTGGATCGTTAGATTTTTCTCCTGCACCTTGGGGAGTATTCGAATTAGTACTAGAACTTGATTTTTGAGCTCCTGTGTTTTTGTCTTTTGAATTTTCCTGATTGGCAGATGGATCTTTACATTCTGTACCGTCTAGATCTTCCGTGGTTTCCACTTTAATCACTCCTTTATACATTTCGCAAATAGCTTGACTGGGTGTAATCAAAAATTTTCCTGATTCACTGCTCACAGTATCAGTAAGGCTGTCTTTTTCCCATTTTTTTACTATGGGAAAACATGTTTTAGAATAGTTAGCAGGGCATGTACAGCTTTCAAATCTTTTTACAATGCAGTTTTTTTCTGTAGCAATTTGTTCGTCTAGTACAGATACATTTAGAGGTTTTACAACAACGATTTCAGAAATTCCTACGCCATAACTACAAGTTACTTCTTCTCCATTTAATACATATTTTCGTGCCATTCTCCTCTTAATTAACAGTAACCTTACTTCCTTTAACCGAACAATTGTCTTTTCCAACTATTTTTGTTTGTGATCCAACTACTCCTATACCAAGAGCAGCTAAACTTAGAGCAATTGTTGCTTGTATATTGGCCATAACTGATGCAGTAATGGAAACATGTTTACCCGAAATTCGTGCAGATTTCCCTTTTAACGATGCTGTTGATTTAGCACTGGCTCTTAGACTACTTCCGGCATTAATAATAGTACTGCCACCAGAACTTGTGTTAAATGTACTGCTAGCACTTGCATTAATATTACTTCCTGCATTCACAGTCACATTATTACTAGCTTCAATCGCAATATTGGTAGAGGAGAAGGTAATCTTATTAGGCGCATTGATAGTAATCTCTCCATTACCTCCCATAATTATAGTATTGCCACTAGGGTCGGCTATAGTGACACTTCCATCGGCATCATTAAGCGTTACTTGATTCCCACTTCGTGTTTTTATAGCTTTTAAATGATTGTTACCACTTTTAAAACTCTCTGGTACAGATGACGCGTTGGTTACACTTCCTTGTACAATAGGTGATTCTGCATTTCCTCCTTCATGACCTACAATAACTTCATCTCCTTTTTCTGGCACAAAGTACATTCCTTGTCCTGGTCCTCCTGCAAGACTCGCCTGTCGTATCCAAGGAGACGTTTCTCCTGATTCTTTTTGCCATGCATATTGAATTTTTACACGCCCCATTCCTTCTGGGTCAACATTGTCTACAACCACTGCTGTTTGTGATTTGCTTTTAGGAAATGCTTCTAACGAGGTCTTTGGGTATGCATCTATACTAGCTGTAACTCCTTCGAATATGTTTTCATACCTACCATTTTCTTTACAAGTATGCGTTACTTTAGTAATTCTGTAATTACCGTAAGAGGATACTTCTCCCTCTATCTGTACGATACTACCGATATGAATAGCCGGGTTACTACTTCTTCCTTTTACTTTTACTTGATTGATCTCGGCAGCTTGCTTTTGTTGATATACTTGCTCATCAATTCTTGATTTCATTTGGGGGTCATCATGAGCCCGCACAAAAACCTGTGTTTCTTTATGATATAATTGCGCACTTTTTTTGCTAACGATAGTATTTAAACCCTTAATGTTAGAAGTTATTTCTTTTGTTTTGACCTCGTGAAAAGTGTCATTTAAATAGTCATTAGTGAAATATTTGAAGCTGTTAGGGATCGTTTCTAAATGCGTTGATAATTCTAAGAGGTCATAACCGTATTTTAGGGTAACTGGATCTTTTTGTTCTGGTTTTCCGAAAATTAATTGAGTCCCATTATAGTAAAACCATTCTCCATGTTGAGCTGCCAATCTACTTGCATATTCAAAAGAACTTTCTTCTTGCTGTACACTATAGTGTATTGGAGCTAATTTTTTTGGCGAAAATTGAAATTGTAATGCCTTTTGATTATATCCTTGAAAAGTTTTTTCTAAAATTTCAGAAAGATCAATCTCTTGATGAGATGCGTAATGTGGACCATCATCGGTAATAATACTAGAACTTTTTCCTAGAATGTGTATTAGATCTCCTGTTTTTTGATAAAATCCTTTTACGGTATTTATAGAGGTTACAATACCTTTAAATTCTAAGATTTCATTGTCAGAAAACCCATTGACGGATTCAATTTGTAACAAGAAAATTTCTCCGAGAAAATTAATGCTTTCACCAGAAAATTCTGAAGTAGTATTTTCTAAAACGTCTTTTCTGCAGATGAGTTCAAAATCATGATGCGCATCTATTTCTTGATGTAGTACTAAGCTTTTAAATACAGGTATAGATTTATTTCCTATATAGATTTGTACGTTTGTATTTGTAGCCATATATAAAGATGCTTAAAAATTAAGAAAAATGTCTTCCGTATGCGTTGTAATTCCCAATATACTTGAAATGATTATATGAATATAGAACACTTTATCTGTTTATACCCAGAACCTTCAGTTAAAATAAACGTAGGTATGATATAAGTAGTATTCAACTTTTTGGTAAATTATTAATATTATTATCTCTTTTTAGACAGCTATAGAATAAGATATCGTCTGAACTTTTCTATAGAGTATGTATATTAAGTTTGCTGCAACATCACCATATTACTTTTTAAAATTATAGATATAAAACAAAAATAAATCCTTGATTAGAGGATTTACTTTTGCTTTTTAAATTTACAAAAAAGGGTAATGTGTTACAAGGTAATGTTCTTGATATTTATAAATTTAAGCAACCTTAATTTAATATACTTATTTGTTTATTAGGTGTTTGTAATGTGTAAAAAAACTAAAACATGATTTGTTGTATTTTATCATAATCAATCGGTTTTTTCTTTCAAGTATACGTTGTTATGTGCGTACTTAGAAAAAACAAATTATAAATTAGTAAATACTTTATTGACATACTAGTCTTCGGGAACGAAAGTTATCGTTTCATCTTTAAGTTTTACTTGTACTGTCTGTGGTGGTTTAATAGCATCAGAAATAATCATTTTAGCTAGTGGTCTTTTTAATTGGTTTCGTATCACTCCTTTTAACGGGCGAACACCATATGTTGGAGAAAATCCATTAAGTGCAAGATGTTTTCTTGTTTCTTCATCTATACTTAAGGTTATGCCTAGACGTTCTGCCATATTAAGTAATTCTTTCTTTAAATGAAGGTTAAATATAGAAACAGCTATTTTTTCAGAAATAGGGGCAAATGGAACAATCTCTGTAATACGCCCTAGGAATTCAGGACGGAAATAATCGGCCATAATCTCGGTAAGTTGATTAGATGTTGGTACTTCTCCTTTTTCCATAGTCTTTGAAATGAAGTCAGAACCAATATTAGAAGTAAATAAAATCACAGCATTAGAAAAATCCCCTTCTTTTCCGAGACGGTCATTTAGTTTTCCTTCGTCTAATATCTGTAAGAAAACATCAAAAACTGACTGATGCGCTTTTTCGATTTCATCAAAAAGAACAATCGAATATGGTTTTTCTCTTATTTTGTTTACCAGTACACCACCTTCTTCATACCCTACATAACCCGGAGGCGCGCCATATAATAATGCAGCAGAATGTTCTTCTTTAAACTCTGACATATCAAAGCGTATAATTGCATGTTCATCATTAAACAAAAATTCTGCTAACGATTTTGCAAGTTCAGTTTTTCCTGTTCCTGTTGGACCAGAGAAAAAGAAAGAACCTATGGGTTGTCCGGGTTTGGATAATCCAGATCTTGATTCAACTATAGCATCAGCAACTGTTTTGATTGCGATATCTTGTCCGATCACTCGTTTTCTTAAGGTATCTTCCATTTCAAGCAAACGCTCTCTTTCTTGAGTCTGTACTTTTCCTGCTGGAATCCCAGTTATAGTTGATACCATAGCGGCAAGATCTTCTTCAGTTACTTCATTTTTATCTTTTTCGGCATGTATTTTAATCTTTTTTAATACGGCAATAATACTTTCTTTCTTTTTATCTAAGCTTTTATGATCAAGAGGGTTTTCGTCTAGATATTGATCCAATACAATTGGACTTATTTTATTGGTTAATGATATAAAGAACCAATCTATTTCTTCAATTAATTGTTCTGTAGACTTTTTTTCAGATGCCACTTGTAAGCTTTCAAACTCTTTTTTAAGTGCTTCTATATCGCCGGGTAACGATTGTTGAGATACTTTGATAGCAGACATTGTTCTATCGATTAAGTCTATTGCCGAATCTGGAAGACTTTTTTCTTTAAGATAGCGTTTAGATAACCGTATTGTTTCCTTTATGGCTTCTTCAGAAATTGAAAGGTCATGATGCTCTGTATAAATCTCGGCATTATTTTTTAAAATTCGATAGGCTAACTCATCATTAGGTTCTTCGATATGAATGGCTTCCATTCTTCTTTCCAAAGCGCCGTCTACAGCAATTAATTTTCTGTAATTTTCAGAGGTAGTTGCTGCGATTAGTGTAACAGCACCTGCATTAAGTTCAGATTTAATGCTATTGGCTATACTTTTATTAGAAGATTTATCTTCGAGAAGCGTATGAAAATCATCAATAAAGATAATAGGCTTTTCATAGGCTCTAGCTTCTTTAAAGATATTTTGTATTCGATCTTCAATTTCACCTTTATAAGAGGCTCCAGATAATAATGAAGCGGTATTAATTTCAAAAATAGAAGCTTCTTGAAGACTACTCACAATATTTTTATTATGTATAGCGGCAGAAAAGTATTCTATAAGTGCAGTCTTTCCAACACCTGATTCACCTAATATAATGACATGGGGTTTTGACTTTCGGTTTAAGATTTCAGAAATCTGTTTTAATTCCCGATCTCTACCGATAATAAAATCATATTTACCTTCTGTAGCCTCTGTAACTTTATTCGTTGTGAACTTACTTAAATTTTCATTTCCTAATGAGGAATTTTCATTTTTTGAATTCTTAAGTTTCGATACAGGTTTTTGACTACTAAGAGTTGCGGTTAATTGCGAATGCGAAACCGGAAGAGATTTTAATTGATCAAAACTAAACCCCACACCTGGAGTAATAGCAGCAATAAAAATGCATAACAAATCTACTTCGTCCTTATTAAGTTTTAACTTTACATCCTCAGCCTCTTCTAAAATAGTATTTGCATAAGTATCGGCAGTGATATCTTTATGGTGATGCGATCGCTTTGGATAACTTTCTAAATGAACATCTGCCCATTCATCAATAAAATGAACATCTATGTCATTATTAAATAAGAAACGCATTAGTGCAAAGTCTTTATGTAAAACAGATTTTATGAGATGAGCAGCTCCATAATTTTCATGTTGATATTCAGTGGCAATTTGCGTAGCAATATGTAATGCTTTATCTATTTCTTGCATTGTGGATGGTGTGTGAATCAATAAATTAATTTCTACTTTTATGATATGGAAACAATTTAGTTATTTGATTGTTACTAAATTAACCATACGTTTTTGTTTTAGTCATTTGATTTTTAAATCTTTGAGATGAGATTTAACTTGTTTTTAAATGAAAAAACTTTTTTGCCACTAAAAATAGTGAATTGATTTCAGTTCTACATGTACATTTCAAAGTAAAAATAGATTGCTTAGTAACTTAGGTAATTCATTCGTTTACAATAATAATCGACTAAAATATGTTGATAGATATTTTATAGATAACGGATTTTTATTAGGTCAAATCAATTATATTTAGAGAATATTAAAGTAGTAAAGCATGGCAATCAATTTTGATTCTAAAAATAAAGAAGGAGTTCAGGAAGTCCCTCCAAATAGAACATTGTTAATAGAGAAGTTGACCGATGTGTCACCCTTAAGACCAGAGATGACTTATCAACTTAAGGATATAGAAGCGGTATTTAAATATTTTAAGCCTAATGTAAATGTTCTTTTTGAAGGTATCGATGGAAATATGGTTGGCGAGACAATAGCATTTAAAAGTCTTGGTGATTTTGATATACAGAAAATAGCAAAACGAAGTGAATATCTTAAAAGATTAGAATATAAAAAAACAGCATATTTTAATATAGCTAATACCTTTAAAAAACAAGAATCTCTTGGCGAAATAATAGAAGATACAGAATCAAAAACAACTTTATTGAAGATGATTAAGGAGTTAAAAAAGGAAATTAAAGACGCTAGCTAGTACAACTTATAATGCATAATAAAATCTCAAATAATATAAATATTGAAGGTGTAGAAACCCCGAAATCTAATGTGATAGATTTTGATTTTTTGGAGATGATTATTCCAGAATTATCTTCGATTAGACCAAGTCAAAAGAAGATTAAGGCTAATTTTCTAAATTCTATTGCTAATAAAGCTTCTAGAGAAGATCTTCTGGTTATTCTAGATCTTTGGGAAGAAGCCCTTGAAAGCAATAAGAGTGTATCAGAGGTTTTGAATTATATATCTGGTAGAATGACGGATGTTTCGGTTAATTATAATAAAAACCTTGAGATAACCGCAACATCTATAAGAGATCTCGAAAAATCATATACGTCAACGGCATTATTTTATGACAATGCTAAGGAAAAAGAAGTTCATAACCTTACGATTCTTAATGCGGATCTGGACCAAATTAAAGATTTAGACGATACCTCTTATTTTGAAGCAGTTGAAAATGAAATTAATTCTGCTTATGATCGTCTCGATTTACGAGAAAATTACTCTCTTTTGGTTATACCTGGGTACTTAGGGGATAATAAAGTTTTGGAGAAGTGGTCAGGAATGGTGCATAATAATAAAGTTCTTCTAATTACAGATTTTGAGCATCTTGATACACCTGATGACATTGTTGAGTTTTTTGAATCTGCAAATCATATAAAATCAGATGTATTTTTATCCAATACTATTATGACTTGTAATTGGCTGGTAGGAAGAAGTAAATATGATAATATTAATGAGAGTGATGATTTATATATTCCTCCTTCTACTTCTTTGGCGGGTAAAATTTATAGTGCTCAAATATCACAAGCATCGGCTGGAAATAAATTTGGAGTATTAAATCGTGTAGATGGTGTTCGATTTGCCTTAAAAAAGAATGATTTAGCAGTATTAGAGCGTTTAGGACTGATTCCTATGTTTTATGAAAATGGAGAAATTATAGCCTTCTCTGCCAAAACTCTTTTTAACGGCGATAATCTTGGTTTGCAAACGTATTCTGTGGTACGTGTATTTGATTATGTATCCAAAGTACTTATGGACTATCTAAATAGGAGGACTTTTGAAAATTTCAATACGCAAACTAGAAGAGAAATCATGAATGAAATAGTGAAGTTTCTAGATAATAATACGGGGCCGGATAAGCTTATAGAAAGTTTTTCAATAAAAAGACTAGAACGCGATACCGAGGATAAAAGACGTATTCATCTAGATGTACACATGGAACCTTATTTTCCTGCTAAAAACTTTTTGATACGTATGGATGGAAAAGTAGGTGGGGAAGGAAATGTTTGGGAGTCTTTTTATTTTCAAAGTTCTTAATAACATTTTCTAGTATAGTAAATAAGCCTGTAGTATAAGAGTAAGACAGATGAAATATGTGAAATTAAAAGATGTTTATTTACTACACTTTAAAAGAATTTTAGCTTGAAAGAATATAATTTTAGTAGTGACTAAAAGTAATCTTAATAATCAATCTTTATAGTATAGTATTTCTATTTTAATTTGTTATTTGAGATAGGTTTTAAGGTTAATATACAATATAAAAAAACCACTATAACCAGTTTCGTTTTCTTTTTGAAAACATTAAATAGGTTATAGTGGTTTTTCTATAAAATAATGTAAAATGTCATTTAACGGCGTTTTTTACGCCAAAAAATAGTTGCATTTTACTATTGTTCTTCGTAATCTGTGTCCCATTCGGTACCTTCATCTCCTTTTTGACCGTCCATACGTATCAAAAAGTTTTTAGCAGGAAAATAGGGCTTTAAGCGAATATCAACATGGATTTTATCTTTTTCAATATCATCTTGAGCAAACCTTTTAATATCAAAGTTTTCTATAAGTTTACCAGGACCAGTTACACCATCTAAAAATTTTATAATTTGTTTTAATATTTCATTTTTAGTTGTTGTATTAAAGTTCTCAAAAGCTCTTCTATTTAGAAAATCCATAAGTACTTTAGATATATAGTCAAATACACGTACCACAGAGTAGGTTTGTAGTCCTATATTATCACCATTAAAAAGAGTTTTGGCAGAAAAAGCCATAACCTTACCGTACTCATTAACCATAGGTACTAGACCAAGTCCTTCTAGTGTTGCAATTTCACTCTTTTTAAGATCAAATCTAACAGCATCAACCTCGCTTAGACCACCATGTTTTTTACCTGCAGCGACTTGAGACATTAATGTTTTGTAAAGCGTTCCTGCAAGTGCGCCTGATGGCGGTACATACAGACTTTCATCTTCACCTAATTCCTCTTCTTTTTCTCTTCCTACTAACCAATTACAAGTCATAATAGTATTAGAGAGATACGCATCACCACTAGCTAGATTTGCACTTTCAAACATTTCCATAACATCATCGGGCTCATCTAAGTGTGCAAAATCGGTTACTAAGGTTAGTTTATTTCCATAGGCCATTTTACCCCATTTATCGACTACCGATTTCGATCCCAGATATCCTGGGATAACCAAAAGAGAGTAATTTTCTCTTAAATCTAAACGATCATATTTTGAAACAATTTCTTCTCTTATATAATCGAAAAAGCGGGTGTTATCTAAATCTGCTAATTGTTCGAGTTCTGCATTAACAATAGTCACATTCTTAATAGCAGCGATGTCGGTATTTTTATAAAAAAGAGCTACAGATCTGTACGAAGATTCTAATTCTCTCGTTTCATCTAATGCAATCTTTAGATTTTTCTTTAATACAGTCTTGGATTGTTGAGCACTATCTTCTGCTTTTTCTATCATATCTAAGACATCCCCATCACTTTTAAGTGTGTCTTTCCATAATTCCAAAACTTTAAGCAGATCACTTCTGTCTTGCTTTTTGTTATTTTCAGTAAGAAAAATTTTTCTCCTAGCTTTTCGCTCAGGGTTTAAATTTTGAACATCATCTATAGCAGATTCTAAAAGATCAAATCCTCCATATTTAGCTAGAGCATCTGATTTTTCTTTAATCCTTTCTAGATACGATCTTTCCTGTAAATTTTCCTGACTTTTTTCTGTGTTTGCCATATATAACTACGGATATAAAATTATTTAGCAGCACTAAGTTCAGCGATCAACATTTCTAATGTGGTGACCAATGATTCTTTTGCATCCTTATCTTGTAATGCCTGCTTAAGTACTTTATTCGTTTTAAGTTGTTTTATGATTTTTTTGTATTGTTCACTTTCAATTTCAAGGCCTTTTAGAAAATCACTTTTTTGAGTGATTCCTTTTTTTCCGAAACTTCCAAGATTATCAAATTGAATTGTTTCATTAACACTACCTCCTTCTTTATCTTCAAATTGAAGATTTAACTCAGGAGAAAAATGATCAAAAACTTCATCAACAGTTCGTAGACCTTCTATTGCCTCTGGCTTAATAGGAGTATTTGGAGTTAGTTTCCCGGCTACAAGTGTTCTATTTTGAGGTATTTCATTTAATGCTTCGCTAGCATCATTATCTAATACATTTCCACCAATACCTACGTTATTTGATGCCATATGTTTAAAATTTAAGATTATTGAGTTTCGAGTATACTGCTAATATATCCAAAACTATTGAAAAAACATAAAAGAGGGTGATTGAAAAATTCAAACACCCTCTTTATGAGAATTATCTGTTACTCAAAAATCAAAATACAATTGTATTGATCTTGAGGTTTATATTTTTTAAATTATTATAAATGTTAAAAATTCACAGATATATCATAATCGTCAAAAGATTTATTGACAATTATTTCCACTCATTTATGTGTTTACCTTGTCCAGATTCAATTTCTCTAGCAGAAATTGTAAAAGACGTTACTAAAGGATTTGAACCTGTAGAATCAAATTGTTCTTTGAATTTTACTAGGTATCCTTCATCAAATTTAAGTTCTTTCATTTTAGCATCAGTATCTCTTTTGCTAAATGTGATAGAACCATTTTTACGCTCGAAACTACTACATTGCCATTCAAACAGGTCAGTTTCTCCTGTAGATTCTACAGTAAGATTAATTCTACCTCCTCGAGTAATCGATGAAGGTCTTCCTGTTGCATCAACTTCTTGATTTAGGTCGTAGCTACAACTTAGTACGTTGTACTCTTTCCCTCCTACTTTTAATTTAGCTTTAAAAGACATAATAAATTTGTTTTTGTGGTAAATACTACCAGATTAATTTTTATATAACGGCAACAATGCCAATAACAAACTTACTTAAAAAGTTTAATGCATCAAAATCAATAAGTTATATTTACTATTGAACATCCTTGATTTTAGATAAAAGACAATAAAAACACGATTAAGAACATTTTTTGGGGGCTAAATAAATATTTTGATTTCTAAATTCGTACTTATATTGAGTGAGTGTATTAAACTAATAGTTAAAAAAATAGTAAAGATTAACAATACTTTTACAATGTCTAAAGATTCAGAATCAAAAAAACCGTTTATATCATATGATATTAAACGGTTTTATTTAGTCGGGGTGGCAGGATTCGAATAGCTACTTTACAGTATGTTTTTACTGTTATTTGAAGTTTTTTTAGTGTTTGATTATCAGATACATTGGTGTTTTTGATGATGCCTTTTTTAAGACAGTGGTTTTGATTTGTAATTGATTAAATGTTCTTTTTGTAGTTTTTAATTTATTATTAGGTTTTTCAAGATAAAAGAGAGGTATATTATAAATTTTAAAGTAACAAAAAAACCGATAAACCGATCTTTGATTTATGGATTCGGGCAAAACTTATAGGGATTGCGTTACATTTTAATACTTTATGTTTTGATCTTTGTATTTTAAAAATAATGTTTAACAAAAAATGAAATTAAGCACACACATATTATTTGTATACATATTTACTTTCTTATGTTATACTCAAATACAATCCCAAAATATAGGTGAGATAATTCCCAAAGAGGAAAGTTATGGTATTGACAAGAAACATAAAATTATCGTTTGGAATTTTAAGTTGCCAGATTCTTTAAAATCTAATACAGATACATTTAAGATCACGTTTGGAAAGGAACTTGACTTCTATTCATCAGTTGACACCTTGTTATTTACAAAAAATTATAATGTGAAAATTAACAATGAAATTTTTAAACTATATATAACAAAACTACCTCTTATTAAAATAATAACTAATCAAAAGGTGAAAGATGATCCAAAAGTTCCTTCTCAATTTACATTTGCTCATCATTATAGTCGTAAGAGTGCTGTAGTAGGTGTTGAATTGCGAGGCAATATTTCATTAAAATTCCCAAAGAAATCCTACGACTTGGAGTTTTGGCAAAATTCAGAAGAAGAAACTCCTGTAGATATGCAATTCGGAAACTTAAGAGATGATGATGATTGGATTTTGGATGGTTTATATAACGAACCACTTCGTTTACGTTCCTATTTTTGTAATAAACTATGGTTGTCGATCAATAATCTTCAATATAGTAGTCTTGAAAAAGATGCCAAAAGTGGTATTGATTTAATGTTTACAGAAGTATTTTTAAATTCAGAATATATAGGGATTCATGCACTAACAGAACAGGTGGATAGGAAGCTTTTACAACTTAAAAAACACAAAAAAGGAAAGGTTAGGGGCGAATTGTTTAAAGCAGGAAGTCATAATGGAGCTCCTGCATATATGAAGGCTCCAAAATATAAAAATATTTTTCCGCATTGGGCAGGTTACGAAGTAGAATACCCTTTTGTAAATTATAGAGCGCAATGGAAAAATATTCGCAAGTTTACCAGATTTGTGATTAAATCTAAAGATTCTGTATTTAAAAAGAAAGTTGCTACAAAGTTTGATTTAAATAACGCTATTGATTATTTCTTATTCGTTAATCTTGTTCGAGCTACAGATAATCTGGGAAAAAATTTTTATGTAGCCAGATATAACAGAAAAATGCCTTATTTTAATGTACCTTGGGATTTAGATGGTGTTTTAGGAACTATTCAGGATGGAAAAAGAATTACTACTACAAATGATATTTTAAGTAATGGGCTATTTGATAGATTGTTTAGAATAAACCCCAGTAATTATCGACAACGGCTAAAAGACCGATGGTTTTCTTTAAGAAAACAACAATTTAGTAACGATTCCCTATTGGGAAATGTTAGCGCTACATATGATTTTTTTGAAAAAAACAAAGTCTACGAGCGAGAAGCATTAGTTTGGCCTTCGGATATAAAGTTAACAGAACATTTGCGTTATATAGAATCCTGGTTAACCGATCGCCTTCAATATTTAGATACGTTTTTTAGTGATTTGCCTTAGTCTTAATAACTAATTTACAAAAATGAGTTCTTTTTTAATGAAAAAGAGCCTCATCCATCAAAAGAGTTACCCTTTTTATCATATGCATTAATGTCTCTATGTGATCTAATCTATATTGTAAACAGTAATGCAAACTTTTAAAACGATTTTAATTATTAGTCTATACATAGTGACTATAAACCATATTATGGGTTCAATCGATACTATACACTTTAAAAATAAAATTATTCCTTCACTAATTATCAATGAAGCAGGGACAGCTTTGTCGCATTATCCCGAATTAGAAGAAATTTCAATCGAATTTAAGTTGAAACCAACTTTAAAAAAATCATTTATGAAGGCACAACCTAAATTGTCTTCAATCTTCAAATCAAAAGAGAAAAGGGCTTATGTCATTTTGATGAGTACGACTTTTAAAATTGATAATATGGAGTTGCATATAAAAGACATCCCGGAAAATGTATTAATAGGCTGGTTAGGGCATGAGTTAGGTCATATTATGGATTATCTTACAAAGAGTAGTTTTAATCTGGTACTTTTTGGGATACAGTATTTGATTTCTCCAAATTATATACGACAAGCAGAGCGAATAGCCGATACTTATGCAATAAAACATTCGATGCAAGATTATATTTTGGCAACAAAACGGTTTATACTTAATCACAGTTCCTTATCAGAAAAATATAAAGCACGTATTAGAAGATTATATTTATCTCCTGATGAAATATTGCTTTTAGTTAAAGAACAAGAAGTAAGCTAGTTAAAATTTTTGGACATACTCAATTAACCATTATTTAATTAAAAAAGAATACAAATGACAGCTATACTGGAAAAAGCGGAAAATTACATATTCGAACTCTTTAAGGAAAAATTACCCAAAACATGTTTATATCATAATTTTCTTCATACTCAGAGAGTCGTAAAAAGTGCACGAGAAATTATTGAAAAAACAGATATTAGTAATGAAGACTCAGAAGTTGTTCAGATAGCTGCATGGTTTCATGATAGTGGATACATTAAAGGTGAAGAAAACCATGAAAAAGAGAGTGCTTTGATAGCAGCAGATTTCTTATCTAAATATCAAATAAGCGATAAAAAAATAGAGAGTATACAAAATTGTATCCTAGCAACAAAGTTTGGAAAAAGACCAAATACTATTCTTGAAGAAATTATTAAAGATGCAGATAGTTCACACTTAGCTAAGGATTATTTTACAGAGGTTAGTGAATTACTATTAGAAGAATTAAAGCATCAAGGTAAATCGAAGCAGTCAGGAAAAGAATGGAGAGCAGAAAACGTAAAATTATTTTCTGAGCAGCATCAATATTATACGAGATATGCTGTTGAACATTGGGGGCCAAAAAAAAACAAAAACTTATTGAGTCTTCTAAAAAAACAGAAAAAAAATAAAAAGAACCAAAAAAAAGAAATTGTTAAAGCAAGACTTAAAGCAAAATATAAAAGTGAAAGTCCAGAGAGAAGTATACAAACCTTGTTTAGAGTAACGCTTAGAAACCATATCAAGTTAAGTGATATAGCAGATACTAAAGCCAATATTTTGCTTTCGGTGAACGCAATTATTATTTCATTAGCATTAGCAAATCTAATTCCTAAGCTTGACGCTGTTAGTAATCGTCATTTAATGATTCCTAGTTTAATTTTGGTGCTCTTCAGCGTAGTATCTATTATTTTGTCAATAATGTCTACACAACCAAAGGTAACAGGGGGTGAGTTTACAAAAGAACAGGTCAAAAATAGAAAAGTAAATTTACTGTTTTTTGGGAATTTCTATAAAATGCCTTATGACCGATATCAATGGGCAATTGATGAAATTATTAATGATAAGTCTTACGTATATAATATGCTTACCAAAGACCTTTATTTGTTAGGGCTGGTATTGAAAAAAAAATACACTTTACTTAAAATTACATATATCGTATTTACTATTGGGATTATTTTATCAGTAGTAGCTTTTATAGTGGCTTTTACAGGAATTGATTTAGTAGAACAAGTAGGTAATCCAGAAATTTTAGAAAAAATCACAGAATAATCATGGCAATTATAGGATCAATTATAAAAGGAGCAATTGAGATAAAAGGAGCATTAACTTCTGAACCAAATCATATAGAGGAACAACAAAAAGTATTAGAAATGTTATTAAAAACAGCTTCGAATACAGATTTTGGGATAACATATGATTTTAACAAAATTCTTGAATCAAAAAATATACAAAAAACATATGCAGAGACAGTACCCTATTTTGATTATCATCAGTTAAAGAAGCAATGGTGGCATAAAGTTATTGATGGAGAAGAAAACATTACTTGGCCAGGAAGTCCAGATTACTTTGCGTTAAGTTCGGGCACGACAGGAAAAAAAAGCAAACGTATTCCTGTAACTAATAGTATGATAGAATCAATTCGTAATGCCGGAATTAAGCAAGTAGAAGCGCTATCTAATTTTGATTTACCTGCAGAATTCTTTGAAAAAGAAATAATGATGTTAGGTAGTTCTACAGATTTACAAGAAAAAGATGGGCATCTTGAAGGAGAAATTAGTGGTATAAGTGCCAGCAATATTCCTTTTTGGTTTGAAGGATATTATAAACCCGGTCGTGACATTGCAAAAATTGATAATTGGGATAAACGTGTAGAACGTATTGCAGAAAAAGCAAAGGATTGGGATATTGGAGCATTAAGTGGCATACCGTCTTGGATGGAGTTAATGCTTCAGAAAGTTATAGAATATCACAATGCTGAAACAATACATGATATTTGGCCAAACTTGCAAGTCTATACTTCTGGAGGAGTAGCTTTTGCACCTTACGAAAAAAGCTTTAATAACTTATTAAAACACCCTATTACGGTTATTGATACGTATCTCGCCTCAGAAGGATTTATAGCCTATCAAGAACGTCCTGAAACCGATGCGATGAAACTTATTACCGATAATGGTGTGTATTTTGAATTTGTTCCTTTTCAACCAGAATATATTAATCAAGATGGTTCTTTGAAACAAGATGCGCCTTCAATTACATTAGCCGAAGTAGAAATCGATCAAGACTATGTGTTGCTTATAAGTACTGTTTCTGGGGCTTGGCGATATATCATAGGCGATACTATAGAATTTACCGATGTAGCTAAAGCTGAAATTAGAATTACCGGACGTACTAAGTTTTTCCTAAATGTTGTAGGTTCACAATTATCAGTAAATAAAATGAATTCAGCCTTACGTCAAATAGAAGAAAAATTTGATATCGAAATTCCAGAATTTACATTAGCCGCTACTCGAATAAATGATGAGTTTCACCACCATTGGTATTTGGGAACAGAAACTTCAGTAGAAAATAAAGTATTGGCAGACACTTTGGATGAGGTGCTCAAGAAAGCTAATAAAAATTATAAAGTAGCCAGAAATAAAGCACTAAAAGGAATTAAAGTAACTACCATTCCATCATCAATTTTTTCGGAATGGAGCGGAGCACAAAAGAAAAAAGGAGGACAGGTGAAAATGGAACGCGTGATGTCTGAAGATAAGTTTGTCGAGTGGGAAAATTTCGTTTCAGAAAACC
Source organism: Aquimarina aggregata (assembly GCF_001632745.1). Taxonomy (GTDB): domain Bacteria; phylum Bacteroidota; class Bacteroidia; order Flavobacteriales; family Flavobacteriaceae; genus Aquimarina; species Aquimarina aggregata. Next base: position 495,062 of record NZ_LQRT01000046.1, on the reverse strand, counting down.
ATTCAATCTAAAACAACAAACTTATGACCTATAAATATATTACCCTAATAATACTTACTATTTTAGTTTCAAGTTGTGCTCTCTACGAGCCGAAATACCGAGAGCCTTTTGATAAATCTACTACATCAGAGAATCAAGAAATAGAAAAAACTTTTTACCTTATTGGCGATGCAGGATACGCAAACCAAGGAAAAAGCACTCCGGCATTATTAGCACTAGAAAAATATTTAGATACCCATAAGCAAAAAGGAAATTATACTATTTTTTTAGGAGATAATATTTATCCTGATGGAATGCCTGAAGAAGATAAAAAAGACCGTGCTATTGCAGAGCATCGTTTGGATGCCCAAATAGATGCAGTGAAAAACTTTGATGGACAAGTTTATTTTATTCCTGGAAATCATGATTGGTATAATGAAGGGTTAAAGGGACTTGAACGTGAAGAAAAATACTTTGAAAAAAAATTGAAAGATAAAAAAGTGTTTCGCCCTTCTAAAGGGTGCGCTCTGGAAAGTATAGAGATCACAGAGAATATACAGCTAATTATTTTAGATTCTCAATGGTATCTTGAGGATTGGGATAAACATCCAACTATTAATGATAATTGCCCTGAAATCAAGACAAGAGAAGCAATGTTTCTTGAAATCGAAAGTGAATTTAAGAAAAACCAAGATAAGACAATCCTTTTTGCTCTTCATCATCCTCTGTATACAAATGGTGTACACGGAGGGAAATATGCACCAGTTAAACATTTATATCCATCACAAAAAAAAGTACCTGTGCCTATTTTGGGATCGCTTGCAATGCAAATTCGTACGACAGGAGGCATATCTACACAGGATAAACAAAATAAACAATATAAATCTCTAGTAAAAAGATTAGAAACATTGGCCAAAGGTTCAAATCGAATCATTTTCGCATCAGGTCACGAACATTCTTTGCAGTATATAGAGCACAAAGGAATCAAACAAATTGTTTCTGGATCAGGTGCTAAAAATTCATATGCCACGCTAAGTAATGATGGACTTTTTGCATATGGCGGACAAGGTTTTGTGAAATTAGATATTCTTAAAAATGGCTCTTCTTGGGCATCGTATTATGCGAGTGAAAATAATGAACCTAAATTACTATTTAGAAAAGAAATTTATAAAGTAATTCCTGAGTTTGATGTGAGTGCTATACCAGAAATAAAAAAGCAAACTATAGCTGCTTCAGTTTATGAACAAGAAGGTACAGAGAAAACTGAGTTTTATGAGAGTATTTGGGGAGATCATTATCGTAGTTTATATGGAAAAAAAATTCAAGCCCAAGTTGCTATTTTAGATACACTATATGGTGGATTAGAAGTGGTGAGAAAGGGTGGTGGACATCAAACAAGATCCTTGCGCCTTAGAAGTAAAGACGGCAAGCAATACAATATGCGAGCATTAAAAAAAAGTGGTATTAAATTTCTACAATCTACAGTTTTTCAAAACAATTACATAGAAGAGTCGCTTGAGAATACTATTTCAGAAGATATATTACTCGATTTTTATACTGCTGCGCACCCCTATATATTTACAGTTATTCCCGAGTTGTCTGATGCAATCGGTGTTCTTCATACAAATCCTAAAGTATATTATGTACCTAAGCAGCGTGCATTAGGAAAATATAATAGTGAACATGGTAATGAATTATATATGATTGAAGAACGACCAGAAAAACACCATAAAGATTTAGTTTCTTTTGGAAAACCTGATGATATAGAAAGTACGGCAGATGTTTACGAAAGACTTCGTAGAGATGAAAAATATAAAATTGATGAACCTTCTTATATTCGAGCAAGAGTTTTTGATATGCTAATAGGTGATTGGGATCGTCATCAAGATCAATGGAGATGGGCCGAATATAAATTAGAGAATGGGGATCATGTTTTTAAGCCTATTCCTCGAGACAGAGATCAAGCTTTCTCTAATTTTGATGGAGGGTTTCTTGGTACATTAAGAGGACTTTTAGGGTTTGCAAATCAGTTTCAGATTTATGATGAAGAATTAAAAGATGTAAAATGGATTAATGCATCTGCTACTAGATTAGATCGAACATTGATAAGAAATAGTGGAAGAAGAGAGTGGCTTAATCAAGCAAAATACATACAAGAAAACCTAACTGATGAAGCGATCTTAAATGCTTTTAAAAATATACCTCCTGAAGCAAAAGGTGAAGACCTTAAACTGATCATGAAAAATCTTAAAGGAAGAAGAGCAAATATAGTAGATATTGCTGATAGATATTATAATTACTTGACAAACTTAGCTATTGTTATGGGGACAGATAAGGATGATTTTATTGATATCGAGCGAATGAAAAATGGAAAAACAAGAATAATTGTTTCAAGAATTAAAAACGGAAAAAAAGGAATTGTAGTAAGTGATAAGATATTCGATAAAAAAGATACAAAAGAAATATGGATTTATGGTTTAGATGATGACGATGTTTTTGAATCAAGAGGTAAAGCAGATAACCCTATCAAAATAAATATTGTTGGAGGACAAAATAATGATGTATATAGACTCAAAAAAGGGCGAAAAATTGCGGTGTATGACCATAAAAGTAAACCAAATACAATAGATAAAAAAGGAGGTGCTAAAATTAGATTCACAGATAATTATCAAATCAATAATTTTGATAAAAATCAAAATGTATTAACTACATCTTCTGTTTTGCCTGTGATTGGTTTTAATCCAGATGATGGAGTCCGTATAGGACCAATGGCGGTATATACGATTAATGGTTTTCATCGTAATCCTTTTTCAAGCAGTCATAGTTTTTCTGGAGGATATTATTTTGCTACGCAAGGTTTTGATTTAGGATATCGTGGCGAGTTTGCGGGTATTTTAGGAAATTATAATTTATTGGTCGATGCAACATACACAAGTCCCAATTTTGCTGAAAACTTTTTTGGTTTTGGTAATGAAACTGAAAATAATCAAGATGAGTTAGATTTTGATTTTAATAGAGTGAAATTGAGTATCTACGGAATATCTCTTGGAGTAATTAAAAATGGACGATTAGGAAGTTATTTTGAATATAAAGGTACTATGGAAGGTATAAAAGTAGACAATACTCCTGGTCGTTTTATAACCCAAGAAGCTAACTTGCAAGATCCCGAAGTTTTTAATCGGAAGTGGTTTGCAGGATTGGATGCAACTTATCGATATGAAAGTTATGATGTGGCAGTAAATCCCACAAGTGGAATGAGGTTTGAGATTAATTTGGGAGGAAGAGCTAATGTAGATGAAATAGATAGTACTTTCGGGTATATTAAACCACACCTTAGTTTTTACAATGCTTTAACGCGTAATCGTAAATTAGTTTTGAAAACTGCTACTCAAGGACAGTTTAATATAGGCAAGGATTATGAGTTTTACCAAGCAGCAAAATTAGGTGATGAAAATCTTTTAAGAGGATATAGAACAGAACGTTTTACCGGACAATCCTCATTAGCTGGCAGTGCGGATATTCGATATAGCTTTAAACAATTTAAGACAAGAATTTTGCCATTACAACTTGGTGTATTTGTTGGTGGAGATACTGGTAGAGTCTGGATTGCCAAAAATGATACCTCAGATAAATGGCATAGTGATTACGGTGGTGGTTTTTGGATTAATAGTGCAAATGCAATGAGTGGTACTTTTAACTTATTCACTGGAGAAGACGGAGCCAGGTTTTCATTTTCATTTGGTTTTAAATTTTAAAATTATCCAATGTTTAAGAAATATCTCATAGTTATAATAATTCTAATTTTTATTATACCTGCTCATTCTCAAGTGTCAGATTTGGCGAGAGTAGAATATACTTTTTTTCCACAACGTAATAGCGAAAATTCTTTTAGAAGGCTTAGGATATTTACAAAATATCCAATTAAGCTAAATGATAAAGGCGCTTATCTTGTGCCAGGGATCGAGTATAGAAATGTAAATTTTATTTTTAGAGATCAGACTACTTTTGATACTAGTGATTTAGAACGTTTTAGTTCTTTTGAAAGCAGTTTGATATATACCTTTAAGTTAAAGAATAATTGGCGAATTGCCGTACAAGCAGGAGCAATTATTGCATCGAATTTTGAAGGAGAAGGAATAGAGGAAGACGATGCATTATTTACAGGCTCTCTTTTATTTTTAAAGGACAAAACTAATGACAAACGAATAAAACCTTGGAGACTTATTCTAGGATTACGTTACTCTACTACAGCAGGTAGACCATTTCCATTACCTTTTATCAACTATTACAGAGAATTTTATCCCAATTGGTCATTTTCAGTAGGTGTACCTAAGTCTAATATTAAGTACTATTTTAAAAAGAAAAATGCTTTTCAAGGGTTTGTAACTTTAGATGGTTTTTTTGCTAATATCCAAAACAATCGTAGTTTAACAGATGGAATAGCTCAAAAAGAAAAAGTAGCCAATAATATTTCTATGACAATAGCCCTTGCTGGTTTGGGATATGAACGATATTTGACAAATCACTTGGTCGTATATTCTTACACAGGGTTTACGTTAATAAATGATATACGATTGCGAAATGATAATCAAGAAGATATCTTAACAATTAATGATCAAAATAGCCTATATATTAGGGCAGGGTTGAAACTAAAACTATAAGTTAATAAAACATAAACCCGATACCAGTAGAAAACACAGAATTATGAGCTTCTGAATCGTCAACAATTTCCGAAAAACCATAACTATATCGAGCTTGCATAAAAAATCCGTTCTTAAATTTATATTCAATTCCTGAAGTTAATTGAAAATCAAAGCTTCTAATAGTATCAATATTAAAATCTACACCGTTTTCTAAAGGGAAAGTAACCGGGGAACTTTCATCTACTTTAAATCCAAATTGCAACCCTCCTTGTATATTAAACCCTTCAATTATATAAGCCTTAGCTAAAATAGGTATTTGGATATAGTCAAGTCTAACTATTTCTTTTCTTTTGCTTAATTGTTGGTTAATTTTAAGCCCTTGTCTAGAATATATTGCTTCTACTTGGAAACCAAATTTATCAGTTAGCATCGCCTCGATAGCTAACCCCACATAGAAATCACTTCTAAAGCTAGGATCTTCTAGATTTCTAGAGCTAATTGTTGCAAAATTTGCTCCTCCTTTGAAACCTAACAGAGCAGATTGTAAAGGATCATCTTGAGCAAAGACAGTTGTGCATGATACTATGATCATTATTAATGATAGAAACTTTTGTTTTGTTTTCATGAAGTTGTAATTGTATTTTTCAAGTTAACATTAACTAAGTGTATAGGTTAACTCAAATAATAGGTTTCTTAATCCTACTGAATTAGAATAATAAAAAGACCTATCAAACTAGTGATAGGTCTTTTTGGTAGTTGAGTTGTGTTAAAATAAAGTTTTTAGAACATGAATCCTACTCCAGCAGAAAAGGTAGAATTATGCGCATCTGTATCTTCAACTACTTCAGAAAACCCATATGTATATCTGGCTTGTATAAAAAAGCCTCGAGTTAATTTAAGTTCTGCACCAGCAGCCAACTGAAAATCAAAATCTTTGATAGCATCTGTATTAAAATCACCACCATCTCCTGTAGGATCGGTATCAATCTCTTCATTAATTTTGAAACCAAATTGTGGTCCTGCATGGATATTAAGTCCTTCTATCAAGTAGATTTTGGCTAAAATAGGGACTTGGATATAATCAATTTGAAATTCTGCGTCTGGTGTTACCGTTACCCCAGCAATGGTTGTTTCTTCTATATCAAATCCTTGTCCAGAATAGAAAGCTTCTGCTTGTAGTGCAAATTTTTCGGTTACAAAAGTTTCTGCAACCAGACCAGCATAAAAACTAGTCCTTGAATTTGGGTCTTCAAAATCATCTCCTGTGATGGTTGCAAAATTGACACCGGCACGAGCTCCTAGTTGAAATCTGTTTTCGACTTCTTGTGCTAGTAAAGTTATGCTACAAAAAATAAGGCTTAAAAATAAAGTTGTTTTTTTCATCATTGTATGTTTTGTTTTTATTATTTGTTGGGTCAAAATTACAATGAGCTTAGAGGGAACGTTGACTCAAAAAACACAGTTTTTGACTCATTTCGTTGTTTAAATAAGGTTTAACAGAATTTTAGAAATTAGAAAAGAATACTTTGATGCTAATTATAATAAAGGGCTAAAGAATCGTGCAATACCTTCAGATAATTTTCGTTTTACCCCCCTTTTTTTATAAATTTCATACTTCAATAATACACTCTCTTGGCAATCTGCAATAAAATCTTGACAAATGCTTTCTGCAATAGGGGAGTCATAAATCAAGGCATTAGTTTCAAAATTATGTTCAAAACTTCGGTGATCAAAATTACCAGAACCTACAGAAGCAATTTCACCATCCATTATAATAATTTTGCTATGCAGGAAATCATCTTTTTGTTGGTAGATCTCAATTCCTAGAAACAATAGTTCTTCAAAAAAGGATAGCATACTATATTTAGCTAACCAGGAATCTGATTTTTTTGGCACTAATAACTTAATGGTTACTCCACTTAGAGCCGCTATTCTAAGAGCTTCAAGCATCGCATTGTTTGGAATAAAATATGGGTTAGAAATATAAATATATTCTTCAGCGAGATTAATCATGGTAATGTATTGCTGCATAATCGAGGGATGATCTGCATCGGGCCCACCTGCTACAATCTGAACCGCTACATCTCCTTGTTTTTCAATTTCGGGAAGGTATTTATTTGTTAGTAGTAACTCCTCATTACTGGCAAAATAATAATCTTTGATAAACACTCGATGCAAACTATCTACTGCAGGACCATTTAGATATAAATGTGTGTCATCCCAAATACCAAGTTCTGATTTAGGATTAATATATTTATCAGAGATGTTGACACCTCCAGTAAAACCAACTTTACCATCTATAATTATAATTTTCCGATGATTGCGATAATTTAAAGTAAACAAAAAACTACCAAAATGTAATGGCATTATAGGATATACACTTGCTCCTATATCTTTAAACTTTTTAATGGCTTTTTTACGTAACGAATAACTACCTATCGCATCATATAAAATTCGTACTTCGACATTGTTTTCCAGCTTTTCTTTCAATAAAGAATAAAGTCTGTCAAATAATTCTCCTTCTTCAAAAATGTAGTATTGTAGGTGTATGAATTTTTCAGCTTTTTGCAGTTCTTTAAAAATAGAATCAAAAGTTTCTTTCCCATTTTGGAGTACTTTAACTTGATTTGCGGGTTGGGTAGCAAAATTTGAACTATTTCGTAATAATTTAGATAACTTAGAACTTTTCTTATTTTCAAAATTGATTTTTTGTTTTTTGACTAATCGATTTCGAAAATTTTCATCATATAAGCGCCTTCTAACGGTCTGTTTAAGTTTGAAAAACTTAAATTTTCTTCGATTAATTCCAAAAACTACATAAAAAATAATACCAATAATGGGAAAAACTAATACAATAAGAAGCCAGCTTAGGGATTTTGTAGGTCGAGAACCATAAAGGATAATGTGTAGTATAGATAAAACAGTTAGTATACTATATAAAATAATAGTTAAGATCATTTTGGGATTTTGTTATGTATTTTAGTATATAGTTTACTATAAATGCGTTTAAATAAATATAGTACTATTTTTTCTTTAGTATCTATTAAAATTTAATGATTGTTTTTATATGTAAATATATAAAATTGATTAAGCGGATGTTCTTGTTTATTTTAAAGTTTAAAATCTATTTTTAAATTGTATTAAAGAAGATTTTTGATGTACAGGTAGTAACTCAGAAATGATTGAAGTATTTATGCTGACGAGCCTATTAAATACTTTGTAAGACTAATGAAGCGGATGTTTCTTAGAAGGACAACATCGATTACAATCTATAAATACTGTTAAAACAAGTTTTCTTTGTATTGTATATTTTCATTTGGTATAGCATCAAAAAAATTGGTCAAAGATGAGTTTTTTGTTGCTTTGTCTTCTAATAATAGTCCTTTTGAGCCACTACTCGTTTTCAAAATGTATAAAATAGAATTATCATTAGGATTATTTACATCTTCAAACATATATTTAGCTATTACATATACTTGTTTTGAGGAGTAGGTATTTAGATTTGATATTTCTACCAATTGATCTTTATGTATCCGATAATTTTCTAGATACCCTTTCTGGCGGTAAATATTGATGTATTTCTTTTCATTGTTTTTAAAATCTAATTTCATCAATCTAAAAATAATGTTACACGATGGCTTCAAAAACAAAAAAAAGATAGAGACACATTAAAAGAAATAATGTAAAAAAGAAAAATCTTACAATTTTAATAACTTTAAAGTACTTAGAGTTTTTAAAAAAAAGTGATTTATTCTCATTCATTGATTATATAATTTTTTTGATTTAAAAAAAACGGATAATGAGTCCAACCCGATATTATCCGTTTTATATTCAATTAAAAAGATTCTTTTCTCATTTTAATTATCATCTGTGGCATCCTCAACTGCATCTTTAACTTCTTCGGCTCCGTCCTCGATTGCGTCTCCGGTTTCTTCTATGGCATCTTCTATTTTCTCTCCTGTAGTTTTCTTTTCTCTACAGCTTGTGGTAGTTATAATAATTAGACAAGCTGTTGTGAATAATAAAAATATTTTTTTCATAAATTTTGTTTTTTGTTAATTAGGCTTTGAATCTTTTACCAAATAAAAGTGATAGAATAAATAAAACTATAAAAATGAAGAATAGGATTTTAGCTATACTTGCCGCACCAGCCGCAATACCTCCAAATCCAAATACTCCAGCAACAATTGCCAATATGATAAAAATGATAGTGTAACGTAACATAATGTTTTGGTTTAAAAATTAATGTTTACTCTTTTGCACGAGTGATTTGATTGTCAAATTCTTACACTACAAATGTCCTAAAACAGGAAAGAACTTATTAACTGTATCACTAAGATTGTTAACTCCATTACCATGTGTGATGTGTTTTTACATAAATTGTATAAAATAAGAGGTATCTTTAGACAAACATTGGGCAACATTTAATTTTATGAGTAAAAAAATACAGATTCAAGATCATAATGTAAAAAATATAGTCATAGATATGGCTAATAGTTTGGGTGTTGAGTATGAACAGTCGCATCATGAATATTGTATAAAAATACCAGAAGAATTAGGATCAGGATATATGAGATCTTTTCAATTTGATTTTGGTATTGGAGTTGTTGAGACTGATTACTTATTGAAAAAAGATTTTCATTTTGAATTAGAAAAAGGAGTAGTTCATCCATTAAAAATTCTATTTAATAGAGAGTCAGGGTTTTATCATAAGTTTGAAAATAACGAAGAGTTTCATGAAATACGTAGGTTAGAAAATGCTATGATTTCAAGTACATCTAAAAATAACCATTTGTTTAGGATTCCCGCCAATACTCCTATTTGTATTCTAAGTATAGAAATCAATAGAAAGTTATTTGAACAAAAGATAGAATCTTTTTTACCAAATATGAATGAAGATCTTATTGAATTATTTAGGGACGTTAATGGGATTAATCAATTTTATTATAAAAACTATTATAGTTTAGAGATTTCTAAATTTATTTCTGAATTTACAGAATGTGAGCTTACCGGTTTCATGCGTCAAGTATATCTTGAGGGTAAAATGTATGAAATTTTAACGCACCAATTACAACAATACCTGGATGACCTTAATGAACCAGATAAAAGACTCATTTTACGTCAAGCAACTATAGAAAGTATTGAACAAGCAGTATCAATTATTAAAGATGAAGTAGATAGTATTGGTAATATAGTGACCTTATCAAAGCGTGTAGGGTTAAATCAAAACACCCTACAAAATGGTTTTAAACAACTTTATAAAACATCGGTAAATGAGTATATCAAGGGATATAGGATTGATACTGCTAAAGATTTATTAGAGTCTACTAGCTTGAATATTACAGAGATAACTTATAAAGTAGGTATTAATTCTAGAAGTTATTTTACAAAATTATTCAAAAAGCGTTTCGGTATTACTCCAAAACAATATTTAGATCAAGTGCGTAATAAAAAGAAAAATTCAAAATCGGCATAATTAGATCTTGTAAACCAGTATACTAAATACATTTACAGTGAAAATTTAACAATCTACTAGTCCTGAAACTGATCAATAGTGTTATTAAATGTTTCAAAATTGCTAATCTGTTTAACGTAAAACTAATTTCTTTGTACAAAACATAAAGTACAGTATAGAATTTAGTTATAGAATGCAAAAAATTGAGATACATAGTATAGACGGTGCAGAAATACTAGAGCAATTAAATTTATATTTAGAAGGAAAACTTATTAATAACTGGGGCGAGCATGTTTTAGAGTTTGATAATAAACTAGGAAAAGGTGTTATAAGGACTATAGCATTTGATTGGGGAGTTTCTTTGGTTGATTACAATGTTAACTTTGTACAAGATACTAGTATTATTTTTACAATTAAAGACGCAAATCCAATAGAGTTTATTTTTATATCAGAAGGAAAACTTAATTATACTACTTCGGTAGAAAACAAACCGTATACGTTTGAAAGGTATCAAAATGTTATAATTTCTACTAAAAAATTTTCTAAAGAGACTTATATTTTTCCTAAAACAGCAGCTGTTAAAGTTAATTTTATTTATGTGCTATCTGGTGAATATTCGAAGAAAAAAAATAATAATCTATCATATTTAAGTAAAAGTTTATTTTCGGCTTTTACGGAAGAAAACGAAAAACCGCCTTATAAGCATTATGGCAATTACAATTTACGAATTGCAGATCAAATTAAACAACTTCAAGAAAGTCATGAAAGTGGGATAGTACGAACGCTTTCAATCGAGGGGCAACTTAATTTGATCCTTGCTATGCAAATTTTAGAACATAATAATTATGAAAATGGTTTAGCATTGCCAGAATCACTCTCTAAAGATGATATTAAAAAGATTCATAATTTATCGGCATTTATTATTGATAATATTTCAGAGCCATTATCTGTACAATCATTGGCGACTAAAGCTGGTATGAGTTCAAAAAAATTACAGTTAGGATTTAGAGTATTGTATTCTAAATCTGTAAATGAATATATAAGACAGTTAAAACTCGAAATATCAAGAGATTATATAAAAAACACAAATGATTCTATTTCTGAAATAGTATATAATATAGGTTTTAAGAGCAGAAGCTATTTTTCGAAAATTTTTTTCGAACGATACGGGATTTTGCCTACAGATTACAGAAAAAAAATAAAAACACAAGAGTAGTAACGTCAATATTTCGTTTTTCTGATGCAAACGAAAGCTATTCTACACATTAAAATTACCCCAAAACTTACTCCTGACAGAATGTATAATAACACTGTTAGGTTTTAATGATGTTTTACTTAACAAAATTCATTTTAATGGAGAATTCAAAAGCTATTGTGAACTTAAAATTTAAATCTGATTTATCTACAGAAGAACTATGTGAAATCGCCAAAAGGCGTAAGAGCATATTACAAAATGTTAAAGGTTTAATTACATTGTTTTGTTACACTAATGAGGAAACTAATACAATAGGCGGGACTTACATTTTTGAAAATTTACAATTGGCACATCAATATTTAGGTGAATTTTTGACAAAAGGTGTTGGTCCAGAATATGGAGTGATTCCTATGACCTTGAAAATAGATGTCGGTTGTTTAAAAGATGAAATAATAGTTGGAGATAGATAATGATAGAAATACTAAAACTTAGGTATACCTTTATAAAAAACAGGTTCGAGCATAGATTCAAATGAAATACTGTTTTTAAAAAACTCTTTAGCAATAGGATGTGCTTTCAAATTTAAAGAGCTGTCACTATTGGTAATGACATTAATATCATACATATCAGCTTTTGAATTTAACCATGTACTAGTGTTATCGTCTGATACGAAAATTGGCATGTTTTCATTTAAATTTTGAATTTGGCCTACAATACCGGTTGCTTTAGTCATTATCATTGAACAGGTTATAAATCCATCTTCTAATATATTATAAACGCCCCCAATGTAAAAAGGTTTTTCTTGATCAATATATACATAGTAGGGGTACAAAGCCCCTTTATATAAATGATATATAAAAAATCCTGTAACAATAATCAAACACCTTCTTTTTTGATAAGGTTCTTTAAAAATGCCGTTAACAGTAAGACGTTCTTTGGAAACGTTTAAAGTATCTAATGCCCTTTGAAAATTAGACCATTCTTCTTCGTAGTTATCAGGTAAAAGTCCCCAAATAGCGTAAGATATATGATTTGGTTGATCTATCGTAATTACCGACAAAGTAGTTTCTTGTGAACCGTCTATAACAGAACTAGGAGTGTAAAGTCTGGGGAATTTATAACTAACGCCCAATTCCTTTTCTATAAGTTCTCTTTCTGCAATATTTGAAATTTTCTTGTACATGAATTTTACTTTGGGATGGCAAGTAAATAAAATTTGATTAATAAAATTGTCTCTTATCGTTTAAATACTAACGCATTCAATAAGTTATAAGACAGAAATAAAAATTGTTTAAAGTTTTGCCCTAAAAAGATAAGCAAATACTCGAAAACGTTAAACAAACAAATTAATACATACTAATTTTGTATGATTAGTTTGGTTAATTATTTGAAAATCAAAATTTAACATATAAAAAATGGGCTTATGAATAGTTTAATGAAAAATTTTGATTCTATTCCTTTAGAATTTTATACTCTAAAATACTTTTTTGACGAAGAAGTCAAGGAAGAACAAGATATATATGTATTTAAAATTAAAAAACAATTTGGTACGGGAGAAGTTCGATATACAACTCTACAAAAAGGGTTGAAGACTTTTGATTTAAATATTTTGGCAACAAGAGATATTACGTTTCCAATAAATTGTTTAGGGTCTTCTTCTCTTCAGTTTTTATATTGTCTTGAAGGTTCTTGTTCTCATCAGTTTCAAGATAGTAATGAAACACATTTAATAGAGCAATTTCAAACAGCTGTTGTGCATAATGATAATGAACTTGAAAATCGCTTTATAATATCAGGAGGGAAACGATTGATTTTAAATATTATTTTCGTGAATAAAGAAGAGTATTTTGCTAAATTTTCTAAAGATTCAAACCAATTTAATAAAAAACTTAAAAGATTATTACAACATATAGATAATAAGCCAAGATACTTTCATTCTGGGAATTATAGTCTGAAAATAGCAGAACAGCTTAAATTACTTATCGGTATGGAATATATGAATAAGATCTCTGAATCGTTATCTCAAAAAGGACGGTATTATTTAATTCTGGCAAAACAAATTGAAAAATTTTGTTTAGAAATTGATAATAACTCTAACACTAGTAGTTTGTTAAAAGTAGAATTGAAGTTGATTTCTGAATTAAGTGATTTTATTAAAAAACATCCCGAAGTACAACACACCATTAGAACTTTATGCGATAAATCTAACCTATCTCCAGCAAAGTTACAAGAAGGTTTTAAATTTATGTTTGAAAGAACCGTTTCTGATTTTGTTAGAAATGTACGTTTAGAAAAGGCAGAAAGACTTATTCAGTCAACAGATTTAACTATTTCCGAGATTGTATACTCGGTTGGGTTAACCAGTAGAAGTTACTTTTGTAAGATTTTTAAAAAAAAGTACCATTATAGCCCTAAGGAGTACAAATTAAAAAATACAAGAACAAATTAAATCAATTTGGTATAGAGACCAAAAAAAATCGGTCACAATAAGATAAATTGTTTGTGATTGGTAAATGAGTTACTCAAATATCTATATGAGTTAAACAATTGTTATGATGTTTTTTTCTTTTGTGTAAACTTTAAATTTCACACCATGAAAAAAATAACAATATGTTTAGCGTTATCTACGTCAATTCTTTTTACAAGCTGTCTAGGCTCTTTTAGTGCCTTTAACGGATTAAAGGATTGGAATAACGACTTGACCGACAGTAGGTTTGTGAATAATCTTGTGTTCTGGGGGTTAAATATCGTACCAGTATATGGTTTATTCTTTTTAGGAGACGCAATTATTTTTAACTTAATTGAGTTTTGGAGTGGTTCAAATCCTTTAGCTATGGATGAAGGGGATATAGAAACTCAAATCGTTGAACGCGACGGAAGTACTTTTGAAATGACTGCCACCAAAAACAGACTGCAAATCAATATTATAGATGGTAAAAGAAAAGGAGAAAAGCTTGATTTAGTCTACAGTCCTTCTGAAAAGTCGTGGAGTGCTGTAAAATCTGATGGAGAAATAATTAAACTTTCTTCTTTTGAAGAAGGTTTTTTTGTTGTTCATCTTCCTGATGGGGAAAAAGTTAAAATTAATCCTAATACGACACGTAGCGAAGGTCTAGCATTATTAGACAAAAAAGTAGCGCTATATGAGGATTGCTTATTGGCTGAAAATTATTAAAACGTTTTTTTGAATAGTATTTTAAAAGAGGTTGTTACATACAACCTCTTTTTTGATTTTAATAATTAAATTTTTAATAAAGTAAGTGATGAAACGCAATAAAAATAGGCATGTTTATCAAAAGAAAAGAGTATCTATTCCAGTTTTGATTATTGGTTTTTTGATAGTAGCTAGACTCTTGTTACCGTATTATGTGAAAAAATACGTAAATAATGTATTGGAGAACATCCCTGGATATTATGGACATGTTGATGATATAGAGATAGCATTACTAAGAGGAGCTTATGTAATTGATGGTTTATACCTTAACAAAGTTGATGCAGGTACTCAAGTGCCATTCTTATTGTTTGAAAAAACCGACATTTCTATTGAGTGGAAATCTTTGTTGCATGGTAAAATTGTGAGTGAAATTATAATGACTAGCCCAAAGTTAACTTATATTTTTGAAGATCAAGAAAAAGATAATTTAAAAAGAACTCAGTTAAACGATTGGACAAATGCATTAACTAGCTTGGCGCCTATTGAGATAAATCATTTGAAAATTAAGAACGGTAAAATAGCATTTCTACAATTAACTGCTGATCCCAATATTGATTTGCATTTTAATCAAGTAAATTTACAAGCAGACAATTTACGTAATATAGTACGTCCTGACCAAGAATTACCTTCTGTGTTAAAGGCAAGTGCAGTTTCTATAGGGCAAGGTCATGTTAGGTTAGAAGGAAAAATGGATCTCGTAAAAACAATTCCTGATATAGACATGTCTTTTTCTTTAGAAAATGCAAAAGTTAAATCCTTAAATGATTTTACAAATCATTATGTAGGTATTGATTTTAAAGAAGGTAAATATAATATCTATAGTGAAGTCGCTATTGCTAATGGGTTCTTAAAAGGATATGTTAAACCAATGTTTGTAGATGTAAAACTTATAGGGAAGGAAGACAGTTTTTTAGATACACTTTGGGAAGGATTTGTTGGTTTTTTTAAGTTTATAGTAAAGAACCATAAAAATAATACTCTAGCCACTAAAATACCCTTAAAAGGGGATTTGAAAAAGGTAGAAGGCGATATTTGGATGACTATACTTAGTATTTTTGAAAATGCTTGGTTTAAAGCTTTTAAAGAAATGACGGATGACTCTATTGATTTTAAAGATGCTCAAAAAGCAGCAAGAAAAGCTGTAAAATAATAATAAAGACCATAGTTTCCAAACTATGGTCTTTAAAAATTTTCTTAAGAATAGTCCATTTTATTTTAGATCTTCCAACTTACTTATAGATGCTAAACCGTCTGAAATTTTATTTTTTTGTTCAACAAGAACTGTTTGTGTACTAGGAGGTAATGTAGTTTCAGAAAGAACATTACTATATTCATCGAGAGCTGCTTTTTCACCGCGTATTGCTTCTTCTAACATAGACTCTTCGTTTTCTGGCGATATAAAAGCTTTAACATCCATCCAAGTACGATGTAGATTACCTGTAATACTACCTCCTTTATCAACATCCTGTCCAAAAGAGCTAATTTCAGTCTTTAGGGCATGACCGAAGCTACGTCTTTCTTGTGATTTTTGTTCAAAATAACTTTTCAATCCTACATGCTGAACATTTTCTGATGCCTTTTTAAAACCTTTTTCTGCATCATAAGTTTTTTCCAGTAAATCATTTAATTTGTTTCCGATTTTTTCAGAATACGTTTTCATATATTATATTTTTTTAGTGAACAGTAATTATTTATAGATGTTTACCGATTAACATCTTCTTTTTGTAGAAATAATCTTCCTTCTACTATATGTATATGCTATTTTTTATTTTTATCCTTCATAATTCCTCTGGTAACTTTCAAAATAACTCCAGATGCAAATCCGCTTACGAGAAGCAATAGATATTGAAGTATCATAATTCTTTGATTTAAAAGTTTAACACAAAAATAGCTTTCTAAAGAGGCTTTTATTTGCTCAGATAATTTAAAGATTAACTCATTTGAGATTTTACTTTTATCTGATATATAGGCATTTGATAATGGTTTTGAGTTAAGAATAATTTCAATAGGATTAATGAATATGAATTAATATAAAGATCTTGTTATATAATTTGCTACAGGCCTCTTAATATAGCTAGAATGACACACATTTTGAGTTTAGATGTGTCTTCTTGCATAGCAAAAGAAATATATGCAGAGAAACTAATTAGAATAATTAAAAGGAACAATGTTACCAGAAATGTAGAAGCAAAAAACAGAGTGTTCTATATGAAAATAGACTGATGGGGGTTCTGTTTTCATGAGTTTAAGCTAAATTAATTTCTTACAAAACTGACGTACAGATCTTATGTATTCAATCATATCAAAGAATAGCCTAATAAGTTTTTTTTAATTAAATTTCTATAAATAAATTTATAAAATAAAACCAATATGCCTTTACTCAATATTATCTTAAATATTCTTTTACCTCCATTAGCAGTTTTTCTGAAGCATGGCATTAGCAGTACTTTTTTTATTAGTCTACTACTTACCTTAATTGGTTGGCTCCCTGGTGTAATACATGCATTTATTGTGAATAAGTAAATAGAAATTATATGAAGATAAATTATCAGGAAATACAAGAACTATTAAAAATGACTTTTAAGTCTGAAAAAATGTATTATGAAGCCGCCGAGATTTTACAGATTGTGGAACTAAAAAGATTTTTAAATCATCAAAGTGTAGAACGTAATAAATATGCAAATGAACTAACAGAATCTTTAGTTTTTAATAACATTGAACCCGATATGTTGTTTGTAAAAAAAGGAATTCAAAAACTTAATAGGCTTGATCTAAAAATAGTTCTCGAAAATTCTAAATACATACATGTTGTGAGGAAATGTATGTCGTATGATGAAGATATTATAGATAAATGTGCTCTTATAGCTAGAGATAAGGTGATACCTGTGGATATTTTAGAAGTAACGACTAGATTGATGACATTTTTAATTTTTCAAGGGATAGATGGTAGTCAAATTATTGAAGAACTAAAAGAGAAGGATAACCAAAAAAAGAAAACTAAAGTAATTCAATTTAAAAATAATTTACTGTAATAATAGCCTTTTAACATCAGTCATAATGTTTGGTTTTGGATAAAATTTTGGCATGCTATTGCACATTCTTTACAGGCTTCGACTGATATTAAGCAATGTTCATTGTCATGTTTACTACATTCAGACATACACAATAAAAGTTGTCTTTCGCATTGTTTTATGAGTTTATTTAGTTTAACAGTGTTAGAAACAATCATTATCTCGACAATACGTTCACAGGTTTCTGCAGTAAGTACATTTATCTCAATACAGCTTTTTAGTGGGTCTATATTATCTTCTTTTAAACAATTAAATCCTGATTTTCTGCAGATAATAGCACATTTTACAAGTGCATTGATAATGTTCTCTTTTTCCATAGTATATCTATATTGGTATTATGAATATAGGATAAGTCTATAAAGAGGGTTAATGCATTTGCAATTTAGTTTAATGGTATTGATAATTTGAGATATTAATTTGAAGTATTTTTTTCAATTTGTTTCAAATAAGAATTAACAATATTTATTAATATTGTGGAGATGAAAAGAATGATAATTTGAGAGAAATAAAAATAGTATTGATTTAGTCTAATGTTGTTACTTTATCAAAAAAACAAGTATTCAGCAGTACAATTGCGTTTCTATTATTTTGTAAAAATAAATTTATGTGTATTCATAATAAATTACTCGTATGTTAATATATAAGCAGCAGCTACTTTACACTTTAATTTTCGTTTTAATAATGGTAATAATAGTTTTTTTTACTAAAAGAGCTATACGGAAATTTAGTTTTGTAAAATCAATAGATGCTAATCGCAGAAAAGTTATTTTTAATTTAAGTTATCTTATATTTTATATCACAGGAATCTCTTTTTTGGCTATTATTTGGGGAGTGGACCATAAACAATTTATAGTCTTTGTTTCTTCTATTTTAGCTGTTTTAGGTGTCGGTTTTTTTGCACAATGGTCAATTCTTTCAAATCTAACAGCTAGTGTAATTTTATTTTTCAGTCATCCCGTAAGAATAGGGGATCGTATTAGGATTTTAGATAAAGATTTTGACTGGACAGGAGAGGTTAAAGACATTACCGGTTTTTATTTTTTTTTACATACAGATGATAACAGAAGTATTACATTGCCCAATTCTCTTGTTATACAAAAGGGGATTGAAATTTTAGACAAAAGAGAATTGAAAAATCAATAGAGAGCTACTGATCAGTTATATTTCTATTATCTCACCGATAGTTACTAGTATATAATAGAGCTCTTATAATTTTTCATCTCCCAAAATGTTTGATTTACCATATTCGGATTTATAAATCTGAACGACTATTAGGAATAAGCTCATGAGTAGTGGTCCAAAAATGAGTCCTATAAAACCAAATAAAGGAACACCAACGATTACTCCAATAAGAGTTATTATTGGATGCACGTTATCTAACCTTTTTAAAACATATAAACGAACTAAATTATCAGAAGAGCCAACAACGATCAGACCATATATTAAAATACTCCATGCTTCAAAAACTTGCCCCATAGAATGGGTAATTATAAAGACAGGTATAATAGCGATTAATGTTCCAACAAAAGGAATCATAGATCCAATTGTAACAATTACAAACCAAAAAAACGGATCTTCTATGCCAAAAACCAAAAAACCAGCAAGAGCCACTACGCCTTGTATGATTGCGACCAATGGGATGCCAATAGCATTGGATCTAACCATTTTCTGACTTTCATCACCTATAATTTTCAAATTATGATCATTAATAGGGATGTAATCAAAAAGAGATTCTCTTAATTTCCGTCGATTAGTAAACATATAATAGAGTAAAAAATACATAATTCCAATAGAGATAAATACATTAAATGTCCCTCCAGCAAAATTTTGCAAATTTTCTGTAATCCATGAAGAAACCGCTTCTGGATCCATTTGTGAACTAATGTCATAACCAAATTGATTTTCCCAGGTATCTAGACGTTTTTTTAATGCAATAACAATTATTTTAGAATTTTCAGTAACATCACCAATTTTATTACTTAACATGAATAAGACCCCTATAACTGGCATTAATATACCAACAAAAGAACCAGACATTAATGTGAGTGCTGCAAGGTCTGAATTCCAACCTTTTTGCACTAATTTTACCATCCACTTACGTAAGATCACATAGATAGTAATTGCACCTAGTATACCAGACAGGTAAGGTAAAATTTCTCTAAAAATAAGTCCTCCAATTAAGAAGATAAGTAGTAATACAAATATCTGGCGTATGATGTTTGGGCTAATACTTTTCATTTATTGTTTTTGATTGATTAAATAGGTTTTTATGTTTCTTGAGTTACTTTTTTGAAATTAAAATCTTTAGGAAAATCTAACGTTCGTATTGGGAACGGAATATTAATATTATTCTTATCATATGCTTCTTTCATTAATATCATAGTTTCACTTTTAGCTTTAGCAACTTCTAAAGCAGATGTAGAGTTAATCCAAAAGCGAAGTTCATAACTAATTGAGCTATCTCCAAACTCTCTCCACAAAAATAAAACATCATCTTTTTCTTGAACTGCTTCAAAATTTGATACTATAATTTCTTTTGTTAGTTTTTCTACAAATCGTAAATCTGATTCATATCCGACTCCACACTCTAAAATAACACGTGATTGTGCTGTAGTTGAGTAATTTTTAATGGGGTTATCTACTACTAGTTTATTGGGTATGTATACTAAATTATTGTCTACTTGTTTTATAGTAACTGCACGTAAATCAATATCAATAACTTCTCCTTGGTAGTCATTGGTTTCTATCCAGTCTCCAAATTTAATATGTTTGATATAAGAAAGAATAATACCTGAATAAGTATTAGCTAATGCTCCTTGAAGAGCTAAACCTACCGCAAGACCAGCAACTCCGGCACCAGCGAGAATAGTATTTAATGCCTTGTCTAGATTAAGAATGCCTAAAATCAAAAATAACCCTATTATAACTACAGCTATAGAAATAAATTTTGAGATTAGGTTTTTCATCGATGGTTGCAGCTTACTTTTGTTAAGTATTTTTTCTGCTAATTTGCTAATATATTTAGAGGCAACAAGTGCGACAATGAATACAAAAATAGCAATCAAAATATTAGGTAAGTTTATTACTATAGAATCTAGCCAAGACTCTAGTTTTTCATACATCTTGTTCCAAGCATTGATTAGTTTATTATTCATTAGTATTAATTTTTATTGTTTGATGGTTTTTAAAAATGTAGATGCATAACTCTCTAATAGCTTTAAAATAGAGTATTCTGAATTAGTGAAATCATTTAAGAAATATTGAAAACCTTCAGTGTGCTTTAATGCACTTGTAATCAAGTTTTTATCATTTGTGTAAACTAAATTTAATTTATCAATTACCATTTCAGGTATTTTGATAATCTGAAGTATAAATTTTGTGTCTGTAAAATTTGCGTTCATTATAATGTCTTTTAAAACAAAAACGGCCTCTTAAATTAAATATAAAGAGGCCATTTCTTCAATTAACCATATCTATCTGGAATTAGATATACTATTTAGAGAAAATCACTTTAGATTTTTTAAGTTTTGATTTAAAAGAATCAATATCTTTTACATATTTAAATTGATCATTAAACACTCTATCTGGCTTTTCCCCCATGATAATATGTTTTACGTTAAGATCGGGAGCATTCAAAATGATGCGATCGGATACTCTTAATTTTTTATCACCTAACTCTTGATCTAATTCTTTTAATTCAGAAATAACATATAATTTATCGTTAGACGCTATAATTTCCTTGATATCAATAGAGTGCTCTTTATCTGTAACTTCAGCTTCTACAGTTAATGTTAATTCTTCTTTTTCTCCAGTATTTGGCATATCAACATCAATGTAAGGTACTTCGATTTCCTCTTCCTCCATTACAATTACAACTTTAGGAATTGTTACTTTTCTTGTTTTTGTACCAACATTAACATCAGCCCAATCAATATCAAAGGTTGGTAGTTGACCTGCTTTAGTTTCTACATCTATATCTACATCGGGTAATTTTGCTTCTTTTTTTTGTTGTACATCACAGCTACTTAATAAAAGAATAATCATAGTTATTCCTATAAAATTTTTCATAATAAAAAAGGTTTTTTAGTTTAAATAATGATAAGGACTACCATGTATTAACAGATTACATTTGCTCTAGTAAAATATTTTATGAGTTTCATATTTAGACAGCAGCCCTTATTTTTAATATCACAAAAGTATAGCCGATGTTTTGATAAGTTGTGCGCATATACAATTTTGATTGACTGTTTTGATCGTTAGATTGAAATATTGTCAAAGATCTACTAATAGTAATTGAGGTAATAAACATAGTAATTGGGCACTTAAACTAGATTTTAATTTATGACCTTGTATTTGAAACAATTCTTTAAATTGATACAGTATGAGTTTTTTTTAAAACCTGATTTTTCGGGCCCTAAAGGCTTGTATATGAATTGTGCTTTAATGCGAAATGATAAAAAAGCAAAAAGAGGTATGGTTCATTATTGTACTTATACAACCCGTTACATCTTTTAAGTTTGTTAAAACAACAAAACGGATATTCGTATTGTGAAAACTCTTGAAAAGAATGAGATGGCGATATTCGATGGGGTTTTGAAAATCCAGAGTATCGGTAAACTATTATTAGAAAACAGATAGACTACTATGAAATCAACGTTGAAACTTTTTAAAAAAACAAAGAGTAGAATAGTAAATAGTATTGCATTTTATCCAATATTAATAAGTGTAGGGTTCTTTTTTTTAGCAATCATTTTATTGTTTTTAGAGAATTTAGAAATAATCAATACATTTAAAAAACAAGTGCCTTTCCTTCTGGTTCAAGGCAACGAAACGGCTAGAACAATTCTTTCTACATTGTTTGGAGGAATATTATCGTTAACTGTTTTTAGCTTCACAATGGTTATGGTGGTTTTAAATCAGGCTTCTTCTAACTTTTCTCCAAGACTCTTACCAGGATTAATTTCAAATAAAAAACATCAAATCATATTAGGTTTTTATATAGGAACAATATTATACACGATAATTATTTTAATGTCTTTAGGTGCTTATGGTTCTTCTAAAAATGCAGTGGGTTTTTCTGTAATGATAGCAGCAGTATTGGGAGCGTTTTGTATTGGGTTGTTTGTCTATTTTATTCATAGTATATCTCAATCAATACAAATACATAATATTATAGATAAGATTTATGTATCAGGTTATAAATTATTAAAAAAAGAAGAACAAGAACAAGAGGACATAAACTTCAAAAATCAAAATACTTCATTTCAGCACTGGAAAATCATTCGTAGTAAGACAACAGGTTATTATCGATCTTTTGATATCGCATTGGCACAAGATTCTTTGAAAAGTAAAAACAATATACTAGAGATAGTTCCATATATAGATCAACATATTTGGAAAGGAGACCCTGTAATTCGTATTAAAGAACCTATTTCTCAAGAAGAACTAAAATCACTCTATACATCTCTTTATATATTGTCTAACAGGCATGATAAAGATAGCGGAGTAGGTAATATGATAAAATTGACGGAAGTGGCTGTAAAAGCATTGTCACCAGGTGTTAATGACCCAGGAACAGCAATTAACGCTATTTCTAAATTAGGACAGTTAGTACACCAAGCATTAAAAATTAAGCCAAAAACGATAAAAGACATTTTTGATTGTCAAATTGTAGTTATTCATAATAAAATTAGTGCTTTAGAATTAATGCGTATTGTAATTGAGCCAATTCGTATTTATGCAAAAGCAGATAGTGCAGTTTCATATGAACTTTTGAACGCTTTGATTTTTATTAGAAATAGCAAAGAAATTTATCCGAGGCATAAAGAAGCAATACAAAATGAAATTATAGCTTTAAAAAACGATTTAAAGAATAATATAAGTAATAATCATGATCTAAAACGTATCTTAGACTTATTAGAAAAATAATTCTATTTCTTCAATATATGGAAGCAACACCTACCTTATTATGTATACCTGATATTAGTGGTTTTACTCAGTTTATGAGCACTACTAATATAGAATTAAGTGCTAAAGTGATACCTTCACTACTAAATAGAGTAATCTATGCCAATAAATTAGACCTTAAAGTTTCAGAAATTGAAGGAGATGCAATTTTATTTTACAAAACAGGACCATTACCAACGTTCGCAGAGTTAGTTTATCAATGTAGGTTATTTTATACTGAGTTTTATGACCAATTAAAGATACTCCATAAACAATATAAAAATCACAATGAAGGAATCAATATTCCAGAAATTCTTGGTTTAAAAATTGTTTTACATTATGGTCAGGAGATTAGTGCAGTTCCTATAGGTAAAAACATAAAACTTATGGGGGAAGATGTTATAATTGCTCACAGACTATTAAAAAATAAAATTCCAATAGATGAATATATATTGCTTTCAGAAGATTTATTATCAGAATTTAGAGATGAAACTATTGATCGAAATTTTGGCTGGGGCGAACTTCATGATCGCGAAACCAAATATAAACATATAGGCGAAATCAATTACAGCTATATTAACCTAGAACCTTTAGTTGAATAACAATGGTGTTGCTACAATTTTATAATAATACATTTAATCTTGTAGAAATTTTCACATGTATTGTTTTGAAGTTTTAGAATTGTTTTTTAAAACTCTTATCCATTATTTTCTTTCCTTACGATAGAGTTAAGATAAATAGTATATGAGCAAAAGATGACATCTTATGCATGGTATCTTTGTAATGAATAATAAGGGATATGATTATCCTGTTGTTCAATTAAATATATTATTAATCTAAAAAAATTGCTATGAATTATTTGAATATGAATGAGAAAAAGCTTTTACCTGTAGTATTAGAGCTAAACATTTTGTTAGCGGACTACAATATATATTATCAAAAATTAAGAGGGTTTCACTGGAATATTTTAGGAAAGAATTTCTTTGACTTACATGTAAAGTTTGAAGAATTATATAATGATGCTAAAGTTAAGATAGATGAAATCGCAGAGCGTGTTTTAACCTTACAACACCATCCGGTAAGTCAGTTTAAAGAATATATTAAAATGGCTAGTATAGAAGAAATTACACCCTTGATGAAAGATGTAGAAATGGTTGAAGAACTTCTAGGGGATCATAAAAAACTATTGACTCAGATGCGTGTGATTCTAAGACATGCAAACGAATCAGAGGATGAGGGAACTATAGATTTGATAGGAGCTTATATAAGAGAATTAGAAAAATCAAGTTGGATGTTAAACGCTTGGTCAAAAAATACTTCAGATCATTTGGATACCAGTATGATTAGCCAAGCATAATAAAAAGAAAAACTATTTAAAATTTACACTATGAAAATAATAAAAATTATTACAACATTATTAATTGTATTTACTTTACAAGGAGCTATCGCCCAAAGTAATACAGAAATAATCAAAACTACAACTACCAAGACTTTCGAATTCAAGAAAGATGGAAAATCTATTCCTTATAAGATAACAATATATAAAACAAGTAAAACACCTATAAAATTAAAGTCTACTGAAGAAGGGAAGTTAAATCAGGAGAGAAAGAAAAGCCTATCACAAGTAACAAAATTAATTTATATTGATAATGATCAATATGATGATTATGACAAATACATAGTACTAAGGTATAATAAGGATAGTAATGATAGTTTTGAATTACAACCAACAAATAGAGGATTTAAAGTTGTTGTAGATAAAAAAAACGTAGAATATATTTTTGGAGAAGGACTTTATTTTGTTAATAATGAAGACAGGGACTATTTTTTTGTAGATGCATTTGATTCTATCTAAAAACAGACTTTCAATTATATATAAAAAGCTCCTTTTTCAGGGAGCTTTTTATATATAATTGATTTCTAATAGTTTTTAACGTATTTCTACGTATCTTATTAAAATATCGATAAGAAAAGATCAATAATTAATTTTGTTTATTATTTTTGTATTTTAGTTAAACAAAAGTAATTCATCTTAAGAATTTTTGCTCATGCACATTGATTCAAATATAGCTCATAAAATAAATATAACTGCCAAAGATACAGAAGGAACTGTTAGGCAAATTCAAGAAGTAATAGGTGGTAAAATTGAAGAGCGATGGGGAGAGTATATACTTACTGTTAATAACCTTAATGCTCATGGGACTATTCGTTTTATTACATTTGACTGGGGTGTAAATCTTCTAGAATATGATATTATATTTCATAAAGAATATGTTCTAGTTATGGATGCTTCTGAGTATAATCCAATCCATTTTGCGTATTGTTTATCTGGTAGTTGTGGTCATCGTTTTGGCTATCAAAAAGATATACATACATTAGAACAGTTTCAATCTGTAATTATAACAAGTAGAGATGGTGGATATAATTACGGTTATTTTCCTAAAGAAGAGAAATTAGAAATTAATGTAATTCAGATTTCTAGAAAAAAATACTTAAAAAAACGTTTAAACAATGTTTCTCAACTCAATGAAAAACTTTATAAAGTGTTTATTGATGAGGATCATGAAAATGCCTTCGCTTACTTTGGTACGTTTAACTTAAAATTAGCGGATAAAATAGATGCATTACGAAAAATAAAACAAAAAGGCATGATTAGAATTTTGCAGATAGAGGGAATGATCTATCAGATTTTATCCATGCATATACAACAACATGATCGAGCGATGAAAGAAGAAGTTTTATCGACATCACTATTGAAAAGAGAATTAAAACTAATACGTAATCTGGCAAAAAGGATAATTAAAGATGTAGCAAAAGATTATTCTTTAGATCAGTTATCAGAAGAAACTGGTCTACCGCAAGCAAAACTTCAGGAAGGTTTTAAATTATTATATGCTAGAACAGTTACAGAGTATATACGTCATGTGCGACTCGAAGCTGCAAGAGATCTTATCAGAACTACCGAAATGAATATATCGGAAATAGTATATTCAATTGGTTTTAGTAGCAGGAGTTACTTTTCAAAAATTTTTAAAGAAAAGTACGATATAAGCCCAAATGATTTTAAGAGTCGAACAGAGCTGCCTGTAGATGAAGTAGAGGTAGTTTCTTAAAATCACTATTTAAAAAGTTTTTTGATCAGGTAGAAAGTGCCATATTTTTTTACGGCACTAAAAATTGTAGAAACCCATTGGTAAGGTTGTAATTCTTCTTTGAACTCTGATTTTATGAGCTTAACTTCTTCAAGGTGTATTTGACGTTGTAAATTCAGTTTACGCAAATCTTGTTCTATTTCTTTAAAAGAGGTATATGTTTTTTTCATGTGATTAGTCAAAAAAATCTTTAGACATTTTTTTAATTATATTTTTATCAATTTGTTTACGAATTAAATAGGCAATTCCTGTAAAAACAAAAAGTGTAGTGGCCATTATTAAACAAGCCAATGCAGCACTACCTATAATCTGGCCTAGCCAAATTGCTCCAGATACAGTTAGAAATATTAACCCAAGAAAAAGCAAGCCACCAATTATGGCTAGCTTGCTCAAGAGTGAAAATGCTTTCGCTAGTTGTTGAAAAGCTTTGAGTTTGTAATATTCTTGAGAGGTTTTTACATAAGATTCTCCTGAATCAAAGGCTTTATTTGATTTTTCGTTTACGACATTAAGAACTCCCATTATGATTTCTGTAATTTTTTATTTTTTACTTTTAATTCATTTAATTTTTTCTCAAGAGAACTAATCACATCATCGGCCTTGTAACTCGCATCTGAAACCAAAGATTCTATTTTTGTGTCTAATGTCTCTTTTTGATTGGAAACTGTATTTGCAATTGTATGCTGTAAATTAGATGCTTCCTTAGCCAATTGCTCTTTGGTTGCTTGAGCCTCATCTGCTATTCGTCTTCTTGTATTAACCCCTTTATCTGGAGCAAACAAAATACCCAAGGTAGCACCAATTGCTGTTCCTGCCAAAATTCCTAAAAATGTATTACTACTATTGCTCATTGTTTATATTTTTTAATTGTTCATTACAAATTTCTTAAAAAACAAGTATTGCTTTTGACTCAAATCATAGGGATGTTAACGTAAATGAATTTTCGTAAACGAATTAACATTTATTTCAATAGCGTTAATGTAAGAATGGTTACGAATTTATATTTGTACAACAAATAAAGGTATATACCATGGATAATATAATAAAGACTATACATCCTTTTACTGAAGAGGTTTTGAAAGAATATGAAATGTACGATGATGATGAATTATATTTTATGTTGAAAACATCTAAAGAAGCATTTTTAGATTGGAGAAAACAACCTTTGCTAAATCGAATTAAATTTTTAACAGAAATGGCTGGTATATTGGATCAGCAAAAAGAGCAATATGCAAATCTTATTACTATGGAAATGGGTAAGCCCTACAGGGAAAGTATTGCTGAAATTGAAAAATGTATTTGGTTGATTGATTTTTATGAAAAGAATACAGAACTATTTTTGGCGGATGAATTAATCGAAACCGAAGGACAGGAAAGTTTTGTTAGTTATGATCCCCTAGGTTCAATTTTAGGTATCATGCCTTGGAATTATCCTTTTTGGCAAGTAATACGTTTTGCTATTCCAACAATAACTGCCGGAAATACAATATTGCTTAAGCACGCAAATAATGTATCTGGATGTGCTCTAGCTATTCAAGGTCTTTTTGAAGAAGCAGGATACCCTAAAGGTTGTTTTCAAACTTTATTTGTTACTCATAAACAAGTAGAAACCATTATAGAAAACGATTGGGTAAAGGCAGTAAGCCTAACAGGTAGTGAGAAAGCTGGTCGGGCTATAGCCGCAATAGCAGGAAAAAACCTCAAGAAAACAGTATTAGAGCTAGGAGGTAACAACGCCTGTGTGGTTTGGGAAGATGCTGATCTTGAAACTTATATGGATAGCATGATCAAATCAAGACTACAAAATGCTGGACAAAGTTGTATAGCAGCTAAACGATTTATTGTCGTAGAGAGTATTTACGAAGAGTTTTTGATGAAATTCAAACGAGCACTAAGTGATATTAGAATAGGAGATCCATTAGATCTTAAAACAGAACTAGGAACGTTAGCCAGAGTTGATCTTGCTGAAGAAATACAACGTCAAGTAGATGAATCTGTTCAAAAAGGAGCTAAGGTTTTAATAGGTAATAAACGGGATAAAGCATTTTTTGAGCCGACGATTTTAGTAGACGTCGTTCCTGGGATGCCAGTTTTTGATGAAGAAGTGTTTGGACCAGTAGCCTCGATAATAAAAGTAAAAACTAGAGAAGAAGCTATCAACATGGCAGCAAATTCTACTTTTGGACTTGGTACAATGCTATTCACAAATGATATTGAAGAGGCTAGAAAACAAATAGGAAATGTTGAAGATGGTGCATTGTTTATTAACGAAATGGTGAAATCAGATCCGAGATTACCTTTTGGCGGAACTAAAAATTCGGGATACGGAAGAGAACTTTCCAGAGAAGGAATTTTAGAATTCGTTAATAAAAAGACAGTATATATAAAATAAGTAACGTTTAATTTAAAAAACATAAAAATGAAATTTGTAAAAGAAGAAGAAGAAGAACGTAGAGATTATATTTTTCAAAAAAATACTAAAACGAAATTAGGAACTAAGTTTATTGTAGCTGTACTAATTTTACTAATTACAGGAGTGATTGCATCTGGAATTTTTTTAGACGTTTTTTAATCATAGAGTATTTATTAGCGTATACACCTAATTAAATAAATAGGATCACTCTATTTAGTAATATCTAAAGAATATAGACAAGCAATATTTATGGCGAGCCAATAGTGGTTTGATACGTGTGATGAAGTGAGAGTGATTTTTCAAAAAGGAACTGGGTAAAATCTGGTTCCTTTTTTAACCTTATAAAATAATAATATGGCAAAAATAGTTGAAGTAACCCTTGACAAGATTCCAGAATATGTTCAAGTAGACGATCATAGGACCAATACAATAATAGTTAAGACTCAAATTGAATTTCATTCTTTAGATATCTCAGGAAACATGGAATATCTATTACATCTTTTTGTATATGATGTACATGGAGAAAAGGATATTCCAGTATTGATTTCTAATTGGGACGATACAAAAGTGTTTAGAGTCGCAAGAAATGAAAGAAAAGATGATTTTTTGTGTAAGCAAAGTGTACTTATAAAATCAGATGAAGCGAACAAGACAAGTAAAATTATCAAAACACCAATGACAATGAAATTAGGTAAACTACAGGATAACACTTCTATATATACTAGAAAATTCGAAGTATTTGCTACGCTAATACCAGCTATAGATAGAGTATCAAAATGGTCAGAACCTTTTGAATCTCAATTGGTATTTGTGGATTAAACAAACATATTATCAAAAGTTATCATTATAAATTAGTTAAATGCAAGTGAAAAAAAATGAATGTATTAAATGATAATATCTAAAATTACTTTTGATGAATTATATAATCATTACAATGTAAATTATAGCAGAAATAAGTATATTAAACGTTTGGCTCCTGCAAAATAAAAATACCCAATAATCATTACTAAACCACCAAGTATCTGTAGTGTGCCTGTTACATTTCTTTTGTTATCGAGACCAAACCTGATAAATTCATTTTTCATATGATTAGATAGTAGATAACTAGATTCATAAAAAAGAAAAGATATTGCAGAAAAAAACATTATAAATGTTAAAAAAAACATAGTATATATACTTCATGTTTGGTTTATGTTTTAATGTGTTTTATTGAAAAAAAATGCAGGAAAACTTCATCCTGCATTTTTAAATAGTACATATTTTTTTAAAAATTAATTATTCAACATGTTGAATAATTTTTCAGCCACTTCTTCTGAAGAAGCTGGGTTTTGACCAGTAACAAGATTCTTATCTTGTACTGTATATGATTCCCAATCATTTGCCTTACTAAAAATCCCTCCATTTTCTTTAAGCATATCTTCTACCAAAAAAGGGACAATATTTGTTAATTGAACTGCAGCTTCTTCACTATTCGTAAATCCAGTTACTTTTTTTCCTTTTACAAGAAATTCACCATCGGCAGTTCTTACGTTCTTTAAGGCTGCTGGTGCATGACATACTAACCCAGTAGGTTTATTGCTTTCATAAAATGATTGCAATAGTTTAATTGAGTCCTTATTATTTGCTAAATCCCATAACGGCCCGTGACCTCCTGGGTAAAAAATGGCATCGTAGTCTTGTGCATTTATTTTAGAGAGTTGTATTGTTTGACTTAACTTTTTCTGTAGGTTTTCATCATCATGAAATCGTTTAGTAGCTTCTGTTTGATTTTCAGGTTTATCACTACTTGGATCAATTGGGGGTTGACCTCCATTTGGAGAAGCTAAAGTTACTTTAGCGCCTTTGTCAACAAGGTAATAATATGGGGCTGCTAATTCTTCAATCCAAAATCCTGTTTTCTCTCCTGTATCACCTAATTCATCATGTGATGTTAGCACAAATAATAGTTTCATAGTGTGTGTTTTTAGTAAGTTTTCATTTTATCTTTTCGTTTTTCTAATTGATCATTAAGATCTCGTATAGTTTTTGATATAGCTTCTTCGAAGCTTTTTTCGTCTGATGATGCAAATAATCTTGGACCAGGAGCACTTAAACGGATACCACATACATGACCATTTTGATCACTTGTATTTTCTTTTTTAAAAAAAATATCTGCTCGAATAACAAAAGGATATTTGTTACTTAGATTGTTTAATTTTTCTTCCGCAAGAGATTCTAATCGGTCACTTGCATTTACATTAGTGTATTCAAAAACTGTTTTCATTGAATTTTTATTTCTATGATTATTAATTATTTCCGTTATAGGCAAAAGCTTTGTGTTTTAAAAAAGCTACAAATACAACTCCACCAATTGCATTTCCTGCGATAGCAATTGATTGAAAGGAAAGATATTCTGGTATTGTAATTTTTTTGGATACCATTAATCCTGAGAAAACCTCAATATTTCCTACAATACTATGATGTAAGCCCATAGCGCCTATTACCGCTGTAATTATATAAATTACTAGAATCCTACTAATTGTACTATCAGAAGAAGTGAGCAACCATGATAATAGTCCCATTAGCCAACCTGCTAGAATTGAACTTACAAAAATCACTGTTAGATCTTCATGAAGTACGTGTTCTGCAATTTTTTCAACAATGTTTATAGTAAAGATACCTAATCGAGGACCGATCCATATGGACAAAATACTTATTAGCATTCCTCCAAAAATGTTGCCAGTAAGTACTAATCCCCATAATCTAAAAAGATCTGTTATTTTTGATTTTTTATTTAACACAGGTAACGTTAGTAATGATGTTTGCTCGGTGAACAGCATAGATTTACCTAAAACGACGAGAATAAATCCAATTGGATATATAAATGAATTTATTTTCCATATTACAGCCTCATTTGTTTCATTACTAAAAAAAGATGTCATTACACAGATTAATAGAAAACTAAACCCGATTTCTAAGCCTGCGGAGAAAGAACTTAACAGAATACTAGAATGTGTTTTACCATATATATCTAGTGCTTCTGATACTTGCTCTCTCAAAATTTCAGAATGTGACATAGGTGAATTTTCAACCGCTTCGTCTTTTGTAGTTTTATCAATTTTTAATTCTTGAGATTCTATCATACTTTTCTTATTCTATATTACTTTTTGAGCTCTAAATAAAGCATGTTTTTTTTGATCTCTATCACTTTAAAAAGTTTTACGATTTCATTATTTGAATTTTTGATTATGAGCATAAAGTTTTTATTGTTATACAGCCAAGTGCCTGATTGCATACTATGCGAATTATTATTATCTAATAAATAATAATTACAAGATTCATTTTTTCTTAAATTTATTTTAAAGCGAAATCTTTCAGTTGGTAATAAAGAATTCTGTTTACAAGGTGTGTAGATTGTTATTGAATCTTTTTTATAGTTCTTATTTTTGAATGATTCAATCCAGCATCCAGTTAAATCAAGTTTGGATGATTTTACGGTGTAACTTGTATATGCAAATGCAAGTATTATTGAAATGCTGAGTAAAATAATCTTATCTGCTTGTCGTTTTTTCATCTTCACTCAATCTAAAACTATTTTGTAAAAATAGGTTATGAAAGTATGAAACGCGTGTCATAACAGTAGATTGATTAACTCATATGCTATATGTTTTTGATAAGGGATGGTTTTTTGTTTCTGAAATAAAAGCCTTTCAGTACTATTGATATCATGTTTTTATTTTAAAAAAAAGATAGTTTTTTTACTATTTAGGTTTAAGATTATTGAAAGCTGTATTTGTGCTTAAGATTTCCTAATAAAATATTTCTCAGTAGTTAGTGTATTTTTTTATTTTGAGTTTTTTAATAACTTATTTCAGTTTAATTTTTGTTTTTATCCTAGGTTAAGAATTTTTTACCGTTATAAAGGACATATTTGAAATATATTATTTAAATAATTGTAGTACTTGTTTGCAGATACACGTTATTTAAATAGTATATACTACTGCATTTATGTTATGGCGCTCTATTAACCTTTTCGTGAAAGCTTTATGTCCTTTTGGGGCTAGTAAGTGAAGTTTCCCTCTTTTAATTCCTGCCATAAAACTTAAAACTTTCCACTTTACCACTAATTTTTTAATATTGTTATTTTTTAACGCAATAATCGAATAATGTTTAGCTCCACCATAGGTAGTAAATGCTAAATCTGCTTGTATTTTTTCATTAGTTGATTTGCTGGTAAATGTTTTTGGATTTTCGTATCCTTCAGCTATCGATTTTACAATTGTTGTAGGTCTTTTTTCAACCCAAGACAATGCTTTAAAAATATATTTCTTCTTCTTTTTTCTCATGAGATTATTCTTTTATGTTTTTAATTTTTTATAACGAAGTTTATTGAGTAAGAACTAAATCATATTGGCTTTTTTAGGTCTTAGGCTAGTTTTTACTTTTTTTTGAATATTTCTTAAGTAAGCTTTACTTCCGAAGAATTTTTTTCTCAATCCAGGTCTTTGTATGTTGTTTTTATTTTTCATAATATTTTTTATTAAATTTAATTACAAGATTATTATAAGGGCTAGTGCATATATAGCTATTGATAAAGTAATTAAAAAGGTTAATGATTCGAACAATCTTCTTTTAAATTTCATTGATTACTTGGTTTTTTATTTTACCTATTATTATGGCATATCTGCTAGTACTAGGTAATTCTTTTAAAAATTGAATAAAAGGGTTGAATTAAATTTTAAAGTAATATTTAAAGGTTTTCCAGAATTTTAAATTGATTTGTATGAAATCAATAATTAAAACTAAGTGCAGGAATGCATCAGAAAAGATAAAGTACTCTTTCGGGAAATATTAATTTCTTATTCATATAAGAACAATATAAGGTCTGAGATACATTTGTCAAGTGCTTTAACGGGCTTTAACCTTAATCAATAGTAATTAACATAAGTAGTGTTAAAAAAATGCCTATGTTGTTAAATAAATTAACAAATAAACTGTTTGTTTTTTTATAAAATTTATGGTACACAATAAAAATGTGCGGTTTTTATAAAAAAACTCTTTTTCAATCAGAAAGGGCCTTTTTTAAGAATAAATATACTTTATAGTTATTATGTATGTTTTAAGAAAAACATTTTATTAAAATTGTAATTTTAGTATTTAATACCTTATTATTCAATTTTTAACCTTTGACTTGTAGAAATAAAAAACCGTTGATTATCCATGATAATCAACGGATAAATTTGGTCTGGGTGGCAGAATGTTATTTAACCATACTATGTTTCTAAATTAGATCTTATTACCACCAATAAAGAAGTACGACTAGCTCAACACATGAGAGAAGTGGATGTGGCAACTTTAGACAAACTGATAAGCAAGTTGACTTACGCTTTATGATTTCGGTAGCCAAGCAATACCAAAATCAAGGTTTAAAGCTGTCTAATCTTATTCACGAAGAAAACATAGGTTTAGTTACAGTAGCAAAATGTTTTGATGAAACTAAAGGGTTTAAATTCATTTCCTATACCGTATGATGGATACATCAATCCAATTTAGAATCGTTAGCCGAGCAATTCAGGATTGTCCCCTTAAATAGAATTAATACTATTAGTAAAATTAAAAAGGCATATGCTTCTCTAGAACAGAAACATGAGCATTCACTGAGTAATGAAGAAATTTCTAAAAAAATGGAAGTTCCAATAGCTGCCACATAAGAATCAAAGCGAAATGCCACTAGTTATGTTTCGATGGATGCTCCATTGCGACAAGAAGAAACATCAACATTATATGATCTTATTGGACATGAAGAATCTCCTGCCAGGTCAATTTTATTAAAGGGTTTACTAAAATCGGATGTCTAAGGTGTATTAGATATACTAACAGATAAAGAAGCTAATGTTATTCACCTGTATATAGGATAATTAAAGAGACTAGGAGAAATGTTAAGTAACTGAAAGAAATAATGGAGCGAAAACATTATACTAAAAAGTCTACCAGAAAATGGGAGCGAATAAAAAAGGCACAATACAAAGAACAATATATTAGATTGCATAGTGAACCATAATAATTCAAATCATAACGAATCCATTAAATTTCAAGTATTTATTTAAACAATAAAAAGTTTATTAACCGCAATAGAAATTATTTAATGATTAAGTCTTAACCATTACATTTAAATTTATCCTTTCTAGTTCTTATTTTAATTCTAGTATTAAGTGTATCTACAAATCGTTAATTAAATGCATTCTTTTCTTCTTCTTTTCCTTTTCCTTTGTAAAATACATCCTGATTATTAGTTAATTTTAGTAAGTGTCAAATTTTAATTTAAGGTATAGGATATGATTTTTTTTAAAGCTCATACTTTTTAAGATAATCAGAAGGTGTAATACCAATAAATGATTTGAATTGTCTATTAAAGTTAGTAATCGTGTTAAAACCTGATTGATAACATATGGTGGTTATTTGTAACTCTCCTTGTATTAGTAGTTTACAAGCGTTTCGTATTCGAATTTCGTTTAAGAATTGTGAAAAAGATTTATGAGTATGTTTTTTGAAGTATCTACAAAAAGAATTAGGCGTCATATGTGCAATAGAAGCTATTGTCTTTAAATCAATTTTCTTATCAAAATTTGTATTCAAGTAATTAATAATTTTAGCCATTTTTTCTTTTTCATCTTTTCTGAAATAAAAATTATTTAATTTAGGGCACAATAGTTTATAATTTTTATTTGATGATAACAAATGCAATATTTCAAGGAGTTTTAAGATGCTAAGTGTTCCTTCACTTTTTACTAATTGTATTAAAAGATCATGAACTTGCTTTGATGCGTGTTTAGAAAATTTTAAACCTTTATTAGCTTCTTGAAAAAGAAATTTTATAGCCTGTAATTCTGTGAGGTTCAAAAAATAATTACCTAAAAAATCTGGTTTAAACTTTATGATAATAACATCAACCGTCTTAGTGTTTATGATGCTATTTTTATAATATTCTTTATCATTTCTAAATAAATGTGGCAAATCACTTCCTATAAGATATAATTCGTTCGGTTCAAATCTATTAACAGAATTTCCAACATAACGAGTTCCTGTGCTTTTTATAATATAAAACAACTCTAATTCTTTGTGAAAATGCCAATCTTCTTCTAAGCAGGGGATGTTAGCCCGTTGAACAGAAAAGGATTTTTCAGGTTTAAGTTCAATTTCTTTGTAAGTAAGTCTCATTGCTTTAAGATTCTTGGTTGGGTAAATATGGAATTATGATTTTTTATGAAATTTGAAATGTATTTTGTATTAAAACAGATGTTTAAGGTCGTTCAAACTCAAAAAAAAAAAATGTATTGTTTGTTTTAATAAACTAGGTTAAAAAAATGTAATCAAAGGATAAAATATGATTACTAAGGCATTAGTATTTACTTTAATTTTGATTTAAAATCTAAATCCCCCATTTTAACCTAAACGTAGATTATAATGAACTCTTTTCTAATCTGTTTTTTCGTATTAATTAATTTATTCAAAAATAAAAAGGATCTTAATCAGTGCACTATTTGGATATAAATGGTTATTTATGGAAAGCTTATTTGTCAACGAAGTTCTTATTCCCAATTCTTATAATAAATCTTAAAATACCATTTTAAGATTTATGTAGACACAAACTCAACTATTGAAATGAAAAATTTAAAATTATTCGGGCTAGGCACAGCAATTTTTAGTGTGATTGCATTTTCCACAATGTTGAAATTATTGATAACATTCCGCTGGATTCTTCATCAAAAAGTAAAAAACAATACTATATTTTATAGTAGACGATCCCAGACTGTGGTATAGGATTTATTTATAAATTAAATATCATTTAGAGTAATAAAATCGTAACCAAGGGCATTTTGGACAATCATAATTTATAATTTCAGATAAGTTGACAGATTAATCTCAGTTGGTAAGTCGGTATAGATTGTGGTGTAATTTTTCTTTTGAAGATAAAAAAGGATTGATAATTTTTAGTCGAACCGTTTTGGGATCTCTTTACTTAAAAGTCTTGTAATTGTATAAAAATAGAGAACTTTTAATTATAATATTCAGCGCGGTTTTTGATTAATTTATAAGGTTACAGTGTCCAGAGCACTATACTTTGCAAGGTCATTTTATTTATGTATCTGATTTATTTAATTCTGAAAATTATTTTAAAAACAATGAATTAAAACTTTTTTAAAAACTATTTTAAATTAGTCTCAGTTCCTCGTCATTTTTGTATTAGTTTTTGATTCTTTTTATGTCTTCTCATGGTAAGTAATACATTCATGTAATTCATTCAATAAGATTGTATTAGCGATGTTAAGCACAGTCAAATTCCAGTCGAATATCAAATAAATTTAATATTGATATCTCTTCATGTAAATCAATTTTTTATTATTTATAAATTTTAATTAGAATCTTCTTTGTGAAGATTAAAACTAACTTAACTTTTAACACAATGAAACTTTTAAAACCCTATTTTTTAATTGTATTTGCCCTTTTTGGTCTTATACTAAATGCTCAAACTCTAGATGGAGAACTCAAACGATGGCACAAACTTAGTCTTACTTTTAATGGTCCTAATACTACAGAAACATCAAATCCCAATCCATTTTCTGATTATCGTTTAGAAGTTACTTTTACTCATCAAGGGAGTAATAGAAGTTATATTGTACCAGGATTTTTTGCCGCTTGTGGCAATGCAGAAAATACAGGTTGTGATTCCGGCAATAAATGGAAGGTTCATTTTACTCCAGATGATATTGGAGCTTGGAATTGGTCAGTCTCTTTTAAATCAGGATCTAATGTCGCTATAAATGGCGGAGGGTCTGATGCTGGATTTATGAATGGTAATACAGGAACATTTAATATTATGGAATCTAATAAGTCAGGTAGAGATTTTAGAAGTAAAAATCTTGGTAGACTTAAATATGTTGGAGAACATTATTTGAAACATATAGGAACAAATCCAGAAAACCCTAATGGACCTTGGTTTTTGAAAGCAGGAGCAGATTCTCCAGAAAATCGATTTCATTATGAGGATTTTGACGGGACACCTGGTAATACTGCGGGAGGGAATAAAAGCAAGACATGGCAACCTCACCAAAGAGACTATGTAGCTGCAGACGCGAGTGAATATACTTGGAATGGAGGTAAAGGAACTGAGTTATTAGGAGTTGTTAACTACTTATCTGGTCAAGGGGCAAATGTAATGTCATTTTTAACTTGGGCAGCAGGAGGTGATGATGGTGGTGTTTTTCCTCATATTTTAAAAGGGTCAATGCAAGATTATTCGAATACTGGAAAAGCTGGACAATGGAACAAACTATATAAAGATCGTTTTGATGTCTCTAAATTGGCACAATGGGAAAAAGTGATGGAGTATGCCGATAAAAAGGGAGTGTATTTACACTTCAAAACTATGGAGACTGAAAATGATAACTTTATGGATGGTAATAGTTTTGGTAGAGAAAGAAAATTATATTATCGTGAGCTTATTGCAAGATTTGGTCATCATTTGGCACTAAATTGGAACTTAACAGAAGAGACAACATTAAGTGACGATGTTGTAAAATCAACTGCTTCGTATATAAAAAAAATTGATCCATATGATCATAATATTGTGATCCATACCTATCCAGGAGAACAAGATAAAAGATATAACCCACTATTAGGAAACAACTCAGTACTTACAGGAGCTTCTATTCAATCGGGTCAAAATAATATCCACAGGGATGTAAAGAAATGGATCGAAAAATCTCGTGATTCTGGAAGAAAATGGGTAGTTGCGAATGACGAACAAGGCAGTGCTACAGAAGGTATAAGAGTTTCTGATAAACAAGTAAGAGAAAAGGTACTTTGGGCTACATTAATGGCAGGAGGCACTGGAGTAGAATATTATAGTGGGTATACAAGTGATGATGGTGATCTTAATGGACAAGATCATAGAAAAAGAGGAAATAAATATAAAGAAGGAAGTTACGCTCTTAAATTTTTTAATAGTCATTTGCAATCGTATTTAACAGAGATGGTTTCTTCTGACGGAGTTACTTCTGATGGTAATGATTATGTGTTCGCAAAAGCAGGAAATGTATATGCAGTGTACAGACCTAATGGAGGATCAACAGGATTAAATTTGCCATCTGGTAATAACAAATATGATGTGCAATGGTTTAACCCTAGAACTGGAGGTAATCTAACTGCTAAAACAACATTAGGAAATAATTTAGTAGCACCAGATAATAAAGATTGGGTAGCATTAATAAAAAGTAAAGATGGTAATGGCAATGGAGGTGGTTGTAATAATTTAAGAAACGTAATCGCGGGTCAGGATGCCTACCTACAAGGTAATACTCGATTTAATAATGGGGAACTTAGAGTAGAAAGTGGAAAAAGAATATCGTATCTTCAGTTTACTGTACCAACGGTGACAGAAAACGTTACAAGTACAAAGTTAGAACTTACGGTATCTACAGATGGAGGTAATGGACTTATAGAAATCTTTAAAGGAAGTTCTAATAACTGGACAGAAGGCAATCTTTCGAATAGTAATAAACCTTCAGAAGGAGCTAAAATAGGATCTCTCAATACTACATATAGTACAGGGCAGTCATATCAGTGGGAGTTATCAGGAATCACTCCTGGTGAAACTGTTTCTTTGATTGTTAAACAAACAGGAGGTAATGATGTTTCTTTTTCTTCAAAAGAGGGTAATACGACCCCAAAGCTTATTCTAGAATTGGATTGTAGTGATAATGATAATAATGAAGAAGTAGTAACGATTTCTGGCACGCTAGAAGCTGAGAATTTTAATACTCAATCAGGAATCCAGATAGAGAGTACTTCTGATATCGGAGGAGGACAAAATATTGGATATATTGAAAATGGAGATTTTTCTACTTATAAGGTAAATGTAAGCGCCTCTGGAGAATATGAGTTGACCGCAAGAGTTGCTACTAATACGTCAGGTGGGAAGATAATAGTAAAAGCAAAGGGTGCTGAAGTAGGCGAGTTATCTGTTGAAAATACAGGAGGATGGCAAACTTGGGTAGCTATTAAAACTTTAGTAAACCTTACAGTCGGAGAACAAATGTTAAGATTGGATTTTTCCGGAGGTAGCGGATTCTTATTTAATGTAAATAAATTAAGTTTTATCGAGAATGATAATAGTGGAGGAACTGATTGCATCGCTGTAGAACGTAATGGAGTATTGGCGGTAGAAGCAGAACATTTTGATAGCCAATCTAAAGATGATAAAAGAAAATGGTATGCATTTGATACTACTACTACAGGCACACCAACTCCTGATCCGGATCCAAATCATTTTAATGGAGCAAGTGGTAATGAATATTTAGAAATTTTACCAGATACAAGAGTAACTCATGGTGACCCTCTTACTTCTGAAAGTTTCTCCAATCAACCAGGAAAAATTGCTATTGTAAATTACAAAGTTAAATTCACAAACCCAGGAAAATATTTTGTTTGGGTAAGAGCACATTCTACTGGATCAGAGGATAATGGTGTACATGTTGG
Source organism: Aquimarina aggregata (assembly GCF_001632745.1). Classification (GTDB taxonomy): domain Bacteria; phylum Bacteroidota; class Bacteroidia; order Flavobacteriales; family Flavobacteriaceae; genus Aquimarina; species Aquimarina aggregata. The sequence continues at coordinate 454,477 of NZ_LQRT01000046.1, read as the reverse complement.
TATTGATGGAACTTGGCCAACTTCAGGACAAAAGATGCAATGGTGTAGTGGTAAGCAACAATGGACTTGGGAGAGTAAACAGCGTACGGGAGCAAATCATTGTGGGGAACCGCAAAAAATATTTATTAATGTACCGACTGCTGGAGTTCATACTATTTCTTTTTCAATGAGAGAAGATGGATTCGAGATGGATAAATTTGTATTATCTAAAACATATACCAAACCTATAGGATTTGGACCAGCTGAAATATTGGAAGATTGCTCTACATTTACAACATCAACAAGCGACTTAGAAGTTGAAGATATAAAAATTAAAGTCTTTCCGAATCCAGCGAAAGATTTTATTACTATTTCTGGAGTAAATTCAGGAGAATCCATTATTGTCTATGACCTTTTCGGAAATACTTTAAAGAAACAGGTTTCTAAAAATCAAGAAGAATCTTTAGATGTGTCAAAATTAAAACCAGGATTGTATATCGTTACAATACCAGGTAAAGATAGGGTTCAATTTATCAAAGAATAAATTTATTCTAAGGGAGTTTAAGCTGTGTGAAATTTTAAATTTCATACAGCTTAAATCAATAGAAAACTTCTTTTATCTCTTTAATCTAAAATAGTTTAAAATTAAAACCATGAAACTACTTTTAAAACCTAAACAGAATATTTTTATTTGGATTTTTTTATTATCTAATACACTTACGCAAACGTATGGACAGCTAAACATAGGTGATCCTGGAGTAATTTTTGATTCGAGTAAGTACGACAGCCGTTATCCACAGATGAAAGAGTGGGAAAAAGCAGGTGTTAGAGGTGGTATTCCATTTCTAAAAGATATTAGAATAGTAAAAACACTTACTAATGGAGCAGATAGTGATGCTATTAACAAGGCCATTAACGATGCTTCCAAACAAAGTGGATTAGTCGCCGTATTGCTTAAAAATGGAACATATAATATTAATAAACGTGTTTCTATGAAATCTAATGTCTCCTTGATAGGGGAAAGTAGAACAGGGGTGAAGTGTATCATTAGGATGAATAATAGTAGTGCTTTTAGCTTCTATAAGGTTAGTAAAAGTGGGATATACACTTTAACAATTGAAGGAAGCTGGGGGAAACCAAAATACGACTGGAACTATAGTCTGGGTGCTAATGATGAATTAAGAGGTAATGATAATATATCTGTAAAGTTTAACGATTCTCAGGACTGTTGGTTAGATAAAGTGAATATTATCAATTCTGCCAAAGACCCTGTAAGAGTCCCCGCTAACCATATTACATTAAGAGATCTAAAAGTAGATGGAGCTCATAAAAAAGCAGGAGGGGCTCAGGGGTATTTCTTTATACAAGGAGCTTATAATCTTATTACAGGATGTGAAGTTACTCATTTACGTCATATATCTCTACAAGGAAGTAAAGTAGAATATAATGTGGTATATGATAATAATTTTAGGCAAGAGGTAAGCTTTCACAGTGGTGATAATGGTAACAATTTAATAGAGAACAATAGAATCACGCTACCATTTGATATGCCTAATTCAAAGGCAGATACGCCTAATGCTGTATATAATAATAGTAGAGAACCCAACTATTATGCTATTATGGGACCATGGTCTACACAACATCAGAACTCAAAAAAACCAAATTTCATATATAAAAATAGATGCCTTGAAGAGAATCATAACAATATGACACCTTGGTCTGATCCGAACCTTTTATATAAAGGACCTCGACAAGTAAAACCCTCAAATCCAGCAACAAATTTCCCTCCTTTACAAGCAAATCAGTCTCCAAAAGGAGGAACGTTATACCCCGTGGTTTTGGAAGGAAATAATACTTGTGATAATTTAAGAAACGTAATTGCTAGTCAAGATGTTTATCTACAGAGTGGTACTCGATTTAATAGTGGAGAACTTAGAGTAGAAAGCAGAAAAAGAGTATCGTATCTTCAGTTTACTGTACCAGCAGTGACAGAAAACGTTACAAGTACAAAATTAAAACTTACAGTATCTACAGATGGTGGTAATGGACTTATAGAAATCTTTAAAGGAAATTCTGACAACTGGACAGAAGGTAATCTTTCGAATAGTAATAAGCCTTCAGAAAGAGCTAAAATAGGATCTCTCAATACTACATATAGATCAGGACAGTCGTATCAGTGGGAATTATCAGGAATCACTCCTGGTGAAAATGTTTCTTTAATTATTAAACAAACAGGCGGGAATGACGTTTCTTTTTCTTCAAAAGAAGGTAATACAGCCCCAAGACTTATTTTGGAGTTAAACTGTGACAAAAATAAACTAAGCGATTCTGAATTGCATGCTAATATATCGAGCTTACCTGACCTTAAAGCTTTTCCAAACCCTGTAAAAGATGTTGTTGTAATTTCTGGGATTAATATAGGTGATAATATCGCTATTTATAATCTTCATGGAAAGGTTATAAAAAGAAAAAAATCCACAAATAAAAAGGAAAGAGTCAGTCTTTCGGGTATCCAATCAGGAACATACCTTATCAAAGTGTCGAACAGAGTTATTAGATTTATAAAGTACTAATAAAATTAAATCTTTTTTCAAAGAATATTTATGTTTCTAAAATAGGCAATGATACCAATACAGGTACAACAGATGCTCCTTTTTTGACAATACAGAAAGGAATTAATGAAGCTTTAGCCGGCAACAGAGTGCTAATAGGTAATGGAACATATTAAAGAAGAGGTAGTTGTAGACTATTTGGTTTTAAATCTGTTACTAGGAATTTATATGCTATCTGGAAGCGAAAATAAATAATAATAACAATAATTTTCATCAAAAAATTATGATTTACTAACACAAAATCACAAATAAAACTAACTAAGCAGTATTAACATGAAACAAAAAACACTTAAAACCAAATGCTTTATTGTCTTTCTAGTATGTCTAGGAATAAATGCAGGGCTAGCTCAAAAGAACTTTTATGTCAGTTCTTCGGGTAATGATTTAAATAACGGAACTTCTCCATCAACACCATGGAAAACAGTTGCCAAGGTAAATAGTAATAAAGGATCTTTTGTAGCTGGTGATGTTATAAATTTTAACAGGGGAGATGTTTTTTATGGATCTCTTGATTTAAAAGGTAAAAGTGGTAATTTTGGTAGCCCTATTGTGGTCAAATCCTATGGATCCGGAAAACAAGCTGTTATAAGAGCGGCTAGAAAACTCAATAACTGGACACGTCATAACGGTAATATATGGAAAACCAATCTAGGCAAAATTGATAATGCAAGAACATCTTCATTATTTCTAGACAATGTAGCACAACAAATCGGGAGAGAACCTAATTTTAATATAACCGATGGAGGATACAGAACTATTAGTTCACATACATCAAATAATAGGTCAATTTCTGAATCGTCTAATTTGCCTTATGTAGCAAACAGATTTAGAGGTGGAGAAATAACAATTAGAACTACTGATGATAATGTGAAAGTTGAAACAATCACATCTCATTCAGGAAAAACGGTTAATTTCAATTTATCAAGGCCTAACGATTCATTTGAAAATAAAATTGAAGATAATTTTGGTTATTTTTTTCAAAATCATGTAAACACCCTAGATAAAAATGGAGAATGGGCTCATGATATTAATGCGGGAATATTGTATTTATATACTACAACAAATCCAAATAATTTGAATGTTGAAATCCCTTCTGGAGAAAACGCTATAAATATTAATAATGGTAAATATTTTAGAATACAAAATTTGAGATTTGAAGGAGGACTATCTCAGACACTATTGATGAGTGGTTCTTCAAACATTACAGTAACAGGTTGTTACTTATATAATGGAAATCAATACTTGACTTTAGGATACACGTTAACTAATATTAATTTCTCTAATAATGTTTTAGATCAAAGTAATAACCTAGGTTTAAGATGGGAGAATATCAGCGGAGTTACTTTTTCTAATAATAAGATTAGAAACATAGGGATGAGATCAGGAATGGGAGCGCGTAGTTTTATTGGGTATTCGGGAATCAGGTTTTATGGTCGTTCTGGCGGATTACCTAATATTATAGAAAAAAATACACTAGAAGGAATAGGGTATCATGCATTACAATTTGGAGGCGACAATTTCAAGATACGCTATAACGATATAAGTAATTATTGTTTTACCAAAGATGATGGAGGGGGGATTTACACTGTTGGTAATCGTGAAAGTAATAATAGTATTTACAAAAATATAGTCCATGATTCTCCTGGAGCTATTAGAGGGATTCCTTCTAATAGGGGAGTAAAAACAGCAGGTATTTATATAGATAATGATTCTCAAAATCAGCTTATATATGAAAACACAATTTATAATGTAGTAGGTTGGGGGTTAATGGCGAACCTATCTAGTAAAAGTACAATTAGAGATAATATAGTTTATAATTGCGAAATGGGTATAGTTTTATCTACATATAATAATAGTTTTGGATCGGGAGGAAGTGTAGCACAAGCAACAAGAAATACAGTTTTAAGAAATACATTCTTTACAAGAAAACCATCTCAATTCTGTGCCAGATATACAAATCAAATTACAGATACAGGATTCAATACTTTTTTGGGTAATATAAATAGCAATTATTATTGTCAGCCATTTACTGGAGGGAAAGAACTTAGTATAAGAGCGGGAAGACAAACTAGTGAATATTTATTACCTCAGTTTAAGTCTAAGTATCCTAACTATGAAAAAAAAGGGAAAAATGCACCAGTTAAATTTAATGCTTCAGTTGACCCAAATACTATTATGAGATTCGAGGTGAACAAAACGAATTCTGAAAAACAAATAAATTTAGGGAATATCAATTATATAGATGCTAAAAACATCTCATATTCTGGAAACATAACTCTAGCAGCTTATTCCTCGATAGTTCTGCTTAAAGGTGAAGGTGAAATATCACCACCTACCCAATTAATAACAAATGGAACTTATACAGTTGAATCTATAACTTCAAATCAAAGATTATTATCCAGGGCTAGAGAAAATTATGAAGCAAAAATGGTAAACCCAGGAGAATATGACGATCAAAAATGGATTTTCAATCATTTAGGGGATAATATTTATACCATAAAAAATAGGGCCAATGGTAAATATTTGGAGGTGCCCTATGCTAAATGTGAAAATTCAATTCAGGTTTCTACATATATTCAAGTCTTAGGTGATCATCAAAAATGGAAAGTAATTCAAAATGGAGAAGGAGTTTATGGTTTGAAGCCTTCTCATTGTTTATCTCAAGGTTTGGATAGAAAGAACGGAGTGATAAATGCTAACGTAACAACATATTCTTTTGGTCTAGGTAATGGTAATCAAAAATGGAAAATCAAACCAGTAGTCATAAATAGCCAAGTTTCAAAAGACTTACCGACTAATCATAAGAAAGAAATAGGAATTAGTGTATTCCCGAATCCGGCTAAAGATTTTATTACCATCTCTGGTGTTAATTCAGGAAAGCCTATTATTATTTATGACCTATTTGGAAATACTTTAAAGAAACAAGTTTCAAAAAATCAAGAGGAATCTTTAGATGTATCAAAATTAAAATCTGGATTATATATAATTAAAGCATCAGGTAAAAATAGAATTCAATTTATTAAAGAATAAAAAAAAATAATAAGCTACTATTAGAAATTTTAAGTCTCTGATAGCTTATAAAATAAAACAAAATGATCTCACTTTGTATTTTCATTATCAATAGTGTTGAATTAATGAATATCAGAAAGAATAAACATTTTGTAATACTTAACACTAACACTGATAATTTTAATAAATTATTTTTAAAACCCTAATTCAATCATGAAATTTAAATTATTAAGGCTTACCGTTTTACTATTATCCTTGAGTATGACCGCTAAGGATTATTATGTCTCAATCAATGGAAAGGATACAAACAATGGTAATCTACAGTCACCATTTAGAACAATTCAGAAAGCCGCTGATATGATGGCTGCAGGAGACACTTGCTATATACTAGCAGGTACTTATCGAGAAAATGTTGTTGTAAAACAAAATAATACAACGTTTAAAAATTACAATGGTCAAAAAGTAACAGTATCCGGTGCAGATCAAATCAAGAATTGGTCTATATACAAAGACGGAATTTACTCTGCGAATTTCTCAGGAGCAGAAACAGAATACACAATGTTATTTTTAAGAGGTAAACGACAAGAAATGGCTAGATGGCCAGATAATAAAACTGGCGAAATGATGAATCCAGAAAATAAAAACTCTGGATACGAGGATTGTCAGGTTTTTACAGGAGTCAAAGAAAAAAAAATAGAAGAGTATTATTCCCAAATATGACCGGTTTTCCTTCAAATTTTTTCAAAGGAGGTATCTTTAGAGGAATAAATGGAAAGAAGTGGATCAACCCAATGGGAATTATTACTGCTTCAAATGGAAAAGAACTTAGAGTAGATGCAATAACTGAAGGTTGGATCGATAACAGCGAGAAAATCTTTACGGATAATGGTAAAGGTTTTGGGTTTATTTTTCATTTAAATGCCCTTAATCGAGAAGGAGAGTGGTTTCAACAAGGAAACAAAATTTATTTCAAACCTCCTAATGGCACAAATCCGAATAATTTATTAATTACAGCTAAAAATAGAAAGTGGGCCTTTCAAATTAACAGAAAAAATGGAGTCAAAATACAAGGTTTAAATATCCATGCAGCTTCAATTCAAATGGATAAATCCTCAAATTGTCAAGTCGTGGATTCTTCAATTCAATATTTATGGCCATTTTTCACCAGAAAAGGATACGGAGTTTCTAGAACAGAGCAAGGTGGTGTTTTTGTAAATGGGAATAACAATAAGTTTACAAACTGTTACATCGCCCATAGTTGGGGTCACGGACTATTTATAGATGAAGGAAAAAATACAAAAATAAAGAATTGCTTTATCGAAGATATCGGTTGGATTGCTCAGTTCACCTCGTCGATACAGAATAATGGGGGAGATGGAACCGAAATCACAAAAACAACACTTGGATCAACAGGTAGATTTCATATTCGTACTAATGATGGTAAGATTGATATTACATATAATGATCTTTATGACTGTATGAAAATGGGACAGGATGCGGGTTCTATACAATGTACTAATGGAGGTAACTGGGGTGTTCCTGTTGATATGAAAGGTTCAGAGATAGCCTATAATAGGATACACGATTCCAATACCTTAACTGATGGTCATAAAGAGTTTGTACTAGCATTATATCTAGAAGGATGTTATAATTATACGGTTCATCATAATTTGATTTACAATTTTAAAACTGATGTAGTACCAGATGGAACTTTTGCTTATTTGGGACCTAGACAAGCGAAGATAAAGGATAGTTATTTTTATAATAATACCGTTTGGAATATGGATTGGGGAATTAGAATATGGAATAGAGATAATAAAGGTAAGATAGAAAATATACGTTTCTGGAATAATATTATTGATACTAAGGCTAAAGATGATGATAAAAACCATATTTATCAAAATATAAATTTTCAGAATAATGTAAGAAATGTAACAGGTAATGGTAATGCATTGTTTGTTAATGCTGCACAAGGAGACTTTAGATTAAAACAAGGTACCTCTCCTATAAATAATGGAAGATTTATTAATGGTATAACAACAAATGTTAATGGACCTAAACCAGATGTTGGAGCTATTGAATATGGTAGTTCATTTCCTGATGTGGGGTCTACTCTTAATCCAAATGATTTTAATTCTGGAAACCATTCTGGAGGAAATACTTCGGGAGAGAGACATATAATTCCAGGAAAAATAGAAGCAGAAGATTTTCTAACTCAATCAGGAGTGCGATTAGAAAATACCACAGATACAGGAGGAGGAAAAAGTATTGGATATATAGAAAATGGTGATCATACAGAATATTTGGTGACCGTAAAAGAGGCGGGAGAATATAAGATATCCGCTAGAGTAGCTTCTTTAAACTCAAGTGGTAAGATAAATGTTACCTATAAGAAAAGAAATATAGGTGAATTAAATGTTGTTAATACAGGTGGTTGGCAATCTTGGAAAACCGTTACCATGGTTACCAATTTGACTGAAGGTGATAATAAAATTAGATTAGATTTTTCTGGAGGTAATGGATTCTTGTTTAACTTAAATTGGTTGAGTTTTAAAAAAATGGGATCTAATAAGACAATAAATATAGATCAAGAGGATAGAGGTTCTTATCTTAAAATTATTCCTAATCCTATAAAAGGAGGCTCTATGCATCTTTTCCAAAAAGGGAACACAAAACTTAAAATTCTTAATATGTCTGGTGCTGTTCTTAAAGAGTTGACTGTTAGTCAGGAGGAAACAACTATAGATGTTTCTGGATTGGCTGATGGGATTTATGTATTAAAATCAAATACAAATAGTACAAAGTTCACAATTCAATAATAGTATTGATATTATAACTATAAACTGATTTGAATTTAAACCTTTAAGAAGTTGTACATACTAAGAATATCGAGTAGAATGATTAGTCAAACTATGTCGATTAGTATGTGCAACTTTTTTCATTAATGTAAGATTAGGTTATAAATTATAAATTTAAAAAGTCTACAAACCTCTTTTTTTATAGATTTTATTCTAACTAATCGTTCAGAGAATCTAATTTTTATAAGTAAAGATTATTCTTAGAATATGTTAAAGGTTTTTCTATCGAATCTCTAATAGTTTTATGTCTCAGATTCCGTTTAGAAGTTTTTATTGTTCAGCATATCTTTAGTAACAACAGTTCTAAAACCCATATGATCACTACCAGAATCTTGCGCAACACCCATTCTAGCAGAAATCCTAAAACTTGCGCAGTAGGATTGATGACATAAAAATGATCCTCCTTTCATAACATTTTCAGTTTGATAAGGATTGTTTAAATTTAAGCTATTAGAAGCACCTTGAGGGTTATTTAATGGTTCCGAAGTATCTAAGTCGCTATAATATTTTATATTGAATAAGTCGGTGGTTATTTCCCAAACATTACCAATCATATCATATAAGCCAATACTGTTTGGAGAGTATGATTTTACAGGAGATATAAAGGCAAAACCATCTTTAGATTCATTTTTGTTGGGAAATTTACCTTGCCATGTATTGGCATTTTTATTTAGTAAACTAGAATCGTTACCCCAAGTATAAATGGTATTTTTGTTTTTTCCTAATGCGGCTGATTCCCATTCAGCTTCAGTTGGTAATCTGCGATTTGCCCATTTACAGTATGCCAAAGCATCTTCTAAAGCAACGTGTACCACAGGGTAATTATCTTTTCCTTCTATAGAACTTTCTGGACCAAAAGGATGTTTCCAATTAGCGCCGATCATCCAAGTCCACCATTGCCCATAATTTTGCATATTGACAACAGACCTAACGTTTTTATTAAAAACAAGGCTGCCTGGTTGTAATACAGAATCGTGAGGTTTTGGTGTATTTGGAGGTAGTTCTTTTTTCATCAATTCCCAATTAATTGGACGTTCTGCAACTGTGATGTAATTTGTAGCCTTAATAAAAGATTTAAATTGTGCATTAGTTACTTCTGTTTCATCAATATAAAAACCATCAACTGTTACATAATGAGATGGCCTTTCTCTGTTCATAGCAAATTTATCATCTTGTTTAGCACCTTGTAAAAAAGTTTTAGATTCAACCCAGATCATACCATTTGGAGGTTTCATCATCGTGCTATGCTGGCCTAATTTATTAGGCTCACCCTTACAATTAACAAAGATGATTATAAACAAAAGAAAGATGGTTTTAAAAAGTCTCATAGGTTTTTAAAAATTTGTAGTAATATAAAGGTTAATTTTCTCAGGTTAAAGGATAAATTTTGAATAACTCTAATTGTATGATGATTAAAAAATAAATGAGGTTTACCTTATGAGGTAAACCTCATTTATTTTTTAATCATATTTTAATCAATACGCATGTTTCTTTCCTTGAAAAAATAATTTATTTAGCATGAGTTATACTGATAATGTTGTGCTCACTAAATAAGTATATATAAGAAATTTCACTTTAATGTTTTCCCCTATTTGGCAATCGAAACTCGTTTTTTTATTAAATAATCGTCTAAGGCTAAATGAGAACAATCGTGCCCAATACCACTATTTTTAATTCCACCATGAGGTAAATAAATAGAATATTTTACACCATTAATTTGAATTTCACCAAATTCTAATTCTTGGGTAAAACGCTCAATACGTTTGTGATTATTTGTAAAAATATAGGATGCTAACCCATATTCGGTGCTATTGGCTAATTCTAAAACTTCATCATCAGATTCAAAAGGCATAATACCAGCAACCGGTCCAAAAGTTTCTTTAGCAAAAAGGTCCATATCATGATTTGCATTAGATATTACGGTGGGTACTATCCAATTACCATTTTCGGGTAAATCTGCTGGAATTGTATTGCCATATTCTAAAACTCCTCCTTTATTAATAGCATCTTCTACTAGAGAAAACATACGATCTCTATCTTTTCTAGTAGCTACTGGTCCCATAAATACATCTGTATTTTCTTTTGTGCCAAAACCAACCTTAATATTTTTAACCTTTTCAACATAAGATTTTACATACTTGTCATAAATTTTTCGATGTACATAAATCCTATTAGCAGCTACACATACTTGACCTGTATTTCCATATCGTAATGCAATACCTAAATCAATAGCTTTATCAAAATCTGCATCTTCAAAAACAATGAATGGAGCATTACCACCAAGTTCCATTCCTAATTTTTTAATACTTGTTGTGCTATCTGCTATAACTTTTTTACCTGTTTCTGTTGAACCTATCATAGTTAAGACGGCTGGTATTTTACTTGTAGATAATACTTTGGCCACGCCATTAACAGGTCCCGCAAGAATATTGACAACACCTGCAGGAAACTGAATTTGATGTAGTATTTCACCAATTATATAAGTAGATAACGGAGATATTTCTGAAGGTTTTATAATTATAGAACACCCCGAAGCTAATGCAGGTGCAAGTTTGAAACCAACGTTTAGTATTGGAAAATTCCAAGCTAAGTACGCTACAGCTACTCCTGCGGGTTTTGAAATCATCTTGTGTGTATGTGTGCCTTCGTAATCCGGAATTTGCTCCTCTCTAAGGTTTTTCATCGCATTTGGATACCATTCTAGACCATTTAATATACCCTCAATATCTTCGGATGCCCCATCATACGTTTTACCCATTTCATATACCATGGCGGTACGTAATTCATGTTCTTTTTCCTTTATAGCATCACGTAGTTTGTGCATCCATTCGGTACGTTGAGTTAGCGTTAAATTAGACCAGTATTTAAAACCTTTTTGAGCTGCGATTAAAGCATTTATAGTGTCTTCTTTACTTGCTTCTGCAACCTGAGCAATCACTTCACCGTTGGCCGGACAGATAACATCCATCTTTTTTTTGTCCTTGGCTTCTAACAATTTGCCATCTATATATAATTTTTTATATCCAAAATTTTTGGTGATCATATTTTCTTTATTAATTGTATAATCCGTTTAGTTTTTTACTATCTAAAGAATATTTTAATAGTATTTCTTCATTGACTTCCAATCCTAGTCCAGGACTTGTGGGTATTTTAATCATGCCATTTTTCATTTCGATTTTAGGAAAGGTAAGATGATCTCGTAATCTGTTTTCTGTTTGATCATATTCCAGTAAAAAATCTGGTGATTTCATTCTACCTGGCATGCATTCTAAATTAGCAATGAAGTGCAAGGCTACATGAATTCCAATAGATGTTCCCCAGGTATGTGGTACAACATCTACACCATATGTGCTTGCTAAAGTGGCAATTCTTTTGGCTTCAGTTAACCCACCACTTGAGCATATGTCTGGCTGGAGTATATCAACGGAATTATTTCTTAAAAGATGATGAAATCCAAATCTTAAGTATTCACATTCACCACCGGCAATAGGAATATTCGTTTTACTTCTAAGTTCACTATATTGCTTATAATATTCTGGTGAAACTGGTTCTTCAAACCAACTGATATTAAATTTTTCAATCTTTTGTGACAAAATTACCGCTTCTCTTAGACTGTAGGCGTGATTAGAATCGATCATTAGCTGAATGTCTTCGCCAATAAGTTCTCTTACAAACTTAATATTTTTATAATCTTCTTCTATACCAAGACCTACTTTCATTTTCAAAGCCTTAAATCCTTGTTTTTTATATAACGTTATTTCTTGTTCAAAGTCTTTTGTTGGGTTGAGTTTATCCGTAAAGTATAATCCAGTTGCATAAGGTTTTACTTCTGTTCTATGTGCTCCACCAAGTAGTGTAGATACGGGTAATCCAAGTATTCGTCCTTTCAGATCCCAGAGAGCTATATCAATGGCACTCATAGAGGCTACTAAAATTCCTCTTCTTGCATAATCCAATGTTTTACGGTACATAGTGTTCCATATTACCTCATTTTCTAATGGATTTTGTCCAATGACGAGTGGTGCTAAAAACTTAACGCCTTCATTTAATATATGAGCAGGGCCATAACCTTCACCCCATCCGTAATTTCCATCTTTTGTGGTGATTTTTACAACACAAATACAACGTTCTGAATATTCCCATTGCGAAAAGAAAAAGCTTTTAGATAGCTTATCGTTTAGTATAAAAGTTTCTATTTTTTCTATGATCATAATAGTGGTTTGTTTAAAATAATATATTTTTCAAGCAAAACGAAATTAAGGTCTGTTTTCGACTACTAAAATTCTTATATTATCTAAATAAAAGGTTTGTCTCCCTGTAATTCCAGTGTTATCGTTGTTTCTAAAATTAAAAACAATATTACCAGATAAAGGGTTGGTTAATATAAATTGACGCTCAACAGTAAACCATTCATCAGTGATAGAAGAATCTAACGGCATTAACTGATTGGCGGGTGTAGCACCAACAATTCTGTTGAAAATGTTATTAAAAGTTGATCCGCCTTCGATATAAATATCATAAGCAAGTATAAATTCGCCACTTGGGATATCTGAATTGGAAATTATTGTATTGCTGTAACTAAGAAAACCAGCGGTTAATGGCATTTCTGCGTCAAATTTCATTGAGGCATTACCTTCGCTCGATTGCTCTGTACTACGATTAATCTGTAAGCTGCCATCTGTATTTTTTGCATTGTCTAAATTATTACCACCGCCACCAACAAAAAGATTATATCCTTGCGAATTACCTAGTCTATCGTTACTAACACCGACTTCAAAACTTGGGTTTGAAGCAGGTTGTAATACATTAATTATTGCAGGATTTACGGTAAGGCTGGTAAAGGTATTAAGTGTTCTTGTATCTACAGACGTAATTGGTATTGCCCCGTCGTAAGAAATTGTAATAGTGTCTGTATTGTAAACTTGTTCTGCCAGTGTTAATTGTATAGTAGTAGCATCAGTACTACTCACAACAGCAGAATTAATTGGAATGTTTTGGTTGAAGCCACCATTTACTGCATTTACCGTAAAACTACTCTCTACTCCTAAAAAATCTTCTAATTCACCATTTACTCCTAACTCAATTACAGAGCTTCCTTCTCCTAGAGTTCCTCCATCATCAATAACGGTAGCATTAGTAGCAATAAATGGCTGTGAAGACGGAACTACTTTAATAATATATGGAAGTGTTTTTGTTCTTGATGCTGCATTTAAAGTATTACCTTTTGAGTCCCTCGTTGAAGTAATATCTATTAGATATTCTCCCAATCGATTATAAGATACATTTACAGATTCTTCAGTACTTTCTGAAGGACTACCTTCTGCAAAACCCCATAATCTTCCGTCTGGATTTCCTGTTGTAGTATTATCCACGAAATTTAAAGAACTACCTGCTTCAATTGTAATAGTTTCGAAACTACTGATATTATCTTGGTTTGGATCCTGATTGGCATTTAGACGTCCTAATTCTATAGTCCCATCTTGATTAAAAATTATTGCTTCCGGATTAAGGTTATCAAAAACATTGTAGGTAAACGTAGTGTTTAAGACCCAGTCACTCCCTTCTTGTATTGCTGTTTGTCCTAGAAAACTTACTTCTCGATCAAAAACTTGCCTCAAATTAACTGCCTTTAAACCAGCTGTTTTGAAGAGGAAAAAAACATTACTAGAATTTCCTCCTTCTCCAATAATAAATTGATTTAAATTTAAACTGTCAGCTGGTGTGAATCTTTCACTCAAGAATGACATTCCTGTGTCTATTCTCCAAAATCTCGAAATAACACCTCGTGATACGTCTGCTATCGATGAAAAGTCATTTATAGCAATCGGTATTGGATTGTTAATAGTTTCTTCAGTAATAGTTCCCAATGCAGGAGTAAATAATTCCGGTTTAGAAAACTCAGTAAAATTACCATCGTCTTTATTGCACCCTAAAAATGCAATAAGGAGTATTAATATTAAATATATATATCTTTTCATCTTGTTTAGTTTGCAGTATTATTATTTACTTCATCCTCGGGAATAGGAAGATAACCTTGATTTATACTATAGTTAGTTGCAGCACCTTCAAATTCATTGTATATAATATTCAAATTTCCAGGTGGATCTGAAGGATCAAATAAAGTAATTGTTCCATTAGCACGTGATGTGATAGATCCTCTGGATAGACCTGTTGGGGCATCATATTGTATGGGATGATATTGCCTTAAAGCTAAATCAGAGAATCTGGCTTGAGCAACATTCCAACGACGTAGATCAATGATGCGTATTGCATGACCTTCGGAAGATAATTCTAAAGGTTTTTCAAAAAACATTAGATGTTCCATTAAAGTTGTTTGATCATAAACGATATTGTCAAAACTTGCACTTGGCGAACCAACACCTAATTTTATTAATCCCCAACGTGATCTGACTGCATTTATAGCATTTAAAGCATCACTAATTTGATTTTGTCTTATATAGCATTCTGCAAGATTTAAGTAAACTTCAGACAATCTATTGATCGTTACATTTTTACCCGATTTATTGCGATCCCCAGAAGAAGTAGCTTGTTCGCTACTGGCGATATCATGATTTGTATACTTTTTAAATAATGAGGTAATAAAGTTATTATTGCCTCCACCAAGATTTCCAGCTTGTAGTACATTTGGGCTTTGATAAACTCGAGTGTCTAGATCATTATTTAGTGCCACCATTGCTGAAGCTCTCATAGATACTCTTCTGGTTGTGGTTGAGCCATTACCAGCTTGAATGACATTTCTATTATCTAATGGATCTATCTCTTCGTTTAAATACTCAAGAATTAACCAAGACGATGGTAAAAAACGTTGTTGACCTCCAAAAGTGAAAGGTGCGCTACGACCGGCTAATCGATTATGTAGACTATTTTCATCAAAAGCATTATCTGTAACATTAAAGTCTATAGTATAAGGTACCTCGAATATAGACTCACTATTAAACTCTCCTTCTGTTGTGAACATTTTGGCCATGTCTGTCTCCAATTGATAGCCAAAATTATTTATTAAATCTTGGTAAAGATTTTTCGCTGTTTCTATAGCTGCATCTGTACCTTCATATAAATAGCTATTGGCTAATATCATAGTAGCAGTACCTTTAGTAATTCTTCCTTGTTCTTGAATTTCACTTGGGTTTGGTAAAAACTCAATAGCGGCTTTTAAATCCTGTCTAAAAAAATCTATTACCTCTTCTGATGAAGACACATCTTTGTTTCTAGCATCTAAATCGGCTTCAAATCGATCACGAATAATTATGTTTCCATTGTTAAATGTAGAATGCAGATAAAAATGATAGAGTCCTCTAAAGAATTGAGCTTCTGCTTTTTGTTTGTTCCATTCATCAATTTCAGTTTGAGAACTAATCGTGGGTTCAATAAGTTCTAGTCCATGAATAGCTTGATTGGCTATAAAGATACCGCGATATAAAGCTGCCCATTTTCTTGAAACTTCAGTTGTCGCAGAGTTATACTCGTGTCTATACCAAACTAATCTGTCTAACGGGTTGTTACCACCATTTCCTCTATTACCAACAGAACCTTCGTCAGAATTTAAAGTGTTCTCTTCAATACTCAAAACATAATGATGAAATAAGCTATTGTAAACAGCATTTATGAGCAGGTTAGTATCTTCTAAGTCCTGAATAGTTTCCGGAAACTCAGGTGCATTGGGATTTGGCTGATCTAGATAATCATCACATGAAATGATAAAAAATATGCAAATAATCGTTAATATATATTGTGTTTTTTTCATCTTCTTTAAAAATTTAATCTTACTCCTAAGTTATAACTTGCTGTAATTGGAATTACTCCGATATCTAATCCTCTTCTTTGAATATTATTGCCTCCTACTTCTGGATCCAAACCTGAGTATTCTGTTAGCGTTAGTAAGTTTTGGGCATTAGCATAAATATTAAACGTTCCCAAACCTAATTTATCAGTAACATTTGTAGGTAACCTGTAAGAGACAACTACATTTGCTAATCTTACAAAAGAACCGTCTTCAATAAAGAAATCAGTATCTGGTCTAAAATTTGGATGTAGAGGTGAACGTCCTCTAAAAGTTGGTATGTTTGTATTCTCATTTACTCCTGGGATAAATTGGTAAAGTAAATCTTGAGAACGTCTATCATTAATGGCATTAGCTCTGGTAGCATTATAGACTTCATTACCGACAGATGCGTACCAATTAGTATTGAAATACCAATTTTTATATGTAGCTGATAGGTTTAAACCAACCTCAAAATCAGGTAATCCACTACCCCCGTAAATGCGATCACCGTTGTTTCGTAATTGTCCATTACCGTCTGAGTCAACATACCTTAAATCTCCAATTTCTGCATTTGTATTGAATTGTGCATTATAAGCATCTACTTCGGATTGAGTTTTTAGTAAACCGTCTGTTGGAAAAACTAGAAAAGCTCCTGCTTCTCTACCCACTTGAAGACCAATTACATTAGACCTACCATCGTTAAATACAGGAAATGTATTAAACAATTGTTGGTTGATATCACCATCTAATTGTATGATTTTATTTTTATTGGCAGTAAAAGTACCTAAGATGTTCCATCTAACTTGACCAGTTTTTGGTCTGTAACGTATTGAGGCTTCAAATCCACTGTTTTTCATGTCACCAACATTGAACGGTGTAAAACGCTGATTTGCAAAAAGGTCTCCGACTGTGATTCCTCCAAAGCTTGGTGCTATAGGTAAATTAACCAGTAAGTCATTTTTATTTCCGGTATAATAATCAAAAGTTAACTCAAGTGCATTTTGAAAAAGGTTTGCATCTATTCCAAAATTACTTTGTGTACTTGTTTCCCACTTTAAATTTGAATTGCCATACCTTGTAACTGCAGCTCCTGGTGACACAATGCTACTACCTGACGAGTCTTGAAATGCAGCATCGAAACCACCCAACAATACGTTTTGAAAAGAATAGGATTGAATTCTATCGTTACCAGAGGTACCATAACTTGCTCTAAGTTTTAGATTATTTACAACAGGTTTTAGGCTTTTCCAGAAGTTTTCGTCAGAAATATTCCACCCTACGGACGCTGAAGGAAAAAATGCATATTGATTTCCAGGTCCAAACTTATTAGAACCATCATATCTACCACTGGCACTTAATAGATATTTACCATCATAGTTATATTGAATACGACCAATAGAACCGATTCGGCGATCTCTAAAATCAGGATCTATGAAAGGTGCTCCTCTTAGCAATAGACCATTAGACGCAGCACCTGCACCAACTGTACCTTGAGAGAGATTTGTAGGATTGTCAAATAAAAGACCTTGAGCAAACGTTCCTATAGAAGTAAAGTTATCTTGTTCTACAGAGAATAAGGCAAGCGCTTCTATTCTATGACTGCCAAAGTCTTTAACAAAATTTAAACTACTATTCCAGTTTATTAATATTCGTCTACTTCTAGATTCATATACAAAATTGTCAAATTCAGTTTGCTGTGGGTTTCCAGCTTGATCAAAAGTTTGAAAAGGTGGTTGCGTTTGAGTTTCAAACTCATTAGTAACAACACCACTTGTAAGCATTTTAAATGTTAAATTAGTGTTGATTTTATATCCTATCTCCGAACTCGCATCGAATCTAAAGCGACCTAACTCTCTTATCCTTGTCAGGGCACCCAGAAGTTGGTTAATATTTGATAGACGTTCGTCATTATCATCAGTTATATTATTGGAATTAGAATCTACACGCTCTAAATATGGGAAAGCACGTTGAGCTAGAAGTAATAAATTAAAATTAGGTCGTTCTCTATCGTCTATAGTAAAACCAAAACTATTGTTAAAAGACCAACGGCTTTTTTTTATTCTAAACCCACCTCTTAGATTGTACCGCTTTAATGAGGAGTTTATTACATTACCTTCTTGGTCAAAATACCCCAAGGTAAAGTTATAGTTGGAATTTTCGTTTCCACCTGATATATTTAAGTTGGCCCTTCTTAAAGGGGCATTATCTTTTTGTACTAAATCTCTAGGTTCATTATCATTTAGTAAACTAAATCTATCTGAGCGTGCTGGTGAAAAAGGAGTACCACGAGACTGATCATTTAAATCAAAGAAAATTTGCTCATTGGTATTCAGTAAAGCGGCTCTTCTTGTTATTTGTTGAATACCATTACTATAATTAAATTCTACTTTAGTATTACCCTGTTTTCCTCTCCGAGTAGTGATTAAAATAACACCACCAGATGCCCTCACACCATAGATTGATGCTGAAGCTGCATCTTTAAGGATATCAATTGTTTCTATTTCATTTGGATTTAATTGCGGATCACCTGATTGAGGTACTCCATCTACTACAAAAAGTGGGTCATTAGAACCAGTTAATGATGAAACACCTCTTATAAGTATACCAGAACCTTCTCCAGGTTCTCCACTAGAAGAAGTAACATTTAGTCCTGCAACTTGTCCTCTAAGTGCCGTACTTATATCGGGTGTAATAATATTCTCAATTTCTTTAGCTTTTACCTGAGAGACAGCGCCTGTAACTTCTTTTTTTGATTGAGTACCATACCCTACCACTACAATTTCTTCTAAGCTATTAGCTTCTAACTCCATAATAACGTTTGTTATTGAGTTTTTCACTACAATAGATTGAGATTTCAACCCTAAATAAGTAAAAATTAGTACATCTCCTATATTGGCTTCGATTTCAAAATTACCATCAAAATTCGTGAATGCTCCTGTAGACGTATCTTTAATTAAAATATTTACTCCTGGTATAGGTAAACCATCATCTTCCCCAGTGACAGTTCCATTTACATTAATAGTTTGTGAAAAAATCGAAAAACTACAAAGTATTGTGAAAAACAGAAGTAATGAAAACTTTAAGTTTTGCATTTTATGTATTTGGTTTATGTGTTTCATTTAGTTAAAATTTATTTTTGTTATTCCCCATCATTAAATTTTTGTTACTTTTTATTAAAATTTGATTATTTGTTCTTTTTATCAAAAGATACATCCCTTCTGAAAACAGAGAAATATCAATTTGTTTAGTATTGAGTTTAGTTCCCTAAAACTAATTTGTTTTTCGTTTGCTAAGGTGAAAACCTTAATGGTTAATTCATTTTTGTGGAAAAACTGTTTTTATTTATACGATAAAGAATACTTTAGCTTCAAATGTATGCGTAGATGGTGAAAACAATTAAGTTAATATTAACTTGAACCTGCACAATATTAACTTATTAGTTGTTAATTTTTAATAGTTTTTAAAAAACTTGATAAAAAAATTAATGATTCGAAATATTTAAGTACTTGGTTGTTAAAAAAATACAATTGAATGAATTGGGGTTTCTTGTTAATTCAAGATGTATTCCAGATAAGTTTAAACTATGTTTTCTTTAATTTCTCTCTCATACTCTTTAACCAAGTTTGCATTTCTTTATGAGTTTTTCCGGTCAATTTAGATAATTTATTGTGGAAAGTTTCACTGGCTTTTTTAGTGACATTTTTTAGTTCTTCTTGGGATATATTACCAGCTTTAAATGAAGTAGTACTAGTTATGTAAGTGTTGACCATATCCATTCTAAAATTAGATAGTTTTGTCTGTTGTTCTTCATCTAAGTTAAATTCTTTTGTCGCTTCTTCAACATAATAGGCATTTTGTTTTTCGTGACGTTTTCCTTGTCCATAATACGCTGTAGAGGCTACAAATAAGAATAAAATGATAAATATTTTTGTCATAAATTTTAATGTTAACTAATTGGTTTTCTGCCAGACTCTAATGTATTCAATTTCAAAATCAACGATACCATCTTCCTTTTCATTATCGGGACTTTTAGCTTCTAGTTCCTCTTTAGTTTTAGGGATATCATGCCATGGAAATGTTTCTTGATCAAGCCATAAGCTAATTGGTTTTGTTGCAACATAGCCATTGTAATCTTCTGGTAACTTAACCTTCTTTCTATTTTCTTTAGCCCATTTGGTTACTTCATCCGAGATTACTTCGGAAAAAAGTTTCCCGTCTATATAATACTTAATACCTTTTTCATCCCATTCTATTCCCCAGACATGAAAGTCATCTGCAACTCTAAATCCAACATCTTTTCGTTCTGTATAAGTGGGTTTACCAGTTATAGGTTTCTTCCAATCTCTTATAGACCACCATAATTGACTGTCGAGGTGTATTTTGTCAGGTTTGTTTGTGCCACCATATAGCTCAAAAAAATCAAATTCTAATTTTTCTCCCATAGACCAAAATGCGCTAGAAATGGGTGCATCAGCAGCTTTACTTTTTATTTCTATATAACCATATTTAAATTCTCTTCTTCCAATAATGCAGGCAGTAGTTATGTTTTGATAGGGCAGTGGGTCACCAAAAACGGGTTTTTTTATTTCATCGCTAAAAGGGAAGTCTGGTTCCCATCGTGTTTCAAGGATTAGCTTTCCATTACTTAATCTATAGTTTCTGCCGGAAAATTGAGATGGAGCTCTACCTTTCCAAACTTTCTTATTTGGCTTATCTGGGTGTTTATAAAATGGCTTACCGTTTTTAAATTTCCCAACTATATACCATTTATTCTCATCCATCACTGATGACTCGAACTCATCACTAATTTCCTGATTTAATTTCCACCTTCCTATATTTTTAGGGTCCGATACAGGGAAAACAACTATTTTGTTTTTATCTGTAAATGAATCTAGAGGGATGGGATTTTTTTGATTAGCACACGATAATAGTAGTCCAAAACTAAAAAGAATAAAATAAGGATAAAAAGTAATTATTTTGTTCAT
Source organism: Aquimarina aggregata (assembly GCF_001632745.1). Taxonomy (GTDB): domain Bacteria; phylum Bacteroidota; class Bacteroidia; order Flavobacteriales; family Flavobacteriaceae; genus Aquimarina; species Aquimarina aggregata. The sequence goes on along the minus strand of NZ_LQRT01000046.1, from coordinate 433,251 downwards.
TCAATTGAATAGAAAAGGTGTTGTATTAAGGACAAATTTCAAGATTAAATACATAAAGGTGTTGTCAAAAATTATCATTTAGTAGGTTCAGATTACCTTTTTGTTAATAAATCGATATTTTAAAAGGTAATATAATGCGATTATGAGATAAAAATCACCTCTTTTTATTTAACGATATTCATGTTTTTTGTATCAGTTGGTTTAATGTGTAAAATGATATTTGTTACTTTTTGAGTATATAAGTGTATCATTTATACTATTTGAATAATGATAATTAATATTTTAAAATAATAGATTTTGATATAATATGATGAATTCGTCTTTTTCTTGGGAACTTTATGATAAAGCCCCAATAGTTGGTATTGTGCGAGGGTTGCCCATAGATATTGTTGAAAAAATAGCTGAAGTATACCTTTGTGCAGAGCTTTTTACAATGGAGATTACAATGAATACTCCGAATGCTTCTGATATAATCAAAAAACTCAGAAGAGATTTTCCCAACTTGAATATTGGAGCAGGTACAGTTTGTACAATGAACGATTTGAATAATGCATTAGATGCAGGATCTCAATTTATAGTTACACCAATCATTGATGCAAAAGTAATAGAGTGCTGTGTAGCTAAAAACATTCCAATTTTTCCAGGAGCTTATACCCCTTCTGAAATATATAAGGCATGGACTTTAGGAGCTTCAAGTGTAAAGGTATTCCCAGCCACCAAATTAGGAGTACAATATATTAAGGACGTTTTGGCGCCTTTAGATACTATTAAATTAATGCCTACGGGGGGTGTTAATGAAAGTAATATAGAAACATTCTTTGAAGCTGGTGCTGTAGGTGTGGGTATGGGAAGTTCACTTTTTAATAAAGACTTGATTAATTCTAATGATTTTGAAGGGCTTTTAAATCATTTTAAAAAAATAAAAAATAAAACCAACCCGTTTGTAGCGAATTAAAATCCATCAATAAATATAAATAATTGTTAATCGGATAATGCTATTTTGTTGGCTTCTTTTATTTTACTTAAAATAATTACATAGAGGTCTTTTATTGATATTGTGTCAATTACTTGTTAAATAATTATCAAATTTATTTTTTTTATATTTGAAAACTGTGAAACTTGTAATAAAAAATAACGATACCTTAAAGGATAAACGTCTTAATGTAATTGAAAAACATGATCCCTGTTTAGATTCTGTTTGGCATTATCATCCTGAATTTGAGCTTTTGTATATCTCAAGCAGTTTTGGAATACGCTTTGTTGGAGATAATGTTTCGCCTTTTAATTCGGGTGATTTGGTATTGGTTGGGTCTTATCTTCCTCATTTGTGGAGAAACGATATGGCTTATTATAATGACGAAGAAAATAAAGGGGTTAAAAAAGTAAAAACAATTGTAACAAAATTTACCAAAGATTTTTTAGGCGAAGATACTTTTAGTAATCCAGAGTTTTCTGAGATTGATAAGCTACTTAAAGAATCAAAATATGGTATTAGTTTTGGAGAAGATGTAAGTTTAGAATTGCGTGAAAAATTAATTGAATTACCAAATTTATCTCGTCTCGAACAAAGTATTCAGTTGTTAAATATTCTTTATAGACTCTCTAAGACTGAAAAAAGAATATTCCTTTCCTCTACGGATATGAGACAGTTTACCAAAAAACACTCTCATAGGATAGATAGAGTTATAAAGTATATTTCAGATAATTATGCTATAGAAATTACTTTAAACGATGTTGCCGAAGTTGCTTGTATGACTACAAATTCGTTCTGTAGATTTTTTAAAAAAATGACAAACAAGTCATTTACTCAATTTTTAAATGAAGTTCGTATACGTAATGCCTCCAGAATGCTTGTTCAGGAGAATGTCTCTGTATCTACCGTTTGTTATGCCGTAGGATATAATTCTATAACTAATTTTAATAAACAGTTTAAGCAGATAATGGGAACCACTCCCAAAGACTATCGATTATCAATTTAACAAATAAGAAAATATTTTTAGGTAAAATTGAGTTATTAAATGATAATTTAATTAACCCTTTTGTGTGAATTATCCAGTTATTTTATTAAAAAATTGTCAAGTGTTTATTCTAATTCAGGAATTATTCTAAAAACTTGATAACACAATCAATAAAATAACTCACTTTTTATGAAGAAAACACATTTTTTTAGGGAAAAAACAACACAACTTAGAGTTAAAATACCAAAACCAAAAGTGAAAATAGTAACACTATTTCTTACTTTGTTTTGCTGTTTTATCAACTTTGCTTTTGAGTCTGATACTGTTGGGGAATATAACCATAATGAAGGATTACAAGATTTTATTGTATCAGGAACTGTATCAGGAACTAATGGTCCGATACCAGGTGTTAATATTTTAGTAAAAGGAACATCCGTAGGAACACAGACTGATTTTGATGGAAAATACAGTCTTAACATACGGGATAATAATGCGGTATTAATATTTTCTTACATCGGTTATGCTACTCAAGAAATAGTTGTTGAAAATAAAGACACAATTAATGTCACTTTAGAAGAAGATGCTGGATTGCTTGATGAAATAATAGTTGTCGGGTATGGCAGTAAAAAAAGAGGTGAAGTGACAGGATCTATAAGTACATTAAAGGCAGAAGATATAGAAAACACTTCGAATAGAGAAGTAGCTAAATCGTTAGCCGGTAGAGTAACAGGTCTAATAGTTTCTGATAGAGGTGGTTTACCAGGTTCTAATAATGATGTAACCTTATTGATTAGAGGACAAGCAACATTAAATAATAATGCGCCTTTGATTTTGATAGATGGTATCCCCGCTGGAATAGGTACCTTTAACCAATTATCCCCCCAAGATATTGAAAATGTTAGTGTTTTAAAAGATGGTGCGGCAGCGGTTTATGGAAATAGAGCTGCAAACGGAGTTATATTGGTGACTTCAAAAAGAGGTAAATCAGGTAAGCTTAGAATTAATGCTTCTACTTCTTATAGTGTTTCTACTTTCTCATCTAAACCAGATTTAACGAGTTCAGCACAATATGCGATTTATGAGAATGAAATAGCTGATAGATTTGGGAATGCATTACCTTTTTCGCAATCAGATATAGATAATTTTGCATCTGGTTCAGATCCAGTAAATTTTCCAAATACCAATTGGTTTGATGCGACTTTTGCCAGTACGGCTCCAGAATCTAGAAATTCAATTTCTCTTTCGGGAGGTACAGAAAAGGCAAACTATTTTGTGAGTTTAGATAACTTGCAAAGAGAAGGCTTATTTGATTCTGGAGATACTGATTTTAAGCAAAATCAAATTAGGTCAAATATAGATATAAATATTACTGATGATCTAAAATTTAGTGTAGATTTATCTGGTAGATTCGCAAAAAATAGAGCACCAGGAGTTCCTGTAGATTTTATTTATAAGCATATTTATACAAACTTTCCTACAGAACTTGCTGTATTTCCAAATGGATTACCAGCTAGAGGTGGAGAGAATGGAGCAAATCCATTAATAATGTCCAGTAGAACAGCAGGGTTTAACGATGACAAAACAAATGACCTTAGAGGAAGATTAGCTATTGACTGGAAACTAGATCGTTTAACAGAAGGTTTAAGTCTTAATGCTTATGCAGGGCTAAGAAGAATTTTGACTTCGTCGAAAGATTTTTATAACCCATGGACTTACTATGTATTGAATCAAACAACAAATGAGTTAGAAGCAAATACTGGTTTCTCTCAACAAGGATCGGTTAATATTCTAAGAGAGACTTCTTTTGAGTTTGATGAAACTTTGCTTAATGCTTCTTTGCGCTATAAGCGTACATTTGGAAGTGCTCATTCTGTAAGTGGACTAGTAGCTTTTGAGCAAATAACAACAGAGACAAGTACATTTTTTGCACAAGCCAATAATTTACCAACAGATCAATTACCCTTTTTGTTTGCAGGTGATCCAGAAACAGCTATAAATGGTGGTAACGGATCTGAATTGGCGCTTTTAAGTTATTTTGGAACCCTTTCTTATGATTATGATAAAAGATATTTCATGGATTTAACAATTAGAAGAGATGGTTCTAGCAGGTTTGGTTCAGGTCAACGATTTGGTACTTTCTATAGTGTAGGCGGTAATTGGGCTTTAGGGAATGAAAAATTTATGGAAAATGTTTCTTGGTTAAATGCATTAAACATTAAAGGATCTTATTCTGTGATGGGGAATGATAGAATTACTCCTTTTCAATTCCTTTCTCAATTTACCTTCGGAAACAATAATCCTAATGCTCCAAGACCTAATTATTACGTTTTCGGAGAATCTGGAGCTGTTTTTAATGGTTTTAGAACAGGAGTTGCTCCAAATCCAAATGTTACTTGGGAGACCGCAAAAATGAGCAACATTGCTCTAGTATTTTCAATGTTCGATAGTAGATTATCTGGTGAAGTTAATTTTTATAAGCAAGTAAGATCGGACATTTTAGTTCCAAACGCTAATGCTGTACCAGACTTTACAGGTGTAGTATTGCCTGATGAAAATTTGGGAAGAGTTGACAGCGAAGGTGTAGAGATTACATTAGGATGGGCAGATACAGTTGGTGAAGTCTCATACAATTTAGGTTTTAATCTTACACAAGCTCAAAATGAGGTAGTCTTTTTGCCGCAGCCAGAAAACCTACCAGAAAGACAGGATGTTACAGGTTTTAGGATAGGGTCTTATGTTGTTGCACCTACTAATGGTATTTTTGCGAATCAAACACAAGTAGATAACGCTGCAGCAACAATTGAAGATACGGTAGAGGGTGAGCCATTTTATCAAGATGTGAATAACGATGGAGTTATAGATAACCGAGATTGGATTAGAATAAACACTTCTAATATCCCAGAAATTCAATATGGTATTACTGGTGGAGTAAATTATAAAAATGTTAATTTAAACTTCTTATTACAAGGGCAAGCAAAAGCAAAAGCCTTGGTTTATTTTGATCAGATAGGTTCTAAACCAGAACATGTCTTTACAGACAGGTGGACACCTAATAACAGAGGAGCAAGATATCCAAGAGCATTTGGTTTAAATGACCAATATAGTGGGCCTCAGGATAATAATAACTCCGTATACGCAGATTTGTGGTATCATGATGCCTCTTTTTTAAGATTAAAAGAGTTGGAAATTGGTTATACATTATCAAAAGAGAAAACAACGTTTGCAGATATAAAGCTTTTTGCTAGAGGTTTCAATTTGTTAACGATGTTTTCAGATATACAAAAATTAGGTCTAGACCCAGAAGCATCTGGATATAACAATTTTAGAGACTCTACATACCCATCGTTAAAGACGTATACGTTTGGTATGAATTTTACTTTTTAAGAACATAAAAAAAATAGAAATTATGAAACAGATTAAGAAAATGTTCTTACTTGTTGTTGGAGTTCTGTCAATAACAAGTTGTGAAGACGTTTTAGAAACAGAAAATTTAGGAGCTTATTCAGAGAATTCTGTATACAATGATCCTGATCTTTTAGAAAAAGTGGTTTTCTCTGCTTATAACAGTACTGAAGGTTGGGCGCTTAATAAGTCAGTCTGGTGGTCAAGAAGATATAATATTGAAGCAGGTTCTTTTGAGGCCAAATTTAATTTTAAAAATTTAGACAGACTACGTTTACGGGGTAATGGCTGGACAGCTCAAAATGAAGGAGACTTTAGAAACAAATGGAGAGATAACTTTCGTTTTGTTAACGAGATTAATCAGTTTTTGGATAATGTAGATGATAGCCAGGCCATGGCAGTGAACCCTGATAAAGTAAATTCCTTAAAAGCAGAAATGAAGTTTTTAAGAGCCAATATTTACACCAAAATGATAAAGATGTTTGGAGGTGTTCCTATTTTTACCACAGCGTTTGGATTAAATTCTGATTTTGATGTTGAAAGAAATTCTTATGAAGAATGTGTAGATTTTATAGTAAGAGAATTAGACGAAGCAGCAGCTGTATTACCTGAAACTAGACCAGCTGGAGAGTTCGGTAGAGCAACTAAATTAGCAGCTTTGGCTGTAAAAAGTAGAACATTGCTTTTTGCGGCAAGTACATTACATGATCCTTCTACAGAACCAAGTGGACCAATGTATGATTATCCAAAAGCGTCCAAATGGAAGGATGCTGTAGATGCTGCTCAGGAGGTAATAGATATTGTTGGTGCTAGAGATTTAATTGCTGTCTCTGATGCGCAAGCGTATCGAAATTTATTTTTGTCGGTAAATGACGATATTATATTTGCAAGACCTTATGGTAGTGATTTGTATGATTTCGGATTAGATGCTAATTCATTGATAGATCAAACACAATCACCTTCAGGTTATGGTGGTTGGGGGATTTCTTCGCCAACGCATAATTTTGCTTTAGAATTCAATATGGCAGATGGGACCACTACAGATGGAGTAAGTTACGATGCTGCAAACCCTAATGATAATAGAGAAATGAGGTATTATGCAGTTTTGAATTTTCAAGGATCTGAATTTAGAGGCCGTCAAGTCGATTATGCCTTATGTCCTTCAGACCCAACATTACATGGTTTAGATTCTCCTGAAGGATCTACTGTTGGTAGCCCTGGGAATGATTTACACTCCTCAAAAACTGGATATAATATTAGAAAATTTCATAATGAAGATTTATCAGCTATTAATGAAACTACAGCTGGAAGGCCGTATATTCTATATCGTTTAGCAGAAATTTATCTAAACTATGCAGAAGCTCAATATATGCTCGGACAAGAAGGACAGGCAAGGGACTTCTTGAATAAAGTATCAAGTCGAGCACTTCAACCATTAATTACTGCTAGCGGACCAGATCTTCTGGAAGCTATTAAAAGAGAAAGAAGAATTGAATTAGCTTTTGAAGGACATAATTTTTGGGATGAAAGAAGATGGATGAATACTGAAAATTTAGGTTTTGATATTAAAGGTTTGAGATGGGAGAAAGATGCTTCTGGTAATTTAAGTTATATTGAAGAAACTATAGTTACTAGACCTTGGTTTAATAAACAATATTATTTACCTATCCCTAATAATGAAGTGTTAAAGGCACCTTCCTTATTGCAAAATGATGGATATTAAAATTTTGATAGCTCTATTTTTTGATTTGAGTTAATTTGTTGAAAGCATTTTGATTTTTGCAAGTTAAGAAAAAGTAATAAAGTAGTGCGCCTAATAATTATTGTCGATTAGCCTTATTTATTGAAGTTTTCTTGTTACAAAGCAAGAAAATTTCATTAGATAAAAACCATGCTGTTTCTTGTGAATTTAAAGTATGATACGATTCATTTGTAACGGAATAAGAACACCAGATATATTTTATCTTGGTGTTTTTTTGTCTACAAGAGCTTGCTTTAGATTCCAGTAAATCTAAAGAATAAATAGCATGCGTTTTGGAAAAAAAACATGTCTTTTCGAGTTTTTTTTGCGTTAACAAAAATGTGCTTAAAACAAGTAGGCTTCTAACAAAATTCTAATTTAGATATAATTTTTCTTCATTTTATCCTATTTTGGAAAACAACTATTGTGAATCAGTGCGATTTCTTAGGATCTTAAAAGACTCTTCACCATAAAATGGTTAAGTAAATTGCAAGAAATTTATCCCTTTTCTGTAGGTTGTCATAAATATCTAATCAAAATTACTGATGACATATGTTTGTTTTCTTGTTCGCATTTGACAAAGGTAAATATGTGTTATTAAATGGTAACTTTTGTAGATTATAGTTTTTATTTACCAAGTATTTTTACTCCTAGAATAAATTATATATGAAGAAAACACAAATATTTTTTTTAATTGTCTTGTTGTCAGGAATTATTAGAGCACAGAATCAACCTAATATTATATTTTTATTTGCAGATGATGCTGGTTATGGAGATTTTGGATTTCAAGGAAGTAAGATCATGAAGACGCCAAACCTTGACAAACTTGCAAAGCAAGGTGTAAAGTTTGCACAAGGTTATGTAACTGATGCTACTTGTGGTCCATCTAGAGCAGGTTTAATTACTGGTAAATACCAACAACGTTTTGGTTATCAGGAAATCAATGTACCAAATTACATGAGTAAAAACTCAAAGTTTTTAGGAGATGATATGGGTTTGCCATTAGACCAAAAAACAATAGCAGATTATCTAAGAAAATTGGGGTATAAAAGTGCAGTTTATGGTAAATGGCATTTAGGTAATGCAGATCGTTTTCATCCGTTAAAAAGAGGTTTTGATGAATTTTATGGATTTAGAGGCGGTGCACGAAGTTATTTTGGATATGATAATTTCAAAGGTATACACCATGATAATAAAATGGAGCGAAATTTTGAAGATTTTGAAGAACCAAAAGGTTATGTCACAGACGTATTTGCTTCTGAAGCCGTTTCATTTATTGAGAGAAATAAAAACAATCCGTTTTTTATTTATTTAGCCTTTAATGCAGTTCATACACCAATGGATGCTACTGAAGAAGATTTAAAACAATTTCCTAATCTAAAAGGCAAACGAAAAGAAGTAGCTGCAATGACGTTAGCACTCGATAGAGCTTGCGGTAAGGTGCTGGATAAGGTTAAGGAATTAGGTTTAGAAGAAAATACTATTATCGTGTTTTCTAATGATAATGGTGGTCCAACAGATAAAAACGCTTCATTGAATTTACCATTAAGCGGTACCAAATCAAACCATTTAGAAGGAGGTTTACGAGTGCCTTTTTTAATTAAATGGCCTAAAAAATTAAAAGCAGGTAAAACTTATAACTACCCTGTGAGTACTTTTGATTTATTACCTACATTTTATGTTGCGGCTGGTGGAAATACAGAAGATTTAAAAGACATAGATGGTGTTGATTTAATACCTTTTGTAAATGGATTAAATAAAGAAAGACCACACGAAGATTTATATTGGAAAAAAGAAGCGCGCGCCGTTTATAGACATAATGATTGGAAATTAATTCGCTTTGCAGACAGACCGGCGGAGCTTTACGATGTATCCACCGATGTAACTGAAGAAAATAATTTAGCTGCAAAATACCCTAAACGCCTTAAAACAATGTTCAAAAAACTCTTTGAATGGGAATTAACTCAAGAACGACCACTCTGGATGCTCCAACAAAAATTTGAAAAATATGATATTGACAGAATGGATCGTTATAGGACTCCAGAATTGGTGAAAAAGGAGATGGAAAAGTATTATAAAAATTAAGTTCTAACAGGAGATATAAATTTTGAATTAGTCATAACAAATCACGGTTAGAAATTTTCTATTCCCAGTAATATTTTTTGTAGTTATATATATACCGATTGCAAAGCACAAAACCAATTAATAGGAAAAGAAAATGTAAAACAAGAAGGTAAAGTAATACCTTTTTTAGATCACACCAACAAAGGGAGGTGAGTTTTGAATACAGAATTAAGTGATAATTTTAATGATGAAGAAATAGATATAGATAAATGGTTTGTGGAAGGTAATAATGGAGATTGTTATATACAGAAAGGTCGTACATCTTCACAATTTGTACCTCACGATGTTAGACCTTAAGATGGTAAATAAAATTAAGAACCGCATGGAAACCGGACTATGAATTTTCTAATGAAAGTGATGCTTTCGCCATAGAAATAAGAAAAGTAGATTTACCAAAAATTTTTATAGATGACATTTCTATTAAAGAACAATTAAGAAAATTAATTTAAAATTATTTTTAAAACGAATACATTACATGAGTACACATAATAAAGCAATAACAAATACTTCCAAAAGTCCTTACGTAAAATTGAAAAGTATCAATTTTGGAGATTGTAAATGGAATTCAGGATTTTGGTCTGAAAAAGTAAATGCTGCTCAAGAACGTATGTTACCATATATGGGTGATTTATTATGCGGTGATATAGGCCATGGACTTAACAATTTTAAAATTGCTGCTGGTGAAAAAGAAGGGGTTCACAAGGGGTTTTATTGGCATGATGGCGATTTCTTTAAGTTTATGGAAGCTAAAATGTATATCTATGGCACTACCAAAAATAAATCTATTCTAAAAGAATTAGATGAGTATATTGAAATGATTGGTAAAGCTCAGGAAGAGGATGGCTATATTCATACACATATACAAATTACAGAAGGTGCAGACCGATTCGAGAATAGAAAGTATCACGAAATGTATAATTTCGGACATTTATTTATTGCAGGTTCTGTACACTATCGCATAACAGGTAAACGTAATTTTTTAGACATAGCAATCAAGCAAGCTGATTTATTATACACCTATTTCATGCCTGATACAAAACATTACCAACGTTTTGGTTTTAATCAAACTCAAATTATGGGACTGGTTGAGTTATACAGAACAATAAATGACAAAAAATATTTAAAGCTAGCCGAAAAGTTTATCAATAGAAGAGGAACTTTTGAAATTAAACATGATTCTACAACCATAGGTTATCCAATAGGGGATATGGTTCAAGAGAGAACACCTCTTCGAGAATCTGATGAAGCAGTTGGTCATGCAGTGTTGGCATTATATTATTATGCAGGTGCTGCAGATGTATATGCTGAAACAGGTGAAAAAGCTTTAATTGAAGCTTTGGACAAGTTATGGGGAAATATAACAGATAAAAAAATGTACGTTACAGGCGCCGTTGGTCAAGCGCATTACGGAGCATCTACCAATTTAGATATGATAGAAGAAGGTTTTATAGATGCATACATGATGCCAAACATGACAGCTTATAATGAAACTTGTGCAAACCTTTGCAATGCCATGTTTAGTAGCAGAATGATGGGGATTCATGCAGAATCAAGATATGCAGATATTATAGAATTAGTATTGTACAATAGTGGATTATCGGGAATTAGTTTAGAAGGGAAAGATTATTTCTATTCTAACCCATTACGTATGGTCAATAACTCTAGAGATTATGGAGCAAATGAAAATGCAACAGAAAGCCCAAAAAGAGAACCTTATTTAGAGTGTTTTTGTTGTCCACCAAATTTAGTGCGTACCATATGCAAAACTTCAGGATGGGCATATAATTTATCAGAGAATGGTGTAGCGGTAGTACTATTCGGAGGGAATAATTTAAACACAACTATGCTAGACGGTTCTGTGTTAAAATTATCTCAGGACACAGAGTATCCTTGGAAAGGACTTGTTAAAATAACGATTGATGCATGTAAAAGTGATGCTTTTAATATCCAAGTTAGAATTCCAAAATGGGCAGTTGGTAGCACTTTAAAAGTAAATGGAGAAGATACAAACGTTAATGTAAATCCCGGAACTTTTGCAACTATCAGGAGAAAATGGAAAGTCGGTGATACAATTACTTTAGATATGCCAATGGAAATAAAACGATTAGAAGGTCATAATAGAATTGAAGAAACCAGAAATCAAATTGCTATAAAGAGAGGCCCAATTGTTTACTGCTTAGAAACGCCGGACTTACCAGAAAATACATCAATTTTAAATGCTTATATAAAAGGAGATGCGCCGTTGGAAGCAATACATAAACCCGATTTTCTTGAAGGTGTTACAGTTATAGAAACTGAATTATCGTTAAGAGAAGATAGAAATGATGAGATGTATCAAACGATTTCAAGACCAAAATTTAAGTCTTATAAAACACAGCTTGTACCATATTTTGCTTGGAGCAATAGAGGGCAAGCAGAAATGACAGTATTTGTTCCTGTAATTTGGAATTAATTTAAAATATGAATTGAACATGAACAGTCAATTTAATAACCACAATAATATGCAACGGTTTTTTAGATTGACTGTTTGCTTTTTAATCTGTTGTAATAGTATTTCGGTTTTAGGTCAAAAGAAACCAAATATAGTTTTAATGATGACAGATGACCAAGGTTATGGCGATATAGGTGAACATGGTAATCCATATCTAAAAACACCAAATATCGAATCTATTGGTAAGGAAGGTATAGAAATGACTCATTTTTTTTCATATCCTAACTGCTCTGCATCCAGGGCAGCTTTGTTAACAGGGCGTTATCCTTATCGAACAGGCGTTACAGCTGTAACGCAAGTAGATCATTTTATGAACACATCAGAGATTACTATTGCAGAAATGTTAAGTGCTAATGGTTATAAAACAGGGATATTTGGAAAATGGCATATAGGAGATAATGCCCCAATGCGACCAACAGATCAAGGGTTTCAAGAAACTTTAGTGCATAGAGGAGGTGGAATTGGACAAGCAGCAGGACCAGCAGGAAACACTTATTTTGATCCTGTGCTAGAGCATAACAATATTTCGAAAAAATACGCAGGATATTGCGACGATATTTTTACAGATGCAGCACTTGATTTTATCAATAAACATAACAATGAGCCATTCTTTGCTTACTTAGCTACAAACTTGCCACATCTTCCGCTTCAGGTACCAGATGAAAGAGTAGAACCTTATCGTAAACAAGGTTTACATGAAGACAATGCTCGTGTTTTCGGTATGATTGATAATATTGATTATAATGTAGGTCGTGTTTTAGCTAAATTAAAAGAATTAGGTATAGAAGATAATACCATCGTTATTTTTTTATCAGACAATGGACCAAGACACAGACGAACAAAAAACGATTCCTATCCTGGACGCTACGTAGCCAATTTAAGGGGTACAAAAACGAGTGTATACGATAATGGAACACGTGTTCCTTTTTATGTAAAATGGCCAAAAAAATTACCTAAAGGGAAAAAGATGAATACCATGGGAGCTGTTATTGATGTGTTTCCGACACTTCTAAAAGCATGCGGAATTTCGGGTGATCATAAGGTTAAAATTGATGGTGAAAATCTAATGCCATTATGGAAAGAACAACCTATTGATTTAAAAGATAGAACATTTTTTATGCAAATGCATTATGGACCAACACCATTTAAATATATGCATTTTTCGGCAAGACAACAAAAATATAAATTAGTAAGTCCGCATGATTTTCCCCACGGTATTGTGCATCAGCCAACAGACCATGTTCTTAAAAATGTATTGAAAAATTTGGAGTTATACGATATGGAAAATGATCCAAGCGAACGTACAAATATCGCGAAGCAGCATCCAGAAATTGTTGAAAGTTTATTGGAAGAATATGAAAATTGGTTTGATGAAGTCACCGAAGAACGGGATGCCAAGGGTATTCAAAGAATATACTTAGGAAGTAAAAAACAACCCAATACAACCTTAACCCGTTTTGATTGGGGTGGCCCAAGAGTAATTTCACGATTTGATTATGGTGGTCCACGAGTGATTGAAGATAATCAACTCGGGCATTGGCGTGTTAAAACTGAAAAGGGCAATTATAAAGTCATATTAGATTTACCAGAACTCTCTTCAGATGGAATGGCTCATGTGAAATATAATAATGTGCATTACAAGCTTCCATTTAAAGAAGGGCAAAAGATATTAACGTTTGAGGCTGTGAAACTTCCTGAAAGTGTTGGAAATTTTCATGTGTATCTAAAAGAAGAACGCTTAGCCATTGGACCACATTTTGTTCACGTAAAAAAAATAAAATAACATGAGTGTACTTACAGGAATGGAAGTCGAAAAAGTGGAACTGTTTAAAGTGCCACCACGTTGGTTGTTTCTAAAAGTAACTACTAAAAATGGTTTGATAGGCTGGGGAGAACCCGTTGTTGAAGGTAGAGCAGCTACCGTAGAAACAGCTATAAATGAAATGAAATCTTTTTTAATCGGCCACCCTGCTAATAAAATTGAAGATTTTTGGCAAATGGTATATCGTGGTGGTTTTTATCGAGGTGGTCCGGTTTTAATGAGCGCTTTATCTGGGATTGATCAGGCTCTCTGGGATATTAAAGGAAAAGCATTAGACGTTCCAATTTATGAATTAATTGGTGGTGCAGTACGAGATAAAATGAAGATTTATGGTTGGGTACATGGTGAGACCAATGAAGACCTAGCTAAAGCCGCAAAAAAAAGGATTGATAACGGTTTTACAGCTGTAAAAATGGTTGTAACCAATGAGATGGAATGGATTGATGCTCCTTATAAAGTCAATGAAGCAGCTAAAAAATTAGCTTCAGTAAGAAATGTAATCGGAGATAAATACCCAATAGGCGTTGATTTCCACGGGCGAGTGCATAAAGGTATGGTTAAAGTTTTGGCAAAAGCTCTAGAGCCATATCAACCTTATTTTTTAGAAGAGGTAGTTTTATCAGAAAATAATGAAGCATTAGAAAGTCTTAAATCTTTTACATCAATTCCTATTGCTACAGGAGAGCGAATGTATTCTCGTTGGGATTTTAAGCATATAATTCAAAAAGGATTGGTAGATATTGTTCAACCAGATTTAAGTCATGCAGGTGGAATTTCAGAAGTAAAAAGAATTGCAAATATGGCAGAAGCATATGATGTAGCCGTTGCTCCACATTGTCCACTTGGACCAATATCCTTAGCAGCAGCATTTCAAATAGATTTCTCGTGCATCAATGCTTTAATTCAAGAAACTAGCTTAGGAATTCCTTATGATGATGAAACACAATTAACTGACTATTTAAAAGATCCTGATGTATTTAGACTAAAAGATGGTTGCGTGCCTTTACCAACAGCACCTGGATTAGGAATAGAAATAGATGAAGATAAAGTAAGAGAAGCAGCTATAAAAGGTCACGATTGGAAAAATCCGATCTGGAGAAATGATGACGGTTCTATAACCGAATGGTAATTCAGTAACTAATTAATCAATCCATCCATCTATCAATGAGTACAATGACAACCAAAGTAAGAACTTATAAGCGTTATAATATTCTTTTACTTGTTTTTATAACTGTAGTTATAAATTACATGGACAGAAGTAATATTTCTGTAGCAGCATCTGCAATTACAAGTGAATTAGGTTTAACCAAAGTACAAATGGGACTTATTTTTTCTGCATTTGCTTGGTCATATTCATCATTACAAATCCCAGGAGGTATTGTTGTAGATTATGTAAAACCAAGAATATTATATCCTTTTATGATGATATTGTGGTCTATCGTTACACTCGTTCAAGGATTTGTAGGTTCGTTGGGCGCATTAATTGGTTGTAGGATTGCTATTGGCGCTTTTGAAGCACCATCATATCCTTGTAATAATAAAATTGTAACGAGTTGGTTCCCTGAAAAGGAGCGTGCATCTGCAATAGCAGTCTACACATCAGGGCAATTTATAGGTTTGGCATTTTTAACACCGGTACTTATTTTGATTCAAGATGCTTTAGGTTGGCGAGGCTTATTTATTGTTTCTGGAATTTTAGGGATTGTTTGGGCATTAATTTGGTACCTGTTTTACAGAGATCCAAATAAACACGGGAAAGTAAGTAAGCAAGAACTTGAGTATATTGAAAAAGGAGGAGGCTTAACCACTCATATTACAGTTAAAATGGAAGAACAAGAATTTAACTGGAAAGATCTAAGGCTAGCGTTCACTTATCGAAAACTTTGGGGTGTATATCTTGGACAGTTTTGCTTGGGTTCATTATTTATTTTTTTCTTGACTTGGTTTCCAACGTATTTGGTTGAATACAGAGGGTTAGATTTTATAAAATCAGGATTTTTAGCATCTGTTCCTTTTTTGGCGGCTTTTGTGGGTGTATTGTTATCAGGGTTTACTTCGGATTTTTTAGTGCGAAAAGGCTATTCTAATGAACTGGCTCGAAAAGCACCAATCATTATAGGTATGTTTTTATCACTAGCCATTATTGGAGCAAATTACACAGATAATACTGTGCTCATTATATTCTTTCTTTCATTAGCCTTCTTCGGAAATGGTTTAGCGTCTATAACTTGGGTATTCGTATCATTATTAGCACCAAAAAAAATGATAGGATTAGTAGGTGGTGTCTTCAACTTTATTGGAGGCCTTGCGGCGGCTCTAACACCGATTTTGATTGGATGGTTAGCTAAAGATGGTGACTTTAAACCAGCACTTTTCTACATTGGTGCTTTAGCACTTATTGGTTTTTGCAGCTATCTTTTCTTAGTTGGAAAAGTAAAACGTATAGAATTGGTAGAATAATTTAGCTTATTGCTAAAGGTAAAATATAGGTAGTTTCTGTTAAGATATATGCACTAACAATTGGTTATTCTTTCTTCTTTTGTAAGAATGCTTATGGGATACTTATTTTAGGTTTAATTTATTACATAAATTTTTAATTGATGAATAGAACAATACATCATGAATTTATTTTATCACTAACTTTTTGTTTTGTGTTTTGTTTGATACCTTTTTTAAATTCTGCACAGACTACTTTTAAAGAAGTTATCAAAGAGTTTCCTAGACAAGACAAAAATCTAAGAAAATGGGATGCACCTGTGATCGCAGATTTAGACCAAGATGGTTATTTAGATATCCTTATTAATGATCACGGTTTTGGTGTACAGGTACAATGGAATAACAACGGTAAATATACTAAGCCTTATGATATTATTATGGGCGATTTACATGGTGTTTCTGTGGGGGATATAGATAAAGATGGTAATTTAGAAGTTATTATGTCTAGAGGAGGAGGCTCTGGTAGTAATGCTAGGAATTCAAAATTATATCGTGTTACTAAGGATAGAAAATTTATCGAGCTAGGAGAGTTCAATGAACCATTAGCGATGATGCGCGGAAGAACAGTTTCTTTTATTGACGGTGATAACGATGGTGATTTGGACTTGCTTAATTTTGCATTTCCAGATGGTCAGAAAAAAGGCGCAAGTGAAAATTATATCTATGAGAATGATGGAAACGGTCAATTAACTTTACATGGTACTATACCAGCGGCTAAAGGTAATGGACAAAAGACATTAATAACTGATTTTAATGGAGATGATATTTTAGATTTTATTTTATACGGACACGGACCTATAAAAGCCTATAAGGGTAATGGTGATTTAACCTATAGTGATGTATCTAAAAAAGTATTTCCAAACGATATTGAACATGTATCAGGTATTACTGAAATAGATTATGATAACGATGGTGATTTTGATTTGTACATCACTAGAGGCTCAGAATTTAACAAAGGAGATGTTTTTTACGATAAGGATACGAAAACCTTAGGTTTCTTTACAAAGCGAGGAGAATTAGAACTTGAAGATTTAGAAATTGGAGATATATTGAATCTAGAAAATTTCCAATCTCAGTGGCCAAATAACAACACCTATTATATTGGAGAAACGTCTTATGATTACGAATTTAAAGGCGAAACACATTCAGGAAAAGATATCAAATTAGTGAATAGCGATGCCTTAGGTTATCCCGATAAAGTTAATTACAAAAATAAGAAAGGATGGTATATAGGTTATGTAGGTAATAAGAAATGGCGTATTGCAGGGTTTCTTTGGGCACCAGCTACAGGAATTATTCATGGTGTAGAAGGCTATTCCGAAGTAAAGCATTCAGAGGGTTTACAGGATATTTTGCTAGAAAATAAAGGAAATAAGTTCAAAGACATTACAAAAGAATTTGGCTTATCAAAAAAAGAGCACAATATGGCAGCTAGTGTTGCTGATTTTGATAACAATGGATTCCAAGATTTGTTGGTAATTAGACGTGGTGATTTAATCCATTTTAATGAATCAATCTTGTATTTAAATAAAGGAGAATCTGGATTTGAAACTCTTCAAAATCATAATATAGTATCCACGGAACTTGGCGCTATTGGTATGGCAATAGAAACTGTTGATTATAACCAAGACGGAAAAGTAGACATAGTTATAGGAAATGAACGCGGAAAATGGCATTTATTTAAAAATGAATCGGTTCATAAATCACATAACTATTTAATCGTTGAGATCGGAAATTCTAAATCTGGCACAAGTGCACTAGGAGCAAAAGTTGAAACAAAATTTTGCAAAAATAATCAAGTACAACGTGTAGGTTCTACTGGGGCGCAGTATTCTTTAAGTCATAATACATTTGTACATTTCGGGTTAAAAAACTGTTCTTCAGTAGAAGTAAAAGTTACTTGGACAAATGGAGAAACTGAAACGAAAACTGTTTCAACAATCAATAAAAAAATAAAAATAGGGCACTAATTAAAATTAATAATATATATATATGAGTTCATTCAAAAAAAATGCTTACACCTATTCAATCATTGTGGCATTAGGAGGTTTTGTATTTGGTTTAGACGCTGCTTTAATTTCAGGAGCCTTTAAATTCATTACGTCAGAATTTAATCTGAATGATTGGCAAGTTGGAGCTCTTGGGTTTGGACCTGGAATTGGCGTTTTAATAGCTTTGCCATTAGCAGCATGGTCAAGCAATAAATATGGACGTAAATCAACCTTAAAGATTATAGCAGCTTTATATCTTGTCTCAGCGTTAGGTTCTGCGTTTGCACCTTCTTTTGTTACACTTTTAGCAGCGCGGTTCTTAGGCGGATTAGCATTTAGCTCTATTACTTTAGCGGCAATGTATATTGGCGAAGTCGCACCTGCTAATTGGCGTGGTAAATTGGTATCTATGACACAAATAAATATTGTAATTGGTTTAACAGCAGCCTATTTTATAAATTATTGGTTATTAACCGTGACTAATAGTGATGCAACGTGGGTTCATAGTTTGGGTGTAAAGGAATATACCTGGAGATGGATGTTAGGAATTGAAATTGTACCAGCTTTAATTTGGTTTGGCTTATTATATTTGGTTCCTCGAAGCCCAGCTTGGTTAGTTTATAAAGATCGGTCTAATGAGGCAAAACTGACATTAGCTAAAGTTATGCCCAAAAATGAAATCGACGCACACATTGCTGAAATGTTACAAAGTGTAACAAAAAGCGATCAAATCAATTCGGTTGGTTCTCAGTTAAAAGAAATATTTAGTTCAAAAATGACAATAATTGTTATTGTTGCTTTAACCATGTCACTTGTACAGCAATTTACAGGTATTAATGCAGTTTTAACTTATGCGCCAACAGTAATGGAACAATTGGGTTTAGGAGAACAGGCAGCATTTCAGCAAGCTATTTGGATTGGTTTGGTAAGTATTTTGTTCACAGTTTTATCAATCTTATTAATTGATAAAGTTGGTAGACGTCCAATGATGATTTGGGGATTAGTTTGGGTTGTGCTAAGCTTAGGGATTTGTGCTTATGGTTTTGGTACTGCTAAATACGAGTTAACAGATGAAGCCATTGAAGAGATGAGTGATATTCCTGAAGTAACAAAACTAACAAAGTTAGTAGGTAAACAATTTGAAACCGATATCGAATTTAAAGAGGTCATAAAAAGTATTGTGGGAGATATTTCGGCAAGAGATAACTCAAGTGTGTTTTTACAAAAATCTGCAGTACTTAATGCTACTTTAATTCTTATAGGAATTTTAAGTTTTATTGCAGCATTCCATTTTTCAGTTGGACCGATTATGTGGGTATTGTTATCCGAAATCTTCCCAATCTCTTTGCGGGGGATAGCTATTCCTTTTTTTGCTTTAATATCTAGTACAATAAGTGCTCTTACGCAATTCTTTTTTCCATGGCAACTTGCCAATATGGGGGCAAGTAGTATCTTTTTGTTTTACGCTGGAATTGTTTTTATTGGTTTGTTAATACTGGCTAAGTTTTTGCCAGAAACTAAAAATTTAACAATTGAGGAAATTCAGGAAAAATTAAAAAGAAAGTAGATGTTTTATAAAAACGAGTAATTATGAAAGGAAATGATAAGATGCAGTTATGGTTTTTAGCATTATTGCTTGTAATAATTAATATTTCCTGTTCAAATGGTGATGAATCAAATTCAGATGTTCAAGATGTTGATAATGAAGATGTTGATAATCCTTTGTGTAATCCAAATTTCCCACTTTCAGATCAGGATAATGTAGGTAGTTGGATTCTTAATTCAGAAATAAGTGATGAATTTGATACAATAGGGTTGGATGAAGATAAATGGCAAATTCAAGGAAAAGAAGGGATTTATAAATCTAATTTTGTGGGGAGACATCCTTCTCAATTTTCGCCTAATAATGTTATTGTAGAAGATGGTAAACTTAAGATTTTGACAAAATGGGAACCTGATTTTCTTTTTTCTGATACAACAAGAGAACAATGCGGGGAGGTCTATAGTTATGAAAATATTACAACAGCAGCTGTAATTAGTAGACAACAGTTTCAGTATGGCTATATGGAAATTCGTTCTAAATCAGCTAAAGCAAGAATTACTAGTTCATTTTGGACCACTGGTTTTCAATCAGAATTAGATATGTTCGAAATGTTTGGAGATCCTAAAGCTGGAGAAACGAGTCTGGATTGGAGAAAACGATTAAAGTTTAATATGATAAGTTGGAATCCGAATAATCCTTATTATTTACCCGATGGAAATGGTCCGGCGCATACTCGGAATATTCAAGTAGAAAATAATACTGCCGATGACTTTCATGTATATGGTTTTGAGTGGACAGCAGATTTTATTAAAGTTTACGTTGACGGTGAGCTTCATCCATTCGGAACAATTTTGAAATCAGAAATCACTAATAATGGGGTCGATCCAGATCGTTGGGTTACTGATGTAGCTTACTGGATCTGGTTTGATTCTGAGACATTTTGTTTTTTGGGATTACCAGAAAAAACAGACCTACCTGTAGCTTATGAAATTGATTATGTGCGAATATGGCAAAATAACTAAGTACAAAAAATATAATTAGAAATATATCTATATCTCAACCCTATAAACTTATGAAAAAACAAGCATTATTATTAGGATTTTTATTCCTGATACTTCTTACGGGATGTAACTTAAAATCAGAAAATAAGTATAAAACACCAAAAGAAGAAGCTATTAGTAAAATAGAAATTCTTAAAAGTTTAATGAATGAAGCTAAAAAAAAATCAATAGATATTACGAGAGAAGAAACTACTCTTTGGTTCTCAAAAGAATTTATAAAATTTGCAGATTGGGATGAAGCTCACAAAGATGCTATTTCAAAGTTATTTGGATATGAGCGTTATTATAAGCCAAATAAAGATTCTTTAGCCGAAATGTTACCTGATTTTGAGCGAAGAAAAGTAATTCAAATATTGGATAAAAGTATTGAGGATTTAAATAAAGAACTTAAAGGAGAGATAAAACGTCGTCCAGTAAACAAAGTAGATTGGCAGAATGCAAAAGCTGCAGATAATATGTTTGTAAGTAATGGTAAACCATCTTTTCCGTATGATTATTTTTCAAAAACAGTAGGGCAACCCTTAACTAATGAGGCTGTTTATAATGATCATTTGGGAGCATTATATCACGGAGGAGAAAACCTATATCCAGTTGATCACGATCGTGCTATTAATTCTTTCTTACTCAAAGAAGATGGTACGTTTGACCAAGAATTAATGAAAGAAATTACAAGTATTCCAGATACTAATATTGGCTTCTTATATTATTGGTCAATGGGTATTCCTGAGTGGGTTGAAAAAAAAGAACCAGAAATTAGAAAAGGACGTTCATTATTTACTGGATTTGATATCGATAATCCTTTAGCGAGAGAAGTATGGGGTAAGATTATTCGTCATACAGGAGAATTGACTAAAGGTAAAAAAGTTACTGAACTAGGTTATGTTTTTGCCAATGAGCCACATTGGTACTCAGAAAAAGACCATTGGACTTATAAGTATAAGGAGATGAATGGTATATCTTCTTATACGTTAAATAAGTTTAGGTCTTGGTTAAAAGATAAATATAATGGTAATATTAAAGCACTCAATTCAAACTGGGATTCGTCATTTAGCAACTTCAATACTATAGAAATAGAAGTACCGATTGATAAAGCTTTAATAGGAAAACCAGTCTGGTTTGATTGGTGTCGTTATAATATGCATAGAACTACCGAATGGTTTACTTTTAATCAAAATGAATTACATGCGGTTAATCCAGAAGCAGACACGCATATAAAACTATTCCCTCGTACATTTTATGAAGATTCACGTTCTCATGGAATGGATTTCGAAGCCTTGACTGAATTAACGACTATGATAGGTCATGATGCCAAGGCCCTAGGCAGTCCAAGTATCAGACCTCATATTAATTCAGACTGGTATAAAGATTATGCTTATAAATGGGATGGAATGGCTATTTTACATGATTTTGTGGAGTCGGTAAGTCCAGAAAAAATTAATGTAAATTCAGAATCGCATTTCCTCTCTTCTGGTATGTGGAGAGACTTAGAAGCACGAACTAGTTATGTTCGTAATGTATATTGGTTAGCGACCTTAATGGGAATGGATGCTAATACCGGTTGGTTTTGGGCGCGAGACCCAGATGGATCACCAGAAGACCGTTTAGAAGGTGAACTAAATTTCTTTGACCCTGGTCTAGGCGGTGCTTATGCCGGTTCTAACAATATGCAACCTCATATTGCTAACGAAGTTACTCAGGTAATGTATGATTTAAACTCTTTCTCTGAAGAGATTATAGCGCTTCGTGAACAATCCCGCCCGCTACGTTTATTTTATTCAGAAACTTCGGCTATCAATACACCTCAGTATATGACTCAAATCCGAAAATTATACAAGTCGTTATTTTTTGAAGGTTTACCACTAGGGTTTTTAACAAAAAATATTATTGAAAAACAAGATAATAGTACTTGGAATACAGTGATTGTTTATAAAACTAAATATGTAACCGATGCTGAGTTCGCAGCGATGCAATCCTATTTAGATAAAGGTGGAACCATAATTATAGATTCTTCAGAAAGTCTATTAATGAATGAATATGGAAAAAAGCGTAGTCAAAAATTATCTGCTAGTAAAGGCAAGCTTGTAATTTTAAAAAATGCAAGTATAGCAGAAATAAAAAAAATAGCACTAGCTGAAGTTGCAGATCAAATGCCTGATGTAATTATTGAATCCGATAATGGTAAGAGTTTCAAAACAACGATTTCGCGTGTTGTTAAGCAAGGAAATGGTTCGTATTTGGTTAATTTACTTAATGTTGGTCATAATACAGCTAAGATTAAGTTGTCTTTAAAATCTGGCAAATCGATAACTATTAAAAATTTAATGACATCTAATTCGGTTGATTCCGAATTTAATTTAGCCTCAGAAGAAGTATTGTTATTGGAAATAAAACAAGAATGAATCGAACGTTTAGTTGGCTTACACTAGTACTACTTTTTGCTTGTAATACGGAGCAAATTGAAGAAAGGAAGAAGCCAAATATTCTTTTTATAGCTATAGATGATTTACGACCAGAGTTAGGGGCGTATGGTTCACAATTGGCGGTCAGTCCGAACATAGATAAGTTGGCAAGTCAAGGTTTGCTTTTCGAAAACGCCTATTGTCAACAAGCTATCTGTGGTCCTTCAAGAGCTAGCGTACTTACAGGTATACGTCCTGAGACAAGCGGAGTTTTTCATAATTATGTTAAGTTTAGAGACGTAAATCCAGAAGTTGTAACATTACCACAATATTTCAAACAACATGGATATGAAACAGCGTATACAGGTAAAATATTTCATCATGGAGATTTAGACGAAGAAAAATCATGGAGTAGGTTGCCAGCACTTGATAGTATGATTTCTAAAGGAATTAAAAATCCTGTTGGTTTTGCTTTAGAGAAGAATAATAAAGAACGTGCCGAAACTAGAAAAGAAATGGTTGCTCAATATGGTAAGGTGGCCAAATACGGCTTAGCTTCTGGTGTTGCTTATGAATCAACGGATGTTTCAGATAATACATATCATGATGGATATAATACAGAGTTAGCAATTGCTACCATGAAAGAAATGCTAGCACAAGATTCATCTAAGCCATTTTTTATGGGACTAGGATTCAATAAACCACATCTGAATTGGGTAGCACCAAAAAAGTATTGGGATTTATATGATAGAGATAGTATTCAATTAGCAATACATGTTAATGGACCTGAAAAAGGTGCTGAAATGGGATTACACCCCTCATTCGAACTTAGAGTACGTAGTGGTATTCCTAAAAAAGGTACCATAGGTAAAGAGTTAGCAATAACCTTAAAGCATGCGTATTTAGCATGTGTAAGCTATGTGGATGCCCAAATTGGTAAGATGATTAAAGCTCTAGAAGATGCAAATGTTCGAGATAATACAATTATTGTTCTATGGAGTGATCATGGATTTCATTTAGGTGAAATGGGTATTTGGGGAAAAGCAACCAATTACGAAATCGCAACACGAGTACCTCTCATAATATGGACACCAGATATGCCAAAAGAAAGTAGCGGTAGGACCACTGATGCATTGGTAGAGTTAGTGGATATATATCCAACACTAGCAGCGTTAGCAGGTTTTGATATTCCTCAACATGTCGAAGGGACTAGTTTTAAACCATTATTAATGAATCCTACTATACCTTGGAAAAATGCAGTTTTTAGTCAATTTCCATCACCTGCATTAAGGGAATGGGGCGCATATCCATTAAGACCAGCAATGAGAGAGACCTATTTTGGTCCACTTATTGAAGAAGTTGAAGAACGAATTATAAAGCAACAAGGAAATAAATGGGATAGAAAGTTGTTTGAGAATACATTAATGGGATATGCTATGAGGACAGGTCAATATAGAATTGTGATTTGGAAAGATAGGGATCATCCAGAAACAGCCCCTATTTTTATAGAACTCTATGACCATAACGTTGATCCTATGGAAACAAATAATATAGCAGATACTACTCCAGAATTGGTAAGTCAACTATTAGAACAATTTAATAAAGGTTGGAGAGGGAACTTTCCTAAAAAATAAATATCTGAGAAGATGAAGCGTAGAGATTTTTTTAAAAAGGGAACAAAAGCTGCAGTTGCAGCAGGTGTTGTGCCTATGATATTTACCTCATGCGCCAATACCAAAGATATTATATATGATAAACCAAATGATAAATGGTATCATTTAGGTACTGGTAAAACAGGTATGCCTAATAGAAAACCTGTAGTGACGTATGATGTTGCAGTAATAGGTGGCGGTGCTGCAGGTATTTGTGCTGCAGTAGCATCAGCAAGGAATGGCTCCAAAACAGTTTTAGTACAAGATCGCCCTGTATTAGGAGGAAATGCCTCTAGTGAAATAAGAGTTCACCTCAACGGGGTTAATGATATTAAAGGAAAAGCTGAACGTGAAACAGGGATTATAGAAGAAATATTATTACATAATAGATTTGAAAATGAACAAGAATCATATCCTGTTTTTGATTATGTGTTATATGATTTTGTAGTACGTGAACCAAACTTAGATTTGATGTTAAATACTCAAGCTGTAGAAGCAGTTATGGAAGGAGATGTCATAAAATCAGCTTTATGTTGGCAGGCTACTACCGAAAAAATGTTTACAATCAATGCCTCAATTTTTATTGATTGTTCTGGAGATGGTCTATTAGCAGCAACTGCTGGAGCTATATATAGAACAGGAAGAGAAGGAAAAACAGAATTTAATGAAACTTTTGCTCCTGATCAACCAGATGGTTGGCAAATGGGTGCAACACTTTTGATGTCATCAAAGGATATGGGACGTCCCATGAAATATTCGCCCCCTTCTTATGCAATAAAATATACACATGAAGGAGCTCATCCTCGTAGACATTTTAAATGGTTTAAAGATGGAATTTGGTGGATAGAAGTAGGAAGTAATGATGATATTATTGCAGATGCAGAAGTCAATAGACACAAGCTTATGGGGTACTTACATGGCGTTTGGGATTATATTAAAAATTCAGGAAACTTCCCTGAAGCTGAAAATTTGGCATTAGATTGGGTGGGTTCCTTACCGGGAAGACGAGAATCCCGTCGTTTTATCGGGGATTATATTGTTTCTGAACGCGATATGACCGAACACAAACATTTTGAAGATTGTATTGCTTTTGGAGGTTGGTCATTAGATGAACACAACCCCGGAGGGATAGAAAACATATCCGAACCTCCAAGTTATTTTCATTATCATTTTAAAGAAGTATATCAATTTCCGTTTAGGAGTTTGTATTCAAAGAATATTGCTAATTTGATGTTTGCAGGTCGTAATGTAAGCCAGACGCATATTGCATTGTCCTCTAGCCGTATTATGGCAACATGTGCTTTGCAAGGCCAAGCTGTTGGAACTGCTGCAACTATCTGTAATAAGCGAAACGTTTTGCCAAGACAAGTTGCGCAGAAACATATCAATGAATTGCAAGAACAATTGATGAGAGATGATGCTTTTATTCCAAAACGACCTGCAAGAGATCCTAAAGATTTGGCAAGAAAAGCAAGCTTATTGTTTGCTTCATCTACTTCATCAGGGGATGTGAATAATTTGATAAATGGGATGTCTAGGGATATAGATGGTACCATTAATCATTGGAAATCTAATGGTTTGCCTGCTGAAATTCAATTAGAATGGGAAACACCAATTCTATTAGCTGCAATAGAGTTAAAATGTGATACTAACTTAGCACGCAACATTATGATGCGAAAAGATAGTAGGAACGATGAGCTGTTCGGAAATAGTGTTCCCAAAGAAATGTTGAAAACATTGAGTTTTGAAGCACGTATTAATGGTAAATGGCAAAAATTAGGGAACATCGAAGAGAATAGAACACGTTTGATTACGTTAAAATTTGATGCTATCAAAGTAACTGCGGTTCGAGTAAAAATGGCAGCAACTTATGGAGCAAAAAATGTTAAGTTATTTGAAGTACGCTGTTATGCTTAATGAATGATCAATCAAATAAACATAATATATTGGTGCTTCCTTTCTTTAGTTTTAGGAGGTAGTCTTTTTACCTCTAAAAATCCATCTGAATTTCTAGAGGTACCTCATAAAATTATGATAAAACATCCTGGCGAAAAAAAACCTGTGCAAGTCATATTATTTGAGATTCAAAACGAAGCAGGTTTTCCTGTTCAATACCGCATGGATGTTAATTCCGTAATATGTCTGGCTCAAGTTTGTAAGGTAATTCCTGTAACCTTGTATTGGAGTAATACAGGTCAATATCAACGGTATGAATTGCAAAAAGAAGCAACATTAGAAAAATACGAAGCAGATTTGTTTGAAACTGATGATTATGTGAAATTAGATGCTATTCTAAAAAATGATGATTCTCCTTTTAAGGATGTATATATTGAAGATATCTGGACAGTACCTTCTACATTAAGTGAAGAAGTGGATGCTATTTCTGGAGCTACGATACTAGAGCTAGATGAAAAAGATACAGTACCAGGAGCAGCTCTTACCTGCTATACGTTATGGCATTGGGCCAATGGAAATATTGTTTCCGAGATCAAAAATTGTACAAGTATATCAGTTTCTAATGAGCAATTAGAAGTATTTATATCACATCGGGATGTAACTTATTTTGATATAGCATTACAAGCGTTACAAGATAGAAATTTGTACGAAGCAATATTTGTAGATGCTGTTATGAACAGAATTTTAAAAAATGAAGCATTACTCGATAGAGGCTTTACTTATTTGGAGAAAGCACCAATTAAAACTTATTTACAAGTAGCTTCAGTATTGTTTTTTAAAGGAGAAAAGCTCCAAAAACTAGCAGCAATGCGTTCATTACTTGAAGTAGATACTAAAGTGTCTGTAGCATATTTAGAGGAGTGGACAGAAGTCATATCAACCCTTGGAACCTTTCAAGAAGTATCTGCATTATTGGATTTAATAGAAAAAAAGGATATAGATTCAGAAGAAGTAAATACATCTGTAACACCTCTTCTTCAATCAGAATTTTTAATAGCGAGACGGGCTTATTGGTTTCTGTACAAGCAACGATTGAACCCATCTCAGATAAAAGTAATAAAAGCGTTTCAGAAGAAATATAAAGCAAGATTATGAGGTTGTTTTTCCTTTGTTGAGATGAGTAATGAACTCACTTAAATCTTAAAAGTTTACATGAATCCAATCAATAAGGTACCAGTTCTGATTTAAAAATACTCAAATAAAACACGAGGGTCTTTTATTTAGGCAAAAAAGAAAATACAGACATAGCAGATAGTAGATAAAACACTTAAAAATATAATTAAAGACACATGAAAAAACATACACTATTTGGGTTCGTTTTAATCTTTTTTTTTAGCTAGTTGTAAAACTATGAACGTTTCTAAATATCCTACCATTGGATATTTGGAATCATTGCAGCCAGAATTTTATAAACTCGTTTCTAAACAAACGATCATTGAAGTTATAGCAAGCGGTCATAACTGGACAGAAGGCCCCGTTTGGTCACCTAAAGAAGAATGTTTGATTTATTCTGATGTGCCTAAAAATATCGCTTATAAATGGACGGAACAAGAGGGGGCGAAACCTTTTTTAAATCCAAGTGGCTATTCTGATACAATATAAAGAAACGGAGGTAAAGGATCGAATGGATTAGCTTTAGACAATCTAGGATGTTTAATTTTATGCAGAAGTGGAGATCGAGAAATTGCAAGTATGATTACCTCTTTAGATAATCCAGAACCTAATTATAAAACTATAGTATCACATTATAAAGGTAAAAGATTTAATAGCCCAAATGATTTGGTTATCGATAAGAAAGGGGATATCTATTTTACAGATCCGTATTTCGGCTTACCTAAAGACAGACGAGAAGAATTGAATGAACAAGGTTTTCAAGGTGTATATAAAATTGATAAAGAAGGAAATGTAAAGTTATTAACCAATAATTGGCCCGGGCCAAATGGTATTGGGTTGGCACCGGATAATAGGACTTTATATATTACAAATACAAGACCACCAGGATTAATAGCATTCAACCTATCCAATACAGGAGACCTAAGTAATCAACGTATTATTTTTAATGCACAAGTATTAGTTAAAGCGAGTGTATCGAAACAAAAACCAGATGGAATGGTTATTAATAAAGACGATATTATTTTTATGAGGGGGCCAGTTGGAGTGTTAATTATCACTCCAGGAGGAAAGCATTTAGGAACTATAAGAACAAATAAACGGACTTCTAATTGTGCATTTAATGAAGATGAGACAGTGTTATATATTACCTGTGATGATTTAGTACTTCGCGCTATTTTAAAATAGTTAGAGAGGATTATAGGGGTAAAATATTGCACACATAAGATAATATCAATCGTTTAAATATGTTTGATTTTATTGAAATTGTGAAACCAAATAAAAAATAAATTTAGCATGCGATTACGCCTTATTCTTATTGGCTTTTTAGGACTTGTTTTAAGTTGTAAAACTAAAGAGACAAGCAAAGAAGAATTACCTAAAAAGCAACTTAATGTTTTATTTATTGCTATCGATGATTTACGACCAGAAATTGGTGCTTATGGGTCGGATATTGCAATAACTCCAAATTTAGATAAGTTAGCCAGTGAAGGTTTGTTGTTTAATCGTGCTTACTGCCAAGAAGCTATTTGTAGTCCATCTAGAGCAAGTTTAATGACTGGTGCTCGTCCAGAAACTATAAATGTCGTTGAAAATTTCACATATTTTAGGGAAGCTAATCCAGATATTATAACCCTTCCGCAACATTTTAAAAATAATGGATATGAAACTGTGCATACAGGAAAGATTTATCATAAACCAGCTTTCGCAGATTTGGAACTTTCTTGGAGTAGAACACCGGCAGTTCATAAAATGACTGTAGAAAAAAGTACAACACCAGGAGGGTTTGCCAATCAAGAAAGTCAAGAAATGTTCAAAAAGAACAGAGCTGATATGATTGCAAAATATGGTCCAAATGCTCCAAGAAATGGCTTGGGTAAAGGACCAGCATATGAAAGTGCAGATGTGCTAGATACTTTTTATGAAGACGGTTATAATGCAGAATTGGCTATAGTGACTTTGAAAGATATGTTAGAAAAAAATCCTACTAAGCCATTTTTTTTGGGTATGGGAATGAAAAAACCGCATTTAGATTGGTTAGCGCCAAAAAAGTATTGGGATTTATATGATCCGAAAGATATTAAATTAGCCAAACATAAGAATATGCCAGAGAATGGCGCAACTATGGGGTTACACCCATCGTTTGAGTTGCGCGCGAGATATGGGATTCCAAAGAAAGGAGATATTGATGACGAGATGGCAAAAACGTTAAAACATGCTTATCTAGCTTGTGTATCTTATGTTGATGCACAAATAGGAAAAATGATTAAAGGTCTTGAAGACACTGGAGTAAGGGATAATACCATTATCATTATCTGGAGCGATCATGGTTGGCATTTAGGTGATATGGGAATTTGGGGTAAAGCAACAAATTATGAAATTGGAACAAGAGTGCCATTAATGATTTGGACACCAGATATGTCAGAGCAGAGTAAAGGTAAAACTACAGATGCTTTGGTAGAATTAGTAGATATGTATCCAACATTGGTTGAACTTGCAGGATTAGAAAAGCCATCTCATCTAGAGGGGCAAAGTTTTGTGCCACTACTTGAGAATCCTAATCGAAAATGGAAAGAGGCTGCGTTTAGTCAGTTTCCAACACCTGCATTGAGAGAATGGGCAGCAAATCCTTTGTCAAAAGGTATGCGTGAAACTTATTTTGGACCTTTGATAGAAGAGGTAGAAGGAAAAATAATAGAGCAACAAGGTGAAAAATGGGATAGAAATTTGTTTGAAAATAACCTTATGGGGTATGCAATGCGAACGAATAGATATCGATTTATTGTATGGAAAGATTATAAAAATAAAGATAAAGCTCCTGTTTTTGTAGAGTTATTTGATCATAAATCAGATCCTAAAGAAACTGTAAATATTGCCCAAGATAATCCTGAAATTGTAAAAAAACTTATGAGTCAATTTGATAAAGGTTGGGAAGGGAATATAGCAAGATAAATCAATGAACAGTACCCATACACATCGTCATCTATTATTAAAAAAAAATACTTTTATTTGCCTTATTGCTACTTTAAGTTGCGCCGCACAATCTAATAATAGCCAAAAGAACTCTATGAATAATGAGATGTTTTCAGAATATGAAAATGTAATCACATTAGAAAAACGAAACCGCAGAAAATTTGATAATGCTGTTATTGCAGATTTAGATCAAGATGGTTTTTTAGATTTATTATTAACTGAACATGCAAGACGTGTCGAATTATATTGGAATAATAAAGGAGTATTTAAAAAAGGAGATCCTTTTATTTTTGGTGATACACATGGCATAGCCGTTGGCGATTACGATATGGATGGTCGTATAGATATTTTAGTTCAACCTGGCGGTGGAGATGGTAAAAACCCACGAAAACTAAATTATTTTCAGGTTAACAAAGACCGAATTATTCATGGTGGAGACGATTTTAAACACTTTGAAAGTAGTCGTGGCCGAGCAGTAAAACTTATAGATATAGATCAAAATGGCTCGTTAGATTTATTGACCTCCGCATTTCCAACAGTTAAAAACTTAGATAAAGGTAATAGATTGTACAGACGAGATGAACAAAAAAACTTTAAGTTCATTAACTATTTACCACATGCTGATCGTATAAGTATGCGTACATCACTAACCGATTTTAATAATGATGGCTTAATGGATGTTATTTTTCATGGTGGGAAAAGATTAGTGGTAGTTCAAGCCCAGACAAATGGAACTTACAAAGATGTCACTGACACTGTTTTTGCTGGGGTTACAAAAATTAATAATACTAATAGTATTTCCGAAATAGATTTTGATAACGATGGTGATTTCGATTTGTTTTTAACACGTTCAAAGTTACCTTTCCCTTCAGAAATTGACTATGACGAAGCAAACCAAAGATTCTATTTTTTTGCAAGACGAAAACCTTTCGATTTTAAACTTAAAGTAAAGGGCGATTTAAAAATTGAAAACCTTCAAATGGCGTTTCCAAATTTTGATGTCTACATCGGAAAAAATAAAAGCGAATGGCAGCGCACAGAAGACAAACATGGTCATCATGATTTAACGTTAAAATCATTGGAAAATGAAGGGTTTCCAAGGGATTTCTTTAAAAAAGGATTATATATTGGTTATTTGGGTGACGGTATTTGGCGTGTTGCTGGACATACCGACTCACCCACAACGGCAGTAATTCATAATGTAATTGAAAAACCAGAAATCATAGAACTTAAAAGCATGCCTGCCAAATTACTCGAGAATCGTGATGGCAAATTTTTTGATGTTACCAATGATTTAGGTATACATATTAAGGAACAAACCAGTAGCTCAGCAATGGGGGATTTTAATAACGATGGATGGGCAGATATTTTTGTGGTTCGTTTTGGGAATTCAGCAAGTGAAACGAAACAGATTTTATATTTAAATCAAGAAGGTAAAACATTTATTAGGTCAGAATCACACAGAATTGTTACTAAAGAATTAGGAGCAACAGGAATGGGAGCCGACGCTTTTGATTATGATAAAGATGGTGATTTAGACATCATTTACTCCAATGAACGGGGAAAATGGCATTTGTTTACAAATAATAGCACACCTAATTCCAATAATTATGTCGAAGTTAATGTTGGGTATTCGCCAACTGGTAAGGCCACAGCAATGGGAGCAATACTTACTTTTAATGCATGCGGAAATACTTACAAGCGTGTTGTTGGCCAAACATCGTCGTCGTATTCCCATAGTTTAAATACCTATTTACACGTAGGTTTGGGAGAATGCAAAACTATTGAAAATACCAAAATAACTTGGACTAACGGAGAAACAATTACTCTTGATATAAAAGACTTGAATAAAATATATTCAGTAGGAAAAGCAAAACTAAATGATTAAAATCAATATTTTGAAGTTGAATATAACAGCAGCAATACTATTACTGTTAAATTTAAATTGTTCTGCACAACAAAAAACAGTTTCAGTTGAAGAAAACTACAAAAACTGGAACTGGCAAAATGTACATGTTGCAAAAAATAAGTACATTAGTTTAGCAGTTGTGCCAGAAGCTGGAGGGCGAATTTTAGAATATAATTTAGGTGAAGTACCATCATTATGGTTAAACTCCAAAATGTTGGGAAAAACATTTCCAGCAACCGATGAAATAAAGCAGAATGAATGGAGAAACTTTGGAGGGTATAGATTAGTACCATTACCTTATGAAAACTGTTCTGTAGATAAAGAAGGTAATAAAGGAAAGCGTTGGCCACCACCAGTAATTATTGGAGCAGCTACATATGATGTTAAAGTGGGTAAAAACAATTTAGGATTTCAGACCATTGAAGCTACTTCAGGAAAACAGAAACTACCAGTACCTAAGTTTTTTAGAGATACAGGTTTCGTATACCCAGATAAAATAGAAGAGGAGTTACAATACTCTAGAATACTTTATATTAAGCCTAATAGCAGCTTAGTATACATAGATCATACGCTCAAAAATGTGGGGGACGCTCCTGTAAAGCGTGGTTTAAAAATATCGAGTCAGCATATTTCAGAAACTGAGTTAGGTATGCATGATGGTGAAAATTATGTGGCATATGTGCCTTTTAGTAAAGAACTGAAGTTACCAAATGGAGAACAATTTGAAATAACAACAAATGCAGAACAACGTTGGCGATATGTAAATCGTAATCGTTTTAAATTGGATAAAGAGAATCCAGAACATGTAGAGAAATATTACAATCATGGGACAAATTGGAATGGAGAAGTAGCACCAGGAATTTATGAGATAGCGTATGATTACAACCAAATGGCAGGTATACATATGATTGCTTCAGAATCTTGGTTATGTTACGTTAATAAGAAAACAAATACTGCTTTTGCGAAAATTTTGGAGCCTTATAACTCTGATTTGGAATATGATCAAGGTTTGAATAATGCTATTTTTTGTAGTGGCTTATCAGAAGGATATATTGAGACAGAGGTGCAAACACCACTTTATAAATTAAATCCAGACGAAAGTTTTAATTATAGAGAAATTCATGGTGCTGCACAAATAGAAAATGCACCAGTTCTTGCCGTTAACCTAGCAGGTGTAACAACTAAAAAACTGACTGTTATTAAAAATTCAAATAGAATTACCGGTAAATACGGTGTTTTTAATGAAGGTACGGCTGTGCTACAATTCAAATCAGGAGATAAAGTATTAATATCTAAAGATATAGGATTAGTTAATCCTCTTGAAGTTTTTAAAGTAAATATTTCTTTGGTCAAGCCTAAGTATTTTGATACTATGCAAATTGTGATAATTGACACAGATAAAAAAGAAACTCTTTTAGATGTATTATATTTTCAATAAATGACAAGAAAACTTTCATATTTGATATTACTTTTTTTAAGCTTGTCTTGCATAAACATGCAAGCACAATCTAATGAGGTTATAGCTAAAGAAAAGATTAAGACGCTTAAAAAACTCATTAAAGATTTAGAGAAGCAGAATATTACAGCATTTAAAGAAAAATTAGCAATTGCAACTGCAGAAACATTTTTAGAGTTTGCTAATTGGGATGAAAAAAATGTTGAGGAAAACACCAGAATCAATAAGATTGAGCATTTTTATAAAAAAGATGCAGAACAGATGGCTAAAGATTTAGCAGAATTTGAACGGAAAGATGTTATGCTCCTACTTGATGAAACTATTAAGTATGCTTCAAAATTGATAAGTGGAGAATATAAGAGAGCACCTTATATAAGACCTGATTGGTCGAAGCTGAAATTATCAGATAATCGTTTGTTAAATGGTGTTAAACCTGTATTTCTATCTGATTACACATGGAAACCAAGGTCAAAAAGGCTAAATACTTATTTTGGAGATTTAAATAATTTCTATATAAATCCAGTGCAATTAAAAAATGGAATAAATACACTGGACTCAAACGTTAAAGATAAATTTTTAAACAATTTATCAGATAATGCTGGTTTTGTGTTTATTGGACATAATCCTCCAAAATGGACAACAAAATCTTATGGAGATGATTTTACTAAATTTCATGGTTTTCCTTTTACATCGTATGATATTGATAATCCTGGAGCTAGAATAATGTTATCTAATTTATTTAAGATAATTGTGCCAAAATTAGCTGGAACAAAATATACCCAATTTGGTTATATGCTCGCTAACGAACCACGTTGGTCTAACTATACAGATGGTAAAAAGAAAGTATATTTTAGAGCGGATGTTTCAAACTATACGATTCAAAAATTTAAAAAATGGCTTCAGAAAAGACATAAAACAATTGAAAGGCTAAATACACTTTGGGACACTAGTTTTAAGAATTTTGAAGCTGTATCCTCTGCTCTTCCGATAGATTTATCAGAAAGAGGAACGGCAAAATGGTACGATTGGACGACTTTTAATGATGAACGAGTTACTGATTGGTTTGTGTTTATGAAAGCAGAAATTCGTAAATATGATCTAAACGCTAAGATTCATTTAAAAATTATGCCTTCAATATTTACAGATAATGATCCAGATTCCGGTATTGATTTTGAAACGTTAACGCAACTTAGCGAAATTAATGGTAATGATATTGCTTCGCATTACAATAATAAAAAGAAAGAGATTAGGGATTGGGAAGTGGATTATGCTTGGGGCTGGAGAGAATTATATATGGGTTACGATTTTTTAAAATCTGTACAACCCAAACAGATTAATTTTAATTCTGAAAGTCATTTGTTAAGTGGTGCTCATGTTCGCGATTTGTATATGAACCCTAATTATGCAAGATCAGCATATTGGGCAGCACATACTTTGGGATTAAATGTCACACAAACTTGGTATTGGCCAAGAAAAGTAGATGGTTCATTAAGGAAGGGAACAGGAAAAGGTTATCCAGGGTCAAACAACCAGCAACCACGAGTGATTTTCGAATTGGAAAATACACTTTTAGATTTGAATCGTTTTTCTGAAGATATTACAGCAATTCAAAATCAACGTAAACCAATTCGTATTTTTTATTCCAAAACAAATGCAACTCAAAAATCGACTTATATGGATGAGATTTTTGAATTGTATGAAAATCTAAATTTTGAAGGATTATCTTTAGGTTTTGCCACCGAAAAGATTATTAGAAGGATTAATAATTCTGAGTGGGATGTTATCCTAGTTCATAAAACAGAACAAGTTACTTCTTATGAATTAGAAGCACTTCAAACATATTTAAACAATGGTGGAACAATTCTAATAGATGAATTTAGTCTTAAGGGAAATGAATACAATGAACCAATTTCTAACTTAAACGAAAGTAACGGTAAATTGATTGCTGTACATTCTTTGGAAGAAATGAAAATGAAAGCATTTACAATTTTAGAAAGGAATGCTAATTTACCTTCATTAGAAATTATTGAGAATAATAGAAATGATGCTAAAAAATGTATTTGGAGATTAATTAAAAATAAAGAAGGCAACGCAATTTTATCTATAATTAATGTGGGAAAAGAACGTATACAATTGACTATAAAAAATAGAAAAAATAAAAGTCAAATCAACTTTAAAGACAAAATTAAGGGGATTCAAATTTCCGAGAAACCAACAATAGAACCTTATGGCGTTCTATTCATTGAGGAATTGAAAAACTAATGACTTTACTTAAATTTAAATGATGAATTATTCAAAAAAAATAGTGGCATTATATAGTGTTATTGCCCTTATAGTAAGTTCTTGTAATGATACCAAAAAAGAAGGCGCAGATGATACTAAAAAGGAAACAAAACAGTTAGTAGCTAAAGTGATAGAAACACCAAAGCGACCAAATATTTTATTGGTTTTATGTGATGATTTAGGATATGCAGATGTTGGTTTCAATGGTTCAAAGGATATAAAAACACCAGCTTTGGATGCATTGGCTTTAACAGGAACAAAGTTAACATCAGCATATGTTCCTCACCCATTTTGCGGACCAAGTCGTGCAGGTATAATGACAGGTCGTTATGCACATACAATCGGTGCTCAGTTTAACTTACCTCCAAATAGCGAAACAATAAGTAAAGGAATTGACGTCGGTGAGACTTTTATGAGTAAAGTTTTACAAGAATCTGGATACAGCACTGGATTGGTTGGTAAATGGCATCTTGGGGCTGTCGATAAATACCATCCGAATAATAGAGGTTTTGATGATTTCTACGGTTTTCTGGGAGGTGGACACAATTATCATCCAGCAGATTATAAAGCTAAGTATGCAGTAGCAAAAGCAAAGGGTACGAAAGTAATATGGGATTATTTGAGTCCGTTAGAACATAATGGTAAAGAAGTTGTAGATGACAATGAGTATTTGACAGATGTTTTATCAAATCAAGGTGTTCGATTTATACAAGAATATTCTAAGAAAGACGCCCCTTTCTTTTTATTTATGTCATACAATGCCCCTCATACACCTTTAGAGGCAAAAAAAGAAGATTTAGAGATGTTTTCGAACATAGAAGATAAAAATCGTCGTACATATGCTGCAATGGTTCATGCAGTAGATCGTGGGGTTGGTAAAATGGTTGAAGCTTTAAAAACAACAGGCGAATATGAGAATACACTTATTATTTTCTTTAGTGATAATGGAGGAAAGTTAAGTAAAGGAGCAAACAACTTTCCGCTTAAAGAAGGGAAAGGAAGCGTGTATGAAGGAGGTTTCAGAATTCCTATGTTCTTTCATTGGCCAGGAAAAGTAGCTTCTGGGATGATTTATAATTATCCAGTATCGGCCTTAGATTTATATCCTACTCTTACGGCTTTAGCCAATGCTAATAGTAAAATCCCTGCTGATAAGGTATTGACCGGAAAAAATATATGGGATGGTTTTTTGATGAACAAAGAAGTAAAGCAAGGTGATTATATCTTTACTATGAGACATAGAACTGGTTTTAGTGATGTCGGTGTACGCAGTGGAAAGTGGAAAGCTGTAAAAGCAAATGATCAAAAGTGGGAGCTATTTAATATCGAAGAGGATATTGAAGAATCTAATGATATTAGTGCTAATCATCCAAAAATTCTTAAAAAACTAATTTTAGAAGCAGAGGCTTGGAGTAAAACACATATTCAACCAAAATGGTGGCATAACAAAAAAACGGGAGAAGAGTGGACCAAAGATAAAATGCCACATTTTGAAAAGACATTTAGTATTGATTAATAGAGTTTTAATTGGATCAATAAATACTCATGAATTCCTGTATAACATGATAATTTTTTGATGATACTAAATATTTGTTGTTTGTTAAAGACTTCATAGAAATATGAAGTCTTTTTTTTAAATTATAAATATTGGTTTAATGATACTTAAAAATTTAAACACTTACTTAGTTTAGAAGTACATCATTTATCCCGATTTTATGGATTACTTGCTTATATTTATTTCTTATAGCAGGTATTATAAAATTTAAACATTATTCTGTGCCATCAATAAATGATCCAAAAGAAATTGGCTTAGGTTTTTTATACATAATAATTGGATTAGGAATCTCTATTTTTTTCTGTAAGGGATGTAAAATATAAACTTAGGTAAGACTATATTTAGCTGTTTAATTTTACTGTAGATTAATTGTTCTTCTACGAATAAAGATGATAAGATAATTCAGTGTTTTGGTAATTTAATGTATGCCGAATGTTTTTAATAAAAGTAGTTTTGTATCACTCTACTATACTTGTACAAACTAAACAATGACTCTTATCTTTTTCCTACTTAATATTTTAGCCTCGAGAAGTCTCAGACACCAAGTTGTTTTGCTCAAAATTTCTTAATTAACAAAACTTAAGATTCTTAATATAAGGTCTTTAATATGTTAGTTTCCATGTACTATTTATTTAACGTTTCCAAAAGATTGATCGTCTATATCTATTATTAATTGTTTTGGATGGTTTAGCGTTTTTAGAAATTTAAACTTTAGAAACAGACTTAATTTCCTAATAGATGGGGAATAACCTTTTGTTCTTTATAAGGACAGACTACGTCATATTTATTTATAACCAAACTATTAAACTATCATAAATCTTAAAACCTATTAACTATTTAAAATGAAAAAAAATAATTTTTTTATACTTGTTGCAATTTTATTTGTAACATTCAATTCTATTGGTCAAGGATTCGATGAGAAAACCTTTGAAGAAAGAACCCGTCCATATGGAGAAGCAGATAATCCAGATATCTCATGGAAAATACGTTGGGATAGATCTGATCTTTTTAAAAATGATAATTTTCCGGATCCTGATTTTAAATATGATACGAGAAAATGGGCAAAAACCCCTGAAGATGTTCAGACTTGGGTTTGGAGAAACAAACAAAATATCGAACAGCGAAACGGATCTTTATTTATCACAGCTAGGTATAAAGAATCTGGTTTTCCAGAAAAAAGAGTTTCAAAAGGCTGTATAAATGGATCTCCTGATCCTAATACTGCGCCTGTTAGATTTTCAACAGGAATGTTGAGGGGGACTACGCCTGATTTTGTTTACGGTTATTATGAAGCAGCTGTAAAAGGTAGTGCAGGTTTCCCTGGAGTTTCACCAGCATTCTGGTTGTATAATACTATAAAATCAAATTCTACAGTTGGTAAGGTGAGGTATTCAGAAATTGACATCGTAGAAATTACTCAAGAAGGTACAAGTCCGGCAACAAGAAAAATAATGGATCATAATTTACATGCGATTACTAGTGCTTCAACAGTACAACAATTTGACCCATCAATTAATGTGCCTGTCGGAGCTTATAAGCCTAGAGTAGGTTCTAATGGAGATCTTACTGTAGGACCTATCGCTTCTGTAGGGGGAAGAAGATGGTGGAGACCTAAGCAAAATACTGCAGCGCAGAGGAATGAAACACACGAGTTTGAGCCACGCGATATTAATATTTTTGGTTGTTTAGTTACTGAGCAAGAAATTGTTTGGTATGTAAACGGTAAAGAAATAGGAAGAAAGCCAAATGTTTTATGGCAAAATGACCCATCAAACCCTATGAGAATTACTTTTTCGTTAGGAATTAGAGCTCCTTATACTCAATTCTGTAGTAATAGATTTGTACTGCCAGATCCAAGTGTATTAAATAGAGCTAAAGATTTCTTTCCACAAACTATGCAGGTTTTATATGTAAAGGTATTCGAACCAACAAGTGAAGCCACAACAAAAGTAGCTGTGGATAATGTGGTTATAGAGCAGTCTGAAGTGCCATTACGTGTAGGAGGAAATACAATACTTACTCCAGTAATCGCCCCTAAAGAAGCAACAAACAAAAATTTTACGTTTTATAGTGTTTCAGGTATGGATGTAGCTAGAGTAGATTCTAAGACAGGTGTAGTCACTGCTTTGAAAAAAGGTTCTGCAACTTTTAGAGTTATTACAGAGGACGGAAACTTCTTTGATGATATTACAGTAACCGTTGCAGAAAACCCTGGGCAAACTAGCAATACTAATATTCCGATCCCACCTGGATCTGCTGGTTTAGTACCAACTGATGCTGGTAGTGATGGCGATGGTACAGATGGTTCTAATTGCGAAAATGCAGCTATTTGGTTAAAATCTAATATTTATATTATTGGAGATAAGGTTCAACTAGATGAAAAATTATATGAGCTAATGTTTAGTAATGGTAAGTGTAAACCAGGTGGAGATTCTGAGTGTTCAAGAAAACAATGGAAAGAAATTGGGTCATGTGATAATGATAAGTCAGAATCTTTATCATCTATTGATAATAAAATAGAGGTGTATCCTAATCCAACTGTGAATACTGTTAATATAACTTCTAAAAAAGGAGCGACAGTTTCAATTATCAACCCTAAAGGAAAAGTGGTAAGAACAAAAACAATCAAGGGAAATATCACTTCTTTTGATACACAGGATTTGCCAAAAGGTTTATATCTTGTTAGAGTTAAAAAGAATAACAAAACAGTAACTAAGAAACTTATCATAAATTAACAAGAATTAATAAAAGCTTTTTAGTTTTTACACTCAAAATAATTGTTATGATAGTTTAATAAATCTCATAAATATCCTCGTAATTTTAAAATTACGAGGATATTTACCTTAATCGGAATTAGAATTCATCGATTATGAATACAGCGGGTTTTTCGGATTGCTAACGTTTGTTTCAAATATGGAATTATTGCGATTATTTAATAAATTTAAAAATTATAGAAAGTATTCTTGTTTTTGGTTTTATTGGATTTCTTACCCCAAAGGCTGTCTATTTATGATTGTTTGATTAAAGCGTAGTATTTACTTAAATTAGAGTTGATTAAATTTAAAACCCAATGAAAAGTAACAGGATATAATTAATCTTTGTGAACTCAAGAATTGATTATATAAAAATATGTTCTCAAGCTTTAATTTGAATTAATAGATACTCTATAACTAAAAGAAGATAAAATAGACTGATTTTCAGGTAATTTGGTGTATGTAAAATGTTTTTAATAAAGATATTTTTGAATGATTATTTAAAATAAACACAAACATGACACACTAAATTAAAGATTTTTATTTTTTCCTTTAAAATATTCACCTATGCAGCATTAAGGAAAACGTAATTTTGTTCGAAACCTCAAAATAAAAAAGCTAAATATTTAATGTAAATTTTTTTAAAATACACTTTAAGCCTTTCGCTTACCATTCCCCTCACTTCATTAGTATTTTAGAAACTAATTAATCAGGATTTTACAGCATTTAGTGTTTTTAGAAGATAATTTCTAGAAGCATAAGCGTTTTTATTCAAAAAACTAATTATCAATATTTTGTTAATTAAAGTCAAGTATTATTGTGGCTTTTTTTAACAGTATGATTAGACTATCGTTATAATCAAAAACTATCAAAATGAAAAAGAAATTTTTTTTTACACTCGTTGTAATTTTGTTTACAACATTCAATTCTATAGGTCAATCATTTGACGAAAAATCTTTCGAAGAAAGAACTCGTCCCTATGGAGAAGCCGATAAACCAGGTATATCTTGGAAAATACGTTGGGATAGATCTGACCTTTTTAAGAATGACAATTTTCCGGACCCAGACTTTAAATATAATACTAGGATATGGACAAAGACTCCAGAAAATGTTCAGAGTTGGGTTTGGAGAAACAAGCAAAATATTGAGCAACGAGAAGGTTCTCTGTATATTACAGCTAGGTATAATGAATCTGGTTTTCCTGAAAAAAGAGTTCCAGATGGATGCGTTAATGGTAATCCATCGTCTACAATGGTACCTGTTAGATTTTCATCGGGAATGTTAAGAAGTACGTCTCCAGGTTTTGTTTATGGTTATTATGAAGCTGCTATAAAAGGAAGTGCAGGTTTTCCCGGTGTTTCACCGTCTTTTTGGTTATATAATTCGATAAAATCAAATTCTACAGTTGGTAAGGTTCGATATCAAGAAATTGATGTTGTCGAACTCACACAAGAAGGAACGAGTCAATCTACGCGTAAAGTAATGGATCATAATTTACATGCAATTACATCTGCTTCGAGTAGACAAAGATTTGACTCTTCACTTAACTCTCCTGTAGGAGCTTTTATTCCTGCGGTAGATCAAAATGGAGGACTTTCTGTAGGGCCCATTAACAGTACTGCCGGAAGAAGATGGTGGAGACCAAAACAAAACACTGCTGCAGAAAGAAATATTACTGACGAGTTTGAACCTCGAGATATTAATATTTTTGGGTGTCTAGTCACTGCTCAGGAAATTGTGTGGTATGTAAATGGTAAAGAGATAGGAAGAAAACCAAACGTATTATGGCAAAAAGAAGCCGATGAATCTAATCCAATGAGAATTACACTTTCTTTAGGTATTAGGGCTCCTTTCA
Source organism: Aquimarina aggregata (assembly GCF_001632745.1). Taxonomy (GTDB): domain Bacteria; phylum Bacteroidota; class Bacteroidia; order Flavobacteriales; family Flavobacteriaceae; genus Aquimarina; species Aquimarina aggregata. Next base: position 390,721 of record NZ_LQRT01000046.1, on the reverse strand, counting down.
ACCAATTTTGTAGCAATAGATTTGTGATGCCATCACCAAGAGAGTTAGAAAATGCAAAAGATTTCTTTCCCCAAACTATGCAAGTTTTATATGTAAAAGTGTTCGAGCCAATAAGTGATACTTCACCAAAAATTGATGTAAATAATGTTGTTTTAAAGAAGTCTGAAGTGCCATTACGAGTAGGAGGAAACACTATTATTACACCTGTAATAGCACCTAAGGAAGCTACAAACAAAAACTTTACATTCTATAGCGTTTCAGGGATGGATGTAGCAAGAATAGACTCAAAAACAGGAATAGTGACAGCTTTGAAAAAGGGCTCCGCAACGTTTAGAGTTATAACTGATGATGGAAACTTTTTTGATGACATTACAGTAACAGTTAATGAAAATCCAAGACAAACAAGAAATGCTAATATTCCTGCACCTCCAGGATCTGCTGGTTTAGCGCCAACCGACGGTGACGGTGATGGGGGTGGTGATGGTGATTCTAGTTGTGAAAATGTGCCAGTTTGGAGAAAGTCAAATACATACACTAAAGGAGATAAAGTTCAATTTAATGGTAAGTTATATGAATTAAAAAACAATAGTACAGGTAAGTGTAAACCAGGAGGAACCTCACAGTGTTCTCGTAACCAATGGAAAGAAATCGGATCTTGTGCCGCTAGACAAGGTAAAGAATCTATATCATCAGATAAAGTTCAGGTTTATCCTAATCCATCAATTAATGTAGTTAACATAACTTCTAAGAAAGGATCAACTATTTCAATTGTTAATGCTAATGGGCAGGTAGTAAAGACTAAAGCAGGTGAAGGAGAAATTATTTCTTTTAATACTCAGAATTTAGCTAAAGGTTTATACCTTATTAAGATTAAAAATAAAAAGAAAGTAATTACTAAGAAACTGATTATAGATTAAATTCTGTTTTTAAAAATATTTTTTCGCTCTTAAGCACAAACTCAATACATAACGATAGTTTAATTTTTTATATAAATATCATATTTTACTTAGTCTTCTCTTCAGGGTAATTTATGATTCAATGAAATAGGATAAATAATCCATTTAAATCACTAAAGGGCTGATCAGGCTAAAAGAATAATCTCTTGATTTTGTTTATGGGCCACATAAATAAGGTAAAATAATGTATGCTATAGATAGCTATAGTTTAAGATGATGAATTTTTGTTGTATTTCTTTGCTTGTATTATAAAAAGACATTATAAACTTTGAAAATTTTATTAAAGCTAAACAAAAATTAAGATGGCAACTTTAATAAATGATTTTTAAGAATTATTAATGAAGTAACAAAAAAAATAAATATAAAAAATGATATTACCAGAACAATTTGTAAGCTGTGATTGGGGTACTTCGAATTTTAGAATTAGGTTGATCGATTCACATAAATTAAAAATACTTGAAGAGTTTAAAACTGATTTTGGTGTACATACACTCTACCAAAAATATAAAAATCAAAATGAGATTTCACAGGAACAATTTTTTATAGATTATTTATTAAAATATGTTAAGTTATTTAAAGGAATAAGAGGAGAAGAAACATTAATTGTTGGTTCGGGTATGATTACTTCGGCTATTGGTATGATAGAATTGCCTTATGCAGAAGTACCTGTGTCATTTAGTTGTGAAGATTTAACATCTCAGTGGAAAATTATTGACAAACAACATGAAATTCTTTTGATTTCAGGTGTGAAAACTGATAATGATGTAATGCGAGGAGAAGAGATTCAAGCTGTAGGTTTGATAGAATATTTACCTAAGTCTTCAGAGGGTGTTTTGATTTTACCAGGAACACATAGCAAACATTTAGCTTTTAATCCAGAAAGAATAAATAACTTTACTACTTATATGACAGGTGAGTTTTTTGAAATTTTTAGTATGCATAGTATTCTATCAAATTCGATAAAAAGAGTTGAGTGGGATTCTAAGTTTAGTGAATCATTTTTAGACGGTGTAAATAACGGTATAAATAATAATTATTCATCTTCATTTTTTTCAATAAGAGCTAATCATTTACTTTACAATACTTCATCAGAAAGAAATTATTATTATTTATCGGGCTTACTTATCGGAATTGAATTATCATACTTAAAGGATAAACAAGAAAAAATATTCTTGGCAACATCTGGAGTTTTACGGGAGTTGTATTTATTGGCATTAACCTCTTTCATTCCGACTAATAGAGTGTTCTGCTTTGAAGAAGAGGTTATAGATAAAGCATTAATAACTGGCCATAAAAAAATGATTGAAAGAGTTATTCTTGAAAAATAAGATATAGGATGTTACTGTTTGAAACAAGTTTTTCTTAATTTTTTATGATTTTTTTTAATAAAATTAATGTTTAATAGGTAAAATAATGTTATGAATGGAATAATACTGTATATATCAGAGGGCTTCTTAAGTTTAAATTTGTAGTGATTTTATTAAAGAAATTAACACAAACTTAAACTAACAAACGTCATGAAAACAACAAGTAAAAATTTGAAAAACCTCTTACTTTTATTAGTAGTTATAGCTTTGGGGAGCTGTTCTAATGATTTAGAAGACTTGGATAAAACTTTAAGTGATTCCAACATTGATATTGAAAAAAAAATTCCAAGTGAATTTCAAAATCAGAATTTTTATAATCCACCTGCCTCAAATATTAGAAAAGTTCAGTTTACAGGAACTACAACTGCGCAACTAAATCAATTAATTAAGCAAAACTCAAAGGCGAATGGTCCAGGTGTTATCATTGAGATTCCTCGAAGAACCTACAACTGGAATGAAGTTATATTAAAATCAAATATTCATTTACAAATTGCAGAAGGGACTATAATTAAATTTGATGGTACACGTGGCGGGGTCTTTTCTATTGGAGCAGCCCGAGGTGGTAAACGACTTAAAAACGTAAGTATTAGTGGACAAGATGGGAGAAAATTTATGGTAGATATTTCAGCTTCAAATCTTGTAAACAAAAATGTAAATGCTGTTAAAATTGGTCGTGTTGATAACTTCAGAATTGCCGATATAAACATTAAAGATCGAAGATCTTCTGTTAACTCTATTGTATTAGTTCATGTGGGAGGAGCCTCAGAAAACAGACCTGGTCCTGCTGATGGAGTTATAGAAAATATTAAACAAACGGGATCTCATACGGGATACGGATTAATACAAACCTATAATGCCAATAATGTACTATTCAAGAATCTTAATTGTGATGGAGGTGTTACATTAAGAATGGAAACGGATGATATAATCATGAAAGGTGAATTAAAGAATGGTTCTAAAAAAGGTGGTATTAATGATGTTTTTGCTTACAACATAAATAATACGAATGGTATAACGGCAGTAATGTTTTCTCCTCATTTCGTTAAAAATGGTAATGTTACCGTTGAGAAAGTTAAAGCTACAGGGTCTACTTTTGCTGTTAGAGTTGAAAAAGGGTTTTTAGAATTATTTGATTTAAATGATACATTTCCGATAAATAATGATGGTCAAAGAAGATTTGAACAGTTTATCCAAAGTCAGTTTAACATTAATGGAACTGCTTTGTCAGGAAGAGCTTATAAACGTAATAACGGAAGAAGATGGGCGGTTAGATTATCTCCAGCAGCTAGTATTGCTCCCAGAAATACTTTTGTTAAAAACCAATTAGGTGAAATAGGAAATGGATTAGAAGCTGGTGGTTTCACTAATGCTAAAGTAAAAAATATTACTGCAAAATTTCAGAATGATAGAGGAGCTAAAATTAAACAAATTCATTTACAGTTTATTCCTTGTAATATTTGGGCTAATGGTTTACGAAACCCAGGTACAAGTTTGAATATGTTTAATGGATTTGAATATCATGGGCCTTCAGTAGCTTTAAGTTATGATAATACAGCTAATGGTAATACAGGTGGAAACTATAGAGTAACTTTAGAGAGGCAACAATTTAATGGTTTTCCTAATGGATTTACACAAAATATTAAATTTAATATAACAACGCCTGCTTGCGGCAATAATGCCAATACTATAACTAATTATATTGCAAGTTTTCCAAACTAATTTTATAGATTTTTAACAAAAACTCCTTTGATTTTATATCATTGGAGTTTTTGTTTTTCGCTCTATCTTTTAAGTTGTATTTGAAACTGTTAAATATCAATCCTTTTTCTTTTAAGATTGAAGTGAATCTATAAAATAAGATAACACCTTCAATTATTGATATATAAGTAAAAATGAAAGCACCATATCCTAAAAATGAAAAATCCGCAATATAGCATAATTCAGAAGCCCAGCAATTATGACATTTGTCAAAGCGAATAAAATATTCTTTTATATTTGTTTTAAGATTCCTATTGGTTTTTCAGCTTGGTGCTAACAATTAAATGCAAGATAGATGTCCCTTACTTCTAAAATAGAAAAGTAACAATGTCCAACAAAAAACCGAGAGAATATTGTCTTGGGTCGGTAAAAATTGTCTTAAAAGTGATCTTAGCAGGATTCAAACTTCAAAATAATGAGATCATATCTCTGGTAACTGAGAAACTACATCCTTATTATCCAATAAACCAAGAGATTTTAAATAACGTGCGGTAATGAGCATACTACAATGGCTACATATTTTTTGAATTTTTCGGATATCTTTTTCTTTATGATGCCAGTTCACAACAGCTGTATGTTTAAAACCGTATAGAGTATAATCATTAGCAAATTCAAAATAGTCTTTTATTTTTTTGAAATGCTTACCATATAATTTTCGGCCATTTTAGTAGGATAGGGCTTCTGATTAATTCCAAATAAAAAATCATCAGGATGGTAATCTTCCAAGTTTATTTCTAAAATAATCTTTTTTAATGCAGGAACAATTGGGATCACATCTCTTTTTTTAGTTTTACTTTTTTGACCGGCTACCCAAATAAGGTTTTTTTCCATCTCTCTCTTACTTTTAATAGTCTAATTTCCAAAAGTCGCATAAAAGAATAATAAACAAAACAAATTAAATCTCCAATCCAAACACTATCCAATCCCTGATTTTCAAACTGTTTAAGAAAACACTCTAAAATATTGGTATAAAATTCTAGTCCTCGTTTATAGAGTTTTAGCTTTCTTGATTTCAATAAATTCTTTAGCTATTTCCTGAATAGAATATATTCTTTCTGACACTTCTCGCTTCTGATCTATAGTATTTTTAGAAACCTTTTTCCTGTCAACATGATATCCATTAGCAAGAAACCTATTTATTTGTTTAATAACATCTTTTGTAGATGCTTTTTGTTCAGCTTCTGTTTTGTATTTCTTCGGAATATATTGTCTTTGTCTGATTAGATCATTCTTCTGTACATCCCGCACATAAAAGGTGATATAGTTGCTTTTTACAGCTTTTGACTTGACAAAGTGAGCCCTTTTTAATTTATGTATGTCTTTATTTGTATACTTTGGTATTATATTAAAAAACTATCAACTTCTGATCTTTTACTTATAAAAACAAAAAACCGTTTATATCATATGATAATAAACGGTCCTATTTAGTCGGGGTGGCAGGATTCGAACCTGCGACCTCCGCGTCCCAAACGCGGCGCGATAACCGGGCTACGCTACACCCCGAAGTGTAGGTTTTCCTTTTGAGGGTGCAAATATAAGTAAATCATTTAATTTTCATAACTAATTAGAATAATAAATGAATATATTTTTCGAAGGTCCGTTATGACTTAAAAATAAGTGTTTCTATGCGTGATAGTATCGTTCTCTATAAATTTTTCCATCTTTCCATTCTGTAACTACTGTTTGTTCAGAAAGCATAGTGCTTCCATCTTTTAACTTTAATTCCATCACAGCATCATAAAAAGAATGATTACCATTAATGGCGTAGTTTTTAACATCATATCGTACAAAATCTTGTAACTGATTATCTATAAAATCTTGCTCGAATTTTAAATTAAATGCTTTTCCTTTTTTTGGAGCATCATTGGCTTCAACTAATTCTACATCATCATGAAGATAAGTATCCATAGCTTCTATAAAAGCTCCTTTAGATAATAATTCATGAACGTGTTTCAGATTTTTTTCGATTGTATTTTCCATAGGTTCTTTAAATTTTTAGATTAATTTTTAGTTTGAATCATTTATGGGTACAAAGATGCGCAAAGAATGCTGTTATTAAAATGTAGTTTTTGCCTTAATTCATGTCAATTTTTCCTTAAAAATTAAAATTTATATGCTAACTAAATTGTCATATTATAATTTTTTTGACGTGAATAGTAATGACTTTATAATTTCAAATAAAGTTTTTCAAATTAATATTTTTAAGTCGTTTTTGTTAGAAAAGTCATAAGGTTTTAACGTAATTATTGATTATTTATTAACACTCAAACGTTTGCGTGAAAAATAGATAAACTGTTTTTAACTAAAAGATCATTTTTTTTTGAAACCTTTATTACAACGTTTTAGTGTTTTTAAAAAACAGATTATCAAATGTTTACTTATTTAACCAACAAATTAAAATATGTCATGAAAAAATTATTCTATTTAGGGCTTGTACTTGTTTTATGTCTACCTAAAATTATTTTGGCTCAATCAAATAGGGATATTCCCTTTGTTTGGGAGAACGCTACAGTCTATTTTGTTTTAACAGATCGATTTGAAAATGGTGATACTTCTAATGATTTTTCTTATGGTAGACAGAGAAATGGTCCACCACTAAGAAATTACGAAGGAGGAGATCTTCAAGGTTTGATTAATAAGATTGACAGCGGATATTTTGATGACCTGGGAGTTAATGCACTTTGGGTAACACCTCCTTACGAAAATATACATGGTTCTATTGGCGGAGCAGGATATGCTTTTCATGGTTATTGGGCAAAAGATTGGACAACTATAGATCGTAATTTAGGAACAGATGCGCTCTTTAAAACCTTTGTAGATAAAGCTCATGATCATGGCATTCGCATAATTATGGATGTTGTTTTAAACCATGTTGGCCCTGATAATTCTAGTGATGAATCATGGCCCAATGAATGGGTACGACGAGAACCTACTTGCAATTTTCAAGGTCCTGGAGGTAATATTCCTTGTGAGTTAGTAGATAATTTACCAGATATCAGAACAGAATCTAATACTAATGTTTCGGTTCCAAGTTGGTTGCTTAATAAATGGGATCAAGAGGGTAGAAGACAACAGGAAGAGGCTGAGTTAAATGATTTTTTCAATAGTACGGGGTACCCAAGAGCTCCGAGATATTATATTATAAAATGGCTTACAGATTATGTAGAAGAATATGGAGTAGATGGGTTTAGAGTAGATACTGTTAAACATGTAGAAGAATTTGTTTGGAAAGAATTAGAACAAGAAGGTATTAAAGCTTTAAAAAAGTGGAAAAATAACAATCCAAGTAAAAAAATAGATGATCTGGATTTTTGGATGACAGGAGAAATATTTAATTATATGGCTCCTAGCATGGGGAGAAGATTTACAGGAGATGGGTTTAATGTAGACTATTATGATAATGGTTTCGAAAATCTTATCAATTTTGAGTTTAGATTTAATGCTAATGATGGCTTAGAAAGTATATTTAGTAAATATGATAACTTATTACAAAATCAGTTAGGTAATGGTAAAAGCGCGATGAACTTTTTAGCAAACCATGATACTAATGAAGTTTTTGATAGAAATCGTACTAGAACTTTTGAAGCAGGTACTAAATTGTTACTTACTCCCGGACCAGCACAAATTTATTATGGTGATGAAACCGCAAGAACATTAACTCCTGGTGGGGGAGCATTTGGAGATGCAACATTACGGTCTAATATGAACTTTAATGAACTAGGGAATCCAAATTCTAAGGCAGCGTTAACGTTAAAACATTTCCAGAAAATAGGTAAGTTTAGAAGAGAACATGTTTCGGTGGGCGCAGGTAAACATACCAAATTACAGGATACTCCTTATACATTTAAGAGGGAATATAATGCATCAGGAATTACTGATAAAGCACTTGTATATACAGGGCTTGATGGTGATTTTACAGGTGAGCTAAATGTCTTTGGTTTGTGGCCAGATGGTACAGTGCTACAAGATTATTTTTCTGAAAAAACCGCAACAGTATCAGGAGGAAATGTAACTTTCGACACTGCTTTTGGCCTGGTTTTAATCGCAAAACCATTAAGTATTACAGAGTCTGTAAGTTTATCAATAAATCCCGATTCTGGTTTTAATACAAATCCAATTGATGTTACAATGACAGCTTCTTCTTCAGTAGATGGTGCGACAATGGATATATTTTATACCGAAGATGGATCAACTCCATCGGCATCTAGTACATTATATACTACTCCATTTAGAATTAGTGAAACTACTACGATTAGAGCTATCGCTATAGATTCAGAAGGGAACCAATCTCAAATACTAACTAGAGATTATATATTTGGTGGTCCTTTTGATGTATATTTTAAAAAACCAGCAAGTTGGTCTTCAGCTTTTATTTATTTGTTTAACCAAAATACAGGAGCAACGATACCTGGATTTCCTGATTGGCCAGGAATCGCTATGGAAGAAATAATGAATACACCTTGGTTTACACATACGATAAATCAGAATTTTCAAGTTGGTATTGTGTTTAATGATAATGGAGGTGAACAGACCGATGATCTTACTAGAATAAAAGAAGGTTGGTATGATAACCAATGGACCGATACATGTTCAAGTGAATGTCCAATTGCAACAGGGAAACCTGAACTTACCATAACTCCTGATTCAAGCACGGTTATTGGTAGTGTAAATGTGTTTATGAGTGCTACAAATTCTGGAGATATATTTTACACTTTAGGAGACGCTTTACCTGATGCGAATAGTACTCCGTATACAGGTACATTTTCTATAAATACATCAGGTGTTACAAAGGTAAATGCAATTGCAATAAATAGTGTAGGAAGTTCTAATATTATTACTAAAACATATACCATAACCCAAAACACATCTAGTTATACGGTGAATTTCAAGAAACCAAATGCTTGGAGTACAGCATATATCTATCTTTTTAATAAGAATACAAATTCAGCTTTACCTGGATTTCCTGCCTGGCCAGGAATACAAATGACAGTTTTAGATTCTACTCCTTGGTATACTTATACTATTGATCAAGATGTTGAAGTTGGAATAGTATTTAACGATAACGGAGGTTCTCAAACAGATGATTTGTTTAGAACTAGCGATGGTTGGTATGATAATCAATGGGCAGATATATGTTCTGGCGATTGTCCTGATACTATAGATACTTCATTTAAGGTGTATTTTAAGAAACCACCAACATGGGGAAGTACTTTTATTTATATATATGATAAAAATATAAATGGTCCAATAACGGGAGCTCCGGCTTGGCCTGGTACAGCAATGAACCCTATTCCAGGAACTTCTTGGTATTCAATAACTATAGATCAAAATGTTGAAGTTGGGATTGTGTTTAATGATAATGGAGGTGCTCAAACCGATGACCTGTGTAGAACGACAACAGGCTGGTATGATGACCGATGGTTTGATACCTGTCCGAGGGAATGTCCAGATGGTAAAGTGGCTGCGGGTAATGACATTAATTTGGTAAAGCCTTTAACTAATCCATTTAGTGATACATTAACATTGTCTTTCTTTGGCGATACAAATAAAAAACCTGTAAGTGCTATGCTGTATACATTAAATGGAAAAAGAACTACTATAATCCCCAATAAGATTATTAGAGCATCTACAGTTACAGTAGATACTTCTGATTTACCCAAAGGGATGTACATTTTAAAAGTACTATCTGGTAATGGTACGCAAATAGTTAAATTGGTTAAATAGGACCTGTTGTTTATAGAGGGCACCTACTATTGTATTAATAACATAGTAGGTGTTTTAGTAGTATAGATTGATTATTAGACTAATAATCCTTTTTCAAAAGCTACTCTAACTAGCCCGGCAGTATTTCGTACACCTAGTTTCTGAATCAAGTTACTACGATGTGCTTCGATAGTTTTAACTGTAACAAAAAGTGTATTTGCAATTTCTTCAGTGGTATATTCTTTGGCGATTAATTGCAATACTTCTTTTTCCCTTCTGGTGAGTTTAGGAATAAAAGAAGATGTGGTTATACCAATACTTTCATTCAATAATTGATTTTTAAGATTGTTGGGTAGATAGGTTTTGCCAGAGTGTACGGTTTTGATAGCAAGTTCTAATTCTTCTTTAGAAGTGTTTTTTAATAAATATCCTTTGGCACCGTTACGCATCATATTTTTTATAAACCCTGTTTCATTATAGTTTGATAAACCAATCACGGCTAGATCGGGATATTGTTTAGTAATAGCTTTGCATAATTCGATTCCGTTACTATCGGGTAGGTTAATATCCAGAAGTACTACATCTGGTATTAAATTCGTGATATTGGTTAGCAATTCCTCTCCTTTAGTATAAGTGGCAATTAATTGTATATCGGTAGTATCCTTGAGCATTATTTCTAATCCCTTTAATACCATTGTATGATCATCTAAAATTGAAACTGTTATCATGCTTTATATATTTTGTTGAGGTCAAGTACAATGGTAAAAGTGCTACCGTTTTGGTTAGAAACAATATCTAGATTAGCATTAAGAAAATTGATTCTGGATCTTACATTCTGTAACCCTATTCCGTTACTTTTTGCAGATAGATCAAATCCGTTACCATTATCTTCAATAATAATATTTACGAAATCGTCATGTTTGTTAATTTGGACTAAAGCTTCGCTGGCATTAGCATGTTTTATAATATTATGAACGAGTTCTTGTATGATTCTATATATGGCCGTTTCTTTTTCTTTTTCAAGAATTAGTTGGTTTCCAAAGTATTGAAAATTTATATGTAATGGATTTGTATTGTTTGTCGTATTACAAAATTGTTGTATAGCTTCTATCAAATCAAAGTTTTGTAAAGAAGCAGGGGATAGGTTGTGTGAGATTCTGCGCACCTGTTCTACTGTGTTATCAAGCATCTCTATGGTTTCCTTATGAATTGTCTTTTCTGTATCATTTAATGTAAATGATGGTAACGAGGTTATTTTGTACTTGATTACAGCTAAATCACCATTTAAACCGTCGTGCAGATCTTGAGCAATACGATTACGCTCTTTTTCTTCTCCATTAATTAAAGATTCTAGTTTTACAATTTCTTGTTGACGTTGTAATACTAGTATTTCATTGTTTTTGATTTTTTGTCGCTGTTGGTAAATAAATAATAAAGAAAAGAAACCTAGTATAGCTGATACTATAGATAGTGTTAAATAGGTTTGATGTTTCTCTGTTTTTAATAACTGATTTTCTTGCTTTTGTATCGTCAGATTCTGCTGTATGATTTCTTTATTTTTTTTTGTGACTTGATATTTTTGATCTAGATCATAGGCCATATAGGTTTGTTGTTGAGTCGTAATCTTTTCTTTTGTTTCAAGATATTTGTGTTGCGCTTCATATCCTTTTTTAAAATCTCTTGTTTCGACCCAATAGATAGAGGATAATTTGTAAAAAGACTGTTTAAGATGTAAATCACTTATAGTAGCTATGAGAATATTTAGTTTTTTTAGATGTATATCGGCTTCTTTCCAGTTTTTAAATGTAATATCTTGAGTAAGTTTTGTTAGGTATAGATCAAACAAAGTATGATTTGGTATTTCTTCGTTTTCGATTTGATTAGTATTTAAAGAAGGGATTTTTTCAAATTGTTTTGTTTCCCAATATAACTTAGCGCTTAAAATTTCTATTTGAATTCTATAACGGGGAACATCCTTTTTTTTAAGTAATCCCTGAGTTTTAGAGATATAAGATTCTACTTCTTTATATCGTTTTAGTTTTAGTAAAATAGAAGCTTTTAGGATGTATGTTTGACAAATCGTGCGATCTACATTATAGCTAGTCTTAGCAAAATAATCTAAAGCTTTATCTGTATGTATTAAGGCTTTTTGTAGATCGTTTACTTTATAAAAATTTCGGGCTAATGTAGAGTGTGGCGTTCCAAGTCTATAATAATCATTTGTATCAACAATTGCTATTCGCTTAAAAATATAATATACGGCAGAGTCAATCCTTCCTATGTTAGAATAGGCCACTTCTTTTGCATTATAAAAGTACCTTAAACTACTTTTAGATGTGCTATCAGAGATATGTTGTTGTGTTTTTGTATTTAATACATAAAAACATGAATCTAATTTTCCTTCTGCTCTTAATGTATTTGCGAGTTGCGTATTTAGTTCTACGAGATAGCTATACCTACGGTATTTTTTATAGATTTTGATACTTTTTTTTAGATGTATTTTAGCTGTAGATAGGTCTTGTTTAAATCTATATATAGTTGCCTTTGCGCTGTATGCATACCCTATAAATAAGCTATCGTTGTTTTGGATGCCGTAGTCAACAAGACTATCGGTAATTTTTAATGCGTTTTCAAAATTAGTTTGGTTAAGAGATTCATGCAGTTGATAGGTTAATCTTTTTTTAACTGATGAGGTATCTATATCATTATTATGTTGTGCAGATATAGTACAGATATAAGGAAATAGAAGAGAACAGATATATAGTAATATTGGTTTCATGACCAATGGTTAGTTTAATGATAAAGGTTCATATCTAAAGGTACAAATCTTTGTTATAATGAATGTTTCTTCTTGTTTAAAAGAGGATGTCAAGTATTTGACATCCTCCTATTTGTGTTGAAATCATAAAAGTAGTGTACCTAGGCCTACAGACGTAGTGTTGTAATAATCCCAGCCCGTATTGGTAATGTTATCTAACCATGTATTTGGTGTTGTAGAAATGAAGGAGCTTCCTGAAGCAGGAAAAACTTGGTTACTATTAAGTAAAGAAACGTTATAAGAAGTTATAAACCATCCATCTTCTCCTTGTAATCTTATATTTGCTCGTTCTAACTCGATCCACGATAGCCCTGTATATGGGATACAAATACCAAGAAGGTGGAAATCTGTTTGTCCCAACTCTCTATCATTATTTGGATTATTTAAAGTTAAATACCCAGAATTATAAGTTCCAAAATCATGATCAAAATCTACTGAGGCCTGAACAATTGCATTTGTATTATTATAGGGATGATTACCCGTTTGAGTAGATATTTGAAAATATACTATAGTGCCGTTTACTTTATTTTGCATAGTTTTTCTTTTAAAAAAGTTTTTAACAGCTTCATTCCAATGAAGTTCGGTTATTTCTTTATTCATTTTATTGTCAAAACTCATATGCAATAAAGGAAGTATACTCTCTTGTTGTTCATTTAATTCTTCATCATGATGTTCGGTTTTACTTCTAAACCCTTCATCATTTATTATGTTAGTTTCTTCATGGATTATTTCCTCTGGTTTTTCACAAGCAGTAGATATTATTACTAGTACCAGTGCTATTGTCGATAATTTAAAAATTGTTGTTTTCATAATATGTAGTTTTAAGATTGTACTTTTATTTTTACAAGGTTTTTTTGAAACCTCTTTACTTTAAAAAAAAGGTATATTAGATACACTTTTTTGTTTTGTTATTAAAAGATAACGCGTCCAATACCAACGTTTCCAGTATTATATCTATCCCATGTATTTAGATAATCATTATCTAGCCAAATATTAGGTGAAGACAATATAAACGATCCATATACACCGTCTTGTAGAGTTGAAGATGCATATCCAGTTTGATCACCTGGATATATTTTTACAAAAAAACTTTTAACAACCCAACCATTAGTACCAGTAAGTTCTAGATGAGCATGTTCTGCTTCTACCCAAGATACAAGCTGTCCTACTATTGAGGCTCTAAAAAAATAATAGTCCCATTGCCCTGATTTTCGATCATCTCCATTATTTAGATCAACATAACTTGTATGATGATTCCCGGCACTTGTATTAAATGAAACTTTTGCTCTAGCCAGTCCATCTGTTTGATTATAGAGTTCATCACCTGTTTCAGTTTGTATCCAGTAATGCCAATCGCTTGCAGATCCTTTAGTATTTTTAATCGGATTCTTTTTTAAATACTCTTTAATAGCTTCATTCCATTGGAATTCTGCTTCTTTTTTGCTAATACTTTTATCAAAACTCATATGTAATACGGGATATTGGACATCTTCATTTTTAACATCTAAAATTAGATCGTTATTACCGGTTTCACTTCTAAACCCTTCGTCATTAAGTTCTATGGTTTCTTTTGTGATAACATCTTCTGACTTTTCACAAGAAGTAATACATAATACTCCTAGGATTAAGGATGCTATGATTCTTTGATTTCTAAAATTTTTCATATTTATTAATGTTAAGATTATTTACTTTTTTTAATTGGTTTTCGAAATCCTATACGTACAAATTTGTTGTTGCTAAATTATTGGTAATCAATTATTTATTTGTAAGGGTGAAACCTAGAGTTTAAAACCTAGGGTTTTCCCTAGGTCGATAAAAGGCATATCGATAAAAGTTTATTGATACGCCTATAAAACAACACTGTTTTTTCTTTAAAAAACCACGTTTAGATCGTATCTTTATGACATAAAAGAAACTTCCGGGAAAATGATCTTTTTTTAGACATATGTAACTAATGTTACCTACTATACTAGTGTCTAATAGTACCTTTATAGAATTAAAAGACTTAAAAAAGTAATTTATGGAAAACCTTGATGCAGCAAGACTTCAGATGGCATTCACCCTTATATTTCATATTGTTTTTGCTTGTATTGGTATGGTAATGCCTTTTTTTATGGTAGTATCTCATTACAAGTGGTTAAAAACTCGAGATCAAGTATATCTTACCCTTACCAAATCATGGCAAAAAGGAGTAGCCATATTTTTTGTAACCGGTGCTGTTTCAGGAACGGCATTATCTTTTGAATTAGGGCTTTTGTGGCCTGAGTTTATGAAACATGCGGGGCCTATTATAGGAATGCCTTTTTCATTAGAAGGGGCGGCATTTTTTGTAGAAGCAATAGCCCTAGGATTTTATCTCTACGGTTGGGGCAAATTACCAGAACGTTTCCATTGGATAACGGGGATCATAATAGGTGTTTCAGGAGTTGCTTCGGGGATATTAGTTGTGGCAGCAAATGGTTGGATGAATTCTCCCACTGGTTTTGATTATATAGATGGCAAGTTTCTTAATATAGATCCGGTGCAGGCGATGCTTAATCCGGCTTGGTTTACTCAGGCACTTCACATGACCTTGGCAGCGTTTACTGCTACAGGTTTTGCCGTAGCAGGAATTCATGCATATCAAGTATATAAAAATCGAAAAGTAGCACTGCATAAAAAAGCATTTAAAATAGCAATTACGTTTGGAGCTGTGGCCGCGATACTACAACCAATTAGTGGTGATATTTCTGCAAAAGATATTGCAGAAAGGCAGCCAGTAAAATTAGCAGCTATGGAGGCACATTATAATACTGAAAAAGGAGCTCCTTTGTATATTGGAGGAGTAGTAAATGATAAAACACAAGAAGTAAGATATAAAATTGCTCTTCCGGGGATGTTATCATTTTTAGCTTTTGGAGATTTTGATGCAGAAGTAAAGGGACTTAATGATTTTCCAGAAGATGAACGGCCTAATGTAGCTATGGTACACTATGCATTTCAGGTGATGGTTGGGATAGGTACAATGCTACTCTTAGCGGGGCTATTATATTTTGTATCGCTAAAAAAGAAAAAGTGGCTCTCTAATACCAAATACTGGTTATTATTTGTGGTATTGGCACCAATGGGATTTATAGCACTAGAAGCAGGCTGGATCGTTACAGAGGTGGGTAGACAACCTTGGATCATTCATAATATCATGAGAACAAAAGATGCAGTAACTCCAATGCCAGGTATTGTGGTTAGTTTTTATACCTATATCGTTGTTTATCTTACACTTTCTGTTGCAGTAACTTGGTTAATGCTACGACAAATAAGAGTGTTAAATCATTCAAATCATTAAGTATGTTATATGTTGTTTTATTCTTTCTTATATTTTCGTTGTATCTCTATGTTATTTTGGGAGGTGCCGATTATGGAGCAGGTATTGTAGAACTTTTTTCTTCAGAAGAAAATCAAAAGATTACCAAAAAAACAATTTATCGTGTTATGGGCCCCGTTTGGGAAGCAAATCATATCTGGATTATTATCCTTATCGTAATTTTGTGGATCGCTTTTCCCGCATATTACAATGTCTTGGTTGTTTATCTACACATACCTCTTACTATTGTTTTATTAGGAGTTACATTACGTGGCGTTGCTTTTGTATTTAGACATTATGATGCGATTATAGACGATTCACAAAAATTGTATGACACCTTGTTTAAAATCTCAAGCTTTGTTACTCCAATATTTTTAGGAATTGTATTTGGAGCTTTGATTAGTGGTGAAATACCACTAGAAGCA
The DNA here is from genome assembly GCF_001632745.1 of Aquimarina aggregata. Lineage (GTDB taxonomy): Bacteria > Bacteroidota > Bacteroidia > Flavobacteriales > Flavobacteriaceae > Aquimarina > Aquimarina aggregata. The sequence continues at coordinate 374,354 of NZ_LQRT01000046.1, read as the reverse complement.
GATATAAGTAGTTTAACTTTTTATGATGCCTTTATTGGTTCATGGCTTAATGTATTTAGTGTATTGGTTGGATTGTTTTTTGCCGCTTTATGTGCATTTTTATCAGCCGTACTATTAATAGGAGAAGCAGAGCAGGGTAACGAAAATATCTATGTAAGAAAAGCTACCATAGCTACAATAGTTGTTTTTGTAGTGGGATTACTAACTTTTGTTTATGGATATTTTTCAGATAATGTTTTTGTGCAAGATTTTATAAAAAATCCATGGACTATTATTTTGGTGGCTATTTCGGGATTATTATTATTTCCATTATGGAAAACGATTAATAGTGGTAATAAAGTTTGGAGTCGGTTTTTTGCAGGATTACAAGTGTTTTTAATTTTATTGGCAGCTATGGTATCTCACTTTCCAGATATTATAATAACCACCACTGGTAGCATAAGCTTATTAGATAATATTGCCCCTGATAGTGTAATCAAGGTACTTGGAATTTCTCTATTAATAGGAGGTGCAGTAATCCTACCAGGACTGTTTCATCTTCTTAAATCTTTTAAAATGATCAAAATCTTAGAAAGAAAGTAGTCGTATGGATTTGGATATTTTTGTAAGATTATAATACCATATTGAAAATTTAAGTTTTATAAAACATTTTTTTAGGTGTTGGAGTATGTTGATTTTTAGAATTAATTCTCTAGTTTTGTTAAGGGACAAGTAGTTTTTGGAATGTAAATCTTTAGCGTAGATTAATTAATATTAAATCAATATTTGTGAAAAGAATTATTCTTTGTGTTACAGTCCTACTTGGGTGTTTAATTACTAATGGTCAAGTTACAAACGGAGTCCCCAGAAGCTCTTCTATGAAACTGAATAGAAATATTCCTGTAGTAGAAATGCCATCTTTTGATCTTAAAAAACTTCAAGCAGAAGATGCTATAAATGACTTAAATAGTGCTAAACCTTTTAGATTTGGACATGAATTTAATGTTGATTTAGATCTTAAGAACTCTGGAGTTATAGAAAAACTACCTAATGGAGATCAAATTTGGAGAATTAATATTAAATCTCCTGGAGCTCATACGTTAAATTTTATTTTTGATGCTTTTGAGTTGGCAGATGGAGCAGAGGTTTACCTATATAATCAGGATAAATCTTTCACTTTAGGCGCCTATACCAGTAGGATGAATAATGAAAATAAATCTTTAGGAACCTGGATTGCCGACGGAGATACAATAACAATCGAATATTATATACCAGCTAAAGTAAAAGGGCTAGGTAGCTTTCATATAGGTTCTGTCATTCACGGATATAGAAGTGTAAGTAATTTTGAAGCTCATCAAAAAAGACTAAACGATTCTGGTGATTGTAATTTAGATGTAAATTGTTCAATAGGATCTGATTTTGATCCATTAAAAGATAAACTTAAAAAATCCGTAGCCTTAATATTAAATAATGGGAGTGATTGGTGTACAGGAACTTTAATAAACAATACGAGTAATAATAAAGCTCCTTATCTTCTTACTGCTAATCACTGTAGCGGAAATGAAGCAAATTGGTCTTTCAGGTTTAATTGGATAAGCACCAATACAGTATGTGCAACAGAAACAAGTAGTACAGATAATGGTCCTAGTAACTACTATACAACTAGTGGATCAAAAGTTTTGGCAAAAAACCAAGAATCTGATTTCGAATTAATTGAGATAACAGGAGGATTAGATAATGCTTGGGATTTAGAATGGGCTGGATGGGATAGGAGTGATAATACACCAACATATGTGGTAGGTATACACCATCCTAGTGGTGATATCATGAAAGTATGCAGAGATGATAGCGGCGTTACCAAGATAAGACAAAATGCTGGTGGGTTTACACCAGAAGCAGAAACTTGGGATATTACAAATGCTGGTCTAGGTTGGGAGCAAGGCGTTACCGAAGGAGGATCTTCTGGTTCTGCATTATTTGACCAAAATGGAAGAATAATAGGGCAATTATATGGGGGAGATGCGGCATGTGCATCAACCAATGATAATGATTTACATGATTACTACGGGAGATTTGCTACTTCATGGGATTTTGGAACTACAAGTGATACACGTTTATCCGATTGGTTGGATCCAGAAAATACAGGTTGTATAGTGCTAAATATGTTGTCAGAAGTTAATGCAGGTGTGATTGCTTGTGATACCGAGATCGTAAAAGAACCTAATAAAGAAACTGTTTTGTTTCCTAACCCAACCAAAGGAGAACTTTTTGTTTCTAATATAGGTGATGATACACTAAATTATATTGTTTTTACAGTTTTGGGTAAAAAGGTTCTTCAAGGTGCTATGAATAAAGGAAACAATACCATAGACCTATCGGTAGTAGCATCAGGAGTATATTTTGTTCAGATAGCGAATAGTGCCTCTAACGCAAGTTTTACTAAAAAAATCTTTGTAGAATAATTTAAGTCGTAGACTACCTAATTTTATTCACTTTATATATTATAAAAGCAGTACATCGTACTGCTTTTTTTTATGCTGTCTCAGAATTTGAGATTTCTTCGAGCTAGTTTTACCCCAGATTAAAATAAGAAACAATACAAAGCGTACTATTTAAAATTCAATTAAAATGAAAAACCTAACAAACAAAGAATTAAGAGAAACTAATGGTGGAATCGATGGTTTAGCCATATTAGCAGCAATTGCAGAAATCGAAAGACAAAGACAAGCTATCGAGAAATTAGGATCATTAACAGGTACTACAGACGATATCCACTAATAAGATATCGTAAAGATTAAGGGCAAAAAATAAACATTACTAAAATTAGGACTTATGAAAGATTTAAAAAAAATAGGGAAACCACTAAATAGAGCACAACAAAAAGATATAAAAGGGGGATTAGACAGATTACCAATGAACGATCTTAACGATTGTAGATTTCCTTTGGCGGCACCACCAGAAGGATGTAACTGGCACCTTAATTTAAAAACATGTACAGCGCAACTTATATGTTCTGACTTAGCAGCATTTGCATTTTAATATGCAAAGATTATCTTAAAAGGTTAGATAGTCTTTTTACTTTAGATTATAGGATATGATCCTATATCATTAAAAGCTCTGGGATGCATTCCAGAGCTTTTTTGTGGTTGTATATTTTAGAAGAGACGAGATGGTGATGAGGTATAAAAAAAATAAAAAAGAAACCTTTGCGTTTTACTAAATAGCGAGAAAAAATTATATTTGCAATCCAATTTCGGGTAGTAGCTTAGTCCGGTTAAAGTGCTGGTCTGGGGGACCAGAGATCGGAGGTTCGAATCCTCTCTACCCGACAGTTTTAAAACTCCTTTATCTAGGGAGTTTTTTTATTTTTATACGTTTCCTATTTATTCTTTTTCTCTAATAGTATTATTTTGATTATCAAAATGTAATACATAGAAATCTTGTTGTGTTTTGATAAAACTTCTTTCACTATAGCCATGATTGTGGTTTGCCATAAAGAAGTTTACATAAATGTAAATATATTCACGATGAGAAATAAAAAAGCAAGAAGTATATAGCAAATAAGTGCTAATTCGCAAAATTGTTTTTCGTTTTAAACGACTACCAAATTTAAAAAAATGGGTTTTAGAATAGAAAAATAATTGACAAAATAAAAAGTTTTGACTAGATACTTAATTGAAAGCTTACTATTTTTAATCTCATACTATTCTTACACATAACGTTAAATGTAACTTTAAAAATCAAATACTATGAGAAAAATGATTTTACTATTTATTATTGTTTTATCAAGTTGTGTTAATGATGATGACGGTACTAGTTCGCCATTGCCAGAATTAACCTTTGAAGGAAAAAACACATTTGGCTGCACTATCGATGGGGTCAACTTTCTACCGAGAGAGAGTGGATTTAATTTAAATGACCCTATTCCCGAATTAACTTCGCAATATGTATTCATTAACCTGGATGCACCAAACGGATATTGGTTTTCAATTTTTGCAGACAATGAGGTTTTAAGTCAATCAATTACGATTGAACGAATTTTATCGGATATGCCATTAACAGAAAGAGTCTATACTTTTGGAAATCAAGAGCATGGAGTGTTAAATGCCGATTATCAGACGATTGGAGACATTGTAACGAACGAATATGGGAATGATTTTCGAAGATGGACTAATTATGCAACAACAAATCAAACTGCTGGAGAGTTAAATATCATAAAATTAGATCAAGACAAACAAATTCTATCAGGGACGTTTTGGTTTGACTGTGTTGATCCAGAAGGTAATATAGTTAAAATAAGAAACGGTCGATTTGACGTTAAGTACAAAAACTATTACTAAAAAAACATAAAATTTATAATCGCAGTTACGGCAGATTTTCAATTCGGTTTGTATTTGCTAATTTAGTTACAGAAATACACAATGCAATCATACACAAACACATTGTAAAATATTTAACTAAATCAAATTATTACTCCACTTGAATAAAGATATACTTCACTCAATCTTATTTCTGAAATAGTTTTAAGAAATGTAGATTTGAAATCTAAATAAATCTGATGAAAAAGCTATATATCCTAATTATTGTAATATTCTTTATCTCTTGCAAATCAACATTTGTTACAAATGATAATAGCAATATTAATACTAGCGTAAACCTTTATGCATTTATAGGGGAGAAAATATCCGTAACAGAATTTAATCCAAACAGAAAAAATAAGAGAATCGAAATAGACTCTATTACAGGAGATACTATTAGGTATGTAAGTTTTGTAATGGATCTTGGATTTAATAATAAATACAAAGTGTTAAAAAATGTGTTTAATAAAATAGAGGGCGATACTATAAATTTTGTGGCTTACAATCATTATGGACGACCTGGGTTTGAGAATTATAAACATGTGATTCTATATCTTTCAAAAGACAAGAAAAGTGGTGCTTTTTACCATCAAAAATATCAATTTGACCCTGTTAAAAAAAGTAAAAATGGGATTTGGAAGGGGTTAAAAGGTCAAAGTATACAAAAGTTATTTAACAAAAAAAAGGAAGGTGTATTAGGTGCTCGAGGAATATTTGATTAACAAATTAACGTTTATATAAAACATGACATATATATCAATGTAAAGTTTAAGAATGAGCCGAAAGGTTAACGTATTTTGTAATGATGTCAAACTTATTGATAAATTAATATTCTATTAGTCATAGTGTAAAAAAATATCGAGGTAACATTTGTTTTTGCCAAGACACTTATAATAAATATTTAGTAATAAGAGAGAAGGCAAAATATCAAATCAAATGGATAACGAGATAGAAAACAGTAATAAGCTTGAGAGTTTAACTGATAAAGAAATTTTTTCGAAAATATGGACAAAACCTAGGCAAGTTTTTAAGTTTATTAATGATAAACATTATGATAAATATGTAAAATTATTGTTAGTGCTTGCTGGGATTTCTAGAGCATTTGACAGAGCATCCATGAGAAATATGGGGGATAAAATGCCTGTATTAGTGATTTTAGGTTTGTGTATTATACTTGGTGGACTTTTAGGTTGGATATCATATTACATTTATGCCGCATTACTAAGTTGGACCGGAAAATGGATAAACGGAAAAGGTGATACTACATCCATTTTACGAATTTTATCATATGCGATGACACCGGCAATAATAGCTTTGTTGTTCCTTATTCCCCAGATTGGAATTTATGGTAATGAAATATTTAAAGCAAATGGTGATATTACAAGTGCAGGACTTATTTCAAATATTATTGTTTATGGCGCTATGATTTTAGAGTTTATTTTAGGTATTTGGACAATTGTATTTTGTGTAATTGGAATGTCCGAAGTTCAAAAGTTATCGATTGGTAAATCTATTTTAAATTTGCTATTACCCATCTTGGTCTTTGGTGTTCCCATTATAATACTTATTTTCATTTTAAACGGGTTTTAAAAAGAAGAAATATGGTTTGTACTAAAAATGAAATCTATTCTAACATATTATTACGTGCACAACTATAAAAGGGTAGAAGAAGGAGAGCTGTTAAAAACTCCTTGCTTTAGTTATTATAAAAAATGGAATTTTAAAAAAAAAAAAACTATTTGATTTTGAATTTTATAGATGTAAAATAAAGAGGAAGAAAAGCCTTAAAAATTATAATTTTTAAGGCTTTTTTTAAAATCATACAACAGACACACATAATGTTGTATGATCGAACACTACAAGAATTCGTACTATTTGGGTTATTTGTAAATACTAACTATATAATAGGATAGCAATTTTTTTGTAGTATAGTATCTATTTTATGCGAGTAAAAACATCGTTTCCAACAAATACAGAGGCATAATCTTTACTAGGGATAGTTTCGTTTGCTAATAAAAAAATCGTTGTTATTTTATTTTCTGTGGGATGAAATTGACCGGTATACGAAGTTACAGATCTGTATTCTGGGTCATTGTTAGATGGCCAATAGACAGAAAACGATAGTGCTAAACCTTTGTCTTTTATAGGTTGATGATTATCAATGGTACCTAATAATCTGCGAGGTCTTCCTCCTTCTCGGGTAAAGCTTCCATGTAGTATGCTTCCTTGTGATGCTAAAAATAATTTTGATCCAGCTTCACTTTCCCAATGGCCGTATATCGGGCCAAAGATATCAGACTTTATCATCGGGTTATAGCTTCGTATTGCAGTTCCGATAGTATTATCAATATATTGTTCAATTTTATCTAAATTTTCAATCATCTTTCTTGATATTTAATTATTACTAATTTTAAATCGGGTTTTGGATTTTTCTTACGTAATAAAACTATCTGTAGCTACTTGATTCGTGTTTCATAAGGTTTACACTAAATTAGGGGAAAATTCCCTTAAAAATATTTCATCTTATTGCACCGGTATACCCTTATTTTATTGGTGTTTAAGTGATTTTGGTGATACGCGTTTTCCATATTATAGGTGTTGGTTTTTTTGCTTTTTAAATTGAAATTTAATTTTAAGAAACTTGTGGTCTAAGTTGTATATTATGAAGTAGAAAATTGTGATGGTAAAACTCTTCGTATCATTAACTATATGAAATAATAATGCCCCACTAATTTTGGATTAAATTAGTGGGGCATTTAATAAATTTATTATTTAATTTGGATCACAAATGGTATGAATGTGTACCTATTAAAAAGATTGTCCGTTATAGGCTCTTCTCATAGCTTTTTTATCTTCTGCAGTAAAATCACCGATAGCATAAAAATTACATGCTCTCATAATAGAATTGATATAATCACCACTAGAGTTAGTACCAGGGATTAAATCTACTTGGTTATCACTAAAATCTCCTGCATCTTCTAAACCAAAAGGAATACAACTTCTTCTTGTTTTATAATCTGCATGTACAAACCCTATTGCGTGGCCAAGTTCATGCATAATTAAAGATACAAGTTCTGATTGTGGCCAATTAGACCCTTGTGTTCTTGTATTAATACCAATAAGATCTCCTGGGTTTCCGTTTTCAGGAAATCTTGCTCTACCATCAAAACCACCACTAGTAAAACTATCACTAGATATGATAACGATGTCAGGACGTGTATTTCCAAAATTATTTACTCCAATTAAGATTCTAAAATCTATTTTTTTCAAGTTTAATGATTTATAACGATGGATTACTGTTTGTGCTGCATTTCGTTGTTTATTGTCTAAACCTTGCGAACCCGAAGTAACCACACCAACAGTGATCATTCTTTTACCTTTTTTAGGTAAGGTTATTCTACTTTTATTAAAGAATAGTTTTTGATCTGTGTTTTCTATCATCTGGTCCAGCTCTTTGTACGAAATAAAGTTATCCGATATTAATAAACCTTCGATAGATTCTCCAAGAATAGTCTCTTTAAATTCTTCTACAATATTACTTTCGGGAGTAATGCCATTTAGTTTTAATGCATTAAGTTGTGTTTCGTTTAGTGCTATAGTAGTTGTATTCATCTCTTCTTGATTTATAGTATCCTCTGTTTCACAAGAATTAAGGATTAATAAAAAAGATGTTGCCATTAGTAAATAGCGAGTTTTTAATAAGTTGATTTTCATTGTAGTATGGTTTTAAATTAATTTGGTTAAAACTAGAGTTTTACAAAAAATAAAAAACCGTGATATGTATGAAGTGTTATTCTCTTTTCATTAAGGTGCATTTATATTGTGTTACTTGAATATTCTTTTTGTCTAATATTCATAATAACAGTAATAGAAACAGAAAATATCGTCAGAGAAGTTACTAGATATGAAATTCTAAAAAAATGGTTTGTGGTGATCTAAATACAATAGAAAAATTTAAAATAATGAGAAGAGCCTTTAAAAGAAGTTTTTTACATTAAGTTTCAAACAAAAAAATAGCGATAGTAAATACCATCGCTATTTTTAATAAAGAATATATTATTATATGTTATGCTTTTTTGTAGGTAAACGTTAACGTTTGCTTATTACCATCACTATCAGTGTATTTGTATACTAAGTTAATAGTGGTATCATCTACTATCAATATTTGAACCTGCGGAATATTTTTAAGTAATACCGTTTTTTCATCTTTTACGATATATTGAAGTGTGCTTGTTTTGATAAATTGACAATCAGCATTGGTATCAAAAACAACCATATCATTGCCTTTGGTCACCGAGGCAGAAAATGCTCCAGAAAAAGGATAACTAATATTTATATTATAGTTTAGTAAATCTCTTCTGTTAAATGTTTTCTTATGTTGTATAAATTCAAAAACACTTTCAGCTTTAAACTCGATTGTATTTTTTTGTAAACACTCATTGTTAGTGGTCTCGATGTTCCATTTTCCTAATAATTTAGCAATTACTGCAGTACCATCATAAGTATTGTCCTCTTCTGTTGTCGTCTCATCTTCTTCTACGGTTACGTCATCAGTTTCTTCTTGATCACTATCACTTAAATCCTCACTATCACCTCGTATAAAAGTATCAACTTGTGTTTCTTCTGTGCTGCCATTAGTAACTTTTGAAGTTATTTGTAGCGTATCGTCTACAAGTTTGATTTCTGAGGTAGAATTAAAAAAGGTTACACTGTTTAAACCTGCTACAGTATAGGTGCCTCCTTGTGCAATGGTTTGAGAACACAGATCAGAGCTAGGACTACCTTTCTTTTTAAATGTTATTGTATAGGTATTATCTTCATTAAAGGTTGCAACAGATCTTTTTAAACATTCAAATTCTGAAGCAGAAACGCTTTGTCCATCAATAGTGGTACTGACTAGTTTCCAATCTCCAACTAACTTTTTCTTGGTTTCAACTACATTTTGAGAAACTTCTTCATTACTTGGGCCAGAATCATCATCTGATGCACAAGAAACAAGCACTAAAGAAAATAATGCGAACATAACAAATAATGTATTGAATCTACTGATTGATTTTTTCATGAGTTTTTAATATTACAATTTTATTGCGTTAATGTATTAAGAGTGTCGAATTTTCAATAACTATACCGATCTTGTTTTGCAAAAAGAAAGGATCTTATTATTTGCATTTTATAGTATAGAATCACCTGTGGATTGAATTAGATGAGGCATTAGGAAGCTCCTTTAAAAAATCAACAATAGCCTTTAGATTTACTTTTAATAATTTTTTCAAATACATAATTACTTTTTTTAGATATAGAACGCACTATTGCCTTAGACACCTACCCCCTATAAGGGTTATTTTTTATTTTATTTTTAGTTTATCTGTATATACAGGTAAACTAAAAACAAATGAGAACATATAAACCCTACTTTAAAAAAAATAAATAATTATAATTTTTGTAAACGTAATACAATGAATACGCAAGAATGGCATTAAAAGAGTGTCTAAAAGATAGATGAAATAGTACGTTTATGCAGTTTTATTATATGGGTAAAGAAGAGAGAGATACATGAATATAGAGGTAGTCTAGGAGATTACTGATTCATACATTTATTGTTTCATTGTTTAGAAAATGACCAATACGATACTATATGCAGAATATATTCATGAATTATTTAAGGAAGGTATAAAGCTAGTATAGATATGATAAAAACAAATAATTTAAGAATAGAGAATTATATACTTAGTAGTTACTGTGAAGAAGAATCTGAGAATATTATGAAAAACAAAAAAAGATGGCCCAAATTGGAACCACCTTTTTTAAAACAGTAACTATATGTTGATCTTGTTCTGTTTGATTTATGCCAAATCAAAACGGTCAAGATTCATTACTTTTGTCCATGCTGCAATAAAATCATGTACAAATTTTTCTTTAGCATCATTAGAACCATAAACTTCGGCAACAGCTCTAAGTTCGGTATTTGAACCAAAAATTAAATCTGCTCTGGTTCCAGTCCATTTTACGATTCCTGTTTTACGATCACGTCCTTCGAATATTGCATCATTATCTGAGGTCGCTGCCCATGTTGTAGCAAAATCTAATAGATTAACGAAAAAATCATTAGAAAGGGCACCAACATTATCGGTAAATACACCATGATTAGAACCGTCATAATTAGCACCTATTACTCTTAATCCTCCAACAAGAGCTGTCATTTCTGGTATCGAAAGTGTTAATAATTGTGCACGATCAACCAGTAATTCTTCTGCCGCTAGGCTTAAATTATTTTGCAAGTAATTTCTAAAACCATCTGCTTTAGGTTCAAGATGTGCAAAAGATTCTAAATCTGTTTGTTCTTGTGTAGCATCACCTCTTCCAGGGGTAAAAGGTACACTCACATTATGACCAGCATTACTTGCTGCTTGTTCAACTCCTACAGATCCTCCTAATACAATTAGATCAGCAATAGAAACGGTACCGTTAAAATCATTTTGTATGCCTTCATATATTGCTAATACTTTAGCAAGTTCTTGAGGGTTATTAGCTTCCCAATTTTTTTGAGGTGCTAAACGAATTCGACCACCATTAGCTCCACCACGTTTATCAGAACCTCTAAAAGTTGAAGCAGAAGCCCATGCTGTAGTTACTAATTGTGATACAGTAAGTCCAGAAGCAAGAATCATCTTTTTTAATGAAGCAATATCAGCATCACCTAGTTTATTATTTGTTGCAGGGATAGGGTCTTGCCAGATTAATTCTTCTTTAGGAACTTCTGGTCCTAAATATAAAGCTCTAGGTCCCATATCTCGATGTGTTAATTTAAACCAAGCTCTAGCAAAAGCATCTTCAAAAGCTTTATGATCTTTATGAAAACGTTTAGAAATTTCTAAATAAGCAGGGTCTACTTTAAGTGCCATATCTGCAGTGGTCATCATTAATGCTTGTTTTCCAGATGCATCTCCGGCTTTTGGTGCCATTTTAGCATTAGATGCCGCTGTTGGTGTCCATTGGTGTGCACCTGCTGGACTTTTTGTTAATTCCCAATCATAGTTTAATAATACATCAAAATAGTCATGATCCCACTGTATAGGATTAGGAGTCCAGGCACCTTCTAGACCACTAGTAATGGCATCATCTAAAACTCCTGTACCAAATGTGTTTTTCCACCCGGTACTCATTTCTTCAATAGGAGCACCTGCTGGTTCTGCACCTACATATTTATCTGGATCAGCTGCCCCATGAGCTTTACCAAAAGTATGCCCACCAGCGGTTAGCGCAACAGTTTCTTCATCATTCATGGCCATACGACCAAATGTTTCTCTAATATCTTGACCAGATTTTACAGGATCAGGGTTTCCATTAGGTCCTTCTGGGTTTACATATATTAATCCCATATGTACTGCTCCTAAATGTCCTTCTAGATCACCATCTTCATAACGTTCTTCATTTCCTAACCATTCTGTTTCAGATCCCCAATAAATATCTTGTTCTGGCTCCCAAACATCTTCACGACCACCAGCAAAACCAAAAGTTTTGAACCCCATAGATTCCATAGCACAGTTACCCGCAAGAATCATTAAGTCTGCCCACGAGATTTTGTTTCCATATTTTTGTTTTACAGGCCATAATAATAAACGTGCTTTATCTAAGTTTCCGTTATCTGGCCAACTGTTCAACGGGGCAAAACGTTGTGTTCCAGAACCTGCGCCTCCTCTACCATCACCAACACGATAAGTTCCAGCACTATGCCAAGCCATACGTACCATAAAAGGACCGTAATGCCCGTAATCTGCAGGCCACCAATCTTGAGATGTCGTCATTAATTCTACTACATCTTTTTTAAGCTCTGCAAAGTCAATACTATTAAATGCAGCTGCATAGTCAAAATCTTCTCCTAGAGGATCAGATTTAGTAGCGTTTTGACGAAGGATATTTAACTTTAATTCATTAGGCCACCAGTCACGATTTCTCGTACCGTTCCCAGCTGTTTGTCTTTGAGTACCTCCCATAAATGGGCAATTGCTTATATCACCCCCTTGGTGACTGTGATGATTATCCATGTTTAAATTGATTTTATTGACGTTTATTGATTTTTACGTTTTGATATAACCAAACTTACTGAAATACATATTTAGTTCTATAGATTTGTTATATATTTAAATTAGGTTGCTATAGATGATATCTATCATAAGGTGTGAAAATTGTAAATACGTACTTGATTTACAATTCTCTAGATCATTATCCTTCTATTAAAACAAAGAATCCCTAACAAAATACAAAAGATTTGGCGTACAGTCAAACCAAAATTTTGCTATTGATACCTCTATTAAGAAATAGTTATGGTTTTATAAATAATCATGATAATGGAATTATTCCTAAATTTAGGAATAATTCCATTAATTCATTTTTTTATAGTAGTTTTGTAATGTTAAGGAAAGTCTAAATTGTTTAACTCAAAATCTATAATAATACTGTCATAGATTTTAGAAAATATCCGGGAAAAATATTTTCTGATTGGTTTATAATAGTATCTCATGATAGTACGAGCATATGGCATCTTTAACATAGGGAAATAAAAGTTTATACACTTAAAAAGGAATCGTTATGAATACTACCATCGTACACTTTGATCTAGATACCTTTTTTGTTTCTTGTGAACGTCTTTTAGATAGCAGGTTAAATAATAAACCTGTCATTGTAGGTGGAACTGGAGACCGAGGAGTAGTTAGTGCGGCTAGTTATGAAACCAGAGCATATGGTGTGCATTCTGGAATGCCTATGAAAATGGCTAGGCAACTTTGTCCCAATGCTATTTACATACGAGGTAATGCAGGTACTTACACTAAATTTTCTAAACAAGTGACAGAAATTTTACAAAGTGAAGTGCCTGTATTAGAAAAAGCTAGTGTAGATGAATTTTATGCCGATCTTACAGGTATGGATCGTTTTTTTGGATGCTATAAGTTTGCTTCAGAATTACGTAATACAATTACTCGAGAATCAGGCTTGCCCATCTCTTTTGGGCTATCGGTGAATAAGACCGTTTCTAAAGTTGCTACTAATGAAGCAAAACCAAATAATCAATTAAAAGTAGATACAGGTTACGAAAAAGCATTTTTAGCACCTTTATCAATTAAAAAAATACCAATGGTAGGGGAGAAGACCTATCGTACTTTCTGTAATATGGGGATTAAAAATGTTCATGCAGTACAACAGATGCCTGTAGAAATGATGACTTCGGTATTTGGTAAGAACGGCCGTATGATCTGGCAACGAGCTAATGGAATCGATCATACTCCTATAGTAGCATATCATGAGCGTAAATCAATTTCTAATGAACGTACTTATGGTCAGGATACTATCGATATTACTACACTTAAAACCACAATTACAGCTATGGCAGAAAATCTGGCTTTTCAGTTACGACGCGGAGGAAAACTTACTTCTTGCGTGACCGTTAAGATTCGATATTCAGACTTTCAGACCTATTCAAAACAACTTAAAATACCTTATACCTCTGCAGATCATCATTTAATACCTGTTGTGATGCAGCTTTTTGATACACTATTTAGCAGAAGACTATTAATACGTCTTGTAGGAGTACGGTATAGTAGCTTAACTACAGGAACATATCAAATTAATTTATTTGATGATGAAAAGAAAACGGTAAACTTATACACAGCTATGGATGCCATACGAACTCGCTATGGAGATAGAAGTATTATGCGTGCGGCTACTATGGGAGAAGGAGCACGTACTATCGGAAACTTTACAAACCCTTTTAATGGAGAACCACCTATTGTTTTAGCACATAGAACTCAATAAACAATTATATTATAAAATATAAAAAATGTACCTAAATAACCATTCTTACTATAGTTTACGCTATGGTACCATATCAGAAGTAGAACTATTGACAATGGCTCAAGAGTATGGTTGTGATCGTTTTCCTTTAACAGATATTAATACTACCTCGGCATGTCTAAACTTTATCAGAAAAGCTCCTTCATATAATATTAAGCCTATTGTAGGGATTGACTTTCGCAATGATGCTCAACAATGCTACACCTGTCTTGCTAAAAATAATGCAGGTTTTGAGGAACTTAATACTTTTCTCTCTACACATTTACATGAGAGTATAGCTTTTCCAGAAGAAGCACCAGCATTTAAGCACAGTATTGTAATTTATCCTTTTGAGCAGTTATTGGCATTGGATAAGCTTACCTTTTTACCTCATGAGTATATAGGAGTAGGGCTTAATGAGATTAATAAATTACGATTTTCAAAACTTAGTGAGTTTAAACATAAATTAGTAGTCCTACATTCGGTTACGTTTCGAGATAAACGAGATTTTAATACACATCGGTTGTTGCGTGCGATAGATACAAATACATTGTTAAGTAAATTATCAGTATCCCAACAAGGTAGTCCAGAAGATAAAATGTATCCTTTAGAGGTTATTCGAAAAGCTTTTGGAGAGTATCCCCATATTTTACAAAATACAGAACAATTACTTAAAGAATGTACTATTGGTTTTGATTTTTTAGAGAATAGAAAAAACCAAAACTTAAAGACAGTTTTTAATAGTGTCGATGAAGATTATAAAAAACTAGTTGAATTATGTGAAATAGGGCTTCCTAATCGATATGGAAATGATATAACTGTTGAGATACGAGAACGTTTAAAAAAAGAACTAAAACTAATTAAACAACAAGATTTTGTAAGCTTTTTTTTAATTAATTGGAAAATTATTCAATATGCAAAATCTAAAGATTATTATCATGTAGGTCGGGGGAGCGGAGCCAATAGTATTGTGGCTTATTTACTAGAGATTACAGATGTAGATCCCATAGAGTTGGATTTATATTTTGAACGTTTTATGAATCTATATAGAGCTAGTCCTCCAGATTTTGATATTGATTTTTCTACCTGGGATCGAGAAGATGTAACACGTTTTATTTTTGAAACTTTTGGAAATAAAGGACAAGCAGCACTATTAGGAGCTTATGTAACTTTTAAACATAGTGGAGCAGTACGAGAATTAGGAAAAGTATTTGGATTGCCTAAGCACGAAATAGATAAGCTAAGTGATGGTAAATATGATATACAGAAACTAGATCAACTCTCAAAACTAGTCCTTCAGTATGCCCAATATTTACATGGAAAACCTAATTATATTAGTATTCATGCGGCTGGAATTCTTATTTCAGAGAAACCTATTCATTATTTTTCGGCAACCCACTTACCGCCTAAAGGATTTCCAACAGTTCAATTTGATATGCATATTGCCGAAGATGTTGGGCTATATAAGTTTGATATATTAGGGCAGCGAGGACTAGGAAAAATAAAAGATGCTATTGCCATTATAAAAGAAAACCACCCAGATGTTATCTTACCTAATATTCATAATGCAAAACCTTTTTTTGAAGATGCAAAAATCAATGCAATGATCGAAAAGGCTAAGTGTATTGGATGTTTTTATGTAGAATCTCCTGCCATGCGTATGCTATTAAAAAAGTTAGGAGTACGTGACTATTTAACATTAGTAGCTGCAAGTTCTATTATACGTCCAGGAGTTGCAAAAAGCGGAATGATGCGTGAATATATTTTGCGACACAAAAATCCTGAACGTAGAAAACAAGCTCACCCCGTATTGTGGGATATTATGCCAGATACTTATGGTGTAATGGTATACCAAGAAGATGTAATTAAAGTAGCACATCATTATGCAGGACTTGATTTAGGAGAGGCCGATGTATTACGTAGAGGAATGAGTGGTAAATATCGCTCACGAGAAGAATTTCAGGCTGTAAGAGATAAATTTATAGCCAACTGTAGAGAAAAAGGAGAAGCAGATGAGGTAATTTTTGAAGTATGGCGCCAGATAGAAAGTTTTGCGGGATATGCTTTTGCCAAGGGGCACTCTGCATCTTATGCAGTAGAATCATATCAAAGTCTATTTTTAAAATGCTATTATCCTTTAGAATATATGGTAGCCACAATTAATAATGGAGGAGGGTTTTATCGCGTAGAAACATATTTGCATGAGGCACGAATACACGGTGCAATAATTTATCCTCCTTGTATCAATACAAGTTCAATAGATACTACGATTATTAAAAAAGAAATTTATTTAGGTTTTCAGCATTTACAAGGTCTTGAGAAGCGAACAATGTTAAAAATCATGAATGCTAGAGTACATCGCTTATTTACAACGCTTGATGATTTTATGGAGCGTGTACCACTTTCTATAGAGCAATTGGATATTCTTATTCGTGTAAATGCATTTAGAACCTTAGGAAAAGATAAAAGAAGTTTGTTATGGGAAGCTCATTATAAATGTAATCATATTGCGGCTAATGAATCTCAAGGGCAACTTTTTAAAATACATAGTAAAGATTTTACACTACCTAAATTTACAATTACAAAGCTAGAAAGTGCTTTTGATCAATTAGAGCTCTTAAATTTCACACTGTATGACCCTTTTATATTGTTGGAATCTCCAACTACAAGTAATTTGGTGAGTACGGATTTAGAATTATATCTAAACAAAATTATTGTGATTTATGGATATTTAGTCACGGTTAAAAATACGGGTACTGCTAAAGGAGATCGTATGTTTTTTGGAACATTCTTGGATCAGAAAGGAGAATGGATAGATACGGTACATTTTCCGCCGGTGGCCAAAAGATACCCTTTTAGAGGAAAAGGAATCTATCGTATTACAGGTAAAGTAGTTTCTGAATTTGATTTTTTGAGTATCGAAGTTTTGAAACAAGAACGCATGCCATATGTATCTGACCCTAGATTTGATACTACTTATAACCGTAAAGAATTACCAGAAGAACAAGTAAAATCATTTAGATTGTTAAGATAATAATATACCATTTAGATGATGAGGTCTTTATTAAACTAAGTTACACTATGTTTTATAGATTTTAATCGTAAAAAATTGATAATTATGGGTTTCCACAGCTTTTAATTTATAACTATTAGTAATTTTGCTCTTCTGCATTAAAAAGGAAGACAAGAATTGTAAATAGTTATTATAAAATGAAAATTGATGAGAATATGATTAAAGAATATATACAAAAAGCTCTGGTAGCTCATTGTATACAAATCAGAGATCATAGAAATAATGTTTTGGTATTAAATAAGGGAGTTTTTTCTTTCAATAATCACCAACAACCAAAAACAATAGCTAGTATAGAAACGATATTTTTAGACGCTTTTAAATTAACAAGATCTATAAAATTAGATAATTTAGAATATATAAGAAAAGGATCTAGATGGTATATAAAAAATGAATAAGGACACGATATATGCCCTATTCATTTTTTCATCCTGATCGTAATAATACTTGCAGATTGTTTTTTACTCGATAATCGAGATGTAACTACTAATAGAGACTTATCTTTAAATCAAAATATTTTTTCTAATAGATGCCCCAGGGTAGTTTACTTAATCATATCATAATTTTCGGCTAATGAATGATGTCCTTCCTCATCGATATCAATTTGTTGATATGAATTAGATCCCATTACTATTTCAAACCTAAATACTTGAGTTGTATCTACAATCTTCATCATTGGTCCAGAGGCATATTCTAAACGTTCTTCAAGAATATTACCTTTAATGGTATATGTGCCATATCCAAACCATTCATTATTATCTTTAGGATCAAATCGAGTCCACATCACTTTTCCTTTACTATACATTTTTACCTGGCGATACCCATTTTGGTTAAAAACGGTATCTGTTATTTGATTGTCTTCATAAAGGAATTGATGTTTAAGTTCCCAAACACCTTCAAGGTTATACGGCTCGGTAGAGGGGGTATCGTTCTTTTGTATAAAAGTTAGAAAAGAACACATCCCGAATAGAATCAATAATAAGGTTTTCATGATTGAGAGGTTTATGATCTGTATTTCATTAAGTTACGAAAAAAAAATGAAATTAGATTGTTTTGATCCGCTTTTGTGATAGCTTTAAAACGTACTCTTAATTTTATAAAAACTAACAAATTAATCACTACTGATTTAAATGTATAGTATTTATGGTTATACTGTTGGTATAGTCAGTTTATAAGATTAAATGTTATTTTGAGAATAAAAAAATCCGATCATTTTGATCGGATTCATATATAATGTATTTATTATGTTATTATTCTTTAGACCCGTTTTTCATGTTCTCTTTTACAAGACTATAAAATTCATCAAATTTTGCATCAATAATGATTCTTGTTGCAGTTTCGATACTTTGAGAACCATATTCACTTTTCCCAAGAACTTCCATTCTTTTTGGATCTACTTTAAAATCGTTTTGTAAAGTTCTAACTACTGCAGCGGCTTGTTTAGCACTAAGATCCCAGTTATCGGTGATACTCTTGTCTTTAATATTAAGAGCGTTACTGTTACCTTCAACAATAACTTTTAAATCTGGTTTCGCATTTAATGCAGTTGCTATTTTACCTAGGATACCTTTTGCTTTTGCGCTTACAGCATAGCTTTTATCATTATCACCAAATAGGACAGTATTAGCTAGTGTTATTAAAACACTTCCGTTTTTAACAGCAATAGCATTCGCTTGATCTCCTAATGCGTTTTTAAGAACAGTTAGTGTAGCTAATTTTGTAGAATCACTTTTGGTAATAGCATCATTGATAGTTTTAAGCTGTTTATCTTTTTCTTGAAGACTATTTAATGAGGTTTCTAGGTTTTGAGCTTTCTTTTTAGAAAGTTCTGTGAAATTTCCCATATTAGCTAAAAGAGAAGCATTTGTTTCCTTAAGATCTTTAACTTGTGCTTCCATAGTTTCAACACGAGTTATTGTAGCTTTTTCTTTTTTGCGTGAGTCGTTTAATTCACCCTCTGTAGTTTTTAATTCTTTTCTTAATTTGTTTATTTCATCAAGAAGATCCTTTTTTTTCTGACTATATACAGAAGAGGTTGAAATAAGCATTACTGCGGCTAATAAAATAAATTTTTTCATCGGTTATGATATGATTTGTTGCAGATGCTAAAGTAAAACTTTTTTATAAATAACAAAACAAAGGGATGTCATCACTTTTCTAATAAGCTTTTAGCATTAGCAATACTGGTATTAATTTGATCTCTTAATTGTTTAACTTCAATTTCTTCTTTTTTAAGTAGATTCATTTGTGAAGCCATTTTTTCAGGACTTAATTTTTCTTCTGTATGCGGAAACTTCTCACTAAAATCTCTCATCCATTCCATCATAAAATCATAAGAATCTTTAAGATCCTGCTGAGCTTTAGCATGAGATTTTCCTACAGCAGTAGTATCAATTTTGGGGTCTAAGTTCTTGATTAAAGAACTTAGTTCAGTCATTTTGGGCATCACTTCGTCGTGAACTATAATTACATTTTCCATAATTGCATCAAATTCTTGTTCTTCTTTAGAGAGTTGATTGCAAGATGTTAGTAGTATTACTGCGGATACCAAAGTATATATAATAGGTAATTTCATAATAATATTTTTTTCAAAAATAATTTGTCTAATACAGCTATACTAGACCAAGATTTTGTTTTTTTTAATAAAAGGTAAAGATATTACTTTTCTTTATCTTGTTGTTGCTTAACTTCTTTGTATCGTTTACCTATTTGATTCATTTTATAACTCTGTAAGATGATCTGAAAAACGCAAAATAGAATCGCTATAATTAAAATGTAAGTTAGCATATGTTTTATTTTTTTGTTGTTTATGATTTTTTACGATTAAATGTTTTTGATGTTAGTAGGTATAGGCCAAATCCTGATAAAATGGTAAAAATTCCGAAAAGTGAAAATGCTCTTAATACTACGTTGTTAAAATCATCTCTTTCTTGATAATCCATAGTATGAAGCATCCATAAGAAATCAAATATGCGCCATTGATTATTTCTAAATGTTTGTACATTTCCATACTCTGTAGATACATATATGGTTGTATTTGCGGGTTCTTGAAATGAAATCGCATAAGCTGGCAAAGGGCGATTACGATATTCATGATGATTCCCAGTTGTTTTTAAGTATTCTATATCTTTAATTTCTGCAACTACATTTAGGGTATTCTTGGCAACAAGAATAGCTTCTTTTTCTTGTAAAGGTTTTCGTATTTTTCCGGTAATGGCGTCTATTAGAGTGACACTCTTTTCGTGATTTCTAATAAACGTAATACGATATACAGGTTGTTCTAAAACAGTAGTTAATTCTAAGGAGGTTATTCGATCACTACTATTAAAATATTGTTTGATAAAATTTGTAGGAGTAATGTAATTTACATCTTTTGATAATATGGGAACTTCGTTTTTTAGATTATCCCCACGAATTTCATCAATAGTTGTCCAACTAAAATATAGCCCACCAATAGTCCATAATAAAAACTGAATCCCTAAAATAACACCAAGGTATCGGTGCCATTTTCGGGTTAATCGTACGATTCTACTTTTCTTTATTGTCATATATTGTTAATTAAGCAGATTGTACTGCTATACTTTTATTTCTTTTTACTCTTACATATTCAAAGATGAGCAAAGCAATTATACTAATACCAAATAAAGGAAATAGTATACCAAGAACCACAATAGCAATTATAACACCATATCCAACTTTAAATCTAGAGTGGATTTTTGGAGTTCCAAAAGAACCTTTACGTTTTCGAAGTAAGTAAGAAGCTAAAGCAGAGATACTCATTACAGCCAATGTTATGGCAATAAAAAAGAGTAACCACCAGTTCCAGTTACCAAATTCTCCTTGATGAAATGCCATAACCCACATACGACCTCGCATAAGTATACCAACATCTTGCCAATCATTGATTAAAATTTGTTTACCAGAATATTGATCGAAATGTATTTTTTTTTGACTGTTTAGATCAGATGGATTTAGATTTGATACGCTAAAAGTAGCCTTAGGGTGTTTGGGGAAATGCAAGGTCACTATTCCGGGTAATTTTAATGCTGTTGCGGTATTAACCATTTGATCCAAAGTCATTGGTTCTCCGCTAGGTTTAGATTTTAATTGGCGACCTTCCCATGTTACAGGATATCCTGTATTGGTCATTTTTTGTACTTGTTTGAAGTTTGAACCAAAAACATCGGTCCAAGGTAATCCACCAGCTAAAATGAGTAGTAATAAACCAGAAATCCAAAACCCAGAAATAGCATGAAAATCCCTAAAAAAAGTTCTCTTACCTGCTTTTATTCGCGGAATAAAAAGACCTTTTAAATTCCATCCTCTCGCAGGCCACCATACATATATTCCAGTAATGATCAATACGATCATCCAACTGGCTATTAACTCAATGATTTTAGTGCCAAAAGATCCCATTAGTAATTCCCCGTGTAATTTTCGAATTTTATACATATCGGTTTTCTTAGCAGTAATAGCACCAGTTACTTCACCAGAATATGGGTTTATATATAGGCTGCTTTTTCCTCCAAAACGTCCAGATACAAATTGAGTTGCCTGATTTTTATAGGTTGATAATACCATACTGTTTGGTTTTTTTTGAGCATTGGTATTAGCGATTTCCCATTGTTTTTGTAACGGTATGGGTTTTCCTTGTATGGTTACTTCTTTAATATGTAGTTGTTTTGGCTTTTCGTAATCTGCTTTAAAAAGATATACTGCTCCTGTAATAGATAGTATAATAATAAATGGAAGAGAAATAAGTCCTGCTATAAAATGCCATTTCCAAAGCCATTGATTTAGTTTTTCGTTTTTTTTCATAATCTTTTTTTTAACCCCACAGTTTATAAAAACCTGTAGGGTTAGTGTTGTTTATTAAAAATTATACTTGGCCCCAAAGTGAAAAGCTCTTGGGTTTCCGATTGTAAAACTATTTTCTCCTCTAAATCGATTAAAAGAAGCTCTAGCAGCATATAACTCATCAAAAACATTGAGTGCATGCCCCCATATTTCGAAGCTTTTATAATAAATAGTTGTTCTTAGATTAAAAACACTATGGCCATCATATTCAGCAGTTTCAAAAGTGCCATCTTGATTATCTATCTGATTTTCAAAACTAGTATTATAAGATCCTACAAGTTCATGTTCGGCAGTAACATTAAAACCAAAATGATTTTCAAAGTCTTTGCGGTATGTTAGTAATGAAGTTCCTAAAAGGTTAGGAGCGGTCTCTCTATCGGTATCAGAATAATCAATTCCACTATCAAAAAACTCAACATATCGATGCATTGCATAGCTACCATTATGTGTTAAGGATAACTCTTTTGTAGGATACCAGGTAACGCCATATTCTACACCATAAGACCTGGTCTTACCTGCATTCGTATTAAAAAACTGATCGTTTTCATCACGCAAAGTTATTAATGTGTTTTCTCCTTCAAGAACATAGATAGCGGCATCTACTTTTAATTTTGAAGGAACTGTAAAATAACCACCTAATTCATAATTATTGTAGCGGCTGGGCTTTATTCCTCTAAGTTCATTTCGATTACGATAAAGAGTTGATACTTGTGGAGGTGTAAACCCTTGAGAATAATTAGCATAGATACCTGTTTTAGTATTGAAATTATAATTAGCACCCAATTTAGGAGTTAGATTATTAAAATTATCTACGGCATCATCTACACCAACAATACCATCGGCGAGATTGTTATAATCGTATTCAAAACCATCATATCGGAGTGCTGCGGTAACTTTTAAAGCATCAATAGGCGATATTTCATACTGAAGAAAACTTGCGTAATTAAAGATGTTAGCTTCATAGTTTAGGATAAAATCTCCAGAGTTAAGAGTAAAATCAATATTTCTACCAGTATCTGGATCTACAATAATATCAAGGGTTTCGGCACTATAATCCTGAGGAGAATAATCTGCTGTAGCTCCAAGAATTAAAGAGGAGTTAGCAAAACTGAAATCTAATTTATGTTGTACTAATCCTACAAAACTCTTAAAACGATTAGAGTTTAATTCTCCAGACCCAAAGCCTGTTAATTGTCCTTGATTTCGAAATTGTCGTATTCTGTATGATGGGTTTTGATCCATTCTATTATCCCTAACAATAAAGTTAAATGAGGTTTTGTTGGTATCATTCCAGAATTTATCTACTGTGCTTCGTACTCTAAAAGAAATAGCTTCTCTTTCTGTAAATGTTTGGTCACTTTCAAAGTTTCCACCATTAAAATCATTTTCACTTAATGAGCCTGTCATATCAGAGCGATAATCCACAATATCAAAAATAGTGGTCCATTTGATTGTTGGAGAGAATTCATATACTGTTTTTAAGGTAACGGCTAATTTTTCATAATCGCTATGCTCTATTAGTCCGTCTTCTCTTTGCCCGTATTGCCCACCTAGATAAAAACCAAGTTTATCACTTACCTGATCTGAAATTTCGAATTCATAACGGGTTAGTCCTAAGTCATTGGTTTGAAACCCAATACTACCACTTAGTTTTTCTGTAGGGTTTTTAGTAATAAAATTAAAACTTCCTCCGATAGCTTCACTACCATAAATGCTGGATGCCGGTCCTTTTAAAACTTCAATACGTCCAAAAGAAACATCATTCATCTCTAATAAAGCATTATGATTAAATACAGATGTTGGACGAATTTGTAATCCATCTTCTAAATAAAGGAATAAGGCTTTTGTTGAGATAGGAGAGCGAACGGCCATAAAATGTTGTTCGTTACTTGCTGCTCTTGATGTAGACATAAATACACCTGGAACTTGATTGACTAATTGGTCTATACCAAAGGCTTTTGTTTCTTTAATACTTTTAGCATTTAGTGTAGCTATTGATCCAGGAACTTCGGATCGTTTCTGAATTTCTCTGCTTGCCGAGGTTACCAAAACTTCGTCCAGAGCTACACTATCCGCTACTTTTTCTTCATATGATTGTTGTGCATAACTATATACTCCTATGAATAGAGCAATAGCAAAAGCTGATATATTTTTCATTTTAAATGCTGTGAAAAAGTCCTTTTAAACATGGACTTTATTATTTTTTTAGATTATAGGGCGTATTGAAGCCCTAGTGTTAATGTTTCTTTAGTTCTTAATTGAACACCATTCATATTCTGAAATAATGGGACTGCTGCTTCGAAACCAAGACGTAAATCTTTTAGAGATCCCTTAAAAGCGTAAAGATTAAGGCCTAAACCTGCATTGGCATAGGTCATACCAGAATTAGCAGTATCTGCCGTAATCACCATCATTGGGTTTAATGCTGGGTTAGTTCCTTAAATTTTGTCGATGGCACCCAATTCTACTCGTCCAGAAAAACTTAACCAGTCTGCAGCTTTAACTGCTAACCAATTATTAAAACTGTATTTATTGCCTAAACGATATTCGTTATCATTTTCTCCAATGCGTAATGTAGTTCTAGCCTGGGCGCCATATGAAATTATGTTCCATTGTTTTAAATACGTTAATGCTAGTTCTGTGTCCCATGTACCACTACCAATTTGCATAGGGTAGGGTAGAATGACTTGGTTTGGAGCTGATGCAGGAATAATGTCCATTTTATCAATACTTCCTGTAGGTATAGAAATACCAGCCTGAGCTTGTAATTGCTGCTTGTTTTTATTGAAAAATTTATATAGAGCAGAAATTTTTGTATCACCAAATCCAGAGGATTCTGTGGTAAATGTGCCTCCCATAGCGGTGATATGATCCATTTCACTAGAAAGATAATTTACCATAGCTACCAAGGTAATTTTATCACTAGGTGCATACATCATTCCTAGCATATGCATATTCATAGGCATACTTGTAGGTGTTACCATGTATACATCATTGGGGCGCAATGCATTTGAGAAGGGTACATTTTCACTACCTCTATTTAGGTCTTCCATGTTCATATACATATAGCGATATGAAAACATTACTTCACCTTTACCATGTGTATGATCTCCCATGACCGAAATGGGAGCATGTCCGTCTGGTCTTGAACCAGTCCATTTAGTATTTTCTTCTTGTGCGTAAAAAAAATGGGTAGCCACTATAAATAGGGCATAAATATATTTCTTCATTAGTTTAATGATATATAGTATCAAGTAGATAGTAATTCTACTATATTAAAAGCACCACTTGATAGTTCAAGTAACTACAAGGGGTGTAGTTCTTGAAAGTAATTATATTGAGTTATGCTTTGAATCTGTAAATTGATCAAAGTAAATTTTTGAAAATTAGGTAAGAAATTATAGGTACTGCGGAGGGTGATCTATGGTATTAGAAATTTCAGCAACATTAAAATGTTTTAATTTCCAATTGTGTATAATTATGAAGTTGGTTATTACATTTTCTAATTGAAATGTATTTTCTTGAAAAAATAAAGGAATAAATGCTTCTGTTATCATAATGGCATTTGAGTTTTCTGATGTTGGCTGCGTTTTAGCCTTCATTTGACTCATTAAATAACATTTACCATTACAATTTAGTTTTGGTCTTTCTTTATTTACACAATACTTTTCTACTATAGTATTAATATTAAGCTGATAATACATAACCGTGCTAAGTTGAATAGCTGGCCGTATAGCAAAAGAGGCAAATAATAATATAGAAAATAGAAATCTTAGCAAGAGGTCTTATTTTCCTGCAAAAATACAATTTTTTGATTGTTTTTTAAGCAAAAAAAGTAAATAAGGTACTAGTAAACTTAACTATTGGTACAATTAAAATTTTATGGGAATAGCATATATTCTACTTAAACCATTTTCATATGAATTCATCATTTCTAGTAGTTGTTTTATAGTCTTAGGTTGATTAAGTTGTTTTTTGAGAGCTGTTCGTTTACTGGTAAAGTAAAGCGTTTGCGTTTTTATGTCGTAAAATGGGCAATAATCCATTTTGTCCGAGTTTACTTCTTTAGTTAAGTTTTTGGCTTGTTCCCAATCACCATCTTTATTTTTATAGGATATATATATATCGCCACTACCTAAACCATCATTACGTTTATAGCCTCCAAATAGTAGAAACGACTCGTCTGGAGCAACATAGGCATTGTATTCATACCCTTCAGAATTAATAGTACTGGTTAATGATACTGGTTTTGTATATTGATTATTTTTTTTACTACTCATAAAAATATCATCCTTTCCTTTAGAAGTTGAAGCAGTACTTGTAAAATATAAATTACCATTTTTAGCTACAGAAGGATAAAACTCATCGTCTTTAGTATTAATTGGGCTTCCTAAGTTTTTTGGTTTAGACCATTTAGCAGTTTTACTAGATCGTTCTATGTACCATATGTCGTGATCTTTAGCTTCGGTGCTTTGATTATCTAATGGGCGTGTAGAAACATAATATAACTTTAATCCATCGGGAGAAAACATAGCTTCAAGGTCACGATATTGACCAGAAAAAGGAGCTACTTCTGGAGTAGACCATTGATTCCCTTTTTTTACAATTTTTATAATAGTAGAAAGCTCTCCTGAATACCCCTGCGCAGTAAAATAAATTTCATCTTGCCAAGGAGAAATCGTAATATCTCTAACTGTTGGAAATTTAGAAATGATTTCTGGTAAAAACGGTTGAACTTTAGAAATCTCTTGACAATGAGAGAATAATGAAACAAGAATTAAAAAACTAGTACTAATTATTTTCATGATTTATTTTGATTGATGACGATCGGAATTTAACTCGTTTTTCCTAAATCACATATTAATTTTTTTATAAAGTTATGTTCAGAAATGAAGTTTCATGCCTTCATGAGATGATCTAAAGCCTAGTTTTTTATAAAAATGTATAGCCTCTGGACGTTTTTTGTCTGATGTGAGTTGTAACAAATGGGCGCCTTTTTGTTTAGCTCTTACTATAGCCCATTCAAACATTTTTTTTCCGATACCCTTATCTCTTTGATCTTTTCGTATTCTAACGGCTTCAATTTGTGCTCTGATCCCTCCTTGATACGTTAAATATCGAATAAAGGTTAATTGTAAAGTACCGATGACCTCTGCGTTTTGATTTTCTACAACAATAAGTTCTTGTTGGGGATCAATATCGATGGCTCGAAAAGCTTCTAAATATTGTTCAGGTAGAGGATTCTTGTAGTTCTCTCTGGATTTACCTAATTCATCATCGGCAATCATTTTCACAATTATAGGTACATCGGCTATAGTAGCTTTTCTAAAATTCATTTTATTGAGTTAATAAATATTCTTTTGGAATTGGATTTTCTTTGGTTTCTTGAGTCCAATAAATATTAACAACCCACCACCGTTTGCCGTCATTTAATAATTGAATACTATTAATGCCTCTCATAAAAGGTTTTTTATCAGTCTTGCTTTTAAAGGATTCATAAGTGCTAAAAACGTGAGTAATATTTCCAAATGTGTTTACGGTTCGATGTATTTCTTTTTCGAAGAAACCATTTTCTAAGAGCCACTTTCCAGAAGTATTGATATATTCATCAGGAGATAGATACCTGACTTTAAAAATATCTTCTTTACTTTTTCCTGAAGGGATAAGTTTTGCTTCTGGAGCAAATAAAAATTTAAACAACTCCCAATTTCGTTGTTCGCCTTTTTCACCAGAAATTACATCATATAATGTTTCTAATGTAGTATCTAATGATGAAACCTTCTTCAGGTATTTTTTAGTTTCCTGCGCATGTAAAGAAATACTAATCGTAAAGTAAAGTAGAATACAAAGTATATTTTTCATTAGTCAGTATATTTAAAAATTAAAACATATTAAAACTAAATATGTGAGTATTTATAGGGGTTGACCTATAAATTATAGAAATACATTAGAAATTAAACGTTCAACAGTAGGGTGATCATTACCTCCGGCTGGTTCTATTGTAATATTTATAGAGGCGGCATTATCGATATATTTCATGGCGATCATATCTTGATTAGATGCTACAATGCCCATGTCTATCATTTCTCCATCCACATCTGCCCACATCTGATACGTTTTGTTCTGATCTAGTTTAACCAACCCCTTAGCATTTAATATAACTGTCTTTTCTGTATGATTTACATAAGTAATAGCAGTAGAATTAGGAGATATTTTATTTCCTTTTAATATTAATTGTATGGTATTAGGAGTATTAATTGCTGTATACCATTTATTTGTTTCATTTAATTGATTCTCTAGAGTGTTAATACGATTTTGAAAATCAACTGTTTGATTTTGAACAGTTTTTATTGTGTTTCTGGCAGTTTGCCATTGATTATATAACCAACCAGAACTTAAGGCAAATAATAAAGCGAAACTGGCAGCTATAGTCATGTAGATAGAACGTCTATCTTTTGTTTTGATAGAGATTACTTTATCTGAATCATCTAAAGTTTTAGTTGATGCCACAGCAGTTAATAATGATTTTTTTATATGAATAGGAGGTGGGATAGCATTTTCGATAGCTAATTTTTCAAAATCATCTTCCATAGCCAGAAAATATTCACGCAATTCTTGATCTTGCTTTAAGATATTTTCGACTTCAGTCATTTGTTTATCTGATAGCTCACCTAGCAAATACTGTTCTAATATTCCTGTATCTTTTATAGAATTCCTATCCATCATATCATCTTTTCTAGTATTATCCACAATAAAAAGAGTTCTTTTTGATATGTCTCTCTCAATTTTTTTAATGCCTGTTTAATGTAAGATTTAAAGGTGCCCAAGGGCACATCCATTTCTTTGTGTGCTTCCCGATGAGTAAGCCCATTAAAATAAACAAGTTCTAATGCTTTTTGATGATGAGGGTCTAAGAGCTTTAATGAACCATTTAGTTGTAATATATCTATTTGGTTTTCATTAACTTCTTTATTTTCATATACACTTAAATCTTCGTTTTGGATGAGTTTAGAAGTTTTTCTCATCGCATTTAACGATATATTTTTTGCAATTCGATAGGACCATGTAAAAAATTTCCCCTTTTGAGGATCATATTGATGAGCCTTTTGCCAGATTTTCAAGAATGTTTCCTGAAGTAAATCTTGTGCTTGTTCTTCATTTTTACAGATACGCAAAATTACACCATACAAAGCTCCAGAATACTGATCATATATGCTAGAAAGCGCAGTGCTATCTTGATTTTGTAATCGTTTTATGAGCCCTAAATTATCTTGCATTTTATCGGTGGGATTACTCAAATTTAAGAAAAAAATATGCCAACCTCATCCAAACGTATCAAACTTGTGTATATGAATATGTAAAGCGCGCTTAAAATTGTTTAATAATTAAAATAAATATCATGAAAAAATTAGTTTTTATTATTTCGACTATTATATTATTTGTATTTACACAAACTATATCCGCTCAAAAAACAAATAAGGATATTGTTGATGTAGCTGTATCTGTAGATGATTTTTCTACATTGGTTACAGCCCTAAAAGCTGCTGATTTGGTTACAGCCCTAAAAGGTGAAGGACCTTTTACAGTATTTGCACCTACCAATGATGCTTTTGGTAAGATTGACTCAAAAACATTAAAATCTTTATTAAAACCTGAAAACAAGGAAAAATTATCAGCGATACTTACCTATCATGTAATTGCTGGTAAAATCACTGCTAGTGATGTGGTTAGTGCCCTAAAGAAGGGTGAAGGCAAAGTAGAATTAAAAACTCTTGGAGGAGCGAAGGTTTTGGTTTTAGAAAAAGATGGTAAAATATGGTTAAAAGATCAAAATGGTAACTATAGTAAAATTGCAAAAACTGATGTTATGGCAAAAAATGGTGTAATCCATGTGATTAGTGATGTCGTAATGCCTAAATAATTAGAATACAAAATTGAAATTTTGAAAAAGCGTCATTATAAATGGCGCTTTTTTATAGGTATTAAGACAAGAGATTACATTAAAATGATAATATGTCTGGTTCAATATAGTTTAATTTAGCTTTTTTAGATGTAAATATATCAAAGCCATAATGAGAATTTAAAAGCTTTTTAAAGTTGTATTTAATCCTTGGAAATTCGGCAATGAAATCTTGAAAATTTAAAGATTCTGATTTTTGTATAAAATGATCTACAATATGTATTGCAGCAATAGTTACTGTGGCATTAAATTTATCAGGATCACCGTGCTTGGTTGCAAAATTTAATATCTGCCCAGGAATTAATTCACAAGCTGTAACTACATTATAATTTGTAATATAAATCCAAGCTAATCTAATATGCGCTTCGTGAGAAAAAAGAGTTGGGTCTAAAATTGTATTTTTAAACTGCTCTTTAAAATCCAAATCATTTAACTGTCTATGTTTTTCCATACTAGATTGTTAATATCTAACTCACATGATACATCATTTTTATTTTTGTACCGTAAATGATGGTAATGACACTTTATATTTTACAACTAATAGCCGAATACTAATAATAAGTAATGTTGTTATTATATAGATACTATTTTGAGTGATGTTTAATGTATATAGCACCATAAAACAAACTCCTCCTGCAATAGAAGCTGTAGCATATATTTCTTTTCTAAAGATAACGGGGATTTCATTACATAAAATGTCCCTTAATACGCCACCAAAGCAACCGGTCATAGCTCCCAAAGCAATTGAGACAATAGGTTCTAAACCTGCCATTATTCCAGTTTCAACACCAATTATTGTAAAAACACCTAACCCAATAGTGTCAAATAAAAATAATGATTTTTTAAGATAATCTAGTTTGTTTCTAAATATAATGGCTACTATGGTCACACATCCAATTAAATACAAATTTATAGTATTCTCCATCCATGATACAGGAGTGTTGCCAATTAGTACATCTCGTATTGTTCCTCCTCCTATAGAGGTGACAAAGGCAATTATAAATATTCCGAAAAGATCTAACTTTCTATTCATAGCACTTAAAGCTCCCGAAATGGCAAAAGCTATAGTACCTAAAATATCTAATACATTAAAAAACGACATAATTATGGGATGACTTAATTTCTTGGGTATAAATTTAATAGTATTACGTGTTAAGAAAAAAACAATCATTCAACTTTATAGAGTAATAATAATTCTTAATAACTTTAATGTAAGGTTTATGATCAAATTGCTACTTTTACATCATACAAAAAGATACCAATATGTCTGATACAATAGAAAAAATAAAATGCCTTATTATAGGATCGGGACCTGCAGGATATACTGCAGCGATATATGCAGCTAGAGCTGATCTTAAACCTGTTATGTATACAGGTATGGAACCAGGAGGACAATTAACAACCACTACAGAAGTTGATAATTTCCCCGGATATCCTGAAGGAATTGATGGCCCTACCATGATGGTACAATTACAACAACAAGCAGAACGTTTTGGTACTGAAGTACGTATTGGAATGGTGACTGCTGTTGATTTTAGTACAGAAGAAGGAGGAGTTCATAAAGTTACTGTTGATAATGCTAAGCAGATTGAAGCTGAAGCAGTTATTATTTCTACAGGAGCAACAGCAAAGTATTTAGGTCTGCCTAGCGAACAAAAATTACGAGGTGGTGGTGTTTCTGCTTGTGCAGTTTGTGATGGTTTTTTCTATAAAGGACAAGATGTTGCTATTGTTGGAGCAGGGGATACTGCAGCTGAGGAAGCAACGTATTTAGCTAACATTTGTTCTAATGTGACTATGCTAGTGCGTAAAGATTATATGAGAGCGTCTAAGGCAATGCAACATAGAGTAAACAATACACCTAACCTTAAAGTATTATATAATACAGAAGTTGATGAAGTTTTAGGGGATCAGGTTGTAGAAGGATTAAGAATGGTAAATAATCAAACTGGAGATAAATCTGAAATTGAGATTACAGGATTATTTATTGCGATTGGGCATAAACCAAATACAGATATTTTTAAAGGACAGATAGACATGGATGATACTGGGTACATTATTACCGAGGGTAAATCTACTAAAACGAATCTTCCAGGTGTATTTGCATCGGGTGATGTGCAGGATAAAGAATATAGACAAGCAGTTACTGCTGCTGGTACCGGTTGTATGGCGGCACTAGATGCAGAACGATATTTGGCAACTATAGAAACTAGCGAAGAAGTTTCTGCTTAAGAAGAATTATAGAAATATAAAACACCCATCAGGTTTTAAAACTTGATGGGTGTTGTTTTTAATAGGTTTTCAATTGTTATTTTTTAATCAATTTAGTCGTTTTTATGACCTTTCCATTCATGACAACCCTAACAAAATATAAATCATTTGGTAAATTACTGATGTCTATTTGGTTATTATCTTTATTAACTTTTGCCTTTAATTGCACTTCTCCGTTTTGATCTATGACTTCAACAGAATATGGTTTTGTTGCTTTATCATTTTCTGTAGTAGGTTGAACTATTAACATGTCACTTGATGGATTAGGTGAAATAACAAAACCACAATCTAAGAATTGAGCTAATGTAAAAGCATTAACCTGTGTATTGTTACACGTTGATGTAAAGGTCAAACTTATACTAAACCCGAAACTGGTAGAAGATTGTACATTAAGCGTTTTATTTGAGTTTGAACCAATGATAGTCCCCCCAGAAGAAACATTCCAATTATAAGACCCAGATGCGTTTGACGGGTTTAGAACTGCGTTAAAAGTTAATACATCACCTTGACAACCAAAAGGTTCTTGAGCTATGGATACAGATGGGACAGTACAAGGTGGTTTAATGTTAATTGTTCTACAATAACAACAAGGCTCTGATCCATTTTTATATCTGGTCACGCATATTTTACCACTACCTGCGGTAGTGCCTTTTACAGAAACAGAAGACGAAGTATTACTTCCTACTATTGTTAATCCACCTGTTGTTGACCAAAAATAATTTGCGCCACTTAATGTACTTGTAGAAAAAGTTCTGGTTTGATTTAAATTTATTTCAGATGGACCACTCAAGGAACAACTGGTGCACTGAGAAAACAGATTGTTGTAACTAGTAAGCATAAAAAATGTTACCAATAAATGGATTGAAATTTTTTTCATGATTTTGGTTTTAAGAGTTAAAATTAGAATCTTAAAAATACAAAATTATAGAGCTGAAAATTTCTTATTATTTGATCAGTTTATGCTTTTAATACTTTTGATTATGCATGGTGCATGAAAATGATTTGTATAGAGCTATCTATGCGTATTAAACTCATACTACCTCATTAGTCATTACGAAGTGATTAAAAATAATAAATGTGTAAGTTATATGGTTGAAAAATGAGGTTTTATTAAGATTTTAATAGTGTGTTTTTAGTTTAATCTAAGCTTACTAGGAACATAATCTACATTTTTCTTAAATAATGTAGCCTCGTTTGAGAATGCCTTAATTGTAGTGGTAGTAGGTTCACCTAAAATAAAAACTTCAGTCTTATCGGTAGCTTCTATGATAACTTCTTCGTTTACCAAAATATAACAATCACTAGAACCTTCTGCTATTAAAGAGGTTTTAGTACTGCTTAATTTTTCACCATAAAAGTCAGTTTCATTATCGGCTCTTAGCAACATGGATTGCACTGTACCTTCAAGCTTAGCCGATCCTTTTTGATATAAATCGACTTTCAGATTATCGGTAGTTACTATTCCTTTAGCTTCTGCATTATCGTTTATTTGATAAACGACATCTTTTGCCGTTACATGAAATTCAATTGTAGATTTCCCGTTTGCAGTACAAGATAATTTGCCCGCATCTGCGGTTATAAAAACTTCGGTGTTATCATTTGCCTCTACAGTTAATTCGCCAGAATTAATTGTGGATAATGACTTTATATGTGCTTTATTATAAAGCGTTATCTTCTTTATGTCTGAAGCATAAAAAATTTCAATATTTAATGCTTTTGCGCGACGTAAATCTTTATCAGACGTAATAGTTAATATACTATCTTGAACAGTAACTTGTATATGTTCGTGTAGGTTGCTGTCGGCTTCAATTCGAACTTGATTATCGCTACTCTCATCAATAGCGACTTCAAAATTGTCATATATTTCTATAGTATGAAAACCTTCTATAGCTACTTCTTCTGTATTAACAATTTTATTGCCTTTAATTTTTTCTTTTTGACTATAAACATTCCCTATAAATAAAAGAGAACCTAATAACAACATTGACGTTTTCATATTTATATCAGATTTGTATGCTAATAAACAATTTTTTTGAAGTTTAAGTATATGATTTATTGTAAAATTTCTTTTCAAAAAAGACTTATATACTTAATTAAAGTTGCATCGCAGTGTGAGAATTAAGGATTTTGTATCTCATATTTGATATTTAGAAAATTATACATGTACAAAAACAAAAGTAAAGAGCGTATATTTAATAAACGTATTAAAACCAAAACCAATAAGTAACGTGATACCAGCACAAACCATAAATGATGTTATTGTTATTTTAGAAGATATCATTATTCAATCAAAGACCGATAATAATCCATTGGGATATTTTGCAGCTTTATATAGAAAAGTGACGATCAAAGTAAAAGAAGGAATCGAAAATGATTTTTTTGATGATGGCCCAAGAATGGAAAAGTTAGATGTGATATTTGCGAACAGGTATCTTGAAGCTTATTTTGCTTATCAAGAAGATAAAGAGATAACGATGAGTTGGACAAAAGCATTTACATTGTCTAAAATGTATTGGCCGATTGTGTTACAACATTTATTGGTAGGAATTAATGCCCATATTAACCTTGATTTGGGGATTGCTGCTGCCCAGATTTCTAATAGAAGTACTATTGAAGATCTAAAAGGGGATTTTGATAAAATTAATGATATTTTATCATCATTGGTTAACGAAGTAGAGAATGATTTAGCAGAAATTTGGCCTACTTTAAAGAAGATATTAAAACTAACACGAAAGGCAGATGATTTTTTAGTGGATTTTAGTATGAAATTAGCAAGAGATGGTGCGTGGGATTTTGCTGTAAAAATGGCAAATACTATAGATGAAAATATTCCAGAACTTATTAAAGAACGAGATTATAAGGCGGCAAAAAAAGGGAATATAATCGATGCCCCGGGATTGGCAGTCAAAATAATACTTATGATTGTAAGATTAGGAGAACGTGGGACTGTTAAAGATAAAATTAATACATTAAACCTGAAAATAGTTACATTTTGATTACTTGACTTTTTTTGCTTCTTCGGCTATGTTTCCGTTTTCGCGAACAATAAATTTGATTGTTGTGTCTTGAGCATCTTTAACAAACTCAAAGGTAAGTGGGCTTTGTTTATGAAAAAATAGATTTTTTGATTGAGGATATACGATCATTTCCATCTTACCAGCCGTAATTTGTAATAAATTATCTTTTTTTGATACAACTACAGTTCCTGTTTTAGGAGCCTGATACGTTCCAAGGTATTGTGCTAAAATCTCATCAGTTACCGAGATTTCTTTTTTATCGGTATTTTGTGGAGCAGGTTGATGATCATAACTTAAAACTCGGGTCATTTTCCATTTTTTATCGTTATGCTGCCAGACATGAGTGAATTTTGCAACTTCTGTTAATCTTTCTTTTTTTCCTTTTTCTGTAATGTAAAAACGATGTTCACCACTTATAATCGCACCGTAGTTTCGTAAAGGATATACATTTACAGATCCTTCTATAACTTCTCTTCTGACTCTAGGGTTTTCACTACCGCACAACCCACTTTTTACAAGCTCCATCATATGATCTAACCCAGCAGTTAATCCACCTTTATCATGATAAAACTCAAAATCTTGTATAAAAAATGTTTTAAAAGTTTCTATATCACATGTGTTATATGATTTCCAGAATTCTTGATCAAGTTTTAAAATAGTGTTTTTTACAGAGTCAGTATCTGTATTAGAAGGTGATTGAGCAATTAGGAGGTTATTTGATAATACTATAAATAAACATAATAAGATTATGTTTTTAGCTTGTGTAGTTGCTATCATAATGTTCGTTTTTTGATTGATATAGACTGATGAGGTCTTTTTTTGATTTGATGTTGTATTAAAAAGAAAACTGCCTAAAAAGTGATTGGTTGATTAGTTGTTACTTTCTAGACAGTTAGTTTTGATTGGATAGTTGTTGTGGTTGATTAATTTGATTGGTTAGGTTGTTAGGTTTTATTGTCTTCTTACATTTCCACCTGAGTTATCCACCTCGGATACTTTTTCAGGTTTACCATAGTATATAATATTGGCTCCACTAGTGGCTTTTCCGGTAAATTCATTTTTTGCATGAATTCTAATATTAGCTCCACTGGTAGCCTTTGCTTCTGTTACTAAACTTAATAAATCCTCTGCACGCATATTTGCTCCACTGGTAGCATTAGCTTTATGATTATTTACTTTTCCTGTAAGACCAATCATAGCACCACTAGTTACAGATGTAACAACAGTTTCTGCTTTGATCTTTAATTTTATATCAGCACCACTAGTAGCACTTAGATCAAGATCTTTTTGAACAACTGTTTCTTCAGAAGCAACACTTGCGCCACTGTTAACATGAACCTTGTTTAGTTTATCATAAGATACGTAGATATTTTTTTCGTCTGCCATATAAATATTCTTGTCAGAAGTAATAATCAAGGTATTTCCTTCTACAGTTACTTTTATATGTTTATGAAGATTTTCATTTGCTTCTACGACTACTTTTTTATCCGGGCTCTTGATAAGTATTACATCTAATCCTCTGCTTGCTTTTACAGCTTCGAAATCTTGATTAATAGCTATTTCTTTTTTTACTACTTCTCCTTCACCTTTAATACCATTAAAAGTGATATTACAGGAGCAACATGCTAATGATAAGCATAAGGTTACTAAAATTTTGGCTAGCGTTGTCATAATTGTGTGTTTTAATGTGATTGAACTGTTCGTTTTTTGATTAATTTAATTATCGGTTTTGATGTCTATTCCGTTCTCGTCTATTTTAATATCTACTTCTTCACTTTTGAGTCGCACTCCTTCTTCATTAATTTTAAGTTTAGTATCAGAATCATCTGTGTTGATATTAATATTTACACTATCATCATCTGATTCTTTATATTCCCACTCGTTTTCATCATCTGGGCAATTCTCACATACTAATTCTCCGTTAATTATTTGTAAATACTTTTCTTCTTTATTATCAATAGTGATATAATCATCATACTTCCAGGAGTTGTTATAAGATGATGTATTATCATCTGCAAAAATGGTTACTCCATCGGGTAATGTTAGTATTACTTTAACTTCTTGATCTCTATACTTATTAGCATACTCTGTAATCGCATAACCGTCTAATAATAAAGTTTTATCATCTACTTCGTAGGAATATTTAATGTCTTCGGCTCTAGTAGAGGCTTCTTCATATGATCTTCCTTCGGCTTTCTTTTCGATACTAATGCCTACATTATTATTTCTGTTAGATGGTTTTAAGTATATCTCTATATCTTGAGTAACGATTACTCGATTCCCTTGATTGTCTCTCTTAATTTTGTAATCATGCCTGTGTTGTAAATGTCTTGTATATCGACTATTCTTTTGCATTTTGATCGTAAGTGTATCGCTTTGCGTGATCGGTAACAGTTTTTCTTCTGTAATTACTTCGGCATCATACGCTTCAAGTGTTGCTTGTCTAATGCCTATTATAATTAATCCTATTATTGCAAATATCCAAACTCCTAATAATCCAAGCTTTGCGGCTGTTCCGATAGATTTTAAATTGTTGATTAAGATCTTTAGTCCAAGAATGAATAAAAAGAAAAAAGGAATTCCTACAGCAAAAAATGATAGTAACGATAGTAACCATAGTGGTACTTCTGGGTGGCTACCTACTTCAAAATATTCTACCCATGGCATATCCATGAATCCAAATGTTCCTACTGTAAATAGACCAATAAATAAGCTAATTAATGTTATTCCTGATACTATAATGAGTAGTATACCTATAAATTTTACAAAAATCTTTAGTAAAAAGAGTAACACATCTCCTAATGCATCAAAAAATGTTGTAGAACTACTTTTTACTTTGTTACTATATTTTTGGTAATCTACATTCTTAACGGTATCAGCCACTCCATCGAAACCTTCCTTGATTTTTTTTTCGATATTACTTATGTTTACGGCTTCACCCTTCATTGCCAAAAAATCAGATGTAGTTTTCGCTTCGGGAACAAATATCCAAAAGGCCACATAAATAAGGACAAAAGCACCACTAGAAAAAATAGTAAATAATATCCACGCCAATCTAATCCAAATAGGGTCTATACCAAGATAATGTGATAGTCCAGAACTTACACCTCCTACATAAGAGTTGGTTGTATCTCTAAATAATTGTTTAGATGTCTTAGGCGTTTGATTAGCTGTACTTGGTTCGTCTTCAAATATTTCTTCATCTAATCTATAGTCTTCGGGTTGTCCCATTACGGTGATCACTTCTTCTACCTCTTTGACACCTATGACTTGTTTTTCGTCTTTTATTTTTTCATTAAATAATTCTGCTATACGAGCTTCAATATCGGCAATAATCTCATCTCGACCCTGCGAATCTGTAAAGGAGCGTTTTATGGCATCAAGATAGCGTTGCATTTTTAGATACGCATCTTCGTCTATGTGAAAAAATATACCTGCTAAATTTATATTAACTGTCTTGTTCATTTTACTTCTTTTTTTGTTTGGTTACCAGATTTACAGCATTTTGTAATTCGTTCCAAGTGGTATTTAATTCTTTTAGAAACAATTTTCCTGTTTCTGTTAATCCATAATATTTACGTGGTGGTCCAGATGTTGATTCTTCCCATCTATAGCTAAGTAATCCTGCATTTTTTAATCTTGTAAGTAAGGGGTATATAGTACCTTCTACAACAAGCATCTTTGCATCTTTTAGGGTTTCTAAAATTTCAGCTACATAAGCATCATCGTCTTTGAGGATAGAAAGTATGCAATATTCCAGAACACCTTTGCGCATTTGCGCTTTTGTGTTTTCGATCTTCATAAAACTAATTTTTAAAGGTTAAACTGTTCATTTTTTGATTGATGTTTGATGGTTATTTAAAAAAATATTGATCAGAGAATACAACAGCTGCAATACATACAGATGCTAAAAGATAATTGATGAGATTAAATTTTACAGAGTATTTCTGTTCTTTTGATGTCTTAATGACTAGAAAAAATAGTGTAAAGCTAACTAATAATGGAAGTATCCACGTTCCTAAGCCTAACCACTCACTAATTCTTGCTTCATCATTAGGGTTAATTATAGATACGATCATTGCCATTAACCTGAATAAAAAGGCAAAAAATAGAAATGGGTACCAATACACGTTTTTCGTTTTTTTGATAATATAAAAAAATAGAAACCCGGTTAATATCGTAAAAATTGGTCCTGCTGCACTAACCAATTGATTGTGCCAAACGGTCGAATACTTTCCTTCTATTAAATAGGCAGAGTTTAATGTCATACCCATTTCATATCCTAATAAACTGCCCGTTACAAAGTGCGCTAATTCATGAAAGAAAAAAGACGCCACTCCTGCAAAAAGAGTTGTTAAAATATATGTTATGTTGATAGAAGGGTTCATTTATGTATGTTGTGTTTCGTTTTTTTTACTATTATTTAATAAACCTTATAGAAAGAGGATATCTATATGACTCTCCTTTATTAGCTTTTAACGCAGCGGTAATAATGAAAATGATTTCTAAGAAAAAACCAACCAAGGCTATAATACCTATAAAAGAAGCTCCTATTAATGTTCTAAACCCTCCTGCTTCAGATAA
This sequence comes from Aquimarina aggregata, assembly GCF_001632745.1. Taxonomy (GTDB): domain Bacteria; phylum Bacteroidota; class Bacteroidia; order Flavobacteriales; family Flavobacteriaceae; genus Aquimarina; species Aquimarina aggregata. The sequence goes on along the minus strand of NZ_LQRT01000046.1, from coordinate 334,430 downwards.
ATTGATTGAAAAATCATTGAAATGAAAGAGGTCAGATACAGAAGCGTCACCAAATACATTAAAAATGAAGAATGGAAAAGAAAGCATTCCTAATATTACGGTATATAGTAAAATACTTAATTGAAAGTTAATCGCTTCCTTACCGTTCTCATCTACAAAGTTTGATTTTTCCTTATTGGTTGTCCATAAAAGTATTGGAATTATATAATTTCCAAAAGGAATAAAATACTTTGAAAATGCACCTAGATGCATAAATGTGGCTATATTCTTGTGGTTGTTGTCTAACATTTTTAAAAGTATATAATAGTTTCTTATGCAAATATATGGTTAAAAAAAGGTATTATGCAAAACATAGTACCATAATTTAACATAATTTTAAGATTTTGAATTATTTTGATGCTTGTTTCTTTTGCCTATATTGTAATAACTAAAATTAGAAAATCATGAATATTACTCCGGGTAAGTTAAATACCTTTTTATTTCTAAAATTACCATCTGCTTGGATATGCGGAGTGCGTGTAAAAAGTATTGATAGAGATAACTGTACTGTTAGTGTAAAGCATAGGTGGATAAATCAAAATCCTTTTAACTCTATGTTCTGGGCAGTTCAAGGTATGGCTGCAGAATTAACGACAGGAGCTCTAGTTACAGGATATATACGTAATAGTGGAAAAAAAATATCAATGTTAGTAGCCAATAATAATGCAAGTTTTACCAAAAAAGCAACGGGTAGAATAACATTTGTCTGCAACGATGGCCATTTAGTGGCAGATGCAATAAAAAAGACTATTGAGACTGGAGAAGGACAGACTGTATGGATGAAAGCAGTTGGTACAAATAAAGAGGGAGTAGTAGTATCAACTTTTAATTTTGAATGGACAGTGAAAGTGAAGCATTAATCAAGTGAGTTATAAGGTTCGTTTAAGAATGTGTAACATAATTGAAGTATTGTTTACTCATAAAGTAAATATTCATAAATCAATTTATAGTAAATAGTATGACAGCACACGAAATCGATTACGAAATTATAGGTGAAGAAATGCAATATGTGGAAATAGAATTAGATCCACAAGAAGGGGTTATAGCAGAAGCTGGTAGTTTTATGATGATGGAAGATGGGATTAAAATGGATACCATTTTTGGAGATGGCTCGAATAAAGACAAAGGTGTTATGGGCAAAATCTTTGGAGCGGGAAAGAGGCTTTTAACAGGAGAAAGTTTGTTCATGACAGCCTTTTATAATGAAGTTGTAGGAAAAAAGAAAGTAAGTTTTGCATCACCATATCCAGGAAAAATAATACCTATAGATTTAACTAATTATGGCGGAAAATTTATTTGTCAAAAAGATGCTTTTTTATGCGCTGCAAAAGGCGTTTCTGTTGGCATAGAGTTTTCTAGAAAACTAGGACGAGGATTATTTGGTGGAGAGGGGTTTATCATGCAGAAACTAGAAGGTGATGGTATGGCATTTGTACATGCAGGTGGTACCACAGCTAGAAAAGAATTACAAGCAGGAGAACGCTTAAAAATTGATACAGGGTGTATTATAGGATTCTCTAAAGGTGTAAACTATGATATCGAATTTGTAGGTGGTATAAAAAATACCATTTTTGGGGGCGAAGGCTTATTTTTTGCAACACTTACAGGACCAGGAGTAGTATATATACAGTCTTTACCTTTTAGTAGATTAGCAAATAGGGTACTAGCTTTAGCTCCAAGAGGTGGGGGCAAAAGTAAAGGAGAAGGTAGTATATTAGGTGGTTTAGGAGACCTTCTAGATGGCGATAATAGTTTTTAGCAATGTTAAATAAGCGCTAAAACACTTTTTTTCTAGATATGTTTCACTATATTTGGGTAAACAACTTTAAAAACAGTAAGCTTATTCCTACAATTACTTGTTTAAACCTAACATTTTAAACCCCTATTTGATATATGGCTAGAGCTATGTTTGATTATACCAAGACGGTCCTTAGAAAAGTAAGTTTTGATGTTAATCTTTTTACAAAGGAAGTACTGAAAGCACTAAACAGATTACTTCCACATGAAATTGAAGAACTAAAGATTTGGATTCAATCACTAACAGTGAAACAACCAGAATTACAATCTTGTTTAATTTATTTAAATCAATAACATAAAAAAAGCGACTTTCGAGTCGCTTTTTTAATAATTGTAGTTTTTTAGTATCTAATATATTTAAGGTTTTACCCAAGACTTAGAATAACTATTATAAGTTTTTAGCCAAAGGACTAATAATTTCTACATTCTGAAAAGTAATAGCACCTTTTATAACTCCGGCTATTGTGTTATGTAAAGCCTCTATGATTTGCATTTTTAATTCACTCTTGTTAAAAATAAGGCTTACTTCTCTTGCAGGAGATGGTTCGTTAAAGTAATGAAGATTGCTTTTTTCAGTATTTTTAATATCTAAAGTGTGTAGATAGGGTAGCAATGTCATTCCTAATCCTTCATTAGCTAATTTTATTAAGGTTTCGAAGCTTCCGCTCTCTAATTGAAAATGATCTTCATCATAACTTCTTTTTGTTTTACATAAATTAAGAATCCCATCTCTAAAACAATGACCATCTTCTAAAAGTAACATATCATCAATATCAAGATCAGCAGTGTCAAGTTTACTTTTCTTACTTAACCTATGATTTGTAGGGACATATCCAACAAAAGGTTCATAATACAAAACACGTTCCTTTATTGTATCTATTTCTAATGGAGTTGCCGCAATTGCCGCATCAAGATGACCGTCTTGTAACCGTTCTACTATAGCTTCTGTATGAAGTTCTTCTATTTTAAGTTTTACTTTGGGATATTTCTTAATAAAATTAGTTAAAAACATAGGTAATAGAGTAGGCATTACCGTCGGGATAACTCCTAGTTTAAACTCACCCCCAATAAATCCCTTTTGTTGATCAACAATATCTTGAATTCGTTCACTTTCATTTACAATATTTCGAGCTTGATGCACTAATTTACTTCCTACCTCTGTTAGGGCAATTGGTTTTTTACTACGATCAAAAATAAGAATGTCTAATTCATCTTCTAATTTTTGAATCTGCATACTTAATGTAGGTTGTGTTACAAAAGTTTTCTCTGCGGCTTTAGTAAAGTTTTTATGTTCTGCTACCGCCAATACATACTTTAATTGAGTTATGGTCATAGTTGTGCTATTTTTGGATCACAAAAATAATAAAGCTATTAGTTAAAACTATTAAGGTTGTGGTAAAAATTTATTTTATCTATTTTATTAAGTAAATAATCTTTTGTTACCTAAAATAGGAACTATTTTGGATTAAGTGTATAGTAGTAGTTTTAATTGTCAAGGTTTAAATAATGTAATCCTTATGGTAAAGTATTGAATATTTTACCCATTAATGAGTAGGGTAAACCCGAATTTGATTGTTATATAATAAGTAATTAGGCTTAAACTATAACACAAATTCGTATATCCAAATGTCACTTACTTTAAATGATTATATATTATCTGATTTAGAAGGAGTATCAAATACTCTTTCTTTTCCTAAAGAACGAGACTATCATAGCTATGAGATAGTTGGACTTTCTTACAATACAGAGCTTGTGTTTTTTATAATTTTACCAATACTAGTAATAGGTTTGTTAGGCTTATTTCTATGGTGTTCTACAGAAATTAAAAAGAGAGATCAAAAAATAAAAAAGTATAAGCTAGAAAATAAAATTGCAGATGTACTTTTGAAAAAACAAAAACAAGAACTTGCATTTATTAAGTCAGGAAGAGGAAGAGCGTTAGGGCATTTTTTTGAAACTAAAATGGCAGCAAATTGCGATATGGTAACAGGTTTTCATGAGCATAGTTTAAAATCTAAACCCAAAGAAAAAAAAATAAGCTATTTACCTTTTCATGATATTATAGCAAACCAATTACGACCTTTATATCCAAATTTTTCTGATGCCGAGATACAGCATTGTGTTTTTTTATATTTAGAAATACCTGAAGATAAAACTGCAAAAACGCTTCAAATGCAAATTTCAGAAGTTCAAACAATACGATGCAAAGTTCGAAGCAAAATTCTTAAGAATAATGTTTCAAATTTTAAATCACATGTTAAATCCCTGATGATGAACTAGTCCTGGAGTCCTATCTTTCGCAACCATGATTTACCAAATTATATATACGTCTAAACTATAAACTAGATTTTTTATAGACACCTTGTAAAAAATATGTTCAAATAATTTTCCTTCAATAGTTTAGTTTAATTTAAGTAGTAGTGGGGTTTAACCATAAGTTAAGTTTTTGTTTAGCGTAAAGAACTTTTTTTGCCAACCTTTTCTAGCAAAATGCATACTTTTTGCCAACCTTTTGCATACCTAAAAATTTATTTTTCTTCCTGTCTAAAGAATAGATTTGTCACGTTGATCAACTTGATAATTAATTTTATTTATTAAATCTTTAAACTTAAAATTATGAAAATCTTAAAACCAATAATTTTAGTAGGAGCAATATTAATAATTGTATCCTGTGAAAAACAAACCGAAGAAACACTTCCAACAGAATCGACTCTTATTGATACAACCTTAGACACCGAAAACACTTTTGTCATCACAAAGTCGGGAGATCAAATTTCTGAAGAGGAGTATTTAAAATTAAGAGCTACCAGGTTCAATAATGCTAAGAACAACAGTCATTTTCGTAGAGTTATGACTAGTAGAGATTTGAATAATAATGGAATGAGTGGCTCTGATGAGCAACAAGCCATGGCGAGATATACTACAAAAGCTCCAAAATGGAGAAGAGATCAAAGACAATTCGTAGGTGGTATGAGTTGGACGTTTAGACATGAAAATAGAAATATATGTTCTTGGTATAATTTTCCGCATCGCCCACAATATTTTGCACAATGTAAGGGTAGCGAAAACCCCGCAACTTGGGAGTTACGAAGAAAAGAAGTAAGAGGAGCTAAAGTTCGTACCATTCAAGGGCCATTTACATTACAAGTAATAAACGAAAGAGGACGTAGGGATAGAGCTGTTACACTAAGTGGTAGAGCGTACAGTTATGAAAGATCTACAGAAGAATCTCTTGAATTTACCAATAAAGTAAATGCAAAACTAACTTTTAAAGTATCATCTAAATTTTTGGGTGCTGGAGTTGATTTTGGTACCGAAATAGGTTTTGAAAGTGGAATCAACACAAAAAGAACTAAAAAAGAAAGTAGAACAGATGTTATTAATTGGCAAAATGGAGATGTAGTACCTAAGGGTAAACGTTGCGATTTTAGAATTATAGCTGAAAAAAGAGAGGAAGAAAGAAATTATAGCCTAGATGTACATATCCTTGGAGATGCTAATGTAACATATGTAAAGCCATTTGGTAAGGATCCAGTAACCGTTTTTGAGAGAAATAGTATCTGGAAAGCTTTCCCAAATCATTTTAGAAATATTCCAAAACAAACCTATAAGGTAAAAAGTACTTTTTGGAGGTATTCGAAAAAAAGAGAAAACTGTAGAAATTTATAAAACTTCATAAAACCAACTTTTATTAAAGGGTTGTTCTGGATGTGCTTGCTTTTTTGGGGCAAAGGGGGATTAAAATATCTTAGGACAGCTCTTTAATTTTTAACTAAGAAAACATGAAATCAAATATTATTTCTGGGATTCTGACTACTGTAACAATTTCTTGTATCATTTTATTGGTGATAATGAAGTTCTCTTTAGATACGGCTTTAGTAAAAATAGAAACACTAGAAGATAAAGTTGCATCTATGTCTTTTACAAATAATGTTTATACAGAAACCAGTATAGATAAACCACCAGCACCAAATTTTGAATTGCTTAATAAAGAAGGTGCAATAATTAGTCTTAATGATTTTTCTAACGAAAAAAGAAAAATTTTAGTCTTTGGATCTAAAGACTGTAACTATTGCAAAGAGTATTATCCTGAGCTACACAATTTTTCGAAAGAATATACAAATCTTGATGTAATTGTTATTGAAGAAGGGATTACTGTTGAAGATTTAAAAAAACACTCTAAAGAAAATCAGTATAGTTTTGTGCAATTAGTGGGGACTATCAAAGTGATCAATGATTACCAAGTCGAGTCTACACCCACAACTTATTTATTAGATGAAAAAAATAATATTGTACGAGTAGGGATCATAAATACAAAGCTAGACCTAGAAAGTTTTGTTTTTAAAGTTTAAAAGGCAAGTTAAAAATGTTTTGTTTCGAATCTATTTTTCTCATCCTTCTAGAAGCAATCTGTTATAATAGTAAGAAGCGAAAATTATCTATTAAGAATGTAAAAAGAAAAGACTTTAGAAAATTATAATTCACAACAGAATTAGTTTGTATAGTAAAGAGTTGCTCTAGATGTATATGCTATTATTTTTCGGGTAATAGGGGGTTGTATATATTTATGAGTGGCTCTTTATATTTTAACCAATAAGAATTAAAAAATAAAATTAATCATATTTGATCTAAGTATTCTCTTAGTTTACTATTAGGATTGAGATTAATTTTGTTTTTTGCTCGATGTCTACCACTTTTTACTGTTGCAATAGTTACATGAAGTAATGCTGCAGTTTCTTTTAGTGAAAGCTGCATGTATATAAAAAGACAATGTTTTAGATCTGTCTTAGAAAGACTTGGATGTTTTTGTTTTAACACATATAACAGCCTACTATGCTTTGTCTCTTGAGGTTTTTCGGTTTTATGAGGTATTATAGAATCTATTTTGAGATCGCTAAGCAATTGATCAATATCCTGTTTTATTTTTTCTACATCTTGAGGTGCGCTCTTTTCTATTACTTCAAAGAGTTCATTATTATACTCTGCTAACTTTTTTATCTTTTCTTCTTGAGCAATAAGTGTAGCAGAAAGTTGCTCTGCTTTGATATGTTCATTATAAGAGGAAAGTTCTTGATTTCTATTTTTATGTCTTATAGCTCTTAGTTTTTTTCGCTTTCTTAAATAAACTACTATCAAACTACCTAAACCAATAGATAATACGATCGACATTAATATGGTTTCTTTTTTAGAGAACCTTACAGTATTGGTATTTAAAAGGCGTTTTAAGTTGTTAATTTCGGTTTCTCTTACTTGATAATCATTGGCAATCACTTCTTTATAAAGTCTTGTTAATTTGTTAGCTATTCGAGTCGTTTTTATGGTTTCTTGTTGCGCTAGCATTTTGGTGTTAAAAATCAATATTGCTATAAGAGGAATTCTTAATAGAATAGTTTTTTGTGATTCAAAAACTATGGTTTTCATAATGTCTGGTTTTTTTAGGTTGAAAAGAGTGTAGTTGTAATTTTATTGGCGCGCAAATTTAAGAGTTGAAAGGTAATTTGAGTAGATAGATTGATCAGTTTCTTTTATCTTATTTTAGTTTATATCTATTATTGAGTCTCTATTATAAAGTAATCATGACAGTTTTTTGTATTAATTAAAAACATTTTAAAACGTATTTACCCTACTTTTTTATACAAGTATTTTTTTAAATTAAATATTATCCATTTATAATGTTATAACTCGTTCATACGTTGGCTCATGCATGATTTTGTATCTCCTTATGTATGTTAGATAATTTTCTTTAACATTCTGTTCTTGTGAAAACGTAGTGTTGTATTGTTTGAAATTAGAAGAGTTTAAAATTACTCTCAAAACTTTTAACGAGGATAATAGTGACGTTTGTGATGATTTTTGAGGTGCATTTTTGTGTGAATAATATTTTTAAACTAAATAATTAGTTTGAACTAATTATTTAGTTTAAATTAGTCGCCTTAAAAAAAAGAAAAATTATGTTTTATAGAAGTGTGTTTTTAGTTTTGATTATTGGCTTAATTTCATGTAGTCAAGAAAAAATTAGTATAGCTGGTACAATAGAAAAAATAGATCAAAATTTTGTGAATTTTGATAAACGCGGAAACTTTTCTAAGGAAGTTCTGTTAAATAAAGAAAATCAATTTGTCATTAGCTCCGATAGTCTTAAAAAAGGGTATTACACTATTAATGATATTGTGATTTATATCTCGCCTGGTTTTGATCTAAAAATGAAGATTCAAGGGGATAAGGTTCTTTTTGATGGTATCGGTGCCGAAGAAAATAACTTTTTACAAAAATCAAAATTGATTTATGATAGATACCAAACTACTTCAAGTGCTTTTGATGACCTTATCAAAAAGAATTTGAAGGATTACAAAAAAGATATTCATACAGAAATTGAAGAGCTTAAACGTCTACTTAATAGTTCTGATTTTGATAATAATTTTGTTAGTGCCGAACGTAAAAAGCTAGAAGTATTCTCAGTGTTAGCACTTACAACATATGCTGATAATTATGGCGTTAATCAAGACGCATTTAAGAAGGCTAAATTCATGATTAGTCAAGCAAAAGGAGATGAAATGCGACAACCTGAGTTTAGAAAAAAAATGGATAGTCTTCGTAAAGAAACGTTTAGAAATAAATTGCCGAAGAAGAAAATCGATAGTTTAAAATCGATAGTGGATAAGGACATTAATATTAATGATTCTATATTGTTTTTTGGAGAATCTTTAGTGCTTAATACCATTATAGAAAATAAGTTGAGACACTATGCTAGTAAAAATAGAAGAGCAGATACTATAAATAAAAGGTTTTTTCTACCCAATCAATACTATTATAAAACTTTCATTTTAGATTCTTTTACTTACCCACCTCTTAGAGAATATTATCTCTATAAAACTAGTATTACTGGGATAAATGGAAGTACAGGAGTATTTCGAGAAAATTTTAGACAGTTTTATCTAAAAAATAGTGTTGACAAGAATTATATAAATGTTGTAGAACAGGTGATTAAAGAAGCAAAAAAGATTGAAGTAGGTAATCCATCACCAGTTTTTGAAAATTATGAAAATGTTTTGGGAGGAACGAGTAGTCTTGTAGACTTTAAAGGTAAATATGTATATATAGATGTTTGGGCTACTTGGTGCGTACCTTGTAAAAGGGAAATTCCCTATTTGAAAGAATTAGAGGAAGAATATAAAAATAGCACTATTGAATTTGTGAGTATTTCGGTTGATAAAATCGAAGATCGTGATGTTTGGAAAAAATATATAAACAAAGAACAATTAAGAGGTATACAACTTTTAGCAGATCATGATTTTGACTCTAATTTTATAAAATCATATGCTGTAAAATCTATTCCAAAATTTATACTAATAGATCCTGATGGAAATATTGTTTCTAGTAATGCTCCCAGACCTTCAGATATGAGATTAAAGAAACTTTTTGTGAGTAAAGGTATTGTAAAAGAACAAAGCTAAACTTTAATAAAATTCTTAAGAAAGAACATTGTTGACATTTATTGACAGCATAAATTAAAAAGAGGTTACTTTTTTAAGCAACCTCTTTTTTTTAATTGATATTACATTCTAATTTCCATTTCTAAATTTTCAGAATTCACTTCAAATTTGGCTTCTTGCCATACTGGGGGACCATAACTCATATTGTTGTTCGATATACCATAGTTTTCTTTAGGCATTCCATTATCTTCAAAATCCATTCTATTATTACCATTCTTGTCATGAAAACAAGAAATCGCAAATACTCCTTTAGGGACGTTTTTGAATGTGATGGTAGCTACTCCATCTACAATATTACTTTTTTCACCTTGGATAGGAGCGGCTTTTAAAAATGTACTTTCATCATACAGGCCAAATAGTACTTCACCTTCAGAACTAGTTACATTTGGTACGGTTACAGTAATAGTTATTCCTTTGGTTTCTTCTTGAGCTTGAAGAATAAAATTTGAAATCATTAATGCTATTAATAAGGCAATAGTTTTCATAATATATTAAGTTTTGATGTATAGAATTTGTTTTATTTTGATGATTCAAATGTCTATAAATACGAAGCTTTTGCCCAATCTAAACTACCGAGTTGTCGTTTTAATAGGATGAAATGTGATTAACTATTCACAATTAGGAGTTACATAAAAAAAGAGTGGAACAATTTCCACTCTTTTTAAAATTATATATATTGGTTTTGCTTTTTAGTAAACAAACTGTAAAGCAGTTCTATCTGATCTTGTAAATGGGCGATCACTACCATTACTACAAGCTAGCATCCAAGAACCTGCTTCTGCACCTCTAGGAGTACCAGGAACAAACAATGCGCCGCTTCTACCTTCGGCATCAAAGTCACCACCACAACTAAATGAACGATCGGCAAAATCTGTATGACGGAAACCAATAGCATGACCAATTTCATGTGCAATTACAGTAGGTGTGTCGGCAGGAACATTAGTACCACCAAATATACGAGAGTTTAAAGTGATTGGTGTTGCCGGTCTACTATTTCTAGGAAATCCAGCACTTCTTCCTAAAACAGTACCTCCTCGAGGAGTATTAGGAATGTTTCTTGAAAGTATGGCTATATCAGATCCTCGTTCTCTAAAAGTTCTTCTAAAGGTAACATTTAAGTTCAATTCATTATATCGACTTAGGGCTTCATTAAATGCAGCAACCATATTAGACCCGTAAGAAGAATCTAAATATACATCGATAGTGACATCTCTATTTCTGGGTAACAAATTGGGAGTAACATAATGTTTTTGTTGAATTTCATCATTACTACCTTTATCATTACCTAAAAGATTACTAATCATAGAATCATCTAAAAATATATCACCTTCGACTACGATACCTGATTTACCCTCCATAGTAGCATTATACATTCCTTCAGAACTAAATCCTAAAGATTCTATTTGAGAAGTACGTAATGCTTGTTGGTTATCCTGTCCGTCTTCAAGTTCTGATTGACAAGAAACGAGTCCGGCGATAGCTAATCCTAAAAAGCCGTAATAAACATTTTTTTTCATAATTTTTTATATTAAGAGTTTGTATTAAGGCAGCGAATGTATATAAAAAAATAAAAGTAAATTTTAACAAAATCCAGTAAACACAGGAGGTTTGGGGTGTGGTAAAACCTTTTTTGCAAAACTGTTATAGCATAGAAGAGAATAGAATTGCATTTGTTTATTAATAAACATTAAAAGAATTATATATCTGATTTTAGATTATTTAGGTAGTTATAAATATCAAATTTGATTGTCTTGCAAAATGTACGGTAAAAATGTTAAAATTGAATGTGATTACATTCAATATACTTGAGGTTTAACAATAAAATTTTAACTTCTACTAACAAAAATTAACATTACATTTTGTTAAATTAACAAGGTATTCTAATGTTTTGGTTAAAAATGATAGAAATAGTGTACTTAGAAAACGTGGTTGCTGGTTATGTTTTTGAAAACAATTAAACCTACAGATAAAGTCTAAACCCAAAAACAATAAGATTGTCTACAGTAAAATCTAAATCTTCAGATCTTGTAAAGCCCATTTTCTCATACATATCCCATGCTATTTGCATAGCCTTAGTAGAGTGTATAATTATTTGCTTTTGTTTCTCTGTTTTTCCAATTTCGATGCAAGCTTTTGTCAATAGTCTGCCTATTCCTCTTTTTCTAAAATCATGACTTACGGCAAGTAATCTAAATCCAGCTGCTTGTTTTTCTTTAGTAGCGCTACCACCTGATCCATAATATTGCATGTCTCCAAAGTATACAACACCGCCCATTATATCATTTGTAGAAGAAACGCAAACAAGTAACCTAGCCTTGGGTTTTTTGGTTAATTCACCAATGTTGGTCAACATTTTATAATATTCAGGTATTTCTTGTTGGTTCGGAAAATCTTTTAACTGTGAATACGTAGTAACCATTAGTTCTCCAATTTTTTGATATTCATTAGGTTTGGCTTCTCGTATGATATGTTGTGTATCCGTTTTTTTTGTCATTTTTGATGATCTATTTTGTAGTATTTTCTAATTGATGGTTTTAAAATTAATGAATATTATGATTTAGATCATAAAAATTGATTTTAGTGGCATAAATAGACACTTAACATAAGATCAACCGTTAGCGTCTTATGATTGTTTAACAATGTTTAGTATAGTTTTATGATAGGGTGGATTCATAGTTATTTGTTATAGAGGTAAATATGTTCATATTGGACATGTTAACTTTTAAAACTTTTAAATAATGATGATTAAAAATGTAAAAATCAAAAATGAAAACAGTAATTTCTTTAGGTCGAGTTTGTTTTTTTTAATTTCCGCATTCTTATTGCTTGCGTTTTCTTGTTCTAAAGATGACCCTATTGATGAACCAGAATCTAGTGAACTTTCTGTAAATGCTAAAGTCTCAGGAAAGACAGTAGATAAAGCAAAATTACAGATGGGGAAACCAGCGAAAGATAAATCGAATAAACCCAGTGAAAAATTTAAAGGTATCACACACGATGACGCTAGTTTTTCTAGAGATTCTAAGAATGTTTTGGTTTTTAAAGCAAAAGGTAAGTCAAATCGTTCTGAATTAAGGTATAAAAATGGATTTAGTCAAGATGCTAAAAAAACATTTGAAGCCAAGGTTCAAGTTGTTGGAGAGGGTAAAAAACATGGCGGATTTACTGTTATGCAGCTTCATAATGATATTGGTAGTGGCCCAGCTTTAAAAATAGAGTACCATGGTGATAGTAAAGGAAATGGCTATTTTAAAGCTGATTATCGAACAAAGAATGGTGCTAAGAATAAAACACATCGATTAAAAGATGGGACATCAGGAACATTTAAAATTACTTTTAATAAGCGTACTGTTACAATAAAGGGAGGAGATAAAGACTTTAGCTTTACGGTAGAAAAAAATGGTTGGGATGGTAAATTTTATTGGAAAACCGGTGCTTACAATCAAAAAAGTGGACAATCACATTCAAAAATTTCCAATATAAGTTGGTAATTCTTAGAATTCACTTTTCATAAGTTTAGCAAAATAAATTATTCTATTTTGCTAAACTTATAGATTGTTTATTCGTCTATAACAATCCTCTAGCTTTGATTTCTAAATATTTATTAATTGTATTTATAGTAAGATCTTCAGGAGCCGTAAGAATAGAATGTATACGATGCTTACTTAGTTCATTAACAATCATTTTCTTTTCGTACACGAATTTTTCGGCTATTGTTTTTTCAAAAATTTGTTGCGTTGTTATTGCCGGTATGTCTAATAGAGACTTAAGTTCTGTATTTTCAAAAAAAATAATAACTAATAAATGTGTTTTTGCAATAGCTTGTAAATAGGGGAGCTGTCTGTGTAAAGCATCTAATGTTTCAAAATTAGTATATAGTAATAATAAACTTCGATGTGTGATACTTCGTTTAATGTCAATATATAACCTTGCAAAGTCTGACTCGGCAAAATCCGTATTTACATTATACAAAGTTTCTAGTATTAGACTCATTTGACTTTTTCTACGTTGCGCTACAACAGTGTTTTCTACCTTACGTGAAAAAGTAAACATTCCAGCTTTATCTTGTTTTTTAATAGCAATATTAGAAATAACCAGCGTTGCATTAATAGCATAATCTAATAAGCTTAACTCGTTAAATGGCATTTTCATTACTCTTCCTGTATCAACTACAGAATAAATAGGTTGTGATTTCTCGTCCTGATATTGATTAACCATTAAATGGTTTCTTTTGGCGGTAGCTTTCCAATTGATATTTCGTACATCATCACCGGATACATATTCTTTTATTTGTTCAAACTCAAGTGTATGGCCTATTCTTCTTATTTTTTTTAATCCATATAATTTTAATCTATTTGTAAAGGCTACAAATTCATATTTTTTAAGCTGCAAAAAAGAGGGGTAATTTGGAACCATAGCCTCTGTTGAATATTGTTGCTTTCGAGCAATAAACCCAATTAAGGAGGAAGAAAAAATATTAAGGTTTCCAAAATGATACTCTCCACGCTCTGTAGGGCGCACAGTATATGTGAATTTTCGCTCTTGCGATGGTTTTAATATGGCAGTAATCCCAAAATTTCTTTGTTGAAATTGTATAGGTAGTTCATCAATTATAGATACTTTACTTTTAAATTGGTACCTATTAATTACCGAAAGTGTAATCGTATTTTGATCACCATTGGATAGCTTTTCGGGTAAAATCCTATTGGCTTGTATACCCAGTTTATTTCTGTAGACCAGAAGTATATCAAAAACTAGTAGTATTAATAGAATATAGAATAATAGTTTAGCAACTCCCAATAGATCTTCAAAAAAATAGGAAACAATGAATAATACCGCTATTGAAAAGAATGCGGTAAAGAATGTTTTTTTTAAGTATAAACTTTTAAAAAAGACTTTCACTATCTAGGTATTTCGATTGTTTCTATAATTTGCATAACTGCTTTTTCTGCAGTAAACCCTTCCATTTCGCGTTCTGGAGTTAGTATGATTCGATGTCTTAGTACAGAAGGTGATACTTTTTTGATATCATCTGGGGTAACAAAATCTCTACCATTTATAGCGGCCATAGCTTTAGCTGCATTCATAATGGCAATTGAAGCTCTAGGCGAAGCCCCAAGATATAAGTTTCCGTTATTACGTGTGTTATTTACAATAGAGGCAATATATTTTAATAAATTATCTTCTATAATAATACTTTTAATGATCTCCTGATATTCAGCTATTTGTTTTGCGTTTAAAATAGGTTTAATCATTTCGGTAGCCACGGCACTTTTTCTGTGATGGTGCCCTTCAAGTATTTTAACTTCTTCCTCGACTGATGGATAACCCACATTTATTTTAAAAAGAAATCGATCTAATTGTGCTTCAGGTAAGGCGTATGTACCTTCTTGTTCTATTGGGTTTTGTGTAGCAAACACAAGAAATGGAGCTTGCATTTTATTTTCAATCCCGTCTATAGTTATTTGGCGTTCTGCCATAACTTCGAACATTGCGGCTTGTGTTTTTGCAGGAGCTCGGTTAATTTCGTCAATTAGTATAATATTAGAAAATATTGGACCTTTTTTAAACTCGAATTCAGAAGTTTTTACATTAAATATCGACGTCCCTAAAATGTCACTAGGCATTAAATCCGGAGTAAATTGAATTCTGCTAAAATCTACTTGCATTGTTTTAGCAAGTAATTTGGCAGTTACTGTTTTTGCAACTCCAGGAACCCCTTCTATTAGAGAATGACCATCTGCTAGAATAGAGATAATTAAAAGCTCTATCATATCATGCTGACCGATAATAACTTTACTTAATTCGTCTTTGATTTGTTGAACGGCATCTTGCAGATTTTTTAGATCTATTCGACTGTTAAATTCTATAGGGTTTTCATTCGTTTCTTCCATAATCTATAGTATAAATGCTTCAATTCTTTTGTTTAATTCGATTAGATCGGCCTCGCTATGAGTGGCTCTTCCTTTTAATGTGTTAATCAAGTCAATTAATCGTTTCGTATCCTCAAGTGAGTGATTACTTTTTACTGCTAATTTATCAATAAACTCAGCATTTAGCTCATTGGTATTTAGATAATATTGACTCCTTAATTTTTCTAAGAAATAGGTGATTTTTTTAGATATGATATCACTGTAATCTTTATGCTGAAAATAAAGATCTCCTATGGTCTTAGCAAACTCTATCGATGTGTTTTGTAAGGGTTCTACAACAGGAATAATACGTTGTTCTCTTTTACCTCTGAAAATCACGAATACGAGTAACCCAAAAATCAACAAGTAATACGCCCATTGCAAGGGTACCTGATTAAGTACAAATCGCATAGGTGAGTCGATTACTTTACGACCATCTTTAAGATAATCGTCCCAATATAAGGCAGATTGATCTTCTAAAAAAGCAAGACTTGTGGCTGCGTAATGATCGTTACCTTTTAACATATAATAATTAGAAAAGGCCTGTGGAAGCGTATTTAGAAATAAATTACCTTTTCCTTCTGAGATTTTTATAAAGTTTACTTGGTTAAGAGCCTCTTCGTCATTTTTAAAATGCCCTAAAACAGTAGTTTTTGTAGTGTCAAAACTCTTAAAAACACTTTTGTAAACACCTTTTTTGTATGTTGGTAATGAATCTTTTTGTAACGATTTTGAAAAGAAAGTGGGTGTGATTTCTTCTTCAGTTATTTGATAATCAATATCTGTTTCTATTTTTAAAGAATCTTTTAAGAAATTTCCGAAAGAACGCCCGGCAATAAAGACATCGTTACCTTGTTGGATAAATTCTATAAGTTTTTCATAAGACCTTTTATCAAAATTAAAGGAAGAGTTTACAAATAAATAAGCCGAGTTTTGATTGTAATTAGAGTCACTTAAAAATTGATAAGGATTTTCAGAAACTAGATGCACGGCTTTATCCTTTTTAGAGTTCTTGAGTTCATTGTATAGGATATAACTACCAAAAGGAATTTTGTCTACAGAAGTGTAGCTAGATTTCCAATTTATAGGTTTAGGCCTTGTAATTTCGACTATAATGATGGTTAATAATGCAACCCCAAACAATAGTAATATGTTTCTTGATTTTTTATCCAAGGTTGTTCATTTTTGTTTGTAATTGATCAAATGATTTTTTAGCACTATAATACCTTTCTTCGTCTAGTTCAAATTCGCCATACCAGATATAATCATATAAATAAGAGACTCTATTAAAATTCTTTTTTAATGTAGTATCACTAATTTCTCTGGAATAATCGGTATTCGTTTTTTCAAAATGATAATCAATTATTTTATTAATTGATAAATCTTGTAATGCTTTTAAATACATGTATCGTATGGCTAAGCGATAGTCTTTTTCTGAAATAGCGTTAGCAATAAGCTCGTTAAGGTCAATATTTTCGATATGTTCTTCACTAATATTAATTGGTGCTACCATATTATCCTTGTTTCTAAAAAATGATACGGCATCTTTACCAGTAAGTACACGTATTACAAAATAGATAGCTGCTCCAATTAATAAAAAATAGATTATGTTTTCAATTAATTTTGCTACTTCTGGGTTTACATTTATTCCAAAGATATCGCGTATACCATTAAATAACCAATCGATAGCTCTGGCTAGAAAGTTTTGAGCCTCACCTTCTACGGTATCATAGTTAAATTCATCTCCATTATATTTCTCTTTAAGATGATCAGAAAAATCATCGATAGTTAATGAACTAGTATCAATTGAAACAACAAGCGAATCTTGAGTCTCAGGAAATGAATAACTAATTTGAGTTATACAAACTAAACAGAATATGTAGTATAATTTTTTATTCACCAGCTCCAATTTGATCTATTTTCTCACGAGTGTGAATATTATATTTTTCTTCATGTAAAGAGAAGTAAAGCACACCATTAACAAGCTGTGACAGAGATTGCGAGTAGGCCATTACAACGAGTAAAGCACAGAGACCAAAGGTAAATATGATTTTAGCAACAATAGAGTTTTCAAAATCAAATCCATTTTCTACAATGTGATATGTATAGATGCCAACGATAAAACCTGGGATTGTGAGGATTAACAGAATTAATATTCCGACAAGAATTCCTAAAACAAAGTTACTGCCAATACATTTCCAAAAATTGTCTTTTACCAAATCCCATCCTTCTCCTAGTGCGTCTCCTGGGCTTTTATTTTCAGATAGCATCACCATAAATGATATCCCCAACCATGATGATATCCCAAGACTTAATACAACACTGGCAAAGAATCCAAGTACAGGAATGATACTGATAATAAAATTGACAATACTATATGCGATATAGATAACAATTAGCAAAAGAATAAATAAGATGATTCGCCCTAAATTATTAATCACTATTGACCAAACATCTTTTCTGTTATCAATGATTTTTTTTTCTTTATTATAACTTATAATATATGAAGATGCCAGACTGTAATTTAATGCAGCTACAGCTATAAAAACCATAAAGAAAAGTATAAATCCAAGTCCAATAAGCAAATTAGATTCTGTTTCTGTTGAATTACCAAAACCGGATTCGCTACTAAAAACACCAATAAAACCTGTTACCATGAGATAACTTGCGCCTAATAGTAAGAAAATAAATATGCCATTGTAGGCTATAAATACATTTGTAAAGCTTTTTATATTTTGCTTAAGAAAATCAAAATAGGTAGAAATAATTTCTCCAAGATCTCTACGCTGTTTTAATTCTATGTAGTTGTCGTTCATTCGCTTTATTTAAAAGTATTGGATATATAATGTAATAAAAAATAATGAGTCCTAATGAGCTAAAAATAATAAACATTGCTAGCCATACGGGCATATTAGAATATCTTGTAATAAATCCTTCGATAAATCCTGCAATAATAAAAAAGGGTATTGTACTTACTACAATTTTTAACCCATCTTTAGCACCTTTCATAAAAGAAACTCTTCTAGAGAATGTCTTCGGAAACAGAATACTATTACCCATTACAAGTCCAGCACAACCTGCTATTACAATTACCGAGATTTCTATTGTTCCATGAAGCCAAACAGATTTAGAAGCTTCAAAAAGTAGTCCTTCGTTATAGAAAAAAGTCATAAAGGCTCCTAGCATTATTCCGTTACTAAAAAGTATATATGCAGTTCCGATAGAAGTTATAACACCAAAGGCATAAGCCAGAAAGGCTACTCTAATATTATTGATAGTAATTCCTAAAAATGATCCTACCATACTACCACTTTTATAAATTCCTGTAGGATCGCCTTTTTCGATATTACTTAATGTTTCATTTACATAAGCATCACCTAATATCAATCGTAAAAAAGAAGCATCATTAAGAGCAGAAATTATGCCTATGCAACATGCAACGCCAAAAATAATGAAGGTGTAGAATAATGTTTTTTGATGCTGATAAAAAAATAAAGGGAATTCAGTTTTCCAGAAGGATACGACTCTATTCTTGTTTTCTTTTTTGTTACGATATATTTTTTGATGTGCTTGCGATGCTAAAGAATTAAGGTATAAAAGTGTCTTACTATCTGGATAATAGGTCTGGGCATAAGATAGATCATTAGTTAGCTGTATGTAATAATCAGCAAGATGATCTGGACTAATCTTTAAATTTTCTGTTATAGCTTTTTCAAAAGCTACCCATTTTTCCTTATTTTGCTTCACAAAAGCTGCTTCCCGCATCTATCGAATTTTAGGGATAAAGATAATCACTTACTTGTAAATGGCAAATTTAGCGATCAATACTACTCAAAATGTAAACCTAGCATACAAAACTGTAGGTATAGGAGAAAGAATGCTTTCATTTTTAATAGATGCAGCAATATTATGGTTGTATTTGTTAATTGTAGAATTTGCAACTAGCTTACTGGGTATGGCATTTAGTGATAATTGGACAGTCTTTGGTATACAATCATTATTATTTCTGCCAATATCCTTTTATTCATTGTATATGCATATTATTTTTAATGGTAGAACAGTAGGTAAAATGATTGTTAAAACAAGAGTGGTTCGGGTTGATGGATTACCAGCGCATTGGAGTAATTATATGATAAGGTGGATGTTGAGATTAGTTGATATTTGGATGTTTTTTGCATCTATAGGAGTTTTAAGTATTTTGTTTTCTAACAAGCATCAACGAGTAGGGGATGCAGCAGCAGGTACGGTTGTTATTAGTACAAAGCAAAAAGTTAAGATTTCACATACTATTTTGGAAGATGTAGAAGAAGAATACCAGCCTAAATTTTTGAATGTAACTAAATTATCGGATAAGGATGTTCGCCTTATTAAAGAAACATATCGCATTGCCGTAAAGTCTAACGACTTTAGAACGATGACCGAATTGCGAAATAAAGTAGAAGAAGTTCTTGATGTAAAATCAGAGCTATATGATAAACAATTTTTAGATGTTGTTTTAAAAGATTTTAATTACTACACGCAAAAGATTTAAGATACTACTGTAGACAATACATACAGTAAATTGATTTTATTGTAATTTTTGGGTAACAATTTTTCTTTTGATTGATATAAGGGTATAAATCATAAATTTTTATATCATGAAGAAAAAGAATTTTAAAAACTTAGTATTAAACAAAACAGCAATTGCAAAGTTAAAAGGAGGTTTAGCGCATCCTATGGGACCGTATAAGGATAGAGTAAAATGGTATGTAGGAACAAGAAATACATGCCAATGCGAAACTATAGCTTCTCCATGTTAAATAGTATAAGCGGACTTCGGTCCGCTTTTTCTTTTTTTAATAGTTCTAAATATCTTAATTATTTTAAAATTTCAGCTTTTATAAATATGTTTTGTTTGGGCCACTCACTACCATCTACAGGAACATTAGATATTTTATCAGCTACATTCATTCCTTTTATAACTTTTCCAAAAATAGTGTGCTCTCCATCAAGATGATGCGCTCCTTTTTTTGCAATAACAATAAAAAATTCGAAAGGAGTGGAACGGTTAGAAGGGTTATCTACCCATTGTTTTGATAAAGCTACTGCCCCACGGTTATGAGTTAACCCTTTAACAGGCTCTTGAGGTATAGTGTAATCTCCAATTTCAAATCGTTTATTGGCCATTTGCTGTCGATCACTATTACCACCTTGGATAACAAATCCTTTTGCTACCCGGTAAAAAAAAGTTTCATCAAAGTATTTCTCTTTTACTAGATAAATAAAATTAGCCCTATGAATAGGAGTTTTGTTATAAAGTTGGATGTCAATATCTCCATATTTAGTTTTGATTCTAACCATGGTTTCAGGATTCTCTTTTCCATAGTTAATCATAAATTCTTTTAGATTTTTATTAGTAAGTCTAAACGGTTCTTTTTCTGATTCTGCTATTTGATTATCAGAACTCTTTCCCTTTTCTTGATGTTGTTTTTTAGGAGTAGCGCCTTTAGATTCATTAGTTTCATTTTTTTTTGTTTCCTGTTTATTTTTTTTAGATTGTGTATCTTCACAATTAGAGAATACCAGAAGACAGATTGCTAATAAAAAAATAGATCGAGTAAATGACATTTGAAACATTTAAAAAATTAATTCCAAAAATAAAGAAAATGTCAGTACCGGGAGAATCTTCTCATTTTATTATGGCGCCAGAGTTACGTATGAAGGAGTTAAATAATTTTAATATAGAAGAAAGAAACCCTAGGAAAGCAGCAGTAATGATGCTTTTTTATCCAAAAGAAACAGAAACATATATAGCCTTAATTTTAAGACCTAAATATGAAGGAGTCCATTCAGGACAAATAGCCTTACCAGGAGGAAAAGTAGAACCTTTTGATTTAAATTATACAGAGACTGCTTTAAGAGAAACAGAAGAGGAGATAGGCATTCCTAGAAATGATGTAGACGTTTTAAAGGCGTTAACCAAAGTATATATACCTCCTTCTAATTTTTGGGTATTTCCATTCATAGGTGTTGTAGAGCAGAGACCAAATTTTATATTACAAAAAGAAGAAGTGGCAGATGTGATAGAAGTAAAATTGACAGATTTACTAAATGATGATAATGTAACATCACAAATTCTTACCACATCCTATGCAAAGAACATCGAAGTACCATCTTTTACGCTAAATAATTATGTCGTTTGGGGTGCAACAGCAATGATGTTAAGTGAACTTAAAGTGTTTTTGAATACGACCATAGTGCA
Source organism: Aquimarina aggregata (assembly GCF_001632745.1). GTDB lineage: Bacteria > Bacteroidota > Bacteroidia > Flavobacteriales > Flavobacteriaceae > Aquimarina > Aquimarina aggregata. The sequence continues at coordinate 312,948 of NZ_LQRT01000046.1, read as the reverse complement.
ATGATTTTGTATCTTTACTATATTAGTTCGTTTAAAACCTTCTTCACATCCCACAAGAATTTTCTTGGATGTTAAAAATGAATGCTAAAATATTTATTATTCAGGTTGTTACAGGTTGTCTAGAGATTCGGTTTTAAAAAAAAGATTTAAAAACACGAATGTTTTTTTATTAAAAACCTTAACTATGCACAAATTGTGCAAGCATTAAGTTTACTTGTTTTGTATATATAAGTGACAAATTAAATTTATTTATGGGATTGTTTAAGAGAAATCCTTTTGGACATATATTATTTTTAAAAAAATGGCTCATCCGAATTATGGGAACTATGACGCATAGGCGTTATCGTGGTTTTAATGAGCTTCAGATAGAAGGAAGTGAAATTATTAAAGATCTTCCTGAGCGTGGAGTATTATTTGTGTCGAATCATCAAACTTATTTTGCAGATGTAGTAGCTATGTTTCATGTTTTTAATGCTAGTTTAAGCGGTCGTACAGATTCTATTAAAAACGTGGGATATTTATGGCAGCCTAAAATGAACTTGTATTATGTAGCTGCAAAAGAAACTATGCAGGCAGGGCTTTTAGCAAGAATTTTGGCTTATGCAGGTGCAATTACTGTAGAACGTACTTGGAGAGAGAAAGGAAAAGAAATCAACCGCCAAGTAAAAATGAGTGATATTACCAATATTTCAAGAGCTTTAGAAGACGGTTGGGTTATTACTTTTCCTCAAGGTACTACAAAGCCTTTTAAACCTATTAGAAAAGGAACGGCACATATTATAAGAAAATATAAACCAGTTGTAATTCCTATTGTGATAGATGGTTTTAGAAGATCTTTTGATAAAAAAGGTATTCGAATAAAAAAACGTGGAATATTACAATCAATGGTGATCAAAGAACCTTTAGATATTGATTACGAAAATGATTCTATTGATGATATCGTTAATAAATTAGAATTTGCAATCGAACAACATTCATCTTTCCTAAAAGTAATTCCTCAAGAAGAATTAGAAGCTGAAGAAGAACTAAACAAAAAGAGACAGTGGGAATACTAATCCACTGTTTTTTTGTTAGACAGCTAACATTTGCAATACATAATTACTGTTACAGTTTAGTTATAGAAATGTTAATATTATCACAAATTTTGTGATGAATTATGATTTCTTTAGAACTTTGTTGTTTGGGTTAAATATTTAGTAATTAATAGTTTAGCTATGTTTTTTGTTCTTTATTATTCTTTCTTAAAATTTATATAACATTTTTTTTGTTGTAAGTTGTTCTTTCACTTACGTACCAACTTTTAGTCAAGAAAACTAAATAGTAAAATTCACACATTCTTGATCTTCATATCTTATTTGGCCAAATTAGAAATGTGTAAAGTACTTTATAAGTTTTGAACGTTTTCTTTAGAAAACATTTAGAAATGGTATACAAATTAACTTATTGGGTATTCTAAACAGTAACGTAAAACTCAAAAAAAAAGAAAATGAAAAATTTAAGACTAAGTCTGTTTACACTTTTGGCAGTAGCATTCACATATACTTCTTGTAAAGATGATGATTTCCCAGGAGGAGGGGGCGATGGTGGTGGAGACAATGATGATTTTGTTGGAGCAGTATATGCTATGACAAATGGTGATGGACAGGTTGCAGGAACAAATATACAAGGGCCTAATACAATTATTTCTTACGGTAGAAATGCAGATGGAACTTTAACCCCAATAGGGCCTGTGTTTACTGGTGGAAATGGAGGTGATTATGATGGAGGAGAAGGATTAGATCCACTTATTTCGGCATATGCGCTTACGAAAACAGATGATAATAAAAATTTACTAGCGGTAAACGCAGGTAGTAACACCATAACTTCTTTTAATATTCAGGATGATTTTTCTCTAGAACAAGCTGGAGATCCTGTAGCAACGGGAGCAGTAGGACCAAATAGTATTGCTTACTCAGCAAGAAGTGCAAATGGAGTAAAGGGAATCGTATATGTATCTAATATTACTCGTCAAGAGTTTTTAGCGGGTGGCGAACCAGAACAACAAGGAACAGTAACAGGATTTTGGTTATTAGAAGACGGATCTTTATCTGCAATAGCAGGATCAACAAGAAATTTAGCAAACAGACCTTCTGCAGTTCAGTTTTCTCCTGATGGGAATTGGTTAGTGGTAGCTTCTATTAATTCTGGAGCAGCAGCATTAGCTTCTGGTAGTGAAGATGAGATTGTAGTTTATGCTGTAAATGGAGATGGGACGTTATCAGCAAACCAAGTGGCTGCTGCAACGTCTACATTAAGAGGCAATACAGAAGGAAGAAACCTTCCTTCGGCAATTGGGTTTCAAATCGTAGGAAATAACTATGTAGTAGTTACAGAAGCAAGAGAATTTCAACCAGATGGTACACCTCCGGCATTTCCTGCTTTACAAGATGGATCAGTATCTACATGGCAAATTCAGGGAGATGGTAGCTTATCACCAATCACTTTAGATGTAAGATCCGGAGAAGGTAATACAGGAAGAACCGCTTGTTGGTTAGATTTTACTTCAGATGGCAATACATTTTTTGTGTCGAATGCAATCGAAGCAGGTCTAGCATCATACAGTTTTGATAATGGAGTAGTAGAGTTAATCGATCAAACTGCTGCTGTTGGAACAGGAACAGGTGGAGCAGATAACGGACCGGATGCTTTTGCAAGAACCGATGGATGGATCGACATGTGGATTTCTGACGACGGACAGTTTCTATACCAATTATTTGGATTAGATGGAACTATAGGAATCTACAGAGTTAATGGACAAAGTTTAGAGTTTATTGGAGAAGAATCAGGGAATCTCCCAGATACCAATACTCAAGGTATCGTCGCTATATAAAAATGAATTGTTAGAATTACGCAAACAATTATTTTTCCAAAAAAACCAAGAGGTGCTGTTTTTCCTCTTGGTTTTTATTTTTACTCTAACCAGGCTTTAAAATCTTTGACACGCTCTCGGGCTACAATTACTTCCTGTTCATTAAAGCTATTAAGTTTTATTTGTAACCTAGAATTAGTATAAGAAATAATGTCTTTTATAGCATTGATATTGATATAAAATTTTCGACTAACTCTAAAAAACTGTTGCGGATTTAACTCTTCATCCAATGCTTCTAAAGTTGTGTCAATTAGATAATTTCGATTATCATTGGTATGTAGGTATGTCCCTTTGTTTTCAGAATAAAAACACTCTATATCTTCTACAGAGAATATTTTTAGATGTTGTCCAACTCTTGCTGTAAATCGTCTTTTATAAGTACGATCCATAGGGTTAACCAGTAGTTTTTTGATATCCTCAAAATCTACCTGTATTTGTTGTTTTTGAGGGGTTTGTTCCTTGTATTTAATAACCGCAGCTTCTAATTCTTCATCGTCGATAGGTTTAAGTAGGTAATCGATGCTATTTAGTTTGAATGCTTTTAGCGCATACTCATCATAGGCTGTTGTAAATATGATCGAACTTTTAATACTAATCACGTCAAAGATTTCAAAAGATAATCCATCACTTAATTGAATATCTAGAAATATAAGATCTGGATGTTTGTTGGTATTAAACCATGTTATAGCTTCTTGTACAGAATGTAGCATGGTGTGTACATTAATATTAAGATCACCAAGCATTCTGTTAAGACGTCTTGCGGCTGGTTTTTCGTCTTCTATGATGATTACATTCATAAGTATATATGCATTGTTTTTATTAAATTAAGTAATGGTTTGTTTTATTCCCAAAGTTGTTTTTGATTATCTTGTTCTTCTTCCATATATTTTCTAATCTTACGTTCTTCCCAATCTTTATTAAACATAGGATTAACTCTAAAAGCTTTTATGGCATGAATAGTTAGACCAATTCCCCAACCCAGTGCAGCCCAGAGAAACCAAGGGTGATCCCAGTTTTCTCCGCTTGAATAATAATTTACTCCTGCTAAAAAACCAATTATTAATATATAAGAAATCAAATTATTATAAAATTTCTTTATTTCTATTACGCGATCTTTAGCACGCTCATATCGTTTTTGTTCTTCAAAATTTCTCATAACCTCATGTTTTAAAGTTTAAAACTCATCTTTATCCATTAACTCTTTAATCTTTTTTTCTTCCCACTTTTTATTAAATATAGGGGTTTTAGCAAAAACTGATAGCCCGTGAAACAATAGGCCTATTCCCCATGATATTGGTGTAATGTATAACCACCATTGTGAGAAATTACTAAATCCTTCATTCAAAAAATTAGAATTAATAATTAGTAATATCAGGTTAATTGCTAAATAGATTGTAAAGTGTGTATAAAAGCCTTTTTCTCTTTCTACTCTTTTTTTTGCTTTTTCGTATCGTTGTTGTTCAAAGTTTTCCATTGTAATAGCTTTAAAAGTTAAAAATCTTCATCTTTCATGAGTTCTTTAATCTTGCGCTCTTCCCATTGTTTACTATATATTGAGTTCTTAAACCACTTAATATTTCTTCTGAATGTCCAAAGACCATGACCTAACAATCCTAGTCCCCATAATAAGGGTCTAAGTGCATTAACCCAAAATACCCAAGGAAAATCAGTATCAAACGCAGTCATAAAAAAGATGAAACTAACTATGTTAATTGTAATATATACACCAACATGTACATAAAAACCTTTTTCTTCTTTTAATCTTTTCTTGGCAGATTCATATACGCGTTTTTCTTCTAAATTATTCATTATAAAAGTTTTTAGATTCGTCCATATATTTCTTTATTTTTCTCTTTTCCCAATCTTTTCCAAAAATGGGGTGTCTGTCATAGGCTTCAGCATAATGAAATACTAATCCAATTCCCCATCCTGCAATTGGAAATAGTACCCATGGAAATCTAAAGCTAGTTGTATAATAATTCAAGAAAGCCAAGAATGGAATAACAATACAAAATGCTATCAGGTTTCCATAAAATTCTTTCATTTTTTTAACTTGTTCTTTGGCACGTTCATATTTTAAACTTTTTGCCATTTCTATATCTTGTATGGTCTGTGAAACTTGCATATCTGCGAATTTTATTTTTTTAGTTAATATGGGAAGTTCTGCTATAAAGGCATCTTCCGTTTTGTATACTGAAAATTTTCTTTTAGTGAGTAATGCGTATCGCTGCATTACATTTCCTAATCCTACACCGCTACTTTGTTTGATAACTTCTTTAGGTTGAAGGTTGTTTTCTACCACTAAAAAATTATCTTTTTCGTAGATCTTAATGTGCAAAGGTCTCTCTGGCATTACGACATTGTGTTTTACCGTATTTTCTAGTAAAATTTGAAGTGACAATGGTACTACTTTAGCATCAGCATTAGTGGCTTTGTCGGGTATGTCAAATACAATACTGTCCTCAAATCGTAATTGTATTAATGTCATATACGTTCTTGCAAATTTTAATTCTTCATCAACAGTTACTAATTCTTTATCCTTTTGTTCTAATACATAACGATATACTTTGGATAATGAAGTAGTAAACTTCTGTGCCATCCTTGGATTTTCTTCGATAAGAGAGGTTAGCACATTTAGGCTATTAAACAAAAAGTGTGGGTCTAATTGATTTTTTAAAGCGGCAAACTTTGCAGAAGCGGTACCCGCAATGATTTTTTGCTCTGTTATTTTTTGCTTTTGTAACTCTTTAAAGAAGTAAAATGCATGAAAAAAAAGTGATGCAACCAATGTGATGACAAATCCTATAATGTAAAAATCTAATTTTTCATCTTTTATAAACTTATTAAAAGGTTTTCCATAAATACCTACGATTAATAGTAGTCGTACTATTGCTAAGGTTATCATTGTTAGTATAATGGATCCTATGGCGCCATACCATAATTTTTTTTTCGGGTGTTTTTCCCATGTATACCAACGATCCAAAAAATAAAAGAAATAGCCATTTACAGAGGTTAATGCAAAAGAAAACATAAAATGTATTGATAAGTTTTCTAGTTCCCCTAACCAAGTTATAGGTGTACCTATTCTAAATAAGATAAATACCAGATCTATAATTATGGCAATAATGATACTTATTTTCGCTAATTTTAGGATACCTACATTCATGTAATTTATTGGGTATTTGTCTTAAATGTTATTTTCTATTTGCAATTCTGCTGAATTCTAGTCACTTGATCCATACCCCATTTCGGATAAAAAGGGATATTGTTATTTGCTTCTTTTTCAAAGTACAAGATAGCTTTTTCTACTTCGGGACAAAAGGCTTTAGGGTCTTTACCCCAAAATTTGGCGCTTCCCATTTTCCATTCTGCGTGATTTAAAGTTGCTCTAGGGTTCTCGGGATCCAACTTTTTAGCTCTTTGGTATAATTCTTCAACTTTGGCAGAATGTGTCATACCATAAACGGATGGGTTGTAGGCTACATAAGCAGTATTTAGCATGGCTTCCATAATTAAAATTTCTGCATTATCTTTTGAGAATGTTCTGGCTTCGTTTAGAAAATCTTGCCCCTTTTTTAACCGAGACTCTATTTCTTCTGCATCCTTAATTCCAAAGGTAGTTATGATATGAACTTGCGCTGCGTAATAATATGGAATCCAATTTTCTTTTTCTGCCTTGGCAATACGTTCAAAAAGGTTAATTGCTTCATCCGGTTTTTGACTTCCCCATAATTCAAAAGCCTTTGACATTCCTTTTTCATAGGAATTTTGTGAGGTTATTGTTGTAAACGTAAAAAACGTTAGAAGGATTAATATTGTTTTCATAATTAGTTTTGTTTTAGTTTTATAGTATAAAGGTCATGTATAAGATGCGAGTTTTATAGTATTTCTGACCGAAGTGTATTTTTTTTTAGATGAACTGTAATTATGCTACGGTTTATCAAAATAGTCACTATTACACTGTTATAATTGTATCGATTGTTCTACATTTTTGTCAGATAATGTAAATTTAGCATCTTCCCATTTTGGAGGTCCAAACTTACCTTTAGCATTATTACTTGTGCCATAAGGTTCTGTTGGGATACCTATAATTGTATTTAGTTTTTGATTGTCGTCTTCATCATGATATAAAGAAATTGCATATTCTCCCTGTTGTATGTTTTCAAATACTACGTGTACTTTTCCCTTTTTTGCTTTAATACTAAGCGCCTTATATGGTTGTTTTAGAAAATTCTCTTTTTGTTTGTATAAACCAACTTTTATAGTGCCATCAGCAGAGTCTATATTAGTGATGGTAACTGCAATATTGCTTTTTGATTTTTGAGCTGTAATTGTTTGAAAACTTACTAAGACAGTAAGAAGAAAAATTAGTGTTCTGGTTTTCATATTTGTTTAATTTTAAGGTTATAAATTATCTAATTGATTATCTGTTTTGTTATCGCTTATAGTCCAGAAGAAGCCCAGAATAAAAAACCGATCTGCCGTTGGTCTAATCGCTCTTCTTGAAAAAGTTCCATTAGAGTCAGGAGTATTAGCGTATTGATAGTTAAAAACATTATCAAAGCCGAGAGCGTTGGAAACAGAGAAATAAAGAATTTTCTGTTGACTTATTAAATAGGCCCAACTAAAATTGAGTGTGTTAAACGTTCTTGTTTTTTGATTTTGAAAGAGAGTTTCATTTGGATTATTATATGGTCTGCCCGAACCAAAGTTGTATGTTGTGCTTAACAAAGATTTCCAATCACCAATCCAATATTTTGTAACAAGTGAAAGGTTATGTTTCGCGGCAAAATTTGGTGTAGCACGATCCGGATAATTTCTATAATCTCTTTTTGTGTCCAGATATGAGTAACTTACCCAGTAATCAAGATCTTTTATTGACTTGTTATCACGCCAAAAGATGTCGATACCGGTGGCATAACCATCTCCATTGTTATTAAATACGCTATTAAACATAGGAGAGTTTGTATCGTATTTAATAAGTCCGTCGTACGATTTATAATACCCTTCTGCTCTAAAAGTTCTACCATTGTTTTGATATAAATAGTTTAAGATATAATGCGATGATTTTTCAGGTTCTAAATCAAAATTATATTTTAGGACTTCTTGCTGCGGAGCTTGATAAAAGTCGCCATAAGCTAATGATACTTGTGATTTGGATGTGGTTTTATAGGCTAAGGAGGCTCTTGGCGAAATTTTTGTATACTTTAATAATGTATTATGAACTCCTCTAATACCGGTTTGTAGTGCCAGTTTTTTGCTAAAAAATATATTGGCTTCGGTGTAAAGAGCTGTACTATTATTATCGTAAGATGTTTGAAAAGCACCAAAATCAGGATTTTCTGTTTCTTCAGAGAAAGAAGTTAAAAATTGTTCTGCACCAAAATTTAGTTTAAACCTATTGCTAAACCGTTTTCTTAACTTTAATTTCCCATGAAAACTATTTTCATTATTAGTTACATCTGTAGTGACAAATAAGATGTCATTATGATCATTAGCAAAGCTTGTTCCTGCTGTTATTGTCCAATCATTACCTAAAGATCCCTTGTATGACGTATTTAGATATAAATTACGATTTTTAAGATTAAGGTTGATCCCTTCGGGAGTATTAATATCTTCTTGTATAAGTTTAAAATCAGTATAAGTAAGTCCTCCATAAACCTTTAGTGTACCAGATTTAAAATGATGTCTGTATACAGCTTCACCGGTTAAAGATTCAAATGGTTTTATCCAATCTACACGCTGCTCAATAATATCTTGATATGGTTTTAAATTGACGTAGAATGCATTAACACTTAGTGAGTTTTTTTTCCATTTTTGTGTGTTACCAAGACCTAGGCCAACATTGATAAATTGAAGATCTGTTTTTTCCTGATCAGGTTCATCAATTGTATTTAGTAGTAAAACACTAGAGAGCGCATCTCCGTACTCTGCAGAGTAACCTCCGGTTGAAAAATTGGTTCCTTCAAAAAGAAACGAAGAAAAACGTCCGCGAGTAGGAATGTTATTAGCAGTTGCCGAAAATGGTTGAAAAACCCGTAACCCATCAATATAAACGTTGGTTTCATTGGCATCTCCACCTCGAACAAAAAGTCGACCATCTTCGGCTACATTAGATGTTCCTGATAATGTTTGTAGGGCTGCAATATAATCACCGTTGGAACCGGCAGTAGTTACAATATCTAAAGGAGTAAGAACAGATGCCTTACTATTATCTCCTGCAGCAAATGTTCCAGCATTTAGGATTACACTTCCTAACGAATTAACATCTTCTTTTAGAGTGATTGCTAAAGGAGACATTTTGGTAAGCTCTGTTGTCAAGTAAAATGTTTCAAATGAAAGAAAGGAGATAATTAATGTTTGAATTCCTGTTTCTGTAGTGGCAAATGAAAATGATCCATTTTCATCAGAAGAAGCACCATCATATGTGCCATCTAGGTAAATATTAGCTCCTTGAATTGGCGTTCCAGAAGGATCAATTACGTTTCCTGTTATAGTTGTTTGCGCATTTGAAAGCAATGTAAATAGGGTAAAAGCTAAAGTTAATGTTCGTCTCATCGATATGAATTTGTATTGATTGATGAGTCAAAAGTCTTGTAAATGAAGAAGAACAGAAATTGAAATATACCGAATTGTAGAAAAACATGGATGGATTGCAAAAGTGGGTTTGTGAAATAAAAATTAATTTTAACTAAGTCTTTAGTTGAAAAGATGGTATATTTAACTAGTTTTTTAGTTTAAAATAAAAGTTAAATAGGTGATCATGGTTAAATCTCTAAAAATCAATTTATTGTTATTTTTTTTATTGATGTCATTTGTCGGTGCAGGGCAAGAAATAACAGTGTTTTATAAGGAAAAAAGAAAGTCTGACTACCAGAAACTTAGACATAGCCAATATAGAATCAAAGCTATTGGGGGAGAAGAATTGAGTACTCTAATGCAAGAAAAAGCCAAAGAACATGAAAAGGAGTTTTCGTTATTTAAATATATTAGTGTTTTAAGAATTAAAGGACAAAAATCTATTCATTATCCGCAAAAAAAAATATGGGACGATACTATAAATAGTTCTATTGCATATGGTGAAAAAGGTAAGACTGTGATTTCTAGAGAAGTTGCTCAAAGGGATCATACAATTACTTTTATGGATTTGGATGCTAAGTTAAAAGTGTCTACAGAGCATGCGTACGGTAAGGATTTTTTAGTCGAGGAGAAACTGGTTTCTCAAAAGTGGATTTTTAAAAATGAAAAAAAAACAATCGGAAGATACTCTTGTAAAAAAGCAGTTCTAGAAAACCCTAATGAAGTACCTGAATATATAACTTCTCGTGATACAGAACTTTATCAAAAACTAATAGAAGTATGGTATACCGAAGATATTCCCATAAAATCTGGCCCAATAGGGTTTTGGGGGTTGCCGGGACTTATCTTAGAAATTAAAAATGGATCCACACATATTTTATTGGATAAAGTTGTGTTCGATCTAGATGGTTTTATAGTAAAACCACCAAGTGTTGGAGAAAAAGTGACAAGAGATCATATCGATGATTTACCTATGTTACAGTTTATGGAAAACTAAACCAGATTATAAATTTAAAGTAACTATCTATTTTTTTTAAAAATTACCTGAGAAGAGTTAAAGGGTTTAACTAGTAAATTATTTAACGAGTATTAAAGTAATTATCATTTTTAATGTTTTATTTTGTGAACTATTACTAATTTTTAAATATGAAAATAAAATTACTTTGTATTGTGTTTTTAATTTCTTTTTCTGGGAAAAGCCAGGAAATGACCGTGTATTATAAAGAAAAAAGAACGGCAATTTATGATTACCTACATTCTTTTATTTATGAAAAAGAATTTACGAAGGAGGAGAAAGAACATATTAATGATAAGATAGAAAATTACCGAAAAGAGTTTTCTAACTATGAGTATACGAGTGTTTTAAGAATTAATGGTAGTAAATCTATTCATTATACTGAGGAAGAAATATCAGATATTACTATTAATAATGCTATTTCTTATGGAGAAAAGGGAGAAGTTTTTACAGTAAGGCAAACTTGGAGAAGGGATAAACCGATTACTACTTATATGGATCTTGATGCTAACAGCAGAGTTAGTAATGATTTTGTTTCGGATAAGAATTATATAATTTCTGAAAATTTGATTCCAATGAATTGGAAAATCACAGGGGAAACCAAAGTAGTAAAAGATTATAAATGTACAAAAGCGATTTTGGTCAACACTTCTGAAAAGTACAAATACCATAACCAAAAGGTAGAGGTCTGGTTTACAAAAGATATACCATCAACAGCAGGACCTTTAGGGTATTGGGGGCTACCAGGACTAATTATTATGATCGTAGAAGATAAAGCGACAATTGTTCTGGATAGTATATCATTTACCATTGATGGATATGAAGTAAAACCTCCATCAGAAGGTGAAAAAATTGCTAGAGAAAATCTTCCTAGTCCAGGCTTTATGAATATCGATTAGTATTAAACTCTCTTTCGACTATAATCTTTATTCTTAAAAGGCCTCACGATTAATCGAGCTGCTTTATCATAGTTGATGTAATTATAGGTCCAATTAAAGAAAGTAACAAAACGATTTCTAAAACCTACCAAAAACCATAAGTGAATAAACATCCACACAAACCAAGCGAAAAAACCACCAAATCGAAATTTTCCTAAATCGACGACTGCTTTATTACGACCTATAGTAGCCATAGATCCCTTATCAAAATATTTAAAGGGAGTCATCGGTTTATTTTTAAAATGGCGTTTTAGGTTTTTGGCGAGATGACTTCCTTGTTGTATAGCAGGTTGTGCGACCATAGGATGCCCTTTAGGATAGTCTTTGGTTTCCATTAAGGCAATATCACCCAACGCATAAACATCATCATAACCTTCTATTTGATTAAACTCATTTACTTTGTATCGATTAGCCCTAGGAATTATAGAAGAAGCATTAATTCCTTGAACAGGAGCTCCAGTAACTCCAGCAGACCAAATAAAGGTGGCAGTTTTTAACGTTACATCAGTATTGGTGCTAACCAAATTATTTTCATAATTAGTTACTTGGGTGTTTAGATGAATATGTACCCCAAGTTTTGATAAAAATTTTGAAGCTTTATTTGAAGCATGCTCACTCATAGGTGGTAATACACGACTAGCACCTTCTATCAAATGAATTTCCATTGCACTAAAGTCCATGTCCGGATAGTCTTTTGGTAATACATTTAGTTTTAATTCGGCAATACCACCTGCCAATTCTACTCCTGTAGGACCAGCACCTGCTAAAACAAAACTTAATAATTCTTTTCTTTTTTCCGGATCAGTAGTAATAACAGCTTGCTCAAGGTTTTCAAGCATCAAACTACGTAAATTTAATGCTTGCGGTAGGTTTTTCATGCGCATTGCATTATTCTCAATATTGGTGTTACCAAAGAAATTTGTGCGTGCTCCGGTAGCGATTACTAAATAATCATAACTAATAGACCCTATAGATGTATGTATTTTTTTCGTTTCGGGTTCGATAGATTCTACCTCGGTCATTCTAAAATAGGTATTCTTACCTCTTTTAACTATTTTACGTAAAGGATAGGCTATTGAATCGGGTTCTAGAGATGCAGTAGATACTTGATAAAGTAAAGGTTGAAAGGTATGATAATTATGTCGGTCTATAACAACAAGCTGCACATCTTCTTTTATCATTTTTCTTGCTAAGGCAACTCCGGCAAAACCACCACCAATAATTACTAATCTGGGTAAATTAGTGAAAGGAATATTCATCTATATATTTTTATGCTATTCATCTCAGACAAAGGTAAAATGATAAAGTTATATACCCTAAAAAAAGGTTGTTTTTATATATTAAATTATAGTATTATTTGAAGTAGTTATTTTTTTTGTTAATGAAGAAAAATATAGTAGAATAATAAATTTTAGTTTTGATTGTAACATATTTGTTTTTTGAACTACCAATAAGATGTAACTAACTAAAGTGAATAAAGAATTAGAACATAGTTTTGTAACGAACCTTGAGCAAAATCAGAATATTGTTCATAAGGTTTGCCGAATTTACACCAGTGATCAGGATTCGCATAATGACCTGTTTCAGGAAATTACAATTCAGCTCTGGAAAGCTTATCCAAAGTTTAGAGGAGATGCTAAATTTAGTACCTGGATGTATAGAGTGGCTTTAAATACGGCTATTACATTATATCGTAGATCAAAAAGAAGTCTTAAGACGACGGATATTGATACGATGAATTTTAGAATTAAGGCAGAAGAGTACGATGATGAAGTAGAGCAACAATTAAAATTAATGTATGCTGCTGTAAAACAACTTAATGATATAGAAAAAGCTTTGGTTTTTTTGTATTTAGAAGATAAATCATATAAAGAAATCGCTGATACTATGGGTATAAGCGAGGTAAATGCTAGAGTGAAAATGAATAGAGTTAAGACAAAATTGAAAAAAATATTAAACCCATAACCCCATGGATGAATTAGAATTATTAAAAAAAGACTGGCAGAAGCAAGAAGCCGCCCTTCCTAGGTTATCGTTTGAAGAAATTTATCAAATGATATTGAAAAAATCTTCTTCAATCGTGAAATGGATTTTTGTTATTAGCGTATTAGAATTTTTATTGTGGGCTTCAATTGACATTGCCGTAAGACTTAGTGGCAAATATGATGGTTTAGAAGTAGCTGGACTAGAAGGTTTTTCGATTGTTTCAACAGTGTTATCCTATTCTATTTTAATTTATTTTATCATTCGATTTTATCTCAATTATAAAAGGATTAAAACAACAGATTCTGCTAAAATATTAATGCAAAATATTTTAAAAACACGCAAGACGGTTAGACATTATATTTGGGTAAATATTAGTTTTCTTGTCATTACTACAATGAGTATAGTAGGGTATTTAACCTTTTTCACAGATACATATTCACAACAGTCTGCAGATGAAGATATACCAGTTTTCTTAGTAATAGCAATTACAATCTTTGTTATGGCAGTTACAATTGCGTTTATAGCCTTATTCTATAGATTGATTTATGGCATCTTAACGCGTAGACTTAAAAATAACTACAATGAACTTGAAAAACTAGAATTGTAAAAAGACTATTTATTCTCGTTAAATGCAGAGGGTAGTAATTGAGGAATAAACTTTACCAATAAAGGAAGCAAAAGACTACCCCCTGGTAATATAAATATTGCTAAAGAAGGAATCGTTTTGCAAATATCAAGCAATTGCTGCTTTACTTGTTTTTTTTCTTCTTTAGATAAGTCTCTCATAGCAGATTGACCTAATAAAATCATAAGATCTTTACTTTCAGAAATTTCTTTTATAAGACGTTTTTTATTTCTAAGAATCAAAACACTTACTGTTCTTGAAGTCTGTTGATAGAAATGTAACGCTGGATGTGAATAATTAAAAAATGTAATATTCTCTTTATGATTTTCTATAAAAGTATATACATCCTTAAGAGAATCCAGAACCAGACTATTGGGTAAAGTAAGTACTGCTCCCAGTGCAGAAATAAAGTCCTGCTCTCCTTTATCTAATTTTATATCATTCCACACCGCGAGACAAGTAAGATCAAGAATATACCTTTTCTCTAAATCATCGGTATACTCATCAAGGTCTATATGATCAAAACTGGCTTCTTCTTCTGTCGAAACACTAGTATATCGAACAGAAGAAGCAAATAACTTTACCAATAACTCATCATAGTCATCTTTTTTTTCTTTAGAATTTAAGGCTAAAAAAACAGTGTTTGTTAGGGTTTCTTCTAACTTAGCAGCATATTCTATAGGATCTTTATCATGAATCAGATAATGTTCAAAAGCTAGAATATCAATAAAAAGTAATGCATTAGTGAGTAAATGGCTAAAGTTTTTCTTGAAAATAGATTCATTGGTTTGAATTCTAGTATGAATGATTTTTTCTAGTTTTTCACTTTTACTAGTTGTAAGTGCGTTAACAAATGAAAATAATGATTTTTTGGTATCTAAAAAACCGTAAAAATGAATCAGTGCATCAATACAATCGTCTTTACTTCCATTTTCTATAGTATCGTGGTACGTAACAATTAATGCAGTAAACAAATTGATTTTAGTACGCTCTTCTTCAGAGTATGTAATACTTGGATTATGCGGTAATATAGTCTCAATCGAAGTACCATAAATAAATCCTGCTTTTTTTAAATCTAGATACAACCTATCAAGAGATATAGAATAGAGTATTTTGTTCTCTTCCTGTTCTCGTAGAAATTTATCAATCCAACCTAGAGTTGATGGATTCATAGGCGATACTGTTTGTTACAAAGTTAGTTTTATTTTATCAAATGCTTTACCGAAAATTTGTTTACATATCGTTGAGGATTTGGTTACTTCTCATTTAACTAAGTTTCAAGGTATAAATTTTAGAAAGAATTTGTGTTAACAAATATTTAACAATCAAATAAAAACCATTAGATATTTCTTCTCGTAGATATTGCTGTAAACTTTAAAATTAAAAAAATGAAACGGATTAAAAAAACAAACTTATTTATTATTGGAGGACTGCTTTGTATTGGGGTAGTCTTAACAGCAGCTGATCATCTAGATGCTCCAGCGGTTTCGGGAACTACTGCAGATATCACAGATTTTTATGCTTTTGAGGCTGCAAATCCTGATAATACAGTTTTTGTAGCAAACGTACAAAGCTCTTTAGCGCCTGCGGGTAATGATGCTACATTTGACGAAAATGTATTGGTTGAAATAAACATAGATAATAATGGTGATCTCGTAGAAGATCTTGTAATTCAGGCTATACCAAGAAATGGAGTTATGTACTTTTTTGGACCTTATCAACCTTCTGCCACTGGTTTAAATAGTACAATTAATGATCAAACTCAATACTTAGGCGAAGTTGCTATCAGTTCTGGTGCAAATGCAACTACTTCTTCTGATAATGGAATTTCTTATTTCGCGGGATTGCGAGAAGATCCGTTCTTTTTTGATTTTAGTCAATTTAATCAGGTAATAGGTGGTATGGCACCAAACGGATTTAATAATCCGGGGAATGATGATTTTGACCAAACAAATGTGCTGTCTATTGTTGTAGAAGTACCTAATTCTTTACTAGGAGGGACATTTAGTCATCCTGCAGGAACAGGAGTAGAGGTGTTTAATGCTTGGGTAGAGGCTAAAAGAAAACAATAATAAAAATAAAAATATAGATTATGAAACTTAATAAATTAAAAAATATAATAGCAGTATTTGTTTTACTAACAAGTTTAATGAGTTGCGGAAACGACGATAATACAACAGGACCTGAACCTTTAGATTTTAGTGGCACTTTTGAACAAGAAGATCAAATGGGGAGACCAGGTATCAATACTGTATTAAGTGGAAGTTCATCAATTAAGGATGATTTTAATATCACAGTTCCTTCAGAACAAGGAGCAAAATTTCAACCCTTATTTTTAGATCAGGCGGTAGCTTTACACGCTGCATTTGGTGTTGAGTATGAAAATAACATTTTAGGATTAGATGCCACAACGCTAACAACAATATTAGCTTCTGATGTATTACAGGTAGCTCCGGGAGCGCCAACTACATATTTTGATGGAACTAATATTTTGACAGGTAGAAGATTAACCGATGATGTTATTGATATTTCTTTAATACTAATATTTGGTGGTCAAAATGGAGATCGATTTAATGGACAGGATATTGATAATGATGGTACACCAGACTTACCAATCTTAGTCACCGATGGTGTGAGTAGTGCTGGAGAAACACCGTTAAACGTATTTCCTTATTTAGAAGCTCCTCATAGTTTATAAACGAATAAAATACTTGCCTTCTGTCATTTTACGGATTTTGCAAAATGTACGCTATTAAGTGGCAGGGGTAAATGTAACTTCAAAAAACAAAACAAATGAAACCTATATATTATATCTGCATCGTATTACTTGTGGCAATTACAACTTCATGCCAAGAACCGAGTCAAGTAGTTACAAATTCAAATGATTATGTTAAATATTTATCGCACAATAATCACCAAAATATTAATGAAACAAATAAGAAATTAAATTTTTGGAACACAAAAATAAAAACAGATAGTATACAATTACCGGCGATGATTGCAGTAGCAGGTGTATATTCTGAGATGTTTCAGTCAACTGGAAATATTCAATTTTTAAAGCAAGCAGAGCAGGTATTGGTTAAATCTGTAAAAGTAGCTGCCATCAAAAAAGAAGGATACTTACTAGCATTAGCTAGAAATTACATTTCACAACATCGATTTAAAGAAGCAAAAAATGCTGCTCAAGGTGCTTATATTCTAAATCCAAATGCATCGGCAAAAATGGTACTGTTTGATGTTTCTATGGAGTTAGGTCAATACAATGAAGCTAAAAAATACTTAGAAGAAATAGCCGATCAAAGTAAGTATAATTTTTTAATTCGGTTAGCTAAATGGAACGATTACAAAGGTGATCTGGACGCAACGATACGCAATATGGAAAAAGCTAAAACAATCGCAGAGCAGAGTAACAAGAAAGGGTTAATGCTATGGTCATACACAAACCTTGCTGATTACTATGGTCATGCTGGTAGAATTAAGGATTCATACGATTATTATCTAAAAACATTAGAAATTGATCCATCTAACGCCTATGCAATGAAGGGTATTGCTTGGATCATTTATTCATATGAACATAATCCACAAGAAGCTTTAAGAATTATAGATGCCGTTACAGAGTCGTATCAAAGTCCAGATTACTTTTTATTAAAAGCTGAAATTGCAGAATTTCAAAAAGATCATTTAACAAAAAAAGGAAATCTTATAGGGTATAAATATGCAATTGCTGATAAGAGATATGGTAAAATGTATAATACATACAATGCAATGCTTTTGGCAGAGGAATATCAGGATTTTAATAAGGCTTTAGAAATAGCCGAAGAAGAAATTGATAACAGACCCACTCCACAGTCTTACGATTTAAAAGCACATATTTTGAATTTAAAAGGAGAGCATGAAAAAGCTTTAGAGATAGCAGAAAAATTTATTATTGGTAAAACATTTGAACCTGAAACGCAGTATCACATCGCTGAAATTTACAAAACAAATGGATTTCAAAATAAAGTAAATACAATCAAAAAAGAATTAATAGAAAGCGCTTACGAGTTGGGACCTGTTTTATCTCAGAAAATAGCAAAACTCTAAAAAAAGAAGGTCTGATGAAAAAGTTTCGTATACTACTAATGTTGTTTTTTATATCTGGATTGGGATATACCCAAATGATAACAGAAGAAAAACATAACCTAGAAATACCTGTAGATATTTTTCATGATTTCCAAATTGAGTTATATGCTAATAAATTTGAAAAAAGACCATTTGATATTGTAAAGACTAACATATTAGGTTTTAGAACCAATACAATCGAGTTAAACAATAATAACTCTAGAAATAAAAAACTTAGTATTATTCCAAAGTTGCAAGTAGATTATTTTGAATATGTTGAAAATGATTTTGATACAGAGTACTCATCTAATATGATCATTTTACCTAAAACTAATATAGTTTTTATGCCAAGTGAATACTTTGCGATATCTCTAAACTCAGGGTTAGGATTATATAGTCATAACAATATAGCCACCACTACTAATACAATAGCAAGATCATATGGATTAGAGTTAGGAGTAACCAGAGTGCTTTCTCATCAAATTTTGATAGGTGCTAATGTTTGGTATTTTAATTTAAATAATGGATACACATATGTTGATGATCAGGATATTGCAAATTTAGAATTAGATGATCAAAGATTGGGGATAGATTTTAATGCTTCATATCAACTAAATAAATGGTTATCTATTGATTCTAAAATGATTTTTGCTAGAGGTATTGTTGGGTTAGAGAATAATAAACCTTCTTTTGTAAATGAATTAAGTATAGAAGGAGGAATAATGATAGAAAACTATAAGAATTTTTCAGGAGGATTGCGATATAGATATTTTGACAATATTAGCGCTATAGATAATCAAAATACCAATAAATACCTGGTTAATGATATTACATTAGAGTATACCATCAAAGCTATAAAGTTTGGAGTTACTTTAGAGAATGTTTTTAATACCAAATGGGAAGATCCATTAGTTGCTACTTCGGCAAGGTTAACAGATGCATTAGAGACTACAGATGAAACGTATATACTTCAAGACAGGCCATTTTTAATAGAGGCGCAAATAACCTATAATTTTTAAAGGTATTTTAATATAATAATTTTGAGTTTTATTTTTTGATGTTTGTTAAAAGCTTGTTCACCCTATTATGAACAAGCTTTTCGTTTTATGAATATTTATTTATGGTTGTACTAATAATCACTAAAATAAGTTCGAACTTAGCAATTACTACTTTAGATGTACACTAATTTAAAAAAAGCATACAATGAAAAGTTTGTTGTTTATAGTTTCCATATTCCTTTTAACGGCTTGTCAAAATACAAAACAAGGAAATTCGGAGTATCAAAATATTGAAATCGAAAAATTAACTCCGGAATCTGTAGTACACGAAAAATTGACAGAAAAGCAGTTGGGAAGCATAAAAAGAATTCATGAAACATTTAGAGAAGTATATCCGGTTTCTTTAGAACAAACAATAACAAATTTTAAACGAGATCAACATCCAGATAATGAAATTGAAGTTTGGTTAGCTATGGCCGATTCATATAAAGAGTTTTCTTCAAAAAATAGAGGAGATGATCAATTAGAAAAACGAAAGGAAGGATTTAAACTGATCTTAATGAGATCTATGATGTCTGAAGAAGAAGTTTTAAAACAAATTGATGTAAAACTTATAAACAATAAAGAAATTATTGAAATTTTTGACACGTATAAATTGGGGAAAATTCCGATTAAAATAGAAACACATTAAAAGTATTTTATGGTGCTATTTTGTTAAAAATCAAATAATTATTTAAGTAAACTCTAGTTTTTCAAGAAAATGTTTAAAAACAGTTAGTGTTTGTCTAAAGCGATGTTGAGTACAACTTGAAGTTTAAAGATGTTATCCACTATTTTATTTACTATGAAATAAGATGAAATATTTTTCAAGTCCTAATTTTTTTTAATTTTGCTGAACTTTTAGGGAAACAATTTAAACTTTTTAATTTTTTATTATGAAACAAAATTACATATTACATTATTGTTTAATCGCTTTGTTTTTAGCTTTTTCTTCTTGTAGTAAAGACGAAAGTGATATTACAGAGCAACAACCAGAAAGCGTTGTTGCCGAACCGGATTTTGTAGAAAATGATGGTTCTCAAGGGTTAGAAGGTGATGAAAAAAGAGCAGAAGAAGAGGAAGCTCCATTACTTGCTGAAACTAATCAAAAAGGATACTGGAATTATGATTATACATTACTTAAACCTTCTGAATTATCGCAGAGTGATGTTAAAAATCTAAGGTGTAAAGAATCTAAAGTGATGCCTTTATTAGTTGGGCAAAACAAGAAAAAAGTAGGTAAAGTTATTGTATCTAATGATGATGAAAATCTATACCTTACTTTTAAAGCAGACAAGAATAAGTTTATGAAAAAGGTATACCTATATATTGGGGAAAAAGGAAATATACCTTTCTATTCTAATGGTTTTCCAAAATTATGGAAATTTAACTTCAAAGCCTTTCCTTACTATTTCGGAGGAACAAAAAAAGCTACTTATGTAATACCATTATCTTCAATCAATTTAGATTGTTTTGAGATCGTAGCATACTCTAAAGTTTATGATAAAGATAGTAATTGTCTTTATTCTGCTTTTGCGTATAACAAAAACTTGACTCAAGAGTATTATTATTCTTATTATTCAGGATGTTTTTATTATAAAGATTGGGTGAGATCTTTTGAATACTGTGTTCAAAAATGTGAAGCTGAATGTATTCAGGCGTATGGATATCATGATGCTTGTGGTATATGTGAAAATGACGTTTTCAATACTTTTTTAGCATATGGCTTTATAGCAGGTCAAGGAGAAAGAGGTTTTAATATCGAGATTTTAACCAATCCTAATGGTTGTGATATAAGTAATAGTACCGAGGTAGGGCGTATCAATGTATCTTCTATTAGTGAAACAAAATTAAGGATCAAGTATGAGTTAGATGCTGGGTATGAAATGTGTGAATTGAGCTTTAGCTACGGAGCTTTTAGATTTACAACTCCAAATAATGTTTCTCAGCAATTTGATACTCCAACAACAACATATAGTTTTGAAATCGATAAGCTTACCGGTACAAATATCTATATGAATAGTGAAGCTAAAATTACAGAGGTAAGTAACTAAAACAAACAAAGGAAAAGTTTCCTTAAAACATAGATACTAAAAACTAAAACAGAGGTAAGAATATAAATCTTGCTTCTGTTTTTTTTTATTAAAATTAAAATGTATTTCTAAGTTTAGTAAACGTAAAAAGATTTAAGAATCAATTATTCCTAAGGTGTATAATTGTTCTAAAGTAGGCGATTCACTACCACCTTCGGGTTCTAAGGTAATACCAAATGCTTCTGATGCATTGGTGTTTTTAAGACTAAAGATTTTTTGATCGTCTTCAGAGAAGTTATTTAAAACTCCAAGACTAGTTGGTGTAAGAGGGTCTAATTTTAATGACCATACTTGGTATACTTTGCCAGGTGGAGGAGTAGGTAATCCAGCAACATCTATATATGTCACTTGTTTTTCTTTATCCCAATATACGGCTGCATAAGCACTAGGGTCAACCTGCTGTGCTTTTAAAGGTATTTGTATAATATCTTTGTTTCGTAATACATTTAATAGGGACTTTACCTTAGAAAGATCCTCTTCAGCTACATTTATTTTACCTTCAAGTAAGTTTTGTTCTATTTGATTAGTTACAACTTGCTGTTGCAATTTTTGATTTTTATTAAATTGAATAAATAATCCAATTAATAAAGCAACAGATGCAGCCCAACCAATATATGCAGCCCAATTTTTTGAAGAACGATTAATTGGTATAACAGTGTTTTTATCTGTTGATTCTTCTAGTTGTGACTCAATTTTATGGTATAAAGAATTTACATTAGGAGAAGCCATAACACTGGATAATTGTTGCAGTGTTTTTTCAATACGCTCAACTTCTTCAACAGCTTCAGGATATTCTTGCAATATCTTATACACCTCTTCGTTCTCTTTTTCAGAAAGAGAACCATAGACATATAATTCTAAAATACCAGATGATATGTATGCTTTAATATCCATGTATAGCCTATACTTCCAATGTTTTTTTTAGTTTATCAATACAAATTCTATTTCTCGTCTTAACCGTCCCCAGAGGAATATCCAATTCTTCAGCCGTTTCTTTTTGAGTAAATCCTTTAAAAAATAAAAGATCAATTACTTTTTTACAAATCGGTTCTAAAGATTGAATATATTTTTTGATCCCAATACTATCAATTTTACTAACAAAGTTAGTTTTGTCTTCTAGTATATCTACGAAAGAATCGACGGTAAGGTTTTGTGTTGTGTTTTTATAACTTTTAGATCTTGTTTTATCAATAGCAGCATTTCGTGCTATATTAAGAATCCAAGTAAAGAACCGACCTTTTTTTTCGGAATATAAAGGAGCTTTATTCCAAATTTTTATAAATACATCCTGCAGTACTTCTTCAGAAAGAGTATCGTCTTTCAAAATAGTATTAATAATACCATATACATTTTCAGAGTACATATCATATATACTTTTAAAAGCATTTTGATCTTTATTCTGTAAAGCTATGATTAGTGCTGTGGGTTGCATTAAGTTTATCTACAATAGATTGGGAAGATACTGTTTTCGTTTAAGAAAACAAAAAAGAGGTTGTATAAAACAACCTCTTTATATTTTTTAGTAAAAAGAATAGATTACTGGATTATTCCTCCACAACTTACTCTACTTCCTGCGGCACCAGAAGGTTGAGAAGTAAAATCATCTGTGCCTTGATGAACAATAATAGCTTTGCCAAGGATATTCTTTTTATCGTCGTCACAACCAATACACCATTCGTTAGTAGAAAAATTGATTACTCCATGACCATGTTCATCGACGTTAAAATTTCCAATATCGCCAGCGTGATAACCTTCTTTAGCTCCCCATTTACCATGAGGTTTTAATGAAGGATTCCAATGTCCACCAGTTGATTTACCATCGGGAGACGAACAATCTGCCTTTTCATGAATATGGATAGCATGTTCACCTTCACTAAGTCCTGTTAATTCTGCTACCATATTTACTAATCCTTCTTCTTCAATAAAAGAAATTTTACCAGTAACATTACTATTACTTTTAGATGTTAAATTGATTTCTATCTTTTCAATTGTATTCGACTTTTTGATATCAGTCTCTTGATTAGTAACTTCCTTTTTATTCTCTCCTTTGCAACCTAAAATAAGGGTTAAAAAGATAAATGATATTAATTTTACGATTTTCATAATCCAATATTGCTTATAAATATTACTTTTTACATGCAATTTAATTATTTTATATATTAAATCGGTATTAATTACCTAAATAAGGACTTACAGAATTCTACTTTCTACTTTTTGCCAGTTTATTATATTTATAATATTATTGAGGTAATCACCTCTTTTATTTTGATATTTTAAGTAGTATGCGTGTTCCCAAACATCAATTCCTAGAATTGGGTGTCCTTGTTTTTCGGCAACTGTCATTAAAGGATTATCTTGATTTGCTGTTGAGGTAATGAATAACTTTTTATCTGTATCTTGACATAACCATGCCCATCCAGATCCAAATCTTTTCTTACCTGCATTTGCAAGTTCACCTTTAAAGGCTTCTATAGAATTAAAGTTTTTAATAATAAGTTCCTTAAAGGCGTCAGACATGCTTCCTCCAGGGGTTAAAATATCCCAGTATAAAGAATGATTAAAATGTCCGCCACCATTATTTCTTACTCCTGCAGAAAGGTTTTTACCTCTTAATATATCGGTAATATCTTTACTTGTATTAGCGCTTTCTTCAAGTGCTTTGTTTAATTTGTTAACATAACCTTGATGATGTTTTGAATGATGAATCTCCATTGTCATTGCATCTATAGTATCTGGAAAAGCATCATATCCATAACTCAATTTAGGTAGTGTAAATACAGATGAAGCTTTTTCAGCAACCACGGGTACAGTTTCGCTTTTATTTTCTTCTTTTTTTGTAGATGTACATGACGATAAAACCATCGAAGGAACGGCGGCCATACCTGTTGATGCGATTATTGTAGTTTTAAGAAATTTACGTTTGTCCATTATTTAAGAGATTTAGTGATATTTAAAAATACATATTATATTAAAGAACATCAAAGATTAAAAAATCTTATTTAAAGTTTATAATATATTTGATTGCAAGTTCTTTTTTTAGATAGTTCTATTCTTATTATTGATTGATATTTTCTTTAGATTGTTTAATAACTAAAAAAATTGGTTGATCTTAACGTAAGAATTTATGATTGTTTTTTAGTCTATAAGATGACGTATTCGCCTAAACTTTTTGATTGTTACCTTTCTTAAATAAGTGTAATATTTACGGATATGGATTTCTGAATATCTTGTTTAAACTTTATTTCTTTTTGTTAATCAAATTCAAGTTTTTTTATACCCTGAACTAACGTTAGTTAAATTTTTTTTAAAATTTAATTCGACAGGTTTACCGTAATACAAAAAAGGGATAATTATTATTTTAAATACCTCATTCTGAATATTATGGATTTGATTATTTGAGTTAGCCCAGTGTTGGTAGTAGTTAATAGGTATTTTTAGACTCGTTGTTGTTTTTTTAACAACATTAATAAAAAAAGTTCAATATATGTGTTAATTTATGGTAATTTAATACGTCTTTCTCAGTGATTGTTAAATATCATTAGATTTTCTTTAATTTTGTTATACACAAACTCAAATACTAATTTTTATGAAAAAAGTCTACTCGTTTGCCGTATTAATTCTTTTAATCGGACAAACACTTTTTGCACAACAGGACATAGAAACAGCTGTCCTTAACCATTTCAAAGCAGAAGCTGCCGCAGCTAACGATGCAAAATCTTCAACTACTAATGATTATTCAGAATTTAAAATCACAAGTACAGCATCATCCTTAAAACCAGGTTTAGTTCATGCTTATATTACACAGTACCTTAATGGAACACCAATTGTAAACGGAACATATAAAGTTTCTGTAGAAAATGGACAAGTTACTTATGCAATAAATCAATTTGTTCAAGATGCAGCTTCTAAAGTAGTAGCGGCTAAATCTTCTAGTACACCAGAAGCAGCAATTGGAGTTGTGGCAAGAATGCATAATCTTGCTCAACCAAAAAGTCTTTCAAAAGCGGTTATCCAAAAAAACGGAAATGATGTTTTTGAATTTAAAAATTCTGGGATAACAGAAGATGAAAAAGCAATTACAGCTAAGCAGGTTTATGTATATCATAATAATGAGTTACGCCTTGCTTGGAATGTAAACTTATATGAAAAAGGAGGAGAAAACTGGTGGGATAGTTATGTTGATATTTCTACTAAT
This sequence comes from Aquimarina aggregata, assembly GCF_001632745.1. Classification (GTDB taxonomy): domain Bacteria; phylum Bacteroidota; class Bacteroidia; order Flavobacteriales; family Flavobacteriaceae; genus Aquimarina; species Aquimarina aggregata. Next base: position 287,471 of record NZ_LQRT01000046.1, on the reverse strand, counting down.
GAAATACTTCATGAAAACAACTGGGTAATCTCTTGTAACTTTGATGCACCTGGTCATGAATCTCACGACCATAACGAATCAGTACTAATTGATGCTAATAAAATAGGTCCTTTAACTAAAGCGGCTACAGCGGCATTGGCACCAGATTCATATAACGTTTACGCAATGCCATTAGGAAGTCCTGATGAAGGAAATAGATCTATAGTAACAGATCCTGCAAATACAACAGCTTCTCCATTTGGATGGCATGATACAAATGGTAGTGCAGGAGCAGAGTTTACTATTACTAGAGGTAATAATGTTTGGGCTCAAGATGATAGTAATGGAAACAACGGAACAGGTTTTTCACCAAGTGGAGGCAGTAGTTTAGATTTTAGTTTCCCAGTAAATTTAAACCAGGCACCAAGTAATTATAGAGATGCTTCAATTACCAACTTATTTTACTGGAACAATATTATGCATGATGTATGGTATCAGTATGGTTTTGATGAAGCTAGTGGTAATTTTCAAGAAAATAACTACGGTAATGGTGGATCAGGAAGTGATTCTGTAAATGCTGATGCACAAGATGGAAGTGGAACAAATAATGCTAATTTTGGTACACCACCTGATGGAAGTAATCCAAGAATGCAAATGTTCCTATGGAATAGAACAAACCCAGGAAGAGACGGAAGTTTCGATAATATTATAATTGCGCATGAATATGGTCATGGTATTTCTACAAGATTAGTAGGTGGTAGAAATTCTAATACACTTGGTGGATCTGAGCAAATGGGAGAAGGATGGTCTGATTGGTTCGGATTAATGCTTACTATGAAAGCAGGAGATAGAGGAACCGATGGTAGAGGAGTTGGACCTTACGTTTTAGGGCAACCAGTTGATGGAGCAGGAATTCGTCCTACAAGATATTCTACAAACAGATCTATTAATAATACAGATTATGCAGATATAGGTGGTTTAGCAAGACCTCATGGAGTAGGATATGCTTTTGCAACTATTTTATGGGATATGACATGGGCGCTAATTGATCAAGAAGGGTTTAATCCAGATTTTTATAATGGTACAGGCGGTAACAATATCGCAATGGCATTAGTAATCGAAGGATTAAAAAATACTGCAAACAATCCTGGATTCGTTTCTGGTCGTGATGGTATTCTTCAAGCTGATCAAGATTTATATAACGGACAATACAGATGTTTAATCTGGAAAGCATTTGCAGAAAGAGGAGTTGGTCAAGATGCTAACGAAAATAATAATGGCGGTTCTAACGGTCAAACTGATCAAACGGTTTCATTTGTAAACCCTTGTGATGGTGGTGGACCTGGACCAGGCGGAGATGATTGTACTGGAGATGTTACATCATTCCCATTTGCTGAAAGTTTTGAAACAAACTTAGGGTTATGGAAAGATGCTACTTCAGGAGATGATTTAAACTTCACTAGAAACTCTGGTGGTACTCCATCAAACGGAACAGGACCAAGTAGTGCAGTAGATGGTAGTACATATATCTATGTAGAAGCATCTGGTAATGGTACTGGATTCCCTAACAAAAGAGCAATATTAAACTCACCTTGTTTAAACTTTAGCGGACTTACGTCACCTAGCCTTACTTTCCAATACCATATGGTAGGTAGTGCTATTGAATCATTAACCGTAGAAGCAAGAACCGATAATACCGGAAACTGGGTAAGCGTATTTAATAGAGCTGGAGCTCAAGGAACTAACTGGAATGCTGCAGACGTTGATCTTTCTGCATATGCAGGAAACGCTAGTGTACAATTACGATTTAATGTACTAACTGGTGATGGAGGTCAAGGTTGGCAAAGTGATATAGCTATAGATGCTGTTAGTATTCAGGATGGTACAGGAAATCCTGACCCAACTTGTGATGCACTAAGTTTTAATGATTTCACAATCTCTCCTTTCTCTAATCAAGATACAGCAACAGGTAATAATGCAACAGTTATTAATGGAGGTGCAGGATTATCAATGTCAAATAATACTTGGAAATTTATTGCTCTTAACTATACTGTTACGGCAAATACTGTAATAGAGTTTGACTTTAGCAGTACAGCTCAAGGAGAAATCCATGCAGTTGGTTTCGAAGATGATAATACACTAACACAAACTCGATATTTCAAAGTTCACGGTACTCAAAGTTATGGAGTATTAGATTTTGATAATTATGCTGGTGGTACTACTACGTATACAATACCTGTTGGTAATTTCTATACAGGTAGTATGGATAGATTAGTATTTATTAATGATAATGACGCTGGTTCTGGAAACACTTCTGTATTCTCGAATGTGAAGATTTATGAAGGATCTTGTCCAGGATCATCTGTGGTGGCAAGTTTTGGTCCTACAACACCAACTTTAGGAACAGAAAATGAAGGAGCGTTTGCAATGAGAGTTCATCCTAACCCATTATCTAAAGGAAGCTCATTACAAGTATCTATTTCTGGTAAACAATTATCAGAAACACCATATTCTATAATAAATATTATGGGACAAGTTGTTGGAAAAGGAAAATTAAATAATAGTGGCTCTATCAATGTGAGCCGTCTGGGGGCAGGTATGTATATACTTAAAGTGCAAGACTCAACACAACGCTTTATTATTCAATAATTCGATTCGTTGAGATATTTCAAATTAAAAAGACCATCATTTTGATGGTCTTTTTTTTATTTATAAAATGGCAGTATTTTTATTTTCAATATATAATTGACGGTTTATTAAGATATGTTAATCATAGTTCAATTCATTGTTATGTTATGTAAAAGCCTTGGTTATCTGATTTAATAATTGATTAAGATTTAGAGTCGTGGTATGGTATTGTGTCGTTATGAGTTAACTTTATAATTGTAACCTAATGCTATACAACCATGAAAAAAATCTACCTACTTCTTGTAGTCCTGATAGGTGTACAAGTGCATGCTTCTAATGATAAATACCGACTAACATTGAGAGAGAATCCTGCCACAACTATTGTGATAGGGTGGAATCAAATCTCTGGTACCAATCCTACAGTATATTATGGTTCTGTAGATCATGGAACAAATTATAGTAACTATTCATATTCGATTACACCAAGTCGAATAGTCAACTACAGAGGTATGAATAATAACTTTGTGAGGTTATCAAGACTAAACCCAGATACGGCATATTATTTTGTGATTAAAGATAGTGAAGGAGTAAGCAAGCGATTTTGGTTCAAAACAGCACCATTAGAGAATGGCAAATTTTCTCTTATCGCAGGTGGGGATTCAAGAAATAATAGAGCACCTAGACAAAATGCAAACCGCCTGGTAGCAAAATTAAAACCGCATGCTGTACTTTTTGGCGGTGATATGACAGATAATGATAGTGATTCACAATGGAGAACTTGGTTTGATGATTGGCAATTAACAATTGCTAATGACGGAAGAATGTTTCCCATAATTGCAGCACGAGGAAATCATGAAAAAAGTAATCGTACTATCGAAGATTTATTCGATGTTCCTTCTTCCAAAATACGGTATGCAATAACTTTTGGGCGTAATATATTACGGACATATACCTTAAACTCTCTTAATGCAATTTCCGGAGGACAAACAGATTGGTTAAAAAATGATTTAAATGCACATCAGAATGTTATTTGGAAAATTGCTCAATATCATTTTCCAATTAGACCTCATGTATCTTCAAAAGGAGAAAATCTAATCGAATACGCAAATTGGGCTCGAGTATTCTTTGATAAAGGAGTGAAATTAGTGGTAGAATGCGATGCCCATACTGTTAAAAGTACTTGGCCACTTCGCCCGTCCACTAGTTCGGGTAGTGAAGAAGGTTTTAAAAGAGATGATAACGGTACTGTGTATATAGGAGAAGGAGGTTGGGGAGCACCTCTTAGAGAGAATGATGATATTAAAGGTTGGACTAGAGATTCTGGTAAATTCAATCAATTTAAATGGATTTTTGTAGACGAAGCTAAGATTGAAGCAAGAACCATTAAAGTAGACAATGCTATACACGTTGCAGAAGTGTCTAATGATAATGTTTTTGAGATTCCGAGTAATTTAGATATATGGAATCCTTCAAACGGGAGTGTCATAAAAATAATTAATAAGAACTTAAAAGCACCCGAACTAACAATTACTTCACCTAATCAAGGACAAAACTTACCAGGAGGTAATATTTATACAATTTCAGCAAATGCAGCAGATATCGACGGGCAGATAACTAAAGTTGAATTCTATCTTGATGGAAATTTGATAAAAACAGATAATGTAGCCCCGTATAGTGCACTTAGAACATTTTCTAATGGGGTGCATAAAATCAAAGTTATTGCTTTTGATAATCATGAACTGTGTACAGAAAAAGAAATTACCATAAATGTGGGGCAATTTTCAGGAAATCTTACTATTCCAGTATCTGATGGTTTTGATGATGTAGAAGAGAATGTTCTAGGAAAATTGTATGTAGACAGTAGTGATCTGGAACTGGTGTATGATAGTGGTAATGTTTTAAGTTTTCAAAAAGTCGGTATCCGTTTTCAAAATATTACGGTTCCAAAAGGTGCAGTTATTAATAAGGCGTATATACAATTTACAGCAGATGAATACCATCGAAAAAGAGCCGAGTTAGAATTCTCATTGCATGATAGTGATAACTCACCAAGATTTACGGATAGAGATAATGTTTCTGGTAGAGGAGTGGTTTCAAATAAAATAAGATGGAAACCCGATACATGGAGTTCAAATGAATCAGGCACTAAACAAAGAACTCCTGATCTTAAAGGTATGGTGCAACAAGTAGTAAATAGAAATGGTTGGATACCGGGTAATAGTATGAGTTTTATTATTAGAGGAAAAGGAAAAAGTACATATAGAACAAAATATAAGCGTGTTGCTCATTCCTATGAAGGAGATCCTAATAAAGCAGCTAGACTAGTTATAAACTATAGCCTTAATAGAGAAATTAAAGAGAATATAAATCAAAAAAGTAATACTATTACTACAATAAATAAGACTAATAGTAAGGATTTAAAAGAAATTAAAATTTATCCAAATCCATTTAATCAAGAGTTAAATATAACTATACCATTAACTGTAAATAGCGTTTTGGTACATATTTATGATACTAACGGCAGAATGGTCTTTTCAAAAAACAAAAGTATTAAGAATAATAATGTTAGCATTCGTCCAGAGGTTTTAGATAAGGGAATTTATATTATACAAGTTTTAGATTCAAAAGGAGGTTTGTTAATAAGGAGACAAGTTGTTAAAAACTAGTGTGTTATAAGTAAAAAAAAGTAAAGGCGGCCATTTCGATCTCCTTATATAAACAAAGGGTTAAGAGTTTTTTAGGGTTCTTTATATTTAAATTAAATTTAAGATAAATTAATAAGTGTAAAACAACTTTTTAACAAAGTATCATTATCTTCGATGTCACTAACCTTAACTCTTAAAAATGAAAAAACTCTACTTTCTGTTTGCAATTCTTATAGGATTGCAAACTCAGGCTTCTAATGGTAAATATCGATTAACATTACGAGGAAATCCTGCAACTTCGATAGTAATAGGATGGGACCAAACATCTGGCAGTAATCCAGTCGTGTATTATGGCACAACAGATTATGGCACAAATTATAGAAATTATCCAAATTCAAAAGCACCAAGCAGAACCGTTTCTTATAAAAGTATGAATAATACTTTTGCAAGGCTTACAGGATTGACTCCAAATACAGCGTACTATTTTGTCATAAGAGATAGTCAAGGTACAAGTAGTCGTTTTTGGTTTAAAACTGCACCTTCAGATAATAGAAGATTATCTTTTATTGCGGGAGGGGATTCTAGAAATAATAGAACTCCAAGGCGTAATGCAAATAGTTTAGTAGCAAAATTGAAACCACATGCTGTATTATTTGGTGGTGATATGACTAATGGTGATAGTAGTTCAGAATGGAGAACGTGGTTTAACGACTGGCAATTAACAATTGCTAGCGATGGAAGAATGTTTCCGATCATAGCGGCAAGGGGAAATCATGAAGATAGTAATAATAGTATTTATAATTTATTTGATGTACCATCATCAAGTGTGTATTATGCAATTACTTTTGGTAGAAACCTAGTTAGAACATATACACTTAATACAGAGATTTCTATTTCAGGAAGTCAAACAACATGGTTACGTAATGATTTAAATGCTAATACAAATACAGTTTGGAAAATGGCACAGTACCATAAACCAATGCGTCCACATGTATCTTCTAAAAGAGAAGGAAATAGCCAGTATAGTAATTGGGCACGTCTTTTTTATGATAAAGGAGTAAAACTTGTAGTAGAGTGTGATGCACATACTGTAAAAACAACCTGGCCTCTTCGTCCATCTACAAGTTCAGGAAATGATGAAGGCTTTAAAAGAGATAATGAGAACGGTACAGTATACGTCGGAGAAGGTTGTTGGGGAGCACCACTACGATCAAATAATGATAATAAAAGTTGGACACGGAATTCTTCTAGATTTAATCAATTTAAATGGATTTTTGTTAGCGAAAGCAAGATCGAAGCAAGAACAATAAAGGTTGATAATGCTTCTCAGGTTGGATCAGTTTCAAATAATAATGTATTTGCAATACCTGCTAATTTAGATATTTGGAGACCGTCTAACGGAAGCGTAGTCACTATCAACAAAGGAACCATTGTGGATCCAAACCCAGATAATGGAAGTATAGAAGTAGCCATTAGTAATGGTAATGATGATGTAGAGGAAGAAAAAGATGGAAGTTTGTATACTAATAGCAGTGATTTAGAACTAGTTTATGACTCAAGTAATACGAGTTATCAGGTAGTAGGGTTACGTTTTCAATCTTTAGGATTACCAAAAAATGCTACAATTACGAGTGCGTATCTTCAGTTTACTGCAGATGAAAGTAATAGTAGTAATGCAGAGTTAGAGATTGCATTACATAATAGTAGTAACTCACCATCATTTTCCTCATCTAATAACGTATCAGGAAGAACAACTTTTTCAAGCAAGGTTACATGGAGACCACAATCTTGGACTAGTAATCAAAGCGGAAGCCGTCAGCGTTCACCTAATTTGAAGACTATGGTGCAAAGCTTGGTAAACAAAAGTGGATGGACATCTGGTAATAATGCAAGTTTTATTGTAAGAGGAAAAGGGGTAAGTCTCACAAGTACATCAGCAAAAAGAGTCGCAGATTCATATGAAGGAGGAGCAAGTAAAGCAGCAAGGTTACTGGTAAACTATACCACAGATGGTAATACACCTCCTGATATTTGTGCAGGAATAGCACCTTGGCAAAGTGGTGTAAACTATGTAGAAGGTGATAAAGTTACTTATCAAGGTAATTTATTCGAACGTATTCCATCTGATTGGAAATTACTAGGCGCTTGCGGTACAACAAGAAATACAGGTAAAAATACAAATGGAATGTTTTTTCCTCCTTCCTTAAAAGAAACTATCACAACATTTAGAATACATCCAAACCCTTTTGATAGCATTATAAGTATAGATTTGCCTTTACTAAGAACTGATAAAAAATATACAGTTATTATATATGACGTTAGTGGGAGTTTGATCTTTAAAGAAAGCATCTTGCCGATATCACAAAATGACCATATAAAATTGAATCCTAATATTAGTCAATCAGGCATATACATGTTAAAGATTAATGATGAAAATGGAAAAACAATAAAGACCAAAAGACTTTTGAAAAGATAGAAATTGTAATTTTTAATCATTAGAATAAGACAGCTACTAATTTCATAATTAGTAGCTGTTTCTATTTCTCGTGGTTATGTTTGATCACTCCAAACTACTGAGGATATTTTCCAGTTTTGATTTATCTTGACAAATTGTATAGTCTTCATACCTTTAGACTCAAAAGGAATTCCGTTTGACTTTCCAGATTTTTGATAAAGACTGAAGCGGTGCGCTATCGTATCAAATACTTCGGTTGTATATGAAATTTCAAATTCATTAAAATCTACAAGTGTTCCATTAGTTAATATCTCTTCTCTTGGAATTATGAAATCTTCTAGGTTATAGATTTCTTGAGATTCATTTGAGTTATTTATTAATATTCCTTGTGTAATAAACAAATCCTTAACCTTTTTTACATTTGGAATTTGCCCATTAATATTTGAGAAAAGACTAAAAAAAGATGTAGTTAATTTGTCGATTTTACTTAGATCATTATTATATTTTGGCGGTGAAAAAACAAGAAGACTATCACCTTCTGGTAGATTTAGAGTTTTATCAAATCGAAGACCAATTTTGGTTAAAAGTTTTATAGATGCGATGTTATTAGTATCAGTAATAGCGATAATTTTTGGAATCTTTAAATTACTTTTTGCATAATGTAATGTGGCATAAGCTATTTCAAAACCATAACCTAATCCCATATAATTAGGGAGCATAGCAAAACCAATATCAATATTATCCAATATTTCTCGATTCACTAACCCACACATACCTATAGGAGTATTTGTACCTTTTAATTCAACTAACCAAAGTCCAAATCCGTTGTTCAGGTAACTTTGTATAGGACCATTTTTGAGGTAGTTTTTAGCGTCCTCGATAGTCTTAACTCCCTTATCTCCAATAAATCGTAACCAATTAGGAGAATTTAGTAGTTCCAAAATAAAAGAAGCATCATTTATATCAAATTCTCGAAGAGAAAGTCTGCTAGTTGTTAATATCGTTTTTGAAACCATTGTTATACTAGAATTATCGTTAATCTAAGATTGTGAATAAGAGTTAAAACTTAGAAGTAAAAATAGTTTTATGAAAGAGAAAACAGTATATAAACGTATTAAAATTTGACCGTAGTAGAAATAGAATTTCAGTTTTACTGAGAAAAGAAATTTTTAAAATCGCGAACAGTGTAAAATTAAAGGAGTAATTAAAAAGTGTTTGAACCTTACAAAATAGGTAAGAGTATTGGCTCTTTTAAACCTGAAATCATAATTAAATAAAAACTCTTTAGTTTATTAACATAAATATTTATGAATGTGTAAGTGGTTTATTATAAAAGTAGTATATTGTGAATTTAATAATTGGTTGACCAATTTAAACACAAACACTAAAATCTTAAAATGGAACAATTACAACACAAAACATTCATTTTTAATGAATCTATTTGGCAACAAAAAATTAGTAACTCTAATTTAATAATGATGGAAACGAGCAAAGCTTTTTTTAAAATGTTTTTGCTTGTGGTAGCTTTTCTTTCTTTCGGAAATATTTTTGGGGCAGACTTTACTGTAAGTTCTGCAAGTCAATTTAATAATCTTAATCTTTCACCAGGTGATGTGGTAACATGGACCAATGGGACATACAGTGCTGATCAACGAATAAGCTTTACTGCTAATGGCACATCTTCAAACCCAATTATTTTAAAGGCAGAGACACCAGGAGGGGTTATTTTTACTGGTGAAACTACTATGAATATCTCTGGAGATTTTGTAATCATTGAAGGGTTTTACTGGAAAGAAGGAACGGGGACGAATAATCATGTACAATTTAGAAAAGGTAGTGTATATGCCAACAATTCTACAATAAGAAATTGTGCTTTCAATAATTTAACTCCAGACGGAACAGCAAAACATAGATGGATCGTATTATATGGGACAAACAATACTGTAGAAAGTTGTTCTTTTTTAAATAAAAATAGTCCAGGAGCCTTAGTACTAGTCGAGTTGGAGTATAATGACCTAAATCCAGTTGGGCATATGATAAGAAATAATTATTTCTATAATTATGTTAAAAGACCATCGGGAACTACTCATGCAGGAGATAGTGAAACCATAAGAGTAGGAACTAGTGAATTTCAAAATAAAAGTGCAAGTACCACAGTAGAGGGTAATTATTTTTTTAAAGCAGATGGTGAAAACGAAATAATAACAAATAAAAGTGCAGGCAATACATACAAGAATAATACTTTTAGAAGATGTAGAGGTTCCTTAGTATTGCGTCATGGAGCACGTGCAACGGTAGACGGTAATTTCTTTTTAGGAGAAAATGTCGAAGGAACGGGAGGAATACGTATTTCAGATAGTTTTCATGTAATTACTAATAATTATATACAAGATGTAATTAGTACAGGAGATAAATGGAATAATCCAATTACGTTAGTTGGTGGTTCTGCTACAACAGGAGGAACAAGTAATGGATATCAAAAAGTAGATGATATTGTTGTAGCCTTTAATACAATTTATAATTCTGATTCACCTATTTTTTATAATGATAGATCAAGTTATGATCCAAGAGGTGTATTGGCATATAATGCTATCTATACAACACAATCCAATATTGTTACAGGTGATATTTCGGGTACAGGTCAAGGGATGCAATATGTGGGCAATATAGCAGGGGGAAGCACAATTGGTATTTCAAATGCAGGAATCACAAGTGCAAATGCTAATTTTTCTGCCAATGGAGAAACGTTTAAACCGAGTAGCTCAGGACCTGCAGCAAATGCAGCAGGAAGTGATTATAGTACAACAGTAAATTTTGATATTGAAGGGCGTTCACGTCCAAATAACAATATGGATGTTGGTGCACATGAAGTTTCTGGAGGAAGCGGAAGTGTTGTATTTACTCCATTTACAAATAATCAAGTGGGTACAGATGTTGGAGCATGTTTTTTAAATGCTACAGGAGCATCGATAAATACATGCTCAAATAGTTCAGAAACATTATCCATTTCTGCTGTAGCTCAATTTACAGCGTCTGCTAGTAGTAAAACAGCTACGATATCATCAAATGTAAATTGGACTGTTTCTGATTCCAGTACTTGGATTAGTGTAAGTCCACTTACAGGTTCCAACAACGGAAGTATTACAATATCTGTATCAGAAAACACAAGTAATTCAGATCGATCAGGAACCGTTACAGTATCTGGAGGTGGGTTAACAAGAACTATTAGTATCACACAAGCGGCAGTCATTGTCAATGTTCCTGTTACAGGAGTAACATTGAGCCCTTCTACCGCATCAATAAGTGTTGGAGGATCACAACAATTATCCCCGTCATTAATTCCTAATAATGCTACAGATCAAAGTGTAAGTTATGAAAGTAGTAATACAGCAATAGCGACGGTTAATTCTGATGGTTTGGTAACAGCTGTGAGTCAAGGTAGTGCTACGATCAAAATAACTACCGTAGATGGAGGATTCACAGATACGATGACTATAACGGTTAAGGCACCTTCAACAGGAACTAATTTAGCACTTAATAAAAACGTAAGTGCTACCGGTAATGCAGATGGAGCAAATGTACCAGCAAATTTGGTAGATGGATCTACGACGTCAAGATGGTCAGTATCTGGTTTTCCAAAATCTTTTACTGTGGATTTAGGAGCTGCTTTCAATATAGAGAGAACAGAATTAGTTTGTTATAATGACAGAGCTTATCAATATGTTATTGAAACAGCAACAGCAGAAAACGGAACGTATTCGCAAATAGTTGACCGAAGTTCAAATACCACACCGGGAACAGCAACTAGCCCTATTATAGATGATTTTTCAACAGTAAACGCACGTTTTGTAAAAGTAACAGTTACTGGAGCTTCTGGTTATACAGGTTCATGGGTAAGTTTAACCGAATTCAGGGTTTTTGGTAATGATGGTGGACCTGCAGTAATACCCGTTACTGGGGTTACATTAAATCCACCAAACTCAGAACTTGTAGTGGGAGAAACACAACAATTATCAGCTACTGTAAGTCCAGCTGACGCCAGTAATAAAAGTGTTAGTTATATGAGTAGCAATACGGCTATTGCAACAGTTGGTTCTAATGGGGTAGTAACAGCATTATCGGCAGGGTCGGTTACTATTACTGTTACCACTACCGATGGTAATTTTAGTGATACTACATCATTAATGATTTCTTCGGTACCAAGTCCGGCTTTAGCTATACCGGGTAAAATTGAAGCAGAAGACTTTTCGCTACAAAATGGGATTCAAACTGAAAATACAGGGGATACTGGCGGAGGACTCAATGTAGGATATATTGACACCAATGACTATATGGATTACACCGTAAATGTAGCTACTGCTGGGACGTACGATGTTTCTTTTAGGGTAGCTTCTTTATCGAATACTATGAATTTTCAATTACGTAATGGAAATACGATACTAACCACTGTAAGTACTCCAACAACAAATGGTTGGCAAATTTGGAAGACAGTTTCTGCTACGGTTACTTTAGGTTCAGGAGATCAAACTCTAAGGGTATTGGCCACAGGAGGAGGATGGAATATCAACTGGATTGATTTTACTCTAGATACATCACCTCCAGGTTCAAACTGTACCTTAGGAGCTAACTTAGCGGCAAATACTACTATTGTTAGTATTAGTGATGAACAATCTACACATCCCGCGAGTAATCTGTTTGATGGTAATACCTCTAATCGCTGGTCTGCTAATAGCTATTCGCAATCCGTGGTTATTGATTTAGGAGACGTTTATAGTATCGATAAAATACAAGTGCATCCATATAAAAATAGAGCGTATCAGTTTTTGGTTGAAGGCTCTTTGGACTCATCCAATTCTGGATTCTCAACACTTACAGATGCTCGAAATAATACCCAGGGAGGGTCGATTATAACAAGAGATTTTACAGCTAAAGAAGCACGATTTATTAAATTAACAGTAACTGGCGCTTCTGGATATTCAGGTCCATGGGTTTCAATAGAAGAATTCGAAGTTTTTTGTGCAGGAGGTCAATCTAGATCTTTATCGCTTGATAAAACAGTTGGTTTTTCGTATTACCCAAATCCATTTAGTGATCAGCTTCAAGTTACTTTATCATCCAAAGAATCTTCATCGGTTTCTAGCGTTCGTTTAATTAACCTTTTAGGAGGTATAATAACTGAAAACAAAGAATTACAAAATAACAATAACATTACTTTAGATTTGTCGCAAGAGCTACCTAGAGGTATGTATATATTACAGGTTATAGGTGCAAATGGCAAACTGTTAGGATCTAAAAAAGTTGTAAAACAATAAGAATTAAGCTATATAGGAGCGGGTAAATCCTTACTCGCTCCTAATTTTATTAAAAAGTGTTAGAATTTACTTTCATATGCTTCAAGCTTTTTCCAAATACTAATAAATTCTTTGATACCGCTCTTATCTAACTCTGTATTTATAATTAAAATCTTACCGACTTTAGTTTTGGTATTAAAAAACATTAATGTAGCAATTGCTGGATCACCACCAGTATGTCCTATTTGGTCTTTAGCAGAAAACCCCATAAAAACGCCCATATTATATTCATCATTATAAACCCTTTCACTTCGTTCTTGATAATGTTTATCAGTAAGCCGAGGGGTAAACAATTCCTTGTAGCTTTCTTTATTTAGTATTTTACCATTACCACTAAAGCCAGCAATTAATTCAGATAAGTATTTTCCTAACTCAGAAGATGAGGTGATTAACCCTCCATCTGGATAATTGATTAATTTATAAAAAGCTAATTGAGTCTCTTTATCGCTGTAAAGTTTAGAGTGTTTTGAGATATCTATTTCGTTAAAATCCCACCCTGTATTTGTCATGTCTAAAGGTTCAAAAATATGTTTTTTAGTAAATTCATTAAATGACTCTTTAGTAGCTTTTTCTAAAACTAACGCAGCTAAACCTGCTGCTATATTAGAATATTCAAATTGTTTTCCCGGTGCGGTTTTTAAAAAGTTCTTTTTCTTGTACCATTTTCCTTTTACATCAAGTATTTCTCTTAAGAATGACTGTTGATCCATCATTTCATTAGGCGATCGAAAATTACTATTAACCTTAACTTCTTTGTTGGCTTTTTCTTTCAAAACATATCCATACTTTTCATAACTAGCCGCATCTTTAATACTAGAAGTATGTGTTGTTAACTGTCTTATAGTTATGGGTTGATCAGGAAAATAAGGATTAATCACTTTAAAAGATAAATAATTACTTATGGGGTCGTCTAACTTTAGTTTACCGAGTTCCTGAGCTTTTAACAGGGCTATTCCAATAAAAGTTTTTGAAATAGAACCAATATTCTGAATTGTATTTTGAGTGTATTCACTTCCTTTTTTAATATCAGACGATCCAAACCCTTTTGTAAATAATACACCGGTTTGATTTACTATGGCTACAGAAAACCCATTAATATGCTTTTGTGCACTTATAGACTCTAATTCTTTAGTTAATTTATCTGGTATTGTTTGATCAGATTGACCAAAACCGATAGAAACTGAAATACTCAAAAGTAGAGTTAGGACTATATTTTTCATATGCGTTGAAATTGTTGTACTGTATGATTATAGTATTAATAATAAATGGAGTAGCGTTATATAATTTTGTGTGTTTTTTTTGAAACTACTTTTTCAATTCTTTGTCTATCATATCAATTAATGACTGTATATCATTTTTAAATGTTGGATAATTCTTTTCATGTAGCTGAATAGCGCAAGCCAAGTAATTTAACAGGATATTTTCTAGTTTTTGAGATGTTAACAAATGTTTATTGGTCGTGACCTTTGAAGACAGATTAATGTTTAAATCTTCTGATAGCCCTATTCTATCAAAAACTGCTCTATAATTTCCATGGGCCTCTACATATTCAATAGTTTTATTTAAAGATTGACGAAGTGCATTTTCTTGTTCTTTTATAGTAATTAGCTTACTTTCCCAAGATCTTAATATAGTTCGAATACTATCATTATGTATATCTTTTAATCCTCCAGAAGAAATAAGTTCCTTAAAAGCCCCATTTTCATAATCAATACTAATAGCTCTAGATATGGGCATTAATAACAACGAGGAAAGATCATTTTCATTAATAGCGGTAGCCGCAGAATCTGAATCCATTAGTGCGATAATCTTACGGTTATTTTCTATAATTGACAGTAAGTCTTCACTCTCATTCGATAATGTAAGAAGATTGTTCTTCATCTCTCCCTTGATCAACGCTAAATAATTTTGTTGTTTTTTGAAGGTATCAGATTTTGCCTTTTTGCTGTTTAATTGTAACGCTATAAGAATACCAATTACCACAAGCACAATTTCCCCAATTGCATATAAAATGTATTTACTAAATTTATTGTTGGTTAATGCTTTTTGTCTAATTTTTCTAAAGAATTTTATCATTGATTACTAAGAACATTTTGAAGATGATTGATACCAAGTTTTTAATCTCTACTTTTTCGGAAATGAATTTACAAAATAAATAATTATAGTGGTTTTAGTCTTAAATCTATATTATTAATCATTGTTTAGTATCTCTAGCATAATTGTATCTATCTATATCGATTTAAAAGTTTGGCCATAATTAATCCGATGTAGGGCTGTGTTTTAAATTCATAGAAATCAAAATTTGCTTATAATTTTATAGTAGTGTTTATTTGTTGTCAATAGTTTGTATATATAAATAGCAATACAAAATTAAACTTGTGTTTAAATTCTATATTGCTATTTGTAGGTGTTACTGCAAGTGGTTTTTATGCACTTGATTTATAATCAAAACGATGTAATCATTCTATCGGTGGTAGACCCATTGGGCAATCAATGTAATATACCCAACTACCATCTTCACGTTGCTTAAAAACTTCTGTTGCGTTACCTTCACTTATAATTGTTCCAGTTGAATCTTTAATGTTCCATTTTGCCTGTACTAATGCAATGTTTCCATTAATAATTTCACCGGTTACTGTACTGTTCAAGACTGATTTTGATTCAATGAAAGAAGAGAAAACTTCTTTTACCGTGTCTAAACCTGATTTTGGTGCTTCGGTAGGAGGAAAAGACATGCGATAATCGGGGTGAAAAAAATCAACTATATTATCAATATTTCCTTCCGCTATACATTTTCCTATCTCGTTAGCAACATCTCTTGGTCGCATTGCTTTTCTAATCATGTGATTATTTGTTTTTAAATTGTTACGTCTGGTGGACGGTTATCCATATCAAATACTAATTTCCATTGGTCTTCGGTATTTTTTCTAAAAATAGCGACTACACGACCAGCTTCGCCAACAGCATTTCCATCTTTTGGATCTGTTCCAGAAACTCTAAATTGACCTGCAATAAAGCCCAAGTCAGTAGTAGCAATTACTTGCTCTTCTTTAAAAGTAACTTGAGGTTTGATTGCAAAACTTTGAGCAAAACCTTCTTTTACCGTTGTAATCCCAACTTCAATAGGTTTGTTACTATTTGCATAATTGATTTCTGGATCATATAAATCCATTAATGCATCCAAATCATTATTGTTAAATGCTTGTAGCCATTTGTCTAAAGCATTTCTAATTTCATTTTTTAAATTTTCATTCATAATTTTATTTGCTTTTTATGATTTTAGTTGTGGATTGAAAGGAGAAAAACTCACGAACTCCCAATCTATTTTATGATGTGTTTGTGTTTGAATCCATTGCTCAGTCTTAAATAGCCAGTAACGCCCTGTTCCGGTAGTAATTTCTAAATCTTTAGTTTCTTCTTGATCAAAAACTAATTCAGTTTTACCGGAGAGTTGAAGAGAGTGTCCTTTTTCAAAATCAATGAAAAGCAAACCGGCTTTAGGGAATTCAACAAAATTACCGAGTGTATTAAACAAGTTGTTTCCAACATAATCGGGAATCTTAAGTACTCCATTTTCTAAAATCTCTACAAAACCTGTAGGCCCTCCTCGGTGCGATGCATCCATATCGCCATTGGCATTCATACTGCCAAGAAAAAAAGTATTTGCTTCATTAATCCATTGCTTATGAATAGTTGTTAATACTGTTCCTACAGTTTGCTCTGCACCAAGATCAGAACTGTCTTCTGAAAACTTAAGTATGCGTTGTTGAATATATTTAGGGCAATTTGGATAAGCTTCAAGTACCTCTATTTCTAACCTATCCTGCAATAAATTAGCATAACCATTCAAACGATATCTGGTTCTTGTCACGGTATCTATAAATAAAAGCCCGATCTTCGAGTTTACCTTAATGTTCTTAAAAAGAATATCTGCTTTGGTACTTTTTAATTTGTCAAGATGAATACGAATATACTTAGGTGATAATACCTCTACAAAGCCTTTGGTACCAATAAACATAGATGCCCATATATTCTTAGTTGAATCTGTTGTACTTAGAATAACAGTAGTTTGCTGTTCTATAAATGGAATTAATTGACTAACAATATGATCTTTTAACAAGCGTTCTACCAATTTTGGGTCATGCCAAGCATTATACTTTTTCTGGAGTTTTAATTCTCCTTCGTGAAAATGAGTCTTCATTTGAATATTGAATTTATAATTAAAATTGGCCAAATTCCATCATACATTGTCCTATGCTAAAACTTAGGATTTAAAAGTTTAAGAAACATTCCAATTTACAGAAGCTACCCAGTCTGAAATGGATTGTGGAGAGATGCCTAGTAATTCGTTTGTCTTTTGAAAATCCTTATTTATAAAATCTGAATGATTTTGTTCTACAAAACGATATAGATTAGAAATTTCTCTGGCTCCTACTTCTCCAAATCCAGGCTTTAATTGTTCTTCAAATTCATTTACTGGAACTTCTATAAAATCAAGACTTTGATCTATTTTTGAGGATATAGCAGATGTAATTTCTTTACCAGTTACAAGATTGCCACCTATTGGAAGTGTTTGGCCTGCTAGTTCAGGTTTTGTAACTGCTTTGGCGACATATTTTGCAAGATCAAAATGACTAATCCAAGGTAGTTTCTTGTTTGAAGCTATAGGATAAGGTACAATCTTGTTTTCTAAAATAACAGGAATAGACCATGGAGCGGCAATGTTATCAAGATAAATATCTGGCACAAGAGTTATTACATTTAGATCTGAATTATCAAATAATTCTTTCATGGCTACTTTCATATCAAGTGCTAAAAACCCGGTTTCTTTTGTGGGTAAATAAAAAGTTGTATTAAATATGATTAGCTCAACATTTTCTTGTTTTGCAGCTGCAATGAAATTTTTGGTGTATGTTTTGGCAAGATCAATATCAAAAATAAGCGGGAATGAATATACGGCTGCCTGCGTACCCTTAATTACTTCAATTAAAGATTCTTTATTCTCTAGCCCACCTTTAATTACTTCAACACCTGGCATAACAGGCATTCCGCTTGTAAGATCTCTTTTAAGAGTTATCACTTTATGATTATCATCTAATAATGCTTTTGCAATATTACCACCTTGGAACCCTGTAGCTCCTGTTACAAATATTTTCATTTCTTATATATTTTTAATTTATTAATTGATTTGTTTTTGAATAAATGTATCTATGAGGATCGCAACTTCTGATTTATACTCTTCTAGCATAAAGTGACCTCCATCAAAAAAATGTAGTGTTACATCATTTAGATCTTTTGCATAAGCTTCACCACCGGGTCTACTAAAGAATTTATCATTTTCACCCCAAACGACTAAAGTTGGAGGTTGATATGTTCTAAGATAATTTTGCCACTCTTCGTATTTTTCGAAATTTGTGCCATAATTATCAAATAGCGTTAAGAAAATTTCTTTTACACCGGGACGATTTAGGAAAGCATAGTCAAGGAAATAGGAAGATGGATCTATTAGATTAGTATCCTTGGCACCGGTAATATATTGCTCTTTAATACCTTCTAAGGATGTTAAGTGTTTTTTATATGTATTAAGACCTTCAATATCATTGTTTTGTACATAGGTCCCTATTTCTATTGCCCATTCGCCGAAACCTTCTTTATAGACATTTGCATTTTGGATAATTAATCCTTTTATTAACTCAGGTCGTCGCGTTGCGATACGAAACCCCACAGGTCCCCCATAATCCTGAACAAACAGGTAGAAATTTTTAAGCTTAAGTTTATCAATGAATTGTTCAATAATTTGACTAATATTATCAAATGAGTACTCGAATTCTTCTATTGTAGGCCTGTCACTAAATCCGAAACCTGGATAATCAGGAGCAATAACATGGTATTTATCTTCTAATATGGTCATTAAACTTTTGTACATATGTGATGAAGAAGGGTTACCATGTAAAAACAAAATTGTTTCTTGGTTTTGTTGACCTGATTCTCTATAGAAAATCGATAGTCCATTAATTTCAATTGAGGTATTCATGTTGTTGTTTTTACTGTTATATTTTTTGTTACAGTTTAAGTCAAAAAAAACTAAAACTGATTTTTAAATTCTTCTAATGTTTGGTTTTTTAGGGTATTTAGAATTGCATTATCAATATCATTAAACATCGAAAGTAGTTTTTCATTAATTTGACCGCCTATTTTACAAGTAACATCGGGTAGATTACTAGAAAGGTTAAGTACATGGCTACTTCCTTTTACAGATTCAAAAATATCGGCTATCGTGATATTTTTAGAAGGCTTTAGTAATTTTACACCACCATTTTTACCTTCTTTACTTTCTATAAGACCGCTTTCTTTTAATGTTTTTATTTCCTTTCTAACAAGAACAGGGTTGATGTTAAGACTATCTGCAATTTGAGATGAGGCATGCCATTCATTGGGATAATATGCCAATAAAGTCATTATATGTAACGAAATAGAAAATTTACTTTTAACCAAAACTCTTATTTTTTAACTGTAATAAATTTAATTACAGTTCAAAGATGATAAAAAATTCTCAACTAAACAAGTTTTTTGTTTTTTTATGAATTCTTTTTGAAAAAAAATGTGACTATTTTAAAGAGCTCTTTTACATATAATATACAAAAACAAAGCATTGTGAGTACTATTTACTTTAATTGTATGTGAATGTGATCATCGTGTCTTACGGCCTTGCAACCATGATACCTTACTTTTTCATGAGTTAGCTTCATTCTATTTTTAAGATGAGGTTCAATAAAAATTTTTCCTAAGTTTTTATTTTTTAAAATACTTTTTATAAGTGTATAAGTTCCTTTTTTAGAAAAGACTAACTGTTTATTTATTTTTCCAAAAGTTACATATTTAGGATAATCATACTGAAAATAACCGTTTTTCAGGCATTTGTCAATTTGATTGTACTCATTTAATTTAGGAGATTCAAAAACCCCATAACCACTTATTGATTTTTGTTTATTGGTTAGCTTTCCAGTTTTTGTTTCATAAATCAGACTAAGATCAATTTTCTTTCCGTCATTATGGCTTAAGTGAGGCGGTAAGGGAAATTTATTAAAAAAAGGAAAGTTTGCATCTAGATAATGGATTTGAATGCCTGTTCCCTCTAATTCTTTTTCTGTTTGATAAAGTAATTCATTTAGTGCAGGTGTGACATAATTTCTATTCAGTAAAACAGTCATATAATTAGTGGGTTTTATACTATCATGATGTTTTACCTTTTCTCGTCCAAAGAAGGGAGCAATAAATGGTATAATAAAGAAGGTGGAAATTAAATAGAATCCGGTAAAAATAATTAGAAGTTTATATTTTAAATCCCATTTCCATTTTTTTGCAATTAAGAGGCTCCCTAGATAAATAATTCCACCAATTTGAGTCACTACGGTTAGAAACCCAAATAGTAATATTGGTGATATTATTTTTAATACTTTTTTCAAGTATAAATTTTATTTTTTTATAATGTATAAAGAATCAAGTTATAAATTGATGTGATGTTACTGTACTCGTATGGTTATGGGTTAAAACAAAATTCATTTAAATCCTTAAATGTCATAGGTCCGGCATGACGTTTAATTTCTTTACCATTAGCAATAAGTAAAAAATGAGGTAAACCTCTAACATTAAACCTTTTTAATGTTTTCATATTCATATCTGCATTGATCTTTATTACTTTAATATGTTGTGATACTTCAGAAAACTCTTTTATTACTGAATTCATCATGACGCAAGGACCACACCATTCTGCCCAAAAATCGATCAATACTAATTCTTCTTTTTTTAGAAGTTCATCGATGTTTTGATTATGACCTACATAAACCTTAGACTTTTTACTTTTTTTAGAGAATTGTTTTATTAGAACCCTAAAAGGCAATGTCAAACCCGCAAAAATAGTTGAGCCAAAAAACAGTAGTAATGCAAGTAAAAATTTGATACATGTAATTATATTTTTTTTCTCGTTAAACTCTTTTTCTGCTGAGTTTTGAAAGTTAATAACGTGATTTCTAAGTTTCATAAATTCTATTCCTATACTAATTGAGTTGGTAAATATAGGTACCCAAGTAGTAAAAAATGTTACCAGGTTTGTATGTTTTTTTGAAAATATATCTAAATTTTATTTTAACTATTAATCCATAATGAGCTTTAGGGTGTTTTTTTTAAAACATCTTCAAAATATTTGTGCCATATTCCATTTTCAAGTTTCTCACCATATTCTTGAAAATATCCTTCTGGAGTTAAGCTAAATATTAATCTCCTGTTTTCATTAAACCATACTATAAATTTTCCACCCTTATATTCACCTGGGTATTTTCCAGCACCATTTTTTGAAAAAGGATTGTAATAATACTTTTCATCCTTTTCATCATAGTAAATTATAGTATGTAATTGAATTAATTCAGAGTACACATCTAGCGTAATTATATTCTTATCTAGTTTAAAACTTACGTTCTCAAAAACAGGAACTTGTTTAGTAATAGAATCGTTTTTGTAAATAGTTGAGGTACCAATCCATTCACCAACCAGATAACTAAGTTTTTCCATTTTTTCTTGTCGTACTCTTTGACTAAAACCTGAATTAACAGAGAAAAGGATAATTACGATATAAGAGTATATCCTAAAATGCGTACTAAATTTTGTGTATATCATTTTTTTGGTTGTTTGTTTGAAATTATTTTTGTTACTAAATAGTTGAGTTTTTGTATTTCAATTTCTTCGTTAACTCTTTAAAAGCTATGAGTATGAAAAGAGAAATACCTTGTTTTGATTTAATTCTACTTTAGAAAAACGTCGGGTTTATAACTAATTTTTGAACATAATGGGATGGCATATTTTTATAAATTCTTCAACATCCTTTTTTGAAACAATTTCAGGATAAGACATTAATAACAATTGCAAAGACGATTGTTCTTCTATCAAGGGTGGTATTTCATAATAATGTTGGTTAAGTTTAAATCCAATCTTTTCATAAAATTTTATTCTACGTTGATTGATAGTCGAACTAGGTAATTCTACTTCTAACAAAATTGGTTTATCAGTGGTGTCAATGAACTTTTCAAGAATTAATTTTCCCAAACCCAGATTCCTTCGTTGCATAGCAATAGCAAAATGATCAATATATTTATAGGTTTCAAAATCCCACCATAAAAGAAACCCTACAAATTCCTTTTCCTCAATTATAATTTCAAAATGATAATTTGATTTTTTCATTACAAGGGCTTGAGCATCCAATAACCTTTGCTCTTCTGAAGGGAAAGCTTTTTGATAAAGTTCCCATGCAAGCTTAAAATAATTATCAGATATATTTGTAAGCCTTATACACTTCATTTGATTGCCCACTTGTTTATAAGAATATGCAATAATTACATATAAATTAGTATAGTAGTTCTTATTAAGATATTAATTTAGTTATTACTTGTGTTTGGCTGTGTAATGTTTTATGTACTGGACATTTATCCGCAATTTGTAGAATTCTATTAATTTGTTTTTCATCAAGATCACCTTCAATTTTTATTTCTCTTTCGAATGTGTCAATTTTAGCATTAGGATCTTCACAATTTTCACAATCTGCAGCATGAGATTTACTGTAACTAGTGTGTACCTCTACATTTTGTAAATCCCAACCTTTTCTAGCCATATACATTTTTATAGTCATAGCAGTGCATGCTGATAATCCTGCAGATACTAATTCATAAGGCGATGGACCAAAATCATTACCTCCTATACTTTCGGGTTCATCGGCAATCATGTAATGATTCCCAATTTTCATTTGTGTAGTAAATCCTTCTGTATTATCTAAACTGGCCACTACATGATGCTGACTATTAAGTTTTGAAGTTTCGGGTATATCCATATATCTTGAAGACCAACCTGCAATCACTTTACCCACATAGTTAGAATCTTCTTTTCGCATAAGTAAATGATCTGCACCATCTAAACTCACAAAACTTTTAGGATGTTTGGCAGCATGATAAATCTCCTCGGCATTTTTGATTCCTACCGTAGTGTCCTGAGGAGAATGCATGACCAAAAGAGCCTTGTCTAAGTTTTTAGCAACTTCTGGTAATGATTTCGTATCTAAATCATCAATAAATTGTTTTTTTATAGTAAAATCCCGTCCACTTAAATTAACTACAGCTTTACCAGTGGCTTGAATTTCTTCTAGTCCACTTTTTAATAGATGTTTTACATGTTTTGGATTAGAAGGAGCCCCAACGGTAGCAACTGCTTTTATCGAATCGATTTGTGAAGCGGCAAAAATTGATGCGGCGCCACCCAGTGAGTGACCAACAATCAAAGCGGGAGCCATATATTCTTTGGCTAAAAAATCTGCTGCTGCAACTAAGTCTTCTACATTTCCAGAAAAATTAGTATCTGCAAAGTCTCCTTCGCTTTCTCCCAAACCTGTAAAATCAAATCTAAGGACTCCAAACCCCTGAGCTGTAAGTCCTCTACTAATATTTCGTACTGCACCTAAGTTTTTATTACAGGTAAAACAATGTGCAAACAATGCAAAATTATGAGGATGTTGATCGGCAGGAAGTTCTAAACGACCTGATAATGTTTGACCTTCGGCGTTCGTAAAAGTGACTTTTGATAAACTCATTGTGTTATTTTTATTTAAGAGTCGAGATTTAAGAAGAATACTTGCTTTAAAGATAATTTTTTACGCTTAAAATAATAGGCCAGATACAAACTATTTTTTCACTTTAATTAATTTTCATGATCAATACTGTTTGTATAAATAATACCAAAAATCAAGATGAAGATTGTTATATTGTATAAAATAAAATCAAATAATGCATACAAAATTTAGCTGGTTACAAGAAGGTAAAAATATCCATGCGCAATCTTGGCGTGTTGATACCCCTGTTGCGATAGTGTGTTTGATACATGGCATGGGAGAACATAGTTCTAGATATATGCATGTAAAAGATTTTTTTAACTTGAATGGTATTAGTATGTATACCTTTGATCATATCGGTCATGGAGTATCTGATGGAAAACGTGGGCACACACCTAATTATAATTTCTTATTAGAAAGTATAGAAAAGATTTTAAGCATTGCGATTCGAGAAAATATAGGTCTTCCTATATTTTTGTATGGCCATAGTATGGGGGGAAATGTAGTGGCTAATTATTTAATTAGAAGAACTCCAGAAATTGCAGGTGCTATTCTTTCTGCTCCTTGGTTTACATTGCCATTTAAACCTCCTACATTTAAAATAGCCTTAGCTAAGTTTATGAATATTATTTACCCTTCTTTTAGTGATATTACTAATCTGGATGCCAATGCCATTAGCAGAGATAAAAATGTTGTAGAGGCTTATCAAAAAGATAGTTTGGTCCATAATAAAATAACACCATCGTTTTTTTTATCTTGTTTCGAAGCAGGAAAGTGGGCTAAAGATAGGGGAGAAGCTGTACCTATTCCTACACTAGTGCTGCATGGAACCAAAGATCGCTTAACCAGTTATACTAGTTCTAAAGAATTTGCACTTTCAAATACTCTGATACACTTCAAAAGTTATGAAGGATTATATCACGAATTACATAATGAACCAGAAAAGAATATTGTATTAAATGATGTTTTGGATTTTATACACACAATGATACACAAGAAATAAGTTAATAAGGTTCTTGTGTATCGTAAAATTGTATTTGTGGTGTGTTATGCTAGATTTTCTATAACAGATGCTGTTGATACAATAGTTGCGAATTCATCTTTTAAACTTGCTATTGCTGTATCATGAATTAATTGTGCGCTATAATTTTGACCGTTTGCGCCAGTTTTATTAAAAGTGGCGACAGCATCTTCAACTAAAAAGGTTTTAAAACCAAAATTTCCTGCCATTCTAGTTGTTGTAGAAACACAATGATCTGTGGTTAAACCAACGATGACTAAGGTGTCTATTTTTTTAAATTCTAATAACTGCTTAAGTCCAGTACCAATAAAAGCACTATTTACCTCTTTTTCTACAATATGCTCTCCTTTTAAGTCTTCTAGAGGAGCACTGAAATCTTGAAAATCGTTTCCAGGGTGGCTTTTTGCAAGAGGAGAATTGGGCTCAGTAGAACAATGTTTGATATGAAAAACGGGTAGATTGTTCTTTCTCCACAAAATGAGTAGATTTTCCATATTCTTCTCAGCATCAGGATTATTACGTTCTCCTCCCCAATACTCAATATCTTCAAATCCTTTTTGTATATCAATTAGCAGTAATGCAGGTCTTTTACTTTTTACAATATCCATTAGTTGTTATCTTTCTTTCTAAAGTCGGTATTATAGAAAACACCTAACTGCAAACGATCAAAATTTATTCCGGTAAAATGATTTTTAAGATAGCCTAGTTGAATACTAAAATTAGATTGCACGTTATATCCTATTGCAGCATATAATCGATTTTGACCAAAAATTGGCTCTTGCAAATTGATAAAAACTTCATCATAAGCATTTAAGAACCATTTATCATTTATAGGATATGTAAGTTGTAAGCGATAGCGAGCTCTATGTTCTGTAAAATCATCGTTTTGTGTACTAATAAATCGTTGCTCTAAACGGTAGCGATGTTCAAACTTGAATTTTCCACTTGTATTTTTAAGAATAAATTGTTGAAAAATTCGATGTTCTTTTGCGTTTTCTTCACCAGGAATATCTTCAAAACTACCATCAGTACTAATGTATCCATACCCTAATGTGGCTATAGCTTTGTCTTCGATATGATAATTTAATCCTGTTCTTAATAATAATTGATTAAATGTAGATCCTACCTCATAAAATCTAAATTGAGCCTCAGAATGGATGCTTAATTTTTCTGATACTCTATTGGTACCAAAATACATGTACCAAGCGCCGATTTCATCTTCGCCGGTATTTTGTGCATTTGACATTGTGATGGTAAACAATACGATTAAACCGAAAAGTGTTTTGTTACTATTCATTATTGGGTTACTATTTTAAAATTTAATTTTGTAATATGTATACATCGGATTAAATGTATAGGGAAATTCTGTAGAAAGTCTGGTGATTCTTTTGTTTGTACGTGTTATCGTAATCTTTAAATATCATAATTGGTATTGCTTTTATATTCAAAGTTCATCTCTATACTAGGATAGAGACGAACTAGATTTTTTTTAATTAATTTTACTAAAGTTTATTCAATTTTAGTAGATTCAGTTTTGCCATCATTAATAACCTCGCTTCCATTACCTTTTAGATATTTGTCTAAAAACTTTAATACCCTACCGTAGGCTTCAATTTGGTTTTCTTTTTTTACAAATCCATGGCCTTCATCTTCAAATAAAACATATTCAACAGGAACACCGTTTTTCTTTACTCCGGCTACAATTTCATCAGATTCTACTTTTAATACTCTAGGATCTTTTGCCCCTTGAAGTACAATTAATGGTTTTGTAACTTTTTCGGTATGAAAAAGGGGAGAAATTTTTCTTAGTCGAACAGAATCAGCTGTATTCGGGTTTCCTAATTCAAGGTATAATGCATCTTTAAAGGATGTCCACCATGGTGGGATACTTTTTAATGTCCTGATCCAATTGGTTACTCCAAAAAGATTAACTCCAACATTAAATTCATCAGGAGTATAGGTTAATGCGGCCATGGTCATATATCCACCATAAGAACCACCAATTATACCTATTTTATTATTGTCAATTATCTCTTGTTGTGCTAACCAGTCTTTACCTGCAACACAATCTTTAAGGTCTTTATCTCCGTGATTAAGATTATCTAAGCCGTAGAAGGTTTTTCCATATCCACTACTACCACGGTTGTTAACTGCTAAGATTGCGTAACCATGATTCACTAAATATTGAATCGTAGAATTAAATCCTTGCCTTGATTGCCCTCCTGGACCCCCATGTACCCAAACTAAGGCAGGAACTTTATGATCAGATGTAGCTTGTTTTGGTTTATAATAAATAGCTGGGATTTCTAAGCCATCAAATGATTTAAAACGAACTACTTCAGCACTTACAAGATCATCGGGATTAATATCTTTATTTAGGACATTTGTTAACTGAGAATACTCTTTAGTAGAAAGATCATATGTATATGAATTTGTTGGCGAATTTGAACCCCCAATACTAAGAATAGCCATCGTTTCATCTCTGGAAAATGATGCTTGGCTAATTTCTTTACCGTCAATAGTTGGGAAATCAACAGTTTTCCCAGTCGCAACTTCTTTTGCATTAAAAACAGTTTTAGCATCCTCATTGGTAAATGTAACCTGATATTTTCCTTTTTGTGTAAATCCAAAACCGGAAATATCCCAATCTTTTTCTAATATTTTTTCTTTGCTACCATCTTGAAGATTATATTTCATTAAATATGAAAATTCTGCTCCATCATCCGTTGTATAATAAAATGCCGAGTCATCTGGTGAAAAATCTTGAAAAGAGTTATTACTCAAATTTTCATTAATTTTTATCTTTTCCTTAGAAGTAGTATTAACTAAAAATAAGTCATTATCATTTGTATTTATGGTTTTCCGAAGTATAATGTATTTTTTATCCTCAGACATTCCTGAAAAATCTAATCCATCATTATTTTGATAAACTAACTTTGACTTAAAATTAGTAATGTCCATTTCATAGTGATCCATAAATTTAGAGTCACGTTCATTTGTTCCGTAGTAAAAGCTATTACCATCTTTTGACCAGCCTCTAAACAAAGCTCTAACATTTTTTTCTGGTGTTAGCCGTTGAATACCAGAACTGTCTTTTAGAAAGATTTTAAAGATCTCATCTCCGTTACCATCCATTCTAAATAAAATTCTGTCATCTTTGGGAAAATAGGATATGCCAAAGACAGATGCACTATCGGATTTGGTAAGAGGAAGAAGTTCTCCTCCTTTAGCAGATACAGAATACATATTATATATACCTGATCTATTACTAGTTATTAAGACTTTAGATTTGTCTACTGAAAATCCATTGGTAAAGGCATTTTCGTTATCCATGAATTGCTCTATGGAATATTGTCCAATTTCTATTGGTTTTATAATCGCTTCCTTTTTTTGTTCTTCTTTACAAGAGTGGAGGATTAGTAAACTAACACAAAATATGATAAGTTTTTTCATAAGAAATGTATATTGGTTATTCTTAACAATGATAAATATATGATAAAAGACATTTTGATAAAGTATTTATAAACATAAACTAATCTTAATTTTAAAGTTAAGATTAAAAAAACTGGCCGTATTTCAATCAATATTTTCTGCTTGTATTCTCTTCACAAAATATGAAGGATATATCCCATTTTTTTTATAGAATGCTTTAGAAAATATTTCTGTAGAATTAAAACCAGCTTCTAGTGCTAGCGCTTTTATAGTATATTTTTGTAGTTTAGTATTGGTTTTTAATTCTTTGGTAATGTAGGCTATCCTTAAATCATTGATATACCACGAAAAGTTTTTTTGTCTATAATGTTTAATAACTTTGGTTAAATATTTAGCATTAGTATTCATTTTTTTGGCAAGTAAGACCGAAGTAATATGGGCATTTAAAAAACCATGATTTTTTTCAAAAGAACTTAACTCTTTAAGAATCATTTGTACAACATCTTGATTTATTGCTATAGAAGATTTTCGTTCGATAAATTCACTTTCTTTTTTATTAGAAGATTCTTTTTTTGAAGAATTCATTAACTCCTCAAAACGCTTTTTGTAAACTTTATTTTTTTGATAACTAATAAAAAAAAGCTAGTGATTAGGATAATTATAATCGATAAAAAGATAAGTCCATAAAAAGATGTATCTTTTTTGGTTTGTAGATCAGAAATAAGCTGTTCTTTTTGATATAGTAGTTTAGGAGTATCGTACTCTTTATTTATTTTAGTACTCATTGATTTATAATAAGTATTAAATAAACTATCATTATAAAGTAACCGGTCAATATAAAGAAGTTGATTGTTTTTATCTCCTAAAGATTTATAATATTCAATAATTTCTAAATAAGCCAATCTAGTTTCGGGAATCACATAGTTAGTCTGTTGCACGATAGAATCTATTTTTTTAAAATATGTGAGACCTACTTGTTTTTTTGATAAAGCATTGTGTGATTTACCAAGAAAAAGGTAAGCATTGATTAAACTGGTATTCTCAAAAAAAAGTTGTTCATTAGGTTTTAATGCGTTATTTATGTTTTTAATTGCAGTAGGATATTCTTTCTTATGGTAATCAAGTATACCTTTATTAAATTTAAATAATCGTATTATTTCTTTTCCTTTAGGCATTTTTATTTTCAAAGACATTAGCATGCCTTGATTGTTTAATATAGAGGCAGAATCTATTTCTTTATTATGTATGTGAGTAATTATCAATTCAGAGAGGGTAACAAGATACCGTATAGAATCGTTTTTATGTTCTGGCAATCTAGATTTGCGATATGATAAACACTTTTTAAAAAGAGATTTTGCCTCATCATATTTCCCTAATTTTCTTTTTAGTAGAGCAATATTATTTTGTGCAATAGTAATATATGCGTTATTATTTGTTTTTTTTGCATATTCTAAAGCTTCAAGATAATGATCTAATGATTTGTCAAAAAGATTATTGATATTGTATACATAACCTTTATGTACATATAAGAAGGAAAGAAATTTTTTGTATTTAGTTCTTTCTCTAATAGTGATAGCACTATCGATATACTGAATTCGTTTTTCAAGATTATCAAGATGAGTAAGAGATGTTAGGTAAAACCCTGTGGCAATTTTATTAAGATCCTTTTCTTTTTTTCCTTTTTTTAAGTGTGCTTTTGCATATAAGATTGCTATAGAAGGTTTTGTTTCTAGGATTTTATAGAACTGATCAGATAATGTTTTAAAATCTAAATTGACCAGAGAATCTAAATCTTTGGAACTTATTTCTTGACTATATGATACACCCTGTATACCAAATAAAAAAAACAAATAAAATAATAACGTATATCTAGGCATTTTAATCCTTATTCTTTTATAGTATATGTTTTATCCTCTTAAAGTATTACCCCAAAAGTATTGAAAATTGTTTTTTTTTAGATTTAAGAAGTTTTTTTTTAGTTTTTCTTCATTTTCAAAACATAACAAAGATACATTTAATATACAGTATTAAAAAAACAATAAATTATTTGAAAATCAGGTGTTTGTGTCCTTTTTTATAAGCTCTTAATTCTAGAATTTAGTGTTCAAAATTCTAGAATTAAGATATACTTCTTTTGGATTCCTTCTTATTACCATCATACTTTTGACAAAGGAAAAATTAATTATTTCAGTTTTAAAATTATAAGTATGATTAAGGAAAACAACAGAGTTAGTAAGGTTCTCAACAAAGAAGAAGTGTCTGCTATACAGCAAAGTATTAATGAGCTAAAAGGAACTTTAGGTTTTTTACAAAATCTAACACCAAAAGAGCGTAAAAATCTACCAAAGATTAATAGTGCTAATAAAATATTTGCCGAAGATAGTATTCATATTCTAGAAGGTAAACCCAGATGGATACCAGAAGCATTAACTGCAGATGAGGCTCGAAAGGATCTAAAACTATTTGAACAATTAGATCCTATTATTCTAGAATTAGAAAGTCTGTTACGCCAAATGAAGGATACCCAAATGATCGCTGGTAGTGAAGTATATCGTGTAGCACTATCGGTATATAATCTTGCAGATGCAGCTCGTAAAATGCCCATGGAAGGAGCTCAAAGTGCTCATGAATTGCTAAAGACTCGATTTACACAGAATGTAAATACTCAGCGTAATACAAAAGAAAAGAAGACTGTAGCTTAATATTTCTGTGATCATCTATACATATGGTATGAAAGAGGTTAAAAAGAATAGGCCGTACTATAAAAAAGACAAATAAGCCTACAAAATTTGACCGATCACTTAATAACGAAGTAGGAGGCCCTACTTAAATAAATACATCAACTGACAGAGTTACCCGAACCACTTAGTAAAGAAGTACCCCAACTGACAAATTTACGCAAAGCTTTAACATATGGAGCCTCTTGGGGTACTTATTAAGTGGGTAAGAGTACTTAAGAAGTGGGGGGGGACCAATTACTAAAATTATTAACAGAGAATAAATACTGATCAGCTTAATAAACATATCGTCAAACTTGTCAAAGCACTAATAACTAATAATCATTAAAAGGGGAAAGTAATGAATACTTTAATCAAACAAATCGAAGTCATAGAAAGAATTGATCAATTGATCCGCCTACAAGCTACGGGTACTCCAGAAGTTCTGGCCTATCGGTTAGGGGTCTCAAAAACCAAACTTTATAGAATCATTAATATCATGAAAGATTTAAACGCACCTATTCTTTATAATGTAGCTGCTCAAAGTTTTGTGTATGAAGAAGCCGTAGGGTTTCAGTTTGGGTTTTATGAAAAACAAAGAAGTACCAGTTGGGTGAATCCTTTTGTGGGATAGGCAATCAAAAAAACTTAGTGCTGAAAAATGAAACAGATACAGGTTAATATTGAATAATAACTATTACCCCTGTTGCTAAACACAATATTTTTAATTATGAAATTAACCGATAAAAAAATATAGAAAATTAAGTGTAAAAGAAATTAATCAAAGACCAAAGGAGAGCTAGCTTTAAAATACTCTTTTGTTCTTTACTATGGAGAAACCGAAAATCCAATAAATAGAGTAGGCATACAAATTAATCTAATTAAAATGAGAAAAGTTAATTCACTCATAAGAATACTGATGTTTTCAGTGGTATATTGTTTATTATTTACCTCTTGTGAGCAAGAGAAAGAAAATATAATTGATCTTACTCCCCAAGAAATTTTACAACAAGAATTTTCTTTTAATTCTTTTGTAAATACACCTGCCTTAAAAAAAGAAAACCTGGTAATTGATTGGTCATCTTTTGTTTTAAGAAAAGGAGAGACGTCTTTATTTTATGAATTCGCAGTTAAAAATAGCAGTACAGCAGTTTTAAATATTGATGGATATAATTCAAAATTGGATTATCAACTTTTAGCTAGATTTAATGATAATAATCAGCCAGAATACTTTTTAGTTGAGTTATTACCATCATTAGATAACGAACAGAAAAAGTTATCCTATTTAAATATTATGACTTATTCTGGAATGGCATATTTATATGATATGAATGGAGAGAAAATTAGTGTTGAATCCTATGAACAAGGCGAATTGCAATTAAAATCATTAGACAAATCAATTGGTCAAAATTTAATACCAAGAACGCCATCAAAATGCGCAATTTTTGATGGATTAGAACCAGTAGGATGTAATGGTGGTGGTAATGGTGGATGTTCTACAAGAACAGTAACGGTTCAACATTGGGAATATTTTTATGACGTAGAGTACTATACAGGAACCAGAGAAATCATATCTGTTACTTATTCTCATAGAATAAATAGAGGTCAATCCACAAAACAAGTAACTAGCTGCAATGGAAGTTCTGGGGGAACTGGTACAGTAACAAGTAAGGTTCATATTCCTAAACAAGGAGAAGAACTTGATCCTAATTTATGGTATGTTCTTTCCATTGATGACCAAGAATTAACTGGAAAAGCAAAATGCCTTAATAAATTATTAAACAAAACAGGGGATAGATTTCTAAGGGATTTGTTGAAGAACTTTGAAGGTGATTCGGAATTTGATGTTAAAATAGTATCAAAAAATAAAGTCTACAATAATAATAATAAAGAAGTAGCTGGGTTAACAATTTATAATGTAAATTCAACCCAAATTGAAATACAAATCAATTCTAGTAGTATAAATCGAATGAGTGCAATAAGTGCGGTAAATGTTTTGTTACATGAATACATTCATGCTGATATGTTTAGAAAGGATAATACTTCTAACCCTACATCTGGAGAACAAAAATTCAGAAAAACTTTAGATGGTTATGCAGATAGTAGAAATATTTATCATGATGCCATGGTAGATTTGTATGTTCGATCTATGGCAAAATCTTTGCAGAAAATTCATAAAAATATATTAACGGATGATTATAACAATTTTATCAGAGAAATGAATTATGAAGGTTCTATTTATGCTAATGGGATTCCTACTTTGGACTTTTATAAAGCTATTGCAATGACGGGATTAAAAGGCACAAATTATTATTCGCAACTTAGTT
This sequence comes from Aquimarina aggregata, assembly GCF_001632745.1. Lineage (GTDB taxonomy): Bacteria > Bacteroidota > Bacteroidia > Flavobacteriales > Flavobacteriaceae > Aquimarina > Aquimarina aggregata. The sequence goes on along the minus strand of NZ_LQRT01000046.1, from coordinate 254,268 downwards.
TTGAAGAAGAACAAAATATTTTAAAACATTTAGTCAATGATCAAAATGTGGCAGGTAAGGCCTGCCCAGAAAGTTAATGACATGAAAAAAAAACTATCTCTAATCTTTACACTTATTTCTTTCGTTGTTTTTTCCCAAAATATTAACGAAGAAAAAGAAACTTTATATCTAAGCATCGATAACCATGGAGAAATATTAAACTTTGTCGAAGATAAAATAGAATATAGTTATTCCTTTTATTTGAGATGTGAAAATAATATTGGTGCCCAGATTGGTTTTAAAAACACAAAGGGAAAGGAAAAAGGAGACTATTACTATTCCTTAAATATAAAACCTCTTTCAGAAATAATTAATTATTTTTTAGATATAAAAGATGGTAATACCAATCGTAGGAAATATTATAGCTTAATGAAATATTTATCTAAATATGATATTTATTTTGTAAAAAAAGAAGGTAAGAATAATATTTTTTATAATGTAGAGCCATTTATTCAATTTGAATGATCCTATTATCTATTATTTAAATACGTAAAACGTCTAAACGGAGCGTAATTTAGTGCTTGCCTTGGCCTATATTCTTATCTTGAAGCAAAGAAAAATGTTTACTAACTTGGCGGTTAATTATCCACCGAGTTAGTAAATTTCTTGTGAGCAAGTCCGCTGGAGCATTTTGAGATTTTATGTTATCAAACTTTAAACATTTACTAACAAAGGCTTCTCAAGGTATTATGTATACCTTTCTAAACTATTTAAACTGCTTATGAATTTAGAAAAACTAATAAAGATTACTAATTCTGAAAAATATTATCAGGAATGTGATTTACAGCTAATTAAAATAGAACACAAAAAGGATGGAGTTAATTCTGCTAATTTTAATTTCATTCATGAGTCAGGTGATTTTAATGGAATTACTAATGTTCAAAAATGGCAATTAACTGCACATAGATGTGAAGGTTTTCAAAACATGCGATTAGAAAAATTTATGCCTTACATACAATTAAAATTGTTTACAGATCATCCTCTACTTTGGAGATACAATAATGACAATCTAGATTGTGAACTAATAGGATATCCAAAAGATATAGATACTTTTTTAGGTCAAATATATCAGACATATATAAAAGTTTCTAATAATTGGATACAAGCTACCGAGGAGTTTTATGCTACAGAATATGCGTATAAAAAAAATGGTAGAAAATCACTTATCATACCTGAAAACTTTAAAGACAGTATAGAAGATATTTGTAAAGCACATGATATAACTTTTAATATCAAAACAACAATAGAGCAAGATAATAGTAAACTACGTTATTTGAAGGTTTTAGTGTTTGGAAATAATTACATTTCTCCTGATGGTTTTAATATAGGTCAACCGTACATTATTGCCCATGATTTTTTTGTCAATAAAATTTATGGTTAGTCTGAAAGTTAATTCTTTTAAAGGCTCAAAATGTTATTTAATACCTTGTCTGCTTTGTTGTGGTTAAAATTATTTTGATGACCCATTGTATTGGTAATATCATAAGTAAAAATGTTTACGATATTCGAAGTCCTGCACCTTATTTAATATCTGTAAGACCAGATACAGATTATAGATAACATGAAAATATTATTATTAAATTTTTTAGTTTTATTCTATATGAAACCATTAAATATTAATGAATATTTGGATAAACATATTGAAGAATTTCCTTATGAAGTTTTTAAATGAGAGTCATACAGAACCAATATAAAATTTTATAGAACGCAAGGAAATTTCATTTTTTTTTGGTAAATCATATCATTACATAATTATTGATACAAACTTAAATGAAATCATTCAAAAAATAACTTTTAGCATTAATGGTATACTTGATAGATCATTTTATGATAAAATGGTAGCCACCTATGGTATTTCTGATAAAATGACTAAGAAAGGAGAGGTAACTTACAAAGGGAAGCCTAATACAACAAGAGGTATAACATCTATGGAAACTAATTATACTCTTAAAGATTGTACATTTGAAGAAAAGTTTAAATAATAAGGCTGTCTAAATTACTTTTTAGACAGCCTTATTATTGGCTTATTTCTTTTAAAATCAATTATTCTAAATTAAAATTCTTAGTTTCTTTAAAAGGCGACGTATTTAATTTCTCGATAGCTTCACGATATGTTTTCCAGTCATTGGTAAAGAAGGTATTCGTTTTTTGCAAGGCATCTTGCAGAGCATCTTTGGCTTGTTGCATTAGTGTTTTTTCTGTATCAGTTATTCCCGTTTTACGACTGCTTACATATTGATTTGCTTTTCCAAGACGTTGCATTATGGTAACTTCTGGATTACGTGTAATCCCTTGACGTTTATCAATCTTACCAATATAAAAAGCCATTACACTATCAATTTTCTTAGAAATACCTTTAGATGATTTGATCTGCTCCTTAAACTTCTTTTTGTCTAATTTTTGAAGCTCTTTTTTATATTTCGCAGCGACCTCTTTACTTTGTGCTAACTGTTTTACAGCGTCAGATGCAGTTTGCATCATTTTTTCTAGTTTCTTAGAAGCTGCGTATACCTCATTTATGTTTTGCGTAGATACTTGTAACCTAGGATCTGATTGTAGCTTTATAGAAGTCTCAGAAGTTTGATCGCCATATTCCATGACTAATTTATAGTTTCCAGGTTTTACCAAAACTCCATTAGGTTCTTTATCCTGTTTTATAACTTTTCTAGAAGGTCGATCTACTCCTTTTTCATCCATAAACCATGTAATTTTATGAAATCCAGTAGAGTCAGGAGTTTTTTGCTTGAGTGTTCTAATTAATCGATCACCGTCATATACTTTTAAGCGAATAGAGTCCCATTTTACTTTTGTCTCTTCTTTTTCGTCTGTATTCACATCTTCATCCTCTTTTTCTTCGTCCTTGTCATTGTCTTCTTTTTTCTTTTTCTCCACTTGTAGATAGTAGGAGATAAGTGCACCATAATCACGATTATCACCATTATAAATGGCATCTGCACCAAAACGACTACCAGTAGGTTGCTGATATGCTGCTTGATATGCAATTGGTGGTTCAAAAATTTGTAATTTTTGCTTTAAAACAGAGGTGTTTTTTGCTAATGCTCGTAAAGGTCTAATATCATCTAGTACCCAGGCTGCTCTACCAAATGTACCAATTACTAAATCATGTTCTCTAGGTTGAATCACTAAATCTTTAACAGAAACTGTAGGAAATCCTTTGGTCCATTTAACCCAATTATTACCTGCATTTAAAGAAATATACAATCCATCATCAGTTCCTAGAAATAAAAGGTTTTTTTCTATTGGATCTTCAACAATACTTAGCGTATAACTTTTTACATCATTTTGATCTACGATACGTACCCAAGTCTTACCATAATCTTTAGTGCGATATGCATAAGGCGTATAATTAAATCTTCTATAATCATTTGCAACAAGTAGAGCTTCACCTTTATTTTTGTTAGATGCTTTGATTTGAACAATCCAACTACCTTTAGGTAACCCTTTAATATTAGCAGAAACATCTGTCCAGTTGGTACCACCATTTTGTGTAACGTGCACTCGACCATCATCTGTAGCTGCCCAAAGCATATTTTGTTCTAAAGTAGAAGGTTCTATTACTAAAACTGTGCAATGATTTTCTGCGCCAGTAGCATCCATTGTTAATCCGCCACTTTCAGACTGTTTTAATTTTTCGGGATTATTGGTAGATAAATCTCTAGAAATTACTTTCCATGTTAATCCTTTATCGGTGCTTTTATGTACAAACTGACTTCCGAAATATAAGGTACTGCTATCAAAGGGATCAATATTAATGGCCGCGTTCCAGTTAAAACGAAGTTTTACTTTGGGATCAGGGTGAGTTGGGCGAACTGTATAATTATTACCTGTCATCCAATCGTATCTACTTACAAATCCTTGCTGACTCATAGACCAGCCGTAACGTGAATCTTCTTTGTCAGGAACAACATCAAAACCGTCTCCAAAAGAAATTTCTTGCCAATATGAATTTCTAATCCCTTGTGCTTTCCAAACATAAGCAGGACCTCTCCAGCTACCATTATCTTGCATTCCCCCATACACGTTGTAAGGGAATTCGTTGTCTACATTAATATGATAAAATTGAGCAACAGGTAGGTTACCAATAAATCGCCATGTTTTACCACCATCACGTGTAATATTTAAACCACCATCATTACCATCTATCATATAATTTCCATCGTTAGGGTGGATCCACCATGCATGATGATCTGGATGAACACCATTATCCACTCCATATGCAGGCATTAATTGCGAAAAATTCTTACCTCCGTCTTCAGAAACATTTACATATGTAAAAACAGAATAGACTCTGTTTTCATTTTGAGGATCTACAAAAATATCTGAATAATAAAAAGGTCGATTACCGATATCATTTTTATCATTAACTTTTTTCCATTTAAAACCACCATCTGTAGACTTGTATAAGGCATTCTTTTTTGCTTCGATTAGCGCATAAATAATATTAGGTTTATTAGGAGCTATTGCTAATCCAATACGTCCAAGGTTTCCTTTCGGAAGCCCATCTAAATCAGTTCTTTTTTTCCAAGTTTTTCCGCCGTCATGAGTAATGTGTAGCCCGGATCCTTTTCCTCCTGATTTAAAAAACCAAGGATCTCTTTTATGTTCCCACATGGCCACAATTAATTTATTAGGATTCTTTGGATCAATCACAAGATCTGCGGCTCCAGTTTTATTATTAACGAAAAGAATTTTTGACCATGTATCACCACCATCTGTAGTCTTAAAAACGCCTCTTTCTGGATGTTCTCCCCAAGGCGATCCAATAGCGGCAACATAAACAATATTTGGGTTAGTTGGATCAATAATCACTTTGTGAATATGACGTGTTTTTTCTAATCCCATAAGTTTCCAGTTTTTACCACCGTCTAAGGATTTGTATACACCATATCCACCATTTAAACTATTACGAGGATTTCCTTCTCCTGTGCCAACCCATATAACAGATGGATTTGATTGTTGAACTGCAACGGCACCAATAGAAGCGGTGGCTTGATTATCAAAAATGGGATTCCATTTTATTCCTCCCGAAGTTGATTTCCACAATCCTCCAGAGGCTGTTCCTGCATAGATTGTATTTGGATCAGAAGTTACTACATCTATCGAGGTCACACGCCCACTCATACCTCCCGGCCCTATATTACGTGGTGTATTATCCTTGATAAGATCCATAGAGAATTCTTGTGAAACCCCTATGGCTGTTGTGAGTAGTAGTAACAATAATATTTTTTTCATTTTTTTGGATGTGTGTTAATTATAGTTGTATCTGTTGTTTGAGTTTTGTAAAAAAATGCACATGGGGATATGTGTTTTTTAATTTTGAAAGCTCTTCTTTTTTTATTTGTGGTGAAATATGAGTAGCAATGATATGTTTTGTATTTATGTTTTCTTTTATCAATAAAGTCGCATTGTCAGATAAAAGCATCCAATACGGTAAAATGGCTATATCAATGGCTTCTTCGGATAATTTTAATTGATCAAATAGATTAATTTCTTGTAGCCAATCAGTATCCCCTACATGTAGTATCTTTTTATTACTAATCTCAATTATGAATCCTACATTCTCTACAGCACTATGTCGTTTTCCTACATGATCGACTTTAAATCCTGTAATAGTTGCTTTTTTTATAGGTTTTATTTGTTTGTTATAATCGTTTGTTGCTATCGTATGGATTTGATTACTATTTGATGAAAAATGCTTTGTTATTTGGTTCGCTCCGAAGACATGAGTTTCCTTATTTTTTTTAAGATATTCTTTTGCCAATTCAACACTAAAATGATCCCCATGATAATGTGTAAATAAAATAACATCGGGTTGTAATTGTGTATTAATTTCATTGACTAGCTTAGCAGTTGGAAATAAATAATCATCACCATATCTAGTGTGTAAACCATCTATAAGAACTGAAGATTGTTTATCCGTAATATACACCCCCATGTTACCTGTGTATGTAATAGAGATATTTTCTTGAGCACGACTAAAAAAACATGAAAAAATAGTGGCGAAAAGAAGAAAAAATTTTGGCACCTTTGGATGATTGATAATGAAGAGTCTAAAATAAATAAAATGACAACGATAAAGTCTTAAAGTGGTGTTAAGTTAAAATTTGAGATTTTTAAAGATCTAAAAAACAATTAAAATGAAATTTATAGAGTTAACATTAAAAAGTCATACCATAGTTCATGGTTTTGATGCCCGTAATCAAGAAATAGTTGAAGAGGTAAAGGTCGAAAAAGCTTCTAGAAAACTTGTAGCCATAGAAAGGGTTCTATCTGTAAGTGAAAATTATATTTTAATTAAATACGCATATGATAGAGTAATCTATTGGGAGTATGAAGAAGATTTTGAAACAGTTAAGAATTTACTTTCCTCTTAATTCAAGGTTTCATAATTTTAGTATTCTTATTATCTCTTGCCGAAATAAGCTTAAAGTCTTTATCAACTTTTACAATAATCTTTTTACCTGTATGAAGATTTACAAGTTTCCATCTAAAACCGTATGAAGTTTCAAATATAGCAGACCTTGCTGTTTTTTTTAAGTCTAAACTTTCGAAGTTTTCGGTTATTTCATTAGCTAATACATCGAGACCTCTTTGTTTGACTTCGTCTGCTGAGAGTTTACGATCACGAGGATTTTGAGAATATTCTTCTGAATTTGATTTTAAAGAATGACTAGTATTGTTAGGATATAGCCAACATGAAGAAATCACGAATACTATAAATATGTAATTTTTCATAATCTTATGATTTAATGAATTACATATCGTCACCTACACAGTATGCAATTACATGGGGTTACTACTTATTGTCATATGTATTTGTTATGTTGCTTTAACAATTATCTTAATTCTAGGGTAATATAAAATTAATGTATAAAATGCCCTATTTATAATATTGTTTTGTTAAAAAAGGAATATGTTTTCTTAAATTTTATGTTTTTAGATGGTTTTTGCTTCAAAAGATGAGAATTAATTAATAATTATCTAAGAACATAGTATTTGATTTAATAAAAAAATAAAGTTCTAAAATTATAAAAACAGGCTTTAAAATTACTTTTAAGCCTGTTTTCTATAAACTCATCTAAATAGTCGGATTGATTATTTTTTATAAAGCTTGACACCAGCTTCATAATACTTATCGCCTTTTACCCAAAATGGAGTAGTGGGGTTATTGGCGATATTTCGACATGCTAGAACATAAGATTGAAAAAACTTATATAAATAATCGTAATCTAATGTGTCAGGGTTATCTGTTACCTGATGATAATATTTGGTAATTTGTTCGTCAAAAGCAGTAAATCCCATACTAAATGTTGGAGCTGGTATCCCTTTAGCAGCAAAATTTACATTATCAGATCTATCAAACAAACCTTGTTCTGGTGCTGGATCATCAATAGCTTTTAATCCAAATTTAAGAGCGGCAGTTTCAATATCTTTTTGTGCCGTTGTTCTACTAAGTCCTACTATGGTTGCTAATTTAGTATCATTATACCCTCCATTATCACTGTTAAAACAATACACCATTTGATTTAATGGTAGAACAGGATGTTCAACATACCACTTACTACCAAGTAAGCCTTTTTCTTCTCCTGTAAATAGTATAAAAAGTGCAGATCTTTTAGTCGGATATTTAGCAATGTTCTCTGCTGCAGAAAGCACAGTAACAGTTCCTACTGCATTATCACGTGCTCCATTATAAATAGAGTCATTGTCAACAGCTTTTCCTATACCTACATGATCATAATGCGCAGAATAAATAATATATTCATTCTTAAGTTTAGGATCTGTACCTTGTACAACACCAACTACGTTTTGAGAAGTTACTTTACTTTGTTTGATCCCTTCGATAGTAAGTGCGATATCAATTTCATTTTTATCCGTAAAAAGTTTGCTGATTTCTTCTTTTTGATCATTGACCCAAGCATAAGAAAACTGATCTAATTTACTATTGTTACTACCCACAGTTTCCATTTTATCTCCGTTAAGAGAATGAGAAATTCGTTCCCAAATGTTGTCATTAATATTAGAGATTTCTATAAAACCAATAGCTCCATTTTTTTCGGCGAGCTCTCTTTTTTCTTTTATTTTAGAAAAAGCAAATCTCATGTCATTATTATCCTTAGTACCTACATAAGAGATAACGTATTTTCCTTTTACATTAGTTTTTTTATAATCTTCAGGAGTGCCATAGTTTACAAAAACAGCTTTACCCTTAAAATTTGCATTTGCTTTTGTAATAGGAATAATCTTTTTTATTTCAGTAGTATTGGACTTAAATATAGTTGTAGTAGCACTTGATGTTTTTAGTAATGCGACATTCTGAATATAACTTTTTGTATCGGGAATGGGATTAACTCCGTAGCTTCTAAGCATATTTGCTAGATATTGTGCGGCAATTTTATTTTCTGAAGATCCCGTTTGTCTTCCTTTTAGCTCATCAGAAGCTAAGAAATAGATATGCCCTTTTATTTCGGATTTAGAAACAGTAGATGCCACTTTTTCTGCATCATCTTGAGCCGAGGTTAAGATTGAAAAAAGAGTGAATACTATTGGTAAGAAATATTTTTTCATAGGATTGATGTGATAAATGAGTGATGAATATGTATACGTATTAAGATGTTTTATCTGCCTCTTAGGCTTTCCCAAAGATAACAATTGTTAGTTATTTTTATTTTTAAACGTACTAGTAAGATATTTTTCTATAAAAGTTCTGTAAAACAAATGTTAATTCTGATTTCTTATCGGGTTGATATGCCCTCTTCTTATATAAAAATGTACTAACTTTAACTTATGAAAAAGAAAAATTTTAAAAAGGGTTTCTCTTTTAAAATCTACGAAGCCCCTGAACAATCTCCTTTTGATAAACTTTTTGATATTTTTCAAGAGATCATTACTCATACTTCTGGAGATTTGGATGAAGCACTTGATTGGATGAAAGAGTTGGATAAAGAATATCAGTTAACAGACGATGAATATACTTTGGATGATTTTGTCGAAGACTTAAAAAAGAAGGGATATATTCGAGAAGAGATTAAACCTGATGGAAAAGGAGGGATGTCAATTACTGCTAAAACCGAGCAAGCAATTCGTAAAAGAGCATTAGATCAAATTTTTGGTAAACTAAAACGAAGTGGATCGGGTAATCATCGAACGAACTATATTGGTAGGGGAGACGAACACTCTGGTGAGTTTCGCAATTACCAATATGGCGATTCTCTAGAACGAATCTCGATGACAGAAAGTCTTAAAAATGCACAAATTAATCATGGTATTGGGGACCTAAACCTTACAGAAGATGACCTTGTTGTAGAAGAAACTCAGTTCAAAGCTCAAATGAGTACGGTGTTAATGATAGATATTAGTCATAGTATGATTTTGTATGGCGAAGACCGAATCACTCCTGCCAAAAAAGTGGCAATGGCACTTGCAGAGCTTATTACAACGCGATACCCCAAAGATACTCTAGATATCTTGGTGTTTGGAAACGACGCCTGGCCAATTGCAATCAAGGATTTACCTTATTTGCAAGTAGGCCCTTATCATACTAATACTGTTGCTGGTTTACAGTTGGCAATGGATATGTTACGCAGAAAACGTAATACAAACAAGCAAATTTTTATGATTACAGACGGTAAACCTAGTTGTTTAAAAATGCCGGATGGTCAATATTATAAAAATAGTAATGGTTTAGACAGACATATTGTAAATAAATGCTATATGATGGCTCAACAAGCAAGAAAATTACATATACCAATCACTACATTTATGATTGCTCAAGACTCTTATTTAATGCAGTTTGTAAGAGAATTTACCTATGCAAATCAAGGAAAAGCATTTTATACAGGGTTAAAAGGTTTAGGAGAGATGATCTTTGAAGATTACGAAACCAATAGAAAAAAGAGAATTAAAGGATAAAAAGAAAAGAGAATAAAAATTATATGAAGATTCAAAATATAAAAACCTTAGGTGAACTAAAAGAGACAGGTTACAAAGGAAAGTCTATAAAAGATGAGCTCAGGGATAATTTAAGAACTAAGATTAGTAAAAAAGAAGATACTTTTACAGGTATACATGGATACGAAAACACTGTTATTCCTGAACTTGAAAGAGCGATTCTTTCTAGGCATAATATTAATTTATTGGGATTAAGAGGGCAAGCCAAAACACGGTTGGCAAGGCAAATGATTAATCTCTTAGATGAATGGATTCCTATTGTAGATGGATCTGAAATTAATGATGATCCTTTTAATCCTATTTCTAGATATGCTACAAATTTAATAGAAGATAAAGGAGATGATACACCTATAAGTTGGTTACATAGGTCAGAACGTTTTTCTGAAAAATTAGCAACTCCAGATGTTACCGTAGCGGATATTATTGGAGATGTTGATCCTATTAAAGCAGCTAATTTAAAGTTAAGTTATGCCGATGATCGTGTTATTCATTTTGGAATGATTCCTAGAGCAAATCGTAGTATTTTTGTGATTAATGAATTACCAGATTTACAAGCTCGTATACAAGTAGCTTTGTTTAATATTTTACAAGAAGGGGATATTCAAATTAGAGGATTTAAACTACGATTACCCTTAGATATACAATTTGTTTTTACTGCAAATCCAGAAGATTATACAAACAGAGGAAGCATCGTTACTCCTCTAAAAGATAGGATTGGTTCTCAAATCCTAACCCATTATCCAGAGACTATCGCTATAGCAAAGACAATTACGCAACAAGAAGCTAAATTAGATACTAGACAAAGTGATTTGGTATATGTTCCTGAACTAGCCAAAGATCTTTTAGAACAAATTAGTTTTGAAGCCCGCGAAAGTGAATTTATTGATCATAAGAGTGGTATTAGTGCTAGAATGAGTATTACAGCCTATGAAAACCTTTTAAGTACTGCAGAACATCGAGCGTTGATATCTGGAGATGATACTACTGCACTAAGATTAAGTGATTTTACAGGTATTATTCCTGCTGTAACAGGTAAAGTAGAACTGGTTTATGAAGGAGAACAAGAAGGAGCTTCTTCTGTAGCACATTCTCTAATTGCAAATGCTATTAAAACTTTATTTCCTGACTATTTTCCTGCGATAGAAAAATTAGAAAAAGAAGACTATAAAAGCCCGTACGAAACATTATTAAGCTGGTTTTTTGAACAAAGTGGATTTGAATTGTTAGATGATGTTTCTGATCAAGAATATACCTCAAAACTCGATGCGATTTCTCCGCTTACAGATTTGATAAAAGAGTATCAAGCCGATTTGAATGATGAGGATAGTTATTTTATGAAAGAATTCTTGTTATGGGGATTGGTAGAATACAAAAAATTGAGCAAGTATAGATTATCCGAAGGTTTTAGGTTTAACGATCTATACGGAAGCTATATTAGCGGATTGTAAAAGAGAAATTGGTTTTTGTTAATTTGAAATTAATCGAAATAATAAATTACCACCAAACTATAAAAAAACGTTGATAAGAATCTTCATTACTTTTCATCCAAAGTAATGGAGATTTTTTTTGTAAAAGTGAAGATTTAACTTGTTCTAGAATGCTAGCAAAAGAAAACCAAATGCGATTAGTATCAGGGGATGTTACCCAATCTCTTTTTTTAGGGATATAAAACTGATTTGTAAAGTAACCTTTGGCAGTAAAATCTTCAAATTTTATCCAATACCCAATAATACATTTAGGATTAATATGCGGTAATTTTTTCCCAATATGTGATATAGGAACAAAAAGATTAGCCATATAACATACTTTTTGATCGATATGTTGAGATTTTAAATTTAAAGAATCTAGTAGGGACAAAGTTTCTTGTCGATAAAGTAAAGGTAATTGCTTGTTTTTTAATTTTTTAATCTTCTGGGATAAAGAGTCTTTACGATTTGGACCAATCCATCGATCAATTTCAGTAGTAATACTAGGATCGTAGATATAAAATTTATAAACTAATTCAATATGTAAAATTTTTGAATTTTGGAGATCTCTAATCATAAAATCAATCTCACCAATTGTAATTTTATCGTTAAATATTTGATTGTTTTTAGTAATAATTTGATAGTCTTTAGTATTGTCAATAGTATAAGCAAAAAACTGTTCGATACACTTTCCTAAAACTTCATTTTCTGAAATCGAAAAAGGTAAAATATCTGGAATAATTGCGGGAGTATTTAGTGCTTCAAAATCAAATTGGATTACATCAGAAAAACGGCCTTGCCATAATGAACTGCTGTTTAAAAAACCCAAATACTGATTTTTTATAGACATTTAGGAGTGTATTGATTTTTTTAAACCAGAAAAATATTTACTGATAATTGGACCAAGGAGTTTTCTGTCTACAGGTTTAGATACAAAATCATCACAACCAGCATCAAGGGCTTTTTGGATATCTTCTTCTGTAGAATAAGCAGTTTGTGCTACAATCGGGAGTTCGGGTCTGATTTTTTTGATTTTTCGTGTAGCCGTATATCCATCCATTATAGGCATTCTGATATCCATAAGTACTAAATCAATGTGTGTATTGTTTTCACAAATATTTAATGCCTCTTTTCCATTTTCAGCTCTATGAATCACAAATTTATAACCTTTCATTTTTAATAATAAAGTCTTAAGAAATAGAAAGTTTACTTCTCCATCTTCGACAATTAAAATAACTTGTTTAATAGGAGTATTTGTTGAAATATCATTAATTTCTTTTAAAGACGGATCAACTTTATTTGGATCTACGATGGGATGATAAGGAATCGTTAAGATAAAAGTAGATCCTTTTTTTGGAGTTGATGTGAAAGAAATATTTCCATTAAGTAATTTGGCATTTTTTAAAGCAATGGATAAGCCTAATCCAAGTCCGTCATAACTCTTTGTGACTTCTTTTTCGGATTGAGAAAAATTTCTAAAAATTAATTCTTGGTCCTCTGGTTTAATACCTATTCCAGTATCTATTACTTGTATAAGGATATTTCCATTATCGATTTTACAAGAAATTTCAATACTACCTTTGTTTGTGAATTTAATGGCATTATCAATTAAATTGTAGAGTATTTTGTTGAGTTTTAATTTATCTGTTAAGATAATAGCCTGCTCATCTTGTATGGCGTTATTAAGGTAAATGGCTATTTTTTTTAGAATAGCTTTACTTTGAAAATCAGAAAATAGTAGTCTAAGTATATCGTTTAAATTGGTTTCTTCAAAACGGGCCTCTACCTGATTGGTTTCTAATTTTGAAATTTCAATAATATCATCGATGATATTGATAAGTTGATTGCTACTATCAATGATAATTTTTGAATATTCTTTTTGTTTTGGAACTGTTATTTGTGGATCATTAAGTAATTCAGAAAAACCAATAATCCCATTCATAGGAGTCCGTACTTCGTGAGAGATATTATGTATAAATGCAGTTTTTAGCTTATTACTTTCTTCTGCACGTTCTTTAGCAACCTTTAACTCCTTAGTTTTTTCTCGAATTAAGTACTTTAAATATCTATTAAGTAATAGAATAATAATAAGCGAGATTAAAATAATACCAGAAAGACCAATCCAAAAACTTGGTTTTTTGTAGAAAGGAACTATCGCATTGTATAGCCAATTGTCAAAGATAACCTGTTTTTCAGAATCTTTTATTGTTTTGATTGTTTTGGATATAATTTGATTAAGCTCTACATTCTGTTTTTGTACAGCTAGGCTAGGAGTATAACTGTACGGAGTCTCAAGAACGATATTAAGGTTTTCTAAGTTTTCTGTTTTTATAAGATAGTTAGCTACTGCTTTAGGCCCGATATAGGCATCATATGTTCCTCTATTAACTTCTTTTAAACATGCTATATCATCTACTTCTGTTGCAATATTCAATTTTTTTTCTTGCTCTTTAAGCATTTCATGTATCCCGTAATCTTTCGGAACCACTACTGTTTTGTTATGAAAATCACTAAGTTTAGAGTTCTGGAAAGAATTATCTTTTGTAATCAAGACAAAATTGGACTTGAAAAGTTGAGAATAGAAATTTAAATAATTATCACGTTTTTCTGTCTGTTGTATTTCTAAGATGATATCTATCTTATTATTTTCTGCATCTTTTAATAATTGTTCCCAGTTGTTGTATAATTTCCGTTCGAATTTATGCCCCATCTTATCTTCGATCAATGATAGATAATCTGTAAGAATACCATCTATTTTTTCGTTTTCGTTTATAAATTGATACGGTGCATAGTACGGAAAGAAAGCTACAGAAATACTATCATTATCTCGGAGCCATTTTTTATCAGCCTCACTAAGAGTTTGAGACTTGGAGCAGGAAAAAAGACCTAATAGCACAAGAGCTAAAAGAAAAACTTGTTGTATGTGTTTTGGCATAACTTATACTAATTATCCCTTACTTTTTTTACTCCCTTAAATTAAAGATACTATTTAATAGCAACACTTTCAAGAAAAGTGTTAAGATATTTATAAAATAGTTGCAAATAATCAATGCAACCTAAGTATGCTGTATTCTTCAAGAAGAAGAAATTACTAGGTATTTTTCAATTATTTTTTTTAATGCTTTTGGATCTACGGGTTTTGAAATAAAATCGTCACATCCGGCAGCAAAGGCATTATGAATATCTTCATTACTAGAATATGCAGTTTGGGCTACAACCGGGAGTTGGGTATTCATTTTTTTTATGAGCCTTGTAGCTTCATATCCATCCATTTCGGGCATTTTTATATCCATAAAAACGATATCCAAATAATCATTGTTTTTACAAAAATCTACCGCTTCTTTACCATTTTTTGCCCGATATACGACAAATAAGTAGTTTTCTATTTTCATTAATATAGTTTTGAGGAATAAAAAATTAACCTCACCATCTTCGGCTATTAATGCTCTATATTCTTTGAGTTTACTAGACTGAGAGTCATTTTGTTCAGAAACATTTGAGTTTTGTGTTTTAATAATAGAATATGGTAGTTCAAGCCTAAAAGTGGATCCCTGATTTTGAATAGAAGAAAATGATAATTTACCTCCCATTAAACTAACATTCTCTTTAGCAATAGTCAATCCTAAACCTAGGCCACCATATCTTCGTGAAATTTGGTTCTCTGATTGAGAAAAACTTTTAAAAATATTTTTTTGATCTTTTGAATTTATTCCTATCCCAGAGTCTCTAATGGCGATGATAAGTGATGAATTTAAAATATTACATGAGATAAGTACAGCACCTATTTCTGTAAATTTAACGGCATTTTCGATTAAACTTGAAATAACTTGATTTAATTTAGATTGATCAAGCAGCGCAAATCGTTCATGTTCTAATAAATTATTATTAAGAATAAGAGCAATCTCTTTTTTCTTTGCCTTCTCTTCAAAATTAGAAAACACTTGATCCAATAACTTGAATACATCAGTTTTTTTGAGATTAAGGGCGACCTGTTGCGTTTGTAGTTTAGAAATCTCAAGAATGTTATCCATAGTAGTGATAAGTTGTTTACTACTATTGATAATAATTTTAGTGTATTTTTCTTTTTCGGTACTTGTAAGTGATTCTTCAAGAAACTTTGAAAATCCAATGATTCCATTCATTGGTGTTCGAATTTCATGTGAAATATTATTAATGAATGCTGTTTTAAGTTGATTGTCTTTCTCGGCAATCTCTTTCGAAATTCTTAGTTCTTTTGTTTTCTTTTTTACAATATAATTTAAATAAAAATTAATGCCCAATATGGTACTTAATACCGACAATAAAATTATGATAAAAGGAATCAGAAAATTATTTTTTTTATAAAAAGGTTGTGTTTGCGTATACAACCAATTTCCAATTAGATCTTCTTTTTCTGATTCAGAAATACTGTTTACTGCTTTTCTAATAATATTGTTTAAAACCCTATTGTTTTTATGAACGGATAGACCTGGCTTATATGAAAGATTTGTTTCAGAAGCAATTTGTAGGTTGTTAAGTTCTTTGTTTTTTATCAAAAAATTAATAACAGACCTTGGACCTATATAGGCATCGTATTCTCCAGAGTTTAATTTTTGAAGGCATTTTAGGTCATCTTCATCTTCTACAAAGTTATGATTAGGGTATTTAAGTTTTAGAATATCTAAAATGGCATAATCTTCGGGGATCGTAATAATTTTATTTTTAAAATCATCAATAGTGTCAAACAAAGAGTTCTTTCTTGTAACAAGAACATGTTTAGACTCGAACAACTCTGCATAAAAGTTTAAATATTCTTTTCTTTCTGGAGTGGCTTGTATTTGAGAAATTATATCAACATTTTGATTTTTTGCATCATGCATTACATCTGGCCACTCTACATAATATTTCCTGTCGAATTTATAATTAATTTTTTCTTCTATCAAATCAAAGTATTCTACAAAGAATCCTATGATTTCATTTTCTTTACTTACAAATTCATATGGCGGGTAGTAGGGGAAAAATCCTAAGGTAACCTTATTATTATCAAGCCATTTTTTTTCGTCATCTGTTAAAATTTCTTTCTTTGAACAAGAAACAAAGAATGTTGAATATAGAAAAAAGGTTAGGAGTAAGAAAAGCGTATTTCTAGCAAACATTCAGGTAAAATCTTCTTAGATATTGACAATGATATGCTTAAAGATAATATAATGTTAAAGTATATGAAACTAATGTTGCTAATTTATTTCTTTTCGTATTTTAAAAGTTACATCATTTTATAATTTCTGTTCCGTCAGGGTACAGTGCAAAACGACCTTTACGTTTATCATGAACATGATCATAACCGGGCCAAGGCCATCCTCCGAATTCAGTTTGTTGGTATTCTTGTATTGCTTCTCGAATTTCAATTTGACTATTCATAACAAAAGGGCCATGTTTAACAACAGGTTCATTTATTGGTTTGCCTTGTAATAGGAGTAGGTGTGCTGTGGTATCGCCATTTTTTATCGTGAACTCCTGATTAGCGTTCAAAACAATTTCATGATTAACAGGGATTGTAGATTCTTCGCCCATTATTTCAGTTCCTTTGAAAAAGTATATAGATCGATTAATTCCTAAAGAAGCTTTAGGAAAAGTATATTTTGCATTAGCATCTATTTTTATTGTTGATATTAGTATTTCATTTTCAGGGTTTGCTGCCCATGAATTTGGTGCAGGTTCTGGTGCTATGTGGTTATTAAGTGTACCTGCTACTAATGTAATTTCGATAACTTTTTGATTTTCATCTGTTAACTTTATGATAGGTATGTCTTCATTCCAAAGCATTTTGAAATACGGTTCTACCATTTTTTTCTCCCTTGGAAGGTTAAGCCAAATTTGAAAAAGTAATAAAGGGTTTTCTTCTTCTGTTTTAAGTAAAGGGAACATTTCTGAATGTTGTACTCCTTTACCAGCGGTCATCCATTGCACATCACCATTGCCAAATCTGCCTGCCGCTCCCAGAGAATCCGAATGGTCAACTAGTCCATGTTGGGCAATAGTTACTGTTTCAAAACCTCTATGGGGATGTGCGGGGAATCCAGGGATTTTACTACCATGATACATTCTCCAACCATCTTTAAGTGTAAAATCTTGCCCGATATTACGTCCATTTAACGAAGCTTCTGGACCTAATTTTCCATTTCCTTTGGGATATTGATCTTCATGATATGCACAGAATAAAAAAGGATCATTCGTTTCCCATGGAAATCCTAAAGGTCTTATTTTGATAATTGCTGACATTGTTATTGATTTATATAACTAATGTATATATTTTGTTAGAAACTTCATTATAAAATAGAGTTAATCCTTTGTATCCAGTTACTTTTTATTCTTAGGATTTTGAATGGTATAAAACCAATTAATTGTAAACCATAGCGTGTTTTTTGGATCTGAATTTATGAATTTACTAAGACGATAATCAATACCTGCTTCTATCTTGTTTTTAAGATTAAGCTCATAACCTAAAAATGGCAATACTCTAAGTTCAATATCTAATTTACTGTCTTGATATGAAAACAAATATTCATTACTTAGTTTTATGTAGAACTCATTTGGGTTTATTTTATCTCCGTTAAGTGGTTTTTCTAAAGTTACTCTATAACGACCTCTATATTTAGGTAAAGTAGTAGTACTAAATGTCTGATCGGTTACAAATCTATGGCCTACTCGTATAGCATGATAAGAATACACAAAACTATACTGTTGAATAGTTCTATGGGTTACTTGATTATCTTCAATTCTTAACAAATACCCACCATTAAGAGAGCTATTATGTCCAATTTTAAAGGATGCTAGAGAAGATATATCTGTTAAGACATAGTCAAAGGAGTTTTTCTTAGTATTATCTGTAAAGAGTTGTCTGGATTCTATACCGTTTACCCATTTAATAGTGTTTGTTAACTTAGATGATATTCTTATTCGCGGTAACAAACCAGAGGTAAACGTAGATTGCGACCAGGAGAATGAATATATCATGATACAGAAAAATAAATAAAAAGTTTTCCTCATTAACTTACACCTTTTTACTAAAATTCTAAGTTATCTGTATTACGTTCAATAATTTCTAACGTTTTGATAATTTCTCCGTTAGTATTGATAAGCACTTCAAACATTTTAAAAGCGCCACTTTTTTTAGCCTTAAGTACTATTTCATAATTTAAAACATACTGTTCTAATGTATTACCTTTTTTAATTAGTTGTAGGAGTGCTTTTTTATTGCCTACCCATTGCTCTTGAATTTTAATAATTTTTGGTTTCAAGAAAGCTTTAGATAATCTAAGATTAATTTTGGTCTTGATCTCTGTAGGCAAACTTTTATAAGGAATCGTTTTCTCTATATCAATAAGGTTCCCTGATGTATCAAATTCGATACTATATCTGTAGTTATTATATTTAGCCTTGGCTTCAAATGTTTTTCCGTCTTGACTTTTTTCGGCAAACCATTTTATTTTCTTTTGTGTAAAACAAGAGTCTATAAATGACAATGCATTTTGCGGTACTTGTACTTTTTTTATACGCTGTTCTTTTTCAAATTTTATTTGCTCCTGTATGCCAAATAAATTACAATATACAAGACAGAAAAAAAGTAGTATAATCTTTGGTGTCAAAGCCATTTTGTGAGTAAATATCCTTATTTTTTCGGAATATATTCTTTAGCATCTGTTTCTGTAAACTTGCTTTTAAAAGAAAAAGAATAAGGCGTTTCCCCGTGTTCTTGCAAATAGTAAAGACGTTCTTTTGCTTCTTCTGGAGTAGGTTCATGTCCGTTTTCGATATACCAAAATGCCATATGCATCCGCGGTAATTTATGAAACCATTCTTTTTTACGTTTTAAAATATCAGAATGTGCTGTTTTATATACAAAATCAAATAATGACTCTGAATCTTTCCATACAGACATATTTATGATCAAGAATAAATTATCAAATACTGTTATTGCTGTTGCATTACCCTCGTCACCTTTAAGTCTCCATACAAAACCATCACTTTTTTCGGCAAGTTCATTAATTCGATCAAGGTTATTTACAAAATCAGCCATAATAGGATCGTCTATTGGCGCTAGCATTTCTGCTATATTTACTTGTGCTAATTGCATAGTATTAATTAAGTTGGATATGTGTTTTTTGATTTAAAGATAAACAGAATTTCAATAAACAAGAATTTTGATTTGCTATTCTTTAGCATGTTTTGAAGTCTCTAATACTTTGAACCTTTACTAATAGTGGTAGAGGATTTTATGATAAAATCTCTAATATCATCATTTGCCTTAATCAAATCTTCGTTTCTAAGATACATCATATGACCACTACGATATCCTTTAAAACTAAGTCGATCTGTTAATTTTCGATTAGTATTGAGCTGCCACATTACATATTTGGCATTAAAATATGTGGTAGCACCATCATAATATCCTGATTGAATCATTGTATGTAAATTAGCATTCATCGCCATTGCTTTTCTTAGGCTTTCTCCTGCGTTATTTTCTGTTCTATCCCAAGGGCGAACAGGCCCAAACATATTATATTTAAGATCCGTTTTAAAATTTAATTCTTGTGTGTAGTAATAATTAATAGCTGGAGTAAAAGCATGAAGCCAAGCGGTTAACTCACTATTATAATCAGGCATTTCACCAGCCTCTTTGATATCCATCCCCTTGTACCTAGAATCTAATCTTCCAATAGTAAATCCATCACGATTTCGTAGTAAATCTTTCCAAAAATAACTTTTAGGAACCTCGAGATTATGTTGTTTTATAGTTTTTTTAGACAAACCTGAATAATATGCCATTTTTGTAATTACTTCTTCTTCTATTGAAGCATCTAAATATCCACTTTTTACAATAGCAGGAAGTAGTTTATTTACCGCATACTGTTCTACTTCGGGTAATACTTCTAATAAATCTTTACTTTGTAATTCTGAAGGTAGCATTTTGTGATACCAAGCTGCAGCGGCAAAATAAGGTAGACGATTTGCTACTTCTACAGGTCCATCAAATTTAAATCCTATTTGAGTTGGTGAAACCAAAATAACACCGTTAAGGTACATCCAATGGTTAGTTTGTAATTCAAAGGCCAACCCAGAAACTCTTGTGGTTCCATAACTTTCGCCAATAAGATATTTAGGAGATCTCCATCTGTTATATCTAGTAACAAAAGTATTTACCCAACTGGCGAGATATTTTATATCTGCATTTACTCCAAAGAAAACTTCTTTTTCGGGCATTTTACCCTCGGCATCCATTATCATTCTTGAATAACCAGTATTGACTGGGTTAATAAATACGATATCGGCTACATCTAAAATAGAATTAGGATTAGATTTAACACCGTAGGGTTGAATAGGAAAACCTTCTTCATCGATTTTAAGGATTCGAGGCCCTGTATATGCAATATGCATCCAAACCGAACCAGATCCTGGTCCACCATTAAAAGAGATTAGTAGGGGTCTGTTCTGATCATTTTTTATATCAGTTCTTTTATAATAGGTATAGGATAATGAGGCTATTTGTTTTCTGTTTTGATCCCAAACGGGTTGAAACCCTACCGTTGCTTTATAAGGAATAGTTTTCCCTTTTATATTTGTAGTGTGATTGGTAACTATTGTAGTATCTTTAGGAACCTTGATTTGTTGAGCCTTTCCATTCTGAGGAACAAAAAGAATCAGCATAATTGTCCAAAGTAATATGTTTTGTGTTGAATTTGTAGTCATAGCTGTTGCTAGTTTTTAGATGCTTCTATAGCAATTTTTTCAAGTTTAGATTCAATAGTTTTTTTAGATAACCATTGTCCTCTATAGAGTACACCATTAATTTGTTGTAACGCTTTAATGTTATCAATGGGGTTGGCATTAAGAATCAATATATCTGCATCGAGACCTACTTTTATTTGCCCAAAAGTATCTTCTTTTCCTAAAAATTTTGCTGGGTTTATCGTTCCTGATTGGATAATTTGTAATGGAGTTAATCCCGCACCTATCATTCCATCGATTTCATGATGAATAGAAAACCCTGGAACATTGAATAGTTGTGGAGCATCAGATCCAAGTAATATTCTACCACCATTATCATTTAATTGTTTTAACAACTTTCTTCTAATGTTATTAAACTGTTTCCATTGAGGTTCGTTAAAATTTGGATTGCCCTTTGTATACTGTCCTTTACGTTCTTTCCAATTTTGCAAGGTAGAGGCAGGCATATATTTCATTTCGGGATCTTTTAGAAGTTCTTCAGCTGTTATAGGAGCGAACCATCTTTCATATAGACTTTGTGTTGGTACAATCCAAATCTCATTAGAATTTGCTAATTGTACTAATTCTTCAATTTTACTTTCATCTGCTAATGGAGTAAAATTATAACCAAAAAATCCATTGTCGTTTGGGTTTACGTTTTCAGATTCTGGAACGAGACCTTCGAGAAAACCATCGATATGATCTATAGACGCATATTTACTTTTTAAGGCATTGCGTACACCGACATCAACGGGTACGTGTCCTGAAAAAGGGATACCTACATCTTTTGCAGTTTTTACGACCTGATTAAATACATCAAGTTTAATTCCTGGGTGAATTTTCAGAAAATCATACCCTTCTTTTTTATAAGCGGTAACCTTAGTAATTGCTTCTTCTTTAGTTTTAATTGAATTTCCATTCAGTGATGGACTAGAAGTAAAAATTCTAGGACTTACAATTTGATTAGTATTTGCTTCTTGACGAAGTTTTAAATGAGTTGGATGTCCTAACATTCCTCTAATGGTTGTAATTCCGTTAGAGAGATATAAAAATAACACATCTTCTATACGTTCCTTATTTGTTGAGGGTTGAGGTATATGTGCATGCATTTCTGCTAGTCCAGGAAGTACATACTTTCCTGATGCATTAATATGAGTAGTATACTTATCTGCATTTTCGACAATGTTACTTATGCTTTTTATTTTACCAGAATCGATTACGATTTGCTGTTTTTCTTGTAAAGAACCGTCAAGGACATTAATAATAGTGGCATCTGTAATTAAAATTGCGGTTTTACTAATTTGTTTCTGTGGTTGCGCACATGACGTTACAAGTATTGTAAGAATTATAAATAAAAACTTTTTCATAGGTTACTTATTTAGTGATTGATGATAAAACATTCTGAGCAATCATATTGCTTTGCAATCACGACGGGATCAAATATTTGATTTCCTTTAATTACTCGATAAATATCACGAGTACTTTTTATATCTAATAAAGGATTTGAATTTAAAATCACCAAGTCTGATGCTTTATTAACGGATATTGTTCCGGTTTGACTATCTTTTTTTAAATATTTAGAACCATTTAAAGATGATGCTTGAATGGCTTTAATAGGGGATATGCCAGCATTTACCATTGCTTCTAGTTCTTTATGTAATGAAATACCTGAATAAGTATAAGAATTATAAGCACCACTATCTGACCCTGCTAATAATTTAACACCAGCGTCATTCAATGATTTGGATAGTTTTTTAAAAAAAGTATTTAATTCTTTTCTAGATTTTTTAGCTTCATTTGAAGCATTTAAAGCACGATTGATTCTTCCTTTATAAGTATCGATAATTCCTGGTCCTATAATTTTTAAATAGGGATCTTGTGTATGATCTACTTCATCAATATAACTTAATACATTACCTATATGAAGTGTTGGTACAACATAGGTGTCATGATTTTTTAATAACGTAAATGTCTTTTGAGCAGTAGTATCTTCATAGGAGTTAATTAATTGTTCCATTGAATCCCAAAAACCGATTTCTTTATTTATAATAGCTTGTGTTATTTCTTTTTCATTAGAAGAACAACCTTTTAAAACATAGTATAAATGTTCAATTGCATTAATACCAGAAAAAACAGCCTCATTAAGTTCTACTGTAAAAGGCATATGACCAGAGGAAATCATATTTCTTTTTGTAGCTTCTTTCAAGATTTCTAAATAATTATCTCTTGAAATTTTGCTATCATATATTTTTACAAAATCTGAAGGTATTTTTTGTAATGAATCTAATGCCGAATTTATATCATTACTAGATTCTACTACTAATGAACCTGCCCAAGTAGCATCTTTACCATCAAGTTTTGGTCCCGAAGTGTATATAGTAGGGCCTATTAATGAATTGTTTTTAATGTCTTTTCTCCATTGCAAAACTTCAGTGGTAAGATCACCTCCAGCATCTCTTACACTTGTAATTCCATTAGCTATAAATAAAGGTAATAATCTTTTGTTTTCTTCGATTAAGGTTTCACCACCTCTTAAATGAATATGATTATCCCAAAAACCCGGGAGTAAGAATTTTCCTTTACCATTAATTTTATGCTCGGCGACATAATTTTCAATACTATCAAAATTGGTGATTTTTACGATTTTTCCATTAGATATGAAAACAGTTTTGGTAGCAATATCTCCATTTTCAATCTGGATTTGATTGATATTTGAAATAACAATATCAAAGCGCTCTTTTTCTTTTTGCGAACAGCTTAGTAGGCTTATCGTTAGTATTGTAAAAAGAAAGTTTCTCATTATATTTTTTTCATTTAGAACCTATGTTTAAGAATTGTCCTGATCAAAGTTTTGATTATCTACATCTTTAATAAATTTAATGAGACCTTCAAAAAAAATCTTTTGGTCATCAAACTGAGATAAATGACTACCATTAGGGCAGTGTAAATAGCTACCGTTCTGTACTTCATTAGCAATCCATTCCATTTCTTTAGGATTCATTGTATCATACTGAGCACCAATAGCCAAAGTTGGTGTTGTAATTTTAGAAAGTTGATCTTTTACATCCCAATTTTTAAGTGTAGCATCACCTTTAATACCAAATTCACTTGGTCCTTGCATTGTTACATATACATCGGGATTAAGATGTTTGAAGCCTCGATTAATAGGATCGGGCCATTGATCTACAGGCATTCTAATAATATGTTTAGTATAGTAATTCTGGACTATTAAATCCAGATACCGCTCATTGCTATAGTCTTCTTTATCTTCATAACTCATGATCTCTTTTAAGACTTCAGGATCTAATTGTGGTGCTAATACTTCGTCAGAATATTTTTGATAATCAGGTATAGAAGCGACCATATTAGAGATAATTAATCCTTTTAGATTTTGCTGATATTTTAGTGCATATTGCATCCCTAATATACCTCCCCAAGATTGCCCATAGAGATAAAAATTATCTTTATTTAAACCTAAAGCGATGCGTACTTGTTCAACTTCTTCAACAAAACGATCAAGATCCCATAGACTTTTATCTTTTGGTTGATCGCTATAATAAGAACCAAGCTGGTCATAGTAATAATATTCTATTCCTTCTTGTGGAAAATAACCATCAAAGGATTCATAAATTTCATGAGTCATTCCAGGACCTCCATGCAGCAGCAGAACTTTAATCTTGGGATTATTACCTATTCGTTTTGTCCATACTTTAAACTCACCTTTTGGAGTAGTAATAGGTATCATTTTAATCCCACCCATAAATTGATCATCTCGATTGGTATAATCAAAGTAATTAATGTCCTCTTTTGTTTCTTTGGTGACCTCATGACTTTCTGTTTTTTGGTTCACGCAGCTTTGCAACAACAAGGAGCAAGTCAGTATATATATAAGATGTTTCATAATATTAAATTTTGATTTTAATTATGACCTATATGACAACCACATCCTGGTTTCATAAAACTTTGCGACTCCTGATGCCAAGGAAATGCTTGACTGTATTTATTGTTTTCCCACCAAAATTTTGATCTTTCTAGAGAAGTATTACCTATTTCGTTCATAGAATCAGTATCGTACAGTCTTCCATTTACCATGGTATACTTAACGGTTTCGGTATTTCTAATGTTTTCTAAAGGGTTTTTATCCAAAACAATAAGATCTGCTAATTTTCCTTCTTTTAAAGAACCAATATCTGCTCCGGCACCAATATATTCTGCACCATTAATTGTGGCAGCTCGTAGCGCTTCAATAGGAGTCATACCTCCTTGATGTAACATCCATAACTCCCAATGTGCACCAAGTCCTTGTAATTGTCCATGGGCACCTAAATTAACTTTAACACCTAAATCGGTTAATGCCTTACATGTTTTGGAGACTAAAATATGTCCGTTTTCATATTCTTCGTCTGGTACCATAGTTCTATGTCTTGATCTAGCATCAACGATTGATCTTGGAGTGTATTTTAGAAGTTTTTCGTTTTCCCAGACATTGTCTTTTTGATAAAAGTAATATTCTCCATTCATTCCTCCATAATTTACAATGAGCGTTGGGGTATATCCGGTTTTACTTGTTTTCCAAAGCTCATTTACATCTTTATAGACAGGAGCTACGGGGATATTGTGTTCGATACCCGTATGCCCATCCATAATCATAGACATATTATGGTAAAATGTAGAACCCCCTTCTGGCACAACGTTAATTTGTAGTTCTCTTGCGGCTTGAATTACCTGTTGACGTTGGTCTCTACGAGGTTGATTGTAGCTTTTTACAGACTTTGCTCCAAATGCCTTAGTTCTTCTAATTGATGATCTGGCATCTTCTAAATTATTTACAACAGCTTTAAAATCGCCATCGGCACCATATAATATAATCCCAGTAGAGTAGAGGCGTGGCCCAACCATACGTCCATTTTTAATCATTTCAGACATTGTAAAAATAGATTCTGTATTAGCAGAAGGATCATGAGCTGTAGTAACACCAAAAGCCAAATTAGCATATAACTGCCAATGTTTTTGAGTTGTTAATCCATATCTAAAACCTCCAACATGAGCATGTGCATCTACAATTCCTGGCATAATTGTTTTTCCTTTTACATCATATACTTTTGCATCTGCTGGGACATTTATTTCATTGACTTTGCCTATCTTTTCTATTCTATTTTTATTAATAATGATTGTCCCTTCTTCAATAACCTGGTCTCCTTCCATAGTGATTATTCGAGCATTTGTAAATGCAATTTTGCCTTCTGGAGTATCGGTTTTCACAACAAGATCAATTTTGATACCTGCAGTAGTAATTTCTCCAACTTTTTCTGGTGAGTTTGGTAAAAATGTAAATCTATCTTTAATATTGTTAGTGAAATATTCATCACCTAACGTCCAAAATATTTTTTTGCTATCTCTGGACCAATGAAGGTTTACACCTGCGTCCTTTGAAACTTGAGATACAGGAACGGTTTTGGACTTGTTATCAAGGTTGATTTCTTTTCCATTTAAAACCAAGGGAGCAATAAATGCTTTATGAAGATTGGTAAAAGCAATCCATTTATTATCTGGGCTAATTACTAGTCGGTTAGCATATTTAGATTTAACATGAATTCTTTTGTCCTTTCCATTTAGATCAACCGATTTCAATTCTTTAGTAAGACTCCCAAAGTATGTTCCACCGGTCTGATAAAATATGCGTTTTCCATCTTTAGAAAAGGTCGGATATTCTCCTTCTTCTATAACAAGTTTAGGGTTTGATCCAGAGGACAACATGGTGTAAATACCAGTGTTTTTTGTAAAACTTAAACCTTGATCGCTATTTCCATTTTCTTTTCTATATACGATAGAAGTATTGGATGTACTAAATTTTGGAGTTCTATAGATACCTTTTTCGGTTGTAAGTTTGGTTGCTGTACCGCCAGTACTAGGTATTTTACTTACCGAGCCTAATTCTTCATCATTCCAGGTAACAAAAACTATATGTCTACCATCGTTAGAAAAACTAGGTTCAAATTCGAAATATTTACTTTGGTTGGTTAAACGTTGTGGTTTTCCTTTGGGTAATGTTTTACTCCATAACTGCCCCAATGCACTAAATACAATAGTTTTTCCATCAGGAGAAGTAACTACATTTCTGATTACTTTTGAAGTAAATGTATCTGGAGCAACAGGTGAATTATAATGAATAGTTTCTGCAATTTTTATATTTGCATCTACTTTAAATGGTATGTCTGTACTTGTTTTAGTATCTACGTTTATTTTATTAATTTTTCCCCCGGACCAAAAGATAATTTCATTGTTATTGGGCATCCAACTAAAATTTGGATACGTTCCAAAAATGGCCCAAGCTTGTTGTTGATCTTTATTTAAATTATCATAGATCGGCCATTCTTCGCCAGTTTCAAGGTCGTGTACATACAATACGGATTTGGTGCGTACTCTTTTGATGAATGCTAATTTTTTTCCATCTCTTGATACTTCAGGTCGAGATGCACCGCCGGGACCACCTGTGATAGTACTAGTTTTACCATTTTCAAAATTGTATCTTTTAATCGCATAAATTTGTTTATTGGCATCTTTGTTATACTGAAAAAAGCCTCCGGGGTACATGTCTTCACTATAGTATAAATATTTTCCATCATTAGAAATTGAAGGTTCATTAACATCTTGCTGATCATTTTTTCTTTTTGTTAATTG
Organism: Aquimarina aggregata; assembly: GCF_001632745.1. Classification (GTDB taxonomy): domain Bacteria; phylum Bacteroidota; class Bacteroidia; order Flavobacteriales; family Flavobacteriaceae; genus Aquimarina; species Aquimarina aggregata. The sequence goes on along the minus strand of NZ_LQRT01000046.1, from coordinate 226,366 downwards.
AAGTCCGTCACCTCCTGTAATATGATACTGCCACATTTCTCCTGCACCTAAAGAACGTTGAGATGTAAAGTGTTTTCGTGCAACTAGATAATTTGAGTCGGGCATCCACGTTGCATTATTTAGCAATCTAAATTTTTCTTTAGTAAGTTGTTTAGGGTTACTACCATCAATATTCATTACCCAGATATTATCACCACCACCAGCATCACTTGTAAAAGATATTTTTTTTCCATCAGGACTAAAGCGTGGTTGTACTTCAAAAGGGATACCGGAGCGTAATACTTTTGCATTTCCACCAGAAATAGGGATACTATAAATATCACCCAAAAGGTCAAAGACAATAGTTTTGCCATCTGGACTAACATCCAGATTCATCCAAGTTCCTTCTGTAGTAGAGAAAGCATGATTTTTGTAGTTAAATTCTCCATTGGGATTAGAAACATTCCATTTTTCGTCTTCTTTTTCGTTTTTTTTATTTTTTTGTGCTTGTGTAGAGGTAATGATAAATAATCCCAGAATTAGGGATGTGATGATGTGTTTGTGCATGATGTGTAATTTATATGCTTCGAAAATAACGAATTACAGAGTAATTTATCTTAAAGTGTTGTTAAGGCATAAGTGTAATATATCATGGATCACATGTGTATAATAAGTCGTATAATAATCTAATGATGTTTTTTTAGAAATCATATGATTTTTTATAACGAAAGATACGTTGAGTATTATAGTATAGGTTTTGCATAATGTTTACGGCTTTTTTAATCAAAGGGAAAAGAATAAAGAATCATTGTGTTATTAAATTTAAGAGTAGAATCACCGATTTCCTCTTGACTTTATGTTTGCGGTACAATATTTAATGATTTCTAGAATTCGTTTGTCTCTCGTTTCTTGTCTTTTGGCTTGGTTGATCCAATACAGGTAATGTTTACGATAACTTGGGGCAAAATTTTGATAATTCCTAAAAGCTTTTGGGTTTGCATCAAAAGCAAGTTTTAAATCTTTAGGAATTATGCCTTTTTCAACATCATCAAGCGCTATCCAAGATCCATTCTTTTTGGCGGTTTCTATACTTAATAAACCACTTTGGTGCATAAGATTACTTTTGAGTAAATCAATAATGTAATCTTTGTTTACTTTACTCCAAACACTTTTAGGTTTACGAGGACAAAAATATTGTCTGCGTCTCTCGTGATCTAACTTTTTAACTGTAGAATCGATCCACCCATAACAAAGGGCTACTTTTACAGCTTCTTCCCAGCGCATACTGGGTTTTTTGCTTTGTACGTTATAAAAAATAAGATAAATACCATTTGATGATTGGTGATTATCATGAAGCCAAGAACGCCATTCTTGATCATTTTTAAAATAAAACTCTGGCTTATCCATCATAAAAATTCCTTGTTATAATATGTAATTATACCAAGGTACATATTTTAGTTTATTTTAAAAGTGAGATGTTATACTCGAATAGTGAATGGTTATAATTTTGTGGTTTACGAGAAGATTGTATACAGTAGCGATACGATAAACTTATACGAAAGAAAAATTAGTTAATTTGTGATTTGCTGTATGCTCTCTTTTTTTTCTTAGCATAGGTCTCATTTAGAGTTTTTGTAAAGTTATCCAGTTCATCAGATACAACTCTAATGTATTTAGAATACTTTTTTAATAATTCTTCATTAATTTCTTCATTTTCAATTAATGTAGTTAAACCAAGCATAGTGCAAATAGGTTTGCGTAGTACATGTGAAATATCGAAAGAAATTTGTTCTATGGTTTTTTCGTATTCTTTCTGATAAGAAATATCTTGAATAATACCATACCATATTACGTTACCATTTTTTTGTGATTCAGGCTTTGCAGTACCCTTATACCATAAGGGTTTTGAATTGCTGGAAAGTACTACTCTAAACTCTGTTTCCCATAATGACATATTAGAATATGATTTCAAAATACTATTTTCTACAAGTGACAAATCCTGTTCGTAAATGCTGTTGAATAAAACACTAGGGTTTTTTAAAATTTCATTAGTGTTTAATCCAGAATTCATTTGTTCTACACCTTTGCTTACAAATGAAAATGACATTTCTTTTTCTGGGGTCATTTCAAATTGAAAAATGATACCAGGCACTTGATCAGTTAATTTTTTTAACCTCTTACGATTAAACTCAATCTTATGAGCTTGTTGAATCATTATTTTTCGAGTAGTAAGAAAATCCATTACTCTACTTGCCAAAAGTTTCAAAGCTTTTTTTTGGTTTTTTGACATAAACCTAGGTTTGCGATCAATAATGCACAATGTTCCTAGCACATTTCCGTTAGGCGTTTTTAAAGGAGCACCTGCATAAAAACGTATATTTGGATCACCAATTACCAAAAGATTTTCTCTAAAACGATCATCAAGTAAAGAATCTTCGACTACTAAAACTTCATCTGCATTATGTAAAGCAAATCGGCAAAAAGCATCTTTAATAGGTGTTTCTTTTACAGTTAGCCCTTTAACTGCTTTAAACCACTGTCGTTTATTATCTAATAATGATATAAGTGATATTGGAGTATCACAAAGAGCAGATGCAATTTCAGCAAGGTCATTTAATTCTTTCTCTGGAGGAGTATCCATAATATGGTACTCTTCTAAATCTTGTAGTCTACTTTGTTCATTTACCATAATCACCTTGCTAAATCAAATAGTGAATTTTATAACAGCCTCACTATTAGTACTAAACTACTGCAAGAATTAATATGTTCGTTATGGATACCCATAAAAAGAATTTAATTTTTTTTTGTATATCCATTTATCATCAAAACTTTATAGCTTTAAGATATCATATCCAGCTTTAGATATATGATTACATTTACTGTTTTCTTTCATAAAATAAACCAGGTCCATCACATGCCCACCATGTTGCGGTTAATTTATCTTGAGAATCATTTAATCTAAGTATTTCTTTAAGATCACTAGTACAATTGCCTATAAGGTTATTTTCTGAAATGTAGGTAAGTTCTAAATAGGTGCCATCTGATAGTATAACAAAAGTATATGTTCCGGTAGCAAGACTTATATTTCCATTAATATCCCGGGATTTAACAAAAGTCTTGTTAGTATTTAAAGTATAAGACTCTTGCCAGGACATTTTCCTACCTGTAATAGGAGGCATATTTGCAATACTACCTGTCATAGCAACTAATTGCCATTGTTGAGGGAATAATTTTGAATTAAAGGGAATTAATTCTGATTCTGTGCTTTCTGAGCAAGATATGAGAAATATGATCGTCAAAGGGATAAATAATAATTTTTTCACAAGGTAATTTTTTGATTTACTTATTAGATGCGATATATCTAAAGGGTTGCGTAATGCAATCGAAAATGCATTTTTAAAATGATCATATTTTTCTTATACGTAAATCAAAAAAGTTAAACTAAAAAATGATTTACATGCAACCTTATAGGTTTTTTTATTGTCATTATTAGTGACATTTATTAATCAAAAATTAAAGTAGTATGAAATTAAATATGATTGCCAAAGTAAAAAACATAAAATCAGTTTTTATATTTTTTTTATGTAGTGTTTTTTTTTCCTGTCATTCTGATGATGATCAATCACCTCCAGAAGATCCAATGAACGGATTTTGGTTAATTGCAGATAAAGGATACATAGTAGAAATAACAGATGATAAAGATGTTGTTTATTCTGTGTCTAATGCGGGTTGTGTAGTTTTAAATAGTGGTTTTAAAATAGAAGATTCTGGAATTACCTTAAGTGTTGTAAATGATAATGAACTTGTTGGAATAACAGATCAGTCTTTGTCAAATTTTAAATTAACACGATTAGTAAACCTTGATGAACGCTGTCTTCCTGAACAACTCTCAAAAACAAAAGATCCAAAGATTAATTTCGATTTTTTTTGGAACATTTTTAATGATTATTATGCATTTTTTGAGTTGCGCAATGTAGATTGGTCAGCATATGAAAATTTAAGAGATCAAGTTACCGAAGATAACCTTTACACTATTTTAGAAGAGTTGGTTCTTAAATTAGAAGATGGTCATGTGGGAATAAGTGATGATGAGAAAGATATCGATATAAATTCTGGAACCTCTATTTTGTTAGAGAGACTCAACGCGAATTTAAGTGGAGATTTGATAATAGAGAGTGAAGACGATTTTGATAATATTATGATTCAAAAGGGTAGGATTATTATCCAAAATTATCTTGGTGGTTCATACGAATCTGATGATACCGAAACTATCATATGGCAGATTATAAATGATGAAATAGCTTATGTTAATATTTTTGGAATGGCTGGATATGGTACTACTATAAATAATGAACTTACCACATTAAACATAGTTTTAGACAAAATGATGAATGATATTAAAATGTCCGGAGTAACTAAACTGATTTTAGATATTAGATTTAATGAAGGAGGTTTTGATAAAGTTTCATCAGATATTGCCTCACGTTTTACCGATCAACAGCGCGTGGTATTTTCGAAAAAAGCTAGATTAGGAGATGGTTTTACTGAGGATTTAAATGTTTCTTTAGGCCCCAAGGGAGCATTTCAGTTTACAGATGATATTGTTTTATTGACTAGTCCTCTTACTGCAAGCGCTGCCGAAATATTTACATTGTATTTAAAAGATTTGCCCAATGTTACCATAGTAGGGGAGAATACCAACGGTGTATTTTCTGACGTATTAGAACATGTATTACCAAATGGAGCACAAATTGGATTATCAAATGAAATTTATAGTGATGCTCAAGGAGAAGTTTATGAGGCTATTGGAGTAGGACCTTCTACTGCAAATCAAGTACCGTTTTTATCTAATGATGATTTTTTAAACAATAAAGATGGTGGTATAGATAAAGCAATTGAAGTATTAAACAAGTAAGAGATAAGACAAAGACAATCTAAATTATACATCATAATTTATGATTGTCTTTGTCTTAATCATTTCCGCTCTTTAATTGGATTTAATTTTTATTTTATTAATTCTTTTTTCTCTTTTTGATGAATCCAGCTTGAGCTACACCAACAGATTGCCCTATTTCAAAAAATAAAACGATAAATGCTACAATACCAATAATTAGAATACCTAATGGCGATATATCAAAAAAACCAAATATTAGAATAATTATAATGGCTATAACCCACAATAAATCTTGAATTATAATAAAGATGATAGCATTTATTTTTCACTGTTTTATTTGAGTGAAAACAAAGTAAGAAAAACGTAAGAGGGTAATGCCAATAGCCCAAAATATAGTAATATTTTGTTTTCCGAACCAAGTAACGATGGTGTTACAGAAAAAAATTAAAGAAACTTAATCGGCTACTTTTTTTCTTAATCTACTTAGGGATTCTGGAGTAATACCAAGCATTGAAGCTATGTGTTGTAACGGGACATGATTAAAAAGGGCAGGTTCCTCTTCGAGCAAAGATTCAAACCGTTGTTTCGCTGTAGTATGTAATTGAGCAAACATACTTCGTTCTAACAACGCAAATGAATGTGCTAGTAATTGATTGTCAAATTCAATCCATTTTGGAGTTTGTTTACCTAAATCAAAGTGTTTTTTACGATTGATAACATAAAGTGTACAATCTGTTAATGCTTGAATGTTCCAATAATTACTGGATTCGAAGACAAAACTTGATAAGGATGTAATAAATTTACCACTGCTTCCTATCCATAAAGTGATTTCTTTTCCATCTGCTATATCATACATTCTTAAATAACCCGAAGCTATAAATGCCATTTTTCTGCATATTTTTCCCGATTCAAGAAAAAACTCTCCTTTTTTTATTTTTTTTACTTCAAAAGAAGATATAATAGCGTCTAGACTGCTTTTGTCAATATCAACCTGATCTGATATACATTCTCTTAATAGAATCATTGTTTTAATCTTATAGCGTTACAAAAAGTATTGAGAATATTTGTTTGGAAGGGTTTTTAGTGTTTTGATTTCTATGTTTTTATAAAATACTTCTGCAGCTTCACTTTGTATCTGAATTTTTCCTTTATTCATAGGAATTGGTTTACCGTTATCTAAGTATCTTGAATCTTTAAGAATCATAACTACATGGCCGTTTACAATATGTATACTTTTGTCATCAAAACATATTAACTCTAACGTATTCCATTGACCAGGTTCATTTTCATAATTTGCGCTGCGAAGACAGAAACCTGATATTTTTTCACCTTTACCAATGGGCAGAAAAGGTTGACTTTTATCCGCAACAGGGTTCATGATATACTCTGGTATGAAAGCACGTATATCAATAGCCGAAGTTGATTGACTCCAATAATCACCCATATGGCCTTCCATAATTTGAAATTCTTGAGAGAGCATCCAAGATCTCCAATATTCTGCTCCCATGGGCCCTATTGAATGATATAATATACCTGAATCCTTTAATAAATTTTTTCTGGGATTCCATTTTTTTTCACCCCATTTAACTTTTAACCTTAAGTGATAATTTGAATATTCTTTTTTAGTAACCACACATCCATAAATTTCACCACTAATTTTTAAAACAGGATCATTTTGTTCTTCAATAACACTAAAAACATTGTACTGGTCTTGATTTAAACCAATTGGAGCTATATCATTTCCGTTTTCATCCTTAGGAGCTTTTCCATCATAGCCTAATTGATGTCTAAAACTTAGATAATTGTCCCAGTTTGTAAGTTCTTTATCTAATAAATTTGTCCAATTATCATCCTCTTTATCTTTACAAGAATAAAAAGTAATTATTGTTAAAAATATGATTAATAAACTCTTTGTTTTTGTTTTATCCATAACGTGTTTCAAGAAAAAAATGCATTAATAAAATTAATAGTAAGCCGTCATTTCCTTCAGGTTAAACTTATGAAAATTTAATATCAATACAAAGGTCAAAAGTACCTTTTGGGTAACCATTAATAGCAAGACAATGGTTAATGAATAGATTGTTTTTTTGTTTTACCTACTCATAATAAATATGATCTTTCTTGATTTAATTACTCTTAATCATATTCACGAGACACTTTCCGCTATTATTTTTTCTTTTAATTCAATAATCTCATGAAGTGTTTTGACTTCTTGTTTTACACTTTTTCTAATGATCGGAATAAAAATAGCCGCTGCAATAATATAAGAAGTATTGATAAGAATCATCTGCCAAGTGCTAAAATAAAGACTAAATTCTGGTGTTATCATATAAAACCCAATAGTATATAAAAGAATAATAATTACGGTTATAGGTCCATGTATCCTTTTCCTAAAATTATAATAGTTTATTGTTTCTTGTGTTGTTGATAATACATTGTTGACTATGTCTACTTTTTTGGATTTTATAATACTGATAAATTCTATAATTATTCTTAAAAAAAGACCACCAATCATTAATCCAACACCAATTCTACTTAGTATTTGTTGTACTGGAGCGATATAATAGAAAAATAAACTTATAACAACTAAAGTAATTAGTAATACGACTATATTTCCATACTGAAATCGTATAGTTGAAGCCTTTTTCTTTGTAACGGCAGCTAACATAGTGTCCATTGCCATTGGTTCGTTTCGTATTTGTTCTTTATTTTTTTGCCACTTACGTTGTAAGTCATCGAATTCATTGTTCATTGTCCAATATTTTTTTAAGTCTTTTCTTAATTCTGTGAATTTTTACTCTAACATTAGTAGGTTGAATACCTAAAACATTTGATATGTTGTCATAGTCTTGACCTTCTAATACCATCATGATAATTAATCGGTCAATTTTTTCTAGTTTACCTATTGCTCGGTATAAACTTTGGTCTTGTTCTGTCTTAGAACCCGAATGTTCGTCTGCTAGTATTCCTTCTATTTTTTCTAAGGGTATATTACTTTTCTTTTTTTCTTTTCTGATATATTGAAGACATGTGTTTACGGTTATGCGATATACCCATGTTTTAGAAGATGATTTACCTTTGAATTTATCGATGGCTTTCCAGATATTTATAAAGACTTCTTGAGATAAATCGTTAGCGATATCCGTATCACCCTTCATAAAACCCAAACACATTTGTAATACCATAGGATAACACTGTCTATATATAGTATCAAAAAACTGTTGGTTCTTCTTACTCATCTGCTAAAAAGGCATTAACTTTTGCATAAAACCATTCGGGTTGATCAAACATGATAAAGTGTTTACTGTCATCTGCCATTACTATCGTTTTGTTTGACAATTTTTTATATTGTTTTTCATAATTTGATTGTGCAATGGCTTTATTTGGGTACGATGCTCCTAAAATTAGAGTTTTTGCAGTAATCCTATCTAGTATTGTTCTTAAATCTAGTTTTAGTAAATCAGTATATCCATATACATAAGTTTCTCTGTCGGCCTCTGACATCCAATTAACAAGAGTATCATATTTGTCCTTTTGATTGGTCATATTCTGCGCCATCATAGTTGCCGTTTGTTTAAATGCAGCATCTTTCATGACCAATAATTGTTGATTATAAGGACTTTCATATTGAATATTGCTTTCTGGTACTCCTGGCATCATGAGTTCACGCATACAAGGGATTGCATCAACAATAATTATTTTATGTATGTTTTGAGGAAGTATTGCAGCTAAATCTGTTGCAAGATTACCTCCCATACTATGCCCGATAATTGTAACGTGATTTAGCTTTCTATCTTTAATATAGTTTACTAACTCTTGTTTGATAGTAGTATACCAAGGCATTTTTATTGGTGGATTACCATTAAAACCAGCATATGAAATTAAATGTGCTTCGTTTTTTGAAGCTAAATGATTTACTGTTTCTTTCCAGATTGATCCGGGAGTGGTAAAACCTGGTAAGAAAAGAATTGTATTCCCTTTTCCTATAACTTCTGATTTTATTGCCGAATTTTGACTAAACCCGAAGCATGCAATAAATAATACTACTAAAGTTGTTCTAAATGTTTTCATCGTTTTTGTATTTTGATTTTCCCTTTGATGCACAAATTTTAGTATTGTTACACCTGTTCTAAAAAAAAATCAAAAAGAGTAAACGATATTATGCTTTTTCCTTTAAATACAGCTAATTATGTATAAGACTAGTTACTTTGATACTACACTAAAAATAAACAGTACTATTTTATAAAAGATTAGTTTTGAACCGCTTCCATTTTTAAAGTAATTTCTTTTTTGTGGTCTTCATAGTATTTTAAATGTTCACGATCGTATTCTTTAGCTAGCTTTATAGCCTTTTCCTGTACTTTTAGTGCTTCTTTAAATTTGTTGTTTGCAATTAACGCAGATGCAAGAGTACTTAATGCTTGTGCAGATTTTGGACGATAGGTCACCAAACGTTTGTATACTTCTATAGATTCATCATATCGTTTTTGTCTTAAAAGTCTATTGGCACTTGCCTGTAAACTGCTTCCACTATTCCAACGTTCTGCTTTTGGTAAAATTGGATACCCATATTCTGAGGATAGCCTTTTGTAATATGTATCAATATTACTTATCGTATTGCCGTTTTGTTTTTCAAAATCGCTAAACTCTTTATTCCATTTATTTTTTGGAAAAAATACTTCCATGGCCTTAATAAAACCAGATAAGACTACTCCATAATGACTTTCATTAGCAATAACTTCTGCCTTTATTTTGATTTTGTCTGAAGTATATGATGATGTTTTGTTTTGTAATGTTTTTATGTTGGTAGCAATTTTAGCATCATATGTAACATCTTCATCGGCAGATGTAACGTATAAATGTGCTCTGCGATTTTTGTTAGTATTTAATCGATCTATAATGGCATCTATAAATGTTTCTTCAGGTTTATATCCCATCCCTAGAATATCTCCTGAGGCAATAGCAACATGAGCTTGAAACAAATCCGGCATTTTACTAAAAGTATGTAAAGGAAAAGTTGAAGTAGCAGAGGTTCCCACGATCATTCTATAATCAGCAGTTCTATATTGCTTAGAGAGATATGAAAATAGCTCATCTTTTAAAAACTTACTAAATACATCAGGGTTTCCATCAAAGGGCATTTGTTTCCAACTTTTTGGCCAAAATTCACTATTATTTGTATACACTTTTGGAGCATAAAATTTTTCAAAGTCATTTGGAAAACTTACTACAATTGCTTCGGGCATGCTACTTACAGAGCTAAGATGTTTTACTACACCAGTTATTTGATAGAAAAATTCATCCTCTAGTAATACAATTAACGGATAGGTATGCAACGGACAATCATTATCATAAGTTTCTGGTAAATAGATGTTAAGCCCTACGTTTTGCTTTAGAATTTTTGAATTTATAGTATGCTGTTCTATTGATGCAATTGGAGATACTTTAACCTGAGCGCTTGTATTATATATAAAATGAGCAAGTATAAAAGTTAAAAAAAAGGTTCGGAGTTTCATGGCGGTTATTACTGAAGTTACTTTCTATTGTTTTAATACGGTTATAGGTTTTAAGAGGTAACTATTTTGTTGGTAATTATAAACGTTGAATTTATCGTTTTTTTAAAATCTTACTTTTTTGGTGGTCATATTCATCTTGCGTAATAGCTCCATCATCTAGAAGTTTCTTTAGTTTGGTTAACTTGTCAATTCCATCTTCTTTAGTGATAGGTGTTTGCGATTTTACGACAATAGGTTGTGGTTTACTATCGCTGGATAAACTCCATACTAATGATACTACCCAACCAATAAGACTCCACCCTAGAAAAAAGTTTAATGCTATTATAGCAACTAAATTTTTTTTCCATCGTATAAGTGCAATGATCGATGGTATAAAATAGAAAGCAATAGCAACAATTATCATTATGACGATCACTGTATCCTGCTCGGATAAGCTCTTTGCTTGCAAAAAGAAATTCATAGAATTTTATGTATTAATAATTATTTGGGATACATAAAACAGGAAGGGGAAAATGGTTTTATGTATTTGAGCACTAAACTAATAAAAAATATTAAATAGTGATGAATAAAAGTGTTGATTTCTATATAGATTCTTTAAATACCACATTAGTAAAAAGAATTTAATTGTATTTAGATAAAATCATTTGGCAAAATTCATTTATTTTTTCAGTATCGCCTTCTCTGGCATTAAAAAAGTTTAGAATACTCATCTCAAAAGGTAAATCTGCAGAGTATAAATAGATTGGCAATACAGTATCACTACCTTCGGTTATAAACTTTAAATTACAAAAGGAATATTCATACTTACAAAACTTGGATTGTACAAAGGCGTCAGATAAACATACTATAAATCGTTTAGAGTTTGCCATAGAAGTATTTAATTTATCTAACCAATTCGTTCCAATATCAATATCTTCGGTATCTATAAAGAGATTAAATTTTTCTCCCAGAACATTCTTAATGATTTCTACTTCTTTGGTGTTTTTTCGACTATAACTTACAAAAAAATCATAAGGAGGAGCTGGTGCTTTTGGAAGTTGACCAGTGTTAATTTTCTTTTTTTGTGAAAAAAGTAATTTTAGAGAGTTTACTTTAGACTCGTCTATCTCTACAATTTTGATGGTTTCAAAAGGTGTTTTTTCTAACCATAACAGGCTTGTGTTAACCAGTTCTTTTACAACAAGTTCTTCAGAATAGTTTTGGTCTCCAGTCATTAATAAAGGCATAGCAATTGTTTTTATTGAATGGCTTTTTGAAATGAATGTTAAGCTTTGAAAAATTTCTGCGATTTGCGAATACGGATTCGTATGGGGGATAGGTTCAAAACACAAAATCCTTTTAGTATTTGGGTAATCAATTTCTTTAGAGATCCAACAATGAGAAAAAGCTCTTAGATCTAACTCTTTATTTTTGGATAATTTTTCTATAGACAATCCTTTGCGATGCAGTCCACCGATAAGAGAAGTTGTGGTAGGAGAGTAGTTATCAGGAAAAGCTGAAAGTACAAGGAAATCAACCTTGTGGTCATCTGAAATATTAGTTAAATCTCCTTTAAACAATTGAAGAGATTTTTTTTCTGACAATTTTAATTCAGAAACAAGCTCCATAGATATTCTGGTTTATACTATTGATTACTATTTGTAGAATAAATATAGCATCTTTATTTATAAAAAATCAAGGAATTATAGATGAGATGTTTTAAAATTTACACCTGCCTGTTTAACAAGGGTTTTACTTTTGTTTTTCTTTTCCAATATATCATATAAATGATTCCTAGAATCGTAGGCGTAATCCAAGCGAATAAATTTCCGATACCTAAGCCAGCAACAATAAAGGCAGTTACAGAAGCTATAAAAGCACCTATCATTTTACTTATATGAGAGGTTAGCCAGGCGTTTTTTGTTACTGAATACGTGCTGTAAAACCTAAAATCTTTTACCGTTGTAAATAGCCCAAAAGCGCCAAAGAATAAAAATAAAACACTGTTTTCTATCACATTTATAACACCATAACTACCAACAGCTATCATTACTACAGAAAATAATAACATGCTTCCGGAAATTACTTTATCTATCCAATCTGTTTGTTTTTTATGCTTAGATTTAAACAAAAGTGCTCTTTTGCCTGCCACAACTAAATAAATAGTAAAAAGACCAATTAAGAATAAGAAGATATTTTCATGATTGGGCATCAAAGAAATTGGCAATGAAATTAATGAACTTGTGATCATGCCAATAGAGAATAGTTTTCCAGTTTTTTTATGAAGTTTAGTTCCTTTTTTAGCGATTATACTTACTATTCCTGTTAACAATCCAAGCCCTCCAAAAAAAGCATGTATGTAAATGAAAATTTTAATTGTTTGTTCCATCAGTTAGTTTTATGATCCCAAAGATTGAAATTAGATTTGAATTTCTAAGGGTAAACTTACTGAATTGTTGATTTTTTAGGATGAATAGTGGGCTTAAAAAATTACTTGATTTTTCCATCATGGAATCCTGCTCTTTTCCAATTCGGTTTTTCAAGAATCCAAATATTAGTTACTCGAAATTCATTTTCTGTTAATTTGCCGAGTCTAGTGGTAGAAGTACTAACTTTTGCGGTTACTATCGCAGTGTTATTATAAAATGTTACTTTTTTTTCTGTCATTTCATATGCGTTAACAATAAGGTTTCCAGAATCAATTTCCTTTTTCCTTTTGCGTAGGTACGTCAGCCATGTATTCTTGTCTATAGCTTTTGACGTACTATTAGTATGCGTATAATTATTCGTAATCATTGAGGCTAACTGTTCAACATTACCTTCTTTAAAGGCATTATTAAATTTGTCGATACTTAGCCAAAGTAGCTGTTCGTTTTTAGAATTATCGTCTTTTTGATCGTCTTTTGTAGAACAAGCTATAAAAACTATTGAAATAATAACTATCAGAATAATGAGCTTGCTATTCATAATTTTTTCCATTAGAGATATTATTTTTTGAAGTTATCTTTATGAATGCTAAAAATACTATTGTCTAGGTTACCTTCATCTTTTTTATTTTTATGATAACTAAAGTTGTTGTTTTTAAGTAGTTTTTTAGAAGGGATATTATCTTTGTGCGTATATGCTTCTATAGTGTCTAAGTGTAACGTTTTAAATCCATAGTTGAGCACACAATATAATGCTTCACTCATAATGCCCTGACCGTGCGATTTAGGATGCAAATCGTAACCAACTTCAGCTGTTTTAAAATCTTTTGAGAATTTCCATAAACAAATAGTACCTATGGTAAGCGTTGTATCTCTTTTTGTGATACACCAAAATAATATTTCGCCTTTTTTAGTCTGATTATTAATTCTGGTTATAAAATTAGTAACATCTTCGTCGGTATTTGTTCGTTGTCTTTTTATATATTGATTAACTTCTTCATTGGACCTAAGGAAACGAATAGCTTCTCTATCACTATCTACTAATGGTCTTAGAGTTAATCTTTCGGTTTTTAATTCAGGAACTGTATTCATTATGTTATTTACTTTCTTCTTTTATGTTAGGTTGCTCTTTTGCTTCGAATTGAAAAATATCATTTCGTGCATAATGTCCAATAACATCAAAATCAAGTTTACTATGACTGATTTCATCTAAATCTAATTCTGCAATTAAAACTCCGGCTTTTCCAAAAAGTGGCCCTTCGATAACTTTACCTAGAGGAGAAACAATTATACTGCCTCCCGGGCATATCTCTTCAGGATCATCTTTAACAAGGTCTTGATATTTTTGAGGATACATGGATTTGGTATAATATTGATTACAGCCCAATACAAAACACCTTCCTTCTAAGGCTATGTGCTTCATAGTTGCGGTCCATTCGGATCTAGAATCTGCAGTTGGTGCGATATAAATTTCAACACCTTTTTTATACATTGACATTCTTGCCAGAGGCATATAATTTTCCCAGCAAATCAGCCCTCCTAATTTTCCAATCTTGGTTTTAAAAGTAACAAGAGATTCTCCCGCGGCTTCTGCCCAAATAATTCTTTCTGTTCCCGTAGGTTTAATTTTTCTGTGTACACCTAATAAACCGTCTGTTGGGGATATGTATAGCATAGAACAATATAAACTTCCGTTAATTTCTTGTTTTTCGGTAACACCTATAACTAAATATATATGCTGAGCTTTAGAAAGTTTTTCTAGTCTTTTTAAATCGTCACTTTCTAGATCAATACTATTTTTATAATATTCAGAATATAAAATTCTTCCTTCGTCTGTTCTGCTACCTACTTTAGCTCCAAAAGAAAACCCACGTGGATATCCTGGTATGAAGGATTCAGGAAAAACAAGAAGTTCACAACCTTGTTTTGCATATTTTATAGTGAGATCTTCTATTTTTTTGATAGTTTTATTTTTATCAAAAAAGACAGGACTATTTTGTACTAACCCAACTTTTATTTTCATATTTTCGATTCTAGATTTGAATGATATTATTTAAATAAGATTACAATTCCGCCAATAGCGGTCATAATCAAAATAAATTTTCGATATTGGTGATCCTTAAATCTTTTTACAACTTTAATTCCTATAATAAAACCTATGATAACTCCAGGAATAAGGTATAAATCTGTTGTAAGAGATTCTTTATGTATTGTCTCCCAACTAAATATATGAAAAGGTAATTTAAATAGGTTGATAATAAAGAATAACCAAGCCGCTGTGCCGATAAATTCATTTTTAGGAATCCGAGTTGCCATAAAAAAGATATTGGTAAATGCTCCTGCGAGATTACCTATCATCGTGGTAAAACCAGCGGCAAAACCAGTAGTACCAATAAACCATAACTTCTTTGGTACATTACTTTTATCGTAACGTTCCCAAAAGAACATTATAATGACGCTAATAATGATAATAATAGCCATTCCTTTTTTAAATAATTCTTCTGGTAAATTTTTACCAACAAATACTGCAACTAATACTCCAGCAATCATCCATGGTAAGAATTGCAAAAGATATTTCCATCGAGTATGCCTATTATAGTAAGTTACAGCAAGAATATCTGCAAAAATCAAAAGTGGTAAAAGTATACCCGTGGATGCTTTGGCACCATGAACTAGCGCCATTAATGTAACAATAACGATTCCCATACCTTTAAGTCCAGATTTGGACATGCCAAGAATAATTGCAGCAATAAATGTGATAATATATGGTATCATTTTTATAGTATTAGGCCATGATATTTTTAAAATGAATTAATTACTTGCATACCTTTATTATCAAAGGTGTTCATGTTAGGTAAAGCAGTAATAGCATCTTCTAACGAAATAGTTTTCTGAATCAATCTTTCAGGTTGTAAAGTACCGTTTTTGATCATAGTTAACATTTCTGGATATTTATAAGCCTGCATCCCATGACTTCCTATAATTTCTAACTCATTTGCCAAAACTTGATCCATAGGTATTTTTGGGTGTTGATGATCTCCAGTCATTAAACCTACTTGAATATGTTTCCCTTGTTTTCTTAAATTAGCAATAGAATTAAAACATGTCGTTGCACTTCCTAGAGCATCTATAGATACATGAACGCCACCATTAGATATTGATTTTATATGCTCTATTATGTTTTTATTATTAGCTGCATTAATCGTATTGGTTGCCCCTAATTCAGAAGCTAATTTTAAATTATCATCATTAATGTCAATTGCTATTACCTGAGCTCCTAATGCATTGGCAATCATAACAGCAGATAAACCAACACCGCCACAACCATGTATAGCTATGTATTGGCCCCCAGTAACCTTGCCTTGTGCTACAACAGCTCTAAAAGAGGTAATAAAACGACATCCAAGTGTAGCGGCCGTAATATCATTAATTTCATTAGGAAGTTTTACAAGATTTGTATTGGCGTAATCAATACTTACATACTCTGCAAATGACCCCCAATGTGTAAATCCTGGTTGAGATTGATGATCGCATACTTGATGGTTTCCAGAGATACAAGGAGCACATGTCCCGCAACCACAAACAAAAGGTACCGTAACACGATCTCCTATTTTGAAATTAGATACATTTTTACCAAGCTCAACAATTACACCAGCTAACTCATGTCCAGGTATATGTGGTAATTCTATATCTTGATCATGTCCCATCCACCCATGCCAGTCGCTTCTACAAAGCCCTGTAGCTTTTACTTGGATAACAACACCATTTTCTTTTGGTGTTGGATCTGTAACATTTTGGATGCTTAATGGGCCTTGAAATGATTCGTAAACAAGTGCTTTCATTTGTTTGTGATTCTCTTTAGTTCTATACTATTTTAATTACTGATATATATGTTATCTTGCTTTATCGAATAGCTTCTAAAAAAGGTTTCATTTCTAGTAAATTGATATCATCTCGTTTACGCAATTCTCTTAAAAACCAACCTTTATGACCTGCACCGTATATGATTAACATTCTTTTTCCTTGATATCGATGTTTTTCCAGTGCTTTTTCAATATTCCAATAATGAGCGATATTAATGTTGTCCCAGCCTCCAAGACCTAATTCTACATTAAATAATCTATTGTACACTTGTAGGCTTATATCTTGTATGCTATCATATGTATTTGTGTGTATAAAATACGGATCATTTACTTTACCTGTCGCTTTATATACGTCATCAGATTGTTTGTTTGCGGCTAAGTAAGTTTTCCAGTCTTTTGCACGAGTACTATCTTTACGTATAGCCCTTAGTTTTTGACTTCGCTCATCTGCCATAGGTTTGGTCCAACCAGCTGTAGGAATAATTTCAAATTCCATTTCTTTGGTGAGTGGAAAAACAACATCTGTATATTCTGGAAAACGCATTACTCTTGGTTCTGAAATGCTATCATTTTTTATGAAACCCAAAGCAGCTTCTTCAAAACGATCAGGTGGGATTTCTGCAAGAATATAATCTGGTTTTATTTGTTTGATTAGTCTTTTTAAATAAGAGATATTATAAATGCTGTCGGTACGATGCCCACTATGAATAGTTCCTAAAACCAATACTTCATTTTTGTTCTTTTGAGAATTTGTTTTGTTGGATGTGTCACAACTTAAAATAAGCCCTGCTATAAGTAGAAAGCATAAAAATTTATATATGGAATTCATTTTATTTTTTCATTAAATAATATACTATGTTTTTAGAAAAGAATATAATTCAATTAATTTTTTAAAAAGCTAACAAAAGAATCAGTATAGTCAATACAATTTAAACAATAAAGTAACGAAGTCTTATCTATCACACATGTTATATTATTTTTTTTAGAATATTCTTTAAGTTTAGAAACAAGCTTATCTTTTACTTTTTTCTTTCGATCAGCTATAGCTTTTATTCCTTCGGCACGAATTTTTTCTATTTGCTGTTCAAGTTCTATTATCTGATTTTGTCTTTTTTCTATTTCTTCTGTAGTCCAATCTTGAGTACCATCATCATGAATATTAACTGAGTTTGAGAATTGTTGTACCATCATTTTCAAAGAATCTTCAATCTTTATTTTTAGGAGTTCAATACCTTTTAGATCATTTGAATATTCATTTACGTTCTGAATTACTTTATCATATTCAATATACCCTTCTTTGTTTTGTGAAAAGGTATCAAGACCAAAATGGAGTAGAATTAAAATACTGTATAAATGTTTCATGGGATTAAACTTATTTTATTCATAATAAAAGACAGAATAAAACAAAATCATGTGACAAGTAAATCAATTATCTTCTCAATAGGTTTTAATTCTGAAGGAATAACAGTAATTGATTCTAGAACACTACTTCCCACTACAGTGAAGTTGTCCTGCAATGCTTTTATACAACGCTCTGCTTCTTTAATGGTAACCCCGTTTGGTACCTGATAGTACGTTTTACTATAATCTTGAGGTTCTAAACAATCAAAATCAAAATGAAGATAAACATTCGTAATATTTTTTGACTTTAGTGTTTGTACTAAATCATTACTATCTGTTTTGATAGGAGCATAAATATTTCCTTTATCAATTCTTTCTTGTTCGGTTTTATCAATATCACGAAGACCTACATAGTGAATCTGTGATGCCTGTATTGTCGAAAATAAAAGAGGATTCATTTTTGCTTCACCTTCACCTAATAAAGTGCGCAATGGCATACCGTGAAAATTACAACTTGGAGAGTCGCAGGGTTTATTAATATCTGCATGGGCGTCAAACCAAATGACACCCAAGTTCGGATATTTTTGATTGAGGTATGAAACGGGCACAATCTCTAGACCGCAATCCCCACCGATAGTTTTAATGAAATCTGGTTGATTATTTTCGATGTTGTTTTTTAGACGATTTAATTGCTCCGTTATCGCCTCATAGTTATTAATATGATGTTTTTTCTCACCGTTTTTTCCGGCGGGAATTTCAGATAGGGGAATATTTATAAATTCAGAATCATTTATATAATTTAATATGGCTTTGGCTCCTGGTTCAATATTTTTACCATTACCAGAACCTTGCCATTGTGGAAAATATATTTTCATGTGTTTTGTGGATATTAAATCTAATACTTAAGTTCTTGTATCGTATTTTTAAGCATATTTCTAACAATTACCTTATGAAATGGTTTAACGGGTAAAAAATATACTTTGCCGAACCAATTATTAAATACAACAATCGTAGAAATGATTAACTTTTTTTTATGTTGTGTATGTGAATCCAGAAAAAGAGAGACTCTAAAATCAAGATGTTTATCATCTTCTCCTAAGATTATTTCATTTTCAGTTTTATCAAATATTTTAAACAAACCTATCTGTTCTCCTTTTTCTATAATTAATTTTTTTTCTTTGCTTATTGCGTGTCCTGTTTTTAAACCAAAGAGGGATACTATTTTATTTCGAAACGAAAGTAACAAACCAATCCATTTTGGTGAAGAAACAAAAAAAGCATTTCCTACTTGATCAATAGTAATTGTTTTATCCTGTAGATCAATTTGTCCACAGTAACTATCCCTATAATCGTTAGGATTATTAATTAACATCGACGTTTCAGGTAGGGCTACTTTTTTAATTTGCATTACATGGATTTCACATTTATATAAAAGTTAGGATCAACACTAATTGTATCACCTTTTAAATTAACAGTTTGCCAATCTGCATTTGGTTGAATCCATTTTGGTTTGTTATCAATAAAAATACGTACGGGAGTATCATATTTTTCTATGATATTCGTGTATCGAAATTTTAACTTTTCATCTTTGAATGAATATTCTAGAGTAGGAATTTTTGTTGTTCTAAGGTATTGATCAAAAAACTGGGTAAGATCAATTTTTGTAGTTTTACTAATGTATTCTTCAATTTGTTTTGTGGTAACCGTTTGATGGTAAAATTCACTATTAAGACCTCTTAAAACACTACGCCATTTCTCATCATCTTCGATGAGTTGTCGCAATGTATGCAGCATATTACTACCTTTTAAATACATGTCGCCGGATCCTTCTTTATTTACATTATAAGGACCTATGATAGGCCGGTCATTTTGAATTCTTTTACGTGTACCAATTACATATTCTGAAGAAGCTTTTTTTCCGTAGTGATAATCAAGAAATAAACTCTCTGAATATGCCGTAAACCCTTCATGTACCCACATATCTGCGGCATCTTTATACGTGATATTATTTGCAAACCATTCATGACCAGCTTCATGAATAATAATAAAATCAAATTTTAAACCCCAACCTGAACCAGAAAGGTCATTGCCTAAATATCCATTCATATACTTATTTCCATAAGTAACAGAACTCTGATGTTCCATCCCTAAGTAAGGTACCTCTACTAACTTAAAACTGTCCTCATAAAAAGGGTAGGGACCAAACCAATGCTCAAAAGCTTTCATCATTTTAGGAGCATCCTTAAATTGTTTCTTTGCTTTGTCAAGATTATCTTTTAAAACATAATAATCCATGTCTAATTCGCCTTTTTCTCCCTTGTATTTTTCACCAAAATGGGTATAATCACCTATGTTGATATTTACCCCATAATTATTGATAGGGTTATTAACAAACCAATGAAAAGTTTTTGTCTTATCATCATGTTCTTCGACTTTGCGCAATCTTCCATTAGATACATTCATTAAATCATCAGGTACATTAACACTAATCAAAAGGCTATCAACCTCGTCATACATATGATCTTTATTTGGCCACCAAACGCTAGCACCTAAACCTTGACATGAAGAAGCAATAAAATGTTTGTTGTTTGTATCTTTGGTCCAAGAAATGCCACCATCCCAGGGTGCATTGATAGCTTCTCTTGGTTTTCCGCTATAAAAAACGGTAAGAGAATTAAGATCATTTTCCTTTTGTTTATGAGTAAGGGTTATAAAGTGTGCATTTTCTTCTGATTTTACTTGTAATTCTTTTCCTTGTTGTATTACTTTTTCAATTTTAAGAGGTGGTTGTAAATCAATTTGCATAACAGTACTACCTTTTAGCACTCTGTAATAAATAGTGTTTTTTCCAGAAATTGTTTTCTGATCAGGATCAACTTTAATATCCAGATGATAATACGTAAGATCCCACCATTCCCGTTCTGGGGTAATTGATCCTCGTAAAGTATCTTTCCTCGTAAAATTAGATTCTTGAGCAGATAAAATCATGCTTCCTAAAAAAAATAGGAATGCTAAAAAAAAGTTATTCATTGTTTTAATATTGCAACTTAGCTACTATAAAATTGTAGATTTTATTTTCATCCACAACTTACTTAAAATATAGGTTGCAACAATCACAACAATTGTTAAAATAATAGCGAGGGTATAGTTACCATAAATCCAGTACCCCGTTGCAAAAAGCACCCCATAAATAAGAACACACGCAACTAACATAGCAAGAATTCCAGAAGGGACACTCCATGTTGTAAAGTCTGTTTTTATAGTTACTCCTTCTTTTTCTGCGGTTTGCAATGTTGTTTTCCAACCGGGACCTCCGGGTTGTATCTTTTTATAAAAATCAAATAATACTTTATTATCTTCTGGCTTCGTTAAATAGGTAACGCCAATCCAAATTGCCGTTGTGATACCAACAATTATTGGGTATTTTGACCATGTAGGAAGCATTTCTTCATTAAACAAAACAAGATTTACAGATTTTAAATTAAAAATAATCGATATTATCCCCGAAGCAAACATGGCTGAGATTTCACTCCATGCATTGATTCTCCACCAAAACCAACGAAGAATAAAAATTAATCCAGTACCTGCACCAAACATGAGTATATAGTCAAAGATTTGTTTTGCGTTTGTTAATAGTAATGCTAGTAGAGCGCTTAATACCATAAGTAGAGCAGTTGATACTCTACCTACTAATACCAATTCTTTTTCTGATGCGTTTTTGTTTACTTGTTGTCTATAAAAATCATTTACAATATAGGATGATCCCCAATTTAGATGGGTAGATATTGTTGACATAAATGCCGCTATTAACGAGGCTAATACGATGCCTAGTAATCCAGAAGGTAACCGAGTCAACATAGCAGAATATGCAAGGTCATGACCTATTTTATCTTTTTGCACAACTTCTTCAGGAAAAGCTTCGCGAATAGCAGTAAGTCCTTCAGAAGCAAAGTAGTAGGCGTCCATTTGTTTTTGTTCCCCTTCTGTGAGTTCTCTTGTATCGGATATGGTCAGCATCTTAATATAGTTATGTTTAGCTGCTTCCATAGTATTTGCATCATCTTTAGGGTATAATACTAAGGATGCAAGAGCCACTAAAATCCAAGGCCAAGGTCGCAATGCATAATGCATAATGTTAAAAAAGAAAGTCGCACCGATTGCATGATTTTCATCTTTTGCAGCAAGCATACGCTGTGCAATATATCCACCCCCTCCAGGTTCTGCACCGGGATACCAAGCACTCCACCATTGTACGGCCAATGGAATGATTAATAATAAAACTAACAATTCTGTATTGTCAAAATCAGGTAACAAAGATATTTTGTCGGATACTTGCGGATGAGAAATAAGATTAGTAATCCCATCTACTTCTGGTAGGTTTACAATATAATATGCTGCACCGATAGCACCAATCATTGCTGTAAAAAAAAGAATAAAATCTGTATATACTACTCCTTTAAATCCGCCAATAGCACTAAAAATAACGGTTACCAATGAGGCTATTCCTACTGTTTCTAAAGCAGTAAGCCCAAGCATTACTTGTCCAATTTTAATCGCTGCGAGTGTTACTCCAGACATGGCTAGAACATTAAAAATCACACCGAGATAAATTGCACGAAAACCTCTTAAGAAATGAGCAGGTTTACCACCGTACCTCAAAGCATAAAACTCAATATCCGTATTCACGTTTGATTTTCTCCAGAGTTTGGCGTAAACAAAGACGGTTAATAACCCCGTAATCAAAAATGCCCACCAAGCCCAGTTTCCAGATACGCCTCCTTTTCTTATAATATCTGTAACTAAATTTGGAGTGTCTGTAGAAAAAGTAGTGGCTACCATTGATAGCCCTAAAAGCCACCAAGGCATATTTCTTCCAGAAAGAAAAAACTCGTTAGTATTCTTTCCTGACTTTTTTGAAACTACGATACCAATAACTAATGTTATCGTAAAAAAAGAAAATATTAGAATAAGATCTAATGTTGATAATGTGATCATGAAGATGATATTTATGTGTGTAAATCTTTACTGTTATTAAAAATTGTTTCTTTAACGTGTTTTACATAATTACGTCCTATTGGGATTTTTTTACCTGCTAGTTCTATGAGATTTCCCTCTACAGATTTTATTTTATCAATAGCTATTGTATAAGACCTATGCACACGAATAAAGTTAGAATTTGGTAATTCTTCAGTAATACCCGTAAGGGATTTATGAACAAGGTAATTACCAGAAACTGTAATTATTTTTATATAATCTTTTAAACTTTCAATACATAGAATATCTTTTAATAGCACTTTGACAAGCTTTTTGTCTACTTTAACAAAAATAAAAGGCTCTTTATTCCCTGTATAATCGTCATTTCTTAATTGACTTTTATTTAAAACTTGACTTAGTTTATTGATCGTTTTTAGAAATCTGTTAAATGGTATTGGCTTAACTAAATAATCTAAGACATCTAGTTCAAAACTCTCTACAGCATATTCTCTATAGGCAGTTGTAATAATTACTTGATAATTGTGCTTACTGTTCTTAATAAAATCTAAACCATTCATACCTGGCATATTAATATCTATAAACAAAGCATCAATATCACCACTTTCAATTGTTTGTATAGCATCCAACGGATTCCCAAACGAATTAACAAGTTCTATATTTTTAAATTCAGCCAAATGAGATTCAATTACCTTAATGGCTAATGGTTCATCATCTATGATTATACATTTTATAGTCATAAAATTGGGGGTTTTAGTATTGTATAGGATGAATTCTAAACAATATTAGTTTTCTGAAAAAACATTTACGTTTTATTACGACTTTGTTAATAAATGTTTAAAATCGTGAAAAAATTATGCGTTTTTTTGATGAAAAACAAAATAGTTGACTAATTATTTTAAAATCCTTTTTTCTGTAAAACACTTGTCTCTAAAAAAGTGTTGTTTGTTGTTTCTTTTGTGTTGTTGGGATATTTAATTTCTTTTTCAATTTTATTGCTATCTACCTTTAGGAAAGAATAAATAAACAAATCAATCTTATATTTCATGAAAAAAACTATTTTGATTTTTTCTGCTTTTTTTTGTCTATTAATTATAGATCAAGCAAAAGCACAAGAAAGAACAATTTCAGGAACAGTAACTTCGAAAGGAGCAAATTCGACACCTCTGCCTGGAGTTAATGTTATTGTACAGGGAACAACAAAAGGAGTATTAACAGATTTTGATGGTAAATATACGATCGAGGCTTCTTTAGGACAAATTTTAGAGTTTAGCTATCTAGGACTTAAAACTACATTTAGGACTATTGATAATGCTAATGAAATCGATGTTGCCATGGAAGAAGATCTGGAGCAACTCGAAGATGTAGTCGTCACAGCATTAGGGATTCAAAAAAGTAGAAAATCGCTAACCTACGCAGCTCAGGATATAAATGCCGAAGAACTTAGTAAAGTAAAACAAACAAACCCTGTGAACAGCCTTTCAGGTAAAATATCAGGAGTTGTTGTTAATCGAAGTTCTTCTGGAGCAGGAGGGTCAGTTAAAGTTACTTTACGTGGTAATTCTTCTTTAGGAAATAATCAACCACTTTATGTTGTAGACGGTGTACCGTTGTCTAATCCCACGGGAGGTCAACCTAATGATACCTTTGGAGATATTAATGGCGGAAATAAAGATGGGGGAGATGTGTTATCTTTAGTAAATCCAGATGATATAGAATCATTAACGGTTTTAAAAGGAGCATCTGCTTCTGCTCTATACGGTAGTGCAGGTTTAAATGGAGTTATCTTAATAACTACCAAAAAAGGAAGATCAGGAAGCTTTAAAGTAGATTTTTCATCTAATTTATCGGTAGATAGTGCAGCATATTTTGTAGAGCTGAATGATGAGGCAGAGAATAATATTGACGACTTTTTTAATTCAGGCGTTACTTCGATTACTTCATTATCAGCATCAGGAGGTAGTGAAAATGCACAAACTTATTTTTCTTACTCAAATACCTTTGCATCAGGGATATTACCAACAAATGATTTAAAACAACATACAATTAACGTAAGAGAAACGGCTAAATTTTTTGATGGCGTAGTTACGGCTAACGCGAGCGTTCTAGCGACAACTCAAACGATTACGAATAGACCTGTATCGGGGTTATACTTTAATCCGTTAGTGGGTGCTTATAACTTTGATGCCGCGGGAGAACGTTTGATTGATTATGAAAATTTTGAAACATTTGATCCAAACAGGAATATACAAAGTCAACGATGGTTCAGAGCTACTTCAGATATAGAACAAAACCCGTATTGGATATTAAATAGAAATGCGAGTGAAGATAGGAATAGAAAATTATTAGCATCAATGAGTTTAAAATTCAAGATCAAGGATTGGATATCATTACAGACTAGAGGAACATATGATCAAACTTTGTTAGATTATGACAAACAAGTTTTTGCTACAACAGATGCTACATTAGCACCTGCAAATGGAAGATATATTTTTAATGAACAAGATATAAGACAACTTTATGGGGATGTTATAGCTACTATTAATAAACAATTTGGCGAGTTTACAATATCTGCTAATGTTGGAGGGAGTACAACTAGAACAACTATTGAAATTTTAAATGCCGATTCAGGTACAAATGGAGGATTGCAATTCGCAAATGTTTTTTCAATTCAAAACTTTAATGCTAACCCACAAGTATCGATATTTCAAACCTCGTTAGATAAGAAAGTAAACTCTGTGTTTGCCAGTACCACTTTTGGATTTAATGAAAAGGTTTTTGTTGACCTAACAGCACGAAATGATTGGTCATCATCATTGCCTTCGGGAAGCAACTCTTATTTCTATCCATCTGTGGGAGTCACAGGAGTATTAAGCGAAATTTTTGAAATGGGTGATAAGATATCCTTTGCAAAGATTAGAGGATCTTATGCTGAAGTAGGGAATGATGTACCTGCAAATACAGTATTTCCAGAACGCCAAATTCTTTTTGGAGGAGGGATAAGCCCATTGGATCCTGTGAGACCTTTGGGAGAAGTTCGCCCAGAACAACAAAAATCATACGAAATTGGTACAGAATGGAAATTCTTTGATAATCGATTAGGGTTTGACTTAGGGTACTATCATACAAGTACTGTAGATCAGTATTTTCAAGTTCCGGTTTCTACAGGAACGGGATCTGTTACGGTCGGAGTTAATTCTGGAGATATCATTAATGAAGGTTTTGAAGGAGCGATTTACATTGTACCATTACAAACAGAAAATTTTAAATGGGTTTCTAACATAAATTTTGCTACGAATAGAAATGAAGTAAAAGAAATTAGTAATCCTTCTGATGATGTGCAAATTGATAATCAAGTTATTTCTGCTCCTGGTGTGAATACTTTTGCGTCATATTTGGTAGAAGGAGGATCTTACGGAGATATTTATGCACAAGTCGTTAAAAGAGATGCTAATGGTCGACCAGTAGTTGATAGCGGGGCTATAGTTCTTAATGATGAAAACCCTGATAATACTATTGCAGGACTTGAAAAAGTTGGTAATGCAAATCCGGATTTTACATTAGGATGGAATAATTCAATAACCTATAAAAAAGTAAGTCTTGACTTTTTAATTGATGGAAAATTTGGAGGAGAAACGATAAGTATGACAGAAGCTATTATCGAGGGGTTAAGTAATAACTCTCAAAGAGAAACCACTAATGAGACTATCGAAGTAGTAAACCTGGCAGGTGATCCATCTACTTTAACAGCTCAAGAATATTATGGATTAGCTGGTGGTAGAAACGGATTTACAGGAGAATATGTTTATAGTGCAACTAATATTCGTCTTGCAGAGTTGGCTATAGGGTATAATTTTAAATTATCAGAATCATCTTTTTTTAGAAATATAAAAGCTTCATTAATTGGAAATAATTTATTCTTCTTTTATAAAGATGCACCTCATGACCCCAATGTTTCATTAAGTACAGGAAATGCATTGCAAGGAGTTGATGTACTCGGGCTTCCTTCAACAAGAAGCTGGGGATTGAATATGAATTTAATGTTTTAAAAAAAAGAAAAATGAAAAATAGAAATAATATATTTTTATCAAGTCTTGTTGCCTTTTCTTTGGTGTTCTGGGCATGTTCAGATAATTTAGAAGAAATAGATGGCAACCCCAGAAATATAACTCAAGAACAATTAGAAGTAGATTTTCAAAATGTAGGGTCTTTATATAAGCCCATGTTTGAAAACATTTATCAATATACTCCAGTTTGGTCATATCAGCTGCAACAAAATTTAAATGCTGATATTTTTTCTGGATATATGACTAATCCTAGACCCTTTGTGGCTGGAGCTAATAATTCAACTTATAATTTGGTTAGTGGTTGGAATAATTTTATTTGGAGTGTACCGTACTCTAATGTAATGAACAACGCGAGAACAATAGAAAACGAAACAAAAGAAGAATTTCCTGAGCTATTTGCAGTTTCTCAATTATTAAAAGTAAGTGCGATGCATCGCGTTTCTGATGTTTTTGGACCAATAGTATATACTAAGTTTGGAGCCTCCGCTACAACAAGTGAGTATGATTCTCAGGAAGAAGCCTACAATGCTTTTTTTATAGATTTAGAACAGGCAATAATGATTTTGTCAGAAAACATAGATAGTCCAAGGTTTACTGCTTTTGACTTGGCATATGGAGGAAATTATGAAAGTTGGATAAAATATGCAAACTCTCTAAGGTTACGTTTAGCCATACGCATTTCAAAAATTAATCCAGCAAAGGCAAAGGCAGAAGGAGAAAAATCATTAAATCACCCTATTGGAGTAATTGAAGCAAATTCAGAAAGCTTTTTCATAAACGGAACACTTGATCATCCTATAAAAACGATTAACAATTCTTGGGGAGATATTAGGATGAATGCGTCAATAGAGTCAATACTAGTAGGTTATGAAGACCCTAGAATTAATAGTTATTTTATTACTTCAGAGGTAAATGAAGGAGAATTTAAGGGAATACGAAATGGTTTACCATTATTACCTGGATATGCAGATGAACTTGCACAAAAAGCAGACTATGTTACCTTTTCATTACTTTCAGAAACAGTATTATCGCCAAGGGTACAGCTTATGACCGCGGCAGAGGTTTTTTTCTTGAAAGCAGAAGCTGCTTTAAGGGGTTGGTCAGGTGCAGGCGATGTACAAGCTAATTATGAACAAGGTATAGTAACGTCTTTTGATCAATATAGTATTTCAGGTGCTGCAAGTTACATAGGTAATAATATATTGACTCCTAAAGATTACGTAGATCCGGTCACTACCTCAAATAGTACAAATGCTTTGAGTACTATTACTATTGCATGGGATAATAGTGCATCTAATGAAGAAAAATTAGAACGTATTATTACACAAAAATGGATAGCAATGTTTCCAGAAGGTCAGGAAGCTTGGAGTGAATATAGACGTACGGGATATCCTAAATTGTTTCCAGTTGTAAGTAATCAAAGCGGAGGAGTAGTAGATACAGATCTTCAGATACGCAGAATCCCCTTTGTAGATAGTGAACTGCAGACAAATCCAGATGGAGTTTCTAATGCCATTAGTAAGCTTGGTGGGGCGGATAATGCAGGAACCAGACTATGGTGGGATGTGCAAGGAGGGAATTTTTAATAAAGAACTAGAATGTATTACTGATCACAATTAAATTTTGAAATTAGTTAAAAACCCAATGTAGTAGCTACTATTATTGGGTTTTTGTTTTGGATAAAATAATATGTTTTTTTAAGTCGCTTATGATTGCTTTTATGTCATCTGTCGAAAAACTTTCAATAAATACAATTAAGATTATAACTTCATCTTTAGATAAGCCATTAAACAACTAATTTATTACCATAAAATGAATTCAGAAACTAGACAGGAGAGTGCCAAAAGCAATGATCACACTATGCCTTACTATAAAGATATCAGCTATCGCGAGGCTGGGAAATTTGAAGAAACAAGATTTGAAAAAATTCATAACGTAGTATTCAAAAGTTCAGATTATGCTTCTTTAATCGTAGCTCATGAAATAGCCAAACTTATCAAAGAAAAACAAAAAAAGGAAGAATATTGTGTTTTAGGATTGGCTACGGGTTCTTCTCCTATTAAGGTATATGAAGAATTAGTTAGACTTCATAACGAAGAAGACTTAAGTTTTGTTAACGTAGTTACATTTAATTTGGATGAATATTATCCAATGGATAAAAATGATATGCAGAGTTATCATTATTTTATGCATCAGCATTTATTTGATCATATTGACATTTTACCAGAAAATATACATATACCAGATGGTACCGTTAAACAGGAAGATTTACATCAATATTGTATTGATTATGAATTAAAGATTAATTCGTTTGGGGGATTAGATTTTCAGTTGTTAGGAATAGGTAGAACTGGGCATATTGGCTTTAATGAACCAGGATCTCACTACAATTCTGTAACAAGAAGCATTACATTAGATCATTTAACACGGTCGGATGCTGCATCTTCTTTTTTGGGAATAGATAATGTTCCTAAAAGAGCTATAACTATGGGGATTGGAACAATAAAAAAGGCATCTCGTATTGTTATTATGGCTTGGGGACATAAAAAAGCCGAAATAGTAAAAGAGACTATAGAGGGTTCTATATCCGCTACTATTCCCGCTACATATCTTCAAAATCATACAAATACAACTTTTATTCTGGATAAAGAAGCTTCAGAAGAGTTGACACGTATAAAAACACCTTGGTTAGTAGGACCTTGTCGTTGGAATGAAAAATTAAAAAGTAAAGCAATAGTTTGGTTAAGTCATCAAGTGCAAAAACCTATTTTAAAATTAACAGAGAAAGACTATAATGATAATGGTATGTCCAGTCTTTTGGCAGAAGAAGGAGCTTCTTATGACCTTAATATAAAAATGTTTAATACGCTACAGCATACAATTACTGGATGGCCAGGAGGAAAACCTAATGCAGACGATACCAATAGGCCAGAGCGTAATGTTCCTCACAAAAAAAGAGTACTAATTTTAAGTCCACATCCAGATGATGATGTAATTTCAATGGGAGGAACTTTTCATCGTTTGGTAGAGCAAGGACATACAGTTCATATAGCGTATCAAACTTCTGGTAATATTGCTGTATCTGATGAAGAGACTATAAAATATGCTGAAGTTATACAAACTATTCAACCAGAGGGACAGAAGGCTGTTGATATTTTAAGAAGCCTAAAAGAAAAACAAAAAGATGCAATTGATACTATCGAAGTTCGAAACCTTAAAGGATTAATTCGACGGGGAGAATCTCTTGGAGCTACTCGTTTTTTAGGATTACCAGATGCTTATGTACAATTTCTGGATTTACCTTTTTATGAAACAGGAACTGCTAAAAAAAATCCATATACAGAAGAAGATATAACAATTTTAGTTAAATTGATTAAGAAAATTAAGCCCCACCAAATATATGCCGCGGGTGATTTAGCAGATCCTCACGGTACTCATAAAGTATGTTTAGATATTCTTTTTAAAGCTTTAGAAAGGTTAAAAGAAGAAGAATTTATGAAAGATTGTTGGGTTTGGTTGTACAGAGGAGCTTGGCATGAATGGGATATTCATGACATCGAAATGGCAGTACCCTTAAGTCCTGATGAGGTACTTAAAAAAAGAAAAGCAATCTTCTTTCATCAGTCACAAAAAGATGGTGTAATGTTTCAAGGAGATGACTCTCGAGAATTTTGGGTTAGAGCAGAAGAACGCAATCAACAAACCGCAAAAAAATATCATCAATTAGGATTAGCAGATTATGCTGCAATAGAAGCATTTAAGAGATATCACTTTTAACACATATTAATGAGAAAACATTTTTTAATTTTACTTGTCACCATTTTTACTATGCAACTAGCTTTTGGTCAGTTTGATAATAGAGAATTAAATAAAGTTATGCCAATACCTAAAGACACAAAAATAGGTGTTGGAAGCTTTATTATTCAGGAAAATTTTACTGTTGCTATTCAAGACACAAGTAATAAACGTATATACAATGCGACAACTCGATTTATTAGAAGATTAAGCAACGAAACTGGGGTTTTTTTAAATCATGGTTTTCCTTTGACTATAACAGAAAATAAACCATCATTACACATCTCTTACGATCGCATTGGAGAATTAAAACTATTTGAAGATGAATCCTACAATTTAGAAGTTACAAATCAAAGTATAAAACTTCATGCGGTTACCGACATTGGGGTATTAAGAGGATTAGAAACGCTATATCAATTACTAAATTTTGAAACTAATCATTTTTATATTCCATCAATAAAGATTATTGATGCTCCTAGATTTCCTTGGAGAGGTTTAATGATTGATGTAGCAAGGCATTTCCAACCAGTAGACGTGTTAAAGCGTAATTTAGATGCAATGTCTGCGGTTAAACTTAATGTTTTTCACTGGCATTTGACAGATGATCAAGGATTTAGGGTAGAATCTAAGACACACCCAAAACTACATGAATTGGGATCAGATGGGCAGTATTATACGCAACAACAAATAAAAGAAGTAATATCGTATGCCGGAGATAAAGGTATACGGGTGATACCTGAGTTTGATGTTCCAGGACATGCTACGGCTATATTGACCGCATATCCAGAAATTGCCAGTAAAAATGAATCGTACACAATAGAAAGAAATGCAGGTATTTTTGATCCAACTCTTGATCCAACTAATGAAAAAACATATGAAGTATTGTCTGATTTATTTGAAGAAATGACACAGTTGTTTCCAGATGAGTACGTACATATCGGTGGAGATGAAAATGAAGGGAAGCATTGGAGTGAAAATGATGATATTAAAGAATTTATGAATAAGAAAGGATTCAGTTCTAATCATGAATTGCAAACGCATTTTAATATTAGACTCCAAGAAATTTTAAAAAAATATGGAAAGAAAATGATTGGCTGGGAAGAAATTATGAGTCCAGAAATCGATAAATCTGCTATTATCCATTCTTGGAAAGGTGTAAATGAAGGACTCCCCGCAGGTGAATCTCTTATAAAAGCAACAGAAATGGGGTACAAAACAATACTTTCTAATGGATATTATATTGATTTAATGTTACCAGTAGAGGAACATTATGCGGTAGATCCTGTGCCTTATGATAACGTACTCACAAAAGAACAAGAGGATATGATTTTAGGAGGAGAAGCGACAATGTGGAGTGAACTAGTAACACCATTAACAATTGATTCTCGTATTTGGCCTAGAACAGCAGCAATAGCAGAACGGTTTTGGTCTCCAAAAGAAGTTTCAGATGTTGAAAACATGAAGATGAGATTGCATAATGTTAGTTTAGAGTTAGAAAAACTCGGAACGATGCATTTAAGAAATAGAGAAGTCATTTTACGTAACATTACAAAAACAGAAGATATTACTGCTATTTCCGAACTTACTAAAGTATGTGAGCCTTTAAAGTTATATAGTCGTAATAAAGGAGGTACAGAGTATCAGACATATTCTCCATTTACGTTATTCGCAGATGCTTGTACAACTGATGCTAAAGATGCTAAAGAATTTGAAAAATTAGTCGATGAGCTTATCAATCAACCAGAGAATAAGAAGATAAGAATTCGATTAAATCAGTACTTACATAAATGGAATTTATTGTCTAGTAGTTTAGAAGGCTTTGATAACCCTATAATTAATGAAATAAAACCAATTTCAGAAAACTTATCTCAAATATCTAGCATTTTGTCAATGTCTCTTAAAAATAATAACCTTTCGACAAATCAAGAAGAGACCCTAAAGGAATATATAGAAAGAGCAAAAAAACCGGTTGCAGATGTAGAGCTAGTGGTCATAGTGTCTTTTGAGAGATTGATGATTCATCTTAAAAACTATAGTAAAGTGGCACATAAATAAAAAGAGTGTATTAATGTGATTATGTTATTGATCCTTTTAGAATTTTATCTTTTACCTCTTTAACATAATTTCGACCAATAGGTACGATATTACCGTTTATATGAATACAATTACCTTCTATAGCGTCTACTTTATTCAGAGAAATAGTAAAAGATCTATGTATTCTAATAAACTTGTCTTCGGGAATTAATCTAGTTATAGCGGCCAGATTATAATGTGTAATGTAATCTTTGGAAATAGTTTTAATAGAAACATAGTCTTTTAAACTTTCGATATATAAAATATCGTTGAAGAAAATTTTGATAAGTTTTTTGTTGACTTTTACAAAAAAATGATCATTATCCTCTAAGGGCATTATTGTTGATTTAGTACTGTTTTTTTTAGCTTCTTTTTGAAGATGCATCTGTCTTGAGACTTTTTTCAAAGATATCATGAATCTTTCTAATGATATAGGCTTTACTAAATAATCAATAACATCAAGTTCAAAACTTTCTACCGCATATTCTCTATATGCCGTCGTAATAATAATAAGGGGGGAAACGCTTAGGTTTCTTATAAAATCCAAACCATTTACTCGTGGCATATTAATATCTAAAAAAACTAAATCAACAGACTCTTGTACTAGTAAATTAAAACCTTCGATAGGATTATTACATGTACAGATTACTTCAAAATCACTGAAATTTTTTAAATGATTTTCAATTACACGTATGGCGAGTGGTTCATCATCGATTATTAGGCATTTTATTTTCATAAGATTGGGGTGGGTTTTAAAAGGATAATACAAAAAAAAGTATTATTCAAGAGGTATTTTTAAGTTTACCTCAAAGTAATTTTTGTCTTTATTAAGGGTTAATTTATATTTGTTTTTGTACAATAATCCAAGCCTGCGTTTGGTGTTTTTTAATCCTATTCCGTTAGTTTTTGTGTTCTTAATTTCAGGATCTATTTTGTTATTTTTTGTCTTAAAGTAAAGCCAATTATCTTCAATATTAATTTCAACATATAAAATTACACTTCCTAATTCATAATCGGTACCGTGTTTAAAAGCATTTTCTATAAATTGTAGAAGTAATAACGGAGGTATTTTACGACCTTCGATAGTGCCAGTTAACGAAAAGTCTACCTGAACGCGATCACCAAATCTTAAATGTTCTAAATCAATGTAATTCTGGATATATTTTATCTCGTCTATAATAGGAACACTTTTCTTATTTCCTTGATAAATTACATAACTCATAAATTCTGACAGCTTTACTACAGTTTCTGGAGCCTGGTCGGATTTTTCTAAAGTTAAAGAGTATAAATTGTTTAAAGTGTTAAAGAAAAAATGAGGTTGTAGTTGAGATTTTAATAAAGATAACTCGTTCTTGAGCCCTTGTTTTTCTAATGCTTCGGTTCTTTTAAGATTTTTTACATAATCGATAGTGATTTTAATTGCTGTCGTAAAGCCAATAACATATATCTCACCAATAAAAGCAGCTAGTATATAATTAAAATCAAAAATCGAATTGCCTTGTTTTTCAGATTCAGGAAAAACATTTGTGGTTACAAATTCATAGGTAAAAATGATTCTCACCAATGTCATAGTCAAGACAGCAACAAGAAGTATAAAAAGATATTCTAAATATTTGTTTGGTATTAGTTTAGGAAGTAAAAAATAAAGATTGAAATACACTAAAATAATGTGAACCACAAACTCTACCAAGTTAGATTCAAAGGAGTATAGGTAATCATCAAAATAACTACCCCACCTTAAAGTGTTTAGTGTGAAATAAATTAGCCAAAAAAGACTATGTTGTATGATTTCTTTTTTTATGTTGATGAGTTTATGTTTTGTGAGATAATACTAATTCGATAATGAAAATACTTTATTTCTACAAAAGTGATGTTTTTTTTAGCTAAACGACACAATTTTAAGCATTAAATGCAATGATGTTTTGGAAATCCTTTCGTTGACTTTTCACTTCTAAACAGCTACAAAATTAAGTCATTCAGCTAATTAGTTTTTTGAGAAATGGACTTCTTTCTATTTTTCGACCTAGAAAGTATTAACAAATAATATTTTTCTAAAAAACACAAAATCATTTTTATCTAACGTAACACAAACAATTATGAAAGACCCAGAATTTACTCTAAAAGAGTGGTGTTGGAAAAAAATTCCAATAGCATTCATTTTATTACTATTTGTATATGGCTCAAGTACGCTAAATGCACAAGTCAATACAGGTGGCTCTGCAACTACCGCAAACCATAATAAACAGGTAATTGGTTATATTACGAATTGGGATGCTTGGAAACAACCAACCGCTGGAGTACCAGCTCAGGGAGCATTAACACAATTAAATATAGATTACTCGAAATATACTATTCTAAATTATTCTTTTTTTGGAGTAGCAAATGATGGATCTTTACATAGCGGAGACCTACGAAATAAAAAAATATACCAAACCGGTGTAACACAAGAACCAGCAGATTTATTATATGGCGATCCTTACAGTAGTTGGGATTTTCATATTTTATTTGGCGAAATTGAAAATGTTAATTACATAAGCCCAGCTGTTAAAGAAAGAGCTGAAGCTATGGGTTATCAAGTTACTGTAGGTGGTACTTCTTGGACTCATCCCGAGTGGGGACTATCAGGAGTTTTACCCTTACCCTTACCCAAAGTTGGTAGTGGAGCAAAAGGACTATTAGAATTAGCTCATGAAAATGGAGTAAAAGTAATGGCATCTATTGGTGGCTGGAGTATGTGTAAGCATTTCCCTGAAATGGCAGCGGATCCCGTTAAAAAAGCTCGTTTTATTGAGGATTGTAAAAAACTTATCAATATGGGCTTTGATGGGATTGATCTCGATTGGGAATATCCGGGACCATTTGCGGGAATGAACTTTACTGGGACAAATGCTGATTATGCAAATTTTGAAAACTTAGTTCAGGAAATTAGAAATGCAATAGGTCCAGGAAAATTAATCACAGCAGCAATGGCTGCCGATTATAAGAAACTCGAAGGATTTAACTGGTCTAAGTTAGCAAGCTCAATGGATTATTTTAATATGATGACCTATGATTTTAATGGAGGTTGGTCTAATATAGCGGGACATAATGCACCAGTGTATCCATATGATGGAGCAGAAGCCCCAGACTTTAATTGGCAGACATTATTAACTAAAATGACCGCTATGGGAGTTCCTGCTAGCAAAATTAATTTTGGTGCTCCATTTTATGGAAGAGGTGTAGTAACAGATGGTACTGCAGCTCTTAACGCTCCAACTGTAAAAAGAAACGTTACCATACAACCTGATGGTCCTGTTAGTACCGCAGCAGATTATACGCATTGGCCTCAAGAAGTATATGACGGAACTCCGAATTACTTTTTTATCAAGCAAAAAACAGGTGCAGGAAGTGG
The DNA here is from genome assembly GCF_001632745.1 of Aquimarina aggregata. GTDB lineage: Bacteria > Bacteroidota > Bacteroidia > Flavobacteriales > Flavobacteriaceae > Aquimarina > Aquimarina aggregata. Next base: position 190,050 of record NZ_LQRT01000046.1, on the reverse strand, counting down.
ATGGACAAAAAAATGGGATGATCAAGCCAAAGTACCTTATATGGTTAAAGGTAATTTCTTTTTAAGTTATGATGATGAAGAATCTATAGCTATTAAAGCTCAATTCATAAATGATAATAACCTTGCCGGTACTATTGTATGGACAGTATTTGGGGATTTAGAATTTAGCGGTTCCCCCCAATCATTTGGTACCAAATTAAAAAGATGGTCAAATGTAAAATCTCCTCTGATTAATAAGATAAACGAAGTATTTGCAGAAGGTGGTAACCCACCTAACAACCAGAATCCTTCTGTTACTTTAACATCGCCTCAATCAGGGGAGGTATTTAGTGCTGGTTCTTCTGTTACAATTTCGGCAAATGCAACAGATACAGATGGGACTGTTACCAAGGTAGAATTCTATAACGGTGGTACATTATTAGGGCAAGATACAACTGCACCATATGCATATACATGGGATAACGTAGTAGCAGGAGATTATACTATTTCGGCAAAAGCTACTGATAATAAAGGAGGAACTGCAACGACATCAGTCTCAATAAAAGTGAATGGAATTGGAGGTAATGAGTCACCTTCTGTAGTTGTAACCTCACCACAAGAAGGAGATACTTTTACAGCAGGAGCTTCGATAAATATTGAGGCCAATGCGTCTGATAGTGATGGTACTGTTACTAAAGTAGAATTTTATAATGGTACAACTAAGTTAGGAGAAGATACCACTGCTCCTTATAGTTATAGTTGGAATTCGGTTGCTGCAGGAAGTTATACACTTACGATTAAAGCTACAGATAATAAGAATGCAGTTGGTTCTGCATCTGTTGCTATTACTATTACCGATGGTGATGGAGGCTCTTGTACAGCACCAGCGTATGTAGCAGGACAAGTATATACTGGCGGAGACAAAGTATCTTACAAAGGAAATGAATACGAAGCAAAATGGTGGACTCAAAACAATGACCCTGTTACAAATAATGAAAATGTTTGGAAACTAATTGGTCCTTGTGGAGATGGTGATGGATCTGCACCACAAGTTGTAATTACATCTCCTACTTCGGGAGCAAGTTTTATAGCAGGTAATAATATTACAATAAATGCCAATGCATCTGATAGTGATGGTACTGTTACTAAAGTAGAATTTTATAATGGCACAACTAAATTAGGCGAAGATGTATCTAGTCCATTTAGTTATACATTAAGTAATGTAGCAACTGGAAATTATTCATTAACTGCTAAAGCAACAGATAACGATAATAAATCAACAACTTCTACCGCTGTAAATGTGAGTGTCACAACCGATGGAGGTGATGGTTGTACAAGTAGTAGTGATTTTAAAGTAGTTGGATATGCTGCAAGCTGGCAAGGAAGCGCAAATGATATTCAATATGATAAACTTACGCATATTAATTACTCTTTTATATTACCAAATGCAGACGGAAGTTTACGTGCACTAGATAATATAGCTAAATTACAACAGATTGTATCTAAAGGACATGCGCAAAATACAAAAGTATTAATCGCTGTTGGTGGTTGGATGGATGGAAACGATGGTCCTTTCAAGACTTTGGCTGCTAATGCATCTACAAGAACGGCATTTGTAAATAATCTTGTAAGTTTTGTAAATCAATATAATCTTGATGGAGTTGATATGGATTGGGAATATCCAAGAGAGGGTAGTGAACCACAACATTTCGAACTATTAATGCAGGAGTTGGGACAGGCTATGCACAGCAGAGGTAAATTGTTAACAGCAGCTGTAGTGGTTTCTGGATGGAATGCAGATGGCGTACTTAATGGTGTTTTTGATGATGTAGATTTTCTAAATATTATGGCATATGATGGTCCCACGCATGGATCTATGGATCAAGCAACAGGAGGTTTAGATTATTGGTTAGGTAGAGGATTACCTAAAGAAAAAGCAATATTAGGTGTTCCTTTTTATAGCCGACCTCAAGTAAAAAGTTATAGCCAATTATTAGCTTCAGGCGCTGGCCCAAATGCAGATTCTTATCAAGGAACAAATTATAATGGAATTCCAACAATTAAAAAGAAAACTGAAATAGCTAAAGAACGAGCAGGAGGAATTATGATTTGGGAGCTATCTCATGATACTAATGATCAATCAACTTCTTTACTTACTGCGATTCATCAAGTCGTAGGAGATCCATGTTCAGGAAATGATGAGGTTGATGGAGGAGTAATTACAGGAGGACCGTTTACATTTACCGTAGGAGATGGTATTGCCGATAATGTATCAGGAATTACATTAAACGGAAATAAAGGTACAAACTCGCAATGGGTAATTACAGATGAAGAAGGCAAAATTCTTGGACTTCCGGGATCTCCAGAAGCTGTTAATTTTGATGAGGCAGGAGCTGGCGTATGTTTGATATGGCATTTAAGTTATGAAGATGGTTTGCAGGGAGCTACTGTTGGAAATAACGCTTCTAATTTAGTAGGAACATACGATTTATCTAATGCTATTAGAGTAACTAGAAATACAAGTACAGGTGGGGGAGATTGTGATGAAGCTCAATATATAGAGAGTGGAGGTAATTATGTTGCAGGAAGCAAGGTTCAAAATGATGGAAAAGTATACCAATGTAGAGATTACCCAAATAGCGGATGGTGTAATGGAGCTGCATGGGCATATGCACCTGGAACAGGAACATATTGGCAAGATGCCTGGACATTTGTTGGTGATTGTACAGGCGGTGGAGGTAATAGTGCACCTACAGTAACCATAACAAGTCCAGCAAGCGGCACTAGTTTTGATGTTGGAGCAACAGTAAATATTGCTGCAACAGCAAGTGACTCTGATGGTACAATCGAAAAAGTAGTATTTTCTGTAGATGGTATCGTAATTAGCGAGGATAACTCGGCACCATACACGACAAATTGGACAGCAACACAAGGTAATCATACCATTACTGCAACAGCAACAGATAACTTAAATGCTACAGGTGATGCTACGCCGACAACAATATCAGTTGGATCGACACCACCTCCAGGAGGTGGAAATCTACCTAAAAGAATTTTAGTAGGATATTGGCATAATTTTAATAATGGTTCCTCTATCCCAAAATTAAGTGAAATTTCAGATAAATGGGATGTAGTCAATATATCTTTTGCGATACCTACAGTTCCTGGAGGTGCTAATATGACATTCACTCCAGATCCTGCGATTTATAGCAGTGTGCAGGAGTTTAAGAATGATGTTGCTTTACTGCAAAGTAGAGGAAAAAAAGTATTGATTTCTATGGGAGGTGCTACTGGAGCTGTAGATGTTGATAGTGCCGAAGACGCTCGAATTTTTAGTAATTCTATGATTAGTATTATCAATGAATATGGTTTCGATGGAATGGATATAGATTTTGAAGGTAGTTCTATAGCTTTAAGTGCAGGAGATACGGATTTTAGAAATCCAGTTGGACCAAAAGTTGTAAATCTTATTACTGCATTTAGATCGATCTTATCTCAATTTGGATCTGATTTTATATTATCTATGGCTCCAGAAACAGCTTTCGTACAAGGTGGGTATTCTGCGTATGGAGGTTCGTTTGGAGCTTATTTACCGGTAATTTATGCTTTAAGAAACGATATGGATTATATTCATGTGCAGCATTACAATACAGGTACTATGCGAGCACTTGATGATCAGATATATGCTCAAGGAACTGCTGATTTTCATGTAGCCATGGCTGAAATGCTATTACAAGGGTTTCCAGTAAATGGAATTCAATTCCCTGCATTACGTGCTGATCAAGTGGCCATAGGATTACCGTCAACAGCTGCAGCTGCACCTGCAGGAGGGTATACTGCACCTGCAGAAGTACATAAAGCATTAGATTATTTAATTAAAGGACAGTCTTTTGGAGGTAGATATACCTTAAGAAACCCATCAGGATATGCTAACTTTAGAGGGTTGATGACATGGTCGATTAATTGGGATGTTGTAGGAGGTTTTGGATTTTCTAATCCACATAGAGCTTATTTAGATGGACTAGCTGGTAAATCTGCCCTTGTACAAAAAGACCAAAATAGTGATGTAATATTAACTCCAAATCCAGTAAGTGGAGATGTAATTAATATCAATGTTAATTGTAACGTACAAAAAGGGACATTTGATCTACAAATATTTAATGCTACAGGTATTCAAGTTTTGGACATTAGAAATACTAAAATACAAAAAGGAGAAAACCTAAATACTTTTGATGTAAGTAGATTAGAAGATGGACTTTACTTCTATACTATTAATACGCCTAGTGGTAAGACTACAGGCAAACTTCTAAAACATTAATATTTAAATTTTTTAATCACTCAACGATTTATAAAAGTCGTTGGGTGATTTTTTGTATAAAATTGCTTGTATTCCAGATGGGTTACAAGCTTACCTATTTCTTAAAACTTAATTTATGGATATGAGAAGTATAATATCAAAGTATTTTACTTTGTTTCAATGTATAATTTGGATACATATTAGCGCTATAGGAATAGCTCAAAATACTCCCGTTACGCAAAACGGACAACTCAAAGTTTGTGGTACCCAATTATGTAATCAATATAATAAACCGATCCAGCTTAGAGGAATGAGTACCCATGGTATACAATGGTATGGTTGGGGAAATTGTCTAACTGAAAGTTCATTAGATGCATTGGCCTATGATTGGGACGCTGATATTCTAAGAATATCTTTATATGTTCAAGAAGGTGGGTATGAAACTGATCCTGTTGGTTTTACGAATCAAGTTAGTCGTTTGATAAATGAAGCAACAGAACGAGGGATGTACGCCTTGGTTGATTGGCATCAATTAAATCCCGGTGATCCAAATAGTAACTTAGAAAATGCTAAACGGTTTTTTAAAGATATTGCTAATCAACACAAAAATAAGAACAATATTATTTATGATGTTTGTAATGAACCTAATGGTTCAGGTGTAACATGGAATCGAATTAAAACATATGCTGACCAGATTATCCCTGTTATTAGAGAAATAGATGATGACGCTGTTGTACTTGTGGGGACCCATGGTTGGGCAACTTTTGGAGTATCTGGTGAAGGAAATTTACAGGATGTAATTGATAATCCATTACAGTTTCAAAATGTTATGTATACATTCCATTTTTATGCTAATAGCCATAGAGAAGCATATTTAAACAGGTTAGATGAAGCCTCTAATAGATTACCTGTATTTGTTACTGAATTTGGTAGTCAGGAATTTACAGGTGATGGCCCTAATGATTTTCCGATGACACAGCAGTTTATTGATTTGATGCAAAGGAAAAAAATCAGTTGGACGAGTTGGAATTATTCTGATGATACGAGGTCTGGAGCAGCTTGGAAAACAGGAACATGCTCGGGAGGTCCTTGGACTATAAATCAATTAAAACCTGCAGGAAGCTGGATAAGAAATAAAATTAAATTTCCTGCAGATGATTTCCCTGGTGGAGATCCAACAGGTGATACGCAAACCGCTTTTGGCGGGACACCATGGCCTATTCCTGGTAAAATAGAAGTAGAAAATTATGATATTGGAGGGCAAAATATAGCTTTTAATGATCTTTCTATTAACAATGAAGGTGGCGAGTATCGCAATGATGCCGTAGATATTGAAGTTTGTACAGAAGGAGGATACAATGTTGGTTGGACAAAAACAGGGGAGTGGCTTGAGTATACAGTGAATATAGTTGAAACAAAAACATACCTTTTAGAATCAAGAGTTGCGGCAATTTCATCGGGTAAAAAGTTTCATATAGAGGTAGATGGCCAAAATATAAGTAACCAGATCTCAGTTCCTAATACAGGAGATTGGCAAAACTGGGAGACAGTTACCACTACTTTATCCCTTAATAAGGGGATTAGGATTTTGCGTATTGTAATGGATAGCGATGATTTTAACATCAATCATTTGGTATTTAAAAATTCTGGAACATCATCAAATCAGCCCCCATCCATAAGTATTGTATCTCCACAACAAGGAGAATCATATGCAGTTGGTCAAGAAATTCCTATTTCAGTTAATGCTAATGATAGTGATGGAACAATTGATAAGGTATTATTTTTTATAGATGGAAATCAAATTTCTGAGGATAACTCATATCCATATCAAGTAAATTGGACTGCAACATCAGGTAATCATTCTGTTGTGGTCGTAGCAAAGGACAATGCTAACTCTTCGACAACTTCCTCTACAATTAACATTACCGTAGGCGCAATTTCAGGAAACTGTAACCTTGAACAATATCGTAACGGTGAAACATACCAAACAGGAGATGAAGTACAAAATTTAGGAGGAAAATTTAGATGTTTAGTTGGTGGGTGGTGTAGTTTAGGAGGCCCTTATACCCCCGGTGGACCTGATGATTGGGCATGGCCAAGTGCTTGGAAAAAAATAGGTGATTGCAATACAATCGCTCCTTTAAGAGAAAAAAGTAATAAAGTAACCACAAACTGTGACGTAGTAGTGTACCAAAATGGAAATAGTTATGCAACAGGAGATGAGGTACAAAATTTAGGTAAAAAATATAAATGTAAAGTCGGTGGCTGGTGCTCTTTAGGAGGAGTATATACACCAGGAGGTCCGGACACCTGGGCATGGCCAAGTGCATGGGAGGATTTAGGAACATGCTCTGATGGTGAAGGAAACCAATTGCCAACAATAGCAATTATTTCTCCAACTAATGGAAATACTTTTGAATCTGGAGAAACAGTACGTATTAAAGTTGATGCTACGGATTTAGACGGTAGTATAGTAAATATTACTTTTTTGATGGATGAGGTTGAGATAGGTCAGATTTCTAGTACTCCATTTGAATTTAGTTTTTCTCCTGTCGATGGGGATCACATGTTAAAAGCTATTGCTACAGACAATGAAGGAGGAAGTACACAATCCAAAGAAATTTTAATTTCTGTAAAATCCCAAACAGGAAGTGATGGTTGTAGTACGGCACAGTATATAGACGGAAAAACATATCAAACAGGTGATGAGGTGCAAAACCTTGGAAATAAGTATCGCTGTAAAGTTGGTGGATGGTGTTCTTTAGGAGGAGCTTATACTCCTGGAGGATCTAGTGATTGGGCTTGGCCAAATGCATGGGAAGAATTAGGACCTTGTCAAGAAGGAAATTTACCACCTCAAGTGGCTGTATTAACATCAAACATTATATATACAGATGCGTTACCTGTTACTGTTCCACTTCGAGCTCGTATTATTGATACAGACGGTATTCAAACACCGGTTTACGTAAATATTCTGGGAGAGGAAATACCTTTATCTCAAAAAGGAGAAGATATATATGAAACAGATTGGTCTTTTTCAGAATACAAAACATATGTTTATACAGCACAAGCTACGGATAATAAAGGTAATGCTACCAATTTTTCGTTTGAGATCACAATAAAAAAGAGTTCATCAGGAGATAATACAGTACTTTCAAAAGTACAGTATGATGAGTTTTTTCCATATAGATATGGTACAGATCTCAATACATATGAATTAGACCCAGCAAAAGATTTCTATACCTACGATGCATTTAACGAGGCCATAGCAAGAATGGCTACTATCGAGGTAACTTTTGAAAGAAGAAAGGGTACAAATTTGTATCGACTTACGCGTAAAGATAAAACAACAAATCAATCTTCAATAATCCGTACAGATCCAGATTTTGATGCAAGTTGGAATCAATCAAAGCCAATTATAACACAAGTAATAGATTATGGAGTTTTTGCAAAAGAAGGCAACGATACTGTTAGAAAACGTGAGTTAGCTGCTTTTCTTGCCAATATCGCTCAAGAAACAACCGGAGGATGGGATACAGCACCAGGCGGTCGATATTCTTGGGGACTGTACTTTAGAGAAGAACAGGGATATGAGGGAACCAATAATATAGGGTATCGTGATGAGAATAATCTAATATATCCCCCTGCACCGGGTAAATCATATCATGGTCGTGGTCCAATTCAGTTAAGTTATAACTACAATTATGGCCAAGTAAGTGAATTCTTATTTGGGGATAAAAATGTACTCCTTGCCAATCCAGAACAAATTGTACAAGACGGAGCATTAGCATTTCAAACCGCTATTTGGTTTTGGATGACACCGCAATACCCAAAACCATCTGCACATGATGTGATGGTTGGTAATTGGTCACCTTCTAATTATGATTTAGAGCGTAATCGAACACCAGGTTTTGGTATGACCATAAATATTATTAATGGTGGAGTAGAATGTGGTAAAGGAACAGAAATTAACAAAGTACTGCATAGGATAGGACATTATAATCGTTTCTCTGATATTTTAGGAGTTAATAATGATCTTGATACTACAGATGATTGTTCTGAATGTGGCTGCGCTCAAATGACACCATTTACAGGATTAGAACCAGAATCAGATGAAGTTTCAGGAAAAGTATCAAATTATGATGGACTTAAAACGATCATAGATCTGTTTCCTAATCCGTTTAATAACGAGATACATTTTAGCTTTAAAATAGGTCAAGATGCTAAAATTAGAATCAGCATTATTGACATTAACGGAAATCAAGTTACAGAACTATTAGAAAGCCCTTTTAGCAAAGGATCAAATACCATAACAAAGGATGTAACCAAGTTGCCATCGGGCATGTATTTCTGTAAAATACAAATAGGAAAACAACAACAAACATTTAAAATGATTAAAAAATAAATCAAATGAAAAGAAAACATAAACCGTATTCTAGATGGTTGCCATTTAAATACAGCTTAGTATTGCTTGTTTTTATACTATTGGGAAATAGTTACAATTCATTAGCAAGTAACCTAATAAAGGTAATCGATGTTAAACCTTATGTTGTTTGTGATGCTCCCACATGGAGTGCCAGTGCGACATATGTTGGGGGAAACCAAGTTGTTTTTAATGGTATAGTATATGAAGCCAAATGGTGGAACAAAAACAAAAATCCAGAAACTTATTCTGGTAGAGATGATGAATGGAAAAGATTAGGTCCATGTGATGGAGGTGGAGATAGTAACATACCTCCAGTGGTATCGATAATAACACCTATCTCTGGAGAAACTTTTATTACAGGAGATTCTATAAGTATTACTGCGAGTACCTCTGATCAAGATGGTGAGATTCGTAAAGTTGAATTTTACGTAAATGGAAATAATATAGGTGAAGATCTTACTGCGCCATATACAGTAAACTGGATAGCTGTTCAAGGAAATCATAGCATAACGGCAAAGGCTATTGATAATGATAATGCAAACAATACTTCAGGAATAATAACAATTACCGTTCAATCAGATACAGGAGGAGGTACAGATTGTAATACTCCGCAATACAGTGAAGGTGATGATTATACAGAAGGAAGTACAGTACAAAAGGCAGGAAGTATTTATGAATGTAAGCCTTGGCCATTTTCGGGTTGGTGCAATGGTATAGCCTCAGCATATGCTCCTGGAACAGGTACCAATTGGGAAGATGCATGGGTTTTATTGGGAGAGTGTGATCCTGATGGAGGAAATGGAGAGCCTTTGGTATCGATAGTATCTCCTAATGATGGACAATCGTTTGTAGAAGGAAGTAATGCGATTATTAATGTGAATGCCACAGATAGAGATGGTACTATTACTAAAGTAGAATTTTTCAGTAATGGCAGTAAAATAGGAGAAGATACTACTGAACCATATAGTTACACATGGAATACGTTGCAAGTAGGAAATTATGCCCTTACAGCAAAAGCTACAGATAATCAAGATTTGTCAACTACTTCATCAGCAGTGAATATTCGAGTAACCACTTCTGGAGGTGGAGGAGGTCCACTTCCTCAAAAAATACTAAATGGATATTGGCATAATTTTCAAAACGGTTCAGGGTTAATACGTCTTCGAGATGTTTCGTCTAACTGGGATGTGATTAATGTTTCTTTTGCAGAGCCAAGAGTATCTTCTACAGATGGAGAACTTAGTTTTGAACTCGCACCAGAATTTAGTACTATAAACTATACCGAAAATGATTTTAAGTCAGATATTCAATACCTTAAAGGAATAGGTAAAAAAGTAATTATTTCTATCGGAGGAGCCGAAGGACAAGTTCGATTGAATACTGTTTCGGCAAGGGATAAATTTGTGAATTCTATGATTGCTATTATAGAAGAATATGATTTTGATGGTATGGATATTGATTTTGAAGGGCAATCACTTTCTCTTGATCTTGGTGATGACGATTTTAAAAATCCTACTACTCCGGTATTAGTGAATACAATAAATGCAGTAAAAAGTGTTTGTAATCATTTTGGTAATGATTTTATGTTAACAATGGCTCCAGAAACATTCTTTGTTCAACTAGGGTATTCATTTTATGGTGGTATTTCTCAAGGAGCTGACCGAAGAGCCGGAGCTTACTTACCATTAATTCATGCATTACGAGATAAATTGACATTTTTACAAGTGCAATACTATAATTCTGGATCAATTACGGGCTTAGATGATCGTTTTTATAGTATGGGAAATTCTGATTTTTATGTAGCTCTTGTAGATATGCTTCTTAAAGGTTTTCCTATAACGAGAGATTCAAGTAAATTTTTTCCTGCGTTACGACCTGATCAAATTTTAATAGGTGTACCAGCTACGGTAAATGCAGGAGGTGGATTTACGGGTGCTAACGGAGTAATAGATGCTTTCGATTATTTGGTTAAAGGAAATTCTTTTGGTGGACAATATCAATTATCTCAAACCTATCCCGGTCTTAGAGGAGTAATGAGTTGGTCGATTAATTGGGATGAATTTGGTGGATTTGCTTTTTCAAACCCAGTAAGAATATATTTGGATGGGCTTTCAGGAAAAGAAGGAGACATGCAAGCATTGGATATAAATTCTAATGGAGTAAAGGCGGTATTATTTCCAAATCCCGTAGACAATTACCTGAATATTCAATTTACTTCAAAAAAAGAAATAGGGTACACTTTAAAAATCTATAATAGTTTAGGAACTGAGGTAATAGACCGTATCAAAGTAAATAATGCTCATGACTTTAATGTGCATAGATATGATTTAAGCATCTTAGAATCGGGGCTATATTTTTATGAAATGAAAGTCAATGGGAAAGTATTTACAGGAAGAATAATTAAAAAATAAATAAATTTTACTAACACAAACTCAACTAAAATGACAAGAATTAAAATTACAGGAATCTATGCTATTGGACTTTTAATAGCTTCTTGTACGACAGAACAATTTGATGAACCAACAGCGGTTACAGATAATCAAAATAAATATGTAGATGCAGAAAAAGCATATCCAAATAAAAAAGGTGAAGTTTTGGATAAATATTATGCAGGAATGAAAATTCCTATTGAAAAAATAAACGGAGAGTTTATTTATGAAGGAGATATTGTTTTCGAAAAAGATATGTTATCTGATGTTTCAGAGAAAGTAGTCTTTGAAGAAGGAGAAATTGCTCCGCAAAATAAAAGTGTTGGTAGAACAGGAGGAAGATGGCCAAACAATACTGTATACTACACTATTGAAAATGGTTTAACCAAACAATATAGAATAACAGATGCAATCGCTCATTGGGAAGCTAATACTGCATTACGTTTTGTTCGTAGAACAAATCAAACAAATTATATACGATTTAGAAGTGGTTCGGGGTGTTCATCAAGCGTTGGTATGGTTGGCGGTCGACAAAACATAACACTCGCAAGTGGATGCTCGACTGGAAGTACTATTCATGAAATAGGTCATGCTGTAGGATTATGGCATGAGCAAAGTAGAGCAGATAGAAATCGTTTTATTACTATTAATTTTAATAATATAGAATCCGGAAAATCACATAATTTTCAAACTTATGCACAACGTGGTAGAGATGGAGAAGAATTGACTAGTAATTTAGATTTAGGTTCAATTATGATGTATGGATCTTATGCTTTTTCTAAAAATGGAAGACCCACTATTACAAGAAAAGACGGAAGTGCGTATACTACACAACGAAATGGTTTGTCTACAGGAGATAAATCCGGTATTAATCAAATGTATCCAGGAAATGGTGGAGGAGAAATTTATGAAAATGGAAACTATTATACTATTTATGGGGTACAGGTATACAGATATAGTGATGTTTGGTGGTATTGGAATGCTAGCCAAAACCGCTGGAGACAAGTAGAATTAAGAGGAACTACTTGGTATTATGTTGATTAAATAAATAGAATAGCCCTCTATTTATTAGATTTGTTTTGGAGAGTAGAACCCTAAATCAACTAGTTGATTTAGGGTTTTTTATGGGTAATAAATTATATTTCGAAAATTTTAGAGGATTAACGATAATCTAATACGTATCATTGTTTAAACGAAAGAAGTTTTGGTAACTTTAGTCTAATTATCTAAATAAGAGTTAATTCTTTAAAATCATTGGATATGAATACAACATTATGGATTTCTTTTATAGGAACAGTTTTGATAATAGGTGTAACTCCAGGACCTAGTGTTTTATTAGCATCTGCAAATAGCATGAATCACGGAGCAAAAAAGACTGTAGGAACAATTTTAGGAGATTTATCGGCTAATGCAATACAGATATTATTGTCATCATTAGGCCTAGCATCTATAGTAATTACTTCTGGGGAAATTTTTGGAATCATTAAATGGATAGGTGTTGCCTATTTAATATATATGGGAGTGACTAAAATTCTAAGTAATCCCAAAACAGGAGATTTCAGAAGTAATAATACAAAAAAAAGCTTTTTAAAATTGTATAGTGAGGGTTTTTTTATGTCAGCTTCAAATCCAAAGGCTATTGTTTTTTTTGCTGCACTTTTCCCATTGTTTATAGATCAACATTTAGCATTTTTACCACAAGTATTACTTCTAGGTGTTACATATTTAATGATAGATGGTATCTGCTTATTAATGTATGTTAAATTTGCTTCAAAATTAAAATCATATCTCGAAGACAGAGATAAAGTACATGCTCAGAACAAAATTATAGGCATATTACTTATTTTTAGTGGTTTGATGCTTTCTTTGGTGAAGAGAACAAATAGTTAAATGGTAACCTACAAATCACTACTTTAATAAAAACTCTAGAGGAATATGAGCCCTGTTATTCCAACTTTTCTCATTATGCCCTGCGCCATCAAATTTTAAGGTTACCCAATTTAAATCTTTGGTGTATCCTTTAGTGATCATAATCGAATCCACTTGTTTTTGATAAGGTTCATATTGTGCATCTAGTTGCTCGGTACCAAAATCAAAGTATATTTTATGGGTATTTGGATCCGGTAATGTTTTGGGCAATGTTTGGATATATGCATCTCCTAATACAGGAACAGGCCAATGCGTAGATACGCAACCAGCAGCACCAAATATTTTAGGATACTTACAAATGGCATACAATGAAATTAATCCACCCATAGATGATCCCATAATAGAAGTGTCTTCGGTTTTTAAAGATACATTATATGTTTTATCTATAAATGGTTTAAGTTCCTCTACCAGAAATTTTAAATAGTCATCAGAATACAAAGCGTCGAATCCAGTATTTTCTTTTAATGAAGTTTTTGCTTCTGGAGTTTCACTTATCGCGGCAGGTGCTTTTGGCATGTATTCAGAAAAACGTTTTTTTACTGTATTCCAAGGAGCAACAACAATTGTATTTTTAATTACTCCTAGTTTTACAAGACTGTCAATAGCTTCATCTACACCCCAATCAATACCAGTATAGGATGTTTTAGGATTAAAAACATTCTGCCCATCATGCATATACAAAACTTTGTATTTTTTTGATGAATTTTTATCATAACCTTCAGGTAAAAAGACTTCGACATTACGAGGAATTACGTATTTGGATTCGAAGTCTTTATACATGATGATCTCACTTTCTTTTATGATTGATTTTTCAGCAATTTCTTTTGAATTACCGTTACCTCCTGACTTTTGTTTGCATGAGGTGAGTACAATTAGAAATGCTAATACAATTATTTTAAGAAAGTTCATAACGTAGTATTAATTTGGTTATATAATGGTAAAGTTTATCTAAAGATTTTTGAAGGAAAAACCACAGGGCTTTCAAATCCGTTTTTTCCAACAGTAGCAATTCCAAAGAAAAAATTATCTACTACAATACCATCAAGAACAAAATTATCTATATCTCCTACAAATCTGCTATGATCCCAGGTAGGAGATGTAGTATCTCTCCAGTAGATTTTGTATCCTTTTACATTTGTCCCAGTAGCTTTTTTCCATTTAAATTTTGCAGCGGCTTCTACAATCCCTCCAATTTCTAATTCTTGAGGAGCAGGAGGAGCTGATGCGATACTCGCTAGATTTATAGCATTTACAGCTGTTAATTTGGCGGTATATTCAAAATTTACATGTTCGACAACATCTCCATATTTAATTCCATTTTCCTCTCTGATATCTTGATGTTGTTGCGTATAATTTTCATGAGCTTCCATAATTCTAATCCCTGCAAAACCTTCATCATTAAATGGTCTATGATGCCCTCCACGTCCAAAACGATCAAGCCTATAAATCATTTTAGGGTTCATCTCTGGCATATATGTTTTAACGGTTTTGTGAATATATCTTGCTAACTGACGCGAAATACCATCAACTTCACCACCGTAAAAACGTCTTGCTCTTCTTTGTTGTTCTGTTTCAGTAGGAGGAACAGGTTCAGAAAATATTCTAAAAGTTCTATTATCAATTATACCATCAACACCTTTTATATTTCCAATCATATCGTTATTCATAACTCCCATAATCTCCCAACCTTTATCTGTTGCGTATTTGGCTAAACCTTGTCCTCCAAAAAGACCTTGTTCTTCTCCAGACAATCCAACATAAATAATACTACTTTCAAAGGAATATTTAGAAAGTACACGAGCAGCTTCTATGGTACCAGCCATACCACTTGCATTGTCATTAGCTCCTGGTGAATCTGAAGTATAGTCTGTAGGATCGGTTACTCTAGAGTCTATATCGCCACTCATGATAATAAAACGATTAGGGTATTTTGTACCTCTTTGAATAGCGACAACATTGACTACCCAAACATCTTTTACAATACGCTGATTGGCCCCTTTTTTAACGAGATCTTTTTGATAAAAGACTTCAAGACAATTTTTACAGTCTTTTGAAATATTTTCGAATTCTGATTTAATCCAACGACGAGCGGCTCCAATACCCCTTGTTTGCGAAACGGTATCACTTAATGTATGACGAGTACCAAAACCAGCTAAAGTTTTTACATCATTTTCCAGACGTTCTGCAGAGATGGAATGGATAATATCATAAATTTTTTGATCGGTTTGCGCTAATAAGAGATTTGATAATAAAAGTAACGTAGCGGTAAGAAATATTTTCATTTTAATAATTTTTATCGCCAATTTAAATAAAAGTGTTAAAGAAAAAGAAGTGTTAACAAATTTATAAGAAGGTTTGTGACTTAAAATTTGAAGATTTTTGAAAATCAAGCAGTAAACTTATCAACACGAAAACGTTATAGCAAATTTTGAGCTACTTATATTAAATAATAGATAATACTTTTATTATCGAATTTTTCTGCTAAATTTACTTAATAAATGTTAAAATTACGCTTATTAAAGCAGTGATTGATGTTAAAAGGGGCTACTATGTATGGTATAAATAATATAAAAAGTTTTAGTGTTTTTTTTATGCTACCTTTTATCTTTTTTGCTCAATTAAAAGAAGAAAGCGCGTATTATAATTGGTTTGATACTGTTATTGGTCAAGAACATACAGGATTATATAATGGTCGGCAATATATAGATTCATACATAAATAAAATATATGAAAACAAACATCCATTTTTTCATTTAGATAAAGTGTACAAGGGATCAGTAACTTACAGCGGACAGACCTATTATGATGTAGGGATGAAATACAATCTAAATTCTGATCACCTTCTAATAACATTGAAACCGGGAGCTATGGTTTCGGTTTTACAGTTGGTTCATCATAATATACAAGAATTTACAATTGATGGTTCTAGATTCATTAGAATAGATAAAGACATTTATAAAGATATACCTCAGAGTAAATTTTTTGAAGTTTTGTTAGAAAACCCATCATTTTCACTTATTAAAAGTCATCGAAAGAAGAAAAAAGAAAGAATTGAAAATGTAGGTGGAAATAAACTGTACTATGAATTTGTAAGTGTAAATAAGTACATATTGTTGTCAAAAGGCAAATCCGAAGTTATTTCATCTAAGTATGATTTGTTCAATATATATCCTATTGTAAAAAAAGAAATCAAACAATTTTATGTAAAGAATAAGAGGTTAAGAAAATCCCAACCCGATAGATTCATGCAAAGGTTATTTGAAAAAATTATTCAACCAATAGAATCAAAAAACCAGTTGTAAACCTATGAAAAAATATTTGGGGCTACTTTTTTTAATTTGTGTACAACATGTATGGGCACAACAAAAAGATGTATTACTTACACTTTCAGTAGAGAATTCAGATTTAAGCACGATTTTAAGTCATATAGAGGAGCAAACGGATTACCGTTTCTATTTTATTGATTCCTGGATTCAAGAATATGACTCTATTTCGGTTGATTTTAAAGATATACCCATTACTACTGTTTTAGAAGAACTTTTAAAAGAGACAGTAATAAATTTTCATTTTATTGAAGAAAATAGGGTTATACTAACAAGAAATAATAGTATTTATGATGCGGTACCTGATGGTTTTTTTGGACGATCCAAGGATAGCATTTTAGAAGTCAATTCACAAAATAAAAATAACAAATCTTCGGTATTTGTAGATGCTAAACAGTTTACCAAAAATACTACTGTAGAAACCATTAAGATAGGAAAGGCAAGTAACAATGCTACCAGTCAAAAATTTGTTTTGTCAGGATATATTAAAAATGTACAAACAGGTAAACCTATATCAAACGGAAATATTATAGTAAATGGAAATGATACAGGGGTAATTACTGACGTTGCTGGTTTTTATCAAGTTGAATTACCTATTGGGGTTAACCTTTTCGAAGTTGATGCCATTGCGATGGAAAAGTTTAAAAAGAAAATTATTCTTTATAATGATGGTCAATATAATGTATCACTAAATGAAAAGATCGAAAATTTAGATGAAGTAATCTTGCGAACATCTGCTAGAAATGCTGTTGAAGAAGTGATTACTAAAACTAAAATTGATGTTGAAGAATCAAAAAATATTCCATTAGCGCTAGGAGAACGTGATGTGCTTAAAGTGGCTACCACCTTACCAGGGATTACGACAACAGGAGAAGCCTCATCGGGATATAATGTTAGAGGAGGGAAATCGGATCAAAATTTAATTTTATTAGATGATGCGGTGGTATATAATCCACAACATTTTTTTGGTATTTTTTCTGCACTCAATCCTTTTGCATTGGGAGATGTTAGTATTTATAAAAACAATATACCTGCAGAATATGGAGGTAGATTATCTTCTGTCTTTGATTTAACCACCAAGGA
The DNA here is from genome assembly GCF_001632745.1 of Aquimarina aggregata. GTDB lineage: Bacteria > Bacteroidota > Bacteroidia > Flavobacteriales > Flavobacteriaceae > Aquimarina > Aquimarina aggregata. The sequence continues at coordinate 172,584 of NZ_LQRT01000046.1, read as the reverse complement.
TGCAAGCGTGGATAAATTTAAGGGAGAAGGCTCGATAGGCCCCATAACAGGTAATATTTTGTTAGAAGCGCCTATTGTTAAAGGAAAATCGGCAATAATGATAGGAGGTAGGGGTGCATATGCCAATTGGGTATTAAATTCTCTGGATGAAGAATCTCTTAAAAATAGTGAGGCTTCTTTTTATGATGTTATAGCTAAATATAATCATCAAATTACAGAAAATACAAAACTCGAGGCTATGGCGTATCTAAGTAGAGATGATTTTAGTATTACATCAGATTCTTTATATATTTATAATAATAGAGCATTCTCACTTCGAATAGATCACAGGTTTAATGATAAGAATACGGCAAAATTAGCGGTATCAAATAGTCAATATAAATTTAATATTGATTTTGATGGTGATACCAATAGAGATTTTGAGTTAGGCTATAGTATCGATGAAACAGCATTACGACTTAAGTTTAAGTATTTATACAATGACGGTTTAAAATTTAATTACGGAGTCTCAAGTAAGCTATACACGTTAAACCCTGGTAATATTACCCCGACTGGCGATGAATCCATTGTTACTCCACTAACCCTCGATAAAGAACGAGGCTTAGAATCTGCAGCATTTTTATCTGCAGAGATTGATGTAACTTCAAATTTAACCTTCGATACAGGAATTCGCTATTCTGTATACAATGCCTTAGGCGAAGCAACACAAAATGTGTTTCAAGATGGAGTACCAAGAAATGAAGAAACTATACGAGAAACCTTATCTTTTGATAAAAACGAAGTAATCGAAACTTATGGGGGTCCTGAGTTTAGAATGTCTGGGAGATATTTAATAGGAGATAATCTTTCTATTAAAGCTTCTTATAATAATACATATCAATTTATTCATACATTATCTAATAATACAACAGTTTCCCCTATCGATACCTGGAAACTTTCTGATCTAAATATAAAACCACAACGTTCACAACAGTACGCTTTAGGAATATATAACAACTTAAAAAATGGAATGTATGAGTTGAGTTTAGAAGGGTTTTATAAACGATCTAAGAATACACTTGATTTCAAAACAGGGGCCGAAATTTTACTTAATGAAGATATAGAAATAGAGGTGTTACAAGGAAAGGGAAAAGCGTATGGTGTTGAATTTTTGCTTAAAAAGCAAAAGGGAAAACTTTATGGATGGTTAGGATATACGTATTCCCGCTCTTTTGTACAATTGGATAGCCCTTTTAGAGAAGAGCGCGTCAATAACGGAGATTTTTTTCCTTCAAATTTTGATAAACCACATGATCTAAGTGTAGTCATGAATTATAAATTTACGAAACGTTTTAGCCTAGCAACTAATTTTGTTTATCAAACAGGGAGGCCTGTTACTTTTCCGGTAGGGACGTTTACATTTAATGGATCTGATTTTGCAGTATTTAGCGATCGTAATAAATTTAGAATACCGGATTACTATAGATTAGATATTGGATTTAATATTGAAGGAACTCATAAACTCAAGAAATTGGCACATAGTTTCTGGACCATATCAATATACAATGTACTTGGTAGAAATAATCCGCTATCAGTGTTTTTTGTTACCGAAAACGGAAAGGTTAAAGGATTAAAGAGCTCAGTTTTTTCTGTTCCAGTGCCTTCAATTACCTATAACTTTAAATTTTAGATGATGAGATGTATTAAAAAAATAGAAAGATATAGGAAGTTAACCAAAGTATTAGCTTTAGTTTTCATAGGCATGATTTCATCTCGTTGTGTAGAAACATTTGAGGTAGAAAGTCAGGATTTTGAGAGTATACTAGTAATTAATACTACAATTACTAATGAAATGAAATTTCAGCAAATATTATTATCAAGAACCTTTAAGTTCGAAGAAGATAAAGCGCAGGCTGAACAAGGCGCTACTATAAAAATAATAGAAGATTCTACAGTAGAATACATCTTTGAAGAACCATCTCCGGGAGTATATCGTTCTGCTCAAGAATTTAAAGCATTACCCAATAAGGGATATCGATTATCTATTGAAACCTTAGAAGGTAAATCATACACAACAGAGGAACTGTTTTTACCTCAGGAGACGGCAATTGATGATGTTCGACCTGTAAAAATGTTTAATAGTGATGGAGTAGGAGGTGTAGGTATTTTAATCGATGCTTTTGATCCAAGCGGTAACTCGAAATATTATAGATATGAATTTGAAGAAACTTATAGGATTTCTGCACCTTTTTGGGTTGGACAAGATTTGGTATCTACTGTTGAAGCAGGAGAAACTATATTTAGCAGGGTAGATAGACCTAGTAGTGAACGTCAGTGTTATAACGGTGGTAAATCAAATACTATAATTACTACAAATACAACTGCTTTAAGTGAAGATAGATTAGATGGTTTTTTAGTGCATTTTATAAAATCAGATGATATACGTGTAGCAGACAGATATAGTATATTTATTAGACAGTATGTGCAATCCAGAGATGCCAATGGGTTTTATGAGACACTTGATAGTTTTTCAGATTCAGAAAGTATATTTTCTCAAATTCAACCTGGTTTTATAAGTAGTAATATAGTTTCCAATGAAAACCCAGACGAAAAAGTCTTAGGCTTTTTTGATGTTTCGTCAGTTTCTGAAAAACGTATATTTTTTAATCGCGATGAGGTAATTGGAGATTTACCAAGATTTACACTTAATTGTGCTTTTGTAGCTCCAGAACAAGAAGATTTTGAAACGGCAGAGGCATTTAGAAGAAGGATAGCAACTGATTTTATACGATCAGGTGGCTTTAAATTTTTTAAAGAAGATCCACCTATGTCAGGAGATTTTGTTTTTGTGCCAAGATCATGTGGGGATTGTAGTGTTTTTGGTAGAGGAGTGGCACCAGATTTTTGGATAGAGTAAGTATTAGATCTCTATAAAAATTTACTAATGTTTAATATTAAAAATATTCTTGTGAAGATAAAATCACTTTTATATATCATCTTTATTTTAGTTTCAAGTTTGCATGCGCAACGTAAAACAGCACTAAAGACGGACAAAGAGATCGAAGGCTATAAACTGATTCCTCAAGAGAAAGTATTTATACATTATAACAGTTCCTTGATTTTTGCGGGAGAATACCTTTATTACAGCTTATACTGTTTTAATACCCAAAATAATCAACTAAGTACTATAAGTACAGTAGCTTATGTAAGTTTGATTAATGAAAATAACGAATCTGTTTTTCAGCATAAAATCAAATTAGTAAAAGGTAGAGGACAAGGGGATTTTTTTGTACCTGTAGCTATTCCATCTGGTAATTATAAACTAGTGGGATATACGCAATGGATGTTAAATGAAAATTCTGGGTATTTTAATGAAGATATAAGCATTCTTAATCCTTATCAAGGTAATCAAAGTAAGGTATTGGTAGAAAACGATTCTCTATTAGTTCCTTCAAAACAATCATTAGTAAATACTAATTTTTCGAGCACTAAAAAGATAAATGAATTAAAATTAGGGGTAACTCTAGATCGTACTACTTATACTAGAAGAGCTCCTGTAAAACTTACGCTAGAGTGTAATGCGTTTCAGAATAATAAAGCTAATGTTTCCATTTCAATTAGAAGAAAAGATACTTTTATAAAATCAATACCGCAAAATACAATTGGTTTTTCTAAAGCGAGTATAGACGGTTCTTTAGAAAAAAAGAATATCTCGCCAGGTACCTTAGTTTTCTTACCAGAAATGCGAGGAGAGCTCATGTACGGAAGAATCTTGACTTCAGATTCATCTTTACCAATTGCATTGCAAAATGTTGGTGTATCTATTGCCGGAGAAGTAAGTGACTTAAAAATAGTGACAACAGATGAAAAAGGAAGATTTGTATTTAATTTACATGACCGAAATAATAAAAATGAAGTACGTATTCAAGTATTAGGAGAAAACAAAGGAAAATATGTTATCAAACTTGATGAATTTCCGGAAATAAAGAATTTTACCAATGATTTTTATCAATTTAAAATCACTACTTCGTATAAAAATCAAATAGAAAAACGTAGTGTGCATAATCAAATAGAAAACAGTTTCTATGGGGTAAAACCTGATACAATACAAGAAGCATTTAATATGAATTCTTTTTATGGCGAAAACATCATTACGTATAATTTGGACGATTATACAAGGTTTAACACAGTAAAAGAAACCATAATTGAAGTTGTAGAAGGTGTTTGGATTAAGAAAGATGCAAATGGTAATCGAGTGTTTGGAGTCCGAGGGAATTATCCTGAAATAGGTGCAAAACAAATGCCTCCATTGTTAATAGTCGATGGTATATTTATTCAAGAACAAGATAAAGTTATAGAGTATGATGCGCGTAATGTAAAGAGTATTAGTTTTATTAGAGATAAATATTATGTAGGAGCGAAAGTTTTTGATGGGGTAGTTATTATAAAAAATATAGATGAAACTTTTTTAAAAACCTCTAAAGAAAAAGTAAACCTAGCACCAATACAGTTAGCCGATTTAAAAACCGAAAAAAAATACTTTAATCAGCGTTATGATAGTCAAGAAGAGTATTCTCGTATCCCGGATTACAGAAATCAATTGCTGTGGCGACCAAATGTAGTACTAAATAATCCTAAATATGATATAAATTTTTTTACATCAGATGTTGCCGGGCAATATGAAATTTCTATCGAGGGATTTACAAATGATAATCAACCTATTTCTATTAAAGAGTATTTTGCAGTCGAATAAACTTATCTTACAAAAGTAACTTTCGAGATTACTCCATTTTTAATTTCATAGATGGCCATAACATCAGAATACTTATTACCAAACCTAACATGTTCTTGATCTATTACTTTGTTTCCTAATACCATCCGATTTTTTATTTCACAATATAGATTAGGTGTATTTTGGAACATTTTGGCAAATCGTTCTTTCACTTGTTCTTTTCCATCCATGATTATCTGTTCTGGAAAATTATAGATTTTGATATCATCAGAATAGGTGTTTATGAATGCATCAAGATCTCTGGCATTATAAGCATTAACTTGTCTTTGAATAAGCTGCTCTGGTGTTTCTTTAATTAATTCATCAATTTCCAGAACCTCTCCATTCTTTATGACCATATCAACCGAATTAATATTTTTAATATTTTCTAAGGGATTGTTTTTAAGGATAACCAAATCTGCTATCTTTCCTTTTTGTATAGTCCCTAGTTTTTCTGATAGTCCAAATCCTCTTGCTGCATTTATTGTAGATGCTTTAAGAATATCAAGGTTACTAATGCCCGATCTTTGCATAGCTTCTATTTCTTGAATATAAGACGAAGCATGTACGGTACCAATATTTCCTGCATCCGTACCAGTAGCGATATTAACTCCAGAACTAGTAATTGTTTTTAGATTTTTGAGCATTATACTTTCACTTGCATTAATACGATTAATATATGCATCTTGATTTTCTCTTAAAGTCGCAATTCTTTCAGGGATTTCTTTATTTGAAAACTGTTTTAAATCTGTAAAAGACCGATAAACCATAGGGTTGGCATAAGTCAAATCTTGATAATGATTATCTAGTTTAGTTAAAAAACCTTTACCATAATTTTTTGAAACAATTAATGTGGGGATATAGGTAACTTCATTTTTTTTCAGAAGGTTTATAAATTCTGGATCAATTAAAGTATCCGAAACACTATGAACCAGTATATCTGCTCCTGCTTTTATTGCAAGTTTGGCGGTTTTGAGTTGTGTTGCATGAATAGCTAGCTTAAGATTATTTTTGTGTGTTAATTCGGCTACATGTTCAACAATTGGGTAGTAGTTTTCGGCGGGATTATTTTTACTTGCGATATACCATATTTTTATAAAATCCGGTTTTGAGACCAGCATTTTGTTGAAAAGAGCAGTTGCCTCAGAAATTGATTTTATATTTTCAATTGGGGTATCTTTTAATTTAGAAAAAGCTTTAGGTTGGTATGAAGAAAACAAAGGCCCAGTAACATATACATTTGGAGATAAATTATGTTTAGCAATGCTATCTCGTATCTTAAAATTATAAAAGGGCCCTCCAAGATCCATGATTGTTGTTATACCCAATCTAAGATATCTTCTGAAATTATCGGTTAAGATGTCTTTTGCAAATTGAATTTCTTTTTTATAAGGAACAATACTCGTTAAATCAATTGCATCTGGTCTGGTATAAATATTTCCTGTTTGAAAAAAATGTATATGAGAATCTATCATTCCAGGAATGATAAATTTATTTATACCGTTAATCACCTTAGTGTTTTCTAATGGAGTTATTTTTTTTGTAGAAATTATAGAAATTTTTTGGTTTTCAATAGCTATGTATTGATTCTTTTTTATTTTTCCTGATTCGACATCAATAATATTAATGTTTTCGATTATAATAGATTGAGCTCTATTGGGTGTAGTAATTACAAAAGTTAATAGTACTATAAGTACAAGTTGTATCTTCATAATAAATAAAATGTCGTTATTGAATAAAAGTAACTTTTACGATTTTACCATTTTTAACTTCATATATGGCAGCAGCAGCATAATTTTTTCCGTTGATGGTTAAAAACTCTTCATCGATTACTTTATTACCTATAACAATTCGGTTCTTAATTTCGCAATGAAGATCAGGAGTAGAATCAAAAAAACTAGCATATGATTTTTTCATAGCTTCCTTTCCTTCATAATTTAATTCATTGGGATAGGAAAATACTTTTATAGTATTGGAGTACGTAGCTAGAAAAGCATCGATATCTCTGGCATTATAGGCGTCTAACTGTTTTTGAACGATATGTTCTGGTGAAATATCAGATACAATCGCTATACGATCTCCTTTTTGGTTAGTACTAATCCGAGTGATGGTATTAATTTCTTTATCTAAAAAAGTATGTAAAATACTCCAGTTTTTATCTGTTTTAGAATTATATTTAAAAATAGTATTTCCTTTTGCCATTAAGATAGTGCCATCTGGTAGCCAACATATATCTTCAGACTGTGCTATTGTATTTATTATTGTAGAAGTCTTGCCAGTAATAGGATCTATAGATTTAATTTTCCATTGCTTATTTTCCTTACTAATATAACTTAACAATTTAGTGTCAGGTATCTTATGAAGGGCTCTTCCTATATTCTTTTGAAGTGTTTTATTAGTAGTATTTTTTAGGTCTGAGATTACTAAAGACAATCCATTGTCTTCTAAAACAGCAGCTGCAAGTGTATGTTCGTTGTACCAACAGTGATAGCCAACTTTTAAATCTTTTAAAAGAATTTTAGGTATTCCTGTTTTATAATCATAACGGTAAAGTAATTGAGTTCCGTTTGTGTCTAGGCGTATAGAAGAAATTGCATTCTGATTGGGTATTTTGATAGGAGAATATTCACTCCCCTCTTTGGTATTTGTAATCCAATTTATCTCAGAAGTTTTATCATTATAGGTTTTTATGTCGGTTTGTTTATTTCTGGTTGATGAAAATAATAGGATATCGTTATTTAAAAAAGATGGTTGATTATCATATCCCTCATTGTTAGAAATATTTCTTTGATTTTTTAATTCAAAATTGTTTCCCTTTTTTGAAATATCGAGTATAAACACTTCTGTACTGCTTTGCGAAAATACATTTGGAGTAATAAAGACTAGAAGAATTATGAAAATAGACTTACCCATTATTTTTATTTTCTAAAATACATTGAAAAAACGAAGTTATTCTTAAGTAAATGTTAATAAGATATTGGGTGGTCTCTGTTGAATACTGAGGTTTTCGAAAATGAAAAAACCCAGAACATTAAGTTCTGGGTTTTAGAAAGTTGAGTTAGTAAGGCTATTGCTGGGGAATCAATAGTTTATTATAAATACAATTAAGATTTAAAACCATACAGCATATACACTTAATGAAGGGTCTTGTGCACTTAAAAGTGATGCTGCTTCATTTGAGAACGCACTTGTATCTGATCTGAAAGGTCCTCTATCTGTATAAATTAAACCGTCAGGGTTACCAAAAAAGTTGATCATATTTAAAGATGATGCCTCAAAGAACCCGCTATTACCAGGGTTTCCTTCAGTTGGATTTGGACCTTGATAAGTAAGTACTAATTTTTTGTCTACAATAGACCCTTCAAAATCATAAATTCCTGTAAAGAAACCACCATCAGAAGGCCTTGTGAAACCAATAGTAAGCGTTGTGTTTATTCCTGTAGCACTTGGGTCTGTAGTGAAAATAAATTGTTCAAAAACCAAACCAAAAGCAGCAAGATCGGTATTGATTTGAGCAACTATGGCATCAAACCCTGCAGAAGTTAATGGGTTAGCTCCTAAAGAAGGACGATATAAAAATCTACTACCAGAAGGACTAGTTCCTATACCAAATATATCATTATTGATATATAAAGGTAAACTTGCATGTGCTATAACTGCCGTGTTTCCATCTACTACAGAAGTGAAATTATTATTTGTAACATCATATGTAAATTCTTGAAAAGCTGTTCCAGCTAATGTAACTGGTTCTACAAAATTTAAACCACCTTCTGTTACTTCTATAGGGATTTCAGTAACTACTTCACTGCTGTCGTCTCCTTCAGAAATTACAGTTGCTACTCTTTCAAGATCATCGTATGCTAGTGATCCTGAAAATACAATTTCGGCAGCTGTATTAGCTACAGTGATTCCTCTAAAAGGAAGTGTTGTCATATGGCCATCCTCAATACGTGTGTCTAGACCTTGAAGATTTTCTACAGCTTCTTTATCGGCAGCAGTAGCTTTGACTAAGGTTAAAGTTGATTTATTATCGCCTGCATCAGTTTTACTTTTGAAAGTAACCATATCACTGGTAACTTCTTCAAATAGAAATTCAAACTCTGCACCTAGTCTAAACCCTTCTAGCTCAAATAATCTATGAAAAGTAGAAAAGTTTTCAAAAACTAATTCGGGGAATTGACTCTTACCTATTCTGTAGGTAGTTGGTAAATCATCAGTTCCATTATTAAAATCTGAAACTATTTCAACTGTATTATCAGCATTGAACTTTAAGTAAAAATTATATACACCGCTATCATCTTGAGGTCGATAGTCTGCTTTCCACCCAAATTCAGAGCTAACAAGTGTGTTTGTATAACTTTGTAATCGCTCATTTACACGACTATCAATGTCTCCATCAAATAAGGGGGCTACTTCATTATCACTACTACAAGCTATAAAACCTAGAGTAATAAAAAGTACTATATATAGTTTAATATTTTTTAACATCATATTCTAAATTTTATTAATTAACACTGTTCAAGAATTCATCTCTTAATGTTAAAAGATCAATCCCAACATCTTCTTTCATATATTTTACAACAACATCGTATTTTTCTTGAATACGAGCTCTACCGATATTTCTATCTAAACAATCTTGTCCAAGACCTGTACAATCCTCTGGAGTGATATATGTTGCTGCAAATTCGTCTGGATCAGTAGTAATTATATAGGCGATTAATTCTGCGAAATCTTCACCTACTGCAGAAGTACCGTAAGGGGTAACCATTCCTCTTTCAATTGCACTATTTAAATTTTCTTGTGTCCAAGTTCCTGGAGAGGTATAATCATCACCAGAAATTTTAAAGAACGCATCTACATCAAAATTGAAGTTTTGATCCACTATATGGGCAAATTCATGATGTAATGTTCTAAATGTTTGAAGAATCCATGCGTCATTACCAGGAAAATAGTCATTAGCTTGAGTAAGTGTTACTCTTACTCCAGAATCTGCAATCCCTAAAGTAATTGTTCCATCACCATTAAATAGTGGAGATCCTAAAATCACAATTTCTCCGGGAAAGAAATCTCTTAAGAAATCTTCTCCACGATCAGATGCTTTGTTGTATGGTTGTATCCATGCTTGCTTAATAAGTTCAGCAATCGGCTTAACCACTTCAAGACGTGGTGGGGTAGCCGATCTTCTAGGGTCAATATATCGATCAACGAACTTATAGAGAATTAAGCTTCCATAAGGATCTCTAAACTCTCGTTTAAGAAATTGATCTAGTTCTGCAGTAGATTCTGCATCTCCATTTTCGAATATAGCAGTAGGTTGTATTGTTTCTTCTCTTTCACAAGCAGCAACAACTACTAAACAAAATGCGAGCAATACTATATTTTTAATTATTGTTTTTGGCGTTTTCATAGTTTATATTTTATCTAGGGTTTGGAGTTAATCCAAATGAAATTGCATCACTAGGAATTTGTACAGCTTTTCTAGGGTCGTTAGCTAAGAGTTCAAAAGTTCCCCCACCTTGACTTTCAGGAAGTACATGAGTTACTGGAATATTGAAACGCTTGATATCGAACCAACGTAGACCATGATCAAGAAATTCTTTCTTTCTTTCATCAAGGATAAGTTCTAAAACTCCATCTTGTTCATTAGCTGCTCCATAAAAAGTTACAATGGCTGCAACATCCGTATATTCGTTACCATTATATCGTAATCTCGCTAAAACGTTTACATCGTTTAATGCAGCTGGTTGATCTCCAAGAAATAAATTAGCCTCGGCTCTATTAAGTAGTACTTCTTCACCTTTTAACTCTTGTGCGATATGGTAAGGTAATCCTGAATTAGAAGATAAATTTTCTCTAAAAAAGAATTCTCTTAGTCTTGATAAATATCTTGCATCAGTACCTACATTCCATATTCCAGTAGATGTTCTTTGATCATTTACACCTAATGCGTTTCTAAATAATTGATTGATACCATTGATGTTCAATCTAAAACCAGTACCTCTACGTTGGAAATTACTAATTTTAGATATCACAAGGACATTACTTTCGTCTTCTGGATTACTATATTTATCTGCAATGTCATTATAACCTGACCCTTGAAGATCTGCATAGTCTTTTACATAAATTTGCGGAGCACCATCTAAGAAAAGATCACTATACTTCTTACAATTAGCATAATCTCCTTTCCATAAATAAAATCTTGATGCAAAAGCCTGAGCAGCTTTTTTCGTAAAATGATATTTGCCAGTTCCTGAAAAGAAATTATCATTGATCAGGGCTAATCCTTCTAATAAATCTTTTTCAGCTAGTTCATAAACTTCCGCTACTGTATTTCTAGTATAGCTAGGTAAGAACTCGGTCTCAGGCTTTAAAACATAAGGTACACCAAGATTTGAAGATGCGTTAGCATCAAAATGCAAACCAAATACATTTACTAACATGAAATGGTTGTATGCACGTGTTAAAAGAGCTTCACCTTTTACAGCTTCTCTTTGTTTGTCATCACCAGGTAGGTTATCAATTACTGCCAAAACTTCATTAGCCTGTGCAATTGCTTCATACGTATTATCCCAAAAATAGGTTGGCGTTTCTTGAAAAATAGCATCAACATCAGCCCAGGTATAAGTTTGTACATCTTGTATACGGATAGTATTTCCTCCAGAATTTTGTATTACACCAGCACCATCTGGATTTCCTGTTGGGCCTACTAAATCAGTATATGTATCTGTAAAAACATAACTTCCTTGCGAATATGCATCAGCAACTACCTTTGCTGCTTTGTCTACAGTATCTAGGTTTAACCTGTCATCTGGTGATTCATCTAAATAACTGTCACAACTTCCTACTATAGTTGCAAGAAGAAATAAGAGTATATAGGATTGTATTTTATTGTTCTTCATAATTTTTCCTTTTTTTAAAATCCAACATTAAGTGAAAGTGTTACTGTCTTAGGTACAGGTAATGCAGCACCACCAGAATTGAAAAATTCAGGATCCTGACCGTTCAAACCTTTATCAGAATATAATAAGAATAAATTTTCTCCTTGCATTCTGATTTTTGCAGAACTAATTCCAAGTCTTTTTGCATAAGAATCAGGTATTGTATACCCTAGTGCTAAAGATCTCATACGAGCATAGGTACCATCAACAACTCTTAAATCACTATTGTTATACAATTGATATGCATTATCTCCTCCAACTAAAACACCATTATTTACCGTAGCATTAAGTTCTGAAATTAGAATTCTACGATCTAAAATTGCAGGTATGTTAGTGATATTTTCATCTCCAGGAATTGCCCATCTATTGATTAGCTCACCAGGTAAAGAGTTAAAATCAGTATAAGAACCAGAAAAGTTACTGTTTAAACGAATTTTATAATCAAATTTAAAAGAAACATTAGCAGAAAGTGTAAATCCTTTATAAGTAAAAGTGTTATTAAAACCTCCAGCTCCTCTTGGCTGTGTAGGTCCTTCATATTTTAATATACGTTCAATATCCTCTCTACTTTGAAGGTTAATATCAGTAACAATGTTATTGTCAGCATCAAAAAATGTTGGAATACCAAATTCATTAAGTCCAGCAAAACGTACTGAGTATAATGCAGATATTTCACGACCTGTAAATGGAGATCCAGTTGGAGATATTAAATCTACCAAACGTGGATTAAATTGAAGTTCTTCAACTTCTTCAGTATTGTACCCTACATTTATATTACTCGTCCACTCAAAATTACCAGTTTTTATATTTGTAGTAGTTAAAGCAAATTCATAACCTTCAACACTTAGATCGGCAAAATTACCAGTCTTAAATGCTTCTCCACCAACACCACTGGTTTTTATAGTTCCAATTAAATCAAAAGAGTTACGTTTGTAATATCCTATCTCACCTAACACTTTGTTTCCAAACAATCCGAATTCTAATCCAGTACTAAATTCTTTTAATTTTTCAAAAGTAAGATCATTGTTTTCTAATGAATTAATTCTGATAATACTCTCTATATCTTGAGGTCTTAAAGGAAGTTGTCCTCTTAAGTCAAGAGATGCACTTGTCAAAGGACCTCTTCCACCAGATAATCCATAAGTAGCTTTTAACTTTAATGCATTTATCCAATCAGCTTTCATGAAATCTTCTCTTCCAATATTCCAGGCTCCACTAATATTATAGTTAGTTAAATATCTTGCTTTAGGACTAGAGCCTTGTAGGTTAGAACCGTCATATCTTAATGTACCATTAACGGTATATTTATTATTTAGAGTGTAACCACCATTAAAAAAGAATCCTACAAAACGATCTCTGAAATTTTCAATATCGAAATATTGATCGTTTCCATCTATTAATTGATCTATTGCATCTGGGTCAGTATTAATTAAGAAACCGTTTTCATAAGAAATACCTATACCATTATATTCTCTTCTTTGTCTATTGGTAGATTTGATTTCTTGTCCTAATAAAAATGTAAACTCATTGTTTTCGTTAATTCTTGGATTCCAAGAAATTGAGTTTCTCCAGTATAAATAATCTAAAACATCTTCATTATAGATATTAATACCTCCTTCTGGTAGTATAGAAAATGGCGGTCTAGTTGGGTTATCTCTATCTTGGTACAAAAATGGGTTTACACCTGCCAATACCCCTTCATCTGCTCTAAAAGCTTCTGCTTGGTTAGAATTGTCTCCAATAACATGCTCTCTTTGCGTAATAGCTTTACGATAGTTAAACGTTGAATTGGCAGTAAGGTTTTTAGAAATCTTATAATCTAAATCAGTTTGAAATGTAATATCGGTTACATCAATATTAATGAAGTTATTATCTAATTCATGTATAATATTGAATGGGGCATAATTCTTTCTAAAAAATTCTAAGTTACCATTTTCATCAAATGGAGTGATACTTCTACTATTAGTTAGAGAAAAACTATATGGGTTGATATCGAACTCACGTTCAAAATTACCATTTAAAGGGTTTAAAGTTCTATCATTGGTTCCTGGGGCAACTTGATCTCTAAAACTACCTATTAGCGAAGTACCTATAGAAAAATTATCAGAAACTCTAAACCTAGTATTTAATTTTGTAGTGTAACGCTGCGCTTCATCACCAATAGTCTGACCTTCATCATTTAAGTAACTTGCAGAAAAGTAATAAACAGCATCATCACTACCACCAGAAATACTTAAGGAATGATTTTGTTGTAAAGAAAAATCTTTAAATAATGTTCTGAACCAATCTGTATTGGCTACTTGAAACCTATCGAAAAAACTATCGGCTAACTGTCCATTAGCTCCTATTTCAACATCATTTGTTCTTCTAAGATTGAAATATTGCCCTAAAACACCAAAAGACTCTGCACGTTGGGCTGTGGTTAAATCAATTAATCCTTTTTGAACTAATTCGGAGTATACAGATAATTCTTGTTGAGAATTTAATACATTAAAATTAGTATATCTAGGTCTTAGTCTGTAAGAGAAGTTATTGTTGTAGTTTATTCTAAGTTTACCTTTTTTACCTGTTTTAGTTGTAATTACAATTACACCATTTTTAGCTCTTGCTCCATATAACGCGGTTGCAGAAGCATCTTTTAGGATAGAAAAACTCTTAATGTCATCTGGGTTTAATCCAGCAACAGAAGAACCTATTAATGAGTTAATATCTCCAGAAGATAAGTCATCTTGAGCTAGCTCTACATTATCTTCTAAAATTACTCCATCTACAACCCATATAGGATTGTTATTACCATTTAAAGAGGTATTACCCCTTATTCTAATTCTTGGTGACGCTCCAAAAGACCCAGAAACATTATCAACAACTACACCGGCATCTCGTCCTTCAAGTAATCTTGAAGCATCAGAAACACCATCAATTTTTATATCTTCAGTGTTCAATTTAGTTGCTACACCGGCAAATAAACGACGATCTATTTTTTGAAAACCGTTACTAATAACAACTTCTTCTAAAGATTCTACAGATTCTACAAGTGTAACAACATAATTTTTCTTGTTACGATCAGAAATGGTTATTAATTGATTTTGAAATCCTAAATTTTCGACTAGTAATACATTAGTTAACGAAACTGTTAATGTAAAATTTCCATCAAAATCTGTAACAGCTCCAATATTAGTACCTCTGATGGATACTGTAGTACCGGGAATGGGTAATCCTCTATTGTCAAGAACTTGTCCAGTAATTTCAAAACCTGTTTGAGGTTTTACTGTAGTATTTGCTTGACGTTTAGGTTTTATTGTAGTTTTTTTAGCATTGGTAAGTTTTTTTATTAATACAATTTGTTTGTCTACTATTTTGTAGGAAACATCTGTATTTCTGAAAATTTTGTCTAGAATAAATTCAACTCTTTTATTGTAAACTTTAAGAGAAACTTTTCTGTTTGTATTTACGTCTGATACCTTAAAAAATACTTTAAATTCTGTTTTTTTCTGAATTAAATCGAAAACATTTTCAATAGTTGAATTTTTTACATCCAAACTTATTTTAGTGTTTTGGGAGTAGGTATTTGCATTTATTCTAAAGAGAGACAGTAAAATTAGAAGTATTGTTAGTCTCATTTTTAAATTAAATATTAATTTTGCCGCACCACAAGTGCGGTTCTGTTTAATTTTTTTCATATTTTTAATATGATTTAATGATTGAACCATTGTTAAATTACGCTTATTCTAAAATCGGGAGATGTTCCAGCATTTCTCGATTTTCATTTTTGGGGTCATTCCATTACCATTCTTTTTTTGTTTAGGGATTAATAATTATTTCATTTTTTCTGATTGTATAATTGAAAAATGTATTGCTTTTAAAAGTTTTTAATACATCTTCAATACCTTCGATATCAAATCTTCCGGTGAATTTTTCTGACTTTATTTTTGAGTAATTTATTGTGATTTTTTTATCATAGTGTCTCTCGAGTTTCTTCATAACAGTTTCAAAACTTTCATTTTTGAAAAGAAGTATTCCATCTACCCAAGCGATATAATGTTGTGTGTTTACATTAGAAATATCTAGATTTTGTGAAGATTTTGATAAGCTTGCTTTTTGATTAGGAGCTAAAATCTTATCAGTTTTATGATCAAATCTGTTTTTATCTTTAAAAATACCAACACTACCTTCTACAAGAACAACTTCAGAAAAAGAATCATTGGCATAAGATGAAACATTAAATTTTGTGCCAAGCACTTCTGTACGAATTCCATTAGTTGAAACAATAAAAGGATCTTTTTCATTTCTTGCAACTTCAAAATATGCCTCGCCAGATAATTGAACTTCTCGAATCTTTCCAGAAATAAATTGTGACGGAAATTTAAGAGTTGAGCCAGCGTTAAGATGCGCGATTGTTCCGTCAGATAACACTAATTGAAATTTTTTACCGTAAGGGATTTTAAGAGTATTGTAGCTAATTTCTTCTTTAGAAGTATCATTATTTTTATTTTCATAAACAATTTTATTCTTTTCTTGAAAAGCTATAGTAGTTCCTTCTTTGTTTTCAATCTCTTTGAATAATTCATCTGCCTTTAAAATTTCGACATTACCATTATCTTTTTGTAAAGTAATTAGAGTAGTGGTATCTTTTGTAGTAAAAAAATCTCGGTTTAAGAATGCAGTTATCCCAACCAATAAACCAACAAAAACAGCAGCATATCTTAAATAATTGGTTTTTCTTTTTTTAACTGGTTTAGGAAGAGGTTTTTTATTCTGGATATGTTTTTTAAATAACAAATAAGCCTTTTCATCATCAAAATCCTTTTTGCTTAACTGGACATAATGATCAGCAAGAATACACTCCTTAAATAATCGAAGATTTTTTTCATCTTTTAATAACTCTTCGATCTCAATTGTATCAATTTCGGAAATCTCGTTATTTAAGTATTTTAAAATTTGATTTGTTTCCAAATCTGTAGTACTTTTCATCCTAATTATTGGCTTATTTATATGAAAGACTCCAAAAAATTAAAAAACCCTTACTCCTGAAACTGTTTTTTTTATTATTTATGTAATTTTTTTGTTAATTGTTTCGGGAATAGAGTTAAAAGTGGGTTAAAAAGGAATTGTTATAGAGAATAAAATTCAAATAGAAGAGCTCAAAAAAGGGAATGAGTTCGTTTATAGGCGTATTTATGAAATGCACTATAACGAATTATGTGCTTATATTTTTAGTTTGTCAAGAAATAAACAGCAAGCTGAAGATATTGTGCAAAATGTTATGCTCAATGTTTGGAAGAATAAAGAAAAACTAAATATCAACACATCTGTTAAAAACTATCTGTATAAATCATGTTATAACGAGTTGATCGATAGTTATAAAAAAAATAAAAAAGAACTAAGCTATATAGAACGTATAAAAAAGGAAACTTTAGATTTTTTTGTAGAAGAAGATAGTAATTATATCAAAAATCGCATACGCTTAGTAAATATAGAAATCGAAAAGCTTCCTCCGAAGTGTAAAGAAATTTTTATATTAAACAAAATACAAGGTTTTAAGTATAGAGAAATTGCTGAACAGTTGGATATTTCGATTAAGACTGTAGAGACACATATGTCTAAAGCTATGTCAAGAATTAAAGAAGGTCTTAATTCTATATAGTACTGCATAGAAATTCATAGGGTATACCATTATTTTCTTAAAGAGTATAGCCCAAAGATTGGTCCAATACATAAGAATACATAAAGTAGAGTAGGGTCTATTATATTCATTAAAAATGATAGCAACTGAATACTGATAATAGTTATGGCAAAACCTATACTATTTGTAATTGTTAGAGCAGTACCTCTTAGTTCTGGAGGGGAAGAAGCAGCGACCATTGTTGAGAATTGCGGTGAATCCGAAATCACTACCATGCCCCATATACATAATGCTATAATAAACCAATCAGGAGGTAATTTAAATAATAGAGGAGAAACTAAACAAAATACTCCTGAAATGAGTATAGAATTATAAGCTACTTTTTTACTACCTTTTTTTAAAGAAATTAACCCTCCGATTATGCAAGATATTGCGCCTATACCAATAACAATAAAAGACCAAAATGATATTTGAATTCTAACAGGATGAATACTGGCGTAGGTTTTTAAGATTACAGGAACAAATCCCCAAAAAGCATATAATTCCCACATATGACCAAAATAACCAAATGCAGATTTTTTGAAATTTGGAATAGTAAAAAGTTGCGTAATCACTCCTAATTGTAGTTTAGAAACAGGCTTTCTATATGGGCCATCAGCTACAAACAACCACATACTGATTCCGCCAATAAAGGCTAATGCCGAAGTACTTATTATAACAGCTTTGTAATCGCTACTCCATGAAAATTCATTTATAAAATGTGGAAAAGCGGTTCCTAATACTAATGCTCCTACCAAATAACCTAAAGCTTTTCCTAATCCACCTTTATAATAATCAGAAGCTATTTTCATTCCTATAGGATATATCCCCGCAAGAAAGAATCCGGTACCAAAACGCGCAGTCAATAAATTAAATACCGTAATATTTGGTACTAATAATAATAAATTACAAATACCTCCTAATATAGCGCAAATCATGAATATTCGTGATGGCGAGTACCGATCGGCAATAGTAAATAGGGCAAAAGTAAGTGTGCCAATTATAAAACCGAATTGTACAAAAGATAATAGATATCCCAAAATATCAAAATCAACCGTAAATTGTGTAGCAAGGTCATCAATTACTGCGTTACCTGCAAACCATAAGGATGTGCAAAAAAATTGTGAAATAATGATTACCGGAAGTATGTAAAACTTTGGTTTCAGAATATTTTTTTAATAAGGTTAATTTAGTGCGCTACTCAAAAGTAATGAAAACCTTTATGCCGACGGTTATTATGATAAGGTTTTTCAACTTCTATATTTACTACAAATTTAATAGAAGTAAATTAAGAAAATAATACGACAAAAGATAGAGGGAAGTTTTAGAATGTAAATCGGTTAGCTAATTTTAATATTTTAAAAGTAATTGGTATTGGTTATCGTTAACTAACAAAATTAATTTCATATAAGTAGTATTCACAAGAACATATAGAAAAGCTTCTCTATGTTCTTGTGAAATTAAGATGTTATTCTTTTAAAACAATTGTACCAAATACGTCTGCGTTAATCCAACCTAAATTTTTTTCTTCACCAGGTATAAATACCGAACCAATGAAGTTTTCTCTTTCTTTACTGCCATCATTATCATTATAAGCAATTGCAAAACCAAGCTTTTGATCCTTACTAAGTATTACAGGATCGTTAACTTTTCCTTCTTCATATGAATCATCATAAACAATCATCTCAAATTCCCATACAGTAACATCACCTTTAGTTACTCTTTTAGTCGTAATATGATTGTTATATAAAAGAGGTTTTTCATCTTTTCCTAAATCAACGACATTACCATCAAGTGCCACATGGTACGCAAAAGCATTGTTTGTAAACTGATGGTTTCCACCAGAATTATCTGCATCAATAAATATTTCTACACAATCATCATCCCACCATAGTGTAAGTGGATCTTTGTATTGATCGTATATTTTATCATCTTTAATTTCTACAAGTATATAAATGGCTTCTGGTGTCCAAGCCATTTTGTAACGTCCAAAAAAGTCATCAACAGTATATTCTTCACCTAACCATCGTTGATCCAGCCCATACCATTTTACTTCTTTCCATATAGGATCGTCCATATTTCCATCAAGTTTAGGTACAATTGTAGCTTTTTTGATTTCTCTTATCTGATGATCTTTTTTTGTTGATATACGCGTCGTTGTAGTTGGTTCAATACTGGTTGAAGTATTTGCGATAGCATTTTTTTTCTCTGTTTTACAGCTTAATACAATTATTAAAATATAAGCGATGAGTATTTGTTTCATCTAGTATTCTTATGGTTTTGCGGTTAATACTAAATATTCGACATGCTATAAGTGTATAATCAAAATAGTATATAGAATATAATTTAGGTTAAAAGTAATAAACAAAATTTAAAAAGCGGTTGCTACTTATAGAATAAGTAACAACCGCTAATCTCTCTCAATAATAATACGATAGCTAGGTTAAGATAAAAATTGGGCTTATTCTTGGATCCCCTTTACTTGATCCAAAATTTTTCCATTTAATTTTATGGTATAAAAATATATTCCTTTAGGTTGTGTTGTATTATTTTTTATATCAATCGCATGTGTACCTGCTTGGATAGGTTGATTATAAATCGTTTTTGATTGACCAATTAAATTTGACACGGTAATATCCAACATACCTTTATTAACAGTTGTGATATACAATTTAGTTTGATCTGTAATTGGGTTAGGAGCTATTGCAACTTTTGATTCAATTATAGGAGAATCATCGATAAAAGTTCTTGCATTTTGAGATGGACAATTTGTTGGACAGTTATTAGACCATACGCCAGTTCTTTTTCCATTACTACTGCCTGTAACCCTAAACCATCCATCGGTTCCTCTTGTGAGATCGATGGTTTGTTGATCATTACCTCCATTATTAAAGACAACACCAACATTGTTTGCATTTATACCATTTGGTAGTGTAAATGTATTTCTACTCCAAGAAGTTCCATTTAAATTATTCATTGCGGTTCCGGGCCATTGCGGTGTCCCTGAGAGAACCTGATTCGTAGCTTTGTTGTAAAGATATACATTGGCAGTATTTCCCCATCCGCTATTTGGTTTTAAGAAATTTAGAGTTACCAAAGTATTAGTAGGGGGATTTGTTTCTCCTGGGCATCCAGAAGGACAAGTATTTGTCCATGTATCAGTATACCAACCTGTAGTATTTCGAGATAAGTTTCCGGTTTGATTACTTCCCCCATCATTAAAAATAACTCTAATATCATCGGCAGATGTGCCTGCTTGTGGAGTTACCGTATAAGAGTACCACTGCGTTCCGGATAAGTTTGTAGCTTGTTGTCCAGGCCAATTTGAAGTTCCGGGCAATGTAGAGTTTGCTGATGAATCAAAGAAATAAGCATTAATAGTGTTACCCCATCCAGAAGGTTTTTTGAAATTTACAGTAAATGGAGCAACAGTTTCATTTCCACCTCCATTATTATTTCCTCCCTGTGTCCAGACCGCATAATCATTTCCTGATGTTCTTAATACCCATCCGGTTCCATTAGGTGACCAATTGCCTGACCCCAATTTCATTGCTATAGTTCCATCTCTACCATCTATATATGCTGCATACAAATCATTTCTTGCTTCAGCAATGTTTATTGATGAACCTGCAAAAACTCTAACACTTTTTCGTATGGCTATAAGATCGGTAATAGCATTGCGTACGCCCGAACCTGTATCGAAGAAGTGAGTCCAAAAGACCATTGGGTTTCCTGGGTGTGTTAAAATATAGGCATATCCTTTTCTTAAGTTGCTTTCTCCTCCAGGGAAAACGAAATCCGATCCACAGCATTGTTGAGCAAAACCTGTATCATGATTATCTAAGAACGTTACAGATTTAGCAGGATTTATTCCAATCATTCCAGAAGGTCTTCCTTGAAAGTCTCTAAGGAAAGATAAGTTATTAGCTCTTATTGCATTTTGTAAACTAACTTTTGTATTAAAATCAAATGCAGACGATGATTGCTGTGTTCTATTCACAAAATTATTAGTTTGTACTCTGCTACTTTCTAAGAGTTCTCCAACGGCAAAATATGGATTGGTCGCATCGTTGTATTCTTTATTATAAATAGGGTCATATCCATGTACAAAATCATACCTCCAGCCATCAAAACCAATATCGTTTTTAAGAAATCTCATCCATTTTATGATTTCAGCTCTTACAGCAGGGTTTTTATGATCTAAATCTCTTGCTGCTGCAAATGTTCCGTTAGAACCATCTGCTTTAAGGCTAAATCCAGGTACAAAATCTCCATTAATACTAAATTCTACGGGTCCATTTACAAAATTTCTTCCTTCATCATCTGCAGTAATATAAAACGTAGGCCATGCTGGATTAGTAAATGTAACAGCGTCATTAGTACCAACTCTATGATTAATAACTATATCACTGATTACTTTAATTCCAAGTGAATGATATTGATTGATTAGATCTTTTAATTGAGCTTCTGTTCCGTAAGCACTGTTTAGATTATTTAGCTCTCGAGGTAGATACCCCTGAGGAGCTGCAGAGTTACTTGGTGGTGGCATCCATATTAAATCAATACCGGCATCGTTTATGGCATTTCTATTTTGAGATACTACGTCATACCAAGTTTGACCCGCTGGTTGGTTCTGAACATTCCAATCAAAAGCTTGAAATAGAACATCCTCATCCTGGGCATTTGCATTTAATAGTGGTAAGCAGAATAACAGGAGTGTTAGAAAGCGCATTAAGTTTGTGTTTTTCATTTTATTTTTTTTTGGTAATCAATTATGAGTTTGTGTTTTCACTATCCTTTACAGTAAAAATGTATATGGGTCAGTACAATTTTGAATATGTGGCTTTTGTTCGTTTTAATGGTGTTTACGAAAATTTGGTAGTAAATAATTGCTGCCCCGAAGTGTTATTTTCCCTAGTAAAGGTTATGGATTCTGGTTTTTAGAAATATCGAAAATAAATAAGATGTTTTCGGTTTAAAAGATTTCAATTTCATAAAAAGTAATTTTTCGTTTATAAAAGTATGTTTTGTGTTAACTTTCTACTAAGTTATTATGAAATGCTTAATTCTATTGGATAAGTCTTGTACTACAACGTTTTCGTGTTGATAAATCGGTAATTTTTTGATGAAACTTACTTTTCAAAAGCTATAAATAGCGATTATGTCAAATTATGCTTAATTATTTTATAACATTTAGGTTTATATAAGATAGCAAGCGTGATTTATTTTTACTTCACTAACTTAAAATATATACATATCATGAAAATTGAATTGAAATTTGGACTGCTGTTTATTTTGTTATCAACGTTATTAATTGGTTGTAGTGATCCTGATACTGATCAGGGTTCAGAGGTTATTGGATTAGAAATGCAACAAGAAGATTTGTTTAAAGGAAAAACAATTATCGAAGGACATAATGTTTCGTATAAAGTATCTTCTAAGGGTGAGTTGTATTTTGTTGTTGAAGTGCAAATAGATGATCATGTACTTAATGCAGCAATAGCTTATGATAATGAGACTATTGATTTTGATGGAAAGAATGCTGTTTTAACATTTGATCAGAAAAAAATCTTGTTAAAACTTGGTGAAGAGATTTCTCTTTTTTTATTCAAAGAGAAATCAGTTGATAACTTTACTATGACAGAGTATACGCTGTTGCGTTTACTTGAGTATTGGGCTAAATCTCCTAATGGTTACAAATACTCAAAATTAAAAGTGAAAGCTTCAAAATCATCCAATACTAATTTAAAAAGTAGAAATGAGGGTATTACTTGTATAAGAAAAAATACTTTTGTTACGGCAGAATATGATGATGCAAGTGGAAGAAATTACAGAGATCGTAAATTGGTGAACGGAGATCGTTGTTTAGGAAGATGTGGTTCAGGATGTCCGGGAGTATTTACAATCGCTAGTGCATGGACAAAGGATTGTTTAGATCATGATCAATGTGGCAGAGTGTTAGGCGGAAGTACAAATCCTATTGATCGTAATTGCGGAGATGAATATAGAGAAGCTGCAGATGATTATTTGTTTGGAGTAATCAGAGGATGTAGAGGTTAATTGAATCATTTTCAGAAAATAGTAAGAAACCGTCTATTTGCTATGTCAAAAGACGGTTTCTAAATTTAATCAAACAACTTTCTTTGCGATTATATAATCATTTTATTCTTTTACGAACTTAAGAGGTTTATTGTTTATCAAAAGGGTATACATGCCAGGAGATAAACCATCAACATTAAGTACAACATCATCACCACCTGATTTAACTTTATGCGTTAGGAGTACTTGTCCGTACATATCTATTACTTGTAAAATATGTGTACCTTTAGGTAATTTGGGAATATTTAACTCTTTGCGCGTGGGGTTTGGATATGTAAATGAACCTAAAGAAGCAAATCCTGACGAATCGAACCCAATATCATCAGAGGTTAATTTACCAGGACTCAAAATCCAAAAACGTTGATTTTGATTAGAAGTACCACAATCCCATTGTTGAAATTCTGTATTGTGCGACGTATTTCCTCCTGTTAGGTCGATACATTTTCCTGTTTTTCTATTTTGGAAGGCGAATTGCCCGTTTCCACGATCTACTCTCTTCCAATGTTGATCTTGATACCCTTTGCAATCCCATTGAACCAGCTTAATACCATTGTCTGTATTGCCTGCTGGAACTGCTATACATCTTCCAGATTTAATATTTTTAATTTCCACATAGTCATTACCTGCATTTACAAATTTCCATAATCTAGCGTCTCCATTTTCATTTTGATGATTAACGATTTTACCTCCATTACTTGAAGTGTCATTAATAGGAGAGATCCATTTATTTGATTTTACCGATTTAATAACATAAGAATCATCATTACCACCCCCTCCAGAGGTGTTTTCTAATTTATAGGTGTGTACCCAGTCAACTTTCATGGTATTGATACTATTATCATTTAGATGGCTTTTAACAGCTACACCACCAAGAAAATTTTCATCATCTGTCCATAAGTCCCAAATAAGATTTAAATTTCTTGTAAAATCTCTGGCAGAAACTACTTTACCTGCAGGTTCTCCGTCTAAGTAGAATTGAATATTTTTAGCATCTTTCCACCAGACACCTACAGTGTGATATTGCTCGTTCCATCGAACCCCTTTTTTTGGATTAGTATTAGATAGGTTTCTGTTATCAAAATTTCCATGAGCTCTTTTAGTGTCTCCATTAATAACTTGAAAATATTGAGAGTTCATTTGCCAAGGAAAATTAGGCTGACATCCACAACTTGGTCTTGAGTTATTTTCGATAACATCTATTTCATCTCTATTGTTTATATCTCCGTTATTTAACCAAAATGTATTGTATGCAGATAAATGCGCGGTTATAATCCTAGACTCGGTATACATGGGGTATTTTATTTGAGCTTTAGATTGAACTCTAGAACTTTGAAACCATCTTTGAGAATTATTATCTAAGGTGGCTTTAATCCATAAATTTCCATTGGATACTCCTGAGTTTTGTGCAACCATTTTAGTGGGAGTGTTTGGATAATCCCATAAAACTTTTGACCATTTGTTTGTGTCGAAAGTAGTATTAAATTCATCTGATAAACTAGCAACTTTTACCCATTTTTTTCCAGAAGGAGGAGTAGGTTGTGCAAATGTGAAGGTACATATTAGAGAAATTCCAATAGTAACGATAAGTTTGTTTTTCATAATTAGTAAGTTTAGGTGAGTTTAGTAATTAATAGGTGTTTAGATTTAATACATATTTGGAGTTACCTATTTTACCAATTTTACCAATTTTAAATTATGAATTTGTTTTTATTTGTAGTTGCTCAAAAACTTTAAATTTTAAAATGTCTATAAAAAGTCTAGTCGAATAAAGAATTTGTAGTTTTTATAGGGTTTAAGTCATTAAATGTATAGAAAGATAACTCTGTTTTAGTATATTTTAATGAGGTATCGGTAAAAAGAAACCGTCTTCTTATATTATAAAAAGACGGTTTTTTGCTTGTCAAAATTTTTCTAAAACTTCTGTATTATCAAGAAGGTTTATTTAAGCAATATTTTCTTTACAAGCAATTGTTTGTTTTGTACGACTTTGACAAAAAACAATCCACTATTTTTTAATAATGCGTGCTCTATTTCTATACTTTTCTTGTCGGTTTGTGTTTTGTAAATTACTTTACCTTGAGCGTCTAAAATACTAATTCTAGACACTCCAAAGTCTCCAAGATAAATTGTGAAACCATTATCATGTACCGGATTGGGATAAATGGTAATAGTATTTGTGATGTCTATATCTTTATTGGGGTCAATATTAGAATCACAATTTTGTTTATAAATATCATTGTTATTGTTTATGATCCAGGAGATATGATCAGAATTTGTTGTAATCTGTGTCGCTTTGCCTGGTAACTCTGTAAATACTCCATTGTCTAAATACAGATATACTTTTTGATCCGTACTTGTTACCATCACTTGATCTCCATTAGGTTTTATTCCAACATCTAAGATTGTTAGGGACCCCTTTCTATTCCAGCTACTCCCATTCCATTTGTAGAGTCCGTTATTCATGCCTACTATCCAAGGGTTGCCATTACCATCAATGTCGATTCTTTTTCCGGTACCATTACTTAACGTAGCATAAGTTCCATTTCCAGTATATTTTCTAATTCTGTTATCTAAGCCCAAAATGTAGTATACATTATTTCCTACGCCAATATCAATACCAGTTCCATTTTTATCTAACCAAGGCCCATTAGGATATTTATATTGCCACAGTTTGTTATCTTCTCCAATTGCCCATACATCACCATTTGGAGACACATCAAGACGTTTTAACTTTTTAGATCTATCTGTATTAATCCACTCACCATTTCCATTAGATCTGTACAAGTAACCATTGGTGCCGATAAGATATACATGTGATCCATTGGCTCCAATATCATTTGCTTTACCAGATTGTTTGATCCAACTACAGTTTGTAGTATTTCCAACAAATATTGTCTTAAATACTTCTGTGGTGGCCCCTAAGTCGTCGTTAGCAACAATTTTCAAAGTGTGACTCCCTTGTTCTAAATTAGTCATTAAGGCATCATATTTACTCCACCAAATATGAGTATTAGATTGTGGACTTTTTCTAACAATATTTCCATCAAAGAATAATTCTACTTTAGAAATCAATCCATCTACATCATTTGCCTTAGCTTCTACGGTAAGATTATCACCAACTTCAAAGGCAGTCGAAGTTGGTCTTAAGAATGATAGTGTTGGTGGTTTGTTAATAGGTTTGTTGACACTAACAATTTTCCAGTTTTGGTTTTTATTGCCTGCTTGATAAGGCCAAAGGTGCATCTTTTTTCCATTATTTCTATCCGCTACCTTTTCACAATGTAGCGGTTGTAAGAAATAATCATTTCCAACTTTAGTAATATTCCATCTCAAGTGATCCGCAACGACTTGCGTGTAGGTACCTAAATTAACATTAGGATTTTGAGTATTGTCTCCTGCGTTACAAGCCCCATATGGTACTTCTAAATATCTTCCTGTTTGTACATTTTTCAAGGTATAGTTGCTGTTACTACCATTAATTTTAGTAAAGGTCCACTTAACATCATCTCCAGAACCATTAGTAACAGAAATACTTGCACCA
The DNA here is from genome assembly GCF_001632745.1 of Aquimarina aggregata. GTDB lineage: Bacteria > Bacteroidota > Bacteroidia > Flavobacteriales > Flavobacteriaceae > Aquimarina > Aquimarina aggregata. The sequence continues at coordinate 145,594 of NZ_LQRT01000046.1, read as the reverse complement.
TTAGTATTTTTGATTCTAGCCCCTCCGGTAGGATTTTCGATAAAATAATCTCCATTTGCTAAATTAGCCGCAGGTCTTGGTGTGATAACCGGAGGAGTTCCATTAATAATTAATTCTATTTTATGTCTTCCGGTTGGTATGGTGATGGTAACTGCATTTGAAGCAGAAGAAATAATAGTAGTGTTAGTTCCATTTATTTTGACACCAGTAATGTTTTGTTTGTAAAAAGTAACGTTTGAGTTCTTTCTTGCATAAATATGACCTGAATTATTTTCTAAGACAATACTAACCTGTTGAGAGGCCTGGTATCCATAGTCTACACCTTGGGTATCTCTAAAACTAGTTCCATTAGTAGAAGAAAATTTTGTAGTCTTACCCGATTCTTTTCTAAAGAAAGTAGTATTAGCTTTAAATGATATATTACTATATGTATTTGTTTTGCTAGGGCTTGCACCAATATAGTAATCTTTGAAATTAGTACTATGCGAGACAATTGCTCCGCTATAATTTACATTTGAAATTTTAGATATAGGAGGTTTTTTATGCGTTTTATCTTCTGGGAAGACAATTGTTGTGGCTCTTACAAAACCATCAGCCCCAGTATTGTATTGTGCTCTTACATTATCAGATTTCACATCGGTAATATCAAACCCTCCTTTGTAAGAGTCTACAATGGCAACTTGTGGACTAGAAGCAAAAAACAAGTTTACTTTTTCGGTAGTATCATGACTGTTAAAATCCTTATATACTGCAGCCGTAATGGGTGCTACATATTCTTGATTAGTTTTAATAGTATTTGTACCCCCTCTTTTGGTATTTACTTGAAAGTTAATGGTTACCTTATCCGAAGATTTAGTAGGTTTCACTTCATCATAAATTACAAAATATCCATTAGACTTACCTACTATTGGGTGTATAAGACTTAAGGTTCTTTTATGGGTGCCATTTTTTATAGCAAGACCTGCATCGGTGGTCCCAAATTCGATATTTCCACCAACAAGCCCATCGATCAGACCATTTCCATCTCTTTGATCATGTTTGGTTTTATTTCCAATTAAAACGGTATTATGAAGAATAGCTCTACTCCAACGACCATTATCAGGAGCATAACCAGGGTAATTACCGCCTTGACCATTTAAACCTACATAATTTACTCCAGAATTCATGATCATATGTTGCCCGTACCCTGAAAGATCAAAAGTATTTGATTCTTCTAGTGTATGCCCGAATTGATTTACAGAAGGATTGTCTCTTTTTAAGCAATGTAATACACCTTGCAAAGCTTCTCTAGAATTAGTTTTGTCCCAAAGTGCTGCACCAGAGTGTTCTCTTAGTTTAGAAACAGGCATTACAGGAGTAGGAGGGTTCACACTTTTTAAAATATATATTAAATAATTTGAATGTACATATGATGGGGGATAGTTATTGGGCCCCATATTCCATCTAGCCATGCCTCCATTAGTAGCGCCATATTTTTCGGCAAAGTACCAGTTTGTACTTTTATTAAGTCTAAAACTATTGTGACCTGTATCACCGAATTTTGTAGTACTACCTGATGGAGTTACAGCAAATGTATTAGACCATTCAAAAAGTGCTTTAAGTCTTGAATCGTTATAATAGTTGCCTTGACCAGTAAAATGCAATATATCTATGGGAAAGTTTTTTGCTAACCGATCTCCGTGCATTCTTGCAAACACATATCCTGAAGATTGCCCCCAAGAACCATCATTCATCATAGACTTATCAAATAAATAATTGTCATATTTTCCTTTCCATTTGGCTATTTCTTTTGCATCTTTTTTAAATATTGCATAAACCAATTTTATACCGTAATCAACCAAAGTCCAAGAAGAGCTGTTATTTTTATAAAAATTATTTGCTTTAATAATTCCTTTTTCGGCAGCAATTCTTTGAGAAGACGTTAAATCATTATAAATAATATCTAGAGCAACAATAGCATTAAATTGCATACTTGCTCCACCTGTAAACCTACCATGGTTGCCACTCAAGAAATCAGTACCTCTTTCCCAGGCTTTTAAAATCTCGAACATTCTATTTTTATACTTTATTCTGTTCGAAGTGTTTTCTTCAAGAATGTATGCCAAAATATTATAATTTAAAGCAGTGCTCATGGATCCAAAATTATTATTTTCATAAGCATTGTTCCATCGTTCAAAAGCTCTATCCTTCATAGGTTTAAAGGGTCTTTTGTTGGTTTTCCATTTTGCTCTTAATGCAGGGTATTGGTTTTCTTTGACGATAAGAAAAGGGTGTTCTTGGGAATAACTTTTTAGTAGTCCCAATAAAAGTAGTACGACACAGAAAATTGGTTTTAGAGTTTTCATAGTTTAGTTAAGTTTTATATGATTGGGAAGATATTATCTGTCTATATTTAAACTTTTAAAAGATAGATAATACTTTGATTAACTTGTGTTTAAATAATGTATAAGGTATGCTGTAATATGATTAGCCTTATTGATTTTGCCAAGTCTAATTTTACAAGCTTATAAATGTAAATATTACATTTATGAAATCAGGGACTCCTTTAGTATTCGTTTTGTTTGTATGAGAATTTGTAGCATACTAATTTGATTTTTAGTAGAAGCTATACTTTATTGATGTAATTATTTTATTTTTTTGATGCTATTACTATGTAAAAAGAAAAAACCGCTATTTCGTTAGAAATAGCGGTTTTTTAAATCAAAATTAAACAACTCCCTAGTTTAAAGCCATAGGGAGGGCGTACTCATACTACCCAAGAAAATACCCGTTTTCTTCGGCAATTTTATCAGCTATTTTAGTTCTTAATGCAACTACATTAGGCTGGTTTGTATATTTAGTAAAACGCTTAAGTCCCATAAGCATCATTCTTTGTTCATCTCCTTCAGCAAAAGAAACTATAGCTTCTTTACCTTTTTTGATAGCGATATCTACGGCATTATATAAATATAATTGTGTCATTGCAACCTGAACCTCTTGAGAATCTTCACCGAAACGTTTAGCGTTTTTCTCAGTTCTAAGAATTGCAGATTCTGCCATGTAAATCTCGATCAAAATATCAGATGCAGCCATAAGTAATTGCTGGTGTTCTTCCAATTTAGGTCCGAATTTTTGTACTGCAGAACCAGCAACCATTAAAAATACTTTTTTAAGTTTAGCAAGGATTTCTTTTTCTTCAGAAAGTAAAGCAGAATAATCTGGTACATCAAAAGAAGGAATTCCAGTTAATTCATCGGCTACTTTCATAGCAGGTCCAAGAAGATCTACATGACCTTTCATGGCCTTCTTCACTAACATTCCAACAGCAAGCATTCGGTTGATTTCATTCGTCCCTTCATAGATACGAGAAATACGAGCATCTCTCCAAGCAGATTCCATAGGAGTATCAGCAGAGAATCCCATTCCACCAAAAATTTGTAAACCTTCATCAGCCGTACTCTGAACGTCTTCAGAAACAGCTACTTTAAGTATAGAGCACTCAATTGCATATTCTTCAACTCCTTTAAGCTCTGCCTCTTGATGAGAGTTTCCTTCCGCTTGACGGATAGCAATTCTATCTTCTATATTTTTTGCAGCTCTATAGGATGCAGATTCATCAGCATAAGTGTTTGTAGCCATCTCAGCAATTTTAGCTTTGATAGCGCCAAAGTTCATAATAGGTGTTTTAAACTGGATACGCTCGTTTGCATATTTTGTAGCTTCACCAATTACTCTACGCTGTGCATCCAAACAAGCAGCTGCTAATTTGATACGCCCAACGTTTAATGCATTCATGGCGATTTTAAACCCGTTACCTCTTTCAGATAACATATTTTCTACAGGTACCTTAGTGTCACTAAAAAACACTTGACGAGTAGAGGATGAGTGAATACCTAATTTCTTTTCTTCTTCACCTAAAGTAATTCCATTTGCATTTTCTGGATCATACTCTACGATAAACCCAGTAATATTTTTGTCGTCTTCGATTCTAGCGAATACGATCATAACATTACAGAATCCAGCATTTGAAATCCACATTTTTTGACCAGAAATCAAATAATGTTTACCATCATCTGATAAAACAGCCTTTGTTTTACCAGAATTGGCATCTGATCCAGCTCCTGGTTCTGTTAAACAGTATGATCCCATCCATTCACCAGTAGCTAATTTAGAAACATACTTTTTCTTTTGTTCTTCGTTTCCATATAGTGAGATAGGCATTGTACCAATACCGGTATGTGCTCCAAAAGCGGTACTAAATGATCCTGTTGCACCAGAAATATAATCACAAACTAACATCGTAGATACGAATCCCATTCCCAATCCATCATATGCTTCTGGAACAGAAACACCAAGTAATCCAAGCTCACCGGCTTTTTTCATACATGCTTCTGTATAGGCATAATCTTTTGATTCAAATTTTTCCCAATGTGCCCAAAGTTCGCGGTCTACAAATTCTTTGGTACTGTCACGCATCATTTTCTGTTCTTCAGAGAAATCCTCTGGAGTAAATACATCTTCAGCTTTAGTTTCTTTAACAAGGAATTGTCCTCCTCTAAGAATATCTTTGTTTGTAGTTTCTGTACTCATTATTTTATTTTTTCTTAGCTTTTTAGTTTAAAAATTCGAAAATACCAGCGGCACCTTGCCCGGTTCCAACACACATCGTAACCATTCCGTATTTTCCTTTCATGTCTCGTTTGCGCATTTCATCAAATAATTGAACCGAAAGTTTGGCTCCTGTGCATCCAAGTGGATGACCAAGTGCAATTGCACCTCCGTTAACATTTACAATATCTTGGTTGATATTTAATTCGCGCATTACGGCAAGGGATTGAGAAGCAAAAGCTTCATTAAGCTCTATTAATTCAATATCATCTTGTTTTAATCCAGCTTGTTTCAGAGCCTTTGGAATAGCCTTTACCGGGCCAATACCCATTATTCTTGGTTCTACACCAGCGGCTGCATAGTTAACTAACCTAGCGATAGGTTCAAGGTTTAGCTCTTTTACCATATCTTCACTCATGACCATTACAAAAGCCGCACCATCACTCATTTGAGATGAGTTACCTGCAGTAACGCTACCTCCAGCTTCAAAAACTGGTCTAAGTTTACCTAGAACTTCTTTACTGGTTCCTGCACGAGGACCTTCGTCTTTATTAACAGTATATGATTTTGTAGCTTTTTTACCGTTTTCATCAACATAAATTTGTTCTACATTGATTGGCACAATCTGATCTTGAAAACGATTTTCTGCTTGAGCTTTTAAAGCTTTCATGTGAGAATTATATGCAAATTCATCTTGATCCTCACGAGATACTTTAAATTGGTGGGCAACAGCTTCTGCGGTATTTCCCATTCCCCAATAATAATCTTCATGACCTGATTTTGCTAAATCATAATTTAATTCTGTTTTATATCCTGTCATAGGAACAGAACTCATGCTTTCTGCACCACCAGCGATAATACAATCGGCCATTCCTGCTTGTATTTTAGCTGTTGCAATTCCAATAGTTTCGATACCTGAAGAGCAAAATCTATTTACGGTTACTCCAGGAACATCAATAGAATTTAATCCCATAAGTGAAATTAAACGTGCCATGTTTAGTCCTTGAGATCCTTCTGGCATTGCGTTACCAACGATAACATCGTCTATGCGATCTTTGTCTAAATTAGGAAGCTCTTTCATCATGTGTTGGATGGTCTCAGCTGCTAATTCATCTGTTCTTTTGAACCTAAATACTCCGCGAGGTGCTTTTCCCACGGCTGTTCTATATGCTTTTACTATATATGCTGTTTTCATTTCTTTTTCTTTTTCTAGTTTCTTAGCGGTTTACCTTTTTTAAGCATATGCTCGATACGCTCAAGTGTCTTGCGTTCTGTACATAATGACAAGAAAGCTTCACGTTCTAGATCTAATAGATATTGTTCTGATACTAAAGTTGGTTCAGATAAATCTCCACCGGCCATTACATACCCAAGTTTATTAGCTATTTTTTGATCGTGTTCAGAGATGTACTTACTAGCTTCCATAGAATCTGTACCCACTAGGAACATTCCTAAAGCTTGTTTACCAAGTACTTTAACATCTTTACGACGAGGAGGTTGTGTATATCCTTGCTCTGCCATTAACTTAGCATGAGCTTTTGCGGTTGCGATCTGGCGATCTTTGTTAACCACAACTATATCTTTTCCTTTTTGAAGTAAATTTGTGTCGAATGCTTCATAGGCAGAAGTTGATACTTTAGCCATACCAATAGTTAAGAAATGTTCTTGTAATATATTTAGCTCAACATCATCTTTCTTAAAAAGATCTGAAGCTCTTAGTGCCATTTCTTTAGATCCACCACCACCAGGGATCACACCAACACCAAACTCTACTAACCCCATATAAGTTTCAGCAGCTGCAACAACTTTATCGGCATGAAGTGAGATTTCACAACCACCACCAAGAGCCATACCATGAGGAGCTGTAATTGTTGGAATTGAAGAATATCGCATACGCATCATAGAGTCCTGGAAATATTTTATAGCCATATTAAGCTCATCATATTCTTGCTCTACTGCCATCATAAATATCATTCCAATATTTGCTCCTACAGAGAAATTTGCCGCCTGATTACCAACAACCAGCCCTTGAAAATCTTTTTCAGCAATATCAATTGCTTTATTAAGACCGGCTAAAACATCTCCACCAATAGTATTCATTTTACTTTGGAATTCGACATTTAAGATGCCGTCTCCAAGGTCTTCTACAACAACACCACTATTTTTAAATACTTCTGATGATTTACGGATATTGTCAAGAATAATAAAGGCATCTTGTCCCGGAACTTTAGTTTGTTCTTTCTTAGGGATATCATAAAAATAAGTAGCTCCTTCTTTTACTGTATAGAATGAAGTACTACCAGAAGCGATCATATCATTTACCCAAGCTGCAGGTTCTAAACCTTCTGCTTTCATTATTTCTATTCCTTTTTCAACACCAACAGCATCCCATATTTGAAATGGTCCGTGCTCCCAACCAAATCCGGCTTTCATTGCATCATCAATCTTATATAGATCATCGGTGATTTCGGGGATACGATTAGAAACATATGCAAATAAAGCAGATAGTGTTTTTCTGTAAAATTCACCAGCTTTATCTTTTCCTGAAACTAGAACTTTAAAACGATCTACTACTTTATCAATAGTTTTGGTCATTTCTAAAGTTGCAAAAGAAGCTCTCTTTTTTGTTCTATATTCTAGTGTGTCTAGATCCAGAGAAAGGATTTCTTTTTTACCTTCAGCAGAAACACTTTTTTTATAAAATCCCTGACCCGTTTTACTTCCTAACCATTTATTCTCCATCATGGTGTTAATAAACTCAGGAAGTTTAAATAACTCAAGACGTTCATCATCTGTACAGTTCTCAGCAATACCATTTGCAACATGTACTAATGTATCTAATCCTACTACATCTACTGTACGAAAAGTAGCTGATTTTGGACGACCGATCACAGGACCAGAAAGTTTATCTACTTCTTCAATAGTTAATCCCATCTCTTTAACCATATGGAATAAACTCATGATGCTAAAAATACCTATTCTGTTACCTATAAACGCAGGAGTATCTTTGGCAACTACAGATGTCTTCCCTAAGAATTTTTCACCATAACCATTTAGGAAATCTAATACTTCTTGAGAGGTATTAGGTCCTGGTATGATTTCAAACAATTTTAAATAACGCGCAGGGTTGAAGAAGTGTGTTCCGCAGAAGTGTTTTTGAAAATCTTCACTGCGTCCTTCGTTCATGAATTTTATAGGAATACCAGAGGTGTTAGAAGTTATTAATGTCCCTGGAGTTCTATGTTTCTCTAAGTTTTCAAAAACTATTTTTTTAATATCAAGTCTTTCTACAACAACCTCGATAATCCAATCTACATCCGCTACTTTTGCAATATCATCTTCCAGATTACCTGTAGTGATTCTACTTGCAAATTTCTGATGATAGATAGGAGAAGGTTTAGATTTAAGAGCTGCGGTAAGAGAATCATTTACCAATCGATTACGTACCACTTTGTTTTCAAGGGTAAGTCCTTTTGCTTTTTCCTTGTCGTTTAGTTCTCTAGGAACTATATCTAATAATAGCACTTCGACACCAATATTAGCGAAATGACATGCAATACCGGATCCCATTATTCCTGATCCTACGACTGCAACTTTTTTAATGGTTCTTTTCATTTTGTTTAACTTCGAGTTATTAAGGTGTTATAGATTCGTTTTTTGTGTATACTTTTTTAGAAGAAATCAGATCATTGATTAATTGAAAGACTTCTAAGAAAGTTTCTAACTTCTCTTTTGGAATATGTTTTTTAACAGCATTATCAAAAGTGAATACTACTTCTTTTGAGAAATTTCTCATTTCTAAACCAAAAGGAGTTAAATATATGAGTACACCACGGCCGTCTTGAGGATTCTTTTTTCTAAAGATTAAACCTTTTTCTTCCATGGTTTTCAAAGTACGTGACAGACTTGTAGCTTCCATTCCCATTTTGGGACCTAAAGAAGTTGAAGGAGTACCAGTTTCTGGATCGATGCTAAGTAGGGCAAATCCAGTAGCCATAGTGCTTCCTTTTTTACTCGCTTCTTCATTATACATTTTGGCTACAGCCATCCAAGTGGCCCTGAGCGCATAATCAATTGTTTTTTCCCTCATTCAAAAATTATTATGAAGGTAAAGGTAAGAAAATTTATTATGCACGCATAATAAATAATGTAATATTTTAAGAAAAACTGAAGTAATTTACGTTTTTCTGTTGAATTAATAAAAAAACTCCTCATAAAATGAGGAGTTTACTGATTTATAGTTAAGCTTGTACGCATCTTCTATTGTAATCAGCGAATTGAATTAGCCATAAATTTTAGAATATAATTCTGTATATTTTTCCTTTATAATTTTTCTTCTAAGTTTCATTGTAGGGGTAAGGTGACCAGAATCTATACTCCATTCGTCTGGTGTAAGTTCAAATCGTTTTACGCGTTCCCATTTTCCAAATTTCTCATTATGTTCATCAACTTCCTCTTGATAACGATCAATTACAGTTTGATTGGATATCATTTCTTGCGTTGTGGATCCTATGTCTAGCCCTTTACGTTGTGCCCAATCTTTTAAAAATTCAAAATTTGGTTGCACAAAGGCTGCAGGCATTTTTTCTCCTTCTCCAATAACCATGATTTGTTCTATGAAACGAGATTGTTTCATGGCATTTTCAATCAATTGTGGAGCAACGTATTTACCACCAGAGGTTTTGAACATCTCTTTTTTACGATCTGTAATACGTAAGAACCCTTCGCTATCAATTTCACCGATATCACCGGTATGAAAATATCCATTTTGTAAGGCTTCACTAGTTTTTTCTTCATCTTTATAGTACCCTTGCATTACCTGAGCACCTTTTACTAGAATCTCACCATCTTCTGCTATTTTTACTTCTGTATCCGGAAGTATTCTTCCTACGGTTCCAATTTTGAAGCCATTATTTCTAGTGTCATTAACAGAAATTACTGGTGATGTTTCTGTCAATCCATAACCTTCCATAACAGCAAGTCCAGCGGCATTAAATACTCTTGCTAGTCTAGGCTGTAATGCAGCACTTCCTGATGCGATAACTTTGATATTACCACCGAGAGCTTCTTGCCATTTGCTGAAAATTAATTTTCTAGCAATCCCTAGTTTCTTTTCATACCACCAACCATTAGCTCCATAGGGCTCATATTGTAAACCTAATTCTACAGCCCAGAAGAATAGTTTCTTTTTGATACCTGTTAAATCTGTTCCTTTAGCTATGATCTTGTCGTATACCTTTTCAAGTAGTCTAGGCACCGCAGTCATTACATCTGGTTTCACTTCTTTTAGGTTATCACTAATAGTTTCTAAAGATTCTGCAAAGTAAATAGACGCTCCAAGATATTGATAAAAATACATGGTCATTCGCTCATAAATATGGCAAACAGGTAAAAAACTTAATGCTTTTGTAGTTCCAGATGCTAACGGAAACCTTGTAGAACTTGCTAGTGCATTACTAACAATATTTTTATGACTTAGCATTACACCTTTAGGTCTTCCTGTTGTTCCGGATGTATAGATTAAAGTTGCAAGATCATCTTCTTTTACAGAAGCCATAATTTTTTCAACTTCGTCTTGATTACTATCATCTTTACCAAGTTCTAATACTTCATTCCAATTTTTGCAACCATCGATGTCATCAAAAGAATACACTTCCTTTAGTGAAGGTACATTAGCATGGATATTTTTTACTTTTTGATATACTTCTTTGTCTGAAACAAAACAATATACCGATTCAGAGTGATTTAAAACGTATTCGTAATCTTCTTGAGATATCGTAGGGTAAATAGGAACATCTTGGGCTGCAATTTGCAAAACACCAATATCTGTTATATTCCATTCTGTTCTATTATTTGAAGATATTATTGCTACTTTATCATTTGGTTTTACACCCAAACGCAGTAAGCCTCGACTAAGTTGGTTAGCTTTTTCTACATATTCTGCAGAAGAGGTAGCTACCCATTTGCCATCATATTTGGTTATTAAGGCCTTATCTAAATTGAATTTGTTTAGTTGATAGTGAGGAAAATCAAATAGTCTAGTAATTGTAGTCATATGTTATTTTAAAATATTTTAATAGTTTTTGAGGGTATTAAAAACTATTATGCGTGCATAGTTTCGCAAATTATAAAAAATCTGATAATACGCAACCCTAATATATAAAAAAACAAGCTTTAATTTAGTAACTCTTCAATATTTTCTTGTTTTTGTTGCTATATTTTTTGTTCTGATGTTCAAAAGCTTTTAATGTAATGCTTTGTGAAATAGGTTCTTATAAATATAGGTAATTTTATAATTTTTAATGATAAGTATTAGAAAGTATTTTTTTTAGAAGAATAAGATTTGTTTAAATTTTATTGTAGGTATTTTATTATTAAGTAGTTATCATTTCTTTTTCAATCTGTTTAAAATTTTTAACGACCAAATTTCCTTCTGTTTTGATCATGTTTTTCCACACCCAATTATAGTGTTCAATAATTTTATTAGCTTTTAAATGCGGTCTTTCTCCCGTAGTATGTCCGTCTTCTACAACTGTAATATCATAATCTTTTACAATACTTGATTGAATTGTTGAAGCAATACAAAAATCTGTAGCACATCCTGTAATATACAACTCATCTACTTTATGATAGCTTAATAACGATTGTAATTTGGATTTGTAAAAAGGATCATTAGCATATTTATTTACACAGATATCTATGGCGTCAACATTTAATGCATCTAGTATTTCCCATTCCGTAGTGTTAGGAATAAACTCATTTGCACTAGTGCCATCGTGTTGTATGAAAATTACAGGAAATCCGGAGTTTCTAAAAAGTTTAGATAATTTATTTATCCTAAGTATTACACCCTCGGTATCAAATCTAGGAGTCTTTGATATAAAAGAACCTTTTTGCATATCAATAACCAAGAGTGCTTTTTTATGTTTCATGAAAACTATTTATTCTCTAGCCATTTTCTAGCATTGACAAAAGCTTCTATCCAAGGCGAAACTTCATCTTTTCTTCCTTTTGGGTAATTTGCCCAATTCCATTGAAATATTGAACGCTCAATATGTGGCATAGTAACTAAATGTCGTCCACTTTTATCTGCCATCATAGCTGTATTGTAATCTGAGCCGTTTGGATTAGAAGGGTATTCTTCATATCCATATTTAGCTACGATTTGATATTGATCTTCTGATAGAGGGAGATTAAACTTTCCTTCTCCATGAGAAATCCATACTCCTAGTGTGGTACCTACCATAGACGATAACATCACCGAATTATTATCTTGTATTTTAACTGAAGTAAAACTACTTTCATGTTTTTGGGATTCATTGTGAATCATTTTACCGTGTTCTGAATGATCTGGGTTAATTACTTCTAACTCCATAAACAATTGACACCCATTACAAATACCTACAGATAAAGTGTCTTCTCTTTTAAAGAAATTCTTTAGCGCAGTATTGGCTTTTTCATTATATAAAAAAGCACCTGCCCAACCTTTTGCAGAGCCTAATACATCACTATTTGAGAAACCTCCAACGGCGCCAATAAATTGTATGTCTTCTAAAGTCTCACGACCTGATATTAAATCTGTCATATGTACGTCTTTAACATCAAATCCAGCTAAGTACATTGCATTTGCCATTTCGCGTTCAGAATTACTTCCTTTTTCACGAATGATAGCTGCTTTGGGTTTTGGTTTGGTAGTGTCTATTATGGGTTTTCTACCCATAAAATGAATAGGAAACTCATATTGCAATGGCTGTTTTGCAAAGTTCTGATATCTATCTTTTGCCAAATTATTGGCAGTTTGTTTTTGATCTAATAAAAAAGAAGTTTTATACCAAGTGTTTCTTAATTCTTCAATATCTAAAGTGAAAGTATCAGTTGAATTTTTAAGATACACAACAGCTTCTTGAGTTACTTTTCCAATGGCAAAGAATTCGATGCCATGGTCAGATAGTACAGATTCTATATCCGAATTGAGAGCACTTTGGATAACGATTCCTGAGTTTTCTGCAAATAATAATTTAATAGAGTCGGATTCCTGAATAGAAGTAAGGTCGATATCTGCTCCAAGATGAACATCTGCAAAGCAGAGCTCTAATAATGTTGTGACTAAACCACCAGAAGCGACATCATGCCCAGCTACTATATGTTTATTTCGGATTAGATCCTGAATAACATTAAATGTCTTTTTAAACTGCGCCGAGTCTTTTATTGTTGGTGCTGCAGTTCCTATTTTATTATGTATTTGAGCAAAAGAAGATCCTCCTAGTTTATAAGAATCTTGTGACAGATTTATGTAATAAATAGATCCTCCATGTTTTTGAAGTACAGGTTCAACAACACTATTAATATCATTACAATTAGCAGCTGCTGATATAATTACCGTTCCAGGAGCAATGACTTCTTCATTAGGATATTTTTGTTTCATAGATAAAGAATCTTTACCTGTAGGAACATTGATATCTAGTTCTATAGCGAAATCAGAAATTGCTTTTACAGCTTCATATAATCTGGCATCCTCACCTTCATTTTTACAAGGCCACATCCAATTGGCAGATAGAGAGATTGATGCTAGTCCATCTTTAAGAGGAGCCCAAATGATATTTGTTAAGGCCTCTGCTATAGAGTTTCTACTTCCGGCTTTAGGATCAATTAATCCAGATATTGGGGAATGACCAATACTAGTGGCAATACCTTCAGAACTGGTATAGTCTAATGCCATTACACCACAATTATTTAGAGGTATTTGTAAAGGTCCAACACATTGTTGTTTGGCTACTTTACCACCAACGCAACGATCTACTTTGTTTGTCAACCAATCTTTACAGGCTACAGCTTCTAATTGTAGCACCTTGTTTAAATAGTTGTAAAAATCATTATTAGCATATGAAATGTCTTTGTAGTTACGGTCAATAGTAACATCATTCATAATAGTTTTAGGAGAACTCCCAAACATATCTTCAAGTGCTAAATCCATAGGTGTATCACCTTTGGTTTTAGAAGTAAACGTGAATCTATGATCTCCGGTTACATCACCAACTTGATACATAGGAGAACGCTCACGTTGGGCAATACGCTCGAGAGTAGATATATTTTCTTTACTTATCACTAAGCCCATACGCTCTTGTGATTCGTTACCAATAATTTCTTTGGCAGATAGTGTAGGATCACCTACTGGTAATTTATCAAGATCTATGTTACCACCAGTTTCTTCAACGAGTTCAGAAAGGCAATTAAGATGTCCTCCTGCACCGTGATCATGAATGGAAACAATAGTGTTTTCTTCACTTTCGACCATTCCACGTATAGCATTGGCAGCCCTTTTTTGCATTTCGGGATTGGAACGCTGAATAGCATTTAGTTCTATTCCACTACTAAATTCTCCTGTGTCTGCAGAGGAAACGGCAGCACCTCCCATACCAATTCGATAGTTTTCACCACCTAGAATTACAATTTTATCGTCTTTTTGCGGGGTAGCTTTTAAAGCTTGTTCAGCTTTACCATATCCGATACCACCTGCTTGCATAATAACTTTATCAAACCCTAGTTTTCGAGCTTCTTCTTCATGTTCAAAAGTTAATACTGATCCAGTAATCAGGGGTTGTCCAAATTTATTCCCAAAATCAGAGGCTCCATTAGAGGCCTTTATCAAAATATCCATCGGAGTTTGATATAACCAATCTCTTTCATTTGTGCCTTGTTCCCATGGACGATTATCTTCTAATCTCGAATAGGAAGTCATGTAAACTGCAGTTCCTGCTAAAGGCAAAGAACCTTTACCTCCTGCAAGTCTATCTCTAATCTCACCACCAGATCCTGTTGCTGCACCATTAAAAGGCTCTACAGTTGTAGGGAAATTATGTGTTTCTGCTTTAAGAGAAATAACACTTTCAAATTCTTTTTCTTCGTAAAAATCTGGCTTATCGGCAGTTTTAGGTGCAAATTGTGTGACTTTCGGTCCTTTTATAAAGGCTACATTATCTTTATAAGCAGAAACAATATCATTTGGATTTGTTTCTGAAGTTTTTTTAATTAATTTAAAAAGAGAAGTTGGTTTTTCTTCTCCATCAATAACAAAAGTGCCATTGAATATTTTATGACGACAATGTTCTGAATTTACTTGCGAAAATCCAAAAACTTCAGAGTCTGTTAGTTTTCTTCCAATTTTAATACTTACACTTTCTAAATATTCTATTTCTTCATCGTTTAGTGCTAAACCTTCCTGAGCATTATAGGCTGCAATGTCATCAATCTCTAAAATGACCTCAGGCTTAATAGCAATAGTGTAAATATCTTGATCCAATCCATTATACTTTTGAGAAAGCATTGGGTCAAAATCTGTAAAATCTTTAGAAACAGCTTGAAATTCTTCTATTCTGATAATTCCTTTAACACCCATGTTCTGCGTTATTTCAACTGCATTGGTGCTCCAAGGAGTAATCATCGCGGCACGTGGACCAACAAAAAAAGCGTCAATAGACGCCGCAGAAAGTATAGGTTGGTTGCCAAATAACCAGATTAATTTTTTAATATTTTCAGGTGAGATTTCTTTGTCTGTTTGAACTGCAAATAGCTTCTCGTTTTGGTTTCCGAAGAAATGAATCATTTTAGGATTATTGTGTTGTATTAAACAAGGAGCAAATTTACTGTTTTCTGCACAAAGTTTTGCATAAAATTAGCATTCAAACATATAGTTATCCACCAAATTTTAACAATTACTTGTCTAAGCTTGAATTTTAGTATTATGAACGTATTCTTTATAAGAAAAAACGATTTTAAAATATTGCCTTACGGATACTAGAACTTTAAAGGTCTCTATGTTTTATGGTAGTATTTTTAATCTTTGATTTATTTTAAATACCAACTTTTATAACTTATACTAATCACAATAAAAAATATGAAAACCCCATTTCGCACAAAATTTAAGATCACATTCCTAATTTCAATATTCTTACTTACTTTATCTCATATTAACGCACAAAGGATTGGTGATCCAGGATGGACCTTTGACGTTTCTAAAAATGATAGTGATTATCCAAAAATGGAACGATGGTCAAAAGTAGGAGTCCGAGGAGGAATTCCGCTAAGAACAGAGTTACCTGTAATAGAAAGACTTGGTCCTGGCACAGATATTCAAAAAGCAATTGATAGAACGAGCACCAAAGGAGGCGGTGTCGTATTTTTAGAAAAAGGAATTCATATCCTTAACAAGGAGATAAGAATGAAAAGTGGTGTTATTCTTAGAGGTATACCAGGACAAAGTATTGTTAGAGTAACTCTAAGAGGAACTAATGATAAATATGCAATTATTTTTGATAAGGTGTCCAAGGCAGGGTTAGAAGATTTAAAATTTACTTTTCCCGTATCCAATGCATCACCTCAAGATGATCGTAATAATCCAACCAATAAATGGTGCAGGAGATGTCATGAGAATGATCCTAATGGAATTAAAAATTTATATGTGACTTTTGTTCGGATAGAGAATGATTCTAATGATAATTGGGTAGATAATTGTGAGTTTATTGAAGCCGGTACTAATCCTATTAAAGTAGATGGTAATTATAATACGTTTAGAGATAATCTAATAGATGGTTCTTATAACAAAGGTGGAGGAGGAGAAGGATACTACGACGTTAGAGGACATGATAATTTATTTTATAATGAAACTGTAAAAAGAATTCGTCATTTTGCCATTCAACAAGGAGCGGATCATAATGTTGTGTTTGATTGTAATTTTGTGAATACAGATATTAATTTCCATAATAAAGATGATGGCAATAATCTTATCGAAAAAAACAAAATAACCATACAACGTTGGAGAAGTTGGGGAGCCTTTGCTACAGGGGGAGCGCAGTATGGTCATAAGCCTCCGGGTCCAAATAATATAATATACAACAATACCACCGATGTGAAAGGTAAAGTTGGAGAGTTTGGAGGATCAGATAAAGTTTTTATTTATAACAATTTTGGTAATCCTAAAGTACTTAGGTCTGTAAGACCAAAAGGAGGAATTTTATATGCGATTAAACATATAGGTAATGGAAACAATAATCAACTTCCTACTGTAGTATTTAAAACACTTAAAAATGGAGATCAATTTGCCGTTGGTACCGATTTGAAACCTATAATTCTAGCGGACGATAAAGATGGAAATGTTGCCAATGTGAAACTATACATTAATAATAATTTTATTAGACAAGAAACTCATGCTCCTTATGAATGGGGACATTTAGAAGATAAGGATGCTAAGTTAAAAAACTTGTCGTCAGGAACTTATAAGTTAAAGGCAATAGCAGAAGATAATAAAGGAGGTAAAAAAGAAAAACAAATAACAATTACCATTGGAAATCCTATTGCTACTGGGAGAGAATCGGTAAATGGAGTTTTTACAATTAGGAGTAATGCTAATAATGAAAATGTAATGTCACCGAGTTGGGATAATTTTAATGTAAGAATGTATTCTAGCGCAAAAGTATTTAGTGACCACAAATGGGAATTTAAACATCTATCAGATGGAAAACATACTGTGCGAAACATTGGTACAGGAAGGTTTTTAGAGGTTTATAAGGGTGAATGCGGAAATAGAAAAAATGTAAATACTTGGACTAGCCCAAATTCAGACCACCAAAAGTGGTATGTTGAAAAATATAATGATAGTTATTTCCTAATTCCTGTTCATTGCGAAGATCAAGCTCTGGATAAGAATAATGAAAATGGTGCGAATGTTCATACCTGGACAAAAACATTAAATAATAAAAATCAACAATTTGATTTAATATCTGTTAGTAAAAATGATGAAAATGCAACCGTAACTCCAAATAATGTTAATATTGAATCTAACAAAGAATTTAGTTTAACGATATTTCCTAATCCTGTTACAAATACATTAAAATTAGCATTAGATAATTTCATGGGGCAAACCTTACGGTATACTATATTTAGTCCTGTTACAGGAAGTAAAATATATACAAATACTGTAACAAAAGACCATGGCACTACCGAACTGATCCATGTTGGTAATTTAGAAACAGGACTATATGCTATACGGCTTAAAACAGAAAACAATTATGAATTTATTCACCGATTTGTAGTCCATCGATAAAATATAGGATAAGAATTATGGCCTATTTACAATTTCAAAATTAGTAAATAGGTCAATTTAATGTATTTGATGTTACTTTTTTTCTAATAATGCCATGTAAAATCCATCAAAGCCAGATTTGTGAGCAAGAATTTTTTTGTCTTTGATTAAGGTAAAATCTTGGCCAATTTCTGTAGAAAGAAATTTTTTCACTTGATCCTGATTTTCAGAGGGCAGGATAGAGCATGTTGCATAAACAAGTTTCCCTCCGGATTTAACGATTTTAGAATAACTTTCTAGTATGTCTGATTGCGTTTTTCTTATGTTATCTAAAAACTCAGGTTGTAATTTCCATTTTGCATCAGGATTTCTTCTAAGTATACCCAAACCACTACAAGGAGAATCAATTAATACACGATCTGCTTTGCCGTGAAGTTTTTTGATATCTTTTGTTCCCGTAATTACTCTAGGTTCTATATTATGTGCACCTGCTCTTTTGGCTCTTCTTTTTAGCTCTTTTAATTTATTTTCATAAATATCCATAGCTATGATTTGTCCTTTGTTTTGCATTAAAGCAGCAAGATGAAGTGTTTTTCCTCCTGCTCCGGCACATGTATCTACTATACGTTGTCCTGGTTGAACATCTAAATAATCGGCAACTAGTTGAGAAGATGCATCTTGTACTTCAAACATTCCGTTTTTAAAAGCTTCTGTAGAAAACACATTTGTTCTTTCTACAAGTTTAAGAGCATCATTATGACCTTTAATAAATTCGGTATCAATATTCTCGTCTTCAAGAATACTTCTTAGTTTATCTCTTGATATTTTTAAAGTATTAGCACGTAAAATTACAGGAGCTTGTTCATTTAATGCGTGGATTTCTTGATCCCATGCTTTTTTCAATTCCTGCTCTCCTAGTTCGTCCATCCAATCAGGAATAGATTCTTTGAACTTTCTTATCTTACTAAGTTCATCAAATTTACCCTTAATTCGTCGAGTTGGAGTTGGTTCAATTTGTTTCCAATCGGGCAGGGGAATACCTCGTAAAGTGGCCCATACAGCAAAAATCCGCCATAAGTTATCTCTATTAAAAGGCTCTTTTACTTCGGCAATTTCAGCATACAGACGTTTCCATCTTACAATTTCATACACAGTTTCAGCAACAAAACCACGATCACGTGCGCCCCATCTTTTATCTCTCTTTAATAGTTTTTGAACAACTTTATCTGCATATGCTCCTTTGTTGAATATTTCATTCAATCCATCTATAACAGCAAAGACAAGGTTTCTATGTAAACGCATGGTATTGTTTTTTTTAAGGTGTGCAAAGGTATGTCTTTGTTGGGAAATACAATTATATTTGGTTAAAATTATTAATTAATGAAATACACGATTATTTTTATATTGGTTTTAGGTTCTATGTGCTGTACTAGTCAAGAAAATAATAATATTCATGATTTTACTCGGGTTAAAATTGATATGATTCTTGAAGATTCAATAAGTATACGCGCACTGGATATATATAATGATACGTTGATAGGATTTGGATATAATAAAGGATATGGATTTATTAATCTAAAAACGAATTATCATGAATTAATAGAATTTGAAATTTCTGAGAAGACTAAAAATGAAAACAATTGGATTACAGAGCAACGTGCAGTAGGTTTTAATAATTCATCTTTTTTTAGTTTGGGTATTGGCTCTCCTGCAAGGATGAGAAAAATTGACCTGATTACTAAAGAGGAAAAAATAGTGTATACAGAAACTCATGATAAAGTGTTTTATGATGCTATGCTGTTTTGGAATGAAAATGAAGGAATTGCAATGGGAGACCCCACAGAGGATTGTTTGTCGATCATTATAACTAAAGATGGTGGTGAAAATTGGACAAAGATTTCTTGTAATGATTTACCAAAAACGGAAGAAGGAGAAGCTGCTTTTGCAGCAAGTAACGGAAATATTAGTAGTGTAGGGGATAACACTTGGATACTATCAGGAGGTATGAAATCAAGAGTGTTCTATTCACCAGATAAAGGTGCACATTGGGAGGTATATAATACTCCTTTAATACAAGGAACTTCTACAACAGGAGGATATGCTATTCATTTTTATGATAAAGATAATGGAGTAATTTTTGGCGGAGACTACACAAATCCTACTAAAAATTTACAAAATAAAGCTATTACTGTTAATGGCGGAAAAACTTGGAGTTTGATAACTCAGGATAATGGACCTGGTTATAAAAGTAGTGTGCGATATATTCCTAATAGTAATGGACAAAAATTGGTTGCTATCGGTTTTACCGGTATTTCAGTATCAAATGATTTTGGAAAGAATTGGGTCGAATTAAGCAAGGAAGGCTTTTATACATTACGCTTTATTTCTAATACTACTGCGATAGCCGCTGGTAAAGGAAGAATAGCTAGATTGATATTCGATTAATTTTTGGATCTAACATTAAATGCATTTGATGTAGAGAAAAGAAAAAGAGGCTAATTGCCTCTTTTTCTTTTCTCTTTAATTTTTTCGAGTATTCTTTTATTAAAATCTGTTTCAGCTTTTATTAATTTTAAAATCTTTTTACTAGAAATTACTTTTTTGAGATCTGTAAGAAGTTTTTTACGAGAAAGATGTTTTTGCTCTTCTAATTTGAAATGATTATCTAAATATTTTGTAGCTTCTTCATCACTAAGATCTTGCTGGTTTGCATTAACCTCTTTTAGAGCTCTTATGATTTTACGTTTTTGCATTCGTAATTTTGATATCGTTTCTTGATGAGCATTATATAATGGCCAGAATTCCTGTGCTTCTGTACTAGATAATTCTAGTTTCTCAGTTATATATGCTACTTTGAATGCTTTTACTTTTTCTCTAGATCCCTTTTGAGCAAAGGAAATGTTAGAAATAAGTATAATACATGTAAGTAATAGTATCTTTTTCATGTTTAAACAATTATTCGGTAAATATAATTTCATTTTCTAAATCTTCTTCAGATAAATAGTCTAGTAAGTTATCATGGTTACCTAGCTCATCCTCAAAAGTTTGTATGTAGTTAATGTCCTCATCTAATAAACCTGCTATATCCGTAGTACTTAATTCAATATTTTCTTCATTTAAATATTCATAAATAGCCGTCATTTCAATAGTATCAAAATCTAGAGGTGATTTTTTAGTAATAGAGATAGATAAAATTAAGGCTATCATAGCCGCTACTCCTGATACGTATATAATATTTTTAGTTGATATTAAGTTCCTTAATTTGCTTTTTGGTTTAGGTGCAATAGTTTTTTGTAAAATAGTATCATGTGCTGATATAAAATAGTCATCAGCAACTTTAAAACCTGAATCCATTTTTTTTAGTGTTGAGGTTTTTTGTTTTTCACTAAGAGCTATTTTTTCTAAAAGTCTATGGTTGAAACTTTCAAAATAGTTTTCTGGTGTTTTAAATCCACTATCGTTTTTATGTGTTTTTTTGTCTTTCACTATATATATGACTTAAAAGATATAAAAAGGTTTAATCGTCTCTTAAAAAAGCTTCAATTTTTTTTGTAGCAATATGATAGGATGCTTTGAGCGCCCCTTCGCTAGTTTCTAGAATTTCTGAAATTTCTTTGTATTTTAATTCTTGAAAGTATTTCATGTTGAAAACTTGTTGTTGCTTTTGTGGTAAAGAGGCAATAGCCATTTGTAATTTCATTTGAATTACATTTCCTTCAAAATATACATCTGTTTCCAAATTTTGAATTAGTTGTTGACTTAGTTCTTCATTACTAATATTATACCTTTTGGCTTTTTGAGTCAAAAAGGATATAGATTCATTTGTGGCTATCCTATATAACCATGAATATAATTTACTGTCACCTTTAAATTTTTTTATGCTTTTATAAACCTTAAGAAATACATTTTGTAATATATCATCTGCGTCAGCATGATTCTTGACCATATTACGGATGTGCCAATACAATCGTTTATGATATATCGTCACTAGTTTAGTAAATGCCTTATCAATGTCCTTATCTGACTGTAATGCAATTAGTAAAATTTTTTCTTCTTCGGTATCCAAATACAATTAATTTAAAGGATGTACAGGTTAGACTAATTTAATTAAAAAAGGTTTAATTGAATATAGTAAATAAACTAAATCACAATTATTGTAAGAATTTGTAAGAATTAAATAAATAATAAAGATTAAACGAATATTTATATAGATAAAAAGCATTTTTATTTGGATAATTAAAAATAAGTAGTATCTTTACAGTGTAATAAAGAATTAATATTTTCATTCTCCCCAAGATGAAAAAGTTTTAATAAAAGTGAGTTTTAATTTTAGAGTAAGCCCCTAAATTAAGATGATTTGTGTGAAGAGAAAGAGTGCGAAAGCACTCTTTTTTTATGGTTATACCATAATGTCATATAGTCTTGTGTTTTTATAAAAGTAGGAAATAGACTACTATTTTTGTTAATATTTGGTTGTAATCTTTATTAAAACGCATTTATTTTGGATAAAAAGCATTTTTTATTTGGATAATTAAAAATAAGTAGTATCTTTACAGTGTAATAAAGAATTAATATTTTCATTCTCCCCAAGATGAAAAGTTTTTAATAAAAGTGAGTTTTAATTTTTAGAGTAAGCCCCTAAATTAAGATGATTTGTGTGAAGAAAAAGAGTGCGGAGGCACTCTTTTTTGTTTTCGTGTATTTTTAAGTAAGTAAGAAAAGTATTACTTTTATTAATGATAAAGTTAATGTTTACAGATGAAATGTTATATTTTTAGATAAAATACATTTTTTATTTGGATAATTGAAAATAAGTAGTATCTTTACAGTGTAATAAAGAATTAATATTTTCATTCTCCCCAAGATGAAAAGTTTTAATAAGAGTGAGTTTTGATTTTAGAATAAGCCCCTAAATTAAGATGATTTGTGTGAAGAAAAAGAGTGCGGAGGCACTCTTTTTTGTTTTTGCATATTTTTTAATAAGTAAGAAAAGTATTACTTTTATTAATGATAAAATGAATTTTTACAGATGAAATGTTATATTTTTAGATAAAATACATTTTTTATTGGGATAATTGAAAATAAGTAGTATCTTTACAGTGTAATAAAGAATTAATATTTTCATTTCCCCCAAGATGAAAAGTTTTAATAAGAGTGAGTTTTGATTTTAGAATAAGCCCCTAAATTAAGATGATTTGTGTGAAGAAAAAGAGTGCGGAGGCACTCTTTTTTCGTTTACAGTATTTTAATAATTTAAAATTTGTAAGAAAATACCTATAAAAATTGTGTTTATTGATGTATTTATTAGATTAAATCTATTTTTTTTAGATAAAATACGTTTTTTGTTTGTGTAATTAAAAATAAATAGTATCTTTACAGTGTAATAAAGAATTAACGCTTTCATTCTCCCCAAGATGAAAGCTTTTAATAAGAGTGAGTTTTAATTTTTAGAGTAAGCCCCTAAATTAAGATGATTTGTGTGAAGAAAAAGAGTGCGGAGGCACTCTTTTTTGTTTTGTAAATATTGATTTACCTGTGTTTATTGATCAAAAGATTGCATTGTTACTAATTTTTGATAGACCCCATTTTTGGATATAAGCTCTTCATGAGTTCCTTTTTCAACTATTTTTCCTTTTTGCAATACAACGATTAAATTTGAATTTTGTATAGTAGATAGTCTATGGGCAATAACTATACTTGTTCTGTTTTTCATCATGTTTTCTAGAGCCGATTGTACCAATCGCTCACTTTCTGTATCTAAAGCAGAAGTAGCTTCATCTAGAATCATTATAGGTGGATTTTTTAGGACTGCTCTTGCGATTGATAATCGTTGTTTTTGCCCACCACTTAATTTATTACCACTATCTCCAATGTTGGTCTCAATTCCTTTAGGTAATTCTTTTACAAACTCCCAAGCATTAGCAACCTTAAGAGCTTCTATTATTTCTTTATCTGTTGCATTTTCACGTCCTATCAATAAATTCTTTTTAATTGTATCATTAAAAAGAATTGAATCTTGTGTTACAAGGCCCATTAGATCTCGTAACGATTTCTTTGTAAGGTTTTTAATGTCAAAGTTGTCAATCTTAATACTTCCTTTATTCACATCATAAAAACGAGTAACTAAATTGGCAATAGTGGATTTACCACTTCCGGATTGTCCAACAAGGGCTACAGAACTTCCTTTAGGAACTACCAAAGAAAAATCATTAAGAACATATTCATCTTCATATTTAAACGAAATATTCTCTAAAGATATATCTGTTGTAAAGTCTACTTTATGTGTAGCATCAGGTTTATCCTCTAAAGGTGAAGATGCATTTAATATTTCAAGAACACGCTCTGCCGCGGCATTACCTCGTTTCACACCATAACTGGCCTTAGAAATTGCTTTGGCTGGTGTGAGAATATTATAGGCCAGTCCCATGTAAACAATAAACAAACCTGGAGCTAAAGATTTTTCTATTAACACCATTTGTCCACCGTACCATAATAATATCGCAATAACAGTAATGCCTAAAAATTCACTAGTTGGAGATGCTAAGTTTTGGCGATTTGCCAATGAGTTTCCATATTTAAAAAACCTAGTAGTAGATTCTTTAAATTTACCACCAAAGATATGCTCTGCATTAAATCCTTTAATAACCTTTAAACCTCCTAGGGTTTCTTCAATGATGCTTAAGAAATAGCCTTGCTCTTTCTGCACATTATCTGAATGTTTTTTTAACTTTTTACCAATAAGAGAAATTAAAAAACCAGATACAGGTATAAATATGAATACAAATATGGTAAGTTTAAGGCTTATCAATAACATTGCAAATATGGTAAACAGAATCATTAAAGGTTCCCTTACTATAAGTTCTAGTATAGATAAAAATGAATGTTGTATTTCTAGAACATCAGTAGTAATTCTTGCAATAGTATCTCCTTTTCTTTTTTCAGAAAAGTAGGAGAGTGGTAAATCCATAGTTTTCTCATAAAGCTCTTCTCTAATATCTTTTAAAACACCATTTCTTAAAAATGTTATAAAATACATAGCCATATAGCTAAATATATTTTTCAGAAAAAACATACTAATAACAAGAATTACCATAAAAATAAGTACGTCCTGATTCCCTTCTTCGGCTTTTTGAGTGACAAAAAAATTGAGGTAATTTTCTGAGTATTCTTTCACTTTAAGGATACCTTCCCATTTAGGTTCTACTTTTACAGGTACAGTATTACCAAATAATACATTTAGCATAGGAAATAAAGATACCATTGCTAATGTACCAAAAAGTGCATAGAAAATATTAGAAATTATATTTAGTATAGCATAGATTCTATAAGGTCTCGCAAAGCGAAGAATTTGTTTAAAGTAATTCATTAATTATTTGTAATGGCCAAGCCATTGGTTAAGTTAAATTTAAATCTTTCTTAATGGCGACTATTTTGTCATCCAATTGTTGTTGTGTATTTTCGAAGTCATCGATAGTCGTTAATGCTCCCTGAACACTCATGTAAAATTTGATTTTTGGTTCTGTTCCACTTGGTCGAGCAGCTATTTTACTCCCTTCTTCTGTATAAAATATAAGTACGTTTGATTTAGGGACATCGATACTTTTTTCGGTATGATCTTGAATATTTGTAGCAATACTAGTTTGGTAATCTTCAATTAATACAACCTTTTCTTCATTGATAAATTTAGGTGGGTTATTTCTTAAATCAATCATCGTCTTTTTGATTTCTGCAGCACCATCAATCCCTTTTTTTACTAAGGATACTAAGTTCTCTTTATAGAAACCATGTTTAACGTATAAATCAAGTAGAGTGGTATAGAAAGAACTACCTTTTGATTTGGTAAAAGCAACAATTTCACATGCCAATAAGGTAGAGGTAACGGCATCTTTATCTCTAACAAAGTCCCCGACCATAAAGCCAAAACTTTCTTCGCCACCACCAATAAAATGCTGTTCAGGAAAGTCTTTTATGAGCTTTGCAATCCATTTAAAACCAGTTAATACCTCTTTGTATTCAACACCATATGCATTTGAAAGACTTCTCATCATAGGAGTCGAAACAATTGTAGAAGCTACAAACTCGTTACCGGATAATCCTTTCTTATTTTTGTAATGTTCTAGTAAGAACCATGTCATTACAATCATGGTTTGGTTACCATTTAGCAATTGTAACTCTCCTTTAGTATTGCGAACTGCAATTCCTAATCGATCACAATCAGGGTCTGTACCAATTACAATATCAGCGTTTACTTCTTTGGCGAGTTGCATAGCCATTGCTAACGCCTCTGGTTCTTCTGGATTTGGAGATTTTACAGTAGGGAAATTACCATCAGGAACTTCTTGTTCTTTTACAATATGTACGTTTTGATATCCTGCTTTTTTTAATGTTTCAGGAACAGCAGTAATAGATGTACCATGTAAAGAGGTAAAAACAATCGTTGTATTGTCTTTAGCTTCTTGATCTGCAGCAAAACTCCCGTTTTTAACACTTTGATCAATAAAAACAGAGTCTATTTCAGAATCTATTTTCTTAATAAGGCTTGTATTTGCCTGAAATTTTATATCAGAATATTGTAATGCATTTATTTCAGTAATAATTTCTCCATCTTGGGGTGGTACCAATTGCCCACCATCTTGCCAATATACTTTATAGCCATTATATTCTGGAGGGTTATGGCTTGCTGTTAATACAATACCACAATGGCAATCGAGTTCTTTTACGGCAAATGATAACTCTGGAGTGGGACGTAGGCTAGAAAATAGAAAAACCTTAATTCCGTTTGCAGAAAATACATCTGCTACTATTTGCGCTAGCGTGTCACTATTATGTCTACAATCATAAGCAATAACAGCTTTAATTTCTTCTCCAGTAAATTGTGTTTGTAAGTAATTACTTAATCCTTGTGTACTTTTTCCTAAAGTATATTTATTGATTCTATTGGTTCCAATCCCCATTACACCACGCATACCGCCGGTTCCAAATTCTAAATCTTTATAAAAACTCTCAGTTAACTCTTCTGAGTTTGTGTTTTTTAAATTTTCAATTTCCTCTTGAGTTTTCTTATCAAAAGTATCGGTTTGCCATTCACTGACTCTTTTATTAATTTCAGAAGCTACGACTTGCATGTTATATGGTTTTAAATTGCAAAAATACTATATAATTTCTAGGATAAATACTAAAAAAATGGGGTAATGCTTACTTGACAATGCTTAGTTTGTTTACCGAGATTATAAATGTATTTTTTCTGAGATGTTATATCTTTTTTTATCTCTTTTACTTGTTAATATAATTTCTCCCAGAAATCCTGCAAGAAAAAATTGTGTTCCTAATATCATTGCTGTAAGAGCAATATAGAATTCTGGTCTTTGTGCTATTAATCTACCTTTGGTTTCAATAAATAGTTTGTCTATTCCTAAATATAAAGCAAAGCAAAAACCTATAATAAACAATATGGTACCAATTAATCCAAAAAAGTGCATGGGTCTTTTACCAAAGCGGGACATAAACCAAATGGTGACTAGGTCAAGAAAGCCATTAATAAAACGACTCATTCCGAATTTTGTACTACCGTATTTTCTAGCTTGGTGAAGTACTACTTTTTCACCAATTTTAGAAAAGCCTTCATTTTTTGCTAAAACAGGGATGTATCTATGCATCTCGCCATGCACATCGATATTTTTAACAACAATATTTTTATACGCTTTAAGACCACAATTAAAATCATTAAGTTTTACTCCCGAGGTTTTTCGTGCAGCTGCGTTAAATAACTTTGAGGGTAAATTTTTAGCAATTACAGAATCATATCGTTTCTTTTTCCAACCCGAAATAAGATCATAGTTTTCGTTGACTATAAGATCATACATTTCAGGAATTTCTTCTGGATTATCTTGTAAATCGGCATCCATAGTAATGATAACATCACCTTGAGCTGCATCAAAACCTGCATGTAATGCTTGAGATTTTCCAAAGTTTTTAAGAAACCGTATTCCTTTTACATTGTTATCTTTTTCTGAGAGTTGGGTAATGGTACTCCAGGATTTATCGGTACTACCATCATCGATAAAGATAATTTCATAAGAAAAAGAATTGGATTGCATAACTTTTGCAATCCAATTGTATAATTCGCTAAGTGATTCCTGCTCATTAAGCAGCGGTATGACCACAGATATATTCATAGATAAATTTAAGATAAGCTTCTTTCTAGCACTACTATGATTTTGAATAACATCACAGACGTAAAACAAAAAAGAAACCAATATTCAAATATAGTAAAATGTTATAAGTTGGGATATGTACAGTTTCTTAATTTATGATCGATCTTTTATAATTAGCGAATACGTGCCCAATGGAGAGTTTAAGGTATAAACTGGTTTTTCATACTTTAATTAAGGTTTTTAGTTAAAGTTGTTTAAATATCTACCAATTCCTTATATAATGGATCTTTAGATATAGTTTGAATAAGCTCTTTTTT
The DNA here is from genome assembly GCF_001632745.1 of Aquimarina aggregata. Lineage (GTDB taxonomy): Bacteria > Bacteroidota > Bacteroidia > Flavobacteriales > Flavobacteriaceae > Aquimarina > Aquimarina aggregata. The sequence continues at coordinate 117,458 of NZ_LQRT01000046.1, read as the reverse complement.
GGTTTCGCATTTCTTTTTCCGTACATATTTTTCGGTATATCCCATTGCTAATGATACTTCTTTACTGTTTTTTTCTTCAAAAAAAAGACTCCACAATTGTTTTGTACTGGTATGCAAAGTAGAAAAATAGGTGTTGAAGAGTTTTTTACGATCTTTTTGTTGTATTTGATCTGTTATCGCTGTTTGTGGATCTTTAAAATCATCGGCAAGGATATCGGCCATTAACCACTTTCGTTCTTTTCGTAAGCGGTTTAACCATAAGTTTTTGCAAACACCATAAAAATAGGCTCCAATAGTAGTACTTATTAATGTATCGTTTGATTTTAACTTTAAATACATTACCAATAGTGCATCCTGAAAAATATCCTCGGCATCTTCTTTAGATCCTCCTTTTTTTAGAATATGATTTTTTATGTAGGGTAAATGTTGACGATAAAATGAGGCTAAAGTAATTTCGTCTCCTAACATAATTCCGTCTATGATTTCTTGTTCACTTTTTAACGCCATAGTTTTAAGTTTACCTTCTTGAAATGATATAGTAGAAAAGCATCTTTTATTGAATTGATATAAAATTTAATGAGTTGCTTGTTCATCACAAATGTATAAGGAATACAATCAAAAACACAAGAGTAATAGGTCGTTTTTTATAAAATTAGACTTGCTTTTACATTGTGTTTTTCTGGTTAATAAATTGATTATTAAGGTGTTGGATTTTTGACTCAGTTTTGATTTTATATGGGGTTGTATTTTGTTTTCAACGAGGAAATTTCGTTGGATATATGGATAAACTTAACATAAAACTTGATCATAATACTCCAAAATGTAGATGATGGTATTAAGCTAAAATGGATATGATATGATAAAAAATGAAACCTGGATAAATACTGAAAAACGATATTGGTTTTTAATATACCAAATGAGAGATTTGTAAAAAGATTACAAAAAAAAATGGATTACATTTTCTTGTAATCCATTTTTATATTTTGATATGTAAGTGTGGGCTTAATGTAAATCTTGTTTTCTTTGCATCGCAAATCCCGCAATAACAGAAATGATAAGTCCCATAAATAGGTTCCATATTAATGCAAATGCAGAAATGATATAAGGCGAAGTGAATTTTTTAGCCATTTCTAAACTTTGATTTAGCTGTTCTTCTGGCATATCAGGAAAACGTTCTAACATTTGTTCACGTTGTACATCATTGATTTGGTCAACAATACCTGGTTCTATAACGTTCATTAGTAGAATGGTCCAAACCACACCAATAATTCCTCCAATAAGTGCAATACCAATACCTACTTTTATAGCTTCACCAAGTTTAAGAAATCCACCATTTACGGCTTTAAATGCCTTGATACCATATACAATAACACCCGCTATGATAGCCAAACCAATTACAGTATGTATCCAGTTTTGTTCGGCATATCCATCCATGATGTATATTACAACTCCCATTAAGACGGATAAGACACCTAGGATTATGCCATAATTAATAATAATTTTCTTAGTAGATGCTTGATCATTTTCCATTTGTTATGTGTTTTGATTATCTATACACCATAAGTATATAAAGATACTAAAATGTTACAATGTGATAATATAAATTAATATTATTGATTAGATAGAAGAAGTTTTGTTAGACAAAGAAGAATATCCAATTTTAATAAAATAAATAACTAGAATTACCTATTGCGTATTAAAACGGGTTTCTTTGTTTACGCATTATGATCCCTCCGATCAAGGTAATCAAAAATCCTAATATTAATGTTTCTATTAATGAATATAATACTTTTATGTATAAAGAGTTAAGTTTTTCGGCTACTGCCATACTTTGATTTAATTTTTCTTGAGATATATTGGGATTACTAGTTATTATTTGTTCCTGTCTCGTACTTAGAGCCTGCCCCATCATATCAGGTTCTATGATATTAAAAAGGAAGATTTTCCAAATAACAACAATTAAACCACCTAGTAATGAAACACCTAAACCTATTTTTATTGAATTGCTTAATTTTAAAAAACTATTATTAGCTAATTTATACGAATAAATTCCAGAGATTATTACACTAATAAGAATGATGGCGCTTATTAACGGCAAAAACCACTTTCCACTAATAATATTACCTGTTAAATAAATAATGATATTGTATAAAACAGACGTAATTCCAAGAATTACTCCAAATTTTAATATGTATTTTTTAATAGAAACATTTGATCCTTCCATAGCAGTAAGAATATTTACAATCTGTTCACAAATATAATAAAATGTTACAGTTTGATTGAAAAAAAAACACTTCATCGGGCTATTTCGTTATTTTATCGTATATTCGTTTTTGTATTACGGTAAAACCGTAGTTAAAAGAAGGTGTTAGCTAGTGTAATTACTAGGTTACTGTTAAAAAAAACAAAAATTATCAATTGTTTGATTTTGTGTTATTTAGGCTTAATCAATTTAAATTGAAATTAGGAATACCAAAATAGGATTATATAAAAATTTATTAACGAAACTATGAATTATGAAAAAACAATTACTTTTTATAGTTGGACTTTTTTTGCTTACCATAATTTCTTGTTCAAAAGAAGACTCCAGTGAAATTACAATCTCAGAAAAAGAAGATTTAGTCAAACAGACTTTAATAGAGTTTAATAATAGTGCGGTTAAAACAGGTAAATTGGATGATTTTACTAAAATAATATCTAGGAAATCATTTGAAAAAGATTTTACGACTATTCAATTAGAAGTTTTATTTCAAGATTTTCTTGGTGATCAAACTCAAGAATTTATTAATTTATACAATATTCTTATAGACTTGGAAATAACACCTGAGGAATTTTTTATAATTGCAAGTCAATTTGATTATCTCAGAATAAATTTAAGAATGAGTTTAAGTAAAGAGAGTAATTCTGATGCGTGTTCTATAGCCGCAGCAGGAGATTCATCAAGTATAATAAGGGCTATTCTTACTTGGGCTTATGAATGTGAATCTGAATCTGCGTAGTTATATGTTTAAATTTTGCTGTTGATTTTAGAATTGTAGATATTTTCACTTTCTTTACTTAAAAATATTTTGCAATTAAAAAAATAATTGTAAATTTGCAGCTCGAAAAATGAAAAGATAATACTATGCAAAAAGATATACACCCAGGAAATTATAGATTAGTAGCGTTTAAAGATATGTCTAACGATGATGTTTTTTTAACAAAATCTACAGCAGATACAAAAGAAACGTTAGAAGTTGATGGTGTTGAGTATCCTTTGATAAAATTAGAAATATCTAGATCTTCTCACCCTTTTTATACTGGGAAATCTAAACTTATCGATACTGCAGGGCGTATTGACAAATTCAAAAACAAATATGCTAAATTCAAAAAATAATTTAGCTTTACAATATCTTAAAAAGCCTTTCTGTTTAGAAAGGCTTTTTTTATGGTTTATATTTTTTACAAAAATTTATTTTACAAATAAAATAGCTAAACAGTATTCTTTTTAACATGAACGTCTTTATTTTTGCAGTAGTTCAGAATTATAAATTTTTTGAAATCAAATCATGAATTATATTCTTTTTGATGGTGCTTCACGTAATGCACTATTGCCTTTTACATATACCAGACCAGTAGCAGAAATACGAATAGGTATTTTAACGATAAGAGAAAAATGGGAAAAGCATCTGGGTTTTACTACATCTACCATAACAGAAGATTATCTTAATGCTAAATTTCCGATGGTGGAGTTAGAAGATAACGTAATGATTAATGCATCTTACTTGCCAACAAATCAACTTGTTGATCGCATTAAAGAACTTAAAACGGATCAAGCTATTTTTTGCAAAGATGAAGTAGTTGCTTTCTATGTTAAAGAAGGGCAAGAAGTAGATTTTGATAAGTATGATATATTACAATTTGAAGAAGAAACCTTGACTGTGCAGCACACGTGGGATATTTTCTCGAAAAATGAAGAAGCAATTCGTCAGGATTTTGATCTATTAACAAAAGATAGGGAGAGCGAACCCCTTTCAAGTTCAAATCATATATTAGGAGAAGAACAAATATTTTTAGAAGAAGGGGTTACTGTAGAATTTGCAACGCTTAACGCTAGTAATGGACCTATTTATATAGGAAAAAATGCAGAAATTATGGAAGGAAGCATGATTAGAGGCCCTTTTGCGTTATGTGAATCTGCAACCGTAAAAATGGGTGCAAAAATTTATGGAGGAACTACTATTGGACCACATTCTAAAGTTGGAGGAGAGGTTAATAATTCTGTAATTTTTGGATTTTCGAATAAAGGACACGACGGTTTTATAGGTAATTCTGTGTTAGGCGAGTGGTGTAATCTGGGTGCAGATACTAACACATCGAACCTTAAAAATAATTATGCACCAGTACGATTATGGAGTTATGAAACCGAAGGCTTTGCTAAGACAGGGCTACAATTTTGTGGTTTAATGATGGGAGATCATTCTAAATGCGGTATTAATACAATGTTTAATACAGGAACCGTTGTAGGTGTAAACGCAAATATTTTTGGTGGTGGATTTCCGCGTAATTTTATCCCAAGTTATAGTTGGGGTGGGAGCGCTGGTTTTACAACCTATTTAACCAGAAAAGCTTTTGAAGTAGCAAAAGTGGTGATGTCTCGAAGAAATCTTGAATTTAACGAACAGGAAGAGCAAATATTAGAACATGTTTTTGAAGAGACAAAACAATGGCGTAAAAATTAAAAATAGGATAATGCATAAAAAAAACGCCATCTGTCATAAATAGATGGCGTATGGTATTTGGTATGTAAAAAGCGTTATTTTGTAAAGTGATACTCGGTAGTTACATTAAAATCAAAGTCTGTACCTTTTATAATTAGATTATTTCCATCGAGTACTGTAATTCCACTAAAGTAAAAGAGACTTCCCGTATCCTCTATATAATTGTCTTCAGTATTATCTTCAAAATAGATTGTTTTATTTTCAAATTCTATAAGATTTAACTCACTACCTTCTTCATTATATGCCCAGAAGCCTGTTGATGTTTCTTTAGATCCAAATTCATCAATATAAGGTTCGTTTACAATACTACAACCTGATTGACTCTCTGAGAATAAAAAGTTTTGTTTTTGAAAAGAAAGATCCGTTAGGGTATAAGTGCCGTCTTCTTTTAGTGTTAGTAGTATTTCAGTTGAAGCATAACACCAACCTTCACTTTCAGGAACTTCAATAGTTTCTTGATTATTACAAGTTATAGTTTCGGGACCTTCACAAAAATTAATACTTCCAACAGGTATAGTTACCCCATTAGAGATTTGTTTGGTATAGTTCCATGTCCCTATTAAGTTGGAATTTCCACCCCAGGCTTCTACAACAACACAGACTTCTACGGGATTACTAATATTACCTTCAGTATCATAAATACATATTAAGTAGCAAAATTTACCTGGAGGAATTGAAGCATCAAAATCTACATCAATTGCTATCTCATCATCCATCATTTTAGTTGACTTCATTAGATTAATAGGACTTCTTGTAGCTCTTATAGCGGTTGAAGGAATATCAAGATAATCTGAAGCGATAGTGCCATCATTTGATCTTACCTGAAGATATGCTCCTGCAAAATTTTGAGGGGCGTCAAAGGTGATATCAAATCCGCTATTCAAAAATCCAGATTGATTGGTTTCATCAATAGCAAAAGGTATATTTCCGGTTGGAGTAGGAGCATTACCTGTAATTCTATTGGCGCCATCAACGGTTAAGCCTTGAGAAACCGAATTTGCTTCTAAAACCATATCTTCTATAGGATTTGGATCAACTTGATTAGGGTTTGAGTTTGGATTTTCGTCATCACTACTACAGGATATTACTCCTAAAAATAAAGATGCGAGCAAAATTAGGTTAATTTTTTTCATGAAATTTGGGTTAATTTAAATGTTAAATTTTAACTAATGAAAAGCGAATATAAGAAAAATGAATCGACAAAAAGCAAAAAATACAGCTGAAACACTTATTTGTTTTAAATTTTATTTAAACTTTTTTTCCATACCCGTTTTAAAATCAAGAAATTTTGCGGATTATTTGTAAGGCCTTTTACATTTTTTTGTGTAAAACGAACAACCTCGTCATAGTATAAGGGAACAATTGGAGCTTCAGAAATAATAATAGAATCCATTTTAGAATAGTGTTGCTCTCTTAGTTTGGTGTCTGTTATTAAAAAACTTTCTTCGTACAAGGAGTCAAAATAGTCATTCTTAAAATGTGTGTAATTGGGACCATTTGGAGTATGATTTTTACTATAGTAAGGTGATAAAAAATTCTCGGCATCTGGGTAATCGGCGATCCAACTCGCTCGAAAGGATTCTAGTTTTCCGGCCCATTTCTTTTGTCGTATAGTTGAAGAAGGCATCACATCAACTATAATTGTTAGCCCTACTTTTTCTAATTCTCTCTGAATAAACTCGCATATACTCTGGTAATTGGCATCAGTTGCAATTCTGATCATTGGTGTGTCGTTACCAGTCTCTTTTTTGTACCTATCAATAAGTTTTCGGGCCTTTTCTGGATTATATTCATATCCAGAGCGATTAGTAAATCCAGGAATACCTTTAGGAATAAAACCATTAATAGCAGGGATTCCAATACCATTTTTAAGGTACGTGATCATTTTTTCTCTATCAAAACCATGATTGATTGCTTTGCGAAGCAAAATAGACTGAATTTCTTCTTTTTCTGAATCTAAGTAAAATCCAAGGTACTCAGAATTTAGGTAAGGACCTTTACTAATATGTACCTGTTGTTTATATTGATCACGTAATTTACCACTCGGTGTTAGTAATTCATCTTTATACGAAGCATCAAGACTATTCAATAAATCAATTTTACCTTGCGCAAATTGTAAAAATTCACTCTGTTTATCAGGTAAAAAGGTTATGGCTACAGCTTCGAGGTAAGGAAGTTGTTTTCCGTTACTATCTTTTTCAAAATAAAGTTCGTTTTTTCGCAATACCAATTTTACATTTTCTTCCCAAAGCTTAAATTTAAAAGGACCTGTTCCTATGGGGTTTGAACGAAACTCATTTCCATAAAAGTTTACAATTTCTTTTGGTACTACAGAACAGTAACGCATACTCATTAAACCTAAAAAGGCAGGAAAGGGTTTCTTTAAACGTATCTCGAAAAGAGTATCATTAATAGCCTTGTAATTTTCTACACTTTTAAGTACCCAATTGCCTGGTGAGGCTACTTTAGGATCTATAAGTCTGTCAAAACTATATGCAAAATCTTTTGCAACTACAGTACGAGTACTGTCTTGAGTGTTAAATAATTTGTGTTTATGAAATTTTATATCGTTGCGTAGGGTAAAAGTGTACGTCAACATGTCTTTAGAAATCTCCCATTTTTTTGCAATATCCGGAATGATATGAAGAGAATCATCTAATTGTACAAGACTATTAAATAATTGATTGGTAGACCATATATTAGGAATATCTCTGGCAAATGCAGGATCTAAAGAACTTACATTATTATGGTGATTGTATCTAAATACAAGATGATCTTTATTATTTTGAGAGGATTTTTCGCAAGAAACTAAAGAAAACAGTGTATAAGTTATTGTTAAATAACGAATTATAAAAGTAAAATGCTTTGTTTTCAATTTTAGTAAACGAATTATTGTTGGTATATTTGCACGCTTAAAATTTAATCTTAAGATTAAGTTGCGTGGTAAATATAATGAGATTTCTACCTATGTCGAAATATGAAATTGTTTTATGAGGAAAAAAGTTGCTTTTTATACATTAGGATGTAAGCTAAATTTTTCAGAAACTTCCACAATAGCGAGGAATTTTACTGATGAAGGTTTTGATCGTGTTGATTTTTCTGATAATGCGGATATCTATGTAATTAATACGTGTTCTGTTACTGAAAATGCTGATAAGCGATTTAAAACTATTGTAAAACAGGCACAAAAAAGTAATCCCGATGCATTTGTAGCAGCTGTGGGTTGTTATGCCCAATTAAAACCTGAAGAGTTGGCGGCAGTAGATGGTGTTGATTTGGTTTTAGGCGCAACAGAGAAGTTTAAAATTATAGATTATATTAATGATCTGTCTAAAAATGAATTTGGAGAGGTACACTCTTGCGAGATAGAAGAGGCTGATTTCTATGTAGGAAGTTATTCTATTGGTGATAGGACAAGAGCATTTTTAAAAGTTCAAGATGGCTGTGATTATAAATGTACATATTGTACAATACCATTAGCTAGAGGGATTTCTAGAAGCGATACTTTAGAGAATGTATTAAAAAATGCAAAAGAGATTTCTGAAAAAGGAATTAAGGAAATAGTACTAACAGGAGTTAACATAGGAGATTACGGAAAAGGTGAGTTTGGTAATAAAAAGCATGAACATACCTTTTATGAATTGGTTGAAGCTCTTGATACGGTAGATGGTATTGAGCGCTTACGAATTTCTTCAATAGAGCCTAATTTATTAAAGAATAAAACTATCGATTTTGTTGCTAATTCAAGAACTTTTGTTCCTCATTTTCATATTCCCTTACAATCAGGAAATGATGAAATTCTTAAATTAATGAGAAGACGATATCTTAGTGATTTGTACGTTGATCGTGTTCAGAAAATCAAAGAAGTAATGCCGCATGCATGTATTGGTGTTGATGTCATTGTTGGTTTTCCTGGAGAAACAGAAGATCATTTCCTAGACACATATAAATTTTTATCAGATTTGGATATCTCATATTTACATGTATTTACATATTCAGAAAGAGATAATACAGTGGCTGCAAATCTGAATGGAGTAGTCCCGATGAATGTTCGTAAGAAAAGAAGTAAAATGTTACGTGGTCTGTCTGCTAAAAAAAGAAGAGCATTTTATGAAAGTCAATTAGGATCGACAAGAACAGTACTTTTTGAATCTGAAAATAAGGAAGGATATATACATGGCTTTACAGAGAATTATGTAAAAGTAAAAATGCCCTGGAATCCTGAGTATATAAATACAGTACATCAAATAAAATTAAAAGATATTGATGAGGATGGAATGGTTAGGTTTGATTTTACTTCAAAAGAAATTGTAGCCTAAAAACAAAAAAATCTGCCGCATGACAGATTTTTTTGTTTTCTAAAAGATCATTTTGACTAGATATTGATACCTACAGGCAATAAGTCTTTGTATTTGCGTCTGTTTTTTCTCATAAACTTAGCAATTATTGGGCTTGTAGGAACTAATCTGATGTTACGATCTTGGATAATATTAAAGACTGCAATAATAAAATCCTGTTCATACCCTTTTTCAATCTGTTCTTCACTCATGATAAGTTTTGTTAAGAAAATCTTTCTTTCTTGTTGAGCGTACTCGATCTTTGCCTTTTGACCATCAATTGTAGTTTCGAATTGTCTTAGAAATTCATTATCAGTAATTTCTAATTCAACATCACTCATGTTCTCCATATTTTTTTAAATTATGAGGTAATTAAATCATAAATAGGGCAAATCCCCTGTAATATCTAATCTTTATTAGCCAATAAAAAAATAGATTTTTGCTGATTTGATACATAAAATCTAATTTTTCTACTATATGGGCTAACTAAGATTTGTTAGTTGAAAATTCCCTTTTACCAAAATTTAATCAAGTATTGCTTTTTTCTAAAAGGGTAATACCATAATTTTGACGTGCAAATATAAGAAAATTAGAGCTTTAAACCTTAAAACCTCTGTTAAAATACCTATGTCGCAGGAAGTTAGCCATATTTATTTTGTTCCCGGAATGGCAGCGGATGTTTCTATTTTTGAAAACATAAAATTACCGACCAATCAATTTAGTATATATACGATACCATGGAAGATTCCGGATAAAGAAGAATCGATCTCTGAGTATGCAAAAAGAATGTGTGAAGCGGTAAAACATGATAATGCTGTTTTGATTGGAGTTTCCTTTGGAGGGATAATTGTTCAGGAAATGAGTAAACGCATGAAGTTTAGAAAAGTGATTATCATTTCTAGTGTTAAGAGTAAGTTTGAATTGCCAAAACGCATGAAAATAGCCCGTAAAACAGGGTTTTACAAATTATTACCTACATCTTTAATTTCTAAAATTGAAAACTGGGAAAAACTTGCTTTTGGTGATTTTGCAAAAAAAAGAGCTGCAATGTATCAAAGATATCTTTCTGTAAATGATAAAAGATATTTGGATTGGGCTATCAAAAATATGGTATGTTGGGATCAGGAGAAACCTTCAGATGATCTTATTCATATACACGGGGATAAAGATGTCGTTTTTCCGATAGTGAATATTAAAAATTGTATTACTGTTGAAAAAGGAACGCATGTAATGATTGTTAATCGTGCAAGATGGTTTAATAAGTATTTACCCGAAATTATTAATGATAACTTGCAATAGTCTAAGTTTTTACGTTATATTGTGATAGAATATATTATTTCCCCAATAAAACCTACTTATAACAATGAAGATGATAAAGAAGATTTTAGTTTTTCTAGGTGTATTATTTACCTTTAGTATTTTGGTGAATGCTACCCAAGATGCTCCGCAAAAGCCCTTAGCTCAAGAAGTTCTTGAAGATAAATTGATTAATGACTATAATGTCTACGCAATTCCTATGCCTGATAACCTGAACTTTTCAGGAGAGTTAGTTCCTATTGAAAATCCAGATATTAGAGAAAGAATGGATAGAGAACTTTTGGTAAATACGTATTGGCAATCGAATGGTTTGCTTCTTTTTAAAAGGGCAAACAAGTATTTTCCAATTATAGAACCTATACTTAAAGAAGAAGGTGTTCCAGATGATTTTAAATATTTAGCAGTTATAGAAAGTAGTCTTACCCAAGCCGTTTCTCCTGCTAGAGCTACTGGATTTTGGCAAATATTAAAAGGAACAGCTAAGGAGTATGGATTAGAGGTTAATCAGAATGTAGATGAGAGATACCATATAGAGAAATCTACAAGAGTTGCTTGTAAATACCTTAAAAGTGCAAAGAAAAAGTTTGGATCATGGACCCTTGCCGCTGCAGCATACAATGCTGGAAGAGCAGGTGTAAATAGACAATTAGAAAGACAGAATGCTGTTTCGTATTATGATTTATTATTAGGTGAAGAAACTGGAAGATATGTGTTTAGAATTGTAGCTGTTAAAGAGATATTAAGTAACCCAAAGAAATACGGGTTTAACTTTACAAACGAAGACCTTTATAAGCATATCCCAACTTTTAAAGTGTTGGTTGAGGAACAAATTACTGACTTTAATGAGTTTGCAAAAAAGCATAATATAAATTATAAAATCTTAAAGTTGCATAACCCTTGGTTACGAGAAGCTCATTTAAATAATACTTCAGGAAAAGAATATTATATCCAAATTCCAAGAGAAGGATATTATAAAACCGGAACGGGTCAATAGTAATTTTTTTACAGACATTTATTAGTTTTTTTGTTTAAGTTAGCTGCTTATTTTAAGCGGCATGAATGTATCTGTACTTATTTCTTTAGTTCTAATAGGTTTATTAGCGGGTTTTTTTAGTGGGACACTTGGTATTGGAGGAAGTGTAGTTATGATTCCTTTGATGATCTTGTGGCTTAATTTTTCTCAACATGAAGCTCAGGGAACTAGCTTGGCGGTTTTAGCAGTTCCAGTTACTTTTCTGGCTGCCTATAATTATTATCAAGAAGGGTATGTTAACTGGAAATACGCTGTGATTATTGCTCTTACCTTTATAATTGGTGGGTACCTAGGAAGTAAATTAGCAATCTCTGTAAATCAACAACAGCTTAAAAAGATATTTGGAGGTATCCTTTTATTAGTTGCTTTAAAAATGATATTTGGTAAATAAACGTCGTAGTTTTTAAATAGATTCTTATCTGTTGTTCTTTCTGCGATTATTTTTTAGTGAATCTTTTTCTCGCTTATAGCGCTCATATTCTTCATCAATTTTTCTTTCTTCGGCAGTTCTTCCTTCTTCATCAAGTTCTTCTTTAGACTTTTTAGATTTTTTGCCTCTTCTTTTGTCACTACCTTCTTGGTCGCTTTCATCATTTTCATCACCTTCTAAAAGACCCTTTGCATCAAGATCAGCAATTAATAATGATACACCTTTAGATAAGGAATTGAAATGGATATTGTAAGAATTGGTTAAGGTTTCACTAGAATGATGTGTTTCAATTTTACGGATATCCAACACTTTTTTATCTTGATCCATAAAGTACATCATAGGAAAGCCAAGAGCATGTTTTAATTTATTAATGATATACGAATCTTGATTAGTTTTTTCATTAACATATACTAATTGGATATTCTGAGTATATTCTTTTTCTTTTGACTTTAAATTTTCTTTTGTGTCCCAAAATAATACAACAAAGTCCAACTGATCATGAAATTTATCTGCTAAGTCGTTTAACGCAGGGATCTCGCCAATACCCGGAACACACCATGCAGCATATGTGATAAGAAACATTGGTTTTTCGTAATCTCTTAATAGTATAGGATCACCTTTCAGGGTGTTTAGACTAAAATTATCCATATAAGTACCATTAAGATGGTTTCTTACTAATGAATCAAACAAAAAACCAGCACGTTCAAGGTCTTTGTCTTTATATGCATCATCGATTTTTTGATTGTATTTAACAATATGTGCCGAGATTGCAGTCGAAAAAGGGATTTTCACTTCTGGTTGAGCAAATAAATTGCTAGAAAAAGAAAATAGTATTCCTAGAATTAATAATTTTTTCATTATATCACAATTACAATAGCTAATGTACTGTTTAAGTCTTAAAAAAAACAGTAATTAGTATTAAACTTAGGTTTAATAAAGTCTTTTTTGAGTACTATTTGGTACGATATTCTATTAGATAACGTATTATATAGAACAATTAGTGTGCCTAAATTTTCTTCATTTGCTGTTTCATCATCGTAATTTGATCTTTCAGCATATTGTGTTTATCTAATTTCTTGGCCTCAGTAAGAAGATTTTGAGCTTCTCGTTTTCTTCTTTTAGTCATTGCTATTCCCGCAAGATTTAATTTAGCGACTGCCAAATCTTGATTCATAGATAATCCTAATTTTATCGCTTTCTTTAAATATTTTTCTGCTTGCGTTATGTTTGTTTGAGAAAGCATAATCCCTAAAAGATAGTTATAATAACCCTGTTGCTTAGTTGTAAGGGCGCTTTCAGGGTTTTTTATCTTATCAAGCCATCTCTTAGCACCTTCAAAATCTTGTTTACGTAATCTTAGAAATGCTAAAAGAATTAATTCATTTTTAAAATACAAAAAGACAAAAATTGCTGCTAATAAGATAAGCATTATCCCATTGCCGATATATCCTTCGATCATTTGCCAAACAGCTACACCAACAATTAGAGCAGCAATTACTAATTTTATATTTTTGTTATACATGAAAGGTATGTTTTTTAAGTCGCGGCAAAGGTAATAAAAACAATTAAAAATAAATTGATATTTAGGTTTGTCAAAGTAAAAACTCTTCGTATATTTGCCCGCAGTTTTGGGGAAGATGTCCAAAATAGATCAAATTAGATATTTCAAGAAGATTTATAAAGATATATAGCAATGAAGAGAACATTTCAACCATCGAAAAGAAAGAGAAAAAATAAACACGGCTTTAGAGAGCGTATGGCTTCAGTAAATGGAAGAAAAGTCCTTGCTCGTAGAAGAGCTAAAGGAAGAAAAAAGATATCTGTTTCTTCAGAGTTAAGACATAAGCACTAATGATTAAGTGTTTCTAAAATATTAAGGTGTTACTTTTATAGGTAACGCCTTTTTTTATATCTATTAAATAAATTTATCAAAACAGCAACATTTTTTATTACATGCCTAAAAACGAAAAACTCAAAAGTATATTGATCATAGGATCTGGTCCAATAGTAATCGGTCAAGCGTGTGAATTTGATTATTCTGGAACTCAAGCACTACGATCTCTTCGCGAAGATGGAATTGAAACTATTTTAATTAACTCGAATCCAGCGACTATAATGACTGATCCCTCTATGGCGGATCATGTATATCTAAAGCCGCTAACTACAAAGTCTATTATTGGTATATTAAAGGAGCATCCCCAAATTGATGCTGTATTACCAACAATGGGGGGGCAAACCGCATTAAATCTTTGTATCGAAGCTGATGAAAAAGGTATTTGGAAAGATTTTGATGTAGATATCATCGGAGTTGATATCGATGCTATTAATATAACAGAGGATAGAGAACAGTTTAGAGAGCTAATGCTTAAAATAGGTATTGGTATGGCACCTCAGGCAACTGCTAATTCATATTTGAAAGGTAAAGAAATTGCTCAGGAATTTGGTTTTCCGTTAGTAATTAGAGCCTCTTATACTCTTGGTGGAGCTGGAGCCTCTTTTGTATATAAAGAAGAAGATTTTGATGAGTTACTTACGCGTGGATTAGAGGTTTCGCCTATTCATGAGGTAATGATTGATAAAGCATTGATAGGTTGGAAAGAGTATGAATTAGAACTTCTTAGGGATAATAATGATAATGTAGTTATTATTTGTACCATAGAAAATATGGATCCGATGGGGATTCATACAGGAGATTCTATTACTGTTGCTCCTGCAATGACACTTAGTGATAAAACGTTTCAGCGTATGCGTGATATGGCAATTCATATGATGCGTAGTATAGGGGATTTTGCGGGAGGTTGTAATGTACAATTTGCTGTAAGCCCTGATGACAGAGAAGAAATTATAGCTATAGAAATTAATCCAAGAGTTTCTCGTTCCTCAGCCTTAGCTTCAAAAGCGACAGGGTATCCAATTGCAAAAATAGCGGCAAAATTAGCAATAGGGTATACATTAGATGAATTAGATAATCAAATAACAAAATCAACATCGGCATTATTTGAGCCTACTTTGGATTATGTAATCGTGAAAATTCCAAGATGGAATTTTGATAAATTCGAAGGATCAGATCGTACTCTAGGTCTACAGATGAAATCTGTAGGAGAGGTAATGGGTATTGGTAGATCTTTTCAAGAAGCGTTGCATAAAGCCACACAATCTCTTGAGATTAAAAGAAATGGTTTAGGAGCAGACGGAAAAGGACTCAAGGATTACGATCGAATTATTGATAAGCTAACCTATGCCAGTTGGGATAGAGTATTTGTGATTTATGACGCTATTCAAATGGGAATTCCATTAAGTAGAATTCATGAAATTACTAAGATCGACATGTGGTTCTTAAGGCAATATGAAGACCTTTATAATCTTGAAAAAGAAATTTCTACGTATACCATACAATCATTAACCAAAGAGCTAATACTAGAAGCAAAACAAAAAGGATTTGCAGATAGACAAATAGCTCATATGGTTGGATGTTACGAGAGTGAAGTTTATAATAAGAGAAGCGATTTAGGGATCAATAGAGTTTATAAATTAGTTGATACCTGTGCTGCCGAATTTAAAGCAAAAACACCATATTTCTACTCTACTTTTGAAGCAGAAATAGAAACTCCAGAAGGTAAAGTTTATATTGAAAATGAAAGTAAAGTTACCGATAAGAAAAAGATTGTTGTTTTAGGTTCTGGCCCTAACAGAATCGGACAAGGGATTGAATTTGATTATTGTTGTGTACACGGAGTTTTAGCTTCTGCAGAATGTGGATATGAAACTATCATGATAAATTGTAATCCAGAAACGGTTTCTACAGATTTTGACACTGCCGATAAATTGTATTTTGAGCCAGTATTTTGGGAGCATATCTACGATATCATAAGGCATGAAAAACCCGAAGGTGTTATTGTACAATTGGGTGGTCAGACGGCTTTAAAACTGGCAGAAAAATTAGATCGATACGGCATTAAAATTATAGGAACTAGCTTTCAATCTTTAGATTTAGCAGAAGATAGAGGAAGTTTTTCAAAATTATTACAAGAAAATAATATTCCTTATCCAGAGTTTGATACTGCCGAGACTGCAGATCAAGCTCTTGAAGTAGCGGATCGATTAGATTTCCCAATTCTGGTAAGACCTTCATATGTACTTGGTGGACAGGGAATGAAAATTGTAATTAATAAACAAGAGCTAGAAGAGCATGTTGTGGATCTTCTTAGAAAAATACCAAATAATAAATTACTATTAGATCATTACTTAGATGGTGCTATCGAGGCTGAAGCTGATGCCATTTGTGACGGTGAAAATGTTTATATTATTGGTATTATGGAGCATATAGAACCTTGTGGAATTCACTCTGGAGATTCTAATGCTACATTACCTCCTTTTAACTTAGGAGAGTTTGTTATGCAACAGATTAAGGATCATACTCATAAAATTGCGTTAGCACTTAATACAGTAGGACTTCTTAATATTCAGTTTGCTATTAAAGATGATATGGTGTATATCATTGAAGCCAATCCAAGAGCTTCTAGAACTGTGCCTTTTATTGCTAAAGCGTATGGCGAGCCATATGTAAATTATGCAACAAAAGTAATGCTGGGCGATAAGAAAGTTACAGACTTTGATTTTAAACCACATTTAGAAGGTTATGCGATTAAACAACCAGTTTTCTCGTTTAATAAATTCCCTAATGTAAATAAGAAACTAGGACCAGAAATGAAAAGTACTGGTGAAAGTATTTTGTTTATCGATGATTTAAAAGACGATCAATTTTACGATTTATATTCTAGACGTAAAATGTATCTAAGTAAATAAAGATAAAGTAAAAAATCCCGCAACTTGCGGGATTTTTTATATATAATATAATTCTATATTTAAGAATTAGTTTTCTAATAAACCATCGGCTTCCCAGTCACGAATAATATCGATAACTTCTTGAGTAAGCATTGCCGCAGGAGGAGGAGGCATAACTCTTCTTGAGCTTGTAGATTGAATTCTTTCAATCATACCACGATTGATACCGTTTCTAGTTTCATTAAAATTATCCATTGGAAACGTAGCTCCATTCTGAAGAGGTGTCGTATGGCATCGAATACATTGCCCATCAATAATAGCTTTCACATCTGCATCATACGTAGTTATTTTATTAGGATTAGGGTTTGGCTCTGGATCACCTCCGTTAGTGTCGCCGCCATCATCACTACTGCTACAATTAAAGCAAATAACAGCGGTCAGAATTAAAATTGAAAACTTAGCAATCTTTTTCATAAAAGGGGATTTTTTTAGTCAATATACAATTTTTGACGTAAAGACATAGGGGATCATTACATATTCAGGTCAATTTTTATTTATAATATAATATTATAACGTAATTTTTACATTGTATTGTTTTAAGACCTCAAGATGCTCTTCAAGTTTGAATTCAGAGGCTTTAAAACGATCACGTCTGGCTTTTGCATCTTCCTTACGAATTATACTACGAACAAATCGTCGTATATCAGTTTTGTTTTGTAAAATTAAACCAGGAATTGGGACACTTTTTCCAGTATCATTTTTTGCGACCATTGTAAAATAACTAGAGTTACAATGTTTAATTGCTCCAGTTTGTATATTCTCAGATTCAACTCGTACTCCAACCACCATAGATGTTGTTCCTACATGATTAACAGAGGCTTTCATGGTAACTAATTCTCCGACCTCAATCGGTTTTAAGAAATCTACTTTATCAACACTGGCAGTAACACAATAGGTCTCAGAATGTTTAGAAGCACATGCAAAAGCAATTTGATCCATCAAAGATAAAATGTAACCTCCATGGATTTTTCCACTAAAATTTGAATGAGATGGGAGCATTAATTCTGAAATGATTACTCGGGACTCTTTGTTTGATTTATGTTTTTTCATCTATTTATTTCTAAAATGTGGTGATACTTCTTCTACGACATCTATTACAAAATACTTCGTATCTCCAAGCCATGAAATTTTAGCAAATCGCTCTTTATATTTCAGTTTCACATATCGACCTTGAAACTTTTCAAGCTTTTCAATAATTTTCTTGTTTTTATCTTCTACAGAAAAACTAAATATTTGTGCTCCAGAAATTCCTTGACTAATTTCACCTTCCCAAGTTTTTACTAATACACCTTTGTTACTAAATTTAATAAGTTCCCCACTTCTCGTTCCTTCACTATAGGATGCATAGTATATAAAAGCATACCACGCTGCAAATAGCAGTACTAGAACGGTTATGATTATCGCAAGTACTTTTTTCATATTTATTTTATAAAGCTTTATATACTTTGGTTACAAACTCATCAATTTGACTAGGTTCTAACCATCTTGTTACTATTAGTAAATCTTGTTTTTGATCAATTACAATAAAATTACCTCCAAAACCAGCAGCATAGTATATATGTTCTGGTAGGTTTTCCCAATGTCTAGTCCCTTTTTGGTTTAACCACCACATAAAACCATAATTAGAGTTTGCTTTTGAAGGTGTAATGGCTTCTTTGATCCATTCTTTAGAAACAAGTTGTTTTCCGTTCCAGTTACCTTCATTTAGGAACAAAAGCCCAAATCGAGCATGATCTAATGAATTTATAAAGAGCCCGCCTCCAGAATGACCACCCCCGCTAACTGATTGCATTTTAGCACCATCTACAGTAACCCATGAGTTGTCATAGCCAAACCATCTCCATGTTGTTGAAGCGTCGATAGGATCCATTATGTTTTCTTTTAAAACCTGTGGTAAAGGTTTTCTCCAAATATTTAATAATGAATATGCTAGAACATTAACTCGAACGTCATTATATTCAAAAACTGAGCCTGGTTGATTTAGTTTTCTTAATTTCCAATCATCTATATTTCCCTCGCGTGGGGGACGATCTGCCCAATCATATCCACCCCATAATTGTCCAGACCAATCTGAGGATTGTGTAAGCAAGTGTCTCCAAGTAATTTTTTTATTGTGATTTCCGTCAAATGTATTGTCCCATAAATAAGTATAAGAAAAATCATCTACAGAGCGTATTAGTTTTTTATCTACTGCAAGTCCGGCCATGGTAGATAAGTAACTTTTTGTAACGCTAAAAGTCATGTCAACACGCTCAACATTCCCCCATTTGGCAATGATATAGCCATCTTTAATAATTAAACCAGCAGGGCCTCCTCGTTTTTTGGTTGGTCCTAAAATTTTGTGATATGGTTCTCGCTCAAAACCTTTAACAATAGCTATGCGTAAATCCTTAGAACCAGAATATTCATTGTCTTTTGCAAATTGAACAGCTTCTTGTAATTTTTGAGTGTCGATTTTAAATTCTGAGGGGGTTTTTTCTTCCCAATTTCCACGTTCAGGAAAATAGGATTGTTGGGCTTGTGCAATGGACCCAATTAAAAATAAAAGTATAAAAATGTGTTTAAATTTCATATTAAGAATTATTTACTTTAATGACTTTCTTAGTTAATAAAAAGAGGCCAATTACAAAGAGAATTGATCCTATAAAAGAGACAATGTTAATAGCAGAAATTATATAAGTATATACAGTGCTATCCCATTTTTGGTATACAACAAATTGAATAAATAAGATTTTCCCTATCACTATAGACAGTAGTATTATAATATTCCCGATAACTATAAAAATTCCATCGGTCGTATTTCCTTTTTTTATAAGATAATGAATGCCGATACCAATAAATAGAAGTGTCGGAATGGCATAAAAAAGACCAGTTAAAGCTTGGATAAGAATTTGTGACGTATCTGCGTTCATAGATTAAGTTTTATAAATCATCTTCATCAGAAGCACGCTTGATAATAGCTTCAGGCAGAGATTTTTTTGCTTTAGCTCCCATTTTTTTAAGTTTTTCTACACTTGTAATTAGATTTCCACGTCCATCTACTAATTTATTCATAGCGGCAGAATAATCTTTTTTAGCATCATCGATTTTTTTACCGACTCCTGTAAGATCTTTGACCAATCCTTCAAATTTATCATATAAGGCTCCTGCTTGTCTTGCAATTTCGATAGCGTTACGCTGTTGTTTTTCATTATTCCACATGGTATCGATAGTACGTAAAGTGGCAAGTAGAGTAGAAGGGGTTACGATGACAATATTTTTTTCAAAAGCTTGATTGTATAGTTTATTGTCCTCATTAATAGCGATTGCAAAAGCAGGTTCTATAGGTACAAAAAGTAATACAAAGTCTGGGGATTCTATATCGTAGAGGTCTTGGTAATTCTTTTCTGAAAGCTGATCTACATGCCGTTTTAGTGCAGCTATATGTTCTTTAAGATAGTTAGCTTTTAGATCATTGTCATCTTCATTAACAAAACGCTCATATGCCGTTAATGTTACTTTAGAATCTATAACCATTTTTTTGTGATCAGGAAGATAAATTACTACATCTGGTAATACGCGATTACCATCTTCTGTAGTAAAACTTTGTTGTACGAAATATTCACGATCTTTTTCTAGGCCGGATTTTTCTAGTACCCTTTCTAGTACTAGTTCTCCCCAGTTTCCTTGCATTTTGCTATCTCCTTTTAACGCTTTAGTTAAATTGGTAGCTTCTTTACTCATTTGTTCGTTAAGGTCTTTAAGCCCTAAAATCTGTTGTCGAAGCGCAGCGTGATAGTCTATACTTTCTTTATGTGTTTGTTCTACTTTCTTTTCGAATGTATTTATTTTTTCTTGTAAAGGTGTGAGAATGTTTTTAATATTCTCTTTATTTTGTTCTGTGAATTTGTTGGATTTTTCGTCCAAGATTTTATTAGCAAGGTTTTCAAATTCTTTAGAGAACTTTTCCTGAAGCTTCTCTACTTCATTTTTTTGCTCTTGATTTTTGAGTTGAAGATTCTCAAATTCAGAATTTCTACGTGTAAGTTCGGTGTTTAAAAAGTCTTTTTCTCTACGAATATCTTCACGTTCTTTTTTTAAATCTATAAGTTGTTTTTCTATACTGTTTTTATATTCTGCATGTTGTTGTTTTGCAAATTCTAATTGGTGTTCTGCATTTTTTTTAGACTCGTCTAATTGTAATTTTAGTTGATTGGATCGTTCTATATCTGTACTTTTTTCACTTTTATTCTTTAAAGAAGTGACATATTTACCAATAAAAAAACCAATAAAAATAGATATAATAATTGCTCCTATAGCAATAATGATCGGTGTGTATCCTGACATGTAATCTTATATTTACTCAAAGATAAATATAAGCATTGAAAATTGAGAAGGATGTGTTTAGAAGTTTTTATTCTTCTTTTAATAATTGAATTAAAATAGGATCGACATCAAATCTATTTAATCCAGTAGCCATATCAGAATGATATAAAAGTTGGATTAATTCTTTATCTATCTGTGCATATTGATTTGTAGTAGTCCAGTCTGATTGAAATATACTTTCAGGGTATTTTTTTGAATCTCTAGCTAAACCCAAAGATTGTGTTAGTTCTTCTCTTAAAAGATGTTTTTGTGCCATATCATTTGCGCGTCTTGTGTCGACATACATATGTCCACTTGTAAGCTCATTTGAAGAATTCCATAGAAGATAAAATAACCCCCAATTATTTTCTACAAAATCTCTTTGATCGGGATATATAGAAGCATATGCGGTACCGGTACCAAAGAAAAGATGATAATTTGACTGATCGAAATTATCTACAATCTGTATTTTGAATCCATCAGTGGTTAAAGCGTTTATTTCAGAAATGATATTATCTAATTCTGTTTTGAGTGCAGGACTTGGATCACCATCTACAAATATTTTCATCTGGGATTTCCATTTTCTTGTTACTCTAGAAGCACTACCAAATTCAAATCCTAGTGCTACTTCTTTAAAGTAATCAACAATCCTTAATTGCTCTTCTGTTAGATCATGCTCGACAGGATTATTTATGACTTCGGGATCTTCTGGTATCGCAGTATCGTCATTAGAACAGGAAGAAACAAAAAGAACAGTAATGCATAAAAATGAGAAAAAAATATAGGCATGCTTTTTCATAGCAACATTTTGGAATTTAATCGACAAGATTTGATAAATATAAATATACTAAAAAGCTTAATTTCTTACTTTGTATCTGCCAGATTTAGAGTCGAATAAAATTAAATCTTCAGGAAATAAAGAAGAAAAAGCACGACATTGTACTAACTCTTTAGGGCGACCAAACTCAAACCCATCTTCATTCATCACAATCATTTTATCACATAATTGTATAGCAAAATCAATTTCATGGGTAGAAAACAAAATAGTTTTTTTGGTTTCAAAAGCAAGACGTTTTAAAAGTTTTAAGATATATGCTTTATGGTACACATCTAGATGAGTAGTAGGTTCATCAAGCATAATAAAAGGTGTGTCTTGAGCTATAGCTCTGGCTATAAGAACTTTTTGTAATTGACCATCACTAAGTTCAAAACATCTTCGGGATATTAATCCTTCTATATGAGTAACTTCTATAGCTTTGCGAACTTTTTCAACATCTTCTTCGGCCATTTTACCTACCCAATTTGTATATGGTTGTCTGCCGAGTGCTACTAGTTCTTGCACTGTAATATTTTTTGAAGCAATTTGTTCGGTCAAAACAATGCTTAATTGTGCAGCAAGTTCGACAGGCTTATACGTATTAAGCTTTTTGTCCGACAAATATACACTACCGTGAAGAGCAGGTTGTACGCGTGATAGTGTTCTTAGTAAGGTCGATTTGCCGATACCATTAGCACCCACAAGCCCAACTAACTCACCTTCATATAATTTAAGGTTGATGTCAGCAGCAACGACATTTAACTTCTTTTTGATGTGATAACCAATAGAGAGGTCTTCCGTTTTAAGAACAATATTTGGGTTTTCAGTATTAATAATTCTAGGGCTTTTCTATTTCAAATATAGATAAACTCGTTCAATTAGCCTTTATAATACCTTTTTATACTTTTTCTTTCGGATAAAAGAGAATAGGAATCCAAAGATCCCAAGGAGTACTAAAGGCACAATAATATTAATAATTTGCCATTTAGTTTTTTGAGCAACTACCTTTTCTACATTTAAAAAAGGGATATTAATTTCTTTACTACGAACCTCGATAAGCCCTGAGTCATCTAAGAGATAATTAATGGCATTAAGTAAAAACTCTTTATTACCATATTTTAAATTAAGATAGGGATCAAATCCAAGAGCTAATGGTTGTCCTTTTCTAGTTTTATTTTTGATAATATCACCATCACTTACAACAATCATTTTTGTATGACTGCTATTGTCTTTTGGGGATTTTATTTTGATGGGTTTGATTCGATCTTTATAGTTAGATTTAAATTCTCCTTCTAATAAAACAGCAAGATTTTGTTTTCCTTCGATGTAGGTGCTAAAATCTGGTTTTTCTCTTATAATATCTAATCTAATTTCTTTAGGAACTCCCTCTAATTTTACTTTTTCAGAACTTGTAAGTAAAATAGTCTTTTTGATATTATTTTTTATTGTATCTATTTGGTTAGCGAATTCAAACTTTACAGATTCGATATTCTTAACAATAGGATGATTACTAGTGCTTTTTGTTAGCGATTCATAAAACCAAGGATAAGGAGTAAATTGGGTATCATTACCTTGTCCAGAGGCTAATACAAGTGGTGCTGACTGAAGATCATTCACTAAAACGGGATTAACTCTAACGCCATAAGAAAATAAAGCATCATTAAGTCTAAGATCTCTCATTAACGCAACGGTAGAGCCCTCGGGATTCATTAGACTATCTATTTCTATTGCTACAGATTCTAGAAGCCATAAAGACTTCCCTCCATTCATTATAAATTGATCAAGTACGTACTTCTCTTTTTCAGAAAATGTTTGAGTAGGTTTTGCATTAATTATAAGATCGAATTTTTGTAAATCTTCTAAGGTTTTAGTGGCGTTGCTGGATACAGAATCTAATGTGAAAGCACCTACAAAATAGTACTCTTGTAGTGTTTTTATGAAATCTGCAATCTTTAAATCAGGTAACTGTCCGTTTCCTTTGAGCACTGCAATTTTATGCTTTTTAGGATGTAATATTTTTGTTAAGCCATCTGCAAATGCGTATTCTAATTGTTGAATAGAACTGTTTACTCTTTCTTCTGAGGTGGCTCCAATATTATTTTTGACTAATGGTATTTTTACGCTTTTATTTTGATAACTTAAAATCGCCCAAGGAACAATGGTTTCAATTTCTGTCTTGCCACTTTCCTGCACACTAACCTCCATCGGAGTAAGACCGAATTGTTGTAATTGATTTATCGTTTCTGTTCTTAAAGCTTCTTCTTCTAAAGGATTTGTGAAAATATATTGAATGTTGGAATTTAAAGCATTAAATTCTTCAAGTAACTGCTTGGTTTCGGATTGAAGTTTTCTAAACTCAGATGGAAAATCTCCTTTCAATAAAACATCGATAACAACAGGAGCAGGTGTTTCTAAAATTAAACTTTTAGTGGCATCGGATAGCGTAAATCGATTATCCTGAGTTAGATCAAACCGGCTATAAACACGATTACCTATACTATTAAGAATAAATACAAGAGTAAGTGCAATAAGAATAGGTTTAATTTTGGATTTATTTACAGATTTTTGAAGTATGATTTTGGTTAAAACTCCAAAAAATAAAATGATACTTAAAAAGTAACAAATATCTCGTGTGTCTAAGATACCTTGACTCATACGTTCGTAATGAAGACGAATACCTAGTTGTTCAAAAAAATGACTAATAGTTTCAGAAAGCCCATAATCTGAAATACTACTAAAGCCAAAATAAAATAAAAAACAAAAAAATAGAGAAATCAAAAAAGCAATTATTTGATTGTTAGTAATTGTAGATGAGAAAATCCCTATCGCGGTATATAGAGAAGCTAATAATAGTAAAGCAATATAAGAACCAAATGTGCTTCCTACATCAAAATTACCACTTGGGTTACCTAAAATATAGATCGTAAAACAATATAATAGACTTGGTAATAATGCGATGATGATTAAAGAAAGACTTCCCAGGTATTTACCTAATACCAATTGCCAATTTTGTATTGGTTTTGTAAGTAGTAATTCTAGAGTACCTTGTTTTTTTTCTTCAGCAAAACTGCGCATAGTAACTGCTGGAATAAGAAAAAGTAGTATCCATGGTGCGATCTGGAAAAAAGGAGAAAGATCTGCAAAGCCACTGTCTAGTATATTGTATTGCCCTTTGAAAACCCATAAAAAGAGTCCATTAAGTATTAAGAATATAGCAATGACTAAATATCCCACCGCAGAAGCAAAGAAAGTATTAAACTCTTTTCGTATTAATGCAAACATGTATTTTTAAGGTATTATAATTCGTTTTTTAAGCAATGATCAAAATCTAATGGCACTATTAAAATTATAGACATGTAAACCTAAACCTTTTTTGTACTCCAAGCTTCGGGTTTTTGATTAAATTTATTTTTAGTATTTGCCCAAACACCTTTAAATAACGTAGAGTTTCTGTAGTTATTGAGGTGTTCTTTCGATTCCCAATGACTATATGTGAAAAATTGATTGGATTGTTCTACATCTCGTATTAATTCGACATGATGACAACCATCAAAATTTCTAATTTTATTTTTATTTTCTTCGAAAATTTCTAAGAAATTATCTATTTCTTCAGGAACAAATCCCATTTTTACAATTCGTATAATCATATGGTAGATTTCAAAATAACAAAGCTACAAAGTTTTAGGATTTTATATAGATAAACAACAATGGGTATTTATTCAAAATTAACACTTACCGTATCTCTATAGTATAATCCAAAAAGGCTAGACGCACCTCCAACAGTTTTAGGATTACTTTTATAAATCGCTAATTCTAAATAGCCAGATGAATTAAAAATGGCTAATTTTTTACCATCTTCTTCTCGTTTACTTTTTTCGATATCAAAATTAATAGCGTCACTATATCTTTTATAAACATTTTGAAAAACAGCGGTTCGTGCAGTTATTTTAAATTTACGTCCTTTACCAACTTCGTCAAATAATTTTTGAGTGATATTGGTAACCAAGTTTCCATAGTTATCTATATAAATGATGCTGCCTACTATTTGTTTATCACCGACATTAACGATAGGAGTCATGCCTTTGATAGTTTTTATCTCTGATATAGTTTTACCAATCACTTCTAAAGTGCCTCCGCGAGCAATATGGCATGCTACAGCGACAAAAACATCCATTACTGGAAAATTAGATACAATAGCATCATGAATATTAATTTCTACAATTTTTTCAGGATTAAACTCTGATGTAATTAGACATATTAATCCATTATTTGCGCAAATAAAATAATGATCATCTAATTTTACGGCAATATGTTTGTTTTCAGGATTAAGTTCACTGTCGATGCCAACAATATGAATACTACCTTTAGGAAAGCTTTTGTAAGCGTTTTGTATAATATATGCAGCCTCTGTTATATGAAAAGGAGAGACCTCATGCGATATGTCAACAACTTTTGCTTCTGGTAGCTCTGTATATATAGCTCCTTTAACCGCAGACACAAAATGATCTTTGATTCCAAAATCTGTAGTTAATGTGATTATTGGCATGTACAATAATTGTTAATATCTTTTGATTGTAAGCGCTTAAAAATATGTAAATTTGTTATGAGGTTATTTCGAGTTTTTCTTTTGACTTCAAAATGAAGTATAATACTTTAGTATTTCACATGTTTTGATATACACCGTATTACGATCATCAATATTTGTTTGATCTATTTTAAATTTTCATTTTGTTTTCCCTTAGAAAAAATCTAAAATAACTTTAGCAAACTTAATCAATCCAAAAAACAATTCATACTAAAATTCGTATAGCTTTTGAACGAACTCATTATTGAACTTACAGAGATTAATCCGAGAGAGTTTTTCGGACTTCAGAATAGCAATATTCAATTATTAAAGAAATACTTTCCGAAGCTTAAAATAGTAGCACGAGGTAGTAAAATGAAAGTTTATGGAGATGAAGACATGCTCGAGGAGTTTGATCTTCGTCTTAATATGCTTCTTGAACATTTTGCGAAGTATAATAAATTAGACGAAAATGTCATCGAACGAGTACTTACTAGTGAGAGCAAAGCAGATTATGAAACATCTGCAGTAAGCGGAGAAACTTTATTACATGGAGTAGGAGGCAAGCTGATTAAAGCACAAACTGCAAATCAGAGAAAACTGGTAGAGTCTTCGAATAAAAATGATATGGTTTTTGCGATTGGTCCTGCCGGTACAGGGAAAACCTATACAGGAGTTGCTCTAGCAGTAAAAGCGCTAAAAGAAAAACAAGTTAGACGTATTATTCTTACAAGACCTGCAGTAGAAGCAGGAGAAAATCTTGGGTTTTTACCGGGGGATTTAAAAGAAAAATTAGATCCGTATATGCAACCATTGTACGATGCATTAAGAGATATGATTCCTAATGAAAAATTAGACAGTTTTATAGAAAAAGGGGTTATTCAGATCGCCCCAATGGCTTTTATGAGGGGTAGAACTCTAGATAACGCTTTTGTAATTCTTGATGAAGCACAGAATACTACTCATGCCCAAATGAAAATGTTTTTAACAAGAATGGGTAAAAATGCAAAGTTTATCATTACTGGTGATCCTGGACAAATAGATTTACCCAGAAGAGTAACATCTGGATTAAAAGAAGCATTATTGGTACTTAAAAACATACAAGGTATAGGTATTATTTATTTGGATGATAAAGATGTAATTCGCCATAAATTGGTTAAAAAAGTAATTGCTGCCTACAAAGAAATTGAAAATAGAAATGGATAACCTATTCTGGTATTAGCTAATACAAGAGATTTTAAATACACTTAGAAATTAAGTAATGAATACAATAGTAGATACAAACTATAATTTTCCTAAACAAAAATCGGTATACAAAGGAAAAGTTAGAGAGGTATATAATATAGATGATGAACTTTTGGTGATGATTGCGACGGATCGTTTATCTGCATTTGATGTTGTAATGCCCAGAGGAATTCCTTTTAAAGGTCAAATTTTAAATCAAATAGCAACCAAAATGATGAAGGCTACAGAAGATTTGGTGCCAAATTGGTTGATTGCCACTCCAGATCCTAATGTAGCTGTTGGACATCTTTGCGAGCCATTTAAAGTAGAAATGGTTATTCGAGGTTACCTTTCTGGTCATGCAGCTAGAGAGTATAAAGCAGGAAAACGAGTTTTATGTGGTGTGCCAATGGCAGAAGGCCTGATCGAGAATGACAAATTTCCCGAACCTATAATCACGCCATCTACCAAAGCCGAGAATGGAGAACATGACGAAGATATTTCTAGAGAAGAAATTTTATCTCAAAATATCGTGTCAAAAGAGGATTATGTAGTACTTGAAGAGTATACGAGAAAATTGTTTCAAAGAGGAACAGAAATTGCTGAAAAACAAGGTCTTATTTTGGTAGATACCAAGTACGAATTTGGAAAAACAAAAGAAGGAAAAATTGTTTTGATAGATGAAATTCATACTCCTGACTCTTCTCGTTATTTTTATATAGAAGGTTATGAAGAACGACAACAACAAAAAGTAGCTCAAAAACAATTGTCTAAAGAATTTGTAAGACAATGGCTTATTAGTAATGATTTTCAAGGAAAAGAAGGACAAAAAATTCCAGAAATGACAGACGAATATATAAATTCAGTTTCTGAACGATATATAGAACTGTACGAGAACATTGCGGGAACTACTTTTGTAAAAGCAGATGTTTCTAACGTAGAAGAACGAATAGAAAAAAATGTTTTAAATTATTTAGAAACTGAATAATTAAAAACGATAGTAAATAAACTAAAAAAGGAGCTGTAAACAACAGCTCCTTTTTTAGTTTATTAGGCAACTTTATATTCCAATAGTTGTACGTTATCCTGTAATCGCTCTTTTACGATACTCATCATACGCTTATTTAATGCAGAAGAGTTTTGCGTATACTGCAGGTATTCTTCTACCGTAAATTGGCCAATGATCATCCCTTTAAGACTATTTCTAAATTTCATGTCCTTTTGAACGGCATTTTCAATAAAATTCATTCTTTTTTCAAGAGATAACTCGTAAAAAGTATTCTTTCTTTTCTTGATATAATTTTTAAATACTTCAATAAAAAGATCACCTTGAAGTTTAACTATTGGTCTGATTGTTTTATTCTGAAATTGTTCATCATTTGACATGTTTTCAGAAACTCTTGCATTTAATAACTTTGGACGTATTGCCAATAAATTTGATTCCCTGTTTTCCATAATAAAGAGGTTTACTAAAATTAACTAATAGTTAAGCGCAAAATTGACCTTGTGTCTTAGAGTTTTAAACGACTTATAAACAATATGAATGTTGCAAGGTTACATTTTAAATAAATATATTCGTTTTGTTTTCGTTTAAGATTAAGTAAATAATAAGTTAGTTCTAAAAGAACGATGAAAAAAATAAGGAAATAAAAAGTTTTTACTTTTTTTACTTATTACTAATCAAATGATATTTTTGTTACTCATCCTAAATTAATTCATATTAATATATGCAATTTGGCAAAGTAGAACATCCAGAGACTATAGATTTTTTGTTACCAAAAGATCATAAAGACACATTAGACGTAATAAAAAATAATTCTAAAGATAATCTATCAGTATCAGTAGGTTGTGCCAAATGGAATCGTCAGGATCTAAAAGGGTTTTATCCCAGAGGTACAAAAGACGAACTAGAATATTATTCTCGACAATTTAATAGTATTGAGCTTAATGCTACTTTTTATAGAATTTTTCCCGAAGACCAGTTTAAAAAATGGTATGATAAGACTCCAGAGGGATTTAAGTTTTTTCCTAAACTTGTTCAAAATATTTCTCATTTAAAGAGATTAAATGAGGATGTCCAGCCTTATGTGGATCAATATCTTGCAAGTGCGATACATCTTAAAGAAAAGCTTGGAACCATTTTTTTACAGATGCATGGCAATTTTGGGCCTAAAAATTTTGATAGGGTAGTTAGGTTTATTGAAAAATGGCCAAAAGAAATTCGCCTTTCAGTTGAATTTAGACATACCGATTGGTTTAATGATAGTGTAGTTGCAAACGAACTGTATAGTCTTTTAGAAGATCATAATGTTGCTAATATAATTACAGATACAGCAGGAAGAAGAGATTTACTGCATATGCGATTAACTAATGGAGAGGCATTTGTTAGATATGTTGGAGCAAATCATCCAACAGATTATACACGACTTGATGATTGGATTATTAGATTGAAATCATGGAGAGAAGCAGGAATTAACGAAATACATTTTTTTGTTCATCAGAATATCGAAAAAGAATCACCATTATTATCTAAATATTTTATAGAACAATTAAATAAAAATTTAAATACAAGACTTAGCTTACCTAATCATACCACAGATGACCCTACATTGTTTTAGATTTCTTGAGTTTTTATGGTTTTCACGTATAAAAAAAACAGTTTTACATAGTGTAAGTGTTAAAAAACGATATAAAATTGCTTTTTAACGTCAATTTATGTATTTTGCCGATGAATTTAGAATTATTACATTTTTATATACGGTTTAAATGCACATAAATGTAGTACTTTGAAATCAAATTAAGATTAACCCCCATAATCCTAAAAATTGAACTAAATGACTAAACTATTACACTGCTCCATCTTACTATTTACCATTTTGATAGCCAATTTTGGTAATGCTCAATCAACAATCATTGTTAATGATTTAGACCCCATAACTGTTAACGAAAGTATTGTAGACATTCAGACTATTACGTTGGGAAATGATACAGCATCATACAAGAAAGTTTTTTCTTACATGACTGAGTTTCTTGATGTAAAATATAAACTTGATCATGATCATTCTGATCATATAGAAGGTGTCACCTTAATAGATATTATATCATCAGAAGAAAGTACAGATTTTAATTGCTCTGGAGGATTTTGTATGAACGATCTACATTTTCATAAAAAAGGATTAACTTCAAAAAAGCAATTTTTTGGATATTTCATGAGTATTTCCTGTTAAGAATTATTTTTAGTAATTCATCATTTCTCTTGAGTTGTAAATATATTCGATTATTTTTGCAGCCTAAATTAAGAGGCTATGACATTTAAGGAGTTAGGAGTATCCGATGAACTTAACAAAGGACTTTTGGAAATGGGAATTGCTGTTCCAACAAAAATACAGGAACAAGCTATACCACTGCTTTTAAAAAACCAAACAGATTTTGTAGGTAAAGCACAAACGGGCACAGGAAAAACTGCAGCTTTTGGAATTCCTTTATTGTCCCAGATAGATGCTCAAAAAAACCATACGCAAGCTTTAATTTTAGCACCTACGAGAGAACTTGGTCAACAAATAGCTAAACAACTATTTAAATTTACAAAGTATACAGATAAAATCTTTACAGAATCTGTTTATGGAGGTGAAAAAATAGAGAAACAAATTTCTAGATTAAGTCGACCTACTCAAATTATCGTAGCTACTCCAGGTAGATTAATTGATCTTATTGAAAGAAAAGTTGTTGATATCTCTAATATAAAGACAATTGTACTTGACGAAGCAGATGAAATGCTAAGTATGGGTTTTAAAAAAGATCTAACTACTATTCTAAGTAAAACAAAAGGTCGCAGAAACGTTTGGCTTTTCTCGGCAACAATACCTTCTTCTTTAGATGAAATTATAAATACATATGTAAATCAACATGCACTTCGGGTTAGCATAGATAAAAGCGACGCTGTAAATAAAGGTATCAATCATCAATTTGTAGTTGGAGAAGAAGTAAATAAACTAGATACATTAACTTATTTTCTAAAGAGTGAAAAAGGGGGTAGAGGGATTGTTTTTACCAAAACAAAGGCCGCAGCCAGAACACTTTCTAAGCAATTGAAAGCAAAAAATTATGATGTTGGGCTTTTGGAAGGAGAAATGACTCAAAAAGAACGAGATAAGGTAATGAGAGCATTCAGAAACAAAACCTTACAATTATTAGTATCAACCGATGTTGCCGCTAGAGGTATCGATGTCGCTAATCTTAGTTTTGTTATTCATTATCAACTTCCTGATCAAATTGAATATTATACGCACAGAAGTGGTAGAACAGCTAGGGCAGGAAAAACCGGTATATCACTGGCGCTTATTACCAAACCAGAAATTAAAGTGATTAGAGAATTAGAGAAACAATTGGGTATAAAGTTTCTTCAGATTAGATAATTGGTAATAACTATGTATTGAATTTTAAGAAATCATTTGTTTTTAGCTAACTCCTATTGTAGAAATTACCGATATTAATTCTTCAAAATTCACAGGTTTAGAAAAGTAATTGTCAAAACCAATATTGATAAAACGTTGCTTATCTCCTGGCATGGCATATGCTGTAACGGCAAATACTGGTATACCTTTTAACATTTCTAATTTCCTAAATCGTTGAAGTAGTTCACAACCATCCATTTGGTTTAAACCTAAATTAATATCTACAAGAATTAGATCAAGTTCCTTTTCTTTTTCTTTTACTACTTTAAGTGCTTGTGATCCATTTTCAGCAATAATCACATTAGAGTCATTTCTGGATAACATTTTATCCATAACCATCGCATTTATCTTGTTATCTTCAACGTAAAGAATATTCATAGGCATCTAGGAATTATAATTTTGAACTTTGTACCTTTACCTAGTGTACTTTTTAACTTTATTTCTCCTCCTAACATAGTAATGTATCTTTTTGATAAACTAAGCCCAATACCAGTTCCTTCGTATTTTCGACTTAGCCCTATACTTTCTTGTGTTAAGGGATCAAATATTTTTTCAAAACTTGTTTTGTCGATACCGATTCCAGTATCTTTTATATAAATATATATTTTTTTTTCGGAATTATCAGATTTTATTTTTACCGTGACAGTACCTTTTTCAGTATACTTTATGGCATTGTGTATGATATTATTAAGAGCAGGTCTGAATAAATTTTTATCAATATTAGATTGAGGGCAGCTTTCATCTAGTTCGAGTTCATACTTCAACTTCTTAGCCTCCGCCATATGTTTATATTCTCTAAAAGAGGTTTCTACAATATAATTTATATCGAGTTCTTCGAAAATTAAATTATCATTTATAGCATCAATTTCACTAAAATTGGATAATTTATCCATGGTGTCTAATAATCGATCTTTGCTTTCTTCTAGATATTCAAGTAGCTTATCTTTATCATCAAGATCATTTCCTTGAAGCAATAATTTAGCGATTGTCATAATACCATTTAAGGGTGTGCGTATCTCATGACTAAAATTCGAAAGAATATTTGATTTTAAATTACTTAGTTCTTGTTCTTTAATATGTGCTTCTTTTATGGTCTGTTCTGCAAGTTTTTGTTCAGTAATATCTAAAAAACTAAT
Organism: Aquimarina aggregata; assembly: GCF_001632745.1. Classification (GTDB taxonomy): domain Bacteria; phylum Bacteroidota; class Bacteroidia; order Flavobacteriales; family Flavobacteriaceae; genus Aquimarina; species Aquimarina aggregata. Next base: position 84,197 of record NZ_LQRT01000046.1, on the reverse strand, counting down.
TAGAATAGAATTTATTTTATACTCATTATCAAAAACAGGTGTATATTTTGATTCTAACCATTGCACGTTACCTTTGTGTGTTATACGCTCAAATTCCTTTATAGTCGTGTTGCCTTTTACAGCCTCATTAAAAGCGTGTTTAAATGATGTTCTGAAGTTTAAAGGAACTACATCATAAAAAAGAGACGGTGTAATATTTGGGTCGATATTAAAATCTCTTTTAATGATTTTTAATAACTTTTTATCGGTCATTAAAATTTTGCCTTTAGTATCTAATAAAACGGTATAAGCAAAACCGTTGTTTACAATGGCTTGTAATCTGTTTTTACTTTCTGCTATTGTTTTTATATTTATCTTTTTTTGATGTACATCTATAAGGTTTCCGATCATTCGAATGGTCTCTCCTTTTTCATTTTTTCTCTGGTATCCATGTACTTCATAATAGCGATATTCACCGGCGTTGTTTATAAGACGGTAGTGATTATAGTAATGATTACTTTCTTCAAGAAGGTTGTCAATATGCCTCTGATGGGCTTTTTCTCTATCATCGGGATGTATCATATCCTGAAAATCCTCCTCGGACACAACATCTTGATCTAATGGTAACCCTAACATGTTTTTGAAATCCAGACTATAAAATACTTCATTTCTATCAATAAGGTAGTCAAAGAGCCCAGATTGAATTCCTTTTAATGCTAAGTTTTTTGTTTCCTCACTATATTTCAGTTTTTCGATATAATTATAGCGATCAGTTACATCTGCAATAGTACCATTAACATATACAACTTCATTTCTATAAATTATAGGCTGTGCTACTACTTTAACCCATTTTAGATTTCCTTTTGCTGTAATAATTTTTTCAGTATAAGTATATGGTTTCTTACTTTTTATAAGGTTATCTAGATAACTTTCTACTCTCGGGCGAGAAGCTTCGGGATAAAAACTAGCACCTAAATCACGTGTCATAGGGGTATCAGGATCTAAATCTTTAACCAAATAACATCCTTTAGACCAGAACATTTCTTTATTTCTGGGATTAAAATACCATGCTCCAGTTTTGGTTAATTTAGAAAGTGTTTGTAAAGCTCTATGCTCTTTGTACTCCTCGGTAGTATCAATACCAGCAGCATAAATTAGATCATTATGATATGTTAAATCAAATTTTAGAGCTAATACTCCGTCTCTTTCGGTGGCAAAACTAAAGGATTCACTAATTATTGAATTTTCAACGCTTAAACTTGAAATCGAATTATTAAAGACTTGAACATCATCATCAATGATAAAATCAGTAATACGTTTTCCTTTTATTTCAGAATTAGTGAATGGGAATAAGACATGGCATCTATTGTTGCAAGCTACTATTCTCCCATTTTTTTTTAAAACTAGAAGAAAGTGTAACGTTTTTTCAGCTAAAACTCCAAATTGTTCTGCGGTGAAAGGCATAATTTGAGATTAAATTCTCTTAAAGTTACGAAATGATTCAGAAAAAAACTCCTGAACAAGGGATTTTAAAGTAATTAGTTAAATATTATATGCCTATTTAACGAAATTCAATTGTAAGATAATAGCATACTTTGTGATAAAAATGATCTGTAAATTGACTTTGTTACGCAAAATATATTAGTATGATTCAATACATTAATCAGACATTACTATAATTATATAGACCATTTTTTCGATTATGAAGAAGGATTAGTATTATTTTCTTTAAAAATTACATTTTTAACTTCGTTTAAATAACTTCTTCCGATGGGATATCTTATATCGGCTATTTCGATACTATTTCCTTCAACTGTTTCTACTTTTTCTATAGAAATGGTATATGATCTATGAATTCTTATAAATTTTTCTGAAGGTAATTCATCAGTGAAACTACTTAGTGTTTGATGAATTATATACTTGTTAACTATTGTATTGATTTTGATGTAATCTCCTAGGCTCTCAACAGATAATATTTCATCGAGATATATCTTTTTCATTTTTTTCTTATCAATTTTTATAAAGATATATGCTCTTTCATTAGATAAAGGAATATCCTCTTTTTGTTGATATTCTCTTATTTTAAAAGCTTTATTAATGGCCATGATAAATCTGTGAAAAGAAATAGGTTTCACCAAATAATCAACCACTTCTAATTCATAACTGGCTACAGCAAATTCTTCGTGGGCTGTTGTAATAATAGTTAATGGTTTTTTGGGGATACTTTTTAATAGATTTAGACCGTCTAATAAGGGCATATTAATATCTAAAAAAAGAAGATCGATTTCATCATTGTTACTTCTTATATAATCAACACTTTCGGTAGCATCACTAAAAGAACATAATAGATGCAATCCTTTTGTTTGATCAATATAATTTTTTATAACATTAATTGCCAATGGCTCATCGTCTACTATTACACATTTTAAATCCATTACACTTTTATTTTTAAATCAACAATATACTGACTATTATTTTCGCCTATAGTAAGGTTATATTCCTCTGCTTTATACCCTAATTCTAATCTTTTTTTAACATTGCCAATACCAATGCCACCTGGATAAGATATAATTTCATTATTATCCATTTTCGTAGGTATAGGGTTAGAAATTTTGAAGTAAAGAAAATCGTCAATGACATTAAAATCGATATTAATCTCTATTTCTCCAATATTTTTGTTTGCGCCATGTTTAAAAGAATTTTCTATAAATGCTAGGAGTAGCATGGGAGCTATTTGTTTATCTTCTATTTCACCAGAAATATTAATATTTATTTTTAATAAATCTCCATATCGAATTCTTTCTAAATCCAGGTAGTTTTGCAAACAAATAATTTCTTTAGAGAGACTTTGTCTTTTTTGATTGGTTTCATGAAGTAAATACCTCATTAATTCAGAAAGTTTTAATATTGTTTTTGGAGTTTTGTCAGATTTTTCTACAGATAAAGCGTAAATATTATTAAGTGTATTAAAAAAGAAATGAGGTGATATTTGAGTTCTTAAGAACCTAAGTTCAGTTTCTAATTGTAGTTTTTCGACATCAATTAATTTTTTATGCTCCCTTAACCAATCTAAAGTAACTTTTATAGCAGCGACAAACGCCATGACATAAAGTTCTCCTAGCATCATTTCGATAGCATAATTTAGTGTCAAATTATTAGTAACTTCTGGACCTTCTGGCCAAACATTATGACTTACCATGAAATAGGTTAAGTAGAATTTGGCTAACAGCATTAGGAAAAGTGAAATGATCACAGATATTATATACAAGAGATATTTGCGACGATGTATAAATTTTGGCATTAAGTAATAAATGTTAAAATAACTAAGAGTCATGTGTATAACAAAACCTAATGCAGTTGTCTTAAAAGAATATATATAATCGTTAAAGTAACTACCCCATCTAAAAGTAGTAAATAGAAAATAAACCAACCAGAAGATGATATGATGCTTTAGTGTTATACTATAGTTGTTACCAGGAGTAATATTTATAAGACGTCTAATTTTTTGTAACATATTCCCCGAGTTTTTTTTAGACGTTTAACAGACTTACGCTGTTATTGGTCTAAAATTATTCTTTTAAAGTTAAGATTTGTAAATATTTATATTATTGTTGTTTTCCCCTATTAGTAATCATAAAAATACTAAATATAACCAGATGAAGATATTTTACAATATTAAACTACTAGCGATAGTATCAATACTAGTTTTTTCATGTAATAAAAAAGAAACCATTAATAATACTGTTCATCAGCAAGAAAACAACCTAACCAATTTTGTAGATCCTTTGATAGGTACTGGGGGTCATGGCCATACCTATCCAGGGGCAACAGTTCCATTTGGTATGGTTCAAGTTAGCCCGGATAATGGCATTTCTGCATGGGATTGGTGTTCTGGATATCATCATTCAGATTCGATAACAATCGGTTTTAGTCATTTACATCTCAGCGGAACAGGAATTGGAGATTTAACGGATATAAGAGTAATGCCTATTAATAAAAAGGTAGATCTGTCTAAATCTATAAAAACAAGGGATGATATTCCTTTTAAATCTAGATACTCTCATACTAACGAAAAAGCGTCTCCTGGGTATTACAGTTTGTTTTTAGAAGATTTTAATATTCAAGCAGAATTAACGGCCGATGTTCGAACAGCTTTTCATCGTTATACGTTTAAAGAAGGAGATGAACAATCACTTGTTTTGGATTTGGGATATACGACAAATTGGGATAAGACAGTCGATTCACAAATAAATATCGAAGATAAATTTACAATTTCAGGATATAGACATAGTACCGGATGGGCAAAAAATCAAAAAGTATTTTTTGTTATAGAATTTTCAAAATCAATACATCAGTATGATTTATATGTAGATAAAACTAAACATGAAAACATTAATTCTGTAAAAGGAAAAGATGTAACTGCACAATTGTTTTTTAACCAAGTAACAAAAAATCAATTAAATGTAAAAGTTGGTATTTCTTCGGTAAGTATTGCTAATGCAAAAAAGAACATAGCGAGATACAATAATAAGTTTGAATTCGATGAAGTAAAAGAAAAAGCGCATAATAGTTGGGAACAATCACTATCAAAAATAGAAGTAGATACAAAAGTTGATTCTCTTAAAACGATGTTTTACACAGCTCTATATCACTCTCAAATAGCTCCCGTAGTGTATAGCGATGTGGATGGAGTTTTTCGGAAAGAAAATGATAGTATCGTTTCTGCTAATGGGTATACTGCCTATTCAACGTTATCCCTATGGGATACATTTAGAGCAGAACATCCATTACTTATATTTTTAGATTCACATAAGGTTGCAGATATTATTAATTCTATGCTGGCATATTATGAAAATGAAAATGTACTACCTGTCTGGACTTTATACGCAAACGAAACCAATACCATGACAGGATATCATTCTGTTTCAGTAATTGCAGAAGCCTATTTGAAAGGAATTAAAGGTTTTGATATTAATAAGGCTTATGAAGCAATGAAAACAACAATGATGCAAGATGATAGGGGGCTGAATTTTTATAAAGAATATGGATATATACCGTATAAACTGTTAGACGAATCGGTAACAATAACTTTAGAATATGCTTATAATGATTGGTGTTTAGCACAAGTAGCTAAGGCCCTAGGAAAAAAAGAAGACTATATCTATTTCTTAAAAAGATCTGAGGCATATACCAATCTTTTTGATAAAGAAACAGGCTTTATGCGGGGGAAATCTAAAGATGGTAAAAGTTGGCATGAACCATTTGATCCTAAATTTTCGGCGCATCGCGTACATGCAGATTATACAGAAGGTAATGCATGGCAGCATAGTTGGTTTGTTCCGCATAATGTAGATGGTTTAATCCAACTTTATGGAAGTGAAGAAGTTTTTGTTAAAAAATTAGAACAGCTTTTTACAGAAGATTCTGAAATTACAGGAGATAATGTTTCTGTAGATATTTCTGGTCTAATCGGGCAATATGCCCACGGAAATGAACCTAGTCACCATATTGCCTATATGTTTAATAAAGCCAATGCTCCTTGGAAAACGCAATATTGGGTAAATGAGATTTTAAAGACACAGTATAATACGACTCCGAATGGGTTAAGCGGAAATGAAGATTGTGGGCAAATGTCTGCATGGTACGTATTTAGCGCATTAGGTATTTACCCAATGAACCCTGCATCGGGAGAGTACGAAATAGGTAGTCCAATTTTTGATAGAGCAGTTTTAAAAATTACTGAAGAAATAGATTTTATAATAGAGGCAGAAAATGTATCAGATAAAAACATATACATACAATCAGCAACTCTAGACGGAAAAAAACTTAATCGATCATATATTACACATCAAGAAATCATGAGTGGAGGCAAGTTACATTTTGTAATGGGAGCATCACCTAATAAAAATTGGGGTGTAAAGAACTAATAAACTTAATAAATGAATCTAGCTACCATTGATATTGTAATAATAATATGTTATATAATTATTACTCTTCTTTTTGGGTTTTATGTTTCTAAAAAAGCATCAAAGGATATCAAATCGTATTTTCTTGCAGGAAATGAAATTCCTTGGTATTATTTAGGATTGTCCAATGCTTCTGGAATGTTTGATATTTCTGGAACAATGTGGGCCGTTACAGCTATGTTTGTTTATGGACTTAAAAGTGCTTGGTTACCATGGTTATGGCCCGTTTGGAATCAAGTTTTTATTATGGTTTTTCTAGCTGCATGGTTAAGACGTTCGAATGTTATGACCGGCGCACAATGGATCACGTATAGATTTGGAAAAAATCTTGGTGCAAGACTATCTCATATTATTGTAACTGTTTTTGCGATTATAAGCACCCTTGGGTTTATAGCATACTTTTTTGAAGGAATAGGAAAATTTGCTACTATATTTTTTCCATGGGATCTATCATTTGCAATAGGGGGAGTGTTAATTTCTTCTGAACAATCTTATGCCTTAATTATAATTGCTATTACTACTATATATACCTTAAAAGGAGGAATGTATAGTGTTGTTGGTACAGAAGTGATTCAATTTGTTTTAATGACAGTATCTTGTTTGGTAATAGGTTATATTGCTTTTACTTCGGTTTCTGCAGAACAAATTACAAATGCAGTTCCAGGAAATTGGAAAAATTTATTTTTCGGAATGGAACTGGATTTAGATTGGACAGGGTATATTGATAGTGTAAATGCCAAGATAGAAGAAGATGGTTTTTCTCTTTTTGGTTTTTTATTTATGATGATGATTTTTAAAGGAATTTTTGCAAGTTTGGCAGGTCCGGTTCCAAGCTATGATATGCAACGAATTTTATCGACAAAAAATGAAGTCGAAGCCTCTAAAATGAGCGGACTAACAATTATAGTATTATCAATTCCTAGATATCTTATGATTACAGGATTTGCTATTTTAGGACTTGTATATTTAGGCCCTGAATTGCAAGAAGCAGGTTCAGGAATAGATTTTGAAACTATATTACCCTTGGCTATTCAACGCTTTATTCCTGTAGGACTGAAAGGATTACTTTTAGCAGGGTTATTAGCAGCTTTTATGGGGACATTTGCAGCTTTTATTAATGCTGCTCCCGCATATTTGGTAAATGATATCTATAAAAAATATATCAAACCAAACGCCTCGAATAAGACATATATTAGATTTAGTTATTTATCTTCTATTCTGATTGTTATAATAGGATTGCTGTTTGGCTTTTTTGCATCATCTATAAATACATTAACATTGTGGTTAACTTCGGCTTTGTATGGCGGGTATGCAGCTGCAAACATGCTTAAATGGATTTGGTGGAGATTTAATTCATATGGGTATTTTGGTGGTATGTTGGCTGGTTTAATAGCTGCTACTATTGTGCCTACTCTTTTTACTGATACTTCAGATATTTATTTGTTTCCGCTTATACTAGTGATATCCTTTTTAGGCTGCATTTTAGGAGTTTATTTAGGAAAACCAGATGATATTAAAGTATTAAAAAACTTCTATAAGACAACAAAGCCTTGGGGTTTTTGGAAACCTGTTATTAAAGAATTACAAAAAGATGACCCAACATTTACTCCAAACGAGGATTTTAGAAAAGATGTATTAAATTGTATAATTGGAGTTGTTTGGCAAATGACATTTGTATTGGCGCCTATATATTTAATTATTAAGGAATATTATTATCTAAGTATTGTCTTAGTCCTGATGCTAATAACATCCTTAATTTTAAAAAGAACATGGTACGATAAAATTAAACAAATTAAGAACTAAGTGATTATTTAAATATGCAAAAAGCAATTCCGTGGCAAGATAAACCTAAAGGTTGTAGTGATGTTATTTGGAGATATTCAGAAAATCCAATTATAGCCAGAGATGCTATCCCTATGTCAAATAGTATTTTTAATAGTGCGGTGGTACCTTTTAAAAATGGATTTGCAGGTGTTTTTAGATGCGATAATAAAGCAGTACAAATGAATATTTATGCTGGGTTTAGTATAGATGGGATTCATTGGGATATTGATCATTATCCAATAAAAATGCAAGAAGGAAATACCAAAATGATTGCCTCAGATTATAAATATGACCCTAGAGTTACTTTTATCGAGGATCGATATTGGATCACATGGTGTAATGGGTATTTTGGCCCCACTATTGGCATAGCCTATACTTTTGATTTTAAAGAATTTTTTCAATGCGAAAATGCTTTTTTACCATTCAATAGAAACGGAGTGTTGTTTCCTGAAAAAATTAACGGAAAGTATGCCATGTTAAGTAGACCAAGTGATAATGGGCATACTCCTTTTGGAGATATTTTTATTAGTTATAGTCCCGATATGAAATACTGGGGTGAACATAGAAATGTTATGCAAGTAGCTCCTTTTGAAGATAGTGCTTGGCAATGCACAAAAATAGGAGCTGGTTCTGTTCCTTTTTTGACAGAAGATGGCTGGTTGATGTTTTATCATGGTGTTATTAATACTTGCAACGGTTTTAGATATGCAATGGGAGCGGCTATTCTTGATAAAAATAATCCAGATGAAGTAAAATATAGAACAAAACCATATTTATTAACGCCTTCTGTGGATTACGAGCAAATTGGAGATGTATCAAATGTAATATTTCCTTGTGCAACCTTACAAGATATAGCACAAGATAAAGTGGCTATTTATTATGGAGCAGCAGATACTGTTGTAGCGTTGGCCTTTGGAAGGATTAGTGAAATTATTAAGTTTACTAAAGAAAATACCTTGTGATATGATTGAGATAAGAAATAGTATTTTAAAATACATAATAAATCATAAAGGTTTTTATGTACTATTCTTATTTTTTATAGGGATACCTGGTCATTCACAAAATACAATTAAAAATTTATCTCCCAAATCATATATAGCGTATCAAACAAGCGAGAAGATCACTATTGATGGAGTAGCTTCTGAGGAATCTTGGGAAAAATCAAAATCAACAGATCTTTTTATCGATATTGAGGGAACTAAAATACCAAAATATGAAACCTCTGTAAAAATGCTTTGGGATCATGAATTTGTGTATTTTTTTGCAGCGATAAAAGAACCTCATGTATGGGGTGATTTGAAGAAAAGAGATACTATTGTTTTTTATAATAATGATTTCGAAATTTTTATCGATCCAGATAATGATACTCATAATTACTATGAGTTCGAAGTAAATGCATTGAATACGCTTTGGGACTTATTTATTACCAAGCCATATAGAGAAGGTACACCAGTATTAAATGATTGGGATGCAAATGGTTTTAAATCGGCGGTTAAAATTAATGGAACACTAAACAATGCAAAAGATATAGATAAAGGATGGGCTATAGAAATTGCTATTCCATTTAAAGCTTTTAAAACATCCTATTACCAGAATAATATACCTAAAGATATCTTTTGGAGGGTGAACTTTTCGAGAGTAAACTGGGATTTTGAGATTCATAATAACAAGTATTACAGAAAAAAAGACCAAAAAGGAAAATTTGAATCCGAATATAATTGGGTGTGGTCTCCAATGGGAGTGATAAATATGCATAGACCAGAAGACTGGGGATATGTTTATTTTTCTTCAAAAAAAGTAGGAGAATTGGATGTGTTCGAAATACCTAAAGATGAAAAAGTAAAACAATTATTATATCAGTTATACCGAAAACAAAAAGTATTTTTTAAAAATAATAACCGTTGGGCTACCTCATTTAATGAACTAGGACAAAATGATGTTCGAATCGAAGATAAAAAGGTTTTACGAACTATAGAAAATCATCAAACAGGTTTTAATATTACAATAGCGAGCCCATTTACAGAACGTTTATTTATTATAAAAGAAGATGGTAAAATCATCACTAAAGAAGATTAACATGAGAGCTTTTAACGTAATTTATCTATGTAGTCTACTTATTGCTATAAGTTGCACCTCTAAACAAAAAGAAGATAAAGAAGTGGTAGCAGAAAAGATAGCTACATCAAATACAACACTACCATTCAAGTATTGGGTTTGGATTACTGCAGAACCATCAAAAACAGACTTAATGTATATTGATGAATTTAAGAAATATAAAAACAATGGAATCGATGCTGTATTAATTAACACAGAAGCTAATGCCAAGATTTTAGAAAAAATAGCTCCATTGGCTGTAAGAGAGGGGTTAGAGGTACATGCCTGGATGTTTACAATGAATAGACCAAATGATGCTATTGCATTAAAACATCCAGAATGGTATATGGTGAGTAGAAGTGGTAAGTCTTGTTTTGATAATAGACCCTATGTAGATTATTACCAATGGTTATCGCCTAGTCATCCACAGGCTCGACAACATATCTGGGATTTGGTTGAGAGTTTAGCTAAAGTTAAGGATGTAGCAAGCGTACATTTAGATTATATCAGATATCCAGATATTTATTTACCAATAGGATTATTACCAAAATACAAATTAATTCAAAATGAAGAATTACCAGATTTTGATTTTGATTACTCTCAAGTTGCTGTAGATAAGTTTGAACAACAATATGGTAAAGATATTAGGCAAGCTGAAGTTCCGGCAATAGACATTGAATGGAAACAGTTTAGGTTAAATGAAATCAAATCGGTAGTAGATGGTGCCTATGATATAGCCCATAAACATGGGAAACAATTAACAGCAGCGGTTTTTCCTTATCCAGAAATGGCAGATCATATGGTGAGACAACGTTGGGATAAATGGAACGTAGATGAGGTGTTGCCAATGATTTACTATAACTTTTATAACGAAACCGTTGATTGGGTAGGTTTTGCTACTCGACAAGGTGTAGAGGACCTTAAAGGAAAAAATACCAAATTACATACTGGTATTTATTTACCTCCGATGAGTGCAAAAGATGTTTCTATAGCAATAGAGCTAGCAAAAAATAATGGAGCTTCAGGAATTTCTTTTTTTGATGGTAATGCAATAACAGAAGAACAATTTGAAGCAATTAAAAATTCAAAAAAATGAGTTTTATTGATAACTATCAAATCCTTTACAAGATGAAAGTTACAGGATGAAAAAATTATATGTATATATTGCCGGAATACTTGTTTTTTGTTCTTGTACAAATAAACAAAAAGAGTATGACGTATCAGAAAAGGCATTAACAACATATGTCAATACATTTCTTGGTACTGATGGCCCTGGAAATACATATCCCGGAGCTACACTTCCTTTTGGAATGGTTCAATTAAGTCCAGATATAGGAATTCCTGGATGGGACCGAATTTCAGGATACTTTTATCAAGATTCTATACTAACAGGTTTTTCGCATACGCATCTATCAGGTACAGGAGCAGGGGATTTATACGATGTTTTGGTAATGCCTACCAATAGTCGTTTTTCAAAAAAAATCAAAGAAAATAACTTTAAACCTTTTTCTAAGTACAGTCATGATCAAGAACTTGCTGCTCCAGGTTATTACAGTGTTCATTTGTTAGATTATGATATTAAGGTAGAGCTTACGGCAACAGAACGCGTAGGCATACACCGATATACATTTCCAAAAGATTCACTTACGGCCATTCATGTAGACCTTGGGTATGCCATTAATTGGGATGATCCAACTGATACATATATAGAAAAGGTAAGTGATTCTAAAATACGAGGATATAGAATGTCGACAGGTTGGGCAAAAGATCAACGGATCTATTTTGTTATGGAGTTTTCAAAGCCTTTTGAAAAGTATTCAGTATTTAAGAATGATAGTATTACCACTATTCCCGTAAGAGGTAAGAATACAAAAATCATACTTAATTATAATACAGAAGAAGATGAACAAATAATAGTAAAAACTGGTCTCTCGACGTCTAGTTTAGATGGAGCAGAAGCATCATTGTTAACAGAAACAAGTGATTTTAATTTTGATTTTTATAGAAAAAAAGCTCAGAGTACCTGGGAAAAAGAACTGCAAAAAATCAAAATCACTACTTCTAACGAAAATAAGAAGACTATTTTTTATACCATGATGTATCAATCTATGTTAGCGCCAACGTTATTAAGTGATGCTAAGGGAGAATATAAAGGAGCAAATGATACAATTGCGATAGCGAATGGGTACAAGAGATATGATACTTTTTCACTTTGGGATACTTTTAGAGCAGCACATCCCTTATATACATTACTTCAACCAGAACGAGTTCCCGATATGATACATTCATTATTAGCTCATTATAATGAAACAGGAATACTACCAGTATGGTCCATGCAAGGAAATGAAACAAATATGATGATTGGGTATCATGCGGTTCCGGTTATTGTAGATGCCTATTTTAAAGGGGTTAAGTTTAATACCAATGTAGCGTATAATGCATGTAAAAAAAGCGCTATGGTTAACGATAGACAAATTAAGGTGTATAGAGAAACAGGATATATCCCTGTCGACAAACATCATGAAAACTGGTCAGTGTCAAAAACTATGGAATATGCCTATGACGATTGGTGCATTGCAATGTTTGCCAAAGAATTGGGAAAAGAAGAAGATTACAATTACTTTTTGAAAAGATCAGAAAATTGGAAAAACCTCTACAATGAAAAAAGATCATGGTTACAACCAAAGAATAAAGAAGGAGAGTTTATAACACCTTTTATTCCTAAAGAATACACACCGTATTTTTGTGAAAGTAATGCTTGGCAGTATTATTGGTTCGTCCCTCATGACATAGAAGGTTTAATTAAAAAAACAGGAGGAAAAGAACGGTTTTCTCAAAAATTGGATTCTATGTTTTCTTTAAATCCTCTACCAGAGGACAAATTACCAATATTTAGTACAGGAATGATAGGTCAATATGCCCATGGAAATGAGCCTAGTCATCACGTTGCTTATCTCTATAATTATATAAATCAACCTTCTAAAACACAAGAACTAACAAGAGAAATTTTAGAAAAACAATATAAAAATGAACCAAACGGACATTGTGGTAATGAAGATTGTGGACAAATGTCGTCTTGGTACGTTTTTAATGCATTAGGATTTTATCCAGTAAATCCTGTACAAGGTATTTATCACTTAAGCACGCCATTGTTTGAAAAATCAGAAATTGTATTGTCTAAGGGTAGGACTTTTACTTGTATCGCAAAAAATATTTCAGATCAAAATAAGTATGTGAAAAAAATCACATTAAATGGGAAACCTCTTCAGAATATATATATAGAACACAAAGAAATAATGAAAGGTGGTACTCTCGAATTTGAAATGAGTAATACTCCAAACGATTCTCTATTTATAAATGGAGAATTACCAAAACGTAATAAAATATATTGATCATGACGCACAATCGTATATATGGCCTTATTCTTTTACTATTAAGTTTTACAGCATGTAAAAATAAGGATATCGCTGTAAACAAAATTAATGAGAATACAACACCAAAAGAAATTATCAAACCTGTAGTAATTTCTACGTGGAATCATGGTATTCCAGCAAACAAGGAAGCTTGGAAAGTTTTAATTAAAGGAGGTACAGCACTTGATGCAGTAGAACAAGGAGTGCGAACCGCCGAAGCAAATCCACAAGTGCAGACTGTAGGGTTAGGAGGTTTTCCTGATCGGGAAGGAAATGTTACTCTTGATGCTTGTATTATGGATCATAATAGTAATTGTGGATCGGTTTCTTTTTTACAACATATTAAACACCCTATTTCTGTAGCTAGAAAAGTAATGGAAGAAACACCTCATATTATGTTGACAGGAGAAGGGGCATTACAATTTGCACTAGAACAAGGGTTTGAAAAAGAAGAATTACTGACTCCAGAGTCCAAAAAAGCATATAAAGAGTGGTTGCAAAAATCAAACTATGAACCTGTAATCAATGTCGAAAATCATGATACGATTAGCATGCTGGCATTAGATGAAAACGGAGATCTTTCTGGAGCTTGTACTACAAGTGGTGCTGCTTGGAAAATGTATGGTAGAGTAGGAGATTCTCCAATTATCGGAGCGGGTTTGTTTTTGGATAATGAGGTAGGTGCAGCTGCAGCAACGGGTTTAGGAGAAGCTGTGATTAGAACTGCAGGTAGTGCCATGGTTGTAGAGTTAATGCGTCAAGGAAAATCACCCTATGAAGCATGCAAAGAAGTCGTTGAGAGAATTTATAAAGTACATAAAAATCATAAAGACCTAGAATATTTACAAGTAGGATTTATTGCATTAAATAAAAATGGAGAGTATGGTTCTTATTGCCTACGTCCTGGTTTTAATTTTGCAGTAAAAAATGCAATGGTAAATAATGAATTAAAAAATGCTGATTTTAAGATAAAATAAGATGTCAATTGTTTAACCTTAAGATGTAAACCAATGAAAAAGAAAGATGCCGCACTATATTTTTTAGTTTTTTTTATAGCAGCCATTTTTGTTAAATGGATGTTCTCTAATCAAGATGAAGAATATATACTGTTGACCGAAAACAAAAGTGAACATAGTAATTCAAGTAAAAAAGGAACTAAAACAGTAGCTATACCTAAAATACCAGAAGTAATCAGTTATAGCTTTCATGTAAAACCAATACTTTCTGATAAATGTTATGCTTGCCATGGTCCTGATGAAGGTTCTCGTGAAGCAGGACTTCGTTTTGATACTAAAGATGGTGCTTATATACCTTTAGGAGAAAATAAAGATCGATTTGCAGCCAAACCGGGAGACGTTGAAAATAGTGAAATGATTCAAAGAATATATAGTCAGGATGATCACAAACTAATGCCTCCGCCAGATTCAAATTTGACATTGAGTGAGTATGAAAAAGGAGTACTGAAAAAATGGATAGAAAGTGGAGCTCAATGGGATTCTCATTGGTCATTTAAAGTACCTGTTAAAGGAGCTTTACCTATTGTGAAAAACGTAACATGGGGAAATAATGAAATTGATAAATTTATTCTTAAACGATTAGAGGATGAAGAACTTTTACCGTCTGAAATAGCAAGTAAAGAAAAGTTAATAAGACGCGTATCTTTTGATCTTACAGGTTTGCCACCAACAATAGAAGAAACTGAAAACTTTATAAAAGATACTTCTGAAAAAGCATTTGAGAAAGTTGTTGATAGATTACTTAATTCTAATGCTTATGGAGAGCGTATGGCATTAGACTGGATGGAAGTAGCAAGATATGCAGATACACATGGATATCAAGATGATTTAGAACGTATAATGTGGCCTTGGCGAGACTGGGTCATACATGCCTTTAATAAAAATCTACCTTATGATGAATTTGTAAAATGGCAACTGGCCGGAGATCAGATTGATAATGCTTCTTTAGAACAAATAGTAGCATCAGGTTTCAATAGAAATCATAAAATCACTCAAGAAGGAGGAGTAATTGATGAAGAGTACCGTGTAGAATATGTAATGGATCGAGCAAATACAACAGCTAAAGCATTTATGGGGTTAACTATGGAGTGTGCTCGTTGTCATGATCATAAATATGATCCCATATCGCAAAAGGAATTTTATGGTATGTACAGTTTTTTTAATCAGTTAAAGGAAAAAGGACAGATAGACTATGGAGAAATACCAGAACCATATGTAGCATTAGATCAGAAAACTATTAAAACAGAATTACCATTTGTGAATATACCTGATTCAATCACCGAAGTAAAGTTAATGGTAATGAAAGACGAAAAAGGGATACGTAAAAACCATTTGTTAAAACGTGGACTTTATGATGCCCCAGGTGAAGAAGTATCATATGCACTACCAAATGAGGTACTACCATTTTCTGATCAATATTCTGAAGATAGACTAGGACTGTCTCAATGGTTTTTTGATGATCAAAATCCATTAACAGCAAGAGTAATGGTCAATCGGTTATGGCAACAAATGTTTGGAGCAGGTATTGTTATAACAGCCGATGATTTTGGTAACCAAGGGGCTTTGCCAACACATCCTGAGTTATTGGACTGGCTTGCAGTAACTTTTAAAGAAGAAGGATGGGATATAAAAAGTACATTAAAAAAAATAGCCTTATCCGCAACGTATCAACAAGATTCTAAAATAACTCCTGAGTTATTAGAAAAAGATCCTGAAAACCGATTATTAGCAAGAGGATCACGCTATAAATTGCCTGCAGAAGCTATTAGAGATAATGCATTGTTAGCAAGTGGACTGTTGGTTAAAAAAGTTGGTGGTCCTAGTGTAAAACCTTATCAACCAAAAGGTTTATGGGCAGAGACAACTTCTGGGGTTGGACTTACAGAATATATTGCCGATAAAGGAGAAGGCTTGTATAGGAGAAGCTTATATACCTTCTGGAAACGAACAGTGCCACCACCTTCTATGTTAACTTTTGATGCAGCTTCTAGAGATTTCTGTACTGTACAACGACAAAAAACAAGCACACCGCTCCAAGCATTAGTGCTTATGAATGACCCTCAGTTTATTGAAGCTGCTACAATAATGGCAATTCAAGTATTAGAAAATGATAGTTTTGATGAAAAACAAAAGATAAAAACTCTTTTCAGGAAGATTACGTCTAGAAGTCCAGACGAAATTGAACTTAATAAACTATCTACCTATTTAAATGAGCAAAGACAGACAGAAATTGTCAAGAAAACAGAAAGTAAAGTTACAAAACAAAGCGTAACGATCCCCGAAAATATTCCGCCTAAAGAACTAAGAGCGTACACAGCTCTAGCTAGTTTGTTATTCAACTTAGATGAAACCATTACTAAAAGTTAAAGATCATGAGCGAGTTATTTAAACATTTTAATAATAATAATAGAAGACACTTTTTAAAGAAGGTTGGATTAGGTATAGGGGGAGTTGCTTTAGGGTCGTTGATTGATCCAATAAGTATGTTTAATGCATCAAATACTGCCAAAGATTTAAATTTAGGAGCTAGTTCTTTAAAACTTCCACATTTTGCTCCAAAAGCAAAACGAGTGATTTATCTTTTTCAAAGTGGGGGACCTTCGCAATTAGATTTGTTTGATTACAAACCAAAACTAACCGATATGAGAGGGCAAGATCTTCCAGAATCTGTTAGAAAAGGCCAACGATTAACTGGTATGACGTCTGGACAATCTAGTTTCCCTTTGGCCGATAGTAATTTTACATTCAAACAATATGGAGAATCAAGAGCATGGGTGAGTAGTCTAATGCCCTATGTTTCAAAAGTTGTTGATGAATTGTGCTTTGTAAAATCTATGCAAACAGATGCCATAAATCATGATCCTGCAATTACATTTTTTCAAACAGGATCTCAACAATCAGGAAGACCAAGTATAGGGTCATGGATGAGTTATGGTTTAGGAAGCCTGAATAATAATTTACCTGCTTTTTCTGTATTATTAAGTAGAGGTACCGGTCGACCTAATGCGCAACCGCTGTATTCTAAGTTATGGGGTAATGGTTTTTTAAGCTCTTTACATCAAGGAGTCCAATTTCGTTCTGGTAAGGACCCTGTTTTGTTTCTTAAAGATCCAGAAGGAATGTCTAGATCTGATAGAAGAAAAATGCTGGATTATTTAAGTGAGTTAAATTACAAACAGGAAACAGAATTTGGAGATCCAGAAATTAATAGTAGGATAGCACAATATGAAATGGCTTATCGCATGCAAACGTCTGTTCCGGATACAATGAATATAGATGATGAACCAGATCACATTTTTAGAATGTATGGTCCAGATTCTCAGATACCAGGAACCTATGCTGCCAATTGCATACTAGCTAGAAGATTAATAGAGAAAGATGTACGATTTGTACAATTATATCATATGGGATGGGATCAACATGATAATCTTCCAACACAAATAGAAAAACAAGCTAAAGATGTGGATCAGGCTTCGGCTGCTTTGATTCTAGATCTAAAACAAAGAGGCTTGTTAGAAGATACATTGGTAATTTGGGGAGGTGAGTTTGGAAGAACAAATTATAGCCAAGGAACACTAACAGACACAAATTATGGACGAGATCATCATCCTAGATCATTTACAGTTTTTATGGCTGGTGGAGGAGTAAAACCTGGATTTACTTATGGCGAAACCGATGAACTTGGATATAATGTCATAAAAGACCCAGTGCATATTCATGATTTTCAGGCTACACTAATGCATCTTATGGGAATTGATCATACCAAATTCACTTTTAAACATCAAGGAAGAAGGTTTAGGTTAACAGATGTTCATGGTCACGTAGTTAAAGATCTCATAGCATAATATTGTAAATCATGAATAGAAGAAAGTTTTTACATAAGTCAATATGCGCCTCTGCAGGGGTACTTACGTTACCAATGTACTCTGGAGCGTATTCCTTTGATTATCATAAAGATTTGATTATTGGCCATAATTCACATCAATATAAAGTTGATATGAATTGGGGTAAATTAGATGCGAACAAAGTTCCGGTTCAAGACTGTCATGAAATTATTCAAGACTCTAAAGGAAGAATTATATTGCTTACTAATCATGTCAAGAATAATATCATAATCTATGACAAATCTGGAAAACTTATAGAAACTTGGGGCACGACATATCCCGGAGGTCACGGATTAACGCTTTCTACGGAAAATGGAGAAGATTTTTTATTTATTACTGATTATGAACGTCATCAGGTTATTAAAACAACCATAGATGGCAAAGAAGTAATGACTATAGAGTATCCTGCAGATACTGGAAAATATAAAAACAAAGAAGAATTTAAACCGACTGAAACAACAATTTTAGAAAATGGAGATTTTTATGTGGCCGATGGCTACGGAAATCAATTTATATTACATTATAATTATAAAGGGGAACTCTTAAATATATTTGGAGGCAGGGGAATAGAAAATGATCAATTTTTAAATGCGCATGGTATTTGTTTAGATGCAAGAAATCAAGAATCTCCTGTCCTTTTAGTAACAGCAAGAGAGCAAAATCAATTAAAAAGATTTAGCTTAGATGGTACGTATTTGTCTTCGATAGAAGTTCCTGGCGCACTTATTTGCCGACCTGTCATTCATAAGGATGAAATTTATTTTGCAGTTCTCAAATCTAGAGGAGCAACCCAAAATAATTCTGGGTTTCTTTTAATCATGAATGATAAAAACGAGGTTATTTCTTGTCCCGGTGCTACAAAACCTTTGTATAAAAATAATTCATTAGCAGAGTTATATCAAACTATAAAATTATTTCAACATCCTCATGATGTATGTATTGATGAAGACGATAATATGTATGTAGCGCAATGGAACTCAGGTCAGACATATCCTATAAAATTAATCAGAGTATGAGATGTGTATTTGTGATAGCAGCATTACTATGTATGTATTCTTGTAAAAAGAATAGTAATAAAAGTGATTTATCTGATCATTTTGTACAAACCAAAGATGTACAATTAGTAAATCCAAAAATTGAAACAAAAAGTGTAATTATAGATTCATCTTCATCGATCACAGCATTATTAGATTTGGATCAAGCAGTAATTTATTACACAACAGATGGAAGTGAACCAGATGAAACATCAAATAAGTATACGAACTCAATTTCGATTTCAAAACCTGGTAAATATACTTTTAAGGCGTTTCATTTAGATTTTAAACCTAGTGATGCAATAGATGTATCATTCTTTAATAAAGGAGTAGATGTTCGTAGTATTGCTTTAGAGACCGCTTTGAATAAACAATATCCGGGTAAGGGTCAGAATACCTTAGTAAATGGTGAAAAAGGAACGTTAAATTTTAGAGATGGCGAATGGCTAGGAGTTACAGAACCATTTATAGCTATTGTAGAATTTGATGATGTTATGTATATAGAATCAATCGATATAGGATATTTAGTAAATACTGATTCATGGATTTTTCCTATTCAAGATATTTCTATAGATTTTTCTGAAGATGGGATTAATTACATGCCGATAGGACCAATAAAGAAAATAGAAAAGCAGGAGAGTAACAGTACCAAATTAGAAAATATTAATATTTCAGTTTCAAAGAGACTTAAAAAAATGAAAATCAAAATATCTAATGTTACAGCCATTCCTAAATGGCATCAAGGAAAAGGTAACCCTGCCTGGCTATTTATGGATGAATGGATTTTTAATACCCAAAAGAACTAATCATGAATTTTATAATACCCGAAATATGGTACTTGTTTTTGAGTCAAATGTTCTTTGTTCAAATAGAAAGTAATACACCAGAGTTTATTTTGTTTTTAGGGCGTTTTCACCCTTTAATATTGCATTTACCAATTGGGGGATTACTATTAGTGTTTTACTTCGATATTGTTGGACGTATTCGTAAAAAATACCCAGAAACACTTATTAAGAACGGATTAGGTTTTAGTACTTTTTTTGCAAGTATTGCATGTGTTTTAGGCTATTTTTTATCGTTAGAAGGAGGTTACGAGGAAAGTACCACAAATATTCATATGTGGACAGGTATTGGTACAGCAATTTTGACATTAGTATTATTTCTAATTAAAAGATCTTCAAAAGAAAATTTAGAAAAACTATTTTTCCCATTATTTGTCATGACTATTATTTTGATAAGTATAACAGGACATTTTGGTAGTATATTAACTCATGGGGATAATTTTATAACGCAATATTCACCATTAAAGACAAAAACGAAGAAGCCTCAAGCGATAGATAGTTTACGTTATTTCTCTGATGTAATATATCCAATTCTTGATGCTAAATGTGTGCAATGTCATAATGCAACCAAACAAAAAGGAGGATTATCTCTAATTTCTGAAGAGATGATACAAAAAGGAGGAAAAAATGGGGCATTAGTACAAAAAGGAAATGCTTTAAAAAGTCATATGATTAAAAGAATTTTATTGCCATTAGACAATGAAGAACATATGCCACCTGCGGGTAAAAATCAAATTACTACCGATGAATTATGGTTATTAAAACATTGGATAA
Source organism: Aquimarina aggregata (assembly GCF_001632745.1). GTDB lineage: Bacteria > Bacteroidota > Bacteroidia > Flavobacteriales > Flavobacteriaceae > Aquimarina > Aquimarina aggregata. Next base: position 63,371 of record NZ_LQRT01000046.1, on the reverse strand, counting down.
ATAATGGTGTAGATTTCAAGAAAAAAGCATTAGCTTATCAAAGTAACGATACGTTAATAAGTCTATTAGAGAATTATATAGAAAAAGATATAGAAAATATTCCTGAAGCTTCTATTAGAGCCTTAAATAAAGTAGTGAAAGCTGGCTTTTCGGTACATAGGATTGCTATTAATCAACCACAATTGATAGTTAAATTTACCAAAGACTCGATTTCAGAAGAAGCTGTTAATACATTAGCAGGAATCTCTGAGCAGTTGGTAGAATTGGATATGAATACTACATTGCTTACAGATGATATGACTAAAGGATTAAAATACCTAAAGCGATTAGAAAAATTACGTCTTGATAATACTAAAATCACCAATAAAACTCTCAATTATTTAATAGATTTAAAGAAACTTAAGGTTTTAAATCTTCATCACACAGCTGTTGATAATGATGGCTTAAAGGTAGTTCTAGAAAAAATAGCTTTAAACGATGTATTTATTTGGAATACTAATGTTGATAAGGAATTTGTTAGACAAGTAGAAAAAGCTAGTAAAACAAAAATCCACGAAGGGATTTTTGAAGGATTTACCGAAATCAAACCATTAAAACCTCCTAAACTTATTACAGAACAATCTCTTTTTTCAGATAGTCTTTTGATTGTTTTTAATGATCCTGCCCGTTCTGCAAAACTATTTTATAGTCTTGATGGTTCGGATCCTGACAGTACATCTACTCGATATAATGAGCCCATTAAAATAGTAAAATCTACTAAGTTAAAAGCAAAAATGTATCAAGATGAATGGTTACCAAGTCCAATCTTTGAAAAAGATTTTTTCAAAATAAAATATAAAGTCACAAATTTTGAAATTGTAAATGAGCCATCTACTAAATATCCCGGAGCACATAAAATTTTTGATTTTATAGAAGGAAGTACTCTTTTTTCTGATGGAAAATGGACCGGTTATGAAGGGGTAGATCTAATTAGCACAATTAATTTTGAAGAACCTAAAAGTATTAATGGTGTTGCTGTAAGTTGCCTTAGAGATTCAGGTTCATGGATTCTATTCCCAAAGAGGATAGAAGTATATTCCAGAAACGAAAACACTTCTTTTCAAAAAGTAGGAGAGATGGATTATGATGCTACACATCAAAGAGAAGGAGGAGATAAAAGTCAAAAACGATTTAATATCAAAATAAAGGACGTTGAAGCTAAATACCTAAAAATAATAGTTCAAAACGCAGGAAAACTTCCAAAATGGCATCAAGGAGCAGGTAAAGTTCCATGGCTTTTTGTTGATGAAATAGTAATACAATAAAATAAAATAATCAATGAGAATAAAACTTGTTATATACGCTTTAGTACCTTTTATTTTGGCATGTAAGTCAAAACAAAAAGATGAAAAAGTAGAAGAGATTCAAGAACAAGAGGAAGTATCATTAACAGATTATGTAAATCCGTTAATGGGAACAGATTCTGCCTTTGATTTATCTAATGGAAACACATATCCGGCAATTGCAACTCCTTGGGCTATGAACTTTTGGACACCAATGACTTCAAAAATGGGAGATGGCTGGACCTATAAATATGATGAAAATAGAATTAGAGGCATAAAACAAACTCATCAGCCAAGCCCATGGATAAACGATTATGCAGCATTTTCCTTAATGGCAATTACAGGAGATCTTAAATATAAAGAAGACGAAAGAGCTTCTTGGTTCTCGCATAAAGCAGAAACAGTTAAACCACATTATTATAAGGTATATTTAGCGGATTATGATGTTACTGCAGAGGTTACGCCTACAGAACGAGCTGCACATTTTAAATTTACTTTTCCAGAAGCAAAACAATCTTATATCATGTTAGATGCCTTTTTTAAAGGGTCTATGGTTAAAATTATTCCAGAAGAAAGAAAGATTATAGGATATTGTAGAAATAATAGTGGTGGTGTGCCTAATAATTTTCATAATTATTTTGTGGCTCAATTTGATAAAGATTTTGAAGTTAATCATACTTGGACAGACGACTGGACATTAATAAACAATTCTAAAGAAAATGAAGGAGAACATGTAGGAGCTATTATAGGGTTTAGCACTAAAAAAGGAGAAGCTGTGCATGTAAAAGTTGCCTCTTCTTTTATAAGTTTAGAACAAGCACAATTAAATTTAGATAGAGAAATAGGGAAAGATACTTTTGAAGAAACCTATAATAAAGCAAAAAATGAGTGGGAAAAAGAATTAGGAAAAATTGTAATCGAAGATGATAATACAGAACATATTAAGACCTTTTATTCTTGTCTGTATCGTGTACTGTTGTTTCCAAGAAAATTCTATGAATACAATGAGAAAGACGAAATAGTTCATTATAGTCCTTACAATGGTAAAGTATTACCTGGTTATATGTTTACCGATAATGGTTTTTGGGATACATTTAGAGCAGTTTTCCCTTTCTTTAATATGATGTATCCAGAATTAAATGGTCATATTATGCAAGGATTGGCAAATACATATAAAGAATCGGGATGGTTACCAGAATGGGCAAGTCCAGGTCATAGGGATTGTATGATTGGATCAAATTCGGCTCCAATCATTGCAGATGCATTTTTAAAAGGAGTAACAGATATTGATAAAGAAATTTTATTTGAGGCAATCCTAAAAAACGCTACAACTTCAACAGGAAGACCATTGTCTGATGGAAACCCCATTCGTTCTGTCGGTCGAGAAGGAATAGACTATTATAATACTCTGGGTTACGTGCCGTATGATGTTAAGATCAACGAAAATGCAGCACGAACATTAGAGTATGCATATGCAGATTTTACAATTGCGAAAATGGCTGAAAAACTAGGTAAGAATGAGCTAGCTACTAAATTTTACAAACGCTCACTTAATTATAAAAACCTATTTGATCCATCGACAAAATTAATGCGAGGAAAAAACAAAGATGGTAGCTTTCAAACTCCATTTAATCCACTAAAATGGGGAGATGCTTTTACTGAAGGTAATAGTCTACATTATACATGGTCAGTTTTTCATGATGTTGATGGTTTAATACAATTAATGGGTGGTAAAACTGAGTTTGAAAAACAATTGGATCATGTATTTTCTATGCCACCAGAGTTTGATGCGTCTTATTATGGATTTACAATTCATGAAATTCGTGAAATGCAAATTGTTAATATGGGTAATTATGCACATGGAAATCAACCGATTCAACATATGATTTATTTATATAATTATGCCAATGCGGCCTATAAAACACAAGAAAAAATTAGAGAAGTACTTACCAAGTTATATGCTGCAACACCAGATGGATATTGTGGTGATGAAGACAACGGGCAGACTTCTGCTTGGTATGTGTTTAGTGCATTGGGATTCTATCCAGTTACTCCAGGGGTAAACCAATATGTAATAGGAAGCCCATTATTTAAGAAAGCTACTTTAAAATTAGAAAATGGCAATTCATTTATCATAGATGCTCCAAATAATTCTAAAAAAAATGTATACATAAATTCAGTCTCTTTAAATGGAGTGCTTCATGATAAAAGTTTTATAAATTTTGAAGATATTCAAAAAGGTGGGACATTAAATTTTAAACTTCATAATAAACCTAATAAAAACTGGGCAAGTACAATTGGAGCAGTACCATATTCACTAAGTAAAGAGTAATTTATTAATTACTCTAGTTTTAATTCTAAGGGGGTATTATAAAAGAAAAATGAGAATGATATTTAACATTTTAAGAAGATTTGATAGTTTCATACGCCTACTACTTATTTTTTTACTAGCTTCTTGTTCTCAAGAAGAAAAAGAAAAATTTCGATCAGAGAAAAAAGAAATTGTCAAAGAAGATAGAATAGACGTTATCCAATATGTAAATCCTTTTATTGGGACATCAAATTTTGGAACTACTAACCCAGGCCCCATAGCAGTAAGAGGTATGGTCAATGTATCGCCTTTTAATGTTGCGGGTAGCAGAAATTTACCGTTAGAAAAGGATAGCCGCTGGTTATCTACACCTTATGTTCATGAAAATACTTTTTTGACGGGATTTAGTCACGTAAATTTAAGTGGAGTAGGGTGTCCTGATTTGGGTGTAATTGTAGCGATGCCAACTACAGGAGATCTGGAAACACAGTATACAAAATACGGATCTACATATTCTGATGAAATTTCAAAAGTTGGATACTACACGACTACTTTAGATAAATACAACGTTAAAGTAGAAACAACGGCAACCACTCGAGTAGGAGTAAATAAGTATTCTTTTCCAAAAGGTGAAGCAAACATTTTATTAAACTTAGGGTTGGGGTTAACTAATGAGCAAGGCGCTACCATGAAAATTGTTTCCCCTACAGAGATTGAAGGTATTCGAACCGTAGGCTCATTTTGTTACTATAAACCAGAAGAAGCATATCCTGTTTATTTTGTAGCAAAATTCTCTGAACCTGCAAATGAATTTGGAGTGTGGAAAAAGCCTTTAAAGTATAAAGGAATAGAAGCGGATTGGATGAGTAATTATAATGGTAATACTAGAATTAAGAAAGGATTTACCAAAGAAATTACAGGAGATAGTATTGGTGGGTATATGAGATATAATTTTGAAAAACCTACTCAGATAGAAATGAAAATAGGAATATCCTATGTTAGTATAGCAAATGCTCGTGAAAATCTTGAAAAAGAAACTCGAAATAAGACGTTTAATCAAATCAAAAATGAGACTAAAAGAGAATGGAATGAGTATTTGTCAAAAATAGAAGTAGAAGGAGGAAAAGAAGATGATAAGACTGTTTTTTATACAGCATTGTATCATACTTTGATTCATCCTAATACACTAAATGATGTTAATGGCGAATACCCTAAAATGAGAACCAGAGAAACTTTAGAAACTAAGAATACCAGATATACCGTTTTTTCATTATGGGATACGTATAGAAATCTACATCAATTAATGAGTTTAGTGTATCCTAAACAGCAATCTGATATGGTCAAAAGTATGTTGCAAATTTATGATGAAACTGGTTGGCTTCCTAAATGGGAATTAAATGGTACCGAAACAACGACTATGGTAGGAGATCCCGCAGGTATTATAATAACAGATACGTACCTTAAAGGAATTCGTGATTTTGACATAAATAAAGCATATTCGGCTATGTTAAAAAGTGCAAATCAATTAGACCATAATCCTTTACGTCCAGGTATTAGAGACTATATCGAAAAAGGGTATTTAACAACAAAAACAACAAGTAGTGGTTCTGTATCTACTACACAAGAGTATAATATTGCAGATTTTGCTATCGCGCAATTAGCCAAAGAATTAGGCGATAAAACAAATCATGAACGGTTTTCGAAGCGCGCACTATCATATAGAAAACTCTTTGATAAAGAGTTTAATCTATTACGACCTAAAAATGATGATGGGAGCTGGTTAACTCCCTATAACCCTGAAACAGGAGCAAATTTTATTAAAAACTTAGGATTTATAGAAGGAAATGCGTGGCAATATACATTTATGGTTTCACATGACATTTTGGGACTAAAAAATAATATGGGAGGTGATAAGATGTTTTTAGAACAACTCCAAAAAGTTTTTGATTATGAGCAGTACGATATGGCTAACGAACCCGATATAGCCTATCCATTTTTATTTAATTATGTAAAAGGTCAAGAATGGAGAACACAAAAAAAAGTAAGTGAACTATTAGATAAACACTATCAAAACACTCCAAATGGCTTACCGGGAAATGACGATACAGGAACAATGTCTGCATGGGCAATATTTTCAATGATAGGAATCTACCCTATTACTCCGGCATCACCAATATATACCTTTTGTAAACCAAAATTTGATAAAGTAATAATTCACTTGGATAATGAGTATTACAAAAATGATACTTTGGTAATAACAGCTCATAATGTAAACAGTAAAAAAAATATAGATACTATAAAAATTGGAGATGAAACGTACAATAGCTTTTTTGTTTCTCATAAAAAGCTCACTAATTCAGGGAAGTTGCATTTTAGCCTGAAATAGATCTTTTAAGTAGTTTTAACATAAATACTAAAGAAACTGTAGTTCTAAATGTTAAAATAAAATAAAAAGAAGTGACTTCAAACGTTTTCGTAATCTTGTCCTTTAACTTTTCAGCATTGTCATTGGTCGAAAAACTTTTCGAAAAGTTAATGATATTATAACATTTATACTGGGTTAATTAAGAAACCATAATTGGTTTTTTTAGCCTGGGAGAGCAGAAATTAACTTAATGTAAATTAAACAATCTAATATGTGTAATAAGTTACTAGTATTTCTAGTGTTTGTGTCTTTTGTTGGTTTTCAAACAATAAAAGCACAAGATTCGACAGTATCGGGTACGATAACCGATGAGAAAGTAGGTAGGCCTATTCCAGGAGTAAATGTTATAGTCAAAGGTACATCGATAGGTGTGTTGTCTGATTTTGAAGGTAACTATTCGGTTAATTTGCCTAAACCAGATGCGATTTTAATTTTTTCATCATTGGGGTTTGCTACAAAAGAAATTCCTGTTAATGGGCAAACAAGAATTGATGTATCATTATCAGAATCAGAAGAACAACTTGACGAAGTTATCGTCACAGCACTTAATATCAGAAAAGAACAAAAGACACTGGGGTATTCTGTTACTCAATTAGAAGGAGAGTCTATTTCTGAAGTAAAATCAACAAATGCTATAAACGCTTTACAAGGTAAAATTGCAGGAGTTAATATTACACAACCTTCTACAGGGGCAGCAGGTACAAGTAGGGTTATTATTAGAGGAGCTTCAAGTTTAGCAGGAAGAAATCAACCTTTGTATGTTGTCGATGGTGTGACTATTGATAACACACAATTAGGAGCAGCAAGTGAGTGGGGAGGTTCGGATTTAGGAGATGGTATTTCTAGTATTAATCCAGATGACGTAGCGTCTGTAAGTGTACTTAAGGGTGGAGCAGCAGGAGCTTTATATGGTTCAAGAGCATCTAATGGAGTAATAATTATTACGACCAAGAATGGAAAAAATCAAAAAGGATTGGGAGTTGAATATTCTAACCAAATTAACTTTGATCAGATTGATACTAGCTTTAGAGATTTTCAAAAAGAATATGGTCAAGGTACTCAAGGAGTCGCTCCTACAACTCAGGATGCAGCGCTTGATGCGGCTTTTACATCTTGGGGAGCAAGACTAGGTAGTATACCAAGTTCTGTACAATTTGATGGAGTTTCAAGACCCTACGTAAATGTTGGTGATAATTTAAAAAGATTCTATAGAACAGGAAGCTCATTGATTAATACAGTTGCCTTATCCAAATCAGGAGAAGGATATAATTATAGATTTGGGATTAGTAATTTAGATAATTTAGATGTTGTTCCCAATTCAGAAATTAATAGAAAAACATTTTCGTTAAATTCTAGCTCTACAGTAGCAAATAAATTAACTTTAGATGTGAGCGCCAGGTATATTATTGAAAAAGTAACCAATAGACCTAGAGTTTCTGATGCTCCAGGAAATGCAAATTTTGGAACAGCACTATTACCGGCAAATGTAAATGTAACCGATCTGGGTGCAGATACAGGAGGAGCTAGAGAGAGTGATGGTTTCGAAAGAAGAATTAGCAGAAGTCCTTTTTTAACCAATCCATATTGGGCATCAAGTAGGTTTAGAACTTTTGATAGACGAAACAGAATTATTAGTGCTGCAACCGTTAATTATGAAATATTCGATTGGTTAGACATTAGTGCAAGAGCTGGTATTGATCATAACACTACTAGAACTACAATTATTACAGGATATGGTACGGCTTTCCAAATTCAAGCTGATGGAACAGGAGGTGGAGATATTCTAGAACGAGAAGTGAATCTTACCCAAGTTGATGCAGATTTGCTTTTAAATATTAATAAAGATATTACCGATAAGTTTAAGATTGATGCTACTTTTGGAGCAAATAAAAATACACAACGATCTGATAGATTAGATCTTAGGGGAAGTAATTTTATAGTTCCTTTCTTAGAAATTATAGGAAATGTACGAAACCCAGGAGCAAGTGAAAGAAGATTAGAAGAAATTGCATTATCGGGGATCTATGGCTCGATAGGTTTATCATATAATGATTATTTATTCTTGACTGTTACAGGAAGAAATGACTGGTTTTCTACCCTTTCTGCAGTGGGTAAAGACAGTCCAAATAATGAATTTTATCCATCAGTAAATGGTAGTTTTGTATTTTCTGATGCTTTTGAAATGCCTTCATGGTTTACTTTTGGAAAAGTAAGAGCAGGATACTCTGAAGTTGCGGGTGGCGCACCGAATCCTTATAGTCTAAATTTACCATTCCAAATTTTTGGGCAAGGACATCAAGGCCAACCTTTAGGTCAGATTGCTACAGGTGCAGTACCTAACTCTGCAATTACACCATTTTCTAAAGAAGAAATAGAAGTTGGATTTGATATGCGATTTTTTAATAGCCGATTAGGGATAGATTTTGCTTATTATACGAATACAACTAAAAGGGATATTGTTAATGTTAATATTTCTAATACTTCAGGGTTTTCTAATGTACTATCAAATATTGGTGAATTAGAAAATAAAGGAATAGAGCTTTTAATTTCTGCAACGCCTTTCCAAAATGATAATTTTAAATGGAATACCAGTGTAAATATTGGTTATAATGAAAGTGAGGTAATTGCAACAGATGAAGATAATGGTAATTTGACTATTGGTAATGTTCGTACGTTTGCCGCAAACGTTAGTCAAGTTGTAGGACAACCTTTTGGTGTAATATTAGGAACAGCATATTTGCGAAACAATACAGGTCAATTGGTATATGATGCAGATGGTCTCCCAGTTATAGATCCAGAAAGGAGAGTTCTAGGAGAAGGTGTTCCTCCATTAACACTTGGTTTTTCAAATACAGTTAGTTATAAGAATTTCACATTAAATTTTCTTATCGACGGAAAATTTGGAGGTAAAGTATATGCAGGAACTAATGCAACGGCTATTTCAACAGGGTTGCATAAAAAGACATTAGTAGGAAGAGAAGGTAACTTTACAGTTACAGGAGTCACAAATGTTACAGATGCTAACCCCAGTGGAGATCCCTTTACATTTACCCATGATCCTACAACAATACAAGGATATTATGGCCGTATTTCTGGTATAGCAGAGGAGGTTGTAGAAGATGCCGATTTCATTAAACTTCGTCAGTTTAGCTTAGGATATACCTTTCCTTCAGACATATTGGGAAGAACATTTATCAATTCAGCGAGTGTTTCGTTAATAGGTAGAAATCTGTTCTTTATCTCTAAAAAAGCAGATAACATAGATCCTGAAGCAGGATTTAATGCAGGAAACGCACAGGGGTTAGAGTATTTTGGGCTACCTCCAATTCGCAGTTATGGATTGAGTGTGAATGTAAAATTTTAAGTGAATACTATAATAATAGTCATATTATGAAAAAAATATTGAAAATTTTTTTAACAGCTATCACAGTATTGACCATTACCAATTGTGATAACGGCTTTGAAGAACTAAATCAGGATCCTAATTCGGCTTTGCAATTAGATCCCGGACCAAAACTTACAAATACTCTTTTAAGAACGGCAGGAGATCGTTTCGAAAATTGGAGAGGAAATTTAATTTATTCCTCGACTATGATCCAGCATATGTCTGCTACAGGAGGAGTTTGGGCTGGAGATAAATATCTGTATAATGCCCAATGGTCCGGTGCATGGTTTGAAAGAGGGTATGGAGATATGGTTAAAGCAGTAGAGGATCTTTTATCTCAATTGCAAACTAATGCAGATGGTGAATTTTCTGAAGAGATGGTATCTATTGTAAGAATTTTACGAGTTTTTATTTATCATAAGATTACCGATTTATACGGAGATGTACCATATAGTGAAGCAGGGAAAGGATTTATAAGTGGTATTTTTAGACCAAAATACGATCCGCAAAGTGAAATATATGCCGATATGCTTAATGAATTAGCAGAAGCTACTGCTGGTTTAGGTACTGGAGCTTCTCAATTAGGAAGTGCAGATATACTTTATCAGGGTAGTCAGGAAAAATGGAAACGTTTTGGATATTCTTTGATGTTACGCCTCGGATTACGTCTGATTAAAGTAGATCCTGCTGCATCACAACAATGGGCGCAAAGAGCAATTGATGGTGGTGTAATGCAATCTAATGATGATATAGCATATATAGAACATACGTTAGTTGATGGACTAAACAGAAACGGTAATGGACAGGTTTTTAGTGCAGATGGTGATTCTAGACTTAGTGATACTTTTGTAAATATATTAAATGGTGATCCAAGGCTTACAATTTATGGTTCATTGCCAGAAGATACAGGAGAAACTGATGCAGATGGTAACGCTATTTTAAGAACAGAAGCAGAACGAATGGATCCAACTATGCAAAGAGGTTTGCCTAATGGGTTAAATGCAGATGGATTATTAGCATTAACAGGAGAAACAAATGACCAAGCTTATACAGAAGCAAATCGGTTAATTATAACAGGAGAAGATGCTCCGTATTTCTTTCAAACTTATGCCGAAGTAGAATTTATGTTAGCAGAAGCAGCATTAAGATGGGGAATAGCTGGGGGAGATCCTGCTACACATTATAATAACGGGGTCACTGCAGCAATGAAATTCTTAGCACTGTATGGCGAAAACGCTATAATACCCGATAGCGATATTGCAGATTATCTTACAACAAACCCTTATAACCCAGCAATAGGATTAGAACAAATAAATACGCAGTATTGGGTATGCACTTTCTTAAATGATATTGAATCGTATGCCAATTGGAGAAGAACAGGGTTTCCTGTATTAACCCCAGTGAATTTTCCAGGAAATGAAAGTAACGGGCAAATACCAAGAAGATTACGATATTTCGAAAGAGAACAAACTGCGAATCCACAGAACTATCAAGAGGCCATTACAAGACAAGGGCCAGATCAATTTACCACCAGAATATGGTGGGATGTAGAATAATTTTTATTTTCATAATAGTTTTTGATTTAACCAAAAAAGAAGGGATTCCCATTTTCCCTTCTTTTTTATCGTAATAGTTATGAATAAAATACCAATAAGTTTAGTTTTTATTTTAATTCTGATAAGTGCTCAGGCACAGGAAAATACACTATTTACACTATTGCCATCTGATCAAACTGGAATTACTTTTTCCAACAATGTAATCGATAAGAAAGACAGAAATATCTTGTTGTATTCAAATTATTATGGAGGAGGAGGAGTAGGTGTTGCAGATTTTAATAACGATGGATTACAAGATGTTTTTTTTAGTGGAAATTTAGTAGGAGATGAACTTTATATCAATAAAGGTAATCTAACTTTTGAGAATATAACACAAAAAGCTGGTATTAAGGATAATGGAGGGTGGTCATCGGGAGTAGCACTAGCAGATGTAAATAATGACGGATATATAGATATTTATGTATGTAGAGAACTTTATGATGATGATCAAAACCTAAGAAAGAATAAATTATACATAAATAATGGAAACCTTACGTTTTCAGAACAAGCAGAGAAGTTTGGAATAGCAAATAATGAGCGAACAAGACATGCTACTTTTCTAGATTATAATAATGATGGATTACTGGATCTTTTTTTACTTAATCAACCTCCAAACCCTGGTAGTTACTCTAAATTTTTTGGGATCAATCTTAAGAATGACTTGAAGTATGCTTCAAAACTTTATAAAAATGTTGACAATACACATTTTGTTGATGTGAGTGCAGAAGCAGGAGTGCTAAGGACCAGCAATGCAAATAGCGTTTCTGCATCAGATTTCAATAATGATGGTTTTACCGATTTGTATATCGCCAATGATTTTTATCTACCAGATTTTTTTTATATCAATAATGGTGATGGAACATTTACCAATATTGCAAATAAAGCGTTAAAACACATGTCATATTTCAGTATGGGAGTAGATGCTGCAGATATTGATAATGATGGATTACTTGATATTATGGTAGCAGACATGGCAGCAGAAGATAATATTCGATTAAAATCAAATATGAGCGGAATGAATCCAAAGGATTTTTGGACAGTTGTTAATAATGGCGGACATTATCAATATATGTTTAACACACTTCAATTAAATAATGGAAACGGTACTTTTAGTGAAATTGCTGAGTTGGCATCTGTATCTTCTACCGATTGGAGTTGGGCAAACTTAATTGCAGATTTTGATAATGATGGATTAAAAGATATTTATGTCACAAATGGTTTATTAAGAGATATACGAAATACAGATGCCAATAAAAAGATGGGGGATCATGTAGTTGATGTCGCAAATACTTTTGTGAAAAATAATCCGAATGCTGGAGATGTTAGTATTTGGGAAATTTTAGATCTTGAAAAAACTATAGAAATTCTTCCTTCAGAAAAACTAACCAATTATGCTTTTAAAAATAACGGTGATTATACGTTTACAAAAACCATGAAAGATTGGGGGCTAAACCAAAAAACCTTTTCAAATGGAGCAGCCTATGCAGATCTTGATAATGATGGAGATTTAGAAATTATAGTAAATACAATTAATGAAGAAGCACTTATTTATAGAAATAATACAACCAGCACTTTACAAAATAATTTTTTGAGATTCAAGATTAGTGATAAAACGTATAAAAATACATTAGGGACGAAGATTACAATTTATTATGGAGAAAAAAAGCAGTTTGTAGAGACTACTAATGTACGAGGTATCTATTCTACCAGTGAACAAACAGTACATTTTGGTCTGGGAAAAACAAATAAGATTGATAAAGTAGTTGTGAATTGGCCAAATAATAAACAAACTATAATAAAAGATATAAAAGTAAATCAAGTGCTCTCACTTTACATGAATGATGCTCAGTCTAAACATGGTCAAGAAAGTGCCATAACTAAATCTGTTTTTAAGGAGATTACACAACTTCAAAAATTAGTACATAAACATAAAGAAAACGATTTTGATGATTATAAAAACCAAGTATTATTACCGCATAAATTGTCACAGTTGGGTCCCGGATTAGCAGTTGCAGATGTTAATAATGACGGTCTTATCGATGTTTATATAGGTGCTTCTGTAGGAGATAGAGGAAAACTTTATATTCAGAATACATTGGGAACCTTTACAGAATTAGTGCAAGATTCATTCATAAAAGATAGTGAGTCAGAAGATTTAGATGCTGTTTTTCTTGATGTCGACAATGATGGTGATCAGGATTTATATGTTGTAAGTGGAGGAAATGAATATCCTCTAGAATCAAAACAGTATAAAGACAGATTGTATATAAATGATGGTCAAGGAAATTTTAGTAAAGAAAACAACCCTGATTTACCTAAAAGTAGTGGGGCATGTGTAGTGCCCAAAGATTTTGATAATGATGGCGATATTGATTTATTTATAGGTGGGCGATTAGTGCCTAGTGAATACCCACTTCCTGCTTCCAGTACTATTTTAGAAAATAAAAAAGGAACATTAGTAGATGTAACGCAGCAGATAGCACCAAAATTGAAAAACTTAGGAATGGTAACCGACGCTTCCTGGGATGATTTTGATAAAGATGGGGACCAAGATTTAATTATAGTAGGAGAATGGATGCCCATTACCATTTTTGAAAATGATAGAGGTAATTTTACTAACCCCAAAAATACTATGATTAAAAATTCTAGGGGATGGTGGTTTAGTATTGAAAAAGGAGATTTTGATCATGATGGCGATACAGATTTTATAGTTGGAAACTTAGGACTTAATTATAAGTATAAAACGACAGTAGATAAACCTTTTGATATTTATTATAAAGATTTTGATCAAAACGGTAAAGAAGATATCGTATTGGGATATTATAATTACGGAAAACATTATCCAGTAAGAGGGTTTTCATGTTCTGCGCAACAAGTTCCTGAACTCACAAAAAAAATAGGTAAATACGACTTGTTTGCATCTTTAGAAATAGACAAAGTTTACGGAAATACTAATCTCGATAATGCATTGCATTATGAAGCTCAAACATTTGCAACCTCTTATCTCGAAAATATAGGGAATGGTAAATTTATTTTATCAAATTTACCTAATAACGCACAATTCTCTAGTACAAACGATATACTTGTAAAAGACTTTAACAATGATAAACATTTGGATGTATTATTAGTTGGTAATTTATATACTTCAGAGATAGAAACCATGCGAAACGATGCTGGTACCGGAGTATTACTTTATGGAAATGGGAATGGTAGTTTTATCCCAATTGATAACGAAGAAAGTGGTTTTTTTGCTGATAAAGATGCTAAGAAAATAAGAATGATAGATGGTAAAAAGAAACTTGTTTTAGTCGCTAATAATAATGATGAAGTACAGCTTTTTGAATATGTTCCATTAACAAAAGAAAATAAAAACGAATAAAAAGTTTAAACGTAATATTATGAATAACGAAAAAACAAACTATAAAAAACCATTTATTACAATAACTTTTTTATTCTTTATGTGGGGGTTTATTACAGTAATGAATGATGTTCTGATTCCGCATTTAAAAGCCGTCTTTGAACTTAGCTATTTTCAAGCAGCATTAATACAATTTGCGTTTTTTGGAGCATTTTTCGTAATTTCATTAATATACTTTATTATTTCTGTGAGCAAGGGGGATCCTATTGCCAAAATAGGATATAAAAATGGAATTATTATAGGCCTGATATTATGTGGTATTGGTTGCTGCCTATTTTATCCTGCAGCAGGTTATCAACGATATATTATATTCTTAGGAGCTCTGTTTATTCTAGCTTCTGGAGTTACAATTTTACAGATAACAGCAAATCCCTATGCAGCAATACTGGGTAAACCAGAAACAGCTTCTAGTAGACTTAATTTAGCACAAGGATTTAATTCTTTTGGTACTACTTTAGCTCCTATTATTGGAGCAGTATTATTGTATAAGGTATTTTCAAACGGAGAAATTACGGTAGATTCCTTAAAGATGCCTTACCTTATTTACGGATGTCTTTTTTTTGCATTAGCCATTATTATCAAATTTATAAAGTTACCTTCTTTTGTTAATACCGAAAAAATAGAAAAGGGATTAGGAGTATTAAAATTTAGACATGTGGTTTTAGGGATGTTTGCTATCTTTTTTTATGTAGGAGGAGAAGTTTCTGTGGGTAGTTTCTTAATCAACTTTTTTGGATTAGAAAACATTATGGGGATGGAGGAAGCTGAAGCTGGTGTGTTTTTATCGTATTATTGGGGTGGCGCTATGATAGGTAGATTTTTGGGATCTGTTTCAATGGGAAGTATAACAGATGCAACAAGAAAATATATAATTATGGCTGGTCTGTCTGTAGTTTTCTTTTTTGTATTATATTTTATAACAGCTATAAAAATTGAAGAAGGTATATTTTCAATGCAACTAGTACCTTTTGCCAAAATCTGGTTGTTTATTGTTTTCTTATTAATAAACTATTTAGCATTTCTTGTAGGGGGAACAAAACCGTCAAATGTATTAACATTGTTCGCAGGAATCGTTATTATCCTTCTATTGATTATGATGATTACTAATGGAGCAATTGCTTTTTGGAGCGCAATTGCTATAGGAGCATTTAATTCTATTTTATGGTCCAATATATTTACGCTAGCAATTAAAGATTTAGGTAAATATACTAGTCAGGCCTCTTCTTTATTGGTAATGATGATTGTTGGTGGCGCTTTAATACCATTATTACAAGGTGCTATAGCCGATAGTATAGGTATCCAGTTATCATTTTTTATACCAGTGATTTGTTACTCGTACTTGGTTTTTTATGGATTGATCGGGTATAAAGTAAAAAATGTAATCTAATAAATAATTTAAATGTAGTTTTCGAATGGTATTAGGAGTTGATATAGGAGGAAGTCATATTACAGTGGCAATTATACAGGAAAATCATAAAGATCAAATACAACAACTTTTTACTATGAAAATAGATCATAAAGATGATCAGAATCTTATACTAGAGAGTTGGATTTCTACGATGGATTTAGCCATTGATCATCTGGATATAAAAAAACTTAAAGGCATTGGTATTGCAATACCAGGTCCTTTTGATTATAAGAATGGTGTTTTTCCCGATAAAGGAGAACATAAGTTTGAAACATTATACAATATAAACCTTAAAAATACAATTCGAGAACAATTAAAATTAGATCCGTCTTTTCCAATACGTTTTTATAACGACGCTGCATGCTTTGGGATAGGAGAAGCATGGACTGGTGAATTAATGACATTTAAAAAATCAATTGCAATAACATTAGGTACCGGTTTTGGGGCTACTTTTATAGATAAAGGAATTCCTGTAGCGAGTGGTGAAGGAGTTCCGTTACATGGCGAGTTATATCATTTGCCCTTTGGAGATGATATTGCAGATACTCATTTTTCAACACAATGGTTTCAAAGGCGATATAATGAACTTACCGGAGACGAAATTCAAGGTGTAAAAGATCTTGTAAAGTTGAAGAATATGGATCAAATTAAAAATCAAATTTTTAATGAATTCGCAGAAAACTTAATACTATTTTTAGCTCCGTGGATAGTCGATTTTAAAGCAGAAGCTGTAGTTGTTGGAGGTAATATTTGTAATGCATGGTCTTTTTTTGAAACTCAATTAAAGAAAGCTAAGAGTACATCTAATACTAGGATACCAATTATTAAAAGTAAACTTCAAGAAAATGCTGCATTATTAGGTGCAGCAAGATTAATTGATAATAGTTTTTATTCTAGATTATAATTTATGAATATGAATTATATAAAAGAGGCTTGTGTAGAAACGTTAAAACAGGCTATACGGGCAGAAAAAGCTGGAGCAGATAGAATCGAATTGTGTGCTAATTTAGATGCAGGTGGAATTACACCTTCATTTGAACTTATTAGAGAAGTAAAGGAAAGAGTTAATATTCCCATTCGTATAATGATACGTCCGCGAGGTGGTGATTTTACATATTCTCAAGAAGAAATAAGAATGATGAAAATGCAGATAAAATATTGCAAAACCCAAAGTATAGAAGGAGTAGTATTTGGGGTATTAAAACGAGATAATACTTTAGACGTAAAAACTATTTCTGAATTAGCAAAAGTTGCATTTCCTATAAAAGTAACGATTCATAAAGCCATCGATAAGACACCCAATATAATGCAAGCACTAGAACAGCTCTCAATGATAGATTCTGTGACTACAATATTAACTTCGGGAGGTAGAACCACAGCAGAAGAAGGAAAGAAAACATTGAGAGGCATGATTGAATTGGCTCAGGAAAAATTAGAAATAATGCCTGCAGGATCAATAACTACGGCTAATGTTGCAAGACTACATGAATTTGTAAATGCGAAAGCATATCACGGTAAAAGGATTGTATGTGATTTTTATGATTAGGATTTTTTTTAAACAATACGAATATAAGTTCGTATCTCCATCAATTTATTAAAGGAATAATTGCCAACTCTTCAGGAATAGTTACCTACCAGATACCTCTGTTTCTATCTCATCTTTGCATTGTCAAATTAAGTATAACTTTTAAAAAATAAGACAATGAAAAAAATAATAACAGTAGTAATAGCAGTATTATCAGGACTAAGCACATTTGCTCAATTACCAGATCCAGGATTCACAGTAGATTCACGAACGGCAATAGTAATAACCGATCCGCAAAACGATTTTTTAAGCCCTAATGGTGTAACATGGGGAGTAGTAGGAGAAAGTGTAACAGCAAACAATACAGTAGAAAACCTAGAAGAACTTTTTAAAATAGCTAAAAAGAAGAATATAACAGTATTTGTCTCTCCACATTATTATTTTAAACATGATCATAACTGGAAAATAGAAGGGGCCTTAGAAGCATTAATGCATAAAATAAATATGTTCGATCGAACTCATGTCTTAAAAATCGATGGTTTTGAAGGTTCAGGAGCGGATTGGTTAGATCGCTATAAAAAATACATCGAGGAGGATAATGTAATTGTAACAAACCCACATAAAGTGTATGGTCCAGAGTCTAATGATTTAGCATTGCAACTTCGTAAGCACGGATTTGATAACGTAATTTTAGCAGGAATGTCGTCTAATCTATGTACAGAATCACATATGAGAGATTTGGTTGAGTCAGGCTTTCGAGTTTCAGTAGTAAAAGACGCAACTGCAGGTGCGATTCTACCAGGATTAAACGCTTATGAAGCTTCTGTAGTTAATTTTCAAATGATTGCAAGTCATGTTTTTACGACAAAAGAAATTGTAAAAGAAATTAACGATTTTAAAAAATAATATTATGGCAACAGAGATAAAAATAAAAAATATTCCAACAGGATATCAATCCGTTATAAGTAATGGTAAACATGCAGTAATTGGTGATGAACCAATATCCGCAAAAGGTACAGATTTAGGATTTTCGCCAGTAGAATTTTTACTAGCGGGAATATCAATGTGTAAAGTGGCTACAATACGTAACGTGGCTCGTAGAAAAGGTTGGGAAATTGGTAATGTTGATGCCAATTTATCACAAGTAGTCTCGCGACAGGATAATGGTACATTAAAAACAAGAGTAGAATCTTCTATAAGTATTGAAGGAAATATATCCGAAGAACAAAGAGCTTTACTTATAAAAGAAGCAGATAATTGTTATGTAACCAGAATGGTACGAGGGGATTGGGAATTTGTAGATTCTAATGTTTTAGAACCTATTGTATAATACACTTAAAGGTTAATATAATGAAAGCAATAGAAAATAATCAACAATTTACAGCAGTATTAAGTGAAGGTAAACCTATCGTATTAGATTTTTATGCAGATTGGTGTGGTCCATGTCAAACACTTTTACCTATAGTCGAAAAATTATCTACCGAGTATAATGGTAAGGTTGAGGTTAGAAAAGTAAATGTTGATCAAAATAATGAATTAGCTGCACGATTTAAAGTAAGAAATATTCCTGCGCTTTTCTTTATTAAAGATTCAAAAATAGTAGATCAGTTAATTGGAGCAGCACCAGAGTTTCAATTAAGAGAAAAGTTAGATACTTTACTAGATTGATTTGGTGTAATACTATTAATAAAGCCGTTTGAAATATATTTCAAACGGCTTTATTATTATGAGTTCTCTAAAACATCTTTATTATTCAATAATTTTTTAAATTCAGAAGGAGAAATTCCTTCTTGCTTCTTAAAAAACCTACTAAATGCCTGTATGTCATCGTAACCTAAATCGTATGAAATCTCTTTTATCGGTTTTTCAGTGTAATGTAACAACCTTCGAGCTTCTAACATGATGCGTTCTTGTATATATTGCAACGGAGTTTTAGAATCAAATCTTGAAAAAATATTAGACAGTGTTTTGGGAGATTTATGCAAAAGCTCGGCATATTGGGCAACACTATGCTTATCTTTAAAATGTTGCTCTACTAAAAAGTTGTATTCTCTTAAAATATTGATTTCTTGTTCTTTTTCAGGATACTTTTTTTGTGCCTTATATAACCTTGCGCATAATATAAGGTAGCGTTTTAACATTATTTGAAGCATGTCTATTTGCAATTTGTCATCAGATTGAATTTCAATCATAAACATTTCCCAAAGAGTGTTAAACTTAGTAAGTTCCGCTTCAGGGATTTGTATAACAGGAAGTTGAGCAGCACCAAAAAATAGAATTCCTTTGCATCCCACTTCACTATCATGATCTAAAACACAATAAAAAGGCCTGTTAAATCGCAGAACTCTAATCGTACCAATTTTTTTAGGAATTACTTTATGAAACTCAGTGAGAAATACTATCTGATTTTGTGTAAATACTTCTTCCTTTCCATCGATACTAATTATATTTTTATTAGACTGAAACCATAAAATTGTTAAACTACTTTCGATACTTTCTTGAAGGACACTACAATTTTGACTGGTAATGGTATTTAGATATATATATTCTTGGGTGTGCCCGGTAAACTTCATAATGTATTCTTTACTTTGGGTTTTCCATAATGCATAAAAAAGTTAATCCAAATATTTCGAGATAACCTTATGATAATGGGTAACATACTAATCATTACAACTACAATAACACCATAGGTAACAATTAAATTTAGATTAAATATGAGGTGTGCTACTATAAACGCAGTTGCTGCAAACATAATTCCCACAGGATAACTCACATACATAGCACCATAAAAAAAAGAGGGTTCTATTTTATATTTGGTATTACAAGAACTACATCTTTCTTGCATCTTCAATGTTTTACTTAACTTGTATGGATTGGTTTCTGAATACATACTTTCATTTTGACAAACAGGACATTTTCCACTTACAATACTATATAATTTTGTGCCTTTTAAGAATTTCATACGGGTATCTTTTACTATAGATTAATGATGTATTGTATTATGATTTAGACAAGTGTATTGAGTTTGTATTTTTTAGACCTTTTTATATTCATAACGATAAGCTTAGTTTAGTCATTTTGTACCTGAAGTAGCTTGAAAATCATATAAATACAATAATTATATTACAAAATTAATAATATATTAGAATTAAGTACTTATATAATATTCTCTATTTTTTGTACTTTTAAGACATAAACTAGTTTTATGAGCGGAATCCCAATTCTAAATATAGAGCAATTTGAGCATGAAGAGTTTTTGGCTGATTTTTATAGTAATGATTTAAGAAAGCACTTAAAACAGAATGATAAAATTTTTCATAAACCGCATAAGCATGATTTTTTTCTGTGCGTTATATTTTCTAAAGGTTCAGGAATTCATGAAGTTGATTTTAATAGTTACACAATCCAACCCGGAAGCGTGTTTTTTTTGAAGCCAGGACAAACACATTATTGGAAATTCACAGAAGATCCCGAAGGTTTTATATTTTTTCACACTCAAGATTTTTATGATTTTTATTTTTCAAATAAAAAACTGACCCAGTTTCCATTTTATTATTCTCATAAAAACCCTCCTAATCTGTTATTAACCAAGCATGAAATCCCCTTACTACAAAGATGTTTTGAAGAAATTAACTTGGAGTATCATGAAAACCTGACGTATAAGAGACAAAAACTAGCCAGTCTTGTTAATTTAGCATACATAGATTTGGCTCGGTGCTATGTTTCCTCGGTGTCCTTAGGTCAAACTTCATCATCTACATATTTGCAAACTATAAGGATTTTAGAAAATGAGATTGAGCGATTTTATAAAATTGAAAAATCGGCAAAGTTTTATGCAAATCAGTTAAATATTAGTACTAAGCATTTAAATAGAATTACTAAGAATACTTTAAACAAAACAACATCGGCACTTATAGCAGAGCGAGTTTTGCTAGAAGCAAAACGTCTTATTGTGCATTCTGATAATTCTTTATCTGCTATTGCAGACATATTAGGTTATGAGGATTATGCTTATTTTTCTAAAGTTTTTAAGCTAAAAACTACTAAAACGCCTTTAGAGTTTAAAAGAGAATATCTTTGAAGTATTACTATTGTTAAATAAAATTAACCTCTACCAAAATGATTTTTCGGTTTTTTTCTATATATATATTACGGTGTTAATTTTTTGATTTTTAGTTGTTTATTGGTTGTTTTTAAATAAACTGCCAAAATAGGGTAGGGTAAACCTCTTAGTATTGGTTTTAATAGTATGACTTTTGATTTTGAAATTGCAAGTAAAAAAGTACTTTTACAGTATACATGAAATTATTAAAATTAACCATCTTTACTTTTCTTCTATGTATTTCTTTAGTGACTAGTGCACAAGAGGTTACTGTTGCAACCCCAAATAAATACACGAGTATACATGAACTTGCTCAAAGCTTTAGTGTTACGCATAACTTACAATTTTCTTATGATGTTGAGCGGATGCAAAAATCTTATATTTTAACTCCTGAGTTAACATTGTCCTTCAGTTCTTTTAAAGAACTTTTAAAAAGCATTCAGGTTGATTTAGAAGAAGAAGATTCTGATAACTATTTACTTATTCAAACTAGTAATGAGATTTCATACTGTGCGATTTTAAGGGATAAGAATACAAGTTTTGAAATCCCCGATGTACTGGTTATGCAAGGAGATAACTATTTAGGCACTACAGATATATCTGGACAGATTAATCTTGAGATCATGCCAGGGGCTCTTATCACCCTTTCCTATACGGGTTATACAACACAAAATGTTATTGTAACCCAAAAAGAAAATTGTGAATTATTCTTATTAGAAAATAATGTTCAAGAATTAGACGAAATTGTACTTACTAATTATTTGACAAGGGGTATAGTAAAAAACAAAAATTCATCCCTTACGGTATCACCAAAGGCCTTGGCCATACTTCCAGGACTTGTAGAACCAGATATTTTTCAGAGTTTACAACTTATTCCAGGTATTAGTAGTCCAGAAGAAGATCCTGGGGCATTGCATATTAGAGGAGGTACACCTGATCAAAACCTTATTTTATGGGATGGTATTAAGATGTATCAAAATAGTCATTTTTTTAATCAAATTAGCAGCTTTAACCCCTATATCACAAAAAAAGTTAATGTCTATAGGGGAGGAACAAGTGTACGTTACGGAGATAGAATTTCAGGGGTTATTGATATGCAATCTGATGATGATCTTTTTAATGGTTTTAAAGCGGGTTTAGGAGTTAATTTATTAGGAGGAGATGCGTATTTAAAAATTCCAATATCAAAGAAATTAGGATTGCTAGTCGCAGGAAGAAGATCTCTAACAGATCTTTATGAATCGTTTACTTTTAATAGTCTTTCTTCTAAAGTATTTCAAAACTCCAGAGTAAATGCCTCATCAAGTAGAGCAGAAAGTGGATTAAACTATTTTTTTTCTGATTATAATATTAAATTGAGTTATAAACCTAAAGAAGATCATAGTTATTCTTGGAGTTTTATTTCTGTAGAAAATCAGTTAAAAAATATAAGTAAAAGATCAGAAAATGGGATCGAAGAGGAAGCAGAGGATAGATTAAAAAGAATAAACCCGGGAGGGAGTTTTACATGGCGACGAGAAAAACAAGGATTTACGACAAAACAATTTCAGTTATATTTATCCAATTATTTATCTGATTATACTTTTAATAATAAAATTACTAACACTAATACTTCCGAAAATACTTCTGAAGAAGTTCAACGCGAAAATATTGTCACAGAGTTAGGCTATGATTTATTTTATGATATTCCTTTCGGAAAAAAACACCATGTTCTTTTAGGGCATCAAACAGTAATTACTGCAGTAGATAATTTTGTGTCTAATATACAAAGAGATAGTAATGGGGTAGAAGAAATACCAATTTCTAATCCACTTTTTGGAGAATCGAATTTCGGAACGAAAGTAGGTTTAATTGCTTATGGGGAGTATAGATTTCATTCTGAACATGTTCTTTTTAGTGCCGGAGTGCGAACAGATTACAACAACCTTTCTGAGCAAGCGATAACCGAACCCAGAATTTATAGTACTGTAAAAGTAAATAATAACTTAAGGCTTACAGGCTCATTAGAGCGTAAAAATCAATCCTTTAGTCAAATCAGTACCCCTGAGATTTCTGGAGAAGGATCATCATTTTTTAATTCTTTATCCACCGTTAATAGGTTTTGGTCTGATCAAAGTTTTGCAGGGGATTTTTTTGCGCCATGGGTTATTCAAAAAAGTGATCAATTCACTTTAGGAGCGCTATATGATAAAAATGGTTGGTCTTTTGAGCTAGAAAGTTATTATAAAAGGATTAATAATACTATCCCAATTAGCGATACATTTTTAACGTCTATTTATTTTATTGAGAATCGTGATCTATTAACTACTGGAAAAGCTAAACGTTTTGGTATTGATCTTCTTGTAAAAAAACAAATTTTAGATTATCGTGTTTGGATGAGTTATAGTTTTGGTAAAAATAATGTAAAATATGAAGATTTACAGTCAGAATACTTTCCTGAAGTATTCGATCAAAGACATCGGTTTAATATTTCACAAACTTATAAATACAAACGTTTTGAGTTTGCGTTGGGGTGGACCTATGGTAGTGGTTTACCATCAAATAAATTGAGCAGTGGTACAATAAATGAAATTAATAATATTAAAGCAAATAACCTTTTTTATTCAAAAAGACTTCCAGATTATCACAGACTAGATTTATCTTCTCTGTATCACTTTGAAAGTGTGGGACGATGGAATAGCAAAATAGGATTTTCTATACGTAATCTTTATAATAGGAAACAACTTTTACAACAAACATATTCAATTGTACAAGACGATAATAATAATCGAACCATCAAAGAAGTTTCGAATCGTACCTTAGGTTTTACTGCCGATTTAGTATTTAGAATTTCGTTTTAGTAGTACATCTATTAAAATATTTGCGTTTAATAATGATAAATATAAGGTGTAGCTAAAGTGTATTACTCTTATTGTTTTATTATACAAGAAAGTTATAAAATATCTTTAACACTTAATTTATGAGCAAAAATAGCTATAGAAAGCCCACCGATAGAGATTAAAAGAGCAGCAATTGATAATCCTTGTATTTCATCATTTAAAGATGCTAGAAGTAGAAAAAAACCTCCAACTAAATTAAGCCCTCCGGCAATAGCACGGCTCATTAAAATGCCTTTATTAATTGTATGTTTTGCGTTTAGGACACCAAAAATAAAAATTATTTCAAACAGACCATACATAATAACAAAATAGGTAGTTATCATAAGAAATGAAGGTAGTGAATTCGCTAAAAAAAATAATATTATGGCATATGCTACTAGTCCTACCCCTTGTATTATATGATATTGTTGTGCTATTCTTGGTATTTTCTCATATTTAGAGAAAACAAGTGCGCTTATTCCTGATAACAGAAGTAAGAGAGGTACCAGAATCTTAATGATTTCAACTCCTATTTTACTTGATAAAAATAAGAATATACCAGAAGCGAGCATTATTAAGCCACTAAAAGCTATGTAAAAGATTTTGTTCATTATTTTGTTTTTATAATTGTTATTTAGTGTAATTCTCCTTTTTCACCATCTACCCAACGTTGGATCATTACACGTTGAGCTGGTGTTTGTTGTAAGCCTCCTGCAAGAATATCTAAAAACCTATCCCACAGATTCTTTTTTTGATTAGCTTCTTTTTTAATATCATGATAAGCTTTCATATATTCCTCTGTATATAGATTGGCTTGGTCTTTTGAATATTTTGTTGGTATATGTTTGAGGATAGTATCTGTTAAATGATCAATTTCTTCTGGACTATATTCTTCAATCATTTTAAGATGGATACTACAGGCCTCAGCTTCATTTTCAATTTTAATATGGTCAGTATTAATTTTAGACCAAATAGTATTCCAGTCTAAAAATTTATTTTCTGGTAACGAAACCACTCCGATAGATTGAAGATTGCTAAGGTTTGATTTTAATTTATTTACGTACGGAAGGTAATTATTCCATTCTGCAAAAATTCCTTCAGCTTTTTTCTCATTTATCTTAGAAATAGCTAAATCCATAATTTTCTTTAAATAATCGAGATTTTTGCTGTAGTTAGCCAATTCTGATTTCCATTTACTTTTAGTACTTTCTGAAGCATGTTTTTCTACCAAACTTGATATTTGATCTAAATTATTTTGTACTTCAGCACCAACTGTTTTCATAGTTGTCCATTTTTTAGAAGATGCTATGGATAAGTGTCTTATAGAAATTACTGCTTCTATAAGCGGATTGAAATTTTGTTTTTCCATACTATTTATTAATTGCTTTTATCTGAAGGCAAATTCCTCATCATAAATATCTTTTTGTTTTACTCTTTCTTCTTTGAGCTGTTTTACTATACTTCCTTTTAAAGTATCAGGACCACAGATGAGGTATGATTTTTTTTCTGGATCTCTTAAGCTTAAATGATCAACGGTGATATGACCTTTTGATACAGAATCCCATAAAATAAATTCAAATAGGGGATTATCATTACTTAGTTTTTCTAGTTCGTTTTTATATGGTGCTTCACTTTCGTCATTAACACACCAATACAAAGTCACTTTGTTAGTGTAGTAATCTTTTATTAAAGAAAGAAATGGTGTTATTCCGATACCACCAGCTATCCAAATTTGCTCTTTTTCTTTTGAGTAACTACTAGAAAACTTTCCATATGGTCCTTCGACTTTTACGATATCTCCAATAGATAATTTTGATGATAAGCCGGATGTATAATCTCCTAAACCTTTTATCGTAATTCTCAAATTTTCATCGTGAGGATGACTGCTTAAAGTGAATGGATGCTGCTCTCTTTTGCTAATAGAAGGAAACTTGAAAAAGGCAAACTGTCCTGCTTTATATAGTAATGGATTTGATTGAGCATGCATTGTCAATTCAAAAGTATCATTGCCTAATTCTTTAATTGATTGAATTGTATACTCTAATTGTTTGTTGAATATGTTAAATAGAAAAGCTTTATAAAACCAAGCTGCAATACCTATAAATGACATCCCAAAGACATATATACGTGTTATAGGAAGTTCTTTAATTAAACTATCGACAAGAATTCCATGTGCCACTCCCATAACATAAAACACGCCCATAAGTTTATGAATGTTGATCCATTTATGGTAAGGTATTTTCTTTTTGAAGATAGGTGCCGCAGAAAGAACAACACCTATTATGATTAGGATAAAGGCATAAAACCCTAATGGCTTACCTGCATTAAATTCTACTAAATCCCTAGGAACAACAATAAAATGTGCTAGTAATAAAAATACAGCAATAACACCAGAGCGTCTGTGAATCAAGTACATTTTATCTAAACCTCCAAAGGTATGCTCAACCCAATGTGCTCTAGTCGCCATTAGAAAATTAAAAGCAAATACAGTGACGACCCAGGAAGAAAAAACCTCTCCTAGAATACGATGTATATTTTGCCAAGACTCATTGGTGAGTTCTCCAAAAAGTAAGGTGTCTGATGATACTTCTGTAAAATTGCCATTGTAAAAATATAGATCAATGGCCCAGAAGATAAAATGGATACCAATTATTATTGGAAAATAGATTTCCTGTTTTAAGATTCGCATAAATAAGTTTTCTTCAAACTTATGGCTTCTTCATATTCTTCAATTGTATAAATTGGTCATTTTGAAGTTGATGAAGTTGTGTAGGAGTATGACCAGTATGCTTTTTAACTTCACGAATAAAATGAGCTTGGTCAAAGAATCCTTTTTCTGGAAAAAATGCTCCATCTCTTATTTGAAAATATGCCCTGTAACATTTTTGAATGTTAAGATATTTTTTAAGTGAAATACCTATGTATTTGTTTAAGTACCTGCTAATGGTTCGTTGTGACCAATATATTTGCATGGCTACCTCGCTTGCTTGAATGTCACCATAAGTACTGTATAAAAATTGGCTCAATCTTAATCTATTTGGTTTTATCTCATCGGCATTTGGTAATCTATCTAGAATTGTATACTCAAATTGATCTACGATTTCAGAAAATGTAGAGAACTCTACATTTCTAATATTAAAAAAAGAGGTATTTAACTGTTCTACAGTATTTAAAAGAGAACTTACTTCGCGTTGTAGTATATATTCTGGAGCTATTATTTTGAAACGTATTCCGTAAGTGATAATTCCAGGAGGAACAATAATGTCTATTTCTTTAGCCCAAATACCGGTTAAAAAATAGGCAACAATTTTATGATCCTTCAATTGAACTATAAGTTTTATGTAACCATCTGGACAGATAGTAACCTCTTGGGGGAATTCAGTTAAATTTTTGTTTTCCCAATAAGAAGCTACAAAATCTTCTAATTCTTTTCTTGGATATAGTTCGTTATATTCTCTAATAATATTTGATGGCATTTATAACATATAATTTTTCCAAACATATGTTGTGTTTATATATTTTGATTGTATAAAATGGTCATTGTTTTTGATTCTGTTTGATACTTTTTTGTGATTTGGATTACAAAACACATTTGTAATGATAATTGTATAGTTACAAATTAAATAAACATATTAGATAATTAGTATAAAGGTTTTACTTAGTTTAAGACAGTAAAAAGTATTTTTATAGGACAAGGGGGGAGTTTAAATAAAAAAAACCTTGTAAATCAAATGTTTACAAGGCTTTTTGCGGAGAAAGAGGGATTCGAACCCCCGGAGGTGTGACCCTCGCTGGTTTTCAAGACCAGTGCATTCGACCACTCTGCCATTTCTCCAGTGTTTAGTCTCATCAAGTATTCCTTGAATGCGGGTGCAAATATAAAACCTTTTTTAATTCTAAAAAGAATAATTTTAATTTTTTTTAAAGCATTTTTTTGAAATAAAATAAAGCTTACACGCATCTGCTACGAATTCAGTATATTGTAGTTTTATATAGGACTTTAATGCATGAAAAATATAGTATTACTTTGTAGCTTATTTGTTGTTTCTTGTTGCGGAACATCAAAAAATAACTCTAGTACCTCTCAGACTGAGACCATTGTAGATTATTCACCTAAAGCAAAGGCGTATGCGGATCGTATCACGGCAAAAGAACTTAAAGAATACCTGTATACTTTTGCGGGTGATGAGTTTGAAGGTAGGGATACCGGAGAGCCGGGTCAAAAAAAAGCTGCAGAATATATAAAGCAACAATATAAGAGAATGAGAATTCCTTCACCAATAGAAAATAATAGCTATTTTCAAGAAATTCCTGAAAGTTATTTTAGAGGAGGAATAAAAGCATCTGAAAATGTTTTGGCATATATAGAGGGTAGTGAAAAACCTAGTGAAATTATCGTGATTTCTGCACATTTAGATCATGTAGGGAAAGATGAGAACGGTAATATTTTTAACGGCGCAGATGATGATGGGTCAGGTACAGTTGCTTTGTTAGAAATTGCAGAGGCATTTATGAAGGCGAAGAAGGATGGATTAGGTCCAAAACGGTCAATCCTATTCTTGCATGTTACAGGAGAAGAGAAAGGCTTATATGGCTCTAGATATTATACAGAAAACCCAGTTTTTCCATTAGAAAATACAGTAGCCGATCTTAATATTGATATGATAGGTAGAATTGATGATAAACATAAAGGAGAAGATAAAAATAACTACTTGTATTTGATCGGAAGTGATAGGCTTAGTACAGAATTGCATGCTATTAGTGAGATGGTCAATGAAAAATATACACAATTAGAATTAGACTACACTTATAATGAAAGAAATGACCCTAATAGGTTTTATTTTAGAAGCGACCATTACAACTTTGCTAAACATAATATTCCGATTATATTTTATTTTAATGGAGTTCATGAAGATTATCATAAAATCACAGATACACCTGATAAAATCGAATATGATTTAATGGCTACACGAACTAAATTAGTATTTTATACAGCATGGGAACTAGCTAATAGGGCAAGACGTATAGTTGTAGATGGTGTTGATCAATAATGTATTTAATACTTGTTAAAAATATATTTGCAGATATTACGGTTTTACCGTAATTTGTAGAGCGTCAAATTCATAAATAAGGGGGATTATTTATGACGTAAATATAGATGGTGGGGTTTTAAACCGCACCATTCTTGTTTAAAAAGATAACAGTTCTTTTGTTTAAGAGCGTTTACTAAATTTTAAACTTTTTGCGTTTGGTCTTAGTATATTGCAAGTAGTATTGATTTTTGGTAGGGTAAATATGCCTTTTATAAAGAAGTAAAAGAAAAAAGGATCATAAGTTTCCTTACAATCCTTTAATTATGGGTGGAAGACGGGATTCGAACCCGCGACCCTTGGTACCACAAACCAATGCTCTAACCAACTGAGCTACAACCACCATTTAATTTCGGGTGCAAAAATAAAGCATTTCTATATTTCTACAAACTTTTTTTTGCATTAAATTAAATTAAAAATAGAATCGACTGCAACATAGCGTTCTACAGTATACCCTTCTGCATATTCTACACCGATAATACGTCCTAAATCGTATGCTCTGTACCTAACACTATCTTTAAAATTTTTGCTAGAAATAGGAGTAGACGGTTCTGAATTTTTGTCATTTTCATTATAGAATTGAGAACTATAGGCCATAACACTATCCATTTTTACATCCATATAATCAGAAATGTCAACAACAAAATCAGGTTCTATATTTTTCCATTGAATATAGTGGTAGACATGTTTCGGTCTCCATGCATCTTGCCGCACTCCGTCTAAAGTTGTTTCGATTCTTCTTAATCCAGATAAAAAGCAAGCATCACTTGTTAATTTACTCCCTTTTCCGTGATCGATATGACGATCGGTTATAGCGTTGCAAAGCACTATCTCGGGTTTGTATTTACGAATGATCTTAATAATTTCTAATTGATGTTTTTCATCATTCACAAAAAAACCATCTCTAAAGGCTAAATTTTCTCGTACATGAACATTTAAAATTTCGGCGGCTCTTTTTGCTTCTTGATCTCTAATTTCGGCGCTTCCTCTAGTTCCTAACTCGCCTCTAGTTAAATCTAAAATCCCAACTTTTTTACCTCTGCTTACTTCTTTGGCTATAGTGCCAGAACAACTTAGTTCTACGTCATCTGGGTGAGCTCCTATTGCAAGGATATCTAATTTCATATATTATGTTCTAATACTAGTTTTTTTGTTTTTTCTAAAGCTTGTAAGATATCATAGACTAAATCTTCTTTTTCCTCTATTCCAACACTAAACCTTAATAATCCATCATTAATTCCTTGTAACTGTCTTTCGTCTTCTGAAAGTAATGCATGTGAGGTGAGGTGAGGAGATAGTATGGTACTTTCTACTCCAGCCAAACTCATAGAGCTTTTAATCAATTTTAATTCTTTTTGAAAAGTACTAGCGTCTAGTCCGTTTTTGAGTTCAAAAGATAACATTCCACCAAAACCTTTCATTTGTTTTTTTGCTAACTCATGATCTGGATGAGAAGATAGCCCAGGATAATAAACAGCGGCAATATCATCATGTTTTTTAAGCCACTTTGCTAATTTTAAAGCAGTTTTATTTTGACGTTTTACTCGTATTCCTAAAGTTTTAATGCTACGTTCTAGCATCCACACAGTAAAATCACTTAAACTACCGCCAAAGTTTTTAGCTACTTGAAATATTTTATCGATATGAGCTTCAGTGGCAACTACAGCTCCGGCTAAAATGTCACTGTGGCCTCCTAAATATTTTGTTGCAGAATGCAAAACAATATCAATCCCTAAAGTTATAGGGTTTTGATTTACAGGAGAAGCAAATGTATTGTCAATCATTGTGACAATATCATTCTGCTTAGCTATGTCCGCAACTGCCTTAATATCTGTTAAAGTGAGTAAAGGATTAGACGGTGTTTCTATATAGATAACTTTGGTGTTGGGTTTAATTTTTTCTTTAAAACCTTCAATTCCTTGAGAGTCTACATAAGAAAACTCTATTCCATACTTTTCGAATTCTTCATTAACCAAATTCGCTGTACCACCGTAAAGTGTTCGTTGTAATACAATATGATCTCCTTTTTGTAAAAACGCAAATAAGGTTGTGCTAATAGCAGCCATTCCGCTTCCAAAAATTAAAGATGATTCTCCTTTTTCAAGTGCTGCTATTTTTTTGCAAAGCGCTTCTTGGTTTGGAGTATTGAAATATCTAGGATAACGTTTTACATCAACATCCTCAAAAGCGTAAGACGTAGATAGATATATGGGTGACACAGCACCTTTGAACTGCTCATCTTTGATTTCACCAAGATGTGTGCAAATGGTATTAAAACCTGGTTTCTTTGAATTCATAATGCTAACGATGACTTTGAAAAATTAAGCACCTAAATTAAGATATTCAATAGAAATTTAGATAGGATTTAACAGATTAGGTCTAAATATTAAGAATTTAATATTTTATAATGATGAATTATACCATTTTGACTTTAGATATGTTTCTCATTATAGTTTGGAAGAATTGCTGAGTATCGTAAGGTTTTATGATTACATCATTCATACCTACAGATAAGGCTTGATTTCTGATTTCACCCTCCTCTACAGCTGTTAAAGCAATCACAGGTATATGCGTATTAAACGTTCTAATAACCTTAGTGGCTTCAAGACCATTCATTTCGGGCATATTAATGTCCATTAACACTAAATCGAATTTCTCGTTTTTTAACATAGTAATAGCATCCATACCATTACTCGCTATATCACAAGTATACCCCTTCTTTTTTAAGATGTTTTTGGTAACTATCTGATTGATCTTATTATCGTCTACAATAAGAACATTAAAATTGCTTGTACCAATACTTATATTTTCTCCTTTTTGTAGAGAGATAGTTTCTTGTTTGACAGCCTTTTCATAGGAAAGATCAAAATAAAATTCAGAGCCTTTGCCTTCTTGACTTTTAATTTTTATCTCACTATTATGAAGATGGATAAGTTTTTTAACAATCGCTAGTCCTAAACCAGTTCCTTCATATTCCTGGTTCTCATTCTTGACTTGAGCAAAATTGTCAAAAATAGTTTGTTGTTTGTTTTTTGGAATCCCAATACCGTCATCTTTAACTGTAAAGCGCAATAGGTAATTGTCATTATCACCGTCTAGATGTTTTACCGATACCCAAATGTTCCCGTCTTTTGTGAATTTGAGAGAATTACCGATTAAATTGATCAATATTTGGGATAACCGAACCGAATCACCTAACAAGGTTGTATTTATCTTTTTGTCAATATCTATATGAACTGTATTATTATTGCTTTTTTGTTTAGTGTGAAGCGAGTTAACAATACCTTCTATAAGTGTTCTAATATCAAAGGAAACTTTTTCTAGACGTACTTCATTTGTTTCTATTTTACTTAACTGAAGAACATCATTAATAAGTGCAAGTAGATAATCTCCAGAAAATTTTAAAGATTCTAGGTATTCATTCTTTTTCTTTCCTTCGGGATTTTCCATTAAAAGAGAAGTAAGACCTATAACACCATAAAGAGGTGTTCTAAGTTCATGACTTACCGTAGAAATGAACTGTGATTTTAAAGTAGAAACTTGTTCTGCAGTTTCTTTAGCGCTAATTAGTTCTTTATTGTTTTCAATTAAGTCAGAGTTCAATCTTTTCTTTTGAATATTGTTTTTGTACGAACTAATCAAAAATGCTAAAGAAATTAAAATTAATATAATACCAAGAATGATAATAATTCGCCATTTGGCAACTTCGTCATCACTTTCTTCTTTTTGAGATTCAGCTTTTTCAGCTCTTTTTTCTAGAAGGTCCACTTCGTATTTTATATTGGCTCTTCTTAATTCTTTTAATTTTTTTAAATCTCTAGCTCTTATTATATTTTGAAATTGTCTTTTTTGATAATTATATGCCTTTTGATAATCATTTTGTTTTTTGTACAAAGTTGATTTGGTTTCATAGCTAGATGCTAATAATTCAAAATATGTAGAAACTAATTCATCAGCATTTTTTTTATTTTTTGTTTCTCCTAAAGAATAGGTGATCGCTTGATCAATATGTTCTTCGGCTGTTTCATATTCTCTAATATTTAGAAAATACTTTCCTAAAAGTCCATTTAATTTTGTTTTATCAAGATTAGAAGATTTATCTTGAATCAATTTTCTTGCAGGATCAAGATATTCGAAAGCACTATCAAAATCACTCCTTGAGATATAATACTCCCCAAGGTTTAGTAAAGGGCGTATCATTCTAGCAGTATCTTTTAAGCTTACTGCGTATTGATAAGATTGTTTATAATAATCAACACCAGTCTTTCTTGTAAGATTATGTTTTGTAAATACTCGGGCTAAGTTATTATAAAGATCGGTCTCTAAAGTTTTACTCTTCGAGCTTTTAGCATAAGTAAGTGCTTTTCTATAGTTACCTCTTGCTTTAGTATCGTCTTCATTAATTT
Organism: Aquimarina aggregata; assembly: GCF_001632745.1. GTDB lineage: Bacteria > Bacteroidota > Bacteroidia > Flavobacteriales > Flavobacteriaceae > Aquimarina > Aquimarina aggregata. Next base: position 29,526 of record NZ_LQRT01000046.1, on the reverse strand, counting down.
CATAATTCTTAGCTATTATATTATAGATAAGACCAAGACTTTTATCATCATTATTGTATTTAGCATTCTGCAAAGCAGCTTGCGCTATCTCAAGAGATTTTTCATACTTGTATTCTTTCTGAAGTTTTTCAGCTTTTTCTATATAAATTTGGATACTATCAGAAGTCAATGAGTTCTGTGATTGTATTATTTGAGTACAACCAATTATAAATAAAAGGATTATATGTTTTGAAAAGTTGTTCAACTTCTGTTCATTAATTTAATTATTTCCGTAAGCGAAAATACAAAAATAGATTAAAGACAGTGTTATTCACCGTAAAAAAAGTACAATTTATCCGTAATTATTGTAAGGTTTATCTGTTTTTTGTAAGAATTTTTTAGGAATGATCAGAAACAAGATGTATGATTAGTAAAAACTATTAAGATATAGAGAATTAAAATTGGCTGTTTATAATAGTTGTTTAAGTAAATGTATATTTGCGCCATCAAAAAAATCAATTATAAATTTTAAACAGAAAAATATGGCATTTGTAGGCAAAAAATTCCCGAATCTAGACGTTGACGCGATGAACGATATGGGGGATACTTTTAAGCTTAATGTTTTGGAAGAAGCTAAAAACAAAAATAAGAAAGTACTACTTTTTTGGTACCCAAAAGATTTTACTTTTGTTTGCCCAACAGAGTTACACGCTTTTCAAGAGGCAATGCAAGAATTTGAAAAAAGAGACACTATTGTTATTGGTGCTTCTTGTGATACACCAGAGGTTCATTTTGCATGGTTGAATACTTCTAAAGATGATGGAGGTATCGAAGGAGTTACATATCCTATTCTTGCCGATTCTAATCGTAATTTATCTAGCACATTAGGTATTCTTGATATTACTAATGAAACGTATAATGAAGAAACAGGTGTAGTTACTGTAGAAGGAGATAATGTTACTTACAGAGCAACATATTTAATCGATGAAGAAGGTACAGTTTTTCATGAAGGAATAAATCACATGCCAGTAGGAAGAAACGTAGCAGAATTTTTGAGATTAATTGATGCGTATGCGCATGTTCAAAAAAATGGAGAAGTTTGTCCTGCAAACTGGGAAGAAGGAAAAGAAGCAATGAATGCAAATAGAGAAGGAGTAGCTTCTTATTTGGCAGCAAACTAATATAGAATTAGAAACAAAGTGTTTTCTATCGCAGAACAGAAAACACTTTGTTTCAGTTTAAAAAAATAAGCATGATTCAAGAATTAAAAGAGGATAACCTTTCTCAATTGGTAGAAGATAATGGTACTGTAATTGTTCAGTATTCGGCATCATGGTGTGGTAACTGTCGTATAATGAAACCAAAATTTAAGAAACTAGCAACAGAAAACAGTGATGCTACTTTTGTGGTTGTTGATGCAGAGAAATTTCCGGAATCAAGAAAAATGGCAACCGTAGATAACCTACCTACTTTTGCTGCTTTTACTAAAGGAAGCTTTGTAAATCAGGTGCAGACCAATAAATTTGAAATTCTTAAAGAACTAGTCGATGAAGTTACCAGTAATTAAGCACCTTGTTAATTTTATTGAAGAAAATGATGAGGATTTTTTAGTTGAAACTATCGAAACATTAGAATCATTAACCGAGGTTCCTTCATTGAAGGATGAAGAACTAGATGTTATGGGAGAATTAATCTCTAATTTATATGGAGCGATAGAAGTAGATAAAATGATTAAACAAGGTACTCCAAAAAAGGAAGCCTTAAATAGCTTTATGCAACGAGTCCTTGGATCAATAGATACTTGAAAAAGAAAAACTAAACCTTCTAAATAAGAAGGTTTTTTTATTTTCGGGAAACTATAACAATTTTACGATATAATCTTATTAATTTTAAAGCTCCAAAACAACAATCATTTATTATGACTTCAATTACATTAAAAGGAAATACGATACACACTAATGGCGCTTTACCAGAAGTTGGACAAAAAGCACCAGATTTTGAAATGATAAATACAGATTTATCGACGATAAGTTTAGAAAACTATAAAGGCTCTAGAGTCGTGTTAAACATATTTCCATCTATAGATACAGGAATTTGTGCCGCTTCGGTTAGAGAATTTAATAAAAAAGCGAGTGATCTTTCAAATACTAAAGTTTTATGTATTTCTAGAGATTTACCATTTGCTCAAGGACGTTTTTGTGGAGCAGAAGGATTAGAAAATGTGATTAACCTTTCTGATTTTAATACAGGTAAATTTGGAAAAGACTACGGTGTTGAAATAACCGATGGACCAATGCAAGGTTTGCATTCAAGAGCAGTTGTTGTACTTGATGAAGAGGGTGTAGTTAAATATACAGAACAGGTACCTGAAATTGTGCAAGAACCAGATTATACTGCGGCACTTAATACATTGTCATAAAATATAATGAGTAACATCTCCAAATTTGTTTTAGGTAGACTAAGAGGTTGTGGTTATGCTTTTAAAGGAGCATTGTTGTTATTAAAAACAGAGGCTAGTATACAAGTTCAAGCAGGTATTGCAATTATAATGACGATATTAGGGTTTTATTTCGATATCACATCTACCGAGTGGATTTTGCAAATTTTTGCAATAGGACTCGTGATGAGTATCGAAGGTGTAAATACAACCGCAGAAGCTATAGCTGATTTTATACACCCGGATTTTCATGATAAAATAGGGTTTATAAAAGATGTAGCTGCAGGAGCTGTTTTTATTGCTGCAATTACTGCAATGATTATTGGTTTTATAATTTATATCCCTTATTTCATTTAGAAAATTTTTCTGGCATTTTTACGTTCCAATATAGATATTCGTATTTTTGCGATAAGACATCCAAAGAATGGCTAAAAGAAAGGTAAATACAAAAAGGAAAACAACAAAAAAACCTAAAACACCATTAAAAGAAAAATTTAAATTATCCAGACAACAAAAAGTTGTTCTGGGTAGTTTTTTGTTCTTTTTAGGGATAGGGTTATTTTTTGCTTTTATTTCGTTTTTCTTCAATTGGAAAATTGATCAAAGCGAAATTTCTCAATTTTATAATAGAACAGCTTCTCCAAAGAATTGGTTAAGCAAATTTGGGGCAACAGTAAGTCACTTCTTTATTTTTAAAGGATTTGGAGTTTCTTCTTTAGCGTTGCCAATATTAACTTCACTAACAGGGGTTTATTTATTTTTTGATTTAAATAAAAAGAAATTAGCTGGATTCTGGTTTTGGGGCACCCTGGTAATGATATGGGTTTCGGTAATTTTAGGTTTTGTAGAAAAAGAAAGTGGTTTATTAGCTGGAGTAATCGGTTATGAAACGAATGACTTTTTACAAGATTATGTTGGATTTATAGGGACTGTATTAGTATTAGCATTTTTTGCAATAGTATATATTGTTGTTCGTCTGCGTTATACACCAGAAAAACTCACAGCATCTTTAAAAACTACACAAAAAGAGATAGTTCAGGATTATGAAACTGTTCCCGATGTAAAGAATGGGCATCAATTGTCTACAGAATCAAAGGAAGATACAAGTAGTAGTTCAGCAATTAAAAAACGAATTGACGCTCTTATCGCTAAATCTAAAGATGTTACTAAAAAAGAAAGTGACAATACAGATAAAAAAGTGCCTTCCAATAAAGGAAAAGAGATTGTTAAGGATGATGATACAAATGAAATTAGCTTAAATCCAACGGTTAATGATTTTTATGGAAACCCTAATAATAGGGATAATGAAGTGCCTGAGAAATTAATCATTAAGTCCGAAGATAATCCTGAAGATATCGCGATGGAAGTTGAAACTACGATCGAAGAAGAGGAGGTTAAAAATTTAAGTGCCAAATTAGTAGAAGATTTTGGAGAGTTTGATCCAAAACTAGAATTGGGGAATTATAAATTCCCGGCAATTAACTTGTTAAAAGATTATACAAGTCAATCAGGAGGCATTACTATTGATCAGGGCGAATTAGAAGAAAATAAGAACCGAATTGTAGAGACGTTAAAGAATTATAAGATTGAAATAGCCCAAATTAAAGCTACAGTAGGACCTACGGTAACATTGTATGAGATTGTACCTGAAGCAGGGATTCGTATTTCTAAAATAAAAAACTTAGAAGATGATATTGCGTTATCATTAGCAGCATTAGGTATTCGTATTATAGCTCCTATACCAGGTAAAGGTACCATAGGAATAGAAGTACCTAATAAAAACTCAACCATAGTATCTATGCGATCGGCAATAGCATCCTCAAAATTTCAAAATGCAGAAATGGAGCTACCGCTGTCTTTAGGTAAAACTATATCAAACGAGACCTTTGTAGTAGATTTAGCTAAAATGCCTCACTTGTTAATGGCAGGAGCAACAGGACAAGGTAAATCTGTAGGACTTAATGCAATTTTAACTTCATTATTGTACAAAAAACATCCTGCCGAAGTAAAATTTGTACTTGTTGATCCAAAAAAAGTTGAACTAACTTTATTTAATAAAATAGAACGTCATTATTTGGCAAAATTACCAGATACAGACGAAGCTATCATTACCGATAATACCAAGGTGATCAATACACTTAACTCTTTGTGTATTGAAATGGATGCGCGTTATGACCTGTTAAAAAACGCCATGGTACGTAATATAAAAGAGTATAATGCCAAATTTAAAGCAAGGAAATTAAATCCAGAAAACGGACATAAGTTTTTACCTTATATTGTACTTGTGGTAGATGAGTTTGCGGATCTTATTATGACTGCAGGTAAAGAAGTAGAAACGCCTATTGCCAGACTAGCGCAGTTAGCTAGAGCAATCGGAATACATTTAATCATAGCCACGCAACGACCTTCGGTAAATGTGATTACAGGTATGATTAAAGCCAATTTCCCTGCTAGAATAGCATTTAGAGTAACCTCTAAGATAGACTCTAGAACGATACTTGATACTGGAGGTGCGGATCAGTTAATCGGTAGAGGAGATATGTTGTTTACTCAAGGAAATGAGCTTATAAGAATACAATGTGCCTTTGTAGATACTCCCGAAGTAGAAAGGATAACCGAGTATATCGGAAGCCAGAAAGCATATCCTGATGCACACTTGTTACCAGAATATTCTGGAGAGGAAAGTGGCACAAGTCTTGATATAGATAAGAGTGATAGGGATAAATTATTTAAAGAAGCGGCAGAAGTAATTGTCACAGCGCAACAAGGTTCGGCGTCTTTATTACAGAGAAAATTAAAATTAGGTTACAATAGAGCAGGTAGATTAATTGATCAATTAGAATCAGCAGGTATTGTTGGTCCTTTTGAAGGAAGTAAAGCTAGACAAGTGCTTGTCACTGATTTAGTGGCACTTCAACAGTTATTGGATAATGAGTAAATCATTATTCAGTATTTCAAATTTACAATAGTATAATAAGAACAAACAAACAAAATGATAAAGAAAATAATACTTTTAGTATTCGTATTTAGCATAACGACTATACAAGCACAAAGCGCAAAAGAACTTTTAGATGAAGTATCTAAAAAGGTAAAGAGCTATTCTAATATTGTTATAGGTTTTAAATATGCTTTAAATAATCCAGCAGAAAATGTATCTCAAGAAACTAGAGGAGATGTTACCTTACAAGGAAATAAATATCTTCTTAATTTAATGGGTACACAACAGTTGTATGACGGAAAAAAGTTACATGTAATTATTCCTGAAGATGAGGAAATTAATATATCATCTCAAGACGAAAATGATGATAGTAGTATCACACCCTCAAAAATGTTAACTTTTTATGAAGAAGGTTATACGTATAAAATGGATATTGTTCAGGATGTTCAAGGAAGAAAAATACAATATGTTAAATTGATCCCCATAGATTCTAAAAGTGATTTAAAAGAGATATTACTTGGTATTGATAAAGAAACTAAACATATTTATAAAGTAATTGAAAAGCAAAATAATGGTACTAATGCTACGATTACAATTCATAACTTTAAAACAAACCAGCCATTGTCTGAAATGTTATTTAAGTTCAATGAGTCAAAGTATGCAAACTACTATATTAATCGATTAGATTAAAACAAAAAAATTAAAGAACATAAGTTAAACATGCTTATGTTCTTTAATTTTTAAATTACTTTTACAGGCAGATACTCGGCAAAAATAAAATAGGTGAAGATTCTCGATAGATATATATTAACTACATTTTTAAAGACTTTTTTTCCACTCTTTATTATTATAATGTTTATCCTTTTACTGCAAACTATCTGGTTATTTATTTCAGAGTTAGCAGGAAAAGATCTTGATTTTTCAGTAATAGTAAAGTTTCTAACCTTTGCAACACCAAGGCTTATTCCTATGGTTTTGCCACTTACTATATTACTTACCTCTATTATGATTTTTGGTAATTTTGCCGAAAACTATGAGTTTGCTGCGATGAAATCTTCAGGGATCTCTTTACAGAGAGCAATGAGAACATTATCGGTATTTATCTTTTTTGTAGGTATAGGAGCATTTTTATTTTCTAATACTGTGATTCCTAGGTCAGAAAAGCGATTTATAAACCTGCGTAAGAATATAGTGAAAGTCAAACCCGCCATGGTAATTGCTCCTAATCAATTTAATGATCTAGGAGATATTAATATTAAAGTAGCCGAGAAATTTGGCGATAATGATCAATTTCTTAACGATATTATAATTCATAAAAAAGCTGCGCGTCCTGGCAATTTTACGGTGATCAAAGCGGTGAATGGAGAATTAAAGGGAAGTGTAGATTCGGATTTGATCACTTTAGAGCTTAATGATGGTAATTATTATGATGAAATTCAACAAAGATCATCACAAAGAAGAAAGAAACTTCCATTTGCAAAAACGCATTTCAAGAAATATGTTCTCAACTTGGATTTATCAGCTCTAGGCGATGTTGATATGGATGCTCAAGTGCATAACAAAGGGTATCATATGCTTAATGTGAGTGAATTAAGAAGTGAGATTGATACCTTATCTGATGCCGTAAATAAAGAAATTAATTCTCTTCAGGGCGATGTGGATAGATCAAATGGAGTAAGAGATTTAAATAAAAATTTAAAAATAGAGGTTGATGAAAATGTTAAAGAGAACGATTCATTAGACTTTAAAGATCATTTTGATACCAATCAAAAAATACAAATTTATGGTGTAGCCTTTTCGAATGCAGATGGTATGATCAGAAAAATAAGTACCACAAAAAGAAGTTTGGCTATTCGAAAGCGAGGTTTAAATAAATATGAAATGTCATTGCATGATAAATATGCTTTGGGTGTTGCTTGTGTTTTACTTTTTTTCGTTGGTGCACCATTAGGAGCCATTATTAGAAAAGGAGGTTTAGGTTTACCAATAGTGATTGGAGTAGTATTGTTTTTAACGTATCATTTTATTGGTATTTTTGCTAAAAATGGAGCGGAAGAAGGTGGTATACCTCCTTTTGTAGGGTCTTGGCTTTCTACTTTTATCATATTTCCGTTAAGTATATTCCTTACACGTAGGGCCACTTCGGATAGGGGGATTTCTAATTTTGATACCGTTATACAGCCCATACGAGATTTCTTTGCAAAACGCCTATCTAAATCTAAAAAATAGAGTTCTTTTTGAATATCTTTGCAGGTAATTATTTTATATCATAGTACTATGTCGCAAATGACCGAATCCAACAATAAAATTAAGTTGAATACCATTCAAGAAGCTATCGAAGATATTCGACAGGGTAAAGTAATTATTGTGGTAGATGATGAAGATCGAGAGAATGAAGGGGATTTTCTAGCGGCAGCAGAAAAAGTGACTCCAGAGATGATTAATTTTATGGCAACTCATGGTAGAGGACTTATTTGTGCTCCGCTTACAGAGAATCGCTGTGAAGATTTAAAGTTGAATATGATGGTTGGTAATAATACCGATCCAATGGAGACTGCATTTACAATTTCTGTAGATCTTAAAGGAAAAGGAGTTACTACTGGTATTTCGGCAAGTGATCGAGCACAAACCGTATTAGCTTTAACAGATGATACTACTAAATCCTATGAATTGGCTCGTCCAGGTCATATTTTTCCTCTGAAAGCTAAAGAAGGAGGTGTTTTGAGAAGAACAGGTCATACTGAAGCTGCAATAGATTTTGCAAGATTAGCAGGTTTAAAACCAGCAGGGGTTATTGTTGAGATAATGAATGAAGATGGTACTATGGCACGATTACCACAATTGGTAGAAGTCGCTAAAAAGTTTGATTTAAAACTAGTATCTATCGAAGATCTCGTGGCTTATCGTATGCAACACGATTCTCTTATTGAGAAAAAAGAAGATTTTGATATCGTTACGCGTTTTGGAAAATATAGATTAAGAGCGTATAAGCAAACTACGAATAACCAGATTCATATAGCTTTGACGCAAGGTAATTGGAACCAAAACGAACCCGTTTTAACTAGAGTGAATTCTACTTTGTTTAACAATGATATTTTAGGAACATTAACAAATAATGCCGATAAGCGATTAGATGCGATGTTTAAGCGTATTAATAGCGAGGGTAAAGGTGCTATAATTTTTATTAATCAAGAAAGTCAGTCTCTTAATCTTTTAGGACGATTAAAAGCATTAAAAGAGATTCAAAATAATGAAGATGTAGTAAAAGCTCCAAAAATCGTAATGGATAGTAAAGATTTTGGAATAGGAGCTCAAATATTACATGACCTAAATATTCATAAACTGCGCTTAGTGTCAAATACGGTACAACAAAAACGTGTTGGAATGATTGGCTACGGACTAGAAATAGTAGAATATGTTAATTACTAAATAAAAAGTACTTTATATTATAATACACTTTTTATTGCTTCAACCATTTTCGAAGCTCTTTCATTAACTTCAGTCTCTGACCAACCTAGTTTGATAAGGCAAGATATTGATCTTCCCATCCATGCATCACTGGCATCAAAGGTTTTGTTATTTTTTTGAAGGCCTGTCTGTATTTCTTGTGAAAATTTTCCTAAAGATTTTTGATCTAACAGGTGTTCCCATTTTTTGTAGTAGTGCCAGTTATTATCATACCAATAAAAACAAGCATCTACACCATAATTACCAAGGGCTTTATGTGTATTTCTAGCAAGGTCTTCAGAGGGTAAAAAGAGGGTCAAAAAAGCATAACTTTCAACACCACCAACTGGTACTCTTCTAAACGTTACTTCAGGGATAGTTTTTAATGCATTTCTAAGTATTGTATAGTTTCTTTCCTGAACAGAGATTGTATGATCAAGTTTTCTTAATTGTGCAATACCAACTGCTGCATTTAATTCTGATAACCTATAATTATACCCTAAAAAAGGATGAGATTCGGCACCTCTATCATTACCCACATGATCGTGACCATGATCTTGGTATTTATGAGCTCTATCAGCAAATTTCTTCGAGTTCGTTACTATACCGCCACCTTCTCCACAGGTTACGGTTTTTACAAAATCAAAAGAAAAACATCCAAGATCTCCATAACTTCCAAGGGGTTTATTATCATAAGTTCCTCCAATTGCTTGACAGGCATCTTCTAATAATATCAAATTATGTTTTTCACAAATGGCTTTAAGAGCGCTTAGATCTGCCATAGAACCACACATGTGAACTGGCATTATAGCTTTAGTTTTAGTAGTGATAGTAGCTTCTACAGCCTTAGGGTCAAGAGTAAGTGTATCGTCGATATCACATAAAACCGGTACGGCTCCAACGGATAAGATAGCTTCAAAACTAGCAACAAATGTAAAGGTTGGCATAATAACTTCATCTCCAGAACCTATTTCAGCGCAAGCTAAAGCAACAGTCAAGGCAGCAGTACCACTAGACACAACTTGAGCATATTTGGTTTGCATACGATCAGCCAAATCTTTTTCAAGTTCTAGAGCTTTATGGTGACCATTTCGCATTGGATCAAAACCATAGCGCATTAAAACACCATTGTCCAAAACATCTTGAACTTCTTTCTTTTCTTCGTCACCAAATATCTCAAATCCTGGCATACCTTTACTTTATTAAATTGAATACTAATTTTGACAAAAGTACCGAAAAGAGTTTTGATTTAATAGCTGTTTTTTTAATTTTTGAACAAGCTATTTTACATGGCTTTCTTGTGCTGATTAGGAGTGAGTTATATAGTAATAACAGTGTCTTTTATTGATCGTCTTACTTTTTTGAAATCAGAAAACATGTCATCTTTAGCTCGATATCCAACAGGTAGCACAAGTACAGAAGATAATCCTAATTCGGTAAGATTAAGAATTTCATTATACTTTTCAGGAATAAAACCTTCCATAGGACATGCGTCAATTTTTTCAATGGCGCATACGGTTAATAAGTTCCCCATAGCCAAATATGCTTGTTTGGTAGCCCAACTAGAGATTTCCTCATTCGGTTTGTTTTTGAAAGAATCTATTAGCTGTTTTTTAAATGGATTTAGTATTTCTTCAGAAGTATTTCTTATCGTTTGTACATTATCAAAATGTTTACTAATATATTCTTCGCCAATAGTATTTTCAATACAAAACACTAGTACATGTGAAGCATCTGCAACTTGTTGTTGATTCCAAGAATGTTTTGTAAGTTCTTTTTGTAACTTTTTATCTTTTACTACAACTAGTTTTAGAGGTTGTAAACCATATGATGTGGCAGTAAGGTTGAAAGCTTCTATTAAAGTATTTAATTTTTCCTGCGGAAGCATCTTTTCGTCATCAAACTTTTTTGTAGCATAGCGCCACTGTAATTGTTCTATTATATTCATTAGATTTTTTTTAATCCAATGCAAAGATACTACGATATGATTTACCTTTGATCCTAATAATTATAAGAAAAAACTATATACCTACTTTATGAAAACTATAGAAGAATTGATTAGAGCATCCGAAACTAGAATTTTTAAGGCTGTTTTTCCGAATACTACAAATCATTATGAGACCTTGTTTGGGGGGACTGCTTTACAACTTATGGATGAGGTTTCTTTTATTTGTGCTACTCGTTTTTCTAGAAAAAAAGTGGTAACAATTTCGACGGATAAAATAGATTTTGAGAAACCTATTCCTGAAGGTACTATTATAGAGTTAGTAGCAAAAGTTTCTGAAGTTGGGAGAACTAGTTGCACTGTAAAAGTTGATATTTATAAAGAAGAAATGTATAATTATGATCGTGAGATTGCAGTTTCTGGTTACTTTAAGTTTGTAGCGATAGATAATCATAAAAAGCCCATACCTATAATTGATAGGAAATAAGTAATGCTTCCGTTTTAGGTAATACATAATATAAAAAAATAAACCCCACTAACCAAGTAGAGTGGGGTTTGTTATATACAATTAGCTTTTTGCAAGCTGTTTGATTTTTATCCTAAATGCTGCAAATAACAATGTCATAAACGGACTTAACCAATTAAATATGGCGAAAAAGAAATAATCTACGACAGGAACACCAAGAACTCCACTTTGATAAGCTCCACAGGTATTCCATGGTACTAAAACAGAAGTTACAGTTCCTGAATCCTCTAATGTTCTACTCAAATTTTCTGGAGCGAGTCCTTTATCTTTAAAAGCCTTAGCATACATTCTACCAGGTACAACAATTGCTAAATACTGATCTGAAGCTGTAACATTTAAAGCTAAGCAGCTTACTACGGTACTGGCAAACAACCCAAAAACAGTATCAAATAAGTTTAATAAAGCTTTACTAATTCTGGCTAAGGCGCCAATAGCATCCATAACGCCACCAAATACCATAGCACATACAATCAACCAAATCGTACCTAACATACCTGACATTCCTCCTGCAGAGAATAAGTCATTTAATTGTGCATTGGTTGTTTCTACAGCAGTATCCACGGTCATTGCTTTCATTACACCAATGTAGGCAGAATTAAATGTAAGTTCAGTACTACCGGCTATACCCATTACGATCCCTGGTTGAGCTATGATAGCAGCTATTGCTCCAAGTAAAGTACCTGCCAATAGAGCGATCAAGGGTGGTGTTTTTCTAATAATTAAAACGATTACTAACACAGGAACAATAAAAAGCCATGGAGTAATGGTAAAGGCGCTGCTAATTGCTTGTAATTGTTCGCCTATTTCAGGAGTTCCAGAAGTATCTATAGTAAAACCAATGATTATAAAAACTATAAGAGTAATAATAATGGTAGGTACGGTTGTGTACGCCATGTACTTTATATGAGAAAATAATTCTCCTCCTGCCATTGCTGGTGCCAAATTCGTAGTATCTGATAATGGTGACATTTTATCACCAAAATATGCTCCTGATATTACAGCTCCTGCAGTCATACCTAATGATATTCCGAGGGTATCACCAATTCCAATAAGAGCAATACCTACTGTAGCAGAAGTTGTCCAGGAACTACCTGTAGCAATTGATATAATCGCGCAAATAATGACACAAGCAGCCAGAAAAATAGTAGGATTTAAAATCTGTAGCCCATAATAGATCATAGTGGGTATAATACCACTAATTAACCATGTTCCTGCAAGTGACCCTACCATTAAAAGAATAAGAAGTGCTCCTGTTGTTGATTTAACATTATTAGCTACCTCTTCCATCATTTGTTTATAAGACACTTTGTTGAAAAAGCCAACAATTGCAGCTACAGCAGCACCTAGTAATAAAATAAACTGGTTACTACCACTTAATGCATCATCCCCAAAAGCAAAAGATACATTATAAAATAACATTCCTACTAATATAATAACAGGTAGCAAGGCTTCCCAAATACTTAGTTCTTTGTTTTCAATGATTTCTTCGTTTTTGGGATCTTTAGGAGTGATGTTTGTGCTTTCCATTTGTTGTTTTCAGAATTTTATGGATGTAATGTTACGATATTAATAAAATTTATGCAACGCTATATTTAGTTTAATTGCTTTTAGGAAATCAAAAGGATAAACAATTTCTTAAAACAATTAGTTCTTTTTTAACACGAAAAGTTATTTTGTCGATTATTTGTGTATTTTGTCGATTTATTGTGTTTTCTTCATAACTGATTTTGTGAATTGATGTGTAATATAGACTACTTTTGAAGTGTAAAAGAAAAACAAGTAAGAGAAAAATTGGAATTGATTGTGTGTATACTTTTTTTTGCCCCTTAACCTATAAAGCCTCATCCCCTCGAGGCTTTTATTTTTAACAATTTTATTGTTGTTGTTAGAATGAGATAAAGTACAATACAATTTTAATTATTCTGGTTACCTATTTTTTAAAAGTGATCCAATAAAATCTCTTGCCCCAAAGAGATTTTATTATGTAAGTAAGTAAAAAAATCTTCGACTTTAATAGGAATAGTGTTAGTTTATCGATAGTATATTGTTTTTCATCGATACAAAAAAGGTGTTTTGGCTAATACCAATTAAAAAATAAATAAAAGCAAGGTATCTTTGGAGTATAAGAAAGATAATAAAAGCATAAAATATAAAAATTTTGATTACCTAGATTGAATTAAACTAAAACGTCAAAAATTACCCCTAATTGAAAAAAACCTCTTGCCCCAAGAGGTTTTTTTTATGGAAATAGGTTTTAGTTCGTTTTTTATATTGAAATTAGTCAAAAAATAGACTAACAATGCATACTAATTTATACAAAGGTTTAGAGTTGTTCATTCTCTTCATTTTACTTCCTGTTAGTTTTTTGATAGAGTACCCTATTATCATTAAGGTTATTGTAACTCTTATTGGATTCATTTATATATTGATTTTATCAAAAAGAGAAGGTGTACTTAAGTTGAAACTCCCGAATAAACAGTTTTGGAGACCTTTTTGGAAGAATATTTTAATAAAGTTATGTATTATAATGATCGTAACAGGAATGTATGTATTCTTTGTTGATCAAGAAAAGTTGTTTTCGGTTTTAATTAAAAAACCACAATTGTGGATTATGATTTTGTTTGTGTATACCTTTCTATCTGTTTGGCCACAGGAAATAATCTACAGAACTTTTTTTTATAAACGCTATGAAGAACTTGTGAAAAATAAATGGTTGTTTATTTTTATTAATGCAACTCTTTTTTCTTTGGCGCACCTATTTTTAGGAAGTTTTTTGGTACAGTTACTTACTTTTGTTGGAGGATTGTTATTCGCCTACACTTTTCAAAAAACAAAATCCACCACTTTAGTATCTATAGAGCATGCTATTTACGGTAATTGGTTGTTTACAGTTGGAATGGGAGAGATGCTTGCATTTCCTGAAGCAGATTAGGAATTCAAGAATTTGATTAATTGCTGCACGGCTTTACCACGGTGACCAATATTATTTTTTTCTGATAGTGGTAGTTCTGCAAAAGTTTGAGTATACCCATCAGGCAAAAAAATGGGGTCATAACCAAAACCTTTATCTCCTTTTTTTTGATCAATAATACGACCTTTACAAATTCCGGTGAATGTTTTTAACGTTCCATTTAATTCTAAGGCGATAACAGTTTTAAACTGGGCATTACGGTTTTCTTTATTTTCTAATGCATTCAAAAGTTTTTCCATATTTGCATTAGCATCTTTTGCTGGGCCAGCATATCTAGCAGAATATACCCCTGGCTCCCCATTTAGAGTTTCTACTTCTAAGCCAGTATCATCAGCAAAACAATCATATCCATAGTTCTCTTTTATGTATAAAACTTTTTGTTTTGCATTGCCTTCAATTGTGTCTGAAGTTTCAGGAATGTCTTCTAAACAGTTAATATCCTCAAGACTTAATAATTCTATAGAACTTGGAATTAAGGCCTTCACTTCTTTTATTTTATTTTGATTATTGGTCGCGAATACAATTTTCATTTATCAAGAGGTAGTAAGATTGTTTTTTTGTTTTACAGTTCTAAAGTTATGCTTCTGCATCAAAATTAGATACCCATTTTTCTTGAACTTTTAGTACTTGTTCTATAACATCTCTAACACAGCCTTTTCCTCCTTTTTTATAAGAAACATATTTCGATACTTCCTTAACTTCTGCGACAGCATCTTGAGGACAACTAGGTAAACCTATCATTTTCATTACAGGAATATCAGGTATATCATCGCCCATGTACAATACATTTTGCATTTTTATATCATGAAGCTTAAGATATTCTTCTAGTTGTTCAACCTTTTGATGCGCCCCTAAATATATGTCTTTAATTCCAAGATTTTTTAAGCGTTGTCGTACCCCTTCGTTTTTTCCGCCAGAAATAATACAAACGTTAAATCCCTGTTGTACGGCAGCTTTAAGAGCATAACCATCTTTTATGTTCATTGTTCGCAATAGCTGGCCATCAGTATGTACTAGAACAGTGCCATCGGTTAACACACCATCAACATCAAAAATAAAAGTAGTAATGTGTTGTAAGTATTCTTTATAACTTTTTTCCATATTTAGATTGTATTGCTTTAGTAAGAGTTTGATATATTTCTTGTTGTGAAGGGTCTGATAATAATTTAAGATGACGAGCTATCGTCTTAGTATCATTTCTCATAGCAGGACCAGTTTGTGCTTTATTAGGGTTTATTTCTAATGCTTTTTTAGCAGTTTCCTGAAGTAAAGGATGTAAAATTTCAAAAGGGATATTATTTTCTTTACATATATCATTTCCGATAGAGAATAAATGATTAGTAAAGTTATTTACAAACACAGCAGAAACATGTAATATATTACGTTGTGCAGATGAGATTTGATACGTTTTTTTTGATAAAAGTAATGCAAGTCTCTCTATCAAGAAAAGGTCTTTTTCTTGATCTCCCTCTATGCAAATAGGAATTTTTGCAAAATCTACAGCTTTATCAGAGGTAAAGGTTTGCAAGGGGTAAAAAACACCTTGTCTATTAGAATTATTAATAGCAATCATAGGAACGCTTCCTGATGTATGTACTACTAATCGATTAGTAAAAGGGAGTTGACTAGAAAGTGTTTTTATAGCATCGTCACTTACAGCCATAATATAAATATCTGCTTCCTTTATGGATGCTATATTTTTGGTAACATTATTTTCATTTTGATCAGGATGTAATCGAACCCCTTTACGATTATAGCATTGTACAATAGTTATAGCTGGTTGCTTATAAAAAGCCTTATACAAATGTTGTGCAACATTTCCTGCACCAAGTAAAATAACCCTAATCATTAGACAAAAGTAAGGAAGTTCTCTTAAAAAGTAGAATAATAAAGTATTGGTTTTTATTATATAAAATACGATATAGTATTTTAATAATTCAAAGACAAAAGGGTTTATATGATCATATCTTTTTTATCCTATTAAATTTCTTGCAAAAAGCAGAAACTTTTTTTTAATGAGCATATAAAAAGCATAAAAAGGGGCTGGTTAGGTATACGATATGCAAACTTCTGTTAAAACCTTTAAATCATAGTGTCATAATATAATATAATCTTGTTAAAAACATTAAATTTGCCGAGCTAAAAAAAAGAAAAAACATTATGCTAGATAAGCTAAAAAGTCTTTTGTTCTCTACACGTTTGATGGCGGTTTTATTTATTGTTTTTGCTGCTTCGATGGGGGTTGGAACATTTCTAGAAGATGCATACGGTACTACGGCAGCAAGAATATGGATATATAATACTTGGTGGTTTGAAGCTATTATGGTGTTTTTTGCAATAAATTTTTCCGGAAATATTTTTAGATATAGATTGTATAAAAAAGAGAAATGGGCCACATTACTATTGCATTTATCTTTTATTTTAATTATTGTAGGCGCTTTTATTACACGTTATATTAGTTATGAGGGAGTGATGCCCATACGTGAAGGTGAAACTACATCGACCTTTCTTTCAGAAAAAACATACATCACAATTTTTTTAGATGGAGAAATTAATGGAGAACCACGTCGTAGAATTATTTCTGAGGCTGTAGAGTTGGCAGAGGCAACTAGTAACGATTTTGTTATAGATACCGATTATAATAAACAACCAGTTTCTATAGCTTATAAAAATTATATTCAAGGAGCCGAAATGGGCTTAGTACCATCTGAAGAAGGAAACAATTATTTGAAAATTGTTGAAGCTGGTGATGGCGATCGTCATGATCATTTTATTGAAGAAGGAGAAGTTTCAAATATTCATAATGTACTAATCGCATTTAATAAGCCAACCAAAGGTGCAATCAATATTACATATAAAAATGATGATTATTTTATAGAATCCCCTTTTGAAGGTTCTTATCTTAGAATGGCTGATCAACAACAAGGGCTTGTGTTTAAAGATAGTGTACAACCTTTAATGTTGCGTTCCTTGTATCAAACTGCAGGAATGCAATTTGTAATTCCTGATCCTGTAATCAAAGGTAGTTATGATGTCGTACCAATTGAGGTTAAAGGTAAAGGGCAACAAGATGCGTTAATTTTAGATGTTTCAACTAATGGAGAAACCAAAGAAATAAAACTACTCGGAGGAAAAGGATACTCAAATGATATGGATAAGATTTCTTTAGGAGGTCTTGATATGTACTTTACATATGGTTCTAAACGAATGGAACTTCCCTTTTCATTAAAATTAAATGACTTTATTGCTGAAAAATATCCAGGTACGCAAAATGTATATAAATCATATATGAGTAAAGTGGATATTATAGATAACGATACATCACGGCCATATGATATTTATATGAATCATATTCTGGATCATAAAGGCTATAGATTTTTTCAAGCTTCTTTTGATCCAGATGAAAAAGGAACGGTACTTTCTGTAAATCATGATAGATGGGGAACGTTAATTACATATGCAGGATATATGTTGTTGTATTTAGGATTAATGCTGATTCTTTTTACTAGAGGGTCACGATTTAAAGATTTAGAAAAAAAGTTAAGTAAGATAAAAGCCAAAAAGAAAGCTTTAACAATAAGTATTACCTTACTAGTAACTACAATTTCATTTGCACAAGACGTACCAGGTCATAATGATCATCTACAAACGTTACCTAGTAAGGCAGAGTTAGATTCTATTATTAAAGCTAACATAGTACCTAAAGAACATGCTGCTAAATTTGGAAGTATTGTAATTCAGGATGAGCGAGGTAGAATGAAACCTGTTAATACATTTTCTTCAGAATTATTGCGTAAAATTAGCAAAAAGGATACGTATGAAAAGCTAAATGCAGATCAGGTATTTGTATCTATGGTTGAAAATCCACTTGTATGGTACAGTGTTCCAATTATCGAAATTGATTGGAAAAATGATAGTATTCGTAAAATTTTAGGAGTTCCTAAATCTGCTAAAAAAGTATCTTTAATTGATCTTTTTGAACCTAGTGGGGCCTATAAGTTGGATCCATATTTAGAGAAAGCAAGTAGCACAAATACACCTAGTCAGTTTGAAAAAGAATTCTTAAAAACACATGAAAAGTTTTATTTATTAAATCAAGCTTTAGGGGGAGGAATTTTAAAAGTTTTTCCTGTTCCTGGAAATGAAGATAATAAATGGGTTTCTGTACCTGAATTAAATGAATTTAAGTTTACGGGTATGGACTCTGTGTATACAAGACAGATTATTCCTATTTATAGACAATCCTTGCAAGAAGCGCGCAAGACTGGAGACTACAGTAAACCAGACCAATATGTTGCTAGTATAAAAAGTTTTCAAAAAAAGTTTGGTAGCGAAGTAATGCCTACAGATAAAAAAGTTAAAGCTGAAATAGCACTTAATAAGTATGATATTTTTAGAACACTATACAGGTACTATGGGATGTTTGGCTTATTACTAATGATTTTTGTAATTCTTAGAATATTTAAAGAATCTAAAATAGTTAAGGTTTTAATTAATGGTACTATAGGTATAGTTACATTGCTATTTATATTACATACGGCAGGATTAATTATTCGCTGGTATGTCTCTGGACATGCTCCATGGAGTGATGCTTATGAATCTATGATTTATGTTGCATGGGCTACATTAGCAATCGGTTTTGCTTTTGGTAGACGCAGTAACCTTACTATTGCCGCTACTACATTTGTTGCTGCCATAATCTTATTTTTTGCACATCAAAATTGGACAGATCCTGCAATTGCTAATTTGCAACCAGTTCTAGATTCGTATTGGGTGCTTATTCATGTTTCTATTATTGTTGGAAGTTACGGACCATTCTTTGTAGGAGCTATTTTAGGAATTCTTTCGTTATTGTTGATGATTTTAACTACAGAGTCAAATAAGAAACGAATGGATCTTAATATTAAGGAAATTACCGTTATTAATGAAATGGCCCTTACCATTGGACTTGTTATGCTTACTATAGGAAATTTTCTTGGTGGTATGTGGGCTAACGAGAGTTGGGGGCGCTATTGGGGTTGGGATCCTAAGGAGACATGGGCTTTAGTTAGTATTATGGTGTATGCATTTGTAATACATATGCGATTAGTACCTGGCCTACGTAGTAGATGGTGGTTTAATCTAGCTTCAGTATTAGCAATTTACAGTGTTTTAATGACTTATTTTGGAGTAAACTTTTACCTTAAAGGTTTACATTCTTATGCAAGTGGAGATAAGGTAATCACTCCAAATTCAATTTATTATTCTGTAGCCGTGCTTATTATTTTAGGCGCACTTTCATATTGGAGGAATAAAGTACACTATCAAAAGATAAAAAAATAAAAGTTCCAAGAGATCTTGTGTTAAAAAAATATGGTTTAATGTGATGTGAACGGTAATTGATAGGGGGGCTATGGCTTATTACAATTCACAAATAGATGTTTTATCTAAAAACTAAGTACTTAGAAAAATTAGCAAAGTGTATATTTAAAAAAGAAGAGAGCAATGTCGACGATGTATATTCTGTTAAAGAATTAATGCCCCTTAATTAAGATGTTTATGTAATTAATTTGTTTTCAAACTAAAATCAACTTAATTAAAACTTTCTTATTCTTGGTTAGTTTATGTATCCAAGTAGTAAATGTTTAGTTCACGTTTTTTTGTTTTTCATTATAGTATCATAAGGATACTATTGTTGTAATTTTTAGAGACGGGTTAATTTGAGAAATAATAGTAATACTTTTTTCATTTCTCTGGATAACCTTTGTCTCTGGTGTTTCTACTATTTCAAACTCTTCTTTAAGAGATCGTAAAGAATCACTTCCTACATTTAAAATTACATTTTCCTCTTCAATTTTAGGTATAGACCTTAGATAAATAGATAATGGTCTAGGTTTAAAATCGATAAGCCAAGCAATTAATTCTAAATTGGCTGGAGTTGTTGACTTTGTTTCTCCGGTTAAAAAATTAACGATAGGTTTAAACTTATCACCTTTTACTCTTTCAATTGCAAACAATCTATTTTCACCTTCTTTAAATTTAAAAAAACGATTTAAAATACCTTGATCGTATTTTTCGTTTCTTCGACTTAGAAGCCACATGCACGCTTCTTTGATTTGTTTGCGGGTCGGCTCTAATAAGTAGCAACTCATTTCACCACCTTTTTCCCTTTTGTACTTCTGCAGGATCTCATCCCTGTAAGTAACACTTGTTTTTCGTTTCATAATTATTTCAGATTTTCGGAATCTTTAGGATTTCTTAGGAATCTTTGGAATCCTTGGAATTCTTCGTTTACAAAGGTCACCACTCTTTATAAATTTACCATAAGAAATTAGTTCCGGTTACGTACTGCTAACATAGTAAATGTATCCGCCTAGTTTTTACGGAAAACCGTAATTATGTAGTCAGTGGTCAATCGGAAAGTTGCCAAATACTACATTAGCGGATTTCAACTTTCCATAGTAAAAAGGAGTACTCCCAAATATTGTAACAGTAATTAGAGATCATGTTTCCTGGAATAATTCCGGCTAGAAACCCCTGTGTTAAATCGAAAAAAAAATAATCAATTATGAAAACCATATCTTATATCCTATTAGCCTTAGTAATGACAGTTAGTTTTACCTCTTGTACATCAGATAGTATTGCTGACAATTTAGAAACCCCAACAGATGAAGTTGCAACTACAGGTGAAGATGGAAGTGTAGAAACAGAGGATCCAGGTGGGAATTAAAATTCCTTAAAAAATAAAGAAGTGTTAAATTTGGTCTATGTAGTGCAAAAGCTGCTATATAGACCAAATTTAATTTAGTAATTTTATGAAATGAAACTTTGGCGTGTCATTTCTTTTATCCCTATTGTATTTGGGATTTTGTTTGTTTTTAATAGTAATAGTGCCTTTAGTCAGGATGTTAATAGAATTTCTAGACAAAAAGCACTAAATAGTATTGCTCAACAATATGAATTAAGTAAACAAAAAACACTTCCTCTGTCGAAACGTTTAGCATATGTTTCTTCTTTCCTTGAAGTTGCATATTTGTATCAACAAGATTCATTGATTTATAATGGATTGATGCAAAAGACCATGTTACTGGGTATGATGAAAAATTATGATAGTGCCGTTATATACTCACATAAATTATATGATTTAGCTGCTAAAAATCAAGATAGCTTTTATTTAGGTATTTCACTAATAAAATTAGGAGTGTATCATAATAAAAACAACCAACTTACCGAAGCATTTAAATACCATAACGAGGCCTTTAAAATTTACAAGGCAATGAAAGATAGTGTTATGGCAGGAAAGAGTTTGCTAAATATGACCAATATTCAAAAAAGTCTTGGTGATTACTCAGGAAATAAAACTACAGCAATAGAAGGTGTAAAATATTTAGAAAATACAGACAAAGATTTACGAAGTCTTTCAGGTTTATATCACGGTATTTCGGTAGCTAATAGAGAGCAAAAAAATTATGAAGAAGCGTTAAAGTATAATGAAAAAGCCTTAAATCTAGGGATAGATAGTGTATCGATTAAAAAAATTGGACAAAGATATATCTTAGTATTCAAGAACACTAAAGCAAATATACTAGCTAGTCAAGGTAATTATAAAGAGGCTGTATCAATTCTTACCCAATTAGAATCAGATGTGGTTGTTAGAAAAAGTATGAGAGAGTATGCTAGGGTAATTGGTAATCTAGGTTATGTCAAGTGGCTTCAGAACCCCAAGAATACTACCTCTGAAAAATTATTGTTACAAGCCAGAAGTATACGTGATAGTATTAGAGATGTTGATGGGCTTATAGCAAGTAATATACATCTTACTAAGTATTATTTGACAAAAAATAAGGAAAAAGCTTTACAATATGCCGAAGCTGCGTATCAAAATGCAAAAGAATTAAATAGTCTAACATCAATTCTAGAATCATTAGGATTTATTTTTCAACTACAGTCTGATAGTAATGAAGAAGCAAAAGTTTTTCATGAAGTGTATATAAAATTGCAAAATATTAATCAGAGTAACCGTGAGATTTATGCAGTAACTAAGTATGAAAACGACAAACTCACGAACGAAAACCTAATTCTAAAAGCAGAAACTGCCAAGAAAGAAAGACAAAAGGTGATTAATCTGTTAGGAACCCTTATACTTATATTGGTTGGTGGACTTGTATTTTATTTATTCAGGCAACGGCATAAAAGAGAAAAAATACGAGATGTTTTTAACGCAGAAACTCGTATCTCTAAAAGAATACATGATGAGTTAGCTAATGATGTGTATAATGTAATGACACAAATACAGAATAATCAACATAGTCATGATGTACTTGATAAGTTAGAAAATATATATAATCGTACAAGAGACATATCAAGAGAGAATAATAATTTTGATACAGGTACACATTATTCTGAAGAATTAGGTAATATGCTAAGTAGTTATAGTACCAACGAAACAAAAATTATTATAAAGGATATTGATATTATCAATTGGCAATCGATTACTCCCGAGAAAAAAATTATTACTCACCGTATTATTCAGGAATTAATGGTGAATATGAAAAAACATAGTCATGCGGCATTAGTCGCTGTAAGTTTTAGACAAACTCCTAAAAATGTTGAAATTACTTATGCTGACACAGGTATTGGAGTAGATAAAAATGAAATTATTTTTAGTAGTGGACTTAGGAATGCGGAAAACCGTATAAAAATAATTGGTGGATCATTTATCTTTGATTCAGAAAAAGGAAAAGGCTTTAAAGCCAATATATGTTTTCCGAATTAATTTAATATTTGAGCATATGTTCGAGAAAGTTTTAGTAACAGAGGACCTTGGTAGTATTAATCATGGTATAGCAAATATTCTTCATGAAAGAACAGGAGTAAAAGAGGTGCAACAAGCCCAATATTGTGATGATGCCTACCTAAAATTCAGACGTGCATTAAGAGATGATAAGCCTTTTGATTTGTTAATAACAGATCTTTCTTTTAAAGAAAGTCATAGGCAAAGAGAACTCGTATCTGGACTTCAACTAATAGATGCAATACGGTTAATACAACCTGACATTAAGGTGATTATTTATTCTATGGAAGATAGACCTGCAAAAGTAAAATCATTTTTTAAAGAACAAAGTATAAATGGTTATGTATGTAAAGGTCGATATGGACTAAATGAATTAGTGCAATCGGTAGGTGAGGTATATCATAACAATACTTTTATATCTCCGCTACTTGCAAATGCGATGAATAAAAATAATGTATTCGAACTCAAAGATTACGATTTACTCCTATTAAAACATTTATCAGATGGATTAACTCAGGAAGAAATCAGAATGTACTTTAAAAGAAACCATATATCCCCAAATAGCATTAGTTCTATAGAAAAAAGATTAAATAAATTAAAGTATAATTTTAAAGCTAAAAATGCAATTCATTTAGTGGCTATGACAAAAGATTTAGGTCTTTTGTAACTAAGCATATTTTAACTTAAAGTACACCAGTTAATGGTTGTTTAATAGATCAGTTATACGCAGAAACAACCCTGCGATTGTAAAACTTTGGCGAGCCAACAAAAGCAGGGTCTGAATAACGATCGATTTAATTTAAACCAATCATTAACTGGATGTTTTTTGAAAACTAATGTATTCAAAATACTATGCATTTTGACGGTTGAATACACTATCCTTACAACCAGATAAAAATATTTTTAAATAGAATTTTCTTACCTTTTATCTTGCACAATATACTAAGAAGCTTTTAATTATTTACGGGAAACCATAAATAATTTATTTGGTTATGAGCCATAATTAATCGATGATAAGTAATAAAATTGTATGATTTACACTGCTAAATCAATAAGAATTAGCATAGAATATACTATTATAGGGAATAATAGCAAATTTTTATGTGGCAAGTAATTTGTTTTCATTTTAAATTATAGCAAATAAAAATACACAAAAACCGTAAAAAAAATGCGGAAAACAAATAGTGCTAATCAAAGTATTATCTATACATTTATTATGTTAAATATTTTAACAGTAAATACAATTTTTAGTCATAAAGATAAGTTGTTAGAAAACATACGATTACCCCTTTTTAACTACAATTTTTGTAGATGTTTCTAAAAAAACTGCCTTTATTCCTTATCGTCCAATGTAATAGTATAAATGATGTATTATCTTATAATGATATATTATCATTAATACTATTTAAAAGAGTTCATGTAGAAGTTGGATGATTGTGCATGAATTTTAGTATGTAAAAGTCATGCCTATCTTTTTTAACCGTTGTCTGAATTTTTGAAATATAAAGTTCATATCTATTATATTTTTAAACAAGAGATATGAATTAGAATGTATTATAAATAAAACGAACTGCAATTGTAACCTTTGGCGAGTCAGCGAATGCAGGGAATCTGAATAACAATAAATTGTAAATCAACCATCATGATTAATACTTACAAAGTAAGTACTGTTGAGCAGGTATCTTATAGTTTCTTCAAGATAAAAAAAACAGTACAACATATAGATAACTTTTTTTTTGAAAGAAAAATGCGAGAAGATAATATTGATTTATCTCAACATTTTGGTAATTCACCTTTCCTATCGGTTGATTCAACGATATTAAAAACCATAGTGTGCAATACACATTAATTTAATTGGTTGTAAACTACTTATTTATAGTAGTAAAGGATCAATAAAATATAAAACAGCATCAAAATTTTATAGTATATGAAAAAAATTACGCTAATCACTTTCTTTATAGTATTGCTATTTAATGGTAAGGAAGTATTGTCTCAAGCTACTTTTACTGCCAATCCCACAGATGTAGCATTGACCACACAACTTGGAGGTACAGGTATAACCATATCTAACCCTACTTTAGAAAATGGAAGTAGGTTTTTTCAATTAGCAACTTTTTCTAACGGTAATGCAGGGGCTAGTCTTTCGATAGATACAGGGGTATTGATGACTACAGGAACTGCTACACAAGCATTTGGCAGTAATGGTACAGCTGCGTTTCCGTCTAACTCGGGTGTCGCTGCTACTGAACAAGTACAACCAACAACGTATAACGATCCCGATATCATTGCGATAGACCCAAATGCTAATTTTGATGTAGTTGTATTTTCATTTGATGTGGTATTGGATCCTAGATTAACAGCATTGTAGATTGTATATCAATTTGGTTCAGATGAATACCCTGACTATGTTGGTACTGTTTTTAATGATGTATTTGGTTTTTTTGTTTCAGGGCCAGGGATAACGGGCTCACAAAATCTAGCATTGGTACCCGGTACATCAAATCCCGTAGCAGTAAATTCTGTTAATGGAGGTTTTTTGGGATGTAATAATGCTAATGCCGGAATAGCGGCACCGGCAGATTTATCGCAATCTGCATTATTTATAAACAATGGTTTTGATACAGCAACTCCTCCTGGACCTCCTGCGACTTGTAATACGAACTCTGGAGCATTTCCCATATTTACAGAATATAATGGTATTACGAATCAGTTTACAGGAACAATAAATGGGCTTACTGCAGGAGTTACGTATAGATTTAAGATTGCCATTGCGGATACAGGTGATAGGTCTTTGGATTCTGCAGTATTTATTAATCAAATTATAGGAACAAATGATATCGATGGTGATGGTACTTCAGATCAGGCAGATCTTGATGATGATAATGATGGTATATTAGATACTGCTGAAAATACATTAAATGTAGATCCTTCGGGAGATGCAGATGGGGATTTTATCCTAAATTATGAAGATTTTGATGATAATGGAACAGCTACAGCTCCAGTTTGCATTGATGCAGACCTTGATGGTATTTGTGATACATTAGATCCAGTTTTTGATTTTGATGGTGATAATGTTTCAGATCATCTTGATCTTGATAGTGATAATGATGGTATTTATGACGTTGTAGAAGCAGGAGGAACAGATGATGATAATGATGGAGATGCTGATGGAGCGCCAGGTAATACTGCAGGAACTATTGGGATCCCTGCGACAGCAGGAACTGGACTCGTACCAATAGAAACCACAGCAGGAACTCCTGATCACTTAAATCTTGATAGTGATAATGATGGATGTAGTGATGCCAATGAGGCATATAGTGATCCAGATGCCGATGGAGGTGATGGCGGTCAATACGGAATGACAGATCCAGCTACAGTAGATGGAGATGGATTAGTCACAGAAACAGGAATAAACTATACTCTAGGTACCAATACTGCAGTAACATTTAGCAGTAACGCCAGTACTTGTATTGATGCGAATACAGATGTAAATTCTATACAAGTTCTTGGTAGTACCGGTGGTTTAGCTATAGCAAATGTTCTGGTTAATGATACATTTGGTGGGGCTACTGCAACTATAGGAACAGTTGATATTACAGTAGTTTCATCATCTGATCCTAATGTAACTTTGAATACAGCCAATGGTGAAGTGAATGTTGCACCAGGGACTGCTGCAGGGACTTATACCATAGGATATCAAATTTGTGAAGCAGGCTCAGCCATGCCTTGTAGTACGTCTTTAATTACAATAATAGTAGATGGAGATTATGATTTAGATGGAATAGGAGATACTACAGATCTTGATGATGATAATGATGGTATTTTAGACACCGTAGAATGTCCTGCAGTTACGGGTACATCGGTTGAAGGCCCAAATCTAGTGTTAAACTCTAATTTTGATGATGGTTATGCATTTTGGACATCAGATTTTAATCGTGGACGAGGTAACGAAGACGGGGGTACAGGTTACCCTTCTACCTCTGGTAATACTTGTCTAGATCAAGGGTGGGTAGCGATTTCTCCATACAATAGTACAGATGGTCGTTGTAACACGTATTATTCATATCCTAATACTTTACCAGGAATACCTG
Organism: Aquimarina aggregata; assembly: GCF_001632745.1. Lineage (GTDB taxonomy): Bacteria > Bacteroidota > Bacteroidia > Flavobacteriales > Flavobacteriaceae > Aquimarina > Aquimarina aggregata. Next base: position 2,419 of record NZ_LQRT01000046.1, on the reverse strand, counting down.
ATGGAAGTGTATTAATTGTAGATGCCGATCAAACAGGAGCAAACGTATATTATACGGGTGGACCTGTACCACCAGGGACTGGAGGAGATGTTGCATGTGATGCCAATTATATATCTTTTACCGATGGTACACCAGGTACATTGGCGAATCCTAATAATACGTTATATATAGATCCAAATGATGATGCAGGAGAAAGTTATTGGAAACAAACTGTCCCTAATATTGAAGCAAACTCGACATATGTTTTTAGATGTTTCATATATATAGTAGAGCAAAACCCAGAATTAGCTTTTATTATCAATGGAGCTACAATATTTAATAGTCCAGTGGGCGATGGTTCTGTTGGTCAAGAAGGAACATGGCAAGAAGTAGAGTTTAATTGGAATTCTGTAGCCGTATCTGGAGCTGTAACTATAGAGATAGCAAATACACAAGGAGGGTGCTTTGGAAATGACATTCGTTTAGATGATATAACACTAGCCAAATTATTTGCAGATTTTGATGGGGATGGTATTTCAAACTGTAGAGATATAGATAGTGATAATGATGGAATTCCTGATGTTGTAGAAGCACAACCTACCAGCGGCTATATACCACTACCTAATAATGGAGTAGTGGGTACTAACGTAGCTGCCAATGGTATTCCTAACGGATTTCCGGCAATTGGATTTACTCCTGAAAATACAGATGGAGCAGCTGATGAACCTGATTATTTGGATCTTAATTCAGATGATGAAGGTGATAATGATACTATAGAAGCAGGTTTTACCGCAGCAACAAATACAATTGATACGGACGGTGATGGATTGTTAAATCAATACGATGCCAGCCCCACAGATGCTGCAGGAGCAATCGATTATGATGATGATCAAAATGGAGGTTCTTTAGATTTACCGAACAATCAGAATCCAAATACTATAGAGGTAGATTATAGAGACAATACGCTTGGATTAGATACAGATAATGATCAGATTATTGACTTTTTTGACGATGATGATGATAATGATGGTATTTCGGATGATGTTGAGTGTTTTTTATCTTCTACTTCATTAGGTTCAACTACTCCATATGCAAATTCCTTAGAAACTTTTTTATTGCCTACGGGTACAGTACTTAATGCCGGTCAATCAATTAATAGCTCTGTCACATTACCAGATGGAAGTGTAGTAACTGCTACAATTACAAACAATCCAGGTAGTGTTTCTATTAACTCTATTGAAACAAATGATGGACGACCTGCAGGTCTGTTTCTTGGACTAACAGGTAATGGAACTCCACCAAATACAGACGATGGTTTTCGTGGAGTAGGAGGTTCTCAAGGAGGGAGTTATACTTTAGTTTATTCATTTGATAAACCTACTAATGTATTTTTCTTTGATGCAGAAACAAGTGTAATGGAACCTTCTCAAGCAATTACAGATGGAGATCCTTTTGAGATACTAGATATACGGAATGATGCTTTTTTCGATTTTAATGGATTAGACCCTAGACTAGTAAGCACGCAAACTTTAAATATAAATACAACTAACACGACTGTTGCAGATGCACCTGTAGCAATATTTCTTTCAAGGAATACAACACAATTGACATTCAATATAAATCAACAGCCTGGTGGTTTGACAGGAATTGGTGTAGGTGCGTTTAAATTTGTTTGTTTAGATACCGATGACGATGGTATTCCGAATAATTTAGATTTAGATAGTGATAATGACGGTTTATATGATGTTGTCGAGACGGGTAACGGTGCCTTAGACACAGATAATGATGGAGTTATTAACGGTAGTGTAGGGTCAAATGGTATTCCTGATACTGCAGAAGATGGGGGCGTAGATGGAGCAGGAGTAAGTAGTGCACCTACTGATACTGATGGTAATGTAAATGATGGTCCTAATTATTTGGATATTGATTCAGATGATGATGGTATTCAGGATAATATTGAGGGTCAACCTACGGTTGGTTATATCGCTCCTATTGTAGATAACCCAGCTACACCATTAATTGATGAATCAGATACTGACGGTAATGGAGTAAATGATGCTTATGATACTAACGGTACTGCATTGGATCCTGATACTGTTGATATCGATGGTACCGGTGGTGGTGATTATATAGATACCGATGCTGATGGCGATGGTATTCCTGATGCTACCGAGGCTTATGATACCGATGGTGATAATGTTCCGGATACCTTACCTGCAAATGCTGATAGTGATGGAGATGGTTTAGATGATAATTATGATACAATTGATTTAGGTACTACCCCCGCAACGAATGCTACCGATGGAGGGGAGTTAGCAACAGATTTTCCAGATGATGATAATGTAGGCGGTGATAGAGACTGGCGAGATCCTTTAGATGCTGATGGCGATGATATTGCCGATAATGTAGATTTAGATGATGATAATGATGGTATTCCAGA
>NZ_LQRT01000045.1 GCF_001632745.1 Aquimarina aggregata | reverse complement strand
TTCAAAAGCATTACAAAACGTAAATCATTTTTTTGTCAGTGAAAATGTAGCAACAAGGATATCTACTCTTTTCCTAATATTTCAATAAAACAACAAAAGTCCATTCATTGTTTGGAAAGGACTTTTGTTATTAATATTATTTTTGATTATTTAAATTACCTGATGTGCTACTTTTTTACTACTTGTTTATTTAAAATTAACTCTCCTTCTTTATCCCAAACTTTTAACACGTAATATCCTGAAGACAAATCAGAGACATCCAAACTAGCTTCTTTGGTTTTAAGCAAAACCTCCTTGCTTAAATACCCCTGCAAATTATAAAACCTTATCAAACTTTTTTCTGGAAAGTTCGTTAGATTGATTCTGTTCTTGATTGGGTTAGGAAATGTATTAATTTCTGCTCCCCTATTATAGCTATCTCCCGCCACATCAGATAAAAGTAAAGAACTCTTGGAGGGAATATACGTAATGACTAACTCAGGCCCATCTAAAGAAGGGTTTTCTTTAGATGAAAAAGCAAAATCATTACCATTAGTCATCGTTAATACTAATGATAACTTATCCTGATTTATAGCTGAAGTTTGCAAACTAATTGCTTTTCTATCATTTAGTTTATAAACATCATTTAGATTACCCAAAACTACTTCCTGACCAGGTTTATTTGTAGTGGATAAGTTATCCTCTGTCCAATTGTTTGAGCTCCCCTTATTCACTCTGACATTTCCATTGCCCGAATCAGTCGTGACCATAAAATTAAGTTTGGCATCAGTGATAGTACCATCAATTGATGATAAATCAAACATCAAATATCCCATCCGGTTATTCTGCTCTAATCTGACGATTGTACCATCATACCGTGTATCACCATGCAAGTATGCATCTTCAACAGGAGACAACCTAATCGTTTTAGGTGTTTGGCCAGAACTTCCAATATTTGAAGCTTCTATCTTATCTATATTAAACAAGTATCCTGACCCTCCTTTATAAACAAGCCTAAGTATTTTTTCTCCCTTGGTGAGACTGGTCGTAATACTATATTTTTTGTAATCATGCCAGTTGCCATTGACTGGTATGACTACTGAACCTACTACAGAACCTGATTCTAAAACTTCAATCGTACCCCCAGCACCAGCACTTGAAGCATAAAAATCAAAATTATATTCACCGGCATTCTGTACATCAACCTTATATTCTGTATAATCATTAGACTTAATATAGCCCAGATTCCTTTTAGATGAACCTGGCGTATCTTCTATTCGTACACTTCCCGATTTTGTATTAAAATTTTCAGCTTCCACTACACCCGGGATTTTAATATTATCATTTGGTCCTCCTATGTCTATATCGTCTGTACTTAAAGTAAAATCAACAGCACCATTTTTATGATGCACCTCTATGGTGAATGTTTTATTTGCTTCATCCCAATCCTGTCTGATAAAAGCAGACATTTGGTCACTTTTTAAAGTTGGACGTTTTGAACAGGTAAAAGTAATAATAGTGGGGTACTCCGATAGATTATATTTGCCGCCG
>NZ_LQRT01000044.1 GCF_001632745.1 Aquimarina aggregata | reverse complement strand
TTCCCTATGTCGCTAATAGCTGTCCATTCGGAATTATCCAGAAAATGCCCTTCTTCATTTCTCTTTTTTGGGTCAAATTTTGTTATTCTATAAGTCATTTTCTCTAATTGTGGGTAACGGTCTTGTGTATGATTTCGTTGCGTGTTTAAGCAACTAATTTAATAAACAAAAACGAACGCGAGAAAATTCCGCAGGAATTTTCCAAATAAGCACTTACCAAAGCAATTAATTATACACGTTGTTGTAATTAGTTTTTTGTCAGTTTAAAACTATCCATTATTCTCAGCGATTCGATATGATTGTTTTCATAAGCATCGTAAAGAGTAACAAAAGTCAAAGTGTAAATTTGGTTGTCTATTAAATAAGTGTAAATGATGGTTTTAAACTTATAATCGCTTGATTTTCCTTCTGCGATTAATTGGTGACACTTTAATCCGTTTTTGTTTTTAAGTTCACTAAAGGTGATTTTAGGATCAGTCAGCATTCCGCTAATTTGTTTTTCCACTAAACCTTTGTACTTTTCAATAGTTATAGTTGAATCATTCAGATTCTGTACGATTAAATTTATGTTCTCTGTAAAAACGTCCGAACTCTCAGAATTTGTAGGATAAAGAAAAATTTTAGTTCCATTTTCGCCAGAGTCGTTTAAAATCCAATTTGAAGGATGTTCTATTGAATAATTATCTTTCTCATATTTAATGCTTTCTTTTGGTTCTTGCGCAACGATTATTAAAGGAAATAATATTAAAATTAGTAGTAGGTTTTTCATTTTTCAAATTAATTACAACGTTTTTGTATAAGGTTAGTTGCGTGTTTCAAGCAGCTAATTTATTAGATTAATCACGAACGGCGAAATTCCGAAGGAATTTCCCAAGCGATCCAAAACCAGCAATTAATTTTATACGGTGTTGGCAACAGTATTTTTTTAACAATCATTTATATCATATAAAGTCAGGTGCCAAATTCCGTTTTGCTTTTCAAATCCTAAAACTCTTATAGTTCCAATTTCTTTTAATTCGTATTCACAGAAAAAAACTTGATTTGAAAAACGAAATGTATTTTCCCATTTTTCATCTATCTCTAAATTTTCTATGAAATCCCAATTGTCGTAAACCCAATTGTTTTTACTCATTATATAAGTTTCCTCACAAGCTCCAACAACTCCTATTAAATTTTCAAAGTCTATATGCGATTTTTGAAATTCAGAGTCAGAAATAAATTTTCGGCTGAATTCGAGAAAGTCATTCGGGATTATTTTTTTATCAGAGTAAGCTTCAGAAACTTTTCGGTATTTATCAGCTTTGTTAGAAACTAAATCCCAATCGTATTTTTCAACTCTTCCTTTTTTATATAATTCATAAACCGAATCCATTTCAATTTTCGCTTCTACTTCTTGCGTAATAATTTCCGATTTCTGATTTTCAGTTTTTAATTCAGGCTTAATTTCCTCTTTTTTTTGCTTACAAGAGATTATTAATAGAAATAAAAAAGTTAGTTTAAGTACTCTCATTTTTTTATTGTTGCCAACGGGTTGTGTATGAAACGTAGCGTGCAAAAAGACACTAATTTTTCGGATTAACACAGAGCCGAATTTTTATTTTTTGTTTTTATTTTTTTTCTCTTTTTAAAAGCCAAATTAAAAAT
>NZ_LQRT01000043.1 GCF_001632745.1 Aquimarina aggregata | reverse complement strand
TCAGTTGTATCATTAATGGTAATGATCTGAGTAACATTGATACTGTTCCCAGCGGCATCCGTAACACTATAGGTTCGGATGATCTCTTCCGGATTACTGTTCCCATCACTCACATCACTGACAAAAGCTACTGTAGCCGTACCACAATTGTCTGCCTCATCAGTCACTACAGTCACATCGGGTGCAGGTGCACTACATTGTGCACTAATCGGGGATGGATTACTCGCAGTAGGATCAGTTGTATCATTAATGGTAATGATCTGAGTCACATTGATGCTGTTCCCTGCGCCATCCGTAACACTATAGGTTCGGGTGATCTCTTCCGGATTACTGTTCCCATCACTCACATCACTGACAAAAGCTACTGTAGCCGTACCACAATTGTCTGCCTCATCAGTCACTACAGTCACATCGGGTGCGGGTGCACTACATTGCGCATTGATTGCTGTGGGATTACTAGCAGTAGGATCAGTTGTATCATTAATGGTAATGGTTTGAGTTACATTGATGCTGTTCCCTGCGGCATCCGTAACACTATAGGTTCGGGTGATCTCTTCCGGATTACTGTTCCCATCACTCACATCACTGACAAAAGCAACTGTAGCCGTACCACAGTTATCTGCCTCATCAGTCACTACAGTCACATCGGGTGTAGGTGCAGCACATTGTGCATTGATTGCTGCGGGATTACTAGCGGTAGGGTTGGTTGTATCGTTAATGGTAATGGTTTGGGTAACATTGATGCTGTTCCCAGCGCCATCCGTAACACTATAAGTTCGGGTGATCTCTTCTGGATTACTGTTCCCATCACTCACATCACTGACAAAAGCTACTGTAGGCGTACCACAATTGTCTGCTTCATCAGTGACTACAGTCACATCGGGTGCAGGTGCAGCACATTGGGCATTGATTGCTGCGGGATTACTAGCGGTAGGATCAGTTGTATCATTAATGGTAATGATCTGAGTAACATTGATACTGTTCCCAGCGGCATCCGTAACACTATAGGTTCGGGTGATCTCTTCCGGATTACTGTTCCCATCACTCACATCACTTACAAAAGCAACCGTAGCCGTACCACAGTTATCTGCTTCATCAGTCACTACAGTCACATCGGGTGTAGGTGCACTACATTGTGCAGTAATTGCTGCGGGATTACTCGCGGTAGGATCAGTTGTATCATTAATGGTAATGATCTGAGTTACATTGATACTGTTCCCTGCGCCATCGGTAACACTATAGGTTCGGGTGATCTCTTCAGGATTACTGTTCCCATCACTCACATCACTGACAAAAGCTACTGTAGCCGTACCACAATTATCTGCCTCATCTGTGACGACAGTCACATCGGGCGTAGGTGCACTACATTGGGCAGTAATTGCTGTGGGATTACTAGCAGTAGGATCAGTTGTATCGTTAATGGTAATGGTTTGGGTAACATTGATGCTGTTCCCTGCTCCATCCGTAACACTATAGGTTCGGGTGATCTCTTCTGGATTACTGTTCCCATCACTCACATCACTGACAAAAGCTACTGTAGCCGTACCACAATTGTCTGCCTCATCAGTCACTACAGTCACATCGGGTGCAGGTGCAGCACATTGTGCATTGATTGCTGTGGGATTACTAGCGGTAGGATCAGTCGTATCATTAATGGTAATGGTTTGGGTAACATTGATGCTGTTCCCAGCGCCATCCGTAACACTATAAGTTCGGGTGATCTCTTCTGGATTACTGTTCCCATCACTCACATCACTGACAAAAGCTAC
>NZ_LQRT01000042.1 GCF_001632745.1 Aquimarina aggregata | reverse complement strand
GCTCCTGTTTGCCCAGTGGCTCCAGTTTGTCCTGTTGCTCCGGTAGCACCTGTTTGTCCAGTGGCTCCAGTTTGTCCTGTTGCTCCTGTTTGTCCTGTTACACCAGTAGCACCTGTTTGTCCAGTGGCTCCGGTTTGTCCTGTTGCACCAGTAGCTCCGGTTTGTCCTGTTGCTCCAGTTTGTCCTGTTGCTCCGGTTTGTCCTGTTGCTCCAGTTTGTCCGGTAGCTCCTGTTTGTCCAGTTTGACCAGTAGCTCCTGTTTGCCCAGTGGCTCCAGTTTGTCCTGTTGCTCCGGTAGCTCCTGTTTGACCTGTTGCTCCGGTAGCACCTGTTTGTCCAGTGGCTCCAGTTTGTCCTGTTGCTCCGGTAGCTCCGGTTTGTCCAGTGGCTCCGGTTTGACCTGTTGCTCCTGTTTGTCCTGTTGCTCCGGTAGTTCCTGTTTGACCTGTTGCTCCGGTAGTTCCTGTTTGACCTGTTGCTCCGGTAGCTCCAGTTTGTCCTGTTGCTCCGGTTTGTCCTGTTGCTCCTGTTTGTCCAGTGGCTCCAGTTTGACCTGTTGCTCCGGTAGCTCCGGTTTGTCCTGTTGCTCCGGTTTGACCTGTTGCTCCGGTTTGTCCTGTTGCTCCTGTTTGTCCTGTTGCTCCTGTTGCACCAGTAGCTCCTGTTTGCCCAGTGGCTCCAGTTTGTCCTGTTGCTCCGGTTTGTCCTGTTACACCAGTAGCACCTGTTTGTCCAGTGGCTCCAGTTTGTCCTGTTGCTCCGGTAGCTCCTGTTTGTCCAGTGGCTCCGGTTTGTCCTGTTGCTCCTGTTTGACCTGTTGCTCCGGTAGCTCCTGTTGCTCCGGTTTGTCCAGTGGCTCCAGTTTGTCCTGTTGCACCAGTAGCTCCTGTTTGTCCAGTAGCACCTGTTTGTCCTGTTGCTCCAGTTTGTCCTGTTGCACCAGTAGCTCCTGTTTGTCCAGTGGCTCCGGTAGCTCCTGTTTGACCTGTTGCTCCGGTTTGTCCAGTAGCTCCTGTTTGTCCAGTAGCACCTGTTTGTCCTGTTGCACCAGTAGCTCCTGTTTGCCCAGTGGCTCCGGTTTGTCCTGTTGCACCGGTAGCTCCTGTTTGCCCAGTGGCTCCAGTTTGTCCTGTTGCACCAGTAGCACCTGTTTGTCCAGTGGCTCCTGTTTGTCCTGTTGCACCAGTAGCACCTGTTTGACCTGTTGCTCCTGTTTGTCCAGTGGCTCCTGTTTGTCCTGTTGCACCAGTAGCTCCTGTTTGCCCAGTGGCTCCAGTTTGCCCTGTTGCTCCGGTAGCTCCTGTTTGTCCTGTTGCTCCGGTTTGTCCTGTTGCTCCGGTAGCTCCTGTTTGACCTGTTGCTCCTGTTTGCCCAGTGGCTCCGGTTTGTCCTGTTGCACCAGTTTGTCCTGTTGCTCCGGTTTGTCCTGTTGCTCCGGTTTGTCCAGTGGCTCCAGTTTGTCCTGTTGCACCAGTAGCTCCTGTTTGTCCTGTTGCACCAGTAGCTCCTGTTTGTCCAGTAGCACCTGTTTGTCCTGTTGCACCAGTAGCTCCGGTTTGTCCAGTAGCACCTGTTTGTCCTGTTGCTCCAGTTTGTCCTGTTGCACCAGTAGCTCCTGTTTGTCCAGTAGCACCTGTTTGTCCTGTTGCACCAGTAGCTCCTGTTTGCCCAGTGACTCCAGTTTGTCCTGTTGCACCAGTAGCTCCTGTTTGCCCAGTGGCTCCTGTTTGACCTGTTGCACCAGTAGCACCTGTTTGTCCAGTGGCTCCTGTTTGACCTGTTGCACCAGTAGCACCTGTTTGTCCAGTGGCTCCGGTTTGTCCTGTTGCACCAGTAGCTCCTGTTTGTCCAGTAGCACCTGTTTGTCCTGTTGCTCCAGTTTGTCCTGTTGCACCAGTAGCTCCTGTTTGTCCAGTAGCACCTGTTTGTCCTGTTGCACCAGTAGCTCCTGTTTGCCCAGT
>NZ_LQRT01000041.1 GCF_001632745.1 Aquimarina aggregata | reverse complement strand
TATATCTAAAGAATTGTGGAGAATATCGGAGTCGAACCGATGACCTCCTGCGTGCAAGGCAGGCGCTCTAGCCAGCTGAGCTAATCCCCCGTCTTTCTATAAGTGGCCGCTAGCCATTATAGTTGACAAGTAGCACAACTTCTAAAATTTCCTTTCTCAATAAATAAATAATGAACGTATACTAAACTTGTAGTACAGTAGTCTCAGGCAGACTCGAACTGCCGACCTCTACATTATCAGTGTAGCGCTCTAACCAGCTGAGCTATGAGACTTCTTCATAGTTGACCGTTGATGGTCTATCTTATGTAGCTTAGTAAAACTACAACCAATAACTAACAACTATTGTATTAATTAACAGCACTAAAGACTAAAAAAATCAAAGATACATTCCATCGTATCACATTTTCTCTAGAAAGGAGGTGTTCCAGCCGCACCTTCCGGTACGGCTACCTTGTTACGACTTAGCCCCAGTTACCAGTTTTACCCTAGGCCGCTCCTTACGGTGACGGACTTCAGGTACCCCCAGCTTCCATGGCTTGACGGGCGGTGTGTACAAGGCCCGGGAACGTATTCACCGGATCATGGCTGATATCCGATTACTAGCGATTCCAGCTTCACGGAGTCGAGTTGCAGACTCCGATCCGAACTGTGATAGGCTTTATAGATTCGCTCCTGGTCACCCAGTGGCTGCTCTCTGTACCTACCATTGTAGCACGTGTGTGGCCCAGGACGTAAGGGCCGTGATGATTTGACGTCATCCCCACCTTCCTCGCGGTTTGCACCGGCAGTCTTGTTAGAGTTCCCGACATTACTCGCTGGCAACTAACAACAGGGGTTGCGCTCGTTATAGGACTTAACCTGACACCTCACGGCACGAGCTGACGACAACCATGCAGCACCTTGTAAATTGTCCGAAGAAAAGTCTATCTCTAAACCTGTCAATCTACATTTAAGCCCTGGTAAGGTTCCTCGCGTATCATCGAATTAAACCACATGCTCCACCGCTTGTGCGGGCCCCCGTCAATTCCTTTGAGTTTCATTCTTGCGAACGTACTCCCCAGGTGGGTTACTTATCACTTTCGCTTAGCCACTCAGACCGAAGTCCGAACAGCTAGTAACCATCGTTTACGGCGTGGACTACCAGGGTATCTAATCCTGTTCGCTACCCACGCTTTCGTCCCTTAGCGTCAATATATTGTTAGTGATCTGCCTTCGCAATCGGTATTCTGTGTAATATCTATGCATTTCACCGCTACACTACACATTCTAACCACTTCACAATAATTCAAGTCTTGCAGTATCAATGGCAATTTTCCGGTTAAGCCGAAAACTTTCACCACTGACTTACAAAACCGCCTACGGACCCTTTAAACCCAATGATTCCGGATAACGCTTGGATCCTCCGTATTACCGCGGCTGCTGGCACGGAGTTAGCCGATCCTTATTCGTAGAGTACCGTCAGACCGATATACATATCGGGGTTTCTTCCTCTATAAAAGTAGTTTACAACCCATAGGGCAGTCTTCCTACACGCGGCATGGCTGGATCAGAGTTGCCTCCATTGTCCAATATTCCTCACTGCTGCCTCCCGTAGGAGTCTGGTCCGTGTCTCAGTACCAGTGTGGGGGATCTCCCTCTCAGGACCCCTATCTATCGTAGCCTTGGTATGCCGTTACCATACCAACTAGCTAATAGAACGCATAGCCATCTTATAGCAATAAATCTTTAATTATTAATCGATGCCAATCAATAATACTATAAGGTATTAATCCAAATTTCTCTGGGCTATCCCTTACTATAAGGTAGGTTCTATACGCGTTACGCACCCGTGCGCCGGTCGTCATCAAGTGCAAGCACTTATGTTACCCCTCGACTTGCATGTGTTAAGCCTGCCGCTAGCGTTCATCCTGAGCCAGGATCAAACTCTTCATCGTTTGTCTTTAAATATTATTTGAAAACAATACAACGGAATTA
>NZ_LQRT01000040.1 GCF_001632745.1 Aquimarina aggregata | reverse complement strand
ACATCGGGTGCAGGTGCAGCACATTGTGCAGTAATCGGTGATGGATTACTAGCAGTAGGATCAGTCGTATCATTAATGGTAATGGTTTGGGTAACATTGATACTGTTCCCTGCGCCATCGGTAACACTATAAGTTCGGGTGATCTCTTCTGGATTACTGTTCCCATCACTCACATCACTCACAAAAGCAACCGTAGTCGTACCACAGTTATCCGCCTCATCCGTAACTACTGTGATATCTGGCGCTGGTGCACTACATTGGGCAGTAATTGCTGCGGGATTACTCGCGGTAGGATCAGTTGTATCATTAATGGTAATGGTTTGGGTCACATTGATGCTGTTCCCTGCTCCATCCGTAATACTATAGGTTCGGGTGATCTCTTCCGGATTACTGTTTCCATCACTCACATCACTCACAAAAGCAACCGTAGCCGTACCACAATTGTCTGCCTCATCAGTCACTACTGTGATATCTGGCGCTGGTGCACTACATTGGGCAGTAATTGCTGCGGGATTACTAGCGGTAGGATCAGTCGTATCATTAATGGTAATGGTTTGAGTAACATTGATACTGTTCCCTGCGGCATCCGTAACACTATAGGTTCGGGTGATCTCTTCTGGATTACTGTTCCCATCACTCACATCACTGACAAAAGCAACCGTAGCCGTACCACAGTTATCTGCTTCATCAGTCACTACTGTCACATCGGGTGTAGGTGCACTACATTGTGCATTGATTGCTGCGGGATTACTCGCGGTAGGGTTGGTTGTATCATTAATGGTAATGATCTGAGTAACATTGATACTGTTCCCTGCACCATCGGTAACACTATAGGTTCGGGTGATCTCTTCTGGATTACTGTTCCCATCACTCACATCACTGACAAAAGCTACTGTAGGGGTACCACAATTGTCTGCCTCATCAGTCACTACAGTCACATCGGGTGCAGGTGCAGCACATTGTGCAGTAATTGCTGCGGGATTACTAGCAGTAGGATCAGTTGTATCATTAATGGTAATGGTTTGGGTAACATTGATGCTGTTCCCTGCGCCATCGGTAACACTATAGGTTCGGATAATCTCTTCTGGATTACTGTTCCCATCACTCACATCACTTACAAATGCAACCGTAGGGGTACCACAATTGTCTGCCTCATCAGTCACTACTGTCACATCGGGTATAGGTGCAGCACATTGTGCAGTAATTGCTGCGGGATTACTAGCGGTAGGATCAGTTGTATCATTAATAGTGATTGTCTGAGTCACATTGATGCTGTTCCCTGCGCCATCGGTAACACTATAAGTTCGGGTGATCTCTTCTGGATTACTGTTCCCATCACTCACATCACTCACAAAAGCAACCGTAGCCGTACCACAGTTATCCGCCTCATCCGTAACTACTGTGATATCTGGCGCTGGTGCACTACATTGGGCAGTAATTGCTGCGGGATTACTCGCGGTAGGATCAGTTGTATCATTAATGGTAATGGTTTGGGTCACATTGATGCTGTTCCCTGCTCCATCCGTAATACTATAGGTTCGGGTGATCTCTTCCGGATTACTGTTTCCATCACTCACATCACTGACAAAAACTACTGTAGCCGTACCACAGTTATCTGCTTCATCAGTCACTACAGTCACATCGGGTGTAGGTGCACTACATTGTGCATTGATTGCTGCGGGATTACTCGCGGTAGGGTTGGTTGTATCATTAATGGTAATGATCTGAGTAACATTGATACTGTTCCCTGCACCATCGGTAACACTATAGGTTCGGGTGATCTCTTCCGGATTACTGTTCCCATCACTCACATCACTTACAAAAGCAACTGTAGCCGTACCACAATTGTCTGCCTCATCAGTCACTACAGTAATATCAGGTGCAGGTGCAGCACATTGTGCATTGATTGCTGCGGGATTACTAGCGGTAGGATCAGTTGTATCATTAATGGTAATGATCTGAGTAACATTGATACTGTTCCCAGCGGCATCCGTAACACTATAGGTTCGGGTGATCTC
>NZ_LQRT01000039.1 GCF_001632745.1 Aquimarina aggregata | reverse complement strand
CAGGATGAGGTTAAGTTATCAGATTTAGATTTGTTATTATTAACACAGGGTTGGAGTCGTTATCATTGGAATAATATCAAGAACAAGGAACCTAAAGTATTATATGATTTTAATAGGGGCTTGGTATTACGAGGCAGGGTTCAGAATACTAGAGTAAGTAAGATAGACAAGGTGTATTTGTTTCCTTTTGAGAATAATCCTGGCAGCGTTATTGATTTAGACCCTAATGACAATAGTTTTGTAGTAAATACTTTGTTTTTAAAGAAGAATGAGAAGCTTCGTTTTTCTACGATACGTAGTAATGGTAGTATGGCTAGAACGAATATGTATTTAAAGGTACAGACGAATCGATTTAAGAAGCCTTTTGAGACAAATTTGTTGGATACCAGTATAAAGAATAGATTATCTATGCCTGATTTGACAGAGATTGTGGATAGTTTTTATAATGACGATGTTGAGAAATTAGAGAAGGTAATAGTTAAGGGCTCAAAGAAGAAGGAAGAGTTTAATGACGCCTTTATATCTGATAATGTAAAGAGAAATGCGAGAAAGATTTCTAAACAGGATACACAGAACTTCCCTAACATATTAGACTATATAGCTACAAAAGGGTTTAGAATAAAATATGGTACTGGAATAGAAGGACCTCCTGGAAAACCAGAGTTAGGAAGCCCTTTGATTTCTATTGTCCCTGTTAATAATAGCAGTGGTGGATCAGGTGTTGCCGTATATATTGATGATATTAAGTTATCAAATCTAGATCTCTTGTTTAATTTACAGACTGAAGATATCGATCAGATATTAGTTGATAAAAGAGGCTCAATAACAGGTTTAAGTGCCGTTGGAACAATACTCATTTACACCAGAAAAGTTCCCTTAGAAGGGTTTGGCAAACAAAAAGAGAGTTCTTATATCACAGAGTATAGCTTAGACAAAGGCTTTGAGCCTATCAAAGAGTTTTACACGCCAAAGTATCTTAATTATTCAAGTCCTGGATTTAAAAATTATGGTACGATTCATTGGGAGCCACAACTACAACCCGATAAAAATGGTTCGGCATTATTTAAGATTCCAGATACGGGATTAGAGGGTGTTACTTTTTATATTGAAGGTATGGGAAGTGACGGAACACTAATTTCAAAAATACAAACAATACAAAACAAAAACTCTAACTAGAAAAAGATAATAAACTTAAGTTAAAAACCTTATTGTTAATAGTTTAAGTGTTTTTCGATGTTTATATTTAAGTTCATTGACTAATTTGTCATTTTAATCATCAATTTTATCTTTATAAATCCTGCAGATTATGCGTTCATCATCTTTTCTTTTAGGTTTATTATTTAGTTCATTTCTTTCATTTGGTCAGGCTACTGTTGTAGATTCAGAAGCTGCCGTATCATCTTATTTTAAACTACCTAGAGAGACAGTTTACTTACATTTAAACAAGAGCACATATGTTGTTCAGGATGAGATTTGGTTTAAGGGTTATGTTCATGATCGTAAGAATGGTTTACCGTCTTTAGCGAGCACTAATTTTAATATAGAGGTTTTTGATGATCAAGGTACCGAGAAGTATAGTGGATTATTTTTAGGCTATCAAGGCGTTACTTTGGGTAATATTGGGATTGGATCAGATTGGAAGAGTGGGGATTATTATGTTCGTATCTCTACGAATTGGATGAATAATTTTATAGAGGATGATTCTTTTACTTCAAAGATTCGTATTATCAATGGTGATTTATCAGTAGATGCTACAAGTGTTGAAGATTCATATGATTTTCAGTTATTGCCAGAAGGTGGTCATTTGGTTAGTGAAGTAGACAATACGGTTGGATTTAAGTTATTAGATAGTCAGGGTAGAGGCAAGAGTTTTGATGAGGGTTTTATAGTTGATGCCCAGAATAATAAGCTTGTAAGTTTTACATCTAATAGTTTAGGTTTAGGTAAGTTTAGGTTTCGTCCAGTTTTAGGCGGGCAGTATAGTGCTAAGGTTATTTTAGGAGATGGCAAGGAACTTAGTATTCCTATAAAAGATATAAAGGGTAGTGGTATTTCGATGCAGGTTGATAGCA
>NZ_LQRT01000038.1 GCF_001632745.1 Aquimarina aggregata | reverse complement strand
TTGCTTCATCCCAATCCTGTCTGATAAAAGCAGACATTTGGTCACTTTTTAAAGTTGGACGTTTTGAACAGGTAAAAGTAATAATAGTGGGGTACTCCGATAGATTATATTTGCCGCCGAGACTATTTCCTTTAGTTTGAGCATTTACCTGAAACCAATATTGCTTTTTTTCTATTTCTCTTTTTCCCATAATATAACTCATCAGATGTATATCACCCCCCATCTTTAAAATACCATTTGTTCCTAAGCTGATGTTATAAGATTGTTTCTTATCTTGATTTTCAAAAGTATTTAGTACAATTATTGTATTATCAAGATCTACAGTGTATGCCTCATTATTATTGGCAGGGTAAAGAGAATTAATTTTGCTTTCAGCATCTTGCTTGGTCTGTACTTGGGATAAATTGATAAGTTTCATGCCAGATGGAGTAGACGCATTCTTGTGTGGTAAAAATGGAATCCCTAAATAGCGCGATGTGTTAGGTATGATTTCTTCTCTAGATGGATCTTTGCCCCCATCCCATAATCCATATGTACTACGATAAAAATTGCCATATTTATCATTTTTATAATCTATAACTTCTGTAAATGGATCAACATCCAGTTTTATAATTACTTTAGTTGCTTTTTTAATAGCTTCCTTATTAATCATGATATTATGTTTCAATACACCTCTAATAAAAGGAATCAAGTATTTACTATGGTTTTCATTAGGGACACCAGATTCGCCCCAAGCAACTGCTGGTTCTAGTCCTGTAACGGTCCCACCTTGAGAAATTGACCATAAGAAAGCTTTCATATTAAACATATATGGAAAATAATTTACATTTCCATTCGCATACTGTCCAGGATGTCCAAATTTTTTATGATCCCATAACCATGCATCAGACCATATACCATAATTATCTACCATTCCAGTCAATCCCATTCCCTGAATCGCGCTTGTACAGGTTAGTGCTCCCCACGGATCGGTTGTCTTATATAAAGGTACAAAATACTTCCCTATTTTTTTTTGTTTGAATCTATCATAATTAAGCTCTCCAAACATACTCCACTTGTTGTATCTCCAGTTCATATCTGAGTGAAAATAATACCTTCCATATTTTGCACACAGATCCATAGCAGCATCATTAAATTCTCTGGTGTAACCAGAATTGAAATATTCATAAAATAATTCACCTGAGGCAATTCCTATACAGTTGTCAAAATTTTGTAAAACATACTCAACCTCGCTTAAGGTTACCGCTCTATCACCCTGGTTTTCGTGATTAAAACCATCTGGCCTACCTATATCCATAATAAATGGATATCCTAGTTTATTTATTTTTTCGTAATACTTAATAACAGTATTTCCTTTTAAAAGATGTGGAAATGTAGTGGGATGATCTAGAACAAAGTTTTCTTTAAGATCATCAGGAATGATACTTTTTAATCTAGACAATGCATCCGATTCTAATCCAATACTCGAACGTAGTCTTGCATGAAAAATTGGGTTTTTATGGTTTATTTGTCGTTTTGGTTCTATTGCCGGAAGCGAAGTTTCAATTTTTACCGACATAACTTGCGACCAATTATTTTTGTTTTTTTCTGCAACTCTCCAATACCAAGTACCAGGTGTTAGTAGAGAAGCATCTTCATAGAATAAGAAATAAACATTTCCTGTATTATTTCCTTTAACATTAGTGGAGCGGTTAATAACATCCAGTCTAAAATTTGGATCTTTAGATATTTCTAAATAATAGGGGCCACCAGAATTGCTGTTTGCTTTAAAAGAAGCAGCAATTTGAGTCATTGTCATTCCATTTGGTGGTGAAATAGGTTTTATTTCTGCACATATAGATTGTACAAAAAAAAGAAACAAAACCATTAATTGAGGTTTTAAGCAATTCATTTTCATTGTGTTTGTTGGTTTGTGTTACGTTTATGTTTTCGCGAAAATAATTAAATTATTTTTTCACATTAACACAATGAATACCATTTACATACACCTTTTTACCTCAAAAATCAATTTTAATTATTCTTTTACACAAATTAACATACTTTAACAAATCAAATTCAAGACTATACATATTTAAACCAAAATAAGAAATCGAGGAAAATACTTTTATTGGTCACCTGTGTGTTCAAAAGCATTACAAAACGTAAATCATTTTTTTGTCAGTGAAAATGTAGCAACAAGGATATCTACTCTTTTCCTAATATTTCAATAAAACAACAAAAGTCCATTCATTGTTTGGAAAG
>NZ_LQRT01000037.1 GCF_001632745.1 Aquimarina aggregata | reverse complement strand
TTGCTTCATCCCAATCCTGTCTGATAAAAGCAGACATTTGGTCACTTTTTAAAGTTGGACGTTTTGAACAGGTAAAAGTAATAATAGTGGGGTACTCCGATAGATTATATTTGCCGCCGGTATTGGCACCTTTAGTATATCCATTTACTTGAAACCAATATTGTTTTTTTTCTATTTCTCTTTTTCCCATGATATAACTCATTAATGGGATGCTACCCTCCATTTTTTTTATACCACTATTACCCAATTTCATTTCGTATGCCTGATGCTTGTCTGTATTTTCAAATGTATTTAATACAACAAGGGTATTTTCCATATCAAAAGTATAGGCTTCATTACCGTTTTCTGGGTATAAGGGATTTATCAAAGATGATACTTGCGCTTTGGTTTGGACATCTGTAAGATTAATTAATTTCATACCAGCTGGAGTAGACGCATTTTTGTGTGGTAAAAATGGAATCCCTAAATAACGGGAAGTATTGGGTATGATTTCTTCTTTCGTTGGATTATTTCCTCCTTTATATAACCCATACGTATTCTCAAACAGAGGTCCATATTTGCTATGATTATACTCAATTCCTTCTCTAAATACATCTACATCTACATTAATCATAACTTTTGTAGCTTTTTTTATAGCTTTTTTACCCACTATGATATTATGATTTAACACCCCCCGTAAAAAAGGTAGTAAGTATTTGGTTTGATTTTCGTTAGGTTTTGCAGACCAAATCCCCCAGTGATAGTCTGGTTCGATACCTGTAACCGTACCACCTTGTGTATAAGAAAGTAAAAAAGTCTTCATATTAAAGATGTAAGGAAAATCATCTATCTTACCGGAATCGAAAACTCCCGGTTGACCAAATTTTTGCCATAACCAAGCGTCAGACCACATACCATAGTTATCTACCATTCCAGTCAATCCCATTCCCTGAATTGCACTCATACATATCAAAGCCCCGTCTGGTTCTGTAGTCTTATAAAGAGGCAAAAAATAAGGTGCTAACTTTTTTTCCTTGAACTTCTCATAATTCATTTCAGAAAATGTACCCCATTTACTCCATGCATAATTAAAATCAGACAGCATGAAATATTTGCCATATTTTGCACATAATTCGATAACGTTATCGGTGAAATGCTTTGTAGTTTTATCGCCGGAACTGAAATATTCATAAAACAATTCTCCAGTTGCAACACCTATACAATTTGGATAATTTTGAAAAACATATTCTATTTCACTAAGACATACAGCTCTGTCTACACGCGTATGGTTCTGGTAATCCGGTCGTCCGATATCCATCCAGAAAGGATACCCTATATTATTTACAGACTCACAGAATTCAATAACCGGTTTGCCTTTCATTAGATGAGGAAAAGAAGAAGGGACATCCAAAGTGAAATGTTGTTTCAAATCATCCGGAATTAATTCTTTTATCCTAGTAAGCCCATCAACCTCAGTAATGCGCGAATGGAAAATAGGGTTCTTGGGTGAAATAGGCCGCAGCGGATCCATCTTTGGTAATGACGGATCTATGCTAACAGACCATACTTCTGACCACCTACTTTTATTGGCTTCGGCTACACGCCAAAACCATTTTCCTTTGGTAAGTTGTGAATATTGAGGTTTGTCATAAAAATAAAAATACAAATAACCAGTATCCTTTCCCGTAGAATTAACCGATTGCCGAATAACACCAGTTTTAAAATTTGGGTCTTTAGAAATTTCAATATGATAAGGCCCGCTAACTGAAGTTTGAGCTTTAAAGGAAGCTGCTATTTGGGTCATCGTCATTCCATTTCTTGGAGAAACAAGTTTTGGTTGGGCTTGTGAAAAATGTAATAAAAAAAAGAGCAAAACTTGAATACAAGGTTTAAGAGTTTTAAGTTTCATTGTGTTTATTGGTTTATGTTACGTTAATGCTTTCGCGAAAATAATTAGTTTTTTTTCTTAGATTAACACAATCAATACCATTTACATACACTTTATTATCTCAAAAATCAATTTTAATTATTCATTCACACAAATTAACACACTTTAACAACAGTAAATCAATACGAAATAATAAAGAGTGCCCTAACTGGAAATTCTTACCAAACTGACCCACCTATTCCTATTATATTGACCCAGTAAATCCTATTTAAATTGACCCGGGTATTCCTGTTTAAATTGACCCACCCCCAAAAGCGTGTATTTTGAATAACTTGTATGGTTATCAATAATCAAAATAACCATGGCAAATACACACTTAGATATGCGAAAA
>NZ_LQRT01000036.1 GCF_001632745.1 Aquimarina aggregata | reverse complement strand
TTCATTTTCCCGAAATATGTTATAGTCTTTTTGAGCTGATGTAGTTGCTACAAATAAGATAAATAAGAGACTTAACAATAGTTTATTCATGCTATGTTTTTAAAATTTGTGCTAACGTTAAATATATGTGTCGTAGCAGAGCAAAATGTTACCCTGATTTCGGCAAAAATTGCGCAATGGTTGCTAACTTTTCCATTCTGCAATCATCGCGTCTTCATAAATATACACAAACTAATCGATTGACCACTTAGCTGCTATGATCACATATATAGTGTTAGGTGCAGTTTTAATCATTATGCAAAAACATCACTTCAGGCATTATAGAAGACAATGAATCTATATTTATAACATTTGTTTTATTTAATCTAATATGATCTAAATATTTTAGGTTTTTGATTTCAAAAGGAATTTCATTTACACTATTTCCAAAAAACCAAAACCTTTTTAAATTTTCCATTTCTAAAATGCAATCAGGAAATTCTTCTAAGGGGTTATTACTTAGGTCTAACCAAGTCAAATTTTTGAGTTTTGATAGTTCCTTTGGCACATATTTAATATTATTACCTCCAATAGATAAATGCCATAGACTCTCTATATTACCAATTTCTTTTGGTATAGACTTTAAACTACAATGTCCAAGTTTTAAAGTCCTCAAGTGCTTTAAATTCCCTAAAGTTGCTGGAATTTCTTCTAACCCACTTGAGTTCGCAATTATTGATTTTAGATTCTTGCATTCCTCAATTTCATTGGGAAGAAATTTCACTGTTGAACCAGAAATAATCAAAACTTCTAGATTTTTCAATTTTCCTATTTCAGGCGGAATTGAACTTATTCTTTTCCTTCTTAGATTAAGTTTGTAAACACTGTCAGGATTCTTTAAAGCTTTACTTAAAGAAAATTCTTCTCTTAAGCCGTTGGTTGAAATTGTGTCTATCCATTCCTTCTCAGCTATTGAAATCAAATAACTATGGAGTAAGTTAGACATTTTTAAATCGATACTGTCTAGCTCTAAATACTTTATGTCTTTCTCATTTGTAAATTGGTGCCCAGAAATTTGTTTTTTTTCCTTTTTTCCGTTTATAGTTTTTATTATATCAATAGATTCTGAAGATCTTAAAAACGGATTATAAAAGTAATAAGGTTCATTATTCTTTAAATTCAAGTTGTTATTTATCAAAGTTGTCAACTTTACTAATGATGGAATAATTGAATCATATGTGCTTAATTGAATAGTTTTTCAGATCCAATTTGAAAATTGGGTAAAGAGTCAGTTAAATTGAATTTTAATAGTGGAACTGCGTAACTTAAATTTGCATCCATATTGAAACCTCCAGTTACAAGAACCTCATAGTGCTCGATTTCCTCAATAGTCTCAATTTTATTCGGTTGCTTTTGGCTTAGTTCTTCTTTATTTTGAATAAAATAAAACCCTATCATACTTAATAATAGAATTAATAACAGAGCATATTGGATTTTTCTTTTTTTATTGATGATTTTCAATTTTTATAATTGTCCATTTAATTTTAAGGTGTTCGATAATTGCACCTAACGTTTAATATATGTGTCGTAGCAGGGCAAAATGTTACCAAGCCATCGACTTTTTCTGCGCATTGGTTGTTAATTTTTACTTTCTGCAAGCATTGCGCCTTACCAAAAACACAATAACCAATCGATTGATCACTTTGCTGATATGATCACATATATAGTGTTGTGCGATCGTTTATTGTTTTCTATAATATTCGTTCAATTCCACTATAAATCTATTTCCTCTTTCATTATCAGCGGTCATTAATTCCTTAAAATCATTTGAATAATGGTGTTTTTTAGTCAAATCCTCATGATCAATAAAGACAATAGGATATTCACTATTTTCTCGTTTTTTCGTTGAATCAAAGCATAAAAGTCCATAATCCTCAAATCCCGCAAAATAAATAAGTCCTTTTTCTATTAAAAGTTCAGGGTCGTAATATTCAAAAAACCATTCTTTAAATCCATTGAGGCTTTTATCTGGTAAATGAGTTGGAAAGTTAACTGTAAAATCAGGAATATCTAATTCATAAAAATGCTTATATTTTAAAAAATGTCGATAGGAGCGAGGTAATTCAATTCCGATCATTTTCTCAAGTCGGTTTAAATCCGAATCATCCAATACGCTAGGAATCGGTTTCCAACCCTTCCAATCACTATCAATTGGAATAGTTGGGTCAAACATTTCTTCGGACATATCTGGGTCAGGAGTAGACATTAAAATTTTTTCCTTTGCCATTTTATCAAAAGTACTATCAATAATATCTTCCAACCACCTCATATTAATTCTTTTTTAATGACGCACAACGTTAAGTGTATGTTTTGTTTGGTGATAATCGTTTGCGAAGCGCTAGCGTAGACAAACTATTTGCCAAATGAAATCATACACAGTGTTGTGTGCTTTATGCTTTTTAATTTAA
>NZ_LQRT01000035.1 GCF_001632745.1 Aquimarina aggregata | reverse complement strand
ATGGTATTTTTACTAATATCAATACCAATTACATTTTTAAAATTCATAACTTTAATTTTAGGATAATAATTGAGTTACTTTAACTAAGACCTTTAATAAGGACAAACTAAAATTCTATATGGTTCTAAGTAACTTGAAAAAAGGACGGAGACTAATACGCGGACTGGATCTTATAAATCTAGCGATCGGGAAAGTTCACTCCGTTCTTTTTAAATTTAATCATAAAATTATCTTGATACGAATCTAAAGGCTATCAGGTTTTACTATGTTTTCTTAGCTTATTCTATGGTTCAAAAAAAGCTAACTCTTTTATTTTCTTAATATCCTTTGATGATAGATAATTATAAAAACCACATTTAGAGTTAGCGAAAGAAAAGTCTAAAATCAAGATTTTCCCAACACTATATTGAGGACTATCTTTTTCAAAAAAATTATATAGGTTATTGATAGTCTGATTTTTTAACACTTTCTTTTGAGTTTTTATTTCATCATCCTCTGCAAAATACTTTACAATTTCTAGTTCACCATTTGAGTACTCTCCTATAGAAAATGTCAATGATTCCATTACTTCTCCTACTACTTCTAGTTTTAAAAATAAAAAACGGGTGTATTTTTTATTTTCGTTTAAATCTATATATCGACTTAATAATGTTTCAAAATATTTAGTTTCTTCTATTTTTTTTGAATCAATATTGTAATAAGTCTCTAAAATATCTAAGCAATTGTTATTACTTTTTGCTTTATCTATTAAATCGTTATCTATTTTAAACTTATCAGTATTTGTATTGCAACTAATTAAAAAACAAAAAATTGCAAGTGTTAACATTCTAAAACTTCCCATGGCGTTTAAACTTTTTTGATGGAACTAATCTCCTTTTAGGTAAACCTCTTTCAATACGTACAGGGTTCTCTACATTTTTTCTGACATTAGCTTCTCTTTGAGGTATTGAAATAAAAAGATTTGGGTCTTGGTTTTCAAACCCGAGATCTTCATATGGTTCTATATATTGAGAATTTATATCTATGGTAGGCTCTGTTCCATTTGCTATATCTCTAGCGTGACCTAATTCGTGGGCAAGACCTACTCCGATATCGCGGATTTACAATCCGTGTTTTCTATTCTAAAATATGTTTAAAACTATGATTTTTTAATATTATTTCTAAAATACTAATATAAAAGCCGCAACGATAAAAAGTTACGACTTTACTTACTTATACTGGCACGAAAAACATTTCCGCGCTATCGGTTTTTTATTTAAAATTCAAATCGATATTAAAATCTTTGAGTTTAGCATTAAATTCTTCAAGTTCTAATGGACCTATAATTTTAGACTTAACAATGCTTTCACAATCAACATCATAACAATCTATTTCTTCAAGGTTTATATTCTTGTCTATTATCCAATATTCCTCTTTGTTGTTTTCAGAATACTTAATAGTCTTTGCAATTATCCAATTCTCGTCAAATTCTGCTACGTCAACATATTGACCTTTTTTTTCTTCATAAGATAAAGGGATAATATAAGAACCTCCTGTACAACATTTTCGTTCAGTCTCTTTTTTTGAACACAAGACTATAATTCTATCTTCTAGATGGTCCCCTTCCAATAAAACTAGATTTTTTCCAAGTTCGTTTGCACCAAAAGATCCACAAAGATTACACGATGATAGAAAAATAGATGCTAGTAAAGTGATAAATATAGTTTTTACTTTCATTTTTTAATTCTTTATATATTTTTTTGCTCCGGGTGCATTTGGAAAGTTTGGTGTATAGGTTCGATTTAATGTTCCTGTTCCATAATAATATGCTCTAAAACCATGGGATGAATTTAAGCCTGTTCTTGCTCTTTCTCCATTAATAAAGGCATTTCGCATTTTTCCGCCACCTCCATTCCAGTCATAATCAGTAGCTCTTCCAGATGGCAGATTATAATCATTTACAATTGATACAGAACGGCTATCTCTATCATTTAATACCATATTTACCCTACCAAGAGCATAAACTGTTGCCCGTATCTTAGAACTACCAACCGCTGCCATTGTATTATCAACACTAAACAAATTTTGAGGTGTAGACTCATTTATTTTTGGAAAATCCCCAATATTAAGGTCTCCAAAATTTAATTTTGAAGCATCTATATACAACATATTATCAGGCGTAGGGTTGTCTAATGCTCCAGGATTTGCCTTTGCCCAATCAACACCTTCTGATACAGTTACAAAACCATCATAATCTGGTCTGTCTTTTAATCCCTCATAGTGGTTTTGTAATTTTGAGCCTGCTTCAGTACTACTTAAGCCTTCAACTCCTTTACTTTTAGTTAAAGCTTCATCGTGAGACATTCCTTGTGTAAAATTCTTTTTATCCATTACAATAGCTTTTCCCTGTAAACCTTGGTCGTCAGTGCCTAAGAAATTACCACCTGTATCATAAATTGGCGAGAAAGCTGCACGCCCGTCTGGATCTATAAAACTGACAGGATTGTTCATCATTGAATTATATGGCGACCAACTTGAAAATTCTTCACTTAATGGGTCTGGTGATATCCAACGTCCAATAGCTGCATCATAATTTCTTGCCCCAAAGTCATACCAATCAAGTCCTAACTCTTGTTGATGTTCTTTCCCTTGGTATTTATACAGATGTTCCCTACCAACAATAGTATTATTGTATCCTTTATGTTTTAATCCAAATGGATAATAGTTACTTTCTTCAATAATATCTAAATTACCAGTATCAGTTTTGGTATAGCTTAAACGCGTATTCCCTAAATGATCTTTATAATTATAAACATATTGATATGTGTTTCCTTCTGCAGTCGCATATCCTTCAGGTTGATTCAAGAATTCAAGAATTCCATTCTTATAGACGTAGTCACCGGCATAATCTGTAGATATATTAGTACTACCTTTAACAAACACTTTTCTTAGTTTAATTCCTGTAGCATCGTAAATATAAGAAATACTTCCTGTACCTTCACTATTACTTATAGAAACTGTTTTGGGTAAGTTTAAATGGTTATAAGTTATGTTTGAGATTCCTTTGTTTTTATCTTCGGTCATATTACCATTTAAATCATACACATAATCTATTTCTGTTGTGTTTCCATCTACAAATCCTCCATAGGGTGGTGCAGTATCAGTTACTGATTTTAACTTGTTACTATCTTGATAATAGTTATAATGTAGATTATCTATATCGACAGAAGAATTACTGCCATGAATTTCTGAACCTCTTCTGTACAAATATCCAATATTCCCCATTTTATCATAGGTCACGGATTTTAGACTATATGCCTGCCCTGGCATATTAGTAATCCCAGAAGTAATCCTATTTAAAGCATCATAAGTATACGCATAATTTCTGTTTACATTATCATTTGCGGTTTGCCAAGAAGTTTTAGCAATATTCCCGTTATATAAAGGGTTGGTGCCACTATTGTAATCTATAGCAAAGCCAAATAAATCTCCATTGGCTGTGATACCTTGGTTAATACTCTTTAACCATCCACGCACATTATACGTATAATCTATAGTTTGCAATCCACCACCGACTTCTTTAGACGATAATTGTCCAATTTCATCATAGGTGTTAGCAACTATAGTTTCTGGTGTTTGTGAGTTGATTTGTTGTGTTTGAGTTAGCAATCTGGCTACGTGATCATATGTAAAACGATCTATGGTTACAATGGTTGGATTACTACCTTTGGTATGACTGGTTTTGGTTTGTAGCACTTTACCGGCAAAATCCAATTTACTTTCTATTATATCAGTAGTATTTAAGAAGTCATTTTTACTAGCTGCATAGACTGGTCTAGCTTTTTTGTCATATCCAGTAATGGTTGTGATCCAATTATTAGTGGTTAACACTTTAACACGGCTACCTGTACTCAGACTTCTAGTTTGTAGGGTATTGGCATCATTATAATTTACAATATCTACCCCATAACTTTTTGATGGTAAAGTAAGTGTTGCTTTGTTAAAATAGTAATTGTCATAATAATTCACTGTTAGTACCTCAAGATTGGTATTAGGGAAATCATCATTACTATAATACGTATTGTCATACCCGGAACCTGTAGATACTTTGACTTCATAGTTTTGCAGTATAGTTTTATTGGTAAAATGATCTAACTGCATGTCGGCTCTATTTTTGTTATTTGTATAAACCCCCGTATAAATGACTCTACCTAATACATCATATTTGGTAAATAGCCACTCTTTAGGGTTTTTGGTAGCTTGATTTGCATCTTGAGTAAGTACAGGACGATCTAGATTGTCATATACAATAGATTCGATTCCTTTACCTGGTATTTTCTTTTCGATCAATCGGTTTCTATAGTCGTATTTGTATTGGTAGCATAACTCAGATAGTTCTGTAGCACTTACACCATTTGTAGCACTTAAGGTTACTTTTGGAGGGATCACATAGGTGAGATTGCCAAAATCATCATACACATAATAGGTGTCATGTGCGATGTTATTGTTATAACCCCTTTTTAATACAACACGATCTAGTTTATCTTTATACTCTTTGGTAGTATGATCATTAGGATGTGTTTGTCCAGGTTGCCAATTTTCGTCTTTAGTAACCGTTACATAAAGTTCTCCAGCAGGATAGTATCCATTTTTGGATAAGCTAGGTATTTCAGTAGAGCTCGTAAAGTTTACATCAAAATAAAACACTTCTGTAGCTGTATTCGTAGCCCAATCAAATTTAATGGTATGATCAGTATCACTATTAAGATTGGCTTTCCAATCTTTACCAGGAGCTCCTTGTTCTTTTATTCTGTTTAGAGGAGAGGGTTCAAAAACACTTTGGGTATATGCATTTACATTTACCAGTGTACTCCCTGCAAAATCACTAGCATACTTATTTTGATAATAACTATTAATATTTGTATTGATATTAACGGTATTATAACTTCCTATAGCCCCAGTTTGTCGTTCAAAAGGAAGGTACTGTTTATCCTGTCTGCCATAAGCATCATAGTTGATATGGGTTACTATATCCTTTTTATCAGGAGATGCTTTAACTTCAATTTGTTGTTTTGGTCGACCTAATCCATCAAAATAAGAAACACTCTCGATTACATCACTATTATTACTAATAGCTTCAGAAGTCTTTTTTGCTTCTTGATAAACCCTAGTAAATACATAATTTTCATTTGTATTTAGGCTAGGAGAGGAATAAGCATTGGGGGTAAGGATAGCAGAAAAGTTACTTCCTGCTTTGATCCAGGTATTGGGTTTTAAGGTGATACTTTGTGTAGCAGTAAGTGTTTCTGAACCTGTGATTGTATAGTCTCCTTGTTTTACAATGTTAGCTGGAGTTTGAGCCTGTGCAATACTACCTACAAAAAGTAAGGCAACCGCGATATATTTAGCTATTTTTCTCATGGTTTTGATTAGTTTTTGTAGTTATACTTATTTTCTGATACGAGATTACCATCGGCATCTTTTACAAATTCCAAACGGTTAAAAGTATCATAATGATAATACATCGTATATCCCCTTGGATCTGTCATACTTGTAACACCGATCAAAGGGTCATAGGTATAGGTAGTAACGAGTGCATTAGGTAATGCTATTCTCAAGGCTTGAAGATGTTGTCGTAAGACTCCTTCTTTACCAGTATTCCCTATTGTTCTATCATTGTCTGCGTTAGACTTGGCTTTTAGATTAGTAACAAATGATGATATTTGGGTATACGTGGCGTTTTCTATCTTGGCAATTGGATAGATGCTTTGATACCCCCAAATTAGGGTAGTAGGTGTATCGTTTTTTTTGCGATATTGTGTTATGTTTCCATACTGATCACGTTTATCAATAGTTGATAATTCTTGTAGAGCTGAATTTCCTTTTGATTGAAATATGTTTTTAGGTAAAGTAACATTATTTCCAAAATTGTGATAACCAATTAGATTTGTATTCGTCACAGTATTGTTAAACTTTGTTTCTTCTTTAATTGGTTCAGAAAGCCTATTAGAACCAACCAGATTAGACATATAGGGTTGGTTGTTTATTGTAGAGTCAAAGGAATAAAATGTATTGGTTTTTAATTCATTTCCATTATCAATTACCTTATACTGTTTTAGAAATGGATAAGTAGTATCATACTCGAAATATTCTTCTGTTACTTTGTTTCCTTCCACAAAATATTCGGTTGTTATTTTCTTTGATTGTAAATTTCTTTCAATATTTAGTTTTGATGAGTGATAGTAATGCCAAGTTCCAAAATCCAAACTTTGATCGTTTCTACCATAATTATCCAAAACGTCTCTATAATTTAGGTTTATAGTATTGAAAATTTTTCTATCATACTCATAATTAATTTGCTTTACAATGTTGTCGGACTCATCTCGATATTCTAAAAATAACGGACGTCCACGTAAAATATCATTATCAATATAACTTGAGGAAGGGTAAGCGCTATTATTTCTTAAAAAATCTAGAGCAGCTCGATCATTAGATCCTACATAGTTTGGATTACCAGTATTACTAGTAACATAAGTTTCTGGTATATTAGGTGTTGTTTGTGGTGAGATAAACTTGTGCCTCATGTAACCGTTACCTACTTCTTTTTCTATAACTTCAGAGTATCCTACAAAACTTCCATCCGTTAATTCTAACGCTGTACGCGATTTATCAAAAACAGCAAAAGATACATTATTGCTAGTCCTTGATGGATCCCACATAAAGGGATACCCAAAAACAGGTAAATTATTAATGTAACCCGTTGATTTTCCGTTTGAGTCTTTATACTCATATTCTAAAACTTTTACATTTTGATTCTCATCGACTAGTTTCTGACGTTTAATTCTAGTTCCTCCGGCAGCATATTGATTTCCTAGGAAGTTAAAATCATGCATCTCATATTCAAATTCGCTTTTACCTCCGGTAGCATACTCGACAGATTTCAATGTTCCCGATAGAGAATAATCATTTGGTTGTAAACTAAAATCACCTGTAATGGTTAAAGCACTTTCACCTTCTAATGGGAACGGAAGTACAGAATTTGCTCCTTTATTTTTATGATAATAAAGCGTAGGCTGTTTTCTTTGGGCACTTGTATTAGGTGGTGTTATAACACCGTTGTTATTATAATATCCTAAGAAATCTTGTTGTAAAGCTTTAACTTTTGGTAAAGGATTAGTATAGTAATAATCTAATGTATATAAATCAATAGACGTATTATCGCTTCCTATTTGTCGAATACGTTCTAACTTTAATCGTTTACATTCTGGTTGAGAACAATTTTCTTTTGCAATAAAATAAGTATAATCAAATGCAAATCTTTTAATGATCTTGTTATTAAAATCTCTTACTACAATTTCTGTTAATGCCTTTTCATCATATGTATCTTGTCTTATATTGGTATATAAAAATTCTACTTTGCCATTATCAAAACTGATTTCATTTAAACGATGTGCTTTTTTATATTTTACATAACTCAATGATGATCTGAATACGTTTTCATCAATTTGATTATTATTATCATTGAAAGAGTTAATCAAAGGGAGATGACCAAAAACCTGAACAGA
Organism: Aquimarina aggregata; assembly: GCF_001632745.1. Lineage (GTDB taxonomy): Bacteria > Bacteroidota > Bacteroidia > Flavobacteriales > Flavobacteriaceae > Aquimarina > Aquimarina aggregata. The sequence continues at coordinate 615,029 of NZ_LQRT01000035.1, read as the reverse complement.
AACCCAATCATCAGGGTTAACATGATTGGTTAAAGCATCTTCAATCATTGAGCGCTCATATTGTACTGTACCTTTTTGATAGGCTTCATAATTAAAATTAACCGTTTTATTACTTTTCGGGTCAAACATACTTGATAAATGATGTGCGGTAACACTAGTAGTAATTCGTCCCCCTTTTATAGGGCTGTATCTAGCTTGTCTTGCCAATGATTCTCTTAAGTCCTTTTTGTCAAAAATATATTTAATACCATTTGTATTTACTAATTCAAAAGTATCATACCCGTAATAATTAAATTTGTTTGTAAAATTCGAAGTAGGAGAGTACCCACCAAAATCAGTTATTTCTATTTCATTGAGTTGAAAACCCAAATTACTACTATCTACTTCTCCATAGGTAATTGTATTACTATTAATAATACCTGAACCATCTACAGGAAGAATAGTATATGAGTTGTTATTCTTTTCTAGAATAAATCTTGAAGATAAGCCAGGTGCATTTGCAATAAAAATATCAGGGGATGCATCTTCTTCGGCTTCTAACTTGTAACCTGGATATAGCTCAGGTATTAAGTTACCTTGCAATATTTCATCATAGTCTCTTAAATACCCTTTCTTAGTAACATATTGATACGTGATTGATCCAAAATCAAAGTCTTTTTCACTTATTTTACCTCTTCTAAAAGTTTGGTCAGGAATATCTTTAATAATATTAGCTATACTTCCAGAAGCATTAAGATTCCAACCCAATCCAACATTAGAGGCGATATCATCTACTTTAATACCTCCAGAGTTATACGTTAGATTTATTGGAATAGTAATATTTCCTGATTTGATTTCATACAGCGGTAAGCTGATTTGAACTTTACCTGTATATAAGTTTACTGGTAATGAATTGTATTTATGAAATGCCATTACATCTGGTGTAGCGACAAGTTCATCTCCCGGTATAATATTATTAAAAGCATTATTCCCATTTGACTGACTGAAACTTAATGTAACATAAAATAACATGCTAAAACATATAGTAAAAACAATTTTTGGGTCCAAATATTCTGTTTTTTTCATAATTGTTAAGGTGTCTTTTATTTTATTTTTTAACTAACAAAGCTTCTAGTTTTGCTAGTCGATCTTCTAGTACTTTATTAGTTTCTTTTTGTTGTTGTAATTGTTGTTCTTGATCAATAGTATAGAGGGTAAGTTCTTCGATTTTTTCTAGGAGTTTCATATTCATGATTCCTAATTCTACTCCGTTCTTTTCCATTTCTTTTGCAGAAGGAATGTTAGGTAAATGCCCATTGTCTTTGATGTGTTGTTGTACTTCTGCTATAGATAGAAGGTTATACTCTTTTTTGAATACATAATCCGGTGCAGGAACGCTTAAATCTATTTTTACTTCTTCGGCATGTATTTTTCCTTTTACCGTGAGTTTTGAATCTGGGGCGGTAGTTCCGATTCCTAAATTACCGTTATTAGCCAAACGCATAAATTCGGTAAGTTGATGTTGCCCATCAGAATCGTGATTATTATGATTTCTGTATAACCATCTAAATCCGTAGTTTGATCCTTCAAAGACACCTTTAGAAGTATATTTGTTAGTACCTTTGTAATGATCTTTGGTATCTTCATTATTTCTAGAGGCATTAAAACCTATGTATCCAGCCCATTTGTTTGAACTACCTCCCCAATTAGTTTGGTATGTCCAATCGGCAGTTAATACACCAGAAGTACCAAATCTGGCTTGACCTTCTGTATGAAATTTTGCCAAAGGATTAGCAGTTCCAATACCAATATTACCTTTATGATCTATCGACATAGCTGTTTTAGAGCCAGTAGCATAGGAATCTGTTGTAGAAAAATACATCTTTGTACCGTAGTTACCATCACTTCTAACATAGATACCTGCTTGAGCATTTTTATTAGATGTATCAGAAGCGCCAAATGTTATAGCATTTCCAAAATGATTGCTGGTATTGTTAGGGTCTAAATGTATTGTACCTGTTGATAATCCTTGAGTTATTTCGTCCCAATTACTAGACCTTCCAGAAATTTGGAGTTTTGCTTTAGGATTATTAGTTCCAATACCAAAGTTTCCATCTGGTAAAATACTTATGAGGTTCCCTTGTTCATTTATAAAATTAAACCCTCGAACGGTAGAGTTGTTTTTAAAGTTTATTCCATCATCATTTATTCCGATATTTAAGGAGTATCCACTAGTATTAGTGCCCGTTAAAAATTTAATTCCTTGACCTCCTTTTTTTAACTCAAGAGTAGAAGATGGAGTCATTGTTCCAACACCAACATTACCCGAAGAAGGGAAAGTGTTTTGGGCACTTACATGAATTGAAATTGATACAAATAATATAAAAAGTGATTTTTTCATGACAGTTTTCTTATTTACTCTTTAATAAAAGGGTTAATTTTTCCTCTAAATCTTTGATGCGTTCTTCTTGACTATGTAATTGTTTTTCTTGATTAATGGTGTAGAGGGTAAGCTCTTCTATTTTTTCTAAGAGTTTCATATTCATGATTCCTAATTCTACTCCATTTTTTCCCATTTCTTTTGCAGAAGGAATATTAGGTAAATGCCCATTGTCTTTGATGTGTTGTTGTACTTCTTCAATAGTTAGAAGATGGTACTCTTTTTTGAATACATAATCAGGAGCAGGAATACTTAGATCAACTTTTACTTCTTTGGTATGGATATTACCGTTTACTGTGAGTTTGGCGTCAGGGGTGGTAGTTCCTATACCAACATTACCATATCGGGTAATTCTCATACTTTCGTATATAGGACCTGGCCCATCTGTTCCTCTAGTAAAAAATGCTAACCCTACATAATCTAAGTCAGTATGTTCTCTGGTAGCTGCTATAGCAGCTCTTCGCCTTTCTCCGGTCTTCCATGTAATTCCTCCGAAGAAACCACCATTTCCGGGGTCATTCGAAATCAATGAAATATGATCCTGGTCTTCCGCAGTCATATTAGTATTGAAGGCAGTTGAATTAAAGATTTCTAATTTTTGTTTGGGGTTAGTAGTGCCAACACCGATATTACCATTTTCATTAATGAAAAAAGCACTAACCTTACTCGGACCAACTCTAAAATTAGCACCTTTATAAACATTAAATTTCATACCATCCCAAACACCTTCACTATCTATATTTAAATAATTGTTGTAGATCGTGTGATTCCAGTCTGTCCACGAATGAGAAAAACCTAACCTTCCTCTATTAGCGGATATAATTCCGTTGGATTTTACTTGGAGATTGCCATTTATTTGTTCGTCTTGAGCATTAACAAGGGGTAGGCAGCCCACTAGAGCTAATAAAAGAAATAGATTTTTCATATAATATGTTTTGTTATATACTTTATGTTAGAAGTGTGTAAAATGTTACCTTGAATCGTAAATGTTTTAACGAAGCTATTGTGAAGAATCACTTTTTTAGTAATTAAATTATTGTTGTATGCATTCCGAGGGAGGTAGGAATATAAGGGTGGAAATGTATAAAAATTGGGAAGTTATTATGATTTAAACTTTAGATTGTTATTAATGTATTAATTGAGTCGTTGCAATAGAATATTACACTGTAAATAGGTTTTTCTTGTTCTAAAGTTTTTCTTCTTTTCAAAATTCACTTGTACCACATTTCCGAAGCTATATTTTTGTTCAAGAGCATAAACAACATTAATCAATGATTTGTAATCTCCTTGTAGTGTGAAATTATAGGTTGTGGTCATTTTTTGAGATGTCTCATCCCTAAAAATATGAGGTTCTTCAAAAGCAATAATCGAAAATCCAGAATCGGTAGATAGTGAATTAAGAGTTTTAAGAATGTTATTCTGTAAAGAACTGCCTTCTACATTGTTTTTTTGTAAAATCTCATCTAACTGTTTTTCTTTATTGGCAAGTGCTGCTAATTGAGCGGGAGCAGATTGATACGCTTGTTTTTGACTTTCAAGTTTACTTACTTCTTCGCTCACAGAAAATGTTTTGGCAAAACCAAAGTGGTACGCAAAAAATAATACCAGTAATAATCCGGCAATTAGAAGAATATTTTTATTTCGCTGTGTCATGAATCAGATTAATCATTATTTCAAAACTTGATGTATTTTTTTTATCAATACCATATTTAATGATGGTTACTGTATCTACAAAATCTAAACTTTCTATGGTGTTTATCCATGTGGTAAAGTCCGCTTTGTCGATCGAATTACCGGCAACCGAAATCATATTTTTAGTAATGGCAATAGGTTTATCGCTGCGTATAGTTTTGGATATAGGTTGATAAACAAACGAGTTTAGTATAACCGTTGTGGGTTGTGATTTAATAATTTGATCGATATACAACGAACTTTTAGAGAACCCTGTATTTAATATGCTTTTTACAATAGCTTCTTTGGTATCAACCGATTCTTGTTGATTTTTGATACTTTCGTTTTGTGTAGTATAGACCTGAATTTCACCTTGTAACTCTTGCCACTTTTTGTATTTAGTATTAAAAACAAAAAAGTTGATTAACAAACTGATCAATAAAAATCCAATTCCAAATTGCAAGGTTTTTTTAAAAAATTGTGATTCTTTATATTCATTTGCTATGCTTTGATTTTTTATTTCAATAGAACCAGTAGTGTTGATCTGATGCAAAAAATAATTTAAGGCTATCGCTAACGGAAGGGTATAGGTGTAATCTAATGTAAGTCCCTCTATAGTGTATATCCTTTCTGTAGTATTTCCCTTAGGGAGCATGGCTGAAATTTCGCCATTGTAGACTTTAATTATTGCCGAATTGCTTGAAATTTCATCACTATCGATATGCGAGGATAATGCTGCCATTTTTAAATTACCCAAGGATATTTCGGTGATTTCTATTTTGGCTTTTTGGTATTGTTGTATAATACTATCGATATGTTGTTTTCTGCAAACAGCTACAAATGATTTTGTACTGGTCTTTAGGATTTGATAATAAAAATCATCAAGGTTTAAGTTAGGAAAAGCTTCTGATAAAATCTCATTATCTGTTCCAACACTCGATAATTCTTTGGTTAGAATTTGAGTATCTGTTATTGCCAAACTCGCTTTGCCTAAATTTTTTATAGTACTAGATAATTGATCTATACTAGTTACAATAAAACGGTTAACGATATCGAGTTCGCCTTTTTTAAGTGCTAATTCTAGACCGAGAATATGGTAATTGCCATCTCTCTGAGAATGTTCTATGGCAAGAAGGTTTTTTCTAACAGGATTATATGATGCAATTTTTTGTAACATTAGTAAAACACAGTGGGTTTTATGATTACGTTTAATCTTCTTTTAGAATCTTCTCGGGTTCTTTTACTAAATAACCACTTAATAATAGGGATACGAGCAAGTAAAGGTACTCCAGATCCAGAATCATTTTTAACTTTTTGTTCGATACCTCCTAGAATTGCCACGTCATTGGCTTGCATGCGCATGATAGACGAAAAGCGTCTGCTGTTAATGTCCGGCGGTGCATTTTCTGCGATTCGTTCACCACTAAAATTAGATTGTATCACTTGTATGTCTAATGTAATTTGTCCATCTCCAGATACAAAAGGTTTGAATTCTAACGCTAATTCTGCATCTATAGGTTGGTAGTTTACAATTTCTGAAGTTTGTGGATTTTGCGACCCAAAAATATTTTGACTAGTTACCGCATAATATGTAGTTTGGCCACTAGATAAATAGGCTTTATGACCATTAAGTGTACTTAGTTTTGGGGTAGATAATATTTTGACATTACCATTGGTTTCCATTGCTTTAATATCGAGATAGAAATTAGGAACTACATTGCCTAAATTTAGTGATCCAAAACCGTCAAATCCACCGATAATACGATTTATGGTCTGTGCACCTAAAGTTATATTTCCGTTAGGAAAAGCAATTCCTTGATCTGTTCTGGGTTCTTCGCCTAAACCAAATTCTATTCCTGTTTCAACAGTAGCAGTACGATTAACCTCCAGAATCATTACTTCTATTAAGATTAACGGAACAGGTTTGTCAATGTACTTTACGAATTTTTTAAACTTTTCGACTCTTGCTCCAGATCCACTTACTACAAAACTGTTTAGTTCTGTATCAATTTTAATATCTAAACCTTCTGTAATAGAAGCAGGAAATATGTCAGAAATAGAGCCCGCTTCTGTGTTTTGTGAAGAAGAGGAAGTATTTCTTGAAAAACCTGTATTTACTCTATTTCTAGAGGAGTTATTGTTTTGGTTTAACCCGTTGTTTCCTTGGTTTCCAAAGAAACTAGTTCCACCAGTAACAAAGTTATTGCTATTGTTGCCAAAACTATTTCCGTAGGATGTAGATGGATTGGCATCACCAAGCATTGCAATAGAACGATGCATCATCTGGACTAAATCAATTTTTTTAACAGATAATTGATTCTCAGTTCCGAAATAGTATACATTACCTTCTTTTTTGAAGGTGAAATTTGTTGCATTACTAGTGTTATTGTTAGAAGAAACGTTGTTTTGAAAACCTCGTTGTTGATTATTGTTGTTCGTATTAGTATTGTTTGATTGCGAACTAGTACTAGTTGTATTGCTGCCCGAACCACTTTCAAAAATCTTAACTAAAAGGTCGTCAAAACTGATTGCATCTGCTTTTACAGTAACTGTGCCTGCATTTTCTAAAGGAGAAGCAGTGAAAACATTTAGATTTAAATCTTCGGTAATATTGTATACTACATCGGCAATTGGTGTGTTTTTAAGATCAACAGATAATACTCTATTGATGGTGTCAACAACTTGGTAGTGAAAGTTATTTCTAGTTCTTCTAGGCCTACCAGTTCCATTTTGACCATTATTTGGTATGGACTCGAATTCATAAAACCCATCTCGTGTTTTATTAAAATCTAAATTGTTGGATTCTGCTAATTTTTGCAGAGCCACATCTACGGGGGCATCACTTAAATAGAGCGTAATTGTCTTTGTGTTTAATTCTGGTGCGTACAGTAAGTTTTTACCTGAAATTTCAGTTATTTTTCTGAAAACTTTGGGTAACGGATCGTTATTAAAATCAGTTGATAAGGTCTCTAAAGAGACATCGTATGTCGCTATAATCTCTTTTTCGGCCGGAGTTACAGTAGGTGGGGTGTGCTTTTTTATAGATAATATATTGCCTGTAAAATCGATATCTAATTGGTATTCTTTGGCTAGAAATACCAATAAATCCTGGACATTTACCTCGTTAAATCCATTAATAACAGTAATGCTGTTTAATTCTTCAGCAATATTTATGTTGATTTTATGGACTTGAGAAATAGCTCTTAAAAAATTAAGCAGACTTGTATTCGAGATGTTAATATTTACTTTTTCAGATAAACCAGGGATGTCAACACTTAATAACTGTAATTTGTTTTGAATGGTAGTTATTCTGGTGTTATTTTGGGTCTGACTTTGAAAATCTTCCTGCGCAAAAGAGAAGACTCCAAAACCTAAAATGAAATATATGAGAATTATATGTTTTTTCATGTGATATGCTAATTTTCTAAAATCAAATGGATCAATTACTTCCTAATAATGCATACACCTCTTCGGCAGAGGTGTGCCCTTCTATAACAAGACGGATTGCATTAGTTTTTAAGGTGTTAATATTGTTTTCTATTAGGTAATCATCAATTTGTAATTCGTTATGTCGTATTGTTTTTTCTAGTTCTTTAGTAATGGGTAGTATTTCATAAATGGCTTTTCTGCCTAAATACCCAGTTTGATAGCATTGATTGCAGCCCACTGCTACAAAGTGTTTTTGTAAAGTTTCAGGAATCTCAAATCCTATAGGAAAATCTTTTGTTTCCACATTTTTTTCTTTTTTGCAATGCGGGCATAATTTTCTTACCAAACGTTGTGCTATACTCATGGTTAGAGTGCTGGCCAAAAGAAATGAAGGAACATTCATGTCAATCAATCTTGAAATTGTTGCCCAAGCAGAGTTAGTATGTATCGTTGATAGTACTAAATGTCCAGTCAAAGCTGCTTTTATAGCCATATTAGCGGTTTTGTCATCTCTGATTTCACCAACCATGATAACATCTGGATCCTGGCGTAAAAATGCTCTAAGTGCTGCAGGAAAATCAAAGTCGATATCCTCACGCAATTGTACTTGATTAACACCTTCTAAAGTATATTCTATAGGGTCCTCAATCGTAAGTATGTTAGAAACTTCTTTGTTTAACTCTTTAAGAGTGGCGTATAAAGTAGTGGTCTTACCAGAACCTGTAGGACCAGATATTAAGATAATTCCTTGAGGGTTTTTTACAGCCTCTCTGTACAATGCTAATTCGGCTTTAGTAAAACCGAGATCGTCTAACTGTACTTGTTGCGTATCTCTATTAAGTAATCTTAATACTATCTTTTCTCCATAAAGAGTTGGCATTGTAGATACTCGAATGTCAAATTCCTGAGACCCTGCTTTAAAGGTAATACGGCCATCTTGAGCTAATCTTTTTTGAGAGATATCTAAACCCGATTGTATTTTAATTTGATTGACTAGTTGTGGGAATTCTTTTTTAGCAATGGTATATTGCTCTTTTAGTTTTCCATCTAAGCGAAATCGAACCCTGCAGAATTTTTCATAGGGCTCCATATGAATATCACTACTGCCAAAATCTTTTGCCGTGGCAATTAATTTTTGAAGAAAATTATCTTCGTAGTGTAATTTTTCTTGAGTAGCATTAGCCTTGCGGTAATTTAAGGTTAAATAAGACTGTAGATTATCTTGAGTTTCAGGAATTAAAACAATTTTCTGATTTAGAATGATTGAAAGTTCTTGTTGTAAGCTCTCTATATGTTCTGAATCTGTTTTAAAATGAATAGTCTCACCATCATGACTAATAGGAACGGCTCTATAATGAAAAGCCTGGTTTGAGGTGATCAGTTGTTTTAGAGTAACAGGTATTTTAAAGGTATCGTTACTCATCAAATCAGGTATAAATTAATAGAATTAGTTGTCCAATTTCCTATGAAAATAAACAATAAAAAAGCCGACATATATCCAGCGAGTGGTATTGTTTTATGTAATGCCTTATTTTTTAAAACTAACCAAGTTACTAATGAAAAAATAAGAGCAGATACAAATAGGATAATAAAAGAAATCGTAGGAAAAGCTAATGCAATAGCTAGAAAAAACAACCCATCACCTAATCCGAAAACTTCTTTAAAAAATGGACGTTTTATCTTTAAAACAGTATATAAATATAGTATAGCTAGTATTGCTAAAACCAAAGTAATATTAATTGCAATAGCTGTTAAGAATTGTATTTGTTGCGTGTTTGAGTAATGTAAATATCCAAGTAAAAGCATAAGAGTAGGAAATAGAAACCAATAAACAGTTCTACTCTTGATATCCTGATAAGTAATATATCCCAGATTAAATATAATAAGTCCTTTTAAAACTAGCATATTAGTCTTTTACAATTTGTTTTGGGCTACCTTTTTCGTCAATTTCCCATACATTAAAGACCCCATCACCATCAAAATCTACAACTGCGGTTGCTCTAGCTTTAAAATTAGAAACAGATGCCTCGATAATTTCATAACTATAATTTGCAGTGCCACCATTTTTAACTGTAGCAGGGGCTTCATAATTAATTTCTGTAAAATCAATAGAATACTTAGAATTCAAATACCTGTACTGAGTCTCCATATTACTTATGGTTTTCAACTGTATTTTGGCCTCCTGTGCTTTGGTCTGTGCAATTAAGGGTAAAAAATTTGGTAGCGCAATCAATAGTAATATTCCTATAATTGCTAGTACCAATAACATTTCCTGAAGATTAAAAGCTTTGAGCCTATATATCTTAGCATTCATAACTAGTGTTTTAATAAATTTTTTGGAGGAAGCGGTTGACAAAAGTATACTTTTTTGATTTACTATTAGTTACAATTGGCAGACAAATGTTACCCTAAATATGGCTGATTTTTTAAGAGTATTAGTATTTATAGTGTTTTACAAGGTTTATAAAAAGATAACTTCAGAAACGATAATCATCAAGTAGACCAAAAAATAAAGGTATTAATGGTTTTCTTTATGGATAATTTATAAAAATAGACAGATCATACGAGTTTTATAGTTTCTTTAAACTTTTGATACGTGTTTTTATTTGTACATTAGCCTAACCTCAAAATTTTAGAATATGTCAGAGTTTTGGCTTTATGTCAAATTAGGTTTTAGTCATGTATTAGATTGGAATGCATACGACCACATTTTATTTTTAATTGTGCTTACTGTAGGTTATACCTTCGATCAGTGGAAAAAGGTTTTGATACTCGTTACGATCTTTACCTTAGGGCACACCATCTCTTTAATACTTGGAACATACAATGTTGTATCTGTAAATTCACGATTAGTAGAGTTTTTGATTCCTGTTACAATACTAGTAACCGCGATATTTAATGTGCTGTCTTCTAAGGGAGGTTCCAGAAATGGAAAAATGGGAATTCTATATGCAACAACATTGTTTTTTGGTCTTATACACGGTTTAGGTTTTTCAAGTTATTTTAAGGCAATAAGCAGTAATGTGAGCTCAAAGATTTTACCTTTAATCGAGTTTGCATTAGGGGTTGAATTGTCTCAAATAGTTGTGGTTTTTATAGTGATTTTTATAAGTTTTATCATGCAAACATTTTTTAGATTTTCTAAACGAGATTGGATTTTAGTTATCTCATCTGTTGTAATAGGAATGGTGATCCCAATGCTTATTGCAAATAAAATTTGGTAATTAAGTGAGCTTTAGAGTTGTATTTGCCACATGGTAATAATATATTCGTATTTTGATTGTTATGAGAATACAAGTCATTCTATTTTATGCCTAAAAAGAAACAACTTAAGTACGATAAGGCCTATCTAAGGATAGCAGCCGAATGGGGGAAATTATCACATTGTGAACGAAAAAAAGTTGGAGCGGTTATTGTTAAAGATAGAATGATTATTTCGGATGGCTTTAACGGGACCCCAACGGGTTTTGAAAACCCATGCGAAGACGAAGAAGGATATACAAAGTGGTACGTGTTACATGCAGAAGCTAATGCTATCTCTAAAGTAGCTTCATCTACGCAGTCATGCAAAGGAGCAACATTATACATCACGTTATCACCATGTAAGGAGTGTAGTAAATTGATTCATCAAGCCGGAATAAAACGGATAGTGTATCAAACAGGATATAAAGATGACTCTGGATTAGCATTTCTTGCTAAAGCTGGAGTAGAAATAGAACAGATTACGGATTTAGAACAGTAAATGGGATATTCGAAAAAATACTTGCCTTTATTTTTAGGATTGGCGGTTGGAGCAGGAGTGTTTTTGGGTAGTAAATTAGATTTTAATAACCCTTCAGCAAAACTATTTTCTTCAAATGCCAAAAAGGAAAAACTTAACCGTCTTATCGATTATATAGATTATGAATATGTAGATGATATTAATACCGATAGTATTGTAGAAGTAACAGTAAATAGGATTTTAGAAAACTTAGATCCTCATTCGGTATACATTCCGCCAGAAGAACTAGAAGGCATTACAGAAAGTATGCAAGGTGATTTTATTGGGATTGGCGTTACATACTATTCCTTTAGAGACTCTATTTCTGTTATTAATACGATCAAAGGTGGTCCAAGCGAACGATCTGGTATAAAGGCTGGGGACAGAATATTAATGGCAGATAATGATACTTTGTATGGCGAAAGTCTAGAAAGAGAAGGGTTGGCTAATAAATTAAAAGGAGAACTTAATAGTCAAGTTCAGCTTAAAGTCTATCGTAAAGGAGAAGGTGTTTTTGATGTTGTAGTAAAACGAGGCAGAGTGCCTTTGCAAAGTGTAGATGCAGCGTATTTATTAGAAGATAAGCTAGGATATATAAAGATTAATCGATTTGCAGAGACAACATATAAAGAATTTAAAATAGCGTTAGATTCTCTAAAAGATAAGGGAGCTAATAGCATGATTGTAGATTTAAGAGATAATGGCGGTGGCTTTATCGCACCAGCATTAAGAATGGCAGATGAATTCTTAGAGGATGATGTGCTCATTATGTTTACCAAAAATAAGAAAGGGGCAATAGACAATAATTTTGCTACCAGTGATGGAGATTTTGAGGAAGGTAAAGTCTATGTGCTTCTTAATGAAAACTCAGCTTCTGCTAGTGAAATTTTTGCAGGAGCAATTCAAGATAATGACAGAGGTCTTATAGTAGGTAGACGATCCTATGGTAAAGGATTAGTGCAAAGAGAAATGGCATTAGGAGATGGTAGTGCCGTGAGATTAACAATTTCTAGATATTATACGCCAACAGGGCGATCTATACAAAAACCATATGAAAATGGTAATAAAGAGTATTTTAATGAATATTTAGAGCGATATAAGAACGGAGAGTTGCAAAGTGCGGATAGTATTCAAGTAGCAGATTCTTTAAAATTTAAAACACCTGGCGGAAAAACAGTTTACGGAGGTGGAGGTATAATTCCTGATCTTTTTGTAAGTAAAGATACAACAAGAGTTGGTGAGACACTTAATTATCTGCTTCGTACTGGGCGAATGGGACGTTATGTGTTTGAAGAATTAGATAAAAAAAGAGTATTTTATAACAGCGTATCTCAAGAAGAATTTGATGAAAAAATCACTATAGATGATGAATTTGCAGAAGGCTTTTTAGCGTATGCAAAAAGAATAGGGATTGATATTAGATTAAGTAATTATCAAGAACAACTTAAGAAATACTTAAAAGCCACAATGGCACAGCAGCTATTTGGTACAGATGTGTTTGAGAAAATTTTAAATGAAGACGATGCAATGATTAATAAAGTATTATCAATATATAAAGAAGAGTAATAACCGGCCAATTATAAGGCTAAATAGGTGTAAGCCCCATAGTATGAAAGAATTTATTGAGTATTTGACTGCCATAGCAATTTGCTCGCCACTTTTTTTCTTCATTATAGCAGTTGCCTTTAGACTACTAGATAATAGTGCAGCTATTTTTCTGAAACATGATATTTTGGTAGATACCTCATATGTGTCTGCTGATATTATAAGAGAACATATAAACTCGGGAGATGTAAAGCTCAGGAAATCATTAAAAAGAGCTTTAATTTTCAGAAAACTTCATAATTTATTTATGATTCTTATGGTGATATCTATTCCACCAGTAATTATCGCATGTTTCTTTGTTTTCAAATAAACATAGAACTTTTAAATAGTTATTAGCGCTTTGTGTTTTTTTGTTGAATGCGCCTAGACATTAATAAAATAAGCAATAATATAATAACACATGCAGAAGCCAAAATACCAATAAGAGCTGTTTTACTATCACCGATAAGTAAATTGTCAATTTCTAAATGTGTAGCATTGTAAATTAATAAAACTGTCGCAATTGTAATTAATGCGTAAATAAAATATTTCAAAATGTTTGATTTAAAGATTTAAAATAATCCTTTAATATTAGTCGCAAATAATTTAACGGCTATCGCCAACAAAATTACTCCAAATATCTTTCTTACCACATTAATTCCTTGTTTTCCTAAGACTTTTTCTATTCTTCCAGAAGCTTTTAATACTACATATACAAAGATAATATTGATGATAATTGCGATTACAATATTAATGGGTTGATATTCTGCTCTCAGGGATAAGATTGAAGTCATAGTACCTGCACCGGCAATTAAAGGAAAAGCTAATGGCACTACAGCTGCAGTTTCTGGAGCATCGTCTTTGTATAATTGGATACCTAAGATCATTTCTATGGCAAGGAAAAAAATGATAAAAGAACCAGCAACAGCAAAAGAATTAACGTCTATTCCTATTAGGCTTAAGATTTCTTTACCTACAAATAAGAAAAGAATCATAATAATGGCAGCAACGATAGATGCTTTTTCACTTTGAATATGTCCTGCTTTTTTACGTAGATCAATAATAATAGGAATACTTCCTACAATATCTATAACGGCAAATAAGATCATACTTGCTGTTAATATTTCTTTAAGGTCGAAGTTCATGTAGCGATGGTTTCAGTTTTTTTGTAAATGTAAATAACCTTTATTTAATAAAGGTATTATAAAAAGGTGAATAAATTGTAAAAATTCTCTGGTATAAGAATTATCTTAGCGGCATGTTTCAATTAGGGAAAACTATTATTTCTGAAGATATTATCGAGAAAGATTTTGTCTGTAATCTCTCTGCGTGCAAGGGCGCATGTTGTATTGATGGTGAAGCTGGAGCTCCGCTAGAAGTATCTGAAACCCAAAAGCTAGAAGAGATATATCCTGTAATTAAATCGTATTTGCGAGAAGAAGGTATTGCAGCTATAGAAGAACAAGGAACCTTTGTGAAGACAGAAAATGGAGAGCTTGAAACTCCTTTAATTAATGGAGCTGATTGTGCATATGTTATTTTTGATGAAAAAGGTATAGCATCATGTGCGATTGAAGAAGCATATAACCAAGGAGATGTAGATTGGAAAAAACCCGTTTCCTGTCATTTATATCCAATACGCGTGCAAGAATATACCGAGTTTTCAGCAGTAAATTATCACAAATGGGAAATATGTGATGATGCGTGTACTTTAGGGAAAGAATTACAGGTGCCCGTGTATAAATTTGTTAAAGACGCTTTGATCCGAAAATTCGGAGAGAATTGGTATTTAGAACTTGAAAAAGTTGCCGAAAATCTAAAAAAATAACTTCACTTTTTAGATTTCCTAGCTTAATTAAAATTTATTTTTAATGTTTTTTTAGTGAAAAACAACAGTTTTAACGTTACGGTTTTGCCGTAAATTGACTTGTTTTGAGGTTTTGTTTTTTTTGTTAAAAAAACACGGTTAGCAGCCGAGAAATAAGAGTTTTTTGAAACAAAACATGGCATAATTGTATTTTTTAAAATAGATATAAATATCTGATTAACAGTGTTTTATAAATGTATTGTTAAGCCTATGTTTTTTTATGGTATTCACTTCGTGTTGAAAACTTTGTTGAAAACGTTTGTTAACTTTTGGTAGAACTTTTACGGTATTTTTTGATCTTTGTTAGTCCATAGCGGAAAGAGAGAAATTGTAAGAAAAACAGCTAAAAAAAATTAAGATGAGCATCGTAGAACCTATTTTGCAAGAAAACAAAGATCGATTCGTGATTTTCCCGATTCAACATCATGATATTTGGGAATGGTATAAAAAATCCGAAGCTAGTTTTTGGACTGCAGAAGAAATTGATTTACATCAGGATCTTACAGATTGGTCTACAAAACTTACAGCAGATGAAAAGTATTTTATCAAACATATTTTAGCATTTTTTGCAGCATCAGATGGAATTGTAAATGAAAATCTTGCAGAAAATTTTGTAAATGAAGTTCAGTATAGTGAAGCAAAATTTTTCTATGGTTTTCAGATCATGATGGAAAACATTCATTCTGAAACGTATTCACTACTTATAGATACTTATGTAAAAGACGAAAAAGAAAAAGATTTACTGTTTAATGCAATTGAAAATTTCCCTGCGATTAAGAAAAAAGCAGATTGGGCTTTAAAATGGATCGATTCTGATTCTTTTGCAGAACGTCTTATAGCATTTGCTGCTGTAGAAGGGATTTTCTTTTCAGGAGCATTTTGTTCTATTTTTTGGCTTAAAAAACGTGGACTAATGCCAGGTTTAACATTTTCTAACGAGTTAATATCTAGAGACGAAGGTGTTCATTGTGACTTTGCAGTACACTTGCATAATAAACACTTAGTAAACAAAGTGCCAAAAGAAAGAATTCGTGAGATTATTGTAGATGCGTTAAATATAGAAAGAGAGTTTATTACCGAATCACTTCCTGCAAGTTTAATAGGTATGAATTCAAAATTAATGACGCAGTATCTAGAATTTGTTACAGATAGATTATTAGTAGAATTAGAATGTGAGAAAGAATACGGAACCGCAAATCCATTCGATTTTATGGATATGATTTCCTTGCAAGGAAAAACTAATTTCTTTGAAAAAAGAGTTTCAGAATATCAAAAAGCTGGAGTACTCAACAAAGATACCGAAGAGAACAAAATAAGTTTTGATGCCGATTTCTAGTTCTTAGAAATTACCTCCAAACATTAATAATATAATCATTCTGAGCTAGTCACAAACATTTCTTCTGTTTTATGAAGATTAGCTCAGTTTGATACAGCTTTTTAAAAGCGAGTTACAACAACAAAAAGGGACGAAAGTCAGAGAATTATATTTGATGTAGTAGGGCTATTCTAATTTAGAATTGTAAAGATTCTGTTTATTAGCTTATTTCTAGTAGATGAAATATGATTTTTTGGGATTCAAATTGTATAATTAGCAACACAAAGTAATTGCATTTTCTTCTAGGGAAGAAAGTTTTAAAAACCAAAAAACGTATGTATGTAGTAAAAAGAGATGGACGTAAAGAACCAATTATGTTCGACAAAATTACCGCAAGGGTAAGAAAATTATGTTATGGGCTTAATCCATTAGTTGACCCAGTAAAGGTTGCGATGAGAGTGATAGAAGGATTGTACGATGGGGTGACAACTAGTGAGTTAGATAATCTTGCAGCAGAAATAGCAGCAACGATGACGATAACACACCCAGATTATGCCAAACTTGCGGCTCGAATTTCAGTCTCAAATTTACACAAGAATACAAAGAAAACTTTCTCAGAAGTAGTAACTGATCTATATGAGTATGTTAATCCGCGAACAGGTAAAAAAGCACCGTTAATCGCAGATGATGTATATGATGTGATTATTAAGAATAAAGAGAAATTAGATTCTACTATTATATATAATCGTGATTTTGGTTATGATTATTTTGGTTTTAAAACATTAGAACGTTCATACTTACTTAAGATAAACGGTAAGATTGCAGAACGTCCGCAACATATGCTTATGCGAGTTTCTATAGGGATTCATCCAAATGATTTGGATGCAGCTATAGAGACCTATGAGTTAATGTCTAAAAAATATTTTACACACGCTACCCCTACATTATTTAACGCTGGAACACCAAAACCACAAATGTCATCTTGTTTTCTTTTAACAATGAAAGATGATAGTATAGATGGTATATACGATACGTTAAAGCAAACGGCTAAGATTTCTCAATCTGCAGGAGGTATAGGGTTATCTATTCATAATGTTCGTGCTACAGGATCATACATAGCAGGAACTAATGGTACATCTAACGGTATTGTACCTATGCTTAGAGTGTATAATGATACAGCTCGTTATGTTGATCAAGGAGGAGGAAAAAGAAAAGGATCCTTTGCAATATATGTAGAACCATGGCATGCAGATATTTTTGACTTCTTAGATCTTAAGAAAAACCATGGTAAAGAAGAAATGCGTGCGCGTGATTTGTTTTATGCAATGTGGATTCCTGATTTATTCATGAAACGTGTACAAGATGATGCAGAATGGACATTAATGTGTCCTAACGAATGCCCTGGTTTATTTGATATCCATAGTGATGAATTCGAAGAAGCGTATTTACGTTTTGAATCAGAAGGTAAAGGACGTAGAACTATAAAAGCACGTGAACTTTGGGAGAAAATCTTAGAGTCACAAATTGAGACAGGTACACCGTATATGTTGTATAAAGATGCTGCAAACCGCAAATCTAATCAACAAAATTTAGGAACTATTCGTTCTTCTAATTTATGTACAGAGATCTTAGAATATACAAGCCCTGATGAAGTAGCAGTTTGTAATCTTGCCTCTATAGCATTACCAATGTTTGTGAAAAATGGAGAATTTGATCATAAAGAACTGTTTAGAATTACAAAACGAGTAACTAAAAACTTAAACAAAGTAATTGATCGTAATTATTACCCGGTAAAAGAAGCCGAAAACTCTAATGTACGTCATCGCCCGATTGGTTTAGGTGTACAAGGTTTAGCAGATACTTTTATACAATTACGTTTACCATTTACAAGTGATGAGGCTAAAAAATTAAATCAAGAGATTTTTGAAACACTTTATTTTGCTGCAGTAACGGCATCTATGGAAGAAGCAAAAGTAGATGGAGCTTACCAGAGTTATGAAGGGTCTCCGATATCAAAAGGAGAGTTTCAATACAATTTATGGGGTATAAAAGATGAAGAGTTAAGTGGTCGTTGGGATTGGGCAAAATTGCGTAAGCAAGTGCTTAAAAATGGTGTGCGTAACTCATTATTAGTTGCTCCTATGCCAACAGCATCTACTTCTCAGATATTAGGAAATAACGAAGCTTTTGAGCCATACACAAGCAATATTTATACAAGACGTGTATTATCAGGAGAATTTATAGTAGTTAATAAGCATTTATTAGAGGATTTAGTAAAGTTAGGATTATGGACAGATGATCTTAAAGATGCTATTATGCGTGCAAATGGATCTATCCAAAATATAGACATTATTCCGCAAGATCTTAAAGAGTTATATAAAACTGTTTGGGAGCTAAGTATGAAAGATATTATTGATATGTCACGTCATAGAGGGTATTTTATTGACCAGTCTCAATCATTGAACTTGTTTATGGAAGGTGCAACGATGGCAAAATTAACATCTATGCATTTCTATGCTTGGAAAAGTGGATTGAAAACAGGAATGTACTACCTAAGAACAAAATCTGCCGTTGATGCTATTAAGTTTACACTTAAAAGTGAAAAGAAAGAAGATGTACAACCTGAAAAAGTAGCTGTGGCTGCTGCACAGGTGATGGAAGCGCAAGCAACTGCTAAAGCAGAACCAAAATCAGAGCCAGTTCCTGTAGAAGGAACAGCGCTTTCTCCAGAAGAACTTCGTGCAATTATAGCACAATCAAAAGAAGGCGAAGGAGACGACTGTTTAATGTGTGGATCTTAAGATCCAATTTATAATAGGGAAAAAGGGGAAGTTTTCATAGGATACTTCCCCTTTTGTGTTTACTGTAAATAGCTTATTTTTACCATCCGATATAATAATCCTGATCTAACCAAGAAGGACATTCTAGTTCATATTTCTCTCTCATAATATGTTCTGCAACACAAAACGCACCTTCAACCCATCCTTGTTGATCAGAGTAGGCTTCTCCCGCAATAAAGATTCTTTCTTCTTTATAAGGATGTCTCATATATGGCATTACTTCCCATACTTTATAATTGTTTTTCCATGCGTGATAACCGCCGCCATAAGGATCTTTTGTCCAATCTTTAAAAGCAGAAGTATACGGATTCGGTATTTCGATAGCTGGACCGTGTAATTCTTTTACTTGACTCATAACTTCGTCTACCATTACCTTACTGGCGTGTTCATAATTTGGATATATTGTATTTTTAGCACGTACAAGTCTTGTTTCTGTAGTCTGGAATTTCTCTCCTTTTTCTAATGCTTGCCAGAAACTTACAGTTCTCATATCATTATAACTGGCTAGAAATAGAGAATGTGAGTTTTTAGGATCAACACCAAAATAATAGCATTGCCTCATAGGTAAATCAGTAATGGATTCACCTGCTTTTGCGCCTAAACCTTTTTCCCACCAAGGATCCT
Organism: Aquimarina aggregata; assembly: GCF_001632745.1. Lineage (GTDB taxonomy): Bacteria > Bacteroidota > Bacteroidia > Flavobacteriales > Flavobacteriaceae > Aquimarina > Aquimarina aggregata. The sequence continues at coordinate 595,520 of NZ_LQRT01000035.1, read as the reverse complement.
CAAACCCTAGTAATATTTTAAAAGAAGGTTCAGGAGTTACAGAATTCATGTTGTTGTGTAATTTCTGTTGTGTGTCTATATTAAAGAAGAAATTATCTTGGTCTAATAACTCTAAGGAACGTTTGGGCATCCCAAGTATAATGTCTTTTGCTTCTACTTCCCAAGTATCCTTTTTTTCGAGATTATAAAAAGTTAATATGTATTTGTATTCACTCGAATTGTCTGGGTTTTTTCTAAAAGTTTTCAGCCTGTTTTTAATACGTATTTTTCCTCCTTTTTGAATAAAATCATCGGCTAGGCAAGTTAAAACCTGATCGTAACCTCCTTCGATGGTTTTGTATTTTACAGCATCACTGGCAAAGTCACCAACCATATAAGGAAAAGCCTCTGCAGCATTCCAGTTTATGGTATTAGAATAATATCCTCCTGCCTGAGCTAAAAATTCATAACATTCTTGCGAAGAACGATCTTTTAATAAATTCCAGAAGCCAATTTTATAGACAAGCATATTTTCATAGGGACCAGGAAATCGATACACTAGCTTTTGTTTAACCTCGTTCCATACTTCTCTTGCATAAGGGCTTTCTTGAATTTGTTTTAAAGAATATCCGTCTGCTTCAAGTACTTCACTTATAATTTCAGTAAATATATCATCAGAGCTTTTTCCTTTAAATTTATCCTCAACAAAATATCGGGTTTCAAAATGCTCTCCTGTAATTTTTGCTTGAGAAAATCGATTCGCAAAAAAACGTTGTTTCCTTAAATAAAATAAATGATGATTGGCATCACCCATAGGAAAATCAATAGGCTTTAGAGCATATTGAGTAGAAAACACATCTTCTATTAAGGCAGTAACTATTTTTTGCTCTGTCATATAACGCATACCACCCAATTCTCCTACAACATTCATCCCAGGAAGTTTGATAGATTCTAGTCTTCCACCAATTCGATCACTTAGATCAAAAATTCCTACATCCAAGTTTAATTTGTTGCCATTTTTGTCTGTACCGTTTAACAAACGATACCCCGAATATAAACCAGAAGCTCCCGCACCTACAATGGCTACATCTAATTTTAGATTTTCTCTTTGTGTAGTCAATAATCTATTGCTTATTTCACCTCTTACAACTGGCCACTGAATTTTGAAAGGAGAGATGTCAAATTTGGTAGTGCCTGTAACAGCTAAATCGGCCAATATTTTTCCAAGTAAGGGTATAAATTTAGCGGCCCAACCACCAGTATATACTATAATATTCTTATGATTATGAACCCACTCAGGAAGTGTGTCAATCATGAGTTCTTTATTGTTATTGTTTAGTGTAATTAAGCAAGTAGATGTAAATTCTGCCTGATCGTTTAATCCAATCATATGCTCTTTTACCCAATTTGAGTTAAGTTGTAAGCTTTTTTCACTAGGTTTTCCTGATCTTTGTGAAGGATCTTTTAAAATAGCGTCCGGAATATCTGGAGCCACTCTAATATAACCTGGGTTGGCCCAGTTTACCTCTGGAAACCCATAAAATAAACTAGTGTTTTGCGGTTCTTGAAAAACGAACCACGTTGGGAGTTTAATATCTTCAATTTTTTTATAGTAAGCAGAAGACATTTCCCATATATCAACATTTACAGATAATCCAAAATGTTTTAATATGTCATTGATATACGCTCCAGGAGTAATAATTAGTTTTTCGGTACTAAATGATTCATTGGCTGTTGAAACAGTAATTATTCCATCGTTTTTAGATTGTATATCAGTTACTTTTTCATATTCTTTTAATTCGATATTTTTAGAACTATTAGCGATATTAAATAAAGTTCTTAAGGTTGCACCTAGATCAATAATTCCTCCATCTTCTTGAAAGAAACCAAAATAATCTTTGGGTAAATCTTTAAAAGGAAAGTCTTTTTCTATCTCTTTAGCAGTTAACTCTGTAAATGGGATTTTTAATTCCTTCATGACATCTATTGCTGCTTGTATACCACCTTCTTGAGAACTAATTGAAGGGTCACCAAACCATAAGGAACCAACTTTATCGATGAGGATATCTTTAGTTGATTTTTGTAATTTATCCCAATATGGGATAGAGTCTAATGCAAGTTGTGCCATGTACTTTTGTGCATATTGAACTCTAAACTGTCTTGATAGACCCGCAGAACTTCCTTTATCGTTAAAAAAACCAAATTGTTCGAGAACAAGAGTTTTTTTTCCTGAAGTACTTAACTCGGCAGCAGTCGAAAGACCCATAGCTCCTCCACCAATAATAATGATGTCATAGTCTGTTTTCATATAGTTTGATTTTATGTGGTATACTCAAATTTGACATAAAAATTTGAATAAAAATATTTCATCGTATTTCCTGTTTAAGAGTGAAATAATTGGTGTGATAATTCATTTACTCCTTGATTTTTGTTTTATTACCAATTCAAAGAATAAAATGATATCATACATTACGCGATAATAGTATCTTTGATACCATTATTACTTTTATGACATATAGTTAGAATTTTAATTTATGATGAATTGGGAGCAACTTCTGTCTTTAAAACGACAAGGAGATACAAATAAAAGATTACGTAAAGAACAGGATGAAACTCGACTGGGCTTTGAGGTAGATTATGATAGGATTATTTTTTCTTCTGCTTTTAGAAGTTTACAAGATAAAACTCAGGTAATACCGTTATCCAAAACTAGTTTTGTACATACCAGACTAACGCATAGTTTAGAGGTATCGGTTGTTGGTCGTTCTTTGGGTAGAGTAGTGGGTAAAAAGATTTTAGAAAAGCATCCTCATTTAGATACTATTCATGGGTACCGTTTTAATGATTTTGGAGCCATTGTCGCTGCAGCTGCATTGGCGCATGATATAGGTAACCCACCGTTTGGACATTCTGGAGAGAAAGCTATAGGAGAGTATTTTAAAACCGGTAGCGGAACCCGATACAAAGAACAACTTACAGAAAAACAATATCAAGATCTAATTGATTTTGAAGGAAATGCTAATGGGTTTAAAATTTTAACAGAGTCTAGAGAAGGTATAGAAGGCGGACTCAGACTATCTTATGCCACTTTGGGTGCTTTTATGAAATACCCAAAAGAATCACTGCCTAAAAAGCCAACATCACATATCGCTCACAAAAAATTTGGATATTTTCAGAATGAAAAATCTTTTTTTGATGAAGTAGCAGAAGATGTAGGTTTAGTAAAATATAAGATAGGAGGTGAGGTTACTTACAGTCGTCATCCGTTAACGTTTTTGGTTGAAGCAGCAGATGATATATGTTATACCATTATCGATTTTGAAGATGGTATAAATCTAGGATTAATTGATGAAGAGTACGCCTTAGAGTACTTAATCAAATTAGTTAAAGATACGATCAATACATCAAAATATAATAAATTAGCTACTACCGCAGATCGATTAAGTTATTTGCGAGCATTGGCAATTAATACCTTAATACAGGAAGCAGCTAGTGTGTTTGTTGATCATGAAGAACAGATATTATCAGGAGAATTTGATATGGCGCTGATTGATAAGAGTAAATACGAGGCCCAAATTGATGATATTATTAAAATTAGCGTAGATAAAATTTACCAAAGTCAAGAAGTAACAGAAAAGGAAATTGCGGGATATGAGATTCTGGCAACACTACTGGATCGATATTGCGTGGCTACCGATAATTTTAATCAAAACAAGAGCTCAAATTATGATAAACTTATTTTAAGGGCAGAAGGTCAAAATTTTGATTATAAAAATGAAAATTTATATAGTCGCTTAATAAGTATAAGTAATTATGTAGCTAGCCTTACTGATGGAAATGCCTTATTGAAATTTCAGAAAATACGAGGGTTACAGTTGTGAAGAAATTACTTAAATAATAATTCTTATACATTGAATATGCAAAATCAACCATTTTAGAATATGTAAATATAACCTTGTTTTCAGAGTTATATTTACATATTCAGGATTCCCAGTTTTTTATCAGTGGACTTTCGGACTTAAAGCTGTTCTAAGAATATTTATGAACAATTAATTTTGTACCCTGATAGGTTCTACACTTATTCCAAATAACCCTGTATAATATCGTCTAGTAATATACCTTCTTCTATGTTTTTTACCAGTGTAAACATTATCTGCGAAATTAATAATTACTTCACCTAATTCATCATTTCCTTGTGTGATTTTTTTCTGTACCGATTGTGAAACATTTTGTTCTAGACTAGCTCCAAATTTAAGGCCTATTTTTTTTAGTATGCCGTCAGTTGGATCAATAGAGAAATTATTCGCAAATTTCACAAGTCTTGTATCAGTAATTGTCGTTGTTTCAGTTAAATCGACTTCTTCTATTTCTATTTTTATTGATGAAGCATACTGATTTAAATCCCAGTTAAAAAGCGGAAGCATCATCCTTTTTGTCTTAGAGTATATAGATTCAAACACATATATATTTATATTTTCAGTAAGTTGTCTATACTCAATAAGAAATAATTCTTCAGGTTTAGCAGTGAAAAATGTTGTTAATTCTTCTCCAACACCATTACGTGCATTTATTAAAACCTTTACTTTAAATTCAAAAAACCCTCCGGTCCAACCTGATGAGTTTTCTTTTTTCGAATTTAGGTAATTGGGTTCACCACTTTGGTCAGCAATCTTTTGATATGCGTTCATAGCATCTATTAAAACAAAATCTGTAATATGCTCTTGAAAATCAAAAGAAAATTGATCTCTTGTGTTATTTTGTGTTAGATCGTAATATATATAATCCCTATGCCATCCATCTGTATTTTTATATATATCATATGCATCTAATATCTTCTGATCTAGCCTTCGCGTTCTTCTTTTTGATATATTTTGTACTTTAGATCTATCGAAAGCATCACTTAAAAACTGAAAGCTTCTATTATCTTTTGTTGAAAATTCAGCTCCTTTAAGATAGCGATTTTCTTTAGTCAGTCCACTATTATAAACTATTCTCTCATTTTCTTTTATTACGATTATGGGAAACCCAGGAATATGACCTCCTTTTATAATATATTCTTCTCCTAGATTGTTAATTACAGGAACATGGTTTGTATTATTCATTCTTATAGCTACTTCAGGCACTTCATTTTGAACATCCCAAAGTTCTGCTGAAAAAGAGTTTTTTGGTAAAGTAGGTACTAAAATAGTTAGAAGAGGAACTTGATTCTCTATCTCATCTAGACGATTTTCATCTTTATAATATTTTTTTAATACATCCCTTAATTTCTTTCCATCAGATAGTTGTTTGTTTTTTACCATATGATATAAAATATCATAATCATTGTCAAACATTTTTAATGCTTCATCTTTAATAAATTTCCGTAGAGGAATGCTTTCTTTTAGAGCTAAAGCCATAGCTCTAGCAAAATCTCTTTGAAGTGCAGATTTTTGGTCATAATCAACAGTAATTTCAGAAGTTTCAATGTCACTATCAATTTCATTTTTTTCACAAGAAATAAACGAGATTGATGTAATTAAAAACAATAAAAAGAATTTTTTCATAATTAAGTTTTAAGATTAAATATTAGTTTATACTTTAACTTAATGTGGTTAAGAACAGTTCTGTTTCTTTGTTTTTTCATAAATCCCTGTTAAATTGTAAATCTGAAGATGTGGATATTTTTTTAATACTCTGAAAATGGAATAGTGCCTCGTACATATTGTGAAATTTATAATAATTCTAGATCAAAGTAAAAAAGTTAAATGCTCTTGTACTATAGAATGTGTTGGGAAGTTTTTGTTTTATTATGTTTTAGTTCTATAGAAAATATAGTTTGCGGTATAAATAGCCTTTTTAACATAACATTATGCCTAAGGTGAGCTAATAACTGTTTGATTTTTGTTTGTACGCATGTATGTGTTATAACACATGAAAGTGTTACCCTATAAAATTTATTTTAACTATTTGAAATTGTTACAGTTCTGAATAGAGAAGAATATGCGATAAAACCTGATGAAAAATTAAAGGTTTTCGAGAACTACTTTTTGAATTCCTTTGATAGAAATTCCGCAAATTTCGTATAGCTCATCTGTTGTACCATGGTGGATGAATTGATCAGGAACCCCTAAAGAAGTGATGTTATTTTTAAATTTATATTGATTAGCAAATTCAATAATACTGCTTCCAAAACCACCTTTTATCACACCGTCTTCTACCGTTATAATTGTTTGGTATTGTTGTAATATTTTTTGCAAAAGCGTTGTATCTAAGGGTTTTATAAACCCAAAGTGATAGTGTGCAATGTTTTCTTCGATAGTTTCAATAGCTTGAGTAACATTATGAGCTATGGTTCCGGTAGAGATAATGGCAATTTTTGTTCCTTTATTTAGGCAGTTTGCTTTACCAATTTCTAATTTTTGTGGTGAAACTTTCCAATCAATAATATGTCCTCTCCCACGTGGATATCGAATAGCGATAGGATGTTCTAGTCCTAAAGATGCTGTGTAAAGCATGTGCCTTAATTCAATTTCATTAGCAGGTGCAGCTACAATCATATTCGGGATACAACTTAAATATGCAATATCAAAAACACCGTGATGGGTGGCTCCATCTGCTCCAACCAGACCTGCTCGATCTACACAAAAAATAACAGGTAAGTTTTGTAGTGCGACATCATGAATAACTTGATCGTATGCTCTTTGTAAAAATGTTGAATAGATAGTACAAAAAGGAACTAATCCTTGTGTCGCCATCCCTGCGGCTAGAGTAACTGCGTGTTGCTCGGCAATACCCACATCAAAAGCACGATCAGGCATTTCTTGCATCATATATTTTAAAGAGCTTCCTGTAGGCATTGCAGGAGTGATTCCAACAATTTTATCATTTTTTTGAGCAAGTTCTACCAGTGTATGCCCAAATACATCCTGAAATTTAGGAGGTAGATCTGTACTGTCTTTTGGAATCAAATCTCCTGTAGAAGCGTTAAATTTACCAGGAGCGTGATACTTTACTTGATTTTCTTCTGCTTGTTTTAAACCTTTTCCTTTGGTGGTAATAATATGTAAAAGTTTAGGGCCTTCTATAGTTTTTAATCTTTCTAGGGTGTTTAGTAAAGAAGAAAGATCGTGCCCATCAATAGGTCCAAAATAATTAAAATTTAAGGCTTCTATTATGTTGTTGGTTCTGGGTTTTACTCCAACTTTTGCTTTAGTAAGGTATTCTTTTAAAGCGCCTACGCTAGGATCAATTCCGATTGCATTATCATTAAGTATGACCAGCATATTGGTGTCTGTTACTCCTGCGTGATTAAGTCCTTCAAAAGCCATTCCACTAGCAATAGATGCATCTCCTATAACAGCTATATGTTGCTTGCTGGTATCTCCTTTAAGTTTAGAAGCTATTGCCATACCAAGAATGGCCGAAATGGATGTGGAAGAATGACCTACTCCAAAAGTATCATATTCACTTTCGCTACGTTTAGGGAAACCACTTAAACCATTTAATTGGCGATTGGTGTGAAATGTTTCTCTTCTTCCGGTAAGAATTTTATGGGGATAGGCTTGATGTCCCACATCCCATACTAAAAGATCATTCGGTGTGTCAAAAATATAGTGTAATGCAATGGTGAGTTCGATAACTCCTAAACTTGCCCCTAGATGCCCTTCTTTTGTGGCAACAATATTAATCACAAAATCTCTTAGTTCTTTTGCTAATAGGGGTAATTGATCATCAGAAAGTTTTCTAAGATCTGATGGGTGTTTTATTTTTGAAAGCAATGATGCAGGCATAAAGCAAAAATACTATTTTGTACTATTCTTTGTGAACTTTTATTTCATTGAAAATAAAAATGATTAATTTACTTGCCTTACTTAAAACATGATATCATGCTAGAACCATTTGATGATGCATACTATATGAAAAGAGCCCTTCAGGAAGCTAATATGGCCTATGAAAAAAATGAAGTACCTGTTGGAGCTGTTATTGTTGTGGGGGATAGAATTATTGCAAGAGCTCATAATTTGACAGAGCTTTTAAACGATGTTACTGCACATGCCGAAATGCAAGCAATAACGGCAGCTTCAAATTTTCTTGGCGGTAAGTATTTAAACGAGTGTACGATGTATGTAACATTAGAGCCTTGCCAGATGTGTGCCGGAGCGCTGTATTGGAGTCAAATTAAAAGAGTGGTGTTTGGAGCTATAGATGAACAAAGAGGTTGTGGTATTATGGGGACCAAACTTCATCCTAAAACAGAAATTATTGGGGGAATACTTAAAGAAGAATGTAGCGAACTTATAAAGCGATTTTTTATAGAAAAGAGAAATCTCAATTGACAGATAATCGGAGTTATGAAAAATACGATCGCAGAAAGAATACAAGATTTTTTAAAAGAATTTCCACCATTCGACATTCTTAAAAAAGAAGAGTTATTAGCAATATCTGGTCAAATTAGAGTATTGTATGTTGAAAAAGGAGAACACGTTTTTAAGCAAGATACACTTTGTCACGATGAATTTTATATTGTAAGAGAAGGAGCTGTTGGACTCTATAGAAACACCTCTAACGAAGAAGATTTGGTTGATATCTGTGATGCAGGGGATTTATTTGGTCTTCGTATTATGATTATAAAAAAGAAGTATCGCATGTCTGCCAAAGCAGATGAAGAATCTATTGTATACGCAATTCCGGGACAAGTTTTTGAACCGTTAATCGAGCAAAATATAAAAGTAAACAAATTTGTATTAAGCACTTTTGCATCACATGCACGTCACTATTATACAGAAACGGAAAAAGGAAATCGAATAGATAATACAATCTCAATAGAGGTTGCTAAAGATCTTTCAGAGTTGCGAAGTATCACGTATAGAAAAAAACCTCTTACTTGTCTTTCAGACGATAGTGTCGAGGTGATAGCTAAAAAAATGACGGCTCGAAATACAAGTTATGCAGTTGTTGTTAATGAAGATAAATATCCTGTTGGAATTATTACAGATATAGATTTGAGGGCAAAAGTACTTACGGGAACATACGCTATAGGATCATTAGCTTCAGAAATAATGACATCACCTGTAATTACATATGCCAAAAAACTAACAGTTGCCGAGGCACAAATAGCATTAATTAAACATGATGTTAATCATCTTTGCATAACAAAGGATGGAACACGCAATTCAAAACTAATCGGAATCCTATCAGAACATGATTTATTAGTCTCTTTTGGAAATAATCCTTCGGTTTTAATTAAAGAGGCCAAACGTGTTAAGAAGACTCAGAAGCTAAGATACATTCGTACGCAAGTAAAAAAACTTCTGAAAACGTATTTAGATCAAGATATCCCAACTCCCCACTTATTGCATATTATTTCAGAGATTAATGAGGCATTAATCATTCGTGTTATTGAGTTGGCGTTGGATGAAATGAAAACTGCTCCCCCGGTAAAATTTAGTTTTCTGGTTCTAGGAAGCCAAGGAAGAGGAGAACAGTTACTTTTAACAGATCAGGATAATGCAATTGTTTTTGAAGATGTTGATGATAAAGACTATAAAACAACCCAAAACTATTTTTTAGAATTAGCTTATAAAATAACCAAAGGGCTGCATACTATTGGATTTGAATATTGCCCTGCAGAAATGATGGCGAGTAATCCGAGGTGGTGTATGTCGGTATCAAATTGGGAGAGTCAATTTAAAGATTGGATGATTAAACCCACAGAAGAAGGAACATTATTGTCTTCGATATTTTTTGATTTTCAGTGTGTTTTTGGTGATACCGTTATGGTTGATAAATTATCTAAAGTTGTTTTTGATGGCGTAAATAAAAGTAATAGATTTTTAGGAATGTTAGGAGTAAGTGCCTTGCAAAAACCATCTCCATTAGGGTTCTTTAATCGATTTTTAGTAGAACAGAACGGGGAACATAAAGATTCTTTTGATATAAAATCAAGAGCAATGATGGTATTAATCGATGCTGCTCGAATTTTGACATTACATCATAATGTAAAAAGTATAAATAATACGTTAAAGCGTTATGAAAAATTAGCCGAATTAGAACCCAATAATGCCGCTATTTTTGAAAGCTGTGCAAAGGCCTTTAGGGTATTAATTAAGTTCAGGACCAGACAAGGTTTACTTCATAACGACTCAGGAAGGTTTATTGATTTAAATACACTGACTAAAGAAGATAAATTGAGACTAAAACGATGTTTCAGGCCTATACGAGATATACAAGAAATCTTGAGAGTTCGATTTCAACTTAAATCATTAATGTGATATTTTCTTACTATGGGATTTTGGTTTAAAAAAAATAAAGAAGAGTATCCTGATTTCTGGAAAGAATATGAAAAGTTATTTGATAGAAAAAGTAAAAAATCTACGTTTAAGGATGTTCGTTTTGTGGCTTTTGATACCGAAACGACAGGTTTTGATTATGATAATGATAGAATATTATCTATTGGAGCAGTAGGTATTAAAAATAAAAGTATCCAGGTATCTGATCAAATTGAGGTATATCTAGAACAGGAAATTTTTAAAGAGAGTACTGTAGAAATTCATGGGATACGTAAACATGGGAGTTTGCTAAAACTTTCAGAAAAAGAAGCACTGCGATTATTTATTGCTTATATCGAGGATGCTATCTTGATAGCTCATCATGCAAATTTTGATAAAAAAATGGTGAATAAAGCATTGCAAAGGAATGGACTGGGGGTTTTGAAAAATAAAATTTTAGATACAGCTGTATTGTTTAAAAAAACAAAACATTTAGTGTATCATACAAATAGTCCAGTGCATTATAGTCTTGACGAATTGTGCAATGATCTTAAAATATCTAAAAGTGACAGGCATACGGCTTCTGGTGATGCTTATATCACTGCAATTGCCTTCTTGAAAATAGTCTCTAAATTATTTCGAAACAAAAAAATAGAACTTAAAAGTTTATTGCGATAATCATTATGTTGCAACGATAGGCAGAACACAATGTCTTTTAGTAGAAAGCAATTGTGTAACATGCGTAGCATTACTTTTATTTTAATAGGGTTTATCTCATGCATTGGATATGGTCAAGAGTCTAATTTACTCAAAGGTCGAATAGTAATCGATACTTTAAAATTAGAAACGATACATATTGTTAATAAAACTCAGGAAATAGGTGTGATTAATGATACATCCGGTTTTTTTCAGATTAAAGCAAACCCAGGGGATATAATCAGTTTTTCTTCGGTGCAATATGAAGTTAAAGAACATATTGTTACCCAGAAAGATCTCGATTCTGATGATTTTAGAATAAGTTTAAGGTTGTCTGTTAATCAATTAGATGAAGTTTTTGTATCACAACATTCATTAACTGGTAAAATAGAAAAAGATCTACAGAAGATACCTACGTATACAGAAAATCTACCTTTTTGGAATGCAGCAGAGTTAAAACAAATGGGGGTAGGTACATTTAATGATGCTCAATCTTCTGTTAAAAATACCGTACTTCTTGATGAGATGGATCTAACACCTATGAATTTATTAGGAATCGTTGATCTAGTAGGCAAAGCTTTTAAAGGCAAAAGAAAATATATTGAGACAAATTTTGAAATTGCTGATTTTTACAAAGAGGAATTCGTAATAGAAGCATTAGAAATTCCAGAAACATCATATTATGATTTTGTAGATTTTGTGAATGAACAACCTTATACAGTTGTTGTATTACAATCAAATGATAAGTTGAAAGTGCTAGAGTATTTAATTGCTAAGAGTATAACTTTTAAGGAAAAATATAATATTGAAAAATAAAAAAGCACTACATCTGTAGTGCTTTTGCAGGTTAGATTTTTTTATCTTAATCATGAATTACGCGCACTTGCGCAGCAATAATACCTTTTCTGCCTTCTTCTTCTTCGTACTCAACTTTGTCACCTTCATTTAACGCTTCTCCGTTTAATCCAGATGCATGTACAAAGATGTCTTTTCCTGTTTGGTCGTTAGTGATAAATCCGTAGCCTTTTGATTCATTAAAAAATTTTACTGTTCCTTCCATTGTAATTAAAATAATATTGTAGTTGAATACTAAAGGTAGTTTTAAATTTTTTATGAATAGTTAGGGAAATGTGAATATTTTGATTTTTTAGTGCTTCAAATCCCCCTTTTTTTTGCCGTAATCCCGCATTTTTTTGAGGTTTTCTTCAGTTAGCATATAATCTTTTACTTTTTTGTTTTTCCATCTATGATAGATAAAAATTGGCATAAGAATAAATGACGCTCCCAAAATTCCTAAGCCTACCCACTTATCACCAGTAGGGTGATCTCCTGTGTTTTTAAAGTAATATCCTACAGCTACCATGATCACAACTGCTGCAAACAATATCTTAATAATGTATTTCATGAATCTATTCTATTTTGCACTAAAATCATTGTGTAAAAGTAATTAACTTTCTGCGATAGGAGGTAAGAAGTTTAGATTTAGAAATAAAACCAAAATATTTACCATCTTTAATAACAGGTAGGTTCCAGACTCCAGAATCTTGAAACTTTTGCATCACCATTTTTACATTGTCTTTTTCATATATAATTACGGTTGATGTTTCTGTCATCAAGTTTTCTACAGTTACTTTATGATACAAAGTGATGTCAAACATTATATCTCTAATATCGTCTAGAGAAACAATTCCTATAAGATGATCTAATTCATCTGTCACCGGAAATAAATTTCTATTAGATTTTGCAACGGCATCGCTTAATAATTGTTTTAATGTGTGATTTGATTTTGTGGGAACAAAGTTTGTTTCTATACAGTCTTCAAGGTTCATTAGTGTAAGCACAGTTTGGTCCTTGTCATGTGTAAGTAAATGCCCTTGTTCTGCTAGTTCTCTGGTATAAATATTATGCTCAATACTATTTTTAGAAATAATAAATGATATTGAGGTTGTTATCATCAGAGGTACAAATAATTCATAACTAGTGGTGATTTCGGCAATTAAAAATATAGAGGTTAGAGGCGCATGTAGTACACCGGCAATAAGACCAGCCATGCCTAGTAAGGTGAAATTTGCTTCAGAAACTTGAAATCCAATACCAAGATTGTTTATTACTTTAGAAACGACATTTCCTAGTGCGCTGCCCATTACCATAGTAGGGATAAATATTCCACCAGAACCACCTGCGGCAAAAGTGGCTGTCATGGCAATAGCTTTAAATATGGTTAGGCCTGTAAGTAAACCGATAATAATCCATATGTTTCCTGTCATATCATCAAAAGGTGTTTGCCCAAGGGCTGATAAATGATCTCCACGAAGTAGATTGTTTATGAAACCAAGACCTTCTCCATATAAAGGGGGTATGAAATAAAGCATTACACCAATTGCCAGTCCTCCAATTAATAGCTTATGTATTTTTTTTGAAAAACGATCAAAAAAGTGAAGAATTCCAAAATACATTTTAGTAAAATATATAGAAGCGATAGCTGTACCTACCCCGAGAATTATATAAAAAGGAGTATCGTAAATATCGAATTTTTCGGCTACATCAAATCTAAAGAGTACTTCATCTCCAAGAAAGAAATAAGAAGTTATGATTGCAGATACTGAAGCAAAAAGCAGAGGTAATAATGAAGTAAGGGTAAGATCTAAACTAAATACTTCTACAGCAAATACTAGTCCTGCCAAAGGGGATTTAAATACGGCGGATATAGCACCAGCTGCAGCACACCCAATTAATAAAAATCTAGTTTTAGTGTTTAGTTTAAAAAGGTTTCCGATATCAGAGCTTAATGTAGACCCTGATCCTATTGCCGGACCAAGTAGCCCTACCGAACCCCCAAAACCAACGGTTATGGGAGCCAAAATAAGTGGTAAATAACCACTAACTCGTTTGATAACCCCATTTTTTTTTGAAAGAGAATATAAAATTAAGGGGATAGCCGATTGAACTTCTTTTTTTACAATAAATTTGGTAAAAACATAAACAAGCAAAAGCCCAATAACAGGTATAATAAAATAAAAGGAAGTTTGCCATGAGATAATATCACTTTCTAAAACAACTTGGATTAAGTGTGTTATGTTTTTTAAAAGTAAAGAAACCAAACCAGCGGCAAAACCAACTATGATACTTAAAACAAGAATAAAATTCTTGTCAGAAATATTTCGATAGCGCCATTTTAAAAGCTTGTACAAAAATGTTTTTTTTGAAGCCGACATAAAATACTTTGTTGAATAAAGTTAACTATTTTCTAATTGATTTATTACTTCATTCAAATCTTGTATATAAATTTGATGTAATACTTCTATATAGTCTCGTGTGTGAAAATACCCTGCGTTAAAATCTTTAACAGCTTCTTGAATATGAAAGTTTGATTTATCCTTATTTCCTTCTTCAAGAAAACATTTTGCTAAATAGTAATGTGCATCAGCATAATGATTTGCAGAGTATTTTAATACCTTAAAGAAATCCTGTTTAGCAGTTGTTATATCTTGTTTTGTATATGCAATGATACCACGATATAAAAAAGCAGTTACATCGGCATAATCTTCGCCATAAGTTTTGGTTTGATCACGAATATAAGTATCAAAATACATTTTTGATTTGGTGTAATCTTTGAGTCCAAGATATGCAACACCTCTCATGTAATTTACACTTTGCCCTTGAGGATGATCATCAAAATTAGGAGTTAGAGCATCAGTAGCATCAAAGTCTATAATGGCGTTTTTATAATTTCTATAAAAGTATAGATAAAGATATCCTCTCCATCCTTGCCATTCTTTTGGATTAAGAGCTACTGCTTTATCAAATAGAGGTTTCCATTGGGTGGGCATTCCTCTTTTAAGATAAGGAACCGATAACTCCCTCCATGCATCAGCATTTTTAGGATCTAATTTAATCGCTTTTTCAATGGCTGTCATAGATTTTGGAAGCCCTTGAAAATTATGAACCACAGAGCTTCGCATAATTTTTTTTGATATAGCTTCTTTTTCTTCCTTGGTTTTTGTGGAATTACAAGCAATCATGAATACCAGTAAAACAAGCTTAAGGAAGTATTTCTGTGATCTCTCCATTTTCAATTTTATAAGATACATACATATAATAATCTACAGGTTCTTCCTTGTATTTGATAATGTTCCAGTTTTCAGATGCTGATGTTAATTCAAACAGATGCTTTACCATTTCAGGTTGAAGTTGTTTTTCTTGCATATCCATATTCATTTGGATGGTTTCGAACATACCCGTTTCTCCTGTACAATTAATAATAAACCTAAAATTAAGATATCCATAATCAGTGTATCCTTTATTTTGGTACTTAGATTTTATATTTTTATCAAACTCTTTTTTGTTAATGCGATAAGCGCGTTTTGGAGCGCCATGATGTGTGTATTTAGGTTTTTTTTCTTCGCATAATGTGAAACCATCTTTAGACACTGTTGTCTCAGGATCTAAATATCCAATATAGTGCGGGTATTTTTTGTTATCAGCAGGGTGTCTACCTATATAATAGTAGTATACTCCACCAATGGTAATTAGAATAACCAAAAATAATGAAATAACTATTAAAAGAAATATTTTTAAAATTTTCATTACTATTAAAGGTAATAAAAAATCCCGCTATTAGCGGGATTTAGATTTTAAATATTAGATGATTATAAATCAAGTTTTATATGTAACTCTTTGAGTTGTTCGGTATCTATATTCGCAGGTGAGTCTATCATAACATCGCGGCCGCTATTGTTTTTAGGGAATGCAATAAAATCACGTATAGTTTCTTGACCTCCTAGAATAGCAACTAATCTATCAAATCCAAAAGCAATTCCCCCATGTGGAGGAGCTCCATATTGAAAGGCATCCATTAAAAATCCAAATTGTTCCTTAGCTTCTTCAGGAGTAAAGCCTAAGTGATCAAACATTAAGGCTTGTGTTTCTGAATCATGAATACGAATAGATCCTCCACCAATTTCATTTCCGTTTAGTACTAAATCGTATGCATTGGCTCTTACATCACCAGGTTTAGAATCTAATAAAGGAATGTCTTCTGGTTTTGGAGATGTAAATGGATGATGCATAGCGTGGTATCTTTCTGTATCTTCATCCCATTCTAACAAAGGAAAATCTACAACCCACAAAGGAGCAAATTCTTCAGGGTTTCTTAGTCCAAGTCGTTCTGCCAATTCCATACGCAGTGCACTTAGTTGCGCTCGTACTTTATTTGTTTGGCCAGAAAGCACGCATATAAGGTCTCCAGGTTTAGCACCTGTTGTAGAAGCCCATTTGGCTAGATCATCTTGATCATAAAATTTGTCAACAGAAGACTTATATGTACCATCTTCATTACATTTTGCATAAACCATGCCTAATGCACCAACTTGAGGTCGTTTTACCCAATCAATAAGTTTATCAATTTCTTTTCTAGTATATGAGGCACCACCAGGTACAGCGATCCCCACGACAAGCTCGGCATCATTAAAAACTTTAAAATCTTTATGTTGCGCAAGTGTATTAAGCTCGCCAAATTTCATTCCGAACCTAATATCGGGTTTGTCATTACCATATGTGCGCATGGCTTCATCATATGTCATTCTTGGGAAATCAGCAATAGATACACCTTTAATTTCTTTTAATAAATGACGTGTGAGATTTTCAAATATACCTAAGATATCTTCTTGTTCTACAAAGGCCATTTCACAATCTATTTGTGTAAATTCTGGCTGTCTATCGGCTCTAAGATCTTCATCTCTAAAACACTTTACAATTTGAAAATATTTATCCATACCACCAACCATCAAAAGTTGTTTAAACGTTTGTGGTGATTGGGGTAATGCATAAAATTGTCCTTCGTTCATCCTTGATGGGACAACAAAGTCTCTTGCCCCTTCAGGAGTAGATTTAATCAAATAAGGAGTTTCTACTTCTACAAAACCTTCTGTAGATAGGTAGTTACGCACTAACATTGCTACTTGATGACGAAACAGTAAGCTGTTTTTTACAGGGTTACGACGAATATCAAGATAGCGGTATTTCATTCTGATATCTTCACCACCATCTGTATTGTCTTCAATGGTAAAAGGAGGTACAATGGCTTCATTAAGAATAGTTAATTCAGAAACCAAAATTTCAATATCTCCTGTTGGAATGTTAGGGTTTTTAGATTCACGCTCAATAACAGTTCCTTTTATTTGTATAACAAACTCTCTTCCAAGTGTTTTGGCTGTTTCAACTACTTCTTTTGGAGTACGGTCTTCATCAAATATAAGTTGGGTAATCCCATAACGATCTCTTAGGTCGACCCATATCATAAAACCTTTGTCTCTTGTCTTTTGAACCCAACCAGATAAGGTGATTTCTTTATTTACATCAGCGAGACGTAGGTCTCCACAGGAATGACTTCTGTACATAATAGTGTTATTAAGGCTGCAAAAATAAGAAAGTTTTAAGGTTAATAAGTAAGGATCATAAGAAAATACAACGAACAATAATTTGTTAAATATTAAACAACAGAATGAAAATTGTTAATAATACAAGTTTTTAAGAATTATCATATTTATTTTGTCGTTAAAGGCGGGTTTGGGCACGAACAATTGTTAGTTTTAACATTTATTTATGATTATCTTTTAATAGATTTAGGCATAATTTAAACAAATCATTATGAAAAAACAAACTCATTTTAGCAGAATGAAGATTCTGCTATTATTAATTTTTGTTCCGGCTATACTATTAGCTCAAGAGACTATTACTGGGAAAGTAGTCATCGAGGGGTCGGGAGTTGGAGCTTCTTTTATTAACGTTGTCGAAGATGGTACTAGCAACGGTACTGCAACCGATATTGATGGTAATTTTACACTTTCTGTAAGCAGTTTACCAGTAAATATTAAAGTTTTTGCCTTGGGATTTGCAGAAAAAGTAGTGTCTGTTTCTAGTACAGATGCTATTACAATAACAATCGCAGAATCTTCTGAAGCCTTAGACGAGGTAGTCGTAACAGGTCTGGCAACTTCTGTTAAAAGAAGTAATGCAGCAAATGCAGTAGCCTCTGTATCTGCAGAAGAGTTGGCTGGTCTAACACCACCACAAACTTTAGATGGAGCCTTAGCAGGTAAATTTGCTGGTGCTTTAATTACAAAGAGTTCAGGAGCACCAGGAGGTGGTATCGCTGTTAAATTAAGAGGTGTAACTTCGATCAATGGTAATTCACAACCACTTTATATCGTTGATGGGGTATACGTAAATAACAGTAGTATTGCTGCGGCTGGTTTAAATGCGGTCTCTGGAGCTGCTGGAGGCGGTAATGCGTCTAACCAAGATAATCCATCAAACAGGATTGCAGATATAAATCCAGATGATATCGAGAGTTTAGAAATCCTTAAAGGAGCTTCTGCTGCTGCAATTTATGGAGCAAGAGCAGCTGCTGGGGTAATTATTATTACCACAAAAAAAGGTAAAAGAGGTAAAACTAAAATATCGTTCTCTCAAGATGTTGGATTTAATACCATATTAAGAGCAAGAGGACAAAGAAATTTTACAGCAGCAACTGCAGAAGCATTGGGAGCTGGTAATGGTGCCTTATTTACTGCAGCGCAGAATAACGGAACTTTAGTTGATTTTGAAGATGAAATATATGGGGAAAAAGGATTCATTTCTAACACAAGTGTAAACATTTCTGGGGGATCAGAAAACACATTGTTTTATGCTGCATTTTCTAATAATGAAGAAGATGGTATCGTAAAAAACACAGGATATGATAGAAAATCTATACGTTTTAATCTTGATCACGACTTTTTTGATAAAAAAGCAAAATTATCGTTAACAACGAATTACATAAACTCAGAAGGTGATCGTGGATTTTTTAATAATGATAATACGGGTACAACTATTGGGGTAGCACTTTCTTCTACACCGCCATGGGCTCAGTTATCTCCAGATGCTAATGGTAATTATCCAGATAACCCTTTTGGTTCTTCGAATCCGTTACAAACTAGAGATTTAATTACAAACAGAGAAAACGTAAATAGATTTATAGTAGGTAGTTCACTTGATGTTAAACTTTACGAGAACGACAACTCTAATTTAAAGTTGGTTTTACGTGGAGGAGTTGATTACTATGAATTATTAACCACAGCTATTTTCCCTGAAATATTACAATTTCAAAAACCATCTAACGGTGGTTTAAACGGTCTTGTAGCAACAGGAACGACAGAAAATAAAGATGCTAACTATTCAGCTTTTTTAGTACATAACTATACCACTAGTAATGATCTTAGTTTTACTACGCAAGCAGGGCTTACAAAGCAAACATTTTCTAGAAATACAATACGTAATACAACCTCAGATTTAATTGCATCTCAAACAAACTTGGATCAAGGAGCGAATGTTAGTGTTACTCAATTTAGACAAGAACAAGAAGATCAAGGATTTTTTGTGCAAGAAGAATTGAATTATCAAGATAAAATTATTGGTACGCTTGGTATAAGAGGAGATAAATCAAATAACAACGGTGATGCAAATGAGTTATTTTACTATCCTAAAGCTTCTGCAGCTGTGAATTTACACAGTTTTGATTTTTGGAATATCGATGCTGTAAATCAGTTTAAAATAAGAGCTGCATATGGTGAAGCGGGTAACTTTGCACCAAACGGAGCTTTGTTTACGGCATATACAAATTCATTAATTGACGGTAATGTTGGTATTGTAGTACCAGCAACACTTGGAGATCCTGATATTACTCCAGAAAGACAGAAAGAATTTGAAGTAGGTTTTGATGCAAGTTTCTTAGAAAGTAGAATAAGTTTAGAATTTTCTTACTATAATAAAACAGTTGATGATCTTATTTTACAAGCTAATACAGAACCGTCTTCTGGTTTTGGTACTAGATTTGCAAATGCAGGTAACCTTGAGAATCGAGGTGTTGAAATCGCGTTAAATGCAACTATTGTAGAAAAAGAAGATTTTAACTGGAGTTCTAATTTGATTTTCTTTACGAATGAATCTGAAATCACAAAACTTGATGTTGCACCATTTAACCTTGGTGGATTTGGAGCTGGTCTAGGTACTTTTAGAATAGAAGAAGGAAAAAGTGCTACGCAAATCGTAGGTAATGATGCAAATGGTAATTTGGTTGAACTTGGTGATTCTGCACCGGATTTTCAAATGACTTGGAGTAATAATATAAGTTTTAAAGACTTTACATTATCATTCTTATGGCATTGGAAACAAGGCGGTGATAATATTAATTTGACGAACTTATTAACTGATTTTGGAGGAACAAGTCCAGATTATGATGATTTTGATGTTGACCCTGCAGGAGCAACTTCAAATGGACCATTTAGAATCGGTGCATTTAGAGCAGGAAACGCAACACCGTTTGTTGAAGATGCATCATATTTAAGATTAAGAGAAATAGGTTTATATTATAATCTACCTAGTAAGTTGCGTGAGCAAGTTTTCGGAAAATATGTATCGAATCTTAAAATTGGTTTTTCAGGAAATAACTTAATTAACGTATTTGATTATAATAGTTATGACCCTGAGGTTTCTAACTTTGGTTCTAATGGGCTATCTACAGGAGTTGAGGTAACACCATTCCCTTCTTCAAAGAGATATTTATTTCACCTAGCTGTTGACTTTTAAATAAAAAAATTATAAGAAAATGAAGAAACTAAAAAATATAGTACTATTAGGTTTGTTTTCGTTAGCAGTGATTTCTTGCGAAGTCGAAGATGGACAAAACTTAAACGGACCAACAACTGATACTGCTTCAGGGGATTTGTCTAGAGCAGAATTAATACAAACGATGGCAGGTGCTCTTGCCGATATGAGAGGAAGATTAGGAACTCAAATAGATGCCAATGCTGTTGCTGGTAGAGAATACTGGAGATTCCAGAGTTCTGACCCAAGGTGGACAGCAGATTTGTTAACAGGTACTTTAGATAACAATACCTTTTATACAACAGGGCCTTTTGCTGCGAGATACTCAACAGTAAAAGATATAAATATAATCTTAGGAGGACTTGAAAATTCATCTGCTGATTTTTCGGATGCTGAAAAAGCTGCGACAAGAGGTTTTGCTAATACGATCAAGGCTCATGAATTATTGATGGTTTTAAATCAACAATTCCAAAATGGAATACGTTTAGATGTTAATGATCCTAATAATTTAGGCCCTTTTGTAAGTTATGATGCTGCTTTGACAGCTATTTTTGATATGCTAACTTCTGCGGCTACAGATTTGTCAAATGGTGGTGCGGCTTTTCCTTTTACAGTGCCCTCAGGGTTTGATGGGTTGAAGGCAGATGCTGCTGGAGCAATAACACCAGCTGACTTTGCAACATTTACTAATGGTTTAGCGGCTAGAGTAGAGGCTTATAGAGGTAACTATGCTTCTGTAAACACTTTATTAGGTAATTCGTTTATGGATATGGCAGGAGATCTTACTACAGGTGCATATTTTACTTTTTCCTTAACGGGAGCAGATATCGCAAACCCTTTATTCTTTGCTAAAAACTCTACAGTAGCAAATGCAAGAATAGCACATCCTTCTTTTATTGCTGATGCTGAAGCAGGTGATACAAGGTTAGGAAAAGTAGTACTAAGGGAAACTGAAAATGCAGATACTGGAATGATGGAAGCTAATCCATTAACTTCAGATGGGTTAACAGGTACGCATGATGTATTTATTTATGATAGTAATGTAGCTTCTGTGGCTATTATGCGAAATGAAGAGTTAATCTTACTTTCTGCAGAAGCAAATCATATTTCTGACCCTGTTGCAGCTGTTGCAGCTATTGATGTGATCAGAACAGCTGCTGGATTACCAGCATATTCTGGAGGAACAACGCCAGCAGATCTAGTTACAGAAATTTTAAATCAGAGAAGGTATTCTTTATATGCCGAAGGTGGACATAGATGGATTGACTTAAGAAGGTTTGATAGAATAAGTGATCTAGAACCGTTAGACAGAACTGGAGATGGTACTTTTGTACAATTTCCTATACCTGCAAATGAGAATCAATAAATAATGATTTGATATATTTAAGGAAACCCTCGAGTAATCGAGGGTTTTTTTATGCTTAGATAAAACTGCTTAAGATTAGTTCATTACATCATGAGATAAGAAAACTGAAATAAAACAAAAAACGCCTTGCAGTATACAAGACGTTTTTCTAATCAATTTTACAAAATACTAAACGGTTGCAGGGGTTACAGGAACTTCTACAACTTTCTTTTTACTAAATCTTACTTTTACCCGATTTACGATAAAGAATAAGCATGGTACTATAATTAATGTAAGGAACGTAGCTATGATTAGTCCGTAAATTACGGTCCATGCCAATGGCCCCCAGAAAATAACATTATCTCCTCCTAAGTATATTTTAGGATCACCTGTACTAAATAAGGAAAAGAAATCTAAATTAAATCCAATTGCTAATGGTATGAGTCCTAGCACTGTTGTAATCGCAGTTAGTAATACAGGTCTTAAACGAGCTTTACCTCCTTTAATAATGATATTCATCACCTCTTCATTAGGTAGTAATTCTTTTTCAGGAACATTAAGCTCTACTTTTTTACGGTCAATTAATAACTGAGTATAGTCTAATAAAACTACCCCATTATTTACGACAATACCAGCAAGAGATATAATCCCCATCATGGTCATCATAATAACAAAAGAAGCTCCAGTGATTAAAATACCTCCAAAAACGCCTATGAAACTTAAGAAGATAGCGATCATAATAATGGTAGGTTTAGAAATAGAACTAAATTGGAAGATAAGGATCAGCATAATAAGTCCTAGCCCAGAGAAAAATGCACCCATTAAGAAGGCCATTTGTTTACCTTGCTCCTCAATTTGTCCAGTATAATCAATTTTCACACCTCTTGGTAATTCAGAAAAGCTTGCCATTTCTGTTTGAATTTGTGATACAATGGCACCTGCATCTGTAAACCCTGGCTGCAAACCTGAATATACAGTTACCACTCTCTTAGCATCCCTGTGCTTAATGGCACTAAAAGAGGAAGTGTTTTTTTGTGATGCTACAGCCGATACAGGGATTTCTTTTAACCTACCTGTGGCTTGATCTCTGAAAGTTATATTTTGATTAAATAGTGCACTGGTATTGTATCTGTTATCTTCATTAAAGCGCACATATATATCATAATCCTCACCATCTTTTTTATACACACCGGCTTTTTCACCAAAAATAGAACGACGTAATTGATTACCAACCTGTCCAGCGGCAACACCGAGTTCTCCAGCTTTTTCTCGATCAACCATAACTTGCATTGCCGGTTTTCCTTTATTCACATCGATTTTTAGTTCTTCGATACCAGGGATATTTTTTTCGTTGATAAAGTTTCGCATTTGTTCTGCGATGTTAATCAAATCATTATAATCAGGTCCCTCAATTTCTATGTTAATAGGATATCCAGCCGGAGGTCCAACAGGGTCTTTTTCTACAGAAATTGCTACACCAGGATAAATTCCTTTAAGATTTTCCTGTACTTTTTGACGCAATACTTCAGAATCTTTTCCTTTGCGATACTTAAACTCACGCATAGTAGCGGTAATTTTAGAACGATGTGGCATTTCTGCATTACTACCACCATCAGTTTGTGGGTTTCCAGCACCTTCTCCTACTTGTGATACCGCAGATTCTACTAAGAAATTTCGATTTTGTCCTTCAACATATTCTGAGTCATTTACAACAGTGTATACGCGTTGTTCAATTTCTTTAGTGATCGCATTGGTTTTTTCGATATCGGTTCCTTGCGGGTATTCTACATAAACAACAATCTGATTAGGTTTGTTATCCGGGAAGAATTCTATTTTAGTTCGTTGACTTCCAACAGAAGCTCCAAACATGGCAAATACAATAAAAAGTAAAACAAAGGTTCCGAAAGTAAACATGTACGCTCGCCATCCCTTTAATGCAAAAGCCAAGAAACGTTGGTATCTATTTTCTAACCAAGCCAGAATTCTTTTTTGAAAGAAATTGGCAGCACCTTTAAGGACATATTTATAGATCCAGAACATAATAGCTGTAAAGATCATAAGTGTTCCTAAAGCTCTTACTTGTCCTCCTACCAGTAAAATAAAGATTCCTAAACCGCCTAGAATAATACTTAGACGAATTAATTGTTTTACGGTTAGTACTTTTTCACCAACTTCCATAAATTGAGATACCAACATAGAGTTAATAAAAATTGCTACAAAAAGAGATGACCCTAATACAACTGATAAAGTAATTGGGAAGTAAATCATAAATTGCCCCATTACTCCCGGCCACATTCCTAGAGGTATAAAAGCAGCTACAGTGGTTAAAGTTGATATAATAATAGGAAAAGCGATCTCACCAATTCCTTTTTTGGCAGCTTCAATACGAGACATGCCTTCTTCTTCCATTAATCGATATACGTTCTCAACAACAACGATACCATTATCAACAAGCATTCCTAGTCCCATAATTAAGGCGAACAAAATCATTGTATTCATCGTATATCCCAAAAGAGATAAGATCATAAATGACATGAACATAGACATTGGGATGGCAAATCCAACAAAAAGTGCATTTCTAAACCCTAAGAAAAACATTAATACTCCAACCACTAATATGATTCCGAAAATAATGTTGTTTACAAGGTCGCTTACTTGATTTTCAGTTTTTTCTGATTGGTCATTAGCAACAGTGATTTTTAGATCTTTTGGGAATACATTTTCTTTGGCATCTTCAATAATAACATTAATTTTTTCTACCGCTTCGATCATGTTTTTTCCTGAACGTTTTTTAACATCCAGCATAACCACGCTTTGGCCGTATTCTCTTGCATAGGTCGTTTTGTCCTCTTCTTTAAACGTTACTTTTGCGATATCTCTTAAGTATACGGCACCATCTTGAGATTTAACAACGAATCCGTCTAATTGAGATGGTCTTTCGATTTCACCTAAAATTCTAATAGTTCTTCTTTGTCCGCTTGAAATCATGTTTCCTGCAGACATTGTCATATTACCGTTTCTTATGGTATTAATAACATCATCAAAACTTACCTTGGCAGCCATCATTTTATAGATGTCGACAGCTACTTCTACTTCTTTTTCCTGAGCACCACGAATGTCTGCTTTTTTAATCTCTTCAAGGTCGCCTATTTCATCTTCTAGATACTCTGCATATTCTTTTAACTTCTCTACAGGGTAATCTCCTGTGATGTTAATGTTCATAATAGGAGTCTCTTCAGAAATACTTAAGTCAAAAACATTTGGTTCTACTTTGGCCCCATTAAAGGTCGGCCAATCTTCATTTGCCTTTTCAGAATCTACTTCGTCTTTTACCTTTTGCTTCGCTTCTGCAACCGTAAGTTCTTCTTCAAACTCAACAGTGATGATTGCATAATCCTCTTGTGAAGTAGAAAGCGTTTCTACAACGTTACTTACGTTTTTTAGTTTATCTTCTAAAGGATCTACAATTAATCGTTCAATATCTTCGGCAGTGTTTCCTGGATAAGGCACACTGATATAAATTTTGGTTTCATTGATTTCTGGAAAATTTTCTCTAGGCATAGAAAAATATGCCGACAATCCTAAAACCAAGAAGATACCAATCATGACATAAATTGTCGTCGGATTGTTAATCGCCCAAGACGATATCTTAAATTCTTTATCTACTTTTTTCTTGTTGACTTGCATACAGTTTTAGTTTAGTATTTTCACTTGTTGACCATCTTTTACGCTTCTTGCACCTTCACTTATAATTGCATCACCGCTAGTGAGACCTTCTAGTATTTCGATAAGATCACCTTGAGTCTTTCCTGTTTTTACAATTACTCTTTTAGCTTGTGCAATGTTTTTATTGTCCTTTGTTGAGGTTACATAGGTATATTGATCTCCTTGAGCATTTTCAGAAAGAATACTTTGCGGAATTAATATAGCCTTGTCATTGGTGTAATCGTTGATTTTAACTTTAGCGGTAAGATTTGGTTTGATGGTACCTCCGTTAGAAGGAATACCTACTTCTACAGCAAAAGAACGGTTGTTAGGATTGATATAATTTCCTACCTGACGTATTTTTGTTTGTATTGTTTTACCTAAAATAGGGAAATATACTTCTACATTTTTACCTTTGATAATGCTTGAGATATAACGTTCAGGCACTTCAGTTTCGATATACATATCATCAAGATTTACAATACGAATTATAGCATTTTGTCCAACACTGACTACATTACCTTGTTCTGTTATGATATCATCTATTACACCAGAAAAAGGAGCGTTTATTGTTGTTTTTGCTAGTTGACGTTTAATTTGATTTACTGCATTTTGTTGTGCTTCGAAATTTGTTTTGGCTTGCAAAAACTGTATCTCTGAACCAATTTTTTGATCCCAAAGTCTTTTTTGACGATCAAAAGTAGTTTTTGCCAATTGTGTCTGCACTTCTACTTGTGATAATTGCTGACTTAATCCTCCGTCATCGATTCTGGCTAATAATTGTCCTTTAGTAACCTTTTGACCTTTTTGAACATAAACCCTTGTAAGAATACCATTCATTTCAGGATATAATACTATGTTTTTTTTGGTTTCAACATTTCCTTGCAATTCTAAATAATGATTAAACAAGGTATCTTTTGCCATAATTGTAGTTACCAATGGCAATTTTTTTACAGAGTCTAAAGAAGCAATAGCAGCATCTAATTGTTTTAGTTTATCGGCAACTGATTGTTGCTCTGCAACAACTTCTGTTCTTTTGGCACGTAGTGCTTGAAGATCTCCTCCTTCGATTATTTTATCGATTGATTTTGTATCGTTTTGTCCACATGATATCATCAATAGGAGTATAGATAATATGGTCAGTAATTTTTTCATTTTTTTATATTTTATCGTTTTCAAGGATCAGATGAAATTAATTATTAGTTGATTGTGGGGTGTTTAATATGGTTTCCAACTCAGCTTTTTTGTTAATGATATCTAGCATGGCTTGTAATAGTTCTTGTTGGGAGCTGTACAATTGTAATTGGGCCTGTCTAAGATCAAAACTAGTTGCGAGTCCTTCTGAGTATTTAATTTGATTCTTTTTCTCTATACGTTCTGCGAGAGCAAGGTTTTGTTTTGCGGTATCATAACTTTCTATCGAAAATTTAAAATCACTTATCGAAGAATCATATTTAAGACGCAGTTCGTTTTGCGTTCTTAAGAAATCAGTTTTGGCCTGATCCTCTGCAATTTTTGCTTGTTTAGTTTTGGCGCTTCTTTTAAAAGAACTAAAGATTGGAATATTAAGACTTGCACCTAATATTGAAGACTGAAACCAAGGTGTATCGCTGTCAAGAAATACAAAATCATTATCAAATGCAGCAGTTCCGTAATTAACGAAGGCTGATAATCTAGGTAGTGCTTTACTCTTTTCTAATTTCAGCTCTAATCGACGTTGTTCCGTAAGCAATTCTGCCAATCGGTAATCTATGTTGTTTTCTATGACAAAAGGTGTCGTAATCACTGATTTATCCATGTTCTTCATAGATAGATCTTCAAGCTTGTCAGAGAGCTCTGTACTAGCATTGACATCTACACCTATAGTAAGATTAAACATCTGCATGGCAATTTTTTCTAGCCGTCCGGTATTAGTAAGTTGATTTTTGATTTGCAATAATGTAATTTGTAATTGCTCTACATCTTCCTCTTCAGCTAAACCATTCTCAAAAATTTTCTTAGTTTCCTGATAGTTCTTTTCTAAAGTTTCTACATTCTTTTTAAGAATCAGAACACTTTCTTGGGCAACAAGTACACTACCGTAGGCATTAATGACAGCTTTTCTAACTTCTAGTTGTACTTTTTCTTGTGAATCATTACTAAACTGTAAAAAGCTTTTAGCAGCTTCGAGGCCTACAAGGTAAGATCCGTCAAAAATAAGTTGTCTTAAAGTAGCAGTAGCAGATGCTTGTTGTTTTACTCCAAAAACTACAGGTACAAAAGTCCCAGGTGTACCACCTACAACTTCTCCTGGAAGAACTGTGACGGGTTGTTTGAGCTGATTTTGATAGTCGATTACACCTTCAATTTGTGGTAATCCATCTGCAGTAGTTTCCCATTTTCTTTTTAGAGCTTTTGCAACATCGCGTCTAGCATTAATTGATTGGTAGCTATTTTCTAAAGCAAACTCAACGGCTTCATCTAAAGTAAATGAGTAGATAGTATCTATTGGGGATTGTTGGGCTTGCAATGTGGCAGTAAATAGCCAACCCAAACAAAGTAGCCAAAGGTTGTTTTTCATATTTATTGATCTTTAATAAGGTTGTTCAAAATTTTACGTCCTTTTTCTGTGGTTATTCCTAAAATGTGATATTCTAAATAGTCATCCATAAGTTTGGCAACGGGAAATACTTGATCGGGAAACATCCCTTTATCTTTTATGCCGTTTGTTCCTATGAAATATATTCTCGAAATAAATTCGATGTCTATGTTTTTTCTAAAAACACCTTTCTCAATTCCTCTTTTTAAATTGTCAATTACGCATACTTTAAATACTTCAAATTGTTTCGCTTTTAAGCCCTCATGTATTTTTGGGTAATATTTCTGGAGTTGATGTAATGGTGCGGCTTTTTCATTTTTTAAGTGATGCATTACAAAAGCTTTGATAGCATAGAGCTCTTCTATAGGATCAAAAGTTTCTTCTAAAATAGCATCAATACCGTCGCTTATTTCACAAAACAACTGATGAGTAGTTGCTTCTACCAATTTGGTTTTGTTCTGAAAATGAGTATAAATGGTTTTTTTTGAAATTCCCATTTCCGAAGCTAGGTCATCCATAGTTACACTCTTGAAACCTAAGTTCAAGAACATATCATTTGCTTTATTTATTATTTTCTCTTTCATTAAGGGGTGGAATTCAAATTTCGAGGTCAAAAGTACATATGGAAACTAAAAAAACAATAAAAGTTTCCTAAGTTTCACAATTATTTAACATTGCCCATAGCTTTGGATAATATTTATTAACATAATGTTTGTATTCGATAATATTTAGTAGCAAATTTTTTTATTTTACTTTAGCACAAAAAAGTACTGTGCACAAAATTTCTGATTATCAAGGCTATTTTTTAGAGTATCTATCCAAAAAAACAATTACTAAAGAACCTAAGAACCTTTACGCTCCTATTTCTTATATTCTAAATTTGGGAGGCAAACGATTACGCCCTACACTAGTATTAATGGCAGCTGATATTTTTGATGGATCTTACAAAGAAGCTTTAGATGCGGCATTAGCAGTAGAAGTCTTTCATAACTTTTCTCTTATTCATGATGATATTATGGATGATGCCCCATTAAGAAGAGGTAAAGAGACTGTTCATGAAAAATGGGATATTAATACAGGTATTCTTTCTGGAGATGCAATGTTAATTAATGCGTATCAATTATTCGAAAATTATAATGGAGATACTTTTAAGGAATTGGCTCAGCTTTTTACAAAGACTGCAATAGAAGTTTGTGAAGGACAGCAGTATGATATTGATTTTGAAACTCGTGATGATGTTACTATTGCAGAGTATATCAAAATGATAGAATATAAAACAGCGGTTTTGGTTGGTGCAGCTTTAAAGATGGGAGCTATAGTTGCCGGTGCAACAGAACAATGTAGGACTTCTATTTATGATTTTGGAAGATTATTAGGATTAGCGTTTCAATTACAGGATGATTATCTAGATGCTTTTGGGAATCCAGAAACATTTGGTAAGCAAGTTGGAGGGGATATAATCGAAAATAAAAAGACTTTTTTATATTTAAAGGCATTAGAGTTTGCTTCAAAAGATGAACAAAAACAGCTTATAGGCTTGTTTTCTTTGAATCCGGATGATCCTTCAGAAAAAATTAGTACAGTTAAATCACTTTTTGAATCTACAGGAGCAAAAGATGTTACTAGGACTGAAATAGAAAAGTATACTCAAATGGCTTTTGCGGCATTAGATAATTTAACTATTTCTGAAGATAAAAAGCAACTTTTAAGACTCTTTGGAGAAACATTAATGAATAGAAGTGTCTAAAAATAGAGATCTTATATTAGTTCAAAATCTTTTGGTTGAAGTTGATAGTTTTGATTTATACGCAAAATTGCTTACTCAGCTCCAAAAAGATATGGATAGAGCTGGTATTGGTTTTAGTATAAGATCAAAACTTAAATCTAACGAACTCGTTCATGAGTTAACAGAGTTACTTAAAAATAAATTGCAGAGTGCTTTTAATGAATATTTAAATCTGTTATATGCAGTAGATGTTTCTGAGAAAGAGATAATGAAGTCTAATCTAGAAAACATTGATGATATAGCTGTGCACGCAACATACTTAATCCTAAAAAGAGAATGGAAAAAAGTTTGGTATCGTTATCATGACAGTAATGCTAAATAAAATAATTTAAGATTTATTTTTTAGATTGTTTTATCAGTTGCACATTAGTAAAACTGGCATCGGTAGTAACGATAAACTTTTGACCGTACCTAACATTTACGAACTTCCACCAGTACCCATTTTTTGTTTTTATAATCTGTGAACGGGCTATATCTTTGGTAGCATATTTTGTATGCTTCTTAATAACTTCGATTGCTTTTTTCGAGACAACTTCAGAAGTATCTATTTTACCAGGAGGAGCATCTTTTAAGTTAATAACCGATGACGAAGAAACACTGTTTTTTTGAACAGACGTATTTTTAGTTTTAGAGCTAGAGCAAGCCAATATAAAAGCACAAAAAAATATAGGAATTAAAAATTTCATTAGATAGTGATTTGGGTGACAATAGGATAAAGATATAAAAAAACAGCAAAATTATGGTTTAACAGTAGTTGTTTTATGGTTTGATGTTGTTTTTTTAGAAAAATACTCTTACAAAAGGAGAATATGGGCTGGCATAAATACTTTTGTCGTCATCATATAAAACATCGTATCTAATACCAATACTAACAAAGCCAGTTCTGTAACCTGCTCCTAAAAATAAAGCGGGATACCAGTAATTTTGACTTATGGTATTAACGTTGTTGCGTATATCTGTATCAAACGATCTACTTACTCCCATTTGTTCAAACTCTGCAGAGAGTTGTAATTCTTGAAATGGATTGTAAAGTGTAATAATACTTGCTCCGTAATTTGTAGCTGTAAAGTTTAACCCATCGGTATATCCAAAGTGTAAACCTAGCCCAGCACTAAACCATTGATTAAAATCATAAACTGCAGATGGAGCAATAACACCATTAAATGTATCTCCAGAAAAACCGATCCCGATATTTCCTCCAAACCTTACGTTAGACCAGAAATTTTGATCCTGAGAATAAACTTTTTGTAAGGAAAAAATAATAATGAATACTAATATCAGGATTTTGCTGTTTTCGTTGGTATAATCTTTCATTATCAAAAATTCAAAAAAAATGTTATATAAATATAGATATTTCAATGCTCAATGAATTGTAATTATTGTATTTTTGTAACGTTTTGTCATAAAAAAGACAACTGAGTACTTACTTATGGATAAATATTCATTTTTGAATGCGGCTCATACCGCATTTTTTGCAGATTTATACGATCAATACTTACAAAGCCCTGATAGTGTAGAACCTAGTTGGAGAGCTTTTTTTCAAGGATTTGATTTTGGTTTAGAGAACGCTGATAGCGACGGAGAAACCATTTATGTAGAAAAAGAATCAGGAGAAACAATTACTGTTCCCGAAAATGTTCAAAAAGAGTTTCAAGTCGTTAGATTAATTGACGCGTATAGAACTAGGGGGCATTTGTTTACTAAAACAAACCCGGTAAGAGACCGAAGAAAGTATACACCAACATTAGCTTTAGAGAATTTTGGTTTAAGTCAAGGTGATCTTAATACTGTTTTTAATGCTGGAGAAATAATTGACATTGGTCCAAATACGTTAAGTAATATAATTGTTCATTTGGAGCAAATATATTGTGATTCTATTGGGATTGAGTATATGTATATTCGTAACCCGAAAGAACGAGAGTGGATACAGTCGCGCGTTAACTTCAATACAAACAGGACAAAGTTCTCTGTAGAGCAGAAAAAACATATTCTAAAAAAATTAAATCAGGCAGTTTCTTTTGAAAGTTTTCTACACACCAAATATGTAGGACAAAAAAGATTTTCGCTAGAAGGAGGAGAATCTCTTATTCCTGCTCTTGATGCGTTAGTAGAAAAAGCAGCTGATTTAGGAGTAAAAGAATTTGTTATGGGTATGGCGCATCGTGGCCGTTTAAGTACACTAACCAATATTTTTGGTAAAAGCCCTAAAGATATTTTTAGCGAATTTGATGGTAAGGATTATGAAGAAGCCGTTTTTGATGGTGATGTAAAATATCATTTAGGATGGACCTCAAAACGTAAAACAGATTCTGGTAAGGATATTAATATGAATATAGCTCCAAACCCCTCTCACTTAGAGACTGTTGGAGCTGTTGTAGAAGGTATTGCTCGTGCAAAACAAGATAGACATTACCAAGAAAATACATCTGCAGTATTACCAATTGTAGTACATGGGGATGCTGCTGTTGCAGGTCAAGGTTTGGTGTATGAGATAGTGCAAATGGCTAACCTAGATGGTTATAAAACAGGAGGGACTATTCATATCGTTGTAAATAACCAAATAGGATTTACAACAAACTATTTGGATGCACGATCATCAACATATTGTACAGATGTAGGTAAAGTTACATTGTCTCCTGTATTACACGTAAATGCAGATGATGCAGAAGCAGTAGTTCATGCAGCTAACTTTGCGCTGGATTTTAGAATGAATTTTAAACGTGATGTATTTATTGATCTGTTAGGGTATCGTAAATATGGTCATAACGAAGGAGATGAACCGCGTTTTACGCAACCTAAATTATACAAAGCCATTGCAAAACATAAAAATCCAAGAGATATTTATGCAGAAAAATTGATTGCAGATGGAATTATTGATGCGGGATATGTAAAAGATTTAGAAAAAGAATATAAAGCTTCTCTAGAAGAAGAATTAGAAGATTCTCGTAAGCAAGAAAAAACTGTGATAACCCCATTTATGCAAGATGAATGGGCTGGTTTTGAACGAGTGCAAGAAGATGAAATGATGGCCGTTGTTGATACTGCATACGCTAAAGATAAGCTTACAGAAATTGCAGAAATTATTACCAAACTTCCGTCTGATAAAAAATTCCTTCGTAAAATTGAACGATTGATTGAGCAAAGGCACAAGATGTTTTTTGAAAAAGGTGAACTAGATTGGGCAATGGGTGAATTGCTGGCGTACGGTTCATTACTTAAAGAAGGATACGATGTAAGAATGAGTGGGCAGGATGTTGAAAGAGGTACTTTCTCACATAGGCATGCAGTTGTAAAGGTAGAAGATAGTGAAGAAGAAGTATTGCTATTAAATAATCTTAAAGGAGATCAAGGCGATTTTTATATATATAATTCGTTACTTTCAGAATATGGTGTAGTTGGTTTTGATTATGGTTATGCCATGGCAAGTCCAGATACATTAATGATTTGGGAAGCACAATTTGGAGACTTTAGTAATGGTGCTCAAATTATGATTGATCAATATATATCTTCTGCAGAAGATAAATGGAAATTACAAAATGGTTTAGTGATGTTGTTACCTCATGGTTATGAAGGACAAGGGGCAGAACATTCATCAGGACGTATGGAGAGATATCTTCAGCTTTGTGCAAAAGATAATATGTTTGTGGCAGACGTAACTACACCCGCTAATATGTTTCATTTGTTACGTAGACAAATGAAAGCGAAATATCGTAAACCATTAATTGTATTTACACCTAAAAGCTTACTAAGACACCCTAAGGCGGTTTCTTCGGTTGATGAGTTTACTAATGGTAGTTTTCAAACCATTATAGATGATACCGATGCCAAGCCAACTTCAGTAAAATCACTGGTATTTTGTACAGGAAAATTCTATTACGATCTTTTAGAAGAGAAAGAAAAATTAGAAAGAAAAGATGTTGCTTTGGTCAGAGTAGAGCAATTGTTTCCATTGCCTATTGCAGAGATGGATAAGCTTATCAAAAAATATAAAGTTGATGATGTTGTATGGGCACAAGAAGAGCCGAGAAACATGGGGGCTTTAAGCCATATGTTGTTGAATTATGATAACGCAAGAAGTTTTAGATTCGCCAGTAGACGACCTTATGGTGCTCCGGCGGCAGGATCTGCAACAAGATCAAGAAGAAGACATCAAGAAGTAATAGATTATGTATTCGATAAAAAGAAAGATAATCAAAGAAGATAAGGTTTTAGTAAAATAAGTATAGAATAAATAATTTCGTTAGGAAATTGCATAAAGTATAAATTCAGAATTATGGCTTTAGAAATGAAAGTCCCATCACCGGGAGAGTCCATTACAGAAGTAGAAATAGCACAATGGCTTGTAGAGAATGGTGATTATGTAGAAAAAGACCAAGCAATTGCAGAGGTTGATAGTGACAAAGCAACCTTAGAATTACCAGCTGAAGCAAGTGGAGTGATAACACTAATGGCAGAAGAAGGTGATGCTGTTGCTGTTGGGCAAGTTGTTTGTCTTATAGATACTGATGCTGCAAAACCTGCAGGAGGAGGATCAACACCAGCACCAGCACCAGCTGCAGAAACTGCAAAAACACCAGAGAAAAAAGAGGCCGCTCCAGTAGCTGCTCCAGCAAAAACAGAAACTTATGCAACGGGTACGGCTTCACCAGCAGCCAAAAAAGTACTTGCAGAAAAAGGTATAGATGCTGCACAAGTAAAAGGTACTGGACGTGATGGTCGAATTACTAAGGCAGATGCTGTAGATGCCACACCATCTATGGGTACTCCAGGTTTAGGCGGAAGAGGACAAAGCCGTAAAAAACTATCAATGTTGCGTCGTAAAGTTGCTGAACGCCTTGTTTCAGTAAAGAACGAAACAGCTATGCTTACGACATTTAATGAGGTTGATATGCAACCTATATTTGATCTGCGTAGTCAACATAAAGAAAGTTTTAAAAGCAAACATGGTGTTGGACTTGGATTTATGTCCTTTTTTACATTGGCATGTGTACGTGCATTAAAGATGTATCCAGCAGTAAACTCTATGATTGATGGAGATTTTATGGTGTCATATGATTTTCAAGATATAAGTATAGCGGTATCTGGTCCTAAAGGATTAATGGTGCCTGTAATTAGAAATGCTGAAAATTTAAGTTTTAGAGGAGTAGAGTCTGAAGTGAAACGCTTGGCTATTCGAGCTAGAGAAGGGCAAATCACTGTAGATGAAATGACGGGTGGAACGTTTACGATTACTAATGGAGGTGTCTTTGGAAGTATGTTATCTACACCAATCATTAACCCTCCGCAGAGTGCAATTTTAGGAATGCACAATATTGTAGAGCGTCCTATTGTAAGAGATGGGCAAATTGTGGTAGCACCTATTATGTATGTTGCCTTATCTTATGACCATAGAATTATTGACGGAAAAGAATCTGTTGGATTCTTAGTTGCTGTAAAAGAAGCATTAGAAAATCCACAAGAATTATTAATGAATAATGATGTGATGAGGGCATTAGAAATGTAATCTAAACATCTAAAAATATATTGAAAAACTCAGAGGTGATGTAACCTCTGAGTTTTTTTGTTTTAAAAGTTTGTTTCTTTAGGATTTATGGTAAGTTAGATAACTACTCACTAATTAATTTTGAAAGATTTTTTAATGTAATTGTAAGTTTTTAATTTTTACATAGACAGACTAGTCTGAATATGTATATCATTTTGT
Organism: Aquimarina aggregata; assembly: GCF_001632745.1. Taxonomy (GTDB): domain Bacteria; phylum Bacteroidota; class Bacteroidia; order Flavobacteriales; family Flavobacteriaceae; genus Aquimarina; species Aquimarina aggregata. Next base: position 559,838 of record NZ_LQRT01000035.1, on the reverse strand, counting down.
TTAATGTGCATGTAATTTTAAATAACTATAAATAGAAACTTATGAAACAATTAATTGTATTACTAACCACATCTTTACTGATAAGTTGTAACCAACCTGTAACATCTCAGAAAGAAAATGTAAAAGAGAAACAAGAAATCAATATGCGCACTCCTACCACCTTTAAGACAAAACAAATCAACGGATTCAAAATTGCATATCGCGAGGCGGGAGATCCTAAAAACCCAACAATAGTTCTATTTCACGGTTTTCCTAGCTCTTCTCACCAATATAGAAAAGTACTAAGAGAATTAAGCGATCAATACCATTTAATTGCACCAGATTACCCAGGATTTGGAGAAAGTGATTTCCCTGCTCAAGAGAGTTTTGAGTATACTTTTGATAACCTTGCTAAGGTTATGGATGCGTTCTTAGAAAGTTTTTCTTTAAATACATATAGTATAATGATTCAGGATTATGGGGCTCCTATAGGTCTAAGAATTGCAACGGCACATCCAGAGAAAATTACGGCAATTATAAATCAAAACGGAAATGCCTATGAAGAAGGGCTGGGTGAAGCTTGGGCTGGTATTAGGACATTATGGAAAAACAAAACCTCTGAAAACGAAAAAGCATTGTTGCCGGTATTCTCTCTTGATGGATTAAAGTGGCAATACACACACGGAACCAGAAATCCAGAGAACATAAATCCGGATTGTTGGAATCTAGATTATTTAAGATTGTCTAGACCCAATGCACATAGGGTTAATTTGGATTTATTTTATGATTATCAAAACAACTTAAAACTTTATCCAATTTGGCAAAAATACCTAAGAGACAACCAACCACCTTTGCTTATTGTTTGGGGTAAAAATGATGCGTTTTTTCCAGAATCGGGAGCACAGGCATTTAAAAAGGACGTTAAAAATATTGATTTTAACATTTATAATACAGGACATTTTGCACTAGAAGAAGATGGGGATATTATTATTAAAAAAATTCGCACCTTTATGGGTAATTTAAAATAATGAAACAAGACTAAGGTATTGTGTCTCAAAAAAGCACGATACCTTAGTTAAATATTAACCATTAGCGATGCAGAGTGATCATAAATTAGATGTAAAAGAGCGAATTTTACAAGTCGCCGGTGCCTTGTTTCATAAACAAGGATATAATGAGACTGGGATTAATCAGATTATTAAAGAAGCAAAAGTAGCTAAAGCAAGTTTATACTATCATTTTGCAACAAAAGATGAGTTGTGTATAGCTTATTTGCAACAGCGCCATGAATTGTGGAAAGAGAGTTTTACAGAGTTTTTAAAAAACAAAAAGGATAAAGTAGTCTCTTCATTTGATTTTCTAATGATTGATAATGAAGAAAATGATTATAGAGGTTGTAGTTTTTTAAATATGCTTTCTGAAACAACTCCTACAAAAAGTGATATTTTTTGGCAATTACAAAGGCATAAAGAAGAATTGTTGAGTTTTTTTTCAACCGAACTTATAGATGAGGAATTAGCTTATACAGTATACTCGTTATTTGAAAATGCTATTGTTGAGAGCCAGCTTTTTAGAAATCAACAACCAGTATTGCGATTACAAAAAATAGCAGCTTCTTTAATGAATAAAAGTTAGTAGATGTACTTTCTAATTTTTTAAAAAGGTTTTGAATTCTAAATACTTTCTAAACCAGCAACAATAAGCTGCCATTGCAAGCACATTTGGTCTCGCCATGGCATAGCAATCATCCCTATATCTTTAGCTAGCTCATTACATTCATTAGCAGTCAATTCATTAGAAGATAGTTTTAGTTTTAATTTTGAAAAGTGGTCTGACCATTTTTGTAAGTACAAATCAGGCCAATTGAGCGTTCTTTCTTCTTTGGGAAATATAAATAGAGGCATTTCGGTAACTAATGTCAAACAATCTCCACCTAAACTGCGTATGGACTCCATAGAACTGGCATGAAATTTTTTAGCAGTATTTGAGTCACCTAGTGTAAGAAAATGTTTTCTCATTTCATTGCTATCGGGTCTAGTGCTAAACCCTTCATCAATTCGTTTAAAGCCTTTTTCTCCATACCGATTAAGATCAAATAAATGATACCCCATCTTTTTTGTCCGCATAGTACAAGTTTGTCTAAGATTTTTTGTGCGATTAATCCAATTTTCGTCAATCAAAAACCAAGGTCCATAAGTAGATCTCATGCCATGTAGTGATACATGAAGATTAAAAGGGGTATTTGCAGTTTTCCAGAAGTTATAAATAGCTTCATTTTCGGATCTTAGTGAACCTATCTGTCCCTCAATAGGGAAACCGAATTCGATATCCTTACCAGGTAATTCACGTGTAACATGCTTCAGATATCTAGCAAGATCGGTAGTATTATCTTCATAAGAATACCATTTTAAATTTCTTTGTTCTCCATCGGGGTTTGTATGAGGGATAATATGCCAGGTATATGTTTTTAATAGGGTATGGTGTGTTTCTAATCGTGATAAGTAGTTTGTTAGTTTCTTGAGAAGTAATGGCCCTACTGGCTCGTCTGCATGATTTCCTGCAATAAGACTGATTTTTTTATGACCCGTACCAAATGTAAACCCAAATAAATCTCTACCTTCAAAAGAAGTCCCTATTTTCTGTCCTTTTGGTTCAAATATAGGAGTGTCTAAAATACTGTGTATATAATTGTATAGTTTCATAAATTTACTACACCTCTACAAGTGTAATTTCGCCTTTAGAAACAACAGCTGTATTTATAGATTCATATTTTTCAAAAAGCTCTACTTTGCCATCTTCTAGTATTTTGGGAGTCGAAATACATTTGCCTAATTTAAACTCTAAATTGGCATTAAGATGGTTATAATGCATATGTAATATACCTTCGTCATCTACTTTAGCAATAAGAGTGCCTTTGGTTACTCCTCCACCTTCATATTCTCCCCAAACAATATTTCCTTTCTGGAAATATTTAAAATGTGTAGCTTCCTCGTTTTCTCCAGAAACTCTAAAAGTTTTATTGTTATAGTTTATTTTCATTATAATGATTTTGAGTAGTACGAATTATAGCCAGTATTTTTCATACTCTTCTTGAAAAGTAAGCGTTTTCATAGAGTCCATTCTGTCGATAAGTAAGACGCCATTAAGGTGGTCTAATTCATGTTGGGCAACTATGGCAGCAAAACCTTCTAATTCTTCTTCAAAAGATTTTCCGTTGCGATCGTATCCTTTAAGCTTTATCCTTTTATAACGTTTTAATTTTCCTCTAATATTAGGAATAGATAAGCAACCTTCCCAACTATCTACAAGCTCATGGCCTAAGCATTCGATTTCTGGATTTATGACAACATACAACGGAAAAGGGTTTCTGTCCGGATACCTTGGATTATCAGTCATTTCCATAGTAAAAATTCTTTTTAAAACATTTACTTGAGGAGCAGCAATACCTGCTCCGTTTTGGTGACGCATAGTCTGAATAAGGTCATCGACAAAATTCTGAAATTCTGAAGAAGATGTATCTTCGTCGATCAATTCAGATTGTTTTCTTAAGGTGGGATGCCCCATTTTTATTACTTCTAATATGGCCATGTTTGATGAAAATTTAGATACCCATTTTTGTGTTTGTCTCGTCTCATTTTTAAACTATTTGTGTTGTAATAGATCAAGTAAAAGGTTTTCATCTACAGATAAAGTAAGTGTATTTCTGTTCTCTAACCATAAATAATGTATTATTTCTGCTTTATGATAAGGCTTATACGTTTCATGATTTAACTACTTTTTTAAATTAATTACATTTTCTGTATCGATACGTGATAATTCTTTTAATTTACCTTGCTCAAATAAAGCAGGTAATTCTTTTAAAGGAGTGCCAACTGGTGCCTTCCAATTAATATAGTCTTGGAATGTGATACCATCTACGACTCTCGGGTTATATGCACTTCTAAAACGAACACCACCTTTATTAACATTATACTTATAAGCTAGATAATCAATTTTTTTAGTTTCTTGATTTACCCAATAATGAAATTCATCTTCATGATCCTTGCCACCCCCTTCTTGATTAAAAGTGACTTCTATTACATCGTAATTTATACCTTTAATACTAGTGGTTTCAATGAATTTTTTATTTACCGCAGCATCATTTAATTTATAAGGTAATGTAGCAAAATAGATTACAGAGTTAAGTGCTTCGGTGTATTTTTCTGTATTTTTCTTAGAGATTTCAATAGGTTTTTCATTAACATGCCGTTTAAAAGTACCGTTGATTATAAAATCATTAGTATTTTGATCTCTTTTTACAGAATATGTATATTGATTATCGTTATTGGTAAAGCGATATTCTTTTTTTCTGAAGATAAAAGAGTAGTTGGCTGTATTGTATAACGTTCCGCCATGCGCTTGTATGGCTTCGTTAATTATACTATCTGCCTTTGTTAATTTTTGTGATTTTAATGTTTCATTGTTTTCAGTATAATTATTAGCGATAAGTTTAGTTTCTGTTTTTGAACTATTATTACCACAGGCTATTATACCAAATACAATACTTACTAGGATTATTGTTTGTCTAATCATATTTTGATTTATAGTGTAATATTACCATTGGGTGTGTTTAGCACCATGTTTAAACTAATTTTCTGACTTTCTTTTATTTCTATTTTAAAATCTAATGTTTCATACAAATGTCTTATTTGCTCGGGTCTGGGATGTGTAGCATAAAGCTCAATAAGTGTACATCCCATATCTGGCAATGATGTTGATGGATGCGCTTGGCTTTTTGACCAATCTATCATAAAAGGAGCAAGTTCTACTTCTGGAGTAGACAAGGGCATTATGAGTCGCCATTGTAATACGGATCCATTAGTAGTGTTTCTCGATCCTCCGGATATTTTGCCCATAGTAGCATCATGTTTTTTTAATACCGCTTGATCGTTTTCTAGAGTATTAGATTTTAGAGCGATACGTGTGATTTGATTTTTACTTAATACATCTACACCCATCCATCTAGGTGAAGAAATAATTGTATTTGTATGATCCACGGAAAGCAACTCTAAATACGATTCATTATTTAAATTGATAAGGGCGTTTTTGGTTCCCTGACTTCTATGATATCCTCCAAAAATTGGTCGTACACCTAGTTTTTTTTCAAATTCTAGTACGGTTTCTTCTAGATTATGAACGGCATATACAATATGGTCAATTACTCTTTTGATAGTGTTCTCTTTTTTTAAAACAGTTCAAAGATATTTATATCAATTACTCTTAAATGGTATATTTAAGAAAATAAACAGTAGTTTAAGACGAGACGGTAAAAAAAACAAGACCTTACACTATGGTTTGTGAATTGTTTGTTAAAATAACCGCCATAAAAAATACAATAATTGCGATAGTTTCCTAAAATTACCATTCATTCTCTTTTTTACACTATTGCTACTGAATCTTGCAAAATATCTTTGCAGTGTTATTAATCATTTAAATAAAATAATAGATTATGAGTAAAAGAGCATTAATTATAGGAGGAAGCAGTGGAATAGGAAGAGCAACTGCACAAAACTTATTAAACGAAGGAGTTGAGGTACATGTAGTAGGTACTAATGACAACAAACTAGAAGCATTTAGAAATGAAGCTTCTGGAAATTTACACACCCACAAAGTTGATATCACGAATAGTAACGAGGTAGATGCTTTAAATCAAGCGATTGATGGGTTTGATAATTTAGATTACTTAGTAAATGCATCTGGTATTTTTGGTCCAAAACCATTTTTAGATCATACAGTAGCAGATTACGATTCATATCAAGATCTTAATAGAGGATTCTTTTTTATTACTCAGGCGGCTGCAAAAAAAATGAGCGCAACCGCAGGAGGAGCTATTGTAAACGTTGGATCAATGTGGGCTAAACAAGCGGTAAAAGCTACACCTTCTTCTGCATATTCTATGCAAAAGGCAGGTTTACATTCTTTAACGCAACATTTAGCAATGGAACTTGCAGATCATAAGATTAGAGTAAATGCGGTTTCACCAGCAGTAGTAGAAACTCCGGTTTATGAAGGTGTATTTGGAGGAAAGCAAGAAGCGCATGATGCACTTCAAAATTTTCATGCTTTTCATCCAATAGGAAGAAATGGAAAAGCACAAGATGTTGCAGATACAATTTCATATTTACTTTCGGATAAAGCAGGATGGGTAACTGGAGCTATCTGGGATACAGATGGTGGTGTTATGTCTGGAAGAAACTAAACTTTTTATGCAAGAGGCTATCTTTGAAAAATTAAGATTGTTCAATTTCAATGTAGGGGAGACTTGTTGTAGGACATTATTTCCTGGATAGCTTCTCTTTTTTTAACTTTAAATATGTATATATTATGTATGATATGAATAACCTAAAACAATTAGGTGCTTTAGGAAAAAATGCCGAACCTGCTATGAAAGCATTTCAGGCATTAGATCAAGCTGCTTTGGCAGATGGTGCAATACCAAAAAAATACAAGGAACTTATGGCAGTAGCGGTAGCATTAACAACCCAGTGTCCATACTGTTTAGAAATACACAAGGATCATGCGATTAAAGCTGGTGCAACTCAAGAAGAGTTAGCAGAAGTTACATTTGTAGCTGCTGCGCTACGTGCAGGTGCTGCAGTCGTACATGGTACTCATTTAATGGAAAAATAATGACAAATAACACCGCTAAATATATTATAGTTGGTGCAGGTCTTTCAGGTCTTACTTCTGCTTATGTCTTAAATAAGCAGGGGGAGACCGATTTTCTCGTTTTAGAATCCAGAAACCGAATAGGTGGACGTATTTTGACAGATAATAATATTGACTTCGGAGCAACATGGTTTCAAAATCATCATCAAAATGTAATTGATTTACTTGATGAAATAGTTGTGGATAAATTTCATCAATTTAACAAAGGAAAAAGTGTTTTGGTATATAGTACGATGGCACCAGCACATTATTTTGAGAATGATCCAAGTACTCCATCTGCTTTTAGAATTGCAGGAGGAACAACTGCAATGATACAGGAGCTTGCCAAAACCAATGCAGATAAAATAAAAACGAAAACTACGGTTTTAGAGGTTAATGACAATGATAATGGTGTGTCTGTAATTACGGACAAAGGTGAATTTAAAGCCGAAAAAGTAATTATTACCATACCACCTAGAATTGCAACACGTATATCTTTTTCTCCTGGCTTGCCAGAAATGCTAACAAAAACAATGGAAAATACGCATACTTGGATGAGTAATGCTATAAAAGTAGGGATAACATTTAAAAATCCATTTTGGAAGGATAAGAAGTTATCAGGAACTCTTATTGGTCAAGTAGGAGCAGTTACAGAACTATATGATCATAGTAATATAAATGAAGACCGATTTGCATTAATGGGGTTTGTTAATGAAGGGTTACGTGACGTATCTGAAAAAGAACGTAAAACTAGAATTTTGGAACATTTACAAAAGTTTTTAGGAGCAGAAGTTTTAGACTACATTACATATCAAGAAAAAGATTGGTCACAAGATAAAAATACTTCTTGTGATACTATTAAATCTATTTATATGAGTCCAAGGTATGGGGATTCAAAATTCAAAGAGTTTTATGTAAACGGAAAAGTGCTTTTTTCTGGAGCAGAAACCTCACCCGTATATGGTGGATATATGGATGGTGCCATTTATAGTGGTGTTGTAGCAGCTAAAAACATACTAGAGAAATAGAAAAATCATAATTAGGATAAAGTTCGAAAAGATGAATGGGATATTAAAGGCACAGTAGTTGTATTTTTGAGATAAATCATAGTAAGAGTAATCACGTGAAAGATTCAAATAATAAGATAGAAAAGTACCACCTGCATAAGGCGCATCCAGAAAAACTTCAGTTCGAGGTGTATAATCTTAATGAGTATAGAAAGAAAAGTGGAAAAAAAGCTGCGATTGCTCATTCGCATAGCTACTATCAGATAATTTGGTTTTTTGAAGAAGGAGGAGAGCACGTAGTTGATTTTAAAACGTATACTATAAAAAAAAATACAATACTTTTTATTTCTAAAGATCATATTCATGCTTTTGATGATAATCTAGAAGTACAAGGATGGCTTATACATTTTAATGAGAGTTTCTTTATGCATAACGATGTGGATATTTTTTTAAAGTATAATATTTTTAATTCTCAAGAAAATCCATGTTATGTAATAGATAATGAAACGGCAATAACTGCTACTTCTTACATGGATTTAATTCGAAAAGAACTTGCTCAAAGGGGTATGTTTGGTTATGAAGATATTGTAAGGTTTTCATTAAAGTCACTACTTATCAACTTAGAACGTATACACCGAAATGATGGTGCAATACATCTTAAGTTTAACAATCACTATGAGTTACAATTTGCAAAATACAAAGAGCTTATAGAAGAGAATTATGAAAAAGGCTTGTCTGTTGGTGATTATGCAGAATTACTTAATATATCATCAAAAACATTAACCACAATTACTAAAAACGTGATTGGTAAATCGGCATCTCAATTGATATCAGAAAGAATTATTCTTGAAGCAAAAAGGTTATTACGTTTTACTAGTTTACAGATTGGAGAAATAGCATTTAAAGTAGGTTTTGAAGACGCATCATATTTTGTGAAATTTTTTAAAAGACACGTAGGAAGTTCTCCGAGAAAGTATAGAAACGAAACGGTGAATTAATGATTCAAAAAAATAAGGTATAAATAGAATCTATGAAATTAGATATACTAGCTGTTGGAGCACATCCAGACGATATTGAATTAGGGTGCTCAGGGACCATTGCAAAAGAAATTGCTAATGGTAAAAAAGTAGGAATTCTTGATCTTACAAGAGGTGAGTTAGGCACAAGAGGAACTCCAGAGATACGTGATGCAGAGGCTAAGGCAGCGGGTGAAATCCTAAATGTAGCTGTTCGCGAAAATCTTGCTTTTAGAGATGGTTTTTTTAAGAATGATGAAGAACACCAGATAGAAGTTATTAAAATGATTAGAAAGTATCAGCCAGAAATTGTCCTATGCAATGCAATACATGATCGTCATGTAGATCATGGTAAAGGGAGTAAGTTGGTAAGTGATTCTTGTTTTTTATCTGGATTAAGAAAAATAGAAACTATAGTAGAGGGACAAAATCAAAAAGCGTGGAGACCAAAACAGGTGTATCATTATATACAATGGTATGATATGAAACCCGATTTTATAGTCGATATAAGTGGTTATATGGATGTTAAAATGAAAAGCATTTTGGCATATCGATCACAATTTTATGATCCATCGAGCAAAGAACCATCTATACCTATCTCAAGTGAAATTTATAAAGAGAGTATACGATATAAAGCATATGACTTTGGTAGAATTGCAGGTGTACAGTATGCAGAGGCTTTCACGGCAGAACGTCATATAGCCGTAGATTCTGTTTTTGATTTGATTTGATAAAAACAGTATTTTTAAAGTTAACTTTATAAGGCAAATACTCTTGATAAAGAAACAGATCAAGAGCATTACATAAAATACTAAGAATTGATCAGAACGTAACGATTTTCATTATTGTTAGGCAATGGATTTCTTATACATTGTAAAAAAGAAAAAAGGTAAGTAACCAACTGCAAAAATAAAAGCACCGGCAAGTAATAATATTTGAGTTCCTTGTAAATGCATTAATTTGAATAAGCCAGATAATCCAGTGATTATAGCAGCAGTAAGCCCTAAAATGACTTTTAATCTTTCAGAAATTGTTTTAGAAATGGCAACCTTATAACGGTCAATAGCATATAAAGGCATAAAAACCAATAGAAGTGTTAGGAAACCAATTATAAAAAGTACGTTGGCTCCAGGATACGATAATAATTTAAACGTAATCCCTGTCGTTAATGTTACTGAGCCAATAAAACCGATTAAATACATTAGTTTTTTCATAAGTAATATTCGTTTAGAGTTTAATAAAAAGATTGTTTTGTTTTCTAAGTCCGCGAGACCATTAGGGGCTATATCAGCAATAGCATTTTGTAGAAGCTCATCGAATGATTTTTCTTTTCCCAGTTCACTTTCGATAACACAACATAAATGATCGATTACATCATCACTAAGAGATGGTATTTTTAACCCTTGATCAAATACGTATTGGCTAATTTTTTCTTCTTGTTCGACCGTTAATTTCATATAGGTTTTAACTGGTTAAATACAACTTTATTTAATGTGTCGATAAAGTCTCTAAGTTCGTCTAAATGCCTTGATTTTTCCTTTTTCCCTGTTGGCGTTAAGAAATAGTATTTTCTTACTCTTTTGCCAATATGGACTTCTTCAAAAGAAAGCAGTCCGTCTTTTGCCATTTTTTGTAGAGCAGGATATAAAGAACCATCCTTCAATAAAATTTTTTCGTCGGATAGTTCTTTAACTTTCTTAAAAATCTCATAACCGTACATTCTGTCATTCTCTGCTAATAAATTCAGAATAATAACAGAAAGTGTTCCTTTAAGTAGTTCTTTTGAATACATAGTGTAAATATACATAAAAATACAATATATCATAATTCTAGGTATTATATTTTTATATTATAAATAGAATATTAAGGCTCTAATGAATCTTGAAGTTGTTTTACATAAAAAAGAAATTACTAGGAGGGATAATATATTACACGAAAAAGGCCCCTAATTATTGTATTAGGCACCTTTTTTGTTTCATATGTAGAAATTGTTTACTTAATAATTTTCACTAGAGTCTCAAGGTTATTCATGGTCATTTTTAAAATATAAACACCTCTTTTTGAAATGTTTAGTTTGTTAATATCCATTGAAATCGTATGTATTCCTGTTTTCGATACCTTATGTAGCGCCGAATATATTTGTTTGCCAGTAAGGTTATATACTGTTATAGTTGCATTACCAACTGCAGGAAAATCAGCTTTTAGGTGTAGGCTATTATTTTTAATAAAGTTTTGATGTACTTTAATATTTGAGTTTGAGTCTATATCCAAAGAACTGGTTTCTTTTTGTTTGTTGGATGATTCTATTTGAAATGTAAAAGTTTCCCAGTTTTCTGCACTATTTCCTTTAGGGTAAAGAACAGCGTTGTTTTGAGTCCAATTAGCCTGAATCCATTTGTTTGCATGCACACTTTTAAGTGCTACTTTTCCTGATCCTTTACTTTGCCATGTAAATTGGGTCCAATCTCCTTTTACACCAGCTGCAGCCCTAATTGCGATATCCGTATTTTGACCAAATACTCTAATGTATTTATTATTTAACAATGCTTTTAAGGCAACACCTCCTTTAGGGTGTGTTTCAACTAAAAACTTTTGTGTATCACCAGAAACGGAAGCGCTATTTGCTGTAAGTTGATTGTTATTTCCATTCTCGGTAGTGACGAATTTTTTATCTCCGCCATCTTTGCGTAATGAAATCACTTTTCCAATAGGAACTGTATTATTTCCATTCCCACCATCGGTTATTGATTTCCAATCAAAGGTTTCCCAGTTTTGTGGGTTTTCACCTTTGGGATAAAGAACAGCGTTGTTTTGATTCCAACTAGCCTGAATCCATTTATTTGCATGTACACTTTTAAGTGCTACTTTTCCTGTACCTTGGTTTTTCCATGTAAATTGAGTCCAATCTCCTTTAGCTACGGCTGCTGCTCGAATGGGTATATTAGTGTCATTATTAAGTACTCTAATATATTTGTCATTTGCCATAGATTTTAAAGCTATTCCTCCTTTTGGATGTGATTCTACTAAAAATTCTTCACTAGTGCCTGCGCTACTTACTTGTGCGCTTAGTTGATTGTTATTCCCGCTCTCGGTAGTAACAAATTTTTTATCTCCTCCACTTTTTTGCAAAGTAATTATTTTTCCTATAGGCGCTGTATCTCCTGATCCTGGATCAGGATCTGGTCCAGAACTATCACCATGCAAGGTTTTTGTAGGGGTTTTAGAGTTTCTGATTTGGTTATAACTAGCCAACATTTGAGTAACTCTGTTTTTTTGAGCCTGAGCATTAATTAAGTTGTTGTTTTCAGATGGTGAAGATTTTAAGTTATATAGTTCTCTAGCCGATGGCTGATTTTGATTATTCATTTTCATAATCAATTTCCAATCTCCTTCTCGATAAGCTACTTCTCTAGCTGTACCACCTTGAATCATTAAAAACTTACGCTTTTTGGCATCTGCTTTTCCTAGCATGATAGGTAATAAGTTAAACGAATCCTTGGCTTCATTATCAGGAATTGCTTGATTGTTAACAGCTCCAATAGTAGATAAAATATCTTGAGCAGAAACTATGTCATTAGAAACACTGTTTTTTGGAATTTTATTAGGCCATACAGCAATAAAAGGAACCCGATGTCCTCCTTCATAAATTTGGTTTTTACCACCTCTGTAAATATCACTTGGTCTATGACCAGTCTGAGTAGTTTGCCCAAATGTTAATCCACCATTATCAGATGTGAAAATGAAAATAGTATTTTCATACACCCCTTTTTCTTTAAGAGCTTTAACTAACATGCCCATCTGTGCATCTAGTTCTGCAATCATATCCAGATGCAGTACGGGGGTGCTTCCTTTAATTTTTTTGCCGTCAAGAAAATCAATAGGAGTATGGGGTTTGTGTACCGCCTGGGTACAGTAATACATAAAAAAAGGATTTGTTTTACCTGCATTGGTTTTGATATAATCAACTGCTTTAGTAGCTAATAAGGGGCCCATATTAAACGGATTCCATTCAGAATCACCAAGTCCTTCATCTTTATCTAATGTAACATTGATTTGATCCATCTTTTTTTGAGTAATCAAATCAATTTTTGAATTGTTTTTAAGAGGATACCATTTGCTGTTTTCAAAAACAACATAAGGAGCATCTTGAATTCCTGCAGGGTACATAAAGCTATAATCAAAGCCTAACTCTTTAGGGCCTTTTACAATCTCGGTAATATCCACATTTAATTCGGGTGCATTACGAGGGCCTCTATATATTTTGGGCCTTTGACCTTTACGATAATAATCGCCTCCTAAATGCCACTTTCCAAAGAAAGCAGTATTGTAACCGGATTGTTTCATGATTTTACCTAGGGTTAGGTCATTATTTTCAACAGGGCTTTTTTGATAAGATCCCCATACTCCCCAAGGTGCAAAACTTCGATATGTATTATTTCCTGTCATAATACTATATCTGGAGGGAGCACATAGTGCTGTAGGTGAATGAGCATCTGTAAAATGCATCCCATCACGCATTAGTTTGTCGATTTCGGGTGTTTGTACAATAATATTGTTAGAGTTTTTTTTCCTGTAACCAGAAATATCACCAATACCGACATCGTCTGTAAGTATTACTACAATATTAGGTTTTACTGCCGCTTTTGAGTCTTTTGTTTTTTGGGCGATTGATAAAAAGGCAAAACAAAGAAATAATACAAATAATCTTGATTTTAGTTTCATGTGTAATATGTTAAGTTAGTTAATGTGTTCTGGTATGAACGTTTATATGGTGATAGGTTTTGAGATAGGTTTTAAGGTACTTTCACCAACATTAAAAGTAGCTAATATTTGCAGTTCATTGATAATTAATTATATACCATATTGGTAATTGTGTACTACTAATGTTTTTTTTGGTATGAAATAAGATGGAGTTTAATTCTTTTTAGAGAATAGAAGCTACGCTTGTTTTAGAATTTCTTCTAAGTACAAGGTTATTTTGTTTTTTAAGCGAATCTATAATTAGAAGGGTAGTGGGTTGAATTTTGACTCTATGAGTTTACTAAAGAGGTAGTCTTAAAATCTTCGAAATTTATTGTTTTACAAAACCATTTTCTCGTAAGGAATAATCGTCGAATATCCTTTAGTTTTGAAATATTCAATATCAGATAAAGTACCAGTAACTAGAATAAAGTCTCCTCCCCAACCACCTAAACTCTTTATGCTACCACCATATTCAGGGAATAGTGTAGATTTAACCGTAGGAGTTTTTATAATTTTAGAAATAATTTCTTCATGCTGATCTATTAACGATTTAAACTCTTCTAGAGTAGCAGAATCTAATAGCTTTGTTGTAATTTGATTTACCATTTCTTCGGCTTTATCAAAGTCTTTTAGAGGTAAAGATTGATACCTCTTTATGGATTCTTTACTATCTTGTTTTCGGTTGAGGTATATAAAAAATAAGTTTTCTTTGAATTTAGGATTAAAATTGATCTCTTTAATTATAGGCTTGCCCTCATTACGTTTATATAGTATTGGAGTATCGTTTTGAGCACATGCAATATCATAACCACTTCCTCCAAAACTTTGATCCAAGAGTTTAAAAGCGTCTACTTTTGCCCATTGGGCAATATTGTTGATTAATGTCGAAGAAGAGCCAAGTCCCCATTGACGATTAAACTCTAGTCGCGCCTCGACAAGATATCCTTTTCCCGAAGAAAGAAAGTTAGGGTTTAGCTCCTTTGCCGAAGTAAGGATCGTGATTAATGTATTTGTTATTGAGTTTTCTTCTGGATTCTCTTGAGTAGGAGATAAACTTGTTTCATTTATGGTTAATCGTGTTTCAAACCAACACGTGTTTTCTTGGTCATAACTACGCCAAATGATTTGATCTGTCTCATTTTCCTCAACAAATAACCATTGTCCTTTTTGAGTAGGAACTGCCAGAGCATTAACACCATCTAATACTAAATACTCTGCGGTAAGTAATAATTTGCCATGGCTATAAAAAGACTTTTTCATGTGTAGGTATATATAATGTAAATATAATATACTTGTTGAATTTTGAAATAAATTAATAATAAATTTATCTTCATCTCAACTTTATTTATCTTACATAATGTAGCCTTAAATGAAGTATAGTGGGTCTTAGGGTTATCGGATTAAACTAAAGTGTCCTTGATGGTATGTGCCATCTTTAAACTCTGCTTTAAACCAATATTCTGCTGCGGGAAGCAATCGACCATTAAATTCGCCATTCCAACCATTACCTAGTGGTGATAGCTGTTTTAGTAATTTACCATATCGATCAAATATCCAGATAAATTTTACACTGTCTCTAACACTAGTATTTGCATTCCAATTATCATGAAAACCATCTCCATTAGGAGTGAAATACTTTGGAAAAGAAATGATTTCTTCTGTGGTATTATCATCATTGTCTATAATAGTTCCAGTTGCGGTTTGATCGGGATTACTAATTGAACCTGCGTCAACAGTATTTATTTTAATAAGCATGGTTTCGTTATTTTCTTCTATGGTGTCATCAACCGTAGGTATAGAGATTAAAGAGTTTGTTTCTCCTGCCAGAATAGTGATTTGCAAGTTTATCGGTTCATAATCTTGTGCTGTAGTAGTTATATCTTCAATGCCAAATGTTAGCATAATATCTTCGGTTGACACTTGATCTAAAGTAACAGAGAAGTTTAAAGTACTACCCTCTTCAACGGTATTGTCTACTAAGGTAATTTGTGGAGTGTTAGTTACACCATCATTGTCAAATATTGTAGCAATTGCGGTTGCATTGCTATCACTTAAAGAACCTGTTTCTATAGTATCAATTCCTATAGAGATTGTTTCGTTGGATTCAACTAAAATGTCATCAATTGTAGAACGTATAAAAGTAGCAGTAGTTTGGCCGGCTAATATGATGATTCTTTCTGTCGATAAGTCTACGTCATTTAGATCGGCTGTAACTCCAGTGAATCCAATAATTAATGTGATATCGGTAGTACTGGGTTGATTTAACTCTATAGAAACTTCAATAGACTCACCCTCAATAACAGATGTAGCATTAAGTGTTACCGAAGGTAAAGGATTTACAATTACTTCTAGTTCAAAACTTGTACTTCCACATGCTCCCGCCGTATTTGATTCGATTAAATACGTAACTACTTGAGGTATGCTCGTAGTATTTACCAGAATATCATCGATAATCGCGTCAGTAGCATTTGTGACAGTTGCTCCATTTACTTCCGGATTGTTCATAGCTGTCCAAGTAAAATCTCCAAGAGTAAGCCCAAAACCTACGGTAATGTCATATCGTACGGATGTAGCACTAACAATAGTTTTAGTATCATTAATAGGTGCTCCAGGATCTATGACTTTAACAATAATAGGAATTCTGGTACTTTCGCAACTATTACTATCTTGTTGACTTACATAATAGGTGGTATTTGAAGAGATAGAAGTGTCTACCGTTGGTTTTGCTATAGGTGGGCTAGTATTTAAATCATTGGCATACCAAATGATTGTTTCTGTTGCACTAATAAATGTATTGAGATCTGCCGGACTATCGTTTAAACAAAAATTAGCATTATTAACAATAGGTTCGGGGATAGGTGTTGCGCATAGGTCTATTCCAGAGCAGTCAACTAAGGCTTGAG
The DNA here is from genome assembly GCF_001632745.1 of Aquimarina aggregata. GTDB lineage: Bacteria > Bacteroidota > Bacteroidia > Flavobacteriales > Flavobacteriaceae > Aquimarina > Aquimarina aggregata. Next base: position 543,503 of record NZ_LQRT01000035.1, on the reverse strand, counting down.
CAGCAATACTATTGTTGGGAACCCCTAGAATATTAGTATATCCAATATTTACAATTTTTGAGGTGCTCGTTGGACAGCTGTTTATTAATGCTGTCCATGTATAATTTATTATTTCTCCTGCAAGTACCGGTCCTGGTATAATAGGGTAGGTAACGATATTGGCATTGCTTGTGCCAGAGTCAGAAGCTGAAACAAAAGATACTTCGGAAGGGATAGGATCTGTAATCTGTACATTAAAAGCAGAGTCCATACTTGTTTTGAAACGAGATACAGTATGGGATCCAGAAGCATCATTTCCATCAGGAAAAGCGTTAATAAATCCAGCGCTACCGGCTTTTACAGGTAAGCCCGTTACAGACCATGTTGGTGTAGGGTTGGTAGTATTTCCTAACCATACATTTAATTGATTTCCGTTTAATAACAATTTAATATCCATAGGATTTCCAGGAAAACCCAGAGTAGTTTGATCAATGATTGATGTCCCGTTATATACTTGAGTATCTACCGATCCGCCACCGGGATTTGGTTTAAAAACAATGTATAATCCATTATTGATCGCTCCTCCAGTATGGCGCATGGTAAATCCAAAAGCTTGATTTGGGTCGAAATCTATAGTAGCTTCTAAAGTACCATTGGTACCATGAGAATAATTATACGTGCTTACTCCTAAGTTATTTGGTACAGATGCTAATGAGCCTCCAGTTACACCCATTTTAGTTCCGGTTTGAGCTGTCCAGTTATTTGTATCGTTAAAATCAACTTCGATAGGAGAACCATCTGTATTGGTGTATGCTAAAGTATAGACTACTTGATCTCCAACATCAGCTACTTTAGGAGTTGCAATTTTGGTCATTGAAGATGGTTTTGGAGGTAGAATAACAGGGTTACAGGTTATGGTCACATCTGCAGTACTTACAATAGCAGATTCGTTCAATGCAGTAATTGATGCCGAGTTTGTTTGAACTTCATCAGCTCGATCACATGTGCCACTACTAAAATCTGCTCTGGCTTTATAACTTATTGTTCCGCCTTGGCTAATTTGTAATCTAGGAATTTCCCATCTAATTTCTGTTCTTCCATCAGGAAGTGTTGATGCTATAGGGGCAATGCCTAACGGAGAATCGCCAACAAATTCAACAAATGTAAATCCTTGCGGTAATATATCCGTAATGACCACGTTTTCTACATCTCGACCTGGTACTGGTCCTGTTCCAAATACCCTACGCCAAACATAACCATCCCATTCTTCGACTAAAATATTATTTACGGTCTTTGTAGGTTTTTCACATGCTTCATTATGATATTTGTCAACCGGAATTGGATTTTCAGGATCGGTCCAATCATCTGTGATAGGATAAAAGAAACCTGTATCTAAATCAGTTGCAGTTGCATCCCAAGACCAATCGTCTGACCAGTCAATACTACCAAAATTACTTGTAAATAAATCCCATATGGCTCTTAAAGGCATGCTTCCTCCTTCATGAATTCGAGATGTGCCAGAATATCTTAATAAATGGGGAGTTGGGGCACATAGTTGATCTGAAAATTGTACGATCACTCTTTGGTTCCAGGCACCTTTTGCATCGGATCCAGGAACTATATTTTCATGAGAAACCCGAATACCTCCTGCGCTACCTCCTTCGTAAACATTGGTACGTAATCCCCAACCATTAGTGCAACCAGGTTCTCCAGATAAACAGTCAAAGGTATTGTCATTTAAAAATAAAGAAATTCGATAGTTCTCGTAATTAATATAGGGTTCTGCGGCTCCGTGATATAGACTTACCTTGATTCCTTGAGTGTTTCCATTAGGAGCACCAGATCGAGCATATGCAAAATTTACACCTGATCGACCTCCATTAATATAGCCTCCTTTTGACGAATTTTTGAAATTAATACTATAGGTTACAACGTCACCGGGATTTACAGTATCAAAATCTACAGTTTTTTCAATTTCTAATGCTTTTTCGATAATATCAACACAATTACGTTCCATCACCGGAGTAAGATTATTAGGAAAATCATTAGAGGTCCACCCTTTTCCGTTAGTGGTTGTAATAGTAACTGGGTTACAAATTCGACCAGAAAATGACGGTTGTACTTTACAGGTAACTTTAACCTCTCCTGTAGTTGGAGTAATACCTCCTGTAGATTTGAAACCCGATACCGTTCCGATATTCCAGGAAACTGTACCTCCAGTATGTACCCCACCATTAGTAGCGGATACAAATTCTAATCCAACAGGGATTACATCTTGTACGATGACGTTTTGCGCAGCTACAGATCCGTAATTTCGATATGAAATAGTAAATGTTACTTCGTCACCAGTAAAAGCAGCAGTTTTATCTACTTTGGTATATACTTTTATGTTAGCTTCTGGCTTTATATTCATAGGTGATTGGAAGTTTCCAGTGGTAATTAACATGCCTAATAACCTAAAAAAGCCATGAAAATATGTTGGATTAGAATCTAAGTTTACAATACTAAGATCTTGTTGTTCCCATTCTATGGCGCATTGACGATATAACTTTCCCATAAGATCAAAATCCTGAGAAGACACAGCAGATGGAGTGCCAGCTGCAGGGGTCCAATTTAAAGTAAACCCTGATCCAATTCCTGTATTGGGATCATATTGCCAAAGTAATTGGGATGGCCCTTGAAATGTCATACCTAATGCACCACCAGGAATTACACAGGGGTTACCACTTATGGCAGGATCTGCGAGAAATTTACTAAATCGTTGCCCCATATCTTTATTGATTGAATTTGCTCCCGGAATTACTTGATGGGTCGTGGGGTTCCATGAATTTTCTGGATTACCATGCCAGGTGTGATTTAGGATTGTTCTCCAGGCATGCCTAAAATCTTCTCCCGGATTAAAATTAGCAAATGTGGCATTGTTCGCGGCATCCATAAAAACATCACCTGCAGTTGGAATTGTGTTGGGGCCTTGTTTGTATAATTCACCCATTAACCAGTCTGATGAGGCTTCTGCTCTTCTAAATTGGGGAATATTCCAGGCGACATCACTAGGATCTCCTTCGGCTTCAAGAAAATCACCGAAGGCTTTGCAATATGCAGGAGCTACGTAATCAATATGAAGTTGTCCTTTTACTTTACCTCCTTCGGGGCAAGGGTTTTGACCTAATGCCCAATTTGTTAACTCTCCTTGTGAGTTTCCGTCTTTAAAATACCCGTCAAAACCAATTACACCAACAACAGCGTCGCATCCTGTAGAAAGTGGAAAATCTTGTATTTCGACTAAGCCTCGTATGACATTTAAAGCTTCTTGTTTATAGCTTATTTTATTTCCTCTAGAATCTAAATAGCCAGAGTCATCTCCCCATTGTTTCCAGGCCATTAATAATCCTAAAGCTATATCTACATCTCCATCGGTAGCCGAATCATTTCCAACTTCTCCAATTGACACATCACCAGTGCCGGGTAATACTCCATTGTTTGGTTCTGCAAGTGAATTGTCGCCATATGCATAGGTTGGTCTAGGGATATTACCATCGATATATCTAGGATGTTTTACCATTCGTACATCATGTTCACGAAACCAGATACCATCAAAAATAGTTTTGTCTCCCATATATGCAGCGGCTATCATACCATACCCTACGCCTTCACTACAATCATATGGACAACCAATATTACTGTAAAGATAGGGTACACCAGCATGAGATTCTCCTGTATACTTAAATCGATTGGCCATTATACGCCATGCTTCTCGAATTCTTTTTTCCATCTCGGCATGTACGAGACCATCTGCATTTTGATTGGCTAAATTTTCTAGACGATGACTAGTGTTATATTCATACGCCAGAAATTGAGGAAATGGAAAATTAGGATTACCTGAATTGATATCTGTAGGTACTTGTGAATGTAAAAAGAAAGGGAATAATACTAGTAAAAGTAATGTGAAGTGAGGTTGCTTCATTATTATTGATTTGTGTCTGTTGCATATACCTATACTATAGATATTAGCTTTTTCTGTTAAAGGTTAACTTAACGAGATGATTCCTTGAGTTTATAGTCTATTAGAATAACAACTATAATTCGAGATATCCTTTATAAGAGCACAAATTTGGTGTCAAAATAAATTGATATATGGATAAGTGTTTTGTTTTGAAGTGTATAAGATCAGTTATAAATTGTGTTGTCAGAAAATAAAATTAAGATGATACCTAAAAGAGAAATGTTGCATTAGTTTCTTAGTCTTTCAATTTGAGTAACAACATCGCTATGAGTAACTGTATTGGTCTTAAAATATTCGATAAGCTGTTCTTTTTCACTTTTAGTAGCTTCGAACTGGTTTAAGATATTCATTAGGTGCATTTTCATATGGCCTTGTTGAATTCCTGTAGTAATTAAGGAATTTATTGCAGCAAAGTTTTGAGCAAGACCTGCAACCGCAGTAATTTCCATTAGTTTCTTTGCATTTGGACTACCCAGGAGTTGCAATGCAAGTTTAACCAAAGGGTGTAAGTTTGTCAAACCTCCAACAGTACCTAAAGCCAAAGGAATTTCAATAGAAAATGTAAAAACATCATCCTTAATCGTAGCGGCGGTAAGACTTGCGTATGAACCTTTTCTAGAAGCATAGGCATGTGCTCCAGCTTCAATAGCTCTAAAATCATTTCCAGTAGCTAAGACTACGGCATCGATTCCATTCATTATTCCTTTATTATGTGTGACGGCACGATAAGGTTCAACCTCGGCAATACGAACAGCACGAATAAACTTTTTTGCATAGTGTAGAGAAGAAAGCTTACTTGTATTAGGTAATTCAGAAACGGGACAAGAAACAGAGGCTCTTACTATACACTGTGGGACATAATTAGAGAGAATACTCATGATAATTTCAATCTCTTTTTCATCATCATTAAATTCACTATAACTTTGAGCTTCTGATAGTAAAGTTTTAGCAAATTGTTCTAAACATGAATTAATGAAATTTGCACCCATAGCATCTGCTGTTTCAAAAGTGCAATGCAATTGATAGTAATTATCAATATCAGTAGATTTATTTCTAAGTTCAATTTTTTTAACGCCGCCGCCACGTTTTTCCATATTTTTAGTGATATGCGCAACGCTATTTATTAATTTCTTATTGATAGTAGAGAAGAAATGTTCTAGTTTTTCTACGTTCCCGGCGTATGTAAAATGTACCTGTCCAACTTTAGTCGTAGATATAACTTCTGCACGAAAACCTCCACGAGTTTGCCAAAATTTTGCAGCTTTACTAGCAGCTGCAACAACCGAACTTTCTTCGATGGTCATTGGTAAGGTGTATCGTTCCCCATTAATCAAAAAATTGGGGGCTACAGAAAAAGGAAGGTAATAATTAGAGATTGTATTTTCTGTGAACTCATCGTGTAATTTCTGTAACTTCTCATTAGAATTCCAATACTTGGTTAGTGTATCGATTGCGTTTACATCATTATTAAAATGATATTCTGCAATCCATTTTATTTTATCTGCTTTAGAGAGTTTAGAAAATCCAGAAACTACGGGAGTCATTTTACTTTAAATTATTAAGTGCGTTCAAATATACTATTCTGTTTTATCATATACATAATCAAAGTATCATAGAGTTATTTTTAAACTATCGCAGTATCATTTAATTATACAGCACATTTTAGATTTATTTGACGATATGTTAAAAAATATCGTTTCTAGCCCAATAATTTTATTGTATTTAACAGCAATTGTTGTATTTTTCACGGATTTTTTAGTATTCTTGATAGTAACAATTTATACATGTATAGTATGAAAATAACAAAATTGTTTTTTGGAATTACTCTTTTTGTAAGTAGTATAACCATTGCTCAAAACAAAAGCTTTACACTTAATGAAATATGGGGAGGAGCCTTTTCTACCGAAGGTTTCCAGTCATTACACTCCTTGAAAAACGGAACGCAATACTCCGTTTTAGAACGGGATAAAGCTTCTGGGGCCAGTAATATTAATATTTACGATTATAAAACTGGTGAGAAGACGAAAACACTAGTTAGTTCTTCATCTATAGACGGATTGGCTTCTTTTCAAGGATATACCTTTAGTAAAGATGAAAATAGGATACTGCTTTCAAGTGAATTAGAACAAATATATCGTCGCTCTTCTAGGGGGATTTTTCATATCTATGATGTACCTACTCAAGGTATTTTTAAAGTTAGTGATAAAAAAATTCAATCTCCTTTATTATCACCAGATGGCAATAAGATTGCATATGTATTAGATAATAACCTTTTCATGTTAAATTTTGTTACTGGACAAGAAGTGCAATTAACAGACGATGGTAAGAAAAATGAAATTATTAATGGAATTACAGACTGGGTTTATGAAGAAGAATTCTCTTTTGTAAGAGCTTTTGACTGGAGTGCAGATAGCAATAAGATTGCATTTTTAAGATTTGATGAAAGAGACGTCCCAGAATTTTCTATGGATGTTTATGGAAAAGAACTATATCAAAAACAAGATGTGTTTAAGTACCCTAAAGCAGGAGAAAAGAATGCAAAAGTTTCTTTGTTTGTTGCAGACCTCTCTGCCATGACTTCTGATGAGATTAAATTAGGTGATTATAAGGATTTCTACATCCCAAGAATTAAATGGACAGCAAATCCAGATGTTTTGAGTGTACAAGTAATGAATAGACACCAGAATAACTTGGATTTAGTTTTTGTAGATGCTAAAACAAAGGCTCCAAAAATAGTACTTAATGAAAAGGATGAAGCCTATGTAGATATTACAGATAATCTTACTTTTTTAGAAGATAATAGTTTTATTTGGACTAGCGAAAAAGATGGTTACAACCATATCTATCACTATGCAGCAACTGGTAAATTAATTAATCAGGTGACCACAGGAAATTGGGAAGTAACCCAATATTATGGTTATGATATTAAAAATAAGAAGATATTTTATCAAAGTGTAGAAAACGGTAGTGTTAACCGTGATGTGTATGCAATCGGTTTAGATGGAAAAGGTAAGAAACGATTAAGTAAAAAAGAAGGAACCAATGATGCTGAATTTAGTGCTGATTTTAGTTCTTATATAAGTTATTTCTCTAACGCAACTACCCCTTATGAGTTTACATTAAATAATGGCGCAAATGGCGAAGTGGTGCGTGAGATTAAAAATAATAAGGCATTGCTGGATAACCTAAAAGGTTATGATGTGAGACCCAAAGAATTCTCTACAATACAAGTAAATGGGGAAACATTAAATATGTGGACCATAAAACCTAAAGATTTTGATCCAAAGAAAAAATATCCCTTGTTTATGTATCAATATTCTGGACCAGGATCTCAGTCTGTTGCAAATACATGGCATAGAGCTAATGATTATTGGTATATGATGTTAGCGCAACAAGGTTATATTGTAGTGTGTGTAGATGGTAGAGGAACGGGTTTAAAGGGAGCAAAATTTAAGAAAGCTACTCAAAATGATTTAGGAAATTTAGAAGTGCAAGATCAAATAGCTGCGGCAAAACAACTAGGAGCTTTGCCTTATATTGATGCTAGTAGAATAGGTATTTGGGGATGGAGTTATGGTGGATTTATGTCTAGTAATTGCTTGTTTAAGGGCCCAGATACATTTAAAATGGCAATCGCAGTAGCACCTGTAACTAGTTGGAGGTTTTACGATACCATTTATACGGAACGATATTTGATGACTCCACAAGAAAATGCTAAAGGTTATGATGATAATTCACCGATTAATTTCGTAAAAGGATTAAAAGGTAAGTTTTTATTGGTTCATGGTAGTGCAGATGACAATGTTCATGTGCAAAATACTATGCAATTGGTTGAAGCCTTAGTTCAAGCAAATAAAGATTTTGATTGGGCAATTTATCCAGATAAGAATCATGGTATTTATGGTGGAAATACAAGATTGCACTTGTATAATAAGATGACAAATTTCATTAAAGAGAACTTATAATTAATTAAACATACATAATGGCAAATACAGTTAAACCAGCTCATCAAAAAGAGCTTTTTGGACATCCGGTAGGATTATACATACTATTTTTTACAGAAATGTGGGAGCGTTTTTCGTACTATGGAATGAGAGCACTTTTTGTATTATATCTTACAACCAAAACTGTGGATGAAAACCCTGGTTTAGGATGGTCATCTGGTGAAGCTTTAGCACTCTACGGTTGGTATACAATGTTAGTGTATGTAGCATCTATTCCTGGAGGATGGATTGCCGATAAGTTTTTAGGTCAAAAAAAATCCGTTTTGGTAGGAGGTATTCTACTAGTTGCGGGGCATAGTATTTTGGCAATCGAAGAAATGTGGGCATGGTATTCTGGTCTTGGTTTGATCATTGCAGGAGTTGGTATGCTAAAGCCAAATATTTCTACAATGGTTGGTGGTTTATATAAACAAGGAGATATTCGTAGAGATAAAGGGTTTACTATTTTTTATATAGGAATAAATGTTGGTGCTTTTCTTGCTGGTATTATAGTAGGATATGTAGGTGAGGTTCATGGTTGGCATTATGGTTTCGGTCTTGCCGGAATTGGAATGGCTCTAGGGTTAATTCAATTTCTTTGGGGACAAAAATATCTTGTTAATGTAGGTAACTTCTTAGGGACCTCTGAAAAAACTGAAGACAAAGAGGCTATGAAAAAACCTTTAACTAAGATAGAGAAAGATAGAGTTATAGTGCTTCTTATTTCGTTCTTATTAGTTATCGTTTTTTGGGGAGCTTTTGAGCAAGCGGGTGGATTAATGAACCTTTATGCAAGAGAAAAAACGAATAGAATGCTAATGGGGTGGGAAGTACCTGCTTCATGGTTTCAGTCTTTAAACTCAATGTTTATTATTTTCCTAGGAACAACAGTTGCATTGTATTGGGCTGGTAGAAAATTAAAGGGTAAGGTCTCTAGTTCATTATTTAAAATGATAATAGGTCTTATTGTTATGGGTATTGGTTTCTTTTTTATGACAGCAGCATCTATGGAGTTTAATTCAAATGGCTCTTCTGCTATGTATTGGTTGGTATTAGCATACTTATTTCATACCATTGGAGAACTTTGTATTTCGCCTGTTGCTTTGTCATTTATTACCAAATTAGCTCCTGTAAAGTATGGGGCATTAATGATGGGGGTGTATTTTGCCATGACAGGTTTTGGAAATAAGTTAGCTGGTTTATTAGGGGAATCTGCAGAAAATTTAGGAGAGTTTACAATCTTTACCGGTATAGCAGTATTTAGTGTTGTGTTTGGTTTACTTGTAATGATTTTTAGAAAGAAATTAGAAATATTGACTCACGGAGTAGAGGATAAAGAAGGAACCGTTCATGAAGAAGCTGAAGGTTTTGAATTAGCAGATAATTAAGATATTCTGATGAGTACAGAAATAAAAACTTCAAATGAATTTAGTCTTTTAGGACATAAACCCGCACTATTTGTATTGTTTTTTACAGAAATGTGGGAGCGCTTTTCATACTACGGAATGCGTGCTATTTTCGTGCTATTTTTAACTGCTACATTTGCAGACGGTGGTTGGGAATGGTCTAACGAAAGAGCATTAGCCCTGTTAGGAACATATACCTCCTTAGTGTATGTAACTCCAGTATTAGGAGGCTGGATTGCAGATAAATTTACAGGATATCAAAAAGCAGTAGCATTAGGAGCTTTGGTAATGACTCTAGGGCATACTGCTATGGCATTAGATACAGAAATTACATTATATATAGGAGTAGGTTTATTGATTATAGGTAATGGTTTGTTTAAACCCAACGTTACATCTATGGTCAGTGGACTTTACGATCAATATCCGGATAGAAAAGATGGAGCATTTACTATTTTCTATATGGGAGTGAACTCTGGTGGATTTATAGGTGTTTTATTATGTGGTTTCTTAGGTGAATATTTAAGTTGGGCATGGGGATTTGGACTAGCAGGTATTTTTATGATGCTAGGGATGTTTCAATTTTGGTTTGGTAGAAGTATTTTTGGAGAAGTAGGTGTAGAACCATCTAAAAAAGTAAACTTATCCGATGCTATTGAAAATAAAGAAGAGAACGTTGTAGAAAAAGTATCAAGTAATGTGCAAAGAGATCGCTATATAGTAGTAGGAGTACTGGCCTTTTTTGTAGTGTTTTTTTGGGCTGCTTTTGAACAAGCTAGTGGTTCGATGACTATTTTTGCGAATAACTATACGCAACGATTATTAAACGGGGATGCGGCTTCAATATTTAAAATAGTCGATGTCTTAATTACGATTGTACCTTTAGGGATTATAACCTGGGTGTTGTTAAAATTATTTTCGCAAACATTTAAAAAGATTACGTTATCCAATATAGTATTAGCAATAAGTTTTCTTAGTGTTTGGGGAATTGCCATTTGGAAATTATCTGAAATTCTTCCGCAGGAAACGGCCGAAATACCAGCTTCATGGTTTTTGATTTTAAACTCTTTATTTATTATTACGTTAGCACCATTATTTTCTAAATGGTGGGAAAGTAAATATAATCCATCCGCAACAGTTAAATTTGCATTAGGGATGATATTGCTAGGTATTGGATTTGGAATGCTAGCATGGGGATCAGCATCTATCCCACAAGGCGCTAAAACGGCTTCCGTTAGTTTAGTTTGGTTGGTCTTGGCATATTTACTACATACTATGGGAGAGTTATGTTTATCTCCAGTAGGATTATCCTATGTTTCAAAATTAGTACCCGCAAAAAAAATAGGTATAATGTTTGGCTTATGGTATTTAGCGATTGCTATTGGTAATAAATTAGCAGGTTTTGTGGGGAGTTATATAGATGTAATTGTAAATAAGTACTCTATGTCTGCTTTCTTTTTAATTTTTACTATTATTCCTATCTTGGTAGGATTAATATTAATAGTAATAACCCCTAAGATGAAGAAAATGATGCACGGTGTGCATTAATAAAATAATATTTGACTTCTCTCGTTTCCCAAGATGAGAGAAGTTTTTAAGATAAGGAACAGTTTTTGTTTTCGACTAATGAAAAAACTATAATAATGAAGAACCTACTTATTGCGTTTGTATTTCTAATGTGTTTATCTACCCAAGCACAAGAAATCAACTGGATGTCTATGAATGAGGCATTAGAAGCTCAGAAAAAAGAACCAAAGAAGATTTTTATGGATGTATATACCAATTGGTGTGGCCCATGTAAATTATTAGATAAAAAAACATTTCATAACAAAGATGTAGTACAATTTGTAAATGAGCATTACTATGCTGTAAAATTTAATGCAGAGGGTACAGAAGAGGTTCGTTATAATGATTTTACGTATACTAACCCTAATTACAATCCTAATAGAAAAGGTAGGAATAGTCAACATTTTTTAGCAAACGCATTAAAGATCACAGGATATCCAAGTATGGTTTTCTTTGATGAGAATGCCAATTTAATTGCACCTGTTGTCGGTTACAAGACAGCAGAACAATTAGAGATATACTTAAAGATGATTCAAAATGATGATTATAAAAAGTTAACAAGTGCTGGAGCTTGGCAAAAATATGAGAAATCGTTTGTAGGTACATTTACAAACTAATTTGCAACACTGCAAAAAATAAACCTTAATAGTATTAAAATAACGATAAAATGCATTTTATCTCGATAAAATGCATTTTTTTTATTGTTGATTAGGATAAAATATTATATTTGTGAACAATTAATTATATATGTACGCGTTAGACGTATGTAACTAAAATTGCCCAAGTCAGATTTAGTATAATAATAACAACTATTGTAGTTTTTATTATTAATTGATAGCTTACTTATGAAAAAATACTTAGCCATAGTCACCCCCTCTATGTTGCTAGTTGTATTGCTTTTTTCTTTTATATCAGCAAAACAACCAGAGCACGTAAAAATTGAACATGCAAAAAAAGTTCAATTTCCTCAACCTGAATCTGCGGAAGCTTATTTTCCTGATATTCATAAAAGAAGATTAACAGATGCTATTAAAAAATACTTTGATAAAGCGGTTAAGAATAAACAGATCGTAGGAGCTTCAGTAGCTATTGTAAAATGTGATTCTATTATATATTCTGGTGGTTTTGGTCATCGCAATATAGCTCTTAAAAATAAAGTAAATTCTGAAACAGTATTTAGAATAGGGTCAGTTTCTAAAGGATTTGCAGGTATTTTGGCAGGAATTCATGTAGAAGATGGTTTGATTAATTGGGAAGATAGAATTGTAGACCATATTCCTGGTTTTAAGTTAGCAAACAAAACAAATACTGATCAGGTTACCATTTCTAATGTATTATCTCATACTTCGGGATTGCCGTATCATAGTTTTACAAATTTAGTAGAAGATGGGTTGTCGTTAAGCACTATTGCAGGTCGTTTTAATGAGGTGTTACCATTAGATAAACCAGGAAGCATATATAATTATCAAAATGCCGTTTTTGCACTTAGTGGCGAAATTATTGAAAGGAAAACGGGAAAACTATTAAAAGATATTATCCAGGAAAGAATTTTTAATCCTTTGCAAATGGAAACCGCTTCAGCTAGTTATGAAGCACTACAAGAGTCTGATAATGTTGCTCTACCTCACCAGAAAGTACGTTACGGATGGAGATCTAAGCCCATAAATAAAAAGTATTATAATGCAGTAGCCGCTGGAGGTGTTAATGCTAGTGCTAGAGATATGGGTAAATGGATGAAGTTCTTGTTAGGTAATAATCCAGAAGTACTTATGCCAAAAGTTATAGAAGACGTTTTTACCCCTGTGGTGCAAGTTGGAGGTCGAAGAAATTATTATCAGAGATGGCCTGGATATAATTCTTCTTTTTACGGTATGGGTTGGAGAATACATGAATTTAAAGATGATAATACAAAAGGAATCAATAAAGTAATACATCATGGTGGTGGTGTGAATAATTATAGAAGTGAAATAGCTCTTTTTCCAAATGAAGATTTAGGAATTTGCGTGCTTTTTAACAGCCCAAATAAATTAGCAAAAAATTGTATACCTGAGCTTCATAAAATTATAGAAGAAGTATTAAATATACCCACTAAAGAAGTCTTTAAAACTTCTTTGGTAGCATTGTAATACTATTGTTTTAGTAAAAAGGCACCCTTTTTATCCGTTCTATAAAAACTAATATTTAGTGTAGTACAGCTTTTCTCCCACTGATCTATATAATTCTTGTAATTACTTCCGTCTGCAATAATCTGTTTTGGTTGTACATCTCTAATGATTCTTTCTAAGTGAATCTTAGGAGATCCTGATAGTAATAGTATGTCAGGTTGAAGTCCCTTTAATGAATAAATGTTACTGCGGTCTATAATTTGAATTGTATGTTTTTTGTAACGATATATGTTTTTTAATGTATATGTAGAATCAATTTTAGCTTTGTTTTGAATGAGATAATTTTTAAGTAAGAAGTTATGGTTTTGATAGGATAAAGAATCTTTATGATACAGGTTTAATTTTTGATTTTTTAAAACCCCAAAAACAGTGTTTCGATTCGTATGAAAAATAATGAGTTCTTCTTTGGTATCGACGATGTATTTATCAATAATCAATCCTGTAAAAAACAGGTTTAGACTTACTACCAACCAATATATTTTTCTTCTTTGATATTTCTTGAATAGTGTGATCGAGGTGTAAATAACAAGAGATAATGTAATTAAGGTTTTCCATGAAAAAGAAATATCGGTTATTAGAAAGCTTTTTTGTTGTGATACCCAAATAACAATATTGTTCATTGTATCTATTGAGATTTTGAATATTAGAATTATGGCTTGTGACGGAATTGTGGTATAAGCTAATGCAATTACTAAGATACCTAAGCCGAGAATTAGTCCTAATGTAGGAATTATAATGAGATTAGAAATAAAAAATAATCCAGGAAATTGATGAAAATAAAATAATGTTATGGGTAGTAAGCCAAGCTGTGCTGCAAAAGTAACTGTAAAAGTTTCCCAAAGTTTTTTGGTAATATAAAATCGCGGATGAAACGTTTTAGCCATTATTGGTTGTATCCAAACAATAGAGAAAACAGCCAAATAACTTAATTGAAATCCAACCGAGAATAATAATGAAGGATTAAAACAAAGCAATACAAACATAGATACACATAATGAATTATAAATGCTTGTTTTGGATTGAATTTGTATTCCTATAGTAAGAAAAGAAAACATGGTAACAGCTCTAAGTACCGAAGGAGATAATCCTGCAATAATAGCAAAGCACCAAAGTAAAATTATTGACAATAAAACGCTTATGTGTTTTCCATTTCTAGAGAATTTAAGAGGACTTGTTATCCAATTAATAATTAGTAAAAGTATACCAACATGTAGTCCAGAAACTGCTAAAATATGAATAGCACCAGCATCTCGATAAGCATTAAATGTTTCTTGAGTTATTTCTTGTCGTTGTCCTAGTAGCAACGCGTTAATAATCGATAATTGGCGCGTATTAAAAGAATACTTCTTAAGCTTTTGATTTATATCTTTTCTAATTTGATCTGCGATACGAAATATTGACCATTGTATATCCTTATGACGAATAAGTAGATTTGTACTTGCGGTGGCTTGATGAAATATTTTTTGATGACTAAGATGTTGCTTGTAATCAAATTGATGAGGATTAAGAGGTTTGTCTATTGGGGTGATTTTTCCGAGAAAACTATAGGTTTCTCCAATTTCTAGAATTCGATTAGTGTTGTCTTTGGGGAGTCTAAGTAATAAGTTTCCTTCAACAAATTTTTGATTTAAAATATGTAAAGAAACAATATACTTGTCATAATAGGTAGTAGATTTTAAGCGTTCTGCAATATGAAATTTAACGCCAACTTTATTCAATAAAAAAACACCAGAGTCGATTTGATTTGTATAGTGATTACTGTTGTTTTTAGGATCATGTATTTTGATCAGCGCGATACCAAAAAAAATAAAAATTAGAGGAGTTAAAAAACCAAAGTAATACCCTTTAGAAAAGATTTTTTTGGATCGCAACCAAACTACAGTTAATACAAGAATTGAAATAGAGAACAAAAGAATAGAAGAAGAAAGAGTAATAGAACAATAATGTCCTACTACAATTCCTAACAAAGTAGCACATGTTATGATAACAAAAGGTACATTAATTAGCCTCATAGCAAATATTCTAAATCGATGAATGCTATGCAATAGTATATATCTTCAGTATCATTTTTTAATACTGATAAATAGTAAGGTTAGATAAATATTAATGTAGAAGTATTGATTTGTGTTAGAGCATTCGTCTAACACTTGTAAAAGCTTTGTTCCAGTATTTTTCATCAAGACTCGATATGATAACTCCTTTAGAAGTAGAGGCATGAATAAATTTAATAACGCCTTTAGTTTCAACAACTAATCCAACATGAGAAATTACATTTTTTCTTTTATTGGTTTTGAAAAATAGTAGATCTCCAACTTTGACTTTTTTTAAGGATATAGGTTTACCTTGTGTAGCCATTGTTCTTGAGGTTCTGGGGAGAATTATATTCTCTTTTTTAAAAGAAGTATACACCAGACCAGAACAGTCCATTCCCTTTTTAGTGGTTCCGCCATATTTATATCGTGTACCCCCAAATGATTTGGCATAGCTTACGATACTTTTTATTTTTTTGTTCTCAGGATTTTGTTTTTGCTTAGCTTTAGTACTTGTGCTTTTTGAAATTACTGCCTTACTTTTTGAAGAGCTTCCGCAAGAAACAGTAACAGTAGTAAATAAAGCAATTATGAAGTAGGTAATTATTTTTTTCATTGTAGGGCGTTTTCTTTCATATCAAAAATAGCTAAAACTGTTCACTTTTTTATATTTAAGAACTAGCAAGAATAATGCCTAAGGTATATTTGTGGTTTTATAATGAGTTTCTTGATCCTTTATGTTATAGACTCTACAATAAACCTCGCTGTTTTATCATTAGCACCTCGACCTCCTAGCGTTTTTTCAAGATCATAATACTCTAAGAACAATGTTGCCCTTTTATAATCATCAAGTATAATAGCAAGCTCTTCTTTTAGTCTTTTGGTATTAAATTCACCTTGTATTAGTTCTGTAACAACTTGTTTGTCCATAATGAGATTAACCAAAGAAATATATTTAAGGTGTATTATACGTTTTGCAATTTGATAAGAAATATAATTTCCTTTATAACAAACTACTTCGGGTACTTTGAATAAAGCAGTTTCTAAAGTAGCAGTACCAGAGGTTACTAGAGCAGCATTACTTAAGCTTAAAAGGTCGTACGTTTGATTCATCACTAAGTGAACACCTTGTTTTTTGATAAAAGGTGTATAAAAAGAAGCGTCTTGACTGGGAGCACCTGCAATAATGAATTGATAGTCCGGGAAATCATCAACAACGGTTAACATTACTTCGAGCATCTTACGAATTTCCTGTTTTCGGCTACCAGGTAATATGGCAATAATTGGGCGATCATCAAGTTTGTGTTTTGCCTTAAAATCTTCGGGCATAATTTGTTTATGATCGGCGATTGCATCAATCAAGGGATGGCCTACAAATTGAACAGGAAATTCATGTTTATCTTCATAAAATGGTTTTTCAAAAGGAAGAATTACATACATCATGTCAATACACTTCATAATGGTTTTGATTCTACCTTCTTTCCATGCCCATATCTGTGGAGAGATATAATAATGTGTACGAAATCCTTTTTCTTTGGCCCATTCGGCAATACGCAAATTAAAACCAGGATAATCTATAAAAACAATTACATCCGGTTTGTATTCTAAAATATCACTCTTACAAAGCTTTATATTTTTTAAAATGGTAAATAAATTAAAAAGAACTTCTACAAACCCCATAAATGCAAGATCGCGGTAATGCTTAACCATATTGCCTCCAACGGCTTGCATCAAATCTCCACCCCAAAACCTAAATTCAGCTTCGGGATCTTCTTTAAGAATAGATTTCATGAGATTAGAGCCATGTAAATCACCAGACGCTTCTCCTGCGATCAGATAGTATTTCATCTTAGAGTTGTACTTTTTGTTCTTTTGTTTATCCAAATTTACTAATTGCAATACAAATAGCTGCAATAAGTGTAGCAAGAAGTACACCTCGAGCTCTATATATCTTCTCTTTTTTCAAAAAGTAAAAGAAAACAGCCAAATTAGGAATTGCTCCCAAAACAATAATGCTTCCAAGAGAATCGTTGCTTACTGCTGCATTAATAGTACTCATAAATGTTAGATTGCGTAATATCGAAAAAATAAATACGCATAAAATAAACCCTAAACTATTTACAAGTATTCCACTTAGTAAACCAATACCTATTTCTTTTTTAATCATGTAACGGCCAATTATTTAATTGTTGTATAAAATGATGAGCTGTAAGATCAAATTGAGTGGGTACTATAGATACATACCCTTGACTTAATGCCCATTCATCTGTGTCTTCTCCTTTATCTTCGTTTACAAATGTACCAGAAAGCCAATAATATTCTCTTCCCATTGGATTTATTCTTTTGTCAAACTTTTCGACCCAATGTGCATTCGCTTGTCTACAAATTTTTACACCTTTAATTTCTTTTTCTGGTAACCTAGGGATGTTTACATTAAGAACAAGACCTTTTGGCAGTCCATTTTTGAGGACATTTTCTACAATTGTTCTCACAAATTTTTTGGAAGGCTCAAAATCAGCATTCATTCCGTAATCAAGTAAAGAAAATCCTATTGCGGGTATTCCTTCTATTCCTGCTTCAACTGCGGCACTCATAGTTCCAGAATAAATTACATTAATTGCAGAATTTGATCCATGGTTTATACCACTTACGCAAAGATCAGGTTTTCGTGGCATGACTTCGCGAGATGCCATTTTTACACAATCAGCAGGAGTTCCAGAACAACTAAATTCTTTTTGTGGGGCATTTTTATCTATAGTTATAGGATCACAATAAATCGTATTATTCACAGTGATAGCATGACCCATGCCACTCTGGGGACTATCTGGCGCAACTACAAAAACATCGCCAATTTCGTTCATAACGCTGATTAATGCACGTATTCCTGGTGCCGTAATACCATCATCGTTAGTAACTAGAATCAAAGGTTTTTTTTGTGCCATGGCCTTAGTTTTTTTACGATGGTAAAAGTACACTTTTTTTGTGCGTAATGTAGGGTTGAAAAAGACTACTAAATATTATTAGTTCATTTAAGAAAATTTTAGTATTATTACGTGTTATTGGCACGATTTTTAATGTATTTTGCCGTAAACCCCTAAATTTTTTTGAGCGTATGAAAAAGAGTTTTTTGATTTTGATGCTTACCGTAATTGTTTCGGCTGTTTCGTGTAGTTTTACCAACAAAGTAGAGAGTGGACCTGATAAGGATAAATTATTAATTGATTTAATAAGTTATGTCTTAGGAAAAGGTCATTATGATGCAAAAGATATTAATGATGATTTCTCTAAAGAAGTTTTTGCTGATTATATAGATGCTTTAGATCCTTTAAAGCGATATTTTTATGCAAGTGATATCGAAGAGTTTAAGAAGTATGAAGAACTTATCGATGACGAAATTAGAAACAAAGAAATCAACTTTTTTAATTTAACGTATGATCGTTTGCAAGATAGAATGAGTGATGCTAGATCACTTTATAAAGAAATCTTGGAACGACCTTTTAATTTTGAAAAAGATGAAAGTATAAGCACAGAGTACGAAAAACTTCCTTACGTTAATACTCGAAAGGAAATGGAAAATCGTTGGAGATTGCAGCTTAAGTTTAATGCATTATCTAGCTATTTTGATAAAGCTGAAGAGCAAATGGATTCTTTGGCAGCAAATAAAGACTACAAAAGAAAAACATCAGTCACTTTAGAAAATGAAGCACGTGATATTACAAAATCTTCTCTAAAAGAATATTTTGAATTCGCAGATGATTTAGAGCGAAAAGATTGGTTTTCAATCTATATTAATTCTATAGTTGAAGAATTTGATCCACATACATATTATTTTGCGCCACAGGATAAAGATCGTTTTGATATTGCTATGTCAGGAAAGTTAGAGGGAATAGGTGCTAGATTACAGAAGAAAAATGATAACATTAAAATTATTGAGATTATTTCTGGAGGCCCTGCATGGAGAGGTAACGATGTTGAAGTAGGGGACTTCATCATGAAAGTAAAACAAGAAGATGAAGAAGAGCCAGTTAGTATTGTAGGAATGCGAATTGATGATGCAGTAAGCTTGATAAAAGGCCCAAAAGGAACTAAAGTAAGTCTTACCGTTAAAAAAGTAGATGGTACTATAGAGGTTATAGATATCGTAAGAGATGTCGTTGAGCTTGAAGAGACCTATGCAAAATCTTCTACGGTGAAAAAAGAAGATAAAACGTTTGGAATTGTTAATCTTCCGAAGTTTTATTTTAATATGCAGGATTACAATCAAAGAAATGCTGCAAAAGATGTTAAACAAGAAATTGTACGCCTGAAAGAACAAGACATGGACGGCTTGATTATAGATTTAAGAGATAATGGAGGAGGATCATTGCAAACTGTTGTGGATATAGCTGGACTTTTTATCGAAAAAGGACCGATAGTACAGGTGAGAACCAAAGGAGAATCTCCTGAAGTATTAAGTGATAAAGACAGTAATCTTTTATGGGATGGGCCACTAGTGATATTAGTAAATGAATTATCGGCATCTGCTTCTGAAATTTTGGCAGCAGCTATGCAAGACTATAAAAGAGCAATTATTATAGGTAGTAAACAAACTTATGGTAAGGGTACTGTTCAAAATGTTATGGATCTTAATAGATGGATGCGTAGTAACGATTTTGGTGACTTAGGAGCATTAAAACTTACCACTCAAAAATTTTATAGAGTAAATGGTGGTTCTACTCAATTAGAAGGTGTTAAAAGTGATGTTGTAGTACCAGATCGTTATAGTTATATTGATATAGGAGAGAAAGACCAAGAAAATCCGTTACCATGGGATAAAATTCCAGCCGCAGATTATAAACCTTGGGATGGTTATATAGATTTTGATCAAACGATTAATAATAGTAATGCCAGAATGGCTAAAAACGAGCAATTAAAATTGATCGAAGAGAATGCAAAATGGGTTAGACAAAAAAGAGATGTTAATGTTTACTCGCTAAAATACGATAAGTATAAAGCAAATATTAAACTTAACGAACAACAAGCTAAACGTTTTGATGCTATAAATGACTACAAAACAAACTTTACTTTTGAGTCCTTGCCATATGAGCAAGCATTAATGAAAAAGGATTCTGTTTTGGCAGAAAAAAGAAAGAGATGGCATAAAAGCCTTAGTAAAGACGTTTATGTAGAAGAGGCTATTAGTGTATTAGAGGATATGAAGATAAATAACATTAGAAAATCTAAAAATCCGCTTTCACTGAAGAATTAAGCATTAATGCCTAAAACAAAATCTAACTCTTTAAGTATATTGGCGCTCCAAAAATTCAAGAAGAATTTTTGGGGCGTTTTGAGTTTTTACTTTATTCTTTTTTGCGGAATCGTAGCTGTTTTTGCATACGTTTTAGCGCCAGATGATTCGCAAAACGCTAATCAAATGCACTTATCTATACACTCTAAATCTCCTGGTTTTGAAGTGTTGATGCTAACGGTTCCTTCTCAAAACTCTTATGATCAGTCTTTTTTTAGCCAAGTGTTTTTTGGTAAAAAAAATACAGATACAGAACTACCGATAGAATCATATTCGATAACTAATAATGCTATAAAAATAATTCCGTATAGTGAAGGAGAGATTGTAGGTATTTCAAAAGAAATATCATTAGATCTTTTTCCTCAAGATCTCAGCGCAAAAGAGATTACAAATGCATTTGTTAAAAACCAAAAATTCATTTTAGGTACCGATAAGTATGGTAGAGATTTATTGAGCAGGATGTTGATAGGGATACGTATTTCTTTTTCTATCGGATTTGTAGCTGTGCTAATCTCATTATTACTGGGCGTCTCGTTAGGAGCAATAGCTGGATACTATGGAGGGAAAATAGATGCTGCTATAATGTGGTTAATTAATGTGACATGGTCAATACCAACTTTATTGTTGGTTATAGCTATTACATTGGCTTTAGGAAAAGGTTTTTGGCAGGTATTCATTGCTGTAGGTTTGACTATGTGGGTAGAAGTTGCGCGTATTGTGAGAGGGCAGGTGTTGAGTGTAAAACAAATGCAATTTGTAACTGCGGCAAAAGCCCTTGGTTTTACAAATTTCAGAATTATTACAAAACATATTTTACCTAATAGTTTAGCTCCTGTAATCGTAATTTCTGCAGCAAATTTTGCTTCTGCGATATTGATAGAGAGCGGTCTTAGTTTTTTAGGAATAGGAGCACAACCACCCATGGCAAGTTGGGGAGCAATGATCAAGGATCATTATTCTTATATTATTTTAGGAAAAGCCTATTTAGCTGTCATTCCGGGATTAGGAATTATGAGTTTAGTAATGTCTTTTATGCTAATAGGAAATGCGCTTAGAGATGCGTTGGATGTGAAGAATTAATTAGACGGTTGTACCCTGAATACAAAAACTGACCTTTTTAGGCCAGTTTTTAGTTAGAAGTGTATTCGTTGTCTCTTTTTAGATTACATTTCAATAGCTTGTTCAGTTTCAGATACTGATTCCATATGCTCTTCTAGCATTATACCTATAAAATGAAAAAACTCTGTATAACTATATTTTTTCGGATAAACAGTTCCATTAATAACTGAGGCAGGAGTGTATCTTAGGTCATTATTTATAGACCATTCAGATTGCTTTTTTATAACTTCAATATGTTTTGATTTGCCAACTGGAGTACCATATTTTTTACTCCATTTGCTAAAAGTTCTATCAGCAAACCATTCATTGTATGCGGTTATAAAATGATCGGCACCTTGAGCATCATATATTTCTAGAAGTCTTAAGGTAATTTTGGATACTTCACTATCAAAATCTTCTAGATTTGCACCAAGTCTAACTGTGATTTGAAGATTTTCTCCCATAGTTTTTAAAACACGAGAATATGCTCCAAATGCATCTTTACAATATCCACACATAGGATTTGTATAGCTAATGATTTTAAATGTAGCATTAGGATTACCTAGTACAATTTCATTTTCGATAGGACTGTTATCTGTGATTTTGTCTGATATAGTATATAAATGTTTATAGATATCACCATCTCTCTTAAATTGATTTAATTTGAGGTTATCGGCTTTGAAACCCTTGTTTTCGACTAACTTTTCTTTTATAAAAAGATATCCCAAAGTAAATAATGTAGCAAGCATAAGAAAACTAGGAATAAGTGCGCTATCGATACTAAATTCAAGGTTTCTTAATGCCAATACTGCTAATGCTATAGAGACAGCGGCAATCGTTAAACATATAGCACACCATTTTTTAATAATAAAAGCTTGTGAATACAGTGAATAAGCGACAAAAGGAATTCCGATAACTGCTGGGACAATCAGTATGTTGGTGAATCCAAAGAAAACCTGATATAGGGTTAGAGAACCAAAGAATGCAATACCCGCATCTGAAAGGGTGAAATTTTTAAACAATTTACCACTATTATTGTTAATGACATCTCCACAATTTGTGTTTCCAACCGTAGTACAGAATTGGTGAATAGTTTGAGACTGTATACCAAGACTTTCTTGAAGGGCAAAATAACTAAAAATTAAACCGGCTAGAGAAACAAGTAAGAATAATGCTTGACCAATACTCCACGGTCTAAGAAAAAGTGTAGCAACAATGCTTAATGCTAATACACTTATTAAAAGAGTCTGTAAAAATGATTTACCAAACGAAAATTTTTGTTTTTCACTATATTCTACTGCAATTACCTTTGGGGCCCAAATTTCTTTGAACTGATCATAATTATATTTCTTTTTTGATAAACTTGTATGCGTTATTTCTATACTATTGTTTTTGTTAATTACAGATACAATTTCTTCAGAACGTTCTGTTTTTACTAGCGAAATAAAACTTTCTGGAAGCTGATCTAATGCTTCTGTTGGTACTTCGACGGCAATATTGTCGATATCAAAATAATCTAGAGTATCTGTAATGCTTTGAAAACTGGGGTAATTAGGGTGTATTTGAAGTTGTAGTTCTAAGTCCTTTTTGTCATAGTCACCTATACGATTTTGAATTAAAACATTTTCAACAATCTTTTCGATGTTATTTTTCATGCGATTTCTTAAGATGGTTTTGTGAATAACTTCATTAAAAATAGAAATTGAAAATTCATAAATAAGATATTTTATGTTAAAATTTAAATTCCTAAAGCCGCTACAAGGTTTGATAAACACTTGTTTTTCAATTTAAAATAAGATCATTATACATAAAAATTTTACTAGTATTCTAAGTTGCTATTTGATATTTTTGCCATTGTTATTTTAAAAACCCTAAACACTTTAAAACATTGAAAAGAAAATATCTATATCCCATATTAATCATCATTGTGACCGTTGGGTTTTATTATCTGGAAGATTACCAACCTAAAGATGTTATAAGGTCAAATGAGGATCAAGCCAAGGATGAAAATTTGGGTTTTTTCTATTTACCAACATCTACTACAGGAACCGTTATAGTTCATGATCATTATTCGTTATCATATTCTGAAACCCATGAGCAAGCAGAGTGGGTTGCCTATGAATTAAAAAAAGAACATTTAATAAATAATGATTTTAAAAGACCATATTTTGAACAAGACAAAAAGGTGCGATCATCGTCTGCCGATTGGCGTAATTATAAAAAATCGGGTTATGATAGGGGGCATTTATGTCCAGCTGGAGATAGAAGATTTAGTTATGACGCGTTCGAGGAAACTTTTTTGACTTCAAATGTTACTCCGCAAAATCATGAATTTAATAGCGGTGTTTGGAATAAACTAGAGCAAAAAGTACGGTACTGGGCAAAAAAATATGATGGTGTTTATGTTGTAACAGGCGGGGTTTTGTCAAAAGATCTTAAGTCAATTGGTTATGAAGCGGTTTCTGTTCCGGAGTATTTTTATAAGATTATTTTGGATAAAAGTGCAGCGACACCAAAAATGATTGCTTTTTTAGTGCCACATCAAAAAACAAATGAGCGATTAACAAAATTTGTAGTGCCAACAGATAAGATTGAAAAATTAACCGGTATTGATTTTTTTCCAGAATTAGATGATACCCTTGAGAAAAAACTAGAGGCTTCTTCTTCTTTGAAAAATTGGAAATTTTAAAGAGATATTACCACTCATTTACGCGATTAGAGTCTAGTTTGATAAAAATAAAGAGTAGGAGTGTGAACCCCCATAAGCCTGATCCACCATAACTAAAAAAAGGAAGAGGGATACCAATGGTTGGAATTAACCCCGTTACCATACCTATATTGATGGCAAAATGGATGAATAGGATTCCAATAACGCTATATCCATATACTCTGCTAAATTGTGATTTTTGCCGCTCTGCAAGGTGAAGAAGACGTAAAAGCAATAACACAAATAAAATAACAACTGTAGTAGCTCCTAAAAAGCCCCACTCTTCTCCAACAGTACTAAAAATGTAATCTGTGTGTTGTTCAGGGACAAAACCTCCTTTGGTTTGCGTGCCTTCTTTCCATCCTTTTCCTGTCCAACTTCCGCTGCCTATTGCGATCTGACTTTGATTGGTATTATAGCCAATTCCCTTAGAATCAACTTCTTTGCCAAGTACAATATTAAATCGATCTCTATGACGTTGTTCAAATACGTTATTAAAAATATAGTTTACAGAAAAACAAAACCCTGTAATCACAACAAGAACAAGTAAAAACCTTGAATATTTAGGTTTCTTCTTTCTGTTTTTAATTAAAATAAATAACATTATGGCGGCTATAGCCAGGACTACCCATAGTGGTTTAAAAAGTAGTGTAAGTATAAATAACGCAGCTGCAGAGGCACCTACTATAAGATATATAGCAGCTAATCCTTCTCTGTATAAAGGAAAGAAAAAAGCAGCATATACCAATGCGCTGCCAGGATCAGGTTGCGGTACAATAATTATTGCAGGTATTGCAATAATTAAAAATGCTCTTACCTGATGACCAAGAAATTTGATATTGGTTTGCATATCACTTAAGAATTTGGCTAAAGCTAGCGCAGTACAGGCTTTAGCAAACTCTGATGGTTGTAAACCAATAGGGCCAAAAGCATACCATGAGGTTGCTCCGTTTATGTTTTTTCCAAAAATGAATAACCCTAGCAGGGATACTAGTGATATCACATAAATTAATCCGGCAAAACGTTCATAAAATTTGACTTCAATAGCCTGTGTAATAACTATTAGTACAATACTTAATAAAATCCAATACCCTTGTTTAACATACACCTGAGAAAGGTCTGTGATAGAGAAAGCTTCACCTTCATAAGAAGCTGAATATATATTTGCCCATCCAAAAGCAACAAGCAATAGAAATATTAAAACCGTTATCCAATCAATAGCGGCAACACTTGATTTTGCCATTATTGATTAATTTTAAAAGGTTCGCCACTAAGGGGTTTTGCGTACTCTTCTTGTAAACTATGTGTGAGTATCCATTGTTCTAGATCTGTTCTGGAGATCTCTCCATTTATATGTTTTTCTATCATTAACGAGGCAATTCTTCCGGCATATCGGGCTCCCCAATATCCATTTTCTACAAATACCGCAATAGCTATTTTAGGATTGTCTTTTGGGGCAAAGGCTACAAATACAGAGTGATCTGTAAGTTGAGTTTTTACGCCATCTATTTTTGTGAAATTTTCTGCAGTACCTGTTTTTCCACAAATATCAATTCCTTTTACCTGTAAGAAACTTGCGGTTCCTTTTGTATAGACTTCATGCATTCCTTCTATTACAGGTTCGAAATGAGTTTTATCGATTGTAGTTATTTTTGCTTTGGTATACTCTTCGTTTGAGATAGGTTTACCATCAATAGCTTTGATGATATGTGGGGTGTAATAATAGCCTCTATTAGCAATAGCGGCAGTCATGTTTGCCAATTGTATGGGAGTAGATAATACTTCACCTTGACCAATAGCATTAGATATGGTTGCAGTGGAGTACCACTTGTAGGTTGGGTAATTATATATTTTATTATAATATTCTGAAGTTGGTACTTTACCCCGTTTTCCTACAGGTAAGTCATTCCCTAAATAATTTCCAAGGCCAAAACTTTGTACATGTTTTCTCCAAGTATCAATTCCTTTCTGGGGCGTTTCATATTTCTCGATAATTCTACGGTATACCGTTGCAAAATATGCATTACACGAATTTGCGATTCCGGGGATCATACTCAATGGGCTTCTATGCGAATGACACCCTAATTTCTGACCTCTTTTGCCATAATAATATCCCATTCTGCAAGAAACACTCTCTTTAGTATCTATTACTCCTTCTTGTAAGGCTATTAAAGCATTTATAGTCTTAAAGGGAGAACCTGGAGGGTATTCTGCTTGTAAGCCTCTGTCAAATAAAGGGATTGCTATTGAGTCATAAACCAATTTGGTAAAATTTGGAGATCTTTTTCTACCAACTAACAATTCTGGTTTATACGTGGGAGCTGTTATCAAAGCAAGAATCTCTCCCGTAGAAGGTTCTAGAGCAACTATCCCGCCACGCTTATTTTTCATAAGCATATCGCCATAAGACTGAAGTTTTGAATCTATTGTTATGGTAAGGTCTTTTCCGTTTACGGGTAATGTGTCAAATTTTTTATTTTTATAGGGGCCGATGTCTCTATTAAATCTATCTTTTTGAATACGTTTTACACCTTTGACACCTCTTAATTCTTTTTCGTACTGTTTTTCTACGCCATCAATACCAATAAGATCGCCAGAAAGATAATAAGGGTCTTTTTTGATTAAAGCATCATTTACCTCTCCAATATATCCTAGAACATTAGCAGCATTATCAATTTGATAATCTCTTAAAGATCGTTTTTGAATGTAGAAGCCATCAAACTTTCTCATTTTTTCTTGTAGATACGCATACTCATCTTTAGTTAATTGCGGTATAACAATAGAAGGAACTCTAGGAGAATATATTCTGGCTTTTTTTAATCTATTAATAAGTTTGTCTTTTGTAATGTTGAGAATTGAACAAAATTCTAAAGTGTCAAAAGGTTTTAATTCACGGGGAATAACCATGACATCATATGAAGGTTGATTGGTTACTAATAATCGTGCATTTCTATCATAAATCGCTCCTCTTTGCGGATAGTCATAAAGTACTTTTATGGCATTGTCTTCAGATAGAGAAGCAAAGGATGTATTATAAATCTGTAGGTAAAAAAGCCTAGAAACAAAAACAAACCCTGTTATAACAATTATTAGATATAGTAATAATTTTCTCATGAATCATTTCTTCTAAATAATACTAATATCAGCATTGTAATCACAATAGTGAATAAACTGGTAAATAACGTTTTTTTAGCTATTAATAGTATGTGAGAGAAGTTAAAAATTTCTAATGAAAAAAGTACAATATGATGTGTTAAAACCAATAGAATTACATACGCTAATTTTTCGCCAAATCTTGTGTTGCTTAGTTTTACAGTTTGAAACTCGTAACTAAGACCAAAAACGGTTCGCAATGCGATCGGACGAAAAAATGCAATAACCAGACAAGCTGCCGCGTGCACACCGCCAGAATCTCCAAAAATATCTATAGTAAGACCAAGAATAAAACTTAATAAAAGAAAAAGACTTTTATTGATATTAATAGGTGCTAAAAGGATAAATATAATGTAGATGTACGGATTTAAGTATCCTAGAAAATCGACATGGTTAAGTATAAGTACCTGAATTAAGATCAAACTAATAAACCTGATGATATGTAACAATGTATCTCTATTCATTGCTCACAGCTTCTAATTGTTTGATTTCTTTAATATCACTGTTTTTAATAAAATAAATGAAACCAATATCCGTCATATCATTAAATAGCTCAACATCAATAAGGTAGTAACTTTTGTTTTCATCTAATTTATAACTAACAATGGTACCTATGCCAATGCCTCTTGGAAAAATGGTAGAACGACCATGGGTTATAATTGTATCACCTTTTTTAAGTATTGCTTGCCTTGGCACGGTTTCTAATTGAACTATATTAGGATCTTTTCCATTCCAAACCAAAGAACCATATTGATTAGATTTTTTTAAACCTGCATTAATACGAGAATTACTATTAAGAATAGATATTACCCTGCTATAATTAGTAGAAGTTTGTTCTACGATACCAATAATACCTTTATCGGTTATTACTCCCATATCGGTAACAATACTGTCTTTTTTACCTTTATTAATAAGAATATAATTATCAATTTTACTATAATCATTTTTGATTACTCTTCCTTGTGTAAAGGTATATGGGGTTTTAAATGAAATTGTATCCAGATGTTTTGTAGTTACAGAGTCAACACCTAGAAGACTTAATTGGTTACGAAGGTGTTCATTCTCTTGTAATAAACGCATATTTTCGTCTTTTAGCCCAAAATAATCACTTATAGAATGCTGCCACCCATACATTCCCCCACTAATGAAGTTTGTAGAGCTTACAAATTTACTTTTATGATAGGAGTGCGATTGTATTGTAAAGACTAAAGACAAAAATAAAAGCAGAAGAAACAACAATGAATGTTTATTTCGGATTAAAAAATTAATAATCTGCTGCATGATTTAGGCTGTGGTTGTTTCTTTAGTTACACGTTATATTTATAGGTTTTAAGTTCTGGCAATAACGCATTAAAGCAGGATAACGTAAAATCAGAAAATTATGTATATTTTAAATGCTGTTTTTTAACACTACTATTTAATGAGTACGCTTTTGTATCTACTCAAATTTTTAAGTGTGATCCCCGTTCCTCTTACAACTGCTCTTAATGGATCTTCTGCAATATATACAGGTAAATCTGTTTTTTGCGACAATCTTTTATCTAATCCTCGTAACATAGAACCTCCTCCTGCAAGATAAATCCCAGTGTTATAGATATCTGCAGCAAGTTCTGGTGGGGTTTGAGATAAAGTTTCCATTACTGCGTCTTCGATACGTAAAATAGATTTATCTAAGGCTTTTGCCATTTCTCTATAAGAAATTTGAACCTGTTTTGGTTTTCCGGTTAAAAGGTCACGTCCTTGCACATTCATCTCTTCTGGTGGTATTTCGAGATCTTCTGTAGCTGCCCCTATTTGTATTTTTATTTTTTCGGCAGTGCGTTCACCAACATATAAATTATGTTGAGTACGCATATAATAAATGATATCATTAGTAAATACGTCACCTGCAATTTTTACTGACTTATCACAAACAATACCTCCTAATGCAATGACTGCAATTTCAGTTGTACCTCCACCTATATCTACGATCATGTTTCCTTTAGGTTGCATAATGTCAACACCAATACCTATGGCTGCAGCCATAGGTTCATGAATTAGATATACTTCTTTTCCGTTTACACGTTCTGCACTTTCTTTTACCGCTCGCATCTCTACTTCTGTAATTCCAGATGGGATACAAATTACCATACGCAAAGCTGGTGCAAATAGTTTTTTCTTTAATGCTGGGATATCTTTGATAAACATACTTATCATTTTTTCACTAGCATCAAAATCTGCAATCACTCCATCTTTGAGAGGGCGAATGGTTTTTATGTTCTCATGAGTTTTTCCTTGCATCATAGCCGCTTCTTTCCCTACGGCTATTATTTTGCCACTTATAATATCTCTGGCAACAATAGACGGGCTATCCACCACTACTTTGTCATTGTGAATTACTAACGTATTAGCGGTACCTAAATCTATTGCTATTTCTTCGGTAAAGAAGTCAAAAAATCCCATAAAATGTCAAAAAAGGGGTTAAAATTCAGTAAATGTAATAAAATTAATGTTTAAAATGGCGAGTTCCGGTCATAACCATTGCAATTCCGTTTTGATCACAGTACTCTATGCTTAATTTATCCTTTATAGAACCTCCTGGTTGTATCACTGCTTTGATACCTGCTTTGTCTGCTATTTCTACGCAATCCGGAAATGGAAAAAAAGCATCACTTGCCATTACTGCACCATTAAGATCAAAATTAAAAGTATTAGCTTTTTCTATAGATTGCTTTAAAGCATCTACTCTTGATGTTTGTCCAGTTCCGCTAGCTAATAGTTGTTTTCCTTTGGTAAAAACTATTGTATTAGACTTTGTGTGTTTACATATTTTAGAGGCAAACAAAAGATCTTCAACTTGTGCCTCAGTAGGAGCTAATGTGGTAACAGTTTCTAGATCCGTTTTAGCATCTGTTTTAAGATCTTTATCCTGAACTAGAGCACCGTTAAGACAAGAACGGACCTGAGTTTGTGGTAAATCAATATTTTTTTGAACTAAAAGAATTCTATTTTTCTTCCCTTTTAAAACTTCGATAGCTTCATTACTAAAAGATGGTGCGATCACTACTTCACAAAATAACTTGTGTATTTCGTCTGCGGTAGCTTCATCTATTTCGGTATTACTAATCAGGATTCCGCCAAAAGCTGAAACCGGATCTCCTGCCAAAGCATCAACATAAGATTGTAAAACAGTTTCTCGTTGTGCTAATCCACAAGCATTATTGTGTTTTAAAATTGCAAATGTAGGTGCCTCTCCTTTAAACTCACTCATTAAGTTTACTGCAGCATCCACATCAAGGAGATTATTATATGATAATTCTTTACCGTGTAATTTATCAAACATGGCATCAAAATTTCCAAAGAAAAAACCTTTTTGATGAGGGTTTTCTCCATAACGCAAAACTTTACCTTTGGTTTCACTAATTTTTAATGAAGGTATTTCATGGTCATTATTAAAATAATTGAAGATTGCAGTATCGTAATGTGAAGAAACATTAAAAGCTTTTGCTGCGAAACGCTTGCGATCGGTTATTGATATTTCTCCGTCTCCTTCAGAAATAACATCTAAAAATTCGGCATAATCATCAACAGAAGCCACACAAGTCACATCTGCAAAGTTTTTAGCAGCAGCTCTGATTAAAGAAATTCCGCCAATATCTATTTTTTCAATTATATCTTGTTCTGAAGCTCCAGAAGCAACTGTTTTTTCAAAAGGATAAAGGTCTACAATTACGATATCTATCTGCGGGATTTCGTATTGCTCAAGTTCTGCAACATCATTATCGTTATTTTGACGATTAAGAATTCCACCAAATACTTTTGGGTGTAATGTTTTTACTCTGCCTCCTAAGATAGAAGGGTATGAAGTAACATCTTCTACAGGAATCACATCAATTCCCAAATCTCTAATGAATTTTTCAGTACCTCCAGTAGAATAAATGGTAATATCAAGTTCGTCTAATTTTTTTACGATAGGTGCTAATCCGTCTTTACTAAATACAGAAATTAATGCGGATTTCGCTGTCTTTGTGTTGCTCATGAGAAAATTTAGTTAGTAAAAACGCAAAAGTAGTAATTTACTATGCAATTAGACAATCAATTATGTGTAATTGTTTGTTGTAATTTGTAACAAAAATTAAAGGAAAACGTCCTATCTTTAAAATACCAGCGAAATCGTCTGTTTTCTTATCAGAAAATTTATGCCTAATAAGAGATATTAATTTTAATTTCAGTTAAGTAAGATATGCTAATTTATCTTAGAGTATTTAAAGAGAGTTTGAATTTTGCCATCAACGCGCTTAAAAATAATAAGTTGCGTACATTTCTTTCTTTACTAGGAGTGACTATTGGGATTTTCTCAATTATAGGCGTACTAGCCGCGGTCGATTCTTTAAAACAAGAGATCAAAGGTAGTATTAGCTCGCTAGATAATAGTACAATTTATCTAATGCGTTTTTCGTTTGGTCCTACATCAATACCGCAATGGAAACGAGAGCAGTTTCCTGATGTTACTTTTGAAGAATATCAGTATATTAAAAGAACAATGCCCGAATTAAGAGCTACGAGTTTTACGCTTAATGTTACGCCAGAAACTATAAAATATCAGGATGAAAGTATTAGTAATGTAGATATTGCGCCAGTAACAAATGATTATTATGATATTGAAGAGTTACAGGTTGTAAAGGGTAGGTTTTTTAATGAACAAGAATCTGTTGGTGGTGCTCCTGTAATTGTTATAGGTGATGAGATTGCTAATAGCTTATTTGGTTCGGCCGACCCGGTCGGGAAAAAAGTTCGATTGTATGGACGAAAGTTTACAGTTATTGGAGTACTTCAAAAAGAGGGGAGTGGACTTTTTGGGAATAGTAAGGATACCATGATTATATTGCCTGTGAATATGGTTAGAAAGATTTATGGAGATAATAATAAGTCTTCTTTTCCGGCTATTATTATAAAACCAGAATCAGATACAGATGTTCAAGAATTTATAGCTGTTTTGAAACAAAAGGTGCGTACATATAGAGGTTTGAAACCAGATCAGATAGATAATTTTTTTGTAAACCAACTACAGGGGTTTACTGATTTTATAGATAATATTACGGGTACAATGTCAAAAATAGGTGGGTTTATAGGGATGTTCTCTTTGTTGGTTGGTGGTTTTGGAATCGCTAATATTATGTTTGTCAGTGTGAAAGAAAGAACTAACCTAATCGGAATACAAAAAGCACTAGGAGCCAAGCGAAGATTTATATTATTTCAGTTTTTATTTGAAGCTATAATTCTTGCTATTTTTGGGGGATTAATAGGACTCTTTTTGGTCTGGTTGATATCAATTTTAGCGTCTAATTTCACAGGTGATTTTGAATTTATACTGTCTAGTTCTAATATGTTTTGGGGTATGCTTTCTTCTACCATAATTGGATTAATCGCTGGGATTTTACCCGCAATATCTGCATCTAAACTAGATCCAGTTGAAGCAATAAGAACAGGTATGTGATTTTTCTAATAATAGCAACCGTAGTTTGGTAACTATTATTTTAAATATAAACACGTTCGCTCATAATCAATTATAGCTTTTCCTCGTTTAAGAATATCAGCTCCAATAATACCATCTACAGGTTCTGCTTGATGTGCTATTAAAGCTGTATTGACATGATTTAAATCAAATAAAACTAGCGATATTCTTTTTCTAGACCATTTTCCAATTTGGATAGTATTTTTTTTGGAAACTTGTGTGAGCATATCTGTAGCACCAGCGCCAGCAGCTAATACGTCGCTGTCTTGTGCAAATAAGTTGAATTTTTCTACTGCCTCAAAACCAACGCAAGAGTTGGATGCTCCTGTATCTAAAATAAAGTTGCCCTCAATGCCATTTAACGTAGCCTTGATTTCAAAATGATTTGTTTTGGTAAAAACTAACTTTATTGGTTTGTATTCTTTTTGAGTTAAAAATTTTCGAAGTGTGTTCATTTTTTATTTTGAAGAAACTTGTGTAAAAATAGAACAATTAATAAGAATACAATAATGCCAATACAATACCAGATGTAAAGTGATGAATGTCTTTGATCCTCGATTGAACCATAATATACGAAAGCAGCCCAATAATATGGGGATTTTTGAATATTGGATATGTTTTTTTGGTTAAGGTATTCTAATTTTGCTTGGTGTAGTGATTTAGCTTTTAAGTTAGAATTGTTCAGGTTTTTATAAAAGCTGTTCATAAGTTGTGCTGTTGTTTTATCATTTACTTTCCATAGTGAAAAAAGAACATTTTCTATTCCTGCATATTGAAAACCTCTACTAATACTGATTGGGCCTTCTCCTTTTGAAAGTCTCCCGATGCCAGTTTCGCATGCGCTTAATACTACTAATTCGGCTGAAAGTGATGAAGAGTATAATTGGTTTACAAAAATATCTTGATTTCTAAATTTAATGGCTGCAGGAACTAAAAAATTACCTGGAGTTGCATGGGTAGATAAATGTATGATATTGTGCTGTTCTGCTTTTTTAAGAAAGTTTTTATAAGTTGCTTGTTCGTTTTGCAAAAAATCACCTTTAAAATATTGCTGAATTGATTCACTTTCGTAAACGGAATTAGGTAATGCAATTTCTGTTTTTTCGAACACAGGAAAAACACCTAAAATGCTGTTGTTTGTATTGTGTTTGGTAGTTGATCTTAGGTACTTTTTTGCAGAAATTTCATAACTGACTTCGGTAGAAGTGAGTAAAAAAGGCATGTCCTGAAAAATATAAGTATCTACAGGTCTTGTAAGTAGCGTTTCAAAGGGGATGAAATTTAAGAAGCTATCAGGGATGATTATTAGTTTATCAGTATTTGTAGGAATCTTTAGAGCCGTTAGAACTTCATAACTATTCTTTGTGAAACGTTTAATATCGTCTTTGATTTTTGAGGCGTTATCAAAAAAATCGATATAAGATCTAATAGTTTTTTTGAAATCTTCAGAGTTTTCAATTTTACTGACTTCAAAATGATTATGGTGTATTTTGAATTGATAAATGTTTTGGTTTCCATAGAAATATTCAATCAGTACAATGTTATCTTCTTTAATTTTTTTTTGAAGGTCAGAAATAGAGATAGTTTTTTGATGATCCAGTAATATGGGGTATTTGTATTCAAGTTTTTTTGAAAGCTCTTTTAATGCTATTGATTTTGTGTTGTAAGCAGTAGTGAGTTCCTGAATTTTAACAATATTAGCATTTTGACCTTGTAGTTTTTCTCTTAAAATTAATGTTTCTTGAGTGGCAATTTCTTGAGTCAATTGCTTTTTTTCGAGCACCAAAGAATCATTTTTATACCGAGATAATATTTTTTTTGATACTAAAGCTTCGTTTACAAAAGGGGCTTTGGATTGTTCGGCGGCTAGAAATGCTTTTTCAATATACTTTTCGTTATTTGTCTTGTGGTGTAGTAAAAATAACAGATCAATATAAGATTCAGTTCTATTTCTGTTTTGACTATGTTGTAAAATTCTAGTTTCTTGTAGTGGGTAAAGCAGGTCTAATTTTGTGTTTACGACAAATGCTAAATCATAAGATTGAATGGCTTTAATTGATTGCCCGGTCTGCTCGTAAATATAGGATTGAATATCAAGAGCTTTAAGAAGTACTCTATCGGCTATTAGGTTTTTTTCAAGAGGTAGTTTACTTGTTTCAGTGTATTCTGGTAAGAGCGTGGTATAAATTTCGGTTAATACTTTTTGAATTTCTGTAAATTCTGATTTGGATAATAAAATATCAATGTAAGCTAATTGCCATTTGGCAAGATCTCTTGTAGATGTGTTTTTATTTTCTAATAATCGATTCTTTGCTTTATTGATATATTTTTTTGCTAGTTCTATGTCTTTTTTTTCTAGTGCTATGGCCGCAAGAATTTGGTATGCATTAATTTGATTAGGTGCAATGGTGATTATTTGTTGTGCTAATTCTTGCGCTTGGTTATAATTTTTGAGTGCTAACTGGTTTGTAGCAAGGTTAGTAAGAAGGTTAGGGTTCTTAGAATCAATTTCTAGACCTTTATATAATAGTTGTATAGCTTTTTGATACTGCTTTTTGTTATTGTATACGATCGAAAGATTTGTAATTCCTGAAACTACCTTAGACTTGTTTTGATTTTGTTCTGCTAAATATAAATAGCTTTTTATAGTACTATCTGCTTTTTCTAAATCTCCTATTTTGATGTATAAGTTTCCAAGAGGTTTTAGACAGTTCTCTATAATATCATAATTCGATAGGGTATTGTCGGAGTATGTTTTCCATGATATTTCATAATGATGAATAGCAGCAGGTAGATTGCCAAATTTGTTTAGATAAAATCCCAAATTAGCATGGGTGATCACCCATGCAAGTTGATCTGTTTTGGTATGTAGTTTTTGTTTTTTAGAATCAATAAGTTTATCTAAACGTAAAGCGCTGGATGAAGTGGGGTTTTGTAAAAAATAATCCAACTGATTGTATAAAAAATCAGACGTTTTATGCTGCGTTTGAGCTTGAATTGGATTCCCTATGAACCATGC
Organism: Aquimarina aggregata; assembly: GCF_001632745.1. GTDB lineage: Bacteria > Bacteroidota > Bacteroidia > Flavobacteriales > Flavobacteriaceae > Aquimarina > Aquimarina aggregata. Next base: position 507,616 of record NZ_LQRT01000035.1, on the reverse strand, counting down.
AAAACCAATAGATAAAAAAAATATTTTAAAATTTCCAAATTCCATAAAATTGAATTTGAGAGTTTGGACTATCAAAACTGTACACATATCTAATGCCTAAACTAGGTCCAATTCTAACAGTTCCTAAATTTATACCGATAAACACTCCTGTTTGTAGGTTAGTAAAACTATCATCGATTTCTTCAGCGTTAAAAGAGTTAAGGTCTGGATTTGGTCTTTCATTTCCATTCTGGATGATTTGAAAACCTGTTCCGTTGGTTTCACGATCATTGTTTAAAGTAGCATCAATTTTTAGCTGAATACCAGTTCCAATAGCCATAAAATTATTGAGATTATACCGAATCGATCCAGGTACAGCATAAATAGAAGTTGTATTAAAATTATTGGATTCTCTTAATCTAATAAGATTTACTGTTCCGTCGGCTTGAACGTTTCTTGTCTCAAAATCTCGAGTCTCATTGTAAGATCCGGAAGAAAAAAATAATTCTGCCTGATAATATGCTTTGTATGATTTGAAAGGTGATATTGTGGCACCTAAAAAATACTCTTTATAGTTATTTAGATTAGGAGATGTAATATACCCAGCTTTTGCTCCGATAGAGATCCCGGGCATAAAACGAGTAGTAGCATAATTGGTTATAATGGGTTCATTTTTATCAAAAAAAATTGCCGTTCTACTTTTTGTTTTTTTCTTGTGAAAATCATTGCCAAATTTCATAGAATATTTTACAAATCCTTTTGTAGAATCAATTTCGGAGACGTTTTTTTGTTGACTTCCTGGGAGATAAATTTTGTTAAATTGAAAGATGATTTTGTCTTTTTGTAAAGTAGTGTCTAAACAACTATAATTCACCTCTTTTTCTTTTGGACAAATTGGGCAATCAGGATACATGCCGTCAATTCGTAAAGTAGATTTGTCAAACATTTCTGGAGTGTCAACCTCTAATCTTATTGTATTGGCAGGGCCTTCTCCATTGTTTTGAAAACGCACTTTAAATTTTAACCTTTTAAATCTCACTAATCTATAATTCATAAGCCAACCATTAGAAGACATTTTATTGGGATCATGAGAAGTTACGATTTCCATTTCGGTGTCTTTTACGGTGTGGTTATCAAAATTTTCATCAGGAACATAGATACTACGTAAAGTTACAATAGCACTAGTGTCTTTAATCATTTCGGGAGTGGTTCTTAGCGTTCTAAAAATGTTCCGTTCTTCACCAGGTTTCATATTATTAAACTCAATCATCTGGTGGTTTCGATATAGCGCTTTAGACTCTTCTAAAGTAAGAGGGAGATTTTTTCTTTTGGTGCTGTCTTGAATAAACGTTCTTTTATGCGATGTTACAAAATCATCAAGAGATGCTAAAAGCGTATGTTGATCGTTTGAGTAATTTTGTGCTGCCGATAGAGCATCTAATGTTGTTATGCGCTCACCATGATACATTCTTGTGTCTTCTAAGATAAAATTGTCATTTTTAAATTGATTGTCATTGTAGAATAGGTATAATTTCCCACTAGAAACATAATTAGAAGTGTTTTTATAACTCGTTATTAAAATCATTTCCTGATCTGGAATGGGTTCACGATTTCGTTTTAAAATTAGATCTTGGTCTTCTGTAAAAGGAGAGATAACGTTTTGTAGAGTAGCTTCGTCGTTGATCTTACCGATTGAAACAGATTGAGGCCTGCTAGATGGTGGTTTTCCGTTATCATAATTGTTAGTAGCCCAAAGTCTAGTTGTATAGGTTCCAGATTTATTGTACTTGTGTTCTGGTTTTTCTTTAAAACTATAGTTACCATCACCCATTTCCCAATAGTATGTATAAAATGCCTTAGGAGCGCCAGCAATTTGGTTTAGAGGCGGCATTTGAGCATTATACATGACTTGATTTCCTTGGATTTCATAAGATATAGGTGCAAATCTTGTTATGGTATCATTAACTAAGATTTGCCCAAAACACGCAAAAGGAAATGCTATAATCCAATATATACTAATGAACCCCTTCATATTTGTTAGTTGTTACTAAAGATAAGTAAAAAGTTAAACTGTAATATTCTGGGAGAATACATCCCCCAGAATATGAGTTGAGATATTAAATTTTTGATATGTGTTTTTGCATTCGAATATTTAATCCGAATTATTGCCAAGCATTGTTGTAAGCGTCATAAATCATTTGTCTTAGATTTGTATTATTGTTTAGAGTTACTCCCCTGCAATTCATTACAACAACACAATCAATGCCATTAATTGGAAACATAACCATTTGTGTAAGCACTCCTTTGGATAGGGTTTGATTACTGTTTGTACCAATAGATCCACCTTTTCCATAATAATTACCATGGATTTCATCTGCTAGATCAGCTCGATCCATTCCAATTCGATGTAATTTCATTATTGCTCTTTGGTTTTGATTAACCAATATTTCAGAGTGTTCAAAGAATGCAATTACTTTAGCCATTTCAATTGTTGTCATATAATATCCACCACCTCCGGCTTTATTGTTCCAATCACTATATACAAGTCCATTGGCATTAGTATTTATATCATTTACATTATAATATAAGGTTACTATATCTTCAGGTTCTGGAGAACAACCAACATCTGGAAGTGATATTCTGTCGAAAATGTTTTGCTGCATGTATTGAATGTATTTAGATCGAGTATCTGTATCACTATTAATATCGATTGTTGGGGCATTTGGTAGTGCGCTCCAAAGTGATGGTATAAGTACTCGGTATAAAGCAAAATTTACATTAAGGTAGTTGTAGTTTTTAGAATTTATTACTCCTGTTCGTATGCAAACAGCAAGACCTTGGTATCCTAGAGTTGTATTAAAATTGTTATTAGAGCTTTCTAGTCCTGATCGATGTGTCAATAAATCTTTGAAAGTAAGGTCGCTTACTCCTGGTCCTTGAGGCCAAGACGACGGAAGCCATTCTGATATCTTATCATCTATAGTTAGATTATTAGTTTCGAGTAATTGCATAACCGCAATGGCGGTATAGAATTTTGTGACGCTTGCTACGTTTATTTCTTTATCCAAAGTGAAATCTAATACTCCGTCTACAGCTGTTCTAGCTTGACCGTAGCTATTTGACCTAGCTAGATTTCCGTTTTTGCTTATTGTATAGGACCAACCTACAGGAGTATTACCGCCTGAATTTACATAATTTATAATGTTTTGTTCAAAAAGGTTAATATCGAAAACCGGTCCATTGGTTTGTAAGTCATTTATAGTGTCATCTGTTTCACAACTTGTCAAAATGAAAATGCTTAAAAAAAGTATTAACGGCTTTGATAATAATTGTTTTGCAAACCTATTATGATTTGATAGAGTGAATAAGGTTTTTAAAGTTTTCATAATACTTGGATTTTGTGTTTATATCCTTATATCAAAAACATAATTGTTTTGTTACCCTTTTTTAGATATAAAAAATTCCGAGAGGATTTATCTCTCGGAATTTAGACTAGAACCTGTTGTAACCCCCGTTAAACTAATAAACATATTCTAGCATCTTAGACATCATATTTTTAGATTTATGGTAACTCATTAATTAAATCAATTAATTGTGATTCTGCTGCAGTACTGGTTGTTTCTATTACTTCTATATGATCCTCTTCTATAACCACTTCTTGGATTGCATATACATATTCTGAGTTTTGAACAGAAACAAAGATTATATGTGCTTCTAAGCCAATTGGGATTAATCCATAATGTTCAGAGAATAATTCGGTTTCTGGATCGTAGATATCTAGTAATGCAAGGGCGGTAGGTTCACCGTCATAAGAAATGTATACATTGCAATTTGTGTTGTCGTACCCTTCAGGAACATCAACTTGTAGTAGCGTTTTTGGTCTAGGGTCATTATACCATCGATCAATATTAGTCCACCCAAAATTGCTAATAAAACCTCCGTAACCATTTACTACACCTCCATCGGGTCCTTCTCTTTGTATTGGCTCTAAGTCAGCTTCTTCATCTTCCTCCCACACGATATCGCATTCGAATTCATCATCACAATTATTGTTCTGACCATTAAAAAGAGTCATCTCATTATCAAATGTTTCAGCAGGGGCAATTAATTGAAACGCATTGGCAAGTTCTAATTGTTCTCCTGCTTGAGTAGCATTTATATAAAATTCTCCTCCAGATATTAATGTTTCTACATCTCCATTAGGACGTTTGCCGTTTGTTGGCATTTTGGTTAATAACATCTTTGCTTTATCATAAATTTCTACAAGCTCAATAGCAACATTTCCAGTAACAGGAATTCCATTTTGATCAACAAAGCTATTGGCAGGAAAGTATAATATAGTTCCTTCGGTTCCATAAACTTCTGAATTAGCACTCCCGTTTATATCGACAATTTGTTTGGCTTCATTTCGATTTTCAATAATTTCTGCTTTAAATTCTAATCCATCGCGAGTTTCTACAGGTGGATTATCATTGTCATCGTTTGTATTACAGCTTCCTAAAAAAAGAATAGATAGCGTTAAAAACATAAAATTGACTATTTTGTATTTTGTATTCCTAGTATTATTGGATACTGTGATTGTTGTATTTTTTGTTTTCATAATATTGAATTTTAATAGTTATACCTTTATATCAAAGGTTATTGTTTTTTGTTACCCTTTATTAGAACTATTTTTTATACTTAATGAGATTGCCAATTATTCAAAGGGGATTTCAAGTATGTTTTTAATTTCTTGATAAGACATTTTTGTATAATCCAGAGAGGATTTTGAGGCCTGATCTTGTGGTATTATTACATACCTGTATTGTTGCAGAAAATCGTTTGTTCCTATAATTTCTGCAGAATTTATACGAACTTCTATTTTTCCAGAAGAAGCATTAAATAAATATGATAGTCGTGTAGAACCCACACCGACAGTTATTGGTAATTGATAGACTCTGATCCCATTATTGGTGTCAAAAAATCTTCCGTACACCAAAATGATTCCAGAATTAAGGATTTCAGCATTGATCTCAGGTGCATCAAACGTAAAAGATGTATTTACGCTTGTTATATTATCACTTAAACCAGTGTTGATCCATTCAGAATAGATGATGTTTGCTGTTCCTGATTCTCCTGTATTTCCTTGTAAACCTTGTTCTCCTTGTGGTCCGATTGCTCCATCTTCTCCCTCACATGAAAGTACAATAAAAGACACTGTAAAAAATAAGAGTAGTTTTATTAGGTAGTGTGTTGATGTATGGAGCTTGTGGTTTTTAATAATTTTCATGATGCTTTAATTTTATTATTTACACCCCTATATCAACTACTTTGATTTTTTGTTACCCTTATTTGTTTAAACTTTTTTTAAATTAGTTCCTGCAACTAATCATTTATGTCCAATTCTAAACTACATTCTGATCAAAAATATATCGAGGCTCTTTTAAAAAATGATACCCGACTTTTGGTAGAGATTTATGAGAAATTTGTTCCTAAGGTTGTGGGGTACATAAAAAAAAATAATGGAGATGAATCAAAAGCTCAAGATATTGTACAGGAAACTTTAATGACTATATATAAGCAAGCAAAAGAAAACCGATTACAGCTAAGCTGTCCTTTTGATGCTTATTTCTTTTTATTATGTAAACGAAAGTGGTTAAACGAGTTAAAAAAACTTTCTGGTAAAGAGGTAACAATTAATGAAGAGGTTGTATCTATAGATGATGAGAGTGTTCGTTTTGCAGATGAAACCGAAATTTTTAATGCAAAACACGAACTTTTTACAGAGATGTTTAATCTACTTGGTAATGCATGTAAGGAATTACTAAAAATGACATTTACAATCAAATCTATGGAAGAAGTAGCGCTAAAGCTAGGAAAATCATATGGGTACGTTCGTAAAAAGAAATCATTATGCATTGGGCAATTAACTAAGTTGGTTCAAAACGCTCCTAAGTATAATCAAATACAAGATTTGCTATGACCCCAGAAGAAAAATATGATTTGTTTGATCGATATTGTACTCAACAGTTAACAATAAATGATCAAAAAAGACTAGATCGATTAGTCAAAGAAGATACTGCTTTTGCAAAAGAATTTAGATTGTATCAAGATTTGCATTTGCATATAGAGGTAAGTAGTACTTCAGAAAAAGAACAAAAAGCGTTAGAAAATAACTTAAAACATATTGGTGATAATTTCTTTTCAAAGCGCAAAGAAGAAGTAAAGCAAAGTCATAAAGATATTACTAAGCAACCCAAAGTAATTCGAATACCCCGTTGGACATATGCAATAGCGGCAAGTGTAGCTATTATAATAGGAGTTTACTTTTTAACCCCGTCTGACCCTGTATATAAGGATTTTGTTGATATTCCTGAATTATCACTAACAGAAAGAAGTGGGGGAGAGGTTTACATTAAGAAAGCAGAAGAAGCTTTTAATGAAAGAAAATATGATGTTGCTGCAGATAATCTTTTTGCTTTGTTGCAGAAAGATATAAATAACTCAGAATACCAGTTCTATTATGGAATTTCATTATTAGAATTGAATAGGTATCCTGAAGCAAAAAGTGTTTTTCAAAAACTGTATCAAGGGGATTCTTTGTTTAAGTACAAAGCACTTTGGTTTGAGGCCTTAGCTGAGTTAAAGCAGAAAAAATACAGCCGATGTAGAATATTGCTTAAAAAACTTCCTAAAACCGCAGAAGATTATCAAAATGCTCAAAAACTATTGGACAAATTGTAAAATTGTTTTTTGTTCAGAATTAAGGAAAAAAAATCTACGTAAAATATTCTACAGGTTTACTACAGAATTCTTTTCGATACTTGCTATATGGTGTTCATGATCAATGAATTATAATCTTGCTTTAGTGCTAAATACTTAAAAAACATTATTTATTGAATTGTTAATCAATTTGTTAATTAACGGTGTTTTTAACATTGTGAAGATCGGAATTTGTAATGTATTGTAGGTGAATGCTACTAAGTTTTAAGAATAATTAAAATTACAAGTTATGAGAGCACATAAGCATATACAAGCAATTGATAAAGAACAAATACAATTTTTAAATTTCCCAAAACAAGAGGTTTTAGACAATAAAATGGATATGCATAACAGATGCCTGAATTTAAAAAGAGCAATGAGTTTAGGTAATTTAGAGCACGAAAAAGTTAAGATTACTTTTGTTGATGATAATGGTGCAAAAAAAGTAGAAACTACTGTTTGGGGGATTACCGAAAAATCTGTAATTCTTAAACAATCTACTATTATACCTCTTCAAAGAATTATTAGTGTAAATTAATCTTTTTTCTAGAGCATAATATCTCTTACATGTATCCTTGTCGATTATAAAATTTATTTATTTTTGCGAGATGATACTTACCGATACCCACACCCATATTTATAGCGAATCCTTTGATGATGATCAAGATGAAATGATGCAACGAGCTATAGCAAATGGGGTCACTCGTTTTTTTGTTCCTGCAATTGACTCTGCATATACCCAATCAATGTATAATATAGAATCAAAATATCCTGAAAATGTATTTTTGATGATGGGGTTGCATCCAACTCATGTGAAAGAAAATTATAGAGAAGAATTACATCATGTAGAAGAAGAGTTAGAAAAACGGTTTCAAAATCAAGAAGAGAAAAAGTTTTTTGCTGTAGGCGAAATAGGTATAGATTTATATTGGGATAAAACACTTTTAGAATTTCAAAAAGAAGCCTTTAAATTTCAAATTAAATTGGCAAAGAAATATAGTTTACCTATTGTAATTCATTGTAGAGAGGCTTTTGAAGAAGTTTTTGAGGTTTTAGAATCAGAAAAGGCAGATGATTTATTTGGTATTTTTCATTGTTTTACAGGCACAATAGAGGATGCAAAGCGTGCAATAGATTACAATATGAAATTAGGTATTGGTGGAGTGGTGACTTTCAAAAATGGTAAAATAGATAGGTTTTTGGATCAAATATCTTTAGATCATATTGTGTTAGAAACAGATTCACCTTATTTAGCTCCAACACCATATCGCGGTAAACGTAACGAAAGCTCTTATTTGATCAATGTACTAAATAAACTTGCAGAAGTATATCAGATATCAGCAGAAGAAATAGCCGCAATCACAACTAAAAACTCTAAAGACGTTTTTGGTATATAAAGTGTATTAAATTTCGTTCATTTGCGATATGAATACTACACCAAACATATTGCTGATTTACACTGGTGGTACCATTGGTATGATCAAAGATTTTGAAACAGGAGCATTAATAGCTTTTGATTTTGATGAGTTGTTGTTAAAAATACCCGAGCTGCGACAACTGGATTGCACAATTAGCACAATTAGTTTTCAAACTCCTATAGATTCCTCAGACATGAATGTCGAACGATGGAAAGAATTAGGTAATATTATTAATGATAATTACGCCAATTATGATGGTTTTGTTGTGTTGCATGGTAGCGATACAATGTCATATACAGCTTCGGCTATAAGTTTTATGTTTGAAAACTTGACCAAACCTATCATTTTTACAGGTTCTCAATTACCAATTGGTGATTTGAGAACTGATGCTAAAGAAAATTTAATTACTGCTATACAAATTTCTGCTTTACAAAAGAAGGGTAAGCCTGTGGTTACAGAAGTTGGACTTTATTTTGAATATAAATTGCTAAGAGCTAATAGAACTACAAAAATTAATGCAGAACATTTTGAAGCTTTTCAGTCAATGAATTACCCTGCACTGGTAGAGTCTGGAGTTCATTTAAAAGTGAATACATCTTTTTTAAGATCGGTAAATAGGCGCAAAAAAATGGTTTATCATACCCATTTTGATAATAATATTGTCGTTTTAAAACTTTTTCCAGGGATTAATGAAAATATAGTTCGACATATTTTTTCTTCAGATGATGTAAAAGGCATAATTCTTGAGACTTATGGATCAGGAAATACAACCACAAAAAAATGGTTTATTTCAATTATTTCTGATGCCATAAAGAAGGGGATTCCTGTAGTAAATGTAACACAATGTTCGGGAGGAAGTGTAGAAATGGGGAAATATGATACTAGTGTAGCGTTAAAAAAAGTTGGTGTAATTTCTGGGAAAGACATAACAACCGAGGCTGCACTCGCTAAATTAATGTATTTGTTAGGAGAAAATTTACCTCTTAAAGTGCTCAAAACCATTTATGAAACTTCTCTGCGAGGGGAAATGTCAGAAAATTAACGCCTCAAATTTTAGTACTTAACATTTTTTTTGTTATTTGCCCATCCCTAAATTTATAGGGAATAGTGAAGAGAGGTGGCCGAGTGGTCGAAGGCGCACGCCTGGAAAGTGTGTATACGTCAAAAGCGTATCGAGGGTTCGAATCCCTTCCTCTCTGCAATATATTTAAATTTTTGAAAGAATATATATTATTTTTATATCTTTAACCCTTTAACTAATTAAAATTAAGATTCAGCGCAATGAAAAGATTATTTTCTATTCTGGCAATCGTAGCGGTAACAGCTTTTGGAAACTTACAAGCATCTACTGCACCAGCCCAGTTATTAACGGCAAATGTGCAATTATTAATTGCTCCTATAACTACGACAACAATACAAGATGTGGCAGCCGATGCTACAGAAGAGTTATCCTTCCATCAAAACCTTAAAAAGCGTTTTATAGAAGGAGGACCTGAATTTATGGGAATCGTACTTTTATGTTTGATTCTAGGTCTGGCGATTGCAATTGAAAGAATTATCTTTTTAAATCTTTCTACAACAAACACTAAGAAATTACAACAAAATGTTGAAGATGCACTTAACAGTGGTGGTGTTGAAGCAGCTAAGGAAGTTTGTAGAAATACAAAAGGACCAGTTGCATCAATTTACTATCAAGGTCTTGATAGAGCAGACGAGAGCATAGATGCTGCAGAGAAGGCAGTTGTTGCTTATGGAGGTGTTCAAATGGGACAGTTAGAGAAAAATGTATCATGGGTTTCTTTATTTATCGCTCTTGCACCAATGCTTGGTTTCATGGGAACGGTAATAGGTATGATTCAAGCATTTGATAAGATTGAAGCTGCAGGAGATATGCAACCTTCACTTGTAGCAGGAGGTATTAAAGTAGCACTTCTTACTACAGTATTTGGACTTATCGTTGCAATTATCCTTCAAATATTTTACAACTATATCGTTGCAAAAATTGATAGAATTGTAAATGATATGGAAGACGCTTCGATTACGTTAATCGATATGTTGGTAGCTTACAAAAACAAAAAATAATAACAGTTTACCTACAGAAAAGTAAATCGTTATTGTTTATTATGAGTGCGGTAAGCATTCCAAATTAAAAAATAAGACACATGAAAATTTCTAAAATATTATCATATGTTGTAATGGCAATTGGTATCATCGGAGCAATCCTTTGGTATGTAATGAGTAGTTCAATTAGTGATTTAATGGATCAAAATGGTGTTTCTGAAGCTAGAGAACTTCCTTTAGAATTGGCTAGCCCATCAGTAGATCCTTTATATAGTCTTACATTGATTATCTTTGTAGTTACTATTATTGCTACCTTAATTGCTGTATTTTCAACATTGGCAAAAAACCCTGCAGGTCTTAAAAATGCTGCTATAGGTATTGTTGCTTTCTTAATTATCGTTGGTATCGGTTTTGCGCTTGCAACAGGTGTAGAAACCCCAATGAAAGATGGTGAAGTACTTTCTGCTAGTGGATCTAAGTGGGTAGGAACTGGATTATATGCATTTTATGTTTTGGCTGCAGTTGCAGTTGGACTAATGTTTTTCTCTGGTATTAAAAAACTAATAGGTAAATAATTATGGCAAGAAGATCAGCACCAGAAGTTAATGCAGGATCTATGGCAGATATAGCATTCTTACTTCTTATATTCTTCCTGGTTACTACTACTATTGAAACGGATAGCGGTATTAGCCGTAAGCTTCCTCCACCACAGGAGGATAATGTTGAACCACCAGTTCTTAAACAAAAAAATATTTTTGTGGTAGAGCTGAACAAGAATAATGATTTGTTAGTGGAAGAAGCTCCGATGGAATTAAAGGATCTTCGTGAAGCAGCAATCAAATTCTTAGATAATGGTGGTGGTACAGGAGATGAAGCTTGTAAATTCTGTCAAGGTGATAGAGATCCATCTTCATCAGATAATCCTACTAAAGCCGTAATCTCTCTGCGTAATAATAGAGAAACTAATTATCAAACGTATATAGCTGTTCAAAATGAATTGGTTGCAGCATATACAACATTACGTAATAGAGAAGCACAACGTCTTTTTGGTAAAACTTTCGTAGAGATGGAAAAAAACCTAAAAGATGTGAACTATACAGGTAGTAAAGTATCACTTAAGGAAGATATTAAAACGATACAGTTTATGTTCCCAGAGAAACTCTCTGAGGCAGAACCAAAGAAATAAGTAATAACAAAAACAAAATTCTTATGTCTAAGTTTAACAAGAAAAAAAGTGGTGAATTACCAGCGATTTCTACAGCTTCATTACCGGATATTGTATTTATGTTATTATTCTTTTTTATGGTTGCGACAGTAATGCGTCAAAATACATTGATGATTGAGAATAAGTTACCACAAGCCGATCAAATAGAGAAGCTTGATAAAAAAGATTTGGTAATGTATATATATGCAGGTAAACCTAGTTCAAGATACAGTGCAAGTGCTGGTAACCAAGCTAGAATTCAACTTAATGATAAGTTTGCCGAAGTTGCAGATATCAAAGCGTTCATATTAGCCGAAAGAGCTGCTAAAAGAGAAGAATTAGTACCTTTCTTAACTACTGCTTTAAAAGTTGATGGTAATACTAATATGGGACTTGTAGGTGATATCAAAAAAGAATTAAGAGAAGTACAAGCGCTGAAGATTAACTATACAACCAGAACCGGAGAGGCTGTTAACAATATTGAATAGAATCTACGGTACTTCATCTTATTATAATATTAGATTAAAATCCCACCAAAAGGTGGGATTTTTTTATGATTTTCATTTTTATTCCTTTGATTTTTAAAAAGTGGTATAACAATTGTTGTTGTTTTAATAATTGTGATCTAACATTTTAGTATCAATATCTAGCCATCCAAAGTGATATTGAATTATATGTAGATAATCCCAGTTTTTATTTGAAATAGACACCTTACTAACCTACCAACCTGTCGTTTTCAATAGTCTCTTCTAAATCATTCTTGTCACTTATAGTCACAATTAGTTGATTCTGTAAGTAATTATTAATTAAATATATATTTATTATGGCAAGAAGATCAGCACCAAGTGTAAATGCAGGTTCTATGGCGGACATTGCATTTTTATTACTCATCTTTTTTTTGGTTACAACAACTATTGAGACGGATTATGGGATATCCAGAAAACTTCCACCACCAATAGACGATCCTGTAGATAATGTTATCCGAAAAAGAAACATCTTTACTGTAGAATTAAATCAATTGAATGAGCTTTTAGTAGAAGGCGAGAAAATGGATGTCACAGCGCTTAAGAATGCGGCTCTCGCATTTTTAGATAATGGAGGTGGTACAGGAGAGTTAAGTTGCGCTTATTGTAAAGGAGAGCATGATATACACTCTTCTGATAACCCAGATAAAGCTGTAATATCAGTTGTTAATAATCGTAAGACCAATTATGAAACATACATTACCGTTCAAAATGAATTGGTAGGGGCTTATACAATTTTACGTAACAGAGAGGCAATTAGATTATTTGGTACTTCATTTCAAGAACTCGAAAGGAATTTAAAGAATACAACAAATAGTGTTGACAGGAAAGATTTAAGAGAAAAGATTAAAAAAATACAATCTATGTTTCCAGAAAAAATTTCTGAAGCAGAACCAGTATTTCAATAATAACTTAATTCTCTAGTCTTATGTCTAAATTTAAAAATAAGAAAGGTACACAGTTACCAGAAATTTCAACTGCTTCATTACCCGATATCGTGTTTATGTTATTGTTTTTCTTTATGGTAGCTACAAAAATGCGAAAAGATACTCTAATGATTAAAAATGAGCTGCCTTTTGCGGACCAAGTAGAAAAACTTGATAATAAAAGTTTGATTATGAATATATATGCTGGTAAACCTAGTTCAAGGTATAAGAATGTCGGAACAGAAGCAAGAATTCAACTAAATGATAAATTTGCCGAGATTAAGGATATTAAAGCATTTATTTTAGCAGAAAGAGCATCTAAGCCTGATGAGTTAGTTCCATTTTTAATAACGTCCTTAAAGGTAGATAAAGATACTAATATGGGATTGGTAGGAGATATTAAAAAAGAATTAAGAGAGATACAGGCTCTTAAAATTAATTACACTACTAGAAAAGGAATGGCTACAGATAATTTAAGGCCATAATATTAGTAGGGTAGTACAATTGAGTAGGGTCTAAAACAAAAAGTGTGTTTTGGACCTTACTCACAATGTGATAGTTGTTTTTTTTAAAGTTTACCTATTTTTTGAGGAAATAAATTTACTTTAGTGATCTGTATGAAGAATGTATTTTTATTTGTTCTATGTTTTATTTCTGCCTTGAGTTGCTTTGGACAAGAAATTGATGTAAACCAGGAAGAAAAAAAGGTGTTAGATTCATTGTATCGAGAGGATCAATTTTACGTAGCCGTTACGTATAACTTTCTTTTAAACACGCCTAGTGGTTTTAGTCAATCTGATTTTTCTGGAGGAATACATATGGGATATACTAGAGATATGCCAATAAATAAGAGACGAAACATTGCCATAGGATTGGGATTGGGATATTCTGTAAATCTATTTAACCATAATCTGTTTATAGGAGAAGAAGAGAATACAGAACAAAGTATTTTTAATCGTTTAAATGGAGTTGATTTTAAAAGAAATAGATTTAACACACATTTAGTCGAAGCTCCTCTTGAATTTAGATGGAGAACATCGGTGCCAGAGACGCATAAGTTTTATCGAATTTATACAGGTTTAAGAGTAGGGTATCTGTATCATTTTAGCTCTAACTTTGATCAAGGTGATTTGCAAGTTAGGCAAACAAAAATTGACGAATTAGAACGATGGCGGTTTGGGGCTACATTTACTTTTGGGTGGAATACCTTTAATTTTCACTTTTACTATAGCTTAAATACGCTATTTGATAAAAATGCATTGATCGATGATAGTGATAAAGTTAATTTGAATCCTGTTAAGGTCGGATTGATCTTTTATATTTTATAACCAAAAATTTACAAGAGTTAGTTGCGGAATTATCCCAATTAAAAAACCTAATATCAACTCCAAATTTGTATGAGCTTTATAGTGTAATCGAGAGGTCGCTACTAGTCCATTGGCAATCATAAGAGATGTAATAAGTAGTATTAAATTCATTCCAAAATGAATACTTAATGCTATTGTAAACATAGTTACAGCACTTATGCCAATCATATGTATGCTAGCTTTTACATTAAATAAAACCATAAAAATAGAAGTAAGAATAGAAAATAAAACTCCTAAAAAGAAAAAATAGAGTTCTGGATGGTGATAAATGTCTACGATCAATTTTATAACAACAATTAACAACAAGGCTTGGAGTAATAATGGAATTTTACGTTGTTTGACTGTTGCTAAATGAACCGAAGTAATTGCTCCAATACTTTTAAGGAAAAAAAATAAGACAATCGGAATTAAAATGGTCATTACTACTACTCCAAAAATTTTTGCTTGTACAATGTTTTCCGGGATAAATCTTGGCGCAGCAGAGAAATAAATTATTGCGCCCACTAGAGGCATCAATAAAGGATGTAAAATGTAAGAAATACTTTTTAGAAAAAAATTCATTAAATTTTCTTTCGTAACCGCGCAACTGGAATTTCTAATTGTTCCCGATATTTAGCTACAGTTCTTCTAGCAATAGGATATCCTTTTTCTTTTAGGATTTTGGCAAGTTTTTCATCTGTTAATGGCTTTTTCTTGTCTTCTTCGCCTATTGTTATTTCTAGTATTTTTTTTATTTCTCTTGTAGAAACCTCTTCACCTTGATCATTTGTCATGGATTCTGAAAAGAACTCTTTAATGAGCTTAGTGCCATAAGGAGTGTCTACATATTTACTATTAGCTACACGAGAAACTGTACTAACGTCCATGTCAATTTCGTCAGCGATGTCCTTTAGGATCATTGGTCTTAAAGTACGTTCATCACCACTAAGAAAATAACTCTTTTGATAGTGCATTATTGCACTCATAGTGATAAAAAGTGTTTGTTGTCTTTGTTTGACAGCTTCTATAAACCATTTAGCAGCATCTAACTTTTGTTTGATAAAGATTACTGCATCTTTTTGAGATTTAGATTTTTCTTTACTGGCTTTGTAGCCTTGTAGCATGTTATTGTATTCTCTAGAAACATGAAGTTCTGGAGCATTACGCCCATTTAGAGTAAGTTCTAGGTCGCCTTCAACAATTCTTATAGTAAAGTCAGGTACGACATGTTCTATCATCCTGTTGTTACCTGCATAAGCTCCTCCTGGTTTAGGATTAAGGTGCTCAATTTCATCTATTGCTTCTTTTAACTGATCTTCTGTGATGTCAAATTTGGCCAAAAGTTTATCATAATGCTTTTTGCTAAAATGGTCAAAAGCCTTTTTCAGTATTTCTGAAGCTAATTTTATAGGTATTGTAGTTTCTTTTCTGTCCAATTGAATCCATAGGCATTCTTGTAGGTTACGTGCTCCAACACCAGCAGGATCTAATTGGTGTACAACTTTTAAGATGCTTTCGATTTTTTCTTCAGTAGTGTAAACGTTTTGAGTAAACGCCAAGTCATCAAGAATGTCAGACAGGGATCTTCTTATGTATCCGCTTTCATCTACACTGCCAACAAGAAATTCTGCTATTTCTCGCTCTTCTTCATCAAATCTATAGGTGTTTAGTTGGTTTATTAAGTGTTGTCGAAATGATGTACCAGAAGCATAGGGTACACTTTTTTCTTCATCATCATTGCTGTAATTATTTGAACTTAATCTATAGCTCGGAATTTCATCATCACTTAAGTATTCGTCTACATTGATTTCGGTTTCAATTTTCTCATTACCATAATCATCATCTGCTGCATTTTCATTACTAAAAGCATCATCATATTCGTCTGCTTTATCTTTACCGCTATCTAATGCGGGATTTTCTTCCATCTCTTGTTTTAATTTTTGTTCAAAAGCTTGTGTAGGCAATTGAATCAGCTTCATAAGTTGAATTTGCTGAGGAGATAGTTTTTGAGAAAGCTTAAAATTTAGTTGTTGTTTTAGCATAAAAATATCAATGTTCTTCTACTCACAAAAATAAACAAAAAAACAGTGTTTTTATGAAAGTATAAGATGGTTAGTTTATTATAAATAAGCAGTTAAATCTGTCTTGTTTTTTTAGTAACAATAATGATTTTGTCTTTGCATTTATCAATAAACGAGCCAAAAGTAATTACAATATGTAATAAAGATAACTTTTTTAGATTTAAAAAAATCTTAAAATAAGGCGAAGGCAGTATAAGATTTTGGTTTGTAGAAGGATGATTTTAAAAAATAAACAAATATGCTTGTGGGTAAACGTCTGATATTTAAGTTTTTGATAGAGACTTCTATGGTGTAAAAATTTTACTTTTAATAGCATAAATTACTAAGCCAGTTCTGTTTTTTAAATTTAATTTTTCAAAAATAGAATCTCGGTATCCCTCAATCGTTTTAGGGCTCAAACACATGTCACTTGCAATTTCTTTATATGTTTTTTCTGTACAAGCATGTTTAATAAATTCAACTTCTCGTTCTTTTAAAACTGCCTTATTTTCTTCTTTAGGGTTTAACGAACCTAATAATAAATTAGTAACATCTTTGGTGTGATAAAAGCCAGTTTCTTGAACTTGCAATAAAGCACTTTCTAAAATACTTTTTTCGGTGTCTTTTAGTAAGTATCCTTTTGCACCAGCTCTTAGCATTTTTAGAATAGTGTTTTCATCTTCTTCTACTGATAATGCTAATACCTTTACCTGCGGATATTCTTCCTTAAGAGCAGCAGTGGTTTCTATACCATTCATAATAGGCATGTTAATGTCCATAAGAACAATATCTGGAATGTTTTTGGGATCTTTAAAGCGAGTAATAAGTTCTTTTCCGTTTTTACAGATATATAATATTTTGAACTTATCAAATCCATTAACTAACCCTGATAATGCCTGAGACAGTAAAATATGATCTTCTACGATTACTACTGAATATTTCATCTGTTTGAATTTATTGTTGTTAATAGTCAAGAGGAAATGCAAAATCGTTATTCATAATTCATCGATGTTGCTTTTACGAATCTAACTATCACTATACGTTTTTATTTATTCTTGTATCCAATTACAAAATTAATCATAATCGACATCATCCTCTAATAAGCTTAAGTTTTTCTTATAATAGTATACAAGGGTCATTTCGGTTCCTTTTCCTTTTTCCGAATCTAATTGAATATCTGCGCCTATTAGTTTTCCTCTACTTTGGATATTTGAGAGACCAATGCCTTTTTTAAGACTAGAGTTTTTATCGTTAAAACCAATACCATCATCTTTTGCATGGATTATAAGTTTATCATTTTGATAGTTTAAGTCTACATTAAGGTTTGAGGCCTTAGAATGTTTTATTGTATTGGTGAAGAATTCTTGTAATATTCTAAAAATGATAATTTCTACTTTATCGTCTAATTCTTCTAATTCTTCATTGCTCTGTATGGTTGCTTTGATAAATTGCATCCTATTAAAGCGTTCAATCTCAAGAGTAACAGCTTCGGTTAGATTAAGACTCTTGATAACATCTGGATTAATTAATTTAGATAAGGATCTAAGTTCTGTAAGACTTTTAGTAATTGTTTCTGTAACTTCTTCTAATTTACTAGGATCGTCTTGGGCAATGTTTACTTGTATTTTGGCCAGCGTAAGTAGCTGGCCAATATTATCATGTAGTTCCCAGCTAATATTACGCAAAGTTTCTTCGCGAATTTCTACCTGAGTCTCTATAATTGTAGTCTCAAATTTTTTCTTGGCTTCTTTTTGTTGTATCAATAAACTGTTTTTCCTCTTTTGAAAAATAGCAAAGAGAGCGATCAATAAAATGATAATTAAGACAAGAACAATACTTGCTACTAGTATTGCTGTTTCTTGTAATATTTCTGTTTCTTGCTGCTCCATATAAAACCAAAGATAAAAGAAAGATTCATAGTGACAGTTAAAAAAGCACCAAGTAAAAATGCAGTAGTAGCATCTGTTATATCAGTATAGTAGTTTCTTAAAATTCTAAACGGAATATTACCAATATGATATAGAAGTAATCCAATACTAATCCAAAATAACAAATTTTTACTTACGTATAATACTCTTTGTGAATTAAGAATTTCAATAAAATATAACGAAATAGTTATAACCAAAAAGCAAGATGCCGCTATATATGGTATTATTTGTAATTCATATACATAGTTTTGATAAAATCCATTAATGATTAATAGTGCTATATAGGTTACCAAGAAAAAATAAGCTAGACTTTTATTTCTTTTATTAACCAAATGATTTTTATATAAAATAAGAAGATAACCAAAACTTATAAAATAATAAATATTGTAAATCAAATCACCCCACTCAATATTTACATATCTTTTTAAATAGATCCCCCCTATAGCTTCATTTATAGCAGTATACCATAAGAAAAAGACGAAATATTTAAGTTTTGTATCCTTATACTTCTTTAAATATAATGTGCCAACTACTGCGGTAATTAATTCTATTGAAATTATTACATACAATAATGTAATTAAATGTTCTCGTTCTATTTCCACAATAAAATTTAGGATTAATTAATGTATCACGGGTAGCTTCCCATGTCATTTGCTATTGTACTTAACTCATCATTATATATAGTACTGAATGAGAAAAAACTAGCTGTATTTGCGTTTACTTTCGCATGGTTTTGGTTGCCAATTCCTTTTTCAAAGGTATCTTGTAAAAATAATAAGTCAGGTTTTCCATCATTGTTTTGATCTTTAATGAAAGTAAATGCTCGATTCGATCCATTTTGAAAAGTTGTAGGGGCAATAAATATTGTATTTCGTCTAGGATCTGGGATAGGTCTTCCACTAATTAGTTTATCCTTGTTAGGATAATTGCCAAGGAATATACGATATCCTGTAATTGGTATTGAATCTCCAGTTACATAATCAATATAGGCCAGATATTGTTCAAGAAATTCTTTCTCTAATTCAAAAGATCTGGATGGAACAAAACCTAGATCACGAGGTCTGTCAGACGTACAAAGTGTATTTAGTGTACTATCTACTCTGCCTTCATATGCATCGATAATGCAAGCACGATTTTTTGAATAGGTTTCATATAGTTGAAAAGCATCTTGCAATGTAATTATTTCATCAGGAGTTGGCACTACCGGAGGATTTGCGGGATCAGAGCCTGTCTTTTTTAAGCAAAAATATGTTATCAATGCAGTTAGGATGATAACAATGGGGTATCCTATAAAGTTAGTTTTTCGTTCCATTTCTAAAGATGTTTAAGATATTAGATGTGATTTGTTTATTAGTAAATTATATTTTTTAATCAAATTCAAGCTTCGAAAAAGGTGATGGTGATTATTTTTTCTTACTCGAATCATTAGGTTTATTTGAATTAAAAATACCAATATTCTATAATTAGAAAAAATAATCACAAGTCTTATGCAAGATTTTTACTGGTAAACCCTTGTTTATAAGGAGTTTTTGAAGAGTTGTTAAGGTGGTGAAATTCCAAAAAAGGGGGTAAATCCCCCTGTTTAAAAAAGGGAATTGACTGTTGCTTTTATGCTTTTAAGTAAGCTTGCTTTTTGAGAAAGTAGATTTTGGTTTTACGATTACTGAGACGAAGAAACATTATCTTGAAGCACGTATCCTATACAAAAACACGTGTTCATTACTACCGTAGATATAAAACCAACTAAAATCATAGTCGATGAATCGGCTAGTTCTGTATAGTAATTTCGTATAATCCTAAAGGGGAAATTGCTAATATAGTACAGTAATAATCCTACGCTAATCCAGAATAATAGACTACTTTTTACATGTAGTACCGTATTCGAATTTATGATATCGATAAAATATAAGGCTATCGTTGTTACTAAAAATAATGCAGCTAAAATGTAAGGAATTATTTGTGATTGGATCAAATAGTTCTCAAAAAAACCATTAATTATGAATATTAATAAATATATACATAAGAATATGAAAACTAACAATTTCGACCATTTTTTAGTGATGTTTTTTCTATATAGAATAAAAAAATAACTAAAACTTAGACAATAGTATATATTATAAATGATAGCGTTATAATCGGATATGTATAATCGTATAAAAAGCCCGAGAAGTTCATTAAAAAAAATATACCATACTAAAGGTGTAAAATATTTAAGAACGGGAATTCTTTTTATTTTATTAAAATATATAGTACTAAATACTAATGTTATAAACTGAATGATTAATGAAGTTTTTATTAAAAACTTCAAATATTCTACCGGCATAGTCAAATATTTGTTAATTAGTGAAAAGGAGGAGTGCCTTGCATTTCATTTGCAATAAGACTGTATTTGTCATGTCCGCTTGTTTTTCCAAAATAACTAGTTGTACTTTTATTTCTATTTCTTCTTAAATGACTAAACCCACTATCTTTATTTAAAAATACGACTTTGAAATTATTGTCAAGAGTGTATCCCATTTGTACAATCCGATCTTCATATTTTCTTTCTGTGGTTGGTGCTATAAAAATGGTTTGACGTCTCGCGTTTTCGTTACTTCCGCTAGAAGATACGTGATCTCTGGGGTATAAAGCAAAATAGAAACGAAGTCCTGTTGGTTTTATATCTGCTTTTTTTGATAAATCATCTATATATGCTAAATACTTACGTAATTCAGAAATTTCATAAAACAAAGATCTGGTTGGTTCAAATCGAGCAGCACCACGAGCAGAATTATTTATGTCGTTTACTGGTCCAACGGCTTCACTTATTAGGTCGGCTCTATTATCATAAGCTTTATAAATTTGCTGAGCCTTTCTAAAATCAATAATATTACCGGGCCTTCTTCTATTTGATTTTTCCTGCCCTAATTTTTCTTCTAAAGATGCAATTTTAGCCTCGTATGCTTCTATTTTTTTTATGTATTCTTCTTCCTGAAAAACATCTACAGTAGAGTCTTGTTGGCATGAATGAAAAAAGAAAATACTAATGATTAAAACTGTAAATAGCGCAATGTATTTGCTTAGGTGAGTTGGTGTTTTCATGACGATTACTTAAGATTTATGTGTTAATATGTCCAATGTAAGAGTCTTCGAATTAGGTTTTAAGAATACTCAAAAAAGTGGATTAATAGGTATCCCACTTAAATAGTAAGTGTTATACGTATGCCCAAAAGTACAATTTATTCTTATTTGTTAATTGTGAGATTATTCCTTGATAAGTTGTCTTTGTACAGGTGTTTATTGCTTTTTGACTATGAATTCTGCAGTAAATATTTTAAAAGTACGTGGTAATGTCATTTGTATTTTTTTGATTATTGAAATATGGACTATAAGTGTTAAAACGATCTACGAAAAAACATGAAACTGTTTTCATGAATGTTTACTAAAAGCATATAAGAGTGAATTCGTTGTGAAAACATTAACGCTAATTTTCGTTTAAAATGAGCTAAAATTTTCGTTGTCTAAAGTCATTTTGACAAAAATTGAAGAGTAATTTTTAGGTGTTATTAATTCCAATTTTTACACTTTATATTTTGATTAAACTTCATGTTCTTCGAAAACGTTTTTCGTGAAATAATTGTTAAATGCAATACCCAAAATTGCATGATTATTACCTGTGCCTGTATTTTCATAACAAAGCTTTTAATGATCACTAAATTTTTCGAAAAAATTAGTAGTAAACAAATAACAACAAAATCAAACAAAACCTTAAAACAATGAAAAAGTATTTTTATTTAATAATAACCCTATTCGCTTTATCATGTTCTACAGAGGATGATGCTATACCAAATCAAAATGGTTTGTCTCTTGAAAAAAGTGCTAACCTCAAAAATAGTAGCCCTGTGCAATTGGTAAAGGCTTGGAATTCATATAGTTTCTATCGAGGATTTAATACATGGACTAGAAAATTTACTGTAAAAGTTGCAAATCTTAATTATGATAAATCGGTAAGTATTTATCATGAAAAAGTAGATGGTAATTGGGAAGAAATTCCATTGTCATATAGCATAAGTTTAGATAACGGAGATGAAATATGGGAAGGTCAATATCGATATTATGCATATACACCAGGTAAAATTTATGAGGATGAATTTGTGGTGAAATATGATGTAAATAACACTACGTATTGGGATAATAACAATAATAATAACTATAAGATAGAAGAGAAGCAAATAGGAAGTTTTTTTGCAGAGCCAGATTTAAATGTAAGCGTTGATAGTGATTTTGATAGACTATATACATCCTTTGATGGTGTTACTACAACACTTAATATTGTTGCAGATGTTAGAAATATATCTCCAACAAAAGAAGTCCAAGTGGTTTATACTACAGATGGATGGGAGACAGAACGGTATTTTTCTCTTGCGTATACAAAGTATTGGTATAATAGTTATGACTATGTGCTTACAAGCCCTAATCCGTTTAATGTTGAAAGATGGACTGGATCGGTAACAATTAACGAAGAAGTAGATGATATTGAGTATGCAGTAGTTTACAAGGTAAATGGGCAGCAATATTGGGATAACAACTACGGGCAAAACTATAGCATTTCTAAATAACTTTTAAGTAGTTAAAAAGGGAAATTAACTAATGCTTGATCTGCTCTGTCTTTAGTTAGATAGAGCAGATTACTATAAGATCAACATCATTTTAATATTACTTCGCTTATACATAGGGTTTTTCTCAATCTCAATCTCTTTAAATCCATACTTCTTATAAATGTGAATTGCGTTTTCCAGAATTCTATTTGAATATAGTATGAGTTTTTTCCATTGTTGATCCTTTGAAAAATCGATGCAAAATTGTAATAATTGTTGGCCAATTTTATGTCCTTGAAACTTAGGAGATACAGCCATTTTTCCAAGTTCATACATATCTTCTTCAACTTTAATCAACGAAAATGTTCCTGCAATTTCGTTGTCTACCTTGGCAAAGAAGATATATCCACCTGTATTAATAATAGTTTCCTGACAATTTTCTAATAATTCAACATCTAAAGGTTCAACCACAAAATATTTTTCTAGCCATGCTACATTAAGAGCTGCAAAATCTTTGGCATATTTTGAATCAAATGGTATGATCGACGCATTTTTAATTGTATTCATATGGATAGTTTGTTATAATTCTCAAGAATTCTTTCACTTAAAGATTTTTTACGTAATTGACTTTCAAGATGTGTTAAATGATGTAAAAGACTTATTGCGCTCCCCTCTGTAAGCCATTTTATTTGTTCATCAATTACTTTCCAAAGTGGGATCATTTCCTGATGTATTTTTTTTCCTTTATTCGTAAGTTTAAAATGTTTTTTTCGTTTGTCTGTAGTGTCTGTTTTGTATCCTACCAGTTTTTTATCCATTAATTTTTTAAGTGCCTGCGTTATGGCAGGTTGAGTGTATTGTAGTTGTTCTTGGATATCGGTAGTCGTAACAAGTTTCTGATCAATAATTACTTTGAAAATAGGAAAAAGATATGGGTCAAAATCAATATTACAAGATTGGTATACTATCTGAATTTCTTTCATCATAAATTCACTTAATCGCTTAAATCGAGATCCCAATCCTAATGTTCCGTAATGTTGTAATTGATCTTTCATAAGTGGTTATATAAGTGCTTATGTAAAAATATAAAAATTAATTTAATTTCTAAGGATAATGTAAAGTATATAAATTATAATGTTTTTTTATTATCTAGCTTTTCCTGTTCTTACTTTCTCGTATGGGTCTTCTATTCTGTTGTCTTCAAAGTCGATATATGGTAGTAAATGAAACCAAATTAAGAGAATAGGAAAAAGTATGATTGACACTATTTTACCATTTTTAGTCTCATGGTTATTTTTTAGAGTTCCTTTGATAAAAATAAAATAAGCAAGAATTATGCTCAAATACGGTAATACATATATCCATTGAGATACATCTTCGTAATCAATGACTGGAAATTGGGGTGCTATATTGTAGTTGTGAACAGACAGCAAGAATGTTAAAATTCCACTTTTCAGAATAGAGTTCTGTTCGTTATCTCTAAATAATATTGCTATACTTATTAGTGCTACTGGGGATAATAAGACATCAATAGACGTAAAAAAACTACCTAATGAACGATTTACAATAATTATTAGAAATGAAACTAAAAACCTTGTTTTATTATTCATTATTTTTATTTCAAATTGTTCTAAAATTATATGTTAATACATCGTGCTAAATTAATTGTTCAACCCTTTTTTCAATACCTCTTGAATGCCTTGTAGATGATCGCTAAACTGCATCATTTGTGCAAGTACTTGTGCCATTTCATTTTTGTTTCCAAAGCCTTTTAACTTGTTATTTTTTACAAAAGTCTCTTTGATAACTTCCCAGCGATTAACTTCATCTTCAGAAATGGTTTTAGTCATTTCTTTATATTTAAGTAGATTAGCTTCTGCTGCACTGGTTAACGTTTGAGATTCATTTTCATAATGGGATAGGAGCAAGGTTTGTAATTCTTTTTCATTCATAATCGGAACCACTTTTGCTACCAGCTTACTCATATCTCTATAAGACCCTTGTAATTTGAAAGAAGGTTCTATACGATATGCATCTTCCATGGCTGCGGATTTTATATAGGTTTCGTTTACTTTTAAAACAGTGTTACGTATAATAATGACCTTTTTAAGTACTGCCAAGTAATCCTGTATTTCTTGTTTGGTATGGTTTCCTTTAAGCTCGATACCTTCTTGTGTTCCTGTTTCAACAATTTCAATCAAAGAGTAGATGTCTTCAAAATAAGTATTGCTTAATTGATGTAATACTGGATTTGAAGTCATAGCATTTTCAATTAAACTTAACTTAAATAAATCTGCAGTATCACCAATAATATCTCCCAAGTTATAGATGTCGGCACGATTGGCTAACATATCAGGAATCTGGAATTTCTCACCACTTTCTGTATATGGGTTTCCGGCCATAATTACACAAAAACGTTTACTTCTTAGGTCATATGTCTTTGGATTGCCATTGTATATTCCTTCAATTTTTCGAGTACCATCGGCAAGAGAAATGAATTTTTGTAAAAACTCTGGATTACAGTGTTGTATATCATCAAGGTATAACATTACATTATTACCCATTTCAAAAGCAAGGTTAAGCTTTTTTAATTCTTCTCTTGCGGCAGCATTATTTGCCGCCATTGGATCTACAGAGGTAACTTCATGTCCTATCGCTGGGCCATTTATTTTCATAAAGACTAACCCTAGACGATTTGCCATATACTCCATCAAAGTTGTTTTACCATAACCTGGAGGTGATATTAGTAATAACATACCCATACGATCGGTACGTTTATTATCCCCTAAACTTCCTAACTGTTTGGATAAATTATCTCCAAATAAAGGAAGATATACTTGATCGATTAATTTATTTCTCACGAAAGAGGAGAGTACTTTGGGCTCAAATTCATTGAGTTTTAGGTCTTCTTTAAGCTCTTCTGTTACCGTATGTTTTGCTTCTCGATAGGCTTCAAATGCAGGAACTTCGATTTGTGCAAAATATGCTAATGTAGTAATGAAATTATGATAATCAAATTCAAAAACTCCTTCATTAATGGTCTCATGACTACCTTTTAATCCATCTATGTTTTGTAATGGGTTAACATGAATAATCTCTGAAGTTGATTCATTTTTGAATAGTAAAACACAAACTATTTCATGGGCATATGCAATTTGTTTAGGGTGCATGGTTTTTAAGAAAGAACTTACCCATTGTAATGCTAAATTTATCTGGTCGTTCTGTCTGGAATCTCCATTAAAATTGGGTTTAGCATCTAATTGTAAAGCTGTTTTTAATTTTGTAAAAACTTTTTTCTTTTTTAATTCATTTACAAAAGCATCATGTAGTTCATTCGCAATTTGACTAATACAAAAACTTTGGTCGCTTTGCAGTTCGGTAAACAAATATGCAGCGATTGCGTTGCTTGAGGTAGCATCGAACAGCTTTTTACTTTCAGAAAAAGAAATAACTTCTTGAGTTAATTTTGAAATAACATTTTGATGTTCTTGACTATCAGGAAATACTTCTAATACTTGACCCGAAGCCTTAATGTTTTGGTTCCAATACGCTTGTGTTTCTGGTGTAAGTCCATGCCAAAAGTATTGTGCAAATGCTCTGGTTTTTGGGGCAAAATGTAATACACCTAAGTCATTGCTTTTAGTAATTAGTACTTTTAAAATCTTAGCAGCATCTACATCATGTACTCCCTTTACATAGCCCTCTGTATAGTTTTTGCTGCTTTCAGTTTTTATAAGTTCTAAAAGTTGCTCTTCGCTCATTGTTTTCAGACTTAGCTTGTCGAAATCTTTTTTGTCTAATGCGATGGCTTGTGCTTCAACAAGCTCGGCTTGAGAAGCGCTAAATATTTTATAAGCAAGATATGCGGATCGATATACATCTTGATTTTCAGAAATTAACTCTTGATCCCAGTATTTTTTGGATTTTAGTAAGGTCTCGTTTTTAATTTCTTGATAAAAATCCGTTCCTGTTAGATGATAAGCTAGTGCGTTATCTTTATAAACAATGGTTAAATCTAATGGCTGTTTGTTTACGCCAAATTTATGTTTACCCAGTTTAATAATATTTTCACCATCTTCATATAAGTCTTGTTTGTCTTTAAGCTTACGCGTAGCGTCTTCTTTTGCAACTTTTATGGCGGTTTCTATAGTTTCTGCTTTACCAGCATCATCTAACTCTTGTAATTGTACTATAATATCTCTGAGCTTATTGATCATAAGGTCAGAAGCAAAATAGCCGTTAATATCAACGACCGAAGAAAAACCTAAAGCTTTCTTAGTTACTCCTTTTAAAATTCGATTTGCAGCAGTTTCTAACGCAACAGCCTTTTTATTTCGCGCTTCGATTAAGCTGTTTTTTCGCGCTTCAAAAGCATTATAAACCTCTTCGCGTTTTTCAATAATTTGGGTAATGAATTCCTCAAAATCTGCAAATCGCCCTTCTAAATCTTCTAACTGTACAGAAACTTTGTTTAATAATTCATCTGTTTTTTCTGGAGTACTAGCAATATCTAAATAATTAATAATACTTTGATCCACCAATTTTAATTGGGCGGCGAATTCTGCGGTGGCTTCTTTACTTCCTAAAGATTTAATTTTATTTTTGATTCCTGCTTTTAACTGATTTATCGTAGCAAAAATCAAAGAAATGTTATCGATTATTTTAGTAGAATGTGAAGTGTCTTCGATTTGTAAATTAGAAACAATATCGATTAACATTTCTAAATCTGTAGCAATTTGATTTACTTCTTCTTCTAATTTTTTGGCGTTTATAACCTTTTTAATACCGTCTAATTGTGATTGCTTTTCATCGATACGGGAGTGGTAGGGCAGAAGTGCTTTGTCATCTAGTAAAAATTGAACACAACGTTGTGATATTTTTTCAGTTTGCGAGGCAATTTCTGTTTCTATATCGTTGATAAATGTTTGATCAACATAGCGTATGTCATTAAGACCAATCACCTCACCACGTAAGGTTCGTAATTGCGATAATACGTGCACAAAATCATCTATAGATTTAAAAGAACTACTTTTGATTTTGTTAAAAATGGTATCAGCTTTGTCTTTGGTTTCTTTTGTTATATTAGAAGCAGTTTTACGAAGTTGAACTACTTTTTCGAATTCATCTATAGCGGCATTTGCAGCTCCGTTAATTTCTTCTAAAGGAATATCTAATCTATGCGTATCTTCTTCACGGATCCAATAATAACTATCGGTAATATCACTCGAAAATTTTGCAATATCATCATATAACCCATCATAACTATCTTCTTTGTTGAGTAAAGTGATAAGTGCATGGCATTCTGCCATTGCTTTTACAATGTCTTTATTACCAATTTTGTATAGTAATGTATCTGTATGTTCTGATGGCAATACATCTCCCTTCATAAATGGCGTTTGCCAAATTTGTATTACATGATGGCGTGTTTGATCATCTTCAGTCTTAAAATAGCATAATTCTCCATGTTGTAAAATTGTAAAACCATTACAGATAATAGGTGTTTTTACTTCTTGTTCGATAACATTATATGACATAAGAGTGTATAACCCTTTTTCACTTTCATAAAAGACATAGAGGAAATCTTCTCCGTTTGGAGAGATAATTTTTTCTTGGAACTTTACATCCGATACTTCATTTGTAAAAAGCTTAAAACCTCCTGATTGCAGGTAATATCCATTTGGATAAATAACACCTTGATCATCTGGAAGTAATACACAAGCGTCTTTTATACAATCAATTTTTTTAACTTCTTGTATTTTATGATTGTAGACAAAGTAACGTGGTGCTTCTTGAAAAGGCTTGATCTCTAATATGATTAGATTGCCTAAGTTTGCAAAGCGATATTGTCCATCGTCAAGAGTTTGATCTATATGTTCTACAGGTTCGTCAAGAATTCCTTTTCCTTCATCGGTATTGTCTTCTATTTTGATAGTTAGATCGCCACCTATAGTTTCTACAAATACCTTGTCAAGAATTGAAATATGTGGATGCGCACCATACCGATGCATATCTCGTGTAACTTCTGTCCAATTAAACTCGTGTTGTTTTGGAAATTTGAATTCATGCTCACTACGGTTGTCAACATAGGTTAATTTACCATCATTAATTAACCACTTAAAGGTTTTGATATCAGAGACACTTTCACTTAGTTGAAATACCATATGCAGGTAATTCCCCACTATAGCAAATTTTGAAAATATCGTATTTCGGTAGTATTTATATAGATTTGTGAAGTCATCTATAAATATAGGATCATGAATTAAATCTAATGATTTGGCTACAAAATGATCATTACTATAGGTGTAAATACTAAATACATCTGCTAGTGTTATTTCAGTTCGAAGTCCAAAATGTACATTATATCCAAAAAGACAGTATTCGTCTATGGTAACAATATCTCGTGCAATACAATTGTTTTCTGTATTGATTCGGTTATTAGCAATGAGTTTGGTTTCTACACTACCAAAAACTTCTTTTCGAGCATCATTAAGTTGTGTAAGACGGTTTTGAAGTTCACCTTTTTGTTTTTGTAGACGATTCTGGATAATCTCATAAGTACCTCCGTCTAGTTGTATATCTTTTTCTTTGTTGGTTTCTTCCATAGTTTTTTAAATCGAATTTTCATTCGTTTACTCAAGAGTGTTAACAAGTTTAGTTTGACAATTAAAAGTTACTATTTGATCTTTTCAATCCTCGAATTTGAAGGTTTTTCAGCATCATACATAATTTTAATAGAGTCCCCTATTTTTCCAGTTTTAGAAAAATACAAATCGTGTTCATGTCTTGAAATCTCTTGCATTTTTATAAACTCTTTAGTGTCTACTTCGTATTTGTATTTAATATGAATATTTTCTACGGTAGGGGAGAAATCATTGTCAATTCTATTCGTTGAAATTTTTTCAATGATAGCCGATGTACTTACGCCGTTTTTTATCAGGTTCTCTTTTTTCGTATATGTATTGTATGTTAGCACGCAAATACATACTAATAATAAGCCGATTACCCCTATAAGTTTTTTATTCATATTTTATATTTTTTAAATGGATGTATAAATTATAGCTCCAATAATCTAAATTATAACGATACAAAAACCAATTAACCGCTTTCTAAAAAGTGATTGGCGTTGTTTCTTAAGTTTATCTCTGATTTCTTGTAACTTCTCTTCAGAAACTGACTCTACTTTTATGCCATGGCTTTCTTCATCACTTTCTGTCCATCCATCATAAGCTTTTCGTTCTTTTCTTCTACTGTTTTTAAGAAGATTACTTAAATTATGACCATACACTCCCATAACTATGCTATATATATTATGATAGTCGTAATTACCATAATCAAAATCCCAGAGACTAGTAATTGCTTTTTAAAAACTGCTAATCTTTGCTTCTTTAGTTTGTTTCTGATTTCTTGCAATGTGTCTTCAGAAACAGGTACTAATTTGATTCCGAGGTTTTCAGTGTTTGTATTTCTGTTTACACGACTAAAAACTTTTCTTTTGTTTCTTCGATCATTAAATTTAATCGAAGTTATCATAGCTGCAATTCCCATAATTAAACGTATTAAAAGTTAAACAAATCCCATCTAGTCAATTCCTCGCTACCCCACAGAGAGTTCTTGACCTTCAGGGATTGACTTTTATGGGTTTAAAAATATTATTGTGATGGTATACATGCAATGATTTAATTTCAGATATAGTTAGTGTCCGATAGTATAGTAGTCCTCTCCTTTTTACAGGAGAGGAGATTCTTGTACTAAAGTTTTCTGTCTGAAAGACCTAAACCTTTGGCTAGATTTAACAGGTTACTAAATAGATTATTTTCTGAAGGATCTGTAGTTTTCTGTTTTAATTCTATCAACAGATTAGCAACCGTTAGATTCTTAATATCTTCTGATGAGATTCCGTATTTGGTAGCGAATTCTTTGATTTTTTCTAAAAGATTTCCTTTCACATCATCGCTTCCTAAAATAGCATCTTTAACATCTTGGATGTTATCAGAATGATTAACTAATCTATCGATACCTTTAGCCTTGGTGATTTGACCTACTATTTGATCAAAGAACATAGTTTCACCACCTACGATATCAATATTTGCGGCTTTAAGTGCTTCTCCAATTACTTCTGCTTGCGCATCAGCTATTTCTTTCTGGATATTAATATGTGCTAGATCAACTTGTAATTCTTTGTCTAGACGAAGTTTGAACTCTTCATGTTCTTTACCAACACCATCAAGTTTCTTCATAGCTTCAGCTTTTTCTTCGATTCCGGCAGCATCGGCAAGTGCTTTTTCTTTGATTACTTCTGCTTCTGCTAAACCTTCTTCTTTTACAGCTTCAGCTTTGGCAAGTATACCTGCTGCCTCGGCTTTTGCTTTCTTTTCAATGATGGTCGCCTCTACAAGACCTTCACGTTCATGGGCATCAGCTTTGGCATGCATCACTTGTGCTTCAGACATTCCTATAGTTGCTTCTTCTTTAGCTTGTGCTTCAGCAAGTGTTTTACGTGCTTCGGCTTCTTTTTCACTAGCTTCTTTTTGTGCCTGTGCTTCAATATTAATTTCTTCTGCTTTTTGCTTAGCAGCTTCTTTTTGAGCTTCGGCAGCCTTAATAGTTGCAATTAATGCTTCTTGAGCATTAGCTTCTGCAACTGTTATTTTTACTTGTTTATCACGATCTGCAGTTTTAAATGCCTGGATGTCTTTCATGTTTTCTTGCTCTTCTACCACACCTTTTTCTAGCATTACTCGATCGCGGATTACATCTTGTATATTCTTCTTTTCTACTTCTACTACTTTTTCTTTTTCGATCTGAGCAAGTGTAACGATACGTTCGCGTTCTGTAGCTTCAAGCATTCTGTCTTTTTCTACTCTTTCTGTTTCTACAGCATCGGTACGTTGTTTGTTTTTGGCAGCAACAATGATTTGGCGTTCCATGTTTTCTTCTGCAACTTTCACTTTTTCTTGTGTTGCAATACGTGCTGTTTCAGATTTTAAACGTTCTTCTTCTGAAACTTTTAGAATTTCGGCTTCTTCACGAGATTTAATATTAGAAATTTCACGTTTTTGTTGCTCTTCTTTTTCTGCTAGTTGTTTATCTAACTCCAGTATGGCTTCACGAGCTTCAACATCTTGTTTACGAATAACCTTTTCTTCATCTCGTTTAATAAGATTAGATTTTATATTTTGAGCAGCAGTTAATTCGGTAATTTTTTTGATCCCTTCAGAATCTAAAATATTATCTGGTTTAAGAACACTTAATGATGTTTGTTCTAAATCATCGATAGCACAGTCATCAAGGATGTATCCATTAAGATCTGTACCAATAATATTTATAATTTCGTCTCTAAACTCACGTCGTGCTTCATACAATTCTACAAATTCGAATTTTTTACCAACTGTTTTTAATGCTTCAGAGAATTTAGCATCAAATAAACTACGTAGTGTATCGATTTCTGACGCACGATTACAACCAATGGTTTGTGCTACATTTATAATATCTTCTACAGATTTATTTACTCTAACAAAGAAAGCTACTTTGATATCTGCTCGGATATTATCTTTACAGATTAACCCATTTACTCCTGTACGTTCGATCTCGATCTTTTTTATAGAAATATCCATGATTTCTACTTTGTGTAGTACCGGAATAACATATAGCCCTTTATCAAAAGCTACCGCAGTTCCCCCAAATCCAGTACGCACAAGTGATTCTCCTTGCGGAATCTTTCTGTAGAATATGGCGATGATTATAAAATATAGTACAATTAGCAGTACTAATGCTACTACCACGATGATAGCTAAATTACCTATGTTGCTCATAAAAATTATTTTAGTTGTTAAATGATATTATTAGTGTTATTTAATTGTATTCAATGTTTTAATTGATAAAGTTCGATGATTATATTTTTATTAGTATTACTAGTATATCATGAATTGTGTAATGATCAATGATGTTTCTATAAGATACTTTTTCTTGTGTTATTTTTTTGTAAAATGGGATAACATCTATAAGTGTCTTGAGTTTAAGAATAGTTTCATTATACTAGTTAATTTTTAAAAGTGTATTGGTTGCAATTTTAATAATTTGACGGTTGAACGATATATAGTTGTTTGTTTTTTACTTGGTTCACAATTTCAACCTGGGTATTTGCCGGAATTTCCATTCCGTTTTTTGACTGCACCATCACTTTTATTGGATCGGATTGTATTTTTATTTCTAATGTTGAAATTTTTTCACCAGAAAGTGGGCTTTGTAATACACCTTGTCTTCCTAATAATTCTAAAGCACTTTCTCCCTTATTATTAAAATTGGTAAAAAACCTTTTAAACGGAGTTGTAAATATCTTGGTTAAGAATAGCGCCGGGATAATGCCTCCAAAGAAAAAAGTAAACCCAAAGTCATTGGCATAACTATGTGTTATAGATGTCCCTGCCATTGTAATAGCCCACCAGAATAGTACAAAAAAAGTAAAAGTGAACATGAAGGGGAGTCCAACAAAATTGAAATAAATCAAGAATATCTGAAAGAAGTTTAATTTACCTCTACGGCGTATAATATCTTCTTTTTTAACCTCTGTATTTGAAACATCATGAATATCCAGATTTCCTCTGGCATCAAAATCGGTATCCATATCTACATCGGCATCCACGTCTACATCTACATCGATATCGGCATCAAAAAAATCAAGATCAATACCAGTTAAGGTAGTTAATAACCAATATAAGATCAATAATCCGAACAGGAGTGTCAAAGGAAGATTGACCATTGATATCGCGATGTCATAGAGTTCTTTCAATGTAATAAGTTGTTTAGTTAGTAATTATCTAGTTATCTCTGTCTTCAAAGTCTTCAGTTCCTTTAATTTTGATTCTTCTTACGATCAAATAGACTAGTGTTATAAATATTCCTAGCCAAATTAAACCTTGTATCAGTATTGCTATAGTTGGCATGATTTATATCATTTTAATTTGACAGCAGTACCATAGGCTAAAATCTCTGAAGCACCTTGCATAACCATTGATGTCGTGAGTCTAACATTTATTACCGCATCTGCACCTAATTTTTTTGCATCGTTTGTCATTCTTTGCATTGCTTGCTCTCTGGATTGTGCTTGCAGCTTGGTATATTCTTCGATTTCACCACCTACAATATTTTTAAGACCGGCAAAAACATCTCTTCCTATATTTCTGGCTCGTACGGTGCTACCTCTTGCGATTCCTAAAATGGCTACAGTTTCTTGACCTGGAATTATATCTGTTGTTGAAATGATCATGACTTTAATTTTTTAGAATTAAAATATGTATTACGACTTTTTGTCGTTCATGCCTAATTGCTCTTTGAGCTTAGCTAAATTATCATCGGCATTGGCTTTAGTAACATCAATAGCCTTATCTAATTCTTCATCTATTGATTTCGAAGTGTTAGCAATATCCCCATAAGCTTCGGCAAGAGCTTCCTCTTGACTTACTTTGTCTTTCATTCGTTCTAGCATAGATACTGTACTTGAACTATCTATTTCTGCCATTTGCTTATTTACATTTTTGGTAGCAGCAGAAACTTTTACACGTGCCTTTAGTGTTTTAAGTTCATTTTCCCATTTGCTAATATTTTGCTTTATTTCTTGAACATTTTTTTCTAGTTGTTCAACAGAAGTATTAAATTTCTCAGCTTCTGTTTTGCTTCGAGTTTCATGTTGACTAGACTCTTCTTTCTTAATTAAAGCTTCTTTCGCTAATCGATCTGCTTCAGTACTGTCTAGGTCTCCGTTTTGAGCTTTTTTAAGAATTAACATAGCCTTTTGCTGATAGTCTTCTGCCTTGTTAGCATATTCTTCGGTATCATTTTTGGCTCTAATTGCTAAAGCTTTAACTTGAGCTAGTGCTTCTAAGCTTTTTTCAAGATCAGTTTTCATATCTCTAATGCCTTGTTCTGTCATTTTAATGGGATCTTCCATTTTATCAATTGCAGAATGTGCTTCAGCTTCACCTATTTTAAATAGTCTTTTAAAAAAGTTCATAGTTTAATATTTTGAATAATTTATAATTTGATCTGAATATTCACTTAATAGCAATCCTAAAGAATTTAATGATCCTTCGACTTCATTAAGGTCCAGATGTTCGACTTGTAATGTGTCTCTAAAAATTACTTTTTCACCAGTTTCGTCAAGTACAAATGCTCCATGAACGATATCTCTGTTTTTTTGAAGTAAATTTCGATAGACAACTTCGTTTTTGTTTTTGATATTAAAAATATGTTGTTCCATAATTAAAATTGGAGGAGCTACTCCTATAATCATATTTTTAATCCCTTCATTTTCTTTGCTAATCATGATGATTCCTTCCCCTTTATTCTCATGAGTGATAGTGTACTTAAGTTCAAGTAAATAATCTTTCACGAGTTGAAAATGATCTTGCATAAGATGGTTGTTTTTGTTGGATTATTAGTAAAAAAATTTCAAGTATCTGACTGTAAATCAATATTACAAAAAGTCGAATAACTTTTCTGCAATATTTATGGCTAAATGTGCCAAATAATATATAAAAGTGATCATGGGTATAAAAATTAAAATTAGTAATTGGTTGTGTGCTAAAATTTTTAGTAAAACGTCCCTCACTTCTTCATTTTGGGTATTAAATTTAGAAGTAATTCTACTAAAATTAGCTTTTTAATCAAATAATAGCTAATATTGTTAGTGTAAATGTACAATTATTTTTTATAATTGCAAATAAAATTAGCAAAAATGTCTTTTTTTGGAAAAAATATCAAAAAAATTAGAGGAGTAAAAGGTTTAAGTCAACAAGCATTTGCAGAGTTGTTTGAGCTTAAGAGAGGTACGTTAGGTGCCTATGAAGAGGGTAGAAGTGAACCTAAAATCGAAACAATTATTAAAATTGCTAATCATTTTAGCATAAAAATAGATGAATTGCTAACTAGTGAGTTAACTGTAAATCAGCTTTTAAAGTTTAAAGGAGACCTGACAACCTATGCAGAAGATCTTAAACGAGAGCAATTTGCTGTAATTCCCTGTATAACAGACGCAACAGCAAATGATTATATTGCTTTTTATGATAAAGAAGGGTTTGTTAATGAACTTCCAACATTACAATTACCACTAAATGCAACCAAGAAATTTCGCGCATATACAGTTAGTAATTTAGAAATGACTTCACATGATAAAGGGTTTTATCCTAAAGATATTGTAGTAGGAGAAAAAGTTCCTTCTTCAATTATTAAAAAACTTAATAATGGTACTTTGGTATTTGTTGTAGTAGAAAATAAATTGATTTTTAGAAGATTATATATAACAAAAGATGAGGTTGTATTGAGAGCAGATCATAAAAATATTGATGATGAGCGTTTTGCACTTTCAGATATTAAAGAATTATGGAGGGTTCGATATGTCTTTTGTAAAAGAATACCAGAATTTGGAGACCAAGTAGAAGACAAATTACTGCTTATCGAGCAACAACTTCAAAAAATGAAAGAACAGTTAGGATAGAGAAAAAGGGTTGATTAATATCAACCCTTTTTTAGAATTACCATTTCTTACTCTGTACTGTTAAAGCTTATTTATTTGTTTTTATAAATTGTATAGATTTTCGAGTTTTTCTTCCTTTGACTTCTACAAAATAAGTTCCATTAGGAAGTTTTGATACGTCTATAGCATTGTTTTCAGAATCTAGTATTGTTTGTAATATTGTCTTACCTGAAATATCAACTATGTTAATATGCGCTTTTTCTTGCAACCCTGAGATATTTAAATTTCTTGTTGTGGGAATTGGATATGCTCTTAACGTTACATTTTCAGAGTTCTCTAGGCCGCTTTTTGCGGTTCCACAATTTGGTGGAGTACTTGAATTGCTATAGTAGAGAGTGAATCCTTTGGTTTTTGAAACCATAACAAAGTTATCGCCATCTTTTGTAACCCAATAATCACCGTCAAGATTTGTAAAACCTGTTCCGTTTAAACTAATAGCAGGCATAGCTGCATTAAAACTTTGAGTAGCATTAGCCAAAAGGTCGTTCCACCAATTAGGAGTCCCATTATTAGTATTCATAGAAAGTTGGTATAATCCATTATTAGATAAATCCCAGTTGATAGTAAAATTAGTAACATTACTCAGGTTAGGGCCACCAGTTCCTAATACATGTATATTAGAATACGAACTATTGCCTGTAGAGGCTAGTGGTGTTGAAATCGGAGTTTGATATTCGCAATCATTACCATCTGGATCTGGAGGATTTGAATTTGATGGAGTAATTTGAAACCAATTAATATTAAACGCTCCGGATAAAGCATATAGTTCTATTGTTTTAGAACCTGATGTAAGAGATACTGTTGTTGATATTGTTTCCCAAATTTGCCATCCACTGGTTAAAGGAATATTAGATGTTTTTAATACAGAGTTTCCAAGTTTGAATTGTAATTTACCTGTGTTTTTAATACTTGCAACTCTATATTTTATATCATAATCCCCACTTGAAGGAATATTCACTCTGTACCTTAAATAATCTCCATTATCAATATAGCCAATGTTACTACCTCCGCCTGTATCTGTTGTCGCTTCAATTTGTGTTCCTTTTTGTTCGCAAAAACTCTCGGCTTCTATAATATTATTAATAGAAACGCCATTTCCTTTACATTCTTCGACAGGTGGATTTACAATAGGTCCATTCCAATTTTTGATAATATCCTTAATGTAGATACCTGTTGTTGTAAGATTGTTACTGGTAAGTCCAGAAACTCCAGTGCCGCTGGCAACTACAGAGGCTCCCTCTGCTTTGTCACTTACAGACCAGTTGGCGTGACTAATACCATTTGTTTTCATAAAGTCTAACCATTTTTGAGTTTCTTGTCTATCTGCCGCTCCATCTCCGTTAGCATTTACCGCGCCCCATTCTGTAACAAATATGGCAATACCATTATTCATAGCACGAGTAGCCTCATCTCTTAAAAATTGTTTATGAGTCCCCGAATAAAAATGTAATGTATAGGCTATATTACTTTTTTGAATAGGATTGTTTGAGGCTTCAACCACTTTTTGTGACCATTGCGGAGAACCTACTATAATTAAATTATCAGGATCTTTGGCTCTTATGGCATCAATAACAGCTTCAGAATAAGATTTTACAGTTTGCCAGGATTGTGCTATAGGCTCATTGTATACTTCGTATATAACATGATCATTAGTACCATATAATTCTGCCATTTCTGTAAAAAATGAAATTGCTTGTTGTTGATATTGTTCTGCATTATGAGAATGCCAGTCGATGATAACATAAACTCCATTTGCGATAGCAGCATCTACAACGGCTTTTACTTTGTTTTTTTCTCGATTTGGATTAGAGATGTAACCTCCAGGTTCTTCAATTCCCATAGAAGCTCTAACGATACTAGCATTCCAATCTTTAGCTAGATGATTAACTGTAGCAGCGTTATAAAATTTGGCTCCTTCACCAAAATTACTCCAGAATAAACTGTTGCCAGCTAAACTTATTGGATCGTTATTCTTGTTAACTACTTTATTTCCAGAAACTCTAAGTCGACCATTTTTTTGAACAATGGATTGAGAAAAAATGGACTGAGTAGAAATAAAAAGTAAGGCTAAAACAAAAGACTTTAGAATAGTTTTTTTGTTTTTTTTGAGTAAAAAGTGTTCTTGTGTTTTCATAATTAATTTTAGGTGTTAAAGAGTAAGTTTGTAAAATGGTATTATTTTAAAAACGATACATTAAGATAGTTATTTTGATTTTAAAATATGGTTTTAGATAAAAGTGATCTTATTTCTATATTTAAGAATGAATACGAAAGTTAATGGAGTAAATAATTTTTTCTTATTGTGAAATTTGAACAATCAATTTAACTTATTGATTTCATAGTAAGAAAAAATTATCTTTATGATTATATTCTAAAAAAAAGACTGAGCATAACTAACGCCTTTGTTCTGTAATTGATGATGAGTAAGAGAATATTAAGAAATGCGATAATTTTCTGTTAATTTAGAGCCTGATCGTTATTCTTTTTGATATTTTGAAATAAAGAACAATGATTTGTTATACTAATTTACCTTAATACAATACATGGAAGATATATTTAATGCTATTCGATCCGAGAAATTAGATAGTGTAAGAGAAATTTTAACTGCAAACGCTGAAATCGTAAATGTAAAAGATTCTCGTGGTTCTACACCTTTACTATTAGCTTCGTATTACGGTTTTCAAGAGATTACTCAAGTGATATTAGAACATACTACGAATATAAATGCTAAGGATAGTTCTGGAAATACGGCTTTAATGGGAGTGTGTTTTAAAGGATATTATGATATCGCTAAATTATTAATAGATAAAGGAGCTGATGTAAATCAGAAAAACTTTAATGATGCTACAGCATTAATTTATGCAGCTACTTTTGGTCAAAAGGAAATCATTAAATTATTAATAGAAAATGGAGCTGATATAGATGCTCAGGATAATAAGGGATATACGGCAGCGATGCATGCAAAGAATCAAGGTATTGATTTTTCTGAATTTATTTAATTTTAGTTTAGTCTTAGTTAATGAAATACGATTATAGTATAGAAGATATAAGATCTGTAAATGTCAGATCATTAAAAGGCAATAATCGTCTTTTGATGTCTTCATCTATGGTTGCTATTTTTGAATCTTTTTTGAAAGAAAATATAGGTAATGAGGTTGTAGTGGTTAACACCAATATAGGGATGGAAGTGTATTACTACGCTAAGAACAACTATAGTACTTTTATTAAAGAAAGTCTCTTATTATACACCATAAAACAACTCGACCAGTCTAAATTAAAGTTCAGAAACAATTTAGATAGGGAAGAAGTTTATCAGAGTTTTTGTGAAGCATTGCAGACTTTTTCAAGATATCCACAACTTTTTCTCGCGTACACAAAGAAATTTATTCATCTTAAAAATAAAAATGAGTCTAGTCGTTTTGTGATTCCGATTTTAAACAATTTTTTTGAAGAAACCTTAAAAGTACTTACAGAAACTGGAAAGATGCCCCATCATGATAAAATAAAAAAGGCAAAAAATAAGTATCATCAATCGGATACACATAAAATGATTGTTAAAAAACTGATTTCAGAAATTCTTCTTAAAAAGCATCATAATTAAAACTTATTTACTGCTACTTTTTTTTCAGTACAATTAATTTGTCTATAGTAAAGTTTTGTATTGCAGATGATTATGTGATAATTTTTTTGAGCAAAGTATTATTTTGTTGTTTTTTTGATGAAAAAAACGAGTAATTGTGATCAAATTCTGAAAATTATTTTGGTTGGTTAGGGGGAAATACCCCCCTTATTGTAATGTAAAAGTATTAGTAATCAGTATCAATTCTTCTTATTTTGTAAGTTTATTCTTTCTTTTTTGATGCTTTAAAACTTTAACATTTCCGTTTAAAGCCACTGTTTATCGGTGAAAAACAAGCTCATTTGGTTTTCGCATAACTATATTACGGTTTAACCGTATACAGATATAGTGAAACAGTTATTAATTTTACAATGAGTTGATAACCAATGTTTATCACAAGTTCATTACCAAATTAGATTCGTCAAAATGTCAAATAGTCTTCAAAAATCCCCAGAAGAATGTTTAACAAATTTTAAAAAAGAAATAAACTCTTTTTTAATCTATAACCTTCTAAAAGAGAAGCGTTATAAAATCTAAAAATAAAAATGACGAAATCGATTCAATTTTTTACTTCCGAAAAAAAGACCAGTTCTTCATTTCTATTTTATGAATGATACTTAATAAGGGCTTTTATTAAAATTCACTACACAATGAGATGTTGCTTGTTACTTAATAGGTCAGCAAAATTTCAAAAACAAATCAAATAATTCATTTAACAAGCTAGAGTATTTTAAAATTTATCAAAAAGAATTTCTTTTTGACATAGGATAACTTTTGCTCAATTTTCTCAACGAAAAACTTGTTAAATACTTGAAAATAAAAATGTTAACAAAGTGAAATAGACATTTTTTAGTAAAATGTTTTTAATAAATAAATAAAGTTTGTCATGAAAAAATTACTATTTATCGCCACAATTTTTCTTTCTCTATCTTGTAGTAACGGAGACGATTTTGAACCAGTTTATATGGACAAAATATTTGTAGAAAACCCAGAGAGAACTGTAAAAGTAAATATTATATATGTTGAAAATGAAGGAGATGCTAAAAGGTCATATAATTTTAATGAGCAAGAATTTATGAACTATTTAAATGGATATTACTTTCATAGACTTGGTATAGGTTTAGAATTAAATGAATCAAAGGTTTTGGCAAATGAAGAACTTTATGATTTAAGAGATAATGTAGGTTCTGAGGCGAGTACATTTTTTATGCAATCTCAGGATTCATATGAAAAAGGAAAATTGAATATTTACATTATTAAAAGATCTAACATTATTGGTGTTGCAGGGATGGGTAGAAACCAAAGAGTTTTGCTAACGGATACAAACATATTTAATTCAACAAGCCCGCATGAAATAGGTCATGCTCTAGGTCTTTTTCACGATGATGAAATTACAAATATTATGAGTACCACTTTAAATAAAGATTTAAGACAATCTTTTAATGAAGAACAAGAAAAAAGAATAGAAAAAAGAATAGATCAAATTAATTTAGGAATGTAATTATTAATTATAGAATTGGCGATAAATTCTTTTTTATAAAATACATTAGTATACCCTTTTTTAGTAGATTGGAGCTATACAAAAAGAGCTAAATCATATGATTTAGCTCTTTTTTTATTGAATTTACGTATCGTTATTTTTTTCTTTAATCCTTAGGGTAAAGGTTGATTTTACTCTTTTGGATATTAAAAAGTAAGGAACCCATATTATACTTCTAATAAAAGAAGTGCCGATCTCTTTAAAAGTTTGCACTTTTTCTGCCTCTGTAAACAAAGTTGTGTTAAGGTTAAACGCAATAATAGAATCAAAAGTTAGAAAAAGAAATGTTCCAACGTAAAATATAATCATTAATCTAGGTAAAATATTCCTTCGTTTAAAAAATAATATGATTAAAAGTATGGAAAAAACAACAAGTACAATATTGTATGTTAATTCTAAAAGAACTAATAATGAATAAAATAATTCATTTAAATTTTTATGATCTTGTATAATATAGTTCCAAGTATTATTTCCGAAAAAATCTTCATAACTATTGAATAACTGAAAGATTACTTTAAAAGGTGTTAGGATGAGGCCAATTGAAATAAGAATAAGCCATCCGCCAATTTGAAGTGGATTATTGATTGACTCTTCTACTTTAATATTGTAATTAGCATAAATTCTATATGCAAAAAATAGACTGGTAATTAGGATAAAGATACCAAAAATAATAAGATACCAACTTAAACTAGAACTTCCTGAAGCTATATTTTTATCATAGGTAAGTAGATAAGATAAGCCATTAAGAATTTTTTCATGTTTCTTGATAAATTTATTTGACTCTTCTGGTTTGACATGGTTTTTTAGTGTTTTGTATTGATGTCTCAGAGTAATTTTTTTATATGAATAATCTATGTCATAGATATATTTGAAAGACTTTTCTTCAATTACGGTTCTTTCATTTTCGCCATCTAAATCTTCAGGTAAATTTATAACTATACTTTGTTCGAAATCGACAGGGTATTGAACATAGTATGGCATAGTTCTTTTAGGAGTTTTATCCGGATTGGCATATGATTCCATATTAAGAGGATAAAATTCACTAACAAGAATGTCTTTATTTTGAGTAGATGCTTTCCATAATGAATCGATAAAGTAACCCTCTTTAATTGTTACTTCGTTAATACTTTCTCTATTGTCAATAAATTCAATTTTAGAGAATTCCCTTATACTTGGATAAATAGCACTGTAAAAATTCAAGTATTCTTTTTGGATTTTCTCAATATCTTTTTGCGCAAAATTTATTCGTTGATCATCTGCGTATGATCCACTATACTTAGTGGTTATGAAAAGGTATGCCGTACTTCCTATTTCTTCTATATCAAATTCTTCTGTTATTTTAATAGTATTTTCAGATGCTGATTTTATTTTTGAGAGCTCACGTTCTGATGTGTTTAGTATAAGTCCAGTTGTATAATTTGGGACATAAAGATTATCAATATTTCCTCCTTGATTACTTATTGTGGGATCAATGAAATAACTTTGATCATTTTTTTTAACCTGGACGATGCAATGATTGAAGACGTTTGGTGAAGGTAATTCATTAACTATATTAGTTCCATTGTACGAGTTAACTAGAATGGGGTTTGCTTCAAAATCAAAGTTTCTTAAGATTTCACTTAATAAAAAGGATTTTGCTTTGCAGTCACCATATC
Source organism: Aquimarina aggregata (assembly GCF_001632745.1). Lineage (GTDB taxonomy): Bacteria > Bacteroidota > Bacteroidia > Flavobacteriales > Flavobacteriaceae > Aquimarina > Aquimarina aggregata. The sequence continues at coordinate 464,507 of NZ_LQRT01000035.1, read as the reverse complement.
TCTGTTTTATTACTTTAAGTGGGTTGTCCGGTTTGTGAGAATTTAAACCTCCTTCAAAACCTAAATATCTAATCTCATCTTGAACAAATTTTCTTATTTCGGTTAACAAAGAATCCTTAGGAGTATCTGAAAATAATTTTGAAACTTCTTTTTTAAGTTTTTTTTGTTCAATACTACTAAATGTATAATGTTTGGTATATTGGTCGACTACCTCTTTCCATGAGTTATATTCTGAAATAGATACACTAGGTATTGGATCATACCACGATGGTGTATTTGTATCATAGATTATAGGTTCAATAGTATCGTGTTCCCATAGGTATTCTGTAATTTTTTCACTTTTCTTAATCTTAGGCTTATCAGCATCGTTGAAGTATTTAAACGATAACTCTCGATTTGAAGGAACTACAAGTCTATTAAATAAATACCCTATTGGAATTGAATATTGAAAAACCAACTTATTATGATATTTATTTTCATAAACAGGATTTCTACCTTTTATCGTAAAAGAATAATCAATAAAATCTCCTTTTCTTACATCGGTTAGATTTACAAAAGCAGTAAGAGTACCATCATAAAGATACCTTTCCATATTTGTTTCTCTTTGGACTGTTTTTATTTGGTCATACGAGAGTTTATTGATTATTGAACCATCTCTAATGATATTGATACTATGAAAAACTAATTTTTGATATGAAGGATCAAAATCTACACTTAAATCAGACACTTGTTGAATGCCTTCATTATTAATAACTTCAATATTATAGTGCGAGAAACTTTGATTATTTCGAATATTGTTTTGAAAATCAATTATATGATAATAATAGCCAGAAGTAGTTTCTTTTTTTTTGTTTTTAGTAGTTGTTTTTTCTATTATTTGTACCCATTCAGGGGTTTTAGAAATAGAGATTTTATTTTTTTGCCCAAACCCATTTAAGTAGACTAATGTGTACAAAAATAGAAGTATAATTTTTTTCATAAAAATGAATTAATATACCTCTTGAAAGAAAGGTGGGGCTCTTTCAAAAAGAATAAGATTAACAAAGTTGTTTAGCTATATTGTAAATTAAAACTCAGCGTTAAGCGGTGTTCTAGGATAAGGAATTACATCTCGAATATTACTCATGCCAGTCACAAATAAGACTAAACGTTCAAACCCTAAGCCAAAACCGCTATGTACACATGTTCCAAAACGACGTGTATCAAGATACCACCAAAGATCCTCTTCAGGGATATGCAGTGCAGCCATCTTCTCTTTCAGGACATCTAAGCGCTCTTCTCTTTGAGAACCACCTACGATTTCACCTATTCCAGGGAAAAGAATATCCATGGCTCGTACAGTTTTTCCATCTTCATTTAAGCGCATGTAAAAAGATTTGATATCTGCGGGATAATCAAACAAAATTACCGGACATTTAAAATGTTTTTCAACCAAAAACCTTTCATGTTCACTTTGTAAATCTGCTCCCCATCCTTCTATAGGAAATTTAAATTTTTTCTTTTTATTCGGTTTAGAGTTCTGAAGAATTTCGATTGCTTCAGTATAGCTAACGCGTTTAAAGTTATTTTCTAATACAAACTTTAATTTATCGCGCAATAACATTTCTGCACGTTCTGCTTGAGGCTTTTGTTTATCTTCTTGAACAAGACGATTTTCAAGAAATTCTAAATCATCCTGACAATTGTCCAAAGCATATTGGATAACATATTTTATAAAGTCTTCTGCAAGATCCATATTGCCATCAAGATCACAAAAAGCTACCTCGGGTTCAACCATCCAAAATTCTGCTAAATGGCGTGAAGTATTAGAGTTTTCTGCTCTAAAAGTAGGGCCAAACGTATATACTTGACCTAAGCCCATAGCATAAGTCTCAGCTTCTAACTGCCCAGAAACGGTAAGGTTAGTTTCTCCTCCAAAGAAATCTTTACTGTAATCTACTTCTCCTTGTTCATCTTTCGGAACAGCATTTAGATCCAAATTAGTAACTTTAAAAGCCTCACCGGCACCTTCTGCATCACTTTTTGTCACTACTGGAGTATGTACATAGTAAAAATCGTTTTTTTGAAAGTATTCATGAATAGCAAACGATAATTTAGAACGCAAACGCATAATCGCACCAAAAGTGTTTGTACGCACTCTTAAATGTGCTTGTTCTCTCAATTTTTCTAAACTATGACGTTTAGGTGAAAGAATAGTTAGTTTTAATTCTTCTGGATCTGCATCACCTTCTATTTCTATAGCTGTTACTTGTATTTCTACACGTTGTCCTTTTCCTTGACTTTCTACTAAAGTTCCTGTTATAGTAAGAGCTGCACCAATATTTATTCTTTCCTGAATTTTAGAATCGATAGTGTCATCTTCGACAACACATTGAATGTTATTAATAGTCGATCCGTCATTTACGGCAATAAAACGATCATTACGAAAAGAACGAACCCATCCTTTTATGGTTACAGGCTGTAATAGCTTATCACTTTTTAATACTTCTATTACTTTAGTATGCTTCATTATTTGTGCTGGTTTACTAATATTAATAAATTTTAATTCTATACGAGACGCTTAAATTTAATTATAATTCTAAGCGATGTATAAAATTTGAGGTAGCAAAGATAATTTTTTAATCTGATAGAATCATAATCTTATGAATTCAAAAATTTATAGCGAATTTTTTATATAGGGATAGTTTGGTATCCTTTTTGTTTGACGTAATATATAAACAAGTGAAATTTTAGAATCTGACGTTTTTTTGGAATAAGGTTCAATGAGGAAAACCGTAAATACCGTCTTTTGGTGGGTGGTAAACCATATTTTAGAAAGTTTTTTTCGATAAAATCTTACATGTTTTTATTTTCTTTGAAACAATTAAAATACTGCAAATCAAGTAATTAAACTGATTTTAAGCGTTTTTTTTAAATGTAAGAAATGTTAAAATTTCAGTTAAATTCTGAAAAAGGGGATTTTTCCCCCCCTAGGGCTATTTTAAAATACAAAAAGGGGCAGTATCTTGCATATGCAATTATGACGATTGTGTTTACGTTAAGTTTAGTTCGATAGGTTTTGGGGTAATCTATCTTACAGAAGTCCCGTTAATTTTAACGGGGCTTTTTTTATTTTAAAAAGATAACTTTAAATAAATTAAAGGGAAGTGTTGAATTTGTTTTGTAGTGTATTATCCGCTATTCTTCCTCTTGTTCAGATTCTTCTAGTTCTTCTTCGTTCGGAATAATTTTTAAAGTAGGTTCTTTTAGTGTTTTTTTGTTGGCAATACTGCGTTCTAAAGACAGTAATAAAGAAGGTAATAATAATAGGTTAGCCAACATTGCAAATAAAAGAGTAGTAGAAACTAAACCTCCTAAGGCTTTCGTTCCACCAAAACTAGAAATCATAAATACAGAAAAACCAAAGAATAATACCGTAGATGTGTAAAACATACTTACGCCTGTTTCTCTAAGTGATGCAAAAACTGATTTTCTAATTCTCCAGTGATTTGATTTTAATTCTTGTCGATATTTAGCTAAAAAATGTATCGTATCATCTACAGAAATACCAAAGGCAATACTAAACACTAAAATAGTCGAAGGTTTTATAGGTACTCCAAGATATCCCATAAGTCCTGCGGTCATTAGTAGAGGTAGTAAATTTGGTATTAAGGAGATTACTATCATTTTCCAGGATCTAAACATCCAAGCCATAAATATTGCAATAAGTATAACTGCAAGGCCTAAAGAAAAAGTAAGATTCCACACCAAGTACTTTGTTCCTTTTTGGAAAATAAGAGCTTTTCCTGTAAATGATACATCGTAACGCTCTTTGGGAAATATTTTTTCTAGTTTTGGAGCTAGACTTGCTTCAATTCTATCCATTTCTTCTGTTCCAACATCTTTCATGAAAGTTGTGATTCTGGCATATTGGCCTGTAGAATCTACATAACTTTTCATAATTCCTGAGTCTGATTCAAAACTTTTAGCATAGGGTAGTATAAAGTTTCGTTCCTGACTTGTTGGTATCTGATAATATTTGGGATTACCATTATAGAATGCTTGTTTGGAGTATTTAACCAAACTTACAATGGATATAGGTTTTGATAGTTGCGGATTTTCTTCTAATAATTCCTGCAGTTTTTCCATTCGTTTTAAAGTAGAAAGCTTTAAAACGCCTTGTTTACGTTTAGTATCTATTAATATTTCTAATGGCATAATACCATCGAATTCTTTTTCAAAAAACGTTATGTCTTTATAAAACCCAGCAGCTTTGGGCATATCTTCTAATAAACTACCAGAAACTTTAATAGTGTAAATACCAATGATGCTTACTATTAAAATTATTACAGATGAAAAATAGATGGTAATTCGTCTATTTCTTACCATATTTTCCATCCAGTCGATTAACTTCTCTATCCAGCCTTTTCCTAAGTGTTTAAGATGTCTTTCTTTAGGTTGTGGCATGTAACTATATATAATAGTAATGACTAGTAAACACAGTATAAATAACGCTATTATATTTAGCGAAGCCACAATACCAAACTCTTTGAGTAGCTTACTTTCTGTCAAAGCGAAAGTTGCAAATCCCGACGCAGTAGTAACATTAGTCATAAGAGTAGCATTACCAACTTTTGTTATTACACGTTGTAATGATTTAGCCTTATTACCATGCTTTTTAATCTCTTGTTGATACTTATTAATTAAAAAGATACAATTCGGAATTCCAATAACGATTACCAAAGGAGGTATTATAGCAGTAAGAACGGTTATTTCGTATTCTAAAATACCCAAGATTCCAAAAGCCCACATTACCCCAATAATAACCGCAGTCATGGATATAAAAGTCGCTCTAAATGACCTAAAAAAGAAAAAGAAGATTAACGAGGTTACAAGTAAAGCGGCAAGTATAAAAACAGAAATTTCATCCATGATGTTCTGAGAATTCATGGTTCTAATATATGGCATACCAGATACCTTAACATCCATTTCATATTTTGCTTCGAATTCCTGTACAGCAGGATTTAAAACATTTTCAATAAATAATTTTCTGGCTTTAGTATTTACAATATCTTTTTTAAGATAAATTGCGCTTTGTATAGTCTTAGAGTTTTTGCTGTAAACGAGTCCTTCATAAAAAGGAAGTTTAGTAAACAACTCAGATTCATAGGCAGCAACTTTTTCATCGGTATATGTAGAATCTTTAATAAAATCGACTAATTCAAACCTTTGGGGGTTGTCTTTTTTGATTAACTTTTTAAGATCAGCGATAGACACGACAAGATCAATTTCTTCGTATTTTTTAAAAGAATTATTAAAATCGTTCCAAGCTTTTAGTTTTGTAGGAGTAAAAAGACTACTGTCTTTTACTGCCATTACAATAAGGTTGCCTTCTTCTCCAAACTTTTGCAGGAAGTTTTGATACTTGATATTGATCTCATGATCATCAGGAAGTAAATTGGCCTCCGAATGGGAAAATTTCATATTTTTCCATTGAAAACCCATAAAAATTGTAATCCCTACTATTGTTAGGAATATTATAGCTCTATTTCGAAGTATAACTCCAGCCAGTGCATTCCAAAACCCGAAACTGAATAATTTTGCCATTCTTTATTTGCCTGATGCAAATGTAAGAATTTGAAGGTTTATTATTTGCGAATTATAGCAAGAAAATTAATAATTATATAATGCTTTAAAGTTTTAGATAAAAAGTAAACTTAAAAGAAATGTTATCTTCAAATCTAGGTAGGTGATATGCACCATATCTGTATGCAAAGCTTAATCCAAATCCAGCAAATAATTTATTGATTTCAAAACCTGATTCTTGATAAATTTGTTGTAGTGAGTCAAAGCTCACTCCTTGATGATTTTCTGGATTACTAACATCTCCAATTGCGTATCGCGTAATGAAAACTAATTCGGGTTTTAACCAATTTGCAATTTTCAAAGGTCTAATTCTGTGATTTATTTGCAAGGTAGCAAGGCGATCACTAAAGAATTCTCCAAAAAACATAGTTTCAAAGGTTCTTCTGCCGGCTACAGAGAATCGTTGTAAAACAGTTTCTTTTGTTGGAGCATTAGGAAATGCGTGGTACAAATGGGTTAGTGGAACGTCTCCAGTTGCTAGATCAGCTTCAAATAAGACACTGGTTCTAGATTGATTGATTCTTGTAATCACATATTGAGCTTTAACTCCTATTTTTCCGTAAGTAAAATCACTGTCAAAAATACCTTTAATACCTTGAGTGTACTGAGCAGTTACTTTTGGGTATCCGTCATGAATTTCTTTAATGCCGTTGGGTGTTTTTAAAAACTTGCTAAAAGGACTCCATCGTAAAGCAATTGTAGCTTCTGCAGTTTTATATGAAGAAAATAAATTTCCATTATTAAGAAATTGGTATCCTCCCGTTTGATCGATATTGCTAACAGAAAATTCAGTTTCGGATAAGAGTCTAGGAAAAATTTGATGTTGTAAACTTGTTCTCCAAGTTCTATGCTTATAGTAAAAATCAATATTTACTAATCGGGGTTCGAATAATGAATAGACTCGTCTATCGGTGAGGTATAAAAAACTACCTACTTCTTTAAGGTCGTCTGTATAATTTAGATTTAACCAGGAGCTTGAGTTTTTGTTTAATAAGACACCACCACCAATACCGAATTTTGATTTTTTATCTCTAAAACCATAAACTGCGTAACCTTCTAATCGGAAACGCTTTGAGAATTTCTTGTTAGTTAATCCACCAAGACCTAATCGTAAACCTTCAAAATTATTATATTTAATAGGGTAGGTAAGATCAAAATCAAAGAAACCAACAGGATAATATCCGATATTAAAACTTTGTATAACATCAATTCTTCTTTCTATATTTTGAGCTTTAACAATACTATCAACAATGGGGAAAGAATTGATGTCTTTTTCTGTAATACCACTCGTTCTGTATTTATTCCAGTATTCTTCTGATCTATTATTGGCTTCGGGGTCAACTTTAATAGAGGCATCTTGTAGTTTTACATTTTGTCGATCATTTAAACGAATGTCGAATAAATCTGTTTTAGAAAGCAAAAAGTCATTGTTTCCGGTAAAACTTCTTTTGTCATTACCTAAACGACCTACAGAAATGCGACCTCCAAAAAGGCTTACTTTTTGTCTACCTTTTCCTGGTCGAATAGATATTTCCTGATCAATAGGAAACCAACTATTTTGAGAATCGAAATACTTAAAATTGTGAGTTGCCATTACATCTAGCTCACCTCTTAATTCTAAGATAGCCTTCTGTATTGCTAATGTCTCTATATCTAGATATAATACACCTTCTAGGCTTGCAATTTTTTTAGACTTTCTAGGTTGAAAAAGGACGACTAAAGAAGGTCTTTTGCTTTGAACGGTGTCGAGAATTTTATAATAATAATTTTTAAGAGCTCGATTAGATAGTGGGCCGATGTATTTCTCGTTAAAAATGGTGTAATCTTCTTCGTATAGTGAATTTGATTGTATTTTTATCCCAAGTACATTATATATAGGCTCTTCAAACCCCGTCATTCTAGTTGCTAGAACAGTTTCTTTTCCTTTTGATTTTCTGGTGTATTGATGTTGGCTTACTTTTTCTGATAAGAAAGAGTGAGATTTATTTAGCAATTGTTCTATCTCAACATTTGTTGTGTCTTGGGTTTCTATTGTAGCCTGATTATCTTCTGTAATCTTGAACTTATTATAACTACTATAGCTAAAACTTTTTAAGGCCTTTTTGGGGTTGTTTTGATTTTTTCTTCGGATAGCTTTTTTGATCACTTTAGAAGCTATATTTTCTGCAACTGCAATTTTTACCGTAGATAGATTTTCTTCTTTAGGATGAAGCCTAATCTCTATTTTATCGGCACTTTTAGATTGTATTGTTAGTTTTTTCGTTTCATAACCTAGGTAACTTATCGTTAGATGCACGGGATGATTTTCGCATCGTATAGTGAACTCACCATTAACCGAGGTTAGTGCGTATGAGGAAACTTCAGTTGTTATAGAAGCAAAAGGTAGGGGCTGGGATGAGCTTGCGTCAATTACAATGCCCGTTATGTTAACTTGAGATAGTAAAACAAATTGAGAAAAAAGTAATAAACAAAATAATTTGTTTCGCATTATAGTGATCAGATTCAAGAAACGAAGATACAAAAAAAGCGTTTTCATATTGAAAACGCTTGGATATATAATTTTGGTGTATAAAAATACTAAACTGTCATTATTTCTTTTTCTTTAAGAGCTAACATTTCATCAATTTTTTTGATGTAATTATCTGTTAATTGTTGAATATCGAGCTCAGCATTTTTTGCCATATCCTCGGATAGACCATCTTTTTCTAGTTTTTTAATATCATTATTAGCGTTTTTGCGATCGTTACGCACACCAACTTTAGAATCTTCAGCTTCGGCTTTAGCTTGTTTTGCTAAATCTCTACGTCTTTCCTCGGTAAGAGGAGGTACGCTAATGATAACACTTTCTCCATTATTCATAGGGTTAAAACCTAGATTAGCCACTAGAATTCCTTTTTCTATTTCTTGAATAAGAGATTTTTCGAAAGGTTGAATAGTTATGGTTCTTGCATCGGGTGTACTTACGTTACCTACTTGATTTAACGGAGTAGGGGCTCCGTAATATTGAACCATTACACCACCTAACATTGCAGGAGAAGCTTTACCAGCTCTAATGTTAAGTAATTTTTTTTCTAAATGAGCAATTGCAGCTTGCATAGCTTCTTTGGTAGAATCTACAATAAAATCTATTTCTTCGTTCATTTTGTATTACTTTTCTTTGGACTGATCTATAAATTTACTTGAGTTCCAATAGCTTCACCAGAAACTACTTTAAGTAAGTTGCCAGCCTTGTTCATATCAAAAACTACTATTGGTAATTCATTTTCTTGACTTAATGTAAAGGCTGTAGTATCCATGACTTTTAAACCTTTACGCAAAACATCATCAAATGAAATAAAATCAAATTTTGTGGCATCTGCATTTTTTTCGGGATCAGAAGTGTAAATTCCATCTACTCTAGTTCCTTTAAGTATTACATCAGCATTAATTTCTATAGCTCTTAATACTGCAGCAGAGTCAGTTGTAAAATATGGATTTCCTGTTCCTCCTCCAAAAATAACAACACGACCTTTTTCTAAATGGCGCATTGCTCTTCTTCTTATAAAAGGCTCAGCAACTTCATTAATCTTTACTGCCGATTGTAAACGAGTTGGTATTTCTGCATCTTCAAGTGCGCTTTGTAATGCTAATCCATTAATTACTGTTGCTAACATTCCCATGTGATCTGCTTGCACTCGATCCATTCCTTTACTAGCCCCAGCAACACCTCTAAAAATATTACCTCCTCCTATAACAATAGCGACTTGCACGTTTTCGTTAGTGATTTGTTTGATTTCATGGGCATACTCGGCCAATCTTTTTGGGTCTATACCATATTGGCGATCACCCATTAAGGCTTCACCAGATAATTTAAGTAATATTCTTTTGTATTTCATCGTGAGGTTTAACTATGGTGCAAATATAATGATATTCTTAATTTAGAAAATACTTTAAATGAATTTGAAGGGAAATGGATTTTTTTTCGGATTCTAGGGACTTTTTGTGATATTAAAATCCCCCTTTTAAAATGGGTTTTTTTCCCCTAGTGTTTTTGTTGATTGGCTTTGATTTATGTCATAGGTTTGTCCTGAGGAAAACAAAAAAAATGAGGGGGATGATAAGTGTTTTTAATATAGTGTTTTAACATCAGTATTGACTGATTGGGGAGTTAGTCTTTATTTGGGGGCAAAACCTTGAAGCAATTTAAGGCGAAGTGTTGTTGTAAATATTATTGAAGAAATATTTTGAAAAATGAAGAAGAAAAAACCGCTTCTATTTTTATAGAAGCGGTTTTTGTTTCTTGCACAAGGCAAAATATTTATAGTGTTGTTTATCCTAAAGATACTCTTTCGAAACTAACAACAGCAACATCACCTAATGACTGAACATAATCAGCAACGCTTTTCTTTTCATCTTTAATGAAGTTTTGGTCAAGAAGACATTGTTCTTGATCTAAAGTTGTGTTGTCAGAAATAAATCTTTCTAACTTACCAGGAAGAATTCTATCCCAAATTTGTTCAGGTTTTCCTTCAGCTTTAAGTTCTTCTTTTAATCTTTCTTCAGCTTTAGCAATAACATCATCTGTTAATTGTGCTCTAGAAATAAATTGAGGAACATTTTTTAAAGTTTTTCCTAACCTTCCTAATTCGATATTTTCTTTTTCAATGGCAGCAATTCTTGCTTGTGTTTCAGAAGCAACATATTCTGGATCAAAATCTTTGTAAGATAATGTAGTAGCACCCATAGAGGCAACTTGCATAGAAATATCTTTTGCAAGAGTTTCTGCACTATCTATAGCTGTAGATAAACCAGTTAGGGCACCAATTTTATTACCGTGAACATAGGCACCAACGAAAGGAGCTTCTAGTACTTTGAAATCTCCAATTTCAATTTTTTCTCCGATAACACCTGTTTGTTCAGTAAGTTTTTCCTGAACAGTCATGCCATTAAAGTCTGCAGCCAAAAATTCATCTTTTGTATTCGTGTTAAGAGCAAGTTCAGCTAATTCTTTTGCTAGAGAAACAAATGAGTCATTTTTTCCAACGAAATCTGTTTCACAGTTAAGAGATACAATAACTCCTTTGTTTTTAGATTCGTTAACTTTTGCGATAACTGCACCTTCAGAAGAATCTCTGTCGGCTCTTTTGTCTGCAATTTTTTGCCCTTTTTCTCTAAGGATTTTGATAGCTTTATCAAAATCTCCGTCAGCTTCTACAAGTGCTTTTTTACAATCCATCATTCCGGCACCTGTAGCTTTTCTTAATTTATTTACTTCTGCGGCTGTAATCTTTGCCATATCTTTAAATATTTAATTATTTTGTGTTTAAAAAAATAAGTCGTTTAGTAAGTACTGCAAAAGTAAATAACCAAACGACTCATCGATTTTATATTAAAGTTAAGCTTAATTAAAATTAAAACTCAACTTCGAATTTTAAAAAGATTGTTAGCTTGTCAATCTGTTTATTCTTCTTCTTGCTTTGCAACTTCTTCAGTCACTGCAGGAGCAGGTGCTGCTTCGGTAGCTACAGCTGCTGGTGCTGGTTTTTCAGCTTTAGCTTTTGCAGGAGCATCCTTTTTAGGAGCTTCTTTAGAAGCTTTTCTTTCGCTTAACCCTTCAATAATAGCATCACTAACATAAGTCATTACTTTATCGATTGATTTAGAAGCATCATCATTTGCAGGGATTAGATAGTCTACTTGACGTGGGTCAGAGTTAGTATCTACCATTGCAAAAATAGGAATGTTTAATTTCTGAGCTTCTTTTACTGCGATGTGCTCGCGAGTAATATCTACAACAAATAAAGCTCCAGGTAGACGAGTCATGTCAGAAATAGAACCAAGGTTCTTTTCTAATTTAGCTCTTAAACGATCTACTTGAAGACGTTCTTTCTTAGATAGTGTGTTAAAAGTACCGTCTTTCTTCATTCTATCAATAGCGGCCATTTTCTTAACGGCTTTACGGATAGTAACAAAGTTAGTAAGCATTCCACCAGGCCATCTTTCAGTAATATATGGCTGATTTGCTTTGCTTGCCTTTTCGGCTACGATTTCTTTAGCTTGTTTTTTGGTTGCGACAAAAAGGATTTTTCTGCCTGATGCTGCGATCTTTTTCAAAGCTTCACTAGCTTCATCAATTTTTGCAGCAGTTTTATATAAGTTAATGATGTGAATACCATTACGCTCCATATAAATATATGGTGCCATATTGGGATCCCATCTTCTTGTAAGGTGTCCAAAGTGTACACCTGCATCAAGTAATTCTTTTACTTCGATATTGTTTGCCATTTTTTGTAATAGTTTACGTTCTGTTGAATTAGCAATGTACAAGTGGCTACTTTAACGTATGGCCTTGTGCATTTAGATGCTAAACTAACTCCCTTAAAGGGGATAACAACAAATACTGTTTTAATAAATTAACGTTTAGAGAACTGGAATTTCTTACGAGCTTTCTTCTGACCGAATTTCTTACGCTCTACCATTCTTGGATCTCTGGTTAACAAACCTTCTGGTTTCAAGATAGATCTGTTTTCTTCGTCTAATTCGCATACCGCTCTTGATATAGCTAAACGAACAGCTTCTGCTTGACCAGTAATTCCTCCACCATATACATTTACATTTACATCGTATTTGTCCTCATTACTTGTTAAAGTTAATGGTTGGTTTACTTTGTATTGTAAAGTTGCAGTAGTGAAATACTCATTAAGGTCTTTTTTGTTAACCGTAATTTTTCCAGAACCATCTTTAAGATAAATTCTAGCTACAGCCGTTTTTCTACGACCAATTTTGTGAATAACTTCCATTACTTAAATTCTTTTAAGTTAACAGTTTTTGGCTGCTGTGCATCTTGATTGTGTTCTGCGCCAGCATAAACCTTTAGATTACGAAATAAAGCCGCTCCTAATTTGTTTTTAGGTAGCATTCCTTTTACCGCTTTTTCGATTAAACGCTCTGGATTCTTGTCATACAATTCCTGAGCAGTAAGACTTCTTTGCCCTCCAGGATATCCTGTGTGACGGATATAAGATTTTTCCGTCCACTTTTTTCCTGTTAAGTTGATTTTATCGGCATTGGTAATGATAACATTATCACCGCAATCAACGTGTGGGGTAAAGCTAGGTTTGTGCTTACCTCTTAATAGTATCGCTACTACAGAAGAAAGACGTCCTAAAGTCTGTCCCTCAGCATCTACATGCAACCATTCTTTTGTAACGGTAGCTTTGTTTGCAGATACTGTTTTGTAACTTAATGTGTCCACACTAATTAATTTTTACTTATTAAACATTCCTTTTCCTATATAAAATAGGGGTGCAAATGTACAATTATATATTTATATAGCAAACCGCTAGTTGATATTATTTTTAATGTTGGATCTATTGGTTTTCAGATAGATTGCTTAAGTAGTTAGGTAATTGTTTATTTTCTGCTTTAGAATCATCATTTCTTGTTAATTTTTTATTAAAAAATAATATGTAGTGTGACAAAAGTTGATAATTCATATCATATTAGGGATATCAATCATCAAACGAATAATCAGTATGAAAATTTTACACCTTTTTTGGGTACTTTTTTTATTTCCACCTCTTGTTTTTGCACAAGATTCAACAGCAACTAAAGCTGTCGAAAAAAAGATTTATAGAACAAAACCACTAAATGGAACTCCCCCACCGACTATAGATGGAATTATTAATGAAACTAATTGGGATTTAGTGTCTTGGGGAGAAGGGTTTGTAGAAAACGAACCTGATGAAAACACACCACCAAGTCAAGAAACAAGGTTTAAGATATTGTATGATCAAAAATACCTGTATGTAGCCTATCGTTGTTTTGACACAGAACCAGATAAAATTGAAAAGAGATTGTCTAGACGCGACGGTTTTGCTGGGGATTGGGTAGAGATGAATTTAGATAGTTATCATGACAAACGTACCGGGTTTTCATTCACCATTACGGCCGCAGGTGTTAAAGGTGATGAGTTTATTTCTAGAAATGGAAATAATTGGGATAGTAGTTGGAATCCAATCTGGTATGCTGCTACAAATATAGACGATAAAGGTTGGACCGCAGAAGTTAAAATTCCTTTAAGTCAATTAAAATTTGGAAAGAGTAAAGAACAAATATGGGGCTTGCAAGTAAATAGGAGACTTTTTAGAAAAGAAGAACGATCCGTATGGCAACGTGTGCCTCAAGATGCACCGGGTTGGGTTAGCGAATTTGGAGAACTTCATGGGTTAATAGATATAGAACCACAAAAACAACTAGAAATTCAGCCTTTTGGAGTTGTGCAATATGATACTTTCCCTAAAGAAGAAGGTAATCCTTTTAGAGATGGGGATGATTTTAAACTTAATGGAGGCCTAGATGCAAAAATTGGAATTACAAATGACCTAACAATGGATTTGACAGTAAATCCTGATTTTGGTCAAGTCGAAGCAGATCCTGCAGCAATTGCACTTGACGGTTTTCAGATATTTTTTAGAGAACAACGACCATTTTTTGTTGAGAATAAGAACATTTTTGATTATCGTTTTGCTAATGGTCAGGATAATGTTTTTTACTCGCGTAGAATTGGTAGAAGCCCACAAGGTAGTATTTCAGAATTAAACAATGAATCTGTAGATCGACCTGTAAACACAACAATTTTAGGTGCTGCTAAGTTTAGTGGTAAAACAAAGGATGGATGGTCTATTGGTATATTAGAGAGTGTAACTTCTAGAGAAATAGCTAAGATTGAAGATGAAAATGGAAATGAAAGGGAGGCTATTGTAGAGCCGCAAACTAATTATTTTGTTGGTAGAGTGCAAAAGGATTTCAATGATAGAAATTCTTTTATCGGAGGTATTTTTACCGCTACTAATCGCAACTTAGGAGATGCGTTTGATATAGACGAGGATAATCCAGATACAGATGAAACCATTGAAGTTGCAGGGACAAGAGAAAATAATTTAAATCTTCTTAGAAAATCGGCTTATAGTGGGGGTATAGATTTTAGACATAATTGGAAAGATAGAAAGTATTATGTTGAAGGAAATATAGTAACAAGTCGTGTAGAAGGGTCAAAAGAAGCAATAGAAAATACACAAGAAGAACTTACACACCTATTTAATCGCGTAGATGCTGATCATGTCGAAGTAGACCCTAATAGAACTTCACTTACCGGAACAGGAGGGAAGCTCGTAGGAGGAAAATCAGGAGGTGGTAATTGGCGTTACAATGTAGGGATGTTTTGGCGTTCTCCAGAATTAGAGTTAAATGATATTGGTTTCTTGCGTCAAGCAGACGAAATAAGGCAGTTTGCTAATGTGCGTTATTTATTTTTGAAACCAACTAAATTGTATAGAAGGGCTAACCTTGGCTTTGATCAGTTTAGTACTTACGATTTTGAAGGCAATTATAATCGTATTCAATACAGTGTAAGGGGTGAAATTAATTATATAAATAATTGGTGGACAGAAGGAGAGTATATTCATAAACCTAGAATTTTTACCAATACCATTTTAAGAGGTGGACCACGTTTTCGTTTTTCAGAAGAAAATATAGCCGTATTGTTTTTTGGTTCGGATCGAAGAAAAAAATTCAGCTTTGTAATGGGGCATGTGAATTCTTGGACATGGGATAATAACTTTTCTTTTAAACGATATGTACTACGGTTGAATTATCAGCCATTTGATGCTTTTAGTCTGTCTTTAAATCCAGAATTTAGTATCAATCCTAATAAAACACAATATGTAACCGAAACCGATTTTAATGGTACGCCAAGATATATAACTGCAGATATAGAACAACAAACGTTAAGTGCCAGTATTCGGTTAAATTATAATATTAACCCTAATCTAACCATACAATATTATGGACAACCTTTTATTTCAAGAGGTAGGTACAAGGATTTTAATTTTGTAAATAACCCAATAGCTAAAGATTTATCCGAAAGGGTAACTTTGTTTGATAATAATCAAATCTCTTTTGCCGATGATACCTATAGTATAGATGAAGATAGAAATGGTACTGTAGATTATACTGTTGATAATCCAGATTTTGCATTTGTGCAGTTTCGTTCTAATTTGGTATTGCGATGGGAGTATATTCCTGGGTCTGAAATATTTTTGGTTTGGTCGCAGGGTGTTACAGGAAGTGGAGACTCCAATGATCATTTGTTTAGGAGCTTGAATAATCAAATTTTAGATCAGCAACCCGAAAACACGTTTCTAATAAAGGCTACATATCGTTTTGTTTTATAGAGAGGATTTATTTTTCTTAGTTTATAGGTATTTGTGAGTGAAAAACTTTTTATGCATACTATTTTAAGTGTATTTTGCAACAATTAAGATAGTGTTAGTGTATGAAGTATTTTTATGTAGTATCCTTTGTTTTTTTTGCAATATCATGTAGTGCTCCAGCTCCCAAAGAGAAAACGGTAACTGTAGTAGAGACTCCAGTAGTATCAAAAAAAGATTCTTTATCTCTGTTTTTAGAACATTACGAGAAGTTTTTTGCTACTAATTTTAATGTATCAGAATGTCCTGGTGCTGCTGTTGTAATTGTTAAAGATTCTACAGTGGTTTATAAAAAAGGATTTGGAGTAAAAGAAATTCACACTCAAGATTCTGTAGATGTTAATTCTGTTTTTCGAATTGCGAGCTTGTCAAAAGGTGTAACCGCTGTGCTTGCAGGTAATTTAGTAGATCAGCAGGAGTTAAAATGGAATCAGTACATTAAAGAGTCTTTAAATACATTTGACCTAAGAAACAAGGAGCAAGCTAGTAGACTTAAAGTGAATCATGTATTGTCACACACAACAGGATTGTATCCATACACATATACTCGACTTATACAACAAGGATTGTCATTGGATCAGATAATAAGACGCTTTAAAAGAAAAGGGGTAGTCGCTAGAGAAGGAGTAAATTATGAGTATCAAAATGCTATATTTTCTGTCATTGAAAAAATAATGGAAAAACAAACAGGAACTTCCTTTGAATTATTATTAAAAGAGCGAATTTTTGAGCCAGCATCAATGCATACTGCTTCGAGCACGTTTGCTGCTATAAAAAGTAACACTAATGTTGCGTTACCACATTCATATAATCATTACTCAAAAAAATATAGCTTAGATCGCTTACATAAAAATTACTATAATGTAGCTGCAGCTGGTGGTGTTAATGCATCAATTTCTGATATGGGAGAGTATCTTAAAGTGTTATTAGGATATCGACCAGATATTATTTCTAAAGAAAGACTTCAAGAAATTTTTAATCCGGTAATTTGTACTAGCGATAAGGACACCTATGTTAATTTATGGGATGGTGTTACGGATTCATTCTACGCAAAAGGCTGGAGAATATTAGATTATAGAGGAAGACGAATTGTCTATCATGGAGGTAATGTAAATCAATATAAAACCCAATTAATGGTAGACCCTGATCACAAAATTGCCATTTGTGTATTGTTTAATGCCCCCAACCCTTTTAATGGACCTGTGATCCCAACATTTCTTAATTATTACGACTTTTACAAGGATGTGTTAGAAAACTAAGTACAATATTATTTGTTTATAATCTATTAGGAAGGTCTTGTATGGTCTTACTTCTTTATGGGTATCAACTTAACCATATGGTTATATGTTTTCATGATATTTAAATTTAGACCAGTTGACAATAAAACGGTTTCTGTTTTAGTTTTAACTACTAAATGATAACCATTTAATTAAAATCATGAAAAAAGCAAGTGTACTACTTTTTTTGATTACCATAATCTTCTTAAAAGGATGTTCTAACAGTGACTCGACTATAGCAGAAGATCCGGACAGTGATACTATAGATCAAGTGCGAGTCACATATTTCGAGGATGACTCTGATTTTCCGAATCCGGATAGAGGGTTTTATAGGTATTCTGAAACAAAAGCTAGTAGCTATGTAGTGCTGAATGAAAATAAACTAAAAGAATATAGAGCCCCTTCGATGTCCTCAGGAGCAAATTATAATTCTGTAAGTACATTAATTTTTAGGTATTACGTATTAGACGAGTTTGTAGATAAGCCTATTTCTAGTGATTTTTTGTTGAAAATGGAAGAAGATTTTATTGCGGCAAGAAATGCAGGGGTAAAATTAATACCAAGGTTTACGTATACCATTACGGCTAATTCGGGGCCATGCCCAGCTGGATTTATCTGCCCACCTTACGGAGATGCATCTAAAGATATTATTCTTAATCATATAGCTCAAATAGGGCCTGTAATAACCAATAATATAGATGTTATTAATTGTTTACAAATGGGGTTGATCGGAACTTGGGGAGAAAATTACTATACCGATTTTTTTGGAGATGCTTCGAATAATGATACGCAAGGAAAATTGATAGATAAGAACTGGGAAGATAGAATCGTTATTTTAAAAGCATTATTGGATGCGACTCCAAATGATTTAATGATACAGGTTCGCTACCCTCAGATGAAACAAAGATATGTCTATGGTATAAGTTCGCCAACAAGTGCAGAGGCTTTGGTTATTGAAGAAGCTTTTACTGATAATGATAAAGCAAGAATTGGTTTTCATAATGATTGTTTATTTGCTAGTGCAGATGATTTTGGTACATATACAGATTATGGAAACTCATCCTCATCTAGTGTTACCGATATAGATAACTTAAAAAAGTATTTTAAAGAAGATAGTAAGTATGTTATTGTTGGTGGCGAAACATGTAATGATGGGTATAGTCCTCAGAATGATTGTACTCCAATTGGCATAGCAGATACAGATTTAAGAGAACTGCATTATACATTTTTAAATGCAGATTATAACAATGAAGTCAATAATGATTGGACTGATGGAGGATGTATAGAAGAAATTAAAAAGAATCTAGGGTATAGGTTTGTTTTAAAAGAAGCCCTGTTTCCGACCAAAGCTATTTTAGGAAATAGCTTCGAAATTTCAATAGATTTAGAAAATATTGGATATGCATCGCCAGTAAGAGGCAGAAATGTGATTTTGATTTTAAAGCATAAGTCTTCTGATGATGTTTTAAGGTTTGTCTTTAATACAGATGTTCGTAAATGGTTTTCTTCTGTTAATTTAAAAGAAACTTTTACTTTACCAGATGCAGCTTTGCCTGGAGATTATGATGTTTTTATTCATCTAGCAGATAAGTATGAGACAATCTCAAAAAGGTCAGAGTATAGTATTAGATTGGCTAATAAAGATATATGGGATGCATCTACTGGATATAATAATCTAAATTATGTACTCAAAGTAGAGTAATTGTTTTGTTTGAGCTCTAGTAAGAAAAATTAAAAACCCCGCTGATTATTATTTTAATCAACAGGGTTTTAGGTATTGGGGTCAAAAAAATAAAAATTAATTATTCTAAACGAAAGCCTCTATCACCTATTGGTAGTTTCTAAAGACTACAGTTTTTTCTTGTTTTGATATTCTTATTCGATGTGTTGTCTATAACAAAGAAATATAGATATCATCTTATATCAGAATAATATTAAGTCAAAGGGAAAAAATGGCTTTAAGTAGGAAAAAATATCCTTTAAGATGAAAGTAGTGGTAAGATTTTATGATGAATGCATCAGGGTAATATGATATAGAAAAGTTAATTAAAAGTTAACATGTCTTCATCTAATTTTATTGGTACAATGATTGGTTAAACACCCATCATAACAATAAATTATTTAAACCATGAAAAAAACAATAGTAAGCATTTTAGCATTAGGATTATTAATAGTGTCTTGTTCAAACGATGACGATGCAGGCGATAGTTTCAAGAGAGTTACCTATACATTGATTGAGGTAAATGTAGAAAACCCAACAGATGGGAATGGAGATGGGATAGCAAATAGAAATGAAATGCTAGAAACAGACTGTTATGAGAATACTCAACTTGTTTTAGAGAGCCCAACAGAATTTTATAATGTAGATGGAAAATTTGGATACTTAGATACAGGTTTGCAGTTATCTGTGAGTTGTCAAAGTGATGGATATAATGGGTCTTATGAGTTTGTAGATAACAAATTAATGCTGAAAAGCGATGAGAAAGGAGTCGAAACTTTTGAAATAACAGGGGATAAACTTATAGTGTCGTATCAGTGGACATTTTTTGACGGAGATTTAGAGAAGAAAGCAGAACTTGTGTATCAAAAACAGTAAATAAGGTACAAGATATCAATCTTGTGTAAGATGTAGGAAATTGTAATATAATTTTGATTACTATAATTAGACAAAAGAGTTTTTCTTATTTTTAGATAAACTCTTTTTTTATGCCAAAACTCTTATCAAACCTACCAATTAAAAACCTTACCGCCGAGACAGATTACCTAGGGATTATTGATAAGGCAAATTTGATTAAAATCTTTTTAGAAGCCAATACAGAAGGTTTTTCTGAAATCAAGATGTTTGCATTATATGGCGAGTGGGGAAGTGGTAAAAGTACCTTGATGAAGTATCTTGAAAAAGAACTAAAAACTTCTTTTAATACTTATTTTTTTGAAGCTTGGGAGTTTGAAAGTGACTCGAATTTATCTTTATCGCTTCTAGAATACTTAATTAAAAAGACAAAATTAGTTGAAGAACAGGTGTCTGAAGAAATTTTAGATATAGCCGAGAAGCTTCTAAGAGGTTTTACCAAATCAATAAGATTGTCGATTCCTGGTTTAAGTATAGATGGTAAACAAATAGTCGAAGCTTTAGAGGGTGAAAAAGAAAAGTCTTTTTTAGAACTTAAAGAAGAGTTTAAAACTGAGTTTGTTAGATGGGAAGATTTTGTTACAAAAAGAGATGCTCCTAAATATAATATTGTTTTTATAGATGATCTTGATCGTTGTGAACCCGAAAATGTTTTGAATCTTTTGTCAGCAATAAAGCTATTGTTTAGTTATGGCAAGAAAACAATTTTTTTCTTTGGAATTGATAAGGAAGCAGTAAGAGCAGCTGTAAAAACCAAATACGGAGAGGTTTTAAAAGCTGATGAGTATTTAGAAAAGATTTTTGATATTTCTTTTTCTATGCCTAGGGATCATGAAATTTCGAAATTGGTAAGGTGTTATTTTCCAAGTCTAACTATAGAGCATAAAGAAATAAAGCAAAAATGGGATGAAGCTATCACCAATTTTTTTAAAGAGCTTAAATTTGATAATCCAAGAAGAATAAAAAAGGTGCTGAATAAATATGTTTTGCTAACCCGAGTAAAAAAAATTGTAAAAGAGCAAACTTATAGTAAATCTATACCTAATATTTTTATTGGAGAAGTTGATAAAAGTAGCTTTTTTGAAACAGTACTAGTGCTATATTTTATAATTATTGAGGAGTTTTATTCAGAATTGTCAAACAGTATTTTTGATTTAAAAAAGAAAAAAAGTAGATATGAAGAAGGATTGAAGCATGTTTTTTCTCATGAAGAAGATTGGGTTGTTAAGTCAGGATTAGAATATATAGGTGACTTTTTTAACTCAAATACTCTTAAAACTCCTTTAAATAAATTGTCGATCAATTACTGTAAAGATGATTTAGTAGCGGGTACGAATCTAAGTGGGAATATTGCGGGTAAAAATAGAAGAAAACTAGGGGCTTTTTATGTTTGTTTGGGACCTGTAGATGTCATAAAAATTAAAGGAAGTTCCCTTGTGCATTTGGATTGGATGGAAGATTTGATCCCAATGCGTAAATCCATAGATTATTTATTTTTTAAATATATTTTGAGCAATCAAATAATTGTGAGTCAATGTGAGAGATTAAGTAGTTTATCTCTATTAGAAATTAAAAGTATGGTTTCAAAACTTCTATAAATCATTAGAAGTTTTGAAACCATATTTTAATACATTTTTGTTTTAATGTGCTTCTAGCCAATTATTACCTAGGCCTAAGTCCACATCTAATGGCACAGCAAGTTTGTATGCGTTTTCCATTTCTGTTTTTATAAGAGTTTTGATAACTTCAAGTTCTTGCTTGTAGACATCAAAAACCAATTCATCATGTACTTGCAATAACATTTTTGTTTTATAATTGCCTTCTTTCAATTTGTTGTGAATGTTAATCATGGCAATTTTTATAATATCCGCCGCACTTCCTTGGATAGGAGCATTTACAGCATTTCGCTCTGCTGCTCCACGAACTATTGCATTTGCAGAGTTAATGTCTTTAAGGTATCTACGTCTGCCTAAAACAGTTTGTACATAGCCATTTTCTCGAGCAAAATCAACTTGCTCGCTCATATAATTACGTAACTTCGGATAGGTTTTATAATAAGTGTCTATCAATTCTTTAGCTTCGCTACGCGATAAACTTGTCTGATTACTTAATCCAAAAGCAGAAACTCCATAAATAATACCAAAATTAACCGTCTTTGCATTGCTACGTTGTTCTCTACTAACTTCGTCAAGAGAAACATTAAATACTTTGGCAGCGGTAGATGCATGAATATCTTCTCCGTTTTTAAAGGCCTCGATCATAGTTTCTTCTTCACTTAAGGCCGCTATGATACGTAATTCTATCTGAGAATAATCTGCTGCTAATAAAGTGTACTCCTCGTTTCTAGGAACAAATGCTTTTCTTACTTGTCTACCTCGTTCGGTTCGTATCGGGATATTTTGTAAATTAGGATTGTTAGAACTTAGTCGCCCTGTGGCAGCAACCGTTTGCATATAATCTGTATGTACACGTCCTGTATTTTCATTAATTTGATTAGGCAGTGCATCAACATAAGTACTTTTTAATTTAGATAGTCCTCTAAAATCTAATATATTCTGAATGATTTCATGATCTTTGGCTAAATATGATAATACATCTTCTGCAGTAGAGTATTGACCTGTTTTGGTTTTTTTAGGTTTATCAACCAATTTCATTTTTTCAAATAAAATAATACCTAATTGTTTAGGGGAAGCGATATTGAATTCTTCTCCTGCTTCAGTATATATTTTTTGTTCAAGGTCTTTAATGTCATTATCCAAATCGTTTGAGAGCGATTGTAAAAATTCTTTGTCAAGATTAATACCCTCGACTTCCATAGCTGCTAAAACACGTAAAAGCGGGATTTCTATGTCTTCGAATAAAGAAATGGTACTTGCTTCTATTAATTCAGGTGCAAAATGTTCTTTTAATTGAAAAGTAATATCTGCATCTTCTACAGCATATTCTGTTTGTTTGTCTACAGGAACTTGCCTGAACGAAAGTTGATTTTTACCTTTTTTACCTATAAGTTCTGTAATTGAAACTGGACTATAGTTTAGGTATGTTTCAGCCAGTACATCCATATTAT
The DNA here is from genome assembly GCF_001632745.1 of Aquimarina aggregata. GTDB lineage: Bacteria > Bacteroidota > Bacteroidia > Flavobacteriales > Flavobacteriaceae > Aquimarina > Aquimarina aggregata. Next base: position 441,656 of record NZ_LQRT01000035.1, on the reverse strand, counting down.
GTCTCATATCTGGATTGATAAGGTAATGGGCTAACATGGTATCAAACAATACGCCTTTTACTTCGATATCATATTTTGCTAATACCTTGATGTCGTATTTTAAATTTTGTCCAATTTTTGTAATGTTTTCTGCTTCAAAGAATGGTCTAAGTTGTTCGATGAGCTCTTGTGTTTCTTCACGATTCTCGGGACACGGAATATAAAACCCCTTGCCAGATTCCCATGAAAAAGCAATTCCTACTAGCTCTGCCGTTAATGGATCGAGTCCTGTAGTTTCGGTATCAAAGCAGACGTTCTCTTGCTTAAGTAAATTTTGCAAGAATAACTTCATTGCCATCCCGGGGGCAATACTTTGGTAAAAATGCTCTGTATTAGCAATTGTTTTTCTACTAGAATGTGATGCTGTTTCTCCAGGTTGTTCTGTATCTCCAAATAAAGAAAATTGTCCAGCACCGGCTTGGGAAGTTTGTTTTTTTGAAACTTCTTTATTACCCGTTGTTCCAGTAGATGAGGTTTCTTCTGAGAATATTTTAACTAATTGATCTGTTAATCGTCTAAATTCAAGCTCTTCAAAAATAGAACTCACCTTTTTAATATCAGGTTTTGAGACTTCGTAGTCTTCTGCATTAAAAGTAACATCGCAGTCAAGAATTATAGTAGCTAATTTTTTAGAAAGTAGACCTAACTCGGCATTAGCTTCTACTTTTTCCTTCATTTTTCCTTTTAATTGATCTGTATTTGCCAAAAGCCCTTCCATAGACCCATATGCTGCGATAAATTTTTTGGCGGTCTTATCTCCAACTCCAGGAAGACCTGGAATATTATCTACCGCATCTCCCATCATGCCTAAGTAATCAATTACTTGCTCAGGGCGCTCTACCTCAAATCTTTTTTGAACTTCAGGAATCCCCCAAATTTCAATACCATTACCCATTCTGGCTGGGCGATACATAAATATGTTTTCAGAAACTAGCTGGGCATAATCTTTATCTGGAGTCACCATGTAAGTTTGATACCCTTCTTTTTCTGCTTGTTTGGCAATTGTTCCAATCAAATCATCGGCTTCTACACCTGCACGTTCGATAATAGGAATGTGCATTGCTTTTAGTATTTCCTGAATAATAGGTACTGCTATTTTAATGGCTTCTGGAGTTTCATCACGATTAGCTTTGTATTCTGGAAAAATTTCTAAACGATCTTTACTTCCTTGTTTGTCAAAGGCTACAGCTAGGTGATCTGGATTTTCTCTTTTGATAACATCAAATAAAGAGTTTACAAAACCCATTACCGCAGAGGTGTCTTGACCTTTGGAGTTAATTCTTGGATTTTTGATTAAAGCATAATATCCACGAAAAATAAGGGCAAATGCATCTAGAAGAAAAAGACGTTTTTGTGACATGATGTGCGTAAATTTTTAGGAATGCAATATATTGATATAATCGAGAAGATTAAATTAATTAAGCTTCAAAAAAACAGAAAAAAGAAATGCCGTCAAGACCTGACGGCATTTCGCCCCAAAATAAAATTGATAACAATGTATCAACTACTTTAAATGCGTTTGTAATTTTATATAGAAAAAAATTGTTTCTTAAAATAAATAATTCTTCGAAGTTACAAATAAAAATCTTACATGTAAAAGATTTTATTAAGATTTATCATGTTCTATGGGGTTAAATTTAACTGTTTTTAGTGTTTTCTTTATTATATCGTTAATTTTTACTTAAAAATAGTATCATATTAAAAAGGAGAGATAGCTTTGCTTTGTTATTGAATTAGAATATTATGCGTTGGTTAATTCCTATTTTTATATACCTGTTACTCGAGTTCTATGCGTATCAGGCTATCAAAACTCTTACAAGAAATCAAATAGTGCAAATAGGCTATCTGGTTTTATCTTTGGCAATTCTAGGTTATGCAATTTATGTTTTTGCTAATTATGATCGAAGCGTTGGTCCTACAAAGTATAGTTTAAGGGCTAGTGCAATGTTGTTGTTAACAATAGTTCCTAAGTTGATTATAGTGTTGTTTATGTTCGGAGAAGATATCATTAGAGTATGTGTAGCTGGATATACATATTTAACCAATACCTTTTTTGATGGTACAGCAACAGAATATCTTCCTGATCGAAGGAAATTTATAAGTAAGATAGCGATTGGTATAGCCGCTATACCTTTTGCAGGCTTGTTACATGGCATTTTTAGAGGTAAATACAATTTTAAGGTAATTAGTCATGTGTTGCATTTTGAAGATCTTCCTGATGCTTTTGATGGTTTTAGAATTACGCAAATTTCTGATATTCATTCTGGTAGTTTTGATGATGTAGAAAAAATAGAATATGCTGTAGATCTTATTAATGAGCAAGATACCGATATGCTTCTTTTTACGGGTGATATAGTGAATACCATGGCAAAAGAAATGGATGATTGGATAACTACTTTTAAGCGTATCAAAACACCAACATATGGTAAGTATTCTGTATTAGGTAATCATGATTATGGAGAGTACGTTACTTGGGATAGTGAAGAAGAAAAAGAAGCTAATTTCCAGGCTATAAAAGATATTCATAATAAAATTGACTTTAATCTGTTACTTAATGATAGCACCTTTGTTGAAAAAGAAGGAGAACGTATTGCTGTAATTGGAGTAGAAAACTGGGGACATAATTTTAAAAAAGCAGGAGATCTTACAAAGGCATCACAAAAAGTAAGCAAAGAAGATTTTAAGATTTTGTTGAGCCACGATCCTTCTCATTGGGAATATGAAGTTAAAAAACATGATGATCATTTTCATCTTACACTAAGTGGTCACACGCATGGTTTTCAGTTTGGAATCGAGATTCCAGGATTTGTAAGATGGAGCCCGGTACAATATGTATACAAGCAATGGGCAGGTATGTATGATGAAATGGGACGATATTTAAATGTGAATCGTGGATTTGGTTTTCATGCTTTTCCCGGAAGAGTGGGGATTTGGCCAGAGATTACAGTTATAGAATTGAGAAAGGGTTCAAAGCCGTCTTAATTCATAGAAAGTGTTATATTTACAATTGTTTATGGGTAATATATTAGAAAACCTTAAAACATAAAAATTTTTGAACATGTCAAAGTTTGGAGATATAATAGGTATTGGTGTTCCGGTGTTGCTGGACTTTTATACCGAATGGAATGAGCCGTCTGTTTCTATGCATCCCGTATTGAAAGATGTGGCTGCTGCTCTTGGTGATAAGGGTAAGGTTATAAAAATTGATGTAGATAAAAATGAAGAGCTTGCTACTGCATTGCGAATTAAGGGACTTCCTACATTAATGATTTATAAAGAAGGTGAAATGGTATGGCGACAAAGTGGTGAGCAAGATGCTAATACTTTGATAGGTCTTATGAAGGAGTATGTTTAATAGAAATCGCTTCAAAAGTGTAGCCTCTGTTAGAAAAATAATCTAAAACTTTAGGTAGCGCATATTTAAGGTTGATGGATGCTTTTTTGCTATCATGAAATACCACAATACTTCCCGATTCTGTATTTTTTATTACATTTTGTAAGCATTCCTGCGGAAGAATAGTTTTATCCCAATCTTTTGATAAAACATCCCACAAAATTATTTTGTATCCTAGTTTCTCTATTGTTTTAAATTTAGAATAACTTATCTGGCCATAAGGGGGTCTAAATAGCTTTGTGTATATATCTGTGGTTTGATAATGCTGCAGTATTAGTTCTTCGCAATCACTAATGTTGTCTAGGTATGTTTTAGAGTTGCTTTTCCAGACCTTTAAATGATTCATCGTATGGTTACCAATAGCATGTCCGTGATCTATTATTTTTTTAAAAATATGAGGGTGTTTTTTGATATTTTCTCCAATACAAAAAAAGGTAGCTTTGGCATTGTATAATTTTAACTGTGCTAAAACAAACTCTGTTATTTCTGGTATTGGACCATCATCAAAAGTTAAATATATATTTTTTTCGTTTTGGACATGTAGATCCCAAGTATATGTAGAGAAAAATTGTTTTAGAATTTTTGGGGTCTTTGCAGGGATCAATTTGTTTCAATTAATAAAAAAGAGAGCTTTGTAAAAAGCTCTCTTTTTGAGTTTTATTTTGTAATTGTATCTAAGGAGTCTAATGATTGTTCCTGTTGGTTTTGAAACTCTTTAATTAAGTCTTCTTCTTGTTTTCTTATGGCTTCTTCATCATCATACCCTTCATCTGCAGAGTAAAGCCTTGTAAATAATCCAAGATATCTGTTAAATTCGTCAGCTTTTTCCTCTATCATTTCACGATCTTGATTCATTAGAAGCAGGTCTACAACACTTCGATAACGCTCTACATTTGTAACGATATCCTCGGCATAATTGTATTGTTCTTTAAGATCCAAACTTCCAAAATAGGTGAGTTTTTCCTGATATTTTTTAGCAATTTTATTCCAAAGATCACGAGCTTTTTGTTTTTCTCCTATTTGGTAGTATCCTGTTACATAAGGTTCTAGTAAGGTGTAGTATTCATAATACTCTATAGGCATCTTGTCCATAGCTAAGTCAATAATATCTTTAGCTTTGTCTTTTTTGCCTTCCTTAATAAGAGTTTCAACTAATCTGGCAAGATTACTTCTGTAGGTTATTGCATTTTTTCTAGTTTCTGGGTCATGATATATATCTGGACTATTACTATTACCCCAGTCCCAACTCATAACATTATTATACATAAGCTCTGTATTGATTCTACCCATTTCATATGGATTTCGCTTATCTACTTTTGTACGAATAGGTACTAGTTTGAAGGTAACACCATCAAGTTGTAGGTAATCTTTCATCCATAAGAAATCATCATCTCCATAGCTTCCACCTGTAAAATAGATTGGTCTTTCCCAATTGTTATTGGCAATAATGTCAAGCATTAAAAGCCTATTTTTGAATAATAAATCTCCTTTTAAGTGAATGTCGATATAAGGCACTATAAGATCAGCATCTTCTTGAGATACAATACCATTTTTAAGCACAGCTTCTTTATCTACAGGTATTCTTATATGTTTAGTAGGAAATGTATTTACTTTTTTGCCACTTTGTAGATCGCCTTTGGTTCTTGGGTCATCCGTTTCGATCCATCTCATCCAATTCTTAATAAGCATTGTATCGCTAGTAACAGGTTTAAAGTAAATGGCATCATTATTTCCAAACCTGTAAAAATCATGCGTGAGTTGTGATGGAATTGGCTTGCCTTCATACGCGGCTCTTTTCATCTGATCAATGTACCAATCAGTAGCAAAAAGACTTGTGTTTACTGTTCTAACATCGGTTCTGTATTCTTCTATTTCCTGAGCGTACCATAAGGCAAAAGTGTCATTATCTCCTATGGTAAAAAGAATGGCATCTTTTTGACAAGACTGCAAATACATTTTTGCCATAGCCTGAGCAGTATATCTATTAGATCGATCATGATCATCCCAGTTTTCTGATGCTAAAAGTACAGGAACTGCGAGTAGACAAACTGCGGTTATTATGGGGGCTAAAAGCTTTGGTTTTAGATATCCTTTTAATAAATCAAATAAAGCGTATACTCCAAAGCCAATCCATATGGAGAACACATAAAAAGATCCTACTAATGCGTAATCTCGTTCTCTTGGTTCAAAAGGTCTTTCGTTGAGGTATATTTTTAATGCTAAACCGGTAAACATGAAAAAGATAAATAATACCCAGAAATTTTTCTTATCTCTTTGCAACATAAATACAAAGCCTATTAATCCTAATAAAAGCGGTAAGAAATAATATGTATTTCTTGCTTTGTTTTTAAGGGTGTCAGAAGGTAAATTATCTTGAGATCCTAAGCGCATTTCATCAATAAATGTAATACCGCTTAACCAATTCCCTTCTAGGCTAGTTAATTTACCTTGATTATCATCTTGTCGTCCAACAAAATTCCACATAAAATAACGCCAATACATATATCCCATTTGGTAGTCAAAGAGATATACTACATTATCCCATAGTGAAGGTTTTTCTACATCTATATAGTTTCCAAAAGACTGTAGAAATTTATGATAATCACTATTATCAAGTTTTCCTACGGCATATTCTCTTCTAAATTCGGTAACTGCTTTCAGCAATTCTTCTTCACTTTGGTATTCTGGTTTTATAGTAAATTTTATGGGTCCAGTAAACTCCATATAATTGGCAATATGCTCGGTGCTCCACATTCTTGGTAGAAATGCTTTATGGGCATTATCAAGATTTTGTCTAGCATTTTTCCAATCGTTTACGATGATGTACTTACCTGTTTTAAGGTCTTTTTCGTATTTAGGTTTATCGTCTTCGTACGGATTATTTTCGTCTAATTGAGAATAGATTTCAGTAAACTGAGGACCATAAAATAGATGGGTTTCAGGGTATTGCTCTAGGTTATAATATGCTAATAACTCACGCGCATTATTTGGGTTGTTCTCGTTAATTACGGTACCAGCATTTGCACGAATAGGTAGCATTACCCAACTTGAAAATCCTAATAGAATAAATACAACACATAGTAACAATGTGTTTAGTTGAACATAATCTTTCTTACGAGTGTATTTTATACCAAAGTAAAAGGCTGCTATGATAATAAGTCCAGCTATGATTGTACCTGAATTAAAAGGTAGTCCAATCGAATTTACAAAAAACACCTCTGCAGCTCCAAAGAACTTAAGGGTAGATGGTAGTAGTAATTTAAAAATGAATAAGAGTATTGCAACCACAGATACATTAGCAATAATAAAATTCTTTATAGTTATTTCTTTGTAATTTTTAAAGTAATATAACAGTCCTATAGCAGGTATAGATAATAGTCCCATAAAATGAACTCCAAAGGACAGACCTACTATAAAAGAAATCAAAATAAGCCATTTGTTACCTCTGGGCTTATGCATATCTCTTTCCCAAAGTAATCCTAGATAAAAGAGAACCGATAGTATGCAGATGGCCATAGCATATACCTCGGCTTCTACAGCATTAAACCAAAAACTGTCTGTAAATGTAAATGATAGTGCTCCTACTAGTCCACTACCTAAAACCGCAATAGCCTTACTTTCTGTAAATTCTTCATCTTTTACAATTACTTTTTTTGCCAAAATTGTAATCGACCAAAACATAAATAATATAGAAAATGCGCTAGCAAAGGCAGAAGTCATGTTTACCATTAAGGCGATTTGCGTAGGATCGGTTGCAAATAATGATGCAAAAGCTCCTATCATTTGAAATAATGGTGCGCCAGGTGGATGTCCTACCTGAAGCTTTGATGAAGTAGCAATGTATTCACCTGCATCCCAAAAACTTGCAGTGGGTTCTACGGTTAAAGAGTATACACATAGTGCGATGGCAAATACTGCCCAGCCAATAATTTTATTCCACTTACTAAAGTTGAATGTGCTCATAAAAATGTATTCGGTTATATAACTTGAGGCGAATTTAATAATAAAAATACTTCTACCTTGTTTTTTTTAGCAAACGCTTAACACAAGTTTATATTTTAAATATATATTTCATCTTAGAAAAGAGCGAATTAGTAATTTTAATGTAATAATTTTTAAAAAAATGTTTGCAGAGAAAAAAGAAAGTTTTAAATTTGCACCCGCAAAGATACATTGGTCTATGGTGTAACTGGCAACACGTCTGGTTTTGGTCCAGAAGAGTCTAGGTTCGAGCCCTAGTAGACCAACGCAAAAGGAGTAACAAAATTTGTTACTCCTTTTTATTTTGTGACTATAGAGTGTCTATCTTGTTGAGTTATATTTTAAAAGTTAAGACAGGGCGTTTAGCATGATTAACAACATCTTCTCCAAGACTTCCGTTGATAAAATGGGATATTCCTTTTCGACCATGGGTACTTATACCTATCATACCTGCGTTAATTGACTCTGCAAAATTTAAAATTCCTTTTTCTACGGTGATGTCATTGTAGATGTTAAGTGTATAGTTGTCTATAGGTAGGCCGGAAATAAGATCATTCATTTTGCTTTCAGTTTCGTACGTGGTCTTGAAACCATTTGCGGTATTAATCCATACCAAATGAAGTTTTGCGCCAATTGATTTTGCAAATTCATCTGCTGCAATTAATGATGGTTTGTCTTCGTCATCAAAATTTGTGGCGTACACAAAGTCATTGACTTCAAATATTTCACAATCTTCTTTTATTACCAATGTGGGTTTTTTTGATGTTCGAACTATTTTTTCTGCATTAGAGCCAATAAATAATTCTTCAAAACCTGAAGATCCGTGAGATCCCATAATTATAATATCAACATTGTTCTTTTTACTCGAGTCGATAACACCGTTTAGAACATCTTCAAAACTTACTGTTTCGATAACTTCGATATCCTTAAGGTAATCTTGTTCTAAAACTTCTTCGAACTTTTTGTGAGTTTGCTTCATGAAAAATATAGCTTCTGGAGCTGGGGCTGGAGCGCCAGAAGACATTAGATCAGAGAGGTGCATAGGTAGCTCTAAGATGTGAAGTAAATAAATTTGAGCGTCATTTTTTTTTGCAATTTGAGCAGCTACTTTTAATGCGCTTTCTGCTTGTTCCGAAAAATCTGTTGGCACCAGTATACTTTTAATCATAATCTTGCTTTTTTGAAATAAATTAGTTAATTATTGCATGTATTTAGATTTTAGAATAATCACAAGATGAGTGTTGGGATTAAGAATAGTGTTGTAACTTTCTAATTTTAAGTAGGCTATCTATGACTTTGGTATCTTAAATTTACGAATAAATTCATTCTTTATCATATTTTGAATCTAAGATATTATTACTATCTTTGCACCGTTGAAATTAAAAAACCAGATGGAGGGGACGAAAAGTCCCCTCTTTTTATCTACTTATGTCATTAAAAGATAAGTCTCAAAAATTATTAGAAGAAGCACTAGCGGAAAACCCGTCTTTATTTCTAATTGATTATAAGATTAATCCCGATAATAGTATCGAAGTTATTATTGATGGAGATCAAGGGGTTAAAGTTGAAGATTGTATTGCTATAAGCAGAGCAATTGAGCATAATTTGGATAGAGATGAGGAAGATTTTTCTTTGCAAGTGATGTCTGCAGGGGTTTCTGAAGGTTTAAAGCATATTCGTCAGTACAGAAAGAATATAGGTAGAAAACTAAAAGTGAAAACTAAAGACGAAACAGTAGAAGGGGAATTGATTTCAGTAACCAATGATAACAAGGTTTTGCTTACTTGGAAAACTAGAGAGCCAAAACCAATTGGAAAAGGTAAAGTAACAGTAGTAAAAGAAGCAACTGTTGCTTATGAAGATATTGTGGAAGCAAAAGTTATGATAACATTTTAATTATTCATTGATATGGAAAATATCGCATTAATAGAATCATTTTCAGAATTTAAAGATGATAAGTTTATAGATCGTGTGACGCTAATGTCAATTTTAGAAGATGTGTTTAGGAATGCTCTTAAGAAGAAATTTGGTAGCGATGATAATTTTGATATCATTATAAATCCAGATAAGGGGGATTTAGAGATTTGGAGAAATAGAATTGTTGTAGGAGATGGGGAAGTAGAGGATGATAATCAAGAAATATCATTAACAGCGGCTCAAAAAATAGAACCAGATTTTGAAGTTGGTGAAGATGTGTCTGAAGAGGTTAAGCTTATTGATTTAGGAAGACGTTCAATTTTGGCATTACGACAAAATTTGATTTCTAAAATTCATGAACACGATAATACGAATATATATAAGCAATTTAAGGAGTTAGAAGGAGAGATATATACGGCAGAGGTTCATCATATAAGACATAGAGCAATCATAATGTTAGATGATGAGGGTAATGAGATTATTTTGCCAAAAGATAGACAAATACCTTCTGATTTTTTCCGTAAAGGTGAAAACGTAAGAGGTGTTATAGAGTCTGTTGAGCTTAAAGGTAATAAGCCGGCAATTATTATGTCTAGAACATCTCCTTTGTTCTTGGAAAAACTTTTTGAATCAGAAATTCCTGAAGTTTTTGATGGATTAATAACGGTTAAGAAAGTAGTTAGGATACCAGGAGAAAAGGCAAAAGTTGCTGTAGATTCTTATGATGATAGAATTGATCCTGTTGGAGCATGTGTTGGAATGAAAGGTTCTCGTATTCATGGTATAGTGAGAGAATTAGGAAATGAAAATATTGATGTTATAAATTATACAAATAACTTACAGTTATATATAACAAGATCATTAAGTCCTGCAAAAGTAACTTCGATTAAGATTAATGAAGAAACAAGTAGAGCAGAGGTAATGTTAAGACCAGAAGAAGTTTCTAAGGCAATAGGTCGTGGAGGACACAATATCAGACTGGCTGGTCAACTTACAGGTTATGAGATAGATGTATTTAGAGAAGGTGTTGAAGAAGATGTAGAGCTTACAGAATTTACTGATGAGATAGATTCTTGGATAATAGAAGAGTTCTCTAAGATAGGGTTAGATACTGCGAAGAGTATTTTGGAGCAAGATTTAGCTGATTTAGTAAAACGAACAGATCTTGAAGAAGAAACTGTTAGTGAAGTCCTTAAAATATTAAAATCAGAATTTGAGGATTAATAAACACAATTAATTTATATTTGAGCATAAAATAATAGGCATTTATGGCTGAAGCAAAAACAATGAGATTAAATAAGGTATTACGTGAATTCAATATCTCGCTAGATCGGGCTGTTGACTTTTTGAGTTCAAAAGGTCATGATATTGATGCGCGTCCTACCACAAAAATTTCTTCAGAGATTTATCAGCTCTTGTGTGATGAATTTCAGACTGATAAGAGTAAGAAAGTCGCTTCAAAAGAGGTTGGTGAAGAAAAGAAGAAAGAGAAAGAAGCGTTACGCGTGCAGATCGAGAATGAGCAAGAAGAAAAGCGTAAGCAAGCAGAAGCTCGTGAAGTCGTAAAAGCCAAAGCTCAACTAAGTGGGCCTAAACAAGTAGGCAAAATTGACTTAAATAAGAAAGAGGAGCAAACATCGCAGCCCGAAGAAAAAGTAGCAGATGTTCCTCCTAAAAAAGAAAAAGAAGAGGTGAAGGCAAAAGAGCCTGAAATAGTTTCAAATAGACCTGTTAAAAAAGGAATAAAGATTACGAAACAAGCTCCTCCGAAGGAAGTGAAAAAAGAAGAAAAGCCAAAAGCACCTGTAGTAGCCGAGGAAAAGCCAAAGGTTGTTGAGCCTGTTAGCGAAGAAAAACCTGCTACAGAAGAGAAACCAGAAGAGTCGGGGCGTGTTAAAACTCAGTATAAAAAGTTAGATGGTCCAAACTTTACAGGACAAAAAATTGACTTAACTCAGTTTAAGAAGCCGGTAAAGAAAAAAGATGATAAGTCTGATAAGAAGACTGGTGGTGGTTCTGCAGACGCTAAAAAACGTCGAAGAAGAATAAGTAAAGATAACGCTGGTGGACAAGGTGGTAATAGACCGGGTGGCCAGGGAGGTAATAGAGGCCCTGGTAATAGAGGTCCTGGTAATAGGGGTCGTGGTGGTGCCGCAAAAGGCAAAAGACCGCCTGTTGTAAAGGAAGAGCCAAGCGAAGAAGAAGTGCAAAAACAGGTTAGAGAAACCTTAGAGAAATTACAAGGTAAATCTAACAAGTCAAAAGCAGCTAAATACCGTAGAGATAAAAGGGATCAACACCGTCAAAAAGCAGAAGATGATGTTGCACAACAAGAACAAGAAAGTAAAGTTCTAAAGGTAACAGAATTTGTTACAGCTGCAGAAGTCGCTACGATGATGAGTGTGCCAACAACTGATATAATTTCAGCTTGTATGTCTTTAGGGATTATGGTAACCATGAATCAACGTTTAGATGCAGAGACACTTTCTATTGTTGCAGATGAATTTGGTTATGAGGTTAATTTTGTAACCGCAGATATTGAAGAGTCTATTGAAGAAGTTGTTGATGCTCCTGAAGATTTAGTTACACGAGCTCCTATAGTCACTGTAATGGGTCACGTAGATCACGGTAAAACTTCGCTTCTAGATTATATACGAGAAGAAAATGTAATCGCCGGTGAAAGTGGTGGTATTACACAGCATATTGGTGCATATGGAGTTCAGTTGGCAGGAGGGCAAAAAATCGCATTCCTAGATACTCCAGGTCACGAAGCATTTACAGCAATGCGTGCTCGTGGTGCACAAGTAACAGATTTAGCAATTATTGTGATTGCTGCAGATGATGATGTGATGCCCCAGACAAAAGAGGCTATTAGTCATGCACAAGCTGCTGGCGTTCCTATTGTATTTGCTATAAACAAAGTAGATAGACAAGAAGCTAATCCAGAGAAAATAAAAGAGAAGCTTGCTTCTATGAATTTGTTAGTGGAAGATTGGGGAGGTAAAATACAGTCTCATGATATTTCTGCAAAAACTGGATTAGGTGTAAAAGAATTATTAGAAAAGGTACTTTTAGAAGCTGAGATATTAGAGCTTAAAGCAAATCCAGATAGATTAGCATCGGGAACTGTTGTTGAGGCATTCTTGGATAAAGGAAGAGGATACGTTTCTACTATTTTGGTTCAAACAGGAACGCTTCGAGTAGGAGATTATGTTCTTGCAGGAAAAAATAGTGGTAAGGTTAAGGCAATGCAGGATGAGAGAGGTAATAATGTAAAAGAAGCTGGTCCTTCAACGCCAGTGTCAATTTTAGGATTAGATGGTGCGCCACAAGCTGGTGATAAGTTTAATGTGCTAGAAGATGAGCGTGAGGCAAAAGATATTGCTTCTAAAAGAGCTCAGTTGCATAGAGAACAATCGGTGCGTACGCAAAGACATATTACTCTTGATGAAATTGGTAGACGTATTGCACTTGGAGATTTCAAAGAGTTAAATATAATTCTTAAAGGTGATGTTGATGGTTCTGTTGAAGCATTAACAGATTCTTTCCAGAAATTGTCTACAGAAGAGATTCATGTAAATATTATTCATAAAGCTGTAGGTGCTATTACCGAAAGTGATGTGTTATTGGCTTCTGCTTCTGATGCAATTATTATTGGGTTTAATGTTAGACCTGCAGGTAATGCCAGACAGGTTGCTGATAAAGAAGAAATAGATATCAGAACATATTCTATTATCTATGATGCTATAAATGATCTGAAAGATGCAATGGAAGGTATGCTTTCTCCAGTAATGAAGGAAGAGATTACAGGTACTGCAGAGATTAGAGAGACATTCAAAATCTCTAAAATTGGTACAATTGCAGGATGTATGGTTCAGAATGGTAAGATTTTTAGAAATTCAGGAATCCGATTGATAAGAGAAGGTGTTGTGGTGTATACAGGAGAGCTTTCTTCATTAAAACGTTTTAAAGACGATGTTAAAGAGGTAAGTAAAGGTTATGACTGTGGTATGCAAATCAAGAATTATAATGACATAAGAGTCGATGATGTTATTGAAGCTTATCAAGAAGTAGCAGTTAAAAAGAAACTGTAGCTATTAAAGTTTATACATAAAAAAAAGCCGTTACAATTGTAACGGCTTTTTTTTATGTATAAGTGACCTATCTTTATTAAAAGATAGGACTTCGGTTTAATACTTTGTTATTCGGGTTTAAAAATAAAGGCATTTGGAAACTCAGCGTGGATTTCTTTAAGAGCTTTATCTGCATCAAGACGCGTTCTGTAGTTCCCTATCCATACTTTATAATTTGGTGTTTCCCATTGCATTGTTGCGCTCCAATCTGGAAAATTCTCTTTAGCGGACCTCATAATTTCGTTAGCTTTATTTAAATTTCCATAATATAGCTGAATTTTATAGCGATCACTAAACTCTCCATCTTTTTCCATTTTTGATTTTAAATCAAGAAGCATTTTGATTCTAGGGTCTTGATTTATGGTCACAGAAGCCTCTTGTCTAGGGGGGATAATAGCTTTTACAAAGCCATTACTGTCAGGAATTTGAGTATTTATAGTATCCTGAGCAATTAAAGATGAACTATTAAAGTAACAAAAACCTAATAGTAAAATGTAGCCTTTCATGTTTAACATTCTCATTACAAATTGATTTGAAGCAAAGGTAAAGTTTAATAACTCACAATGGTTAAAAAATATTATTTAGAATTATTATAAATTAATACTTAACGGTTCTCTAACATTTCTAAAATCGACTTATTATAGTACTTTTGTCGTCGAATTAAAAGTGATGGTTTTTTATCTTTTCGAGATAGTAAACGAAAAAACCATGCCAAAATTAAGACGATAATTCTACGTAATAATATGAAACAGGTGAAACACCGAAATTCAGCCTCCAAAATCCTAATCATAGGAACTGTTTTTTTATTTACTTTTTTTAATCCTGTTTTTGGACAGGAAGAAGCAGTTGCTGATAGTGCTGTTGCAACAGAAGCCTCTGCTGGAGGTGATGCAGCAAAAGGAAAAGCATTATTTAATTCTCTTTGTGCAGCATGTCATAAAAGATATAAAAAGATGACAGGTCCAGCTCTTTTTGGAGTTGCTGATAAGTACGAAAGAGAGTGGATATACTCTTGGGTAAAAAATAGTGCAGCAATGATTGCATCTGGTGATGCACAAGCGGTAGCTATTTATGAAGAGTATAACAAAACTGCGATGAACGCATTTCCGCAGTTAACTAATGGTGATATAGATAATATTTTGGCGTATGTAATGGAGCCAAAAGCTGCGCCAGCCGTTGCTGCAGGTTCAGGATCTACGGTTGCTCCGACATCTAGTGATTCAAGAGTATCTACCGATATTATCCTTGCTGGTTTGGCATTAGTTTTCTTAATGTTAGTTGTGATATTGTTTTTAGTAAATAATACACTTAAACGTTTTGCAGAAGCTAGTAATATAGAATTACCAGAACCAGAAGCTAGAACTCCTATCTGGAAAGCTTTTGTTCAAAATCAATTCTTAGTTTTAGTTACAGCTATATTCTTATTGTTAACAAGTGGTTACTTTGTTTATGGGTACTTTATGCAGGTTGGTGTTGATCAAGGGTATCAGCCAATACAGCCAATTCATTACTCGCATAAAATTCACGCAGGTGATAATCAGATAGAGTGTAAGTATTGTCACTCTTCTGCACGTGTTTCAAAACATTCTGGGATTCCTTCTCTTAATGTGTGTATGAATTGTCATAAATCTATAGGTGAAGTTGCAGAAACTACAGCTACAGAAGATTATTCTAAGGAGTTTTATGACGGTGAAATCCAAAAGCTATATAAGGCTGTGGGATGGGATGCAGATGCTCAAAAATATACAGGAGAAACAGAGCCAGTAAAATGGGTTCGTATTCATAATTTACCTGACTTTGCATATTTTAATCACTCACAACACGTAAGCGTTGCAGGTGTTGAATGTCAAAAATGTCATGGACCGGTAGAAGAGATGGAAATCATGTATCAACATGCTCCACTTACTATGGGGTGGTGTATCAATTGTCACAGAGAAACTAATGTAAAAGTGGCGGATAATAAATATTATGAGAAGATTCATTCAGAACTCTCTAAAAAATATGGCGTGGATAAACTAACAGCTGCTCAAATGGGTGGTCTGGAATGTGGTAAATGTCATTACTAATAAAATTGTATCCGATTTCGGATAAATATTAAGAAGCTAATATCAATTATATATGTCATCAAACAAGAAATACTGGAAAAGTGTTGAAGAGCTAAACGAAAATAGCTCTATTGTTGAGACGCTACAACAAAACGAATTTGTACAGGAAATTCCGACAGATGAGTTTTTGGGAGATAAGTCATCCTTAGAGAATTCGTCAACTACACGTCGTGATTTTCTTAAATATGTAGGTTTTAGTACAGCAGCTGCTTCACTTGCAGCATGCGAAGGTCCTGTTAAAAAATCAATACCTTACGTTGTTCAGCCAGACAGAATTGTTCCTGGTGTGGCAAACTATTATGCTACTACTATAGCTGATGGTTTTGATTTCGCTAGTGTTTTAATAAAAACAAGAGAAGGTCGACCTATCAAAGTAGAAAATAATAATCTGGCAAGATCTAATGGAGAAGCTAATGCAAGAGTGCATGCTTCTGTATTGTCATTGTATGATAATACACGTCTTCAAGGACCTAAAAAAGGGAAAGAAGATATTAGTTGGGCAGATTTAGATAAAGAAGTAGGGGCTAAGCTAAATGCACTTGGTGGAAAAGAGTTAGTAATATTTACTCAAACGTTTGCTAGTCCTTCTACATCAAAGCTGATTGCAGAATTTAAAGCTAAATATCGAAATGTAAAGCATGTTGTATATGATGCGATTTCTCAAAGTGAAGCTTTAGATGCGTATCAAATTATGTACGGAGAAAGAGCTTTAGCAGATTATGATTTTGCAAAAGCTAATACCGTGGTAAGTATTGGAGCAGATTTCTTAGGAGATTGGCAAGGTGGTGGATATGATGGTGGATATGCTCAAGGGCGCGTGCCTAAAAATGGTAAAATGTCAAAGCATATTCAGTTTGAATCGAACATGTCTTTGTCAGGAGCTAATGCAGATACAAGAGTAGCAATAAAGCCTTCACAGCAAAAACAAGTGTTGGCGGCATTATACGCTTATGTAACAGGGTCTGGATCAAAAAGCTCTTTAGGAGCTAATCTTGATGCAGCTGTAGTAAAAGCGGCTAAAGAAATCCAGAAAGCTGGTAGTAACGCATTAGTAGTATCGGGTATACAAGACGTTGATGCACAATTAGTAGTGCTAGAGATAAATAAGACAATAAAAAGTAAAGCATTTAACGAAAGTACACCTCGTAAAATAAGACAAGGTGATGCTAAAGCTGTTGCTCAGCTTGTAAAAGATATGAATGCTGGTCGTGTTGGAGGTATATTGATAGCAGGAGTAAATCCTGTGTTTTCATTGCCAAATGCCGAGGAATTTAAAACAGGTCTTGGTAAAGTTGATATTTCTGTAGCTTTCAGTATGCATGATGATGAAACATCGTCTGAGTGTAATTATATTGCTACAACTCCACATTATTTAGAAGCCTGGGGAGATGTTGAGTTGAAGAAAGGAAGTTATAGCCTTGTGCAACCAACTATCAAGCCTTTATTTGATACAAGACAGTTTCAAGAAACATTATTGAAGTGGACAGGTAACTCATCTACTTATCACGATTATATTAAAAGTGCATGGACTGGTATTCTAGGAGGATCTTCTTGGAACCAAGCTTTGCATGATGGAGTGTTAGTGCAACCTTCATTACCAAAACAAGAATTGGTTGATGCTATTGCAGCTCCAGAAGGAGATGCTGTTGTAGAAGGAGAAGCTCCTATTGTAAGTGGGCCTAATGTTGGTGCTGCTGCAAGAAGACTTTCAATAGCTAAAGCAAGTGGTTTAGAACTTACTTTATATACTAAGACATCATTAGGAGATGGACAACAGGCAAATAATCCTTGGTTACAAGAAATGCCTGATCCAATTACTAGAGCTTCTTGGGATAACTATTTAACAGTTTCTAAAGCAGATGCTCAAGAGTTAGGGTTGACAAATGAAAATGTAGCTAACGGTGCATTAAATGGTAGTTATGCTAAAGTTACTGCTAACGGAAAAGATGTCGTTGTACCAGTAATTATTCAGCCAGGACAAGCAAAAGGTTCTGTTGGATTAGCGTTGGGTTACGGAAAATCTCACGGCCTTAAAGAAGAAATGGTAGTAGGTGTTAATGCCTATACATTATATCAAAACCTTAATGCAGTACAGAATGTATCTGTTTCAGCAGCAGAAGGTACGCATGAGTTTGCTTGTGTGCAGTTGCATAATACGTTAATGGGACGTGGTGATATTGTAAAAGAGACCACGCTTGAAATATTCAACACAAAAGATAAGCACGAATGGAATGCAATTCCTGAAGTTAGTAAAAATCATATTGAGTATGAGGTAACTTCTCCAGAGGTTGATCTTTGGGATGAATTCGATCGTTCTGTAGGTCATCATTTTAATCTTTCTATAGATTTAAATGCTTGTACTGGATGTGGTGCCTGCGTGATTGCATGTCATGCAGAAAATAATGTCCCTGTAGTTGGTAAATCAGAAATACGTAGATCTCGTGATATGCACTGGTTACGTATTGATCGTTATTATTCTTCTCAAGATACTTTTGATACAGATAATGTTAAAAAAGATAATATTGCTGGATTAGGAAGTTCTTTGTCAGAATTTGGAGAGATGGAAAGCCCTGCAGAGAATCCACAAGTAGTATTTCAACCTGTAATGTGTCAACATTGTAATCATGCTCCATGTGAAACAGTATGTCCTGTAGCGGCAACTTCTCATGGTAGACAAGGTCAAAATCACATGGCATATAACCGTTGTGTTGGAACAAGATACTGTGCAAATAACTGCCCTTATAAAGTACGTAGATTTAACTGGTTCTTGTATAATAACAATGACGAGTTTGATTATCATATGAATAATGATTTAGGTAGAATGGTTATTAATCCTGATGTAACAGTACGTTCTAGAGGGGTTATGGAAAAATGTTCTATGTGTATCCAAATGACTCAAAAAACTATTTTGGATGCAAAAAGAGATGGTAGAGTAATCAAGGATGGAGAATTCCAAACTGCTTGTTCTGCTGCTTGTTCATCAGGTGCTATGGTATTTGGTGATATTAATGATAAGGATAGCGAGGTTGCTAAACTTAAAGAAGATAACCGTATGTATCACTTACTTGAGCATGTTGGAACAAAACCTAATGTTATGTACCAAACTAAAGTAAGAAATACTACAGAAGCCTAATTAACTAAATAAAGAATCAATTCAATTATAAAGGATTATGTCTCATTACGAAGCACCTATAAGAAAGCCTTTAGTAACTGGCGATAAAACGTACCACGACGTAACTGTCGATGTTGCAGCACCAGTTGAAGGTAAAGCAAACAAATCATGGTGGATTGTATTTTCTATCGCGCTTATTGCTTTCCTTTGGGGGATAGGTTGTATAATATATACAGTTTCTACAGGTATAGGAACCTGGGGATTAAATAAAACAGTAGGTTGGGCCTGGGATATCACCAATTTTGTATGGTGGGTAGGTATAGGTCACGCCGGAACACTGATTTCTGCAGTACTATTGCTTTTCCGTCAAAAATGGAGAATGGCAATTAACAGATCTGCAGAAGCGATGACCATTTTCTCGGTTATTCAAGCAGGTTTGTTCCCAATTATTCACATGGGTAGACCATGGTTAGCATATTGGGTACTGCCTATTCCAAATCAATTTGGATCTCTGTGGGTAAACTTTAATTCACCCTTACTTTGGGATGTATTTGCAATTTCTACGTATTTATCAGTATCATTAGTTTTCTGGTGGACAGGTTTATTACCAGATTTTGCGATGATCAGAGATAGAGCAATTACACCATTTAATAAAAAGATATACGGTATCCTTTCTTTTGGATGGAGTGGAAGAGCAAAAGACTGGCAACGTTTTGAAGAAGTGTCTTTAGTACTTGCAGGTTTGGCAACACCACTTGTACTTTCTGTACATACAATTGTATCTTTTGATTTTGCTACGTCTGTAATACCAGGGTGGCATACTACGATTTTCCCTCCTTATTTTGTGGCAGGGGCAATCTTCTCAGGATTTGCAATGGTAAATACCTTACTTATTATCATGAGAAAGGTTTCTAATCTAGAAGACTACATTACTATCCAGCATATAGAATTAATGAATATTGTAATCATGATTACTGGTTCTATAGTGGGTGTAGCATATATAACAGAACTGTTTGTTGCATGGTACTCTGGAGTAGAGTACGAACAGTATGCTTTCTTAAATAGAGCAACTGGACCTTACTGGTGGGCATATTGGGCAATGATGACGTGTAACGTATTCTCTCCACAGTTTATGTGGTTCCCAAAACTGAGAAGAAGTATCATGTTCTCTTTCTTTATTTCTATTGTTGTAAATATAGGGATGTGGTTTGAGCGTTTTGTAATTATTGTAACATCATTACATAGAGATTATTTACCATCTTCATGGACAATGTTCTCTCCTACTTTTGTTGATATAGGAATTTTTATCGGAACGATAGGATTCTTCTTCGTATTGTTCTTATTATATGCGCGTACATTCCCAGTGATTGCACAAGCTGAAGTAAAAACTATTTTGAAATCTTCGGGAGAGAAGTATAAAAAATTAAGAGAAGCTGGGATTGATCATAGAGATCAATTACCAAAAAGTAACGTGAAGATTACTACAGAAGAGGTAGTGGCAGAGCAAGTAGTAGAAAAGACAGAAGCTAAGGAAGCTAGTCAAGATGACATCAATAGTTTACTTGATAATTTAGGTACTTTTGATGCTTCTACACAAACTGCTGATGATCTTAAGAAAGTAAACGGAATTGGACCTGTTATGGAAAATAAACTTAACGAGATTGGAATATTTACTTTCGATCAAGTAAGTAAAATGACTAAAGCAGAGTACGATTTATTAGATAGTATAACAGGATCTTTCCCTGGTAGAGCACAACGTGATGATTGGGCTGGTCAGGCAGAACAACTTAAAAATAACTAATAGTATGGCATCAAAAGTTATACATGCATTATATATAGATGACGACGTTCTGATGGACGCTGTTAAGAAAGTTCGAGCAGAACATTATCATATCGAAGAGATATTTACACCTTTTCCAGTTCACGGACTTGATAAAGCAATGGGATTACCACATACCAGATTAGCTATTACAGCTTTTATGTATGGTTGTGTTGGGTTAACAGTTGCGATCTTAATGATGAATTTTATTATGATCGAGGACTGGCCACAAGATATCGGTGGTAAACCAAGTTTTAGTTACCTTGAAAACATGCCCGCATTTGTGCCTATCATGTTTGAACTTACTGTATTTTTTGCAGCGCATTTAATGGTAATTACTTTTTATATGAGAAGTAGATTATGGCCATTTAAAAAAGCAGAAAATCCTGATGTAAGAACTACAGATGATCATTTCTTAATGGAAGTTGATGCTGGAAATCATGATGTTAATAAACTAACTAGTTTATTAGGAGACACAGGAGCAGTAGAAATTAAAGTAATAGATAAGGAAGAAGATAACCATTAGTACTAATGAAAAATACTATTAAAATATTAGCAGCCGCAGTAGTGATGATTAGTGTTGTTTCTTGTCAAAAAGATACAAAGCCAAATTATCAGTATATGCCAAATATGTATGAGTCTGTAGGTTACGAGACTTATGGTGAGTATGGTGTATTTGGAGAAAATGGACAAGAAGCTAAATTACCAGCAGAAGGATCTATCCCAAGAGGTTGGATGCCGTATGACTTTGAAAACTCTAACGAAGGGTATCAACTGGCTAAGGATACATTAAAGAATCCTATTCGATACACAAAAGAAAATGAAGAAAAAGGTAAAGAGCTTTACAATATTTATTGTGCGATTTGCCATGGAGATAAAGGAAACGGAAAAGGAACTTTAGTAAAAAGAGAAAAGATTCTAGGAGTACCAAGTTACGATGATGCAGGTAGAGCTATTACAGAAGGAAGTATCTATCATGTAATGTACTACGGGATTAATTCTATGGGGTCTTATGCTTCTCAGACTAATGAACATGAACGTTGGCAGATTGTTCAATATGTTGAAAAACTAAAAGCAGATCTCGAAGGTAAAACACCGAGAATTGATGCTGATGTTGCTATTGTTGAAACAGAAAAGATCAAAGAAGATCATCATACAGCAACAGAAGAAGATCATCACGAATCAACAGAAGAACATAGTAACGCACACTAGTGCAGTAGTAAAAAGTTAAGAATAACGATATTATAAAGATATGTATACGCTATCAAATAGATTAAGATTATTTTCTATCATCCTTATGGTTGTAGGTCTTGTAGGTCTTGTTATAGGATTTGCTGATAGACCTGGTTCTATAGAAGAGGTAAAAGAAATGATGGCAGCGCACGACGCTCATGGAGGTGGTCATGGTGAAGCAGTACAAGCCGCGTCTCATGGAGAATCACATGCTGAAGATGCTCATGGAGGTGACGCACATTATGAACACATTTTACATCAACTACAAAATAAGCCTTGGGCTTCATTATACATTGCAGCGTTCTTCTTTTTTATGATCGCTTTAGGTGTACTTGCATTTTATGCGATACAATTTGCGGCGCAAGCAGGATGGTCTCCTGTATTGTTTAGGGTAATGGAGGCAATTACTGCATATCTAGTTCCCGGTGGTTTGATCTTATTTGTAATCTTGGCTTTATCAGGATTTCATGTAAACCATTTATTCGTGTGGGCAGATCCAGAAGTTGTTGCACATGATAAATTAATCCAAGGTAAATCAGGTTGGTTAAACGGAACTGGTTTTATAATTAGAGCGGCTATTTTTATGGGTGGTTGGTTATTATATCGCCATTTTGCCGTTAAATTTTCTAGAAAACAAGACGAAAGCCCTGAAGGTAACGTTTGGTATAAGAAAAGTTTTAAAATTGCAGCTGGATTCTTAGTATTCTTTATTTATACAGAATCAATGATGTCATGGGATTGGATAATGAGTTTTGATCCGCACTGGTTTAGTACATTATTTGGTTGGTATGTGTTTGCAAGTTTATTTGTATCGGGAATTACTACAATTGCACTGATAACAATTTACCTTAAATCTAAAGGATATTTAGAATTTGTAAATAATAGTCATATACATGATTTGGCTAAATTTATGTTCGGTATTAGTATTTTCTGGACATACCTTTGGTTCTCTCAATTTATGCTGATTTGGTATTCGAATATACCAGAAGAGGTAACCTATTTCATTACACGTATCGAAGATTATAAACTTCCATTCTTCGGAATGTTAGTAATGAATTTCATTTTCCCTTTATTAGTGTTAATGAATAGTGACTTTAAACGTGTAAATTGGTTCGTGGTAATGGCAGGAATTGTAATCCTTTGTGGTCACTATATAGATGTATATAATATGGTTATGCCTGCAACTGTTGGTGAATCTTGGTTTATTGGGATTAGCGAAATAAGCGCTGTGTTATTGTTCTTAGGACTGTTCTTATTTGTAGTGTTCAGAGCACTAACAAAAGCTCCGTTGCTTGCTAAGGGTAATCCGTATTTAGAGGAAAGTAAACATTTCCATTATTAAAATTTGAATTGTAAAATAAGAAGATAGATAAAAATGAGTGTATTTTTAACCATAGTAGTTATAGCGCTTTTCGGAATTACATTGTGGCAAATGTCAAAAATTTTGAAATTGTCTCAATTAAAGAATGCGGATAATTCTCAAGTCGCAAATGATAAGGATAACAATTTACAAGGTAAGCTTATGCTTGCATTTGTAATATTCATGTACTTATTAACCTTATATTGCTTTGTGCAGTATCATACGTTCTTCCTTCCAGAATCGGCTTCTGAGCATGGGGTAGATTATGATCAATTGATGTTCATCTCTATGGTGCTTATATTTATTGTTCAATTCCTTACACAAGGATTGTTACACTATTTCGCATACAAATACAGAGGTAAGAAAGGAAATCAAGCTTTATTCTTTGCTGATAATGATAAATTAGAATTTATTTGGACGATAATTCCGGTAATCGTATTAGCTGGATTAATTATTTATGGTTTATTTACTTGGACCGATATTATGAATATCGACGAAGAAGAAGGAGATCCATTAATTGTCGAATTATATGCTTATCAGTTTGATTGGAGAGCAAGATATGCTGGATCAGATAATGAACTAGGTAAAGCGAATGTTCGTTTTATTGAAGGAATTAATACATTAGGTATTGATGTTGCAGACAATTATGGTAAAGATGATAAAATAACTACCGAATTACATTTACCTGTTAATAGAAAGGTTATCTTTAAGATGAGATCACAGGATGTATTGCACTCTGCATATATGCCTTTCTTTAGAGCACAGATGAATGTTGTTCCTGGTATGATCACAGAATTTTCATATACACCTACAATGACTTCTGAAGAGATGAAGAATAGTGATTTTATGGTTGAGAAAGTTGCTACGATCAATAAAATTAGAAAAGAAAAGAGTAAAAAATTAGTTGCAAAAGGTGACGAGGCTTTAGAAACATACGAATTCGAGTATTATTTGTTATGTAATAAAATTTGTGGAGCATCTCACTATAATATGCAAATGAAGATTGTTGTAGAATCTGAAAAGGATTATGAAGCTTGGTTAAAAACACAACCAACTTTTGGAGAACAATTATCTGCACAAGCAAGCAACTAAGAAGAGAAAGAAAAATTAATATAGTATATTAAAAAAGAAATGAGCGTTATGTCAGCACATCAAGGAGATAACCACGATCACGGTCACGACGATCACGGGCACCATAAGGAGACATTTATTACTAAATATATTTTTAGTCAAGATCATAAAATGATCTCTAAGCAGTATTTGATTACTGGTTTGATTATGGGAATTATTGGTATTGCAATGTCTTTATTGTTTAGAATGCAATTGGCATGGCCAGATCACCAGTTTACAGTTTATGAAGTTTTACTTGGTAAATTTGGTAAAGATGGGGTTATGGATCCAAGTATGTACTTGGCTTTAGTAACTATTCACGGTACTATCATGGTATTCTTTGTACTTACTGCAGGTTTGAGTGGTACATTTAGTAACTTACTAATTCCATTACAAATTGGAGCACGTGATATGGCTTCAGGATTCTTAAATATGATATCGTACTGGTTATTCTTCTTAAGTAGTGTAATCATGGTGCTATCATTATTTGCCGAAGCTGGGCCAGCATCTGCAGGTTGGACAATTTACCCACCTTTAAGTGCATTGCCACAGGCAATTGGTGGTTCCGGAACAGGGATGACTTTATGGTTAGTATCGATGGCTATATTTATAGCATCATCTTTATTAGGGTCATTAAATTATGTGGTAACGGTTATAAACCTTAGAACTAAAGGGATGTCTATGACAAGAATGCCACTTACAATTTGGGCGTTCTTTGTAACTGCGATCATCGGTGTTGTATCATTTCCAGTTTTATTATCTGCAGCTTTACTATTAATAATGGATAGAAGTTTTGGTACTTCGTTCTATTTAAGTGATATCTATATTCAAGGAGAAGTATTACATAATCAAGGTGGGTCACCTGTATTATTTGAACATTTATTTTGGTTCTTAGGTCACCCAGAAGTGTATATCGTTTTATTACCGGCATTGGGTATTACTTCAGAGATAATAGCTACAAATTCACGTAAACCAATTTTTGGATACCGAGCGATGGTTGCTTCTATATTAGCAATTGCATTCTTATCTACAATTGTATGGGGTCACCATATGTTTATATCGGGAATGAATCCATTTTTAGGATCAGTATTTACATTTACAACATTATTGATCGCTATACCATCAGCAGTAAAAGCATTTAACTATATCACTACACTATGGAAAGGTAATTTGCAACTTAACCCAGCAATGTTATTCTCTATTGGATTGGTATCTACTTTTATAACAGGTGGTCTTACAGGAATCATTCTTGGTGATAGTACTCTTGATATTAATGTGCACGATACGTATTTTGTAGTAGCGCATTTCCACTTAGTAATGGGAATATCTGCTCTTTATGGATTATTTGCAGGTGTATATCATTGGTTCCCTAAGATGTATGGTAAAATGATGAATAAAAACTTGGGATATGTACATTTTTGGGTAACAGCAATTGGTGCGTACGGAGTATTCTTCCCAATGCACTTCATTGGTATGGCAGGATTACCACGTCGTTACTATACAAATTCTAATTTCCCATATTTTGATGATTTACAAGATACTAATGTGTTAATAACAGTATTTGCATTAATTACCGCTGCGGCACAGTTAGTATTCTTATATAACTTTATTCATTCTATGTTCTATGGTAAGAAAGCAACGCAAAATCCATGGAGTTCAAATACTTTAGAGTGGACTACACCAGTAGAGCATATGCATGGTAACTGGCCAGGAGCAATCCCTAGCGTATATAGATGGCCTTACGATTACAGTAAAACTAATGAAAATGGTGAGTATGTAATTGCTGGACAGGACTTTGTTCCTCAAATCGTACCATTGCAGGATAACGAAGAAGAAATGCATCATTAATGATTTATATTGATGTTTAAAATATAAAAGCTCTTTCATCTAGGAAAGAGCTTTTTTTATACGTACAATCGAACAGTAAAGAGTTGTATCACTTATGTAACTATAAAACTGTTTAAAAACCTTGTTTAGATATAATAGATTCTTAAAAGATCTACTCGTAGAACTAATATTTAAAGCAGAAATTAATCACTATTTACTTTTATCATATCTATAATATGGAAATTTATAAAAGAGAAGTTTTAGAATGTTTGAAATATAAGAATGGAGTATGGGTTAAGTTTGCCATTAAGTAATATAACCTATAGAAGTTTGATAAAGTTAAAAGGCTGCTATATGTTAGTAGCAGCCTTTATTAGATTATGATTACAAATCTATTACGTGATTAAAATTTGTGTTATATCTAGTTGTTTACAAAAACTCTTAAGTCAATTATTCCATATCCACTTTGTTCTTGAGCTTCAATTCCAGTAATAAATCTTCCAGAAGGAGCATTGTACCTTAAAACTCTATTCGCTCTTGGATTATTAGTCGCCCAAGGAGTTTTGTTTCCATTTTGGCTAATAAGCCTTACATCAATGATTCCATAACCATATTGTTCTCTTACTTCAATCCCAGTAGCATAATCATTTGGGTTGCTAAAAGAAACAGATTTGATACGTCCTCTAGTGTTGGTTGTTGTCCAAGCAGATGAGACACTGCCTCTGGTAATAGCAGCATTGATAACGCCATATCCAGATTGTTCTCTTACTTTTATTCCTCTAACGCTACCGTCAATAATCTTTTGACCTCTAGAAGCTCCTCTTCGATTATTTGTTAACCAAAAAGACACATTAGCATACCTTCTTTCGATACCATCAATATCTTGTTGAGATAAAGCATTTCTTTGTACACTATATGTAGTTCCATTTTTTCTAGTAATAGTTGGTTGTCCATTCTTAGAAAATGCAAATGGTCCGTACATCATTATACTTCCAAAATCTAAAGCAGAAGTATATTCATTTCCGTCTTGGTTTTGCTGTCCATAAGTCTGAAAATTGAATGCTCTTCCATTTTCGATATTATTAAAGTTAATGTTTATGTATCTGTCTCTGTCAGCTCTACTTTGTTCATGCCATAATCCAATTGCATGACCAATTTCATGAATAGTATTTCCAGTAGAACAACCATTTGCAAGTGTTATGTTTTGAGCACCTCCTTGTCTACCTACGAATGATGAACATCCATTACCGTTTCTAAAACGAATATAGTCACGCTGATTTGTTCGTCTTACAAATCTTAGATCAGTTTCTTGCTCCCAATGAGCAATGGCATCTGTAACTCTGGCTTGATTAGGTAAATTACTGTCTATGGTAAAAAATACAGTTCTATTTGGCCATTTCCATTTATCTAATGATCGACCAACACTTTTTTCTTCAAGGGTATTTTCAATATTTGGATTAATCAAAATATCACCCTGATAAACATAATTGTTGTTAATTTCTTCAACAATAACTGTTTGATTGTTCAGAAGAACTTCTTTTAAATCTCCAGTTTTATTTGGAAATGCTAATTCTTGCGAAAAATTAGTTTCAGTAGAGTTGATTACCGATACAGCTGTGGTGTCATTTTCTTTTTCACAACTTAATAGTGCCGCAGCTAGTGCTAGCATACAAGACATTCTAGTAAAGCCAAGTACGTTTGATTTTTTCATAATTTGTTAGTTTGTAGTTAATATTTATGCGGCAAATAAACAACAAAAGTTATAGGTAGAACATCCCCTTTTTTAGGGAATTTGCACCTTTTGTTTTACACTTTTTCTAAGAAGAGAGAACAAATCTTGTCTGTATAGAGTGTTGTAGTAATACACCTATATTAGAGAAAAGGGTTTATAGATATGTCTTAGTTGTTTAATGAAATTTATTTAGTTTAAACTAAGTTTTTTGGAGTTAAACCTCAACAGGCATGTTAATTTTTGCAGATTGATATACTGCCTCTTGGGCACTAAGGTTTTTTAAATAATTATCTACATTAGTTTCAAAAACCCCATCAAAAATCATGTTGTCTACGTAATCTCTTTGAAAGAGATAACAACAGTCTCCAGCAAAACCAATATCATTATGTGTGTACGCATGTTCTTTTTCGTTTTCACCCAGTAGTTGTATAGTTATTTTTCCGTCTGGATATAATCTAATAGAGCCTTTTGAACCGTCGATAAGATATTCTCCAAAAGTATATCTAGGGGATAGATAATTACTCTCATTATAGCGATTGGCATCCCAGGTGGCGTGTGCGTTATTTTTAAAGTTAAGGATCATCATACCACAATCTTCGCCTTTAATAATTGGGTTTAGTTTTTTTAGTATTGCATATACATTTTTGATTTCACCTGCATGATATCTAAAAGTGTCTATGTAATGTACACCTGTTTCATAAATTAATAATTTTTCGTAGTCCCGAAAATAGGGTTGCCTTTCAAGATAGGCATCATTACCCCAGCCATCGCCTAATCGTGACCTGAAATTCAGATTAAAAAGGTCACCAATTTCATTATGATCAATAATTTTTTTTATTTCTCTATGCCAAGGCTGAAAGCGAAAATTTTCATGAACAACAAATCGTACTCCTTTACTTTTAACATAAGCGACAAGTCGAATAGCTTCTTCATAAGTTGGAGCCAATGGTTTTTGACAAATAATATCTATTCCTTGATCAGCTGCAAAACAGCACATTTCAAAATGTGTTTCTGGAGGCGTAATAATATCAACAAAATCAGGTTTTTCTTGAATTAGCATTTCTTTGTAATCCTGATATTGTTTTTTAATCAAGTAGGTATTCTTGACCTCTTTTGCACGAGTAGTATTTAAATCACAGAGCGCAGTGATTGCTACTTCAGGTATTCTGGTCCAAGCTTCATATTGAAATCTACTAAAGTATCCTGCTCCTATAGCTACACCTTTCAATTTCTTAGTCATTCACAACGGTTTTATCGGGATTCATATTTAACCAAAATATAATTGCGACTCCTGCTAATACAGCGGCAGTATAAAAGAAAGGATCATTTGATCCTGTCCATTCTTGTAAATAAGGAAAAGCAAGAGCTGTCGCAAATGCTCCCAGATTTCCTGCCATATTCATCATTCCTGATACTTTACCAGAATTTTCTTGCCCTATATCCATACAAAAAGACCATGAGGGACTTAGAGTCATATCTGCACCAAATATAGCAATAGAGATGCATAAAACAGCACCAAGAGGCGTATTCATGTATAAACTTGAGATAATACCAATAATAACAAATATGAATCCTGTTATTGCAGGAACTCTTCTCGAGAGTTTCCATTTACCTTTTTTATAGATAACATCAACCATAAATCCCGAAACCCAATTTCCTAGTGCGCCTGCTAATAATGGAACCATGGCGTAAAACCCTGCGTCTACAAGATTAAGTCCATATTTTTGCTTGATATAAGGAAATAACCAAGTAAGTGTAAAGAAGAAAATAAAATTGCTACCAATGTATTGACCCATGGCAAAAAGAACATTTTTAGAGCTTAAAATTTGTTTAATTGAGACTCCTTTATTGTCTGATATTTTTTCTTTTTGACGGTTTTCAATAATGTATTGTTTTTCTTTTTCTGAAATTGCGTTATGTTCTTCAGGAGTATTTCTAAACATCCAATAAAATAGTAAGGCTATAACAATACCAATAGCTCCAAAAAAGTAAAAAATGGTTCTCCAGCCCCACGCATCAATAAGATAAGCTACTAATGGTAATGCAAATGCGGCTCCCAGACGTGAACCAGAGAAATTTATACCTTGAAAAATTCCACGTTCTTTTAGAGGAACCCAAGAAAATGCAGCTCTTGATATGTTTGGAAAAGCTCCTGCTTCTCCTGCTCCAAAAATAAACCGGAAACATAACATCGAAACATAATTCCATGCAGCACCTGTTAATGACGTAAATAAGGACCATGTGATCATGATGATCGTCATTACTTTTCGTACACCAAATTTATCTCCTAAAGCTCCTCCTGGGACTTGAAATAATGCATACCCTAAGGCAAATGCACTTAATACCCAACCCATTTCAATATCAGTAAGAGTGAGATCAGTACTAATAGCCTCTTTGGCAGATGATATACATACTCTATCAATATAAAGTAGTAATGTGATGAAAAAAGAACCTGCAAAAAAGCCATACCTTCTAGATGCTATAGTCATGTTAAGATAATTTTTGTGTTATTGTGTGTAATGATTTTTCATCTCCTACATTTCCAGGAAAAACAATATAGGGTAGCTTTGGGAATTTAGTTTCGTTACCCATTTCCCAAACAGGAACACCAGGCAATATCTGTCCAAGAACATTTGATTGGTTCATTCCGAGTCCATGGACTGCAATGTCATGAGAGGTGATGCCACCCTTGGCTAATATATATTTAGGCCTCGTAGAAATCTTGCGTATTAAAGAGGTGAGTAGGTACGATACTTTTGAGGCAATATCAATAGTGCTTTCGGTATTTTTTCCTGTAATTAGTTTTCGACTGGTGTATATTACGATATCATTATGACGTAGAAGTTGATTGTTTATAACAGTTATTATAGATTTGATATAGGTACTTGTATCTTCATTTAAGGCTTGATGTACATCTATTTCTATTACGTTTTCAGGATTGCAATGTTTTAAAAGGTATTTTAATTGATCTGAAGATTTTTGTACATATGAACCAACGATAAGTAAGCCACCGTTCTGAGGGAGGTCGGCAATAAAATCTCTTGCTTTTAACAGTCCTTTTGTTATAAGACCAATGTAACTAGGTACAAATGAGCTAGAGGTTCTAAACAGGATAGTTTTTCCTGCTTTTTGCGCTTTTAATAAAGCGTGGCTTATCTTATCGAGGTCAGAATAATTGAGTGTATTTACAATACAATATGTATTGGGAGTTAAGTCAATTATTTTTCTGGATAATTGTTGAATAGATTGTGTTCTAATTTCTGAAATTGAGAATGTTGATATTTCTGATGAATTAATCTTATTTTTAGTTTTTTCTATAATCCATGATACCAGATTGGCTTCAGTATATCCAAAAGAATGATCTTTTGAAAAAGGAGTTTCATTAACAGGGGTTAATTGTTTGCTGTCTGATATATAGTGAATGTCATTTACTGTTACTCTACCTCCTTCAAACATTGCAGGTATAAAAACTGTAATTGCATCTTTATATTTTTTTGCTTTTTGTAAAGCATTCGTTTCTTCGACAAAATGGCCTCTTAAAGTAGAGTCACTGCGACTAATAATAGAAAACCTGCGTTGTGTAATGGTTGAAGCAATAGTAATATTGCTAATAATTTCATTATAAATAATTGATGTTTTAGAAGAAGTTAAACTTCTGGAGTTGGTAAGGATGAAGAATATTGGATTTTGTTTTCGAAATTGATTAGCAATAGTCTCTACATCCCATTTAGTTAGTAATGTAATATCATGAACGGTTTGATTACCTGTGGGGTCGTCATCAATAACAATACAAGTCCTATGAAGTTGAGAAAAAAGAGAATTGTTCTGACTCCTGTAATCGGTTTTATCGACTACAGGTAATTCTTTTTCTATTTCAGATAGGATTATATTCATCAATATTTTTCAATGGCAATTACTCTTGCAGGAGCACCGTCTCCACCAGTTATTTTTAATGGTAATGCGATTAGTTCTACACAATCAGATTTAAGTTTATCAATATTGGTGAGTCCTTCAATAATTATCACACCTTTTAGTAAAATTTGATGGATTTTAGTGACCTCTTCTATATTGTTTACATCTGCTACAGATGGTGGTTCGACACCAATCATTTTCACTTTGTTTTCAAGGCACCATAATGCCAGTTCTTCACTTATTCTGGGTAATTCATCTCTGTATTTAGGAGAATATATGTGTTGCGACCAGTTGGTCCAAAAGATTAAACTATCTCCAGCTATAAATCGCTCTTTTATATTTTGTTGAATATGGTCTGAGTACAGTAAACCTTTAGCACTAACTTTTCGAACGTCTATTATCCATGCCTTGCCTATACAATTAGAAATTGAAATTTGATCAATAGTCTGATTCGTAACATCGAAATGAATAGGAGCATCCATATGAGTGCCGCAATGAGAGTAAAAACTCAACATACTGGCGTTCCATCCATCGGTTTCAATGGTTTTACTGGGTTGTATAGTAAAACCATTTATTTCATTAGAATAGGCAACCGTAAGATCAACGACGTTATACATGACTTTTTTTAAAGATTTTGTATTACAGCATTCGCAACATCTACAGTGCTGGATTTACCACCAAGATCAACAGTTAAAACTCCGCGTTTTGTTGATCTATCAATGGCTTGCATAATCGCATCTGCTGCTTTTACTTCTCCTAAATGCTCTAACATTAATGCTCCCGACCAAATCTGACCATAGGGATTTGCTATATTTTGACCTGCAATATCTGGGGCAGATCCATGAATAGGCTCAAACATTGAAGGGAAATCTTTTTCAGGATTAATATTGCCACTACCACCTAGACCAAGACTACCCATAACAGCACCACCTAAGTCACTAAGAATGTCTCCAAAAAGATTAGTGGTTAGAACAACATCAAAGATTTCTGGCTTTAGGACAAAGTTTGCTGTAGAATTGTCAATATACATTTGGTCATGCGCTACCTCTGGATATTGTTGTGCTACTTCCTTTATGATTCTATCCCAATAGGTAAGACTATTGATTAAAGTGTTAGACTTTGTAATATGTGTGACTTTTTTTCTTCTTTTAAGAGCAAGTTTAAAGGCATAGTGTGCGATTCGTTCTATACCTTTTCGAGTAAAAATACTAGTGTCGACTCCCATTCCATTTTCTGAATCTGGTAAATATTGACTACCCACCTGCACAAATTCACCTTCAGTATTTTCTCTAATAATAACAAAATCAATATGTTTTTCTGTTCTTAATGGTCTTTGCACTCCCGGGTATGTGCGAACCGGTCTAAAGTTTACGTATTGTTCAAAGTTTGTTCTTACCTTGAAAGTGTAATCTTTTGCGGGTAGTGTGTCATCTACTTCAGGTAGTCCAACGGATCCAAAATAAATAGCATCAAATTTTTTTAAAACCTCTAAGCCATCTTCTGGTAGAAACTTTTTGTTTTTTAAGTAGTACCCTGCACCCCAATCAAAGCTTTCTGTAGTAATGCTAAAATTGTGCTTTTTTGCAACCGCTTCTAAAACTTTTATTCCTTCGGGTACAATTTCGTTTCCTATGCCGTCTCCTGGTACAACGGCAATATTATAATTCTTCACTGGTTCTTTTTTTATATTGATCAATTAATATTTCTCTTGATTTTCTGATATGAGCTCTTGCGTATTGTTCTGCAGTATCAGAATCCCCAGTTGCTATGGCATTAATGATTTTAAAATGCTCTTCCATAGTCTCTTCTGGGGGTCTCACTAATCCGTAGCCTATTACCTTGTCATGGATATTGCTAAAGAAGTAAATTTTGTCGAGAGGGGTGTTGCCGGTAAGTTTAATGAGTAGTTTGTGAAAATTTTCGTCTGCCTTGGCATAGGCTTTAGTGTTGATTTTTTTCTTCGCTATAAAAGGTGTAAAACAATCTTTGAGTTGTTTGATAATTGAGGTGTCATGTTGTTCTGCTAATAATCTTGCAGCCATACCTTCTAAAGCTTCTCGACAAAAGTATACATCAATGATTTCTTTTAAATCAGGAGTTCTTACAAATATTCCGCGACGAGGAATACTTTCTACTAAGAACTCATTTTCTAAAGTAAGAAGTGCTTTCATTAAGGGGGTTCTGCTTACTCCCAATAATTCAGCAATTTTCTCTTGCACTATTTTTTCTCCAGGTTTCAATTCGTCGTTAACGATCATTTCTTTTAATCGTTCATAAATTGGTTGACTTAGATCTGTATATTGTATCATGAATAATATTGTATTTTGTATACAAAATGCAATATACAATTTTTTTTAATCTGTATAATAGGTAGTTACGTTTTAATTAAAAATAAAAATCATCTAATAGGTCTAGTTGTGTTGGCAATGCTTATGTGCTTTGACAATTAAGTGTATTTTATTTTCGATAGGGGATATGTCAATACTGCTGGACTTTTTCTAGTATATTTGTTTTGCAATCTACTCGGGAATTGATAATGCATTAAAAAATGAACGAAAATCTTAATCCAACAAACGATAATTTATCTAATGAAGATCTTGATATTGA
Source organism: Aquimarina aggregata (assembly GCF_001632745.1). GTDB lineage: Bacteria > Bacteroidota > Bacteroidia > Flavobacteriales > Flavobacteriaceae > Aquimarina > Aquimarina aggregata. The sequence continues at coordinate 407,375 of NZ_LQRT01000035.1, read as the reverse complement.
AAGAGCATTAAGGCCTCTTACATTTGAAGACTTTGCTGGGCAAGATCAAGTATTAGAAAATCTTAGGATTTTTGTTCAGGCGGCTAATCTAAGAGGAGAGGCACTGGATCATACCCTGTTTCACGGTCCTCCTGGTCTAGGAAAAACAACTTTAGCACATATTTTATCAAACGAACTTGGTGTTGGTATAAAAGTAACCTCTGGACCGGTTTTGGATAAACCGGGAGATCTGGCAGGATTGCTTACTAATTTAGATGAGAGAGATGTTTTATTTATCGATGAGATTCACCGTCTAAGTCCTATTGTAGAAGAGTACTTATATTCTGCAATGGAAGATTATAAGATCGACATTATGATTGAGAGTGGTCCAAATGCGCGTACAGTGCAAATTACTCTTAATCCTTTTACTCTTATCGGTGCTACAACTAGGTCCGGATTACTAACTGCCCCAATGCGTGCACGTTTTGGTATTCAATCACGATTACAATATTATACAACCGAACTTCTTGCTACGATAGTAGAACGAAGTGCACATATTCTTAATGTTCCTATTTCTATGGAAGCAGCAATCGAAATTGCAGGAAGAAGTAGAGGAACACCAAGAATTGCTAATGCTCTTTTACGAAGAGTACGAGATTTTGCACAAATTAAAGGTAACGGTAAAATTGATATTGAAATTTCAAAATTCGCTTTAAAAGCTTTAAATGTGGATGCTCACGGTTTGGATGAGATGGATAATAAGATTTTAACCACATTAATAGATAAGTTTAAAGGTGGCCCTGTTGGGATTACAACTTTAGCAACTGCAGTAAGTGAAAGTGCAGAAACTATAGAAGAAGTATACGAGCCATTTTTAATACAACAAGGATTTATTATGCGTACTCCACGCGGTAGAGAAGTTACTGAAGCAGCATATAAGCATCTGGGACGCATCAAAGGCGGAATCCAGGGTGGATTATTTTAAGATTATTTATTTGATCAATATATGAGTAAGACAATTCCTGAGGTTTCATTTCTTAGAGTACTTAGAAATGCAAAACGTATTTTAAAAAACCCGCTTCCTTTTCACAATGAAAATTTTGAGAAGCACGGAGATGTGTTTGAAGTGAATTTAGGATTCGGAAAATCTGCAATTTTTACTCGAGATGCTGGTTTTGCAAAACATATGTTACAACATCAACATCGTTCGTATCATAAGTCCTCATTACAAACAAAAGACTTAGGTAGGTATATCGGAAATGGTTTGTTGACATCTAATGGCGAGTATTGGTTAAAACAAAGACGACTAATACAACCTGCTTTTTATAAAAAGAAACTAGATCTTATTGCAGGAACCATTAAAGAAACAATCAAAGAAGAGTTGTCTAAGATAACGCCAAATCAAACTGTAGATATACATCCGTTTATGAGTGATTTAGCGTTTAAAGTAGTCGCAAAATCATTATTTAGTTATACCGATACAGGGAATACAATTTCTAGATTGCAATACATCACCGAAACTGCTCAAAATTCTTTAATCAAAGAGATACGACAACCTTATAAACGATGGTGGTTCTATCTTAGTGGGCAGATGAAGAGTTCAAAAATGCTCACAAATGAAGCACGGAATATATTAAATACTATTATTGAGCAACGCAGAAACGATACTGCTACTTATGATGATCTTTTAGATATGCTATTGGCATCAAAGTATGATGATGGTACATCTATGAATAATGAGCAACTAATAGATGAAATCTTGATTCTTTTTGTAGCTGGTCATGAAACCACATCAAATGCATTAACCTTTTCATTATTACTACTAGGGATGCATCCAGAAATACAAGAAAAGGCATATGATGAAGTGATGAAATCTAAAGATGAAGATTTGTCAATTATGGATCAATTTGCAAAAAGTCAATATACAAAACAGTGCATAGAAGAAGCAATGCGATTATATCCGCCAGTATATTTTTCAGACAGAGTTGCTATTGAATCCGATACCTATAAAGATCTTCAATTACCGAAAGGAACTACAGTTTTAATTTCATTTTTCGAAATTCATAGGCATCTAGATTTTTGGAAAGAACCATTGGTATTTAATCCAGATCGATTTAACCCCGAAAATAAAAAAGAATATGCTGATTGGTATTTTCCTTTTGGAGCAGGACCAAGAATGTGTGTTGGAAGTAATTTTGCAATGTATGAAATGATTGTTGTGGTTAGTGAATTGATTCAACAATATACAATTACAACAACGTCAGAAGAAATTCAGGTAAATCCTTTAATCACCCTAAAACCACAAGGCTCTACTTTAAAATTTACACAAAGATAAAGTTGATATGGATTCTCGTAGAAAACATACTCAATTTATTAAGGCAGAAGCCAAAAGATTAGGATTTCTTTCTTGCGGGATTAGTAAAGCTGGTTTTTTAGAAGAAGAAGCCCCGCGTCTAGAAAAATGGTTACATAAAAATATGCATGGCCAAATGCAGTATATGGAAAACCATTTTGATAAACGTTTAGATCCTACAAAATTAGTAGAAGAATCAAAAAGTGTAGTTTCCTTATTGCTGAATTATTATCCTTCAGAAACACAGAAAGATCCGGAAGCTCCAAAAATATCAAAATATGCCTATGGAACAGATTATCACTTTGTAATTAAGGATAAATTAAAAGAATTGTTACATACTATCCAGGAGGAGGTAGGAGAAGTTCACGGACGAGCTTTTGTAGATTCTGCTCCTGTACTGGACAAAGCTTGGGCTGCAAAAAGTGGATTAGGATGGATAGGAAAAAATAGTAACCTTATTACACAACGTGTTGGCTCATTTTATTTTATTGCAGAATTAATTATAGATTTAGAATTAGAGTATGATACGCCAGTTACAGATCATTGCGGTACTTGCACTGCCTGTATAGATGCTTGTCCAACACAAGCGATTGTAGAACCTTATGTTGTAGATGGCAGCAAATGCATCTCTTATTTTACAATTGAATTAAAAGAAGAAATTCCGCAAGATTATAGAGGTAAGTTTGATGACTGGATGTTTGGATGTGATGTTTGTCAGGATGTTTGCCCATGGAATAGGTTCTCAAAAGCGCATAATGAACCCCTTTTTAATCCAAAACCAGAATTGTTAGAGATGACAAAAAAAGATTGGGAAGAAATTACCCAAGACGTATTTTCTAAAGTCTTTCAGAAATCTGCAGTAAAAAGAACTAAGTTTTCAGGATTAAATAGAAACATACAATTCCTGAAAAATAAATAGATTTTGAAAATTTAATAATACAAACGTTTGTATTGCTGGTTTTACGCTTTTTGTCTTCCAAAAAAACGATCATTTTGTAATTATCTTGTATATTTCATTGACGTTGTGCTAAAAATTAAAAACTATTTAATTTTTAATCCCCTAATCTTCATGTTAAAAATAGAATATAAATATTTCACATATGAATGAATTATCATACGTAGACATTACAGTAATTGTTGTGTATTTAATCGGGATTATTATCTACGGAATATCAAAATCTAAACGAGAAAGCTCAGAGGATTATTTTTTAGGAGGTCGTACAATGACCTGGCCAATTGTTGGGATTGCTTTATTTTCTGCAAATATTTCAAGTTCGACTCTTGTTGGATTAGCCTCAGATGCCTATCAAACAAATATTAATGTATATAACTACGAGTGGTATGCTGTTGTTGTTTTGATATTTTTTGCCATATTCTTTTTACCATTCTATTTAAAATCTGGAGTGTATACAATGCCAGAATTTCTACAAAAAAGATACGATAAAAGGTCACGGTATTATTTCTCTTTTATTACCATTATCGGTAATGTAATGGTAGATACTGCGGCAGGATTGTATGTGGGTAGTATTGTTCTTAAGTTATTGTTTCCAGAGACCTCATCTACGGTTATCATAATAGGTTTAGCTATTGCAGCAGCAGCATATACGATACCTGGGGGATTAAATTCTGTAATCCAAACCGAAGTAATTCAAGCAGTATTGCTAATTATAGGATCTTGTTTGCTTACCTATTTTGCATTTGATGAGTTGGGTGGTGGTTGGAATGCGATGATGGGTAAACTTGACGGAATGCTTGCTGCCGGTGAAGTAAATTTTGGAAATAGAGCCGAGGAAGGAAAATTTATACCACAAAATGCTAATGAAGTTTTTAGTTTGGTCAGACCAAGTAATGACGAATTTATGCCTTGGTGGGGATTACTTACTGGTGTGCCTTTATTAGGGTTTTATTTTTGGGCTAATAATCAATTTATGGTGCAACGTGTTCTTGGGGCCAAAAATTTAAATCATGGTCGATGGGGAGCACTTTTTGCGGGATTGCTTAAGCTACCTGTTATTTTTATAATGATTGTACCTGGTGTATTAGCATTGTTATTATTTAATACATTAGATATTTCTGAGTTAAATTACCCACTAGCAGATGGTACCATGTGCCAGAGTCTTTCAGATTGTCCTAACCTAACGTATCCTGTGCTATTGTTTCAATTATTACCTGTTGGGGTATTAGGTCTAGTGGTTGCAGGATTAATGGCCGCTATGATGTCATCAGTTTCTGCTACTTTTAACTCTGCTTCGACATTGATAACTATGGATTTTATAAAGCAGTTACGACCAGAAATGACTAGTAAACAATTGGTGCGTGCAGGGCAAATAGCGACTTTGATTTTGGTGATTCTTGCATCATTATGGGTGCCCGTGATAGAGAAAGTAAGTGATTCTCTTTGGGGGTATTTACAGTTGGTGATTGCATTTACATGTCCACCTGTAGTGGCAGCCTTTTTATTAGGGATGTTCTGGAAAAGGGCCAATGGTAATGGTGCATTTGTTAGTCTGTTAATTGGTGGCGCCTGTGCCTTATTTATGATTTTATCTCTTAAATATGATCTTGTAATAGAGCTTAACGAGTTACATTTTCTAGCCAAAGCAAATCTGCTTTTTGTGATTAGTTTACTAGTACATGTTATTACCAGTTTATCCACCAAGCCACAATCTGAAGAACAAATTGTAGAGTATACCTATAAAAAGGAGATTTTTACAGAAGAAACCAAAGAACTAGCCAGCTTGCCTTGGTATAAAAACTATAGAATATTATCTGTTGTACTGTTAGTGTTAACTACTGTTTTAATAAGTTTTTTTTGGTAAAAAGTATCATCATATACATATAACTTTTTAAGAATCTATGTGGGTTTTAGTAATGAATTCTTAAAAGATAAATTTAGTTTTATGGGCTTAAGAGCATAAAAAGAGTAAACTATATACTTGATAATAAAGAAATATAGTTACCAGGGTAACTTTACTACAGTGTTGTACATAATTAATTGAGAATAGAATTAATAAATAACAAAGGAATAAGATAGATAAATGTAAATAAGAAGTGACAAAATTTAAAATAACAATTTTGGATGATTTATTTTCAGCAACAACCTAATCAAAACCTTAAGGACTATGTAAGATGTTATTGGAAGATTGAAAACAAGAATAAAGATTTTCAATATTACACGATATTCCCCGATGGATTTTTCGATGTATTGATTTGTTATCATAAGAACAATTTAGAAGGGGTGTTTTTAAGTGGCTTATGGGATCAAAAAACAAATGTACTTATCGCGCCAGAAACTACGATTTATGGTGTACAATTTAGGTTGCTTGCCATCGAAAATATAATTCGTAAAAAAATGAGCACAATGCTCAATACTATAAAAGAATTAGAAAAATCTGACTCACATCTTTATAAGCTTAGCGAATATGTTGACTCAAGTATATTTGAACATTTTAACCAATATTTACAATCATGTATTGAAGAAGAAAACTCAATTGATCCAAGAAAAGAGAAGCTGTTAATATCGATTAATCAAACAAAAGGAAATAAGACTGTTCAATATTATTCGCAAACAGCTCATTGGTCAGAACGACAAATAAATCGATATTTTCAATCCACTTTTGGTCTTTCATTAAAAACGTATAGTAATATTAGAAAAGGAGCTGCTACTTTTAGTCAGATAAAAAAAGGAGAATTATATCCGCAACAAGGTTATTTTGATCAACCACATTTTATAAAAGGAATAAAGAAAATAACTGGATTTACACCAAAAGTATTACTGAAAAATAAAAACGACCGATTTTTACAATTTTCAATTATTAAAAATGAATAGCTTGCATTTCTAATAAAACTTATTCATGATGATATTACAAATTATAAAGTTGAAATCAGATTTGCCAGAAGATGAGTTATTACGAAGAGCAAAAGAAAGAGAATTGAATTTTAAATCTATTCCAGGACTTCTACAAAAATACTATGTAAAAACAGGTATTGAGGGAGAATATGGAGGAGTTTATGTTTGGGATTCTATAACATCTCTACAAAAATACCAAACATCTGATTTAGCCAAAAGTATTCCAACTGCCTACACTATCACCGAAACGCCAGATATTGAAATTATGGATATACTTTTTCAATTACGTAATTAATAATAAACTTCTTATAAATGCCAGCAATATTTTACCTTTTATTGTTTATTCTTGGATCTTCTACTCTAGCAACTTGTCAAGAATTACCCTTAAGTCCTAAAAACAATCCTTCGGACATAAATCTGCTCGAGTCGGAAACTTCGAAAATGTCTTGGTTTATGGTTAAGGATTCAATTGAAATTAAAATAGGAGACATTCACACTAAAATTAGTAAAGAAAAAGATAGAACTTCTATTATAACAACCGTAGTGATGCAACAATCAGCAAGTAAATGGATTGATAGTACAATTGTTAGCACTAAAAACTTTGCCCCTATTTACCATTCTTCATTCAACCAACAAAGAGATATGGTTTTAAAATTTGACGAAAAAATAACGGGTTATTATTTAGATAAACGAACCAACACTAGAACTCAGATATCTGAAGAAGCTGACAAGCCCTTTTTTGACAGTAATTTTTATCCTCAACTTATAAGGTTACTTCCTTTAAAAAATGGTTATTCTAACTCTATTTCTATATTTGATTATAATCCAAAATCAAAAATTGGAGTCATTACAGCAACAATCTTGAATACCGAAATATCAGCCATAAAACACAATGGAGAGTTAAAACAAATATGGAGGGTTGAAACTACAGATGAGATTTCAAAAAATACTGCTATAAATACCTATTATATTGATATATCGACAAGAAAAACTTTAAAACAAGAAATTGATATTAGTGGTAGAAAAATGATTATGAAATTGGTTGAATAGAAAACACTATGTACAACAAAGTATAAAATAATAGCGGTTTTGGTACTTCATCGAAATCGCTTTTTTTATATTTAGGATATGTCTAAAATCAAAAAATAAGTACTTATAAATTGACTATTATCCTTATACGAACAGTTATGCTTCATGCAAAAACCATAGTTAAATAAAAAAATATGATAGAACCCTATTTTGTAAATGTGGACCAAGAAATTCTTGATGATTTAAACTTAAGAATTAAGAATAGTCGTTGGCCTGATGAAATTAATAATTCTAATTGGAATTATGGTGCCAATTTATCTTATATGAAAGAATTAAGTAGTTATTGGCTTAATGATTTTAGTTGGAAAAAGATTGAAAGTGAAATCAATTCATTCCCTAATTTTATGGCAGATATTGATGGCCATCAAATTCACTTTTTACATATTAGAGGTAAAAGTAAAAAATCTATACCATTAATTATAACACATGGATGGCCTGGATCATTTATAGAGATGTTAAAGCTCATACCACTATTAACCAATGATGAAAATTTTTCTTTTGATTTAGTAATCCCTTCTGTTATTGGATTTGGATTTTCCAGCAAATGTGTAGAAACTGGATGTGATAATGCTTATGTGGCTGATCTATGGCATAAATTAATGTTAGAGCTTGGTTATAAAAAATATGGTGCACAAGGAGGAGATATAGGTTCAGGAATTAGTACTAGACTAGGTATGAAATACCCTGAGCATATAATAGGGATACATCTTAATTATGTCTCTGATTCTTTTAAACCCTATCTTAAAGAAAAAGAAATTTCTGAGGATGTTATAAAATACAATCAAGGACTTGAAGAATGGTCGGCAAAAGAAGCAGGATATGCTTATATACAAAGCACAAAACCAATAACATTGGCCTATGGATTAAATGATTCTCCTATCGGATTATGCGCGTGGATAGTAGAAAAATTTAATAGTTGGAGTGATAATGAGGGTAACCTTGAAAACATATTTACAAAAGATGAAATATTAGCTAATATTACTCTCTATTGGGTAACACAATCCATTCATTCATCGGTAAGAATTTATAACGAAAACAGTAAAAACCCAATGAAGTTTGGCGTAAATGATTTCGTAAAACCTCCTGTTGCTTATGCTAATTTCCCTAAAGAATTATCAAAGCCTCCTAGGGCATACATGTCAAAAGGTTATAATGTAACACAATGGACAAATATGTCGAAAGGAGGGCATTTTGCAGCTATGGAAAAGCCATCATTATTGGCAGAAGATATCATAAAATTTTACAAAACTATTGAATAGTGGACTACTAAGCACAAACGAACAACAATGTATAAGAAAATATATAGGACTTTAGTATCTAAAAGGTCTGTACGTATTGGCAAAGTCGTCAAATATAAAATTTGGTGTTTATGAGAAAAAAGCTAAAAGCAAATATTTATATTTGGCTCAATGCCAATACGAAACGTATCGTTTATCACCGGGCCTAAGTCTCTTATGCTAGACGTTAGCAAAAATATTCTCGTAGAACTAAATAGGTTGCTAATTTGTGTAGTAGCTTTTAAGTAAATTAAGATATATATCTTAAGTATTAACTACCAATTAAAACAAATTCTGTGAAAAATAGGTCAATTTATATTATTCTAATATCCATGATTGTTTTATGGGGTTCATTTGTTATAGTTAATTTTTTTTCTAATCCTATTGGCTTTTTATCGTATCTAGGCTTTATAAATGGCAATAGTGGAACTATTTTAGGTTGGGCATTGGCACTACTTACAATAATTATATATTGCTATAGTGCTTCAAAACTATCAGATGTAAAGAACTATATGTTCAGAATGGATAAACTGAAAGTAGTCGCAATTTTGGCAGCTATCTTTGCAGGAATAATGGAAGAGATAATTTACAGAAAATGGATTATAGATTATCTCAACTCACACGATTATTCTATAGTATTGCAAGTTATATTATCTGGTTTTGCTTTTGGAATTATTCATCTTATGTGGGGAATAAAAAATATAAAGGCAGGAATAAATGCTTTTATTTCTACATCTTTATTAGGCGTTGCCTTAGCAATTGTATATGTAATTTCTGAGCGAAGTTTAGCGCCTTGTATAATTGCTCATTCTATCATCACCGCTCTTATAGAACCAGGCTTGTTGATTGCTGCAAAAAATAATAAATTAGATTATTGGTGACAAGAACTGGAAATGCAACCTTACAAAATTATATTATAAACCGAGAATTAACATAAACGTAATTTGATTTTAAAAGCTAAACTAAAGTAAACAAACAACAAAATTTTTGACGCTAACCAAAACTTAAAATCGGATAGACCTTTTAAACTCTTTAATATTGGGCTTTTGACAAATATCTTGAATCCCAAAATGGCAATATTTTATCTTTCATTTTTTCCTCAATTTATAAAACCTGAATATGGCTCTGTATTAAGTCAAAGTTTTCAACTAGGAATTATACAAACAATAATAAGTTTTTTAGTTAATTTTCTGATCGTCATATCAGCTGCTAAAATGGCAAGTTGGTTCTCGAAAAAACCAATTTGGTTAAGAATACAAAAATGGTTTATGGCTTCTGTATTGACTGGACTCGCTATGAAAATGGCATTTGCAAAAGTGAAATAAAAACACAATATAACATTCAGTTCTGTGTTAATCCGAAAAGTTAGTGCCTTTTTGCGCGCAACGTTTCATACACAAGTCCGTTAGCAAATATTAGAACAAACAGTTGAAATCTTTAAAAAATAATCAAATTATATAAATGAATTTTGAAACCAACTCATCTTCTTTTTTTAGTGCTTTAGGAGTATTTAATGGATTTTTAGTATCGCTCTACTTTGCTATTGTCATACAAAGGAAAAAGTTTTTAAATTACTTTTTAGCGTTATTACTGCTGGTCTTGTGTATAAGAATTATCAAATCTGTATTCTTATTTTTTAATTCAAATTTATTTAGTGTTTTGTTTAAATAGGGCTCTCTGCTTATGTATTAATTGGATCAGCACTGTACCTATATACTGTATCTCAAACAAAACCCTCAAAAGGAAACCAATTAAAAGTCTTTATTTACATAGTAGTAGTACGGATTTATAATAGAAAACCTTTTTAAATAGGAATGATTGCATATTACAATAAATTAATATCGTATGCGAAAAATAACATTCCTTTTATTAACCCTGTCTATGCTAATCGGATGTAAAAGCCCAAGGAAAGAACAAGACAAAATACTATTCATAGTATCTAATCAACATACGTACAGAAATACGAATTTAACTACGGCCAGTCAGTTCCCCTTTATTTATAGCTACCCCGTCCTGAAAGTAAGGCTGTGTAATTCAAAATAATTATGTATAAAAATAACCGAACAACCAAGCTTTATAGCGAACCTTTTAAATTGAAAATTTGAGGCGAGATTATAAAAAATTGTAACAATTTCAAAACTATCTTATCCTTTGTATCTAAAACCATATAAATATGAAAAAATACATTATTCTTATCCTTTCTTTATCTTTTTTAGGATGTAGTAACGCACAAAAACAAGAAACTCAACCCTTTTCAAAATACAATGAAACCATTGATTCGCTTATGCAGATTAGTTTTGAAAGAGGTATTTATAATGGCAATGTGTTAGTTACGAGGAATGATTCTATTGTGTATCAAAAATCATTTGGATACACAGACGGTTCAGGACAAACTGAACTGACAAAAAAATCTATTTTTAGTCCGGGTTCTATTGCAAAAGAATTTGTTGCCGTTTCTATTATGATGTTAATTGAAAAAGGCGATTTACATTTAGATGACAAACTTTCTCAATTTGATTTAGAGCTACCAGCGTGGTCTGAAAAAGTCACCATAAAGCATCTTTTAAACTTTACTAGTGGGATTCCTCAAATAGATTATGCTAATGTAAAAAATGATAAAGGTATCTTAGAAGGTTTACAATTGCTACCTAGTTTGCTGTTTGAGCCGGGTACAGGTTTTAATTATAATAACAATAGTATTTTTCTTCAAAAAAAGATTATCGAAAATGCTTCAAAAAAGACATTTCAAGAGTTTGCGAAGGAGAATATTATTATTCCTTTAAAAATGACAAATGTAGGGTTTGATCTTGATTATGATTATCCAAATAGGGTTAGATGTTTTGATGTACATAAGCAAAATACTGCAGAGATGCCCCCAAGTAAAGGTTGGTTATGGGTCTCAATCGATGATTTGAATACATGGATTACGGCTTTGCACAATTACAAACTTATTTCTAGAGAATCCTTAAAATCGCTTCTAAAGAACCAATATTTTGAAAACCAAAGGTCTATTCTTGGCTCATCTGATGATTTATTCGAAACTCATAGTCATGGTGGTCAATTCTATCAATTTGAAGCAGCTTTTATTAGTGAATTTAAGGATGACCTCAATGTTCTTTTAATGTCCAACAATAAAAGCAAAAGCTTTGAAATAATTGAATCTGTACATAATATAATGAAAGGGAAATCTTTTAGTTTACCCAAGAAATCTATTTATAGACAAATTCGTAAAAAATGCCATGAAAACATTGAGTTGGGCATTCAGTATTATTATGACTTGAAAAAAAGCAGTTTAGAGATCTACGACTTTGAAAATCCTAATGAATTAAATGGACTTGGGTATGATTTATTGACATCAAAAAAGATGAATGCAAGTATTGAAATATTCAAATTAGCTGTTTCTGAATTTCCTGATAATGCAAACTTGTATGATAGTTTAGGAGAAGCTTACTATACAAATAAACAATATGATTTAGCACTTAAAAATTATAATAAAGCGGTTGAGTTAGGTGGAACTAACGGAAATGCTAAAGCAAAGATCGAGGAGATAAAAAATATTTTAAAATCAAATGAATAAAATTGTTTTATGTCTTATGCGTTGTATAGTTTTTTTTAAAATGTAAGTTGTTAATATAAAAGTATCGATCAATATATTCAAAAGAGATATCTTAAAGGGGGAACGCAATGGTAATGATGCATTTGTTAGCCTATGAATTGGTGGTCCTTGTACTTTATTTATGATCTTGTAGTAGCGCTTAACAAATTACATTTTTTAACCAATGTTTTAAAAGGATTTTTTGGTAAAAGGTATTTATCTTGTGTATATAACTTTTTAAGTGCTTATGTGGATTTCCGTAATGAATTCTTAAAAGATAAGTTTAGTTTTATGGGTTAAAGAGCATATAAGGAATATAGGCATAGTAGCTATATAAGAGTGTTGTGCGCAATTCGAGAACAACTGAATTAGATTTTAAAAATAATACAGATGAAAATAAATCAAATTGTTACATTATTTGTCCTTTGTTTAGCGATAATAAGTTGTGCTAGTTTGAAACCAGCAACTGCAATAAAAAATGGAGAGATTAAGGATTATAAATATGTTTACATTTCTCAAACAAAGAGTCTGACTTCGAGTACTGGAGCATCAATCAATGGACAATATTATTCAACTAGTAAGAGTGTTAATCCAAGAGATGTTATTACAGGGATATTAGCAAAACAAGGATATATTTTAATACCAGAATTGAAAGATGATATATCTAGGAAAACCTTGATTATTAACTACGGAGAAAGTGGTAGAAGAAATACAGGATTAGGTGGTTATACAATAGAAGTTACTATACAGTTTATATCATCAACAACTAATTCACTTATTTGTTCATGCACAGCGGAAGGACAAGGTTCTACTGAAGCAGATGACATTCGAGAAGCAATTACTAGATGCTTGAACAAAATAATCACAAATGAATAAAAACAGCGCACAATACCACATAAACTGAATTGAAACGCAGTTTAGTCAAACCGTTACTACCAAGCAACAATCTGAAGAACAAATTGTAGAGTATACCTACAAAAAGAAAATGTTTACAGAAGAAACTAAAGAACTTGCCAGCTTGCTATGGTATAAAAACTATAGGATTTTATCTGTTGTACTGTTAGTGTTAGCTACTGTTTTAATACATTTTTTTCGTAAACGGTATTAATTTTATAGGTGTAGCTTTTTAAGGACCTATGTGGATTTCCGTAATCAATTCTTAAAAGATAAGTTTAGTTTTATGAGCTTTAAGATCATAAAAGGAATATAGGCATAGTAGCTATATACTTGATGCTAAAGAAATATAGTTGCCATAGTAATTATGCAACAGTTTTATAGGCATTAATCAAAACCTGAAAAGTAAAATTATGAATACTCACGCTGACAAAACTCAAGAGAACAAAAGCCAATCGGTCGCGAATTCTGTTGTCCTAAAAAAGAGCAGTAGTGATTCCACTTTTTACTTTGTAGATAATAGACCTGAAGCTGTTGCTCAAAGGAAACTCCAGGGGATGGCGAATAATAGTCCTCAAGCTAAACAAGCTGCTCAATTGCAGATGAGGGCTAATAATTATTCAGTTGGGAAGAAAACTATTCAACTCTTTCCAAAAAAGAATGAAAATAATAATGAATTTCATGACTCAGACTATCCTCAATTGATATTAATTAAACTTGCAAAATACGGAGAGTATCAAATTAAAGGAACTGATAAAATTTTGTTTTATGAACCAGGGGAAGGTTATTATTTAGACGAACTTCTTACTCAGAAAGCGGATATGTCGGAATACTTAAGTGAGGAAAGACCTGGAATTGCTAACTTAGGTGGGAAATCGTATGATTTTTACAAAGATAAGGTGACATCAGGATATCTTACTATTGAAGCAGCACTTGACATGCTTGAAAGGTTTGGGGAGAAAAAAGAATCGAATAGAAATATAGACACATCTAAGGTTGCAAATATCATGGAGGAATTCACACAAAGACGACCTGTCTATCCAATAGAAGTAACTAGAGGTGATATCGGGTATGAGTTGTTTCAAGGACGACATAGAATTTATGCATCTTGGAAAGCTGGTTTTTCCATGATACCATATAATGAAGTATAAAAACCTATAACAAAATGTATGTGGTATTAAAACGTAGTTTATACAGACCGTTAACCCACATTTAACCAGAAGTAACTGTCTGTTCCCTTCACTTTTAAAATAACGCTTTTCTAGAAAATAAAAAATAGGTAATCTTTTGAGTAAAAAACACTCAAGTTCGAGTGTTTTTGGCTGGATTTTGAGTCTTTGATATTCAAATTCAAGTGTTTTATACTCGATCTCGAGTGTTTTTGGTTCAAATTTGAGTCTTTGATACTCAAATTTGAATGTTTTTTACTCGATCTCCAGTGTTTTTGATGTAATGATACTATAAATAAATACTTTAAATATAGCCAGTAGATTAAGGATAGTCACACTGAAGATGGCTATCTTTTTTATGATATACTGATCTTGAACAAGAATAACGAGTCCCCAAAATAAAATTATAGGATTTTATCATTTTTACTATTAGTTTTAACAGCAGTTCTGGTAAGTTTTTTTAGCTATAAAAGATTGATATTATGAAACTACATGTTAGATGTATAGGTGTACTTGTTATGAGTAGCATTTTTATAAGTTGTAAAAATGAGGTTAAGCAACAGGTTCAAGATCATGCCTCGGTATTGCAAGCCTTAATTGCCCAAGAAGATACCGATGGAGATAAAAAAATTACAATCGAAGATAAAGGTCCTAAACAATTTGAGTTTGTTGATGCCAATGGAAAATCACATAAAATAGAAGGAACGTATCATTTATCTAATTTACTTCAGGAATTAGCAATAGCAAAGAAAGGTCAAGAGATTGCAATTGATAAAATAAAAGAGAAACCTTCTGATCGTATCTCAAGATTAATTAAAAATAGATTTTGGGATAATCTAACCAGATCTATTGATAAAGAAGGATTAACTAGAGTTTTGAGCGATACCAAATCTAATAACGATACTTTGCGATTGTATATTCCTCATGATGATGCCGAAGCAGCTGCCTATTTTCGATCTCTAGAAACCGAAATTGAGAAGCTAAAAGTAGAGATGCTACCAAAAGAAATCACACCAGAATATGTAAGAACATTAAATAACAAATCCGGGATTCTTAATCTTGCTCATACCACTACTAATGGGATATATAAAGGAACGCCTTTTGTAGTTCCAGGAGGTCGATTTAATGAAATGTATGGCTGGGATAGTTATTTCGAATCAGTAGGCTTATTACTAGATGGTAGAGCAGATTTAGCAAAAGCAATGGCAGACAATTTCGGGTACCAAATTAAATATTATGGTAAGATATTAAATGCCAATAGAAGCTATTACCTTACGAGAACACAACCCCCTTTTTTTAGTTCGTTACTCAAAGAAATTTATCTTGATGATCCAGAAATTTCTAAATCTTGGCTTTCTAAAAATCTAAAAATGGTGATACAAGAATATCAGACCGTTTGGATGAAAAAAGGAATTAGATTAACAGATACGGGACTAAATCGTTTTTATGGTGAAGGTATAGGGGTGCCTCCAGAAACCGAAGAGGGTCATTTTGATTTTATTTTAAGCAAACATGCAAAAGAGCATAATTTATCCCTTGCAGAGTTTACAAAAAAATACATAAGCCGTGAATTAAAAGATAAAGCATTAGATCTTTATTTTACCCATGACCGAGCAATGAGAGAAAGTGGTCATGATACTTCTAATCGGTTAGATGACCTATGTATAGATTTAAATACAGTAGGATTAAATAGTTTGTTGTATAAATATGAACTTGATATTGCTTTCTTAATTAAAGAAGTCTTTGATAATAGCTTTGACTATAATGGAGCGTTGTTAAGTAGCAACTATTGGTTAGAGAGAGCCCAAAAAAGGAAAAATGTAATGAATGAATTGATGTGGGATGATACTGCGGGTACGTATTATGATTATAATTTTGAAACAAAAAAGCAACAAAAGATAGCATCTGCTACAAATTATTATCCGTTATGGGTTGGGTTATGCTCAGATGATCAAGCATCAAGAATGGTTCAGAACTTGTTTTCTAGTTTGGTAGAAAAAGGAGGCGTAGCAGGTACAGCAAATATTGTAGATCCAAATAATCCTAATGCGCCGCAACGCCAATGGGATTATCCAAACGGGTGGGCGCCACATCAAATGTTAATCTGGAGAGGATTAGTGGCGCAAGGATATCAAAAAGAAGCACAAGAGTTAGCATATCGATGGCTATGGATGATCACCAAAAATGCAGTGAATTATAATGGTACAATTCCCGAAAAATATGATGTAGTAAAGTGTACTCATAAAGTATATGCAGAGTATGGCAATGTAGGAACAGAATTCGATTATATAACGCCTAGTGGTTTTGGCTGGATGAATGCGTCATATCAGTTAGGATTAACTTTTTTAAATAAAAACCTTAGAGATCAATTAGATCAGTTAGTAGATCCTAACGATATTTTCAAGGAAAGTGAATAATAGCTGTATAATTAATAATAGAGGTATTAAAAAAACCATTTCTTTTTTCTATTCTTAATTTTTTTAAAGATAACCTGTTATTAATTTCGGCATCTCACACATAGATGTAACTTTGTATTAGAAAGAAAGCAAAACCATTATACTATTATGATGGTTTTAAGTTTTTAAATACTGAAAAACCAAACGAGTCTAAGGGATAGATCATTTGGAGAATTACGATATATAATCACACATTTATCTTGATTTAATATGAATACAAAAAGTAAAAGAAGCGAGGCTTTAATTTATCATGAAAAGCCTACCCCAGGAAAGATCAAAGTAGTGCCAACTAAAAAATATGCTACACAAAGAGATTTATCTTTAGCATATTCTCCTGGAGTCGCAGAACCTTGTTTAGAAATTGAGAAAGAAAAATCAAATGTGTATAGGTACACTGCAAAAGGAAATCTGGTAGCGGTTATATCTAATGGTACAGCAGTTTTAGGACTGGGAGATATTGGTCCAGAAGCTTCTAAACCCGTAATGGAAGGTAAAGGGCTACTCTTTAAGATCTTTGCAGATATAGATGTTTTTGATATCGAAGTTGATACCAAAGACGTAGATGCTTTTATCGAAACGGTAAAAAATATAGCGCCTACTTTTGGAGGTATTAATTTAGAGGATATTAAAGCTCCTGAAGCTTTTGAAATCGAAAGAAGATTAAAAGAAGAACTCGATATTCCTGTAATGCATGATGATCAGCATGGTACGGCTATCATTTCGGCGGCAGCATTACTTAATGCTTTAGAAATTGCAGGTAAAAAAATTGACGAAGTAAAAATAGTGGTGAGTGGGGCAGGAGCTGCAGCAGTTTCTTGTACGCGATTATATAAAGCGTTCGGCGCAAAAGCAGAGAATATTGCGATGACCGATAGTAAAGGTGTGATACGAAAAGATCGTGACAACCTTACCAAAGAAAAAGCAGAGTTTGCCACCGATAGAGATTTACATGAATTAACAGACGCGATGAAAGATGCAGACGTTTTTATTGGTTTATCAATGGCGAACCTAGTTACTCCAGAGATGTTACTATCTATGGCGGATAACCCTATTGTATTTGCAATGGCAAATCCTGATCCAGAAATAAAATATGATGTGGCTATAAAAACTCGTAAAGATGTGATTATGGCAACAGGAAGAAGTGATCATCCTAATCAAGTGAACAATGTATTAGGGTTCCCATTTATTTTTAGAGGAGCTTTGGATGTTAGAGCTACAGGTATTAATGAAGAGATGAAAATGGCTGCTGTAAAAGCACTTGCAGAACTAGCTAAAGAACCAGTGCCAGAACAAGTAAATATTGCATACGGAGAAACACGTCTTAATTTTGGGAAAGAATATATAATTCCTAAACCATTTGATCCAAGATTGATTGCAAAAGTCCCTCCGGCTGTAGCTAAAGCTGCAATTGAAAGTGGTGTTGCAACAGAGCCTATTACCAATTGGCAGAAATACGAGGATGAGCTACTAGAACGAATGGGTAATGATAACAAGCTTGTAAGATTACTATTAGATAGAGCTCGAACTAATCCTAAAAGAGTTGTATTTACAGAAGGAGATCATCTAGATGTATTAAAAGCAGCACAAACAGTAAAAGAAGAAGGGATAGCATTTCCTATTTTACTAGGTCGCAGAGATATTATTTTAGAATTGATGCAAGAGATTGATTTTGATCCAAGTGATGTACTTATTATCGATCCTAAAGCAGACGAAGAATATGAGCGTAAAAATGGATACGCAAAGAAATATTGGGAAACAAACAAAAGAAAAGGGATAACGCTCTATGATGCAGAGAAGTTAATGCGAGAACGTAATTATTTTGCTGCAATGATGGTAAACGAAGGTGATGCAGATGCGTTGTTATCTGGATATTCTAGAAGTTACCCATCTGTGGTTAAGCCTATGTTGGATTTGATAGGTTTGGCAAAAGGAGCTACTCGTATTGCAACGATGAACGTTATGATGACCGATAAAGGACCTCTTTTTATTAGTGATACTTCTATAAATATTGATCCTTCTCCTAAAGAATTAGCAAAAATTGCTCAGATGACCGCCAAAACGGTAGAAATGTTTGGTATTAAACCCGTGGTTGCAATGATCTCATATGCAAATTTTGGTTCTTCTAAACATGAAACAGCAGAGAAGGTGCAGGATGCAGTTGCGTATTTACATCGGTATTATCCGAATTTGATTGTGGATGGAGGTTTACAAATGAATTTTGCACTAAATAAGAAAATGAGAAAAGATAAATTCCCGTTTTCTAAACTTAATGGACAAAAAGTAAACACTTTAGTGTTTCCTAATTTGGATTCTGCTAATAGTAATTATAAGCTATTAAGCGAATTAAATAATGTAGAATCAATAGGGCCAATCATGATGGGAATGGATAAGCCTGTGCATATTCTTCAATTAGGAGCTAGTGTAGAAGAAATGATCAATATGGCTGCTGTTGCGGTTATCGATGCTCAAGAAAAGGAAAAAAGAGAGCTACATTTGTCTTTAATTTCTAAAGACATCTAATAGCAAGTTTAATTTTTTTTCAAAAAGAGAATAGTAATATCTGTGCTTTTCGGTTATAAGCTGTTAAAATTTAGTTCTATGAAGAGGGTTTTGCTACTAATGATCGTTTGTTATAGTCATTTTGTGTTTAGTCAAAAAGACAAGACATTATTTGCCTATGGAGGGCAGGTAACTAAAGGTTTTATAAAATATACGGCTGAGTTAACCAATAAAAAAAAGCCAAAAATTTGTTTTTTACCGACTGCAACTGGCGATAGTGAATATTATATTAATTATTGGTACGAACTGTGTTCGGGGTTAGAAGTGGAACCCAAAGTGATGAAAGTTTGGATTAACTCAACGACCCAAAAAGAATCGTTTGAAGAAGTTTTGATGAGTATGGATGCCATCATTGTTGGAGGTGGTAATACATTAAATATGCTGGCTATTTGGAAAGCTCAAGAAATCGATTTAGCACTAAAAAAAGCGTATGATAAAGGAATAATAATAGCGGGAGGTAGTGCAGGTTCTTTATGTTGGTTTAAAGCAGGAACTACAGATTCAAGACCAAAAGAATTAACAATTGTAAAAGGTCTTGGGTTTTTAGACTATAGTCATTGTCCTCATTATCATTCAGAAAAAACAAGAAGGCCATTGTATCATAAAAATATTTTAGAAAAAAAACTAGCCAACGGATATGCGTGTGATGATAAATCTGGAATTGTGTTTTTAAATGGCAAGTTAAGTAAAAGTGTTTCTTTGGATTCTGAATCCTTTTCATATTACGTACATCAAAAAAATGGAAAAATTATTGAAGAAAAATTAATTCCAGAAATACTTGAGGAATAACGCAATCTAATTTTGTATAATCAATAGTTTTTTGATGCTTGGGTAACATTTCTATTGTTTGTGACATTTATTCTTGATACTTAAATTTATTAGTTGATGAAATGGTTACTTATAATATGTTTTACCTTAGTTTGTTGTTTATCTTTTGCACAACAGGACAAAGTTAAAATTACAGCAGAGCGTAATGATGATAATACAGTTACGTTTTTTTATGAGAAAAATGATCCGGGAAGTTACGTGATCTACCTCTATTTTAATACTTTGGTAAATGCATCATCTTCAGATATTACGCAAACTGTTAAAGGAACGAAAGGGACTTTATTCACGCTTAGGCCTATTGATCCTAAAAAAGGAATTGGTTATGGTTATGGATATCGTTATTTAAGAGGGGTTAGAAAAGCCAAGGTTGATAAGAGTTTTGTGTATTTATTGCCATATAAAAATGAAGCATCCGCATTAGTAAAGCCTCTTAATAATATTAGTGAGAAGTTTTTTAACAAAGAACGCGATAACAATTGGGCAGCCTATCAGTTTATTTTTCAGAAAGAAGATACGATTTGTGCAATTCGCAAGGGTAAAGTAGTAGATGTAATAGATAAATTTGATAATTACAAAGAAGGCCTAAGTTATTCTACAGATACAAATTTTGTATTAGTAGAACATAAAGATGGTAGTTTTGCAAAATACAGTGTGCTAAGAAAAGGTAGAATGATGGTTAAGAAGGGGGATATGGTTTATCCTCAAACACCAATAGGAGTTTCAGGTAGTTATCAAGCCAATACTCATGAAATGAGATTGTTGTTGTATTACTTAAGTAATGCAGAATTTAAAAGGTCAAATAATAAAAAAACTGGTAAACAGGAAGCCTCGCGTTATACATATATCAATCCGTTGTTTTATGATAAAGGGGAGACACATAGCCTATTGCCAAATACAACATATACATCTTCTTTCCTGCCGGAAATTATTGAAAAAGAGATGAGTAAAAGAGAGCGTAAAAGAATGTATAAGAAGTAAGAAATGTAGAAAAAAGAATTGAAGTCTTTGAAACCAAATTTCAAATATTTGGGATGAAGATTTGGTTATTTTTTGTTTAAAAGTATAATGTACGCTTAAAACCTTGTTTAAAGGGTGTTTTTTTATCCTTTTTTGTAGTATAATTTTACTACATTTGGTTGCTTAACATCAACTTAACTAATGATCACACATATTAGGGGGAGGCTTATAGAAAAAAATCCTACAAACGTAGTTATAGATTGTACAGGAGTAGGTTATATGATTCATATCTCATTACATACCTTTTCCTTACTCCCAGAAGGAGAGTCGTTACAGTTATATACACATCTTCAAGTTAAAGAAGATTCTCATACACTTTATGGTTTTGTAGAAAAATCAGAAAGAGAGATTTTTAGACTTCTTATTTCAGTTTCGGGAATAGGCACCAGTACAGCGCGTACAATGTTATCATCCTTGCACCCAGATCAAATTAAAGATGCTATAGCATCAAATGATGTAACAACCATTCAATCCATTAAGGGTATTGGAGCCAAGACAGCACAACGTGTTATTATAGATTTAAAGGATAAAATACTTAAAGTGTATAATATAGATGAAGTTTCAGTATCGCAAAGCAATACTAATAAAGATGAAGCGTTATCAGCTTTAGAAACTCTTGGATTTAATCGAAAGCTTGCCGAAAAAGTTGTTGATAGAGTTTTGAAAAATAGCCCCAAAGAGACAGTTGAAAATATTATTAAACAGGCACTAAAAAATTTATAAAAACATTGAGTTCGTCGAATCACTTACACTTTAATTTTTTTAAAATAATAGTATGTTTGATAACACTTTACAGTGGGGTGTTACACAGTCAGGAAAACGAAACCGTTCGTGACTCTACAAGTACTACATTTTCTATTGGTCAATTATCATTACCCGACCCTAATAGTATCGTAACCAAATATGAGTACGATCCAATTACCAATAGATATATTTATCGAGAAATGTTAGGTGACTTTAATGTGCGTTACCCTCTTTTTTTAACACCAGACGAATACATAGCATTAGTTGAAGATGAGCAACAAAGAGCTTACTTTAAAGAAAAAATAGAAGCATTTAGTGGTAAGAAAGATGGTAGTGAAGAAAAAAGAAAAAATTTATTGCCAATTTTCTATGTAAACTCAAGGTTTTTTGAATCCATCTTTGGAGGTACAGAAATAGAAATTATTCCACAAGGATCTGTAGAAATGGATTTAGGTCTGTTGTTTACCAAACAAGATAATCCTGCATTTTCTCCTCGTAATCGTAGTAACTTTACTTTTGATTTTGATCAAAGAATTAGTTTGAGTTTACTAGGTAAAATCGGAACAAGATTACAAGTAACAGCTAATTACGATACAGAATCCACTTTTGACTTTCAAAATCAATTAAAATTAGAATATACCCCAACAGAAGATGATATCATAAGAAGTATCGAGGTTGGTAACGTAAGTATGCCTTTAAATAGTTCTCTGATACAAGGAGCACAAAGTCTTTTTGGAGTTAAGTTAGGGCTACAATTTGGTAGAACTACGATCACAGGAGTATTTTCTGAACAACGATCAGAAACAAGATCAGTTAATGTAGAAGGAGGAGGTACCGTTCAAGATTTTGAACTTTTTGCTTTAGACTATGATGAGAATCGACACTTTTTCTTATCGCATTACTTTAGAGACAATTATGATAAGTCGCTTGCAAGTTATCCTTTTATTAATAATAATATACAGATTACTAGAATAGAAGTATGGGTGACAAATAGGGCTACTAGTGCCCAGACCCTTACAAATGCACGTAATATTGTAGCACTTCAGGATGTTGGAGAATCTCCAGTGCAAGGTAACTTCACGATCCCTTCTGGTTTATTTAATCCAGGAGCAGGAGCTTTTCCGGACAACAGTAATAATGACCTAGATCCAACAGCTATAAGTGCAGCAGGTCCTGTTACAGAAGCAGTTAGGCAGGTTTCTACGGTGCAACAAGGGTTTATAGGGCCTATATCAGGTTTTAATGAAGGTTTTGATTATGCTATTCTAGAAAACGCAAGAAAATTAAATGAGAGCGAATATACCTTAAACACACAATTGGGGTACATCTCGTTAAATCAAAGATTGAATAATGATGAGGTTCTGGCAGTTGCTTTTCAATATACGGCAGGAGGTAATGTATTTCAAGTAGGAGAATTTGCCAATGATGGCGTAGATGCTACAATTGGTAATAATACAGGTACTACAGATCAAGTTGGTTCAAGTCAAAGTTTGGTCGTTAAAATGCTAAAAAGTCCCATCGTAAATGTAAATCTGCCAATATGGGATTTAATGATGAAAAATATTTATAGTACTGGGGCATTTAGACTGGAACAAAGTGACTTTAGATTAAATATTTTATACTCAAACCCTTCTCCCGTAAACTTTATAAGTCAGCCAGAAGGATCAACTCTTGAATTACCCGACGATGTTAATGAAACGACATTGCTTAAAGTGTTTAATCTTGATCAACTTAACCCAAACCGAGATCCAGTAGATGGAGGTGATGGATTTTTTGATTATGTTCCAGGTATTACTGTTGATACCGAAAATGGAAGAATTATTTTTCCAAGTATAGAGCCTTTTGGAGAACATCTTTTTAATAAATTAAATAATGGTCCAGTAGGATCTGTCTATACTGATGAAAGTACATATAACCCTAATCAGGATGAATATGTATTTAGAGATTTGTATACACAAACTAAGGTTGTTGCAGAACAAAGATCTGCCGATAAGAACTATTTTCAACTTAAAGGGCGATATAAATCATCTGGTCAGGATGGGATTCCGTTAGGAGCATTTAATGTGCCGCAAGGTTCTGTTACTGTTACTGCAGGAGGACGAGTATTGCAAGAAGGTGTAGATTATAGTGTAAATTATCAGCTTGGTAGAGTAAATATCTTAGACCAGGCCTTGCTGTCATCGAATACCCCAATACAAGTTTCTACCGAAAATAATGCTGTTTTTGGGCAGCAAACAAAACGATTTACAGGATTAAATATCGAGCATAAGTTTAGTGATGATTTTATTGTAGGAGGTACTTTTTTAAATTTAAATGAAAGACCAATTACCCAAAAATCTAGTTATGATTTTGAACCTATAAATAATACCATTCTAGGACTTAATGTGAATTATTCTACAGAGGTTCCTTTTTTAACAAGAATGGTTAATAAATTACCAAATATAGATACAGATGTACCTTCTAATGTTTCGGTAAGAGCAGAAGGAGCCTATCTTATTGCCGGTGCTCCAAAAGGTGCTGATTTTGATGGTAAAGTAACTACCTATATAGACGATTTTGAAGGAGCGCAGACTAGAATAGATGTAAGTACTCCTTTATCTTGGGAGCTTTCTAGTGTGCCAGTAGGGTTTGATGATAATCCAAGACACCCTAACGATACAGATCCTTTATCAACGATTTCAACTGGTTTTAAAAGAGCAAAGCTATCATGGTATTCTATTGATCCAACATTTTATAGTACCAGTAGACCTAGTGGTATAACAGATCAAGACTTGGCAAGTAATGCTTCAAGAAGGGTGTTTATAGATGAGATTTTTTCAAGAACAGATATTGCGCAAGGACAAAGTTTAGCGTTATTTACATTGGACCTTAATTATGATCCAACTACTAGAGGGCAATACAATTTCAACCCAGGTTATGCAGAAGGAAGTGCAACTACTCCAGATCCAAGAGAAAATTTTGGGGGGATTACTAGACAGTTAACATCTACTAATTTTGAGCAATCAAATGTAGAATTTATAGAATTTTGGTTGTTGGATCCTTTTTATACAGGGCCTAGTGGGGCGCAAGAACCACTAACTCAGTCAAATAATGGTACTATTGTTTTTAATTTAGGAAACATTAGTGAAGATGTATTAAAAGATGGTAGAAAACAGTATGAGAATGGTTTGCCAGAAGTTCCAGAAACATTTACACCTACCAACTTTAAAGCTCAAGTACCAAATAATCAATCTTTGATTTATGCTTTTGATTCTGACGGGCAAGCAAGAACAAATCAAGATGCAGGATTTGATGGATTAAATGATACTCAAGAAGCTCAAGCTTATGGTTCTTTAGGGTTTACAGGAAATGATCCAGCGGGAGATAATTATTCATATTTCTTACAACCTCAAGATAATCCTGACGGGATTAATAACGTAGTAAATAGGTATAGAAATTACAACGGTACTCAAGGGAACTCACCAGTAAATGTAACCAATGATGACCGTGGAAATACAACATTTCCTACTGCAGAAGATGTTAATAGAGATAATACCATGAATACTATTGATAGTTACTTTGAGTACGAAGTCCCTATTTTTAATGGTATGGGAGTAGGAAATGATGGTAATACAGGTTTTATAGCCGATGTTAGACAAGATAATGTTGAGGTGTCTGGAAGAAATATAGAATATCGATGGTTCTTATTTAAAATCCCTATTTATGAACCAACAAGGGCAGAGAATGTTACAGATTTTAGATCGATTAGATTTATGAGAACGTATCTTACCGATTTTGAAAGCCCTGTGTTGCTTAGGTTCGGTAGTTTAGATTTGGTACGAGGAGATTATAGAAGGTATATACAAGTAGGTAATACTACAAATGATCCAACAAGCGGTCTTAATGTGTTTGGAGATAGCGATGTTGTGGTAACCTCTGTTAGTCGAGAAGAAATAGAAAGATATGTAACGCCACCAGGAGTTGTGCGTGAACAATTAAATAATAACAATAATGTTATTAGAGAAGATGAAAGGTCACTAGCGCTTACAGTAAATAATCTTCAAACAGATGATGCAAGAGGAGTGTATAAAAACTTCAATGTTGATATGCGTCAATACGAAAACTTAGAGATGTTTCTGCATGCAGAACCTTTAGTAGGGCAGACACTTCAAGACGGAGATTTAAGAGCTTTCGTAAGAATGGGTAATGATTTTACCAATAATTTTTACCAAATTGAAATACCACTAGCAGTTTCAGAACTTTCAGACAGAAACGAAAATGATATTTGGCCAGAACAAAATAGATTAGACGTACCTCTTGCTTTTCTTCAAGAGATAAAATCAAGAGTAATAGCCAGTGGTAATGCCGCTGATCTTAACTTTTTTGATGGCCCAAATAATTTAAGAGTAGGTATAAAAGGAAATCCTAGTCTTGGAGATGTAAGAGTGATGATGGTTGGGGTTAAAAATGAAAGTGGTAATACGCAATCAGGATCTGTTTGGTTTAATGAAATGCGTCTTAGTGATCTTAAAAACAGAGGAGGTTGGGCTGCCGTAGGTAGTCTTGATGCTAATATTGCAGATTTTGCAAATGTTAGCGCCTCAGGAAGAATTACAACGATTGGTTTTGGAGGAATTGAGCAAGGACCTAATGAAAGAAGCCGAGAAGATCTTAAGCAGTACGATTTAACAACCAATGTGAATTTAGGACAACTTCTGCCTAAAAAATGGGGAGTACAAATTCCTTTTAATTACAGTAGAGGTGAAGAACTAATTACCCCTCAATTTGATCCTGAATTCCAGGATTTAGAACTTGAAGATTTATTAGATGCAGAACCTACACCCGAGAGTAGAGAAAGAAGAGAGCGACAATCTACCGAGTATACCAAAAGACAAAGTTTTAATGTAATAGGATTGCGTAAAGAACGAACAGGAGAGGCAAAACCTATGCCATATGATGTAGAGAATCTTACCTTTTCGGGGACGTATAATCAGACAAATCATCGTGATTTTGAGATAGAAGAATCTTTGGATCAAAGTGTTAGAGTTGGAGGTACGTATGATTTTAGTTTTCAACCAAAAGAAATAGAACCTTTTAAGAAGATAAAGCTTTTAGGAAAAAGTAAATATTTTGATCTGTTGAAAGATTTTAACTTTAACCTGCTTCCAAGTAGTGTTTCGGTAAGTTCTAATATTAATAGACAATACAATAGACAAAGATTTAGAGATATTACACGTACAGAAGGAAGTCTTGAATTGGATCCATTATTTCAGCGTAATTTTCTTTTTGATTGGCAGTATGGTATTAATTATAATCTTACCAAATCATTAAATTTTAGTTTTACATCAGCAAACAATCGTATTGTTAAGAATTTTATCGATGAGAATAATGTTGTAGATAATACAGTAGATATCTGGAGCGGTTTCCTTGATGTTGGAGATCCAAATACCCTTAATCAGCAGCTTCAGGTAAACTATGAACTGCCGTTTAGTAAAATCCCAGTACTTAAATTTATAAGATCTACTTATTCTTATAGTGCAAATTTCCAATGGACAAAAGGTAGTGAGATTTTAAGATCTTTGGAGAATATACCAGATTTAGGTAATACAATACAAAATTCTAATGTTCATACGGTAAATGGTTCTTTGGATATGAATACGCTTTACAAATATGTAGGATTAACCAAAATAAAACCTGGAAGGAAAAAACAAAAGAAAGAAAAAGAAGCTAAGGAAAAAGACAAAGACTCTAAAAAAGAAAAACCAGGAGAAACAAAAGTTGCCGCAAAAAAGAAAACTAAAA
The DNA here is from genome assembly GCF_001632745.1 of Aquimarina aggregata. GTDB lineage: Bacteria > Bacteroidota > Bacteroidia > Flavobacteriales > Flavobacteriaceae > Aquimarina > Aquimarina aggregata. The sequence goes on along the minus strand of NZ_LQRT01000035.1, from coordinate 379,784 downwards.
AGGTAAAAAGTAAATTAACAATAGGTGATAAAGCATTAAATACAGCTATAGGTTTAGTTACTGCTGTAAAGAAAGTAAATATAAATTATCAACAAGATAATGGTATTTTGTTACCAGGGTTTGTAAGAGAACCAGGTTTTATTGGTACATTAAAACCATCTGCAGGATTTGTTTTTGGTAGTCAGGCAGAAATTAGAGATATAGCAGCTCGTAATGGTTGGTTGACTTTATATCAGGATTTTAATGAGCAGTATCAAGAAGTCGAAGGTAGACAACTTAATATTCAAGCTTCTTTAGGATTATTAAAAGATCTTAAGATAGATATAAGTGCGACCAGAAATTATTCTGAAACCTATACAGAGAACTTTAGAGTGAACCCCGGTGATCCTAATCAACCATATACATCGTTAACGCCAAACACTTTTGGTAATTTCACGGTTTCTACATTGCTAATAAAGACTGCGTTTAAAAAAAGTGACCAATTCAGTTCTGAAGCATTTGATCAATTTAGAGAAAATAGATTAATCATATCACAACGCTTAGCACAAGAACGCGGAATTGATCCATTCACAGATACTGATGGTGATGGTTTTGTTGATTCAGATGCGGATAGAGACGGTTTTCCTGATGGTTTTGGAGGGACTAATCAAGCAGTGTTATTGCCAGCATTTTTAGCAGCATATACAGGGGCTAGTGCAGATAATGTTCAAAAAGGAGCTTTAAGAGATGTCCCGCTACCAAATTGGGATATTAAATACACAGGATTAATGAATCTTAAGTGGTTTAAAAAACGATTTAAACGTTTTTCTGTAGCTCATGGGTATCGTGCAAATTATACGATTAATCAATTTAGGACTAACCTCGAATTTAGAAATCCAAATGATAGAGATCAATCTAATAATTTTAGAAATCCACTATTGTACTCAAATGTAAATCTTACCGAGCAATTTAGTCCATTGGTTAGATTTGATATGGAAATGAAAAACTCAATCAAGATTCTTGCCGAATGGAAAAAGGATAGGGCTTTATCATTAAGTTTTGATAATAATTTACTTACCGAAATTCAAGGTAATGAGTATATTATTGGATTGGGGTATCGACTTAAAGGATTAACTTTTGCTACTCGAATTGGAGGTAGGAAAAAAGTACTAAAAAGTGACCTTAATTTAAGAGCAGATATATCACTTCGTCAGAATGAAACATTGATAAGATATCTTGACTTAGAAAATACCCAAGTAACAGCTGGGCAAGATATTTATGGATTAAAGTTTACCGCAGATTATTCTTTAAGTAAGAATTTGACAGCATTATTCTTTTATGATCATACATTTTCTGAGTTCTCTATTTCTACTGCCTTTCCTCAGACTACAATCAGAGGAGGATTTACATTGCGATATAACTTCGGAAACTAAGATTTCTGTGGTGAACAGGTAGAAAAGGTTATTGACAATTGTTTTTTGATAATTTTTTAATGGGTTTTCTTAAAATTCAATAAAATAGAATTATTTTCGTCAGCATAAAGAAAATAAGAACTCATAAATACTTTTTTAGATGAATATTCCTTCAGAATTAAAATATACAAAAGACCACGAGTGGATCAAAATAGATGGTGATATCGCAACTGTGGGTATAACCGATTTCGCACAAGGTGAATTAGGAGATATAGTTTATGTTGAGGTAGAAACTGTTGGTGAAGAACTAGATCAAGAAGAAGTTTTTGGTACCGTAGAAGCAGTTAAAACGGTTTCTGATTTATTCTTGCCATTAACAGGAGAGATAGTTGAATTTAATGAAACGTTAGAGGGTGATCCTGAACTTGTAAACAGCGATCCTTATGGAGCGGGTTGGATGGTTAAAATAAAAATAGCTGATACTTCTCAAATAGACGGTTTATTATCGGCAGATGGTTATAAAGAGGTTATTGGGGCATAAGTTCCTACTGGCAGTACTACTTGTATATAGTGCTTTAATTACTTGGGCATCATTAGCACGATTAATTATTCCATTCAAAGTCGGAGTACAAGGAAGTGATAAGATAGGACATTTTGTTGCTTACCTCATTTTTACAATTGTTTGGTTTGCTTTTTTCTTTTTTTCAAAAAAAAGAAAGGAAACCTTTAAGCAAAGTATTGTTAAAAGTGCAATTATTTGCTTTTTATACGGGGGACTAATGGAATTGTTACAAACATTACTAACGAATTATCGTAGTTCAGAATGGTATGATGTTTTAGCTAATACAAGCGGTATAGTTTTTGCTGTTATTTTATTGAAAATATTTGAAAATAAATTGATTAGGATCAAAGAAAAGTAGATTTTAATTTCTTAAGTGAATCTCATAAATCAATTTTCAAGTATGCATAACAGATGTTATAAACGTTAAAAATCAAATTTTTCGTTTTACATTTTGATGTTTAGTTGGAAATTACAAAAGAATTTAGCTATTTTAGCAATCCTATAACATAACAATAATATGGAATCGAAGAAAAATCCAAAAGCAGATTTAACTAGAAGAAGTACCTTGTTTCTTCAACTAGGGCTTATTTTAGTTCTATTTTTAACATGGAGAGGTATAGAATGGAAAACCTATGATAGAAGTAATATCGACATAGGTCAGGTGAATCTTGATGAGTTAGAAGAAGAAGATGTTCCGATTACTCAAAATTTGAACACACCTCCACCACCGCCACCTCCACCACCTGCACCAGAAATTATTGATGTAGTAGAAGATGAAGAAGAAGTAGAGGAAACTATTATTGAGTCTACTGAAACTAATCAGGAAGAAGAAATTGTAGAAGTTGAAGAGGTAGAAGATGTAGAAGAAGAAGAGGTTATCTCTGATGTACCATTTGCAGTTATAGAAAATGTGCCAATTTTTCCAGGATGTGAAAAAGCAGGTAACAATAATGCGAAAAAGAAATGTATGAGTGATAAGGTTAAAAAGTTTGTTAACCGTAAGTTTAATACAGAATTAGGTAACGAGTTAGGTCTGTCGGGTGTAAATAGAATCTATGTAAGATTTAAAATTGATAGATCAGGTAATATTGTTGGAGTGCAGGCAAGAGGTCCGCATCCAAGACTAGAAAAAGAAGCTCAAAGAGTTGTAAAGTTATTACCTAAAATGACTCCAGGAAAACAAAGAGGTAAAGCAGTAGGTGTATTGTATTCCTTACCAATAGTTTTTCAAGTACAAGACTAAAACAAAGTACGTTATATATCAAAATCCCGCCACATTTCTGTGAGCGGGATTTTTTTTTGGTATGCTTGTTGATTCAGTTTCAATTGTAACGTTAAAACTAAATATCATGAGTAACAAGCACGATGCTAATGTACGAAAAAGTACATTGGTGAATTTCCAGATTGGACTTATTGCAAGTCTACTATTTACCTATTTTATGTTTGAAGTGTATACTACGGTTCCGGCTTTGGGTCAAAAACCGCCAATAGTAGAAGAAGATGATTCTTATGTGTGGGATGGAGCCTTTGAGGTGTATCAAGAGCCCAAACCAAAAGAAGTAGCTGTAAAACAAACAAAACCTCCTGTTGAGCCTCAAGAGTTTAAAGTTATTGATAACACTGCTGTTGTTAATAAAGTTACTGAGGAGTTCAAAAATGTTCATCCAGTTGAAACTTCTGCACCTGTAGCACCTGGAGAAATTGATGATGTGGATGAACCTGATCCAGTAGAGGTTCCTTTTTCTGCTGTAGAATTTGTTCCTATTTTTCCTGGATGTGAAAAGCTGGCAACTAATAAAGAAAGAGCTACTTGTTTTTCTAAAAAAGTGGGTAAAATCGTAGCAAGAAAATTTAACACAGGTTTAGGCGAACGATATGGTTTAAGTGGTTTGCAAAAAATCTATACACAGTTTGATGTGAATCAAGAAGGAGAGGTAACTAATATTAGAGTGCGTGCATCGCATCCAAAATTAGAAGAAGAAGCAAGACGAGTTATTAATTTGTTTCCGCAGATGACGCCAGGAAAACAGAGAGATAGAAACGTAACTGTAAAGTATCAATTGCCGATAGTGTTTAAAATACAAGGGTAAAGAAAAAAAGCCTGCTAGCGATTAAACTAGTAGGCTTTTTAAATTAACACTCATTTTTAAATTCTTTATTTCGTAAGACTTAAGTATATGGTTTGTCGTATTCGTTCTGAATTAATAAAACCATCTCCGAAACCTTTTGTATCATAAACCGAAGTTAGTGCTGTATTGTTTTTTACTTCCTCTTCAGATTTACCAGCATCGACTTCTTTTTTAATAGTGTTTGTGATCGTTTTAAGCATTGTCAAAAAGCTTTCTAGATCTTTTTTGGTTGCTAAAGCTCCGTGTCCAGGAATAATTTTAGTGTCAGAATTTGCTATCATAAGCGCTTTTTCAGAAGCTTTAATATATCCTTCGATACTTCCTCCAGAATTTAAATCTATATATGGGTAACGACCATTAAAAAATGTGTCCCCCATGTGTAATACATTTCCATTAGCAAAATAAATAATAGCATCTCCATCAGTATGTGCATTGTGAACATGAAATGCATTAATATTTTCGTTTTCAAAATATAACTGAAGCCCTTCGTCAAATGTTATTACAGGCAAAGATTTAGGGTTAAATTTTCCTTTCTCTTTTTGATTTTTTTCTATTCTTGATCTTACATTTTTTTGTGCAAAAATTGTAGCTCCTTGATTTGCCATGTTTTCGTTACCTCCAGTATGATCTCCATGAAAATGTGTGTTGGCAACCATCGTTATTGGTTGGTCACTAATCGTTTTAAGTTTTGTAAGTATCTTGTCTGATAGTCTTGCAAATTGATCATCGATAATAAATAAACCCTTTTCGTTTTTTAAGACTCCGATATTACCCCCTTGTCCAGTAAGCATATAGATATCTTTAGAGATTAAGTCTAAGGTGATTGTAACTTCTTTTTTTTGTGCATTTGAGATAAAATAGCACAGTAATAGCATAAAAAGTACAAGGTTTTTCATCACGTATTAGTTTGGTGTTTGTGTTTTAGATCGTTTTAGTCGATAATAAAACGAAGAAATAACATATTGTTAATGAGAATCTTTTTTAAACGGAATTATCAAAATCACTTGCGATTTAAGGATAAGTCTGTTAAAAGGTGAATAATACCTGATTATTAGTTGTCTAAAATGCTTTTAAGGTATATCTTTGCACGACTTTTGAAAAAGGCAGTTTTTGAAAAATTTACAGAGTTATTAGTACTGTACTATAACAATAGAGAATAAATGCTTTATGTGTTTTCAAAAGAGGAATACCAAAAAATTGATGAAAACGTGCAAGATTTGAGCGTAACCCAAATTAATACTGCAAAAGTTTCTGTTATTCAGGATTTTAAAGAAATCACTAAGATGCGTTTGGCCCTTAGTGTAGTTTTTTCTTCTGTCGCCGGATATTTATTAGGTGTTGAAGTAATCTCTTGGAGTACACTTTTGTTACTTACTGTAGGTGGATATTGTATGGTTGGAGCGTCAAATGCTTTTAACCAAATAATCGAAAGGGATTTAGATAAGTTGATGGATCGAACTAAAGATAGGCCGATCCCATCAGGAAGAATGTCGGTTAATACAGCTTTTATAATAGCTACTATTTTTACAATTATTGGTATTACGGTACTGTATACCATAAACCCTAAAACGGCTATGTTTGGGGCAATTTCGATATTTATTTATGTTAGTTTGTATACACCTTTAAAAACAAAAACTCCTTTGTCTGTTTTTGTAGGGGCAATTCCCGGAGCAATTCCATTTATGCTGGGTTGGGTAGCAGCAACCAATGATTTTGGGATAGAACCAGGAACTCTTTTTATGGTGCAATTTTTTTGGCAATTCCCCCATTTTTGGGCAATAGGATGGTTTTTGTATGATGACTATAAAAAAGGAGGCTTTTTTATGCTTCCAACAGGTAAAAAAGATAAAGGAACAGCAGTACAAGTATTAATTTACACTATTTGGACGGTTGTAACGTCTTTAATTCCTGTTTTTGGAGTTACAGGAGATCTTTATCTTACTCCGGTTTCAGGGGTGATATTATTGATTCTGGGGGCAGTTCTGTTGCGATCGGCAATTCGATTGTATAAAATAAGAGATGCTAAAACCGCTAAACAATTAATGTTGATGAGTGTCCTGTATATTACATTGTTACAGGTTATTTATGTTGCAGATAAATTTATTAGAGTATGGATTTAACACGAGGGACAACACAAGAAAAAGTTGATAGAGCTAAAAAAACCATGATGTGGTTTGCTATGATAAGTATGGCAATGGTTTTTGCGGGACTTACTAGTGCATATGTTGTAAGTAAATCTAGAAAGGATTGGCAAACAGATTTAGTTTTTCCTGAAGCATTTATATATAGTATTCTCGTAATTATCGCTAGTAGTGTAACATTTTATATGGTGAAGAAGGCTATTGAGCAAAATAAGCGAGGTTTAGCAACCGTATTGTTGTTGTCAACATTAGGACTTGGTATTCTCTTTGTGATTTTGCAATTCGAAGGCTTTAGTGATATTATTAATCAAGGCTATCATTTCACAGGGCCAACATCAAATATTGTTTCTACTTTTATGTTTATCATAGTGGTAACACACCTTGCACATATCTTTGGAGGACTCATTGTGCTTTTAGTTGTAATTTATAATCATTTTAAACAAAAATATAAAACAGGACAAACACTAGGATTAGAACTAGGTGCTATGTATTGGCATTTTGTTGATTTTCTGTGGGTTTATCTCTTTTTGTTTTTGTATTTCATCAGATAAGAAATTATAATAGTAGGTATACTAAAAAAAGGATTACTTATTTGAATCACATTTGACTTAATTAAAAAATAAAATTGAGCAGGTGAAATAATAAAATTGATTATTTTTGTGGAAAATTTAACAATACCAAATTCTTTATATGGACACAGCTGTTGCTAAAACGGGTACAGAAGATAAAACTTGGGGTGGTGGTAATGAGCCGCTAAAAGCAAGTTACGGTAAGATGATGATGTGGTTTTTTATCGTTTCTGATGCGCTTACATTTTCAGGGTTTCTTGCCGCATATGGTTTTTCAAGATTTAAATTTATTGATTCATGGCCAATTGCCGATCAAGTATTTAATCACTTTCCATTTTTACATGGGGTAGATGCTCCTATGTATTATGTAGCTTTAATGACATTTATATTAATATTTTCTTCGGTAACAATGGTACTGGCTGTTGATGCTGGTCATCATATGAAACAGAAGAAAGTTATTTTTTACATGTTCTTAACTATTATTGGTGGAGCTATTTTTGTAGGATCACAAGCTTGGGAGTGGAAAAACTTTATTAAAGGTGAGTATGGGGCTATAGAAACTAAAGGAGGTCAAATTTTACAATTTGTAGATACAGACGGACATAGAGTGGCTCTTGCTGATATTGCGATTTTTGATGCGCATAAAAATAGAGTGCAACACGAAAACAAAAATGGTATCTGGTACGAAAACGAAGCTACATTACCAACATATACAATTGATGAAATAAGAAAAGGTTTTGCTAAGCGAAATGATGTAGTTATAAGAACTCAAGTACTTACCGAAAAAGGAGAAAAAACGATACTGAGTAGAGAAGAGTCATTAAAAAGACTGCAAAACGATGCTATTGGTATTGTAGAAGGTGCAAATCTAGTACATAACGAATATGGTACACCATTGTTTGCTAACTTCTTCTTCTTTATAACAGGTTTTCACGGTTTTCACGTATTATCTGGTGTGATTATTAATATTATCATCTTTATTAACGTAATTCTGGGAACATATGAGAAAAGAAAGAACTACGAGATGGTTGAGAAGGTTGGTTTATACTGGCACTTTGTAGATTTAGTATGGGTATTTGTATTTACATTTTTCTACCTGGTTTAATAAATAAAAGATAAGCATAACATGGCACACGATATAGCACATCACGAATCCAACACAGGAAAAATATGGAAAGTGTTTATTCTTCTTTCTGTAGTGACGATAGTAGAAGTAATATTAGGGATAATAAAACCAACTTTTTTAATTGAGACTACTTTTATAAGTATGAAATTATTAAACTGGATTTTTATCATCTTAACAATATATAAAGCATATTATATTACATGGTCTTTCATGCATATGGAAGGAGAGACTAAGGGGCTAAGAAGAGCTGTAGTATGGACTGCAATTTTCTTAATCTGTTACCTTATTTTCATTCTTCTTACAGAAGGAGATTATGTATTTGAGGTATTTAAAGCGGGTCATAAAAGCTGGGATTTTTAATTCTCATTTTTATACGTTAAAAGCATTGTAAAAAGACGGTTTTTAAACCGTCTTTTTTTATTTTTGCACAATTGGTTTTTACGCATTTTTTATAGCCATATAAAAGTGAATTTTCTAAATACTAAATAGAAATAAAGCTACTTGTAAATGAAAAAATTTCTTGTACTCGGTATATTGTTTGTTCTGCCTTTAGTAGCATACTTATTCTTTGCTTCGGGAGTACACAACTTTGCCAAACTTCCCGTCATAAATAGTTCAATAGGAAATCTCAAAGATTTCGAATCACCAAATAAAAAAGAAATTACCTTTAAAGATAAGATCACAGTTCTGGGTTTTTTAGGTAAGGATATTTATAATAAACAGGGTAATGCTTTTAATCTTAATCAAAAGATTTACAAAAAGAATCACGGATTTCAGGACTTTCAGTTTGTTATGGTACTTCCTTTCGGAAGCGAAGCTGCGGCAACGAAGCTATTAAACGAGTTGGATGATATCGCCGATGTATCTGGGTGGAATTTTGTTTATGGCACCCCAGAGAGCATAAAGAAATTGTTTGATAGCCTTAAGACTCCTCATAAATTAGATGCTAATCTAGCAACACAATATGTGTACATAATTGATAAAAATGCCAGTTTAAGAGGTAGAGACGGAACATTAGAAGAGGATGAGCCCAAAAAAGTATTCGGATACGATGCAAGTTCTGTTGCCGATTTGGCAAATGTAATGACAGATGATATTAAAGTAGTTCTTGCAGAATATCGTTTGGCTCTTAAAAAGTATAAAGCGGATCGCAAAGAAAAATAAAACAATGAATTTCCTTTTTTAAAAAGGATTAAGTTGTATAAACCCTGTCTTGAATTGTTTAGTGTTATGAAAAAATATTCTTATGTTGGTATATCATTTATCGTATTAATTTTTGGAATTATATTTATTCCTAAAATTGTAAATCGAGTTAAAGGGTCATCGATTGTGAAAAATGATAGAATGAGCGCTAGTAACCCTGTTGCCAATGAAAAGCTAGCTTATATAAAATTAAATGATACACCTAAAAAAGTACCCGAGTTTGCTTTTTTAAATCAAGATAGCCTTCTTATTACTAATCATGATTATTTAGGTAAAGTGTATGTTGCTGAGTTTTTCTTCACGAGTTGCCCTACAATATGTCCCAAAATGAGTAGAAACCTAGTGTACTTACAAAACCAATTATTAGATAGTAAAGACTTTGGAGTTGCTTCATTTACAATCAATCCAAAATTTGATACTCCTGGAAGATTGAAAAAATACGCCGAGAATTATAAAGTAACCAATCCAGATTGGCATTTTTTGACAGGGGATAGAGAGCAGATTTATGACCTTGCTAATGCTGGGTTTAATATTTATGCAGCAGAGAATGCAGATGTGCCTGGAGGATTTGAGCATAATGGTTATTTTGCTTTAATTGATCAACAAGGGTATGTTAGATCTAGGTACGATGCTTCTGGGAATCCTATAATTTATTATAGAGGAACTATTGCTGTTGATGAGAAAATAGATGATGATGGAGAAGAAGAACAAATAACTATTTTATTAGAGGATATTAAAAAATTATTAAAAAAGAATGAGTAACACATCAGAAGTTGAGCAAAAATATAATAAGTGGATAATAGTGTTGTCTATTGCTATTCCTTTAGCTGTAGCTATATTATTTGGTGTTAATTTAAGAAAATTAGGTTTTGATGTAGAACCATTAAGGTTTTTACCGCCAATTTATGCTTCTATAAATGGTTTAACGGCTGTTATTCTTATTGCCGCACTATGGGCAGTAAAAAACAAAAAGATAGCATTGCATGAAAGGTTAATGAAAATAGCGATCTCATGTTCGGTACTTTTCTTAGTTATGTATGTTGCATATCACATGACTAGTGATTCTACAGTCTTCGGAGGAGAAGGAGCTATTCGATATATCTATTACTTTATTCTTATTACACATATTATATTATCTATAGTAGTTATTCCCTTTGTGTTAATTACATATGTTAGAGCATTAGCAAAGCGGTTTGATAGGCATAAGAAAATAGCAAGGATAACTTTTCCAATCTGGTTATATGTCGCAATCACTGGTGTTGTTGTATACTTGATGATTTCTCCGTATTATGTTTAACGAAGTATAAGGTTAATTTAATTAAGACTAGTATGAAAATCAAAGCGATATATGTATTCATCTTTTTGTTACTTCTTGCTATTCCAGCAGAAGCACAATGTGCTATGTGTAGAGCAGTCTTAGAGAGTGAAGAAGGTCAGGAAACCGCAAAAGGAATTAATAATGGAATAGTATATCTAATGATAGTTCCTTATATTTTAATAGGGGTAGTTGGGTATCTTATTTATAAAAATAAGAAGAAGTCAATACCTCTTAACGATTAATGTTTCTAGACTAATTGAATTTTTAACATTTTCATAACAATAAAGATTGTAACAAAAATGTGATACTGTTAGTCTTATGTAACAAGACGATGCTAACCAATCACAATATCCTAGTAGGGAAAACTAGAAAATCAATCAAAAATAGTATAATTGAATAGTTAGTGGGTCTCAATTTTATTGAGGTATAGCTTTTATGCCTCGAACATCTTAATCAAATGTTATGATTGAAATTAAAGACTTGCACAAATCGTATCAAATGGGAAGCAATTCGCTTCACGTTCTCAAAGGAATAGATTTTAGTGTTAAAGAAGGAGAATTAGTGGCTATTATGGGGTCATCAGGTTCTGGAAAATCTACATTACTAAATATTTTAGGAATGCTAGATGAAGCAGATACAGGAAGCTATTTCTTAGATAATGTTCCTATTAAAGGATTAAATGAAACCAAAGCGGCTCAATATCGTAATAAGTTCTTAGGGTTTGTTTTTCAATCTTTTAATTTGATCAACTATAAAACCGCTTTAGAAAATGTAGCACTACCTCTTTACTACCAGAGAAAAAAACGTAAAGAAAGAACAGAAAAAGCAATAGAATATTTAGGTAAAGTTGGTTTGGCAGAATGGGCGACACATTTGCCAAGTGAGCTTTCAGGTGGTCAAAAACAACGAGTTGCTATAGCAAGAGCATTAGCTGCAGATCCTAAAGTTTTATTAGCAGATGAACCTACAGGAGCATTGGATAGTAAAACCTCTTATGAAGTTATGGATATTATTCAAGGTATCAATGACGAAGGAAAAACAATATTAGTGGTAACTCATGAGCCTGATATTGCAGATATGTGTAAACGTATTGTACACCTAAAAGATGGTGTTATTGTAGAAGATAAAAAAGTAGAACAAGTTAGAGCTTCGCAATATGTTTGATAGAGATAGGTGGCAAGAAATATTTGAAGCTATTGGTAAAAATAAGTTGCGAACTTTTCTTTCAGGATTTACTGTAGCATTGGGAATTTTAATTTTTACGGTTCTTCTTGGATTGGGAAACGGATTGCTTAATAGCTTCTTAAGTAGCTTCGTTGATGATGCCCAAAATATAATTTTTATTAGAGCTGGTAGAACTTCAAAAGCATATAAAGGCTTTCAGGAAAATAGAAAAATTCAATTCGAAAATGAAGATTTTGAATTTATTAATACGAACTATAAAGGAAAAGTAGAATATTCTACCCCAAGAATTTATCGTAATGGACAAGCAAAATACAAGAAAGAATCTGGTAGTTATACAATAATAGCTGTAAATCCCGAACATCAGTATCTAGAAAAAACTATCATGATGAAGGGTAGATATATCAATGAAAATGATATTATTGATAAGACCAAAAATATTGCAATAGGTAGGCTAGTAGAGAAAGATCTTTTTAAAAATGAAGATGCTCTAGGTAAATCTTTAGATATAGATGGAATAGCTTATAAAATTGTCGGTGTTTTTCAAGATAGTGGAGGAGATAATGAAGAGAGAATTATTTGTATGCCCTATAAAACAGTACAATTGCTTTTTGGAAACAATGAAAAATTGGACCAAATTAACTTAACATATAATATGGCTATGAATACAGAACAGGCCATAGCGTTTTCTAAGCAAATTGAAGAGGATTTTAAGAAAAAATTCGATGTAGCTCCAGATGATCAAAGTGCAATCAGAGTAAGAAGTTTTGCCGAAGGTATTAAGGAAACCATGGTGATTTTAGGAGGAATTTATCTCGTTATTTTTGTTGTGGGTATTGGTACACTTATTTCAGGTATTATTGGTATAGGTAATATTATGACATTTAGTATTAAAGAAAGAACTAAAGAACTAGGGATTCGAAAAGCTTTGGGTGCTTCACCTAGATCTATCATAGCAATGGTGCTTCAAGAATCTGTTTTAATTACTTCGGTTGCTGGTTATATAGGTTTAATATTAGGAATGCTATCATTGCGATTAATCGGTAATAATCTAGAAGAATTTTTTATACTCAACCCCAAAGTAGAAACAGGAGTTATTGTTGTGGCTACAATTACATTAATATTTTCAGGATTAATAGCAGGATATATTCCGGCAAGAAGAGCGGCAAAAATAAAACCCATAATTGCACTTAGAGACGAATAACTAAAAACATGATCAGATGAAATTTATATTCGAAAGAGATACATGGCAAGAAATATACGGAGCTATTCGCAAGAATAAAGTAAGAACTATCATTACGGTTATTGGTGTGACATGGGGAGTTTTTTTATTTGTGATTCTTCTTGGGTTGGCAAAAGGACTGGATAATAGTTTTAGAAGTCAATTTAATGATTTTGCAACCAATACAATGTTTCTTTGGGGACAGCAAACAAGTATTCCTAACGAAGGTTTTAAAAGAGGAAGAAGAATGCAGCTTACTTTGGATGATGTTGATGCTTTAAAATCTCAAGTTACAGATATAGAATATATAGCACCTCGTAATGTAACAGGAAGATGGGGAACTCCTCCAGGGCAATTTGTACGAGGTTCTAAATCAGGAGCATTCCAAGTTTTTGGCGATTACCCGACTATAGATAAAGTGTCGAAGAAAAAAATGTTTGATGGAGGTAGGTTTATTAATGAAGAAGATATTAAATACGAGCGTAAAGTATGTGTTATTGGAGAAGATATATACAAGCAATTTTATGACAAAGATGAAAGCGCTATCGGAGATTTTGTGAAAATTAACGGAATCTATTTCAAAGTTATAGGAGTGTATAAACCAACACAACAAGGTTTTGAAGGAGATGATTCTATTTTTCTTCCATTCACGACATTTCAAACCATCTTTAATCAAGGAAAAAATATCTCTTGGATGGTAATTACTGCAAAATCTGATAAGAATATTGTAAATACAGAGGTCACTATAAAAAGTGCTCTTAAACGCATACATAATGTGCACCCAGACGATAATCAGGCCTTTGGTAGTTTTAATTTAGGAGAAGAAGTGGCTAAAGTAAGTGGTTTTTTATCAGGGATGAGATTAATCACATATATCGTTGGTATTGCTACCCTTATTGCAGGTGTTATAGCTATCGGTAATGTATTATTAATAACCGTTAAAGAACGTACTCGAGAAATAGGCGTTCGAAGAGCCTTGGGAGCTACGCCAGCAGAAGTTAGAGGGCAAATAATGCTAGAATCAATCTTATTAACGTTTATAGCAGGGCTTATCGGTTTCGTATTTGGCACACTAGTACTATGGGCAATTAATACTGCGGTAGGAACCAATGAAGATATCCCAATATTAAATCCTACGGTAGATTTCTTTGCTGTAGTAGGGGCATTGTTATCTATAGTTTTATTAGGAACATTAATAGGGCTTATTCCGGCTCAAAAAGCAGTAAGTATAAAACCAATCGAAGCGTTAAGAGAAGAATAAAGTAATAACCAGAATAATCATCAATCAAAATGAAAAAGATTTTTAAAATTTTATTAGTTGTAGTTTTTATAGCCTTACTCGGTTTTTCGGGCAAGTACCTTATAGACTCTAACAGTAAATCACCCATAATTTTTACCACAGAAAAGGCATTTAAAACATCTATTGAAGAGAAAACTGTTGCTACTGGAAAAGTTATACCAGAAGATGAAGTAGAGATAAAACCACAGGTTTCGGGAATAATCGAGAAGATTTATGTTAAAGAAGGAGATGCAATAAAAACAGGAGATTTAATAGCAAAGGTAAAAGTAGTTCCAAACGAGCAAGCTTTAAATAGTGCGCGAGGACGTGTTCAAAATGCACAAATTAGTTTAGCTAATGCCCAGCAGGATTTTAATAGAAATAAAGCGCTGTTCGATAAAGGGGTAATATCTACGCAGGATTTTCAGAATGTAAAATTACGTTATGATCAGGCAGAACAAGAAGTTAAGAATGCAAGAAATGATTTGCAAATCATTAGACAAGGATCAACAGGTGGTGCACAAGCAATTACAAATGTTAGAGCCTCTGTTGCTGGTACAATATTAGAAATTCCGGTAGAAAAAGGTGATCAGGTTATCCAAAGTAATAATTTTAATGATGGTACTACTGTTGCAACCATAGCCGATCTTACTAAAATGATTTTTGAAGGAAAAGTGGATGAAGCAGAGGTTAGTAAGCTTAAAATTAATATGCCGTTAAAAGTTAGTCTAGGAGCAATCAGAGATAAAGAATTTGATGCAAAATTAAAGTTTATAGCGCCAAAGGGTAATGAAGAGCAAGGAGCTGTTCAGTTTAAAATAGAAGGAGAAGTGTTTCTGGACGATTCTTATTTTGTAAGAGCAGGGTATAGTGCTAATGCTTCAATCGTATTGGACACTAAAAATGATATTCTTGCGATAAAAGAAGCGCTATTGCAGTTCGATAAAGATACAGAAGATCCATATGTAGAAGTTAAAATTGGTGATCAAGAGTTTAAGAGAAAAGATATAGAAATTGGCTTATCTGATGGGATTAATGTTGAAATACTGTCTGGATTAACAGAAGAAGATGAAATTAAAGTTTGGAATAAGACAGAGCCAATTAAAAAAGAACCTGAAACAGCACAAGACTAGTAACACATAATCATTTAGACTGTTTTATGCTAAATGATAGTGTGTTATATATGTCGTTTTGTAGCATCTTTTAAAAGAAAAAAACTTTTTTTTAAAAATATCTGTAACATCATCAAGTAATAATATACTTATAGACATTATGAGAATAAAAATTTTAACTTTATTAATTGGGCTTATCGGAGTTTTGGGGACTCAGGCACAAGAAAAGCAATGGACATTACGTGAATGTCTAGAGTACGCTATAGAAAATAATATTACCATTAAACAATCTGCACTTAATTTACAAGCTGCAGAGTTAGATAAAAGTGATGCATTTGGTAATTTCTTACCTACTGTTAATGCTTCAGGTTCAAATTTTTGGAGCTCTGGTTTAGCTCTTGACCCAATTACAAACCAAAATAGAACATTAACATTTAGAAGTTCTTCATATAGAGTAGATGTTGGTTTAAATTTATTTGATGGGCTTAGAAATGTAAGACGTTTCCAAAGAGCAAAACTTAATAGTTTATTAGCACAATATAATTTAGGAAAATCAAAGGATGACATAGCCTTGTTTATTGCAAATGGGTACTTACAAATACTACTTAATAGAGAATCTTTAAAAGTAGTAGAAAAGCAACATGATATTACTCTAGAGCAGTTAAAAAGAACTAAGGAGCTTGTCGATGCAGGTGTTTTACCACAAGGAGATTTGTTAGAGATAGAAGCGACTTCTGCCGATGAATTAACAAGAATTGTTCAAGCAGAAAATTCTGTGCAAATCTCATTAATAAGTTTAGCGCAAGCATTGTTAATTAAAGATTATGAAAACTTTGATATTGCAGAACAAGAATATTTAGTACCTGGAGCAGAGATGTTAGGCAAACCAATTAATGAGGTAATTGCAAAGGCAAGAGAATCTAGATATGAGGTTCAGATAGCAGAACAAAATAAATTAATTGCCGAAAAAGATTTACAAATTGCACGTGGGGCATATTATCCTACTTTAAATGCGGGGTTTAATTACAATACTAGAGAATCTGGCGCAAGACCAATTGATAGAATTCTTGATCCGGATAATCCTTTTGATATTGTTCCTATTGGTACTGTTCAGAGTACAGGAGAAACAGTATTAGGTCAGGATCCTAATATTATTTCGGTAGAGTCGTCAAGACGTCCGTTTTTTAAACAGTTGTATGATAACGACGGGATCTCTTATGGTCTATCTCTTAGTATTCCTGTATTCAATGGGTTTTCAGTTAGAAATAGTGTCAAGAGAAGTAAGATCAATGTAAAGAGGACAGAATTTCAACTTGAACAAGCAGAGTTAGATCTTGATAGTAACATATATCAAGCCTATCTTGATGCTAAAGGTGCTGCCGAAGCTTATGAAGCATCTCTTGTATCTGTTAAAGCTCAAGAAAGAGCGTATGAGTATGCAAAGGATCGTTATGATGTAGGATTAACTAATGCATTTGATTTCAGTCAGTCAAAATTTAGATTGGAGAACGCACAGAGTCAGGAAGTAAGAAATAAATTTGATTATATTTTTAAATTAAAAGTATTAGAACTTTACTTCGGAGTTAAAATTGCAGATATTAAACTATAGTAAGGCCTAAACTTCCATTTTCTGACTGTTATGGCTTTCTCTAGTAAAAAGATTGTATTTTCACATACAGCAGAACTTAAAGTACGTTATGAATAGAAAAACATTACTCATTGTATTAAGTGTAGTTATACTCTCTATAGTACTACTTATTTATGGAAAAAAAGCCGGTTGGTTTGGTAAGAGTGGTAATTTTAAGGAGGTATCAACTACAGTTATAGAAAAAATAGATATCGTCGAAACTGTTTCTGCTACTGGTAAAATTCAACCAGAAGTAGAGGTTAAACTTTCATCAGAAGTATCTGGGGAAATTATTGAATTACCAATAAAAGAAGGTCAACAGGTACAAAAAGGTGATCTTTTAGTACGAATTAATCCTGATATCATTCAATCCGGTTTAAATAGATCACAAGCCGCTTTAGAAAATGTAAAAGCTGGTTTGCAACAAGCAGAAGCAAGCCTTAAAGAAGCTAAACTAAGTTATGATCGTAATAAAGGATTATTTGAGAGAGGTGTGATTTCAAAGGCAGATTGGGATAGGGCTGTATCAGCATATGAAGTTGCCGAAGCTGCTAAGCAATCCGCTTTTTATAGTGTTAAAAGTGCACGAGCTACAGTAAATGAAGCTAAGGATAACCTGGATAGAACAACTATTTATGCTCCAATGAATGGTACAATTTCTAAACTATCTGTTGAGCTAGGTGAGCGCGTTGTAGGTACGCAGCAAATGGCGGGTACAGAGATTGTAAGAGTTGCTAATCTTAGTAATATGGAGGTAGAGGTTGATGTAAATGAAAATGATATAGTTAAGATTTCTATAGGAGATTCTACTTTAGTAGAAGTAGATGCCTATTTAAAAAAAGAGTTTAAAGGCTTGGTGACAGAAATTGCAAATTCTGCAGAAAATACAATCAGTGCTGATCAAGTCACCAATTTTAAAGTCAAAGTGCGTATTCTTGAAGAATCTTATAGCGATTTGACTAAAGATAAACCAGAAAGTTATTCACCATTTCGTCCAGGAATGACAGCAACAGTTGATGTAATTACCAATAAAAGAGAAAAGGTAATAGGTGTGCCTATAAGTGCTATTGTTATAAAAAATGATACTTCTAGTGTTCGCAAAACTGCCAATAAGGAAAAAACGACAAATAATTCTGACAAGAAATTTGAGTGTGTGTTTATTAAAGATGGTGAAGATGCGAAACTAAAGGTAATTGAGACAGGAATACAAGACGACGGTAATATTGAAATTACTAATGGATTAGATGTAGGAGATGAGGTTATTACTGGGCCTTATAATGTAGTTACAAAAACACTTAAAAATGGAGATAAGGTTACTCTAGAGAGTAAAGAGAAGTCTGATAAATAGTTTCTGGATTATAGAAGAAACCCCTAAATTTGCATAAATTTTTTATGAATGGCCTATATCCTTTGTGTAGAAACCTCAACTACAAACTGTTCTGTTGCACTAACTTATAATGACGAGGTAATTGCCTTAGCAGAAGATTACGATGCAAAATATTCACATGCAGAACGATTACATAACTTTATGGCCGAAATCATTAAGGATAAAGCACTATCTTTTAAAGATATCTCGGCTATAGCGATTAGCAAAGGTCCAGGATCATATACTGGTTTAAGAATTGGTGTTTCTGCAGCAAAAGGATTATGTTATGCACTGGATATTCCGTTAATTTCTATACCAACATTACAATCTCTTGCTATGCAGGTTAAAAGTGATGAAGAAGAGAGCTACATTGTTTCTATGATCGATGCAAGAAGAATGGAAGTATATGCTGCTGTTTTTTCAAATACCTATGAACAATTAAGAGAAACAAGAGCCGAAATCCTAACGGAAGATTCTTTTAAAGAATATTTAGACAAAAACAGTGTTTATTTTATTGGAAATGGAGTAGAAAAATTTTCTGAAATTTGTAAGCATGAGAATGCAATATTTATTCAGAACAAATTACCTTCTGCTCAAGAGATGGCACAGATAGCATATGAAAAATTCTTAAAGAAAGATAGTGAAGATGTTAGTTATTTTGAACCCTATTATTTAAAAGATTTTGTGGCTGGTTAGCCGTATTATTCTTTAAAATACTATAATGTTTTACTAGTTTGATTAAATCTTCTTCTTTTTTAAGACGAAGTTTTTCTTTCTTTATAAATTCTTTTAACTCATCAGATTTATCTTGAAAAGTTATAAGTATTTCTTTTTTATTTGTTGGTAATGATACTATGATACCATCTTGTTCTAAGAAAAATATCGTTTCAAGTTTGATTTTTCCTGATGTCATAGAACTTCCTGTCATTGGATCCTTTTCTTTAGGCTCAGTTATCTTTAGATCATGTTTTTTGTAGACACTATACGTATCTGTTTTATCTATGGGAGTATAATATCCGTGTCGTAATTGACCTTTATGAGTTTTGAAATTACAATAACGATATTCTTCACTATCAATGTAGGCATAAATAGAAGAGTTTTTAATGACTTCATACGACTTTGGGCCTTCTTTGTATTCAAGAACATCACTGTAGACATTATGTCTTAGGTTTACGTAATATGTACCCGATTTTTCATCAATAATTCTAGCTTCTGAATATTTTTCATTGCTATAAATAGAGCCGTTATATTTTAATAATTCTGCTACTTTACCAGTTGGTTCTGCCATTTCTCTAGAAAATTGAGAAAATACTACAGGAGATACTATGAAAAATAATATTTTGACAACTGTTTTCATGACTACTTATTTTTATTGTAATGAATAGATACACCATTCTAAAGCATAGGTAAAAGAACCTGTAACTTTATAGCGTATTATATGTTATTTTGATTTATAGCATCCAATTGAATACCCAGTTCAATTAATTAATGTTACATCAAAATAATATCCACAACAAAATCACCACTAAGAAATTGTAAGTGGTAATAAGTATTAAGGGCTAAAAAAAGTATGAGATAACATTTTTTATTAATCTCTTCTGAGGGTATTGCTTAGTAAACTTTGTGAAGCATTATTTTCAGTACTTTTAAGAGCATTATATCGTGCAACAAATCGAATTAGGTCTTCCTCCTTTTTTAAACGTATTTTTTCCTTTTTTAAGTATTTTTTTAACTCACTTTCTTTGTCACTAAAAGTTACAAGTATATCCTTTTTGTCTAATGGTAATTGCATTACTACGCCTGCTTCTTCTATATAATATGTAGAATGCATTTTAAGTTTTCCAACTTCATCAATTTTCTTAATTAAATTGTGAGAAGGTTCTACAATATCGATAGTTAAACGTTTGTAAATACGATATTTATCATTTAACTCTACTAATATGTAGTAACCATCACGGTCAAGACCTCTTTGGTTTTTAAAATTGCAATAGTAAAAATAGTCACCATCTATTCTGGCATGTATTGTTGTACTTTTCTTAATTTCATATAATTTAGAATTTCTGCTAAATTCTAAGCCATCAGTATAAATGTTATATCTTAGTTTGGCATCAAAAGTTCCAGATTTTTCGTCTACAACACTTGATTCTTTATACCTTGATTTTAAATACATAGAACCTTCATACTCATCAAAAGATGTAATTCTAGGAATTGGTTTAAGCAGATCTATGGGTAATTGAGCAAATAATCCTGATGATATCATCAGGGATAATAATAGTAATGTTTTTCTCATATATTAAGATTTGGATTTGCTAAAATTAGAATATCAGAAGCTTAAATACAATGAGAATGTTTATTTGATAATATTTTTATTAAATTTTTATTATAATGCTATTCTTTTTTGATTATCCGAGGTAAATACGCTTTTTTTATGAGATATTCACATAATAATTAAAGGGTAAAACCCTATTCAAGCTAGTGTGTAAAGCATAAAAACCTCTAAAACATGTGATTAACATCGTTTTAAAGGTTTGTGTCTAATGAAATAGGGGTAATTTAAATTTTAAGAAGATTGATTAGTATAAATTACCTATTGCCATCTGCAGTACTTAGAAGACTTCTGTTTTGAGAAGTTTCATCACTTTTTAAGGCATTGTACCTTGCTACTAATCGGATTAAATCATCTTCTTTACGAACACGTATTTTTCCTTTTTTGATGTATTCCTTTAGTTCATTTTGTTTATCACTAAATGTCGCAAGAAGTCCTTTCTTATTCATAGGTAATTCCATGATGATTCCGGATTCTTCGATATAATAGGTGGTAATCGTTTTTACATTTCCGGGTGCAGTTATACCACTGCTTACGGGACCTTTTTCTTCAGGATCTGTTATGTCAAGAGTTAACCTTTTATAAATTCGATATTGATCAGTTAATTCTATCAATATATAATATCCATCTCTGTTAAGACCTCTTTGATTTTTGAAATTACAATAGTAAAAATAGTCTCCGTCGATTCTGGCATGAATTGTTGGGGTCTTTGCTAATTCATAAATACCTGAATTAGAAGAATGCATTATAGCATCATCTAAAATATTGTATTTCAATTTTGCATCATAAGAACTTGACTTTTCATCTATTACGCTCGACTCTTTAAAACGAGATTTCATATAAATACTTCCGTCGTATTCATCATAAGTATAATTTTCCTTTGATGGAATTAAAAGATTTTTGGGTAATTGAGCAAATGAAATAGTGGTTGTTATTAAGAATAGGATAAGTAATGTTTTTCTCATAATTTCATTGATTTGGATATGACAAATTTAATAAAATCACGTTTTGTATGAAATTAATATGTTTTTTTGTGTTAATTTTTACGAAATTGATAATACATTGCCAAGAACAATTGAATTATTCAGAACAAAAACGTCATTTTAACACAAAATTCACATAGAATTTTTATGGTAAAACCGTATTTTTTGATGATTTTTAACTATAAAATGTTTGTTTTCATCGTTTTATGGTAGTTTTTTCTTGACGAAACTTGGATTCTTTTTTCTTAAAAAATTAACGAAGTAATTCTATTGCTTTTGAAGTTTCATTAACAGGAAATTTACATGCATTATTTACACATACATAAAATAAGGTTTCATCTTCTACAAATCTATTTTTTAGAAGAGGACTTTCAGAATCAAGAATACTACCTGCTAAAAGTTTATTGGGTATATAGGTCTTGTTTATTTCTTGTATTTTTTCCTTAGCATCGGTGCCAACGATTACAAGCTCATAAAAGTCGTACGAATAATTTAACATTAAATCCAGCCAATTCGAATATCCAGAAGCATAGGCTTCTATTTGTGGCTTGATATTATGTAGCATTTGCTGACTTATATTTTTATAATTGGATTCATCGAAATAATGAGATAATAAAAATAAGTTTTTGGCCATAATAGAGTTTGATGCAGGAATCACATTGTCACTTGATTCTATTGTTCTGGCGATTAGTTCAGGATCTTCATCTGATGTAAAATAAAATATATTTTTTTCTTTATCAAAAAAATGTGTTATCGCATATTCTGTAAGATTTTTGGAGATGTCCAACCACTGTTGATCCGAAGTGTTTTGATACAATGCTATAAATGCATCTATAACCGAGGCGTAATCTTCTAAATAACCATTAACCGTACTTTTACCTTCTTTGTAATTATGAAATAGAGAAGCATCTTTTTTAAGTTGGTTTTCTTTTATAAAGTGTGCGTTCTTTAAGGCAGTAGTCAAGAAATCTTTTTCTCCGAATACTCTATATGCATCTACATAGGCCTTTATCATAAGAGCATTCCATGAGGTTAATGTTTTATCATCTAGTCTTGGTTTGGATCTTTTTTCACGTTCTTCTGCAAGAGTCTTTTTCCATTGCTCTAATTTTTCTACTAGTGTTTTATTATCAATACTGTTTTTATTGCAGAATTCAATATCACTATCTTTTCTTATCAAGACATAGTTTTCTTTTTCCCAGAATCCATATGTGTCTACATTATAATATTTAGAAAAAAGTTCATAGTCATTTTTTAAAAGTGTTTTAAGTTCTTTTTTTGTCCAAACATAAAAAGCACCTTCTTCTAATTCATCATTTGGTGTTTTACTATCTGCGTCTAACGATGAATAAAAAGCCCCTTGTTTATTAGTCAATTCATTAGCAACAAAATCCAAAGTTTCATAAACTACTTTTTTATACCAAGGGTCTTTGGTAACTAAATATGCATCAGCATAAAGGCTAACCAATTGTGCATTATCGTATAGCATTTTTTCAAAGTGGGGTACATGCCATTTATCATCGGTAGAATATCTTGCAAAACCACCACCAACATGATCATAAACACCACCAAAAGAAATCTTTGTTAATGTGTTTTTTACATACTCTAATAACTCATCATCTCCACTTTGATGAGCATACCTAAGTAAGAAATGATAGTTGTTGGGCATCATGAATTTAGGGACTCGTTTTGTGCCTCCTTTTTGATGATCAAAGTTTTTACTCCAAGTCTTTACAGCCGTAGCCACAAAATCTTTTTCAAAACTAATTTCATCGGTATTTACTTCAATAATATCTACTTCTTTTATTCCTTGTTCCAGTTTTTCAGCATATTCTAATAATTTTTCAGGCTGCTTTTCATATAGACCAGATATTTGTTTAAGAGCATCTACCCAATTTCCTTTAGGAAAATAAGTGCCTCCCCAAACAGGTCTTCCGTCAGGTAATGTGATTGCGTTAAGCGGCCATCCACCACTACCAGTCATTAACTGTACAGCATTCATATACACTTGATCAATATCTGGACGTTCTTCGCGATCGACTTTTATACTTACGAAATTAGTATTCATAATTTCGGCTACTTCAGGATCTTCAAAACTTTCATGTTCCATTACATGACACCAATGGCAAGCAGCATAGCCAATACTTACAATGATAAGTTTATTTTCATCTTTGGCTTGCTTAAGTGCTTTAGGCCCCCAAGGCTTCCAATTTACGGGATTATGAGCGTGTTGCAGTAAATATGGACTTGTTTCATGAACTAAGTCATTGGTATATGCATGTTCCATAGAAGGTTTGTTTTGACTTGTGCATTGTGTAAAGAGGAACGCGATGATGATAAAAAACGAATATTTCACTGGAGTAACTTTTTTATAATGTCTAAAAATATAAAAAGCATCCCAAGAATATTAGGATGCTTTGCTTTATTATACAATAAAATACGATTTTCTTACTATTAAGTAGGTTAGAAAACCAAATCAAGAATAATTTATGAAATTCTTAATTTGAAATTATTTTATCTCAAATGATACTTTAAGATTAACTCGGTATTCAGAAACTTCACCATCTTTTACCATTACTTTTTGATCAGAAACCCAAGCAGATTTGATGTTTTTTACTGTTTTTGAAGCTTGTTTAATTCCACTCTTAGTAGCATCTTCCCATCCTTTTTCTGAACTAGCTATAATTTCAATTGTTTTTACTATTGCCATTTTAATAATTTTTTAGTTAATATTTTAAAAGAATCTCTAAGATACGAGATACTTTAGTTTTTTTAAATAAAAACCGATGTTCTTTTGGCAATTTTTTCGATGTAATTAAAGGTTAGTCGGTAAACT
This sequence comes from Aquimarina aggregata, assembly GCF_001632745.1. Lineage (GTDB taxonomy): Bacteria > Bacteroidota > Bacteroidia > Flavobacteriales > Flavobacteriaceae > Aquimarina > Aquimarina aggregata. Next base: position 355,412 of record NZ_LQRT01000035.1, on the reverse strand, counting down.
ACCCATTTATTGCTTCTACATATTCAACTTTGCCTTTCAACATTTCTTTTAGCATATTTTCTATACCATTTTTTAAGGTAAATGTTGAAGAAGGGCAACCACTACATGCGCCTTGTAAAACTACTTTCACGCCTTTGCTTTCTGGATCATAAGAATCAAATAAAATATTACCTCCATCACTTGCAACAGCTGGTTTAATATATTCTTCAATAATATTTACAATATCTTTAGAGACATCGTCAAGTTTTTCAAAGTCTACATCTGCTTGTTGTTCCGTTTCTGTTTTAGATGTGGTTGCATTAGCTGATAATACTTCTTTGCCCTGTTCTAAATAGTTGCGTAAAAATTCTCGTATCTCAATTGTAATGTCATTCCAATCGGCCATATCGTATTTATTGATAGAGATGTAATTTTCATCAATATAAACCTCTTTAATAAAAGGGAAATGAAATAACTCTTGAACTATAGGTGCTTCTTTAGCATCATCAATGCTTTTAAATTCATGCCCTGCCGTAACAAGTTTTTTATTTGCTACAAATTTAAGTACAGCTGGGTTTGGAGTGCTTTCTGCGTAGATCGTTATTGCCGTTTTTTTAACAGTCTCTGTCTCGGTAATCACCTCTTGACCACTATCAAGATATGTTTTAATTTGGGCCGCTACTTCATCTTGAACATCAGACCATTCTACAATATCATATTTATCTATAGCAACAAAGTTTTGTGCGATAAAGACTCTTCTTACAAAAGGTAAATAAAATAATTGTTGGGCTAATGGAGAACTCTTTGCCTGATCTATATTTTCGAATTCATAACTAGTATGTTGCGTTAAGAAGTAGTTAGCTTCGAATTTAACTATACTAGGGTTCGAAGTAGCTTCAATCTTTATTTCAAAATTCTTTTCCATGTGCTAATTTTTGGCAAATTTACTAAAAAGCAATACGATAACATTATCCTATCCCAACTACTAACATTTTTTAACTTATTGTACTTAAAAAACTTAAAATATTGGTTTCTGACAAAAATTTATATCTTTGGAGAGATCAAAAAGTAATGGTGTAATTAAAAATTTGTAGTGAAGCCCCACAATATAAACTGTTTTTAGTAGTTTACATTTAATTCACTAACTCTATTTTAGCCCCGTAAAAGATAGTGCCCAAATGAACTTAAAGACAACTTATGTAGTAGTATTACTTTTGTTTTCCCGAATTGTTTTTGCGCAAGAGGGAATTCCTGTATTCGCTGACTATTTATCTGATAATTTATATTTGGTGCATCCTGCCATGGCTGGTGCTGCAAATGCAAACAAAATTAGACTAACCGCCAGGAAGCAATGGTTCAATGTAGACGATGCTCCAAATTTACAAACGTTAAATATGAGTACAAGAATCGGTGAGAAAACTGGTCTTGGTGGAATTGTATTTAAAGATGAAAATGGGCGATTCTCCCAAACAGGAGTGTACGTAACTTTTGCTTATCATTTATTATTTTCTAGAGATCGGTCGGACTTAAATATGCTTTCCTTTGGAGTAAGCGGAGGATTTATTCAATCAAATGTTGATCTAAGAGGACTCGATGATCCCTCTGATCCTGATCCTGTTATTTTAGATAGAGTACAAAAAGATTCATATTATAATATGGATGTAGGGATGTCATATAACTATTTAGAGTGGTATGCACATTTTACAGTTAAGAATATCTTACCTACAACAAGAGATATTTTCAATAATGATACACCCATTACAGAGTCTAATAATCAACGAAGGTATATTTTCTCATTAGGAAGATTTTTTAAGTTAAGAGGGGGTCCTTGGAGTGTTGAGCCTTCTGTAATGTATCAAGCTACTGATCAAACTAAAGAAAGTACAATTGACGTAAATGCCAAGTTGTATAGAGAATTTGAAGTTGCAACGCTTTGGGGGGGACTGTCATACAGACGTAGTTTAGATGGTGCAGAATTTTCTCAAGATGGTTTTTTAGTAGAAAACCAACAATTGCAATATATTACCCCATTTCTTGGAGTTAACTACAAACAATGGATGGTGGGCTATACCTATAGTTACCAATCTAATTCTGTGGTACTAAGTAATGGAGGTTTTCACCAGCTTACACTAGGGTATGATTTCGGAAAGCGTAAAGAAAGATGGAATTGTGATTGCCCTGCGGTAAATTCGAAAAACTAAATAAGTATTAGGACATTTTATTTGATTAAAATGCAAAGATTACATTTCAAGTAACGTAGACTCACCAGAGCTATGATCTTTACAGGTCCATTTCCAAAATTCTTTAAGCAAAATTTTACCACCAATAGTAATTTCGGGATATGATTTGCACTCCCCTGTCATAATTTCGTTATTGAGATTAATGTGATGATATACAAACTCTAAATGATCATTAACGATCTTACCAATTAAATGACCTTGTACTATTTGACCTCCATTATAGGATGCCCAAACTACATTTTGTTTTTGATAGTATCGAAAAATAGTTGCAGAAGATACCTCCGCATTATTAGTATTTGAAATAGATGTAAATCTTTTGTTGTTTAAATTAATTTTCATTTTTTTTGATTTATACGCGGACTCAATAGGTTATAACGAAAAAAGGAAAATTCTGGTTATGAAACAAAAACAACAATACTTTTTCTAAGAATTTGTCTTTGAAAAGTGCTCTCTATTAGTTCTTTATAGTAAATGAAATTGCTACTGCAGTATTAGATATAGAGTGTTTAAAGGTCGTATTGTCACGTAGACAAAATAGTTCTGGGATTGTAGTTTTTGTGCTACATAAATTGGCCTTTATATAGATCGCTTTTATGTCGATGTTCTATTTGTAAATATGGTAAGATCCTTTGTCTGGTGATCTATCATCTTAGCAAATTCAAAATCATTTCTGTCTTAACTCGTTTTAGAGCAATAGAATTAATTGCTCATTTTAGGTTTAATGCATTGTAAAAATACTCCAAATAATAAGTAGAATTACACCACGTTTTTACAGTAGTTGTTAGGTTTAAATATTTGTTTAATAGTGGTTTGTGTAATAATTGATGTGTAGTGAAATACAATGAAATAAAATTTCTGAACACTTCTTTTTAAATTTAGGCGTAATCAAAAAAATAACAATTTAGATTAAGAAATACATTCCTTTTTTGATTATGAATAGCGGAATCCGAAAAGCTATTTTTAAATAGAGTAGGTAAGTATAACAAATTTGAAAAATGGCAGACACATTAACATTCGAAGAAGTAGAAACTCTTAGTTTAAGAAGAAATGTTCACACTTCGGTTGTAGAAAAATTAAAAGCACTTCTTGATAGCAATAAAGAAATGCGTTTGGCGTTATTGGCTTCATTAGAAAAAGCAAACTTTTTGGCTCAAAAAAATCTTAACCCTGATCTTTATAAGGCCATAAATGAGGAGTTTAAAGGAAATGGATGGCCTATTACCATTCCTACATACTTAGACTATCTAGATTTATATGTACGACTTGTCCCAAATGAGAGTGACAATCCCAATTATCCAAATGCATGGAAAAGTAATGGGAAACAAAATGGATACAACCAAAAGGTATATGATCTGTTATGTCAGTTTTACTGGCTGGTAGATCAAAAAATAGAAGGGAGTAAGCATACCATGCAGGATTTTGAAAAGTTTGCTGCCTGGTTGGTTGAGTTTGCAAAGGCATGGGGTAGTTTTCTTGATACTCCACCATCATTAACAAAAGAAAGTTTGCATTCTTTTAAATACGACACGATGTATAATTATCCTTTATATTCGGATAATGAGAAAAGTTGGAATACTTTTAATACATTTTTCTTTAGAGAATTTAATAATGCTCATCCAGAGACAGGAATAACACCGTTACGTCCTATTGCAGAACCGAAAACGAATACAACAATTGTTGCGCCGGCAGATTGTACTTTTAAAGAAGATTACCCTATTGATAGTAACGGAAATGTACTGGATGAAAGTGGTGAAAAAACAAGAGTAACATTTAAAAAAACACATAGTATTGGAACCATCGATGAATTATTAAGTGATAGCCCATATGCTAAGGATTTTTATGGTGGGACTTTTGTGCATTACTTTTTGAGTCCGTTTGATTATCATCGTTTTCATACACCTGTTAGCGGTAAGATTTTAGAGATCAAAGCGATATTAGGTAAAGTATACTTGAACGTAAATATGACCGAAGATGGGCAATGGGATGCTCCGGATGGCGCTACTGATGGATATGAGTTTACGCAAGCTAGAGGATTGGTTATTGTAGATGGGGGTGATGTAGTAGGTAAAGTAGCTATCCTACCTATAGGGATGTGTCAGGTATCGGGTGTTGAGATGTATACAGAACTAGAACATAAAACAGTGGTCAAAGGACAAGAGTTTGGTAAATTTAGGTTTGGAGGATCTGATATTATCATGTTGTTCGAAAAAGATCCTAGTGATCTATATATGTTCAAAAAAGACCCCGGACATAATCCAATTCATTTTCAGTATGGTCAAACTGCTGTGTATTATAATAAATAATTAAAATGTAAACTTAAAAGTTTGTTACTCCTTGTTGATTTAACATTGAGATGCAATAAAAGGGTGAATCGGTTAAACTTGATTTCACCCTTTTACTTATAATGCTTCTATCTGTTTAGCCATTTTTGTATAACTTCTTTTTCTTTTTTGGCAGAGTAATATTTTACTTGTTTCCCGTTTATGATTTCTCCAAATTGAACATCATCATTTGGATATCTACTTTTGTATCCATTTATTTGATCAGTAATCATATTGACCATAGGTCGATTTACTAATCCTGCATTGATAGCCTTTTGAACATTGAAATGATAGAATCCTTTAGGTTTTTGTCTCCAGAAGGGAACTATTTTATACGGAATTAATTCATTTTTTATAAAAAAATCACCATCAATCCAATGCATTTTTTCGGGAACTTTGGTAGCATGAATAAGACTAGATACATAATCTTTAAAAGGTGTTGGATGATATGCAACGTTGTATGATCCATAGGTCTTGGCTATCGAGCATTGCAAAATAAAATTAACTAAACTTTTTATGTCAGTAACTTGCATGTGATGGTTTTCTTCATAAGGCAATGCAATAGTTCCTCCTCTATAAAATCTAACAGGCCAAAAGGGTTCAGCATCTGGATTTCCTAGTCCTCCAACTCTAAAATCTCTCATGCCGTGGGATCGGTATATGGTAAAATTATTAATTCGCTCTCTAATAGCTTCTTCAGCAAATGTTTTTCTTATGGCATATCTAAAATCTTCGCTTATAGTTTTTGGAGATTTAGGGAGTGGGTTTAACGGTTCGGTTTCTACAATAAATTTTTTATCCCATTTATCATAAACAGAGATCGAAGATATATAGTGATAATGTCCAAAACGACCTTTAAACTCGTCAAGGAAATCTGCAACTGATTTTGGAGACTTTTGCCATGTGTCAATAACAACATCCCAATACGTGTCTTTATATTTTTGAGGTATTTCTTTCAGTCCTTTTTTATTTTCTTTTTCTCGGTCGCAAATTATAATTGGTAGGTTTTTAAAAAGGTGAGGATTAGTTTTTCCTCTGTTTAATAAAGTAACTTGATACCCGGATGTCAAAAATGCTTCAACAATAGAAGGGCCCAGAAAACCTCTTCCGCCAAGGATGAGTACTTTTTTATTTTGTGTATTTAGTAAGTTAAACCCTAAGGCATCTAGTGGGTTTATAAATGTGCATAATGAGGCCGCTCCGACTGTTTTAATAAACTCTCTTTTATCCATATGATTCATTTTATATCTGAATACAAAAAAAAGAAGTTAATTGGAGGTATTGGAACCTCTTAATTAATCAGTACTTATTTCTTTTTTGAATTGACCTGGAGTTTTGCCTATATTTTTTTTAAAGTTAGAAAAGAAAGCAGATTTAGAATTAAAACCACACTCATACCCTAAACCTTCTAGAGTGAGATTCGTTCCTTCTTGTATTCTTTGCACTGCATATGCCACTCTTTTTGAATTTACTAAGTCATAAAAAGTAGTATGCATTTCTGAGTTTATAATTTGAGAAAGGTGATGTTTAGGAATTTGTACAGATTCTGATAAAGTTGTTAATGAAAAATCAGGAAGGAGGTAGGCATCATTGTCCTGAAAGAAACGATTAATTGTATTTGTAAATGTATTAATCTCACCATTTTTTAAAGGACTGTGTTTGTATTTTTTATCATGTGCGATCATATTTAAGTGTCCTTCTGGTTTGTAAACCATACCATATTTTAATCCGTAAAACCCGATAACAATAATCAAGATTACATAACGTAATCCATCTAGAAATTCAAAATATGTAACTCCTACAATAAGTTCTGTTGCAAGTCGTATCATACTAACTCCAGTACTAACTAAAAATATAAATGCAATTATCCTTATCCAAGAAAACTCCCAGATACTATTATCGGCTATATTGGTTTTTAATAAAGTAATTTTTTTGTGATGCACATATAGAATGTATAAGGGATAAAATATCAAAGAAATTAATTTTACGATAAGAATTACAATTTCCCATAACTGCTCTTTTTCTTCGTTAATAAAAAAACTAAGAATGGTAAAAAATGCAAAAGGAAACAAGTGTAGTACTTCTACTTTCTTAATAGGTATTGTAAAGATTGTTTTTGCATAAAATAAAAAAAGCGGACCATGCAAAAAACCAATGGTCATTATACAGATTTCGATACTTTGGGTTGGGTTTGTTTTTTTACCTATTCCTAACACTAAATGAACAAAAAATATGATAAACCAAGAAAACAAAACCCAATCAGATGACTTTCTTTGCTTTTTTAAAAGAATGAGCAGGGCAAACAAAATGCATTGGATTGCACCGATTCCAAAAATTATAACTAATGCATTTGACATTTTAAAAGGATAAATTTACTTTATAAATATACAATACGGATCAATTTTAGGAGCTAATCATTTAATTATATCAAGTAGATAAAGTACAAGAATAGGGTTATGCACTACCTTTAATTTATATCTAGTACTTAAATAAAATTATAATCTATTCAAATTTTAAGCTTAGTTCGCCATTTTCGGGTATTACGTTCCACTTTTCACAAATCAGATCAAATTCTGATTTCATTTCTATTATGTCTGTTGTATCCATATTAGGAACTGGAATGTTACCAATACTTTTTGCCTCCCAATTTATTAATTGGATGTATTGATCAATATTTGCGGCACCAGAACCAATAGATTGGAGATTTCGTGACATTATTTCGGATAACCAAGTTTCTGATCCCAAGTTTTTAATAACGTCCTTATCAGATAATTCAGTAATTGTCATACCTGATTTTATTTTTCCATAAAACCCATTTTTCATCTTAAACCTTTTTTCAATAACATAATGAGCAATATCATGATTAGGAATGTCAGGTCCTAAATTTTCAGAAGTTATGGTTCCATCTACTCTTTTGCAGGTTAATGTATTTCGATTTTTACCTTTTGTTATTACAATTTCCATTTTATGATTAGTCTAATTCACTAATTTTTGCTTTGTACTCCTTAATTTTTGTTTCTAGTCGTTTGTTTAAATACTTGTTTTTATTTTTTAACTCAAAGGATATTAGCTTAGCTTCTTCATAGTATTTAACTACTTTATCTTTTGACCAATGCCCTGGAGGAGACTGTAAGTTGGTAATTCGATCTGCTATTTTGACGATCCCGACTTCTTTTTGCAATTTGTTTATACGAGCTAAACTGTCAATCATTCTTTCTTTTTTAGAATGTATTTTTTCATTTTTTGTTAGTGCTAGTACAGCTTTTGCTATAGATTCATCAAACGTAGATTTGATTTCTTCGTAGTTTGTGTCAGTATCTTCTATTGTATCATGTAAAATAGCGATTTGTATAGCAAAATTATGATCAAAAGAATTATCAAAATTATAGGCAAGTAGTACTTCCATGGCGACATTAGAGATATGTACAAGGTAATTGGCATTTGTTCCGGGAACTTTTTGTTCACTATGTTTTTCTCCAGCAAATTTAATAGCCTTTTGATATAGTTCTTGCGTCATAATAATATTTTACAATGAATTTTTTGCGCAGTTTTTGCAATGTGTTGATTTGTTTTGTTCTTCCATCCAATTAAAAATACTAAAGTTTTGAATTTCTATGGAATCAAAGTGTTATTTTTTATTTTTTTGATTGAACCGGAAGGACAAACCATGGAATGATCTATTGTATTTTGAGTATTGATTTAGGAAATCAGGTTTGGTTATTTTTTTAACATTTTATCATAAAAAACATTATACGTCTATATTTAATCTATTCTTTAATTCTTTTTTTCCAGTTGAAGTCATTGTTAACTCTCTTGAGTTTGCCTTTTTACGTATCCAATCTTTTTCTATCATTGTTTCAAGGATCGAAGCTCCTAATGCTCCTGCAATATGATGTTTTCTTTCGCTCCAATCTAAACATTGAAAAGCGAAAGAACGTTTTTTTTGTTTAATAGCATCAATATCTATACCCAGACTGTTAAACCATTTTTTTCCTGAATTTGTGACCTTGTAATCTTTGCCAGAAACTTCTATGATTTTATGATTTAGTAGGGCATTTGTTATTTTAACACCAACACTCCCTGCGATATGATCATAACAAGTTCTAAAATAGGTGAAGTCGGTTAATTTGGGGGCGTTAGTTTTTTTATACTCTTTTGTTAAAGAAATTAAACTGGCCATAGATTCTATAACATGCGCAACTTTGGCGTTAGCAAGTTTATAATACCTATGACGACCTTGTTTTTCTACAGTTAATAATTGGACTTCTGTAAGTTTAGTTAAGTGATTACTAGCCGATTGCCTAGAGATATTTGCACTTATTGCCAATTCTGTTGCTGTATATGCCCTACCATCAAGTAAGCTCCATAAAATGATAGCACGAGATTTGTCTCCTAAAATAGAAGCTATTTTACTAAACTGATTTTCTAATTCTTCGATGATGGTGTAGTTTTGTATTTGTTTAATCCCATATTAATGGCCGGTTAACGCCTAATGTTCTTAAATATCCTAACATTTGACCTGTATGTACAGATTCATGATAAGCGATTCTATTTAAATAATCTCCTAGGTTTTTACTTTGACCTACTTCTCTTCGTTCGATCCTGATAGTCTTTAAATCAGATGCCGTTAAGTTCTGAATCATAGAAATGAAATCTTCACGATATTTTTTAGCAATGGCAAGCTCATTTTCTAAATTAGAATATTCTAAATCCATCCAAGGAGATTTATAATCTCCTAAATCCCCTCGATTTTTTATAATAGTATGAAACAAATGTTCGGTTTCAAGTGTGTGTCTAATCATTTCAAGAATTGAAAAGGCTTTTTGATCGGGTTTCCAGTTTAAAAATTCATCAGGGATACCCTTCCATAACTTTATACTTCTTCGTCTTGTTTCTGAAAAATTTAATAGTATAATTTCAATTGAGTTCATATGCTACTTTTAAAAATATCGTTATTTATTCGGGTATAAAAATAAATGATGATTTTATGCAATAGTTCATTCTTGAATGTACTGTGGTTTTGAAATTTGATAGGATACTACTATATGAAAGACTTTATTGTTTAGTTTTTTAGTTCTTTTTTAATGATTTTTTCTAAGTTTTTTAAATCTTCTTTAGAAGTATTTGTTTCTATAAAAAAGGGAGTGTTGGTTATTTCAGAGCCCATATAAGATGCGATTATTAATTTATTTTTAATTATCAGACCTATTTTAGCTCTTTTTTTCAGAGCAATTTTTGACATGTTTTTTATTTCATTTTCTCCTTTTGGATCTAATTTGAATAGTAAACCGAAACGTTTTTCGACCTTACCAAAAATTTTATTTTTTACAAATGAAATTTTTACTTTCTCCAGAGCATGAATAGGAATTTTAGATTTTGATTCTATAAAGTAATATTCATTAGTTCCTTGAAGAATTCGCTTAGTACCTAAAGAATCATTTAATACATAAAACCCAGAAGCTAAAAAATCAGATTTAAGTAGTGATTTGTTAGAAAAAGGTTGCGCATCTTTATTCTTTGTTAGACCAAAAGTGGATAAAAGAAAAACGAAGCATATTACTTTAATTGTAATGTTCATGTTTTTTTTGGTGGTAAGGTATCTGCCAAACTCAGAGTGTAATTAAGTTGTGGATAGATAAAATTCATGTTTTTGTTTTCTTCTCCTCTTAATTTAAAAAATTCTTTTCTTTGATTTTCGTTAGCCAATTTTAGAACCTCTCTGTTAGGAAAATATGGAATGTCATCTTTGAATTGAATAAATGTATTTGACTTGCGAAAAGTTATTCCTAACCATCTATTATCAGAAGCTAACGGTTTCATGCCTTTTACTTGTTCTAAGACAATCTTGTGAAGATATTTTGAGTTTGTTGATACAGAAAACAATATCACAGAATTATGAGTTAATAAAATTTCTGACTCTTCATTTGTTTCTTTGTCTTTGATTTTGAGTTTTCTAATAGATTGTTCTGAAAGCTCATCAGGTCTTTCATAACAAGAGAAAAGCGCAATATAAGAGTCCTTGTCTACATCAAGACATTGATCAGAATGATATTTCATTTTTGTGTAATTCTGCTCATATATTTCGATTAAGGCATTGTTAAAATCTAATGAAGATAGTTCAATATCATCAACACCTGATTTAATACTATCAATGATTATTCTATGTTTTGAAGAAAATATATAGGCTGGGATATTGTAATTTGTAGTGGTTCTAACTAATGGAATTCCTTTATCATCTTGGCCTACTAAATGATTACCAACCCTTCCTTTTCCGGTTACTTCAAACTGAATTGAATTTGAAAACTTATTAAATAAATTTTGCTCTAATGGAAGTACTATTTTATGAAATCCAATTTTAGTCATTATATCTAAAATTATTAATATATCGGTTTTTGGTAGTCTCCTGAATTCATACTAAAATGAATTTTTCCGTAGTCAACAACTTTTTCAGATTTATTTTCTTTGTAATAAGAGTCTCGCAAATTATTCATTGTTTTACTATTCATCTGCTCGAGCTTTATCAAATCGCCATTTTCTTTTATGTATGTTTGATTATTTGTAAAGGTAGCTTCTAAGTTAGAACAACGTATGATGTAGCCCATTCTGACATGAATTTTGTCAATATTTAAAACAGAAGGTTTAATTTCATGCGTATATAATCTATTTGTAGATAGTGGAATTAAAAATACAGAATTAGGATATAAGGTTATACTAAACTCTCTTTCTAAAGAATCATCATTTACTGTGTTTTTCAGTTTAAATAGAAGTTTCGTTAATCCACTAGATTTTTTGTAACACCAATCAAACTTATCTGTTTTAGAGGGGGTTAGTTTTTCGAAATTAGTGCTGTCATAAAAAGTACAAAAAGCAATCAATCCTTCTTTGGGCATATCTTTGGTTTTATCTGAATGTGCTTTTATTTTTGCTTTTATTTCTTTGGAGGTATTTTCATCTTTTTTCTTGTTCAGATAAATTTGCGCTAAAACATGATTCAATTTGGTGTTTTTTTCAAAATCAAATTGTATTATATTATTTAGTGAATTTACAATTTGATCGTCAGTTTCTCGGAAATTATCAGTTGGTCCAGTTAAGTTACTAGAGCACCTTAAAAGCCTAAAATGTAATGCTTCCTTTTTGTCTTTGATGACTTTAGTTAAATAAATTCCTTTTCTTAACGCCATTGATTCCTTATTTGATTCTGTCAAATTTTGAAATTCATGTTCAGATTTAATTTTATTGAAGTAATCAATGTTATCAAAAAAATCTCTATAAAAAACACCTGCATTATGCATATTAATTGGGGCTTTACCAAGACTTGTAATTTTAAAATTCTTTTTAACTATGTTCTCATAATTAAAGGATAGTTCTTTGATTATAAGAACAGTGTCAGTTTCGTGTTGTAACTGTTCAATATGCCCAATGGCATACACTCTAATTTTATTAGATGTCTTTTGAATTTCCGAAATGCCTTTTACTACTGTACCACAAAAATTGTGTATTAAATATTTCAAATCTAGAGAATCATCATTTTGATCTGATAAGTCTATTAAGAAGTTTCTGTTTTTCGAGATTTGATTTTCAGTGTTTAGTTCGGTCATCATATGTAAGATTACGCTATGTTTTTTTTATTGTGGGTTACAATTGTATATATATAAAAGTACATATATTTTCGTTTGTATGCATTGGTCCCTATTAAAGTATAACTATTATCGAGATTGGTATTTAGATATACCTAAAAAGAAACACCACTAAAAATAGTAACATTTCTAGTGGTGTTTTTTCCAATTAATGAATATGAATTATTCCTCCCAACTAAAAGACTTTTCTTTGCCTTGTTTTTTTATTGCATTTAATAATGCGGTTTCTAAGTTCGAGTCATTTTTCTTGCGATTATTTTTAAGATAGGTAATACGCTTTTTATTGAGTTCTTGTATTTTCTGCTGAATCTCTTTTCTGTCTTTGCTTTTCTTTGCGATATATTGTTTTAATTCTGTTTTAGATTTTTCTTTAAGTTCTTTAGGTAGATTGTCTTTAGCGACTTCTTCTACTTCAAAAGATTCGTCTTCTGCGGCATCAATAAGGTCCCAACTTTTATTTTTATAAAACCCAGAGCTTTTACTTACTGCTCTGCTTACGGCATTGGCTTCACTATAGGCGCGAGCATTGCTGTCTTGTGCGACTTGTGTGCTTCTTTTTTGAGCGCCATTGCTACCATAGTAGATATAAGTGTCGTTTAATTTATGATTAAGATCTAAGATAATATCATCATATGGTGTAGCAATATGTACTGTAGCTCTATTGTGATCAATGGCTGTATATTCACCTCTAGTCATATCAGCTCCATCTTTCCAACGGGTATCGACACCTTGTCTAAAGTTGCCACAAAAAATAGTGTTGATAGAAATATCTTTTTCTACAGCATCAGTAGCTGCGTCCTTATAATTTACTGGGCCTTGTGTAAAAGGTTCATTTCCGGCTATAAATATTAACTTAAGATGGTCATTACTCTTTTTCCAATTTAATTGATTAATCGATGTGTTGATTACCTTACCACAATATTCATTTCCGCCATTTGTGGTTAAGGCAAAAAGTTCTTTTGAAATTTCATCTAAATCATTAGAAAATGGGAGTACCTGTCGTATAAAACCTTCTTGAGATGGTAAACCATCATTTCCGTACTCGTATAACGCAATTTCTAATTGTATACTATGGTGCCCGCATTTGGCATAAGAAAGCTCATTCACAATCTCCCATAATTGTGCTTTAGCTTGATCGATAAGACCATCCATACTGTTACTGGTATCTAATAATAATGCTACCTGTATATTACGCGTATTAGGGTCTGTTTTTATCGTTTGTATAAGATGATTGTCATTGTTGTTAAATAAAAGCTTAGCATTACTTTTATTATTCGCTGTACAAGAAATGCTAAATAGTATACTAGCAATACTCCAAATATAAAATGTCTTCATTGTTTCCCTTTTTTTAATTTGAAGTAAAACTAGATGCATCTTTTTTGATATAAAACCTATAATGAGGGATTGACGATGATAAATGAGTGAACACGTATTTCTAATTAGTAAAAACCCTTTTTTAAGAACAAAATGTCCTGAAAATCAGTTAAACCGTAGGATAAGGATTTTATTATCCCATTTAAATGGATTAAGTTTATCCTATTCAAATAAGAATAGGATGAAGAAGATAAGCTTGATGATGATTTGTCTTTGGCTACTACCTGCATTGGTTTTAGGGCAAGAAGATACACGAAGTAGGACAACATCAAAGTCAATGAGTATTAAGGGTTCTGTAAAAGAACAAAGTACTCGAAAAGGAATTAAAGATGTTGAGGTCACAATACTAGGAAAAGGAACTGTTAAAACAGATGTTTTTGGTGATTTTAGAATAGAAGCAAAAGTTGGAGATGAACTAGTTATAAGTCATGATGATTTTGCTACTGTACGATATACTATTAAAGATGGGCAACGAATAGATATCGAGGTAAAAGATAATCCTATACAATCAAAATCAAAATCAATCTCTAAGCAAAAAAGAGAAGTAACCTATAGAGACAATTTAAATGCCGCAAAAAAAGAGCTAAAAAAAGATGCATCAACCAGTATTGGGTATATCACAAATGCATTAGAAACTATAAGAGATGATGACCCCGCTGGAGCAAGTAAAAAAGCAGAACTTTTTGAAACTCTTGCAGATATCTATAATTTTTGGAAACAACCAGATCTTGCTGAGAGTAATTATCTAATTAGTTTAAAAAATAAATATAATACTGATGTAAAAATTAAATTGGCAAGCGCGCAACTTGAAAGTAAAAATTACCAGGCGGCTCTAAATACTTTTAAAGAATTATTGAAATCACGACTTTCGAGTAACCAGAAAATTTTAGTGTATGAAGGGATAGGAGATAGCTATGTTGGTTTACAAAATACTATAGAAGCTATCACAAGTTATAATAAAGCACTAGCATTAAGTCAGCGTAAAAAAAATGATACTAAAGTCATAGGGTTAAACTCTAAGCTTGCGGGCTTATTACAACAACAAGGAAATATTATAGATGCCGAAGAATATTTAGATAATTCTGTGCAGCTTGCACAACAAAAAGATAAAAAAACATCGGCACGACAACGTAGTGTCGCAGCAGATTTTTATAATAAAAGTAGTAGCTATGATAAAGAAATACAATTACGAAAAGAAGCACTAGAAGATATAAAAGATATTAAAGTTGTAAAAGATTCTGTGCAACCATTAGATGATGATAATGCATTAACCCCACAGGTACAAAATTATAAAATAGCAAATGCTTTTGCTGCTCAAGAGAAGTATGATGAAGCAATCACGTATCTTGATGAGAGTATAAAAGAAGCAGCTTCTAAAAATGATTTAATTGTTCAAAAAGATGCAACTCGAAAGTTAGGAGAGGTGTATAGAGAAAAAGGAGAATTAGAAAAGGCTTCTGACGCTTTTAAAGAATACGAAGTGATTATCGATAAGCTGTATGTTCAAAAAGACCAACAAATCTCACAAGCAGCTCGTTTTAGTAGAGAATTAGCCCAACGCGCAAATAGAATCACAACGTTAGAGAAGGATAGAGAATTAAATGAAACAAGATATAAATTGGCATTTGCTTCTCAGGAGTTGGTAAATCAACAAAGCCTAAGACAGCAAATCATTATTTATTTTTTGATTGGTTTGACTGTTTTACTATTACTTGCGGCATATTTGATGTATCGCAATATGAAACAGCAACGATATGCAAATAATCTTTTAGCACTTAAGTCATTGCGTTCTCAAATGAATCCACATTTCATTTTTAATGCGTTAAATTCTGTAAATACATTTATAGCAACAAGTGATGAAAGAACAGCTAATCGATATTTAACCGATTTCTCAATTTTGATGCGATCAGTATTAGAAAATAGTGAAGAAGATTTTATACCCTTAGAAAAAGAAATAGAACTGCTGCAAGTATACGTGCAGTTAGAACACTTTAGATTTCAAGATAAGTTCGATTATACAATTGATGTAGATCCTGAGATTAATATAGATCAGTATATGATTCCGCCGATGTTACTACAACCCTATGTAGAAAATGCTGTATGGCATGGGTTACGTTATAAAACAGAGAAGGGCATGTTATCTATAAAATTTCAAGAAATAAACTCGGACAGTATCGAAATTACTATTGTCGATGATGGAATTGGACGTAAAAAATCTAAAG
The DNA here is from genome assembly GCF_001632745.1 of Aquimarina aggregata. Lineage (GTDB taxonomy): Bacteria > Bacteroidota > Bacteroidia > Flavobacteriales > Flavobacteriaceae > Aquimarina > Aquimarina aggregata. The sequence goes on along the minus strand of NZ_LQRT01000035.1, from coordinate 339,639 downwards.
AATTGAAAACATCAAATCAAAAAAGACAAAAATCTAAAGGAATGGGGAATATCAAAAAGCGAATCGCTATCCTTAATAAAATGTATAAAGACAAGGTTGACGTTCTTGTGTCAGACCCAGAAAACAATGCAGAAGGAACGCAAGTGAAGTTAATTCTCAAAAAAGAAATTTAAAAATATTGAAAATATATATTCATGAACTTAACAGCAATCGTAGTAGATGATGAAGCAAATAGCAGAGCTATTATTCGAAACTATTTAGGAAAATATTGTCCATCAGTAACTGTTCTTGGCGAGGCAGCGAGTGTACAGGAGACTATTACATTACTCGCGCAACATACACCAGATGTGTTATTTCTTGATGTTGAGATGCCATACGGAAATGCATTTGATTTATTAGAGCAAGTACCAGATCGTTCTTTTGAAATCGTTTTTGTAACGGCCTATGATCATTATGCAGTAGATGCATTAAATGCACAGGCCACTTATTATTTGTTGAAACCCATTGCAATAGATAATCTAATTAAGGCTGTGGACCATGTAAGTCATATAAGACAAAGAGAAAAAGAACTTCAAGATGCAGTTTTGATACCAAAAGTAACTACGGCAGAGGGCAAGATTACGATACCACAACAAGACGGATTTGAGGTGTTAAAAATCTCTGATATTTTATATTGTCAGGCAGATGATAATTATACTAAAATCTATCTTGATCAAGGGCAAAAATTAGTGAGTAAAACATTAAAGTATTTTGAAGATTCTTTAAGCACTGAAGGTTTTGTTCGAACGCACAAAAGCTTTCTGGTTAATGTTAGTAAAATTACAAGGTATAGAAAAGGAAAGGGGGGGAGTATTGTCCTTTCTTCAGGAAAAGAATTAGCAGTGTCTTCTTCTAAAAAAGGGGTGCTCTTAGATTACTTTAAATAGTAATTTAGAATACTAAAGTGCTAATGTCATAGTTTATTTCAGGATTAGTTTGCACTATACTTTTTAGCGTCTCAATACTGCCATTTGTATGCAGGATATGAGCTCCTGGATCTGTATTTAACGTTAATAAATTATTTGATTGTAGAATACTTTTAGTCTGCTTGGCAACAGCTTCTCCAGAATCAATAATCTTAACTTGTTGAGGTAGCATTTGTTTTAGAATAGGAATAAGATAAGGGTAATGACTACAACCTAGAACCAAATAATCAATATTTTTATCGATCATTGGTTTGATATACGAATATAGTAACGTATACATTTCTTTGGTTTTAATTTTTCCTTCTTCTATTAACTCTACCAATCCTGTTCCAATGACATCGATTACTTCTATATTTTGAGTATACAAATCAGATGTTTTAGCAAATAATTCACTTGATAATGTTCCTTTTGTGGCGAGTACTCCTATTTTTTTTGTTTTAGAATTTAACGCGGCAGGTTTTATGGCTGGTTCTATGCCAATAAACGGAATCTGATATGTGGATCGAAGTTCTTTTATAGCATTTGTAGTAGCCGTATTGCAGGCAACAACAATAATTTTACAATTAAGTGATAGTAACTTTTCTGTGTTTTTAATACTTAATTTAATAATTTCATCTTTACTTCGTCTACCATAAGGAGCGTATTTACTATCAGCCAGATATATGGTATTTTCATTAGGCAACACTCTTGTAATTTCTGTCCAAATAGAGGTGCCTCCAACTCCAGAATCGAATATGCCGATAGGGTGATTTTGCATGATTGAAATATAGTTTGTGCCAAAAATAAAAAAACAGTAAGAAGCGTCTTACTGTTTTTTTATTTTTTGTTGAAAGTAAAGGTTTTAGATACCTAAATCCTTTTTTACATCAGCCGTTAGGTCTTTACCATCGGCCATGATTACTCCAGTTCCTGTAGTAGAATCTAATACATATTGAAATCCTTGTGCTCGTGCTACTTTTTGAATAGAAGTACGTGCTTTTTCATAGATTGGTTTCATTAACTCAATCTCTTTTTTCTGAAGATCTTTAAGTGCATTTTGTCTGTAATCGTTGATGCTTTTTTCTGTAGCCTGAATTTCTTGCTGTCTTTTTAGATTTTCTTCGTCAGTTTTAGTTTCAGCTTCTGCAGAGTATTTTTTAATAGTGTTTTGCAACTCTAAAACCATATTTCTGATTTCAGCATCATAAGTTTTGTTTAGTTTTTCAATTTCACTCTTAGCAGCTTTAAAAGCAGGCATAGATTCTACAAGTGCTTGTGATGCAATGTGAGCTACTTTAGATTGAGCGTTTACAAAACCTGATGTCCCTATGATTAATGTAAAAGCTATTAATAATGTCTTAAATTGTTTCATTTGTAAGTAAATATTAAAGGTGTTTAAATTTAAAAATTAATGTTCTGACTTGTTATTCGTTTCCTCCATCCTCAGAACCTGATGGAGCCTCATCTTCTTTTAATTTATTCTTTTCATTTTTTAGTGCATTAATAGAATCTTTTTTTCTTTTCTGCAATTCTAATAACTGTGCTCTTCTAGCCTCAAATTCTTTTTTCTTAGCCGCTCTTAAAGAATCTCTTTCGGCTTTACGTTTTGCTAAAAGTTCTTCTCTTTGCGATTGCTTTTGTTTTATTGCTCGTTCTCTATCGCTTACTTCTTTTTCTTGTTCGACATTTCTTTCTTCTGCTCTCTCAAGATTTTTCTTTTCTTTTTTGGTATTAAGTTGCTTTCTTTTAGAAGCTCTATTTAATCTTAATAAAACCTGATCACTGATATCATATCGATCAGCAGAGTATAGCATTACAAGATCTGATGATTTATCAAAAACAAAATCGTATTTTTTGTTCTTTGCAATTTCTTGTATAGCAACAAAAACTTGATCTTGTACAGGTTGAACTAATCTTTTTTTCTGAATAAACAGATCTCCATTAGGTCCGAATCTTTTTTGTTGATATTCTAAAATCTCTTTTTCTTTAAAAAAAATATCTTCTTCTCTTTCTTCAATTAATTCTTTTGTTAATAAGACCCTTTCATTATTTAGGTCCTTTCGCATTTCTTCTACATTTTTTAATTCTGCTTCAATCTCCACCTTCCATTTTTGGACTTTTGTTTCGAGATCAGATGAAGCTTCATTGTAATCTGCTACATTTTCAAGAATATAATCCATATCGATGTAGCCAATTCTAATTCCTTTCTGAGCATTTAATGATTGCGTAAGCGATAACCAACCGAAAGTTGCTAATAGTAAAAGAACCTTTGTTTTCATAACTTTGTGTGTTTATAGAAATAATCGTGCCAAAACTTAAAACTGTTGTCCTATAATAAAGTGAGTCTCCCAACCATTAGGGCTATTGCCCCTTCCAGGAATTGGATCAAACCCATAACCGAAATCTATACCTAATAGTCCAAAAGCAGGCATAAAGATACGTATTCCTGCTCCAGCAGAACGATTTAATTGAAAAGGATTAAAGCCTTTAAAACTATCATAAGAAGCACCACCTTCTAAAAACCCTAGCATATAAATTGATGCAGCAGGTTTTAGTGTAATAGGATAACGAAGTTCTAACGAATATTTATTATAAATTGTTGCACCATCTCCATCAAATTCTTGATTATTTGGTCTACTTAATGGTATAAGGGATTGATTTTCATATCCTCTAAGTGCGATTACTTCTCTTCCATCTAGACTAGTCGCTCCTAATCCGTCTCCTCCTAAGAAAAATCTTTCGAATGGAATATTACCTCTCTCGTTGTTATATGCTCCTAAGAAACCATACTCAGCACTACTTTTTAATACCAATGGTTTGTTTCCAATATTAACCAAACTAGTATACCACGCGGCGTCAAACTTAAGTTTGTAGTACTCTAACCATTTGAAACGTTCCTGATCAATTTCACCTATTTCTGCACTTTTTTCCTGACGTATAATAGGATTTGTGCTAGGATCGTTTATTTCGTCTTCTAGGGTTGCTCTACGGTCGGCTAATTCTCCATAATCCTTTCCGTCAAAAAGAGAATAAGGTAATGATAGTTTAGCCACAATATTAAATTGAGATCCACCTACAGGGAAAATAGGGTTAACGGTAGTGTTATTTCTACTTAGCCCTATTGTATAAGCAATATCATTTGAAGATCCGTTACCAAAAGTAAATAAACGAGTATTATAGTTTTTTAAATTATAATGTCTAATACTTAAGGATTGTGATAATGTGAAATAGTTATCAGGCCAGTTTAATCTTTTTGCAATACCAATAGATCCTCCTGTAATTAAAAATTTACTATCTCTATTAACATCTCTATTTCTTTGATCAAATAGAAACTGGATGGTATGTGAGAATGAAGTAGAAAGTTGATATGGTCTTTTTCCTCCTAACCAAGGCTCTATAAAAGAAAGACTATAAGTCTGAAAAAATCGACTTGCTTGAGCTCTTAATCTCATAGTTTGACCATCTCCCATAGGTAGGGGAGTGTATGCTTTTCTATTTAATAGGTTTTTTATAGAGAAATTGTTAAAAGCCAGACCTAACGTACCTATAAAGCCACCGCCTCCAAAACCACCTTGAAGTTCTATTTGACTTGATCCTTTTTCTACAACAGGAAATTCTATGTCAATAGTTCCTGCTTGCGGATTCGCATTTTTAAATTGTGGTTCTAATTGTTCAGGATCAAAAAATCCTAATTGTCCGATTTCACGAACTGTTCTTACAACAAGATCTTTACTGTATACCTGACCAGGTTTTGTTCTTAAAATTCTATAAACTACATGATCATTTGTTTTATCATTTCCAGTAATGGTAATATGATCAAAGTGAGTTAGTTTTCCTTCACGTATTCTTACTTCAAAATCAATAGTATCGTTATAAACTCTTGTTTCTACAGCATCGATACTAGAAAATAAATAACCATTATTTTGATATAAGTTAGTTAGATCATTTGCATCAGGTTTTGTGTTATCTGCTATCTGTTTTTCAAGTAAGACACCATTGTATACATCTCCTTTTTTAATTACTAATTGTCTAGCTAATTGTCTGTCTGTATAAACGCTGTTTCCTAAGAAATTTATATCTCCGAAATAGTAACGATTACCTTCTTCTACGTTAATGTTAAGAGTAATGCTGCTATCGTCCTCGACTATTAAAGAGTCTGAAGTAACACGGGCATCTCGATACCCTTTTTCTTTATATTTTGAAACGATATTATCTTTATCTTCTTGATAATCAGTTTTTATGTATTTAGATCTTTTCCAGAAACGGTACCATTTTTTTTGTTTCGTATTTTTCATAGCACCTCGTACTGCATTGTCGGATAGCTTTTCGTTTCCTTCAATATTAATATGATCGACTTTTACTCGATCTCCGCGGTCTATTCTAACAAGCATGTTCACTTTATTGCTAGCAACGGTATCTTTTACAGCGGTAGTATTGATGACTACTTTTGTGTTAAGAAAACCTTCTTTTCTGTACTTGTTGGTAATAAAATTACGTGTAGTAGTAAGTAAGTTTTCGGTGACTTTGGCACCTTTAGTAAGTCCATTGTCTTTAATTAACTCTGCTGCCTTAGATTTTTTTATTCCTTCAACTCGGGCTTCTTTTAATTCAGGAACTTCTTTGATATTGATTTCTAAGTCGGCTACTTCTCCTTCAATATTTGAAATATAAAAATTGATGTCACTAAATAACTCAAGATCCCAAAGTTTCTTGATGACTTTACTTATTTTATCTCCTGGTAAAAAAATACGTTCGCCTTTTCTTAAGCCGGTAAAGGTGATAACAGTTTTTTCATTATAACTGGTTATTCCTGTAACTTTTATTTCTCCGATAATATATTCTTTCCCATTGGCACTTGGTACATTTTGTGCTAAAACTGAGGGTGAAATTATTAATAAGGCGAGTAACGTAATATACGTAATAGGTAATTTTTTTATCATTTCTTTAACTGAGCTGCTCACTAGTTTTTCCAAATCTTCTTTCTCTTTTTTGATAATTTAATACGGCTTCGAATAAATCTGCTCTTTTAAAATCCGGCCATAAAATTTCTGTAAAATATAATTCTGCATAAGCAATCTGCCATAATAGGAAATTACTAATACGTTGTTCTCCACTTGTACGTATTAATAAATCCACATCTGGAAGGTTTTTAGTGTACAAATGCTCATTAATGACTGATTCATTTATGAGATGTGGCGAAATTACACCATTTTTAACTTTAATACTTATTTCTTCAATAGTTTTTATTAGCTCCTCTCGACTTCCATAACTTAATGCAAGAGTAAGCGTCATTTGGTCGTTAGATTTGGTTTTTTCTATGACTTCAAGGAGTTCAATTCGGGCTTTTTCGGGCAAAGATTGTAAGTTTCCTATTGCGTTTAGCCTAATATTATTTTTCTGAAGAGTTTTAATTTCTTTTTTAAGCGAGCTCACTAGAAGTTTCATGAGCGTTTCTACTTCGAGTTTTGGTCTATTCCAATTCTCGGTAGAAAATGCATACAATGTCAGGTATTTTACACCTATTTCTGCACTACTTTCTACTGCTTCTCTTACAGCTTTGGTTCCATTTTCATGGCCAACAGCTCTAAAAAAGCCTTTCTTTTTGGCCCATCGTCCGTTACCATCCATAATTATGGCAACGTGCTCTGGGATATTAGAGTTTAATTGTTTTTTATCTACCATTTTTTAGAAAGAACAATAACAGGGTATTCTCCCCCAGGTATACGATAGTGTAAACCCGGTAAACATATACCAGTCATTGTTATTTAAGTTACCAAATCCATCTCCAAATCTACTGTCACTAGGATCACTACCGTCAAGATTATCCGTAAACGTATATCTTGCTCCTATTTCTGCTCCAATGACTAAGTCTCTTCCTAAAGTTTTTTTGATTCCTAAAACCATCGGAATTGCAAAACTCCATTTGTCACTTACGGCATTAATTTGATTATTAGTGTCTAAAGCTAAAGAGTTATAGTTAAAAGCAGTAATACCAGTATAAAGATACGGAGTAATTTGGGGTTGGCCATCATAAAGAAACCAATCCCAGAAATTAAATTCCATACCCACTGATAATTCTTTTACAGAATTATCAAAACTGAGTCCTCTTTGTTTCCTTCTGTCATCTCCCTTACTGTCATCACCACTAATTTTGGCATATAAAAAAGAAGCTCTAAATGCATGACGCTTACTTCTATTCCATTTTCCAATGGCGCCAAAAGCGATATCGCTAGGTGCGATATAGTAGGTAGATCCAACATCGCCTATGTAATTAGCTCCTCCAACCATCAAGCCTACTTCGTAGGTTTGCGATGTCATAGTTTGTATAAAAAACAGAACAAATATAAATGATGTTAAGTATCTCATAGATTTTCAAAAGTTTGCAAATATAACAATTAACTTTAGTACACAAGAATTTGAGTAAAATAGTATGAACTAAAAAACACTTTTTATATGATTTTATTGTTTAATTGCGTTTATCTTCTCCCCAAAGCATCTTTTTACGTAAAGTTTTTAGGAAACTATTGTCTTCTAAAACCACCATATTAATTTTGAATGGAGCTTTTTTTATAATTACTGTAGTTTCATTTGGAAGTGTATGAATTCTTGAATCTAGCGATACCAAATATGTGTCTTCTCTTCCCGAAATTTGTAATTTTATCTCTTGGTTATCTGGTATAACTAAAGGGCGTGCATTAAGATTATGTGGCGCTATTGGGGTAAGAACCATACATTCTGCATCGGGCATCATTACTGGGCCACCACAACTTAAAGAGTAACCTGTAGAGCCAGTGGGTGTAGAAACAATCAATCCATCTGCCCAATATGAATTTAAAAATTCATTGTTAAGACTAGTGTGTACTGTTATCATGGATGTAGTATTTCTTCTGCTTACTGCGATTTCATTCATGGCAAAATTCAATACTCCAAATTCTTCATTGATTGGTAAGGTTTCAATAGTAACCAAACTACGAGGAGAGGTGTAAAACTTTTTATTCAGTATTAATTCTATACTGTCATTTATTTCCTCTTTTTGAATTGTTGCTAAAAAACCAAGTCTTCCTGTATTTATTCCGGCAATGGGTATGCCTAAGTCTCTTACATAAGTAATTGTTTTTAATATTGTTCCGTCTCCGCCAATACTAAAAAATAAATCATAAGATGTGTCTAATTCTTCAAAAGTGCTAAAGTGAGAATAACTTTTGTCAATATCATCGTGAAGATTGATAAGTTCCAAAAAATTCTTTTCAATAACTACTTCAACATTGTTTTCGTCTAAAGTTTCTAGAAGTTGCTGGATGTATACTCCAGAATTTTTATGATAGAACTGGCCGTATATACCGATCTTCATATGTGTTTGATTTGTGTTAGTTAGTTTTGTAAATAACTTAAATATTTAAGTATTTTTCAAGATACTGAGATCTTTCTTTAAGATTCGTTAAAAAGCTATCTTCATGATGTTTTGAAACAATATTATAACTATATCTTCTAAAAGTCTGTACTATATTATTGATGTCACTATCACTAATTTTCATTGTAATTTGTGCTACATCGTTTTCCATGTTTGAAATAAATAGCCCTAATACTTTTGCATTATTAGATTCGACAATTTGAGCAATTTCACTAAAAGAATAGTCTAAAATACCTTTTTCAACAATCAAAATATTTCCAGGCTCACTTAGAAAAGGAGTTTCATTAAATAGGTTCATAATGTCTCCAAGCTCACAAAAACCTAAATACTGATTATTATCGTCTAGGACAGGCATAATGTTAGAATTATTTTGAGCAAAAGCTTCAAGTATATCAAGCCAATTGCTGTTTTTTCTTACAAAAAAACCTTCAAGAGCATATTGATACGATTGTAATGACTTGTTGGTCTCAAAACATCTTATGTCTGTTTCAGATATACAACCAAGATATATTTTATCTTTTATAACTGGAAAATGCGTATAGGTAAGTTCATTAAACATGAGTTGGGCATCAGTAACTTTGACGGTGATGTCTAATGGTTTTATTTCGTTAACAATGTACAAATTCGTCTTCATATTTTTATAGGGGCTATATTATGCAAAATAATCAAAAATTATACAAACAAGGCATTCTCAAGTTCGTATTTTTGCTTTTTATTAAAAAAACAAGGTCATTATTAAAGACATCAAAAACCATGACAAAGTTAAGTGTTAACGTAAATAAAATTGCAACGCTGCGAAATTCAAGAGGAGGAAATACTCCTAATTTGCTGCAAGTGGCCAAGGATATTCAGAGTTTTGGAGGAGAAGGAATTACGATACATCCTAGACCTGATGAAAGACATATAAGGTATCAAGATGCGTATGATTTAAAACCAGTAGTATATACAGAATATAATATTGAGGGAAATCCAGTGCCTAAATTTGTAGACTTAGTGTTGGCAGTAAAACCAACTCAAGTAACTTTGGTGCCCGATGCTGAGGATGCGATCACTAGTAATGCAGGTTGGGATACAAAAAAACATAAAAGTTTTTTACAAGAAGTAATTTCCGAATTTAAGCAAAATGGAATTCGAACTTCTATTTTTATTGATCCGGTAAAAGATATGATTGAAGGAGCTGCAGAAACAAATGCGGATAGGATTGAGTTGTATACTGAAGAATTTGCTTCAGAATATACAAAAGGTAATGAAAAGGCAATTATCCCTTATTCAGATAGTGCTCAATTAGCAATAGATCTTGGGTTAGGTGTTAATGCGGGACATGACTTATCATTGGATAATATTAAATTTTTTAGAGATAATATCTCAGGACTTCTTGAAGTTTCAATAGGGCACGCTTTAATTAGTGAATCTATTTATTTGGGGTTAGAGAATGTGGTAAATATGTATTTACATAGACTTAAATAAAGTATACATGAAGTTATATGCTAATGTTTTTGGTGAAGGACAACCTTTTGTTATTCTTCATGGTTTTTTAGGGATGGGTGATAACTGGAAAACACTAGGAAAAAAAATTTCAGAGCAAGGGTTTCAGGTGCATTTAGTAGATCAGCGTAACCATGGCAGAAGTCCACACAGTAGTGATTTTAGTTATGCATATATGGCAGAAGATGTATTGGCGTATTGCAATGATAATAATTTAGAAAATATTGTACTTCTGGGGCACTCTATGGGAGGGAAGACTGCCATGTTGTTTGCTGCGCAAAATGCCCACCTTGTAGCTAAACTTATTGTAGCTGATATCGGACCTAAATATTATCCGCTACATCATCAAGATATTTTAGATGGACTAAGCTCTTTAGATTTCGAAATCTTGAATACCAGACAAAAAGTAGATCAAGAGTTAAGTCTTTATGTAAAAGATATTGGAGTTAGAATGTTTTTATTGAAGAATTTATATTGGAAAGATAAGGGGCAATTGGGATTACGTATAAATTTAAAGTCATTAATTGAAAATGCATCCCAAATAGGTGTTGAACTTCCAGAAAAATTCTCGTATCTTAGAGAAGTTCTTTTTTTAAAAGGAGAAAAATCTAATTATATCCTTGAAAACGATAAAGAAAGAATCAAACAACAATTTCCGAATGCCATATTTAAGGAAATTTCTGCTGCGGGTCATTGGTTGCATGCAGAAAATCCAACAGATTTTTTAGTACAAGTATTAGAATTTATCAAAAAATAGATAAAAAATACTATGTATGCATAATATTTTGATGATTTCGTTGGATAATTGGTATTTTCTGTTAAATTTGGAAAATCAATTTTTCAAAATCCTAAAAAACAAAAACAATTCTACTAAATTATGAGAAAACTTTTATTGTTAGTTCTATTCGTTTCGGTGACTGCGGTTACCTATGCCGGTGGATATAGAGTTAGTGTGCAAGGACAGAGGGCTATGGCCATGGGGCACACAGGAGTAGCTGTAGTAAATAGTGCAGAACTTGTATTCTTTAACCCTGCAGGTCTAGTATATTTAGAAAACAAATTGAATGTTAGTGTTGGAGCGAGTGCAATTTTTTCTGATGTTATCTTTCAAAATGAAGAACTTGGAGCTTCTGCCGAAACTGATAATTCTGTAGGAACACCTATTAATTTATATGTCTCTTATAAACTTAATGACTGGATGTCTGTTGGTTTAGGGGTGTATACGCCTTATGGTAGTGAAGTAACTTGGCCAACTGATTGGGCAGGGTCTCACTTGGTAAATAATATAGATTTATCTGCAATTTTTATTCAGCCTACAGTTTCATTTAAGCTTTCAGAATTCTTAAGTATTGGTGGTGGTCCAATTTATGCTTCTGGTTCTGTTAACTTTAATAGAAATGCCAATAGGACTACAACAGACTTAGATGGTAATCGTTCAAACATTACTGTTGATGATTCTGGAGTATCTAATTGGGGATGGACAGTAGGAGCAATGTTTAATTTTAATGACAATTTAAGACTTGGGTTCAACTATCGAAGTGAGATTACTATAGAATCTGAAGATGGTGAAGCTATTTTTGCAAACTTCCCAAATTCACCTGGTGTTCCACCAAATGGAGCTACAGGATTTAAAGCAGAATTGCCATTGCCTGCAGAATTAACCGTTGGATTATCTTATGAATATGAGAAATGGTTATTCGCATTTGATTATAACAGACAATTCTGGGGTGTTTATGAATCTTTAGATCTTACTTTTGAAAACGGAGCACCTCCGTCAATAAACCCACGTAACTATAAAAATTCTTCAGTATACCGTTTTGGATTACAGTATCAAGCAACAGAAAAAATCGCACTTAGAGCAGGGTATTATAGAGATGAGACACCTGTGCAACCAGGATTCTTTGCTCCAGAAACTCCTCGAAATAGTTCTGATGGATTCTCTGGTGGTTTAAGCTTTGCTGTAACATCCAAGTTAGCAATCGATGCTTCTTTCTTTTATTTAAGATTTGAAGAAATTGATGCTTCATATGATTTTGGAACGAACTCTACAGGTGGTACAGAATCTTTTGGAGGAACATACAAATCTGGCGCATTTGCTCCAGGACTTGGTCTAACGTATAAATTATAATACAACAAAACATTGAAGATGATGAAAAACAATATAAAATATTTAGCAATTTTAGCATTAGGTCTAGTTGCTTGTGAGCCAGAGTTTGATAATCCAATCGAAGATGCAGGAACGTATTCAAGCGGCGAGGCTGATTTTAGTACTTATGTAGCACTTGGTAATTCACTTACTGCTGGTTTTGCAGATGGGGCATTATATATAACGGGGCAAGAGAATTCATACCCAAATATCTTATCAAAACAATTTGCTTTTGCTGGTGGGGGTGATTTTACACAGCCATTAATGGATGATAATACTGGTGGTCTTTTGATTCCTGGTACAGATCCTTTATCAAATAGATTAGTATTAGCATTTGATGCAATGGGTAACCCTGGGCCTAAACCATTTGCGGGTGCAGCACCGACAACGAGTGTTGCTAATGTTTTAACCGGTCCTTTTAATAATATGGGGGTTCCTGGTGCGCGAGTGTATCATTTGGTCTCTGCAGCTGCAGGATATGGAAATATTGCCGGTTTGGCAACAGGTCAGGCAAATCCGTATTTTGTTCGATTTGCTTCTTCACCAACTGCGGCTATTATAGATGACGCCGTAGCACAAAACCCTACTTTTTTTAGTTTATGGATTGGTAATAATGATATTTTAGGATATGCTACTTCTGGAGGAATTGGTAAGGATCATAATGTAACAGGTAATCTTATGGCCGGAACATATTCGGGGGATGATATTACAAATAATATGGTGTTTGCTGGTGCTTATAATGAACTAGTAACTAAACTTGCTGCTGGTGGAACAAAAGGGGTACTGTTAAATTTGCCTGATGTTACTTCAATACCATTTTTTACTACTGTACCTAATAATGCTTTAGTTCTTGATGCGGCTACAGCTGCTAGTTTGACTGGCTTTTTTCAAGCAGTTACAGGTATAGTTACTGCACAAGTTGCAGGTACTGGAGTGCCCCTTGCACAAGCACAGGCACTTGCATCTCAATATGCTATTACATTTAGTGCTGGTGCAAATCGTTTTTTAATTAAAACAGAAGTTACTCCTACAAATCCATTAGGTTTTAGACAAATGACCGAGCAAGAATTATTATTGCTTACTATAGATAGAGGAGCACTAGCGCAAGGTTATGGGTCAGTTATGTTGACTCCAGAGGTTTTGCAAGTTTTAGGAATATTACAAGCAGGAGGAACGCCAACCGCAGCACAGGGTGCAATGGTAATTGCTGCAATTAGTGCTATTGATGATAAAGATGCTTTGGATTCTGGAGAACTTGATGCTATTTCAACAGCACGTACTTCGTTTAATGCTACAATAGCTGGATTGGCAGCAGCAAATAATCTTGCACTTTATGATGCAGCTAGTGATTTAGCTCAAGTTGCTGATGGTGGTATTGCAATTAATGGAGGTGTGGTTACTTCTCAGTTCGTTACAGGAGGAGGATTCTCGTTAGATGGAGTGCATCCATCACCAAGAGGTCACGCTATTGTAACAAATGGTATTTTAGAAGCAATTAAGGAAACGTATGGTGTTAATCTGCCTGCTGTTGATCCTTCAGACTTTGGAACTATTACACTAAGTAATGAGGTAAACTAGAAATTACTTCATATTAAATATAAACTAAAACCTGCTTTTTATGGCAGGTTTTTTTTGTTTTTGGTGATATTGTTTTTGTAAAATTATAATATATGAGAAGTGTTAAACGTCATTTAGAAAATACTATATTTGATTTCTAATGTATCAAATGAAGTTACGTGTCATATTACTTTTTTCTTGTTTGTTTTTCTTGCAAAACACAGTTGCGCAACATTTAAATCAAAATGAAGCGATCCTTTATAATGTTGGAATCAGTTCTGTGTTTGCAGGAGTTGGGGCTATAATTAATAAAAAGGACAATGAAAAAGTAGGTAAGGTATTTGCAAAAGGTTTTTGGCAAGGAGCTATTGGTGGGGCTTTAATATATGGGAGTAAAAATCTTGTCAGAGAGATTTACCTCAAAGAGAAATGGGAATATAGTTGGTATGCTAAAATAGTAAACTCTGCAGGTACATCAGTAGTGGAAAATGCTTCTTTAAATAAAAATTTTTGGGAGCAATGGCATTTTAATATTGGTTTTAATAGAGTAGAGTTTTATGCTAAAGAAAAATTCAAAATAAAATATAAAATAATGCCTGTTTCTTTGGGGTTAACATTATCATTGGCGTTTGGTAATAAATTTGAGTTTAAGAGATCTTTGCAAACTGGAGAATTTGTGTTTTCTACTAATGACCTGATTAATAGTCGTGGTATAACATATGGTAATGTTGTTTTAGTTGATGAGAATTATGTAAACGAATATGATTTGTTTGCTCATGAAATTATTCATATTTATCAATATTATGATTATAACCCTTTTAATTCAGCTTTAAATAAGCCTCTAGCAGATTTATCTGAACACTCTACATTTTTCAGTAAATTAAATAATATCATGTATTTCGATTTGCAAGGACCACTTCTTAGGGGGCTTTATTTGTTAGAAGAAAACCCGGGTGGTTGTTATTTTGATAATTTTTTTGAGTCCGAGGCAAATTTATTTTCTTCAAGGATTTTACTATGTAAGTAATTTTATCTGAAAGTTGAGGATCTCTTTTTAAAGTGAAAACTATTCTAATTAATCAATTGTTAGTTAACTCGTTGAAAGATGTCTCTACTTGTCGTTTTCTTGACTTTAGAAATTTGTTTTATGGGGCTTTTAGTGAAACACATTGTTTTATTTCAGGAGAAGTTAACTGCTCCAGTAAAAAAAATAAAAATGTAGGGGTAACATTTTGTTTTTTCATGACATTAATGTGTAATTAATTATTAAAACTTTAATTTAAATTACACACAATGAAAAAAATTATTAAAATTTTTTCTGGTGCATTAGGGGTTTTTGTCCTTTGCGCTTTAATGTTCAGTTTGTCTAGTAAATCTGAACCAAATTTATCAAGCAATCAATGTGCAAATCTAGAGGGAGATAATGCGCAAATACAATTGTATTTTCCAGGAGGTGAAAACCCGTTCAGGAATAGTGGTTTTGAATTTTTTGTACCTACCCCTGATTTAAGAAACGGAGATTTCCCTGGAGCGGGAACTATATTAGAGGATCAAAATTATTACTGTACTATCGTAGTGACTACTCCCAGATGCCCAAATTGGGAATATAAGAGGGTGTTTGATGCGTCAAATGGTAATAGTAACGGTTTGATAAATATTAAAATAGCTCCGGATGGTTTTGATACCGTTTTAGAAGTGACCTATCATGAAAGAATTGATGGGCTTGGAGCTCAAAATTTCAATAAGTCACTTGGTAATGTTAATAATACTAGAGTTGTTTATAAGCATAAAGTAACATATTTTAATGGTTGGGATCCGAGAAGGCCTCAACCAGTTGATATGGTTCCTTCATTTCAGAAAAAGAGTAATACTGATCTTACTCCTAATAAATCTGCAATTCCAGATGATTTTAGTTCCGTAAATGATTTTATTGATAATGGTTTATAAAAAAAACATAAAAAATAGTAAAATGAAAATATATTTTTATAGTTTAATAGTAGTTGCTACTATGTTATTTGTTTCTTGTGAAGAGGAATCTACAGAAGTGTCAAATAAAACAGAGATGACAGAAGAAGAAAAGTTTTTCTCAGAATTTTTAACTGCAAAAAAAGGAGACGGTTCCGTTTTAATTCAAAGTGCTGTGAGTATGGAGACTCAAGATTTAAGAAAAAACATAAGGGTCTCAGAACAAAAATCAAGAGTTCCGAACAAAGAAAATGACACAAAAATTAGATTTGTAGGTTTGGATAACAATAAGATTTTTGGTAAAAATAAGGCAGTCGAAGAAACGATAAATTTAGATAACGATTTTTTTGGCAAAGAACTTTCTTATTATGTAGAAACCAAAGGGCAAAAAACATTTAAATCCTCAGTTTATATTCCTAATTTAATAACAGTTAATTTTTCTGGTGATAAAATAAAAGCGGGTACAAAAATTACCTGGAATGTGGATCCTAATAATAGAAACGGAGTGGCCGTGATTTTAAAATATGATCCAATCAATCAAAATAATGTTGGATTGGCTTTTAATCATCCAGAAACGTTAATAAAATCATTTGTATTGCCGGATAATCAGAGTAGTTATTTAGTGAAAGCTAGTGATTTAGAAAGATTTCCAGCTAATGCTTATGTTTCTGTAAGTGTATTAAGAGCAGCGGGTATTCCTCCTAAAAATGGAGGTGCATCTTATGTGTCTGCAGTTACATCTGCATTTTCGAATTTACAAATCATTAGATAATATAGCTTGTGATTTTGGATATAGATTTAAAAGGTAGCTTAAAGCTGCCTTTTATTGGTTATATAATTCGTTTCGCGATATTATCTTTTTTGTCTTTTATATCCTGGAATTATTTTGGGATATTATTTGTGTTATTTTGGTTCGAGGTTTTTAAGCTATTAGATGACACGGATAATATTTCTTTTAGAAGAAGTTTTTTTAGATTTTTTTTAATAGTTGCTTCATGGCATTTTGGTGCATTATCTTGGATGTTTGGGATTGACCAAGGTTTCTTTGGGTTTTTAAATAATCTGTTGCTTCACTTGGTTCCATTTGTAGTCTTTCTTGTTTTGAAAAATAGAAGTACTTTTTTTAGACCTATTTTTTTTATTCCAATATGGTTGTTATTCGAATATTTTGAGAATGTATCTTTAATTTCATTTCCGTGGGTTATTTTGGGGAATGTTTTTTCAAATCAAATTTATTTTGTTCAATGGTATGAGTTCATTGGAGTTGAAGGTGGAAGTTTGTGGTTACTTGTTGTTTCTTATCTATTGTTTTATTTGAATAAACATTTTTCGTATAAAAATCTTCTCTTGTTTTTGTTGGTTCTAGGTTTGCCTATTCTATTATCGTTGCTGGTAAGGGGTTCAAATTCTTTAGAGCATAAAGGAGGAGTTAAAAAATACATACTTTATAATCCAGAGTACTCTCCTCATGAATTATTGAGGAATAAACAAGAATTAGCTTTTTATTTGAAGAAAAAATTAGCAAAAATAGATACTGTACACGCTGTATTAATTCCGGAAACTACTTTTCGCGGTATTAAACTGGATGTTCTAAATAAAGGTTTGACTTTTAAGTACCTTAATAATTCATTAATAGAAAATGAGATTGAACACATTTTTTAT
Organism: Aquimarina aggregata; assembly: GCF_001632745.1. Classification (GTDB taxonomy): domain Bacteria; phylum Bacteroidota; class Bacteroidia; order Flavobacteriales; family Flavobacteriaceae; genus Aquimarina; species Aquimarina aggregata. Next base: position 322,469 of record NZ_LQRT01000035.1, on the reverse strand, counting down.
GGAGCTACCGGTTTTGATAAGGGTAGTAGAAGTTTGGTAAATGGAGGAGTGTTTTTAAGTTCAAGTGATGATCCTTATTTAAAAGTAAAGAAAAAACTTGTTCCTTATTCAGAGTATTTACCAAAAAAAATAGCAGCATTTTTAGAAAAAATTATATATAATCCTTTTGTTGAGGGTTCAGAAGATGAAATAATAAACAATAAGAAAGTACTGCCTTTGATATGTTATGAAGGTTTCTTTTCTTTTTTTGTAGCTAATAAAGCAAGGAAAACTAACATCATTTATTTAATATCTAGTGAGAGTTTTTTTAAAGAATCTTATTTTGGAAAAAGACAATATAATAATATTCTTAGATTAAGAGCAATCGAAACAAGATTGCCGCTTTTGAAAGCTTCTTTTAAAGGAGAATCATTACATTTAAATAAATTCGGGGAGGTTATTGGTAAAGATAGAGTCGAGTTTGCTTCTTTTTTTGTGAAGCAAAGTGTTGCCAAGGGGACCTGTTATACTAAGTATGTAGATAAGTGTCGCTCATTTCTGGTAATCATATTTTTGTTGGTGATTGTAAGTCCTTTTTTATATGTTTTGTTTAAAAGAAAAGTTTCTAAATATATAAACTAAAACCTGCTTTTTATGGCAGGTTTTTTTTATCTTCAATATATCAAAATATATAGACATGAATTTTATCTTAAAATTGATTTTAAGTGCAGTTGCCGTAATTGTATTGGCAAAAATACTTCCAGGAGTGGGAGTTGATAGTTATGTAAGTGCTTTGATTGTAGCCGTAGTGTTAGCGATTCTAAATGCTATAGTAAAACCATTATTGGTTTTTTTAACTTTGCCCGCTACAATAATCACATTAGGGTTGTTTCTTTTAGTTATTAATGCAGCAATAATTTTATTGGCCGATTATTTTATAGATGGATTTAGAGTTAATGGATGGCTTTGGGCACTAATCTTTAGCGTGCTATTGTCTATATTTCAATCTATTCTGCATTCTATTTTAAAGAAAGATAAAAGTTAATCTAATATTTACTGTTTTTCAGAGAGTTAAAAATTTGTTGTGATGTAAAAAAGTATTACTTTTGCAACCCAATTTTTAGTAGTAAAGATAGTAAATCATGAATATTTCAAAAGAGCAAGTAGACGATTTAAATGCTGTGGTAACGGTAGATATCGCTAAAGAAGATTATAGCGAGAAAGTAGATAAAATCCTAATGGATTACCGTAAAAACGCAAACATTCCTGGTTTTAGAAAAGGACACGTTCCTATGGGGCTTGTTAAAAAACAGTATGGAAAAGCCGTTTTGGTAGATGAGGTTAATAAGCTTTTACAAGATGCACTAAACAAATATCTTACGGAAGAAAAGTTAGATGTTTTAGGAAATCCATTACCAAAAGAGCAAGAAAATTTCGATTGGGAAACAGAGAATTATTCTTTTGAATTCGAATTAGGGTTAGCTCCTAAGTTTGAAGTAAAACTTGGCGGTAAGAAAGCAATAACACATTATAAGATTGTTGCAAATGATGAGATGATCGAAAATCAGCTAAAAACTATTCAAAAACAGTATGGGAAACTAGTTCCTAAAGATGTTGCCGAAAAAGAAGATTTAGTTGCAGGAACTTTTGTGAATGAAGAAAAAGAAATTAATAATACAGCTACTGTCGAATTAGAGAAAATTAAAGGTAAAAAGAATCTTGATAAATTCTTAAAAGCAAAAGTTGGTGATACTATTACGCTAAAGACTAAAGGTCTTTTTACAGATGATCATAATTTGATTAATGCTTTAAAAATTAATCAGGATGAAGCTCACGATTTAGATATTGAAGTTTCTTTTACTGTTTCAGAAATTAATACACAAGAACTTGCAGATTTAGATCAGGAGTTGTTTGATAAATTATACGGACCAGGAGTTATTACATCTGTTACGGATTTAAAAGCTAAGATTAAAGAGGATGCAGAAAAGCAATTTGTGCAACAATCTGATCAACAATTGCTTAATGCTATTACTGAACACACTTTAGAGAATACAAATTTTGAATTACCAGTAGAGTTTTTGCAAAAATGGATTCGTGCTACAGGTGAACAACCTTTAACTGAAGATGAAGCTAAGGATGAGTATGAAAAAAGTGAAAAAGGATTACGTTATCAACTTATAGAAGGTAAGATTATAAATGATAACAACCTGCAAGTTACTTTTGAAGAATTAAAAGATTTTGCTAAAGATTTAATAAAAGGTCAAATGGCTCAATTTGGACAAAATTCTCCAGAAGAAAAAGAGTTAGAAGATATTGCTGCAAGAATTTTATCGAATCAAGATGAAGTGAAAAGAATGTCTGAGCAATTGATGAGTCAAAAACTACTTAATTTTTATAAAGAGAACGCTAAATTGAAAACCAAAGAGGTGACCTTTGATGAATTTATAAAAGAAGTTTACAAATAATAAATCTTGCTATTTAGTAAGGAATTTATACTTATATTTAGGGCGCTAAACCGATCTTGGTTTATCGCCCTTTTTTATCAATAAAAATTTCAGAAATAGAAATATGGATTACGGAAAAGAATTCGAAAAATACGCTACAAAAGAGCATGGTATTAACAGTAATTACTATGGTCAGATAATTAGCAGTATGTATCCAACAGGTATGACTCCTAATATTATAGAAGAACGTCAAATGAATATTGCTATTTTTGATGTCTTCTCAAGACTAATGATGGATCGTATTATATTTTTAGGAACAGGAATTAATGATCAGGTTGCTAACATCGTTCAGGCGCAACTTTTGTTCTTAGAAAGTGTAGATGCTACAAAAGATATTCAGATTTATATTAACTCTCCTGGAGGAAGTGTATACGCAGGTCTTGGAATTTATGATACAATGCAATTTATAAAACCTGATGTCGCGACAATATGTACCGGAATGGCTGCATCAATGGGAGCAGTTTTATTATGTGCAGGTCAAAAAGGAAAGCGTTCGGGATTGCCACATAGTCGTGTGATGATTCACCAACCGTTAGGAGGAGCACAGGGACAAGCAAGTGATATCGAAATCACAGCGCGTGAAATTTTAATCCTTAAAGAAGAATTATACAATATCATCGCTAAGCACTCTGGGCAAACCTATGATAAAGTATACGAAGATAGTGATAGAGATTATTGGATGAAAGCTGATAAAGCTCTTGAGTATGGAATGATTGACGAAATTTTAACTAGAGAATGATAAATTTCTTGTTGCAAGTAGAGGTGTTTTGAGCCTCTAATTGTTATATAAGTATAAAACATGAAATTTTATTGGAATAGAAACTAAATAACTATGGCCAAAGAAGATTTAGAATGCTCTTTTTGTGGGAGAAAAAAACCTGAAACAAATCTGTTAATAGCGGGATTAGATGCCCATATCTGCGATAGATGTATTGTTCAGGCTCATGGGATTGTTGTAGAAGAAGCAAAAGATGAAGAGACTGGAGAGCTGAGTAGTGAACTTATGTTGCGAAAGCCTAAAGCTATTAAGAAGTTTCTTGATGAATATGTGATCGGACAAGAATTTACCAAGAAGATAATGTCGGTGGCAGTTTATAATCACTATAAGAGATTACTGCAACCCCAATCCGAAGATGATATTGAGATTCAAAAAAGTAATATCATCATGGTAGGGCAAACGGGAACAGGTAAAACCTTAATGGCAAAGACAATTGCTAAAATGCTTAATGTTCCTTTAGCTATTGTAGATGCTACTGTGCTTACCGAAGCAGGATATGTTGGAGAAGATGTAGAAAGTATATTGACTAGATTATTGCAAGCAGCAGATTATAATCTTGAAAAAGCACAAAGAGGAATTGTATTTATTGATGAGATAGATAAGATTGCTCGTAAAAGTGATAATCCTAGTATTACAAGAGATGTTTCTGGAGAAGGCGTGCAGCAGGCGCTTTTAAAATTACTCGAAGGTACTGTAGTTAACGTTCCGCCAAAAGGTGGTCGTAAACATCCAGATCAAAAATTTATAGAAGTAAATACAGAAAATATTCTTTTTATAGCAGGTGGGGCGTTTGATGGGATCGAAAAAATGATTCAGAAACGATTAAACATGCAAGCCGTAGGGTATAGTGCTTCTAAAAGTGAAGATAATATAGAGAAGGATAATTTGTTACAATATATTATTCCTAGTGATTTAAAAGATTTTGGGTTAATACCTGAAATCATTGGTAGATTGCCTGTACTTTCTTATATGAACCCTTTAGATGCAGAAACCTTAAGATCTATACTAACAGCGCCTAAAAATGCAATAATAAAACAATACAAGAAGTTGTTTGAGATGGATAATATTGCATTCTCAATTACAGAAGGTGCGTTAGAATATATCGTTGAAAAAGCAATGGAGTATAAGTTAGGTGCTCGTGGTCTTAGATCATTGTGTGAGGCTATCTTAACTGACGCTATGTACGAGCTACCAGAAAGCGAAGAAACCGATTTCAGAGTAACTAAAGACTATGCAGAAAAGAAATTGAATAAGTCGACCATTAAGAAGCTTAAAGCGGTTTCTTAAATTGAGATATAAAAATTAATTAGAAAAGCTCTGAATCATATGATTCAGAGCTTTTTTTGAATATTTACCTTATGCTCTAACAAAAGACAACACCTTTATGGTAATTTCATAAAGGTGTTGTCTTTGGTTGGCATTTGTTGAAGGATAAATATTTTTAGTCAGAATATGAAATTCTATCTTTTCTATTATTTATAATATCTTCTGTATTTTTTAAAACTAATTTTTCGCTATCCTTAAGCTCGATATCAAAATTGTTTTGTCGTATTAAAGCTTCGTAAAATGTCACTTTAGAAATTTCACTGTAACACGTCATGTTTTGTAAGCTGTATATTAATTCTGAGGCCTCTAGAGTTTCTGTACTATTGTCGACTTGTGAAGTACTAATTTGTTTACTTTTATCATCTGTATTAACAGTAGTGTTGGTTTCTTGAGCACTAACGGCTGTAATCGTAAATAATAAAGCAAATAATAGTATAGTAGTTTTCATATCTTAGGGCTTAATGAGTTTGTAACTATCTGTGAACAAATTTAATATGAAAAATAGAAGGTTTAAAATGATTTTTAATTTTTTAGATTAAACGCTTTTTTTGGACGATGAAATACCAGATTTTTTGTTAAAAATTACAATTCGTACATACAATTTTTACGGAAAAACCGTAATTATTTTTGTTTTTGAATGGCTTTTTTAGCGAAAAACGTCAGATTTTGAAAACTAGAGACTTAGGGTTATCTCTTTTATGAAGAAAAAGATTTTATTGTATTTAACTGGAGTAGTTCATCAACATATGTTCGTTTGTTGGATAATCTAGGTATTTTATGTTGCCCCCCAAGTTTGTTATTCTTTTTTAACCAATCATAGAATAATCCTTTTCTTGCTAGTCTAATTTGAAGAATATTTAATGTAGTGTCATTGTAACGTTTAGCTTCATAGTCGCTATTAACATGTTGCAGATTTTGATCAAGAATGTGTGTAAATTCCTTAAGACTATCAGGTTGCTTTTTAAATTCAATGATCCATTCATGAGCACCTTTTTCTTTGTCTTTCATGAAGATTGGTGCAACGGTATACTCTACAATTTCACAATTCGTTGTTTTTGCTGTTTTTCGCAAAGCTTCTTCTGCATTTTCTATGATAAGTTCTTCACCAAATACATTGATATGATGTTTGGTTCTTCCTGATACCTTTATTCTATAAGGGTTTACCGAGGTAAAACGAACAGTGTCTCCTATTTTATATCTCCATAACCCTGCATTCGTAGTTATTATTACGGCATAATTTTGGCCAATTTCTACTTCACTAAGAGGAATTACTTTTTCATTTTCATTTCCGTAGGTGTCCATTGGGCTAAATTCATAAAAAATCCCATAATCAAGCATTAATAATAGTTCTGATGAGTCATTACGATCCTGAATAGCAAAAAAACCTTCAGAAGCATTATAAATTTCATAATATTTAAAAGAATCTCCAGGAAGGATTTTGCTGTATTGATCTCTGTAAGGATCAAAATTTACACCTCCATGAAAATATACTTCTAAGTTATTCCATATTTCAAATAGACTTTCGTTTCCTGTGGTTTCCAGAACTTGGTTTAATAAAACTAACATCCAAGATGGAACTCCTGCCAGACTGGTAACATTTTCTTGAATCGTTTCTTGCACAATAGCTTTCATTTTAAACTCCCAATCGCTCATTAATGAGACTTCGCTACTTGGCGTAGAACTAAAATCGGCCCAAAAAGGCATATTGTCTATTATTATCGCAGATAGATCACCAAAAGATGTTCCGTTTTCTTTATACAACTCTTTACTACCTCCTAAACGAAGACTTTTACCTGTAAATAGTAGCGAATCTTCATTATTATTTAAGTACATGCATAATAAATCTTTACCTGCTGCAAAATGACAATCTTCAAGGGATTCATCACTAACCGGAATAAATTTACTTTTAGCACTGGTTGTACCACTAGATTTAGCAAACCACTTGATAGGTGTGGGCCAAAAAACATTATTTTCGCCTAATCGACTTCTTTCTATCATTGATTCATAATCTTCATAAGACCGAACAGGAATTCTTTCAGAAAATGTTTTATAATTATTAATTGAAGCAAAATCATATGTCTTGCCAAATTCTGTGTTTTTAGCCTTTTCTAGCAATGTATGCAGTAGTTCGAGCTGAACTTCATTCGGGTATTTAAGAAAAAGTTCCATTTGATGAAATCTCTTTTTTAAGAACCAGGTGGCAATAGAATTAACTAATGGAATTGGCATTTTTTGATGTATCTTTAGGCAGTAATTAAGGTTAATTTGTTGTGATTGTTGTCAACTAAAATAATAAAAATAATTACATTCTCTATATACGATTAATATATATCAAAAATTTATGCAATATCAAGGAGTCCTTACTAAAATGCAAACAGAACATGAAAACCCTATCCAATATTATCTAGTTTTCGAGGATGATTTTATTCATGTAAACCAACTATTGGACAAAAAAGTTACTATTGCATTTGAGAAATATCAATGTCTTGCTTGTGGTGAAAATAAAAAGATATTTAGACAAGGATATTGCTATGATGATTTTTATAATCAGCCGCAAGTAGGGGACTGGGTGATGCGTCCAGAATTAAGTACTGCACATCTGGGTGTAGAAGATAGAGATTTAGAATTTGAGAAAAAAGCACAATTACAACCTCATATTGTTTATTTGGCAAACTCTAGCAATGTAAAAGTTGGGGTAACCAGAAAGTCGCAAGTTCCTACGCGATGGATAGATCAAGGAGCGCATGAGGCTATCGAAATTGTAGAAGTTCCTAATCGATATCTAGCAGGTATTACAGAAGTTGCCTTAAAAGAACATGTCGCTGATAAAACTAATTGGAGAACGATGCTTAAAAACGAAATTGTTGATGAAGATCTGATTGAGTTTAAAAATAAGCTTAGAGGTTTTATTCCTGATGAAGTCAAGGAATATTTTGTTGAAAATCAAAAAGAGACAGAAATTAAGTTCCCTGTATTGCAATATCCAGAAAAACTAAAAAGTCTTAACTTGGAAAAAACACCTGAATTTTCTGGAGTTTTAAAAGGAATAAAAGGTCAGTATCTTATTTTTGAAGATAATACAGTATTTAATGTAAGAAATAATGAAGGGCTCGTTGTGCAGCTAACAATTGTTTAATTGTATTAGGCTATAGCAAATTTTATACTTTGAAAAACAGATAAGGTAATTAATGCTATGCCAATGATTTTATGTAGTTTAGTTTTTGAACCTTCCTGTTTCTCAGCCATTTTATTTCCCCATTTACCATAAAAGTAAAGCGTGCCTATTTTTCCTAAATAAATACCAGAAAAAAATAAAAAAAGAGATGGTATTGGATTATGAGCTGTAAGTTCAAAAAGATATTTGTTGGTGAACGAAATAGCTAACATCCAATATATGATTACAGGAGGATTCAATATTGCTAAAGAAAATCCTGTAAGAAATTTTGATTTTGTCAATTTGATTTTAGGACGTTTCTTTGTGCTGTCTGTTTTGTTTGCTCGAATCATAAAATAGATACCTATTAAAAAGAAAAGTGCAATAAAGGTAACCTGAATCCATTTATTTTCTTGAAAGAAGTTTGAAACTTGTACGCTACAATGTAATGCAAATAGCGCCAATACTACTTCGCCGATGCCAGCTGCAAGTGCAATATAAGATGCATGTTTAATATCCTCTTTGATAGAGGTGTTTATCACAGCGATGTTGACTGCTCCAAGGGGTATCGCCCCGATTACAGCCACTAGAGTTCCTAATAAAAGATATAACAGTATCATACTCTCTTAGTAGTGTTAAGAGTAATTATCTTACAAATTATTTATGTGTTTATAAATAATAAAGGAGTGGCAATTGCCACTCCTGTTATCCCTAAGTAAAATTAAACACGTTATTAAATTTATTTTCTAGAAACTTCCGTTGCTACCAATTCTCATTTTTTTGATGACTTCTTCATAATAAAGGATTGTCCAAATGATTTTGCCTGTATCGGCATACGGTACCAACTCTTCTATAGCTTTTTTTGTAGTTACTAGGTTTTTGGTTGTACTTTCTTTGTTGCTTTTAAGTATCTTAACATGACGAGAATCCTCTTTAATACCTATGTCCTTTAATCGTACTCCAGCTTCGTTAGTAAGGGATAATAAAGGAAGTATGGTCATGATTTCTTCAACTCGATCTTGGTATAAGGCTATAAGTTCACCTTTTTTTAAAGCTTCTAAATCTCCAATGGTATGAAATTTATTTATTTGCTTGCTAGGAGTGAAAAATACTGCATCATTTACGCTTTGTGCAAAAACAGAATTTATAATTAAGATAAAAATGATGCTTATAGTTATTTTATGCATAGTTAGTATTAAGTAGTAAATATAAAATGATGAATGTTTTATTATTGCATTACCATGTAGGTATTCATAGATTGTTTTAGGTTAAATTTTGGTACTACATTATTTTGAGGATCCGCAAACAAGTCTTTTACGTTAACAAAGTCTTTTGTGAATCTATTGTATTTAAGTATATCAAGTGATTCTTTTTTTAGTAATTGGTTTGTAACACTAACACCTTCGGCATGAATATTAAAGAAGCTATTATCCATCATGAATGATTTCTGGATTAAAGGTAAAGATGTGTATGATTTGTCAAATTGCACCACGTCAGAAAATCCGGATATTTTAGAGTTATGAATATAAGTCAACGCAGCATTAGAGGCAGATATAGCGGCACTAGTATGTTGATAGTTTGTTTTGTCTGATAAGTTTACTAGTGTAGCGTTAGTAATAGTGATATCTGTTACTTGATTAGGTCTGTTATAACCTAAATTTTTATTGTATCCATCAACCTCTATTGCATATGAGCCTTCGGGACTTGTGATGTATGGGTGACGTATAGCCATTATATTATCTAAGTTTCCTTTAAACCCTTCAGATAACTGGTAATCATCTTCCTGTGCTTTTAATGAAATAAGGTTTTGAACGTTATTTTTTCCTCCACGGAAATTAAATGAATCTTGACCAGAGTAGCTTACCATAACATTGTCAATAATAGATGAAGATCCAATACCGTATAATGATAATCCGTTAGAACCTTTTCTTCTTTTAGACGTATTTCCTGCAAACTCGATTCTTACGTGACTAAATATAGTTGTTTCTTCGTCTTGTTGATTTCCGCCGTATACAGAAAACTGCGGATTAAAATTACCTTCGATTACTCCGTTTCCAGAAGTGGTGTTAAGTTTTCCTGATCCAGCAATAAGAATTCCTCCCCAATCACCACTATTTCTTGATTTTGGACTCTTGTTAGATGTAAATACGATCGGATAAGCTTTAGATCCTAACGCAATCAATTTAGAGCCTTTGGTAACTATTAGATTAGCAGGGTTTTCGTGATCACATCTTATTATAGTACCTTCTTGTATTGTGAGTGTAACACCATTGGTAACATAAACATCACCAGACATAAGGTAAACTATATCATTTCTAAGATAAGTGTGATTGGCAATGATGTTTGGTAATTTCTCTTCAGCTTCTGGATAATCGGTTTTGTTGGGTGAAAAATTAGTCCAACCTTTAGTCCATTTATCACTGTCTTCATTAAAGTCTTGAGCTGTACTTGTGTACGAAGTTAGTAGTAATGTAAAAGCTGTAAGTAGAAAACATCTTTTTTTCATGATAATTTATTTTGGGGTTAATTTTTTTTGGAGGAAATTTCTTTCTACCAATTTTGGGACTACTAAGATATATGAGTTTTAGGAAATGTGGTTACGTGTTTACCGTAAATTTTGTACGTTTGTCGTTTAATTAACAGAAATTAGTAAATCATTATGAGTAAAATTCCTACGTATTTAGTTTCTATCTAGTTGATTGCCAAAAATTTATATTTTGTTTATTTATTTTACAAACTAGTTAAACAAAACGTGTTTTGAATCGTGAAATGAGTAAAATTAGGGGGATTTCCCCCTAATTTTTATGTCTTTTTACTCGTTTTTGAAGTATGGGATGTTCTATGTAAGTAGAAAAAAAAGGATAAAAGATGATTTGTTGATGAAATCTGGTGATTAAAATATAACTAAGAGGTGAGTTAAATATATTTAAAAAAGTCGATAAAAAACATACCTATATCCATAGGGATAAGTGTGGGTTATTCGGTTTTTTTATTTAAAGTTGAATTGATGTTTAACTATCGACCTAAGCGCATTTTTTTGATCACTTCTTCAAAGTATAAGATGGACCAGATAATATCGTCTGTATCAGAATATGGTACTAGCTTTTTAATAGTGTTTTCAGTATATTCAAATGCTCTGTCCGCAATTTCAATATTTTTTTCTACCACTTTAACATGATCAGAATCTGCTTGAATTCCTAAATCTTGTAAGCTTGTTCCTGGTTTATTTGTCAAAGATAAATAAGGAATTACAATAAATATTTCGCGAGTTCTCTCTAGGTATAACTTTATAAGATCTCCTTTGTTTAAATCTTGTAGCTCATCGATTGTGTGAAACCTACTTACGAGCTTGTCAGCTTTATAAAGAATAGCTGGATTTTTTCTGGATTGAGCAGTTAATGTACTAAGGCTCGAAATTAGTAATAATAATAGTATTAGTTTTTTCATTAGATTGGTTTATTAAGTTGTTGTGTAATTGCAAAATTACTGAATAACCATATAATTATTTATAGAATTTTTCAACGAAAATTGTGGATTACTTTTATCTAAAGGATCACTAAATAATTCTTCTGGATTTTTAAAAGTTTTAGTAAAACGATTGTACTTGAGTAGATTAAAAGTGCTATTAGTGATGCCGTTTTCAGTAATAACACCGTCTCTATGGATGTTAAAAAAGCTATTGTCCATCTTAAACCCTTTGTCAATCATTTTTAAGGTTGAAAAAGATTTATCCAATCGAACCACATCTGAAAAACCTGAGATATTAGAGTTGTTTATGTAAAGTTCTGCAAGATTTCTAATCGATATTGCCGATCTAGAATGTGTATAGTTTGTTTGATCTGTTAACGTTATTAAAGTAGCTCCTGTAATATCTACACTTGTAAGTTCTTGAGAATTTTTAAAACCAACTTTGCTATCATAACCATCGATCTCGATGGCAAAAGACCCATTTTTGCTTGTAATATATGGATGTTTAATGGCTAAAATGTTGACGAGTTCTCCTTTATACCCTTTAGTGAAATCAAAATCATCATCGTTAGATTTAAGAGAGATTAAGTTTTTTGCTGGTGATTTACCTGAATGCCATTCAAAAGAATCATCGGCAGAATAGCTCACCATTATATTTTCTATAATAGATTGACTTCCTAAAGCGTATAATGAAAGGCCATTGGTAGACTTTCCTGCGTACTCTATTCGTATGTACCTTAAAATTGTAGTCTCTTCATCTTCTTTTTCTCCACCAAATGCTGTGTACTTTGGGTCGAAATCCCCTTTTATAGTTCCTTCTCCTTCTATTAAATTAGAATTTCCTGAACCTATTATTGTTATTCCACCCCAATCTCCATTATTTCTTGAATATGCAGATTTACTTGATGTAAAAACAATTGGATATGCTTTACTGCCATTTGCAATTAGTTTTGCACCTCTCGTAACTACAAGATTTGCTGGGTTTTCAGCATCTCCTCTTAAAACAGTACCTTCCTGTATTGTTAAAGTAGCATTGTTGGTTACGTATATATCACCAGACATTAAATAAACGAAGTCATTTCTTAAATACGTGTCTTCTGATATTATATTAGGTAATGTTTTATCGTGATCTAGATATGTAGTTTTGTTAGGTTGAAAGTTTGTCCATCCTCTAACCCATTTCATGTTTGGATCAAAGCTATCGCTTTGTGCTAATCCAGAGAATACAATTGCCAAAAATAGTATTACGGTAGTTATGTATCTTGTTTTCATAATATAATCCTTTTATTGATGGTTTTAAGAAAGTTGACTTGTCAATAGAGTATTGTTAGAATCAATTTCAACTTTTTGTTTGATTGCTAAAGTCTATTGTTAAGTCGAGCGTTAAGGATTAAGATTACAAAATCAGATAATTATTAACATATTTTTTGGTTAATTAATAAAAGTAAAAGGAGACCTATGGGTACTTAAAACACAAAAGATCAGTAATTTTACTGATCTTTTGTGTTTCTGTTTAAAAGTTTCCATTAGGACCAATTCGTATTTTTTTTATGACATCTTCAAAATATAAAATCGCCCAAATAATTTTTTCGGTATCGGCATAGGGTATGAGTTCAGAAACCAGTTCGGTGTTGCTTTCTGAAGCTTTTATAGAGACCTCATGATGTTTGTCAAGAATTTTTAGGTGATTAGAGTCTTCTTTAATTCCGATATCTGCCAGTTTAACACCAGATTCATTTGTTAAAGCAAGATATGGTATTACGGTTGTTATTTCATTTACTCGTTTGGTATATAGTGAAATAAGTTCTCCTTTCTTTAAATTTTCAAGTTCATCTATGGTGTGAAATTTTCCAATTAAATTTTCTTGATCAAAAAAAACATTTTTTACTGATTGGCCATGGCTTAAATTTAATGATAGTATAGTAATAATCGTGATGCCAAATAATTTCATTATTGTAATTGTTTATTAATAAATAGTGTTGCTTGATTTATTGCATGACAGTATAGGTGTCAGAATCCTTTATAGTAAATTTAGGATGCTTTCGATGAAATGGATCTACAAATACATTATCCACAGCTTGAAAATGCTTAGTATACATATTGTATTTTAATAACTGATCGATATTTCCTATAGTAGCAAATTGAGACTTAGCAATGACTGTAGGGCCATGTACATTAAAGATACTGTTTTCGAGTAAGAATTTATTTTCTAAATCTGTATAGGATGTATATGAGGTGTCAAATAGAACCACATTAGCAAAACCAGATATTCTTGATTGTGTTACATTTAGTTTTGCCATGTTTTTAGAAGAAATGGCGGCAGTAGTGAATTTATAATTACTTATATCTGATAAGTTTATTAATGTTGCATTTTTAATGTGAATTTCGGATAATATTCTTGTTGCATCCAATCCACTTTTTGGATCATATCCATCGGCTTCTATAGCATAAGACCCACTACTATCACTTATATATGGGTGTCGAATAGCTAAAATGTTGTCTAACATACCAGTATATCCTAGTGTGAAATCATAATCATCATCTTTGGCTTTAAATGAAATCAAGTTATTCATATTTGCAGAACCCCCAAAAACCTCAAAAGAATCATCTGCAGAGTAACTTATCATTATATGATGAAGTATTGAGTTTTTTCCTAAAGCATAAAGTGATAAACCATTTAGTTCTTTAGATTGATTGATTTTTTTTCCTGCATATTCAATCCTAACATAGGACATTTCTGTGGTGTTTTCATCTTCTCTTGAACCGCCATATTCAGCATATTGAGGTAAAAAATTGCCTTCTACTGTTTTTGATGTTGCGGCATTTACTTTACCAGATCCAATAACTATTATACCGCCCCAATCTCCAGGATTTCGAGATCTTTTAGTGTTGTTAGAGGTAAAAACTATAGGTAAGGTTTTGGATCCTTTTGCAATTAATCTAGAGCCTTTGGTTACAACAAGACTAGAAGCATCTTCGGTATCACATCTAATAATAGTTCCTTCTTGAATAGTTAAGGTAGCATTGTCGATGATATATACATTTCCAGACATTAAGTAAACTACATCATTGCTTAAATAAGAATCAGTATTAATAATGTTTGGGAGTTTTTCTTCTGCTTCAGGATAGTCTTCGTGATTAGGATCAAAATTGGTCCAACCTTTCATCCATTTCATCTGATCGTCATAAGATTTTGTTTGTGAGAACGACAAAATAGTAAACAAAAAGATTGTAAAATTTACAATATTTAATTTCATAGCCAGGGGATTTAATTTTGACTTTGTAAAATCCCTAACCTAGTTTTAGTAAATATATTGCGACTAAAAAATAATAGTTTTTAACAAAATTAACTTAATTGTAGGAAACTACTTTATTGGTGTAATTAAGCTGCTGAAAAACCATAAAATATTGCAAGTGTTAGTTAATTTTTAGATTTGGTAGAATCTTTTTTCTTTTTCTTACTACCTAGAATACCTCCTAAAATACTTTTTGCCGTATTCTTTAAGGCGTCTTCGGTCTTGTTAGGTGAATCTGTTTTTGTAGAATCTTTTTTCTTTTTAGTCCCGCCTAATAAATCGGTAATAGCTTTTTGACCTTTGCCTACTAACTCGTCTTTTACTTTGGCTTTTTGCTTATTTACTATTTGTTGAGTAAGTTGTTTTACTGCTTGACCAGTATTTAAATTGATTTTAGGATTTGTGAAATTTCCTGAAATACCTACAGGCAAGCCAACAGTAACTGAGTTAGCTTCTTTTTCGTTAAGTTGAGACATTAAACTACCTACTTCGCTCCCTAAATATTTGGCAGGAACGTCTAAAGTAAGATTGTAATCCATACTTTGATCAAAACTATGGCTACCTCCGGCAGTAATCTTAATACCTTGTACATCAAAATTAAAAGGTTTTACATTGATTTTACCATCGTCAAAACTTAAATTGGTTTTAATATCTTTAAGATTCAACTTGTCGAGTTCAACAAAATTAAGTTGATTGTCTAATTTAGAAAGTAGCGGTGTTTTTCCAGTTCTTACCTGTGCGTTTAGGATTTCTGCAAGCGCTTTCCCTTTTAAAGAAGTAAGGACAGGCGTGAGGTTATCATTTAGTTTGCCATTAAGATTTATTTGTGTTGTAAGATTACCTGTTAATGCCTTGGCAATAGGAGCTAGGCCTTTTACAAGTTCTAAATTCTCGAATGACTTCACAATGTCTATCTTACTTAAATCTAAGGCCATGTCAAAAGTTGGAGTTTCAGATTTAGTAGATACATTTCCATTAAATGCGATGCCTCCGTCAAAAATATTAGACGTCACATTTTGAAGATACGCAGTCTCGTCTTTTATTTTTACTGTTCCTTTAGCATTTTCCAAAACCAAATTATCATATAGCACTTTTTTACTATCAAAATTTAAAGTAGCATCCAGAAAAGAAGGTATTTTCATAGTTTCTTCTTCATTTGTAGCTTCTGTATCTGTTGTTTGCCCTTCTGATTCCTCCTCACTAACCATAAAGTCACTTACAGCAAAGACATTAGAGTTAACATCAAAATCTCCTTTTAGATCCTGTTTTGCAAACAAAAACCCCATGAGATTAGTAATAGTTCCTTTTGCAGCTAAATCTGATTTACCCGTTGTAGCCTGCAGTTCATCTAATGAAATAGTTCCCGGATTAAAACTAACGTTAGCTTTATTAATGCTAATCTCATTGGGCAATTCCTCAGAGGCATATGTAAAATTTGAAATACTTGCTGTTCCCGAGCTTTTAACATTTTGGTATTGTTCTTTTTCTAGAGATAGCATATCAAAATGAGTTTTGATGTCGGCATTTAGAATACCATTTAATTGTTCTTCAAGTTGTAGAGGATACGCTTGATTAAGATTGGCAAGGTTTAAGGTTCCTTTGAGTGCCATATCTATAATCATATTTTTAGTAAGGTTTTTTAGATACCCCTTTGCTGCAAATGAATCTTGATCTATTTTAAAGGTTAGGTTACCAATATTTACGTACGTATCATCTACTAACCCTGTTTCATTTTTAATTTTTGTATCAATATTAATATTTTTAACAGCTTTAGGTAAGTCAGGGTATTTAAAAGATGCGTTATGCGAGATGATACTAATATCCATCGTAGGAATATGCGTGTCATCAGACTTCCCTTTTACTACGCCGGCAATTGAGAAATCCCCGCTTGTCTGAACTCCATCAAGATTTTTAGCATAAGTTTCAGGGATTACAGCTAGAAAATTTTTAAAATCTGAAGTAGGAGTCTTAAAACTAAGATCGACTTCAGTATATTTTTCAAATAATTGAACAAAACCAGTAAACTCTAATGGTAATCGATTAATCAGTCCTTTGTTTTCCCTAAACGTATATCGTTGATTTTTTAGATCTAATTCTATTTCGGCATCAAGTTGTAGTTTGTTTTTGTTGAGGTATTTAGTGCCATCAAGACCAAAAGATGCTTCTGTGATTGTATTTGTATTTAAAATAACGTTGTCGCCAGATACCGATCCATCACCGGTATGATTAAGTCCAGTCATTTCTAGTAGCATTTTACTTACATCATCTTGATATAAAATTCTACTATTGTTTATTTCATAATGCTCTAAGGCAAAAGTAAAACCATCTTCATTTTCCGTTTCTATTGGGTCTTCTGGAGTTACGTTATCTGATTTTGTAATATCTATGTTTGAATTTCCGATTGAATCTGTCTTAACAGCTATCAGAGCTTCATCTATAATAATTTTTTGTACACTAATAGCTTCAGAAGCATCTTTGAAAAGCTCGTTTATAGACATGTCTAACGCTATTTTTTTTGAGTATGCTAACGTGTCTCCTTCGAAAGGAGCGTAGTTGATTACAGAAAGTTCGTCAATTACTACAGATGCATTAGGGAAACTTCTTAATAGACTAATATCAACATTTGCAAAATCAACTTTTGCGTTTACATGTTCATTTACTAAATACCGAACTTTATCCTGAATGGTCCCTTTAAATAGAAAAGGGATAGAAATAATTGTGATGATTAACAACAGTATAACAATACCAAGAATTTTGAGGGCTTTTTTCATGACTTTATTTTATGAGAATAAGACTTCTTATGTAAAGAAACTGCATACAAAGATACTATGTTGCTTTAGATACGTTAACTATTTGTTAGATTTTAAATTTCTAAAGATAACTCGCCTCCTTCTTTCAGCTTAAAGCGCTTTCTGAACAAATGAACAAATAGGTATAAAATAGGTGTGTCGAGAGCCGCTACGAGGACCTTAAATAGAAAACCATTGAGTAATAAAAAACCAAAACGATCCCATTCGATTATACCTGCAAAACATAGTAATAGTAATACCGTAAATGTGTCGATAAATTGAGAGGAAAATGTAGAAAAATTATTACGAATCCATAAATGTTTGCCTTTAGTAGTTCGTTTCCAAAAATGAAAGATTTGGATATCAATATATTGAGCAAAAAGATACGCCATCATAGATGCAAAAACAGCGATTACAGTGGCTCCAAAAACACTGTCAAATATTTCGTCATTTATAGGTGACCATGATGTAGCAGGAACAGCCGATGATACTGATACAATTAGTAATGAAAAAAAAGAAGCAAATATCCCTGCGGTGACAACTTGATTGGCTTTGCGTTTTCCAAAAATTTCACTAATAATATCAGTAATTAAAAAAGTTATAGGATAAGGAAGAATACCTACCGAAATTTCAAAAGTATATATGCCAAAAAAATCCCAATGAAAAAACTTTTGAAAAATTAGATTTGAAACTACTAATGATGAAATAAAAAGCGAAGCGAGAATAAGATAAATTCGATATGCTGCTTGTTTGTCCTTAAGATTAAGTGAAGTTTCTTTCAAAATAGAATAGTTGATAATACTTCACAAAAAAATAAGGTGAAGTGATTTTGTTTTGCTTAATTTGCTTCTAAAATAAGGAGTTCTTGCCAGAATATAAATATCCAACCTTGAAAATAGCACATCAAATACATATTTCATTAGGAAGTAATATGGGAAATCGCTTAGATTTCATCCAGAAAGCAGCCAATGAAATTTATAATACGATTGGGGATATAGTTTCTATCTCTAATGTTTATCAAACACCAGCATGGGGTTTTAGTAGTGATGATTTTTATAATGCATGTATTTGCGTAGAGACATTTTATACAACCACAAAGGTTTTAGATAAACTTATGGCTATCGAAACTTTTTTAGGTAGAAATAGAAATAATATAGATGGGTATGAACCAAGAACAATCGATCTTGATATTATTCTCTCTTCTGAAGGATGTATTGATACACCAAATCTAATAGTTCCTCATTCTTCAATGCAAGATCGAAAATTTGTTTTACAACCTCTTGTTGATATCGCAAAAGACAAAGAACATCCTGTATTTAAAAAATCTATAAAACAGTTACTTTTTGATACATCTGATACCTCTGAAATTTTAAGATTGAATGAAAAAATTAAGAACCCTAAAGAGGCGTATCGATTATCTCAATTTCAATACCTTACTGTTGAAGGTAATATAGGTGCTGGTAAAACAAGTTTAGCTAAACTAATTGCAAGCGAATTTAATGCAAAACTTGTCTTGGAACGCTTTGCAGATAATCCGTTTTTACCTAAATTTTATGAGGATATGGAGCGATACGCATTTCCTTTAGAGATGTCTTTTCTTGCAGATCGTTATCAGAGAATGCAAGATGATATTGCACAATTTGACTTGTTTACAGATTTTGTGGTAAGTGATTACGATGTTTTTAAATCATTAATTTTTGCTAAAGTTACACTGCAAGAAGAAGAGTTTAAATTGTATAAAAAAGTTTTTGATCTCATGTATGTTAATCTTCCAAAACCAGGACTATACGTGTATTTATATCAAAATACAGAACGTCTTCTCGAAAACATTAAGAAAAGAGGAAGAGCCTATGAGCAAAAAATACCCTCTGAATACTTAGACAAAATAAACAAAGGATACTTGCAGTTTATAAAATCCCAATCAGAACTCAAAGTTAAGATTATAGATGTATCAACGTTAGACTTTATTGCTAATCGTACCGATTATATCTCAATTTTAAGTGAAATTTCTAAGGTTTCTTAATTTAGATTATTAAATAAAAAATCGCGAATTTCTGTATTACAAGTAGGACATCTAAATATGATATCATGTCCTGCACTTTGAACAGCGTTTAGTTTATTTGTAATACTCTCTGCATCTGCTTTTCTATGAATTGGTCCAGAACCTTTTAACCCAGTACCAGTACCTTCAAAAGCTACTGTGGCATCATTGGTGCCATGTATGCTATAGACAATAGGGTCTTCTTTTTGTATAAAATCAGTACTTATAATAGCGCCAGAAATATTGATGACACCTTTAACCTCTGATGAAAATCCAGGGTTTCCGCTATCTCCTTCAAATCCACCATTAGCATCAAATAATGGGGAAAGGAAAGGATTAACAGTTTGTATTTCTTCTTTTGAGTTTATGTATCCAACATGTAATGCTGTAATAGCCCCAGCAGAGTACCCTCCTACAAAAACATTGTCTACATCTATTTTATAGGTATTGTTTTCTGCATTGTCTTTTCTGAAGTACCTAACCGCTGCTCTCATATCACTTATAGCTTGGATGGTACCTACTGTACTGGTATTTGTGTTTACATTAATGTCTATAAGTCTATATGAAATTAGTCCAACGACATAACCCGATTTGCTCAACATTTGTGCTAACCCCAGGTTTTTAAATTGATCTTTAGAGCCGTTTATAAAACTACCACCATGCGCAAGAATAACTAAAGGGCGTTTTGTTTCGGTATCACCTTTAGGTGTATAAATATCCATATCAAGATCTTTTGTTACTCCTCCTTGGGTAGTGTTGTTACCATAAATTACAGTAGCAACTTCAAAATCAGTAAATACCTCTTTATTGTAACGATCCGGATCAGTATTTGTATCACCAGTAGTACCGGTTGTTCCTGTATTACCTGTATTCCCAGTCGTACCAGTAGTTCCTGTGCTTCCTGTATTTCCGGTTGTACCTGTGTTTCCAGTGTCACCTCCATCAATAGGTGTATTAGACTCATCATTAGAGCAAAATGAAAGCGTAATTAAACAAAGTAAAAGTAAGGTGATCTTCTTAAGCATGATATCTAATTTGTAATAATTAATGGTGTAACTATAAACAGGTTAATATTAATTAAATTGTATAGATGATATACCTAATGTAATATTTTCAATAAGTTTATGAGTATACTATTAAAGATCAACGTGTATCATCTTACTGTTTTATGTTTTTTGGAGTTCTTGGGCTACTTCTTGTACTTTGTCAAGCACACGTAGTAGATTACCGCTCCATAGTTTTTCAATTTGCTCTTCGGTATAACCGCGCTTTACTAACTCTAATGTAACATTAAAAGTTTCGGAAGCATCACTCCAACCTTCAATACCACCACCTCCATCAAAATCAGAACTGATTCCTACATGATCAATGCCAATTTTAGTGACCATATAATCAATATGATTAACAAAGTCTACTACATCTACAGCTGGGGGTAGATTGGTCATTTTTTTTATCTTTTCTCTTCTAATAGCAGCCATTTTGCCTAAGAAATCATAATACGTTTCTTTTTGCTCTGTATTAAGTTTGATGATTTCTTCGCGTTCCAACCAAGTGACTCCCATAGAGTCGGCTATTTGTTTTGCAATAGCTACTTCTTCTACAACTCTTTTTTCGAATTTCTCGGTATTTAGATATGAGGTAAAAGCAACTGTTTGTACCACACCTCCATTTTCTTTAAGCCATTGTAATTGTTCATCGTCTAAATTTCTACTATGATTACATAAAGCTCGAGCAGAAGAATGTGAAGCTATGATAGGTGCTTTTGATAGTTGAATCATCTGGCGCATAGATTCTTTTGAAGGGTGGGATACGTCGATCATAATCCCCCATTTATTCATTTCAACAATAACCTCTTTACCTAATTCGCTTAATCCGTTATGTAACCAGACCCCGTCAGCTTCTCCCGTATTTGAATCACAAAGTTGACTATGTCCATTATGTGATAAGGACATGTATCTCGCACCTAATTCATGAAATTTTTTCACATTAGAAATATCGGTACCTACAGGATACCCATTTTCAATACCAATCATAGCAACTTTTTTGTTTTTACTATGAATTCTTTTTACATCATCAGATGTTAAGGCTAATTCTATTTCATTAGGAGCTATATCTTCTACAAGCTTATGGATTGCATTAAATTTTGATAAAGCAACTTCATGTGCTTTAGCAAATCCTTTTGTGGTTAATGAATCTTGACCGGTATAAACGATAAACCAGGCAACATCTAAACCTCCTTTTTTCATTTTTGGTAATGTGATCTGTGTGCCTAGGTCCTGAGTATAATTAATCGAATCTGTAAAGTTTTTAATATTGATATCGCAATGCGTGTCTAGTGTAATCACTTTGTTATGTATAGCTTTTCCTTTATCAATAAGGATCTGATCCTTAGAAACTGTTTGTTGAATTTTAGTTTTGCTTTCTTGTTTACATGAAAATAAAAAAATAACAGAATAGGTAAAAAACAGGAAAATATTCTTCATAGTAATTGAGCTTGTGTGAATGTTGTACACATTAAACATACAAAACAAATCTTAAATCAAAATGCTGAGCGACTCTTAAATTTTCAAGACAAGGTTTCTATTTGAGGATTATTTTTAGATATTTTTCGTTTGAAAAAAGAAACTTCAGGTTTATCTACAATCATTACAAATAAAGGTATCAATGCATGTGGCAGTCTAATAAGTACTTCCCAAGTCCATTGATTAAAAGAATTCCATAAAAATTCAATATGAAAATGTCCTACTAAACGCGCGATCGCTGTTAAACCACCCCAAATAAAGGCGTAGATTAATGCAGGATATGAAATTCGCGGAATAAAAATAGCTATTGCAATTACAAAATCAAGAATTCCTGCTATTTTTAGCATAGCATGTGCACTTGGTTCGCTAATTGGTAATGTGTTTAAAGTCATGTCAATAAACGTTCCAGGTCTTGGGTAATATCCTACAGCGTACAACCCATGACAACTAAAGGTTAGAGCAATTGCGATGAGAGCTATTAAGCGTATTTTTTTAAACTCTATGGTTGTAAATAAAACCATATAAAAAAGTACAGGGGACATAAATTGAATCATATATTCAAAAAATTGACCTACATGAAGAAATTTTTCCTTGCAATATAAAATAGCCAATATAAGGAGTCCGAAACTACCACCTAATAGAAATGCTTTTCCTAGTCTTTTCATATTTGGTTTTATAAATAATGCTACTATAGCACATAATAAATACAATACGCCTACAGTTTTTGTAAAAAGACCTATTCCGGTATCTGCAGCTAGGCTAGTGACATATTCGTGCCAAGAAGTATTGAAAACATTTTCTACAATACCTTTTAAGATAGCTTCATCCCATAACAATGTTCTGTATGGTGGATCCCATACCAAATGTTGATATGCTCTTCCTAAAAAAATTAGAAAAGTCGAAATTCTTAAAATAGAAATGAGTCTGGGATCAATAGTATTTGAATTATTCATGACGTGTTATACTAAAGTTGATTAAGAGATACTAAAAATAAATAAAAAATTGGCGTTGACTATTGCGCTATTGAATAAAAAACAATTGCTTAACACTTAGGCTTGCAATAGTCAAAATTGTTTAAGATTATTTATTTAGAAAACTGCCTGGAAAATATTCTCCAGACAGTTTTAAAAAAAAGACTAAAAATTACTTGTTTTACTTTTTAAGTATTTTTTCGGTAATTTCTCCTTTACCGGTTTTGATTACAATAAAATATATTCCCGAGCTTAGCTCATCAACATTGTATGCTGCGGTTTCAGCTGTGAAAATAATACGATCCACTATATGTCCAGACATATCTTTAATCACAGCTTCTGCTTTTTGTGCTTTGTTGTAATTTGGATACGTTAGATGCAATACTCCATATTTTATTGGATTTGGATGGATTATCAGAGATTTTTCAGTGATAGTTTGATTTTTGGCTGATGCAATGTTGTTTGCTTGAGTTAATGATGTTCTTATCGTATGTGGATTATTAATGGTAACAACACTCCCCCCAGTAGGGTTCCAGATATCAATGTTTGTTGGTAATGTAAATTGATTTACATCACTTAATTGACCTACTGAATTTGCGTTATCGACTTTAACAGTTCTAAGTTCGATCTTATTTTGATCAATCCATAACCATTTAAATTGGTTAAATGATCCCGCTGCTTTAGTCCAACTTTTACTATCATTAGCACTCCTTAATGGTGCACCCCAACAACCTTCACCAACATATATTGCTCGCTTAGGATCTGTATCAGCTCTTGTGAACCCTTCATCACTACCGCTTCCGGTAGATGGTTTGATTGGCCATGTACGTTTAACAACATGTGAATCGCTTTCCATAACTAATTGAACGGCATTGGCATAAAAAGGTTTAGACCATGCTTCGTATTGATCATTTTGTTCTGATTTGCCAGATTGATGAGGTCTTGTTGCTCTATGGTACTGTGCTACAGCCCAAGTGTGATTGGCAGATTGTGCCGCTAGATCATTAGCAAGCCAAGTACCTTGTGTTCCTCCTGGAGTTACCTCTGTATTTAGTGTGTATGTTCGCATTAAATTACCTCCAAAACTTAAGGCATAGAATTCTCCTCCAGCTGCAGTAGGGATATCAAATAAGTCTCTAATGTCATTTGAACTTTCATGATTACCTCGGGCAGCAACTACAGGTATCATTCTTCCGTCGGTGCCAATAGTTAATTGCCAGTCATTCATCCAGTTTTTCCACTGAGAACTAGAAGAAGAACTCGTCATATCTCCTCCAAAAAACACGGCATGAGGTCTGATCTTGGCAACTAGCTTATTTGCATTTTGCCTTGGAGTACGATTATTTCTTGAATCTCCTCCAGCTACAATGGATAATCTGGTATTAGGATTATTAGGAGCTGTTTTAAACCAGTATCGTTTAGATACCCCTTCACTATCTTTAATCACAAAATAGTATGCAGTGTCAGGAAGTAATCCAGTTATTCTTGCGTATCGATTATTCATTCCTTTGCTTGAGACACTTCTGTCTACGACCTTAATAGAAGGATAAGAGCTATAGCTCGTTCCAAAATCAGTTGGTCCATAGTGTACTACAGGATTAGTTCCTCTAACTTGATTCCAACCTATAACCATAGTAGTTGATGGATCTTCTCTCCAGGTTAATCGGTATTTCTCTGTCGAAGTACTTATCTGGATTACTTCAGTAAAAGTTGCTGTTACGGTTTTATTAGTATTTATGGTTAAAGACTGTGGGTTAATACTTCCAGAAAGATCTCCGGTCCATCCTGTAAATTCCCAACCAGTTGCAGCGATTGCCTGAACATTAACTACTTCTCCTGAATCGTATGTTCCTGAACCACTTATAGATCCTTGACCTATCGTATTTGTCGTTAATGTATAACGTAATGCACTTGTTGTAACGCTAAGAGTATTACTGTTGCCAGAAACATTTCCAGCTGCATCTTTAGCTTTAACTGTGAAACTATATCTAGTTTCTGCAGTAAGTCCAGTTACTGTATAGTTAGTATTCACTGCCGAATCAATAAGTATACCTTCTTGAAAAATATCATACCCTGTGACACCAGCATTATCTGTGGCAGCAGTCCAGCTCAACTTGAGACTGGTTTGTGTGATGTTAGAAGAAGTAAGCCCGGTTGGCGTAGTAGGTACTTGCGTGTCAGGTGCAGGAGCTGCCGTAGTTACTGTAACAATATTACTATCTACAGAAATATTTCCAGCAGCGTCTTTGGCTTTTACTGTGAAGTTGTATACAGTCTCAGCAGTAAGTCCATTAACAGTATAAGCTGTTGTTGCACTGGTTCCAATTTTAGTAGAGCCTCTAAAAATATCATATCCAGTTACTGCTACATTGTCTGTAGCTGCTGTCCACGATAAGTCCAGATTTACATCGGTTACATTAGAAGCAACTAATGTTGTTGGCGCAGTTGGTGCTTGTGTGTCTGGGGGTGGCAATGTAGTTACCGATAAAGCACTACTAGCTGCAGAAACATTTCCAGCCTCATCTTTTGCTGTAATCGTAAAATTGTATACGGTATTAGCAACAAGTCCAGTAACACTAAAGTTTGGAGTAGTGTTTGTGCCGATACTTGTTCCATTTTGGAAAACCTCATATCCAGTTACTCCAACATTGTCTGTTGCTGCAGTCCAGGAAAGATCTGTTGTTGTTACTGTAGTGTTAGAAGCGATTAAATCCACAGGAACACTAGGTGCCTCTGTATCTGGAACAACAATTTCTGATCCTATAATTTGAAATTTTATGTCCTTACCATCATTGTCACCTGATTTGTAATATGTGCCATCAGGATAGGTATTACCTCCAGAATACTCTAAATAGTACTTGTTACCATTAGATCCATTATTTTCAAAATTCAGGTAATAAGTAGTTCCCGCTACTAAAGGCCCCACTGGTGAAGCAAAAGCGATTTCATATTTTGTAAAACTACTTCCTTCTGAGGTGTTATTGATTTCTGAAGCTTTAATATTTTTAATACTTCCTGATATGGATCCATTATTAACTGCAGTACCAACGTTAAATTCTAGATCGGCATTAGGAGCATCCTTATCTTTGGATAAGTATACAACTACTTTATTAATGAAATAATCAGAAGTAGTATATTTAAAAGATTGTGCACCACTTTGACCATCGTTTACTTCTATTTTATCTCCACCAGAAGTATTTTCTACAAGAGTCTGTTCGGTAACGACCACTATTTGGTTTGTAGTAACATTTATTGTAGTACTATTTTCAGAGGCATTACCCGCTGCATCCTTAGCTTTTATTGTAAAACTATAAGTCGTTTCTGCGGTAAGACCAGTAACATTAAAATTCGTAGAGTTGGTTGTACCTATGCTAACATCATTACGAAATACTTCGTATTCTAGAACACCAACATTGTCACTTGCTGCTGTCCAAGATATGTCAAGTGTAGTTGAACCTATATTTGAGGCAGTCAAACTCAAAGGAACAGAAGGAGCCTCTGTATCAATTATGAATGATGCTATTTTTAAATTATCAATAGCTATATCACTTCTAAAACCTGATCCAGTAGTTCCTTTTAATTGTAATTGGATTACAGAATTGCTATAAGTTGATAGCGAAATTGATTGTGAGTTCCAGTTATTTCCTTGATTACCGCTCTTTGTCCAGATGTTTGTCCATGTAGCACCATTGTCTGTTGATACAAGTATTTCTAAGGTTCCCATATTCGAACCATACATGTGATAATCAAAGCTAAGTTCTGAGTTTGATTGACCAGAAAGGTCAATGCATGGACTAGTTAAGATGGCAATTTTATTAGGGAATCCATTTCCATTTCCACTAGCTTCGGTATAAATATAATTATTACCATCTGAAGCGTTAGAAGGTCCTGTTCTTGAAGAAGGAGTGCCATTGCTGTCTATTGTCCAATTGATATCGTCATTAGATCCTTGGGTCCATAAACCAAGATTGCTTTCAAAACTTTCATTATAAGGAAAATTAGTTATTCCAGTACAGGATGGTATAGGTGATGTTGTAACATTGAGAGTATTACTACTATTGGATACGTTACCTGCAGCATCTTTAGCTTTAACGGTAAAATTGTACGTAGTATTGGCAACTAAGCCAGTAATGTTAAAACTGGTAGTCGATGTTGTTCCTACGCTCATACCATTTTGAAATACTTCATATTCGGTCACACCTATGTTATCGGTTGAAGCTGTCCATGAAAGACCAGTACTGGTTTGAGTACTATTTGAAGCAGAAAGTCCATTGGGAGCAGAAGGTGCTTCATTATCAGGAATAGGAGCAGAAGTAGTAACAGATATAGGGCTGCTGCTTGCAGATGAATTACCTGCTGCATCTTTGGCTTTGATAGTAAAGCTATAACTAGTAGATGGAGTAAGACCTGTTATACTTAAATTCGTAGTAGCTACTGTTGCTAT
The DNA here is from genome assembly GCF_001632745.1 of Aquimarina aggregata. Taxonomy (GTDB): domain Bacteria; phylum Bacteroidota; class Bacteroidia; order Flavobacteriales; family Flavobacteriaceae; genus Aquimarina; species Aquimarina aggregata. Next base: position 295,197 of record NZ_LQRT01000035.1, on the reverse strand, counting down.
ACTAGAGCCATTTTGAAATATTTCATAAGCGGTTACTCCTACATTATCGGTAGAGGCTGTCCATGATAAGTCAGTGCTGTTGGTAGTTGTGTTAGTAGCTGTAATAGAAGTAGGAACACTAGGTGTTTCTGTATCAGAATTTACAATTACGCCATTAACGATTAATGAGAATTCTTGTGAACCATTAGTTAATGTTCCTTTATGAGTTACTGTAACTGTATAACTGCCCGCAGATAGTACAGCATCTATTTTTTCTACATTGTCTCTAAAGTTATCTCCTTTTTGTGCTGGAGCTGTATAATTGTTAAACGCCGAATTAGGAACCATTACCCATGGTGAGTAGGTCTTGTTATTGCCTGTTACGCGAACATCAAGGTCATTAACTAACACGGGATTAGTTCCAGAACTAATTTGCCCCGCGGGGTCATTCCACACAATGGTTAATGCTAACGGGGTTGAGCCATCAGAATTAATAGTTCTGGTGTATGTATCTCCATTATTTAAGGTTAATTCATCCATTATAGATGTATTACCATTGTTTGAAATTATCTGTGCAGCTCTTTCAGCATTCACCAATCCCCATCCTCCAGAAAAGTCAGGACCATCATTTGCACCTATTTCGTCTACAGCATCTATGATTAGACCTTTTGCTGTAGCCGCTCTCATGTATACTCCGTTAAGGTTTTTATAATGTTGTTGTAACAACGCGATGGTTCCAGCAGTTGCAGGTGTAGACATAGAAGTACCACTTTTGACTCCATAATCAGAATTACTGCCCGAGTCAGAAGAGTATACTTTGCGCCCATTATTTGTTATATCAGGTTTAATTCTCCAGTCATTCGAAGGACCAAAAGAACTTGACTTTGATAGTGTAACTGAAGATGGACCAGTATAATTTGATACATCCTCTGAGTTAGCAACAACTAATAGGTTTTTTGCTAGTTGATTGGTGAATATAACTCCATACTTACTTCCGTTCCCTTCATTTCCGGCAGATTTACAATGTAGATAGAAAGGGGCATTGTAGGTTACATTATCCATATCACGTGCATTAGCATCATATACACCATCAGACCCATTAGGTGTATTTGAATTGTTAGCAAGGATACCACCAGCAGCGGCAAAAGCGGCAGCTTCACCGACCATTCCGGATGCGCTGTAATTTTTTATGCGAGCCGCAGATGCCATCCCTCTCGCTTTGGGATCAATGCCGGCAGCAATTAAAGTACCGCCAGTATGGGTGCCGTGACTAGTTACACTTGCGTCGTCTCCAGCAGAGGCGCGTCCTTCAAATTCTTGATGACTGGCTCTTGCCTTGCCTCGTTCCCACACACCTATTTCAATGCCTGCTCCATTAAGATTCAGACCAGATGAACCGCCTGTCCAGATTTTATCTGTACGGCCACTAATAGCAGCTTCTATGTTATCATCATATGCATAGACTGGTTGTCCTTTTTGATCAAACGAATATAATACGCCGATTCGACCATCTTTTTTGATTTTTGTTAATGGTGTTTTTTGTCTTGAAGATTTTGCATTAATAGTTTTGTTTAAATAAGAAGCATCTGTAATAATCTTTTGTAATGCTTGGGTATTGGTTTGTCTTTTGATGTAATTTCTATCACTACTACTTTGTGCATTAATGAATATTGAAAACAAGAAAAAGACAAGGAGTAAAGTTGTACTCTTTTTTAGTTTCATGACCAGTGTGTTTAAATTAAAATTGATTATGTAATTGATGTATTATTTTAATTAATATGTTTTACATGATTTATTAATAGAAAGGGTATTCGGTAGTTTTTGATTTCACAAGCGATACTTTAAGAGTGATTATTGGGGTGCATGTTTTTTGCGAGTTCTACATGTTATTTGTGAAGAAATATTTCGGTTTTACAATGTTGAGATCAGCAACGATTTGTTTGATTTACGGCATGTTAACGATCCTACGGATTGTAGGCTTTTGTAGTTTTTATAGATAAAGAGTGTCTAAAAAAGCAATACTAAATTGTTACAACAAGATTTTGGAGCTTTACATGCATAGTATGATAGTTAAACACTTTTGTTTCTGTATAAGGTGTAGGCGTAACTATCAATTTTTATATGTAGGAGCTAATTAGAAAAACAATAAAGGTCGCTGATTTAATAGATCAATATATCTAATAATGCCTTTAATGTTCTAGTCGGTTTGATAAAGTTTGTGGTTTCATGAGTCGATTTGTGGTTTGCGTTAATATTTGGTTCAAAATTAGTTACTTAATGTCATTTGTTTTACGACTTTTATCAAAGAGGTATATGATATTGATCAACCAATTTATTGATAAAAATCAATTTTTTTATTGTTGCTATTCAATTAAGAACTTTCTTACAAAATTCACTGTTAGATTGATATTATTTGAACGGTGTTTTATGCAGTAAGTTTTGACTAATATATGAGAAGACGCTATAGGTGATCTGTAGAAATATGGTAAGTATGATTAAGTCTGAAAAAAAGACGGCTATATTGATTTTGTTAATTAACTGCATTTAAATTTTAGAGAAAAGATCCCATATAACGATACCCGCGCTTACAGAAATATTTAGTGAATGCTTACTTCCAAACTGTGGAATTTCTAATACTTCATCACTTGCTGAAACTACATCTTGCTGGACTCCTTTTACTTCATTGCCAAAAATAACGGCATAAGTTTGATTAGGTTGTGGTAGAAATTTGTCGAGCATAATAGCGTTTTCGGCTTGCTCAATAGACAGGATTTTTATGCTTTCGGTTTTTAGCTTTTGAATTAAGGTTAGAGTATCTTCATGATGCTCCCAATTTACTGTTGCTGTAGCTCCTAATGCGGTCTTCTGGATATCTTTATGAGGAGGAACGGCTGTAATACCACAGAGGTAAATTTTTTCAATTAAAAAGGCATCTGCTGTTCTAAACACTGAACCAATATTATTTAAACTTCTAATATTATCTAGAATGATTAGTAAAGGTGTTTTTTTGGAAGCTTTGAATTCTTCTACCGTTTTACGGTCAAGCTCGCTGTTTTTTAATTTCCTGTTGTTTTTCATCGCTACAAAAATATCATTTATTCCTTTTGAGTTGAAATAAGATTGTGAATAAAATTGAATAACTCATAAGGTTGAGGTTATAGAAAAAAGGGCATAATAGTTATTTTAGCTTCTTTCATAAAATTATGTGTTGAATGGCAGGAAAAAATGTTAAAAAGGTAACTCCTTTGATGAAACAATATAATGCAATTAAGGTGAAATACCCTGATGCTATGTTATTGTTTAGAGTAGGGGATTTTTATGAAACTTTTGGAGAAGATGCTATTAAAGCGGCAGCTATTTTAAATATAGTGCTCACAAAGAGAGGAAATGGAAGTGAGCAAGAAACTGCCTTGGCAGGATTTCCACACCATTCACTAAACACATATTTACCAAAATTGGTAAAAGCTGGTGAACGTGTTGCTATTTGCGATCAGCTAGAAGACCCTAAGCAGACCAAAACCATTGTCAAAAGAGGAGTGACTGAACTAGTAACTCCTGGAGTTGCATTAAACGATGAAGTTTTACAGAGTAAGACAAATAATTTTTTATGCGCATTACATTATGGTAAAAAGGCTGTAGGTATTGCTTTTTTAGATGTTTCTACTGGTGAGTTTTTAACGGCGCAAGGAGATACTGCACATATGGATAAGCTAATGCAAAATTTTAGCCCAAGTGAAGTGTTAGTGACAAAGCCAAAAAAACAAACCTTTTATAAAGATTTTGGTCAAGATTTTCATGCTTTCTTTTTAGAAGATTGGGTTTTTAAAACTGATTATGCTAATGAGACATTAAATGATCATTTTGGTACCGCTTCTTTAAAAGGGTTTGGTGTAGATCATTTGCAAGAAGGAATCATTGCAGCTGCTGCTATTTTGCATTATCTAAGAGAGACGCAGCACCATAAGTTAAAACATATCACAGCTATTCATCGTATTGCCGAGGATCAGTACATTTGGATGGATCGCTTTACCATTCGTAATTTAGAATTATACAACCCAAATGCTGCCAATGCAGTTACACTTTTAGATGTAATTGATAAAACTATTTCTCCAATGGGAGGTCGTACCTTAAAAAGATGGTTGGCACTTCCACTCAATAATAGTTCAGCAATACAAAAACGTCATGAAGTTGTTCAATACTTTTTGGATAATACTACTTTGCTTCAGAAAAACCAGCATCAAATCAAGCAAATAGGAGATATTGAACGATTAATATCTAAAGTCGCTACAGGAAAAGTAACTCCTAGAGAAGTGATTCACCTTAAGAACTCCCTAGAAGCTATTGTTCCTATAAAGGCACAAGCTACAAATAGTGATAATGAAGCATTAAAAGTTATAGGAGATACACTTCATGATTGTGAGTTGTTGCGAGAAAAAATAAAAGAAACATTAAATGAAGAGGCTCCTGTTAATATTTTAAAAGGAAACACCATTGCCAATGGATATTTGGACGAATTAGATGAATTGCGATCTATAGCATTCTCAGGAAAAGATTATCTGGATAAAATGTTAGAGAGAGAAACTGAGGCTACGGGTATTACATCTCTTAAAATCGCTTCAAATAATGTATTTGGATATTATATCGAAGTTCGAAATACACACAAGGATAAAGTTCCGGATACTTGGATTAGAAAACAAACTCTGGTAAATGCAGAACGATATATTACAGAGGAGTTAAAAGAGTATGAAGCCAAAATTCTTGGTGCCGAAGAAAAAATTCTAGGACTAGAGCAGCAGCTATTTAATGATTTGGTTATTTGGATGAACGAATATATCAAACCTGTGCAGTTAAATGCTACATTAATAGGTCAGTTAGATTGTTTGTGTTCTTTTGCTCAATTGGCTCAGGAAAATCAATACGTTCGCCCTTTGATGGAAGAATCGTATGATTTAGAAATTAAAAATGGTCGACACCCTGTCATCGAAAAACAATTGCCCCCGGGAGAACCCTATATTGCTAATGATGTGGTTTTAGACAGAGATCAACAACAAATTATTATGATCACGGGACCTAATATGAGTGGTAAATCTGCCATTTTACGTCAAACCGCTTTGATTGTTTTACTTGCTCAGATGGGGTGCTTTGTACCAGCAGAAGAAGCAAGAATAGGTATAGTTGATAAGATATTTACAAGAGTAGGTGCAAGTGATAATATCTCTATGGGAGAATCTACATTTATGGTAGAAATGAATGAGACCGCCAGTATTCTTAATAATATATCAGATCGAAGCTTAGTGCTATTAGATGAAATTGGACGAGGTACCAGCACCTATGATGGTATTTCTATTGCTTGGGCGATTAGTGAATTTTTGCATGAACACCCGGCAAGACCAAAAACGTTATTTGCAACACATTATCATGAATTGAATGAGATGTGCGAAACTTTTGGAAGAATCAAAAATTATAATGTTTCGGTAAAAGAACTTAAAGATACAGTACTATTTTTGCGTAAGCTTGTTCCTGGTGGTAGTGAACATAGTTTTGGGATTCATGTAGCTAAAATGGCAGGAATGCCTCAACAAGTATTGCATAGAGCTAATAAGATGCTTAAAAAGCTTGAAAAGTCTCATAGTAGTGAAGAGCTTACCGATAAAATAAAAGGAATTCAAGAAGATGATGAGTTACAATTAAGTTTCTTTAATTTGGATGATCCATTATTAGAAGAAATCAAGGACGAAATCTTAGATATTGATATTGATACGTTAACTCCGGTCGAAGCTTTAATGAAACTTAATGAGATTAAACGCATGTTAACCAGGAAGAAAGCATCACAAGTGTAAATTTTTTTATTCTTTTTTTAAAAAAGACTTTGGTATTACTAGAATTGTTTTAAATTTGCATCCGCAATAACGATTGCAAAGTTCATAAACAAACTGCGAAAGTAGCTCAGGGGTAGAGCATCACCTTGCCAAGGTGAGGGTCGCGGGTTCAAATCCCGTCTTTCGCTCTGAGATAATATATACCAAGCTGAAGTGGTGGAATTGGTAGACACGTTGGACTTAAAATCCAATGGCCTGTAAGGCCGTGCGGGTTCAAGTCCCGCCTTCAGTACATACGAAACCTCTTGATTTATCAAGAGGTTTCTTTGTTTTTGAACTTTTCTTCGTTGATATTTTAACTCCTTCTTTTTCTTACGGTTTCAACATGGTTTCAACAAACTCTAATATTGTATATTTATTTTTTTGCCTAAAATAGTATTTGACACTAAAAGTTTTTTTCACTTGGATTCTACACTTGAGTTGTAGAAAATTTATAATTATAGCTAAATAACTGTTTTGTACTCATCATCATACAGTATTTTAAATATTAATTACAAAAGTAGATTAGAAAACGAAGCTCATTGAACTGACAATTTTATTATACTTCATTTTTAATACCTGGCTTTGTTTAATTGGTGGTTTTATTGAACTTTTGTATAGAAACCGAGGAATACAAACTATCAAGTTCAATAAAGCGGTTCAATTCCTAAGTTTATCAATTAACACTTAAATGAACCAGTGTGTTATTTGAATATTTTCACTTTAACATCCTTATCAGAATTTGGCGTGCAAAAAATGGATTACAAAAAATTGAGAAAAAAAGTAATCTTTTATTTTTTACTAACTTCGAAACAACCCTGTATCTAAAGATTTCTTCAAATATGGGGTTGTTTATTAAATCAATCATTATGGAAAACCACAATTTCCACATTGATAATTTACTGATATTGTAGTTCTATAAAATTTCCATGATCGATTGCGCTATTAAATGATTAATTATGACAAAAGAAGAATTTTTAAACAATCATTGGTTTAATTTTCCTTTACCTGAAGGAACTGTGTGTACATTAGAATATGCACCAAAAAATGATTCAAATGTAGATGCTATAAGAAAAGCTACATTAAATAATGTCACAGGTGCAAGTGAATTAAAGACGCGGATCGCATTATCACGAAAATTAATTACTAACAAGGATTATGAATATACTGAAAATGATGCTAAATCAATTATTGATGCACATCAAGACTATAATCTCAAGCATCCCAGAATTATAAAGTCTAAATAATCGATGGAAGTAAATAATACTTTAAATAAGGCTTTTGAAAAGCATCAAGAATCTATTAAGAATAATAAAAAAGCTCTGAAGAGATATGTTAATGCTAAAACTAAAGAGGAAAGAAATTTAGAAAAAGACAAATGTGATATATTATATAATGAATCTCAGTTAACCGCAATCAATTTAGACCTATCTATACAAACCGAGTTAATTGGTTCTATTCGAACTTTGGATGAAAGTATAAATAGATTCAATATAGAAAGTGCTAAATCTTCTGCAAGACAAAGAACTTTAACCAGAGCGATTATATTTATTGGAGCTGTAAGCTTGTTAGCCTCTTGTATAAATCTTTTGAAAGCTTTTGAAATAATTTAAAGTTCAATAAAACGATGGAGTAACTCTTACAAAAAGGAATAATACCGATAATAATTCTTTTAAGTTCAATTCCAATTTATTTATTCTTTTCTAGGGAAAGAGGTCCTTCAATTGAGTATTAATATAGAAACGATATAAAAATAGTTCGTGTTGAAGATTCTAATAACTGCAACTTTGGTATGTATCATTTAATATTTAGCGATGAAATAGATGCTTATTTTAAAAATGAGATTGAAGCAGAATTATACAAAGATTTTTTGATAGAAACATTAGTTAATGATTATTATGAAGAGTAAAATGATTAAATCAAACTAACTAGAAATAATAATTAATAGTTCAAATAAATCATTGTTGAATATAGTTTAAATAAACAAACTTTTGATTATGAATGACTCACCCATATGGTATGAACAAATAGCATTTCAAAAGAAAAATAAATATATTACAAATGGACTTACTATTCCATATTTGATAGGAATTTATAAGTTACTTAATCACACTTTAGAAAATCCCATTAAGTCATTGCTAAATAAAATTATTGAATCCGATTTTGATAAGTGTGCTGTGCTTCAAAAATGCCCACAAATTGGCCATTATGTTGTTGGAATCGACAATCGCGAATTTTGTGAACGATTTATGAAAAAAGACATTCAATTTAGAAATTCAAAAGGAAACACAAGCCTCTTTATAACCTTAAACGCAAATAATTTGGGAGATAACGTCGAAAAAATTATAAAGGAGTTTGAAAATTTGTATAGTGAACTAATCCAGAATGACCAACATTCTTGGAATAATAAATTAAAGAAATGGGAAGAATTTGGGCAATCGGAAATTGAAAGAATAAATAAAGTCTAATTAAACGATTAATTCAAATAGATGAAAGATACCAACATAAAGCAAAACATCTACATTAAAGCAATGGAAATTGGATTCAAACACCAAGTAGATGGTATAAAGTATGGAAATATTAAGAATGAACTTGAAAAAGCTTTAAACTTTGAATTTAGTTCGAGTTCGGAATATGCCTTCTTAACATGGTTCCTTCATTATTTTACATCAGAGGATACGTCAATTCCCATTTCCGAAAAGGCTACTAATGATTTTTTATTAACCGTAAACAAATACTTTAAAAGTCATCCTGAAGGTCTGCCTGAATTATATTATAATAAAATCTTAGCAACAATATTTTTTATAAGAGGTGAAGCTGTTAAACAGTATACTGACTATTTGGAATTAGAACAGGCGAAGGAAATAGGAAACAGGGCTTATGGTAAATCAGTTTTATCAAATCAGTTGTCGATAGTTTCTATATTTCTTGTAATAGTATTTTTTACAATCCCGATGGTGATAGATTTTTTCAAGAAAGATAATTACAAACCTCAAGAAGTAATAATTATTGAAGATGAAACAAAGCATTTTGATGAAAAGAAATTCAAAAAAGAAATAATTGATAGTATTATGAATTTTATCAACGAAAAGAAATTAGATTCATTAAATAATAACTCAGATTAAAAGTTCAAATAAACGATAACTTGAGTTTAGATGCGTTTTTCGTGATTAAGATATTTGCAACCTAAAACTAGTAATATAGTCTCTCAACCTAAAGTTCAGTTTTCTTTTCGTGTATACTTTTTTAAAAAAAAAGACTGTCTTTTTCAGACAGCCTTTAAAAAAGTTTAGATTATATCAATCAATAAACTATTAGAATAATCCACCACCTATGACATTACAATTTTCTGCAATCAAGTCGAAAATTTCATTTCTTTGTCCGTTACTATTTCTAGTTACTAATAAGACAGTATATCTACCTGGTTTAGCTATTATAACATTAGCCCTTGATGATGAAGTTGGTTCTATGTATGCAATTTGATGACCACTGGGAGTGATAGACCAAGTGTAAGAATCTACACATTCATCTAAAGGAACAAATAATGTATTATTAATGGTGGTTGTACAGATGTAGTTGCTTCCTAAATTATTGGGTCTATACTCGGAGGGTACCGGACTACCAAAAATAGATCTTATAAATTCAGGCTTTGGTGGTCTATTGCAATCATTTCCACAAATAAATAATTCCTTCAAATTAGTGCATTGTCCTCCATATGTTACTTTAACCTCTCCGCCACTAAAATTATTTGATAATCTATATGTTGCAGTTCTAGTACCCTGACCGGAGATCAATGTCATATTTCCTCGTTCTACAGACCAAAAAATATTATTGGTAAAGTTACTCTGACTTAAAGTATACACTATATTTTCTCCTGGTAATCCGCACTCAGGTCCATCTAAGTTGCTACATGGTACTTTACTATTGAGTTCAGTTTTACTTTCAAGAAATAATTCCTCTTCTGTCTGAATTTCTTCTTTACTACAAGAATAAATAATTACCAGTACTACTGTCAAAATTAGTTTTCCAATTTTTTTCATTTTTTTAGATTTTAAAGTTTATAATTAATGTTTTGATTAACCCACTAATAAAGAGTGTTACCTTAGTGTCAGGGCCAGTATATATGTTACCCCGTTATTTGTTAAATTTTAAATAAAAGCTCTCTTGCCTCCGAATTCTTAATGAGAAATAAATCCAATGGCCTGTAAGGCCGTGCGGGTTCAAGTCCCGCCTTCAGTACATACGAAACCTCTTGATTTATCAAGAGGTTTCTTTGTTTTTAGAACTTCTGTAATTCAGAACATAGATTACATAATTCCAAATTTATCAAAAGCATCAACAGTGCTCATTCCATTTTCTAATGCTTTTTTCACAAGTTGTTCTCCTCTTGATTTTTCTATAGCACCTTCAAAAGCTTCTTTTTCTATTTCTTTGGGTACAATGAGTACACCATCTCTATCTCCATAGATAATATCACCTGGATTAATTTTTATACCATTAATTTCAATAGGTATATTATAATCAATTACTTTTCCTCTTGGTCCTTGGTCTTGCGCATATGTACCTGCTGAAAATGTAGGGAAGTTTAGTTTTTCGATTTCATTGGTATCTCTTGAAAACCCATGAAGTACCGCCCCTGCGGCTTTTAGTTTTATAGCTCTTGTACTCATTAATCCACCCCACAAAGCATAAGAAAATGAAGAGCCTGTGCAAATGTATACGTCATTTTCTTTTAAACTATCCAATGCTTCAAACATAAGTCCAAATGGTTTTTTCATGATCGGGTTATTTGTATTTTCAACAACTTCTTCAAAAACATCAGCTTCTAAAACGGGCATTGCTCTTCCAATAACAATCATATCCTTTGTTAAAGGTTTTATTTTTTGCTCTAAAAATTGATGTTGATAACCTAACTTGTCAAGTATATCCCCTACAAGTGCTGTAAAAAGTTCGCTTTTCGCAATTTTAAAAAGTTCGGCATCAGACTTCCACATAATGGTTTAATTTTTACTTATTTGTATTTTGATTGAATTGTTTTTTAATTTTGATTGTTTAGAAAGGTAGTTTTCCCATTCTTGTGCTGAGTTAAAATCTCCGGCACTTTGCCATCCGTAGCCCGACCAATAGCTCGCGCTTTGATGTATTAGCTTAGAATGTATCCAAATATTATTAAGACTTTCGTCTTCTTTAATAATAGTATCCAAAACTATATTACTTACTGATTTTGGTGTTACAATTACACCTGTACCTAGGTTTGAATTTGCATAAGGTTCCCAATAAGAAAGCCAACCTTCGGCTTTGTTTGAATTTGCTTTTCCTTTTCCTTTATGTAAAGTCACACCTATCGCTATAGTATCCAAAGTATTTTCAGATTTGTACGATACGCTACAATGATACAAGTTACTACCCAAATCTAAAGTAATACGTTTGGTTTCTGTAGCATGCATATTATCTATTACCACAGGTGGATATTTAAGTTCAAAAATACTACGTATAGGTCCATTAGCTAATACTTTCCAAGACACAAAATTTTCACTTAAAAAATGAGTGTTGTTGTTGACTAATGCAATACCTCCACAACCCCTGGTTGTGCCCACATGGTACGCATCTAAACCTTCACCATGATCTTCATGATAAGAAACTCCTTTTTGATGATTAGCATACCACTTATTTATAATTGGATAATTTACTTTTTTTGTCCAACAATCAATTCCGCTAGAAATCAAACCTCCTGGTTTTCCTTCTTCAAATAATTGTTGACATTTTGGGCCATAAGTTCTAAAGGCTACTTTATCGTTTTCCCAGGCAAAATCATCTATTCTTTCAGGAACTATTCTACAAAAAGTACGTAAATCAATTTTGTTATTTATTTGTACTTCTTTTTGATATGTGAGTGTAAATTTTTTAGTTTCATTAGGATTGAAATCAGTTTGAAAAATAATATAATCTTGTATTGAATCTTGATCGATATCGATAAGTTGTGATAGAACTAGGTTGTTTTTAGTATCGAAAATGGATAAATTATTGTATTCTTCTTTAGAAAATTCTGGTAGATTTTTTAATTGAATTTCTATAGTTTCTTTCTCTCTTTTTAACTTAGTATCGTTAACTGTAGTAATAGTGTAGAACGTATCAGTTTCTTGACAAGAAATGAGTGAAAAGCAAGTTATAAAAAGTATGAAAAAATGATGTTTCATGAAAATTCATTGATTTTAAAGATCAAAGAAAAGAAAATGACATTGACTATAATAGATAGATATTAACCAGTATTTTATAAATATTTGCATTTAATAACTTATTTTTATCTTTTTTGGTAAAATTTGTATAATGCCTAAGCCTAAATTCCTTTCCTCTGACCGTACTTCGAATTTTGGAATTTCTGTGTCTTATTTTGAATTGCCATTTTTTTTGAATCCCTTACACTATCATAAAGAATTAGAGTTGGCTTATATTATTGAAGGTTACGGTACAAGATATGTAGGTAGTAGTATTAAATCATATCAAAAAGGAGACATGGTTTTGGTAGGAGAAGAACTTACTCATGTCTGGAAAAGTGATCAACAATTTTATGAAAAAGACACTGATTTATTAACTAAGGCTATTGTATTAAAATTTTATCCAGATTTTGCAGGAAAAGACTTTTTAAGCATACCCGATGTGTATCCAATTAATAGAGTTTTTGAGAAAGCTTCAGGAGGACTTCATATTCAAGGAAAAACGAATAAAACTATTGGCAGTGTTTTATATAAAATGCTAGGTCAGTCTTCTTTAGAACAAATGGCTTCTTTGATTCAAATTTTGAGTTTAATTTCTAAATCCGAGGAGGTTGAAGTATTATCGAATTTTGATTTGCATAAATCTTCCAATCCCAAAGAAAAAGACCGAATGAATAAGATTATTCAGCACACTATGCTAAATTTTACTAAGAATATATCTCTGGATGAAATTTCTAATGTTGCGAATCTATCAAAAAGTGCTTTTTGTCGTTATTTCAAGAATGCGGTTAAAAAAAGTTATAATGATTTTTTATATGAAGTACGCGTTGAATTTGCATGTAAAATGCTTTTAGAAAGTAATGTTACTATTATGCAGATATGTTATGAATCAGGGTTTAATAATCCTTCAGCTTTTTCTCAAATTTTTAAAAAGGCCAAAGGAGTAACTCCAAATCAATATCGTAAATCCAATATGATTGTAAATTATTAATTAGCTTATAATGCAAAAATATAAGGATTAGACTAGCAGCAGCTTATAAAAGTAACATATATAAAACACACATTAATCCTTAGATATTTTATTTTCTGTCTAGCATACATTTTAGAACACTTTTCTTTATTAATACATAGATATTATCAAAATTATTCATGAGTAGTTGCAAAATGATAATATTAATATATAACACATCAAAATCTATATACTACTAAAAATACGCTAACCCTAAGTTTGTACAATTCTTTCTTGACGCAATTCTAGAAAAAAATAATTCATATTATTAAAATTAAGAATATCATAGTATCATAATTGTCAAATAATAAATAAACCATAATGAAAAACGGAATGCTAAATTTTACTACTAAAACATTTGCGATATTTTTCGTATTTCTTTTCGTAGTATCTAATCTTATGGCACAATCTATTTATGAACGACCTCAGATTAAGGAGTTTATAGATAGAGTGAATACGTATCAATTAAATCACCCTTGGAAAGAGTATGATGATAACTGGATAAGAGGAACGTATTATGCAGGGGTAATGGCATGTTATTTTGCGACAGGAGATACTGCTTATCTAGAACAAACTGATAAGCTGTGTACTAGTTTAAAATGGAAAGTACCTACATTACCTCCCGTACATCCTGCAAGTGGAGCTAATTTATTAACTGTAGGGCAATCTATGATCCAGTCTTACATGGCAAAACCAGAAAAGAGTAAGATTAGAGGGATTATTGACCATTTGGACAATCCAAATTTTAGAAATCCAAAAGGGAACCCGCACCAATGGTATTATGAAAATGGCACACGATATGTAGATGCTTTATTTACAGGGCCACCAACTTTAGCGATGTTGTATAATGTTACTGGAGATCAAAAATATTCTGACTGGATGGATGCCATGTTTTGGGATGTTTATGGTAAATTATACAATACAGATACTAATCTGTTTTATAGAGATAAACGCTTTTTTCCTTCAAACAAAAAGGGTAAAAGAATAGTATGGTCCAGAGGAAATGGTTGGGCTATGGCTGGTATAGCAAGGATTTTAGAGTATTTGCCTATGGATCATGGTAATTATAAACGTTATGAGTCTGTTCTTAAAAGCATGGCAGCAGCTTTAAAAGAATGTCAAGCGAAAGAAGGATTTTGGTATCCAAACTTGGCAAATCCAGATCATGCTCCGTTTAAAGAAACTAGTGGAACCAGCTTTTTTATCTATGGTATTGCTTACGGAATTAATAATGACATTTTAAATAAAGATGAATACTTACCGGTAGTTAAAAAAGCATGGAAATCGGTTACTGATGAGATTAGCAAGGAAGGGAAAGTACAATGGGGACAATTGGTAGGAGACCAACCCGTAAATCTTTCTAAAGACGATTCTCACGAATATGTTACAGGAACTTTTTTATTAGCAGCTAGTGAAATGTATAAAATGAACCTTAAAGGAAAATAAGAAAATGGACCATATCACTTACGAAGAACGTTACGCTGCACATCCTGCTGATGTAAAAAATTACGACACTGATAGACTTAGAGAACAGTTTTTAATTGAAAAAAACTTTGAAGCTGATAAAGTTTTATTGACCTACACTATGAACGACCGCTTTATTGCGGGTGGTGCCGTTCCCGTTTCAAAATCATTATCCTTAGATGCTATAGATCCACTTAAAGCAGAATATTTTTGTGATCGCAGAGAAGTGGGAATTATCAATATTGGAGGTGAAGGAATTGTTGAGGTAGATGGAAAAGATATTGAATTACTTTCAATGGAGGGAATTTATATTGGTAATGGAACTAAAACTATTATTTTAAAAAGTAAATCAACCAGTAACCCTGCTAAGTTTTATATCAATTCTGCTCCTGCTCATCAATCGTTTCCTACAAAAAAAATTGAGCTTGAAGATAGGATTACTTTAGATTTAGGAAATGCTAATGATGCTAATGAGCGGCAGATCTTTCAATATATTGTAGCAGCAAGTGTACAAACTTGTCAATTACAAATGGGAATAACGAAACTAAAACCCGGTAGCATATGGAATACAATGCCTCCACATACACACAACCGCCGTATGGAAGTGTACTTATATATAGATCTTCCCGAAGAACATGCAATTAGTCATTTTATGGGTGAAGCTACAGAAACTCGTCACATATGGATGACAAACGAACAAGCGATTATTTCTCCGCCTTGGTCTATACACTGTGCTTCTGGGACTTCGAGCTATAGCTTTGTTTGGGGAATGGCTGGCGAAAATTTAGATTTTACCGATATGGATGCTATCAAAGCAATAGAATTAAGATAAGATGGGGGTTTTAGATAGTTTTAAACTCGATGGTAAAGTAGTCTTAGTAACTGGAGGTTCTGATGGAATTGGCAAAGATTTGGCACTTAGTTTAGCACAAGCTGGAGCTAAAGTTTGTATTAATGGCCGTTCTGAAGAAAAACTGGACCAAGCGAAAAAAGATTTTAAAGAAAAAGGATTTGATGTATTTGCTATTGCTTTTGATGTTAGTCATGAAGAAGCAGTAAATGCAAGTATTAAGACTATAAAAAAAGAAATAGGTGCTATTGATATTCTTATCAATAATGCAGGAATTATTAAGCGTACACCAATTTTAGAGATGGAAGAAAGAGATTTCAAAGAAGTCTTAGACATCAATCTTGTTTCTGCATTTTTAGTCTCAAAAGCTGTAGTTCCTGATATGATTACCAAAAAGGAAGGAAAAATTGTCAACATTTGTTCTTTAATGAGTACGTATGGTCGCAACTCGGTTTCAGCCTATGCTTCTGCAAAAGGCGGTTTAGCCATGCTTACCAAAAATATGTGTGTAGAATGGGGTAAACACAATATTCAAGTCAATGGGATTGCACCGGGATATATCAAAACTGCAAAGACCGAAGAATATGCTAGTAAAGGACATCCATTTAATGATCTAATTATGACTCGTACTCCAGCAGCTCGTTGGGGTGTTGTAGAAGACCTATCTGGTACTGCTATTTTACTTTCTTCTAAGGCGGGAGATTTTATTAATGGGCAAATCATTTATGTAGATGGTGGTATTACGGCTAATATGGGGTACATGGAAAACGAGAATAATTAACTAACAACAAAATGAACTATTACAAAAAAAGTATTCCATAACAGATTAGCCTGTTATTTGAAATACAAAAAGAAAACCGTTTTAGATTTGAAACGGTATTTTCTTTCATAAAAAAGCGAATATGTCAAAATTCAAAAAAATACTAGTCAGTGTTTTACCAGGAATATTCTTAATAGGATACAACGTTGGAACAGGAAGTGTAACTTCTATGTCTAAAGCTGGGGCTAATTTTGGTCTAGATCTTCTGTGGACTGTTCTAGTAAGTTGTGTTATGACATATTATTTAATTGTGCTATTTAGTCGCTATACTATGGTGACTAAAGAAACCGTTATTCAAGGTATTAAAAAACACATCCATCCTGTTTTAGCAATTGTGTTAATTGTTGCTTTATCTACTATAATAGTTAGTGCACTTACTGGCTTATTAGGTATTATGGCGGATGTGATGGCAGAATGGTCGGAAGCCGTTTTACCATGGCATATTTCATCTTTATCCTGGGCAATCTTAATTGGAGTTTTAATTTATGTTCTTATTTGGATTGGGAACTATAAATTATTTGAAAAAATCTTAGCTATTTTGGTAGCAATAATGGCCTTAGCTTTTGTGACTACTATGTTTATAAATTTCCCATCTGTATCCGAGTTGGCAAAAGGGTTTATTCCAAGGTTTCCGCAAACTGCTGAAGGTAGCGATAATAGCCCATTTATTATTATAGCTGGTATGGTAGGCACTACCGTATCGGTATTTGCCTTTGTAATTCGATCACAAATTGTGAAGGATACGGGTTGGAATATGTCCGACAATAAGGTTCAAAAACGTGATGCATTTGTAAGCGCTTCTTTAATGTTTATTATTAGTTCTGCTATACTTATTACTGCTGCTTCGACTTTAAATGTTAAAGGTTTAAGCTTAAACAATGTTGCAGAAATGATTCCCTTAATGGAGCCTATTGCTGGCAAAGGAGCCCTAGCTGTTTTTGTTATTGGTATTCTTGCTGCCGGTTTATCTTCTCACCTTCCTAATACGCTTGTGATTCCTTGGCTCATCATAGATTATAAAGAACAGGAAAGAAATACAAAAACAGTAAGTTCTAGAGTAATCGTATTACTTTTAACATTATCTAGTGTTTTAGGTATAGGTCTTGGTTTTAGACCCGTATTTATTTTAATGTTATCACAAGCTAGTATAGCTATAGTACTGCCCATTACTATTGGATCAGTGTTTTACTTGACTTGTAAAAAGTCACTAATGAAATCGAATGTAAATAAAATACATGATATCATTGTACTAATATTGATTATGGTATTTACATTATATGTTAGCGGTCTAGGTATTCAAGGTTTGATAAAAGATCTAACTAATTAATCTATTAGACTATTTTTAAAGTTGGAATTACAGAGATTAAACTCACAGAAATACAATAGAATAGTAGCTTTAAGACAAACCGATATGAAAAGATTGACAAAAATAACATTACTATTTGTCCTTTTGGGGATGGTTTCTTGTAGTAGCTTTTTAAATGGTCAAAGTCAACCTCAAAAAGAGGAGATAAAACATGCAAAACGATTAATTCCAGAGCTAGTATTGCAAAATAATGTTCTTAGTAAAGAAATTCATCCTCTTTCAGATAAAATAAATAGTTTTTTAACTCGTCAAAATAAAGAGAAAGATTTCAAACCTCTTAATTTTAAAAAAGAAGAATACCTAAAAGTAATCGATAAACAGGTTCGTGCGACGTTAAAATATCAGGACGATACAGGGCGTATAATTGATCCAATAGAAAAGACTGAGAAATATTATACCACTCCGTGTTATGCACATAGTGTTGCTGTTTTAGTGGCTTCTGGGTATATTGATAAGAATGACTCTTTAGCTTTAAGTGGAGTAAAAGCACTAGACATTGCGCTAACAGAAATGGTAAATGCCACTGTGAATGGAAACCATGGAGATTTTTATACTTGGCCAGCGATGCTTGCTTATGAATTATTCAAGCCATCTGTGAGTAAGGAGATATTGCAATCATGGGATAGTAAAATACAAGCTATTAAAATTGAAAAACTATACGCCACTTACAATAAGAAAGAAGGAAATAACTGGGTGTTAGTTCATACTGCAGGAGAATTTCTAAGAGCTCAAAGCGGTTTTACTTCTTTTGATTATGCAGAACAGATGTTAAAATTTCAGCTAGCCAATTTTACAGATTTAGGAATGTATAATGAAGGAGGAAATCCTTTGGCCTATGATCTTTTTCCAAGGCATTACCTATCAGGAATGTTACAATTAGGGTATAAAGGGAAACAAGCTTTGAAGATGAGGGATAACTTATGGAAAGGAGCGTGGACATCATTATTTATGCAATCTCCTTTTGGAGAACTTCCAACAGGATATAGAAGTAGTCACCATATTTGGAACGAAGCAGAGCAATGTGTTGTTTTTGAAATATATGCATCAGCATATGCTAGTTTAGGTAAAAATAAAGAAGCAGGAACTTTTAAAAGAGCGGCTATGCTATCATTAAACTCCATAAATCAATGGATTAGAGAAGATGGTTCAGGGTATATTGTTAAAAACCGCTTTCCAATAGAAAACAAACACGGATACGAGCGCTATTCCGTACATACTTGTTATAATATGTTAGCCACATCTATGTTGGCTCAAGCATGGCAGTTTTCTTATGATTCTATTAAAGAATTACCAGCGCCAGCCGATACAGGAGGATTTGTAGTTCCAGTATTAAAACCATTTCATAAAATATTCGCAAATGCTAACGGGACCTATGTTGAATACGAAACGAAAGGCGATCAAAAATATAATCCTACGGGAATTATTAGATCTCATATCAAAGGAGGACATCCTCAATTAGGTCCATCAAATGGAATTGCACCACTATTTAGCGGAGCAGATGCATATATGGCTACAGGACCTTTATGGCAAAATCCCGATAATACATGGAGTTCTTTGGCCGAACTAAAAGTAGATCCGTCTAGTGTTGAGGTTTTAGAAGAGAATGCCAATAATGTATCGTTTAAAATTACCTATGATATAGTTCCTGAAAAATCACAATCTATTACCGAACTCATTTCGATAAAAGATCATAAAATAATCGTTGAAACCGAATTCATAGGTTTTGAAGGAAAAAAACGTATTTCATGGCCAATGCTGGTTAGCGATGGAAAAAATAAAGTAAAAAGTAGTATTTCGGATCGTTCTGCAGTTTTGGTACTTCATGAAAAAAGTGTGCGTTTTACAGTAGTTCAACCTGAAAATGTAAAGTTATTATCTTCTGATTATTTAGTTAACTGTGTAAATGGAATAGCTAAAGGTCTTTTTGTAGAGTTTTCAACAAATAAAGTAATATATACGTTAGAATAGTGATGTGGACTAAGTACTTTTTTTTTGTACGGTAGTTTTGTAAAATTCATTATATATTAGAAACTCTTATAGTAAAATAAGAAAAAGCAATTACATAAAATCCATTTAATTAGTAATCCTAACTATATTTGTGTCAGAAATCTTTAAAACAATACTATAGTTATGAGTAAATCAATTTTTTATCACGCAGGATGTCCAGTTTGTATTAGTGCAGAACATGATATCGTAAACCTAATAGGAAATGATAATGTTGAGATCCTAAACATCGGAGAAGTTACAGACAGAATTCAAGAAGCCGAAACGGCTGGTGTACAATCTGTACCTGCTTTACTAACTCCGAATGGAAACGTATTACACTTAAATTTCGGTGCATCTATGGCCGATGTTAAAGGGTAATTTTTTCATCAATAAAGTTAGGAGTCCAAATTACTTTGTGGTTCCTAACTTGTTTTTTTTAATTAAATAACATTTAAAACAATACATATGAAATTAAATATATTAATGCTAGTTGTGTTAATGAGTTTCGGAATCACCCTAAGCTCATGTGCACAGGAAAGACCTTATAATAATGATGATTTTCAAGTTACTAAGGCACAGGTTACACATCACTCAGACCTAAGCATAAGTGTATGGGAAATTGATGTTAAAGGAACTGCCGGTAAAACAACTCCAACTCCTAATGGAGCCTTAGATGGAGCTCCGGTATTAGGTTACGTTTTTCCGACATCATTAAAACCAACAGATGTAGGTTTTAGTGCAACCGAAGGTATTGTAGCAATGGCATTAACATCTCACCCAGATTTTGACGATACACCTATATGGGACGAGAATAATGATGCAGATTTTGCAAATGATGGTATTATATGGCATCCACATTGGGTTGTTCTTCACGAAGACAAACGTGTAGCTGGGGGATTAGCGGTAAAGCAATTCACAAAAGCCGATAATGTAACTTTGCCACCTACAAATCCTGGAATGCCAATGTATATGGATTCTCCTGGTTTTCCTGTAACAACACAGGGTAATACCATAAAAGTAGTGGTTCCTGATTACAGAATGAACAATCAAACTTCATTTAAATATGACGGCGTAGCGGCATATATGATCGTAAACACCAGTAAAGAAGATAAACCTATGTTAGGCGTCTATGATGTATTTAGTGTAGCGAGCGGAGATTTGTCGCTTCCGTATACAGTTAAAAAATAATAATCGATAGAATAGGAGTAGTTAATTAAAAAAGTAAAATATGAAAGTTTCAGTATACGATACATACGTTCCTAAAGATGAAAAAGTAATAATGCATTTTGACATACTTGTTCAGGATAACAATGTTATTGAAAATGTTTATAAATACGGAAAAGAATATTTGAATTCAAAAGGTATTTCGGACTTCCAGCTATCAACAAAAGAATGTAATTTTTGCCATATGGAAATGGCGCCCGATGTAGTCGAAAAAGAAATTAAAGAAAAAGGACATTACATTATTGAAATGGAGAATTGCTAAAGCATTACAAATAAAACTAACAGATTTAGATTTAAGCTAACAAATAAATTTTAAGTAACATGAAGAAGATTGAGTTAGAGATTGGAAATGAGATTCAAGGAAAATTCGTTTTAAAAGACCTTAATCTTCTTCTTGTTTTTCAAGTAAATTGCCCAGGGTGTTTTTCTTATGCATTGCCATATTTTAATAAACTTTATAATGAATATAAAACCAAAAACATCTCTTTTCTAGCACTTTCTACAGCTTTTGAAGACTTTGATAAAAACACGTTATTACATACTCAAAACCTGATTAAGGATGGAACTTTAGTTGGTGAGACAAAAAAAATGATGACGCAAGAAGGTTTTGAAAAATTGCCTTACCCTTTAGATTTTCCTATGGTTATGGATAAAATAGAAAAAACAGTTAGTGACCCGACAGATGTTGTAGATAAAATATGTAATATCAATCCTGATTATGTATTATGGCCCGATTTTGAAAAGAAAATGTTACAAAATCGCGTTAAGAACTATTTAAATTCTTTGGATAATGTAGCATTGACCTTTACCTTAAATCAATTAAGAGGAACTCCGAGTTTTGTTTTATTTAATTCTAATTATGAAATATTAGGAGAATGGTTTGGTCATGTTCAACATGCAGTAATTGCTGATAAAATCAACCAATTTCTTGAGCCTAAAGCGTATTAATGGTAGCAATTGGTTAATAAAACAATAGTATTGTCTGTATAGGTGATGAAATAGAATATGCTAAAAAATATGCTATAATGATAAGGATTGCTAACTTTAGCAAGTTAAAAAAAGATAGGCAATAGTAAATGAATAAGAATGATTTAATAATTAGCTCAAAAGAAAAAGTTGTTCCTCTTGATAGGATTAAGTTTAGTCAAGAAAATAAAGACAAACTGAATCAGTTGTTAAAGGAATTTAAATATATTGAAACTTTAAAGCAGTATGAGTTACCTGTAGATAATAAACTTCTGTTATTTGGTCATACAGGTTGCGGAAAAACCACTACCGCCAAGGCGATTGCTGATTTTTTGAATAAGAAGATTTTTGTTTTAAATTTAGGAACAATAGTATCCTCAAGATTAGGTGAGACCGCCAAAAATATTACCAATGTTTTTAAAATAGCCACAAGAGAAAATGCCGTGCTTTTTATTGATGAGTTTGATTACATTGGACGAATTAGAGATTATGATAAAAAAGACTCTGGTGAAATGAAAAGACTAGTGAATACGATTATACAATTAATCGATTACCTACCAGATTCAACTTTATTAATTGCCGCAACAAATCATTCAAGTATTATTGACACTGCTTTACTAAGACGTTTTCAATTAAAATTGAAATTCACGCTACCAACCAATACCGAATTGGATCAATTTTACGATTCACTATTAGAACAATATCCAGAAACGTATAGAGTATTAAATAGATGCTACGGTATTTCTTATGCCGAAGCAAAAGATAATGTATACAGAGAAGTGAAGAAGAGAATTATTGAGGTTGAAGAATCAAAAGAAGTAATAAAATAAAGGATGATGAATGATACAGAAATACATCACAAAATAACCCAAGCGCTGGAGCGTATCTCTAAAACTTTTAGGGTACTACTTTGGGAAGAAAGTAAAAAACATAAAATCAGTCCAATACAAATACAGATATTGATTTTTTGCCTAACACATAAGCAGGAGATGTCTAAGGTAAGTTTTTTAGCTAAAGAATTTGATCTAACCAAAGCTACAATAAGTGACTCTGTTCGAGTGTTATTGCAGAAAGAACTTTTGATTAAAATCCCTGATACCTACGATTCTAGAAGTTATAGTCTTCAGTTAACTACTAACGGTAGAAATATTGCAAAGCAAACAGTTAATTATACAGAGGCTCTTGATACTTCTATAGCATCCTTGAATGATACAGAAAAAGGGCAATTTTTAAATAATTTATTAAATATTATTGAACGACTAAATAAAAAGTCAGTTATATCTGTACAGCGTATGTGTCTTACCTGTTACCATTATAGCAAGAGTGAAAACAAACATTATTGCAATTTCCTTAAGAAACCTCTAGAAAATTCTGAATTGCGCGTTGATTGTCCAGAACATAAAATGGTAGAATAACAATGGATTTAATTGCCAAAAACATTAATATAATCAATCAAAGAATACAAACTGCTTGTAATCGCTCAAATAGAAATTTAAGCGATGTTCGTATGTTATTGGCAACAAAAACAGTTGATACTAACAGAATTAATTTTGCATTAGCACAAGGAGTATCATTAATAGTAGAGAATAAGGTTCAAGAACTTAAAGAAAAATGTAGTGCAGTCTGCCATTTAAACCCAGAAGTACATTTTATAGGACATTTACAAACTAATAAAATAAAAGAAGTGTTGAAATGGGCATCTTGTATCGAATCTATTGATAGAATATCCCTAGCAAAAAAACTACATCAAAGGTTACGTTTAGAAAAAAAAGAAATTGATGTTTATATCCAAGTAAATACTTCTTTTGAAGAAAGTAAATTTGGAATTGCTCCAAATGAGACCATAGATTTTATACGAGAAGTTGCAGCGTTTGATACGATACATATTAAAGGGTTAATGACTATAGGGTTACTTAGCTCGGATTCAAAAGAAGTGAGAAAATGTTTTCGTCTTTTAAAAGAGCTTCAGAAAAAAATTATGGCGCTAAAAATCCCTAATGTAGACATAAAAGAATTGTCTATGGGAATGAGCAGTGATCTTGAAATAGCCATAGAAGAAGGGGCAACAATAATTAGAGTTGGAACAGCTATTTTTGGAGATAGAACTTATCCCGATAGTTATTACTGGAACGAAAATGAGTAATAGAGATAGTTTATATATACAAAGAGTACTTCGTAAACCTTTATTCGTCTAGTGTTTTTCTACTACTAGTAATCATAATTTTTTACACATTCGTTAGTTACTTTATAAGATGTTAGACATCATTAATTTTAAATAATCGAACTCTTTCTACTTTAGTCTTCATATCTATTATAGTCTGTTATACAAGAAATAATTCTTCTAAAATTTTTATATCACTTTTTAATGCTGGGATTTTGTAAAGTATTTCTAACTAGAGTGATATGTTTTGCATAAACAAAATTTATGTTTTTTATAATAAATATAAATAAAAATATATGATATAAAGTTTAGAGCTTTGCGCAAAACAAAATAAATGAAAGAAGACAATTCAAAAACTAGTACTCAAAGTGATATCGAAGTAATACCGCTTTATAGTAAAAGAATCAATTCAAAATTAAAGAAGTTAAGCGCAATCGTTGGACTTCTTTTTTTTGCCTTTTTTATATCCTTATCTCTAAAAAGCGGCTCACTTTTCTTGCCTGAAATTTTGAAATGTGGATTTATAGTGGGATCAATCTATATATTTCATCTTATAACCCATAATGACTGAATCTTATCAATTAAAAAAATCAACCTTTTAAAATAATTAATTACAGTTGTTATGGATATACATTTATTGGTAGATAATTTAACAAATCCGGCGTTACTTTTTTTCTTTTTAGGAATCCTTGCTGTGCAGCTTAAAAGCGATCTTAATATACCTGAGAATTCTTCAAAATTTATCTCTTTGTATCTTTTATTGTCGATAGGTTTTAAAGGAGGTCAGGAATTATCTCATAGTGAATTTAATGCAGAAATTGTGTGGTCCTTTTTCTTTGGTATAATGCTAGCAATTATAGTACCTGTGTATACTTTTTTTATATTAAGAAAAAAGTTTAGTTTAGAAAATTCTGGAGCAATAGCCGCCTCTTATGGTTCTGTGAGTGCCGTTACTTTTGTTACAACAATCACTTTTTTAGAGATGGAACAAATTGCTTTTAATGGTCATATGGTTGCAATTATGGCACTTATGGAAGCGCCTTCTATAATGGTAGGATTGTTATTGATTACAGTCTTTAAGAAAAACAAGAATGAAGATAAAATACCGATGAAAAAAGTGTTGCATCATGCACTTACCAATGGCAGTGTGTTGTTAATAATAGGAAGTCTTATCGTTGGGTTATTAGCAAGTGAATCTCAAGCAGAAGGAATTAAACCTTTTACCACGGATATATTTAAAGGATTTTTGGCTGTGTTTTTACTCGACATGGGGATTACTAGCGGACGCAAACTCTCTGATTTTATAAAAAAAGGATGGTTCGCATTTTTATTTGCGATACTAATACCTATTGTTAATGGATGTATAGTTGCGGTGATAAGCGGAGCTTTTATTTCAGAAAATGGAAATAGATTGTTGTTTGCAATATTAGCAGCAAGTGCTTCTTATATAGCAGTTCCTGCAGCGATGAGGTTAGCAGCGCCAAAAGCAAACCCTAGTCTTTATATACCAATGGCATTGGCGATTACATTTCCTTTTAATATTACTCTTGGAATGCCTTTATATTTATGTATTATTCATCTATCATAATAATATTTTATGATTGTTATAAAATATATAAATAAAAATATATAGAATTTATAATGCACCTTTGTAGTAGATAAAATAAAAAAATAGTAATTCATAGTTATGGAAACATTAGAAACAGCACCAGTAATGCTAAAAACAAGCCAAGACATTAATTTAATAGATGGCGTTTTTACGGCGACAGAAGCTGCAGATATTATCAATTCTGTACTCAAAGTGAAAATCAATTTTCATAAACTACAACGTTTATCGCGTACAGAAGGTGATTTTACCGATAGTTGCGAATATGATAATGGTAGAATTGACGAATTAATTTCTGAACAAGAAATTGCTAAAGAATTTTTTGGACAGGCAAGACTGGAAGGAAAGAAATTAAAAATGAAGAGTACTATAGAAATTTTTATAGAGGACTAATAATTTCGTAGTAATCATAAAAGTATTGTTTGATTAATGATTTGATTTCCCCTAATTATTTGTTAGAGCTAAAGGCGATCTTCGTACGGATCGCTTTTTTCATACTATAAAGTAATCAGAAGTAAACTATATTGTTTTCTCCATGTTTACGTAAATAACTCTTAATAATTTTTGTAGTGTGGTATGTATGCTTTTGTGAAGTTAAAAAAGAATCGAAATCCTCTAAGGTTGATAGCTGTTCAGAATGATCTATATATCCAAAACCTTTATAAACACCATCTTGTATCATTATAAAACTATGTTCATTCATAGTTCTCCCTTTTTCTTTGATAAAGTATGTTTCTTTTTCTTTCGTTAAAGAAGTTAAAGCCTTTTGTACGCGCATATTATACAATGCCACAGATTCTTCCTCGCAACATATACCTTTGCAATTTTTTATTCTATAATGAGAACAGCGCTCAGTAGTATTTAGTAAATTACAGTATTTAGGACATAATTGATAGTCAAAGCATAATTTTTCTAATTGTTCTATTGCGTCAGATCGTCTATAAAATATTTCTAGTGAGTGATCTATACTCTTAGAACGATCTATAGCTAGTTGTATAATTCCTTTTCTGTTGGTATATTTAAGTATGCGAAAAGGAACTACAGGTTTTTTTTGTGCACTATTAAATTTGGGGTAATATTTCTGTATTTTTTCTGCTTCTAATAATAAAGCAATAAGTTCATTACCTGTTAGTTCATAATCAATAGTATATGTACTTTGACCAAGAGCGTATTCTTTGTTCTTTTTGTCATAAAAGTGGCTAATTACTCGTTGTTTTATATTTTTAGCTTTTCCTGCATAAATTACATTACCTTTTTGATCTTTGAATAAATAAATGCCTGTTTCTTCAGGTAAAGAATCGATAGTTTCTACGTTAAGATGTGGTGGCAACGTTGCTTCTTTAGAACGAGCATTTAGAAAAGTATTTATAGTAAGGTGTTCTGGATCTAAGGTCAAGATTCGTTGAAATAATATAACAGTGGCATCAGTGTCTCCTTCTGCCCGATGACGCCCTTCTAAAGGTATATTAAGAGATGTACAAAGTCTTCCTAAACTATAAGAGAATAAGCCTGGGATTAATTTTCGAGACAGGCGTACGGTGCACAATTTTTTTCGGGTAAATGTATGTCCTAAATTCTTGAATTCTTCTCGAACAACATTGTAATCAAAATTAACATTATGAGCAACAAAAATAGCTCCTGTTGTCATTTCAAGAATGCGATTAGCTACTTCATGAAACTTTGGTGCATTTCTCACCATATCGTCATCTATGCCGGTAAGACCAGTAATAAAAGGAGGGATGTGTTGTTCAGGATTTACAAGAGTAGTAAACTTATCAATGATCGTACTATCTTTTAAGACCACAATACAAATCTCTGTAATGCGATTTCCTAAAATACCTTTTCCAGTAGTTTCAACATCGATAACCGAATATAATTGATCTCGCATTGTACTTTTTTAATGCTGCAAAATTACTATAAAAAAATGAAAAATCGGAAAAATTCCTTATTTAAGGAAATATTCCAATAAAAAATACAATTACTTTTTACTTATGGTTTTTGAGCTATTACGACATAAGTAGGGAAGGCATAGGATTCTTTTTTGATGATATCCTTAATTTCAAAACCAGTAAGGGTAAGAAATATTTCAATTTCTTCTCTAGAAAAAGCCCGGATTATAGATGTATCCTCCCCAATTTCAATCCATTCGTTTTCAACTTCTTTAAAATATTTTGAATACCAAAGAAAATCCATGCCATATTTTAAATTTAAATTCCAGATACTTTCTCGACAATATTTTGTACCATTATACATTGCCGTATGTATGACTTTTTTTTCTTTTGAAATTTCGGGAATGAATGCTCTGGCATCAATAAAATCAAAACAAAAAATGCCTTGTTCTTTCAGGTTTTCATAAATGGTATTAAAGGTAGATTTTACATCTATGTTGGGTAATAGATAACTAATGGTTCTGCCCGTCATTATAATAGCTTGTACAGGTTGTTTAAGATGAAAACTACGCATATCTCCTTTGATAAATTTACCATTTGGTACTTTTTTTTGAGCAATCGAAATCATCTCTTTACTATAATCTAACCCAGAATAAGTAACACCATTTTTAATAAAGTAAGATGCCAAATTACCTGTGCCACTGCCAATTTCTAAAAGATGAGTAGCATTAAACCTCTTTATTATTTTATTGTAAAAATTATATTCATCGTGGTAGTTTATAAAAGTTTTATACATCGCTTCATAAACTTCTGCTAAATCGGTATATAACTTTTCCATTTAATAATTGGTTAATGAATTTAGTATCAGATGATGCTATTTTTAATTAAAGGTACCGATATTTTGATTTAGAACCTTTAAAAGTGAAAATGATATTTTTAGATTGCGTAACTAGTGCTAGAAGTTAAATCGAATAAAAAAACTTGCAGTAAGTCCAAGTGATCTAGTTGTTTGTAGTATTGATCGTCTATCACTTCCTGATGGGATATTAGTCTCTGTTGTTATATCGACTATCTGTTTTCCTAAAATATTTTCTCTGTCATATACATTAAGTAACGCGCCACCTATTTTACAATTTTTATAGGATTTATCTTTTGACAATGCAAATGTGTAATTCATAGAAAAATCTAATCTATGAAACTCGGGTAGTCTTTTTTGATTAATACGACCCATAATTAACTGTAAAGCTTCATCTCTTTCTGTATAGGGAACACCGGTGCGATATCGCCAACCTAAAGAAAATTGAAAATCCCTCCAACTATATAAATGTGACCAGGTTAATGAATGAGTGATGTCACTATCGGTATTAAACGGTTGATTATTATTCAAGCCTTCAAAAGTAGCTTTATTATCGGCATAACTATATCCGATCCAACTAGCGTAACTACCTATTTTTTTCTTTGCAAGTATGTCAATTCCTTTTGAGATACTATTTCCTTCAGTAATAAAATCAAAAAAAGCGGTTAATTGGGGTACTGTAAAAGCACTTAAACCGCTACTTTCCTTATAATAAGCATCAATATCTAAGATCCAATCTCTTTTCTTAAAAAGTACTCCTGCAGATATTTGTTTACTGCTTACAAGCGGTATTGTATCGTTAGAAGGCAACCAAATTCCGGTAGCTAAACCAAGATCATTATCAGATGTTTGTTCTATTTGATTTATGGATTGATTTTTAATCTCGACAGCTCCTTTAATTCTAAAATTGGTATTAATAGATTTTTCGATAGAAAACCTTGGCTCTAAAAATATTTTTTTAGAAAAAACATATCGATTTGTTCTTAGACCTAAATCAAAATGCCAATTTTTATATTTATTATAACTTATTTGATTAAAAAAAGAATGCTCAGTTTTGATACTATATTCATGATCTAGAGTGATAAAAATAGGAGTGTCAAGGATATATCTAATCTCTTTATTTTTGAATTGATAACCGCTGGTTAACACTAGTGAGTTACCTAAATGAAAGTTTGTTTTTAGTAACCCTCCAGATTCATTAACAATATTTTTTCTAGTTAGCACATTCGTGCCTAAAATAAAACTTGAAAAATTTCTACCGAAATAGTCTAATTTGTATTTTGAATGATAGGTATTTATGCTAAAATCAAAATAATCATTCCACTTTCGATGCCATGTTGTACTGATTCCAAAATTTTGAATTTGTAATTGATCAACTCTTGGTCCTCTGGCTTCATCAACGATTACAGGCAAGTCTTCATCTTCGTCTATTGTGAATAAATTATCTAATTTGTTTTTAGTGTATAGTACACTGGATAAGATCTTATCTTTAGGGCTGATGTTATAAATTATTTTTGCAGTATAATCTTCATAAAAGAAAGTCTGTTCTTCAGAAAAAGTAGGATCTTCTTCAAATTCTTCCTGATTTGTAGAAATTCTTGAATTTTGAAATACTTTCATTGCATTTCTTAAAAAAGCCGGAGTTTCTATTACATCGGTAATCGACCTACGAGCCGATGTAATAAGTCCTAATTTGTTTGCTATTGGTATTTTTAGTGCTGCGTCTGCATGAAGCATATTTAGACCAATACTGGTTTGCGTATGTTCAGGAATGTTTTGATCTGTTTTTATGTCAATAACACCAGCAACGTGATCCCCGTACTCGGCTTTTGCGCCGCTTCTATATACGGTAATATCATCTATAATTGAAGGATTAAGATTTGTTAGTGTTCCAAAAAAATGATCAGTATTATATACTTTTAAGCCATCCCAAAGCACGAGATTTTGATCTGGGGTACTACCACGAATAAAAATTCCTGATGCTGTTTCATTAGGGCTTTCTATCCCAGGTAGTAATTGTACGCTTTGTAAAGCATCAGGTTCTGCTTGACCGGTTAGTACATCTGCATTTTTAAGGTCAAAATGAATAGTTCCGTCATTTTTTATAGCTACTCCAGAAGAAAGATAATCTTTTATGATTACCTCATTTAAAAGATAATCTCTAATCTGAAGAAAATAATTTTTGCAGGTTTTATTTTGTACTTCGGAAATAGGGATTTTAAGATCCTTAAATCCTAAATGTGATATAGTTAGTGTATCTGTAATACTAATGTTTTCTACCTCAAAGTAACCTTTTTCGTCTGTGATAATCATACTGGTTATCAATCCACTTTTTATGTTTTTTACACTGGCATTCGAGATATTCTTATGGTTTTCAATATTTTGTATACGACCACAAATACGGATAGATTTTAATCTTTTTAAAATATAATGTTCATTATCAATTTTGGTAAAGGTAAAATAGATTTGATGCTCTAAAAGATCAAGTATTTGGGTTAATGATGCATCTTTGATTAAAAGGGTCACTGCTTGATCCTTGATCCACGAAGGATTATATGAAAACTTAATGTTATAGTTTGATTGTATATCATCTAAAACATCACTTAAGTTTTCGTTATTATATTTAAATGAAAATATGTCTTCTTGAGCAAAAAGTAGAGCGGGTAAAATTAATAGACAAAATAGTACAATTCTCACAATTGTATGGGGGTTAGCATTTTTAGAGTAATTTAAGACCTTAGTGTTTTATATTGAAAATAGATACCTTTTGAAGAAGTTCTCAATGTCAAATAAAGATAATAAATTAACTTTTGTTACTATAATTTATTGTCCTTCTTTAATTGAAAGATTTTATTTGATTTTTAAAAATGTTATTTGGTCAGGGTTTAAATTTAGTCGAGATGTGAAAACGAGTTTAAAAATTCAAACGAATACTATTTTTATAGACTAAATTATTTGTTATTCGTAAGCAATACTAGGGTTTCTTTATTCTTAAATGTGTATTCTATTTCTAGTGTTTCGAATACTGTTTTTAGTGCAATTTCAAGATTGCTGTGAGTAAAAAAACCAGTAAATCTGATGTCACTATTTATATGATCACTTATAATATCAATGTGGTATTGATTTTCTAAGGCTAAAATCACTTGTTGTAAAGGAACATTATCAAATGTACTTTCGTCTCCTAACCATGAAGGACTATTTTGGTTAAGTTTCCAATGCTCAAAATTATTATTATGTGCTCTAACAGCCTGTCCTTTAGAAATTACTTTTGAGAGTTCTCCTTTTTTAGCACGAACTTTTCCTTCAAAGCATTGGACTTCAAAAGTAGTTTTGTTTGCGTTTACCGAAAATTGAGTTCCCAAAACACTTACCTCACCATTAGCCGTCTTTACAGTAAATGTAGAACCTTTGTTTACCTTAAAATAGGCTTCTCCGTTTAAAGCAAGGGACCGTTCATCTTGCCAACTATTTGTGCTATATGTTATGCTTGAATTTGCGTTTAAAATTACTTCAGAATCATCAGGTAAACTAAAACTTACTTGTTCACCATAACCAGATGTATGAGTTGTTGAAGCCTTAAAAAAGACATTAAACCCGATTAAAAGAGCGATAGATGCTGCTGCGAAATATAGCCATTTAGGAATCAAAGAAATTACTTTTGGGACTTTAGCTATTTTTTCTTGAACTTTAGTAAATGATTGGTCTTTATTGTAGTCTGGTAAGTCCAAGAACTCTGTCCCCTCTAATATAGATTTGTAAAGATCATAATCTTTACTTTGACGAAACTTTTCTTTTTCCTCTTCAGATATATCTCCGCTTGCCCATTTTGCTAAAAAATCATCCATTACTAATTCGTTTATATGCTTGCCCCAAGTTCTTCTTTTAATTTTTTTAATGCCAAATGCATTCTACGCTCTACAGCTTTTTGTGTTAAACCAATAATTTCTGCAATTTCCTTATACGTTTTTTTATCTTTTCTACTTAATAAAAAAACTTCCCTTTCTTTTTCAGGTAGATTACTTATACTATTTTGCAGTCTAATAAGAAACTCTTTTTTTTCTAATATAAATTCTGGATTCTCATGCTCAATAGTGTTTTCTAATTTTTGTTCATTATAATTTAGAACAACTTTTTTATGTTTAAGCGTATTAAAAAAGGAGTTTTGTGCAACTTTCATTACAAAAGACTTAGCTTTTTCAAAGGGTACATTTTTGCAATTTTTCCAAAGTTTTACAAAAGCATCTTGAGTTAGGTCCTCGGCTTGATCTATATCGCCACATTTATAGTAAATAAAATTGCGTATCAATTGTGAATATTCGTCAAAAACTATTCTAAATATTTTTTCATCGCATACATTGCTTTTAGGGGTGGCCATTAGTATTTAAGAGGTTTTAGTATTAAAAATACAAATTATAAGTATATCATAACTTTTTCATTAATGAAAATATTGTATTTTAAGAATAAACCTACTTAAGTCATAATGTAAATAACTATTCACCTATTAGAAAAGCTTATGATTTGTTTGTGAAAATTACATATTTGTTTAATAACCCTTTATAAACGATGTAGATTTCTGTTAGCTTTTCAATGTTAATATAGTATTGTTTCCCTTTTTTAAATTACTTCAGTTTTTTAATCGCTATATGTATACAACAATTAAATGCTATAACACCCTATTTTTATTTGTGTTTTGATATATTATTATTCTTCATTTTTATATCTTATGCATTAGATAGCTTTAGTTTTAAGCTGTTTAGAGTAGAAAGGATACGTATTTATCCACATTATATAATATGTTTACAAATCATTAATAA
Organism: Aquimarina aggregata; assembly: GCF_001632745.1. Taxonomy (GTDB): domain Bacteria; phylum Bacteroidota; class Bacteroidia; order Flavobacteriales; family Flavobacteriaceae; genus Aquimarina; species Aquimarina aggregata. The sequence goes on along the minus strand of NZ_LQRT01000035.1, from coordinate 262,134 downwards.
TGAACGATATGAAATTAGGAGCATTTTCGATTAGTCTAAATGTAAAGGATATTAAGATTTCAAAGGAGTTTTATGAAAATCTTGGCTTTACTGTATTTGCAGGAGATATTGAGCGAAAATATCTTATTATGAAAAATGAAAATTCACTTATAGGATTGTTTCAAGGAATGTTTGAAGATAATATCTTGACTTTTAATCCAGGTTGGGATGAGAACGCAAATAAGATACAATCATTTGATGATATTAGAGATATTCAAAAGCAACTTAAGAATAATGGAGTTAAGCTGGAAACAGAAGTTGATGAAAGTACAAATGGACCCGGTAGTATGATGATTTTAGATCCAGATGGAAACCCTATATTAATAGATCAACATGTCTAATACGGTGATGTTATACCATAAAAACCTACTCGTTATGAATATAAAACTTAGTTTATTTATTCGTGTAATATTTATCTTATTTTGCTTAGGATGTGCGCATAAAACCGAAAAACCGAAAAAAGCCTCAGCTACATCTACAAAACAACAAAAGATAGTAGACTTATCACATTCTTTTTCTGATGAAACCATATATTGGGTCACAGCAAAAGAATTTGAATTGGATACGGTATATAAAGGAGAAACAGAAAAAGGGTATTATTATTCGGCAAATAATTTTACTACAGCAGAACATGGTGGGACCCATATTGATGCCCCGATTCATTTCTCAAAAACAGGACAAACAGTTGACCAAATACCTCTTGAAAAATTAATAGGAAAAGCAATTAAAATAGATGTTTCTGCAAAGGCGTTACTGGATCCGGATTACCAAATAAGTATAGAGGATTTTAAAGAATGGGAGAAAAGAGAACAAATAAAAATTCCTGAAGGAAGCATTGTCTTATTAGCTACTGGTTTTTCTAAGTATTATCCAGATAAATTAAAATATCTAGGAACAAATGAACGTGGGGAAGAAGCTCTTAAAGATTTACATTTTCCAGGACTTGCTCCAGAGGCAGCAGAATGGTTAATCAAAAACCGTACTATCAATGCTATAGGAATTGATACTCCTAGTATTGACTACGGTCAATCGCAATTTTTTAAAATTCATGTAGTATTACTCTCCCAAAATATTCCTGCTTTTGAAAATGTAACAAACCTTGATGTATTACCTGCAACAGGTTTTGAGATTATTGCCCTACCCATGAAAATTAAAGGGGGTAGTGGTGGACCCTTAAGAATTATAGCATTAGTTACTGAATAATTATGTATGTACTAAGGATTACGTTAGGATGTGATTTTAGTGATTCTCTTTTAATTTATTCTTGAAATGTAAGATAAAGGTGGCATTAAATCCAAAATGAAAATTTCCATCATTAAAATTAAAGTTGTTACGAGTTTGCGTAATAAAAGCATCTTCAACAATACTTCTTGCATTTGTCATATGAAATTGTAACATAACATCACTCAATTCCCAGTTTATTCCTAGAGCAAAGGCATCGTAGGTATCAATAGATTTTAATGGATTAATAAGATAATAATATTCAGAAACTATAGACACGTGACCTCCTAATTTATGACGAGCACCTATACCAACAGCAAATTGATTATTTGGGTCTTCACCAAAAGCAGAAGAACTTCTATGAACAAAAGTTGGTGCTATTTGCGCAGAGAACTTTGGATTAAACTTATGAGCAATTAATAGTTGACTTGTAAATGCTAGTTTATCAGAAAACTCTTCTGTTTTATTAATGTTTGTAAATATGCTTCTAAAACGCTTACTACGATACGATGCATTTTGAAAAAGGGTAACGCTAAAAGGAGATTTTCTAGTGTCCTTTTGTTGACGAACGAGTTTATATTTTAAGAATCCATCAAAAATACCATCAAATGTAGTACCACCTGCTCCAAAAGTTAAATTGTCTGTAATTCCATATTCTAAAGAAACTCGAGTACTTATTTTATCCACAAAGAAACTTTGACCAGCGTCATTATTCGGGATATCCCAAAATCTGCTCATGGTGCGTATTTCTAAGACTCCTTTTTTACGATTTTCTATAGAATGCCCAATAGCAATACGTGTAGTTTTAAAGGTAGACATTTCATATTTAGGTGTGTCAGGAAACTCTTTGTCTAAGGTTTCCAGTAGATCTTGCGCATATATTGAAGTGTTGAATCCAATCAATATAAAAAAACAGAAAAGAAAATGAGCATTATTTTTCATAAGGTTGATATTCAAATCTAAATGTTATTGAAATAGTCTTGGCAATATTACTGGTTAAAACAGGAGGAATCTTGATATCGAAATCTTTTACTGCAACTTCAAATTCACCAGCTAATGCATAAGTCCCATTTGTATTTTGGATGGTCGTTTTTATTTCAACTTCTTTAGAGATCCCATGTATTTCTAAGAAACCTTTAATCATTTTAGTTTGTTCTCCCTCAAGAAGTGGGTCAAAATCTATAATCGAACCTTTAAAAGTTGCTTTTGGATGAATATCTGATTCAATATAACTTTCATTAAAGTGTTCATGCATTAATGATTTTTTAAATACAAATGCTTGCATGAGCATACTTATAGCGATTTCATTTTTTGATAGGTCAATAATGCTAAGAACTTGATTGTTTCTGGCTTCAATATTTTCGACAGAAGTATATGAAAAGAAAGAAATTTGACCTTGTCGCGCTATGATTTGATCTTGCTTTACATCAATACCAGCAAAATTTGTCAAAAAAAACAGTAAAAGAATAATTTTATTCATTGATTAGTTTGCAATTTAATATTACAGCATCTTTAAGAAAGCCCTTGCAGACTCCTTTTATTTTTATTTTTTGACCTACTTTAAGTTGTTCTACAATTTTAACTTGATCAATTCTCATATCACAAATTACATTTGAAGACCAAACTTTGCTGGACAATAATACTGTATTTCGGTTATTTAAAAAAGTAATGTCCTTTACAATTCCATCAATCTCAATAATTTTTCCCGCATAGGTGTCTGTAGCTAATTTTTCATTATTCAAGAATAAGCTTACTAAATCTTCAGAGCTCACCTTTAATTCTGTAGTCGCTAGATCAATATTAGTATAAGCAGGATCTCGATACTTAGCATAAAAAATTGCGAATATCCAAACTACCGTTACTATAGCAAAAAAAACTATTTTACCTTTTTTATTCATTTATAGATTAGAAAATTATATTATTTTCAATACCCGCAGATATACCTAATAGATATATCTGCAATTTAAAATTTTATTACACAAAAGAACAACCTTAGTTTAGCAAGACATAAAAAATATATGTTAGAGTGAAAAAATTGAGGTTGAAAAGGAAATATTTTAATTGAATTATTTATCATTATTTTAGTGCCATATAGAATAGCAAGAAATTTACAGTATTTTCGTTTTTTGAATAGGTAAGCTAGAGTGCACTAATTCTTAAAGTACGGTAATAATTTTTTGATTAGCATATTATATCGATGAGAAAAGATAAATTATATTTCTTAACCTTTATTTCTATCACTATTATTTTTCTGATAATGGCCTCCTTGGGGACACAGTATTTTATTAGAGTAAGTGCAAATCAGCAAATCGAAGTTCAGATAGAATCCAGTAAGCGTGAGGCTAATGAAGTTGCCAGTCTGATAAGCTTTCAACTTATGGGGGGAGTGGATAAGAAGGAAGTTAAAGAAAATGTGCAAAAAACTATTGAAAACACAAACACAGAAACAGGATTTGTATGCCTTTTTGATTGGTCAGGCAAAGAAATTTGTCATCCGGATATCACTAAAGTTGGACAGAAGATAAGCTCTAATCAAACATTATTATCATCATTAGATGAAGAAATTAATTCTAATGATCTGTATGATTTATTGATTAACAAAAAAGATACTAAAAAAGGACTTAGTGATTATGAAATGGAGTCTGAGGTAATACATTTGTCTCCTGTTAAAAATTCTGATTGGATTGTAGCCGCTCATGTTAATGTTAGTAAAATGAATGGGCAATTAAAAAATCTAAGAAGAAATTTTTATATCATCTTTATTATTATGGGAGCGATCATTATTATCTCTTCCTTTTTAGCAGTTCGTTTGATTGGTAGTAACTATGAAAAACAACTAGAATTAAAAAATACAAGTTTAGAGACCGAAGTGATTAGTCTTTCAAAGTTAAATACTGATCTTGTTGCATATCAGCAAAAAGTAGTAAAAGACCCCGATCCAATTGAAGAACAATCGGACCCTTTATCAGATGCAAGTAAAAAACGAATTCTAACGTATATAAGACATGAATTGATACCAGTCTCTATTGATGAAATCGCATATATCTATACAGAAAATACCATTACACACGTGATGTGTGCAAATGGTAAAAAATCAACTAGTAATAGTAGTCTTGATGATATCTATACGAGTTTAGATGCTTCATTGTTTTTTAGAGCTAACAGACAGTTTATAATTAGTATTGCTGCAATAGAAAAAATTATTAAGTATGGAAATAGCCAACTTAAAATTCTGGTACAACCTGATTCGGCAGTAGAGATTATAATAAGTAAAAATAAAGCTGCAGAATTTAAACAATGGCTTAATCTTTAAAGCCGTTTTTTCATTTTTAATAAATACTTTAAATTAGATTCTCTATTTTTTTTGAGTAACTCGATATGCTTTTTTAAAATGGTATATGAACCTCATTTCGAATCTGATTATGTAATCTGTATTCACATCTTGTTTTTTTCTATTAAAATATTCTGATTTTATAAAGGTTGTAAATTCTACAAAACTTAAATATCCATAAAACGAGTTTATTTCAATCGTATTATTTCCTTTTTAAGCCTGTTTTTTTCCCTCTCATGTACTTTGTTTTGATTCTAACCTCCCATTCTGCCTTACTTTGTCTCAACAAGTAACAAATAAAATTAAACATGAATACGAATCAGAAAATTAAAAATGCTCTCATGGTTTTTGGCATTTGTATCGCATTTTCATCATGTGAATACAATGTAGAAAATGAAGATGAACCAATTGAAATTGACCTTTGCGATCCTGCAATATCATTTGCCACTCAAGTTAAACCAATTATTGATAATAATTGTATCACTTGTCATGGGGGTAACCAAGCTCCCGACTTAAGAACCTTTGCAGGAATTAGTGCAAACGCAGAACGTGTAAAAGATCAGGTTACCACACGAAGAATGCCATTAGGAGGATCCTTGTCTAATGAACAAATAGAAACTATTCGTTGTTGGGTGGAAAACGGAGGATTAAACAATTAAAAAAGATATTGCAATGAATAAAAAAAGAATTACAATTCTTGTACCCCTATTATGTATTGGATTGATAGGTATATATGTTGCAACAACGATGTTCAATAAAACATCAGAGGGTGTTCTTGATATATCACCAGATGTATCTCTGGAGTCTAGTATGTTGTTGAACGACTTTTTAAATAACGAAGATGAAGCTAACACCAAGTATTTAGAAAAAGTAGTTGAGGTGACGGGTAAAATTGCTCAGTTAGATTCTATAAAAAATAAAGGAATAGTTGTTTTACGTACCGACAGCGCCATTGGGACAGTAATATGCCATCTTGAACCTAGTGAAACTTCTAAGTGGTCTGTCTTGAAAAAAGATCAAAATATTACTATAAAAGGAATTTGTACAGGATATCTGATGGATGTTATCCTTGTGAAATGTATGCTAACTAAATAATTACTAATTAAAAACAAACAAACATGAAATCATATTATATATTATTATTCTTCTCGCTTTTTATAACAGTTTCAAATGCACAAGAGAAGTTTATTACGAAAAAAGGAAGTGCCTCATTTTTCTCTCATTCTCCTCTCGAAGATATTACAGCAGATAACGATCAAGTACTTAGTATTGTAGATTCTTCAACAGGAGATATTGCTATTTCAATGCTTATGAAATCATTCGCATTTGAAAAATTGTTAATGCAAGAACATTTTAACGAGAATTATGTCGAATCAGATAAGTTTCCTAAAGCAATTTTTAAAGGTAAGATCGAAAACTTTAGTGACTTAGATAATAGTAAACAAGAAGTAACTGTAAAGGGAATACTTACTATTCATGGAGTTTCTAAAAATATAGAAACTAAAGCTCAACTACATAAACAAGAAAATAATATTACTCTCGATGGGGATTTTCCTGTAGCAGTAGCAGATTTTGACATTAAAATTCCCGGAATTGTAAGAAATAATATTGCCAAGATCGTAAAAGTGACATTCGCATTAGACCATGAACCATACAAATAATTCAAATGAAAAGATTCATAACAACAATAGCAATATTAGCAATTACTTTACAAGTATCTGGACAAGATCTTTTGGATATTTTAGAAAGTGAAGCACCAGATACCAAAACTTTTACAACAGCAACCTTTAAAGGAACAAGAATACTTAACGGACATTCTGTAGAAAATAGTAAGAAAGGTGGTTTGATATTTTTGATATCTCACCGTTTCGGTAGGATTAATCAAGGAGTTGATGAGCTTTTTGGTCTAGATCAATCAAATATTCGATTTGCATTCGAGTATGGGGTGACTGAAGACTTAATGTTGGGATTGGGGCGAAGTAGCTTTGATAAAACATATGATGGGTTTGTTAAATACAAACTATTAAAACAGAGTTCAGGTAAAAAATCATTTCCAGTAACAATGTCCCTTTTTAGTAGCATTGCTTATAGAACATTAGAAGATTTTGATCCCGCAAACGAGCCAAGTTTTAATGAAAAACTTTCTTATGTCTCACAATTACTTATTGCCAGAAAGTTTAATTCAGCTTTTTCTTTTCAGATAACTCCAACTTTTGTACATAGAAATTTCACTGAAATTGAAAGCGATCCACACGACATTTTTGCACTTGGATTTGGAGGAAGGGCCAAATTGAGTAATAGGATATCTGTAAATGCAGAGTACTATTATACCGCTAATCCTCTTGAATCAATAGAGGCTAAAAACTCACTTGCTTTTGGAGTAGATATAGAAACAGGAGGGCATGTATTTCAGATCATTTTATCTAACTCGATTACAATGATTGAAAAAAGTTTTATTACAGAAACAACCGGTGACTTTTTTGGAGGAGATATACATTTTGGATTTAATATCTCGCGAACGTTTCAATTAGGAAAAAGAAAAATAAAGAAGTAATACAAAAACAATAGTCAAGATGTATAGGAAAACATATAAAGTGCTAGGCAATGATGTAAATGATTATATGATAATGGAGAATCATGCGTACTTTTCCTATGCATCGCGATTATTGGATAATTTCCTATTTGAAAAAGGGTATTCTAAACAGAAGTTGATTTCATTGGCTATAGGATTTCAAAAGTGTACTGAAGAGTTGCTGTTTCAAAAGCACCTTATGTTTACGCAACGCTTCTTTGTAAATTTTGAATGCATAGAAATCACAGATAATAGACAAAAAATAAGAGTTAAAAACTCATTTTTTAATGAGTATAATGAATTATGTGCTATAGTCATCACAAAATTAAATTGGTGTGATATTAATAATCACAAAACAATCACTCCGCCAAGAAAAATACTAGAGCCCTTTTTTGCTCAGCAATTGCGGCTTAACGTACATAAAAATATATCGTTAAACATTGTAAAAGATTAATTTTTACAGTTAAAATTAATAATTACGATACAATAATATTAGTGTTTGTTTTAATTAAGTAATGCATTTAGATGATAGCTATGCGTTACGAATTTGTTAATTGGGTTTTAATGTAACTCTGCTATAATGTTTTATAGCAGAGTTTTTTTATGCGTATTGTTTTAGAAATTTGATCTAATTTCTAAAATCGATAAAAATTGCTTTTAATCGATTTTTATGAGGTTAATTTCTTTGGTTTTTAATTTTTTGAATGTTAGAGTTTTAACTTCATTATTGATTTCCAGAAAGGAGATTGTCAAAAAGGTAAATCATGAAAGATAATTTAGATATTTCTGATGCAAGACTGATTATTCGCAATTTAATGACATTTATAGTTGTTGAAGGTAAAGGATGTGTTGATGATCAGAAAAAGAAAGAATATGTCTCTGGTTACATTCAGGTTTTGATAAAAACCATTAATCTAATTGATGAAGGAAAAGATTTTACCTTGGTTGAAGATATTGCAGATGATATTGCTAGATATTTAAAATGAGTACCATTAATTGGTTGTTTTTATATTGATTGATGAAAGTCTTTTTTACAAACTGTAAAAGAGACTTTCTTTTTTTTAGGTAATAATACTTTTATATCTTACGTTTTAATAAACTAAATGTATCATTTAGAAATGATAATAAACCCCTAGTAAAGTGAACGAACAAGAATATATCGACCGATTAAAGAAGGAAAATAAGTTACTTCAAGATAAACTGGATAAAATCAATTCTGGGAAACAGAAAAAAAGAAGATTTAGATGGTGGCTTTTAAAAAAATCGAGTGTACCTATTTTTGGTTCACGACTTAAAAAGAGCATTGGGAACGCTATAAACGAATATAAAGAATATAAGACGGTTTCTGTAGATACCGTATCTGATGTGTCATCAAGTGTTATTTGGCGTATTACCAGAATTGGATTATTTGCATTTATGGTAGGAGTAATCCCAGCGGCTGTTTTAGTTTTCCAAACAAAATTATTGATGAATCAAAATAAATTTATCGAAAATCAGAATAGTTTAGTTGAAGCCGATAGAAGATCTTCTCTGGTTTTTGTTATGGATAACGTTTTAGGCGATTTAAATGAAGAATTAAAGTACAAAAGTGTTAATTCTAAAAATAATATTAGTAATACATTACAAGCAAGAATTGTAAGTCTATCAAGAGCAATGAAGCCCTATCAGTATATTGAAGATGGAAAATTAACTAACGAAAAAACAAGTTCTGAACGAGGACAATTATTATATAGTTTAATAAAAAGTGATTTGGGAGAGCAATCTTTAAGCGATATCTTTTATGCAGGAGATTTTGAATATAGTGACTTAAAAGGGGTATCATTTGGAAGAGGAGTTTATTTAAAATATGGAAAATTAAATTATTCAAACCTAACAAATGCTAACATGCCCGCTGCAAATTTAGGAAATAGTGAACTTAAAAATGCTAACATGAAAAAGGTTAACCTATCAGATGCAGATCTTAAAAGAGCGCGATTGATGGCTTGTAATTTGAAAGAAGCAGAACTGTCAGGGGCAAATTTAACAAATGCAAACCTTTCTGGTGCAGATTTATCGGGAGCAGATCTTTCTGGTGCAATATTATGGGGAGCAAAATTAATAGACACCAATCTTTCTGATGTTATATTAGATAATGCAATTGTCGACAAACAAGATTGGATCGATTATATTACCGATTCTTTAAAACTTGAAGGGGCAGATGATATAGAGGATCGATATAAAATTAAAAAACAAGGAAAGAAACAGTTTATGTTAATTCCTAAAAAGAAATCTTAATTGTCTTCTCGTTTTAAAAAAACGAGTCTATGAATTTTTGATACTAACCAATTTCCTGCAGGAAAATACAAAGCAAAAAATAAAGCCATACCCAGACTAAAATTTTGAGGGTTAAACAATTGATCAAGAAGGTTGTCTGGGTATACATATGATGTTTTAAGCCAATATCCAAGAAATTCTAAGATACCCATTGCGACCAAACCATATGCATACTGATCAAAGAATTTATAATCTTTAAGAAGTATAGAGATAGGAACCATATAAAGGATGTAACATGTAATTACTTGCCACCAAAATGTAAACCTTGCTATTTCCATTTCAGCACCAAAACGATTCATCCCTAACCCCCATAAAAAATAAATGATAACATAGGTTAAAACTAAACTTTTAGGAGTCTTTTTTAAAATATTTAATTTTTGAGTTAAAAAGGTATTCATAAGTTATAAATCTATTTTTGTAATGGTACGGAAAAATGGTTTTTTAGAAATTTTGAAGTCTATAATACCACTTTCTTCAATAATATTTTTTAATTCTTGTAAAGAAAAGGCTCTTTGTATAGCAATTAACCCATCTTTTTTGGCAATATCAGAAATAGGAAGTAGAGGACTTATTATTTTAAAGAGATAATAGGCGATACGACTTCGATATAAATCACTAAAAATAATATGTTCCACATCTGTATCTTTTATTTTTTTCAAAAAATATGTGAGTCCATGATCATTAAAATGATATATAAAATGACTACTTATCAAAATATCACAATCGGGAATTTTAAAATTAGAAGCTAAAATGTCTCCAACAATAAAATCTAAATTGGTTAATTTCAAGCTTTTCGTTTTAGCATGAGTAATACTCTTAGGATTACCGTCAATCCCTATGAAAAAGGCGTTGATGTTGTGTTTTTTTAATTTTTTGGATAGATGAATTACACTGTCTCCACCACCACATCCTAAATCAACAATAGTAAAACTCTTTTTGTTTTTATTTGATTTACAATGTCTTATAACCGCCCTTCTTAGTTGTATATGATTACCAAGGAAAGTATTTATCAGTTTTAAACTATCTAAAGTTTTCTCCAGAGGTACTCCCGACAATGATAAGTTGTCAAGCTGTTCAGAGGTAAGGAGTCTAGTTTCGAGATTCAAGGTGAAGTTAAATTAATAATACAAATAATGTAGTCTTAATAATAGTAATAACTTTACAAAAAAAAGAGAATATATGACTAATCTAGATATTAATGAAATTATTAAAGTAAGAAGGTCAATTTTTCCTGCTCAATATAATGATAAACCTGTTTCTAAGGCTTTTATTGAAATGTTATTAGAAAATGCAAATTGGGCGCCTACTCATAGATTAACAGAACCTTGGAGGTTTAAGGTACTTCAGGGAGATGCAAAGAATAGACTAGGAGTGTTTTTGTCAAATACATACACCGATATTACCTCTGATGAAGATTTTTCTCCATTTAAGCATAAAAAAATACTTAATAATTGTAAAGCGGCCAGTGCAATAGTAGCTATATGTATGCAACGTGATCCAAAAGCTCGTATTCCAGAATGGGAAGAAATCGCTTCAACAGCCATGGCGGTGCAAAATATGTGGTTAACTTGTACTGCTCATAAAATAGGGTGTTATTGGAGTAGTCCCAAGTTAATAAATTATCTAGATGATTTTTTTGATTTTGAAGAAGGAGAGCGATGTCTAGGTTTTTTTTACTTAGGGAATTATGATGAGAAAGAAGAAAATGAAAATTCAAAACGTACACCTATTGCAAACAAAACTATTTGGTTAGATGAATAATCAATAGTACGCATCTTGTTAAAATATAAAAGCCATCTCAATTAAGAGATGGCTTTTGATTTTTAATAACAATACTGTTACTGCTTCTTTTTAAGAGCATCAGTTGCGGCATTTGCCGCTTTTTCTGCTCCATCTTTTGCAGCGTCTGTAGCAGCATCAACTGCATTACCAGCAGCATCTTTTGCAGCGTCTACAGCTTCACCAGCAGCATCTTTTGCAGCGTCTACAGCTTCACCAGCAGCATCTTTTGCAGCATCAACTGCTTCACCAGCAGCGTCTGTAGCAGCATCAACTGCTTCACTCGCTTCTGTTGCTGCTTCTTTTGCAACCTCACCAGCGGCATCTACAGCTTCTGTAGCAGCCTCTGCAGCAGCGTCTTCTGCTTTTTTAGCAGTTTCTCTACATGATGTTACAGATAGCATAAACGTTAGAGCCAAAGCTCCTAAAAATACTTTTTTCATAATAAATAGATATAGTTAATTGGTTATTTAACGTTAAAGTTAACACATTATTTCGTCTATTTGAAATTTAAAATGGGGAAAAAATACACACTTTTTAGTTGTATATGTCATATTTACAGCGTAATAAAGCTTTTGGGTTGATGCATTGGTATAGTGTTATTCGTTAGTGTATAGTCTTCTCTGTTAGATATTTCCAGTATCTTTTAGGAAGATGTTGTAAATGTAGTTTTGTGTTTTTTCTAGATACAATATTGACGTTTTTGTAGTAAGTATGCCATAATTTTTGAAAATTGATTTCTTCATTTTCATAATTTTTCTTGATTATTTTAGAGTCAATGTTTGAAAAATTTTCAAAAGTGATGATTTCGACAGAGATCAAATCATAGAATATCCCATATTTTCTAGAAGTATCAAAAATCAACCATTTTTGATCTGCATATCGATCTTTAAAATGATCTGTAAGTAATGGTAAAACATTAAAATCAGGTGAAATTGTAGCTACGTAAACATTGTTTTTAAGTAATTCAAACCGAACAAAAGCTTCCATACGATGTTTTTCTCGTTGGACCATTCGTGCAACTTGACTAATTTTTAAAATATCACTATTGCTGAAATCAATATTTGGATTATTAATTTTTGAGAAGGTATTTTGCATATAACGAAACAAAGTGTTTTCTACACCTTTAATCTCGCTTAAAAATGCTTTGAAAAAATCTCTTCTTTCTGTTGCATTTGCTTTTTTTCTAAACCCTTTCCATACTCTTCGTGCTTTTTGTTCTTCTGTAATTACACATTCAGTAATTGTGAAAAGTTCATGATGAGTTTGAGATTGTTTTCGAATAATTGGATGCTTTAATTTTTGTTCATAGGCAAGAAAAACACAGGATAAAAATCCATCAAAACTTCCATCATATAATAATACTGTTTGTGGATGCATAATTGATATTATGTAAAAAGACTGAGCTGTTGATTAAAAAATTTGTTGTATTTGCTATTAGTGTTTTTTAAAATTTTACTTTTTAACATTACCGCAGAGAGCTCCTTTTTATAAAAATCTTTAGAGTTACATGTTATAAAATATTGTGCTCTATTAAGAGCTATACCTATTGCCTTTAAATGTGTCCAATCTAAATTTCTAAATTTTCTTGCTTGAAGTATTTTATTAACAGATGTCATTCCTATTCCAGGTACTCTGGCAAGTGCCCTTTTATCGGCAGTATTAATGTCTATCGGAAATAAATTTAAGTTGCGTAGTGCCCAGCTTAATTTGGGATCGATATCGAGTTCTAGGTTTTTGTGAGATTCATTTAGTAATTCTGAAACCGAAAACCCATAAAATCGCAGTAGCCAATCTGTTTGATAAAGTCTGTTTTCTCTTAACATAGGAACCTCGGTGCCAATTGCAGGAAGGCGATTATCTTCAAGAACCGGGATGTAACCAGAGTAATATACTCTGCGCATAAGATACTTTTTATAATAATACGTTGCAGAATACATGATGTCCCGATCACTTTCTCCGGTAGCACCAATAATCATTTGAGTACTTTGACCAGCGGGTGCATATCTAGGAGTACTTTTGATGATTTTTTTTTCTGCTTTGTACTGGATTATTTCATTTTTCACCTTTTCCATAGGTTTTATGAAATCTTCATGTTTTTTATCAGGAGCAAGCAATTGTAATCCAGATATTGTTGGAATTTCGATGTTTACACTTAACCGATCAGCATATAAGCCGGCTTCTCTCATAAGTTCGTCACTCGCACCCGGAATGGATTTAAGATGAATATAGCCATTAAAATTTTCTTCAAGACGCAGTTTTTTTGCAACAGCAACTAAACGTTCCATAGTGTAATCTGCGCTTTTAAATATTCCCGAACTTAAGAATAACCCTTCTATGTAATTTCGTCTATAAAAATTAATGGTAAGATCTACAACCTCTTGAATTTTAAAAGCTGCTCTTTTAATATCATTACTTTTCCTAGTAACACAATAAGCACAATCAAAAATACAATGGTTGGTGAGTAGGATTTTTAATAAAGAAACACAACGGCCATCTTCGGTATAACTGTGACAAATCCCCATGCCCGTATTATTACCTAAGCCTTTACTATGGTTTTTGCGTTTGCCACCACTACTTGCACAAGAAACATCATACTTAGCGGCATCGGCTAGTATAGATAGTTTCTCTTCAATTCTATCAAACGACATAGGATGTTTTTTTTGAGCACTGTATTTGGTTTTTAAGTGTTCTAAAAATTTCATCCATATCTACTAATACTTGATAGTCTGTAAATCTTAGTACGGTAATTCCTAACGAAGAGATATAAAGTTTCTTAGGAGCATCCTGATTATGTATATTGTGAAACTCGTGAGCGTAACCATCAATTTCTATTGCTATCTTTAGTTCGGGACAATAAAAATTGAAATGATAACGACCTACTGTCTGATTTCTTAAAAAACAAAATCCTTTCTCTCTTAATTTTGCACCAAGAGTATCAACGGTTTTAATAGTATTATTTAAAGAGTGTTTGATAATTTTTTCTGATACTTTTTGATGCAAAGGGATTAGTGAAGAAGACATAGATGGTAGTTTTAGTTGTAATTTTTCCAAATTTATGGAAAAATTCCATAAGTATTAAAATAAAATTATGTTAAAATTGGAAATATTCCAAAATCTTGTATCTTTGTTGATAAGTATCCCAAACTCTTAAGCTCTACGTGTATGAGATAATAATTAAAAATCCTTGTTTATGGATCATTTGACTAACCAAACCATTAAGCGATTTAAACAAATTCGTGAAGAGAATCATTTTACCCAATCTGATTTTGCTGAAATATTAAATATTAAAAACTCAACTGCAGATATTGAGAGAGGCAAGACTAAAATTTCTGGAAAAGTTGTTGCCAGATTATTAGAAGAATTTAGTGTAAATCCTTTATGGCTATTTGGCGATAGTAATCAAAAGAAAATTCAATTGCATTTAGGAGATGTTTCTCCCAAAGTAGTAACAGTAAATTCTGAGAATAACGAAAATATTGTTTTAGTAAATGTTAAAGCTGCAGCAGGATATCCTCATAATGTTCAGGACTTGGATTGGTATCAGCAATTACCAGCATTTGACATTCCTTTACCAGAATATCGTAATGCTACCTATAGGGGATTTCAAGTTGAAGGTGATAGTATGATTCCTATTTTAGAACCCAAAGAGTGGGTGATAGGAAAAGCAGTTAATAACCTTTCTGAAATAGGTAGTAATGCTATTTGTGTTGTTGTTTTAGAAGACAGCGTTGTCGTTAAAAAAATAAGGAAAAATGAAGATGCTTCTGTGATAACGCTTATTTCGCTAAATTCAGAGTATTTGCCTTATACAATTCAAGCGCACCAAATAGTTGAATTATGGGAAGTTAATAGCAAATTAAGTTTTAATATTGATGCAAACCCTGATACGGCTAGTATGAAACAATTACAAGAAGCTATGCTGGCATTAACATCAGAGGTGCGAGGCTTAAGAAGTTAATTAGTATTAGTCTATAAAACCTGATTCTTTTGCGTGCGTAATCGCTTGTTCAGAATTATGAACTAGCAAAATAGGAGTAGTGTTAAAAGATTTAATGATTTTTTGAATCCTTTTTTCTTTGCGTCTATGATTAACACTTCTTAAGTAAATAGCCAAAATTCGATTAGGATATTCTATGGCGATTTTGGTATAAATATCAGCATCTTTTTCTCCGCTATCACCAATTAGAATGAATTTCATGTCTGAATACATCTCTAAGAGATTTAATATTTCAGATTGTTTATGTGGCATTTTAGGTTTTGGTGTTTTGTCAAAAGGAGTCCTAAAATCTCTAAGTAAAATGGGACCTTGAGGAAAGTGATTTTTACTAAAAAATGCATTTAGATAATCATATAGATTCCAAGGGCTATTACTTACATAAAAAAACGGATTAACTGGGTTATTGTTTTTTCCTAGATGTAATTTTTTATAAAAATGAACAGTCCCTTCAATGGGAGTTCGTTTATCAAAGTTTTTTAATAGTGTATTTGCAAGAACTCTCCATTTAAATATTGAAGCTACTCCTGTATGTAGGATAGTGTCATCGATATCACTTATAATACCAAATTCAGCTTCTTTAGATGGGATTAACATTGAACAAGGGAAAATATTTTGATTACTTATCTTACGAGAGCTGGATTTCTTTTTATAACACGCGATATAGGGTAACCACCCTTCTTGATCTGTTAACTTATGAAGATCTGAAATAGAAAGGTCAAAATTGTAATACCCTTCTTTGTCGGTATGTACTTCAAATAATTTACCATTAGATAGCTTTAGTTCAATTGTAATTTCGGGAATTTCGTCGCTTTCTAATTGTTTATAAATATTTTTTAATGTTTTGAAAACATTTTGATTTGTGCTAAAATTTATATTTTCATCTTCGAGTGCTCTTCCACTAGCTCGAAAACGTGTATTTGTGCCATAACCACGATATGTATTAATACGTAAAGCTTTTTTTTTGAACATTAAAATAAATAAATTTTATACTATAAAAATAAACAACCTCGCCCAAAGAGCGAGGTGGTCTTAGATTTAATTTTATGTTTTTTTATTTTAAAGAAGCTTTAATAGCTTCAATTTCAGCTTTAACTTTGGCTTCAGAACCTTTAAATTCTTTAATTTCATGTTGTATTTTACCATCGTTTAAAGTCTCAATAGTGACAGTCGCAATGGCAATATCATTATTCATTTCCATTTTAACCTCTATGTTTTTTTCTGAAGGTTGATTTGCTACAGCAGTTTCAGAAGTATGACCTCCTAGAATAGGTGCAATAACAAGACCAATAAGACATGTTAGTTTAATTAAAATATTCATTGATGGACCAGAAGTATCTTTAAAAGGATCACCAACAGTATCTCCTGTTACTGCTGCTTTATGAGCGTCAGAACCTTTATATGTCATTTCTCCGTTAATTTCTACACCTGCTTCAAAGGACTTTTTAGCATTATCCCATGCACCACCTGCATTATTTTGAAAAATAGCCCATAATACACCACTTACAGTAACTCCTGCCATATAACCTCCTAACATTTCAGCAATAGCTAGTTTATTCATCCCAAACAATAGAGGCACAAACGCAATAACTAATGGAAAACCAATAGTTAATAGTCCTGGTAACATCATTTCTTTTAAAGAAGCTTTAGTAGAAATAGCTACACATTTGTCATATTCAGGTTTTCCGGTACCTTCCATTATTCCAGGAATATCTCTAAACTGGCGACGCACTTCCTGAACCATTTCCATAGCTGCTTTACCAACGGCATTCATTGCTAGTGCAGAGAATACTACAGGCACCATACCTCCAACAAAAAGCATTGCTAATACTGGTGCTTTAAAAATATTAATTCCGTTAATTCCTGTAAAAGTTACATATGCTGCAAATAATGCTAGCGAAGTTAATGCTGCAGAAGCAATAGCAAATCCTTTTCCAGTTGCTGCAGTTGTGTTACCTACAGAATCTAAAATATCTGTACGTTCTCTAACAATAGGTTCTTGTTCACTCATTTCTGCAATACCACCTGCATTA
Organism: Aquimarina aggregata; assembly: GCF_001632745.1. Classification (GTDB taxonomy): domain Bacteria; phylum Bacteroidota; class Bacteroidia; order Flavobacteriales; family Flavobacteriaceae; genus Aquimarina; species Aquimarina aggregata. Next base: position 244,849 of record NZ_LQRT01000035.1, on the reverse strand, counting down.
TCAGAAATAGGACCAAATGCGTCAATTGCTAATTGCATTGCTGTTGTAGCCATCATTGCCGAAGCAGATAATGCTACTCCATAAAACCCTGCAAATGCATAAGATGCCCAAATAGCACCTGCAAATAATAATACAGATGGAAATGTTGAAATCATACCAGTAGCTAGTCCAGCAATAATATTCGTTCCTGCACCAGTGCTAGATTGTTGAACAATTTTGAGAATAGGTGATTTACCTAAACCTGTATAATACTCGGTTACAGAAGATATTACAGCACCTACTATTAAACCAACTAATGTAGCGTAGAAAACGCGCATTGCAGAAATTTCGACTAAACCTTCACCAAAAAACTCCATTTTCATTGTCTCAGGAAGCATCCAAGTACACAAAGCAAAACATGCTATGGCTACAAGTATTATTGATGTCCAGTTACCTATATTAAGAGCTCCCATTACTTGAGTTTCTTTGGCATCATTACTTTTAATCTTTACCAACATGGTTCCTATTACTGAGATAATAATACCAACACCTGCTATTGCCATAGGCAATAATATTGGACCTATGCCTCCAAAGGCATCAGTAATTGATCCACCCATATCTTTTATGACGTAGTTACCTAGTACCATAGCGGCAAGAACAGTTGCTACATAAGATCCAAACAAATCTGCTCCCATACCTGCAACGTCTCCTACATTATCTCCTACGTTATCGGCTATTGTTGCTGGGTTACGAGGATCATCTTCTGGGATACCAGCTTCTACCTTACCTACAAGGTCGGCTCCTACATCTGCAGCTTTGGTATAAATACCACCACCCACACGCGCAAATAACGCAATAGATTCTGCTCCTAGAGAGAAACCGGCTAGAGTTTCTAATACTATTGTCATTTTATCGGTAGAAACCCAGGTTCCACCCATAAATACATGATAGAAAATTATAAAGAAAGCTGTTAGTCCAAGAACAGCCAATCCTGCAACTCCAAGACCCATTACAGTTCCTCCTCCAAAAGATATTTTAAGAGCATTCGGTAAACTAGTACGTGCAGCTTGTGTAGTTCTTACATTGGTTTTAGTGGCAATTTTCATTCCAATGTTTCCTGCATAAGCAGAAAATACAGCACCAAAAATAAAAGCAATAACAATTAACCAGTGGGTAGTGTCTACAACTATTGAAACTATAAACAATAAAACACTTACGATGACAACAAATATTGCAAGCAACTTATATTCGGCATTTAAAAAAGCCAAGGCACCTTCATATATATGATCCGAAATTTCTTTCATTTTACCATCACCGGCATCTTGTTTCATTACCCAAGATTTTTTAATGACCATATAAATTAGCCCGAGTATTGCCAAAACAATTGGCATATATATCATATTTGCTTCCATTAAAAATATTTTTAGTTAATTAGTCGCTAAATGTAGTAAAATAAAGCAAAAAGAAAAAGCGCAATATTAATAAGAAAATATTGCGCTTTTATTTATTTTTTGTATATAGTATTAATGAATACTGAACAATCCTTCTGGTTTGTCTGCAAGATCATCAAAACGTTTAACACAAGCTTTGATAATCTCTTTAGCTTCATCTATATTTCCCCAGCCACCTACATCAACTTTTTTCTCTTCTAAATCTTTATATACTTGGAAAAAGTGTTCGATTTCTTTTATTAGGTGCGGGTTCATTTCTTTTAGATCGGCAAGCTTACTAGCAATTGGATCTGCAACCGGTACACAGATGATTTTTTCATCTGGTCCTTTTTCATCGGTCATATGAAAAACACCGATTGGTTTTACTTCTATTACACAACCAGGAAATGTTGGTTCTGTTACTAATACTAAAACATCAAGAGGGTCTCCGTCTAAAGCAAGTGTTTCAGGTATGAAACCGTAATCTGCTGGATACATCATTGATGAAAATATCATACGATCATATCGTATTTTTTTTATGTCAAAATCATACTCGTACTTGTTTCTACTCCCTTTAGGGATTTCAATTAGTACATCAAAGCTTTCGCTAGTCGCTGCGCTCATAATTTAAATTCTCTTTGTATTGGGCGGCAAATATAGGTATTACAAGGGTTTACTTAAAATTTATCCTTATAAAAATTCGAATTTCTGCCTTTTTTTAATGGTAAGTTAACCTATAAGGTTTTCGGAGATATAAGAATAATGGCTAAATAAAAAATATACGATAAGCTATCGACTTAGAAAAAGAAACCAAAAGACCCTGTAACCCCAAATTTTCTAGCATCTGGATTATCAAAATAGTTTCCTCTAAAATGAAAATCGATTCTAAAGATTTTAAAAATATTCCCAACACCTACGCTGTATTCCCAATAGATCTCGTCGGTAGGAGCTACTAAGAGTTCGTTTGATGGGGCGCTTAGTAATATATTTTCTTCTGATAATTCACCCCACGCTCCGCGCACACCTACTAGTTCTCTCAAGTTTAACTTTCTTAATAAGGGGATACGAGAAAATATTCGACCATTAAAATTATGTTCAAGATGTAATGTTGCATAGGTATCCGTTACAAACTCATAAAAATTAAGTAAAGGGAATGTGTTATAGATAGATAGATAGGTTTGATTGGCTGGGATAACACTTAATAGTCCAAGAGGAACATCTCCAAAAGTTTTACCTACTTCTAGGGTGCTATTTAATACTCCAAAGCCTCCGATATTCCATGGTTGTTGGTAAAGAAACTGTACTTTTTGATAATCAAAATCACTTTCTATAAGACCTTTGATTCCCACACTATAATTTAAAAATAATGTAGCATAATCTCCTTCGTTTACAATAACCCTATCTACACCATACCCAGTAGTTTTTCTGCCTGGAGTATATACAAGTTGGGTGGCGATTTCTGTTTGCTTGATTTGGTTTTCTAGTTGGTTAGTTTCTGGATTTAAAAAATCCAAACTAAATAAAGAGCGATCGGCGGGTTTAAGTACTCTATAAGACCCAGTTAATCCTACGTTTAAGTTTTTTCGAGGTTCAATTTGCATCGAAAATGCAGATAAATTTATAGAGGTTAACCTGTCGTTATCACCTGTTGCTATTATCGATGATGAGGCTAAACTTCTACCCTCTACGTTATTTGTATTTGTTAAACTGGCACCTAGCTGTTCGACATCTCTTCTGTTTCCTGCAGAAACAATAAGTCTTGATTTTCTGTCAACAAGGTACTTTCCTGAGAGACCATATTTGAATTTTTGATCTTTAAATCCGTAGGCCCCATAACCTTCTATTCGCCATCTATCATTAGATGTAAAGTATGTTCTACCACCAGCTCTAAGTCTAACTCCTTCAATGTCATTATAACCAACTGTAGAAAACAAAGGACCGAAGTCAAAACCATCAAACTCTACATATCCTGTCGCTAAAATAGTACCTATATTGTAGAGTCTTTTAAACGCTTTTACGGTGCGAAGCGTGTCTAATAATTTATATACCTTTTGTTCATCTTTGTTTAGGTTTTCCATTCTGGCACTTTTCCAGAAAGAATCTTCTCTATTATAGATATCTTGATTATAAGGATCTACTTGACTTTGGTAAAATTTTCTATCTTTTTTTATGTCAAATTTATAATTGTCATATAATGTTGTTCTTTTACCATAGACTCCTCTTGATTTTTCTTTTTTGCTAAAAGAAAAATCAGATTGAAAATAATCTTTTGTGATAAGAAATACAGAATCGTTTAATACATCAAACTCCTGTTCGATATATAAATCTTTTACCCAATTGATGTTTGCACTTTTTGTTACTTCGAGATTAATTTCTTTGATTGCCCAGGTGGTATCATTCACCCAAAAATCACCTTTGAATGTGAGCTCGTTTTTTCGTCTGGGATAGTATAAAATATTGTAGCACCATTTATTACCTATGTATGCACTATCGGTCAAGACATAATTATAAACACTTACACCTGTTCGTGACAAAGGGCTAGTGAAACTTTTGTCAAAAAATTTAAGGTAATTGTCATAAACATCATAGTCAGAATACAAATCCTTTACAAAGGCGATTAAGGTTTGGTTATCACTAAAACCAGCATTTTTATTTCCTTTAAGTATTTCTTTTGTCTCGTTGATTTCATTATCCCCATACACTTTTGATATAGCTTCATTAAGAAAAATAGGAAGATAGGTTTTACCAGTTATCCTAGAAGTATCAACGTCATCAAAGATAAATTCCATACCATTAAAAATCCTACTATTAACAAGAGCACTGTCTATAGTGTTTAAGTCGAATTCTAGTTTTTCGTATTTATCGTAGTTGTACTGTTTAAATTTTTTAACACCATTTACTCTTCTGTTATCCCATATTTTTCTTAGGATATCGATAGCTGGGTTATTTTTTTTTGAAGTTTTACCCTTATATATAACAACTTCGTCTAGAGAAGCTGCTTCTTCTTCTAGTACGATTTTCATATTGTAGGTAACTTGTTTTGTAAGTTTTATATTTTTTGTCTGAAAACCGATAAACGAAACTTTTAGATTGGTATAGGTATCGTCAGATTCCATGTAGAAATTACCATTCTCATCGGTTATAGTTCCTACTGTTGAGTTTACAAAAACGATGTTTGCAAATGGAATAGGTTGGTTGAAATTGTCATATACTTGGCCGCCAACTTTAGTTTGTGCTAAAAGTAAGGAGCTGCTAAAAGCAATATATAAAACTCCTAAAACCCAATATTTCATCTAATATTTTTAAATAATAATTGTTTAACCTAACATATGTTAATTAATAATACAGATTGTATAGTTTATGTACGATACTAAATATCAAATACGATTACTATATAATTTGTCATAATCAATACATCATCAATTTTGTTAAATCAATTAAATGTTTTTATTATCCTATCTATAACACATAACTATATAAAAACCCTACCTCAAATCATATTAAATTACTAAAGCTTCTAGTTTTTAATGTTCTGATTTCTTTTTGCAAAGTCAAAATTTAAAACTATTAGTTAAAACCATTACTACTTAATGGGTACTCAAGTAACATAATAGCGTATTATGATTTATAGCGTTCTACTATTTATATGCTAATGATGCTAAACTCATATGGTTTTATCAATTATTAGGCCACTTTTGTGGCCTGAGATAATTTTCTAAAATTAATGAAACGCAAAATAAAGAAGTTCATTTTACTTATACATCACTTTTTTGACAGCTTTAACAACATCTTTGCTGTTAGGTAACCATTCTTCTAAAAGTACAGGAGAATAGGGGGTAGGTGTATCTGCTGTATTAATTTTTATTATAGGTGCATCTAGATAATCAAAGATATTAGATTGCACTTGATATGTTATTTCTGAAGAAATGTTGGCTAAAGGCCATGCTTCTTCTAAGACAACCAGTCTATTGGTTTTTTTTACTGAGGTAAATATAGCTTCTAAATCAAGTGGGCGAACAGTCCTTAGATCAATAACCTCACAGGATATGTTTTCTTTAGCAAGTTCATCTGCTGCTTTATAGGCTTCTTTAATGATTTTTCCAAAAGAAACGATAGTAACATCACTACCTTCCCTTTTGATTTCTGCTACACCTAGAGGGATAGTATATTCTCCTTCTGGTACTTCACCTTTATCTCCATACATTTGTTCACTCTCCATAAAAATAACTGGATCATTGTCACGTATAGCCGATTTTAATAAACCTTTAGCGTCTTTAGGATTAGAAGGTACTACAACCTTTAATCCTGGAGTATTAGCAAACCAATTTTCAAAAGCTTGAGAATGCGTAGCACCTAACTGACCTGCCGATGCTGTAGGGCCTCTAAATACTATTGGAATATTAAACTGACCACCAGTCATTTGACGCATTTTTGCTGCGTTGTTAATGATTTGATCAATACCCACTAAAGAGAAATTGAAGGTCATAAACTCAATAATTGGTCTATTTCCATTCATTGCACTACCTACACCAATTCCAGAAAAACCTAATTCAGAGATGGGCGTGTCAAGAACTCTGTCTGGACCAAACTCATCTAGCATACCTTTACTGGCTTTGTACGCTCCGTTGTATTCTGCAACCTCTTCACCCATTAAGTAAATGGATTCATCTCGGCGCATTTCTTCACTCATTGCTTCACAAATTGCTTCTCTGAATTGTATAGTTTTCATGTATTTGGTAATTGTTTAATGCTATAACGAAAGGCAAAAGTAGCAATTAAAACCCTTTAGTAGTAAGGTAATATTGAAAAATTTATTATGCACGCATAGTAAATTCGACATTTTATTTGTAACTTCGCAAATATTATTAAATTCTCAAAAAATACCTATATAAAATGAAGATATTAGTTTGTATTAGCCATGTGCCTGACACAACTTCCAAAATTAATTTTACGGATAGTGACACTAAGTTTGACACTAATGGAGTGCAGTTCGTGATTAACCCAAATGATGAATTTGGTTTAACACGTGCAATGTGGTTCAAAGAAAAACAAGGTGCTTCTGTAGATGTTGTAAACGTTGGAGGACCTGAAACAGAACCTACTTTACGTAAAGCGCTTGCCATAGGTGCAGATAATGCAATTAGAGTGAATACTGAGGCTACAGACGGTCTGTATGTAGCAAAACAGTTGACTAAAGTTGTACAGGATGGAGGATATGATCTTGTTATTGCAGGTAGAGAGTCTATCGATTATAATGGAGGTATGGTTCCTGGTATGATCGCCGCTTTAACAGGTGCTAATTTTGTAAACACTTGTATTGGTTTAGAAATAGAAGGTGATACTGCTACTGCGATTCGTGAGATCGACGGAGGTAAAGAAACCTCTACAACTAAGTTACCACTAGTTGTTGGTGGGCAAAAAGGTTTGGTTGAAGAAAGTGACTTGCGTATCCCGAATATGAGAGGTATTATGATGGCGCGTAAAAAACCACTTACTGTTATAGACCCTGTTGAAGCTGGTCAAGAAACAAAAGCAGTACAGTTTGAAAAACCAGCTCCTAAAGGAGATGTGAAATTAGTTTCACCAGATAATATCCAAGAACTTATAGATTTATTACATAACGAAGCAAAAGCTATTTAAAAGAAAGAAATATGTCAGTTTTAGTATACACAGAAAGTGAAGGAGGAAAATTTAAGAAATCAGCTTTTGAAGTAGCTTCTTATGCAAAAGAAGTTGCCGCTATGATGGGAACAACTGTTACTGCAGTTAGTATTAATGGAGGTGATAGTAGCGAGTTAGGAACGTATGGAGTTGATAAGGTATTAGAAGTAAAAGGAGATAAACTATCTTCATTTAGTGCAAAGGCATATGCCGATGCAATTAAACAAGCAGCAGAAAATGAAGGAGCAAAAGTAGTCGTTGTAAGTTCTACTGCAGATAGTAAATTTATCGCACCTTTATTAGCGGTAAACCTTAATGCAGGTTATGCATCAAATGTAGTTGCATTACCAGAAAGTGCTTCTCCATTTAAAGTAAAGCGTACAGCATTCACTAATAAAGCGTTCAATATTACTGAAATGTCTACAGATGTTAAGATTGTAGGATTGTCTAATAACGCTTTTGGATTAAAAGAAAATTCAGGAGCTGCAACAGCAGAAGCCTTCGAACCATCTTTGTCTGATGCAGATTTTGCTGTGCAAGTTACAGCGGTAGATAAGGCTACAGATAAAGTGTCTATTGCAGATGCAGAAATTGTAGTTTCTGGAGGTCGCGGTTTAAAAGGACCTGAGAATTGGCATATGATTGAAGATCTTGCCGATGTATTAGGAGCTGCAACAGCATGCTCTAAGCCAGTAAGTGATATGGGATGGAGACCACATGGTGAACACGTAGGACAAACAGGTAAACCGGTTGCTTCTAACTTATATATTGCTATAGGAGTTTCTGGTGCAATACAACATCTTGCCGGAATTAATGCAAGTAAAGTAAAGGTGGTTATTAATAATGACGCTGAAGCACCGTTCTTTAAAGCTGCAGACTACGGAATAGTAGGAGATGCTTTTGAAGTTGTTCCAAAACTTATTGAAAAATTAAAAGAATTTAAGTCTAATAACGCATAATTTTCATAAATTGTGCCCAATTAGGGGCTGTTTGAACTTAGGAAAAGGTCCATGTGTTCAAACAGCCTTTTTTTATTGAGAGCAATATGAGTTTAGTTCGACTGAACATAAAAGGAATATCATACAGTCAAACCCAGAATGGGGCATACGCACTAATTTTAAGTGAATTAGATGGTGAGAGAAAGTTGCCAATTGTTATAGGTGCCTTTGAGGCGCAATCTATAGCCATTGCTTTAGAAAAAGAGATTAAACCCCCGCGGCCACTAACCCACGACTTATTTAAGAACTTTGCAGATCGTTTTGATATTGTTGTAAAACAAGTTATCATTCATAAACTGGTAGATGGAGTTTTTTATTCTAGTATCATCTGTGAGCGAGATAAAATAGAAGAAATTATAGATGCACGAACCAGTGATGCTATAGCGCTAGCATTACGATTTCAAGCACCTATATTTACGTATAAGAATATTTTAGATCAAGCAGGGATCTATCTAAAAGTAAATCCAAAGAAAGATGAAGAAGAAGATTCTGAAAGCCTACTTGTAGATGAGTTAGTTTCAGAAGATCTTGAAATGATAGGTAAGGAAACTAGTTACAAAGATTTGTCACTTGATGAACTCAATCGCATGTTAGATCAAGCAGTTGCTAGTGAAGATTACGAATTAGCAGCAAGAATAAGGGATGAAATTTCTAAACGAGGTTAATCAATCACAACCGCGATCTAAAATCCTAAACTATATTTATTAAATGATTTCAATTTTATGAAGAAAGGATTACTTACTCTTCTATTACTATTGCCTTTTTTTACAATATTATCTGCGCAATCTATTGATAAAAAATGGATTCTGGAAAATGCAAAAGAAGAATCAGGACAAGTTCTAACGGTTGGAGAAAAAGACTATCTTGAATTAGAAAAAGGATTGTTTTCATATTCTTTTTATAATCAATCCGAGCAACTTAATGGAGATTATCTTACCCAAAATAATGTGCTATTATTTTTTTCGGGAAAAGCACAAGATTCTATTATTAAATATAAGATCAACAAGATTACAGATTCTACACTAGTATTATCTAAACATAATGTAGTCCTTTCCTTTGCCTCTAAAAAAGACTCTAAACCAGTAGCTGTAACTGAAACTGCTACTGATGAATTAATCCCTAATCAAGGTTTCTCTTTTAATAGCTTATGGAGAGGTTTGTTAGGAATGATTGTACTTTTAATAATAGCATATCTTTTTAGTAGCAATAGAAAAGCAATTAATTGGAAAACTGTTGGGTTAGGTACTGGATTTCAATTAGTAATTGCCATTGGGGTTTTAAGAGTGCCGTTTGTTCAAACGATATTTGAATGGGTCGGAAGCCTATTTGTTAATGTTTTAGACTTTACTAGAGCAGGAAGTAAATTTCTTTTTGAAGGCTTGGTTGTAGATATGGACACCTTCGGTTTTATATTTGCCTTTCAAGTATTACCTACTATTATATTCTTTTCGGCATTAACCTCCTTATTATTTTATTTGGGGATTATTCAAAAAGTAGTAAAAGGCTTAGCTTGGTTGTTAACTAAAGCACTAAAGATATCTGGGGCAGAAAGTTTAAGTGTCGCTGGTAACATCTTTTTAGGGCAAACAGAAGCACCTCTATTAATTAAAGCATATTTAGAAAAGATGAATAAGTCTGAAATGCTATTGGTTATGATAGGAGGTATGGCAACAGTTGCAGGGGCTGTACTGGCAGCATATATAGGGTTTTTAGGAGGAAACGACCCTGTCTTAAGATTGCAATTTGCAAAACACTTGCTAGCTGCATCGGTAATGGCAGCTCCAGGAGCAATTGTTGTTTCCAAAATACTATTTCCGCAAACTGAAGAGATCAATACAGATGTATATGTATCCTCAGAAAAAATAGGATCTAATATTTTAGACGCCATAGCAAACGGAACAACTGAAGGTTTAAAATTAGCCGTGAACGTTGGTGCTATGTTATTAGTTTTTGTTGCTTTTATTGCAATGCTAAACGGTATCTTAGGTTGGGTTGGAGATATCACTTCTATAAATGCTTGGATAGCATCTAAAACAGCTTATCAAAGTTTATCTCTTGAACTTATTTTAGGCTATATTTTTGCACCATTAATGTGGCTTATAGGGGTTGCCAGGGAAGATATAGCTTTAATGGGGCAACTTCTAGGGATAAAACTAGCAGCTAGTGAGTTCGTAGGTTACATACAATTAGCAGATTTAAAAAATGTAGCAAATGCAACACATTTAACCTATAACAAATCGGTAATTATGGCTACATATATGCTTTGTGGATTTGCCAATTTTGCATCTATAGGGATACAAATTGGTGGTATAGGTTCTCTAGCTCCTGGTCAACGAAAAACACTTTCAGAATTTGGTATGAAAGCACTAATCGGAGGTACTATTGCTTCTTTATTATCAGCAACTATAGCCGGAATGATTATCGGATAATTTTAGATTGTTTTTTTTAAGATAAACATAAAAATTATAGGGTAATTATAACTATGTCATAATCTAAAGGTTAATAGGTGTCTCGACACCTATTTTTTGTATATTTGATTTCAAATTAATATTTAATTAACAAACTCAAAGTAAAGCGAGAAGGGAATATGAAGCAATATCTGGATCTTGTGCGGCATGTGCTTGACAAAGGAAATGAAAAAGAAGATCGAACTGGTACAGGAACCAAGAGCGTTTTTGGGTATCAGATGCGTTTTGATCTTAGTGAAGGTTTTCCTATGGTTACGACCAAGAAACTACACCTTAAATCTATAATTTATGAGCTGTTGTGGTTTCTGAAAGGAGATACTAATATTGAATATCTTAAAGAAAATGGTGTTCGTATATGGAATGAGTGGGCTGATGAAAATGGAGATCTAGGACCTGTATATGGTCATCAATGGCGTAATTGGGATAACAATGAAATTGATCAAATTGCTGAAGTAGTAGAAGCATTAAAAAATAACCCAGATAGTAGACGTATGTTGGTTTCTGCATGGAACCCAAGTGTACTTCCAGATACGTCAAAATCTTTTTCTGAAAATGTAGCAAACGGTAAAGCAGCATTGCCGCCTTGTCATGCTTTTTTTCAGTTTTATGTAGCAGATGGAAAATTGTCTTGTCAATTGTACCAACGTAGCGCAGATGTGTTTTTAGGAGTGCCTTTTAATATTGCTTCTTATGCTTTATTTACAATGATGATGGCTCAGGTATGCGGGTATGAAGCGGGTGATTTTATACATACTTTTGGAGATGCACATATTTATAATAACCATAAAGAACAACTTGAATTACAGCTGTCTAGAACACCTCGTCAATTGCCTAAGATGATTATTAATCCGGAGGTAAAAAATATTTTTGGCTTTGTTTTTGATGACTTTAAGTTAATAGACTACGATCCGCATCCTCATATTAAAGGAGCGGTAGCGGTTTAAACCCCAAATTTAAACGGAACAACTATGAAAAAACTATTACTTATATTATCCATATTAATTTCGGGATCTTCTTTCTCTCAAGATGGTATAGTACTATCTCAGGAAAATGCAAGTGAAAAAGGAATTACCCCGATATGGCCAAAATGTGATAAATCAAGACAAACACCAGTAAATTGTTTTGATCAAAAAATGCGAAGACATATTCTTGAAAAATTTGAATACCCTGAAGTAGCAATTTCACAAGGCTTAGAAGGTACGGTAACGGTAGAATTTATTATCAATAAAAAAGGTAAAGTAGAAGTTACAGAAGTTACAGGTGCGCATAGATATTTACAAAGAGAAGCAATTAGAATTATAAGATTGCTTCCCAAAATGGAGCCCGCTAAATGGGGATCAAAACCTATCGCAGTAGCCTATGAAGTGCCAATTACTTTTAGGAAACCAAAATAATGTTGTAGTTATTTTAACATTGCATTAACCTCCCTAAAAGTCTTATAAGAATAAAAATCAGTAAATTTGAGTGTATTCGTAAATCGAATACGCTTTTTTTTATGATTGTTACAGATAGTTTACTTACCTCATTTTTAAAAACCCGCTCTGATACAGAAGAAATTTGTGCTCCACTTGAGACAGAAGATTATGTAATACAGCCTATAGTAGATGTTTCACCACCTAAATGGCACTTAGGCCATACGACGTGGTTTTTTGAAGAATTTATATTGTCTAAATACGATACTAATTATAAGCGATTTCATCCCGAATATGCTTACGTGTTTAATAGCTATTATGAAAGTGTTGGAAAACGAGTAATACGAACCAATAGAGGCAATCTTTCAAGACCGACTGTAAGTCAGGTATATCAATATCGTGATTATGTTACCTCACATTTACAGGCTTTTTTAGAAGAAAATTTTGATGAAAAAATTAATGAATTGGTTGAAATTGGTATTCATCATGAAAAACAACACCAAGAATTATTACTAACAGACATAAAATTTATATTGGGCAATAATCCATTGTTTCCTAAATATAATGAAACTTTTACCGAAAACCCTGAAAGCAATCAGTCTAACCAATATGTAACTATTCAAGAAGGAATATATGAAATAGGATATCAGGGAAATGATTTCTGTTATGATAATGAACTAGGAGTTCATAGGGTGCTTCTTGAAGAATATGCAATTTGTAATGAACTTGTATCAAATAAAGAATATCTAGACTTTATTAATGACGGTGGATATAATGATAGTCTACTTTGGCATGCCGAAGCTTGGGATTGGATTAAAAATGATAATATACAAGCCCCTTTGTATTGGCACCTTATAGATGGTCAATATTATCAATATACATTACAAGGACTTAAAGCTTTAAAACTAAATACTTCGGTAACTCATATATCTTATTATGAAGCTTTTGCCTTCGCACAATGGAAAGGACAACGTTTACCTACAGAATTCGAGTGGGAAGTGGCTCAGCATCAATTTAAATGGGGGTCGCGTTGGGAATGGACTGAAAGTGCATATCTGCCCTATCCAAATTATAAAAAAGCTCCAGGTGCATTAGGAGAGTATAATGGAAAATTTATGGTTAATCAAAAAGTCTTACGAGGCGGTTCTGTTGCCACATCACAAGATCATACCAGATCAACATATCGTAATTTTTTTCACCCAAACCTGAGATGGCAATTTACGGGATTACGATTGGTGAAAAATATATAATCTAAAATTTAATGAATTCTAAAGATCAAAAGGTACTAGTTTCGACATTCGAAAAAGAAGTGTATGAAGGGTTGACAGCTTTTCCTAAATATTTGTCATCAAAATATTTTTACGATGAAGTAGGTGATGAATTATTTCAGCAAATAATGGAGTTGCCAGAGTATTACCTTACCAGAGCAGAATATAATATTTTTAAAGAAAACGCCTCGGCTATAATCGAAAGTTTTGATAAGTATAAAAAAGGGTTTGATTTAATAGAGCTAGGGGCGGGTGACGGTAAAAAGACTAAAATATTACTCAAAGAATTACAAAAGAAAGGGTATGATTTTACATATATGCCTATAGATATAAGTCAAAATGCTGTTGACGGATTAGTGAAAAATTTAGATCTCGAAATGCCAGATGTACTTGTTCAAGGGCAAATAGGAGAGTACTTTGAGGTTTTGGATCGTTTAAATCATATAAGTGATCGAAAAAAAGTAATTATGGTGCTGGGGTCTAATATTGGTAATTTATTACATCCAAGGGCAATCCAGTTTTTGAAAAAACTTTGTAATGCAATGCATTCTGATGATTTAGTTTTTATGGGATTTGATCAAAAGAAACATCCTCAGAAAGTTCTTGACGCTTACAACGACAAAACTGGTGTAACAGCAAAATTTAATAAAAATGTTTTATCAAGAATTAATAAAGAGCTTAGAGGAAACTTTGATGTTGATGCATTTATGCATTGGGAAACCTATGACCCCGAAAGCGGTACTGCTAAGAGTTATTTAGTAAGTAAAAAAAAGCAAACGGTTGATATAGATAGTTTGTCATTGCAAGTGCATTTTGAAGCTTGGGAGAGTATTCATACCGAGATTTCTCAAAAATATGATGATGATATTGTAAAATGGTTAACAGAAGAATCAGGCTTAAAAGTTGTGAACTCTTTTTCAGACGAAAACAATGATTATAAAAACTATTTAATTACAAAGTCAAAGTAAAAAGCATTTTAAAAATATAAAAATATAATAAAGATGAAGGCAATTTGGAACGGTCAAATACTAGCAGAGAGTAATGATACTAAGGTTATAGAAAATAATCACTACTTTCCGCCAGAAGCAATAAATAAAGAATTTTTTAAATCAAGTGATACGCATACCAATTGTCCTTGGAAAGGAGTAGCGTCTTACTATACATTAGAGGTAAACGGAGAAAAGAATCCCGATGCAGCTTGGTATTACCCTGAAACAAGCGATTTGGCAAAACAAATCAAGAATTATGTTGCTTTTTGGAAAGGTGTTGAAGTAGTAGAATAGTTCACTACAACCATAAGATTTTGACATTTTTTGATTGTAGATTTGATTAAATATTTTCATCTTGATCTCTTTCTAGAACAACAACAGCTATTTTAGGTAATTATTTGTCGTTCAGACGATTAATTGCATAATTGTTTTTTTATAAGAGTTAAATATTTGATTCTTGAAAGTTTTTAGTTTAGGTAGGCTAACATCTCTATCTGTATATGTTGAACTACCTTTTCATCAATTACTTCTACAGAGATTCTGTTCATGCATACTTTATAAATTTGTCCTAAAAAGTTCGTAGAAGGGCGAAACTCTGCTTAAAATGAAATAATATGTACAGTTTCATTAGAATTTGAAACTGCATATGGTCCCTTCAGAATTAATTTCTATGGCTATTACCTTAGTAAAATTAGAGCTGCGATAATACAATGGTACCTTCATTTAACTCGAATTTGACATTGTATCATTTTAGTAACTTATGATATTCTTGAATGTTTATAATATTCCCAATTGATTTTGGATATATAGACTATAAATAGTCAAACCAATTTTGTTTATCCTTTTGGTACTATTGTATTAGGGTAAAAATAGATAGATTTACCATTTATCTGATATTTTCAACTTTCGTCCTGAAATATAGATGTGTAATATCAGCTACTATATAAAAAAATCAAAATTGTTACTCAACTTTGCAAAGAATAAACTTCAAAAGGCAAAAAAATATGGTTGAAACAGTATTGTTAATAGATGATGATAAGGCTACACAATATGTACATAAAAGAATTATCACTAAACACAATAAGTTTAAAAATATTTTGACTTTTCTCAGCGGAAGTATTGCATTAGACTATCTCAAATCAATAAATGTAAATTTCACTAAAAAACCACAGCTTATTTTTTTAGATCTTAATATGCCAGGTATGAATGGATGGGAATTTATTGAACAATATAATGGCTTGTGTAATAGTATAACACGAGGTAATAAACTTATTATTTTGTCAACATCTAATGATCCTATTGATATTTCAAGATCAAGAGAAATAGATAATGTAAATGATTTTATTAGCAAACCTCTTTCAACAGCAATACTAGATAAAGTTTTAGAAACCCATTTTGTGGATATCTAATTGTTGATTTACGCATTGTCAATTTTGCTTATAGATAATTTATAGTCAATACCTTACTTATGGTATAATAAAACAAAACGGAAATTTTTAATCAATTAGAAATAGTGTTAAAATATGCATTTCATTAATATTTCATGTTGAAACTATAAGTTTGTATATGGATATAGGTAATTTATAATCAAGCTTGTCTTGCTGGCATTCACAGTTTTTAGAATAGTATAATCAATTGGATAATAATTAGAAAAATATTATCTTCATACAAAGAACATGTTTACTCACAACGAATTATAATAATAAAAATGTCGAACATTTAATTTATTTGCATTAGAGAGTGCAGGAGGATATAAAAAGAGACAGGATTCAGAAACAAAGGATTAGGACATCCCATTAATTATTCAATAACATTTTTCAATATTATAATATATTACTTTGTATAGCGTAAATGCTAACCTGAAGTGAAATGGTAGATACACTAAGTCAAAAATATCGTTTAAGATTTCAAAACAATATGCAATTTTTGGTAGTTGCTTTTGACGGAATCATAAAAAAAACAGATTATATTTTGTTTAATTGGAACGAGGGAAGCTCTATTTTTGAGGCACATCCTTTTTTTGAAATCATTCATGATTTATTAGAAAACTCCAATCAAAATAATCAAGAATACACTTTTTCTTGTGTGCATTTTGAAGAACCATCTGAAACTAAAGTATGTGATGTAACCATCTGTTTTGATCCTACAGAAATAATCATTGTAATTTTTGAGTATACTTCAAAATATAAAGAACTTACGAAAATAGCACAGCAAAAAAATGATATACTTTTTAAGAATAAAGAACTTGAATTGAAACATGAGTTTTTATTAAAAAAAGAAGAATTCAAAAATAGTCTTATTGCTAATATTAATCACCAAATTAAAACTCCTCTAACGGGAATCCTTGGTTTTACAGAAATCTTAGAAAAAACTTCACTTAATTTTGATCAAGAAGAATTGATTAACATTATAAAACGAGAAAGTAAACAACTTGATGCGATTGTTACCGATATGCTTAATGTTTCTAAAATTGAAGCTGGTCTACTCGAAATTAAAAAAGAAAATTTTGATTTTGTAAAGCTTATTCGTGATCTTGAAAAAAAGTATCGATATCTGGCAGAAGAAAAAAATATTGGATTAGAAGTTTACCTGGATGAAAATATTACATCAGAACTTATTGGTGATCGTGTTAGAGTTCAACAAATACTAATTAATCTTCTTAATAATGCATTTCGATATACAAAACAGGGTAAAATAAGTTTAAAAGTTACCCAGAACTATCAAAGAGCTGGTAACCTGAGTATTAATTTTTCTGTGTCAGATTCGGGACAAGGTATTACTGCAGAAAATCTTAAGTCTGTTTTTGATAGATTTACGCGCTTTCATGAAGATAAACAAGTTACAGGTACGGGATTAGGTTTAACTATCGTTAAGAACCTAGTCGAACTTATGGGTGGAGATATAAAAGTTAGTAGTAAGATTGATGAAGGTAGTACCTTTAGTCTTAATCTTCCTTTTGTATTTAAAATTTTAAAGAAAAAAAAGGACGAAGGAAAGGGAAAAAAATATACGCTTCCCGACTTGGGGAGAAAATTTAGAGTTTTATTAGTAGAAGATAAAGAGGTTAATCAGTTTTTAATTATGAAATTATTAATTTCTAAAGGGGTGTTTTTTGTGGATGCCGCAATGAATGGGAAAGAAGCCATTAAGTACATTGAAAAAAGAAAGTATGATGTTGTGCTAATGGATCTTATGATGTTTCCAATGAACGGTTATGAAACGACCCGCCTAATTCGAGAAAGTTATGATGACAAAACTATCTCTAACACTCCCATAATTGGTTTTACGGCTCAAAATGCTGATGGTGAAAAAGAAAAATGCCTTAAATCAGGAATGAATGACTTTATCAATAAACCTTTTTCACAAGAAGATCTCCTTAATAAAATTTATAAACAGATATCACAAAATAATAGCTAATATGCTAATGATTATGTTTAAGTGTTTGCCATATAAGGGTTTGTGATTATAAAAAAGATACCCTAAAAAAACATTAATAAAATTGTCTTTTTAGGATATCTTTTGTGTTAGCATGTAATGATAAAATTGCATGCATATCTTCTGTAGTAGCGTCAGGATTTGCCAATGTATAGTGTTATTACTAGTCAGTAAATGATGGTCTGGCAAAATTCATAGACTTATACTTCTTGATCAAAACAGTGTAACTTTTTTTATATCTATGCGTTTTTTTAGGTTAAACATTGCGTAATTATCTTAATTGAATTTATAGACTAATAATGAGAAATAATACTGTAATAGAGTTTTGTTTTTTTCTCAGTAACTGATTAAGTCGTAGTTCTTATAAATCAAAGTGTTCGTTAACGATGTTGTACAAAAATTCTTTGTTCAACATTTTTTGACTATCCCCCTTTATAAAATGGTAATTCTTAAGTTTTTCTTTGTCATTAGGTTGTAAATTGGATCCAATCATTAGGATCACAATCGAGTTTTTAATGTTCAATTTTTTATAATTATCTAAGAATTCCCATCCATTCATAATGGGCATATTAATATCTAAAAAGATGATTTCAGGAGTACTTAATGTACTTTTTGTTTCATCAAAAAAAGTAAGAGCTTCAGCACCATTTAGAGCAACACTAATATTTTGTGTTAGATCACATTTTTTGATTACTGTTTCATTAAAGAAATTAGTTGCTGGACTATCATCGACTAATAAAATATGTTTTAAGGGGTTCTTCATTTTTTCTAGGGGTTAACTTATTTGTTAAATAGATGTAACTGTTATAAATGCAATAACTAAAAATGTTATCGATGTATCGCATTACTACTAGCCGCTGGTAGTGTTTTGATAAATTCTTTAATTTTTTTTAGATCAACGATCATAATTCCGTAAAATAGTTTCATATTTTTTTGTTTAAAAGGTTAAATAAATTTTTTATTGAATTGTTAGTATGTAGAGTTTTAGATAATCATCATAAAGCTACATGTTTACTGCTGTTAGTTAGTATCTCAGAAAAATAATTGTAGTTGTTTAAGACTTCTTTATTCACATATTTACTTAAAGGGTAATTAAAATGTTTATATGCCGATGTAAATTCGTAAATACGATAATTCAGAAGTTTAGCTTCTACCAGATCTTTTTTCCAGTTCTTAAATTGAGTTTTAGTCATATTGCCTTTTTGAGCAATTTCTTTATGAGCTATGAGTTTCATTGTCAATTTTTTACATTCTGTGATCATGGACTCATATTCTTTTAAAGAATATTCTATAGTGTTTGTTTGATTTACCGTATTGTTATTTTTGATTTTATTGGTATATACGACTTGTTCTAGATAGGGTGTATGATTAACTTTTTTTAAAAGATCATGCGCTACTAAGTAATATTTTTTGCTTTTACTATGGATAATAAGAGTCGTAGTTTCCTGAAATACTATATGATTTTTCGGTATATTAAATTTTTTAATGATGCTATCTTGAATTAGTTCATTTTTAAAAAACGGACCATAATCATTACTAATAACTTGATAGTTTCCTATTTTTTCAAAAACACCTGATAAGTTGTTATAGTTTGCTCTATCGCCTAAAAGAAAACTTTTTTCATTTTCGATTCTATCTTTTAATAAAGCAATTGTTTTGTTCTTTTTTATCATTTTTGCTTTATTTCTTAACATATTGATTCTTTGATCAATTGTTTTGTGGTAAGGCTTTGGTTTAGGATTATTTTTGGTAATTGATAGCACCTCATTTTTTAGATAATTATTAAAATGAAGTGGGTTATTCTTTATTATATCTAAACCATTTTTTTTGTCCGGTACAGTGTTATCGTCGGCATATACGAAAATATCTATATTGTAATTATCTGCAATTTTTTGAGCTTTAATCAGCTCCTCTTTTCTAATATCTATAGGAGCATTTGAATTCTCGAAAATTTTAATATAAGCACTAATTAGATTTGTTTTTTTGTGCTTGATGAGTGCTTTTTCATATGCATTACGTATGGTTATACTTTCTTCTTTTAGATTTAAAATCTTTTTTTGCAATGAGTTATATACATTATTCTTATTCATAGATTTTTCAATAAAAACATTTGTCAAATCTTTTTTATGTACCTCATATAGTACGGGTGTATATTCGAACTCACTTAAAACTTCATCGGGATATGTTAAGTTTAAAGTATATAGTTTTGATTGGCAGTATGTCCCAGAGATACACAAGAAAAACAAGATGAATAGTGTGGTTTTTTTCATGTTTGATAGCTTAAATATTTTCTTAATTGTTTTTAGTTTTTTTTATTCTAGCTGTTTTAAAGAACTAGAGATTTTATGTATATCTTGCATTATTAAATAGCATAGAATATCATAATATTATAATTATGTATTTACCATTTATTCAATAATTTAATTAATAAGTGTTTGTTGCAAAAACACTATTTATACATTTTGTAACCATTAATAGTGGTTAGTAATTTGTTATAGTCAAATGTAATTGCACATAACGAGCATCAAAAACTTTTTAAATACAAAAAAAGTACTGTTTTACCATAAAAAATTGACTCTCAGGAATGTGTGTTTAAAACACTTGTTATTGTAAAGTATTGATTTTAAAGATATTGAATTTTGTTTTTTAGAAAATATTTGAAATTTAATATTTAAAATTTATGGCTTAAAATGTGAAAAATTAACATTTTAACCGTGTTTTTAATCGAAAAAGAGTGTATTTCATCGAATTGACTTTAAAAAGAACATCAAATAACCAGCTTAAAGTCAATTATTTTAAATGAAATGATGTGTTAAAATTTGATTTTTAGGCCTTTACCTTTATTTTTTTATGATTAGACTCAAATAAATCATGGTAAAGCTTTTAAATTATAATAGAGAAAAAATGAAAATTAGTTTAAGAGATAATCTACAATTAACTAGGTTTAGATATTTTAGATGAACCTAAAATGATTTCAATTTGTAGCTTAATGTTTAGACATATGGTATAGTCATAACTGGGTTTGAAAATAAATTCAATTCTAACCCATAGAAAAGATTTTAAAAAAGAACAATCAGTGTCGTCTTTTCAAGTAGATTTAAACAAAGGGGTGGTATAAATCAAAAAGAGTTTGTAAATAAAGATGTTGAGGTTGTAGAGCGCAATACAACCCCAACGATTTATGTTTTATAATACAAGTACACTATTGTCGGCAGATGCAAAATCGTTCCATTGATAACCGTCAGCTTCAGCTTCGTTTGTCCATTCACCATCTACAACATATTTGAATTCAAACTGATTATCTTTAGGAAGGTTAATGGTTCCCTTAAAATTTCCGTTTTTGAGTTTTTTGAGAACTGTAGCTTTAGTGTCCCATTCATTAAACTCTCCAGCCACACTTACATTATCAGCTTCTTTGGCAGGAACAATAAAAGTGACTTTACAAATTGGTTTAGACTTTAAGTATTGTTTGGTAATCATAATTCTATTTTAAGATTAAATATTGGTTAATAATTAGATGTTAAGTTACTATAAAACTTCAAACCTGAAAAGTTTGAACTTTCAGATTTTCAGTAATTTAATTAACATTTAACATAAAGATATTGACGATAACGATGTAGTTAAGGGATAAAAAACTTTATAGCATTCATTGTATGACCTTAGAGTACTTTTTAAAGAAAGTCAAAAACCTCTATTTTAAGACAATCAGAGTTATATTAGTTTAGTAGATAGTAACTTAGTTCTTTTAAAAGTAGTTGTAAAGATTAAGTTTTGTGATGAAGTTTTTTTAAGATAGACGCCCTTTGGTTAGAATTAGAATATAAAATAAAGGTGTTTAATTGATTTGATTTTATAGATTTTTTAATAGCACTTCAAGATCTTCAATAGTATTGTAAAAGTGCAAACTTATTCGAACCCCTGTTCCTCTCAAAGAAGTAACAATGTTGCGCTCATTTAGATGGTTAAACACTTTTTCGTTTGTATTTAGGTTAAAAATAGAACTGTGCTTTTGTCTTTGCAAAACAGAATGCTCTAAAAGATTTAACTTAGTAAATTCTTCTTTGGCAAAACTGGTTAATTCCTGAATTGTATGTTCAATCGTCTTTATCCCAACTTTAGATAAAAAATCTAACGAATTTTTTAAGCTTCCAAAGTTATAAGTATCCAAATGACCACATTCAAATCTAGCCTGTAGATTAGTGTATGATGGGTCGTAGTCAACTTCTAGAGCAGTTTTTTTGTAGGATACTGGTGTTAAGTGATCTAATACAGAATCTTTAAATAACATAAAACCATTACCGTAACCTCCCAATAGCCATTTATAGCCACTACATCCAAGAATGTCTATTTGTGAGTCTTTAAAATTGAAATTCTTAGTGCCACAAAACTGTGTTGCATCTGCAACAAATAGAATATCAGGGTATTTGGTTTTGAGTGCTGTTACGAATTCGAGATCTATAGCGATTCCATTTATATATTGTACAAGGCTAAATGCAAAAATATCGGGTTTGTTTTTCTGTATTGCTTTTTCAATATTTTGTTCTAGACTAGCATCTACTTTTGCAAAACAAACTTCAAAACCTTTGCTTTGTACCGAAAAGTTGATTGAAGGGTAATCTTGATCTAATAAAAGTACTTTTTTATCTTTTTCAAGTCCATTTAAGAGCGTATTAAAGGCAAGCGAAAAGTTGGGAGTTAATATGGTATTGTTAGCAGAGGCATCAAAAAAATTAGCAATAGTTGTGCGAACACCATTTAAAAATTCTTGTTGCGAATTCCTAAAAATACTCCCACCAATAAGAAAGTCTAAATCATGTTCTTGTCTTTTATCTAATAATGAATCATAAAGTAATCCAGAAGAAGCAGTGTTGAGATATGTATATTGTGATAATACAGGAAATTCTTTTCTTAAATTCTTCATAAGTAATTTTAGGGCTTTTTGTTAAAAACTATATCTTTACTAGCCGATACTAAGTTAGCATTAATATGTTTTCAAGAAGAAAAGAAATTCCACAAATTGATCCGCAACAACGTGAACTCTATGAGCACGCACGAAAAAGAATATTACAAAAGAAAAGATTGTTTCAGCATTTTGTTGTTTTTGTAATAGGAGCGGTTTTTATGGCTGTATTAAATTTAGTTTTTGGTTTTGGTAAGACTGTTACTTTTTTTGGTACTGATTGGTTTGTAATAGGTATTATATGTTGGGCGTTTCTATTTATTTTACACTTTTGCAATGTATGGTTGTTTAGCAAGTTTATGGGACAAGAATGGACAGATCGTCAAATGGAGCGCCTAGTCGCTAAACAAAAAGAAGAAATAGCATTGATTCAAAAAGATATAGAGTTGATGTATCCCAAAGAAGAACTGATCAAAAAGAAAGAAGAATTCATTAAAGGAAAAACATCCGATATTGTTGAAGAATTAAAAGGACCCAAACCTATGATTACAATGATTGCAGCTGCAGGAGAAAATAATGCTCTAGGAAAGGATAATGATCTTGTATGGCATTTACCTGACGACTTTAAGCGATTTAAACAGATTACAACTGGCCATCCTATAATTATGGGGCGTAAAACATTTGAATCTTTTCCTAAACTTTTACCCAATAGATTACATATTATAATTACTCGTAATAAAGACTTTCAAGCAGAAGGAGCAGTAGTTGTAAATAGTCTAACAGATGCTCTTGAAGCGGCAAAAAATGATCCACAACCTTTTATTATAGGCGGAGGAGAGATTTATCGTTTAGGGATGGAAGTTTCTGATTGTATAGAACTTACACGAGTTCATGGTGAATTTGAAGCCGATGCATTTTTTCCGGAAATAGATACTGCACATTGGGAGTTGGTTAAAGAAGAGTTTCATGATAAAGATGAAAGACATCAATTCCCATTTACATATTTGACTTACAAAAGAAAATAGTGTTATCTCCAAAACACATAAACCATTTTGAAACATTACTTTCTGAAAAAATTAAAGAATCGTACCTCTTGTCTGGAGGAGATATTAATTCTGTGTATGCATTAATAACAAAAAATCAAAAAGTTGTTATTAAGCTTAATAGTAATTCTAAATTTCCAGGATTGTTTGAGGCAGAGGCTGCTGGACTGCAAAAACTACGGGATTGTAACTGCTTTGTAATACCTGATGTGTTACAAGTAGGAACTTTGGGTGATGATGCATTTTTAATGATGCCATATATCGCTAAAGGAGAAAAAACAACTAACTTTTCAGAAGAGTTTGGAAAACGATTAGCCCAACTACATAGAGAATCTAAACCGTATTTTGGATTTGAAGAGGATAATTATATAGGAAGTCTTTCTCAAAAAAATACTAAGTGTAAATCAGCCTTTGATTTTTATATCGTAAGTAGATTAGAACCACAGTTTAATATGGCGATACAAAAAGGATTTGCCTTTTTAGGTTTGGATATGTTTTATAAGAATATAGAAAATGAAATTCCTTCTGAAAAATCGAGTTTGGTACACGGGGATTTGTGGAATGGAAATTATATAATAAATGAAGAAGGACTACCATGTCTTATTGATCCAGCTGTTGCTTATGCATCAAGAGAAATGGATATTGCAATGATGCATCTTTTTGGTGGATTTGATAACCGTATATTTGAAGTATATCATGATACTTATCCTTTGATAGAAAATTGGAAAATACGACAACCCATTTGGCAATTGTATTACCTATTGGTACATCTCAATTTATTTGGTGTTTCGTATTATCAACAGGTAAAAACAATTGTAAAAATGTATTCATAGTATCCTTAACAATGTACTTTGAAACTTTATAACTTAGAATCCTTACTTTTGTGAAAATTTTAAACAAACAGCACATGAATGCATATGTTTTTCCTGGTCAAGGAGCTCAATTTTCAGGAATGGGTTTAGATTTATATGAAAACTCAGCTATAGCCAAAGAACTTTTTGAAAAAGCCAATGAAATATTAGGTTTTGAGATCACCAAAATTATGTTTGAAGGCACTGCAGAAGAGCTAAAACAAACTAAAGTAACACAACCTGCTATTTTTTTACACTCAGTAATACTTAGTAAAGTACTTGGAGAAGATTTTAAACCAAATATGGTTGCAGGACATTCTCTTGGTGAATTTTCGGCATTAGTAGCAAATGGTACTTTAGATTTTGAAGACGCATTGCGATTGGTGTACAAAAGAGCATTAGCTATGCAAAAAGCTTGCGAATTAAAACCATCTACAATGGCAGCAGTTTTGGGGTTAGAAGATGAAGTTGTAGAGAACGTATGTGCAGGAATTGATGGAGTAGTAGTAGCGGCTAATTATAATTGTCCAGGTCAATTGGTAATATCAGGCGAGGTCGATGCTATTGAAAAAGCATGCGAAGTTATGAAAGAAAAAGGGGCAAGAAGAGCTTTGGTTTTACCAGTAGGAGGTGCTTTTCATTCCCCATTAATGGAACCGGCAAGAGAAGAACTGGCAGCGGCAATAGAAGCAACTACCTTTAACACACCAAACTGCCCTGTATACCAAAATGTAACTACTACAGCTGTTACGAATCCTTCAGAAATTAAAAAGAATTTGATAGCTCAGCTTACAGCTCCTGTTAAGTGGACTCAAAGTATAAAGAATATGATTAATGATGGAGCGACGTCATTTACAGAGGTTGGTCCTGGTAAAGTGTTATCTGGACTTGTTAAAAAAGTAGATCGATCTATGGAAACAATTTCAGCAGCAATATAATAGAACAAGATTGTAAAAATTAACCCCTAACGGTGCATCACCTTTAGGGGCTTTTTTATGCTGTATTTCATAAATAAATTGATTTGATAATAATTTAAAATAGTAATAAAATTAATGTGATCATTGAAACTATGCTGCTTAACAAGCAAATATTAGCCAGCACTATATAGTTTAATTTAATTTTTGTGTTCATAATAAAAGTTTTAAAAGTGATGTGTAATTGTTTTCCCTATTATACTCCTTTTTATCTGTGTATTGCATAACTACAAGCTTTAGGAAGCTCTGATAATATGCTAATAATGTTTTTGAAGTTAAATCTGAATTTTGTTTTAAATAAGTTCATAGTAGTTTTTTTTATAGTTATTAGTTTTAAGTTTGATACCAGCTATTTAATAATGTATTAATAATCGATGAAACAAAACTACAAGAGATTCTTCTGAAAAAATATTTCATCCTATTGTATTGGTGCGAAATATCAAACAGAAAAAAGTGTTAACTTGTTGATTATTAGTTGTTTTTAGGCTATTGGGATATGGCGGGGGAAATAGTTTTTATAGCACTGAAGGGTAGGGAATAAGTAAATTTATGATAATCTTAAAATCCTAATTATTTTGTTTTGAGCTCACCTTTTATAAATTTATCAATATACATTGCTATTTCTTCACCTTTTTCTTCTTGTAAAAAATGTCCAGCATCTTTAATTATGATCTTTTGTTGCTCATTGGCGGTGGGAATCAACTTATAAAAGAATTTTTGAAGACCACCCAATACTTTGTCATTATCTGAAAACATAACTAGAGCAGGTTTATCCCATTTTGAAAGAACATCTCTTGCTTTTTGTATTGGTTTTACAGCAGGATCATTAGGTGTAGCGGGAACCAACAAAGGAAAAGCTACTGCACCACCCTTATGTTTACGATTGGGGAATGGTGCTTCATATGCTTTAATAACTTCAGCAGGGATCTTTTGATAAGAGGCTTGGCGTATGATAGTACCAATCGATAGAGAAGGGTGGTATTTAGCATACATTCTCCAAAGTTTAAAAAAGAAAGACATTTTTTTTCCGACAGGTAGAAAAGTATTTAGTACTACTACTCTTTTAAATCGTTCAGGGTACTTTGCTAATAAACAGAGTCCAAGAATACCTCCCCAATCTTGAACTACCAAAGTAATATCGTTTATATCTAATTTGTGAATTAAATTTTCTAAAGACCTAAAATGTAAGTCAAAACTGTAATTTTTGCGCCCAACAATTTTATCAGACTTACCAAAACCAATAAGATCTGGAGCAATAAATCGATAATCTTTTAAAATAGGGATGAACTTTCTGTATAAATATGACCATGTGGGTTCTCCATGTAATGCTAAAATTGTTTCACCTTTTCCTTCATCTATATAATGCATTTTGAGAGTATCGAAATCAACAAAATTCTCTGCATAAGGAAAATCTGTAATTGATTTGAAACGAGTAAAATCTGGCTTTAAGATTTGCATAATTGTAAAGGATTAATAATTGGACTGTATATTTGGTCGTATTAGTTGTAATTTCCTGAAAATTATCCTTCGAGAAAATCTTTTGTATTTTCTTTTGTTTTGGTGTCTAAGAGTTGCAATAGTGTCGGCATTCGGTATGCACCATGCATTGATTTTATCATCATATATGCTGTTTGTAGTTCGATTCCAATAGCAGAAATATATAATGGTTTTTTACTTTCGCCTCGCAAGAGTTCTAAAACATTATTTTTATTGGCATGAAAACCAGATTTAGCAACACCTATAATGGGGATTTTTTTGTCAAGAGCCTCAAATAAATGACCGCCAAGTCCAAATTTTCCTGAATCATCAAGTATCACAAAACTATCTACAATGATATAGGTTACTTCGTTTAGATCAACTTGTTTTAAAATACTAAGAATACAGGGTAATTCTCTCTTGTAAAAAGCTCCGGGTTCATATGCCGAAACACCTTCTATAATTTCAGAATAAATATGTATGGGTTGATTATTAGAAATATCAGTAAAGCACACACAAACGGTTTTTGCTTTATTTTTATAATAATATGTGTCTAGGGCTAGAATCATGATTAATAACAATTTATGATATCAAGTTGTGGATTTTGGCATATTGTAATAACATAATTGTTTTGGCATCTTTTATCTCACCAGAATACATCATTGACATTGCTTTTTCGAAATCTAGTTCAAGCACTTCTATATTTTCTTGCTCTTCTTGAATGCCGCCACCTTCACTAACTTTCATGTCACTAGTATATTCAGCTATAAAAAAATACAATACTTCTGTTACAGAACCTGGAGACATATAAGATTCAAATACTTTTTGCACTTTATCTATTTTATATCCAGTTTCTTCTTCAGTTTCTTTTCTAATACAATCTTCCGGATTGTCTTGATCCAATAATCCAGCACATGCTTCGATCATCATACCATTAGTATTACCATTAATATATGTGGGTAATCTAAACTGACTGGTTAGGATTATTTTCTTGATACTGGCATTGTATAATAAAATTACTGCACCATTTCCTCGATCATAGGCTTCTCTTTGATGTGTTTCCCATTGTCCTTGTTTGTTTAGATATTCGTAAGTTACTTTATGAAGTGTATACCAATTATCAGATAAAATTTCTTTTTTGGTAATTTTTATGTTTTGATTCGACATGAATTGATGTGTTATCGCATTTAGACTACAAAATAAACAAAAAAGAAAAGGTGTCTGGGATAAATGTGTAAGATCTGATAGAGCTTTTTTCTATTTGGATTGAAGTTTTTTTAATATGGCCGCTCCGCTACTATTTTTTGGATCTATTTCAACGGATTTTTTGTAGTTTTCAATTGCAAGTTCGTTATTTCCATCGGTCATGTATGCTTCGCCTAAGCTATCATATACATTTCCAGATTTAGGAAAAGCATCAACATTAAGTTTAAAAATTTCGATTGCTTCTTTAACTTTCCCTGATCGTAATAATTGGTAACCTGCGCTATTCATTTCTCTTTGGTCAATTTTATGAATTGCAGATTTTTTTAATTTTTTGAATTCTGCGAGACCAGAAGTGATACCATTTTTTTTGATGATATCTAGTAATGAAAATGCCAGCGATTTTTTAGGCTCTTCATAAGGAAGGTTATTAAGAATATTTGTGATAGCAGTAGTCATTTCTCCTAAATTAGTTCTTCCCGTATTATTGAGTAGTATAACAAAATTTTGATCAGATGGATATCTAGAGATAAGTGTATTAAAGCCATTAATACCACCCCCATGACCTATCACTTTTATACTATCATTGCTTTTACCTATTTTTTGATACCGAATACTCCATCCATATCCATAGTTTGCTTTAAAAGGTGTATACATTAACTCTTTACTCTTTTTGGAAATTAATTTATCCGTATATAATGCTTGATCCCATAAATACAGGTCTTCTACGGTAGAGTACATTGATCCGGCAGCATAAGGGATAGACATATCTAGAAATCCAGCATTTAGATACGAATTTCCATTCTTTTGATAAGCTCCGGCTCTATTTTTTAGAATTGTATGGTGATGATCATAACCTGTATTGTTCATTTTTAATGGAGTAAAGATATTTTCTTGCAGCATTTGTTCATAAGTCTTACCTGATACTTTTTCTATGATATATCCTAGTAAGAAGTATCCTGAATTACTGTAGGCAAATTTTTGACCAGGTACAAATTGTAATGTAGAGTCTTTAAATACGTTAACAAATTCTTCTGGGGTGTATGGATTGCGAGATGTATTTTGAAAAAAACCAGCAAAAGAGGTATAATTTGGAATGCCAGAAGTATGTGTAAGTAAGTGATGAATTGTTATTTTATCCCCTGTGGCTTTGGTGTAATTAGGTAAATAAGTAGTGATCGGAACATCTAATTTTAATTTTCCTTGCTCAACTAATTGAAGAATTAACATTGCAGTGAATTGTTTCGTGATTGAACCCAATCGATGTTTAGTATCGGGTTTGTTCTTAATATCCCATTCCATATTAGCTAATCCAAATCCTTTCTTATATACTACTTTTCCCTTTTCTGCAACTAAAACAGAACCATTAAATTGGTTATATGATGAGTACAGTTGCATAACCTTATCAATCTTATCTACTTTGGTTTGTGCTGTAGAAATAGAGATTGTAATTAATTGAAAGAAGATACCAATACACAATATCCTTTTTGAAGTTTGACTTAAGTTAGATTTCATGATCGTGTGGTTTTTTGATTAAATGATTGTTGCGTAACTATATGTCTAACTATTTTTAAAATGTTACTAAGTATTTTTTGAAAGTAATGGATTTAGCTTTCTAGAGGTTCTGTGTATTTTACGATATCAATTCCGATACCATTGGGATCTTCAATAGCAAAGTGTCTTTCACCCCATGGTTCGTCTCTTAGGTCAACTTTGATTTCGATATTTTGATTCTGTAAATTATGATAAAACTCATCAACATTTTCGACCTCAATCGTTAAATACATTCCTTGTCCTTGAAATTCTGGGTGAAAAAAAGGGTGTTGAGTGGGATGGTTGGGTAAAAGAAAACTAATTGTATCTTTTTTGTTTGGTGTATGTAATAAGAGATAAAATTCGTTCTCAAATTTTATAGTAAACCCTAGGTGTTCGGTATAAAATGATTTTGTTTCCTGGAGTTTTGTGGTTAGAATTCCAGCATTTAGTCTCATGTTTTTAGGTTTTAAAATTTATGATTTATCTAATACTTTATGTTTTTTTAGCTTAGCCCAATCTGGCTGATATGTTTTGATAATTTCAAGATTCATTCGCAGTAATCCAATAGTTCCAATACCCAATACAAACAATCCAATAGATATTTGATTTAATTCAGGTTTTTTAGTAAAAAACATTGTGATAATGGCTAATGAAAAGATTGATAATACGAGTATACCTAAATAAATAATCCAAAGTTTTGCATTTTTTGGATTCCCAAATATTTTGTCACCAAGTTTAGTTCTTTTTTTTATGTCGGCAAGCGAAGTAAAACTAAGTCCAATTCCTATAAATAACAATCCTAAATTATAACTTTCAACAAAGTTTTGATTATCAAAGATTATTGGTTTATAGCAATAATATAGTGCAATTATTAAAAATGGATATTGTAAAAAACTTATATAATGAAATATTTTAAAGGTTTTTTCCATGATTAATCTATGTTTTCTGGAGGTTGAATTTTAAAATCAGTTTTAATATAATTTATACGATATAACCCATTAACTTAAATCTTTAACTGCAGTTCCTGTAATCTTAATTTTTCCACCAAAAGGTAAAGCTTCTGCTTGATATATAGTTCTTGCTGGTCTTTTACCTTCAGGGAATAGAGCAATATATAATTTATTTATTTCTGGTAAATATTTTAAATCATCAAATGCAATATCAATAAATACGACATCGTTTTTTGTAAACCCAGCATTTTTTAAAGCTGCAAAAAAGTTAGAGAATGCCAATTTGCCTTCTTCTAAAACGGTTCCAGAGACATAATCGCCATTAGGATCAACAGCCAATTGACCGCTTACAAAACACATATTATTAACCACAACAGCATGGCTTATAGGATTGGGCCAATTAGGTAGTCCTTCTCCCGTTGTGATATATTTTTTTTCGCTCATATCCTTATGTATACATTATTATGCTTTAAGATAGTTTCTTTGTAGGATAAGTTTTGGTATAGATTATTTTTTATAAACTTTGCCATCTTTCATTACAAACACAATATTTTCCATAGTGCTTATTTTTTTGGTAGGATCATCATTTACAGCTACAATATCGGCTAGAAAACCAATGGCAATTTGTCCTAATTGATCCTGCATATTCAGAAGTTTCGCATTGGTTGTTGTAGCGCTTTGTATTGCTTCTATAGCTGGCATTCCTGCTTCTACCATAAATTCAAATTCTTTTGCGTTTTGGCCATGTTTATATACTCCAGCATCAGTACCAAAAGCAATTCCGACCCCTCTTTTATAGGCTTTACTAAAAGTGTTTTGAATTTTTGGCCCAATTTCGAGAGCTTTAGGAACAATAATAGCGGGATAGTAATTCTTAATAGCGGCTTTTTCGGTAACCTCTTTTCCGGCTGTAATAGTTGGTACTAAATACGCATCGTGTTGTTTCATTAAGTCCATGGTTTTTTCACTCATCAGAGTACCATGTTCAATAGTTTTTACACCTCCTAGTATAGCACGTTGCATCCCTTCGTCACCATGAGCATGTGCAGCAACATGAAAACCGTAGTCTTTTGCGGTTTCGCAAATAGCTTTTATTTCTTCTAAAGTGAATTGCGGATTTGAACTACTTTTAGCTACACTAAGTACGCCACCAGTAGCGGTTATCTTAATAAGATCTGCGCCATTTTTATAACGTTGTCTTACTGCTTTTTTTGCATCACCAATACTGTTAACTACTCCTTCTTTAGGACCTGGGTCACCAATTAAAATTCTCTTACTTCCATTAGTGGGATCAGCATGACCTCCTGTGGTTGCTAAAGCTTTACCAGCTGTAAAAACTCTTGGACCATCTATTCTGCCTTTACTGATAGCTTTTTTAAGTGAGATATTAACACCACTACCGCCAAGGTCTCTTACGGTTGTGAATCCTGCCATTAGCGTAGTTTTGGCAAATTCTACAGAGTTAT
This sequence comes from Aquimarina aggregata, assembly GCF_001632745.1. Lineage (GTDB taxonomy): Bacteria > Bacteroidota > Bacteroidia > Flavobacteriales > Flavobacteriaceae > Aquimarina > Aquimarina aggregata. Next base: position 212,810 of record NZ_LQRT01000035.1, on the reverse strand, counting down.
AAGCAATATCAGCTTCGTTATCAGTATATCGTTGTATATATTTTTTAGGGTTTGTTTCCTCTTCTAAATGAACATGCATATCAATCAATCCGGGCATTACCGTTTTACCTTTTAGATCAATAGTAGTATCTCCTTTTTTACCGGTAGTATATCCATCCTGAATTTTTGTTATTTTATTTCCCGATACAACTATGGTTTTTTCAATTAAAATTTTTCCAGCTTTGGTATCTATGATTTTTCCGCATTGTAAATACGTATCCTGCGCTTGCGAGAAAAAAGTACAAGCGAATATTAAAATAAGAGTGTGTAACTTTTGCATTGTGTGAAGTGTATAATTCTATATTAGGCTAAATATAGCCTAATTGAATGAGTTAACAAAAACACAAGGATATTACGGTCTATTTTAACAATTCTTCTAAATCTTCATCGATATAATCAGGGATCGAATCGGTAGCAATAATATCATTTGATAATACTTTCTTTTTTTGTTGTAATTGTATAATTTTCTCTTCAATAGTATTTTTAGTAATAAATCGTGTTACCGTTACAGGTTGTGTTTGACCTATTCTGTGTGCTCTTGCTATTGCTTGTTTTTCAATAAAAGGATTCCACCATGGGTCTAATAGGATAACATATGAAGCTTTGGTAAGATTAAGACCTACACCACCAGCTTTTAGTGAGATGAAAAATACAGAGATATCCTGATTCTCTTGAAAATCTTTTACATTTTGTTCCCGATCTTCACTTTTAGTTTGCCCAGTTAAAACAGTGTAACTTAAATTTTCTTGATCACACCAGTTAGTGTATAATTCTAGGTGAGATACAAAGGAGCTAAATACAAGTACTTTTTTATTTGATTTTGCAAGAGTGGAAATATAATTGGTTACATCTATAAATTTACCCGATGTTGTCTCTGTTTTAGAAAAGACTAATTTTGGGTGATTGGCTAATTGTCTTAACTTATTTAATGAGTTAAGAATGTGAATTTTGTTATTAGTTTGGGTATCTATACCAAGTAAAGCATTGCGGGTTGCCGATTTTTCAGATTCATATTGTTTTTCTTGTGCAGGTAACATTTCGGTGTAAATGATCTGTTCTGTAAGAGCGGGTAAATCTTTGGCTACTTGTTCTTTGGTACGCCTTAAAATAAAAGGATCGATAAGACCTTTTAGTACTTCGATACGATCTTGATTTCTATGCTTTTCTATCGGAATTTTAAAATGTTCCTTAAAAAAAGGAAAGCTTCCTAAGATTCCAGGATTAATAAACTGCATTTGCGACCAAAGATCAGATAACGAATTTTCTATGGGGGTACCACTTAATGATATTTTATGAGTAACATTAATAGTATTTATTGCAGTAAATACTTTAGATTCTTTATTTTTAATTTGTTGACTCTCGTCTAATATCAAGTAATTGAAGTTGATTTTTTCAAGAACCTTAATGTCTTTTGCAGCAGTGGCATAGGTAGTTAAAATAACATCATAATCTTGAAGATATGGTACTATTTCTTTTCTTGTCGCTCCAGTGTATTTTGCAATGCTAAAATGTGGTGCAAATTTCAAAATTTCTTGTGCCCAATTAAATATTAGTGATGATGGTAATATAATTAGAGCCTTAAGGTATTTTTTTACCTCTAATGGATCATCAAATAGATCTAGTCTAACATTTTTTGTTGTGCCTTTTACAAGTTTTAGTTGTTCTTTTGCAAAAACAAGCATCGCTATAGTTTGTAATGTTTTTCCTAAACCCATATCATCGGCTAAACATGCACCTAGTTGATTATTATAGTGCTTTACCAACCATTGTACCCCTTCTTCTTGATAAGGACGTAAAGTAGCTTTAAGTAAAGGTGATTGGGTATATACAATTTCTGTAGCAGGTTTTAAATCCACTTCTTCAGGAGGAAGAACCTCCTGTAGTATTGTATAATTACTTTTATTGATAATAAGTGTATCATCATTTACTTTGCCAAAATTAGCTAGCTTTTTATATCTAGTCATCCAGGATTCTGGAATCAAAAAAACGGTATCATCATCTATAGAAAAAATACGATTGTTTTGTTTAATATTATCTACAAATTTTGAAAACGGAATTTTAAAATCTCCTATCGTAATAATACCCTTTATATCAAACCAATCATTTTTTTTTTGGTTTTTAAAATCAATAGTGTAGGAAGCTAAGGCTATATCTTTATCTTCAATTTGCGGGATAATTGAAGTGAAGCCATCTTCTGTAAGTTGATTTTTATACTCTCGATACCATTCAAATATAGAAAAAGGATCTTGTGAAGAAGTTTCTAATAATCGATTATTGTTAAGGTGTAGTCCTTTATTTATTAAAAGATCAATGATTTTTTGTTCTTCTTCTGTGTTTCTTTTAGTTTGAATAATTTGTAGTTGTCCGCCTTCATCAAATAGTACTTGAGAGGCCGTTTTTTTAGTTTCATTACAATCAAAAATACTAGATTGATATTCAAAACTTACTTTTATGACATACTTGTCGGCGATAAAATCCTGAATGATTTCTATAGTGTACGCGGTGATTTCACTTTTGGTAGATACATCAAAACCAATTGCGGATATATTGACATTTTTGATCACCGGAATTATGATTTTTTCAACATATGTTTTGATGTGCTTTTGAGCAATAGTTATCACATCTTTTGTGAAAAATGGTTTTAATTTATTCGCATTTAAATTACTGATTTGGTATATTTTTTTATTGAGAATAATCCATGATGGATCATTTAATAAAATAACAATGTTATGTTGAGAAGGAATGTATTCTTTTTGATGATCACTAAGTGAGAAAGAGTATTCGATTCCATCATCGGTTTTGATGAATTTAAGTAATGGTTCTAATGCTTTTTCTTGATGTTGAATTCTGTATATTTCAGCAGGATCCTTTCTATTAGCATTATAGCAAATAGGGTATTTATTTTCGTTAATCAACATATAAAATGTTGCTAGTTTTCTATTTACAAAAGAAACAACCAGTTCTTTAGTCGTTTGATTTTCTAATAGTGCTGCTAGTTTTAACTTTTTTCTGCTTTTTTTAGGCTGAAATCGTTGTTCTAAAACAATTGGTTTTAATGCATCACATAATTCAAGGATTTGCTCATGAGGTGAATCCTTATAATTAATATGTAAACTGTCTAAGGTATTTAATGTAGCTTGTTTTTCAACATAGCTTAAAAGATTATCTTTTACAGATACAATATATGCTTCAGGAAGAGGTGGTAGCCCTAGAGAATCGTAAGGCGTAAGATTATAACAGATACGAAAAGAATCCATTTAGATATTTAATGCTTAAGTTTAGTAATTGAATATAATATGCCCTGAGAACACTCTCAAATCATACTATACTTTTGTTTTTTTATTTGAATTTAACTTACAAAGTCAATAATAGTTTTGGTAATAAAGTCGATTTGTTCATTATCCAATTCTGTGTGCATGGGTAATGAAATAACTTCTTTTACTAGTTGATTTGTAACAGTGAAATCAGCTTCGTTATATCTTTCATCAAGATATGCTTTTTGACTATGTAGAGGTATAGGGTAATAAACACCACAAGGAATGCCTTTTTCATTAAGGTGTTGCGCAAGAGCATCACGATCTACATCTATTACTTTTAGAGTGTATTGATGAAAAACATGACAATTGCACGTATCGCAAATGGTATCATGATTGGTTGCACAACCATTTCCTTTTATTTGCGGGGTGATGATATTAGAAATGCCTTCGAAAGCTTTATTATATTTTCTGGCAGCTGCTCTTCTAGCGTTATTATATTGATCTAAATTAGGAAGTTTTGCTCTTAGAACGGCAGCTTGGATAGAATCCAACCTTGAGTTTACACCCACTACATCGTGGTGATACCTCTTATACATACCGTGATTTACAATCCCACGAATGGTATGCGCCAATTCATCATTGTTAGTAAAAATAGCACCTCCATCCCCATAACAACCTAAGTTTTTAGAAGGGAAAAATGAAGTAGAAGCAATATGGCCTATAGTTCCCGTTTTTAGAGTTTTTCCATCTTGAGACTTATAATCTGCACCAATCCCTTGTGCATTATCTTCAATAACAAATAATTTATGTTCGTTGGCAATTTCCATAATTTCATCCATATTAGCAGCTTGGCCAAACAAATGAACTGGTACTATAGCTTTCGTTTTTGGAGTTATAGCTTTTCTAATGGCTTTTGGATCAATATTAAAAGAGTCTGGTTCTACATCTACCAGTACAGGTGTTAGTTGTAATAAAGCAATTACTTCAACAGTGGCTGCAAAAGTAAAATCTGCAGTAATCACTTCGTCACCTGGTTTTAGCCCTAAACCCATCATGGCAATTTGTAAGGCATCTGTGCCATTTGCACATGGGATAACGTGTTTTATATTTAAGTATTCTTCTAATTCTTTTTGAAAATTATGAACTTCAGGTCCATTAATAAAGGCTGTCGACTGTATTACATCAAGTACAGACGAATCTACTTGCTCTTTTATTTGCTCGTATTGACCCTTAAGATCAACCATTTGTATTTTCTTCATAGATGTGTTTCTTGTAACCTCACGAAAGTACGAAATATTGATACTATAGCCAATGAGATTTTAAGGAAATAGCAATGCGACATGACAAATGAAATGACATTGATAATATATATAGTAATAGGTAAAGAAATATAATACATACACTAAAAATGTCACTTCATACATTCAAACTCTTATTTAATAAAAGTCACCTCTTTTTATTCTTAGTATTGATCTACATTTAAATCCTAGGTATAGAACATATACTTTTTTTAATTACAGTTTTATCAATTTAATTTTTAATCATGAAAAAAAAGTTTTTAACAGTAGCTATGATAGTTGCTTTTGTAGGAGTTTGTAATGCTGATTGTACAGTAACAACAGATTGCGGGGTACGAAATTATGCAGGAAATAGTGTCTCAGCTTCTTCTTCTAATGGGGTGATAACAGTTTCTCAAAATGGAGAGATTATCGATACATTTGAGTGTAATGGAGGAGTATCGGCAAGTTGTTCTTCATCTTCGGAAGATGGTACTGGTGACGGAGATAACGATTTTAATATTTGTGATTTCCTACCAGATTCAATCAAACCATTTTTTGGATGTTAATATCCATATATCTCTAACATGTAAAACCAACTACGCGTGTATAAGAGATTTATTTTTTTAAGAAAATTACCTAATTACTCTTAAATCATAATAATTTGTTTACTGTATAACCATGTTTATTCCCAGATAGGCATGGTTGTATTTTTATGTTAGATCATTTAATTTATAAGTATGCAATATTAAAAAGGTATTTTAAACAAAAAGCAAAGTATCTTATGCAGAACGCTATTTAAGATACTTTGCTTAAGGAGGGAAACGATTAATTTTTCAGGAATCGTATGATTTTAAAATCATTTACTTTTAAAAGATAAATACCCGGAGATAGATACTTTAAATCTTCAGAAATATCTACTTTACCATGTTGATGTATTCTTCTTTTAAAATCTTTAATTGTTTTACCCGTTGTGTCATATATTGTAATTAAAAGGTTTTTAGTTGTATTTTGTTCTCCAATGTAGAGTGAGGCGTTATTTTTAACCGAGTTAGGAATTAATCTAATTGATTTTTGAGGTTTATCAGTAGGGGTGTTATTTACTGTCTTGGTTAAACTGTTTTTAACATCACCAACTACAAAACCAGAAATAATACTTCGCTTAAAATTTCCAGCGCTTTCCCCATTTAGAAACAGACTATATATACCTTCTTCTAAATTTTTGGAGTCAAAATAATAATGCTCACCTTTTTTTTCGAAAATGATTATCTCTGGAGCACTTTTTACAGGAGTGCCGTCTATTTTACTAGTTCTAGTAATTACCCCTCGTGCTTTTGAATTTACTAACAAATTAATATCATTTTTAGTTGCTTCAAAACTTACTTTTAAGACAGGATAGTTACTTTGGCTAATTTTATCTAATGACATTTTTATGCTATTGTTTTGTTTTACAAAAGCAGCATATTTTGAATCACTTTTAATGGTGACGTTATTTTCGGTAATAGAAATAATCGTTTTGTGCTTTACAGGGCTTAGGTTTTTTGAAAATTTTATTTTGGTATTGTTTTTGTCAAAAATGTTAAACTCGCTAGATGGTTTTTCGTGCAAAATTTCTGCCATGGCATATTTACTATTCTTATCAAGTAAAATTTTATCGTATTTATTTTCAGAAGATATGATATAATAGTCACTCTCTATTTTGGAGTCATATAAAGTCGAATTTGAAGTAGCGCTATTTTTTTGAGAACGATTTTCGATATAAGATTTTATATATGGCCAACTAAACTGACCTAACCCAACATCTAGATGATCAAAAATAGCTCTTGAGTCGTTTTTTTTGAAAACATAAGTTGCTCCGGGTCTAAGTGTACTAGTATAAGGTGCTACACCATCATTTGCTCCTTGTACGGGTAAAAGTATTCCTCCAGTAAGTAAGAATGCTGCAGCTGCAATTGTTGATCCTTTATAAAACCCTGAAGCTCCTAATACTACAAATTTTTCAGGTTGATTATCTGGGTGATTATCCAAATATGGACGTACAACGTCTCTACAATAATAGGTGGTTGAGGTCCGTGCTCCCTCATTTAATCCCGTAAGACTCCATGCCCAATTAAGCCATGGCATTTGAGAGATATCGGCTAGGTACGTTCCCCAAAATGGAGTACCCAATGCAAAGGCCTTTGTAACTTTGTTGTTTTTTTGATACTGAAACATTGCAGCTTCTGCTGCTTTACCGCCATTACTATGACCTACTAAATAGATGTCAGGAACATTAAATCGATCAGTTATAATATCAATAGCGTCTGCTAATAATTTACCATTTACCCAAATGCCTTTGCCTCTGGTGGTGGCAACAAAAATAGCTTGATAGCCTTCATTATAAGTATCTTGATAAAACGAATTGTCAAAAAGAAATTGCCCTTGGTTAAGATCAATGTAACCATGGTTGAATACAATTACTTTACCATTGTAATTTGGAGGGGTAACACCATAATGAATAGTAGATTTAACAAGTGGACCAATAAATAATGGGTTTAATTTGTCGGGTGTAGGAAGTTGAACTTCTCTAAAGTTTTGTGCGCAAACGAGAACGCACGAAAATAAAGCAATTAAAGTAGTTTTTAATTTCATAGATATTGAGTTTGTGTGAATAATTGTATTAAATTATTAATTTTTTAAGACAAAAAATAGATAATAATTTATTTTCTAGTCTTTTTTGTGTTGTATTGATAAAAAAAGAAGCGAAGACTTTTAAATTTGGTATGTCTTTTTTTAAAGGAAATAGCGCAGTATTTTAGCAACTCATTAAAAAAGCATCATTTTTGGGTATTTTGTACAACATCTTAATCTCAATATTTAATGGGATACTTCCTGTAGTTAGTTTGTTAAGTTCTAAACTGAAATTGTTTGTATCGGGAAGAAAACATGTTTTTCGATTGTTAGAAGAAGAAATGTTGGTTAATCATAGAGTGTTATGGTTTCATTGTGCTTCTTTGGGAGAATATGAACAGGGAGTTCCTGTTATGGAATCTTTAAAAAAACAATATCCAAATCATAAACTGTTGGTTACTTTTTTTTCACCTTCAGGATATGAGGCAAAAAAAAACAGTACTCTAGCAGATGTTATTATATACTTACCAATAGATACAAAAGTTAATGCCAAACGATTTATAGAGCTTGTACAACCAGAATTAGCTGTATTTGTTAAATATGAGTTTTGGCCAAATTTTTTAAATAGACTTAAGACACAAAATATCCCAACGGTTTTTATATCGACTAGTTTTAGAGAGGATCAAGCATTTTTTAAATGGTATGGTGGTTTTATGCGTAATGCTTTAAAAACAATAAATCATTTTTTTGTGCAAGATAAAATTTCTGAAAGTTTACTTGCTAAACATGGATTTACAAATAGTACATTAAGTGGGGATACTCGTTTTGATAGGGTTTCACATCAGATCGAAATGGATAATCAAGTTGACTTCATTGAGGAATTTATTGGGAATAAAGTTTGTATTGTGATGGGTAGTTCCTGGCCAGAAGACGAAACTGTTTTTGTTGATTTTGTCAATACAGCTTCAGACGAGATATGCTTCATAATTGCTCCTCATGAATTTAAAACTACTGCAATGAAGCAATTACAGGAAAAAGTTAAAAAGAAAACTGTTTTATATTCAGAGAAAGATGGTAAAGACTTAAAGTCTTATCAGGTATTTGTTATGGATACGATCGGATATTTATCTAGAGTGTATAGCTATGGAGATATCGCATATGTTGGCGGTGCTATGGGAACAGGTGGACTTCATAATATTTTAGAACCTGCTACTTTTGGAATTCCGATTATAATAGGAAAGAATTTTGAGAAATTTCGAGAAGCAAAACAACTTCAAAAATTGGCGGGATTATTTTCTGTATCAAGTTCTGATGAGTTTAGTGAGATAACGAGTAAGCTCATTAATGATAAACAATTTCGAGAAAAGACTGGGATGATTGCAGGACACTTTATTAATAGTAATACTGGAGCTACTAATTTGATTATTAATTATCTTAAAAAGTTACTTAATAAGTAACCCCTTTTCTTAAAATCAATTTATCCCTTGTGCTTGTTTTAACAAGAACTAATTAATCTTTTTTTCTAAAAGAATATACTTTCGATTTTTTTATAAAAAACTAATTCTTATTTCAAAACATATTATGTTTTAAAGGAATAGAAAACGGTTTTACCGTACTGCTAAATAGTCTTTTAGGTATTTTTTTTGAAATTTAAACCCCTCATTATCAAGGGTTTTTTCCTTTTTAAAATAGGAGATTTGTTCCTTGATCTTTATGTGCATGCCGTCTAGATTTGCTCTTGAAAATTAGTTGTATCTGATACAACCAAATATCATAGGGGGCAAACAAACTTTTAAAACTAAATTAATTATGAAAAAACAATTTTTAAAAATGACGATGATGGCAATTATCCTAAGTATAGGGTTTATTGCTTGTGAAAAGGAAGAAGTAATAGAGGGAGATTCAAAAGCAGAACTTAATGAAGAACCAACTAAAGATGCTGTACTTCCTACAGAAGTTTCTCAAGATTTTCGCTCGATAGCCAAAGTGCAAAAAGACGGACATGAATTTAATTTCATCGCTTTAGGACAAGAGGATGAGATGGTAGTCGTAGAACGATTATACGGAGAAGCCTTGATTAATCAGGAAAAAGGATTGATCAATGATAAAGAGATGACTGCTTTTGATGTTTTTGCTCAAGTCACAGCGCAAAATGTATTGGTGCCCAATCGAATTGCTATGACGGCAAACAAAGATGTGTTAAAATCTTCTGGTCGACAGGTATTAAAGTCAGAGGAATATCTTGAAATACTAGATGATGCCTATGCTGAATTAACAGAAAAAGCTGCTTGTTATAATGTTGGTGCTACGAATTTTAGAAATACGTATTGTAATGCACCGGTATCTTCTACGCCTTCGAATATAGAATTTTGTGATGAAGGGGCAAGAACTTCACCACTTACTAGAAGCTCATATTTTGGAGGAGCTTGGAGAGAATTAGATGATACGCGTACTTGGACAAATGTAATTTGTGGTAGAGTTCGTGTACAGTTTTACGCTTGGGAAAAAGATGGGATATGGCCATGGTCTGACTATAAATGGTTTCTTAAGTATCAAGTAGACTTTGATAACGGAATATGGTGGGCAAATTATTTGACATCAACAAATACAGAAAGAAAAGTAGTACGAACCAGAATTTCATCAAACGGGTCATATAGATCGTATACTAGATTTCACTAATCCTTTTTGATGTGGTTGTATAGATGCCAATAATAAGCGAAGGGTATTACTCATATGCCTTTCGCTTTTTCAATAGTTTATGTTGCAATCTTATTCAGAAATTAAACGGTAACGGCCTGATTCAAATACCTTCTAAACGGAAGCATTTCTTTGTAAACAGTAAGTACTCTATCCATAAAATCATCTTTGAGAATGTCTTCTCTATTTAAAGGGTGAATAACCGCAAAAGTTTTATGTCGCAACAAATCTATATGTTGATGATCAGAAGAATAGCCTTTAGGAGCTGTTTTTAATTTGTCTTCATCTGGTAACAAGCCACCAAATACATTTTTAAAACTTTTCTTATTAAGAATATTGATTAATTTTTCTCCATCATAGTCTATTGCCTCTCGTATACTATTTAAAATTTTGTTGTCGGGTTTCCAGTAGCCACCAGCTATTAAGCATTCTGATAGGCCAATATGTATATAAAAATCTCCTTGTTTTGTACGTTGATCTAATCCTGCACCAAAATGATCCTTATAAACAGGTTTGTTAGGGTGAAAGAGTAAATTATTATTTATACGATTAATACCCTTTTTGCCAGGGGTAGGGTAGTACTCTGGGTCTATTGTCGTTAGTTTACCGTCTACTTGGTCTAGCCATTTCACGAATGAATTTCTAACCGAATGATATTGCTTTCGATTGGCATCCATCCAATCTTTATGGTTATTATTTTGAAGATCGTGAAGAAACTCAAACAAGATATTAAAATCCATACAAGGTTACAGCTTAGAATAATCCATTTAACTCTGCATCTATTCGATTAATAATGTTACCTAAATCTTCAGGGTTATCTACAAAATTAAGATTATCAACATCTACAATAAGAAGATTGCCTTTATCATAATCGTGTGCCCACGCTTCATAACGTTCATTTAATCGACTTAGATAATCGATACTAATCGTGTTTTCATACTCTCGTCCGCGTTTATGGATTTGAGCAACTAGATTAGGAATACTACTTCTAAGATATATAAGCAGATCAGGACCTTCTACTACGTTTTCCATAAGATCAAAGAGAGATCTATAATTTTCAAAATCACGATTTGTCATCAGTCCCATAGCATGAAGATTTGGTGCAAAAATATAGGCATCTTCATATATGGTTCTATCTTGAATGATATCTTTTCCGCTTTCTCGAATATCAAGGATTTGTCTAAAACGACTGTTTAGAAAGTAAATTTGAAGATTGAAGGACCATCGTTCCATTTTATTATAGAAATCTTCTAAATATGGATTTTCTAATACATCTTCAAAATGAGCTTCCCATCTGTAATGTTTAGCAAGCAATCGGGTCAAAGTTGTTTTTCCGGCACCGATGTTTCCAGCTATAGCTATATGCATATTCGATTATTTTTCTTGGGCTGTTGTAAACTAAATACTAAAGTATGGGGTAAATATAGTGGATTTTATGAGTAACGTAAAAAGGATAGAAAAGAATTTCTATAAGATATGTGTTATATATAGAAGTTATTTAGGGTTTTAAAAGCGAATAGAGGTATTTAATATACTAATTTATAACCATAGCCTCTAACATTTATAATTTTTATAGTGTCATCCTGTTTTAGTTTTTTACGAAGTTTACTTATGAAAACATCCATACTTCTTCCATTAAAAAAATCGTCGTCACCCCACAATTTTTTAAGTATCATAGACCTGTCTAATACTTGATTTTTGTTTTTTACTAAGTGAAATAGTAAATGAGCTTCTCTATGAGTTAATTGTTGGGTTTGTTGATCATGGCAGAGTAGTTGTTTTGTAAAGTCAAAGGTGTATATTCCAATAGAAATGATTTCTGTCTTTTTTTGCAGGGCGCTACGATGAAGTAGGTTATTTATTCTCACAATTAGTTCTTCCATACTAAAAGGTTTTTTGAGATAATCATTCCCCCCTATCATGAAACCTTCAACAACATCATGTGTTTGTGACTTTGCTGTCAAGAAAATAATCGGTATTGTATCATCTTCTTTTCTAATTTCTTTGGCTAATGTGAAACCGTCTTTTTTGGGCATCATAACGTCAAGTACAATAAGTTTAGCGCTTTTTGTTTTATAAAGCGTATATGCTTCTTCACCATCTTGTGCAAGATGAACGTTAAAATTTCTAGTCTCTAAACTTTCTTTAATAATTTGACCTAAAGATGGTTCGTCTTCGGCTACTATTATTTCTATTGTTTTATTCATTCGGCAAGGTAATTTTGAAGTTTGTTAGCCCTTTGTCTAGTATAAGTTGTACGACGCCTTTGTGTTTTTCAACAATGATTTTAGTATAAAACAAGCCTATTCCAAAACCTTTGATGTTATGAGTATTACCTTTCGGAACGCGATAGAATTTTTCGAATATTCTATCTTTATGTGCTTTAGTAAGTTCTGATCCATTATCTGTAATTTCTATAGTAATGTGGTTACTGGTCTTTTTTATGGATATGCCTATGATACTACCTCCATATTTTATGGCATTATCGATAATATTATTTATAGCGTTTTCAAAATGAAAAACATCTAAACTCGTCACCATGTTTGAGTGAGAAGAGGTAAACGTTATACTTTTATTTGGTGTATTATTTTTGTGTTTTTGTGAGATACTCTTTATCAAGGATATGATATCCACATCTTCAAGATCTAATTGTAGTTTATCACTATCTAGGGTAGCTGTTTCTAAAATTTTTTCAACCATAATGTTTAACTTATAAAGTTGATTAGAAGACATCTCTACATATTTTTTTGTTTTTTCAGGATCATTTTCTGGATTGAAATTTTGAATTCCTTCTAGAGCGGCATTTATGGTTGCAATAGGAGTTTTAAATTCATGCGTTATATTGCTGATCAAGTCATTTTTTAATTCTGCCAATTGTTTTTGCTTATTTATGATTCGTAATAAAAATAATAAGCTTGCGATTACTGCACTTAATAATATAAATGATAGTAGAATTCCGACTAAGTTCTTCTTAAAAATTGTCAATTTTTCATTGACAAAAAACAATTCTAATGTACTTATTTCTGGTAAAAATGACGATTTTGATGTGGTTTGTAAAACCGCAGATTTAACAATACGTGTATTAATCTCTTTTTTTTCTCTAAGGGAGTTGGTATACTTAAGACCATAATCAATATTGATGTTTTTTCGAGATAATTCTCTAAAAACCAATGTGTCTATTCTTGAAAGATTTAGAGAGTCTTGTGCAATAGATATAATGGCTTTTGAGGCAAGACTTTTAAATACGTCATTTATACTATCTTTATTATACGACTTGTTATCTTCCTCATGTTTTACAAGATGCGACATAAGGTCGGATTGGCATTTTATGATTTCTTCTTTTGATAAATTAGGACCTTTTAAGATATGAATGTTCTGTGTTGCCGAGTCCTTTACAACCGAAATCTTTACATCTTTATTTAGGTCAAAAGAATCTATACGTGTAAAGTTTTGAAAGGCAATTCTTCGATTTTTAAAAGCTTCTTCACGCTTTACCGTTTCTGATAACATACGATCAGTCATTATAAAAACGGTACTTTCTTTGGCGAGCTCTGTGAAGTATTCATCAACAGCATTGTCTAGACTGATTTGTACTTCATTTATTAATTGCTGTTTTCCTGTTCTATAATTTTTATAATTCCAGTAAACTTGAATTGCTAATGTGATCATAATCACGCTAGCAATAAAATAGATAATACTCTGGTAACTTCCTTTTCGCATAATCCAAAAGTAAGATTCTTATCCTATATAAAACGAATCGGTTAACACACGTTAACACTGGTTAACTCATAGATTGATATTGACTTCACATATTTGTACTGTATAAATCAAAAAAACAAAAGTTATGATACGAGTTTTAATATTGATATTCTTATTTACATGTAAGAGTTTATGTTCTCAAAATTTTCAGGGCGTGGTAACATATAAAACAAATCGCAAGATAGATTTTAATGCAGATGATTCTAAAATGAATGCAGATATGCAAAAACAAATTCAGGAAATGCTTAAAAAACAATTTCAGCGAGAATATTCTTTGAGTTTTACGAACTCTGAATCTGTTTATAAAGAGGTGCAAAATCTGGAAACACCTAAGTCTTCGGGTGGTATGACTATTATTATGGCTGGATCAGGTATTTCTGATGTTTTATATAAAAATATAAAAGAGAAAAGATATGCTAATAAAAGAGATATGATGGGTAAACTGTTTTTAATAAAGGATGATCTGGAAAAATTAGATTGGAAATTAGAAGATGAAATGAAAAAAATAGGTGCTTACCAGTGTTATAAGGCAACTGCAAAACGTATGAGACGAATTCAAAATACGTTAAGCACTATGAAAAGTGAGGAAGAAAAGGGAGAACCTAAAGAAGAGGAGGTTACAATTACTGCCTGGTATACTCCTGAAATTCCAATATCTAATGGTCCAGGAAACTATGGGGGATTACCAGGTTTAATACTCGAAGTCAATGATGGAGAAGAAAACATATTATGTTCTAAAATAGTCCTTAATCCCAAGAAAGAAATTGAAATTAAAGAACCTACTAAAGGAAAAATAATTAAAGAACAAGAGTTTGAGCGTATTATGGAGAAAAAAATTAGAGAAATGGAAAGTCATATGTCTAGAAGAGGTGGTGGAGATGGTATTAGAATACGAATAGGAGGGTGATTATAAAATCAAAAACACATACAGTTATAGTGTGTTCAAGAATAAATAATTAGTATTCAAAGCCTCTACAGTAGTACTGTTAAAGTACTCTCTAAAGTAGAGAGAATCAATCAGAAATATGAATCAGAAAATACAACTACTGGTATTCCTTATCGGAATGGCCCAGATCATCAATGCTCAAAAAGTACAGATTTCAGGAGTTGTTAAAGATTCTACAGGAAATTTGATAGAGATGGCAAATGTAATCGCATATCTAAAATCTGATAATACGATGGTAGGGTATGGGATTACAAATTCTGATGGAAGGTATAAAATTTCAGTACCAGAATATAAGAATTATGTTCTTAAAGTTAGTTATATAGGACTTTATGCAGAAGCTAAGTCTATAGAAGTGAAAACCGGAGATATAATTGCTGATTTTGAAATGAAACCTCAGGAAAATGATTTGGATGAAGTAGAGATTGTATATGAAATTCCAGTTGTGATAAAAGGTGATACTTTGGTTTATAATACAGATTCATTTGTAAACGGCACTGAAAAAAAATTGGGAGATGTGCTTAAAAAACTACCCGGGATCGTAGTAAATGATGAAGGAGAAATTGAAGTAGAAGGTAAGGCGGTTTCTAAAGTAATGATCGAAGGAAAAGATTTTTTTGATGGAGATTCAAAATTGGCAACCAATAATATTCCGGCCGATGCGCTGGATAAAGTAGAAGTACTTCGTAACTATGAAGATGTAAGTCAAATGAAAGGTCTTAGTAATTCTCAGGATCAAATAGCAATTAATATAAAGCTTAAAGAAGGGAAAAAGAACTTTTGGTTTGGCGATATTTCGGTAGGCTCAGGAATAGGAGAAACAGAACGATATATAGTTAAACCTAAATTATTTTATTATAGCCCGTCTTATAGTATCAATGTTCTTACCGATTTTAATGATATTGGTGAAGTTCCGTTTACAAGAAGAGACTATTTTAGGTTTACTGGTGGTTTTAGAAATTTTGGAAGAGCAGGAACCTCCTTTTCTATTTCAGGTGATGATCTTGCTTTTACTACATTGCAAAATAATCGAGCAAATGAGATTAATACTAAATTTGGAGCTGCTAATTTTAGTCTTACAGCTAGTAAAGTTTTAGATCTTAGTGGTTATAGTATCATAAGCGATACTAAGGTTGATTTAGTAACAAATACAAACAGAGTATATATCGATGATACTTTAGATGAAACGGATAATACTATTGAAGAAACTTCAGAAAATACCCAACAGAGAAACACTTTAGGATTGTTAAAATTAAGTGCTAGTTATAAACCGAATAATAAATTTAGGTTAGATTATGATATTTTTGGAAAGCTTTCTAGACAAGAACAGAGAAACATTTTTCTTTCTACAAGAGCTGGGGTTTCAGAAGATATTAATGAAAATTTAGAAAACACTCCATTTTCTCTACAACAAAATGTAAATGCTTATTACACGCATAATTCTAAAAATGTTTTTTCTTTAGAAATACAACACCTTTTCCAACAAGAAACTCCTTTTTATAATGCTATAAGAAATCAAATTCCTTTCAGAGGTGTCTTTACCCAGATTAATGACCCTTTAACTCCAGATACAGATGTTTTCGATCCGCTACAGAGATCAGATAGATATAATGTTAATCAGGATAGAAGTATAAAAACAAACAAATTAGATACAAGATTAGATTATTATTATGTCTTAAACAAAAAGAATAATCTTAATTTTACACTCGGGATCACAAGAAGTAATCAAAATTTTGATTCAAACATTTTTCAAATCTTAGATACTGCAAACAGAAATGATTTTGAGTCAAATTTATTTAATAACGATGTAAAATATAATTTTAGGGATATTTATACAAGTCTACATTATAAATTTATTAAAGGAATTTTTACGATTAATCCAGGGGTGAGTCTTCATAATTATGATTTAAAAGATAGGCAATTAGGCGCCGTAATTGAACAAAACGAATGGCAAATATTACCAGATCTTTTTATTTTGGCTCAACTGAAGAGTAGTTCAAGTTTACGATTGAATTATTCAATAACAGCAGATTATACAGATATTAAAAGATTAGCGTCAGGTTATGTTTTTAATACTTACAATACATTAACACAAGGAAATCGTAACCTAGAAAATGCTTTGTTTGATAGTTATACCTTGAATTATTTTAGTTTCAATAGATTTAATTATACCAATATTTTTGCAAGTGTTAATTACGTTAATAGGCGTAACCCAATTAAAAGTACAAGTGCTGTTAATGGTATTAATACAGTAAGTACATCAGTTAATTCAAATTTTGCAGATCAAGTATTCTCTATCAACGGGAAATTTAGTCGATCATTAGGAAAAGTAAATGGAGAGTTTAATGTGAATTTAAATTGGTCTAGTTTTAATAGTATTGTAAATACTAGACCAAGTGAGAGTGTGAGCTTTACTCAGGTATATAGCACAGAATGGTCATCGAATTTTAAGAAAGGACCAAACTTTGATTTAGGATATAGTATTTCTGTGAATGATTATGATAATAATGGATTAGAGACTACATTTTATACAAGTAGGCCATTCGCTCGGGTAGATTGGCTCATGGCCAAGGGGCTGTTGCTAAAATCTTCATACAGCTTTTACAACTACAGTAATGGGCAAAGAACACTAAATGAATATAGCTTTTTAGATTTAGATTTACGTTATCAAAAATCAGGTAAAAATTGGGAATATAAATTTTCGGTCTCAAATGCGTTAAACACAAATAGTATCAATAGAGATAATTTTAATGAGCTATATAATAGCACTTCTAGGTATACAGTTCAGCCCAGATATTGGATATTAAGTGTAAAATATAATTTGTAATTATTATCTTAGTTTTTACGACAAACAGATAAAATAATAGATATGGCCATATATAAAGTATTTGGATTTCTTTTGATAATGTTAACTATTTCATCGTGTAATCAAAACAAAAAAGATACGTCTAAGATTGAAAAACTAAATTCAAATCATAAAATGGAAGTAACTAAAGGACAAGGAATCGTAACAAAGACAAGTTCTAAGAGTTTTGAAGAAACATATAACACCTTGGTTGAGGTTATTACAAACAATCCTAATCTAAAAATAATTGCAGAGTTAAATCATCAGGCAAATGCTGCATCTGTTGGATTAGAGTTAAACCCAACAAGAATAATAATGTTCGGAAATCCTAAGTTAGGAACTCCTTTAATGTAAAATACACAGTCTATTGGGTTGGATTTACCACAAAAAATCTTAGTTTGGCAAGACAATGATGTTGTAAAAGTTTCATATAACGATCCTACATACCTCCAAGAAAGACATGGTGTTGAAGGAAAAGACGAAATATTACAAAAAATAAAAGGCGCTTTAGATGGTTTGACTAACAAGGCTATAAATCCGCAATAACAAGCCTTTTTAGTTTTGTAACGTTACTTTGATGGGCCCACCATTAGAAACAAAGCGTCCACCTATTTCGTCAATATTTATATCCAATTCATCTTGGGTACTTATATCATTTAAATCTACTCGAAGTTTATCATAGGTATCTATGTTTTTAATATTTACATCGATTTGATCAGAATTACTTAGTCTAACGGTAATAGATCCATCTTCGTTAATAGGAAGTACTCCATATTTTGTATTTGAAACTTCGTTTGCATGAGCCTTTGGAATAATGTCAATATCCCTAACGACAATAATAACAAGGCATAATGCAATAACTGTTAGAATTAATTTGGTATAACTATCACTTTTCATAATATATAATTTAAAGTTTACAGTTTAGGCACCAATAAAGATGCCAAAGCAAACAACCTCTTTTTTAGAGGTTGTTTTTTATATATACACTTATTCTTTTTCGAAACTGTGTATAAAATACTCTATGTGTTTTTTATAAGATATGATTTTTAAAAACAATATATTAGTATAAATGACTTAAAATCAGATTAAAAAGATTATTTTTGCGCTTTTTTTAAGCAATAATATTATCTGAAAAACGTTTTTTGAGATAGTATAACTAACTGGCCCCAAATGATAACTAGTCCCAATAACAGATTACATTTTCTAGATGCAATTAGAGCATTCGCGATTATAATGATGCTTCAAGGACATTTTGTATATACGCTTTTAGCAGATGAATATCGAGATACAAATAATACTATTTTTAATATATGGGAATATTTTAGAGGGATGACAGCTCCTACTTTTTTTACTATAACGGGCTTCATCTTTACGTTTCTATTATTAAAACAAGGTACGATAGGTATTGATAATCCGCGAGTTTTAAAAGGTGTAAAACGTGCCATTAAAGTTATTTTATGGGGGTACTTACTTCGTTTGAGTCTTTACGCTCTATATGCTGGTGGTGTAAACCCATCATTTTATTATGTAGATGTACTTCAGTGTATTGGTACATCTTTGTTATTGTTAATTGGAATTTATCTTATTGCTAGTAAATATGGAGTCGTTTTTTTTCAAAATACGATCTTAGTCATTGGTACGGTAATTTTTCTTTTACAGCCTATGTATGAAGCTTGTATTTTAGAATTTTTACCAAAAACTATAGCTAATTATTTTACACATACCAATGGATCTATTTTTACAATTTTTCCTTGGTTTGGATATGTGTGTTTTGGTGGTTTTATGGCATCTTTATTTTTGAAGTACTTAAAACAAAAAGACTTTTATCGATATGCGATAATGGTTTATCTTCTTGCCGGTTTTGTATTGATGTATTTTTCGTCTAGTTTATTAATGTCTTTACATGATATTACATCCTTAGAGATCTTCAAATCTGTAGCCTATAATAATTTTCTATTTATAAGACTTGGAAATGTGTGTGTGCTTTTTGCTGTTTTTATAATACTTAGAAATCTTGTTTCGCATCCTGTTGTTACTAAAGTAGGAGGAAAAACATTGTCAATTTATATTCTGCATTTTTTCATCCTTTATGGTAGTTGGTTCGAATTTGGTCTTAATCGCTTTTTTAATCGAGCTTTAGCACCAACAGAAGCATTAGTGGGTGCTCTGTTATTTGTTATTGGTATATGCGCTTTGGTGTTGTGCTATTTTAAGTATCAGTCAGAGTTAAAATTGCTTTTGCACAATTTGCTAGAAGTTTTTTATAAGAAAACGTCTATTAATTTCTCGAATATTTCGGCAACAATTAAAGATAACATGGTACGCAGCTATAAAAAAATAAGATATAATAAGAGGTAAGTCTATTTGTTTTTCTTGATTTTTTTTCTTATTATGCTAAAAATCAGTATCTTATAGATGTTTAATCAATACTTATATGTTATGCCTACTATAAAATCATTAAATAAATGGGCAAATGCTCATACCTATTACCCATTAGACTTGTTAAGAATCAGTTTAGGGGTGTTTTTATTCATAAAAGGAATTAATTTCATAAGTAATAGCCAAATACTAGTTGATTTAATCAAACCAGTGCAGAATTTGGCTGGCTCAATGATCATAATTCACTATGTAGCTCCAGCACATTTAATAGGAGGAATACTTATCGCTTTTGGATTATTGACCAGATGGTCAGTAATGGCACAATTGCCATTACTATTTGGTGCCGTGCTGATTAATTTTATTGGTGTAATGAACACGGCTAACCTTGTTATAGCAAGTATTATTTTTCTTATTTGTGTTTTCTTCTTGTTCTATGGTTCAGGAAAACATTCTGTAGATTATTATCTAAAAATGGAACAATAAGTATTATCATTATCTAAGAAAAAAAATGATTATTTTTCTACCATTCTGATAAAGACGATTTTTCTTTAAATATGGTTACGTCAACATGTATAGTATCCATCATTATTTTGGCGTACACAAGGTTTTTAGACTTACTGTATTTTCTTTTGTTTTTTTGAATTTGAATTTGGATCTTATCCCATTCTTTATCAGTAGAAGAAAGTTCTTCAGAGGAGATGTTTGAATTGGTTTCTTCAGATTGTACTTTTTCTACATTGTCATTAGAATAGTTTTGTCCGGTTGATAAAAATGAAACCAACAGTAATAATGTAAAAGTCATAGTAATTTTCATAATTTTTGATTTTTGACCTTCTGGTCGTTAATTAGAATGAACGAAACATTTTTAAAATTTTTGACAATGCAATGAGTTACTTTTTTAGATTTGTATTCTAGAGATTAAGTGTTTGTTAATCAGTTGCTAAAGTAATAAGGATTTTTGGTTATTTTCTTACTAAAAAGCCCCAAATCGTGATGGGGTTTTTTCCCCTAATGTTACCCTAATTATATAGGTACAGTGCAATTATACTAGTGTAGATAGTTTTTTAAAACAAAAAATCTCTTAAAAAGCTTTAAGAGATTTTTGTTTTTATTGCCTTATTTTATTTTACCATCCAGATAAACTAGATCTAAGATTATTTTTAATTGGGATTTCTATGAAAACAGTATCCATAATTTTGGTTGTATGAATAGCTTCTTTAGATTTAGAAATTCTTTTTTTGTTTTTTAAGAGTTGTTTTTTAATTTTTCTCCATTCTTTTCTAGAGAAGAATTGTTTGTCTTTCTCAGAAATCTTTTCGACAGAAGTTTTTAGTACTAACCTATCAGCAACAGCTACTTCTTCATTTGCATCATATTTTTCTTCTAGGAGTTGGTCATCAATAGTTTTAACCGATGTTAGATTACTTTTATAATCCTGACCAAACGAAACACTACAAAAACAAAGTAATAAGATAATTATTAAAACCTTTAATTTCATTTTTACAATTTTTTATTAGTTAACTATTGCTTTTAAAGATATTATTAATAGCAATAATAATGTTAACGTTTTAGTATTCGCAGGCTTTCTTGTAGTATTCGATTAATTGCATTTTTGTAAATAACAATTAGATGAATATCTTTAAATTTGAGACTGTAAAATTACGGTAAATTAATGAAAAATCAGATTTTAAACACTTTTTTTACAATATCGACATAATCAAGTTTTTCCCAGGTAAAAAGTTCAACTTCTTTTTTAACTTTACCAGAATACGGACTTTCAAAAACCTTAGTTACCGTTTTGGGCTCCTTACCCATATGGCCATAGGCTGCGGTTTCTTCATAAATAGGATTTCTAAGCTTCAGACGTTCTTCAATAGCAGCCGGTCGCATATCGAAAATTTCTGCTACTTTTTCTGCAATTTCACCATCGGTTAATCCTAAATTACTAGTCCCATAAGTGTCTACAAAGATAGATGTAGGTTCTACAACGCCTATTGCATAAGATACTTGTACAAGAGCTTCACTTGCAACACCAGCGGCTACGATATTTTTTGCAATATGTCTTGAAGCATATGCAGCAGAACGGTCAACTTTACTCGGATCTTTACCCGAAAATGCACCACCACCATGAGCACCTTTACCACCATAGGTATCAACAATGATTTTTCTTCCTGTTAAGCCTGTATCTCCATGAGGACCACCAATCACAAATTTTCCAGTAGGATTAATGTGATATGTAATATCATCATTAAATAATTCTTGAATATATTTTGGTAATTGAGCAATTACTCTCGGTATTAAAATAGAAACAATATCATTCTTAATTTTAGAGAGCATCACATCATCATTGTCATCAAAATCATCATGTTGTGTTGAAACAACTATAGCTACAATTCGTTGTGGGATATTGTCATCACTATATTCTATAGTAACTTGACTTTTAGAATCTGGACGTAGGTAAGGGATTTCGTTACCTTCACGTCTTAATTTCGCTAATTCTATTAATATTTTATGAGAAATATCAAGCGCAAGAGGCATATAGTTTGATGTCTCTTTGGTTGCATATCCAAACATCATACCTTGATCACCTGCTCCTTGTTCTTCTTTTGTCTCTCGATCTACTCCTTGATTAATGTCTTGAGATTGCTCATGAATTAAAGAAATTACACCACAAGAATCACCACTAAATTGGTAAGCACCTTTAGTATATCCTATTTTATTGATCACATCTCTTGCTATATGCTGTACATCAAGATAGGTCTTAGATTTAACTTCTCCTGCCAAAACTACTTGACCAGTAGTTACCAAAGTTTCACAAGCCACTTTAGAGTTAGGGTCAAAAGCTAAAAAATTATCTAATAAAGCATCACTAATTTGATCTGCTACTTTATCTGGGTGTCCTTCAGAAACACTTTCCGAAGTAAATAAATATGCCATTCTTTATTGTTTTATCTAGAAGAAGTAAGACGAGATTACTATAATAAGCTTTCGATAAAAAAAAATAATCGAACTGCTTTAGCATTTTTAAACATTATAATAAATACATATAATGAAGCTTGAGGGTTGCAATCAGTCAAATCTTTCCCTGAAAATATTTCGGCAAAGGTAAAAAAAAAGGGAATATTCAAAAGTATTTAACGTATGATTAATTTTTTTCAATGATTAGGGCAATTAAATCATAGTTTTTTTGAAAAACACAATTTTATGAGTAAATGCTGTGGGAATTAAAAATAATTATTAGATTTGCTCCAACGTTTCTTATACATATTTTAGATAGTTATTAAGAAAGGTGGAGGGAATAGACCCTGTGAAACCTTAGCAACCCTTTATTTATAAAGAAGGTGCTAAATTCTAACCCGATTGTTCGGGAAAAGATAACTCGATACAATTACAGTTTTTGTAATTGTCGTTTTCCTTTCTTTTTAATTTTCTATATCCATTCGCTTATGAAGTGATTGATGTATTTGAATTTTATTTTGTTTTAAAATTTAAATTAGAAAATTATGAGTACTCAAAAATTTGCAACAGAAGCATTACATGCGGGACATAATGTAGAAAATAATGCAGGAACAAGAGCAGTCCCTATTTACCAAACAACATCCTATGTGTTTAAAAATGCAGATCATGCTGCCAATGTTTTTAACTTATCAGAATCTGGATACATTTATACAAGACTAAATAATCCTACTAACGATATCTTAGAACAGCGCTTAGCGTCATTAGAAGGAGGTATTGGTGGTGTTGTAACCGCTTCGGGAACTGCCGCTATAAATACTACATTGCTTACTCTTTTAAAAGCAGGCGACCATATTGTTGCTTCAAGTAGTTTATATGGTGGAACGTATAACCTCTTAAATGTTACTCTTCCAAGATTTGGTATTACAACAACTTTTGTAGATCCCTCTGATACAGATGGTTTTGCAAATGCGGTAAAAGAAAACACTCGAGTATTCTTTGTAGAATCTCTAGGAAATCCAAAACTTGATGTTTTAGACCTTAAAGCGATTTCTGTTCAGGCAAAAGCTTATAAAGTACCTTTGGTTGTTGATAATACTGTAGCAACCCCGGCATTATTGAACCCAATTCAATACGGAGCTAATATCGTAATTCATTCCTTGACTAAATATATAAGCGGTAATGGTACGTCTTTAGGAGGGGTAATTATTGATGCAGGTACTTTTGATTGGTCTAGTGGTAAATTTCCAGAATTTACAGAACCTTCACCTGGATACCATGGATTAGTTTATCATGAAGCTTTAGGACCTGCAGCATTTATTGCAAAAGCAAGAATTGAAGGATTGCGAGATCATGGTGCTGCACTAAGCCCCTTTAATGCATTTCAGATTTTGCAAGGATTAGAAACACTGGATATTAGAATTAAGAAGCACAGTGAAAATGCTCTTGCCTTAGCAAAGTGGTTACAACAACAGGATGAGGTAACTTGGATAAACTATCCAGGCTTAGAGAATAATAAGTACTATGAGTTGGCAAAAGAATATTTGCCTAAGGGACAAAGTGGTATCATCACCTTTGGGGTTAAAGGTGGTTTTGACTCTGCAAAGACTATCGCAGATGAAACAAAGATTTTTTCATTATTAGCAAATATTGGTGATTCTAAATCGCTAATTATACATCCGGCAAGTACTACACATCAACAACTTGATGAAAAACAGCAAGAATCAACAGGAGTTAATAGAGACCTGATTAGGTTATCTGTAGGACTTGAAGATATTGAAGATTTGAAAACAGATCTAAAAGAAGCCTTTGCTAAAATCAATGAAACCGTAAAATAATTAAAGTTAAGATGTTTAGGTTTCTGACGAAATTTAGGAGTTTAATCAAGAATTTTAGCTGCTAGTTAACTGCGTTTATGTTACAAAAAGTTATTATATCAAATTATACTACTGCTGGAGGGGAGTTAATTAATTCTATTCCTTTAACGTATGAAGTTTTTGGGAAACCATTATACAGTGCTCCAATTGTTTTAGTAAATCATGCTCTTACAGGTAATTCTACAGTTTGTGGAAAAGACGGTTGGTGGAATGGTTTAATAGGAAAAGAAAAACTTATTGATACCAGTAGATATACTGTTTTATCGTTTAATATTCCAGGAAATGGATATGACGGTTTAGAAGATAATCTGATCCAGAATCATCAAATATTTAATGCTAGAGATATTGCTACTATTTTTTCAATAGGTTTAGAAATATTAAATATAGAACGTTTATATGCCGTGATAGGCGGCTCTGTAGGTGGAGGAATCGCCTGGGAAATGGCAGCCCTTAAGCCTAGTTTGATTGAAAATTTAATACCAATAGCAACAGATTGGAAATCTACCGATTGGTTAAAAGCTAATTGTCTTGTTCAGGAACAAATTTTGCTAAATTCTAACAACCCTATTCATGATGCTAGATTACATGCTATGTTAATTTATAGATCACCATCATCATTTCAACAAAAGTTTAATCGAAGTTATAATGATGAAAAAGATATGTTTAATATAGAAAGTTGGTTGTTTCACCATGGAGAGAAACTCAAAAAACGGTTTACAATTGCCGCATATAAAGAGTTAAATCATATTCTGGCAAATATTGATATTACTTTAGGAAGAGGTGACTTTTTAGATGTGGTACGCAATATAGAATCTAATATACATATCGTAAGCGTTAATTCTGATATGTTTTTTACGGCAGCAGAAGACACATTAACATTTCAAGAGTTAAAAAAAGTAAAAGAAAATAGTACCCATAGTATAATTGATTCAGTCCACGGACATGATGCGTTTTTAATAGAATTTGAACAATTGAGTAAGTTACTTAAAGATGTTTTTTAAAAGTATAGAAAGATGAAGGTTTTAAAATTTGGAGGAAAATCACTTGCTAATGGTAAAGGGATTCTTACAGTTGTAGATATAATCGAAGATAAGGTTAAGAAAGGAGAGCAGATTGCAGTAGTACTTTCTGCTCGTGGTAATACAACCGACGAGTTAGAAAATATACTAGAGAATGCAAAAGATAATTTAAGTTATGTTGAGCAATTAGAAGCATTTAAGAAGTATCAGGTATCAGACTTTGTTAACGTTGATTTTGTTAATGAATTTGAAACCTTAGATAAACTTTTTGAAGGTGTTTCGCTTTTAGGTGATTATAGTAAGAGAATAAAGGATCAGGTGTTGTCTCAAGGAGAGGTCCTTTCTGCAAAATTGATAACACAACTTTTGCAAGAAAAAAATATCAATGCTAATTTTACAGATAGCCGATCATTAATTATTACAGATGCACAATTTGGTGATGCACAGCCACTTGATAAGTTATCAAAAGACAATGTGATTGATCATTTTAAAAAACACAATGGTACTACTGTAAATATAGTCACTGGATTTATTGCTGCAAACGCTAAGAATGAAACCACTACTTTAGGAAGAAATGGTAGTAATTATACTGCATCATTGTTGGCAAATTATCTTGAAGCAGATGAATTACAAAATTTCACACATGTCGATGGAATTTATACAGCAAATCCAGATTTAGTTCAAGATGCCATAAAAATAGAGAAATTGTCATTTTCTGAAGCTAATGAATTGGCATACTTTGGAGCAAATATTTTACATGCAAAAACTATTATTCCACTAATAGAGAAAGGTATTCCATTACGAATTCTTAATACATTTGATCATAAGAATGACGGTACGTTGATTACCTCAAAGTCAAGTGAAAAGGGGATAAAATCATTGTCTGTATTAGAAAATGTTGCTTTAATAAATTTAGAAGGAAGAGGACTTCTTGGAAAAGCAGGGGTAGATGCAAGAATATTTAGAGCCTTAGCACATAAAAATATTAGTGTTAGTATTATTTCACAAGGATCATCAGAACGTGGTATTGGATTTATCGTTGATGCAGATCAGGCAAAAGAAGCAAAATTAGTACTTGAACAAGAGTTTGAAGCGGATTTTCATAAACAGGATGTTAGCGTTATTTCAATTGAAAAAGAAGTGTCTGTAATCTCTATTATCGGGCAGGACCTTAGTACATTTCATAAGCCTTATAATGCTTTAATCAAAAATCAAATAATCCCTTTATTATTTAATAATACGGTAACAGGTAAAAATGTTAGTCTGGTAGTCCAAAAAGCACAGTTGCATAGAGCTTTAAATGTTATTCATGGCGAGATTTTTGAAATTTCAAAAAAGATAAACCTTGCCGTATTTGGACATGGTCTGGTAGGAGGTACATTAATTGATCAGATTTTAAAGTCTGCAAAACAAATTGAAAAAAGAAAGAAAATAAAACTTAACGTTTTTGCAGTTGCAAATTCGAAAAAAGTGCTCTTAGAAAAAAATGGAATAGATGTAGATTGGGAAAATAAAGTTAAAGAAGTGGGCGAGCCATATCAATTAAAAGATATTGTTAATTATGCCAATGATAATCATCTCGAAAATTTAATTGCTGTTGATAATACGGCAAGTCAGGATTTTACGAATAACTATCTTGATTTGATTGCTCATGGATTTGATTTAGTTTCGTCTAATAAAGTAGCTAATACATTAAGTTTTGATTTTTATAAACAGTTAAGAAGTGCTTTAGAACAAAATCAAAAGCAATATTTATATGAAACCAATGTAGGAGCCGGCCTTCCGTTAATAGACACGATAAAGTTATTGCACTTATCAGGAGAAAATATAACCAGAATCAAAGGAGTTTTTTCAGGTTCTTTGAGCTATTTGTTTAATACTTTTTCTCAAGAAGATAGGTTGTTTAGCGAAGTGTTACAGGAGGCTATAGACAAAGGGTTCACAGAACCCGACCCTAGAGAGGATTTATGTGGTAATGATGTAGGTAGGAAATTACTGATACTTGCAAGAGAATTAGATTTAAGTAATGAGTTTGTTGATGTTAATATACATAATCTTATTCCAGAAAATCTTAGAAAAGGAGAGGCTACCGAGTTCTTAAATAGTTTATCAGCTTTAGATAGCGTATATCAAAAAGTTAAAGAACAACAAAAACCCAATCATGTATTAAGATATATTGGCGATCTTTGGGGAGATTTATCGCAAGAAAAAGGTACCCTTGATGTAAAATTGATATCAGTTCCTCAAAGTAGTGCGTTAGGACAAGTAAAAGGATCCGACTCTATATTTGAAATTTATACAGAATCATATGGAGATCAACCTATAGTTATTCAAGGAGCAGGTGCAGGTTCTGCAGTTACAGCAAGAGGAGTATTTGGTGATATTTTACGCTTAACAGAAAAAAGATAACTCAAGTAATACAAAGAACTAATACCAACGTTTTGCAAAAAAAATACATTCGTTTTTTATTCGGTATTGCCACAACATTGATTGTGAGTTGTTTTAATGCAGAAAAGGTAGATTATGTAGATAATGGTAAAGTAGAGGAATTGTTTACATATTCTGCATTACCTAAAACAATAAAATCACCCAAAGATAATCCAAGTACTCCTGAAAAAGCTTATTTAGGGAAATTACTGTTTTTTGATCCTATATTATCGGGTAATAGAGATGTTGCCTGCGCAACGTGTCATCATCCAAATAATGGCTATGCAGAGTTTAGAGATCTGTCTATTGGTGTAAATGGAAAAGGATTTGGTAGTAAACGTGTTTTTAAGAAGCCTAATGCTATTCCTTTTGTTAAAAGAAATGCACATACGATTCTAAACACAGCGTATAATGGTATTGATGAGAATAATGGTTATGATCCTGAAAATGCTCCAATGTTTTGGGACAATCGGGTTACGAGTTTAGAAAAACAAGCTTTAGAGCCAATTAAGGCTCTTGAAGAAATGCGAGGTCTTCAGCATTCTGAAGAAGATATCCTGGAGGAAGTCATTAATAGATTAAAAAATATACCAAAGTATCAAGAGTTGTTTGAGACGGCTTTCGAGGAAAAGAATGCGATTAATAGTGTTAACTTATCCAAAGCAATTGCGGTTTTTGAAAGAACATTAGTAACTAATAATTCCCGTTTTGATCAATATATCTCAGGTAATAAAAATGCGATTTCGATGGCAGAAAAAGAAGGTTTCGAAACCTTCAAACGAGTGGGATGTGCTAACTGTCATAGCGGCCCTATGTTTTCAGATTATAAAATGCATGTATTGGGATTAGAAGAAAACAACAAGCTGAAAAAGATAGATAGTGGATTTAATAGGCAATTCTCTTTTAGAACACCGAGTTTAAGAAATTTAAGATTCACAGCGCCCTATATGCATAACGGACGTATGGAAAATCTTCAAAAAGTAATGGAGTTTTATGAAGATATAGCTTTTGGTAAATCTCAAAATACAAATATAGAAGATCATCAATTAGATTCTTTGGTGAAAAAAATAACAATAAAAGTGAAGGATATGGCACCTATCATTTCCTTTTTGAACACTTTGAACGAAACTGATTTTGACAAGAAAATAGTCGATAGCGTTCCTAGTGGATTGTCGGTAGGAGGTAATATTCAATAATTAATAAATTATAGTCGATAAAATTAAATAAAAAATGAAAGTACAACTCAAAAGAATAGATAACGATTATCATTTTGAATTAAAAAATGAGAGAGGGCATATTACACATATAGATAGTAAAGCAGAAGTAGGAGGTCATGATTTAGCGCCTAGTCCTATGGAGTATGTTCTTATGGGAGTGGCAGGATGTAGTGCAATTGATGTTATTTCTATCCTAAAAAAACAAAGACAAGAGATTACCGACTATAGAGCAGAAGTAGATGGCACACGCGAAAAAATTGATGGAGCTACACCATTTAAGAGTATTGCTGTAACCGTGTTTCTAGAAGGTGAAATAGCACCAGATAAGGCAAAAAGAGCGGCGCAACTATCATTCGAAAAATATTGTTCTGTTTCTAAAACATTAGAACCCACAGCTACCATAGAATATAAAGTGGTATTGAATAATAAAGAATTATGAGTAAGAAATATGCAAACTTTGAAACTCAAGCGGTAAGAACACAAACGGACAAAACTCAATTTTTAGAGCATTCTACACCGATGTACCTAACTTCAGGATTTGTTTTTGAAGATTCGGAAGAGATGCGTGCAGCCTTTGCCGAAGAAAAGGATAGAAATCTTTACAGTCGCTTTAGTAATCCAAATACAACAGAATTTGTAGATAAGATTTGCGCTTTAGAAGGAGCAGAAGACGGTTATGCTTTTGCTACAGGAATGGCAGCAGTCTTTTCAACATTTGCGGCATTATTAGATGCTGGTGATCATATTGTTTCTGCAAGGTCTGTGTTTGGTTCTACACATACATTGTTTACAAAGTATTTTCCAAAATGGAATATTGAAACAAGTTATTTTAAAATAGACGAAATAGATACGGTAGAAAGCTTAATTCAACCAAATACCAAGATTATTTATGCAGAATCTCCTACTAATCCAGGGGTAGATGTATTAGATCTAGAGTTGCTTGGTAAAATTGCTAAAAAACATAATCTTCTTTTAATAATAGACAATTGTTTTGCGACACCATATTTACAGAATCCAATAAAATTTGGAGCAGATTTGGTAATTCATTCTGCCACAAAATTGATTGATGGGCAAGGTAGAGTTTTAGGAGGTGTTACGGTCGGTAAAAAAGAATTAGTTAGAGAGATTTATTTATTTTCTAGGAATACCGGTCCTGCACTATCACCTTTTAATGCATGGACATTATCAAAGAGTTTAGAGACTTTAGCAGTACGTGTAGATAAGCATTGTGAGAATGCATTAAAATTAGCAGAATTTTTAGAAGCGCACCCTAAGATAAATTGGGTAAAGTACCCATTTTTGAAGTCTCATCCACAATATGACGTTGCTAAAAAACAAATGAAATTAGGAGGAAATATTGTGGCTTTTGAGGTTAAAGGAGGAGTAAAAGGGGGCAAGAACTTTTTTGATAACATAAAAATGTGCTCACTATCTGCTAATTTAGGAGATACTCGAACCATAGTTACGCATCCTGCTTCTACAACTCATAGTAAATTAGCTAAAGAGGACAAATTAGTAGTGGGTATTACCGATGGGATGGTAAGATGCTCTGTAGGGTTAGAGCATATAGAAGATATTGTACATGATATAGAACAGGCTTTAGAGCGGTTATAAACAAAAAAGCAGCAAATTATATTTGCTGCTTTTTAATTGTTTACGGAGTTTTTGTTATTGTTTCGTTAGTACAAAAAACTGATCTCCTGTTATTCTAAAAGTAGTTCCTTCTATAGTTTCGTCTTGATCTAATGTTGCTTTAAGTGTCATAGACTGTGCACTAAGGGCTGTAATTTCATAAGATACTGTTTCTCCTTGAACAGTAACATTAAGGTTGTTGTTTTCAATAGTCCATTCGCCTCCTCCTATAAATTCTGGAACATTTCTTTCTACCGAGATAGGATCTTGAGTGGGTATAGTTACTTCTGCAACTAGTGTAAAACCTCCAGAGCCAGTAAGTGTATTAGGTTCGTTTGCAACTGTAGATTCAGTAAAATTTACCTTTGCAGTATAATCTTTACCTGTTACACTATAATCCCCACTAACAGGAATACCTTGAAAAGTACCAGTTACTTTACCATTTTCAGATTTGGTTTCTGTTAAGTCCCATTCACCAGGAATAAAGGATTCATTAATTTCTATAGGATTGTCATCATCACTACTACATGAAACAAACAATGCGGGAATTGTACCGGCAAGGAATAAATAAAGGGCTAATTTTTTCATGATAATTTTATAATTAGGGTTATGTTAAATCAACGGTCTAAAGAGAAGCATATTGTTTTAAATAGCGTACAGCTAAGTGGTTTTGGTAAATATATGACATTGTTTTTAAAGTTTTTTTAAGATTTACATCCTGTTTAAAAGTTAAATAATAATAATGATTTTCGTATATGACTTATTAATCTACTAATTAAGTAGGGTTTTTATTAATAATATCATAATTCTTTCAAATTGAGTAAGATTCTGATTTTTTTAGGACTAATAAACGGATAATATGTATATATTTGTTTAATAATCTACTATTCCGATAGGGTAATAGAATTTTTAAAAAAAATGATTGTAGATCAAATGATATTAGATAAAGTAGCTACGCGAAAAACAACGTACAGTGATGATAAATCCTCAGAGAAACCATTGCGTAGTATTGTTAAGGCGATAAGCTGGAGAGTAATAGGAACATTAGATACATTAATTGTATCATATATTCTTACTGGTGAGATTGCTCTGGCAACTTCAATTGCGTCTATTGATTTTGTAACTAAAATGATTCTGTACTTTTTCCATGAGAGAATATGGAATCGCATAAAATGGGGAAAGTAATTGCTTAAAAAGAAAAGTAATTTTGATTATGAGTTTGACAGAAAATACAATAAAAGACTTAAATAAAACACTAAAGGATAAAACTCCTTTAGAAATTGTACAATGGGCCGTTAGTAATGCTAAAAATCCTGTTGTGACCACTAATTTCAGACCTTATGAAGCTGCTATACTTAATGTTTGTGCCAAAGGATTGTCAGATATGCCTGTGATATGGTGCGATTCTGGATATAATACTCCTAATACATATAGACATGCTGAGGAAGTAATTGAGTTGTTGAGTTTAAATGTACAACTGTATGTGCCTAAACAAACAACAGCACATAGAGATGTAGTTATGGGTATTCCTGATATAGATGATCCTCAACATAAAGTTTTTACTGAACAAGTAAAACTAGAACCTTTCAAGAGAGCTATGAATGATTTCAAACCAGATGTTTGGTTTACAAATTTAAGAAAGGGGCAAACTGCTCTTAGGGATTCATTGGATATTTTGAGTATGGGTAAAGATGGGGTTTTAAAAGTTAGTCCTTTCTATTATTATAGTGATGCAGAATTAGACGTTTATTTAGAAGAAAATAAACTACCTAATGAATTTAAATATTTTGATCCAACTAAAGTCTTAGAAAATAGAGAGTGTGGATTGCACACTAGTTAATTAAGAAAAAATAGTATCAAAAAACGCAATAGAAAAGAAGTTACATGGAAGTGATAGAAAATATAAAAGAACAAGTGACAGATATAAAAAAGCTAACGGTAAATCCTTTAGAGAGTGAAGCAATTTATATTTTTAGAGAAGTAGTAGCACAATTTGAGAAACCAGTATTGCTTTTTTCTGGAGGAAAAGATTCTATTACTTTGGTTAGGTTAGCACAAAAAGCTTTCTATCCGGGTAAAATACCATTTCCATTATTACATATAGATACAGGTCATAATTTCCCTGAAACAATAGAATTTAGAGATAGACTAGCTAAAGAATTAGGTGTAGAACTTATAGTGCGTAATGTGCAAGATTCTATAGATCAAGGAAAAGTAATAGAAGAAAAAGGAAAATATGCTAGTAGAAATAGTCTTCAGACAACAACACTTCTTGATGCATTAGAAGAATTTAAATTTGATGCAGCTATAGGTGGAGCCAGAAGAGATGAAGAAAAGGCAAGAGCCAAAGAACGTATTTTTTCTGTAAGAGATGATTTTGGACAATGGGATGAAAAAAACCAACGACCAGAGTTGTTTGATCACCTTAATGGTAAAATTGATTTAGGACAAAACGTAAGAGTGTTTCCAATTAGTAACTGGACAGAATTAGATGTTTGGAGTTATATCGAAAAAGAAAATATCGAAATTCCTTCAATCTATTTCGCGCATAAGCGTAAGATTTTTGTAAGAGATGGTATGATTTGGTCTGCCGAGGATGATGTGGTATATCGTGAAGATGATGAGGTAGTAGAAGAAAAAATGGTGCGTTTTCGTACCGTAGGAGATATGTCTTGTACAGCAGCTGTTCTTTCTGACGCTATTACAATCGACAAAGTTGTAGAAGAAATTAGAGAATCTACAATTTCAGAAAGAGGAGCACGTATAGATGATAAACGATCTGAGGCTGCTATGGAAAAGCGTAAACAACAAGGATATTTTTAAAAAAAAAATACTCTTTTTGATTTCAGTAAAAACTGAAATACAGAATAGTGATAAAAAATAATAAAGAATACTACTCCCAAAAGGAGAAATAATAATAGCTATGGACGTATTAAAAATAGCAACTGCAGGAAGTGTAGATGACGGAAAAAGTACTTTAATTGGTCGTATCTTATATGATACAAAGTCATTAACGACAGATAAATTAGAGGCGATAGAAACTAGAAGTAAAGCTAATGGTTTTGATTATCTTGATTTTTCATTAGCAACAGATGGATTAGTTGCAGAAAGAGAACAAGGTATTACTATTGATGTTGCCCATATCTACTTTTCAACGCGAACAAAAAGTTATATAATTGCTGATACTCCAGGGCATATCGAGTATACAAGAAATATGGTTACCGGTGCTTCTACATCACAAGCTTCGATTATTTTAGTCGATGCACGTAAAGGGGTAATAGAACAGACATACCGCCACTTTTTTATCAATAATTTACTTCGAGTAAAAGATGTAATTGTTGCAGTTAACAAGATGGATTTAGTAGACTTTTCTCAAGAAAAGTATGAAGCTATAAAAGCTGATTTTGAAAAATTAATAGAGAAAAGTGATTATAAAGAACAAAATATAACATTTATACCAGTAAGTGCTTTACAAGG
The DNA here is from genome assembly GCF_001632745.1 of Aquimarina aggregata. Lineage (GTDB taxonomy): Bacteria > Bacteroidota > Bacteroidia > Flavobacteriales > Flavobacteriaceae > Aquimarina > Aquimarina aggregata. The sequence continues at coordinate 178,400 of NZ_LQRT01000035.1, read as the reverse complement.
AGATAATGTCGTAGATGCTTCTCAAAATACTCCTTGGTATAAAGGGCAGACATTGCTTGAACATTTAGAAAAACTAGATGCACAAGATGTATATGAGAAAGCAGAAGTGCGTTTTCCAATTCAAACTGTAATACGACCTAAGAAAGATGAGTTTCATGACTTTAGAGGGTATGCAGGTAAATTGTATGGAGGAGATTTATCAGTAGGTGATGAGGTGACAGTATTACCATCATTAACTACATCAAAAGTAAAAGAGATTTTCTTTTTTGATCAAAAATTTGATACCGCAGGTAGAGGAAGTTCATGTACCGTAACTCTAGAAGATGATGTAAATGTAAGTAGAGGAGATATGATTGTGAAATCTTCAGAAAAACCAAGAGTAGAAAAACAATTAACCGCTACAGTATGTTGGATGGATAGTAAAAATCTAAATCCAGGGACAAATTATTTTATCCAAAGTGGTAGTAGTCGAATACTAGCAAAAGTTAAAAATATAAGTGGTACTGTGGCTACCGATTTTTCTGGAGAGGATACCGATAAAAATTCATTGAGTTTAAACGAAATAGGAAAAGTACAAATACAGTTAAGCAAACCTTTAGCTATCGATTCTTATAGTAAGAATAAAGCTTCAGGCTCGTTTATATTGATAGATTCTCAAACAAATAACACTTCGGGAGTGGGCTTTATTGAGTGATAAAAGTCTTTTGTCGAGAGGAAGAAAAACAGGAATTTTAGAATAAAAAAATCTTTACACAAAAGTCATAATTATGGGCTTTTTTAAAGTAATGAAATACGAAAAAAGATGCAAAGTTTTAGAACAGAAATAGAAAACCCAATTGTCCAAAAAGACATTATAGAATTAGCGAATAAAATTGAGCAATTTCATAAGGGTAAGATTGATGAAGAGAAATTTCGTAGTCTTCGTCTGGCACGTGGTGTTTACGGACAGCGACAAGAAGGTGTACAAATGATTCGTATCAAATTACCTTATGGTAAAGTGTTAAGTAATCAATTGAGACGAATTAGTGAGGTGTCTGATGAGTATTCGAGAGGAAGATTACACATCACAACACGTCAGGATATTCAGATTCATTATGTTGATCTAAATAGAACTCCAGAACTTTGGGCAGAATTAGAAAGAGATGATATTACTTTAAGAGAAGCTTGCGGTAATACGGTGCGTAATGTGACAGCTTCAGAAACTGCAGGTATAGATCCAAAAGAACCATTTGATGTGTCACCATATGCAGATGCATTATTTCGTTTCTTTTTAAGAAATCCTATATCCCAAGAAATGGGACGTAAATTCAAGGTTTCCTTTTCAGGAACCGAAGAAGATACAGGCTTATCTTATATGCATGATTTAGGCTTTATTGCTAAAATCGAAAATGGAGTTAGAGGTTTTAAAGTAATGCTGGCAGGAGGTTTAGGTTCACAACCAAGACATGCAGATGAATTGTATAGCTTTTTACCTACAGATAAAATTATTCCTTTAATGGAAGGAGTATTAAGAGTGTTTGATCGTCATGGCGAACGTAAAAGTAGAGCTAAGGCAAGAATGAAATTCTTAGTAAAAGATATAGGAGTAGAAGCATTTAAAGAATTAGTAGAAGCAGAGCAAAAAGCAATTGCACAAAAGACAGTTGCCATAGATGCAGAAGCGTATAAAGTTTCTAAGCCAGTATCTGTAGAGGCGCCAGTAGTAAAAATTAAAAATCAACAATCTTTTGACCTCTGGAAAACCACAAATGTAATTCCACAGAAACAAGAAGGGTATGTAGCGATAGGAATTAAAGTTTTACTAGGAGATTTCTATACGGATAAAGCTAGGTTATTAGCTGATCTCGTAGATAAATATGCGGCAGGAGAAATTAGATTATCGTTACGACAAAATATTTTAATTCCTTTTGTAAAAGAAGATTTAGTACCACTTTTCTATCAAGAATTAGAAAAATTAGGATTTGTAGAAGCAGGATATAACAAAGCAGTAGATATCACAGCTTGTCCAGGAACAGATACTTGTAATTTAGGAATAGCAAGTAGTACTGGTATTGCAGAAGAACTAGAACGCGTGATCAAAACAGAATACCCTCAATACTTAGAAAAAGAAGATTTGGTAATCAAAATTAGTGGATGTATGAATGCTTGCGGGCAACATAATATGGCTAATATCGGTTTTCAAGGAATGTCTGTTCGTACTAAAGATAAATTAGTAGCCCCAGCATTACAAGTGTTATTAGGAGGTGGAAACTTAGGAGATGGTAAAGGACGTTTTGCAGATAAAGTTGTAAAAATACCAAGTAGAAGAGGACCTGAAGCATTGCGTAGAATTTTAAATGATTTTGAAGCAAATGCAAATGATAAAACTTTTGTAGAGTATTATGAAGATAAAGGAGAGAAATATTTTTATGATTTTCTTACCGATTTATCAAATGTAGAAAACTTGACTCAAGAAGACTTTATCGATTGGGGTACAGAAGAAGAATACGTAAAAGCAATAGGAATAGGAGAATGTGCTGGAGTGGTGATTGATTTAATCGCAACTTTATTTTTAGAAAGTGAAGAAAAAATTGCTAACGCAAAGTATTCTTTTGAAAACGAGATTTATTCTGATGCTATATATCATGCCTATAGCTCTCTTGTAAACTCGGCAAAAGCATTATTACTTGCAGAAAATAAGAAAACAAATACGCATGCAGGAATTATAAGTCAGTTTGATGAAGAATTTGTAGCAAGTGGTAAAATAAAGTTAGAAGGAACATTTGCTGATTTGATATATCAACTTCAGAAAAATGCACCAAGCAAGGACTTTGCAGTAGATTATATCAAAAAAGCAGAGCAATTTTTACAAAAAGTGCAAGCGTTTAGAGCTCTTGAAGTAGAAAATGTGTAATATCTTTATCAACTTGAATAGTTTTCAGGTAACGAGTAATAGATAGATTAAAGAATGAGAACAAATATTAAAATACCTAAATTGACAGTAGTTGGAGCTGGACCAGGAGATCCAGACTTAATTACGTTAAAGGCAATTAAAGCTTTAGAATCTGCAGATGTGGTATTGTATGATGCGCTCATTAATGAATCATTGCTGCAATATGCTCCTAATGCAGAGAAAATATTTGTGGGCAAACGAAAAGGATGTTATGCCTATCAACAAGAACAAATCAATGATCTTATAGTTAACAGGGCTAAAAGTCATGGACACGTTGTAAGGTTAAAAGGCGGTGACCCGTTTATTTTTGGACGAGGAGCAGAAGAAATTGATTATGTACAAGAATTTGGAATAAAAACATATATGGTTCCGGGGATATCATCTTCTTATGCAGTACCTGCATATCAAGGGATACCATTAACTAAAAGAGGATTTTCAGAAAGTTTTTGGGTGATTACAGGAACTACCAAAGCTCATAAACTATCACAGGATGTTTGCCTGGCAGCTAAATCAAATGCAACTGTGGTTATTTTAATGGGAATGAGTAAGTTATCTGAAATAGTTAGTATATTTGCAGCCGAAAATAAAGAAGATATTCCAGTCGCAATTATACAAAACGGAACCAAAGATAATGAGCAATTTGGATTTGGTACGATAAAGACTATTGAGAAAGTAGTTTTAGAGAAAAAACTATCATCCCCGGCTATAATTGTTATAGGTGAAGTAGTGAAGCAAAGAGTAAAATTAGCTTCGATTTACAAAGAAGTAAAAGAAGAAATTGTATCTTGATAGTTCAGGATAGCTATAAAGATGGAAGAGAGAAATAATTTATATCCGGTTTTTTTAAAAGTCAAAAACCTTGAAATCCTAATTGTAGGAGGGGGTAATGTCGCAGAAGAAAAACTTACGTTCTTATTAAAATCAAGTCCAGATGCCAAAGTGACCATAGTTTCACCTATGTTCAGAAAAGATACAATCGCTTTAGCAGATAAATTTGGAGTTGTAATGATTAAAAAGAAGTATCATAGACGTTTTTTGAAAGGAAAACATATTGTGATAGCTACTACTGATATACCTGAGGTGAATGTAAAAGTTTATAAAGACTGCAGGAAAAGAAGTAAACTGGTTAATGTAGCAGACAATCCACCGTATTGTGATTTTTATATGGGCGGAATTGTAACCAAAGGTAATGTCAAAGTGGCTATTTCGACTAACGGAAAGTCGCCAACAACAGCCAAAAGACTACGTCAGTTTTTTGAGGAAGTAGTTCCTGAAAATATTGATGATTTAGTTAAAAATTTAAACGAATATAGAAAAACAATTAAAGGTGATTTCGAAGAAAAAGTGGAGACACTTAACGAATTTACTAAAGGATTAATAGGAAAAAAAGAAGTTGAAAATGATTAAGACTGATATTTTAATAATCGGAGCAGGACCAACAGGATTATTTACTGTTTTTGAAGCAGGATTACTCAAGTTAAAAACACATCTAATAGATGCTTTACCGCAACCTGGAGGACAGTGTTCTGAAATATATCCTAAAAAACCAATTTATGATATCCCTGGTTTTCCAGAGATTTTAGCTGGAGATTTAGTGAATAATTTAATGGAACAAATTAAGCCTTTTGAACCTGGTTTTACTTTAGGAGAACGTGCAGAAACTATCGAAAAACTTGAAGATGATACATTTTTAGTAACAACAAATAAAGGTACTAAGCATAATGCTCCTGTAGTAGCTATTGCCGGTGGATTAGGATCTTTCGAACCTCGTAAACCGCCTATTCCAAATATTATTGATTTTGAAGATAAAGGAGTAGCATATATTATTCGAGATCCTGAAGTTTATAGAGATAAACGAGTTGTAATAGCTGGTGGTGGTGATTCTGCGCTAGATTGGACAATATTTTTAGCCGATGTAGCTAGTGAGGTAACCTTAGTGCACAGAAGAAATGAGTTCAGAGGAGCTTTAGATTCTGTAGAACGGGTGGCAGAGCTTACTAAACTAGGAAAAGTAAACTTAATTACAGAAGCCGAAGTAAAAGAGCTAAAAGGAGATGATCACGTTACCGGAGTTGGGATTAAACATAAAACAGAAGGTGATATTCATGTTGATACAGATTACTTTATTCCTTTATTTGGTCTATCACCAAAATTAGGACCTATAGGAAATTGGGGACTAGAGATCGAAAAAAATGCAATTAAAGTAGATAACTCTTACGATTACCAAACGAATATCCCAGGGATATATGCAATAGGAGATGTGAATACATATAAAGGAAAGCTTAAATTAATTCTTTCTGGTTTTCATGAAGCCGCAATTATGTGTCAGAGTGCATACCAAAGAATTTTTCCGGACAAAAAGTACGTTATGAAGTATACTACTGTTGGTGGTGTTGAAGGATTTGATGGAAGTAAAAAAGAAGCTAAAAAAGAAGTAGTAAAAGCAATAGTATAGTGTTTATTACTTAAAAATTGATACACAAAAAATGGCACGAATACATATTCGTGCCATTTTTTATTTAAATATATAATTAAAAAGTAAAAAGTGCCTCGATATTTATCGAGGCACTTTGATGTAACAACATAAATTATATTACTGTACTATTAATTTTTGCATTACTAAGTCTTTGCCTTTATGCGCCACTTTAACAAGATATATACCGGGTTTAAGAGCTAAGTTTTTGGTAGATATCGTGTGTATTCCAGAAGTTAAATTGATTTGTGATTTAATGTCGCCCTGAATCGAGTAAATTGATACAGTCGCTTCTTCAGTTACATCAGGAATACGAAGTGTAAAGTGATCTGTTGTTGGATTAGGTGTAATCTTTATTTCTATTCCTGTGTCTTCATCTTCATTTCCTAAAATTATAGATGTTTTGTGCAAGTTTGTTGCCAAACTTTTAGTTGATGTAGTTCCGCAAGAACCTTCGTAAATTTTTACATTGGTAAATACAGAACCATTACCACTACCTGCATCATTGTCATTAATAAAAACTAGACGATCCATATTACCTGTATAAAAATCACCTACGGGTATTTTATAAGTGATGGTTCCGCTTGTATAATTATCATAATTTGTAATGCCATAATTTTGAGTTCCATAAACTTTAAAATATCTGGAAGAGGTTAATTGATTGTCATTTTCAAAGCCTATTCCATGAATTTCACCTTCAGATGTACTGCTAAAATCAAATTCCATCATAGTATTTGCTGTTACAGTATAATCCATTGCAATAAATTTCCAAGTATTGTTTGATAAAGATAGACTTGCGCCTTGATCAGTAATCGAAGAATTTCCTGCGTTATCTTGATTAGAGAATGCATTAACAGTAAAATTATTAAAATTAATAGCTTCACAGGTATTTCCACCTCCGGTTGATTCGGTTATACTAAGATCGTCAATTGCAACATCACCTTGCCAGCTATTTCCAGTAACAGTATTAAGACGTAGTTGTACACTAGAATTCCCAGCATAACTAGATAAATCTACTTCTGCTATGTTCCAGTCTGTTCCTTGAGCCCCTGTTCTACTAAACACAGTAGTCCAAGCTCCGTCATTATTAGTTCTAGCTTCTATGGCCAGATTTCCTATTGCAGAACCAGTCATATGGTATTGAAAAGATAATGTTGGAGTCGATACATTAGATAAATCTAAACAAGGCGAATTAAGAATTGCCCTTTTATTAGGAAATCCATTTCCATTTCCTGAGGCTTCCACATAAATATAAGATGTTCCATTTGCAGCACTGTTTGGTCCAGTACCATTAGATGGGGTTCCGTTAGTATTAACGGTCCAATCTAAATCATCTCCTGTTGTTGCTTGACTCCAGTCTCCAATAGAACTTTCAAAACTTTCTGCATAAGGAAAAGTGTTTACATTTCCGGAACATTCATTAGAACCACCACCATTTACAGATGTTAGTGTAAAAACTAATGTGCCTACTTTTTGAGAATTAAAAGGAGCAATACCTCTAAGACTAGAGATTGGTTCTTTGGGATCTGTAGCAGGGTTGTTTAAAGAATAAGTTGTTCCTTCTTCGGTACCAGCATCATAAGGAAATATATCCAAAGATATACTTTGAATCCATTCGTTAGAACTGTCTAATAAAGAAACACTATTTACTGCAATCATCCAATCAGGACTAGGGGCGATCATAGATAGTAAGGATACAAGAGGATAATCACTATTAACAGATAGATCTTTTATAGTGATCGTTCTTAAGGTTCCATTAAAAAAAAGATTAGGGCCTTCGATATACTGATCTGCATTACCTGCAGTTATAGCAGTATTTACTTCAGCATTAAATGTGCCATTTGATCCGGTCTCTGCAACTCTTTCGACTCCAAGTGTTGCAATTCCTCCATTTCTTAAAAAAGTAATGTTACTATTATGGGTAGCACCAACTAATTCTGTAAAATGTGCATTTGACCCAGGTAATGGACCATGAGCTTCCCAGTTACTGGTAAAGACCACATCATAAATTGCTGTGGATTGGCCATACGTCGAAATCGCTATTAGAAATAGCGAAATTTGAAAAGTTAGTTTTTTCATGTGAATATATTTAAATTGGTTTAATAATAGAATATTCAGACGTATACGTGAAAATAGACTTACAAGAAAAACGACCAATTTTTCGAATAAAAATGTAAATTATTGATTATTAGAATGATTAAGGTTTTGTTTTTAATTCACTGATAATCAGTGATATGGATTAAGCGTTGTTAAAATATGTTGAAGCCGTAACAAAAAAACATTTCAAAGATGTATTAGAAAAATATTATAGAAATAATGTAAGAAATTTGTTTCGTTTTGAATACAAAATTGTGTTACAAAAGAGCAATAGAAGTTCGTTATTTACCAAGAGAGAATAACAATAAAAAAAGAGTACTATACTTTAGTCTTTGATTATATTTGCAAATAGAAATTTTGATATATGTCAGATATTACAATAAAAATAAAAGATAGAGAAGGAGTAGTGCATGAATTGCAAGCGCCAACTGATATGGCAATGAATTTAATGGAGGTTTGTAAAGCTTATGAATTACCTGTCGAAGGTACTTGCGGTGGTATGGCAATGTGTGCTTCATGTCAATGTTATGTTTTATCAGATCATCAACTGCCAGAAATGGGGCAGGACGAAGATTTAATGTTAGCTGAAGCTTTTTATGTAGAAGATAATAGTAGATTAGGTTGTCAAATACCTATTACTACTGATTTGGATGGATTAGAGATTGAGCTTGCTCCAGAATCATAATACTTATTTTTTTAGGTTTTTTTATTCGTACCACTATTTTTTCATATTTCCATTCTTGTCCATTTCGGTAGGCAATAATATCTAATTTCCCTTTTCCTTTAGGGCCTCTAATACCTACAGTGATAGCAACTTTAGTAGTATCATTTGAGTACGCTACATCTCCCTCTAGAAGTCTAAAAAAATCGTGAGGATATAGTACACCTAATTTATTAATTACTTGATCATTTTTTCTAGCTTTTTCTAAAGCATGTTCTATCAGGTTTGGCTGTATAAAAACAGAACCGTATCTAAATGCTGCATTTCCTGTCATTACAAAAAAAGTAGATGTAAATATTGTTACTAATAGTAAAGGTAGTACCCATTTCCAATTTCGATTCCACCAATTTTTTTTATAAGAAACTTCATTCATAAGCCGTAGAATTATGACTAATATTTATACTTTAATGATATGTATCAATTAACTTCATTTTTTTAATAAAGACGTTAGATAACCTTTGTATGTTGCGGGTTGTATGTAAGATCTATATGATTAAGTTATTAAAAAGGATAAGGATGAAAAGAAAGTGAGTAATATATAGAAGTTAAGGTATAGGTCGAATGTACACCATTTGTATCCTTTTTTCTATTTAATGTATCACTTTTGTAACCCTTAAATTTTTGGAAGTAATGGTATAAAATACAGTTTTTTGATATCGTTATAAAAAGAATGGTTTTTTGGAGTATATGACAATAATTTAGTTAATTTTTTAAACAATATTTAGATTATTTATGGTTGATTTCTAACCATTTGTTATGGTTTATATGTGGTTGTTCGTAGTAATTTTATGTATATCAACTTTTTACACATAAAATTAACAATTATGAAAAACTTAAAACACACAATTTTACTGGTATTATGTATTGTTGGATTCCAACTAACAATAGCACAACCCACCCCTCCAAACGGGAAGAAATGGGAAAAAGTAGACGTCTTGTCAGATGAATTTAACGGAAATTCATTGAATACTTCCAAATGGTTAATAAATGATCCACAGTGGGAGGGTAGACGACCTGCAAGATTTGAAACATCTTCAGTATCCGTTTCAGGTGGAAACCTTAAAATTTCAGCATCAAAAAAATCAAACCCATTTAATGGATGGACCCACAGCGGTGGACTTGTAAGAGCTAAAACAAGAAGTTTGTATGGGTATTACGAAACGCGAATGAAAGCTAATAAAACATTCATGTCTTCTACTTTTTGGTTAATCAATAAACGAAACGAGTTTACAGGTTGCGATTTTAGAACTACAGAACTTGACATTACAGAAACTGTAGGGGTTAATAGTAACGGAGCAAATTGGGTGAATAATACGATTAGAAACATGAATTCTAATACGCATAGTAGAGGTACTTCTTGTAATAGTACTCCTGTAGGAATAAAAGGAGCTAAAGCTGCACTTGGTGGACAATCTTGGCAAGCATATCACACCTATGGGGTGTGGTGGAAAAGTAAAACTGAGGTATTGTTTTATCTAGATGGTAAGTTTGTGAATAAAGTAACCCCTGCTGCAGATTTTAATCTTCCAATGTATTTACGAATGGTTGTAGAGACTTATGACTGGAACCCTCCTAAGGCAGGTGCAGACGGTATGAATGATTCTGCAGCTAATCGTACAACACTTTATGACTGGGTGCGTTCTTATAAATTAGTTGACTGTAATTCTAATTGTGGAGGTAACCCAGATCCAGGATCTAGTGGAACAGTTACTATGAAAGGGCAGTCAATAAATAAATTTATAAGCTCAGAAAATGGGAATAGATCGATGAGAGCCGTAAGCAATTCAGCTGGAGGACAAGAAAAATTTATAGTTAAATCTGAAGGTAATGGTACTGTAAGTTTTAAAGGAAACAATGGTAAATATGTGAGCTCAGAAGATGGTAAAAAAGCTATGAACTGCAACCGTAATGTTGTTGGAGCATGGGAAAAATTTACCCTAGTGCCTCAAGGGGGTAATGTCTACGCAATTAGAGGAAATAATGGTAAATACGTGAGTCATGAGAATGGAAGTAATAATGGAATTAATTGTAATAGAAATGCAATAGGATCATGGGAGAAGTTCGTTATTAACGGACTTAATAAATCTAAAGAGTTTACTACAGATAATGCACCTTTAGAGCGTAAAGTTACAACGTACCCAAATCCAATAAAGGCTAACGGAGCTCTAAATATGTCATTTAAATTACAAGAAGAAACCAAAATTGCTGTTACTTTATATAATATCGCAGGACAACAAGTACTAAAGAGTAATTTAGGAACTTTTAAAGCCGGTAGCCACGACTTAAAATTATTTGATAGATCAAAAAGTTTTAGTAATGGTATATATATCTTAAAAGTTAAAATGAATGATATAGAAACATTAGAACGTTTAAATTTTAGATAATAATATTCACTTTAAAAGGTAATAATTACTTTTAGATCGTAAGTATTATAATGTAAATCGCAGTAATTCTAGAATTACTGCGATTTTTTTGATATTAGCATAAGAATAATAAACTAGTTCCATTTCATTAGTATCATAAATTAAGGTATTTGTTCAGTCTTTTAACCCTTTAAAATTAATGTAATACACTTAGATGTTAATAGGGCATTCTCCTCTGTTTTATAGAATGTTATTGTTTTAGTTTTAGGGCGTGCAACAAAAATCAATAATTATGAAAACAAACTTTTTTGGGTTAAAATATCCTGTTTTAGCCACGCTGTTAGCAAGTGTATTATTATTTACAAATTGTGAAAAAGAAGCAATTCTTGATACAAAATCAGAGGCTATAATTACAGAGCAAGATGATTTTCTGAAACAAGCAAAAATAGAGTATTTAGAAGAGAAAGGAATTGATATTATAGATATCGATATTATTGATATAGACTGGTGTTCAATTATACCAAATTTATCGGGTTACTACTCTGCTAATGATGGAGGACATTATTATGTAAGACATATTGGGAACAAGATATATTGGTTTGGAGAACATCCATCTGGGATATGGGCAAATGTATTTAGAGGCACTATAGAAGAAAAAACAATAACTGGAGCTTTTTATGATGTTCCCAAAGGAAGTATTCAAGGATTAGGAAGTTTAGTGTTATCCGTTAAATGTTTTGGTAGTGGTTTCACAAAAGTTTCTGGTGCTAATTTTGGGGGATCCAATTGGACAAAAACAACTAAGCCTACAAATCTACCGCGCCCAAGAATTGCAGGATTTGGTGTTCGCAATGATGAGAATAATCTAACAGGAAGATGGGTTGGTGATGATGGAGGTATTTATTACATAAGACAAATTCATAATCAGATTATATGGTTTGGTGAACGTAATTTTAGAAACGGACAACCCGCTTGGTCTAACATTGCTTGGGGGAGCAATGTTTACGGAGGGTTATGGTTAGATTGGATAGATGTTCCAAAAGGAAGTGCTAATAGTGCAGGTGGAATTCTTAGAGGTCACGTAGAAGGACCAAATTATATAACTCTAGGTCATAATACCGGAGGGTTTGGCGGAGGACGACTCTGGAGATAGTATATCTCGAATACTAAAAATTTAAGATCTTCTCAAAAGAAGGTCTTTTTCTTTATGAACTCATCTTGCCTTTTTGTTTTTAACCGAAAATGAGATGCGATCTGTATAAATTTTAGCCATTTCTTAGGAAATAGAAAAAGTCAAGATGAGTTCTATATATAAAATCTCAAAATAAACTTGCACAACAAACCACTATGTCTTTTCTTTGTGGTCTAATAATAAGAACGAGGAATCGTTCAGCTCATATACATTTTTACTGTTATCAAGAAAGGTGGAGGGAATAGACCCTATGAAGCCTTAGCAACCCTTTATATAATAAAGAAGGTGCTACATTCTATCCCACTGGGACTAGATAACGAAGATTCATAGCTATGCTATATTTTCCATTTATTTTTCTTGATATAATTTAACTCCTTTTTTAAGGGAATAAATTTTTGATAATGATACACCTATGTTGTAGTGATGTTTCATTGTTATATTTTAAAATTAGGATTGATTTTAATCAACCTAAGAAATTACTATGAAAGATATAAAGAAGATTTTAGAAGAAAGAATCCTTGTGCTAGATGGGGCAATGGGTACAATGTTGCAAAGACATAAATTTACAGAAGAAGATTTTAGAGGAGAACGCTTTAAAGATTGGCATGTTCCTGTGCAAGGAAATAATGATTTATTAAGCATTACTCAACCCGGTGCTATAAAAGAAGTACATGCATTGTATTTTGAAGCTGGAGCTGATATTGTAGAGACAAATACATTTTCGGGTACGACAATAGCAATGGCCGATTATGAAATGGAAGATTTGGTCTATGAATTAAACTACCAATCGGCAAAGATTGCTAAAGAAGTAGCAGATGAGTTTACGGCAAAAGAGCCACATAAACCCCGTTTTGTTGCAGGATCTATTGGTCCTACAAATAGAACAGCTAGCATGTCGCCCGATGTTAATGATCCAGGGTATCGAGCAGTAACTTTTGATGACTTAAGGAAAGCGTATAAGCAGCAAGTAGAAGCTCTCGTAGATGGGGGGTCAGATATTTTATTAGTTGAAACTGTTTTTGACACCCTTAATGCGAAAGCAGCACTTTTCGCTATTGAAGAAGTGAAAGAAGAAAAAAATATAGATATCCCAATTATGGTAAGTGGTACCATAACCGATGCCAGTGGTAGAACCTTATCTGGTCAAACAGCTGAAGCCTTTTTAATTTCAGTTTCACATATTCCTATGCTATCAATTGGTTTTAATTGTGCTTTAGGTGCAAATCAGTTGACACCGCATTTAGAAGTGCTCGCGCAAAAAGCTGATTTTGCAGTATCAGCACACCCCAATGCAGGATTACCAAATGCCTTTGGTGAATATGATGAAACACCAGAACAAATGGCAGAACAGATCAAAGAATATATGGACAAAAGTCTAGTCAATATAATAGGAGGATGTTGCGGGACAACACCAGAACATATTTCGGCTATAGCCGAACTGGCTAAGAATTATAAACCCAGAACCGTGGGTGTGATCGCATAGTTTATGAGTAAGCAAGGAAAAAGAAAATATCTCAAACTTTCTGGTTTAGAACCTATGATAGTTTCGGCTAACACTAATTTTATTAATGTTGGAGAACGAACAAATGTGGCTGGATCACGTAAGTTTTTACGCTTGGTCAAAGAAGAAAAATTTGATGAAGCTCTTGATATAGCAAGACATCAGGTAGAAGGAGGAGCACAAGTTATCGATATTAATATGGATGACGGTTTAATTGATGGTAAAGAGGCCATGGTGCGTTTTCTTAATCTAATTATGGCCGAACCCGATATTGCTAGAGTGCCTATTATGATCGATAGCTCTAAATGGGAAATTATTGAAGCGGGCTTGCAGGTAGTACAAGGAAAATGCGTTGTCAACTCAATAAGTCTTAAAGAAGGAGAGAAAGAATTTATAGCGCATGCAAAGGCAATTAAACGATACGGTGCGGCTGTAATCATAATGGCTTTTGATGAGGTTGGACAAGCAGATAATTATGAAAGACGTATAGAAATTTCTAAAAGATCGTATGATATATTAGTAAATAAAGTAAAATTCCCAGCCGAGGATATAATATTTGATTTAAATATTTTTCCCGTGGCAACAGGAATGGATGAACATCGGAAAAATGCTATAGATTTCATAGAAGCTACGAGATGGGTAAGAGAAAATCTCCCCCATTGTAGTGTAAGTGGTGGTGTAAGTAACGTTTCTTTTTCATTTAGAGGAAACAATCCTGTGCGAGAAGCTATGCATTCAGTGTTCTTATATCATGCTATTAAAGCTGGGATGAATATGGGGATCGTAAATCCCGCAATGCTAGAGGTATATGATGATATCCCTAAAGACTTATTAGAACATGTCGAAGATGTGATTCTTGATCGAAGAGATGACGCAACAGAACGATTACTTGATTTTGCAGAAACTGTAAAAGGAACAAAAAAAGAACAGACCGTAGATCTTTCTTGGCGAGAAGAACCTTTACAAAACAGAATTACAAGAGCATTAGTAAAAGGTATAGATCAATATATTGTAGAAGATGTAGAAGAAGCAAGACAAAAAGCAGATAAACCCATCGAGGTTATAGAAGGAAACTTAATGGTGGGGATGAACGTTGTGGGTGATTTATTTGGATCAGGTAAAATGTTTTTACCTCAGGTAGTAAAATCTGCTCGTGTAATGAAAAAAGCAGTTGCTCATCTATTACCTTATATCGAAGAAGAAAAAAAGAAAAACCCAACATCTTCTAACGGGAAGGAAAATGCTGGTAAAGTATTAATGGCAACTGTAAAAGGTGATGTTCATGATATTGGAAAAAATATTGTTTCAGTAGTACTCGGGTGTAATAATTATGAAATTGTAGATCTTGGTGTAATGGTGCCTCCAGAAAAGATTATACAAACGGCTATTGATGAACAAGTAGATGTTATTGGTTTAAGTGGTTTGATCACTCCATCTTTGGATGAAATGGTGTATCTGGCAAAAGAAATGGAGCGTAAGAATTTTAAGGTTCCGCTATTAATAGGGGGTGCAACAACTTCTAAAGCACACACGGCAGTTAAAATAGATCCACAATATAAAAATGCAGTAGTTCATGTAAATGATGCTTCAAGAGCAGTCACAGTAGTAGGAGATTTGTTAAATAAAAGGAGCAATCAAAAATACATAGGAAATCTTAAGGATGACTATGAAAAATTTAGAGAAGGATTTTTAAAAAGAACAAAAAAGAAAGAATACTTAAGCATTAAAGAAGCCCGTAAAAACAAATATAAAATTGATTGGTCTATTGCTAAGATTACAAAACCCAATAAGACTGGTAGTACAGTAATTGAAGATTTAGAACTTAGAAAACTTGAACCTTATATAGATTGGACTCCTTTTTTTAGATCTTGGGACTTGCATGGCAAATACCCTGGTATTCTAACAGATGAAATAGTAGGAGAGCAAGCAACTTCTTTATTTAAAGATGCGCAAGAACTATTACAAAAAGTTTTTGATCAAAAGCTTTTAGGAGCTAAAGCTGTTTATGGATTGTTTGAGGCTAATTGTGTTAATGATGATGATATTGAGCTGTCTTCTAACAAAGGTAATTTCAAATTTAGAACGTTACGTCAACAACTAAAAAAACATGCAGGAAAGCCAAACTTTGCATTATCTGATTTTATAGCACCAAAAGAAAGTGAAATACAAGATTATATAGGTTGTTTTTGTGTTACGACCGGATTTGGCACAAAAGAACTTGCAGAAAAGTTTGAAGCCGAACATGATGATTATAATGCTATAATGATAAAGGCATTGGCGGATAGATTGGCAGAAGCTTTTGCTGAATATTTACATGAGAAAGTGCGTAAAGAAGATTGGGGATATGCTAGCGATGAAAAACTGACAAATTTAGAATTGATAAAAGAAAGTTACAAAGGAATTCGACCTGCGCCCGGGTATCCTGCATGCCCTGATCATTTAGAAAAATTAACAATATGGGAAGTACTAGAGGTAAAAGAACGAATTAATGTCGAGCTAACAGAAAGTTTGGCTATGTGGCCGGCAGCATCAGTATCAGGATATTATTTTGCCAATCCAGAAGCTCGATATTTCGGGCTAGGTAAGATAAAAGAAGATCAAGTAAAAGATTTTGCAAGTAGGAAAAAAATCGATTTCGAGTATGCAAAAAAATGGCTTAACCCTAACCTGATCGATACCTAAAATCGAAAGCATATGGATATAGAAGATTGTATTACACAACTTGAAGAAGTTTTTGAAGGAGAGCCTTGGTATGGTACGTCAGTATTAAAATCTCTGGAGTTGATTCCTGTGCTATTTTGGAACAAAAATTTAGAGAATAGTTCAAATTCGATCGCAAAACTTGTTTATCATATTATAGATTGGCGTTGGTTTATTATTGAGAAAGTCAAGAATAATGAAACATTCAGTATCGAGTTAAATTCTGAAAAAGATTGGAGAAAAAATAGCTCAGTAATTACTCAAGAAGAAAAGGAAAAATGTATAGGTGAACTTATAAAAACTCAAGAACTACTATGCCGATTAGTATCTGAAAAACCAGATTCATGGTTATATGAGTTTGCTGCTGGTAAAGACTATAGTAATGAATATATGATAAGAGGTTTACTACAACATGATTTGTATCATCTGGGACAGATTAATATGTTATATAGTAGGTTAAAGAAGTAATTAAATAGTAAAGAAAGTAATTTTTGATTTCGTTTTTTGGATAAAATACTTATTGCAAAAGAATGGATCAATATTTAAGAATAAGAATAAAAGAATAGATGAAAGTAACAGAGCATATAGAAAAGGCTAAAGGGAAAACATTATTTTCTTTTGAATTAATACCACCTCAAAAAGGGAGAAGCATTCAAGAATTGTATGATAATATTGATCCTTTAATGGAATTTAATCCACCTTTTATTGATGTAACAACATCTCGAGAAGAATTTATATATATAGATAGAGAAGGATTACTGGATAAGAAACTAACAAGAATGCGACCAGGAACATTAGGGATTTGTGCATCTATTACGCATAAGTATAATGTAGATACAATCCCTCATGTATTATGTGGTGGATTTACTAAAGAAGAGACAGAGTATCTTTTAGTGGATTGTCATTATTTAGGAATTGATAATGTAATGGCTTTGCGTGGTGATGCTATGAAAGAAGAAAAGTATTTTATTCCCACCAAAGGAGGACATAAATATGCTAACGAATTGGTTACACAAATAGCCAATATGAATAAAGGACAATATCTCCATGAAGTAATTGAGACAAATAATAAGTCCAATTTTTGTGTAGGAGTAGCCGGGTATCCAGAAAAACATATGGAAGCTCCTTCAATGGACTCAGATATTCGTAGACTAAAGGAAAAAGTAGATGCAGGAGCAGATTATGTTGTGACTCAAATGTTTTTTGATAATAAAAAGTATTTTTCATTTGTAGAAAAAGCAAGAGCTGCAGGTATAAATATCCCTATTATACCTGGAATTAAACCAGCTGCGGTAAAGAGACATTTGCAATTATTACCTCAGGTTTTTAAATTAGATATGCCAGATGATCTTGTAAGAGCAATCGAAGGGTGTAAAAATAATGTCGAAGTAAGAGAAGTGGGTATTGAGTTTGCAATACAACAATCTAAAGAATTAATGGATTTTGGAGTACCAGTGCTGCACTATTATTCTATGGGTAAATCAGATAATATTAAGAAAATTGCAAGTGCTATATTTTAAATAGAAGAATCTAAAACTTCTTTCAATTCGATAAGTGAACCGATTGTTTTGGTTGGGATAATACCCCAAGGGTCAAATACTGATTCTGAAGATCGCCGAACCCATATTGTACGCATGCCATATGCCGAGGCTCCAATAATATCAAATGGATTACTTGATATTAGCCAAGTCATATTTTTGGTTGAATCTGTTTTTGTATTAAAGTACCGATAAACAATCGGGCTTGGTTTAAATATCTTTACATCTTCTGCACTAACTGATCCATTAATGAACTGATCAATTTGGGCAGTTTTAATTAGATTTTGGATAGCTTGATTACTACCGTTTGAAAATGCATATATTTTATGATTTGTATTTTGAAGTAGTTTTAAACCTTGTATTACATCAGGATAAATAGGTAGTGTCTTATATTCATTTAATAAATTGTTTTTTTGTTGACTGGTAAGAGGTTCGTTCAGTTTCTTACATGTATAGTCAAGAGCTTGCTTTGTGCAAATTGAAAAATCGACATAAGAATTCATTAAACCCCGTCTAAACGAATATTCTAATTGCGTATTACGCCAAGTTTGCGTAAACAATTTAGAAGAGTCTCCAATAATTTTGTTTACAGAATGTTCTATTGATGTCGTATCGATTAAGGTTCCATAAATATCAAAAGCCAAAGTAAAAGAAGTCATAATTCTATAAAATATCAAAAACAATATACCGTTTGAAAGGTAGAATATGTTAATGACTTAAAAAGTTAATATAGGTTAAAATAGTTATGTCATTATTTAAAAAGGTATTATTACATTTGCCAAATGAGTAAATCTATTTGTGTAATCTTATTGTTGTTTTGTTTTACCGGTTATACCCAAATAGAAACTAAGGCAAATTATAGTTTAGACGTCAATAATTTTTATGGCACGGTTCTAAAACATAATCCCGATATTTCTCATCTTATCACAGGACATCCAAGTGGAGTGATTTTTTCTTTTCAACGAAAAACATATGGAGAAAAAGAGTGGCAGAGATTGTATAACCATCCTGATTATGGGTTTTCTTTTATCTATCAAGATTTAGACAATGAATTTTTAGGAGAGCAATTTGGCGTATTTATACATTATAACTTTTATTTTTTTAATAGGCTTTTAATGTTAAGAGTTGGGCAAGGTGGTTCATACGCAACTAAACCCTATGATGAAGATAACAACTTCAGAAATATAGCTTACGGAAGTCATTTAGTAAGTGCAACATATGCATTGTTGAATTTTAAAAAGAAAAATCTTATTAGTGGCTTAGGATTGCAAGCAGGTTTGGGTATTATTCATTACTCAAACGGAAATATAAAAGCTCCAAATAAAAGTACAAATACATTATTATTAAATGCTGGGTTAACATACAATTTGGATCAAGATGAACCAGAATACATAAAAAAAGAAAAAGGACTATACAAAGGAGGAGAACCGTTGAGCTATGGTTTTGTCTTTAGAGGTGGTATTAATGAAAGTGATGTGGTGGGATCAGGTAGACTGCCTTTTTATACATTCGGTGCTTTTTTGGATAAAAGACTAAATAAAAAGAGTGCTATTCAGTTAGGAACAGAATTGTTTTTTTCTAAAGCATTAGAAAGATTTATCGATTTTAGAGCAGTAGACGCTTTTAATGATGGTACTACAGGAGACGAGGATTCTAAAAGACTAGGAGTTTTTTTAGGACACGAGTTGCGAATACATAGAACTTCTGTTTTGACCCAAGTAGGCTATTATGCATATTATCCATATGATTTTGAGGGTCAAACATATCTTAGAGCTGGTCTTCAATACTATTTTACAAAAAATATTTTTGGAGCCTTTACAGTTAGATCTCATGCAGCAAAAGCCGAAGCTATGGAGTTTTCGGTAGGATATAGATTATGAAAAAAATAGGATACATATTAAGCGTTATTTTGGTTTTTGGGTGTAACTCTGAAGATGCTTCAGATTGTTTTCAAAGAACTGGAGATATTATTAGAGAAGAAGTTGCAGTATCAGATTTTACAAGAATTCTAGTAAACCCCAATGTAGAATTGATAATCCGAGAAGGATTAGATACTTCGGTGGTTATTGAAACGGGTGATAATTTGATAAATGAAGTATCTGCAATTGTTCAGGGAGATCGATTGATACTTAGCGATACTAATGATTGTGCTTTTTTTAGAGGCTTTAATCAAACCAAAGTTTTTGTTACCGCACCAAACATCACAGAAATAAGAAGTGCTACTCAGTTTGGTATATTATCTAATGGGGTCTTAAGTTATCCAAGTGTTAGTTTAATATCCGAAGATTTTAATGAAAATACTGGAACTACCACAGGTACTTTTAATCTAGATATAAATAGTGAAACTATTCGTGTTTCGGGCAATAATATAGCATCTTTTTTTATCTCAGGAAAAGTTGAAAATCTAACGGTAAGTTTTTTCTCAGGAACAGGAAGATTTGAAGGGATGAATCTAGAGGCTCAAAATGTTAATATTTTTCATAGGGGTACAAATAAAATTATTGTAAATCCTATCGAGGCTATAAGAGGCGAACTTCGCAGTACAGGAGATGTAATTTCAGTAAATAGACCGCCAATTATAGAAGTTACTGAGTTTTTTACTGGGAAATTACTATTTCAATAAAAATACATTTCTATAAGAGTATTTTTAGAACTTAATTAGATACTCAAATCCTTAAATACAGGAGGTGATTTCCGTAAAAAGATTGAGGCTATTTGATCTTTCTTGTTGAAATTAATATATAACTTTATGTGGCCCCAAAGTTTCACTTAAAATTTTACTTCTAAAATGATTCAGGATAAGTCACATATGGATCAAGGTACAGAGAGTTTAAAGCAAAATTATCTAAAAAAAGAGTTATATACGCTTATAAAAAAAGATGATTTGATTTTTGATTTTGTTCAAGAAGCAGGACTCGATGGGCTTTGGTTTTGGGATTTAAATAATCCTGAAAATGAATGGATGAATGCTAAATTCTGGACAACTTTAGGATATAATCCAAACGAAATGCCTCATACTTCATCTGCTTGGCAAGATATTATCAATAAAGATGATTTAAAGTTAGTTTATCAAAACTTTGCAAAGCATTGTAAAGACCCTTCACATCCATATGATCAAGTTGTACGATATACTCATAAACATGGGCATACAATTTGGATTCAATGTAGAGGCTTAGTATTGCGAGATGATAAAGGAAAACCAAGGCGTATGATTGGTGCTCATACTGATATTACTAAACTTAAAGAAGTAGAATTACAGCTGCAAAGACAGGTAAATCGGTACCATCATGTTATCGAAGGAACTAATCTTGGTACGTGGGAATGGAACGTGCAAACTGGAGAAACTATTTTTAACGAAAGATGGGCAGAAATTATTGGATATAAATTATCAGAATTAGAACCGATCTCAATAAATACTTGGGTAGAAAATTCAAACCCTGATGATCTTAAAAAATCAAATCAAGTTTTACAAAAGCACTTTGAAGGAAAAACATCTTTTTATGAATTTGAGGCAAGAATGAAACATAAAAATGGTGATTGGATATGGGTTTTAGATAGAGGTAAAGTAGTGAGTTGGGATACTAACGGAAACCCAGAATGGATGATAGGTTCTCATCAAGAAATAACAAAAAAGAAAAAGGATTATGAACGTAACAGACTTTTTATAGAACAGGCTCCCAGTGCAATAGCAATGTTTGATAATAGCATGTGTTATCTTGCGGCTTCTCAAGAATGGTTCAATGTTTTTAAGATTGACAAACAAGAAATAGTTGGAAAATCGTACTATGAGATATCTCCTAAAATAGCAACAAAATGGGAGATCAATCATAAAAAATGTTTGTCAGGTAAGATCATAAAAAATAATGCTGAGCGTATACAGAATGATAATGGATCGGTGCAATGGTTGTCTTGGGAATTTCGACCCTGGTATACAAATGATAATAAGGTTGGAGGAATAATTATTCATACTTCAGATATCACCAAAATTAAGAGAGAACAAGAATTGAAATCTCTCTTAGAAGTAGCAGAAAAGCAAAACAAAAGGCTAAAGAATTTTGCGCATATAGTTTCTCATAACCTAAAATCACATTCAGGTAATTTCGAAATGCTTTTGGATTTATTTGCTCAGGAAAACCCTGAAATGCAGGATAACGAGATTATACAGCTATTCAAAACGGCTTCAGACCATCTTAGTAAAACAATCGTACATCTAAACGAAGTGGTTTTAATGAATACCTCAGTTAAAGATAATTTAACAGAGCTAAACTTAAGGCAAGCAGCTAACAAAGCAATAGAGAGTGTTTTGGCGATTGCTATTGAAAATGAAGTAATCATAAATAATAATATTGACCCTAAGTTGAATGTTTTAGGAGTGTCTGCGTACCTTGATAGTATCTTGCTTAATTTTATTACCAATGGCATTAAATATAGTACCACGAAAAGGAATAGCTACGTTACTTTGAGTGCTGATTTACAGGATGATTATGTAGTTGTAAATATAGAAGACAATGGCCTAGGGATTGATTTAAAACGACACAGATCTAAGTTATTCGGAATGTATAAAACTTTTCATAATAATAAAGATGCTAGAGGTATAGGGTTGTTTATTACGAAAAATCAGGTTGAAGCCATAGGCGGAAAAATAGAAGTGTATAGTACAGTTGATCAAGGAACCACATTTAAAATTTATCTGAAATATGAAAAAAATTGATATTGCTTGTATTATTGATGATGACCCTATCTTCATTTTTGGAATAAAAAAAATAATGGAACTTATCGGTTTTTCAAAGAGCTTTATGATCTTTCATAATGGAAAAGAAGCATTAAATAATTTGAAAGCAATTGTTTCGCAAGAGGAAAAATTACCAGATGTTATTTTATTAGACTTAAATATGCCTATACTTGATGGTTGGCAGTTTTTAGAAGAGTTTATTAAAGTTCCTTGTAAAAAGAAAATAATAATTTATATCGTCTCTTCATCGGTTGACCCAGAAGATGTGTTAAGAGCAGAGTCTTATCAAGAGGTTAGTGATTATATAGTAAAGCCTGTTTCTGTTCAAAAACTCAAAGAAATTTTAAATGATATCCAAAAAGCAGGCTAATCAACTTTTTAGAACAATCTTACGGCTTAGAAGGGTTAGTTAATTCTCTAAATAAACTTTCTAAGTCTTTGTTCTTTCGAGATAATTGTAAAATTTTAAGTTCGTGATCATGGGCGAAATCAAAAACTTTTGGTCGCATATCAGTAGCAGTGTTAAAAGTGATTTGATACACAAATCCGTGAATGTTTTTTACATTTACTGTATTTGGTAGTTTTAATAAAAAAGCCTCCTCAATACGGTAATCAAATTCTACTTCAACAATCTGATCGTTTTCTTCAATTAACGAATTTAGATTTTTATCGGCAACAATAGTACCTTTATTAATAATGATAACCCTATCGCACATAGCCTCTACCTCTTGCATAATATGTGTAGACAGAAATACCGTTTTTTGTTTTCCAATAGTCTTAATAAGCTCTCTTATTTCTACTAATTGGTTAGGGTCTAGTCCTGTAGTGGGTTCATCTAGAATTAATACCTCAGGATCATGCAGTAGGGCACAGGCTAAACCAACACGTTGTTGATATCCTTTTGAGAGTTGATTAATCTTTTTATGTGCTTCAGATGATAATCCTGTAAGTTTGATCACATCTTCAATTCTTGTCTTTGGGATTTTGTATACCTGTGCATTAAAAGTTAAATATTCTCTAACATACATTTCAACATACAAAGGATTATGTTCAGGAAGATATCCAACACTTTTTTGCACGGCAGTAGCTTGAGTATCGATATCAAACCCACTTACCGATGCTGATCCTTCCGACGGTTTAAGATAGGTCGTGAGAATTTTCATCATCGTTGATTTTCCGGCACCATTAGGGCCTAAAAAACCAACTATTTCTCCTTGCTTTATTTCAAAAGAAATATTAAGTAATGCATTTTGATCTTTATAGGATTTAGAAATATTAGATACTGAAATTGACATAAATAATAGAATATCTGATTACATTCAAAAGTACATAATTCAAAAAATATTGTATTGTATAAGAATAAAAAAATATGAAACCTCTTAACAATAAAATAATATTGAGATAAAACTGTCTGATGGAATATAAATTATCTTTATAAATATAAGATAATCAATATGTTATTTTCTGATTTAAAAAAACTACTTGGTCAAATGTTGCATAAGCTTGTTTGCTTTGTACAACAACTCATTTTTCTTATTTTGTTTCCTTTTTTAAAAAAAGGACTGTTTAAACACTAAATGTTCTTGTGTTTTGGAGTTTAGAACGTTAATTTGATTGATGCGTAAAATTGAAGAACTTACCTGGGGTGTTACTCTTGCTGCCGCCCAGACCGAAGGCGCTTATAATAAGGACGGAAAAGGACTGTCAATTTGGGATACTTTTACCGAAAAAAAATATAAAATTAAAGACCGTTCTAATGCTAAAATTGCTACAGATTTTTATCATAGATATAAGGAAGATATTGATATTGCCGTAGCAATTGGATTAAGAATATTTCGATTTTCGATTGCGTGGTCAAGGATTCTGCCTGATGGGGTAGGTGAAATTAATGCAAAAGGAGTCGATTTTTATAATAAAGTAATCGATTATTGTCTAGAAAAAGGTATCGAACCTTGGATAACAACGTACCATTGGGATTTACCTCAAAAACTACAAGATAAAGGGGGTTGGGTTAATAGAGATATAGTTGAAGCGTACAAAAAATATGTAACCATTTTAAGAGATCATTTTTCTGACCGTGTTAAAAATTGGATCATAATTAATGAAGGTATTGTATGCATAGGTGGAGGATATTTTCTTGGAGTTCATGCACCCGGTAAAAGAGGAATTCGAAACTTTAGCGCAGCAACTCATCATCTTTTATTGGCTCAGGCTACAGGATTTAAAGTTTTAAAACAGGTGGATAATTTATGTGTAGGTACAGCAGTAAGTTGTACAAAAATTGAACCCTTTAGTAAATCCAAAAAAGATGTTAGGGCAGCAAAAAGAATAGATGCACTAATGAATCGATTATTTATAGAACCGCATTTAGGAATGGGATATCCAGAATCAGATCTTCCTCTAGTAAAACGAATTCAAAAGTATGTGAAAGATGGTGATATGGATCAGATGAAAACTGATTTTGACTTTTGGGGTATTCAGACATATACAAGAGAAGTGATTAGAGCAGCTTGGTATATTCCCTATTTAGGAGCTATGCAGGTAAAACCGAAAAATAGAAATGTAGCAACCTCTATTATGGGGTGGGAGACGTATACAAAAGGAATATCTTATTTTTTAAAACGATTTGCTAACTATGATCGTAATAAATCATTATGGCTGACAGAGTGTGGTATGGCACTAGCTAAAAATGAAGATGAAGAAAAACGCATAGAGTATTATACAGAGATCATTGACGAAATGAAATTAGCATTAAATGACAATGTTAATCTAAAAGGAATTTTACTTTGGACGCTTGTTGATAATTTTGAATGGGCAGAAGGTTATGTTCCTAAATTTGGTATTGTAAGCCTTAATCATAAAACGTTAGAACGTAAATTAAAGAAAACGGCGATTTGGTTAACAACTTATTTGTCAAATGTAAAACTCTGATGTGTGTTTTATTTCCTTTAATACGAATGTACTATTAAGTACACCTATATTTTCTATTTTCGAGAGTTTGGTTTTTACAAAATCATGATATTCTTCCAAACCTTTTGTATGTATTTTTAAAACAAAATCAACCTGTCCTGCCATGTGATAACATTCTTGTACTTCTTTTAAATTTTGAATTTGCTCTTCAAACTTTTCTATAAAAGCCTCATTATGATAACGCATAGATACCTGACAAATGGTAGTCACCGATCTGTCGATTAATTTTTTATCCAAAATAGCAACATACTTCTTGATAAAACCTTGTTTTTCCAGGCGGCGGATTCTCTCATAAACAGGAGAAGAAGTAAGATTAAGAATACCGGCGATCTCTTTTGCTGTTTTTTTAGAATCTTCTTGAAGAATTCTGAGAATAGTGATATCAGTTTGATCTAATTGTTCCATAAGGTGTCAAAAAAAATTACTACAAAACCACAGTTTTAATATGGGTAAAAGTAAATATAGCTGTTTAATCGTGTATAAAAAGTAAAAATAGCTTAATTATTTTACAAATAAGGCTATAATATCTTCTTTTTGTAATTTAGTAAGTGAATAATACTTTGTATTGTGTTAAAATTTTAAGAGGAAGGATATGGAAACAGTAGTTTTGGTTATAGGTGCAAATGGTCAGTTAGGATCCGTTTTAACAAAAGCGCTTCAAAAGAAGTTTGGTTTGGAACGAGTTATAGCTTCAGATTTAAAATCAATAAATGCTTTTCATGGTATTTTTGAAGTTATTGATGCTACTAATGAGAGTAAAATAGAAGAAATAGTAACAAGATATAAGGTAACACAGATTTATCATTTGGCGGCAATATTATCGGCCAAAGGAGAAGAGACCCCTTTAAAAACTTGGGATATTAATATGAAAACCTTGTTTAATGTTTTAGAGGTCTCTAGAAAAAATAATATAGACAAAGTATTTTTTCCTAGTTCAATTGCTGTTTTTGGAGAAGGAGCACAAGCAATAAATACTCCAAACGATGCATACTTAGATCCGGCAACAGTGTATGGAATTAGTAAAGCAGCTGGTGAAAATTGGGCTCAATATTATTTTCTTCGATATGGTTTAGATGTTCGATCCCTGCGTTATCCAGGTGTGATAGGGTTTCAATCTTTGCCAGGAGGGGGTACAACAGATTATGCAGTCGATATCTATCATAAAGCTGTATGTGAAGAAGAGTTTGATTGTTTTTTGGATAAAAACACTACGTTGCCTATGATTTTTATGGATGATGTAATACGAGCAACAATTTCATTAATGGATGCTCCAAAAAATGATATTACTATACGCACTTCATATAATATTGCAGGAACTAGCTTTTCTCCAGCAGAAATAGTTCATGAAATTCGTAAATTGTATCCTGGTTTTAAAGTAAAATATAATCCTGATTTTAGACAAGAAATAGCGGCTAGATGGCCAAAATCAATCGATGATTCAGCAGCTACTAAAGATTGGGGATGGAAACCAAAATTTGATCTTGAAAGAATCACGGTGACGATGATTCAAAAACTACAAGAAAAATATAAAACAGGTTCAAAAAACCTTGAAGCTTTACTGTTTTAAGGAATTAAAAAAAATATAAAAATCTAGTTTTAGCTAGAGACCAATAATAGCAATAAAAAAATAAATCCGAAAGATGTTTTCAAATATAAAAGATCAATTACAAAAGGAATTAGACGAAATTACCACAGCAGGATTGTATAAATCAGAAAGAATAATTACAACACCTCAAGGAGCAGAAATTAATACGACAAAAACAACCAATGTGTTAAATTTCTGTGCAAACAACTACCTTGGACTTTCCTCACACCCTGATGTTATTGAAGCAGGTAAAAATGCAATAGATTCTCATGGGTATGGATTATCATCAGTACGTTTTATTTGCGGTACTCAAGATATTCATAAAGAATTAGAGCAGAAAACTGCAGAATTCTTAGGTATGGAAGACTGTATTCTGTATGCTGCTGCTTTTGATGCTAATGGTGGAGTGTTTGAGCCAATTTTAAGTGCCGAAGATGCTATAATTTCTGATGCTTTGAATCATGCATCTATTATAGATGGAGTTCGTTTATGTAAAGCTAAACGTTTTAGATACGAACATAATAATATGGTTGATCTAGAAAAGCAGTTAGAAGCAGCAAAAGGATCCAGAAGAATTTTGATTGTTACAGATGGTTCATTTTCTATGGATGGAACCATAGCTCAATTAGATAAAATTTGTGATTTAGCAGATGCTTATGAGGCAATGGTAATGATAGACGAATGCCATTCTACGGGGTTCCTTGGTAAAACAGGTAGAGGAACTCATGAGTACAGAGATGTAATGGGACGTATAGATATTATTACTGGTACTTACGGCAAAGCTTTAGGAGGAGCTTCTGGTGGATTTACTGCTGCGAGAAAAGAAATAGTAGAAATGCTGAGACAACGCTCTAGACCATATCTTTTTTCGAATACCGTAGCGCCATCAATAGTTGGGGCTTCCATAAAAGTATTAGATCTGCTAAGTTCTTCGACATCGTTACGAGATAAGCTAGAAGAAAATACCAAGTACTTTAGATCAGAAATGACCAAAGCAGGTTTTGATATTATTCCGGGAGATCATCCTATAGTTCCTGTAATGTTGCAAGAAGCAAAACTAGCACAAGAATTTGCCTCTAAATTGTTAGATGAAGGAATTTATGTGATTGGATTCTTTTACCCAGTTGTGCCTAAAGGTAAGGCTAGGATACGAGTACAACTTTCTGCGGGACATGATAAAGCTCATTTAGAAAAAGCTGTAGCTGCCTTTACCAAAGTTGGTAAAGAGTTAGGGGTTATATAAAAGAAAAAAAATAATCCCGTTTGACTGTGTTTTTGATTTTATCGATACTTATTTCATCTTATATGAAGTAGATGTTTTTGTAAAGTGTTGATATAGATGATCTCACGAACGTTTGTTAGCACTAAAAAATATAGAAGATTTGCAAAAGAAGAGGTGTTTTGTTTTAATAATTACAGTAATACCTAGTTATTATTTAGAATTTGATGATAATGCCCTTCTAGGAATGAAAAAAATGAAAAAACATTTTGTGGCGGAATAGTTTTACCTAATTTAGCCATATCATAATTTAAGACAATGAACAACGTATTTACTTGGAATCGATTTTATTTCTTCTTCTTTTATTTTAAAGATAGAAGCGGGATTACTATGTAGATACTACTTAAAATATATAGTTTGAATCCCGATGAAAATCGGGATTTTTTTTTGACACTTTTTTAAAACTTAAAATAAGAGTTTTTTTAACTAATAAAATTGTGAATAGTACTAAATGAAAGACATTAATCAAGATATAATAGAGCCAAAAACAGTTGCTGTAGATAATGTATCGGGCTTAAAAGTAGCTATACAAGGAATAAAAGGATCTTATCATCATGGTGTTGCCAAAGCTTATTTTGGAGAAAACGTGGTGGTTGATGAATGTATGTCTTTTCAGGAATTGGTGCATAGCTTAGAGAGGAATAAAAGTACAGATGCTGTAATGGCTATCGAAAATTCTATAGCAGGCTCTATAATTCCTAACTATGCTTATATTGATGAGCATAATATCACTATAAAAGGTGAATATTATATGCCAATACATCATTGTTTGATGGCATTACGAGGTCAAGAGATTTCAGATATTAAAGAGGTCTATTCTCACCCAATGGCCTTATTGCAATGTAAAGAGTTTTTTAGGTCCTATCCTCATATTAAATTAGTAGAAGATGCTGATACTGCAGATGTGGCTAGAAGAATTAATGAAAAACAGTTAAAAGGTATTGCTGCCGTCGCTGGAGCAACTGCTGCGGCTATTTATGGATTAGATATTCTAGCAAAAGAAATACAAACCATAAAATCAAATAGTACACGTTTTTTTATCCTTACGGCAAGAGAAGAAGCCAAAGTAGAGAAAGAAGAGATAAATAAAGCTTCATTAAAATTTCTTACAGACCACAAAAGAGGAAGCTTGGCTACTGTACTTAATGTGATGAGTGATTGCAATTTGAATTTAACTAAAATTCAATCATTACCACTAATAGATAAGCCTTGGAAATATTCTTTTTTTGTAGATGTAACTTTTGAAGACTATGCAGACTATGAAAAGGCAATGTCGATTTTAAAAATAATGGCTTTAGAATTAAAAGTATTAGGAGAATATAAAAATCAAAACAGATGAGCATTCAAACTGCAAAAAGATTAGATACTGTAGAAGAATACTATTTCTCAAAAAAACTAAGAGAAGTTAGAGCACTTGCAGCTTCTGGAAAACCAGTGCTTAATATGGCTATCGGTAGTCCTGATCTTGATCCGCCTACAGAAGTGATTTTAGCTATGCAAGAGGCAGTAACACTAGATGGAGCGCATAAGTATCAAAGTTATCAAGGGATCCCAGAATTAAGAAAAGCTTTTTCGAATTTTTATAAGACCAAATATGAGGTGGTATTAAATCCTGATACAGAAACTTTGCCACTTATGGGGTCTAAAGAAGGTATAATGCATATTTCTTTAGCTTATCTTAATGCAGGTGATAAAGTGTTGATTCCTAATCCAGGGTATCCAACATATAGCTCAGTTACTAATTTGGTGGGTGCAGAACCAGTTTTTTATAATTTAGTTCAAGATAATGCGTGGGAACCTGATTTTCATAGTCTTGAAAAAATGGATCTAAATAATGTAAAAATTATGTGGGTGAATTATCCGCATATGCCAACAGGGGCTTCGGGAAGTATAGAGCTATTTAAAAAACTAATTGATTTTGCAAAAAAACATAGTATCCTATTAGTAAATGATAACCCTTATAGTTTTGTTTTAAATGATTGTCCAACAAGTATTTTGTCTGTTCCGGGAGCAAAAGAAGTAGCATTAGAACTCAATTCTCTAAGTAAAACATTTAATATGGCGGGATGGCGAGTTGGTATGCTAAGCGGTAGTGAAGAAAAAATAGAAGCTGTCTTAAAAGTAAAAAGTAATATGGATAGCGGAATGTTTCAAGGAATTCAAAAAGGAGCAATAGCAGCGCTTAACGTTTCTGATACATGGTACAAGAAAATGAATGAGATTTATGAAGAAAGGAGAACTATGATATGGGAACTAGCTAACCTTTTAGGTTGTACTTTTGATAAGACTGCAAAAGGAATGTTTGTTTGGGCAAAATTACCGCAAGGCATAGAGGCTACTTCTTTTATTGATACAATCTTATATGAAAATGACGTATTTATTGCTCCAGGGGATATTTTCGGAAGTAATGGTAAAGGGTATATTCGTTTTTCACTTTGTGTGACCATAGAAAATATAAAAGAAGCTATTAAAAGATTACGAGTAGAAGCATGAATGTATTTATAATAGGAATCGGATTAATAGGAGGGTCTTTTGCTATCGATATTAAAGCCGCTTTTGATGATGCAAAAATTTATGGCATTGATGAAAGTGAAGAAAATCTGAATAAAGCCTTAGATCTGGGATTGATACAATATAAATCAAGTTTAGATAAGTTAGAAAAAGCTGATATAGTTATTGTGGCTATTCCTGTAGATGCTACAGTACAAATGTTGCCAGTAATCTTGGATAAAATCAATGATGATTGTTTAGTCTTTGATGTAGGTTCTACAAAACAAAAACTTTGCAAAACTGTTTCTGAACATAAAAAACGAAGAAACTACCTTGCAGCTCATCCTATTGCTGGTACAGAGTTTTCGGGACCTCAAGCTGCAATAGCAAATCTGTATAGAGGCAAGACAAATATTATTTGCGAAGTTGAAAAAACAGCATTTAAGCTGCAAGAAAGAGGTATGGAGATTTTCTCACGTTTAGGAATGAGGATACGATATATGGATTCTGCTTCGCATGATAAACATATAGCATATGTTTCACATTTATCTCATATAAGTTCTTTTATGTTGGGTAAGACCGTAATTGAGAAAGAAAAAAATGAGAGAGATATTTTTGACATGGCAGGTAGTGGGTTTGCATCAACAGTTCGTTTGGCAAAAAGCTCTCCCGCAATGTGGGCGCCAATTTTTAAACATAATAAAGAAAATGTAATAGAAACATTAGAAGAGTATATCGCAAATCTTACTCAATTTAAGAAGTTAATAGAAGACGATAATTTTACCGAAATTTACAAGGAAATGCAAGACACAAATCACATAAAAACAATTCTAAAAGGAATTTCATAGTAAGAAATAAAAATAAAGTAGACATAACAATAACAAAGAATTAAATATAGACATGGAAAATAAGAAAGAACTTAGAAACTGGTTAGATGATTATAATTTGAATCATCCCTTGGTAATCGGAGGTCCTTGTAGTGCCGAGACAGAAGATCAGGTTGTCAAAATAGCACACCAACTTAAAGACTCTGATGCTACAGTCTTAAGAGCAGGTATCTGGAAACCAAGAACTAGACCAGGTAATTTTGAAGGAGTTGGAGCCTTAGGATTAAAATGGTTGCAGAGAGCAAAAGAAGAAACAGGATTAAAAATAGCTACAGAAGTGGCAAACCCACATCATGTAGAGCTTGCTTTAGAACATGGTGTTGATGTACTTTGGATTGGTGCCAGAAGTACAGTTTCTCCGTTTATAGTACAAGATATTGCTGAAGCTTGTAAAGGAATAGATAATCCAGTACTTATTAAAAACCCAATTAACCCAGACCTTTCTCTTTGGTTAGGAGCGGTAGAACGTTTCTATACATGTGATGTAAAGAACCTAGGGGTTATTCATAGAGGATTCTCAACCTATGAGAAAACTAAATATCGTAATATTCCGGAGTGGCAAATTCCTATTGATTTACAAAATCGTTTCCCAGATTTACCATTAATTCTAGATCCATCTCATATTGCAGGAAGAAGAGATCTGATTTTTGATCTTTCTCAAACAGCTTTAGATCTTAATTTTGATGGATTAATTGTAGAAACTCATTATGATCCTGACAATGCATGGAGTGATGCGAAACAACAAATTACGCCAGATACATTAATTCAGTATATGAAAGACTTAAAAATTCGTAAAGAAGTTGGTGTTGATGAAGCTTATCAAAAAACACTAGGAGAATTACGTGCAAAAATTGATATAGCCGACAATCAATTACTAGAGACATTATCAAGAAGAATGAAAATTTCTGATGAAATTGGACGAGCTAAAGCAAAGCAAAATGTAGCAATTCTGCAATCTAAAAGATGGAATGAGATCTTAGGAAAAATGATTCTTGAAGGCGAAGAAAAAGGACTAAGTGAAGAGTTTATTCTTAGAATATATAAGGCAATTCACCAAGAATCTATAAACCACCAAGAGAAAGTGGCCAGAGGATAATAAATTAAAACCACCCGTTAGTATATCAAACGGGTGGTTTTAATTATGTGGTTTTATTTTTTTCTTTTAAAAGTATAACGAGTGACATAAATACCATTACCGTCACCTTTTCCACCAAAACTTTCGACACCACTAGTAATAAAGGCTAAATCCCATCCTTGTGAAGCCATTTCGTTAATTTTTGAAGTTACAATCGCATCATTTGCAGCTATGTTCTGGAAACGAATTCCACCAAGGTTAAAAAAGTTTAATAATTTAGTTTCGTCAAAACCTTTAACACGAATTTCTCCACGATCAGATTTATTTCTCTTGTCTTTTTCACCAGTACGAGTAGAAGTAAATTCTTTGTAATCTCTAGTTTCATTAGTGGTAATCATTCTTGATCTACCTAGCCCACTAGGTACTATAGATTCAATAACGGTTACGATCTGAAATTCATACACGTCTTGTGCAAAAGAAGATTGGAAACTAATAAAAGTAAGTGCAAGTAATAATAAAATTTTTTTCATTATGGTTTGTTTTTTAAGATTAATATCAGGCATTTCATCAATAGTTGTGCCATAAAGCTTTTTTAACTTTGTATATCTAAAACAAACAAGAATAAAAATACCCTACTTTTATAAAAGTGAAAAATAGGGAGTACAAAAAAATTAATAGTTGCATCTTTGTGCTTATGACAGGTACTGTTTATAAATCTACTGGGAGTTGGTATACCGTTAAGACTAATGATGGTAAGGTATACGAGTGTCGTATTAAAGGGAAATTTCGCATAAAAGGAATAAAAAGTACAAACCCTGTATCTGTCGGCGATAAAGTCGATTTTAAATTAGAAACCAAAAATGATCAAGAGACTGGGGTGATAGAAAATATCTGGGAACGCCAAAATTATATTATAAGGAAGTCAGTAAACCTATCCAAACAAACTCATATTATTGCAGCAAATATAGATACGGTTTTTTTATTAGTTACTTTGAATAACCCTCCTACTTTTACGGCATTTATAGACCGGTTTTTAGTTACTGCAGAAGCTTATGAGATTAAGGCTGTGTTACTTTTTAATAAAATAGATACATACAACGAAGATGAGTTGTTAGAAATAAAATATTTGGCAGCTTTATATAGAGAGATCGGTTATGAGTGTATTGGTATTTCAGCCAAAACAGGTAAAAATATTGATCAAGTAAAAGCCCTAATGAATGGTAAAGTATCTATGTTCTCTGGGCATAGTGGTGTAGGAAAATCTACCTTGGTAAATTTAATTGAACCTAATTTATCTTTAAAAACAGCAGCGATAAGTGATCAACACCAACAAGGGCAACATACTACTACTTTTGCAGAAATGTTTGATCTAAGTTTTGATGCTAAAATTATTGATACTCCAGGAATTAAAGGATTCGGTATAGTTGATATGGATAAAGAGGAGCTAGGGGACTATTTTCCTGAGTTTTTTGAATTAAAATCGAAATGCAAGTTTAATAATTGTATGCATATTAATGAACCTAAATGTGCAGTCAAAGAAGCTTTAGATAATGAGGAGGTAGCTTGGTCAAGATATAAAAGCTATTTGCAGATTCTTGAAGGAGAAGAAGAGCATTATAGAAAGAATTCTTATGATGAAGATTGATTTCAGGTTTAGAAAATGTGATTTTTGGTATACTTTCTGATAAATAAAAACAAAAAAATATTTCTCAGTTTCAAAAAATGAAACTAAAACTATTTAAAATTGCAATATAAAACATTAAGCACGATGTTTTTGTTGCAAAAATTTAGATGAATATATGAGAGCAGTAATTCAGAGAGTGTCTGAAGCTTCAGTAACAGTAAAGGGAGATATTGTTTCTGAAATTAATCAAGGATTGTTGATTCTTCTTGGAATAGAAGATGATGATGATCATCAAGATGTTGGTTGGTTGTCGAAAAAAGTAGCTAATCTGAGAATCTTTGGAGATGAAAATGATATTATGAACAAAAGTATTCTTGATATAAAAGGAGATGCTATTGTTGTAAGTCAATTTACACTGCATGCAAGTACAAAGAAAGGAAATAGACCTAGTTATATTAAGGCAGCCAAGCCAGATGTAGCTATACCATTATATGAAGCATTTATTAAACAACTAGAAAAGGATTTGGGAAAACAAGTAGGGACGGGTATATTTGGAGCCGATATGAAAGTATCTTTGCTCAATGACGGACCAGTCACTATACTTGTTGATACCAAAAATAAAGAGTAATCTACCCCACCCAAAATATTAGATTTATATGCAAAAAACAGCACTACAATTTCTTGTAGCAATTGTCTTATTTACTTATACAGACATTTATGCTCAAGACGAGATTAATTTACAAGTTTCGCAAATCGATACTTCTCTTACAAAAGATGCCAATGCGGTTGTAAGATCGGAAGAAGTAGTTATAGAAATTAATTCTATTAGCTCTGTAACCGTAAAAACTAAAAGAATAGTAACCGTATTTAATAAATATGGAAAAGGATATGCAGATTCATATGAGGCTTATGATCCTACTACAAAAATTAAAAAACTCCAAGCGATTGTTTATGATTCATCTGGAGAAGAGATAAAAAAGTATAAAAAGAAAGATTTCAATGATAGAAGTGTTTATGATGGGATTTCGTTAATGAATGATAATCGTATGATGTATTTTCAATATACCCCTTTAAGTTATCCGTACACTTTGGTATTTGAAAGTGAAGTCGAAAGTTCAACAACAGCATTTATTCAACCCTGGAACCCAATAGTTGCTTATCGATTAGGTGTTGAAAAATCATCATATAAGATTCTAAATTCAACAGGAATTAAATTGAGATTAAAGGAAGTGAATTTTGACGAGTATCCTATTGTAATAAATAAAACAGATCAAGAGATTAGATATGAAATCTCAAATGTGGCAGCAAGGTTACCAGAAGTTAATAGTCCATCATATGATCTTATGGTACCCATGGTAAAAGTGGCTTTAAATAACTTCTCATTAGCCGAGGTAAAAGGATATGGTGTAGATTGGAAATCTTTTGGTAAATGGCAATATGATAATTTGGTAGCAGGTAGGGATGAATTGTCTTCAGAGACTATAGCAAAAATAAGTGCCCTAGTTGCAGATGCAAAAACCAAAAAAGAAAAGGCAAAGTTGATTTATGAGTATGTTCAGGATAAAACCAGATATATAAGTGTCCAATTAGGGATTGGTGGGTGGATGCCATTCCTGGCTAGTGATGTTGATCGACTGGGGTACGGAGATTGTAAAGCACTTACAAATTATACAAAAGCGCTTTTGGATAGTCAAGATATAACTTCTTATTATACTGTTGTTTATGCAAAAGAAAGAAGAGATATCGATCCTGAGTTTGCATCAATGCAAGGAAATCATGTTATTCTTAATATCCCTGATGATAATGAAGACTTATGGTTAGAATGTACAAGTCAAACACTTCCGTTTAATTTTATTGGTGATTTTACAGATGATAGAAATGTGCTTGTTATTAAACCTGAAGGTGGTGAAATAAAGAGAACAAAAAAGTATAAGCCCGAAGAGAATTTACAGCATTGCGGTGCTACGATAACGATTAATGAGGACGCATCAATGTTTGCTGAAATTAAAAGATCATCTCAAGGATTAGAATATGATTGGAATTATAACACTCAGTTTAAAACTCCTAAGGATCAAAAATTACATTATAAAGAATACTGGGATTATATCAATAATTTAGAAATCACTTCTATTAAATTAAATGATGATAAGGATACCGTCAAATTCACAGAAGATATAAAAGTATCCTGTACATCATATGGAAAAAAAGCAGGAAGCCGACTATTAATAGCTCCAAACCTTTTTAGTTGTGATCAGAGTAACTTTCCTAAATATAAAAATAGACAAACGGCTCTAGTAATTTCTAGAGGTTATGTTAATACAGATGACTATGTGATCAATTTACCTAAAGGATACATTTTAGGAAATTTACCAGAGAAAAAAACAATCAAAACCGAGTTTGGGAGCTATAGTTATGAGCTCGAAAAAATAACTGATAATCAGATTAGATTTAAACGATATCTAAAAATTGTTGATGGCACTTTTCCAAAAGAAAAGTATGAAGAATATAGAAACTTTAGAGCGGCAATTAAAAAAACAGATAAGTCACGAATAGTACTAAAACAATCATAGCATACCAATAACCACAATTAAAATGAAAAAAATAAAAAAATTACTATTAGGGTTAATCCTAATGGTAGCTATATCATCTTTTGCCCAAGAATATAAATTTGGAGAAGTATCCAAAGAAGAATTACTAGAAACGTCTTACCCTTTTGATAAATCTGCAAATGCAGCAGTGTTATTTGAGAAAAAGAAAATTTACTATGATTATGATCCAAAACAAGGGTTTGTCTTAACGACAGAAGTTTTTAAGAGAATCAAGTTGTATACAAAAAATGGTTTTGGTCATGCTAGTGAAGAATTATTCCTTTATCAGAGTAATGGGACAGCTGAGAGGGTTTCTGGTCTTTCTGGTGTTACATACTCACTGGCTGAAGATGGATCTGTTATAGAAACAAAACTAAAAAATGATGGTATTTTTAAAACTGAAGTTTCGGGATCTCTAAAAAAAATGTCATTTACAATGCCTGCCTTAACTAAAGGATCAATTATAGAATATAAGTATAAAATATTATCTCCTTTCTCAAGAAGTATTGATAGAATTTTGTTGCAATATGATATTCCGATTAAAAAAATAAAAGTTTCACTTGCGATTCCTGAGTATTATACGTTCAGAAAAAGAACAGCTGGTTTTTTACCCATTAATATCAGGGAGTCTTCAGATAGACAAAGTGATATGATTTATAGTCAAAGAGTTGATTATAATGTAACAAAATATGATATAAGTGCGCAACAAGTTACAGCCTTTAAAAAAGAACCTTATTCAGGAAATTATATGAACTATGTTTCGGCCTTAAGTTTCGAATTACAGTCTGTGCAATTTCCATATAGTACTATACAGAATTATGCTTCTACTTGGGGCGGAATTGCCAAAGGGGCTTTTAAAAATTCCCGTTTTGGTGGTGCTATGAATACTACAAAATATTTCAAGAAAGACATTGATCAGTTAATTTCTGGAGTATCTGACCCAATGAAGAAAATGAACTTAATTTATGATTATGTAAAAGAGAAAATGACCTGGAATGATAGATTTGCAGTAATGCCCAGAAAAAACATGAAAAAGGTGTATGAAGAAAGAGTGGGAACCGCAGCAGAGATTAACTTAATGCTGATCGCAATGTTGAAATATGCAAAGGTAAATGTAAAACCAATATTAGTGAGTTCAAGTAATAAAGCATTGTCATTATTTCCTACACTGCAAGGGTTAGATTATGTTGTAGCCAGAGTTAAAGTAAATGAAGATGTTTATTTCTTAGATGCAACAGATAAGTATGGTGAGCCTAATGTATTACCTGATCGAGTAGTTCAGGGTTTAGGACGGTTGATTACAGAAAGAGGGGATTCTGATATGGTAATGTTTAGACCGTCTAAAGTATCTCTAAAACAAAATGTCCTATTGTGTCAAATTGAAGAAGATGGTAATATAAAGGGAAAACAAAGAGTGAAATATACCTCTTATGAAGCACATGATTTTAGAGTACAGAATGCATCCAAAAAAGAAGAAGAACATATAAAGCGTTTAAAGTCTATTTATGGGATCCAAAACATTTCGGAATATAAGGTTGACAATGTTGAAAACATAGGTGAGGCAATTTCAGAAAGTTTTGCTTTTGAAGTTTCTGATGAGATCGAAGTTATAGAAGATGAGATGTTTTTTTCTCCTTTACTATTTTTAAGAAATAAAGAGAATGTTTTTAAATCTGACGAAAGAAAATATCCCGTAGATTTGAGGTATGGATTCTCTAATAGTTATTCTGTTAATATAAAGATACCTGAAGGGTATACCGTAGCTGAAAAACCTGAAGATGTTGGGTTTCAATTACCAGAAAAGATGGGTAGCTTTGTGTTTCGAATGACTATTGTTGGAGATATGATACAGTTATTTGTTAGTGAAACTGTAAGTTCACCGTTAATAACAGAACAATATTACTCTGTATTAAAAGAGTTTTATGGACAATTAATCAAAAAAGAAAGTGATCAGGTAGTGCTTAAAAAAGTATAAAGAGTAAACGGCATTTGATGTCGTAACTGCAAAAACTAACAACATAAAGCCAAGAATTGAAAACCATAATACAAATAAACATGGAAAACTTTAAAAATGCACTGTTAGGTGTGTTCTTGTTACTCATCGCAACTGGTTTTGCTCAAGAATACAAATTTGGGAAAGTTTCTAAAGAGGAACTATCCGAGACTGCATACCCTCTGGATAAAACCGCTAATGCAGCTATCCTTTATGAGAACAAAAACATCTATATTAAGTACATCAAATCGCAAGGATTTCAATTAATAACCGAGGTAGTAAAAAGAATTAAACTTTACAATAAAGATGGATTTGAATATGCATCAGATGAGGTTTTTTTATACAAAAGAGGTAGTGATGAAGAACGAATTACCGATTTGAAAGGAACTACATATACTTTGTCAGAAGGTAAGATTGTAGAAACAAAGCTTAAGAAAGATGGCATTTTTAAAAGTAAATATTCAGAGAATTATGAACAACAGAAGTTTACCATGCCAGCATTGAAAGAAGGTTCTGTGATAGAGTATAAGTATAAAATTATCTCGCCATTCTTTTCTAGAATAGATAGGATTTATTTACAACAAGAGATCCCAATAAAACGCTTAGATGTAAAAGTAGAATCTCCGGAGTATTTTACATTTAAAAAGTTTAGTACAGGATATCTTCCGGTAAACCTTAAAGAATCCAAACGAAGTGATAGGATTGTTTTTACCAATTCAGCGGGAGGGGGCTCTGTTGATAATTACGGCCGACGAACAGCTTCTCAAAGTAGGAGCTCTCAAAGTTCATTAGATTTTTCTGTGAATACTAGTAAAATCTTTTCACGTAATGTTCCAGCTTTTGTAGTTGAACCTTTTTCAGGAAATGTAGAGAACTATATTTCGGCGATTAGTTATGAATTGTCTTTTGTTAATTTCCCTGGTGAACCCATCAAATATTATTCTACAACTTGGGAAGATGTTGTAAAGACAATTTATGCTAGTAATAACTTTGGGGATGAATTAAAGAAAAAGAGTTATTACCAAGAAGATTTAAAAACTCTCTTGTCTGGAATAAGTGACGAAGAGGAAAAAATGAGTAAAGTATTCGACTATGTAAAAAATAGAATGGTATGGAATAATAAGTATCGAGTTGGTACTACTGTTGGTGTAAAAAAAGCGTATAAAGAAAAAACAGGAAATGCTGCCGAAATCAATTTAATGCTTACATCTATGTTAACATCTGCTGGTCTTGATGCAAATCCAGTACTTGTAAGTACAAGTAATAGAGTAACTGCTCTTTTCCCAACATTAGATGGGTTTAACTATGTGATCACCAGAGTAAAATTATCAAATGGTAAATTAATTTACTTAGATGCCACAGATAAATATGGTTTACCCAATATTCTGCCCGATAGAGTCACTAGAGGAGAAGGTAGGGTTATTGGAGCAAATAATACTTCTCAAAGGGTTGATCTCAGACCCAAAAAACCTTCTTTGATTAGATATAGTATGCAATGTGAAATTAATGGAGAAGGAGAGGTAAAAGGTAAATTTAATGTAAGGCATATGGATTATCTTGCACATCGTTTTAGGGTAATGCATTCTGAAAAGGATGATGAAAGTAAAGTAAAAAGATTCAAGAAAAAATTCGAAATTGATGAGATAGAAGAATATTCTGTAAAAGGAATCGATCAATATGGTAAAGGAATTAGTGAAAGTTTTAACTTTGCAGCATATGACCAAGTAGAATTAATAGAAAATGAAATGTACTTTTCTCCTTTATTATTCTTAAGAGATAAAGAAAATTTATTTAAGTCTGATAAAAGAGATTATCCAATTGATTTTGGACATGGATTTACCAATGCATATATGTTAAATATTAAAATCCCAGAGGGGTATCAAGTAGCTGAATTACCAGAGGCTGGAGTATTTAAATTACCAGAAGATACGGGGGCTTTTACTTTTAGATCCAATGTTGCAAATGGAGTTATTCAGATTATTGCTAATGAAACGATTAATATAGCAGTGATTACTCCCGATTTTTATTTAACATTAAAGCAGTTTTATAATCAACTTGTAGAAAAAGAAAATCAACAGGTAGTTTTAAAGAAAATATAAGATGAATATTCAAAATGCTCAAAAAGCTGTAGATGATTGGATTAAAAATCATGGAGTTAGATATTTTAATGAACTCACCAATATGGCGCAACTTACCGAAGAGGTAGGAGAAGTCGCTAGAATCATAGCAAGACGATATGGAGAGCAAAGTGAAAAAGAAAGTGATAAAGACAAAGATTTAGGAGAAGAGTTAGCAGATGTTTTATTTGTTGTGTTGTGTTTAGCTAATCAAACAGGAGTTGATTTGCAAGAATCTTTTGATAAGAAGTTGGATATTAAAACTAAGAGAGACCATGATAGACATCATAATAATGAGAAATTAAAGTAGATGTTCAAAGAAATACTTTTTTCAAAAAAATATTGGCTCACTGTTGGATTTATAGGTATAGGTTTTATATTAGTCTATAGTATAATAGAGCATATGATGCAATACGGAATATCTTTGGATACCTTTTATGATGAACGAATCGAGAATGGAAAATGGGTGCGATATTTAATTTCTCGTCTAGTTGGAGGCTTATTGTATGGAATGATAATGGGGTATTACCTCGAATTAAGAAAACGAAAATCAAATCGATAACATGAATTTGAAATTACCAAGTATTTCTAAAATAGATAATACTACCTTACAGATTACGGGTTCAAAAAGTGAAACCAATAGATTATTAATACTCCGTGCATTATATCCAAATATAACAATCGAAAATGTTTCTAATAGTGATGATTCAGTATTAATGCAAAAAGCATTAAATAGCAATGAAACTATTGTGGATATTCATCATGCAGGAACCGCAATGCGATTTCTTACCGCTTATTTTGCAGTCAAAGAAGGAAGAGAAACTGTGCTTACCGGAAGTAAAAGAATGCAAGAAAGACCTATAAAAATACTGGTAGAAGCTTTACGTCAATTAGGATGCGAAATTACGTATGAAAAAGAAGAGGGGTACCCACCAATTCGAATTATTGGCAAAAAACCAAATACTAACAAAGTCAAACTACAAGCTAATGTAAGTAGTCAATATATTTCTGCATTAATGCTGATTGCTGCTTCTTTACCAGACGGTTTGATCATAACTTTAGAAGGAAAAGTTACCTCGGTACCATATATTAATATGACACTAAACCTTTTAAAAGATGTTGGTATCTCAGGTACTTTTGAGGAAAACGTAATTACAATCCAACCAAATCTTCAAGCACTATCAAAAAATGTAATCGTAGAGTCAGATTGGAGTTCTGCCTCTTATTTCTATAGTATAGCAGCATTATCTGATAATGCAGATATTACAATAGGAAGCTTTAAAGAAGAAAGTTACCAGGGCGATTCATCATTAATTGAGATCTATAAGCACCTCGGTATTCAAACCACTTTTAAAAACCATACCATTACTCTTAAAAATACAAAAAGCACCACTTGTAAGTTGCCAGAAGTGTTAGACTTGTCTAATTCTCCTGATATTGCGCAGACAATCGTTGTTACTTGTTTCGGATTAGGAATAGGTTGTTATTTAACAGGTCTTCATACATTGAAAATTAAGGAGACCGATAGATTAGAAGCGTTAAAAACAGAAATTGAAAAGATGGGCGGACAAGTTGTAATTACTCAAGATACGCTTAGGTTGATGCCTGCAAATTCAATTAAGAAAGATATTTCTATTGCAACCTATAATGATCATCGTATGGCAATGGCTTTTGCGCCATTAGCACTTAGAACTTCGTTGTATGTAGAAGATGCTAATGTTGTCTCTAAATCGTATCCTGATTTTTGGGCAGATTTGAATAGATTAGGCATTCAAACGACATCATAATTAAAAGATTGTTTTATTGTTTTGTAGGTTGTTAATAATCGTTTCTTTGTGTGGATTTGTTTCGAAATCAAATGAAATTTAATGAAGTGAATTGAAATTATATATCAATTTACTTGACAACCCCTATCACGAGATTGTATATTTGCACCTTCAAAAAAACAGACACGAATGAAATTATCGCATTTCCATTTTGATCTTCCGCAAGAGTTATTAGCAGAATACCCTGCAGAAAACAGAGACGAAGCTCGTTTAATGGTTCTTAATAGAAAAGAGCAAACCATTGAACATAAATATTTTAAAGACCTTATTGATTATTTCGAGCCCAACGATGTAATGGTGGTTAATAATACGAAGGTTTTTCCTGCTAGGTTATATGGAAATAAAGAAAAAACTGGTGCTAGAATCGAGGTTTTCTTACTTCGTGAATTAAATTCAGAAACACGTCTATGGGATGTTCTTGTAGACCCTGCCAGAAAAATCC
The DNA here is from genome assembly GCF_001632745.1 of Aquimarina aggregata. GTDB lineage: Bacteria > Bacteroidota > Bacteroidia > Flavobacteriales > Flavobacteriaceae > Aquimarina > Aquimarina aggregata. The sequence continues at coordinate 135,275 of NZ_LQRT01000035.1, read as the reverse complement.
GTATTGGAAATAAGCTTTATTTCGGTGATGATGAGAGCTTGGTAGCAGAAGTTATTGATAATACTACATCTAGAGGTCGTACCTTACGTTTTCTGTATGATGGATCATACGATGAGTTTAGACAAAAACTTACCGACTTAGGAGAAACACCTTTACCTAAGTATATCAAAAGAGATACAGAGCCAGAAGATGAAGAAAGGTATCAAACAATATACGCAAAAAATGAAGGAGCAGTAGCAGCCCCTACAGCTGGATTGCATTTTTCTAAGCATTTAATGAAACGTTTGGAAATTAAAGGAGTGGATTTTGCAGAAGTAACATTACACGTTGGTTTAGGAACATTCAACCCAGTAGAAGTAGAAGATCTATCAAAACATAAAATGGATAGTGAAGAAGCGTATATAACTGCTCATGCAACTAATATCATTAACAATGGGATTACTCAAAAGAGAAAAATATGCGCTGTAGGTACTACAGTTATGAGAGCCTTAGAGAGTTCTGTGTCTTCAGAACATACACTAAATGAATTTAGAGGATGGACTAATAAGTTTATTTTTCCACCGTATGATTTTAGTATTGCAAATTGCATGATTACAAATTTCCATACACCAAAATCTACTTTATTAATGATGGTTTCAGCTTTTGCAGGACATGATTTTCTGAAAAAAGCATATGAAGAAGCTGTTAAAGAAAAGTATAAATTTTATTCTTATGGTGATGCAATGTTAATTATCTAAGAATTAAGTAAAGAAACCCGCATAAATATGAAAATCCTATTTAGCTAGCTGTTAAATGGGATTTTTATGATAATTTTCTAAAAATTAGGCATTTAAGTTATTTTTTTTCTAAAAAAGTGCTATTTTCGCATTCGAAAAAAATTACGGGTAAACCGTAACATACAAAACGTTACATGTCGGTAAATAATGTTTTTTATCGATAAAATCAACTAAAATTGTGCAACTAAGCATATATTTTGAAAGATTGGATCGTTTTTTGTATAACCAAATTGATATTAAGAACTAAACCTATATTATACAATGAAAAAAGTTATTTTTTACATGGCACTTTTTATTACTGCCAGCTCCTTTTCTCAAACCAAAGTCGGGAGTGTTTATTTTAATGACGTGGATATGTTTGGTAAAAGTGAGCTAATGCTTAATGGAGCCGGAACTAGAGATAAACTTTATGCAGTAGCATTATATTTAGATTTTGAAGTTAATGGAGTAGAAGATGGTCTAAAAGTAGCAGAAAAAGATGATACAATGGCTATCACTATCAAAGTTACTTCATCAATCTCTAGTCAAGAACTTAAGGATATTGTGCGAAACGGATTAGAAGTAGCTACAGATGGTAATAGTTATCTTTTAGAAAATCAAATTAGAGATTTCCTCAATATTTTACCTACTCAAGTTAATAAGTTTGATATTTTTAGAATCTTACACACAAAAGGAGGTAATCTTTCTGTATTTAAGAATAAAGAACTTTTAGGTAAAATGACAAGTACCGAATTTAAAAATGCACTATTTAAAATTTGGTTAGGAGAAAACCCAGTCGATACAGAATTAAAAGAAAGTCTTTTAGCATCTTACGAAGGTAATCCTGTCTTAGGAAAATGGAAAATGGTAGATAAAAAGACCGGTGTAGCTCTTAGTACAATACAATTGTATGTTATAAAAAATAAAGTGTTTGGAGCTATAGAAAGAATGTTACGTCAATCAGAAAGAGATGCTGTTTGTTACGAATGCCAGGGAGATGATAAAAATAAAAAGATTGAAGGCCTTGTAATTATTAAAAGATTAGAGCTAAAAGGTGACAGGTATACAAACGGGAAATTTACGAATATAAGAGATGGTAAAGTTTCTGATTGTCAAATGTGGATTGATCCTGATAACCGAGACATACTTAATGTGAAGTATAAAGGTAGCGGAGGAACACAACAATGGAAAAGAATAAAGAAATAAACAATAGTTTATATAATAAAATATTGTCATTAACTTGATAAAGAAAACCCTGATAATCATGTCAGGGTTTTTAATTTTTTATAAAGAGAGTATATGGACAGTGAAGAACCATATTATCTTTATACTTTTGTAAAAGCATGGAAGTTAAGAAAAAAGATATAAGGACATTAACCAAAGAACAATTGCGTTCCTTTTTTGAAGAAATAGGAGATAAAGCATTTAGAGGTAATCAAGTTTATGAATGGCTTTGGAGTAAAGGAGCTCATAATTTTGAAGATATGACAAATATCTCTTTAACTACCAGAAAAGTGCTCGAAGAACATTTCGTGATTAATCATATTCGGGTTGATCAAATGCAAAAAAGTAAAGATGGGACTATAAAAAATGCTGTAAGATTACACGATGGATTAATCGTAGAGTCTGTATTAATTCCAACTCCAACAAGAACAACTGCTTGTGTATCGTCACAGGTAGGCTGTAGTCTTGATTGTAAGTTTTGTGCGACGGCTCGTTTAAAAAGAATGAGAAACCTAAATCCGGATGAAATTTATGATCAGGTGGTAGCTATTGATAAAGAAAGTAGGTTGTATCATAATAGGCCCTTATCCAATATCGTATTTATGGGTATGGGAGAACCGCTGATGAATTATAATAACGTGCTTAAAGCTATTGATAAAATAACCTCTTCTGAAGGGTTAGGAATGTCACCGAAAAGAATCACGGTGTCTACATCGGGTGTACCCAAAATGATAAAAAAGATGGCAGACGATGAAGTTAAGTTTAAGCTAGCGGTCTCGTTACATTCAGCCATAGAAGATACAAGAACATCTATCATGCCTTTTAATGAGACATTCCCCTTACAAGACCTTAAAGAAGCATTAGAATACTGGTACCTAAAAACAAAAAGTAGAATCACGTATGAATATGTAGTGTGGAAAGGAATTAATGATAGTCAAGAAGATATTGATGCACTTATTAGATTTTGTTCTTATGTGCCATGTAAAGTAAATTTGATCGAATATAATGCTATTGGAGATAAAGATTTTCAGCAAGCTTCTGATGCAGCTATAAATAGTTATATTAATGGATTAGAAGCAAGAGGTATCGTTGTCAATGTTCGCCGAAGTAGAGGAAAGGATATTGATGCAGCTTGTGGCCAATTGGCAAATAAATCATGATAGTACACCAAAACGTTTTTTCATCTTCTATAATTCTAGGATAACCGTCTACAAAAAAACAATTTATAGTATCTTCGCACCTAGTAAGAAATCAGAATTAGTATCGCGTATTGAAAGTCGTTGAGCAAATAAAGCTACCTATTGTTGATGAAATGGAACTTTTTGAACAGAAGTTCTCACAATCAATGTCTTCTAAGGTGGCCTTGCTAAATAGAATTACACATTATATAGTAAACAGAAAAGGGAAGCAAATGCGACCTATGTTTGTGTTTTTAGTTTCTAAAATGGTTTCAGGTGGTGAGGTAAACGAAAGAACCTACAGAGGAGCTTCAGTAATAGAACTAATACATACAGCAACTCTGGTTCATGATGACGTAGTAGATGATTCTAATAGGCGAAGAGGTTTTTTCTCAATCAATGCATTGTGGAAAAATAAAATTGCAGTATTGGTTGGAGATTATTTACTATCCAAAGGCTTATTACTATCTATTGATCATGGTGATTTTGATCTTTTAAAAATCATTTCTGTTGCAGTAAGAGAGATGAGCGAAGGTGAGCTTTTACAAATAGAAAAGGCTAGGAACCTTGATATAACTGAAGATGTTTACTACGAAATTATTCGTCAAAAAACAGCAACTTTAATTGCAGCCTGTTGTAGTTTAGGAGCATGTTCTGTTTCACCCGATTCAGACGATGTTCATAAAATGAGAAAATTTGGAGAATTAATCGGAATGGCATTTCAGATCAAAGATGACCTTTTTGACTACGGTGACACTGCAATAGGCAAACCGACAGGAATAGATATTAAAGAACAAAAAATGACACTTCCTTTGATCTATACCTTAAATCATGCATCTAAAGATAAAAGGAAATGGCTTATTAATTCTGTAAAAAACCACAATAAAGATAAAAAAAGGGTTAAAGAAGTAATAGCATTTGTAAAAAATAGTGGAGGACTAGACTACGCTATTACCGTTATGCATCAATTCAAAAACGAAGCACTATCAATTTTGTCAGAATACCCAGATTCAGACTATAAATCTTCATTAACAATGATGGTCGACTATGTAATTGATAGAAAGAAATAATAGTAATCACTGGATAAAAAGATAAAAACTTTATTTTTTTTAACCTCTAGGCAACTATTTTGTTTTTTATATCGTCTATGCTAATAGAAGATCTAATCACTTAATTATTTATATTGAAAGTTATTCAATTTTATAAAAGCGAAACGCAACTCATTAAAAAGGCGGCAAAGCAACATCGAGAAGCACAACAACAGTTGTACACTACATATGCACCAAAAATGCTAGGTGTATGTAGAAGGTATATTAAAGATGTGCATTTTGCAGAAGAAGTGATGCTTAGTGGGTTTTTAAAAGTCTTTACGAATTTAAAGAATTTTAAGTTTGAAGGAAGTTTTGAAGGATGGGTACGCAGGATTATGGTCAATGAATCGATTTCTTTTTTAAGAAAAGAAAAACAAATTTTTTTTACAGAAGATATATCAGGTTATCAAGAAGCATCGTGGAATAATATTAATACAGAATTAGAAGTAGATCAAATTCAGATGTTAATCGATAGTTTACCAGAAGGATATAGAATGGTGTTTGTGTTATATGCAATAGAAGGATACAAACATAGCGAGATAGCAAAAACATTTGGGATTTCGGAAAGCACATCAAAATCGCAACTATTTAAAGCTAGAAAACTATTGCAACAAAAATTAAACGAACAAAATAATATAAATAATGGCGCCATTGAAATTTGAAGATAAGATGAAGGAAAAGCTAGAGCAACGCGCTATAATACCTTCTAAAGATTCGTGGGACCGTTTAGCAAATGAGCTAGATAACGTTCAACACAAAAAAAAACAAAGTAAAAAGATTTGGCTATACAGCGCTGCAGCTATTTTTGTGGGAATCTTACTAACCTCTATATTTATAAATCAAAGACCCATAGGATTAGTGCAGCCCGAACTGCAAATAGTAGAAAATAATGAAGAGTTAATTAAAAATGAAAACATTAACGGGATTGTTAACGAAAGTACTCAAGAAAATTTGCTAAAAGAAAAAAAACCAACGCTATCAAATCAAGTCAAGGATAATAAAACTAGTACCGTTTCAAAAGAAAAACATAAAGAAAGAACTAGCTCTAAGAGTGTAAGACCTTCTAGTGATGTGGCTTCAAGTAACACAGCTATTAATAGCGCCCTCGATGATCAGGTACGATTAAAAGAAGTAATACGACAAGATGATAAAGACATTATAAGTATAGCAGATAATGTATTGCCAATTGATTCTTTAATAATTCAGGATAAGGTAGCAACTGTAGTAGCGCAAATTAAGGATCTGGAAAAAAATAATATAAAAGTAACTGATGCAGAAATTGATCAACTATTAATGAATGCACAACGCGAAATAGCGACCAGTAAAATAATAAAATCTAGCGCAGTAAGTGCTTCGGCTCTCTTACAAGATGTCGAAAATGAACTTGATGAAAGCTTTAAACAACGAGTATTCGATGCACTTAAAAAAGGTTTCCAAAAAGTTAGAACAGCTGTAGTAGAAAGAGATAATTAAAAATATTCATCAATCAATCATCACTTGCAATTTTCCTCCAAAAAAGGAGGAAGGTTGCAAATAAAAATCAAAAAAACATGAAGTTATTAGCAAAAATTGCTGCATTTGTGGCCATGACATGTATTGCCCAATTGTTAAATGCTCAGGAACAAGATACTAATCGAGCAGTTGAAAAACTAAAAGGGCAAAAAGAACGTATAATTACAACCGAAAAAGAAGCATTGAAAAAAGAAGTAGAAATAATAAATGAAAAATTAGCTGCAAATCAAATTACAATAGAAGAGGCTCAAAAACGTAAAGAAGCTTCTGCTCAAAATCATGCTTTAAATATAGAAAATAGGTTGGCGATAATAGATAATAAGATCGCTTTATTAGAACGTAATGGTGTAGAAAATATAAATACGGAAGATCCAAGAATAGTAATTGGGCTTACTACAGAAGAAGATAATGCAGATGTTCTTCTTGGATTAAAAATAAATACAGGAAAAGAGAGAAAGATAAAATATGATAAAAGAACTACTTCAAATATTGTGCTAGCTGTAGGACTTAATAACGCAATAGTAGAGGGGCAGTCATTAGACGATTCGGATTACAAAATTGGGGGTAGTAGATTTTTTGAACTTGGCTGGGCTTGGAAAACCAGAGTGTTTAAGAACTCTAATCTTCTACGGTTTAAATATGGGATTTCATATACATCAAACGGACTAAAACCTACCGAGAATCGATACTTTGTCGAAAACGGAGACCAAACGAATTTAGAAACATTTGGAGTAGAGTTAGATAAATCAAAGTTTAGAATGGATAATTTGGTTATCCCTGTTCATTTAGAGTTAGGTGCATCAAAAGTTAGAAAGACAGAGAATAGTATCAGATATGATACTTCACGTAAATTTAGAATTGGATTTGGAGGTTATTTAGGAGTAAACATAAGTACTCGTCAGAAATTGAAATTTAAAGAAAACGGTAATCGTATTAAAGACAAAATTAAGAGAGATTATAATACAAGTGACTTAATTTATGGTTTAAGTTCGTATGTAGGTTTTGGTGATATGACGTTATATGCCAAATATGATTTATCTCCAATTTTTAGAAATGCAATAATAGAACAAAATAATGTGTCACTTGGACTACGTTTTGACTTATGATGATCTCTGAATTACCAAAGATGTTAATTTTAACAAAAAATTAATATAACTGTTTTCAATACAATTATTAGGTGTTATTTTTTTATTTTAGCCAAGAGAGCTGCATACATATGCAGCTCTTTTTGGTTCGAAAATAACTTCATTTTTTTTAATGATTATTGCGATTTCCTTGCATTATAATGAGTACCCTATAAATACGATATACTTAATACGGGTATAACGTAATCTTGTTAAATACTTTACAAAAAATCAATTACCGTTAGATATATAGGTGAATAAAAAATCCATAATATTTTTATGGTTAAGACGTAATCATTTGGTTTTTAATGATTTGTAGGAATTTTGAACTTTTATTTTCAGATCAAATGCTCTATATTTAGTCTATTGTATAAATGTAGTTCTTTCCTGTAGATTAAGTAAAAATATTCATGTGTTTTACTACAAAATAATAGCTAGACTAAACTTAATACTAATTATATATAAACAATAGAATCTATTAACCAAAATTTCACACAAAATGAAAACAAAACTCATTTATTTAACACTACTTACGTTTTGTAGTTTTGGGCTTATTGCTCAAAAAGCACCTCAAAAAGCTAGTTTAGTTTCTAAGGCGGCTTATGTTAAAAATATTCCTCCATTATCGCAGATGGATAATATTTTATCAGCTAAAAATATGGCACACCAACCAGCACCAGTAAGAAGAAGCGGTCGTAATACTGTAATACCAGGTAAAGGTTTGCCAGCTGCAGGTCAGAGTGATCCTTTAATGGCGAAACAAAAAAATAATACCATAAGAGCAACACTTAGTGAAGAAGTTGCTTCTTTTGATGCACACCTCGGGGGGTCTCCTTTAAATGACCCTACGGGAGCTATAGGACCGAATCATTATGTATATGCATTTAACCGTGGATTCGGAATTTTAGATAGAGCAGGTAATGTATTATTACCAGAAGCGTCTCTAACTACAATATTTCCCGGTGAAGACCTTGGAGACCCGATAGTGGTATATGATAATTATGCTGATCGTTTTATTATCATGGAGTTCAGTAATACTCCTAACAGTATCCTTATTGCTGTGGGGCAAGGACCAGATCCTGTAAATGATGGATGGTTCACATATAGATTTAATACTAATGAATTTCCTGATTATGAAAAACTTTCTATATGGAGTGATGGATATTATCTTACAACTAATAAAGCACCAAGTGGTGGTTTAGGAACTTTAGAAACAGTTTATGTTGCCGAAAGAGATAAGATGCTTACAGGGGATCCTAATGCGGGATTTGTTGGATTTCAACTTGCTGGAGCTGCATCAAGTGGTTTCTATAGCCCTGCAAGTTTTAACTCTACTGGGGCTACTTTACCTCCAGTGGGAACTTCGAATTCTATTATTTACCTACAGGATGATGCTTGGGCAGGAGTTTCTAATGATCATTTAAAAATGTGGAATACCAATATTAATTGGGCAAACCCAGGTAGTTCTACAATTTCACAACCTATAGAGATTCCTACAACTCCTTTTGATAGTGTATTTGATAATGGAAGTTTTTCTAATTTATCACAACCAGGAGGTGGACAAGACATAGATGCATTACAGGCTACAGTGATGTATATGACTAATTACAGACGTTTTGGTACACATAACTCTGTAGTAATGAATTTTGTAGTAGATCTTGATGGAAATGATGATTTGGCTGGAATTCGTTGGTACGAATTACGACAAACTGGTGATGGACAACCTTGGACAATCTATCAAGAAGGAACTTATGCGCAACCAGATGGGTTAAGCGCCTTTTGTGGTAGTATTGCTCAAGATGCTCAAGGTAATATTGGACTTGCGTATAATGTAGTTAGTACTAGTGTATTTGCTTCAATTAGATATACTGGGCGATTGGCAAATGATCCATTAGGAACGATGACTCTTGCTGAGAAAGTTTCTGTAAATGGCGATAGTCAAGTACCTGGTAATCGTTTTGGAGATTATGCTCAAATGACAATAGATCCGTTAGATGATATGACTTTCTGGCACATAGGTGAGTATATGAGAAGTGGTGGAGCTGGCGTAAGAAAAAGTCATGTAGTAGCTTTTAAATTAATGCCTGATACTCCAGATACTGAAGCACCAACTGCACCTGCAAACTTAGTGGCATCTGGTACTACAGATATGGAAACTACGTTAACATGGGATGCATCTACAGATAATATAGGTGTTACGGCATACGATGTTTCTCAGGATGGTGTTGTGGTAGCAACCGTAGCAACAACAACAGCTACAATAACAGGGTTAACCGCAGAAACTACGTATGCATTTTCTGTGGTAGCAAAAGATGCTGCAGGAAATGAGTCGGCAGCAAGTAATTCTATTAACGTTACTACTGATGCTCCAGATACAACAGCACCATCAATTCCAGCTAACTTGACTGCTTCAGGTACTACAAATACACAAACCATATTAAGTTGGGATGCTTCTACAGACAATGTAGGTGTTGCAGAGTATGATGTGTCTCAAGACGGTGTAGTTGTAGCAACCGTAACAGAAACAACAGCAACGATTACTGGATTGTCTCCACAAACTACATATACTTTTACCGTTGCAGCAAAAGATGCGGCAGGAAATACATCTGCAGCTAGTGATAGTATTCGTATCACTACATTAGATAATGGACCAGGCTGTTTAAATGGAGCAGAACTTCCATATAGTGAAAGTTTTGAAGCAGACTTTGGAGGTTGGACTCAAGATACAGGTGATGATCTTGATTGGACCAGAGATGCAAATGGTACTCCATCAAACAATACGGGACCGTCAAGTGCCGATGATGGATCAACATATGTTTATGTAGAAGCATCAGGAAATGGTACAGGATTCCCTAATAAACGTGCAATTCTTACTTCTCCATGTTTTGATCTTAATAGTGCTACTACGGCTGTTTTCTCTTTTAGATATCATATGTTTGGAGCAGGAAATTTTGGTTCGTTAGATGTTGAAGTTAGTAATGATGAAGGTGCTACTTGGACAAGTCTTTGGACTAGAAATGGAAATCAAGGAAATTCATGGCAAACAGGTACTGTTGATTTAGCTGCTTATGTAGGATCAGGAATTCAATTACGATTTAATCGAGTAACCGGGAACACATGGCGAGCTGATGCGGCAATAGATAGTATCTCTCTTACGGCTGCTGGAGGACCAGGTGGATCAGATTGTGCTTCAGGAGATTTAACATTAAGTGTTACTTTTGATAATTACCCTCAAGAAACTTCTTGGGCAGTAACTGATGCAGGAGGAACAACAGTAGCATCTGAAAGCTATTCTACAGCTAATCCTGATGGATCTACAGTTTCTGAAACTATTTCTGGTTTAGCAGCAGGAACTTATACATTTACAATTTCTGATTCTTTTGGAGATGGTATTTGTTGCTCATTTGGTAATGGATCTTATACATTATCAAGCAGTGCTGGAGAAATTGTTTCTGGTGGTGAATTTACTACTAGCGAAGCTACATCATTTTGTGTAGAAGCGTCTACAGTGAGATTAGAAACATATGCATTAAGTGATCTTGATGCGGGGAATAATGCCTTTAAGATATATCCTGTTCCAGCTAAGAATATATTAAATATTTCTGTAGGTAAGAAATCTATTCAAAATGTAGAAATTTTCTCTATGTATGGTCAACGTGTATATGAGGGAGCTGAAGCACAAATTAATGTTAGTTCCTTCCCAACAGGAACATATTTTGCAAGAATTACAGGAAAAGATGAGACTTTTGTAACTAGAATGTTTAGTAAAGAGTAAATAATTAAAATAGTATATATTAATTAGTATATGAAGAGGCTGTCTTAAAAAAGACAGCCTCTTCTTTTTATGTTAAGTTAACATAATAAATAATCAGGTAAAATAATCTCGACGATGTTTATTAATATCCTGTATAAGTATCTGTACTTAGACCTGCTGCAGGAGCAGGTTCTGTGTCTTGATTAACTGTTGGCCATACACCAGCAGACGGAAACCCTACTCCAAAGTTATCACCTCTATTTTCATCTTGGCCAAATTTATATAAAGGGAATCCTTTAAATGTCATTTGCGTTCTCCCAAATACATCAATAGTTCCAAAATCGCTGGCATTTAAAATACTTGGTAATTTAACTAATTCAGTATTGTATATTGGCCATACACCATTGTTAGAAAAATCATTTGCAGTGAAGTTATTGGTATCTCTTGTATCATTTGAAAACTTATATAAAGTATTTCCTCTTGAATCTGTGATATAAAATGTTAATCCATCTCCAGGAGTAAAATCACTTGTAAGATTTGTTGTGTTTCCAGCCGCATCTCTCCCTACTAATTGAGCTTGAGCAATCATAAGAGAGTAATCTGGTTTTGCGATGTACCAGTTGTTTCCAACACCATCTCCATTAGTGTCTCCTGCAGTAGCATCATTTGCAAAAAAGTAAAGTGGCCAACCTTTGTAAGTAGTTTGTTTTGCTCCATCTTCGCGAGTAATTACTGCGAAATCTGCGGCATCTAATCCACTATCAAGGGTTACATCTTCAGTATAAAAAACTGGCCACGCTGTGATACATCCACCACTACAGTTAGAAGTACCTTTAGCATCTTGTGAAAAGAAATATAAAGAATTACCATCTTTGTCAGTAAGTATTTTTCCAAAAGTGGCGTCTTCTGCTAATTGGATTGCGTTTGCAACTGGTTCTGGAGCAGGTTCTGTATTTTGATTTACAGTTGGCCATACACCAGCAGATGGAAACCCTACTCCAAAGTTATCACCTCTTTGAGCATCTTGTCCAAATTTATACAAAGGAGATCCTCTAAATGTCATTTGTGTTCTTCCGAAGACATCGATAGTTCCAAAATCACTAGCATTTAAAATACTTGGTAATCTATTTAGATCAGTATTATATATTGGCCATACACCATTGTTAGAAAAATCATCAGCGGTGAAATTGTTATTGTCTCTTGTGTCATTTGCAAATTTATATAATGTATTCCCTCTTGAGTCTGTGATGTAAAAGGTCAATTCGTCTCCAGGTGTAAAATCACTTGTAAGATTTGTTGTGTTTCCTGCAGCATCTCTCCCTACTAACTGAGCTTGAGCGATCATAAGAGAATAATCTGGTTTTGCAATGTACCAATTGCTTCCGACTCCATCTCCATTCGTATCGCCAGCGGCATTGTCATTTGCAAAAAAGTATAGTGGCCAACCTTTATAAGTTGTTTGTTTTGCACCATCTTCACGAGTAATCTCTCCAAAGTCAGCAGCGTCCAATCCACTATCTAGAGTTACGGTTTCAGTATAAAAAACTGGCCATGCGTTAATACATCCACCACTACAGTTCGAAGTACTTTTAGTGTCTTGAGAGAAGAAATATAAAGAATTACCATCTTTATCGGTAATGATGCTCCCAAAGGTAGCGTCATTTTTTAACTGAATAGCATTCGCTATAGGATTTGGTTCTGAAGGAGTGTCAGAGTTATAGTCATCTTCACTACACCCAATAAATATAAGAGCCAGTACAAATAAATAATTCAACTTTTTCATAACAATTTTTTTATGTTTAATGTTTATATGATTAATTTTTGAGCAAATAAAAGACAGGAAACCGTGTTTTTAAATTAAATCTATGTGAAGAGGAAAAAAAGGCTTTAAAGAGGAATATTTCGACTTCAAATTCGTGAGATTTTTTCGATCAAATAGTAAAGAATCCCACAGTATGTTTGGTTTTGTTCTATTTTGATGATAATTAGTTGTTTCTATGAAAAAGTGATAAAAGTGAATCTTATCAATACATAAATGAGGTGTTTTTTGATTGAAAATTGTAGTTTAGCCTACTATTATTGATTATGCTACTTTTGTATTGAGAACGCATATGAAATGCTTTTTTAAGAGATGATAATTTTACTCGTTTTAGAGTAGGAATAAAAATTTAATCTTAATCTTAAAATTGATTTGGAAGTATACAAGTAAAACCTTTAAAGGTGGTAAAAGAATAAAAAAGGTAACTGGAAAATGATTCATAAATCTACAATAGATGCTGTTTTTGAGGCTGTTCGATTAGAAGAGGTAATAGGTGATTTTGTTCAGTTAAAGAAATCAGGAAGTAATTTTAAAGGATTAAGTCCATTTAGTGAAGAAAGAACTCCTTCTTTTATGGTATCTCCTGTAAAACAAATATGGAAAGATTTTTCTAGTGGTAAAGGTGGTAATGCTGTAGCATTTTTGATGGAGCATGAGCACTTTACTTATCCAGAAGCAATTAAATATTTAGCTAAGAAATATAATATTGAAATTGAAGAAACAGAGCAGACCGATGAACAGAAACAACAAGCCGATGAGCGTGAGAGTATGTACTTGGTTAGCGAGTTTGCAAATACGTTTTTTCAAAACTCTTTACATAAAACAGAAAAAGGTAAAGCTATTGGACTGACCTATTTTAAAGAACGTGGTTTTACAGATGAAACTATTAAAAAGTTTGGATTAGGATATTCACCAGACGTATGGGATGCATTTACGGCAGAAGCTATTAAAAAAGGATATAAGTTAGAATATCTGGAAAAAACGGGATTGACTATTGTAAAAGAAGAAAAACAGTTCGATCGTTTTAAGGGTAGAGTCATGTTTCCAATACAATCTATGTCGGGGCGTGTGCTCGGTTTTGGTGGTAGGATTTTAACCAATGAAAAAAAAGCAGCAAAATATCTTAACTCTCCAGAGAGCGATATCTATCATAAAAGTAAAGTTTTGTACGGTATTTATCATGCCAAGCAAGCAATTGCTAAAGAAGATAATTGCTTTTTGGTAGAAGGATATACAGATGTTATTCAGTTTAATCAAACGGGAGTAAGCAATGTAGTTTCATCTTCGGGGACAGCACTTACAAGTGATCAAATTCGATTAATCAACAGACTTACAAAAAATATTACAGTACTTTTTGATAGTGATGCCGCTGGTATGAGAGCATCTATTCGTGGGATAGATCTCATTCTAGAACAGGGTATGAATGTAAAAGTATGTAGCTTTCCTGAAGGAGAAGACCCTGATAGTTTTGCAAAACAAAATACATTAGAAGAATTAACATCATATTTAGAAGAACATAGTCAAGATTTTATAAGTTTTAAGGCATCCTTGTTACAGAAAGAATCAAAAAATGACCCAATCAAGAAAGCCGAATTGATTAGGGATATGGTGACTAGTATTTCAAAAATTCCAGATGTTATTAAACGAGAAATTTATGTACGAGAATGTTCTCGTATTATGGATATTTCTGAAGATGTGCTATTTGATACTTTAGCACAAATACGTAATGTAGGCGAAAAAGATCAGCGAAAACAACAAAAAAAGGAACAAAAATCTCTTGAGGTTGTAAAAACTGAAACTCCAAAACAACCTAAAGTAAACAGGCAATACGTTTTAGAACGTCACTTAATTAAGGCTTTATTAATGTACGGTGTTCAAGAAGAAGAGTTTGAAGATCTGATAATGAAAGAAAATGAAGAAGGAGAACTTGTCTTAGAACCTGAAATCCATAAGATAAAGGTTTTTGAAAAAATCTATCTTGACTTGCAGGATGACGAAGTTGAGTTTACAGATCAAGTTTTTAAAGATGTTTATGCTATTTTGATCGAAGAATTAAATCAAGTTGACGAATTTAAAGTTGAGAATTTTATAAATAAAATCCCACCAGAAATAGCTTCTGAGATTACTGAAATTATGATGAATGAAGAACGCTATGAGTTGCATAGATGGGCAGACATGGAAATACATGTAAAGCAAAAGACAGAAACTATAGCAGAATATGTAAATACTACAATATTGAGCCTAAGAGGATTTCTAATCGATCAAAAAATACAAGAGCTTTCACAAGAAGTGAAAGCTCAAAATATTGAAAATAACATGAATGTCTTAGAAGATATTCGTGATTATCAAATTCTTAAAAAGTTACTATACAGGAAACTAAATCGAGTGATCTAGCTAATATGCAATAATCTAGATTGATGGATTAAATCAGCAAGATTGTCCACTTTTAATTTTTTTAGTAATCTTGTCTTGTATGTACTTACCGTCTTTTCGTTAATTGACAATGTGGTAGCAATATCCTTATTTCTCTTTCCAGAGGATAAAAGGTTTAATACTTCGATTTCTCTAGAGGATAATTTTTTGTATTTAACAACCATATTATTTTCATTAGCATTACCATTTGCTAATTGTTGAGTAAGATTGTCATTTAAATAAATTCCTCCTCGAGCAACACGCTCTATTGCTTTTTTTAACGTTTTTGTTGGGACAGTTTTAGATAAATATGCAGATGCACCGGCTTTAATAGCACTTAATGCGTACATTTCTTCTGGATGAGAACTAAAAATAATAACTTTTATTCCTGCAAATTCCTTTTTGATGGTTCTTAATGCCATGATCCCATTAATTTGGGGCAGATCTAACTCCATAATAAGTACATCTGGAGTATTATCTTTTAAGATGTCATACATCTCGTTACCGTTACTTACTTTACCAGTAATCTCATAATCTTCTGAGTGGCGAAATAAAGAAACGATCCCCTTCCTAGTAATTGGATGATGATCAGCGATTAATACGGTTGTCATTCTTGTTTACGATTGTTAATGTTAGTTTTTCTTTTTTTGTTTTAACATTTCTCGGTTAGGGGTAATTTTTAAATCTTGCTGCAAAATTACTAAGAACTAATCCTTGTAAACTTTTTTTTATTAATTTCTCGATAAAATGTTGATTATAATAGATCAACGGGTATTTTACAGACAGGTATGGGTTTCATTTTATGCTGATTTACGGTATTTAAACGAATAAAAATTTTAAATACTTCTTGTTCTCTTCCTGTAAAGTCATTGCTATTTTTTCCTTCATCCTTCATTTTCATGGCCCATTCTAATTCATCATAACTGGCACCAATTTGATCTTCATCACTTCGACTATCACCAAACAAACCATCTGTTGGTGGGGCAACTTGTATCGATTCGGGAACGTTAAGGGATTTTCCTAAAGCGTATACTTCACTTTTCAATAAATCTGCAATTGGACTTAAGTCTACACCACCATCTCCATATTTAGTATAAAAACCTACCCCGAAATCTTCGACTTTATTACCAGTACCTGCAACTAAATATTTATGTAAACCTGCAAAATAATATAGGGTAGACATTCTTAATCTGGCTCTGGTATTGGCTAATGATAAATCAAGTTGTGCACTCGAATCTACTTTAGGAACAACACTTTTGAATTCTTCAAAAACAGACGTAAGATCTACTCTAACATCTGAAACATTAGGAAAGCGCTGTTTTAATTGCGCAATATGTTCTTGTGCTCTGTTAACTTGACTTTGAGCCTGGTGTATTGGCATTTCTACACAAAGTACTTTTAAACCTGTATTTGCGCATAATGAAGAAGTGACTGCACTATCAATTCCGCCACTTACACCAACAACAAAACCATCTATATTGGCATTGTTTGCGTATTCTTTTAACCAATTGGTGATATGATCGACTGTTTTTTCTACCTGCATATTGTATTTTTTAATATTTCTTTATCTAAAGTGAAAGACAAATGTATCTGATTTGAAATTTAAGAATCTCTATTAATGTATTGATTTATATTGTAATAGATTATTTACTTCGTGGTTTTGTAATTGACAATTTGTAATTCGTAATTCGTAACTCGATATAGTATCTTTGTAATTATAAAATTAATAAAAAAAGATGCCGTTTTATAAATGTAAAAATTATTTAGAGACATATTATATTTTAAGAATGAATAGTGCTAGATTATTAAAATTTATTATACTTTTTTGTGTTTTTTACTCATGTGGTAAAGAAAATGAAATTGAAAAGAAAATTGCTAAAATCCCAGTCGAATTAGAAATTGAACGTTTTGATGAATTGTTTGCCGGGTTAACGCAAGAGAATTTACCCGATTTAAAGAAAGAATATCCTTTTCTGTTTTCAGAAAAGTATGCTGATAGTATATGGCTTAATAGAACAAAAGATACTGTTCAGTTAGAAGTTAATAAAGAATTAAGTGCTAAATTTTCGGATCTTTCTAAGGAAAAAGAAGAGCTGTATTCACTTTTTCAGCATCTTAAATATTATTTTCCTGAAATAAAAGATCCAAGAATAATTACAATAGCTTCAGATGTAGATTATCGCAATAAAATAGTAGTTTCAAAAGGACTATTGATTATCTCTTTAGATACATACTTGGGCAAGGATCATCATTTTTATGAGGCAATACAAAAATATTTAAAACAAAATTTTGAAAGAGATCAAATAGTACCCGATGTAGCCTCGGCTTATGCTAAAAACCTTGTGGGACCTATAAGAGATAGATCGTTTTTAGGAAACCTGATATCTTTTGGGAAAGAGTTGTATTTAAAGGATTTACTATTGCCAAAAGCTGATGCAGCTAGAAAAATGGGATATACAGAAGAACAATATGAGTGGGTTATGGCTAACGAAGAGCAAATCTGGAGATATTTTATAGATAAGCAACTTTTGTATAGCACAGATAGTGAATTAATGCCTAGATTTTTATATCCTGCGCCATTTTCAAAGTTTTATTTAGAAGAAATTGATAAAGAAGCACCAGATCGAGTAGGGCAATTTATCGGTTGGAGAATTGTGACTTCATATATGCAAAATAACAATGTATCTTTGCGACAATTATTATTGGCCGATGCCGAAACAATTTTTAATACTTCAAAATATAAACCAGCAAGATAATGGCAATTGAACATAAATCTGAAATCAAAATAGATATCGCATTAGATGAAAACCGCATTCCTGAAAAATTGAAATGGACAGCTAAGGATGGAGGTGTAGAAGATGAAGAAACTAAAGCGATGCTGTTGTCGGTTTGGGATAGTAAAAATAAAGAAAGCCTGCGTATTGATTTATGGACTAAAGATATGCCAGTAGACGAAATGAAAATTTTCTTTCATCAAACACTGGTAGCAATGAGTGATACATTTCATAGAGCTACTCAGGATGAAAAAATGACAGCTACAATGAAAGATTTCTGTGATTATTTCGCAGAAAAACTAGAACTGAAACAACAATAATTGATAGGTTTTTATAGTATTCTAGACTAAGTACATAAATTAGAAGATTGAAGAAAAAAATAATTTTTGTGTACAATGCAAAGTCTGATATTTTTAGTAAATATATAGATTTGGTTCATAAGATTATAAGTCCCAGCACATATGCTTGTGGTCTATGTAGTCTTACTCATGGAAACTTTTCTGAAAAAGAAGAGTGGAGAATTTTTAGAGAGAATACCGATCATGAATTCGTTTTTATGTATAAAAATGATTTTCTTGAAACATATCCTAATCTCGACGAGTATAGCTTCCCTGTTATTTTTGAAGAAAACAAAAAAAAACTTGAATTGATTTTTGATTCAGAAAAATTGACAACTCTAAAATCTGTTGAAAGTTTGGTTGAAGAGCTTAGCAGAGAAGTTGGGTAAATAATAGAAACATTCTTTATCAAAGAAAGAATGTTTCTATTGTTGTTTGGTTAATTATCGATGCCTAAACATGGGTTAAGAATTCTTTAGTTGTTGGTTAATTTCGTTAATATAATTTAAAACGTCGTCTTTACCTAAACCAGAAGACGAAGAGGTAATAAAATAATTCGGCATTTCTTCCCAGTAATTCAGCATTTCTTTAATATAAACATCTATCTGGATAGGTAACTTGGTTTTAGTAAGTTTATCGGCTTTAGTGAAAATAATAGAAAAAGGAATTTGATTTTCTCCAAGCCATTGCATGAATTCAAGGTCTATTTTTTGAGGTTCATGTCGGCAATCAACAAGCACAAATGCACTAACTAGTTGTGTGCGTTTTGAAAAGTAAGCAGTTATGAATTTTTGAAATACTCTTTTTGCAGATTTAGATACTTTGGCATATCCATATCCAGGTAAATCTACTAAAAACCAGTTTTTGTTAATGATAAAGTGATTGATTAACTGAGTTTTACCAGGTTTTCCTGACGTTTTTGCTAAGCTTTTGCGATCTGTTAACATGTTGATTAATGATGATTTACCAACATTTGACCTGCCAATAAAGGCGTATTCTGGCAGCTTGTCTTTTGGACATTTAGCTACGTCGCTGTTACTCATTACAAATTCAGCGCTACTAATTTTCATAGTAAAATTTATTATGATTTAGAAATTGCGTTGCACTAACCAACTGTGCAGTATTTTGTTGAATTCGTCCGGATGTTCCATCATTGCTGCATGACCACATTTGTCTATCCAATATAAATCAGAATCAGGAAGCAATCTGTTAAAATCATCGGCTACTTCTGGTGGCGTAACAGTATCATTTTTACCCCATATAATGCAGGTAGGCGTATTCATTTTTGGTAAATCTTTTGCCATATTATGCCGGATAGCACTTTTTGCAATAGCAAGAGTTCGAATTAATTTATTACGGTCGTTAACGGTTGAATAAACTTCATCTACAATTTCTTTTGTGGCAATTGCAGGGTCATAAAACACACTTTCAGCTTTAGCTCTAATGTATTCATAATCCCCTCTTTTAGGATAACTTTCGCCCATTGCGCTTTCATATAATCCAGAACTTCCAGTAATTACAAGTCCTTTTACTTTTTCAGGATACATTTTTGTACATAGCAATGCAATATGTCCCCCAAGTGAATTACCCAAAAGAATCACTTCCTTGTCTCCATATCCTAAATGATCTATAAAATCTTTAAGGTATTTAGCATAGGTGCTTACCTTGGTTTTTAACAATGGTAAAGTATAGACAGGAAGTTCAGGAATTAATACTTTATAACCTTCTACAGGAAAGTAGGAACTAACGCCCTCAAAGTTGCTTAAACCACCCATTAAACCATGTAAAATGATTAGCGGCGACCCTTCTCCTATGTCTAGATAACTAAATTTTCCGTCTTTTTTTAATTCGTGATTCATTAAATACCTCTTACAAGAACTAAAAGCAAATATAGCATTTTCATAATTAGTTTTAAGATTTTTTATGAATACTACAGAATGATTTTTTTTAATCCTTTTTTTGATGTTCAATTTCTATCCAAAATGAGTATAGCCTATTGTTTTCTTGCACTTCTGTAAGTGTACTGACAGACAAAATATTAAAGTTTTAAAAGCTAAATATTGACTCGTTTTAAGTATAACTTATTAACAATGTGGTAAATTGTGGTAAAAAGTGGTAAATTTTTCAATATATTTGGCTAATTAAACGTTTAGGGAAACAAAGTGGTGCATCTAATTGGTACATACGAATGTAAGGCAGACGCTAAGGGACGTCTTATGATGCCTGTTGCTTTCAAAAAGCAGCTTTCGCCTGTGCTACAAGATGGATTTGTGTTAAAAAGGTCGGTTTTTCAGCCTTGTTTAGAGTTATATCCAATGGCTGAGTGGAACCAAATGATGCAAAAAATAAATAAGCTAAACCGCTTTAAGAAAAAAAATAATGATTTTATCCGAAGGTTTACTGCGGGTGTTAAAATTGTTGAAATTGATGCTGCCGGTCGTCTTTTAATTCCTAAAGACCTTGTTGGTTTTGCAGGTATTACAAAAGAACTAGTGTTGTCTTCTGCTGTTAATATTATTGAAGTCTGGGATAAAGATCAATATGAAAAAGTAATAGATGATGTAGCTGTTGATTTCGCTGATTTAGCCGAAGAGGTAATGGGATTTGATGATGACATAAGTATTGACTAAGCAGTATGCTTCTTGAAAAATAAGATGTACTTGATTGGTTAAGCTATAAGAATGTAATAGATGAAAGAAACCGAATATCATAATCCAGTTTTACTAAAAGAAACCGTAGATGGACTTGCTATTAAACCAGATGGAATCTATGTAGATGTAACATTTGGTGGTGGTGGGCATTCTAAAGAAATCTTAAAAAGACTTGGTCCAGAAGGTAAATTGTTTGCCTTTGATCAAGATCAAGATGCTTTGGATAACACTATTGATGATGATCGATTTACACTTATAAATGAAAATTTCAGATTCGTAAAAAGATTTCTTCGATTTCATGGTGTGAAAAAAGTAGATGGTATTCTAGGTGATTTTGGAGTTTCATCACATCAGTTTGATGTAGCAGAACGTGGGTTTTCTACAAGGTTTGAGGCTGATCTTGATATGAGAATGAATCAAAATAAGAACCTGTCAGCATACAATGTAATTAATGAATATGATGAGGCGGATTTAAGAAAAATGTTTTTTGAATATGGTGAGCTAAGAAATGCTCCCAAATTAGCAAGAACAATAGTAGGAGCAAGAAAAGAAAACGGTATAAAAACAAGTGTAGAGTTGAAAGAGGTATTGAAACCTTTCTTGCCTAGACACAAAGAGCATAAAATTTTAGCTCAGATATACCAGGCGATACGTATTGAAGTAAATCAAGAGATAGAAGTGCTCAAGGAGTTTTTAGAGCAAACATTAAGTCTTTTAGATGTGGGAGGAAGAATTAGTATGATATCATATCACTCTTTAGAGGATAGATTGGTTAAAAGGTTTATTAGAAATGGAATGTTTGAAGGAGAGCCTGAAAAAGATCTTTATGGTAACATGTCTGTTCCTTTTAAAAAAGTAGGAAAATTAATTGTTCCAACTGAAGAAGAGATTAAAGAGAATAATAGAGCTAGAAGCGCTAAGCTTAGAATAGCTGAAAAAATTGAAAAGATAAATTGATTTAATAAATAGAGTGGGTTTTTGGGATGAAACAAACTGTTTATGACATATTAAAAGGTAAGTTTCTTATTGCAGATGATGCGATGAAAAACTGGAGAATGCTACTGTTTTTGTCTTTTTTGGCAATAGTAATGATTGCCAGTTCACACAATGCAGAAAGTAAAGTTCATGAAATAGCGCATTTAAATGATGAAGTAAGAGAGTTGCGAACACAATTTGTTGATGGTAAAACAGAATTGATGAGACTTAAAATGGAGTCTTCTATAATAAAAAAGATGACTCAAGAAGGATTAAAACGTCCTACTACACCACCGCAAAAAATAATTGTAAAAAACTAAGCTCTTGGCTACAAAAGAAAAAAACATATTAAACCGGTTGTATTTTATAGCAGTCTGTATGTTCATTTTTGCCATTGCCGTTTTGGTGAAATTAGTGAATATTCAGTTTGTTGAAGGCGATATGTATCGTAAAAAAGCTCAGGAACGAGTTTTTAAAACATTTGATATACCGGCTAATAGAGGAAACCTATATGACAGCAAAGGTAATTTGCTAGCTACCTCTGTCCCTAAATATAATATAAGATTTGATGCGCTTACCGTAACTGATAAGGATTTTAGAGAGTATGTTAAGCCACTTTGCGAGGCGTTATCCAAAGAATTTGGAAAGCCTATTTCATATTATGACAAAATAATTAGAACAGCTAGAGCAAATAAAAATCGATACCTCTTGATTCGAAGAAATCTTGGGTATTCTCAATATATGCGAGTTAAAGAGTTTCCATTATTTGAGTTAGGCGCAAATCGAGGAGGTTTTATTGTCGAGCAAAATACAGTTAGAGAACATCCGATAGGTAAAATTGCCGAGCGAACGGTTGGGTATGAGAGAAGAGATGAAAATGGATACTATACAAGAGTAGGTCTAGAAGGTGCTTATGGACCTTTTTTAAGAGGAAAAGAAGGGAAACGTAAAAAACAAAAAATAGCAAAAAATCAATGGAAACCAATAGGAGATGCTAATGAAGTAGAGCCAAGAGATGGATATGATGTTGTTTCAACTATAGATGTAAATGTTCAGGATATTGCACATCATGCGTTATTGGGTCAACTAGAGAGGTTTGAGGCAGAACATGGGACTGTTGTTGTTATGGAGACAAAAACAGGGGAAATCAAAGCAATTTCTAATCTAGGTCGAACAAAAGCTGGTAAATATTATGAAAAGTTAAATTATGCGGTAGGAGAATCTCATGAGCCTGGATCTACTTTTAAATTAATGACAATGGTGGCGGCCTTAGAAGATAGGGTGATCGATTCTAGTTATGTTATTGATACAGAGAATGGCCGTGTAAAGTTTTATGATAGAGTAGTTAAAGATTCTCGCTGGGGAGGGTACGGAAAGATATCTGCGGCAAAAGCTTTCGAAATTTCTTCGAATACTGCTTTTGCAAAAATGATCGATGAACACTATAAAGATAATCCTAGAAAATTCGTAGACCGATTAATTAATATGGGATTGGGGGAAACCTTAGAGTTATCCATTAAAGGAGAAGGTAAACCTAAAATTCCATATCCAGGTGATGATGATTGGTATGGTACAACCTTACCCTGGATGGCTCATGGATATGGTGTGGCAATTACGCCATTACAAACCTTAGCTTTTTATAACGCAATAGCAAATGATGGCGAAATGGTAAAGCCAAGATTCATTAAAGAAGTAAAAACCTGGGATAAGACCAGAGAACGATTTGATAAAGAGATTTTAAACCCAACAATCTGTTCAAAGAAAACAGCAAGAATAGCTCAGGAAATGATGAAAAATGTGGTCAAAAGAGGTACTGCTGATAATATTTATACTGAAAGTTTTGGTATTGCCGGAAAAACAGGTACCTGCTGGGGTAATTATGGTAAAGATAAGGAGAGAGAATATATATCCTCTTTTGCTGGGTATTTTCCGTCGGATAAGCCTATTTATTCATGTATTGTAGTAATCCATAAACCAAATAAGAAAAAAGGATATTATGGTAGTGAAGTTGCAGCTCCGGTTTTTAAAACTATCGCTACAAAAATATATAACGATATACCGGTGATAGATGAAGTGTCGTATGCGGTTGTAGAGAGTAACTCGGTAGTAAATAGTTATGATAAATATTACCAAAATGCTCAAAAGTATAAAACTATTATGCCTAACGTAAAAGGAATGCCAGCAATGGATGTGATTTCTCTTTTAGAAAATATGGGGTTAAAAGTAGAGCTAAAAGGATCAGGGCGAGTAGAAAAACAGTCTATAGAACCAGGTGTTAAAGTAAAAACCAATCAAACAGTAAGATTAGAATTATCGTGATCGAATTAAAAGACATATTATATAAGGTTGCTATTAATGTTGTGGTGGGTAATACTACTGTAAATATTAATAAGGTTGAGTTTGATTCTAGAAAGGTTAAACAGGAAGATGTGTTTGTTGCTATTCGTGGTTCGGTATCTGATGGTCATAAGTTTATAGAAAAAGCGATTGATCTTGGAGCAAAAGCTATTGTTTGTGAAAAAATACCTTTAAATAGAATAGAAGAAGTAACGTATATAGAAGTAGAAGATTCTAATACAGCCTTGGCGATTATGGCATCAAACTACTATGGGTCACCTTCTGTAAACTTAAAATTGGTGGGCGTTACAGGTACTAATGGTAAAACTACCATCGCAACTTTGTTGTATCAATTGTTTAAAAAAGCAGGTTTTAAAGTAGGATTGCTTTCTACAGTTAATATACTGGTGGATACCAAAGAATACAAAGCTACGCATACAACACCAGATTCATTGATGATTAATTATTATCTAAAAGAGATGAATGAAGCTGGGGTAGAGTATTGTTTTATGGAAGTAAGTTCTCATGGCATTCATCAAAAACGTACCGAAGGACTAACTTTTGCGGGAGGTATTTTTACCAATTTATCACACGATCACTTAGACTATCATAATACATTTAAGGAATATAGAGATGTTAAAAAAATGTTCTTTGATGGTTTGTTGTCAAGTGCATTTGCTTTGGTAAATAAAGATGATAAGAACGGAGCATTTATGCTGCAGAATACAAAAGCCAAACAATATAGCTATGCGCTAAAATCATATGCAGATTATAGAGGACAAATTTTAGAAAATAGCCTAGAAGGTTTGTTGTTGAAATTAAATGATAATGAAGTATGGGCTAAGTTGATAGGAAGTTTTAATGCGTATAATCTATTGGCGATTTTTGGTACTGCAGAATTATTGGGTCTAGAAACATTAGAAATACTCCAGTTATTAAGTGACTTAAGAAGTGTAAGTGGAAGATTTCAATACCTAATCTCAGAAGAAAAGATTACTGCAATTGTAGATTATGCCCATACCCCAGATGCTCTTAAAAATGTTTTGGAAACAATAAATGATATAAGAACTAATAATGAAAATTTAATTACTGTTATAGGGTGTGGTGGGGATAGAGATAAAATGAAACGTCCTGTTATGGGAAATATAGCGGCTCGATTAAGTAATAAAGTAATTTTTACTAGTGATAACCCAAGAACAGAGGATCCAGCTCAAATAATAGAAGATATTGAGAAAGGTATAGAACCTCAAGATTATAAGAAAACACTGTCTATTACCGATAGAAAACAGGCTATTAAAACTGCTTGCCAATTGGCTGAAAGAGATGATATCATTCTTATAGGAGGTAAAGGTCATGAAACGTATCAAGAAATTAACGGAAATCGTATTGATTTTAATGATTTCGAAATTGTAAAACAAGAATTAAAAAAACTAAATAAATAAATCTTTTAAGATGCATCCAATTGCATGTTAAAGGTAACAAAGCAACCTATGTTATACTATCTGTTTGAATATTTGGAAAGTGAATACCAGTTCCCCGGGGCGACACTATTTCAATTTATCACTTTTAGAGCCGCGATTGCAATCATACTGTCATTGTTAATTTCTACAATTTATGGTAAGCGCATTATTGGCTTTTTAAGGCAAAAACAGATGGGGGAAAGTATTAGAGAACTTGGTTTACAAGGTCAGGCCGAAAAAGCGGGTACCCCAACGATGGGTGGGATTATTATTATTTTGGCAACATTAGTGCCTGTTTTATTTGTAGCTAAGCTTGATAATATTTATGTAATTCTATTAATCATTACAACCTTATGGATGGGGGTTATTGGTTTTACAGACGACTATTTAAAAATTAAGAAAAAAGATAAAGAAGGTTTAGCAGGAAGGTTTAAAATTATTGGTCAAGTAGGACTTGGACTCATTGTGGGATGTACAATGTACTTTCATAGTGATATAACAATTAAAGAAGAGAAAGTAAAATCAGAAGTCGAACAACTTAGTGCCGTAGAAGGAGAAAAAGTAT
Source organism: Aquimarina aggregata (assembly GCF_001632745.1). GTDB lineage: Bacteria > Bacteroidota > Bacteroidia > Flavobacteriales > Flavobacteriaceae > Aquimarina > Aquimarina aggregata. The sequence goes on along the minus strand of NZ_LQRT01000035.1, from coordinate 109,306 downwards.
CTGACTTTAACCCAGCAATTAAATCAACAAAGACAACTATACCTTTCTTTAAAAATAACGAATTCGAATACTCTAGTTTGATTACTTGGATTAGCCCAGAGATGGCAAAATATTCATGGTTAGTTTTTATACCAATAGTCATTTTTATAGTAACTGCAGTGTCTAACGGAGCGAATCTTACAGATGGGATTGATGGATTAGCGGCAGGTTCGTCTGCGATTATAGTATTGACATTAGCATTGTTTGCTTGGGTATCGGGTAATATTATTTTCTCTGATTATCTAAATGTGATGTATATACCAAACTCGGGTGAGATGACAATTTTTATTGCCGCATTTGCAGGTGCTTTGGTAGGTTTTTTATGGTACAATACCTACCCAGCTCAAGTATTTATGGGAGATACCGGTAGTCTTACAATTGGTGGAATTATAGCCGTAATTGCCATAGCTATTCGTAAAGAATTTTTGATACCGATCCTTTGTGGAATCTTTTTTATCGAAACACTATCAGTAATGATTCAGGTAAGCTGGTTTAAGTATACAAGGAAAAAGTATGGAGAGGGAAGAAGAGTGTTTTTAATGTCTCCTTTGCATCATCATTATCAAAAAAAGGGAATACACGAAAGTAAAATTGTTGCAAGATTCTGGATTGTAGGGATTTTTATGGCAATAATAGCCGTAATTACTCTTAAAGTTAGGTAATTATGAAAAAACTAGTAGTTCTGGGAGGTGGAGAGAGTGGTGTTGGAACTGCTATTTTAGGTAAAAAAGAAGGATTTGATGTGTTCGTTTCCGATAAGGGAGTGATCACAGAGAAATATAAAGAAGTTCTTAGAAATTTTGAAATCGAATGGGAAGAACAAAAGCATACAGAAGCTAAAGTTTTAGAGGCTGATGTAGTAATGAAGAGCCCGGGTATTCCTGACACCGTAGCATTAGTAAAACGTCTGCGAGAAAGAGAAATCCCAGTAATCTCAGAAATTGAGTTTGCGGCAAACCATACGTCTGCTATGTTCATTGGTATTACAGGTAGTAATGGTAAGACTACAACAACAATGCTTACACATCACATACTTAAACAAGGAGGATTGAATGTGAATATGGCAGGAAATATCGGAGATAGTTTTGCTAAACAAGTAGCAGAAAATGATGCGCCATATTATGTGTTAGAGCTTAGTAGTTTTCAGCTAGATGGAATAAAAGATTTTGTTCCTCATATTGCTATTTTAACCAATATCACCCCTGATCATTTGGATCGATATGATTACAAGTTTGAGAATTATATCGCATCAAAATTTAGAATAGTAATGAATCAGAATGAGGATGATTATTTTATTTATGATGCAGATGATGAGGTGATCACTCAGTATATAAAGAAAAACCCTATTCGATCAAGATTACTTCCTTTTTCGCTGACAAAAAAAATAGAAAACGGAGCATATTTAGAAGATAATAATATAAAAATAATAATAGACAACAACGAAATCATTATGCCAACAACAGATTTATCATTAAAAGGAAATCACAATGTAAAGAATGCTATGGCCGCAGCCACAGTATCACAATTACTTAAGATTAGAAAAACAACAATCCGTGAATGTTTAGAAAACTTTCATGGTGTAGAGCATAGGTTAGAGAGTGTGCTAAAAATAAACAATGTGCAATACATTAATGATTCCAAAGCAACAAATGTTAATGCGACATTTTATGCTTTAGATGCTATGAAATCGGCCACCGTATGGATCGTTGGAGGTGTAGATAAAGGGAATGATTATACAGAGTTGTTTCCTTTGGTTAATGAAAAAGTAAAAGCAATTATTTGTTTAGGTGTTGATAATTCTAAAATTATTAATGCTTTTGGTAATTGTGTAGACAATATTGTAGAAACGCAATCTATGAAAGAGGCCGTAAATATGGCGTACAAAATAGCAGAAAGAAATGAGAGTGTATTGTTGTCTCCAGCCTGTGCAAGTTTTGATTTGTTTAAAAACTATGAGGAAAGAGGAAGACAGTTTAAAGAAGCAGTTAGGGAGCTATAAAATAAAGAATGTAATAAGTAATACTTAACTATAGAGATGACTAAAATATTAGCAAATATAAAAGGTGATAGAGTGATCTGGGCAGTAGCTGCCTTGTTGGCATTATTCTCTTTTTTACCTGTGTATAGTGCTAGTAGTAATTTGGCATATCTCTATGGCGACGGAGATACTTTCATTTTTTTAATAAAGCATTTTGCACACCTTGTGCTAGGTTTTTTGATTATGTATGGGGTTCATAAAATTCCACATCATTATTTCAAAGGCCTTTCTATTATTATGATTCCTGTCGTTTTAATATTATTATTAATCACGATGGCTCAAAACACAACTATTGGTGGAGCAAATGCAAGTAGATGGATTCGAGTACCATTTGTAGGCGTAACATTTCAAACATCAACGCTGGCAGCGGTGGTATTAATGGCATATGTGGCAAGATATCTTTCAAAAATTAAAAATGAAGCAGTATCGTTTAAAGAGACATTGCTTCCGTTGTGGTTACCCGTATTTTTAATTTTAATGTTGATCTTACCCGCAAACTTTTCAACTGCTGCGATCATATTTTCAACTGTAATAATGTTAGTTTTTCTTGGTGGATATCCACTAAAGTATATTTCAGTGATCCTAGGTACAGGTTTTATTGTATTGGTTTTCTTTGTTCTTTTTGCAAAAGCATTTCCAGGAATGTTCCCAAATAGAGTTGATACTTGGGTAAGCAGGATAGAAAATTTCACTGATAATAAGGATACTCAAGAAGATTATCAGATAGAAAGAGCAAAAATAGCAATAGCAAGAGGAGGAGTTATTGGTACTGGACCAGGAAAAAGTGTTCAAAGAAATTTTTTACCGCAATCATCATCAGATTTTATATATGCAATCATTATCGAAGAATGGGGTTTTGTAGGAGGTGTTTTTTTAATGTTGCTGTATCTGTTGTTATTGTTTAGGCTAGTTATTGTAGCGCATAAGAGTACAGATATTTTTGGCAAATTATTAGTTATGGGAGTTGGTCTACCCATAGTGTTTCAAGCATTAATTAATATGGCTGTAGCAGTAGAGTTATTTCCTGTTACAGGACAAACACTTCCGCTTATAAGTAGTGGGGGTACATCCATTTGGATGACATGTCTTGCTATTGGGATTGTTTTAAGTGTGAGTAGTAAAAGAGATGTGGCGGCGGTAAAAGAAGAACAAGAAAAAGAGAAAGAAGAAAATCCATTAGAGGTTTTGCAAGAAATATATGAGTAAACTAAAAGTCATATTATCCGGCGGAGGAACAGGAGGACATATCTATCCTGCGATTGCTATTGCAAATGAGTTAAGTAGTAGATACCCTGAGGTTTCTATTTTATTTGTGGGTGCTAAGGATCGTATGGAGATGCAAAAAGTACCGCAAGCAGGATATGAAATTATTGGACTATGGATTAGTGGTATTCAAAGAAAACTAACACTGAGCAACTTGTTGTTTCCGATTAAGCTATTAAGCAGTTTATGGAAGTCAAAAAGAGTGATCAAGAAATTTAAACCAGATGTGGTTATTGGTACAGGTGGGTTTGCTAGTGGACCGTTATTAAAAGTAGCAAATGCTAAAAGTATACCAACACTTATCCAAGAGCAAAACTCTTTTCCAGGAATTACAAATAAATGGTTGTCAAAAGGAGCTGATAAAATATGCGTTGCTTATGATAACATGAATAGATTTTTCCCTGAAGACAAGATTGTAAAAACGGGTAATCCCGTGCGTCAGGATTTGCTAACAATAGAAGGGAAAAAAGAAGAAGGATTGCTAAAATATAATCTTGATGCTCAAAAGAAAACAATTTTAGTTTTGGGTGGTAGTCTTGGAGCTAGAAGAGTAAATCAACTTATCGAAAAAGAATTAGATTTTTTTCAAAAAAATGATGTACAGGTATTGTGGCAATGTGGTAAACTGTATTTCGAAGAATACAAAAAGTACAACAGTCAAAATCAAATCCAAGTACATCAATTTTTGGACACAATGGATTTAGCATATGCTGCTGCAGATGTTATTATTTCTAGAGCTGGAGCAAGTTCTGTTTCAGAATTGTGCATTGTAGGAAAACCAGTATTGTTTATTCCTTCTCCTAATGTGGCAGAAGATCATCAAACTAAAAATGCAAAAGCTATCGTTGATCAAGGTGGAGCAAGGATGCTAAAAGAAAGTGAGCTAGATGAACAGTTTCAGGATGTACTATCAGAAATTTTAGTGTCTAAAACGATACAAGAAGAGCTTTCGGGAAAAATTAAGACGTTGGCATTGCCAAATGCAACTTCAGATATTGTTGATGAAATCGAAGAAATATTAAAAAAGTAAACGCACTAAGGTGTAAAAAGTATAAATGAGTAAAGGGTTAGAGAACATAAAGAATATTTATTTTATTGGTATAGGAGGTATCGGTATGAGTGCGCTTGCTCGATATTTTAAATTTCTTGGTAAGAATGTAGCTGGTTATGATAAGACATCAACTCAAATAACCACTGATTTAAGCGAATTAGGGATCGATATTCATTTTAATGATAGTGTAGACGAGATACCAGAAATATTTCTTGATACAGAAAATACATTAATTATATATACTCCTGCAATACCAAAAGATCATACAGAACTAATGTATGTTCAAAGTAATGGGTTTTTGATAAAAAAGCGCGCCGAGGTTTTAGGAATAATCACTAAAGGAGTATATACTTTAGCTGTTGCGGGAACCCATGGAAAAACAACAACAACAGCAATTTTAGGGCATTTACTTAAAGAGAGTGGTGCAAAAGTAACTGCTTTTCTTGGGGGAATAAGTGAAAATTATAATTCTAATCTTATTTTAGAAGGTAATGATGTTGTGGTAGTTGAGGCCGATGAATTTGATAGATCATTTTTACAATTGTATCCTGATATTGCAGCAGTAACCTCTATGGATGCTGATCACTTGGATATTTATGAAGAAGCTAATGCACTTGAAAACTCTTTTCGAGAATTTGCATCCAGAGCAAAAGATCATCTTTTAATATGTAATGGACTTCCGATTAACGGTATCACATATGGTATCGAAGATAATTCTGATTATAGTGCTCAAAATATAAGAATAGATAATGGCACCTATATTTTTGATCTAAAAACACCAGATCAATATATCAATGACTTGCATTTAAACCTGCCAGGTAAACACAACTTGTTAAATGCTATTACAGCCTTTGCTATAGCGATGCTATTCGGCTCCCCGACCACATCCCTAGCAAAGGCTTTATTTACTTTTAAAGGAGTTAAAAGACGTTTTACCTATCAGATCAAAACAGATCAATTGGTATATGTAGATGATTATGCACATCACCCAACAGAGATTAATGCATTACATCAGGCAGTCAGAGAAATGCATCCTAATAAAAAGGTTGTGGCAGTTTTTCAACCACATTTATATAGTAGAACAAGGGACTTTGCTAAAGACTTTGCTTCAAGTCTAAGTCAGTTTGATCATGTGTTGCTTTTGGATATTTATCCGGCAAGAGAACTGCCTATTTCAGGAATTACATCAAAATGGTTATTAGATATGATAACTATAGATCATAAAAAATTAGTAACAAAAGAAAAATTAATTGATGAAATTAGAAAAAGTGATGCTCAGGTAGTTTTAACTATCGGAGCCGGTGACATAGGAGAAGAAGTTAATGATATAAAAGAAGCATTAATGATATGAATAAGATGTTGACATATTTAAAATATTGTAGCCTTATTGTTTTGGTCATTATTCTTTTTGCTTTTACAAGTAAAAGAAATAAGGAACGAAAGATTAATGAAGTTCTAATCGAATTCGTAGAAGAACAAGATCCTTATGTAAATGAACTCACGGTTAATAAATTGTTAATACAAAATCCGGAGAAGGTGACAAACGTGGGAAAAGAAATTTTAGTTTTGAATACTGTAGAGAAAAAGTTAGACGCACATGAGATGATTGAGTATTCTGACGTGTACTTGACTGTAAATGGGGAACTTAGGGCTAAAATTAAACAACGCACTCCGATTGCAAGAGTTAATGCGGTCACTCCTTTTTATGTAGATGTAACAGGAAATACGATGCCACTGTCCGAAAGTTATTCGGCACATGTGCCTTTAGTGCATAATGTTTCGGAACGAGAAGTAACAGAGGTTTTTCCATTATTGAAAAAAATTCGGGAAGACGAGTTTTTAAAAAAGCATGTTGTTGGTGTTTATTTAAACATGAAAAAACAATACGAATTAGAATTACGCGTATACTCTTTTAGAGTAATTGTTGGGGGAATAGAAGATTTAAATAGTAAGATTAAAAATTTTAAAGCTTTTTACCAAAAAGCTTTAAAAGATAAAAGTCTCGAAAAGTATAAACAAGTCAGTTTGCAATTTAGTAATCAAGTGGTATGTACCATAAAATAATACCAATATGGAACGAGAAGTAAATGAAATAGCGGTAGGATTAGACATAGGAACAACTAAGATAGTTGCCATGGTCGGAAAGTACAATGAATATGGTAAGATGGAGGTCCTTGGAGTTGGTAAATCCAAAAGTTTAGGGGTACATCGAGGTGTGGTTAATAATATAACGCAAACCATTCAATCCATTCAGCAAGCTGTACAAGAAGCAGAGAGCGTTTCAGGAGTAAAAATTAAAGATGTAACTGTTGGTATAGCAGGTCAACATATTCGTAGCTTACAACATAGCGATTATATCACCAGATCAAATCCTGATGCGGTAATTGATGATGATGATATTGATAAGTTATGCAATCAGGTACACAAATTGGTGATGTTGCCAGGAGAAGAAATTCTTCATGTACTACCTCAAGAATATAAAGTAGATGGGCAAGCCGAAATAAAGGAACCTATAGGAATGTATGGGGGCCGACTAGAAGCCAATTTTCATGTTGTCGTTGGGCAAGTAACTTCGATCCGTAATATCGGTAGATGTGTGAAGAGTTCAGGATTAGAATTATCAGATGTTACATTAGAACCTTTGGCTTCGGCAAATGCGGTATTGAGTCAGGAAGAAAAAGAAGCTGGTGTAGCACTTATCGATATAGGTGGCGGTACAACTGATTTAGCAATTTTTAAAGATGGTATTATTCGTCATACAGCAGTAATCCCATTTGGAGGAAATGTAATTACCGAGGATATTAAAGAAGGTTGTTCGATTATAGAGAAACAGGCAGAGTTATTGAAAATTAAATTTGGATCTGCTTGGCCTGGAGAAAATAAAGATAATGAGATTGTTTCGATCCCTGGATTAAGAGGAAGAGAACCAAAAGAGATTACATTAAAAAACCTTTCTAAAATAATTCACGCACGTGTAGTTGAAATTATAGAACAAGTGTTTTTAGAAATCAAGAACTACGGGCATGAGTCACCTAAGAAAAAATTAATTGCAGGTGTGGTTTTAACAGGAGGTGGATCTCAATTAAAACATCTTAAGCAATTAGCAGAATATATTACAGGTATGGATACCAGAATAGGATACCCTAATGAGCATCTTGCCGGTAATAGTGATTCAGAAACTACAAGTCCGATGTATGCTACAGCAGTTGGACTAGTAATGGATAGCCTCGTGTACATTCAGAAACAAAAAAAGACCGCTAAAAATGAGGTGGTAGAAAATGTACAAATAAAAGAACCTGTCGAAACAGCGACAGAGGAAACAGTTGTAGAAGAAAATACGACACCTAGAGTTGATCTTAAACCAAGAAAAAATATTCTAGAAAAGTGGACCGAGAAATTTAAAGAATTTCTTGATAACGCAGAATAGGATCGAACGTTAAGAAATCATCCTGAGGATGATTTTAGTGAGAGGCCAGCGTTGAGGGGTTGGCAGGTTAAGAAATCATCCTGAGGATGATTTTAGTGAGAGGCCAGCGTTGAGGGGTTGGCAGGTTAAGAAATCATCCTGAAGATGATTTTAGTGAGAGGCTAGCGTTGAGGGGTTGGTAATAAAGAAATTATTCTAGAACAATAATAGAATAATGAATAGTGAAAGCGGATAAGAATGTTCATGTTTTGAGCAATGAAAATATAAAAAAATAGTAGGAGAACCAGAAAATTAGCAATTATGAGTAACAACGAAGAGTTTGAAAACATCTCATTTGATTTACCTAAAAATCAATCTAATACCATTAAAGTAATTGGTGTAGGTGGAGGTGGTAGCAATGCCATCAATCACATGTTCCAGCAGGGGATCAAAGGAGTGGATTTTGTGATATGCAATACAGATGCCCAGGCGTTAGAAAATAGTCCTATCCCAAACAAAATCCAATTAGGGGTTTCGTTAACAGAAGGATTAGGAGCAGGAGCAAACCCTGAAGTAGGAGAACAGTCTGCTTTAGAGAGTTATGAGGAAATAAAAAGAATGCTGGACACGAATACCAAAATGATTTTTATTACCGCTGGAATGGGAGGAGGAACCGGTACTGGTGCAGCTCCGATTATTGCCAAGATGGCTAGAGAATTGGATATTCTTACTGTTGGAATTGTTACTATTCCATTCCAATTTGAAGGAAAAATGCGTAATGAACAAGCTCATTTAGGAGTAGAGCGATTACGTGCGCATGTGGATTCTTTAATTGTTATAAATAATAATAAACTTAGAGAAGTTTATGGTAATTTAGGGTTTAAAGCTGGTTTCTCTAAAGCCGATGAAGTATTAGCTACTGCGTCTCGTGGTATTGCAGAAGTTATTACACATCATTATACACAAAATATTGATTTACGTGATGCTAAGACGGTACTTAGTAATAGTGGTACGGCAATTATGGGGTCTGCTAATGCCTCAGGTAATAAACGTGCTCATGATGCTATTGTAAAAGCATTAGATTCTCCGTTATTGAATGATAATAAGATTGCAGGAGCAAAGAATGTGTTATTACTTATCGTATCGGGTAAAGAAGAAATTACTATCGACGAAATCGGTGAGATTAATGACCATATACAACAAGAAGCAGGTCATGGTGCTAATATTATCATGGGTGTTGGTGAAGATGAATCATTAGAAGAGGCAATTTCTGTAACTATTATTGCAACAGGATTTAATGTAGAACAACAGGATGAGATTGTAAATACCGAAACAAAGAAGATCATCCATACTCTAGAAGATGAACAAAGAGCAGCTGTGCAGGACTTAACACCTAAGTCTACCGGAAATGCTACTCCAATTTTATCTCCATTACCTAAAAAAGAAGAGGTAGAAGAACCAAAAATAATAAAACATGAATTGGTTGAGGATGAAGAAGATGAGGATAATCTATTGTTGCCAACAACAGATTTGCTGAAAAACATTGATGTAAGTTATGAAGTTGTTGATGCTTTTTCTTCAGATAATGATTTTGTGATTATTAATGCACAAGATATTATTAAAGAAATAGAAGTTAACGATGCTAAAGAAGTAGCATTAGAAGATAGCACTAAAGAAAAAGAAGATCAATTTGCATTGGCATTTGATATGCCTGTAACTGGAAATGAAGAAACGACATTTAAAGAACCTAATGCTTCAGAAAATGTTGTTGAGCAAAAAGAAGAAGATGAGCAGCCTATAGTATTTGATTTAAGTGATGATATCCTTGATATGGAAGTTAATGAACCTATAGAGGTTGTACCTGTAGGCGAAGCTATTGCAGATGGTGGACGTAAATATAGTCTTGAAGACTATATGGAAGAAGAAAAGAGACTTACAGATGCTAAGCCAACTGAAGTGGTAGAGGTAGTAGATGAAACAGTAGCTTTCGAAAAGAAAACAGTTGCTCCTGCTCCCGAAACGGAAACATCAGAAGAAATAGATCCAATGAATCAACCTATTTCTGAAACACTAAAAGCAAGAGCGGCAGAACGTCGTGAGAAAATGAAAGAATTTAACTATAAATTCAGGAATAGTGCAAACAAAATTGATGATATAGAAAAAGAACCGGCATATAAAAGAGCTGGTATCGATGTAGATGCAAAACCTGAAGATTCAGGATTGTCAAGAACATCATTAGGAACCGATAGTAATGATGATATTCAATTAAGAAAAAACAACTCTTTTCTTCATGATAATGTAGATTAACTTCAGTTTTATTTTAGATTCGGTTTTGTCTTTTTGGATATCGACTAGAATCAATAAAAAAGTTATAGATAACCGATAATCTCACTATAGATTATCGGTTTATTTTTTATATTCGCAATCCACAAGATTAAAATTTATCATCATGAGTTTAGAGCAAAAGGTAATGACCGCAATGAAAGAAGCTATGAAAGCTAAAGATACAAATGCATTAACATCATTACGTGCTGTAAAATCGGCTATTTTATTGGCTAAAACAGAAAGTGGAGTTAAAGAAGAACTTTCTGAAGAACAAGAATTAAAATTATTACAAAAACAAGTTAAGCAACGTAAAGATAGTGCGGCTATTTTTACAGAGCAAGGGCGTAATGATTTAGCAGAGCCAGAATTGGCACAAGCTAAGGTGATAGAACAGTTTTTACCTGAACAATTAAGTGAAGAAGAAATAGAAAAAGTGATAGTAGATATTATTGCTAAGACCGGAGCAGAAGGGATGAAGGATATGGGTAAAGTAATGGGGATGGCTAATGGTGCATTAACGGGTAAAGCAGATGGCAAGACGATTTCTACAATAGTAAAAAGTAAATTATCATAAGTATTTGATATACCGGCCGTGTGGCGCAACTGAATAGCGCATCAGATTTCGGCTCTGAGGGTTGGGGGTTTGAATCCCTCCACGGTCACATTTTGGACAATATTGTCCATAGCCAGACAATTTTGTCTGGCTTTTTTGTTGGATATATAAATATAATATTAATTTTTTGGGTAACATTTATAACCGCTGAAACATAAACTTTTATAATGGCAACAAAAAATGCCTAATTTAATTTCTGAAATAACGAAATTTTATGATTGATCTTTTAAAATTCAAGTAGTTTAAAATATCAATACCAACTCAAACAAAGCCTCGATTGTTTTTAAATGTTAGAGTTATAAATAACTAAATTATTATGTTATACAAAATTTTAGAAAATGTAAAAGCATTTTAAAATTAATAATTACAAGAATATATATTAAAAAATATGAAGCAAATAATCTATTTCATTATAAGTCTATTGTCCATTAATAGCATAAAATGCCAAGATTTATTTCTTGAGGATATCAATGGAGATAAAAAAGCTGATATTCTATCTGTTTTTACAGAAAACAGAAAAGATTTCAAAATCAAACAACTCTATTCTGGTCACAAAACTTACAAATTCGATTACTTAAATGAGTTCGACTTTACAGCTGGTAACATTTTTGAAACATATAAAGTTGCAGATATTGATGGAAATGGTAGATCAAATTTCATAGCTTTTGCAGATAGTAATGATGATAAAAACATATGGTATTATACCATAAAAGCTAATGAAATTAAATATTTGGGGCATACATTGTTACCCAATTATGCCGGGGCTAAGCAATATTTTGCTGATATCGATGGAGATTCCTTACATGAACTCATTCTGATTAAAGATGAAGGCTCTTTTAAACATCTTAATATTTTTAAATATAATGGTTCTGATTTCATTGAAATAGATACTTTTACAACTACCGGAAATCCCAAAGAAGAACATTTTGCAGATATTACTGGGGATGGTAAAGATGATTTAATATTATCTCAAGATTATGGAAATGATAAACGTATTTGGACATTCAAATCAAAGGGCTCAACATTTGAATACCTTAAATATACACTCCTAGCTTCTGATGCTGGAAAAAAGGTTCATTTTGTAAATTCGAATTCTGAAGAAGATAATCGTCTTGATCTTGCCCTAAGCGGAAATACAACTGAAGGTAAAAAAATCTGGATGTTTTTATCCGACGGAGAAAGATTTCATTATGAAATTACCACAACCCTAACTGATGGTACTAACAGAAAACTATTGTTTGGTGATCTTGATGGTACTAACAAAGATGATCTTATTGCTACCAATAATATCCAAGATATTTGGAGTTATCAAAATATAGGGAATTTATTCACATATAAATTACATTCTCCCTTAAACTTTAGAGGTACTATCCCTTTAAACAGAATTGTAGATTGGGACAATGCTGGATATAGAGGTGGAGAGTCGGTTCCAAATTCTTTTAACCATTTTGTTCAAATGCCCCCACCAAGTGATAACCCTGAAACAAATTATGCGAATTTTGAAATAAAGTTAAGCGAAGCAGTTGCATTAAAAACAACCTTTCCGAACGAACATATTGTTATACAATTTCAATCAGGATCTTATATGTTGCCTTTTAATCAACAAATAGTTTTGGATTACAGCAATGATGATCATTCTTGGATTGTAATACAAGGCCAAGGTATTAAATCTGAAAATCACCTGAATGGAAAATATACAGAGCTTGTTTTTAATATTGATCCTGAATATTCGAAATATGCAAATCATTTCATAAATATTAGAGGTTTAAAAAAATCCCCTAATGGCCCAGGAGAAATACCACCAATTGTTATAGATTATAAAAGGGAGGCTAATGAAATTACTCTTGACAAACCATCTAGTATTCCCGACGGGGAAAAACATTTAATGGAAATATTATTCACCAATGGAAAATGGCATGAACAACCAAATGTAGATTCGGACTCAATCCAGCCAAATGAATATACGGGTCTAATTTCTTCTGTTATTCCAGTATCCAATACAACCTATAAGCTTAAAAAAGATTTTAGTCTTGCATGGGAAAAGTTTAAAGATCAAACCAATGCTGCAAAAGTCTATTATTTCACTGCTGTAGAAGAAATTGGCATAGCCGACCTTTCTCTTAGATACAGTGATAATTTTGAAAATTCAATCAAAAAAACTAAAGCTTCTGCAATTATCTCTATTAACAATGCCCGAAATTGCTGGGTGGATAACGTTGAAATAGAAAAAGTATATTCTAGTGGTATTGAGATTGGAGAGTCTGAGTTTATCGAAGTTAGAAATAGTTATTTACATGAGGCATATGGATATGGTGGAGGAGGTCGTGCTTATGGCGTTTCTGTGAGCTCAAGAAGTATACATTGTAAGGTTGAAAACAATGTTTTTAGAAAGTTACGCCATGCAATGATAGCACAGGACGGTTCAAATAATAATGTTTTTGGTTATAACTATTCTAGAGAACAAACAGATACAGAAGATCGATTCTATTGTCATGCTCTTGGGGATTTGAACTTGCATGGAACTTATCCTTATGCTAATCTTTTTGAAGGTAATAGTATCGATCGAATATTTGCCGATCATCATTGGGGTCCAAATGGTTCGTATAATACATTTTTTAGAAACCATATTAACGATACCCAAATCAATAATTGTGATCATGAAAGCAATTTAATGATAAAAGCAATGCTATATCCTAATATTCTTGGAAATGAACAAGCAGAAATACGCTTAATAGAATATACAAAAGGAAATATTCCTGAAACAGTCGAAAATACTAAGTTCCAAATGTATCAACAAGAATATAAAATTTATGATCAAAATACTATAATAAAAAAATATAAATACCTCCCAGATACATCATATTACCTAGATGAAATGCCTTCTTTCTTCAATGATTATATAGGTAATGATGTTTCCTGGCCAGCTATTGGGCCTCCAGTTTTAGAAGAAAGTTTACTTCAAAACATCCCCGCTAGAGAAAGGTGGTTTACAACATTGCAAAATAAAAGCAACTTAAAAAGTAACTTTACTACAGATAAAATAACTTTAAAAAAAGATATCGTTATATATCCTAATCCTTCAGAAAATGGGTTCTTAACTTTAAAAATGATTGATCAATATAAATCTTGTGATATAAAAATATTTTCAATGGATGGCCAATTAGTATTTAAGAAAGATACTTTGGACTTAAATAATGATAAAGGTAAGGACATTGATGTTTCGAACTTGACAAGAGGTGTTTATCTAGTATCTGTGATTTTGACGGACAAAATAATAACAGAAAAAATAATAGTTAAATGATAAAAAAACTTGCCATAATATAAATCTATGAAACCACAATATTCTAACAGTATATTAAGTAACATACAAGAGACGTTACTTTATTTCTTTATAAATGTTACAAAAAAGTTGAGACATTTTATAGCAAAATGATCTTAATAAGCTATTAGTAAGGTTTTATACTCTTTTAGATGATTAGAAATACTATCTAAATAATCAGTTAAAAAGTTCGGACTTTGTATCATTGGGATCACTGCAAGTGAAAAACCATTGTAAATCAGGGTTTTACAATGGTTTTTGTTTTTTATTTGTTTTTCTAATGGCTGGGATCAAATATCTAAGGTTTGAATTCTTCCTTGGTTCGTAAGAAAAAACCTAAAGTATTACTTTAGTAATAGTGGTAAAGATTGCAATAATAGACTTTACTAGAAGCTATAAAGAAGAAATTAAACTATCTTATCTTTCGTATATAATCTCACCATTTAATACAGTTAAATCTACCCTAGTTTGTCCAATTGCATTTGGTTCAATCTCAAAAATATCCTGGTTAAGCACAATAAAATCGGCTAGTTTTCCAACTTCTAATGAACCTACTTTATCCTCTTGGCGCATTACATAAGCACCATTAATAGTATACGCTTTAATAGCTTCTTCAAGTGAGATATTTTCTGGAACTCTAGTTACGGCGTGTTGCATGCCTACAAAAGGGTTTAGATTACTTACATCCCAATCACTACTTAATGTTAAACGTGCATTTGCTTGTATTAAACTTTTAATAGGGACTACCTTTTGAGTATTTGAACTACCAATTAGTTCATCATTTTCACTCCAATGCTCTGGATTTGTGAAATCACCTGCGACTTGGCAATCAGCAGTAACATTTAGCTGTGCGAATCGAGCTAAATCTGATTCGTTGACAAATTCTAAATGTGTAATTCTGTGCCTTCCTCGTGCAGTTCCTGATTGCTCAATAGCATCTAAGGTTTCACGAATGCCACGATTACCAATAGCGTGAATATGCAAATCAAACCCTGTCGTTTCTAATTGGTTAATATAATCTGCTATTCTATTTTTATTAAAATAGCTCAACCCATTATTGGTTGGTTCTTTAAAGAAATTTACAAGATAATCTTCTTCCATAGCAGAAGTGGTTTGATGTATAATACCATCACTGTATAACTTTATCTGATTAATCTTTAAAAAACTATTCGGGTCATTGCTGTACAGCGATTGAAGTGTTGCAATTTGAGAAGCATCATTTTCGCTTGGATATGCCCATAAACCAAGATTAGCACGTACTGTTAAATTACCTTCTTCTTCTAATCGTTTCCATATAAGGTGATGATCTCTCTTCCAATAGGTTCTAGCATCACAAACAGAAGTAATTCCATTTTTACGTAATTCGACAAGTCCATAGTTCTTAAAACCTTGATAATCATTTTCAATTGTTTTTTGAGTTGGGCTCAATACCATATCTAACAATTCATTTCCGGCATTATCTATCAAGATTCCATTAAGACTACCATCTTCTTCTTTCATATAAATACCTCCAACAGGATTAGGTGTATTCTCATGTATTCCTGCAAGCTCTAATGCTTTAGAATTAGCCCAAAACGAATGTGAGGTCTGTTCCATGATTAGAATAGGTCGTGTAGTAGAGATATCATCTAAAATCGCTAACGGTGAACGTTCTGCATCTAAAAGAGCATAAAATGAATGACCCCAACCTAATAGCCATTCTGCATCTGGATTTACACTTAATGCGTTTTGAATTGTTGATGTATAGTTTTCTACATTGGTTTCTTCTTCATTAAGAATAAATAAAAAGTTTTCGCTCGATGCCTCCAATGGATGCATATGTACATCATGGATTCCAGGAAGCACAACAGCTCCTTCCAGATTTATATACGCTGCATTCTTATTTGCTATATTTTTTGCTTCTATATCGGAACCAATAAATGTAATGTTCTTCCCTTCAATAATCATGGCTTCTGCCCATTTTTGACTTGTATTTACGGTGTATATTTTAGCATTGTAATATACCTTTTGATCACTTTGGACTATAGAAGTAGTTTTGTTATCATCATTATTACATGATGTATTTGATAAGATAAGGCTTAATAAAATAAGAATTGGTTTCATACGTTTTATAAATATTATTGCTTTAATGGAACATAAATTTCAGTTTTATACTCCTCTGGATTATCGGTATGATATTGGTGTTCTCTATAAAATTCTAAAAAGGGTTCTTCGGATATTTCATATTCAGTATTAAATAACCATTGTCCAAATATTTTATCGTACGTTTTATCAATAGTTTTATAACTTCCAATATGAACAAATACGGCATATTTATTAGGAGAAATAGTTTTTACTTTAAAATTTTTACGTTTTATTTTTTTGGTTTCTGGTATTACTAAACAAGCATCATAATTGCATTTGATAGACTCTGTAATTATAGGTTCATCCCAAATAATACCAAAGCTTTCTGCTTTGTTAATATCTATTTCTTGGATTATAGCTTCTTGTTCTAATTCACTCCAAATTGTATCAATTTTATCACTAAAATAATCTCCTTTACAGCTTTTATAAAACACTCTTTTAGTGTTTAAACTCTCGATTCTTACATGATGAAAGCTCATATCTGTATCATTAGTATTAAATTTAATGGATAATAATTCATTCTTCTGTTTTCTATACCGACTTGGTGAAATTCCAAACTGCTTTTTAAACGCCTTACTCAAAGCTTGCACATCACTATAACCAACTTGAAAAGCAATGTTTTTTATAGCTTCTTTTGAAAAAAGTAAGAGCTTAGCTGCCTTTTCAATTTTTATTCTCGTTAAATAAGCTCCAATTGATTCGTGGTATCTCGCCTTAAAAATGCGTTGAAGATTTCGATATGAAAAGTTTGAAACACATTCTAACTCTTCAATAGTAACACCTTCATTACTAGCATTTCGCAAATATGCTATTACTTGTTGTAATTGGTCTGTATAGAACTGTGTTTTATTCACGCTACAAATATAACTAGCTTAAAAACAGAAAAGTTGTCCTAGGAAGACAACTTTTATACAATCATCAAAAGTATGTATACAAACAGCAACTTATGTATTCAAAAAAACTTAATACCATACTATTCCAGTTTTCAAATCAATAAGGAGATTTAACTTGCCTAAAGGCACTAAAGATTTTACATCAAAACGATGCAAAACAAAAAAGTATGCATCGTAATCTGATAATAAAAAATTTATGAAGTCTATCTCAAAGTAGTAGATGAATGGAAAAAGCAAAAAGAATAAGACTTAAGTATAGTATAAGGTAATTTAGCACTAATATCAGAAAATGGAATAGCCTTGATGGACTACTCATAATGCCTTATATCTTATTAAATATTCCTAACTCTTTAAAAGTTACAAAAAAGTTAAAATTTTTCATTAAAAAATGATCTTATCAATTTATCAATAAGGCTTGACGATCTTTCGCGTATTCTGAAATTTATTCTAAATATTTTGTTAAAAAGTTTGAGCCATGAATGCTTGGGGTCACTACTACAAATAAGAAACCACGCCAAATGGCGTGGTTTCTTATTTGTAGTAGTGAGTTTAATGGGATCAACGCTAGTTAATACCCTCTTTGGTTATAATGAAACGATATTGTCTCGCTTTTTGTAATTAATTCCAACTTTATTCTTAACCATAAAAGTGTAATAAAAAATACTTGTTTCTGAGGTAACATTTACTATAAATAAGACATATACTTCTATAGTAAAAACTAAATTAAAGAATATGAAAAACAACATATATATTTTCACATTAATATTTATTATTTTAAACTCAAGCTGTAGTAAGACTGCATTAGAATCTGAATTGATTAATGAAATAGAGAATAAAAAGATACAATCCAAAGGATTAATTAGGAATAATTGTTTATCAAACTACGGATTTGATGACGTTGGTAATCCTATTGGCGGGGCTATTAGTGGTGATATTAGTTATGACAACATCATTGACAAAAGTGAAGCAAACTATATAGTAGATAATCTAGATAGTTTAAGAGCTGTGTTAAATAATAAAACCATCACAGAATATGTAATATATATTGAAGATAATGCTGAAATAGTAGTAAATGATACCATTGCACTAGTTATTCCTAAAGGGGTTACTTTGGCAAGTGGTAGAGGTAATAATAATGGTTCTTGTGGAGCTTTGATAAAAACACCTTACCATATCGGTAAAGAAAAACCTTTGTTTAAATTTAAAGGTGATGGAGGAAGAATTACGGGCCTAAGAATTGAAGGCCCGTCAGGGGAAGTTGAAGTTGGTCAGCCATTCTATAAGTATAGAATGGGGATACGGACTAATGGATTTGACTATCTAAAAATAGATAATAATGAATTATATAATTGGCCATATAGTGCAATTACTATTGATTCAAAATCAACAGAAAAAATAGAAATCTTAAACAATAATTTTCATTCTAATAGAGGTAAGCAGTTGGGGTATGGAGCGGTTGTTGGAGGTGAAGGATTTGCTTTGATAAAAGGAAATAGATTTTATCAAAATAGGCATGATATTGGATCATCAGGAGTTAGAGGTTCAGGTTATGAAGCTTCATATAATTATGTAGAAAGCTATGATCAAAGCTATGGTAATTTTGATGTTCACGGAACCACTGAGTCTCATGATGCAGTAGCAGGTCATTTTACTTATATCCATCATAATATCTTTAAACAAAAAACAGATAATATAATTATAAGAGGGATTCCAAATTTGATGTGTTTGATAGAAGATAATAAATTTGCAGCGGTTAATATGAATCAGGCTATATCCCATAAAGTTCTTATTAACGAAACAAATGATCGAATGCTCTATAGAGGAAACCTATTTGCATGGAATAATATTTATGATTGGGATGAAGTAAATGGAAATTATAAAGAATTATATATTACTAAAGAATGGAATAAAAAAGAAAATAGTATAACCATTTTACAACCTTTTTATAGAAAGAGTTCTGATAAAAGGAGGACTATTCGAGAACCAAGACCTGCATCTCCTAAACCTTTTGATCAAGATATCATGATGGATTTTGAATTAGGAAACTTTGACAATGATCAACAGACTGAAATCTTTGTGTCAGTTAATGGTAATTGGTTTATAGCAGATCTACCAACACCAAATAATTATTCGGGGTATCGTGATTGGGAATGGAAAAAAATAAATTCATCTGATAAATTGGTTGAACAACTTGGGTTTGGTGATTTTAATGGTGATGGTATAACGGATGTGCTTAATGCTAATGGAAAAGATTGGTATGTTTCTTATGGAGGTAATTCAGGTTGGTCATTATTAAATTCTAATACAACTACTAAGTTAAATAAATTACGGTTTGGTGATTTTAATGGTGATGGGAAGATCGATATTTTTAAAGCTAATTCAGAGGGATGGCACGTTTCTTATGGAGGGGGTTCAACATGGACCAGAATAAATTCATCGGGTAAATCTGTTGAGCAACTTGGGTTTGGTGATTTTGATGGTAATGGTACCACTGATGTTTTTAATGCAAATGGAAAAGATTGGTATGTTTCTTATGGAGGAAATTCTGGTTGGCAACACCTAAAAGCCTATGGTGAAACAATTGATAAATTGTTTTTTGGAACATTTAATAATAGCGGGATAATAGGAGGTAAAACTAACATTTTTACAAACAATCATGCTTACTATCAAATAGCAGAATCTCCTAGTTACATATGGACACCATTGATTTTTGAGTAAAAAACTAACCTTTTCAAAAGTGACAGAAAAGTTAAAGTATTTTAAGAAGAAATGATCCTTGATGCTCTTTTGCATATTCTGAAATTTCTTCTAAACATTTTATGAAAAAGATTGAAGCCAAAAGCTTCAAATCTTTGAAGAATAATAAAAACTGTAAAGCGATAGCTTTGCTAGTTTTGTATCTGCAGTAGTGAGCATAATGGGATCAACGGAGTTGATCCCTCCATGGTCAGTATAAACAGAAAACCAATCCAGTGGATTGGTTCTTTGGTTTTTAGAAAAACCTGGAGCAAAAAGCTTCAAGGTTTTATAGAAAAATAAAGAATAATCTATCCTCTTTGTCTAGTGTAAGCGTTGATATTTCTAAGAGTTCAAAAGTTATCTCAATTTGTCTTGTTTGTTGCAGTGTAATAATGAGATTCTGCATTTGACCCTTATTGTCTTTATAGGTTGTTGGTAAGTAGTTTTTTTAATAATGAGTTATCAGTTTATTCTGCTTTATAATCAAAATGCGGATAGTTCCCAATAATATACCAATTTTCATTCTCTTTAATTAGTGTTATTAATGAATTAAAAACCATTTTTTCGCTTTCCAGAACTATTTTGGCATATGCAATATCTCCGTTAATTTCTATTAAATTTATTTTCATAGTTCGCGGTATTCCTCCAAAAGTATTTTCTCTTATTAGGGTTAGATACTTTTCTTTATCAATTATAAATAAACCCTTTTCTGAAAAAAATCCAGACTGTATATTTCTATATTCGTTATGTAATACCTTATTTAATTTATCTAGATTGCTTTCGTCTCCTCCTTTAATAAAATCAGTAATGCATTGTATAATTTCTTTGTTCATTTTACTTTTTTTTAGTTCTACCGAATGTTTAATTTTAAGTGTTAAGATTTAAATTTAACAATTCTTAAGTTGTTTTACTTATGAATTCATTCATAGGATTCATTCTCAATGCAACGTCAACCCCAAATTCACCAAAGGGATTAGCGAGCTGTTTTGCAACTTGTTCAAAATTCATTAGGCAATTTATTCTGGTATTTCTGAAAATGTTAAAATAAAACCGTTTAAATCCATTATGGCGAATTCATTAGTGCCATAAAAAGTTTTGTTCATCGGTTTTATGATATTAGCCTCTTGAGATATTCGATTGTAATAACTATTTATGTCTTTTACTCTAATGTAAAAAGTCAATGCACCTCCAATGTTTAAAGGTTCTATTTCTTTATACTCGGTTTTTAATGATTTTTCCTCTTGGAACATCATGCCTACATTATCTAATATTACATAGCCCCAATCATGTTGACCTGATTCTGGATTTGTATCTATCAATTTAAAGCCTAAATTGTTTGTATAATAATCGATGGTTGCATTTACGTTATTAACCATTATGTTTGGTGTAAGAGATTCTAATTTTGCCATATAGTTGTTTTTAGTTGGAGAATAAGAATTAATAAAGGAGTTAATGAGAACTACCATTAAAAAATATTCCATAATTACTTCTATTACAAATGTAATAGGTAAGAAATGGTTATACTATGTAAAAAAACGACAACCTTATAATTCGGAAGGATTTAGTCCAGACATTTTATTTATCTCTTTGGCAAGATGAGAATGATCGAAATAGCCATTATCAAAAGCTACGCTTAATAAACTCAAGTTTGGCATTTTTGTGATATAATCTTTGGCTTTGTTAAAACGAATTATAGAATGATATTCTTTCATGGTAACTCCAACTATCGTTTTAAAACGTCTTTCCAGTTGTCTCAAACTTATACAATGATTTTTAGCTACTTTGCTCAAGTCTAACTCTCTATAGTTAGATCGGATAGTTTTACAAACCGAGTGTTCTAATTTGTTTATGTCAAGACTTGACCAATTTATTTCGGTCATTAAAAAACTATTGATTAATTGGACTTTTTCTAAATGATTCTTTTTATCAAAAAGTTCATCTAAAAAAGAATTGTTAAGTTTAGGAAATAAGTTTGATGCATTTATAGTCGTGTTTTTTATTTCTGAAAGCGAAATATTAGAGATAGAATTAAACTGACCCGTTTTAAATCGAACCCCTAAAGTTTCAGAATTCTCTCTTGATACTACTTTTTTAAACTTTGTCATCATACCCGAAACTCTAATCTCATTTTCTGGATTCAAATGCATTTGTTTGTCAAGGTCAAAAATGATGTCAACATATCCATCTGGTAGGATTCTAGACTCTATTTCTTTTCCATTATTTGTTGCTATCCAAATGGAATCAACAATTAAATTCAAATTTTTAGGTGGAATGTATTCTTTATAGCTCATTCTAATTACTGTCAACATTTTCGTGCATGAGTAGTAGCTAATTTTTATGTGCTACTTTTCAGAAATTAATGTACAAAATATAAGTAATATTGACTTGAGTAAAAACTCAAATCACTATGTTTTTTTATACATTGTTAGTATTAGTTATTTTCATTTTTTCTCTAAATAAATTAATTTCTTTTGAGTTACTATTTTTTAATTTATATGAATAAAATCGTTTTTGATTTATGGGTGTTGATTTTTTGAATGGTAGTCTAATTGTATTATTCTTCAACTCTTTTTCACATAAATATTTAGGTACAATACTAAACCCTTGATTATGTTTTATAGATTCTATTATGTCTATATAAGAAGGTAAAATATATCTGGGTACAATTTTAGAACTAGCACCGAATCTAGCTTTCCAAAACTTTTTTATATCATTTTGCTCATTATCAAAAGAGAACCAAGTTTGTTTTTGTAGCCATTTGATGAGATTTTTTTCATTATGTTCTAAATCTTTTGGAATTTCAATGTCATTTGAACTGATTAATACCAACTCTTCATTCTTTAAAAATGTAAATTCATGGTCGTACATAAAATGTTTTTTTATTCCTATAAGTAATTGAACTTTATCAGCATCAAGCGCTTCAATTAGTTCTTTTTCGTTACCAAAAAGAGTAACGATATACATATCAAAAGAATAAATTTTATGCATTAATTCTTTCTTGAAAAAGTCGGTGGTACAACCAATTGTTATTGCAGAACGTTGCTTCTTTGCTCGTTGCCCTGAGTAATATTCTACTTTCTCTAATTCTCGTAATGGATTATTGATTTGTGAGTATAGAAATTTTCCATATTCGGTAGGTGCTAATGTTCTAGTTGTTCTTTCAAATAGTTTTTTGCCAATATGGTTTTCTAAAGCGGATAAATGTTTACTAACTCCTGGTTGAGTCATATTTAATTTTTTTGAAGCCTCCGTTATATTTTTACATTCATAAATAGAATTAAAAGTTCTTAACCATTCTAAATTAATCATAACATATATTATAAATAAGGAAATAAAAATAATTAAAATTATTGATGAGTTGAATTTATATTTGTGAAAAACATAAATTATGACAACGACATTAGTAATAAACTACACACCTAGAAAAGGGTCTTATACAAAAATCTTATTTGATGAATTCGTAAAGCTGGCAAAGAAAAAAACCAAACTAATTCATTTAGATTTATCTCAAACACCTCCAGATTTATTGTTGACTGAAAACCTGAAATTAATAATGGAATGGAACGGAGGAAAAAGAGATTTTTCAGAATCAGAACTTTCTGTTTTGTCAAACCATAATGGATATATAAATCAAATACTAAGAGCGGATAATATTGTTGTGGCTTTTCCTATTTACAATTTTACCTTACCTGCAACAGTTAAAGCTTGGATTGATGCTATTATAGTAAGTGATAAAACATTTTCTTTTAATCCTGAAAGAGGATTTACAGGACTATGTAAAGGTAAAAAAGCATTATCAATTATTGTTAGTGGGTTTGATTATGAAACTTCTAATGATGTGAAAGAATATGGTTCATCAACAATAAGGCAAAATTTTGATTTCATAGGAATATCTTCCGAGCAGATTTTAGCTTTTGGGGTTGACCAAAATAGGGATGAACTGACTTCTATTTTGGATAATGCTAAATCGGAAATTAAAAAATTGGTAGATAGCTGGTTTCCTAACCATATCCATAGTAATAACTTCCACCACCAGTATCAAAATGCGGATAAAGATATTTAGATGTTGTTGCTTCATCTAGTACTGTATTGCCCCGTATTGATTGGCTCCAGAGTAATAAGTCACTTGCTCTTGATAAAATACCTCATATCATTAATGACCTTACCAGGCGAGTTGGTTATTTGTAGTAAAGCCTTTCTAATACAAATTCCTTATTCAACATCATTCCTGCTGTTGTTCCCATTGATACTGCGTTTGCAACGGTTCGCATTCGAGTTGTGTTATCGCCGCATGCATAAATATTAGGGATACTTGTTTTTTGTAAATGGTTGGTTTTTATGTAACCTTCATCTGTTAATTCACACCCTAATTGTGTTGGAATAGAGCAGTGTTGCTCAAAAGGGGTTTTAGTATAAATGGCTTTAACTTTTTTTGTTGAACCGTCATTAAAAATGATGTTTTTGAGATAACCGTTTTTATGTTCGAATTGTTCAATTTCCTTTTCAATAATTTTGATTTGATGTTTTTGTAGTATCTGGTTTTGCTCTTTGGTGAACGTGGATTTCCCATTGGTAAAAAGTGTTACATCTTGAGTCCAATTTGTAATAAGTCTAGAAAACTTGAAACCGTATTCTCCATTTCCTAAAATACCCGTTGTCTCTTTTTTTACTTCATATCCGTGGCAATATGGACAATGAAGAATTGAAATACCCCAGCACTCTTTAAAACCATTGATTTTTGGCATAATGTCTTTGATCCCTGTTGCAAAAATCAATTTAGTAGCAGAAACCTTATCTCCGGATGAAGTTTGAATTTCAAAACCGTTTTCGATTTTATTTCCTGTGGTAGCCATATCGTTTAAGAAATGAACAGTATCATATTTAGCTACTTGTTGTTTGCCAAGCGTTGCTATTTCTTGTGGCGTTTTTCCGTCTTGAGTTAAAAAATTATGTGAAAAAGGAGTTTGTTGATTACATGGTTTTTGGCTATCAATTACAAGTACATTTCTTAGTGCTCTGCCTAACGCCATTGCTGCAGCAAGACCAGAATAGCTTCCACCAATTATTATTACGTCAAAATGTTTTATATCTATCATGTATTTAGTCTTTAAAAGTTCTTTTGATCTTAATGGTAAAACGAAAGCTGTCGTTAAAATCCCACTTTGTTTGATGAATGTACGTCTGTTAAAGTTTTTCATCTTTTTGAAATTTCTTTAATATCATATTTAGAAACGGTAAACCGATAAACATCATCCATGGTACTAAAATTAAGGTTAAGATTAAGGTTCTAAAATACAATGGAATGTCTGCTAAGTATTTTCCCAATACTAGATAAAATAAGGTGATCGAGGGATAAATTACAATCCAAATTTTGACAGCGTTAATAATTCTGGTTTTCATAATTGTCTCTTATGGTATTATAATCTGTCCAGTTACTGTTCCGAATAGACTTTTACGAAATCCAAATTCTAACTGTTTCATTGTGGTCGGGATTTCACCAGGGAAATGAGAAAAATACTGTGGTGAATCCTCGATTACTGTTGGACTAACTGCATTGATGCGAATTCCATTTTCTAATTCAATAGCAGCTGCACGTACAAAACCTTCTACCGCTCCGTTAACTGCGGAAGCATTGGCAAAATACCGTTGCGGTTCGTGAGTTAGAGCTCCTGTTATTAATGTGAAAGAGCCTTTGGGTAAGATGTATTGCTGACCAATAAGCACAAGATTAATTTGCCCCATCATTTTGCCTTGAATTCCTGTCCTAAAAGTTTGATCACTTAGATTTTTCCAAGGCCCAACAAAAGTAGGTCCAGCAGTAGAAATCAATGCATCAAATTTTCCAGCTTGTTTAAACATTTTTTCTATAGATTCGGGCGATGTAATGTCTACTTGAATATCACCTGACGAGCGGTTAGCTTTAATTATTTTGTGATTTTCCTTTTCTAAAATAGTTGTTAGATATTGCCCCATAGTACCAGATGCACCTACAATGATTATTTTCATAGTTGTCTTTACTTTTTTAAGTGTGAGACAAAATTATTTCGGTTTTCAGGATAATAGATAGGACAAAAATCAAGTCGTACAGGACTTATTTGAAGTTTTTTCTAAAAGTTTCAGGCGAAACTCCGGCGTGTTTTTTGAAAAACCGGATAAAGTATGAAGTGTCTTCATAACCTAATTCGTAGGCAATTTGATTTATTCGATGAGATGTTCCTAAAAGATTTCTTTTTGCTTCAAGTAAAATATGTTCGTTAATGATTTGCGAGCAGGTTTTATCAACAGTTTCTTTGGTTATTTTATTGAGTTGAAAAGAAGAAAGATTCATCATTGTAGCATACTCTAACACTTGCTTGTGAGATGAAATGTTGTTTTGTAATAACTCTAAAAGCTGCTCTAATCGCTCTTGAGAATATTGGTTATGGTTTGAAATTGTTTTCGGATTTTGGCTTTGCCTTATAATCTCAATGAAAAGAATTTCTAAATTTGCTTTGATTACGTCTTCATATCGTTCTTGTTTTAGAGAGTACTCTTCATAGATAAAAGACAAAATAGAAAGTAGTTTTTTGAATTTTTTTGAATTTAGAGGACAGTAATTTTTATGACTTACTTTGCGGAGTACAAAGTTTGTTGGCTCTTCTTTTGGGGCATAAAAATCCCGATTAAATTGTATAAGGTAACCGGTGGTTCCTTTTTTAAGAGTAAGTTGGTGTACTTGTCCGGGTCTCATAAAGAAAATCGAATGATCACTGACGGGATATGATGTGAAATCAATACTATGTTCACCATTTCCGCTTTCTAAAAATAAAGCAAAGAAAAAATTGTGCCTGTGAAGTTCTTGAACCAAATCATTCTCAGAAATTAAGTTTTTTAGTTCTACAATATTAAAACTTTGTGCCGAATAAGGTTCTTTAATATGTCGTACAGGAATTTTTTCCATTCAAGGTTTCTGTCCAGGTTTTAGAATTATCACTAAGTTATACTATCTGTCTCTTTTTCGAAGTATTGGTTGCTTTTTTTTAATAAGGATGGTACAATAACAAATATACTAGAACCTTTTGATCTATACTTTGACCTGCGATGAGTATATATAAAGAATTGTATATAGTGATTTATTATCTGTTGTAAAAAAAAGACTTTTGCCGGTAACTATTTATATAATACTTTAGTTGTAAGATTATAAAAAAAACGTGTTAATGACTTCTTCTAAGTGATCACTTAGAAGAAGTCATTAACACGTTTTACATTGAGATAAATTACATGATAATTACCTTCTTAATTTGGGTAATTCCATTAGTATAGAATTGGATAATATAAATTCCAGCACTTAAGATCGATGCATCAATTGTATCATTATCTATAGTACCTGACTGAACAGATTGCCCTGAAATATTCTTAATCGTATACAAAAATCCTTTTGCATGGGTTAAGTTGATTACCCCATTAGAAACTGGATTCGAGTTTATTTGAATTTTTTTAGACGTTAAACCCTTATTGTTTTCACTAACAATTTTCCAATTTTGTTGACTATTGCCAATTTCATAAGGCCACAAATGTATCGCCTTGCTATTATTCCTGTCAACTACCTTTTCACAATGTAATGGTTGTAAAAAATAATTATCTCCTATTTTAGTAATATTCCATTGTTGATGGGTATTGCCCGCCGAAGTCCAAGTGCCTAAATTAACATTTGGATTCTGTGGCTTATCGTTGGCATTACAAGCTTCATAGGGAACTTCTAAATACTCATTATTTCTCTGGTTTTTTATAGTATAATACTCCCCAACTTTAGTAAATACCCATTTGGCACTATTACCGGTACTATTTTCTTTATTTATCGTTCTTCCACTAGGGCTATTAATACTCACATTTCCTGATGGATCCTGTATATAATAAACACCATTTGCAATATTTGCAGCAATTCTTGGATCATTTGTTGACGGATTCGTATTTCTACCATCATCAATTCTAATATTTGATATCGAATATACTTCACCAGTTGCGCTTGTTTTTCCTCTAACGATTATTTCAACAGTGTTTCCTGTAATTCCTTTTTTAGTAACCGTTTTTTTGGTAAAACTATCGGTGTTTTTAGAAATAGATTGTTCGGTACCTCCATCAACTTTATAGAAAACATTTAGGTAATCAGCAACTTCCATATCACCTGTACCTTGAATATCTAGCGATATATTTGCCTTAGAAACACAGGACATATCAATTATTCCAGAAGACCATGTTTTAGTTTCATTACTAACCGTAAAATTATTGCCTTTATATGGAACTTTACAATCACTTGATGGTGGTGTAGTGTTTGTTGGTATTTTTGCTCCTTCTAGGTTGGTAGAATGTCTGACCTCATCGATAAATATTTTATTGTTACCTGATCCGGCTTGTCTGTACATTCCAATTTTATTTTGCTCCATTCGTTGTGGAGCGCCATAATAACCATGTTTAATATTGTTAATACTATATTTTGTGTACTTAGATTGGTCTGCAGTTTTAATCCAACAAGCTATCCAACCAGTTGCAGCGTTAGGACTATATTCCCAACCAATTATAATATCGTACCATATTCCTTTTTTAATAGCAACAAGATCTTTACCTGAAACCGATGGGGCTGGATTACGTTGTGTATTTCCGTTTTTACCTGAGCGAGAGGCTAAATGAAGCATATTGCCACTTTTAATTTCGAAAGCTACAAATGGATAATTGCCTTTTTGACCAGAAGACTGAGCTTGCTGTGCTTGCTGAAGAACGAACCATGAAGCAGGATCATCCCATGTGTCTGCTGCTAGTTTAATACTGAAACCAGTATAATGAGTATCTCCAGGATTTAAGGCTGGTTCTGCTGTTGAATAACATGAGTTTAAGCAGTATTCACTACGTTGAACGCCATTAGTGGTATTAATACCACTAATCTTCATTTCTACACTTTTAGATCCTGCTCTACTAACATTAGATATTTTTGGCAGGTTTTGTCCATCGCCTTGATTTTGCCATCTTAAGCTTCGACCTTCGTCATTTAAATAACCATCTGATTGACGAATAGAGGCATCTTCGCCATCTATATATACATCACCAGAAGCAACAGTTGGTGGTGTCACTGTCGTACTAACGATTCTCCAGGTTTGCTGGCCGTTACCAGCTTGATAAGGCCATAAATGTATAGCTTTACTATTATTTCTATCAACTACCTTTTCGCAATGTAATGGTTGCAAAAAATAATTATCACCTACTTTAGTAATATTCCATCGTTGATGATTGCTATTAGCAGAAGTAAAAGTTCCCAAATTAATGTTCGGATTTTGGGGCTTATCGTTGGCATTACAAGCCTCGTAAGGGACCTCTAAAAATTCATTGTTTCTTTGATTTTTTATAGTATAATAATTTCCAACTTTAGTGAATTGCCACTTAGCGCTATTACTGGTAACATTTGCTTTATCAATAGTTCTTCCACTAGGACTATTAATCTTTACATTTCCTGATGGATCTTGTATATAATAAATACCATTTGCAATATTTGCTGTAGGTCTTGTGTCATTTGTTGGTGGATTAGGATCTGGATTTCCTCCATCGTCAATTCTAATATTTGATACCGAATATACTTCACCAGTTGCGCTTGTTTTTCCTTTAACGATTATTTCAACAGTGTTTCCTGTAATACCTTTTTTAGTAACTGTTTTTTTGGTAAAACTATCGGTGTTTTGCGAAATAGATTGTTCATTACCCCCATTAACTTTATAGAAAACATTAAGGTAGTCAGCAACTTCCATGTCACCAGTACCTTGAATATCTAAGTATATATCTGCTTTAGAAGCACAGGACATATTAATTACTCCAGAAGACCATGTTTTAGTTTGATTACTTACAGTAAAATTATTGCCTTTATATGGGACTTTACAGTCATTTGATGGTGGAGTAGTGTTTGTTGGTATTTTTGCACCTTCTAGATTAGTAGAAAACCTTACCTCGTCAAAATACATTTTATTTGTACCGCCTACTCTTCCTCTGTAAATTCCGGTTTTGTTTTGACTTACTTGTTGAGGTGCATCGGTATAACCAACTTTAATATTATCTAGACCATACCTTTTGTAGGTTGTTTGATTAGCAGTTTTTATCCAAACAGCCAAAAAACCATTGTTACTATTAGGGCTAAATTTAAAACCAACTATTGCATCATACCAAACTCCTTTTTTAAGAGTAATTATTTCTTTATGGGTGAATTTTATATTGCTATCACCATTTTTTCCTGAGGCTACTCTAACATCTAGTTTATTCCCTTTTTTGATCTCTAAGGATACAAATGGGTTATTGTTTTTTTGCCCAGGTGACTTTTTTTGTTGTGTTTGTTGAATAACAAACCAAGAAGTAGGATCAGCCCATGTCTTAGCATCTAATTGAAAACTAAGACCAGTATACCAAGTATCGCCAGCTTTTACAGAAGGCTCACTAGTTTGCCAGCAGGCATTTAAACAATACTCTGAACGTTGGCTAGTGCTACCTGTAGAAGCACCATTAATTTGCATAGCTACACTATTCGAGCCAGCTCTTTTAATGCTTGAGTCTATTTTTGGTAAGTTTTGTCCATCACCTTGATTTTGCCATCTTAAGGTTCGACCTTCGTCATTTATATAACCATCTGATTGACGAATAGAGGCATTTTCACCGTCTATATATACATCACCAGGGGTAGAAATAGGGGGTGTGCCTGAAGCACTAACAATTCTCCAGGTTTGTTGACCGTTACTAGCTTGATATGGCCATAAATGTAAAGCCTTGCTATTATTTCTGTCTACCACTTTTTCGCAATGTAATGGTTGTAAAAAATAATTATCTCCTACTTTAGTTATATTCCATCGTTGATGATTACTATTAGCGGAAGTCCAAGTTCCTAAATTAATATTTGGATTTTGCGGTTTATCATTGGCATTACAAGCCTCATAAGGGACCTCTAAAAATTCATTGTTTCTTTGATTTTTTATAGTATAATAATTTCCAACTTTAGTGAATTGCCACTTAACGCTATTACTGGTAACATTTGCTTTATCAATAGTTCTTCCACTAGGACTATTAATCTTTACATTTCCTGATGGATCTTGTATATAATAAATGCCATTAGCAATATTTGCCGCAGGTCTTGTATTATCTGTTGGCGGATTTACAGCATTTCCTGTTCTAAAAGATGAAGAAGGTATGTTAGCCCCATTAAATAAAGATCCTTTAACAAAATTAGACCATCCATATCTTGCTTGGGTTGGATTTGAAACATTACTTGCCGAAACTTCTATAGCTCCATTTTTTACTACGGCAGTTGCTTTTACAAAATTTCCATTAGATCCTGCGATTTCAAAATTATCATCATTAGTTAATTTTAAACCGTCGGCATAGTCAAATTTAAGTATCCCTTTTCCGTTGTTAAAAGTTGCAGAACGAAATGTTGGACCAGAGAAAACAATGTTCTTACCATATTGTTTGGCTAGTGCCCAATATGCTAATCGTTGTCCTACTTTTTGTTTTTTTGCAGGGTGTATCCCATTAATCTCACCTACATCTAATAAAGAAACCATGCCCGTGTTAGATATATTTTGGGCTAAAAATTGTGCTTCTCTTAATTCTTGAGATTTTTTGTTTTTATAATCATACGGAGCTATCTGAGCAACATAAAATGGTAAATCTTGGTTATCAAACTCTGATCTCCAGGCTGAAATAAGATTCTTTAAGATCCCTTTGTATTGATCTGGATCGCCTGTATTACTTTCTCCCTGATACCAGTTTACGCCTTTAATTGTGTAAGGGGTAACAGGATGAATCATTCCGTTATATAAAGCTTCTGGAACAATAAAACCTCCATTAATATTAACGATTCTATATTTTCCTTTATCTGGTGTTTGTCTTGCTACATCTAAATCAGCAATAACATTTTCGAATCCTCTAACAGAAGTTAATGACTTTGCTGTGGTCCACGCTTCTCCTTTTGAGTTGCCTCTAGATGCTACAATAACACCTACGGGTACTTTTAATTTTTGATGTATTTCTTTTGCAAAAAAATAAGCTACCGCCGAAAAGTTTTTAACGCTATTAGGATTACATACTGTCCAATTACCGCCAAGTGAGGTTTCTCTGTTATAAGAAGGTTTTAAAGGCACCTTAAATAGTCTTATGTCGGGAAATTTGGCATTAGCAATTTCGGTAGGGCCATTATTTATAGGTTGATTATCCCAACCTTTCATAGGCATATCCATATTAGATTGACCAGAACATAACCAGACCTCACCTAATAAAATACCTGAAAAATTATACGATTTTGTAGCGTCTTTAATGCTTAATTTATAAGGACCGCCAGCATTACCGGTAGGAATCTTGACACTCCAAGTACCATTATTTTTTATTTTTGTTGTTACATTGTTGTCATTACCCAATTTGATTGTAACGGTATTACCTGGTTTTCCTTTTCCCCAGATATTTGCTTTTGTATTTCGCTGTAAAACAGCATTGTTTTTAACAAGGTTGGTAACGGATAACGTTTGGGCCTGTAATGTTAGAGTAAGGGAGAAAAAAATAAACCCTATACAGAGATAGACTTTTTTTTTAAAAGTTGAAAAATGTGATTTCATTTTGTTATTAGTTTAGTTTTAATTGAGAGAATTAATAGTTGAGAGTTAAGAAGTTAAATTATTATAAACAAAATTGATTGCGTCAACCAACGAGTATTCGTAGTAGTTAAATTAGTATTCGTATTGTATGATCTATTTAGGGTATTTTTATCCAGTATTTAATACCGTGATAAATAATTGTACCTGTTCCTATAAAATAAAGGTCAATTGTGATTCTATGGTAAACATCTTATAACTTCAAGAAATTGAAGGTCAGGTTTTAAGATAGATTATAGTTTTTGCTAAAAGAGTTGTGAGAGAGTCAAAAAGATACACTAAAAGAATTAATAGATAAGTGACCAGTATTACAGGAACTTTAAGGGACTAAAGAATATGTTCTATGTGTATATTCTAGAATAAATAAGGATCAAATAGGTTTAAAGGATGTTTTTTGTGAGAAAGAGTTAAGTGTTTAGCTTTTCTGTATTTCTTTTTACTTAAATTTAAGATAAATATTAGCATCGTTGATTGATTCATTTACGAGATGCTAGTGACGATAAACGGCATAAGTTATATAACTTTACAGATCATTTAGTGATGTTAATTTTCTATAAAATTTATATGATTTGACTATCAATTAGTAAGATTTTTAAATTAATTGAACTTTGAAAAAAATATCCAATCTAATTCAATTTCATTTTCATTTTCTGATTTAAAAAGACATACAATATTTTTTTTACCAATGGGTTGATAGTTCATTTTGGCATTTATAGTTTTCCATTTTCCATTTGTATTAAAAACTTTAGCTGTTGCAATAATTTTACCTGTAGGGGAGTTTTCTCTAATCTCAATACTTGCTTTTTTTGAAGAACTTAGTAATTGTAGTTTAACGTATTTAGTTTTTGTAGTAAAGTTTACAGAATTGTATTGCACCCAACTTTCGGGTTTTGTATTGGTTACTTTCCATTCAGGAATGCCAACACCTTTTATGAAATCTATTTCAGCGTTATAAATTTTTGAATACCTATCCATATGAATAGTATCTGTTGCTTGATGAACTCCAACTCCGCGTAAAGTAGGTATAACCTTTTGTATAGTTCCATCTTTATTAAAAAACAAGCTATCTACACATACTGACCTTAAGTTTCCTACTTTTGAAATATTGTTATGATGGTAGAACATATACCATTGTTTTTTATATTGGACTATAGATTGATGATTTGTCCAACAATCTTCAAAACGATCCATGATTGTTCCTTTATATTCAAAAGGACCTAAAGGGTTTTTACTAATTGCATATCCAATTTCTTCTGTACTGTTTTTGGTGTCTCTATTATGCGGAAATGTTAAGTAATATATGTCATTTCGTTTAAATACAAAGGGACCTTCTTTGTACTCCTGAGGTAAGTCTTTAATTAAAATTGCTTGACCATTAACAGATTTCATATCATCCGAAAGTTTTACTCCTTTTAAAGAATTCCCTTTTCCGCCTCCCCAATACATATAGGCCTGCCCATCATCATCTATAAATGGATTTGGATCAATACCTTTTAATCCCTGTATATAATTTGGTTCTATAGAGAAGGGGCCTTCTGGATTTGTTGCTGTAGCCAACCCTATCTGTCTAAAACCACTTTTGTCGGCGGGCTTATTAGGAAAATAATAATAGTATGTTCCATTTTTATATGTTATACATGGAGCCCACATCCCATATCCAACTTTATTACCCCAAGGCACATCTTTTTGAGCAACAATAACACCATGATCGGTATAATTAATCATATCGGTTGTAGAAAAAGCATGGTAATCAGTCATAACATGACCATTAGTTTCTTTTTCTGCTCCTAATTTTTCCCATTCCTTGTTCCATGCGATATCTTGAGAAGGATATATATATAATTTTCCATTATAAACACGAGCTGTTGGATCTGCGGTATAGATATGTTTGATGATAGGATTTTGTGAAAATAGATTAATAGAAATATTAAAACATATTAAAATTATTATACCTGGATTTTTCATATAAAATAATTTATCTCATTCTTTTTTAGAATGCTATATAAGAGTGAATATATACTAACCTTGTCAACAAAAGTTTAAGAAACTTCGGTCAAATACGAATGTATATCTTTTTGTTAAGTGCTAATTTAACTCAAAATGTGATACGTCAAAATGATTTGCATGGTAAAACCAAAAAATCAACACTGTCTTAGTTTAAGAAAATAATGACACATGATCTATGTATAGATTTGATGGTTATCTTTTTTATAAACCAAAAAATGGCAAAAAAATAATCAGCGAGTGTAGCCAATATTTTTTTGGCCAATTCTGTTAAAAATAGTACGCCCAAACCTGTCTTTGAATTTTAAAAAAGAGATTCTTTTATCTCTTTTGCCAGTATCTTTGATCGTCTAAAAAATGTATTCAATATCGTTTAGATTTGGAGTCTTTTTTATTAGTTTCTTTTATATTTTATAAGCGTAATTAATGTTACAACAGTCCATACTCCTTCAAGTATTATAAATGGGATATATCCCATAAGTACTGATGCAAAACAAGCCATGCCTGCACCCATCAAGTTTAGTAAGATAAACGTTAAATCAGTGCTTTTAATTTTTCCAATTACATTAAGTATATATGCTAATAGAATTTGAAAAACTCCAATAAAACCAATCCAATCTATACTATTCATTTCCATCTTTTTCTGTTTAAAGGATATATTGCAAATATCAGGTAGGAAGCGATCTTGAGAAATGACAATTATTCCTTACGATTTGTCAATTATTCCTAATATACGATAGTAGGTATTATGTTTATCTGTGTTAACTTTTCAGTGTCAAACAAGTTTTTATTTAAGCATCATGACCAGAGGAAGTATGCGCCATAGCTATTGTTAATGATCATTCTTTATGTTTTTTCATTCTTTCAAATAATTGGATACTTGAATTATTCAACTTTGATCTTGGTATAGAAACTACAAATGGTTTTGCTTGATTTAATGTTAACCACACTCTTTTTTTATTTAATTCAATCTTTTTAATCCAATTCCAATCTTTAATTTCTATCAAGTCTTGATTAGTATGATTAATTTTGATTTCAGTTTCACTAAATTCTACCATTGCGTCAAAATTTATTGTCTTAGCATAGGTTTTTGTACTTATGTATTGTAAAGGCCAAAGTATCAAATTGATTCCGGTAAAATATATTAATCCGGATAGTATTGGGTTTAATTCATTTATAGGCTTTAAGAACCCAAGAACTAGAGTTGCCACTAAATACTTCCAGATTGATTTTTTCAAGAAAAAGTAAATCTTCGATCTAAGAATATTGTCAAAATTGGATACCAATCTTAGTTTCACCATTTTCTGTTATTTTTTGTTTAGATAGTTGCTTATTTTGTTCACTTTAAGAATGCTATTTTCGGGTTCTTTAGAATAAAGTTTAAAACAAGCCTTGTTATCAGGTTGATAATCGCTTGTTGGAACACAAACCAGTTTTTTTAAAATTTTACGACTTTCCAAAAATGTCCGGCCTTTGTTTTAAGAATAAATCCTATTGTTTTTTATATATGGTGCTATGTGTAGTTAGTTAAGTATTTGTAATTAATTTCTAATATTTTGTAACAAATTACAGAAAGTATAATCTATACGTAAACAATCAATCAAATCAATTATGTATAAATATACTTTAATTTTTTCTCTAATTCTTTTAAGTTTTACTTTTCAACTAAGTGCTCAAAATAAGCATCAATTTCAAATAGATTCAATATTAGATATTTGTCAAAAGCGAGGAATATTTAATGGGAATGCTTTAGTAATCAAAGACGAGAAAGTTATTTACAGAGCCGAAAGAGGTTTCACAGATGCAAGTAAAACGAAAACACTTAGTAAAAACTCTATGTTTAATATTGGTTCTATCTCAAAAGAATTTAATGCGATAGGAATTATGATGTTAAAAGAAAAAGGATTACTCAATTTAGATGATAAAATATCAAAATATCAATTGGGTCTTCCAGATTGGTCAAATAAAATTTCTATTAAAAATCTTTTACAATACACAAGTGGATTGCCATCAATAGATTGGGATAATGTGCATAACGATAATGATGTTTATAATGACTTAAAAAACCTTAAAACATTAGAATTTGAACCTGGTAAAGGCTATTTATATAGCAATAACAATATATTTCTTCAAAGGCGTATTATAGAAAATATAACAGGAAAAACGTTTAATCAATTTTTGAAGCAGAATATTCTAGAACCTATAGGTATGAACAATTCTGTGATTGACCACCAGTATGAAAACCCTGATTTTGTAAGAGCGTTTAACAGTGAGGGAGTTAATGATGAAAAACGGCAATTAACAATGTCTGGTTGGGTATGTCCGTCAATTGATGATTTAGCAAAATGGGTAAACCAATTAATATCTTACCATATTATTTCAAAAGAATCTTTATATCTGCTTTTTGAAGCCTATTCAAAAGAAAGCCAATCTGCTTTAGGTAATGGTACATTTACAAATAAGGAATTAACTACCTATGTGCATCACGGCTCTTCTCGCAATTATGAATCAATTGTTTATTATGACATACAAGAAAAAGCTATGATTATTTTAATGACGAATAGCAAAAGTCTGAAAATTGGTGAGATAGCTCAGGCAATAATGCATATCGTAAAAGATGAAGAGTTTGAAGCACCTCAAAAATCAATTTATCTCACTATTCGCGAGAAAACCTACGAAAATGTTGATAAGGGTATAGCATATTATAAAACTTTAAAAAAATCCAGTTTTGATAACTATAATTTTTCAAACCAATTAGAATTGGCACGATTGTCATATAAATTGTTTGAAAAAAATAAAAATGAGGATGCCATCAAAATACTGAAACTTTTGGTCTCTGAATTACCGCAAAAATCTGAGAAAACACTCGAATATTTAGGGGGAGTAATTTTAAACGAAAATCAAGTTGATAAATCAATTTGCGTTTATCAACTTATGGTTGATAAGTTTCCTTCTGGAAAATCCTATAGTGGTTTGGGCGATGCGTTTTATAAAGATAAACAGTTTAAAAAAGCTTTATCCAATTATCAAAAATCGTTAGAGCTGCAACCGGAAAACGAAAATTCGAAGAAAATGATTCTAGAGATTGAAAAGATATAATTCTGTAAATATTCTTTTCTCTTGTTTTAAACTGTTTCTAAAATTACACATAACTGTTTAGGTTATGAGTAGTTGCGGGTTTTGCAGCCACTTTTCAGTTTACGAGATCTCTAAGTTTAATAAATAACGGTTTGAGTTAGTACCCAAACCGTTATTACTTATACATGCATAGTATTGCATGTTAGTTTATTACAATTTTGTATTAAGAATTTATAAGCTAGCTTCACCTATAAAAAAATACAGATTTTTTAAAGAAGCATCCCTTTTAGGGAATAAAGCTTTCATTCGTTCATCAGTGCCCATTTGTTGTAACCCTTCTATTGAGTCAAAATAAAAACGATGAATTTCATCAGGTTGTTCTATAGTACCTTTTGATTGAAAAGGAGCAATGAAGCGTTCGAAATGTGTTCCAAATTCAGGCATAATTTCACAAACGTCATCATGATATTCTGCAAATTGCTTTGCAAATTGTTCTCCTTCATTAAAGTAAATAAAAGCAACTCCATAAGTTTTACGTTTATCACCTGTTTCTTTCTTAAATTTAAAATCGGTATTCCTACTTGTAAAGATGGATATGTCTTTCAATGCGGGAATAGCATATTCGTTTCTAATCTTAATAAATTCTGGATCTTCATTGAACTTATTAAATACTTCAATACTTGGATATCTCGCAAAATGGATTTCGTTAGGTAATTCTAAATCACCTTTAACTAGCATTGTTGGTTTAATGATGCGTTCTATTTTTCCATCATATTTTTCTAAAATAGCACCACCTTTCTTTTTATATTCTTCAAATCTAGCTTCTTCGCCATCTTTTATATATATAAGTGCTACGTTGACTATTTCCTGACTTTTTGTTTCCACTTTTTCTAAGTGTTTAGTATTAATATTTGAGTTTTGAGCTTTAGAAATGTATGATACAAACGAGAGTATACCTAAAGCAATGCTTGTAATTGTGTTTAAATACTTCATGTTTTTAATTTAGAGTAGGTGCTCCATTTGTAAAGCATCTTTGATTAGACTTTCTTGAATAGAATTAGTTCTATTATTTAACTCGTTGGTATTGTAATCTATACCTACGGCTTTTCTAATAGGTCTTTTTCCTTGTTGTATCTCTATTAGTTTTAAAACTGCATTTGGAATCTCCTGAGGGTTTGGAGAGGCATCACTTTTGTAGAATTGATCAAAATTTTGAAGCATTGTTTTTGGAACAGAAGCCATTTCTCCATAAGTTTCTAATGTATGGTTGTCGTCTTCTTTTGGGCCACTGTATAATAATCCTGATGGATAAGGACCTGGTTCTATAATTGAAACATCTACTCCAAGAGGTCTTAATTCGTACGAAAGCGCTTCAGAATAAGCTTCTAAAGCAAATT
This sequence comes from Aquimarina aggregata, assembly GCF_001632745.1. GTDB lineage: Bacteria > Bacteroidota > Bacteroidia > Flavobacteriales > Flavobacteriaceae > Aquimarina > Aquimarina aggregata. The sequence goes on along the minus strand of NZ_LQRT01000035.1, from coordinate 70,367 downwards.
TACTAGCACAATAAATTCCGAAATAAGGAAATACCAATCGTCCAGCTAATGATGAAATATTAATAATTAATCCATCTGAAGATTTTTTTAAAAGAGGAAGGAACGCCTTAGAGGTACGGATAACTCCAAAAAAGTTTGTGTCAAACTGTTCTTGAGCTTGTTCTAAACTATACGCTTCTGTAATACCAACATACATTACTCCAGCATTGTTTATTAATACATCAAGCCCGTTTTGCTCTTCAGAGTGTATTTTTTTTAATAAATCATTCGTAGATTTTTCACTAGTTACATCTAATTCGGCAACAGTAATTGCAATATGTTCTTCTGTTGCAATATGTTCTAATTCCTCTTTTTTTGCTTTGTTTTTTCCGTTTACATCACGCATAGTAGCCCAAACGTTGTAACCTTTTCTAGCGAGTGTTAATGTGGATAAATATCCAAATCCATTACTGGATCCTGTAATAAGTACTGTTTTCATCTTTACATATTTTTTGTTACTGATGCAAAGATGAAAATCGATGAGAAGTAAATGTTTTATAATTAGCTCAAAGATTTGTCTAAATGGTTCAGTTTGTAAGCGGTAGGCGAAATTCCATATTTGCCCTTGAAGGATTTCGAAAAATGCGATACATTACTAAAACCACATTCGTAAGCGATATCTGTTGTTCTTAAATTAGATGAAAGTAACAGTTTTAAAGAGCGTTCTAGTTTTTTATCTCTAAGGTAAGTTGCCGGAGATGCGTTGTATATCTTTTTAAATTCTCTTTTAAAAGTAGATAGGCTCTGATTGTTTAAAATGGCTAATTCTTCTAAAGAAATATTCTCATAAAAATGCGCTTTTATAATTTCTCTGAAGGAATGCGATGTTGGATGAAACAGATTAGAGAGAATGTTTCTAATAGCAGGTGCATTTTTGGTCTGATTTAACAACAAGATAATTTCCTTGAGTTTTAAGATGAGTATTTCTTCGGTAACCAATTTAGGAGTTTGAAAATAAAACAAGATACCTTCTATGTATTTTCTAATTAAAATGTCGCTATTAAGTTTAGACATCCCAATATCTAAAGGGAGTTTTTGTGTTAGAAAATCAGGAAGTTTGTTCTCATAAATTTTTAATAATATATCTGGATAAAAATGAACTGCAAGCGCTTGATATGTGTCTGAACTGGCAGAGGGTAGCATATTACAGGTGTAGTTACCACATTTCATTAAAAGTGATTCTCCTGCTTCAATGCGTAGTCGTTCAGTTTCTGAAATAGAATCATACTCGCCTTTTAGTATATATAAGAAACAAGCCTCATTGGGCATGAGGTTTGGTTTTTTATAGGGCGGTTTTAGAATAATAGTTTCAAAAAGTAATTTGCCAAATAAATCGATGGTTTTGTAATCCTGTACCATTTATTTTTTTGTTGAAAAATAACGCTTGTAAGTTAGTTATTGTTTTACAAACAGTTCAAATTGTTGTCAATTTAGTTCAGTTTTTTCTGTTTGTGTACAACGGTTAGGTTATAGTTTCATTACGGAATCATAAGCTAGGATATTCTGAGAAAACCGAGTTATCGTTTCAAGATAATAATTTCCGAGTAGGAAATTCCGTCGCAATGAATTATTGCTGTTATTGTGCTTCGTTTTTAATTCATTGTTTGAAGATAATTTACCATCCATTGCACTCCGAACTTATCGGTAAATGTCCCAAAGTACCCACCCCAAAATGTATCCTCTAGTGGCGATGTTATCGTTCCTCCTGATGAAAGCCCATTAAATAGTTTAATAGCTTCTTCTTTACTCTCTGGACTAATAGAGATGTAATAGTTATTTCCAAATGTTAGCGATTGTCCCATGGATTCAAGTGCATCTGTCCCCATAAGGAAATTCCCGGGGCCTATTGGTAACCCAACATGCATTACTTTTTGCTTATCTTCCTCCGACATTAATTCATTATCAGGCATATCTCCAAAGCGTCTTATTCCACCAACGAAATCGACACCAAATACTGATTTGTAAAAATTAAATGCTTCTTCGGTGTTACCCATAAAGCTTAAATAAGTATTGATTGTTGCCATATTTTATTTTTTCAGAAATTAATTATTCTTAATCTTTTTGTTAATAAAGCACAACGTTTGGTATAAGAAACGTAGGGCAGAAAATAAGCAATACCTTTTCGATTTAACCCAAACTCCGCATTATCGCATAGGTGTTGTTTGGTAATGTTTTACTTTTCTATTTCTGCTTGTAATTCTTTCATTTTTTCATCAGTCATTGTAGCGGTTTTAGACATTCCATTTATTATTTCGAATACTAAAGTCAAAGCAATAGATGAGTCTAAAGCCATTTTGGTATCAATTAGTACACGACAAATAGCATTTATTACTATGCGTAAGGTTTTTTCGTCACTTTCGAGATTAATAGTGTCATCAACATACTTTCTTGTTTCATATCCAGCTTGTAATGGCAATATAGAAGGTTTATTTTCATTAGGTACGCTTAAGCTAATGTTTCCCCATTCTGACTCTCCTATATTTTTTGCAAATCCTTCAAAAATTTTTGTCAACGCTGGGAAAGGTTTTTTACTAAAATGAGAATCTATTTTTCTTTTAATCTTTGAAAAAATAGCGTCTTCTGGTAATTCATTCCAATTTTCTACTGCTACAGATCCAACAAGAATTTCATTAATTTTTTCAGAAAATATGGCTGAACCAGGTTCAAAATTGTGTTTATAGATCGAAAATTCACCGGCAATTTTGATACATCTTTCAGCCAAAATTGTCGACATTACGCAAAGAGCATCTTCAACTCGGACACCTTTTTCAGTTTGAACACTGTCGTATACAAAGTTTACAAGTTTTTTAGTGAGTTTTTCAACTGAAGGTTTAGAATTTAGAAAATCAAAAATTCCCATATCTTTATTTTAATATTGTTTAATGATTAGTATAATAAAGGTAGGGCGGGGATAAGCTATACATTTCGGATTGGTATTAAGTCAAATATAAATAATTTTGCTTTTATCTTTTTTCTCATTAACGTCAAATTTTATAGTTGGTGACTTGGCAAATAAATACAGACCTTCCTATTAAACTCAAAAGTCCTATATTTTCTTATATATTGTTGGCAATAGTTTTGTCCAGTTTATACAATTCTAACATCTGTTTTTTTATATAAGATTGAGGTGTTTTTTTAAGAATAAAATTTCGAATGATTTCCAAGAATCTGTTTGTTATTGAGATTTTTGATGTGAGTCTTGATTGTTTTACTAGTTTTTCAACTTTCGCCTTTCTATAATTATAAAATTTATCGAATGCTGTATCTAATTTTTTAGTTTTTTTGATGAAGTTTGATAAGTAAAATGCGTCTTCAATTGCTTGAGCGCCACCTTGCCCTAAATCTGGAGTCATACTATGTGCAGCATCTCCAATTAGGCAGATATTTCCCAGGTTCCATTTATTTAGTAGTTCTAAATCAGAAAGATCATCTCTGAAAATTTTCTCGTTTGGTGTGTTTTTAATAAGATAAGTTACAAGAGGAGGGTATTCTGAGAACATGTTCGTTAACATAACTTTACGGTCTTTTTCATCATCGGTTAGGTTAGGTTGACTCATTTTTACAGCAAACCAATATACTTTTCCATTTGAAATTTTAGACACACCAAATTGCAATTTTTCACCCCATAAGGTAAAACCTACGGACTCTAGTAGAGGATCTAAATCATAGTTAGAAATACCTCTCCAGCAAGTTTGTCCCGAATATCTTAATTTACTATTAGGAAATAGTTGTTTCCTTATTTTGGACTTAATCCCGTCTGCACCAATTATTGCATTTGTATTTACATGAGAACCATCTATAAAATATAACCTTATAGATTTTTCGCTATCCTGTGCGTATTCTTTGAATTCTTTACCCAATTCAATATTTTCTTGTTGTACATATTTATATAAAATTTCCTGTAGCTCTCCCCTATGTATAGCCATTGTAGTAAAACCAAATTTTCCTTGTACAAAATCTTGATTGGAATCCGATATTGGGTTAAATTTATGATCTGCTACCAAAATTCTATTAAGAGTATTTCCAGCATTTTGAATTTCCTGTAGTAGGGTAGGATTAATCCATTGTAAAACTTGTAAAGCATTTGGTGATAGCCATATTCCTGCTCCAACTGCTTCCAACGAAGCAGCTCTTTCGTATAATGTATATGGAATATTTAATTTATCCAAGGACAATGCTGTAACTAAACCTCCAATTCCTCCACCAATTATAGCTATATTTTCGGTCATAAATTTATTTTTTTATTCTATCAAATAGTATTGATGTTTCAACAAATTTTCTATGTTCTGTACTTGTTAGTTTTTCTAACAAATCAAACGAGGCGATATAACTTACTAAGCTACCATTCGATGAAATAAATTTCCCATCTTGAATAACAGAAATTTTATTATCATCAACAACTTGTAAATTGGGGTAATTTTCTTTTAAAGACTTTCCACCAGTAACATAGGTGACTATTTTTTTATTGTTCGCAATTCCTGATGCACCAATTAAAAATGCTCCTGCACAATGGCTAGCTATATAATCGGTTGATTTATTCTGTTCTTTAACAAAATTCACTAATTTTTCGTCTGAAGTTTGGTCGGTAGGATTGTATGAACTTGGTACTACTAAAACTTTTAATTCAGGTATATCTTCAATTACAAAATCTGGTATTATTTTTAATCCATGAGCGCTGTTATAAGTTTTATTTTCTTTTGCAATCGTGATTACGTTAAAAAGATTCTTATTGTCAATGGTAGGATTAGAAAAGACATCTAATGGAGCAACTACTTCATTTATTATTACTCCTTCAAAGATTAGTATTCCAATGGTTGGTAAACTTTGGTTAATAAACTTTTTTGTTATTTTTTCTTGTATTGGAATTTTTGTAATTGTTGTTTTTTCAGAATTGGTTTTTGTTCGTTCTGAACAACTTAAAAGTATTAATGTTAGTGTGAGTAATGTGATTGTTTTTTTCATTTTTATACTTTAATTTTCTTGTTTCTACTTTGGTACAACATATATATTGCGTGTGGCAGCATAAGAAATGTCATACCAGAAAAGGGAATCATATAAACACCAATTAATACTGCAATTAGATATGTAGTTATGAATTTTTTAGGGACTATTTTATTTGTCTTTTCTATGTAATTTATAAGAATTCCAATGACTATAATTAAAATCCCAAAATATACAAACCAAAAAGAAGCAAAATTTTCATAATTCATTATTCCATTCAACAACGGAAATTCAAAAAGCCCATCACTAATTTTGAAAAAGTATGTTTGAGAAAATGTTAAAAATTGTTTTCCAAAAGCAAAAGGGGATATACCTAATAGACAATGCGAAATTCCTGTATAAATTAATATTTTGCCATTAAATAACTTCATAATTCGCTTGTTATAGGTATAAAGGTAAGCGTACTTTTAAAAATATTTTTTGACCTATATCAAATTATTAGTTAGATGCTCTTATTCTGCTTAGAGTTTCTTGTGTTATTCCTAAATAAGATGCAATATCTCCTAATGGTACTGTTAATTCAATCTGCGGATATTGTTCTATTAAACTTTCATATCGTTGTTTAACAGTTTTAAATTGAATAGAAGCAATTCTATATCTAAATTGAACAATTACTTTTGATAAAACGACACGAAACAAATGTTCAAAATCATGATGTTTTTTGCAAAGTAATTCTACATTAGATTTTTCAGTTTCAAGGACCACACAATCTTCTATGGTTTCAATAAAATGAAGACTTGGTTCGTCAGAGAGATAACTTGAACTTGAAGTGATGAATTGATTTTCGAAAGCAAACCAATCTGTGATTTTCTTGTCATTAAGAATATAATATGCCTTTAAAGAGCCTTTTATCAAAAAAAATAATTTATGCCTTTGTTGTCCTTCTTTTACTATTTGGTCACCTTTTTTGTATTCAATTATTGTGCTCTTGGTTTCCCAATCTAAAACAGTTGATTGCTTAAGAGCACAATAATTTAAAGCTATTTTGTTTGATATATTATTCAATTTACAATCAATGTCAAATTATTGTTAACGTTAAGTATAAGAAACGTAGAGCAAGTGATAAGCACTAACGTTTCGGTTTATTACTTAGCTAAATATAAATATTTTGCTTTTCATTTTTTCTCGTTTAAAAGCCTAATCAAAAATTTGGGGCCTTCCTAAATATACACAAACCTTTTGGTTAAGCACTTATTAGCTATGTTTTATAAACCGTGTTGGCTGTAGTTATTTTATTAATTTCATATGTAAAGTTGGGTAAGGTTTTCCAGAAGAGTCCAATTCAGAACGCTCTATAACTTCAAATCCACAATGCTTGTAAAACCCGACAGCTTGTTCATTCTGTTCGTTCACGTCAACTTTCGTAACGTTCAATTTGTCAATTGAATAATCTAATAGTGTTTTTCCTATTCTTTTTCCTCTAAAATCAGGATGAATAAATAACATTTCCAAGTTTTGATCAGCAACTCCAAGAAAACCAACTATTTTTTTACCATTACCCCGAATACATTTTAATTCAACAGCATCTAAATAGGTGTTTAATATTAGTGGTTTAAAATATTCAATATCTTCTTCTTTTAGAAAATGATGTGTTGCTCTAACTGAAGCTTCCCAAAGTTCAACAACTTCTTTATACTCCTTTTTATCAATATCATCTATTTTTTTCATTTTTTTAATTATAGGCAACGTCTCAAGTAAAAAATCGTTTTAATGTTTTTTACTTTTCCGTTATAAGCCAAGTCTGCTTAGTTACTTTTTTCTAATTCAGAAATCCTTTTTAGAGCATCTTCTAAAGATTTTCGATCATTTTTTATAAAGCTATTTACTTCTACATATTCTTCATCACTATTTTGAGCAGCATTTATTTGATAATTTGATATGGATCCAGTTACACCGTCAAATCGAAACCCTCCATGAACATAGCTTAATATGATATTAGATAAAGAGACATTTTCTATTTTAATACCATCATTTTGAGAGCTCAATCTAAATGAGTGACCTTTTTCCCCTGTAAGGTGTTCTAAGCCTGTGATTTCATGACCTATTACATTATCAATTACTACATTTTTGACATAATGTTTAGTTCCAGGCTCTATATCAATGTTTATGATATTAATCCCCCCTTGTTGAATAATATTTTTTAGAATAATATGATCTGTTCTACTAATTTTTGATGTCGTTATGGAGTCAATTTTATACTCCCATTTATCTAAATAAAACAGTTTTGCATAATTCCCTTTTACTCTTTCTTTATTAGTAGGAGGTTGAATGGCGATACCTCGTAAACCATTATAACAATTAATATTAACATCTGTGATCTCAATATTTTTAGCATTTCCAATACCTATTGCAACATCTCCTTTATATCTAGGAATGTAATAACCTCCATATAAAGTAACGTCCCATACAGAGTATGGGGAGATGAAGGTATCCTCTTTTGTGAAATATTTTCCAATCGCAATCATTCCTCCACCTACAGACCCTTTAATACTGCTTGTGTTTAAAAGTTGATATTCATCTAGGTTATCTCTACTTTGTCCAGAAAGAATTTCATAATTTATTAACTCGTTGGATGGGATGTTCCATAAATCATCATTACCCCGGCACATTATTCTAGAATCAGAATTAGCGCCAATAAATGTTGCTCCGCTAAAATCATAGTATCTATTACTTTGATTCAGATATAACATACGGTCTAAAACAAATCTTCCATTGGCCACAAATTTTCTTACATTAGGAAATGCTTCTATAGCTTTTTGAAATAGTTGAGATGTAAATTGACTTCCGGTATCATCTACACCAAACCATTGAGGTATTACAAAATCATTTTTGAGATTTCCGTTAACTTTTCCATCATCTTTAGTAAGATCAAAATTATCAATAAAACAATCATCAATTGTCCCATTATCATCTAAATCAAATATTTGATAGGAACCAGCATTAATACTTCCATTAATCGTTACTGTAACATTACCATTTATTTTAAGTTTGTTTCCTCGAAAAAAGTTAAGTTCAATTCCTTCTGGAATTGTTACATTACCATTAACTTTAATATCACCTTTGATGGTAATTGTACCGTTACCGTTTAGAGTATTTATTCCTTGTGATAAAGTCCCAGAATTTCCATATTCAACTCCTTCTGTAACTACAAACTCTGTTTGATAAGGAAAGGCGATTAAATAAAATAGAACAAGAATCAATGTGGAGATTGTTTTTTTCATTTGTTATCTAGTTTGTTTATATATTACTTTATGTTTTAATTGATGAAAATGTTACCTAGAGTTTGGTGATATTTTTTTGGGTTGCTTATGACGTTTAATATTTGTTAAATAGGATAGAAAACAAGTGATTATTTCGGTTTAGCCACAAGCTAAATCTTTTGTGTTTTGTTTTAATTTTACTTTTGTAATACCAAATCAAGAGATTTGGCGACTTTGCAAATGGACAAATACTATTGGATTACACACAACTCGTTCTATTTGCTATATATGGTGTTATACACATCTTTTATTTTACTTCGTATTTTGTACGTATCCCATTCCATAGGATATTCGAATTCCATTTTTGTTGTAATTTCAGGACAATCAATTAATTCAGATATTTCTTTATTTTGATATTTAGTTTGGTCAAATTTTTTAATCATTGCTGTACTTACTTGTTGATCTTTACCTTCAATTAATCTTTCAATGTTGCTTAACTCCAATATCCATAATTGAATAATTTCGAACCCGTTTTCAGAAAGCAAGTTTGTCAAATAATCAAGTTGCTCTTTTGTTCTTGGGTATCCAATAATAAGTATCTCATTTTTAATTTCAATTATTTTTTCTCTAATTAATTCAGTAATTAGAGTTGTTGAAACTAATTCTCCCTTTTCAACCTGTTTTTTTATATCGTTTGCAAGGTCAGAATTTGAATCATTCCTTAGTTTATTGATTAGTAACTCTTGAATATTCAACTTTGTTAAATCAAATATTTCAACAAGTATATCTTCAAACCCTTTTTGGGATGAAAAACTTGTTGAAGTAATTAAATGACATTGTTTCATTTCGGTTGTGTATAATAACAATTCGTTATGTTCACTAGTAAACATATTTTTAGTATAAAGTATACATTACTTTTTATATTTACTAAATGCTGTTTTTTACAAATAAGGGCAAGACACAAAAGCATACATATCACAATTATTTTTTTCTGGCTATTAAAGTATTGATTTTACTTCGGTAGGTCTGACCAATAGGTATTTTATGATCGTGAATATAGATTTGATTTCCTTGAATGGTCTCAATTCTATGAATTGCTACAATGAATGACTTATGAACTCGCAGGAACTTTTCTTTAATGAGTGATGTCTCTAACGTAGAAATTTTTTCATGGGTAAGGATCATTTTTTCTGTAAGATAGACTTTGCAGTAGTTGCCAAAAGCCTCTACAAATAAAATATCTTTCATTAGAATTTGATGATACATTTTATCTCCTTTGAGAAAAAAACGTTCGTTTTTTTTCGTGTCAACAGTACTCATTTCGACTTTTTTTTCTTCCTTTTCTGTAGTAATTTTATTGATTGCTTTCAAAAAACGTGGAAGTGAGAAAGGCTTTAACAAATAGTCAATAATATCTAATTCATAACCTTCTAAGGCATATTCTTTATAAGCAGTTGTTACGATAACTTTAGGAGGAGAGGGCAATGTTTTTAATAATTCAAACCCCATAATTTTAGGCATGTTAAGATCTAGAAAAATCAAATCTACCTTATGCTTGGTAATTATTGCTGATGCCTCTAGTGCATTGTAAGCATTACCAACTTTTTTTAAAAATGGTAGTTCGGCGCAGTAGCCTTCTAAAATACGATGTGCTATCGGCTCATCATCTACAATTAGATAGTTCATGTTGTTTTGATTGATAAACTTAGTTCGTAAATATCTTCAGTTTTAGTTATCTCTAATTTATGTTTATTAGGGTAGATCATGGCAAGTCTCTTTTGCAAATTTTCTAATCCAATACCTTTACTTTTTAGTTCTTTGAATTCGTAATTATTTTTAATTCGAAAAAATATACCCGAATTGGTTGTGGTAATTTCAATTTTGATAAAGGCATTTTCCATCAAACTCTCGACACCATGTTTAAATGCATTTTCTAAAGGAATTACAATTAGTATTGGAGCTATTTTGTGTGAATAAGGAATATCTTTTATAAAGGTAATTTCCACTTTTTTTTGATATCGTATTTTGTTTAATTCAATATAATCTTCGATATAGGCTATTTCATCCTTTAGATAAACATAATCGGCATTACCATCATATATTGTATAGCGCATTATATCAGAGAGCTTAAGGATCATGGCAGGAGCCTTTTCTGATTTCTCTACGGCTAATCCGTACAGATTATTCAGGGTATTAAAGAAAAAATGTGGGTTAACTTGATTCTTTAATAACATTAATTCTGCCTTAGCTTTATCTGCTCTTAAGTTAGTCAACCATTTCCACCGATCATATGCCCACAAAACGATCATCATTGATATAGAAACGATAAGAAAAGTAGTAACAACCGGATGGTGATCTTCTGCATAATTAGATGTTCTTCTGAACATAAAGAAATAAGTAATCACAGCACCATAAGTAAAGATAATAGCGATCTGGTATTTTTTAAAAAACTTTGGTATAATCAAGTAACTGACTCCCATCCAAAATAAAATCAATAGTGGGATAGTAATCGGATTATTAGGAATATTCATGAAATACTCTGCTATTGCTCCCAAAAATAGTAACCCAAATACTCCCAAAACTTTGTACATCGGAAACTTGGAAATCAAAAGTGCAAGAGTCAGCCAACAAAACAAAAAGCTAAAAATGTTTATACCCATATAAAAAGGTAGAACAACAGAATCTGGTCGTACGATAAAACCACCAGAAAAGTGTCCAACTATAAAAATTGCACTGGCAAGAATTCCTCCTATGACTAATTCCCTATAGTTACTTTTAATAAAGCTGGTTAAATGGGTTTTCATACGCATAGTCATTTATCTCATATAAAAATAGAGATTCGCATAAGGATAACAAATAAACATGACAAACATGATCATTTTTAGGTTAAATCACTCTAGTTTTTTAGCGAACGCTATTACAACCTACGATAGCAATTGTGTAAAAGTATTTCGGGTGTGTTTGTAATAATAAATGGGGATTCGAGAAAAGTACAACTATGTTTGATGCAAAAATTAAGTATCATGAAAATTATTATGAAAATTATAAAAAGATTCTTTTTGTTCATTTCGGTATCAATCACATTATTAGTTCTAGCGGGCTTAGTTTTTCGTTTATTGGGTGCTGAGCCTAATCAACCAGAGGGGAAACTTATAGCGGTAGATGGGGTTAAATTTCATATAAATGCCACAGGAAAAAAAAGTAATAAACCAACTCTAGTAATTGAAGGAGGTGGTGGTTTACCAACAGAATACTACCATTGGTTAAGTGAAGGACTTAAAGATAGTTTGCGAGTGGTACGTTATGATCGTTCTGGAGTTGGTTATAGTGAATTGGGCAATACACCGCGTGATGCAGAAACTATTGCTAAAGAATTACGAAAACTTCTGAGAAATGCAGGTGAATCACCGCCATATATATTGGCAGGACATTCAATTGGAGGTACTTACATACGTGTACTTACAAAACTATATCCTAATGAAGTAGCAGCTGTAGTTTTTATTGACGCTACACACCCAGAACAAGTTGAAAGATTTAATGCTGCACCAGTATCTTCTTTTAGATTTAAATCAGTGATTTGGGGGTTGAATGTGGCCACTTTTTTTGCAGATGCGGGAGTTTTAGGTCTGATAGAAAGTTTTACAGGTCCTACATTTGCTGGTGATGGTTTACCCAAAGAAATAAATAATCGAATGCGAGATATGCTATTAAACGGAAAAGGTCTAAGAGGATACAAAAGCGAATTAGAAAATTACCACTCTAATCTAAAACTCGCAAAAATCATTAATCAATTTGAAGCATTGCCAATTAGAGTCTTCACAGCAATCAAAATCGATAAAGAATCATATCGGGAACGAGGTATAAACCCTCAAAAATATCTAAACAAATTTATTAAAGCTCAGAAAGAATTTATAGATCTTTCGTGCATTGGGAAACAGGTATTAATTGATGGGAACCACCAAACTATTTTTACAAAAAAAAAGAATGCTGATATTATCTGTAGAGAAATTGTTCAATTACTGAAAGAATTAAAAAGTTAATCAATGATACTACCGATTTATCTAAAGTCGATTATTTAATCGACCATATCATATCAAATGTAAAACTATTTCTTAAGCGAGATTCATTTTTGAAACTCGCTTCTTTTTTTACTTTTTGTTCAGACTTTCGATTTGGTTAAGGATCATCTCTGCTTCAGCATATTTTTTGTCACTTTCTGCTCTGTTAATACTTGATAATTCATGCCATTGACTCATCAGTTTTTCATATTTCTTCTGTAATACTTCAACTTGACTTTTCTTCTTAAACAATCCAAACATAATGTGTTTTTAAATGTATATTATAATTTATAAGCCTTCTATTTACTTACACTAACTTTGTTACACGATGAAAAAAATTAATGGTTAAGATAGTTTTGTAATTCTGCTATTTTTTCGGGCGTATTAAATGCTCCCCCATAGTAACAAGTTACTGTTGCCGAAGTATCATCCTTAATTCCTCTAGAGGATACACAAAGGTGTTTCGCATCAATAATTACAGCAATATCTTCAGTCTCTAAAACTTTTTTTAATTCTGTAGCAATTTGATTCGTTAATCGTTCCTGGACCTGTGGGCGTTTGGCAAAATATTGTACAATCCTGTTAAGTTTAGATAAACCAATTACTTTACCAGACGAGATGTAAGCAAGGTGGGCTTTACCAATTATAGGAACAAAATGATGCTCACAATTAGAATAAAAAGTGATGTTTTTCTCGACTAGCATTTGTTGATACTTATACTTATTATCAAATAATGCTATTTTGGGTTTGTTTTTGGGATCTAACCCAGAAAAGATCTCATCTATATACATTTTTGCAACTCTCTGAGGAGTGCCACGTAGAGAATCATCTGACAAATCTAATCCCATAACATCCATGATTTCTGCAAATAAATGAGCAATTCGTTCCTTTTTTTCAGAATCAGATATATCGAAAGCATTTTTTTTCATGGGTGTTTCTAGTCCTGTACTAAGGTGATCATCTCCTATATCTTCAATCGAAAAACCATTTAAATTATAACCATTAGGTTTTGTTATTGTTTCAGTTTGTAATTTCATTCGTTACTATTTAAGATGTGTAAATGGCAAAAATTTACCTTCAGTATTAAGGTATGCAGACTTTGTTTTGTTGAATTAATTTCAAGTGTACTTACGCTTTTTCCTTATACTTTCAATTCAAAGTTACAATAATGTTTAACTTTTTGGAGTATACATTAAACAAAAATTAACATACTACTATAAATTTTATTTATTGAACCGTTGTACCTTTGACTAGGTTCGAGGCTTTTAAAGCTTTTTAAATATTGAGCTTATGAAGTATCTATTTCTATCTTACAGTTTTTTTATGACGATGAGCAACTCATTAATTATTTTTGATTTCAATAAGGATAGTATTAGCACTAGTTGGAAAATTGTTGATGATACCGTAATGGGTGGTCGTTCAGGAGGTAATTTCTATATTAATGAAGAAGGTAATGGCGTTTTTGAAGGATACGTATCCCTAGAAAACAATGGTGGATTTTCTTCGGTAAGGCATACGTTTGAATCTAAAAGAGTTGCAAATTACAGTAAAGTTCTTATTAAATTAAAAGGGGACGGAAAACGGTATCAGTTTAGGATAAAATCAAATAAAAATGATCGACACGCATATATCTCTTATTTTGAAACTACAAAAGATTGGCAGTCGATAGAGATATCGCTTTTAGATATGTACCCTACTTTTAGAGGTAGGAAATTAGACATGGATAATTTTCCTTGTGAAAACCTTGAAGAAATTGCATTTCTTATTGCCAATAAAGAAGCTGAAAATTTTAAGTTAGAAATAGATAGTATTAAATTACAATAATGTGACTAATCATAGCTATAGTATTGTACTAGTTATTCAGTTTTTACAGCTTTAAGGGTAATAATTTCTTTAGTACTTAGAACAATATTGATAAAATAAATACCCGATAAAAGGTTTTTACCAAATTGTATGTTTTTATCATTTAAAGGATAAAGGGTTTTAATTTTTTGCCCCATTATATCATATATATCTATTCTAGAAACTTCTTTAGTATTGTTAAGAGATAAAATAAAATCCTGTCGACTTGGATTTGGATACATTAATGCTTTTCTATATAGAGTTTTTGAGGTTTCCACTTGTTGCTTATTGCAGTTGGGTGTAGTTGCAGTTATAGAATAATAAATGGTAAAATTTTTAGTTTTAGAAACCATTACAAAATTATCAGAATCTAAAGTTACCCAATAAGAGCCATCAAACCCTGGGATTCCTGTTCCTGTGAGTGTTAACTCTGGTTGAGGTTGATTAAATTTTTGTCTAATCTTAGGAAGAAAGTTATTCCAATAATTAGGATTACCATTATTTGTGTTCATTGAGAACTGATATAACCCGTTATTCTCAAGACTCCAATTTATAGTAAAATTTGTTATATTAGAAAGATCAGGACCTTGCTTTCCAAGTACGTTAATATGGGTGTATTGAGTATTGATCGATGCCAGTGTTTCTAAAATGGGTGTTCCGTAACCGCAATTGGTATCTGTATCGATAACCTTAATAATTTTGGTAGCACTATCCGATTTTCCATCTTCGTTAATAACGGTTAATGATATTGTGAATTCTCCCACTTGCGTATAGGTAGTCGAAGTTGTTACCGTTGTAGCAGTATTACCGTTACCAAGATCCCAGGAGTAGGTTAAATTTCCGCCATTAGGTGTAGAAGAAGCAGATGCATCTAGAAGTACCTGTAAAGGAGCTGTTCCAGTTATTGGCGTTGCAGTAAATGAAGCAACAGGTTTTATGTCTGTTGAGTTACCAGTGACTTTAATTTCTATTTCATCTGTTCCTATCGCTCCTTTATTATCGGTTACAGTCAAACGTACAATATATATCCCTTCTTTACTCATGTTAATCATAAAATCGGGTGTTGAGGCGCCACTTGTAACTGCTAAATTTGGACCGCTTATCTGAGCCCATTTATACGAATTGATTATTCCGTCACTGTCAAAAGAAGAGGAGCCATTAAGATGAAGTTCTCCTGTGTCAACCGTAATATTTTCTTTGGGTATTATTGCAATTGGAGTATTGTTATTTGCAGTATTTGATTTGCTAATTTCATATAATTTAATGCTTGATATTGTTATATCGATTCCTTGGCTTACCTGACCTAAAAAAATCGCAATATTCATAGTATCATCTGTGGTCGCAGTGACAATTGGAGTTTTAATTGTTGTTAGAGTTTCAGAAAGCGTTGGCTGTTCGTTGATTAATAACCCATACGGGGAGTGATTTTGTTGTAAGACAACTTCTATTGTTGTAGAGGAACTTGCATATGCCTCTATTTCTATGTAATAGGTATTGCCGGCTTTAATGTCTGTTGCCTGTACCAATTGTGTATGCCAGTTTGTTCCCGTTGATTGATCAAGGCGTATAGTAGCACTTTTATTAGAATGTGATAAGGAGGCTTGTGCTCCTTCAAATGTATTTAATGACCAAAAAGAATTGTCAATCTCAAAATTTGGATTCGTATTTTTTATAATAGTAGTACTAAGTTCAAAAGAATATGAAGCCGATTTTGGACTTTCGTTACCCGCTAAGTCGATAGCACTTACTGCCAGACCAAAAGATTGGCCGGCTTTGGCACTTATATCAGTAAATTGATTAGTACTAGTCGTACCTATGGCAGATCCATTTTTATAAATAATGTAGTGTGCGGTATCGACAGAGTTTGATGTATTCCATTTAAGAAATGGTTTAGCAGGATTCATTTCTGTTTCATTTAGTATTGGAGTTGCTGGTGCAATAACATCATTTGAGGAAAAAAGTTTTCTGGTTTCAGATTCACTTTTAGCATTAAAGAAAGAGCGTTCTCTTAAGTGATGGGTGTATAAAACACGAATCAAGTCGTTTGTACCAATTATAGCATTTCCCCATGTCGGCCAAGGAGTATTGCTCCAATCCCAACTAATATAACAAGAAGCTTTTATACCGGGATAATTATCAATAAAATTAAAATAATCTTTAAACCAATTATCCCAATCTTGATCATCGTCTGCACCAACAAATCTAGGGGTAGATTCTCCTATCATTACTGGTTTGCTAGCACTATGGGCAGAATTCATAAAGGCTACTGTTTTTGTACTCGTGAATCCTTCTGCAGAAAAAATATCAATTGCCCACCAGTCAACATAAGAATCCCCTGGATAAAATGAAGTGAAGTCAGCATCACCATCAGCAGAAAAGCACCATACAGTAGCGACTTCTATGTTTGCTACTCTTATTTTATCGGTAATTCTCTTAAAAGATGCTACATAAGTTGATGCTTGATATCCATTCCAAGCAGAGCCATTAAATTCATAACCAATTCTCAAGAAAACAGGCCTGTCTAATTCTTTTAAACCTTCAATAAGATAATCGATCTGTTGGTCATACTGTCCTATAGCGACATCATCTTCATAATGTTGATTTGGATCACCATCTACAGTCATTGATACGCCAATCTGCGGTATGACAAAATCGTTTCTAAAAGACGCTAAATTAGATTTTAAAGTAGTCGACCAAGTGCCAGATGTTAAACTTTTAAGCGAAACATAATACATATACATAGATGGCTTATGATGCTTAGGCATTTTGTTATAATAAGATTGAAAATCAGAATAACTCTGTCCAGCTCCATGATAGATGTGATCATTTAATTCATATCTGGCGTTATAATTATTTCTGGTAGTTTGAGCAAAAACGAATTGATTAGCAAGAAATAATAAATGAAAAACGACTATTTTTTTAAGCATAATATTTTCTTTTAGAAATAATAAAACAATGACGATAATGACGTTTTTATTGTCTTAAAAAAATAGAAAGATATGCGGATGTTATGGTATAAGAACCAATTGTTATTTTACGGTTATTGAATAACTGTAATACAGAAGGGGGATATTTTAGTAGTATAAAAGTAGTATAATTTTTTGGTAATACTTATAAATTTTGGTCAACCAGATTAATAATTGTAAATAACTTATACTTTATTAACAAAGCAATTCATTTTTTGTATTTGCTACTGCATGGTTTACTATTTTTTATTCTTACTCTTCACTAACAATAGGTTGAAAAAACCTAAGCCCTAATTCTCCTCCATAATTAAGTATAAACATACTTCCTGTGGGTTTCCAATCATCATCGAGGAAAACATTAACTTTATTTTCCAGTTTGTTTTCTGTTTGAGCAGATACTATTTTGTATTTCATAGGTTGACGAGTTTTACTTTTATATGTTGTGGGGTGTGAAAATCTAAGATATTCAAAATTTTAATCAATTTGTTACGGGTATCCGTATAACAATTATTTAACAGTGTATAAAATTCTTTGGTAAGATTTTTCGCTCCTCTTAATACTTACTAACCAATAACGATAGGTTGAAAGTATCTAAAACCTAATTCTCCTCCATAATTTAAAATAAACATACTTCCGGTGGGCTCCCAACCATCATCTAAAAATATATTGACTCTATTCTCTAATTTAATTTCGGTTTGGGCAGATATAATTTTGTATTTCATGATTTAGTTAGTTTTTAATTGAGTATAGTTAAACACTAATTTATTTAGGATTTTTATACTGTTATTGCGGGTATCCATAATTAGATTAAATAGTAAAATCATATTTTCGTGAGTTAAGCTTTAAGTTTCTGAAAATCAAAACATAAATAAGCAACAGCACACATGATGATTCTATGTTAAAAAAACGCTAAAATCATTTCCATATTTATATTGGTTTGGGAGATAATAAACGCCTTTTTTAGTTTAAGGATATATACAAATGCTTTACAGTTTCTAATAAAAAGGCAAGTAAATATTTGGTATTCAATTGATTTAGATTTTTTGTTTGGTTTAAACTAATATATAAGGGATGTATATGCTTTCTTTTTTTATTTTTTTAGAAAATAATTAAGTTCAAAAAAATAAAAAATTGGCTATGGTAATTCAAATCATTGTTGATTTAGATTTAATATTCTGGATTTCAGATAAATCCAAAATGGATGTGTATGAATGTATTTCAAAATTGAAAAACATTAAATTATAGCATTACCATTATTTGATTACGGAAAAACCATAACTATTTATTTTTCAATTATTTAAGTGTTCTTTCATGTGAGAAAAGAAATAATGTTTTTTATATTTGAGAAGCACTAATAAGCTTAAAAACAATTCAATTTATGATGTAAATTACTCTTTTCTAACCCAGAAAGATGCAATATCATCTTCATAATTTAAAAAATAAGATTTAAGTGCAAGTATATTTTTTGACGTAAACTTAAAATAATAATCGTTTAAAATTTAACCAACTTAAAGTTCATGACAATTATTTCAAAATATTCATTTATTTAGGGGGAGTTAATGTTTTTTGCTAATTGTATTTTACGGTTTGCCAGAGTAGTTTATTTATAAATACTATGTAATTAGTATACAAGGAATATAAATGAAATATTGGGATAATGGCTATTATAAAAAATAATCAAACAGAAGAAATCGTATACCTGAATACACAGCATACCTTTGGTAGGAATCGACATATTGCGAATACCCACATTTCGGAGAAAGATATTTCCCAATCCCATGCTTTAATATCTTGGAAAGGTAGTGATTGGTATATACAAGATCACAGTAGAAATGGTACTTTAGTTAATGGAGAATATATTAATCATGCCACAGTAAAACTTAGTAAAGGTTGTAGAATTCAATTTGGAGAACACGAATCTACACAATGGGAAATGATTAATTTGGATTCTCCTTCGAGCTATCTTAAATCTATTCAGAATACTAGTAATATTATAGAACTAACTTCTTGTCACGCTTTTCCAAACGAAGAAAAACCAGAAATACTTATTTATCCTGAAGATACTACTTGGAAATTCGAACAAGCTGGAGTTGCTGTTGATCTGGCACAGAACAAAACATATAGTATAGATGGTGAAGAATATGTTTTTGTAGAAAACCAAGTACTAGAAGACACAATGGATAATGGGCATGTGGTAAACAATGCGTATTTTCAGTTTACTTTAAGTTCTGACGAAGAACATATACACATTAAGATTATAACACAGAATCTAGAATTAGATTTAGGTGAACGTGTTCATAATTATATTCTATTAGCTTTGGCTAGAAAGAGACTCGCAGATGTTAATGCAAATCATGTAATGGGAGATCAAGGTTGGATGTCTATAGATGATTTATTGGCTGATATGAGTAAAGAATTTGGTAAAGAACTAGATACCTACTATCTGAATTTAAAAATTTATAGACTTAGAAAATTATTGATCGAAACAAAACCATATGGATATTTATTTTCAAATATTATTGAAAGAAGATATGGTGAAGTACGCTTTGCACATCCTTATTTTCAAATTATAAAAGAAGAAGCGTGCATTGGAGAAGTATTAGCAATGACAAATTAATCCCCTAATCGAAATATATATAGACACATCACAAATTAATAGTACCCGATAATGAAAAACTCTTCGACAACAAACACATCAAATGTCGATACTGATCTTAAAAATTACAATATTCTTGAAAAAATAGGAGAGGGAGGATATGGTAAGGTTTTTAAGGCAGAGCAAATAAGCACAGGTCAAATTGTAGCTATTAAAATGCTTAAGTTTAAAAACACTCTTGATGAACAATCAAGAAAGCAACAAATAGCTCGTTTCGAGAGAGAAACGCAACTTTGCGTACAAATTAGTCATCCAAATATTGTTAAACTTTTAGATAAAGGTTATACGGGAGACCATGAACCCTATGCAGTTTTTGAATTTATCTCTGGTGAGACATTAAAGGATCTGATCAATAGATATAACGGTTTATCAGCAGAAGAGACCGGTGCATTGATGGAACAAGTTCTGGAAGCGTTGATTTGCGCACATTCAGAAGGGATAATTCATCGTGATCTAAAACCACATAATATAATGGTCACTAAATTAGGTACAAAATCTTATGTGAAAATATTAGATTTTGGTATGGGGACATTCACCTATGACTTTAAAAGTGAAGACTATAAGGACCTTACATTAACACATGATGTAATTGGTACTCCCGCTTATACTGCACCTGAACAATTAAGAGGAGAACCGCCAACGGTAAAATCTGATCTTTATGCCTGGGGATTAATCTTTTTAGAATGCCTTACAGGAAAACCAGTAATGCAAGGTACGAGTGTTGCAGAAATTTTTCAAAAACAATTAGATCTTACAGATGTACCTTTGCCTCCTTCAATTTTGGATCATCCATTAGCAAAGGTGCTAAGTCATGTGTTACACAAAGATCCACGAAGACGTATTCATAATGCGATCATGATTTCTGAAGCATTAGAAGATGTAAATTTAAGTACTTTGGTAGGTAGGATCCAACCTCAAAATACACCTGTACAACCTGCCGATAACCTTACCGAAATTAATCAATTTGCTTGGCTTAGCACTCATAGTGAAAAAAGACAACTTACTGTTTTGTGCGCTAAACTAAGCTTGTCTATATCCGAAAATGCAACCTTAGATATTGAAACTCTAGAGGCAATTCAAAAAGATCAGTTGCATCTTTGTAAAGATACTGGTATGCGTTTTGGTGCTCATATATCAGGAACAATGGCAGATACGATGATTATGTATTTCGGGTATCCACAAGTAAGTGATAATGATGCTAGACGTGCGGGTAGAACTGCATTAGAATTGATTAGTCAATTGCAAAAAAGAAGTGCATTGTTGTATGCACAACACCGAATAAGTATTGATATACGTGTAGCAATGAATTCTGGTACCGTACTTATAAAACATAAAAGCGATCCAGAAGGATTAGTAACAAATGCTGCATTTAATCTTTTATATACAACACAACCAGGGCATATTTTGGTTGGAGAAACGACCAAAAAATTATTAGATCCTTATTTAGAATTTGAACCTTTTATTACTCAGGGTTTTTCTGGAGGTAGTAACTCATTAACAGCATTTTTGCTTACAGGTGAGCGACCGGCAGAGGCATTGTCAAATCTTAGTTTGAGAAGTGCAGATCAAAGAATGATTGGTCGAGAACAAGAACAAGAACACGTTTTTGACGTATGGAAAACGGTAGCTCCTAAAAATGGAAAAACCATCTTGATTAAGGGGCAAGCCGGGATAGGTAAATCTAAGCTTATCTATGAAACCAAAAAAGGTTTAGTACATGATGGATTTGTAGTTAGAGAATGTCGTTGTCTACCAGAATATCAAAATAATGCTTTATATCCTATTTTCGAAATGCTCAAAAAGGATGTGGGGATACATGATGATTTAACAGATAGCATACCACAATTAGAGAATGCATTAAAAAAGGTAAAATGTGATCCCGCGATAGCGATACCGATATTATGCTCGTGGTTTGCCATTCCTTTAGGTGATACATATCAAAACTCTGAAATATCTCCTTTAGAACAAAAAGAAGTTTTGTTTAATATTCTAGAAGAATGGATTTTAAGTATTGATACTCAAAAAAAATTCATGCTTATCGTTGAAGATTTACACTGGATTGATCCTACAAGTCTTGACTTTTTGAGCATACTAATCTCAAAAATTTCTAAACAAAATTACTTGTTGTTACTTACCGCACGACCAGAGTTCGAACATGACTGGAAAGAAGAACAAGCTACAGAAATAGGATTGAAGATACTAACAAAAGCTTATGCAGAATCATTGATCAAAGATTTAATACATCAAAAAGAAATTGATGAAAAAGCATTAGATTATATTGTTGAGCGATCAGATGGAATTCCTCTATTTATTGAAGATTTAACAACAATGTTGACCGATCAAGAATATTTGATACTAGAAAATGATACGTATCGGTTAGCAGCAAAGTTTGATGCAACCTCTGTACCGGTAACTTTAAAAGGATTGCTAAATACAAGATTAGATCGAACTGGCTTTGCCAAAGAAACTGCACAAGTAGCGTCGGCTATAGGTCGAGAATTTACCTACGACCTTTTGGTAAAATCTTCCTCTCATGATGAAGCGATGGTACAAGGTAACCTTAATGTATTACAAGAAGCTAACCTAATCTATAGACAACGTCGTGTACAAAATGAGATTTATGTATTTAGACATGCGTTAATTCGGGATGCTGCTTACGATGGTATGGTATCTCAATTAAAAAGAGAAGTTCACGGTAGAATTGCTAAAGCTCTTGAAGATAATTTTAAGGAAGTTGTAAAAGAAAATCCATTTGAATTAGCCAGACATCAAGCAGAGGCTGGTCAATATGATAAAGCATCACAACTTGGATTAGAAGCAATTAAACGAGATATCAAAAATTCTGCAAATGAAGAAGCCTTACGATTGCATCTGGTGATTAAAGAATGGGTAGTACGAATTCAAGATGAAAATCAAAAACTCAAGGGCGAACTGGATTTAAATATCTGTGTCATGGCTGCAATCTCTTTAAAAGAAGGATGGGGGAGCCATGCTTTATATGAAATGGCTAATCGGAATGTGGAGTTAATAGCAAATTTAAAATCGAAAGAAGGATATACTGTAGACGAGGATATTGATGAACATGAATTAAAGAATGATTGGGCGTTGTTTTCCTATTTTCATGCGCAATCAAAAAGTAAAGAAGCAAAAAATATTGGTGAAATGCTTATTGAAAAATCTATTCAAAAGAAAAATCATAGGGTAGAAATGGCAATATCTTCATTTTTAGGACAATCTTATTTTATTTCTGGAGATATAGATAAATCAGAAAAATTGCTTACCACAGTATTCGAAAAATTTGATTTACAAAATGATAAAAGTATTTTTGAGGACTATGGTTTTGATCCCTATATTTTCGCTACTGGCTTATTAGGATTTATTTATTGTTTTAGAGGATACACTAATAATGCTTTAGAATTATATAAAAAGGGAATTCGTTATGCAAAAACTACAGATAATGATGCTCTATTAGTTACAGCTTTTGTTTTTATGATATGTTTTCTTTCTTTGATTGATGATAAAATTTTGAGTAAGAAATATGCAGATGAGTTACATGAAATTCTAGGTGATAGATTAAAACAAGTTTGGGTTTCATGTTTACTCGATATATTGACCGATTGGGTTAATGATAAAACAGATGTGGCAGAAGAACAAAGAGAAGGTATTATAAAAGCAGGACAAAGTTTGGCTTTGTCTTATTATGAACCGTCTATGATTAAAACATATTTGAAAACAAAAAAATATGACAAAGCATTAGAATTATTGAATAATTCTTTAGATCGTCAATTAAAACATGAAGAGCGTTCTATTTTACCTCTTTTTTATAATTTACTAGGACAATGCATGTGCTTAAAAAAGAAAAACACAACTGAAGAGATAGAATCTATTTTTAAAACTGCGATTCAATATGCCGAAGAGATGAAGTTTGGTTTATTAAAATTGCACACAACCGTAGATTACAGCGAATTTTTAATTAAAGAGAATCAAATTAAAAAAGCGGAAGAATTATTAAGTAGTATGAAAGAATTTTGTAATACCATGACCGAAATTCAAAGCCTCGAAATTTTTAAAAGATATCAAAAACTAAACACGCAAATACAATTATAAATCTAATTAAAACCGAAAAAAATGAGCACACAAGATTTAATGGCAGAAGAGTCAATACACCTACGTTTAGCAAAGGTGAGAAAAGAAGTCAAAGATAGATTTGATGCAAAACCTCTTAATGATTCATCATATATAATGTATCATATGATTGACCAAAACATACCAAATGATGGTACAACAAAAGACGATATATTAAGAATTGTACAGTTCTTTAATACATTATCTTTTTTCGAATCTGTAAATGAAGCTTTAAGAGATGCTTATTTAGAGCACAATAGTTTAAGGCTTGGGTTTTTAACTAACGGAGCATTGTTTCGAACTGAAAAAGTAGGAAATAAACTAGAAGTGAAAGAAAGATATAATATTCATGAACTTGCTAAACTACCTTCAAATGAGTATGATAGAATTCTTTCAGAAATAGATGAACAATTAAAAAATCTAAGTGCTTCAGCAATAGAAAATGATAAAATTGAAGAAAAATGGTATTTCTGGCCAGGTTGTGAGATGAAAATTCCAGAAGAGACTACTATATTAGTAGATACTTCGGTACAAAAATCTAAATTCGTCGTAACTAAGAAAAAAATAAAATCGACTAATGATCAGGCGACCCAAATCATATTAGAAGAAAAACCTTACCAATTGGAAGTTTCTCTTTTGGGGGATAATGAATTCTTCTATAAAGAAAATGAAGAGGCTAAAGAGCAAAAATTAAAAGCTGGTTTTTTTGCGATCAATAGATCAGAGCCTGAATTTGAAGGTGTAAATGCCGATGGTTTTAGTGAAATCGATTTGGTATTAAAAAATGGTGAAGAATACGACTTTACTCTATATATGCCTTATAACAGTCCAAGGTTTGATGTGTTAACGCATTTGGAAATTTCTGGTAAAAATGGAAGAGTAGAAGAGTTTGTTGCAACTACGACTTAATTCTAGATCATTTTTTAATTGTTAGAATATTATTAAAAATATCATAAACAAGCCTTTGTTTTTGGGTGAGTTATTTAATTTATAGTATCTTATTTAAGTGTTTGATTTTTAGTAACTTAAAACCGTAATTGATTTAAGTTTAATCCTTATTAAGTTAAAATTTAATATTATGTAGGATAATAAGACAGCTAAAAACCAAACACTTATTTAATTAATAACTCTTAAAACTTAAAATCATGGTTAATGAAGAAACTGAACCATCAACAATTGTAGAGAATTTAAATTTAGAAGAGCTCGTAAGAAAAGAAATCAAATCATTATTCGATGCTCAACCTAATAATGATCCGTTGTACCAAGTGTATGATGCAATTGATAGAGCGATAACCTCAAAATTTAAGGTACTAATTAATGAAACAGATTTAATTAAAATAGATATCTTAAGAATTACTGAATTTTTCAATACATTTCATTTTTTTGAGTCTATTAATGATTTTGTTAGAGATGCCTATGTTAATTCTAATAATTTGAGACATGGTTTTTTAACCAATGGAGTTTTGTTTAGAACAGAAAAAACCAATAACAAAGACCAAATAGAGTTCGCGGTAGGTTATACCATTACAGAATTAACGCAACTTCGCAGTACGAAACCCGAATTATATAAAAGTATAGTTAATGAAGTAAAGAGCCAATTAGAAGGTTTTATAGCTACTGATTCTGAAGAAAAATGGTACTTCTGGCCGGGTTGCGAAATGAAAATTCCAAAACAGACCAATATTATCTTAGATACTTCAATTTCAAAATCTAAATTCGTAATTGTAGAAAAAACAGATAGTATAGAGGATAAAGCCCAAATTGTTGTTGAAGAAAAACCTTATCAATTAGAACTTTCTATTTTGATGGATACAGATTTCTATTATAAAAAGAATGAGAAAAATAAACAAAAATTAAAATCAGGTTTTTTTACGATTAATAAAGCAGATACAGAAAATTATGCCTCTCTAGATTTTAGTGAAATTGAGTTAGAGTTGCAAAAAGGAGAAAAGAAATACGAATATACTCTGTATGTACCTTATGCAAGTCCAAGATTAGATGTAAAGACAAATATGAAAATTTTTGGTGCAGATGCAATAGTAGAAGAATTTATTGCAACTTGTACTTGATTTAATAAGAATTAGTATCTCGTTAGTCAAAATGCTTATCGATATTTTTAAATTCTTAAAACCTAAACCATGGAAACAATCACAATAGACCAAAAACAGGAAAAAACGACTTTAGATTCAAATACAACTAAAAATCAGATATATACTATTTACGAACGATATTATGAACTTAGTCTTAAATGTGCGCGCGATAAAGATTTGCTAGAGGCTTTTCAAGATCCTGAAAATACAGTAGCATTTATGACAGATGGTAAAAAAGACAATACTTATGTTTGGATAGAAAATGGTAAACCCTGGAAAGGTTGCGGTATGAAAATACCGCAAAATACTCGGGTGATTTTAGACTATGAAACAGCCTGGCCGAATCTATATTTTACTAAAAAAGGAGGTAGTAAAGAAACAGTTACTATAAAAGAATCTCCTTTATTTGTGCAAGTATTTAGTAATGGTAAAGAAGGTATAAAAACAATAAAAAGAGAATTACTAGCAGAAAATGGAGTGTCAAAAGTGATTCTACCTTTTGATACTGAAGATTTACAATATTATGATGCGATACTTATTTTACCATGTTTTATACCAAATAAAGATATGTTAACCAAAGTGTATTGTAAAGACAATAAAGAAACAGCAGAAATAATTTTAACGACTTCATAAAATTACGTGATTTTTATTAAGCATAGAACTATTTTTTTTGGTAGTTTTAAATAAAATAATCAATGTTGTTTTCTTAGATAACTCAACATTGATTATTGTTTTTTTTTGATAAAAATTTCAAAAGAATACTCTTGATATAATGCCAGATACATTTTACAGAATTAAAGAAAAATATACTAAAGTTAATGTTAACGATCACTATACGATCATGACCTCAGAACGAGATAGTGTTGTATTACAATCGCCTTTAGCAATCCAACTTTTAGAGAAGATTAGTGGTGAAAAAATTACTAAAGATTTCATTGTAGCTAATTATGAGCACTATAGTTCTAATCTTAGTGATGTTATAATTACGTTGCATCAATTAGAATCAGAGGGTTATATTACACAATCAAAGCCCTACTTTACTCCAGAACAAACTGCATATTGGGAAGAGTCGGGTTACGATACAAATACCTTATCTACGATATTTAAGAACAAATCAATCGCTGTAAGGGCTTTAGGATCGGTAGATACGATGATGTTTAATGATGCGTGTAGAAATGTTGGGATAGAATTCTCTGAAACTCCTACTTTAATTGTTGTCTTGACTACAGATTATTTACATCCTGATTTGGAATCCGTAAATCAGGAAATGTTAGATCATCAGATACCATGGTTGTTACTTAAGTTAAATGGTACAACTCCTTACATAGGTCCTCTTATACTTCCCGATAATGCTGATAGTGCTTGTTGGGCTTGTTTACAACATCGTTTAGCATTACATGATCAAGAGAGTAAGCTGTATCAGGCACTTGCTAAAACCAATCATACTATTGCCCGTCCTGTAATAAATCATCCATTAGCACAACAGTGGGGTATAAGTGTTGCTCTTTCTGAATTGGTTTCATGGATGTATCATGATCATAATGATCAATTATTTAATCATTTGATCGCTATAAATACTAAAACAAGAAAACAAAGTACACACAGAGTAGTTAAAAGACCGCAATGTAGAGCATGTGGAACTAAAGAGGTGTTAAGCCAACATCCGTCACCAATTGATTTAAAAAAAGAAGATATTTTATCTGATCATTTGGGAGGTTATCGCACCGTACCCCCAGAGGTGACTTTAGAGAAGTATATGCATCATGTTAGTGATATAACGGGAGTTGTTCCTTATTTAAGAGCATATCATCCTGTAGAAGATGCGCCAATTTATAATTTTGGTTCAGGTAAAAATATGGCACTTCAAAGTTCTTCGTTATTCTGGTTAAATCTACATCTCAGAAGTGCAAATGGTGGTAAAGGAAAAACAGAGATTCAAGCTAAAACCGGTGCTTTATGTGAAGCCATAGAACGATATAGTCTTATGTACCAAGGAGAAGCTTATAAAGTTCAAGCTGCTTTTAAGGATTTGGATGTTAAAATACATCCTAACCAATGTATGCTTTATAGCAATGCACAGTATCAGGATAGAGAACGAATCAATAATGAAAGCACTAAGTTTTACTCACTAATTCCAATTGCATTCGATACGGATGAGGTAATGGATTGGACTCCGGTATATAGTCTTACACACAAAGAGTTTAAGTTTCTTCCTTCTTGCTATTGTTATGCGCAATATCCGGCAAAGGACGAGAAGCGTTTGTATGCATATCCTGATTCTAACGGTTGTGCGGCAGGTAATACTATAGAAGAAGCTATACTACAAGGTTTTCTTGAACTTGTAGAGCGTGATGCTGCAGCAATTTGGTGGTATAATCGTATTCAATACCCAGAAGTGGCTTTAGAAACTGCTGGTAATGAGTATGTCAACAAAATGATGAGGTATTATAAAGACATAAATAGAAGTCTTTATGTACTGGATATTACTACAGATCTGGAAATTCCTGTTTTTGTAGCCATTAGCCATAGTATAAAAGAAGATGAAAAAGATAAAGTGCTTTATGCTTTTGGAGCTCATGTAGATGCCAATATTGCTTTAGAAAGAGCAATTATAGAACTTAATCAGTTATTACCCGTAGTTATCAACGATAAGAAAGATTATTTAACTACAGATAAGGTGTTTATAGACTGGTTAAATAATGCCACATTAAAAGATAATACATATCTGATTCCATTAGATAAAGAAAAAAAGAATATGCAAGCTGACTATGCGAAACTTTGCCCAGCTACAGTTTATGATAGTTTGCAGTTTTGCATAGAAAAAGCCAAAAAACAAGGGTTAGAAACGTTGGCTTTGGATTTAACACAGCCAGATATAGGCCTTTCAGTAGCCAAAGTAATTGTACCGGGATTACGCCATTTTTGGAGACGTACTGCCCCAGGAAGACTGTATGATGTACCTGTAAAAATGGGAAAATTTAAAGAACCTCTTACAGAAGAAGAATTAAACCCTTTGAGTATTTTTATTTAAAATGATAATTAACCATGAAATTTATATCCTATAACAACAATTCATTTAAGAAAACCGAGTATTATACAAGGTTACCAGAAAAAGAAAGAGAAGTATTTGATATTCTTTCCAGCGTCTTTCATTTTAAAGTGAATACTTATGTTTTAGAACATTTAATAAACTGGGATGCGATACCTAATGATCCGATTTATAAATTAATCTTTCCAAGAAAAGAGATGCTACCTATAACTGATTATAAGGCGTTACAATTATTATATCAAAGTGGGTTAGAAGAAAAAACACTAATGCCTTTTATTCAGAAGGTAAAGAAAAAAATGTACCCCGAAGTAAAACATTGTGAGACAAGCATTCCTAAAGTTGATGGCGTTAGGGTAAGGGGAATGTATAGCAATTTTGGAACCATAGTAAGCTTATTTCCGGATCCAATGGCCAAAACATGTCATTCGTATTGTTCGTATTGCTTTAGATGGATCATGTTTAATAATAAAGAAGCACAGCAAAACTCTTCATATAAGGATCCTCAAGAACCAGTGGCTTTCTTAAAAGAACATCCAGAGATTAGTGATGTATTGTTTACGGGGGCAGATCCATTAGTGCTTAAAGCAAAAACATTACGAGAATATATAGATCCTATTTTAGAAATAGATTCTGTAAAAGTAATACGTATTAGTTCAAAATCTTTAGCCTGGTGGCCTTTTAGGTTTACAACAGATCAAGATGCCGATGAATTATTAGCATTATTTAAATACATACAATCCAGAGGTAAACATCTTAATTTATGTGCGCACTTTACTCATCCAGTAGAGTTAGAAAATGAAGCTGTTAAACAAGCGATACAAAGAATTAGAGCAACAGGAACGGTTATTAGATGTCAAGGACCTCTTGTTGAAGGTATAAATGATACTCCAGAAGATTGGAGTACTTTATGGAATAAACAAATTACTTTAGGAATGGTACCGTATTATATGTTTATAGAGGCTGACCATAATTCAGAATCCTGTTTTAGAATTCCACTGGCAAAAGCACTGCAAATTTTTCAAGAAGCACAAAAGAAAACTACTGGTTTGGCAAGGACTGTTAGGGGACCAGTATTCATGAACGATTTACATAGAACACTATTGGATGGTGTGGTTACAATTAATAATGAACGGTTCTTTGTGTTAAAATCTTTACAAGCTCCACCAAATACTTTTGGAGAAGGTACTATTAAATTAATTCCCTATAGTGACACTACAAAAAATGCAGGAAATTTAATCGAGTTGTTTAGTGAATCCCCCTCTGCTATAGATCAACTTGTTTAATGTAAAAATTGATAGCCATATTTAGTTAATCTCTTTCATTTGAATGATACTCAATTAAATGTTTTGTAGCTCAATGTACTATGATTTTTTTTATACAATAAATCTACATTTTTATCAACTTTGAATTGCGGTTTCGCCTTCATTTTTATACTTCTTTGGTGCTTATAAAGTAATGTTAATCAGTATTTTATGATGAAATTATGAAATAGAATGAAATATTTTCTCCCATAATAAACTCTTACATTCATTATGTCAAAAATATTATAATGATCAGGTATTAAAGACGTCTTCTGATTTAGATAATATTAATTTGATTTTGGCCAAAAATTAGACCCTAAGATTACATATGTTTTACTGGATAATTCTGCCCAACCCTTTATGATGTTTACCATTTAAAAACCATCAGTATTTAGTAGAAAATCGTTTTAAAATACAATGTAATTTTAAACTAGATTGTT
Organism: Aquimarina aggregata; assembly: GCF_001632745.1. GTDB lineage: Bacteria > Bacteroidota > Bacteroidia > Flavobacteriales > Flavobacteriaceae > Aquimarina > Aquimarina aggregata. Next base: position 39,600 of record NZ_LQRT01000035.1, on the reverse strand, counting down.
AAAAATTATGGTGATCGGATAGTTTATTCGATCAAGTAGCTACTATTGATTTTGATTTAAGAGAGGAACCCGAAAAGCTCATAAAATTAGAGTAGGGAATAAATTTAAACAAACAAATCATGTCAACAATTAACTGGAATAATGGTAGATTAATAGAACTCGGTGAAGGAGATACTGCTACAAGTAATGGTAGTTTAAATAATGGGCAATTATATTGCTTATTTTTTTATAATGCAGCAGGAAATGATGCTTCTACAACTTTACAAGTAGTGTGGTCAAATTCTCAACCACCAGTATCCGTAACCGTACCAGGCACTACAATGAATCAAGGATTAGCAGCATTATGTTTCATCGATGGCAGTCAAACAAATACGGTTTCTATAGCCATAACTAATGGAAATCAAGGGGCAAAAATTCAAGCTTTTATTGGTAGTGTAAAAATGCCTATAGATACAAATGGGATTAATAACAAGAAATTACCTTTAAATGGTGAAAACCAAAGTTTTGAGAAATTTACACGTTTCTATGCTGTTCCTGAGTCTCATTGGTACTCTGGGCAAATTCAAAGTAATATTAATCAATTTACAGCGGTTCAGTTTGCAGAACGTAGTGCAGAGGTAATTATAGTAAACAAATTGGTAAACCCAGACACGGTTATTAAATATGCTGGAGATGCTAAAGATTTTGTGACTATTACCACTTCAGATACTCAGACTTCACCATTTAATTTACAAGGGAATGGACAACAACTTGTATGGATAAATGCCGATAGTACACAAAATAGTAATCAAGCTTATATATCTGTTCAATCCTTAAGTGAACTTTATTTAGAAAATAATACTACAGAACTTGAGGCATTAAGTAGTTTGGCTTAATGTTTTATTAGGATATTAAGAACTAATATTAGATTTACACTATTATTTAAGTAGTAACTCAAATTTATTATTAAACCATCAAAAGCTTTCTTTTGATGGTTTTTTTAATTTCTACTAAAGCTAATTTTGGATACATGTATTAAGTACAATAGTGTAGTTGAAAAGCCATATGAAATATGATGAAATATTTTTCATCTACACTATTATATAGTTTTATACCCGTATTAACACAGTTTGTTGTTTTAATAAGAATCAAACTAAACTTATAAGCGACATGTCATATCCCATAATAGATAAGAAAACACAAAGAGTGAAATTTGGTCATTGGCCACTACAAGAGCGCATCAAGACGACGCTTCAATTAGTGAGTTTGGGTAATAATCATTATGATATTTATTACTCTAGCCAGTTCAAAGGAATAAAAGAAGGTAAAATTGAGAAAATTGAAATTCCGCACAATAGCTATATTACAACTAGAATTAATGATAACCCAGAAATACGAGTTGAGATAATAAATTGTAGTTGTACAGATGGGTATATAGCTATACATGTTAAAATTAGTGCAGAAATCCGAGCTTTAGGAAATAAGGTCATTTATGATCAAGTTTTGGATAACTATAATGTAGCTCCAAAGCGAAGCAATATAAAATTAAAAGGAGTATTAAAATATTTTAAAAAGATTAATGAAGAAACCTCTTTTGCATCAATAAAACAAGAGGTATAAATAAAACAAAATAGAATAGTTTGAGGGTAATGGGGGACTGTTTTAGGCAGTACCATCAAACTTAATAGGGAGGTTTAGCTGTATATGCTAAACCTTTTTTATGTTTTAAAGTCTAAATTTAAAGGCATAATAAAGTACGGTTTAACTGGATTTTTATTGATGAAATACAATGAAATATTATATACTCAGGTTACTTTGTAAATTTACTTTGTAATCAAAATAAAACAGTGTCAGCTGGTTATTAATAGGGGGCTATTGTATAATTTAAATTTCTGCTAATGAGTTATATAGGTTTGGCTAAATATAGTCAAACCTTTTTTTGTGCCATGTGCCTAAAAAAATAATGAGAATGCCTAATTATTCTGATTAAGTTTAAATATTTCAATCTTAGCCGCTTTTAAAAGTTTTTTCAATTTCCTTTTTTGTACTGCGCAATTGGCATTCGAAATATCATCTTTCGTTCTGTGAATTAAAGATTCACAATACTTAATACGATTGCTTACAGGAAGTTTTGAAACAGTATTTCTGTATAATATATCTAGGTAATCCAAAGAGATTGGATATTTTTTGTAAAATCTAAACATGTCGTATTTTAATTTTAATGTTATGGGGTGTTCTTCTAAAATTAAACACTGGTACTGACAGTTTTTATGGATCAAATTTCATTCCTAAGCGCACTGGAAATCGTTAAATTTTCAATAACAACGCATATTTATGGGATAGGATGTTATAAGCGATAGAATAACCATAGATTTTTAAAGAATAAATATGTTAAAATATCGTTTTAATAAGGTTTTAACTTCTAAAACACTATTTTTAATAACCTTAACCTACATTTTTCTTTTTTGAATTTTTCAATATTTACTTTAATACAACTTGATGAAAGCTCTGGAAATTCAGTGCTTCAAAATGTTATAGGTGTCTTTGTGACGGTTGGCGTTGTATCTATTTGTATGTATTATGTATTGCGATATTTAGAGACTGTTTATTCTCGTCGTAATAAGAAACCTTACTTTGTTCATTTTTATTTTAAAATCAAAAAATTACCAGAGACTCTTACACCTTTTTTACTTAAAAACAGCTTTTACTCTTCTTTGGATAAACAAAGAAAACGCTATTTTGAACACAGAACTTTTAGGTTTCTGCAGGAGATTAACTTTGTAGGAAGAGAAGGTCTGGTTATAGATGATTTTATGCGGATGCAAATTAGTATGATGGTTGTACAACTTACTTTTGGGATGCGCGAATATTTATTAGAGTATCTCAACACTATTGTAATTTATCCAACTTCGTTTTATTCAATCTTAAATCAAACACAAAATAATGGTGAGTTTAATCCAAGGTCCAAAGCTCTAGCACTATCATGGGAACATTTCCAGAGAGGAAACCAGCATAAGGATGATGGAAAAAGCTTAGGAATTCACGAAATTACTCATGCTATTCATTATAACTCTATCAAAAATACAGATATTAGCTCTGAGATTTTTTATGATACTTTTTTAATGCTTGAAGAATATTTGGGAGCCCAAGAAATACGACAGAAACTTGTAGAAACTAGGATATTAAGAGAATATGCGTATACCGATAAATTTGAGTTTATAGCAGTTCTGGTTGAAGTCTTTATGGAAACCCCTTTAGAACTCAAGAAAAAATTCCCCGAGATATATGGCTATGTTGCGCAAATGCTCAATTTTAGATATTTTGAAGATTAGTTATAACCCTCTTCTAGCTAAAGAATTACATTTATCTTATTACACTCTTTTAGGAGAGTTTTAGTGATTCTAATCGCTTCTTTTGTTTACTGTGATGTCTCATATGTATTTCTACTAAAGAAAACCATTCTTTAGCATTGATCATCCCAAAAAATGGATGAAAATGCTTTGTCTTTTTATCGAAATTAGAAAGTAAAGTTGCATTTCTTTTGACTTCATTGATAAAGAGTTTAAAATCTTCAATAAGCTCGTTAGCGTCTCTTTCTAAAGGATTGAAATCCCTTGCAACCTTTGTTGGAAAAGATTCCATACGAATCTTCTTGTAGGGTATAATGTTAAGATCAAAAACAAGATAAGCAGTGCCATTTTTTAAGGCTCCTTTTCTAATATTATTTTGGATACAGTTATTAAAGTTAGGTAATTGGTAAGTTCTTGCAACTCTTATAATATGATCAAAAAGTTCTGCCAGACACCATTGGGTTTCTGATGGTTTTTGATATAACACCTCATTAGTGTAATGCTCAAGGTCAAAAAGCCATTGTTTTGAGATTTTTTCAAAGCTTAAGAGGGGATCTTTTTTAAGCATATTATTTTTTTGAAATGATATTGTTGAGAATGATTTTGGCATGAATTCTGGAATTTTCGATAAACCAAATATGGGTATCCATACCTCCACAAATAACTCCTGCCAGATAAAGGTTGGCTATATTAGACTCCATAGTTTGTTCATTGTATTGCGGATATAATTTTTCGTCTTCTGAAAGGTTGATCCCTATTTTTTTGAGAAATTTAAAATTAGGTTTATATCCAGTTAGTGCTAGCACATAATCATTAGCTAGAGAAAAATCACCTTCGGGAGTATGGATAGAGATACTTTGCGGTAATATTTCTGTAATAGTTACATTATAGAATGCTTTAATACTTCCTTCGGCAATCCTATTGTCAATATCAGGGCGCACCCAATATTTAACACGCTTTCCAATTTCTGAACCCCTAACAAGTAGCGTTACCTCTGCACCTTTTCGATAACATTCTAATGCTGCGTCAACAGCAGAATTACTAGCACCAATCACAGCTATTTTTTGTTTTGCGTAAAAGTGAGGATCTTTATAATAATGAGATACTTTGGGCAACTCTTCTCCAGAAACGTTAATGGTATTTGGGATATCATAAAACCCTGTTGCAATAATAACATAGGTAGCTATATATTGTTCTTTATTAGTTGTTACATGAAAGTCTTTATCTTGTTTGTTAACGGTAATAACTTCTTCGAATAAATTAATACTTAAATCGTTCGACGTAACGATACGTCTATAATATTCTAGTGCTTCATTACGTTTTGGTTTAGCTTCATTACTTATAAATGGAATTCCGTCAATTTCTAGTTTTTCCGAAGAAGAAAAAAATTGCATATTAACAGGATAATTAAACAATGAATTAACGATAGGTCCTTTTTCAAGAATTAAGTAATCAATATTTTTTTTCTTGGCTTCTAGACCACAGGCAATTCCTATGGGACCTCCACCAACAATTATTAAATCAATGTGTTTCATGCAAGAAATTATATCCGTTTTGCCTAAAATAGGTTTAATAACCCATAAAACTACTAATTTTTATGCTTTTAAGATGATAAAAGGCAAGCTTCAAAAAAGAGAAACTTGCCTTTACTACTCAAAAATAGGGGATAGGCTATCTAACTAGAAACTTTTTTAGAACTTTTTGTTCATCTATTTTGATGCTCAAAAAATAATTTCCCTTTATCAAAGTAGCTGTATTCATTACAATTTTTTCGTTGTAGTTGAATGTTTTTTCTGTGATAATAGTTCCATTCGCATTTAAAATTTCAACTTTAATCGGAACTTTAGTTTTTATATTTAAAACTTTAGCTTTTACGACATTTTTAACAGGATTAGGGTATACGATTACGCTAATACGTGATTTTTTGATTTTTGGAGAAATGGGTTTTTTTTTGCCTTCTTCTATGGTGTAAAACGTATTGACCCGAAGATTTTTGAATCTAGAGACATTTCCAGATGGCCAATAAATGGTTAATTCATCGATTTTTTTTGCTTTAGCTAATCCAAAATGTGCCCTTAAACTATTATGACCCATAAATGTATTTGAAGCAGATATTTCTCTTTTTTGAGTTACTAGTTTTCCTTTAATTTTAGTAGTGAGTACTAATCTAGCACCTAATCCTGCCTTGTTGGATGGGTTGCCAATAAGTTTAATATTTGTAAAATGATTTTTGATAGCTAAATCATTTCTAAAGAGCCCTTTTATCCCTTGACCTACGACAAAAAAATCAAGATCCCCGTCATTATCATAATCCCCAATAGTTGCACCTGTTGAGTTTCCGGATGTTTCTGTATTAATTAAGTTTACATTACTTTCTGTAAAGGTTCCATCCCCATTATTAATAAAATAACCACTTCCTGTAGGAGTTGATGCAGTAACAATAAGATCTAAATCCGAATCATTATCAAAATCTCCCCAGGCATTAGTTAAGTTTTGTGTATTATTGATTGTAAATGGAGTAGTTGTATTTGTATAGGCTCCAGAGTTATTTATGTAAAATTTGTTTTCTACCCCAGAATAATTGGTGAGACAAATATCAAGATCTCCATCATTATCATAGTCTACAACATTATAACATTGTCCATCTTGAGGATCTTCTGCAAATGAAATATCAGCATTTGTTAACTTTTGAAATCCTTCTTTTCCTGTTTCGATTTGTAAGTTTTTAAACAAAAAATCAGGTTTAATGCCCGTAGGACCAGATGCAGGACCACTAGCGATTAACAAATCCGTATCTCCATCTTCATCATAATCAGTCCAATTAGAAACTGTGTATGCCGCTTTTTCGGTAAGAAACTCGTAAGGCGCATTTACTTCGGTAAAGGTGCCATCACTATTGCCTCGGTACAAGCGGTTTGGAAAGCGATTAGAACCTAGAAATAAATCTGCAAAAGTGAGTATAAAATCTATATAACTATCGTTGTTATAATCACACCATTGTACACTCCAGGTTGCAGAATTAATAGTATTTAAAATAGTATTAGCTTCTGTAAATTGACCATTCGAATTTTTGTAAATTCTGGTCTGAAATGTGCCAGGAGACGAAAATCTAGAGTAGATAAGGTCTAGATCTCCGTCATTCTCATAATCAGCCCAACTACAACCTACAAGAGCAGTGGCCCTAGGGATATTGGCATTGTTTTGGGCAATTTCAAAATTTCCATTTCCTAAATTTTTATAAATAGTACCCGCATAAAATAGATCAAGCTGATCATCATTATTAATGTCGGTCCATGAAGTACCAAAATAGGTTGCGCCAATAGCTGTATCTGATACTATTGGATTAATAGAATCTTTGATTAAGGTAAATTTTTGTGAAAAAGAAGCGCTAGAAAAGCAAAAACATAAGAGTAAAATAAAAGTTCTCATAAGCCTTGGATTTTAAGATTTATAAGGCTAAAAGTCCTAAGAATGATAGTATAAAGGGTTTAAAATTATAATTCTTTACTCTTTATTTATCCTGAGCTACTACATATTTTTTCTTATATGCTGAAGGAGTACAATTAAACTTGTTTTTGAAAGCGGCATTAAAAGTAGCTTTGTTGTTAAATCCTACATCAAAATAGATAGTTTTTATACTTGTATCAGGATCTTTTTGAAGCATTTTTTTTGCTTCTTCTAATCGATATTCATTAATGAATTGATTGAAGTTTTTTTGAGCTTTTTCATTAATAAGTTTAGAGAGTGTATGTGGAGATAACCCTATTTGATCTGCAAGATGTGTCAACCTTAACGTATTATCCGTATAGGGTTTATTTTCTTTTAGGTGGATAATTAATGTATTAAAAAAATCGTTTTTAGTGGTTTCTGTGAGTGTGTGGGCATAATGTTCTTTCAAGAATAAATTAGATAAAAGTGTACCATTAAAAATTGAAGGTTCTTTATATACCATATATCCAATTGCATATATCGAAAATGACATTGAAAATGATATTGCATAGTCCCAATGCAAATTGAAAAATGAAAATTGTACTAATACATAATAACTGATATAAGAAATAGTAAACAATAAGAATAAAGATATAAGCAGGTTTGTCCATTTAGCACGTACTATATCATATTGAGATTTTGTTTTGGTTGTATAAATAGAACTATTGTATTTAATAAGTATAAGATAGATAATAAAAGATACAGCTGCTAACCATGGAGATCTTAAAAAGTGAAAAACATAAAATAGAGAATTGCCATTAAGAGTTTCGAAATTTTGAAATCCATTAGATCGAATAAGAAAGTAAAAACTAAGAATGAATACGACTATGGCAGGAGTGAAATGAAACCATTGTGTTTTAAGTTTATTGTTATAAAATTTTGTGATATAGGTATATAATAATGGTCCAAAAGATAAATACCAACTAGTATCAAAGAAATAAACAAAAGGATACTTGGATTGATATTTTGTCCAATAAAGGACGTATTGTAGGAGTATAAAAGAAAACCCTAGAATTAGTAAAACAATAGGTGCATTATTTGCTCTATTACTCTTGTTAAGACTCAAGATAACGGTTAAGAAGAATCCTAACGAACTTACCAACAAAAAAAATGATGTCCAGGTATCAAAAGAAGGTGTTAGTGCCAGTGACATCTTTGGTGATTAAACTTTTATGATTTCTTTTAATTCTTTTATAGTATGAGTAGGGTTCTCGCTTTTAAAGACAAAACTTCCTGCAACTAATACATCAGCACCAGCATCAATTAGTTTTTTAGCATTTTTGTTTGTGACCCCACCATCAATTTCAATTAATGTGCCTGCATTATTTTGTGTAATAATTTCTTTAAGACGAGTTACTTTTTTATAGGTGTTCTCTATAAAAGATTGTCCACCAAACCCTGGATTCACACTCATAATACATACCAAATCGATATCATTAATAACATCTTCTAGTAAATTCACGTTAGTATGGGGGTTTATGGCAACACCAGCTTTCATCCCTTCAGCTTTGATAGCTTGTAATGTTCTATGAAGATGTGTACATGCTTCATAATGAACGGTTAAAATGTTACTTCCTAAATCTGCAAAAGTTTTTATGTACCGATCTGGGTCAACAATCATTAGATGAACGTCTATAGTTTTAGTCGCATGTTTTGCAATATCTCTTAAGACAGGCATCCCAAATGAGATATTTGGTACAAAAACACCATCCATAATATCGATGTGAAACCAATCAGCCTCACTGTTATTAATCATCTCGATATCACGTTGTAAATTAGCAAAATCTGCAGCTAAAACAGAAGGAGCAATATATTTTGAAGCCATAAACTTTTTTTGTTTAGTGCAAAAATACTACTTTAAGTTTTAAATTAAATAGGCAATGTTTTGAAAATCTTTATAAGTAAGCTTAATTTTTGACTATTTTTAATGAATATCAATTAAGACGAATTAGAAGAAGATAACTAATTATATGATAGGGAACTTAAAAATACGGCACCTGGCTGCATATGCTGATAAAAAGTGTTTTTATCAAAATAAAGAACAGAGAATAGTACCGTTTTCTTTTAAAGACCTTTGTGATATAAATGATAATGAAGATGCTGGCATAGCTTGGCAAGAGAATTATAAATTAGTACTTTACCCATTGTCAGATTTAACAAAAAAGATTACTTATAACGGATATAGCTTTGTTCCTATCAAGAAAATAGGTCTTTCTGAAGAGTCAATATGTAACGGAAAACTGATTAACGTTGCTACTGGTCGCAAGATAAATTACAACGACCTCGAATATCAAAGAGTCATTATGTTAACAGAATGGCGATTTGATATATTTGAGTTAATTGATAAAGGCTTGGCTATAGATGTAAACACTTCGCGTAAAAAACTATATAAATAATAGTACTACCTGTATTGAAGTATTTTATAAAATATTCATGATTTTTTTAGTCAAATATGATATACTTTTAAAATGCCCAGGATTGTTTTCTTTCTCTTTTTTTAGAAATTGACGTAATTCATTTTGACCATCCCGCTCTGACACAACCGTAAATGAAGAATGATACTGAGAAAAAGAAGTACTATCTGTTGTTGTATCTAGCATTTTGATGATACTATGATGTCGATCATCTATTTTGATCTTTTTAAATAAAGACTTCACGAGCTCTTGTTCCCCCTCTAGCACTTGAAAAAAATTACCCTCTGTATGAATTAATATGCCAGTAACGCCTAATATACTATTACGATCTTTAACAAAATCCATTAGCATTTTTACCTCAGATTTTGATAAACTTGAGTTGATAGTACTTACATAGCTAATAGTGTATCTCATTTTAAATGGTTTTGACCAGAAACACTTAAATGTACAAACTTTTAAATAAATTTATAAATTCATTGAATACTATATAAAACTAGCAGCCATTTTTATTGTTTTATTTCGAAATTATTACGGGTTTAGGGTAGTTCTATTGTAGAATATGTTATGGTTATACGTGTGGTGTTCTTTTTAAGAATCTAGAAATAGTATCTGATTATAAAATTGTAACAATAGAATTATTTAGAGTATACAAAAGATTCTATATTTATACTTCATAATAGAATCACATAATTAAGCTTAGTAAATATAGATGCCAAATGAAATTAGAAGACATTGGAGATGTAGCCCTACGAGAATATAAGACGGTAAAATATTTTCCATTTAAAAATGATGCGGGTGCTCTTTTTAGTTTGACATCAGATCCATTGGGATATTTAGAAGCATGGATTGATAGTTGGTTTAACTCTATTAAACGTGACTCGACCAAAATGAGAAAAAAACTTATTAAGGCTAGATATTTTACTCAATTATCACGTGATTTTTATAACTCATCTTTGCAGGCTAAAATGCCGTCAAAAGGTACATTGTTATATTACTCATTTATTAATCTGGTTAAAGTTTATTTGATTATAGAAGGATATGAATTAGAGACTAAAGTGGAGCATCATGGTTTATCGTTACCCTCAGATTCAAAAGATAAATTAAAACTAGCTAACCCTAATGGGGGAGGGATATCTATTTTTCATGAATTTGCAAAAGTTTTAGGAAAAGAAATTAGTAACGGGGATGGAGTAGATTTAAAGTTTAAAGATATCCTATGGGAATTACCAGAGGTACATGAAATAGGATATGCATTAAATCTGTTTGATAAAAAAAGAAAATTTTTACCGATAGAAATTACCATTCGCACCAACAAGAATAGAAACAGATTATTTTATACGCTTAGCTACGAAAAGAAGTTTGATAAGCAAATGAAAGTAGATAAGCTGCGTAAAGGAATCTATAAAGAAAAACTTTTTGAGTTAGATGTTGAAAATGATTCGAAAAGAAAATATTTTAAGTCGCATTTTTCTACGGCATATACTAAAAACTCTGATGCGAGTTGGAAAATGTGTTATAAAAAGATAGTAAATGATATCAATGCACTAAATATTACACCAATGTTAACCAGACAAGGCTATCGTTATTATTTGGACTTAGAACCTTATCGTCTTCATAGACTTTCGTCTTTTTTAGGTTTTGCATATTACATAGGAACAGTTGCAAGATATCGCCCCACATTAAATGAAGAAATCTTAAAAGGAGCCTACCAACCGATTATTAATGAAGCTATAATTTCTTGTCCAATTCAATTTTTTTATGTCATGGTAAGTCATATTACAAAACAAATTTGTGCAATCCCTATGGCAAAAATCGAATAAGTAATGTTCTGTATAGCCCTTTATGTAAAAAATAATAGCAAAGTATTTATAGCTAACTTAGCACCAATCTCAAGTAGATTAGGTAATAGTAATCTGAGAAATATAGTAAACGTGTCAGAAAATTAATTCTAATAATATGAAACATAAATTAGTACTAATTATAATTGGGTTTTTATGTATTAATTGCGCTGACAAGAAAAAAACTAAAAATGATACTCCAATTACAATAGTAAATAAATTTAAGAATCAAGAAGTAAGTTGGTTTAAGACCAAAGGTAATAGTCAAATAAAGGGAACTGCTAAGTTTAAATCAAAAAATGGTAAGATACGCTTCGGGGAAGAATTTAGAATAGAGTTAATGCCAAATTGCCAATATACCCAAGAAAGATTAAATCATATTTATCGCAATACAAATTCTGGTTATGTTCATATTGAAGATGGGATTCCTAAATTTACTCCTGATCCAAAAGGATATCATGATACCATAAAAACTATGTGTAATAAAGATGGAGAGTTTGAATTTAGTAATCTTCCTGCTGGTGAGTATTATATCATAGCTTTTATGTTGTGGGAAAAAACTGGAGGAGGACTAATGCAACATGTTATTCTTTCTGAAAATGAATCCAAGAGTATTAAAATGACTAATTTTTAAAACGATTAATGTGTAAGATTTAAAGAAAGTTTATATAGAATGTAACGCGTTTTTGGCAAATAAACTTATCGTTCATAAAATACCTTACTTAATACGAATACTAGTTTACCACTTTCTAGAAAAAAGAAGAAACAAAATATATTTCGTACTTTTATCATCACTATAATAGTACTTAATACTTTTTATGTCTGTAATATCATATTTGGATATTGTAAAATAGATAGTCAATTTACGTATTGACTATCATTCTTAACTTCGAAAAACCTTTCGAAGCTACACTACTTATTTACATTTTACATTAAATATCACATGGATTGTGACCTCCTTATTATTTGGGTTAATATAGAGCTTATTCACGTAAATGCTCTAAATATTCAAATTTCATCTCTATCATTTGTATGTATAAGAGAGTCTGTCACGATCTTTCAAATTTATAAGACATGGAACTAGAAAACCTTGGATATAACAAAAAAATAGAAAAACTAAAAATTGAAAATAATCTAAAAGATTTTGAAATAGGTAGAATTATTTCAGAACATAGAGAAAGATATGTTGTCAAAACAGAAAAAGGTGAATATGATGCAGAAATCACAGGTAATTTAAGGTATACCGCAAATAGTCGCATGGATTTTCCAGCGGTAGGAGACTGGGTTGCGTTGATGGTTTATGATTCCTATAGCTCAATAATTCATAAAATACTACCTAGATATTCAATGATATCAAGAAAGGCTGTTGGTCAATCGGGAGCAATACAAATAATTGCAACTAATATTGATTATGCTTTTATCGTACAAGCAATTGATAGAGATTTTAATATAAACCGAATAGAAAGGTACTTAGCTATTTGTAACTCTTCTAATATCAAGCCAATCATTATTTTAAATAAAATTGATTTAGTAGATGATAGTAAATTAAAATCTTTAATTACTTCTATTCAAAATCGTATAAAACGAATCCCATTAGTATGGTTAAGTAATGCATCACAAAAAGGGTTTGAAAAATTAGAAGAATACCTATGTAAAGGTAAAACATATTGCCTTTTAGGTTCATCTGGAGTTGGTAAGTCTTCTCTTATTAATAATTTGGCGGGTAAAAATATAATGCTTACCGGAGAAATAAGTAAAAGTATTACCAGAGGAAAACACAATACGACTCATAGAGAATTGATTATTACAGAAAAAGGAATTCTAATAGATAATCCCGGTATGAGAGAAGTGGGTATTACGAATTCATCAAGTGGGCTTAAAGATACCTTTAGTGAGATTGTTGCGTTATCTGAACAATGTAAATTTTCAGATTGTAAACATATTAATGAGATAGGGTGTGAAGTGTTAAAAGCACTTGATACTAATAAGATTAATAAAGCGTCATATAAAAATTATATAAAGATGGAGAAGGAAAAAACTCACTTTGAATTAACTGTTTCTGAAAAACGAAAAAAAGATAAAAAATTTGGTAAAATGATTAAAAACTTAAAAAAACAGAATAAGAAATAAATATAACAAGGTGTAAAATTAATTGCTAGTAAAACCTACTTAGAAAATTGAATAGACTTTCTAAGTAGGCTTTTTTGTATATATGAAATGAAAAAATCAAGCTAAAGTTTACATATTTTCATGTTTTAGAGATAACTTAGAGCAGCATAAAAATGCATTTCAGATTAAATATGATATACAATTATGAAAAACGTATTCGTAATATTACTTTTTTTTGTTTCTATTAAAGTCTTTAGCCAAGATTCAAAACTTTCAATGTTTGACAACCTTGTTGAGAAAACTTGGAAAGCAGAAGGAAATTGGGGAGACGGAAGTAAATTTGTACAAGAAATTAAGTTTGAGTATTCTTTAGATAGTACCCTGGTTATCACAAATGCTATTGGATTTGTAGATAAAGAACAAACTAAATTAGGAAAACGAAATCATGGAATAAGGCAATTTGATAAAGAATTAAATAGCATTAAATTTTGGGAGTTTGATGTTTTTGGCGGATTGACCGAGGGTGTAGTATTTTCAAAAGATAAAAATATCATTTATCAATATGAATATGGTGGTTCTAACGTAACAGATATGTGGGAGTATGTAAATGATTCAACCTATAATTTTAAGGTTGGAAATTATAAAGATGGAGTTTGGAAACAACTATATTTAAGTACCCAGTTTATAGAAGTCAAATAAAGTAAGGATCTGTAACAAATTCTAGGTTTAGTCGTCTTCCTTGAAAATAAGCAAGATGATTAAAATGAACAATCAAAAAATTGGAGGTATAGCTGGTATTATTGAGGCAGTTTTATATATCATTGGTTTTGTAGTTCTTTTCTTTTTTATGGCTCCCGCTATGGATACAGATAAAACCGAGCTTGATAAATTGAAATTTGTTCTCGATAATAAGGCATTGTTTCAATGCTGGAATTTGCTTATTTATGTCATATTTGGTTTAGTTCTAATTCCGCTTACGATTGCTATTCATGAAAACTTTAAAGATAAATCTCTAATAGGAATAAAAGTCATACCAATTCTTGGATTTATATGGTCATGTTTAGTTATTTCTAGTGGTATGATTGCTAATATTGGATTAGAAACCGTAAATGATTTGTTTACAGAAAATAATACTGTAGCACTCACATCCTGGAGAATAATTGAATCTATCCAGAATGGACTTGGAGGTGGTGTTGAGGTCGTTGGAGGCCTTTGGGTATTTCTGATAAGTGGTTATGGTTTAAGAGAAAAAGTATTTCATAAGGCATTAAATTTTCTTGGATTAATAGTGGGTGTTTCTGGTATAATAACCATGATACCCGGGCTAAAAGATGTAGGAGCCATTTTTGGGTTAACACAGATTTTTTGGTTTGTTTGGATTGGAATTATTATGCTCAAACATAAAACATCAAAAGTAAATTGAAGATTTGTGCGTTGCGAAAAATTTGTGATTAGTAATAGAAATAACAGAAATAAATAATCAACAGGATATTTAAAACAAAGTTTATATATTAAAATCCATAACCAAAACCCATATAAATACCCCTTGGAAAATCAATCCCTAAGCGAATCATGGGTGCATTTTCTTCTTGATATCGATACCCTATGGTTATATTTGGTAAAACGAAGGTCTCTTTTTCAAAACCTTCTTCAGGGTCATCATTAGTTATATCGGTTTCTATATTCACGGAAACACCAAGGCCAGTTTCAAAGTGACCATTACTTTTTCCGGTAAGTGCGATTAGGCCTAAGCTACTTACAATTCCCTTTGAATTAGGACCAGGTGCAAATCCAGAATTTCTACTAAAAATACCGGCTCCAAGATTCAAATAATAATTTTTGAAAAAACCGTTATCAGAATGCCAAATACTACGTTCATAATTTAAATTGACCGAATTATATACTAAAAGAGTACCAGCATTAATGTAAATAATGTTCCTTGGATTATTATCACTTTCTATAGATTGTGCCATAATAGTATTATTGACTAAAGAAATAAATACTAGAAGGCAATAGGCTAG
Organism: Aquimarina aggregata; assembly: GCF_001632745.1. Classification (GTDB taxonomy): domain Bacteria; phylum Bacteroidota; class Bacteroidia; order Flavobacteriales; family Flavobacteriaceae; genus Aquimarina; species Aquimarina aggregata. The sequence continues at coordinate 24,400 of NZ_LQRT01000035.1, read as the reverse complement.
TTTTTTCATAATGAATTTTTTTGTGTAAATATATTCTATTTTTAATAATTCTAAATAAAAATAAGCTAACTCTTACCTTTCTTAAGAAAACTGTTTACTGGCAATAACGTTTGCCTGAAATAAGGTTAATTATAAAGTTCAATTCCAGTACAAATAATTATTAGGTTATTTTATATGAAGCCTGAAAATCACTGATGAAGTCGAAAGCTAAGTTTGAGTAAGTGTTTGATTGGTAGATAGGTGTATGCAAGGTCTATGGCTTTAAGTATGTTTTAGTTTTATAGTAAACCAAAAGGTTTGTGTGTATTTGACTCTTATATAATCTGAAAACTAACATTTTTTTTCACTCGTTTTTGTTTCGCGTACATTTAACGTTCATACTAATTTTGATCCAGAAATGGTATAGTTCTTGATTTTCACACACAAATAATTTTAAACACATTTCATTAAACAAAAAATCAAACAATAATCATGAAAAAAGTAAAACCATTTTTAATAATAATATTTTTTTTAAGCATAACACTTCAATCCTGTAGTTCTGATGATGATGAGCCTATTGTAAATACAAGTTCATTTATTAGTTATAAATTAAATGACACTCTAATAGAGGAATCAGATATATCAGTACTTTCTAACAATTCAATCAAACTAATTGAGATAAAAGGGACAAATAATTCAATTAGACTGTGGTTGCCAGTCGAATTAAAAACAGGTACGTACACAATTGTTAGTGGTGAAACTGATGATTATACCGCAACACTAATCGATAATAGTAATAATCTTACTTCAGTAAATGAGTCTGGTACAATAACTCTTTCAAGTGTTGTGGATAACAAAATAGCAGGTACATTTTCATTCACAGGGGATTTAAATAATGTAGCATTTTCTATATCAGAAGGAAAGTTTAGCGCTACATCATTTAAATAATCTCACTCATATTCATATTACGCATCGATTCGATGCAAGAGATAAATATGTTTCTAATATACATTTGTAGCAGCAATATATAGGTTTAAATTAGAAATAAAAGATGTAACAAAATATAAAATTAAAAGTTCGACTTAGTGTATATCCAAAATGTTAACGATTTTTATATGTTATATAAAAATCGTTAACATTTAATCATAAGAATAATATATCCTTAATTACTAAAAAGAATATACATCGAGGAGAAACATATAATACTAAAAGAATCAGATCTAAACAATAAGCTATAAAATAAATTGTGGGTAGTGTTCATTAAAAGTTCTGTTGATTAAGTTCAATCCCAATGCCATAGCTCTTGAATTTTTATATGTAATACTAGAATTAAAACTTCAATTTCGTAGTCTATTAATTTCTCGATTTTGCTATTACTCGATTAATCACAAAAGGTTCTTTATTTCCAGGAGGAATTATTTTTATTGATTTGTGTTTCACTTCCCCATTTAAGGTTTTAATTTTAAGTCGTACAGGTTTTCCATATTCTGGAGGAATTGGGATCGTTATGGGTAATATTAATTGTTTGTCCGAGATTGTGTAAGAACCAATTGTAGCTCCAGCCATAGAAGTTTCTACAATTGCTTTTTTGGTAGATGAGGTAAAATTTAATTCGGCATACCATGTATTTACATAAAACCCTGGATCAACAAATGTAATGTCATACGCAATCCACGCAACATCTTTTCCTTCTTTTATTTCTGATGATTTCATAGAAGATTCATCTTTATATAAATAATCCCATTTTTTATAGCGATTCTCATCTTCACTATTAAAATAACCACTTTTTTGGCCTACTTTAATAGATGGAACGATGCCTCCTTTAACTCCTATAGTTTTTGCAATTGTAATATTGTCACTTGAGTTACCAACCAAAATTTCAAACATACCTTCTTCAACCATAAACTGTTCTTCTTTAGTGTCGTAATAGGAAAAAGCTTCGTAGGGGAGTATAATTTTAATCGATTTAGTTCCTCGGGCTGGTACACTAACACGCTTAAACCCTTTTAAGGCTTTTATAGGGGTTTTTTGCGAAGTTTTAAGGTCACGAACATAAACTTGTACAACCTCGTCACCATCGATAGTACTTAAATTAGATACGTTTACATGCACTGTTAAATTTTCCTGTACACTTATTTTTTTTCTACTAAGCTCTATATTTTCAATTTTGAAATTAGAATAACTCAAACCATAGCCAAAAGGATACAAAGGTTTACCTTGAAAGTACATATAAGTTCGCCCAGTTTGAATATTGTAGTCGTTAAAATCGGGTAAATCATTGTCTGATTTGTACCATGTAGAATTTAATTTACCTCCAGGGTTAGTATTTCCAAACAAAACATTGGCAAGTGCAGTCCCCTGTTCTTGACCATTGGGCCAAGCGCAGATAATTCCTGGAATAGTATTCTGTTCCCAGGTAATGGCAGTTGGACCACTAGGAACTAATACCAGTATGATGTTTTTATTTACGGCCTGAACTGCTTTGATAAGCTTGTGCTGGTTACCCGGTAATCTTAATGATTTGCGATCAATATTTTCTGTCGAGGTTGTCTCATCATTTCCCACAACTAATATTACATGTTCTGATTTTTTGGCCAATGCTACTGCCTCGGCTATTTTTTTATCATCGGTAGCATTTTTGGTAACTTCGCAACCTTTGGCGTAACTAATTTTAGCAGAAGACATGTTTTTTAACCCAGCAAATGGACTAACTTTACTTTTAGGAAAACCAGAATAAATACCCATCCAACATCTATCAGCAAAAGGTCCAATAACAGCCAAACTTTTGATATTTTTTTTTAACGGAAGTACATTATCATTCTTTAAAAGTACGATTGCTTGTTCGGCGGCTCTAAGCGCTAATTTTTTGTGTGCATCACATTCCATTATACTTGTTGGAATTTTCGAGTAGGGGTTAAGCGATGGATCATCAAAATCACCAGTCATGAAGCGCAAACGTAGCAATCTACGAACAGATACGTCTAATTCTTTTTCTGTTAAAAGCCCTTGTTCGATAGCTGGTTTAAGTGCATAAACCATTGGTGCTTGTTTTTTGTCATTTCTAAAGCACTCTTGATCAACACCTGCTTTTATAGCCATTGCAGCAGACTCAGGTTGACTTTTAGCATAATTCATTCTTTTTTCTAAACCTTCAACAGCTGTCCAGTCTGCAACTACATATCCATCAAATCCCCATTCTTTACGCAAAACATCATTTACTAACCAATTATGAGCAGAACAGGGTATTCCGTTTAATCCATTTAAGGCCGTCATAATTCCGGTCGACTCTTCATCTACAACACAAGTTTTATAAGCAGGAAAGTAATATTCATATAAATCCTTTTTGTTGATTATAGAATGATGCTTTTCACGACCAGTATCAACATTGTTTGCCACATAGTGTTTTACTGTTGTTACCGTTTTTGTATATTTTGGATCATTGCCTTGCATTCCACGAATGTACATTCTCGCCATTTCTGACATTAAAAAAGGATCTTCGCTATAACATTCACCATTTCGACCCCATCTTGGATCACGCGCCATATTTACTGTAGGAGAGAACATCATCACTTCTTTTTGCCCCATGTTTTTTAGTGCACGTGCTTCATTAGATATAGCAGTGGCGACATCAAACATTAAATCTGGATTCCATGTGCTTCCCATAGCGATATTTTGTGGAAACTGCGTGCAGTTCCATCCAATTATACCGTGTAAAGCTTCTCCGTACCATTCAAAACTTGGAATTTTTAATCGTTCAATTGCGGGGATTCTTGAGCCGCAATAGCTTATTTTTTCTTCTAGTGTCATTTTCGATAACAGATCTTCTACACGGGCATCAATATTAGCCTTTGGATCTTTCCAGATTTGAGCGTAAGTATTTAAAGATCCCATCAGAACGAAAAGGAAACAATAAATAATGTTTTTCTGTGTCATGCTAAATAATTTAATCTTTCTACTGTTTTAGGTTAGTTTCAAATGAACTTTCACAATTGTATTTATAAGATTGTTTAATCTTTTAAATTAATCATTTTTCTACTTTCTTGTACTTTATACAATAGTACTTTGGGGTTTGGTTAAAAATGCTAAAAACCAATAATTTTGTGTTGTAAAACAGTGACTGCAACGGTGATTTTTTGTTTGTAATAATCTAGCTTTTAATCATTTGTCGAGTGAGAGGTAATTGTATAATGTAATGTGTGCTTTATTAGAAAATCGTAGTATTTTTGTGTAGTATGATTACCGAAAACAAAAAAAGAGTTATTAAAGAAGCACTAAATCGGATTTGCTCACATAAATTATTTGTAAACTCACCTACTCATGTGGACTTGTTGAAATACTTAGTTGAAAAAACTATTAGTGGAGAAGAATTAAATGAAGTTACAATTGGTAGTGACCTTTACGGAATCGATTACTCTGAAAACAAACGTAATAGTACAGTTCGTTCTTATATGTATAAGCTTCGTAAAAAAATAGAGGAATACTATGCTGAAACTATAGAAAATGAGGATGTAATATTTCAAATTAATAAAGGACAATACAATTTAAGTTTTTTATCGACTGAAGAATACTATAAAACTAAACCCAATAATAAAGAATCTATATCAATTCAAACCAAATACCTTAAGCTCATAGGGGGGCTACTTCTTGTTGTAGTTGCTTTTTTTGTTATTAGAACAGCTGTTAAAAAACCGGATTTTGTTTGGGAGGCTTATTTTGATAAGAATAGCCAAAACTTACTAGTCATTTCTGACCAGTTTATTGTTTATGAAAAACTGTCTGATGGTCAAACATATGGGATTTCATATCCAGAAATCAATAATCATAATGACTTTATTAAATATACACAAAAACATGGTGGCAAAGAATTAAAAACGACGGATTATACACTCATGTCTAAAATGGCACCATATACAGTTAAAACTTTGAGTAAATGGTTTAATTCAGAAGGTGTAGATTTTCAACTTGAACTGGAAAGTAAACTAAAATACGAAGATGTACAAAACCATAACATTTTGTTTGTAGGACAATACAAAACTATGAACTTATCAAAATCATTATTTCTAAAAGATAGTAAAGTGTTTACCACTTTTGGAGATGGTTTTAAATACAAAAACAATAACGCTGAAAAAATCTATAATACTGAGTTTGGAACTACTCAAAAAATAGAATATGCTATGGTTTCATATTCATCTCTTAGTCCAGGAAAAAGCGCAATATATTTTGTGTCTAATAATGATATTGGAGTTATGGCGACTGTACGAAAATTTACGAATAAAGAATGGCTTACTAAGTTTAAAAAGCAACTTCAAGGTAAATCACAACATTTTAATGCTTTATTTCGTGTAAGTGGGGTACAACGAACAGATATTAGTTGTGAGTTGATGGAGTTGGAAGTGCTATACTAAAATTTGCAATTTGAAGAAATTTTCATGTGCAGATAAAAAAATAAAACTAGTACCAATAAGGTGTAAAAGGAATAACTGTTTGAGTAACAAGTTGAACTACTATTTCTTTTTTAGGTATCTTGCTAAGTGAAAAATTAGCATTTTTGATTTGTTGCTTCTCTTTTCTTGATTAGGTATACAGTATGCTAAGTTGGGGGAAGAACGATTTAAGCAAATTATAGATTATATAATACTAATGGCTATACCATTTTATTTTAAACAAGCGAATCGATTTATTCCGCACATTGTATTTGTAGGTCTTGGTATAGGCACCGCTAATTATAGTATAAACGAGGATCTAAACTGGATTCAATGGATTATTCAGTCTGTGTCAACAAGCTTTCTTATTGGGTACACTTTAATAATTATTGGATTAAATAAATCTTGGTTTAAGTTCTATTTTAAAACAAGAATTAAATTTTACCTATTTATATCTTTAGCTTTCTTTTTGGTTGGTGTATTAGCGTCAGAGGTAGAACATGTAATAAGATCATTAGTTTTTCACAGTCAACAGTTCAAACCATTGTCTGCTGGTAAAATGTATTTTTTTAATGGTATTATCTCTTTAGTGCTGGGGTATAGTTTTTTTAAATATGATTTTCAAAAAAATAAAAACCTCAAGTCTATTGAAAATCAAAAGACTTTACAAGATCAAAAAAATAAAACGGACAAGTTTTTAGATGAGACCGATGCAATTACGAGTATTCCAGTAAAGCAAGGTGAAAATATCTTTTTAATTCCAATTCGAGATATATCCTATTTTGAGGCCTTTGATAACTACTCATTTGTACATAATTTATTAGGAGAAAAAAGGCTATGTGATTATTCTCTACTCTTTCTTGAAAAACGATTAGATAAAAATTTTTCAAGAGTACACAGGAAGTACATTGTAAATAAAAGTCATATCGAGCAGATCAAACCCCATTTTAACGGTCGTTATCTTATAGTCTTTAATAATGGATTAGATCCAATTGCCAGCAGTAAAGGTTACTCTACAACCATTCGTAAACTTATTAAGATCGAGTAACAATTAGTTAATAGATTTAGAGCAATATCTCTTTTATTAAATTTATTAAAATTCGCTCACACTTTTTTCAGTACCATTCACCAGTATTCTTGGCTATTCACCATATTTAGATTTCGTGACTCATTATATTTCAGTTATTTGGGTCGTGTTGATTGCTCTAGTGAGAATCTATTTAACTAACCAAATCTAAGACATGGAAATACTACATAAGTCGAACATTTTACTACATATCATAACTGGCTCAATTGGACTATTGCTTGGGTTAATTGCTTTAATTAGCATTAAGGGCGATAAAATACACAATACTAGCGGAAAATATTTTCTAAGATTTATTTCGATAGTTATTCTAACAGGCTTTATAGGTGTATTTGTTTTTAAAAGAAATACGTTCTTACTAGTCATAACAGTATTAAGTGGATATGTTGCTTTTTCTGGATATAGAACACTATTATTAAAATCAAATATTCCTAAGAGGATTGATATTATCGTTGCTATAATTAGTCTTTTAACCTTGGCATACTTTTTATATTACTTCAAGTCTATTGGTATGATTTGGTCTCCTATAATAATATATAGCACAGTAGGCGCGCTACTTTTTATAATCAGCTATGATTTTATGAGGTATTTAATTCCAAGAAAAAAATACCTAAAACATCGTGTATGGATTTATGAGCATATTTACAAAATGACTAGTGCTTTTTCAGCTCTTTTAGCTGCATTTATCGGTACTGTCTTTGAAAAATACCAACCACATAGTCAGTATATTCCGTCTGCTCTGGGAATGCTAATAATATTTGGGTTTATTGTTTATGTTTATAAATATGGCTTAAGAAAATTACCTAAATAACAAATTAATTAGTACAATTAAAACATCTACAATTCTGAATTTTGTTTCATTACCAATTTTAAAAAAAACAGACTAACTAAATGTACATGAGTAATAGGAATCACAATATTCACTATGAATTATTTATGCTTAACAAAGTAGAAGAAGCAATATGAAAAACCAATAAACTGTAAAGAAACTTTTATGCACAGGTAAAAGAATAGTATTGCTATAAATAGAGCATCTAAGCCAAAAAAATAGTAGTTTGAGTGACAATTTGAACTGCTATTGTTTTTTGGGTATCTTGCTATATGAAAAGTTATAATTTTTAATCTACTACTTCTCTTGTACGAATTGTTATCTGCACTTATGAAACACAAAAAGAATAAAGTTCAACATGTTTTAGGCCTATCATTATTGTTTTTGACTTTGAGTTGTTATAGTCAACCATCAAAAAATGATCAAATTATAGAACTTAAACAACATATAGGTACGGATCAATATCCCAATATTGATGCAATCATTGTTGCTCAGAATAACAAAATAATTATTGAAGAATATTTCAATGGTTTCGACAAAAATAAGCCCCACGAAACCAGGTCCTCATTTAAATCTATCACAAGTTTATTAGCTGGGATCGCAATAGAACAGGGCTTTTTTAAAGTAGAAGATGAAATAGGGCAATTTATTACCGAATGGGCAAATGACTCCCGAGGCAAAATCAAGGTAAAAGATTTATTAGAAATGAGATCTGGCTTGGCTTGTGAAGGCTTCTTTGATAAGGGGCCTGACTGTGAATCAGAGATGTATGAAACAGACGATTGGCTTGATTATATTCTTAATATCCCGTTACGACACGAACCTGGAACAAAATGGGAGTATTCTTCTATGGAACCTGATCTGATCGGAATAATTATATCAAGAACCAGTGGTCAAACACTAATGGATTTTGCGGATAAGTACCTCTTCGAACCTATTGGGATAGATAAATGCCAGTGGGAGATTACACCAGATGGAAGAGGCTATGCCGCAGGATCATCATATATGAAACCATTGGATATGTTGAAAATAGCTATTCTGGTGGCTAATAAAGGAATATGGAAGGGAAAGCCAGTAATTAGTAGCGACTGGATCAAAGAATCTACCAATTGTGAAATAGAAGTAGGAATGTCATTTTTGTATTGGTCGGGTATAAAGAATGCTATCACTACTTCAGCTAAGTACGGCTACTTCTGGTATCGAGAAGTATTGCAATATAAAGAGATCCAAACTGAAGTGCTTTTTGCCTCTGGAAATGGCGGTCAATATATGATGGTGTTGGAAGATTACAATGCTGTCATCACTTTTACCGGAAGTAACTACGGAAACTGGAAAGGGAAATTACCTTTCGACATTGTATTGAAGTATCTTATCCCAATATTAAAAAATCAAGATTAAAAATTAGTCACAAAATTTATTTAATCAATGATAACAAACACAAAACAGAATGCTACGTTACAAGAAAAAATAAAATTTCTTTTGCTTACTTATACAATACTACTACTACTCTGGTTTGCAAGTGCGTTACTGGCGGCATACCTAACACCTGTTTTGAAAACCAATAGTTTTATTCAAACAGTGGTTAATTTCGATATTTATAAAATTATTATAATTTTTCTAACACTATTTCTTTTAGGAAAATATTTAGAAAAGCAATTTATAACGCATAGCATACCTATTTTAGTACTACGTTTTATAGCAATCACATTGATTATTGTTTCCATAAATATACGTTGGAATATTGACCCTTATCATTCTGAATACTTTATGTATATCGGTGAAATTGTTTTAATTACTATTGTTGCACAACTATTAAGAATTTTACTTTTAACATATGTCCACAAAAAAAATAATCTATTAAAAAAATATGAAAAAGGAATCACTACTTCAATTTTTTCTCTCTTAATCGGTTTGGTTGTTTATTTGGTTTTTACCATTACAGAACGTGTCAATCAAAACACAACCGTTCTTATGATAGATGAGCTGCTCGTTACGTATCTTAAATATCCACTTCTGTTACTTGCTTTTAGTGCCGATAATGCATTTAGTAAAGAAAGATCAACAGGCAAAAGTCTTCCTTATGATTTGTATGACGCTAAAATTTCTGAACCTATAAAGGCAGCGAGTGGGAGGTTACGTTTCTTTTTATTTGTTTATTTTTTAATTGCAGGAAGCATATTATCAGACGCAATGCTTCGAAATGCTCTTTAGAGAAACAGAAATAAATACCAGAACCGTTACGTGCAATTTTTAACTACCTTATTTTCAGAATGCAATTTATTACTTGATCAAACTGTAACATTTTGATATGATAAGACTCTTATATTTAATCATTTAAATATAGAAATCATGCAATCATCAATCAAAAAAATCAAATCAATATTGTATTCAAATCTACTTCTTTTAGTAGTGCTGTTTTTCTTCTCTAGTACTACTTTTGCTCAGAAAGAAGAACTCTGGTTCGGGACATATACAGATGATAACGGAAAAGTGTGTCAAGGAAGGTATACTATCCTTAGAAATGGTCGTGCACTGTCTCGTATAATTCTTGCCCCTTACGGAAAACCTACCATGGAATTCACTGTCTTAAAAAACGATACAGTTCAAAGGTTTGTAGAGATCTCCTGGCCCAATATGCCAGAACGAATAGCAACTCTTATTCAATATGCAAATGGGTATTATGCAGGGAATTTTGAGGACGGTACAAAAATATTACCTATAGTTATTAAGGAGTTTAACTTTCAAGACGCACAATTACAAGGAAATTGGTTCAAACCTAGTGCGATTGAAGTACAAATTATTGAAAATACGATTGAGCTTCTAAAAGTCACGAAAAGGTGGAATAAAAATGATAATCGAGTATGCGAATCAAGCGATACGTATAGTCTATTCTGTGCACTCTATGAATCATCTGTTATAGTTGATGGAGAATACCGCCATTTACGACCTGCAGTAAAATTTGTTAGAGAAGCTATACAAGAAAAATACCCTAAAAAATATGATCATGTTTTGGTAGATTTTAATAATGCAAAAGAAATATCTTTAAAAGAATTACATGATATTTTAGAGTTAGCCAAGAATAACCTCATTAAAGCCATAAAGTAGCGACGTATAATAATAGATACAATTCATGATTACTTTTTTACTATCGGTGTCTTAGTGTGAAATATAAATTAAAAATGCACTGTAATAATTCGTATATTGTATATGAACTCTTTAAGAAGTAAACACCTCGTACAAAAGATGTAGATAAAGACCAACTTTAAAGAACAAAATATGAATACGCACGCTAATAGACTGAATGAAATTAAAAACCAATCGGTTGCAAATTCTGTTTTTCAAAAGCAAAGTAGTAGCAAGTCTACGTTTCAGTTTGTTGATAATCGACTTGGTACAATTACACAAAGAAAACTACAAGAGATGGCTAATAATAGCCAGCAAGCTCAACAAGTAGCGCAGTTGCAAGCAATGACAGACGCGTATACTTCGCAACAACAACAAATCGTATTTCAATTGGCTGGTGGTGCCAATGCATATGACGCTGGGGAAGGTGCCTACTGGCATGTGCATTACGGAGACCATGTGAAGTTTGGCGGATTAGCTGAAACCCGTATCAACTTCGATGGCCGTACAAGGAACAAGATTTTGAGACAACTTCGTGCTCAGAGAAATGTGCCACCTCAAAGCCAGAAAGGTGGAGCAACTTATATACAATGTGTAAATTGGATTTTGAGAAACCGATAATTAACAGAGTAGGTAAGGGCCAAAAGAATATCCAGATTCATGTTATCTAATACATATTGAAAACTATTGATTTACAGGTTTTAGCATTTGAAAACAAAAATTCTATTTTCAAAGTCTATTACTGAAAAGATGATTCTTTAAATGAAATTTTACTATTTGAAACCGAAATAAAAAAATAAGTAACAATTTGTATAATGCATATATTTCCTTTGGGAAGTAAGTGTAACAAGTAATAGGTAAACTTTAAAAGAAAAAGTATGAATACACATGCTGATAAATCGCATGACAACAAAAATCAATCGGTAGCAAATACCATTTCTCAGAAACAAGGTGGTGGCGAATCTACTTTTCAGTTTACCGATAATAGACCTGAAACTGTTACTCAACGAAAACTACAGGAAATGGCGGATAATAGCCTTCAAACTAAACAAACAACCCAATTAGAAACAATAGCAGAGACTAATCCAATCCAACGTTTAACCAAAAGTAATGTAATTCAACTAGCAGGAGTATGGGACGAGGTAAATGTCGGATTTGGGTCTAAAACTGATCTGGATCCGGAAACATTTGCTCAAGGATTAACAGAAGGATCTGAAGAATTTGCAGCTTTGAGAGAAAGTGCGAATGAACAAACACAAGAACATTTTGGGGAAGACCTTAAATATAAGCCTAAACCAAAAAAGGGTGGGGGGACTTCCGAAGCATATTTCAAAGATGATTCGGCCTATTTTAATATGGAAGGCCATCCAGCAATGATTCTATCTAATTTAATTTTTGAGACAGCCAATGCAGCTCAAACTGGAAGTTTTATACAGGTTGAAAGTGATTACAAGTCGGGTGCAATTATGAAAAAGTCACCCAAAGATTATGGCTTTGAGGATCTTGGTGACAAACTAACTCAGGAATATGAAAAAGGTGATGGTGAGACAAGACGATCGATTATACAAGAGAGATTTGAGTGGAATAGTTTTATTCTTGCAAAACCTTCCTTTTTAAAAGTAAAAGGTGAAATGAAAAAGCAAGAAAAAAGTAAAGAAATGTACGGTATTTACTTTGCTGCATTTGATCATATGCTTACTATGAGTACGTTTGAGGAATATTACAATGAGTATGGACATATACACAGGAATGCTGTTGAAGGAGTACTTAGAAAAGTTGCTGAACAAGAAAAAAATAAAAGTAAATGTTATCTAACCACAGCTTGTGTAGAGGCAAAAGGATTACCAGACAATTGTGAAGAACTAACGACTTTACGAGATTTTCGAGATACCTATCTGAAGAATAAAGAAAATGGAAGTTCGTTAATTGCAACTTATTATAAATATTCTCCACAGATAGTAAGTGTTATAAAAAGTAGAAAAGATGAAGAGGAAATCCTTGCTTGGTTATATAAAGTTATTAGACAATGTGTAGAAGCAATAAAGAGAGGTGATAACGAAATTGCCTATCACATTTATTGTAAAATGGTTGTAGCATTAAAAGATATTTATTTGCCAGAAGTTGAGGTCCCCAACCCGTATCTTGTGAATACAAGTCTATAACAAAAAATAAAGCTCATAAAATACAGTTTATGTAAAACTTTGTTTGGTATGTTGAACTATAATCAAGATATAGTACAGTTTTTACAAATTTTATTGATCTCTGTAAAAGCACAATTAACTTTTTATAATCTATAATCATTCGAGAACAAGAAATGTATAAGTTGAAGATTTCCTTTATGTTTTATAAATAAGTTGATTTTTTGTGAACTTATTTTAGGACGTGATAATTTAAAAGAAAAAGCCTGAATATTTTATTCAGGCTTTTTTATGTAATCTTTCTGGGGATGTTTTTAATTCTTAATTAGTCCTTGCCCTTCTACCCAAGGTGCTCCATTTTTCTTCAAATCACTTTCAAGTTCAGGAAGTGTTGAGTTAATGATGGGTAGTAATTTAGCTTTTACCTTTTTGAGTTGACTTTGTACACGATTTAAGAAGCCCTTATGTTCTTCTGTTGGTCCGTATGTATTTCCAAAAGCTCTCCAACTTATAGCGTTACCCTCGCTAGCGGTAGGATTTGAGCGTTCTCCAACTTCTTCTTTTGTTTTATCTCCTTGAAATTCTTTTTCAATATCTAATAATGCGTTTTTGGTAGTGTGTAATCGTTTATATAAATCATCAGAAGGTGTTATGGCTTTGTCCAGAGCTCTTAACATAGCACTAATAGTTTTTTGACTTGTAGACAATGCAATAGTTGTTGCTGTTAAGTCTTGTTGGAATGCAAAAGCAGCATCTCTAAATGCATCCATTTCTTTGAATGACTTTCTAGGTAAGGCTGGGGTATCAAACAATGGTTCTACTTTAAAAGATTCAGGACCCTGTAAAACCGTGTTTACACCATCAATGCGTTTTACTAAAGTTACGGTGTAATTGCCAGGAGTAACTAGTACACCTCCATTTCGAAATCCACGTCGAGCTTTGGGAACTTCTAATCGTTCCCCACTTTTACTTGGGTAACTCAGATTCCAATTTACCCGATTAAACCCTTTTTTGTTAGTACCTTTTACAGTATTAATTACATCTCCATTAGCGTTTTTAATTACCAAAAGGATTGAAGGACCGTTTTGCCTGTTTTCTTTTTCTAGAGCATTCCAGCCTGGAAATTTAGCGGTTCCCTTTTTTTCTTTTTCCTTTCTGATATCTTTTTTAGATTTGATTTTGTCTGCCATAAAATAGGTAAAATTAGCTCCGAAAGGAGGATTTTTAGCAATCCACTCAGCATCACCCTGACTACCAACTCTACTAGATTGTCGATACCATTGTACTGGTTTTACAGGAAAAAGTTTTGCTTCTGTAGAGTTCAAATTTGCATTGTATTCACGTAAAGGAGCAATATTGTCCAAAATGAATATACCTCTACCAAATGATCCAGCTACTAAATCATTTTCACGTCTTTGTATTGTAATATCTCGAATTGGAATTGTCGGCATTCCACCTTCTAATTTTATCCAGTTTTTGCCTCCATTCAGGGTAACATATACACCAAATTCTGTTGCGGCAAATAACAAATCCTTTTTAATGTGATCTTGTACGAGTCTCCATATCAATAGCTTGTTTGGCAGGTCGCCATTGATCAAAGACCAGGTTTTTCCTTTGTCACTACTTTTAATAATATAAGGTTTATAATCGCCATACTTGTGATTGTCTAAAGCTGCATATACGATATTAGCATCAAAAAGATCTGCACGAACATCATTCACAAATGGTGTGGTAGGGACTCCTTTTATAGTATTTAGAGAGAATTTCCTCCAATTAGCTCCTCCATCTTCTGTTACTTGGATGAGTCCATCATCGGTACCAGCATAAATCAAGCCTTCTTGCTTTGGTGATTCTGCTAAAGAGGTAATCGTATTGTAGTTAGACATGGCAAATACGTCCCAAGCATTATCCCAACTTTGAGATGTGCCATAATATGGGAAGGTCATTCTTTCTTGATTCAAGGTTAAGTCACCTGAAATTGGTTCCCAAGCATCTCCGCGGTTTTCAGACTTCCAAACGCGTTGCGAGGCAAAATATAATCTTTTAGGATTATGTGAACTTACTACAATTGGAGCATCCCAATTAAAGCGTTCATAAGGATCACCTTCTCTTGCTTGTGGTTGAATAAATACGCTTTCTCTAGTTTTACTATCTATTCTCCATAATGCACCTTGTTGAAATTCTCCGTAGGTAATGTCTGGATTACCTGGCTCTGTGGCAGTTTGAGCTCCATCTGCTCCAAGCGTTTTCCACCAATCTGCACTTGCAATACCATCAGAACTAATAGTTCTTGAAGGACCACCATGTGATCCATTATCTTGGGTACCTCCATATACATTATAAAAGGGGAGGGCATCATCTACTGCAATTTTAAAATATTGTGTAATAGGTAAGTTTCTTACATATTTCCAACTTTTTGTATTGTCAAAACTTTCATATAAACCACCATCTGTACCAATCAATAAGTAATTGGGGTCAGATTTCTTAAAAACCAAAGCATGGCTATCGCTATGCTGATTTGTTCTACTCATATTGGTAAAGGTTTTTCCGTGATCTGTTGAAATCAAAGCAGCATTATTCATCATATATAAGGTGCCTTCATAATGTGGTGAAGCAATCAGTTCCTGGTAATAGTGTGGTCCTGTACCACCACCAACAGCATCTGATTGTTTTGCCCAAGATTCTCCGCCATTTGTTGTCATATATACACCACCTTTTCTCCTATCTAATTCGATAGCTGCATAAATAACTTCTGGATTAAAGGGGGACATTGCTAGTCCTATTTTGCCTAAGTTTGACTTTGGAATACCCGTTTTAAGAGCTCTCCATGTTTCTCCACTATCAGTACTTTTGTAAAGTCCTGATCCAGGGCCACCGCCTAAATAACCGGCTACCGTTCTGTGCCTTTGCCATGTCGCTGCATATAATATATCGGGATTATTAGGATCGATAAGCATATCGGTTGCGCCAACCCATGCTTCATCTCCTAATGTACGTTTCCATGTTTTTCCACCATCTGTAGTTTTATAAACTCCACGTTCACCACCTTTACTCCAAAGAGGCCCTTGAGAAGCCACCCAAAGGATATCTGGATTAGTTGGGTGTACAATAATTTTTGACAAGTGTTCAGATTTTTTTAATCCCATATTTTTCCAAGTCTTACCATCATCATGACTTACATATATACCATCTCCAAAACCGGCATGTCTTCCTCCGACATTTTCTCCGGTTCCTACCCATATGGTATGTGGGTTATTAGGATCAATGGTCACACAACCGATTGAATATACTTTTTGTTTGTCGAATAGGGCTTTCCAAGTAGTCCCAGAATTAGTTGTTTTCCATACACCACCAGAACCGACAGCTACATACCAAATGTTTTCATTTTCAGGATGAATGGCGATATCAGCGATTCTGCCCGAGGTCATTGCCGGGCCAATATTTCTAAATTCTAATCCGTTTAATGGGTTTTTGGGTTTTTCTTGTGCATTGATACTAAAAGTTACCCAGAATGTGAGTAAACAGAGTAAAGCTAACTTGGTAGTAGTTTTCATTTTAAGATTTTATGTGATTGTGATTTAATAGGTCGAGTTCTATTAAATAAAGAACTGACTTGAACCTACAAAAAACGAAACTAAATGTTATATCCAGTTTAAGATTAACTCTTAATTAACACATTGAATCCAAAACAATTATAGTAGCTATTATGTCTGTATAGGACAACTGATACTTAATTTTTATACATCAATTTTTATGATTATTGGTTGATAAGTTAAAGGCTTTTACTTTTTAACATTCGTATTGCTTCTCTTGCAATTGTAGGGCTAAGTCCACATAATTTCTATGTTTAGTTTTTTATAAATACAGCCAAATTAAAACTTGGGAGTCACAGCGGGAAAACCCGAATTTTTATTTTTCTCAATGTGAGTCGCCGACCTCACAAATACAAAACTCCCTTACCTTATAGCACTAAAAGCATTGGGTTTACATAGTGTTACAGCACGTTTTTTAATATGCTATTTTTAAAGTATTTCCATCAATAAACTTTCCTTTCGATTCTGATATTTTTAGTTTTTGATCAGCAGAAATTCCGATTGTTTCTCCGTCATTTAATTTGACATTGTAACTAATTACATAATGCGTTAGATTAAACATCATTTCATTAAGTTCTTCAAAAGAGTTTTTGGAATCAATGATTTCCATTTCTTTTTTACCAAAGTCCTTAAGACCATATGTATAAATAGATTTTTTTCCGTTTTCATCTCTTAACCCAAAATAAATCCAATTATATAAAGGAAGGTCTTGTTCAGACATCATTTTAATATTTTCTTGATAAAACTCCTTTTTCAAAACTAAAGTTCTTCCTCCAATATATATTCCTAAAGATTTACTGTTGTTCATGACAGAAGACGCTAATTTAGTATATAATAAATTTTCTTTAATAGCATTTTTACCCGCATTAGTTATCGTTAATAGTATATGTCCTTTATGTTTTGAGGTTTCTTCAACTCCATTTTTCCAGAAATAATTATATGCTGCGGCTGATTCAACCTCATTTTCAGGAATAGAAACCCCCATATTTGCAATAGCAATAGTATAATCATTGATTTTTAAAATAGCAGCTTTATCGTCGGCATCAGTATCGTCAACTTTTAAGTGCCATTTTTTTCTTAATTCAGTTACCGTACCTTTTAAGTCAAATGAATTTGGCTCTTCAAGAAGAATCATTCCTAAAATTATTGACTTAGTATCTTTTTCCGTTATTCTGTTTTTTTTAAAGAAGCCAAATAATCCCATTAAAATAATTCCAGTTAATATTGTTATGATTGGTTTTTTCATATATGCTGTAACGTCTTGGTTATAGGTAGTACGGATAGTATGAGAACGCTAACTTTCGTACTTGCACTTAGCAAAAACTGTTTGTTTTGTTTTTTCTTTTTTTGTTATCAAAGCAAAATCCGATAGATTTTTCGGGCTTTATAAATATACTCAAACTTTGGATTAAGCCTTAAACCCCATATTAATTATAGCCATTGTCGGCATTAGTTTTATCTATTCCGTTATATACATTCGGATTATGTTTCTCCATATAAAATTCGGGATTAGGTATTTCTGTAAACCCAAACTTTTTATAAAGCCATTCAGCTGTATCTGTTAATAAAATCCAGCGTCTTAATCCTTGAAGATTGGGGTGTTTCATTATTTCATTTATCAACCATTTACTCAATCCTTTTCCTCTATATTCCTTTAGAACATAAACATCTCCTAAATATGCAATAGTTGAATAGTCTGAAATTATTCTAGCAAAGCCAATTTGCTTTTTTTCGTAGTAAAGCCCAAAATTCAAAGAGTTTTCAATTGATGTTTTCAAAGTATTGATTGGAATTCCGTTAGCCCAATCAGTTTCGTTTGTAAGGAATTTGTGAATGCTCAAAATATCTAATTTATCCTTGTCAGTAGAAATAGTATAATCATTTCTATGTGCTTCTCTAATTTTCATTTCAGTCTTCTTAATTAATGCTAACGGTTTGTGTATGATTAGTTTCGAGAAAGTACGCGAGTACCTTCTGTTGCTGCAAAAAATAATTAATGGAAGTGAATTTCCGATAAGGAAATTCCGCCGCAATTAATTATACGCGTTGTTACAGTACGTCTAAATTATTTGTGTCCATGCAAGATATAAGGTCAAGAAAATTCCAATAGAGGAAGCTTTTATATTGGTAATCAAAACTTCGTTCTTTTTAAGATTGTAAACTTTCTCAACGATTTTTTTTCGATTCATAATCCAAATAAATATTAATGTTAGCACCAATGCAACAGCAAAAAATAGTATTTCTTCATTATAATTTAGTCCATTGGATATAGTAGAAAAAACTAGCCAAGTCAGTAGAAAGTAAAAGTATGATGTGATAAAAATCCAACCAATTTTTTTATTTATAAAAATGCCAATAAGTGGGAATAATAAAAGGATGGAAGGTCGGAAATATGTTCTTCTTGTTATTAATCGAACGAAATCAGACAATTTATATTGATTTCCATAGTTAGTATCCAATTCAAAAATAGTTTCTTGATAACCTCTAATTGAAACAAAAATAAAGAATATTAGAATTAATAATTTAATTACTAAAATCAGATAATTTATTTCCTTTTTATTGAAAGTCTGTTCCATTATATACCATAGTATTTAATATTTGTGTCGTAGTATGGCGAAATGTTACCTTGCTTTTCGACTTTTCTGCAGATTGGTTGCTAACTTTTACTTTTTGCAAGGATTGCACCTTTATAAATATACAATAACCATTGAATTGATCACTTTGCTGCCATGACATCATATATAGTGTTGGCAAATCGTTTTTTAATCGTATATTCTTTTAAACTCCATTTCATTCTCCCAACAATCATAAAACTCAGATTTACAGGTTAATTTGAATCCAAATTCTGTCAATTTTCCAGAATAACTTAGAGGGCTTTTTGAAATTCCGATAGAAGTTTCTTCTTTTGGTTTTTGAGATGGTTTATAAATTTTATTTCTCGTTGTTTCATAAAGTTCCCTTTCTCCAATCTCAAATTCAATTCTATTTTCAATAAGTTTAAGATCCAATAATGGGTTTCCAAAATGCGAAATTCCGTGTTCGCCACTACTTTCAGTTCCGAAATAAAACCCAGTTAACTTATTTTGGACTGTATCTATAAAAACAAAATGATTTTCCTCTCTATTTTCAGTTTTAAATTCATAAACTCCAATTATTTCATAATCATCTGAATTTAAGATTTTTTGTGATTTTTTTTCGTGTTCTTTCCAAACTTGATGAGAATTCCAAGCTGCTATTGGAGCTGCTATATATTTTGGAAATATATAGGATATAAAGAGATATAGGATTAAAAGAATTCCTATTATTTTTATTATTCTTTTCATTTAATGATTGCCAACGGTTTGTATATAAAAAGTAGCGGATTTTTAAGTGCTACTTTTTTGTTAGAAATAAAGATAGTAGAAAAGAAATAAACGTTTAATTTAATCCTTAACTGCTGTTTTTTATATATGTTGTTGGCTGTTCGTTCTTTTATATTTTTGAGAAACTAATCACAGCACCAAATATAATAGTATAGAGTAATTAATTAATTTTCAAACTTCTCAATATCATTTAAAAACTCTAAAGCTTTCATAGTTTTTGACCCTGTAAATAACCTTATCGTTTTTCTTACCCATTTAATATGTAGGTTTTTGTAGGTTAATTTATTTAAAAACCAGACTAACGGGATAATTAATAACGAATTAACCATAAGGTATTTTAGCACAAAATCGGCATCCATATTTGCATATAAGTCAATGTTGAATAAAGAGTCGCTACCAACCACTATAAAAGACCACCATATTGGGGTGGATAAAAACATTAACTTTACAAATAACAATCCGTGAGTATTTACTAATTCTATCTTATTTCTTATATCAACTATCGGTTTTGCAAAGTCAATTTGTTTTAATAAAGTAACTTGTCCTATACTGCCAGCTAACGCAATTAGAGTGAAAATACCAACAATAATTCCACTTATTGCTAAATGTGATTGGTTCCAATTACTTGCAATATAATTTCCCATAAACAATGCTAATAAAGAAAAAACTACAATTTCTGTAATTCTGTACTTAAGAATACTTAGTGTTCTCTTTTCTGATTTGTCTAAATTGATACTTTTAAAAGAAGCTACGTTCAAACTTAATTTTTCATCTAGTTTAGTATCGTAAGCTGCTAATATTTTTTTAAACTCTCCTGCTTCCATTTTTCCGTATTTTTTTAAATTCGTTTTTTAATTTTAATTTAATTCTGCTAATTTTTGTAGCGACATTGGTTTTTGTAATGCCTAGTATTTCTGCAATTTCTTCGTAGCTTTTTTCCTCTAAGTATAATAGCATTAAGGCTTTATTTAGTTCGTTTAGATTATGGATGAATTCTTGTAATAATTTCAAATGATAATCTAATTCTGTTTCCACTTCACTAGTATCTTCTTCTACTTTAAAAATAGATTCTTCATTATAAAAATCACTTTTAGAAAACCATTTTTTTTCTTTTCTATAAAAAGATATAGCAACGTTAAGGGCTATGCGATACATCCAAGTAGAGTATTTATAGGTGTCATCATATTTATCAAATGCGTTCCATAACTGAATAATAATTTCTTGTTCTAAGTCTTTTCTGTTATCTCTATTTGGACAGTAAGAATTCACAATTTTATAGATGATTTTTTTATGTTCATCTATCGTTTTTATGAATTGTTCTTTTTTATTTACCATCATTTGTAAGTGATTGTACTTTTGTAATTTATAATTATTTACTCATTGTGAAACTATATCTCTTGGTTTTATATATTATTCGAAAAGGAGAATGAATAATCACACTTTAAAAAAAAAAAAAAAGAAATTAGAGAACAGGTTAATTGAAGTTCCAAGAATTAAACTAGAAACACCTTCTTTTAATGATAAATGTTTTTGGTTAATAGTGTCTGAATAAGCAATCCATAATGAGAGTAATGCACTAGCAAAAAATATTGCGACAATATAAGTTGGGAAATCAATAGAAATTACACCAAACCAACTGAACACAATTTCCTCTAGTACTGTAAATCCGAATAAGGCTAAGATAGGGTTTGATTTTGTAGGTTTTATTATTAACAATATGCCGCCATAGAACAGAATTAAGCAAATAATTAGCGGCAAAACTTGATTAAAATAGGATAAGCTGAAATAACTCTTAAAAGAAAAATCAAAATATTCTTTTAAATTAGTATTTAGGTCTGAATGTAATAGGAAGATTATGCTAAATAAAATACCTATAAATGAAAATGCAATACCGATAATTTTTCTAGTTGCCATATTATAATAAGTTAGTTTACTTATTATTCGCAAGACTTAAAAATAATCACACTTTTATTGATTTTTTTACTTTATGTTTACAGTTACTTTTCCAGGTTGTCAAATGTCAAAATGACTTTTGGATTCTGAGCATCCATAAACATTTTACTTCGTCCAAACAAACAGATTTTACCTATTTCATTAAATACGTTATGTTCTCCATTTGCATTTATCAGAACTTCGTCAGTGCAAATTCCATCAAGATGATTTTTGTCAATATATTTCCAGTGATTTTCAATTTCCTCTTTAAAAACAATATTGAAGGCAGGCTCATTATATTGAATAGTATAATTTCCATCATCCATTTCTGTTGGGTTAAAATCAGGATGAGCATTGTAAATTTTATCAAGTGTTTCTAAAGCAGAAGAGTTAATGTCAGAAACTCTTTTAGGAAACATTATTACAGTTCCATTTTCAAAAACTGCAATCTGTATTTTTTTATCAGTATAATACTTAGATTTTTCTAAAATAAGATTCAAATCGATAGGTAAATTCGGTTTCCATTTAGGTTTAGGAGGAAAATCCATTACTTCCTTTTTTTTGTTAAATAGTTTATCAAATATCCCCATTTATTCTGTTATAATTGTACACAACGTTCCTTGTATATGAAACGTAGTGTGTTAATTTGCTATATTTTCATTGTTAAAACTATAGTAATAAAAAAACTACAAAACTTTTAGTCTTGCAGTTAGTGAGTTATTTTTTATATACTTTGTTGTGTGTAGTATTTTTATAAATTGATTATTTCTCCATCATTTGGAATAATAACTTTATCTTCAAAACCTTTTATTTTTGTAAATTCACGTAATTCAGTTCTACTTAGTATACAATGATTCATTACTTCCATAGAATTCATTTTGAACCCAAACTTTTCCGTAACCCATTTTTGAGTCAGAATCAAATTGAGTAAATTCTACAGCAAAAGAGTTTTTATTTCCAATTATCATTTATTTTTTTGCTTGTGTATAACGTTTCTTGTATGTTGCGTTTGCTTCCCGAAGGGAGCATATGGAATACACAAACTGTTATGTGCTAATTTTTTTATAAAAAAACCTAATCTTTTTAGTTAATACATTCTTTTCGAAAGTCTTTTCTTCGATTAAGTTATTTTCATTATCATATTTATATTCAATATGCTTATTTGCTTTTATAAGCAATCTTTTAATTAAATTACTTTTTTCGTCATATTCATACGAAACAGTTAGATCTTTATTACCATCCTTGATATTATATACTTTTGATTTATTTCCTTCTTTGTTATATTCATATTCTGATAAACGAATTAATTTCCCGTTGGGATTGAAAGATTTAATTTTTGAATATTTACCATCTTTATTATAATAGTACTGACTACTTCTAAAATAATCTTCACTATTTTTTCGTTTGTTATGAAGTTCAGTATTTAAGTTCTTTTTATTATAAATGCGTTTCTGATGAATTAACAAAGTCCCATCTGGTTTATGTTGAAAGTTATCTGTTCTGTTGCCATTCTTATCATACTTATAAGTTAGAACAGTTGAAATTTCTCCAAATTTATAACCTGTTTGTTTTTCCATTAACCCTTTTGAATCGAGTTGAATAGCATAACGATATCTTATTTCACCTTTTTCGTTAAATCTTAAATCTTTAATATGCTTTCCGTTTTTATTATAGAAGTCTTGATTAGTCAAAATGCTATCATTTGTTTCTAAGTTAAATTCATATGTTAGTTTTTCTCCAATCTGATTTTTAGCCCTAAGGTTTTCTTCTTTTTCGGATTCATTTTGTCCGAATAATTGAATTGAAATAAATATTATAAAAAGAATAGTAAATTTTATTTTCATACTTGTTTTATTTGCATATAACGCTTTGACTATGAAGCGTAGGGACGGTTTGGTTGCTCAGGTCTATGCTTTATAGCCATTGTTACCGCCTTTTTCTTTTTAATTATTGATCACTCGTTTGAAGATAATTCCTTCTAATTTATAAACTGCAACCGTTACATTATCTTCTTTTCTTGTATAAAATTCAGGTTCGGTTTTAGTCTTCCAGTCATTTTTTCTTTTCTCAATTATCTTATTCATCCACTCTTTATTACTCCCATTAAGTTCAATTTTTATCAATCCTGTAGTCCATTTGTCAATATCAGATGGATTTACTTTAATGGCAAATTTGTAGTCCCATGAAGATGCTCCTGGCACTGTTGTTCGACTATTCGAAAATCCATTTACATTAAATAATTCGAATTCGGCATTTTTGATTTCGCTGAAAGATTTGATTTCCTTTTCTAAAGTTTTAATTCTTTCATCTTTTTTGTCATAATCGTCGCTGTCCAAGTTATTTGAGTCTGCCGTATTAGAACAGCTACTCAGTCCGATAATTAAGAATCCCAATATGAGTTTTATTTTATTCATTTTTAATTGGCGGTAACGTTTAATATATGTGTCTTGGCGAGGCAAAATGTTACCTAACCATCGACATTTCTGCTCAGATTTTATACTTTAATTCAGCTTTAAAATCACTGCGCTATCCTAAATATACAAGAACCATTCGATTAATCACTAATTAGCTATGATCACATCATATAGTGTTGTAAGCGGTTTTTTATCCCAATTAATGAAATCGTATTGGGCTTCTGAAAATTAATTCAGATTTCAATTTAAAAACAATCTCATTTTTAACGACATATTTTTCTCCATTTGAAGATAAATGGATATTATAAATAACTTTTATTAAGTCTACATCTTTATTTAGTTTGTCATAATGCCAACTATACACAAAATATGCTTCAATATCTTTGTTTACTGTTTTAAATTTTTCAGGCAAAAAGGCAAAACTTTTCGCTTCTGATTTGTACTCATCTTTCCAACTATAAAAACCGTCAACTGCTGAAACAGATTTTAATTCAAGAGGAGAGTTTAAATAATCCATAACTTT
>NZ_LQRT01000034.1 GCF_001632745.1 Aquimarina aggregata | reverse complement strand
TGGAGATTCTTGTGAATTTGACCCGGGTATTCCTGTTTAAATTGAGCATAGCAAAACAGTTCCCAAAATCGTGTTTATTTTGTTGTTAAAATTACATTTTTTTTCTTTTTCTTCTCATCGATTCTCCTTTGAGGTCGACTCGATGTGCTGAGTGTACTAATCGATCTAATATTGCATCAGCTATTGTTTGCTCTCCTATGATCTGATGCCAGCTTATTATTGGTAATTGGGAAGCAATAATTGTTGATTTTTTTCCGTGCCTGTCTTCTATGATTTCCATAAACGCCTGTCTTTTATTATTGTCTAGTTCCTGGAGTCCAAAATCATCTAGTATTAGTAAATCTTGTTTTTCTATTCGATCTACTTCTTTTAGATATGATCCGTCGGCTTTTGCTAGTTTTAATTTGGCAAAGAGTTTATTGATATTATAATATTTTACCCTGTACCCTTGAGAACAGGCTTGGTACCCTATTGCAGAGGCGATAAAACTTTTACCTACCCCTGTACTTCCTGTGATCAATATATTTTCTTTGTTTTGGATAAAATCACATTCAGTAAATCTGATAAATTGATTTTTATCAATAGCTCTTTTCGGGTCAAAAATGATTTCTTCTATAGCTGCTTGATATCTAAATTTAGCTGCTTTTGTAAGCCTTTCTATTCTTCTGTTGTGTTTATCATCCCATTCAGATTGCAATAGATAAGCAACTAGCTCATCATTGGATAATTGCCGTGATTGGCTTCAAGAGTTGTAGAAAAAGCCCCGTGCATTCCATAGAGCCTTAACTGTTTCATTTGCTGTAATGTTTGTGTATTCATTTTTTATCGATTTTAATTATTTGCAATAGTTCCCTCCTCTAATGTTAGTATGCTTAGGTATATTAGATTCTGTATTGGTTTCTTCTTGTATAGCATCCAGTCCTTTTTCCAGTATGCTTTTCACACTTTGATAATTGATCCGTTCATAATCTAAAGCTCTTTTACAGGCATTGTCTAAACGATTATTGCCTACTTTTTTAGCTAATCCCAGTACGCCAGCACAGGATTTATAAGATTGTTCCGGATGTTGTCTTTTAGCAAGTAACAACGTGATAAAAGTTTTGCAATAGTCTCCTATAGTATCTGCCCAGTTTAAAAACTTTTCTGGGTTCCAATCTGCAACATATCTATGAGTAGAGGGCATATGGGATGGGTCTGTAGTATATCCATATCTTTTTAAACCTCTTTTATGGAGTGCTATTCATTTTTGTTTTAGGTAAATTTCAAAGGTATCTTTGGTGTAAATAATACGTACCTTTTTACCAATATAAGTATAAGGAACACTGTAATGATGTTTGTCTTTACTGATGTAAATATGAGAAGTTTTATATACAGTTCCCATTACATATTGTCGCAACCTATAGGACTCTACTGGTAAAGCTGTTAATTCTTGTTTTTCTATTGATTCAAAAAGATCTAAACGAGAATAATCCCTGGATTGAAAATTAGTTTTGTTATGTATCAGGGTATGTTCTGATATCGTTGTGTTCAATGCTGCCAGAGTATAAAAATCAGTAGCTCCTAAAGGAGCAAATACCCGAGTATAAATAATCTTTACAGCATTCTCTACTAATGCCTTATCCCTAGGACGGTAAGCTCTTGTTGGTAAAACTGTAGTATTATAGTGAGTAGCCATAGCTAACAGGCTTTCATTAAGAATAGGTTCATATTTACTACTTTTGGTAACTGCTGATTTTAAATTATCAGTTACTATAGCCCTGGGAACACCTCCATAAAAATTTAATGCACCTATCATACATCCTATAAAATCTTCTCGTTTTTGAGAAGGACAAGCCTCTACATAGGTATAACCACTTGCTCCCAGTACAGCAATAAAAACCTCCATTTCTTTTAACTCTCCTGTGGCGGGATCAATAATGGAGAGTTTCTTACCTGTAAAATCAACAAACATCTTATCGCCTGCTTTATGATTAAATCGCATTACAGGGCTTTGGTTACGACTCCAGACTTTATAGAGATGACAAAATCTTGAATACGATACAAGATTAGGATACTTCTCAAGGTAACTCTCCCATATCATATAACGGGTTACCCTTACTTTCTTAAGCTCTTTGCTAACTAATGGGAATAAATCAAATAGATAGGAATGACGCGTAGTAACCTGAGTATGGTCAATATCCAAAAGGATACGAAGTTCTTCAAAAGTAAGGGCATCTACTTCTTCACTAGTCAATTTACTTTTAATCAATAAATCAAGGTATTTACGAACTGTATTGCGAGAGATCCCTAACCGTTTACTAATTTTTCGCTTACTAACCCCTTGGGTATAGAAACGATATAACTGCTTTATTTTTCGCATATCTAAGTGTGTATTTGCCATGGTTATTTTGATTATTGATAACCATACAAGTTATTCAAAATACACGCTTTTGGGGGTGGGTCAATTTAAACAGGAATACCCGGGTCAAT
>NZ_LQRT01000033.1 GCF_001632745.1 Aquimarina aggregata | reverse complement strand
CCTTTGCATTGCCAACAGGAAACATTACGGTTGATGAAGGATATGATCTTACTGCAGTTGTAAATGCATCTGATTCCGATGGAACTGTGGCTAATGTAAAGTTGTATATAAATAATGATTTTGTTCGTCAAGAAGTTAATGCTCCATACGAATGGGGTCATGATACCTCTCCAAACCCTCAAGAAATAAATGGGTTGGGTACAGGTTCTTATACATTTAAAGCGATTGTTACGGATAATGATGGAGCAACCAATCAAGCAACATTTACACTTACAGTAAGAGGAACAGATTCAGGTGGCGGAGATATATGTTCCTTTGGAGCGCCAATAAATAGTGGTTTAAGTGCTATGGATAAGGTAACATATTCTAATGTACATGTATTAGGAGATAACGGGCCCAAATTAGGAAACTTCAGAAAATTCACGATTAATTGGGTGCCGGGTGACAATGAATTGTATCAGTTTGCTATTAATACAAATAATGGATCTCCGGATTGGTATATAGATTTTAAAGGTTCCATGAGCTTTCAATTACTGAATTCAAACCCGGAAGTTACATTAAGGAATACTGGTTTTGATGGATTAGATGGTTCTTATTGGGTAGCTAGAGATGGAGATAATTTTGTAATGGTTTCCAAATCTAAAGAATATACGATCTATTTTAGCAATTCTGGCACAACACCAAACTGTAATAGATCGAATCCAAAAATTGACATTTCGCAGATTAAAGCTTTTCCTAATCCTTTATTGGATTCTTTTTTAACAGTTTCAGGAATGTCAGAAGAATTAAAAACACTTCAGTTAATAAGTGTAGAAGGTAGAATAGTTAAGGAGTTTACTACTGATAAAGAAACAGAAACTATCGATGTTTCAGAATTACCAACAGGATCTTATTTCTTAATTGTTAAATCAGTAAGGTTTAAGGAATCAATATTGGTTATGAAAAAATAAAATTTACTAGGATGTTTCAGACTATCAGAAACATCCTAGTAATGAACTAACTAAAAAAGAATTAATAATATCGTTCACTATGAATCACTTAAAACCAATTGTTACAGTGCTTTTTATCTTATTTACCTGCGTAAATAGTTTCACAATAGCACAAGTAAGTCTAGAAAAACACCAGGAGCTAAATCAAGACGCTTTAAAGTTTTGGTATGCTGATCCCGCTAAGCCAGCCGCTCGTTTTAATAGAAATATATCACCCAAAGGAGATTGTTTGCAGTTAGTAAATGGGTATCTGTTTTTAACCTGGTATAAAGGAGGTATGCAAAATAGAAATTTAATGTTATCAAGACTCCACATAGAATCCAATACTTGGGCTACTATACAGTTTCCTGATAAGGTTAGTTTATATAGTTCTGGAGCTGGTAATTCTCATCGAGTTGCAGCATTAGGAGTTTCTCCAATCGATGGAACGATTCATTTAATGTATGATATGCATGCTAGCGAATTAAAATATAGATTTTCTGAAAAAAATATCGCGTTTGCTCCAGATTCCGACTTTACGCTAGATAAGTTTTCATCCAAAAGAAATTATTTTAAACCAGGAAATGTGATATCCAGATTCACATATCCTAACACAGAAGTAAACCAGAATGGTGAATTAATTGTTGAGTATCGTTTAGGAACATCTAGACAAGGAGATAAGTATATTATCCTGTACGATGGAAATTCTTGGTCGGATACTCAATTAGTAATGAGAGGAAACAATGAAAATCCTGAATTTAATCAATATGGAGGATTTAGATATTTTTTTGATCAATTATATTTAGGATGTTCTGTTCGCATAAAAGGAGACAATGTTGAGTTTAACAAGGGGTTTTACTATGCTGCAATAGGAGATAATGGATTAGGAGATACGTGGAAAAATCTCAAGGGGCAAAACATTTCTACACCAATTGAAGGACTTACAGAGATGAATAAATTTAAAATTGCTGACCCTTTACCAAATGGAAGCAATGGAATGACTAGTGCTCCCAATTTTGTGGTTTCTAAAAACAAAGCAGTTCATTTTACGAATCGAATTCCTGGTAGAGGAACTGTTCATTATTACACAAAACCGAATTCTGATGAAGTGATTAAAGCTTCAGGAGGTTCCCCATCTGTTAATTTTCCTGGGGATGATGGAAGAGTATATAGTATAGAAGTAAAGACTAACGGAAAAATTCAACTTAGAAGTACCAAAGAAGGTGAAAGTAATTGGCGAACAGATTATACATGGTCAGGAAGCAAAAAATTTGATCAAATGGTTTATGAATACGCCAATGGCTACTTGCACATTATTGTTTCAGAAGAAAAAAATAGTGATCAGTTGCCGTTACACTATTTAAGGTTGAAACTAGAGTTAGTTGATGTTCCTAATCAAAAGCCAAACATTTCTTTTGTTTCTCCTTCAGGAGATATTAGTTTGCCTGAAGGATATGATGAACTCGAAGTTACTGTAAATGCATCTGATAATGATGGTTCTATTAGTAATGTAAAATTATATGTAGACGGAGATTTTATTCGTCAGGAGGTAAATGCTCCCTTCACTTGGGG
>NZ_LQRT01000032.1 GCF_001632745.1 Aquimarina aggregata | reverse complement strand
GTGGGTAACACGATATATAGCAAATAGGGCAGTCAGTGTTTAATCGAAAGGTTGTTGTCTATTTGCAAAGTCGCCAAATCTTTTGATTTGGTATTAAAAAAGAAAAATTAAAACCACGCCGAAGACGTGGCAAGCAGAAAATACAAAAGATTTGGCTTGTGGCTAAACCGATAATAATCGCTTTTTTTCTGCCCAACTTGCCATATATTTAACGTTGTAGCCAATTCAAAATAAACTAATGGCAATTAATCAGTTTCCAATATTTATACTTCCAAAAAAATCGATTAAACAAAAGTTTGGTCATATACCAGAACAATTAGAAATTAAACATTCTGAATGGAAAAAATTTTGGGACAATTTTGTTGGAGATATAGATGGAGATATTGAACCTGACTTTGAAGACGCTAGAACTATAAAATGGTGGAAAGAAATAAACGTTGATATTTTAAATTTAGAAAAAGAAATAGACAAATTTATAACCCGTGCAAGTTGGACAAATGGTTTGAACTGGAAAAGTGAAAAGTCGGAATTTGATCACGATGCGTATATTGACATTAATGAGAATGGAGGTTTTATTGACGAGTTTCAATTCCGAACAGATCTAACAGATAAAACGTTGGTATTTCTAAATTCAATGCTCGAATTATGTCAGAAAAACGATTGGATATTAATGGATGTCCAAGGAAACCTAAGTAAACCCAACATTAAAGAGTTATCAAAATTAATCGGAAAATCAAATGCGCATAGGTTTTTGACAAATTCTACTAAGTTTTTTGACGAGTTATCTGACGAAAAATAAACTGGCTACAACACTATATATGTGATCATAGCTAATTAGTGATTAATCGATTGGTTCTTGTATATTTATGTAGGCGCAATGCTTACAGAATGAAAAAGTTAGCAACCAATGCGCAGTTTTTGTCGAAAACAGGATAACATTTTGCCCTGCTACGACACATATATTAAACGTTAGCATACATTATGAAAAAGATAATTTTAATATTTTTTGCAGTTATTGGAAATTTATCTTTTTCACAATGTACATATCATTTACCAGATTTGCTTATTTTGGAAAATGATACAATTATGTTCCAGAAATCACCTTTATATTCCCATCCTAAAATTGATTTTCAAAAACTGTTTTTAGAAAAAGGAATTAAGCCTCTTGGCTGGGGGAACACTAAAAATTTTCAAGCCGAATGGAAAATAATTGAAAACAAACTTTACTTATCAGATATTTATAGTTGCAATTACCTAAAAGATAATTACAAAGCAGATTTAAAAGATTTATTTAAAAAAAAGTATAAAAATGGATTAGTTCATGCCGATTGGTATTCTAACACATTATATGCTCCAAAGGGAGAGCATATTTGGTTAGGTGCCAGCCCAGGATGTAAAATTCATAAATCCGAATTGGAATTCACATTCAAAAATGGGGTTTTAGTGAAAAGTGACGTTTCTAACAATAACTTCTTTAAATCTATTTATACAGAAAACACTCAAAACTTAATTGAATTTATAGAAAAAAACATTGACTTAAGAGAAGTTATAGTGTCAGATGAAGAAATAATAAGGTTTACTATTACAATTAAAACGGGAAGCTCTAAAAATGATTTTTCAATTAATATAAAAGGAGATATTAAAGAAAATAATAAAAATGAGATTATCAAAATTGTAAAGCAATTGCCAAATTTTGATTATTATCATACTCAAGGGAAAGATTATAATATCATATTCCCCTTCAGAATAGCGTACAAAAAATTAACAGATTAAAAAACGTATGCTAACACTGTGTATGTTCCAAGTTGGCAAATAGTTTGTCTACGCTAGCGCTTCGCAAACGATTACAGCCAAACAAAACATACACTTAACGTTACACCCAATTAAAAAATGACAATATCAGAAAGGTTTGAAGGATGCATTATTTGCGGTGCGATTGGAGATGCATATGGAAGTGCATATGAAAATCTGGCAAAATCCGACTCTGATGATGCGAATACCTTTTATCTTTTTGGCAAACCTGAAAAGACAATTCCACAATGGAAAATTACCGATGACACGCAACTGACTTTAGCCACTTGCGAAGTAATTACGGAAAATAATAAATTGAAAACTGAGTATTTTGCTCAAAAATATCTGAATTATTTCAAGCAAAGAAGAATTACTGGAATTGGAGCTAGTACACTAAAAGCTTTTCAAGAATTAGAAGTCGGTGGACATTGGAGTCAAGTTGGTAGAAAAGGAGAATATGCAGCTGGAAATGGTGCTGCTATGAGAATCGCACCAATAGCTTTTGTTGACAAAATTACTCGTGATCAAATAAGAGAAATAAGTAACATAACGCACAATAATGATGAAGCGTATGTTGGTGCGCTATGCGTTACACTTGCGATACAGGCAGCCATAGAAAAAAAATGGACAGGTAAAGAAAATCTCATTGAATTACTAATTGATCAAATTCCAGACACAAGATTAAAAGACCGATTAATTGAAATAAAAGACATAGATAACCTATTAGAGATTGGAGAGAAAGGAAATGATGGATATGTTGTAAATTCTGTGCCATTAGCAATTGCTTCAGCAAATCAAGTGACCAAAATCGGAATAGAAGGTATATTTGAACAGCTAATTGAAATTGGAGGAGATACGGATACTAATGCTTCAATAGCTGGGCAGATAGTTGGAACTTTAATCGGACGAAAAGGAATTCCTGCAAGTCTGATGTCTAAATTAATAGAACTAGATCAGTTTGATTGGATTGAAAAAACAATAAATGATGCTATAATAAAAAACTGGGTGTAACAGCACCTATACGATAATGCGGGGTTTAGGTTCAATCGAAAGGTCATTGTCTATTTGTAAAGTCGTCAAATCTTTTGATTTGGTGTTAAAAGAGAAAAATTAAAACAAAATGCAAAAAATTTGGCTTAGTGCTAGTTCGAAAACCAGTGATTTTTTGCTTCCGCACTACGCATAGCTAAACGTTGTAAGCCATTTGATGAAAAAAATATTTATAATTTTAATAATATCTATAACATTAGTAATTGGACTAATATGGATACTTGGTCAAAAAACTAAATTTAGTTACGTGGAGAATAAC
>NZ_LQRT01000031.1 GCF_001632745.1 Aquimarina aggregata | reverse complement strand
AAAGAAGGCGGCGACCTACTCTTCCACGATTGTAGTACCATTGGCGCTAACGGGCTTAACTTCTCTGTTCGGAATGGTAAGAGGTGAGCCCCGTTGCTATAACCACCTTAAATCTTTATTAGTACCTATACCTATGAAATACTATTTCATAAACACACTACTAACCTAATAAGTTGACATATTGATTTAAATACACTAAAGAGTTACTAAAATAAGCTTGTAAAAAGCAATTCAGGCGCATAAGCCTATGGGTTATTAGTACTACTCGGCTATGACATTACTGCCTTTACACCTATAGCCTATCAACGTGGTAGTCTCCCACGACCCTTTAAAGAAATCTCATCTTGTGGTGGGTTTCGCGCTTATATGCTTTCAGCGCTTATCCCTTCCGAACGTAGCTACTCTGCAGTGCCTCTGGCGAGACAACAGATACACCAGCGGTTCGTCCAACTCGGTCCTCTCGTACTAAAGTCAGATCCACTCAAATTTCTAACGCCCACTGTAGATAGAGACCGAACTGTCTCACGACGTTCTGAACCCAGCTCGCGTGCCACTTTAATGGGCGAACAGCCCAACCCTTGGGACCTTCTCCAGCCCCAGGATGTGACGAGCCGACATCGAGGTGCCAAACCCCCCCGTCGATGTGAGCTCTTGGGGGAGATCAGCCTGTTATCCCCGGAGTACCTTTTATCCTTTGAGCGATGGCCCTTCCATGCGGAACCACCGGATCACTATGCTCTACTTTCGTACCTGATCGAGCTGTATCTCTCTCAGTCAAGCTTGCTTATGCCATTGCACTCTACGCACGATTACCAACCGTACTGAGCAAACCTTTAGAAGCCTCCGTTACTCTTTTGGAGGCGACCACCCCAGTCAAACTACCCACCAAGCACTGTCCATCTCGCGATGTTAGGCTTCGAATAAGCAAAGGGTGGTATTTCAACAATGACTCCACGACGCCTGGCGACGCCACTTCAAAGTCTCCCACCTATCCTACACATTACTTATCCAAAGTCAATACTAAGCTATAGTAAAGGTTCACGGGGTCTTTTCGTCCCACAGCGGGTAACCGGCATCTTCACCGATACTACAATTTCACCGAGCTCATGGCTGAGACAGTGTCCAGATCGTTGCACCATTCGTGCAGGTCGGAACTTACCCGACAAGGAATTTCGCTACCTTAGGACCGTTATAGTTACGGCCGCCGTTTACCGGGGCTTCAATTCAATGCTTCGCCGAAGCTAACATCTCCTCTTAACCTTCCGGCACCGGGCAGGTGTCAGGCCATATACATCATATTTCTATTTAGCATAGCCCTGTGTTTTTGATAAACAGTCGCCTGGACCTATTCACTGCGGCCCATCCGAAGATGGGCGACCCTTCTCCCGAAGTTACGGGTCGATTTTGCCTAGTTCCTTAGCCATGAATCTCTCGAGCACCTTAGAATTCTCATCCCAACTACCTGTGTCGGTTTACGGTACGGGCTGCTTCACTTGGTTTTCTTGGAAGTCGATTTGCTAGATTATCACCTCGACCGTAGTCTTAGTGTACTATCGGGGTATTACTACTCCCTTCAACGTACTATTCCGTCAGTACGCACTAACTTCTCGCCTCCGTCACTTTTAATGTGAGCAGGTACAGGAATATTAACCTGTTGTCCATCCACTACCCCTTTCGGGTTCGCGTTAGGGCCCGACTAACCCTCAGCTGATTAGCATAGCTGAGGAAACCTTAGTCTTTCGGTGTGCGGGTTTCTCGCCCGCATTATCGTTACTTATGCCTACATTTTCTTTTGTAGCTACTCCAGCAATCCTCGCGAATCACCTTCAACGCCACTACAATGCTCCCCTACCGATATTTCTATCCCATAGCTTCGGTAATATGCTTATGCCCGATTATTATCCATGCCGAACCGCTCGACTAGTGAGCTGTTACGCACTCTTTAAATGAATGGCTGCTTCCAAGCCAACATCCTAGCTGTCTAAGCAGTTCAACCGCGTTTTTTCAACTTAGCATATATTTTGGGACCTTAGCTGATGGTCTGGGTTCTTTCCCTCTCGGACATGGACCTTAGCACCCATGCCCTCACTGCTGATTAACATTTTATAGCATTCGGAGTTTGTCAGGAATTGGTAGGCGGTGAAGCCCCCGCATCCAATCAGTAGCTCTACCTCTATAAAACTATAAATCAACGCTGCACCTAAATGCATTTCGGGGAGTACGAGCTATTTCCGAGTTTGATTGGCCTTTCACCCCTACCCTCAGGTCATCCCAAGACTTTTCAACGTCAACGGGTTCGGTCCTCCACTTTGGGTTAACAAAGCTTCAACCTGCCCAAGGGTAGATCACACGGTTTCGCGTCTACTACTACTAACTATATCGCCCTATTCAGACTCGCTTTCGCTACGGATCCGTTGCTGAACAACTTAACCTTGCTAGTAAAAGTAACTCGTAGGCTCATTATGCAAAAGGCACGCCGTCACACATAAATGCGCTCCGACCGCTTGTAAGCGTATGGTTTCAGGATCTTTTTCACTCCCTTATTCAGGGTTCTTTTCACCTTTCCCTCACGGTACTGGTTCACTATCGGTCTCTCAGGAGTATTTAGCCTTAACGGATGGTCCCGCCAAATTCATACAGGATTACACGTGTCCCGCACTACTCAGGATACTACTATCTCACTACGCTTTACTTATACCGGGCTATCACCGTCTATGGCCACTCTTTCCAAAGTGTTCTAATTCATTATAGTTCAAATATCGTAGTCCTACAACCCCACATCTGCCGTAACAAATATGGTTTGGGCTAGTCCGCGTTCGCTCGCCACTACTAACGGAATCACTTTTGTTTTCTTCTCCTCCGGGTACTTAGATGTTTCAGTTCTCCGGGTTCGCCTCCTCGAAAGGATAATATGTCTTCAACATACTGGGTTGCCCCATTCGGATATCTGCGGATCAGTCTGTATGTGCCAGTCCCCGCAGCTTTTCGCAGCTTATCACGTCCTTCATCGCCTCTGAGAGCCTAGGCATTCCCCATACGCCCTTAATTAGCTTATGCGTCTTGCTTAACTTGCTCTTTTAGTTTTTTGATATCAATCCGAAGAT
>NZ_LQRT01000030.1 GCF_001632745.1 Aquimarina aggregata | reverse complement strand
GTGGGTAACACGATATATAGCAAATAGGGCAGTCAGTGTTTAATCGAAAGGTTGTTGTCTATTTGCAAAGTCGCCAAATCTTTTGATTTGGTATTAAAAAAGAAAAATTAAAACCACGCTGAAGACGTGGCAAGCAGAAAATACAAAAGATTTGGCTTGTGGCTAAACCGATAATAATCGCTTTTTTTCTGCCCAACTTGCCATATATTTAACGTTGTGGGTAATTGAAAAAACTTAAAATTGATAAAAAAAATAACATTAATCGGATTTGTTTTTCTTTTGGTTAGTTGCTTCCCTGTTGAAACCAAGAATGCTGAGAAAGCTTATAAATATTGGTCTCGTAGTGAGATCCCAAATGAAATTGAATTAATTAAAGGTGAATATTATCAATCACCACATTTTTCACTCGAATATGAGCTATTTCTCAAATTTAAATCTGACAAAAAATGGTTTGAAAAATTTGTTAAATATAACGGACTTGAAATTGACACAATCAGAAATGATTGGAAAAATTGGACTGAACTGCCTGAATGGTTTGAACCTGACCAAAATTTTCTAATTTATGCAAAAGATCAAACAAACGAATTTGAACGCTCAAGATATTTACGAAATCCAGAAACTGGAATAAGCTATATCTATGAAACTGTTGGAATGTAAAAAAAACTCCCCACAACAACATATATGTGATCATAGCAGTTCGGTGATAAATCGATTGGTTCGTGTATATTTAGTAAGGCGCAATGCTTGCAGAATGAAAAAGTTAGCAACCAATGCGCAGAAATATCGAAAATCAGGGTAACATTTTGCCCTGCTACGACACATATATTAAACGTTATCTATAATTAATGAAACACTATATATTTTTTATATTACTCATTTTGATTAGTTCTGATTCGGAAAGAGTTATCGGAACTTTTGAAATCATAGATAACCTTAATGAAGATACTATAGAAATAAGGAAAGACGGGACCTACACCTATAAGGAAAGAGGTGATAGTTGTTGGTTATGGAATGATTTTACTGGAAAATGGAAATTAGAAGATATCACACTGACTTTATTTGAGATACAAAGAACTTTGGATATAACTTCCAAAATTGAACGCAATTATTTTGATAACTCTAGCGATTCCATAAGGATAAATGTAAAATCATTTAATGAAGAGTCAATAGGAGATTTTAAAATAAAATATGAAAGTCTAATTAATGGATTACCTAAATATGAAGTAAAAACAGATAACAATGGTATAATTAAGTTACCAAAATTTAAAATTAAATCTTTAGATAATGAAATAGTAGTTATCGGAATGGATTATGTTGTTTATGGTGATACTATTTCTGAGCAATTCTCCATTGATGAAAAAATTGACAATATAATTATTAGATTGAACAAATCACCGGATTCAATCAACCAGTATTATGAACATAAGTTTAAATATAAAGATAATAAGCTGATCTCCTACGAATCGCCAAGATTATCTGAAAATAAAATATATAAAAAACTATAGATAACAATTTGTATAATGCATATGCTCCCTTCGGGAAGCAAACGCACCATACAAGAGACGTTGTGGTGCATCTAAAAAAATGAATGAAATAGTAGAAAAATCAGCAAAAAAAGTAAAAGATCAAATTGAGCTTTGGTTTTTTGGATTTTTTGGAAAAGAGAAATCTGATTTTAATGGAACTGAATTATTTACTCTCTTCGATTTAATTCCTAAATCGGAAAAAATTGAGTTTATTAAAAAAATGGATCTGGAAAAAAACGAAATTCCTGTTTTGATTTTAAAAGTATCAGAATCGGAATTTATTATAAACTCAACTCATAAATTTGTTCTTTTGGATAGCTATAAAACTGAATTCCTTGAATACTCGGAATTTGAACGGCATAAAGGATTCAAAGCTTTCGTTACAACCAGAGAGGAAGGAATGAGTGTAAAACAGAATGGATATTTAGCCGATTTTAAAATTATAAAAAATAATGGCGAAATAATCACTCGAAAAATACCAACTGGTGAACCTGGTTTTGCTTTTTGGAATGTAACCAAAAAGTGTGAATTGATCGGAAGAAAATATAAAATCACGTAATAAAAAACGACACCACAACACGATATATGTGATCATAGCAGCTAAGTGGTCAATCGAATGGTTCTTGTATATTTGGTAAAGCGCAATGCTTGCAGAAAGGAAAAGTTAGCAACCAATGCGCAGAAAAACCGAAAAGCAAGGTAACAATTTGCCCTGCTACGACACATATATTAAACGTTAGCAACTATACATAAAAAATAAATGACTCAAATATTCAGTAACCGGGAAATTTCAATTGTGTTTTGGTTTCTGATTTTCTTTTTGTTTGTGTTAACTAAAAAAAGTGTACGAAATTCTTCAGTACATCTAGTAAAAACATTCTTTAATGAAAAAGTCATTGACATTGTATTTCTTATGACGATCTACATTGGTTTAATCATTCTTGCACTAACATTAATTGGCTTTTGGGAGATATCATTATTAAAGGATTCTATATTATGGATAGTTTTTGCAGGGTTTCCTTTACTAATGAAAACCAATAACATTAACTCTGAACAAGGCTTTTTGAATTCGATTATGAGAGATAGTATAAAAGGAATTGTAATTATTGAATTTATTGCCAATCTGTATACATTTTCACTAATTACTGAATTAATCTTGATTCCAATTATGACATTCATTGGAATAGCACCTTTATTTACCAAAGGTAAACCTGAGTATAAATCGGTTGAAAAGTTATTTAATGGAATTACTTCTATATTCGGATTAATAGTGCTTGGACGCACTATTTTTAAAATTGTTCAAGGGTTTGGAGATTTTGCGAATGTAATGACTGTGAAAAGCTTCCTATTCCCTATTATTTTGACATTTTCATTTGTTCCTTTCTTATATTGTGTTGCACTATGGTCATTGTACGAGATTATGTTTATCAGAATGAATCGTAGATTGAAAAAGAAAAAGCAAAAACGATATTTAAAAAAAAGAATGATTACCACTTTTTGGTTAAATCGTAAAAAGCTTAGGCGATTTCAGAGTGAAATGGGATTCGAACCTATTATGAATAATAAAGACATTGATAATGTTATATTTAAGTTTCTGAAAGAGAAATAGTACAGTTGCTAACATTATATATGAAATCAGAGCAAAGTTTAGTGTCAAATCAAAAGGTCATTTCCTTTTTGTAATAGCGCTAGATTTTTATAAATTAAACAAGAAATAAAAATGCGCAGATAGATCGATTGGTTCAGGCTTGCTTGCCTTGCTCCGATTCATATATTTGGCGTTGTATGCAATAGTCCAGTTCGCAAGGACAATTTTTTCGGAGGAGTACGCGAGGATTATGGAGTTTTATTCTGATCAAAGAGACGGACAAAGCCTTTGCTAAAAGGAGTTGTCCAAG
>NZ_LQRT01000029.1 GCF_001632745.1 Aquimarina aggregata | reverse complement strand
GTAATTACCAGTATAATCAGTTACGTAAAAAATTAAAAGGTGTACCTTTTTTTTACACGGTTACCTGCTACAAAGCAAAAAATAAGAACGTTCTTCTCGGTCATCTATCTCTCTACTTGGCTAAAATAATGATTTACGTTTTACTAGTATTACGGTATTCTGTATTTGTTACTTCTAAAGTCAGCCGCATACTCAAAGCTGTATTTACATAATTAGTATTATACCCGCACTTCCCGATGGTCAGGGGCTATAACCGTATTTATGTAAAACAGCCGCGCACCAACTGCGATGATTCATAAACCTGACTTCTAACGAGCTATTTTTACGGAAGATATTATAATATTATAGGCATATAATCGTGTCGTAGACATGATTTGAACAGGTTTGGGGGCATTTTGAGTGGTTTTTATGCCCTTTACGCGGTATTCAGTCGCCACTTGGCTAGTATTTTAATAAAAAGCGGAAGTCCAGCCACTAAAGCCACCGCATTCCGCTTTTTACTAAAATATGTGCGTTTGAGTAAGAACGATTAATATTGAAGCTGAAGTGCGCAAAGGCACTTTGCTGCTGACCTTCAGCTTCAAGATTGATCCTAGCCATCTGGCGATTGAAGATAAGCTGC
Source organism: Aquimarina aggregata (assembly GCF_001632745.1). Classification (GTDB taxonomy): domain Bacteria; phylum Bacteroidota; class Bacteroidia; order Flavobacteriales; family Flavobacteriaceae; genus Aquimarina; species Aquimarina aggregata. Next base: position 3,889 of record NZ_LQRT01000029.1, on the reverse strand, counting down.
ATGCGTGCAGAACAAAGGCGTAGCCGAAGCGGAGAGGAGCAACCGACGTAGACCGGGAGTGTAACGAAGGGATGCGCCAGACGATTTTTATGTTTTCCATTAAAAAACAATAATGACTTAAACATAAATAATCGGCTAGGTTGCGACCAAGCGGCGTAGCCCATGAAGTAGCGGTTTTGCTTAATTTAACATACGCCGTAGGCAACCATATTGTTTTTAAGCAAAAAAGTAGCTACGGGTGATGGAGGAACAGAACAAGGTTATTTATTTGTAGTGTAAACTGACGACCGGAGGCGAGGAAGCTGTAACGGTATGTAGCAAGGTAGCGTAGCGGACTTGCGGAATAACAAAAATAGCTTGTGGCGTGACGAAGGAACACCTTATAACAGCTTATGGGCAAAGCATTACCAGCTGCGCCCATAATAATGATTCGACCTAAGGGAGTCACTTGGCTATTTATCTATCAACAAAAAATCCCGAACCTTTCGATCCGGGTCTTTTAGTAAATGTTAAGCCATTAGAACTCTACAAAACCTATAAAGTCACTCCATTCCCCCATGGCTTCTTGATAGATATTCTCTTTTTTGACTTCTGCATAGAGGTTTTCTAATAATCGGTACAAGGGTTTACTGTCTTGTTTTTGATCTGTTTTTTCTAACAACCCTAATGCTTGTAATGATTTAAAATGTCGGTATACGGTAGTACGTGATTTTTTTAATGTTCGCCCAGCAGATAAAGAGGTAAAGAGTGTTGTTTTGTATCTCTTGTATAGCACATTGTAGGATTCCATACTCTGCTGATCTACAGGTATAATCTGTAATAGTTCTAAGGTGTTGATAACATCAGTTTGACTACTAATTACTTTTTTATGCTCTTTAAGCCTTCCCCGTTGATTGAGTATGGTAATGGCATGTAATAGTTCTTGGTACAACAAGTATTCTTTAACATCGTACCTGTTTAGGTATTGATCTATGGTAGCTTGATATGGGTTGATGGTTTTGGTATGTGGATAGAGCTTTTTAATGATCAATTGTAATTCATAGAGCAGTATTTTTTTTTCTTCGGTATGTGTTTTTTGAGCATCCATAATTCATTGATATTAATGTGTTGATAGTGTTGTTTTTAAGTTCGCAAAAACAGTACTTGCGAGTTAGTTGCGTGTTGCGACTTGTATTTCCTCTAGTTTGGTATGTAATACAGTATGTATCTGATCTTTTAGGCTTTGGTATTCACTGGGGTCAACCACTTCAAAACAATAGCTTTTGGTTTTGGCTTTCTTTACCCGTTTGATATATCCTTCTGCCAACAGTTGATTGTTATAATTGCGTAGGGTGCTTTCTTTTACCCGTAGGTTTCTTCGTATCTCTGCATTGGTAAAAGCGGTCTTTTTTTCTTCTTTTAAATACATTTTGAGCCTTTCGAGATGATTTCGTACTGCTCCTGTGATGGTATCACTTTTACGCAAGAGTACTTCTTTAATAATCTCGTTTGCTTCTTGTATATCCTCGATAGTGGTTTCTATATATTCTTCACCAGTCTGCTCATCATATTTACGCTCCCGTTGATATTGTTTATAGAAGGTTATTGCTTCTATAAATTGTAAATAGTGGCTATTGGTTCTCCTTGGTTTAAATACAGATTCTGGTAATTCTAAGTATTCTGCATACGGATTAATCACTTTTATAGGTTTTAAGATTCGTTGTACATCCCGTAAAAACCTAGCTGCGATAAATTCATCTTGTTTATTTACTCGTCCCGCCGACTCGGCGCGCTGATAGTGCATGATCTTTTTATCCTGCTCGCTAGATTCATCGATGTATAATAAAAAGCTACGATTACTATTATCCTCATAAATACTTTCTTGTGTGGTACAGCCTGCAACAGATACAGGACCTTCTACGGTTAGATGTATGGTTTTAGTTGTTCCTTTTTTGTCTTTATGAACTACCGTTTTTGTAATTCTCTTTTTAGATTGTAGCTCCCGTAATGGATAGAGCACAGATTCTGCACCGTCTAAGTCTTCGATTAAGATTAACTTGTGTTGTAATTCTGTTCTATTAAAATAGTAAAAGGCGTTTGCTGATAATACGGTGATTTCTACTTTATCTTCATCGGGTATAAGTTCTGCTACTTTAGATTGCAAGTGTGTTTTACCAACCCCCGAACTACCAAGGCTTATACAATGTAGCGGATTATTAGTTTTACGACTGGTAAAGATCAGGTACATTAATAATCTGTTGGTTTCTTCTCCGATAACACCAGATGTACCGATAAGTTCATTTGTTTTTGCTAATAAGTCTTTAGACTTTAAAAAAGTTTCTGCTGCTTGCCGTTCTTTGGTAGATAATACTTTTAATTGTATTTGGTTTGCTTCATTCTCTTTGGCTAGTTGATCGATTCTGTATTGTTCTAGTGCTGCGGTAAGCTCTTGGAGGCATTGCCTCACTATTGATGTACCAATTTCTATACGTTCTGCTATTTTTCTAACTAATCGCTCTATAGTATTATCATTATACAGATCGATACTATGTCTTAATACGTTATGATTACTAGGTTTCTGTATGCTTAGCGTAACCCGCATACGTTCTAGATTAGTAAACTTGATACCTCCAAGGATATGGATTTCTAACTGTTTTGTAGTGTAACTATAGTTGTGTGGGTTGGTCGTATCTAACATTGTTGATAAATTAAATAATGGTCTTATTAGACGCAAATGTAGATTTTATTTCCAAATCAACAAAGAATTATTAGATTTAATTACGTCTCTTAATTACGTATATTTGTAATTAAACAGTATTATTAGACTCAAAACAGGCTTATAATGGATAAAATAGCTATTATTGTAGCAAAATTAAGGAAAGAAAAAAATTGGTCTCAAACAGATTTAGCGAACCAAAGTAGTGTGTCTCGTGAGATGATTAGTAAATATGAAAGAGGTATCGCTATTCCTTCTGTAGATGCAGCTAAAAAGATTGCAGATGCTTTTGGGGTTTCACTTGATTATCTTGTTGGCGAAGGAATTAATGCTTCCTTTGATAAAAAAACATTACAACGTTTACAAGAGATAGAAGGTATGAACTCAGAGTTTAAAGGGCATTTATTTTCTATAATTGATTCTGTAATTAGGGATTACAAAACACAACAAGCGTATTCCTCTTAAATTTAAATAATAATGAACTTACAATATATTTCAGATAGTAATGGTGTTCCTACTGGGGTGTTTATCCCAATGAACGATTGGAATAAACTCAAAGAGAAGTACAATGATATTGAGACCGAGTTAAACGATATCCCTGAGTGGCATAAAGCGGAACTAGATAAACGTTTGGCTGATCATCGTAACAATCCTGATCAGGTATTAGATTTTGATAAGGCTATGGACGATATCGACAAAGAGTTATAAATGTATAAAACCGTCATACTACCGCTTGCCAAAGAAGATATCAAAAGTACTGCCAAGTGGTACAACAAACAGCAAAAAGGATTAGGCAAACGTTTTACCAAAGAAGTCCGTAAAAAAGTAGCTCATATCAGTAAAAATCCTGAGAACATTGTTACCCGTTACCGTGATGTTAAAACCGCTATTGTAGATGTGTTCCCATATATGATTCATTTTATAGTGGATCAAGAAAACAAAACCATCATAATCTCTGCCGTATTTGCTATGGCACAAAGCCCACAAAATTGGAATGCTAGAGAACAAGATTAAACAAAAAACCACCCCGTTAAGAGTGGCTTTATAGCTTTATCTAATCAATCTCGGATTGTAAATCCGAGCGATCCTTTAGATTAGCATTTATATATTTTATGGTTAAATTAAGTTGTAAAATTTAAAAGAACGGAGTGAACTTTCGAGCGATCTAGTATTAAGGCTCTAACCCGTATTAGT
>NZ_LQRT01000028.1 GCF_001632745.1 Aquimarina aggregata | reverse complement strand
GACAACTCCTTTTAGCAAAGGCTTTGTCCGTCTCTTTGATCAGAATAAAACTCCATAATCCTCGCGTACTCCTCCGAAAAAATTGTCCTTGCGAACTGGACTATTGCATACAACGTTTAGCTATGCGTAGTGCGGGAGCAAAAAATCACTGGTTTTCGAGCTAGCACTTAGCCAAAGTTTATGTTTTGTTTTTACATTTTCTAAAATACTAAATTTAAATCTTTGGCGACAAACCAAATAGACAATAACCTTTTGATTAAACTCGAAACCCGCATTATCGCATAGGTGTTGTTAGGCAACGTAATTTTCTTTCCAACCATTAGTTTTAGCAATCAATTCTGGATATAGACAAGATGAATTTCCGTCTTGTGAAACCAAAATTTTAATTGAATCTCCTATTGATTTGTTATTTGTCAAAGCAAAATTATTAGTCCTTGATTTAGCAACGTTATTTCCGTATTCATAATGCACATCCATTGAAGAACCAAATTTCGAAAATGTGAAACCTTTATTGTGGTTTATTGAAATTATTTTTCCCTCCATAATTCTGCCTGTTTTATACAATGAGATTTCTTTATTTATTTGTGAGTATAGAAGGTAGAAAAGAATTAGTCCAATCAAAAGAACAACTCCTGCGATATAATACATAAAATCCATATTAAACGTGTATTGTTCAAATTCCATTGGGATTGTTTGTCCATTCAAATGTTTAATTGGAATTGTATCTCCAATTTTTAAATTATCCGTTTTTGCCGGTTTAAAAACAGTGAATTTTGATGTAGTTTTCTGTCCGTTATTATCAAATTCATAATTCAAAATTTGCGGATTATTTCCATTGATAGTTATATTATCAATTCCTTTAATTTCAGTTAGTGTGGCATTTGTTTTGATTCCGTCAGACTGAATTTTCTCAGCGTTTTCAACAAATGGAAAACTATTCCCCAATGAATTCATTATTAAGCCCATTGGTAGAAAAAGAAGTAATGCAAATGCAATTCCTTGAAAAGCAAAGAGTAGTAGAATAGGTCTGATTTTGGCTCTTTGCCAGATTGTTGTGAAATTGGTTTTTCTATTTGTCAATATCGTTTGTCTTTATGTTGCCTAACGGTTTGTGTATGAAATGTAGCGAGTAAATAGACACTAACTTTTCGGATTAACACAGAGCCGAATTTTTATGTTTTGTTTTTAATTTTTCTATTCTAAAAGCCAAATTTAAAAATTTGGCGGTCTTCACAAATAGGCACAAACCTTTCGGGAAGCCTTTACTAGCTATGTTTTATACACCGTGTTGGCGGTAGTTTTTATTTTCTTTTTGTTGATCACAATTTTATAAATTCCATAACCCAAAATTCCACCAATAATTAATGAAGTTATCAAGTTCAATAAATTCGGACTTGGATGTCCATTATCAGCTGAGCCAGCACTATAAAATAAATTTAAAAATGAATTCATTTCGTGTGTGTGATAATAGCAAATATCTGGAATTAGCAAATCATATAACAAAGTAAAACTTGTCAGCACCATTCCAATTCCACAAATTGAAATCAGAGTCCATTTTAAAGTTTTAGTTTCCTTCATTATTTTGTTTATTCAATTTGTTGCGTATATAGTATTTTAATAATGTTAGGATTCCGAGAGTTGAAAAAAATATTAAACTAATTTTTCCATAATCTTTTAAATCTTGGTTTGAAATACTTTTCCATCCAGGATTTAGGTATCTGTGAATTAAGAATACAATGACAATTATTGTTAAAAATCCCCAAAATCCGGTAAAAATATATCTCAATATATTAATCAGTTTTTTAAGAATATTTAATTTTTTTTCACCCATAAATTCAATTACTGCCAACGTCCCTTGTATGTTGCGTCTGCCTGCCGAAGGCGGCATATGCAATATACAAACTGTTATAGCCTTTTTTATTTTTTTCTTAATTTATTATTTGGCTTGATTAACATCCTAATAAATATCATTGTTAATCCAAATAAAAACTCAACTTCGTGTTTGTTATTTATTTCGTTGTCGTGTTTTACTTTATTATTCTGATAATTATTGAAGTAATCTATTAGTTTGGTAAATGTATTTCTAATTTCCGAACTAATTCCAAGTTCTTTCTGATATTTCCCAATCTCTCCCAGTTGATTCTCAAGACTCTTATTATTGTTTAGGATGCTTTTAATTAGGAGTTCAAGGGTTAATCTTAAGTTATCCAAACAATCACGTTGGTCATCATCTTTTTGATAAAGTTCAACTGCTCTTTCGAATCGATTTTTGACTTTTGGGAATTCATTAATCCAGTAAAATGTTTCGGAAACTAGATCTTGTTGCAATTCTTTGTTGGGAACAAACTCTTTTATAGAATCATAATTTGAAAATTGTTCTTGATCATCAAAAATGAAAGGAGACCTGATATATTTTTGAACTAATGAAATTTCATTTTGCATAGATGATTTCCAGGATCTGTAAATTTCTATATTTTTTGGTTTTACAGTATTGGTTTCTGTTTTTTCATGTTGAAAAATTTTGCTTTCAAGCTTTTGTATCAATAGTTCAGTAAATAATTTTTTTCTGAAAAAGAAAATCTCCGATGAAAGTCTAGCCGAAAGGGTTTCTAACTCAATTTCTAATTGACTAAATTTTGCTGGTACAACAAAGTCAGTAGGTTTAATTTTTAATTTTTCACAAAAAGAGTCAAGATCCTCAAAAGAAGAAAAAGCGTTAGGATTATTTTTTAACAACTGTTCTTTAATTCCAGATTCGGTAAGAGTAATTTCTGGAGAATTTTCGGTATTACTAATCAGATATTTCCAAATATTCTCAGCCCATTTTTCACATATTATATTAGCCACAAATGTTATTTCACCAAGAGAGTAATCTAAGACGTTGACATAATAAATCCCTTCAAATATTTTGTTTTGAAGATCGGTTTGGTTTTCACTAGATTTTTTAACAAGGTTGTTTTTTATTTTCAAAGGCTCAATTCTGACATGAGAAGGAATAAGGGAAACACCTTTGATTTTACAAATTAACTTTCCTGAAACAGCAACTTCAACTTCATTAATAACAGCTTGTAAGGATAGAGTTTGTCTGTCTAATAGAATATTTGTTTTTTCTTCCATTTATTAAGTCAAAATTGGCTATAACGTCTCGTATAAGAAACGTAGGGCAGGTGATAAGCAATACGTTTCGGATTGGTACTAAGCCAAATATAAATATTTTGCTTTTATCATTTTTCTTAAACGCCAAATTTTATATTTGGCGACTTTGCAAATAAATACAGACCTTTCGATTAAGCCCAAAAGCCCTATGTTTTCTTATACATTGTTACCAACAGTACATTATTCTTATTCAGGTCTTACTTTTTTAATAATTTCAAGAAACTTATCAATTTTATCCAAATCCATATCGCTTTTTGAACTCTTTTCAGGTTTTCTACTTCTTAAAGGGTCTTGATGAAGTTCATCCAAGACTTGAGTAAGATAATCAGCAACTTTACTGTCGTCTATTTCCTTTATTTTATTGGAAAATGCTAATATGGATTTGGTAAGTACTACCTTATATTCATAATCTTCTTCCAAATTACGGAGTATAACAAATCTATTGGCACAAAATACTGCGCCAGAAATCCCGATAAAAGTTAGTCCAATACGACCGATTATAAATCCTATATTTTCAGTATCAGCAAAACCTAAATCAAATTTCCATATTTTGATTTCTCCTCCAGTCAATAAGAATCCTAAAAGTAAAGTTATAATAACAAAAACACTAGCACCAATTAGCCAATGACGTTTGTTATTAGAATCAGAAATCTTTTTTAATCTTGAACTATACGCCTTTGCAATACCTTCAGTTTGTTTTAATTCCAAAGCATTTTCAGCTTCTTCGATTAGGGAATTAACTTTTATTAATTTACTGGAAAGTTCTTTTTCTATCGAATCTTTAAGTTTGTCGTAAATTGTATTTAGTTTTAATTCATTGTCTTCAACATTGGATGCGAAAGCAAGAATTTCTTTTTTTCTATTCTCTATCTCTTGTTCAGCTTCTGTAATAGAGTTAGATTTTTCTGAGATATTGATTTCATCTTGTTCGTATTTTAATTTTAATTCATCCGCTTTTTCACTAATAGAAGAAATATTTTGAGCATCTTCTTCTGCTTTTGTTTTTATTTCATCAATAGATTTTTTTATTTCTTCTGAATCTTGAATGTCTTTTAATAGTCTTTTATATCTTGTTCGTAAACTATTTACTTCTTTTACCTTTTCTTCAAAATCTAAACTTTCAGTGCTTAATTCTAATAATCTGCTATTGTGAATTGTTGTTTCTAAAGCGTTAAATTGAGGTATTATTTGTTGAAGATTTGTAGCATATCTACTAACATTAGTCAATTGTGAATTTATAGCATTTCTTTGGTTAAAAGGAAGTTTTTCAAATGTCCCATTTTCTATTGAATCAGTCAATAAATTTCTTATTTCTGACATCCCATTATAAACTTCAATAATTGTTGTCTCTTGATTTGAAAAAGTAGCATTTGAAGCTTTTAAGTTCTCTAAATTAGATTGAAAACTTGCATTTTCGAGAATACTAATAATGGCTTTCGTTGTTGGCTTCATCTAGTTTAGGTATTGTTGGTAACGTCTCGTATAAGAAACGTAGGGCAGGTGATAAGCTCTATCGTTTCAGTTTATTACTTAGCTAAATATAAATATTTTGCTTTTACCTTTTCTACTATAAATGCCAAATTTTATATT
>NZ_LQRT01000027.1 GCF_001632745.1 Aquimarina aggregata | reverse complement strand
AGTCAGCTGTCGAATCCTTAGATCTCCTATTTTATCAATTAAGTCAATTGAGGAATAGAATTCATTTTTAAGGTCATCTGATGTTTTTGGAATATTCATTTTTCTGCTTGCAGGTAACGTTCAGTATAAGAAACGTAGGGTGGGTGATAAGCACTTCGTTTCGGTTTATTACTTAGCTAAATATAAATATTTTGCTTTTATCTTATCATTTTTAGTAAACACCAATTTTATATTTGGCGACTTTACAAACAAACGCAGACCTTTTGATAAAATCTTAAAGTCCTATGTTTTCTTATACCTTGTTAGCCACATTTATTTTATCCAAACTTTGTAAGTTTTTATATTGTTTTTTTCTTGCAAATACAAAAAAACCAAGCCTTTATATTTAGTTTTTATCAAAATGTCACTTCCTTTATGTTGTATTTCGAATGGAATTTTTGACCCATTAATACTAAACAAATCAACTTTGATTTCTCTTTCGTTATATCCATTAATTGAAATAACACCATTAGATGGATTAGGGTAAATAGATAGGCTTTCAGTCAAGTTATTATTTTTTAAAGATCTATTTTCATCGGCTTGTCTATTAGATGAATTAATAAATTTAACAGAACATACTTCTCCAGTATGATTAATAAAACCAGCATTCTCGGGTTTAGAAACCCTAACACTAATTTGATAATTAGTGTTAAAATTAAACCAATGGTAATCATTTAAATTAAGAAATGGATCATTCCGTTCAATGGGGTTTGATACCCCCGAAACATAAAACTTATACTGAGTTGCACCAGAGACGGTATAGGCTCTAACACTAGGGTTGATTGAAGTCAATGTGTTTTCGCAATATTCATCTTTTAGTTTTGTTTTCATAGGAGAATATATTGTACATTTTTGTCCAGCATGGTTAATAAGGCCAGCATTCTCTGGTTTAGAAACCCTAACACTAATTTGATAACTGGAATTAAAATTAAACCAGTCGTAATCATCTAAATTAAGAAATGGTTCATTCTTTTCAATAGGATTTGTTACTCCAGAGACATAAAATTTATATTGTGTTGCACCTGGAACTGGATAGGCCTTGATATTCAAATTCTCTGATTCTAAAGCTACACTGCAATACTCATGGGTTAATTTGGTCTTGAATGGTGCAGGGGTAGTTACTTTACAAACTGACCCAAATAAATCGGTTCTATTTGATTCATCATAAAGTGCTACGCGACACTGGATATCGTATGTGGTATTCAAATCGATCCAATCCAAAAAAGCAAGATCTATAGATGGACGTTTTGAATAAATTATTTTGTCCTCGTTTGGAAAGTAAAAATGGTAACCTCTGGCTCCAATAACTTCATTACAGCTAATAGTCATATTATCATATGTTAATATCCGACCGCAATCATCTGCAATCAAGGACGTCCTCATGTTTACCTCTTCTTTTGTATTGCCAATTCTAAATTCGTCGATATAGATTGATTGAGCTATTGTTTGTCCTAAACGATATTGTCCTAGTTTGAAGTAGTTAGGTTGGGGGGATAGAGATTCTGAATCTCTGTAAAGGTTTGCTTTGTAAAAGATGTCTTCGCCAGTGTTCGGATCGATCACTTTTGAGTCATTGATCCACATTTCCATAAATGCTATTGAAGGGTCAGGGGACCATTTAATATGCATAATCACATCTTGCCAACTACCTTTTTCAATTGCATCTGTAAGGGTAAATGATTTAAAATCTCCCTGATTCCCATTTTCAGAATATCTAAACCCATACATAATGTGTAAGTTTCTTTTTTTATCATTTTGATTACGGTTTTTGTCATTCTTAAAGGTTAGGAAGAATGGAGGTTGCACCTTTCTATTATTTTCCCATACGATTTCATTTTTCTCATGCCACTGCGCTATGATGTTATCCGAAATAATATCGTCTGGATGTTCATCAGTATCAGGGATTAGAAAACTCCAGGCATAGAAAAATTCATCACCATCCCCATGTTGTGGAAAGACTTTTACTTCTGCCCTTGATCTTCCATCATCAATTCCTCCAGCATTATCATTTTCATCTTTAACTTGAATTCTTATGCTTTTGTTATTGTCATGAGTTCGAATAGGACTATGCACTGTTGAAACACGTACTACACCATCTGAATTATAGCCATTATTATTCCAGACTTCCATGTCCCAATTATTATTAGGATCCAGGGGGTGCATTGTATGTCCACCTTGAGTTTCGGGGCGCCAAAAGAAATGTCTTCCGTCAAAAGGCAAACCATCAATCAAAAGTCCATAGGGAGCAATAATTGGGGGAGATAAGGCAGCATTTCTTTCAGGTTCAGGGACTTCTTGGCCATTTATTTGAAATATTAAGAATAGGGTGATGAATAAGGTAAGTTGACTTGTTTTCATAACAATTCAGATTTGTTTATTGTTGCTAACGTCTAGTATAAGAAACGTAGGGCAGGTGATAAGCGATACGTTTCGGATTAGTACTAAGCCAAATATAAATATTTTGCTTTTATCATTTTTCGTAAATGCCAAATTTTATATTTGGCGGCATCGCAAATAAACACAGACCTTCCCATTAAGATTAAAAGCCCTATGTTTTCTTATACATTGTTATAGCCCGTATTTATTTTTTGCCGTCGAAATTCCTTTTCATAAAGACCAAACCTAATCTCTTTAATTTTTCTCCAACTTTCAATTCCTTTATCATCCAACATCCCATTACAATAACCTTCATTCTTTATCTCATTGAAAATATTTAGCACAGGTATAATACCATTATCAAAGAAATAGTCAAGATGTTTAATTAATTTGAAACTATCAATATTCAAGATGTCGTAAAATTCATTTATTTGATTTCTTACAATTGAAAAATGACCTATAGGAAAAAGTTCAATAATAACAGTTTCACTTTCATTATCTTTTAAAATTTTATCCTCTTCTAATTTGTCAAGAGCCTTCATTTCATCTACTAATTTTAGATGTTCTTTTTTTAAATCATCTGACTTTTCAACTGTATTTTGGAATAAAGTGACCAAATGTTCTTGAATTGTACCTCCGTTTAAAAGAAAATCTATTTTAGCTTTACTTTCTTTTAAATCGTGAAATTCAGCTAAATCATTCATTTCTTTAGAGATACTAGCTATTTCATTATCTTTTTTCATATAATGAGAGACTTCATATTCTGCTGAAAGTGAACTTAATAAATTTTCAATATGTTGTAAATCTCTATAATTATTAGAAACAGTTTTAAGATTTCGCAAAATATTCTCTAAAGTTTCTTTGTTATCTACTGCGCTTTTAGTGTTATTATATTCTTGAATGATTTCGGAAAGGACAATTAACTCAAACCTAACTTTTGCTTGATTTAGTGTTGACATATTGAATGCAAAGAAGTCTTTTTCTTGAGAGATTTCTTTATTCAATTCTTGACAATATAGACTCCATTCTTTATTTCTAGAGATAAAATAATTAGCACTTTTTATTCTTTGTTCTTGAATACCATTAAACTTATCCCCTAAAGCATTTAGTCTAGATGTAGATTGAAAAAAATCCATATTTATCTTTTTCCCCCAATAAAGTATGTATTCACACTTTGCTATAAACTTTATGTTAGAATTAAGTTTATTATAATTAATTATTTCGGATAACTCATTTTTAAATACCTCAAAACCTTCGTCACTGAATAGAGATTCAAAATAACGATTCTTGGTATTTTCAAGTTTTATGTAATATTTAAGGTGTTCTGAATCCTTTAATGAATCAATAATTTCTTGATATTTTTTTTCATCAATGAGTCCAAGTGAAAATTTTATAATTGTATCAAAGTACTCTAAGTTTTCAGCCAAATCTTTACTAAGTTCATTTTTTTGTCTCTTTGCTTTTTGAAAAAAAGCTAGAGAGTCGAATAAATGGGAAGTATAATAATGCGCTACACCAACAATTAAATTATATAATGGAGATTTAATATCATTAGATATTTTTTCATTTAGTAGAACAACCTCTTTAGACCGTCCTTCATTAATTATTGTAAATCCTATTTTTTCAACTAATCGAACTATAGAAGCTTCGTCAGTAATTTTATGTTTGTCAGATATGGAAATCTTTGTAGAGTTATTTTTTTTACCCTTAATATCTAGCTTTTCTATTAATTCTCTAGATAATTGACATCTAGTTTTTACTTTATTATAGATTTCAGATATAGAACTTGAGTCTAATTTTTTTGATATTCTTAAAGTATGAGTTTCTTGATTATTCCAATCTTCGTTTTTTGAAGAGATTTCAGTTACAAGTTCATTAAGTTGCTTGTAGTAAAAAACATTTTTTTCTTTAACATAACAGATATAGTATGCTGGTTGTCCACCATTTAAAAGGTATTGAATATTTGAAGTGTCTATTTGCCAGCTATATGAACCGTCGACATTTGGTTTTTTAGTTTCAGTAGCTTTTAATTGAACTAAAAATCTGAAATTAGTATAATTTCCTTTATATTTTAATTCAATTAATAAATCAATTCCCTTATCACGATATGTTTCTTCTCTAACTTCAAATAATTTATGATCAAACAAAGGTCTCAACTTATCTTTAGACAACTGTTCTAACTCTTCTTGTTCGGAGCTTTTTGGTAATTTCATATTATCTAATGAATCCATCTCGTTGTTTTGTTGGGATATGGGCTATAACGTCTCGTATAAGAAACGTAGGGCAGGTGATAAGCTCTATCGTTTCAGTTTATTACTTAGCTAAATATAAATATTTTGCTTTTACCTTTTCTACTATAAATGCCAAATTTTATATT
>NZ_LQRT01000026.1 GCF_001632745.1 Aquimarina aggregata | reverse complement strand
GACAACTCCTTTTAGCAAAGGCTTTGTCCGTCTCTTTGATCAGAATAAAACTCCATAATCCTCGCGTACTCCTCCGAAAAAATTGTCCTTGCGAACTGGACTATTGCATACAACGTTTAATATATGTGTCGTAGCAGAGCAAAATGTTACCTGCTTTTCGATTTTTCTGCGCATTGGATGCTTACTTTTACTTTCTGCAAGCACTGCGCCTTACCAAAAATACAACAACCATTGGATTGATCACTTTGCTGCTATGATCACATATATGGTGTTGTGGCCAGTTTATTTATTTAATCTTGTTATCATAATCATAATATTCCAGAGAGAGAATAAGTCATTTCCTTTTTTCGTAATAAAAATCGTTTCTTTCCCGTCAAATTCGATAACTAACAATTCGCGTTCGTTGCGTTTTTTAATTTTTTTGAGCTTAGTTTCGCCAGCTTCTGCTTTTTCGAAATATTCTTTCCGATTTTTAGAATCCACATCTTCAATTGCATCTAATTTTACAGAGTTGAATTTTGTTCCATCATACCCAATAATTCTTTTTGTTCCCAATGCTGTCCAATTATTATTTGAATCCGTAAATAGTAAGATTATTTTTCCGCTATCTTTTTCGTCAAAATGATTTAAGTATTTCATTTTGACTTCGTCAGTCAAGTTCTCAAATAAAAATGCAGTTTTATTCGGCAGATTATGTTGAGAAGCTCTCCACTTAATTCTATCTTCTATAAATTCGACTGTTTTTCGCATTCAGTTTAATTGGCTACAACGTTATAAGTATGTGTCGTAGCAGAGCAAAATGTTACCGAGCCTTCGACTTTTTCTGCACTGATTTTATAACTTTTCATCATAAAATCTTTATGCCATAGCAAATATACAAGAACCTTTGAGTTATCACTTAACTGCTATGACACCATACTTGGTGTTGGTGGTAGTTTTTACTTTTCAGGTTTCTCTAATGTCAAAAATTTTAAATAATCGTCAATTTTTTCGTCAAATTTAGGTCGTCTGTCAATATGAGATTGATAAGCTTGTATATTTGGCGTCCAATCAAAATATACTCCGGCACTATTTTTATTTATTTCGTTAGATTGATCTTTTGTCAGATGTAATTTTTGTTCATAGATTTTTTTTGGCTTTCGATCTACGACTTCAACATAAACTTCCAAATCATAATCTCCTTCGATAAATTTAAAGTTTGAATCGCTTTTTGGTAGTAAGAAATGGTGATTGCTTGATATTCCAGATTTATCAATAAATAGGCCGCTACCTCTAACTAATCCATTATCATCATAAACCCAAATATTAAAAATTTGATTAAGATTCTTTCCAATGAGTTTAATATGCATATTCTGAATATAAACACCTCTTAGAGAACTGCTATAAAGAAGTGTTCTAATGAATATTTTTTTATGGTCATTTCCAACTCCATCAGGTCCGAAAAAAATAATGGATGGCTTAGTCATTTTTACATTACCTTTCTTAACTCTTGTCAACCAAAAGGTAATTGCTGACATTGTTATCGCTATTATTGAAATTGTCAACGAAATATACTCCATTATTTTTTTATCTTAATTACCACCAACGGTCTTGTATATGAAAAGTAGCGGATTTATAAGCACTAATCTTTCGGAAAGCAATATACTTAATTAAAAGGAAAAACGATTCAGGCTTGTACCTTAGCGCTATTTTTTATATACGGTGTTACCTGCTGGCTTTTAATTTTATGTTTGGGAACTAATCCTATTTACACTTTAAATTTCTTCTTAAGAATGGTTTGTAATAAATCATTTCAAGATTTAAAAATAATATGCTTTATTCTTGAAATTTAACAAGTATTTCTATTTTTAAATGGAATTAGTTGATTTTGAATAGCATTACCATCAATTAAAGCCCAATGTGCTGTAATTTTTTTGTTTTTAAGTTTATAATATCTATAACCCTCAGTTTTAATATTTAAATCTGTAGGATTGATGCCTCTCCAAACACCAATGTGTTTAAGATTCATTTTTATTTTTACAATTACGTTATCTTCTTCGCTAACAATAGTATCAATAATTGTTTTATGTTCAAATGATTTACCAGTTCCAATAATCCAATTTTTCATCCCTTTTTTGTTGGTAGGTAATGTTGATGGTAGTGAATAGTCAATAAAATCATCAGAAATATAAGTATCCATTTTTTCAAACTGATTTAGATTCCATATCTGTTCAATAAAATCAATAACAATAGATTTATTTGTAGTATTCATATTAAACTATTCTTTAAGTATTTCTTGTTTTATTTTTTGTTCAATTTTTTCCTTATGTGTTGTAGTCAATAAAAAATGACCAGTATTTTTAAAGGTGGTTAATTCAACATTTTTGTTCAATTGTTTTGCTTTATTACTAAAATCTGAGATGGTTGAATATGCTATATATTCATCAGTTGTGCCATTAAAGAGATAAAGTTTGGTTTTCAAGTTTTGAATATGATTAATAGGCGATAGTTCTATTTTTTCGTTAGTAGTCATTACAGATGTTTTTAATAGTTCATCTTCCATTAAATCTACTGGCGAGGCAATGGTAAATACTCTATTCGCTATGGGGATTGATTCATCTGTATTCAATTGAGTCATTAGGGCCAAATGTCCTCCGGCCGAATAACCTATCAGAAATAACTTTGACATATCTAAGTTTAGTTTTTCCTTATTCTGCTTTAGATATCTTAAAGCATCTTTGGAATCGTAAAGACAGTCTTTAGGTGTTGTTGTTTTTAAATTGGCTAATCGGTATTGTACACAAACTGTATGATAACCTAATGATGAAAACATTATAGCTTTTTCAAAAAAGAATGATGGTGACCCAGAAATCCAACCACCAGGATGAAAAAAAACAATTACAGGTTTTTTTTCCTCTTTATTTGAAGTGAAAAGGTGTAATTTTAAGAGAGTATTACCTATTTCTTTATAGGTAATACTCTCTTTGATTAATTGTCTATTACTATCTTCTTTCTGTGATTTACAGAAAGAAATGGATAGAATAGAAACAATAGCTATTAATAGATATTTCATTAATTATTAGAAAATCAAGGTTACAAAATCTTGAAACACCAACCATTTACCTTTGATTTTCACCAATGAATAAAAATTCTTTAATGTAGGTTTCCCAGGGCTTGTGAGTGTCATTTTTATTGAAGCCATATTATTTCCAATCAATTGAATATCTTCATAATTAGCAGTTCTTTCATATCCTCCAAATTTTTTGGTTTTTATAAATGATACATAAGTTTTTTTGTCCAAAATAGATGTGGCGTCTTTTTTAGTATCGTATAATACAACTCTAAAGTCATCATGTAAGTATGGTTTTAATTTTGCAACATCATTTATATCTCCTGCATGGATGTATGATGTTAGTGTAGATTTTATATCATCAGTATTACCATTTTGAGCTTTTGATTTACAAGAAAATAAGACAACGATTGTTAATAATGTTAAAATTTTTGTTTTCATAATTTTTAATTTAAAATGTTTAATTTATTAAAGTTAGCTAGACAACTAAATAGACGAAAAATTAGTCGCTTAGATTTTTTAGAATTTTATTTAGAATAGTTTCAATACTTTCATTTTCTTTTTCTGATAGTTTACTTAGACCTGAAAAACGGATTTTTTCGATAATAGGGTATAAGTCATTAATTAAAGTTTGTCCTTTTTTAGATATAGATAATTCAACTTTTCTAGAATCTATTGAAGATGGTGTTTTTATTATGTACTCTTTTTTTTCTAAATGATTAACCATTCTTGAAATAGTAGGCTTATCCTTTACAAGTTTGTCTCCCACAGAAATTTGATTTATATATTCATTTTCATTTATTATGTTTAAAACAAGCCATTGTTCAATAGTAATATCAATATTATGAGATTTAAGTACATTTTGGCCATACTGTCTAATTCTTCTGGCGGTAAGTTCTATTTTAAAGTATAGGTTATTATTAATCATTGATGCAAATATAATAAAATAGTTAGCTAAGCAACTATTTATTCTTAATTTAATTAATAAGTCCAATTGGTATGTTAGAGAAAATAGTTGTTGATACGTAACATTCAATCATATTTTTTAAACCACTCGAAATGTTGAAACATATTCAGGTGCACAAATTATAATTCCGTCTGCATTCGTAATTCTATTTCGAAAGGCAACAATTTGTTCTGGTACATTTTTGTCAGTCAGTTCTATTTTAAAATGTGGTAATTCATTCAAATCATCTATAATTCCCAAACCGAAATTAGCTTTACCTGATTCCAATTTGTATTCAAGCGTGGTTTTTTAGGCTTGCAGGTAACGTTAAATATATGGCATTTAGGGCAGAAAATAAACAGTTATTTTCGATTAAGCACTAAGCCAAATTTTTGCATTTTGAATTATCTTTTTCATTATAAAGCCAAATCAAAAGATTTGGCGACATAGCAAACAAACACAGCCTTTTCGGACCAATTTAAAACGCCCTATTTGCTATATATAGTGTTATGTGCTCGCAGTTTTCATTTTTTTATCCATTCCGTAAATTAACTCTCGGAAGTTTTCAAATCCGCTAATGTTTATTTTTTCAGGTTGTTTTTTATCTCCAATTTGGAACATTACTATTCCAAAAGCTATTGGTAAAAGCAAAAACCAATTAAAAGACCAAATCCACCAAATTCCAATTCCAGTAAAAAAACCGACAAACATTATATTCCGTCCGATTCGAGATAATTTATTTGCTTTAAACTCAAATTCAGACATTGTTCCAGGAGCAATTCTATTCACCTCGTCAACTAAAAGTCCACCGTATTTTAGAAAAAAAGGATTGATTTCACTACTCGGTTTTAATTCAGAAATGTCAGCACCTTTTTCTTTTAGATTCTGCTTTAAAGTCCGAAATATTGATGCAGTTTGACAGTTTTGTCCTAAAAGTTTAATTGGTTCGATATTTTGTTTTTCAGAGTGTTTTGAAATGTATTCACAAAAATCTGAAAGTGTATTTTTATCTTCGTCAGTAAAGAGTTGTTCCAATTCTGATATTGGCGTTTTCAGATTGAAATTTTTGTAATAAACTTGAGCTAATTTATTTGGCTCTATCAAATCACAAATATCTCTCCATTCGAAAATAGTCGTCTTGAAATTCGGCTCCATTTCTTTACCAACCATTGGATCAAATTCAGCTTGGAATTGATAAGATGAGATTATTATCTCCAATATGTCTTCTTTACTGTATTTCATTTAAAGTACGATGTTTTTTAGCTTGTACATAACGTTAAGTGTATGTTTTGTTTGGTGATAATCGTTTGCGAAGCGCTAGCGTAGACAAACTATTTGCCAAATGAAATCATACACAGTGTTGTGTGCTTTATGCTTTTTAATTTAATTT
>NZ_LQRT01000025.1 GCF_001632745.1 Aquimarina aggregata | reverse complement strand
TTCATTTTCCCGAAATATGTTATAGTCTTTTTGAGCTGATGTAGTTGCTACAAATAAGATAAATAAGAGACTTAACAATAGTTTATTCATGCTATGTTTTTAAAATTTGTGCTAACGTTTAATATATGTGTCGTAGCAGAGCAAAATGTTACCTTGATTTTCGGTTTTTCTGCGCATTGGTTGCTAACTTTTTCTTTTTGCAAGCATTGCGCCTTGTCAAAAATACAACAACCTTTTGATTCATCGCTTTGCTGCTGTAAGCACATATATCGTGTTGGCAATAGTTTTTATTCCTTTCTTACTTTTTCAGAAAGATTATTAAAAATTTTTCTCAATTCAGTTTCACTGGTCAATTTAAAAATGTCCAATAGATAGCAAACACTTTCTGCTTCCCAAGCATATTTATTAATAGTCCGATTGTATTTTTTCAAAAGTTTGTTTAGACTTATTTTGGTTACATTTCCTCCGACTTCTTCTTCAAGCACGGTTATAAAATGATTTATAGATTTAAGCGGTATTCTCCAATCTCTTTCCGCTTCGAGAATTTTTCCCGTAATCTTTTTGTCAGTTTCATTCTCAAATCGATTTTCTTCGATAAGGTCAAATAATTTATCAAAAGTTAACAATGGAATTTCAGTCATTCTTCTTCAATTCTTATTAATCCAAATTTATGTTTCCCATATCGATTCGTTAATGTTCCAGATAAGCTATCATTATTATCAGTCAGTTTATAATCAATTACAATTTTGTCTATAATGTCAACCGGTTTGCTCAATGAATCCCAATAAAAAGTCGGATAATCAAATTCAATTTTTGATTCAGTTGCAGTCCATTCAACTTTATCATTATTATCGTCAATAAAGACAAGGCTTTCACGATAGAATTGCCAAATTATTTTCTTGTTTTCAGTTTCATACCACTTCCCGTTAAGTTTCTTTTCAGCTGAATTTTGTCCACAAGAAAAAATCAGAATGAAAATCAATAATACTGGTATGTAAAGTAGCTTTTTCAAATTATTACCAACGGTTTGTGTATGGCTTGTTGTGGAATTTTCCGAAGGAAGATTCCGATGAAACACTAAGGTAGCAAATCTGCAATGAATTCCGTTAAGGAATTCAGCCGCAATGAGCTATACACGGTGTTGGGCACTGGCTTTTTTTATTTTCAGTTGATATATTATTCCATAAATCATTCCGATTATTCCGCCAAGATAGCTGAAATTGTGCATTGTTCCAGCTGTCAAAAAACTTTTTCGGTCATTCAATTCAGCTGGTAGATTCCAATTCGCATCCAAGTTTGAGATTATAAACTCCGTAGTATTCCATTTGGAATTTAGGTATCCATTTGCTAACATTCGAATCGTTAATCGGTGAATAACCAAGATATTGCCCTAAGATCGTATTGGTGGCAGAAACCATTATGAATAAAATTATATTTCTCATTCTTGTGATTGCATATAACGGTCCAGTGTATGAGTAGTAGCGGGTTTCTACTCACAAACCTTTCGGTCTCATACAAACCTTTGTTTTATGTTTATATTCTCGTTTTATCACTTAAATCGCTATTACTTATACATATTGTTAGCAAACGCTGTTTAGTCAGAGGTGTCATTATTACTATCATTTAATTCATTCTTAGAAATAAAGTTAACCCATTTTTTTGTCGAATTTGAAATTAGACTTTCAAATCGCTCAACAAAATTAGAAAAAGCATCTTTATCATTTTTATACGGTCCTGTTCTCGCTAAGAAAAGAAACTTTTCAAGTTTTAATGATTCTGCAACCGTTCTATATTCTATACAGTTTTCTTGAAATTTTATTAAAGTCATAATTCCAGTCAAAGCTGCTATGATTATCCCAATGATACCAACAATAATCTTAAGCAGGGAAGTAGTGTTTGTAATATAAGCAGTTAAAAAAGGAATGAATAAGGCTAAGACAATTTCAAATATTTTTAAGGATAAGTACCATTTTTTATTTGAAATACTTTTTTGGTCATACCACTTAATCTGGTCAACAATCCTTGTTTCAAGATATTCTTTTTCCGTTCGAGGTTCAATTTTGTAGTAATCCATAAGAGATAAATTATTGTATATTCATTTTTTCATCGTTAGATGTGATTATTAACTAAATCAAATAATTTGTCAGTTGCCCCTTCTCTACAATCATGATATTGAATCATTTTCATATATGTTGGTAAATTTGCTGAATATAAATAAACAGGTAGCATTATATTAAGATCTGATTCTCTTTGCCTATAATAAGCTATATGATACTCTTCTTTGCAAACTTTTGAATCTAAGTACTCAGGTGATAATAATGTGAAAATTTGCTTGCAATCATCTAGCGCTTCAAATAATTCTTGTTGCCAAGCATGTCCTGCCTTTAAGCTATTTTTATCAAAAAACACTTTAGTGCTTGAACTTTTTTTTAAAAGCGAATCCAAAAGAATCTTTGCCTCATCACTATTTTTGTGGGAATAACTAATAAAGTAATCATATTTAAAATCTCTTTTAATTTTATGAGTGTGTTTTAGCTGTTCCTTTTCTTTATAGTCATTAAAAATTAGTTTAGCTGTTTTAGCTTGCTGTTCGTTATAAGCAACAATCTTAATTGTGTCTAAATCTAAACCTAGTTTAAGCCAATTTATTGAAGATTCTAATATTACTGACAACATCTTTTGAATAGGGAACATCGCATCTCCTGTTGCCAGAATAGGCATTGCAATCGACCGTATCTTATATTGTTCCGTCATTGGTAAGAGTGACTGAAAAATATCACCGACCAATTCAGGAGGAGACAAATTCTTTACTAGAGGCTCAAAGCACAATATTCTATTAAATTGAATACCAGAATAATCATTAGGGTTAATTTTTATTGATAACCAACAAGAAAAAATTTTTCTTAAGTCGATTTCTTTTACCTTGGAAAGTAGGGATACATTTAATCCTCTGGAATAGAGTGAGCCAATTAATGAAGTTGGTGTCGGTATGTAATCATTTGGAAATGCCGATATTACAAGTAAATCAAAAGATTCAGCATTAGATAATCTAGTTAAATCACCTTCGCACAATTCAATTTTTCTTATTGAGTCTTTATAATTAATATTTATGGTGTCAAGGAGTCTCATTCCATGTTTGCTAACGTTTAATATATGTGTCGTAGCAGAGCAAAATGTTACCTTGCTTTTCGATTTTTCTTCGCATTGGTTGCTAACTTTTACTTTCTGCAAGCATTGCGCTTTACCAAATATACACGAACCTTTCGATTAATCACCTAGCTGTTATGATCACATATATAGTGTTAGCCACTTTTTTTATTTTCTTCATCCAAATTTTTGATTCCAGGAGCATTTTTAAGAATATTCTGTCCAAGCTGATCTGGTAAGCCTATAAAAAGTGTAGCGCTACTATCCCAGCAAACTATTTCAAAAAGAGAGTCGTCAAGTTGTTTTTTAGGAGATCCAATCCAAAATTCCGGATTTCCATCCGCGTATGGTATTTCACTTAGTTTCATTTCTATTCCTGAAGGATAAGCAGAAATGACTGCCCAAACAAACTGATAATCATATTCAATAATTTTCGAGCTTAATTCTTTTCCAGTGACCCATCTTGGATTTTCAAGTGGAGCCCATCCGCCATCTACATCCGCAAAGTGCCAATCGTAATCTTCCATATTTATTTCCATCCATTTTTCAATATCCCTGAGGCTAGTGAAGAAATCAACTTCTTTCGTATTTTCTTGAATTAGATTCATTTTTGAATTGTAGCTAACGGCCCTTGTATGTTGCGTTTGCCTGCCGAAGACGGCATATGCAATATACAAATTGTTATATACAGTTTTTTATTTAATTGCGTCTTCAAACATTGGTCTTTGTCGCTTTCCAGAAATAACATCCATGATCAACGACTCTATATTTCTATTTACAGAATCATTAGGCTGTATTTTAATAGCTTTGTCAATTGTTTCTTTAGCTTCTAGGTCTTTTTCGGCGACTAATAAGTTCATAGCATGATTCCCTATTAAAGCAAAGTTATTTGGTTTTCTTTTTAAAGATTCTTCAGAGTAATGTAAAGCTTTATCAAGGTCTTTTAGGTGCATGGCTTCTAAAGAGGCTTCCATTGCAATTGAATGGTTCTCTAACTCTATTTTTAAAGCAGTTTCTAATTGTTCAAGAGCTTCTGAATGTCTTTCTAATCTTTGAAGTGACTTAGCCATTAACATCATGCTTTGCCAATGGTCAGGAACTATATCAAGACATTTTTTAAAATTTTTTATGGACTCTTCAAGTATTGACTTTTCAGATTCATTAAGTTCTTTTATTCTATATCCATCTAGAAAAATCAATCCTTTCTGCCTATTTCCTGCTCGTTCAAATATATTGTTAAACTCTTGATGCTTTTTATTTTCTATTTCTTGTTCATCAATCTTATCATAGATTGTCCCATTCAAGAGGTTTTCAATTTCTTCAGGCAATAATTCTTTTCCATAGTCAGAATAAGGATTTAGTATAAATGTTGACCCTTTCGCTATTCCAAATAAGTCCTGACCTTTTAAACTCATATAAGCAACTTCTTCTTTTACTATTCCTTTATCAAAAATCCTATTTGTAGAAGTGAAAATTGGAATCTGACCTTCTTCAAAAGTGACAAACTGAACAGTTGTATCCTTCTCTAATGTGTGAATTCCTTCTTCCGAATCCGAATGTCCATCAGTCAACACAAACAATTGATTCCATAATAATTTTTGATAAAATTCTTTTTGAGCAGGTATTTCCGATGCAGCTCGCATTAGACCTTTTTCTAATTCATTTTCCGGAAATGTCGAGGCAATTTTTTTTTTTAATATATCAAGTATTCCCATTTGTATTGCTCTAATTGTATATAACGTTTAATATATGTGTCTTGGCGAGGCAAAATGTTACCTAACCATCGACATTTCTGCGCAGATTTTATACTTTAATTCAGCTTTAAAATCACTACGCTATCCTAAATATACAAGAACCATTCGATTAATCACTAATTAGCTATGATCACATCATATAGTGTTGTAAGCGGTTTTTTATCCCAATTAATGAAATCGTATTGGGCTTCTGAAAATTAATTCAGATTTCAATTTAAAAACAATCTCATTTTTAACGACATATTTTTCTCCATTTGAAGATAAATGGATATTATAAATAACTTTTGTTAAGTCTACATCTTTATTTAGTTTGTCATAATGCCAACTATACACAAAATATGCTTCAATATCTTTGGTTACTGTTTTAAGTTTCTCAGGCAAAAAGGCAAAACTTTTCGCTTCTGATTTGTACTCATCTTTCCAACTATAAAAACCGTCAACTGCTGAAACAGATTTTAATTCAAGAGGAGAGTTTAAATAATCCATAACTTT
>NZ_LQRT01000024.1 GCF_001632745.1 Aquimarina aggregata | reverse complement strand
AAAAAAATGAAAAATTTATTTAAATCAACAATAGTAGTACTAGCTTTATTAGTAAGTACAGTAAGTTTTGCTCAAGATAAAAAAGCAAACAATATCGATGACAGTAAAATAGGATTACACGGATATAGCCCCGTATCTTATTTAGATTTAGGACTAGCTCAAAGAGGATCAAAGCAATTTAAATCTACTCATAATAAAATTGCATATTATTTTACTTCTGAGGATCAGAAAAAAACTTTTGAAAAAAACCCTCAAAAATATATGCCTCAATACGGTGGTTTCTGTGCTTTTGGTGTATATGCAGGTGCAAAATTTAGAGTAGATCCTACCAAGTTTGTAGTAAATAATGGAAAATACTATTTATTCTTAAATGATGTCGAAGTAGATGCAAAGCAACTATGGATCTCAGAAAAAGAATCTAAACTTTTAGCTACTGCTAATAAAAACTGGAGTAGTTTAAAAACAAAATAGTACTTAGTTCGTGATTACTTTTATGTTCTTAGCATGCTGATTCTAGAATCAGCATGCTTTGACTTTTTATAAATTAAAATTATTAGTCTGGAATAAATATCGATCTTTGTTTATAAATTAACCAACCTAAAATGATCCATATTCTTTGTACTAAAATATCTGAAAGTTTTCATCAAAATGGGTTTAAAAAACTCTTAGCAGAGCTACCTAAAGTAATGCAAAGCAAAGCTAATTCATACAGAAGATGGCAAGATCAACAAGCGTTTCTTTTAGGAAGATTATTAGTAAAAGAAGGGGTTAAGAAATTTGGTTACACCAAAGATCCATTAGTTAATTTTCAATACAATACTTTTGGAAAACCTTTTATAGATGGAAGTATCAATTTTAACATTTCGCATTCTCAATCCTATGTTGTTTGTGCTATAAGTAATTATTGTAATCTGGGTATTGATATTGAAAAAAGAAATAGCATACCTCTAGACAGTTTTAAAACGCAATTTTCTGAAGAAGAATGGAACGAAATTAGTATTTCTAAAAATAGTACACTAACCTATTATGAATACTGGACCAAAAAAGAAGCGACCACTAAAGGCGTAGGCAAAGGAGTATCAATTCCTTTTTCTTCTTTCACATTCAAGGAAAACACAACTCAAATTGAAGGTGTGACTTGGTATATATACCCAATTAACTTAGATGAAAAATTAGACTATTCTGTTCATTTAGCTTGTAATAAGCGTATAGACCCTAAAGATATCCGAATAGAAAACATCATTTTTAAATAGTTACTAGTTATGGCGAACATTATAATACAAGGAATACAGTTTGACGAAAAATCTTCTTTTCAAAAAGGACCTAGACTTGCCCCTCCTCTGATAAGGGAAGCTTTGTATTGCGGAGCCATGAATCTATTTACCGAAAGCGGAATCACAATTGAAAATCCAAATATTCAAGATAATGGAGATTTTGAAATCTTAGACTATTTTGATATTGAAGATATTACAAAAAAGCATCTATCTAGTGCCGATAAAATATTTACATTAGGCGGGGATCATTCGATAACTTTTCCAATACTTAAAGCATATCATCAAAGATATCCTGTACTAGATATTTTACATATCGATGCACATGCTGATTTGTATCATGAGTTTGAAGGAGACCAATATTCTCATGCCTGTCCTTTTGCTAGGATTATGGAAAATGGTTTTGCTGCAAAATTGGTTCAAGTAGGTATTAGAACTTTAAATCCGCATCAAGCAGAACAAGCCACAAAATATGATGTAGAAATTCATGAAATGAAAAACCTAGACCTAAAAAAGATCCCAAATTTTAAAAACCCATTATATATATCGCTTGATATGGATGGTTTTGATCCGGCTTTTGCTCCTGGAGTTTCTCACCATGAACCAGGAGGGCTTTCGACAAGACAAGTGCTAGAAATAATTCAAAACATAGATACTCCCGTTATTGGTGCCGATATCGTAGAATATAATCCTAACAGAGACACTCAGAATATGACTGCTTTTTTGGCGGCTAAGATGATGAAAGAGATTTTAGGTAAAATGATAACATAGCTTTAATACAAGTTTATAAATATTCCTTTTAAAATGCAGTTGCATATAGAAATACATATGTTTTAGATTAGAAACCATATGATTTAAGTACGATCTCCTTTTTTCTATACTTTCATGTTACTATTTATCTAACCAGATTAATTGCTTATTTACATGAAAACAATTCTGAAAACTATATTTGTTTCGAGTATTATTTTTTTATCATGTACTACTCCTAAAACTGAAAAACACGAATCGCTTCCAGAAGTGCAGTTTGCCATTAAGGAGATTGAAAAAGCTAAAATAAGTCAACAAAATTCTGAAAATTTTCCCGCTATTGAATTTTTGTTAGATACCATTAGTCTTAAAACTGAAGCATATCGAGTCCAAACTTCAAAAAACAAGATTGTTATTTTTGGAGGAGATAATAAAGGGATGATGTACGGTGGTCTTGAAGTAGCCGAGCAAATTAAACTAAACAATCTCATTAAAGACACAAAAGGCGAACCTTTTATAAAAAAACGTGCGATTAAATTTAATATCCCTCTTGATGCAAGAACGCCTAGCTATGATGATTCTGGCGATGCAGCACAAAAAAATATTCTAAACATGTGGGACTGGAATTTTTGGACCACTTTTTTTGATGAAATGGCTATACATCGTTACAATGCTATTACTTTCTGGAATCCTCATCCTTTTCCTTCGATGATTAAATTAGAAGAATATCCGGACATTGCTTTAGAAGATGTATGCACTACTACATTAACACCAGTAGGAAAAGAAAATGAATGGGGTGACCCTCAACTCGTAACAAGTAACGTAATGAATAATTTAAAAGTGGTTAAAAAAATCACTATTGATGAAAAAATTATCTTCTGGCAAAAGCTGATGCGTTATGCAAAAGAACGAGGAATAGACACCTATTTTATTACCTGGAATATATGTCCAAATAGTGTTGCAACACCAATGGAACCCTATTACAAGACTTTTGGGATCAACATCAAAAATGAAAAACCTGGAAAATATGGGATTACCCACCAAATGGACAACCCTAAAACTATAGCCTATCATCGCGAGGCAGTTAAGCAGTTTTTAGTAACCTACCCTGATCTAAAAGGTATCGGTGTCACCGCGGGTGAACATATGCCCAAAAAATGGGAAGGTGAGTATAATAGAGAACAATGGTTATGGGAATCTTTTGGCCTTGGAATTTTAGATGCAAAAAAAGAACAACCAGATCGCAAAATTGATTTTATCCATAGAGTATGGCATTCTGATATGGAACAAATCATGAAATATTGGGGAGAGTACCCTGACTCCTTTGAAGTTAGTTTCAAATACGCCAAAGCTAGATTATACTCTTCTCCTACACCAAATTTTGCAGATGAGCATATCAAAACCATGAAAACCTATGACTTAGATTCCTGGTGGAACCTTAGAAACGACGATATTTTTGTATATCGCTGGGGAGATCCTGATTATGTAAGAACATTTCTTAACAACTTTCCAAAAGAACGAACCGCTGCATATCAACTAGGGTCAGATGGTTATGTATGGGGTAAGGAGTTTATTAGTAAACATCAAGAATTATCGGGACAACTTGAAATAAAAAAACATTGGTATAATTTTATGCTTTGGGGAAGATTAGGGTATAACAATCAATTAGATCAAACCTTTTTTATAAAAAAACTAAGTTCAAAATTCCCAGGTATAGATTCTAAATTATTATACAAAACTTGGCAAGAAGCTTCAAAAATTGTTCCTCAAGTAAATACATTTCATTGGCGAAACTGGGATCATATGTGGTCTGTAGAGGCCTGCATCGCAAGACCAGCGCTTGGTGGATTTAGAGAAGTTACTGATTTTATAGATAATCCCATAATGTCTGGAAGCAATATCATAAACCCATCTAGTTTTGCAAAAGCATCTATTGTCAACGAAAAAATCAATAAAATTACTCCTTTGCAAATAGTTAACAGACTTAATACGCATGCTATATCATCAAGAAATGGTATTAAAAAACTGCAAGAACAATCTATAGATAATCAAGAGTTATCTGTTCTTTTAGATGATATTTTGGCAATGGGATACCTTGGACAATATTATGCCAAAAAAATAGAAGCTGCAGTTGCACTTGCTTTTTACACAGAAACAAAACAAATATCCTATAAAAACAATGCCATCACATATTTAGAAGAAGCTTTAGAACATTGGAAAGCATACACTCATATCTCAGAAAAAAACTATAGCCCCCAGATGTTAGCAAGAACTAATAAGCTAGATTGGAGTCAACTAATACAACATGTAAAACAAGACATAACCATTGCAAGAAACTTTTAACTTCAAGGTTTTAAAAAAACACACTATTTAATTTAACACAAATATCTTAACTCATACTAATCACCTAATCATGAACAAGCTAACTTTTTTTTACAGTATCGTTTTAATACTAATCCTATTTTCATGTAATACTGCGACAAAACAACCAGAGATTATTGCTCCTCCAGAACAAAACACCACTACCACTATATCAAAAAATAATTCTGAAGAAAAACCTGATCTTTTCTATCATTACTCTATTTGGTGGGCATTTGTAAACAAAATATTCGAAGGGGATATCGATGCTAAAGAATTAAAATCTAAAGGTGATCTGGCATTAGGATCCTATAACTTTTTAGACGGAGAATTAATTATGTTAGATGGTGTTTTATATCAAGCTACAGAAGACGGAAAAGTTCATAAACCAGACAATGCCGCAAAAATCGCATATGCTAATGCAACGTTTTTTGATGCAGAACAATCCTTTAAAATAGATAAAGTAAATGGTTATGATAGCTTAAGAAGTATCATTAATGAGCATCTTACTTCTAAAAACTATTTTTATGCTTTCAAGATTCATGGAGATTTTAAAAAAATGAAATGTGGTGGTTTGCACAAACAAGATAAGCCTTTTGTAAAAGGCTTAGATGTGTTGATTCCTAATCGCCCTGTATTTGAAAGAGAGAATTTTTCTGGTACTATGATCGGATTCTTTTGTCCCGAATTTATAGGAAATATAAATGTTGCGGGATATCATTTACACTTTGTTTCTGATGATGAACAATTTGCAGGGCATGTTATGGAGTTTGAAGCAGAAAACCTTACCGTAGAAATTGATATGATGAATGAATATCAATTCGTTCTTCCTAAAACTGATGATTATAAAAATGCAGGTTTCGAAAAAGAGTTTCAATACAAGAAAAAGTAAATTACTTTTTCGCCAGTTTTATGAAGTAGTTATTCTTAAAAGCTATCAAACTTAGCTTTATTAGTAAGTTTTACATAAAAAATTAGACATATCTAGAAAATTAAAGACCTTATAAAATTCTATAGTATGCGTTATTTTTCTGAAAAACATATTGGTTTATTTCTGTTATGTATTACTATTCTTACATCAACTTTTGGGCAAGAAAAGACCTCTGCTTTAAATCAAGATGAGGAACTAGGAAAAGTAAGCTGGTATCGGGATTATGACGAGGCTCTAAAATTGGCCAAAGAACAGGATAAATCTGTTTTAATATTATTTCAAGAAGTTCCTGGTTGCGCTACTTGTAGAAATTATGGTCATAATGTATTAAGTCATCCTTTAATGACCCAAGTCATAGAAAACCTATTTATTCCTTTAGTAATCTATAACAATAAGGGCAAAAAGGATAAGCTAATTCTGCAAAAATTTAAGGAACCAAGTTGGAATAACCCAGTAGTTAGAATTATTAATACGCAAGAAAAAGATATCGTTAAAAGACTTGCGAGTGATTATTCGGCTATAGGTTTATATAAAGCAATGGAAAATGCTTTAAAAGCAGAAAAGAAGTCAATTCCGGATTTCATGAAATTATTAGGTGAAGAATTAACATCTTATAAAACTGGAAACATAAAAGAAACATACTTTAAAATGTATTGTTTCTGGACGGGAGAAAAACACCTTGGATCTGCCGATGGGGTTTTATCAACCGAAGCAGGTTTTATAGGACATAACGAAGTCGTAAAAGTAAGATATGACTCAAAAACCTTAGATAAAAAATATCTTTTAAAATACGCTGCCGAAGCCGATTTTTTTCCAATTGCTAACAATGACAGTTATAAGGTTTCTGATAAAGATAAAAGTTATTATTTACAACATACCGATTATAGATACATCCCAATGACCGAATTACAGCGCACAAAAATTAATAGTGCGTTGGGCAAAAGACAATCTCCAAGAAAATATTTAAGCCCCCAACAGATTGCATGGCTAAATGATTTAAAAAAATCAAGTGCCAAAAGAGAAATACTCTACAACAAAAATGTAACTGAAGCTTGGGCAATGATGAAGTAAACACTAATCATTTTATTTACAACGCACAGATTTTACTTCTTAAAATACCTTTTGTTTCTTTTTAAAGTATAAAAAAACACATAACATAATTATACGTATACTCAAACGTACTCTCTTCTAAACTAGGAAATTTATAACATCAAAATGCTTGTTAAAGCATAATTCTCCTCTTCTTTTAATGATGACTCCTAATAAGATATTGAGGTATTTATCTTATACACTTTCTGAAAAAACAGCCATAACATTAAGGGTACATGACCTTTTTTTTAATGGGTAATCAAAATTAATTTACAAAATAGGGTATCATTTTTTTTTCTGGTTACACTAAACCACGAAAATTGGTTAAACTCATTTTTGAACATTAATAACCAATTGACTTTTACAAACTAAACAAATCACTCTTATTATGAAAAGGTTATTATTTATCGCTGGTTTTTTAATTATAACAACGGGACTTTTTGCTCAAGTTACTGAATTGCCTAATGGAAATGTAGGTATAGGCACAAGCTTACCTCAGGAAAAATTACATATTAATGGAAGTATACGAGGAAATTCTACCGGTGGTGCGTTAAGAGTAAAAACTTCTTCTGGAAATCTGGATTTGGGAGCACAAAATACATCGTGGGCCCATATTTATACTGATAGGCCTAAAATTATTTTTAATAGGGACGTTTACACAGTTACCAATGCATTCTCTTCATATAATAATGATCTTATATTAAAAACCAAAGGCACAGAACGCTTACGTATCGACGACCAAACAGGTAATGCTATTTTCACCAATAGTTTAAAATCCAATGGAACTGTTAACGGACTAAAAGGGGTTTTCGATTCTAGTAGTTTGGGAGGTAATGGATGGATTCCTGTTTCTATAGGTCGTGAGTATAAAACAGACCGAAGAACTTTTGAATTCGTTGTTGATCCCACCAATACAGGTTCTGGATATACTGCATTTGGAATAACAGATCAATCAGAAAATTTAAGACATGATTTTGTTTCTAATAACACATCTACTTGGATAGATTTAGATGATCACAAAGGAACTCATTTTTTTAAATTAAATAGATCAGAAACTGCACCTGGAAAATTTGCTACTTATATCCATATGCCTACTTCAGATGCCAGAATTGTTATAGGACAATATGGTGGATATTTAAGTAATGAAGGTTATAAGTTGGTTGTAAATAATGGAGGAGCATTAATAAATGGCGATTTTATTGCTAATGGTAATGTAGGTATCGGTACTACCACTCCAGATGCAAAACTGGCCGTGAATGGAACCATACATACCAAAGAAGTAAAAGTAGATCTTGTTGGATGGGCAGACTACGTTTTTGAGGAAGCTTACAACCTACCTACCCTACAACAAGTAGAAGATCACATCGCTACAAAAGGACATCTTATCAATATCCCATCTGCAAAAGAAGTTGAAGCAAAAGGCATCAAATTAGGAGAAATGAATGCAAAACTCCTAGAAAAAATCGAGGAGTTGACGTTGTATACGATTGCTCAGGAGAAGAAGATAGTAAATCAAGAAAATCGAAATACGAAATTAGAAACAGTGATCCAAAAACAGGAGTCGATCAACGATCAACTTAAAATAAACAACCAAAATCTTGAAGCTAGACTGGCTAAGATTGAAGCTTTTCTCAAAAAAAAATAATC
The DNA here is from genome assembly GCF_001632745.1 of Aquimarina aggregata. Taxonomy (GTDB): domain Bacteria; phylum Bacteroidota; class Bacteroidia; order Flavobacteriales; family Flavobacteriaceae; genus Aquimarina; species Aquimarina aggregata. The sequence goes on along the minus strand of NZ_LQRT01000024.1, from coordinate 650,217 downwards.
ACATCTGATATATCGGTTTAAGAATAAGTATTAATTATGAAAAATATAACAACCACGCTCTTTTTGTGTTTTTGTATAGTATTCTTAGTAGGAAACTCACAAGAAGTAAATGATCGTACAGGAGGTGACATGAATTACACTCCTGCAACGCCCGAAATAGCTGCATTAGGAAAATATATAGAGACCCCTGTAAACTTATACTCTGGATTACCACAGGTTAATATCCCTTTATATACGATTAATCAAAAAAGATATTCAGTCCCTGTATCTTTATCATATCATGCCTCAGGTATAAAAGTAGAAGAAGTAGCTTCTAGATCCGGTATTGGTTGGACATTAAATGCTGGCGGTATGATTACGAGACAGGTTCGTGGAGGGATTGATGAAAGAGGCTTTTTATATTCAAGCAGGACAATCTCTTATTTTAAGAATCAGGTTGCTTCAGGAAATAATGAAAATCTTCGAGAAGAAATTTTTTACACCAGTATCGGAGAACGAGATTATGAACCTGATTTATTTAGTTTTAGTTTTAATGGGTACTCTGGAAGTTTTTACTTCGATCAAACTACAAAATTACCCGTACTAACAGAACACTCTCCCTTAAAAATAACTTATGAAACCGAAAATGCAAACAATGGTAAAAGAATATCTTCCTTTACAATAACTGGACCTAACGGAGTAAAATATTATTTTGGAAAGGATAGACTACATACTAGTAGCGATGTAGAAATACGAGGAGGTTTTAATAAGGAAATGTCATATTCTTTTACCGACTATCGCATTGATAGTACAGAAGATGCCGATCAGGAAACACAAGAATACGTGTCCTCATGGTTCTTAAAAGAAATTTATGATCCTATCGCCGAAGAGTCCGTAACCTTTGATTACCAAAAAAACACTAATGTTTCTTATATCTATCGAAAATCTGAAGTAAAAGAAATTGTGGAATGGTTGGTACATCCAAATGTAGTACCTATTTCTTTAGGATGTAAAAAGCCAAGATCTAAACTTAAGCAATACTTTGGACAAAGTACCTATGATGAGTATTGGGTAAGTCAGATCAATTTTAATCATGGTAAAGTGATATTTGAACAAGATCAAAGTGTCGAAAGAGAAGATTTATCAAATTCACATAGGTTACGAAATATTTCCATCTATGACACCTCTGATCTTTTGATAAAGCAATTTGAATTATTTCATTTTTATACCACAGATAACTCTTCATATTCAGGAACAAAGATATACAGCGGTTACCCTTTTATTGATGAACACATAAACGACACCCAACCTCTTGAATATGCCCGAAAAAGGTTATTTCTAGATAGTATTAACGAATACGCAATTATTAACAATCAAGCAAATACCAATACATATAAACGTTATAAATTTGACTATGAATCTCCAAATAAAATGCCCTCTAGATTTTCTACTGCACAGGATTTTTGGGGATATTACAATGGAGAACGACTCAATAATAATTTAATTCAATTAGATTATTATCAACATCGTAACTTTTTTACAGGGCCAAATGGAAAGTCTGAATTAGTGGGTACCGCAGATCGTTCAGTCAACGAAGAAAAATGTAAAATAGGAATCTTAAAAAAAATCACATACCCAACTGGAGGGAGTAAAGAGTTTATTTTTGAAAGCAACCGTATTGAAGAAGATGTTGATTTATATACAATTTCTAACTCCACCGAAAAGGTTAGACACTCTTTGAGCGACTTAGACACACAATATATTACTAATGATGGCTCTGTTGAGCGACGTGATTTCAAATTCGAGATGGAATTTGAGGTTAAAAACCTAGAACTTTCAGGTCATAATTCTCAAAATATAACATTTCATTACGATGTCCCTTGTTCAGTTGATGAGGATGATGAAGACTCTTGTCCCTGGGAAATTATATTGATAGATATAGAATCGGACACAGATATCTATAGAATATTCGTTAGATCTGGTGAAATAATGCTTAATTTAAAAGCAGGCACCTATAAATTACTTGGTCGAAGGGGTGTACAATACGAAGAAACTCCTATAGATCTTACACGACCAGGTAATGGTGATCCTCTTTTTGAAATGTGGTTTACTACTTTTAAAGATAAAATACCTGATACCGAAACATTAACTGGTGGATTAAGGATAGCAGAGATTATTTCGAATACAGATGAAGAAAGTTTAAGTAACATGTCAAAAAAGTATACCTATGAAGATACCTTAGGGAAATCATCAGGTAATTTAGTATCTAAACCTTATTTTCAAGATGTAGCCTATGTCAAAACGTGTTTTGACATTTACGAAACTACGCGTTTTGCCTATCTAACTAAGTATCCGCACCTCCAAATGTTTTATACGTCAAACAGCAGTGTTCCCTTATTTAGAACTAGTGGTAGCTATACTGGATATACAAAAGTTACTGAGCATGAAGCAGGTTACGGCACAGGGAAAATTGAATACACCTATACTTTTTTTGCAAAAAAAAGCTTTTCAGATTTTTCTTTCGAAAATTTTAGAACACTCTCAATAGACCCCAATATACAAGACTACCCATATAGTCCAAAAGATGATCTGGAATATAAACGTGGTAAATTATTATCTAAAACTGTGCATCGCTGGCATAATGAGGAGTTCTTGAAAGTATCTGAAGAGATTAATACATATGATATTGATGTTACCAAGCATAGTCAGGAAGCTATAAAAATTGTTCCTATGTTGGCTTCAAATAATATATCAACAATAAATGCCGTGGGAGCAATGAGAAATTATTATTTAAATTCTACTTACAATTTAATAAGTAGTAAAGTTGTCAAAACATATAATGTAGGAACAAATACACATATCACCGATAGTATTACCTATTCTTATAACCCAGAAACGCTAAATACCACCAGAAAAAAACACTATAATAGTACTATTTCTAATAGCGGTCTTCTATCTGATACCAGATATTATTATCCTGATGATATTAATGGTCTTAACGACATTTCAACCGCTCAAAAAAACATTATAGAAAGTCTTAATAGAGATAATGATCACAGGGTTAGCGAATTGGTAATGTCTAAAACCAACGGATCATCTCAATTTGAGACCAAAACAAAGCTATTTTATAACCAATGGGGTGTAGAAGACAAAACATTTATGGAGTATACCCAAACCAAAAAAGAAGGGTACCCAGGGGATGGTTTCGTTACCGGTAAAATCTTGCAATACGATGATTATGGCAACCCTATAGAGGTACAAGAAAAAGAAAATGGTCCTATCACTTCCTATATTTGGGGTTATCACCGAAGCTTTCCTATAGCCGTTTTATCTAACGTTTCCTACAGTGATCTTTCTTATGATTTTATTGATAATCTGACCAACTTATCAAATCAAGATACTGATAGTTGTAGTGAAAATAGTTGTAGTGAACAAGCTTTACGAAACGAATTACAACAACTTCGAAATCAGCACCCAAAAGGTATGGTAACCACCTATACCTACGACCCAGCTATAGGCATGACCAGTAGCACCGATCCTAAGGGACTTACCTCCTATTATAATTATGATTCATTTAATAGACTGAAATTCATAAAAGATTATAATGGAAAAGTTTTGCAAGAGTATAAATATAACTATAAAAATCAATAAGCTATGAGCAATTATATACAAAAAATTAGTATTTCAGTATGCTTATTGCTAGGATTATACATCAATGCACAAAGTAACGACAAGAATTATATTAGCACAAAAGCATATCAAGTAGCTGTTACCGAAACAGAGTTATCTACACTAGATCGCGATTCAGTTATACAATCTGTTTCCTATTTTGATGGATTAGGAAGACCCATTCAAAATATTGAGGTAAGAGCTGGAGGTAATCGTGAAGATATTATTGTACCGATGTATTATGATCAATACGGCAGATCAAGTAGCGAACATCTTCCATTTAGTCAATCAAATAATAATGGAGATTTTATAGAATATGCTTCTGATCTTTCTGATGAATATTTATTTGACACTCATTTTGATATAGCTTCCAGAAGAGTTCAAAAAACCTTTTACAAGTCACCCTTACACAGGATACAATCTCAAGCAATGCCAATGGATCGTTCTGCAAGAACCTCTAATTTGCAAGGTGTAATAAGTTATGAGTATGCATTAAATACAACCAATGATAATATATCCAAATATCATGTATCATATGAGGATAGTGATAATATTATTGATTATCACACATATCTTAACAAAGATGCGAATATATACGGCACAGGAACTCTCTATAAATCCATCACAAAAGACGAAAATTGGATACCTTCTATGGGCCAAAACCATACTGTAGAAGAGTATACCAATACAAGAGGGCAAATAGTTTTAAAGCGAACATTTAATGATAATATTTCTCACGACACCTATTATGTGTATGACGAACATTTACAGCTTTCGTTTGTTATACCGCCATTAGCCGCTAAGAAAATTATATTATCTGAGGCCGATATTAACGAATTGTGTTATCAATATTTGTATGATGAAAAGGGAAGATTACGTAAGAAAAAAATCCCAGGAAAAGGATGGGAATATATAGTTTATGACACCTTAGATCGTCCTATATTAACTCAAGATGCTAACCTAAGAACCGATAATAAGTGGTTGTTTACCAAATATGATGATTTTAATCGAGCAGTATATACAGGAATTTATGTTGCTGAAACTGATCAAGGTTTTAGTACACTACAACAATTAGCTGACGACGCCACAGAGGTAAATGAATGCAGAACACAACCTATAGAAGTAAGAGCTCCTAGATTAAGTAAGAGTACCACTACTTGCGGCGTATCACAAACTATAGATGGCACTTTGGTACATTATACCAATAATGTCTTTCCGCAAGAAATTGATCAGTTATTAACGATCAACTACTATGATACCTACAACAACATGTCTAACCTAAGTTTTTTATCAGAACAACCTTTTGAACAAGAATACCTTACTACTCCTACCGGGCTAGCGGTTGTTACAAAAACCAGAGTTTTAGATACCAATCAATGGATTAATGAAAATATTGGTTATGATCGTAAAGGTAGACCTGTAGCCATATTAAGGACCAATGAGTATTTGGATACTTATGAATTAACACATACACTATATGATTTTACGGGTAAAGTATTAAAAAACAAACTAACTCATAGAAAAGGGAATTCAGGAGATTATATATATTCATTAGATGAATATACTTATGATCATATAGGAAGATTAAACACACATCATCATAAGATTGATAATAAAGAGTTTTCTGATACAGCTGGAAATTATCCAGACATAATCTCAGTAACAGAAAATCCAACTAATAACACAGATCTGGTCGCAACAGAACGTATTATCATTTCACCTAATACAACAATATCTGCAAGTACGTCAAATGCTTTCACTGCCCGAATAGAAGAATCTTCTGTTACGAGTGAACTTATCGTTGATAATACCTATAATGGATTGGGGCAGCTAGAAAGCAAAGATGTTGGGAATAAGGTAAACAAACCCCTACAGTCGGTAGATTATCGTTATAACGAACAAGGTTGGTTAAGTGGTATTAACAATCATAGTCAAAGAGAAGAAGATGATCTTAGAGATATCAGTACCATTGCCATGGGCGCAGGAGATTTGTTTGGGATGCAAATTAATTATAGCCATCCCACGGCGGAAGCAACCCCTCTATACAACGGTAACATAAGTCAAATACATTGGAGAACGGTATCAGAAGACGCATCTCAAAAAACATATAACTATGAGTATGATGCACTTAATAGAATTACCAAAGCCGAAGACAATACGAGTAAATACAACTTGAACTCGGTTAGCTATGATCAAAACGGAAATATTCTAAGTCTAAATCGTTCTGGTCATACCAATGCAAACGCCTCTAGTTTTGGTATTATGGATGACCTTACCTATACCTACAAAGGAAATCAACTACTTAGTGTAACAGACATCACTGGTTCTATCTACGGGTTTAAAGATGGTAACACTTCTGAAGATGATTATGATTACGACGACAATGGTAATATGGTTATGGATAAAAACAAAGGAATCTCCCAAAATAACCCCATCACCTATAATCATTTAAATCTCCCAAAAAAAGTAACCGTAAATCATACCAATTATATTGAGTATATTTATGACGCCAACGGCACAAAAATAGAAAAAAAAGTAGGTCCTTATGGAAATATTACCCACTATACAGGTAACTATATCTATGAGACTATAGGTGGCGCAGGTACGTTCTTAAAATTTATGCATCATCCAGAGGGATATGTAGAACCCAAAAACCAAAGTAACCTTGGTGATGGTTTTAACTATGTATACCAACATAAAGATCACTTAGGTAATATACGTCTTAGTTATACAGATACCAATGATGACTATGAGCAAATCTTATCCAGTAGTTTTGTAAATCGTAATAATCTTGAAGGCTGGCAACCTAATGGATCTGCCAGAATTTCTGGTTTTCCAGGTAGCTTGATAGCAAGGGTTCAAAACAGTTGGGCTGGTGTAAAACATCTACTAAACAATGAAGTATTTGTCCCTGGAGAACAGCTAACCGTATATTGCGACTTTGACAAGTCAAGTACAAATGCCAATGTGCGATTGTATATACAGGAACTAGATAGTAGTGGATCGCACCTAAGTTGGAATACCCTTGATGGAAACCTTCAAACAGGAAATCATCAATATGAGTATACTGTAAAAACAGGGACCAAACTAGTACTGCGTGTAGATAAAAACAATACTCATCTCGATGAGACCACTTCATTTGTAATTCATGAAATAGGGTTAACTCGCGGAGCACTAGAGATCAAGGAGGAAAAAAATTATTATCCCTTTGGACTACAACATAAAGGATATAATAATACAATTACCGGTAGAAAACATAACTACGGGTTTGGTGGGAAAGAAGAACAATCTGAACTTGGTTTAGAATGGATAGATATTACTGCACGTAACTACGATCCTGCAATCGGTAGATGGATGAACCTTGATCCTTTGGCAGAAAAAATGCGAAGGCATTCTCCTTATAATTATGCTTTTAATAATCCTATATTTTTTCAGGATCCAGATGGAATGATGCCACAAGGATGTTGTGGTGACTTTTTAAAAGGATGGAATAAAACTGTTAGAAACTTCAATCGTAGTGTTGATAACGGAATCCATAATTTAGTTACTAATCCTATTGAAACATTAGGGTCATTTGCTTCCAATACACTGAACAATATGGGACAATTAGCTCATGACGTTATTCCTGGGTTATCTGAAATCACCGGTATTGAAAATCAAACGGAGAAAGCAATAATTGGTGCGGCTGAAACCATTGCAGATATACCTAATATGTCAAAAGCAGAATTAGGGTCAACAGCAGCTGTAGCTACAATAATGGTCATAGAAGCTCTCGTTGAAAGAAAAGTTCCTGGTATTAATAAGAGCGGCCCAGATTTTGTCGTTACGCCAGATGGAACTTCTGTATCAACAAGTTTAAATAATATAAGCGACTCATTTGATAATGCTGGATTTAATGTTGTAGAAACTAATGCTAAGAATACTATATATGAAGTCCCTAAAGCAGATGGTTCAGGAACATTTTTTTCAAGGTTACAACAAGGGAATAATCCAAGAACTTCGGACTATGATGGAAATAGAGTCGTGAACACTCAAAATACCGGAAACACGGCTAATAAACAATATGTTAATCCTGATGGGAGTAATATAACTGGAAATCCAAGTAAATCTGAAAGAAGAGCAACAGGACATATACAATTAGATAATTAAAAATGGAAGTAAAGAAACAGTTGACAGAATTAATCGGAGCTTATTTAAATAGTTTTGGTATAGTTAATCAATTTATTGAGTTGAAATTTTCGAATAACAAATTTGAAGAAATAATGTTTTTTATAGATTGTGATATAATTGTATCAGATAAAGAAATACTTAATAAAAAAGAATATTTTGATACTATTGATAAAGATGTATCTAACGTAATTTTATTTATTAAGGCTAATCGAAAAGATATTTATAAGATTGATCTGTCGAAAAAAGAATTAAGCCTAACATTTTCAAATAATTACCAGATTAAGTTCGATTTATTAAGTAATCCGGATGATCCTTTATCGATAACTTTTAAAGAGAAAATTGGAGTTAAAGAAATGACATCTATTATTTTCGAAGATAGAGATGTTTTTGTTAAATAGTATTATCCCCGCTCCGCAAAGTCTCCTGACTTAGCGGAATGATCAAAGAAGAATTATAAATACTAAGAACCAGTTACATTGATTTGTAGCTGGTTTTTTACTAGACCGGCTCCTTGCTCCCAATTGCTACGCAAAGTCTCTCGACTTTGAGATAATTTTACCAACTAATACTTTTATAAAATGAGTCTTTCTTATGCACATTAATTATCGGATTTTCTACTTTTTGTATTGCAAGTAACCCATAATCATATACATAATTACTGGCGCTAGAATATAAATAATCAGAAGCTTTGCAAACAATTCTTGAACGTACAGGGTTTAAATGAATATAATCTAACTTGGACCACATAAACTTTTGAGAATATATTTCTTCTGCATGGTTACCATATCTCCAAAATTGATAATTTTTATTCCTATTATGACTCTGAGTTGCAAGTTTAAATCGTTCCAACATCCATTCTCGACGACTTTCTGGTACTGTTTCAATCTTTTTTAAAATAGTTACAGCTGTATACTTCTTAAAATCTCGTATCAGATCAGATAACTTTCCTTCTTGTGATTGTATAATTAAATGTACGTGATTACTCATAATAACATATCCGTATAGCAGCATTCCTTTATTTGTTATACAAAAATCTAGACAATCAATGATCATATCTCGATATGTTTGTCTTGAAAAAATATCAATCCAATCTACTACGGTAGCAGTAATAAAATGAGGTTTGCTTTGATCTCTAATAATATACCCTTCTTTCATTTTTAACAGTTTTAGATTTACACTTGGCAGGAGACGTTATCAAGATAGGCACAAATATAAAATGCAGTAGTTTCAAAAAATGAAACAGCCATATCTTTTACCAATATGACTGCTTTTACTTATTCTATTATTTAAACTTACCGTTTTGATTATTCCTCAAAGTCGGGAGACTTTGCGGAGCGGTTATTCGAGTGCTAGAAATTATCAAGCTGGTACTGCGGTTATAGAAATAGATCAAACCGGATTTATGGGATAAAGTAGAATAGTACTCATTTTATACACCCGAAAGGATTCGAGCGCTAACCAAGGGATTTAAGGCACAGACTAGCGGCAACAAATGCGGAATGTTTAACTCAAAAGACCTTCTGATGAGTCAAAAAGACCTTCTGTTTAACATAGAGAGTACAATTTTTAACTTCTTAGGTTAAAAATTAGACATGAACGATCTAATTTTTAAGAAAACACCTTGAAATTTTAATGTTATTGACTCAAATCTAGGCTAGTAACACGCAAATTTTCGTCAAAATCGCCCAACAGAAGGCCAAAAAGACCCATGACTTTATCAAGAAATATAAATTTAAGACCATATTACTTTAAAATTGAGTGGCTATAGCCTAATTTTCATAGTCAAAACCGACTACAATACTATATGCGCTTTCGTCGATAATAAAATAAACCAATTAATAGTATAGCTAATACGCAAAATCCGAGAATCCAGTACCAAAAACTTGTAGTGTTAAACTCTATAGGCGCACTATCCCCTACTAGATAGAATCCACCCCAATAAAACGGTGCTTTATGATATCGATCGGCGGTAGTAAGATATTTTAATTTAGCTTGTTGTAAAGCCTTACCCTTATTCATACCGCTTTTAAGATTGGTATAAAAATAGTGCATCAATTCTGGTGCAGTATCATCCGGAACTTCCCAACTGCTTAATAATAAGCTTTTGGTGCCGGCGTACTGAAAAGCGTTACCTAAACTCATAATCCCTTCGCCTTTAGCAATTTTTCCCGTTCCCGTATTACAAGCACTTAGTACAGTAAGTTCTGATGGAATATCTAATGCAAATAACTCATGCGCATATAGTAGATTATCCTCTATAGTATCCTTAGATTTGGTAAAAAAGAGTTTAGAATTTTCTGGGTTTTCATTATCGACCTCGCCATGTAGTGCCAGATGAAGTATCTTATAATGTGTTGCATTTTTTTTGAAGTTTGATTCATTGGCTTCTGTTCCAAAGTAATATTGCCCATCGATAATATCCGAAATAACTTTAATTTCTTTACGTGTTCCCGGCAAATCATCACCAATATCTCTTAAGACCGCTAGGCTCATATTCTTTGAAGCTGCTGCATTTATCGAATCTGAAAATGAAAATGCTAAACACTCTTCTCGTTCGTCTCTTAACGCTTTCTCTTTAAAAGAGTTGAATAATAGATTTGCAGAATTGGCATAAGTAATAGCATATTCTTTAAACAAATAGGATAGTGCTCCTGCGTTTTCTGAAACGTCATTTTGACTAAGTAATAGTTCAAAATTAAGATGCCATAATTCCCCATCAGGGATAACAATGAGTTCATCACCAACGAACTTATCCTTAATGGGATATATTAGTTCGTTATATAATGCATATGCTTTTTGCTTAAAATTTGTTATGTTTTTTGAGATAATACTCTTTTTAAGCTCTTCAATTTGTGACGTAAGTTTTGGAGTTTCTAATTTCTTTACTCCAATATTATTTTTAGAAACCGTAAAAGCATAAGTGACATTATCTACAGTAAAGAATTCAAGTAGTGTACTCATATCGCCTAAATTTCTCTGGATATCAGAAACCTTTACGATATCATCATTATATTTAAGTTTATAATATTTAGGATAATTTCTTTCTAAGACTTGTGTTATAGAGTCTTGTTTTTTATTAACATCAAATAATTTGTTTTGATAATTAGCAATTTTTATGGTATCTACAGTCTTTTCAGAATATTCTTCGGTGATTTTTGATTGATAGAAAGACCTATTTATTTTTACTTTCTTCTCTAATTCGATTAATTCAACAGGTAGTCCAGAAAAATGTTTAGCATTGCTATCACTTAACATTTCTTTTAAAGTATTTGACTTACTCTTTTCTGCATAATATACTGCCGACTCCAGATATTTTTGTTCTCCAGTTTCATTATAATACAATAATTGTCCTTGAATAGCTTCTGTATAAATTTCTTTAGCACGTTTTGCATATGATATTTTGTCCTCATAATTATTCAAAGAATGTCTTAAGGTATTAATAAGAGTATCCAATTTTTTGTATGTAGTGACACAAAGAGTAAGCTTATTTACATCCCTATTACTTATAAATAATTTTTGTAATGATTTAGCCTTTCCTTTAAGTGTTGTTACTAGTATATTAGAATCTACATACCCATTTTTGATAATATTATTTTTAGCAACATTTGCCGAATTTGCTTTTTCAGCTCTCGAATAGTACTCTAATGCCGTTTTAATGTCTTGCTGTTCAAAATATAACTCACCAATATGATTTAACATCAAAGCTACCTTAGGATGATTTGACCCCAAAGCATTAGCATATAAATCCAGAGCTTTCTGATAATATTTTAAAGATGAAAGGTAGTCTCCCATTTTTTGATAGGCAATCCCTATTTTTTGATACGAAGTAATTACAGCTCCATGGTCTTCCCCAAAACTCACTCTCTCGATTGCAATAGCCGCGTTGTAATACTTAATAGCGTCAGAATACTGCATTAATTTTGTGTAAATATTTCCTTTATAAAAATATACTTCAGCAACATAAGGATGACTTTTTCCTAGTTTGCTTTCATAAATCACCTGTGCCTTTTCTATATATTCTAAAGCCTTTTTGTATTCCTTTTTTTCTGCTAAAAGATTTCCATAAGTTGTATAACTTAAAGCAAGTTTGGGATGGTTTTGAAATTCTTTTTCTCTTATTTTAAGAGATTTATACGTGTAGTCAAGTGCGGTCGTAAAATTACCCAGTTTAGTATTAAGATTAGCAATTGTATTGTAGACCCCACTAAGATATAGGTTGTCTTTATTTTTCTTTGTATTAAGTATAGCCAATCCTTTTTGACAATATTCAAGTCCCCCATCATAATCACCAAGTTGACTAGCCATAATAGCTAAGTTATTATATGATGCTACATTTCTAATGTTATTTTTTCCCTTTGTCTTAATATTTATATCTAACGCCTTTTTGAAATATTCTATGGTTTTGTTTAATCCATCTGTTCTATAATAGATTATAGCAATATTATGATAGCTTTTTGCGATATCTGCATGTATGCTTTTATAAAGTTTTTCCCTTATTTCAAGAGCTGTTTGATAGTTTAACATTGCATCTTTATACAATGCTCTTTTTTCATAACATTTACCAATATTATCATAAGCATAAGCTTCTTCTTTATTCCCCTTTGTAAGATACTTGCTACTAATCTCAAGAGCTTTTTCAGCATTGAGAATAGATTTTTCGAAATCAGAATTTTTCCATTGATTTTCAGAAATCTTATTGTGACAACTTGCCACTTTTTCCCAAACTTTTTCTTTTTGATAGATCGCTAATGCATTCTCAAAAAGATCGATAGATGTATTGTATTTCCTATCTCTTAAAAGAGAGTCGGCTTCTTTAAAATTTTGAGAGGCTACTAGTGTGTCTTTTGACGTTTGTGCATTTGTAATACCAATAGAGAAAATAAATAAACAAAAAAACAATAATGGCACTAGACGATTGTTTGGTGTGATGGTCATATTAGAGTAAAATGTAGTTATAATTACTGCAAATCTTCAAGCAAATCTATAGCACTCTTTTTATACAAGTTTTCATAAGATGCTAGGTCTTTAAGCAAAATAATAGCTTTATCTTTATTATCTTCCTTTATATAAGTTAATGATAAAAACCATAAAGCATCGTTACGAAATGTATCATTATGTAGCACATTTTCAAATAGGTAAATTGCTTTTTCTTCCTGATTTGTATTAAGATAGCTATTACCCAAATAGAGTCTTAATTTATCATTTTTGGGATACTTTAATGTAAGGGTTTCTAGAATTGGAATCGTTTTTACGTATTCTTTTCTTTTATAGTAGCCAGACACTTCTTTCAATTCGGCTATCGTGGTAACTTCATTACTTCGTGTAAGTTCACTTATAGGGTAAGGGACATAGTATTCTGCATACAGATCCTTTTCTAAAGGATTAAATAACCATAATAATGATGATATCCCCAGTATTGCTATAAAAACAGCAGCAATTTTATAATACTGCTTAAATGATTTTTTCGGTATAGTTGCACTAATTTTTTCTTGTTCTATCTCATGGTCAATATCTCTTAGTTTCTCTCTAAACTTGATAATATCTTCATCTTTTAATGCATCTTTTACTAATTCATACTTTTTGACTTCTTCTTGTAGTCTTACATCAGATCTCAGCGCGTTTTCAAACAGCTCTAAATCTTCGCCTTTTAAGTCGCCTTTTAGGTATGCATCAATATTTTCAAATAACTCCTGAGTCCTTTTCATGATTTACTCGTAATTAGATGATTCTTTTAGTTCTTTAAAAACTGGATCTTTTTCAATCATTACCATGAATTTCTTTTGGCAGATAAACTTTCGTTTTCTAGCATATGATTCAGAAAGGTTTCTTTGTTTTGCGATTTCTTTTAAACTATGTCCACTAAAAAAGAGCATTAAAATTTCCTTACACCCTTCTCCTAATACTAATAAATACTTTTGAATTAAAAGTATTTTCTCTTTTCTTTCTATGTTCTCTAGAGCCACTTCTTCTTCACTTTGATCTATCTGAGCATCCTGAGACATTACCTTACTATTTCGTCTTAGTCTATTTCTCCATAAATTTTTACTAATTCCATAGACATAGGTTCCTAAAGAGCAGTGTATATCCAAAGTATTTTCTTTTATTTTTTCATAAACAATAACCATTGCATCCTGAAAAACATCTTTTGCATCATATTCATTGCCAGAATTTTTGATAACATAACTGGTGACCATCGGCAAGTGCCTTTCATAAAAAGTCTTAAGAACTCTGTCATCATTACCAATGATTCCTGCTATTATTTTGTTGTTATCTTCCTGCACTATTGACGATTGCATATTAAAATCTTTTTTTTGATTTTAATATTGGGTGAAAAAATATTTTTTCTTTGAATAACGTGTAAATATATTTTTATTTTTTAAGGATTTTACAAATTCTATCAATTAATTGAGAATCTAAATCTTATTCCTTCTCAATTATCAAATTTGATTATTTCGTTGCACCTTTGCATGTAGAAAAGATTTACTATGATATCTGTACAACAAGCACTGCAATTCACTAAAAACCACACAAAAACTACGCCGAAAACGATCCCCTTACCTTTATCTGAATCTTTAGGGTTCATTATAGCAAAAGACATTACTTCTCCTATAAGTATGCCTCCTTTTCGCCAATCTGCAATGGATGGATATGCTTTGGGTTCTATTGATGATATGACTTTTAAACTGATTGGCGAAGTTAAAGCTGGTGATGAAAAAGAGATACTATTACATAAGGGAGAAGCTATCAGGATTTTTACTGGTGCACCGGTTCCTAAAACTGCAAAAGCAGTAATCATGCAAGAAAAAGTAACTGTTAGCAATATTACAATTACTCTTCAAGAAACAGCTAGACTACATAGTAATATTCGCCCTGCTGGTGAACAAATAGAAAAAGGTGATATTGCGCTATCAAAAGGAACCGAAATAACGCCTGCAGGCATTGGATACTTGGCAAGTTTAGGGATCACCACTATTACTGTTTACCAAAAACCTACCATCGCAATTATTGCCACAGGAAACGAATTAGTGCCTCCTGGACAAACTCTTGCTCATGGACAGATATATGAAAGTAATTCTGTTATGTTAGCAGCAACATTGGCAAAATCGGGTTTTACTGATATTGTTACCCACAAAGTAGCAGATGACTATGAAGCTACTCGCCAACTACTAGATCAAATGATAAACACCCATGATGTGGTACTAATATCTGGTGGTATTTCTGTAGGAGATTATGACTTTGTAGGAAAAGCGCTTGGCGCACTAAATGTTAAAGAAGTTTTTTATAAAGTAAAGCAAAAACCTGGTAAGCCTCTGTACTTTGCCAAAAAAGAGGATAAAACTATATTTGCTTTACCTGGCAATCCTGCCTCTTCTTTAAGCTGTTTCTATATTTATGTACTTCCTTCGTTATTAAAAATCTCTGGATATCGCAACTATGAATTAAGTTGGCGTACTGTAATTTCTGATTCTGAATACACTAAAAAAGGTCAAAGAGCAGAGTTTCTAAAAGCACATATGGAAAATGAAAAAGTTACGATTTTAGATGGGCAAGCCTCTTCTATGCTTAGATCATTTGCGCTTGCTAATGCTATAGTTTATCTTCCAGAGGACATTTCTAAAGTACACGTTGGTGACACTGTGCAAGTCATTAATTTGCCATAAATAGCTTCAAAAATGATAAATATCATTAAAATAACCCCCTGAAAAATCTTTATTTGCTAAAATTTTTATAAACAAAAACATAACCTAAAAAATCGTTGTATCTTTAAAAACCGAACGCTGGTATTATGGAATACACGATTAAAAGTAGAATTTGGATTGAATCACAAGATGGGGTTTTCCTTGGTGAAGGAAGAGTTCGTTTGCTTAAAGCAATCTCAAAACAAGGTTCGCTAAGTAAAGCCGCAAGCTCTTTGGATATGTCTTATAAAAAGGCATGGAATTTATTGGATAGTATGAACAAAACTGCCAAACAACCTCTTGTTATAACCGCAACAGGTGGCAAAGGAGGCGGTGGGGCTAAGTTAACTGGGTACGGAGAAAAGGTCATCGACACATTCGAATCTATTAATAAAAGGTGTTGGGAGTTTCTTGATAAAGAACTAAAACAAGTTTCTATATAAAGTGCTCATGATACGATGAATAATGAAGAAAACATTACAGGAATTATACTTGCAGGAGGCAAAAGCTCTCGAATGGGAAGTGATAAAGGCCTGCTAGTCTATAATAATAAAACATTTGTTGAACATATCATCGAAGCAATGCAACCGTTGGTATCTGAAATAATCATTGTAAGCAATACTAAAGATTATGATCAATTTGCACACAAAAGGGTAGAAGATATTATTCCAGACTCTGGCCCTATTGCAGGAATACATACTGGATTAACACATTCAAATACTCCTTCAAATTTTGTAGTGAGTTGCGATGTACCATTAATTAATAGATTGTTATTAGAAAAGCTATCTCTTCAAGATAAAGAAATATATGACGTTGTTCAATTTGAAGATAACGGAAAAACAATTCCGTTGATTGCTTTATATAAAAAGCGATGTGCCAAAAAATGTATCGAATTATTAGATGCCAATGAAAAACGCTTACGAAAACTTGTTTCAGCTTTAGAAGTAAAAACGATTTCAATTCTTGAAAAAGAACGTGTTTTGGTAGCCAATATAAATACCGTTGATGATTTTAAAGTAATTAAAAATGCAGTTAACCATTAAATATTTTGGAATGTTGGCCGAAGCCACATCAATTTCTGAAGAACAATTACAAATAGATACCTGTTCTGTAGCTGAGTTATTAATTAGCTTAAAAAAGCAGCACCCAAAACTTAGTAATAAAGATTTTAAAGTAGCCGTTAATCAAGAGCTTGTTGCTCATGATTATGCAATAACTACAGAAACTGAAATAGCATTATTGCCTCCTTTTGCAGGAGGATGAATAAAAACAAAAGTACAAAAGATAAATAATGAGCTCATTTAATTCTAGATATCACAGACAAATTATCCTTCCAGAAATTGGTGTTTCCGGTCAGGAAAAATTAGATAATGCTAAGGTATTGGTCATTGGTGCTGGTGGATTAGGGTGCCCTATACTTCAGTATCTTACAGCTGCTGGTATTGGTTCTATTGGTATTATTGATTTTGACGTTGTAGAATCTTCAAATTTACATCGACAGATATTGTATGGTGCCAGCTCTTTAGGTATTAACAAAGCAATTGCTGCAAAGCAACGACTTACCGATTTAAATTCTGAGGTTACCATTACTGCTTATCCCGAGAAGCTAACTACAAAAAATGCGTGCTCACTTTTTTCTAAGTATGATATTATTGTGGACGGAAGCGATAATTTCTCGACAAGGTATTTAGTTAATGATGCCTGTATATTAATGAATAAACCACTGGTATATGGGGCTATTTTTAAATTTGAAGGGCAGGTTGCCGTTTTTAACTATAAAAACGGTCCTACCTATAGATGTTTATTTCCCGAACCACCTAAAGCAGGTAGCGTTCCTTCATGTTCAGAAATCGGAGTGTTAGGTGTTCTACCTGGTATTATTGGTAGTATGCAAGCTAATGAAGTACTAAAAATTGTACTTGATTTAGGAGACATTCTTAACGGAAAATTATTGCAATTTGATTGCTTAACTATGCAATCTTCAGCTTTCAAAATTCATAGATCTGAATTACAAATTTCGAAAACTAAAGCTTTACAGAATGATTTTGAAACCATGAATTATGATACTTTTTGTGGAATTATTCAGGTCGTAGAAATTGATGCAGAAGCAGCATTCTCTAAAAATAATGTACAATATATTGATGTAAGAGAGCCTCATGAACAACCCAAAATTGAAGATCTAGCACCTATTTATATCCCACTTGGCAAACTTCTAGAAGAGATTCAAAATATTTCAAAAGAAAAAGAAACTATACTCTTTTGTCAATCAGGAATTCGAAGCAAAAAAGCCGCAGAATTATTACTAGACAACGGGTTCAATAACATAGCACATATCAAAGGAGGAGCAATTGCACTTTCTGAGTATCAAGCAGTAAAAGAAGTATAAAAGACATATGGAAACAAAGAAGTTCAAAAACGTATTTAAACAAGGGCCTATATCATCAGATTTTATAGGTACTTCTATTGCAAAACATCAATCTAAAACAAGTATTGGTGCTCATAATATTTTTTTAGGGCAGGTTCGCGCAGATGAGATTGAAGGTAAAATGGTAACTGCTATAGATTATACGGCTTACGAAGAAATGGCCAATCAAAAATTTCATGAAATTCGTGAAGCTACATTTGAGAAATTTGACCTTACTTGTATGCACATCTATCATAGCCTTGGTAAAGTAGAAGTCGGAGAAATTTGTCTTTTTGTTTTTGTCTCTTCACCAAGAAGAAAAGTTGTTTTTAAAGCTTTAGAATATGTTGTTGAAGCGATCAAAGCAGATGTACCCGTGTTTGGAAAAGAAATTTTCGAAGATCAAACACATCAGTGGAAACAAAACACTTAAAAATTGATACAACAACTATCTAATCACAGTATAAAATTGAAACATAAATAAGATGGTAGACATCACACAAAAAACATCAACATTAAGAATTGCAACAGCCCAAGCCATTGTAAAGGTTAGCAAACCTGAGACTATCAAAGCTATTAAAAATGGTACTGTTCCTAAAGGTGATGTTTTTGCCATGAGTAAAGCTGCTGGCTTATTAGGAGTAAAAAAAACTCCAGATTTATTACCTGATTGCCACCCATTACCCATAGAATATACTGGCATTGACTACTCGATAGAAAATCTTGAAATTACGATATTAGTAACTATAAAGACCATCTATAAAACAGGCGTAGAAGTTGAAGCAATGCACGGGGCTAGTGTTGTAGCCTTAAATATGTATGATATGCTTAAACCGATAGATAAAGGTGTAGAAATTCATCATATTAAACTTCTTACTAAAAAAGGAGGTAAGTCTGATTACAAAGACAAATTTAGAAGAGATTTAAAAGCTGCAGTTATCGTATGTTCTGATACAATTTCGGCTGGTAAAAAAGAAGATAAAGCGGGTAAAGCAATCATAGCAAAATTAGAATCTTGTGAAGTAGAAATTCAAGATTATATAATTATTCCTGATGAAGTTGAAATCATTCAAGAAAAGGCAAGAACATATCAACAACTGGGAGCAGATCTTATCATCTACACAGGAGGTACCGGTTTATCTGGACGTGATGTAACTCCAGAGGCACTACGCCCCCTTTTAGATAGAACTATTCCTGGAGTCGAAGAAGCTATACGGAAATATGGACAAGATCGTATGCCTTATGCTATGCTTTCAAGAAGTGTTGCTGGAACCATTAAGGACACTTTAGTCCTAGCTTTACCAGGTTCTACCAATGGTGCAAAAGAATCTATGGATGCTATTTTTCCAGAAATACTTCATGTATTTAGAATTTTGAAAGGAGCACGACATGACTAAATCAAATACAGGTTCACAAAGGTTTTCAAAACCTTTAGAATCTATAACAGGAGACATATTAACCGATACCTTTGGCAGAAAACACAACTATCTGCGTATCTCTCTTACCGAACGTTGTAATCTTCGTTGTACCTATTGCATGCCTGCAGAAGGAATTCAATTATCTCCTAAGGACCACATCATGACCTATGAAGAGATCTATACAATAGCTAAAGAATTTGTAGACAGAGGAGTTACAAAAATACGCTTAACTGGTGGGGAACCTTTAGTTCGTAAAGATGCAGCCTTAATCATGGAAAAATTAGCCTCACTTCCTGTTTCGCTCACCTTAACTACAAATGGTGTTATTGTAGATAAATTTATTGATCATTTTAAGAAATGTGGTATTAAGACTTTAAATGTAAGTTTAGACTCTTTAAATGCTCAAAAAAACAAAGACATTACAAGAAGATCTTATTTTGAAAAAGTATATCAAAATATTCTTTTATTAGTTAAAGAAGGGTTTTATGTAAAAGTAAATTGTGTCCTTATGAAGGGGTTTAATGATAATGAAATTATTGATTTTGTTACTATAACTAAAGACCTACCCATTCAGGTTCGTTTTATAGAGTTTATGCCTTTTGATGGTAATCGATGGAATATGGACAAACTAGTTTCCCTAGAAGAGGTTCTTTCACAAGTAAATTCAAATTTCAAAGCAGAAAATATTATTAAGTTAAAAGACGCTGTTAACGATACTACCAAAAGTTATCAAATAAAAAATCATAAAGGGACTTTTGCAATTATTAGCTCGGTTACTAATCCATTTTGTGATGGTTGCAACAGAATTCGTCTTACAGCTAATGGGCAAATAAAAAATTGCCTGTTTTCTTCTAAAGAATCCGACTTATTAACACCTTTAAGAGAAGGGAAACCTATTCACACTATAATCCAGCAAGCTATTAAGTCTAAATTAAAAATACGTAATGGCATGGATACTCTTGATAAATTTAAAGAAAGTGATGCACATCTAAATAATCGTAGCATGATTACTATTGGCGGTTAAACCACTACATTTTTACGCGTTTTTAATCTTATTTTCTTAACTATTGTAAGTATTCCTTTACTTAATGCGACAATAATAAGAAAAGGAAAAACATGAAAAAAAATATTTTTTTACTAATTTTTGTTCTTGGAACCATTTTTTATAGTACCGCTCAAAGCCTTAATGACGTTCCGACTCGACATATTGCCAAATTAACCAACGGATGGTATAAGTTTAAATCTCAAGGGGCAATTTTTGACGTAGAGGTCTTAAACGGATCCTTATCCAAAGGTATTGTTATCTGGTTTGACACTGCAAAATACTCTGGTAGTTTTGTAAACAATAAAATATCAGGAAAAGGAACGTACACATGGCCAAATGGCGACTATTATGAAGGTGCATTTAAAAACAATCAACGTCATGGTAAAGGAACTATGCATTGGGCAGACGGAACAAAATACACTGGAAAGTGGAAAAACGATAAGCAAAACGGTAAAGGAAAGTTATTTGATACTGCAGGAGCTATTGTAAAACAAGGTGTCTGGCAAGAAGATCTTTATGTTGATAATAGTAAAAAATAACTAATCTCTTAAAGTGTATTATTTTACAATACAAACAGAATTAATATTTCCGTTATAGTCATATTCTCTTACGGGATTATCTGGATCAAGTATCCATTTATCATCGACTATAAATTTATAATGATATTTGCCAGCAGATAACATTAATGTTTGCCTCCACCCTTCTTCTGTCTTGTTCATTTCACAAGTGTTTTCTGACCATTCGTTAAATGAACCAGACAGAATTACTTTTTTAGCATTTTGAAATCCATTAAGCAAAAAGTTAGAAGAACCTTGAATATCCAACACAGAATTGTATCCGTTAAATTCATTAATTACCTTTTTAGGATTCTCAGGGTCTTCCATCCATTTACCGTCGACTATAAATTTATATTGATACGTTCCTGGTCTTATATTTAGAGTTAATATCCAGCATTCTTCATTTTTGATCATACTAAACATATCTTCATCCCATTTATTAAAACTACCGCTTAAAATAACCTCTCTTGCATTATTAAATCCATTAAGCGTAAAAGTTGCATTACCATTTTTATCCGGATACGCTATATACATTTTTAAGTTATATGCGGGTAGTGCATAACCGTTTTCGAATGCTCTCGTTATATTTTTGTCTTTACGTGAAGGTTCTGCCCAGTAAGCATTATTAATTACAAATTTAAACTCCCAAGAAAATTCATCTGTAAAATCACTTAGTTTTTTTCTAAGTTCATATCTATTGGCATCAATCTTAATCATCTCCCATTTATCTTTAGACCAGCCATTAAATTCTCCTGCTACAACTACATTTTTAATATCTAGATTTTCTATTTTAATCTTTTGGCTAGCTCCTGTAGCTTTTTCATAATCTCTTTTATCAAAAACAAATACCAACATATCGCCTTCGATCTTGTACCCTTTAAAAGGATCTTTTTGGGCATATAAGAGTTCGCTCGTACAAACAAGAATTAACAAAATGCTATGTAAAATATTCTTTTTCAATATCTCAATATTGGGTAGTCTACAAAATAAAGCTTTTCTTTCTGATAATTAATGATAGTTCTTTTTTGTTGAAAAAACTCAAATCCTAGAACACCATCTAGTTTGGTTCCAAAGGCCTCGTTCATTCTATTTAAATTAGTCAAAACAGTATTCATGGGTCCAAAATAAATTGTTTTACTTAATTTTACTCGAAACAATTTTCCTGCCATTACTTCAATTTGATCAGTACTAGCTCCAGATAAAATCAATCGCTTCTTCGGATAAAAGTATTTCAATACTTTTCTACCTACTTTTTTATTAATCTGATTAAATTCTGCTGCGCTATCCAAACCAAACTTAACTTCTTGATTCCCTACAAAACCATTGAGCACGATGGTGTGATTTTTCAACTTAAAGTCAATACTATCTGTAATTTTTTCAGCATATACATTTTCATCTAATTTTTGACCAAACTTATCTACTTTAGTTAGTGTAATTTGATTAAGGTAAGTATCTATAAATACTTCATAATCTTTTAAAATACTATATCCAATAACCCCTAATAATCGTATTTTCTTGCTTTTTTCAATATGCGATAAGTTTACCGTATTATACATCTTATTCTTTAAATTAAAATTTTGAAGAATAAATTCCTTGACTTGCTGCTCAAATGTATTATCAGTAATCGAAATCACTCCAGAGGCTTCTTTTTTTCTTGAAGGGTGTTGGTATTGTAATGGAAAATGAACCTCGTTAAGGATAAGTACTTCAGACCCCGTATCAATTATAAAATCTCCTTTTTTATCAAGAATTTCTGCCTCTACAACAATTAAATTATCTACGAGTTTAAAAGGAATTCTAGCGGTATACTCATTTAAAATTTCAGCTTTAGAAAAAACAATAGTTTCATTATCCAAATAAAAACTATGTCCATTATTAAATGCAAGGCTACTCACCGCAAAAAAGCAAAAAATGATATGGAGTATACTCTTTGACATATAATGTAAGACTCCAAAACATGTCCTTTTGTTACATTTTTATACCAGTAATTGCTTAAGTCGAATATAACCATAAGATTTTGGGCTATAAATGATCAGAATGATAAATATCATAGTAATCATAACCTTTCTTATTTATTTTTAAGAATACTAAAATCGAGGACTATGAAAAATATCTTATTACCCACAGATTTTTCTGAAAACGCAA
The DNA here is from genome assembly GCF_001632745.1 of Aquimarina aggregata. Taxonomy (GTDB): domain Bacteria; phylum Bacteroidota; class Bacteroidia; order Flavobacteriales; family Flavobacteriaceae; genus Aquimarina; species Aquimarina aggregata. The sequence goes on along the minus strand of NZ_LQRT01000024.1, from coordinate 627,151 downwards.
AAAATGCTATCGACTATGCTATGCATTTTTTTAAACATGAATTGTGTACTTTCTATATTCTTAACGTACAAAAAGCATCTCATTACACGTCGGATGATTTAATGGTTGCTCCTGCAAATACGTCAATACATCAATCGGTTATTAGCGATGCAAAAAAGAAACTTGATATCTTAATCAAAAAACTACAAGAACAGCATCCCCAAGAAAACTATACTTTTAAAAGTATTACCGATTATGATACCTTCACCGATGCAATAAAACAAGCGGTTCGTTCTAAAAACATTGACCTTATCATGATGGGAACAAATGGTGCTACTGGAGCTAATGAAATAGTTTTTGGTAGTAATACACTTAATGTAATTCGCAAAATAGATTGCCCTGTAATTGCAATCCCTCAAGGATATCAGTTTAAAGAACTTAAAACAGTTTTGTATACGATAGATTATAATGATTATTTTAACCAAGATGGTATCGAACCTTTATTAGATACTGTTCAAAAACATAAAGCCTCATTACGCATTCTTAAAATTAAGGAAGATGAGACGGTAACCATTGCCGATTTTGATGACAAAAAACATATGAAAGAGTTTTTTAAAGGTATCAATCATACTTTTCATTCTATTATCAACGTTCCAACAGCTTTAGCTATTGCTAGTTTTATACAAATCATGAATGTTGATATGACTGCTATGTTTATACAACGAGAAACGTTTCTAGATCGTTTCTTTAATGGTTCAGAAACGTCAAAAATAAGTTATGGCACAAGAGTTCCTCTTCTTATTATGCATACAAATTAATATCTTTAGATGGCCAACTAAAAATAGTTAGATGTTATTTTATATTGCCTTCTCTTTTTACATCCTTATAGGAGTTAGTATTGTTATTAGGTTACTATTAAATGGCATGCGCCCAACAAAAACTTTGGCCTGGTTACTAACTATTTTTACGATTCCTGTGGGTGGAATGTTTCTTTACTTAATGTTAGGCAGAAATAGAAGGAAAAATAAATTATTTCGTCTCAAACATACTTCTGAAATAAACTCATATATCAAAGAGGTACAAAAGTATCATGAATTTATTACCGATCAAGAACGAAAAGAGCATCAAAAAATAATGTCTCTTATCACTAAGAATTCATCTTTTCCACCTTCTACCGGAAATTCTTTAAGACTTTTAAAAAATGGAAACGCAACCTTTCAAGCAATATTTGAAGCCCTTGAAAAAGCAAAGCATTTTATACATTTAGAGTATTATATTTTTGAAGAAGGGAAATTATCTCAAGGTCTTTTTGAACTCTTCGAAAGAAAAATAAAGAAAGGTGTCGCCATACGCATTCTTTATGATGGTATCGGAAGCATATCCTTAAACAAAGTGTATATCAATAAACTTAAAGAAATAGGAGTAGAAATTTATAAGTTTTTACCGATTAGGTTTGGAAAATTCTTATCATCGATAAACTATAGAAATCATCGCAAAATTATCGTTATTGACGATCAGATTGCATTTACCGGTGGTATTAATGTATCGGATAAATATGTACAAGGAGATCCCAATCTAGGTGCCTGGCATGATATGCATCTTCAACTAGAGGGCCCTATTGTACATAGCTTACAAGCTATTTTTGCTATGGATTGGTATTTAGTAAGTTCTGATGACAACATTTTAAAAACTTCTTATTTTTATCCTCATAAAAATGCAATAGGATCCACAGCACAAATAGTGCACAGTGGTCCAGATTCTGATTTCTCGGCAACACAACATATGTATTTTTCTATAATTAATGAAGCTCAGGATTATGTATACATTACCAATCCATATATTATTCCTGGAGAATCTATATTAGATGCACTAAAAGTCGCATCTATGAGCGGCGTTGATATACGATTATTACTATCCAAAAAATCAGATAATGCAATTGTTAAGTGGTGTGTTCGTTCTTATTTTGAAAGATTATTACAGGCTGGAGTAAAAATTTATTTGTTCCCTGAAGGATTTGTACATAGTAAAACTATAGTATCTGATGATACGATATCATCTGTAGGAACGACGAATCTAGATATAAGAAGTTTTGAACAAAACTATGAGGTAAATGCTGTAATTTATGATGATTCTTTTGCGATTTCACTTAAAAACGATTTTTTGAATGACTGTCATAAAAGTATTCAGTTAAACTATGATACCTTTGTAAAAAGACCGTGGCATCACAAATTAAAAGAAGGTATTGCTAAAGTTTTTAGCCCTGTTTTATAATATTTGTAATGTTTTAATACATATGGAAATACCGAAAAACATAGGACTAGTACTATCAGGAGGCGGATTTAAAGGCGTTGCTCACATAGGTGTGATACGTGCTCTTGAAGAAGCTGGTATTATCCCCAATTTTGTCTCTGGCACTAGTGCAGGAGCAATTGCAGGAGCTTTATATGCAGGGGCATATTCTCCTGATGAAATCAAAAAATTCTTCACAAAAACATCCATATTTAATTTTAATCGATTTACCCGAAAAAAAGCGGGGTTTCTAGATTCTGAAAAATTTCAGGACGATCTCGAAAACTTCTTTCCTGATAATTCTTTTGAAGCCCTGGATAAGAAACTCTTTATCACCGCAACAAATCTTATCGAGGGTACCGTAAAAGTTTTTAGCAAAGGACAATTGATCAAACCGATTTTAGCATCGGCGGCATTTCCTGGAGTTTTTACACCTATCATGATCGAAGAAGAATTGTATGCCGATGGCGGAATTTTAGACAACTTTCCTATAGATCCTCTTCTTCAAAAATGTGATATGATTATTGGTGTAGACGTCTCCCCCATAAAAAAACCCAAAATTTCTGATTTTAAGCATTCCTATAACGTAATGCAGCGTGCGTATTATCTTAGAGCTATGCCTAATGCCGAAATGAAATTTAAACATTGTGATATCGTAATACAACCTAAAAAGCTCGTTAATCATGGGATTTTTAGCAGTAGTAATCTTGATAAGGTTCTTGATTTAGGATATCAAGAAGCTAAACTACAATTAGACAAATACTTTAATGCTACCTAAATAGCAAAGTCAATATTTATATGATAAAAGGTTGCAAAATTATGGTTATGTAACATAAGTCACATACAATTTACTTTTATTCAGGTTAATTTGTACCTAAATTTTATAGAATGAATTGGATTTTTGATCCATGGCCATGGTATATCTCTGGGCCATTAATTGTTTTGGTAATGTTTGCATTACTAATTACTGGGAAACAATTTGGAATGTCTTCAAATTTAAGAACCATGTGTACTATGTGTGGCGCCGGTAAAGCAGCAGATTTTTTTAGATTTGACTGGAAAGCACAACGTTGGAATTTAATTGTAGCAATAGGGACTATAATAGGTGGATACATTGGCGCTAATTTTTTAACCAAAGATGCTGCTGTTGATTTGCATCCAGAAGTGATTAGTAAACTGCAAAACCAAGGTTTTAAAAGCGCAGGAGAAGCGTATTTACCCAATGAATTATTTGCCAATGCAATTTTCTCAGATCCATCACAGTTAATTTTTCTAATTATTGGTGGATTACTAGTAGGTTTCGGGGCTCGTTATGCTGGTGGTTGTACCTCTGGCCATGCCATTTCTGGATTAAGTAATTTGCAAATACCATCACTAATTGCAGTTATTGGCTTTTTTATCGGAGGCCTACTCATGATTCATTTTATTTTTCCTTTAATTTTTTAACCATATGCGTTCAATTATATATTTATTCATCGGGATTTTTTTTGGGATTGTATTATTTAAGTCCGAAGCAGCTTCGTGGTTTAGAATTTATGAGATGTTCCAGTTTAAATCTTTTCACATGTACGGCATCATCGGTTCTGCAGTGGGTCTTGGTATTATCGTAATTCAGCTCATCAAAAAATTGAATATAAAATCGCTTGACGGGGAGGGTATAAAAATTCAACCAAAAAACAGAAGTTTTAAAAGATATATGTTCGGTGGGATCATTTTTGGATTAGGTTGGGCACTTGCAGGTGCATGTCCTGGCCCTATGTTTGTATTATTAGGCGCAGGATATTTACCTATCCTAATTGTTATTATTTCTTCTATTTTAGGTACTTTTTTATATGGTATTATAAAACATAAGTTACCCCACTAATGCAGGAATAAGTTCATGCATACTCGGTTTGTTTTGAGCCCAACAGTTAATGGTACAAAAGGTCGTATCTGCAATAGTAGTCAATGCTTCTTTAGTAGCAAAAGCCTGATGTGCTGTGAGCAATACATTAGGTAAATCGATAAGTTGTTTTAATACTGTATCATCTGGTTTGTTTTTAGAACGATCATAGAAGAAAACCCCTTGTTCATACTCATACACATCTGCGGCATAAGCTGCTATTTTTTTTGATATCAAAGCGGTGATAATATCTTTTATATCTACTATTGCACCACGTGCAATATTGACAATTATAACTTCTTTTTTCATAAGATCCATACAGCTCTTATTAATAAGGTGATATGTTTGGGTATTTAAAGGCGTGCTCAAAAAAATAATGTCGGATTGTCTGCATATGTTTTCAAGATCCATATACTTCATATCATATTGCTCGACTAACTCTTTATCCTCTTGAATGTCGTGCCCCACAATAGTGCAACCAAAGCCATATAGTATTTTGGTTAATGCTTTGCCTATTCTACCCGTACCAATGACTCCTACCGTTTTTTGATTTAGATTGGTCCCAACCAAGTTACTTAGAGAAAAGTTATACGCATTTACTTGTTGGTTAGCTTGGATCAGCTTACGTTTAATTGCTAATAATAGCGCAATCCCATGTTCTGCAATGGTAATCGGTGAATATCCCGCAGCATTAGCTACTTTAATATTTAGTTTTTGGGCAGTAGTCAAGTTGATATTGTCATACCCAGTAGATCGAAGAACAATATATTTTATATTAAAGTCTTTTAATCGTTCTAACACCATAGTTGACCCATCATCTGCGGGGGAAATACAAATAGCATCAAACCCCATAGCTAGTGCTGCCGTTTTTGATGTAAGGTGATCTGGTATATATTTTACATGATGTACCTCATTATTCGATTTTTCGAGAAAAGGAATTTCAAAATCTTTACTACTATAAGTCAATATCTTCATCTTCAAAATCTTCAATGATTAATAATCGCTGTCCTTTTAAAGCCCAAACCAATACTTTTATATAATCACCAACTGCCTTTTTAATATTTTCGGGTTCGGTGATGTCTATTGATCCTTTCCATATTAATTCTTTGTCTTTATCAGAACAAATGCAATAGAGAGACGACTCTGCATGAAAAACCTGGTATTCTTCGTAATACCCATCGTTATAATAGATTTCTTGATTTTCATAATAATCATCTCTAAAATTATTAAATGTTTTATCTAAATTTCTATATGCTTGTACCGTACTGACTTTATCTTCTATTCTTACTACTTTGGAAAGTAATATCGCATCAAATTCTTTTTCGACTAATTGTGACTCTAAAGCAAGTATATCCTCTTCTGTTCTAGGAGTACTCGTAAAGGTTTCTTCAAAAAAATCAAGGCTTCTTACTGCGTTAACTCCATTCTTACCTAGTTCTGTTACAAGTTTCTTTTCAAATACTTTTCGGTTACTATCGTTTGATGATATGCCAATGACCAGCACTTTTTGTGCTTCAAAAGTATCTATTTCTGGATTTTTCCAATTTTCGACTAACTCACTAGATGAGCAGCTATAAAAAAGTCCGATGATCATGAAAAGATATATATATCGCTTATTCATAGTATCCCTATTTACTTTATTATTTTGTTTAATCGTTCTACCAGTATGGTAGTATATTTTGGGGCTTTGGTTATTATAGATTCTCCTGATATCACATCAACATCTTTTAACACTATATTACTGCTACCTACAGTTGAAACAACAATTAGTTTATCTAACTGATCAGGGTGGTTTTTAATAAATTTCCTGAGATTAAATGGAGGACGATTATATTCCCAAGAATTAATAATTACTATAGCATCCCATTTATCAATATCTACAGTAAAAAATGTGTAGGCATCTATCACTTTAAAATAGATATCCTCATTTTGATAATGCCTTAGCATACCTAGTACCAAAGAATCTTTAAAACTACTACCCTGCGAGGCTATTAACACTTTAGTAGTTAGACTTGAATCCTTTACCTTAATTGGTATTACAGTATCCATCTCATATTTATACGCATACCAAATCCAAATGCCTATAAAACTCATTGAAACTAAAAAGACTACTATTATGGCTGTTCTTTTCATTAAAAAATCAACTTAATAATCGCTTTTGTTTATTCTCTTTCATGATCGTTTTGATCAAATTAAAAATTGTTCTTTTTAGTTCTTTATAATGATTAAAATATACATTAACCTCTTGTAATAGTACTCGATGATGTTGCTTGTATTCTTTTTCCTTTACAAGTTCATCTAGATCATCAACAAGTATTAAAAGTTCATTATGGTGATTAATTATTTTCTTTAGTAAAGGAGTTATCATCTTTTGTTTATATGCTAGTTCTTGTATGATGACTTTACTTTTTCTATAATTTTCTTTAGAAATAAGGTGTAGTGTATGCTCTTCAACAAGTTTAGTTAAAAATTGCTGCTCATCCTTGATAAACTTTAATTCTGATATCCAATGCAAAGAGGTTTCATATAATTCTTCTGGACTTTTCCATGCTACATATTTTGTGTTTGGTGCTTGCGTTTTCATCGGTTTTAGATTTTAGTTTTACAATCACAAGACATCCAATTTCATAAAGACAGAGGATAATGATGCCCCTTTTTATCCTCTGTCTTACCTATTAAAATTAATTAATCTCTATAATTTTTTTAGGTTGTTCTTTGGCCTCTTCTGTTTTTAAAAGTTTTACAGTAAGAATACCATTGGTATACTTAGCTTTTACATCCTCATTTCGGTTTATACTAGTAGGTAATTGTAACTTACGATCAAATTCATTATAGCTAAACTCTCTACGCTTATAACCGTTATCTTCTTCTATTTCCTCATTACTATTTTTTGCACAAATATGCAATACGTCGTCTTCCATGGTTACTTCAATATCATTTTTAGAAAAACCAGGAACTGCGAGTTCGATTTCAAAGGCATCTTCGTTTTCTTTTAGGTTCATTGCAGGTAGACTTCTATCTCTTACAAAAAAATCATCTGCAAAAAAATCATCGGTACCCAACCAGTTAGATGCTCGGTCATTAAACCAAGGAAATCTGTTCTTGTTAAATTTAATTAGTGACATGTTTTTACGTTTTTAATGTTATTGATTATTTTGAGTATTAAAGTTAGACATACAACAGCTTTCTTAAAATGATAAATATCAGTTTATTGCCCTCTAACAGTCTTTCTTATTTTTTTTGAGTATACCGCCAGCATAATTAAAAACTTCAGATTTCAATTTTTTAAACCTTTGATAAAACTCATCAAAATCTTGTTGTAATATCAGGTGATCTTTATAATAATAATTATCACAAGAAATAGTATCACATTCTAGCATCCCTCCTAATTCGCTTTCATGTTTTCGTATCTCTTGATGTAACTTTGAAATATCTTTTTCTAGTGTTTTCATAGTAATCTTATACTCTTGTAACCGTTCAAAAAGATTAGGAGTAGTAGGCTCAAATACATACGAGTTTAATAATTGATTGATAAACTTTACTTCGGATTCTATAAACTCTAGATTTGATTTCCAATCCAGATTATCAAGATGAAGGTTTTTAAGTTCTTTTTGAGATGCAATCGCTGTTGATTTCATTAGTATTAGTTTTAAACTGAAGAAAAATTATGTGAATTAACATTCAAAATGCGATACTAGTGAGATTACCAAACTAAGATCCTTTTGACAACTAGATCAGGCAAACGTATTATTTGTATTAAAATACTCTCGTATAAGGGCTTTTGTTTGGTTATCAGTCATACTATCTGCCCTAAGTACATCTTTTACTTTTTTACTAATATCTGCATAGTGTTCTTTAAGTTCTTTATTAAATTTTTGCCCTGTTTCTGCAGGTCCAAAAATCACAACTTTATCTGCTTCTTTTAGTAGCTGTGCTATTTTTTTAAAGTACTCTTTATGTTGTTTTTTCTCTCTTTCTAAATACTTACTATCATGAACAACATCTTGTGGACCGCCTTTAAAACGAGTTCCGGATCCTCCAGAAATTTTGAAAGTATCAATCTCTGACAGTATTGTTATCATTTCTTCTTGGTTATCGGTTACTTTGATAACATGAGCTTTTTCTTTATCTATCCAAATTCCTATATTCTTCATCTTTTTATATTTTAGTTTTTGATATCATGTAATGCTAAAACGGGAACTTTAGAGTGGTATCCTAAATTCTTAACCATCGGTTTTGAAAATATACTTCCAAAAAAACTATGCTTTCTGTTTACAAAAGTGATCATATCACTCTCTCTACTCTCTACAAAAGCACTTAATCCTCCTTTTACATCAACATTATGTAGTACATGAAAAGTGTGTTGTATGGTATCAAAGTTTTCTTCTAACAATTTCTTGTTATTTTCTTGTTCTTGGGTCAATGGTTCTCCATCTGAAACATATAATACCCGTATTGCTGCATTGCTAATTTTTGCTATTTCTATAACATGCTGTAACTCTCTTCTTTTAAAACTTGTTTTATAATCTGTGGGAAATACAATTTCTTTAGGTTCCTGATATAATGTATCTTGAGGTATTGCCATTACAGGACAGTTTCTTACTTTTTCCATGATAAGAACAGTATTGCTACCATATACTATGGTTGCTGCATCTGTATTACCTTTGGTCCCCATGATAACCATCTCGATATCTCTTTTTTCGACCAAATCCAAGATAGCGTCTAGTAATAAGCTAAATTGAGAAACCATATAAAATTTATGATTTGGATTATCATCTCTAAATGTTAGTCTTTCTAGAATTTTGCCTAATCCTTTTTCTGATTTTTCTTTTGCCTCTTCATATAATTTTTCACCTGGTTCTGGCACCATCATACTTTCTAAACCATATCCGGTAACACTAAAGGTATTTAAAACATAAAAATCACAATCTTCATTTTTATAAAGTTCTATTGCATATGTAATAGCATTCCAAGCATTTCTGGAAAAATCTGTAGGTAATAAAATTTTCTTTCTCATCTGTATGGTTTTTTAAATTGATTTATATAAAAATAAATGTATCCGCTAGAGAAAACTATGATAATTATCAGCTCATTACCGCAGGAATTACTAAAAATGGAATCGTAGCTTTAAAGCCTATTTTTTTAACTACTGCTTCACGGGTAACACTTTCTATTAAACCATGTCTGTGCTTTAACATCACTAACATATTAACATTCATTTTATCAATAAATTCATTTATGATTTCGGATTTTTTTGTGAAGTTGGATACCCAATGCATGCTATATTTATGATTGTTGAGATATCCTTTCAAAATCTTAAAATTTTCTTCTTGCTCTTGGTTTAATTTTTCATTTTCATGAATATGTATGACCCTAATTGTAGCGTCAAACAATTTGGTTATTTCTAATAGTGGTTGCAGTGCTTTATTATCGATTGTTTTAAAACCTGTTGCAAAGGCTATATCTGTAGGTTTTTGAAAATCAAAATTTACCGGAATCATTAACACAGGACAGTCTTTAATTTTTTGAATCACTTTAACTGTATTACTTCCTATAAAAACTTCTTTTAACCCGCTAGCTCCTTTGGTACCCATAACCACAAGATCAATATCTTTATTTTTGATTGTTTTATTTACAGTTTCTGTTAATTTTTTTGATACAGATATAGTCTCAAAATGATGATTAAAGTCCTCTGTATCTCTCACAATTGCATGTTTTACAGCAATTAGTTTCTCATTAGATTCTTTACTAAGTCGCTTGTATAATAACTCTCCCTTGGTTTTATCTAGTCTACTTGTTAAAACAGGAGTTTCAACATCAAAAGTGTTTAGAATAAAAAAATGACAAGCTTCATCTTGAAATAATTGAGTAGCATAAAAAAGTGCACTATATGCATTATTTGAAAAATCGGTAGGTACTAATATTCGTTTCATTATTTACTTATTTTATATCCTATATGGAAAGAAGCTAATTACTAGCTATCAAGAACCTTATGACGATTCTCATTTAAATTAATTAGAGCGTTTTAAACAGTTTTAAACCACCATATTTTTTGTAGAAAAAAAGGCTTCTGTACTTTCAAAATTAAAAGTTTCGGGTACAGCAAGAACTGGACAACATTTAATCTTTTGAATTATGTTTGATGTATTGCTTCCGATAAAAAAGCCCTTTGCACCGGTAGCTCCTTTGGTTCCCATTACAATTAGATTGATTTGCTTTTCTGCAACGATACTTTCTATTGTAGTTATTAGTTTTTGAGAGGTAGAAATAATATCAAAAGAATGTTTATAATCCTCGGTATCTCTCGTAATTGAATGAAATACTTCTATCAATTTTTCTTTTGATTCGTTTACTAACTGTTCACCTTGTTTACCCAGTAAAGTACTTTTGTCGGTATCTAAAGTATTCAAAATATAAAACAGGCACGGTTCATTTTTAAATAAGCGCGTTGCATAGTATAATGCATTATAAGCATTATCCGAAAAATCGGTAGGTACTAGTATCTTTTTCATAGTCTTAGTTTTAAATATTGAATTATAAAACTATGAGCAAATCGTTTAAAATGCTATGATAATTATCATGTATCGGCAGGAATAATCAAAAAGGGAATTGTAGTATGAAAAGTTATTTTCTTTATAACCTCTTCTCTTAATAATCGTTTTATAAAACTATGTTCATAATTGATCATCACAAGTATATCAATTTTTAAATCACTTATAAACAAATCAACCGCATTCTCAAGTGTAGAGAAATCCGGAATAACATGAAAATCATATTTCACACTCTTAAAAAAATGCTCTAGTGAACTTGAATTATAACTTTGAATACTACCTAATTCTGGTTGGTCATATATATGTATCATTCTTATAGTAGCATCATATGATTTTGATAAGTGTAGTATAGGAGCTATTTCTGATCTATGATATATTCTTTTAAAATCTGTTGCAAAACCTATTTCAGAAATCCCTTTAAAAGTATACATTTCAGGAATTACCAAAATCGGACAATTATTAACGTTCTTGATAACATTATGAGTATTGCTTCCTAGAAAAATCTCTTTAGCTCCTGTAGCACCTTTTGTACCTATTACGATCATATCAAAGTAATCTTTAGTAATTACTTCTTGAATCGCATGTGCCAAAGAACCTGGTTTAGAAATAGTAACAAAACTATGTGCTGCATCCGTCCTAGAATTTTTAATATCTTCAAGGACTGTTTTTAGTCCTTCTTGAGATTGTACTCTAACAGAATCATATAAATATCCTATCCTTTGCGAACTTATTGTTGTTGCTAATTGTACAGAACTAAGGTCATAAGCATGTAATACGTAAAACGTACAAGTAGTGCCTTTATACAATTGCATAGCATACAACACTGTATTCCACGAATTATCAGAAAAATCAGTAGGAATTAATATCCTTTTCATGAGCTCTTAGTTTTAATCATCGATTATTCCATCCTTTTTTTTGAAGGAATCACTAAAAATGGCACATTAGTATGATATGCTATTTGGTGAATAACTGGTTTAAAAAGTAAGTTTTCAAAAAAGGAATGTTTGTTATGAATCATGACCAGTAAATTGATTTTATACTTTACCTGAAAGTCTTCTATTGCTTCTAACACATCAACACCTTCTGCCAAATGAAATACATGCGCATTGCTTTTAAAGTACTCATCTAAAAACTGTTTGGTTTCTTGTTGATGTTCTTCTAATGCAACTCCGTAATATGCATTTAATATATTCATTCTACATAGGTGTCGATCACAGATTTCTTTTAAAAAAGGTAAAAAAGCATTGTCCTGTTTAACTTTATAATCTGTAGCAAATAAAACATCTTTAGGTTTTTCGTATTCAAAGCCATCAGGAACCGCTATAACAGGACATTTAGCATTTTTTATAGTGTACATTGTATGTGTTCCTATAAATATTTCTTTTGCTCCTGTTGCCCCTTTTGTTCCCATTATGATGCAGTCGATCATGTATTTATCTACTACTTCTTTAATTTCTCCGACCAAAGTATTAAGAGCTGATAATTGAATGAAATTATGTCTAGGGTTTTTGAATTCCTTTTTAATTCTTTTTTCAGTTTCTTCTATTTGTTTTTTAGAATTCATCAAGGCAATATTCTCAAAATCATAGGGTACTGGGGTTTCAACCAAGTATCCCACATTATACGAAACGGGAGTAAATGTGTTTAACAGATAAAAAGTAGTATCATCATCTCTAAACAATTGCATCGCATATCGAATGGCATTAAATGCATTTTCTGAAAAATCTGTGGGTAATAAAATACGTTTCATCTTATTAGATTTATTTCATGATTATTTTTTATCGTTCTATATTTTGAAGCACCAAAAAAGGGATTTTAATATGTAATCCTATTTTATCTATTGTTGATTGGTATAGCAGACTTTCTAGATATGATCTTCTCGAATTTATCATTACTAAAAAATCAATTCGATTTTCTTTTACAAATTGATTGATAGCAGTTGTAATATCTTTTGCTAGTATTCTATAGGCATCATGTTCAATTTCTGAAAGTGAAGCCAAAAGAAAAGCTTTGTTCTCTTCTTGGCGTAAAGAGAGTTTATCAAAATTCGAAACATATAAAAAGTGAATTTTAGACCTAAAGCTCTTGGTGAATGTATTCAATAACTTTAGTTCTCTTCTCTTAAAAGGCAGTTGATAATCTGTAGGTAATAGCACATTTTTTGGTTGCGTATATATACAACTATCAGGTATTCCTAATACTGGGCATTTTACATATTTAAGCACTTGTAATGTGTTACTGCCAAAGGTCAAATTTCGATCATTTGTTTTTCCTCTGGTTCCCATGATTAGGATATCTATATTTTCATGCTCTACAATACTATTAACCTCATCTATTAAAGTCCCAAAAACCGACATCGTCTGGTAGTTATGCTTGGGATTAGGTGAGATTTGATGTAACCTTGTAAGAACCTTAGCAAGTTCTTTATCAGAATTTTGACCAACGCTTTCCTTTACTTCTTCAAAAACATCTGGAGAAACTAATCTATTATGATCATATACCTCATCTGCATACGCATGTAGTATAAAAAAGTCGCAACGCTCATATTTAAACAGCGCTACAGCATACTGTAAAGCATTCATAGCATTTTCTGAAAAATCTGTAGGAATAACTATTTTTCTCATTCTTATCTGTTTTAGAATATCATAAAACTAGATAAACACAAATGCAGAAACTATGATTTTTATCAGTCAAGAAAGTATGATATTAATCATATTATATCCAAAAGTGTTTTAACAACTTTGCAAAAATTAATGAGACGATTATGGTAGAATCCACATGTTTCCATTGTGGAAATGATTGCGATAAAAACAGTATTAACTATGATCAAAAAACATTCTGTTGTAATGGGTGTAAGACTGTATATGATATTTTTTCAAATCATGATTTATCCTGTTATTATGATTTACAATCAGCTCCTGGAGCCATTCCTAAAGAAATTGAGGGAAAATACGATTATCTCGATACTCCTGCTATTGCTGAAAAACTAATTGAGTTTGACGATGACAATACTCAAATAATCACTTTGTACATCCCTCATATACATTGTAGCTCGTGTATTTGGATTTTAGAAAACCTGCATAAACTTCAGCCTGAAATATCTGTATCTCAAGTTAACTTTCCAAAAAAAACAGTACGCATCACTTTTAATAATAAAAGCATTTCACTTAAAGAGGTTGTTTCTTTATTAAGCACTATCGGTTATGAACCCTATATTAGTTTAGAAGATTATTCGACTGGTGCACAACAAATAAATCGTAGTTTGATTTATAAATTAGGTATTGCAGGATTTGCCTTTGGAAACGTAATGTTTCTATCGTTTCCTGAGTATTTTGAAGTTTCTGAATTTTGGTTAGAGCGTTACAAACATACTTTTCGTTGGTTGATGTTTGCCTTCTCAATTCCTGTCGTATTTTATGCAGCTCAAGAATATTTTATTTCGGCTTACAAAGGTTTACGCTCCAGAATACTAAATATCGATATTCCAATTGCATTAGGTATTCTAGCTCTTTTTATGCGAAGTACTATCGAAATTATTTTTGATTGGGGTACTGGTTTTTTTGACAGTCTTACCGGACTTGTTTTCTTTTTATTGTTAGGTAAATTTTTTCAACAAAGAACGTATTCATTTTTATCCTTCGAAAGAGATTATAAATCCTATTTTCCAATTGCCGTCACTAGAATAAGTAAAGACAACAAAAAAGAAAAGAGTATTCAGGTATATGATATTAAGAAAGGTGATCGGTTATTAATCCGAAATAGAGAACTCATACCTGTAGATTGCATTTTAATAAAGGGTGATGCACAAATCGATTATAGTTTTGTAACAGGCGAAAGAGAACCTGTGGTTAAGCAATCTGGTGATAAACTTTTTGCCGGAGGAAAGCAAATGAACGCAGCAATAGAGATTGAAGCGATAAAATCTGTAGAACAAAGTTATCTAACGCAATTATGGAGTAACGATATCTTTACAAGTAAGGCATCAGTTTCCTTTACAAATCTTACAGATACCATAAGTAAATATTTTACAATAGTCATTTTATCTATTGCAATATTGGCAACTACATTTTGGATTATTGTTGATGCTACAAAAGCAATACATGTATTTACAGCTGTATTAATTATTGCTTGTCCTTGTGCATTGGCGTTGGCAAGACCTTTTGCTTTAGGTAATATCCTACGCATTTTTGGAAAACATAAATTCTATCTCAAAAACACGGACGTTATTGAGCAATTAGCACAAATCGATAGTATTATTTTTGATAAGACCGGTACCATAACTACCGCTACATCAGGAGCTATTCAATATCACGGTATGCCACTGACTCCTGAAGAAGAATCTTTGCTTAAAAATACCTTAAGAGCCTCTAACCATCCTTTAAGCCGAAAACTATATGCCATACTTGATCAATATGATATCATGACCTTAGATGATTATCAAGAGTATTTAGGAAAAGGTATTTCAGGAACATTGGATCAAGACCATATAAAAATAGGATCGTCGGATTTTGTTGGGGGTACTACAATTACAGAAAAATTGAATACGAGTGTACATATTAGTGCAAACAATACGTATAAAGGGCATTATAGTTTTCATAATCAATATAGAAATGGTGTACAGTCTATATTTGAAGCTTTATCCAAAGATTATGAATTAACAATTTTATCAGGTGATAATGATGGTGAAAAAGAGTATCTCACAAAGTTTCTTCCAGAAGAAACTACCTTGCTTTTTAACCAAAAACCTAATAACAAACTTAACTACATAAAATCCCTGCAGCAAAAAAACCAAAAAGTTGTTATGGTTGGTGATGGACTTAACGATGCAGGAGCTCTTAAACAAAGTAATGTGGGTATTGCCATTTCTGAAAATGTAAATGTATTTTCGCCCGCTTGCGATGCCATTTTAGATGCCTCTAAATTTGATCAAATCTCTACGTATTTAACCGTCTCAAAAAATGGAATTCGAATTATAAAGTCAAGTTTTGTGTTATCTTTTATCTATAACATAATCGGACTATTTTTTGCTGTTACAGGGCAATTATCTCCAATAATTGCAGCTATATTAATGCCGTTAAGTTCTATTTCTGTAGTATTATATGTTACACTACTCACAAATATTTCATGTAAAAAAATATCTAAGTCGACATAATGACATTGAATGATCATAATCCAATAGCGCATTTTCAAAAATGGTTTCACGAAGTAGATAAAGCTTATCCCGAAGACGAAACTAATATCATGCTATTATCTACAATAGGATTAGATGGTTATCCAAAAAGTAGGGTTGTTTTATTAAAACGATTTACATGGGAAGGTTTTGTATTCTTTACAAATTATAATAGTGAAAAAGGAAAAGCTATAGCCGCAAACCATAATGTTTCTCTTCATTTTAACTGGTCTAATGCAAAACGTAATGTACTTATTTTGGGTAAAGCACATAAAATTGCTTCCAATTTATCAGATGGGTATTTTGACTCTAGACCCCAAGGAAGTAAAATAGCTACATGGGCATCGTATCAAAGTGATATAATTTTATCCCGAGAAATACTGGATACTCGTTTTAGATATTACCAAAATTTGTTTACAAATCAGGATATTCCAAGACCAGAATATTGGGGTGGATATATAATCAAACCTAACTATCTTGAATTTAAAGAATATACTACTGCCAAAGAATATAGTGATATCACATTATACACACTTAATGCAGATTATAGCTGGTCTAAACATAGAAAATACGATCATAATCACTAATGTTCATTAGTCTTGTAAGTAGTAATATTTAGCACCTTATACAAAGGGCACCATCTTGCAAAACCCGTAAGTATTACTATTCCTGATATGGTCAATAAAAAGATTCCTAAGGTATTCGAAACGTAATTTTCATAGAATAAATAGGCTAACACAATGCCTATTAAAATTCTAAGAACCGCATCTATCTTTCCTATATTTTTCTTCATAACAAAAAATCTTTAGAGCGTTAAAAATCAGTTTTCACAAAGTTGCTAAAGAAATCCTCAGAAAAACCTGACAAATGTCATTTTTTAAGAAAAGCTTCACACATACTTTTGAGGCATAAACGTAAAACATGGGTGTGATTTATATACTTCTAACGATTAGTATAATCGTAGCGATCGTCTTTTTTATCAGTTTTATTATAGCTGTTAAAAATGGGCAATACGATGATGTATATACTCCTTCTGTTAGAATGCTCTTTGATGATGAAATTGTTAAAGACCAAAACGCAAAACCTTCAAAAACTACTAAAACTAAACAATCTTAATATGGAAATAGAAAAGTTCTACTACGATAACAAAATCGTAAAAAAATTCTTATATGCTACTATGCTTTGGGGCATCGTAGGAATGTCTGTAGGATTATTGTTAGCCTTTATGTTTCTTTTTCCAAATCTTACCGATGGTATCTCATGGTTAAGCTTTGGAAGACTAAGGCCACTTCATACCAACGCAGTAATTTTTGCATTTGTTGGAAACGCCATTTTTGCAGGAGTATATTACTCTACTCAGCGTTTATTAAAAACACGAATGTTTAATGATACATTAAGTAATATTAACTTCTGGGTTTGGCAATTAATTATAGTAGGAGCTGCTATTACTTTACCACTGGGATATACTACATCCAAAGAATATGCAGAACTAGAATGGCCTTTTGATATTGCAATAGCTATTATATGGGTAGTTTTTGGTTGGAATCTTATTGGCACTATATTAAAAAGGAGACAACGCCATATGTATGTAGCGATCTGGTTTTATCTAGCCACCTTTGTCACGGTTGCCGTACTTCATATTTTTAATAGCCTTGAGTTACCCGTTAGTGCTTTTAAAAGTTATTCTGTATACGCTGGTGTTCAAGATGCTCTGGTTCAATGGTGGTATGGTCACAACGCCGTAGCTTTCTTTCTTACGACTCCGTTCTTGGGGTTAATGTACTATTTTATTCCAAAGGCGGCTAATAGACCCATTTACTCATATAGATTATCTATTGTTCATTTCTGGTCTCTAATATTTATATATATCTGGGCAGGGCCACACCACCTATTATATTCTTCTTTACCAGACTGGGCGCAAAATTTAGGTGTTGCATTTTCGGTGATGTTGATCGCTCCTTCTTGGGGAGGTATGATTAATGGTTTATTAACCTTACGTGGGGCTTGGGATAAAGTGCGTACCGATCCCGTTTTAAAGTTTATGGTTGTGGCGATCACTGGATATGGTATGGCTACTTTTGAAGGGCCAATGTTATCTCTTAAAAATGTAAATGCTATTGCTCACTTTAGTGATTGGATTATAGCACACGTTCATGTCGGTGCTTTAGCATGGAACGGGTTTTTAACCTTTGGTATGGTCTATTGGTTAGTTCCAAAACTTACCAAAACAAAATTATGGTCTACAGGATTAGCAAATGCACATTTCTGGATAGGAACTTTAGGGATTATCATGTATGCGTTACCAATGTACGTAGCGGGATTTGTGCAAGCATCTATGTGGAAACAATTTAACCCCGACGGTACCTTAACTTATGGTAATTTCTTAGAGACTGTTAACGAGATCATCCCTATGTATTGGATGAGAGCTATTGGTGGTAGTTTATATATTCTCGGAACCTTTGTAATGCTATATAACATTGTTAAAACTATACGAAGTGGTAGTGCAGTAACCGACGAGCTTGCAGAAGCTGCTGCGCTGCAAAAAGTTACTAAAAAAAGAACTGCTAAAGAAGGGTACCATACCTGGTTAGAAAGAAGACCTGTTAAGCTAACCATCTTTGCTACCATTGCTATTCTTATCGGTGGTATTGTACAAATAGTACCTACATTAATGGTAAAATCTAACATCCCTACGATTACAAGTGTAAAACCATACACTCCACTCGAATTAGAAGGAAGGGATATTTATATACGAGAAAGTTGCGTTTCATGTCATTCACAAATGATAAGACCATTTCGAAGTGAGGTCGAACGATACGGGGAGTATTCTAAAGCAGGAGAATATGTTTATGATCACCCATTTCTTTGGGGTAGTAAACGTACAGGTCCTGATCTCATGAGAATTGGTGGGAAATACTCTGACAATTGGCATCTAAACCATTTTTATGATCCCCAAACGACCTCATCCGGATCCATTATGCCAAGTTATAAATGGCTGATCAAAAATAAACTGGACAGATCCAATACTGAAACAAAAATGAAAGCAATGGTCACTCTTGGTGTGCCATACACTCCTGAAGAAATTACAAGGGCACAACAATGGATGGACGAGCAGGCTACAACTATTGAGAAGAACTTGTATAGCGATCCTGACTTTGCCAAAACCTATGAAGCAGATAAAAAATACGCCAAAGACAACGGGTTAGATTTTGTTGAAATGAGAAATCGAGAAGTCGTAGCTCTAATTGCTTACATCCAAAGATTAGGAACCGATATTAAAGTAAAAACCAAAGAAGATTTAGTACAAACCAAAGAATAGATATTATGCTAAAATTTGTAAAAGGTCATATGGAAAGTATTGAAGGTATAGCTATCTATCCTATCATTTCGCTACTTATATTTTTCGTCTTTTTCGCATTGTTATTCTGGTGGGTATTTACCGCCAAAAAAGAACATATCAAAGAAGTAAGTCAAATTCCATTAGAAACTGAAAACGAAACACAATTATGAGAAGTACATCATCATATTTGAGAGTGCTTGCCTTTTTAGGCATCGCATATATATTGATAGAATTAACTGTTGAATCTCCAGAGCAATCTGCATTTTTAACACAACCCTTAACCTGGATAGCATTAGGACTTGTTTTGTTATTTGCTGTGGCTATAGAAATATGTGTAGCAGCACTAAACAATGTCTTATTTCAATCACTAAAACCAGAAGAACAAGAGCGATATCTTCTAGCACAAAAAAAGAAGAAAGAAAATCAATTTAGATGGTTTAAAGCTACATATTTAAGACTATTAGATAGTAAACCTGTAGAAGAAGAAGGAGAAATCATTCTTGATCATAATTATGATGGCATTCAGGAACTAGACAATAATTTACCACCATGGTGGGTATACAGTTTTTATGCTACAATTATATTTGGTGTAATATACCTTATAAGGTTTCATGCATTTAACGATTATACACAAGCAGAAGAATACGAAACAGAAGTTGCTGAAGCTAAATTGGCTATCGAAGAGTATAAGAAAACGGCCAAAGATCTTGTTGATATCAATACCGTTACCGTACTTACAGAAGCTTCTGATATTAGTGCTGGGAAATCTATTTTTTCTGCAAATTGTGCTGCATGTCACAAAGCCGACGGCGGAGGAGGTATTGGTCCCAATCTTACCGATCAATATTGGATATTAGGAGGCGGTATTAAGAACATTTTTAGAACAGTTTCTGAAGGTGGTCGTGATGGAAAAGGGATGGTAGCCTGGAAACAAACTCTGAAACCCGCAGAAATGGCTCAAGTTGCGAGCTACATACTTACGCTACAAGGTTCAACACCTTTAGATCCTAAAGAAGCACAAGGAGAGTTATGGGTTGATCCTGAAGCTTCAAAAGAAGAAATCCCGCAGGATGAAATTCCTGAAACTATCTCAGATTCAACTGCTGTAGTAAGTAAATAACTCTAGAAAACATTTAAAACCAGTATCCCATTGGAAACACCAAATAATGAAAATTTCAGAGATTCTATAGGCACGATTAACGAAGAGGGTAAACGTGCCTGGGTGTATCCCAAAAAACCTAAGGGCGTTTATTATGACTACCGTAAATGGGTAAGTTATGGTTTATTACTATTCTTGTTTTCTGCTCCTTTTATTAAAATTAATGGAAACCAATTTCTTCTTTTTAATGTTCTAGAACGTCGTTTTAATATTTTCGGAGCCCCATTTTGGCCACAAGATTTTCACTTATTTGTAATCTCGATGATTATAGGAGTCATTTTTGTGACTTTATTTACAGTGGCATTTGGTAGACTATTCTGCGGATGGGTATGCCCACAAACGATCTTTATGGAACTGGTTTTTCGAAGAATCGAATACTGGATCGAGGGAGATCGCGGCAAACAAATACGTCTAGACAAACAAAAATGGGATGCAGAAAAAATCAAAAAACGTACTCTTAAATGGTTCATATTTTTTGTTATTTCTTTTCTAATTGCCAATGTTTTTTTGGCCTACTTAATAGGTAGTGATCAATTATTAAAATACATTATCGATGGCCCCTCTAAACATATAAGTACACTTATCTCTCTTCTTATTTTTACAGCTGTATTTTATTTTGTATTTGCCTGGTTTAGAGAACAGGTTTGCATAATCGCCTGCCCTTACGGAAGATTACAAGGAGTATTATTGGATTCTAAATCTATTGTTGTCGCTTATGACTATAAGCGAGGAGAAAAAGAAACTGGGAGAGCTAAATTCAGAAAAAATGAAGACCGCCCTACTACAGGAAAAGGTGACTGTATTGATTGTTTTCAATGCGTTCATGTATGTCCCACGGGAATAGATATTAGAAATGGAACACAACTAGAATGCATCAACTGTACTGCTTGTATTGATGCTTGTGATCATATGATGGAAAGTGTACACCTGCCTAAAGGATTAATACGATATGCCAGTGAAGATAACATTGCCAAAAAAGCAAAATTCAAATTTGGTCCAAGATTAAAAGGATATAGTGCCGTACTGGTCATCCTTACAGGTGTTTTATTAGGGATGTCGTTCTTGCGCAATGATGTAGAAGCAACAATTCTAAGATTACCAGGACAATTATATGAGCGAAAGGCAGATCATATTATTAGTAACGTCTATACCTATAAATTGGTCAATAAAACCACTTCAGAAATAGAGGATGTTCATTTTGAATTGCTATCACATAATGGAAAAATAGAACTCGTAACGCATAAAAATTTTAACGTCCCAGAACAAGGGTTAGCTGAAGGAACTTTGTTTATAGAAATCAACAGTGCCGCGCTAAGTGGAGATAAGGACAGAATAAAAATTGGCGTATACAGTAAAACTGAATTAATAGAAACAACGACAACGGCATTTCTAGGCCCAAGAAGTTATAAATAAAACAACTATCATGAAAATAAACTGGGGAACAGCAATCGTATTAGTTTTTATAGGATTTATTTCTTTTATACTATACTTCGTAGTTCGAATGAATACCGAGCAAAAGTTTACTCATGATCTTGTTACAGAAGAGTATTATAAGGAAGAGTTAGCTTTTCAAAAGGAAATCAATGCCGAAAAAAACGCAAAAACTTTGGAAGGTACTATTCAAATTAAAAAAACTGATAGCGGTCTATTGATTTTATTTCCAAAGCACACAAATTCTGAGGATATCTCTGGCACACTATCTTTTTATAGGCCATCAAATAAAAAATTAGATTTTGAAGTTCCTATTTCACTCTCAAATGCTCAAATGCTTATACCAGATAAAAACCTGATAGAAGGCAGATGGAATATTACTATTGATTGGGAGTTCGACCACACTCCATATTTATTTAAAAAATCATTTATGTATTAAACATGTTACTATCAGCTGTCATATTAGGTTTATTAGGAAGTTTTCACTGTATTGGCATGTGTGGACCTATTGCATTTATGTTACCCGTAAACAGGAAGAATAACACCCAGAAGCTATTTCAGATATTTTTATATCACCTTGGTAGATTGTTGGCTTACGCCATTATTGGATTGTTTTTTGGGGCTCTAGGTAAGAGTTTACATCTTTTCGGGATGCAACAGACATTATCTATTATTGTTGGCGTATTAATGATTTTAATTATCGTAGTACCGCATCACCATTTTAATCAATACAATTTTTCTAAACCTATCTATAAGCTGGTGTCCAAAATAAAAAACAATCTCGGAGCTGCACTTAAAAAGAAAACTTCGGATACTTTTTTAACCATTGGTTTTTTAAACGGTTTTTTACCTTGCGGTCTCGTATACATGGCTGTATTTGGCGCCATTGCATCTGGTGATATTTTTGAAAGCAGTCTATATATGATCCTTTTTGGATTAGGAACTATTCCTTTAATGACTACAGCGGTCTACTTAAGTAACTTTTTAACCAAAAAAGTACGACAACATATCCAGAAAGCCATTCCGGTATTTGTAGTACTTATCGGGTTATTGTTTATAATACGAGGATTAGGGCTTGGGATTCCTTATATTTCTCCCAAGCCTGTTACAGAAATAGTTTCTACTAATTTTGAGTGTCACTAAATCACAGATTAAATAGTCATCGAAAATAATGTAGTTTCAGGAATACTGCGTTGTAATCTTAAGTCAAAAGCCATACATATATTACGCACAAACGGACGACCTTTTTCGGTAACTTTTACTGTATTTCTAGATATTTCTAATAGCCCATCAATTTCAAGCTCTTTTAGATTTTGCAACACTTCTGGCAATTCTTTAAAGTATAAGTCATCCTCTTTCCAGTTGGTTTCAAAATGACACATTAGGTTAAGAATGTGTTGTCTAATAATCTCATCTTCTTTGTTTAATATATGTCCGCGATACACCGGAATGATATTTTCATTTACCAAGTGCTGATATTCTTCTATATTCTTTACATTTTGAGCAAAACCATACCAGCTATCACTAATAGCAGAGACGCCTAACCCAATCATCATTTGTGTTTTTGATGCTGTATATCCCATAAAATTACGATGTAACTTTTGATCTTCCATTGCTTTGTATAGCGAGTCATTTTGCAAACCAAAATGATCCATTCCGATTTCTACATAGCCTACTTTTTTTAGTAGTTTTTTACCCATTTCGTATTGCATTCTTTTTTGCTCTGCAGAAGGCAGGTCAACATCTTTAAACCCGCGTTGCCCATTTCCTTTTTGCCAAGGCACATGCGCATAACTATAAAATGCTAGTCTATCTGGTAATAGCGCTTTGGTTTTTAAAATCGTATTAATCACGGCTTCTTGAGTCTGAAAAGGTAAACCAAAAATAATATCATGCCCCACAGAGGTATACCCAATCTCTCGAGCCATCTCGGTGACATATTTTACATTTTCAAAAGGTTGTATACGATGAATTGCTTTTTGAACATTCTCGTCATAATCTTGTACACCAAAACTTACTCTTCTAAAACCTACATCAAACAAGGCCTGTAAATGTTCTTTGGTCGTATTATTAGGATGACCTTCAAAACTAAACTCACAATCTTTAGCACGGTCTACTCCTTTAAATAAAGAACTAATTAAATACTCTAAATTCTTTGGAGAAAAAAAAGTAGGTGTGCCACCACCTAGATGTAATTCTTTTATTTTTGGTTTGGTTTCTAATAAATTAAGGTATAAACTCCATTCTTTAAGTAACGCATGTATATACGGTAACTCTACGTCATGTCGTTTTGTAATTCTTTTATTACAACCACAAAATGTGCACATACGTTCACAAAAGGGTAAGTGAATATACAGGCTTATCCCCTCGGTAGTATTACTTTCAGAAAAAGATCGTTTTACAGATTTCTTCCATTTGGACAATGAAAATGTATCAATATCCCAATACGGAACCGTTGGATAACTTGTATATCTTGGTCCTGGAATGTTATACTTATTAATCAAATTTGTGCTCATTATTATTATTTTCGATTAGAATTACTACTATTTATTCATGTAATACCAAAAAGGGAATAGTGGTATGATAGCTTATTTTTTCTACGGTAGGATGAAATAAAATGCGTTGAAAAAAATTAAGGTTCTTTGCAATCATTGTAATCATTGTAATATCTCTACTTTCTACAAAACATTGTACTGCTTCTTCAATATTAGGGTTTGATAAAAAATGAAAACTATGCTCTATATCTTCTAATGCATCATCCAAAAAATCTTTATTCTTTTCTTGTAACCCACTTAACTTTTGATTTTTCTTAGTGACATGCAAAATTCTCAAACATGTATTATGTACGTCCAAAATTTCTGCAATAGTATGCAGTACCCTATTCTTATATGATATATTATAGTCTGTAGGAAAAGCTATTTCTCTAGGTCTTGTATAAGTTGCTTTTTCGGGAACTACCAAAACAGGGCATTTTACTTTTGTAATAACATCACCTGTATTACTTCCTATAGTTTTTTCTTTGAGACCAGAGGCACCTTTGGTCCCCATCACAATAAAATCAATATGTTTATGCTCTATTTGTTTTCTGATAGCATCAATAAAGAAGATGTATTCGTTTATCCAAAAAAACTGATGCTTTGTATTTAATGGCAATTTTTCGATTTTTTTCTGTAACAATCGCATTTGTTCTTTGTGACTATGCGTCGTGTTTTCAACAACCGAATTTGTGGTATCATAAAAAGTAGTTCCTCCCATCATTTCTTCGTAAGGTGATACATGCAAAAGAAAAAAATTGCACTTCACTTTTCTAAAAAACGATAATGCATACACAATGGCATTCCATGAATTGTCAGAAAAATCTGTGGGAATCAGGATGTTCTTCATCATAATTACTTTCTAAAACAACAAATGTATTGGGATGCTATGATCAAAAGAATGACAAAAATCAGTTTATCGATAATTATACTATGCTAAGCAGAAGTTATTCAAAAAAATAAGTCAAATACAAATACCTACTGTATCACTAAAAACATGATAAGAAAATAGCAATGAGAACTGATTTATATCATAAAAAACCTTGTGATAACTCCTTAAGTTTATCCTATTAACTAAACCCGCTTTATGTATTAGAAAATCTATTATATAAAGCAGGTTAAACAAATAGTACTACTATGAACACTACAGATAATATTGCGGTTACTTTTTATCAAAATCTTGGTAAACTCTTTTATGCGATTGCAGCTTCAGATAAAATTGTTCGTAAATCAGAATACGAGTCTTTAAAACAAATTGTAAAATCAAAGTGGTTAGCTGTTGATGATATTACAGATGAGTTTGGTGTGGATGCAGCTTTTCAAATCGAAATTGTTTTTGATTGGATGGATTATGAAACTCCAAATGCAGATACTTGCTTTAAAGAATTTCAAACTTTTTACGAAGAACACAAATCTCGTTTTAATACCGAGATAAAAACATTAATATGGGAAACAGCAAATGCTATTGCTGGTGCTTTTTCTGGTAAGAACAAATCAGAGCTAATGATGCTGGGTAGATTAAAATTGATTTTTGAAAACTGATTTATATCATATTTTAATAGGGGTTGCGTAATTAATTTTACTTCAACTTAAAAACGTACTATTATGACACTATATGCAAAAATAAATGCCGATTTTTCTCAAAATTATATTGGGTATTCTGCTTTGGCTATCATCGCATCAACTTGTTTAGGTTCAATAGCAATTATGACAACATTATTAAACGGAAATGATCCTTTACAGATGTTTATGGTCTTTTTAAGCGTTGTTGTTTGTAGTGCTCATAATGCGGCTATACTAACGGTTCAAAAACCTAAACTAGTTTTAGATCTTTTAATTATAAGTATTGTAGTTAATACAATGCTACTTATCGGAAACGGGCTTTTTTAATCAATATTAATGCTATTTACAAAAGGCGAGTTTTATGTTAAGCTCGCCTTTTTTTGTTTCGCCTATAAGGTGATCAATATCATATTTTTATACGATAATCTCGATTACATTTATTGAACTCATCTTGAATAGTGATTTTCAACCGAAAAGTTTGGCTTTTGTAGCAAAGCTAGCGTGCAAAATGTAAATTTTGTAGGTAAAAGCATTACCCAAAATGAGTTTATTATATAAAACTGATGAAGCTATGCCTAGACCAAAAACCAAAGCAGCATTACTAGATCTAAGTCATAAGAACTATACTAAGCTACTTGATTTTGTTAATTCTTTGCCTAAAGAACAAGTAAACCGTGAGTTCCCCAAACGTTATCTTAATAGAAATATTAGGGATATTCTAGCGCATCTTCATCATTGGCATATCATGATGTTAGATTGGTATACAATAGGAATGACAGGAAACAAGCCAGATATGCCGGCAAAAGGATATACCTGGAAAACCACTCCGGATCTTAACAAAGTAATTTGGAAAAAATATCAAGATGTTGAGTTAACCGAAGTAAAAAAATTATTAAAAACATCGTTTGATCAGCTACAAAAAATAATTAACGACCATACCGAAGAAGAACTTTTTGAAAAACGAAGATTTAAATGGACAGGCACTACCTCACTAGCCTCCTATCTTATTTCTGCTACGTCAAGTCACTATGATTGGGCATATAAATTCATAAAGAAATGTATGAAATAATACCTAGAGCTATTTCATCTTAAAAACAAAAATCAACCGTATGAAAAATCTAATCATTTGCCTTATTATCCTAAGTTTTATGGCTTGTAAGCATGAAACTTCGCTTCAGAAAACCTCAACATCTAAGGATGTCGAAATTAAACACAATACTGATCAAAAGATCAAAGATTCTGTGCTACCGCTTTCTGGAGAAGCTATAGCACTGGACCATGAAAAAACAAAAGCTCTAAAAAGAGATAAATTGATCAAAGCCAAAGACGATAGAGCTAAGTTGCAAGAATTAGTGATTTCTAAACGCTTTTTAAAAAAAGAAGACCTTTATATTTTAGATTATCAATACCCATATCTAAATGAAGAAATTGATCCATCTTATGCTGTTTTTAATAACTTCATCACAGAAAATTACCTAAATATCGAAAAAACAGAAAATCAAATCCTTGAAGACAAAGAGTTGCTTTGTGATACCCTAAAAATAAATCGTTTTAGAGATAAAAGAAGTATTGATTATAAGATCTATACTGTAAAAAGCAACTTTATTAGTGTGGTACTATACAAGGAGAACTATTATTCGGGGATGCGATATTCTACGTATTTATTTGATTGTATCAATTTTGATCTCGAAAAATATGACTTTGTTTATTTTAATGACTTCTTTACCAAAGGTTCTGAAGATGCTGTTTTTGTAATTATAAATAACATTATAAAAGAGAGCATTGCATCAGGAGAATTGTATTATGATTGTTGGGAATTGTCTAAAGGTGATTTTAACGCCTATAAAAACAATTTTGTCATGAATGATGATGTTTTAGAATACTATTTTGATGATTGTGTTATTTGCCCCTCATACACAGGTACCTATTCTATAGAAATCCCGATCACTGCAATAATGCATCTTATAAAAAAATACAATGCGCCACCTAAGATGGGGTAATACCATTTATCCTTTGAATTTACTGGGATAAAATGTTCTTTTTCTCTGTCATCTCGAGCACAGTTGAGAGGTTATTTTTAATCAAATCCAAGGATCTCGACTGCGCTCGACCAGCCAGATATAGATGGATGATCTATAGAATATAAATCGAACTGAGGTTATTTAGCATACTTCGTTGTAAATTTGTTTTTTAAATTTTAGATATCTATAGCTTTATGAAAAGTAGTTTTAATAATATCATCGATTCAAAAACACCTGTATTAGTTGATTTTTTTGCAGATTGGTGTGGCCCTTGTAAAATGCTAGCGCCTATACTTAAAGAGGTAAAAGATGAACTAGGAGAAACTATTAAAGTGGTTAAGATTGATGTAGATAAAAACCAGCCTTTGGCTTCAAAATACCAAGTTAGAGGGGTACCTACTATGATACTGTTTAAAGAAGGTAAACAAGTTTGGCGCCAATCGGGAGTATTACAAAAAAATGACCTTATCGGGATCATCAAAACACACCAATAAGATGTTACTTAATGCGTACATAGATCATACCCTATTAAAAGCTGATGCTACCGTAGATGCTATTAAGCAACTGTGCTCAGAAGCAAAAGCATATGATTTTTATGCGGTTTGCGTTAACAGTTATTATGTAGCATTGGCGCATAGCGAATTAAGAAATACCCCTATTAAAATTGCCTCGGTTGTAGGTTTTCCTTTGGGTGCGAGTATCAGCAACGCCAAAATATCCGAAGCGCAATATTGTATCGATAATGGTGCACAAGAAATCGATATGGTTTTAAATATTGGATTACTAAAATCTAACTATTATAAGATTGTCGAAGATGAAATTAAAGCCATCAAAAAAACAATTGGAGATCACACCTTAAAAGTCATTTTTGAGAATTGCTATTTAACCAATGACGAAAAGAAAATGGCTTGTAAACTGGCAGTACATGCTGGCGCTGATTTTATAAAAACATCTACTGGATTTGGCAACGGAGGTGCTACACTAGCAGATGTAAAACTAATGAAAAACGAAGTCGGAAATCAAGTCCTTATAAAAGCTTCTGGTGGTATTAGAGATACCAAAACAGCCCAACAATACATTGACCTGGGGGTTTCCAGAATAGGAACCTCATCGGGTATAGCTATTGTTTCTTCTTAGCGCATATACTAACAACACTTGTAGTATACTATGGTGTTTTGAATGTAGCTGCGTATTGTCTTACTTTTTGCAACATATTGTTTTATAAAACTCTTTACTGGGGTTTGCCTACCTATTCCTAAATTTTGACAAGCTATAAATAAAACTTTTTAATACACTATGTGGATTACCGTAATGGTATCTTAAAAGATAAGTATAGTTTTATGAGTCGAAAAGGAGTACTGAAATACGTAATCCTATTTTTAATAATTAAGATATAGAGTTACTAAGGTAACTATACAATATTGTTGGCAGTAAGTGAAGAGAACAATTAGAAATCAAAAAAATAATTAGGAAAAACAATGTTAGACCAATCCTTTTCAAGTAGTAATTTTAATAAATTCTTTTTAAAAGAAAACAGAAAAGGTAATTTTGATAAATCTCACTTCACTCAAGAATATTTAAATAAACATCAAGAGTTTAAAAATACTGTAGGAGAAAAGTTAAATCTAAAGAAAACCAGAATACTAACTAAAGAAGAATTAGATAATTTCGCTGAAAGGTTAGAGAAAATTAATAATGAAAAAGAAGAAATTAGACTAACTATCTTTGAAGATTATTCTAATATAATTAATAACCAAAACACTCCTTTTCAATTCAAAATAGTATATAATTCAACAAAAGAAGTTTATACTGTCGAAAATGACCCTGCTTCATACTATGCTGTAAAACAACTCCAACGAAATATATATAAGACTTTTAAAGTTATACAAGCGGATAGAAATAAAATTATAAAGCAAATTTTTAATATTGCTTCCGATGGATTTCCTAAAATAATTATAAAGACTGATATAAAATCATTTTACGAGTCTATTCCTCAAGATAAGCTTTTAAAAAAAATAGAGAACAACACTTTACTTTCTCCATTTTCAAAAAAATTAATAAAAAGACTTTTTTATGAATTTGAGGATAAAAAAGACAAAACTAAAATTCCATTAGGAAAAGGTGTGCCAAGAGGAATTGGCATTAGCGCATATTTATCTGAATTATATATGCGAGACATAGATAATGAGATTAAAGCATTAGAAGATGTAATTTATTACGCACGCTATGTTGATGATATAATTGTAATTATTTGCCCTAAAACAGAATCAACAAAAAGAGATTATTTATACGAAATAAAAAATATAATTTGCGTTAAAAACAATCTTACTCTTAAAGATGGTAGTGATGGAGAAGCTTCTAAAACAAAAATAATCAACTTACCAAAAAAAGGTAACTATAATAAATCCTTCAACTACTTACGCTATTGTTTTAATTTAAAAAGAACTGAAACAACAGATAATAAATCAAACTTTCTGTTACTTCTTGAAATTTCAGATAACAAAATTGAAAGGTATAGCGAGAGATTAAAAAAATCAGTCGCAAACTATAATAAAAATTCAAAATATAATGAAAAAGAAGCTAGAAATATTTTAATCGCAAGATTAAAATTCCTCACTGGAAATTTCCATCTTAACAATAATAAAAGAAATGTAAAGTCAGGCGTCTATTACTCTAATCAAATGCTGAAACTAAATAAGGTTACCTATGAAAGTTTAAAAATATTAGACAGAAAACTATCTATAGCATTATGTGATTTAAATCCACCTCCTAAAATTGGAATTGATAAAATAAAATTGAAACTTTTCTTAATGCAGAAATATAGTTTCCAAAAAGGATTCATTAATAAAGAAAAAAACTTTTATTCTTTTAAACTAAACCCAAGAGAAACAAGTTTTTATTTTAAAAAATTCAAAAGAGCAACGAACAAGTTTGAAGTGATTAAATCTATTTGGAAGTAATGAGCAAAAAGAAAAAACATATAAAATACACCAAAGAGAGAGCTATTATTTCTGACGTACTACCATATGAGGTTCCAATTACATTTTCAAACAGATATTTGTATCGTTTCCTAGTCAATAATGAATTAGAATTTAAAAATAGTACTATTAAGTATAAAACAAATTTTAAGGATGATTACTTTGATGCTTTTAAAATAATTTTAAAAATATTATTTTCTACAAATATTTCAAACCCGAATACTAGAAAAATTCCATTTACTTACAGAATAAGTCATAAAGAAAAAGACTTTAGAGAACTTGCATTAGTTCACCCAATTAACCAATTAGAGTTGATAGAGTTTTACGAAAAATATAAAGAATCCATTATTTATTCTTGTTCTTTAAGTAATTATAGTATAAGAAAACCTGACAATGTAGCTAAGTTTACTTTCTTTAATGACAAACTTCATCAAACAAATAAAGGTGACGTTTCTGATTTTTTAGAACTAAGCGGGAAAGAATATGAAAACTTAAAAACTTTTTTTTCTTATAGCAAATACACTAACATCTATCAATTTTTCGAAAATTATAGGTATCAAAGAGCAGAAAAGAAATTCAATCATTTATTTAAATTTGATATTTCTAAGTGCTTTGACAGTATCTATACTCATTCAATTACTTGGGCTGTATTAGGTTTAGATGTTGTAAAAGAAAACGTAAATAGTTCTAAAAACACCTTTACAGGAAAATTCGATAAATTTATACAATATGCGAATTACGGAGAAACCAATGGTATCTTGATAGGTCCAGAATTTTCTAGAATATTTGCTGAAATTATTTTACAAAAAATAGATATAACAATAGAGAAAAAGTTAAAAGAAAATAATTATTTACTTAAAGTAGACTATGAAATGTATCGTTATGTTGATGATTATTTCTTGTTCTGTGATGATAGCGTTTTAAAAGACGAAATATTAAAATTACTTAAGCACGAATTAAAAAAATATAAATTATCAATTAATAATTCTAAAACAGAAGAATATAACAAACCAATTATAACTGAAATAACAATTGCTAAAAATAAAATTATTGATTTATTCTCTGAAAATCCTAAATTTAAAATAACGGAAATAGAAGAAAAGGAAGTAGACAATAAAGATGACGATGATGAAGTTTCTTTACTAAATCACAAATTTGAATTATCCTTCAATCCTAATAAGTTAGCAACACGTTACAAAATAATCATAAAAGAATCTCACGTTGATTATAAAGATGTTTTGAATTACAGCTTAGCCCTTCTTTCGAGTAAAATTGAAAAAAACTTGATTTCTTTTGAAAAAATATACTTTAAATATCTTGAAGAAAATAATAGAGAAGCGTTCTCTAAATCTGATTTGTTAAAACTTAGAAAAACAGAAAGTTTGTTTACTTCTCACATCGAAGGAATTATAGATTTTACTTTCTTCATTTATTCAGTATCACCAAGAGTAAATTCAACAATTAAAGTGAGTCTTATTCTTTCTAAAATAATTAAACTGTTTAAAGAAAAAGACAAAGTGTCAAAAGAATATATTATTAGTCAAAATAATAGAGAACGCGTATTCAAAAAAATACTTGATGAATCAAGTTTTATTTTAAAGAAAAACTCCTTGAATGAATATGCACAAGTAGAATCTCTTTATTTACTTACTCTATTAAGAGATTTAGGTAAAGAGTATAGACTACCAGAAGAAATATTAATAAAATTCCTAAATGCTTCACAAGAAAAAGGTGTAGATAAAATCATCATTAATGACAATACATTAAACTATTTTTCAATTGTTGTCTTGTTTTATTACATAGGATATTCAGAGAAATTTCCTCTAATAAAAGATGCTTTAATTGATTATACTTATAAATATATAAAAAATTACCCACGTGAAAAGAGAGGTAAATCATCTGAAATAGCTCATTTAATGTTGGACTTATTTGCTTGCCCATTTTTAGGTTTAAGAATTAAAGCTAAAATTTTGTATTTATATCGAGACGGTAAAAATTTAGCTGATTATAATAGTGCTCTAGCTGAAACTAAAAAATTAATCCTATTTCATAAAAAGCACAAATATTGGTTTACTAAATGGGAAAGGTTTAACTTAGCTAAAGAATTAGAAAACAAAAAGAGTCAAGAAGTTTACTCTTAACAATAATGCCAATGCCAATCTCCAGGTTATATTAAGCATTTATGTTAGATATAATTATTTTCACACACTTGCAGAGGCAAT
Organism: Aquimarina aggregata; assembly: GCF_001632745.1. GTDB lineage: Bacteria > Bacteroidota > Bacteroidia > Flavobacteriales > Flavobacteriaceae > Aquimarina > Aquimarina aggregata. The sequence goes on along the minus strand of NZ_LQRT01000024.1, from coordinate 594,032 downwards.
ACTCGGTAATAGAGGACAATAACGAAAAGGTAGCTGGAGATTTCGCTACCTTTTTAATATTTAGAAGAATGAACAAAAACACCTACGGCCAACAATGTATAAAAAACATAGGGCGTTTGTGCTAAACCGAAAGTTTACTACTTTTAGTTCTTGTACTAACCATAAAACCTGATCAGGCGGATTTGTAATCCGTGCTATCTGATACGTTGGCATAGCTTTATGAAGTATACTAGTAAAATACTGGCGGCAGAAACGGACCCAGTAAGAGTATACTATAAACACCTACTTATGTATTTAACGTTTCATCACTATATTAAAAGCTTCAGTAACGAAAAACGAAACTAGCATCTTGTACCCTTGTGTAATATTAATTCATAAAAACAAGCCCATGGCACAAGAAAATCAAATTAGCATAGTGATTCCAGAAGATATCATCACTAGCATTATGACCAAATTACAAGAATGCAGACAAGAGCTTACGCCATATTTGCAAGCGCTAACAGCAAGTGATCGTTCGGGACTATTTAAAATGGGAGATAAGTCTTTACCTACCGTACAAAAAATTAAATCGTATGTAGAAACCAACCCAGAGTTTGTACCCGCATATATGGATAATGCAGAGTTTTTAAAAGACGAAGCGGTGGTTTCACAATTAACGCCTATTGCAAATCTATTAGAGCAATTATTTTCTGATGTAGACGATACTCGATTATTAGCCGGTAGTGAAGCTTTACAAGCCGCATTACTGTATTACGGACAAGTAAATGAAGCGAACAAAAAAGGAGTAAACAGTGCTAAGCCTATTTATGAGGATTTAAAACAACGCTTCTCTAGAAAATAACAGTATTTATCCTTTTGAATTTTAACCCTAATGGTTCTGTAAAGAATCATTAGGGTTTCTTTTTGAGTAAAAAATATGCAATCTTGAGTATTTTATACTGATAAACCAGTCTTTTATACTCGAATTCGAGTGTTTTTGACTCAAATTTGAATATTTGTCACTCGATTTTGAGTGTTTTTGGTTCAAAACCGAGTGTTTTTTACTCAAATCTGAATGTTTTTTGCTGGATTTCGAGTGTTTTGATACACTGCGAATATTCGAGAAACATTGATAAACTGCATTTTCAAAAAGGATTTAAAAAAATAGCATATAAAACTAGTACAAATGTATAGGTCGCGGAGTATTATAAATGAGTGTATTTGCTAGAGATCACCATATAAGATGATAATACTATTTTTTTACGGCAAAACCTTAGATGTATTGAGGATTACCGTATTGATTTACAGCTATTTATTTCTGGTTTTTAATAAAATGATAGTGCTAAAATTGTAAATCTGACGTTTTACACCTAAAAATCAATCAAAAAAGGTGGTTTTTTCCGCATTTTTGGTATAAAAAAGGTGGCAAAAATACATTTAAATTAGTAGAAATGCTGTAATCTGTTTTCAAAAAGATTCATTTATTTTAGCCTGTAAATCAATGCCTTGCAAGCGTTGAAAATATAAATCAAACCCTAATTGTTTTAAAAAAATTTAACATTATGAGAACTATCCCATTTTATTTAAAAGCTATTTTCCTATTTTTATCCATCGCGGTTCTAGCGAGTTGCGAATCTGAATCTGTACATGAAGAAATAGGAGTTGATGAGCAAGAAACATTCGACACATACAAAATCGACAAAGAGGAAATACAACACCCAGAAGACCGAGGGTAATAAAATAGTAGTACTTATACTAACATTTGGTGCAATAGTTGCTGCTATTGCACCTTTTTTACATATATTTTGTTCAAGAGAATCTAAAGTAGAAATGTTTGGATTTCGTAATGCTAGAATGTTCTTTTATGCAATTGGAGTTCCAGTAACACTTTTTATAAGCTCGATTATTTTATCATATGTTTCCAATTTCATTGGAATTAAAACAGTCTACCATACTGTTAGAAATATTGCCTTTATCTTTCTTTCGGTAGCTTCTTATTATTTAATATGGATATTTTGGGCTAAGGGTGACTTTAACCCGATCGCCTATTATAGTATGATAATTATAATAGCTTGCTCATTTGGTTATTTTTCAAACAAGTTTCTTAAATATATTTCGACTAGTACAAATAGATTATCTAAAATATCTAATAATATCCCCAATCTTGATGATCGTATTAAAACGGTAAATGATATTGCTAAGATAATGCCGGATGATAATGAGGATATGGTGACCTACAAGGCAATGGTAGATGTTACAGGTGATAATTTAAAAGAAACTATTACAGAAATTAAAAAAGATTTGAATTAATGGCGAGTAAGGATAATCTAAATAAGCTTTCTAGAGAAGAACTTCTCAAAAAATTGCAAAGTGAATATGAAGAATCTGAAACGCTTCAATGGTTTATTGAAGTTGAAATAAAGAGATTAACTGCAAAAGGAGAGATGGGATACGAGGAACTTAAAAAACTAACAAAACTTTCTGAAGAACGTATCAGTAAATCAAGTAAAAAAAAGAAATAAATTAATACTGTACTATTTCCCTTTGGACTCATTAAGGTAAGAGGACATCGCTTCAAAAAAACTCTTATCGTTTACTAAGGTCAATAGTTTTTGAGAGGTAAACGTATTGATTTCTTTACCTATAATATATTTAAATGCTTTTTGTATATCTTCATCAACAGTAAGTAACCGAATTATTTCGTCTTTTAAATCTTCGTTTGTTTCTCGTTTTAAACTTTTGACTTCCTTTTTACTTGTTGGCAAAGGCTCAGTTCCTTCTCCTCTAATTAACCAATTAAGGTCTATTTCTGGATACCGATTTACAAACTTTATAATGTTGTCTTCGGTAATACCACTATCGCTATCTAAAACACCTCTAGTAATACCCGTTTCTTGATAGAATTTATACTTACTAATTTCCATAGTTGAGATAAATTCTAGTATGCGTTTTTTAATAGACGACATTTTTTGCTTAATTTATTTGAATATACAAAATAAATTGTATACATTTGAATTGTGTAAACGAAATAATATGTTCAAATATACAAATTAATACGGTTAAGCCGTAACCGGCGTTTCGTTTTTAACAGGATTTATAACAAATTTAAGCAAAGGACTATGCTAAGAAAAAGAATACACAATAAAAATGGAGTAGTATTATGTAATCAAACTACGATTCTAATTTATGAAAGAGCAATTTTTAGACTTTTAAGTATAAACGCTAGACTTTTTGATACCTGTATACAAAATAACACATCCTATGCCATTTTATTAAGAAGTTGGATAAAAGAATGTTTTGATAAAAATATAGCTATCGAGATTGTTGTAAAAAACATTATTAAATCAGGAGTAGTTGGGTACATCGAGTCCTGTTCAAAAACAAATATTACTAGATAAATACTAGTTTTCTAGCAATACCATAAACACCATTTAAACTTAACATTATATACAATTGTCATATCAAGTAAAACCCACAGCGTATCCCACCCCTATATAAGCGCTGTACATAATATGTTAAAGAATGATATGAGTGCATCTAATATTCGTCAACGTGTAGAAAAATGGTTGACGACTTACGGACATTTGATAAATAAAAACGCCTTAGAACGTGAAATAAATGTATCTAAAGGTGTCATTCAGAAATTTATTAAATATGGTAAAAAAATCAATGACAATCACATTAAAGGATTATATAAGTTGATCAAAAAATTTGGGAGCATTTAGCTTGGTAATTAAAAAATAAAGAAAATCGACTATGCTACCCGACGATATAAACGATCTACCGCCAGAAATTTTATATGGCGTACTAAGAATACTTAAAATAGATATTAGCGAATTTATGTACCGTTTGTTAAATGATCACCCCCATGAAATCATGATGTATATATGGATATATAAGCAATATCATATGTATAACCCAAAAATAGAATGATAATACGATAGTGAGTTGATGTTGAGTATCCCCCTAATGCTCCCAAATCATGAATACCTACTTATGCTTTTTAACTTTTTAATAACATAATAAAAAATCACAGTTTCGAAAAGTGAAACTGAGTGGCTTTATTATTGCAATAAGAAAAAAATGAAAATAACTAGAAAATGATTACAAGTACAATAGCTAAAAATGACAATATGATTGTATTTCAACATCTTTTAAAACAGACTTTTTTATGCTTTTATTAACGTTTTTTTCTCGATAAGGGGGGACAAATCCCCTGCAGACATTGAGATATATTACTTAATATTGTATAAGAATTATTAACCATCAAAGTATATTGACACACTATGAATAATTTTTTCGATGAAATTATTGGAAAGCTAATTTTCACCTTTAAACCTTTAATTATTGTGATAGGTTTTCTTTGGACTATAACTAAAGTTTATATTATTGTAAAAGCCTTTATATGGCTTAGAAATATACATGGGTATTTAAAAGATTTTCATAGTGTTAACTTTAAAAATTATAATAATTAATTAGATGCGTTATACTTATTAAACTTTCTTATAACCCAATAAAAAATATTATGAAATATATAATAGTATTGCTTTTACCTATATTGTGTTTTTCACAAAAAGAAACTAATTATTTAGAGTTACTTGATAAAAACAATATTGATCCTACGTTGTTTATTGACAAAGAAGTCAATACTATAATTACTGACTCTATACGAAATCTTAGTTATGAACAATTTTATTTTAATGAAAATTTCAACTATAATTTTTATATACTTCGGGAAACTAATTATAAGTTTTTAAACAATTCTATTGATAAGTATTGCATAAATACCTCAAAAGACAACAGGATTGAAAACATAGATTTATTTTTTACAAACCCTTTTACCATAGACTTTTACAAACAGATTATAGATTTATATGGAGTCCCTAGTGTTATTAAAAAAATTAAATCAAGAAAAAAGATTAAGACCGAGAATGACGTATATGCTACTATTGATTCATACGAAATAGAATATCAAGAATGTGAGATTAATGAAAATCCAACATTAATACTATGGAATTATAAAAATAAAGAAATACTACTTTATGAGGACAAAGAATCCACATCTTATTACATGAATGGTAAAAAGGTAATATTATCTAAATACAAATTAACTTTTCGTAACGCTTCCGCACACTAATCTAAATATTAATTTTTAAATTTTAATTTATGAAAAATGTAATTAAAACAATTACACTGGCATTGCTATGCCTTATTTTGCACAGTTGTGAGAAAGAAGAAACAACTGATTATCAAAGTGAAATAGCTAAAAACGCTAAGTTGTGGTATAAAGAAAACCATAATTTAACAATGAATGAAAATACAAGTTTTAATGGCGTGCCCGATTGGGATAATCATTTTGTTATTCAAAATAAGACCTATTTTCCAATACTAAAAGACAGAAAAAATGTTTCAAACAAACAAATAAATAGCAACGTAAAAGCATCCACTTATTCTAGACCTTATTACGTCTTAACAAATGATGGAACGACATACGAGGAATCTTTAGTTGTTGTTTTTTCTAAAGACAAAGAGGATTTATTAGATAGTTCTAATATAAAGTCATTAGCAAATATTGAATATTCTTTTCCAAAAAGTGATATTGTAAGTGAAATGGTATCCTATAACAATATAAAAAAAGATAATAGACTTGTTTCATTTACAAACAATGGAGACGACACAACACAAAACCTTCAGACGGTAAAAGGTTGCACCACTTACTATGTCTTTGAAACTACTTGTTATAGTGATGGTTCTTGTGAATCTAACTTTTTATACACAACTCAAGTTTGTGGTGGTGGCGGAAGCGGTGATGGCTCTGGCGGCTCTGGCGGTGGCAATGGCAATACTGGTGATGGTGGCGGTGGCTCTGGCGATGGTCAAAACCCAGTTCTTACTAATGAAGGAATGACTCAACAAGGTACTAATTGTAAAAATTTTAAGTGGAAAAAAATTGGTGATGTTAAAGTGTCTGCTATGGATAAGATTAGACATAGTTTTTCTATAAATACTATTGGAAACCCAAATTTATTTTCTTATCACAGGACTATGACTCTTAATCCTATGTACATGACAATGCCAGATTACGTAGAAGATGGTTTTGCTTCTGTAAAAGCTTCACAGGCTATAGATATGGCTTTTTTGGAGGTAGAACACGAGTTAAAAAAATTACCTCCAAATTTTGTTTTAACGCCTAGAGAAATTGTTGCAATGGTGTATAAAGAGCTTCGCAGACAATTTGGTATACAACGCGGAAGTATTAATCCTGCTAGTGCATCTGGTTTTTCTCAGCCTTCAATGGGTATAGAAATTACCCAACATGAAACCGTATGGTTTAATGCTAGAGATTGTCTAAGAGATTAAATAACAAATAAATAGAAAACACCTCTTTGAATTTTTAATATTAACATTAGCAATTAAAGATGATTATAAACACAAAGAGGTGTTTGTTTAACAAAACTCAAAATTATTATGGGATTTCATGCAGTTTATTACCTCGCTAGCGCTCGAATCCTTTCGAGTGCCCAGTAAGATATCGATACATTAGAACTATTGGTCACTAAACCATGAACACCTCCGTATGTATTTAACGTTTCATCATCGCATTAAAAACATCAGTAACGAAAAATGAAACTAACAAACTTTAGTATTGCAATAGAGAAAAAATGAAAAACTGGTTATTTCAAAACCTTTTTAATCATAGATTATTTCTTGACAAGAAGGGGTCAACTCCCCTGTTACCATAGGCATATATTGCCTAACATTGTACAAGAAACATTAATCATCAAAATATACTAACACACTATGAATAATTTTTTCGAAGAAATTATTGGAAAGCTAATTTTTACCTTTAAACCCTTAATTGTTTTGATTAGTGTTCTTTGGACTATTACTAAAGTTTATATTATCGTAAAAGCTTTTATCTGGCTTAGAAACATACATGGTTATATAAAAGATTTTCACGATGTTAACTTTAAAAGTCACAATGACTAATGGTATGAAATATATAATAGTATTGCTTTTACCTATTTTATGTTTTTCACAAAAAGAGGTAAACTATTTAGAATTGTTAGGAAAACCTATAGCCTCTATAAACATGTCGATTAACAAAGAATTAGAAATTCCTATATCAGATTACTACAAGGCAAAAGGCTCTTTCCAATTCTTAAACATTGCACATGATTCTTTACAAATTATAACCGACAAAAAAGGTAAAATACTTGAGTTTTCTTTTACACTAGATAAAACTTTTTCGCAAGAGTTTTACAATGAGTTTACTAAAAAGTTTAATTTTTCAAAAAAAGACGTTAGCGATTCTAGTTGGATTTTAGATGTTTTTGATTTTACGGCTAATGACCACATAATTCAAGACAAGGATAACAAACACAAAAATTGTGGCGCTAAAGGAAAGCAGTTATCTTTAAATTTTGTAAAAGAAAAATACTCGATAAGTCTTAGCTGCTCTCACGATAATCTTTTTAAACCACCTTCAATATATGTGTGGATTAAAAAATTAATCCCTATTGACCCTGCTTCTTTTTTAAATAAAAATTATGATAGTATTCCTAAAAATGATTACGTCAATATTTATGAAAGTTTTTGGAAAAAAAGTAATAGTTATAGTATTGAAGATACACCTTTTTATTTTTTAAACAAAGAAAGTCATGGTTTACGTTTATTTACTACAAAATCAAATGTTATAACAGAAACGTCTCTATCTTTTTTAGGTGAGTTTAATGAGAAAATATTTAATATACTAACTTCAAAATATGGAAAACCAAGAATGTATATTTATTTAGGTCTTTACGATATTGAAGCCTTTAAAAAAATTCCAGAACAAAATATTTTATTTAAAAAGGAACAATTTGAAAAAGGTTTTGTAGAAATAAATGACTATAAATATGATCCCTATTTTATTTATTGGTATAAAGATGGTATCCGTATAAACTATACTAAAAAGGGTAAATCCACTGTCAAAGGATACGCTCTTGATTTTGAAAAAACACTAGAAAGTACCCCGTTTAAATAATTTAACACTAACCCGATCACCGGATTTGTAATCCGTGTTGTCATAGCGAGTACAAATAAAAAACGATCACATTAGTAGTGATCGTTTTTTTTACTTACAAAAGTTCAGTGTCAGAAAATAAAACTAACAAACTTTAGTATTGTAGTAGATAAAAAATGAAAAGACTAGTTATTTCAAAACCTTTTTACTAATAGAATATTTCTCAATAAAAGGGGTCAACTCCCCTGTTGTCATGGGCATATATTGCCTAACATTGTGCGACAAATTAAAACCAACAATAATGAATAAAATATCCTTAATCCTAGTACTTTTTATAAGTCTAAATTTTTACAGTCAAGACCAATCAATTTTTTTAGAAAACATAGGTAAAAAACTAGAAGACGTAAAAACAACAACTTTTGAAAAAGTTAGAACAGATGCAAACGGACAGTTTTTACATTGGCGCATGATACACAATACTTATTTAGGTCAATTTGTTCGAAGTAAGCATTATATAACTAATAGTAAAAGCATTATAACCGGTTTTTATTTAGAAGTAAATGACCGAATAGGATCAAACTTGCATAAAGCCCTTGTTAAGAATTTCGGGAAACCTAAAAACATGTACGAGAGAAACAAAGAAGAACCTGTTCCTCCTAACGCTAATCTAGTGGATATAGCAGATCAAGAAGTTCAGGAGTTTAGCGACAAGGTGTATCTTATGAATTTTGAATCTGATAAATACAAGATACAAGTTTCAGAAATGTTTAATGTATTAAACTTTGTAATAATCCAAAAATGAAAAATCTATTAACCTTTTTATTTTCCATTTTAGTTTTTTCTGTTTATGCTCAAAAAACAGGAAATGCTTATGAAATAACAAAGAAGAATTAAAATATGCGCTAACGTATTTAACCCATGACGCTATAGAAACCTATGACTTTAATGATGGCTATTTCCTTAAAACATTTAAAATCGAAACACATGAATATGTAACGTATCGTGAAGAACATAAGTTTTTAAAATCTTACTATTATATCATTGTTGGATCTTATGGTGAAGCAACTCATTTAGAAACCAAGCTATATAAAACAGATAAATTTGTTTCTCCTGAAATTTATCATAACATAAAGAATGAAGGTAAATCAAAACACACCATAGAAATTATTAGTTTAGAATCTACTGAAACAACTGTAGAACAAGTAAATGAAAAGGTAAAAACTCATATCACAATTTCTAAATACTAAGACAAACCATGAAATTTATACCTATAATCGCGTTGCTGTTATCAGTAAGTACTTTTGGTCAGAAAAAATTTGATTATAAAAATATAATTGGAGAGCCTATCGAAGCTATAGGTGTGTTTCATAAAGCACAAAATGGAATTCAACGACTAAATAACGATAAGGTTTTATTTTATAAATATTATTATGATTACACTTGGTACAATAGAAAAATGGGATACACAAATATTATAACCGACTCAAATCATATTATAAAATCTGTTCGATTTAACTTAGAGAAAACAATAACGAGAGATTTATTTGACGCACTAGTAGCTGATTTTGGTGAGCCAACACAAATTACAGTTAGAATAGAACCTCCTTATTCTAAAAGCCCCACTGAAGCAAATTATAAGACAAAAGATGTAAAAAAATATTGCGATGCAGCTTCGAGTATAAATTTTGAAAAAGATTCTTTAAAAATTTCGGTTTCCTCGTATAGCAGTAAAAAAACAACAATAGAATTAAAAACACTGTAATAAAATACCTGCTCGATCACAAGGATTTGCAATCCGTGTCGTCAGAGCGAGTTCAGAAGGTATTGTACAACCTTCATTAAATACAGCGTTGCTTAGTTATCCTAGTATTGATATAATCAGAGGATGTTTGAAAGGGACGTTTGTTAACTTAAAACCTTAATTATTTATAAATAAAGAAAAGCAAAAATTAAATAACTGATAGTATCTGTATAAGTAAGAGGCTGTAGAAAAAGTCATAAAAAAGACCCATTACGTTTTTTAATACCTAACAGGTCTTCTTATTCATGAAAAATCGCTTTCTAATCGACTACCTATAGGCAAGCCTTGTGAAATTAAACTCCACAATGTGGATTAAATCTTAAATGTTAGCACTGGTTTATCCGAGTGGTTTGCGATATCTTCTCCTATACTTCCACTAAAAAAGTGCGCTATACCCCGTCTTCCATGTGTTGGAATAGCAATAATATCTGCATCTATCTTTTTACTATAATTAAATACTCCGCTTTCTACAGAGTAATCACTATAATACACTACATGATCATGCATATCTAAATTACCAGCATCGGCTTTAAAAAGAAATTCTTTTACTTTTTCTTCCATTTGAGTAGAGTTTTTGAACTTCTCTCCTGGTAGATTTACATACAGCAAATGCACATTAGCTCCCAGCGCATTAAACAATCGCATTGCATTATGATAAGGTCTAAGGTTTTCTATTTTAAAGTCACATGCAAATACGACCTCTTTGATCTTAAAATCTCCTACACTGTTTTTTACAACAAATACTGGCACATCAGCAGTACGCACTACTTTTTCGGTATTTGACCCTACAAAAACTTCTTCTCTAAGGCCACTAACACCATGAGATCCCATAACAATAAGGTCTGCATTATTTTCGTGAGCTACTTCATTGATTTCGCTAAATATTTTATAATTCTGTACCGTCTCGGTGACTTTTATCCCTTTCAGGTACTCTTTGTCTAAAAATGTTTCGAATCTCTTTTCAGCAAGTTTCATATAGTACACAGCTTCTGCTACCTCCTGTCCTTCATTTTTAGTTAATACTGCTTCTGATAATCCAAGCATATGTAACACTATAATTTCGGCATCGTGTTGCTTAGCAAATACAGCAGCTGCTTCTAATGCATATTCTGAATACTTTGAAAAGTCTACGGGTACAAGAATTTTTTTCATAATACATAGTTTTATACTTTCAAAATTAGAGGATATATGTAGTATTAAAAATGACATTTATCATATCATAAAGTAAACTTCTTTTACTTTTTACAGTATCTTTCATCTCAATTCAATCATCTATATTTTAAAAAAATGTCACAACAATATAACATCATTGTAAAAGGTAAAGTACAAGGTGTCTGGTATCGAAAAAGCACACTAGAGAAAGCTGTAGAAATAGGTCTTATTGGATTTGTAAAAAATCAACCCGACGGCAGTGTATATATCGAAGCTAAAGGAACTAAAAATCAACTCGAAGAACTTATAGAATGGTGTAAAGTTGGACCTGAATACGCAAGAGTTGATGCTGTTACTTTTACAAAAGTTCCTGCACAAGCTTTTGATGGTTTTGAAATTTTATAATCAACTACATAAAAACAGAAACAGGTAGATGAGGGTCTACCTGTTTCTTTTGAAGAAATAAATTTCTTCGCTTGATTTTTGTTGCATTGCACCAGCAAAAATCAAAAACTATTTTGACTACAGTACTAAGATAATCTTATCACTTGTTTTAAATTATGATAAATATCAGTTTTGAGTTTTTCTATTTTAAAGATAAGGTTTCATAGTACCTTTTCGTTTTTTAATCTGTGTCTCTACATCGCCTAAGGTCTCTTTAAAGGCTAGTTCAAAACTCTTTTCATTCGAGGTTGCATGAATTTTAGGACCTGGTAAGCTAAGCTCTATATCACAAATTTTCCCTTTTCCTTTGGGATCATTTTCTTTCTTAAAAAAGACATCAGACTTAATTACCCAATCATATTTTTTATAAAATTTATCAAGCTTTTCATGTACATAATTCTCCATAGCTTCACTAGTTGGCATTTGTACAAATTGAATAGTTACTTTCATAGGTTTCGCATTTAACTTTTATCCAAAAGTAGTGGTAAACCTAAATTCTAAATATGACAAAAGTCATCCTTGGTAGTATACACCAATCTAAATTAATTTGAGTGTGAAAGGATTAAAAAGAAATACTATGTAGTTGTACCAATTCTTTTTTTCCACGCAGCTCTAATTCTCCAATTTTAGTGTGCGTAAAATCTTTTTCTTTTGATAATTTAAGAAGTAGTTTTTCTGAAATTAAAACTTTGGTTTTATAGGTGTTGCATGTTGCTTGAATTCTGGCGGTGGTATTTAAAATATCTCCTGTATAAATGATATCTTTTTTAATATTTCCGATCTCTCCTATAGTCACTTCTCCAATATGATATCCTGCTTTAAAATCTGGAGCAATCCCAAACTCGAGAATATATTCTTGCTTGTTTTTCTCAAAAGCATCTTTGATCTTTTTAAAACACCGTATGCAATTATTATGTTGTATTCCTTTTCTCTCGGGCCAGGAAACTACAATCTCATCTCCTACATATTGATATATTTCTCCTTCAGTTTCTAAAATAGCATCGGTCATATCGGCATAATACTTCTTAATCAATTTAAAATATTGCTTATGCCCGATACTTTCTGCAATAGTGGTAGATGCTTTCATATCCAAAAACATAAATATTCTAATTTCTTGCTTTGGCTTATGATACTTTCCTAATAAAAAATTATATAACACCCCCATACCTACATATTCTCTAATCTCAGAAAAAAGCAATGCTACAAAGGATATTAATCCCAAATAGATGACTACACTCCAAAATGAAAACTCTTGCATAAAGACATATAAACTCCTAATCACTAAAGGGTCGAATAAACCAAGTTTAAGCAGTCTACTATTGGCTAACAAACTAAATATAATCAACACGATTAAAATAAAGGATACATAAAATATGCTTTTGACCACTACTTTAACCCATAAAGCTCTATTGATAAATAGTTTACGAAGCCACACTAATTCGATCCAACCTTGAATAAAACCAGAAAGAAAGCCCGCTATACAAGAATGTATAAAGGAACTTTTAAAATCATATAGGTTTCCTGTAGAAGGATAATACTTTGAATCCCCTAGGATGCCGAATTCTAAAAATGTGTACACCACCGCAAAAACAAGCCAGATGATACCAAAAGGGATTGATTGTTTTAAATACCGTTTATATTTTGCATTTGACATGGCTTTATAAATATATAAAATATAAAAGAGGTAATAGGGTCATATTTGCTACTGATATTTATCATAGTACAATTTAAGCGGCTTAAGTAGTTTTGATCTTTTAACACTTTTTAATTCTAAAAACATGAAAACTACTGTGGCAATTCAAAATTTAAAATGTGCAGGCTGTGAGAGTACCATTGCAAAAAAACTTCATATGGTACAAGGCATATATAATATTTCTGTAAATACCGAAAACTGTACTGTATCATTTAACTATAAAACCGAAGACGGCTTAAACACCGTTCAAAACGAACTCTCAAAATTAGGATATCCATCTGTTGGAGATAAAAACAACTTAAGTACAAAAGCAAAATCATATGTGAGTTGCGCCATTGGTAGACTTACTAAATAATCGTATTCAAAAATAGTAAACCGCCTCAAGACAAATTTACGAGGCATGTAATAGAAAAAACATTTTGATTTCAAGGCAAGTCTCGGAATATTTAAATATATGTTATCAAGTAACACCATGAAAGAAACAGCAAAAAAAAGTGCTTCCTCAAATACAATTTATGGTATAGGATGTATAGGAGCAATAATTTACTTTATTAGTCACGCTACAAGTTTTTGGATGGGCGTTTTGGGCGTGCTAAAAGCTATTGTTTGGCCAGCTATATTAGTGTATGAAGTTTTTAAATTTATTGGAGTATCATAAAACTATTGTTTTTTGAACATAAACATCCAATCATAAATATTCATATCAAAAGCATCATAGCTCTTACTTTCACTCCCCATTCCTTTGGCATTATATGTTTTTGTCCATGAATCATGACCAATATCCGGATATATTGTCAGTTTAGCCTTAGTATTTGGATTAGCCTGATTGATTGCAGTAATCATATCAATAGATTGCTTTTGGGGTACTACTTTATCACTATCCCCATGAAATGCCCATACTGGTACTTTAGTAAATTTATCTCCCGAGTTAACATCTCCTCCTCCTGCTACTGGAACAATTGCTGCTGCATAACTACTTGAACTATATTTAGAGATATAGTTAAAACTACCATAGCCTCCTAAGCTTAATCCTGTAACATAAATACGCTTGGTGTTTATATGATAATTGGATATTAAATAGGTAATAAAGTCATGAATATCTTCTGGTTTCCAATTGCCCGATGGTAATTGTGGTGAGGCAACAATCATAGGATATTTTGGAGACCACGTTTTATTTTCGATAAGTTTTGGTGGTCCATGAATGATTACTTTTTTTAATTTATCAGGACTTTTTTTACTATTGCCTCTTTCTCCAGATCCATGCAAAAAAACAAGCAACGGGTACTTTGGAGAATCTTTGCTATAGCCACTTGGCGTATAAATATAATGCCCGTAAACGGCATCTGTTACGCCTAAAGCATTTGCTTTATGTATGCCGCCACTATCTTTGGGTAAAGATTCTAAGTCTGTATGATCATCTTGAGAAAAAGTAGTACTCGTATTTAAAAACATGGTTATCATTACAATATTAAGAAGTGCTCTCATAAGTATTATGTCTTCTGGATACACTATAAATATAATTATAAATTCAAGACATTATTTATATTCACTTTCAGAAATACTATATATTGTATTGTATATTTACTAAAAACATTTGACTATGTCCTCCCAATCGCGTCTGGATCGCGCTTATAAAAATGCAAAAGTAATTGCTTTTGATGATACCTCTAAATTTGTATTATTTAGTGATTGCCATCGAGGAGATAATAGTTTTGCAGATGAATTTGCAAACAATAGGAATATTTACTTTCATGCACTAAAACATTATTACAATGAAGGTTTTACCTATTGTGAATTAGGTGATGGAGATGAGTTATGGGAGAATCTTAATTTTGATGTTGTTTTTCGCTCTCATAAAAACGTCTATGAACTGCTGCAATTGTTTTATAATGACAACAGACTTGCTATGATTTGGGGGAACCATGATATGGTGTATAGAAATCCAAAATATGTAAAAAAACATCTTAGTTCTTATCTTGATCGTAAAACCAACAAAGAGGTTCCTCTTTTTCCTGATATAACGTATCATGAATCTATTATTTTAAAACATCAAGATACAAATCAAGAAATTTTTCTACTTCATGGGCATCAAGCCGATTATATGAATTATAACGGGTGGCGTATTAATCGGTTTTTGGTACGCGTTTTATGGAAACCTTTGCAAATAATCGGTATTTCTGACCCTACAAGTCCAGCAAAAAATTATAAAGAATCTATAAGAGTAGAACGTAGAATCAAAAAATGGATAGCCGATAATAAGAACCTATTTACTATTATAGGGCATACGCATCGCCCTCGATTTCCCGAAGCGGGTCAATTACCGCTATTTAATGATGGTAGTTGTGTTCATCCCAGATGCATTACAGGAATCGAAATAGAAAATGGTACAATCACATTGATCAAATGGCAAATTTCTACTACAGAAGATGGAGTTCTTAAGATTATTAGAGTACCGCTAGAAGGACCGCAAAAACTAGTCGATTTTAATATCGAGTAGCACGATAATTTATGGAAACTAGCCAATATATCATCGATCATATCCCTATACGCCATAATCTGGTCTCTTACTTTATTTTTCTGGGTGTATTTATAGGAATATTGATCAGTTTCGTTATTCTTATTAGGGCTTCTTATAAAAACACTGCTTTTAAAATATTTGGTTGGTCTTTATTACTTCAATCTATTATTGCTGGTGATGTTTTTTTATGCTATACCGGGCTTATGAAGTATGTACCTCATTTAAATGATAGTACAGAACCTCTGGTGTTACTACTTGCTCCCTCGATATATGTATTTGTATACTCCCTCTTAGAAAAAGAAACGGTCACCTTAAAAAAACATTGGATCCACATACTCCCTTCGGTTTTATATTCCTTTACTCAACTACAATTTTATATACAACCCAAGGCTGTAAAAATAAATGCCTATTTAGGAGCGTATTTCCCAGATATGAAAACAGTAGCTGTTCCTAATGATCTTGATTATAGCTATCTTATGATTAAAGATGAATTTAGATGGCTAATTTTGTTAAGTTTTACTGTCTATATTTTACTATCTAGCAGACTTATCGTCAAAAATGTGTATACTAAAAAAACCAAAAATGCAGGTAATATAAGTGTAAACAAATACAATTTTTCTCGTAATACGATCATTGGGTTATTAGCATTTTTTATTTTAGTATTCTTAGTTTTTTTAAATTTTGAAGACGACAATGGGGATCATTATATATTTATATTTCACACTTGTTTAGTAACAATCACAGCCTTTGTGCTGCTATCAGAATCTCGTTTCTTTTCATCTTTATGGATCGCTGATAAGTATGAAACGTCTAAAATAAATACCGATACCAATACGATAAAAGAGATTAAAGCATACGTTGAAAACGAAAAATATTACTTGAACAAATCAATATCGTTAAAAGATTTGGCAACACTATTAGGTTCTAACCCCAATTATATTTCGCAGATTATAAATACATCTACCAATTTAAATTTTAATGATTTTATAAATCAATATAGAATTGCCGAATCCAAAAAAAGACTATTAGATCAAAAATATAGCCACCTTACCATAGAAGCCATTGGTAACTCTGTAGGTTTTACATCAAAAGCCACATTTTACAACGCTTTTAAAAAACACGTTGCCGTATCACCTAAAGAATATATAAAACTTCAAAAAACCAAAACCCAGAATTAAAAACGTCTAAAATTACAATTCTAGACATAGAACCACCTATTTTATTGCCAGTTACAAGCAAAATATTCCACTTTTGGCAAAACAAAATTAGAATATCATGCAACAAAAAATTCGTCGATACGACTTAGATTGGCTACGTGTATTAGTCTTTGGCTTGTTAATTTTTTATCACGTAGGAATGTTTTTTGTGCCTTGGGGATGGCATATTAAAAACAATAATATTATCGAATGGATGCGTTGGCCGATGCTTTTCTTGAATCAATGGCGTTTACCTATTTTGTTTGTGATTTCGGGAATGGGAACTTATTATGCTTTATCTCATAGAACCCTTTGGCAATTTAATATCGAGCGTTGTAAACGACTATTAATTCCGTTACTTTTTGGAATGTTATGTATCGTTCCGCCCCAGGTGTATTTTGAACGATTAGCTTCAGGGCATTTTTCAAAATCGTATTATGATTATTTTACAACCGAAGCTTTTATTGGGGTATATCCTGAAGGAAATATAAGTTGGCATCACCTTTGGTTTTTAGTGTATCTATTTCTTTTTTCGCTTGTACTATCCCCTGTTTTTGGATACTTAAAACGAAAAAACTCGACAGTAGTAGACTGGATCAAAAAGAAGATCGAAAAACCTTATGGGCTATACCTGTTTATTATACCCTTGTACTTTACAGAGGCATTAGTAGAACCTTTTTTTCCTGTTACTCATGCATTAATCGATGATTGGTTTACGGTACTAAATTATATCATTTTATTCTTTTATGGATTTGTTTTAATTGCTACTGGGCCTATATTTTGGAAAAGCCTAGCTAGTATAAAAAATAAAGCATTAGGTATAGGCATAATAGCTTTTGGAGTGCAGTTAATAATATGGATAATAGGAAAAGACAGCACCTATATACACTTTACAGAAGCATTCATAAAAGTAACTAACTTGTGGTCTTGGATTTTGGTTATTTTTGGATATGCAGCAACCTATCTCAACAAAAAAAGTAAGCTGTTAGCATATTGTAATCGCGCGGTGTACCCCTTCTATATTCTACATCAAACCGTTACCATAGCAATTGGATACTATATCATGAATTTGGATTGGGGCTTTGTACCTAAATTTATGGTATTAAGTCTAGGAACTTTTATCATAAGTTGGTTGATTTATGACCTCATCATTTTGAGAATTACCATTTTGCATCCGTTATTTGGACTCAAAAAGCCATAAATCAAGTTTGTAACTTATTAAGGTGTGGTTTATGACAAGAACTTATGCAATATTTAATACTTCTTCGATCTGAGGTGCATATTTTTTGATGGTCATTTCTACACCTGACTTTAATGTCATTTGATTTACGCTACATCCAACACAAGCGCCTTCTAATTGCACTTTAACTCTCTTATCATCCTCTATAGAAACTAAAGAAATATTACCCCCATCACTTTCTAAAAAAGGCCTGATCTCATCTAGGGCTTTTTCTACATTCTTTCTTAATTCTTCAGAAGTCATAGTCTATTTTTTTACGGCAGAACAACCTGCCATTGTTGTTATTTTAATTGCTTCGGTAGGTGGTAAACTTTCATTTCTGTTTACTACTTCCTGCACTACGTTTTTAGTCAGTTCTTCGAACGCTTTTTCTATAGGAGTAGCAGTTTGTAATGCTGCTGGTCTACCTACATCTCCCGCTTCACGAATACTTTGTACTAATGGAAGTTCTCCCAAGAAAGGAACATCAATATCTTCTGCCAGATGTTTAGCACCTTCTTTTCCAAATATATAATATTTATTGTTAGGAAGCTCTTCTGGTGTAAAATACGCCATATTCTCTATAATTCCCAATACCGGAACGTTAATACTATCCTGTTGGAACATCGCAACTCCTTTTCTGGCATCTGCCAAAGCCACATTTTGTGGTGTACTTACAACAACAGCACCTGTAATAGGTAAAGACTGCATGATCGATAAATGAATATCACCTGTACCTGGTGGTAAATCCAGCAATAAAAAATCAAGTTCTCCCCAAGCGGCATCAAAAATCATCTGATTTAATGCCTTTGCTGCCATAGGGCCTCTCCAAACTACTGCTTGGTTAGGTTGTGTAAAAAATCCTATCGATAATATTTTTACTCCGTAATTTTCTATAGGTTTCATCTTAGATTTATCACCTACTTTTACAGATAATGGTCGTTCTCTTTCTACATCAAACATTATGGGTGCTGATGGTCCATAAATATCTGCGTCCAAAAGTCCAACTTTAAAGCCCATTTTTGCCAAAGTCACAGCAATATTAGAAGTCACTGTAGATTTACCAACGCCTCCTTTACCAGAAGCAACGGCTATAATATTTGTGATCCCTGGAATAGTTTTTCCTTTGATCTCATTTTTTTGAGGTTGCTCGGCGGGTGCTTCGACTTTGATATTTACTTTTATTTTAGCCTTTTCATATACTTTTTCATGAATCACTTTCATGACATCAACCTCTGCTCGTTTGCGAATGTGCAATGCAGGAGTAGTTAAGACTAAATCAACTACAACTTCATCTCCAAAAGTGATGACATTTTTTACGGCACCACTCTCTACCATATTCTTTCCTTCTCCAGCTACGGTAATGCTTTCTAATGCTTTTAGTATATCTGATTTTTCTAGCTTCATGCGTATTTTTCTTTTTCCAGAGAACAAATCTATCTAGATTCATTCTAAGGGCAAAGATAGGTCGAAAAGTTAAGATTATAAAGCCTATAAATCGAAATGATTTATAGGCTTATATATTGGGTTTATAATCGTTATGTACTGTAACTCGTTTACTACCTAAAACTTTTTAATTTTCTATTTGAGTTTCTGTACTAAAATGATGGAAAATTAATTTATATTCATCATTATAAAATTGAATATGCAAAAAATAGCAGATTACATTTTCGACCTTTCTCCCAAAAAGTTAGCTGTATATCTAATCCTAGGTCCTTTGGTGCTGTTTTTAGCCTATACGATTGTAACAATTAGCTTTAAAACCATATCTCAAAACCCACCTACCTCTCAAATTACAGTTACGTTACTGTTAGGGGGTATTGCTATTTTTTTTGGTCTTTTTATACTACTATGGCTTCTCTGGTTACGCAGTGCAGTCTATGCTGTGCAACAAACAGAAATTAGATTGTCCAGAAAATGGTTTCAAATTGCATTTATTGTTTTATGGATATTCATTCTTTTTAATCTTGTAACCTCACTACTTGAAACCTATTTAAAAAATAGCAGCTGGGATGAATACCTAAGCCTAATCTATGCATCTCGTGAGTTTATAAATTTTGGTGGTATCATGATTGCCTATCCTATAGTTTGCCATTATGCTGCACGGGCCGTAATGGTAAAACGAAGTGGCGAATCTGCTACTTTTATATCTGCTATTCCTTTTACGCTACTGCTCATATTTGGGACCGTTTTGGGGATACCCTTCTTACATAAATATTTTAGTCGTAACAGCTCTACAAATCAAGAAGTACTAGTGATATATGCTATAGGGTTTGGCTTATTTTTGTTAATTCTTGTGATCGGCTTTATTGCTGCAATAACGGGTATGGTTTAAGTAATACATATATGAGCTGTGCATCTCGTTTTTTGAGAGGCCCACTATCGCTAATCTACGACTAGTGGCCTTGAGACTAATTGGCAAGAGTACAATAGTGTAACAAATCGCTATAGGTTTTGTAACTTATAGTTGTTTTTTAATATGTTGGCATAGCTTTATATGAAACACTAGTGAAATACTAGGGGCAATAGAGAAAAGTTAACAATCAATCCACAGATAATCCTGATGACTTAGTAACATTTTAACCCGCTACAACACATATCTGAAACCTTATCAACAAGCAAAAAGACAATGCAAAACTATATCGATGTAGCAAAAAAGAATGGAGTGGCACTATTAGATAGTGGACAGTGTCAATTTTGTGGTGCAAACACGAAAAGAGGAATTCATGAATGCGTAGAAATCTTTAATCTTGGATTTCAAGAGATTGATTTTTCAAATCGGGCAAATCACATATATAGATTTCTGATTGTAGACGCACACACTTTACAACACCCTGAAATTCATGGTAGATGGAACAATCACTTTCACTTGTCAAGACTTCATTTAATTTTTAAGTATGATATAAAATGGACATATGCGCATTCACCAAAACTTAGTGATTATTTAAATGAATATAAGGTTCATAAGCATAATGAATATTTAAATCCACCTGAAATTCTAAAAAGAGGGAATATTACGACAATTGATATTAAAGAGAAGTCCACTAATGAATTTAATTGTAAAGATTTGATAAAGAAATGGGCATTAGAGGTATATGAAAAATGGAGTACCCACCAGGATATTGTAGATGATATCGCCAAAGGATTTTTAAAACGGAATAAAGCGTTTTACCCACCTAACTAACTGATTAACAATCAAATTAATTAAATTTAATTCTCGCGCTAGGTATAACTAAACGTTATGGGTAATCAAAAATCAACAAGAACAATCCTTACAAGTCCCTGATAAAACACAATTTACGTCATTTACTTGATAACCATTTGGTACCGAAAAATCAACCGCCACAGCCAAACATTCAATTGTATCACATTTAATACATCTAAAATGAAAATGAGGACCTGAAAGGATTTTATTATCACAGTTTACACAAACGGCAAAATACTGTTTACCATCTTCTGCCACGACACGATGTAGAATGCCGTCTTCACAAAATCGATTTAAAACCCGATAAATTGTTGCGCGATTAATATCCTGTTCGATTTTCTGCTCAATAGCATCTCGACTCATTGCCTTTCCCGACTCTCTAAGCAAGTCTAATACAGCTTCTTTAGTTTGAGTATTTCGTCTTTTCATATTAATGCGATTATTTTGCAATAACTAATGCGATTCATTTGCAATAATAATAAATTTACTTAGTTTTGTCAAAAATTCAAGATAAAATGACTGTCTTAGACAAATATGTAACACAAAATTTAACCTTGAAAAATAGGGTTGTAATGGCTCCAATGACAAGAAGTAGAGCTACCAACAAAAAAGGATTGGCAACTGACCTAATAGCCCAGTACTACGAACAAAGAGCTACAGCCGGGCTAATTATTTCGGAAGGAATTAGTGTAAGCAAACAAGCTATTGGATACATAAACATCCCAGGGATATATAGTGTAGAACAAACAACTTCTTGGAAAAATGTCACTGAAAAAGTGCATCAAAAAGGAGGGAAAATATTTGCTCAGCTGTGGCACGTTGGAAGAATTTCTCATCCAGATTTACTTGATGGAAATTTGCCTTTAGCTCCTTCTGAAATTAATCCAAATTCAGAATGCTACACCTATTCGGGTTTTAAATCAACGGTTATTCCTAAAGCAATGACTGATCAAGAAATAAAAAATACGGTTTTAGATTTTCTAGTAGCGGCTGAGAATGCTATGAAGGCAGATTTCGATGGTATAGAAATACACGCCGCAAATGGTTATTTATTTCATCAGTTTTTTGCCAAATGTGCCAATACACGAACAGATCAATATGGCGGGAACATAGAAAATAGAGCGCGAATTTTGTTTGAAACTTTAGATACAATTCTACAAAAAATTCCTTCATCGAAAATAGGCATTCGACTTTCTCCTGATTTCAAGACTTGGTTTGGTATTCAAACAGATGATGAAACAAAGCAATTGTTCGAGTATATCATCACAAAGCTAAATACCTATAGTTTGGCTTACCTTCATATTGGAGGGTATGTAGAAGCAGATGATCATAATCCAACTCAAAGTATTCTAGAGACTGCAAAACACTATCGCAAACTATACAAGGGTTCGTACATTATAAATAGAGGCTTCACTAAAGAATTAGCCGATGATGCCATTGAGCAAAATGTAGCAGATCTAATTTCGTTTGGAGAACTTTTTATTAGTAACCCTGATTTGGTGAAACGTTTTGAGCTTAATACAAAATTGCAAAAAGCAGATCAAAGTACCTTCTATTCGACAGGAGAAAAAGGCTACATAGATTATCCATTTTTAGAAAGCACTATTTAATACTAAATTGACAAGAAGGGAACATCTAAAGTTAATCATGTTAACTAGTTTATCGATTCCATTCGCCTCATTTTCAAAATTCAATTTTATGATAGATAATAAAACTTTTGATGTAATTATTGTTGGAGGAAGTTACGCTGGGCTTTCTGCTGCTATGGCTCTTGGGCGATCGTTACGAAATGTTTTAATCATTGATAACGGCAAACCATGCAATAGACAAACTCCTTACTCTCACAATTTCATTACACAAGATGGAATTAAACCCAGTGTAATCGCTCAAAAAGCAAAAGAAGAAGTATTAAATTATGACACTATAAAATTCTTGAATGATTTTGCAATTAGAGGACAAAAAACTAAAAATAGTTTTGAAATAATTACAGAAAATGGAAAGAAAATCAAGTCTAAAAAGTTGATTTTTTCCACCGGTATAAAAGATACAATGCCTGAGATTAAAGGTTTCTCAGATTGTTGGGGAATTTCTGTTATTCATTGTCCGTATTGCCACGGTTTTGAATTCAAAGGACAAAAAACAGGAATCATAGCCAATGGAAATACAGCATTTCATGTTGCTTCATTGGTGAATAATCTAACCGATAAAATTTCAATTTTGACTTCTGGAAAAAGTAATTTCATCACTGAACAAACCGAGAAACTTAAAAAGAATAACATCGAAATTATCGAGACAGAAATTTCAGAAATTGAACATAACAACGGGAATATTAACAATGTTGTTTTCAAAAACGAGAAAAAGATTAATTTCGATGCGGTTTATGCAGCTATTCCATTTGTACAGCATTCTAATATTCCTGCTTCTTTAGGCTGTAAACTAACAGAACAAGGGCATATTGAAGTGGATGATTTTCAAAAAACTAGTATTGAAGGAATTTATGCTTGCGGAGATAATTCAACTAGGATGCGCTCAGTAGCCAATGCCGTAGCTAGCGGAAATATTGCAGGAGCAATGACAAATATGGAATTAATTAATGATAATTTCTAATGAACAATGATAAGTAACAAAGTATATAAAAAATAGGAGATCGTATTTTATTAAAAGGTTAATGCTCGAGAATTTTATGATATATACTTTTATAATGATACATTAAATTGTCTTTCTTGAAAGTCCAAATCCAATTAAACTAAATATAACAGAATAAAAACTACCAATAGCAATATTTAAGAAAACGTAATTACAAGGTTCAAACTTAAGTCTACCTGTAACTTACGTTCAAACCTTTTAGTATCTTTGATCAAGGTTTGAGTAATCAAACAGCAAAAGCATAGATAAAATTTAACATTAAAGTTTAAATAATGAGCAAGTTTTTTTGGATTACCACCACGTTGTTCTTTCATTTCCTTACTTATGCTGCAGTATCCCAATCTTACGATCCCAATACATCAGAAGAACTTCGTATGAGGAATGGGATACCGAATCTATTCGAAAAATTAAACACTAAAAAAAACATTACTATAGGCTATATAGGAGGTAGTATTACTCGACAAACCGGCTGGAGCGATAATGTATTTTCCTGGTTTCAAAATCAATATAAGGATATTAGATTTACTGAGATAAATGCAGCAGTTCCAGGTACAGGAGCTGATTTTGCTGCTAGTCGCGTAAAGAATGATTTACTTGTTCATAAACCCGATGTGGTTTTTATTGAATATCGTGTAAACGGTGGAGGTGGATATGAAGCACGTGCAATCGAAGGTTTGGTTCGGCAGATATGGGAAACAGACCCAAATATTGATATCTGTTTTGTGTATACCGTAGGAGAGTGGATGTTAGATAGATTAATGGTGGGTAAACAATACGGTTTTGGTATCATTATAGAAGAAATGGCCAATACATATGGCATCCCTTCAATTGATTTAGGTGTTGAAATAGTAAAACAATTAAAAGCCGACCAACTCGTCTTTAAAAACTCTAGTCCAGTTAAGGGCAAAGTAGTATTTTCTAAAGATGGTGTACACCCAAATGCTGATGGTCATAAAATATACAGTGATATAGTCGTTCGATCTATTATGACCATGCATGACATAGGTGAAGATCGACCACACAAAATCCCTAAACCTATTGTATTTAATCATTTTTCAAACAGCTCATTGTTATCAGTCAACAATGCCACTAAAAGTTCGGGCTGGCAAAGTGTGAATGTAAATACCGATGCTGTATATAATAGTGACCAATACAGAACTAGCAGTATGTTAAGCGATGCGCTTAAATGTTCAAAGGTGAACGAAACCCTAAGGTTTAATTGGGAAGGAGATTTAATTTGCTTCACAACTATTCCTCAAGGCGAAGGCATGGAAGTTGAAATTACTATTGATGACGGTGCACCTGAGACCTTTACTTTTGGACAAAGCTCAGGAAATGTATATTTCTCAAAATTCTTTTATGCCCAACAACAAGAGGTTGGACAACATACAGCACAACTCAAAGTAACGAAATTACCCGAAGGAACATCTATTTATATTGGCCAGGCAATGGTGCATAACCTACCTTCTGGAAGCAATTCTGAGAACACGCAAAAACCCTTTAAAGAAGTTCATACCATTCCTGGGCGAATTGAAGCTGAGGATTTTGACACAGGAGGAGAAGGCATTGCTTTTCACGAAGTTAATACCAACAAAAAATCGGAAACTAATTATCGGAGTGGGCAAAATTTAGATGTTGAGATTGAAGCAAAACCAAATCAATCAAACGGACATATTATAAGTTGGACAAGAGATAATGAATGGCTAGAATACACCATACAAGTAAAAAATGCGGGTGAGTATGTGATTAAAGCAATGGCTACTGCACGCAATGATGTTGCAGAACAAAAGGGATTACATATTTTTTTGGATGGAAAAGCTTTAGCCAATAAAATTAATGTGACACCGTCGAGCGATTGGTTTTCGGATTGGGCAGAATATTCTGTTAACGCAAAATTAGAACCTGGAGAACACGTGTTGCGCGTTAAGTTTTTCTCTACAAGTCGTTGGTGTATTAACCTCGACTATCTAGAATTTGTTGCAAAACCATAACCTTTTTTGCATATAAGAGAAAATCAAAAGCGTATAAATTAGACGGATATCGTCTTTGTCTCAAACATGATGCTCTGGAATAAAACTAATAACTAAAAATATATCTAACAAACATAGTTATTTAACTATGCCTATATACATAATTCTAAGAAGATTAATTATTGTTTCTAGTGTCTCATAAGATAAAACTGTACAACATTATGTATAATTAATCCCCTAGTTATTGTTTTACTTACGAAGGCGAGTTCAAGTGTAAAATTCTTTTCAAACAAATCATACTTCTTTTAGAATAAATTACTGATATAGCATAATTATAGATTTGTATCATAATTTCAAAATCAAAGATTATGATGACCAATCGATTACTTAGTATTGTATGTGCCATATTAGTATGGGTTTTAGGTGTTAGTTTTTACCTCGCATCGTTTTACATTACAATATTAGACAACCTAGAGCGACAAGCCAACATTATAGTAGCCTTAGCTATTATTCCTAGCGCCTGTCTTGGAACCTATTTATTCTATAAAAAAGGACAAATGAAACCGACCCATCTAGCACTTATCTTTGTAATAACTGCTGCGGTATTAGATGCATTAATAACCGTTCCTATATTTGTAATTCCTGAAGGTGGTAGCTACTCAACGTTTTTTGGAGATCCGATGTTTTATACCATCATTGTTGAGTTTTACTTTATCGTAGTATACTTCGGAAAACATCTCACACAAAACATAAAAAAATAAAAACCATTGTGTTTTTAGTGTTCTCTGATAGCTCAGAGATGATAACACTAATTACAAATTAGATAGACCGATAGCGCAGATTTGTAATCTGCGCTATCGGTTTTTTTACACTTCTTATACAAATTAGCAAGATTATTCACATTGAGGATCACGACCACCATCTCTAATATCCCAATTACTTTCACTAATCAACGTAGCTCTTGCGACAGCTGCTTCATCAGAACAAAAAGTGGTTCTAGATACGGCAAAATCAACATCATTTTGTCGTGTTTGATTTGCAAAACTAATGAGTAGTTTGTCATAGTTTTCTGTTGAAAATGCTGAACTACTAAACATACTACCAGCATCAGTAACGTTAGAAATATTCCAGTTACTAATATCGGGGTTTGCCGATGAAGCAAATAAAAACATCCCAAACATTTCCGTTACATTAGAAGTATCCCATTTACTAACATCGGGGTTCGCCAACCTTGCACTACTAAACATACCCACTAGATTAGTTACATTGCTAATATCCCAATTACTTACATCTGGATTTGCAATGGATGCACCAATAAACATGAAGCCTAGACTGCTCACGTTTGACAAATCAGGTACATCGGTTGCAGGCACTTTAAGATTAGTGCATTCTGCAAATGATTTTTCCATAGATAACCACGTCCCCGTTCCCCATTGATCCACAGAGATAATCTTTTTAGCCCCATCGTCCCCAGTATTTGTAGCATTGTCAAATTGTATTGAAGGAAAAGTACCCGTTATACGTATGGTATGCTCTTTATCAACATCAAAACTATGCGTGATATCCCCATTGATTCCAGATTCATCTACTACCCCATCATTATCCCAATCTACATTATAGTTATACGTTAATGCTGGATTTGTGGGAATCGTAATTTCTTTAGCAGACCAGGTCGTTATAAATTCTATTCCTGATGCTGTTCCCAAACGAACAGTAACATTTACCGTAAACTCTTGAGTATCTCCGTTTTCGGCAACGACAGTATACACTAAAGGATTTGTAAAATCTTGTGCTAAACCAACTGCTGGAACTATAGTTAATCCTGTATGCTCAATAACGGGAATTAACGCTGTAATATCTGTCCCCGTATCAAACTCAAGCGTAATCGTGTTATTATCTATAGTGCCCTGTTCCTCATTAATACTAAATGAAGTAATCTCATTAAGATCACTTGGTTCTGATTCTGTTATAGTCACAATAACCGTAAATTCTTGAGTATCTCCATTTTCAGCAACGACAGTATACACTACGGGGCTTGTAAAATCTTGTGTCGAACCGTTTTCAGGAGCTATACTTTCTCCAGTATGTTCAATAACGGGAGTCAAAGCTGTAATATCTGTTCCTGCAGCTAACTCAAGGGTAATAATCTTATTGTCTATAGCGCCCTGTTGCTCATTAATACTAAATGAAGTAATCTCATTAAAGTCACTTAATACTCGATCGTCATCATCATTAGAACATGATATGAATAGTAAGAAGAGGCAAATGTAAATAGGTAGTGTTTTCATTTTTTTATATTTCTGAATGATTTGATGCCGCAAATAAAGGTTGGGAAAATTATGAAACCAAAATAAGATACGCCAAAAGGAAAAAATAAGCTTGAAAGAGGAAAACAAATGGTTAGAATACCGTTTGTTTTTTATTAAAGTTTATTGGTTAATGCTATTAGTTACGAAAAGGCAGCATAAGCATAGATTCGTTAATGATCCAATCGCTCAGAAACGATAGCACGGATTACAATATATAGTGAATATCTCAAACATAACTAATTGATAAGGCTAAAAGCTATATCCTAAACCCGATCACGCGGATTTGCAATCCGTGTCGTCATAGCGAGTACAAATAAAAAACGGTCACATTAGTAGTGATCGTTTTTATACTTAAGAAAATTCAGTGTCAAAAAACAAAACTATCATGATCTATTATAGTAAATCATCGTCTTAAGTATATTCTAGTTTTGTCGAAGGCACGGATTACAAATCCGCACTATCGGAATTCCTGTATCCTATTGTAACATCTGACAAAACGAATACTTCTTTTAGGGTATTTTCATCAATATCAACGTTTTTGATATCAGTTTTAATATTTACAGAAACACCAAGGCTTACTTCAAAATGATCATTGTTTTTTACCTGTAAGCCTCAATCAAATAGGTACGAGCTAGGATTCTGTTTGCAGTTGGATTAAGTGCAAAACAACTATCAAGATTAAAAAAACTACCTTCAAAACCTAGGTAATAATTTTAAATTAATAATTGACTTTTATGAGCTCTATAAAATTTTTACAACTATGTTACTTCCATTGTTAAACCTCCTTAAAAAGTACGGTTTGAAAATCTGCTAATAGCAGTTCTTTAATAGGACCTCATTCTTTTTAAAGTAGGGTTTTTCTCTAGTCAATTGTTTATAGATAAGCACCTTAATAGTGACATATAAACTATAGCAATCAAATTAAGAATAACACACTCTGGTATAATTTATGTGCATAAGTATTTAAATTTTATAGACCCATCGATTATGAAAAAAATTACACTTATACTAGTACTGCTTAGTTTTGGAATAACAAACTCTGGTTATAGTCAAGGTAAGCTTGACATCGCCGAGAAGAGTTTAAGTAAAAGAGAAAGTAACAATACTAGTAGAAATGATTCTAGATCTGGATCAGATGACAACTATGAGTCAACAGATTGGGGAGATATGTTTATCGTTGCAGAATTAGGCTTGTTTGCCGCCGAAGCTTTTTTATATGCTACATATTTTACGGCAATAGAAACTCCTATGGAAGCAGAACATAGAGCAACTGGGGCTCGTATCACGAAATATCCTTATCTTAATTCTAAGATCGGGAATTATGCATATGATAGCGGTGAAAACACTACACAATTTAGAGCCACAATAAGTAATAGATATATCATCGAAAATCAAAAACTATATGGAAATCATCTAAATGCAGATCTGCGATTTCTGGAGAGAATTGGATTCGAAGCTGATTACCTACAACTATGGGAAGACAATACTAATTTTGGTGCCAATACATTAGCCATATTTACTGCAATGGCAAAATACCATAGAGTACGTACAGAAAAGTTTAATGCCTGGTGGGGAGTTGGAACTACCTATGTTGGAGGAGAAGTTGATGAGTTTGGATTTGCATATGGTGTTGGGGCAGAATTGTTTTTTGCGAAACCACTAAGTATAGAAACCAATTTTTATGGAGCATACATTAATCAAAGACCTGTAAATAGACTTTCTGCATTGCTAAACTATCATTATAAACGTCTTAAATTTTCTGGAGGGTATGAACACCTTAGAATTGGTAGTCTTGATTTATCAACCTTCTCCGGCGGAATGGGAGTTTCTTTCTAGATAACGAGCATCATCTAAAAAATGTACTATCATAATTCGGTCATAGGATCCCAGAAGATCTTATCAAAATCTTGAATCTGACTTTCGATAACTTCTACACCTTCACTTTCTAGTAATTGTTGCATTAGATTAGTACCTTGAAAATGGTGTTTTCCTGTCAAGATT
Organism: Aquimarina aggregata; assembly: GCF_001632745.1. Taxonomy (GTDB): domain Bacteria; phylum Bacteroidota; class Bacteroidia; order Flavobacteriales; family Flavobacteriaceae; genus Aquimarina; species Aquimarina aggregata. Next base: position 563,894 of record NZ_LQRT01000024.1, on the reverse strand, counting down.
CCTTTTCTGTTTACTACACGATGCGCAGGTACATCTTCACGGCCATCACAAGCATTCATTGCCCAACCAACCATACGAGCACTTTTTGCCGCTCCTAAAGATTTAGCAATAGCCCCATATGAGGTTACTCTACCATAAGGTATTTGTTTAGCCACCTCATAGACTCTTTCAAAAAAATTAGTTTCCTCTTTTTTTACTCCCATGTATAAATAATTCTTGCCAATGTAATAATTACTAAAACTAACATTAAGGCCGCCATAAAATAGTTAGTGTACTTAGTTATTGAAGCTGTTTTCTTTTCTATCTTTAAAAATGAAAGTACATAAAAATATAGCGTTACAAAGGTTCCTGTTCCAGCTGCTATAGTAAAAGCTGTTATACGAACTGCATCATATTCAATTTTACCACTTACACTCATACCTGCCGCAATTGCACAAAAATAGGGTATCGGCAGAACATTTAAAGCAGACATCATTGCACCTTTAAAAAAACTTCGAGTACTTGCTTTTTTATATACCTTAATTTTTGCGCTTTTTTGTTTTGCTTTTGCAAAAAAATAAATGGCCATTAAAAAAAAGATAACTGCTCCAGTACGTAGTAAAATATTTCTAACAAATGGATTAAAGAAAATATACTTTGCCAGAAGTATTGCGATTAATGCCTGAAATAAAACAACAACTGAAGCGCCTATAGCTACCAAAATACCATTGTTCTTACCTCTCTCTAGACAGGTTCTAGCCACAGTCATATTGACTAATCCTGGAGGGATTACTCCAACTAGTGATGCAAAAAACGTGACTAAAAATAGTTTGGTAGTTTCCAAAATGACGATGCCAATTACACGATCCTAAACTGGATGTAAGTTATAGGTTTATTTTTTTCTAAATATTGTTTTTCATAAAAAGTTTGAATCGAAGTTACCACCTCTGGTGACCCCTCTTGATGATAAACATTATGATTTGCATATAGCACCTCATGACCTTCACCATGCAATAACCCTAAAGTATATCCATGCATAAATTCACTATCGGTTTTAAGATGCATAATCCCATCTGGTTTTAATATCTTTTTATATCGTTGTAAGAATGCAGTATTGGTCATTCTATGTTTTGTACGCTTATACTTGATTTGTGGATCGGGAAAAGTAATCCAAATCTCATCGACTTCTCCTTCTTCAAAAATATGAGCTACAAGTTCAATTTGTGTTCGAATAAACCCAACATTGTTTAAATCTTCTTCGATAGCCGTTTTAGCACCTCTCCAAAAACGAGCACCTTTAATATCAATACCTATAAAATTTTTATCTGGATATTTTTGAGCAAGACCAACAGTATATTCTCCTTTACCACATCCTAATTCTAACACTATAGGATTTTCGTTTTTAAAGAATTTCTCATTCCATTTCCCTTTATATCCTAGGCTATTATTAAGTACCTCATCTCTTGTGGGTTCTACCACATTCTGAAAGGTTTTATTTTCATTAAATCGTTTTAATTTATTCTTACTTCCCACCGATTCTTTTTATTACTTATTTACTAGTCTTTAGAATGTCTGTTATGTTACATTAACTAAAGAAAATCATACCTTAAAAAAAGAGCTCTCATCCTGTAACACTTCTAATTACAGAATCTCTAAATTTAATTTTTTGGTAAAATTAAGGAAATATACGGATACCGAAATAGGATTAACTTTATTATTATACTGAAATGATAAATTGCTCTAACAACTTAAAAAATAGAACATTTGGACAAAAAAGTACTTGTAGCACCTCTTAACTGGGGATTAGGTCATGCAACTCGATGTATTCCTATTATCAATGCCTTAATTCATGAAGGTATCGAACCTGTAATTGCATCAGATGGTGTAGCGCTTTCTTTATTAAAAAAGGAATTCCCTGAACTACAAACAAAAGAACTGCCTTCTTACAATATTGAATATTCTAAAAAGGGAAGTAATTTTAAATTCAAAATGCTTTTAAATAGCCCAAAGATTGCCCATGCTATTAGTGCAGAACGAAAAATGATTAAAAAAATAATCGAAGAAGATAATTTTTGTGGTATTATATCCGACAATCGTATGGGAGTTCGACACAAAAGTATTCCCTCTGTATTTATAACGCACCAACTAACTGTATTGAGTGGAAAAACTACTTCGTTTAGTACAAAGATTCACAATAAATATATCAAAAAATTTGATGTATGTTGGGTTCCAGATATGGCTGATGATCCAAACTTAAGTGGCGAATTAGGTCATCCTAAAAAAAGTAATATTCCTGTTACATATCTTGGTCCTTTAAGTCGGTTTGAATATCAAATTGTTCCCAAAAAGTATGATATTATGGTATTACTTTCTGGTCCAGAACCACAACGAACACTACTAGAGCAAAAGCTCTTTCAAGAATTTGAACAAAGTGATAAAAAAATTGTTTTTGTTAGAGGGCTTATTCAGGAAACTCAAGAAACTTATGTTAAGAATAATATTACTATTCATAATTATCTTACTGGAAAAAACCTTGAGGATACTATAAATAGTAGCAATCTAATTATTTCAAGATCTGGTTACACCACCGTAATGGATTTGGCTAAATTAAAGAAAAAAGCTTTTTTTATACCTACTCCAGGACAGTTTGAGCAAGAATATCTTGCAGAACGTTTAACATTAAATAAGTTAGTACCAAGCTGTAACCAAAGTGAATTTACATTAACAAAATTAAGGGATTTAAATGCCTATAGAGGATTAAGTAGTTTTAGTACCGACATCGACTACAGGGAACTTTTTCACTTTTTCCAGAGTAAATGAAAATTCACTTCCTACTCGATAATCACTTTCTACATAGATACGTTCATGGTGGGCTTCGATAATATGCTTTACTATTGCTAAACCAAGTCCAGATCCCCCTTCTCGACGAGAGCCACTTTTATCTACTCTGTAGAAGCGTTCAAAAAGTCTTGGAATATGAGCTTGGGCTATACCTTCACCATTATCCGTAACTCTAACTATTGTTTTGTTACGAATAAGATCTTCGATACTTACCTCTGTCGTACCATCTTCTTTTCCGTATTTAATAGAGTTTACAATTAGATTTGATAACACTTGTTGTATTCGTTCTCTATCCGCATGAACAATTATGGGTTCAGAATAGTTCATATCAAAAGTAAGAGCGATATTCTTTTTTGACGCTTTCATTTCAAAAAGATCAAACACACTTTGAACCAATTCTACAATATCAAAATTTGTATAATTAAGATTTAAATCACCTACTTCTAGCTTGGTGATCATATCTAAATCATTAACAATATAAATCAAACGCTCTACTCCTTTATTAGCTCTATTAAGATATTTATCCAAAATTGCAGGGTCATGCATTGCTCCATCTAACAACGTAAGTATATATCCTTGAACCGTAAATAAAGGTGTTTTAAGCTCATGAGATACATTACCCATAAATTCTTTACGATAATCTTCCCTAATTTTTAAGGTTTCGATCTCTGTTTTTCTTTGCTGGGCAAACTTCTCTACTTCTTTAATAAGAGTTCTCATATCTGTGGTTACAGGAGTATCACCGATATTATCAACATCGAGCATCTCGATATCATCATATATTTTTCGAACTCTACGATAAATGAATTTCTCTACACGGTATTGCACAATCAAAAAACATATAGCGTAACATACTAGTGAAAAACCTACTATAAATATAGGATTAACTATTGATTGAGTATACAAAAAAACGCTCAATACGAGCGTTAAAATTATAGTTATATATAAAGAAGACAAGTATGCAAACCTATACGACTTTTTAAAATTTTCTGCCATTAAACTACGAACTTATATCCGACTCCTTTGATAGTTTTGAAACTATTATCGCCGATCTTTTCTCTAAGTTTTCTGATATGAACATCTATAGTACGACCACCAACAATAACTTCGTTACCCCAAACCTTATCAAGGATATCTTCTCGTTTAAAAACCTTACCTGGTTTAGAGGCCAATAAAGATAATAATTCAAACTCTTTTCTTGGTAAAACGATCTCTTTTTTGTCTTTGATGATTTTATATTCATCACGATTAATTACCAAGTTTCCAATTTTTACAACATTATCAGAAGAATCATCTTCTTTAAGCCTACGAAGTAAAGCTTTTACTTTACTTACCAATACTTTGGGGCGAATTGGTTTTGTTATATAATCATCTGCTCCGGCATCAAAACCTGCTACTTGAGAGTAGTCCTCACCTCTTGCAGTCAAGAAAGTTATGATTGTATTCTGTAAATCTGGTAATTTGCGGATTTGTTCACAAGCTTCGATACCATCCATCTCTGGCATCATCACATCCAAAATAATCAATTGTGGTTTTTTCTTCTTAGCTAGTTTTACAGCTTCAACACCGTTTTCTGCAGTAACAACATGGTAGCCTTCTGCTGTAAGATTATATCCGACGATTTCTAAAATGTCTGGCTCGTCATCTACTAGTAGTATGGTAATATCTTTTTTATTCATGTTTTCCTATAAATTATATCACGACAAGTAAATATACTATGTTAAACTGAAGTTTTGACAACTATAAAGCTAGGAAACAATAATCTAACATAAAAACATCATAAGGATAACAATTACTTAACGTAAGAAAAGTGGTCTTAGAGATAGATATACTTTAATCCTGATGATCTCTATAGGTTATTAAGAGATTCATTGTTGCAGTAATAAGATCCTTTGTTTCTGTTAATAAACCAAAGTATAAAGTAGTATTTTTAGGACTACTTTCTTCTGTTCTAGTTCTTGCTACTTGTTTATTAATTTTATCACTTACAATAGTAAATAACTCTTGTTTTTCTGCTATTATATCATTTAAAGTGGCAAACTCTCGATTATCGAAAACAGACTTAATATTTTTGTAAAAATCATCTAAGTGATCTTCTATCTCTTTTAAATCTTTGATTTGATTAAATCGAAGTTTCTTGTGATTATTATTCACATGTTTGTGACTAACTTTTGCTATATATTCTAGAGATTGCGTAATATCTTCGAGATAACCTAAAATCGAAATATAAAAATTACTGGCCCCAACACTAGATTCGTCTAGATTTTTAATGAAATAAAATATACTATCTCTTAATTCTTCTACTTCTGTTTCTAATTTAGCTATTCCTTTCCTACTCTTTTTTAACGCAGTTAAATCATATTTTGCTAGACTATCTATGGTTTGCCCATAAATTTTATTTCCTCTATTAACAAAGGATTTAATATTATCTGCACTTTCTTCAATAACACCTTTTATAGAGCTACTTTCTGATTTTTTAAGTCGATCTTCTGCTCTTTCTGCTCTTGTCTTATTGCGATACTTAATTGTATTTCTTGCCAAAAGGAAAATTGCTAGTGCTAATAAAATAGCTAGCATTGATGGGAGATGTAAATGAAGTAAAAAAGCAATTGTAGCAGCTGCTAGAAATGCACTTATTGCGGTAAAAAACCAGCCACCAATAACATTTAGTACTCCGGCTACACGGTATACCGCACTTTCTGTTCCCCAAGCTCTATCGGCCAAAGACGTACCCATTGCTACCATAAAAGTAACATAAGTTGTAGACAAAGGTAATTTCATTGATGTTGCTATCGATATTAAAACCCCCGCTACCATAAGATTTACAGCAGCTCTTACCATATCAAAAGCCGGTAAGTCTTCTTGTTTAGCTGTAAAAGCATTTACCTCTATAGATTCCTGATCAAATTGCTTATCTGAAACTTTCTTGAAAGATTGTGGTGTTATCGATGAAATTATCTCTGATAAAAATACGGTGCTTCGTACTACTCCTCGGGATAAAAAATTTGGTTGAAACTTTTCGTCTCCTTCTCCTTGTCGCGAAAGATCTATTGATGTTTTCACTACGTTTCTAGCTTTAGAAGAAAACCATAAAGTCAACACCATGATAATTCCTGCCGCGAGTAAAAGTAATGTAGGTGTTTCAGCTTTACCTCCCAAAACAGCCATCGAAAATTCATGTGGTAATTCTCCAGAAGCACTCCACGCTTCATACGCTTTTAAAGCTGCAATAGGTACACCAATAAAATTTACAAGATCATTACCAGCAAAAGCTAATGCGAGAGCAAATGTACCTACCACGATAATTAATCTATAAATATTCGTTTTAAAAACTTGTATTATCGTAAATGATACTAAAGATAATATCACAAATCCTACCGATACAATCAACGGCACATTAGTTTCTAAAAAACCTCTTAATGTTAATGCTACTGTACCTGTATTCGGGTTAATCTTAAAAAGGTCTTTTTTAGCATCTACTAAATCTTTAACCGTCTCAAATGAAGCATTAAAATATGTGTTTGCCCAATCTAATAGTCCTTCAGCTCCTCCTTCATAAAGAACCTCTACAATTGTTTTGGCATAATTCGTTCCTTTGATTCCTTTAATAAAGATAAAATATAGTATTGCAGTTAAAGCAACACCACCAAATAATGCACCTACCCACTTTGCTTTCTTTTCAAAATTAAAAGATAACAAGAGTCTAGAAATATATTGAACTAAGGCTCCAACAGAAAAAGCTACTACTACCGATAATAAAATACCTGCAATAATTTCTCCAGCCTTTTTGGTGTTTATATAATCTCCTAAATCAGCTACAGAAAGATTAGCATCGGCCGAAATTTTTATTAAGGCAACACATACAGCTGCTCCTAATAATTCAAATACAATAGAAACCGTAGTAGACGTTGGCATTCCTAATGTATTAAAGAAATCGAGTAACAAAATATCAGTAATCATAACCGCCATAAAAATGATCATGATTTCATCAAAATAAAATTCACCTGGAACAAATATACCCTTACGTGCAACTTCCATCAAACCGCTAGAAAAAATTGCACCTGCTGCAATACCTAAGCTAGCTACAATCATTATCGTTCTAAACGAAACAGCCTTAGAACCAATTGCAGAATTTAAAAAATTAACGGCATCATTACTTACTCCTACAATAAGATCTGCAACGGCTAAGACAGCCAAAGCAACAATCATCAATATGTAAATATCACTCATATATTCCTAACGTACTTATAGATCACAAAAATGTTACTAAAATTCAAGTCATATGTTATTGAAATGTTATCTTTTCATAGCTTTTTTATACTACTAGACATAGCTATCGACTAGATACAAACGTATCTAATAACTGCATACTATTTAGATTTTATAGACCTTCTTACTACACTCCCCGACTAAAAGAAAATTCATAAAGAAACATCAAACACCCATAAATACCCTATTTATCAAATATTCGAGGCTCAAAAAAAAGTAAACCACTAGCAAAAAAAACTAGCTTGTATAAAAACGAATAGCCTATTTTATCCCTTAACCAACCATAATAGTAAAGATTGATCTTACCTATATCAATAGATTTACAAAATATAAATACTTGTTTATCAATTAAATATAGATCTATTGTTAATTTAATGTTACGCAATTGTTGTTTAAAAGTAAAATTAATGTTACATTTGTAATGTAATTATTAAGAACCCCAATTAAAATATATAATATATGAGAAATTTAGTAATGTTTATAGCACTGGTGTTTTCGGCGACTATATTTGCTCAGGAAGTAAAACCTACTTTTGAAAAACAAGGAGACCAAATTAAAGGTACTTTTTTTCATGCAGATGGAACCATAAAGCAACAAGGTTTCTATAATAAAGAAGGAAAACTTCATGGAGAATGGAAATCATACGATGCTACTGGAAAGAAAATTGCAATGGGTCAATACAATAATGGTGTAAAGACAGGAAAGTGGTTTTTTTGGTCTACCGAAAAGTTATCAGAAGTAAATTACGACGATAATCAGATAGCAGATGTAACTACTTGGTCAAACAAAGATAATGTTGTTGTAAATTATGACAATTAAGATATTTGTCTTAAAATATAAAAAAACGCTTCAGGTTTCTGGAGCGTTTTTTGCTTTTAAAGCATAAAAAATATCAAACCCTCGCATTAAGTTTAACTTTTACTATAAAAACCTACTTAAACTTTTTTTTACACTAACCCTTCACTTAATCTTTGGGTAACAAAAAAATTATACCAAAGAAAACGTTGTAATAGGTTTTATTGATCTTATATCAATCACTTATAAAAGACGTAATACATTCTTAATGTTAAGTAAACATTTTATAAACAAGCCTAGGTAACAATTATCTAACATTATAATCATACATAGTTAATTTTTGTATAACACTTATTTAACACCTTCTCTCGTTCTTTGCCCCGAATTTGAGAACAAATTAAATGAGAAAAATTTTCACTTTACTTGCGCTATTTTTTGTTGGAATACTCTTTGCGCAGGAAACCGGTACAATTACCGGTACGTTGTTAGACAAAGAATCTAACAATCAACCGTTACCTTTTGCTAATGTGTTAATCAAAAACACTACAAAAGGAACGACTACAGATTTTGATGGTTTATATAGTATTGATAATTTAGAGCCTGGTACATATATTCTAGAATTTAGTTTTATAGGATATGAAACTTTAGATAAAGAAGTTGTAGTAATTGCTGGTCAAACTGTAACCGCAAATGCTTCTATAGGAGCAAGTGCAGCTGCATTAGACGAAGTGATTATAAAAACAACTACAAAAAAAGAATCTGAGGCTGCCATTTTATTAGAACAAAAAAATGCAGTTACTATTCAACAAAAAATTGGTGCACAAGAACTTTCTAAAAAAGGAGTTAGTGATGTTGCTACTGGATTGACTAAGGCAACAGGTATTTCTAAACAAAGTGATAAACTATATGTACGTGGTTTAGGAGATCGTTATAATAATGCTTACTTAAACGGTTTACCTATTCCCTCTTTAAATCCAAAGTTAAAACTGATTGATTTAGGAATTTTTCCTACTGATATCGTTGAGAATTTAGGGATTTACAAAACCTACTCCCCTGATATTTACGGTGATTTTGCTGGAGCAAGTGTTAATATAGATACTAAAGATCGCCCTGGTAAAGGTTTTTTAGAATTTGGCTTTAGCTCTGGCGTAAACTCGAATGCAGTAGCAAATGATTTCTTTTTACTAAACGGAGGAAAATATGATGACTGGGGATTAGATGATGGATCTAGAAGAGTACCTGTATTTTTAGATATCCCAAACTACAATTACAATAGTACAGAAATTGATTATTTCCCTTTTGATACTTCTTTTAATCCTGAAAAACGATTTAATGCTCCTGATGGAGGAGCAAGTGTTACCGGTGGAAAAAGTTTTGCTATAAGTGATGAAAAAAAATTAGATGTTTTGTTTACTGGCTCATTTAGTCAAAACCACAGAACATCTCTAGGAGGTAACCAAGCAGCTTTTAACTCTCAAGGAGAAAGTATAACGGGACTTGGAAACTTTAAAAATGTTGATCGTTATGAATACTTTACTAACACTACACTTTTAGGAAGTGTTGGATATAGATGGAATAGTAACAACAAAATTCTTGCTACTACTTTATTTGTTAACGATACCTCAGATGAACTTAGAGAATTTACAGATGGTGTAAGTAGTGAAGATACCGATGTTGGTATACGTTTAAGAAGAGGAACATACGAGCAAAACAACTTATTTACCCAACAACTTACAGGAGAACATAAATTTGAAGAAGGTAAATATCAACTAGGTTGGGGAATGGCATACAACAAAGCGCAAGGATTAATCCCAGACAGACGCCAGCTAGTATTTACAGAACTACAAAATGGTAACCTTGTCTTAGGAAACCGTACAAGTCCAGATTTAGCAAACAATCAAAGGTTTTATCAGGAATTAAATGAAAATGATTATTCAGGAAAATTAGATTTTGATATAAATTTTGCAAAAGACGAAGACGATAATTTTAAAAACAAATTAACTGTTGGTATAGCAACTAGATCAAAAGACAGAGATTTTGAATCAAACCAATTAAACTACAATCTAAATAATTTTAGAAGTACCAATGTAGATTTTAATAATCCTGACGCATTATTAAACGAAGCTAACTTTCTTGCTGGTGAATATGTAGTTTTAGAAAACCTAAATACGACTCGAATTTACGAAGCAGATCTATTAACACTTGCTGGGTATGCTAACTTACAATATGCATTAACAGATAAATTAACTTTTAATGGAGGTATTCGTACAGAATTATTTGAACAAAACGTATTTTATAGAGAACAACAAGATTTAGAAACTTCTCCTTTTAGACAACAAAAGATCGACGAAACATTTATACTACCAAGTATTAGTTTAAAGTATGAGGTTAACGAGCAGTCAAACCTTAGATTTGCAGCTAGTAAAACAGTAACCTTGCCTAAATTTACAGAAGTAGCACCTTTCCTAGATGAAGATGTTACCGAATCTACTTTAGGTAACCCAATTCTAAAAAATTCTGATAATTACAATGTTGATCTTAAATGGGAATATTTTCCAGAACAATCAGGAGAATTAGTTGCCGCTACCGTATTTGGGAAATACCTTGAAAACCCCATAGAAAAAGTATTTGTAGCCTCGGCATCCAATGTAAATACGTTTATTAATTCTGACAATGCTGTTATTTTTGGAGCAGAATTAGAATACAGAAAGAATCTGGGTAACCTTTTTAAAGTTGAAGAAACAACTTGGAATAACTTGAATTTTGGCTTTAATGCTACAGTTATGTATTCTAAAGTTAAAATTGATCCGGCAATTACAACATTTAATGGATCAAATATAGCACCTACAAATATCGAGAGACAACTACAGGGAGCATCTCCTTTCTTAGTGAACGCAGATATTGCCTACAACAAAGAATTCAAAACACATAAAATTACATCGGCGCTGGACTTTAATATTTTTGGAGATCGAGTATACTCTGCTGGAGGAAACGGCGTAGGTGATATTTTTGAAAAAGGTTTTGGTGTATTAAACTTCAATTTTAAAGATGAAATAGGAGATCATATCGTACTAAGTTTTAAAGCAAAAAACTTATTAAACCCTTCTGTAGAGCGCTACCAAGATCAAGAAGATCTTAATCAAGAATTTACTACTTACAAATTCGATGATGGGATCAATTTTAGTCTTGGGATAACATTTAAATTATAACAAAATTAAACAACAACACAATTAAGCATTTATACTAATGAAAACTAAAAATTTACTTACGGGAATAGTATTAGGTACTGCAGTTTTATTTAACGCATGTACTGTACAAGAAGATAATATTGGTGATATTACAATCAACCAAGGAGGAGGCGGAAACGCTAATGGAAGTGTAATCCTTGAAGGCCAAATTACTGCAGATCGTACATTAACATCTGATGAAGTATATGAATTAAGAGGTGGTGTATCTGTAGTTGATGGGGTAACATTGACTATCGAGGCAGGTACTAGAATTATAGCTGGTGATGTTGGTGGTGTATTCTCATACATGGCCATAGAACAAGGTGCACGAATCATAGCCGAAGGTACCGCTGCCCAACCTATTGTATTTACATCTAATAAATCAACACCAAACCCTGGAGATTGGGGAGGATTATTATTAGCCGGTAAAGCCCCTATTAATAGAGGAACTACAGCAACAACAGAAGTAGCTAACCTAACATACGGTGGTACAGATCCTGCAGATAACTCAGGGATTTTACGTTATGTTCGTTTAGAATATACTGGTGGTAAAATTAATGATGATGCCGAGTATAACGGACTTTCTCTATATGGTGTCGGAAACGGAACTACACTAGAGTTCATACAAGCTTTTAATGGTAATGATGATGGTATTGAATTTTTTGGAGGAACTGTAAACTTAAAGTACGCCGTAGTAACTGGTGCTGGAGATGATTCTTTTGATTGGACAGATGGATGGATCGGAAATGGACAATTCTGGATTGCACAACAAACTTCTGCCGCTGGTGATAAAGGTATCGAAGCTGATAACCTATCTTCTACTCCAGATGCAGCTCCTTTTTCTAACCCAACGCTATCTAACATTACTTTAATTGGTGCCGAAGATGGTGATGGTGAAAACAAAGGAATCGAATTTAGAGCAGGAACTAAAGTAACCATGTACAACACAATTATCAAAGCTTTCCCTGGTAAAGGAATTGAAGTAGATGATGATCAAACACTAATCAACTTAAACAATAATGAAGTTATCGTTAGAAACTCAATTATCGATAATGTAAACTCTTTTGATTTAGATCACGGAGGTGCTACTGTAGACCTTGCTGATTTTGCAACCTTTGGTAATTTTACTTTAGACGGTTCTAAAGCTCCTTTTGATAATATGGGATCCGCAATTCCTACTGATTTTGAAATCAATGGTTTTAGAGGAACATATGAATACACAACTGCAATAGACGGAAGCGATAATTTTGACCCATCTACGATAGGAACTTTCTTTGATGCTGCTAACTATGCAGGCGCATTACAAGAAGGAGATACTTGGACATCTAATTGGACTCGTTTGTAAAACGATATTTATAAAATTAATGAACTTAAGCCTAGTTTATATAACTAGGCTTTTTTTCGTTTTACTATCATCTCAAATAAACTTCTAGTCTATCACAAAAGTTCGATCTAACTCGTTTTTTATTTAAAAACTCATAAGTATTTGATTGTTTAAATTTTTATAAAATGACATCCATTGATTTAATAACCTGAGTTCGATTTATACTCTACCAATGATCCATTTGTTATCTATATCTGTCTGGTCGAGCGTAGTCTAGACCCTTAGGCTTGACTAAAAACAGCATCTCGACTACGCTCGAGGTGACAGAGAAAAAGAATAATCATTTAAAATCAAACAATTAACAATCGAACTAAGGTTAATAGTAATAAACTATTTCTATAAAAAAGATAACAGAAAAATACTACAAAAATTCATTCACTCCATCTTCAACTTTATCTCACTGTTAAGACTTGTATAATGTATTTACTCATTTTAACGTTAAAGAAACAATTCTGTGATATTTTGAAAAACTCCTCAGCATCCAAATACTACCTATAAGCATCATAAAGTTTTTCTAAATACCAAAAACAGTAAAACCCATTTAAACTTCTAACAATCAATATTTTACATTTTTATCTAGTAATATTATTTAGAATAAAAGGATTACTAAAATCCTATCTCATTTATTTATTCCGTCTTTTTTCCTACATCACAATCCCTTAAACTAAGCATAATAGTGTCATAAAACCTATTACTGTAAAACCGTATTTATTTGTATCAGATTTTGAAACTAGAAAATGAGAAAAATACTTACAACTATCGCCCTATGCTGTCTAGGGATAACTTTTGCACAAGAAACAGGTACTATTGCTGGAAAATTATTAGACAAAGAAGCTAACAATCAACCCTTACCATTTGCCAATGTAGTCGTTCAAGGAACTGCAAAAGGAGCATCAACAGATTTTGATGGGTTATTTGAAATTCCAGATGTACCAGTAGGTACTTATACGTTAGAGTTTAGGTTTACCGGATATCAAACTGTAGAAGTCCCAAATGTTTTAGTAGAAGCGAACAAAATAGCAGTCGTAGATGCAACCCTAGGAGCTTCTGCTGCTGAATTAGAAGCAGTTGTAATTAAAGTTGTAACAAGTCGAGAGCGAGAAGAAGCCTTATTACTAGAACAAAAAGCCGCTGTAACACTTAAAACTTCTATTGGAGCACAAGAACTTGCAAAAAAAGGAGTAGGCGACGTAGGAACTGCTGTTACTAAAGTAACGGGGATTTCAAAACAAGAAGGTTCCGGAAATATATTTGTAAGAGGACTAGGAGATCGATATAATATCACAACACTTAATGGATTACCACTACCATCAAATGATCCGTCAAAAAAGAACATCCAACTAGGAATTTTTAACACAAGTATAGTAGAGGCAATAGGAATTGACAAAACTTACAACCCAGAAAATTTTGGAGATTTTGGAGGCGCTAACATTGATATTTCGTCTAAGGATTACAAAGGTAAAGGGTTTATAGAAATTGGATTTTCAAGCGGTATAAATACAGAAACTACGGGAGCAGATGATTTTTTCTTAACAGATGGTCCAAATAGAAGTGGTTTTTATGATATCGACATTCCTGCATTCCCACTTAGCAACTATAATTTTGAAACAAGTTGGGATAGACAAAAGACTTCTGCACCTGTGAATTCAAATATCTCGTTAAAATTAGGAGATTCATACAACATATTCGGAGGAGATACAAAACTAAGTGTTTTTGGAGTTGGATCTTTTAGTAACAACTATAGCTATAGAGAAGGTATTTCTAGAGGTGGAGTAACCGTAAATTCGGTTGCAAATAGTGATTTTGATTTCTTTAATTATGCATATAATACCAATACAACTTTAATGGGTAATATTGGTATTAAACATGGCCAAAATAAAATAAGCTACAATGCGCTTTTTCTAAACAACTCTAGTGAACAGCAAAAAGAATTTTTTGGAATCATAGACGTAGAAGATGATGCTCCTAATGGAGGTGGATTTATTCAAAGAGCCGTGTTTCAAAGAACCACACTTATCACTCATCAATTATTAGGTGACCATGAAATTGGTGAAAACTTTGAGATTAATTGGGGAGGGTCATATAACTTCCTAGAAGGTTCTGAACCAAACAGAAGACAAGTTACTTTAGTTCCTGAAGTTCCTAATCAACCTGATGGACCTAGATCTTTTCGTTTAGTATCTGCCGCATCTGATAACCACAGGTTCTATTCTGAATTACTTGAAGAAGAGATTGCTGGAAACCTAAAGGCAACATACAAATTCAAAAAAAATGAAGAAGACGAGTATGATGGTAAAGTAACCGTAGGATATAGCGCGCGATTTAAAAATGTAGATTTTGAAGCAACACAGTTTAACTTCCAAGTCTTTAATAATATTGCACAACCCACTACAGAAATTTATGATGTTGATGCTTACTTTAATCAACAGAATTTAAATAGTGGCTTATACAGAATAAGAACTTTTAGAGGTACAATAGATACACCTAATGCTTTAGACCCTCAATTTTATGAAGGTGATCAAACGATTAACTCTGGATTTATAAACTTTGAATATGCTTTTTCCCAAAAATTCACTTTACTCGCAGGAGTTAGAGGAGAACAAATTAATCAAACCATTGCTTGGTCTACGTCACTAGAACCACAAGGAGATGAAAGTGAGCTCGATACTTTTGAGATTTTACCAGCACTATCCTTAAAATATGAGATAGACGAAAAGCAGAATATAAAGTTTGCTTCAAGCAAAACCTATACACTTCCTCAATATAAAGAAAGAGCTCCTTTCCTATTTCAAGAGGTAAATCAGGATTATTTCGGAAACGAAAATTTAGACCTTTCTACCAATTACAATATAGATTTAAAATGGGAGTCTTTTCCTAAATCTAACGAAATTATCTCTGTAGGTGTGTTTGGTAAATTAATAGAAAACCCTATTAATGCTATCACAATCCAATCGGCATCCAATGATATTACTTGGGCCAACACAGGAGATCAAGCCACTGCTTTTGGGGCAGAGTTAGAAGTTAGAAAAGTATTATTTGAACATGAAGCAGACCAAGTTGATGTTAGCTTAAAAAATAGTTTGACTGCAGGTATAAATGCAGCTTACATGATCACTAACCAAGAGTTAGACGGGCAAAAAGTATTAGATGAAGCTGGCTTAAGTTTTATACCAACATATACAGATACAGGTATTTCTGGAGCTTCAGACTTGGTAGCTAATGCCGACCTAAGTTACTATAAAGATTTTTCAAAAGACAAAAATATTCAGTTAACACTAGCTGCGAACTATTTCTCTGATCGAATTTTTGCGATAGGTAACTTCGGAAAGGGAAATATTATCGAAAAAGGAGTTCCTACAGTTGATTTTGTAGCAAAGACTCAATTAACCGAAAATATTACAATTGGTTTATCTGCCAAAAATTTATTCAATCCAAGTATCGAACGATTTCAAGAAGCAGTAGATGGGGACACAAATGATGACCCAACATTAAACTTAAATTTTCAACAAAGAGAGATAACCATATTATCCTATAAAAAGGGATATGATGTAAAATTATCTCTTGCTTACAAATTTTAATAAAACCAAATAATAAAATAGAAACTCTTAAAACCTTAGTTAAAAACGAACAATTTTTATTTATAATTATTAAACTTCGAAAACAATGAGAAAGATTCTTTTTACATTAATGTTAACCTTTGCTACAGGAGCGTTTGTCGTATCTTGTAACGGTGATGATGATACTCCTGGGAGTTCTTCAACTTGTAGCGATGGTGTTCAAAACGGAAATGAAACTGGCGTAGATTGTGGTGGTTCATGTAATCCTTGTACTGCAAACAGTGAATTAACTGGTGACGTAACTGAAAACACAACTCTAGATGCTACTATAGAGTACCAACTTACAGGTGCTTATGTTGTTAAATCTGGATCTACTTTAACAATTCCTGCAGGAACAGTAATTAAAGCTGTTGGCGGAACCGCTGCTTATATTGCTGTAGAACGTGGTGCTCAAATATTCGTAAACGGAACTTCTGCTTCTCCCGTTGTTATGACTTCCGGCGCTGCTAATCCAGCTCCTGGTGATTGGGGTGGATTAGTTATTTGTGGTGATGCTCCTACTAACAAAGGAAGCAATGTAACTTCTGAAGTTGCAGATCTTACGTATGGTGGAACTAATGCAACAGATAATTCTGGATCTGTTCGATACTTAAGAGTTGAATATACAGGTGCTACTTTCTCAAACGATAAAGAATTTAATGGGGTATCGCTTTTCGGTGTTGGTTCTGGAACTACTTTCGAATTTGTACAGTCTCATAATGGTGGAGATGATGGAATCGAATTTTTTGGAGGAACCGTTGCTGGTGAAAATTTAGTATCTACTAATAGTGGTGATGATTCTATTGATTTTGCAGACGGATGGGCCGGTACAGGTGAAAACTGGTATATTGCTGGTGGTGCTAAAGCTGGAATCGAAGGATCTAACAACGGAGACGATGGTGATGCTACACCTGTAACAACTACTACACTTTCTAACATTACAGTGGTTGGACCTGTTACCGAAGGTGCACTTTTCTTTAAAGAAGGTGGTGGTAACTTTACAATTACGAACTTCTACACAAGTAATGTTGACCTTGGTATTAATGTTAAAGATACCGATGCACAAGCCGCTGTTAGAATTGAAAACGGTGATTTAACAATTACAGATATTCAGTTTGCTAATGCTCCAACTGGACTTGATGCTACTAACTATACAGGAACGAACCAAACATTCTTTACCGAAGGTATTGCTACTGGTGCAGGAAACGGTGCTGCTTCTCCTGCTTGGGCAGCTGGATGGACTGTAGGTCTTGACAATAGTGGTCCTGCAAGCTCTGAGAACTTAGCTGGTGAAGTTAACGGAACTGTTACATTAAGCGCAACTGTTGAGTATAACCTTACAAGTGCTTTTGTTGTAAAAGACGGAGGGTCATTAACTATTCCTGCTGGAACAACAATAAAAGCAACTGGTGGAACGGCTGCTTATATCGCCGTAGCCAGAGGTGGACAGATATTTGTTAACGGTACTGCTGCTTCTCCAGTTGTAATGACCTCTGGTGCTGCTAGTCCTAATCCTGGCGACTGGGGTGGATTAGTTATTTGCGGTGATGCTCCTACAAATAAAGGAAATAATGTAACTTCTGAAGTTGCAGACCTTATCTATGGTGGAACTAATGCAACGGATAACTCGGGATCTATTCGTTACTTAAGAGTTGAGTACACTGGTGCTACTTTCTCTAACGATAAAGAATTTAATGGGGTATCTCTTTTTGGTGTTGGTTCTGGAACTACTTTCGAATTCGTACAATCTCTTAAAGGAGGTGATGATGGTATCGAATTTTTTGGTGGAACTGTAACTGGTAACAACCTTGTATCTATTGGTAGTGGTGATGATTCTATTGACTTTGCCGATGGATGGGCTGGAAATGGATCTAACTGGTATATTTCTAAAGGTGCTAAAGCTGGTATTGAAGGATCAAATAATGGTGATGATGGTGATGCTATGCCTGTTACTACAACTACACTTTCTAACATTACAGTTGTTGGTCCTGTTACTGAAGGTGCGCTGTTCTTCAAAGAAGGTGGTGGTAACTTTACAATCACGAACTTCTTTACAAGTAATGTGGATCTTGGTGTAAATGTAAAAGATACTGATGCTCAAGCCGCAGTAAGACTTGAAGCAAATAATCTTTCTATCAACCCAATGCAATTTGATAGTCCTGCTACTCCTTTTAATCAAACAAACTATACAGGAGTTAACCAAACGTTCATCACTGTAGGTGATAATACTGGTGCAGGTAATGGAGCTGCTGCTCCTGACTGGGCTAATGGTTGGGCAATTGGTTTCTAAAAATAAAGAATATATAGTGTCTAAAAGGGCTACCATTATGGTAGCCCTTTTTCTTGTAATCTTATCCCTATATTACCCATATTAAGGAATCATTAATTACACAGAATAAAGGGTAACATTTTTAAGTCGGTAGGCATTAAAGGGTATACATTTTAACCTAAACTTTTAAAACCTTTTTATTATGAAACAATTGACTTTTTTAGTATTACTATTCATCACAATTACTGTTAATTCTCAAATTAACATTAAGAATTTTAAAGTAACTTCCAACCCAAATTTAACCATTGAAAAAGGTGACAGGTTCGATTTCAAATTTGATGTTCAAGGTACCTATCATTCTTTAGATCTATTTGTTTACTTCCAAAGCGAATCTTCCTCAAATCTTTTAGGCCTAATTTATTGGAATAGAGACAGAGACAACCCATTAAATTTTCCATCTTTTACTACTAAAAACACTTGGTTTAATAGTTTTTTAGATAGACGTGTTACAATTCCTGGAAAAAAATTCATTCTTGTCGTTAAATACAATAATCAAGTTAAAAAATTAGTATATCCAATATCTCAACCTGATAATGATGGCGATGGTGTTCCTAACGACTCTGATAATTGCCCTAATGTTGCTGGTCCAGCTTCTAACAATGGTTGTCCTGTACTTAAGAAACCAAACTTAAAATTAAAAAGTCTTAAAGTTAAAAATACGACAACTAACACGCTCATTTTTAACTTTCCCAATGGCAATACGAATACTCCAACACTAAAAAAGAATAATCGATATGACTTTAGTATTGAAGTAGAAAACAACGTATCTGGTTCAACTCAAGCAAATCCAGTCTCCTTAGACATGTTAATTAACACAAGTAGTATTTTATACCCGGATCCAAGGGCAAGAGTATTTAATGTTACTACAGATAGTAATATTGGAAGTATCAGTGCCAGTAACTCTATTACAAAAACCTTTAATGTATTTGTAAGTAATACCATTGGTTCTTCTCCAACATTATCTAATGGAAATGGATATACATTAAGTTTTGATATCGATGGAAAAGGAAAAGTTGATGAATCCAATGAAAATGACAATATAAACCAATTACAGTTTGTTTATTCATCATCTTCAAGGTCAGGACTAGTTAACATTTTAGATAAATCTAATCTTAACTCTCATGAAGTATCTGTATTCACTATTTACGGAACTCTCATAAATCAAAAAACCGTAGCTACAAAAGATGAGGAAGATAAATTTATTAATAGTCTACCCAAAGGATTTTATATCGTTAAGAACGGTATAGAAACTTATAAAA
This sequence comes from Aquimarina aggregata, assembly GCF_001632745.1. Lineage (GTDB taxonomy): Bacteria > Bacteroidota > Bacteroidia > Flavobacteriales > Flavobacteriaceae > Aquimarina > Aquimarina aggregata. The sequence continues at coordinate 544,215 of NZ_LQRT01000024.1, read as the reverse complement.
TAGTAAAAGAATAAAGCTTACCTATTGTAATTTTATAACCGGAAATCAAATATTGATTTCCGGTTTTTTTACCATTCAAAATATATTTTAATACTTAAAATTACACCTTAACCGTTTTCCAATTTCCTTTTTTAAACCAAATAATACCTATTACAGCAATTAACACTTCGGCAAAAGTTATTGATAAAAACACTCCAATTGCTCCCCAATCAAAAACTAGAGCAGCCAGATAAGCAAACGGTAATTGAAATACCCAGAAACAAAAGAAATTAATAATAGTCGGTGTTTTAGTATCACCAGCACCATTAAATGATTGAATAACTACCATTCCGTATGCATAAAACACATACCCTGCTGCAATAACTCGTAAACTTAAAGCGCCATATTCTACGATAAGTGTTTCGGTACTAAAAATCTTTATAATTATCTCTGCAAAGAGTAAATAAAAAACAGATACAAATAGCATAAAAACAGCATTGTATTTACCGGTTTTCCACACAGATTGCTCTGCTCTATCCGGCTTAGATGCCCCTAAGTTTTGCCCTACTAAAGTAGCGGCAGCATTACTCATCCCCCAAGAAGGCATTAGCGTAAACATTAACACGCGTATCGCTATTGTATACCCTGCTAAAACTTCACTACCAAATTCAGCCATGATTTTCATTAAGAAAACCCAACTCGAGGTCCCAATAATAAACTGCCCAATACCTCCAAGAGATACTTTGATAAGATCAATCATAATTTGAGCTCTAAAAACAATATCTTTAAAAGTTACTTTAATCTTACTCCACCCGTAAAATAAGATTAGTAATTGAAAAATTACAGCACTACCTCTTCCTATAGTTGTTGCTATTGCAGCACCTTCTACCCCAAAGGCAGGTATAGGTCCAAACCCAAAAATAAACATGGGATCTAGAATAATATTTAAGACATTTGAAAATATAAGAACTCTCATTGCCACAGATGCATCTCCTGCTCCTCTAAAAACAGCATTGATTAAAAATAGGAGCATGATAGTTACATTTCCTCCTAGAAGTACTCGTGTATAACCATAACCTTCTGCAATAAGATCAGGTTCTGCTCCCATTAGACCAAGAATCTCTTTAGGAAAAAATATTCCTATTAAACTTATCAATGCAGCAATTCCTATTCCTAAAAAAATAGCTTGGATAGCCGTTTGCGACGCTCCATTGATATCCTTTTCACCAACTCTACGTGCCACTATCGCAGTAACTCCCATACTTAATCCAATGGCTACTGCATAAACCAATGTAAGTACCGATTCTGTTAGTCCTACTGTCGCAATAGCATTGGCTCCTAAACTAGAAACATAGTATGCATCTACTAAGAAAAATACAGACTCCATCATCATCTCAAGAACCATTGGTACAGACAACATAAAAACTGCTCTGCGAATACTGCCTGAGGTAAACTCTTGCTCCTTACCTGAAATTGCAATTTTGAAATATGATATAAAACGGGAAATATTGACTTTACTTTCAGCCATAATATGAAAAATTATATAATTAGAAATAAAACAAAACAGAAGACTAGTGAAGATATTTCTAGCTCCTAAATAAATGAGGTCCTAATGCGTACAAAAATGTACATAATTTTTTTACAGCTTCATAATGAAACAAAGATGCGGCATTATTTTTGAAATACAAAAATATTTCGATGGAAAAACCGTAGTTTTACTACCGAAGTGCCCTAAAATCAAGATTTAACAGAAAAGTATCGGGCTATCTTAGATAGTTTTTAATTTTAAATTGTATCTTTATTGCCCCAAAATAAGTTTTTATGAAAAAAATCTACTTACTAATCATATTCGTTGCCTTACTATGCTTTTCCTTTACCACGGGAATCCAAGCACAGGCTAACCAACCTCAAAATCCAGCCTCCAAAAACCTAGACAAGATACCAGGACTTCGTATATTTCCTAATCCTGCAACTGGTGATGTTATATATATAACTTCTGACAAACAGTTAACCAAAACAGTTAAAATCTATACGGTTCTCGGTAAACAAGCTGTATTTAAAGTACTAATCGGAAAAGAATTAGATATTAGTGATTTAAATGAAGGGGTATATGTAATTAAAATTACCGAAGGACAGAGAGAAGCCACAAGAAAGCTCATCATCGAATAACTATTATTTCACCATTAGTCCATTTTTTTTGATCCATTTTAAGTAATTTATCTTAAAGAGACTTTATATCTTTGTAGCATATAATTATCGATAACACCGTATGCTAGCTGAAACCATTTTTTCTATTCAAGATGACATAGAGTTTAAGGAAACAGCATTAAAAGTCTTTAAGCATCAGTACACCAACAATAATACGTATCAAAGGTTTTGTAATTTACTTGGCATAACCAAAACATCAGTTCACTTATTAGAAGACATCCCGTACCTACCTATTGATTTCTTTAAACAGAAAAAAATAGTAAGTACAACTGCTCCCGTTGCTAAAATTTTTACAAGTAGCGGAACTACTGGTAGCACAACCAGTAAACACTATGTAAACAATCTTTCTATTTATGAACAAAGTTTTAGATTAGGCTTTAAACACTTCTATGGAGAGATTGAAGAGTATACTATATTAGCATTACTACCCTCTTACCTAGAAAGAGAAGGGTCTTCACTAGTATACATGGCCGAAAAACTCATACAAGACAGTAATCAAACCCTAAGTGGATTTTATCTATATGATATTAAAAAATTGGTAGGAGTTATCAAACAATTAATCTCCGAAAACAAAAAAATACTTCTATTAGGTGTATCATTTGCGCTATTGGATTTAGTCGAAGAATATAGCCTCCGTTTGCCTCCAGATACGATCGTAATGGAAACAGGCGGAATGAAAGGACGAAGAAAAGAACTTATACGTGAAGAATTACATCTATTGCTTAAAAAAGGATTTGGTATTTCTAAAATCCATAGTGAATATGGCATGACCGAACTACTATCGCAAGCTTATTCATACGGAGATGGACTTTTTTATCCGCCACCATGGATGAGAGTATCTATACGCAATCCAGAAGACCCATTAACAATATTAGAAAAAGGCAGAACAGGAGGAATCAATATTATTGATTTGGCCAATATTGATTCTTGCTCTTTTATTGCAACTCAAGATTTGGGTAAACTTCACGAAAAAAATAGTTTTGAAATAATAGGTCGATTTGACCATAGCGATATTAGAGGATGCAACCTAATGGCTCTCTAAACTTTTCGGTTATTGTATACATATATAATTCGAAAATTATTTTAAGCATAAAAGCAGAGTAAAGTGCCTTCCTACACTACACTAACAGAAAAATATTCATAAACAAAGTCTTATAATTATGTTAAAGTTGTAATGATTAAAAAAAAACTCGACTGAATTGGGGAAGTTACTTGAAAACAAACAAATGAAAACTTATCTCACTTTACTGTTTAGCTTTTTTATAATTATAGCAAGTGCGCAACAAATAGATTATAATACAAAAAAAAGTTTTGTTGCAGAGGGATATGATGTAACAGAGTATTTTAACAATAAGGCAATCAAAGGAGATAGCAAAATTACAGCTACTCATGATAATGTAAAATATGCATTTGCTACTCAAGATAACTTAAATAAGTTCAAAAGTAATCCAGATAAATTCATACCACAGTATGGCGGATATTGTGCATATGCAGTAGCTGTAAACAATGATAAGGTTGATATTAATCCTAAGACTTTTGAAATACGAGATAGTAAATTGTATTTATTTTACAACTCGTGGGGAGTAAATACCCTAGAAAAATGGTCAGCAGAAAATCCTAAACAATTGCAAGCTAAAGCAGACGCAAATTGGCAAGGAATTAAAATAAAGAAATAATACAGTTGCATCGAACTGTATTGAATGTTAAGTTTTTTTCAATAATTGATTGGTTAGTTGACAAAGCCTACTAAGAAGAGATTCTGGTAGGCTTTGTTTTTTATTGTTTTCTTGTCAAACCAAATTAGATGTTTTGAGTTTAAAGCACTAACTATACTGCTCTAATAACAAAATAGTTTTTCTTTCCTCTTTGTAAGAGCACAAATTGATCATTAATTAAGTCACTTTCAGATATAGCGTAACTATCAGTAACCTTTTCTTTATTTACAGATATGGAGTTTTCTTTCAAAGCTCTTCTAGCCTCACCATTAGATTTTAAGAATCCCGTTTTTTCTGCCAAAGCTCCTATAATATTAAGTCCCTCTGTTAGAATTTCTCTGGGCAACTCAGATTGCGGTACACCATCAAAAACATCTAAAAATGTAGCTTCATCCAAATCCTTAAGGTCTGCAGATGTTGATTTCCCAAAAAGAATTGCCGAAGCCTTAATTGCATTATCTAGATCCTCTTGAGAATGCACTATTACAGTAACCTCATCAGCCAGTTTCTTCTGTAAAATCCGTAGATGTGGGGCTTCTTTGTGCTCCAGTATTAATGATTCTATTTCTTCTTTTGTTAAAAAAGTGAAAATCTTAATATATTTTTCTGCATCCTCATCACTGGTATTTAACCAATATTGGTAAAACTTGTACGGAGAGGTTCTCTTAGCATCTAACCAAACATTACCCCCTTCGGATTTTCCAAATTTAGAACCATCAGATTTAGTAATTAATGGGCACGTTAAGGCATATCCTTTACCGCCTCCAATTCTCCTGATCAATTCTGTTCCTGTAGTAATATTACCCCATTGATCACTACCACCCATTTGTAAAGTGCAATCATGTTCTTTATAAAGATGCAAAAAATCATACCCCTGTACTAATTGATATGTAAATTCTGTAAAAGACATTCCGTCTGATGATTCTGAAGAAATTCGATTCTTCACAGAATCTTTAGCCATCATGTAATTTACAGTGATATGTTTACCTACATCTCTAATAAATTCAAGAAATGAAAAGTTTTTCATCCAATCATAGTTATTTACTAATACAGCTGCATTGGCTTCATTACTTTCAAAATCTAAGAACCTTGCTAATTGTGCTTTGATCGCTTCTTGGTTATGACGCAGTGTTTTTTCATCCAACAAATTACGTTCTGCAGATTTACCAGAGGGATCACCTATCATTCCTGTAGCTCCGCCCACTAAAGCAAAAGGCTTATGACCTGCTCTTTGATAATGCGCCAACAACATAATAGGTACAAGATTACCTATATGCAATGAGTCTGCTGTAGGGTCAAATCCTACGTATGCCGCCCTCATTTGTTCCATTAGATATTCTTCAGTTCCTGGCATGGCATCATGCAACATACCTCGCCACTTTAGCTCTTCTATAAAATTCTTGGTCATTATACTATAATTCGATTAAGATCGACAAAGATAAAAATATGGATAATATTTAGCTATGAATATATAAGGAATCCTAAATATGATTATTTTAGTCTTTAGAATATTTATTCATGATTTTAGTTACAGGAGCAACAGGATTGGTAGGCACTCATTTATTGATGAAAATCGTAAAAGAAAAACATAAAGTGCGCGCACTTTATAGATCCGAAACCAAAAGAGAACATGCTAAAAAAATATTCTCGTATTACTTACCAGATCAAGCAGATACACTTTTTAACACTATAGATTGGGTAAAAACAGACATTACGAACATCCCGGATTTAAGTGATGCTTTTCATGAAATTACTCATGTATATCATTGTGCCGCTTGGATCACATTTAATCCTAAACATTACAAAAAATTACGCAAAATTAATATTGAAGGAACCGCCAACATAGTAAATCTATGCTTAATTAACAACATCCAAAAACTTTGTTATGTTAGTTCTATTGCTACTTTAGACGAAGAACCTAATGTTCCTTTTATCGATGAATCATCAGAATGGAATCCTGAAATCTCAAAATCTGTATATGCCATTACAAAGTATGGCGCCGAAATGGAAGTTTGGCGGGGAGCACAAGAACATTTAGATGTTGTAATCGTAAATCCTGGAATTATTATTGGGCCAGGGTTTTATGAAGGTGGTAGTGGATATCTATTCAAAAGAATTAATGCGGGTATGAAATACTATACTTCAGGGTCTACAGGATATGTTGCAATAGATGATGTTACGAATATCATGTACCAACTCATGAATGGTGCATGTACTAATAAAAGGTATATTGTGATTGGAGAAAATTTAGGTTTCAAGACTGCATTTACATTAATTGCAAATGCGTTAAATAAACCCGTACCTACTAAAAAAGCTACTCCTGTTTTAATGAAAATCGCATTCTATTTGCAATATCTAAGTCATATCCTTTTTAGAACAAAACGCTCAATTTTTAAATCATCAATTCAGAGTGCTTTTTCTAGTCCTATATATAAAAACGATGCCGTTAAAAAAGAGTTGGATTACACTTTTATTCCAATAGAAAAAGCTGTAAAAGAGACTGCACAACATTTTTTGAACAAAATTTAAACCCTACTTCTAGTGATCAAGCTGCATTAGTTCTTGATGCATACTTTCATCATCTTTTAGAAGCTCCTTTTTATCAGTTAATGTATCTTTTACTTTATTAATAGAGTCTTGTATCTTTTTTATAGAATCTTCTTCTTTTCTAATCTTTTCATATTTATTCTTTGATTCTTCAAGATTAGCTTTTACTCGCGTAAATATCTTCTCATATGTATCCAATTGTCCTGAATACCATATATTATTTTCTTCAAAAACAATACTATCAATATTGTGTTTTTGCAAAATATAAGTCTCTGGATTCATTTTATTCTCTTCCAAAAATCTCTTATAAGAGCCTTTTGCTGCTTTTACAAAAGCAATATCTGTAAGAACCTCAACCATTTGATCTTCTCCTAGTAATATTTTAGGCTGCTCTATTTTATCTATACTTTGACAAGCTAGCGCAACTAGAATCACCACAAAGCATATGTGTCTTTTTTTAATCATCTATCAAAAGTTAGTCTTTGCCCATGCTTTTCTTCATAAAACTTGAAATTTTCGTATGCCAAATTTCCATTTATAAAAGTGTGGGTGATACGTGATTTAAATGTTGTTCCTTCAAAAGGAGACCAACCACATTTATAAGCTATATTTTCTTTATTTACAGTCCATGGTGCATTCAAATCAACTAATACCGCATCTGCACTATACCCTTCTTTTACATATCCTCTATTTTCAATCTGAAATAAGATTGCGGGGTTATGACACATTTTTTCTACAATCTTTTCTAAGCTTATCTTATCCTGATGATAAAATTCCAACATTGCGGGAAGCGCATGTTGAACTAATGGGCCTCCAGAAGGTGCTTTGGTATACACATTATCTTTTTCTTCAGAAGTATGTGGTGCATGATCTGTTGCAATCACATCTAATTTATCTTCTAACAAAGCAGTAAACAAGGCATCTCTGTCTTTAGCTGTTTTAACCGCTGGATTCCACTTGATTAAAGTTCCTTTTGTAGCATAATCCGCATCCGAAAACCATAAATGATGAATACATACTTCTGCAGTAATCTTTTTATCTTTAAGAGGAATTTTATTTGTAAACAATTCAAGTTCTTTTGCTGTGGAAAGATGAAAAACATGCAATCTTGCACCTGTTTTCTTTGCCAAAGCTACGGCATTTGACGATGATAAATAGCAAGCTTCTTCACTACGTATTACTGGATGAAATTCAATAGGAATATCATCTCCATACGTTTCTTTATAACGAGCTGTGTTGTCTTTAATTGTTTGCTCATCTTCGCAATGCACAGCAATTAGTAAATCTGTAGACGAAAATATTTTTTCTAATATCTCGGGGTTATCTACCAACATATTTCCTGTAGATGATCCTAAAAACAATTTAAGAGCTGCCACTTTTTTAGGATCAACTTTTAATATCTCCTCTAAATTATCATTAGTCCCACCAAACATAAAAGAGTAATTGGCATAACTTGTTTTTGAAGCTATCTCGAATTTCTCTTCTAACTTTTCAATAGTTGTAGATTGTGGTACCGTATTAGGCATTTCAATAAAAGATGTTATCCCACCAGCTACGGCTGCTCTGGATTCTGTTTCTATAGTTGCTTTATGTGTTAATCCAGGTTCTCTAAAATGTACTTGATCATCAATTACTCCAGGTAATAAGTATTTTCCTTCAGCATCAATAATTTTAACATCAGAAGATTTTGCACTTATCTGATCAGCTATTTCTTTAAAGACTCCATTTTCTATATAGACATCTCCTGCAAAAATTTGACCTTCATTTACTATATGTACATTCTTTATAAGTACTGAGTTTACTTTCATATCTCGTAACGATTAAACAAGCTATTAAATTTCATTTTTATTACTCCAAAAACGGCTTCAGATATAATCCCTTTGCTCATTTTTGAATTACCCCTAGTCCTATCTGTAAAAATTACAGGAACCTCTTTTATTTTAAATTTTAGTAAATATGCTTTAAATTTCATCTCTATCTGAAAAGCATATCCAACAAATTTTATCTTATCTAAATTTATTTTCTCAAGAACCTCTCTTTTATAACAGATAAATCCCGCAGTTGTGTCATGAATATCCATTCCTGTGATAAAACGAACATATTTTGATGCTCCCCACGAGAGTAAAACTCTACTCATCGGCCAGTTTACAACATTTACCCCAGTAACATACCTAGAACCGATAGCAACATCGGCAGTTCCCTTAGAACAGGCATTATACAATCGTATCAAATCATTTGGGTTATGAGAAAAGTCTGCATCCATTTCGAATATATAGTTGTAAGACCTTTCTAATCCCCATTTAAATCCAGTTATATAAGCAGTACCTAAACCCAGTTTATCTTTTCGTTCGACCAAAAATAGAATATCCGGATATTCTTGCTGTAACTCTTTAACTTTTGCAGCAGTTAAATCAGGAGAACTATCATCTACAATAAGAATATGAAAATCACGCTGAAGTGAAAACACATTCTTAATAATTCGTTCTACATTTTCAATTTCATTATAGGTAGGAATAATGACTAAAGCCTCTGCCATCGATACTATTTTTCACGCAAATATAACTAAATAATTAGACCCATTGAACAATGAAATAACTAGATGTTTTTTTGCTTTTATACATTAATTGATCGTAATTTTATCCCGCAATAGGATATGGAATTTATCACAAGAGAAATAACATCGAATAATTGGCTAACTATCTTACTAGTTTTATGCCTTGCATTACTTGCTATTGCGAAAAAATTAGACGCTCTTAAGTTTGCCGATTTCATGACGCTCTTTACTAGCACTAAGTATATCATATCATCTCAAAAAACCAGTACTCTATCTTCACCTTTTAATACAATCTTACTTATTTTACAGATTATCTCTGTTTCATTATTTTTATATTCAGGTTTTGAAGTATTCGAATTTGAAGTTTTACCTATACAAATTAACTTATTTTTTAAGATCATAATTCTTTATACTGTAATTGTAATTTGTAAATTATTAGTAGAAAAAATAGTTGCCACAATTTTCTCAATTGATTCTATCGTAGATGAATACTTATTCCATAAGGTATCTTATCGCAATTTTATTGGCGTATTATTACTACCTATAAACATTATATTTATCTATGCTTTTCTCCCCACCAGAAATGTATTTATCGCAGTATTAGCCCTACTATTTATCATAAATGCAATTGTTCTCATCTCTTTTTATAAAAAAAATGAAAATACAATTTTAAAGCACTTGTTTTATTTTATTTTGTATCTTTGCGCACTTGAAATTGCACCCTATTTTATACTATATAAGCTTATTAAATAAGATAAGTTAGGAACGTAAGAAAAGAATATTTATGAAAGTGAAAACAATTTTGGTCTCTCAACCTGAGCCTAAAGTAGAAAATTCACCTTATTTTGATTTAGAGGAAAAGGAAAAAGTTAAAATTGACTTTATCCCCTTCATTCATGTAGAGGGAGTTGATGCCAAAGAAGTAAGGTTACAAAAAGTGGATTTATCACAGTATACTGCTATTATTCTTACCAGTCGCAACTCTGTTGATCATTTTTTCAGAATTGCTGAAGAAATGCGATTTAAGGTTCCCGATTCTTTAAAATATTTTTGTCAAAGTGAAGCTGTAGCTTACTATCTTCAAAAATATGTAGTTTACCGTAAAAGAAAAATTTATGTTGGAAAGCGTACTTTCCAAGAACTTGCTCCGTTAATTAAGAAGTACAAGAATGAAAAGTTTTTACTTCCTTCTTCAGACAAACTAAAACCTCTAATCCCTGATACTTTGGATAACCTTAAAGTGGATTGGAAACAGGGCGTTTTTTACAAAACTGTAGTTAGTGATTTATCTGACTTAAGAGATGTATTTTACGATATTTTAGTGTTTTTCAGTCCTTCTGGGATACAATCATTATTCGAGAATTTTCCTGATTTTAAGCAAAACGACACTCGAATTGCTGTTTTCGGAAACTCGACTGTCAAGGCAGCCGAAGAGCATGATTTAACAGTAGATATTCAAGCTCCAACACCAGAGACGCCGTCTATGACCATGGCGCTTCAAAAATATATCAAAGAAGCAAACAAGAAGTAATATATCAAACTATTATTGATATAACGTAAATAAAAAAGTCTGGAAATTAATTTCCAGACTTTTTTATTATAGATTTATTATACTAGCTATTCTTAGAAAGAATATCGTTGTGGCCCTCCACGTCTAATTTCTTCATTGGCATAAGCTTCAAACTTTTTAAAGTTTTCTCTAAAAGCGTTTGTAAGCTTAAAAGCAGTTGTATAATAGGACTCATCATCATTCCATGTTGCTCTAGGACTCAAAACACTATCCGGAACACCAGGACATTGTCTAGGTTGCGCAACTCCAAATACCGAATGAATATGGTATTTATCATAGGAATACAACCCTAAATCACCATTAAGCACTGCTTGAATCATAGCACGAGTATATTTTAGCTTAATTCGTGTCCCTACACCATAAGGCCCACCGGTCCAACCCGTATTAACCAACCATACATTTACCCCAGTTTCTTTCATTTTCTTAACTAACATTTCTGCATATTCTGCTGGATGTAATGGCATAAATGGTGCTCCAAAACAAGCAGAAAAAGAAGGTGTAGGCTCTACAACTCCAGCTTCTGTTCCAGCCACTTTAGCCGTATATCCTGATATAAAATGATATGCTGCCTGACTAGGAGTAAGTTTAGAAATTGGAGGAATAACACCAAAAGCATCGGCTGTTAAAAAGAATATATTTTTTGGGTTTTTACCTATTGATGGTTCTTGAATATTCTCAATATGATGTATAGGGTAGCTTACTCTTGTATTTTGAGTAATTGAAGTATTTGCATAATCTACTTCGCCTTTATCATCTATAATTACATTTTCAAGAATTGCTCCTTTCTTAATAGCTTTATAAATCTCGGGCTCTTTCTCTGCCGACAAATCAATTACCTTTGCATAGCAACCGCCTTCAAAATTAAATATAGTATTTTCTTTTGTCCACCCATGTTCATCATCTCCGATTAACTTGCGATTTGGATCTGTGGATAAAGTTGTTTTTCCAGTTCCCGAAAGCCCAAAAAATATGGCTGTATCTCCGTCTTCTCCAACATTTGCAGAACAATGCATTGGCAACGTTTCTTTATATACGGGTAAAATAAAATTTAAGGCAGAGAAAATACCTTTTTTTATTTCTCCGGTATAACCCGTTCCTCCAATAAGAGCAATTTTCTTAGTAAAATTCAGAATTGCAAAATTATGTTGACGCGTACCATCTGTAGCCGCATCAGCCATAAAACCAGGAGCATTTACTACTGTCCATTCCGGTTCAAAATCTTTTAACTCTTCATTAGTTGGCCTTAGAAACATATTATAAGCAAACATATTAGACCAAGGATACTCATTGATCACTCTTATGTTTAACTTATACTCTGGATCTGCACAAGCATAGCTATCTCGTACAAAAATCTCTTTTCCAGAAAGATATTTAGTAACCTTTTCATAAAGCGCATCAAATGCATCTGCACCAAAAGGAATGTTAATATCTCCCCACCATATCTTATCTTCGGTGACTTGATCTTTAACAATAAAGCGATCCATAGGCGAACGACCCGTAAACTCACCTGTGTTCACCGCCAAGGTGCCAGATGATGTAATTTGTCCTTGACCTTTTTGCACTACTTCATCCTGAAGTTCTTCAGGAGATAGTTGGTAACGCATTGTAGCATTTTCAATACCGTAATGCTTTAACGAAAACGTTTTCGTAATTGGATACAGTGGTTCCATAAAAATATGTTGTGTTATGTTATGTACGTGCAAAATTATAAATAATAATCACACTAAGCGATAAAAAATCATTTAATCTTAACAAGTGAAATAATAAAGAAAATCCATCCAAAAATTAACAAAAAACCTCCTAAAGGTGTAACAAAACCAATACTTGACAAAGAAAATCCTAAAACCTCATCAATTACCAAAAGGTATATTGACCCTGAAAAAAGGGTGATTCCCCCCAGAAACAAGTAAAAGATCTTCTTTCGTGATACATCTTCAAGAATTGTCATATTACCTAATATGATACAAGCAATTGCATGATACATTTGATAACGCACCCCCGTTGTAAAAGAATCAATACCATCAGAATCTACCAGTTTTTCTAAACCGTGTGCTCCAAATGCACCTAAACTGACGGATATTAAAGCCAATGTAGCTCCAGTAATCAAAATTATTTTATTTACTTTGGTTTTATTCATAACTGATTATTATTGATAAGATTTTTTGTGTTTTAAACACATATTTTAAAGAAACCTAATTAATACAATACTATAGAGAACTTACTTTTTACAGTATTTACTACTTTCGTATCAAAGTTATCAAAATATCAACACCTATGAGAAAAATTCTAGTTATTGGCGCAGGAAAATCTACTGCTGTTTTAATTAAATATTTCCAAGACAAATCGGTTTTAGAGAATCTTCATATTACTATTGGGGACATTTCTCTTGAAAATGCTAAAAAATTAGCGAATAAGCACCCTAATACCGTAGCTATTAGATTAGATGTTTTTGATACTGATTCTAGAAAAGAAGCAATCAAAAATGCAGATATTATAGTATCCATGTTGCCTGCGAGATTCCATATCGAAGTAGCCAAAGACTGCTTATCATACAATAAATCCATGGTAACCGCCTCATACGTAAGCCCAGAGATGCAAGAACTTGATTCCGAAGTTCGCAAAAAAGGACTAATCTTTATGAATGAGATTGGTGTTGATCCCGGAATTGACCATATGAGTGCTATGCAAGTTATTGATCGCATCAGAAATCAGGGTGGGAAATTAATTTTATTTGAATCTTTTACAGGAGGTTTGGTGGCCCCAGAAAGTGACACCAATCTCTGGAACTACAAATTCACTTGGAACCCTCGTAATGTTGTAGTTGCTGGTCAAGGTGGTGCTGCAGAGTTCCTGCAAGAAGGCACTTATAAATACATTCCTTATCATAAATTATTTAGACGCACAGAATTTCTGGAAGTTGAAGGATACGGTCGTTTTGAAGCATATGCCAATCGCAACTCTTTAAAATACCAGAAAATTTACGGATTAGATGATATTCTAACTTTGTATCGTGGTACTATTAGACGAGTTGGTTTTTCTAGAGCATGGAACACCTTTGTTCAATTAGGAATGACAGCAGATGATTACACCATAGCTAACTCAGAACATATGAGTTATCGTGACTTTACAAACTCTTTTTTAGCATACTCCCCAACAGACTCTGTAGAATTAAAACTACGTCATTATCTAAAAATTGACCAAGATGATATTATGTGGGATAAACTCTTAGAACTTGATTTATTTAATCCTAATAAAAAAGTTCAAATTGCAAATGCTACGCCTGCACAAATACTTCAAAAAATCCTAATGGATGAATGGTTACTTGCAGAGGATGAAAAAGATATGATTGTAATGTATCATAAATTTGGTTATGAACTCAATGGAGAACGCAAACAAATAGATGCAACAATGGTTAGCATAGGAGATGATCAAACATATACCGCAATGGCCAGAACTGTAGGCCTACCGGTTGCTATGGCCGCTTTACGAATTTTAAACAAGAAAATTACAACTCCAGGAGTTCAAATTCCCATTGCAGAAGAAGTATACACCCCTATACTAAAAGAACTTGAAGAATATGGAATCATTTTTAAAGAAGAAGAAAAAGAGTATTTAGGATACAACCCTGATGGCGTAAAAGGGTAAAATATCTATATTCACCTAACTATCAGTGATTTTTGACATTACTTCAAAAAATCAAATACGTCATCCATAGAAAAATCTATCACGTTTGGAGCATTCGGTATTCCTGTTCCTATATCTATAGTTTTATTTAGTATAATTGATGATCGTGTTGAAAAATGATATTTCCCTTCATTATCAACAGTAACAATTACTGTATCACGCGAAGCACTATCTGAATCAAATTTAGAACTTGCCAAAGGATCAACTCTTTGAGTTCCTGCCGTACAAGAAATTACGACAAGTTTGGCAGCTGGATCTGCATCTAATATCGTTACCAATTCTTGGGCAGTAACCACAGTATAAGTTCCGCCACCATTTAATGAGTAAGTAACACTCAAAGAAGATCCGGCATAATTACCATTTGCATTATCCTGACCCAAAGTGCTAACTGCAATTACACCTGTATTAGTAACACTTGAAATATTTGTTGATGCATCTCCACCAGTATATTCAAAATCACCTAACATCCATAAAGAATTTGTCGTACCACCAATGATTGGATTAGGATTATCATCAGAATCGCTGCATGAAACAAACAATATCAACCCTAAAAGCAGTAGTATTTTTAAACCTGTACGCATTGCGAAATATTTGTTTTAGTTTCTAAAGTACTATAAATACAAACGCGATTAAATATAGGATATGATAATTTTATCAAAAAAACAGTTAAAGCTTAATTAGATACTTTTAAAACTATTACAACTATAAAGCATTAATCGTATTTTTGATTTATAATTGAAACTTATAGCACTATGAAAGGACAAAATAACAACTTAAAAATCGATGGTATCGATAAAGAAATCCTTAGAAACCTTATGAGCGATGCAAGAACTCCTATCTTAAAAATCGCAAGAAAGGTTGGCATCTCAGGAGCGGCTATTCACCAAAGGCTTAGAAAGCTTGAATCTTCTGGTCTTATTGCCGGATCTAAATTTGTTATCGATCCTAAAGTACTAGGTTATAAAACAATGGCTTTTGTTGGTGTTTTTTTAGATAAAGCAGTAAGTAACCCAAAAGCAGTAAAACAACTAGAAGAAATACCAGAGGTAATAGAATGCCATTATACTACCGGAAATTGGTCTATTTTTATTAAAATCTTATGTCGAGATAATGAGCATTTAATGAATGTATTAAACAAGAATATCCAGGCCATTGAAGGTGTTTCCAGAACTGAAACTTTCATATCTCTTGATCAACAAATTGATAGACAAATCAATGTATAAAATCAAATCACGAAATCATCAATCTCTCGTGATTTGACTTTACTTTCAATTTTTTAATCTCTTCTTCCTAGAAATATCGAAATAAAATATAGCAGTGTTGCCAATGAACCTAAAGCAGCAACTAAATACGTACGAGCTGCCCATTTTAAAGCATCTTTCGCTCCGGCATGTTCTTCACTTGTAAGCATATTTGTATTTTCTAACCACGCCAATGCTCTGTTACTGGCATCATACTCTACTGGCAAGGTAATCATACTAAAAAATGTAGTTACAGCAAATAGTAATATTCCGATTAGGAACACCATATTTCCAAAAACCATACCCGAAGCAGATAAAACTAAACCTGCCATAATTACGATATTTGACAATTTACTAGAAATCCCAACAGCAGGAACTATCTTAGACCTCATAGTTAACCAACTATATGCTGTAGCATGTTGTACAGCATGACCACATTCATGAGCAGCTACAGCAGCGGCAGCGGCATTTCGTTGATTATACACTCCTTCACTAAGATTTACCGTCTTTTTTAATGGATTATAGTGATCTGTAAGCATTCCAGGTGTTGAAATCACTTGAACATCATGAATACTATTATCTTTCAACATTTTGGTCGCAATCTCTGCACCACTCATTCCATTTTGTAAATGCAGATTAGAATATTTCTTGAATTTCCTTTTTAGTTGATTACTCACATAGGAGCTCACTAAAAATATAATTCCCGCAATAATATAATATCCCATCATAATTATAAACTTTTAATGTTTGTTAAATTTACAATATAAAATACAAAAACCTCGCCATAATAGCGAGGTCTTTGTTTAAATAAACTTGAGTTAGCCAATAAATCGAGTTTACTTTAAATATCCATTCACATCCTTTAAAGGAAGATCAAAAGCTTCTGAAATTGCGGGATACACAACATCTCCCTGCACTACATTTAGTCCTTTTTTAAGGGGTTCATTTTCTAAACATGCTGTTTTCCACCCTTTATTTGCCAATTGTATTGCATATGGCAAAGTGACATTAGTTAATGCCATAGTTGATGTATATG
This sequence comes from Aquimarina aggregata, assembly GCF_001632745.1. Taxonomy (GTDB): domain Bacteria; phylum Bacteroidota; class Bacteroidia; order Flavobacteriales; family Flavobacteriaceae; genus Aquimarina; species Aquimarina aggregata. The sequence goes on along the minus strand of NZ_LQRT01000024.1, from coordinate 527,681 downwards.
GCACTGCTCCTGGCATATTAGCTACAGAATAGTGCACTACATCATCAATTATATATACCGGATCTTGATGCGTTGTTGGTTTTGTAGTTTCAAAACAACCTCCTTGATCTACCGCCACATCTACTAATACAGTCCCCGGACGCATTTCTTGTAGCATATCTCGAGTGATCAATTTCGGCGCCTTAGCTCCCGGGATCAATACTCCACCAATAATCAAATCCGACGTTTTTATATGTTTGCGAATATTATGTTCGTTAGAGAATTCGGTATTTACATTTGCAGGCATCACATCATCAAGATAACGCATACGTTTTACACTAATATCAAGTATCGTTACACTTGCTCCCATACCAGCTGCCATTTTTGCAGCTTGTGTACCTACAACTCCTCCTCCAAGAATCAATACTCTGGCTGGGGCTACTCCTGGCACACCACCAAGAAGAATACCTCTTCCTTTTAATGGCTTTTCTAAATATTTAGCTCCCTGTTGTATAGACATTCTTCCGGCAACCTCACTCATTGGCGTTAATAACGGTAAACTTCGATCAGGATCTTCTACTGTTTCATAAGAAACACACACAGCCCCGCTGTCTATCATTGCATTTGTAAGCGGTTCACTTGATGCAAAATGAAAATAGGTAAATACCAATTGATCTTTCTTAATCAATTTATATTCAGGTTCTATAGGTTCTTTTACCTTAATAATCATTTCAGCAGTTTCATATACCTCTTCAATTGTAGGCAATATTTTACCTCCTGCATTTACATATTCTTCATCACTAAAACCACTTTGTAAACCAGCATTTTGCTGAACAAAAACCGTATGACCATTTTTAACGAGCTCCATCGTTCCAGCAGGTGTTACACCCACTCTATTCTCGTTATTCTTGATCTCCTTAGGAACACCAATTATCATATTCTTAATTTTTTGTCGAAAATAGATGTTTTTATGAAATAAAACAATAAAACATATCCAAAAAATGATCAATCAATAATTTTATTGAATTACACGACAAAATGTTAAAAAACAGAAGAACTGTATATTTTCTATCGGTTTTTATATCGATATTTAAAGTACAATAATAGAAATCCTGAAATTGCCGTAATAAAATTAGCCAAAACTATGGGCAAACTACTTATCAAAAACCCGTAGACCAACCAACAAAGTACGCCAGTTACAAAAATCAATAGCATGGTCATTGATAAACTCTCGGTGGATTTCGTTTTCCAGGTTTTATACACCTGAGGCAAAAATGAAGATGTGGTTAATACAGCAGCTACTAACCCAAGAATTTCTATAGAGTCTATCATTACTATAAAGGTATATTAAAATAGGGTATAAAAATATTTCTTCTATAGACAAGCATTGATATAATAACTGTTAATTTACTATAAAAAAGTGTTAGCTAGCTAACACTTTTTTATGTATTAAGTTATTTATTTTGAAATACCAACTTAAAATCTATATCCCATGAAAAATTCGTTCTACACTTCGGTATTTTTAAAAAGTAACATTTATTCTTATTTTGAATTTGCTTAACAGTTTTTTCAAAACACCTCTCGTTCTTAAGTAGTGTATTACCCCTATTTTTCTTACAAACAGTATACCATGTGTATTTTATTATAAAATATACCGCACGCACAATCTTAATGCTGTTGTATTAAAAACATCATAGGTATTTTATGACCTAGATAACATCGCACACTTATTACTATTTTAAGACACATTTATTTATAGTCAAGTAGCTGTATACAAGAAACAGCACTATGCACATTGCATATATTTTTAATATTTCTCTTATACGAGTTAATACTCCGTATAGATTCTATAGTTGATGATAATCGACTATACCTTCATTTAAGAACCAACATAAGTTTATTATAAATATTACACACAAATGATTATGAATTACAAACAAAAATTTTCTGGTATCTTTTTTATTACAGGCTTACTATTTATTAGTTTAACTACTGCTAGTGTGAAAGCTCAAAACACTATTGGCGGACACTTTGGAGTTGTACAACCTATAATCACCTTTCAAGACGGAGAAACCATTGATGGATTTGATCCTCATGCCATTGGATTTCCTATAGGTATAACGGTTAGAAAAAGTGAAAAATTTGCATTTGATGCAGAATTTGTTCCTTTTATAGCCTCTGCAGAAAATGGTGCAGGTGAAAATGTTAGTGCCGTTCGTGAGCTATTGGTTCACCCCGGACTACTTTGGGGCATAGGTAACAAACTTACCTTTGGAAATCGACTTGCATTTGAGCTTGGTAGCGGTCGTTATGGATTCACACCACTCTTAAACAGAGGTTTCACTTTGGGAAAAGCCAATGTTTTTGCAGAATTAGTTTTACCTGTACGATTTGGTAATGACCAAGAAGTTTCTTTCACCGCCGCATTACACTTTGGTATTGGCTTTTAATCAAAAAAAATCCGCTTGTTCGCATAAACAAGCGGATTAATTTGTTTAACATATTAAGGTACTAACCAACAACATTTACAATTTTACCAGGTACAACGATCACTTTTTTAGGTGTTCGCCCATCTAGTTGTTGTTGCGTTTTTTCATGAGCCATAACAGCGGCTTCTATATCTTCTTTACTCATATCCATTGGCAATTCTATCTTAAAACGCATTTTACCATTAAATGAAATAGGATACTCTTTTGTGCTTTCTACTAAATGTGCAGCATCAAAAACTGGGAAAGTGGCAGTTGCTATAGATTCATTGTTTCCTAGTTTTTGCCATAATTCTTCTGCAATATGGGGTGCATAAGGAGAAATTAAAACAGCCAAGGGCTCTAATATCGCTCTTGACGTACATTTTTGAGCTGTTAATTCGTTTACTGCAATCATAAAGGTACTTACAGAGGTATTAAACGAAAATGCCTCGATATCTTCTTCTACTTTTTTGATTGTTTTATGCAGTGTTTTTAAAGCATCTTTTGTAGGTACTACATCTGTAACAGCAAACTCCTCATTATTATGATATAATTTCCAAAGTTTCTTTAAAAAACCATGTACTCCGGTAATTCCAGCAGTATTCCATGGTTTTGCTTGCTCTAATGGTCCCAAAAACATCTCATACAGTCGCAAACTATCTGCACCATACTGATCACAGATCCCATCTGGGTTTACTACATTATACCATCGCTTTGACATTTTTTCAACCTCGCGACCAACAATATACTTTCCATTTTCTAAAATAAATTCAGCTTCCTCAAATTGAGGTTGCCATTTCTTCAATACTTCTGGATCTAATTCATCTGAAGCATTAATCATATTTACATCAACTCTAAGTTCTTCAACGTCATATTCATCTTTAAGACCTTTTGACACATATTGATTGGTTCCACTAATCCTATACACTAATGCACTAGTTCCTAAAATCATACCCTGGTTAATCAATTTTTTCGCAAATTCATCAACAGGAATATAGCCTCTATCGAACAAAAACTTTTGCCAGAAACGTGCATATAACAAATGACCTGTAGCATGTTCGCTACCGCCAATATAAAGGTCAACTTCTTTCCAATACTGTATAGCTTCATTAGAGAATACCTCATCCTCATTATGAGGGTCCATATATCTATTGAAGTAATATGAACTTCCTGCCCAACCTGGCATTGTATTTAATTCTAAAGGAAAAACAGTAGCATTATTAATAAGATCATTTGCTACTACTTTATTGTTTTCGGTATCCCATGCCCAAACAGTAGCTCTACCCAATGGTGGCTCACCGGTTTCTGTAGGTAGATATTTTTCAACTTCTGGTAGCTCGATTGGCAAGTGCTCTACATCAATCATTTGTGGCATTCCATCTACATAATATACAGGAAATGGTTCTCCCCAATATCGTTGACGACTAAATACTGCGTCACGTAATCTATAATTGGTTTTACCTTGACCCTGACCTAATTTTTCTAATTCGTAAATCGCTGTTTTCACAGCTTTTTTATAAGATAATCCATTTAAAAAATCAGAGTTGGTGATGATCGTTTTTTCTTTATCAGCAAAAGCTTCCTCAGAAATATCTACGCCTTCAAAAATATTCACGATTGCTGGCATACCAGCTTTATCTGCAAAGTAGTTTGCAAAATCATAATCACGTTGATCCCCACATGGTACGGCCATAACAGCTCCTGTACCGTAGCCTGCTAATACATAATCCCCAATCCAAATAGGTACAGGTTCCTTAGTAAACGGATGTTCTGCATAGGCACCTGTAAACACACCACTAATGGTTTTTACATCGGCCATACGTTCACGTTCACTACGTTTAGCAGTAGCTTCTATATAAGCGTCTACTTCATTTTTTTGATCAGGAGTTGTAATTTGAGTTACCAAATCATGTTCTGGAGCCAAAGTCATAAAAGTCGCCCCAAAAATGGTGTCAGGTCGAGTTGTAAATACTTCTATGGTAGCATTATGATCTTTTACATTAAAAGTCACACTTGCTCCTACAGAACGTCCTATCCAATTGGTTTGAGAATCTTTTAGTGGTTGCGGCCAATCGATCGTTGCAAGACCATCTAATAATCGCTGCGCATACGCCGAAATACGCATACTCCATTGGGTCATTTTTTTTCGAACAACAGGATAGCCCCCTCGTTCTGATACACCATTTACAATCTCATCATTTGCCAATACGGTTCCTAATTGCGGGCACCAATTTACTTCGGTCTCTGCTAAATAGGTTAATCTATATTTTAGTAATACCGCTTGTTTTTCTTTTGAAGAAAATGTATTCCATTCAGCATCGGTAAACGATACTATATCTTCATCGCAAACTGCATTAATCGTAGCATTTCCTTCTGCAGCAAAAATGGTTTCAAGATCATCTATAGCTCTTGCTTTATCTTCATTAATATCGTACCAAGAGTTAAAAAGCTCTATAAAAATCCATTGTGTCCATTTATAAAATTTAGGATCACTGGTTTTTACTTCGCGACTCCAGTCAAAAGAGAATCCGATTTTATCTAATTGCTCACGATAGCGAGCTATATTTTCTTTGGTCGTAATTGCTGGATGTTGTCCTGTTTGTATAGCATATTGCTCTGCAGGTAACCCAAAAGAATCATACCCCTGTGGGTGTAATACATTAAATCCTTTGTGACGTTTATAGCGGGCATAAATATCACTAGCAATATACCCTAATGGATGTCCAACATGTAATCCAGCTCCTGATGGGTATGGAAACATATCCAAAACATAATATTTTGGTTTTGAACTGTTATTCTCAGCTTTGAATGTTTGCTGTTCTGCCCAGTACTTTTGCCACTTGGCTTCAATAGTATTAAAATCGTAACTCATCGATCTAAATTTAAGACCGCAAATTTACTAAAACCCCAAAGGTTTTGGAAACCTTCGAGCTTTATTTACGTGCTTTTATTTCCATTGGCGCTAAACAGCTATAAACAAAGGTGTTTACCGGTGTAGAAACACCTAGTCTTTTCCCTTCATTCACAATGTATCCATTAAAATTTTCAAGTTCTGAAGGTCTTCCCTCTAAAATATCTCTTTGCGTAGAAGCTGTTGAATCAAAAGGTTGTTTACCAATAAAATTCATAATACTATCTACAATGGTTGACGGTAACGCCACACCTTTGGCAATACCAACCTTATAAATTTCGGTCGCTGTTTGCTCTAAAAGCTTTTTGACATCTGAAGCCTCATACATTTCTCCGATAGATGCTCTAGTTAATGCGCCTAAACCACTAACTGTAGCAATGAACATAAATTTGGTCCAAATAGCCACCTCAATATCTTCTGAGATTGTATTCTTAAATCCAGCTTTATCAAATATTTCCTTTACCTTATGTAAACGATCTGTTTTTTTCCTATCCAATTCTCCAAAAACAACTTCGGGTGTATGTCCAAAATGCGAAATAACACCAGGACTTTCAATTTTACTATAAATCCTACATAATCCACCCAAAACATGTTCCTTATCCACTACAGATACTAACTTTTCTGCATTATCAGCGCCATTTTGTAATGGAATAACAACAGTATCTTCTTTTAAAATTGGTTTGATTAGCGCCCCAGCCTCTTTGACTTGCCAAGATTTTGTGCAAATTAATATCAAATCAGCCTTTTCAACCTTATCAATCGAATCAGTAACCATAAATGGGTGAGTTATAAAGTCACCTGCAATACTTTTGACTTGTAGTCCATCTTTGCGAATAGCTTCTAAATGTTTTCCTCTTGCTACCAAAGTCACCTTTTGACCAGAATCAATAATTTTTCCTCCAAAATATCCTCCAACACCTCCTATACCAATAATTACTGTATGCATAATTAAATTATTTCGTAAATAAGATTGTTTTCAAGTATACGTTATTCCTTTATAAACCAAAGTTAATTAACTATTCTTTATTATTTTTACTGCAAAATCGAATTATTTATGAGCTCTTCTTTTGAAAAATACCAAAAACGACGACTAATTTCTTCTTATTTTTCTGTAGTTATTAGTATTTCGTTAGTGTTATTTTTATTAGGTTTATTAGGGTTGTTAGTCTTAAACACCAAAAAAGTTGCTGATCATTTTAAAGAAAAGATTGCTCTAACGATATATATGAAAGATTCTGCAAAAGATGTAGAAATTAAGCAGCTCGAAAAAACCCTTGCCCTTGCAGAATACACAAAGTCTACTACTTTTATTTCTAAAGATGAAGCAGCAGAGGAGCATAGTAAGGATATAGGTGAGAATTTTATGGATTTTTTGGGTTACAACCCGCTTCAAAACTCTATAGATGTATTTCTAAAGGCAGATTTTGTAGATGCTGCAAAAATTGAAGACATCTCTGCATCTATTACGAAAAAGAATTTTGTCGACGAGGTTATTTATGATAAACCTCTTATCTCACTATTAAATGACAATATTAAACGAATTAGTTTTTGGGTACTGCTTATCAGTGGTATTTTTACATTCATTGCCGTCCTCTTAATTAATAGTTCGATTCGGTTATCGGTATATTCAAAAAGATTTATTATTAAAACCATGCAAATGGTCGGGGCAACTAAAAAGTTCATTCGTAAGCCATTTGTTTGGAAAAGTGTACGCCTTGGTATGATCGGCGCTATAGTCGCTCTTATTGGTGTAGGTGTTGTACTATATTACATTAACAAAACTTTTCCCGAACTAGCACTACTTGATGATGAAATCTTGCTTACCATTCTGTTTGCAGGAGTATTTGGGCTAGGAGTACTTATCACTTGGATTAGCACCTTTTTTGCTACGCAACGTTTCTTAAATTTAAGGACAGACGAATTGTATTATTAATCCAATTTTTATGGGAGTTATAGAATGGAATGTTGATCCTGAAATTGTAAGGCTATTTGGTACATTTCCTTTAAAATACTATGGGTTACTTTTTGTTACCGGACTAGTATTAGGATATTTAATTGTTAAAAGAGTTTATATATTTGAGAAAATTCCTGTTGAAAATCTCGAAAAACTTTCTACCTATTTATTCATAGGGATATTAGCAGGTGCACGAATCGGGCATTGTCTTTTTTATGATTTTGCTTATTTTTCTAAACATCCTTTAGAAATTTTTCTTCCTTTTCAAATTACAAATGGCAACTGGCATTTTACAGGATTTGCAGGGTTAGCAAGCCATGGTGGCACCATTGGTGTAATTTTGGCTATTCTATTGTACTATTACAAAACTAGAGCTTCCTTACTTAAGATATTAGATCTTGTAGCCATAGGTACGCCCATAACAGCCGCCTTTATACGTTTTGGAAATTTTATGAATTCTGAAATCTATGGCAAACCAACAGGAGGAGACTACGGAGTAATTTTTATGAAAGATGATATGATCCCTAGACACCCAACACAATTGTACGAAGCCTTTTCTTATCTTATTATTTTTGGATTATTATGGTATGTCTACAAAAAAACAAACTTAAAAAAACGTAAAGGATTTATATTTGGCCTTTTACTTACTACCTTATTTTCTGCGCGATTATTTTTAGAAATTTTTAAAGAGGATCAAGTAGCATTTGAAGAGGGTATGTTATTAAATATGGGGCAAATATTAAGTATTCCATTTATCATCATAGGAATTGTATTAATCATAGTTAGTAGCATAAAAAACCAAATCGAAACAGTTTAAAAAATGGGAAAAATAGCAAAAATCTGGTTTTGTATTGTTTTGGTAATTTTTATAGGATTTATGGCAGTTGTTATTCAAACATTTAGACCCATACGTAATGTACAACCTGACGACGTAATGCAAGTCCAGGGTGTAGTAACTCAAATTGCCGAAGCTCCAGGTTTTGATATTGCGATCACTCTAAAAAATGATCAACATTATTACTATATCAATCGTGGGTTAACACAAAATTTAACTATCGACCAGCTTAACAATACTATCTTAAATAAAAGTGTGACTTTGTATACTATTAAAAGATGGACTATCTTTACCCGCGATGGAAACATGGGACATGTTTCTAAATTAATTATTGATGGTAAGGTCATTTATAATGAAATAAAAAACGATATCCATGAGCAAACAAAAAACTAAGAACGTACAACATAAACATGATTATGTTTTTGGAAAGAAAAACTACATTGTAATGGCTATAGGAATAGCTGTTATTGCTCTTGGCTTTATCCTTATGGCAGGTGGTGGCAGTGACGACCCCAATGTATTTAATCCTGCTATCTACGGATTTAGACGAATTAGATTAGCACCTACGATTGTTTTAATTGGTTTTGGAATAGAAGTCTATGCTATCCTACTAAATCCCAACAAGGCTAAAAAAGAATAATCTAGATACTTTTTATATTAGTGTAGGTTATATATTTGCATCGAATTTAACAAAACTACATGGAAACCATTGATGCAATCATTCTTGGCATAATACAAGGACTTACAGAATTTTTACCCGTTTCGTCTAGTGGACATTTAGAACTTGGCAAAGCCATTTTAGGAGACAACAGCATTCCTGAAGAATCTTTACTTTTTACAGTTGTTTTACATTTTGCTACAGCTTTAAGCACTATTGTTGTTTTTAGAAAAGACATTCTGGAGATTGTAAAAGGTCTTTTTCAATTCAAAAAGAATGAAGAAACTCTATTTTCCCTTAAAATAATAATCTCTATGATCCCTGCTGTACTAGTAGGCTTATTTTTTGAAGAACAATTAGAACAACTCTTCGGAGGTAACATTATGTTTGTAGGCTTTATGCTGCTCATTACAGCAGCACTTTTATGGTTTGCAGACAAAGCAAAAAGTACGAGAAAATCTGTAAGTAGCTCTAATGCTTTTATTATTGGTGTTGCACAAGCCATTGCTATGTTACCAGGAATTTCAAGAAGTGGTGCTACAATTTCTACTTCTGTATTATTAGGAAACGATAAAACCAAAGCTGCGCGCTTTTCATTTTTAATGGTAATCCCTTTAATTTTTGGAAAGATTGCCAAAGACATTTTAAGTGGTGATCTAGCGTTTTCTTCAGAAAACAGTACCCCAATAGCATTAGGCTTTATAGCTGCCTTTATTTCCGGGTTATTTGCCTGTACATGGATGATTTCTCTAGTGAAAAAGAGCAAGTTAACTTATTTTGCCGTATATTGTATTATCGTTGGTCTATTGGCCATCGGTTTTGGTTTTACTAAATAGCCCCACTATAATGCTAACCGAAAAGGATTATAAAGACGGTCAGATTCTTCTGATTGACAAAGAATTACAATGGACTTCTTTCCAAGTTGTGAATAAGCTTCGTTGGCTGATTCGAAAGAATTTTAATATCAAAAAAATAAAAGTTGGGCACGCAGGAACTCTGGACCCCCTTGCATCAGGTTTACTTATTATTTGTACCGGAAAATTTACGAAACGTATTCAAGAGTTTCAGGGTCAAGTTAAAGAATATACTGGTACAATTACACTTGGAGCAACAACTCCGTCTTACGATCTTGAAACAGAAATAGACAAAACATTTCCCATTGATCAAATTTCTGAAACTGAAATAAAAGAAGCTACCACACAATTCATTGGTGAAATTGACCAATATCCACCAGTGTTTTCAGCTTTAAAAAAGGACGGTAAACGATTATATGAATATGCTCGAGAAGGGGAAACAGTAGAAATTAATTCTAGAAAAATTACTATAAACGAATTTGAAATCACAAGAATCGAACTACCAGAAATTGATTTCAGAGTTGTTTGTAGTAAAGGCACATATATCAGATCATTAGCACATGATTTTGGAAAGGCTTTACAAAATGGTGGACATTTAACAAGTTTAAGAAGAACAAAAATAGGATCATTTTTAGTAGATGATGCTATTACAGTTCAATCTTTTGAAAACCAGTTACCGACAAAAGTTGAAACTACATAAAATATTGTAATAAAAAATTAGTTATACATACCTATGGAGTTTATAGAAAAACATAAAGCACTGATAATCACATCTATGCTGATGGGGATTTTTGTTCTTAGCCTTTATAATATCAGTATGATAAAAAAGCAAAAAGCACAATCAGAAATTTTAATGGAAATTCCTGAAGAGTTTTTAGCACAACAAGAAGAGGAATTAGAAGAAGAGGAAGTATTAGAGGAAGACAGACAACTTATTGCCTCTAAGAGAACCCATAGTGCCTTTAATGAAGATTTTGAAAATCATGATGAAATAGAGCAACGAATTAAATCCCTTACAGAGTCCGAAGAACAAGCATCTCAAGAAGTTGAAGAAACACAGATGAATGAAGGAGACGTTGCTATCGATGAAAAAACTGACAATATAGATGAACAAAAGGAAGAAGCCACTTCTACAGAAGAGACTAATAATAGAAATAGTTCTCTGACCTATAGTTTAAAAAATCGAAAATCTGTAGAACTTCCTAACCCTGTATATACTTGTGAAGGTAGTGGTAGGGTAGTTGTGAAAATTGAAGTTAATAAAAATGGCTATGTAACCAATACGAAAGTTGATAAGAAAAGATCAACAACTCGTAATGAATGCCTTTTTGATAATGCTATGGAATATGCGAGAAAAGCTTTGTTTTCTAGAACTACTATAGAAAAACAAGAAGGCACTATTACGTATTATTTTAATTATAGTAATTAGATTAAAGAAGAAAGGTCTTCAGCAATATTTGCTCCTTTATCCTTATTATACCATACTTGTAGGCTCTCTTTAAACTCAGCATCAAGCCCACCGTGTTTTGCCTTATAATCGTTTACTAATTGGGTAGCAACAGATGGTCTTGGTCCCCAAGAGTTGATCACCTTTTTATTTTGTGTATCGTAGGCTATTAACTTTGGAATTGATTTTCCGCCGTTAGTTAAAAAATTATTCATCAATTCATCATTATCATCTCTAGATATAATTCTTAGATCTATGCCTTCGTTTAACTCTGCTAATTTGTTAATTACAGGTAACGATTGCGCAGCATCACCACACCAACCTTCTGTTAATACTAACCAGGTTACTTTTGTCTCTGCATTTGCAAAACTTTCTTGTATAGCTTCATCAATCTTTAGAGTTTTATCCAACCTTTTCATTCTTCTATCATTAAGCATACTATAATTTGTTAGTGCTTCAGATTGTTCATGACCAGTAGATTTATCTTCTACTAATAAATCGCTTACTAATTTTCTATATTCTGGATAAGTATATGAATCTGCAATTCCTTGCTCGATTAATGTAGTTACTGTTTTGTTTATTGTTTGGCTCATATTCGTTTTTTTGTCTAAGAGTATGACGTTTAAAATTTAAAAAACTTACAATCTTATATACTAATGAAATTAAAAAGATTACTCCTTTTAACAAAGATTAATAAAATTAAATGAGCGCGTTTCTTTTTTTTTAATATTTTCATTTCTTCAAAATTTAAGGGGCACTTTTTTATGAAAAAATTATGTTTTATCATCGCGATATTTGTCTATATCGTTAGTACAGCGCAAGGAACACAATTATTAAGACAACCTACAATTTCAGACACAGAAGTTGTTTTTGTATACGCTAATGATTTGTGGAAATCTTCATTGCAAGGGGGCAATGCTATACGATTAACCAGTAATGAAGGAGCAGAGTTTTCTCCTCATTTTTCTAAAGATGGAAAAACAATAGCTTTTACAGCCCAATATGATGGTAATACAGATGTTTACACTATTCCATCTGGAGGAGGAGAACCTAAACGTTTAACTTGGCACCCCGGGGGTGATTTTGTTCAAGGTTGGACTCCAGAAGGGACTATTCTTTTTCGTTCAGGAAGAGAAAGTCATCCTACGCAAACAAATAAGTTTTATACCGTTTCTCCTAAAGGAGGATTACCTCTTCCGTTTAGAATCCCGAGAGCAGGTTCTGGAGAAGTATCACCAGATGGAAAACACGTTGCATACGTACCCTTTACCTCTTGGGACTTAGAATGGCGTAATTATAGGGGAGGCCAAGCATTTCCGATATGGATTGTAAATTTAGAGACAAACAACCTGACAAAAACTCCTCAAACTACCAAAGAGAGACATTTAGATCCTGTTTGGATCAACAATACAGTGTATTATCTTTCAGAACGTGATTATGTAAGTAACATATGGTCCTATGATATCGTTTCTAAAACTGAAAAACAAATCACATTTCATAAGAAATTCGACATCAAAAGTCTAGATGCTCATAACAACAAAATTATATACGAACAAGGTGGTTATTTACACCTTATAGATCTTCAGAACGCTAGTACTAAACAATTAGAAATCCAGGTACAAGGTGATATGAATTTTGCTAGACCTAGATGGGAGAATATAACTGCGTCTCAATTAACAAACGCGAATATTTCTCCTACAGGTAAACGAGCTATTTTTGAACACCGTGGAGAGATATTTAGTGTTCCAAAAGAAAATGGAACCTGGCGTAATTTATCTAATGCACCAGCTTCTGCAGAACGTGCTCCTATATGGTCGCCAAAAGGAGATAAAATAGCTTGGTTTTCTGATGCAAGTGGTGAATACAAACTAGTCGTTACAGATCAACAAGGAAACAATAAAAAAGTATTTGATCTGCCCAATCATACTTTTTATTTTCGACCAGATTGGTCTCCTGATGGATCACATATAGCTTATTCTGATACAGATTATAACATCTGGGTTATTAATCTAACTACCGGAAAAGCAAACAAAGTAGTTTCTGACAACTACGCACATCCCAATAGAACATTAAATCCTGTATGGTCTCCTGATAGTAAATGGATTGCCTATCCAAAACAATTAAAGAGTCATTTCAAAGCAATTTTTGCTTATAACATAGATTCTAAAAAAACTATCCAATTAACCGATGGAATTGCTGATGCTATAAGTCCCATTTGGGATAAAACTGGAAAATACCTTTATTTCTTGGCCAGTACAAATTATGGATTACAATCAGGTTGGTTAGATATGAGCTCATATGACACAGAAGTTGAAAGAAGTTTATATGCTATTGTTCTTTCTAAATCAGACAAAGCTCCTAATTTACCAAAAACCGATGAAGAGGTATTAGAAAAAACAAGTACTGAAAAAGATGAACTTAAAGAGAAAGACGACTCAAAAAATGCTGTTACAGTAACTATAGATGCAGATGGTATTTACAATCGTATTGTAGCCTTAAAATTAGAAGCACGCCAATATGCCGGATTAGCAAAAGGACCTGATAATGTTATTTTCATAGCTGAAAACGTCCCTAATGAGCCCGAATTAACGATTCACAAGTACACCATAAAAGATATGAAATCTGAAGTCTTTGCTAAAGGCGTATCAGATATGATAACCTCATCAGACCGAAAAAACACTTTATTACATCAAAAAGATTCATGGAGGATTGTAAGCACTAGTGCAAAGCCCAAACCTGGTGACGGAAAGCTTAAAATGAATTTAAAAGTAAAAGTAAATCCTACAGAAGAGTATCATCAAATTTTTAAAGAAGGTTGGCGCTATATGAGAGATTTCTTATATGTAAACAATACACACGGAGCCCCTTGGGATGAAATATACAAATGGTATTCACCTTGGATCAAACATGTAAGACACAGAACCGATTTAAACTATGTGGTTGATATTATGAGTGGAGAAATTTCTATAGGACATTCATATGTATCTGGGGGAGATACTCCTAAAATCGATCGAATACCTGTTGGACTACTTGGTTGTGATTTTGAAGTTAATAATGGCGCTTATAGAATTACAAAAATTTATAGTGGTGAAAGCTGGAATCCAGATCTAGAAGCTCCTTTATCACTTCCTGGTATTGATGTAAAAGAGGGGGACTATATTTTGAGTATCAACCATCAAAAATTGGATCTTAGTATAAATCCCTATAGCTTATTAGAGCAAACCGCGGGTAGAGAAACTACTCTTACAGTAAGCAGTTCTCCTTCCTCGACAAATGCAAGAGAAATTCTTGTAAAACCTATTCGCAGTGAGCGAGGATTACGAACGTATGATTGGATCGAAGCTAATAAAAGAAAAGTAGATAAATTATCTGGTGGTAAATTAGCATATGTATATGTACCAAATACAGCAGGTTCTGGTTTTACCTCTTTTAACAGGTATTATTTTTCACAACAAGATAAAAAAGGTGTTATTATAGATGAGCGTAATAATGGGGGTGGTTCTGCAGCAGATTATATGATCGATATTATGTCCAGAGAACTATTAGGGTACTTTAATAGTAAAACACATGATAATCGCCCTTGGACAACACCTATAGCCGGCATTTGGGGACCTAAAGTAATGCTTATTAATGAACGAGCAGGTTCTGGAGGTGATTTATTACCCTATATGTTTCGTGCTAAAAAAATAGGACCTTTGGTAGGAACAAGAACCTGGGGTGGCCTTGTAGGTACATGGGATACTCCTCGTTTTATAGACGGAGGTAGAATGGTTGCCCCTAGAGGTGGGTTTTATGATGTTAATGGTAATTGGGCAGTAGAAGGCGAAGGAGTTGCTCCGGATATCGAAGTTATACAAGATCCAAAATCTGTACTACAAGGAAAAGATCCACAATTAGAAAAAGGAGTTGAAGAAGCCATGCGTTTATTAA
This sequence comes from Aquimarina aggregata, assembly GCF_001632745.1. Classification (GTDB taxonomy): domain Bacteria; phylum Bacteroidota; class Bacteroidia; order Flavobacteriales; family Flavobacteriaceae; genus Aquimarina; species Aquimarina aggregata. The sequence continues at coordinate 512,645 of NZ_LQRT01000024.1, read as the reverse complement.
AGACTCAAGAATTCAAAATTAAAGCAGAACCTACAGCTCCAATACGCTGGAAACGTCCTGAAGGCTATCAAACAGACAATTAATTCAAATTAGTATGGACAAACATAGGTGTGGGTGGTGTGTAGGCGATGCATTATACGAAAATTATCATGATAACGAATGGGGAACTCCTCTTCATGATGAGCAACTTTTATTTGAATTTCTAGTACTCGAAACTTTTCAGGCAGGATTAAGCTGGATTACAATTCTACGTAAAAGAGATAATTTTAAAGTTGCCTTTGATAATTTTGATTATCAGATTATAGCAAATTATGATGATCGTAAAAGGGAAGAATTGATGCAAAATGCGGGCATTATTCGTAATAAATTAAAAATAAACTCGGCTATATCTAATGCTCAAAACTTTATGAAAATTCAAGAAGAGTTTGGTAGTTTTGACGCTTACATATGGGCTTTTGTAAATCAAAAACCCATTAAAAATAATTGGAAACATCACAAAGAATGCCCAGCAACAACAGAGATTTCGGATAAAATCAGCAAAGATCTTAAAAAAAGAGGTTTTAAATTTGTAGGCTCTACTGTCATGTATGCTTTTATGCAAGCTATAGGCATGGTCAATGACCACACTACTAGCTGTTTTAGATATAATGAGGTTTAAGCAATACTTACTCCTCTAATTGTGCATTGTATTTAATAAACTGTAAAAAATCATTATTCTTTACAGAAAGAATGTAGTCCTGTTCTTTTATTTTTATCATTGCTAGGTCTTTTACATCTCCTCCTGTAAATAAACCACTATCTACTGCAGGCACCGAAGTAAAAGAGCCTTTACCATTTCCTAAAAGAAGAACGCCTTGGCCTGCATCTGCGCGAGGAGTTTCTACTTCTGAAGCATATAAATTTCCTCCTGCTACTACATCTAGATGACCATCGTTATTAAAATCTTTGATTAACATTTGATTTATAGGCGATAATTGGGCTTCATTAGGAAGTTCATGTATTTCAAATTTTCCATCTACATTTTCTAAATATATACTTGCAAATGATTTTACTTGATAATGAAGTCCTTTTTCTAGCTTTTTCTCATCGTAAACATCAGTTAATGTAGCTGTCGAATACTCTTTATAGTTTTTGAATTTCTTTTTAATTGATGGTATTTGCTCTGATGAACATTCTCTCCCTCTCACAGGGTATTTTTTACCTTCATTGTAATAACTCAATACAATATCGTTTCTTTTATTACCATCAAAATCATTAAAATAAATATCAAAGGTTTCATCTTCCTTTGCTTTATATTTATAGTTTAAGCCAAGATTACCTACCATAAAATCAATATCGCCATCATTGTCAAAATCTTCATTTGCAATACTAAACCACCAACCAGCAGTATCTTTAAGTCCTAAACTTTCTGAAACATCTTCAAAATTACCTTTATTATTTCTTAAAACTTTAATCGGCATCCACTCGCCAACAATAACAAGATCATCCCAACCATCTTTATCATAATCTACAAAGGAAGCTGCGGTAACCATTCCAAATTTTTCTTTAAGCATCGGAGCTACTTTTAATGTAACATCTTTAAACTTAGGAATTCCCTTGTCACTTACATTCTCAAGAATATGACTAACAGGTGGGTAAGGATAATTTGTAGGTAATAATCTTCCTCCAACAAAAAGATCTAAATCTCCATCATGATCAAAATCGTTCGTATACACTCGACCACCACTTGTGATCATATGGGGTAATGCATTCGTACTTTTTCTAAAATTACCGTTACCATCATTAATATACAGCCGGTCTTGCAACATATTACTATTATATCCAAATTCGTTACCTCCGCTTACGATATAAAGATCATTATCGCCATCATTATCTGGATCAAAAATCAATGCTCCCATATCTTCGAAAGCTCGATCAGCAATCAAAATTTTAGTTTTCTGCTGTTCAAAACTACCATCAGGTTTTTGAAAAAACATACCTCCAGGATATTTTGAAGCTGCACCTATATAAAAATCATCTAATGTATCGCCATTTAAATCACCAACGGCTATACCTGGACCGAATTGCGAAGTTTTATGAGGTAATAATACTTCTAACTTAAAGTCATTAAATCTATTTTCTTTGTGTTTGTACAAAACAAGTGTATCAGAAAAGCTATCAAATAAATGTTTTTTGTCAGGGTTATTACTTTCTACTATTGCTTTAGAACCTTCTGAAAAATAAAGAGTAATCGCTTGATTTACAGCAACATCTTTTATTATTTGTTCATTTCCGTTTGGCCAAATAACTTTGAGCTCATCTATTGTATTTAATGTCCCTAAACCATAGTGTAACTGTGGAGCTACAGAGGATTGAAAACCTCGACTTAAAGTCAGCTCTTGAGTCTGTATAAGTTCCTGAGATTTAAGAATTACTTTAGCTCCTAATCCGAATTTATTTTTATCACTACCCTTTAATTTAACCGTTAGATAATTATTAATTTGTGAACTTGTATTTTCAAATACGGAAGGCATTTCATCTATATTATTCGTAATAATTTCTAAATCTCCATCATTGTCAAGATCAGCATACACCGCCCCATTAGAAAATCCTTTATGCGAAATACCCCAATAGTCATTGGCTTGTTCGAAGGTTAGATCTTTTTTATTACGAAATACATAATTATCAATTTTTTCTGAAGGAATTCTAAGGCTTTTTACCAAGAGACTATCCTTGTTTTTCTTTTCTCCTTTTAAAGCAGCAAAATAATCTTTGTTGTTAATTTCTCTTCTGGTTCCATTAGAAATAAAAATATCTTTAAAACCATCATTATCTAAATCTGCCCACAATGGAGCCCAACTCCAGTCTGTTGAAGATAACCCTGCCAGTCTTGATATATCACTAAACTTTGGAGTTTTATCTTTAAGGATTCCCGAATTAAGTTGTAAAGTGTTTTGCATATATTGATACTGAAAACCAACTTTCTCAATATTTTCGAACAATTTGGGGTTCATACTAGCCATATTTGCTTTTGAACGTCTATTTGAGGCTGCATCCATATCCATTTGTAGAATATCCATCAACCCATCATTATTAAAATCGGCTATATCCACTCCCATTCCGTAAAATGATGTATGCTCTGTTGATTCTTTAATAGCATTTTTAAAAGTTCCATCCTGATTATTTAGATATAAGCAATCAGGTGTACCAAAATCATTAGAAACATATAAGTCAGGCCATCCATCCTGATTAAGATCACTTACTGTTACACTTAATGATAAACTATATAATCTTACATTTGATTCGTTGGTAACTTTAGTAAAATGTCCTCCATCATTTCGATATAGGTTATCTGTTTCTTCATCTGTTACCCTATCCATTCGCATTTTATAATTATAACTATTATATTGAAAAGGAGTAATTGGATAATTTGCTACATATACATCTAGATCTCCATCTAAATCATAGTCAAAAAAGGAGGCATCTACACTATTACCAATATCGTTTAGGTTATATTCTTTTGCTTTTTCAGTAAAAGTCATATCTCCATTATTTATAAATAACAGATTATCTTTAGGATTTGATTGCCCAGCAACCATACAATAAATATCCAAATAACCGTCATTATTTACATCTGCCATAGTTGTCCCTGTAAACCATCGGTTATCACCAGATATGCCTGCTTTAGCTGTTATGTCCTCAAACTGTAGATTTCCTTTATTTAAATATAGTTTGTTTTCAACCATATTTCCGGTAAAGAAAAGGTCAATGAGACCATCATTATTAATATCTCCTGCAGAAATACCCCCGCCCATATAGAGGTAAGGGTACGTAAAGTAATTTAAAGTATCATTTTCAAGAAGATTGTTAGAAAACTTTATTCCTGTACTATCTGCAGCTAGTTTTTTGAAAATTTTGACATGATTTACCTTAGCATCAGTACTATTATTTTTTGTTGGTTTGAGGTCTTTGTCACAACTCCAAACAAAAAAAATAAATAACACTCCAACTATATATCCCGTAACCTTTTTCATAGCATCAAAAAATTAAAAAGTACCAACTACCATAACATATATACTTAATGATAGTTTATTGATAAATGCTAAAGTAAATATTTATGAAAGAAATGTCCTTTTCTTATACAAAAAAGAACGTAAACTATAAAAAGGGCAAAGACAGACATGTCTCTGCCCTTTAAAAAACAAATCAAACTACTCTATATTAGTAATTTAGTATCCTGGATTCTGATCCGAAGAATTTAATTCTTCATTCGTATCAATTTCGACCTGCGGTATTGGCATTAATCGATGAACATCAGGATTATATCCTCTTGGGTTACCGCTATCGTCTGTGGCTAATTCTTGCGCATCTAAATCCCATCGGATTAAATCATCAAATCTTTGTTGTTCTGCACATAGTTCAACCATACGCTCATGTACAATTGCTCTAAAGACATTATCCGGAGTATCTACTGGATACCCTCTAGAATCCATTTCTGCTGATCCATATAAAGGAAGTTCTGAACGTGTTCTTAGTTGATTTAGAAAAGCTATTGCTTGTGGATCGTTTCCTAACCTATTTTCAACTTCAGCCTGCATCAAAACTACATCTGCATATCGTAATACTCTAGCATTTGTTGCTCCTTCTGGTACTGTTGCATTATTCTCGTACAATTGTGAAAATTTAAACCAAACGTTACCATCGTCTTTTATCTGATCATTGGCTGCCCCAAAGGTATCACCAGGTTGTAAAATAGCATCTGCTAATCTATGATCATCATCTTCAAACTCATCTATCATTTTTTGAGAAGGTCTTGCATTTCCCCATCCAGAATATTCTTGAGCATGAAATGTTACTTCGGCAACTCCTTCACCATTTGCATTCCATTGCGCATTATTTTCTGCCTCTCCATTAAAAATAACTTCAAACATGGACTCATCATTAAACTCTCCGCCATCATTAAAATTATCTCTATAGTTTTCTTTAGATAATAAACTATATCCAGACACTTGAGCTAAAGCAGTTTGGGCTTCATTATACATTTTTCTTTGTAAATATACCTTACCTAACATTCCAAAAGCCGCACCTCTTGTAGCTCTTCCATTCTCTGTAGCACCTTTACTAAACAACATATTAGATGCCATCGTAAGATCGTTAATAATAACATCATACACTTGATCTACGGTAGATCTTGGCACACCCGTTATTGACGTTTCTGCCTCAAGTTCTAAAGGCACACCACCATATCGTTTTACCAGAATAAAATAAAACAATCCTCTAACAAATCTTGCTTCACCAATTCTATTAGTAACATCGGCATCTGTAAAATCTGAATTTGCCACTCTATCTCTTATCAATTGCTCATTACGAATTAAAAAATTACATCTTGCAATACCATTATAGGCTTGTGTCCATAACAAAGCTGTTTGATCTAATTCTGGTGAAATTCTATATTCATAAGACGGTAAAAAATTTGGATCCCCAGAAGGCACCATCTCATCTCCAAAAGTGTCGGGTAAAATATATCCAAAACGTTGGTATAAACCTTGCGTTTGGAAATGCACATAAGTAGCATTTGCTGCAGAAGCTAAGCCTGCTGCATCAAGCGTACTAAAGAATGTAGCCTGCGGAATCTCATTATTATTCAATACAACAGCATCATCGTCACATGATACAATGAATAGCATAGCCACTACCATTGTACATGTTAATTTAAGAATTAATCGCTTTTTCATAACTTTATTTTAAAATTCAATTTGTAGCCCTGTTAAAAAAGTGACAGGTTGTGGTCCTCTTCCTCTATCGATATTAAGACCTTCGATAATACCTGCAGCGGAGTAAAAAGGTTCAATTTCTGGATCTAATCCAGAATAATCTGTAAGTGTAACAAGGTTTTGAGATTGCACATAGACTCTAATTTTACTTAAATGTCCATTAAAAGCTCTATCCAAAACATTACTAGATAACGAGTACCCTAAGGTAACATTTTTTAACCTTGCATAAGATGCATCCTCAACAAAACGTGTTGATATATCATTATTTGTATTTCTACCAAATCTAAACCTAGGTACATTAGTAACATCTCCTGGAGCTTGCCAACGATCTAAAACTTCTACACCTCTATTTAAAACACCTTCTTGTCCTTGTAGGTTAAAAACATTAGTATTAAAAGCATCTGCTCCTTGAACACCCGTAATTAATGCAGATAAGTCAAAACCTTTATATGCAGCATTTAGGTTTATTGCATATGTAAAATCAGGATTAGGATCACCAATAATAGTTCTATCTTCATCGGTAATATCTCCATCACCATTTATATCTCTGTAACGAACATCACCAGGTCTAACTAAATAAGATGCTGTAGATGTTCCTGAAAAATCATCAAGATTATCGGCTCCTAGATCATCAATTATATCTTGCTCTGTGGAATACACCCCATCAAATACTAGTCCGAAGAAATGATATAAAGGCTCTCCTACAGCTAATCTACTCACACTCGCTTCAAGAGGGTTAATACGTCCTTGTAAGATCTGATCGTTACGACCAATACTTTTTACTTCACTTTCGGCAAAAGTTATATTAGCACTTGCTCCCCAAGTAAAATCTCCTTCACTATCGGTATATCCTAAAGTTAATTCGAATCCGTCAACTTGAATATTTGCAGCATTTCTAATTACAGGTAAACCAGCATTACCACCTCCACCACCTATACTAGGTCGTGTAGGTTCAGAAACTAAAAGATCATTACTTTCATTGATAAAATAATCTCCAGATAATGTTACTTTATTGTTCCATAACCCTAAATCAAAACCAAAATTTTGTTTGATCCCTTCTTCCCATTTTACATCAGGGTTTGCAATACCACTTAATCCACTGGCTAACTGCGTTTGCCCTCCAATTGGATAGTTTAACTGAAAAGCTACATTAGCATTAGCAACATCTCTTGGAATTCTATTATTACCTGTAACCCCATAACTCGCTCTTAATTTCAAGTTATTAATTACTGGATTATCTATTAAAAATGACTCTTTTGAAACTACCCAACCTATTGACGCTGCAGGAAACCATCCTACTTGATTATTTGGTCCAAACAGTGATGATTTATCTCGTCGAATAGATCCTGAAACTAAATACTTTCCATCATAGGCATAATTTAAACGACCTAAATATGAAATCAACACTTCTTCTTCTGTTAAACTACTTGTACCACCTGTTCCAACTAACTCATTTATTAAATTTGTAACATCATTTGTACTTGAAGCCGTTAAAGTCTGAAATTTAATATCCTGTCTTTCAGAAACCAATGTTGCACCTATATTATGCACATCTCCAAAAGTATTGTTGTAACTTAAAGAATTTGTAAATATTCTTGATATTTGGTTTGCTCTAGTTTTAGAAATATCAGTATTTGGTTTACTAAATTGCCCTCCTTCATCATATGCTCTAAGAATATTATCTTGTAAGAAGTAAAAAGCATCTAAACCAAATTGCGTTCTAAATTTCAACCCTTCGAGTAATTCATACTCTGCATATAAAGAACCAATAATAGATGTATTTCTTGATAAATTATCATCAGAGTCCTGAACACGAATCTGGTTTCTAGCATTATTGTTATCTGCATCGGTTTGTCCAGAAAATGACCCATCAGCATTTCTAATAAGTGTATATGGTGCAGAAGCTAATACGTTTAATAATGGCTCCCTACCATCACTCACTTGAGGTGCTACTCTTTCTGTAAAACCTAAAGCAAATGTTTCACCGACTTTAAACTTATCGGTAATTTTAAATTCACTATTTGCATTAAAAGTATATCGTTTAAAATTAGTATCTATGTAAATCCCATCCTGATCAAATACAGAGGCTCCAAAACTATAAGTCGCTTTCTCTGAACCACCTGAAACATTAAAGTCATGACTAGTAATTGGGGCACTACGAAATAATGCGTCTTGCCAATCAGTCTCTACTCCATTACCATTAAAATTTGGGTTATCATTTATAATATCAATGGTTGTACCTCCGGCATTAGGCACTTGTCCTTGTGCATTAATCTCACTAATATATTGAATATACTGCGCAGTATTTAATACATCATATCTTTTATTAGAACGTTGCCATCCAGTATATGTATTGAAATTAAATTTTGGTTTTCCTTCCTTCCCTTTATCTGTTGTTATAATAATAACACCGTTTGATCCTCTAGAACCATAAACGGCAGCCGCAGCCGCATCTTTTAACACATCAACCTTTTTAATTGATGCAGGGCTAATATTACTAATACTTGTAGTAAAAACACCGTCTACAACATAAAGTGGGTCTCCGTTACCAAATGTACTTAATCCTCTAATTCGAACCGCATTTCTTTCACCTGGTGAACCCCCATTAGTTACGGTAACCCCTGCTGCTCTACCTTGAAGTGCTTGTCCAATATCTGTAGAAGGAATCTCTGCCAATTTTTCAGATGAAATTGTGGATATAGAGGTTGTTAAATCAGATCTTCTTTGTGTACCATATCCTACAACTACTACTTCGCTTAAGGCCTCGGCATCTTCAACGAGTACAATATCAATAACCTCTCTATTTTGGATTGGAATTTCTTGAGTAATAAATCCTAAATAACTTATTACCATTATAGCATCATCGGCAAAATTACTAAGCGTATATCTACCATCAAAGTCTGTTTGCGTTCCATTTGTAGTACCCTTAACCACTATACTAGCCCCTGGCAAAGGTGTTCCCGAACTTGTAACTTCTCCCGTAACTGTTTGTCCAAAACCTATATTTATGGACAATACAATTAAGACGAAAAGTAATTCTCTTACATATTTTGCATTCATTTAGTTTGTTTTAAATTAATCATATTATTAGTGAGTAGATTTTTAATATTTTATCGACCAAATTTATTTTGTTAAAATAAACAAAAGTTAATGAGGTTTTGATAAGATCGTTTTACAAATAAAACAGTGTAAAGCATAATTTTATATATACTGACAAGTATTTTACTGCGGTTAAACCGTACGATTTTAATTGTATAAACCCCTGTTTATCAAATTTTTATATTCAAAAAAAATGGTGTTTTCTTACTTTAAAAAAATATTAACTTTTGGGTTATTTGATATTAACACTAAATAAGAGTTTGTTAATAAATTGTAAAGGAATTATGGTCTTTATATTACGCAAAAATGAAGTCAAAAAATCTTAAAAACATTAAGAATAGTTTAGATCTTTCACAAAGTAATTGTATAGTTCACAAAAAGCAGCACAAATCTTTCTCTTTTTATCATTCTCCTAGATACCATATTAAGAACTATTATTGTCAAATCGTTTCTTTATATCATAAAACAAAAATTGAATTCTAAAGATTCACCGTATTATTTTGAATAATTCGTATTAAAAAACACAAATTACTTTTTTGTTATTTATGATTTGACAGTCTCTTTTAAAAGACTCATGAGAATTTTGATATGAGGAACAGGGAACCTACTATGAAGAATCATATTCTAATTACTTAAGTTGTTCTTTAAAAAGCAATTATCGTCTTGGGTTTTCTATCTCAATATGGCAAGTAGTGTTCTAGTTAAGCTAAAGATAAAAAACTATGGTAAGAGACTATATTTTAACTCCGTAAGATAGATCTCCTGCATCTCCCAAACCAGGAATGATATAACTCTTTTCATTAAGTTTGTCATCTATAGCACCTATCCATAAATGTGTATTTTTTGGAAACACTTTTTGTATATATTCTACACCAGTTTTAGAACCAATAACTGAAACTATATGTATTTGTTTAGGTATACCATTTTCTTTAATGGCATTTAACGTATTTTCTAGCGTTTTTCCTGTAGCGAGCATAGGGTCCGCAAGAATAACAATTTTATCCTGAATCGAAGGGGAGGCTAAGTATTTTATGATAATTTCGAAATTGTCTTCATTATTTTTATGATGTCTATATGCTGAAATAAATGCATTTTCTGCACGATCAAAATAATTAAGTAGCCCTTGATGCAACGGTAATCCCGCCCTTAGAATTGCAAATAATACAAGTTTATCATAAGGAACAGATACCTTTATCTTATCCAAAGGAGTCTGAATAATTCTTTCTTCAAAGCTAAGAAGTTTACTTAATTCATAACCCAAGATTTCTCCAATACGCTCAATGTTTCTTCTAAATCGCATGGCATCTTTTTGTATCTGTACATCTCTTACTTCTAAAATAAATTGATTTAAAATTGAATCTTCTAATCCTAAATTATGAATGATCATCCTTGTGTTATTTTAAAACAGTTTAAAAATGGTGTTTTTTATTTTAAAAATGTCAAGAACTCTGCTCTTGAAATTTCTCTTGCACCTAGACTCGCCAAATGATCTGTATACACTTGACAGTCAATTAAATTTACTTCTTTTTGTTTTAACCATTCGACCAATTTAATAAAGCCAAATTTAGATGCATTATTTACTTTAGAAAACATACTCTCTCCACAAAATATTTTTTTATCGGCTAACCAGATTCCATAAAGTCCTCCTACTAGTTCACTATCAAACCAGACTTCTACAGATATCGCATATCCTAATATGTGCATTTTTTTATAGGCTTTTTGCATGTCATTTGTTATCCATGTCCCATCCTGCTCTACTCTTTTAACTGTTGCACAATTATATATAACAGTATCAAAATCCTTGTTAAATGTAACCTCGAACTGATCTTTTCTTAATAATTGCTTCATACTTTTACTTATATGTAACTCTTTAGGAAACAACACCATTCTAGGATCTGGACTAAACCACAATATAGGTTGATCTTCGTTATACCACGGAAAAATACCATTGGTATAAGCTTCTACTAATCTATCAGTTGATAAATCTCCACCCACAGCTAATAATCCATCAATATCAGCATGGTTCACAGAAGGAAATTGTAATGTATTTGTTAAGATATACAAAATAAAAAAGCAGATGTTTCTATAACGTTAAATATCAATTACTTGTTTGAATTAACCAAAATAATCCCAATATTTGTTAAGGCCTTTTAAGATAAATTTTGTTCATCATTGCTTTTTTGAGTTTTATTAAAAGGTTAACCTAAAACTATAATATGAAAAGTCCGATATTTCTATCGGACTTTTTACTTTTAATATACATGAAGAACTATAATAGATTAAAATGGTAAATCATCATGTTCGTCTTGAGTAATGTTTGTAGCTGGTTCGAAAGCGTCTGCTGGCGGCACTGCTGCTGGTGCTCCACCTGAAGGTGCGGCTGGCTGTAAACTTTCTATTCTCCATCCTTGTATTGAATTAAAATACTTAGTTTCACCTTGTGGGTTTACCCATTCTCTACCACGTAAATTGATGCTAATTTTTACATCATGTCCAACTTGAAAAGGATTTAATAAGTCACATTTGTCCTGAACAAACTCTACCATGATATGTTGTGGATATTGCTCTTCAGTAGTTACTACTATTTCTCTCTTTCTAAAACCATTACTACCAAAGGTTTGTGTCTCACCGATCATTTTTACTTTACCTTGTACTTCCATCTCTACTATATTATAATTTTGCTGATAAAATATTCCATGCTATATCTATATCATCTTGATCTAGATATTGCTTTGCAAATCTATGAATTTCTATTTGGTTAGCTTGCTCTATTCTAACCTTTATATCACTATGGTTATTAACAAATTGCAAAGCCCCTGTTTTTTGGGGTATCTTTTCTACATTTGCCAATTTACCTAAATCGTTTCCTGTAAAAACATTACTATTTTTTATAGTCAAAGGTAACTCATCTACACCTATACCAATCGTACTAAGAGGTTTAGGGACTTCAAACATACCTTTATTAGCTCTTGTATACCAATTTCCTCCCATTCGAGCTACTTGATCTATTTTATGTTGATCTATTTTCCCGTCTTCATCTAATATATTTTTGTTTACATGCATTAAAAGCACTTCACAAATAATTAAATTCCCTGCACCTCCTTCTTCTCCCATTGCTACAATTTCATTAACCTTACACTCAAATTGCACTGGAGATTCTCCTACACGATATGGAGAAACTTTCTCTGATGCAACCATTGTAAGTCCAGATTTCTCAAATTCATTAACTCCTTCGGGGTATTCTGTACTTGACAACGACATTTGCTGTACAATATCATAGTTTACAATATTAATCACAACTTCTTTTATCGCTTTTACATTTTCTAAAGTATGCTTTATTGTATTGTCTCTAACTCTACGCGCTGGAGAAAAAATAAGTATTGGCGGATTAGCACTAAAAACATTAAAAAAGCTAAAAGGAGATAAATTAGAGTTTCCATCGGCATCTATTGTACTAGCAAATGCAATCGGTCTTGGACCAATCGCTCCAAGCATCATACCGTGTAATTTTCCTATTGAAACCTCAGAAGGATTAATTTTGATCATAATTTATATTATATTCAACAAAGATAATTAAAGTTTAGAACAGACTTTTAGTATTAAGGTATATGGGCAATAAAATTGTCTAAAAACGTTTATATTTAAGATTTAGTTAACGGGTCTATATGAATTTCTCTGATGAGCGCAATTTTTCAAGCTATTTTATTATTATAGCTGTTGTAGTAATAACGGCTTTAGCTTTGTGGAGTACCTCTCTATTTTTAGAACGCTTTAAAGATGATGAACGTACTAAAATAGAAATATGGGCTCAATCACAAGAAGCTTTAAACTCTGAACAGTCTGATGATTATCTAGAATTATCTATTTTAATAAGTGCTACAAATCGATCAATTCCTATAATAATTACCGATTTTAAAGGAGATTTTATTAGAGATTCTATAGGGAAACCAGACCCTAGTTATTTCCAAAATATATCAGAAAACATAATTGAAAATGAGAGTAAATTAACCTCTTATTTAAATAATCTAAAATCTCAGAATAAGCCTATAGAAATAGATTTAAGAGATACGGTACAATATATTTATTATGGGCATTCTGATATTTTAAATAAATTAAAATACTACCCGTTAGCCATTGCTCTAATTTTACTTCTATTAATAGGCGTTATCTATTTCTTTTTCACAACTTCTAATGCTAGTAAAGAAAATAAACTTTGGGCAGGTATGGCAAAAGAAACTGCTCACCAAATAGGTACACCATTATCTTCATTAGTAGGTTGGAATGAAATTTTAAAAGCCGAAAATGTAAATCCTGAATATATTATAGAAATTGAAAAAGATATTTCAAGATTAAAAGTAATAACAGAACGCTTTTCAAAAATAGGATCTATCCCAAAATTAGAAGAGGTTGATATTGTGCAAGAAACTAAAGATGCCTATACCTATTTACAATCTAGAAGTTCGAAATTAATCAATTTCTCTATAAATCTACCTAACGATCCAATTAATGTATCTCTTAATTCTCAATTATATAGCTGGACAATAGAAAATCTAGTAAAAAATGCCATTGATGCAATGCGAGGAAAAGGAGACCTTAAGATTGAATTAACTGATGACCCAAAACGAGTATTTATTAAAGTTCATGATACCGGAAAGGGTATTCCTAAAAGTAAATTTACAAAAATATTTGAGCCAGGCTACACCTCTAAAACAAGAGGTTGGGGGCTAGGGTTATCCTTAGCTAAAAGGATCATTGAAGAATATCATCCCGGAAGAATTAGAGTACTTAGATCCGAAATAGATAAAGGATCAACTTTTCAAATAACACTTCCAAAATCGGGTATCGATTCTTTATAATATTTTATAAAAGTATAAGATTAAAGACCAAATAGTATAACAATATTTTCTACAAAACGTTATACAAATCTACTTAGCTATTAAATCATATAGATCGTGAAAACCGAATATATTACATTAAAAGAAACCACTCTTACCAATAACTGCCCTGAATGTTACTCTACCGATGGAATGGTACTTTCTTTTAAACAACAAAAATTAAAAACAAAGTTTCTGATTAAAACAAAGAAACATATCATAGATCATATTGAGTGCACAAAGTGTGAAAATCAAATCTACCCTGGACAATGGACTCTTGATATTGAACGAGTATATGAATATCATAAAAAGACCATTACATCTATCCCATCATCGACAAAATTTACCGGGCTGTTTTATAGTCTACTCATCATAGTACTACTTATCGTAGGGTTAGGATACACATATTTATATCATCCAGATATTTTAGGAATCTAATAAAATAAATATTCCTTAATATTTAGACATTACCTGTCGCAATTCTTCTGTAATTCGAAAAGTTTTATCAATGTTAAAATCAAAACAAACCGCTACATCATGACCTTGTGCACAGAGTAATCCTTCATCATTATAAAGATGATGATACAAACCAAAACTTGAGTTCTTTATAAACTCGACTTTGGTTTTAATAGTTACGTTTCCAGGAAAAAAAAGAGGATGTTTAAAATCACATTTAGTTGATACTAACATTGGCCCTTTTTTAGTTTCAGAATACAGCTTTGCTAAGCCTGTAACATCCCAAAATTGAACACGAGCACTTTGCATATACTTCATGAAATTTACATTATTAACATGTTGATATGTGTCCATTTCGCTCCAATCTATTCTAAGAGTCAAGGATAATTTAAACTCTAAATCTTGCATTACTTATAAATTAGATTGAATTTCTAAAGCAAGTGCTTTAAAGTCTGATTCTTCCATAGATATTTTATGCTGAAATGTCATTTCTTTCATTTCATTAATTGGGATTAAGTGGACATGAACATGAGGAACTTCGAGTCCTACAACGGCAATCCCCACACGTTTGCATGACACCGTTTTTTCTATAGCCTTAGCTACTTTACGAGAAAAGCTCATTAAACCTAAATACGTATCTTCATCAAGGTCAAATATTTTATCTTCTTCTATTTTTGGAATACAAAGCGTATGCCCCTTTGCATTAGGGTTAATATCTAAAAATGCAAAGAAATTTTCATCCTCGGCAACCTTATAGGACGGAATATCGCCATTAGCGATTTTAGTGAACAGGGTAGGCATTATAAAATTTTAGTTGGATTATGATTCCGAAATATAGTTCTTTTATCTGTATTATACTTATCTCTAAATCATAAAAAAGCCTTTTTTGATTATTCTCAAAAAAGGCATTAAATATTATTTAATAAACATCTATTTATTCTCTTGAAATTTCAACAATATCAAATTTCATCACTCCATTAGGAACCTGAATTTCTGCTATTTCTCCTACACTTTTACCAAGTAGTCCTTTACCTATAGGTGAATCTACAGATATTTTTCCTGTCTTAAGATCGGCTTCACTTTGTGCCACCAATTTATACGTCATTTGTGCTCCATTAGTTTGATTTTTGATCTTAACGGTAGAATGCACTAATACTTTAGAAGTATCTAGTTGGGATTCATCAATTAATCTAGCATTAGCTAATGTAGCTTCCATTTTAGAAATCCTCATTTCTAGAAGACCTTGTGCTTCTTTTGCTGCATCATATTCAGCATTTTCACTTAAATCTCCTTTATCACGTGCCTCGGCTATTGCCTGAGATGCCTTTGGGCGTTCTATATCTTTAAGTTGATTTAATTCATCTCTTAACTTTTTTAGCCCTTCTGCAGTATAATAAGATACTTTGCTCATAACTTCATCGTTTATATAAATACAAAAAATCCCACGAGAATGGGATTTGTTATCCAAAGATAACAAAAAATTTACGGAAGATTACAAATTTACGTATTTTGGCAAAACAATAATAGTCTTATGAAAAAGTTAGTATTTTTATTCGCTGCTCTTTTAGTATTATCCTGTAGCGGAGACGATGATCAAAACAACCCTTTCCTGCCTAATATAGCGGTTAATTTTCAAATTAACCTTGACCTTCCCCAATACAATAATCTGAGGTTTCCGGGAGGTATTTTTGTGGATAGAACAGATGGAAGAGGAATACGTGGTGTGATTATTTATAATCAAAATGACCAGCAATTTTTTGCATACGAATTAAGCGACCCGAATATATCTCCTAGTGATTGTTCTGCTCTTAAAGTTGAAGGCACTAGAGCTTCATCTAATTGCGGAAATGAAAATCTTTATGAAATCGCATCATTTGGACAACAAATTAGAGGAGAAGGAGGAAACCCACTCTTAGCATACCGTGTTACAAAGAATGGTAACACATTGAATGTGTCAAATTAGGTAAACTCCATTTACTATTTCCAATTATTCGCCCAGTCTTTCCAGACCACTTCGAGTCCTTGGTTTTTCAACATTTGTACAACTTCTTCTGTCGGACGGTCATCAGAAATTTCGAACTGTTCTAAAGATTGCGGTTCTACAACATATCCACCTGGATTAGTTTTAGACTCTGCACTAATTGATGTAATTCCAAGAGAAACTATATGCTCTCTAAAGACTTCACTTTCTCTTGTGGACATAGATAGCTCTACATCTTCATCAAATAACCTAAACGCGCATATGAGTTGTACTAGATCTGCATCTGTCATTACAACCTTAGGCTCTAATCCACCACTATGAGGTCGCAATCTAGGAAACGATATAGAGTACTTAGTTTTCCAATAGGTCTTTTGTAAGTACAGTAAATGTAATGCAGTAAAAAAACTATCTGCTCTCCAATCTTCTAATCCAAAAAGAGCTCCTAAACCTATTTTATGAATCCCTGCCCTTCCCAATCTATCAGGAGTCTCTAATCGATAGTTAAAATTGGATTTCTTTCCTTTAGGGTGATGCTTCTTATATTCGGCCCTATGATATGTTTCTTGATATACCAATACCGCATATAATCCATTATCTATTAATTGCTCATAGTCTTCCTGATCCATTGGCTGAACTTCAATAGTAATGTTTGCAAATTTTGATCGTATTAGCCTTATTGCATTATTGATATAATCGACACCTACTGTCTTATTAGCTTCTCCTGTAACTAATAATATATGGTCATAACCTTTAGATTTTAAAAACTCAACCTCCCTTAGAATTTCAGCATCTGTTAATGTTCTTCTCGGAATTTTATTGGTCATACTAAACCCACAATATGTGCATATATTCTGACATTCATTACTCAAATACATTGGTGCGTACATTTGAATAGTATTTCCGAAACGTTTCTTTGTAGTATAACGGCTTAACTGAGCCATTTCTTCTAAATATGGTTTTGCAGCAGGAGAGATAAGTGCTTTAAAATCTTCTAGAGTACGCTTATTTGCTTGAATAGCCCTAATCACATCTTCTTCCTTTTTAGAAAGAATATCAGATAGCGTTTCTTCCCAATTATATTGATCAAAAATACTTTTGAAAGATGTCATATCGGTTAACTTTCGGTTAGAAATGAAGTTAATGGACTACTTGCATGGGCATGTTGTTGAACGGGTGCTAATTTTGCCTCATATGCCATTCGACCCGCCTGTACAGCAATTTTAAATGCTTCTGCCATCATAACCGGTTGTCTGGATACAGCAATAGCAGTATTTACCAGGACTGCATCGGCACCAAGCTCCATAGCATGTGCTGCATGTGACGGGCTACCGATACCTGCATCCACTACTACAGGAACATTACTTTGATCAATAATAATTTCTAAAAACTCTAATGTTTTTAATCCTTTATTGCTACCAATAGGAGCCCCTAATGGCATAACGCATTGCACACCTACATCTTCTAGTCGTTTACACAAGACAGGATCAGCATGAATATACGGCATTACCACGAACCCGAGTTTTACTAATTCTTCTGTAGCTTTTAGTGTCTCTATCGGATCTGGTAATAAGTATTTAGGATCTGGATGAATCTCTAATTTTATCCAGTTTGTTTCAAGAGCTTCTCTTGCCAATTGTGCTGCAAAAACAGCTTCTTTTGCATCCCTAACGCCAGAAGTGTTAGGCAAAAGGTTAATTTTAGGATGATCTAAATGTGATACGATATCATCATTTTTATCATGAATATCAACACGCTTTAAGGCTACCGTAACCAATTCACTTTCGGCCCGAACTAATGCTTCTTTCATTAACACCGAAGAACTAAATTTTCCTGTTCCTGTAAATAATCTTGACGAAAATTCTTTATCTACAATTCTTAGCTTATCCATTACACTTTAATTTTAGCTCACTAGAAATTAGTGATTTTACGTCTTCTATTTTTTCTTTCAAGTTTTTCTTGTTTGTCAACATTCCTGAAACTGCAATTCCAGAAACACCTGCATTTATAAGTCCTGAAATATTGTTGTAATCTATTCCTCCAATCGCTACAATAGGCATCTCAGAATTCTGATTTTTAAACTCAGTGATTATTTTTGCATAGCCTTCATTTCCTAGTATTGGACTTAGTTTCTTTTTTGTAGTTGTGTGCCTAAAAGGTCCTAATCCTATATAATCTACTCCGTTCATATCGTGTTGCATACAATCTTTTATCGTATTGGCTGTACCTCCTATTATAAAATTAGCTCCTAATATTTTACGAGCTTCAACAGGATCCATATCTTCTAATCCCAAATGAACACCGTCTGCCAAGATAGCTTTAGCAATACTAACATTATCATTCACAATCATTATGGCATTATATTGATCGCAAATTTTTCGGCATTTTAAGGCGGTATCTAAGTAGGTTACCATATCAACATCTTTTAACCTTAATTGTATCCAAGCACCTCCTGCTTTACACACTTCTTCTATATGATAAAGATGGTCATTTGGTGTTTTTCCTTGGGATATATATTGAAGACTTACTTCTTTCATCTGTATAATTACATCTTATGATATCCTAATAAGCTTTTATTAGAACTTAATACTTTTTCTGTATATCTTTTGGCTCTAAAACATGATTTCAACAATGGAAACCCATGTGCTAGATATGCTGTTATTGCAGAAGATAGTACACAACCGCTACCATGTTTTTCTGAAAAGACCTTTTCTTCTTTAGGGTTTAATATAAAATATTTTCCTGTGCTAGTAAACAATTCATCTTTTCCTATAGCCTCTTTTCGATGTCCACCTTTTAAAAATAGATTTGTAACGCCACTTATATGTTTGATAGTTTCTTCTATACTTCTATCAGTATACAACTTCTCTATTTCTTGATAATTGGGAGTGAGTAGGTATATTTTTTTTAATATTTCTTCAAAATAGTTTTCATTTACTGACTCTTGTTTTGATGATCGGCTATGAAATTCAAAATCCGAACTTGATCGTAACACTGGATCTAAGATTATTTTAATACTACTATTTTTATCCAGTAGTATATCTATTATC
The DNA here is from genome assembly GCF_001632745.1 of Aquimarina aggregata. GTDB lineage: Bacteria > Bacteroidota > Bacteroidia > Flavobacteriales > Flavobacteriaceae > Aquimarina > Aquimarina aggregata. The sequence goes on along the minus strand of NZ_LQRT01000024.1, from coordinate 493,435 downwards.
TCATTTAAAATCTCCCAGTTTTTAACAATCCCAATTTTCACAAAATCTATAACAAAACGTTCAAACAACAACTCTAGCTGTCCTTGAATAATAGATATATCAATCCACTGGCATGCAATAAGCTTAATATCATTTTGTACCGTATTTGCTGTTTGCACAGCAAGTCCATAACACTTTAATGACTCAAAGGTTTTTACATCTGCCATTAACCCCGCACCTCCAGAAGGATCAAAACCTGCAATAGTTAATGTATATGGGCGATTTTTCATTTTGTATTTCTAATGGTCAGGTTTCATTTTACTAGCTGACTATTGACTTTATTGATCTTTAAAAAACTCTCTAACGAGTCTTCTGTATTCCATATACCACCTAAAACACCTACTCCTTTAAACCCTAAATCAAAAGTTGCTTGTAATGTGTCTTCATTGACCCCTCCCATTCCGATAACGAATGCATCCAAATCCGTAACATCAAAGCCTTTTCCTTTGTATCCAGCTTTAGAAATAGACCCAAAAACAGGGCTTAATAGTACATATTCAAAATCAACAGAACAATTTTTAATATCTTCTTTAGAATGAAAAGAACTACTTACTGCAAAGCCTTTATTGGTATATATTTTGGCAGTTACCTCCAATGCATCTTCTAAATCTAACCTTGCTTGTTCTTGTAAATGTATACCTCTAAGATTATAATCTATCGTTAACTCAGGAAATTGATGTATCATAATTTTATTATGATATTTTGCATCGATTTGGTCTAATAACGCACGATAACCATCAATGGTAAACGTTGGTTTACGCAAATGCAATATTTCTAGACCAGCCTTAAATAAATTATTAATTTGTTCTGCTTCATTTGTTAATGGTTTTTCTGATGTTAGTACTATTAACATAAAGTTTTTCTGATTTATAAATCCCTGATATTACTTTTTAATTATAGGTATACTTCGCTTCCCTTCTCTTTAAACTCCTCTGCTTTTTCTTGCATTCCGGCTTCAAGAGCTTTTTGATCATTGATTTCCTTTTTTGCGGCATAATCACGTACTTCTTGTGATATTTTCATTGAACAAAACTTTGGTCCACACATACTACAGAAATGGGCGATTTTAGCACCTTCGGCAGGTAAAGTTTCATCATGATACTCTCTTGCTTTTTCAGGATCGAGTGCCAGATTAAACTGATCTTCCCATCTAAACTCAAAACGCGCTTTACTCAATGCATCATCTCTATGCTGAGCTCCTGGATGTCCTTTTGCTAAATCTGCAGCATGAGCCGCTAACTTATATGTAATTACACCTGTACGCACATCTTCTTTATTTGGCAATCCTAAGTGTTCTTTTGGAGTTACATAACAAAGCATTGCCGTTCCGTACCACCCAATCATAGCCGCTCCAATACCTGAAGTTATATGATCATACCCTGGAGCGATATCTGTAGTTAAAGGACCTAAAGTATAGAAAGGAGCTTCTCCACATGCTTCTAATTGCTTATCCATATTTGCTTTAATCATATGCATTGGCACATGACCAGGGCCTTCGATAAAAGTTTGAACATCATGTTTCCAAGCTATTTTTGTTAATTCACCCAAGGTTTCTAATTCTGCAAATTGAGCTTCATCATTAGCATCTGCGATGCAACCTGGTCGTAAACCATCTCCTAAAGAGAATGCAACATCATACGCTTTCATAATCTCACAAATATCCTCAAAATGTGTATATAAAAAACTCTCTTTGTGATGTGCTAAGCACCATTTTGCCATAATTGATCCACCTCTAGAAACTATTCCCGTAATTCGTTTTGCTGTCATAGGCACATAAGCCAATCTAACACCTGCATGAATGGTAAAGTAATCAACTCCTTGTTCTGCTTGTTCAATTAAGGTATCTCTAAAAATCTCCCAAGTAAGATCTTCGGCTTTACCATTTACTTTTTCTAAAGCCTGATAAATAGGCACAGTTCCTATAGGCACCGGAGAATTACGAATAATCCACTCTCGTGTCTCATGGATATTATTACCTGTAGAAAGATCCATTATATTATCGGCACCCCAACGACATGCCCAAACCGCTTTTTCTACCTCTTCTTCAATGCTAGATGTTGTAGCTGAATTTCCAATGTTTGCATTAATTTTAACCAAAAAATTTCGCCCTAGAATCATTGGTTCTGCTTCTGGGTGATTAATATTAGATGGTATTACCGCTCGGCCTCTGGCTACTTCTTCTCTTACAAACTCTGGTGTAATAACTTCTGGTATACTAGCTCCAAAATCTTGCCCAGGGTGTTGTTTAGATAGCCTTTGTACTTCTTGTAATTTTTGGTTTTCGCGCATTGCTACATATTCCATTTCGGGAGTAATAATGCCTTGTTTTGCATAATACATCTGCGAAACATTCTTGCCTTCTTTTGCTCTTTTTGGCTTATGTAAATGATTAAATCTTAAATGATCCAAACTAGAATCATTAAGCCTTTCGTTACAATATGTTGATGAAAACGCATCCAGCTCTTCTACATCGTTACGATCTAAAACCCATTGTTCTCGTATACGCTCTATACCATTATGCACATCAATCTCCTTTAAAGGATCTGTATAAGGACCACTTGTATCGTATACGGTTACTGATTGATTAGGTATTTTTTTTCCGGTAAAACTATCAGTTGTATCATCTAATGAAATCTCACGCATTGCTACTTTGATTTGTGGATGAATCGTTCCTGACACATAGATTTTCTTAGAATTAGGAAATGGTGTTGTAGAAATTACATTTCCCTTTGGTGCGGTATCCTTTTTCTTCATGGGTAATTATTGTTTTGAGCTTTTATTGTTTAGTTGAAAACCTGACATTACATACAATTATATTGGTATTTACAAATATTTACCCTCCTTGAGTGGCTTGTATAATTGTCACATGATCTTCTTTTTGTAATTGTATTTTATTCCAATTCTCTTTAGAAATAACTTCATTATTAATAGCAACCGCTATCCCATTAGAAGCAACATTTAATTGCGCTAATAGTGTTACTATAGAGGTGTTTTCTGAAACAGATTGTGATTTATTGTTTACGCTTATGGTCATACTATAAAATAAATATTAATCCATAAACCTTAGGCGTATAGCCTTAATCGAAGAATCAAAAACCATATGATTATAAAAAATCATATGATAATTAACTTTTCCCTTCGTCGGTACTAACCGAATCAGGTTCAAAGGGTATTTCTCAGATTTCGCTTTTGCGAAAACACCCCTAAAGTTTATACCATAAAAGTACTATAAAAAAATGAAGGTACAATTATTTTGGACTTCATTTTTTTATAGCATCCGTTTAAAATTTCAATGTAGCACCAAGCAAGAAATTTATTCCAGCCTGTGGATAAAATCCCGCACCTTCTCTTGTAATAATAGTTCCTGGGTTAGTAAAATCATCATCAAAAGTGAAGAAAAACCCGTTAGAAACGTACTCCAAATCAAAAACATTATTTACAAGCCCTGTTAACACAATAGATTTAAAAACTGGTATATTTTTAATCTCATATACAATATTAAGATCATTAGTAAAAAAGCTATCTAGCTTAGATGCTTTGCTATCAATATTACCCATATATTGTTCTCCTACAAATTTTGAAAGAAACCCTAATTGTAGATTTTTAATTGGTTGATAAATAAGCATATTTCCCAATACAATATTAGGTGAATATGAAATGTTTGTATCTCCAAGATTTACTAAACTTCCATCTTTAGAAGTTACAAAGTCCTTGTTTTTATTTGAACTTATGGCAAGATTAGGTTTTATAATAAACCTATCCCATAATGCTATATCTGCATCTATTTCGATCCCTAATCGATAACTTTCTCCGCTAGTTGCTCTTATTGGCGCCCCTACATCATCTAGAGCACCAGTTAGTACCAATTGATCCTTATACCACATGTAATATAGATTTGCATTTATTACTGCTTTCTTATTTGTAAATCTCCATCCTAATTCTATATCATTTAGCCTTTCAGCTGTGTTGATTCCATTTTCAAAATCACTTCTACGTGGTTCTCTGTTCGCTCTTGCATAAGAGGCATACAGGTGATTCGTTTTATTAACATGAAAAGTTGCTCCAAGTTTCGGGTTAAAAAAATCATACTTCTCATCCACTTCCAGCGGCACTCTATCTGAAGTATCTCCTGTGGTTTCATATCCAACAAAACGTCCTTGAAGATCTAAAAACGCACTCCATTGATCATTAATTCTATATGTTGTTTTACCAAAGATGGTGAACTCATCTTTTTTACCATTACCAAAATAATAGTTATCTCTTATCTCTGAGCCTCCTGCATTTTGAGCCCAAATAACTTCTCCAAAATGATCTCCATCATAAAAACTATAAAAAGCTCCAAAATCAACATCCAAATTATTGTCTTTATAGTTTGCAGTGGCATTAATGACATAGAAGTCATTATCCAACCACCTACGACGAATCAAATCTGTAGTATTAATTGTCTCCCCACCTATCACAATTGGTGTAAAATCGTAATCAGCAAAATCCTCATCTTCTTTAAATTGCTCAAAAAACCCACGCCCATAGGTATAATTTAACCCTAAGTTTGTTGACCAGTTATTGGTATATTTTTGATTCCAATGCAATTGATAATGGTCCTGTTTATAGTTGTCGACTTCATTGTCATAAAAACGAGTATTTCCATCAGCATCTGTATACTGTCCCGCAGGATTAAAAGTTCTATCATTTTCTAATGTCGTTTGATCAATACCGAACCATGATTGGTAGGTAATCTCATGTCCTCCAAAAGCAACGGCCTTGATTAATGTAGTATCATCGATATAAGAACCTTGTAAAAAATAAGATTTTAAATCTGAAGACGCACGGTCAACGTAACCATCAGAGGCAATTGCTGATAATCGCCCTGCAATTTCAATATGATCATTTAATATCCCTGTACTAAATTTCACATTATGTCTTCTGGTTCCGAATGACCCAAAAGAATTTGAAATTTCACCACTAGCTGTTTCAGAAACTGCATCGGTAAGTAAATTTAAACTTGCTCCAAAAGCTCCAGAACCGTTTGTAGAGGTTCCTACTCCTCGTTGCAGCTGCAAATTTTCTACAGAAGAAGCAAAATCTGGTAGGTTAACCCAAAATGTCCCTTGGCTTTCTGCATCATTAAACGGAATCCCATTTAACGTTACATTTACTCTGGATGCATCACTACCTCGAACACGAATATAAGTATATCCAACTCCAGTACCGGCATCTGTAGTAGAAACAACTCCTGGCAGGTAGTTTAAAAGAATAGGAATATCTTGTCCCAGATTACGCGTTGCTATTTCTTCTTTTGAAACATTTGAATGTGTAATTGGTGAATCTGCCTCTACACGTACCGATTTTACCAAAACCTCATCTAGTTTTTCCAGAATTTCTTCTAATTGAATATCCAGTTCATTATCCTTTATTAAATCAACTACTACTTCTTTTCTATCTGTTCCTTGATAGCTAAAAACTAAGGTATATGTTTCTTTTTCTAGGTAAAAGCTAAATTTTCCATCTTCGTTCGTTTGTGTTCCCGTAGATGTACCTTTAATAAGTATCGTAACATTAGGAATCGGTTGAGATTTTTGATCCGTTACTGTTCCAGATAATTGAAATTCTTGAGCGGCTATATAGTTACTCAACAATAAGCATGTAAGATAAAATATTGCATTTTTCATTCGCAAAAGTTCATTACGAATAAAAGGGGTAGTTATTCTATTTAATTGTTAGTTTGATTAAAAATAGTAAGATCGCCAAAACATAAGTAACAACAATGTTTAATGACCATCTCGATTACGCATTAAAAAGATTTTATATATCTTTTTAATGCTACCGTCCCTTGGCAACATTACTCGCCCAGGTTCATCGGGTATGATCTCAGCCAAATCATTAGATTTTAGCACCCCTTTGAGATTTCGGGGCAAAAGTACTCTGTTTTATTGATTTATTGTAACTTTATTTTATGTAATAGAGTAGATTGCTTAAAATACAGCTTTTAAAACTCTAATTAACATGGAAACAGGACAATGCTTTTCTGTTTTTACAGTTATAGGAATATATGAAGAACACTAAAAAATCGGTGACTTTTAAAATTATTGCCGGGTACCTAGTCGCAGGTTTATTGGCGGTAACTGCATTTTGGGTAATCTACAGGCAATTAAGTAATTACACACAGATTACAGAGATTAAAAACGAAAACAATGAAAAACTATTCCTTGTAGGAAAAGCTATAACTGGATTGTATGAAGCTGAAAGCTTAACTAGAAATATTGTTCAGACATCTGATATAGCAAAATTTGATATCTATAAAACTAAAATCGACACCATCCTTACTACAATCAATAAGGTTTCTGAAATATCTGATGACACCCTACAAACCAAAAAAATTGATAGTATTAAATATCTGATTGACAGTAAGAATAAAAATTTAGAAGAGCTTATCGAAATTTACCGTCAACGCAAAAAAAAAGGTATTTATGCTACTGCCATTGATGAGTTAAAAAAAGCCAACGAATCTTTTGGAGATCCGAATTATGAAAAACGGTTTAAGAATCTTGAGAGTAAGCACAAAAAAGCAATGTTTAATATTATAAATATTCTCAAAGAAGACAATGCAAATAGATTGACCAATCAAACCATGGATTCTGTTACCACTACTGTAAGACAGGTGTTGACCGAACTTGAAAAAAAAGAAAAGAAATACAAACGAGAAATCTCTTTAAAAGAAAACAACATTCTTAAAAATGATCAAATAACTACTAAAAAACTAAGAGATTTACTGGCAGCAATAGAAAATAACGAAAGAACGCAATACGTTGCTCGTTTACAAGCTTCGAGTAAGGTAATGGACGACACGTCCAATATCATTGTTATTATTGCAGCAATTAGCTTGTTAATTGCGATTATATTTCTCTATCTAATTACCAAAGATGTTTCAAAAAGTCAGAAATACCGTAATGAACTTGAAGCAGAAAAAACCTATACAGAATCTCTATTAAAAACAAGAGAGTCTCTAATCAATACAGTTACTCATGATTTACGATCACCACTAAATACTGTTATAGGATATTCTGATTTACTAGAACGAACAGGGCTAAACAATAAACAAAAACACTATTTAGGGCATTTAAAAAAATCTTCGGATTACATTCTTCATTTAGTAAATGATCTTCTTGATTTATCTAAGCTTGAAGCCGGAAGAATGTTAATCGAAGAACTCCCTTTTTCTCCTAAAGAATTAATAGAAAATACAATATCTAGTGTTATACCCGTTAACGATAAGAAAAATCTTGATATTTTGATCAGTACTAATGATCAATTAAACAAGCAATATTTAGGAGATCCTTTCAGAATAAAACAAGTGCTAACAAACCTTTTAAATAATGCTTATAAATTTACAGATGCAGGGTCTATAACCGTAGAAAGCAAAATAATCGAAAATGGTCTAGGCGAAAAGCAATTAATTATAGCGGTTAAAGACACCGGAATTGGAATTACCAACGCACAACAAAAATACATTTTTGAAGAGTTTTCTCAAGGGGATGATGATACTGAAAAAAGATACGGAGGTTTTGGTTTGGGTCTTGCTATCACCAAAAAAATAATAAAACTACTTAATGGTAAAATCACATTAACAAGTGAACCAGAAAAGGGAAGTGTATTTACCTTTTACATTCCTATTAAACTTACCAATTCTTTGGTTAGGGAAGAAGAAAATGAAATTCTAGAAATACAGAATTTTTATAATAAAAAAGTGCTTATTGTAGATGATGACCCAAGTCAATTAGCTTTAACTAGTGAAGTTGCGTCCTTAGCCGGACTTTCTTATGACGTTTGTAAAAATGGTGTCGATGCTATCACTCTTCTTAATAGTAATAATTATGATCTGATTCTTACCGATATACAAATGCCCAAAATGGATGGTTTTGAGCTTTTAAAAACAATAAAAGGCAATACGGATCAAGCGAAACTACCTGTAATAGCACTTTCAGGAAGAACCGACACTTCTTTTTCTGAATATCAAAAAGCAGGGTTTTCTGGTAGTTTAAGAAAACCATATGCTCCAAAAGCACTTATAGATCTTATAGGAGAAATTTTAAGTGTTGATTTGATCAATTATAAAGAAACAAACAACAACAGTAGCAACGAAGACTATTCTTTAAACGACCTAATGCTTTTTGCACATGGAGATTCTGATTCATTATATGCGATTTTAGACACATTTTATGATAGTACTATTGAGAACATTAACGATTTCAAAATAAGTCTTAAAGAAAAAAATAGTATCAAAATTAAGCAGATTGCGCATAAGATGCTCCCCATGTTTAAGCAGATAAAAGCTAAAGATGTTATTCCAATTTTAGAAAAATTAGAACATCCAAATCAGTATCATCTTGATCAAAATTCTGTAATGAAACTAACGGATGAAGCTATTATTAAAATTGAACGTTTAATCGATAAGTTAAAAGTAGAAAATTAAGTCTATTTCATTTAAAGACTAATATCGTATTGCTTTAATTTATTATACAGGGTTTTACGGTCAATTGATAACATTCTAGCCGCCTTAGCTTTGTTTCCATTTGCTTTCTCTAATGCATCCAAAATGAGCTCTTGTTCATTTTGGTTCTTAAACAATCCGTAGGTTTTATTTGCATTTTGAGAAGCGTATGCAATATCATTTGGCAAAACATCCAGCGTTATCATATCTCCTTGAGAAAGAAGCACCGAACGCTTTACTATATTTTTTAACTCCCTAAGGTTTCCAGGCCAATCGTATTTTTTAAATGCCTCTAACACTTCATCTCCAAAACCTACCACATGCTTGTCTAGTTCTACATTAGATTCTTCTAGAAAATGATTAGCAAACAACATTAAATCTTCTATCCTGTCCCGCAGAGGTGGCACTTTTATAGTAAATTCATTTAATCTATGATAAAGATCTTCTCTAAACTCACCCTCTTTTACAGCATTACTAAGATCTTCATTAGTCGCAGCAATTACTCTAATATCTACTTCGATTTCTTTATTACTTCCAACGGGTTTAATTTTTCTTTCCTGAAGAGCCCTTAAGAGCTGTACTTGTAATTCATAACTAAGATTTCCTATTTCATCTAAAAACAAGGTTCCTCCGTTGGCAGCTTCAAAATGGCCCACTTTATCAGTCACTGCACCTGTAAATGATCCTTTAATATGTCCAAAAAATTCACTTGATGCTATTTCTTTTGGTATCGCTCCACAATCAACAGCTACAAAGGGTTTTTCTGATCGCTTACTCCCTTTATGAATACTACTCGCAACATACTCTTTACCAGTTCCACTATCCCCTACGACTAATACAGACATTCGGGTAGGAGCGACTAGCGCTACGTATTCATTTAATTTTTTAGAAGCATCACTAACTCCCCTTACGAATGAATGGATAGGGCTTTTCTCGGTTTTAGCAGATGTCTCTTTCTTGTTTTCCTTTTGAGTAGTATTTGCACTAACAACTTCTGTATGAAGAGCCTTTTCTATAGTTTGTAAGATAGTATCAGGATTGAATGGTTTTGATATATAATCAAAAGCCCCTTGTTTTATAGCATTTACAGCCATATTAATTTCTGCATATCCCGTCATAATAATAACCTGGGTTTTTGGGTTACTCTTATGAATTTCTTCAAGCAATGTAATACCATCCCGATCTGGCAATCTAACATCGGTGAGTACTACATCAAAAACATCTTCTTTAATTTTAGGAATTGCCTCATTTCCTGAGAATGCTGTAGTTACCTCGTATTCTTTTTTTTGCAAAAAAGTCTTGAGCATTGTACAAAAAGCAACATCATCTTCAACAATAAGTATTTTAGACATATTCAAAAAATTTAACGCTAGAAAATCTATGTTATAAAATTACAATTTAACTATGATTCTACAATGGTTTTTAATTGTTTAAAATTGAGGAATTAGAACAATTTATCATGAATAAAGGCATAAAAAAAGAGACCCTTGGGAGTGAGTCTCTTTTTTAGCACTAAACAACTTTATATCGTCCTTGGTTGCAAAACGATATCCTTTTTCTACCCCTAGATTTAAGATTTATTGTCGTTTGGTATTAATAATTCACCATTAGTGCTTGCAAATACAACTTTTGTGTTATCATTTCTATCTCTTAGGACAATTTTATATGTATTGTCTTTAGACATATAAGTTTTAACAATTCTATATTTTTGAAAATCTCTTGCTGTTGCTTCTTGAACAGCCAAGGGTGATTCTACTACATTTATTTCTGTAAATTCCTGATGCTCATCTTCATAATTCATTAATCCAACCTCATCGTTAAAAGCTAATTCATCCTGTGCCATAACACCTTGGGCCGAAAAAATACTTACTACTATTGCTACTATCATTGGTGCCTTTTTCATTGAATTACTTGATTATATCAACAGTTAATACATAAGTAATAATTGTTCCAAACATGAAGATTTTCGAGAAATACACGCAACTATTTGATTGTCAATGCTTTATGTTTTTAGGCAAATTACCCATAAACTATGAAATACTGTAGAATCCACATAAATGTGTAGAAAAAATACACACTTTAATTCTGGCACGAGTCTAAAAAAATGGTTTTTTGCGATTGGATTTCTTTAAAGAGTGTTTTTGTTTACTATCTAATCGTTTTTTAACGGATCCTCTAGACGGCTTTGTAGCTATTCGTTTCTTGGGAACATAAAGAGCAGCTTTTAAAACATCTATTAGCCTTTTGATCACTAATTCCTTGTTTCTATGCTGACTTCTACTATCTCCACATTGCAAATACAAAACGCCATCCTTGGTTAATCGAGACGATAGTTTTTGTTCTAATCTTAATTTTTCTTCGTCGGTAAGTCCTTTAGAGTTTAAAATATTAAAACTAAGTTCGACTTTTGAAGATACTTTATTTACATGCTGGCCTCCTGCGCCAGAGCTTCTAATAGCTTTGAACTTTAATTCGCTTATGATTAAAGATGCATTCATGAAAAAAGCTTTTCCTGATGTGCAGATTTCAATAAATCATTTACGCTTTTTACAGGATTAAAAGTAGTAATAGGAACTTCTACAAAAACACTTATCCAGTTTGACATTGCTCCATTCCATAATCCTGGCAGCTCTAATGCTTTTAATACCTTTCCATTTAAAGTCTTTTGGGTAATGAAACCAGCATCAGGGTCTACAAAATCTATTAAATTAAATTTGTTTCCTTTATAGTCTCGCACTCCACAAACCAAATCTACCGGATTAAAATGAGTAGAACTGGCAAGGATATCTTGTTGTCTCTGATCTTCTTTATTAATCTGTGGGGCTTCAATAATTTGTAGTACCAATCTACCATTTTCTGGTTTGACCCAAAATGGTCCTCCTCCAGGCTCCCCTTCATTAATTACCATACCACATACTCTGATTGGGCGATTCAAGGATTCTCTTAAAAATTGTAATTTATATTTTTCTGAAAATTTATCAAAATCAAAAGGTAATCTTACATTTAATTGTTGTACCAAAAACTTTTTAATATCTTTTAATTCAGCTTCTGTAGGATTTTGTTGATCAATTGCATTTAATATTCTAAAGACTTCATCTTGAATCTCGATTAATTTTCCGGCAAGAACCTTTTTATACCCAGAAACTTCGTCTTGATATTTTCTTACCACCACATTATCAATATTTTTGATATAAATGATATCTGCAGAAAGATCATTTAAATTTTCGATTAACGCCCCGTGACCACCAGGTCTAAATAAAAGAGTGCCATCTTCGGTTCTAAAGGGTTCATTATCTTGAGTCACTGCGATAGTATCTGTTTCTGGTTTTTGAAAAGAATAGGTGATCTTAAAATTAGTATTTGTCTTTTCTTCAACTTTTTTCTTTATTCTTTCAAATTCGTCTTTGAAACCCTCTAAATGATTTTTGGATATGGTAAAATGTAATTCGGAGTTTCCTTTATCATTGGTGTTATATCCCGCGGCTTCATACAGATGTTCTTCAAAAGAAGTTGCGATACTGTCTGTATATTTATGAAAAGGAAGCAGCCCTTTAGGAAAATCTCCATAATTAAGCCCCTTTTCTTTTAACATCATTTCTACAAAAATATAGACTTGTCTCCCTTCAGATAAAGAATCAAATTTAGGATAAGCGCTTTTTATCTTTTCCATAACTGTAGCATAAAAAGGAAATTTCTCTAAGCCTATTAAAAAAAGTCGTATTGCATTTGCTTTTTCATGATTAGTATATGAATTTAAGCTTTCTTTCTCACTATGATAATTATCCAAAAACCTAAATAAATCCTTAAACATTCTGGTTGCCGCTCCCGAAGCTGGAACAAATTTAATAGTTTCGAGATTTGACATTCTAGAATTATATAGTTTAGTCAATTCTGATTGATAATGTTCTGTAAACTTTAAAATCCCATTATCTAGAGTAGCAGCACTTCTCAAGGCTACAAAAGGAATTCCATTTTTAAAGATTTCTACTTGTGATAGTACTTTATCAATTGTTAATCCTTTTGATTTGATTAACTTAATATCCTTATCTGTTATATTCACTTTTTTGTGCTATTAATTGATCAATAATTTTTATTGCATTTTTTTGACGATTGGCCTGATCCCCCTTTAAAATCACATAAGGCAGACCATACTTATCAAGAGTATTTTTAAATTGTAAAAACATCTCTTCACGTTGGTGGGGTTTATCTCTCAAATCATCTTTGACCCAAGGGACATCAATATAAGTTAAAAGATATAAATCATAAACATTTTCTAATGATATTTTATCTAGGTCAGGATGAACTAACCCGTCAAAATACACTTCAGAATAGACTTTGGTTTCTAACAAATCTGTATCACATATTAAAACTTTATTTGCCTTTTTTACTGCATCATTCTCTAATGAAATTTGCCCTTTAGCAATTTCAACAAGGTCATCATATGTACATATTTCTTTATTCTTATTCCACTTTGCCTGCAAATATTCTCTTGCATATTCTGGAACCCATTCTGTATCGTAGTAAGCAGCTAATTGTTTAGCAAGAGTAGTTTTTCCTGTAGACTCTGGTCCAAAAAGCACTATTTTTATACAGTCACTATTGTGTTGTCTAAGCTTCTTTTCCATGCTAAATATCCAAAAATTCCCATTATCGTAAATAGTAAATACTGAAAACTAGAAAAGGTAAACCCTTTATAAAAATATAACGGCACAGAGATAATATCCCCAATTATCAAAAAAGTCCAATTTTCAATCTTCCTTCGTGCCATTAACCACATACCGACAAAAAATATAGCCGTTGTCAAGGTATCTACATACGCAGTCCAGTCTTTCAACTTATCAAAAATAATATAAACTCCATAAACAAAAATCAAAGTTGTAATAAAGATTAAAATTTGAATGGCTTTTTCTTTTATAGTAGTTCTAGAAATAGGTGTAACTTTTACATCATCTATTTTTCGAGTCCAAATATACCATCCATAAATACTCATAATAAAATAGTAAGCATTAATTATCATATCTCCTAATAACCCCCATTTTAATAGCAAATACACATAAATAGATGTACTAATAATACCCGTTGGATATACCCATATCTTATTTTTCCAGGCAAAGAATACACTAGCAATTCCAAAAAACACAGCCACAATTTCTAATACCAAATATTCTATTGGGTATTCAGAATATTGCGCAAAGAAAAAATCAAAAATCTGGCTCATAATCACTTCTATTGCTTTTTACTAGTTTCATCTGTATTAGTCCAGTATCCATAGCATCAAATGCAATTTTTATTTCTTTAGTAAGAAAAGGCATCAATTGATCATACGCTCCATAAATCTGAGTACTTAACGGATTTTCTAAAACCGTAAACCCTGAATCACGCAATCGTTTTATAAATCTAATGATATGCTCTTCGAAATCATTTTGAAGCGGAGATAGTGTAAGTTCTATTGATATTTCCATAAACTGTATTTTGCTATACTTAACATTAAAACTCTTCTGCTGGCAAGGCATATACACACGTAAAGCCTTCAAATTCTAAAAATGACAAATCATAGTGACTAACATTACCATCATGATTTATAGCGCCGTAAACAAATGGATAATCTAATGTAAAAGGAGATATGAAAGTATGCTCTTTAAAACTTAATCCTGCAGTACCAAATAATTTATATAGTGATTCTTTAGCCCCCCAAATTATGGTTAACGCCTGAATTTCGTTTTTAATTTGCGAGATGTAATCGTTCTCAAATTCATTAACAAACTTATGCGCTATTTTGTGGATTTTTTCACGTTGTTTTTCAATATCAATCCCTACAAGCTTATCACTAACAATGATTCCTGCAAATTCATATGAATGTGTTATCGATATCTGTTTTCCGTCCTTTAAGTGTGGTTTTCCAAACTCATCATAATACAAATCATGATCCGTATATCCTACAATTGCTAACAAGTGCCGTACACTCATAAATGCACGTCTATGCAGCTCAGATTTCATACTATCTACTCTATCTCGACAATGTTTTGTTAATTCTATATCTTTACTAAGGAATTCGTAAGACTCTTCGATCTTCCAAATCAACACGTTAGTACTATTATCTACTGTTATAGTTTTGTAAAGAGGCATTTATATTATTAAAGTTATTGTGTACCTTTGCAAACCAAAAAAAAGAGTCAATACTAATTTTTTCTGGGAAACGAATTTAGAACAATTTAGTGCGAAATACCAGAATGCGCTTCATAAACATAAAATAAAGACTATGAGTACCAAAACAGTACCTTATGTTCCTTACAAGGTAAAAGACATTTCATTGGCTGCCTGGGGAAGAAAAGAAATCGAACTAGCTGAAGCCGAAATGCCAGGCCTTATGTCACTTCGTGAAGAATACAAAAACGAACAACCTCTTAAAGGTGCTCGTATTGCAGGATGTCTTCATATGACAATACAGACTGCTGTTCTAATAGAAACATTACAAGCACTAGGTGCAGAAGTAACTTGGAGTTCTTGTAACATATTTTCTACTCAAGACCAAGCTGCAGCAGCTATTGCAGATGCTGGAATTCCTGTTTATGCATGGAAAGGTATGAATGAAGAAGAGTTTGACTGGTGTATTGAGCAAACTTTATTCTTTGGTGAAGATCGCAAACCTTTAAACATGATTCTTGATGATGGTGGAGATTTAACGAATATGGTACTTGACAGGTATCCAGAATTAGTTGATGATATTAAAGGATTATCAGAAGAAACTACTACAGGTGTTCATCGTTTGTATGAAAGAATGAAAAACGGAACTTTGCCAATGCCTGCAATTAATGTGAATGACTCTGTTACAAAATCTAAATTTGATAACAAATATGGATGTAGAGAGAGCGCCGTAGATGCAATCAGAAGAGCAACAGATACTATGCTTGCAGGTAAACGTGTTGTAGTTTGTGGATATGGTGATGTTGGTAAAGGAACTGCTGCATCTTTTAAAGGAGCTGGATCTATTGTTACTGTAACTGAAATTGATCCTATTTGTGCTTTACAAGCTGCGATGGATGGTTTCGAGGTCAAAAAATTAGAAACTGTAATAGGTAATGCCGATGTAGTTATTACTACTACAGGAAATAAAGATATTGTACAAGCGCAACACTTTAAAGCGCTAAAAGACAAAGCTATCGTTTGTAATATAGGACATTTTGATAATGAAATTGATATGGCCTGGTTAAACGATAATCACGGAAATACTAAAGATGAAATCAAACCACAAGTTGATAAATATACTATCGACGGAAAAGATATTATCATCTTAGCCGAAGGGCGTTTGGTAAATCTTGGTTGTGCTACAGGACATCCAAGTTTTGTGATGAGTAATTCTTTTACCAATCAAACACTTGCCCAGATTGAGCTTTGGAATCATTCTGAAAAATATAAAAACGAAGTGTATATGCTACCTAAACATCTTGATGAGAAAGTAGCAAAATTACATCTTGCTCGTCTTGGAGTAGAATTAGAAACACTAAGAGAAGATCAAGCAGAATATATTGGTGTAACTGTCGAAGGACCATTTAAACCAGAATATTATAGATATTAAAAATCTAATTATAAAAAATAAAACCCTTTATCAATCGATAAGGGGTTTTATTTTTTATAATTCTTTGTGTTTTGTAATTTCACAAGCGATCTTGTAACAAAGATGCGATATCATCGTCATATTTAAACACTTCAAAAACGATCCTTGTATGAGTACACTAAAAATTACAAACCTATCAAAAACATATCCTAATGGCGTAAAAGCATTAGATAACGTATCAATTGAGTTAGAAAATGGAATGTTTGGATTGTTAGGGCCAAATGGAGCAGGAAAATCATCTTTAATGCGTACTCTAGCTACACTACAAGAAGCGGACTCGGGAACAGCTACTTTAGACGATATAGACATCCTTAATCAACCATCAGAACTTAGAAAGGTTCTTGGTTATCTACCTCAAGAATTTGGAGTGTACCCTAGAATCACAGCAGAACAATTGCTAGATCATTTAGCTATATTAAAAGGTTTTACCAAATCTACAGAACGAAAAGAGATGGTTAAATATCTTCTAGACAAAGTTAACCTATATGAAAAACGTAAAAAAAATATAAAAGGTTTTTCTGGGGGAATGAAACAGCGCATTGGAATCGCTCAAGCCTTAATAGGAAACCCCAAGTTAATTATTGTCGATGAACCAACTGCTGGATTAGATCCGGGAGAACGAAATAGATTTTATAACCTTCTAGCTAATGTAGGCAAAGATGTTATTGTAATTCTTTCTACTCACATCGTTGATGATGTTAGAGAGCTTTGTACTAAAATGGCAATCATGAATTTTGGTGAAATCGTATACCAAGGATCCCCAGATAGTGCAATAGATGAACTTAAAGGTAAAGTTTACCATAAAATCATCGGTCTTCAGGAATTAGAAAAATACGCTGAGCAATATAGTATTATCTCAAATAAAATGGTCGGCGGCAAACCTTCAATACATGTTTATAGTGATACAAATCCAAATAATGGATTTGAACAAGTAATCCCTAATCTTGAAGATGTGTTCTTTTCTAAAATTAACACAGATAACGTACTTGTTTAATCACTAGCCAGAAAACTATGTTTAAAAATTTTTTCTTATCAGAATTAAAGTATACATTGAAACAACCTTTGGTGTATATTATGTTGCTTTTAATGACATTAATGGTTTTTGGAGCTACGGCAAGTGACAATATCCAAATTGGAGGAGCCGTTGGAAACATCTACAAAAACTCTCCTAATATCATAACTCAATACACTGCTATCATGACCATTTTTGGATTAATGATAGCTACTGCTTTTTTTAATAATGCAGCCTTAAGAGATCATAATAATGGATTTAATGAAATCCTCTTTAGCACACCACTAAGTAAATCAGGGTATTTCTTTGGTAGATTTTTTGGAGGATTACTATTATCTACAATACCGATGCTAGGGGTTTTTTTAGGTTCTATTCTTGGTACATTATTAGCTCCCATTTTTGGATGGACTGATGCCGATAGATTTGGTAGCTTTTATTTAGAAACGTTCATAAATAATTATGCCTTATTCATATTACCCAATATGTTTTTTGCTGGCACTATTATATATACAATGGCTCACAAGTGGAAAAGTACTGTCGTTTCATTTGTAGGCGCATTAATCATTATCATAGCCTATATTGTATCTGGTACACTTACTTCTGACATTGACAATGAAACTATTGCCGCACTAACAGACGTTTTTGGAATTAGAACGTATTCTATAGACACAAAATACTTTACTCCTGTAGAGAAAAATAGCATTAGTCCTAGTTTTAGCGGAATCTTATTTCAAAATAGATTATTATGGACTTGTATCGGGATTATCATATTACTCCTTTCTTATTTTAGTTTCTCTTTCAAAGAGAAAAACAAAAAAGTAAAAACCACAGGTAAAGAAAAAGAAATAGAAAATAGAAGTTTTTCTCTTCCCAATATGATCCCTCAATTCTCAGTAAAAACAGAATGGGTTCAATTTAAGAGTTTCTTCTATACCAATTTCTTAAGTATTGTAAAAAGTGTAACCTTTAAAATTCTATTTTTATTTAGCGCTATCATACTTATTTCTGATCTTTTAGGTGGTTTTGAATATTTTGGATTAAAATCTTACCCACTAACATACAAATTAATAGATTCTATAAATGATAACACTTCGCTTTTCACAGTGATTATTTTAGTATTTTTTAGTGGTGAACTAGTATGGCGAGATCGAGATAGTAAAATTAATGAAGTGGTAGACGCCACTGCACATACTTCTTTTATTTCATTGGCGGCAAAAGCTTTTTCTTTAGTTGGTATTACTATAATTCTTCAAGTATTTTTTGTGATTTGTGGGGTATTATTTCAATTATCAAATGGCTTTACGCGTATCGAATTAGATGTTTACTTTTTAGATTTTTTATACAGTAATCTTCCTATATACATTATTTGGAGCGGTGTTATGATCATGATTCAAGTAGTACTCAACAACAAGTATCTTGGATATTTCATCTCTATACTAGTGATTTTTGTTTGGGGAATAATGTTAAACATCTTTGATATTGAATCTAACATGCTTACTATCGGAGCGGGACCATCATTACAATATTCGGATATGAATGCTTTTGGCCCTGGACTTAAAGGTGCACTATGGTTTAATTTTTATTGGATATTGTTCTCATTACTTTCTCTTTTTATAGCGGGTGCTGTATGGAGTCGTGGCGTAATGAGTTCTTTAATGAATAGAATTAAAATTGCAAAAAAACAGGTTCCAAAAACATATCGCCTATGGATTATAGCCATTCTAGGACTTTGGGTTTTTGTTGCTGGTTTTGTATACTATAACACCCAGGTATTAAATCCTTACAAGACTTCTGATCAAGAAGAAGCTTTAGCTGCAGAGTACGAAAAGAAGTATAAAAAGTATAAGAATATTAAGATTCCTAAAGTTACAGGTGTTAATTATTTTATTGACATTTATCCTAACAAAAGAAATGTAGACACCAAAGCGATAGTAACACTTACAAATGAGAACAAAACCCCTTTAGACTCTATTCATTTTAACATGGATAACCAATGGGATACTACATTTAAAATACCTCAATCAGAATTGGTTTATGAAGATCAAGATTTTGGATATTTGATTTACAAACTTAAAATACCATTACAACCAAACCAAACTATTGAAATTGAAATTAACAATAATTATAGGACCAAGGGTTTCACAGATGATAGAGGAAATACTCGGATTATCCAGAACGGTACTTTTTTAAATAATTTTCAGATCCTTCCGGGGTTAGGGTACAATGAAAATGCTGAATTATCTGAAAAAAGTGCTCGAAAAAAATATGGATTACCACCAAAAGTAAGAACTCCAAAGTTACAAAAAGGACCGACTCAATATCATATGAATAATTACCTTACCAATGGGCGATCTGACTATATTAATGTAGAAACAATAATCTCTACAGCAGGCGATCAAATAGCCATTGCACCGGGTTCATTGAACAAAAAATGGATAGAAGACGGAAGGAATTATTATCATTATAAATCGGATCAAGCTTCTCAAAACTTTTATTCATTTATTTCTGCCAGATATGAAATTGCTACTAGAAAATGGAACGGCATCGATATAGAAATATACTACGATGCAAAACATAGTGATAATGTCGAGATGATGTTAGACGCTACTCAGAGATCACTAGAATATTACACCAAAAACTTTGGACCATATTACCATAAACAATGTAGAATTATCGAGTTTCCGAGATATGCCAGCTTTGCACAAGCTTTTCCTGGCACAATGCCTTATTCTGAATCTATTGGGTTCGTTATTAACCTAGAAGATGAAACCGATAACAATGTCGTTGACGCTGTAATTGCACATGAAATGGGGCATCAATGGTGGGCGCACCAAGTAGTAGGAGCAAATATGCAGGGAGGAACAATGATGAGCGAAAGTTTTGCAGAGTATTCTTCTCTTATGACCTTAAAAAGTATCGCAGAAACACCTATGAAAATGCGTAAATTTTTAAAATATGACCATGATCGATATCTAAGAGGTAGAAGTACTGAAATAGAAAAAGAACTCGCCTTATATAAAGTAGAAAATCAAGGATATATCCATTATGGCAAAGGAAGTGTGATTCTATACGCTCTACAAGATTACATAGGAGAAGAAAAAGTAAATAAGGCAATGAAAGAATTCTTAAATGAATTCAAATATCAACACCCTCCTTATCCATCTTCTTTAGATTTTATGGAATACCTAGAACCAAAAGTGCCCGATTCATTAAAATATATCATTAAAGACTGGTTTAAAGAAATTACACTTTACGATAATCGTATAAAAGAATCTTCTTATAAAAAATTAGATAACGGAAAATACGAAGTTTCTATGACAGTCGAATCTTATAAAATAAAATCAGATAGCCTAGGTAATGAAACTAAAGTACCTATAAATGACTGGATAGACATAGGTGTTTTTGCGGATACTGATGAAGAAAAATTAGTCTATGAAAAAAGGGTAAAAATCAACAAAAACGAAACCAATTTTGTATTTGAAATAAATGATCAACCTATTAAAGCAGCTATTGATCCTAAAAAACTATTAATAGACCGAGTTTATGATGATAACATTAAAAATATAAATGAAGAATAACTTGTATTCAAATTTTATATCCTAAACACAACATAGCCCTAAGTTGAAAACACTTAGGGCTTAATTGTTTATTTGGCTTTCTTGAAAATATAACTCATCCAAACAGGATCATTTTCTTCTGAAACTATCGATTGTCTATCTACAAATTCCCAATTGGCAGTATTCATAAAATTTAATAAGTCCGAGGTGTTTTCTATATCTTCTAATTGTTTTACTGTAATTGATTTTCCTTCAAGAGACTGCTGTTCTTCTACTTTTATTCGCTTTACTCTACCGCTATTATTTGCCTTTTGAATAACGATAACCTCTAGATAATCATACTTGGGGATATCTTGCGCCACCATTTCAAAAGTTACAAATAACACAAATAGTGTACACCACAACGTATGGATCATTGAATTTTTCATAGTTTTTATTCGATTTATGATTTTGGTATAGTAAATTTAGACAATTAGTTTAATACTCCTTACAAAATGAAACTAATCATAACATTATTTTCTATTCTTCTTTTAGGCATTTTTAAAGGATTTTCGCAAACAAAGGGAAGCATAAAAACTATTAAAGAAAAATACACTATTATTACAGATTTACTTGAAAAAAAGGAGCTTACACAAACTATTTTACAAAGTAATTGTGAAGACAATAATAGCAAAAACATACAGATAGGTTTTTATTATGCCGATGATGTTTTGGTCTACATTAATCATACTTATAATCAAGGACATAACAATTATAATTATCACTACTATATCTGGGACAATGTGCTAATTTTTTATTTTTCTGATCATGCTTCATGGAACTGGGATTATGAATGTGCACCAAAAGAACAAGAATACGCAAACGAGGTATGGACATATGAAGAAAAACGTGTTTATCTTGTTGATGAAACCCCTATAAAATGTTTATACAAAACCTTTGAAGAAAAATCAATTGATCGTGCAACTAATCCCGAAATCGAGCTATCCAGTACTATCAAAAATAAAAATATAGATTGTAATAAAACTATGATAGAAAATATCCTTTCTTCTTACAAGAAATTATTAGCACTACAAGATAAAGAAGACATTTGTAATCTGGATATAGATTAAAAAAGCATAAAAACAAAAAACCCTTCTTTTAAAAAGAAGGGTTTTTTGTTATAAAGGAAAGATCTTTAGTTACGCTTCAAAAGGAACTATTGAAACATAAGACTTATTATCTTTCTTTTTAGTAAATTTTACCATACCATCTACCTTTGCGTGTAGTGTATGATCTTTACCAGCGTATACATTTTCGCCTGGCTTATGAGCTGTACCTCTTTGTCTTACAATGATGTTACCAGCTACAGCAGCTTGACCACCAAAAATCTTCACACCTAAGCGTTTCGATTCTGATTCTCTACCGTTTTTCGAACTACCAACTCCTTTTTTATGAGCCATTTTCTTTCGGTTTTATATTATTACTATTAAACAGTATTACCTGTTCTCTCTTTATTATCCTTTTAAAGCTTCAATCAACTCAGCTTTCTTCATTGAAGAAATTCCTGAAATTCCTTTAGCTTTTGCCAATTCTTTCAATTCAGCAACTGTTTTAGTGCTTAAATCTTCAGTATTTGCTTTTGGTTCAGCTTTTGCTTTTGGCGCAGCTGCTTTTACTTCTTTTTCAGCTTTTGCTTTTGGCTCAGCTTTTTTTGGTGCTGCTTTCTTAGCACCAGAAGTTACAATGCTTTCAATAACAATTTCAGTAAGAGATTGACGATGACCATTTTTAACACGGTATCCTTTACGTCTCTTTTTCTTGAAAACAATAACTTTATCACCTTTTAGGTGTCTTGTGATTTTTGCTCCTACTTGAGCTCCATCTATAGCTGGGGCGCCTAAAGTAACATTATCTCCATCGGCTGCAAGAAGAACTTTATCGAAAGAAACTTTATCTCCTTCTTCTCCTGCTAAACGATGTACAAATACTTTTTGGTCTTTTGCAACTTTAAATTGCTGCCCTGCTATCTCTACAATTGCGTACATAGCGTAACGTTTAATTAATTATTTTAAATAAAAGAACTACACCTATTTCGTAATAGGCGGGTGCAAATATACTCCTAATTAATTAAATCACAAATATTTCGTACTAATTAAACCCTTAATTTTCATATGATTTAATTAGTTTTAAGATCTCGTATCATTATATCTCAACTGGTCTTGAGTTACGACTTCTTTTAGGGTTCCAACTTTCTTTAAATAACTGCATAAAAGATAGTGTAAGAACAAATGTGGTAGCAAAGCCCATTATAGCAGCAATAAAGACTACTATACCCACTCCAACATGATAATGAGAACTCCAATTAGCTAACATTTCTGGCAAGAAACTCGTATTTATATTAGTAACGTAGATAGCAAAGAAAATAGTAAAAATAAGTGTAGCATTAAATCCTGTAAAAAGACCAGCCATAAACCCTTTTTGATAATCAAAATCGCTACTTTTTTCTTTTTTATATTTTTTCATGGCAATGTATAAACCATAGGCAACAATAAAACCATTCCCCAAACTAAAAACTGGATTAGTTTGCACTCCTATTAAAGCAAGAATCAAAAAATAAATAATAAGTCCTAGAGCAATTAGAACTCCGTATTTAACTGGAATAGTAGACTTTTTCATAGCTTAATTTCTTTAAGATTGTATCTTAAATATATGAAGATTGAGTCTCTTTCAACCTTAAAAGGTTGTTAATTTATTGTCTAACAGTACAATAGATGATTATTTACTCTTGTTAGTTATATAAACTCCTAGAATAATAATTCCAGCTGCAAACACCTGATATATTGTAAATTTCTCATGATCTAATACTCCCCACAATAGTGCTATAATGGGTATAGTATAGGTTACCGAAGTTGCAAACACAGGCGTACTTATCTGTATCAGCTTATTAAACAATACCTTAGCAATACCTGTTCCAACAACCGCAAGTATCGCCACAAATATAAGACTGGTTTGCACCTTAGGATCAACAATCACATCAGCGCTAAAAAAACCAGAAAAACCAAGAATGATAAGAGCAGGTATAACCAACACTATAAAATTTCCATTAGCAATAGCCATTGGCGATATATGTTGCATGTATTTCTTAATAATATTTACATTAATAGCATAACATACTGCTGCACACAGCACCAACAAAGCATACCAATAATTTTGATTTGGGTTGACCGACGCACCTTCAAATATTAATGCCAAACAGCCCACAAAGCCGACTAAAATTCCTATTAATTGATTTTTGTTAAATTGAACTGAAAACACTAGCACTCCTAAAATTAGAGTAACTAAAGGTGTCGTAGAGTTTAGAATGGAAGCAATGCCACTATCGATTTCAGTTTCTGCAAAGGCAAACAAAAATGCTGGAATAAAGGTTCCTGCAAATGCTGATATCGTTACCCATTTCCAGTCTGAAGCTGAAATAGTTTTTAAACTTCTAAAACCAATTAAAAATAAGAAAATTGCTGCAAATAGCGTCCTTAGTGCCCCTAATTGCATTGGAGTAAGACCAACAAGAGATTTTTTAATAAGTATAAAAGAGCTTCCCCAAACTAAGGATAGTATTACGAGATACAACCATTTTAGTTTACTATTTTGCATTTCCCGAAATTAAGCTGCAAAAATGATAAAATTATAAACAAATAGATTCGTTTTGAAAGAAAATTAACTAAGGTTTAGCTATTCGACCCACCTTAAAGTTTCCATAAGATGCCTCATATCATTTCGTAAATAATCGGCAGCCGGTAAGATCGAATCATAATTAGGTTTTACTTCAAAATATATAGAACCTACTAGAAAATGACGCGTGCTATCGGTTAGGTAAAATTGAGATTGGGAAGCTGCATCTCCGGATACCTCATAAAACATACCGAATACTTTATTTTTTTCATCTACAAATGGCCCTTGAATAATACCATCTGCTTTAACTACATGTTCTTGCGTTAAGTTCTGGGCATCTCTTAATAAGGAATCTAAGTTATTATCTA
Source organism: Aquimarina aggregata (assembly GCF_001632745.1). GTDB lineage: Bacteria > Bacteroidota > Bacteroidia > Flavobacteriales > Flavobacteriaceae > Aquimarina > Aquimarina aggregata. Next base: position 468,708 of record NZ_LQRT01000024.1, on the reverse strand, counting down.
CCCTATAATAAGAGAGGTACATTGTCGCCTTTAGTTTTTTATACTCCAGATTATACCAACATTTTCTATTTCTTCGAGCTCTTTTAAGTTCAGAAAATTCATTCTTCTCAAAAGTATAAGGACATGGAGATGTAACTTCTATATACTTTGGTTCTGGATAGCTTAATCTTAGCATTCCTTTTGGCTTTGGAATTACTTCTCCCGCACATGAGCATATCAATAAAAGTATACTCCCCAATATCGAGCATCTAACTATGGTATTCTTCATTAATTGTTAGTTTCACCTGTTTTATTCTCTTATTATCTAATGACTCTACTTTAAAGGTATATGCACCTAAGTTAAGGGTATCTCCTCTTTTAGGAAAACTCCCTGACATCTCTAGCAAAAGTCCTGCAATAGTTTCTGCATCACCTTTTTTATCTTCAAAAAGACTATTGTCTTCTAGTTTCAATACTTTATAAAAATCTTTTAATGCTGTTCTTCCTTCGAAAACATAGTTCTGATCATCTAATTTTGAAAATATTAGATCTTCATCATCAAACTCATCACTAATTTCACCAACAATCTCTTCTATAATATCCTCTAATGAAATTAAACCACTTGTACCGCCATATTCATCTACAACAATAGCCAAATGATTTCTTTTTTTCTTAAAATCATTTAGTAAATCATCTAGTTTTTTGTTTTCTGGCACAAAATAGGGTTCTCTAAGCAAATTTGTCCAATCAAATTTTGTTTTATTAATATGCGGTAGTAAATCTTTCACATATAAAATACCTATAACTTTATCGATACTCTCCTCATAAACTGGTATTCTGGAGTATCCATTCTCTATTATTTCTGGTAGAATTTCCTTATAAACCGATTCATTATTTAGTGCAAAGATATCCAAACGCGGTCTCATAACCTGCTTAGCATCAGTATTTCCAAAAGAAACGATGCCTTCTAGTATTTTTTTCTCTTCGACTGTAGTATCAGTATCTGATGTTAACTCTAAAGCTTGTGACAACTGATCTACGCTAATATTTGATTTTTGTTTCCCTAATCGATTATGAATTCCTACTGTTACACTTCGCATTGGAAGACTAATAGGCGTGAATACCCAATCCAAAATACCCAAAGGTCTTGCCATAAATTTGGCAAATTTCACACTATTTCTACTGGCATAAATTTTTGGTAAAATTTCACCAAAAAGCAAGATTAAAAACGTAACGATAACTACTTCTAGAACAAACCTAACATCTAACCAACCCCAATATTTTGTAGTAATACCATTAAAATACGTTTCGCCTAAGCTTGTAAAAAGTAATACAATAGCGATATTGATAAAATTATTAGCAACTAATATTGTAGCCAATAGTTTTTTAGGGTTATCTAATAATCTTGATACAATACTTAAATTCTTAGAAGTATTCTCCTCATCCTTAAGATCTGTTGGAGTTAAAGAAAACAATGCTACTTCACTACCTGATATTAAGGCAGAAAAGAACAGTAATATAAATAATACAACCAAATTTATGGGTTGCATGATATCAAAAGCTAGTAATGAAATAAATATAGGTTCGGGATCAGGGTCCAATTTATGCTTGTTTAGTTATACATATCAGAACGGAAGATCGTCATCTTCTGTATCTGGTGAAGTAGATGAAGTTTCCTGCGTCTGTACCGAAGGTGTATTCATCTGTGGTGTACTCTGAGTTTGTTGTCCAGAGACTTGACTTTCATTTTTGGGTGTTAGAAACGTAAAATCTGTACATTGTATCTCTGTACTATACCTGTCTTTACCCTGGTCGTCTTGCCATTTTCTAGTTTTAAGCCGTCCTTCAATATAAATTTTATCTCCTTTATTAAGGTATTTTTCGCAAATTTCGGCTGCTTTATTGCGCACTACAATATTATGCCACTCGGTTGTAACGACTCTCTCATTTGTGCTCTTATTCACATAAGAATCATTAGTTGCCAGTGGAAATCTTCCGATACAATTTCCGCCTTCAAACCAATGCATCTTTACCTCATCTCCTGTATGCCCAATTAGCATTACTTTATTTAGTGTTCCTGACATTATAATTATGGTTTGTGTTTAATGAATTTAGTATCGCTACAAATTCACGGTTTACAGATTACAAAGAAATAATAAACCTTTACAAATAACGCTATAAGAATGCTTCTTATTCTTAAGTACTCATAAAATAATTACGTTATCTAGTAAATGTAATAAAAAATCGACAAACATAAGATCATACTAGTTGAGTTAGTCAATGTTTTAAGTCTGCGTTAACATCCTCTAATCATATACTATAACTCTTAAATCAAATACATTTTTTCTTCTTTTATTCTGAAACCACAGTTTCTTCAAAAAAAGAATCTATAAAATTACCCAGTAATATAGGAACAGGATATGTTTTTATATCCTTATAATCAATGAGCTTTTGATTTTTACTGATCACTCCAATAGCATCTAATCTAATAATATAAAACTTTGTGTATAAATGCTGATGCGATAGCTTATGTATAATTGGATCCTCATTATAAGGTACAATCTCATGATTCTTGTCTTCTATTATATTTTTAATAGTTGTATCTGATGTTATTTTTGTTATATCTATAGTTTCATTTTCTATTAAAGGAAATTCATACAATCCTTTCCAGATACCATTACCTACTCGCTGTTGAATAATCGTTTGGCTATTATTAATAAGGAGTACTATATAATTAAAGTATCTTTTTTTTATTTTAAGCTTTTTGAGCTTAACAGGGAGTACGGTGACTTTCCCATTTTTCTGACTCTCACAACTATCATTAAGAGGACATACAATACAATAGGGATTTTTAGGTTTACATTGCAAGGCTCCAAACTCCATAATTGCCTGATTATAATCAGCAGGCTCATCATGATCCATTAAGCTTATGGCAAGTTTTTTAAACTCCTTAACCCCTTCGGTACTATTAATAGGTGTTTCTATTCCAAAATATCTTGATAACACTCTATATACATTTCCATCTACCACGGGCACTGCTTCTTTATAGCATATAGATGCAATGGCACTTGCCGTGTAATCTCCAACACCTTTTAATTTTAAAAGACCAATATATGTATCCGGAAAAACACCATTGAGATCATTGGCCACATATTTTGCCGTTGCATGCAGGTTTCTAGCTCTAGAGTAATAGCCTAATCCTTGCCATAATTTTAATACCTGTTCTTCGTTTGCATTTGCAAGATCAAAAACAGTTGGAAAAGTTTCAGTAAACGACAAATAATATGGTAATCCTTGCGCAACTCGAGTCTGTTGTAATATAATTTCACTAAGCCAAATTCGATAAGGATCGGTAGTTTTTCTCCATGGCATGGATCTTTTGTTTTGTAAGTACCACGTTATGAGTTTTTTAGAAAATTTCATAGTAAAATTATAAGTTTTGCAAAATTAAACGATTAAAGATGATAATTTCATCTTAAGTATTGATATTTTGGATTTTAAATTCATATATTTGCCCCCTTGAAAATTTAAAAACCCCTAAATAGGTAAATAATGACTAAAGCAGATATCGTAGCAAAAATTTCAGAAAAGCTAGGAATAGAAAAAGGAGATGTTCAAGCAACAGTTGAAACATTCATGGAAGAAGTAAAAAGTTCTTTAGAAAGCGGAGATAACGTTTATCTTAGAGGATTTGGTAGCTTTATCATCAAAACAAGAGCAGAAAAAACTGGTCGTAATATTTCTAAAAATACTACAATCAAAATACCAGCTCACAACATACCAGCATTTAAGCCTGCTAAAGTTTTTGTAGAAGGTGTTAAAACAAATGTAGAAGTTAAATAATAATAAATAAACAGTATACAACTATGCCAAGTGGTAAAAAACGTAAAAGACACAAGGTGGCTACGCATAAGCGTAAAAAAAGAAGAAGAGCCAACCGTCATAAGAAAAAGTAGTTTCTAACTACTTTTTTTGGTTAAAAATTTTAGTTCTTTGAAATCGAAGTAAAGCAGGTTTTCTTAATTGATTACTCTGGTTTATTTCTACGGAATTATTAAATTCCTGTGAGAAAATTTTGTTTAATCCATCTGTCCCGCGATTATGGGGTGGATAAAAATCTAAAAACGAGTGAACAACGAATTGATCATTAGATCTGGTTCCTCTACAGATTTTGCCTTATTAAAAGATGGAAAACTAATTGAATTACATAAGGAAGAAGACGACAGTAATTTTGCGGTTGGTGATATTTTTATTGCCAAAATTCGTAAATCTGTCCCAGGTTTAAATGCTGCATTTGTTAATGTAGGCTATGAAAAAGATGCTTTTTTGCATTATCACGATCTGGGCCCTCAAGTATCTTCTTTACTTAAATTCATTAAACGTGTAAGCACAGGTAAATTAAAAAATTATTCTCTTAAGGATTTTCCTTTTGAGAATGACATTGATAAACACGGTGTAATCACCAATGTGTTAAAATCAAATCAATCACTACTAGTACAGATAGTAAAAGAACCTATATCTACTAAAGGCCCTCGAATAAGCTCTGAGCTTTCGATTGCCGGAAGATATATCGTTCTCGTTCCGTTTTCTAATAGGGTATCTATTTCGCAAAAAATAGAATCTACAGAAGAGAAAGAACGTTTAAAAAGACTCGTAAAGAGTATCCGACCTAAAGGTTTCGGAATTATTGTACGTACAGTAGCTGAAGGCAAAAAAGTAGCAGAACTAGATAAAGATTTGCAAAATTTGGTGGACCGCTGGACTGCAATGTGCAAAAAAATGTACAAAGCACACCATCCATCAAAAGTATTAGGTGAAATGAACAGAGCATCCTCTATTTTAAGAGATGTGTTTAATGACACCTTTACATCTATTGTTGTAGACGATGAAGAACTCTGCAACAGAATCAAAGAGTATCTGCAAGAAATTGCACCCAAAAAGGAGTCAATTGTAAAACTTCATAGTCCTAAAGTACCTATTTTTGAAAAACATGGTATTGAAAGGCAAATCAAAACGAGTTTTGGTAAAACGGTATCAATGAGTAAGGGAGCCTATTTAGTGATCGAGCATACAGAAGCTATGCATGTAATCGACGTAAATAGTGGTAACCGTTCTAACAAAGCCAAAAATCAAGAAGATACTGCACTAGAAGTAAATTTAATTAGTGCAGCTGAAGTAGCCCGCCAACTACGTCTAAGAGATATGGGAGGTATTATCGTAGTCGATTTTATCGATATGAATAATGCCGATAACCGTAGAACCCTCTTTAATCATTTAAGAGAAGAGATGAAAGACGACAGGGCGAAGCATAAAATTTTACCGCCAAGTAAATTTGGCTTGATCCAAATCACGCGACAGCGTGTACGACCAGAAATGAATATCAAAACCCGTGAGGAAAATCCTAACGGAACAAGCGGCGAAGTTGAGGCGCCTATCGTTTTGGTAGAGAAAATAAAGGTCGAATTAGAAAAATTAATTAAAAAAGAACATAAAAAGATAACGCTGAGTGCGCACCCTTTTATTGCAGCTTTTTTAACAAAAGGATTTCCATCCACCCGATCAAAATGGTTTTTAGACCACAAACGATGGGTTAAGATTGTACCTAGAGACGCTTACACGTATTTAGAATATCACTTTCACGATAAAGATGGTGAAGTGATAAAGTAATATAAAACCCGGCCTTGTAAAAGTGCCGGGTTTTTTGTTTTTAATTTCGTTCTAAACGATTTGACAAATACTTTTATCTAAGCATTATCATGAAATCCTAGTTTTTTTATAAAATACGACGGATAAATCCCTGTTTTCTTATAAAAAGCTTTGGCAAATGCTTCTGCCGTATTAAACCCTACTTCTTGTGCAATGGCTTTGATCGTATATTTTCTAAACTTTGGATCTTCTTGTAGTTTTTTAACCGCATAATCGATACGTAAATCACTAATATACTGGCTTAAACTTTTTTGCTTATACGTATTCACGACCACAGATAAATAACTAGAGTTTGATCCAAATTGTTTTGCAAGGTCTTTAGCATTTATTTTAGGAGTTAAATAGCCTTTATTCTCCTCAAACTTTTGTAAATGCGCTAACAAACTTTCTAAAGTTTCTTTGCTTATGGCATCTATACCTATAGCATTTTTAGGAGATTTTTTCTTTGTACTCTCTTGTCTGGCATTGGCTGCGACCAATTGTTTAAATCGTTGTTTATAGCGCTGTTGTTTATAATAGTAGTACCCAGTACCCCCAAGACTTAGTGCCAAAAACAAGGAAACTAAGATCACTTGATTAGAACTTTCTTTCTTTTCTCCTTTTAAAGATGCGATCAATTGTTTTTTTTCTTTAAGCAGGTTGGGGGTGTCGTATTCTTTAACCAATTTATTGCTTAAATCCCGATAATTACTATGTAAAATACTATCTGAACGTAATAACTTATTCAAATAAAACAATTGTTGATCTTTATCTCCTAAGGATTTATAATGACTAATTAAACTCTTATATGCCGATACTGTTTGAGGCAAAATATAATCTGTTTCAGCGATAGAGTCTATTTTTTGATAATATATAATCGCTTTTTCCTGATTATCCAATGCTTCATACGATTTCCCTATATACAAGTAAGCATTAATCAAATCCTCCGTATAAAAGAAATATCTGTTTTTAGGCTTTAATAGTTCCGATAATAGTTTCTTTGTACTTTTAATAACTCTGATATATTCCCCATCATAGTAACCTAATAAGGTTTCATTAAATTTAAATAAAAGATCCAAATTCAATCCTTTTTGAACTATCTTTTCATTTTTTATAGCTATAATTCCTTTTTTATTTAACACACGAGCTGAATCTATCTGATTTTCTAACCTATATATATTTACCAAATCTGATAGCGTTAAAAAATAATTCAAAGAATCTTTACGTGTCATTTTTTCCTTATTAATCCTATAATAAAGAGATTGTCTATAAATAGCTTTTGCTTCTTTATATTTTCCCAATTTTCTTTTTAATAGAGCAATATTATCTTTTGTAATGAACTCTAAATGATTATTCTGTGATTTTTTTGCTAATTCTATTGCTATTAAGTAATTATTTAAAGCTTGTTTAAAACTTCCTTTTTCTTCATATATTGCAGCTTTACTAATATAATGAAGTAAAGGATATCTATTATTATTTGTTTTTTTACATACGGCAATTGCACTATCTAAATATGTTAATTGTTGAATGTGATGCGTTTTTTCATCAAAAGTAAATCCAACAAAACTATACCCTATACTTATTTCGATAGAATCTTTATCGTTTTTTGCTTTTTGTAAATAGGTTTTGGCGTATAACATTGTTAATTCTTTATTAGCTCGCAATTCTTTATAAAACTTATTACTAAGTTCTTCATAACTTAAACTTGCTAAAGAATCCGGAATCTTAAAAGATTGCCCATATCCTAAACAAGAGCATAAAAAAAGAAACAGGATAAGTTGGCGAGCGTGCATAGGTAGTTTTTCTGAGTCGTTCAAAAATATCAAAATAATGTGGTACATCCCCAATTTCTTACTCAAAATACATCGCTTTAAACTAACTTTTTAAGCTTTAGAAACGCCTAACCCTAAAAACAATCAATCGTTTTCTTTGAGTTGATTATCAATCTATTACATAAATCATAAAGGCTCTGATTTTATCAAAACCGATATACTTTACTTGTTTTTAAGTACACCATGATCTTACATTTGGCCAGATCAAAAATCATGTTGTCACGCAACTTACCCCACATAAAGTATAACGTAAACAATCTCATACTTTGCATATACAATCGTGATTATTTAATAAAATACAGGGAATTAAAAATGAGTAGTATTATCAAACACATTCAAATTATAGACCGAATCGATAAATTAATTCGGTTACAAGCCACTGGGTCACCAGAAGTATTTGCAGATCGATTAGGAGTCTCAAAAACCAAATTATACCGAATATTAAACACCATGAAAGCTTTAAATGCTCCCATAGTCTATGATATGACTTTACAAAGTTTTATCTATCAAGAAGAAGTGAATTTTGCTTGCGGGTTTTATGAGAAGGAAGGAAACAGTAGTAGGCTGAATCCTTTTGTGGGATAACCTAACCTTGTTAAAAAAATAAACTCCATAGCTTGGATAAAGCTATGAAGTTTTAATTATAGTATTATACTAATTTTACTCTGGTTGATATCCAGGATGCCCAGTTTGCCAAAATGCAAATGATAGTGCATTAGCATATTGTTCGTATAGTTTTAATGCCCCATTATTCATACCTCCATGACCTGATTCAAAATCTACAGCAAAAAGCATTGGATTATTAGACCGATTAAACGCTTGCAATTTTGCCACAAATTTTGCAGGAATCCATGGGGCCACTCTTCCATCGTTTAATCCCGCTGTAACTAATGTGGATGGATATTTTATGCCTTCTTTAATATGGTGATATGAATCCATTTCTAATAAAGCCTTAAATTCTTCATGATTTTTGATAGTCCCAAACTCCTTTATACTATTAGGTCCATTACCTTGAAACTCTCCACGCACCATATTTACAGAAGGTGATACTAAAATTACTGCCGCATACAAATCAGGGCGTTCAGTCATTGCCCTACCAGCCATAATGCCTCCTGCACTTGTACCCCATATTGCTGATTTTTCTGGTTTAGTATATCCTTCTTTAATCATATACTCTGTACAGGCAATCATATCCTTCCAAGTATTAGGCTTAGTCATTTTAAATCCCGCCTTATGCCAAGCATTTCCTTTTTCTCCTCCACCTCTTACATGAGCAATCACTAATATTCCTCCTTCGGCAACCCAACTAAGGAAACCTGTAGAAAAAAAAGGGCCCGCAGAAGTACCATATGCCCCATATCCATAAAACAAAGTAGGGTTTTTACCATTTTTTTGAATTCCTTTCTTATAAATAATCGACAAAGGTACCTTTGTTCCATCATGTGAATTTACTTCAATCTCTTTCACTATTAAATTTTCGAAATCCTCATCTATATCTGATAATTTAAGATTGAAATTAGTAAATGTATTTTTTAAGGTATTATAGACATATGAAGTATTTCCTTTAATCCAACCCAAATTGGAAACTAACAATTTTTGAGATACAGAGTTTACAGCACTTATTTGTATTTTTCCTGATGGATTTGGTATTTTTATTTCTTCTTCCAATCCATTTATGGAACTATATAATTTTGCCTCTACTCCATTCTTTACACGAACAAAGAAAATTCCGTCTTTAGTTACTTCAAAATTTGTAATTACTTCATTACTATTTTCAGAAACTAAAATTTTGGGGTTTTCAAAATTTGGATTAACTATAGAAGTTTTACAAATTCTATAATTAGAAGCATTTTTTGCAGACAAAAAAATCAAATCTTCTCCATCTAAGACTACTTTCTTTATCATATCTGATTTTCGATATAATAACTCCCATTTTTTTGTCTCAGAAAGGAGATGTTTAGTCTCCTTAAAATACATACGCTTAAAAGACGATGATCCACCTACCTCTCCAAATACATACTCATCATAATCCGTATTAATATGTACAAAAGGAAAATCTTCATCCTTCAATTGCAATTTTGGATTGTTGTTTTTTGAAAATACTTCCTCCAAATTCTTTGGATCACCATCTAGCCTAAATAAAACAGACTTCAATTGTATACTATATTGAGAATCTTTAGGGTCCGTAATAGGAAAATGAACATATATAAAACCTGAATTGTCTGGTAACCATTGTATACCACCGTAACTTGGGTTTGCATTTTTCACAATCCTCTGTAACACCTCTTTTGTTAGAACATCAATTATAATAATTTCAGAAATCTCCTCTCCTTGTTTGGATAAACTAACAGCTATTTTTTCTCCTTTCCAATCAGGCTGTATATAGTTTATAATATATTTTTCTTCGAGTGTCTTCTGATACTCAGAAGGATCGTAAAGTAATTTTTCTTCTATATTAATACTAGAACGATAATACAATTTTCCTATATTCTCTTCAGCATTCGATTTAATGTAAAAATAAAAACCATTTGATGTACTAGAAATATTACTTATTTGATATGAAGCTATTTTATCAAACCTATCTTGCATATCAATTAGGTGTTGTCTCTTAGGAATCTTTTTAAGCCTATTAAAAGCAAAATCTCCTTGCGATTTAAACCAATCAATTACTGTAGAATCCTTTAAATCCTCTAGGTTCCTATACAAATCTTCTACTTGGTAACCGTGGTAATTATCAATCACTTTAACGGAATTTGCAACTGGCGGCTTTAAAACTTCATTTGAGCACGACACAAATAATAGAGCCATAAAAAGTTTTTTATACATATGTCTGTATTGCATTAAAATTTAATAAGAATCTTAACGTCGATTATTTACACCTAAAAAAATGCTATTATTTCAATACCAGTACCATTTGCACACATTGGTCCTCCATCTCGACTTTGAGTACCGTCATCTCCTCCACATCTTTCTTCTGATCCCCCTTGTACCTTTAATAATTGATTGTTTGATAATCTAGACACCTTAATTTTCTTTAACCTTAGCTTTTTCATGTTTACTTTATTTATGTGAGTTTATAAGTTTGTGATGAAGCGAATATATAAGAAAAAGTAAAAAAAACTCGGATTTAAGATGGTCTTGGTCTCTGTATTCCTGAATACAGGGTCAGTATTCCTGAATCCAGACTTCGTCGATACATTACCTTCACTACTGTTTCAAGGTTTCTTCCTTTTTTTCGAGCTGTTTGATAAAGTAGGAAGGATAAATACCTGTTTTTTTATAAAACGATTTAGAAAAAGCTTCGGTAGTATTAAAACCAGCCTCAGATGCCAAAGCTTTTATGGTATATAATCTATACTTATTTTCATTTTTTAATTTATCAATAATAAAGTCTATACGCAGGTCATTCGTATAGTGTATAAAGCTCTTTCGTTTATAGGTATTAATTACTTTGGATAAATACTTAGAGTTGGTTTTAAATTGACTAGCTAACGAAGAAGTCGTAATATTAGCTTCAATAAAACCTTGTTCACGTTCAAACTCTTCAAGATTTTTAAGAATTGAGTTAACAATATCTTCCGAAATTCCAATTGATTTTGGAGTCTCTTTAGGTATTGGAGTTTCTTTTGGTTTTGATTCCCTATTTTGTGCGCTAATTAACTCTTCAAAACGTTGTTGATATTGTTTTTGTTTTCGGTAAAACACAATCAAAAACACAGCTCCAATACTCAAAATTATGGAAAGAATACTAACACTTAAAGATGAACTATTATGTTTTGCCTCTAAATTTTCAATTAATTTTTCTTTTTGTAATAAAAGTTCTGGCGTATCATAATCTTTATTGAGTTTATTAATCAAGTATTTATAACTACTATCTAGTATACTATCAGAATATAACAATCTATTGATATAAAATAATTGCTGGTTTTTATCATCTAAAAATTTATAATGATCAATTAATTTTGCATAAATCTTTCTTGTTTCTGGAATAAAGTAATTGGTAGCTTGAAAAAGCGAATCTATTTTTTTATAACATTTTATAGCCGAGTATTTATCATTAATAGCTTCAAAAGCCTTTCCTTGATGAAGGTATGTGTTTATTAAATTTGTTGTCGGAAAAAAATATCTGTTTTCAGGTTTTAATAATGTAGGTAATAATTTATTAGTTTCTTCTACTACCTCTAAATAATTTTCTTTGTAATAATTAAGTATACTTTTATTTAATTCAAATAAATATTTTAAATCCCTATTCTTTGAAGATACAATTCCAGTTTTGTTTAAAATTAGGGCTGAATCAATTTGATTATTAAGACGGTATGTATTGACCAAATATGATAATGTTACTAGATAGACAGTAGAGTCTTTTCTAGACATCTCTTTTTTATTAATTCTGTATGTCAGACATTCTTTAAAAATATCTTTAGCCTCATTATACTTTCCTAATCTTCGTTTTAAAAGTCCAATATTATTCTTAGTTATAAACCCTAAGTGTTTGTTTTTAGATTTTTCGCTTAATTTTATAGCATCTAAGTAATTATCTAAAGCACTTTTAAAATCTCCCATATCCTCATATGCTACTCCTTTATTTATATAAAAAAGTAATGGAAATCTTTTATTATTTAATTCTTTAGAAAATACTATCGCGCTATCAAGATAAACCAGTGTTTTATTAAACTCTCCCTTCGAACGGTAATTATAACTAATTAAAGAATATCCATTGGCAGTTTCTAATTTATTATTCTCATTTTTACCTTTTTGCAAGTATACTTTGGAATATAAGCTAGCGAGTTCATTGTTCACTCGTAATACCCTATAAAATTTGGCACTAAGTTCTTCATAACTTAAAGTATTTAAAGAATCCGGAAGGGTAACTATTTCTTCTTGAGCAAACAAAGAAATAGTTTGTAATAAAAGAATACTTATAAATAGCTGAGCTACTTTTCTCATAATCGATGGCTTACTTTTATCTTACTGGATACAACTTAAAACACAAAATTTACAGCAAAAAACGGCTCTAGAAATCTTGATGGTTTTTGATATACAATAGCATTTGATATCTGGCAAAGTAACACAATAATTATACCTTGTTTATATATAGTCATAGCGTTGGGTGTGATATCAGTCGAAGAATATCGTTTTACTTTCAAAAAAGACTGAAAAAAAGTATATAATGTATTCGTTTTCAAGAGGTAATTTTTTAAATCTACTATATTACTAGGGTAATGGAGGTAAAGATACTATTTTCTTTTTAGTATTCTTATTGACTATATAAAGATCATGTCTTAAGTAAACTATCAACTACAACAAAACACCAAGGTAAAACTACTTATTTAATCTCAAAATCTATTAAATTCATAAAAACCATCTCATTAATAGTTTTGAGGTAATTGCGTTTTCTACTTTGAATTCATTTTATCACAAAAACACTTCAACATTCTGATAATCAATATTTTAAAATAAATAAATCTTAGTCTGGATTCCTAGAATAGCGGGTCGTTATTCGGGAATGCAGATGGACTTCACTTGTTTTACCGCTTTTATCGAGGCTATATTTGATCAAATCAAAAAACGAATAGTTCTTATCTATTCTCACATCACTAAAATCAAATCTTATGATACATCTACTGCTCAACATCATTACATCTCTTACCGAATTTTTAATGAATCACTGTATGACGATGTACTCACTAATTTTTAATGCTTAATCGTAGTTTTATGAAACAGTTATTTCCAAAAGAGATTATTGAAAACACAGTAGAGGTTCATCAATTTGAACATAGTAGTAAAAGTAAAATCATTTACAGCACGATACTATTAGCATTTATTATTACTCTGGCTTTACTACCCTTTATCAAGGTCGATATCTATACAACCGCCAGAGGAATGCTTAAACCTAGTAAAGAAAGAATCGCCATAACACCTTTACAATCTGGTAAGGTCGTATATGCAAATATGGTTGATAATCAAAAGGTCAAAAAAGGAGACACTCTGATGATGACCAATACTACAGTGGTTAAGGATAATATCAAAAGGGCTACCACACAAATTGTAGAAACTAAAAAATTTATGCGCGATTGTGAATATTTAATTAATACCAGCAAACCAAACTTTAGCAACATACAATCTGCCCGTTACCAAAAAGAATTTTTGTACTTCACTCAAAAAATACAAGAATTACAAACCAGATTCGAGAAAACAAAAGTTGATGAGTTACGTAACGAAAAATTGTACAAAAAAGGAGTAGTTGCCAAAGTAGATTACGAAAATAGTGCTTTTGAACATCAACTGGCGGCTAGTACATTGCAACAATACAGAAAACAACAACGTAACAATTGGCAAGCCACGTTAACAGAGTATCAAAATGCTATTCGTGATTTAGAAAGTAACGTATCACAGCTACAACAAAATCAAAAAGAGTTAGTCATTACTGCGCCAATAGACGGAGTGTTAAAAAATGTATTAGGTATTGAACCAGGTAGTTTAATCCCCGGAGGTGTACAACTTGCAGAAATATCCCCAGATACGGGATTGATTGCAGAGTGTTATATATATCCATCTGATATTGGATTGATTAGTAAGGATAAAGCCGTTAATTTCCAGATTGATGCTTTTAACTATAACCAATGGGGATTGGCCACAGGAGAAATTCTAGAGATCAGCAAAGATGTTGACGTGATTAATGATCAGCCTGTTTTTAAAGTGCGTTGCGCTGTAGATCAAAAATATCTAGAACTCAAAAATGGTTTTAAAGGAAATTTTAATAAAGGAATGACCCTTAGTGCTCGATTTCAACTTACCGAGCGTACGCTATTTGAATTACTCTATGACAAAGTTGATGATTGGTTAAATCCATCCAGTCCAACAATTGCATCTATTCAAAATTAGTAACACTCATCATTAAACTGTAAATACCATGGCAAAGACAAAAATAAAACAACACGATATTACAGATTGCGGTGCTGCTTGTTTGGCATCGATATCTGCTCATTACAAATTACAATTGCCTATTGCTCGTATCAGACAATTTGCAAGTACCGATAAAAAAGGGACTAATGTATTAGGATTAATTGAGGCTGCCGATAAGCTCGGGTTTGAAGCCAAAGGAGTACGTGGGGAGTTAGATAGTTTATCTAAAATTCCTCTACCTGCCATCGCCCATGTGATTGTAAACGAAAAATTACATCATTATGTCGTGATTTATGAAGTTACTGGGGAATACGTCAAAATCATGGACCCGGGAGATGGCAGGTTTCATAAAAAAACGCATGAAGAATTTACAAAAGAATGGACAGGTATACTGGTATTGTTATTACCAAAAGAAGATTTTACAACAGGTAATGAAAAAGTCTCTGTATTAAAACGATTCTGGTTCTTACTGAAACCGCATAAAAGCGTACTGCTACAGGCTTTTATTGGCGCTATTATTTATACTTTATTGGGCTTTTCGACTTCGATATACATCCAAAAACTAACAGATCATGTCTTTATGGGGACCAGTACAAAACTACTAAACCTATTAGGTATTGTCATGATCTCATTATTAGTTTTAAAATTAATTGTAGGTGCTTACAAAGATGTTTTTTTGATCAAAACAGGACAACAAATCGATTCTCGATTAATTCTAGGGTATTACAAACACTTACTTAAACTACCTCAACAATTCTTTGACACCATGCGAGTTGGAGAAATCGTATCAAGAATCGGGGATGCTGTAAAAATTAGAGCTTTCATTAATGGCGTAGCCTTAAATCTAACAGTTAATGTAATGATTCTGGTATTTTCATTTGGTCTCATGTTTACTTACTATTGGAAACTTGCGCTTATTATGCTAGCCATTATTCCAATATATGCGATCATTTACGCAGTTACCAATAAACTAAATAAACGTACTGAGCGAGGTATTATGGAAAAATCTGCTGATCTTGAAAGTCAATTGGTAGAATCCTTAAATGCTGTAGGAACCATAAAACGATTTGGTCTTGAAGATTATGCTAATATTAAAACTGAAACACGTTTTATTGGATTATTAAAAACTGGATACAAATCTGCATTAAATAGTGTTTTTTCTGGAGCAAGTACAGGCACAATTGCACAACTATTTACTATCATCCTATTATGGAGCGGTTCTTTTTTTGTTATTCAAAAAGAAATTACAGCAGGAGAGCTTATGGCATTTTATGCAATCATCGGCTATTTTACGAGTCCTGTTGCTAGCTTGATTAGTGCTAACAAACAAATTCAAAATGCATTAATTGCAGCAGATCGTTTGTTTGAAATCATGGATCTTGAACGTGAAGATGATGAGCAAAAAATAAAACTAACAAAAGAAAGTATCGGTAATATCAGCTTTTCTAATGTAGACTTTAGATACGGTTCAAGGGTAGAAGTGTTTAAAGATTTTAATTTACAGATCCCTAAAGGTAAAATCACTGCAATTATCGGAGAAAGTGGATCAGGTAAGTCAACCTTGATGTCTTTACTTCAAAATATCTATCCGATACAAAAAGGACAGATTTCTATAGGAGAACAGGATCTAAAACATATAGATAATAGCAGTTTAAGGGATTTGGTTAGTGTAGTACCACAAAAAATAGATCTTTTTGCCGGGAATGTAATGGATAATATCGCGGTTGGTGAATTTGCGCCCAATGTAGATCGTATTATGGCAATATGTAAAGCTATAGGTATTCTTGAATTTATCGAGGGGTTACCCAATAGTTTTGCTACCTATCTAGGAGAAAATGGCGCTACCTTATCTGGTGGGCAAAAACAACGTATCGCAATTGCTAGAGCTTTGTACAAAAATCCCGAAGTTTTGGTCTTGGATGAAGCAACTTCATCACTGGATAGTACTTCAGAAAACTATATCCAAAAAGCCGTACAAAGTCTGCGTGATCATGATAAAACAATCATCATTATTGCACATCGATTAAGTACCGTCATAAACGCCGATAAAATTGTAGTGCTAGAAAAAGGTAAAGTAGTAGAAGAAGGAAATCACGAAGTATTATATGCAAGGCAGGAAAAATATTATGAGTTATGGCAAAAACAAATGCCAGTACTAGATCAAATACCCAATATCAATGCTGTTGCTTAACTAAATTTTTTAAAACCAAAACCTTAGGCCATGAGAAAAATAGAACGTCAAATTGAAGTCATAGAACAATTAGATCAATTCATACGATTAGGAGAAACAGGAACTCCTGATCAATTGGCCGAAAAATTAGAAATTTCAAAGACATCTTTGTTTCAAATAATAATTGCCATGAAACAACTAAACGCATCTATTGTATTTGATATTAAACTGCAGAGTTATGTTTTTGAGAAATCGACAAATTTTAGATATGGTTTTTATACGCGACGACTTTATGGAGAAGAAGTACTAGAGGTATCTTCAAATGGCACGCAAAGTATAATAGCTTCTGTAGATTTTAAATATCCAAGCTTAAGAATAGTATAATCACATTTAAACATAAAAATTATGAAAAACTATGATCCAAAAACAAAAGAAAATGACCTAACACAAGGCGAAATCGAAAACGAATTCTTACTACAAGAAATACGTGATCCCGAACTCAAAGATGTTATCTCTGACGTTATATCGTATTCTGAAGATTACGAGATTTATATTGACAATGATGACATGATGGATTGGATATAATCTATAAAACACATCATAAAATCAATCAAAATTCTTAGTTATCATCTTATTTATTAAAAACGAACACTTATGAACATCATCATCAAACAAATCGAACTTATAGAGAGAATAGATCGTCTTATTCGTATGCATGCTACAGGAACACCTGTAGAATTAGCGTCTAGATTAGGGATTTCTAGAGCACAAACCTATAGAATGATCGATATCATGAAAGAGTTAGAAGCTCCTATTACATACGATTTCACCATACAAAGTTTTGTGTATGAAGAAAGCGTAGGGTTTAAGTTTGGATTCTACACAAAAGAACTCGATGCTACCGAGATTAAATCTGTAAATGGAGGAAGTGCTTTTGAAAGACTACACTATTTGGCGAAAATATCATAACAAACAAAAGAATTAAATAATGATCACCCATACTAAAAGAAATAATTTTATTTTTTGATATAGATAAACTAAAAAATCCGCTATATAATTAACTGTTGATTTTCAATCTTGTTTTACGCAACTATAGGCATCAATTATTATAAAATTAGATTTCAACATGAAAAATTCTTTTGAATAAAAACCCAGAAAAGTATTTTCTGGGTTTTTTGATATACTATTATCTCAAATCTCATCTTAAGAGACATGCTTACCATATTCTTGTACTATAGAACCCCTTAGAGGGCGCTTCTAGTTAAAAATTATTCATCACAAAAACATAAAAAATGAAAAACCTAAGTAACAAAGAGTTATTAGAAATCAATGGAGGATCACCTTTTCCTATTCCTACCTGGTTACAACCTTTAGCAGATTATTTTTTTGGAGTACCCGAAGAAGAAAAAGAAAATTATAGAAATTCAAATAATCATTAATTATAAAAAGAGAGAAATCATGAAAAATCTAAACGAAAAAGAATTAGTTGAAACAAATGGCGGAACAGGAATACTAGATTTGATACAACCTATAATTGATCTTATTTTGGATCGACCAGAACAAGAAGAGCAAGGCAGTTGTATCGGAAATCACAACGCACAAAATTAAGAACTACCAAGATTGAATTTTAAAAGAAATCATAATAGCCTTTGGAATAACAAATTCTAGAATGGTATTATACATATCACAATACTAGTTTTAAGTTAGGTAAGGCTTATTTAATAAATTTCAATATTTCAATCATCATTCTATTTTAAAAAAAGAGTTGACCTTATGTTCAACTCTTTTTTGTTTTTACGGCTATCTATTAAATCCTTAAAAACAACACTAAAATTTATTTATCATTAAAAAATTACGAAAAACATTTACAATCTCAAAAGATGAGACATCCTGACCCTATCATTGTACTATGAAAGGGGAACAACAACGCTTTTCACGATTGTTACAACAATAAAAAAGAAGCTTACATACATATTTGACGAAGTAAGTAGTGTAAGCAAAATTTAAACAAAAATCATTAATCATTAAATCGTAAAAAATGAAAAATTTAGAATTTCAAGAATTATCAAACAAAGAAGCATTAGAAATTAACGGAGGAGGTATTGCTGGTGTTGATTGTCCTGTAATAATAGCTGCCGTAGCATTAACGACGATAGCAATGGGTGTATCATATTATGCAGGAAAAGCATATTACTATGCAACTCACTAATCAAATCATTTAATAATTGTAAAAAATATACATCATGAAAAACGTAATCGAATTATCACAAAAAGAATTAACAGAAACTAATGGAGGTTGTAACGAATGGATGCTTTTATTTGGTCTTGTAGGTTTGGCGGCATATGTAGGATACCATGATGCTTCTGGTGGAAAGCACGACGACGAGAAATAATAAAATAAACACTCTTATGCCATACATAACATTACTTCCAATTATTGTAGTAAGTCTATTTTATCTATGTAAACAGAGTGAAATTCCAAAATTGATTAAAATTATAGGTCAAGTATTTACTTTAATTATAATGATGTTAATTATAACAGAATTAATATATAAAGCGTATACATATATGACCGTTTAACAAATAAGTCAATAGTACGGGATGCATTTTTAAACCTTTTATCTTAATAGATAAAGGGTTTTTTTATTTCAAAATAATGATAAAGATACTTATAATCTCAAAAGATGAGACCTCCAGACTGTATCATTGTATTGTGAAAGGGAAACAATAACACCTTTCAAGATTGTTACAACAACAAAAAAGCTTACATAGATATTTGACCAAATAAATAGTGTAGGCACAATTTAAACAAAAATCATTAATCATTAAATCATAAAAAAATGAAAAATTTAGAATTTCAAGAATTATCAAACAAAGAAACATTAGAAATTAATGGAGGTTGTAACGAATGGATGCTTCTATTTGGGCTTCCAGGTTTGGCGGCTTATGTAGGATATCATGATGCTTCTGGTGGAAAGCATGACGACGACGAGAAATAATAATCGTTATTTAATTACTCCAAAAAAACCTTCAGAGATTAATCTCCGAAGGTTTTTTATTTTAAACTTAAACAAAAGATTCAAAAAAGCAATTGGGGGTAATCTTTAAAATCTCAAAAAATGAGATAAATCAACTTTATTATTGTACTGATGAAGTGAGCAAAACACTCTCTTTGTAGTATGTAAAATATTTAAAATCAAAAAACATGGAAAATTTACAATCATTCAGAGGTTTAACTCAAACCGAAATCGAAAACACTAATGGCGGTTGCACAGACGACTCTGTACTCATGGCACTACATCTTGTATTTCATAATTCTACTTCACCAGTAGGACAATTAATTGATACAGTTGTACATATTCTTGGAGACTTTTAATAGTACAGGTTAAGAAGTAAATCCTACCCTTCTGTATCAAAAAAGAATGAAAATTATTATTTGAAAAGGATTGGTTTTAAAAATCAATCCTTTTTTCATTCACACCAGATTGTAGATACTTAATATCATTTATACTTCAAATCTAAATTCCTACTAGAATTCAAAATATAACAATCCATCTCAAAAAATGAGACAACTACGGTCTATCATTGTACTATTAAAGAACATCATTAATTAATTAAAAAATACAGCGTTATGAAATATCAAGCAAAAAACCAGTACACATCTTTATCCTCACAAGAACTTACAACTATCAATGGGGGTTCAACAATGACAGAAGATTATATCTGTCCAGAATTACAAGAACTTTTCGATGCTTTAAACAACATTAGATTCATTATCAACAGATAAGAAATCACGCAATTACAATTCATCAATCAACATCATTAATTAATCATTTTATTCATCAACCTGTCTCTAGACAGACAGGTTCAAAAATCAAAAAATATGAAAAATTTACAAACATTATCAAACAACGAATTAAGTAGTATTAACGGTGGATGTCAAGTTGATCCTTGCCCAACACCGTTTGGAGGTCCAATCATTGTAATCGGACCAGATTTTCCAATACCGCCATTTGGAGATCCAAGAGATCAAGACAATCAGTTCCCGTTTAACTTTTAAAAAAAACCCAACCTTACTGCACATAAGTAGGTTTAAAATCAAAGAATATGAAAACATTATCAAAACAAGAAACAAAAGATATTAATGGAGGATGCCAAATCGGAGATTGTGGTCAAGGTCCAATAATTATAGTTGGTCCTAAACCTAAGTTTCCAAGACCTCCATATGGAGATCCGAGAGACCAAGATAATCAGTTTCCTTTCTAAGAAAAAAATATCAAACCTGTCTGTTTTACAGGCAGGTCCTTAAAATCAAAGAATATGGATAATTTAAACGCTTTTAGTGTTACTGAAATGAAGATCCAAGAGACTTCAAAAACTTTAGGAGGAAATGTACCTTCTATATTAACCATTTTTCATGGATTAAATCCATTCGATATATATGTGTCAGACCTTGACTATAAACCATTTGATTGGGTAAATACTGGTGCTGGCATGCAAAGTATTAGTTTATAAGGCTAATTATGTGAGTTTAGTGAGTTCTAATTTCCCCATGATCTAGTCAGAACATGGGGAAATTTAATTTATAAGACTAGAAACAATTAAATCATAACCATTAAAATATCCTAAATACTACAATAGCATGAAAAAAGACAAAGAGATTTTATATAAAATCATAGAACATTTTGATGGATTAGATAAGATAACGGCATATGATCTAACCCATAAGTTAGAAACACTTTTGTTCTACGCTGATAATCCAATACGTGTTAAAAATCTAAAAACTATTATCAATTCTGATATTGAGGATGATTATGAAATTGATCCTTTTCATTTTACGATACTGCCTAATGGAAATTTTTGCGAATTTATAGGCTACAATAGTTGGCTTCATATTTATAAAGAAAATAAAAGGTTATTGCCAGAGTGGTCAATTTTTGATACCTATTATTATAAAACAAAATATGCCCCTCTTGAGCTCAGAAAACTAACTAGAAAAAATCTCTTAGACGATATAAAAGATAAGCCTGAAGAAGGCAACGTGAGAACTTTTTTAAAAAAGTGCAGTCTTTGTAAAAAAAATGTGATTACAAACAAATTACTGATTTTAGAAGTTTAGTCTATTATAGACTAGACCTTATCTAACCTAAACCAAACTTTTAAAATTATTTAGGATTAGATATTCTATCGGCTAACAATAATGCA
The DNA here is from genome assembly GCF_001632745.1 of Aquimarina aggregata. GTDB lineage: Bacteria > Bacteroidota > Bacteroidia > Flavobacteriales > Flavobacteriaceae > Aquimarina > Aquimarina aggregata. The sequence continues at coordinate 446,931 of NZ_LQRT01000024.1, read as the reverse complement.
TTATATGCATTAATAACCTTACCAGATTTTGAAAGTTCTGAGAAAGGAATCATCTTTTCTGACTTCTCATCTTTTGATGAAATCTTCACTTTAATAGCATAAGATGTTCCCGATTTCATTAAGATTTCTTTGATTTGGTTTGCCGATAATTTAGGATAATAAGATCGTACTAAAGCAGCTACGCCAGAAACGATAGCTGATGCCATAGATGTACCACTATCTGTTTTATATTTATTTTTGGGTAAAGTTGTATAAATTTCACTTCCTGGGGCAAATAAATCAATATCCTTTTTACCATAATTAGAATAAGACGCTAGCAATGTATGATCTACTTGATTCGTAATAGCACCTACCATAATAAAGTTACTAGCAACTTCCTTCCCAGAATTATGATCATTTGGATAATAGTTATGATTTATTTCTTCTAAATCTAATGCGCCGTTTCCTGAGGAAGAAACAATCAAAACGTCTTTTTCTGCCGCATATTTAATAGCTTCTAAAATCCATTTTTTATGTAATGAAAATTGCTTTCCAAAACTCATATTAATTATTCTTGCTCCATTATCTACTGCATATCGTATTCCTAAAGCAATATCTTTATCATGCGGATCTCCTATAGGAGATACACTTATTGGCATAATTTTTATATGATTAGAAATACCTTGAATTCCAATATTATTATCTCTAGTAGCGGCAATAACACCAGATACAATAGTTCCATGGGGTAGTTTATCTATGTTATCTGAGATTCTATTATTTCCATAATTTGTATCGGAAAGGTTATTTGAATCATCATTAAGAATAGCTCTTTCTTTATAGTCAAGATTAAGTTGTTGATGAACTTTAATACCTCTATTTGTTAACAGTGCTTCTATATCTGATTCAGAATACCCATAATCTATGATATCATAAATACTTTTTACATATTTACCTAAATCATTATTAATAGTATCTACCTTTTTGAGGTTTTCTAAAGTATAATTTCCATCAGGTATATATTTTTTTATTTTAGCTTTTGCCTCTACATATTTATTATTAACGTTTATTGCATAGTCCAAGAACAACTGTGCTTTTTTACGTTCTCTTTCATAGGTTTCTAATGCCTGATGATATTCTTTATATTCTTGTGAGAAAGTATCTTCCGGAATTTGATCATGTAATTCTTTATACCTCCTTATTACTCTTACATATTCATAATTTGCATAAATTATACTTTTTCCTTGATCATTACCCAGAAAATTCCAGCCATATACATCATCTATATATCCGTTTTTATCATCATCTATGTTATTATCTGGAATCTCATCAGGATTTATCCAAATTTGGTTTTTTAGGTCTTCATGATCTATGTCAAACCTAGAATCCAACACTGCAACAATAATTTCATCTCCTTTTTTAGTATTTAATATTTTTGTGTATGTTTTTTCTAAGCTTATCCCCGGTATTGTATCGGTTATAATATCTTTATACTGCCAATCTTTTAAGTCGTCTTCAGAAAGTTTATTATTTTTCTTTTGAAATACTGTAATAGTATCAAAAACTAAATAATTTGGCCGTTGTTTAGAACAACAACCGAGAAGGCATATAAGTAAGGGATAAATAAGTTTATACTTCATTTAAGGAAATTTAAAAAAGATGATGAGTTAAATCTCTCATCACCTTTTACATATCTATAATCAATTGTTTCTAAGCAATATTTATAATTCCTATGACACAAGCTCCTTTAGATCTACATCTAGGATTAAAAGGATCCGTAGACTTGGTTGGTTCGATAGGTGGATCTACCGTATCTCCATCACCATAACCACCTCTAATTCTATCGATATTATTTAATTTTGCAATTGTCAATTTTTCGAAATTCAGTTTCTTTTTAAGTCGATTTTTCATTTTGCGAAAGTTTTAATTTGTGATGAAACAAATGTATAAGAAACCGATTGTAATTAGTACTCATTTAATTGAGTACCAGTCTACATTTATGAATAAGCAGTTTTATTTTAATGTAAAAAACTGATTTACAATGCTTTATAATTATCCTTCTTTTTTGAGCTGTTTTATAAAAGTAGAAGGTTTTAACTGTGTTTTTTTATAAAATGCTTTCGAAAAAGACTCTGGACTTTTAAAACCGACCTCTTCGGAAATTGCTTTGATCGAATATTTTCTAAAAACTAGATCCGTTTTTAGTCGCTCAATAGTATGCTCTAATCTAAGTTCGTTAATATAGCTTCCAAAACTTTTTTCTTGATAATGATTTACCATTTTAGATAAATAATTAGTGTTGGTATGTAGTTGCTTTGCTAAACTATTTAAGGAAATAGAATCATTTAAATATCCTTTATTCTTTTCAAATTTTTCTAACCCTAGATTAATATGATCTTGAATATCTTGAGATATCAGTAGTTCATCGCTTTTGACTTCAATTGGTTTGTCTATTCTTTTTTGTGAACTTAAATATTCTTCAAATTTCTTTTTATTAATTTGTTGTCTTTTGTAGTTATATACCAAAACAACTCCAAAAGCGGCAAGAGTTATTAATAAAGAGATGCTCCAATAAATATTTTTATTCTCTAATTTTTTAATAATAATATCTCTTTCATTAATTAATTTCGGAGTGTCATATTCTTTTGTAAGCTTCTTTGTTAAATATTCATAGTTACTTTTTAAAAGACTATCTATTTTTAGTAATTTTTCGATATACAACAATTGTTGTTCTGTATCACCATTTTTTCTATAGATATCAATCAAGATTTCGTATCCACTTCTTAACTCTGGATGAATATCAGAAGTCTCTTGATAGATTGTATCTACTTTTTTTAAATAGAGTTCAGATTTTTCATTATCATTTAATTGCTTATATACTTTTCCTAAAAAATGATATCCCATTGCAACATTGGGTTTATCGTTAATTTTTTGAAGATATGGAATAGCTCTATCTATATAATCTATAGACTTTTGATAATTATTTTTATCATATTGATTCGCACCTTCATTTAACAAGAAATAGTAATATCGTTCTTCATAACCTTTTGACAATGCTGTCTTAATTCCTTTTTCATTGTAAAAAGATGCAGAATCTAATAATTTCAAATGCCTATACGTATCGGCTATAGCATATAACGATGTTAAATAACTATTATCCGAAGATTCCTTTAAATAACCATCTGCGCAATCTTTAAATATTTCTAAAGTTTCTTCATAATATCCCAATCGGGTTTTAATCAAACCTATCCTAAATTTAGTTCTGATTTTCTGATTTTCATTATCACTTCTATCCGCATATAGGTTGGCTTGTATACAATTATCTAATGCCTTTTTTAAATCTCGTTTTGCATAATAATATCCCGTCTTATGAATATATGCTTCTAGAGGGTATTCTTTTAAATTTGCATCTTTGGTATACTGTATAATACTATCTAAATAATTTAATTTATCCTGGCCTTTATGAATATGTGCTAATAAATTAAACCCTTGAGCTATTCTTTCTAGGAAGTCTTCTTTTTTTGCTTTATCAAGAAAATATGTTGCATAACTAGTTGCTGCAATCGTATCCTTATTGTCATCCTCATTAAAAAAAGCATCTGCCAATTCTATGTATGTCTTGTTTTGCAAAGAATCTATTTTTTCTTGAGAAAAAACATTGATCGTATTTATAAGAATCAAAAAAACAACCACTCTTTTGTAGAGTATTCTAACATGATAATATCTAAAAAAAGAATATAGATTTTCCAATTTTACTAAAGTTTAAGAGTAATATTCGCTCATATGGCGAAGGATAAATATAACATTTTCTTTTTTTAATAGTAATGTGACCAATTGTTTTATAAACCCTTCATTTTATACCCTTTAACAAATTTTATTCTTACTGTTAATTCATAAATAGTCTGCTGGTTATTCATGAATCATAGGTTACTAGCCTTGTTTTTAAGGTTTTATCGAACATATATTTGCTCAAGTCAAAATGAAAAACAGACGACAAACTTTCAACATTAAATTTCAAATAAAATGATATCCATATTCACACACTATGTTTTTGAAGTAACAGAAATCATATTTGAAGTTGTAAAATCTGCAGTAACCTTTTTTTAGATTTAAAAAGACTTACTGAATTATAACCTAGTAAAAAACTAAAAATAACAGAAGATGACAGAAATCTATACACCAGCCGATGAGTATGTTCTAAGAACACACAACTTAGCCTCTACAGAAGTCTCAGGTCTTACTGTTGATAAAATCAAAGAACTATGCGCATCTCCAATTGTATCCGAAGCTATTTTCTTGGCTTCTCCAGAATTACATCAGGAAATGACAAAATATCTTAACGGAAAAGAAATGAAAGATCCGGATCGATTGATTCAATCTTTACATAAGTATCTTCTTAGAATGGGCCATCGATGCACACCTTTTGGATTATTTAGCGGCTGCTCTGTTGGCACTATTGATGAGCAAACCAAAATAGAACTTAACTCTTCTGAACATCACAAAAGATTTACCAGAATTGACATGAGTTACATCTGTACATTGGTTCAACAATTAGAAAAAACAACCCAAATCAGAAGTGAACTCACCTATTATCCAAACACTAGTTTATATCCTGTCGGCAATAAACAAAGGTATATAGAATATCGGTACCAAAATGCTAATCGACGTCATTTTACGGTATCTATTGACAATTCAGAATTCATAGAACACATCTTAAATCACACTAAAAAAGGCATAAAAATCAAGGAATTAGCACAATTTATTGTAGATCCAGAAGTCTCAATAGAAGACGCGACGGCTTTTGTTCATCAACTTATCGACAATCAAATATTAATAAGCTCTATTTCACCTTCTGTAACAGGAAAAAATTACTTAGAAATATTAGTGGATACTATTCCTGATCAAGACATAAAAAATAGATTAAAACAAATAAAAGAGCTTTTAGAAACTCTAGACAATAGTAAGTATACCAATAACTTTTCGTATTACGAAAAACTATCTGAATTACTAGATTCATTTGAAATTAGCTATAATAAAAAATACTTGTTTCAGACCGATTTAATTATCTCAGCAGCCTCCAACACACTTTCAGAAAAAGTAATAAAAGATATACAAAAAGGAGTACAGCTTCTTAATAAGCTTGTTCCATACCGAGAAGATGAAAAGCTAACAAATTTTAGAAATAGATTCTTCGCCATATTCGAAGAAGAACAAGTCCCTCTATCGCTTGCTTTAGATGTAGAAACTGGTGTAGGCTATGGCTTTAATAATGAAGATGATTATGATATATCTCCCTTAATTAATGATCTAAATATATCTAAAAAGAACTATACCGCCCAGCACAAAAAAATAAGATGGACTAGAATAGATGGATTCTTAAATAAAAAATTAATCGAGTTAGATAAAGACGCAACAGAAATGTTTCTTACAGAAAGTGATCTTGATTACTTTAAAGAAAATTGGAATAATCTACCATTGTCTTTTACTGTTATCGCCCATGTATTTAATAATGATAGTGACAATCCATTAATTAATATGTCCTATGTAGGAGGAGCTTCTGCCACCTACATGCTTGGACGATTTACACAAGCAGATAAAAAAATTGATCAGCTTCTAAAGAAAATTACCAAAAAAGAAAGCGAGAAAAAAGATGTGATTTTTGCCGAAATCGCTCATCTCCCAGAAAAAAGAACCGGTAATATCATTAATAGGAGTCATCTTAGAGCATATGAAATTCCTTATCTAACAAAAAGCACATTACCTGTTGAGCAACAAATACCCATTGATGATATTCTAGTATCTGTAGAAAATGATAGAATTGTATTGTTCTCAAAAAAATTAAATAAAGAGATTATGCCTCGTATGGCAACTGCTCATAATTTCTCTTACAACGCTTTGCCTATTTATCACTTTTTATGCGACATCCAAACACAGAATCTACGTGAAAATCTAGAATTCGATTGGGGAAATGCTGCACAAAACAGAAATTTCTTGCCAAGAGTGCGCTATAAAAATATAATACTTTCTCTTGCTCAATGGACAATTGGAAAAAAAGAAATTCAAAAAATTATTCAACTAGATGATCTAACTGAATGGAGAAAAGAAAAGAAATTACCGCAAAAAATAATGCTGAAAGATGATGATAATGAATTGTTAATAGACTTAGACCATCCCTTAAGTGTACAAACATTTCTGTCGACTATAAAAAAACGATCTCAAATTACTTTGGCAGAGTATTTATTTGACGAAGAAAATGCATTGGTAACCAGACAAGGAGAAGCATTTTGTAACGAGCTGTTTTTTTCATTCATCAAACAAAAATAAGAACCGGATATGACACCAAAAGTACAGCGTTATTTTTTTATAGGAAGTGAGTGGCTATACTATAAATTATATATGGGATCACGAATCTCGGATATCTTTTTAACCAAAACACTTACGCCTATTGCAAACCAATTATTAGAAGAAAATGTAATAGATAAATGGTTCTTCATTAATTATAAAGATACAGAGAGACATGTGCGTATTAGATTTAGAGTCTTAGATCCTCAAAATCTTAACTATGTGATCCAATCGTTACATAAAGCTATACTGCCATATATAAACGATAAGACCATAAAAAAGGTCGTTGCAGATACTTATAAAAGAGAGTTAGAAAGATATGGCAATGAAACTATAGACGAATCCGAATCTATATTTTTTATCAACAGTAGATTAATAGTATACCTAATCTCTAGAGTTACCAATGATAATCAAAGGTGGTTATGGGGCATAAAAACGATCGATACATTTTTAGATGCCTGGAATATGAGTGTAATTCAAAAAAGAGATTTTTTTGAGGGCTTGAAAAAAGATTTTGATCAAGAAATGGGTGCTAATACAGATATAAACCGGCAACTATCTAAAAAATTTAGAAACAATAGAAGCGATATTAATCAAATAATGGATCAAAATACAAATGAAGAATTTGATATGGTTCTTCAAAATTATCTAGAAGAAAATAAAAGGGTTGTTTCTCAAATTGCTAGAAAAAATAAAGGCATGAAAACCAAATTAGATCTTCCTGATTTATTGAGTAGTTACATTCATATGCATTGCAATCGCCTTTTTAAATCCAATCAACGATTAAACGAATGGGTACTCTATAATTATCTATATCAATATTATAGAAGCAAAGCTGCACAAATGAAAAATAGTGTACCAAAAAAAGTATTAATAGCACAGGAGTAAGCCGAAAATCCTTTAAAGAGTAGGTAATTTTTAAAATTTTCAACAATGAACAAATTAAATTTAAACAAAGAAACCATTTCTAAAATGGACAACGATGAAATGGCAAGTGTAAACGGAGGGATTGAAATCTGTCTTGCTAGTTGTAAAAGAAGTACAAGAAAAGGAAAGCCTTGCTGCGAGGATCCAACAAATCTTGTAATTACAATTGAGTAATTAAAACAACAAACAGGTAACCGTTATTTTGGTATGTATATCGATAACCAAGCCTAAGTATTTTCCAAATTAAGAGGTTTAGATTTTTGCCAGCAAAAGGTCTAAAAACTGTTGGCAAAATCTCTCTTAATCTAATTCCATGTGTGCATGGAAAAACAATGAGTATTAATACGAAGTACTAAAAAAACTACTTCACAAAAATCAAAACAATGAATAAATTAAATTTAAACAAAGAGACTATCTCTAAAATGGACAACGATGAAATGGCAAGTGTAAACGGAGGGATTGAAATCTGTCTTGCTAGTTGTAAAAGAAGTACAAGAAAAGGAAAACCTTGCTGCGAGGATCCAACAAATCTTGTAATTACAATTGAGTAATTAAAGCAACAAACAGGTAACCGTTATTTTGACAAACATCCCATGATAACCAAACCTGAATGTTCTTCTCATAGGAGGTTTAGATTTTTGCCAGCAAAAGGTCTAAAAATTGCTGGCAAAATCTCTCCTAATTTAATTCCATATGTGCATGGAAAAAATAAGTATTAATACGAAGCAATAGAAAAACTACTTCTCAAGAGGTAAAGTTAAACAAAGAAATTCTTTTTTAACAATAAAATTATTTTCTACAGTAGTACAAGACTTATTTCATTCAGAAAAATGATACTACAATTCGACAATCACAAAAGTTGCTTATAAATACACTAAAAATGATAGAAACACAGATAAAAAAAATAGAATCTATTCTTTTTGAAAAAGCTGAAAAAATGGAAATTCCAACAATTCATAATGATCTTGGGGCTTTGATTTTTGAAGCAACATTATATCGATATACGAATGAAGATATCTACAAACAAAAAGCATTAAAGCTTCTTAAAACATTAACTCAAGTATTTGGCGAACGAAATCTAGGTTCTGGATTCTTTGAAGGATTTGAAGGAATATTTTATGTGATTCAATATCTAATGAAATGTAATATCATAGAAGATGAAAAAATTCTAGAAGGGCTTGAAGAATATCTGCTACAATCGTTATCCATTGATTTTAAAACCAATCACTTTGATCCAATGCACGGTAGTATTGGTAAACTATTATACTTTATAAATTCTAAAAACCAGGATAAAGAAAAAGTAAATGGATTAATTGATCAATTTTTAAATTCACTATATGAGCATCGTCAAGAAACAGATCAAGGTATCTTTTGGTACGATCAAAACGAGGATAACAAAGAACTTGTTAATTTGGGTATGGCGCATGGTCTCCCAGGCATACTAGCATTTCTTGTAAGATTAAAAGAATTAGGATACAAACACGAACATATAGATACTTTAATTGAAGGGATTATAAAGAGCTTTATTTGCTTCAAAAATGAGACGAAACTTCTAAGTCAATTTCCAGACTATTTTTCTGAAGATGTACACCTAAGAAATATGAACAGTCGTTTAGGTTGGTGTTACGGAGATCTAGGTATTGCAAATACATTATTATATGCCAGCAAAATTCTAAAAAGAGATGACTTAAAAAAAGAAATTCAAACACTCTTAAATAGTATTGTGCTTAGAAGAATGAGCAATTCTAAACTAGATCATTATGAAGACTATTCTTTTTTTGATACTGGATTTTGCCATGGTCTTAGTGGAATAACTTACATCTTTCAAAAAATCAATAATCAATTAAAAAATACTACTCTAGACAAACGAATTGATTTTTGGAAAAAACAACTACTAGAAAATCTAGAAAAACAATTAAACATACAAGGCGATATCTACTTGCCTTGGTATAGACAAAATGAAGATTCTTCGTATACAATGGATCAAGTCTCTGTTCTTAATGGGTTATGCGGAACAGGATTAGTATTACTATCGTTACACTACAACCAATATGATTGGAGCGACTTCTTTATGTTATTCTAAAACCTTAATTGTTTAAAAAACTAAAAATCGACAGATGGAAAATAATAATCTTTTACAATCAATACTAAGCTATTCAAAGCAACAAAACATTTCTTTGGATAAAGAAGCCTTTGGTTTTAGGTTATTAACACATCCTAAGTACCCAAACATAACATCTGTAATAGATACTTTAGCATATTTTGAAATTAATTGTGACGCTTACAGTGTTGATTTTAAAGATATTGATATAACACCAGATCATTATCTTACGTTCTTAAAAGGTCGATATGCAAAACAAGATCTACACCAAATACAGAAAAAAAACAATACTTATTACCTAGATTCAAAAAAGACTTCTTTGGCTCACCTAAAACAACGTTGGAAAGGTATTGTGCTTTTATTAGATCATAAAACCACAGAAAACCAACCTAGAAAGTCAAAAAACAAATATGCTCTTTCTGCTTTAGTCTTATTATCTATTCTTTTTTTTACCTCACTTGTTAGCAAATACAATACGATCATAGAAAACTTATTCTATATATTTCCAATAGTTGGATTAACACTTTCTATTTTTTCTCTGAAAGATCTATTTAAAATTGACTCAAGGATTTTTAATAAATTTTGCTCAATTTCTTCAAGCGCTAACTGCAATGCCGTTTTGAATTCCAAAAAATGGAAAGTTTTTGAGAAAATCAGTTTTTCTGATTTAAGTTTAGTTTTCTTTTTATCCCAACTCATTTCTTATTTCGTTTTTTCAATCTCTAATAATACCTCAACATATTTTATCTATCAAAAAATACTCCTTCTAGGGAGTCTTCCGATAATTGTTACTTCTATCTATTTTCAAAAATTTATTGTAAAAAAATGGTGTCCTATATGTCTGGCTATACTAACTACACTTGTTATTGAAATGGTTTTTGTTCTAAATACCATAACTCCTCAATTTAATTTTGATACAATACAGTTATTTATAGGCATACAAATTATATTGGTTTTTGGTTGGACTTACCTTAAAAAAATATTAAATAAGCTTAATTACCTAAGAACGCATGAGATTAAATCTACTCGCTTTTTACGTAATTATTCAATATTCAAAAATGCTATTCTGAACAAAAGCCCCATTACTACTATTGCACCAAAAAATACGCTTGCAGATGTAACAATTACACTAGTAACTGACCCTTTCTGCGATCACTGTAAAAATGCTCATTTTTTTCTAGAAGAATTAATTAAGAAGTACCCTGAAAAACTGCATCTAGACATACTTCTTAATGTTGATATCGAAGATGAATACGAGGAGTACAAATTACTTTGTCAACGTTTAATTACTATACAATTAAGTGAAGGAAGACAACATTTTTCCGGTGCCTTAAATGATTGGTTTAAAAACGAAAATGTCTTTAACTGGCTGGATAAATATGGTTCAGAAATAAACGAATCTAGAGCGAATACAACATTTATACATCAAAAAAAATGGTGTGCAAAAAATCAAATAGATTTTGCCCCAGTAGTACTGATTAATGGATATCAATACCCACTAATCTATGATATAGAAAATCTGGATTATTTTATTCAAGATTTGATTAACGACAGTGATTTTTTACATGAGAAACAGGAATATAATGTTGATTTAACACTGGTTTAAACGATATACAAACAGAACATAAAATACAAGAATTTGAAAACTTTTCCTTTCTATAAACAACCCGGAGCCAAAGATTGTGGTCCAACATGTTTGCGAATTATAAGCAAACATCATGGCAAAGTTATTCCTCTGGAAACCATACGCAACTTAAGTCAAACAACAAGGACAGGAAGTTCTTTTTTAGGACTTGCCGAAGCTTCAGAAAACATGGGTTTCAAATCAATTGGTATAAAAACCGATTATGAAACTTTTAAAGAAGATGTGCCACTACCATGCATAGTACACTGGAAAAAATACCATTTTGTAGTAGTCTATAAAATTAAAAATGACAGAGTATATATCTCAGATCCATCTTATGGGTTGATCGATTATAGCAAAAAGGAGTTTGTAGAAGCATGGATTGGAAACAATGCTAATGAAAAAACCCAAGAGGGGCTTATTTTATCTCTGGATACAACACCTAAATTTTATGATACCAATTGGGATAAAGTAAACAATGGTAAATCTGGATTCTCATTCTTATTTAGATATTTATTTAAATATAAAAGTTTAATGATGCAACTTCTAGTTGGATTGTTAGCTGGAAGTTTACTACAATTAATATTTCCTTTTTTAACACAGAGTATTGTTGATATTGGAATTCAAAATCAAGACATCAACTTTATACATCTAATCCTAGGAGCGCAAATTATGTTGTTCATTGGTCAAATTAGTATTGATGCCATAAGGGGTTGGATATTACTGCACCTAAGTACCAGAATCAACATTTCACTAGTTTCCGATTTCTTTATCAAGCTAATGAACCTTCCAATATCTTATTTTGACACTAGAATGACCGGTGATTTAATGCAACGTATTAATGACCATCAAAGAATTGAAAAACTACTAACCAATTCTTCTTTAAATACCCTGTTTTCCTTTTTTAACATCGTAGTTTTTAGTGCAGTTTTGGCCTATTACAATCTTAAGATATTTGGAATTTTTGCAATAGGAAGTACGCTTTTGGTTATCTGGATTTTGTTTTTCCTTAAAAAAAGAAAGGAATTAGATTATAAGCGTTTTAAACAAATGAGTGATGAGCAAAGCAAAACCATCGAACTTATCGAAGGGATGCAAGAAATTAAGTTACATAATGCAGAGAAACAAAAACGCTGGGGATGGGAGTTTATACAAATTAGGCTATTTAAAGTTGCAACTCAAGGGTTAACATTAGAACAAACACAGACTATAGGTTCTACATCTATTAATCAATTCAAAAATATACTCATCACCTTTACGTCTGCCTCTTTGGTTTTAAGTGGTCAAATCTCCTTGGGGATGATGTTATCTATTCAATACATAATAGGTCAATTAAATAATCCTATATCACAATTATTACAATTCATTCAAGAAACACAAGATGCAAAAATAAGTCTTGAAAGGTTAAAAGAAGTTCATGATCAGGACAATGAAGAAAACATAGAAGATGCTAAAGTTTATGAAATTCCAACTGAAGGTGATATAAAAATAGAGAACTTAACTTTTAGGTACATCGGTGCAGAAGAACCAATTATCAAAGACATGAATCTTGTTATTCCGCGTAATAAAAAGACGGCAATTGTTGGAGCATCTGGAAGTGGTAAAACAACTTTAATGAAAGCTTTAATGCGTTTTTACAAACCTAACAAAGGGCTTATTAAAATAGGGGATCAAAATTTTGAAAATATCTCACAAAAAACTTGGAGAGGTCATTGTGGCGTCGTTATGCAAGATGGTTATATTTTTAATGATACCATTGCAAACAATATTGCCTTAGGAGAAGATTACATCGATAAAGACAAGCTTTTACATGCTGTAAAAGTTGCGAATATCAAAGATTTTATAGAAAGATTACCTCTTAGTTACAATACCGAAATTGGAAATGAAGGAGTTGGAATCAGCGGAGGAGAAAAACAACGGTTATTAATTGCTAGAGCTGTGTATAAAAATCCAGATTTTATATTTTTTGATGAGGCTACAAGCGCATTAGATGCTAACAATGAAAAAACGATCATGGAAAATCTAAATACATTTTTTAAAGGTCGAACTGCAGTAGTCATTGCACATCGATTAAGTACAGTAAAAAATGCAGATCAAATTTTAGTAATGGATAACGGAAAAATAGTTGAAAAAGGAACACATAAAGAACTTTTAGACTATAAAGGAGCCTATTATGAATTGGTAAAAAACCAATTAGAATTAGAAAAATTAAATGGCAAGAAACCATTGCCTGCAGAGTTTCTTAATGGTAATTCTGTAGCTACAATTATAAGTTAAAATAATATTTATCGTTATGAATGATATAGAAAAAAATAAACTTAAAGAATTAGAATTACGCTCAGAAGAGGTCCAAGAAATATTAAGTAATCCCCCAAGTTGGATGACTCGTTGGGGGATCACAGTGGTTTTCTTCATTCTAATGTTAATCGTTGGAGCTAGTTGCATTGTAGAATATCCAGATATGGTTACTTCAAACATCACTATTACAACCGAAGTCCCAGTAGAAAAAATTGAAGCAAAAAATAGTGGAAGAATTCTTAAGCTTTTGGTTAAAGATCAAGAATATGTAAAACATGGACAAATACTTGCTGTTATCGAAAATACTGCAAATTTCGAAGATTTCTTACAACTAAAAAGTATCGTAGACACGCTGCGTTTAGACTATCAGAATTTTGAGTTTCCTATAGATAAAACAGCACATTTATCTCTTGGAGAATTGGAACAAGATTATGCCTTATTTGAAAAATCATTTACTGATTTTATTTTGAATAAAAATTTAAAACCTTTTTCTATGGAAGCTATTTCTGGTCAACAAACGCTATCTGAATTAAATGGTAGAATACAAGTATTACAGACTCAAAGAGAACTAGAAAAAAAAGAATTAGAGTTTAGAAAACAAGATTTAGAACGTACCAAAGGGTTATATACCAAAGGTGTAATTTCTAAAGTAGAGTTTGAAAACAAAGAATTAGAGTACTTACAGGCAAGACGTAATTATGAAAACACAAAGATTAATATGTCTCAAATCCAAGAATCCAAAAACAATACTCGCAGAGGAATTCAAGGATCTAATATTAGCAAAATTCAAAACGAAACAAAATTCCTTAAAGATGTTATCTCATCTTACAAACAATTAAAAAGAGCCCTTAAACAATGGGAACAAAATTATTTACTTATCGCATCTATCGATGGAAAAGTAAGTTTCCAAAAATTTTGGGGGAAAAATCAATTTGTAAAAGCCGGAGACAATGTATTAACTATTTTGCCTTCAAAATCACTTTTAGTCGGAAAAATAACAACTCCGGCAATTAATACAGGAAAAATAAAACCTAACCAAAATGTTCTAATCAAACTAGATAATTATCCTTATCAGGAATTTGGAATGGTAAGAGGCGAGGTAATTAGTATGTCCTTATCCCCAGATAACGAAGGCAACTATTATATCGAAGTAAACTTACCAGAAAACTTGCAAACAACTTATGGAAAAACATTATCCTTTAATCGAGAAATGAGAGGTACTGCAGGGATTGTGACAGAAGACTTAAAAGTAATTGAAAGAGTATTCTATCAATTTAGAAATATCTTCAAGTATAATTCATAACCTTTATTAATCATGAAAAACGACAAGAAAATACTTCATGAAATTGTAAAGCATTTTGATGAAATGAATAAAATTGAAGCTTATGACATCACACATAAATTAGAAACACTTTTGTTCTATGCCGACAATCCATTAAATCTAGACAATCTTATTCGTATTATTAATTCTGATATTGATAGTGATCATGAAATAGATCCTTTTCATTTTACCATATTACCTAATGGAAATTTTTGCGAATTTATTGGCCATAACGACTGGATTCATATTTATAAGGAAAACAAAAAAATAATGCCCGAGTGGCTATTATTTGATACCTATTATTACAAAACAAAATATGCCCCACTAGAGTTGCGAAAGCTTACTCGAAAAAATCTTCTAACCGATATAAAAGACAAGCCAGAAGAAAGAAAAGTAAGAACTTTTTTAAAAAAGAAAAGACTCTCTAAAAAAGATATCATTACCAATAAGTTGCTAATTTTAGAAGCTCAATTATAAAAGGTGTTGCAAAAGCGTTGTACCTTTATGCCAATGTACAATCGAATGCAACAATCTATAACAGTTAAAGAAGCTACTAGCAAAATGGAGCGGTATTGTGCATATCAGGAACGTTGTCATAAAGATATTATGAATAAACTGGCTACAATGCACTTAATTCCTGAAGCCAAAGAAAAAATCATTTTACACCTTCTAGAACATAATTTCTTGAATGAAGAACGATTTGCACAAAGTTTTGCCCGAGGAAAATTTCGAATCAAGAAATGGGGTAAACAACGTATAATTAAAGAACTTAAATTTCGTGAAATTTCTGAATACAATATAAAAACAGCTCTTAAAGAAATCTCAGACAAAGACTACCTAACTACCTTTCATGAACTCGCAGAAAAGAAGTTTGATAAAATTCGTGAATCAGAAAAAAACAAACAACGAAAAAAGTTAGTTGATTACCTTTTATACCGTGGCTGGGAGACTCATCTGGTCTTCGAAAAAGTTAATGAACTTATCCCTTTCTAATATACTTTTATTAATAATATTCTTGTTTGTATAAGATCATAATACTTCCTTATTCATTTTCTTTTGAACATAGTTGAATCCATTTCTAATTCAATATTAAAATCATATTCTCATAATTTGAGACCATTCTACTATATGTTTGAATTTGAAAATAACATCTAAAACTTCAAAAAATGAAAAAAACAGAAAAGTGTGACATTAAAGAACTAAACACTGCAGAAATGAGATCAATTGACGGTGGAAATTGGATAGAGGAATACATTCAATATCAAATTGAAAAGATAAAAGACTTGATGAGAGAAGCTGGTGTTTTTGATCAATCTAATTAGAACTAATTACAAATCTTAAAAACAACAAAACATGAAGAATGTAAAGCAATTAAATGTCACAGAACTAAATATTCAAGAAATTACCCAAACTCAAGGAGGAGGGTTAGGAGATTGGATTGATGATATTGTAGATGCAGTAGAAGAAGCTATCGAATGGTACGATAACATTAAAAAATTTACTCCGATTTTATAATACATTTAGAAAAAACAAAACCTTATTATTTAATTTATATAAGGTTTTGTTTTTATATATTATAGTTACTCATTGGTCATCATTAATTAAGTATCCATTCCTTTTATTGGTACGAAGTATAGCTTTTTCATTTTTATAATTCATCCACTTCTCTCCTCTTGTTTTTCGCATAACATTATCAAAGTGTCTCATGATAAAAACATTATATACTGCTTTTATAAAATTTAAAGTTTTCTTAGGATAAGACCTTATACTCATGGAAAAACCAGGTGTTAAATAGGTCATTTGGTGCCAGTATCCTTCTGGCATATACAGTGTCTCACCATGTTTTAGATTTGTAATATAACCTTGAGCATTTTTTAAAGCTGGCCATTTTTTAACATCAGGGTTTTGAAAATCTATACCTTGATGAGAAATCAGAGCGTGAGGGACTTTATATAGATACTTGGTCTGCGAAGGAGGAAATAATATACATTGTTTTTCTCCGTTAAAATGAAAGTGAATAATATTAGCTAGATCAATATCATAATGCATAAATACCTTAGAATTAATTCCTCCAAAAAATAACATCGGCATTTTTTTTAAGAATTTAAATCCTATATCTGGATATTTAAAATCCTTCTGAAGTTTCGGAACCTCTTTAAGTAAATTATATAAAAAAATCCTATAATTAGTCGGTTTGGTTTTGAGCAAATTAATGTATTCACTCATTTTCATGTATGTATGTGGTTCATTAAATTTAAACTCAGACGATAAAGGCCTATCATCATACAAAGGCACTTTTTTTTCGCCAGCTACTTCATTAATGTAATTTAAGTTCCATTTATGATATGCAGGCCAATCTTGGGTTAAGCGTTCTATTACAACAGGTTTTTGCAAAGCAAAATATTCCTTAAGAAATTTCTCTTTGGAAATTGTTTTAACCCTTTTTATTGGCTCTAAATTTAATTCCATTTTCTGCGAACTAATTTTAAAACTTCATGATGTCAAAGACACAAATCATGCTTTTACTTATCTTCTATAATTTCTTTAGCTTTTTGTTTAGCTGTTTCGTTTCTATCTATTGTATGCCCAGGTCTTGTCCATTTCGGTTTTTCTCCAAGAGCTTCATATTTAGAATCCTCGGCTTCAACAGTTTCTGGTTGTGCTTTTTTTACGAAAGGTTTTTGAGGCTGAAGTCCAAGTAACTTAAACATCTCCATATCTGCATTTACATCTGGGTTTGGCGTTGTTAATAATTTGTCCCCAGCAAAAATAGAATTTGCTCCGGCAAAGAAACACATTGCTTGCCCTTCTCTAGTCATTTCTGTTCTTCCTGCAGATAACCTAACTTGTGTATTTGGCATTACAATTCGAGTAGTAGCTACCATTCTAATCATATCCCAAATTGCCACTGGTTTTTCTTCTTCCATCGGCGTTCCTTCAACAGCTACTAATGCGTTTATAGGCACAGATTCAGGCTGCGGGCTTAGTTTTGCTAAAGCAACTAACATACCTGCTCTATCTGCTACTTCTTCTCCCATACCAATAATACCACCACTACAAACGGTAACATTAGTTTTTCTAACATTATCGATTGTTTTTAAACGGTCTTCATAGCCTCTTGTAGAAATTACTTCTTTATAGTACTCTTCAGAAGTGTCTAAGTTGTGATTATACGCATATAAACCTGCTTCTGCTAATCGTTGTGCTTGATTTTCGGTAATCATACCTAAAGTACAACATACTTCCATGTCCAATTTGTTGATGGTCCGAACCATTTCTAATACATCCTCGAATTCCTGTCCATCTTTAACATTACGCCAGGCCGCTCCCATACAAACTCTAGAACTTCCAGAAGCTTTTGCTCGTAACGCTTGCGCTTTTACTTGGCGTACGCTCATAAGATCATTTCCTTCAATATCTGTATGATATCTGGCAGCTTGCGGGCAATATCCGCAATCTTCTGGGCATCCACCAGTTTTTATTGATAATAGTGTAGATACCTGTACTGTATTTTGATCATGATATTGGCGATGAATTGTTGCTGCTTCATACAGTAAATCCATCATGGGTTTATTATAAATATCAAGAATCTCTTGCTTTGTCCAATCGTGTCTTATAACGTTCATAAAAAAGGTATGTGAATCTTCAAAAGTAATTGTTTATAATCAAAAAACACAACTAAGAAATATCAAATTCTTAGTTTTTAATAACAAAAAAACATAAAACTTGTTAATTTCTAAAAGGTGCTTCCAATAAAATGCTCACCGCATTTCCTCCAAAACCTACAGCATTGATCATAATTCTGTTTAATTGTTTTGGTATATTATTATTTTCTATATAAGGTACAGGAATAAACTCTTGATACTTTAACATCAATGTTGCTAATTCCAAACTTAAAATACCACTAGCCCCAAAAGTATGCCCTATTTTCCATTTATTCGTGGTTAGTGCAGGTAACACATCTCCAAAAACGGCTTTTATAGCATTATATTCTGCAAGGTCCCCTTTTACAGTTCCAGGAGCATGCAATACAATAGCATCAACCTCATCTATAGCTGTATCTCCCAAAGCCATTTTCATAGACTTCTGAAAACAATCTGCTGCTGTCGATATTGATATATTGTGCTTTAAGGGTTCGGTTGCATATCCAATTCCTTTTATATATGCCAAAGCATTTTCTTTATTCCCTTTTTCTAAGCAAGCTACAGCAGCACCTTCACCTAAAAACATAGAATTTCTCTTTTTATCCAAGTTCATTGCTTGACAAGGGTAATTCGATTTGTCGGTAGCAGCATAAATCTTAAGGGCTTTCATTTGTGCTATAGTAAAAGGTGTTAATGGTGCTTCACTACCTCCTACCAAAAATTTATCTGCTAGTCCAGATTGTATCCAGGCAACACCATTTAAAACAGCATGTAAAGCCGTTGAACAAGTGATTGAATGACTAATTTCTGGCCCCTGACTTTGTAAATCATGAGCAATCCACGAAGAGATGTTACCTAATGTTGTCGTTGGAGAACTTAAAGTCGATGATTTACCCGTAGCTAGAAATTCCTGATGATATTTCTCAAAAAGTGAGGTTGCACCCCTAGAAGAACCTATATTAATACCAAAATCAAGATCCTGTTTCCAACCAGCCTCAAGTACCGCATTTCTAGCTGCATATATTCCAAAAAGTACAGAGTCATCTAAATCTTTATAGTGATCAGATTCGGTTCTTAGTTCTTGTATAACTTGTTTTGCGCGCTCAGAAAGTTCGGCAACAACAGTTTGTTCTTCATTAAAATCTTTATAAGAAATACAATGCGAAGCTTCCTTATATTTTCTCCATATCTCTTCTGTCGAAATTCCTAAAGATGATATCGAAGAAATCGCTGTAATGGATATTGTGTGTTGCAATTTGTAAATTTTGGCAAATGTAGGGGTTTGATCTGTTTTGTTCAATAGTAATTCTGTTTTTTACATAATTATAACCCTATAATTTCGTAACAAAAACTAGTTTTTAGCTACATATTAATAAACAAAACTATAACAATACAATATGGAAGATCATGGACAACAAAAAAGTTGGTTTGCCAGAAACTGGGGATGGGTAGTTCCTTTAGGAGGGTGCTTAACTATTATCGTCTTATTTTTTGTTTTTTTAGGATCTATGATTTTTGGGGTCAGTAAGTTAATGACCGGTTCTGACCCTTATAAAGAAGGCCTAGCCAAAGTACAACAAGACGAATATGTGATTGAGATACTAGGCGAACCTATCGAGACAAATGGCATGATGCAAGGGGAAATTTCAATTAAAAATAGTGTAGGAATAGCGAATATTTCTGTTCCTATTAAAGGCCCAAAAGGAGAAGCTAAACTTTATGTGGTTGGAAATAAACGAAATGATCAATGGACATATTCAGACATGTATGTGATTATTTCTGGAACAGATGAACAAATAGATCTATTAGGATATGAGCAAAACGAAGACGAACGCCAGAATTAACACTTCCTCTTTAGTAACCTTTGGGCTTCCGTTAACATTAATAGCTGTGATGGTTTTGATTACGCGATCAAAAGTATTCGAAGCACATCCTGATGCCTTATCTGTTGGGGTAACTATTGATTTGTTATTTACTATACCTTTTGTTTATTTTTTATTGATTAAGAAGAAAAACATTCCCAAAACTACCGTAGTTTCATTTTTTGTGCTAGGAGTACTGATTTCTTCTTTTATTATACCTCAAGAACAACAATTTACTCTAAACTGGGCTAAAACTTGGATATTTCCAATCGTTGAGCTAAGTGTTGCGAGTTATGTTTTTTATAAGGTTCGAAAAACAATTCTGAGATATAAGGCTAATGCACAACTAAAACCAGATTTTTTTACTGCGTTAAAAGAAACGTGTATTGAAATACTACCTCGTAAAGCAGCAACTTTAGTTGCTATGGAACTAGCTGTTTTTTACTACGGTTTCATAGCTTGGAAAAAAAGAACTATTGAGAAAAATGAATTTACTTATCATAAAAACAGTGGCACTATTGCACTACTACTAGCTTTGATATTGATTATAGGAGTTGAGACCTATACAATTCATATACTTCTCTTAAAATGGAACGTTATTGCTGCTTGGATTGCTTCGGGACTAAGTATTTATTCAGGTATTCAAATCTTTGGGTTCTTAAAATCTATTGCAAAAAGGCCTATAGTAATTGACGATAATATACTGCATCTACGCTATGGTATTTTAAGTGAAACGAGTATAGAAATTAATTCAATAGAAACCATAGAAATTACATCAAAAGATATCGAATTTGATACTAAAACTCGAAAATTATCTCCTCTAGGTGAACTAGAAGGTCATAATATGGTCATTACCTTAAAAAATGAACAAACACTTACAGGTCTTTATGGAATTGAAAAGACCTATAAAAGAATCGCATTTTTTATCGATACTAAAGAAGAATTTAAAACTACTTTAGAAGATAAAATCAAGAATAGTACTTTGCTTAATGTATCTTAAAGCAATATTCTAATTCATCTATTTTCACCTCTTTAAAAGAAAGTTGTATTTCTTGATCTTCATGACTGTTAATATATCTTCTAGCATAAAACATCTCATCTTCTTGGATATCAAAGACAATTAATAAAAATTGTTTGTCCTTATTGAGATGAACGTAAGCAGTTTTTGATGTATCTCCTAGTGTATCATACTGAACAAGTGTCTTGTTGATCGTATCAAAAATATAATAACTAATATACTTTATATCCCGATCTAGTTTTAATTCTATACCAACTTGATTTTCATAATTTTGTTCAACTTTCTTCCAATTTAACAATAAGTTATCAATCTTCTCATAAATTCTGCGTTTCTTGGCAACACTTCTCATAAAAGATACGGGGGTTTCTTTCCACTTTTTAACATATACTAATGAAAACCATTTATATGCTATAGCTTCTTTAGAAGAAAATTTTATTGAATCTAATTTAGGGTACTTCTGTTTAAATTCATTTATCGAAAGCGAACCTACAGTGTCTATTACTATAGAATCCACTGGTTCGTCAATTTGTAATTCCTTATTATACTGAATTTGACTATATCTTGTACTTATATAAAATTGATATTTCTTATTAACCTCATTGTGAGTCTTTTGGTCTATTGGTATAGATTGCCCATTAACTAAAAAAGGAATTATTAGCAAAGAAAGTAAAAGTGACTTCATGTCAAAAGTTTTCCTCCTACATATCAAACAACATGCCTAAATTGTTTCCAATAATTCTAAAATAGCATTATAAACCTTATCTAACTCTTCTTTTGTAATCACATAAGGAGCAAGAATGTAAATGGTATTTCCTAATGGCCGTAGAAAAACACCTTGTTGCATAAAGTGGTTAAACATCTCATATCGTTTTTTGCCATAGCGATTCATATCAATATTTAACTCCAAAGCATATATAACACCTTTTTGACGAGTAATTTTTACTTTAGGATGGTTTTTTATGGTATTATCAAACGTTGTATGTGAACTTATTATTCGTTGAATGTTATGTTGCATTTCTTCACTTTGCAATAATTCTATCCCAGCCAAAGCTACAGTACACGCAATTGGATTTGCAGAATAGGTATGTGCATGAAAAAACGCTTTTCCTACAGAATCGTCTAAAAATGCATCATATACCTGTTGTGTACAACTAGTAACTGCCATAGGTACAAATCCAGCAGTAAGAGATTTAGACATTGAGATAATATCTGGTTTAAATTCAAGATAGTCGGATGCAAAGGTTTTACCTGTTTTTCCAAAACCTGTCATTACCTCATCAGCAATCGTAATAATTTTGTTCGCTCTACAAAGTTCTAGGAGTTGATCTAAATGGTGAGCTTCGAACATATGCATAGCATTTGCGCCTTGTACTAGGGGTTCATAAATAAAAGCAGCAACCTTGTTTTCTTGAATGATGAATTTTAATTGCTCTAAAACATCATTTATATTTTCTGAATTTGGCGTGGGTATACGTTTTACATCTATAAAAAAGTCTTCAAAAGGACCATTATAAACAGATAAACCTGAAGCAGACATAGCTCCAAAAGTATCGCCGTGAAAACCATCTTCAAACGCAATAATAGTATTTCGTTTTTCTCCTTTATTAAAATGATATTGCAATGCCATTTTAATACCTACTTCGTTAGCCGTAGAACCATTATCCGAGAAAAATACTTTTTCTTGATTATCCGGTAAGATTTTAATTAGTTCCTCCGATAATTTTATAGCTGGTTCATGTGTAAACCCAGCAAAAACAATCTGATCCAATTGCTGCATTTGCTGCTGTACTTTCTCTAAAATATAGTCATTACAATGCCCGTACATAGCAGTATACCAAGAGGCAATCCCATCGATATACGTTTTTCCACTTTCGTCGTATAACAATGCTCCTTTTGCTTTTATAATCGGCAATGCATCTGGATGAATTTTATGCTGCGTTAGTGGATGCCATAAATGTTTTTTATCTCTTTCTTTTAAGGTCATATTGCTATACTACTTATATTATTTGTCAATACATTTTCTAAAAAGATGTACTAAACACATCTCTTTTCATCATCTATAATTTCAGTACACAGATGAGTTATAAAATCAATTTCAGAATACAGATGATGTGCTTTATTTTTATAGATTTTATTATCTATTTCATTTTTCTTGAACCATTCTACATTGGGCTTATACACATCATCTCCTCCAAAATAAAGTTTAATCTTAGCCTTAGGGATTTCATCTTCATATCTCAATCTTGTCGAAGAAACACTATAAAAACGATCAATATCTAAACCTTGTAATCCTGCTTTCCATGCAATGGTACCCCCAATACTAAATGCCAGAATATTGATTTTCTTTTTTTCTAATTTTAAAAGTTTTTGAACTGCATTATCGATTCCTTTATCAATAAATTGTTGATGTCTCTTGGTTTCTAATGTACTAGAAGTATTAATCTCTCCTAAACGACAAGAATCGTAAACTTTAATCTCAAAATCGCTCTCTAAACGTTGTAGGTAGTCTTGTATCCATACGGCATTTTCAATACCCCACAAATCAGAAAGGAGTAACAATTTCGGTTTCATTGTTTTCACAACTTAAATTTCAAAAATTCAATTAAAGTAATTCTAATTTTTCCTTAAATAATGCTGCGTATTCTCTTACTACATTTTGATCAAAATATGGCTCATCATCTATCCTACCAATTACTGATACATCTGTCATGTTACGAATAACATCCTCGGTTGTTTTATGCTCATCTCCATTAAAGATAACCGACACATTAAATCCTTGTTCTTTTAAGATCCAAATAGTCATTAACGTATGATTAATACTCCCCAAATAATGCCTTGAAACCACAATAACCTTATATTCTGATGCAATTAGATCTAAAATAGTGTCTTCTTGATTAATAGGTACTAAAAGTCCTCCTGCTCCTTCAATTACCAAATGATTATCTGTTTGAGGTAAAACTATCTCATCTAATTTAATTTCGACTCCATCAATTTCTGCTGCAGCATGTGGACTCATAGGGGTATTTAGCGCATAACTATTTGGGAAAAAATGCGATTTTGAATTAGATACCAACTCTTTTACCTTATGTGCATCAGCATAGTCTAAATCTCCGGCTTGTATTGGTTTAAAATAATCTGCACTTAATGCCTCTGTGACAATCGCCGAAACTATAGTTTTGCCCACATCGGTACCAATTCCAGTTATAAATATTTTTTTAGGGTTTTCGTTTTCTATTTTCAACATATTCGTATGGGTTTACGTCTTTGCAAAAATAGCTAACAACTCTATAACTTTGGTTATTTCTTTTTTAGAATTAAAGCTATGCAAACAAAAACGTAATCGCTCCTTACCTTTTGCCACTGTAGGAGATTTAATTGGCTTTACATCAAATCCTTTTTCTTGAATTTGCCTAGCGACTTTTTCTACATTCTCATTTCCTGAAATTATACAACAATGTATAGCAGAATTACTTTTGATAAATATTGAATCTAGTTCTGTTTCTTTGATTTTTTTATTGAAGAAAGAAATGTTTTCGACTAATTTTTGTGCCTCTACAGAATCTTGTAATTCTTTATAAGCAGTTTGTATGGTTGCTAATGAATGTGGTGGTAACCCCGTTGTGTATATAAAGCTTCTAGAGAAATTGATTAAATAACTCTTTAAATCTTTACTTCCTAAAATAACTGCTCCATGACAACCCATTGCTTTTCCGAATGTATTGATCCTTGCAAAAACTTGATGTTCTAACCCAAGTTCCTGTACTAATCCTATTCCATTTTTTCCAAAAACTCCCAAGGCATGGGCCTCATCAACAACTAATTGATAATTTTTATTTTTACAAAAAGATACAAGCTTTTTTAAATCTGGAGAATCGCCATCCATAGAAAAAACAGATTCTGTAACAACATATACTTCATTATCGTTTTCTAACTTGGCAGAAAGTGTCGTTATCTTTTCTTGTAAATCATCTATATCATTGTGCTTAAACTTATAAGACTTAGCAATACCCATCTGCAGTCCATCTCGAATTGAGGCATGAATCAATTCATCATAAAAAATAATATCTCCTCGTTGTGGTACCGAAGAAAAAAATCCAATATTGGCATCATATCCTGAATTAAAAATCAAAGCTGCATCTGCATAATGAAACTTTGCCAACATTTGCTCGGTTTCTATGTAAAAATTATGATTTCCAGAAAGTAACCTAGAACCTGTAGCTCCGTTTCTAAAGGTTTTTTTTTCTTCTAACAACTTATGGGTTTCATTGAAAATATCTTTTGACGATGCAAAACCTAAATAATCATTCGATGAAAAATCTACCCAACCTTTTGAACCAGGAAGTGTGCGCAACGCATTATTTTGCGCTCTATCAAATAGTTTCTTTTGAAGTTTTTTTGGCAACCCTTCCATAGGGCTAAAATACAATAAATTAGTAGTACGAAATACATATATACTATTATCTAAAATATTTATAAAATATTCTTTAACGATAAAAAAATATTGATAAACAATAATTTTTTGTATATTTATTATCGATAAACAATAATTATTATCAATATGAAGAATAATACAACACTTCTTAGAGTCATCACATATGTTGTCCTTATTTCTACAACATCTATATTAATAAATGATATCCAAGAATTTAATTTTGAGCAATTCAAAAGTTTTGCAAGCTGGTCAAAATCTGTAAACAAAAATGAAAATTGGTTTACATCAAAAAATGCAATCATGTGGAGTTACTACATCATAATAACAGCTCTTTTCTTTTGGAGAGGGTATCTAATTTATGGTTTTACTCATTTTGTTTCTATTTTAAAAGAAATAGAAAAGGAAAACTACTTTAGTCAAAAAAACATTAATTACTTCAAAAAAATTGGAAATGTTTTTATTACATACACTATTAATGTTCTTGTTTTACAATTTTTACTTTCTGTAATACAAGGGGCATCTTTTAACTTTTTTAAAGAACTTAAAAACGAATTTACCTTTTTAATCCCTTGCGGACTCGCTTTTTATTTACTTGCAGAAATATTCAAAAGAGCCAAAACACTAAAAGAGGAAAATGACTTAACCATATAATTATGCCCATAACCGTAAATCTTGACGTAATGCTTATTAAGCGAAAAATGAAAAGTAAAGAATTGGCACAAAAAATTGGTATAACTACTGCCAATCTTTCTATCCTTAAATCAGGTAAAGCCAAAGCCATACGATTTTCTACGCTCGAAGCCATTTGCGAAGCTCTAGAATGCCAACCTTCTGATATTTTAGAATATAAACCTTAGACCATAATTTTAATAATTATATTTAATTTTGTCTATTTAAAACACTTTTAAAATGAGGTTATTTACCGCTTTTATTTTATTTTCATTAGTCTCTTTTGCTCAAACCAAAAACACGTATCATATTTCTTTTGAAAATGCTGTTCATCATGAAGCCAATATAAAAGCTACTTTTTCTAATATAAAAACAGACATTTTTTCTTTACGAATGAGTAGAACATCACCTGGCAGATATGCTTTGCATGAGTTTGCCAAGAATGTATATAATGTTATTGCTACAAATAGTAAGGGTGAGGCTGTAAAAATAACACGCCCAAATCCACACCAATGGGACATTTCTGGACATGATGGAACCGTCACTATTTCATATGTTTTATTTGCTGATAGAGGAGATGGCACCTATTCTCAAATCGACGAAACCCATGCACACCTTAATATTCCTGCAACTTTTATATATGCCCCAAAACGTAAAGATCAACCAATCGATATAGTTTTCGAGCCTAGAAAAGATTTAAATTGGAAAATCGCTACACAACTCAACGCTATCGGAAACAATACATTTACTGCTCCAAATTTGCAATACTTCATGGATAGTCCTGTAGAGCTTAGTAATCATGCAACACGTGAGTTCAAAGTTGGCTCTAATGAGTCCGAATACACTATAAAGTTAGCCTTACATCATTTAGGAAATGAAGAAGAAGTAAGCACTTATTTTGAAAAAATAAAAAAAATCGTAGTACAAGAAAAAGCAGTATTTGGAGAATATCCAAAATTTGATAATGGCACTTATACTTTTCTTGCTTGTTATATGCCCCAAGTATCTGGTGATGGTATGGAACACAGAAATTCAACAATTCTTACCAGCCAAAATAGTCTCGCCAATGAAGGGATGAAAAAAAATATCGGCACTGTTTCACATGAATTTTTTCATGCATGGAACGTAGAACGCATTAGACCAAAAACACTTGAACCTTTTGATTTCGAAAAAGCAAACATGTCTGGAGAGTTATGGTTTGCCGAGGGCTTTACGAGTTATTATACTGGATTAATTTTATGTAGAGCTGGTATTATAAGTCAAGAACAGTATATAAAAGGGTTAAAAGGATCGTATAATTATGTGTGGAACTCACCTGCATTAGCATATTTCAACCCAACAGAAATGAGTTATCAAGCTCCGTTTGTAGATGCTGCAACATCTGTTGATCCTGTGAATAGAGAAAATACATTTATTTCTTACTACTCTTATGGTAGCGTTTTAGGTTTAGCCTTAGACCTATCATTAAGAACACTTAAAAACGATCGTAATCTAGATGGTTATATGAAGTTGATTTGGCAAAAATATGGAAAAACAGAAGTGCCTTATTCTAAAGAAAACCTGCTAACAAGTTTACAAGAATATGCCGGAGATGATTTTGCTAATAACTTCTTCAAAAAATATATTGACGACAGCAAAATTCCTGATTACAAAAAACTATTTGCTGATTTTGGTATCGTTATAAATGCTAATTCAGAAAAATCACACCTAGGTGCGTCTATAAAATTTGACAAACATAATAATGCTATTATTTCTAACTATTCTAAACAAGGCACTCCTATATACAAAGCTGGATTAGATAAAAATGATATCATTTTATCCTTAAACCAAGAATCGTTCACTAGTCAAGGCGAACTATCCAAAATACTCGAAAAATATAAGCCTGATAGCAAAATAGAAATTCTGTACAAAAGATTTGAAAAAGAAATCAAAACAGAAATTATTTTAAGTAGCGATCCAAAAATTGAAACAGCCCTACTACCGAAGCCTAATAAAAAAGCTATAGAAAACCGTGAAAAATGGCTAACCGCTAAATAACAACTATTATGAATATAAACTTTACTATCGCCACTAGTGAAGAAGAATTGCAGCAAATCATAACTTTACAACGTAAAAATTTAACTGCTTCAATATCTACAAACGAAAAGCAAAAAGAAGGTTTCGTAACTGTTCAACATGATATTGAAGTTCTAAAAAAAATGAATGATACGCAAGCCCATATCATTGCTAAAAGTGGTGACACAGTAGTAGGGTATGCTCTTTCGATGGTCAAAGAATTTCAGGATGAGATAGAAATATTAAAACCGATGTTTGTTAAAATAGACGAAATCCTAAATCCCACAACCACTTATATAACTATGGGTCAGATTTGTATCGACAAGGCTTATCGAAAACAAGGACTTTTTAGAGGACTATATCAAACCATGAAAAAAGAATTAAGTAAAAAATACGAACTACTTATCACTGAAGTAGCTGCTAGTAATACTCGTTCTTTACAAGCCCATTATGCAGTAGGTTTCTCTGACCTATTAGTGTATACTTCTAATGATGTAATTTGGCATATTGTACAGTGGGATTGGCAATAAAAAGGGCCATAAAAGACCCTTTTTTCTAGTTTTCATTATTTACTGAATACCCAGAAAAGGGTTATAGGTATACACTTTACTAAAATTACCTAATCCATTAAAATATTCATCAATTAAATGAGCTGGATAGTATGCTAAACCACCAGCAAGTAATCCTTGGTTTCCACCGTCGTTTCTATCATCCCAATTCCATGGAGCATTAGCAGTACCATTACCATAAGATTTTTTGAAAGATTTACCGTTACTAAATAAACTAGTATTAAACCTCTGATCCCACATACCATCATTTTCGAAAATATTAATCAACTTATACTTCACGTTTCTATCATAAATATCAGATGGGTGTTCGCTAATTGTTTTACTTGGATAATACACTACATAATCATTGCCTCCTGGTTGTTGTTTTGAATGAGCCTTTATACCATGTCCTTTAGCTTCTGCCGAAGTCTTGAAACGGATAACACCTCTATCATTCTGTAAAGTTAATGTCCCATCTACATCCTGATTTCCACTTATAATTCCAGAATTGGGAGCTTTATAAGAGTAAAAATCAGAATGAAAAACAGTCACTATTCCCAACGCCTTACCATAAGAAGAATTGTCTTTTTCTACTATTGTTAATATACCTTCAAGGTCGTTTTCATGTTCATCAATTCTATATAAAAACCATATATCGGTCCAATCTCTCGGGTGAAAAAATGCGTATATAATAAAATAATGTGTTGATGTTTCTACAATAGAATAATAACCCACGGCTTTACCTTTTCTGGTATTGCTTGCTATATTGTTCCAATTATTTTTTGCATTTAGATCTCCATCAAAGTCATATCTGGTAATAAAATCTGCTTTTCCGTTTAATCCATGAGAACCTGTACGATCTACATCTTGATAATGTATCGGAGCGTGATGATAGGCAAGATCATTATAGAAATTTTGGTTCTTCTGAGTCTTACGTTGGGATTGTGTTTGAATAAAATCATCACCTTTTTCACAACTAAAAAACACTACGATTAGTATAAGAAAGATTAGCTTGTTTTTCATTTTTTAATAGGTTTTATGTTAGTTTGCGCTTCTAAAATTACTTTATAATAGCTCTCAACATATTACCTATAGATTAAGCAATTCTCATCAAAAGTTATCTTTACTACTAACAACACCTTTTTACACTTTTATAATTTACGAACTATCAGTATCATTGATTAATCTGCCATAACGGTACAGGAAGAGTTGTATAACTTATCACTTCATGAAGATGTTTGCTTAAAACCAATCCTATTTAAAGTAATCTATTCTTTAACATTGATTTGTACGATTGTCCAATAGGAATGTTAGCTCCTTCTAATCTTATTTGATTACCTACAATGCTTTTAATAGAAAAAATATTTACCATAAAAGAACGATGTATTCGTATAAATTGATCTGCCGGCAACATTGTTTCAAAATGAGAAATAGATTCGTGTATCAATAACATTTCTTCTTTTAAATACAGTTTAGTATAGCTTCCGTAACTCTCCAAATATTTAATATCCGTTAATTTAACATGATGCGTCTCTTTATCTCCTTTTAAAAACACACTAGAACTAGTAGCTTCTGTAGCTTTTGCTGTTTTCTTTGGCACTTGCTCTTTTACTTTAATAATTTTGGTATATGATTTCAAAAAACGTTCAAAAGAAAATGGTTTTAATAAATAATCGCACACTTCTAATTCATAACTCTCTACAGCAAATTCTGAATACGCAGAGGTAATTACAATCATTGGCGGGTTGGTTAAAGTTCGCAAAAAATCCAATCCTTTTAATTTTGGCATTTCAATATCCAGAAATATTAAATCTACTTGTTCTTTTTGCAAAAGAGAAATAGCCTCAATGGCATTGTAGCAATTACCAACTAAGATTAAATCGGTTAGTGATACCGCATAATCTTCTATTATTGTATGCGCTATAGGTTCATCATCAACAATGATATAATTCATAATCTAGATATTAAGTAGTAAACTTGCCTTATAAATATTTCCTTCTGTGACAATATTAAACACGTAATCTTTTGCATATATAATCTCTAATCGCTTTTTTAGATTTTCTAAACCAATCCCTTTTGAGCCATTAGAATCTTCTGATAAATCGAAGTTATTACTAACTTCGAATCGGATTTGATGATTTAAAACCGTTAAGTTTACATCTACAAAGGCATTATAAATCATTGAATCTACGCCATGTTTAAAAGCGTTCTCTAACAAGATAATAAACAAAAGCGGAGTGATCGTTACATTTTCGCATTGTATATTTTTAGTAAAAGTAATCGCTACTTTTTCATGATGTCGTATTTTTTGTAATTCAATGTAATTCTCAAGGTATTCTATTTCTTCTTCTATTTTTACTTCATTTTCTTTTCCTTTATAAATAACATAGCGCATAATTTCGGAAAGTTTTAAAATTAAATCTGGAGTTTGATCTGATTTTTGTTTCGCTAATCCATAAAGGTTATTTAATGTATTAAAGAAAAAATGAGGATTTACCTGTTGTTTTAACAATGCCAATTCGGCTTTTGCTTTATCTGCTTTTAGGTTTTTAAACCATTTCCATTGGTCATAAATCCATAATATGATAAATAATGGTAAGGGAAATAAGAATAGTATGAATACATCTAAATTTTCCTCGTGTGTTCTGCTACGTATCAACGTTATAAATAAAATAAAAAAAGCAAAAAGTATCCCGTAGAGACCTAAAATTAAAAATCTGTATTTCTGAAAGAATTTCGGAACTAATACATAAAAAACCCCTAACCAAAATAAAGTCAGTAACACAAATGTTATCGGATTATCAGGAACTCCCATATAGTCATCTATAAAAAACATAATTATAAAAACTACAGAGAGCGACGCTAACTTTATCAAAATAAGCTTGCGTTCTTTTAAGAAATTAAGTCCTTTTTTATTTTGATACTGTTGCACATACCATGACCAAAGAATATAACTACTAATTATAAAGAACAAAAATATACAGCTAACTCCTAAAACTTTATAATCCAATAGTCGTCCTAATATAAACCCTAACAACGCACCTACCCAACCAAGTATCATTACATAAAAAACCTTCTTTTTTCTGTGAAAAAGCAGTGCGTGCATAATCATAGAAACTACTAATCCCCAAAAAATAAAACCGATTAAATTAAAAAGTATTTCTTTTGAATCAACCCTTATAAAATCAACATATACAAGCCCTTGAACAATAATATAAAGGACAGCAAATCCATACGGGATAGCTTGGTATTTCTTTAAAAATGAAATCATAGACCAAAAGTAATAAACCTACATGCATTTTGATAAGTATGTGCACAGACACTATCAAAATCTATACGAACACTTCTTTTTTTATTACGAGCAACATTGGTTTCCTTTTTTAAACTATCTATTCAATATTGATAGTGTTTATAAAAATTACTGGATTAGTTTTTTTACTCATTATATGTTCGTACCAAAATCAAAACTAATTCTTATGAACACATTACAAATAACTAATGTATCCAAAACCTACGCTAATGGTGTAAAAGCACTGGATACCATTTCATTAACCATCCATAATGGAATGTTTGGATTACTGGGACCTAATGGAGCTGGTAAATCTTCCTTAATGAGAACAATAGCAACTTTACAAGAACAGTCATCGGGAAATATCCTTTTTAACGAAATTGATATTGTAAAACATCCACAGGAATTAAGAAATCAATTAGGGTACTTGCCACAAGAGTTTGGTGTTTACCCAAAAATCTCTGCACAAAAACTTTTAGATCATCTAGCTATTCTAAAAGGAATCATTAATAAAAAAGAACGCAAAGAACAGGTTGAGGCTCTATTGCTACAAACCAATCTATATCAACACCGAAAAAAAGCGGTACATACTTTTTCTGGAGGAATGCGACAACGATTCGGGATTGCTCAAGCATTGCTCGGTAATCCCAAACTAATCATTGTCGATGAACCTACAGCTGGTTTAGACCCCGAAGAACGCAATCGTTTCTTAAATCTCTTAAGTGAAATAGGAGAACATATTATTATCATCTTATCTACTCATATTGTAGAAGACGTAAAGGATTTATGTTCTAATATGGCTATACTTAGTCAAGGCAAAATTATTACCGAAGGCATTCCTGCTAAGCTAACTGAAAAGTTAGAAGGCAAAATCTGGCACAAGATTGTCAAAAAGCAAGATCTAAAAAGTTATCAATCTGCTTTTAACGTAATTTCTACTCGCTTGATTTCTGGTAAAACACAACTTCATATACTCGCCGATAAAAAACCAGAAGCTGGATTTGAGCCTATACACCCAGGATTAGAGGATGTATATTTTAGCACACTACAAGGATAAAAAACAACTACAAAATTTACAGCTCATGTTTACTCAACTTTTTAAGTTCGAATGGCAATACCATTCTAAACAATTATCATTTTATATATTTTCTATAGTCTTTTTTGTTTTTGGTTTTTTTATGTCTTCAAGAGGCCGATTAGGAGGATCAGAAATAGTACAAAGCAATTCCCCTTATCAAATAAGTTTTTTTATAGGAATGTTTAGTTTGGTATCTGTTTTTGCTATTATGTTTTATTGCGTTAATGCAATGGTTCGAGATCGACAATACCATACAGAGGGTATTATTCACAGCACACCGATAAAGAAACACTACTTTTATTGGAGTCGCTTTTCTGGAGTATTTCTGATAAGCTTATTGGTGATGACATTAGCGCTTGTAGGCTTTGGTATCGGTACTTTTTTTCCTTCGCAACCAGAAAAATTTACCCCCTTTACTATTGTTCCTTATATATGGGTCTGGTTAACTATTTTGCTTCCTAATTTATTTATTCTTGTCTCCTTATTATTCTCAATTGCTTCCCTCTCAAGAAAAGCATTGACTATTTATATTGGTGCAATTTTTATATATGCATTGTATTGGGCATGTTCTATATTCTTAAATTCACCAATGTTAGCACAGGCTGTAGCTCCTTCTCCAGAGAATATGATCATTGCAGCTTTAGCAGATCCATTTGGTTTATCAGCTTTTTTTGAACAAACCATGTATTGGACACCTCATCAAAAAAATTCTCAACTTTTGTCTTTTTCTGGTTATTTTTTTTGGAATAGGAGTATCTGGACTCTATTTTCATTGTTTTTGCTAGGCTTAACATTTAGATTATTCTCATTCAGGAAAGGAAGTCAAAAAATTAAACAGAGTAAGACTCCTTCTATAATTTACCCGTTAACAAAAAAATACACCCCAGTCTTAACTTCCCCTAAAACAAAAAAAGCACAACTTATAAGCCTGTTATCCTTAACAAAATTAGAACTAAGTACTATCTTTAAAAGCCTACCTTTTATAGCGGTATTACTGATATGGATTTTAATAGTGGTAACAGAAATATATAGTAGAGTTTTTGAAGGAGGCTCATATTATGATAGTCTATACCCAGTAACCTATCTTTTAATCGAATTAACAAAAGAAGTATTACCTATTTTAGGGTTAATTCTAATCATATTTTATAGCGGAGAACTGGTCTGGAAAGAACAAAATCTAAATTTCAATGGAATTGTGGATACCACTCCCACAGCTAATAGCACATTCTTTTTCTCAAAATATATAGCCTTACTTGTTTTACCAATGCTATTGATTTTAATCAATATTCTAATATCAGTAAGCTTCCAGATAATAGGAAATTATTTTCATTTCGAATGGCGTCAATATATTAACTTATTCTATTTCCAAGGTGTCGAAATGATCTTCTATGGGGTTTTAGCATTATGTATTCAGAACATACTGCCAAACAAATATATAGGTATGTTTGTTTCGGCAATTTTAATCTTTGTGTTTGGTAGTACTTTAAGCAGTTTTATTGGTATTGAACATCCTTTATTAAAATTAGGCAGAACACCATTAGTTCAATATAACGACCTATCAGAATATGGGTATTACTTAAAACCTTTTCATTGGTACACTCTATATTGGTTGGCTTTAGGAGGTTTTTTTGTTTTATTAGCATTTAAATTATGGAGACGAGGTAGTATCGTTAACCTTAGATCTCGCTTACATCGCCTATTTTATAATTGGACGAAATTTGAAAAAAGCATCTTTATTTCATCTATTTTACTTTTGATCGGATCCGGAAGCTTTATTTTTTATAATGTCAATGTTGTAAACGAATATGCATCTACAAATAAGCAATTAGACTTAGCCCAAGCATATGAATTAAAATTCAAGCAATATGACACCTTAGAAGAACTGTATCCTGTTGATATAAAAACAACTGTCGATATTTATCCAAATGAACAAAAATATACTGTAAAAGCTGATTATATCTTAAGCAATAAAAGTGATACTAAAATCACTACAGTTTTTATCTCTCCAAGAAAGCCACTACAATCGGTATTTCTAGAAAATGCGATCTTAATCGAATATGACTCTATTTTCAAGACTCATTTATTTAAATTAGAAAATCCACTTTTACCGGGTGAAAAAATACGTTTCAAATACCAGATAATCGTTAAAAACGAAGGCTTTGATACCAAAAATGATATTGTCAACAACGGTAGTTATCTACTACACTCTTCTTTTGAACCCTCATTAGGCTATAAAAATAGTAAAGAGATTAAAAATGCCGACGAACGCAAAAAACGCGGGTTACCTAAGTTAGAAAAAGAAAATACAGAAAATATTGACCTGCATGGTACTCCTGATAATTTGATAGGAAGAGTATCGTTTCAAACCCTGGTATCTACTCAATCAGACCAAATTGCCATTGCACCAGGAAACCTTATTAGCACATGGAAAAAAGATGACAGAAACTACTATCACTATAAAACCAATAATAAAGTATCTCCTTTACTTGGGTACTTTTCTGGACGTTATGAAGTACAAAAAGAAAAATATAATGGAGTAAGTATAGAACAGTATTTTCACCCAAAACACAATATGAATATTTCTTCAACAATGAAAGCCACGAAAGAGACATTAGCGTATTGTATTAAAAACTTTGGTAATTACTCGTTCGATCACCTTCGCATCGCAGAAATCC
Organism: Aquimarina aggregata; assembly: GCF_001632745.1. GTDB lineage: Bacteria > Bacteroidota > Bacteroidia > Flavobacteriales > Flavobacteriaceae > Aquimarina > Aquimarina aggregata. Next base: position 411,072 of record NZ_LQRT01000024.1, on the reverse strand, counting down.
CATCACATTGGACGTTTGGAGGACAAGCTATGCCAGGAACGATTAGTATGGTTGAAGATAATTTTTATTTACTAGACCAAAGAAATACTCATGTTTTTGATCTCGTAGCAAAACGTACCATACATGAAGTTGCTCATCAATGGTGGGGACATATTTTAGTTCCTAAAATGACTGTAGGAGCAGGTTTTTTTATCGAAGGATTGGCTAAATACACTGAGATTGTGGTAATGGAAAAATATTATGGAAAAGGTGTGCTGTGGAATTTATCTGAAAATGCTAATAATCGGTATTTTACAGGCCGTTCTCATACATCCGAACCAGAACCACCAGCTTATTTATCAAATGGTCAAAGTTACTTGCAATATGGTAAAGATCACACTATCATGCTAGCTCTAAAAGAATTAATAGGTAGTGAAAAAATAAATACTGTATTACAAAAAATGGTTTCTAAATATGGATATAAAGATGAATTTGAAATCGTGACTTTAGATTTTCTTGAAGAATTGTATCAAGTAACTCCGCACAAGTATCATGACTTAATAGATGATTGGTTTAAGCGTATTATTACTTATGAACTAAAAATAGGTAACACTTCACATAAAAAGCTTCAAAATGGTCAATACGAGATTATTCTAGATGTAATTACAAAAAGGTTTGAAACAAAAAAACAAGGCGAAGATCTTGAAATCCCTATTAAAGAACCTATACAAATAGGTGTATTTAGAAAGCATCCTAAAAAAGTTGGTCTTGATGATGATATCCTATATTTAAAAGCACATCAGTTTAACAAACATAAATCCCAGATCAAAATAATTGTAGATGACATCCCATCTTATATAGCAATTGATCCCTATGGCACAAGGTTAGATAAAAACAGAATTGATAATATAAAAAAAGTGGACTAATCAAAGCATAAAAAATCCCAAATTCAAAAATTAGAATTTGGGATTTTATTATTTTTTAAAATAATATAATTTGCTAATCAGCTAATACTATTACTTTATTATCTTTCATTTCGATAGCTCCAGAATTGATAGGAAGTAAAGTTTCGCCATTTTCACCTTTGGTGAATTTGTCTGCTACTTCTTCCTCTAAATTCATATCTCCATACACCTTTACATTACCTTTTGCCAGTAATGATATAATAGGTGCGTGATTATCCAACATTTGAAATTCTCCATCTACACCTGGCACAGCAACCGATGTTACTTCGCCACTAAATAATACTGCTTCTGGAGTTACTATTTCTAAATACATATCTTTTAGTATTGAGTATTGAGTCGTTAGTTTGATTATAATGAGCAACCAATTGATCTCATTAAAAACTAATTTCTCAGTACTATTTATGCTTCAGCCAACATTTTCTCACCAGCTTCGATAGCTTCTTCGATAGATCCTTTAAGGTTAAATGCTGCTTCCGGTAGGTGATCTAATTCACCATCCATAATCATATTAAATCCTTTAATAGTCTCTTTAATATCTACTAAACATCCTGGGATACCTGTAAATTGTTCTGCAACGTGGAAAGGTTGTGATAAGAAACGTTGAACACGACGTGCACGTCCTACCGCTAGTTTATCATCTTCAGATAATTCTTCCATACCTAGGATGGCAATAATATCCTGTAGTTCTTTATATCGTTGTAATAGCTCTTTAACACGTTGTGCACAGTTGTAATGCTCATCACCTAAAATATCAGCTGTAAGAATTCTTGATGTAGAATCTAGAGGATCTACCGCTGGATAGATACCAAGCTCTGCAATTTTACGAGATAATACTGTTGTTGCATCTAAGTGAGCAAATGTAGTTGCTGGTGCTGGATCAGTTAAATCATCTGCAGGTACATAAACCGCTTGTACAGATGTAATAGATCCTTTCTTAGTAGAAGTAATACGTTCTTGCATCACACCCATCTCTGTTGCTAGCGTAGGTTGGTATCCTACTGCAGATGGCATACGCCCTAGAAGTGCTGACACCTCAGAACCTGCTTGCGTAAAACGGAAGATATTATCTACGAAGAAAAGCACATCTTTTCCTTGTCCATCTCCAGCTCCATCACGGAAATATTCTGCAATAGTAAGACCTGAAAGTGCAACACGTGCACGTGCCCCAGGAGGCTCATTCATCTGTCCAAATACGAAAGTAGCTTTAGACTCTTTCATTACTTCTTTATCTACTTTAGAAAGATCCCATCCTCCTTCTTCCATAGAATGCATAAAGTCATCACCATATTTGATAATTCCTGACTCTAACATCTCACGTAAAAGATCATTTCCTTCACGAGTTCTTTCTCCTACTCCTGCGAATACAGAAAGACCACCGTGACCTTTTGCAATATTGTTAATCAACTCTTGTATCAATACTGTTTTACCTACTCCGGCACCACCAAATAATCCAATCTTTCCACCTTTTGCATATGGCTCAACAAGATCAATTACTTTAATACCTGTAAATAAAACCTCTGTAGAAGTTGATAAATCTTCAAACTTTGGAGCTTGACGGTGAATTGGAAGACCATCTTTTCCTGCTTTTGGAAGTTCACCAAGACCATCAATCGCATCTCCGATTACATTAAATAGACGTCCGTATACATCTCCACCTATTGGCATTTGGATTGCAGCTCCTGTCGCAACAACTTCCATTCCTCTGCTTAATCCGTCACTGGAGTCCATGGCTATAGTACGAACAGTATCTTCTCCAATATGAGATTGTACTTCTAATACTATTTTACCACCGTCTGTTTTATTAATTTCTAATGAATCGTAAATTTTTGGTAATTCGGAACCAGCTGCGAATTCTACATCGATAACCGGACCTACAATTTGAGATACTTTACCCGTAACTTTAGACATTATCTAACTATTTAATGTTTAGTATTTAACTATATGAAAAAGATTAAAATTCTATAACTAAAAATACTTCCCTTTTTCAGGCTGCAAATATAGTCTTTTAAAATAAAAAAATAGCGCCTTTTGTTTTGTTTTTTTTAAGAGGAAAAATACAAGCTTTTGTAAGTCGTTTTTATAGGCAAAATACTGTAAAACAATATAACAGCGGTCTACGTCTTACAACTGCAAAATTATTTTCGCCCAAACAGTATAATAGCAAAGCCTGCCAAATACATTACTAACGTATAGATAGCTCCTGCAATACCAAAAGAAGTGTTTTGTAATGTGACTACAGCAATTGTAATTGCCAATGCAGAATTTTGGACACCAGACTCTACTGCAATACTTATGGCTTGAGGTTTTCTTAGTTTAAGAACATATGCAGTAGTATACCCTAATACCATACTCAACACATTTAACAAGATTGTAGGTAATCCAGCTTGCTTAAAATAAGGGATGATATTATGACTTTCCTTAACAAATAAGGCTGTAGTAATAAATACCAAAAGCACCACCGATGCTATTCGCACAGGTTTACCCATTTTAACCGCAAAATTTTCTGCTTTTGCACGAATAAACATTCCAATAAAAACTGGCACAATGACAATAAACAGTAATTGTGTTATCATTTGGGGAACATTAAGAACAACTTTTTCTGCTTCTCCTAAAAATTCTTCTAATGCAAATTGAACAATAAAAGGTATTGTAATTATGGTAATAACACTTGATATTGCTGTAAGAGAAACAGATAATGCGGTATCTCCTTTTGCTAAATGAGCTATAACATTTGAAGTCGCACCTCCAGGACAAGCAGCCAAAATCATTATACCAATAGCTATTTCTGGTTCAAGATCCAATACCGAAACTAATACATACCCTATGATAGGCAAAAACAGCAATTGATTTACTAACCCTATAGCAATAGCTTTAGGACTCTTTACAATTCTTTTAAAGTCATTAACAGTAAGAGATAATCCCATCCCAAACATTATGATCATTAAGGATACTGCAATAATTATAGTTCCGGTCTCATTCATGTACTGTTACTATTTATAATTCAAAATCATATTTATACTCTAATAAAATCTAAGGCCACACTTATATCTTGCCACATGGGTTGAAATTGAAAGTATCCTGCCAATGGGAAACCAAGTTCGGCTCTTGTTTTCATTGCAACCTCATGGTCTATTTCAATTAATTTTTCGCCTGTTTGCATAGCTAATAGTTGAGCTTGACATGTTCTTTCCATAGTAATGAACCACCATGCCGCCTCATCTACAGAGTGCCCTACGGTTATCAAGCCATGATTTTGTAATATCGCTGCTTTAGTATCACCAAGTGCAGCTGCAATTCTCTTGCCTTCTTCTAATTCATTTACAATACCAGAATAATCATTAAAAAGCGTATGGTCTTTATAAAAAGCACATGCATCTTGAGTAATGGGTAATAATTCTTGACCTAGAGCTGAAAACGTCTTACCATAAACAGAATGCGCATGGGCTGCGGCTACTACATCAGGTCTAGCTTCATGTATTTGAGAATGAATGGCAAAAGCTGCTTTATTAAGTGGCAGGTTTCCTTCTACAACATCACCTTTATGATTAACCAACAACAAATCTGCAGGAGTAATTAAATTAAATGATAATCCAAAAGGATTTACCCAAAAATGGTCTTTATGTTTAGGATCTCTTACTGTTATATGTCCAGCAACACCTTCAGAAAATCCAAACTTTCCAAAAATTCTAAAAGCACCTGTTAACTTCTTCTTTAGATATTCTCTTTCTTGTAATGCATCATTAAATTTAGGAGGAAACGGGGTATTTTGGGGAAACATTTCTAACGGTGGGTTTGGTACTGCCATATTACTTTATTTTAATTATTAATATTCAATTTTGCCTTTTTAAAAAGCAATATTTCTTGATACTCGGCATATCCTTTTTCTGTTAAATAAGGTGATAAAGTCCCCCAAAGTGCATTCATAGGAGAATCATAAGATACAGACGTATGTTTTCTATCAATAATAGATGTACTTGTACTCCAGAATGTACTAACCATCCATAAATTATGAATTATAATATCATAGTCGATCCTATCACTTTCTGGAATCAGTCTGCCTGATGCTATGAAATGATCAACCAATCTTCTTGCATCTTGAAATCTCTTGGAGGTAGCTACCTTATACCCATTCATAATCATGGGATATTCTTCTATCAAATAAGTGATATCAAGAAAAAAGAAGCTGTACTGTTTTTGTATTGCATGAAATTTTCGAAACATTTCTTCAAAATGAGAAAGCGTAATAAGCCGATCTTTGGGCATCACATCTATTGAATTACTTAATATCTCCTCCTGTATAGCGGATAATAAATTTTCCTTTTTTTTGAAATGATACGTTAAATTACCTGGGCTTATTTTCATTATATCGGCAATATCTTTAACACTAACATTAAAGAATCCTTTTTTGTTAAAAAGGGTCACAGATTGCCTTATAATTTCTGATTTAGTATTTGACATATTATCGAATTAGTACAAATATACTAATTATGTATAAATAATAGTATAAACATACTAAACTCTTAATATTATATTTTTTGTACTTTTAAATAAACCCATGTTTTATGGAAACTTATGCTACAGCTTTAAGCTATGCTATACCAGGCTTTATCATTTTAATTTTGATAGAATATTTCATTGGTCGATATATTGGAGTAGTAACCAATCAAGGTATGGATACTATTTCGAGTATTAGTTCAGGGATTACTAATACTCTTAAGAACCTTATTGGTCTTACCATTATTATTGTTAGTTACGAATGGATGGTAAATCACTTAGCCCTTATTCAAATCAAATCTACAGTTCTCACATACGTTTTAACGTTTATTGGGCTAGATTTTGCAGGATATTGGTCTCATCGTTTTAATCATACTATAAATGTATTTTGGAATAGACATATTATTCATCATAGTAGTGAAGAATTTAATTTGGCTTGTGCATTGCGTCAGAATGTTTCGGCCATCGTTTCTATTTATTTCTTTTTATACATTCCGATTGCACTAATAGGTATTCCTGCTCACATTGTAGCTTTTATCGCTCCTATTCATTTTTTTGCACAGTTCTGGTACCATACCAAATTAATTAACAAAATGGGGATACTTGAATACATTATTGTTACTCCATCTCATCATAGAGTTCATCACGCTATTAATACAAAATATCTTGATAAAAACTATTCTGAAATTTTTATAATTTGGGATAAAATTTTCGGAACATTTCAAGAAGAGTTATCTGAAAAACCTCCTGTATATGGCGTTAAAAAACCAGTTAACACTTGGAATCCTTTCTTGATTAATTTTATGCATTTTTGGGGCATCCTAAAAGATGCTTGGCGTACCAAAAACTGGTTGGATAAAATCAAAATATGGTTCATGCCTACAGGTTGGAGACCCGAGGATATAAAAGAAACATATCCGATTCTAGTTACCACAAATCCCTACAACAGGAAAAAATACGAAACCAACAACTCCTTACTATTAAAACTATGGTCGTGGACACAACTTGTTATTACGACAACACTAATGTATCATCTATTGATTAGTGTTGGCGATTTAGAATTTACTCAAATCTTATACTATGCTGCATTTCTAGCCATTTCAATATTTGCCTATACCTCATTGATGGACAAACACAATATCGCACTATATGCCGAAATAGTAAAAACCCTACTTGGAGCATATTTTATCAAACTATATGGTGGATGGTTTTATATTGACACTCTATTTAGCAGAGGGACTTATATTATAGGCATATACATTGTAGCATCATTATTATTTTCCATCTACTTTCAATTTTTTGAAAAAAACAATTAAGATCTTATCTAACAATCTATTGTACCAATAAAAAAATGCCCTCGAAAACGAAGGCATCTTGTATTATTTTTTAAGTTATTTACTGAAGCATTGCCGAGTAAAAAGTGGGGTAGTCGGCTGCTTTAACCATAGGTAAATTAGAGCCATAAGTTGTATTAATAGCTTCTGCCGCTTTATTAGCCAAGAATGCATACCCTCTTGCTGTAGGATGTACTCCATCAAGAGAAAATAATCCTCCAAAAACTAAATTTCCCTGTATTAAAAACTCATCAAACTGCAATCCACCTGCAGAAACCTGATCTAAAAGTTCATTTGCATTTACAAAAGCTAAACCAGCTCCCTGAACTGCAGCATTAATAACTCCATTAAATTGCTCTGTGGCAGTAGCGATTTCTTGTTGTTCTTCTGGCGTTAATACCCATTTATCTTCTAAAGGCAACGCGACTCCATTTACAGACAAAGGATTATTTGGATCGGCAAGTGTTCCTATAAAACTACTAGCCGGCAATACCAACAGGTCCTCTGCAGTAGCTTGTCTTATACTCACTAATTGCATATTGATTCCCGTTAAGTTGGTTAAATTTTCATCAAAAATTACAACAGCATTACCTTCACCTTCTGAAAAAGTAATTGTTCTTTTAGCTATTTCTAAATCAGCATTTTCTTGAGTAATAGCTCCATTACCTACTAAAAAAGCAAATGCCCCTACAATACCTGCATTATAATTAGCATATGCGGCATTTACGGCTGCAGCCGTAGCAGCATCTAAAGGAACTGGATTATGTGGAACAGTCGTAAAATGAGCAATAGAAGTTACATCAGGAATATTAAATGCAACACCTTTTGCACTTCCTGAGGTGAGTGTTGCAATAAGTCCATTATATGCATCTGTAAACATCCCAATATCTGTTATAGGATCTGTTCCATCCCCTCCAGATAAGGCATATCCTAAAACATCATTGTTACCAATCCAAAGAGAGAAAAAAGTTGGGTTTTGTGCCATTGCGTCTCCTAACACCGTGGCCGTTCCACCAGAAGCAATTCTCGCAAAATAAGGGTTTGCTGTTCCCATAGCCACTCCTGGAATACTACCATATCCCGGTGCCAATAAATGAAAACTTTTTGCACCCGGAATTCCCATATTATTAAATGATCCCGATAATGTACTTGTTACTTCTGTGGTGGGTTTTTCTGGTTCAAGATCAGTAGGTGGAGTAACTCCCAATGGAGTTGGACCCGATAAGCTAGGAGGAGCCGGATCTGGATCACTATAAAAATAAAGTCTAGGTCCCTGTATTTGATTTCCACCTAATAACAATCCACCTATATTATCATTCATTAAAGGCTGTTTAAATTCACCACCACCTGCCAAAGCAAATTGCTGTGCTAAAATATTTGGCATAGAATTCTCTTGTCCAGCAATAAATAGGGCATTATCTGTAAATCCCGCTGTCAACGAATTTCCTAAAGCCACAAATGTCGAAAAATCAGCCGATCCAGAAGTGATCGGAACTTGATTTTCTGTTTCTGGAGTATCATCATCAGAATCACATGCAAGAAATCCAAAAATTAATAGCGGTAATAACCATTTATATTGAGTATTCATCTGTTTTGTTTTAATTGTACATTTCTAATTAATTACTATAAATTGTTTATAGTTAAGCCAATATAGTATTGAGAACCTATGAGTCCTGTACCAAAGGCAGTAAAGTATTCATCTCCACCTATATTGGTTGCACCTGCTTTAAGAGAAGTCTTCAATTTTGGAATCTTATAACTTATTTGTGCATCTATTACAGAAAAAGATGGCACATCTCCATTTTCAAAAGGTGCTTCCCAGAAATAATCATCACTCCATCTATAACTTGTATTAAATCCAAAATTATTAAAAAGGTCTGCTTTTCCGAAAGATGCTTTTACTTTGTGTTTTGGAGTGTTAAAGTTTGTTTGAAAATCCGGATCTCTAGCTTTATCAAAATCTTGTTCGGCATAGGTATAATTTACTCCTATATTAAAACCTGCAATTTTAGTATCCACTCCTGCTGTAACACCAAAAGAAGTAATATCTACATCAGAATTCGTGTACGCTTGATACACCGTGAAATCTCTATTTTGAAGGGCTAGTAACGATAGTGCATTATCACCAACTTGACCGTAATATGGTACGATCACATTCTCTGTAGAAATAAAGTCTTTGTATTGGTTATAATACCCGCTAACATCAACAATAAATTTTTTGAGTTTTCCTCTATATCCTACCTCGAAAGCTGTTACTTTTTCGGGTTGTACAATTTGCGAACTTGCAGCTTCGGGTGCACCATTTGCTACAGAGGTCACTGAAAAAGCATTTTCATAAGCGGCTCTACCAGTTATGGTAACACTATTACCTCCTATAATAGTTTGACCCGCTCCACTAACATCATCAAACACCCTTACGTCTCTATCTAAATTATCCGGTGCAGAACCTACTAATATTGCTCTTCCAACATCTAATCCTATATATAAATCTTGAGTTGTTGGGTTTCTAAATCCAGTTTGTACAGAAGCACGTAAATTATGATTTCTATTTTCGCCTACTGTGTACCCTACAGAAACCCTTGGTGATAAGTTACCATCAAATAATTCAGCTTTATCATAACGTACAGACGCTGTTATTTTTAATCGTTCATCAGCTAATTTTTTTTGCAACTGCGTATATATCCCAAATTCTGAATATCGAATAGGACCATCAAAATCAGTAAAAATTGTACCTGAAGAATTTAATTTATATTCTCTGAAAGATCCTCCGACCTGAATGTCTGCAAAATCAGCTGTTAAGTGACTAAAATTATAGTTAACATCTGCATGTTTTAATTGTGTAGCATCCTGAAACTTAGAACCTGTAGCTAAGTTTGGGTCATTTATCACTTGATTAAAAGCACTAGCAAATTCTGCTGTTCCAGGAATTAATCTTCCTGTATCTGCAGTTTGTCTAGCAATAGCATGTGCTTGTTCTGGGAGCACTCCTTGTAAGCTAGCAGTGGCAAAAGCTCCTGCATATTCTCCAAACCAAGTGTTATCATCTTTCCAACTTCTATTAATATTTATACCTGTAAAACGAGTATCATAGGAATCTCCCGCATCTTCATCGGTAAAGTATCCTCTAACAAAAAAATTGTTGTTTTTAAATTCTAGTTTATGTTGTTGTAAGAAAAAATTCTTAATAGAATATCTATTTGCACCCTGATAAATAGTAGTTCCTCTACCTACTTTTGCTTGATAAATGATTTCAAAATCATTGGCGAAAGGCCTATAATGTAGTGCTGCATCAAACTTAACACTTTCTGCCCTATTGGCATTTAAATCTAATTCATTATATCCAGTCCTACTTACATCTTCATCAGGCAATAAGTTTTGAGCTCCTGCTGGTAATATACCGGCGTTTACTAGCGCCTGCCCAACACCTCTTATATTTGTACTTACCTCATCACCATAAACATTAAGTCCATCATAAGCAGGATCTGTACGATCAGTAGCTGGGTTTAAAACATTAACTGTACTTGATGCAGCCCAATCTGTACCTCTTAAATAGGAGAAATTTACTTTTGCAGCAAATTTATCAGAAAATTTATGGGCAAGTCTGATTCCATAATCATAGAACTCATTATCACCCGCAACATCTTGAGAGGTTATACCCCCTTTAAAATATGCACTAATTCCTGTATGATCAAATGGGTTTTTACTGGTCATAAATAAAATCCCATTAAATGCATTAGCCCCATATAAGGCCGAAGAAGCACCTGGTAATAGTTCAATACTATTTACATCCAACTCTGTGATACCTAAAAGATTCCCCAAAACAAAATTCAGTGCTGGAGAAGAGTTATCCATACCATCTACTAATTGAACAAAACGGTTATTTGCAAATGTGGTAAACCCTCTTGTATTTATTGACTTAAAGGTTAAACTATTGGTATTAATATCAACTCCTTTTAGATTCTCTAAACCATCGTAGAAATCAGCAGCTGGGGTATTTTTTATTTGCTTGATTCCAAAACGCTCAACACTCACTGGTGACTCAAAAATACGTTCTGGTGTTCTTGATGCTGAAATTACCACTTCGTCTAACTCTGTACCTTCTTTAAGAGTAATTGTTATATCAGATGTATCAGACGATATTGTTATGGTATTTGCTTCGAATCCCACACTACTAACTAGAAGAGTGAAGGGAGGTGATTGATCAACTGTTAGGGAAAATAACCCATCAAAGTCCGTAACCGTACCCACAGCAGACCCTTGTACTTTAATATTAGTTCCAGGGATTGGTTGATTATTATCATCCACAACCTTCCCCTTAACTGTTGTTTGTGCAGTAGTAATACTACTTACTATCAGCATTATTGCTAATGTAATTGTTCTCATACCCCTTTATTTTATAATTATAAGAACAATATACGTTTTTTTAGGAATTATTTAATAAAATAGCCAAATCTTTGTGTTTTTACATCATTAACAAGCATAAATTAGCAGTATTGTTAATGTGGATATTAGCAGTAAATTTGTTTAAGATTTTTTAAAGAGTGGAATAAAAAAGCCTGTCTGATAAAAATCAAACAGGCTTAAAATATTTTAATGATACTATTTTTCTTATAGATTATTTATAATCAAACCTATATAGTACTGAGAACCAATAAATCCAGAGCCAATAGCCGTAAAGTACTCTTCTCCAGTAATATTATTAGCTCCAATTTTTAGTTTAGTTTTAAGCTTAGGAATAGCATAGTTAATTTGTGCATCAACAACAGTAAAAGAAGGTATCATTCCTGTTCCGAAATCTGATTCCCAAAGGTATTCGTCACTCCATCTTCCGCTCACATTAAAACCAAAATTCTTAAACAACTCTTCTTTACCAAATGTTGCTTTTACCTTATGTTTAGGCGTATTAAAGCTACTCACAAAATCAGGATCTTTACTTTGATCAAAGTCTTGTTCAGCAAAAGTATAATTCACTCCTAAGTCAAAACCTTTAACTTGAGTTGTTACACCTGCGATAAAACCATAAGAGCTAATATCCACATCAGAATTAGTAGAAGCTGTAAATATTTTTCTAGTCTGAATATTTGCAGCAGCAGCAGCAGCAGCAGCTTGTTCAGCTGGTGTACCATTTACTCTACCTACACCTGGAACTATTACACTTTCATTAGCAATAAAGTCTTCATATTGGTTATAGTACACACTACCATCTAAAACAACAGATCCAAATTGTGCTCTATATCCAACTTCGTAAGCCGTAATTTTTTCAGGCTTTACAATATCAATATCTGCTGCTACAGGATTTCCTTCGAGCACAGATCTAGCCGAGAAAGAATTCTCGTAAGCATCTCTTCCTGTAATTTGGTTACCAGAAGGGTCTTGGATAACATATCTATCAAGGTTATCAGGTGCAGAACCAAGTAAAGCATTTGCTCCGATATCTAAACCAATATATAAATCTTGGGTAGTTGGGTTTCTAAAACCTGTTTGTATAGATGCACGAAGGTTACGATTTCTGTTAGCTCCTAAAGTATATCCAACAGAAAATCTTGGAGAGAAATTACCGTCAAATAACTGAGACTTATCATAACGAACAGATCCAGTAATTTTTAATCTATCATCTAACAATTTCTTTTGAACTTGAGTATATACCCCAAATTCTGAATACTTAATAGGTCCATCGGCATCAGTAAAAACAGTACCAAAAGAATTTAGTTTATATTCTCTAACAGAACCACCCACTTGAATATCTGCAAACTCACCAGTAATATGACTAAAATTATAATTGGCGTCTGCATGTGTAAATTGTGATTCATCTTTCACTCTAGATCCTTCTGTTAAATCAGGATTTGCTGTTACCGCATCAAAAGCTGCGTTAAATTCAGGAGTCCCTGGAATTAAACGTCCAGTTTCTGCTACTTGTCTAGCAGCAACATGAGCTTGTTCTTCTGATCCAGTAGCGCCTAAAGCTGCAAGATAAGCTCCTGCATATTCTGCGAACCACTGATTGTCACTTTTCCATGCTCTGTTAACATTTATACCTGTAAAACGAATATCATATGAATCTCCTGCATCAGAAGCGGTCACATACCCTCTTACAAAGAAGTTATCATTTTTAACTTCTAATTTATGTTGTTGTGAAAAGAAATTTCTTAATGAAGTTCTATTGGCATCTTGAGTAACAGTAGTACCTCTACCAAACCTTCCGTTATAAATAACTTCAAAATCATTTGCAAACGGTCTATAGTGTAAAGCTGCATCAAATTTTAAACTCTCAGCATCATTTTCGTTAAGGTCTGCTTCATTATAACCAGTTCTACTTACCAAAGTATTTGGTAATAAGCTTGCCTGAGCTGGAGTTAATAAGTTATTTTGTACCAATTGCGCTCCAACTCTGTCTAAGGTTTGTGCAACAACATCTCCATATACATTCACTCCATCATAACCAGGATCATTTTCTCTTGTAGAATTTGGGTTTCTTAAATCTTGTTTATCTGCAGCAACCCAGTCAGTACCTTTTAATATAGATAAATTTACTTTGGCAGCGAACTTATCTGAAAAAGCATGTGCTATTCTTACACCTACATCATAAAACTCATTATCTCCTGCAGCATCTTGAGAAGTAATACCACTTTTTGCATAAGCACTAATTCCTTGATGATCGAATGGGTTTCTACTATTCATAAATAGTATCCCGTTAAATGCATTCGCACCATATAAGGCCGAAGATGCTCCAGGTAGTAATTCTACACTTTGCACATCTAATTCACTCATACCAATAAGGTTTCCTAACACAAAATTAAGTGCTGGTGCTGTATTATCAATACCATCAACTAATTGTACAAATCTTGTATTCGCAAAAGTTGCAAAACCTCTAGTGTTAATTGACTTTAATGTTAAACTATTGGTATTAATATCAACACCTTTTAAATTTTCAAGACCGCCATAAAAATCTGCAGAAGCCGTATTCTTAATTTCTTTTGCACCAAATCTCTCGATACTTACAGGTGATTCAAATAATCTTTCTGGCGCTCTAGATGCAGAAATTACTAATTCATCTAAAAAAGTAATGTCTTCTAAGACAATTGTAATGTCTTGTCCTGCTGAAGTAACTTCATACGTAGTGGGATCAAAACCAATACTGCTAGCCTCTAAAGTAATAGGGTAGTCTTTGTCTGATGTTAACGTAAAATTTCCATCAAAATCTGAGATTGTAGAAATTGATGTCCCTTTTATTGTAATACTAACGCCTGGAATTGGTGCATCGAAGCCATCAATAACCCGACCAGTGATTACATTCTGTGAGATGCCTATGGTACTGACCAAAAACATTAGAACTAGTGTAATTGTTTTCATAAGTAGATTCTTAATTTATTTAAGTCGATTGTTTTCTTATGCATGCACAAGAAATTTCACAATTGGGATGCAAAAGTACAATTTTTTGATTAAAAACAAAGTTAAATTGCTTTTTAACGTTAAAAAATGTTGTTTAGCGATTATAAATGTTAAGGTAATTATAAAAAATTAAGTTTTCTTTAAACCTTAATTTTACGTAAGTAACTGACTAATAGGCATGTATTTAAATTTAGGAAAAATATTTCAAAAAACATCAATTAATCCAACATATCTAAACTTATCTATTTAAACGAATAAAAACACCTATAAAAAGCAACAAAATCTATTTATATATAAAGAAAAACCGCCAAAAAGGCGGTTTTCAACGTTTTTCTAAAGAAGCAAGATACTTTTATTCAACCGTTACAGATTTTGCCAAGTTTCTAGGTTGATCAACATTCTTGTCTAACATTACGGCTATATGATAAGATAATAACTGTAATGGTATTGTTGAAAGTAGTGGCGTCAAAAATTCTTCAGTTTCTGGTATTTCGATCACATGATCTGCCAATCCTTTTACGGTAACATCTCCTTCTGTAACTATACCTATAATCTTTCCTTTTCGAGATTTGATTTCTTGAATATTACTAACTACTTTCTCGTAATGACCTTTTTTAGTAGCAATAACCACTACAGGCATTTGCTCATCTATAAGAGCAATCGGCCCATGTTTCATTTCTGCAGCAGGGTAACCTTCTGCATGAATATAGGAAATCTCTTTTAGCTTTAATGCTCCTTCTAATGCAACTGGAAAATTGTACCCTCTTCCTAAATACAAGAAATTCTTTGCATCTTTATATGTTCTAGCGATATCCTTAATATGCTCATTCGATTCTAAGGCTAGTTTTACTTTTTCAGGTATTCTTTCAAGTTCTTGCAAATAGTAATGGAAATTGCTATTTGATATTGTTCCTTTTCTCTCTGCTAATTTTAAAGCAATTAATGAAAGAATTGTGATTTGTGTTGTAAATGCTTTTGTTGAAGCTACTCCTATTTCAGGTCCAGCATGAGTGTAGGCTCCTGCATGCGTTTCTCTAGATATAGATGATCCAACCACATTACAAACCCCAAAAACAAAAGCTCCATTTTCTTTGGCTAGTTTTATCGCTGCCATGGTATCTGCAGTTTCACCACTTTGAGATATTGCTATAACAACATCATCTTGATGAATAACAGGGTTTCGATATCTAAATTCTGAAGCATATTCTACTTCAACAGGAAGTCTTACTAATTCTTCAAAAATATATTCTGCAACTAGACCTGCATGCCATGAAGTTCCGCAGGCAATAATAATAATACGTTTAGCATTAAGAAGTTTTGCTAAATTATCATCGATACCCGCCATTTTAATAATACCTTCTGCAACTCTCATTCTACCTCTGTAGGTATCACTAATCGCATTAGGTTGTTCATAAATCTCTTTAAGCATAAAATGGTCATATCCACCTTTTTCTATTTGCTCAAGGTTGATCTGTAGCTCCTGAAGATATGGTTCTATAATGCTATCATCTTTTATCTTCCTTACCTTTACTTTTTTATCTCTTCTAACAATTGCCATTTCCCCATCTTCAAGGTATATAGCATTATTTGTGTATTCTAAAAATGGCGAAGCATCAGAAGCAATAAAAAACTCATCCTCTCCAACGCCTATAGCCAAAGGACTTCCTAGTCTTGCTACTACAATTTCATCTGGCTTTTCTTTATCAAAAACAGCAATTGCATAAGCTCCTACAGTCTGATTCAAAGCTATTTGAACAGCTTTTCCTAGCTTGACATTTTCTTTAGTTTTAACATCTTCTATTAAGTTAACTAATACCTCTGTATCTGTTTCTGAAGTAAACGAATACCCTCTATTAGACAACTCTTTACGAAGTGATTCATAATTCTCGATAATACCATTATGAATAATTACTAGATTACCTGAATTAGAATAGTGAGGATGTGAATTCACATCATTAGGAACACCATGTGTTGCCCATCGAGTATGACCTATCCCAATATTACCTTTTGTTGGTATTTCTTTAACTAGTCTTTCTTCTAGATCAACAACTTTACCTTTGGTTTTTGACAATTTAATCTCATTACCATCATAAAGAGCAATTCCTGCTGAATCATACCCTCTATACTCCAATCTTTTTAATCCTTTTAAAACAATTGGATAGGCTTCTCTATGACCTATATATCCTACTATTCCACACATGATTTATTTTTTTCCGGTTAATTTAGTTAGTTTTTAGACTCTGTATAAAAAATATCAAGTTTTAAACTTTTTGCTTCGGGAACACCTGCTCCATTACCAAAAAGAATTGTTCCTTCATGAGAAACTATGGATGAGGTAGGGATAATCTCATCTATATTTGTTGCTGTGTCTCCTACGACACTTGTAACTGCGTTTACATTTTGTGAGATACAAACACCAAATTTAATATTATCAAGATCATTATCATTTAAAAGATTAATGATATGTTGTGTAATTCTTATTCTATAAAAATCTCCTGCATCATCAGAATCTCTAGTAATTCTACCTAAATGATTAGGTATAGAATTTAATGGTGTATTAAAATCTACTAATCTAAAAGTGACATCTAGAGTATAATCTGCTATAATTGCTCCTGTCTCTAGATTAAAAATATAAATTCTCTCTGGTTCTAATTCAGGATCATTAATATTAAGTGCATCTTGATCTATATAGAATTTAAAACTTGCATCATTTATCAACCAATCTCTACTTCTTAAAAAATCCAGTTCTGTCTTTACCTTTTGAGCGTCTGTAGGGTTATCAATAAAAACAGGTCCTCCATCCTGATCTAACACAAAATCACCATCAGCATCTGTTTCTACATATTTATTAAACAGATCAAGTACTGCATATGAGCCATCTCCTCCTTTAAGATATAGCTTTTCTTCTCCATTAACTTTATCCTGATTTTCTGATTTTAACTCTTCGGCTATAGTGGGTTCAAAATCTGTTCTAATATCATTAACAATAGTACCGCCAAATGTTAAAGTAAGTACTTCCTCATCCCTTGTCGGATTACCATCGCTATCATTAGCCCCATCATTTGTATAATGTAGTGTAAAAGTGATACCCTGAGAATTCAAATATAGTAAATTACCAGAATCACTTACAGCTTCAGCTTTGAGGTAAATACCTCTAAAAAAGTTATTGAAATTATCTTGATTACTTAACTCTATACCATCTTCTTTATCTAAAAATTGTGCTTTAAAACTGTCTAAAACAACTTTTCCCGGGTTACCGGCAACAGTAGGATCATCTTTAAATGCCACTCTTAATTGAGGCGGTATTCTAGTTCTATCAGGTGCTGTATTATCATCGCTACCACCATCATCAGGAACGGTAGTAATTACCTCTGATGCAGATGGCACAAAATTATCATTACTATATAATAAAGTCCCTTCAACTGCGGCACCAAAACTCTCTATATCATTAGAATAGTATATCTGTCTATCGTTTGTAGCAGGATCAAAATCTCTTAAAAAATAATTTGATTGATAAATTGATAATTTAAAAGGATTGCTTTGATATATAGAATCTAAGGTATAGACAGTCTCATTTTCTGTGACATCAACAGTAGTACCATCAGGTTGAGTAAGTGTAACATCAACTTGTCTTGTTTCTGTTCTTGTACTTATGTACGGTATACTCACAACCACACTATCTAAAACAGGATTATTCCCAAACTGTGGATTAAACTGGCTTGGGATAAGTTGAGATAAAATCCCATATGTAGTCTGACCGTAAACCGGGTCATTATACACTCCCAATAATCTAGCATGATTAATTGGTTGAGTATTCTGAGTATATGTCAAGTTTCCTGTTTGAACTCTATCAAACTTTTTGCTATACGCTACTGGTCTTGCTATATATTGTCGATCTTCAAAATTTATTCCTCCTATAACTTCGCTACCAACCGAATTAAAATCATCATCACAAGATAAAAAAGTACATATAACAACAACAATTGTTGTTATTCTAATTAAAGCGTTCATCAATTTCATTAATTTATATCTGTTGTTCTTACTCTACAGATAGAATTTATATCAAAATTTATAAGCATAGTAGCTCATATTATTTTAATTATACCAATACTTCTGTTTGATAGAAGGCTTCGTAGGCATCTGCAAATTCATCTGGTTGTTTATATTCTAGTACAGGCTGGTCTACATTTTCTAAATATTTTACAAGCTCATCAGGAATTTTCTCTGATCCTACAATTACAGCATCAGAGTTATCTATAGCAACTTTCATAACATTATTATATGTTGGCTGCTCTAGAACGCTAATTTTCTCTTCATCGATTCCATCAAACTTGACTTTACCCATCATATTCTTATCCAAAATACCTTCATAACCATGATCGTATACCGAGGTAACTATCTTGCTATGTCCAAATAATGGTTCATTTGCATAATAATTTTTAAGATATAACGGTAAAAGAGATGCTAACCACCCATGAACATGAATTACATCTGGAGACCAATTCAATTTTTTCACAGTTTCAATAACTCCCTTAGCAAAAAAGATTGCGCGTTCGTCATTATCTGGAAACAAATTGCCATCCTCGTCAGTAAGCGTAGCTTTTCTTTTAAAATAGTCCTCATTATCAATAAAATAAACTTGCATACGCTCTTTTGGTATGGAAGCTACTTTAATAATTAAAGGCATATCCAAATCGTTTATTACCAGATTCATTCCCGAAAGACGGATCACCTCATGCAATTGGTGTCTTCTTTCGTTAATATTGCCATATCTAGGCATAAAAATTCGTATTTGCCCTCCTTTGCTGTTCACCATCCTTGGTGCTTCAAAAGACATTGACGAGATTTCGGTCTCTGGTAGGTAAGGTATTACTTCTGATGATACATACAATATCCTCTTATCTTTCATATAATCGATACTTTTATCGTCCTCCTTGTGGAATTAATTTTGCAAAATTACGAAAATTTATGCAGTCTGCTAGTAATATCTTATTTTTGCACCCTTTAAGTTATAGACCAATGCAGGTACACGAAAAAAGACGAGACATTATAAACTATGTTGCAAGTCTTAAAAAAAAGCAGAAAACTATAGGTTTTGTGCCTACTATGGGAGCCTTACACAAAGGTCATCTTGCATTAGTAGAGCGAGCAATTCAAGAAAATAATATTGTGATTGTTAGCATATTTGTGAACCCTACACAATTTAATAATTCCGAAGATTTAGTGAATTACCCAAGAACTTTAACATCAGATGTTAAGCTTTTATCAAGCTTATCGTCTAATAACATTGTAGTTTTTGCTCCTAAACCTGAAGAAGTGTATACCGAGCAAGTCTCTTCGATTTCGTATGATTTTCATGGATTAGAACATGAAATGGAAGGGAAATTTCGCCCTGGACATTTTGACGGCGTAGGAACTGTACTCAAACATTTGTTTACTATAGTCTCTCCTACAAAAGCATATTTTGGTGAAAAAGATTTTCAGCAGTTACAAATTGTGAAAAAATTGGTTGAGATTGAAAACATGAAAATACAGATTATTGGTTGTCCTATCTATCGGGAGGAAAGTGGATTAGCCTTAAGCTCAAGAAACAAAAGGTTAAACGAGCTACAGCTAAAAACCGCACCTATTATCTATAAGACACTCAAACAAGTACAAAAAGACTTTGGCACAAAAAGTGTTACTAAACTAGATGAATGGGTATCTAAACAATTTGAGAACAATGAGGTGCTTACACTAGAATATTTTGAAATTGCCAAGGTGTCTGACTTAAAATCTATTAAGCAAAAACAAAAAGAAACAAAATATAGAGCATTTATTGCAGTATTTGCTGGTAAAATAAGACTCATAGATAATATTGCCCTAAATTAAAAATAACTAACTTTGTAACATGTTTGTACACGTAGTAAAATCAAAAATTCATCGCGTTAAAGTTACTGGTGCCGATCTAAATTATATAGGTAGTATCACTATTGATGAAGACCTAATGGATGCCGCCAATATCATCGAAGGAGAAAAAGTGCAGATCGTCAACAACAATAATGGAGAACGACTAGAAACGTATGCGATACCAGGACCTAGAAATAGTGGTGAAATCACGTTAAATGGAGCTGCGGCTAGAAAAGTAGCAAAAGGTGACGTATTGATATTAATCACATATGCTATGATGGATATCGAAAAAGCCAAGGATTTTAAACCTAAACTTCTTTTCCCTAATGAGGAAAATAATTTACTAACGTAAGTAACGTGAATCCTAAACTTGTAAAACTAATTAAAATAGTGCTCCCACTTATTCTGGGAGTTTTTTTAATTTGGTATTCTATACATTCTGCTACTCCCGAGGAGCGACAAAAAACATTAGAGTACATACTGCAAGCTGATCCTAAATGGATTATACTATCACTTACTATGGGGATTCTTTCTCATCTTTCCAGAGCTTATCGTTGGAAATTTTTACTAGAACCTTTAGGATATTCTATTAAAGTATCTAATAGTTTTATGGCATTAATGATAGGCTATTTAGCTAATCTCGGAATACCGAGATCTGGAGAAATTCTTCGTGGTGGTACAATCTCGACTTATGAAGGCATTCCTTTTAAAAAAGCATTTGGCACCATTATATCAGAAAGAGTAATTGATTTACTTATGCTATTACTTATTATAGGCATAACTCTTCTTTTTCAATCTGAATATTTATTAACGTATTTACAAGAAAAAATTGCAAGCCCATTTATATATCTGGCAGTACTAGGCGGTCTATTATTTGCAGGTATTATTTTCTTAAGAATTATAAAAACCTCAAAAAATTCATTTCTCGCTAAGCTTCGTGATTTTGGCAATGGTATTTTAGAAGGTGTAAAAACAATCACCAATATAAAACAAAAAGGAGCTTTTATTTTTCATACTGCTTTAATTTGGATTTTATATGTCGCAATGTTTTATGTGATCAAATTCACCATTCCTGAAACAGCTTCACTATCACTAGGACCTATACTTGCTACATTCGTAGCAGGATCATTTGCTATGACTTTTACTAATGGAGGTATAGGAGCATTTCCTGTTGCAATTGCCGCTATTTTACTATTATTCGACATAGACAAGCCATCTGGAGAGGCTTTCGGATGGATATTATGGGGATCACAAACCGCAATAAATATAATTATTGGTGCGTTATCCTTTTTGTTTCTGCCCATTATTAACCGAGAGAGATAACAAAATTATTTATATATTGTCCCTTGCTTAACCTTAATTCTATTACTTATGAAAAAAAGTATAACTCTTATTATTGCTTGTATAATAACCGTTTCTGGTTATAGTCAGGCTATCTACGAGTCTTTTAGATCAATAAAACTAGATCAAAGTCGAGAACTAAAAATCCAGTTGCCTCGTAATTATAAAAAAAATGTAAAGAAAACATATCCGTTGATCATTGTATTAGATGCTGACTACCTATTTGAACCTGTTGCAGGTAATGTAGACTATTTTTCCTACTGGGAAGATATGCCAGAATCTATTGTAGTTGGGGTAAATCAGAAAAAAACAAGAGAAAATGATTGTGAGTATGATACGGCAGAATTCTTACCTACTCTTAAAGGTTCAGAATTTTATGAGTTTATAGGGCAAGAATTAGTACCCTACCTAAATCAAACCTATCGTACTGCTCAATTAAAGATCATTGTTGGTCATGATTATACGGCAAATTTTTTGAATTACTTTTTATTTAAAGACAACCCTATATTTCAAGGATACGTTTGTTTAAGTCCAGAGCTAGCTCCGCCAATGGCAGAGCGAATCTCTAGCAAAATAGCTTCTGGTTCTGATATTTGGTACTATCTTGCCACTGCTACAAATGATGCTGAAGGGATTAAAAAAAGCGTTTTAGCATTAGACGAGAAAATGCAAACTGTAGAAAATCTGGAAACTCATTACTTCTTTGATAATTTTGAAGAATCTTCTCATTACACCCTAGTTGGTAGAGGCATTCCTAGAGCACTAGAGGCAATGTTCGAAATGTATCGTCCAATAAGCAAAAAGACTTACAAAGAAGTATTACTTCCTCTAGAAACTTCTGTATACGACTATCTGGTAGATATGTATAGAACAACAGAGCAACTATACGGTATTAAGAGAGAAATACGAGTAAATGATTTTATAGCAGTATCTACAGCTATAGAGAAAAAAGCTAGAGACGAAGACGAAAGATGGAAAGAACTTGAACCTCTAGGGAAATTGGCAATAAAAGAACATCCAGACACTATGCTTGGGCATTATTATCTAGGCATATTTTACGAGCAGACTGGCGAACCTAAAAAGGCAATGAGAGCTTATGAAAATGGTTTCCAATTATCAGAGGTAGCTTTCTTAACAAAGGACTATATGCTAGATAAGGTTAATAAAATTAAAGAAGATTTTGGCTGGTAAATCACCAAAAATCATAAATAGAAAAAAAGGTCCTTTGTAAGGATCTTTTTTTGTGAACACTACTTTAGGTTTAAAGTCAAATAATAGTATTTTTACATCTCATCTTATTTTTTATGGCCAAAACCAAAACTGTTTTTTTCTGTCAAAACTGTGGAGCTCAATATGCTAAATGGCAAGGGCAATGTACATCTTGCAAAGAGTGGAATACAATTGCCGAAGAAGTAGTTCAAAAAGCAGAAAAAAACGATTGGAAAAACGCAACTTCTGCTTCAAAAATCAATAAAACTGCTACCCCTCTTCGTATTTCTGAAATTGACACTAGTCAGGAAGCAAGGTACAATACTGATGATGCAGAGTTGAATCGTGTTCTCGGTGGAGGATTAGTGCCTGGTTCATTAACTTTATTAGGTGGTGAACCCGGTATCGGAAAAAGCACTCTTTTACTGCAAATAAGTTTAAAATTACCGTATAAGACACTTTATGTTTCTGGTGAGGAAAGTCAAAAACAAATCAAGATGCGTGCAGAACGTATTGATTCTAAAACAGACAACTGCTTTATCCTTACCGAAACTAAAACACAAAATATTTTTAAGCAAATTGAGGCTACTACTCCTGATATTGTTATTATTGATTCTATACAAACCCTACATAGTGACTATATAGAAAGTAGTGCAGGAAGCATTTCACAAATCAGAGAATGCACCACAGAGCTCATCAAATTTGCTAAAGAAACCGCAACACCTGTTATTCTAATTGGGCATATTACAAAAGATGGAAACATAGCAGGACCAAAGATTCTGGAACATATGGTGGATACTGTTCTTCAATTCGAAGGAGATCGCAATCATGTTTACCGAATTTTAAGAGCTTTAAAAAATCGTTTTGGATCTACATCTGAGTTGGGTATCTATGAAATGCAGGGCAGTGGATTACGAGAAGTTAGCAATCCTAGCGAGATTTTAATTTCTAAAAAAGATGAAGAATTAAGTGGTACGGCTATCGCATCTACCTTAGAAGGCATGCGACCTTTAATGATCGAAATCCAAGCCCTTGTGAGTACGGCTGTATATGGAACACCTCAACGTAGTGCAACAGGGTATAATCTAAAACGTCTTAATATGATTCTAGCTGTTTTAGAAAAACGAGCAGGCTTTAGACTTGGTGCCAAAGATGTTTTTTTAAATATTACGGGAGGTATCTCTGTAGATGATCCCGCTATAGACCTTGCGGTAGTTGCCGCCATATTATCCTCTAGTGAAGACATCCCTATCCAGAAAGACCATTGTTTTGCTGCAGAAGTAGGCCTTGCCGGAGAAATACGCCCTGTAACCAAAGTAGAACAACGTATACAAGAGGCCGAAAAACTAGGATTTTCAACCATTTTTGTCTCTAAATACAATAAAATTTCTTTACAAAACACCCAGATTCAAATTCAGTTAGTTGCTAAAATTGAAGATGTTGTAGAACATTTGTTTGGGTGATAAAATATAAATCCTTTTCCTTTTTAATATATACGCGTTCGCTAACTAGTTTAAAAAAGCCATTCTAGAAACAAGAATGGCTATATATATCTAATTTATGCTTAAAAAATACCTTAAAAACGTAATTCAATAAATAAACTATCAAGGTGCTGGATTAGGAAACGTTTCATGCACAGCTTCAATCTCCTTCAAAATCTCATCAGACAGGATCACATCAATACTACCTATATTTTCTTTAAGCTGAGCCATGCTAGTTGCCCCAATAATATTACTGGTTACAAAAGATTGATCTGTAACAAACGCTAATGCCATTTGCGTTAAACTAATACCGTATTTTTTGGCAATCTCGTTATATTGTCTTGTGGCCTTAAAACTATTCTCACCCATATAACGATTATAGTTTGGAAACAAATCTAATCTTGAATCTTTAGGTGTTTCTTCTAGATATTTACCTGTTAACATCCCGAAACCTAAAGGTGAATAAGCCAAGTGCCCTACATTTTCACGATGCAACACCTCTGTTAACCCTATTTCGTCTTTTCTGTTTAATAAATTATAAGGGTTCTGAACAGTACTTATTTTTGGCATCCCTTTTCTAGCTTCTTCTACAAAACGCATTACTCCATAAGGAGCTTCATTAGAAATCCCTATTTGCCTGATCTTTCCTTCTTTTATTAGCTCTTGTAACGAAATTAATATCTCGTTAAAATTATCTTCCCATTGTTCATTTTCATTATGCGTATATCCTCTTTTACCAAAGAAATTAGTATTACGCTCTGGCCAATGTAACTGATAAAGGTCAATATAATCTGTTTGAAGACGCGCTAAATTTTTATGTATAGCATCATGTAATGCTGCTTTAGAAAAGCCCATATTTTCTCGAATATAACTAAAAGTTGGACTTGGGCCTGTGATTTTTGAAGCCAAAATTACCTTATCTCTATTCTTGTTTTTAGCAAACCATGATCCTATAATACGTTCGGTACTACCTTGCGTTTCTTTTCTTCCTGGCACAGAATACATCTCTGCAGTATCAATAAAGTTTATGCCTTGATCGATTGCATAATCTAATTGCTCATGTCCTTCGGCCTCAGTATTTTGTTGCCCCCAGGTCATACTTCCTAGACATATCTTACTAACTTGTATATCTGTGTTTGGTAATGTAGTGTATCTCATTATTTGATAATCTTCTTTTACATAGCATTAAAGCTTGTAAAAATAGAAAGTATTGCTTTAAACTATTGTAAAAATTTTCACAATAATTATACTACTTCACTATACCTTCTGAATCATCAAAAAAAAGCGGATGTGACTACCCCATTATCACATCCGCTTTAACAACTAACCAACCAAAAAAATACTATTCATCATGTTCGTTTGTCAAATATTTAAGTTGGAATAGTATAAATGTATAATGAAATTGCCTGTTATGAAATCAAGAATGAGGGAACAGATCTTTTGAATGAGGGAAGTCTTACTATGAGGTATTATTCTGCAAAAATCGTATTTATATCGTTTAAACAACCTTCTATCAAATATTTTCCAAGGTTAAAGTTCTTTTGAGCTCTGTCAAGAATCCAAGCATCAGAACTTACCACAACATGATCCGATGTGGCTAATACCTTATCGGGGTTATTATCCAAATATATATCCCAAGAAAAATTATTTTGCTCTGCTAATTCACGAAGTATTGTTTTCAATTTTCCGCTATTTGAAACCGGAGCATCAAAATACCAATGCACTGATGCAACTTGTAATCTATTTAAAGTTTGCCCTATCAACAAAACAGCTTCTTCTGTTTTCTTTACACGTTTGTATGTTCCATGCACTCCAGATAAATCGCGATAGTACCCATCTAAACCTTTAAACACATATGCTCCAGACAAAGCACTCTCTAATAAGATTAGTATATTAAATCCATCGATGATAAGGGTTTTGTCTTTTAACTGTTCAGGAGATAGAGAATGATCAGTACGCCATATGATTTGTTGGGTACCAGCACTCATCCCATGTATTGCTTTTTGTTGTCGAGCATTAAGTTTATATCGATTACCTACTAATTGTACTGTTGATTTTTCTGCAAAACCTCGAGAGAGCAAATAATATATATCTTTTAAAGACTCTTTTAATTTTTCTTGTATAATGAGATCTCCAAATAAACGATCATCGCTTGCTTCTTTGCCTCTATTTCGTGTAGTCATGCTAATTTTATGATAGGTAGTAAAACAAAAAAAGCGCTTATAGCGCTACTTCATCTATGATATTGGCAATATCTCTATTACTTTACCATATACATTTTTTGTCCACCCATTAAGGCGTCCTTGGTTATTACCAATTAGTAATCCTCGTTTTGCATTTTTTCCTTTGACTAAATGCGTAAAACAATTCCCTCTTACTTTACAAAAAACAATATCTCCTGCTTCACAATCTTGCCAATCAACTGGTTCGAGCAGTACAGGTTGTTTTGATTTCAAAATGGGTAACATAGAATTACCTGGTTCTTTGGAGACAATTGTCTCACCATTCAATAGTTTTTGAATTTTCCAATTCATCATACATAGTTTTAAAAATTAAACATAAATTCAAAAACTATGGAGTATGGTATTTCAAGAACTATTAGTAATACCAATGCGAAGATACCTATTTTTTTAGAATATAAATAAAAGAGGATGTCTAAAAAGATTATTTTTTCGGTCATTTCGAGCGTAGTCGAAAAATATATATCTTGATTTTCAATACATTTTCGACTCCACTCAATGTGACAGATTATAACTATTAATTCATTTGTTCTTTTTTAAGGGTAGTCATATCCTTTTGTTTCAGTTTATCAATCAATGTTTGATACATTTCTTTAGGGAGTCCACAAGCGATAAGGTACTCTTTCATAAGATTTTCTTCTTCTTTCTCTATTGTACCATCTGCTAATAAAACAACTGCAGCTTGCGCAAGGATATTAATTAAAGCTTCTGATGATAATTCATTTCTAGCCGAATTTAAAAAATCAAATACCTGATTATTCATATTTGCATTTACTTTTACATTTTCATGAATGGCCAGAAGCTCTTCTTTCATCTCTTGAAAACCTTCTATAGCATCCTTAATCTCTCTTTCTTCTTCAGGGGCAAAATCCTCATCGATAATAGCCATATGCGTCATTGCAGCAATAAGTGCTTTGGCATATATTGATGTTGCTCTTTTTTGATTTTCATTAATTTCTTCCTTAGACCGCTGTAAAATTGTTTTGATACTTTCATTATAGGCACTTTTACAACTATCGCATTCATAAAACCGATCTACTGTATCAAGTGGGATTACCGGAATAAAAAATAAGGTAAACCATCGTCGATATAACTTATTGACAAGACTACCATTATTACAATTTGGACATGAATTTGATAAAACAGGACTATCACTAACCGTGTGTTTTAGTCCTCGTGTTCCGAAGATAATAAACATAAAATATAGGTTTTTAAAATAATTTAGGGTTCTTTAAAGATACTATAATATCTTAAAATACCTAATTATCAGCCTATTATCTAAAATGACTTATGTTTGTCTTATCTTATATCTATATATCAAATATCCGAGAATGCACAAAATACCAATTCCAAAAACCCAATACCATGAGGTAATGTTATTAAAATGCATTGCACGAGCATCATATATTAATTAATATATCAAGTCTATAGGCTTCTCTTATCTACATGCACATAATCTACATACATATAAGTCCTAGAGAATAAATTAATTCTAGAGTTGTCAAAAATACCGGTATCCGAACCTACATTAAGGTTAAAAATAACATTATGTGGCCCAAAATTCTGTAGTCTAAGGTCACTATCAATACCATTATAATAATTTGCCACTTTATTTCCATCTACAAGAATATCTAAATAGACATTACCATTTATATTCGTCCAATACAGATCATAGGTATGCCACCCTTCACTATTTGGATATCTTCTTTCTGCATTTGTTTCTAACAAATTTTGCCCTGTACTGGTGCCGTAAAACAGGTTACTTGCAAAATGGCTTGAGTTTCCAAAAGAGTACCCTTCCATAATATCAATTTCACCCCCAGTAGGCCAATTTTGTTCTTTTACGGTCCAAAAAGCAGGCCATGCCCCATAAGTTTGTGCAAAACCTTTATAATTAGATCCTTGTTTAGCAATTAACTTAATTGATGCAGAAACACGATACTGCTCATTACGATTTGGCTTGAAGGAAAATCTAGATTTTACATGCCCCGATCTATATCTATTACTATACCTATATGCCGATAATTCTAGACAGGATCTATTATCAAAGTTTGTAACTCTAGGGTTTCCTGAAACATATTCGCAGTTGTTCGAATTATAATCCCTTCTATTTGTTCTTTCCCATTTACTTGTACTTACTGTATTGTCAAAATTGTCGGTGAACTGTCTTGTCCAAGGCCCTGCCTTTTGTGCAATTTCATCTGAAACGGCAATATCTCCTAAATTTTCTTCAACAGTGTTTTGAGACGTTTCGTTCTCACAAGCAAATATGAATGTGATTAATAATAACAACGAAATCGTTTTAGTGATGGTTTTCATTTCTTAAGTATTTAATTTTCAAGGATAAAACTAACCATTAAAAATAACGATAACTTAATGATTTAACCACATGATTGTCGTTTTCTCAAATTGTAAAGATTATTTTAAGAATATTCGTATTTATTATTTCTTTATGTTAAGAATACACCTTCAAGTATTTTGTGGTTTTATCTTAAATATGTGATTGTTGTCATATTTTATATAGTCAAAGGTTCTAAAAATGTTACTGTTTCTTCAAACCAATACCTTAGATTCATTTTGAAGTTTGTTTTATTGATTCAACCTCTTTTAATTTCATTGAAAACCAGGTTTTTTTGCTAAAATCTTTCCAAAGCTTCAAGATTAGTTAAAAATGAAACAATATCCTGATCAAACAGCCTAAAGTTATACCTTTCGACAGCACTTTAACAAGCTCGTACTGAACTGTGTCTAATTATTCAATGTGACAATGAGTCAGAATCAAAGGTTATTTCGGTTTCAGAATAGGTTGTGTTTTTCGCTGATATATTGATAAAACAACACCTATGACTCGAATTTACTGGAATATGGAAACAGTGTATGCTACAACTTATTCACTTTTATTCGCTTTTTTGGCGATACCGCACTTTCTACGGACTGTTCTTTCGGCAAGGGCTGCGGCATTTCTAGCCTGATCTTCGGTACCTCCGCCATTAACAATCCCATCATATACTGTTTTGTTTTCTAGAAGACCACGTAGGATACACATAAACCCCGGGCTATCCTTACCCTTGTAAGGACGCTTTTTGTTTGGTTTTACAATCAACTCCCTGAACAAGCGATCTTTTAATACTCTATCTTTTTGGACTTCTACTACGAATGCATTTAGGACATTTTGATCTTCTGGATACATCTCATTTACCTTATCCATAGCATTGGCATACTCATCATTGGTGAAACTAAAATAGTTATAAATGTCAAAGTAGTTGTTATCTCCTTGTTCATCCTCTGGCACTTCTTCTTCACTTTGTGTTTCTTCTTCATACTGGTACTCTTCTTCACTTTCCTGACTCACTCCTTTGAACATGGATATTATTACTATTACAAAAATGGATAGCCTCTTCATTTATTTTATAGTTTTAAATTAAGTTGGGGTATTATAAACGTCTGGTAATGTCCTTTTGTTACCTGTATTCCTTATTTTTATGCTTTAGTATAAAAATAGTATACTTTTTCACTATATACATAATTAAGGATATTATTTTTGTTTATTAAATTCGTGGCACACTTTTTGGTTTTTATCAAATAAATTGAGTATTTTGACTCAATCTTTAAGGTTATTTTAACAATAAAAAAAGTTTTATGACGTTTAGATAACCGGTGTAATTAACCTATAAACTTATAATACATTATTAAACACCCAAACATTATGAAAAAATTATTTCTACTTCTATTTGTGCTAGGCGCAAGTGTAACTGTTCAGGCTCAGGCAACAGACAATTCTTTTCAGGATTGGTCAGTTAGCAATGCTGAATTTATCGAATTGTATGAACTTGCTACTGAAATAGGTAAGGAAACGGATAAAGTAGTTGCCAATGATAACGTAATTTCAATTGTAAGAAATAGCGGTACCACTTCTTTTCAAAGGGCGTTAGACAAATCAGTTACTGTAGAGTTTTATAATTTTTATTTATTGACTTCTCAGGGTCAAAAAATTAATCTAAATAAAGGACAAACTGAAAAAGTTCTTGGAAAATTTGATGTTGTTTTGAAAAAAGTTAAACAAAGTCTTACTGCTGACAATACAAAAGCTATTGATTCTATACTAGAAGACTTATAGAAGAACTCACAATATCTTAAATAAAAAAAGCGACCAACTTGGTCGCTTTTTTTATGCCTAAACTTCTCATCTTTAGATATCATTTAACAGCTTAGAAATTTCATCTAGTTTTGGCGTTAAAATCACCTCGATACGTCGGTTTTTACTTTTTCCTTCGTTAGTTTCGTTAGAGGCAACAGGTGCAAACTCACCTCTACCCGCGGCAGTCAGGTTCTGTGCATCAATCTTTTTATTCTCTAACAAGATATTTACTATCGCCGTTGCTCTTTTGGTTGATAAATCCCAGTTACCAGATAACTGTGCATTACCTGTATACGGATCATCGTCTGTATGCCCTTCTATTAAAACCGCAATATCTGTATTTTGGGCAAGTACACTACCCAATTGTTTTACGGCCTTTTTTCCTTGCGTACCTACCGCCCAACTACCCGACTCAAATAAAAGTTTATTTTCCATAGAAATATACACTTTCCCGTTGCGCTCTTCTACCGTAAGTCCTTTTCCTTCAAAATTACGAAGCGCCTTGGATATGGCAGATTTTAATGCTTGCATTTTAGCATCTTTGGCAGCAATTAGTCCTTCTAACTCATTAACACGCTTAGACCGTGCCTCTAAATCGCTTTGTAGTTTATCTAAACGACTGCGTTCTTGTGCCAAGGTTCGTTCTTTTTCTTCTAACTTACTTAGTAATTCTCTATTCTTTTTGCTATTAGCAGCAATCGCAGCAGAGCTATTTTTTTCTAAGGCATCATAAGAGTCTTTTATATTATTATAATTGGCTTGCGCAGCATTATACTTTCCTTCAAAATCATCTCTTTCGGCTTTGAGTTTTTGATATTCTGACTCTAGCTGCTCTAATGCCTTTTTATCTGCATCACTAACTTTTTGTAACGCAACTAATTTATCTTGCGTCTTTCTATTTTTTCGTTTTAGACTGGCATATTTACCTTCTAAGTCTTTGTATACTTTTGATGAAACACATGAGGTCATTAACAAACCTGATAGTGTTATCAATACTATTTTTTTAATCATTACTATATGTATAAGGGGGTTAACATTTTATGAACGTATCTTGACTTTTTATAATTCTAGTTCAACCACAATAGGGCAGTGGTCACTATGTTTAGCATCTGATAAGATAACGGCTCTTTTTAGTTTATCTTTTAAAGGTTCAGCTACCATTCCGTAATCCAAACGCCATCCTTTATTATTAGCTCTTGCATTTGCTCTATAGCTCCACCAAGAATAATTATGAGGTTCTGTATTAAAATGCCTAAAAGAATCTATAAAACCACTTTCTATAAAATTACCAATCCACTCACGTTCCACTGGCAAAAATCCAGATACATTTTTATTGCGTACCGGATCATGAATATCTATGGCTTCATGACATATATTATAATCTCCTAATATTACTAAATTAGGGCGTTCCTTTTTAAGGTCATTAATATATGTTTGAAGGTCTGCCATATATTTAAGTTTAAATTCTAAACGATCTAAATTAGTACCGCTTGGCAGATACATGCTCATTATAGAAACACCATTAAAATCAGCTCTTAAATTACGTCCTTCAAAATCCATATAATCAATACCAGTGCCGTACTCTATATGATCAGGCTCTGTCTTAGAAAGAATAGCAACACCACTATATCCTTTTTTTTGTGCGCTATACCAATAATTATAAGAATACCCAGCCTCTACAAAAACCTCAAGATCTAATTGTTCTTTATTGGCTTTAATTTCCTGCAAACAAATCACATCAGGATCTGCTTGTTGTAACCATTCTAAAAAGCCTTTATTGATTGCAGCTCTAATTCCGTTAACATTGTATGAGATGATTTTCATTGACTGTGGATTTAAAAATTTTAGTAAAAATAAAACTTACCAGTATTTTATTCTAGGTCTCTTCTTGACTTTTTGTAGTTTAAATACACTATAAATACATTTATGTTGCATTTACAGTCCTTTTCGTAGCTTCTAAAGCTTTTAATTTCTGAAGTTTTCTAATAAATTTTTCTGATCTTTATATTCAAAACAACCTCAACACATGAAAAATATGCTTAAAATAACCTGTTTTCTAATATTATTGAGTGCATACAATTGCGTTCCTGCAAAAGGTGCGAATTCAAAAGACACATCGAACGCACAGACCGAGGCACAACAAACTACTGATAAGCAAATGAAAGATAAAGGATTTAGCAAAGGAACTATTGCCACAAGTAAATCTTCTGGTTGCCCATACATTCTTAATGTTGAAGAGTTCAAGGATAATCTTGACCCTATTAATCTGGAAGAGTTCTTTAAAGATCAAATGCCAACTAAAGTATGGGTAAAATACGGTAGTCTAAGAAGGCCCAGCAGATGTAATGACGCCAGACCTGTATCTATCATAGAAATTAGTAAACGCACAGAATGAGTGCATAGAACTTTCTTATCTAACGAAAAAACCTTGCGCGTCTGATTTATTATCGCCTAATCTGGCAAAATAAACTCCTGATCTAGCAAAAGACATATCTAATTCGTAGGTAAATGTATTTCTACCATCTTTTTTTAATAAGTTAGAAGCTACTACACCACCTAAGATGTTAAATATGTAAATTCTCAATTCTGCAGGTGCATTTGCTTCTATTTTAGTGATCACGAACTGATTTTCAGGCTGACTTATAACTAGTAGCTCGGTATCAGGCACAGGAGCAATTACCTCTTCACTGATAACCACTGTATAGTCATGTGTTGTACCAAACTCCATAGAACCGCAAGGGTCATTTAATGGAGCTCCAGAATTAGTATTTGTGTCTCCGCCTCTTATTCTTAACAAATGACTTCCTAAAGCAGCATCTGGAGGTAATGAAAGTGTAAAGTCCTGATCTGTATCGCTTACAGAAATTATTCGATTATCTAGCAACAATTCTGTTTCCTCAAATATACTATTATCATTAAAATCAATCCACAAAGAAAAACGTTCTGCTCCACTATCATTAGCAAATCCTGATTGAACAGTTACTGTGTATTCTGACACTGATTTACTTAAATTTATTTCAAAATCACTAGTAAAATCAACATATCCACTACTGCTACATCCTATCGGAGTATTTGAAACGTTTGCTAATTCAAAAGAAATAATCCCATCTCTAAAACGAGAACAATTAGCCGTGGGTCTGCAAAATTCATAAATTATGGTTCTTGTTACTGCATCATTAGAATCATCCTGATCCCCTGCTAAAGCTGTTCCTATTTGAAAACTATATTCTCCAAATGTTTGCAAATCGGCCGTGGTTGTAAATGTATAGCTTACAGATTCACGAGGGGCTAAAGTCCCTGTAAAAACTTCATTGACCGGTGTGCCTCCATTAATAGTATAAGAAACCGGGATATTGGATTGTTCTGTTCCTCCAAAATTAAAAATGGTAATCGTAATTTCTTCTTCTGAGGTAAGCTGATCTCCTACTTGTGGCGAAACCAAATCTATTACACCAGTATCACTAGAAAATAGATTTTTCACACTTTGCATTGCACAATCATTTTCTGGAAAAGTATCTCCGGTTAAATTTGTTTCTGCTGTGATTGTATATTCTCTATCTGCCGTTAAATCTGCTGCGGTTGCAAAAGAAAAAGAAGCGGTTTCACCTGCATTAAGAGGCCCTGCAAACATTTCGATAACCGCTGCGCCTCCATTAATAGAGTAACTAACTGGGATATCAGACTGTGCAGTAGCTCCAAAGTTTTTTAATGTTACTGTTATGATTTCTGCATTTGTCAAAATAGCATCTATTGGTTGGTCAACTTTTGTAATACCTACATCATTAGTTGGATCATCCCCAATCTTAAATACACCAACTATATTTCTTGCATTATCTCCTGTATCCTCAAAATATTCTGCTATATGCCAAAATGTTCTATCATCTGCAGGATCCACAGTAAGTTGAGCATAATCTCCGTAGCGATTTCTTTGTGTAATATTAATAGCACTTCCTGTAGCGATAGTTTGCTCTGCAAAAGTCATTGTCCCTAATGGATCTGTAGCCAATCTACCCGTATAACGTATTGACCCAAAACTATCTGCTGTCGCACCATTATCTGTAGTTCCCATTGTGGTATATCCCATTCCGATATTACCGAAAACATCCATCGCCATACTCGCACACCATGCACTTTTACCATCGGGAGAAGTATACGTTCCTTCTTGATATACAGTCCATGGCTGACCATCTGCAGCTTGCCTTAATTCATACCATCGTATTCCTGCAATATTATCGAGGTCTCCACCCGCAGTATCTGTTCTATCATCTATATCAACTGCAAAATTTAAAACAACCGCATTATAATCACAAAACCTTCTGTAATTAGAAGCGTACATTACTGCACCTTGTAGAACATCTATATCCTGACCCTCTGTTCCAGGTTGCGGGATATTACCAAAAGATCCACCATCAAAAGTATTATCAAACGAATTAATAGCACCAGAGCCTACTGTAAATTCTTCTGATTCTGTAATCGTTGATGCTTCTAGATTAAACCAATCCACATTAATTGTCCAAAGTTTTAATGCATCTTCACTTACACCTTCCCATCCATCATCTTGAAAATAAACAATTCTAGCATCTCCTTCTGGGGGTAATGTATTTCCTATTGCATTAAAGCCTGCCGGACTATAAAACCCTCCTATTCTTGCTCCTGGTAAAGGAAACCCTACCATTTTCACGTCTTCTTTACCTTGCAGCATTCTAGTACGATCAATTACATATACAACTTCACTTGTCGCTTGTGATCCCTGATCTTTATTGGCTGTTATATAATATCCATCTGACCATATAGAGAATTTTGTATAATCAGGAAAACTTCCTGTATCAAAACGGTATGTATACCATCCATCATTTACAGGATCCGGCCCTTTACCTACTGCTACTAAAAAACCATTGGGTGTATCTGAAAATTGTGTTATTACAAATCGATCTGCAAAACTATCATAAAAGACTATAGGATCGCCTAAGCTTTCGCCTGGAAAAATATTTTCTAATGAAGAAGAAGCTACAAGCTCGACTCCCGCTCTATCATGTATTGCAAATGCTGAATTTTTAGCACTAACATAGTGATTTGGTCCAATTGCTCCTGTTGGATCTGTAGGTGCAGAAGCACTAGCATTAGCCTCAAAAGTTAAAGAAGGTGCTTTGTTTGCTCTTACAATAACCGAGTTCTTTTGTTGTGTTAAAAGTGGATCTTTTCCAAAGGGAAGTCCTTTTCCTGGTACTACTTTATTAGCATCTATTCTTCTAGGATTGATATTTCCTTTTCTTGGTTTTTCTGGTACTAATGTTTTACCTACTAAGGGTCCTACTTCTCTCATATATGTAGAAGAGCTAGTCATACTAGCATTCATCACCTCTTTTTCTTGAGAAATTCCTGTAATAACAGAAAAAAGGAAAACAATAACTACAATCTTTTTCAATAGCATATATAACAATTTATATTTGGGAAAACTCCTATTTTTAAGGCTAAAATACAATTAAACTTCAAAACGCAACTGTATATCAGTAAAATACAACTTAAATTTTGAAAAAAAATACTTAGCTAAAAGATCACAAAAGCTACCAAGATGTTTAGTAGCTTTATAATGAAACGAAATATTAATTATATTATTTCAACCAATACTCTGCATCGGTTTTCTCGGATATTATAGATTTAAGAGCTGTGATAGCAACACGTTTTTGCTCCATTGTATCTCTATCTCTTATCGTTACTGTTTGGTTTTCTACAGTTTCGTGATCTACAGTAATACAAAATGGTGTTCCGTTTGCGTCCTGTCTTCTGTAACGGCGACCAATAGCATCTTTCTCGTCAAACATTACATTAAATTTCCATTTTAGATCA
Organism: Aquimarina aggregata; assembly: GCF_001632745.1. Taxonomy (GTDB): domain Bacteria; phylum Bacteroidota; class Bacteroidia; order Flavobacteriales; family Flavobacteriaceae; genus Aquimarina; species Aquimarina aggregata. The sequence continues at coordinate 374,766 of NZ_LQRT01000024.1, read as the reverse complement.
TCTACAATTTCTTTTGCAATCTCTGGCAAACCATCTTTTTTAACTAACGGAAGAATTGCTGCCTTAATCGGGGCTACTACAGCAGGTAATTTTAATACTACTCTGGTGCTTCCATCCTCAAGCTCTTCATTTTGTAATGCCTTAGAGAATACTGCCAAAAACATACGGTCTAATCCTACAGAAGTTTCTACTACATATGGGACATAACTTTCTTTTAATTCTGGATCAAAAAATTGCAATTTCTTACCTGAAAACTCTTCGTGTGCTTTAAGGTCAAAATCTGTTCTAGAATGTATTCCTTCTAATTCTTTAAATCCGAAAGGAAAATTAAATTCGATATCTGCAGCAGCATTTGCATAATGTGCAAGTTTATCATGGTCATGAAAACGATAGTTTTCTTCTCCAAGCCCTAAGGAATGATGCCATTTTAATCTAGTTTCTTTCCAGTACTCGTACCATTTCATTTCTTCTCCTGGGCGTACAAAAAATTGCATTTCCATTTGTTCAAATTCGCGCATTCTAAAAATGAATTGGCGTGCTACAATTTCGTTTCTAAAGGCTTTACCTGTTTGAGCAATCCCAAAAGGTATTTTCATACGGCCAGTTTTTTGAACATTTAGAAAATTAACAAAGATTCCTTGTGCTGTTTCTGGTCTTAAATAAAGATCCATTGCCGAATCTGCAGATGCTCCTAATTTGGTTCCAAACATTAGATTAAATTGTCTAACATCTGTCCAGTTTTTGGATCCTGTTTCTGGATCTGCAATTCCTAATTCTTCTATTAACGCTTTTACATCTGCTAAGTCATCATTATCTAAAGAGGCAGACATGCGTTTTATTACTTTTTCTTTTTCAGATAGATATTTTACAACTCTGGGATTAGTAGATACAAACTGCTCCTCATCAAAATCATCTCCAAATCGTTTTCTAGCTTTGGTTATTTCTTTTTGAGCTTTTTGATACAGTTTCTCTGCATAATCCTCGATAAGTACATCTGCTCTATATCTTTTTTTAGAATCCTTGTTATCGATAAGAGGATCACTAAACGCATCTACGTGTCCCGAGGCTTTCCAAGTGGTTGGGTGCATAAATATAGCTGCGTCTAGACCAACAATATTTTGATGCATGTTCACCATACTTTTCCACCAGTATTCTCGTATGTTCTTTTTAAGTTCTACTCCATTTTGACCATAATCATATACGGCACTTAAACCATCATAAATCTCACTAGAACCAAATATATACCCATACTCCTTTGCGTGGGCGATAACTTTTTTAAATGTATCTTCTTGCTTTGCCATTTTAGTTATTTAAAATTTTTGAAAACAATTTCTTTTCAAAAATTTCGATTAAAAATTAAGAACGGATATATGATATATACGTTCTTTTGTTAAAACTTTAACCGATTACGTAGTATATCGTTAATGTTTTTTAAAACTTGCCTCGCAAAAATAATTCAATTTAAATGATTTAAAAACGAATTTTATCATTTAATAAGTAAAGCAAGTAATTTCTGAAAAATGCATAAAAAAACCGCCATACTTTCATACGACGGTTTTTATTATATACGCTTATAATTATTTCAATTCGAACTGTGTATTAGAGATCATTCTTGGCCCAGAGAATAGGTTAACTACATAGTTTCCTTTTACTAATTCTCCTTCGGCTGCATCAACTAGGACACAAACATCTAACTCATCATTTTCATAAAATACTTTGTTTCGCCCACTATATGTTAGTATAGCGTCATCAAAGTTTACTGAGATTTTATCTCCGATAAGATTATTTTCAGGGTTTATAACCTGTACAAAAAGCTCTTTATCTCCTTTTTCGGTTAATTTATTGGGCGAAAGTGTAAAACACACTCTCACTTTATCTGCTTTACTTGCTCTAGGAGTAGTAGAGATTTTACCACTGTTACGCACACGCACACCTTCTGCTTTAATATTTGCAGCAGTAAGAGCTGATCCTCTTTCTACAATCTCTGCAAGTCTACTGTTTTGTGTTTGTAAAGAGTCTGAAAAAATAATTCTTTGATTTAATGCTACAGATGTACTATCAAGATCTGTTGCAAGTTGCGTATTTGCAACTGTCAAACTATCTGCAAGTTTAAACAATCTTTCTCTTTCTTTCTTAAGCTTTCCAACTTCTCTTCTATATCTAGAAATCAAGGCTAAATTAGCTTCATTCTTTTCTACACTATCCAAAAGCACTACAATACGTTCTTTTGCTTTAAGTAAATGATCATCCATTACCTCATTAAGCGCAATAGCATTATCATACTTTGTAATCAATTCTCCTAGTTCACTTTCAATAAGATCCTTTTCTTTTTGCAAAATTGCTTTATTTTCCTTCTCTTCGTTATAAAACTTATAAGTAAAAATACCCAGAATAAGTAACAGCGCTCCTAGAACACCGATAAGAATTTTAAGGGTCAAGTTATTGTTTTGAGTTGTCATAATAATGTATTTCTAATTTTTGATGGTTATTTCAATAGTTAAATATAATAATTAATGTTAATCTCTCTACTAAAATGCTAAGAGACTTGGCTTATTTATTTTATCCAGTATACTGTGCAGCCTGTGACAGTCCACTTTATAAAAACGAAAGGTTGCTATGCACTTCTTGCAGACATGAGCTTCCTTTGAGTAATTTCCATAACGTAAACGCAAAAAAAATTGAAAAAGTATTTTATGGTCGTGTCAAAGTAGAAAATACGTGTTCCTTATTTATATTTCGCAAAGATAGTTTAGTTCAGAATTTAATTCATAATCTTAAGTATAAAGGGAGAGAAGAAATTGGAAAAGAATTAGGAAAGTGGCTAGGAGATGAATTAATTCAAAAACCTGATTATCAAGATATTGATTTTGTAATACCTGTACCTCTACACAAAAAAAGATATCGCGAACGCGGCTATAATCAAGTGGCAAAATTTGGAATAGAAATAGCTAAAAAGCTTGAAATAACCTATATAGATACTGTTCTCAAAAAAAAATCCTACAATAAAAAGCAATCTAAACGCGAACGTCTTCGCAGATGGGATAATACTTCTGAAACATTTAGCATAGAAAATGAGTCTTTACTGAAAAACAAACATATTTTACTTGTAGATGATATTATAACAACTGGTGCTACTATAGAAGCTTGTATACAAGCTTTAAAAGTTATCCCTGGAATTAAAATTAGTGTAGCAGCCATGGCAATTACAGAATAGTATTTTATTAAGTTTTTTTGTTTTTCAATATAATTGTTTCTTTGTGTCTTTAAAATATTAGGGTAATATGAACAAAAGGATAAATACCATATTGATACCTGTCTTGGCATTGGTTTTTATAATTAGCTGTGCAAAAAAAGGTTCAATTTCTGGTGGAGAAAAAGATGAGACACCTCCTGTTTTCGTGAAAGCTTTTCCTCCTAATTTCTCTACAAATTTCGATAAAAAAGAAATTCGTATTTATTTTGATGAATATATTAAACTAAAGGATGCTCAACAGCAGATTATTGTTTCTCCGCCAATGGATCCAAAACCGACTATAACCCCGTTAGGTGGAGCAAGCAAGTACATAAAAATTCAATTTGAAGACACTCTGCTCGTAAACACTACATATAGTATCAATTTTGGAGAAAGTGTTGAAGACAATAATGAAGGAAATGCATATCCCTTTTTTAGATATGTATTTTCTACTGGAGATTTTCTTGATTCTTTGAGTATAAAAGGTACTATTACCGATGCCATAAAAAATGAAGCCGATCCTAATATTACCATTGCGCTTTACGAAATAGACGAAGAATATTCGGACTCCCTTGTATTTAATACAGTGCCACGATATGTAACTAACACATTAGATAGTACTGTTTTTAATTTTTACAATCTTAAAAAAGGAAAGTTTAAACTTATAGCTCTTAAAGATGCATCTTCGAACTACCTGTATGAACCAAAACAAGATAAGATAGGTTTTTATGAAGATATTGTTACTATACCAGAAGATACTGCTAAAATTTTTAACCTAAACTTATTTAAGGAAGTACTGGGTTATAAAGCCTTACTGCCAAAGCAAGTTTCTAAAAACGAATTTATATTTCCATTTGAAGGGCAACTTGATAGTATGAAAATAAAACTATTAAGTGACACTCCTGAAGATTTTAAGGAGCTAGTTTACAAGGATCAGAAAAAAGACACATTACATTATTGGTTCAAACCTTTCTTTGAAACTGATTCTTTGATTTTCGAGGTTACAAACACAAAGGGATATAGAGACACCTTAATTACCAGATTTAAAGATCAATATAAAGACTCTTTACAACTATCGTCATCTATACGCTCTACTGTAAAATTAAATCAAAATTACACGTTTACAGCAAATACACCTTTAGATAGTATTAATCAAGAAAAAATAACTTTAACCGATAAAGATACTCTTAATGTTCCTTTTTCTGTAAAGCTAAATACTTCAAAAAATGAAGCTGAATTAATTTTTGATAAAGCTGAAGACAATAGTTACACATTACAAATGCTCCCCGAAGCTGTTAAAGATTTTATCGGTAATGTGAATGATACGATTAATTTTAATTTTAGAACAAAAAAATTGGCTGATTATGGTACTATTTTCCTTACGCTACAAAATGTCAAAACATATCCTGTAATAGTCCAAGTTACTAATGAAAAAAACGATGTAATCTCAGAAAAGATTGCAGAAAAAGAAGAATTAATCACCTTTGATCACCTTAATCCTGGTAAATATCTTATACGAATCATGATTGATTCAAATAAAAATGGAAAATGGGATACCGGAGACTTTTTAAAAGGAATACAACCAGAAGTTGTTCGATATTTCCCCGATTTAATCGATGTTCGTGCCAATTGGGAATTAAAACAAACTTTTATTCTAGAGTAAATTAAAAGCGTCTGAATCTTTTAAAAATGGTAATTTAGTTCTAACCTTAGAAATATGAGATTTATTTAATGTTGCATATAAAATAACCTCTTTTTCAATTGGTTCTGTTTCTATAACAGAATGCCCGAGAACATCATACACTGCTGAATGCCCATTATATTCATACCCTTTTCCGTCTAGACCTATTCGATTTACACCAACACAGTAGCACATATTTTCGATGGCTCTTGCTTGTAATAATGTATCCCATGCATTTATTCTAAGTTTTGGCCAACTGGCTACATATAGTAATACATCGTACTCTGAAGTATTTCTAGCCCATACTGGAAATCTAAGATCATAACATATCTGAGGTTTTATTTTCCAACCTTTAAACGATATTATAACTTCTTTTTGACCCGCAGTAAATACCTCATCTTCTTTTGCCAAAGTAAATAACTGATGTTTATCATAAGTTTGATAACTACCATCTGGAAAAACAAACACTAATCGATTGTAATACTTTTTACCATCTTGTATGATCAAACTTCCAGTGATAGCACATTGTTTTGTCTTAGCCATAGTAACAAGCCACTTTATAGTATCTCCATCCATTTTTTCTGCAACTTCAGAAGCATTCATTGTAAACCCAGTAGTAAACATTTCAGGCAAAACAATCAGATCTACCTCGGTTGGTATTGAGTTTATTTTTTGTTCAAATGCCGCTCGATTGTGTATTGCATTTTCCCAAGCTAAATGAGATTGAATAAGTGCTATATTTAAAGTATCATTCATAGGTTAAAAATAGTAAAATCTATCCGTTATCATTTTCTATTGATTTGCATATTTTTTTATAATCAAATTTAAATCTTTCTCTTCTTCTAAATATATCGGAAAATGAAAATCATCTAATTTCTTGAGTGTTTTTAATAATGTAATTTGCTCGGTAGTTGTTAAAGTGCCACTAACCATTTTTGCAGCTTTATGCGCCTCAGAATACGCTTTTATAACATTTTCTTCACCATTTATAGTTAATCTTAGTAGCTTACTTCTTTTATCATCTGGATTAGGAAACTGTTCTATAATCTCATTTTTCAGTAAGCGTTTAATAACTTCCATACCTGAAGATTTGTCATATGCCATTTTTCTAATTAACTCTGTTTTCCCAATAGATCCAGAACGATGAAGTATTGCTGTAAATGCAAAATCCATATCAGTAGCAAATGGCAAATCAATTAATGCCGACTTAATATATACATTAGAATATCTACTCATTCTACCAATATAGGCAGCTATCTCTGCTTCTATACTGTGTCCTGTTATTTCATATTCTTCTGTTGCGATAGTTTCGTCTAGATATTTAGATAACCAACTCGAAAACGATTTTATCGTGATATCTCTATCTAATCTATTCGTTACAAACTCTCCTGTAAGATTAATTAATTGCTTTATTAATTCATAAATCTTCATTAATACTATTTTTTAACATTAAATTAAAATTATTTACTACTATATAATACTATTTTTGTTTAATCTTTGCAGTGAAATGATAAACAACCTTAATTACAAACTTAAATATGATCTGTTTTAAAACATTAAAACCTCTAACTATGAATATCAAAAATACTGTTTTAGTACTTTCTTTACTATTAGTTTCGAATATCTATGCTCAGGTATATGGCGAATTATCAGGAAATGTAACAGACCAAACAGGTCAACCTATTCTTGGTGCTTCAGTTTTTCTAGAAGATACAGAAAAAGGAGCACAAACCGATTTTGATGGTAATTATCGTATTGAAAACGTAATTCCTGGATCTTATAATCTTATTGTAAGTTATGTGGGATTCGAAACACAAGCAAAATTTAATGTAATTGTAAGATCAAAAGGAACACCCAGTTATAATTTCACACTAAAAGAATCAGCAGAAGCCCTAGATGAAGTTGTGATTAGTAATGCAAACAAAATAACTAGACCTAAAGAAACACCTTTGTCTACTCAAACGTTATCTGCTGTAGAAATTGCCACGTACCCAGGAAGCAATAATGATGTTGTACAAGTTGCCCAGACATTGCCCGGTGTTTCTCCATCTATTGGCGGATTTCGTAACGATTTGATCATACGTGGTGGTGCTCCTAATGAAACTGTATATTATTTGGATGGAATGGAAGTGCCAAATATCAATCATTTTAGTACGCAAGGAAGTGCCGGTGGTCCAGTAGGACTTATCAATGTGTCATTTATTGATAATGTAACCTTATCTACTTCTGCTTTTGGAGCCCAATATGACAACCCTCTCTCGGGGGTATTACAATTTAGCCAACGTACAGGAAATAATAGAGACTTTACTGGTAATTTTCGAGTAAGCGCTAGTGAAGCTGCACTTACTTTAGAGGGGCCTTTATTTAAAGGAAAAACCGAAGAATCAAAAACTACGTTTTTAGTATCTGCCAGACGTAGTTATCTTCAGTTTTTATTTGAAGTAATTGGACTACCATTCAGACCAAATTATTGGGACTACCAGTATAAAATAAATCATAAAATTAATGCTTACAATGAACTTAATTTTATTGGTTTAGGATCTATCGATGATTTTTCTGTAGAAGCTCCAGAAGATTTTGACGCCGAACAACAAGCACAGTTAGAACAAGCACCTTTTATTAATCAAAAAACTAATGCTATTGGTTTAACCTGGAAGAATCGTTTTAAAAATGGTTCTGGATTCATGGAAACTACTCTTAGTAATAATACATTAATTAATGAATTTACCCGATACGAAGATCCAGAAAATGAAACAGGTGTGATTTTTAATAATGATGCAACAGAATCAGAAACGAAACTAAGGTATCAATTAACAAAATTTCTTGATACTTGGAAACTAACCGCTGGTTTTAACATACAATATTCAGACTATACTAATGAAACTATCAATTTAACCGATAATAACATTTTTAATACCGAGATTGACTTTTTCAAATATGGCGTATTTACAAATATCACTAATTCATTTTTTGATGATAAGTTAGATATATCATTTGGTTTTAGGATAGACGATGATACTTTTACAGATGAAGACAATCTACTTTCTACATTCTCTCCTCGATTCTCTTTGTCGTACGAGTTTAAAGAAAACTGGAAATTAAATGGCTCTATCGGAAGATATTACAAGTTACCTCCGTACACCATATTAGGATTCAGAAACAATGAAAATCTTCTTGTAAATCAAGACGTAAATTATACCGTAAGTGATCATTATGTTCTTGGACTACAGCGGTACTTTGGGCCTTCATCAAGTATTTCTTTAGAAGGTTTTTACAAACGATATGATGACTATCCCGTGTCTGTATTGGATGGCGTATCTCTCGCAAATAAAGGTGCTGATTTCGAAATATTAGGTAGTGAAGATGTAGCTACAGTTGGTAAAGGTAGAAGTTATGGTGCAGAACTGCAATTTCAACAAAAGCTTTCTAACAATTTTTATGGGATATTTGCATACACCTGGTTTTATAGTGAATTTACAGGTTTTGACCGCAACACTTATCTACCTTCTGTATGGGATAGTAGACATCTAATCTCATTTACTGGTGGTTACAAACTAAAGAAAAATTGGGAAATAAGTGCACGATATCGATTTGCAGGAAATACCCCTTTTGTTCCTACCGACCTTGATGCAACTCTAGCAAATTACCCAGAAGTAATTTTGGATTATGATCGTCTAGGCGAAGAAAAATTAGACACATTTAGTCAACTTGATTTACGAATTGATAAAAAATGGAACTTTAAAAAACTATCGTTAAACGTGTTTGCAGAAGCTCAAAATGTGCTAGGACAAGCGACTCCAGAACCTACTCAATATGGATTAGGTAGAAATACAAATGGAACTATTATTCAACCTAGAGAGTTAAGCGTCATCGAAACAGAATCTGGACAAATTATTCCTAGTATTGGAATCGTGATTGATTTTTGATACCATATTGTTACTTTTTTATCAAAAAACCGTAAGCTTTGTTAAAAATCATCATAGAGTTACATTTATTTTGTAACGCTATTGGATTTCGTTCTACTTTTTTCAATAAAATCCTTATTTTCGCAGACCTAATAGAAAGAACGATCAAATGAGCACTAAGTTTCCTGAATATAAAGGACTTGACTTACCAAAAGTAGCAGACGAAATACTTAATTTCTGGCAAGAAAATGACATTTTTGAGAAAAGTGTCAATGAACGAGATGGAGCAGAACCTTATGTGTTTTTTGAAGGACCACCTTCAGCAAATGGATTACCAGGTATTCATCACGTAATGGCGCGAGCAATTAAGGATATATTTTGTCGTTACAAAACTCAAAAAGGATATCAAGTAAAACGTAAAGCAGGATGGGACACTCATGGACTACCTGTTGAACTTGGTGTAGAAAAAGAGTTAGGGATCACCAAAGAAGATATTGGTAAAAAAATCACTATTGAAGAATACAATGAGGCTTGTAAAAAAGCTGTAATGCGATATACTGATATATGGAATGATCTTACCCAAAAAATTGGGTATTGGGTGGATATGGATGACCCATATATTACGTACAAGTCCAAATATATGGAGAGTGTTTGGTGGTTACTTTCTCAAATCTATAAGAAAGGGTTACTGTACAAAGGATATACTATACAACCCTATTCTCCTAAAGCAGGTACTGGATTAAGTTCACACGAGCTTAACCAACCAGGAACCTATCAAGATGTTACAGACACAACGGTAGTTGCTCAATTTAAAGTTGCTAGTAATAGTGATCAAAGCCTAAACTCTATTGGTAAAGCATTTAATATTTCTGAAGATATAGAAAACGCATCTTTCCTGGCGTGGACAACCACACCTTGGACATTACCATCAAATACAGCTTTAACTGTAGGGCCAAAAATAGATTATGTGTTAGTAAAAACATTTAATCAATATACTTTTGAACCTACTAATGTGATACTTGCTAAAAACTTAGTGAGCAAACAATTCTCTGGGAAATTTATACTTGCCGAAACCGAAGAAGAAGTTAATGCTTTTAAAGAAGGAGATAAGAAAATCCCTTACATTATAAAAGCAGCTTGTAAAGGAGCTGATTTAGTAGAGATTCGTTATGAGCAATTATTAGATTATGTTCAACCTTATCACAATCCTGAAAATGCATTTAGAGTAATTGCTGGTGATTTTGTTACTACCGAGGACGGAACAGGAATAGTGCACACCTCGCCAACTTTTGGTGCAGATGATGCTTTTGTTGCTAAACAAGCAAAACCAGAAGTTCCTGCATTATTGGTAATGGATGAAAATGATAACTTGGTCCCTACTGTAGATTTACAAGGTCGATTTATCAAAGAACTTGGGGATCTTGGTGGAAAATATGTAAAAAACGAATATTATGATGACGGCACTGCTCCTGATAAATCAGTTGATGTAGAAATTGCCATCAAACTTAAGATTGAAAACAAAGCTTTTAAGGTTGAAAAATACGTGCATAGTTATCCAAATTGCTGGCGTACAGATAAGCCTGTTTTATACTACCCATTAGATTCATGGTTTATTAAAGTTACAGACTTTAAAGACCGTATGCACGAACTTAATCTAGGTATTAACTGGAAACCTAAAGCTACTGGAGAAGGACGTTTTGGAAACTGGCTTGCAAATGCCAATGACTGGAATTTATCTCGTTCTCGTTTTTGGGGAATCCCTCTACCTATATGGCGTACAGAAGATGGTAAAGAAGAAATTATTATAGGTTCGATAGAAGAACTAAAATCCGAAATGGATAAAGCTGTAAAAGCAGCAATATTAGAGCAAGATATTTTTGTCGAGTTTACAGTTGGAGATATGAGTGAAGAGAACTATGACAAAGTAGACCTTCATAAAAATGTAGTAGACCAAATAACGTTAGTCTCTCCTTCAGGAAAACCAATGAAACGAGAAAGCGATCTTATCGATGTCTGGTTTGATTCTGGTTCTATGCCATATGCGCAGTGGCATTATCCTTTTGAAAATAAAGAAAAAGTAGAATCTGGTGATGGTCAAGCTGATTTCATTGCAGAAGGTGTAGATCAAACCAGAGGATGGTTTTATACATTGCATGCTATTGCAACCATGATTTTTGATGATGTAGCTTATAAAAATGTCGTATCTAATGGCCTAGTTCTAGATAAAAATGGTCAAAAAATGTCAAAAAGATTAGGGAATGCCGCTGATCCTTTTGAAACGCTAAAAACATATGGACCAGATGCAACTCGCTGGTATATGATAAGCAATGCAAATCCCTGGGATAATCTAAAATTTGACATTGAAGGAATTGGTGAAGTGCGTCGTAAATTTTTTGGCACATTATACAATACGTATTCATTCTTTACACTATATGCCAATATCGATAACTTTAATTATAGTGAAGATGATATTGCACTAAAAGATCGCCCAGAAATTGACCGATGGATTCTTAGTGAACTGCATACGCTAATCAAAAATGTAGATGAGTATTATAATGATTATGAACCCACAAAAGCTACCAGAGCTATTTCTGATTTTGTGCAAGAAAATTTAAGTAATTGGTTTGTACGATTAAGCAGAAGAAGATACTGGAAAGGGGATTATCAACAAGATAAAATTTCTGCATATCAAACACTTTATACGTGTATGCTAACTGTAGCTAAACTTGGTGCTTCTGTCGCTCCGTTTTTTATGGACCGATTATATAAGGATTTAGTTGCCGTAACTGGAAAAGAAGCTCATGAAAGTGTACACTTAGCACATTTTCCAGAATACAATGTAGCATTCGTTGATAAAGCATTAGAACATAAAATGCAAAAAGCGCAGACCATCTCTTCTTTAGTTCTTTCTTTACGCCAAAAAGAAAAAATTAAAGTCCGTCAGCCATTACAACGCATAATGATACCTGTATTAACTGATGCAGAAAAAATAGAGATCAATGATATTGCCGATTTGATCAAAACAGAAGTAAATGTTAAAGAAATTGAACTTATCGATGATGCTTCTGGGATACTAGTAAAACAAATCAAACCTAATTTCAAAGCTTTAGGCCCAAGATTTGGGAAAGATATGAAGTTGATAGCCAATAAGATACAATCTTTTGATCAAGAAGCCATTAAAATTCTTGAACAAACTGGCAATTATACTGTAGAAATTAACGATAAAATTATTACTTTAGAAACTAGTGATGTAGAAATTAGTTCTCAGGATATAGAGGGTTGGTTGGTTGCAAACTCAGGTTCATTGACAGTAGCATTAGATGTTACTATCACTCCAGACTTAAAAAAGGAAGGAATCGCCAGAGAACTTGTAAACAGAATCCAAAATATACGTAAGGATAGTGGATTTGAGGTGACTGATAAAATAGGTATTGTTTTTCAGGAAAATAACACCATTAAAGAAGCTATAAGCACTAATGAAACATACATTAAAAATGAAACCTTAACCGAGACTATTGAGTTTGCAGCAGATGTAATAAATGGTACAGAAATTGCGTTTGATGACATTGCAACACAATTGGTAATAAAAAAACATTAAGAGAATGGCAGAAGACATCAAAGTAAGGTACAGCGATAGCGATTTGGAGAATTTCAAAAAAATTATCGTTAAGAAAATGGAAAAAGCACAGAACGACTTAGAATTACTTCGAAGTGCGTATAAAAATGATGGGAATAATGGAACTGATGATACTTCTCCTACATTTAAAGCATTTGAAGAAGGAAGCGAGACTATGTCGAAAGAAGCGAATACTCAACTTGCAATAAGACAGGAGAAATTTGTACGTGATTTGAAAAATGCATTATTACGAATCGAAAACAAAACCTACGGTATCTGTCGTGTTACAGGAAAACTAATTAATCCTGAAAGATTAAAATTAGTTCCGCATGCAACACTTAGCATTGAAGCTAAAAATATGCAGAGTTAGTAGAAAAGAAACTAGAAACAATTAAAGTATAAGGATGTCTTTCTTAAAGGGCATTCTTATTTTTTTTTTAAATACACTTCTTAAATTATATTACAAATCTTAACTAGCTTATCCATATTTGTTATGTACAAATTATTGTCGCTAATTTTAATCACACCTTCTTCTTTAAAATCATGTAAAACACGTACCAGGGATTCTACAGAAGTCCCTACTATATTACTATGATCTTTTCTGGATATCTTAAACCCTTCTTTATCAACCCCAAAAAACTCTCGCAATTTAATAATTGATATTGCACAACGTTCTCTTACATTATGCTGCGCTAATATTCTGGAGTTACTAATAAATACTCCAAATTCATGTGCTATGGTATGTAACAATCTACTTTTAATATCCTCGTTTGAAGTTATTATCTGAGAAAATATCTTTTTAGGAACCAGATTCACAACACAATCTGTTAAACATGCGGCAGAGCAAGAATGTGCTTCTTTAGAAATAAGCTCATGATGACCAATAATATCATTTTCTTTAGCCAAATAAAAGATGTGTTCCCTACCTTCTAGACCAGTGGCGTATTTTTTTATTTTTCCTGAACTTATAATATATGCAGCTACAGGTATAGTTCCTTCATGAAACAACACTTGTCCTTTTTTAAGCCTGAGAATTGTGGTATTTTCTTCAATAAATTTCAGTTCTTTTTTAGGAAGATTTTCTAATACTGAATAATTTATAAACGAATATCTCTTATATGGAAATAATGTATTTATCATTTTTCAATCCAAATATGATATCATTATCTAGTAGAAATACTCTATTTATACATCCTAATTTTAACTAGTATTCTTTTTTTCTTTTTGAAATAAACAACAAGTAAAGACGTATATTTTTGATATCCTAACTAGTTTTGATAGGTTTTAATAGTTGTTAATATACCATCTTTAACTCATAAAATCATTTTTGAGTATATTCTTTTCTCGTTTTTTCTACGAAAAACTTTCGTTTGGTTGTCCAATTATGGTCTTATTTTTGTCATAAATATATCTAAACTAAATGTTAATATTTTGATTGCCAGTAAAATACAAAACGGACACTAATTTCCTTAAAAACACAACGCTAATCTAATAAGTCTAATTAAAAATTAAAAAAACAATCTCTTTAGTCACAACTTTCATCTCTAAAATATGAGGATTTAATAAAAAAAACTGCCCAAAATTTACATTTAGGCAGTTTTAATAATTAGTAAAAAGAGAGGGAACTTTTTAGCTTTTAGTTCGTACTGTTCTTCCATTTAAATCTTGAACAGGTCTATAATTTTTGTGCATTATACTTTCAAATCTGGATAATTGTTCAGCAGAGGCTGTTATTGACTCTTTTACAACATACCACGTCACAATTTCTGAACACCCAGGGGTGGTTAATGAACCATCGTAGGTATAAAATTCCATATTCCCTGGTAATAAATCTTCTACCTTAAATTTAGATCTACTAACATACTGTCCTCCCTCTTCTTTTGGAAGTACACTTAAATATTTACTTAATACCTCATTTTTCTTTCCTTCTTCAAAAAAGATACCTACTACACCTAAAAGTTTGGTAATGGGGTCTTGGTGTACCAAATGCATCTCCATAGGGTATTGTTTCCCATTTATGGTGTGCTCACTCCCGGTATGAAAATGAAATTGTATCAAATCATAGTCAATGTTATTTAATGATGCAGAACTACCTTGATCATAGGTAAATTGTAACGTATGACCGTTATTAAATATATCTGTCTTACTTTCTGTATAATTAATATTAATATTATTGATATCTCCATCTTCTATTACCGAATCGGTAATGATATTAATAGGTGATTGTACATTACCTGCACAATCTACCCATGCTCCGTTACATAAGGTTGACCAAAACTCTGGTCCCTGCGGATCATCTCCATACTCAAAATTACAGTCAGAAGCCGATGCTTTGCCAAAATAACTACTTGCTAACTCCATTTCACTAGTACTAATGGCATTACTTTCAAAAGTTTCTATACCAACCTCCTCATTGTTACAAGAAATAAGAAGTGATAGGGATAAAAAAAGAAGCGCTACTAAAATTGATATCTTTACATGCCTGTTTGTAGATACCGTTAAATTTGTGTTTTTCATAATTCTTTTGTGTTTACGTTGTATAAAAGGAGTTTGTTATTAAATTCAAGATTAATTTTCACATACCATGACCATCTGAAAATACAGCTCTTATTATCAGAGTCTAATAGCTAACAATTATAAGCAGGGTAAATTTTATGGGGTTTATAGAATTAGCTTATTTATATAGTCTAGCTCTTTGTTCTTACTATTCTATCGTTCAATTCTTGTGTTGGTCTATAGTTTTCTCCCATTATTTCTTTAAACCTATTCAATTGATTTGCCGTTGCTGTTATAGGGTCTTGAAGAACAAACCATGTTACTATTTCTGAACAAGCAGGTGTTGTTAGAGAACCACTATAGGTATAAAAGTCTAAATCATCAGGTAACAATTCTGTTACATTAAATTCTTCATCACTTATAAACTCTTCGTTGGCCAACTCTGGCAAATCTCCCAAATACGTTTCTAAAATCTCATTTGATTCTCCTTCTTCAAACATAACACCAATTACTGCCAATAGTCCTGTGTTAGGGTCTTGGTGTACTAGATGCATTTCCATAGGAGCTCTTTGTCCATCTATAGTATGTTCACTACCTGTATGAAAATGAAATTGTATTAAGTTATAATCAATATTGTTTAGAGATGCAAGACTTCCTACATCATATACAAACTCTACTGTAGTACCAGTATTTATAATTTCTGTAGCACTATCATTATAATTAATATTAATGTTATTGATATCTCCATCTTCAAGAACTGTAGTTGTTACGATATTTATTGGTGATTGTGAATTACCGTCACAATCCAACCATAAATCACCGCACAAATTGGCCCATAACTCTGGTCCTTCAAGACCTTCATATCCAAAAGTGCAATCTGTAGGGTCAGATTTACCGTAATACATGTTCGCCAATTCCATCTCGCTGGTTGCTCTTGAATTTGTATCCTGTACTGTAGGGGTTTGTAAACTTTCATTTTCACAAGAAGATACTATTAGTAAAGACCATGCTACTAAAATTAATACCCCTAATCGTGTAGTTAATACATTTTGACTTTTGTGTGTCATAATAGTTTAAATTTAGTTTGTAGATTTTTACCGAAAATAATCACTAGTAAGAACTCAAAACTCAAAATAAATCAATGAAATACCTGTTTTTGATCAATCAAAAAAGAAGCTTTAATCAATACTTATATTGACATAAATCAACTATTTATATAAAATGTGAATAAAAAACCAACCAACATGTAACCTTTTTGCATAACAGAGGTATTAGTAATAAAGCCAACCGAAAAAAGAGTAACATCTTGAAAAAATTAAATGACGAAGAGTTAATGATTTTAGTATCTAAAGGTGATTTAGATATGATGACTATTCTTTTTGATAGATATCATCTCAAAATTTTCAATTATGTATTGAAAATGACAAGAGATCGAGAAATCAGTCAGGATATCACTCAAGAAGTTTTTTATAAGGCAATTAAATATAGAGCTTCTTATAAAAAAGGTAAGTTTTCATCATGGCTATATACAATCGCTAGAAATGTATTTTCTGATCACTACCAACGTCAAAAAAACAAAGATCAACGTATAGACGACATTGTTTATAGAATGGAAGATCAACAAATTGATACTGTAGAACAAAATGAAACAAGAGAGCAATTACATAAAGCTCTAGACAAATTACATGATGGTGATAAAGAGCTAATTGTTATGAATCGCTACCAAGGAATTAAATATCAAGAAATTGCCGAAATAACAGGCTCTACAGTAGGAGCGGTTAAAACTAAAGTGCACAGGGCAATTCACAAATTAAAAGATCATTATTTACAAAACATATAATATTATGAAATGTAAACACATAGAAGATCAACTCATTGATTACATAGATCAAAATCTAGATGAGGAGATATCTCAAAAAATTGAAACACACCTTTTAAGCTGCACTAATTGCAGTGATGCTTTACATCAACTTCAAACTATTTTTGAAGTTATTAATACTGAACCTATTGAAGAACCTAGGACAGACATGCAAATCAATTTTGATCAAATGTTACAAAGAGAGAAGGCGATTCTAAAGGATTCTAAAGTAGTTTCAATCCGTAAAAAAGACAATATTTCTTGGAAAAGTATATTACAGATTGCAGCTACAATTGCACTTGTCTTATGCGGGTATTTTTATGGAAAATTTCAAAACACCGCATCATTCTCTCAAGAGATGGCTATTCTTAAAGAAGAAAAGCAACAAATGAAACAAGTAATGACTATTTCTTTAATCGAAAATGAATCTGCAAGTAAACGATTACAAGCAGTGAACTATGCCGAAGAATTTGAAAAACCGGGAAATGACATCTTAAATGCTTTAATTAATAAAATGAATTATGATGATCATATCAATGTGCGATTAGCTGCAGCAGAAGCATTGGCAAAATTTTCGGATTCTGAAATGGTTCGTAAAGCATTGATTAATGCCTTGGACACAGAGCAAGATCCAGGCATGCAATTAGAATTAATTCAAATATTAGTATCCATTCAGGAAAAACGCGCGATTCCTTCAATGGAAAAATTGCTCAGACAAGATGCAACTCCAAACTATGTAAAAGATCAAGTAAAAATTGGGTTGCCAAATTTAATTTAAATCAAAAAACGAATACTCATGAAAAAAATAGTGATAGCACTACTACTATATGTAGTCACAGGAAACTTAACTGCACAAAATCATTCATCTGCATTACAAGGAGTAAAAAAAGTAAAGATCAGTTCTGCATCTGGAACAAACATAAAGACTCATGCTAAAAATGAACTGTTGATTATTGGTGATGGTCATTCAATGCCCGAGAAAGCTAAGGGCTTAAAAGCTGTTTATGCAGGTGGTAGTGATAATACAGGAATGGGAGTATATATTAATAAAGAAGGAGAAACTTTAGTGGTTAGAAATCTAAAGGGTATGAATAGTAAAACACTAGAGATCTATCTTCCTAAAGATATTAATATAACTGTAGAAAAAAGTAACCTAGGACATTTATCAATTGAAGGTTTTTCTTCTGAAATAGAGGCAAGAACCAATGTAGGAAATATTATTTTAAAAGATGTAACAGGTCCCATTGTTGCAAAAACCTCAACGGGAGAAATAAATGTGATATTTAAAAAAGTAAGTCAAAGTTCACCAATTTCACTTATATCTTCTACCGGACCTATAGATATTAGCATTCCCTCTAATACCGCAGCAAATCTTGAACTTAAAACAAGTATGGGAGAAATTTATACTGATTTTGATATAAAATTTCCTTCTGCCGACGATGACATGAGAATAGTTGCTGGCAAAAGAACTGTAAAAACATCACTTAATAATGGTGGCGTAGACATAAGTCTAAGATCATCAACAGGTAATATATATTTAAGAAAACAATAAAATAAGAGGTCATCAATCAATCAAAAAACAATCATATGAAAACTGTATTAAAACTTTTATTCTTGTGCTTAGTTTCTTTTCAAATAAATGCACAAAAAACCATTGAGAAAGAATTTAACCCAGCTGATCTGGTTAAGATAGAATTTAAATTTGCTGATGATATTACTATAAAAACCTGGGAAAAGAACAAGGTATATGTAAAAGCTGACATCAGTATTAATGGAGGAGAATTTGACAATTATTTTACTCTAAAAACCGACGTTTCATCATCGATATTAGATATATCTTCAGATTATGGTGATTTATTTGACAAGTGGAAAAAAGAAAAAGGGTCAAACAAAAATAATAATTGGAATCCTTGCAATAATCTTGACATAGATGCACAATACACAATTTTTCTTCCTAAAAACTCTAAACTAAAAGTAAAAAGTATATCGGGTAGTGTTGCGTCAGAAAACTATGAAGGAGAATTAATCGTTGATATCATAAGTGGTAATATTGATATCAAAAACTATCTTGGAGATCTAAATCTTAAGACTATTAGTGGAGACATTGATATTAATATTGCAAAATCATCGTTAAAAGCAGAAACGATTTCGGGTATGATTTATTCAGATAAAGATTTACAATTTGATCATGGTAAAAACAGAGTTGTGGGCAGTAAAGTATCTGGTACTTTTGGAAATGCACTAAGTGATTTAGAGCTTAAAACCATTAGCGGAAGTATTTTTATTAGAAAACAATAACCCGTCTAACAGGATACTCAAACACAATAAAATATAGTAAAACATAAATTTTAAATGTTACTTAGAGTTTAGTCATTGTAGTAGCGCAGTGACTAAACTCTTTTCTATTTTAGTATATCTTATTCAATATCATCATATTTTAACTCAATCTACCATAGAAATAAAATAAAATACTATTTTTGCCCATTGCCATAAGTGCCTAGCAAATCAATATCTATATGTCCTTAAAGAAATCAATCTTAGTTATAATCTTAGTATTGCTTATTGATCAAATTAGTAAAGTATATATTAAGACACATTTTAGTCTTCATGAAGAAGTAAAAGTTCTAAGTTGGTTTCGAATAGTTTTTGTAGAAAATAAAGGAATGGCTTGGGGAGTAGAACTTCCTGGTAGTTATGGAAAACTTATTCTTACATTATTTAGATTAGTGGCTATTTCAGGTATCGGATACTGGCTTTATGATTCTATCCGAAAAAACAGTCCAAAGATACTTACATTTTGTATTGCCCTAATTTTTGCAGGAGCTTTTGGAAACATAATTGATTCTGTTTTATACGGGGTTCTTTTTGAAGAAAGTACTCGAGTAAATATTGCAAGCTTTTTGCCTGCAGATGGTGGATATGAAACCTTATTTTATGGCAAGGTAGTTGACATGATTCAATTTACATTTTATGATGATATTCTACCTGATTGGATACCATTCTGGGGTGGTGAACATTTTTCTTTCTTTGACCCAGTATTTAATATTGCCGACTCGGCTATTAGTGTTGGTGTATTCTTACTTATAGTATTTTATAAAAAAGCATTTCCAAAACAGGAAGAAGAGCTATAATAAACACTAATTTTTACATTAGTATTCTTTCAAAATCATTCAATTTTATTGGCTTAGCAATATAGTCTGAAACGATATCTATTGCCTTAGCTCTTTCGATATCTCTAGAATCTATCGATGAACTAACTACATAAAGATTGATATTTGAAAAACCTTGGTTTTTAATTTTCGAAAATTCTTTCAAAAACTCCCACCCATCCATTATAGGCATGTTAATATCAAGAAATATCACTTCTGGTATTTTTCCACCATTTTGTAGAGAAGCTAAAAAGAAGTCTAAAGCTTCTTTACCGTTATTAAAAACTAAAACCGATTTTGACAACCTTCTTAGTTCTATTATTTTACTAACTAGATTAATATAAATATTGTCATCGTCTATGATGCAAACACTTTGAAAACTTTGGGACATTATAGGGGTAATTATATATGTCGAATATATAACAAAGTATTATCGAATACAAGAAATGTTAATTAATTCTTAAAATAATATGTTTTTAGAGGAGTAACACAAATATCAAGACTAATATCCGTTGGCAACACATCGACAATTTCTTGTTCTGATTCAAAAAAAGATAAGCCTATTTTTAAAGTATCTGCATTACATTTTTCTAAAAACTTATCATAAAAACCTTTCCCATAGCCTACACGATTTCCATTTTTATCAAAAGCCAATAAAGGCACAAAAACTACTTCTATTTTTTCTTCAGGAATTGGGATTCCATCTACTGGTTCTGGTATTCCCCAAGCATTTGATTTAAGTACTGTGTTATCTGTAAGTAAAATATGTTCTAGGGTATTATCTTTAAAATTACTTTTAGATACAATAACATTCTTGTCTTTTCCCTGAAGGATATGAAGAAGGTATTCTGTATTAATTTCTTTTTGTTTTTCTATTGGTAAAAAAAGATGATAATAGGATTTTTCCCAAATAGGTAATTGTAACATTCGGTTGGCTACATCTATACTAAGGTCTTCAATTTTTTCTCCATTTAGTTCTAATCTCAACGCCTTATACTTGTTACGTAAATCCTTTTTATTCATGTATCAATTCCTTTGTAATTCTAAAAATTGCATCTCCTTTATATACAATTGGCGCCTCGTTGGCATTGATAACATACCCTTCGGTATTAGCTTTAACAACATGTCTCATTTTACCATAAGGATCGGTTATTGTAGCGAGAATCTCGCCTTTTTCAACATGTTTACTAATAGGTATTTTTATATGAAGTAATCCGCTATATTTAGCTCTAAGCCAGCTACTATTTCTAATTACAATACTATTTGATTTTTTAGTAGGCATTTCAAATGTATTGTCTAGCATATCCAAATGGTGCAGAATACGCATTGTTCCTTGCACTCCTTCTATTGCTATTTCTTTACTACAATTCTGTGATTTTCCGCCTTCAAACAACAATATATCTTTGCCTTTTTTTGCGCAAGTAGCTCGATAAGAACCTGCCAGATTCTTACTTAGAAGTATAAAAGGTGCATTAAATATTTTTGCCAATTCGATTAACCTTTCATTATTTGGATCTACTCTTATATGCGCGGCATTAAATCTACTAGCTCCACCCGTATGAAAGTCCAAACAAAAATCAGCAGATGGTAATATTTCATTAATAAACTGAAATGCAAAGCGACTTGCCAATGATCCGTTTTTTGTACCAGGAAAAACTCGATTGAGATCTCTACCATCTGGAAAAAAACGGTTCATACTTAAAAACCCAAATACATTAAGCACAGGAATACAAATAATACTTCCTCTTTTAGGTTTATTAATTTTTTTAGCGATTATTTGTCGTACGACTTCTACTCCATTTATTTCATCTCCATGAATTCCTGCCGTAATAAGTACTGTTGGCCCTGGTTCTTTAGACCTTTCTATAATTATAGGTATCTCTACTTTAGTGGATGTATATAGTTTTGCTATATTAAAATTTATGGTAGTACTGGCTCCTAAAGGAACTTCATTACCAAGAATATTAAGCACATTATCTTTTGTCGTTTTTGTCATTTTCTTTTATAAACTTCTTTCTATATAACGAATAATCGTTTTAGCAATATCTCTTCCTGTAACAGTTTCTATACCTTCTAATCCTGGCGAAGAATTAACTTCTAGAATTAAGGGTCCCCGTTTACTTTGTAACATATCAACCCCTGCTACTCCCATTTTTAATGATTTAGCAGCCATAATTGCCGCTTGTTCTTCATGTCTACTTAGACGTATCAATGATGCTGTACCTCCCCTATGTAAATTAGATCTAAATTCACCTTCTTTGCTTTGTCTTTTCATTGCACCAACAACCTCTCCATCTACTACAAAAGCTCTTATATCTGCTCCTTTAGCTTCACGTATAAACTCTTGTACTATTACTCTTGCTTGTAATCCATTAAATGCTTCTAAAACTGACTCTGCTGCCGTTTGCGTTTCTGCCAAAACCACTCCAAGTCCTTGTGTTCCTTCTAATAACTTAATTATCAGTGGCGCTCCCCCTACATGAGAAATCACTTCGGATACATCTTTAGAATAATTCGTGAATACTGTTTTTGGCAAACCCAATCCTGCCTTTGATAATATCTGCAAACTTCTTAGTTTATCTCTGGACTGCAATAACGCTTGAGATTTTAGCGTTGTAAACACATTCATCATCTCGAATTGTCGTACAACTGCTGTTCCATAAAAAGTAGTAGAAGATCCTATTCTCGGGATAACAGCATCGACATGATCTAGTTTTCTACCTCGATAATAAATCTCGGGTTTTTGTCTTTCGATTACGATGTCACAATTTAAAGGATCTATAACTTGTACGCTGTGTTTACGTTTTACAGCAGCTTGAACAAGAACATTTGTAGAATACAAATTTGCGCTTCGTGACAAGATTTTTATATTCATTACAATTTTTGGTTATGAGACTGGTTTTCTAATTGAGGATCAACTAAAAACTTTCCGCTTAAAAACTTTCTTCCGATATGAATAGGAAAACACACATCCTCATGCGGAGATAGGTTAAGGATTATGGGGTGTGTTTTATCAAAAATTTTAATTTGGGTCTTTATTGCAAAGCACATTTCAACTTTTCCAGTACTCCCTTTAACAGCAGTAATGTCATAATTTTTAAATGTGAACTTTTTGCCATTATATTCTGGATGCGTAGCATCTAGAAAGCTACACTGTAATGTCTGATCAATTTCTTTTATATCAACACAATGAATTGAAGAAGTATACGCTCCAGTATCGATTTTGGTATCGATAGCTAACAGTTCTAAAAGAGGAAAATCCGCTTTATCAGTTCGGCCAATTATTTTCTTTTCTCGTTTCAAAAAAATAACATTGCTATTGGGACTACTAATGTAATAAAAATCAATCTGTATTAAGGAATTAACCTACTTTTAAAACGGGTTTACGCATTAAAAATGATAATTTTGACTATGATTTAACAAAAATTAAACCTTTAAGGATTATACTTCAACCCTGTAAACCCTTAACTTTACCAATGGAATATGCTTGAAACTTCTTTAGACATACAGCTTAAAACATTACCTACCGATCCTGGTGTATATCAATACTATGATAAAGATGATAAGTTACTGTATATAGGTAAAGCTAAAAATTTAAAAAAACGGGTAGCTTCTTATTTTACTAAAAGTCACGATAATTACAAGACTAAGGTTCTTGTTAAGAAAATTCATTCGATTAAACATATTGTTGTAGAAACAGAAACAGACGCACTATTACTTGAGAATAATCTTATAAAAAAGCATCAGCCTCGTTTTAATGTTATGCTTAAGGATGATAAAACGTATCCTTGGATATGTATTAAAAAAGAACGCTTTCCAAGAATCTTTCCTACAAGAAATTTAATTAAAGATGGATCAGAATATTACGGTCCTTACACTAATTTTAAAACAGTTAACACTTTACTTGATCTTATTAAAGGACTTTATCAGCTTAGAACTTGTAATTACGATTTATCTCAAGAAAAAATTAATAATGGCAAATACAAACTTTGTTTAGAATATCATTTAGGAAACTGTAAGGGACCTTGTGAAGGGCTACAAGATGAAAATGAATACAACGAAAATCTAAACGCCATAAGACAAATCGTAAAAGGAAATTTTAAAGATTCTTTAAATAGGTTTAGAAAACAAATGGCAGAGCATGCAGAAAAAATGGAGTTTGAAGAGGCCCAAATAATCAAAGAAAAAGTTGAAGTTCTTGAAAAATATCAAGCAAAATCTACTGTAGTAAACCCTAATATAAGTAACGTCGATGTTTTCTCTATCATCTCAGACGAATCCTATGGGTATGTTAATTTTTTCCAACTGTCTTATGGTGCCATTATACGATCGCATACTACAGAAATTAAAAAGAAATTAGACGAATCTGATAAGGAACTTTTAGAACTAGCTATTATCGAACTACGACAACGTTTTGGATCCGAATCTAAAGAGATATACGTTCCTTTTAAAGTGGATATTGGTACCAGTTTAAAAATTACCGTTCCTCAATTAGGAGATAAAAAAAAGATTGTTGACTTATCCTTACGAAACGCAAAGTACTTTAGACAAGAACGTTTTAAACAAATTAAAATCATTGATCCTGATCGTCATGTAAAACGATTGATGGCACAAATGAAAAAAGATTTAAGACTACCCGAAGAACCAACCCATATAGAATGTTTTGACAACTCTAATATACAAGGAACCAATCCGGTAGCCGCTTGTGTGGTGTTCAAAAATGGAAAACCTGCAAAAAAAGAATACCGGAAATTTAATATTAAGACTGTTGAAGGTCCAAATGATTTTGCTTCTATGGAAGAAGTTGTGTACCGCAGATATAAACGATTACTAGAGGAAGAACAACCACTACCACAATTGGTTATTGTTGATGGTGGTAAAGGACAATTATCCTCAGGATTAAAAGCACTTGATGACTTAAATCTAAGAGGTAAAATAACTATTATCGGAATTGCCAAAAGGTTAGAAGAAATTTACTATCCCGGGGACTCGATACCCCTGTACTTAGACAAAAAATCAGAATCACTGAAAGTTATTCAACATTTACGTAATGAAGCACATCGATTCGGAATCACTTTTCACAGGCAAAAAAGAAGTAAAGCTGCTTTAGAGACAGAGTTGGATGATATTCCGGGTGTAGGAGAAAAGACCGTAATAGAATTATTAAAACATTTTAGATCAGTAAAACGAATTAGCACAGCGTCCAAAGAAGAACTATCTCAGGTTATTGGAAACGCTAGAGCAACTAAAGTATTTAATTACTACCTTTCTAAAAAAGAGTAATTGTGAACGAAAAATATATCTTAAGAAATATATTAACTAGGGTATTGTTACTATCTGCAATGTTCTTTTCGCAAATACACTGGTCTCAAGTCAAAGAAAATATCGACACACTTAATGTTGATCAACCCGAAGACCTAAAAGTTGGTTTAGTGCTTAGCGGTGGCGGCGCAAAAGGGTTAGCACATATTGGCGTTTTAAAAATCATTGAAGAAGCAGGAGTTCGTATAGATTATATAGGAGGTACTAGTATGGGGGCTATAGTAGGAGCCTTATATGCTTCGGGCTATCGAGCAAAACAACTTGATTCAATTTTTAGAGCAGTCAATTTTGAAGCCTTGCTTCAAGATCAACTTCCTAGAGAAGCTAAGACATTCTATGAAAAAGAAGACGCCCAGAAATATGCAATTACTTTGCCTTTCGACAATTTTAAGGTAGGACTACCAAAGGGACTTTCAAAAGGGCAAAATTTTTACAATCAACTCTCAAGATATACAGCTCATGTAAACGATATTTATGACTTTAATGAATTACCAATACCTTTTTTCTGTATGTCTACTAATATAGAAACTGGTGAAGAAGTACTTCTAGATAAAGGATATTTACCAGAAGCTGTTGCTGCTAGTGGTGCACTTCCTTCTATTTTTAGTCCAATTGAGTTAAACGGAATTTTAATGACCGATGGTGGGGTAACAAACAATTATCCTGTGAAAGAAATTAAACAGAAAGGAGCAGAAATTGTAATTGGCGTTGACGTACAAGATAGTTTATTGCCTAGTGAACAACTTAATTCTGTAACGAATATCATGTTACAAATAAGCAATTTTCGCACCTATAAAGCCATGAAAGATAAAGTTTCGCAGACCGATCTTTATTTAAAACCATCTATAATGGATTTTTCTGTAGTTTCATTTGATAAAGCCGATGAAATAATAGCCAACGGAGAAAAAGCGGCAAAATCTAATTTTGACAAACTTAAGGATATAGCCAGCAGACAGCAACCATCTGAGCCTATAGCCAAAGTTCCAAAAAATTTAGAAAATCTAGTGATCAATAGTTTAAAAATCTCTGGACATAAAAGATATACCCGAGCCTATATTAAAGGAAAATTGAAACTCAAAACACCGAGTGTTACTACTTATCAAAAGTTAAATGAAGGTATAAACAACCTGTCAGCAACAGGAAATTTTGATCGGGTTAGTCACAAGTTAGTAGATACCGAAGAAGGCAAAGAATTAGTTGTTAACGTCAAAGAAAGTCAAAACAAAATGCTTTTGCGTTTTGGATTACATTATGACGATTTGTATCAAACTGCAGCACTAGTAAATGTAACAAAAAAAAGCCTGCTAGTAAACAATGATGTACTATCCTTAGATGTGATTTTAGGTGACAACATTCGCTACAACCTAGATTATTATATCGATAAAGGATTCTATTGGAGCACTGGATTAAAGTATCGATATACTAATTTTAAAAAAGCATTTGACTTTGATTTTATTGGACAATTTGGAGAAATTCCCACTTTAGACATTAATACTATTGATATAAATTATACTGATTTTAATGTACAAGTATATGCAGAAACATTATTAAAACAGACATTTTCGGTTGGTTTGGGTGCAGAATATAAACGCTTACAAATCATTTCTGAAACCTTTGGGGAAGATCAAGATCAAATCCCGAGAACCGTATTTGATGATAGTGATTACTGGAGTGCTTTTGGTTATATTAAATTTGACACCTACGACAATAAATATTTTCCCAAACGAGGTGTGTTTTTTGAAGGAGATGTTCATTCTTATCTTTTATCGTCTGATTTCACAAATAGCTTCGATGAGTTTTCTATTGCCAAAGCGCAACTTGGTTATGCCACATCTTTATCAAGCAAGTTGTCTCTTAATATGAGTGCAGAAGCCGGTACCAAAATAGGAAACAATGCCATCAACTCTTTAGGTTTTCTACTTGGTGGTTTTGGAGCTAAAACAATTAATAATTTTGTGCCTTTTTATGGATATGATTTTCTAGGTATTACCGGACAAAGTTTTGCAAAAGCACTTGTTGCCCTTGACTATGAGTTTATTAAAAAAAATCATATCAACGCAACAGCCAACTTTGCTAATGTTGGTAATAAACTGTTTAGTACAGGAAGATGGTTTGAAGACCCCGAGTTTAGTGGATATGCCTTAGGTTACGGATTAGAAACATTCGGAGGTCCGGTACAAATAAAATACACCTACTCTCCAGAATTAAATGAAAGTCAATGGTTCTTTAGTGTTGGTTTTTGGTTTTAAGTAATTTGAAACTTAAAAGAATAGAAATATTTCCGATATTTGTACTATTATGAACTTGTTTTGGCAGGATTTATTACTACTATTACACTACCTTATTAAGCGTAATCCGGAATAAGGCAGGTTTACTATTTGCTTTTTTAAAAAATAGTTAATCCTTAAAACTTAAGTTACAATGCCTTTTTATCATACTTTAGGGAGCATACCTCCCAAACGCCATACCATCTTTAAAAAACCAGATGGTAATCTATATTACGAGCAACTGTTTGGCACCATTGGTTTTGACGGAATGTCTACAAATTCATACCATTGTCATAGACCAACGCAAGTAAAAGAAATAAAAGGAAGTTACAGTGTAGCTCCAAAAGTGGCTATAAAAAATAATATAAAATCTTATCGATTTCATGGTTTTAAAGTAAATCCCGAAAAAGATTATTTAAAGAGTAGGAAAAATGTACTTATTAATAGTGATGTAAGTATTATTTTATCTGCTCCTCAAAACCTTGCTACAGATTATTTCTATAAAAATACTGACTCAGACGAACTACTATTTATACATCGTGGTTCAGGAAAATTTAGAAGTCATCTAGGTAATCTAGATTTTAAATACGGGGATTATATTGTCGTTCCTAGAGGCACAATATATAAATTAGACTTTGACACTAGTGATAACCGCCTATTTATTGTAGAATCCAGAAGACCTATTTATACCCCAAAAAGGTATCGTAATTGGTTTGGGCAATTATTAGAACACTCTCCCTATTGCGAACGAGATCTTAGAGCCCCTTATGAATTAGAAACAAATGATGAAAAAGGAGAATTCTTAATCAAAGTTAAAAAACAAGATGAAATTTTTGACATGATTTATGCAACACATCCTTTTGATGTGATTGGTTATGATGGATTTAATTTTCCGTATGCCTTTTCTATTCACGATTTTGAACCTATTACAGGACGAATACATCAACCGCCACCTGTGCATCAAACTTTTGAAACTGATGCCTTTGTAGTCTGTTCTTTTGTTCCTAGGTTATACGACTATCACCCTGATAGCATCCCTGCTCCTTACAATCATAGTAATATCGATAGTGATGAAGTTTTATATTATGTAGACGGAGATTTTATGAGT
This sequence comes from Aquimarina aggregata, assembly GCF_001632745.1. Classification (GTDB taxonomy): domain Bacteria; phylum Bacteroidota; class Bacteroidia; order Flavobacteriales; family Flavobacteriaceae; genus Aquimarina; species Aquimarina aggregata. The sequence continues at coordinate 346,132 of NZ_LQRT01000024.1, read as the reverse complement.
AGAAATGATGTAGATGCAGGTCATATATCCCTACATCCTGCTGGTATACCTCACGGTCCTCACCCAGGTGCGGTCGAGAGAAGCATTGGTAAAACAAAAACCGATGAATTAGCAGTAATGGTTGACACTTTTAAACCCCTTATGGTTACAGAAGAAGCTATGCAAATTGCCGATGAGGACTATTACAAATCTTGGTTAGAATAAGATATCAGAACAATTTTAAGCAAATTATTGAATCAATATCATAACAAAATGTTGAATTACAGAAAAGATATTACTGCTCATCTTAGAGCAATGTGGTAAGTTAGATTGACAATATCTGTACAATTTTAGAGACAGTGTAAAATTTCAGTATCTAATTTTAAATTAATTAATAATCTAATTAAAAATATCATGTCAACAAATATAACTCCTCAAGATTTAGAAAAAGTAGTTCCTCAAGCAGAAGATTTTTTACCACTTTTAGGAACCGATTATGTAGAACTTTATGTTGGTAATGCCAAACAAGCCGCATATTACTACCAAACCGCATGGGGTTTTGAACCTGTAGCTTATGCAGGATTAGAGACAGGTCGCAAGGATAGCGTATCTTATGTTTTACAGCAAGATAAAATACGACTTGTGCTCACCTCTCCTCTTCAACCAGACGGAGATATTAATAAACACATTAATGCGCATGGAGATGGTGTGAAAGTTGTAGCACTATGGGTAGATGATGCCACCAAAAGCTATGAAGAAACTGTAAAACGTGGTGCCGAATCTTATTTAAAACCTACAACTCAAAAAGATGAAAATGGTAGTGTTGTGTTTTCAGGAATACACACTTATGGCGAAACTGTACACATTTTTGTAGAACGAAAAAACTATAAAGGGACGTTCTTACCTGGTTATATGCCATGGAATAAATCCTATAAAACAGAGCCAACTGGTTTAAAATTTATTGATCATATGGTTGGTAACGTAGGATGGAATGAAATGAACAAATGGTGCGAATTTTATGCTAAAGTAATGGGCTTTGCACAATTAGTTTCTTTTGATGATAAGGACATATCTACAGAATATACTGCACTAATGAGTAAAGTAATGAGTAATGGAAATGGGCGGATTAAATTTCCAATAAATGAGCCAGCAGAGGGAAGAAAAAAATCTCAAATCGAAGAATATATTGACTTTTACAACGGTGCAGGTGTACAACATATGGCACTAGCTACAGATAATATTATCGAAACTGTTTCGGCACTTCAAGATAGAGGTGTAGAATTTCTTACTGTACCTGCTAGTTATTATGAAACAGTACTTGACAGGGTAGGAGAAATTGATGAAGACCTTGCTCCTCTTAAAGAATTAGGAATTTTAATCGATAGGGATGATGAAGGATATCTTTTACAAATTTTCACAAAACCTGTGCTAGATCGTCCAACAATGTTTTTTGAAATCATTCAACGTAAAGGAGCTCAGTCTTTCGGTAAAGGTAATTTTAAAGCATTATTTGAAGCAATTGAACGTGAGCAACAACAAAGAGGTACATTATAAAAAAAAGAAAATAATCAGCTTTAATGATCTGGAGCCAACCTTGTTAATATCTTGAAAAAATTGAACTATTATGAGTTTTCATATAAGTTTTTGTTAAATCTCATAATAAAAAAACGTTTTCGATTGATAATTATGCAAAAAAATTCGATATTTGCAAAATATAGATGGAGTGGTTACTATCTATATCTAAAACAATAATTATTCTCATAATTTAAGTTTTTAGTTGGTTAATAAAAGTAAAAAAGAGAGCTGTGGTGGCTCTCTTTTTTTTTACATTTTTATATTTGATAACAGTATTCATTTTTATCTCTTTATATTATATAGTACTTTTGGAATGGATATTGTAAATACACAAAACAAGTATATGTATATCAATTAATAACAATACCCTAAATTATGAAAAAGCCTATCCTACTTTTACTTATAATATTGAGCACTTTTCCTTCTTTTGCCCAAGAAAATCATAAAGCTTTTGATTCTGGTGAATGGTTTAGGTTTAGAATTCATTACGGTGTTTTTACAGCAAGTTATGCCACATTAGAGGTTAAGGACGACATGATTAATAACACACCTGTTCACCATATAGTTGGAGCCGGTAAATCTACTGGTCTACTAAGTGTATTTTTTAAAGTTGAAGATTATTATGAAACTTATATAGATAAAGACGAAGTTAAGCCGTATCGCTTTATCCGAAAAATAAACGAAGGAGGACATACCAAGGATATTGAAATAAACTTTGATCATCAACAAAGTCAGGCTTTGGTTTTCAATAAGAAACATAATACAAAGAAAACTTTTCCTATAAAATCCAACGTACAAGATATGATGTCTTCTTTTTATTATTTGCGTAATAGTATTAAGACATCTTCGTTAAAAAAAGGTGACGAACAATATGTAAATATGTTTTTTGATAATGAAAACTATCGTTTTAAGTTAAAATTCCTAGGAAGAGAAGTTATTAGAACTAAAATGGGTAAAATTGCATGTTTAAAGTTTAGACCTTACGTTCAAGCCGATAGAGTTTTCAAAGAAGAAGAAAGTATGACAGTTTGGGTTAGTGATGATGACAATCGCATGCCTGTAAGAATTAAGGCTGATATTTTAGTTGGCTCTATAAAAGCAGATTTAGATGCATTTAAGGGACTTAAGTATCCATTTAAAATTGTTGTTAATTAATGAATGAACCAATACAACCAGAAATTGCCGAAAAAATAAAGCAATTAGAAAAAAAGTTTAAAAACTCAGGGCAAGACTTAGGCTCATACTTAGACGGGCTACTTCATGATCGTTATCTAACCTATTGGGATTATATTCACTTAGACACTTTACTAAGTCTACAAATTCCGCGAACTCATTTTCCGGACGAAGAAATATTTATTACCTATCATCAAATAACAGAACTTTATTTTAAGCTTATTATTCATGAGTTAAAACAAATCATTGATGATAAACTACAGACAGCCCAGTTCTTTACCACAAAACTAGAACGAGTAAATCGCTATTTCAGAGTTTTAATCAATTCTTTTGATGTTATGATCAAAGGAATGGATAGAGATCAATTCTTAAAATATAGAATGTCGTTATTACCTGCTAGTGGATTTCAATCTGTACAATATAGATTGATAGAAATATATGCTACTCCGTTAGTAAATCTCGTTAATGTTAAAAATCGGTCTCAATTTTCTGAACAAGATAAACTTGAAGATGTATTTGAACATTTATACTGGAAATCTGGAGCTACCGACAAAGAAACTGGTGAAAAAACGCTTACCCTTAAACAATTCGAGTATCGTTACACCCCTAGAATGATGAGAATTGCACATCAAGTTAAACACAGCACTATTTTTCACAAATATCTTGAACTACCAGAAAAAGAGCAAAATAACGTGCACCTTATCGAAGCATTACGTACTTTTGACACTAATGTCAATATTAACTGGTTATTAATGCACATGGGAGCAGCCTTCAGATATCTTAATAAAGAGAAAGGGGAGGTTTTGGCTACCGGAGGAACTAATTGGAAAAAATTCTTACCTCCTAGTTTTCAAAGAATTATGTTTTTTCCTGATCTTTGGAGCGAGGAAGAAAAAGAAAACTGGGGTCAACAATGGGTTGCTCATCAATTTAATACCGTAAAATAAAATAGTCGTCAGTTGAAACAAATAGGTTATGCACTACTATTTATAGTAGTATTGTTTTCATGCAAAAAAGAAAAGAAAGAAGCAAAGATTATAACACCAGAGGTAATTGAAGAAAAAAAAGAACCTCCTGTTATTACCAAATATGGTTATGTTCTAGATAACTTTAATGTTATTAAAGACACAGTACGTCCCGGAGATAGCTTTGGTGCTATAATGGACGCACATGGTATCACCAGATCAAGAGTATTTGAAATTAGCAACAAGATTAAAGATACTTTTAATGTTGCTAGAATTATGGCCGGAAAACCATATATGCTCCTTACTTCAAAAGACACAACACAAAAAGCCCAAGTCTTTGTTTACCAAAATAATAAGATAGACTATACTGTTATCGATTTTAGAGATAGCATTATGGCTAAAAAAAGAAAGAAACCCGTAAAACTTGTAGAAAAAACAGCTTCAGGCACTATAAATAGTAGTTTAATGCAAACATTTGATGATTTGGATTTAAACTTTTTGGTAGCATATGACATGGCTGATATTTATGCCTGGACAATAGATTTTACAAGACTGCAAGCTGGTGATCGATTTAAAGTAAAGTATACCGAAAAATTTATCGACGATACAATTCCTGCTGGTGTTGATAAAATTAAAGCTGCCTACTTCGAACATATCGGAAAACCAATTTATGCTTTTAGATTTGAAGAGGATTCTATAAATGGAGCTATTGATTATTTTGATGAAGAGGCTAATAATTTAAGAAGAGCCTTTCTTACAGCACCAGTAAAGTTTAGTAGAATTTCTTCTAGATATAACCTCAGACGTAGAATTAAATACTACGGAAACAAAGTAAGACCACATAGAGGAACCGATTTTGCAGCACCTATCGGAACACCAATACTAGCAACTGCAGATGGTATTGTCACAAAATCTGAACGTAGAGGCGGTAATGGTAAATATGTTAAAATAAGACATAATGCCACTTATGACACGCAATATCTGCATATGAGCAGACAAGCAGTTAAAGTTGGAGAATTTGTAAGACAAGGTGATGTTATAGGATATATAGGTATGACTGGTAATACCGGAGGACCTCATGTATGTTATAGGTTTTGGAAAAATGGAAAAGAAGTAGACCCTTTTAAACAAGATCTTCCGGCATCAAAACCACTATCTGATAGTCTAAGACCAAAGTTTTTTAACCATATAGAACCCATAAAAGCTGAATTAGACAGCATTCAATTCAAACCACAAGAAATTTTATAAAATGGCATTACCAACTATTAATCCCACCACCACAAAAGCCTGGGAAGCACTTATATCACATTACGAGAATATAAAAAATGTACATCTCAAAGATCTTTTTAAACAAAATCCAGATCGTGCTCAAACATTTTCTACGGTATGGAATGATTTTTACATAGATTATTCTAAAAATAGAATTGATCAAACGACTAAAACTTTGCTTCTAGATCTTGCTAAAGAAGTGAAACTAGAAGATGCAATACAACATTATTTTTCAGGAAGCAGTATTAATGAGACAGAAGAAAGAGCTGTATTACATACAGCGTTAAGAGCTCCTTCAAACAAAAATATACTCGTAGCAGATAAAAATGTAGTACCCGAAGTCACTGCCGTAAAAGAAAAAATTAAACAATTTACAGACCAAGTGATATCTGGATCCTTAACAGGTTATACAGGAAAAGCGTTTACAGATATTGTAAATATCGGAATAGGAGGCTCTGATCTTGGCCCTGCAATGATTACAGAGTCTTTAGAGTTTTATAAAAATCACTTGAAACTACATTTTATTTCTAATGTCGACGGTGATCATGTACATCAAAATCTTAAAAACTTAGATCCTGAGACCACTCTTTTTGTAGTTGTTTCAAAGACTTTTTCAACTCAAGAAACACTGTCTAATGCAACTACAGCCAGAAACTGGTTTACAGATAAAGCCCCAAAAACCGAGGTAGGTAAACATTTTGTTGCTGTTTCTAGCAATATCCCAAACGTTACCGCATTTGGAATTGAAGAAGAAAACATATTCCCGTTATGGGATTGGGTTGGCGGTAGATTTTCATTATGGAGCGCTGTTGGACTATCAATAAGTTTATCTGTAGGCTATGAAAATTTTGAAGCCCTTTTAGAAGGAGCACATGAAATGGACGAACATTTCAAAACAGCTCCTTTTGAAGACAACATACCTGTACTATTAGGTATGCTAAGCATCTGGTATAATAATTTTTTTAAAGCTGAAAGCGAAGCTATTATTCCATATTCTCAATATCTTCATAGATTACCTGCATATTTGCAACAAGGTATTATGGAAAGTAATGGAAAAAGTGTTGATCGATCTGGAAATAAAATCAACTATCAAACAGGAACAATAATTTGGGGAGAACCTGGGACAAATGCACAACACGCTTTTTTTCAGCTAATTCATCAAGGAACAAAAATTATTCCGGCAGAATTTATAGGTTTTAAAAAATCTTTATTTAATGATCAAGATCATCAAGATAAATTAATGGCCAATTTCTTTGCACAGACAGAAGCCTTAATGAATGGGAAAACCGAAGCTGAAGTTCAAGAAGAACTAAAATCCAAAAATCTATCTGCCCAAAAGCTGAAGCAATTAGTACCTTTTAAAATCTTTGAAGGTAATAAGCCGACCACTACCGTATTGATAGAAAAATTAACTCCAAAAAATTTAGGAGCGTTGGTATCGATGTATGAACAACGAATATTTGTTCAAGGTGTTGTTTGGAATATCTTTAGTTATGATCAATGGGGAGTAGAATTAGGTAAACAATTAGCAACAAAAATCCTAAACGAAATTAACGATACTACTATTTCTGAACATGACTCTTCAACAAAAACACTACTAAAACAATATTTAAATTAACTACTACTCCTATTGTCTTTTTAAATCCTTAGGTCGTATAAAACATAGAGTTAATAGTACTAAAAACACCTCGATCATATTTAATTTTTAGATCGAGGTGTGTTTTTTTGAACGAGTTAACGATAATTTTACGCAAAAGTTGCAGAAAAAAACTACTATGTTATCAACATTTTTTCGGTTAACAAGTTGTTAATATCTTCAATGTATTGACAAACAGTATACTTACATAATATTACTACCTTAATCCTGTATACAATTTGTTAAAATACTTAACATTATCTTAAACTTGGTTTGCATAAAGATTCGTTCTTTTGCGGCGATTAATTAACTCAATTTTTTATATGAAAAAGATTACATTTTTATTAGTTGTAATCCTACTAGCAACTGTCGGGGAAACATTTGCTCAAGGAGTAGTAACGGGAACAATATTTGATGCAGAATCAAATGCTCCATTACCAGGAGCAAACGTAATTGAATCAAGAACTAACAACGGAACAACTACAGATTTTGATGGAAAGTTTTCTATTAAAGTAACAAAGCCAACAGGAATTATCAATATTTCTTATGTTGGATTTCAAACACAAAACATTCCTTATGATGTTACAAATGGTGATCAAGATCTAGGTACAGTAAGCTTAAGCTTAGGAAATAGTCTAGAAGAAATCGTGATTGTAGGTTCTGGAGTTGTCGATTTGGCAGAAGACAGAAAAACTCCAATTGCTGTAGCAACAATTACAGGAGAGGACATTCAGTTAAAAGCAGCAGGAAATGTTGAATTTACTGAAACAATTAAAAACACTCCTTCGGTTTACGTTTCGAATCAAGCAGGAGGTTTTGGTGATAGCCAGATTTTCTTAAGAGGTTTTGATGACACTAATACAGCTGTATTATTAAATGGACAACCTATTAATAGTCCAGAAGATGGTAGAGTATTTTGGTCAAACTGGGCAGGTATGTCTGACGTAGCCAATGCTGTACAAGTACAACGTGGTTTAGGTTCGTCTAAACTAGCAATCTCATCTGTTGGAGGTACTATTAATATTGTATCTAAGTCTACAGATAAACGTGAAGGTGGTTATGTAAGATTACTTACAGGTAATGATAGTTATGCAAAAGGAACAATAAACTACAACACTGGATTAAGTGATAGTGGATGGGCTTTTTCAGTTTTATTAGATCACTGGCAAGCGCATAGAAAGTATTCAGAAGGAACTGCAGGTGCAGGGCAAAACTATTTATTCTCTGTAGGATATAAGCCAAACGATCAGAATACTTTTAACTTATTAATTACTGGTGCACCCCAGTGGCACGAACAAAATTTCTCTCAAGACCTTGAAGTTTTTGCCCAATTTGGAGAAAAGCACAACAGAAACTCAGGTTTCTTAGATGGAGAGCGTTTTACAGAAAGAAGAAACTACTATCACAAACCAGTAGCTAACTTAAACTGGGATTTTGATATTAATGACCAATTAGAACTTTCTACAGTACTTTATGCATCATGGGGACGTGGTGGTGGAACCGGAGGCCTAGGTAGAGGACGTGTTAGAGTCAACAATGACAATAATAATAATATTGATTTTGATCAAATTGTTGAAAATAACATTGCTACTGCAGATGCTAATGGATTTGGAAACTTTGGATCATCATACATCAGAAGATCTTCTGTAAACAATCATAACTGGTATGGATTACTTTCTAATTTAAATATTGAATTAGAAGAAAATTGGGCTTTTAATGTTGGATTTGATGCTAGATTGTATCATGGAGATCACTTTAGACAAGTAAATGATTTACTAGGTCTTAACGGATTTACCGATAATTTTAATAACGCAAATAGACCTAGTGATTATACCTTCACCGAAGAATTTGAAGCTAACCCTTGGTCCGCTTTATTTAACTTTGCAGACGAAGCTAATCGTACACAATTTGACTATTCTGAGGACATTAATTATTTAGGAGGTTTTGGTCAAGCTGAATACTCAACAGATAAATTTGCTGTTTTTGCACAAGCTGCATTATCAACGCAATCCTACCAAAGAGAAGGGCGTTTTACAGGAACAGGTAACGGTCTTGGTAAATCTGAAAAATTAAACAAAATAGGATATAATCTTAAAGCTGGAGCATCTTATAACTTTACTGAGCAGCATTCAATTTTTGCGAATGCTGGATTTTTCTCACGCCAACCTTTCTTAGATAATGTATTTGCAGACATCAGAAACTCTAATGACTTAGTAGATCCAGAAGTTGATAACGAAGAAATTACTGGTTTAGAAGCAGGTTACCGTTTTAAAGGTCAAAACTTTAAATTAAACGTAGATGTTTACAGAACAGAATGGGCTAATCGTTTCTTATCTGTAGCTGGACCAGAATTGCAACCAAGTGGAGATTTTACTACATACAGATTAACATCTGTTGGGCAAATTCACCAAGGATTTGAGTTTGACTTTGAATACAGACCAAACGGAGGAAGATGGAGACTAAGAGGATATGGTTCTATGGGTAATTGGAAATTCGACGGAGAATCGCCATTTACGTTAGCAAACAATCAAACAGCAACCATTATAGAGACTGGAAACATTGATCTTACAGGAACTAAGGTTGGTAATGCGGCACAAACATCTTTTGGTGTAGGTGGATATTTTGACATTTTGGATAACCTATCTGTAGATGCAGATTATAATGTTTATACAGATTTATATGGTTTTGTAGATCCAGAAGATGTAGCAGAAGCTGGATTTAGAGGAGAAGTTTTTCAAGCTCCAAGATTACCTTCATATGATCTTGTTGACCTTGGTGTAACTTATAAATTTAATTTTGGTGCAGACAGATTAACGTTTAGAGGTAATGTTAAAAACGTATTTAACTCACCATATATAAGTCAATTAAATTCTTTTGGATATTTCTTAGGAATTGGAAGAACTTGGAACGCTAGTTTAAGCTATAAGTTCTAAGAAAAAATATTGATTTAAAATATCATATTAAACCCTTATTCGTATTCTCGAATAAGGGTTTTTTTATTCACAAAACCTACATAATCAATACATTAAATAAAAAAAATCCACTTTTAATACCCCCTAATTACCACTATAAAACATTCTAAAAGAGCTATTTCAATTAACTGACAGTTAATATTTTAACACTTCTTTTCATCTAATACTTACCATTACTTAACTTTTAGATAAGCCTAGGTAGTAACGAGATTATTTCTTTTGTAAGATAATTAACACACAAATAGTTAGAATGAAAAAGATTACATTTTTATTAGTTGTAATCCTTATAGCAGTCGTTGGGGAAACGTTTGCACAAGGAGTAACTACGGCCTCTTTAGGAGGTAAAATCACAGACAATACAGGAGGGCCTCTGCCTGGGGCAAATATTATTGCTATTCATCAACCTTCTGGAACAAAATATGGTGCTACTACCGACTTTGATGGGTTTTATAGAATTTCTGGCATGCGTTCTGGAGGCCCCTATACTATTACCATATCATATGTTGGTTTTAATGAATACAAAAGAGAGAATGTTTCATTACAATTAGGTGAATCATTTCGTATTAGCACCCAAATGGTTGAAGCTACAAATGATTTGGAAAAAGTAGTTATTACTGTACGAAACAATGGGGTTTTTAATGCTAACAAAACTGGAGCAGAAACGAATATTTCTCAAAGAGATATTCAAAACCTACCTCAGACATCACGTTCTGTTGCCGATTTTGTAAGATTAACACCTCAGGCACAGGTTAGCGAGGGAGACGATGGTTTTAGTATTTCGTTAGCAGGTCAAAATAACAGATATAATGCTATCTATATTGATGGTGCTGTTAATAATGATGTTTTTGGACTTGCCGGTTCTGGAACTAATGGAGGACAAACTGGAGTAAATCCTTTTTCTGTAGATGCTATAGAATCTTTTCAAGTACAAATTGCTCCTTTTGATGTTAGAATAGCAGGTTTTGCTGGTGGTGCTATTAGTGCAGTTACAAGATCCGGAACAAATACGATCGAAGGATCTGTTTATGGGTTTGTTAGAAATCAAGATTTGGCAGGAAAAACACCACCTAGCCTACTAGATGAAGGAGAATCTGAAGAAAAATTCCCAGAATTTACAGCTACAACTTATGGTCTACGTGTAGGCGGACCTATTATAAAAGATAAATTATTTTACTTTATTAATTACGAAAGAGAAGATAGAGAGGTTCCGCAACCTTTTAATATTAGTAATTATAGAGGTGACTCAAATACCCTTGCCGCAATAGAAGATCTTAGATCTAGAACTTTGGCTACTTATGGTTATGACATTGGTGATTTTAGAAATAATACAGCCACATTAGAGAGTGATAAACTAACCTTCAAATTAGATTGGAATATCAATGACAATAACAAATTATCTTTTAAACATGGCTATGTAAAAGGTAATAATCTTGAAGCAAGATCATCTAATAACTTTGGTATAGGTTTCTCAAATGGTTCTGAAGAATTTGTTACGGTCACTAATTCTTCTGCGTTAGAAATTAATTCTTCAATAGGTACAGACTATTCAAATAACTTTATTCTTGGATATACCAGAGTAAGAGACGATAGAGATCCAGCAGGAAATCCTTTCCCAACAGTACGAATAGCAGATGGATTGGATAGTAGAAATTTTAGACAAGGGCTTATTTTTGGTAACGAACCTTTCTCAACAGCCAACCTTTTAGATCAAGATATTTTTACACTCACAAATAATTTTGAAATTTACAAAGGTCGCCACACAATTACTCTGGGGACTCATAATGAATATTCTAAAATTAAAAACCTATTCTTTGCGTTTAATCATGGAGATTATACATTTTTAACTATCGAAGATTTTCTTACTGGGCAACCACCTAGTTTTTATCAAACAGAATACTCATTGTTAGGAGATGGAACTGTTGGTGACAACTCTGATGGAGCAGCAGAATTTGATGTATTTCAATTAGGTTTTTATGTACAGGATGAAGTACAGTTTACAGATAATTTCAAAATTACAGCTGGACTTCGTTTTGACATTCCTTACTGGGAAGATGGTCTTATAAATAATGATTTCAACAACAGAACTATTCCATTATTAGAAGCTGCAGGATATGATTTACAAGGTGCTAGAGTTGGTAAGGCAGTTGATGCACAGATATATGCTTCTCCAAGAGTAGGTTTTAATTTAAATGTAAACGGAAAAAGTAACACACAAATTCGTGGAGGATTTGGTATTTTTACATCAAGATTACCATTAGTATGGCCAGCTGCCACCTATAACAACAACGGAATTACCGGAGGTCAAACAAGAAGTTTTGAACTTTCAGATCCTGTTGTATTTAACCCAAATGTAAATGAACAACCAGTTAATGTTCAACCCGGATCTGGTGGTTTAGGAGGTGCTATTAACCTATTTACTCCTGATTTTAAATTACCTCAGGTATTCAAAACAAATTTTGCCATAGATCAAAAGTTACCATTTTGGGGCTTAGTTGCTAGTGCAGATTTTATCTGGAACGATAATATAAATGCCATTAATTACGAACAATTAAATATTCAAGGCGTCGAAGGCAGATTAAATGGCCCAGACAATAGACCTTTTTATAACGATGATGCAATTGATAATACCTATGGGGATATAATTCTAGCATCAAATACTGGAGAGGGTAACTCCTGGAATGCTACTTTTACCTTAAGAAAAACATTCCAAAAAGGTTTTCAAGGACAAGTATCATATTCATATGGTGATTCTAAATCTCTTTTCGACGGAACCTCTTCTAGAAATATTTCTCAATGGAGAGGTATAGAAACTGTTAGTGGTAAAAATGCGCCTGAGTTAAGTAGATCTGATTTTGCTCAAGGTCAAAGAATCACGGCAAACGTATCTTATGAACACAAATGGAATGACAACTTAAAAACGACTATCGGTTTATTTTATGAAGGATCTCAAAGTCAACCCTATTCCTTTATCTATAGAGGTGCATTACTTGGAGATAACAGAACCGATAATGCCTTAATATTTATTCCTGCAGGTCCAGATGATATCAACTTGGTTCCTATCTTAAACGACGCAAACGAAGTTGTTGCAACACCAGAACAACAGTGGGAAGATCTAAATCGTTTTATTGAAGGCAATAGTTATCTAAGATCAAGAAGAGGTGAATATGCAGAAAGAAACGGTGATCAAGGTCCATGGAGTCATGTTCTTGATCTACGTTTTGTACAAGACTTTTCAATCAACTTTGGAAACAAAAAACACACTCTTCAAGCTACAGCTGATATCAATAATTTTACTAATCTACTAAATAAAGATTGGGGTAAACGTAAATTTATTCCCGGTTCTGTTAGTTTAATTAATGTGGTAGAAGGTGGTCCTGATCCTGAGTATACTTTTGAAGCCAACAGGTTTAACGATGGTATTGAGCAAATTGTTGATACAGGAAGACTAAACTCTTCTAGATGGCAGATGCAAATAGGGCTGAGATATTTATTTAACTAAAAATATTTCTAAAATACTATATTTTAAAAACCTCATTCGTTTATTCGAGTGAGGTTTTTTTATTGATTATATTTACGTTGAAAATATCAAATACATAATTATGTACGAAGCAATACAAATCGTTCACTCTTATTGGGCCTATCTTGTTGTCCTCATTGTTACCCTTGCAACTATTAATTCACTTATTGGTTTTTTTAGTAAAAGAGAATACGCACCAAAAGATTTTAGAGTATCACTATTTGCACTTATAGTTACTCATATTCAACTTCTAATTGGTATTGTCATTTTCTTTGTATCTCCCCTAGTAGTTTGGTTTTCTGGAAGCCATAAAATGGGAGAGATTATGGGAGATGCTACCTTGCGTTTATATAATGTAGAACACCCTATGATGATGATCCTAATGGTCGTTTTTATCACTATGGGGTATTCAAAACACAAGAAAAAACTAACATCTACTCCAAAATTTAAGATGCTAGCTATTTTCTATACTTTAGCTTGGGTTATCATGTTATCCCGTATTCCTTGGGCCAATTGGTTCTAATAGGTAAATACTGATAAAATAAAACCTCAAAATTTAAGGAGACATCCAAATTTTGAGGTTTTTTTACATCCCGAACACTGTTAGTACAATCTTCCTACTGCCCCCATAATCGCGATGTTCACAAAGATATATGCCCTGCCATATACCCAAATTTAATTTACCATTTGTAATAGGTATTTGCACAGAAGCCCCCATTAAAGAAGACTTTATATGTGCTGGCATATCATCTGGACCTTCATAGGTATGTATATAATAAGGTGCATTTTCTGGAACCAATACATTCATATGACTCTCAAAATCCTGTCTTACAGTTGGATCAGCATTTTCATTTATAGTTAAACTTGCCGAAGTATGTTTGATAAACACCTGTAATTGACCTATTTTTATTTGCTCAATTTCAGGAATACTAGCAATAACCTGATTCGTAATTAAATGAAACCCTCTTTTTTGAGGAGTTAATTGGATTTCTTTTTGGAAGAATTTCATAGAAACTAGTATCGTAAAAAAAACTTTATTTATTCTTGAATAAATTAAACAACAAATGATATGACCAATTTAATACAAATTTCACAGTCATAACCTACTGTATTTCTATTTACTCTATACCTTTACAACCTAAAGTCGCAATTCACTATGGATTTATCACAAATTAAACTAGTAGCAACAGATATGGATGGCACACTTCTTAACTCTAACGGTGATGTAAGTCCTCTTTTCTTTGAGCTCTTTGAAGAATTACAACATCTTGGAGTAACCTTTATTGCTGCTAGTGGGAGACAATACTATAGTATTATTCATAAACTAGATGCTATTAAAAACGATATTATTGTTATTGCAGAAAATGGTGCATTAACTATGCAACGTGATAAAGAGCTACAATGTACAGAGATTAATCGTGAAACATATCTAGAGTTACTTGATCTCACAAAAGATCTAGAAGGATCACAAGTGATTCTATGCGGAAGAAAAAAAGCATATATAGAACCCCATGGGTATGTTTTCGAAAATATGCTTAGCGAATTTTATGGTCGATATGAAGTTGTAGACAATTTATCCAAGGTAGTTGATGATCAATACTTGAAAATTGCCATTTGCAATCAAAATGGCTCTGAGAAATATTTGTACCCTGCCTTAAAACATCTCGAAAATCGCCTAAAGGTAAAAGTATCTGGCGAGGTCTGGTTGGATATATCTCATCATAATGCTCATAAGGGATATGCATTACAAAAAGTTCAAGAAAACCTAAATATTAAACCCGAAAACACCATGGTTTTTGGAGATTATAATAACGATCTCGAAATGATGTCACAGGCAACCTATAGTTTTGCGATGCAAAATGCGCATCCTAATGTAAAAGCCATTGCGAATTATAGTACCAAAAGTAATAATGAAAATGGGGTCGAATATATGTTGCAAAAAATGATTAAAGCCAAAAAAGCTACCAATCTTTAATTATAACTAAAAACAAACTGTTTCTTAATTATTATTCCTAACTTTATAATGATTACCCCATAATAGTGCAGAGTCTTCTGTATGATATCATAGTTTTTTACACCTAAAAATGTCTTGTCAAATGTACAAAGAGTGTCTTTTATTGACTCATCACAATTAGTAACCAATAAAGCATTTTTTAAAAATTGTACCTCATTATAATGATAGTACATACGCCTTTGCAGGCTACAATTTTTGATATACAGGATGAAATAGCATGAAATAGTATTCTTTCGTCAAAATACAGAGATTTACATATTGTCATTAAAAATGATCTATAATGAGTTTTATAATTTCAAAATTCATCAAAAAAATAGACAACTTAAAACCTTACTATGACGCTCAAGTGTTTCAATGCAAAAACCATTGCCAAAGAACTAGATTGGTTCCAGGAGTTGATACTCCTAAGGGGTAAGATTACATTTGAGCAGTCATCAGAAGAAGAAGAAATTCTAAGAATCAAGCCACCATTATTAGAAAACACTGAATCGCCATATGCCAATTTGATCAAAAAGCATACTATGGGATCAGAGGAACGACTGGTATTGATTCTAGCACTAATCCCCCATATAAAACCTGCGTTACTAGATTTACTACATACAAAAAACAGGCTCTATGACATCCCTTTTACAGAATTTGGAGGGATAAAACTTGATAAACATAAAGCCTATTTGCCAACAATAGAAACAGCAATATTTATACTTGCAGGCGATGATTTAGAAAAAAGATTTGAGTTATTATCCTTATTTAATAAAGACCATTTTTTTCAACGAGAAGGTATTTTATCATTAGACAATTCATCTGCAAAAGAGCCTCTGTTATATTCATTGTTGTCTGTATCTCAAGAATACTTGTCTTTATTTATTACAGGTGAAACCTTTAGACCTGACTTTAGTGATCATTTTCCCGCAAAACGCATATACACCTCTCAAGAATGGGGTGATCTAATCGTTACGGATCATATAAAACAAGGACTTGATGAGATTAAAGACTATTTAAAATATGGGGAAAAATTAAAAAACGAATATCAGTTTGGAAAAAAAATTAAACCGGGGTTTAAAGTATTATTTACCGGTCCTCCTGGAACAGGAAAAACATTAACGGCAAGTTTATTAGGTAAATCTTGCCAAATGGATGTATATCGTGTAGACCTATCGATGGTGGTCTCAAAATACATAGGTGAAACCGAAAAAAATCTTTCACGTGTATTTGATATTGCCGAAACAAAAGATTGGATTCTCTTTTTTGATGAAGCAGATGCTTTATTTGGTAAAAGAAGTATTACTTCTGATGCACATGATCGCTACGCAAACCAAGGTGTTTCATTTCTATTACAAAGAATGGAAGCTTTTGATGGTTTGGTAATATTATGTTCAAATTTTAAAAAAAATATAGACGAAGCTTTTTTTAGAAGATTTCAGTTAGTTCTTGATTTTGAACTCCCAGATGCACACCACAGGTATATTTTATGGAATACATCAAAAACCAATGAATTTCATTACGACACCGAAATAGATATAGAATTTCTAGCAGAACAACATGAACTAAGTGCTGCATCCATAGTTAATATTCTTCATTATAGCATCCTAAAATCTTTAAGGAGAAATGATAAAATCATCAAAATAAAAGATATCAATGCTGGATTAAGAATAGAAAAAATAAAGGAAGGAAAAAGTATCGTTTAATAGAGCATTACCGGTTCGCATATAAATTTAAATAGCGAATTACTAATACCTATTAAAACTAGCTACAAGCAAGATTTGTCTTTGTTAAGAATCAATTAAGAAACTAAAAAAAATTACAAAACATAAAGTAATCACACAAAACACACAATCATGTATTATATTAACATTAACATAAGAAGTTATAACTTTTTGTTAAAAATAGCTATATTTAATAGAGGAAAATGGGATAGCAACATAGCAAGGCAAAGTTTAATAGGGATCAACTGATTAATTTTTATGCACTACTATGATCCATACTGCACTCACATATATCCAGGAAATACTAAATGAAAATTTTAAAAACGAGTTTTCTATTTCTGAAAATAAAGTTGTCCTTTCTAATATTATTAATAATGATGGGGGCATTGCCCAAAACATTGATAGCAAAATTGTTTTTTTTCTAGTAAACCTTGATGAAGAATCCTCTTTAAAAAATAACCTAAATCGTTCAATGCACTCTGGCAGCGATTCTTTTGGTCATAAACACCCTGCTTTACATTTAAATATGCGCTTGCTTTTTTGTGCCAATTTCACTGAAAAAAATTATGTCGAAGGTCTAAGATACCTGTCTTCTATTCTTCAGTTTTTTCAAGCTCACAAAAAAATAACACCCAACTCTTCAAACACTTCCGCATCGCATATTGATAGATTAAATTTTGAATTGTGCAAATTAGATTATGGTGAATTAAGTCATCTCTGGTCAGCAATAGGAGGTAAACTAATGCCTTCGGCCTTATATAAGGTTGGAATGTTAATGTTTAATGATGCTCCGATACAGAAAGTAATTCCGTCGATTAAAAATACAGAAAATTAAATATAATCATTGAGTATGAGGCAACAGTATAGTCATATATTAACCCTATTATTTAGGCACCAGTACTTTAGAGATAATTTGTTTAAATCAATTCAAATTTCCTATTCTGAAAGTACTGCTAAGCTAATTCAGGATCTAAATATTATCCTAAAACCCTTTGTAGGGGGAATTCACGTACTTGTCTCTAATCCTGATCTATTAAACAGATCAAATGACGCAGATCCAATACGCTTATACATTAATTGTGAAGATCCATTTTATATCAACTACACAGAATTATCAACCTATAACCCCACAGATACTGTGTTATGGTTTAACAACTTAGATTTAACAGTCAATTCTGATCCAGAAAATAAAGACCTTAAATTACATAAAGAAGGTTTTGTTAGTGAAAACGAAATTATAAAACTATCAAGCAACACCATAAGTATAGATAAGTTTCAAACAGATAAAGAGTATAATTTTACAGATGTATTTAAAAACGAAATTTCTACCGAATTTCTGAGTCAGTCCAAAAGTTTTTCTAATCATTTCGTACCCTCTAATTTACCTGAAGGTATCATATATCTGTTTCAAGAAAAACAAGAAATAGAGAAGATCTATTACTATCCAAAAACTATCGAAAAAAACCCTTTGGGCATAGTTGATCTATACACAACAACACTTTTAAAACAATACAAAGAGCAAGGAAAATTAAACTACACAATAGCCTTTAATAGTAAAGAGACGATTTGGAAATATTTTTTCGTAAATCCTATATATCAAAAATTTGACAAACTCAGTATTATAGATAAAGCTAAAGAACAACTATTTAGTTCGCCTCAAAAACAATACGTACACGGAAACACAGAAGCATTAGTATTTGAATCCAATAATAAGCTTCCGCTTTCTGAATTTTCAAAGAACAATTTTCAATTAGTGGATAATTATGACAAAGAACTCAGATCAGGAAAGGTAATCATTAAGAATTTAGCAAAACCGTCTCCTGAGCAATTGTATAGTGATGAAACAAAACCGAATGAACTCGTTTATTCACATATTTATATATAAAAACAATTAATACAGAACGATTATGGCACAAAAATTAATGACACCGGGCGTTTATATCGAAGAGATAAATGCATTTCCAGGTTCTGTCGTAGAAGTAGCGACAGCCATTCCTGCATTTATTGGCTACACCGAAATAGCTTCTAGAAATGGTAAATCTCTTATAAATCAACCCGTAAGAATTACTTCGTTTAAAGAATTTTACGAACTTTTTGGTGGTGGATTTAATCCTAAATTCACGCTTAATAAAGTAGGAGGAAATCAAGCAGCAGCACCAAAAAAACCTGAAAAAGGTAAAGGTGCAGATGATAAAGCTGCCAAGGACCCAAAAGCCGCAGATAGTAAAGCTGCAACTACAGATCATAAACATCTGGTGACTATCAATGGCGAAGAAAGAGCTATCGAATATAAAGACAACAACCTTTTGTTTATGTATAATAGTATTAAGCTCTTTTATGCAAATGGTGGAGGAACCTGTTATATCGTATCTGTAGGTACTTTTTCTGGAAAAGATGCTATGGAAATCAAGAAAGATGATATTCTAGGAGAAGCTACAGAAGGAGGCTTAATGACATTGCTTAAACAACAAGAACCAACTATGATTGTTATTCCTGATGCAGTAGCTCTGGGGGATGATTGTTATGAAGTTTATAAACAAGTACTTGCACATTGCGCTAAAATGCAAAGCAGAGTAGCTATTTTAGATATCTATGATGGAGATGGGGATCGTATCGTAGGAGACGCATCTGTTGATGTTGTTACCAAATTTAGAGAAAAGATCGGAACAGAAAATCTAAATTATGCATCTGCATATTACCCTTGGTTAAATACCAACATTGTTGAAAGTGGTGAAATTACATTTAAAAATCTTGATGAAAGTGTAGTTCTTAATGATTTGCTTCCTGAAGAAAAAGCCAAAGCATTATTAGCCGCAAATGCTAGTGCTGCCAAAGAAACCTCAGAAGCATTAATAAAAAATAATGAGCGAAATCTACATTTAGGTTTAATGGCTACCAGTCCAACGTACACAAATCTTTTAGATGAAATAAGAGAAGTAATGAATCTTTTACCACCTTCTGCAGCAATGGCTGGTATTTACACAACAGTAGACAATAATAGAGGTGTTTGGAAATCTCCCGCAAATATTAGCTTTAATAGTGTCATCAAACCCTCTGCAAATATTACGCACGATCAGCAAGAAAACTTAAATGTCGATGCTATTTCAGGTAAATCAATAAATGCCATTAGAACCTTTCCAGGAGTAGGAACGCTTGTTTGGGGTGGAAGAACACTTGATGGTAATAGTCTTGATTGGAGATATATAAATGTAAGACGAACTATGATCATGCTAGAACAGTCTATAAAATTGGCACTTAGAGCATATGTTTTTGAACCTAATGACGCTAATACATGGGTAACCGTTAAAAGCATGATTATTAATTTCTTAACCGAAAAATGGAAACAAGGTGCTTTGGCAGGAGCTTCACCAGATGACGCATTTGATGTACAAATAGGACTCGGAAGTACAATGACGAGTTTAGATATTTTAGAAGGAAAAATGCTAGTAACTATCAAACTTGCAATCGTAAGACCTGCAGAATTTATAGTAGTAACATTTCAACAACAAATGCAAAAATCATAACAATGTTCTTTTCATTTTTTTCATCTCAACTAGGATGTAGCAATCTTAGAAGAAATGACTAAAAATGAAATACATATCAATTAAAAAAATAAAAACCTTTAAAACAAAATATTATGGCAGGAGAAGCACAAGATAAGAACTGGCCGTTACCAAAATTTTATTTTATGGTAGACTGGGGAAGTACAACTAATATTCCTTTTCAAGAAGTAAGTGGTTTAGATATCGAAACACAAGGAATAACATATAGACACGGTAATAGTCCTGTATTTTCAGAAATTAATATGCCTGGAATTGTTAAAAACAGTAATGTAACCATGAAAAAAGCAGTCTTTGCTAAGGATAATGGCTTCTGGGATTGGTATAGCAAAATAAAAATGAATACTATCGAGCGACAAAATGTTGTAGTCAAACTTTTGGATGAAGGCGGAAATCCTACCATGACCTGGACCCTTAGTAACGCATGGCCTACAAAGATTAAATCAACAGATCTTAAATCTAATGGTAATGAGGTTGCAATCGAGAGTATAGAAATAATGCATGAAGGATTAACTATCGCTAATGGATAAAGAATATGATAAACAATAGTTTTTTCAAACCTGGCTATACGCCTCCATCTGCATTTTATTTTAATGTGAAATTTACTGGTTTTGGATCAGATAAAATGGAAAGTAGTTTTCAAGAGGTATCAGGTTTGAAAGTAACTCTTGGAACAGAGCCAAAAAAAGAAGGTGGAGATAATCGATATATGCTTCACCTTCCAACACCTCCAAAATTTGAAAACCTCGTATTAAAGCGTTGCCTATTATATAACTCAAAGTTAGAAAAATGGTGTAGAGACGCTCTCGAGGATTTTAAATTTGATCCGAAAGATATTCAAGTTGCTCTTTTAGGTGCTAATGGAGGGACTTTAGCCTCTTGGACAGTAGTTAAAGCGTATCCTATTGCTTGGGAGTTATCAACACTTAATAGTACAAGCAACCAATTAGCAATAGAAACATTAACATTAAAATACAGACTTTTTAAAAAAGATAAAAAATGACATTAATAATTAAAGAGCTTGTTATTCGTGGAGTTGTATCCTCAGATGATTCAGAATCAAATGAATTCTCTTTTAATAAGGAACACATATCGCCCTATCTAGAACAGATGAAAAAAGAGATAGAACGTGAATGTTGTGAAAAAATATTACAAAAATTAGAAACCACTACAATTAGGTAAATTATTTATGGGGCAGTTAACAAAAATGAAAATTGTTGCTTATAAAAACCCTGATTTTTCAAGTAAAGTAGGAGAATATGATGTGCTTGTAAACCCAGAAAACTATAAGAAAACCAAAGAGCAACAATACATATCAACAGATACTATAGGAGAAAGTGCTAAAACCGAGAAATATAAAGGAAGTGGACCTGGCACATTCAAAATGGTTTTGTTTTTTGACGGAACGGGCATCGTTTCGAAAAAAAAAGTAGATGATCAGATTAAATTGGTAAGAGATTTAGTCTACAAATACAATGGTGATATTCATGAACCCAATTATCTTAGAGTATACTGGGGTACTCAATCATTGTTTCAAGGTAGATTAAAATTATGGAGTGTTAATTATACTATGCTTGATCTTGATGGTACTCCTTTAAGAGCCGAAGTAACAGCAACATTAACCTCATCAATAAGTGCTAAGAACAAAGCCCTTGAAGAAAAGAAAAATTCTGCAGATCTAACACATGTAAGAACGGTATTAGACGGTGATAATCTTCCGTTAATGTGCCATAGAATCTATGGTGATAGTAGCTACTATATTAAGGTAGCAGAACATAACGGACTCACTAATTTTAGAAATATAAAACCTGGTAAGTTAATTGCTTTCCCTCCTGTTATTTAATAAACTATGGCAAAAGTATTACAACAATCAGATGGTGTATTAAGCTTTGATATTAGTATCAATGGCTCTAAAATTAAAGATGTCGTAGAAGTAAGTGAAATATCCATTCACACAGAAGTTAATAGAATATCTTCAGCGATTATAAGTATAGAAGATGGCGGGGCAATAGGCGCTGTAAACAATCCCTTTACCAATAGTGAAGGAAATGATTTTATCCCCGGAAACGAGATAAAAATATCGTTAGGATATGACAACAAAAGAGAACTTGCATTTCAAGGAATTATCATATCGCATAGATTAATAGTTAAGCGCGGTAAATCTCAACTGATGATTACCTGCAAAGACAAAGCCGTCAATATGACCAAAGGTCGGTTTAATAGCATTTTTCAAGACAAAAAAGATTCAGACGCTATAAAAAGCATTGTAGATAAGTATGGTCTAAAATTAACTATGGATGCTACTACCCAGGTAATGCCAATATTAATGCAATATAATTGTAGTGATTGGGATTTTACAGTGATTAGAGCAGAGATGAATGATATGACTGTATTAACTAAGAATAACAACCTAATTATTAAAAAGAATAATTTTGGTGATACACCACAATACGAGATAAATTCATCTCAATATGTTGTAGACATTGATCTTAATCTTGACAGCGAAAAAATATCTGATTCTTATCAAGTAACTGCTTGGGATGATAAAACGCAAAAAGAGAATGCGGTTTCTATTACTATTAATGATAACCTTTCTCAAGGAAACTTATCTGCAAAAAAAATATCTGGAGCGGTTGATAATGGTACATTTAATCAGTATTCATCAGCTTCACTTTCAAAAAATGAATTAAAATCCTGGGGATCCTCTCTTGCAAATAAAGCTATATTAAGCAAAGTACAAGGTAAAATTGTAGTTCCAGGAACTACATCATTAACCGCAGGGGATATCATTACTATTTCTGGTTTTAGTGCACGTTTTAATGGCAAAGCGTACCTCTCTCAAGTGATTCATGAAATAAAAGATGGGAGTTGGCTTACGACTTTACATGTTGGAAGAGCCCCAAAGTGGCATTCTTATTTACCTGACATTAGAGATACAATGGCATCAGGCTTAATACCTGCTACAAGCGGACCCCAGATCGGTAAGGTAAAAAAAATAGATGAAGATCCAGAAGGTAAATATCGCGTATTGGTTTACTTACCTACTTTTTCAGGAACAGGTCAGACTACTGGTATTTGGGCAAGGCTATCATTTCCGTATGCAACTGCCGATGCTGGTTTTTTTTTCTTTCCAGAAATTGACGATGAAGTAGTAGTAACTTTCATTAATAATGACCCTAGGTTCCCAGTCATTACAGGAGCCTTATATAATACCAAAAATAAACCTAAAGAAGTTGCCGATAGTACGAATCAATATAAATCGATTTATTCAAAATCAGGAATCAATATACGTTTTGACGACAAAGACAAAATCATAACCATAGAAACTCCAGGCGGCAATTCATTTACTATGGATGATAAGAACAAGAGTATTACCGCAAAGGATATTTCTGGAAATTCTTTACTCTTGGATCAATCAGGAATTGCAATTGATAGTTCAAAGGATCTAAAACTATCTGCAAAAGGAAACATAGACATTTCGGCTTCTGCAGGAATAAATATAGAGGCAAATTCTGATGTAGCTATAGATGGCACGAATATTCAGTTAAGTGCTAAAGCAAGTTTAACGGCAAAAGGAAATGCCTCTGCAGAAATTTCGGCCGCCGGTCAAACCACTGTAAAAGGTGCAATGGTAATGATTAATTAATACTAAATATATGGGATTAGCAGCTAGATTAAGTGATATGCATACATGTCCAATGCAAACACCGGGATTACCACCAATTCCTCACGTTGGAGGACCAATAATTGGACCAGGAGTTCCCACTGTATTGATCGAAAAATTGCCCGCCGCTGTAATGGGTGATAGTCTTGTATGCGTGGGGCCTCCAGATTCAATAGTAAAAGGATCTGCAACAGTTTTAATAGGTGGCAAACCAGCAGCAAGAATGGGAGATACTACCGCACACGGCGGTAGCATTGTCTTAGGATGTCCAACGGTAATGATAGGAGGTTAAAACTATGAAACTCAAAAACGATTCATTTTTAGGTAAAGGTTGGGGGTTTCCTCCTGTTTTTAACCAAGAAAGCGGACAAGTAGAAATGGTAGAAGACGATGAAGATATTAAACAAAGTCTTGGAATCATTATAGGAACCATTCCGGGAGAGCGAGCAATGTTTCCTGATTTTGGATGTGATATTAAAAGTTTCGTGTTTGAATCAAATGATCCAACACATAGAACCATGTTAAAAGATACTATTTATGATGCATTACTTTTAAATGAACCAAGAATAAAACTGGATAAAATTGAGATCGAAGATGATACTCAAACCTATGGTTTGATATATGTTCATCTATTTTATACTGTAATAATTACAAATACAAGAAACAATATAGTATTTCCTTTTTATACCAAAGAGGGTACGAATCTTTAATACTATCAAATTTTTATTTGATTTACATGAATAAAGGCACAAGTCAAAAGTATAGAAATAATACATCACTAAATCCAAATTATATTTCAATTGATGAGAGATCTATGTTGGATTTAGTCCAATTTACTATTGATTATTCTGAAAATATAAATTACTACAACTTAGATAATAAGATAGCAGGGGATTGGAAACCATTTTTTTTAAATGACCCAGCTTTTATTATAGCAATGATTGCTGCAACAAATATAAATACCTTTAAAATAAACAATGAATCAATATCTAATGAGTCACATACAACTAGCATAGAAGAAATAAAAAAACAGCTTATTCGTATGATTAATCTCATTTCATACTGGTCTACCTTATTAAAAAAATCTGATCATAAAGACCCCTTGTTAAAAGAACTTATAATGTTGTCTAGATCTATACCAGATAAAAATCTTTTAACAGAAAAGAAAAATAAAGAACTAGTACATGAAATCTATAAGAAAGTTTATGGAAACATTGTTTTTATAAAAGAAAAGGCTAATAATAGATTTACAGAAGAACTTATCAATTCGAATCATCATCCACACCTAGGATTACTGCTTTCATTTTTCAAATTATTTCAGAACGTACAAAAAGATATCAATTTAACCACAAAAAAACATCTTGACTATTATTATCTTAAAATCTTAGAGCAAAAAAGAAAAAAATTAAAACCTCACTCAGCTATAATTGCATTAGAGCTTGACGAAGTGACTGAAGGTGTCATTATTAATAAGGGTAGAAAAATTGATTTTATTTTTGAAGATAATCAACAATCAACTTTTGAGACTATTGCCACCACCCAAATTACTAAAGCAAAGATTGCCGATGTTAGAACACTTTACAAAAGTGACTATTCTCCTTATAGTAATACGTTTGACGGGGATGATTTTACAATTAACATACTTTACGATAGTCATATTTTTGGCAATGATTTAAACTATATCAACCTAATTGACAAAGAGAATCCAAACAATCTTGATTTTCCATCGGCTCTTGGTGAGGAGCAAATGCATGATATAGATTCAGAAAGAACAATTAACCTAAGTGATATAGGAGTTGTAATAAGTTCTCCCTCGTTAATTCTTGAAAAAGGAAAACAAAAAATTACGCTTACCTTAAATATGACTTCGGCTTCTTATGAAGATGAGCAAACAAAAGCAACTTTTAATGCCTTGGTTGCTCAAGAAATTAAACAAAAAAACCGTGAACTTTCGTCTTTAGATATTGAAGAAATAAAAAAACGTAGTATTACTCGTTTCTTTAGAGAAGCATTTAAACTCTATATAACAGATAAAAACGGTTGGAAGTGTATTGATCATATCAAAACCATATTTCAAGTTTCTAAAGCGTCACTTACGTTTATTGTAGAATTACATGAGAATTCTGAAACACTTATTCCTTTTAACCCGAAAATACATGATGGAGGCTTTGAATCAAATTGGCCTTGCATAAAACTACTTCTAAACAATGACGCAGTATATCATCCATACAAGTTTTTAGAAAAATTTATTATTGAAAATATTACTATACAAACCTCTGTTTCGGGAGTCTCAAATGTAGCTTTATCAAATTCTACCGGAGAATTAGACAGTTCGATCCCCTTTAATCCGTTTGGATCTACACCGTATGTTGGTAGTTATTTACGAATTGAAAATCCAATCATTTTACAAAAAAGTCTTTCAAAACTACAATTTGATTTAGATTGGGGCGGTCTTCCGCAAGAAAGAAATGGTTTTGAAGAATACTACAAGGCATATCCAAATAACATAAACACTACTGCTTTTAAAGCAATAATAAGTCAAACCAGAAGTGCTATACAAAGTCTAGGGAAACAAAATCAACAATCTTTTGAGCTTTTTGATGCTGATCCTAGAACAGATAGCTTAGTAAGTACTAAAAAAGTTAGTCTCAACCTTGATAATATCATTTTTAGAAATCAAATCACTTCATCCAAAGAAAATACTAACGGTACTTCTTCTCCTTTATATATTGTTTTGTCCAGCCCTGATATAGCATTTGGTCATCAAATATTTTCTGACCTCTATGCTAAGGCAGCTTTAAAAAGTAGCAGATTTAGAAAAAAAAGTATCTCACTACCAAAACAACCATATACTCCTGTTCTTGAACAACTCACAATTTCATATTCTAATTACACGAAAGAGATAATGTTAAGAAAAAAAGAAGAGAGTGAGAGTGATATAAAACTAATACATTTATACCCTTTTGGACACATACAGACATTTCCTGGTCCAATAAGATCACCTTCTTATTTTTTACCACGCATAGAACATAAAGGAAATTTATGCATTGGTTTAACAAATGTAAAATCAGGAGAAATTATTAGCATAGGCTTTGATTTAATACCTGCAGTATACATGCATACGATCATAAAAAAACCTTCTATTCATTGGGAATATCTTTCTAACAATGAATGGTTGTCTTTTTCTCAATTTTTATTAGAAGATGGAACAGATGGTCTTATACGATCAGGAGTAGTTAAAATAGAAATTCCAAAAATTATCCCGTTAGATAATACTCGGCTGGCAAAAGAAAAGTTTTGGATAAGAGCTGTGTCGATAGGCAAAGAAGATCTTAATTCTAAAATCAAAAATATAGTTACTAATGCAGTTATGGTAACTTCTGAACATCTACTTTCAGAAACAACAACTTACACAAATAACATTCAAAATGCTAAAGTTCAAAAAATTAGTTTTGACGAACACCCCAACATAGTCAATATTCTTGGTCCATTTGATTTAAAAATGAATGAATTAAACGAAAGTGAAGGTGCTTTTTATTCTCGAGTAAATGAACAACTAAGGCATAAAAATAGAGCAACATCTCAATGGGATTATGAACGTTTAGTGCTAGAAAAATTTCCGCAAATTGAAAAAATAAGAGTGTATGGGCGAAACAGTCATCCTGATGAATTGGTAAAAGGAAGTGCTATACAAATTGTAGTAATCCCCAAATGCAATCTTACTAATGAGATCAATAAAAGAAGAAATGAAGTTGCTTTTGATATACTTGAAGAAATAAAAGAATATATAAAGCAATTTGTATCTCCTTTTGCTAAAATTGAAGTCTCTAATCCAGTATATGAACAATTAAAAGTACGATGCAGTGTGAAGTTTACCGATTATGAAAAAAGAGGATATTTACGAAATAAACTTAATAATGAACTCATCCTCTTTTTATCTCCGGATATAGAAAGTTCGTTTGTTGAAAAAGGTTTTGATGAATCCATCTCAAAAACCGAAATCTTAAATTTTATCGAAAGTAGACCATACGTAGCGTTTGTTACAGAATTTTCTGTATTACAGCTCATCGAAGTTCAAGGAAAATATAAAATAATAGATACCGCTAAAATTCGAAAAATAGAATCATTAAGAACAATTACACCATATGCAATGCTCACTTCTGTTAAAAATCACCATATCAATATCATCAAAAATAATGTGGCGTCTTCACCCAAAATATCCAGAATAGGAGATTTATCATTAGCATCAGATTTTGTGATTAGTGATATCGAAGAGAATTATAATTAATACTTAAAAATGAAAAATCGAGGAAACATTACAGATAGGAAAATACTCAAAAACTTATTCAGTAAGGGTAGACTTCCAACAGATGATCATTTTAAAAAACTAATAGATTCTACATTTAATAAGGTTGATGATAAAATTGACATAGATGAAGAGGATGGTTTAATGATATACCCTGCCAATAAAGGAGAATTATTAAGTTTTTTTGAAGATATTGATGATGAAAGTGCAAAATGGGTCATGTTGGCTTCAAAAAATAAGGGGCTCATTATACAAGAAGTAAAAGAATCCGGAAAACAAGAAAGCAAAACATCTTCAGAAAAGGAAAATGCCGCAGCACTTTTTCTTAGGCAAGGAGGAAATATAGGAATAGGGACCAATACTCCCTCACAAAAATTAGAGGTTAAAGGTATTGTTTCTTCTCAGGGACGAATAGGTAATTATCATGATGGTAAACTAGCTGCAGATGGCAATTGGTATAATGTTTTCGAAAAGAACCTAAGCGGTTGTAATGCCTATGAAATAACTGCATATGTGCAAGGTAAAAAGGGGGATGGCAAATATTCATTACTACATGCCACCGCGGTTTGCACTCATGGAAATTCAAAACCCAAAATAACTAAAACCTGCGCTCATTATGGCAAATGGTGGAATAAAATTGATATTCGTTGGGAGTCAAGACCAACACGAGTAAAATTAGGCAATCCACAAGAAAAACCAGATCCAAAAAGTGATACATGGTGGAGTAAAATTAAGGCACTATGGGAAGTAAAAGATATTAATGCGTATAATCTGCAAATACGCACAAAAGGTGATTATGGAAATGGCATAACCATACTCTATAAGGTCTCGATACTATGGGATTCAAATTTTTTAGCACCAACAACAGAATAATAGAATATTAAAAATTTAAATGCGTGAAGGAATCTGCTAGCTTTTCTAACAATGAAACCGAAAACGTAAGTCTGAATTTTTCAGAATTGCGCGAAAAAGGACTAGAGTATATCCAGGAGCTTAGTGGTGAGGTTTGGACAGATTTTAACGCTCACGACCCTGGGGTTACCATACTAGAGCAGTTATGCTATGCACTAACAGATATAGCTTACCGTACCTCTTTTCCTATCGAAGATTTATTAGTGCCTGGTGAGGGATTAAAAATTGACGCATTAAAAAATACATTTTTTGCTCCTTCTGCTATTTTAAGTTCTCACCCCATTACATTAAACGATCTAAAAAAATTGATCATTGATCGATTTGATGAAATTCAAAACGTTTGGATTACTACAAAAGAAAACATTGGATATCAAGAGCAACTAAATGGCACCTATCAAATAGAAATATTACCTAAGTTAAATTTTCATAGCCAGTTAACAACAAAAAAAGAGAAAACGTTTTTAACTAAGATTAAAGAATTCTTAACCGAAACCAGAAATTTGGGTGAAGATTTTGATGATATATGTTTACTGTCAAACCAAAATATTGCGATTAACTTTCAGGTTTATATCAAAGAGCAACTAGATATAGAAGAAATTATAGCAAACCTTTTTGTTACGTTATTAGAGTTTGTGTATTGCCCAATACAATACTACAGCTTTCAAGAAATGAAAGGCGATCATAGTCGATTAGAAAGAGTTTTTTCGGGACCTAAATTGAATAAAGGGTTTATCAAAAATGAGGATTTAAAAAACCGAATTAAAATCATTCATGTCGATGAAATCCAAAAACTATTTACAAAAATTGATGGGGTTCTTAAATGCAACGTAACTCATATAGAAAATTACAACGGTAAGACATCTCGAGAATTAGAAGTAGCACCTAACAAATTCTTTCATGTATTTAATGATAGTTTTGAAACTATATATTCTAAGATGAATGTATTCGTAAATAACAATAAAATTACATTATACAATAAAGAAAAAATAAATAGTTTGTTTTTTGACAAGTGGTCAAAAAAATATAGAGATTATGCTGTCGGAGATATAAAAAATGATGCTTTTGAAGAAAAATTAAATGCTACTTATCAAAACCCCACAGACTACTATTCTATTCAAAATCATTTTCCTAATATCTATGGTATAGGTAGTAAAGGTATATCTAGACAAGAACCTAAAGAAAGACATGCAAAAGCACTACAACTTAAAGCATATCTTCTTTTTTTTGAACAACATCTAGCCAATCATTTGGCACAAATTGGACATATTGACGAGTTTTTTAATAGTAATTACTTAGATGGAGTCAAACAGACTTATTTTACTCAAAAATTATCGTCTGTCCCCCAGATCGAAAAACTTGAGAAAAATGAAAATTTATCTCATCAAAAAAAAGCAAAACCTGATCCTGTTTTTTTCGAAAGAAAGAACAGGGTATTTAATCACCTCTTAGCAAGATTTGGAGAACACCTAAGCGATATACCATGGAAAATAGCTTGGAATGTGAATATGATCAAAACAGAGGATGAATTTTGGGATAGTTTTCTTCAAAAAAAGTCAGAATTTTTACAACATATAGATCAGCTTAGTTATCAAAGAACAAAAGGAGAATCATTTGTTAATGGTAAAAGAAATCCCTCCGGTTTGGAACAAATCATTGTAGCAAAAACCGGAATCCTTCCTAGAGATAATAGATCATTAGTAGATAACGCTACTTACTTTGAGTTTGAACATGAAAACGAAGTGAAACGTGATAAAAAAAACAGCATACAAGAAAAAGAAATTAAGGAGAACTATAGAGGTCTAAATACAGACGAAATCGAAAATAGACATCTCTTCAAAGAAACCATTCAGGATATACGATTTAAAGGCATACGTTTTCAATCCTTATTTCAAGAAACTCTTGATTATAATAATTATAGAATTTCCAAAGCCAAAGGACTTGATAATAAAATTGAAATTTTATTTCGTCAAAAAAAGAATGAATGGATCTCTTTATTAAAATGTTCCAGCAAAAAAAAAGCGATTAGTAACATTCATCATATTGTATCACATATGATTGAACAAAACAAAAAATCAGAAGGGCTCTATATTGTTGATCATATCATGCTTAGAGACTGTTTAAGAGACAGCAAATACGGTTTTTGTTTTCTAGATCAATATAACATGCCTCTATTTAGAACCATAGAAGATGAATCTTGGTTGGATACAGAAGAAGATAGAAATGACTTATTTGCTAGTTTAGATACATACTCTTACTCTTTTTTTGATGAAAAATGGATTATTAAAAACAAGGACCGAATACTGGTGTCTTTTAAAACCGATAATCCAAAATTTCTACAGCTTACTAATGAATTGCAAAGGGGACACTATTGTTATAACAAAGGAAAATGGGTCATAAAACATGAAGATCACATTCTAAGAGCGGATATAAACGACAATGAAAATCTTAAAATTCTTACCGATGAACTTAAAACCGTTTACAAAAAGGCAAAAAGAATAATTCAATTCTTTGAAATTGGTTTAAACAAAGATTCTTATTCATTTGATAATGGAAAATGGGTACTTAAAAATCCCGACGGAATCATACTCGCATCTTATGCACCTAAACAAACCGAAGCACTTGATCAAGTTTATAAAAAAACCAAACATTTTATTCAATTGTTTAATGATCCATATGGCGAGCATGGTAGATTACGTCTTGAGGAAATGGAGAGTTTACGTTCTAAAGGTTCTAAAAAAGAATATAGACAGAGGCGATTGGTTTTTCAGAGAAAATTACCCAATGGAAAAATTATTAATGAAGATTTTTTTGATTTAAATGTTTCCATTTTATTACCAGATTGGCCCGCAAGGTTTCAGGATGAGCAATTCAGAGCCTACGTTTCTGACCTTGTTCATGAAAGAATCCCGGCTCACCTAAGCAATGATATTATTTGGCTTGACAAAAAAAAATTAGAGGAGTTTGAAAAAGTATACTTTCATTGGGGGAAATTAAAATCAAGAGCTAACCCTTCTAAAGAATCATTAGAAAAAATAGCACAAGCGGCTTATACAGTTTACGAAAAAATCACTAACCTAAAACAAACTAACGAATGATAAAATCCAATCATGATATTGTGGATACCTCTACTTTTAGTTTAAAATACGAGAGTAAAACCTCTGCATCTAGGGGCAATATTTTGATTGAGTCAATTTTTAATACACATATATTACCACATCTAGAAGAAGCGATTTCTAATACAATACCCGAAGAAGCACTTTTAGAACTATCTAAACTTGAAATTGATATAGGCCAAATTAATGAGTCAGAGTTTACAACAAATCTTGGAGAAAGGATTAAAATAGCTTTAGAAACTGCGTTGCATGATAAACTAAGCGCTAAAAAAAATAGCCATTCTTTACAAACTATTTATAGAAATTCTGGATCAGATGCATACCTAATTGAGGCTATAGAAATATATCTTACTCATGGCTATTTACCATCTTGGGTAAATGGATCAATTGCTATTCAAGATTTAGTTATCAAAATCATACAGCAAGCAAAAGATGATTTTAAAACTATGCTTATTACTATTGGGAAATATGATACTATAAGTAAAAGGATCTCATTTAATCTACCTATTCAACTCTTTGATGAGATATTTCTGATGCTTCATACTACAAATACTTCGTGGATTTTTGAGGTTCGAAAAATTCTTATGCATATCAAAAAGACCAGTAACTTCAATAAAACAAATGATGAGCATTTTTTGAGAACAGTCAATTTTTTTATCATACACTACGTATTAACTCAAACCAGTGCCGTTTTTAGCGAAGGTCAATTTTTAGATAGTATACTAAAAAAAGTAATTCAAGAATTCAAGTTAGAACCGCAATTATTATTAAAGGCAGTCAAATCATATTCAGGAAATCAGACGATTCTTATTCTTGTACATAAAGTACTTGAAAAATTCATAAGCAACATTTCAGAAATTGATATTTATAAGAGTTCCGAAAAAGAAAATATTCAAATACTTGAAACCAATGCAAATTCCTTACTAAAAAAGAAAAAACTTAAGATAGACGAAAGTCTGGATATCAATTCGACAACAGACTCACAAGTACTAGAGGCTATAATCGAATATCTAACAAGAGGACATTTTCCTTTCTGGATAGACAAATCAATTACTATAGAAAACCTTATCAGTAGAACGTTAGAGCAATCTAAGGATGCTTTTATAAAAACACTTCTTGCCAATGGTGAGAACAAAAATGTAAGCAATAGGATAGCATCTAGTTTAACTCCTGAACTTTTTGACAAAATACTTCTAGTACTAAACACTACCAATAATGAATGGATTTTAGAGGTAAGAGCAATACTAATACATGCAAAAAAGAATACGAATTTAAATACAGTAAGCGACAATGATTTTCTTAGAGAAATCAACATTTTTATACTACATAACCTCTTAACAAAAACAAATAATACTTTTAATAAGGCAGAATTCTTAGAGGATATCATTCAACGATTGATGATCAAATTTAGCATAAAACCTGAACGATTATTAGAGTCAATAAAGTCTTCTACAAAAAATCCAACTACTCTAACTCTTTTTAATAAGGTAATAGAAAAGAACCAAGAGCTCATTTTAAAAACTAAAGTCGATACAAATTTTGAAAAAGAAGACCTCAAAAATCTTCACACAACCACCAAAAAATTACCAACAGATCGCAAAAAAAATAAAATCTACGAGGTTTCTAAAAATCTAGATAATTCTGATAACGATTTAAAACCAGACACCTACTTGATTACGGCAATAATAGCATATTTTAAAAAAGGATATTTTCCTTTCTGGGTCGATTCTTCTGTAACTATAAACGATCTTGTAAGCAAGGCGCTAAAGCAATCTAAAAATGCTTTTATAAAAACTCTAGTCACTAATGGTAAGGATGAAAATATAAGTAATAGAATAACATCTAGTTTAATTCCTGAGCTTTTTGATCAACTAATTCAAGTACAAGATGCAATAAATAATGTATGGATTTTTGAAGTTAGAGCAATTTTAATACACACAAAAACAGCCAACAGATTTCATCAATTTAGTGATTATGATTTTTTACAAAAAATCAATTTCTTTATACTACAATATCTACTTAATACAACCAGTGTATCTTTTAATAAATCAAATTTCTTAGATACTATACTAAACAATGTATTGCGAGTTTTTAATTTACAGCCGCAACCCTTGATAAAATCTATTAACACCTATACAGGAAATGTAACTACCACTGCATTAGTAAAACAAAGGCTCGAGAATTTTAAAATTATTACATCAAACATTGATCCTGTTTTGTTTACAGAAAAAAAAGCTTTTAAAACTCGAGAAACCAAAACTAGCTTAGTCTCTCAACAAAATAATGAAACTAAAAAAAAGGTTCTCGTTTCGGATACCGCAGATAAAGATTCTAAACCAGATAGCTATTTAATTAATGCAATCGCTCAGTATTTTGATAAAGGATATCTTCCTTTCTGGGTAGATTCCTCTATTACTATAGAAGAACTCGTTCTTAAAGCTCTTGATCAATCAAGAGATACTTTCAGAAAAATGCTACTGATCCATAGTAAAAATGAGCAAGTGACAAAAAGAATAGTGGCTAGTTTATCACCGCAACTTTTTGACCAAGTATTACAAGTACAAGATGCCAATAATAGCACATGGATTTTAGAGGTCAAAAAAATTCTGATGCACATCAAAAATGCAGGTGGTTTTAATGAATTTAACACTCATGATGTTTTACAAAAAATCAATTTCTATATACTAAACTATTTATGTACAAAAACAAGTGAGGTCTTTACTAAAAAACATTTTTTAGATGTTATTATTCATAAAGTTCTAAAAGATTTTAATACAACCCCTCAACTGTTATTAAACTCTATCAAAACATATACAGAAAACGAAACTACAGTAAATTTAATAGTCGACACATTAACAACATCCCAATATAAAGATGTTCCTGAATTAATATCACACAAGAAAAAACAACTTACCGTTAATGAACTTATAACACTACTAAACTCAGATAATATTGATTTTAAAAAGACAACTCGCAGACTTTTAAAAAAGCAGATTAAAGAAGTTCTTGAACATAAAGAAAAAAGAGATGTTTTATTTGATAACCTTACTAAAAAGGGAATACAACAAATTTTAAAATTATACTATCAGCATACTGCAGATGAGCTTATACGGTTACTAATTTCATTTACAAACCATCTGATACTGCAAGATAAAAATGACGTACTTCAAAAACCTACATTAGCGATAAAGAAACTTGTAATATCAACAATCCTATATTATAATGAAAATACTATTAGAGTATTTGATAAAGAAGAATATATCATATTTCTAATGTATGCATCAGGCGTAAAAAATCATAAAATTAGTGCTAATCTTAAAAAATTTGTAACGGCACAAGGCCAAATTGATCTTCATAAGATAAAGAGGTTAATTGCCGAAGAAAAACAATTTGCAGAGATCTCACACATACAGAATCTACTTTCTAAAAAAGAAAATGAATCACTACAATTCGAAAGCAAGTCTAAAAACAAAGTTGCTTTTACAGAGGGTTATCTTACTATTTATAGGCATAAAATCATAGGGCACTATTTAATCTCTGGCCAATTGCCTGAAACATTTTATGATTTACGCCTTAAAGACGTTCAAAAATTACTTAATGAAGTTCTTGAGAGAAAAGATCAATTTTTAGTTGTTCTACTTGAAAGAAACAACATTTCTGAAATGTTAATTAAAAGAGTTCAAATAGTAACCGAACATACTTCTACAGATATTTTTGAGAAATATTTGATCTATTTTTTTAAAAAGGAATATTTTATCTTATCACAGCTCTTTGGGTATTCGCCTCCTACTGTGTCATACAAAAAAAATACAACAGATATAGCGTTAGAAAAATCTCCTGAGTATCTAAATAAATCTAATACCACAAATTTTAGAACACTTCTTGCCTTTATCATAGGTAATCAAATTCTATTTAAGAAAGTTGTTTCTATTACTAAAGATTATCAAATTCCAAAAGCATTTGCGTTCTGGACCAAACAAACACGACCTTATCTAAATCATCTTATTTCATTTTCACCAGGAAAGGTGTCAAACATAATAGATGAGACCTTTTGGAAATCTATAGTGTTACGTTTTGGGATTTCAATTTTTATTGAAGAAAAAGAACACACTCTACAAACTTTTATCGAGGCATTTATGAATTATTTGCGTCAAAGCTTAACAGATGTAAACAAAGAGTACGCTTTCGACGACATCATCGAAGAAATAAAAGTATCAAAATTAGGTGACGTAAAAAATACAGTGATACAGTGGTCAAATGAAGTACATAAAAAAGAAACAAAAACATCTGACCACTTTACTACAGATAAGCATATAATATCTAACGACACGTTAGCTACCAAAAACTCATCCCAAGAAGTTCAATATTACATCTCAATCCTTAAGTTTTATGCAAACAACAGGTTTTTCCCGTGGTGGTCTAATACTTCAGTGATATCTGAGCTATTTATTCAGATAAAAAAAAGAAAAAAACTTTTTCCTAAAGAGTTTAAGGAAGCCTTTTTTCAATTAGAAAAAGAAAAGTATACTTTGGATAAATTAGCACATCAATTACCAATTGCACTAATTAATGAATTTGATCAATTAATCCCGAATGACACATCTCTAAAAACACTTTGGAAGAAATCACTTAAAAAGAAAGAAGAAAAAACAAGCTTAAATTTAGTACCCAATAGCATTCTAAAACCAGATGCACCTATTAGCATAGCTCAATTAATTCAAAAAGACTATAAAGACACTCACCTACTATCTAAACATCTTTATTCTTTGGATGATAATGAGATTTTAACTGTTTGGAGCAAAGAGAAATTAAAAATCGCAGATCAGGTTAGAGAATACATAGCATTGTCTTCATATTTTTATTTCCGGAATATTAATCCAACTCGCTGGCGACGTATAGTGTATGAGTTTAGTTTTGAGTATTATAATGATGACACTAAAGAAATAACCGAGCAATTTCATCATGATTTTATAAAATACGTAAAAAGTAAGTATCAGCAAGTTGATTGGGACGATACGTTAACAACAGTCTATAAACTTGTTCAATCTTCTAAAAATAAGGACCAATTAACTTTTCCTAAGGGATTAGTAAAACTATTTCAAACTGAAACATCAGAACCTGAAATAGATAATTACAGAAATAATCTAGAAAACAATTTAATACCAGAAGAAGAAACAGGTATAGAAGTTCAAATTTACAACGCTGGCTTGATCATTTTATGGCCTTTTCTAACTCGACTATTTGAACATTTTACGCTTGTAAAAAACAGAGCATTTGTAGACCTAGATAGTATGCATAAAGCCGTTTACATGCTTCAGTATCTAGCGTATTCTACAATAGATTTCCCAGAACATCAATTAGTGTTAAATAAGATTTTAGTAGGAATGCCATCTCAAGAACATTTACCGCCCTTTACTATACTATCTCAAGAAGAAAAAGATATGGCATATAGTCTATTGTATGGAGTAATTAATAATTGGGAAAAGGTTAAAAATTCATCTCCAGAAGGCATTCAAGAAACCTTCTTACAAAGAGAAGGAGTTTTAAAATTTGAAGAGGAACAAATAACCCTTAAAGTCGAAAAAAAAGGTGTAGATGTTCTGCTTAGTTCTATTTCCTGGAATATTTCGTTAGTGAAACTTCCATGGATGAAAAAACCATTATTTGTAGAATGGATATAACAATATGCTTAACTATTAATTGTAAAAAATTATAGGTATGAATGAACCAATACATATAGAAAAACAGGTTTTTAAAATTGGATTTATATTCATACTACTTATAGGTGCCTTAATTTTTCCAAAAGAAATTGCAGCTCAGGATAAAGTTAAAATAGCTCCTTCTCAAATTGAATTAGATTCTTTAGAAGCTGTTAAAAGTCCAACAGGTCTCAAAAAAATTCTACAAGCAATTAAGTTTAGAGAAAACAGAAATAGAAATGAGAAAGAGCGTGTTTATAAGTTCATGTTAGATCTTATTGAAAAAGAAAAGCTAAAAATTGATCCCGAAACAGTAAATGAAATCATGAAGAACCTTGATGCCATACAAGGAGATATCGATGCTATTAAAACTACGAATGATTTTATCAATACAGAGAATGAATCTTTTGGAAAAAAGATAGATTCTATAATTGTTGCATATGATTTGGACAAAAAAGCTTCTAAAACAGTTATCGATTCTCTAAAAGTGCAAATGACCTCTGTAATTCAAGAAAAGACAGATAGTACCAGTAAAGCAAAACAACAACTAAGAGATAGTATTCAAGTTTTATTAAAAGAACTTAGAGGCGTTCAGTACTCCTGTAATTGTGAGGGTATATTTTCTGAAAGTTTTACAAAGAAAGATAGTCTAGATGTTCTAAAGCAGTGTTTACATCTGAAAACAAATATTATAGGATGGCATAACTCGTGGAATAAAACAGAATTTAAAAATTATAATTATAATTATTTATCTGCCATTAATTTATACGGTTATAAGTTAACCGCATCCGGGCGATGCGCCAACCCATCGGTTATAGACGAATTTGAAAAATCAGGAGGCGTTATAGAATTTGCACAAAGTAAATGTAGTGATGTTCATTTAACGGTATATAATAAAAAACCATCACAAATTGCTAGGTTTTTAAATAGTGCAGAAGCGCAAATGGTCTTTTTTGAAGAATTAGAAATATTGATTGAAAGAAATCAACTAAATGGAGTCAATATTTTCTTTGAAAATATCCCTGTAACCTATGATGGTCTTTTTACACTGTTTATAGATGAACTTCACCGAAGATTAAAAGAAATCGGTGAAGAAATTACGCTAAATATAACAATCCCTGCAATATCCAGTACTACTAACCTTAAACACATAAGTGCTTACAACTTTAAGAAACTTAACCCAATGGTTGATTACTATTTGGTATTAACCGATAGAATGACACCTCTAAAAAATAAACTAGCATTAGCATCTAGTCCTTTGTACAATAGTGATAGATATGGGCAACGTACTATAGCATCAACTATAAATTTTTATAGCAACGGAAAAATCCCTACACATAAACTTATCATGTCGGTATCGTACTTGGGTATTGATTGGCATGTTGAAGATTTTTTAGGATCTGTAATTACAAGTACCAAGGGCAAAGATATTAAGTACAACAAAATTATTACCACATATCAAAATAACTACGCGCCAGGCAGAACAATCGTTACTGGATTTGATTCTATTCAGGTCGCAGCATATCTGGATATTACAGAACAAGGCTTGTATAAAGACGATGAACCAGAATATCGACAAATCTGGTATGAAAACAGTCAAAGCTTATCTTTAAAATATAAATGGGCATTAGAAAATAACCTTGGCGGAGTTTCAATACGCGGTCTAGGGTATGATGATGGGTATGCCGATTTATGGGATGCCATAGGAACTACTTTAGTTGAAATTTTGACTAATGAAGATAAAAATCCTAAAAGCAAAAAGACAGAATATTGTACCTACAGACCCGAAGATCATGACTTTGGGATATTTAAAAAGAATGATTGGACTGGTATTTGGGATCAGCAACAAGTGTATGATTCTACAAAAGTTAAATCTGGATATTTTGGCGTATTTATGCAAGATACCCATTGGGCAGTACGACCAAAATTGAAGTATAAAACCAATACAAGTAGTAGTACCATAGAAGACGAGGATAACAAACTTCTTAATGACAAAGATACTTGTCAATCTTTAATCAAAAGATGGTTTTTTTACTCGATATCTGCTTATAGATTCGCCATACTGTGTGTTGTAATATTAACTGTTTTATTGTTTTGGATGTATCATTTAAGCAGGTTTGATAGTCAAAGTGAGAAAAAACGAATTATGATTAGCCGGGTGTCTATACTCTTATTATTGTTGGGGTTAACCTCTTTTTTGGCTGGCTTATACCTGGATCCCAGACACCCCTCTATAGGAGCATCTAATCAAGGAGATTCTGGATTAGATGTTGTGTTCGAGATTGCTATCCCTTCTTTAATTATTGGTGGTATTTTAGTAAGACTAGCATTTAACGGAAAATTTAAACGCAGTAATTTGCCTTAATGGTGCTTAAAAGTAGTGCTTATAATATTTTTTCGTTTTAACACAATTAATTTTACTTACTAAACATTAGTAAATAAAACCTTAAGGAAAATTCCAGAAAAAAATATACTCATTACAATAGATTCAATCTTCGGAGATGTGTCTCCCATTTTTGTTGAAACTTACGAGCTCGATGCGTTCGGGATTTCATTGTTTGAATATCATCTTCGGTTTCCATGAGTGGTAGTGGAGCTTCCTGATCTTTACGTTTTCGATCATCAACAATTTGTAGTGCGACTTCATCTGCTGTTTTTTCTGGAATACCAGGGTAGTGGGTAGCAATATGCACTCGAATCTCGGTTTGGTCATCAACGGTAAAGTTAACTCCAGTTTCAGAAAAAGAAGAAACATGAGCATTTTTAGAAGCAGTTGCAGCTCGAATTGGGGTCAATTGTTCGGCCACAAGCATATTCATTGGCAAAGAATCAGGTATACCTTTCATACCAGATGTAGCAGTAGTTGTATCTCCTCGCCTGCCTTTAGTTTTCATAGCTTTCGTCCAATAAATAGCAGCGCGATTATATCTAAGTAAGGCTCTGGTTCCACTTTGTATAGCATTCAAGAATTTATTGATTGCATTTGCATACCCTTCCGTTAATGTTCCCATTTTTGCGAGATCGTGAATATCCTGACTGCGGTCGGCAAATAACAAGTTTACCATAATTTCTTCACGGAAATCTGGGAGGGTATTAGCAAATTCTTCACAAACTTCATCCATCATATAACCAATCATACGTCCGATCTTTACATTTTCTTCACTTCCTTCTAACGGATCGAGATCATGATAAATCTCTCGCAATTTTGTAAGTTCATGATACCCATCACGGGCAAATATACCTTCTCGATCGATATAGTCTTCTTCTACCTCTGCTCCTAAGCGAAATGCCGAAGCACCAATAACCTGTAATGAAGTATCATCATTTTTGTCTTGCATGGCATCATGTTCACGATTGTAATATATTGCATCTTTAACAGCTTCATTAAGTTCATCCTGAAATTGGTCAATTACGTTAACCATAGCCTCAGTAGGGTTTTCGATCTCCTGATCTCTCTCCCATATTCTCCTAAAATCTTCAATTGTCCGATAAACCTCACTAAAATTAAACCCTATGTTTAAAGTTTTTTCATCACTATTTTCATGTCCTGTCAGCATGTCATTATACTCCTGTGCAATTCCATTCATCATTCGCCCAATATCAACACCATGTTTATGTTTAACGACATCATAAATGAGTTGATTGTACGTAGTCGCCATTCTGACAAGCCCTTTAGCATGACCATCTAATTGATGATGGGCAGGTTTATGTTGTGGTGGAGTCTTGAGCCCCAATACAGTCATTACGGGTTCTGTTTCATCAGAAGATTGAAACCGTTGATTATCATCATAATCTGGTCTTAGTGATTTTTGAATGTCTTTGCTAAGTATACTTCGTGGCCCGCCAGGAGCATCCATATCAGGGCCAATAGCATAAACAAGTAAGTCACCTTTAAGAGTTCCTTCTACTTTTTTTGTTCTTGGGTTTGTATAGATAACATCTACACCATTACTTGATTCTATAGCCGAATCATAATAACCAATATATCCTGCGTTTTCCTTTTCATAGGCAAGTCGTGCAAGCTCATTAGGAGTTCCTTGAAAAAACCGTGGAGCTTTACTACCTACCAACCATTGCACTTTATACCCTCGCTGTTTAACATCAGATACAACATCAATACCTGCGTTTGGGCCAACTACTATCACATTCACATCACCAGGATCTTTTTGTGTTACGCCTAGTGGTAAAGTTTCTTCAACACCTGCCTTTGTACGAGTAAATCGATCCATGTCCATTATTCGAGAAGCGTTTGTATCTTTTGGTTCATGACGATTAATTTTACTAGGTTCAAGGTGTGGCCCTGCACCGATTGCATATATTACTTTTTGGGCATA
Source organism: Aquimarina aggregata (assembly GCF_001632745.1). GTDB lineage: Bacteria > Bacteroidota > Bacteroidia > Flavobacteriales > Flavobacteriaceae > Aquimarina > Aquimarina aggregata. Next base: position 303,741 of record NZ_LQRT01000024.1, on the reverse strand, counting down.
ATAATCAGTATCACCAGCACTAATTTTGTAGAAAGTTTCAGTAATTTTAATCTTATTTACAGCAGATACAAGAGTTTGTTTCCAATTATCTTCTGGAATCAACTCTCTAAATACTTTAGTTAGTAAGTCAGAAAAGTCATTTCGGTCAGCAAAATCTTCATCTTCAAGGTTAAGGATATCCCGAAAAGGTGTAATCATGTGAAGAGGGTGTCCTATTTTTCCTGGACCACGGGTAACTTTCCATGGTTGTTGTGTTCCAATGAGTAGTGTATTTGAGAAATCATGTGATTTTCCCAAAGAAGTAAGATGATAAGCAGCCGCAGCTCCTGCTCCAACTATCGCTGTTTCAAATGTGTTTTCTGGTTTTGGAGACTTTTGTTTTTTAGCAGCCCACCTTTGTTCCTTTACTGTCTGTTCTTCTTCTTCAATATCAGAAACTCCACCACTAGATATTATTTTTCTTATATGAAAATAGAATGTACTAAAATGCTGTTCATTATCTAAATCAAAAGTGCCAAAATCGATTTTACTCTTAATCATTGCTGAAAATGCACTGTTCAATTTTTGAATTTCACCACTAAGATCAGATGCTCCCGGATCGATTTCTTGGATAAGTTTCTTTTTTGATTGTAGCTTTTCAATGAAGACTTGAATCGTTCTTTCTTGATAAATTGAATTAACTTTTAGCTGTACTGGTTCTTTAACGGTAGGTACTACTAATCGAGAGTTTTTTTTTTAATTTGTGATTCTGTACCAACAATACCTTGCCTCTTAAATTGCGGAATAGATTCTTCATAATCATTCTTAATCTGCAAAGCTTTCTCTCCCATTACATCGGCCTCTTTTTCTAATCCAGCATCATCATTTATATTTATTTTCCCTTTCATCTGCATTGTGGGTTGCACTCTTCCTTGCTTTTGTTGTACCACATGCCAAGCCTCGTGCGGTAAATGTTTTTCTTGTCCAGATGCTAAGTGTATATCGGTACCTTGTGCATAAGCGTGTGCTTGCAATTGTGATGGTTTATTAGAGTTATAATGCACTTTTACATCATCCATTGCATATCCAGATAGGTTTTCGATCCCTGATTTTAAAGTATCGGGTAATCCTGTATTGTTTTCTTTTTTTTGGATAGATAAAGTTCGGGAGGGTGATTCGGTTTCTGCTACTCTTTGTATCGTCTTAAACTTTCCTTGTAATGGCTCCTCCTCTTCTAAAGCTTGCTGCTGTATAGTTTCAAATTTACCCTGCACCAATTCTTCTTCTTCAAGTCCTTGTTTTTGTATTGTCTTAAACTTTCCCTGTAAGGGTTCCTCTTCTTCTAAAGCTTGCTTCTGTATTGTAGTATTGTTATTAACCGTTGCTTTTAGTTGAACTGCATGTTTATTATGTGTACTATTGTTTGCCATTTCTTGAAGTCTCTGCAATTGCATCGTATCTGATCGATTATCAACAAACTGAAATGTTCCGGAATGATGTTCTTTTTTTTGAGCAACAGTAGGTACTACTGACTTAGATTTATTATCTTGAGATTTATCTATATGTGTATGCATCAGTACTCCTTTTTAGGTTTTAAGATTTTACTTTTATAAAGCAATCAAAATCATATAAAATTTTGATTTACAAAAGCTTACTAAATTTACGAAATTGTTTTTTTAATCTTGTATGAAATCAAGATTTTATAGAAGAATATTGACCAAATCAGAATTCTATGATATAGAACTTCTAGTCTTGTAATGAAGGTATTATACACACTTTAGACCTCAACCCTCAAACAAAAGCCAAGCGTAAATTTGACATAGCACTCTATTCTTGTAACTCGGGACAAGTAATAGAAAAGGTGTATTATGAAAACTATCGATTTAAGATATGCAAGCTAACACTATAGAAATCACTAAAAAATATACATAAACGGGTATTTTAGACTGAAAAAAGTTTTGCATAAGTATAAAATCTTTGGGGTTATATACAGCAACAAAGATATAAAAACATCAATACAAAATGCATTTAATCCTAAAAAAATAACTTTTTATCCTAATTCATCAAAATAATGTACGTAAAATCCTATTTTTTAATCATTCAGTTTTAGTACTGCCATAAACGCTTCTTGCGGTATTTCAACATTTCCTACCTGACGCATACGCTTCTTCCCTTTTTTCTGTTTTTCTAGTAGTTTACGTTTACGAGAAATATCTCCTCCGTAACATTTAGCAGTTACATCTTTACGCAATGCCTTTACTGTTTCTCGGGCTATAAATTTAGCCCCAATTGCGGCCTGGATCGGAATATCAAATTGTTGTCTCGGGATAAGTTCTTTTAATTTCTCACAAATCTTTTTACCAATATCATAGGCATTATCTTTATGTAATAATGCAGATAGTGCATCAACGATATTACCGTTAAGCAAAATATCTACTTTTACCAACTTAGAAGAACGAAGACCGATAGGTGTATAATCAAAAGAAGCATACCCTTTGGATACTGTTTTTAAACGATCATAAAAGTCAAAAACAATTTCTGCCAATGGCATATCAAAAGTAAGTTCTACTCGCTCTGTAGTTAAATAGGTTTGATTCGTGATCTCACCACGTTTTTCTATACACAAAGACATCACCGAACCTACAAAATCTGACTTCGTAATAATTGTAGCCTTTATATAAGGCTCCTCTACACGGTTCATAGATGAAGGATCGGGTAAATCTGATGGGTTATTTACGATAATAATATCGTCTGGATTTTTGTGTGTAAATGCATGATAAGATACGTTAGGTACGGTAGTAATAACGGTCATATTAAACTCACGTTCTAATCGTTCCTGTATAATCTCCATATGCAACATTCCTAAGAATCCACATCTAAATCCAAAACCTAAAGCGGCAGAGCTCTCTGGTACAAATACCAAAGACGCATCATTAAGCTGTAGTTTTTCCATAGAAGAACGTAACTCTTCATAATCTTCTGTATCTACGGGGTAAATCCCGGCAAATACCATAGGTTTTACATCTTCGAACCCTTCAATTGCATTTTGAGTAGGCGTTTTAGCATCAGTAATTGTATCTCCTACTTTTACTTCACGAGCATCTTTGATCCCCGTAATTAGATATCCTACATCACCAGTTTTTATAACTTGCTTAACCTCCTGATTTAATTTTAATGTACCAACCTCATCAGCAGAGTAGTTTTTACCAGTAGCAACAAATTTAATCTGTTGCCCTTTTTTGATCTCACCATTTACTACTTTAAAATAGGTTTCTACTCCTCTAAACGAATTGTAAACCGAATCAAAAATAAGAGCCTGCAAAGGTTCATCGGGATTACCCGTTGGTGCAGGAATACGTTCTATAATAGCTGTTAAGATTTCTTCGATCCCAATACCCGTTTTTGCACTAGCAGGGATTACTTCTTCTTCATCACAACCTAAAAGATCAACAATATCATCTGTAACTTCCTCTGGGTTAGCACTTGGCAAATCTACCTTGTTTAAAACAGGAATAATCTCAAGATCATTTTCTAACGCCAGATATAGGTTAGAAATTGTTTGTGCTTGTATGCTTTGGGCTGCATCAACTATAAGTAGCGCTCCTTCACATGCTGCAATAGAACGAGAAACCTCATAAGAAAAATCTACGTGACCAGGAGTATCGATCAGGTTCAGGATATAATCTTCACCTTTGTGTGTATACTCCATCTGTATAGCATGACTTTTTATAGTAATTCCGCGTTCACGCTCCAAATCCATACTATCCAGTAATTGTGCTTGCGCCTCACGAGCAGTTACAGATCCCGTAAAATCTAAAAGTCGATCTGCTAGGGTACTTTTACCATGATCAATATGTGCAATAATGCAAAAATTTCTTATGTTCTTCATCTATTGTAAATTCAATTTTAGGGCGTCACCCACTTTGGTGGGTCGGGCTTTTCGTTATATCTTTTTTAGTTGTCTACTTAGACAAGCTCAGTATGATAACTAAAAAAGGATGCCACTGCAATCCCTTACGCAGTTTCCACTACTGTAATGACTTGCAAATATAATTGATTTTAGAAGGTTTATATCATCTCCTAAGGTATTTTTACCACTTCAAACCCAGAAGGTTTTGAAAACCTTCTGGGTTTTACGTAATTTTACGCCAAAATTATTACTGTGGCCAAGATAGGAGATATAAATGTAGGAGATTTTCCATTGCTTTTAGCACCTATGGAAGATGTAAGTGATCCTCCGTTTCGTGCATTATGCAAGGAACAAGGAGCTGATGTGGTATATACCGAGTTTATTTCTAGTGAAGGATTAATTCGTGATGCTGCCAAAAGTGTAATGAAACTAGATATCTACGAAAAAGAGCGCCCAGTGGGTATTCAGATTTTTGGAGCTAATTTAGAATCGATGTTAAAATCGATCGAAATTGTAGAAGCCTCTGGTCCGGATATTATTGATATCAATTTTGGTTGTCCTGTAAAAAAAGTAGTGAGTAAAGGTGCCGGAGCAGGGATCCTTAAAGATATTGATCTCATGGTTTCACTAACCAAAGCCATGGTAGAGCATACTAAATTACCTGTTACAGTAAAAACCAGATTAGGCTGGGATCATGATTCGATACGTATTGTAGAAGTTGCAGAGCGATTACAGGATGTAGGAGCCAAAGCTATTGCTATTCATGGTAGAACCAGAGCGCAGATGTACAAAGGAAATGCCGACTGGAAACCGATTGCCGAGGTAAAAAATAACCCAAGAATGCATATTCCTGTATTTGGTAATGGGGATGTTGACACCCCAGAACGCGCCATGGAAATGCGTGATCAATATGGGTTAGATGGTGCTATGATTGGTAGAGCTAGCATTGGATATCCTTGGTTTTTTAAAGAAGTAAAGCATTATTTTAAAACAGGAGAACATTTATCTCCACCTACTATAGAAGAACGTGTTATCGCTGCCAGAAGACATCTACAAATGGCTATCGACTGGAAAGGAGAAAAACTTGGTGTTTTTGAGACTCGAAGACATTATACCAATTATTTTAAAGGGATACCTCACTTTAAAGAATACCGAATGAAAATGGTAACTAGCGATGATTCAAAAGATGTATTTGCCGCTTTTGATGAAATTCAGGATAAATTTGCTGGATTTGAGTTTGCTTAAACTTGACGCTACTTATTATTTGAACACAAATTAATTGGCAACTAGCTATAATTATCTGTTTTTATTCTCGGTGTTGGGTCATTTTCTTGAATTCTAAGTCTGCACTTTTTTTCAATATCAAATACATTATTGATTCCCGAAATAAAAATCGTATCAGGTACAAATTTAGCCGAGCTATTTTTGCGGTTTTGCATTTTACCTGTTCTTAATTCTAATTGAATAGTACCAGACATTCCATTTTTTTTGATCTGAATATTACCAGAGAACTGTTCCCAATCTTTTATGTCTATTGTACCTTTTCTATATTTTATTAACCTACTTTCGGTTCCTACAAAATACCCTCCTTTTTGATATAAAATCGATATCCCCCAAATCAACATTGCTATACCTACTAGAGCAAATAAACCTATGAGTAATGCCGGGAATAACAAATCTTCTAAATTATCAAGACTTGCCACTCTAGGATTACCATTAGATGTAAAATGTACTTCTCCTTTCTTAAATAGTGGGCCAAAAAAAGCAACAACAAAAACACTTACAAACCCGCTCCAGAAAATGGCAAATAACAAAATAGCTATTGCCTTTTTTTTGGGATGGTTTCTTTTACTTTTAACAAAAAAATCTACTCTTTCTGAGTCTATAACCGTTTTAAGATCTCTTGGGATGCTGCTTAAATTCATATTAATTTAGTTTTCTACAACCAATTTCAAAAGTAAAAAATACGATTGAATTACTAAATAGTTACTTAATTTACAAACTATTAGAATTGCGTTAGGGATAGTAGTGGTTACCCCACAGAAAAATTGTTATCCTAAGCAAAGCGATCAATTTATCGAGGAGTATAAGCGAATAGCCCGCTCGAACGCCCAAAATGTGATCTTAAGCTACCAGTTTCTGGTTTATTCTGCTAGATGCCAATAAAGATGCAATAAATCCTATTGTAGTAATGGTAAAAAATACGATAATAAAACTCATAAAAGTGATCCGTGTAGGATAGGGTAATGATGGTGTGATCATTAATAACCCAAATTGTTGTTGTAGTACAATAATTATAAAGCCTAATACCAATCCTAGTAACGCCCCAAGGACGGTCATTAGTGATCCTTGAAATAAGAATATTTTTCGGATATTGGTTAATGATGCACCCACATTATACAATGTTTTTACATTGCTTTTTTTATCGATAATCATCATGATAATTGCCCCTGCTACATTAAACAATGCGATAACTGCGATTAATGTAATTACAAGATAAGAAACTAGGTTCTCGGTATTTAGCATTTTATAAAGCTTATCATTGAGCTGTACTCTATTTTTTACAACCACATTATCTTCAAAAATAATTTGTAATTGCTCTACTACATCATTTGGACTGGCATTTGGTGCCAATTTAAGTTCTATATGTGTTACTTTGTCTTCTGATAACCCCAATAATTTACGTACTAATGGCGTAGTGGCAAAAATATACTGTTCATCTAGTTCTTCATTTACGCTATAAATACCAACATTGACCACTTTTTCTACTCTAATAGCCTTTGAAAGATCGGTGCCTGTAGGGATTCCTTTTCCTGGTTTTGGAGCATAGATACTTAACAGATTAGTATATGTAGGTTCTACACCCATACTTAATTCTCGACTTATACCATTGCCTGCTACTACCTGATAATCATTTTCGGTTAACCACTCACCATAAACGACAATACTATCTGTTTGGATTACTTTTTTATAGTTTGTATCTACTCCTTTTATAGATGCCATTTTTTGTTTATCTCTAAATTCTAAAAAAACGCGTTCTTCTACAATTTCAGAAAAATGCAGTACATCTTCTAACTTGCTAAGTTGTTCTTTTTGAGATTGGGTAAACGTAAATGTTTTTCCGCTAGTTGGAAAAACCTTAAGATCAGGATCAAAATAAGTAGAAAACTGAAGGCTAAAATCTTTAAGCCCTGCAAATCCTGTAAGTACCAAAAACAAGGACATTGCTCCTATAACTACACCGGCCGCTGCAATCCCCGTAATAATATTAATAGCATTGCTACTCCCTGGTGAAAATAAATACCGCTTGGCGATGTAATATGAAAAATTCAACGCTTTGTTAAAGATTAACTTAATACCAATTTAGGACTAAAGATAACAGAATAAAGAGAATAGTAAACCTTATTTCTTTTTACGTTTTTCTAAAAGATCTGGATTTTGGATAGGATTATCATCTCCTTTTACTGCTTTTTCGATATTTGCAATATATTCTAAAGAGTCATCGATAAAATAAGACATTTCTGGCGTGCGTCGTAATTGGTGTTTTGTACGCTGTGCAACTTGGTGTTTAATCTGTGATTTTACTGCGTTTACTTCTTTTAATACATTTTCTCCTTCTACATGCGGAAAAACACTCATATACACTTTTGCAATCGATAAATCTGTGGTGACGCTTACTTTGGTTACAGAAACCAAAATCCCATGTACTCCTGCCTCACGTAAAGCTAGTTGTATCACATCGGCTACATCACGTTGTAATACTCCAGCAATTTTTTTCTGTCTATTTGTTTCCATAGGCACAAAAATACGTATTAATACCATTTTATGATGCAAAATTGCGTCGATTTTAGACGACTGCCTAAGACAAGTTAGATAAACTTGTCTTAAGTAATGCTTTTGCCTGCAAAATTCACATTTTGCGCCCTAATTTTGTTGATTTTTTTCGATGTAACCAAGGCTATGTTGAAAAAAATCAACTTTATTAATGATACAAAAGCCAAACTTTTCGGTTCAAAACCGCTTCTCAAGACAAGTTCAATGAGATTAATTGTACTTTTGTCGGAGTTGTACTTAAATGTATTTAGTATATGAATCATATTAATAAAATAGAACACCTTGGTATTGCCGTAAAAGATATTGATGCGGCTAATACATTATACGAGAAATTACTGGGTGTTGCTCCTTATAAACAAGAGGTTGTTGCTAGTGAATCTGTAATTACTTCTTTTTTTAAAGTTGGTGAAAACAAGATAGAACTTCTTGCTAGTACCGATGAAGAAGGCCCGATTGGCAAATTTATCGCCAAAAAAGGAGAGGGCATACACCATATCGCTTTTGATGTTGATGATATCGTGGCAGAACTTGATCGACTGGAGAAAGAGGGATTTCAGATCCTTAATAAAACTCCTAAAAAAGGAGCCGATAATAAATTGGTTGCTTTTATTCACCCTAAAACAACTAGTGGTGTTTTGGTAGAATTATGTCAGGAGGCTCCAAAATAAGATATACTTAAACCCTTTATCACAGCGGGTTAGCATAAATAAGTATCCCAAGAATAGAGAATACTTAAAATAATAGAAAAAAATGTTTGGCGTGTTTATATCAAATCATTAAATTTGCCCTCCGTTTTAGGTCCCATAGCTCAGCTGGTTAGAGCACCTGACTCATAATCAGGGGGTCCTTGGTTCGAGCCCAAGTGGGACCACTAGTAAAAACAAGCCTTTGCAGAGTTTTATCTCGCAAAGGCTTTTTTAATGTGCATACGATTTGCATACAAAATCCCTTGTTTTTACAAAGAATTTTGAGGATTATTCTTTGTTTTTTCTTATTATTGAATCTGCTTTTGCAGATTGCCTACCCAGTTAAAATTACATTTTTATATACATGATGGAACCTTGTTTTACCTATTTCCCTATTGATGTGGGAGATATTTGGGAATTTGAGAGCGGATTATTTTTAGATGGCAAGACAAACGAACAATTACTAGCATCTTCTCTAGAAAAAATAAGAACCATGACTATTGAGAGAGGAAGACCCTCTGTAACGTACGATGGTTCACAATATTCTGAAGATATGATTCGCTATTATCGCTCAAAAGTTGAGCGATTTCTGAATGCTACAGATTTACAAGCATTAGTCTCTTTAGGTTATTTTGTTTCCAGAGATGATTTATACCAATACGGTCAAAATATCATTATAAAAAAGGAAGATTCTGATTTTGATTATTGGTATGCTTTAAAGCTTCGGCAATATAATTTGGGATTAAAACATCTTAAAGAATTTCTTAATCATCATTTGGAAAGTAGTTTTGAGAATAATAAATCCGAGTTTAAAGAATTTTTGGAGCTTGTTTTACTACAATATGAAGATCAGTTTTTATCTACCAAAGTAGCACAACTTACCAGGAAATTTATAGAGACTACCACTCAAGTAGTGCCCGAGAAAAAAGAAAATCAATCCCCAAAGAGCATAAAGAAGAGAACGCGTGCTCCAGGGATCTTTCATTCTTTTAAACTAACTGCTTTACAATCTAATCCAAGATATTTCACGACTCGTAAACATGAGTTTAAAGAATTGTTTCAGGATCTGATGGATTATGGTTTTATGAAAGGGAAATCTAGTTTCGCAACTTTTGAAAAGCTATTTTCTAATCAAAAAATAGCTAAAAATAAAAGGTTAGTTTGGGTAGGTAAAAAAGTGTATCTACGATTTTTCATACTCTATCTGATCAAAAACGATTTGGTAGATCCTGTTGGTCAGGACAATTGGTTAATTACCACTCAATGCTTTGTTGATGAAGATGGTTCTGATTTTGAGATCATACAACTTCGGTCTGCCAGAGGAGGAGTGCAAGAAAGAATGGAGAGATTAGAGTCGATTCTTGAGAGGTTTTAGACAAAAAAGTAATTCAGAAATTGATACTTATTTGATTTTTTTCCTTTCCTTTTTCTTTTAAATATATTTGCAATTCAGATTCATCTAAATCATATATAGATAGTATATAAGCTATCCATTTACATATTGATGCTGCACTTAGATTACCTTCTAACCATAAATTTTTACCAACTTCAACAGGTCTGCTTAATTCAGTAATAGTGGTCGAAATAAATTTCCTGTAACCAGTACCAAAGTTAGCATCATTTAGTAAAGAGGTAAATATTTGAGGGGCTAGATTATATAATTCTTCACAAACAACTTGATACATTGTCCTCCAATGTCCTCCTGTAATTGTAAATTCATTTCCGAAAAATTCTATCTTCTCAACCTTTTTTCCAGAAAAATCATCTGAATTACTTAATTCATAAAACGTTTCATTTTCAAGTTCCTGTATTACAGTTTTGCTACTATTATGGTATTTCCATCTTTTAAGTGCTATGTCTGAAAGTAATTCTCCCCTACTTATTATTTCCCTTTCCGTCCATTTTTTAGATTTTGCTAGAGATTTATTTAATTTAAACCTACTATCCATAAACCCCTTATTTTTCTTTTCATCAAACGATTTATTCCCCATAGCCGAGTTAAAAGCAGTTAAAGTGAGATTTCCTATTTTATGTAAATAATCTTCGTGAATTTTAATATAATTATTACCAAGCTCTTTTTTCCATTTAGAATTAAGTTTTTGAGGCATAATATGCTCAATTGATATTTGTTTTTCCAATAATAAATTCTCAATATCTACGCGTTCCTTATTATCATGATTTTCTATAGCTTCAATTATATAAATCTTATTTTTTGGTTTCATTTTATATACATTTTTAGAAATAAAGCTTTCATAAAACTCTTTGTCTTCAGGAAATCTTTGACTTGACTTTTTTCTACAAAGACAATATTTCAATCTCTCTTCATAACTGACCTCCTTAAGTTTAGGATGCGCTATTTCATAAGGTAAATTCATAAATATCTTATTCAGAGCACTTGTTGGTACTTCACAGATTATTCTTCGAATTATGAAAGACTCAATTACTTTTAAGCTTTCAATCACTTGTTCGATTTTTACTTCATCATTATCAAGCTTATTCCAAAGAGATAATAAATAAGGATATGAAACACTTACTTCAATTTTTTTGAATTGCCTTAAAATTTCAGCTATTTGTTTATTACTATGATTCGCAAAAACTATTGAAGAGTAGTAATTTGAAAACTTTAATAGTTCTTTTAAGAAGTTTTCCTTAGAGATATCTTCTAGTATGAAGAATGCTTTGAAGCTTTCATATAAAGACTTATCATTTTTCTTTGGTATTTTCTTTGTTTTTAATGTAAGATAATGTCTAATTAAATCTTGTACTCTAAATTGAGTTAGATCCTCTATTTTTTGCCAATACTTAAAATAGAAATCTTCTTGTTCTGATCCTGATAACTCCATAAGTAAAAAATTCCTAATCAGATCTGCTGCAGATAAATCAACACCCGTTGAATTGAGGCTTTCGAATATTAATTGAGGGTTGTCTTTGTCTTTTTCAAGAGTTATATTGACAATTTGTAATTTATATAGAGAATCTAATATTTCTGAAGGAGTAAGTTTACTTTCATTAATAGCATTTTTAAAAAAAGTGTAATTAATAAGAATATTAGATAAGTTAAATTTATCACTGCTCTCTTTTTTAATAATATTCTGTAAGGCTTCATCATCAGATTTAACTGATTTTAACTTCAATTTTTTATCTTGAATATTAAGAATTATTGATTCTACAGCAGTCAAAATATCTTTATACTGATCTAAATGATTTTCTTCAATTTGATCCCTTAATGCTAATAAAATTAGAAACAAAGTAGTAATTCGTTGCTGTCCATCAATGATAAGTTTTTCCGCAAGTCTAGAATCTCGACTTTTAGAATTGTTTGGGTAAGTAACAATTGACCCAACAAAGTAAGAATCAAGATTTTTAAGTTTTAGATTAACAACATCATCAAATAACTTTTGACAGTTTTTTATTTTCCAATCATAGTTTCTTTGATAAACAGGGATTATAAATAAATCTCTTTTTGACTCCAGAAATTCTAAAAGGTAATCATCTGTTGCTCTCATCTTAATCTATTTTTAAGTAGTTTTTATATTACCACTTTTAGAAATTAAAAATAGTAATTAATTCTGTGTATCAACCGACATCCGCATTTCTATTAATATGATCGATAATAGAAATGATTCTTACGACTTTATCTTCATCTGGAAAAATGCCTATAATCCCTTTTTCATGCTTTTCGTTAAATGGTGGCTTGGTTAGTAGAGATTTATCAATTGTCCCATTCTTATTGAGATAGCCAATAATTGTATTGATAAATGTAATTTGATTAGCGTTTAAATTTTCAGACTGTATTAGCTCACTAAAAAGTTGATTAGTGACCTCAATATCCAACCCTATAATACTTCTAATAAATTTACCTAAAGGCTGATCACCATATTCATTAACGAAATGATCCTTTGAAACTAATTCATTACTAAAAAGAAATAACTCAAGCCGTGTCAGTTCTTTTTCAGTAATAGGAAGGTTTTTGTATAACTTATCTATAATCAAATGATGTTTATTCTTTCGAACGAAATTTTCAACTCTATCTTTATAAGACTGTAATCTTGAGTATGCTGGCATGATATCTCTCTCATTTATATTTACTTCATCGAGAACATCTTCAAAATTTGAATATATTGGTCTTTGTTTTTCTGAATCTAAAAACTTAAGCAAGGATCTAATATCTTCTCTAATTTTTTCAAGCTGTAAAAATGTTATCTGTTGCCAGAATTCTTCATCCAGTATAACTTTAATCGTATTTATTTTTTCTGAAACTGCAGGAATATTTTTCTTCTTATAAAGCTCTTGTGCTATAGAATAGATTTTTTTAATATATCCCTCTTGAGATCGATTGCTATTTATAATTGCTTGTTGAAGCTTTAAAACAATAAGATCAAATCGTTTTGCTAATTCATCTGTGCCTTGTGTTATATAAATCAGATTAGATAAATGATTCAGAATATCATTAATATCGGCATTACTAAGAATATCCCAGCTTGATTTTATCTTATATTTTTTAACAAACTTCCATGATTTTCTAACTTGATAATGATCTTCATTTAATTGAGATACTAAAGTGTATAGGCTCACCACATGAATATCTATTAATTGTTGTTCATCATCATTGGAGTCGAATTTTGAACGAAGTGCAACAACAATATCTAATTTTGTTTCAAATATTTGTTGAGAGATTGATTTTGCAATGATCGTAGGCATTCCATCAGGAAATTCATCAAAAAACTCAAAATTTCCACAAAAATCAAAAATAGCAAAATGCTCTTTGTCTATATTTGGGCCGAATAAATTAGGTCGCAACCTTGTTCCCCTTCCTATCATTTGCCAGTATTTCGTGTATGAGCGAACTCGTTTAAAAAACACTAAATTAACTACTCTAGGAGCGTCAACTCCTGTATCCATCATGTCAACAGATACTGCAATTTGGGGTTCTAATTCTTCTTTATCATCACAGAATTTTTCTAGGACATCTTGCGCTTTATCAGTGTAATTATCAATTACTCTTAAAAATGTCCCACTATATTCAGGGTAGTTTTTATTGAATCGTTCCTCAACAAAAATAGCATGCTTATGATTTTTGGCAAATATGATGGTTTTTCCTAGCTTATCACCACCACTTACTTTTATACCGTTGACTATCAAATGATCTAAAACTTTATCTACTGTATCTGCATTAAACAACCATTTATTTAAATTATTTTTATCTATTTCTTCAGTAAATACTTCTCCTGTTGTGGGATCTCCAAAAAGATTTTCAAATTGGTTTTTATCTTTTTTTGAAAGCTCTTTATATTTTATTCCTTCTAACGGAAACTTAAGAGGAACTTCTATAGCTTTTGGCGGCACTAAATAGCCATCTGTTACCGCTTTATTTAGTTCATAAGCGAATGTGGGATTATCATCTTCTATCTCAAAAAGAGAATAAGTATTAATATCTATATCTTTCTTTGGGGTAGCTGTAAGGCCAATAACTAGTGAGTCAAAATAATCAAAAATTGATTTATATTTATGATATACTGATCGATGTGCTTCGTCTATGATAATTAAATCAAAATGGCCTACTCCATAAAAACGTTCGTCTTCAACTTTTAGACTATCAATTCGATTCATGATCGTAGGATAGGTTGAAAATACTACTCTGGTGCCATTATCCTCAGATTCTTTGGTCAAATCTATTGCTGACAAATGCGGTAAATGTTCTTTAAAAGCATTTTTTGCTTGTGTTACCAAAGCATTTCTATCTGCTAAGAAGAGTACTCTTTTTACCCAGTTATATTTGGTAAACATATCAACTAATGCAGCTGATGTTCTTGTTTTACCACTTCCTGTTGCCATAACTAGTAATGCTTTTCTGTTACGCCCTTTTAGTTTATCTTCACTACTTGTAACAAAGTTTTCAGCTACTCTTTGTATCGCTTCTAATTGGTATGGTCTACCAACAATATCAGTATTAACTTTAAAATCTCTTATATCTTTTCTAGATGTTCTTCTATCGATATATAATTGTAGTTCTTCTTGGGTAGAGAATCCCTGAACTAATCTGTCTGGATAAAAGGTATCATCCCAAATGTACGTTTCAAAACCATTAGAATAATAGATTATAGGACGTTGACCATATTGCCGTTCTAAACAATCTGCATATAAAACAGCTTGATGTTTTCCTTTGATAGCACTATGCAATGTGTTTTTTGCTTCTACTACTGCTAGTGGCAACCCATTTTTACCCCATAATACATAGTCTACATAACCAATACCAGATGGATTCGTAGTTAATGGCATTCCCTTTACTTCAACCTCAATATCTCGACCTTTTTTTAGATTATCCCATCCTGCTTCTTTAAGTAAAAGATCGATTAACTGTATGCGTGTTTCTTTTTCTGAAGTAAGCTCTGGAATTATGGTTTCATTAATGATATATTCTAAGCGAGCTTCTTTACGAATTCTGAATTCATCGTCCTTTTGCTGAAGTTCTAGTTTTAGTGTTTTATCTTGCTGAATTTCTTCTAATTGTTTTTTGTAGACTGCCTTCGTATTATCAAGTTCTTGTTGTAGATTCTCTGCAATTTTTTTAAGCTCCTTTATTGTTTTTTCTGACTCTTTTCCTGTTGGAATCAGCGTTTCATTAAAAACTTGTATTTCTGGATTTTCTATACTGTAATAAACGCTAATAAAAGATAAGAATCGGAAGCTATTTTTTAAAGATTGTAATGCTTCGTATTGATTAACACGTTTGCCGTGTGCAGCATTGTTACCCGTAAGACGAATCACATCTAGTTCTCTGAACATAGAAGGTTGTTTCAGGATTTTTTTGAACTCTTCATTGTGCAATAAAGCTCCCAGTTTCGTATTGTAAGGCAATACCAAATCTGCATCATTTTTGTAAAGCCAGAAAATAGCTTTTTCCATGGCACTTCTGCATAATAAAGCCGCATATCGAGGTTCAACAAATGTATGTCTCTCGGCGTTAAGGATTTCTTTATATAAGAAATCAAATTCTTTTTGCAAAAATTGGAAATTACTCATACTATTTATCCTTTTACGTTCATTCTTCTTCTAAAATACTAGCTTTTTTTGTTACATCAATCTAATATCTACATAAAATAGGCATCCCAAATTCTAATCGCCAAACGGTTTCTAACTCCTTAGCAAATGCTATATATGGATTTTCTGATTTTAATACGTTTACGATTTCTGTATTATAAGGATCGTCAAAATCAAAAAATGAAACTGCCCAATGTTCTGGTTTAAAATCTCTATTAAGGATATTTAATGTCCCCGTTCTAGGATCATTACAATATAATTCCTGATTAATCCGCTCTCGTAATCCAAATGAAGGTGGTGTTTTATGATAACCACCAATACCATTATAAACCACTCTAAATTTTCCTTTTTTTAGATCACATATGTTTTTTAATCCATCCCTATTGCTAACTAATGATGCAATGGGTACTTCTTTGGTATTAGGTTTGGTTGTACATTTTTTTAAAGTTGAAAAATCCAGATTTGTCCATAACCAATATAGTCCTCTATGCTTTCTTGATAAAATAGATATGCCTGTTTTTGATCGAAACTCTTGTACTGTAGAAAATGTTTCAATTTGTCTAGTATTAATGTTATGAACAATTGTTTTAAAATCCATAACACTATTATTTGATTAATTCTCCTTTAAAAGCTTTTTGCAATAAACTGTTAAACAAGTCTTCACTTTTTTGTAGTGCTTTTTGAGCTTGTTCTTTTTGTTGCTCTATAATTTGTACTCGTTCTGCAAATTGGTTTTGGAGTGAAATATTTATAAAAGGTACTATTTCAGAATGCACTAATTTTCTGTCTAATGTAGGAACACCAGCGCCTCTAGAAAATCGATTTAGTTGAAAATTTCTAACAAAATACTCTAAATATATTGGGTTATTATTATAGGTCTTGTATCCATATAAAGATGTATTCAATGGCCAACATTTAGTTTTAATTAATTGTACTTTCCCAATAGAACCAGATCTACCGGTTACTATACAATTTTCCAAAGCTTTAAATTCATTATGGTACCCAACTATTCCAGTAGATGCCACAACAGGTATTTCTCCTCCATTTCTTGATTTGATAGGTAAATCATAGCCTCTTTTCAAGCTAATAACATTATCAAATGTAGTTATATCCCATTTTTTATCATTCCCTATAATATCCCCAAACATCTCCAAAAACAAACTTTGGATGAGTTCGTTATATTTTGTTATAAGTTCTTTGTTTAGCTGTCGTACTTTATCTGCTTCGTCAAGAATAGCTACTATTTTTTGTTGGATTAGTATCGAAGGAAGGGGTATTTTAAGTTCTTGACCATATTGTTTAGCATTAATATTAGGTTGGGCTACAACATTTTGTTTATTTTTAATCCAATTATAATATTCTAGAGTTTTGGTATAATAGTAAACATATTTCGGATTAGCAATTTCTTGATTTGGTCTAAACCGTATTAAATACCCTGCATAGATGCATTTTCCTAATTCTTTTCTATATAAAAATGTTTTGCCAACAGTCGCTCCTGATCGAGCAAATAATATATCTCCATCGTTCAATAAATATTTATTCCATTCTTTGGGATTACCACTTGGAGCTTTTATTATACTTTTTAGTTGTCCATTGTCTTTAATATCCGTTATTCGAATATACCTAGGTACATCACTGAAATAATCTACTGCAGAAAACCCACCTCCATATTCTCCCTTAGAAAGAGATATATCTTCAAGACTTTTAATCATTTTAAAAGCTTTTCCAAATTCAACAATGAATTTTTCCTTTCTATATCCAATTGCTTGATTACCTCAATCAATATTTCTGGTTTTTCATATTGAATCTCTTCATATTCAATTTCTTTGTAACGATTAATACTTAAATCATAATCGTTTTCTTTGATTTCAGTTTTAGGTACTATAAAACTTTGCGATTTCCTGTTCTGAAATTTTTTATGATTTTTGGTTTCATGTACCTCTTCCCAATCTAATAAAATATTAGGAATATCGCATTTGCCTTTTACTTCTTCCTGGATATTTTCTGGTTCGGTAAAACATTGTTCTAAGGCTTCTTCTGTTACTAATAAATTTCTTTTATCATCCAAGCTTAAACCATCAGCTTTCATATCATAAAACCATACATTATCTGTACCTCCACTATTAGTTTTGGTAAAAAACAAAATCGCTGTACTTACTCCTGCATACGGCTTAAAAACACCACCAGGCATAGAAACCACCGCCTGTAATTGTTGATTCTCTATTAATTCTTTTCGTATGGATTTATGAGCATTACTACTGCCAAACAAAACGCCATCAGGTACAATTACTGCTGCACGGCCACCAATCTTCATCATACGAAGCATGAGAGATAGAAATAGGAGTTCTGTTTTTTTAGTTTTAGTTGTTTTTAATAAACTGCTTTCTACATCATCATAGTCCAGACTTCCTTTAAATGGTGGATTTGCCAGAATTAGTGTATAAGCATCATTAATATCGCCATTACTTTTACTCAAACTATCCTTACCTACTAATATTGGGGTTTCAATCCCATGCAATTGCAGATTCATAGACCCAATACGAAGCATCGTGGGATCAAACTCAATCCCATTAAACATCTTTTGGTTATAATGTGTTCTAAAATCTTCTTCATAAAACCAATCCTGATGTTTTTGCTGGATGTACTCTCCTGATGACACCAAAAAGCCAGATGTTCCACAGGCAGGATCACAAATAATATCATCTTTTCGTGGTTTAGTCATTTCTACCATCATACGAATGATATGTCGTGGCGTACGAAATTGCCCGTTGGTTCCTGCCTCGGCAATTTTAGAGAGCATATACTCATATAAATCTCCTTTGGCATCACGATTTTCTAGTGGTAATGCATCAATTTGTTGTACTACTTTATCTAGAAGTTTAGGTGTAGGAATCATAAAAGTAGCACCTTTCATATACTCAGCAAATACGCCCCCATCTTTACCTACATTTTTCATAAAATCAAAGACGGTAAGATCATCTAACTCTCGTTGTGTTCTCGTAAATAATTCAAACATAATCTCCGGGTCTTTTTGTTTGAAATTACTCCATCTTAAAGAAGCTTGTTCTGGAGTATAGATAGGTTTCTCTTTAAGTACGCCTAACAGATTCGCTTCTCTTTCTATTAATAATTGTTTATCGTCTAATCGTTTTAAGAATATCAAATATGTAAATTGCTCTATCACCGTTAGAGGGTTTGAAATCCCTCCTGTCCAGAAATCATTCCAGATCTTGTCTATACTGCTTTTTAATTCTCCTGTAATCATTTGTTCATTTAGCTTCATAAGGCACACATTTTATATTGCTTATGCAAATATATTTGGGATGTGTGCAGTGCAAGTGCATTAATAAATTAGTTTTCATTACTAAAAACAAAAATATCTCTTATAATTTGATTCTATTAAATATTTTTGAACAGACTGTGCAAATTTGTATTAAATACAAATGTTTCATTACTAAAAACATCATTCTATAGAATGATGTCCATTTTTAATCCCTATCATGTTTTATTCACAAATTTGATTCAAAACTCTGAAATCGACTTGTTTTCCTTTTCTAAGTTTATCTATAATAAAAAGTTTTACGGCAGAATACATTGAATAAGGATTTCCTGTATTATCTAAGTGCTCATTAGTAAAGGCCCTGATTTTATTTTTTCCATAATGAAATTTACCATCTTTAATAAAACAAGATACTCTAAAATTATTGTTTTCAATAGTATTAAAATAATTTCCACCATTAGCTACAAAAACAAAGAAAATTATAAAAGGAACTTCTGCGCTTTTATAAAGTAAAGAATTAAAAGCTTCTTCAGACAAGAAACTAGTATCAATAACCTCTATACATATTTCAGGTTGCTTGACCGATATATTAAGTTCTTTTTTGATTCCTATGATATCATGACGTAATATTAGATCATATCTATAAAATCTGGTAACTTCAGAACTCCATATATACTCATCCAGTCTTATTATTTTTGTCTTTGTTTTTTCTTTTAGATTATTGTAATAATATACCTGAAGTGTATTCTCATTCCTTAGATTCTCAAGTTCTTCTTCAATTTTATGATCATGCTCTTCTGATTCATTATTAAAGACAATTCGATTAATATGTTCTGGTATTGTCCTAAAATGGGGCGTCATAGAGTGATTTACTGTTGTTAATCTAACCGTTTCAGAGGCATCATAGAGAATTACCTTATCCAATGATGCTAAGATTTCTTTAACTTTAAGCTCACTTGCTTTTACCTCTATACGATGTCCATTAGTAGAGTAATATATAGCTGTTTTATGTTTCATATTTAGACTTTTTAATTTAATTCACTATTTCCATTTTTTTAATCAGCCTATAAACATAAATAGGAAGCGTGCATTAGAAGTGCATTAATTGTATAAGTCCAAATTATTTTGAAGTCGAAATTTCATTTTTTCCAGCAAGCTGATAGGCTCAACAACTATTATTTCTTCTCCAAAAGAGAGTAATAATTTTTCTAATTCATAATTGGGGATTACTTCTATAGAAAAAGTATATACGAATTCATCTTCTTCAATTTTCTTTTGAGAACCATGTATAGGTTTCGTTTTTATATATGGTGCAAGTCCAGATGTTGCTTTAAGTATAATTTTAATTGGAGAAACTCCTTCTGGTATTGATACCCCTATAATGTCATCAAAGTATTCATTAAAATCTATATTTGTATTCGGCCTGTAAGTTATAGAAGAGGATTCTATATCTTGTATCCTGTCTAGAGCTAAATTCGTAAGATTATCGTATTCTCCATTTTTACCAAATAGAAACCAACGATTATTATATTGCTTTAAATGATAAGGATGAAAATCTAGCACTTTTAAATCATCACTTTTAAATGATTTATAAGTAATCGTTAGAGGTTTAGAATATAAAATCGCATTAAACAATGGTGATAAATATTCTGTTCCTAAAAGAAAATCATTAGTATCAAAACTAATAATATCTTGAGATTGGTTTGATAGTTTAAACGTCTGATCCAACTTTGGTAACAATTCGTTTACCCATTCAAACTGAGGCAAGCCTTTGAAACGGCCTAAAACTAACATAGCCGATTTTAATTGCTCTGCTTCCAATTCGTTCAGTGGTTGATTATTTATAGAAAAAGATCGATCTTCATAATAAAAATAAGCTCGTCTACCATCTTTTATTCTTTGTAAAGGAATTTGCCATCCTTGAGAAGATTCCATAAATCTTATATCATCGTAAAGTTGTCTTTTTTTAATGCCCAATAAATTCGGGTTTAACTCAAATAACGCTTCATTACATGCTTCTAAAAGATCCTCTATATAATATCTTTTCCCAGGGTTTCTAAAACACCTATCCAAAGTTTGATATCGTATAAGTGCATTTTTATTTATTGCCATTCAACTATAAACTTATTTTAACAAATTAACCTCAAACTATATAAAGGTAATTAAATTTGACAATGAAAACTCTTGAGTGAATATATGTTTTTTTTACGACCACTCTACCCTCCACCATATTTCCACCATAGAGAAAAAACCAAAATCTAAGCAACTACAATACTTCCCAAAGAAAACACTCTACGCATACTCTACGCTCTACGATTCATTTTATAAGTGCCTTGATATCCTTTGTTATTTAGCCTCAGAATTCTAAGAAAACAAAGCATTGCGCAATGCTCATTATTAATTCTAAAAATCACAAATAATGAGTGATCAATTAAAACCCCTGTATGCTCTTACCGTAGAAGAGTTTACAGATTTAAACAGACGAATTGTAAAAAGAGAAGTACAAGAACTATTAGGGATTCAAGGACAATCTAGACCTAAAGTAGATCGGGATATCATTTTTATTAATGAGGCTTGCGAACTCACAGGGTATAGTAAACCCACTATGTATTCAAAGATTAGTAAGTATGAGATCCCAGTATTATCTCGCGGAAAACCATTAACATTTTCCAAAAAAGTACTCATTGATTGGATTCATAACGGGAAACCTAGTGTAGGCTCAGCAATTGAAGCCGAAAACTACCTAAAACCTCCCAAAAGATGAAAAATCCTAACGAATTAATAAGTCCTAATGCATTATTTCTAAGCATTAACGAAGTGGGTAAACTCTTTAGTCCACCTATATCAAGGCAAAAAATTGCAAGGCTAAAGAAATCAGGGAAACTCCCCTTAATCACTATCAAAATAGATGAGCGAATGTATTATTACAAACCATACACCATAGAACTTATACTAGAACTCTGTGATAAAGACATGAACTATGATTTGGATGCTTCTTTATAATCCTAGTCAACAGGCCTATCATATTGAAGAATTTTCTAATACCAATGATACATCCCGTAATGGATATGTTCGCTTAGGTAGCTTTTCTCGATATGATAATGCTTTGGACTATTACAAACTATTAATCAATAATCAAGTATAAAAAATATCACACTGAGCTTGTCGTAGGGCTCAGCGTGACATCGCAAAAAATAAAAATTATGGAAATCAATAAAATTTTAAATAAAGAAAATATCATCAACCTAACGGACTCACATACCTTGCTAAATTATTACTTACAAGCTTTCCACAATCATGGAATCTTAAAACAAGGCAAACACATTTCGAATCCGTTTCTATCCCAAAAACAAAAGACACCTTCTTTTAATATCTACAAAAGTTCGTCTGGTTTATGGAGGTACAAAGATTTTGCAGATGACAATTGTGATGGAGATGTCTTTGATCTCATCATGAAACTTAAAAGCGTTTCTTTTATGGAAGCCTTACAACACATTAATCTGGATTTCAATCTTGGTCTAGGAGCTTCTGTTCATAAAAAACAACCAGAAATTCAATTTCAATCGGCATGGAATCAAGAAAATGCTTCCTATTGGAAATCGTATGGAATTCTTCCTGACCACTTAGAACATTTTAGGGTATTTCCTATTTTGAAAGTAACTCATTTTAAGGAAAACAAAGATCCTTTCCATATTCATGCTACCTTGCACAATCCTATTTTTGGATATCAGATCACCAAAGATTGTTACAAAGTATACAGACCATTATCTCAGAGATATAAATTCTCATGGATCGGTAGCAAACCCGAACACTATACGTTTGGAATTTCACAATTACCCGAAACTGGTAAACGGCTTTTTATTACTGGAGGAGAAAAAGATGTATTAAGTTTATTTGCTAAAGGATATAATGCCATTTGTTTTAATAGCGAGACATCACTTCCTCACGCAGACTTGATACTAGAACTCAAAGAACGGTTTAACAAGGTGATTGTACTCTATGATATGGATAAAACTGGTAAAGAACAATCTCAGAAATTAGCAGAAAAGTTTCAGTTGTACAGAGCGACCCTACCGCAATTATCCGCTAACGATGGCAAAGATATTTCCGACTTTTTTAAAGGTGGAAATATCCTTTCCAATGAAACGATTCATATTATTCCACCTTCACAAAAGAAGAAAAAAATGGGCAGCAAATATCTTGTGCAGTTGCAAGAAGTACAGGAACTATTAAAGGAAACCATTACCTCAGAAATAAAAGAAATTCCATCATTAATTACCTACAACAAAGAAGGTGTGGTCTTTCTACAAAGTGTTCATGTAATTCAGGGAAAATCAGGAACACATAAAAGCAGGTTAGCGCAAACGTTGTGCAGTGTGTTGCTCAAGAAAGAAGATTGCAATAATGAACTTTTAGGTTTTGAACGGAGCCCAGATATTCCCAGTCATGTATGCTATATTGATACCGAGCGTAACCTTGCTTATCAATTTCCAAAAGCATTACAGGAAATTCAATTAGATGCAGGGTATTCCATTATGGAAAAACCTAATAATTTCTCCTATACCTCTCTCGTAAATATTCCACGTGCAGAACGTTTTATCGCTTTGTGCGAATTTATTGATAATGTACAAACTGAACTGGAGAAAGGTGAACACCTGATCATAGTATTAGATGTAGTATCGGATTGTGTCATGGACTTTAACAGTACTCAAGACAGTTTATTACTGATCGACATGATCAATACGCATATCAATCAAAAGCTAGTTACTTTTATAGCAGTGATTCATGAAAACCCTTCTGTTGCCGAAAGAAAACCTAGAGGGCATTTAGGAACTGAGATTCAGAATAAAGCTACTTTTACTTTTAGAACTGCTTTTGAGAACGAAAAACAACCTGAACCCTCGGATATGATTCTGCTTCATTTCCCTAAAAATAGAAACGGAAAAAGACCCTTGCCTGCTACAATGGAATTTTGTGAAACGACCAAGCGATTAATCCTTGCAGATACTGGTATTTCATTAAAACCTTCGGCAATTCAAAATAAAAAAGGAAACCTTGGAGAAATCATGGAATTTCTATCTTCCTATGTTACTGGAATTGTCTCTGGAAAGCAATTGATTATGGATCTCTGTCAAACATTTTCTTGTGGAGATCGAACCATACGAGAACGACTTAAAGAATTATCTGGGAGCTACTTTGAAATTCTAGATGCAAATGAGGTTCCATGTCAATTGATCAAAACCCAAAACGGAAGGGAAGTTTTTTATCGCTTACAGCCGATTGAAAACCCAATTTCAAAACTGAAATAATCATTGAAAATTTTTAGTTTCGGGCATACTACTCTCCACCCTGGTAAAGTAATATATATTACTTTACCAGGGTGGAGATTTGGAAAATGCTAAAAAACCCCATCGCAATACAAATTAATTTGGATTATGGTGCTTTGCGGCTGGTAAAAGTTACATTTCAGATCCTTAAAAATAGAGCAATCTATACTGCGATATGTTAACTTACGTTATATTCGGTTATGTTACGTTCACTTCTCTGTATCTGCAATTTTTACTGCATCTTTTCGGATATCTTAGCCTAAAATTAAACGTATGGAAGACAATGCAATTGACCCATGGACAAACATAGAGTTTAGCAAAAATCGAAGCAATCAAAAATTTGAATGTAAAGAAAATCAGATTCGGTACAATAATGAAAAAGCCAAACAAAAAAGGAATGCCATGGCTACTATTAACAAAACGCTAAACAATAACCGAAACGTATTACAATCTATTCTTGGTGATCGGCAAAGTGTACAACGCAGCCGAGATTTTCTGTTAGGTGCTGGATATCATTTTGGAATCTCTACTCATAGCTTGAAAATAAAAGGGATATTATGGAACTGTGTCTATGAATATGGTATCACAAAAATAGCAGATCAACAGTTCAAAATTAGTAAAACAGCATAAGCCATGAACCTACACCCTAACATACTAGATTGTTCTGAACTTCAAATTGCCAGAGATATCCCTGAGGAACTTTCTTTTTATCAAGAACAATACAATGAACTAACACATCAAAATCGTATATACAAAAAGGCTTTGGTACTAACTGCCTATGGCATTTGTCTATTCATCATGTATAAAACCATACACCATTATGCAAACAAGAAAAAGAATACGGAAAGCGCCTGTTCGCAATAGAACCGAGCAGAATATCCATACCATTAGAAAGATTACAAAACAAAGTGAGCCTTTTTTTAAAAGACCTATTGCAAGAACAATGACCAAAACTATTATGATATCGGGGGCACTTTTTGGAGTACTCTATATCTCTAAATATTTTTTTAGTACTACTGCAAAAATGATTACATCATTTAAGGAAGTTCGAAATGCATGTAGAGAATAAACACCCAAAATACAAATGAATAAATTAGTAAACAGTTCTCAAAAAACTGATGTTATTACAACTACTGTAAAAATTATTTTTGGCACACTTCTTTTAGTGCGTATAATCAAAACTAGCACAGAACTGTATTTTACAATTGAAGATCGAAAGAGAAAACACGTATCTTAGAAACAATAATGTAATCTTAAAATGTCAGAGGGATAATTATGTACTATTATAATCCCAATTGCACAAGTTTTTAGAGCGATTGCAAATAATAACTTTACATCTATATAAGTTCCCGTAGTGCCACCTTTTGACAACTTTTGTACTCCTAGTACTATAATTCTACCTGAAAACAGGGCAATAATTTAAATTTACTGTATTATGCTACCAAGAAAATTTATTGCCAAATTCAAGAGTAAAATTGTTTTGGAAGCTCTAAAAAAGCAGAAAACAAGAGTAAATTTTCCCTACGTTATGATGTTGCTCCGAAACAGATAATTAATTTAAAAAATGAATTTGTTTTGTGAAATTGGGGATAGCAAAAAGATAAAGAACCTATTTTTGTCAACTTATAAAATACTTATTATTAAATTAGCAAACTATCACCCGAAATAATATCAATGTTTCCAATCAGTAAAATTAGACTATAATTTTGAGTGTATTAAAAGGATTTTTGAAAGATACAGTTATTTATGGTTTTGCCACTGTTTTTCCTAGAATCATAAACTTTTTGTTGGTTAAAGTACATACCGACACATTAGAAAGAAATGAATACGCTACAAATACTGATTTTTATATCTGGGCTTCTCTTTTTGCTGTTTTACTAACCTTTGGAATGGAGACAACTTTTTTTCGATTTTATAATAAAGAAATAAATAAAAATAAGTTAATATCCACTGGGTTTCTAAGTACACTTTTCATCACAATTATCTTTGCCTTAACACTATTTACTTTCTTTGATTTTTTTCTTAAAATATTTAACTTTAAAGATAATCCTTTAAGATTAAAACTATTTATAGGTATTTTGGTTTTTGATACATTAGCAATGATACCTTTTGCATATTTGCGAGCAATCAATAAGCCTTTTAAATATACAATTATCAAAATAATTAATGTTTTGACCATTGTTAGTATAAACTTAGTATTTTTAAAATATATTCCAGATTATATAGAACAGGGAAAAATATTACCTCCAATCGTTCAAATTACCTTTGATGATGAAAATTTAGTAAACTATATTTTCATAGCTAATATCATTGGAAGTATTATTTCTTTTCTCTTATTAATACCATACTTGTCTAATTTTAAACTTGAGTTTGATTTTAAACTCTTAAGAAAAATGCTTTTATATAGTTGGCCAATAGTAATTGCAGGAATTGCCTATATAATAAACGAAAACTTAGATAAATTTTTAATAAAGCGCTTGATAGGAGATGAAGAAATGGGTATTTATAGTGCTTGTTATAAGTTATCCATTTTTATGAATTTATACATAATGGCGTTTCGATTAGGAGCCGAACCTTTTTTCTTTAATCAAGCTAAGAAAAAAAATGCTAAAGAAGTATATTCAAAAGTAATGACTTATTTTGTAATAATTGGAGCAGTAATGTTTTTGGGAATAGTTGTTTATATTGATTTTTTTAAACTTTTTATTAATTCTGATTATTGGGAGGCATTAGCCATAGTTCCAATTGTTTTGTTAGCAAACTTGTTTTTAGGTATTTACCATAATATATCAATATGGTATAAGCTAACAGACAGGACATATTTTGGGATGTATTTTTCAATATTTGGAGCATTTCTTACAATTGTTTTAAATTTAGTTTTAATACCTAAAATTGGATTTATGGCTTGTGCTTGGATAACACTTTTCACTTATGTTGCAATGACTCTTATTTCATATTTCTATGGGAGAAAATATTTCAAGATTCCATATAATCTTTTTAAGATAGGGATGTATTTAACTACTTCAATATTATTCTCTTTAGTATCTTTTATCTATTTTAAAGAGAACTATTGGGTTTCTTCAATTATACTATTATTATTTATTGGATTTATTATTCTCAATGAAAAGAAAGAATTAAACAATCTTCTAAGGTAATAGAGCTTATCTTTCAAATATTAATTTAAATTGATAAAAGAAACGTTCTATCAAACGTAAATCTTCTGTAATGATTTCAGCCATACCACTCATTTCTTGTTTAAAATTTATTTCCTCTCCATAGGATGTAATCAATTTTTGAGGTAATTCAACATTTATAATATAGAATCCATCTCCATCAGGAATTTGAGATATATTTTTAAGAATTCCTTTAAGAATTCCAAATTGAGCATATGGATAATTGCTGAGTTTAATATTTACGTGCTGCCCAATTTTAATTTTTCCAGAATTCTCAATAGGTGTTTTTAGTTTTGCTATTAGAGGTGAATCTTTGGTTGGTATAATAGTAAACACCAAATCTCCTTGGTTAATATTTTGATTTGCATTCCAATAATTTAAGAAAGATACTTCCCCGTCTAGGTTGGATTTTAAAACATGCCGATATTCCCAGTCTTTAATACTTTTTTTGAGTTTATTAAAAGATTGAATAACATTTTTTAATAATATCATTTCTTCTTTTTTTCGATTTATCTCCGTTCCTTTGGATATTTTATTAGCATCACTAATTGATTCTCTAATTTGCGAAACCGATGATTCAAAGTTTTTAAAGCTTCGTTTTGCTTGGGCTAGCTCTAACAGTTTATTTTCATATTCTTGTGAAGAGATAACTCCTTTTTCAAATAAATTTTTGTGTCGTTTTAATTCCTTTTTTTTGAAGTCAAGTTCAGTCTTACTTAATGCTTTTTGCGATTGTAAATTTCTTAACCTTCTACTTAATTCAGACAATGAATAAGTATTGGCAATTGCTTCATTAGAAAATGGTTTTAGTTCCTTGTTAAGACTATATTGGATATAACTATTTTCAAATAATGAATATTGTGACTCGATATCTCCCAAAAATAAAATAGGAAGACTATCTATAGGAAAACTAAAAAATTTATTACTAATTGTTGTAGTGTCAATTACAGATTTAAGTTTAAATACGTCCTTGTAATTTGCAGAATTTTCAATAATTGCTAAAGGTTGATTATTACTTACAAACTGATTATCTTCAACTAAAAGAGCCTCTAATTTTCCAGTAGTCTTAGCATATTCTCTTTGAGGAGGTATTTCGGTTGTTATAATAGCCTGTGATTGGATGATATCAGGATATTGAATCATCCAGGTAGTAATAAACATAATACATATAATAAGAAAAATAATTGTAATTCCCCATTTGAGAATATTAGCAGGTGGTTTTGCCAAAATTTCTCTAATCCGTTCACTATTATGTTCAATTTCATCAATTTTCATAGCTAACTAACCTCCAAGTTCTAATTGATTTTTAACTAATTTAAAATAAGCTCCTTTTTTGATAACTAATTTTTCATGGCTCCCTTGCTCGATTATCTCTCCGTTTTCTAAAACAATAATATTGTCTGCGTTTTTAACAGTACTTAAACGGTGGGCAACGACAACGACAGTTCTAGAGTTGAAAAAAGCATTTAACTTTTTCATGATTTCACTTTCGTTAGTGGCATCTAAGGCACTAGTTGCCTCATCAAAAAATAAATAATCCGGGTTTTTGTATATAGCTCTAGCTATCAAGATTCGTTGTTTTTGCCCTCCACTTATACCCATGCCGCTTGCACCAATTCTGGTATTATATCCCATTGGTAGTGATTCGATAAATTGCTCAATATTTGCAATTCTAACAGCTTGGAGTAGCCTTTTTTTATCTATTAGACCCTCGGAGTCTGATTCAGTAATATTTCTAGCGATAGTATCAGAAAAAATATAACCTTCCTGCATTACCGATCCACATTTGGTTCTCCAGAAAGATACACTTAAGTTATTAAGGGCTGTATTTCCTATTTTAATGTTTCCCATTGCTGGGTCAACTATTCTTAATAGATGCTTTAGAAGAGTTGTTTTACCACTTCCGCTAGCTCCAACTACTGCAGTAATCTTACCTTCAGGAATAATTAAATTCAAGTTTTTCAGAACTAAAGGCGAATGTTTACTCCCATATCTAAAACTTAAATCATTTATTAAAATTGATTTGTCGTTAGGTAATTGTTTAACAGTATCTTCTTTTTTATTCTCTTCATCTTCTTTTAAGTGAACATCAGATATTCTTGCTAAACTAATTTTAGTGTCTTGAGCAGATTGAATAAAAGTGATTAAACTATTAACAGGAATATTAAGCTGACCAAGTATATACTGTACAGACAACATTGCCCCCAAAGTTAATTCACCATTAATAACTGCTTTTGCAGCTAAAAAGGTTATTATTATATTTTTAAGCTGATTTATGAAGGTACCTCCAATATTTTGAGTTTGTTGAAGTGCTAAGCTTTTAATAGAAACTTTATATAACCGAGCCTGTATAGTCTCCCATTCCCATCTTCTCCTTCTTTCAGAACCGTTTAGCTTTATTTCCTGCATACCGTTAAGTAACTGAACAACACTACTTTGATTTCCAGACGCTAAATCAAAACGCTTATAATCTAACTCTTTTCTTTTCTTTAAGAATAGTATTGTCCAACCTAAATACATTAGAGTGCCCAAAAAGAAAACATTAAATATGAATGAATTGTAATATGCCAATACTAGGCTAAACACAAAGATATTTACAAATGAAAACAAAGCACCTAATGTCGATGATGATAAAAAATTTTGAATTCTAGTATGATCTTGTATTCGCTGTAATAAATCTCCTATATTTTTTCTGTCAAAAAACAAGATGGGCAGCTTCATTAATTTCATCAAAAAATCAGATAATAGACGTATGTTAATTCTACTAGTCATATGTAGCATTAGCCAATCTCTTATTATTTCTACAGATGTAGTACTCAAGAAGAAAACTAACTGAGCTACAAGAATTAAATAAATAAAGTTTAAATTTTGGTAGTTAATACCATAATCAACAACAGCTTGTGTTAAAAATGGCATCGCCAATTGTAATAATGTAACAATAAAAAGACCAAGAAAAACTTGGAATAGAATTTTCCGGTATTTCTTAAAATAAGGCAACAAGAATTTAAAACCTACACTTTTCTCTTTATCATCATAGCTGTTATTATAAAATTCTGGTGTTGGTTCTAATAAAAGTACCGAGCCTTCAGAATCTGAAGATTTATCTTTTTTAGGAATCCAACCGTCTAAAAACTCTTCTTTGGTATATTTTATTAGTCCATGAGCGGGATCAGAAACATAAACTTCATAATTTTCAACTTTGTATACTACAATAAAATGTCGTTGTCTCCAATGTACAATACAAGGAAAAGGTGCTTCGCTAGCCAAACTTTCAAACGTTAACTGAGCACCTAAAGAATGCATCCCGATTATTTCAGCTGCTTCTGCTATTCCTCCATAAGTAGAACCTTGTTGCGTAATATGAGCTTTTTCTCTTAAATAATCAATACTGTATATTTTTCCATAAAATCTAGCTATAATTCTTAAACATGTTGGACCGCAATCCTTCATATCTAATTGCTTGTAAAAAGGAAATCTCTTCTTCATTAATTTGCACAATTATTTAAAATACTTTTTGCCACTTGTTGCTCATAGATTTCATGGAACAATTCCACATAAAGATCTGATGATTTATAGCCTTTTTTAATCAATTCAAGTGCTATATTAAAATTTTCACAGGCTTTTTGACTTTCTTGCAGTCCTAATTCGGAAATTCCTATAAAATAGTATGCTTCTGCACATTTATCATAATTACTGAGAGATTTCTTAAAATATAAAATAGCTTCATTATATTTTTTCAGCTTTAATAAACATCTTCCTTTATTCAAAAAAACTAAATAACTAACCCAATCTTCCCCATTTTGCCGAGAAGTATTTTTAATTGAAATATTAAACTCATTGATAGCTAATTCATAATTTTCAAGTTGCATATATGCAAGCCCTTTTAAATAATGAACGCATTCTCCCATTGGAGCATCAGAAAAATTTGGAGTAGAATCATCATACTCATTTAGTATACTTAATGCTTTTTCATAATCACGGTAATAGTACAATGAAACCCATCCGTAATAAGCTCCTGCTTCCTTTGGTTTTATTTTGTAAGCTTTTTCTAGTGCTTCAATTGCAACATTATAGTTGCCATTTTTTGTATTTTGAACAGATAGCGCATGATAAATTTGTCCATCAGGATTTTTCTTTTTCGAAATGGCATAGTTCATTATCCAATTTCCTCTATCATTGTTTCCATAATATACATTTGAATAGCCAACATGAAATATCACCCCATAAACCAATTGATTAAAAATAATTCCTAGAATAAGAATAATCCATACCAAAGACACTATTACATACACAAGTCTTTTCTTCCATTCCCATTTCCTAACCTTAATTTCTTTCATTATTTGGGTAAAATGTCTTTTAATTGACCGTCAATAATTTTGAATGCAAAAAACTTATGACTATTTACAGCATTTCCTTCTTCATTATTTGCCGGAATCCACCCCGTTAATTCTTTAGTTAGATCTACGAGTTGCTTCATTATTTTCCTATCAATAACACTATCATCATATTCGAGATTATATGTTTCAATATCATAATTTCCAGATTCTCCGAGACAATTCACCTGAAATTGTATTCTAATGATTCCTGAATTATTGGCTCCATGACTTGTTCTATAGTTTTTATAAAAATATTTTTTTATTTCATAGAACCCCCCTTTATATTTCAAAATTGGATGATAGTAGGGGTGCGTGTTTCCTGCACATAATTCAAAACTATTATTAGAATTGCAACTAGCAAAGCTTATTAAAATGAATAGTTTAATAAATATTTTCATTTAACGGGTTTAGTTTAATAAATCTTGAATAAGAAAAGTTGTAAAGTTGATTTTTCAGATTAAAATGTTCAATTACATCAAACCACTTTTCATACATTTCTATCCATTTATTTTTAACCATTTTATATATTAATAATCCTTTTTCTGTGAAGATTCTTTTTGATTCTTCACTTGAAGATATAGGATTATCAATTAATAATAAATCTTTATGACATTTAGTTAAATAAAAACAGATTCTCCCTAAAGTTTCATGTTTTTGCCTTCCCTTAAAAACATTGTTACTCATACAAGCATCCAAGCAAATAAAAGTAGTGTAATATGTGTAGAGAGCATGAAAAACGATATGTAAATTTCTGTTTTCTATTACTGAACCATCTGGCTGTTTAATTTCTTCGAGTATCGTTTCTTTTTCTATTTTCAAAAAATCTTCGATTTCGAAAATCATATTAGAAAAGATAACATGACCTGTTTGATGTGCTATATCATCAATAAAAAAAACCTCATCATACTCCTTTTGATAAGCATTATAAAATCCGACACCATGTGCAGCAACATCTGCAAAAGAATTTCTTTGATAAGTGTCGACGTTAAAAATGACAGATTTGGAATTACACATTTCTATTAATTCAAAATGCTCTGGGGCATTATTTTTAATAATATTATAAGCTCTAGTAATATTGTTTAATTGTATTCTTGTAATCTTTTCAATTTCAACCTCAATAATTTCATTATCTACATTGTAGTAACTTTTCTTCAGTAATGATATAGGATATTTTAATATTTCTACTGTTGTACCATCAATCATTTCAATATTTTCAAAATTATAATTAATGATCGAATCATTTTTTTTTAGCACTAAATTTTCTTTTTCAAAATTTAAAGTTTCATTTGCTAATTTAGTTTGAAACCAACCTATAGTTGGTAGATATATTCTTCCAAACTCATCTGTAGTTAATTCAATTGATTTTATTGAGATATTTTCCTTTTGGTAGCTAAAGATTATACTTTGAAGATCTTGTTTGTTTTTTTCTCCATTGAAGTAAGAGAAAAAAAGAGGGTTCAAATAGATACTATCATCATTAAAATCTAGTATATCAAAAATATTCTCATTTTCCTTATAAAGAAGTAGTTTTATATATTCTGAAAATTTTGCAAGTCCTTGCTTACATAATTGTTTCTGAAAATCTATATTCATTATATTTTTTGATTTTTAAAAGTTATAATTTTGAGAGAGCATATTTGTTAAAACACCAAAGTATACTATATTTCATCCTGTTGATTAAATATAATCACGGGTAGTGTTAAAGTCCACTACCCGTAAAAAGATTTATAATTTATGGCAAACAACAATAGTCGCTAGAAATAAATTTACTGACCGCACCTAAGTAACCATGACAATCACCCCATTCACCACCTTGCACTTTTTCAAGGATTTCATTTGTTTCAATTTTGTCAGCTTTAGCTTTAAAAGCATCAAGACTTAATCTTCCGTTTTTCATTTATTTAAATTTAAAATATCACTTACTCTATTAAAGGTTTTTCAGTTTCGACCTATTTGTTGCGCAACAAATACTATTACTAGCAAAACTTAATTATAAGTGTTTGCAGTTATTTATGTTAAGATTCTTTCTAACTTAATATGAACTAAGTTGAACAAACATAAAAAGCATCAGTTTCATTTTTCGGAATTGAGTTTTTTTATTTGTTACTCTTTTTTATTAAAAAATCGTGTCTCCAAGTTTCCAATTATAAGCTTAGATGAATTCATGGATGATTTCTTTTAATTCGTGTTTATTTCTAACATTATCTAAGTAGTCCTTAATTTTTGTTATGCTCAATTCCTTGATGTTGATTTTTATGTTTTGATTTGTAATTATTCTTCACTCCTTTT
The DNA here is from genome assembly GCF_001632745.1 of Aquimarina aggregata. Lineage (GTDB taxonomy): Bacteria > Bacteroidota > Bacteroidia > Flavobacteriales > Flavobacteriaceae > Aquimarina > Aquimarina aggregata. Next base: position 269,846 of record NZ_LQRT01000024.1, on the reverse strand, counting down.
TACGGATAAATCTTTCAAAAAAATTACGAGTTTTTTATTACCTACTATTTTTGAAGTCTTCAAACTTACTAACTCGCCAAGTTGTCTTTCGATGGTTTTTTTTCTTTTTGCTCATCTTTTGATATCGAGAATTTTTGATTTAGTAACACGATAGATCATAGGATCTACTCATAATTTTTGTTCATTTGAGCTATGTTACTCGTTTTCATTTTACAGAACATCCTGCATAGTATATGCCGGAATCTCAAATGCTCCTTTAATCAATAAACGATACCTGAATTCATCATCGTCAATATCTGGCTTTCTAAAAAAACCATATACTCATCCATAATCTTACTTTATCTTTAGATTATGCATTTTGACTTTTCTATTTCGGATTTCGAAAACCTCAATCCTTGTTATCGAACACTGAGGTTCTCGAAGGATTAAGCATACTCTCTAACGTGCGAGCTATAAAACCCAAACTGAAACCCTACTGCTTCTTCATATACAAAACTTTGTACAGCTACATCATAAAGAATAGGTGCATTTAAATCTTTCATGATATTAAGTATTCTATAGAGTTTGGTCTTTGAGATCGATAACCTATAAGCTAATGCTTCTGGAGTACCCGTAGCTTGCAATCGGATTAATTGATCTATTCTTTCTATCACTTCGATTTGTTTGATTAAAATATTCATTGTAATTCCCTTTTTTGATTTTTTATTATTTGTTTTCCTTGATAAAGTCTTAATCTTGGGGTAATAATATATAATTGTGAAAATTAGGCTCCGTTCCTCTAATTTTAGAGCCCCAGCTTAAGAGTTGTACCTCATAAGGCCAACTGAGGGCTGTTTTAGCCCATCAGAAGGTCTTTTGCACTCACTCAACTATAGTTTTCTGTTTTTGAGGTAATTCGCATACGGTTAAAAATTAGTTTCTAATTGGATGATCATATAGCTAGCTTTATATTTTCTTCCTGGTTTAATTGATCTTCGATACTATTTCTCATTATGTTATAATTTTAAATGTATACTTGTGTTATGATTTCTTTTGGTCGCAATTGGGTAACAAAAACATGTTTCTGGCTTTATATAGGATTTGTATGGCATGGTCTATAGATTTGTCTTGAGCATATAGTTTTGTGATCCACAAATACATGATAATCTCATAGCGGTGATGATGTACCAGGTTATAGAAAAATACATCCATCTTTAAGTGAAATGTTTTTAAAATAACATGGATAAATTGATGTTTCTTGTGGTGTGTTGGTCCTCCCATCTTATGCGTTTTGATGAGTCAAATGTATGGGTGGGAATAGGGTTAATGCAAGGGAAGTATGTAAGGATTCGTGAAATTGAAGTATAAATTCATGAAATTGAAGTACAATTTAGTAGGAGACTATTGATATTGTATTTTGACTAAGAGTTAGCGTTTATTGGTCTTAATTAATTCTTTACCAGTTATTATTTGTTAATTTTGATTAGTTTTAACTCCTACTAATAGAATATAAATATTATCTAACCTTTTATGATCAGGCTTTTACAACTGGGGTTCTTTGTTATATTTATTTCTTCTTTTTCACAGATACAAAAAGAAGATTTTTCAAATATTGAAGAAGTAAATAAATTTAAGATACCAGATTCTTTAAAAGAAATATCATTTGAAGATTTGGAAAACAGATTCTATCAAGACTCTTTAGGTATCCATGAAGTACTATACTCAAAGACCTATATAAAAAAGGGATTTGATAGAAAAGATAGTTTAGAGATGGCTAAAGGGTATTATCTTCTTAGTATAATTTCAAAAGATTCATTGTTATTATCCTTTTTGAATAAAGGCATTGAGCTTTCAAAAAAAAATCCTACCAAAGACAAAGAATATCCAGCCATATTATATTATAATAAAGGAGATTTTTATTTTGATAATGCGAATTATAAAGAAGCTCTAAATAATTATTTTATCTCATTTAATCTTACTAAAGATAATAATCCTTTATTGGCCTATAATTCTAAGTTTAATATAGGCTTATTAAAAAGTAGAATCGGGAAGCACAAAGAAGCCCTTGATATTTTTAAAGAATTTTATGATTATGTCTTATCTGAGAGATCAGAATATCCTAAAGAATATTTTCATAAATTAATTCCTTTACTTTCACTTTCTGACACCTATACTAAATTATCTAAGCTTGATACAGCAACAACTATTAATAAAGAGGGAATTAAAATTTCTCTACTAAATAATGATAATGATATGTATTATTATTTTGTTATGAATGAAGGTGTAAATTTATTTTTCAAGAAACAATACAACAAATCCAGAGATAGTTTAAAAAAAGCATTACCTAATTTAATTAAGCTTGAGGATCAATCGAATATATTATTTTGTAGACTTTATTTAGGAAAATCTTATTTTGAGCTGGGGAAAAAAGAAAAAGCCATTCTTCAGTTTAAAGAGATAGATAGTTTATTTAGAGATTTTAAGGATGTATTTCCTGAAATACGTCTGGGATACAAAACTTTGATTAATTATTACAAAGAAAAAAATGACAAAGAAAATCAGTTATTATATCTTGATAAACTTATTATAGTAGATAGCATACTAAGTTCTAACTATAAATATATAAATGATAGAATAATTAAGGATTTTGAGACCAAAAATTTAGTTATAGAAAAAGAAAAAATAATATCCAACCTTAATCAATCCAACTCTTTAAAATCAACAAGTATAATTTCTTTGGTCGCCATATTGATCATTCTATCATTAGTCTTAATTTTTAATTATCGTAAACGAAAGAACTATAAAAGAAAATTCGAACAATTAATTAATCCAAAAGGTACCAACGAAAAAGATCCAAAACTAGAAAATGAAAAACCGTCTTTAACTTATTTGTCTGAAGACATTCTGAATACTATAAAAAAAGGTTTACAACAATTCAAATACAATAAAGAATATCTCAATAAGAACACCTCTATCTCAAATTTAGCAAAAAGTATAGATACAAATTCTAAATATTTATCAGTTTTTATAAACCAGTATGAGCAAAAAAAGTTTACCGATTATATTAACGACCTAAGAATTGAGTATACTATTGAAAAACTAAAATCCGATAAAATGTTTAGAAAATATACCATTAAGGCTATCGCTGAAACTGTCGGTTTTAGTAATCCCGTTTCATTTTCTCAAGCTTTTTATAAGAAAACCAGTATTAAACCATCCTATTTTATTAAAAAATTAGAGAGTAGTGTCAAATAAAGCATTCCTAACTAATGTATTGAAAATCATTTTTTTAACAAAATTAATTACTATAAATTCATGAATTTATAGTAACATGTTACATTTATATAATGGTCAGATAGTAAAAAATAGTAATTTTGATAACTATAAAAAAATGAAAAATGAAAACAAAAAAAACTATTCCATTTGTTAAGTTAAAAATTTCAACACTCAATTCTGATCAATTAAATATCGTTCGTGGTGGTGATGATAATGGTTTAAAACCTCAATCGAGAGGAGGTCGTATATGTAAAACACGCAGATGTTAAATCATTAACAAACTTAATTCTATCTGAGATGAAAAAAATATTCTTTATGCTTGCTTCATTTTATTTTTCTGGTTTTACGCAGGAAATAAATAATTTTTCAAAAGACATAGTTTTTATGAATAGTCGAGAAACACAGCTAAATAATAAATTATGGAAATCATGGCAGCATAAAGATATTTTTTTAGATACTATTCAAGGAATAAGTTCTGAAAAAGCATACAAAGAAATTCTATCAAAAAAAACAGGAGATACTGTCGTTGTCGCAGTAATCGATGGGGGTACTGATATTTATCATGAAGACTTAAAAGATCAAATATGGATTAATAAAAAAGAGATACCTAGTAACAATATTGATGATGACAATAATGGTTACATCGACGATATTCATGGCTGGAACTTTCTAGGTAATCATAAGGGAGAAAATACTTATTATGCTCGATGGGAATATGTAAGGATATTAAAAAATAAAGGATATCTAACTAAAAGAGGGCTTGTTATACCAAAAGAAGAGAAAGATTCATTAATTCTACAGGCAATAAAATTTTATCAAAAAGAGAAAAGTGCTTTGGATGAGGAGATACGATATATTACAAATCAAAATATTGCACTAAAAAATATTCGCCAAAAGTTGAATAAATATTTTCCTAATCAAGAATATAATTTTGAAGTTCTAAAAACAATAGATACCATTAAAAACTCTGACCTAAGAGAGCCTGTAAAAAAACTTCACGAATTTTTGACATATGATTTAACCCAAGAATCGCTAGATGAATATGCAAAATATGTGAATGATATTAAGAATTATAAATTAAATTATGCTTATGATGATAGAAAGGTTTCGAAGGATGATTTTAATAATCTTAGTGATACAAATTATGGAAATAACATTGTTATTGAGGATAAATCTATAGATACTCACGGAACTGCAGTTGCGGGTATGATAGGTGCTACAAGAAATAATGATATTGGTATCAATGGTATTGCAGATAAAGTAAAATTAATGATTTTAAGAGCTGTACCACAAGGTGATGAATATGACAAAGATGTTGCTCGGGCAATTCGGTATGCCGTGGATAATGGTGCTAAAGTGATCAATATGAGCTTCGGTAAATTCTTCTCTTTACATCCAGAAATGGTTATTGATGCTATAAAATATGCCAACAACAAAGATGTACTACTTGTACATGCCGCTGGTAATGATAGTAAAAATATTGATATTTACAATTTTTACCCCTTAGATTATATTAATAATGAAGAGGTTTCTCAGAATTTTATAAATGTTGGTGCATCAAATACTTTTTTAGATTATAGACTATCAGCTTATTTTTCTAATCACGGTAAAAAGAATGTAGATGTTTTTGCTCCAGGTCAAGATTTGTATACTACTACTGTAAATAACACCTATGCTAGTGAAGATGGTACATCATTTGCTGCCCCTATTGTCTCGGGTATTGCTGCTTTGATAAGATCAAGATACCCTAAGCTTACGGCTGCTCAAGTAAAAGATATTATTCTGGAATCTGGAAACGTATATCATATAAATGTGCGACCTCCTGGTAATGTTGAAGGACCTAGAGTTCCATTTTCTCAACTCTCAAAATCTGGTAAAATCGTAAATCTTTATAATGCTTTGTTAATGGCAGAGCAGATTTCAAAAAATAAGAATTAATCAAAATCCATCAAGTTCTTAGCAAACTCCTTTTCGTTTCACTTATAAAATAAACTCTCTTGCATAAAAGATAAGATTGCAAAATTATGTCGTGCATTATATCGTGAAAATTATTTTGATAGCTCACTCTTATTTATATATTTCGCTTGATGTTTAGAAAATAACGAGTACTTTTTAAACTTCCTGTTTTAGTAAAAACACCTTGCCTTACTAAATATACTAAATCCCTTGTTGCTGTTGAAGAGGATGTCTTGGCAATTCGAACATAATTTTCTGCACTTAATCCACCAAGAAAACCTTCGTGCCCTGCTTTAAAAAGCCTTTGTATTACTCTAAGTTGTCTCTCGTTTAACAGACTATTATAACTATCAAAAAATTTGGTTTTCTCTATCAGAAAATCTAATTGTTTCAAAGTGTTTTCTTGCGCCTGTAAAATAGTTTTTCCAAAATACTCCAACCACCCCGTAATATCTAAGGTTGTATTATACATCTCTAATGCGTTATAGTACTCCTTTTTAGCACTTTCGATAGTTTGTGAAAGCGAAATAAGAGCAGGTTTTCTTGTACTAAGGGTAATAGATTTTTCGGCAATAGCTCGACCAATTCGTCCATTTCCATCCTCAAAAGGGTGAATACATACAAAATATAAATGAGCCATACCTGCCTTTGCTATAGACAGTAGTTCTTGTTTTTGTTCAAAATGATTGTTATGAAACCATCTTATAAACTGCTCCATTTCTTTTAGCATTTGGTTAGACGGTGGAGCTTCAAAATGCACATTTGGATTATCTAACCTTCCTGATACTACCTGCATAGGTTCTTTGTGTGTACGATATTTTCCTATGTCTACTAGATCACGTCTGCCATTAGTAAGCATTCTATGCCATTCAAAAAGTTGCGTATGCGTAAGTGGTTTATCGAAGTGAAGGTATAAATCCACCATCATTTCTGAAATACCGTATTCTGCAGGTGGTATTTTTCGTTTATCTGTAATTAACCCTAAGTTTTGCTTAATAGAAGATTGTACACTATCCCGATCTAAATATTCTCCTTCAATTTCTGAGGTCTTCAAAGCTTCATTACTTAATATATCTACTAGAAAATCTTCCTTTTCTGACTCTTTTACATGTTTTAAAATTCCCAAAACTGTTCCTGTGTTTTGAGAAAACTGCAATTCTAATCCTCTTAATGCTTCTTCATCATAGGTAAAATGTGGCCACAAATCATGTTTCCAATTCCATTTTTTATATAGTTGAGCCATAAAATTATTATTTATAGCTCAAATATATTCGAATATTGAGCTATAAACAAATTTCTTTAGCTCAATACTTTAAATATGTATCAAATTTCAATAAGCTTTTCAATCAAAATCCATCAAATTCTCTGCAAACTCTTTTTTGGTATCGTCATCAAAACCAGCAAAATAAGATTGCGTGGTAGCCATATCTTTATGACCTAGACTTTCTTGCATAAACTCCATAGTAGCACCTTTTTGAACAGATAAGGTTGCAAAACTGTGTCTAGCCCAATAGGTAGATATTGCACCAGGTAGTTCATTAGCTTCGCATAGTTTTTTAAGATGTTGATTAATATAGCGCGTAAAATTCTTGATTTTTACCTGCTGTCTTTCCGGTGTTTCATTACCTTCCAAAATAGCAAAAACATAATTGTTCGGAAGCTTTTCTATATTACCATAGGTATTTATAATCCGTTTGATATAATTATTAAGATAAACAGTTATAGGCTTCAAGTCTGTTTTTGAAGTGAATAATGTTTTTGCCCTGTAAAACACAATCTTGTTATCAGTTAAATCTTTATATTTTAATTGAGCAATATCTTTCATATTCATCCCATTACAATTATAGGATAGAAACCAAAAGTCTTTAGCTTTTTGTTGTTCTTTGTTAGTAGGTTTGGCTTGAAATAACTTTTTCATTTGCTCTTTATTCAATGCTTTTTTGACTTTTTTTGAAGTTGGTATCTGATATTTTCGTTTCCCAAAAGGGTACAATTCTTTCTCTATTTCTCCGTCATCAATTGCTTTATTAAAAATTGCCCTTAAAGGCCTTAGGTATATCCCTACCGTCGTTAAAGATCTCCCCTTATTCTGCATATATTGTTCAAAATCTTGTAACCATTCTTTATTAATATCTAAGAGCGTTAAATTATCATAGTTTTGACTTTTAGATTCCATAAATTTCTTGAATGCATTCTCACTACATTGATAAGAATCTGCTGTCGAGATACGATCATACTTTTTATACTCGGATATTTTTTCTTTATAATGATAGCTTACTTTGACTCCGTCATCAACTTTTCGGTAAAGTTTCTTTTCAAATTGTGTAAAAGAAAATGGAATAATTTGACTAGCAACTTCATTGGCTTTATTTTCGACAGCTTGTAGCTTTAACCGTGTCTCTTTATGCTCTTTTCTGGTTCTTGTTGTTAACCAAATACTTTCAAATTCTTTTTCGGTAAAATCAAACGCAGTAGGATATAGTTTTTGTTTTCTGGGGTTAGGTGTAAAAACCCGAAGCCTTATCGGATACTTTCCATTAGATTTTGGTCTTCTCTTATCAAGATATATAGAGATCGAATATGTTATCATCATGATCAGATTCTTTGTGCATACAATGTGCATACGATTTGCATACAAAACTACAAAATGTGCATACAGAATAACAAATTAAATCAAAACAAAAAACCATCAACTTCTTTATTTACAACACTTAACAAGGTTTTTAATGAGAAAATCAAATTGCAAAAAACTGACTCATAATCAGGGGGTCCTTGGTTCGAGCCCAAGTGGGACCACCTTTAAAACCAAAGAGTTACGATTGAAATATATCGTAACTCTTTTTTGTTTTTAGCAATTTGCACACTTTTTTATAGTTTGATATGGATTTATAGTTAGACTCTTAGATAAATTCAAAGGATTTGTAATTCAGATTTAATTGTGTACGCCAAGTGGATTCTGAACATTGTTCCTATCTCTTGGGAGATCCGTACCTCCTTTTACTTTAAATTTTAAATTGTTATTTAGTTTATTAAGATTAGATAGTTTTTTTAAAGTTTTTATTTTTTTCATATCTAAATAATTTTATTGCTTTATTAAATTTTTAATTTCTTATTCTTTTTCTCAATTTATAAGATTCTAGTTTTGGGTATTTATTCATAAAACTTCCCTGCATATAACAACAAAGCAAAGTTTTTCCAACTTGGTTCTTCTGTGATGTATTGACTATCTTCTCCAAAGGCTTCAAGTGAATCTAGAAAGTGAGGAATCGAATTATTTTCCCAACCGTTTGCTCCAGAATCATATGGTGAAGAAGGATTTTTCTTTTCCTTCTCATCTTCATCTATTTTATCTTCTTTAAGTGCTTTTACAAAAGCAAAGAATGTTTCTTTTGAAACCACTTTGTCTAATAAATCGTCTAAATTCATTTTACATTCCATTTACCAAAATGAGCTTTGAATATTTTGGCAATATTTCTGGCATCATCAATTCCTCTATGATGTGTTCCCTCCAAGGTGAGTTTTTCTTTTTTTAAGGCACCGCCCATTCCAATTGGTTTGTTTAGGTTCTTGATTTCTGCATATTGATGTTTTACACTAATATGGTTTTTTAACCATTCTGTGTTTAATTGGTGTAACTCATCGTCTTTTTGAAATTGTTTTTTGTCGTAAAACCCCCAACTGCATAAAACATAGGGCTCATTGAGGTTTATCCAACCTTTAAAACGATCAATTACATTTTCGTAAGTATCTGCGGCATCAATTTCTTCTTGTGTTATTGTAGTTAACTCTTTACAAAAGTCTGATAGAACGGGATTGTGTTTGGGTTTGATAAATTCGCAAAACTCACTTAAGGATTTACCTTGTTCATTTATTTTTATCGCTCCAATCTCAATGATTTCGTTTTGTTTTTGTATGTTTCGATCTTTCCAGCAGGTTGCTTCAAGATCTAGTATTATATAGTTCATTTATTTAATTATTTTTAGACACCTGCTTTATCCTCGGTATCCCGTATTTCCTTGTCGTACTTCAAATTCTTCACAAAGAAAAATCTCTTGCACTACTTTATCTTCTCTCTCTAAGTCTAAGTATGCTTCTTTGCTTTTAACTTCATTATACTCTTTTTTCTGATTTTTAAAACATAGCATGGTACCAAAGATATCCTGTCCATAAACACTATAATCAGAGAATTGGCATCCGAAACAATTTTTGAATCTATAGAAGCCCTTAAACTGATGCAATAAATTATTGGCAAGATGTTCAAAATCCATTCCTTTTGCTTTATAGATTTTGCTATCTAATTCTATGCTCATTTGTAGATCAATTTTGTCTAAGCTACCATTTTTTAAAGACTTACCTAACTCAAGGCTTACAACTAATTCTCGTTCTATTATTTTCTGATTTTTTATACTTAGTATTGATATCGGTATAAAAAAAGTAAACTCGCAATTGCATAAATCATAGCAATACCCTCCATTTAGATAAGGAATCTTATTAAACGTAAAACGTTGGAGCTGATCTTTTGAATAATTTTGATAATTTTCTAATTCAAAATCAAAAGTGTTACTCTTAAATTTAAGATTCCCTAACTGAAAAGATAAAGTTTCAAAATCATTGACTACCTCTATCTTCTCTTCTCCAAATCTATCCTTATATATCGCCTTGTAGGTAACTATTTTTTGCATTACATTTTTAGGTTTCTTTCTTCTTAAATATTAATAAATCACTACTGGTTGCTATTATAAAGTAATTTCCATTGCTAGAAAACCCATAGGTTTTTAAGGTATCAGATGAATAAATTCTAAAACATTTATTTCCATCTTTCTCAGCATAAATTGATGACCACTTTGGCTGAAAAATAATATCAATTTTGGGCCAATCTAATGCCATTATTTCTATACTATCTCCATTTGAATTTCCTAATGGCAAACCACCACCGTGTAATCCTGAGATTCTAATCTTTTCCTCTTTTAATTCTCCTATCCCATAACAGGTCAGATTAGAATAGTCAATCTCAAAATCAGTAGTGTTATCTCGTTCATTTTTTTTCAAACTACTACAATCAAATAACCCTCTGCCATTTCCTGAAATCACTAATAGTACATCTGGATTCAGTTCAGAGAAGCCTATTTCTGTTAATCCACTTACAGCAAAATGTTCAAATTTCCATTCATCTGGACAACTTTGAACTTTTACTTTGTCAAGTAGCTGTCTCAGTCGTTTTCTGTTTTCCTGTTCAATATCTTTCCGGAAAAAATTCATGTCTCTATTTATTCATAAAAATCCCATTTAACGGATTTGATCATAAACAAAAATAAGTGCTATTAGTTTCATTTTCTGGAACTGATTATTTTTTTCAAAAAAATTCTAGTACTCATTAAAATAATCGTACTTCATTCTTAAATTTTTCCAACACTCTACTATTAAACCTATTTTCATAACTAGTTAGTCATTGTTCAACAAGTATTTTTAAAATGAATAATGATCGTTTTATATATTCTTAATATAGACTTAAGAGTACATTATATAAAACAACTACTTTTACTAGAACTGATTTAATTAAAAATTATATTATAACCATTTCTTCTTTCTGAAGAAAATCAAAAGACTTACAAATAACATAATCATGATGCCCCATAAGACGAGATAGCTGTATTTCCATTTTAGCTCAGGCATATTTTCAAAATTCATTCCGTACACCCCTACGATAAACGTAAGTGGTATAAATATGGTAGATATAATAGTCAACACCTTCATTATACCATTCATTTTATTACTAATAGTAGTCATATACATATCCATAAGTCCCCATATCATTTCGCGGTATACATCTATATTTTCATGAATATGGATAATGTGGTCATATAAATCTCTGTAATAATCGGTATTTTTTTCTTGAATGAGTCCCGTTTCTGATTTTACAACCCTGCCAATAACCTCTCTAAGTGGTAAAATACTTCTTCGAATACGTAGTATTTCTCGTTTTAAAGATTGGATATCTTGTGTAATCGTATCCCCCGCTTTTTCATTAAAAAGTTGTTCTTCTAATAGTTCTACTTTATCTCCTAAATTATCAATGACCACAAAATAATTATCGAAAATCGCATCTAACAAAGAGTATGCTAGATAATCTGCTCCTGATCCTCGAATGCGGCTTTTGGGATTGGTAATACGTGCACGTACTGGATCAAAAATATCTTCATCAGATTCTTGAAAAGTAATCACATAATCTTTACCCAAAACGATAGATATATGTTCTACAATAAACTCATGATTCTTATTAAAGTACATCATTTTGAGCACCAAAAAAAGATACGTATCGTATTCGTCAATCTTTGGTCTTTGATCGGTGTTTACAATATCCTCTAGCAAAAGAGGGTGCAAACCGTGGTGTTCACCTATTTGGGTGATTTCGTTGGTATGGCTTAATCCATTAACATTAATCCAGGTAGTACGATCGTTACCTTTAAATGTAAATATATCTTCTACCCGATCTGTTTCTGAAACGTGATATACCTCTTTGGTATAATCCTGAATTTCAATTTTGGTAGGCAAATGCTCTTTTTCACCAATATATACTACCGTACCTGGTGCTTTTCCCAAGCTTTGAGAAGATTTAGGTCTTCTATTTTTTTTTGGAGCTGATTTGCTTTTTTTCATATCGTCCTAATGTAGTTGTTTAAATGTACTAAAAGATATTTTTTAATATGACAATATTTGCGCATTAAAACTACCTGCTTAAGCATGCAATTATAATACAAAAAATGACAGTCTCAACATCTCATTGGTAAGTACATATCTAATCGTGTACTTTCTTAGATGATCACAAGTGTAACAACGTTCAAAACTTACTAAATACAACTCTTTTGAATTTTTTAACACCATAAGGGGTAGGTGCTAAAGAGAATAATGCGTTTTATATAAAAAAGTAATGATGATGTTTTTAAAGAAATTTTTTAAGGTATACCTAAAATCCGCTATTGTATTTGTTAGAGAACTCCCAAACGCAGCTTCTCAATCTATACATAGGTAATCATAGGTTTAAAATGCACTATAAGACTTTTGATATAGACTTAAGTATTATTGGAATACGTCACACCGCTTGAGTTTATATCTTAGTCTTATTGTAATTAATAAAAACAATCAGAAGTCTACTCTGTACTGCGATTCTAATAATCGGTTACAAAAACACTTAGTCTACCTCCTGATCTTTCTGGAGTACCTAAGTTTTAACGTATACAGATGTTCATCTACCATTAAAAGCAATACTAAATGCGTCATTATATTTTTAGTAATGTCAAAAGGACTCCATCTATAACTTTAGCCATTTTATCAAAATCCAGTGTTTCCATTTTATCCGAATTTCTATGATAATTCTTATTTCTTAAAAAAGCTGTATCGGTAACCATTAAAGCATCATAGCCTAATTTCCAATAGTTAAGATGATCCGACAATTCAACACTTTCTAATGACATCGGATTATCAAATATTGTCGTTTTTATTGTCTTATTACTTTTAAATATCGAACAGAAATCTCTGGCAAACTTTTGTTTATTTGACTTATTTACTAGGGTTATATAATCTCCTTTATTTCCGTAAATCGAGGATAAAGAAGCGACTGGGTAATGTTGAGAATTTGGTACATCACTAAAATATCCTATCATTTCAAGACTAATCATACCGTAAACATCAATATTAGCGTCATGTAAAGATTTTGCATGAATAAAACTACCCATCTTGTTTGTTCTAAAATACGGAGGTTCTTCTAGCGTATAAGCCACTAAGTCGATTCTGTAATTCGTTTTTTTACCTTGTAGTAAGCGTGATAATTCGATTAAGCCCACAACTCCGCTAGCATTATCATCTGCTCCTTCCTGATTACCACAAACATCATAATGCGCCCCGATAACAATTCTTTTCTTATGCTCTAAACCAAAAGAACAAATAACATTTTTATATTTTTTATTTTCAACACTATACTCCTGAAATGATACCTCATCTGAGTATTTCGAGAATTCAGTTTTAATATAATCTGCGATTTTATTTAATTGCTCAATGTTAGTATGATTTCTATATACTTTGGACTTTGTGATTTTCGTTAAATGTTCTTTTATCATTGAAACATCACTTGAAGATTGCCCAATACTTAAACTTGAAATTAAAATAAAGACTAATAGGCTAGTTTTCTTGATACGATTCATAATTGTTTTTTGATATTTTTAACTATCTGCCTTAGCAATACGAAGTACTACTCTTTACAAACATAAAACTAAACAGGCCAAGGCAAGAAACAAATTTACAATGAAGCCTTTCCTTCTTTCGTATTAAGGTTTGAAAAATTAATCAAGATATGTGTCCAATTATCTTTTCCAAATGGAGGGTTTTTTACAGCCGCTAATTGTTTATTAAATATAGGATTTTCATTATCTGGACCCTGTGGATTTGGATTCCAAACCTCTCTATCTCCAATTACTCCCAATCTAAAATCTCTTGGGTTTTCTTTGGTAAAATCTACCCATATTGCAGCATCATTATAACTTACATCGGTTATCTGAATAGGATCACAGTATCCCGGTTCTAAATCCGTGGCAGGATCAAGTTTTAGCCAAAAAGAAACAGCACCACTCCAATTTGATATACTATATGCTATGTTTTTTTCACTAGGATAATAGATATTTCCTCGACTTCTCTCTGTAAATAAAAGTGCATCTCCATAACGTCCTTTTTCTTTTGCAATACTAATATCGTGTTTATGCAATCCTATTTGAGCAGAATCTCGAGCTTTTCTAGAAGGCACCGTATATAAATTCTTATCTCCCAGTGCAAAATCAGCAGACACTCCTTTGTCAAAAGAAGCATATAAAGTAAGTGCTGATTTTAGATCGGCATTAGTCGTATCTGTTTTACAAGAAGTTAGCAATAAAAAGGGGAGTACCCCGATATACATAAGTTGCTTAATCTGTGTCGTTTTCATGATGATTGTGTTTTAATTTTAAAGGTATGTAATTAATAACGAATTGCAATTTATTAGCATCAAATACCCCACAAAGAATGACGTAATTGCAATAAAAAACCAAAAAATTGCACTTTGTTTATGCTATTATGTTGTTTGGCGAATTTTATGGTATCAACTTACAAAATTTAAGTAATTTTAAAAACAGCAACGCATCTTTTTATGACCATTAAAGAAGACTTATTTACAGGGCGAATTACTTCGATTGATGTATTTAGAGGAATTACCATATTTGCAATGATTTTTGTGAATGAACTTTCTGGAGTTCAGCATATCCCTTTATGGATGAAGCATGCACTTTCACATGAAGATAAAATGACATTTGTTGACTTAGTGTTTCCTGCTTTTTTATTTATTGTTGGTATGTCTATCCCTTTTGCCATTAATACCAGATTAAAAAAACAAGATAATCCTATAGCTATATGGAAACATACACTAAAAAGAACTATAGCATTGCTTGTTATGGGGCTATATATGGTAAATACATCATACGGTTATGACGCATCAAAAATGATTATACCTATAGCTTTATGGGGGTTTTTAGCATACAGTCTACCCATTCCTATATGGAATAACTACCCTTCTAACTTCTCTAAAACTTTAAAATGGAGTTTACAATATACCTCAATACTCATTCTAATACTCATGTATTTTGTTTATATCCAAGATTCTGGTGCTAGGGGGATGACGGTAAAATGGTGGGGAATTCTAGGTTTAATCGGTTGGGCGTATTTGATTACCTTTTTAGCCTATTGGGCAGGCAACGGTAATAAAACGCTAATGATAGCTTTTCTTGGATTCTTTCTGGCAATTACCATATTAAATGCTGCTGGTTGGAGTGAAAAAACAGGATTTACATGGCTTGGCACTGTAGCTGGACATTTTGCACATGCCTCTATTGTGATATCTGGTGTCATTATTTCCCTATTTTTCTTTGAAAAACAATCACACCCAAAAATTCATCGTAATATTATTATTTTCATTCTCCTGGTTTTTGCATTAGGATACCTATTGCGCCCCTATTATGAAGTATCTAAGATTAGAGCTACGCCTTCATGGTGTTTATATTCTGTTGGGTTTTGTGTTCTTATTTATTATTTTATCTATTGGTTAATCGAAATCAAAAAAGTAGTACGTTGGTCAAATTTTATTATACCAGCAGCATCAAATCCTTTACTTATTTACATACTTCCGGGTATCATTATCTACTTTAATTTAACATTCAATATTAAGATTATACCTGATTACTTTAGTTACGGATTACCAGGAATATGCTGGTCATTACTATTTTCATTAATCATGCTCTTTATTGTAAAACTTTTTAACAAAGCACATATTCAACTAAAGCTTTAATAATTGGACAAATACATTAAATCATGATAACTTAATATCTTCTTTAAAAAGCATATGAATATACTCTGCGTGTATTTCTGCATTATGTTTACTTTCTAAACAATGAAAAAGTAAATGAATAAGACCATAGTCTCCTAAACTATCTCTATACTCATGTTTCTCTTTATTTTTGACCCATAGAATAAAACTACATAAATGACCTATTTCTCCCAATTTTTGTGGGTTTTTTAAGCATTTTTTAAACTCTTTTAAGGGCATACGGGCATATTCGTTATATTTTCTTTTACAAAAATTATAATCAAAAGTGTGCTTATACGATTTAAGCTTTCGGTTTTGTATTTCATAGTTCATACCACTCATAACATAAAATCATTTGCATTAGGTATTTATCTTTTCATAGTCATACGATTTAGGTTACTAGTAATTTTACAAAACGCATGCCACGACTTTAAAATAATACCTTAATAATAAGTGAAAAAAGTCTTAAAATTCTAATCTGTGATTGATTCAGGATGTTGGAATAATTCCAAAACAAAGATACAAAATTTGGAATGATTCCAATAGCTTTGTTAAGATATAAATTAATGTTTTTTTCAACACTTAGTGCATTAACCTCATATTCAGCCTTACCTCTCTTATTTTACAACCTGATGATTAACAAATAATTAACTCTATATTTTTATTGGCATTGTTAATAAAACCTGATAAGTTTATTTTTAAAAACGCCATATGACATTTACATTTACTTGAGTATTTGTTGTATTCTGGTATGTTTTTTGGGGAAAGAACAACTAGAATTAAAAATTGGGAAAACAAGTCAAATTAAATTACGAATTATGCGATACAAAGTCATTGATGGAAAAAGTCAGTATTTTGGTAAAGTATTGGATTTTGAATCCTGCTCTAATTTGAATGATCTAGGAGGGGTGCTTTTAAAAATTGGAAGAGATAAAGTCTCTCTTTTTAAGTTTAATGAAGTAGAGCTAATTTAATTAGTTTTATTTCTTCTTAAAATTAAGAGTCAAATATCTATTAAATAAGGTAGTCATTGTCATATATAATAAATGGCACAAAAAATATACATCCTTATTATTTTACTAACCTGCACTACACTTAGCTGCCAGGACAAGACGCCTATAGATAATATTAAGACCATTCCTAAAACTACAGAAAAAGACAATCAATACAAAAATGTCTTTAGTATACTTGATGGTACTTGGAAAGGGCAATTTCTGATTTTTGAGGATCACAAACGACTATCAAAGGACAAAATAGATCTGAAAAATATTTCTTTATCTAATCTAAAGAAAGAAGGACTAAACCAAATCAATAGCATTGATGTAAAACAGGTATACACTTCTACAACAGCACTCTTTCAAACAGTTGTTATTACAGACTTTTATCCAGATACAGGTCAAAAAATTACAAGTAAAGGAGTTAATAAAATTCAAGATGGTCAAATGTGGTGTGTGGTCAGAAAACCTGATGAAACAGTAATCCATCAAGGAAGTACTCAAGGAAGCAATACAATCATATGGCAAAGGGATGAAAAAAAGCCACAAAAAATTGAGTATTTCAAAGAAACAGTATCTAAAAATTTTTACGAAATAATAGGTTGGGGATATTATGATAGTGATGACACTACACTCACACCAAAATTATGGTTTTATGCTAAGTACGAGCGTCAATAATTATCTATTTGATTACTTTGTAGTGATAACCACATCATCTATCCATACATTTCTTGTACCTCCACCTGTTTGATAATCTACCCAACCCATCAGCACATTTTCAAACACAGGAAAAATCCATTTATTATTTACCTCATCAAAAGCACAGCCTTCTCCGTAGTCTTTTACAGTAATCGCCTCTACTATTGTACCATCTAACCATAATTTCATGGTATTACGATCTCCATCAAACATCCATTTTAGCGTAAACCATTTTTTTTCTGGAATTTTTATCTGAGAATGCTTCCAGCAATCACTTTTTAAGCCTTGTGTATCATAATTAGCCATTAAATGTTTTTGATGCTGTCCCCCATACCTAATTTCAGCAGAAAAATTTTGACCCCGAACCTTCCCAGAACTCTGCAACATTGTCCAATGTACACCATTAGGCGAAGCTTCTTCAACATACATCTTCATAGTCCCAAAATAGCAATTTTTTGCTATTGGAAAGATATGATCTAATCCTATAAAAGCTCTATTTTTATACCCTTCACCGCTAATAAAATGTACTGATTTATTTCCACTAAATGACTTCAACGTATCAATAACAACAGTACCTGCTCCACTTTTTTTCCAAGGCTTATTCGGGATATTGCCCAGAGTATGCCCTTCAAAATTATCTTCAAAAAGAATCGTGTCCTTAGCACAAGAACATACAACAAATACGGATATTATGATTAAAATACAGCTTTTCATCTACACTATTATAACCCTAACTGTGTTATCCTTTGTACATATTTACCTATGACATCAAACTCTAGGTTTACAATCGTACCGGTTTCAAAAGTATTAAAATTGGTGTGCTCATATGTAAACGGGATAATAGCAACACTAAATTCGTTCTTTTTAGAGTTAACTACCGTCAAACTTACTCCGTTAACAGTAACAGATCCCTTTTCTATAGTGATATTACTTAAACTCGGGTCGTAACTAAATGTATAATACCAGCTGCCATCGGCCTCAGAAATAGCAATACACTTTGCTACTTGGTCTACATGCCCTTGTACAATATGACCATCTAATCGATCTCCAACCTTCATACCTCTTTCTAGGTTTACTATAGCACCTTCTTTAAGTGTGTTTAAGTTCGTCTTATCTAGTGTTTCTTTAATAGCAGTTACTGTATAGGTATCATCCTGAATAGAAACTACAGTTAGACAAACTCCATTATGCGAAACACTTTGATCTATCTTTACCTCAGAGGCAAGAGCAGCTCGTACCGTAATATCAAGATTTTCTTGATCTGCATGCAGTGATACTATCGTTCCTAATTCTTCGATGATTCCTGTGAACATAAATGCAAATTATTTAGTTAAATTTGTGACCTTGAAGTTTGAGGTCTGATTTTTAGATTTCAAAAATACTCATAAAAATGAAGAAAGAACAGAAAATAAGATTAGGGATTTCTATTGGAGATCTTAATGGTATTGGAAGCGAAGTAGTCCTCAAAACTTTTGAAGATTCGCGAATGCTAGATTTTTGCACACCCGTAATTTTTGCTTCGGTAAAAATCCTTTCTTTCCTGAAAAAGCATTATAAAATCAATACTAATCTTCATGGTATTGACAAAACATCTCAAATTTTAGATGGCAAGATTAATGTTTTAAATGTTTGGAAAGAAGCTGTCGATATCAACTTTGGCGCAGAAGATGAAAAAGTAGGAGGTTATGCCATAAAATCTCTAAAAGCCGCAACAAGAGCATTAAAAGAAAACCAGATCGATGTTTTAGTGACAGCCCCAATAAATAAGCACAGCATACAATCTGAAGAATTTAAATTCCCAGGACATACCGATTACTTAGACCAACAATTAGAGGGCAATAGTTTAATGTTTATGATTACAGATGATCTAAAAGTGGGTTTATTAACCGATCATGTAGCTGTAAAAGATATTGCAGACACTATCACCCCACAATTAATAGAACAAAAAATAAACACTATTCATACTGCACTTAAACAAGATTTTGGAATCTCAAAACCAAAAATAGCAGTGTTAGGAATTAATCCCCATAGTGGAGATAACGGTGTTATTGGCAAGGAGGATGAAGAAGTATTAAAACCTACTATCCAAAAAATCAATGAATCAGGAAAATTAGTATATGGCCCATATGCAGCTGATAGTTTTTTTGGATCAAGTAATTATAAAACATTTGATGCAATAGTCGCTTCTTATCATGATCAAGGACTCATTCCGTTTAAAACGTTATCCTTTGGTAAGGGAGTAAATTATACCGCCGGACTAAACAAAGTAAGAACTTCTCCAGATCATGGGACAGCTTTTGAAATTGCCGGAAAAAACAAGGCTGATCATGGATCTTTTGAAGAAGCGGTTTTTTCTGCTCTAAAAATATATAAACGAAGAAATGAATATGCTGAGATCACTAAAAATCCGTTAAAAAAACAACCTAGAAAGCCACAAAATAAAGCACCGAGAGACTAGGATTTTACCATCGATAAAGTGTTAAAATCTGATACTGTGATCCGTAAACATGATTATACACTAACAATCTGATATAATTTTGTTTACAAAAATGCTTTCATAACGATTTTTTATTATCTTTGCACCCGCCTTTACCAAATTGGTAGGCACTTGAAACTGATGATGACATGATACAACTTAAAGAGTATACTATTCCTTTTGTTGGGCTAAAGCAAGGTTTACACCAGTTTGAGTATCAGATTGACAATACGTTCTTTGAGCATTTTGAGTATGACGAATTTAATGCAGCTGCAGTAAAGACTGAATTAGAGTTCAATAAGAAAACGACTATGTTTGAACTTCAATTTAAAGCAACAGGTACTGTAAATGTAAATTGTGATCTTACGAATGAACCTTTTGATTTACCTATTGAGAATGAATTATTTCTTGTAGTTAAATTTGGAAATGAATATAATGATGAGAATGAAGAAATTCTTATACTTCCGCATGGAGAGTATGAAATAAACATTCAACAATATATTTATGAGCTAATTGTTTTAGCAATACCATCTAAAAGAGTTCATCCTGGCGTAGAAGATGGCACATTAAAATCTGATATACTTGAAAAGTTAGACGAATTAAGTCCAACAGAAAACACAATAGTAGAAGACCAAGAGGAAACAGATCCTCGATGGGATAAATTAAAAAACTTATTAAACGATAAATAATAGCTAAGCAATGGCACATCCTAAGAGAAAAATATCGAAAACGAGAAGAGATAAAAGAAGAACTCATTATAAAGCTACTGTACCACAAATCGCTACTGATCCAACTACTGGGGAAGCGCATTTATACCACAGAGCTCACTGGCACGAAGGTAAATTATACTACCGTGGTCAAATTGTAATCGACAATACAGAAGAAGAAGTAGCGTAAGTATACTGTTAAAGTTTCACGGAGAACTCTCACAAATGTGAGAGTTTTCTTGTTTTTAGTTGAATATGTGTCAAAATCAAGTTATTTTGCGCCATATTTGTGTATAATTTAGTAATTTCAATAACTTTTTGGGCATTTTTTGCACTATAGTCCTTGAAATGAGTTATTTAAGTTGATTAGCAATAATCAATTTATTTGCAGATCATGCAAAATAGCTTTGGGCAAATTCTATCAGATCATTAAAATAATGTGATGATGAAACTAAAACTAAGATATGAGTAAAATCACAGCCGCTATCACAGCTGTAGGCGCTTATGTGCCAGACTATGTGTTAACTAATGATATATTAGCTACAATGGTTGACACGAACGACGAATGGATTACCAGTCGTACAGGTATTAAAGAACGTAGAATACTAAAAGATAAAGACAAAGGAAGTTCTTTTTTGGGTATTAAAGCGGCAGAAGACTTAATTGCTAAGAAAAATCTAGATCCAAAAGAGATAGATATGGTAATTTTTGCCACCGCTACTCCAGATCTTCCCGTTGCTGCAACAGCAGCCTATACCGCTTCACAAATTGGAGCTGTAAATGCTTTTTCTTATGATTTACAAGCCGCTTGTTCCAGTTTTTTATATGGAATGTCTACCGCAGCTAGTTACATCGAATCTGGCAGGTATAAAAAAATTCTTTTAATAGGAGCAGATAAAATGTCTTCTATAATAGACTATACCGATCGCACAACTTGTATTATTTTTGGCGATGGTGGCGGTGCTGCCTTATTCGAACCCAACGACGAAGGTTTAGGGTTACAGGATGAATATTTACGTACAGATGGTATCGGAAGAGAGTTTCTAAAAATAGAAGCCGGTGGATCTATATTGCCTCCAACTGAAGAAACCGTTGCTAAAAGACTTCATTTTGTAAAACAAGACGGAAAAACGGTATTTAAATACGCTGTCTCTAATATGGCAGATGCCAGTTCAAAAATTTTAGAACGTAATAATTTAACTGGAGCAGATGTAAACTGGCTTGTAGCACATCAAGCTAACAAGCGTATTATCGATGCAACAGCAAATAGAATGGGATTAGATCAGGAAAAAGTTCTGATGAATATCCAAAGATACGGCAATACAACATCGGCTACACTGCCCTTACTATTGCACGACTACGAAAAACAACTCAAAAAAGGAGATAATATCGTATTTGCCTCATTTGGTGGAGGCTTTACTTGGGGGTCTGTATATCTTAAATGGGCCTACAATTCCTAAACAACTATAACACACAATACCCACAACATTATGGATTTAAAAGAAATTCAGAATTTAATTAAATTCGTTGCCAAATCAGGAGCTAGCGAAGTAAAGTTAGAAATGGATGACATTAAAATCACCATTAAGACTGCGTCAGAAGACGGTAAAGAGACAACATTTGTTCAACAGATTCCTGTTGGCAATACAGTTGCTAGTCAAGTAGCACCTGTTCCTGCGGCACCTGTTCCTGCAGCTCCAACTCCGGTAGCTACAGAAACTAGTTCAGACGAAGACAATTCAAAATACATAACTATAAAATCTCCTATTATAGGTACATTATACAGAAAACCATCTCCGGACAAACCAACTTTTGTAGAAGTTGGTGACTCTATAAAAGAAGGTGATGTGCTTTGTATTATAGAAGCAATGAAGCTTTTCAACGAAATTGAGAGCGAAGTTTCTGGTAAAATCGTAAAAGTATTAGTAGACGATTCTTCTCCGGTAGAGTTTGATCAACCACTTTTCTTAGTAGATCCATCATAACCCAATTCTAAAATTCCAACACAAAATTCACAAAATCCATTTCATATGGGATTTGGAGCTTGGAATTTGAGATTTTTAAATTTTAAAAGTTATGTTTAAAAAAATTCTAATTGCAAATAGAGGTGAGATTGCGATGCGAGTAATCAGAACCTGCAAAGAAATGGGGATCAAATCGGTTGCAGTATATTCTACAGCAGATGCAGAAAGTTTACATGTGCGTTTTGCAGATGAAGCAGTTTGTATCGGACCCGCACCTAGTAGCGAATCTTATCTTAAGATGTCAAATATTATAGCCGCTGCAGAAATTACCAATGCAGATGCTATACATCCAGGTTATGGTTTTCTTTCTGAAAATGCTAAGTTTTCTAAGATATGTGAAGAGCACGAAATAAAATTTATTGGTGCCAGTGCAGAAATGATTGATAGAATGGGAGATAAAGCTTCTGCTAAATCTACTATGATTGAAGCTGGTGTCCCTTGTGTACCAGGAAGCGAAGGTATTATTCCAGATTTTGAGACCTGTTTAAAAGTTGCTGAAGAAACCGGTTACCCAGTAATGCTTAAAGCTAGTGCTGGTGGTGGTGGAAAGGGTATGCGTGCCGTTTGGAAAGAAGAAGACCTTCAAAACGCTTGGGAATCTGCTAGACAAGAAAGTAAAGCTGCATTTGGTAACGATGATATGTATATGGAAAAACTCATCGAAGAACCACGTCATATCGAAATCCAAATAGTAGGTGATAGTAACGGTAGAGCATGCCACTTATCAGAAAGAGATTGTTCTGTACAACGAAGACACCAAAAACTAACCGAAGAGACTCCTTCGCCATTCATGACTGATGAATTGCGAGAGAAAATGGGAGCTGCAGCCGTTAAAGCTGCAGAATACATAAAATATGAAGGTGCCGGTACAGTAGAATTTTTGGTAGACAAACACCGTAATTTCTACTTTATGGAAATGAATACTCGTATTCAGGTAGAGCACCCAATTACAGAACAAGTTGTAGATTACGATTTGATCAGAGAGCAGATTCTAGTAGCTGCTGGGGTACCAATTTCTGGCAAGAATTATATACCGCAGTTACATTCTATCGAGTGTAGAATCAATGCTGAGGATCCGTACAAAGACTTTAGACCTTCTCCAGGTAAGATTACCAATTTACATCTTCCAGGAGGTCATGGTGTGCGTATTGATACACATGTTTATAGTGGGTATACTATTCCACCAAATTACGATTCTATGATCGCTAAGTTGATTACCACTGCGCAAACACGTGAAGAAGCAATCAACAAAATGAAAAGAGCTTTAGATGAATTTGTAGTCGAAGGAATAAAAACTACAGTTCCTTTCCATAGACAATTAATGGATCATCCAGATTATGTTTCTGGAAATTACACCACTAAATTTATGGAAGATTTTGAAATGAAAGATCCAGAAGACTAACATAAAAAAAACCTCTAATTAGAGGTTTTTTTATTCTCTTATATTAAAAATGAATTTTAGCTATTGGGAATATAAATCGTGGTTAACGGCTGTAGATTTTACTATTATAGGCAGTGGCATTGTTGGTCTTACCAGCGCATTAAGGTTACGAGAAAAGTTTCCTAAATCAAAAATTCTTATCCTTGAGCGCGGTATGCTCCCAAATGGTGCTAGTACTAAAAATGCTGGATTTGCCTGTTTTGGAAGTTTATCGGAAATCCTTGACGATCTAAATTCACACACAGAACAAGAAGTTTTACAACTCATTCAAAAAAGAGTTAATGGTCTTGATATTTTACGAAAAACCTTAGGAGATCAAGCCATAGGATACAAGCACTATAAGGGATATGAATTATTTACCAAAAATGATAAAATCTTATACCAAGAATGTATTTCTAAAAAAGAGTATATAAATACACTATTAAAATCCATTTTTAAAGACAATGTATTTACTTCTCAAGAAAACTCTTTTCGTTTTAAAAATATCCAACCTCAGTATATTGTAAATCAGCTCGAAGGACAAATTGATACCGGAAAGATGATGAGGCAACTTCTTTATAAAGTACAATCATGTGGCATCCATATCTTAAACAATTGTCATGTTACAGAAATAAATGATCTTAACACCTCTACAGAAATAAAAACAGATCAATTTACGTTTTATAGTAAGAAAGTATTAATTGCTACAAATGGTTTTGCTTCTTTATTGGGAGTTGATAATGTAAAACCTGCTCGTGCTCAAGTTTTAATTACAAAACCAATTAAAAACTTGCATATTAAAGGCACATTTCATTTAGAAAAAGGGTACTATTACTTTAGAAATATTGATGATAGAGTTCTTTTGGGAGGAGGCCGAAATCTAGATTTTAAAACAGAAGAAACTACAGAACTTGCTCAAACCTTTGTGGTTCAAGATAAACTAAAAGAGCTTTTGCATGATGTTATTTTACCAGACACTACTTTTGAAATTGATTATTCCTGGAGTGGCATAATGGGAGTAGGGTCTCAAAAAAAATCTATTGTAAAACAACTATCAAATAATGTGTTTTGCGGAGTTCGATTAGGAGGAATGGGCGTTGCCATAGGAAGTATTATTGGCACAGAATTAGCAGATCTACTATAAATTAGTTTCTATTAACATAGTTATAAAATGAAATAAGTAAAATGATTTTTTGATCACTCTATTCAAACTGAATGACAATAAAAGTTAACAGATGAAAAAAATTATTCGCATTCTCTTAAAAAGCTTTGTGGCGTTCTTATTACTTAGCCCTGTTTGGGTATTAAGCTATCGGTGGATTGATGTTCCTGGAACACCATTAATGATCATTAGAAAATTACAAAAAAAACATACCATACAACATCGCTGGAAACCTTTATCTAAGATTTCAAAAAATTTGCAGTTAGCAGTAATTTGTAGTGAAGATCAACGATTTATTGAACATAATGGCTTTGATACAAAAGCTATTAAACGGGCAATTGCACAGCACAAAGCCGGAAAACGTTTACGAGGAGCTAGTACTATTTCACAACAAACAGCAAAAAATGTATTCTTATGGCCACAACGCAGTTGGGTTAGAAAAGGATTAGAAAGTTATTTTACATTTTTAATTGAAAAGTTATGGTCTAAAGAGCGTATTCTAGAAGTTTATCTAAATAGTATCGAAATGGGTAATGGTATTTATGGTGCAGAAGCAGCCGCAAAGTTTTGGTTTAACATCCCTGCAGAAAACCTTAATAAAGAACAAGCGGCAGCAATTGCTGCAATACTACCTAATCCTTTAAAGTATCTCGCAACCCCTGCATCGGATTATACCCAAAAAAGAAAAGAATGGATTTTTATACAGATGAATAATTATGGTACTTTAGTATTTAAAGATCATTAATCACAATGCGCAATTGGCTAAATGAAAAAAGCTTCTTTTAAGCATAAAGAAAAAGTAGTAGCTATTTTATCGGCTACATTTATAACCGAAACATTTCCAAATTCTATAAATTTTGTAGTAAAACAAGATCATAAAAGAGAAAAACGAATCCGTCGATTAATGAAATATCAAGTTAACATGGCACTCACTTTTGGAGATATATTTCTAAGTGATAATGAGAAAAGTTGTGTCTTATTCTTAGATTCTGAAAGAAAAAAAACGAATTTAAAGACACTTTTATGGGAAATAGAACTTGCCATCTGGTGTACTGGGTTTAGAAATGCTTTTAGGGTTTTGAAAAGAGAGAAAATTTTGGCTAAATACCATCCTAAACACCCTTTTTTACATTTGTGGATTATGGGTACTTCTCCTTCTTACAAAAATAAAGGTTTAGGCACTATATTATTAAACGAAGTACTTTATTTCTACGGATCATCAAAACCAATATATCTTGAGACTACTACAAAAAGTAATAGAGATTTTTATACTAAATTAGGTTTTAAAATATTTCATGAAACCCATATCCTAAATTACCCACTTTATTTTTTATTAAAGTCTAAAAATCAATAATGAGTAAACACAAAATTAAAGAAGCTTTACTTCATAAATGCCAAGAATACGTAGCACAAAGATTACAGCGTATCCAAGGAACTATACATGATATTCAAGAATCGCTTTCTTCAGAAACAAAAAGCACTGCAGGAGATAAACATGAAACTGGTCGTGCCATGCTACAACTTGAACGTGAAAAAGCCGGAGCGCAATTAGCTCAAGTACAAAAATTACAGCAAATAGTTGCAAAAATTGACTTAGCTGCCTCTACACATATACGACTAGGCAGTTTAATTATTACCTCTCAAGGGCAGTATTTTTTAAGTATTTCTATAGGCAAGGTAGAAATCGAGCAACTACCCTATTTTGTACTGGCAGCCAATTCTCCTATTGGTAAATTAATACTAGGTAAAACAGAAGGAGCGTATTTTAATTTTAACGGAAAAGAGATTTTAATAAAAAAAGTATATTAAAAATAAGTAGTGCTAGTTTTTTTAAATTAGTTCAACCATTAACATTGTATTTATAAGAATTATAAGGTCCGTACTCAACTTTATAAGAATTTTATGAATAAAAAAGAAGCATCTTGGATAACATTTTGCCTAACCATTACACATATATTAAACAACTTCTATTTAAGACACTAATCATGACCAACTACTCAAGCACTTTTGTATTTTTACTTACAATTATTTTGCTCACTTATTCCTGTGATAGTGAAGACACTAACCCTCTAGAATCAGACATAACCCCTCCAAGTATAGAGATTTCTTTTACTGGTTTCCCAAATACTAGTGAAGAAACTGCGATTGTTGTAAGTCAACAACTTGAAATAAAAATAGACGCTGAGGACGCTAATGGTATTGATAAGATTGAGGCTTTTATAGACAATCAAAAGATAAGTGAAGACACCACTCCACCATTTCTAATTACAATAGATATTTCTGGGTATTCTTCTAAAAGCTTAACTGGAAAATTTAAAGATTATACTTTAAAAATTTCGGCAACTGATAAAGCTGGAAATGTTTCCTCAAAAGAACAACTTATAAATATTGATAATGAAATACCTATGATAAGTGAAGTTTCGTTGCAAGAAGAAACAATTCTTAGTGGAAATACGAATGCAATTACGTTTAAAGCATTGGATAATGAAGGCATTGCAAGGGTCAATATATATGTCAATGATAATTTAATATCAGAAATTACTGAGGAAACCGAATTTGAGGTAAACTTGGATACATCAACCTTATCAGATGGAGAAAATAAGCTAAAGATTGAAGCAATTGATCTTGCCGAAAACAAAGCATTTTTTGAAGTGAATTTTATATCCGATAATAGTGGACCAGAAATTAATCTTGAAAGTATTACCAATGAAATGATAATTGATCAATCTCTTACCTTAAACCCTGAGATTACAGATCTATACTCTGACATTACCTCTGTTGAAATTAAGTTTAATGATGAGTCATTAATTGTAACAGATATAAGCGCCGAGATAAATTACAAATTTGATCCTGAAACCTTTGGAGTTGGAGAAGGAGCATTTACAATTATAGCGATTGATACTTTAGGAAATACAACCACTTTAGAAATACCTGTAAATATCTATCGAAGACTTATTACTATCAATATTCCAGAAAACAGATTAAATCCGGCTATTATTTTTCCTGTTGTTTTTATTTCTCGCATGGATGGTTCACTAGTAGTCTCTAAAGAAATTTTAAGAGACGATCGACAAATTATTTTAAATACTCCTGAAGAATTTGATGCCACTACAGAATTCATGTTGTCATTTTATTTACAAGATAATGGCAATGCTACAGGAATCTCTACACATCAAAACCTGACTAGAAACAACCCTAAAATACTTAATTTAGCCGAACCTATTCGACCAAGTGCTGAAAATGGTTTCAGCGTTCAAATACCAACAGTTAATTTCCTCTCTAATGATATTTTGATAGGACAAGGTGGTAAAGCGCAAGGGTCTTTAAGATCATTGAAAGATGCAGAATCTGGGTATACTAGTTTTTTGAATACTACTGAAAATTACTTAAATCTATCCACGTATACGACACCCCAAAATACCAATCAGTTTAATTCATTTTATGTATATGAACCAAATTCATACCAATACCTTGTTATTGACAAGCCAATAAGAGAAGATTACATACTGGATAAAGCAAATTTCAGTGATACTAATCTTGAATCTCGTGAACTTGTAGTAAACTCTACAAATACATTCTCAAATACTTCTTCATATTTAGGTGTTTATGGCACAATGTCACAAGAAGAAAATGATTTTAGTAATTATAATCAAATCTACCATTTTAATAGAGGAAGTGTTGTAGATAGCCCTATGCAGTATTACTTGAATAACTCATTCAGCTCCTATATACATACTTTTAGATTTGGCAATTATTTTACTGAACGTAAAGGAGCTCCCCTGAGCAATTATCAAATTCCGAATGTGACGTTCGACTACACATTTTCAAATAATCAAATCGACTTATCAGTACAAGGCAATGATCATGTCGTGGGTAGAGCGCAATGTATCGATATTGATGGTTCAACATTTGGTTGGTATGTAACATTTAATAGTAAAGACAATGATAAAATCATTATCCCAGAACTTCCAGATAGTATTATACATCCAGTAGCAACAGCACATACAAATGGCACCCTAACAGTAGAAAAAGTAGAATTAATATCATATCAGTCTATCCTTACTTATGATGATTATATTCAAAAAGTAATTAAAAACCAGACTAATATTTTGAAGGTAAGCGATTGGTACCAATTGATATATAGTTCTCGAACTGGAAACTTTAATGGACCGAGTAGAAGTTTTACTTTTCAATAAATCAGGATGCAATGTTTGAGTATGGTTGTCAAGTTAACAATCAAGAGATGTGAAAAACAAAGAAGTTAATAAAAATTGCTGTCCAAGTAGTATTATGTTAAGCCATTGCTTTAAAAACATTCGATACGCGATTGTCTTTTTATTAAATTTCAAAACCTTATAGCATACAAAAATGATTTTAAGTAAATTGCCCACTTATAAATCATCATTACCATGCAGAAGTTTTTTGTACTTATCCTTACGGGTATATTATTATTTTCATGTAAACCATACGAAAATACCAAAATCAGAAAAAATCAGATTACCTATGAAGATTTTAGAGCAGATCAAAGGTTATTCCCTACAGATGATGGACTTATAAAATATGTAGACCAAGGAAAAGGACCTGTAATTGTCCTTCTTCATGGCGTTCCAACCTCTGGCTGGTTATATCGTAAAATGATAAAACCCCTTGTAGACAGTGGTTATCGTGTCATAATTCCTGACATGCTAGGGTATGGTTCTAGCGATTCTCCGGATGGTTTTGAGCTTTATAATGCAGAAAATCATGCCAAACGTTTATTAGAGCTTATGGCATCTTTGGGTATAGAAAAATGGTCTCATGTTATGCATGATGCTGGTGGTTTATGGACTTGGGAGTTAATGAGACAAGCTCCTGATAAAATAGAAAAACTCATTGTTTTAAATACTATTATTTATGAAGAAGGATTTTATCCTCCTGTTCGAATGAAACCAGGAGGCATGGCAAAAACCGCTATGTGGGCCTATAGAAATGGAGTTTCTACAAATACTTTATTAAAAAGCCTATTTAAACAAGGTCTTAAAGAAAATACACTAAACTCAATAGATGTCGAAGGTTATAAAACACCATTGTTAGAAGGAAAGACTAAAGCTATGTATTACTTTTTTAGTCAAACCTGTAATGAACTACCTGATTATTCTGATGTCTTTGAAAACGTTACTGTACCGGTTTCTGTAATATGGGGAATTCACGATACTATGTTACAATGGCCGCCACAGCAAACACGTGCTGCTAATGCTTTAAATGTAAAAAATGAAGACATTCATATCATAGACGAAAAACACTTTATTCAAGAAACAAAAGCTGAAGAAATCTCTTATAAGATAATGGACTTCATAAGAAAATAATTCTTTTAGTTAAGACACAAGTTGCGCATCCAGTTTTTAAGTTCTACACGAAAAATAGTTTCGTTAATAAGCTCTTTTATTTGATCAAGTTCTTCTTTATTTACTGCTAGATCAATCTTATCTGAAGGAGTTTTTAACAATAAAGACCTACATGTTTTGGGGGTTTTACATGCAGCGCATTGGGTTTGTAATGCAATAGTACAAGCATTAGAAAAATCCTTTAACTCATTAACACTTAATAAGAATCCGATATCCTTAAATACTAATTGTATGCGGGGTGTTATACTAACCTCTTCTTTCTTCCAGAAAAAAGAAATTCCAAGCTGATTACTAAAAATTTTGTCAATAGCATTCATCATGAGTTCTATTTTAAACTCAAAAATACTAAATTATTTATAATCAGTCTAAATAAATATAAACAAAATATTAGTTTTATTTACTCACTGATATCCTTTAACTTTAATTGAAGAGATACAACTCCATTCCATTCGTTTTCATCAATCGTGAAGGCTGCCTTAAAATCTTGTTTACTGGCTATTATCTTATGCTTATTTCCCAGACCAAAACCTATTGTTCCAATAGCAATACCATTCTTTTGTATTTTACATTTCAGATGTTTATCATCTTCGCCTACACATTTACCATATCCTGTATCTTTTACACCTTCTGTCATAAACACGGGAGTCATATTTCCAGGTCCAAAAGGTCCAAATTGTTTTAAGATTCGAAAAAACTTTGGGGTTATCTGTTCAAATTCTATTGCTGTATCTATTGCTATTTCAGGAGTTAATAATGCTGTATCAATGGTTGAAGAAACAACCTCTTCAAACTTTTGTTTAAACGCCTCATACTGTTCTTCGAGTAATGTAAGACCCGCTGCATATTTATGTCCACCGAACTGCTCTATATAATCTGTACATTCATTAAGTGCATTATACACATCAAAACCTTTAACAGATCTCGCCGAAGCGGCTAACTTATCACCACTTTTAGTAAATACTAAGGTGGGGCGATAATAGGTCTCTGTTAATCTAGATGCTACAATACCAATAACTCCTTTATGCCATTTCTCGTCATAAACAACTGTAGTATATCTATCCTCTTCTTTGTGATGAAGTATTTGTGCTAATGCTTCTTTTGTTATGCTTTTATCGGCATCTTTTCGATCACTATTGTATACTTCTATCTCTGATGCATACTGTAATGCTATCTCATAGTTTTCTTCTGTAAGCAATGTTACGGCATGTAATCCATGTTTCATTCTTCCAGCCGCATTAATTCTAGGAGCAATTATAAATACTACATCTGTAATGGTTAAGTTTTCTTTTTTTACCTCGGATAACATTGCTTTAAAACCAGCTCTTGGTGCAGCATTAATAACTTGCAACCCATAAAATGCCAATATGCGATTTTCTCCAGTTATAGGCACAATATCCGCTCCAATAGCAGTTGCCACCAAGTCCAAATAAGGTAATAAATCTTCTATTTCTTGATTTTGATCTATGGCTAACGCCTGAATCAATTTAAATCCTACACCACAACCACATAATTCTTTATATGGATATTCGCAATCTTCACGTTTTGGATCTAAAACTGCAACGGCATCAGGGATTTTATCACCTGGCCTATGGTGATCACAAATAATAAAATCAATATTTTTAGATGTTGCATAAGCTACCTTCTCAATAGCTTTAATACCACAATCTAAAGCAACAATCAGAGAGATATCGTTATCATGAGCATAATCAATTCCTGTATAAGAAATACCGTACCCTTCATTATATCGATCAGGAATATATGTTGTTACTTGTGGTGATAATGTTTTTAAATATGACGACAGTAACGCTACAGAAGTTGTTCCGTCTACATCATAATCACCATATACCATTATGTTTTCTCCACTTTCAATAGCATTTTTTATTCGCACAACAGCCTTATCCATATCCTTCATCAAAAAAGGATCGTGTAACTCATCTAGTGATGGTCTAAAAAACTTTTTAGCTTCATCATAGGTTTGAATGCCTCTTTGTACAAGAAGTGTGGCAATTATCGTATCAACATTTAGTGCTTTTGCCAAAGTATTTACCGCTGTTATTTCGGGCTTTGGTTTTAGTGTCCATCTCATTCGTAAAGTATATTCCAATATTAAAAATCCAAAGTACAAAAAACATCTTGACCACTCTTGATTTGACTTTAGTTTTGTATTTTGCTAGCCATAAAAATTATACTTACAATCAAAAATACACATACATATGCCATTAGTAACTCCATTATCTGCGGATCACGATCCAGAAACTAGAGAATTAGCAGAATTCTTTAATGAAACTTTAGGTTTTTGCCCAAATTCTGTATTAACAATGCAACGAAGACCAGCCATTTCTAAAGCGTTTATAAATCTAAATAAAGCTGTTATGGCTAATGAAGGTAGAGTTACATCTGCTTTAAAACGTATGATTGCATGGGTAAGCAGTAATGCTACAGGGTGTAGATATTGTCAGGCTCATGCTATTAGAGCTGCAGAACGTTATGGTGCAGAGCAGGAACAACTAGATAATATTTGGGAATATAAAACTCATTCAGCATTTAGTGATGCAGAGCGCGCAGCTCTTGATTTTTCTCTTGCTGCTTCTCTTATTCCCAATGCTGTTGATGACACAATTAAAACAGAATTATATAAATACTGGGACGAAGGTGAAATCGTAGAGATGTTAGGTGTTATTTCCTTATTTGGATACCTAAATAGATGGAATGATTCTATGGGTACCATGGTAGAAGAAGGTGCTATTGAATCTGGAGAACAATACCTAGGCAAACATGGTTGGGAAAAAGGTAAACATGTCTAGTTAATATTTCAATATTATCAATACGAATTAAAAAGACCTGTTAGTTTTGAGAAAATTAACAGGTCTTTTTAATTCGTATTGATTGCTTTTAAATCGAAATAATATTGTCTCTAACCGCTTTCATTATTAATCCAGCTGTATTTTTCACCCCTAATTTACTGATTAGGTTTTTACGATGACCTTCAATTGTTCTGGCGCTCAGAAAAAGTTTGTCGGCTATTTCTGTGGTCGTATATTCCATAGTAATTAATTCTAACACCTCTAACTCTCTACTCGTAAGCTGGTAGTTTTTACCTATGATTTGAGGTTTTGCTCCTTTATTCTTAAGACCTTTTAATAATGCCTCAGAAACCAAAGCGTTAAAGTAAAATCCTTTTTGGTGCGTAGATCGTATAGCCTCTTCTAGTTCTTGCTGATTTGTATCTTTTAATAAATATCCATTAGCTCCTAACTCCATTAAATAAGAAATCATTCTTTCTTCTTTATGCATAGTAAGGATAATAATTTTTAGATCTGGGTATAGTTCTTGTATTTTTTGTGTGACTTCTACTCCATTTATATCTTCCATTTCTAAATCTAAAAGAACAACATCTGGAACTATATTGCTTAATTTAGTTAAAAAATCCCTCCCACTTACTGCTTCTAGTACTAATGAAATACCAGACATTTTAAGTAATAAAGATTTTATTCCTTCGCGAAATAAATTATGATCATCAATTAGTCCTAATTTTATAGTATCCATAATTATGTGGTAATTAACTTCTGATGTATAGCTACATACATCTAATCTCAACTTTTATTCCCTCATTTTTTTTAAGGAATTTCATACTTCCTGATAGTACAGATAATCTACTTTCTATATTTTTAAGTCCTAATCCTTTTTTATGCAAAAGCATTTCTTGGTCTATCCCTTTTCCGTCATCTTCATATAAAATAATCAACCCGTCTCCCTCATTTTTCAATATAATCTTGATAACAGAAGCTTCTGCATGCTTAATAGTATTTGTAATCAACTCCTGAACAATTCTATACAAGTTTAGTTCTTTTGATTTTGGTACTACATTATTTGTATTATTATCAAAATATACTTTAATTCTACCTGAATCATTCAGCGTTTGAATCAAACTCTGTATCGCTTCTATCAATCCCAATTTTTCTAAAACTACTGGTCTTAAATCTTGGGAGATACTGCGTACACTACGAATCATATCGTCCAAAAAGACTTTTGTTTTGTCTGTAATCTCTTTTAATTCTTCAGGAGGTAATTCTGGTATAATTTGTCCAAAATATAGTTTAGTTGTGGTAAGCATAGCACCAACATCATCATGTAATTCTTTTGCAATTCGAGTGCGTTCTTCTTCTTGACTTAAAATAGAAGTTTGTAATAGTTCTTTTTGATAATCTGATGCTATTTTTTGATGCTTTTTCTGTTGTGCCAATAACCTGCGTTGGTATATAACAAAGAATACGATCAAGGATAGAGATAATAGAAAAATTACTCCCATACCAATGATTATTATCTTTAATGTTATTGTTCCTTCGGTTTCACCCATATGGCAATCGTATAAAACAGTATTAATATGATATTAACAATAGCATGAAGTCCCCAAACCATATAACTTGCCTCTGAAGCTTCTTTAAACAGGTTATTATTAATAAAAAAGAGTATTAAATTACTCGAAAAATAAATCAAGAAGCCCGAATTTATCCAAAACATAGGATTAGTTTCTAATGCACTATACCGTACTTCCTTTAGTAATTTATAAAAATAACTTAATGCAAAAAAGACGACTAATACTCCCATTACCGTTGTGACATTAGAGTTAAATTCAAAAATATTCTGAAAAAAGAACATGTTGATAATTGCAAATGCCGTAAAACCAATTGCCAAAATAATAAAAACTCCTTTTGAGAATAGCCCTGACAAAGCACTTTTATAGATATTGACAATCAATAAAAACTCAAAAATGGCATAAAAATGAAATATCGGTAAATTATTAATTTTTTTGTGCCAAAATATATTTGTAATCAGTTCCACAATAAATACCAAAATTAAAATATAACCCAAGCTTACTTGTACCTTATTTAATCTGTTATATTTTAATATAGCAAATACTATTGGCACAATTATGACAAGAGAAGAGATATTGCCTATTATGAAAAAAAGTTCTTTATTCATTAATATCTAATTAAATAGTTACGCTAACAAGTGGGAGGACATGGCAAACTATATTCTATAAAAGTTTCATCATCATTAGACTCTATGAGACCCATTTTATTGGTACCACTAGTCTCAAAAAGATTAGGTTTAATTCCCAACACAGGTGTAAAAGAAATCATCTCTTTTGTATTAAATTTATTCATATCAATTCCGGGATACAGAATAATTTCATTAATTATTTCTTTTTTATCATTTATAGCCTTAATAATATCAGCTCCTGTTATTTCAAAAGATCGCACTCTTACTATACATTCTTTATCAGTGTTTTTTTCTTGATTTTCTTTATTAGTACAATGAAAAAGATCATCAATATGATGCATCTCAACCTGATCCCAATTTTTCCAAACCATATGTTTAAATATTTCTGGAACACGATTAGAGCCTGGCAACTTTGGAAATAATGGTGGTCTTTCTGTAGTAGGTATGAGTTCAAAACTTAAGCCTTTATCCTCATTGATTTGAAGGTAAGGACAAAATGTAATTTCTTTCTTCCTGTTTTTTTTCTTTACTTTTTTAAGCGCTAAACAAATTCTTATTTTATCTATTTTATCAATAGTTCTGAATTCTTCGACACCTTTCATATCAAAGCGAGTTACTCTTTCATACTGAGTTTTATGCAATCCATGAAAATGATGTGCCAAACTCAATACATTTTCTTCGCACCATCGTGTAGTACAATTTTCAAATTCTTCTTCTGAAATTAAATCCCCCATTGTTTTGATTTTTTACTGTTTATAGTACTCTAAAACTAATCAAAAAAACCATTTATATCTAACTATCAGTTAATTAACCCGTATTTACCCGTGCCAAACAAGGATTTTCCACGGATTTATTTTTACAGTATTTACAGTCTTTTATTTATTAAGTAGCAATCTCAATTTTGGAGTATTCATTTATACACGAATATCAAAACTGTAAATCAGCGGGGAAAAATTAACTAGAAAAACACATTATGAAAATTCACACAATTATTTTAAAAACACTCATCCTTTTAGTATTAATATTATGGGGATGTAGTAATGATGACGGAGAAATAGGAGAACAACCAATTCCAGAAATAGAGCAATTACCAGGTATCGATTTAAAAGAATTTGAAACTGATGCAGGAGAAATAGGAATAAGTATAAGTGCTAGGACTATTGCCAGAAAAGGATACAAACCAACGACCGCTGATATTACAGTTACTGCAACGACAGGTAATTACAGTCAAAAAATACCTTTTGATCAATTCAATAATACCGCCAACTTATCTCTAAAAAATGAAAATCTGTCTGATGAGGCAAAAACTGAACTCAAAAATGGTGTTGCACTAACCATTAAAATTTTTGATGAAACCAATACTGAATTAGCATCTTCTGAAATATCAAAACTCTCGTTTACTTCTAGCCCAATAGCACAAGAAATAACTGCAGATGCACTTGAAGATCTATACGCCAAGGTTAGTATTCGAGAAGATGTTAAACATTTTATGCAACTTGCTACTGCAAATAGTGATGAAATATATGGAGCACCTAATTCTACTTTATATACAAATACTGTACTTTTAAATACTCCAATTATCATTAGCCAATTGGCTGATCTAGATTATAATTCAGAAAACACCGGATTATTTACAACCTATAGATTTGTCCAAGTACCTGGTGAGGAAGGAGTATTTACCATTGCTGTGCATAACGGGGATGATATACATTACTTATATATTGTTCCTGCCAATTCGGAGCTACGAATTCAGAGTAAAGCAAATCTAATTAGAAATGGAGGCAATAATACAGGTATACCTCCAAATTATAAGTTCAAAATTGATAAAGTTGAAACTGGTCTATATACCATAACTCCTACTTTTACAGGAAATCCTCTTTTCTTATTAGGAGATCGTCTTAACGCAAGAAATAACAATGTCGATCCTGCTTATTTCAGAATTTTATCTTTTGATATTGATTGGGACATACAACCTATTGAATCAAAATTTATGCGACCGATACTACCACCTTCGAGAACTTCAGAAGCATATAACAGTACCTTAAGAAACTGTAGTAGCGGCAACCTACAACAAACAGTAGGCAGATCCGAATCTCTAGAAACTAAAGAAATACTAGGTTGGGAAGAGTCGATGTCGGTTAGCTCAAGCCAAGAGTATTCGGTTTCTGTAACTATCGAGGCTGAGGTATCTACTAAGTTCTTTGGTGCAGGAGGCTCTGTTAAAAGTTCAGTTACTGGCAGCTACGTTTTTAGTAAATCAAGAACCAATACAAGCACCAGATCTGGCGCCTTTGAAGAAAGTCGATCTACACAAATCTCTACAGAGCGTACCCAACAAGTACCTCCCAAAACAGCTATTACGGTAGCAGATATCTATCAAACCTATGAAAATGTGAGAATACCTTATGTACAACGTTTTAGAATTAAAGGAACTTATCAAGAAAATAGCGAAGCCCTAACCGGACAAGAAATAACTACGCAGTTTGCTTTTAACAACTTTACAGGTGTTATCACCGATATACAAGATGATTATATCGAAGTTACTGTTCGTGGGACGAATATAATTAATCGACTTATAGAAACTGAAACCATTTCTCGTGACATCGCTGGTGCTTGTGACAATTGATATTTTTATAAACTTATAAATAGCAGAAACTTAAAATCAAATAGTATGAAAAACTTATCATATAGTGAAGCGTTAGAAAACCAGACCTTAGAGTTCGAAAAAGGACGTCCAAATTCATGGAGTGATGTTTACATTAAAAATGAATGGGGAACACCAATTACAGAAATAGAATTTATACACCGATATGAAAGTGATCGATATGATATTGAACGTTTTGACCTGATTGACAATAACGAACGAATATTTGCTTTAAAAGCTGGGTATTGGACAGGAATCGGTAGAACGGGAAAGGATTATTGGTGGATACGGTACAAAGACGATCGTAAAACATGGACATGTAAGTCTAACTTTTTTTGTTTCTTGACTGCTAATGATGCAAAAAGTGATAGACCTGTAGAGATTGTTATTAAAAAAAATAAAATGGAGGTTAGTCCACCTGTATCCAGTGGTGATTATGTTACTTTATATCCAGAGGCTTAATTAATTTGCTCTCAGTAAGATAAAAGTTGTTAGAAAACTACGTTTTCTAACAACTTTATTTTTTTAAATAATATCGATAACTTTTATAAACAAGAATAATAGTAAGTATTAATATTAATATTGCCCACATCCAATAGGTTCCAAATAGATGTACTGCGATCATTTGTGTATCTGAATATTGGATGTTTCCATCTCTTTCAAATTGTTTT
This sequence comes from Aquimarina aggregata, assembly GCF_001632745.1. Classification (GTDB taxonomy): domain Bacteria; phylum Bacteroidota; class Bacteroidia; order Flavobacteriales; family Flavobacteriaceae; genus Aquimarina; species Aquimarina aggregata. Next base: position 231,068 of record NZ_LQRT01000024.1, on the reverse strand, counting down.
GTAAATAAATACCCTATTTGCAAATACGTGCTTAATACGCATTGTGTTCCTAAAAAAAGAAGTGTAAAAATTTCTAGTCTTCTGATCTTTAGTATAGCTATACCAAATAAAATAGCTGCAAAAACACTTAAAACTACTAATGCTAATAGTTCTTGTATCCATAAAAGTAAAGATACTACCATGACAATAATTAAGAGCCACAGTGTAACTTTAGAAGTAACTTTCTTTTTTGCAGATGTAATCAATATCGCTCCAGAAATTGCAGGTCCAAGTAAACCACCTGCTGCTGTCATCGCCCTAGCCAAGTTGGTGTTGAGATAACTTAACGAAACATCAGAATATGCAACTCCTCCTCCGTTTTCATAAATCTCTAAATAATAAAATTTGCCTCCTAGCAATACAGCAGTTAAACCATGGCCCATTTCATGAAACCAAGTACCTAATAATAAAAAAGGATACTGTATAAAACCAAAATAAGGAAGTTGCCATAATAAAAAAACTAGTGCACTTATTCCTAAAATGGTGAATAATGGTTTACTTTTCAACGATTTTGCAACTTTTGAATTTATCTTTAGTTAGTATAACAACGTAAACTATCTAATTTATAAAATAGTATCATGAATGTACATGGCTTAACATATATGACTATTATGCTTATATTCTCTGTATCTATAAGTACTTATAGCCAGAAAAAAGTTACAAAACAGCATGAATTTAAACCTTTTAAAGATCACTCAATATCAAAAAAGCGTACTAAAATGCCTATCTATAAGCCAGATCTAAATCTAGATAAGCAAATCAACCTAGGAATCTCTACTACTCATGAAAAAATTCTAATGCCTATTTACAGTCCTTTTTCTCTAGCTTTGACAAATCCAAAACAGCGATTGTGGCATAAAGAAATGACCAAAAAGTTCAAACAATCAAAAAAATAGATGTTTTTATTTTAGCAATAAAGGATCATTAGAAAAAGAAATCCCATTCCATCCTGTTTTCATAAAATTGCGAATATTTTGGTGATCATTACCCGCTGGAGTATTTAAAACATCGGTATAATAATTTCCAAAACAATGCAAAGTTTCTTCACTATTAAGTTGCTGTAATTTTGCAAAAGCAAATAACTTACAAGAACCTGAATTTTGACCTGTATTATTTGTTATTTCTCCATTGGTAAATGATGTAGGTTCAAAATCATAATGATCTTCAATCACTTGCATGGTTTCCTGAAATGAAATGGCTTTTGGTGTAGTTTTAAGTTTTTCTATAAATGTTGTAATAGTCATTATATGTGCTATTAAATTTTGTTTTAAATGTATTTATTTGTTTCCTTCTACGATAATTACAATCTCTCCTTTAGGGGGTTTAGCTTCAAAATGATTTAGTACTTCTTGTGCTGTTCCACGTATCGTTTCTTCGTACATTTTGGTTAATTCTCTTGACACAGAAACCTGTCGGTCAGCGCCAAAATATTCTACAAAACTTGTTAATGCTTTAATAAGTTTATGAGGAGATTCATAAAAGATCATAGTTCTTGTTTCTTCTGCAAGTATCTTTAATCGTGTTTGTCTTCCTTTTTTTATAGGCAGAAACCCTTCAAAAACAAACTTATCATTTGGCAAACCGCTATTTACTAATGCGGGTACAAAAGCTGTTGCTCCTGGTAAACAATCTACTTCAATTTTATGCTCGACACAGGCTCTTGTTAATAAAAACCCTGGATCACTTATTGCAGGGGTTCCTGCATCACTAATTAAAGCAATAGTTTCTCCGTTTTTTAATTTTTGGATAATTCGATCAACAGTTTTATGTTCATTATGCATATGATGACTTTGCATAGGAGTTGAAATCTCAAAATGCTTTAATAATTTTCCACTTGTGCGAGTATCTTCTGCAAGAATTAAATCAACTTCATTAAGTACTGTAAGTGCTCTAAAAGTTATATCTTCTAGGTTGCCAATGGGTGTTGGGACAAGGTATAATTTTGACATTAAGGTCTTACTTTTTTTCCTGCTACATAAGAAACAATCAACAATACTATTGCATATACAGAGAAACCAATAGGGTGTCCTGCATTAGCATGGGCTAAATTAGCTAATACCAAATCAAAAAAGAAACCTGCGTAGGCCCATTCTTTAACCCATTTTATTTTATTGGTAAGTATTGCTGCAATACCTAACAATTTTGCCACTGCTAATGGAATTACTATATAAGTTGGATAATTAAAGCTTTCAAAAAAACCTTTAACCATTTCTGTATTAAAAAAATACATCTGAGCAGAATATAACATTATAGCACACAATGCAACAGTAGCAATCCAATAAACAATTTTCATTACAATTTTATTATTAGTTCTTAATATCTGTCGGAAACTATATCCAAAACATTTCGAGTATGATTATTTTTTATCATTTAAACTATCGTATCTACTCATCAAATTTACTAAGCACAGTAGTTATAAAGCGCTCTTCATATTCTTCTTTATTTTCCCAATGGTTATAATCTGGTTTCACCATGTTTATTATAAACTCTTGAGCTTCCTTTTTATTTGTTAATGTATTAAGTTGGGATAATACACGATTATAATCTGGAGCGCTACCTTCAAAAAGATACTTGATAAACGCTAATCGGTCATTTAACCCAATATGGATATCTTTACGAAGCTGTTCATTAAGTGATTTAGGCCTCTCATCTTGAGTTTCGGTCTCGAATGTAGATCGTGCATGCGTTTTATAATCTTCTTGATCTTTATTGGCTCTATTTTCAGTACTATGTAAATTATTTATTGCTTTATCTTCGTTGGCAATTGCGGGTACAAAAAGATCTTCTGTAACTCGAGCGTTAATTTCTTCGATTACTAACTCCGGTTTATGCTCAACGTTTGGTTCTTCGATTATTTGTTCTACTTCTTTTAATTCTGGCTCTACTATCGTTTCAACAACAGGTTCCTCTTTTATAATCGGTTCTAATTCTGAAATTTCTATTCCTTCAGTTTCCTGAATTTTGTTTTCAATCTTTACTTCTTTTTCTAAAACACTTTGATCAATAGCGGCTCTAACTTGCCCAATGGTTGGTTGAGGACCTGCAAAATGGCTCTCAGAAAAATTAAGAATAGTTAATTTTTCATAGACCTGTCTCGCTTCTTCTTGCAACTGGAGTAATGTCCCGCTACCTTTAAGTTGTAATATTCTATGAGCAATACTAATAAGCTCGGCTTCCAATTTCTTCTTCATAACTTTCTTATTCGTTTATAATACTGCTATTTGTTTTTTAATAAATTTACCTCATCTTTAATGCAATACCAAAAAAAGATGTAAATCAATAACCATTTTAGGTGGTTTTAAAATTCATCTGGTATGTTAAGGAGAAGGGATTTCTTTAATTGATGCTGAAAAATACAAAATGTTTCTCGAAAATACAGTAAATCATAAAGAGCAATTTGGTTGGATAGAGGTAATCTGTGGTTCTATGTTTTCGGGCAAGACCGAAGAATTAATTCGCAGGTTAAAACGCGCTAAATTTGCAAAACAAAAAGTTGAAATATTTAAACCTGCAATCGACACAAGATATGACGATGAAATGGTGGTTTCTCATGATTCAAATGAGATTAGATCAACTCCAGTACCAGCAGCCGCAAATATTAGAATATTAGCAAACACGTGTGATGTGATAGGAATAGATGAAGCTCAATTTTTTGATGATGAAATTGTTGCTGTTTGCAATGATTTAGCAAATCAAGGAATTAGAGTAATTGTTGCTGGTTTGGATATGGATTTTAAAGGCAATCCTTTTGGACCAATGCCAGCATTAATGGCTACCGCAGAATATGTTACTAAAGTACACGCCGTTTGCACAAGAACAGGAAACTTGGCACAGTTTAGCTACCGCAAATCTACAAAAGATGATTTAGTCTTACTAGGTGAAACCGAGGAGTACGAACCTCTAAGTCGGGGAGCATATTATAAAGCTATGCTAAAAGAAAAGGTAAGCAAAATGGACGTTAAAGACCCTAAGGAAATATCTAAGAAATCGAATGAGTAGTAGTGTAAAAGAAACTGTATTAGAAATCAACCTTAGCCATCTTACTCACAATTATACCTATTTAAAAAGTAAGATCGATGCTACCGTAAAAATGTTAGCTGTTGTAAAAGCATCTGGATATGGTAGCGATGCGGCGATAATGGCTACACATTTAGAAAAAATAGGGGTAGATTATTTTGCTGTTGCGTATGTTTCTGAAGGAATTACTCTAAGAGAAGCCGGTATTACAACACCCATTTTAGTACTGCATCCTCAGCCTGTAAACTTTGAAAAGTTAATCAAATATGATTTAGAGCCAAGTATTTATAGCCTTAGAACGTTGACAAAATTCATTGAGGTAGCGACTTTAAATAAACAAAAAGAATATCCTATTCATATAAAGTTTAATAGTGGACTAAATCGTATTGGGTTTGGTGAAAATGGTATTGATCATATTATTGACAAACTCTCTAAAACTGATAGTATAAAAATAGTAGCTATACTTTCTCATTTAGCTGCAAGTGAAGATCATTCTGAAAGAGATTTTACAGTGCATCAAATCAACCTCTTTAGAAAAATAACAGATATTATGATAGAGAGATTGGGATATAGACCATTACTGCATCAATCTAATACTTCTGGATTACTTAATTATCCCGAGGCCCATTTTGATATGGTACGTGCAGGTATTGGATTATATGGCTATGGTAATGATGCTAAATATGACGCTCAACTCAAACCCGTAGCTTCTTTAAAGTCGGTAATTTCTCAAATTCATAAGTTAGAACCAGGAGACTCAGTCGGATACAATAGAGCATTTAAGGCTAGTGATTTTACAAAAACTGCCACTATTCCGATTGGCCATGCAGATGGTATAAGTAGGCAATATGGTAATAAAAAAGGATTTGTAATGATCAAAGGCAAACAGGCCTTTATCATTGGCAATGTATGTATGGATATGATTATGGTTGATGTTACAAATATTGATTGTGAAGAAGGTGATGAAATCTCTATTTTTGACGCCAATTCGGATGCTGCTAAAGTCGCTGAGTTATCAGGAACCATTTCTTATGAGCTATTAACCGCAATAGCGCAACGCGTAAAACGTATTGTTATCGATGATAATTGATTTTTATCGAAAAGAAATGCGTATTAATAAAGATAATTTTAACAAACGCTGTTTTTTTTCGTTAAATTAGTACTATACTAATTATCTAAATATAATCAATATGGGATTTTTTAAGGATTTTAAATCTTTTTTACTAAAAGGAGATATTGTTGCCTTAGCCACAGCTGTTGTAATTGGTGGCGCCTTTAACAAAATTGTTGGTTCGGCAGTAGCCGATATCATTATGCCAATCGTTGGTGTTATTACAGGAGGAACAGATTTTACTCAAAAATTCATTTCATTAGACGGACAAGCCTATGAAACCCTAGCCGCAGCTAAAGAGGCTGGAGCTGCTGTAATGACGTATGGTAATCTAATACAAGCGATAATCAACTTTATCATTGTTGGATTATTTATTTTTATTGTGCTTAAAGCATATGAAAAATCTAAAAAGAAAGAGGAAGAGGCTGCACCTGCACCTCCTGCTGGTCCTACACAAGAAGAATTACTTGCCGAAATAAGAGATCTTCTGAAAAAGCAGTAATTGTTATACAAGAATTATCTATAGCTACCGCTATACTACATATTCTAACTAAACCGTCCTTGATTGGGCGGTTATTTTTTTACAATTTGTTTTATATATAACAAATCATGCTAATTTCTATATTTTTATGTAAAATAATTGTCATACTAGAAATATTCCGCACATTTGAGGAAATTTAAACAGTTTATACGATTTTTGTATCATCAAAAATGAAGTAGGCTTTAAAAATAAAAGTTTCTGAAATAGAGAAACACTAAAATATAATAAGTAGAATATGAAAGTTGCTGTTGTTGGTGCTACTGGTTTGGTAGGTACCGTAATGTTAAAAGTATTAGCGGAAAGAAATTTTCCTGTAACAGAATTAATCCCTGTAGCCTCAGAGAGATCAATAGGTAAAAAAATCTCTTATAAAGATAAAGAATATACTGTAGTTGGATTAACAACCGCTATTGAGATGCAACCTGATGTAGCATTGTTTTCTGCAGGAGGAGATACTTCTTTAGAATGGGCTCCAAAATTTGCAGAAGCTGGTATTACTGTTATTGACAATTCTTCTGCCTGGAGAATGGATCCAACAAAAAAATTAGTTGTACCAGAAATTAATGCCACAGCATTAACCAAAGAAGACAAAATTATTGCTAATCCTAATTGTTCAACAATACAATTAGTTATGGCTTTGGGACCATTACACGATAAATATAAAATCAATCGTGCGGTTATTTCTACTTATCAATCTATAACAGGTACTGGCGTGAAAGCAGTGCAACAGTTAGAGAACGAATATGCTGGTGAAAAAGGAGAAATGGCGTATCCTTATCCTATTCACCGTAATGCCATTCCGCATTGTGACGTTTTTCAAGAAAATGGATATACCAAAGAGGAGATGAAATTAGTGAACGAGACACAAAAAATTCTTGATGATCGTACAATTGCTGTTACTGCTACTGCAATACGAATACCTGTTGTTGGGGGACATAGTGAGAGCGTGAATCTGGAATTTGAAAATGAATTTGTTGAAAACGATGTAAGAACGCTATTGAATGATACCTCTGGAGTAACCGTACAAGATAATCCAGATACCAATACGTATCCAATGCCTATTTATGCAGAAGGTAAAAATGATGTTTTTGTAGGCAGAATTCGTAGAGATCACTCTAGAGAGAATGCCTTAAACATGTGGGTAGTATCAGATAATTTACGTAAAGGTGCTGCGACTAATGCCGTACAGATAGGTGAGTATCTTATTCAAAACGAATTGATAGGTTAATCTACACCAATTATATATAAATTACAGCCCTCGTTATTTTAAATAACGAGGGTTTTAATTTATTGGATACTTATTTCTCAACCTTAGGAACGTTAATATGATTACCTAAAAATAATGCATTCAAAAACAAACGGTTAGTACCGTACCAGGATCCCCTAAAATTTGGATTATCAGCAAACAAAATTACACGTCCACCCCCAAGTTTACTTACAATTAAAGACGCTGATGGTTTCAAATAGTTTTCGTAATTGTCGATAGAAATATACCCATCTATGTGTGCATTATTTGTATACTTTGCTACAGTAGCATACGGATTCTCACTGGGCACCACAAATACTTCATTATTTTTATATACTGGTAATGACCTATTGCGATATCCAAAACCTAATGGATGTGTAATGTCAAGATCTACTTCAAAAATAGCACCTCCTAAACGTTCACGACCTATGTTTTCTCCGGCATCAACATACGGCAATCGTTTTACTTTTTTGTTTTTTGTAGTATCCTTAGGTTTTTTGGTAAGGTTTTCTTTTACTATTTTTTTATCTATTGCCCATTTAGAGGCTCTGGATATGGTCACTAACGTATTTCCTTGCTCTACCCAATTTTTTATCTTTTTCTGACGAAGAGAGTCTAATTGCTTATACCCTCCTGAAACCATTACCATAGTAGTATACTTTTCTAATGGCAAACGATCAAAATCGTTAATCTGTAACTTGGTAATTGGCATATGCACTCTAGTATCTAAAAGATGCCAAACCTCACCTGCCTCATAAGAACTAACACCATCACCCACAAGTAATACCGCTTTTGGAGTATCTAATTTCTGAAAATTTCGGCTTCCTAAATCAATTCCATTAGTACTAAATCCAGAATTAGTTGCATATACAGGAACATTGAATTTGTTCTGAGTTTCTTTAATAATTGCATATACCTCATCACTAGTTTTTTCTTGTTTACTTACGGGAATAAGAATACTACCGTAATTAAAGTTTTTCTCTCCTACAGAGGTCATACTACTAAAAGGTTTAAACGCGGCAGCTACTTTTAATCCTTGTGACTGCATATGATACAAGGCTGCTGGTGCGTTATAATCGTCCCAATCTAGAATGTAAGCATAATTAGATTTTTCTGTTTTTTCAAAACTTACTAGATCATCGGTTGTAGAAATTTGTTCATTAAGATTAGTAGCTGGTACTACTTTATATTTCATATTATAAAAATTAGCCAAACTCCATGCAGAAGCATCATAAAACACACTATCGCGATATTTAGTATAAGTCTCAAAAATTGTTTGTACCATTCGTTGTTGCGGCTGTTTTACAGGAACTACAAATCGTTTTCCATTCTTATATACTTTAATTTTATGCAGTAGTAATTTATCAATAAAAGCCTTATTACGGTTTTGATCATACAAATCACCAAACTCATAGGCATTAACCCCTTTTTTTAGAGTAGTATTTACTGCCGATTTAAAAAAGTCTTGTTGATATTTACGAAGTACCACTCTATTCTCTACCGCTGCTTTGATAGTGGCAATACTAGATATGTATTGATTTCGAATTGTAAACGGAAATGAAATAGTGCCATAATCTGTATCTTGTAAATGTCCTCTAGAACTCGCTTGCTCAAATAACAATGCTAAGCCTCCTTGCAAATCAGGATAAGAAGATCCATAACCCGGATATGTGCCATCAAAAGCTTCTTTTGTAAAATAAAAAGACCCTATATTATCTAATGCACTTGAAAAATAAGGAGCAAATAGATTATTTAAATCTTTATAATTTTCTTTGGGCATTATAGGATCTTGAGAACCTATAGGTTTCATGGGTTCAAAAAAATAAGTGCTGTTTGTTCCCATTTCATGAAAGTCCGTAACTACATTTGGATACCATTCATGATACCATTTTAGTTTTCCTTTACTTTCTGGATTAATCCCTAGTAACCAATCCCGATTAAGATCAAACCAATAGTGGTTGGTTCGACCTCTAGGCCACATTTCATTATGTTCTGCATCATAATTATCACTTACCAAAGGGCTACCTTTAAATTGATTTGCCCACTGTGTATGCCTATCTCGACCATCTGGATTAATTGTAGGATCAATAAATACAATAGCATTTTCGATATACTGCGTTACTTCTTCACTAGTAGAAGCTATTAGCGTATATGCCGTTAACATGGCTGCTTCTGCACTAGAGGGTTCATTACCATGCACATTATAACCTAACTGAACAAAAACTGGTATTTCATCATAATTAGTAGCAGTTTTATTGGGATCTGTAAACGTTAAATGTTGTTCTTTAAGAGAAGAAAGGTTATTTATATTTTGAGTACTAGAAACAGTAAGCATAACAAGTTTTCGGTTCTCATGTGTTTTTCCATAAATGGTTATCGAAGCCTTATCAGAAATCTCGGCAAGTTTAATAAAATAGGCGACTATTTGATCATGTCGCGTATGCTGTTCACCGATAGAATATCCAAGAAAAGATTCTGGAGACGGGATTTCAGAATTAAATGGTTGTTTATCCTTGTAAAAATAATCTTGAGCAATAGAAAAAATAGGAAATATACATGCAAGGAAAATGTACTTTATTTGATGTGTGAGTTTCATTAATTTGTCGATTAAAAGATGTTTGTCTTTAGTTTATAAAGGCATTTTACGTGTTTATAAAATATATAAACCCCTTCATTAAGAACCTTGGTCTAAGGTATTTCTTTCATCTTATTCCTCATCTAAATTTGTAAGGTTTTTAACATTTTCGTCTCTAATACAGTAATTTAATCCCAGAAAAAACAAAAAAATGAAAAAATTAATTTTAGCACTAAAAATACTATTAGGAGTAATGTTAATCATTTTTGGAAGTAATAAATTTATAGGATTTCTTCCAGATTTTGAATTTGCAAATCCAGAAGCAGGAATACTATTTGGTGCACTTGCAAATAGCTATATTTTAAAAACAGTAGGGCTTATCGAAGTGATTGTAGGACTCTTATTAGTAACTAATAAAGCGGTACCCTTTGCCTTGATCCTTATGGCACCTATATCTGTGAATATCATTTTATTCCATGGTACATTGGACCCTGCAAATATAGGTCCTGGTGCTTTTGTTTTTATTGTAAACACTTTTTTGATATATAAACATTGGACCAAGTACAAAACACTTTTCTAAGTCCAATTTTTTTTGTTTCTTACAGAAAATTCTGACTGCTCTTACATCGTAATCCGACGTACTACTATACCCCAAAGTAATACCGAAGAAACCCATTTTTCTTCATGGATTATAATAAGGAGCAGTCTTTTTTTATAGTTTCTTTAGCATTTTAAAACCCTCGTTTTGATAGATTTGTCAAAATTCTAACGGATTACACTATGAAAAACAGACTGTTTATGCTATCAATTATTGTTTTAACGGTAGCATGCAAAAATGAAACTAAAGAACAAAACTCAAAAACAAGCATGGCAGTAGACTATTCTGAAACTAAAAAAGTAGATACTGTTGATACGTATTTTGGCACTGAAGTTAAAGACCCTTATCGCTGGTTAGAAGATGATAGAAGTGAAGAAACGGGTAAATGGGTAGCAGCTCAAAACAAAACTACTTTTGGGTATCTAGAAAACATTCCTTTTAGAGAAGATTTAAAAAAGCGTCTCTCTGATCTTTGGAATTACGAAAAAGTAGATTCTCCTTTTAAAGAAGGTGACTATACCTATTTTTATAAAAATGACGGTCTTCAAAATCAAGATGTATTGTACCGTTTTAAAAATGAAGGTGATGCTCCAGAAGTTTTTCTAGACCCAAATACATTTAGTAAAAACAGTGATGCTTATTTATACGGTGTAGGTTTTTCAAAAAATGCCAGTCTTTTTACATATTTAATTTCTGAAGGCGGTAGTGATTGGAGTAAAATAATAATCAATAATACGGAAACGAGGGAAATATTAGAAGACACAATGGATATAAAATTTTCTAGACCTTCCTGGAGAGGTGATGAAGGATTCTATTACTCTAGCTATGATAAACCCAAAGGAAGTACTCTATCTGCAAAAACAGATCAGCATAAATTATTTTTTCATAAGATAGGGACTTCTCAAAAAGAAGATCAATTAATTTTTGGCGGTACACCAGAACAAAAACACCGATATGTTAATGGAAATGTAACTGAAGATGGACGATATCTAATTATTAGTGCTCGTATTTATACCAAAGGAAATAAATTATATATAAAAGATATTTCTAAACCAAATAGCAAGCTAATCACTATTCTTGATAATACTGATTCTGACACCTATATCATTGATAACGTGGGTTCAAAACTATATTTGGTTACCAATTTAAATGCTCCAAATCAAAAAATTGTTACCGTAGATGCAGCTAATCCAACTCCTGAAAACTGGAAAGACTTTATCCCGGAAACCGAAAATGTATTAAGTCCTAGTACTGGTGGAGGGTATTTCTTTGCAGAATATATGGTCGACGCAATATCCAAAGTATTACAATATGATTATAATGGTAAACTAATTCGTGAAATCGAGTTACCAGGAGTAGGCAGTGCAAATGGTTTTGGAAGTAAAAAGGAAGAGAAAGAACTCTATTATTCATTTACTAACTATAAAACACCTGGTACTATTTATAAATATGATATAGAAAAAGGGGATTCAAAAATTTATTATAAACCTAAAATTGATTTTAATCCAGACAATTATGAAAGCAAACAGGTATTTTATACTTCAAAAGACGGTACCAAAGTACCAATGATAATTACACATAAAAAAGGAATCGAATTAAATGGTAAAAACCCCACCATCTTATATGGTTATGGTGGGTTTAATATTAGTTTGACTCCCTCTTTTAGCATAGCAAATGCAGTTTGGATGGAGCAAGGAGGTATTTATGCAGTACCTAATCTAAGAGGGGGTGGAGAGTATGGTAAAAAATGGCATGATGCGGGAACAAAAATGCAAAAACAAAATGTATTTGATGATTTTATAGCTGCCGCAGAATTTTTAATAGCAAAAAAATATACCTCTAGTGATTATCTAGCCATTCGTGGTGGGTCAAATGGTGGACTTTTAGTTGGCGCTACGATGACGCAACGCCCTGACCTTATGAAAGTAGCCTTACCCGCTGTTGGTGTTTTAGATATGCTGCGTTATCATACCTTTACTGCAGGTGCAGGATGGGCCTATGATTACGGAACAGCAGAAGATAATAAAGAAATGTTTGATTATCTAAAAGGCTACTCGCCTGTTCATAATGTAAAAGAAGGTGTACAATATCCTGCGACTTTGGTGACTACTGGTGATCATGATGATAGAGTAGTACCTGCACATTCGTTTAAATTTGCAGCAGAATTACAAGCTAAACAAACTGGTGATAATCCTACATTAATACGTATCGAAACCAATGCTGGGCATGGGAGTGGAAATGTTACTAAAACTATGGATTTATATGTCGATATATTTAGTTTTACACTTCACAATATGGGATATGAAGTATTACCCGAAAAAGTAAATAATAAAGTAAAAGGATAATCTTATTAATTTCATAGATTAAAAAATCCGCTCTCTTAAAAGAAGCGGATTTTTTAGTGTATAACTTCGTCAAAGTTCAATATATTTGAGTATGCTTACAGTACAGAATATATCCTTTGCGTATACTACCGAACCGATTTTAAAAAATGTCTCTTTTACTATTGAAAAAGGACAACACATTGCATTGATTGGAGCTAGTGGTTGTGGTAAAAGCACATTACTTAAGATCATTTATGGGCTACTGGATGTACATGAAGGTGAATTATATTGGAAAGATAAAAAAATACTAGGCCCGAGTTTCCATTTAATCCCAGGTCAAGAAAATATGAAATACCTGTCCCAGGGTTTTGAATTACAACCGTATCGAAGTGTTTCAGAAAATATTGGCCAGTATCTCTCTAATTTTGAACCTGACCTTAAAAAGGGTCGTGTAAATGAGTTACTAGAAATAGTAGAAATGACTGCATTTGCAAATATAAAAGTTGAAAACTTAAGTGGCGGACAAAAACAAAGAGTAGCTCTAGCAAAAGCACTTGCCAAAAAACCTGAAATATTATTACTAGATGAGCCTTTCGGAAACATAGATAATTTTAGAAGGAGTGCGTTACGTAGAAATTTATATAAATACCTTATCAGAAATAAAATCACAAGTATTACTGCTACCCACGATAAAACCGATATTCTTTCTTTTACAGATCAAACCATTGTCATTCGACATGGTGAAATAGTAGCTAAAGAAAACACGGTTGATCTGTATCAAAATCCCACAGATTACTATATCGCTTCTCTTTTTGGAGAAGTAAATCAAATCAAACTTTCTTCATTTTCTGATACAAAAGATGAAACTATTCTTCTTATTTATCCTTATGAATTAATCATAAATTCAAAATCAACTATAAAAGCAGAAGTAAAAGGTGCTTATTTTAATGGTAACCATTACCTCATCGAAGCCATTTTCAATAATCAGGTGATTTTTATAGAACACTCAAAAGCTCTTAAAATCTCGGAAGAAATAGGTATTGAAATTCCTGAAGAAATCATTTCATTAAGGCAAAAAAAACAGAAAGTTTAAATTCTATACAGTAGATTTACTCACTAAACTTATACCATGATAAACTTATTTTGTCTAATTCTTTAATAGGAATATCTGTTTTGATTTTGAAGCTTCCAATTTCTCAATAAGTATAGCTCTTCTTACTATACTTTATTTTTCAATCACTTTAATTCTCTTAAAAGTATGCTTTATGTATTCTTGAATACTTAAATGTACCCCTAATGTACTCCTTTTAAACGTAGTTTATACACTTATAGTCAGACCTTTGATACAATAACAATAAAATTTCAAACTAACTCATTTAAACTAACTACACAATTATGAAACGTAAATTATCTATTTTCATTTTTTTACTTGCTCTAAGCATTACTTCAGTAATTGCACAATCAAATCCTAAGGCTGACGGTTCTCTTGCAAAAGTACCTGATACAGGATGTACCGGTCAAGATACCTATGACCAAGGTGTAAAAATAGTTCCTAACGCAAACTCATGGACAGATAGCTATCAAGCAAATGATCTTTGTTTCTGTAAATCTTCTTTTGATCATGGTGTTGGTAATTTCAAAATCACCATCAACGGGCAAGGAAGAAATATTAAAGACATCTGTGATGAGCTTAAAAAGCATCCTAAATTCAGAAACATACGAAACGGAGATCCACGATACAATACCATACAGTGTGGTAATGAACCAGGACACGGAGATGCAATCACTATACAAGGTAAGAGAATTAAGGATGAAAAAGTATGTCCTGGTCGTGTAGATCAAGGTAGCAAAGGATGTAAATGTAAAGGACCTGGATATGACATGGCGTGGTTAAGAACCAGAGCACGATTTGGCGGTAATGGCGGTGGAAATAACGGAGGTGGTAATAATAGCGGCGGATCTGTTACTTTTAAGGGTCAATCTATCAATAAGTACTTAAGCACAAACATGAATTTTAACAGTGGTAGCGCTGGAAACCAACAAAAATTTTCAGTTCAATCTGCAGGAAACGGTACTGTAAGCATTAAGGCTAGTAATGGAAAATATGTAAGCTCTGAGAATGGAAATAAGCGCATGACTGCAAATCGTAATGCCGTTGGAGCTTGGGAAAAATTCACATTAGTATCCCAAGGAGGTGATGTATATGCTATTAGAGGAAACAATGGAAAATATGTAAGTCATGAAAATGGTAATGGTGCGGCTAATTGTAATCGAGGAGCTATTGGAGCATGGGAGAAATTCGTAATCAAAGGACTTTCTTCATCAAGAATCGCTACCAGTAAAAGTGGAGACCTTTTGAGTACAAATATTAGTGTATATCCTAATCCATCTACCCTAAGTAATGTTAATCTCCAAATTGATACTCAAAACAAAGTATCATCTACATTAGAGATTATGGATTTAAATGGAAGAAGTATTGCAAAAAAAGATTTAGGAATCTTAAGATCAGGAGCTAATACCATTTCACTAAATGAATTTAGTAATGTTGTTGGTAGTGCTGGTTTATACTTAGTAAAAGTAAAAGTAGGTAATAAAACTGTTGTAAAACAAATGATATTAAAGTAATCAATCGTCAAAATATTGCAAAAGGAGTAGTTTTATGAACTACTCCTTTTTATTACTTATATTTTTTTAATTGTAAATCTTTACCATCAAAAACTGCATATGTATAATGAGTGATCCAATCACCAAGATTTGTATATCTCGATGTTTCATTTAATTTGATCTCCATAGGTAAATGTCTATGGCCGAATACAAAATAATCTCGATGTTTGCTTTCGAGTTTTCTTTTACAATATTGCACAAGCCATTCGTTTTCTTCACCCAAAAACACCACATCCTCATCTCCTGAAATTAACTTATTCTTTACAGATAAGTATTGTGCTAGTTTAACCCCCAAATCCGGATGTAACCATCTAAAAAACCATTTAGCCACAGGGTTTGTAAACACTTTCTTCATTCTTTTATATCCTTTATCTCCCGGGCCTAATCCATCGCCATGTCCGATAAAAAAAGTTGTCGTATTAAACATAAACTCTTGGGGTTTATGATATACAGGAATGTTTAATTCTTCTTCAAAATAACCATTCATCCATAAGTCATGATTACCAACAAAATAGTATACAGGAATACCAGAATCTGTAATTTCTGCGAGTTTACCCAACGTTCTTGTAAATCCTTTAGGAACTACAGTCTTATACTCAAACCAAAAATCAAAAAGATCACCTAACAAAAAAATTGCTGCTGCATCTTTTTTAACTTCGTCTAACCATTTCACAAACTCCTGTTCTCTAGGAAAGCTCTCTTTTGATGTAGGAGCCCCTAAGTGATTATCACTTGCAAAATATATATTTTTCCCTTCAGGAAGGTTCATAGTTTTTATTTGAAATGTAAATATAGGAAATCCACTATAAGGCGTAAAAGGTTTTACACATCATCTATATAGCACAATAGAGTTTCTCACTTAAGAATTATCACTTGCAAACCACTCTGCATAGGATGTTTCAGTTTCTTGCAGTTTAAGTGAATGTAATTGAATATTACCAGGTAATCTATCTTTGATCTTTTGAGCAAAATCAATGACCATATTTTCACTAGTAGGTTGGTAGTCTACTAAAATCACATTATGACCTCTATCTGCAAGTTCTTTTGCAAGTTCTTTGTGCGGTGTGTTTTTATTAAATACAGTCGCGTGATCAAACACATCTTCGATATCTTCTTTTACAATTTTCTTAAGATCTCCAAAATCGATTACCATTCCTAATTTTACATGAGACGTATCTGTAATTGGAGTGCCTATTACGGTTACACTTAACTTATAGCTATGGCCATGTACATTTCTACATTTACCGTCATACCCATATAATGCATGACCTGTTTCAAAAGAGAATTGTTTGGTGATCCGAATTTTACTCATTGCCTATTTTATAAATTTTTACAAAGTTAAGGAAGATTACCTTCTCTTTCTTCTATTTATAAAATATACCACTGCTAAACCTATTCCTAAAATTAAGAATAATCCATTTCCTCCTAAAAAATTCAATATTTCCATTTGTTATTTTCTACTTATATTATTTATCCTCTCGATCATCATTTTAGCATTATCGTTTTCTGGATTTAATACTAACGACTTTTTATAATTTAATAAAGATAACTCATAGTTCTTATCTTCAAAATACCCTTCTCCAAGACTATCATAAGGATTTGAAGCTTCAGGAAACTCGGCTACTAACAGTGTAAACACTTTTATAGCGGCTTTGATTTTTCCTTTTCTAAGAAGTCGGTATCCTAACACATTTAATTCATTTTCATTCGAAAAATTGTATCCGTTAAGGTTTTCTTTTTTTAACTGGTGATAATACTGAATTCCTTTATCTACATCTTCGAAACATACGTTCGAAATTGCACGGGAAATTGATTTTTCTCCAAAAGGCTTTAAATCATCTAACAATCCATCTGCTACTTCGCCTAAGACTGATGCTGCTCTACCCCCACCAACATTAGTAGTAACTGCAATACCCATTTTATATTCTGGATATACATAGAAATATGTATTAGCTCCAAACATACCACCGTGATGATGGTAAAATGCTCCTTCTTTATTTTCATCTACGCGCCAAAAATATCCAACCCATTCATCGTCATCTTCTTGATAGATTTTTTTGTGAGATTCTTGAACTACAGCATTAGAATTGTCTAATTGAAACTGCATGTACTTTATTAGGTCTGGCATTGATGATTTTAATGCTCCGGCAGCACCCCAAAGTTTAATCGGCATAGGGAAATGAGGCATTAGATTACCTTTATGATCATACCCATTAGCTAACCTACTATGTTCCTCTTCATTTAGATTCATTTTGGTATTGGTCATTCCCGCTTTTTTAAAAACAAATTCATCTAATAAGGTTGAAAATGACTTTTCATAAGTAGTTTCTAAAATATGTCCCATAAGATTAGCTCCTAGATTAGAGTACCTATACCTTGTTCCTGGAACAGTATCTAGCGTTATTTCTTTTAAATAATTAAAATAAAGATCTTTACTATACTTTCCTTCAACTTCGGCAAATTTAAAAGATAGACTATCCTCATTTTTTCTGGATAGCTCATTGATTCCTTTATTATTTGAAGGCAAACTTGCGGTATGTGTAAGTATATGCTTTATTAAAATAGGCTGACCTTCGTATTCAAGATTCTTATAATCACCATCTAAATACTTTCGAATGTCGTCATCTAAATTTAATTTGCCATCCAATACAGCTTGAGCAGCAAGCGTTCCGGTAAGTGTTTTGGTTATAGAAGCAATTTCAAAAAGTGTTTTATCATTTGGTGGATTTCCTTTTGATCTATCTATTTCACCATAATGTTTTATGTATGTTTTATCATCCTTATATATACCAATAGAAAGTGCTGTAACCGACGAATCCTTTAAAAAGTTTGCTGCATTGGTGTCCATTGAAACCTCTACAGGATTATTTTGAGTTTCTTGTGCCAGTTCAGTATCATTTTTGGTAGTTGCTTTTTTACAACCTGATATACATATGATAAACAGAATATAAATTAATTTACTTTTCATTTGATTGATACTTTTATTAACAATGTATATACTAAATATGGTCTCACAATTTTGTGCATTATTTTTTAAATTTTGCTAATGCGTTTTTTGTGAATTCTGAAAGTACTAATTCACCAGAGATAGCTGCTCGTTCTAATAACAAGTTTTCCCAATGATTCGTATTTTTCCATGCTATTTTTTTCATTTCTTGTAGTGCTTGCGGATTATAACTTGCCAATTTTTCTGCAAATAATTGCACTTCTTTATTAAGCTCTTCGATAGTGCTAAAAACTCTGGCATAAAGTCCTTGTTCTTTGGCCCAATATGCGGTTTTCCATTGCGATGCATCCCAAGCCAAAGTTTCAAAACCCGATAATCCAATTTTTCTAGATACTGCTGGTTCTATTACAAAGGGTCCGATACCTATTGTTAACTCACTAAGTTTAATCGAGGCCGCTTCGGTAGCCAAACAATAATCACAAGCAGATGCTAAACCTACTCCACCTCCTACAGTTTTACCTTGAATTCTTCCGATAATTGGTTTTTTACAAAGGCGCATCGCATTAATTACTTTCGCAAAACCCGAAAAAAATCGTTTTCCTTCATCAAGATCTGTAATGGACATTAATTCATCAAAAGAGGCTCCTGCACAAAATGCTCTATCTCCCTCTGATTTTAATATGATAACATATGTGGCTTCATCATCTGATAATTGCAAAATAGCTTTCTCTAACCTATCTAGCAACGTTGATGGAAAAGAGTTACTCGCTGGGTGTCCAAATTCTATTATTCCGATTTTGTTTTCGGTGTGCACATATAGGCTTCCGTTAGATCTTTTTGTCATTAGTATTGCTTTGAGATAAAAATAGGTAATCCCTATTTGAATTCATAATATTATCATAACCATAAAAATTTGTCTATAATTATGTTTATTTCATGTTAAAAACTAATAATAAATACACATTCAACAACACCTTAAAAATAACTTACAACACTTATCTTTAAAACATGTTAGAACAATTTTTTGAAAAAAACAGATTAAGGATTGGGCTTTTTTTAATATTAGCATATTCTGTGGGGCTATTTGTCTTTCTTTTTAATTAGAAAGTCTATGTAAAATATGTGATTAAAAAACATATTTCATTAATACTATTTAATCTTTACACTTAAATCATGATAAAAAAATATTTCGAAAAATATCGTCTTGAAATTTTAATGGGATCATTGTATGTATTAACGCTTATTGGGGTTATTAGGTCACTTGCATCATAACGACAGGGATTTGAATTTTTTTCTGAACTTTAGTATTAATGCTATTCCTCTAAAAAGTGCCCAGATAGAAAATGCTATCCAAATTCCGTAAAGTTTCAAATCAAAAAAATTACACAAATATAAGGTAGGTATAAAGGCCAAAAATGTTGCTCCCAGTAAAACATTTCTAAGATAACTCATCTCTCCTAAACCTTTAAAAACTCCATCAAAAACAAAAGCCAATCCGTTTATAGGTTGTACAATTAGTACAATAAAAAACACACTATAGAACGTCTCCAGCACAAGTGTTTCTGTAGTAAAAACTTGTCCTATGCTTCTATAAAACACGAATCCAAAAAGTGCCAAAACCAGGCTTACCATTATTCCATAAGTAGAAACTCTTTTTGCCAATTTCCATAAGGATTTATAATCTTTTGCTCCTAATAACTTACCGCTTAAAATATTTCCAGCTGCCCCATAACCGTCTATAAAAAAGGCAGTAAACATCCATATATTCATAGAAATTGTATATGCAGCAATATATTCGTCACCATATTTTGTAGCGTTAGCTGTAGCAAAATACAAAGCTGTATTTAAGGCTATTGAACGTACAAAAAGATTAAGACTCATAGTAACCAATCTTCCTAACTCCTTATTTAATGGAAATTTCAATTTTAAACTTACATTAGTTTTAACCACTAGTAAAACAAAAACAAGAATCGCCATAATAAACTGAGAAATCAAGCTTGCCCATGCAGCGCCTCTAATTCCCATTGCAGGTATTACATCTTCGATACCATATACCAAAACAAAATCCAGTCCTATATTGGTTAGTGCCCCGATAAGTGCAACTATCATTGGCCAAAAAGTATTTTGAAGCCCTCTAAAAATACCAAAAACCGCAAAAGTAAATAAGGTTAAAGGGAAGCCCCAAACTCTAATATCATAGTATTCTACACAATATTCTAAAATTAGCCCAGATGCATTATAGAGTTTAAAAATTTCTTCAACAAAAAATACGGTTGATAATAAAAGCACTACACTCAAGGCCACATTAAAAAATATAGCTTGTGCCGGAAGTGTTTTTACTTCTTCTATCTTACCTGCTCCCAAATATTGAGAAATAATAGCAGAAATTGCACTTCGTGTTTGTCCCAAAATCCAAATCAAAGCAGACAAAAATGAACCCACAATACCAACAGCTGCCAATGACTCGGTTCCAAATTCTGGAATATTACCTACAATAGCAGTATCTGTTATTGAAAGCAGTGGTTCTGCAATACCAGCTATTATGGCAGGCACGGCAAGTCGGTTAATATTTTTAAAACCAATAGTTTTATTCATAGTATTAGTTCGTAACAGTAAAAGGGGTGTATACTTTGTTTTGGTAAATAAATTTCTTCTAAGCGTTTATATCCACGCATTTCATAAAACTTCTGATTTCTTTTATTCTGACTAAAGGTATCTAATCGTAAAGATGTGTATTCATTATTTCTAGCGTACTGTTCTGCAAAATCCATAAGTCGTTGCGCATAACCATCTCCCCAATATTTAGGATGAACTGCTAAACGATGTATATACAAATTTCTATCATTTTCTGTCAGCCATTTTACGGGTACATATTCCTCATCAATTATTGTGGTTAGTACTACAATGCCGTAAAATGTTTCATTCTCTTCGAGCATATACAATTCTTGTAATTCTATGTCTTTTTGAAAACGTTCTAAGGTTGGGTAGTGCTCATTCCATTGATAAATGTCGTTGGCAATCATGGCTTGAGCACAAGCTTGTGTTAAATCATAAACAGTAGTTAAATCAGCGAGTTGTGCTTTGCGAATCATAAAATTATTGAAAGCTCAAAAATACTAACTTTATCCTGTAGTTAGCATACACAAACTATATTCTGACACTTATTTTAATAAACTTTATGATATTGCAAAGTGCATATTTGCATATTTTTTATTCAAGAAAAGTATAAAGTTGTAATTTTGCCAACGAATCACACAAATCAAATATTTAGAATGAAGAATATACTGGTCCCCTTTGGGCTATCTAATGAAAAAACCACGCTCTCTTTAATACAATATGCTATAGATCTGGCACAGGAGCTAGGCGGTACAATATATGTAGCTCAAGTTTTTAAAGAACTACCTAGGGCTGGTAGTCTTCCTTCTGTAAATAAAACTCTTAAGGAAATAACAGCATCTTCTATTGAAGAAAGGCTAGCTTCTCTTGATAAAAAAGGCGTAAAAATAATAGCATTACCATTAGAAGGAGATTTATTAGAATCAATACCTAAGTTTAATCTAGAACATGCTATAGATCTTATTGTTTTAAGCCCCGAAAATAGCGACATTAAAAATCCGTATTATCTAAATGAAATTTCTGGAAGCTTAGTAAAGAAGACTATAATCCCTATATTGGTTATTCCTGAAATGTATAGTTTTAGTCCTATCAAGAATATTCTTATGGCCGTTAAATCTGGTATCATAAAAAAAGAAAACGCATTAAACCCTATAAAAGAAGTTTTGAAGGCTTTTGGTGCTGAATTAAAGTTACTTCAGGTAAAAACAGTTGATTTTTTGCCCGAAGATTCTGAATTCGACAAAGACTTAGGAGAGATTACTAGTTCTTATAAATCTTCTGAAAATGCAACATTATTTCAGGGTGTATTAGAACATTTAAATGAGCATTACCCTGACCTTCTCTGTGTTTTTAGACGAAAACGAGGTTTTTTTGCTAAACTTTGGGAAAAAAATACCGTTCTTAAAAAAGATTTTGAAAGTAGAATTCCTTTATTAATCCTACGAGGAGTTCAATAAAAAATGGGGCATTAGCTCAGCTGGCTAGAGCGCTACGCTGGCAGCGTAGAGGTCATCGGTTCGACTCCGATATGCTCCACTCTTAACCCTTCTATAGACATGCTATAGAAGGGTTTCTTTTTTCTAAAAAGAGTACATATTTTAGAAAAATTAAAATCTATATCCAATTCGTAAATGTAAATTAAGAGCAGTTTCTCCTTTATCTTTTGTGAACCCTTCATTTTTAGCAAAATAATATATGTAACCTATACCTGCTCCTGCTTCATAGTTAAAATGTTTACCTATGTTTCTTTTTAATCCCCAAGTAGGAATTATTGAAATATCTGGTACTACATTAATACTCTCGTCGCTATTTGAAATCACAAGTAGATCTGGATGATAACTTGTTTTTAAGGAAAAGAAATTACCACTATTTGCATCTATCCTTTTTCCCTTACTAATACGCTTATTCAAGTTATAATACCAGCGTGGTTCTAGAGTAAGTACCGAGGTCAACAAGAAACTCGTGTCTGGATAAAAATCATTGTTTCCACTATTAATATCAAAGCCTATTTCACTACGCAATACCATCTGATTTGATAACTTTAATTCATGATGAACCCAAACTCCAACCGCACCTATTTGAAGTCCAAAAATAGATTTTTCTACACTTGTTTTCTGAGATTGTAGCGTTAAAACAAAAGTAAAGAGAACTATCGTAAGCATTGTTTTTTTCATTGTTTTGATTTTTTGATTAAGACACAAACCAATGAATTTAGACCTTCAGAATCGCTCCAATGGAAGCAATGGCACTTATTTACTAAACGTTTTTCG
Organism: Aquimarina aggregata; assembly: GCF_001632745.1. Lineage (GTDB taxonomy): Bacteria > Bacteroidota > Bacteroidia > Flavobacteriales > Flavobacteriaceae > Aquimarina > Aquimarina aggregata. Next base: position 208,120 of record NZ_LQRT01000024.1, on the reverse strand, counting down.
GTATACTGAAGGAGAACATCCCATTTCTTTTTTGAATATCCTATTAAAGCTAGTTTTTGACTTAAAACCACATTCATAAGAAATTGCTAATAATGTATAATTACGATACAACTCGGATTGCATCTTTTCTTTCATTTCTGCTACCCTATAGGTATTAATCAAATCGTAAAAAGTCGTATTCATGTACTGGTTTAATAATGCAGAAAGTTTCTTATCTGTAGTAGCAAGTTCCTTGGCCAATTTATTTAGTGTTAAATCTTCATCTAGATAAGGCTTATTTGTTTTTAAAATGTGATTTAATCTATTTTCTAACACTTCAAATTCTTCTTTTTGAATATTGGTTAATATTCGTTTTTTTGAACTAGCAGAAGTGATTACTTTAGAATTTTCTAATAAGAAGTCAGGTAGTAACACTTTGGATTGATAAACGCCATAATACCCTAGATATACAATTAATATAATCATAGACATTACAGAGAGGTACTCGAAATTCCATTCAAAATTTCCATAAAAAGATTCATATACATCAATAATTAGATTGAATATAACAATGTACAATGCTCCTCTTAACATAATCTTTATCCAATTAAAATCATATGCCGTTACATTAGCCTGTGTATTCTTTGTTAACTTTCTGTACTTTGCTAATAATCTCAATGAAATAATAAGGTATACTATAAAATGTACATCTCCCAGTTTTAAAAAAATGTATATGTTTTCTGAAACTACATAGGCTAGTGTATCATTCTTAAAAATATCATATAGCAAGGTAGGAATGGCAACGCCAATAGCGTATACGGCAGCTGGAATAAAATGAATCAATGTTCTTCTTACAAGTTTTTTTTCTTCTAAAAACAATGACTTAACATATAAAAATAATAACGGTCCTATTACTAAAAAACTAATATCATTAGGGACAAAACTAAGGCGTATCAACCATATGATATAATGTGATAAAGCATAAAAAAACGTCGTGATAAATAGTACAAGAACAAAAAACAAAACAAGTATTTTTTGAGGTAATTTTTGTTCTTTTTGTTGAATTAACAAGAACAATATGATCATGATAAAAACCATACCACTAACCAAAACAAAATCTAAAATCAAATTCATGAATTATCCATTATCACTATGACCTGGTTTAACATCGTAAGCCATATTAATAGGACTATAAAAAAAGAACAATCGTTGCAAATTCTAAACTAACTTTTGTGAACTATATTTATATGATTTGTGTCTTAGCATTGTTATGTAAAACATCACATACATTGAAATAGCGTACTAAGATGTTTTACTTTTTTTGATATAGAAAAGTTATTAGGTTTTTATCGGCATCTGTAAATTCGCCATCGCTAGTAGATGAGAAACAGGATTGCATAATCGAGTCTTCAAAAAGAAATGCAGACTTATCCTGAATTAATTTAAATTCTACATCCGAGATCAATCCTTTTCCGCAAGGATTCATCCAGTCTTTATGTCTTAACCCTATGCAATGTCCAATCTCATGTGTGATTATATGCTCATTCATATTAATAGTTAGATTATCAGTATCTGAATTAATTCTAACATATTTATACGGTTTTCCATTAATGGAAGGAAATCCAGCAGAACCTCCTGCCTCTCCTTCAACTTTATACACTATAATATCAGCTGTATCAGTATCGGTACCATAGGTAAGTGAAAAATTAAGAGTAGTAGATAAATTGTTATAATTTGAAACTGCCCATGAGAGTGCCGTTCGCATTTTTGAAGTTAGCGCAAACCCTTCTCCAGAATACCCAACAATTTTTATATTTCGATATTCTGGTGCTACAATATTTGATACCTCGAGTTGTTGTTTATTATTCTCTGAAGTCTTTAAGGTTACATACTCATCTATTTTTGCAACAGGAATTGTAATATCACCTAATACAAGGTTCTTTTCAAGTGTCCCGTCAAAAAGTCTAAGGTTTTCAAGTGTTACATTATCAACATTAACACCAAGTGCCAATAATTTCTCTAATTGACTTGTTGTTAGCATTGTAGTTTTACCTAAAAGTTCATTTAATGTTTCCTTTTTTTCGCATGACAACACTATTGTAACAATAACAATAGATAATAGTACAAAGGTGATCTTTTTCATCTTTATTTGGTTTTAAGAGTATTTCTTAATCTTATTCACACTCTCATAAGGTTTTTTTAGAATAAAAAATATCGAAATGAATCATTCAAAAAAAAATTTGCTATTTCAATATTATGTAATACGATTGTAATCATTGAAAAACAAAAAAATGATTATCAAACGATTAGGAAAAATAATAAAATAAAGATTAATAAAATAGGGGCATAGAACGCAGTTATTATCCGTTAAATCTCCCTTGTAAAATAGGTTTCTTCACTTTCTTTTTCTAAAAAACCTTATTCTAAACAACATATAAGTCAAAAAAAAACAAAAGTAACAAAGGATTTTGTATGAATCAGTTGTTCTATTAATACAAACATATCAGCCAAATACAAATCGATGTTTAGATAAAAAAAAGATTTAAAGATAGGATGTTATTAGACGGGGGGTTTATTATATTCCATTTTACATTTTTAATTTATTGCTATCTAAATATGATATTCTTAATTTTTTAGTGCTAAGAATTATGTATTGCCATGATACATTTTGTTTCAAAAAACCTCTTAGTAAACGTGTTGCTTACAAAAGAGGTTTTTGTTTTTTTTAGTTATATAATCTAAGGTAAAATTAGTATTTTCATTACTTCAAATAGAAATAACTTCATACTTTTATCTTATTTTTAAGGTATATTCCTTGATTCTATTCATTATCATCATTTTGATTAAAACCTCTTCTAAAAAATTGTATGAAAATATTTATTAGTTGGTCTGGAAAATTAAGCAATGAATTTTCAACAATATTGGGTGATTGGTTAAATTGTATTTTGCCAAACATCCCAACTTTTATATCTTCTTCTAGTTTAAGTCCAGGTGATAGATGGAGTGATAAACTAGCAAAAGAATTAGAGCAATGTAATGCAGGTATAATTTGTTTAACTAACGAAAATTTAATGTCTCCTTGGATAAATTTTGAGGCAGGTGCATTGTCTAAGCACATAAATAATTCTATGGTTATACCGCTTCTTATTAATATAAAAGATTCTGAAATATCTAAAAGTCCACTCTCACAATTTCAAACCTTAACAATAGATAAAAGTGGGTTAAAAAAACTACTTATTAAATTATTTGACTCTCTTGATTTACCCAATAATAAAATTGACATAATCTTTGATAAATGGTGGGATGATCTAGAGGTTAAGTTAAATTCCTTAAATTTTCCTGATAAAAGGAAATCAGATAATGAAAAGTATGAAAATTTACTTCTTAATTATAATGATGTCAATGAAGGATTGAAAATAAGAGTAAACCAAATCGAAAAAATTCTATCAAATTTAACCGAACAAAATAATGAATCTATAGACTCAAACCTTTTTGATCATCATCACCTAAATATTTTATCTGGGCTTTGGGAAAGCCCAATTACTAAATCTTCATATTACGGATTCTTTATTGACGATAAATTTCATATGCCCTATTTGTATGAAGACAACGAAAACTTCTTGGCTCATTTTTATAATATTAAAATAACAAAAAAGAGAATATATGGAGAGTTCAAATGGTTAAATAGTCATTATATCAACGGTTACTTTTTTCTTGACATTATTAGCAACGATATCTTAAAAGGTGGTTGGGTTTATTCTAATGATACAATAGTCCTTAAAAATTCGCCTAATAGAGAGAAAACTGAATTAATACTTAATAAAGTTAACACAGTAGAAGTACCCTCTTGGGTTACATCTTACAAAAAACAGCTTAAACAGATTTAACGGATGAAAATCTTATAGAAAAAAAAATTTCTTCATACTCTTTCCTTTTGTATTTCAAATTACAACTTAAATTATCTGATCTTCGTAAATGTTAAAAACAACCCCCAGGTAACCACTCCCAGGGGTCTAAATTGAAACGTAGTTGTAGTAAACACAAACTCAACTCATACTAACTAATCATGATAGTTTCAATTGTAAGGTACTGTACTGAAGGTCTTTTTTGTATTTCAATTAAATAAATTTACTTTTATAGAATTCATTTAATTACTTAACCTTTCTATAGTACTCGTAAATAATTATTTCAACATCAATACTTGTTATAATTATGTCTAGGTTTTTGTTTTATGCATAACATTGGGTGGTTTATACAGTCTCTTTTTTAGTATTTTAATTTGATTCTAATCTATTGTCCTCCGAAAGTAAATAACAGACCAATATTTACCGTAAAATCACTTATTGAAGTATCGCCTACTTTACCTGCATTCAGATAAGCAGCATTCATATTAAGAACACCATACTTAAAACCAACAGCTGGACGAAATGCAAAGTTAGACGTACTCCCAACATTCCCTTGAACTGTAGTAATATTAGACTCTATTTCTATCGATCCTATATTAGTTAATCCCAATCCAAGGCTTCCATAAGGTTTAAATTTTGTGTCTGTAAAAAAGTAACGGCCATTTACAAGGAAACTTCCTAAGGCTACAGCTCCGTAAGATACCGATGATTGTATGTCGTTTATTTGAACATCAGCCCCAGTTAGGAAATCACCTTGCCATAAAATAGAAACATCAATATTTTCTGTTACTCCATATCCTAATTCAAGGTGCGCGGAAAGTCCACCATCAGTAATGTCTGCAATATCTCCTGAAGGTACTGCATAACCAAAACCAAAACCAAATTTAACTTGTGCATTTGTAGTTGTCATTCCTAATAAAGTAACTACAGCTAGTACTAAAATTTTTCTCATAATTTAAATATTAATTTATTATTTCAACTCCTGTATACTAACTATCAGACATAAAAAGGAGCCATACATTGTTAAACATATCTGATAGGGTTTAATGTGTTAAAAACAGATTCTTACTTACTTTTTTTCCATTATTAATATGATGGATGTTATATCATTTTTTTAATTCTGATTTTTTTTAATCACTTGGGAATAATTATTTTAAATTCAATAACAGATTTATGTTCTGATTCAGAATTGATAAAGGCAAGATGATCATCATATAATATTATTCTACACTAGTCAACCATAAACTTGGTACTTTTCGTATTACCATTTGCGTCTATGGTTTGTAGTATATATATTCCTGACACAAAATTTTGATTTACTAATAAATGACTCGTAGGTTTTTGCTCTCCAAAGGTTTTTTTGTACACATTTTGACCCGTCATATTGTAAATTATTAGATCTGATATTTTTTGTCCGTTAAAATGAACCGTAAATGATCCATTATTAGCGGCTTGGGTAACCAGAATATTACTGTGATTTGATTTATTTATAGTCAGTTTATTATCAGACTTTTTACTATTGGAAACAGGAATCAATTCCCATTCTATAGCTACTCCGTCTCCTATTAAGTTATTTGTATTTATTACTTTTTCATTACCAACCACTGCTGTTAAATATCCTCTTGCTTCATCTTTGCATAAAAACTGGTAAGTGTTATAACCAACTTTGATCGCTTTCCACTCTCTTCGAGGAGCTGGAGTCATAAGCAATTCTTCTGCCTCATAAGATATACTATTATGTAGTGAAGATGCTGCCATCAAAGGCCCTCGGTCATTCTTATCATTATCTATAAAAAAATACCCAGGGGTAGAAGGGATCAAGTTCCAGTGCGTATCATTATCATTTGCTTCATTATTTCCTTGTTTTACCACTGTATTTGGATCTGCATCCAAGTACTTTTTAGTTTTTACGTTAATGAAATGATAGGTGCCAGATATATCTTTTTCAAGTCCTATTTCAAAGTTATGAGAGGCATTACATCCATTGATTCCAGCAAAAGTAGCTGTGTAGATTCCCAATTGATCTTCTTGAACATTTGGAATAGTAATACACCTTCCTACATCACTAAAATTATTAGGTCCTGTCCAGGTCCAAGTTCCTTCACTCTGGGTAATCGCACATAATACTACATAGCCTCCAATTTCAATTTCAGCATAATCATCTTCTCTACTTATATTATTAGTAATACCATGTTTGTCATATACTATAGGACTAATAGAACAACGCTCTGTATTCTCTATTTCTTCAATATAAATGTTTCTAAAAGCTAGATTTTTTAATTCAGATTGCAATGTTATAAATCCAGATGTTACAGCTTTTCCATTTTTAAAAACGTTCCCTTGATTAATCAAAAATCCGTTTAGATATACAGAAATAAGGTCTTCTTCACATCGTATGGTCATTGTATTCCATTCTTTATGAAAATACTCTATGGTACCTTTAGGGTCACTACGTCTTGGTAGTTGTTCATGTCTTATTCTTCCATTTCCATATTTACCTTTATTAAGATAGCCAGGCCTAGCTTTTATATCCATTCCTTTTCTAAGAAGATCTCCTGCTTCTCCTTTTTTAAGCTGTACTTCTATAGAATTTGGAAATCCACCGTTATCTTGAGCAAAATTATTTTCTCCATGAATCCAGATACCACTGTTACCATCTCTATCACCACTTCCTGGTGTTAACCATTTATATTCTAATGTTAATTCATAATTACTGTAAGGTTTTGCTGTGCGCATACCACTTTGGCGGTCATACCATGTGCCTCCTATAGCATGTAGTTCTCCGTTAGGTTGGATTTTCCAAAATTCGTCACGGTTTCCTTTTCCGTCTTTAAAACCAAAATCCCAACCCTCAAAGGTTCCTTTCCATAATTGTTCTTGAGCCGTTGCACTAGTTAAACTCAATAGTGCTGTTATTACGTAAATTATAAAGTATTTGTTTTTCATTTTATACTATTTTGATAATCTATAGAACTTCTATTATTAAAATTCTAGTGGTTGTGGTTTTAATTAGTATTGTCTGTTTTTATTTGTATTGTTATACTGGGGCGGTTTATTAAATGCATTCTAAGCATTTTACATATTTGCTAAGTATATATAAACGATTATGATAAGGCTTTTAGAAAGTAACTTTCTAAAAGCCTTTGTTTTTGATCTGGAGGCAAAAAAAAGCGTTTTCTAGTTCTGTTTTGTTAATTCTAAAACAATCTCGCCTTTGAACGTAAGTTTAGGTTCATCTTCATCTTCGAAGACATTCATTATTGATAAGTAAGAATTAAGATCGGCTACAAGGCTTATCTTGTCTTTAGATATTTTGTTGATAACAAAAGTTAGCGTATTGTTATTGAAACTTATAGTTAACTCATTCCCTTCTTTTGACCATCTCCCAGGAGGTATAACTACTTCAATATCTTCTACAAATTCCTCATTCCCAGCAGCTCTTAATCTTAGATCATAAAAACCAGTTTGAGTTAAAATATTTGGTTCAATAAAATCAATCAGGAGACCATAATATTCTCCGATCATTTCAAAATCTGCTATTAAAGAAATATCCTCTGGTGATATTTTTCCGTTTTCTGTTTTTAAACTAGTTAGCTTCCAAATACCGTCGAGCGCCAAAGTATCTGACAAATCAGGTGAACTATCATCATCATTACTGCATGAAATTAATAGCGTTGAAGCAACGGTGACTAGAAATAATAAGTAAAGTTGTTTAATCATTTTTTTGAAGTTTTTATATATCTTTTGAATTACTGTCGGGCAAAGATGAAGCGTGTTTTAGTATCCTCAAAAAATAGGATTCGATTGGTTTTATAATAGGAATAAGTGGTTTCTAAGTATATAGACAAACAAGTTAATTTTCATAAAACAAAGAGAATCAATTTGATACCTTTTAAAGTATCAAATCTCCTTTATTTACTACATGCGGTATTACTGGTCATTTTATAAGCATTAACCATACTCGCTGGTTACGATTGTTCTGTCTTATGCTTTTATTTTACTTTTTCTTTCAACTTTTTAGATTTTTGTAGTATTTCTGTCCCCTTTTCGGTAAATTTTGATTTGGCAACTTTTTTCTTTTGTGGATCAAGCCACCTTACTAGCTTATCTTTATAAAAATAATATCGATTCTCATTTATTTTAGAAACCTTTGAACCTTCCATATGCATTGGCTTATCATAGTAATGTTCATGTGTGAAAACAAAAAATAATTGATCGTCCCACAAATAGTATTCTTCTATTAGCTTACCCATTTCGCCGTAGTAAGTCGTTATCATTTTCCTTAATTCAGTGTTTTTAAAATAACCCTCAAGCTCGCCACCTTCTGTACTTTCTTCCATTACGTCTTTTTTGACTTTTGTATAAGAATTAATATTATAGTTAATAGCACCAAATTTTTCTCTGATATCAGAAATTAGTTCTTCTTCAGTTTTACTTTTTTCTTGATCTTGAATCTCTGTAATGTGAAATGATTTACTTTCCTTCGATTGGTGTTCTATTTTAGGATCTTGCGGGTCTTGAGTATGGGACGGTTTGTCTTCCATTAGCCCAAGTTTCTTATTAAAAAATTCTAAATCCGGAATTTCATTAAAGATTCCGTCTTTAATAACTATTTGCTCATGATCATCATTAATAGCAGTAAACTGAAACGTTCCTGAAATTCTGGAGTTACTATACTTTGTAATTTTAATAGTAAATGAACCTTGTCTTCCAAAACCTAAAGCCCCATTAGTGGCACTATATTGTTTACCATTAACAGAACAGTCAACTGTGATTATTTTTCTTGTATTCATATCATACGTTGTGGGAAAGGTCGTTGGGATTGGAAAAAAGAAAGATACAAACTCATCATCTCCATTTGATAAAGCAAGAACTCCTTTATTAAAAGAGTTAGCCTTGGTAAATTCCTTTTCAACAGAACCAATTTTACAAGTACCTTTACCTAGAAATATCTTATTACATGAAACTAACAATGTTGAAGCCATCATAATTGCAAATAACAAGTGAAATTTTTTACTCATTTTTTATTGTTTTATAAATTATTGATTTAAGATTCGGTAAAGATGAAACGTGTTTTAGTATCCTCAAAAAATACGAATCGACTGGTCTTAGAATAGGAATAAGCGGTTTTATAAAGTTTTTTCAGACATATTAATAAACTATGTCAAACTGAAGTACGCTAAGAGAACTAGATGTATCTGTTTCAATAACTTTGACTTCCTTTTTTAGCTTTAACTGGTACAACTGGTTGTTTTTTTGGTATGAGTGATTTTAAAGAAATTTTTAAGATAATTTTTAGAGTTTATACTTTTGATTATTTCAAAATTGAAATACTATTGCAGCCTTAAAAATCAGCTTTGTACAGGTACCACTTATTCTTAGAGAATGCAAAAAAATAAAATTTATCATCTATTAATTAGTGTACTTCTTAGCAGTATAATTAATTGCGGATACGCTCAAGAAGACCCCTCATCTTACATACATTTAACTACTAACGATGGACTTTCTCAAGGCTATATATCTAGTATTATTCAAGATAAAAAAGGGTTTATGTGGTTCGGAACCAAAGATGGACTTAATCGATATGATGGATACGAATTTAAAATCTATAATTATTATTACGATAATCCCTGTAGTATACAAAATAATGTTATTACTGCTATTTATGAAGATACTACCGGCGTACTATGGATAGGAACTTTAAACGGGTTATATAGTTTTGACCCATTTACAGAGTGCTTTCAATTTTTTGAAAATGAACATCTAAACGCGCAACATATAATAAGGACAATCTACTCCAATACCAAAGGAATTGTTTGGATAGGAACATCTAAAGGAGAACTACTTAAATTCAACCTTAATACAAATAAAACCGAAAGATATACGATTAATGATGATAAAGCTATATCTCGTATAAAAAGTAATAAATCCGAAAATCGTTTATACATTGAAGCTTTAAAAGATGAGGATACTAGTATTTATATTTTCGATATTCAAAAACAACAATTTATAACCTCTTATAATACAGTTATAAACAATATTGGATATAGTCATCAAATGATTCAGGAAAATAATTATGGTGAACTATTATTATACAGAAGTAGGCATGATAACAAATCCTTAGAGCAAATAAATCTTGCGACTAAAGAAACTTGTGTTTTTTATAAACCAAACTGGTCAACACAAAAAAACTATAAAAGGAACGACTATTTATATCATAGTGGGATCATGATCCAGGACAAAAGTGGTCTCATATGGCAATCTACTAATTACGGATTAGAAGTTTTTAACCCTAAAAATGGTACGTTTAGCTTTTACCCTATAAAAGGAACTCAAAACTCAATTAAAACCATTTGGGTAGATCAATCAGGAATTGTTTGGTTAGGCACAATGGGATACGGAGTATTCATGCTAGCTCCCGCTATTAATACCATTGAAACCTATAAAAGAGATGAAAATAATCAAAACAGCTTAGGTTTTTCTAGTATTCGTTCAATCTATGAGGATATGGATAAAAACATCTGGATAGGTGGGTACGGCGGGCTTGATCTTATCGATATCCAAAATGGTAAATTACAACATTATGCCGATGACTTTACAACGTATTCTAAAATGGTTGGTATGGATGTCTATGAAATCTATAATGATCCAAATATATCAAAAGACATATTTTGGATTAGTATACATGATAAAGGTCTATTCTTACTAGATAAATATCAAAAAAAATTTACCCGATACCCTAAATATCTCTATGGTAACTGCAATTTTATTTTTGATATAGTTCCTGAGAGCAAAGACAAATTATGGATTGGAACCTCTAATGGGTTATACATTGTGGACATAACCAATAAATCCTCTAAAATTTTTAGAACAGATCCACAAAACCCTTACAGTATCCCTTCAAACAAAATAAATACAATATACAAGGATCGAAAAGGTGTTTTTTGGGTAGGAACCGAAGGCCATGGATTTGCTAAGTTTGATAAACATACAGAAAAATTTATACGATATAAAGAACGACCTGATAAGAAAAACGGAATCAATTCATACTTTATCCATTCTTTTTATGAAGATAAAAAAGGAAACTTTTGGATTGCAACGAATGGGGGTGGGCTAAATCTTTTTGATAGAGATAAAGAATCGTTTAAACATTATACCGTTAAGGATGGTTTACCAAATAATGTTGTATATGGAATATTAGAAGATAAGCGTGGAAATCTATGGCTAAGCACTAATAAAGGCCTATCTATGTTCAATCCAGTACAAGAAACCTTTGTTAATTATGATAAGAGTAATGGTTTACAAGGCAATGAATTTAATGCCAATGCTTATTTTAAAAACAAAGAAGGAAAAATGTTTTTTGGGGGTACAAATGGAGTAAATGCTTTTCAGCCTGAAGAAATAAAAAAAAACACCTTTATTCCTCAGGTAGCCTTAACCAGGTTTAAAAAGTTTAATAAAGAAATTCCCTTACATCAAGCATTTTCATCTAATGGAATCTTAGAATTATCACATGAAGATACGGTAATATCGTTTGATTTTTCTGCCTTGAGCTTTTACAATCATTACCTTAATCAGTATGCCTATAAGCTAGAGGGGCTGCATGAAGATTGGATTAATCTAGGTACTAAAAACACCATCACGCTTACTAACCTATCTGCGAAAAACTACACCCTTCGTATCAAAGCTTCTAACAATCATGGAGTATGGAATGAAGAAGGAATCACTATTTCTATTCTCGTAAAACCACCTTTTTGGGCAACTCCATGGTTTCTAGCAACACTACTATTATTAGTCCTTACCTCTTTATATGTAATGTATTCATTTCGCATTAGGTATGTCCAACAACAAAAAAGACAACTAGAGGCCGTGGTTAATAAAAGAACCGATGAACTTAAGATCCTTAATAAAACAAAAGATCGTTTTTTTGCCATTATAGCACATGATCTAAGAAGCCCACTTATTTCGTTTCAAGAAGTTCCCTACTTAATAGACCACTTTATTAAAAATAAAGAACTAGATAAAATAGAAGAATTATCTCATAAAATTAGAGGTTCTTCGATTAAATTAAACAATCTACTAGACAACCTCTTGAAATGGGCAATGGCGCAACAAAATATGATTACCATTAACCCTCAAAAAATAAATTTATATACGCTAGTTTCTGAATGCCTTGATCAATATGATGAAAGTATTAAAAAAAATAGGATTCAAGTTCTCTTTTTAATCGACAAGAGTACAAACATATATGCGGATTATAATACGACAACTAGTATTGTAAGAAACTTATTAAGCAATGCCATAAAGTATACAGAAGAAAAAGGTCTGATAGAATTAAAAGCGACGTGCACAGGTGATAAAACTATTAAGTTTACTGTTCAAGATAATGGAATTGGTATGGATAAAGATGCTTTAGAAAAACTTTTTGACATAGGATATAAAAAAAGTAATTACGGTGTTAGGGGAGAAGAAGGTAGTGGTTTGGGCTTAATACTTTGCAAAGAATTTATAAAACTAAACAACTTAAAACTAGAGGTAGAAAGTTCTTTGAATATCGGATCACAATTTCATGTAACTTTTCCTAGTGCTCAAGATTAGTTTCTAGAAACCTAGTAACTATCTCTTTGACAAACCCCTAATACTCTTTTGTTATGACAAAACATCAGATTTCTTTTTATAAAGGAATGGTATTTGCTATTAATAACATAAACGTCTTAAAACCTAATCAAATTTTCTTTTATGTTGCATAAAGAAAAATAGCTATACTACGTTTTGAAAGTAAACTTTAATTATTGAAATATTAAATTTGTATTGTGAGAGTACTTATTGTTGAGGACGATGTCATTTATGTAAATGCATTAGAAGTCCTATTAACTGAAATGAAAATTAGTTCATTAAACAGCACAGGGGATTCTGAAGAAGCTTTTCGTTTAATAAAAGCTGTTAAACCAAATTTAATCCTGTTGGATATTAATCTAAAAGGAAAACGAAGCGGAATAGAAATAGCTGAATATGTTCGTGAAAATAATCTTCCTATTATTATTATGTATCTAACTTCATCAATTGATGAAGCTACGTTTAACAAAGCAAAAGAAACATTTCCCTATTCTTATATTACTAAACCTCTGGATAAAGAAAATTTCAAAAGAACCTTTGCGTTAGCTTGCCAGCATAAAAAAGATAATTTCAGTTATAAAACTTTTAAGCATTCAGACTCTCAAATAGAGCAAGACTATATTATTGTAAAAACGGATAAAGTATTACAAAAAATAAACATTTCTGATATCTGTTTAATCAACGTCGAAGGAAAATACTGTTCAATACTCATTTCTAAAGAAGAAATAAGAATAAAGCTTTCTCTAAAAGAGTTAATTGATAAAATCAATTCTTCAGAATTCATGAAAGTTAATAGGTCTTGTGTGGTGAATATAAAAAAGATTGAAAGTTTTGATTTAAAAAAAGAGGTAGTGTATATTGGTGAAAATAGGATTCCTATTAGCAGGAGAAATAAGTCAAAATTGATGCAGGTACTACTCTAAAAAACAACCCCCGGGTAACTACTCCCAGGGGTCTAAATTGAAACTTAATTGTATTTAACACAAACTCAACTTATACTAATTATGATAGTTTCAATTGTACTATTTATATGGTTAGGTTTTACGCCACGAATATAAGCGGTATCCCTTAAATATTTTAACATTTAATCTATGATAATTCACATTTAACAATGCCATAATATCTTGATAAAACGATTGCTATTAACGCATTGAAAATCAATTTTCACTATTCTTTTTAAAATAATTAAGCCTCTTTTATTAATATATTCTCAGTCCTTTTTTGGCCAAAAACTAAATAGACTTAATACATTGTTCTTAACTCATCAAAATTTATACCAAGTATTCATAAAGATGTGTTATAATTATAACAACTTTGATGCAAAATACCCCATCTTAAAGTTGTTAAAACTTTCATAGAAATTGATAATAAAACCCCAATTTTAATTGCTATTTATTTTTGTAAAAACAATAGCGTATATATTCCAATTAAAAGACGTCAAAAAGACTAAAAGGTTGCGTAATTAAGACATATTTAACAGCATATGCATCAAGCAAATGACTTTTAGTTTCTCAAAAAAATTAAATAACATAGTTTCTAAAAAATAAAAAACCCTTTGGTAACTACTCCAAAGGGTTTAAATTGAAACTTAATTGCATATAATACTACAAACTCAACTTATACAAATTATCATAGTTTCAATCAATTTTCTTTTATTATTGCACTCGTAAAGGCGCTAGATCTATTTCAAACCACCCGGTAGTATATCTTCTACCTACAGAATAGTTATTAGACGAGCTTTTCCTAACACAATCATCTGCAAAATCAGCGATGATAGCTCCTAGTCTATCATTTTCTGCAGTATATGTTTTTGTAATAGTTTGTGTTTTGGTCTCTTCTCGCGAAGCACCAAACTCTAATCCTATTTTTACTTTTTTACCAAATCCTATATCAAAACCAAAATTAGTTGCATATTTTACTGTTCTAGTATCTGTTGTGGTTATCGCCTCTGTTCTATCTACTTCTTCTATTTCGATTTTTATAGTAGATGCATACTGATCTAAATCCCATTTGATAAGAGGAAGATTAAGATTAACTCTTTTAGTTCTCAAGTGTCTTAAACGTAATGTATTATAATCTTCTCCTGAAGGTGTTGATCTTCTTATACGGAATAGATCTCGTGCCTGTACGGGAAAGTATGTTATAAACTCTGAACCAATACCATTTTTAGCATTGATAAGAGCCGTTACCTTAAATTCAAAAACGCCATCTGTCCAACTACCATAGGTTTGTGGATATCCTTGTACGTATTGTATCCCTATCCTAGGGTCACCCGTTTGATCTGCAATTTTGTTGTATGCGACTACGCCATTAGACCATCCTCCTCCTCCTTTTAGTCTAAAAGAAGTAATGTGTTCTTGAAAATCAAATAAAAATGGGCCTTTTGGACTTGTAGGAGACTGATTATAATATAAATGATCTCTTTGCCAACCTGCTTGGTTTTCGAAAAAATCAAAAGCAGCTATATGTTTTGGATCTACAGTGGATTTTGCCAAATCTTTTTCTGAAAAAGATTCATTTTCTTTATTTAGATTTCTATTGAAAGAATCATCTAAAAACCGAAAACTAATTCCATCATTGGTTTTTAGTATGTTTTTTTCACTGTTTTTAGTTGAAAATCCTTTAGAACTGGATTTCCCATCTAATATTACTCTTTCGTTTTCTTTTACTACAATAACCGGAAATAGAGGTATCTCGTGTGATGGTAAAACGAAGATTTCGCTATTGCTTTTTATAACAGGTACATCATTAGTTGATTTTACATTATACGCCACATGAGGTATTTGTGTAGTGGCATCCCAGATATCGGCAGAAAATGAGTCTTCTGGTAACTCAGGGATAAAAATCGTAAGAGTTGGTAATTCCTGTTCTATTTCTAATAATTTTTCTTCTCCTAAGTGATTTTCAAGTGTAGTTCTTAATGTTTTACCATCTAATAGCTGACGATCTTTTATCATGTGATAAAGAACATCATAATCATTATCGAACTTTTTTAGAGATTCTTCTTTTAAGAGCATTCTAAGTGACACGCTTTCATTTAAAGATTTAGCCAAGGCTTCTGCAAACACTTTCTTTAATATATCTTTTGACGTGTGGTTAATTTCATCAATACGTATTTGCGGTATTGTTTCTGCAGATTCTTCTGCAATTTCGGGTTCTTGGCACGACCACAGGCAAAGTGATGCGATCGAAATGGCAAAAAATGTTTTTTTAAAATAGGTCATAAGAGTAAAATTTATAAATTAATCAGTTAAAATTTATAGTTCAATCTTTAATAAAAAAAGCAATTTTTCTGTATTGAAGTGGTTCTGTTTTTTGATTTGCTATGGGGGATGATTCACAATGAATCAATCAAAAAACGTAAACCACACTATGTTTACAATTAAATTTTTATAATACTAGTATAGGTTAAAAGATCTCCCGTGTTGGTCCGGGAGATTTTTTTAAAATTTATTCTACGGATACATTAAACGTCCAGTCTATATCTGGGTCTCCTCCTGCATTCGTAATGTCTCCTCCAGAAACTCCGGCAGCATCTTTATTAGGCTCATGTCTTAAAACAAACCTTAACATACCATCGCCCGTATCAGCTGTCGTTGTCATTGTAAATGTTAATCCCACAGGATTTTCAGAAGTAAATTGTACTCCGTTTGCATTCTCATAATCAGATTCTTTATCCGTATAGGTAGTAGAAACCCCTAAATTTGTAGGTATATAAAAAAACTGGTGATCGTCTGCTTCTTCTTGAATCTCTTCATTAACATTTTCAGCAGGGTCTTCGGTTTCGTTTAGGATACTAATCGAACCCGTATATGTTGTGCTTGCTTTTAATGCACCACTTACTGTTCCTGTAGGTTCAGTTGGGCCATCTGCGCCATCTTCATCAAAAAAACGAAGGGTAACCGTATCTGTACCATCTGTAAGTGTTACTACCATTGTTGTAACAACTTCTTCTGGAGTAACTGGTGGTGGAGCGTCATCATCACTTGAGCAAGACGTTAGTATCAAGGCTGCTGCAAAAAACACGGTTAAAAATTTACTTAAGTTCATCATTTTAAAATTTAATAGTTAATTGATATTCGTAATAAAAAATTTCTACCTAAATCATCTGCATAATAGCGCTGACGATTTAGATAATTTCTGTATGTTGTATTGGCTAAATTGTTAATTGTAAATCCAAGGTTTAAAGAACTTTTATCTCCCATCTTAAATTTCATACCTGTATTGAAATTGAGTAAATGATAGGCAGAAGGTGGCGTATTTATCTCTAGTAAAACGTCTTGTCCACTATCGGGAGAAAACACCGTTATATTTGGTGGAAATTCATTTTGTCTAAAATGGTATTGGCTCTCTAAAGAAGCTGTAAAATCATACCACTCTGTTTTAGTAAATGTGATTTTATTATTAAAATTAGGAGCAGGCATGTTTATTAACGCTTGTTTATCATCTGTTTCCTGTCCTTTTACCAAGGAAAACTTATGATCAGTTATCCAGTTTGTGTGCCAATTTGCATATGCTCTGGCATCCACTCCTAATAATCTAACATTCGTTTGTCTATATTGCCAGACAGGAAAAGCACCTCTAATAGTTAACTCTGTACCTACTGGCTCTAAAAGAATATAATCTTGAATAAAATTAGCATATGGAGCCACTTCCCATCCCCATTTTTCATGACTATCTTTAAGGGATAAAGATATTTTATGAGAAGTTTCTTGATCGATTCTAAGATCTCCTAATTCGATCCTTGCCGCAGAATGATGCAAGCCATCACTAAATAATTCTGACGGATTAGGAGCTCGTTGGGATAAGGCATAATTAAAACGAAACTCATAGTCATCATTAAATATGTATTGAATCCCTGCTGTTCCTGAAACATTATGATAGTCAAAAACTGGATTTGTTAGAAACTGTGATCCAGCTACATTTCTATCAATAACAATATCTGAAAAATCTTGATCATAATTTCTTTCTTCCCATCGTGAGATCAAATAAAATTTCTGTGCATCAATTTGATTAAAATCATACCGAATTCCTGCATCCACAATTAAATCTTCCTTTAAATCATATGCTACGGTAAGAAATGCTCCTGCATCATATTTCTTGTAATCAGGAATAAGACGTCTCACTCCTGTAAGTGGGTTTGCAAAATTTTCTTGATATCTAAATAATGCTCCAGCGGTAAACTTATATTTTTCGCTAGAATCAAATTCAAAATCCGAGGTTATAGAATGAGTGGTTAATTCTAAATCTATACTTGGTATTTTATTACGTTCTTCGGTTCTTCTAATGTCAAATTCTAATCTGTTGTTGAGTTGGAAATCATATTGAGTAGTCCATTTACCGAGCTGTTCAAATCTTTTAAAATATTTTATTTTTCCCAAATGATGAGTCACCTCTTGTTTTGGATTTTCAATATCATAAGTAAAATCACGAATAATATCCGGCTCACCACTATTTATGGAAGCAATAAGTCTATCTACGTTACCTATATGAGATGATGCTAAAACGCCCAACTCATTAGCATAAAAAGAATAAAACACATCCCAACCATGGGTAAATTTATTTACTCCAAATGATGCAGAAAACCCTTTTTCAAAAATTGCGGTATTAGAAAGAACATAATCCGGAGCTTCTACATCCCCAAATCTTTTTAGAGTTCCTTGTACTTTTAGAAACATTCCGCTTTCATAAGCCTTTGTCAATTTCGAAGTTAAAGATCCACCTCTTCCATTTGTGCCTCCAGAAAGAACTGTTTTTCCGAATAGGGTATCTTTGGCTGGAGCTTTATTAGATTCCATAATAATTACACCTCCAATAGCATCTCCTCCATATTTTAATGCAGATGCGCCTTTGACCACTGTAATATTGTTAGCTACATTAATATCGACATTTGGAGCATGTTCGTCTCCCCACTCCATATCTTGCATTCTTACACCATTATTCATAATTAGTACTCTACTTCCGTTGAGACCTTGTATAATAGGTTTAACAATAGTTGATCCCGTGTTTAAAGAAGACACACCTGTTATCTCTTTTAGAGCATCTCCTAGAGAAGCATTGCTGTATCTCTCTATGATATTTTTATCAATTGTTTCCTCTTGAGACGATGATGTTTTTGTTTTACTTTCGTTTACATTTACCTCTTCCAACTCATTAAGATGATGTTCTAAGTAAAAATCTTTTGAAGATATTTTAGCTAGATCTAATGTTACTACCTGAGAGTTACAATCTTTATGAGATATGGTAAAAGCGTATGATATTCTGCATAAGCCATCTATACTATATGAACCTTTATTGTCGGTCATAATTGTGCGGTTATCAAATGTTATCGTTGCTCCTTCTAAGGGCACCCCATCATGAAAATCTATGACTCGACCAGATAGTATTTGACTACAGTCTTGTCCTGATAAGAGGTTAATCCCGAGAAGAAACACTAATAACCATGTGTGTCTTTTCATTCGTTAAATAAAATAATGGATATACTAATAGCATATATAATAGTGCTACTAGTTAATTGTCAATAAAAAAGTTGAAATAATAAATTAAGCTACAGGAGGAGCTTTATTTAGAAAGGAATGATTCTTATTTGTTTTAAAATATCGATTCTCGTATGTACTGCGAACCACATCTGCCGGAATAATCACAGCATCTGGAAGCATTACTATCTCTGCTGATATAAAATCATCATTATGATCCTGAGAAGCAAATTGACAAATAGTACAATCAACATCATTGGCATCATGGTCCAAAACATGAAGATCAGCCAACTGAATGAAACTGAAAATCATTAGGAAAATGGATGCTATGATGTGTCTACTTGACTTCATACTGACAAATAAACAAAAAAAAAAGAAAAACATTGTGTTTTCTTCAACACAAATCTGTTAAAGTATTGCAAATTGCATCGATTTTTCAACAATTTCTAGTAAATGGTGAGGTAGAATCTCTGTTTCCCAAGGATGTTTTGCTCCAAAAACGTGATTTGCGTCTTCTACAAGAAATAATTCACTTTTGTCGTTCCAGGAATGAATCTCTTTTGCTTCTTTAACACTTACAGTTGGGTCTTTTGTGCCATGAATTATTAAATGTGGTACCTTAATATTCTTTACAGCCTTTTTGATGGTAAGACGATTTTCATTATCAACAAAAGAGGTATAAAATTGAAAATAATGTGGCATTTGTTGTTTTGTTCTTCCATTTTCTACAAACATTACTCCATCTTCTTTCCATTGCTTTAGCGTTTCTCCTTTTGGAAATCTATTTTTATAATCACAAACACTAGCCCAAGTAATTAGCTTGTTAACCCTATGGTCTTCGGTGGCTTTAATTGTTGCAATGCCTCCCCCACGAGAATGTCCTATTAATGTAATTTTAGTACTATCAACTTCGTTCTTATGCTTAAAACTTGAAGCTGTTATCAAATCCAAAACGTTTTCTAGATCATCTAACTCTATGATAAATGTGTTATTACCGAATGCTTCTAAATCAGGAAAATCTATTGGCTGTTCTTTTGTTCCTCCGTTATGAGAAAAGTTAAACTTCACAAAAAAGAATCCAGCCTTAGCAAACATTTCTGCAACTAAATTCCAAGCTCCCCAATCTTTAAAACCTTTATAACCATGACAAAATATTACAATTGGTTTTCTTGTTTTATTTGAAACATAGGAAAAATCCATCATGATTGGTTTATTATGCTTTCCTTTAATGCTTAGGTTTTCATTCTTAATCATTGCTCTATACTTCTTTTTCGATAAATGGGATCTCGATATTAAAAATCTCAAGAATCAATTTTTTTAATTGGGAAAGGTATGCTTCAAAAGTCTCGTTTGTAATGTTATGATTAGGTTTACTTCTGATGCTTTCTTTTGTTCCAAACTTAAGATATCCCTCTTTAAGGTTTTTAAAAGAAATAATACCCGCTGTAAAGGCTTCAGAAATTGGGTTTTCATTATGTTGCATATACCCATAGGCTAAAACCTGCACGGCCTTACTATATTTATAATCTTCAGTAATTACTTCCCAATCCATTAATACTACATCATTTCTTGTTACTTTTCCAGTCTTATAGTCTATTACTCTTAATTGACCATCAAGTTCATCAATTCTATCTACTTTTCCTTTTATATATACTGGAAAATCTAACTCAGGAATTTGTACCTGTGTTTTTAAATTACTCTCTATAGCAATGATCTTTAATTTACCTCCTTCACTTACTACCTTCTCTTCAGATTTTAAAAAATTACGAATGTATTGTTTTGCTACTTCAAAAATTAGGAGATTTTTACCCTGAGTGATATCTAAGTCTGCATATTCTCGTTTAAATTCTGCCTGAAGCTCTGTATCTATAGCATCTCTCATTCTTTTTATTTCATCTATAGAAAGAAAACTATTTTCAAGGGGTTTATAAAACGTTTCTAAGGTATTATGAATTACTGTTCCTAAGGTATTGGCAGCAATGGTCTCTTCAACCTCATCTGTTTCACGAATCCCTAAAACATACTTGTAATAAAAGTCTATTGGGTTTCTTATGTATGAAGTTAGGGCAGATGGGGACAATCCATGCGCTGCTAGTTCTCTTAATTTTATTAAAACAGCATTGTTTTTTCCTACCTGATGTGATTGCGTATTAAACTTAGGAACATTAGACGAAACAGTATAATGTGTTACTGTATGTTTAGGTCTCTTATCAATATCCAATTGTAATAAAAATCGACTCTTTTCTCCTCCTCCTACACCTTCGTCTTCTGTATTATAGATCAAATACACATTCTTGGCACGTTGAATTAATCTATAAAAGTGATACGTATATATTGCATCCTTTTCTTTATACGTCGGAAGGTTATATGCTCTTTTTAAATCATAAGGAATAAAAGAATTTGTGCTTTTACCAGCAGGTAAAACTCCTTCATTTACAGAGCTTATAATTACGGTTTCAAAATCCAAACATCTAGACTCTAACATACCCATGAATTGTAAGCCTCTAAAAGGTTCCCCCGAAAAATCAAGAGTTTCAGACATTAAAATATCTTTATACAAGGTGTATAAAGCTCCGATAGTAGTAATATACTTGTATGTGTTGTATAATGTAAACAGTTTATTGAATATCAGATAAAATTGATAGATATACTCTAACTCTAAAGCATCTTTATCTTTATCTAGTTTTTCTTTAATTAATTGCACAATAGTTCTGCAATGTTCTAATGCTATAGCAACTCCATCCCAAGGTTTAAACAACAAATCAAGTATCTCTATCTCTTTACTTGAACATTGATCTTGTAAATTTCTAAGTGTTACATACACTATATTTTCTTTGGATATAGTATTTATTAATTGCTTAGCTGTATCTCCCAAAAGCCAATAAGCGGGACGGCTATTTAAAATTTCTAGAACCGACTTATAATATAGTCCCCTATGATTGTCATTTTTATGTAACTCAAATAATAGCTCAAAAAAGCTTGAAACCGGAATTTCCTTAAGTGGCAATCCCATAGTAATATTTACAGATTCAACCGTATTTGGCATTGCGTTTAATAACGGTTGCAATAAGCCTTCATCTGCTAATACCAATGCCGTTTTTTCTATATCTTGTTTTGGAATTTTTTTTAGTATCTGACCGATACACTTACCCTGTCCAACATTTTTAGGAACTCCTATAAGCTTTATATCTTTTTCTTCAGAAAAATTATTTTTAATCCATTTAAAAGTATTGTTTTTATAATATTCCCATTGTTCCTTATAACCTCTCAAAAATAAAGAGGCTTCGTGATACTTGTTTTCGACAAAAAAAGTATCCGCATCCCAATAGGCATCTCCCAGATTAGCTTCTAAAAGTGTTTGGAATATAATTTGTTCTGCATTGTTTAGCGCGTTAAAGCCTACTAAAATATGTTTCCTCTTTTCGGTTTTTACGTACTCTTTGATATCTTCGGAAGCTTTGCGATATAATAATCCCTGATATCCTATTTTCTTAGATAATAGTCTGTTTTTAAAGCTATCATAATAGTGCAACAGGCTTTCCCAAAACTGGATATAGTTTTGTACTAGCTCTGTCTTTTCTTTCTGTAAATACCAATGATTGATATCTTGTATGCTTGATAAATAAGCAAAAAAGCTCTTGTGATCTATGCAATATCTATCGATTTCATTAAAATCATAAATCAAGGTTTGAGCCCAAGTAGTAAAAGTTTCAAAATCTTCTTTTGGTAAATGTGTGTTAGTACTCAAATACGTTTCATAAAATTCGAATACTGTTTGTATAGTATCTATCTGTTGTAGTCCAGATAATTTGGTAATAAACTCTTCGATACTAAGAATTTCAGGAACAAGAATAGGTTGTTCTCTATAGATATCTAAAAGTTCTTTTTTAAGAAAAAGACCTGCTCTTTTACTGGGCACCAAAAAGATAAGGTTAGATATATCTTCGGTTGTGGTGTACAACTCTAATAATACTTCTTTTAGAAAACTTTTCAAGCGTTTACAATTTTGAATACCATACTTTCATTAGAAAGCTAAGTGATATTTTTGGGATTGTTAATTTTCTAAAAATAAAAAACGTCCCGAAATTATCGGGACGTTTTCATGATTTATTGTTAAGAGATTTCTTATTTCACTAAGTTGATCTCTACACGTCTGTTTTTAGCTCTACCAGCTCTAGTTTTATTACTAGCGATAGGCTTATCTTCTCCATATCCTATAGCTGATAATCTAAACTGATCGATACCATTTTCTGTAAGGTATGTTTTTACAGCGTTAGCTCTAGAATCAGATAATCTCTGATTGTTTGTAGCTCTACCTTGACTGTCTGTATGACCTTCGATAGTAAATTTAGCTGTAGGGTACTCTTTTAAGATAGCAATGATTTCAGCAAGTCTAGCATTTGACTGTTCTTTGATAGAAGATTTACCAGAGTCAAATAATACTTCAGCTGCGTACTCATTAAGTTTTTTCTGAACTTCTTCAGTTACTTCTGGGCAACCATTGTTAGCAACAGTACCAGCAACATCAGGACAGTTATCATCTTTATCTAATACTCCGTCACCATCTTTATCTTGGTAAGGACATCCGTTGTTAGCAACTGGACCAGCTTCGTTAGGACACTCATCTTTAGCGTCAGTGATTCCGTCACCATCAGCATCAGGACATCCGTTAAGATCTGCTAAACCAGCAACAGTAGGACACTCATCTTTAGGATCTGGTACACCGTCACCGTCTGTATCAGGACATCCATTAAATTCTGCAGTACCTGCAGTATCAGGACAGTCATCTTTAGCATCAGTGATTCCATCACCGTCTGTATCAGGACATCCATTGAATTCCTCTAAACCAGGAACGTCTGGACACTCATCATCTTTGTCATATACCCCATCACCATCTGTATCTTTACCTCCGAAAGCGAAAGTAAGACCAGCAGAATGTTGGAAATGTGTTGGAGGGTAGTTTAAGTTACCTCCTGCACCAGGAATATCGTAATCTTCGAATACGTGCTTGTAAGTAGTCTGCACATTGAACGCTAAGTTTTCAGTTAACCAAAGGTTAAAACCTAAAGAACCGTTTAATGTTCCTGCACCATTTTCGTCTACCCAAGTGTATCCACCACCTACACCTAAGTAAGGGTCAAACCAACCTGATTTTAATGCATTTTTAAAACTATAGCTAATTCTACCATCTGCAGCGTAGTATGATAAATCGTCTGCTGGAACATCAGTTCCGTCAGGAAGTTCTCCTGCGTTTTCGATTTTGTTAACTGACCCAGTTACTGTAAAAGTAAAACCATCTCCTATATACTTACCAACAGATAATGTGGAAACAGAAGGAAGGATATTCCAGTGGTCACTAGCATTAAAAAATTCGTCGAAAATTTCTCCCTGATTAATAAGGTCTCCCCCCGTAGGAAAGATGTCAACGGCATTAACGCCTATAGAAACCGCCCAAGGATTGTTTTCATCTTGTGCGTTCGCAGTACTAAAGCCTAGTACTAGTAACGAAGCCGCTAAAAATCTGCTAAGATGTTTCATATTCAATAATTTAATTTTTAAGTGTTAATTAGAGCAAATGTAATATGTTAAACATAACTGTCAAAGACAAATCTAATAAATCTTTCTTAATAGGCCAGTAAATATAACCACTTTGAGAAGTACTAATATTTTTTGTATTAGCTTATTATCCCCAAAAATGATGTCAATTTTAACTGATCTGAAGAAAAATTATCATAATTTTCTTCGCAATTACGATACAATTATAAGATAAAAATACCTTTTATCCTTAAATTTCTTTTAGTAATTATGAAAATAATCGTTTATTTATATGTATTTTAAAGTGACACTTTCATCGAAATAAATAAGAATTTTATTCTCTATTACATGTCCCATTTCTTGTAGAATATTTCCATATTCATTTATTTGATTGGCATGAGAATCACTGTAAATACCAGTCTTATAGTCTATTATGCTTGTTAGTCCTTCTTTGTCAATCGTAATTCTATCGGGTCGAAATAACCTGCCATTATAAATAATATCCCTTTCGTTATACACTTTATTTTCTGAAGAAAAGTATTTAAAAAGTTTCGGGTGTTTTACCACATTTTTTATCTCATCTTTGAGTACATCTTTCTCAAAAAAGGTGATTTCTCCCCTAACGAACTTATCTTCAATACTTCTGTTTATATCATCATATGTATAAATAGATGCCATTAACTCATGTATCAGGTTTCCTTTTTCTATAGCATCTTTTTGAGCAGTATCCCAGAGTTTTCCCGAATTTGTAACAATATTCACTTTATAAACTTTAGATACATCATCAAAACGCGATAATTTTATTGCTTTTGCTTTATGTTCTGTTTCAACTTCTGTTTCTTTTGGTTTTAGGGGGTTACCAAATTCATATTTTTTTTCATCCTTGATCCAATCTCCTTTTTCTTGTAAGTATTTGATTAGTTTTCCAGAAAATTTATTTGGGTTACTATCTCCTTTTTTACTTAACTCATATTTTGAAATTATATATAACTGCTCTTTGGCTCTAGTTAGAACTACATACAACAAATTAAAAGTATCTAACTCTAATTGTGCTTGGCGTTCCTGAATTGTTTTTTGAGCAAAACTACCATACTCTGATATATTCTTATTATAATCAATAAATACTTCTTCAAAACCTGAGTATACGTCCTTATCTACATTCAACCACGTTTTAGGTTCTATTTCTCTATATACATCTATATTGGCATACGGATAAATCACACAAGGAAACTCAAGTCCTTTAGCCTTGTGTATCGTCATAATTTTAATGGCTTCTTCGGTTTCGGGAGCCACAATACTTAATTTTTCTTTTTTATCATCCCAATAAGAAAGAAAACCTATTATCCCATCAGTTTGTTTTTGGGTAAATGCAAATACTACATCTAAAAAAAACTGTATATAAGCAGGACTAACATTAGCCAAATTAAAACTACTAACAATATACTCTACTGCATCATAAAGAGGTCTTAGTGCTAACTGATCAAAATCGAAGTTTATTCCTAATTGCTTTAACTCAAGTAAAAACAAGTCTTTTTTTGCAATCATCATTTTTTGTAAAAATGAATGTTTGTCCTGTATGTTTAATCGATCAATAAGAAAGTGCAAAACATTAGCCTTTGCCAAGAAATCTTCTGGGTATGTGAACCAGGAGAGTAAGTCTATAATAAAACCTACCTGAGGGTCATTATTAATTAGCAATGTTTCTGACGAAATAATAGACAATCCTTTTTCTGAAAGAAAATCAGCTAATACAGCACCTTCTTTTTGTTTTCGAACTATAATACATATATCATTTGCCCGATAACCTTTTTCTAATAGTTCGATTATCGATTCGAGTACTTTTTCTGGATATATCTCGTTTTCTTCTTCAGCATTGGCGGCATCGATAAAAGATATATTTACATAACCATCTTTTTTTGAGTTGACCTTTTGTTGATTTCCCTGAAGATATAATTGTCGGTGATTTTCATCACTAAATTCACCAGACAGAAAAGTAAAAAAGTTATTATTAAACTTTATAATTTCTTCATGACTTCTATAATTTCTAGGCAGATTAAGAACTTGTTTTTCTTGTACTGAAAACGGGTTTTTATCAAAAGAAAGGTCGATAAATTGTTCTGCTTTCCCTCCTCTCCATCTATAAATAGCCTGTTTTGCATCACCTACAATTGTAACCTGACCTCTTTTTCCAGATAGTGTTTCTGTCGAAACTGCATTATCTATTAATGGTATTAAGTTATTCCATTGCAATTCTGAAGTATCTTGGAATTCATCGATAAAATAATCTCGGTAGCGTTCTCCTAAACGTTCATAAATAAAAGGAGCCGGTTGATCTTTAATAGTATTACTGATAATTGTATTAAATTCTGAAATGAGTAGAATTCTTCTTTCTTTTTTTATCTTGATTAATTCCTGATTTATTGTATTTAATACAGAAAGAGGAGTGAGGTTTTTTATGATGTTTTTAAGAAGTTGTATTTGTACTAATTGTTGTTTAGTAGTTAAAAAAGTTTCCTCAATTTCTGGGCGAATTTTATCAATTAGGCTTTTTTTATCTTCTTCTAGTTTTGCTCCATAAAAAGTAGCATTCGTAATATCTTGTTTCCAAACTGGTTTAAAATCTACAGCGGTCTCTCCTGCTGCTAATTTTTGAAAGTGTTTTGGGATAGAGCCTCTTGTAAAATCTTCTGTAGCTAGTCCGTTTTCATTAATTGTGACCAACAAACTCTTAGACTCTGATACTACAGCTTTGCTTAGTTCTTTACTGTTATGGATTAACAATTTCTTAAAAGCTTCAAAATCTGCAATCTTCTTTTTAGAAAGTTTATTTAAATGTTCTCTATCATTTTCACTAAATAATAACCGGGCTACCTTATTTAGCTCTAAGGTAATATCCCAACTTTTATCTTCATCTAATTTACTTAATGCAAAATCGATAATAAGTTTGGTTAACTCTTTGTCCACTCCTATTTTTGAAACTACGCCAGCTACAGCTTCTTCGATCAAAGCGTCTGAATCCATTTCAATTTCAAAATTCATAGGAATCCCTAAATCGTACGCAAATGTTCTTAATACTCGATGCGTAAACGTATCTATAGTAACAATATCAAAGGCTGCATAATTATGTAGAATACTCTTTAGGGTTCGTTTGGCTTTTAACTTAAGTTTCTCTTTAGGTATTTTTGTCTCTAAAACTAATTCATCTAATAACCCTTGATATTTAATAGGAGTATCGGTACTGCTAATAGCTACGAGATTTTCTAAAACCCTAGTTTTCATCTCGGCAACCGCTTTATTTGTAAATGTAATAGCTAAAATATTCTTATAACTATCTCTAAATTCACCTTTAAGAACGGTAATCAAGTATGCCTTAACTAAGGTATATGTTTTTCCTGCTCCGGCAGCAGCGTTATATATGGTAAAAGGAATATTAGGATTCAATTTTTTTTACTAAAATACAAAATCAGGTATTCTGAAACCCTGAGATATTTATAAATCTATAAGTAATACGATTTTTTTTAGCAATATTCTGATTTAATCAATTTATAACAATTATAAATTTTTATTCACCACTCTAATTGTTAAATTTGAGGTCATTTGTATTTTTATTAATCAAAATAATAAATTTTATGTCATTCGAATTACCAAAATTAAACTACGCTTTTGATGCGTTAGAACCTCATATAGATGCTCGTACTATGGAAATCCATCATGACAAACATCATGCAGGATATACTAGTAAATTAAATGCAGCTACCGAAGGAACTGATCTTGAAGGCAAAACTATTGAAAACATACTTATTAATTTAGACATGAATAATACTGCTGTTAGAAATAATGGTGGCGGATATTATAATCACAACTTATTCTGGGAAGTAATGTCTCCTAATGGTGGAGGTAAGCCTTCTGGAGAGCTTGCAGATGCTATAAATGCAGCATATGAATCTTTTGATGCTTTTAAAGGCGCATTTGCTAGTGCTGCGGGTACGCGCTTTGGTTCAGGTTGGGCTTGGTTATGTGTTCATCCTGGGGGTAAAGTAGAAATTTGTTCTACGCCTAACCAGGATAATCCTTTAATGCCAGGTATTGGATGCGGAGGTACTCCTATCCTTGCTTTAGATGTTTGGGAGCATGCTTATTACTTAAATTATCAGAATCGTCGTCCTGATTACGTATCTGCATTTTTTAATGTTATTGATTGGAATGAAGTTTCAAGTAGATATGCACAAGGAAAATAGGTTTTTACTATTCTTTCTTTGTTAAAAGAAAAAAGAGTCACAATATTGTGACTCTTTTTTTTATATGTATAACTTACGAATTGTCATAAAATAAAAAAAGGTGGAAAGTCCACCTTTTTTTGCCCCAAATCTACCATGAACTTAACCTACTTATGCTATGGCTCTGCTAATATAAAGCGTTATTTCATTGTGAAAAAATGTTTTAGATGAAAGGTCAAAATAATTGTTGAACTACACAAATTAACCCTTTTTAACAACAAACTTTTTATGCTTTTTTAGTACGCTCTTTCGTTTTTACCTTCAAAGAAGTTAATAAATGCTTTATTTACGACTCTGTTTCCTCCAATTGTTGGGTAATCTCCTGTAAAATACCAATCTCCAAGGTTCTTAGGGCAGGCGCTATGCAGGTTCTCGACTGTTTGATAAATAATCTTTACATCTGCATTTACAGAATTGTCGCTTAATAATTCAGCTATTTTATCACTTATTTCTTGATCTGAATATCCACTATAAATTTCTTTTACGAAATTTTGCACTTCAGAATCTTCTAGGTTTTCTTGAGCTTTACATTTTTCGTAAACTTGCTCAACCAAGTCATAATTACCATCTTCTTTTAAAAGTTCTAGTGCCGCTTTAAAAGCAACTAACCCTTCTAATCTTGCCATATCAATTCCATAACAATCTGGATAACGAATTTGAGGAGCAGAAGAGACAATAACAATCTTTTTAGGATTCAATCTATCCATCATTTTGATAATACTTTTCTTTAGTGTTGTACCTCTCACAATACTATCATCAATAATTACCAAATTATCTTCTTGTTTTACAACTCCATAAGTAACATCATATACGTGAGCTACTAAATCATCTCTACTACTATCTTCTGTAATAAATGTTCGCAGTTTAGCATCTTTTATAGCAATTTTCTCTGTTCTCAGTCGATACGATAAAATTTCTGAAAGACGCTCATCTGTAAGTGTTTCTTTTTCAGAAAGAATAGTTTCATTCTTCTGTTTATTTAATTCATCTTGTGCCGCCTCTACCATACCATAAAAAGAAGTTTCGGCAGTATTCGGAATAAAAGAAAAAACTGTATTTACTGTATCATGATCAATTTCTTTAAGAACTTGAGGCATTAATAATCTACCTAATTTTTTTCTTTCTTCATAAATTTCTGCATCACTACCTCTTGAAAAATAAATTCTCTCAAAAGAACAAGCTTTTCTTTCTAAAGGTTCTATAATCCCTTTTATAGAGGTATTACCATCTTTCTTTACAATAATCGCTTTTCCGGGATCAAGTTCTTTAACATCATCAAAATCAACATTAAAAACTGTCTGGATAACTGGCCGTTCTGATGCTACTACTACTACCTCATCATCTTTATAATAATACGCTGGTCGTATTCCTGCTGGATCTCTAAGCACAAAAGCATCTCCATGTCCTAACATTCCTGCCATAGCATATCCACCATCCCAATCTCTTGATGATTTCTTAAGTATTTTAGCTACGTTTAATCGTTCAACAATCTGCGGAGATGCGTCAATTTTGTTAAAACCTTCTTTCTTTAATTTCTTATACAATTTAGCAACCTCTGAATCCAGAAAATGCCCTATTTTCTCCATTACAGTAACCGTGTCAACTTTATCCTTAGGATGTTGCCCAAGTCGCACGAGGTTGTCAAATAACACGTCGTTATTTGTCATGTTAAAATTACCTGCAACAATAAGATTACGATGCATCCAGTTATTCTGTCTTAAAAAAGGATGAACACTCTCAACACTATTTTTCCCGAAGGTACCGTAACGTACATGCCCTAATAACACCTCTCCTATATAAGGTATATTTTTTTTCTGAAGATCAACATCATCTGCGTACTCAGGATGATCAACTAATTCCTTATTAATTCTATCATTTATTTGCGAAAAAATATCCTGTATGGGCTGAGATTTACTAGAACGAACTCTACTTATATATCGTTCTCCTGGTGAAGTATCTAATTTAATACTTGCAAAACCTGCTCCATCTTGTCCTCGATTATGTTGTTTTTCCATCATTAAGTACATTTTATTAACTCCATAAAATGCACTGCCATATTTTTCTTTGTAATAAGACAATGGCTTTAATAATCGAATAAATGCTATACCGCATTCGTGTTTTAACGCATCACTCATTGTATTCCAGTATTCTAAGTTTGTGTTATAGTATAATTAAAAAAGCCCCAAAATCATTTCAGGGCTATATTTTCATTTATGACAATTCTATTTCAAATTGTGTTAATTGCTTAAACTGCTTAAGCCTTTTTTGAATTTCTTCTCGACTTAAATTTTCCATTCGCTCTGTTCCGAACTTCTCTACACAAAAAGAGGCTAAGTTTGAAGCATGAATAATCGCGTTTTTCATACTTTCAAAGGAAACATTACCCGTTTTGGCTAAATATCCTGCAAAGCCACCTGCAAAAGTGTCGCCTGCACCAGTTGGATCAAAAACCTCTTCTAATGGTAATGCGGGTGCAAAGAAAATTTCTTCTTCATGAAAAAGTAAGGCTCCATGTTCTCCTTTTTTAATCACCACATATTTTGGACCCATTTTTGAAATTACTCTCGCCGCTTTCACCAAAGAGTACTCACCACTTAATTGTCTTGCTTCTTCATCATTAATGGTAATAACATCTACTTTTGCAATAACTCTTTTAAGGTCTGCTAAAAAAGCGTCTTCCATCCAGAAGTTCATCGTATCCAATATAGCAAGTTTTGGTTTAGATACCATTTGCTCTAAGACACTTAACTGAACTAGTGGATTTAGATTTCCTAAAACTACAATTTCTGCGTCTTTATAATTATCAGGAACTACAGGACTAAAGTCTGCAAGAACATTAAGTTGTGTATCTAAGGTGTCTCTAGAATTTAGATCATTATGATATTTACCGCTCCAGAAAAATGTTTTCCCTCCTTGCACAATTTCTATAGCAGAAGTATCAATATCTTTTTTCTTTAACATTTCTAGATAATCTTTTGGAAAATCATCTCCAACTACAGATACAACTGCAGATGGAATATTAAAACTGGATGCAGAAAGCGCTATATAAGGCGCTGCTCCACCCAAAATTTTATCTGTTTTTCCAAATGGAGTTTCAATGGCATCAAAGGCAACAGAGCCTACAATAAGTAATTTCCTCATAAAATAGCGTAATAATTTTTTGCAAATATACGTTTTACTTTTCAAGCATATTAATGAAAAGTAAAGTCTTATAAAATCAATATTAAGAATTTGCTTTTTCTAGTTTGTTTCTAAGTTCTAAAAATGTTTTAAAAGGCCCCGTAACCAATAATGAATTTGTGATAAATGGAGGTAATGATCCTTCTGGATTTATATAAAGTTGCTGAGTAACTGCTACTGTTCCATTTTTTTCTTCTAGCAACCAAAACCCAGACATTTCCTGTATACGAAGTGTGTTTTTTAATCTAGGGACTTCTTCTGGAACAGCATCTATATTTAATTTGATTACTGTTTTAGAAATTCTTTCTATACGTATTCTTGAAACAACATCTCGATCTTTTACTGGCCACGAAAATTCATTTTTTGCATAAAATATATAATCCCCCTGCTTATTTATTTTTACCAGATGACTAATCCCTTCCTTACAATTTTCCATATACTCAGGGGCTTCTAATAACTCCCTCAGCACTTGATCTAATGATGTATTGATCGAGGTTATCGCTTTATATTCTTTATAAGGACTATTTCCCGTTTTTCTAACTTGTATTTGAATACCTTTATTGGACTTTGCTATTTTCCATTCATTTTGACTATTTACAACAAATGGAAGTAGTATAAACAGTAGGCAGTATATTTTTTTCATGATTTCTGGCTTTTAGATCATCGCATTACATCTATATCTCAGCCATTTAGTAGAAAAAAACTGTTGATTATTACTTTATTGGTCTGTTAAAGTGCGTTAAGATGTGTTAAATCGACTGTATTTACATATAAAACATAATCCAGTTTTATTTAGATTTAATTTTGTCTATGAGAATATACCCACTGTACAGTTCAAGTCTAGTTTATGAATTTTGTCTGAGAATAAAATTTAAGTCCATTTACAACTTTAAACACGTAAACACTTAAAACCTAAAATTATGTACAAATTTAAAATCTATTTTTTTAAGAAAAAGAATGTTCTCTACTCTGCATTCTTATTTTTAACACTATCCTTATTGAGCTTTACAAATTCTCATGCAAAAACCATTTTATTTGATTCAGAATATGGAAATAATGGGGATATTTTGCTTAAAATACAACAAGCCGTTAACGAGGCATCAGATGGAGATGTTATCGTATTTAATAGTGACTCTTATGACCTGAATGACTTAAATGGTTTAAAAATTATTACAATATCAAAATCAATTAC
Organism: Aquimarina aggregata; assembly: GCF_001632745.1. Classification (GTDB taxonomy): domain Bacteria; phylum Bacteroidota; class Bacteroidia; order Flavobacteriales; family Flavobacteriaceae; genus Aquimarina; species Aquimarina aggregata. The sequence goes on along the minus strand of NZ_LQRT01000024.1, from coordinate 174,960 downwards.
TTTTCAAGGTAAAACCCCTATAGGCTTTGATGAACAACAGATTGGCGCCTCTGGCATTCAAACCACATTAAATAATGTACCTACCATTGCTATACGATCAGATGATGTGAAGTTTATAAACATTTCTCTTGTTCGAAAAAACCAAGGCGAAAGTGTATTTGATATTCTTATTGATGCTAGACACTCAACTTATCTCGAGTCTAACCCTATATCAGTTAACCAACTAAACTACAAAGGCTTAGAGTTTAACAATGTCATATTAGATGGAGCCGCTTATACTTTCCATTCTGGAAATGGTGTTGGAATTGAAATGAATAATTTATCCCTAATCAATTATAGAAGAACAGGATATTGGGCAAATAGATTTGGACGATCAAATTCAACTCCTAGAGCTTTATTTAAACATTGCTTAATCAATCCCGATAGCAATATTATAGGCTTTGATGACAGAGCGGTGTCTTTTGACGCAGGAAACTCAGAATATCCAGTAATCTGGGACATGAACAATACGACTTTCGATACATGCATAATTAATGACTCTGGTATTGCTATATCGAGATGTGAAAATTTGACTATTGATAACTCTATATTTAATGATCGAGTTGGAGCTGTAGACTTAGTGCATATTGAAGAGTTTTCCAATAACATAACTGTCAAAAATAACACCTTTAATTGTCAAGTGCCTAATATAAATTTGCGCACAAGAATATGCCAACTAGATAGAGATCTACAACCTGTTGAAGACATCGAATTCACTAATAATAAAATTATTGGTTCTTACAATTTCTTTATATCTGCCTATGCTAGTAGCAATATTACAATTGTAGGAAATGATTTTACTGATGCTGACGCTATTGGTAATAATTCTATTGATTTTGCTTTTTATGAGTCCAGAGATCGAGAACCTATTCCTGCAGAAATACTCTCTAACGATATTAACGTTACCAATAACCCTGGTTTAGGCCTAGTAAAAAACAAAAGTATAAGGGTGCAATTACCCATAAATAATGCTCAATTTTCAATTAATGGGTACAATTCTTTACAACAAGATATTAAAAGACTTAGCCCCGCTCCTCCAGTTATTGCTAATGGCATATATGAAATCGTGAATAAAGCGAATGGAGAAAAATTAATTTCTAGTGATGATGGTAGTGGAATTCTAACCAGCAATGACTCTAATGAAAACACACAATGGAAAATCACTTTTAGTCCTCCATATTCATATTTCATTCAGAACGTAGGAAATAACAGATACATGGAAACTCATGTTGGATATACTGAATTTGATGTTATCACTAATCAACCTCAAAACGTACTCCCATTTTTAATAAATTACAGTTCGGGATCCACTTTACCTTTTTGGAGTATTGTAAAAGCTGGTGAAGATTTCGAAATCTTCCCAGGCGGTAACGAACGACAAGGTGTCTTTTCTATAGATGGATCTTCTACTAAATTGATATTTGCAATAGCAATAGATAGTAACGGAGTACGATCTAATCTTACATTAGGTGATGAAGTAAAATGGGAATTCCAGCCTGTTTCAACTACTACTGAAGCACCAATTGGCAGTATCATTACTTTAAAAAAATCAGGAGGTGACAAAAGATTCATTTCATCTGTAGTAGAATTAAATCAAGACTTATATGCTAATCAAAGTGAAATTTTTGGTGACCGTCAAAAATTTAAAATCGAAGAACATCCAAGTGGAACGGGAATAGCATTAAGATCATTAGCTTCAAATAAGTTTGTTCGTATAATCGGTAATGACTCTAACGCTATTGTAGATGCCCTAGGTGGAAATGGAAGTTGGACCAAATTTGAATGGAAACCTCTAGGAAACAATAAGGTAGGCCTCAAAAGCTTAAGCACTAACAAATGGTTACAAGCTCCTCATAATGTAGATCTAACTCCTCTAAATGCAAGAGGTGAAGCAGCTGGCCTTTGGGAAACTTTTAATTGGGAAATCGTATCTAACAACAAATCTGTAAATTTCCGAAAAGAAAAAAATATAACCGTACACCCCAACATTATCAATACAGGGGATGCTATCACTATAACTTCTGACACTAAAAACAACAATACTATAGAAGTCTTTAACTTAGATGGTAAATTAATAAAAAAAGAAGTATCAAACTCGATTATCACAGTAATGAGTATTGATAATATAACTTCTGGAGTATACCTAATAGTAATAAATGGCAATAAAGCCCATAAGTTAATTGTAAAGTAATCTAATAAACTTATTTATATTCGAGGGGCTTGTTTAAAAAATTAAACAAGCCCCTCGTTCTTTATACATTAGACTTTCTGGGATCAAATCACTACTTACTTCCTTCCAAAATCTGCTGGAATTTCTCCCCAGGCTTTGGTTTTCTATTTTATCATTACCTCTAACTTTTCACAAATTCATGGAAACTATAATATTTTATTGCTTCTTGTTTTAAAGGGTTTTTACTCCAATCTTGCCATTGATTTGTATGTGGATCATATCCACATTTCAAAGGTTTAGAAAATTTATTTTCAGGATATTCTACATATGCCCGACAATCAGTACATACTCTCCTATACTCACAATCTTTACAGGTATCTATTAAATCTTTATGAATCCCCCAAGGCTTTTGAAATTGCTTTGATTGAACCACTTCCTCAATATCGTCGGTTTTAATATTTCCATAACTTTGAGACATTGAAGGACAATTTTTAATATTACCCTCATTATCTATTCCTAGTTTTTTATTCAAACAAGAGTTAAATTTCAAGGACTCTGTGAATACAGGAATTTTAATCGAAAATAATTTAGGGTCAATAATGCCACAATGACTTTGATTATTTATGCTTTTGGAAATAAATTTGATTTTAGGATTTTCAGACTTACTTGAAATATCTTTTTCTTTTACTGAATGTAGAACAAAAAGAACTATTCTAGGATATTTGACAGAAAGACTTTCTATATCTTTAATATTAAAACTAGAAGTATATGGTATAAAGACGGTGATACTTCTGATAACCGAATCAGAACAGTTTTTGGCAAAAAAATCAAGCTTATCTAAATTTATTGTTTTATAAAATCGCAGCTCAACAAATTTGCAAAGTAGACTAGTAAGTGCAGTAGTTATTTTTTTTAGATCTCTTTGATCTAATTGATCCATTTCTATAATCGAATTATTAATATGTTCGGGAGATTTCCACTGCATATTTAATTCTGGAAATCTTTCTGATTCATCTGTCCAAAACCCTAATTCATTTTCTTGTAAAAAATCAATGTACTCAAGAACAGTTTCTTGGTCTTCTGAAGAAAAAGAGTCAATACCTTCTAGAGTATCTTCGTTTTTCGTTTTTTCAAGAAATTCTGCTAAAGATAATGGTACAGAATACACTTTACCTCGATGAAGATCACAAATTGTTGCTAATGATGCACCTTTAACAAGCTTACAATTCGCAAATAATCTAAAAGTTTTTTTGTTCATCGAATGTTAGTATTTTAGAAATTGGTTTTTGTGACAATTTACATTCTACAAACTCTGAATGATAAATTGGCATTTGATCAGAAAAATTAATTTCTTTATTGTCAGAAATCTGTAAGTCTTGTATTTGATGATTTCTAAAGAAAAAGGGGAGTTTATCTAAAAAATCTTTGAAAAATACTTCTTTTTTATTGGTCATGTTGTATTAATGTTTTTGCTATTTCGTCTTCTAAATAATAGTTGCACGGCTTAGATACAAAACCAAATTGACCTGTAGGGTTCACCTCTAAGAAAACATATCTTTTGTCTGGTGTCTTTATTAAATCAATAGAACCTGTATTAAGATTCAATTCTTTCATCAAATTTCTTAATTTAGTTTCTATTTCCTTAGGTAGTAAATAAGGTACATTTCTATTAGGCTTTTCAGTATTATAGTTTCTAAAATCAGTTTTAGTTTGTGGATCCAATTGTGAAAATATTGCCATAGTATAAAATTTCCCTTCTAAATAAAAAGATCTTAATTCTATATCTTTTTCTACATATCTCTGAAAAAAAGATGGGAAAAACTTTTCGGGTAATGATTTAATAGATTCTTCTGTTATTTTATCTGTTTTGAAAAATATAGCAGATGACTCATCTCTAAAATAGACCGTTTCATACAATGGTTTTGTAATAACATCTCCGTGCTTTTTATAAAACTCCAAAAGCTTTTTTCGAGAATTTGATATCATAGAAATAGGTATTTGAAGCCCTATTTTTTCTGCAAGCCTCAGTATACTAAACTTATCAACTTTGGTCGATTTTGGATTTGGCAATTGATACGAATCCTCAAAACTTTTAAATATCTGGGAATTTGTTTTTGCCGTCTCTTGCCCCAATCGCCATCTAAGCTCGGCAATATTATCATTTGTGCTATCCAAACTATTAATAGTCTCTTTAAAATGAGAACGATATCTCATAAATCCTCTAAACCAAATACTTTGATATTCTTGAGAAAAGAAGCTAGATTCGTTCTTTGAATTCGATAGTTCTATACTCCAGTCATTACCATTCTCATAATAGTCATGCCCAGAAAGAAAATCAAATTTAGCGTTATGATAGGACAGCCAATCAATTACATCTTCATGGCTTTCATTATTCTCGTCATGACTTTTACAGATAAGTATCATAATACTTGGATTATTTTTTAGTTAAGTTTTAATTTTTCAAGTAATTGCTTAATGTTTTCTTCATCATTTATGGCTTGTGGATAACTTGTACCGTACTTATTAATATGTAATCTATTTAATAGAAAAGAAAACGATTCGTTGGTTAAATAACCTTTTGTATAGCCCTCATACATATATGGGAATAATTCTAACTGCTTTTTATATGTTTGGTGCAAACAAATAGTTTTTACTGCATAGCTTGCTTTTGAGCTAAAATCTTTGGTGTTAGGATGCCCATATACTTCTAAATATTTTTTTGATTTTAAAAAATTAATAGAATCTGTTTTTATCATTTTTCTAATATAATCTTGATATTCTTCAGATTTTTGATCATAATTATTTCTTTTAAGGATTTCTAATTCAACTCCGCTATTTCTAGCAGCTTGGTCTGAATCAAATAAACCCTCAAGAAACTGTTCTTTTGTTTTTTGTGTTGTAAGAGATAATATTTGATTATTAATACTTATTTGATTTTTCTTAATCTCTTGCTCCTTGCATGATAACATACATGAAATAAATAGAAACAACAGTAATCTATATAATATCATATTTCTAATTTTTTAAATCATTCCGTTAGAAAATGACCAAAGAGATAATTCTAATTTCTTTGGTCATTATTTTTAGACTACTTAGCAGCAACCCTCATCATTCCAATCTCCAAGTTCATAAAAAACTTCATGATCAGCATAAGGTCTGGTTGTTATAGTTCCATCACAACTGTGCCCTCCTTTAACTGTTAATGAATTTTTGTCTTCAATAACATTCAAATTTAAATCTTTTAATTTTTTCATAATTGAAAATTTAATATTAATACATGACACCTACTCTATTAAGGCTTTTCGGTTTCCGCCTATTTGTTACGCAACAAATTTTAGTGCCAACAAGAAATCTACTCAGAATCTTCTTGTTTTGAATTACAATATTATGAGTAGCCAGTTTCATTTTTCGGAACTGGTGGATTTTTTTATAGAAATTTAAAATAGGGTAGGTTTTCTAAGTTTTTTATTAAAAACTATCGGGAATTTTGGAGATTCCTAAGAACAAACTTTCAGGTACAAAAGCTTCTAAGATAAAAATAATTAAGATTTACGGGATCAATAAAACATATAGAAAACCTTTATCAAGAAAATAAAGAAAAAACAGATAAAATTATTGAATTATATGAATCTCGACTAAGAGATAAAGATCAATTAATTGAATAAATAAATTAGGTTCTCAAAGCCTTATTTCCTTCCAAAATCTGCTGGAATTTCTCCCCAGGCTTTGGTTTCCCATTTCACAATTTTTGTAGTATAGGTGTTTTCTTTTAACCATACAATGGCTCGATCCACAAGTTCAAACATTGCTGCATTCTTGGTATTACGTGATAATTTTGTTCGACACGTCTTTTGTTTTACCCATCCAATAGCAATTTTAGAATCCGAATAAATAATACGGTCACTATTTTTCTTTTTCAAATACGCCAATCCGTGTACCAAGGCTAAAAATTCACCAATATTATTCGTTCCTTGAGGAAAAGGACCTTGATGAAACAATTGTTTCTCGGTTTGCGTATCTACACCACGATATTCCATTTTACCTGGATTACCGCTAGAAGCCGCATCTACCGCAATAGAATATAGATTAGGCTCACCAATTTTTGATAATTGCGCAGCAGTAAGTGTTTTTTTAGGCTTACTCTTCCCTTTATAGTCATCATAACTTCCATTAAAAGCTTTTTTTGCCATTGCAAAGGAGTCAAAAGATTTATACTTAGCACTTGTATATCCTTTTACAGCAGCTTTACAATCATTCCACTTTGTATAAATCCCTGGTTTGTGTCCTTCCCAAACCACATAAAATTTTTCCTTTTTTGCCATTTCTTACTGTGATAATTTATTTAGTGTTTTTATCACTTTTTTCGTTCCCAAACAGAAGTTCTTCTATAACGACAGGAAAATGTTTATATTCTAAATCATGAATAGCTTTGGCTACATCTTCGGCACAAAAATCTGACTTAATTGCTGTTTTAGCCTGAAAAATAACTGCTCCTTCATCATAATTCTCGTTTACATAATGAATCGTAATACCACTTTCTTTTTCTTTATTTCTGATAACAGCTTCATGAACATGGTGCCCATACATACCTTTTCCTCCGTATTTTGGTAATAATGCCGGATGAATATTTATAACCTTATTTGGGAATGCTTCAATAATTTTTTTCGGAAAAATCCATAAGAATCCTGCAAGTACTATCATGTCAGGGTTGACATCTTTTAGGATATTAAAAACCTCATTTGTGTCATAAAATGACTCTTTGTCAAAATGTAACGCCTGTACATCAAGGTCATGTGCTCGTTTTAATACTTTGGCACGCAGGTTGTTAGAAAACACATGTGTCACCTCTGCAATTTTACGTTTATGAAAATATTTAATTATATTTTCGGCATTGGTTCCAGAGCCAGAAGCAAAGATTATAATACGTTTCATAGTATGGTATTGTTGTTAATTAGAGCGCACAAAAAAAATAATTATTATTCAATTTTAGGCAGCAAAAAGCTAATACTTCCCTATATTTGATAAAAACACAAATACATTTTTGCGGGATTATGGGGTTTTAAAATAAAGTTTTTTATTTTTGCCTCCTAAATTAAAAATTAAAATTAAAAAATTATGTCAGACATTGCATCAAGAGTAAAAGCGATAATCGTTGACAAATTAGGTGTAGACGAAAACGAGGTTGTAAATGAAGCAAGCTTCACAAACGATCTAGGAGCAGATTCTCTAGACACCGTAGAATTGATTATGGAATTCGAAAAGGAATTCGATATTCAGATTCCAGATGATCAAGCTGAAAATATTGCAACAGTTGGTCAAGCAATATCTTATATTGAAGACGCAAAGTAACAAACTTCACAACAGAGTATGAGCCTTAAGCGAGTTGTAGTCACAGGACTGGGTGCGTTAACACCCATTGGTAACAATATTAATGAGTATTGGGATGGGTTGGTAAACGGAAAGAGCGGTTGCGCTCCCATCACTCATTTTGATGCCGAAAAATTCAAGACTAAATTTGCTTGCGAAGTCAAGAATTACAATCCCACGGATTATTTTGATAGAAAAGAAGCACGCAAACTAGATAAATTTGCGCAGTATGCTATTGTATCTTCTGAAGAAGCTATAAAAGATGCTGCCATAGACCTTGAGAAGGTCGACAAATTTAGAGTTGGCGTAATTTGGGGTGCCGGTATCGGAGGAATAGAAACATTTCAACAAGAAGTAGTTAATTACGCAGAAGGTGATGGAACCCCTCGTTTTAACCCCTTCTTTATTCCAAAGATGATAGCAGATATTGCTCCGGGACACATCTCTATTAGAAATGGTTTTATGGGACCAAACTATACCACAGTTTCTGCATGCGCCTCTTCGGCTAATGCAATGATAGATGCCTTAAACTATATTCGTTTAGGACATTGTGATATCATCATTACAGGAGGAAGCGAAGCGGCAGTTACCGCTGCTGGTATGGGAGGATTTAATGCAATGCATGCGCTATCAACAAGAAATGAAAGCCCAGAAACTGCTTCAAGGCCATTTGATGCTACCAGAGATGGGTTTGTATTAGGCGAAGGCGGTGGAGCTCTTATTCTTGAAGAGTATGAACATGCAAAAGCACGTGGCGCTAAAATCTATGCCGAAGTTGTTGGAGGTGGTATGTCTAGTGATGCTTATCATATGACAGCTCCACATCCTGACGGAATAGGTGTAGAACGCGTAATGCTTAATTGTTTACGAGATGCAGGTGTAGCACCAGAAGAAGTAGAAGCTATTAATACACACGGTACCTCCACACCATTAGGAGATGTTGCAGAATTAAAAGCAATTACTAAAGTTTTTGGAGATCATACACCAAACATCAATATAAATTCAACTAAATCTATGACTGGACACTTACTTGGTGCTGCAGGAGCTATTGAGGCTATCGCTTCGATATTAGCAATGCAAAAAGGTATAGTGCCTCCTACTATCAATCACACTACTGTGGATGAAAATATAGATTCTAAATTGAATTTAACATTAAACAAAGCACAAAAACGTGACATTACTTTCTCAATGAGTAATACGTTTGGTTTTGGTGGTCATAACGCTTGTGTGTTATTTAAAAAATTGAACGAATAATTATGAATGTTATTCGCAACATATTAAATTCCCGCTCTGAAAAGAACGGGAATTTTTTTTCAAAAATTCAAAAAATACTGGGTTTCAAGCCTAAAAACATTAGACCTTACGAAAAAGCATTTACGCATCGATCATTAAATCTAAAAGACAGTAAAGGAAATGCTGTAAATTATGAACGATTAGAGTTTCTAGGAGATGCAATGTTAAGTAGTGTTATCGCTTCACATTTATTTAAAGAGGTTCCAGAAGGTAATGAAGGCTATCTCACTAAAATGAGAGCTAAGGTCGTAAGTAGAAAACACCTCAACGAACTAGGCAAAGACCTTAAGTTAATCGATCTAGTAAGGACCAATATTCCAAAATCTCAATTTGGAGTGAATATCCATGGAAACCTTTTTGAAGCCTTAATAGGAGCTATATATCTAGACAGAGGTTTCATGTATTGCGAACGATTTATTCAAGAAGCTGTAATTAACCCCTATGTTGATATTGAGAGTCTAGAAGGTCAGGTTATTAGTTACAAAAGCTTATTAATAGAATGGTGTCAAAAAGAAAAAAAGCCATTTAATTATGAGATCTATGAGGATACAGGAAAAGATGAGATGAAACATTTTGCTGTAAAACTATGGATAGATGATAAGGTGGTAGCAAAGGCGCGTGCTACTTCAAAGAAAAAAGCCGAAGAAAAAGCCTCAAAAAGAGGATATTTTGCATTCCAAACTAAGATAAACACCTAAGCTCTAAACTTATATAGTTATTTATTCTGCAGTTTTAAAAATACACCTTATTTATATAGATCATTTATATCCCTTTATAGAAGTGCAAATTTTATAATATCTTAAACAACAAATTTACTATTGTACAAACAACCTTAACACCTGTAAAAATCAAAAAAGCACTTTATTAACAAAAAAGTAAATAAGTTCTTAAATAAAAGATACTAACTCAATCGTTTTCGTTAAATATCTTTATATACAATTAAACTGGTTGGGGTATTTTATTTGTATATTTCGCGTTAATTCTGAAACAAAATTATTTCAAAGTGGCTATCCAAAAACTAGTTTTAGACACCCTTGAAGATGATACTTATGAATTAATTGCTATTCATTGTTCATTAGCTCCATATAGGTTGGCTTTTTTATTGAACAAATATTTGAATTTAAAACTTTTCAGAAAAAAGGAAGATATCAATTTTAAGTATGATGATCTTTTAGCAAGTTTTCCTTTATATCAGTATGATGATCATTTTCAATATAGTTCATATACTCTTATAGGAAATAAGTTTAGCGCGCAAGTACAACAAGAAGAACCTATAGCTAAAGGATTATTTGATACACCAACTAATACTTATGTTATAAAATATTTAATTCCTGAATTAAAGAATGTAGATTATTTCTTAAAAATAGATACCGAAACCTCTACATTTTCTAGTTCAGCATTATTAACCGACATACTTACCATTTCGCAGGTTATGACTGCATATACAGTGGAATACCCAACACTTAAATCAAAGAACAATTTAATATTTGAATAATGCCAAAAAGTAAAAAAACCAAAATCGTTGCTACGCTAGGCCCCGCAACGAGCACCAAAGAGATCTTAAAAAAAATGCTGGAGGCTGGAGTAAATGTTTTTAGAATAAATTTCTCTCATGCTGATTATGATGGCGTAAAAGAGCGTATTAAAATGATACGCGAACTTAATAAGCAATACGGTTTTAATGCTGCAATACTTGGAGACTTACAAGGTCCTAAATTAAGAGTCGGCGTTATGAAAGGTGATATCATTGTTCATGATGGAGATCATATCAATTTTGTTACCGGTAAACCATTTGAAGGTAGTTCATCACAAGTATATATGAATTATCAAGATTTTCCTAAAGATGTAAAAGCTGGTGAACGTATATTGTTAGACGACGGAAAACTAATTTTTGAAGTCGTTTCTTCTAACAAAAAAGATACTGTTAAAGCTAAAGTAATACAAGGAGGTCCTCTAAAATCTAAGAAAGGTGTTAATCTTCCGAATACTAAAATTTCTTTACCCGCTCTTACAGAAAAAGATGTAAAAGACGCTGTTTTTGCTTGTGAGCAAGGTGTGGATTGGATTGCACTATCTTTTGTGCGTCATGCTCAAGATTTAATGGAGCTTCAAGATTTAATCAAGAAAAATAGTAATCACAAAATTCCTATTATTGCCAAAATCGAAAAACCAGAAGGGGTAGATAATATTGATAAAATTGTTGCATACTGTGATGGTTTAATGGTAGCTAGAGGGGATCTTGGAGTAGAAATCCCAGCAGAAGAAGTTCCTTTAATTCAGAAAAAACTAGTTCTTAAAGCGAAGACTGCAAGGATACCTGTTATTATTGCTACTCAAATGATGGAGACTATGATTGACAGTCTTACTCCGACTCGAGCAGAAGTAAATGACGTTGCAAACTCGGTAATGGATGGTGCAGATGCTGTAATGCTTTCTGGAGAAACTTCTGTAGGAAAGTATCCGGTTCAAGTTATAGAAACTATGACCAAGATTATAAGTAGTGTAGAAGGCTCTGAATTAATCTCTGTCCCACAAAGTCCACCACATATTAGAACAAACAGATTTATTACCAAATCTATTTGTTACCACGCTGCGCATATGGCTAATGATATTGAGGCAAAAGCAATTTGCACGCTAACGAATAGTGGCTATACTGCGTTTCAAATATCTGCATGGAGACCTGATGCACATATCTTAGTATTTACTAGTAATCAAAGAATACTATCACAACTTAGTCTTTTATGGGGTGTTAAGGCTTTGTTTTATGACAAATTTGTTAGTACTGATGAAACAGTCGAAGATATCAACAAAATTGCAAAAGACCGTGGTTTTGTTGAGCAAGGAGACATGTTGATCAACCTTGCTGCAATGCCAATTACAGCAAAAGGAATGGTTAACACACTAAGGGTTTCCCAGATTTAATATACATACTTTAAAAAACTAAAAACAGGGTTTCTTTTTAAAAAGAAACCCTGTTTTTTTATAATGTTTGTTTCAAAAAGATAGCTTCTAAATCTTCAATAGTAACCGGTTTTATAAGATAGTCTTTAACCGTATTAATACTTTTAGCTTTTTCTATATCAACAGGATTAATTGAAGAGCTAACAATGTAAAGTGTAATTGTTTTTTCTAGCTTATTTTTAATCTTAGTAAAATTATCTAAAAACTCCCATCCATCCATTATCGGCATATTTAAATCTAGAAAGATTATTTCTGGAATCATTTTCTTGTCCAAATTATTCAAAAGCACCTCAAAATAGTTAAGAGCATCTTTCCCATTTTTAAACACCATTAGGTTTTCACAAAGATTTTTTGCTTCTACAATCCTTTTTACAAGATTTACATACATGCTATCGTCGTCGATAATACAAGCTAATCCTATTTTTTCACTCATAGTTAAAAGAAAATATCGTGATTGGTTTTCTAAAATTCAATAATAAAGGTAGTTCCTGTGTCTACCTCGCTTTCTACAGTTATTTTTCCATTTAATGATTCAACTTGATTTTTGGTTAAAAACAAGCCTATACCAACTGCATCCTTATTGTAATGAAAGGTTTTGTACATCCCAAAAATCTTGTCTTTGAATAATTTCATGTCTATACCTCTTCCATTATCTGTAACTTTTAAATACTTATTTCCATTCTTGATATAGCTTTTGATATCTATAATAGGGTCTCTATCCGAATGTTTATATTTTATTGCATTAGTAATTAAGTTTAATAAAATACTTTCTAAATAAGCAGGGATATAATCGATCTCATTTAAATCTTTAAAATGAGATTTTATTTTTGTCTTGCTTATAGCGATCATCTGCCCTATACCATTAGTCACTAAGTTTAAAGAATCCTGAAACTTAACCGGTTTCTTTTCTTGATCTTTATTAGTATGAATTGCTACAATCTCATTTAGATGTTCAATCGTAGTATTTAGGCTAAAGGAAATTTGTTTAATCTCTTTTATCAGGTTAATTTTTTCTAGAGGATCATCAATATCTTCAATTAATTGAACTAATAGAGATAAGTTACTAGTATGTGATCTAAGATTATGAGATACAATATGTGCAAAATTAAATAGTCTAGAATTTTGAGAGGCAATAATATCAATTGATTTCTCTAATCGTAATTCTTTTCTTTTAATCTCATCTATATCTTGAAAAACCCCTCTAATCCCGATTATTTCTTTTGCTTCATTATACACCGGTTTTCCTATAGCTCGAACCCAAAATATTCGCTTATTAGCAGTCACCATTTTAATCTCTGTATTAAAAGGTGTTCCTGCCATTGCACAATTAAAGAAACAATCGGCAGCCTGTTGTTGTGAGTCTTCTGCATAGTAGCTTGCAGAATCTTTTAACGACGGAATATAATCATCTGCATACTCTAAAATTCGTTTTGTCTCAAAATCCCAATAACTTTTTCTTTTTTCGAAATCTACATACCAACTACCTGTTTCTGTCATCTGGGCAGTTTCTTTGTAATAGAAGTTATCTTTAGAAATATTTTGTTCTGGTTCTAACTTTATCTCAAAGAAAAATATAAGGTTGATATTTGCTTTAATATCTACCGGCAACTCATCATTGGTAGCGCATCTAAATAATTTATAGTTGCCTTCTTTAGTCAGAATTTTAATATGCTGCTTAAAATTAATGCTATTACGCCTATAATTGAGGAAGTTATCTCTAAACACATCTACATCCTCTTTGTGAAGCAGATGATCTAAAAAATAATCTATAGTAGACTCGACATCATTAACCGTATATCCTGTGTTTTCGTAAAACTTTTCTGACCAAATTTCCTTATTTGGATCTAAATGTAACTCCCAATATCCAGTATTGAAGTCTTGTATTACATTATTAAAAAGTTCATTCTTTAGCACTAAAAACTTATTTGACAAATTACAATCAACAAGATAAGAATTTCTTATCTATTTTCTTCGATTCTGTCTAGCCTTATAGCCAACGCTTTAGTAGAAATTTGCACTTCGATAAATGACAAAAAAAGCGAAAGCATGAGTGAAAATAAACTCACTCCAAAAACCACATTAGCCCAATTTATATAGTCGATATATAATAAAAACATCGTGATTACACTTGTTAAAAAACTTACAATAGCAATTGCTTGCATATTCCTGATAAGCCATAATCGCTTTCTTAAGTTCTTAATTTGTAGCACAGTATTTTCTGAAGGCATATCTAAATATTCATTGTACAATTGCCTAATTAAGGACGCAATAGCTAAATATCTTGCATTATATGCCAACATCGTTAATGATATTGCGGGAAATAATAAAGCAGGAATGCTCATGGTAAGTGTCATAATTCTCTATTTAATCTTAAAATAATGAAGATAAGATATTATTATTATCTATCTCATGTATAAATGTATTGCATAAGGTGATTGGTTGAATAGGATTATCAAAAAAGCCCTTCAATCCAAAAAAACAATGGACCTGAAGGGCTTTAAAAATGAGTGGAATACTTCTACTCTGGGATTTTGAATAATGCTATAATTTCTTCATAACTCATAGTTGCATAGTCTACAGATGTTTTTGCTATACCTCCTGGAATAATTACATATCTATAATTCTGAAAAAAAGTAAATAAATTAGTACCTCCATCGGTTGTGTTTACTCTTATTTGTAATCCGGTTCCTCCTGTTGTATCAAACAACCCATATGTATAATACTCGTTTTGAGAAGAAAAGAGATATGGTAATTGATATATCCCTTCATTTGGGCTAGCAGTAGTCCTTTGCCCGTATACCAGAACCACATCGGTCTCAGGATTAAGCTCTGAAGCATTAAATACTTCTAACCCCATAAGATTAGTTGTTTGAGCCCCATCGACCAAATAGTCTACAGGAATCCAACTAGAATACATAACATTTGCAGTTCCTGGAGCGCCGTCTGCTCCATCTTGTCCATCAGCACCAGGAGCTCCCTGTTCTCCTTGTGGTCCGATCGCACCATCTTCTCCATCAGAACATGAAAAGATTAAACTTGATACCATTACAATCATCATGATTTTCATCAAACTTTTTATTGCTTTCATTTTTTAATTTTTAAAAGTTAATGATACAAACCTAACTAGAGTAGTAACTTGAAATATCCGAGAATTTTGAATTTCAAAGAATTAGGACATATTTAAGGCAAAATCTTTAGTCCTATTTTGGTTTTTGACTATCCAGAAGTGTTATCTATTAAGTTTTGGTATGATATGCTTCATAAAAAGAATCCCCATTACCGATATGTTAATGTTAGGTAATGAGGATTCGCGGGTAATGAAAAGCAATTGGACAAAAAACTCAATCATTACATATTTCCAAAGTTGTGTTTACTCATTCCAGCTTTAATACCCAATAGTTAAAATCAGTAACGGTTCCCTCTCCAACACCCATAATATTAGATATTGTACCCGCCGTTATAAAACCATCATCTAAAGTTTGTTCTATAGAAAATGCATAATCATTTCCTTCGCCACCTAGATTCTTTTGCCAAATAATTTCTCCGTTAGATTGTAATCGTAAAATCAAAAAATCAAAAGCCCCGTTATTCTCTTGTACATCAAGATCTGACGAGTTAGAGCTTCCTACGGCTATATAACCTCCATCTGTGGTTTCTTTAATATCATTTATTCCATCAGAACCAGAACCACCAATATTTTTTTTCCATTGCATATCTCCAGCGTTATTGGTTTTGATAAGTACGCCATCTCTACCCCCATTGTTTTCTAAAAAATCTCCATCACTAGACATAGAATACCCAGCAACGATATACCCGCCGTCTATGGTTTGTTGCACAGACGTGGCCTCTTCATTCTCAGAACCACTATATGTTTTTTCCCAGTCAAGACCACCTTCATCATTAAGTTTTGCTATCCATATATCTCTTTTATTATCGCCGGTTTCTGTGTGACCAGCAATAATGTACCCTTGATCTGTAGTCTGATCTATTGCAAAAGCTAAGTCTCTTTGTGGACCACCTAAATTTGTCTCCCACGAAACATTTCCTAGTTGATCTAATTTTACGATCCATGCATCAGATTGTCCATTCACATCAAATTGATCCGAACTTGTAAACCCTACCGCGACGTATTCTCCTGTTGATGTTTCAATAATAGCTTCTAAAATATCATCTTTATTTCCTCCTACATTGGTCTCCCAACTTATATTTCCAGAAACATCTAATTTTACAATCCAAAAATCACGCATTCCATTATTTCCAGAAACATCCTGGTCTGTAGATGAAGAAAATGCACCAACAATATACCCTCCATCTGTGGTTTGTTTAAGATCATGAATCGTTTCATTACCACTACCTCCAAAATTAACATTCCAAATTATGTTACCAGATTCATCCAATTTGACCACCCAACAATCTTTTTGACCATTATTACTGGTAACATTACCATCTGTAGACTCAGATGTACCGCCTATTAGATATCCTCCGTCATTCGTTTGAATCACCACATATCCGTCATCATCTGAGCTTCCTCCGAGGGATTTTTGCCATGCGGTAGTTATACCAGTATCCACTATTTCGTTAGTAGTCACTGTAAATTCATTTTTTGACTCTCCATTTTTACCATCCAATGCGATTACAGAGCCTGTGTACTTAGTTTTAGGCAAAAGTTCTTTTAAGAGGTATTCGGTTTTAGTAATTGAAGTAACTATTTCATTTCCTTCTAAGATAACTGTGTATGTAACAGGGTCGCCATCAGGGTCTATTGCTTCACTCCATTTTAATAACGCACTATTAGTAGTGGTTTGACTCACTTCTACCAAAAAATCTTTAGGGCTTTGATTTTGTGGCGCAGCTATTGTTTCATCATCATTATTGCATCCAATAATTGTTAAGCTTATAAGTATAAACGCATATAAAAAATCATTCTTTTTCATCTTATTCTTATTTTATTTTCTGAAGTAATTCAACCCTCATAAGGATATTCATAATACCCTTATGAGCGTTGAATATCCTTATTGAGGTAATCTTAAAATAAAGGTAATTAGGGTTGTAAGGAGAAGTATCCAGAAATTTTGAATTTCAAAGAATTCGGACTTTTTTTAAGCTGATACTCTATATTCTTTTGGAGAAATGCCTGTTAGTTTTTTGAAAGCGCTATAAAAAGTAGATTTTGAATTAAATCCGGATTCTAAGGCAATAGAGATGATGGTATAATGTACAAAATTTGGGTTTTTTAATTTGCGTTTTGCATCCTCGATTCTAAATCGATTTACATAATCTGCAAAATTATAACCGCTAAGTTTGTTAACCAACTGGGATAGATAATTACCACTAATTTTTAGTTTCTTGGCCATACTATCCAATCCTATATTTGGATCTCGATACATTTTTGCTTCTTTCATTAAAAAATCAAGTTCTTTAAAATATTCATTCTCTTTGTTGATAACAAAGCTTCCTTTGCCATAAATCTGCTCCAATTTTTTACTCAATAGTTGTGCTACAAGTCTAAATAAAAATATATGATTTTTATTAAAAAAGTTTTTCTTTGAATGCTCAGAATCCAGAACTCCTACTACGGTATCATTGACAATAATAGGAACTGATAGTTCTGACATTCGATACCCATCGTCTACAATATAATTAGGGTATTGTGTAACATCTGCTATGCACAAATATCTTCCTGTTTTGACTACTCGCCCTACCATTCCCGTACCAACGTGGATCTTAATAGGACTTACTACTTTTTTTTGCCCATTATTTTTATATCCATAAGCTGCTTTTTGAATTAAAAACTCGTTGTTTTTATCGATCATATAGATCACGCAATCCTCTAATTTAAGCTGTGAAATGCAGTTCTCTACAATATCCCAGAGAATATCGTCAAGATTGTTTTTTTTAAATAATGAGGTTGCAAAATAATTAAGCACAGTGATTGTCTCTCTAGTTGCATATTGAGTCATCCAGTGATCTTGAGAAAAGACAAAATCGCGATCCAATATATCCAAATGCCCTACTTTATTTTGTTTTGTTTTTGACATGATTGACTTTTTTATCCAAGCCAAATATAGATCGCTAATCCCTTCAAAAACAAATCAAACTTATCGAAATTCGTAGAATTCCAGATAATAAAATACAATTCAAATAACTGATTATCAGATTCTTATTGTCATTGTGTGTGAAAATTCAGAAAATCCAGAAAATCATATCTTTATAGCTTATATTTGATACGTATTACCTCAAAATGTTGTTAAGAATTAAACCAACATATCGTTTATTAACTACCATCGTATTAGTATTTACTATACTAAATTGCTATACTAGTTTTGGACAAAATTTAATTAATAGTTTTACGATTCCTGATTCGTTACAACAATCAAGTTTTGATGATTTATATAATGACTTTAGTAGTACTTGGTCAGATACCTTAACGTCAAAAATATATTTACATACCTATCTAAAAAAGGCTCAACTAGAAAATAGCCAAATAAAAATGGCACAAGCTTATTGCTTACTATCTCATTACTGCGAAAAAGAATCTGAAAAATTACGATTTCTAGATCTTTCTATTGTTTTAAGTAAAGGACTTGGTGACAAAAAATACCCAATGCAAGCCTATTCTTTTAAAGCGGGACATTATCTAAAAAAAGGTAGATATACATTAGCCCTAGATGATTACCTTAAAGCACTTGCTATTTCAGAAAAATTCGAAGATACAGAATACACCTATATCACCAAATATAATATTGCACGTGTCAAAACCGCGATCGAAAAACATAAAGAAGCACTTCCTCTTTTTAAAGAAAATTTTGATCATAATAGTTCAAAGTCCCCTATTAATGACAGACGATATATAAGATCGTCTATTGCACTTGCAGAATCATATCGATACAATTTTAAATTAGATTCTGCCACTACTATAAATTATAAAGCCACTCAAGAAGTAGCTAAATCTGAATATAATTTTAACAGGTTCCAGGGAAGGATTAGTATTAACGAAGGGATAAATCTCTTTTTCAAAAAAAAATACAATGTAGCCCAAGATAGTATTGAAAATGGGTTAAAATTATTAAATACGCAAACAGCCGAAAATAAAAAAACTTTGATCCTAGCTTCATTTTACCTTGGTAAACTTCAGTTATTGAAAGACAATAAAGCAGCTGCTCAAAATTATTTTAAAAAGACAGACTCAATTTTACAACATGAAATTATTACTCCTTTTGAAGTAAGGGAAGGATACGAGCACATGATTACCTTTTATAAAGAAAGTAACCAAAAAGAAACACAACTTGAATACATAGGTAAACTGCTTCGATTTGATAGTATCTTTAATCGCGAAGCTTCTTCTGTCGCTACTACACTATTTAAAGAATTCGATACTCCTGCATTACTTAAAGAAAAGGAACGACTTATCAATGAGCTTAAAGGAAATAATAAAAATCTTAACCTCACCGTTTTCATATTATTATTTATCACAACTGTCATTGGCGCTTTTCTATTTTGGCAATACCAGAAAAGGAAATCATATCAAGAAAAGTTTGAACATCTTATTGACCAAAAAAACACACCAAAAATTAACAAACAAAAATCAAAAGATGATATCGGAGTTCCTAAAGAAGTGGTCGAAGAAATCTTACTCAAACTTTCTTCATTTGAAGAAAAAAAACATTTCCTCAAAAAAAACATCAGCACAACTTCTTTGGCAAAGGATATAAAAACCAATACAAAATATCTTTCTAAAGTAGTTAATCACTTTAAGCAGAAAAATTTTGCCAATTATATTAATGATTTAAGGATTAACTATGCTGTTCATCAACTTAAGACTAATCCTACTTTAAAAAACTATACCATACAAGGAATCGCTGAAGAAATGGGGTTTAATACAGCAGAGTCTTTTTCGTCTGCTTTTAAGAAAACAACTGGTATTAAAACCTCTTACTTTATAAAAAAATTAAGTGCCATAGACACCTTATAATACCATTTACTATTTGAAATTACTGGTATAATTTTATCGAAATTCACGGAATTTCGAACAACAACTCTCTGCTTTACAGGTGCTTCAATAATTTTCGTAGTATATTTACTTCGGGAAATAAAAAGTAATCGAAAAATCAACAATCATGAAAAAAGCAAAGAGCAAAAAGTTAAGCTTGCAAAAATTAAGTATCGCAAAATTGAATAATATGTCTGTGATTAAAGCAGGACACCACCGTATGAGTGATAGGCCAACTTGCGGTCCTGACCAAGTATTTTACATTTATACTAAAACTTGTAAGACAAAAGCAATAAACTGCACAAGTCCAACAATAATTGGTGCTTAATTAAATACATCAAAAAACACTTAAACAAAAAAGGTCATTGAAACGTATCAATGACCTTTTTTGTTTTAATGCTATACCGCATACTCATCAAGTTTATTGAACCTCGAACAGTTTTTTTTCACTTATGCTTTTGCTAGAAATCTTAACCGCATAATTTCCTATTGGTAAATAATACTTTCCATTTTTTCTTTTAGAAACTTCGTCATCAGGAAATTCTTTTTGTAGTACATCTTTTCCCTTTTCGGTAATCGTTAGGTCGTAGTTCACATAATTAAATCCTTTATCGGCCTTTACAGATAGTTCTTGTAACACTTTACCACTTTCTGTAGTAATTTGAACTGAAAAACTTCCTGCTGTAGTTGTATAAAACTGGATAGTTGAAGATGGTTCATCTGGTTTTAACCATTTGCTCCATGATACTCCCCATTGCTCTGACCATTTTATCCTTGACATTTCAAAAACATGAAGTTCTTTTTTCATGATTTCTGAATCAAGCAATTGTATGGCTTCAATATTTGTCTTATAAATACTTCGTCCATGCGTACCTAATATTAAATCTTTTGCTTTGGGTTGGATTACAAGATCATGAATTGCAACGTTAGGAAGTCCTTTAGAGAAAGCATGCCATTTTTGTCCTTTGTTTAACGAAACATACGCCCCGTTATCTGTTCCTAAATAAATTACATTCTCGTTATCTGGATCTTCTTTGATCACATTTACAGGAGACATAGGAATGGTTTCTCCAATATTTTTCCAAGTTTGCCCATAATTTTCACTTACATATACATAGGTTTTAAAATCATCCCATCGATAACCGTTTAGCGTTACATATACTCTTTCTTTTTTATGTGAAGAAGCTACGACTCTGGATACCCATAAATTCTTCGGAAATGTATCTGAAATTTTAGTCCAATTACCCCCTCCGTTTTTTGTTACATAAACCAATCCATCATCACTGCCCGTGTATATAAGTCCAAACTGAAATGGTGACTCTGAAATTGTAGCTAAAGTACCGTATGCTACATTCCCTTTCTTGCCACCTTTAGTTAAGTCATTAGAAATTGCTGTCCAATCATCTCCTTGGTTCATTGACCTCATTAACTTATTAGCACCCATATATAAAATATCCTGATTATGTGGCGATAATAGTATTGGCGTTTGCCAGTTAAATCGGTAAGGTGATTCTCCTAACTCATGTTTAGGTTGTATATAAGTTTGCTTATTTTTTGAACGATCTAGTCTAAAATAATTTCCGAACTGAAATCCTGTATATACTATATTAGCATCTCGAGTATCTATTTGCACTTGCATACCGTCGCCTCCCATTATGCTTTGCCAGGGGTAACGCCCACTTTGATGCCATGAATCATCTTCTTGCACTGTATTTGGTCCCATCCAAACACCATTATCCTGAAGTCCCCCATAAATATTATAGGGAGTTTCGTTATCTACATTTATATAATAAAACTGACCTACAATAGGTTGATTAGCTTTGATCCAATTTGCACCATCATCATAAGAAATATTCACTCCTCCATCATTACCATTTACTAAATGATTTGGGTTTTTTGGGTTAATCCATAAAGCATGGTGGTCAGCATGAACGTTTTTACCATTTATACTTGTAAATGTTTTTCCTGCATCTTTAGATTTTAATACAGGTACTCCCGAAATGTATATGTGATCTTTATTTGATGGATTTACTTGTATCTGAGCAAAATAATATCCATAACTATAAAAAATATCATCTAAAAAGTCTGTATGTGTTTTTTTCCAAGATGTTCCTCCATCATCTGTGCGATATACTTCTGCTCCTACGACAGGGGTGTCAAATAACAATGCGTTGGCATCTTCTAAATATTTGGCGAGATCTACAGGTTTTACAGTACCTCCTCTAACTAGTTGTTTTAAGTTATCTGCTCTGTATTTTTCCTGAAAGCCATTAGTCTTAAGAAATGCATTTAGTTTTTTATCCTCTAGATTTAAAAAAGTATCTGTGGACATAGTTTTAAAATTCTCTTTAGTCAATCTATCTCCATTCTTTTCTTCATTATTTTTCTTTCTTCTAAATTGATTATCATGTACGGCATATACTGTGTTCTCATCAAAAACGGCTAACCCTATTCTTCCAACTCCATCTCCGGTAGGAAAGCCACTATTTTCTAAAGAAATCTTTTGCCATGTACTACCAGCATCCATACTTTTATATATTCCTGACCCAGTACCATTTCCTCTAAAATTCCATGCTTTTCGATCTTTATCCCATGCAGCAGCATACATTGTTTTAAAATTATTAGGTGCATAGGCTAAATCAATAATTCCTGTTTGATTGTTTATAAACAATGTCTTTTTCCAACTACTCCCTCCGTCTGTAGTTTTGTAAATTCCTCGTGATTCGTTCGATGAGTATAAATGTCCCGTAACCCCTACAATAACCTCATCAGCATTGTTTGGATTAATAATAATTCTTCCTATATGATGTGAATCTGGTAGTCCAACATTTTTCCATGTTTTACCTTTATCAGTCGATTTTAAAATTCCAACTCCAGCATAAGATGATCTAGAAGAGTTGTTTTCTCCTGTTCCAACCCAAAGAATATCATTCTTCCAATCTACTGCAATATCTCCAACATTAATCGTCTCTGCAGTATCCAATACAGGTGCAAAAGTGGTTCCGTTATTAGTTGTATACCATAGTCCACCAGAAGCATACCCAACATAAAACTCTGTAGTATTATCTGGGTTTACATCTATATCTACTACCCGACCACTCATCACCGATGGCCCTATATTATGAAATGGTATGTTCTTGACTAAAGACTCTTTTTCTATTTTTTGTTTTTGTAACAATCCCTTTTTAACAAGTTCTGCATTGGTAGCTTCTTGTGAAAAAATAGAAATAGAAATAAAGAAGAGTGCTAATGATGATGTAAATATTTTCATTTTGATGGAAATTTAGTGCGTCGAAATAGGCTATGACTCCAAAATCAAAAAATTATCTTTTTAGTATTGCAGATTCCGACTTAGCTACTTTTGTAATAAATTTAAGCAGATGAAAGTAACTTTTGTTAATACAACCTCAAAATTTTTACATATTGTTTAACAATACATTCTTTTGGCTTTAGTATTTTTGGAAATCCTTAAAGGCTATATAAAATAAAATGTTTTTATAGCGCATTTTATCATACTTCTTAAAAGTAATATATAAACAGATGAAATACCACCAAATAGATTCAAACCTCTTTATTAAAAATCGTAAAAATTTTGCTGCACAAATGAAACCTAGTAGCATTGCTGTCTTTAACAGTAATGATATTTACCCTATTAGTGCAGATAGTATGATGCCTTTTGAGCAGCATAGAGATATTTTTTATCTAAGTGGTGTTGATCAAGAAGAAAGTATTTTAGTGCTTTTTCCTGATGCTCCAGCTGCTAAGCATCGCGAAATCTTATTTTTAAAGGAAACTAATGAGCATATTGCAATTTGGGAAGGCGAAAAACTGACTAAAGAACATGCCTTTGAAGTTTCAGGAATTAAAACAGTATACTGGCTTCAGGATTTAGAAAAGGTTTTTTTTGAAATCATGACGCAATGTGATACTGTATATGTTAATACGAATGAACATTACCGATCTCATGTAGAAACCGAAACACGAGAAGACCGTTTTACAAAATGGTGGAAAAATAAATACCCCGCTCACTCTGTAGCTAAAAGCAATCCTATTTTACAACGACTACGTTCTGTAAAAGATCCAATAGAAATTGATCTAATGCAGACTGCTTGTAACATTACTGAAAAAGGATTTCGTAGACTTTTAAGCTTCGTAAAGCCTGATGTTTGGGAGTATAATATTGAAGCAGAATTATTGCACGAATTCATCAATAACAGATCTAAAGGTTTTGCATACACTCCAATTATAGCTAGTGGTAAAAATGCAAATGTATTGCATTATATAGAGAACAATCAACAATGTAAAGCTGGGGATTTAATCTTGATGGATGTAGCTGCAGAATATGCCAATTATTCTAGTGACCTTTCTAGAACAATTCCTGTATCAGGAACATATACCAAACGTCAAAGAGCTGTTTATGACGCCGTTCTCAGAGTTAAGAAAGAAGCTACCAAAATGCTAGTCCCAGGAACTATATGGGCTGATTACCATGTTGAAGTAGGAAAAATTATGACTTCAGAACTACTTGGTCTTGGACTCCTTGACAAAGCTGATGTTCAAAAAGAAAACCCTGAATGGCCAGCCTATAAAAAATATCTAATGCATGGTACTTCTCATCATATTGGATTAGACACACATGATTACGGAATCCTTACCGAGCCTATGCAAGCTAACATGGTATTTACCGTCGAACCCGGCATATATATCCCTGATGAAGGATTTGGGGTTCGTATCGAGGATGATGTTGTGATACAAGAAAAAGGAGAGCCCATTAATCTTATGCAAAACATTCCTATTGAAGCCGAAGAAATTGAATCGTTAATGAATCAATAATAAGTGTTAATTAGAAACGATTATTTAAAAGAACTTTGAAATTTTCAGAGTTCTTTTTGTATTTATTAGGAATGCTTTTTATCATAAAAGTCAATAAAAGCAATATCTTTGAAAAATAGTTTACTTATTAAAAAGTATTCTTATAGCCTCCGTCAAAATGCAGAAAGTCCTATATACCATCTTTGTACTCTGTATTAATATCATATCTGTCTTTGCGCAAGACTCTTTGGATATTGATTTTTCATTATATAACAAAGTAGTAAACTCACCTCAAGATAGTATTACTAAATATAAAAACCTATCTAGAGAAGCCTATAGAGTTGGTGATCTAAATACTTTTAAAACGTACAGTGATATTGTTTTGGCAATTGCAATTGCCAATGATTTAGAAGAAATTAGGGTTAGATCTTTGGTAAACATTGCTATTTATTATCAACAAACAGATCAATACGAAAAATCGTTAGAGTCATACCTTGAAGCTGAAAAGCTAGTTACTGTACTACCTAATGGTTCTTATTTAAAAATCCTTATTGAAACTAATTTAGGGAATCTACACAATTCATTAGGTAATTCTGAGTTAGCGATTTTGGCTATGAAAAAGGCTCTTGAACTATCCAAAGATCATGATAATACTGAAGAGTTTGAAAACGTTGCATATAGCGTATTGGGTACAGCATATTTAAATCAAAAAAAGTTTCATGAAGCCTTGACGTACATGAAACTATCTAAAAAACTGGCGATTAAAATGAATCGTGATGATAATTTGATTAGAACAATGATCAATATATCCGAGTGTTATCTAAAGGAAAAAAAATACGAAGACGTCATTAAAAATAGTTCAGAAGTATTAGAGTTAATTACCAATAAAGAATCTATAGAAAGTAAAGCCTTAACCCAAATAACTATTGGTGCAGCATATATTGGTCTAGAAAAATACGCAAAAGCGCTAACTCCTCTAGAAGAAGCCAAAGACATTGGGGTTTCTGGAGGGTTTCTGAAAATTAAGATGGATGCTCATAACTATTTGGCACAAGTCTATGAGTCTTTGGGTAAGCTAAAAAAATCTTTAGGAGAACAAAAGGCATATACTCAAACCAGAGATCAATATTTTAAAACTTTATCTAAAGCACAACGACTCAAAGTTGAAAAAGAATCTGAAATCAAATCTGATATTATATCTCAACAACAAGAATCCATTGTATTTCTTAGTAAAGAAAAACAATTATCTATTTTTGCCGGAGTAGTTTTAGTTATTTTATTCATTGTGTCTTCAATAATTTATTGGAATAGACGTAGAAAATTAAAAGAAGAATCAATTCAACTTCAGGGAGATAAACTATTACTAAAAAGTGAAAACGAGGTTTTAAAAGACAAATTAAATACGATTGCTCTTACCAATCATAAACAAAAAATCTCTGAACAAAATTCACAATCTAAAGAGTTTAAAAAAACCTCATTTTCACTTCAAGAGCAAGAAAAGCATATGAAGAATGTTTTGGAATATATGGAAGAAAAAAAACCATATCTAGATCATGAAATTAAACAATCTGATATTGCCAAAAATTTAGATATGAGCGTTCATCTTTTCTCTGAGGTTCTTAATGCTTGTTTCAAAAAAAACTTTAATAGTTTTATCAATTTGTATCGAGTTGATCAAGCAAAACAATTGATGAAAAATCCAAGATATAAACATTACAAGATTTTAGCTATTGGATATGAAGCAGGGTTTCCTAGCAAGACTTCTTTTAACCGGGTTTTTAAAAATCTAGTAGGGCTTACTCCTACAGAATATCAAAAAAAACACTCAAACTCTCTTTAAATACAACAGGAAAGTATACGCCTCATTTTATAAGTTGAAACGGTTTAAACAGTATTTAATATTACTTTTCAAATCTAATATTAAATAAATTAAGCATGAACTTACTAAAAGTGCTTTTAAGTATACTTGCTACATTTGCTCTTCTTTTTTTAGGATTGTACATCTATTTTGTTCATTTTGCAGATCATGGTGCAGATGGGTTAGGCGGTTTTTTTATGGCTATTATTTGTGGTGGATTATTTTTAATCTGCCTTGTAAGCATCATTAGTATTCTATCTATTATTCTGTTTCCTAAAAGTAATAACGGTACTCGATTTTTTATTGCAACACTAAGTTCTATTATAGCTGTGTATATAGCTTTGGCTCTGACATTTCTTCCAACACTAGGTTTTTGGTAATACTCTGATTATTCGCAAAAACTACGTGTGCCATATTATAATCTGGTACGCTTTTCCAATACTACTCTACTACATTTGAGCAAAATAATTTGGAAAACAAAACCTAGATTTTATTAGTTATGAAAAATACTTTTATTAGATTTCTTTTGGCAACACTAGCCATAACCATTTTTTCCTGTAGCCCTGAAGATGGGGAAGATGGAACTAACGGTATTGATGGAATCGATGGAACAAATGGCGCAGATGGAACAAGCAACGGATTAGGAATTATTGCATTCTCTGCAGACGTCACTAATGAGGAAGCCGCCTCTATCATTGCCGAAAATGCCGGAAAAAATACACATACCATAATAGTTACCAATACCACTAATTTAACAACCTTAGATGTATCCTCGATCTCGAACTTGGTAATCTTAAATGTCTTTAATAATGAAAAATTACAAAGTATTTCATTATCCAATCTAGAATCTATTATAGAGTCGGCAACTATAAATAGCAACCCTGTACTTGAAAATATCAATTTTGAAAACTTAAAAACTTCATTAGGAAATTTTTCGATTAGCAATAATAATATGCTTAACACTATTAATTTAAATAACATTATTGATGCACAAAGGATTTCTATTTCTAATAATATGGCACTAGAAAATATTGATCTACCCTTATTGTCCAAAGTAGGTCTATTAACTATTTCAAATCAAGAAAACCTGACGAAT
This sequence comes from Aquimarina aggregata, assembly GCF_001632745.1. GTDB lineage: Bacteria > Bacteroidota > Bacteroidia > Flavobacteriales > Flavobacteriaceae > Aquimarina > Aquimarina aggregata. Next base: position 147,374 of record NZ_LQRT01000024.1, on the reverse strand, counting down.
CTAACGTTTCCCAACCTAATGGAAATATCATCATTTAGTTTTTCTAATAATGATATGATCGAAGAATTTAGTTTGCCAGAATCAATCACAACTGATCCTGAGAACCTTGGTTCTTTCTCTATTAATGGTAATCAAGCTCTAAAAACTATTGTATTGACAAACATATCCAATGCAGGTCGTATTTCTATAGGATCAAATCCTAATTTGACTTCATTGATACTAGATGACTTGGTATCGGCAAATTCTTCTATTAGAATTACTAGTAATATCTTATTAAATACTGTTTCTTTTGCTAGTTTACAAAACACGCTCTCCATTGACATATCTCGTAATGAAGCATTAGCCAGTATTAACTTTGATGCATTGCAACAGGTTAATAGTACTATTTCCATAATAGATAACGCTGCGTTGCAAGCACTATCTTTTCCTTTACTAACATTGGTAGGAGACGAGTTTAGAGGTCGTATTACTATGAGAGATAACGATCTTCTAAATACTATTTCTTTCCCTAATCTAGAGACTTTAGGCCAAATTTCATCTTCAAGTATTGATATTCGAGCTAATACTCTAGAATCTATTGATTTAAACAAATTAGCTGTTGTTACTGACTTTAGACTGTTTTCAACTACAACATTAACAACCGCAAACTTATCTTCTATTCAAGATTTTGATTCTATAAGTCTTAGTCGACTTGCAAGTACTGAAATTGATGGTTTAATCACACGATTGGTAAATATAACTCCTCTCCTTACCGGAAAAAGAATTTCTTTAAGAGGTACTGCATCCTCTCAAGCAATAACAGATATAGAAACTTTAAGAACTAATGGAAATACTATTAGTATTAGAGATTAACCGTATCAAAACATAGTTTGTAATAGTATAAAAGAAACAAAACATAGACTCATTAATTATGAAATATATATCCTTTAAATTTTTATTAATAACCATATTGATAACCACCTTTTCTTGTAGTTCTGATGGAGAAGATGGTATAGATGGTACCAATGGTATTGATGGTGTAAACGGAACAGATGGAACAGATAATGGATTTGGATATCTTGTCTTTTCTGGAGATATCACAAATGAAGAAGCCATAGCATTGGCAGCAGAAACTGCAGGTAAAAACACACATACCTTACTTATCAAAAATACAACCAACCTAACAAGCATAGAGCTACCCGAAATTACCACTTTAGTGAATCTTGAGGTGATTGGAAACGAAAACCTACAACGATTATCGCTACCCAATCTAGAATCTGCTTTCGAAGAAGTAAACATTCGCTCTAATAAGACATTAGAAATTATTGATTTAGCCAAATTAGATGGTAGTTTCGGGAGTTTTAGTATCATTGACAATACTGTCTTAACTACTATCAATTTTACTAACTTAAATACACTTACAGGCCTTAGAATTGAAGAAGTTCCTTTGTTAGAAAGCTTAAACTTACAAAACATTCAAAATATAGATTTTCTAACACTACAATCACTTCAAAATCTAACCTCAATAAATGCGGCATCTCTAGAAACAATTGATTTTTTAAGAGTGAGAAATAATGAAAAACTAACTACTATTGATTTTCCTAAGTTATCAACTTCTGAACGAATTGATATTACTAGTAATCCTGGTTTAGAAACGGTAAACCTACCTGCACTAACTGCTTCAAATACATATAACAGTAACTCTGTTTTTGATGAAGAGGATGATAGTGAGGTTTCTTTGATAAGTAATTCAAGCCTTACTACAATTAACCTTAGTGCTCTTACTAATTTTGGTGATATATCTATTAGAAATAATGAAAATTTAACCTCACTTAATACAGATGCCATTATATCAGCAGGGCGTATTTCTTTTAGTGCCAATCCTAAAGTACAAACAATTTCATTTCCTAATATGACCAGCTGTAATGGTGCATTTATTTCTGAAAATCAACAATTAACAAGTATTGTATTTTCTAATGTAACCCAAAGTACCAGAAGCATTCAGTTTTCACAAAATCCAGTGCTTACAAGTATTGATTTTTCTAAATTAAATAGTAGTGATGGAATTAGTATTTCTGGAAACGAAGAACTGATTAATATTGATTTTTCTGCTCTAGAAAATAATGAAGGAAGTTTATCTATGGGTACAAACCCAAAACTTTCGATTATTTCTTTTCCGAATTTAAAAACTTCTGAATCCTCCTTCTCTATAGCAAATAATGATGTATTATCAGAAATATCATTTCCTATGTTAGCTTTAGTAGGTGATCAAAGACGTTCTAATTTCAATATAGAAAATAATCCTTTGATAAATGAGCTTACTTTCCCAGCACTGCAGAAAATCGAACTCGGAGGGCTTACTATTTCAAATAATAGTGCGTTGACTTCTATATCGTTTCCATTATTAACTTCTGTTGGTAATGACATTACTTCGGATCTTAGGATAAGGAATAATAATCTCGTAAAGAACATCTCATTTCCAAGCCTTATCACAGTAAAATCTATTCGAACTATCGATATTTCTGAAAATGCTCTTGAGACTTTAGATTTTAGTAGCCTCAGTACTTTATTATTTTTAAATATAGATTCTACTGTATTATTAACACAAGTAAATCTTTCTTCTATTCAACAATTTTCAAGATTAGACTTAAACAGCCCTGGTAGATTATCTACCTCAGTAATAAATAATATCATCACAAGGCTAGTAAATATAACTCCCGCAATTACTCAGAAAAGAATTTCAATTACAGGAGTAGCATCTGATCAGGCCTTACTTGATATTGAAACACTTAGAACTAATAACAATACGGTTAGTATTAGAGAATAATTTTAAAAACACATAAAACTAAATCATTTAATTATGAAATATATATTTCTTAGATTTTTACTAATAACATTAGCTATAACTGTTCTTTCATGTGAAGGCGAAGATGGTATGGATGGTATCAATGGCGAAGATGGTGTTGATGGTGTTAATGGCAGTAATGATGGATTAGAGTTTTTAGTATTTGCCGGAGATGTAACTAATGAAGAAGCTACCCAAATTATAGCAGAAAATTTTGGAAAAAATACGCATACTCTTTTAGTTATTAATACTACAGAATTAACATCTCTGGAGCTTCCAGACATTACATCTCTTGTTAGACTAGAAGTAAAAGACAATAAAACCTTGCAAAGTATTGCGATTCCAAATTTGACTTCTGTTACTCAAGATATTGATATATACTCTAATGATGTATTAGCAAGTATTAATTTAGAAGCGTTAAGTAACGTAAGTCGTATAGACATAGAAAACAATGCTACATTAACAAATGTAAACCTGAATGCACTTTCGGGAATATCAGGCATTCAGTTTAGAGGAAATCAACTTCTAGAAACACTTGCTTTTCCTGTCTTAAAAGAAATAAACTTTCTTAGGTTGCGATCATTGCCTAATTTATCAAACTTAGATTTGAATACTCTAGAAACAGCCGGAAGCATAAGTCTTACAAGTACTAAAATGTCCTCTTTTATTTTGCCTAAGTTAACCACTTTAAGTAGTAGTTTATCATTGTCTAGTAATGAAGATATGATTTCGGTAGCTATTCCTTTACTAGCAAATAGTTCTGAGGATGGCGCAGATATTTCCATTCAAAGCAATACTAATCTTACAACAATAAATCTTGGAAATCTAGACAAAATTGAACGGTTTACTATTAGCAACAATCAAAATTTATCTCTTTTTGAGGCAAATGAGCTGGTAGCTATTACAAATAGATTTACCTTAAGCAATAATGAAAATCTAAGTTCTTTTTCACTTCCTAAGTTAGTAAGTATTCCATCTCTTACAATTTCTCAAAGTAATTTGCTAAATATAAATTTTGATGCATTACAAGAAATATCATTTATAAGTATCGAAGAAAACGAAAAATTAGAAGCACTAGGATTTTCTAGTTTGACTAAAATCGATAGGATCACAATTTCAGAAAATAAAATAGTAAGTAGTATCAGTTTTGATGCTTTAGAAACTATAGAAGGAAGTCTTACCATTAGTGATAATGAAAATTTAAAAACTATTATTTTTCCCAATTTGACGTCCATAAATAACAGTTTATCTATCGGCCTTAATACTGCTCTTGAAACATTATCGTTTCCTTTATTATCATCAACAGGTGGAGATAACCCAGAAATAAGGTCTAGCTTTTCTGTTTTCAGTAATACATTATTAAATAACCTTGATTTTCCTAATTTAGTAACCGTAAATGGATCTTTTGTGGTCAGTTCTAATAATGCGTTATCTACAATAGTTTTCCCGCTACTAACTTCTGTAGGAAATGATATTGCTAATAGTTTTATAATTTCAGATAACACCGTCACCAGTATTACTTTTCCAAATCTTGAACTTGTAAATAAGAATATACGAGAAATAAGTATTCGAGAGAATGTTCTGGAGATGTTAAACTTTACAAAGCTTGTTACTTTTAACATCTTAGATGTAGATTCTACTGCTATTCTAACTTCGGTAAACATATCCTCTGCGCAAGATTTTTTTAGATTAGAACTTGATAGTCCGGGTAGTCTTTCTAATGCAGCTGTAGAAAGTGTACTAAACCAATTAGTAAGTATAACACCCGCTATAACAGGAAAAAGTATTAGAATCAAAGGTGTGTTATCCGCACAAGCAATAACAGACAGAGATACACTAGTTGCAAATGGAAATAGTATATCTATTAGGTAGCATTATGTTTTAATTGTAGATATAATCGAAATGAAAAAACAAAATATATAATTATGTGGATATCTGTTAAAGAACATATTGTAGATGAAGAAGTATTTGAATTAAAAACTAACAATTGCAAATCTGGTAAGGTGATCTTACAATTGATTCGTCGAGATGTTAGAGTTTCTTTCTTTCTTTTTCCTAAAAAAGTTACACAAGTAATTTGCCATGATACTGGAAAAAAAATAAAAAAAGCCTTCTGGAATACAACTATAGAAACAACAGCAGAAGAAATGAGGAAAAAGCTAAAAGTTCCGATGTGGGGATATTGGAGTTTAGGTACAATTGCTTTAGCCCTTCTTCTTGCTGTTTCTATTGGTTTCTATTCAGAAATTAATAGCAATGCAGATTATCAGAAATCCTTTATGGCACAAAATAATAAACAAAAGGAGCTCATTTTACAAAAGTTAGCTATTGGGGATTTGGTATCCACTATGAATAAGGTCTATAAAATACAGTCTATAGATGATGAGAATCTTGTTTTAATTGAAAGTAAAAATCCTGTAAACGAAGGAAACTTTTCTAATGGATTAACTAATGAATCGTATCCCGAATCCTCTTTTACCGGATCAAAACTTAAAATCTCTAGATCTAAATTTATCACTGGGATTATCTCAAATACTGATATGATTCTTAATGTATTGGATAATTAAATCTAAACGATACTTTGTACTATACCTGTCAAGGAACTGCAGAAAAGATTCTTTAGCGACTTTAAGAGTGAAGTATTCACAAAAATAAAGCTTGAAAATCAATTGGTTTTCAAGCTTTATTTTTGTTAGTAAATAGAATATTTTTACCCTTTTCTTCGTTGAATATAAAAACCGCTCTATTGTAGTCTATGCAACGAATGAAAATTACAGCTGGCCATCAGCAAGCCATGCCCTATTTAGTCGTCGAAAAAGCCGAAGATTTTATCGATTTTATTAGAAAAATATTTCAAGCACAAGAAATGATCCGTACTCTTGATGTCGATAATCGCATACAGCATTCTGAAATTAAAATAGGGGATAGTACCATTTTGCTTACCGAAGCATCAATAAATTACCCTTCTCACCCAGGATCAATGTATGTATATGTAAAAGACACAGACCATACCTATTACGAAGCACTGGATGCAGGTGCTACTCCTCTTATGGAACCCATGGAAGAAGACCATGGTGCCAGAGGAGCGGGTTTCAAAGATCCTTTCGGTAACACTTGGTGGATTGCAACTTTAAATTAGTTACATCCTAAATCCACTTTTGATGTAGGGTCATTGTTTGGAAAACAGAATCCTGAATTTACAGCCGCCGGGACATATCGATCCAAATTTGGGTCTCTTAATCCATTTTCAATAAACAATGTGAGATTATCCATTTGCTTATTACTTAAGTTTATGTTTCCGAATTGAATTGCTAAGTTTTCTATTGGTACTTCATTACTTTGTGGTACACCATTACTTTTATATTCAATCACATCTCTAACCGAAGTAAAGGTACCGCCATGACCAAAAAATCCATTATCGACTAAATTATAAAGTGTTGGTGTTTTAAACTTATACTCATCTTTTGTCTTTTTAGTAAACCCACCTCGTCCCTTTTTAACATCATCAAAATTTACTCCAGCTAATACTATTGCCTGACTTGAATTATCAAAATCGCCCATCCCAAAAGCATAGAATTTTTTATCATTTAAAGCAGGACCAGTATGGCACTCATAACATTTTCCTTTGCCAAAAAATACTTTAGCACCTCTTTTTTCTTCCTTGCTTAAAGCATTATAATCACCTTTTAACCATCGTTGCCATGGCGAAAGATTAGGTAAAACTGTTCGTTCATATGCGGCAATTGCTAAAGCCGCATTATTTGCAGAATACCTTTCGCTTTCCAGTACATTAGGGAACGCATTATCAAACATTTCTTTATAATCAAAAGTGATTACAAAATTTTCATTTATCAATAATCTATGAACATTTTGCCCTTTGATCGCTTGAACTTCTACTCCCTGAAGTCCCGTAAAATTCTCAGGAATGTTAGTCCAACTTGCCTCTGTACCAGCATTTGTTCCTGTTCCTCCAAATTGTCCGTTCCACAACATTATATCCTGATAAGCCGAGTTTAATATAGTAGGAGATTTAAGTGGTTGTATATCTACTAGATTTAAAGGAGTTATCGAATTTATTATTCTTCCACTACCATTAGGACTAAATCCAGCTCCTCCTTCTCCCAAACCCTGTCTAAGGCCAGCACCAAATCCAGCAGCGGCATGATGACAAGAAGCGCATGAATACGTCTCTAGATTAGCAGATACTTTAGGGTTTCCTCCTGTTGCTGTTTCATGAAACAGCAATTTTCCGAGTGTTACCTTAGCATCAGTAATAGGGTTCAAAGGGTCTTGAGGTATATTGGGGTAATCATTACTTTCTGGCAACATAAAAAATGATGCTCCTACGCCGTTAGAGACACTGTCTAAAGCATCTAAAACTTGCTTATCTAATCCTATTGCTCCTGATGGTGGACCTGTTTTAGAAATGTCTATTATATCATTTGATTCTATAGCAACATAATCATCTTTTTCGCAAGACATTAAAACTAAAACCAGGATAAAAAAATAGCTTTTTCTCATCGAAATACATTTAAATTAAACACTAAAATTCACACTGAATGACGATGTACTATATTGCTAGGCCTCTAAGCCCCTTCTGACTAAATAATTTCTTAAATATATATTAAAAAATCGATAAAATACACCTTAAAAGGACTAACCGTAAAAAGTTTGCGTAAAAATAGTTGATACTTCTCGGCTCAAGAAAAAGATATACTGGTTATTCACACTGTACTAATTGTGTTCGAATGATTTAAGTCACAAAATCAAAAAACACCATAAGTACCTAAATTAGGTAAACAAATACTGTAAAAGTTCATAAAAAGCTTAAACAAGAAGAAAAACAATAGTACTACCTAGGTAGTAAGCACAGTATAATTCTAAACGATAAAATAGTAAGAAATAACTTACTTAAGAATTCATAAAATTTAATCTTGCTTTTTTTGTAACAACAAATAACTGTTCATTATCAAAAAAATAAGTATTGCAGGCAACAACCAAGCTAAGCTATATTTTCCAAAAGGAAGGTGTTCTAAAATAGGTGCAACGCTATTTTTTAATCCTATTGAAGCCAAAAAATCCGGAATACTAAAAATAATAGTTACGACAACTACTGATCTAAAAACTTTTGGTTTCGTAAATTTTTCTGGTACTACATTTAAGAGTATTAAAATAATTGTGATAGGATAGATAACCATTAATGCAGGCACTGCTACTGTTATAATATAGTGCACATCAAATTGCCCCATAAGTACTCCCAGCACACAACCAATAATAGCCGTTATGAGATAGGCTTTTTGAGAATTATCAAATATACCTTTCATAAAATCTGCAGTTCCTGTTACGATACCAACCGCTGTTGTAAAACAAGCAAGACCTACTAAAATGCTAAGAAAAACTTTACCGATACTTCCTAAAGTTTTAAAACTTATACCCGACAACAATTCTGTTCTAGAGATCGTTGCGTCAAAATCGGTATTAAACAAGGCCCCATTATAGATCATTCCTGAATAGATAATTAAAAGTCCAATTCCAGCAACAATTCCAGATTTAATGATCAATTTTTTATTAGATTGAAAATCTTGTTTCCCCTTAAGATTAAGCGAAATTATAATTACGCCACCAACCACAACAGCTCCAATAGCATCAAAAGTCTGATACCCCTCTAATAAACCACTTATAATAGGAGTTTGAAAATCTGATGGGGCAATAGATGCTTGTGTCGAAAAAAATGAAATACAAATAATACTTAAAATAACGATAAAAATTACAGGAGAAAGAAACTTACCCAGTAGTCCTAAAATTTTGGATCTATTTAGAACAAAAATCAAAACTAGAGCAAAATAAACTGTACTTGTTAACCAGGAACTAACATCAAAAAATGGTTGTATTGCCATTTCATGAGTTACCGAAGCCGTTCTTGGCGATGGCAACGTGATTGATATTACATACACCAATAGACAATATACAAAGCTAAATTGTGGAGACACTTTTTTAGCAAAATCCAGCATTGTACCCTGTAATTTAGCATGAGCAACAATACCAAGTAAAGGTATGATTACAGCAGAAATAACAAATCCTATCGTTACTAAAGACCACATATCACCTGCCTTGTATCCTAATAACGGAGGAAGCATTAGGTTACCTGCTCCAAAAAACATAGAAAATAATGCAAATCCTGCAACGAAAGTTTCTTTATTAAATCTCATTTAATTACGTTTATGTGCCTAAAAATAAAATTTCAAAATGATATTAGCATATAAAGGCATTAAAATAAATTATAATTCTGAAGGAAATGGAAGACCCCTTGTGTTTTTACATGGTTTTCTAGAAAATTCTACAATGTGGAAAGACACCATTCTCTTTTTTTCAAAACATTATAAATGTATCACTATTGATTTACTTGGTCATGGTGATACCGGGTCTCTTGGCTACGTTCATACAATGGATGCTATGGCAATGGCCGTTCGTTCTGTTTTAGATCATTTAAAAATTTCTAAAGCTACCATAATAGGGCACTCTATGGGAGGGTATGTTGCATTGGCATGTATCGATCAGTTTTCTGACTTATTCTCTGGATTGGTTTTACTTAACTCAACTTCTTTTCCTGATAGTGCCGAACGAAAAGTTAATCGCACACGAGCAATTCAAATTGTTAAAAAAAATCCGAATGCATATACCAGTATGGCTATTGCAAATTTATTCGCAGAAAAAAACAGAAAAAACTTTCTTAAAGAAATAGAAGAAATTAAAAACCAAGCATCAAAAACTTCATTACAAGGAATTATATCGGCTCTTGAAGGAATGAAAATAAGAAAAGATTATACAAAAACCTTGTTAAGATTTAAAGGATCAAAAGTAATTTTTTCTGGACAATATGATCCTGTTCTTTCATATGCACAAAACCAAAAAGAAACAAAACTGTGTAACATTGATCACATTAGTTTTAATGGAGGCCATATGTCTTACCTCGAAAACAAGAAAGAGTTTTTAAGTGAATTAAAAAGTTTTTTAGAATCCTATTGACAAGAAATTAACAAAATACTATAATCTTTTCAACACTTCTTATAGACGAAATACGTATTATTCGGTCTAATAACCGTATAAAATAGGAATTTTAGTTAAAAAATCCTTATTTGAATCAAAAAATTCTTACAAACAACTTGTTAATAACTTTTTTTTTATTATTATTGTATTGATAATGAACCTATAATCCCCTTTACATGTATTAATACCCCTAGAAATATGAAAAAATCTACCCCAACTCCTACATTTTCCTTCTCTAAAATATACTGTTCCCTATTCGGTCACGATTACGTTTTAAGTAAAGATGTAACACATCACATTAAAGAATATTCCTGCTCACATTGTAATGAACAAGCAACAACAAATAGTAGAGGCAGATTAGAGGTAATGACTCCTAAGTTAAAAGAGATTAATAACGCTTTAGCTTCTGTACACGCTAAAAAAGCAAAAAGAAAATCTGAGACCACATTTCAGGCAGCATCATAATTTTTTAATATCATTCTTTAATAGGATTCCATCCTTGAGCTTGCAATGCAATTTTTTCATTTGCTCTGGTAACTAAACCTATTCCACTTTTCTCATCGACAATATGACCTATTACTGTTAGGTTGGGATTTGCTTTTATTTTTGGAAAGTCTTCTTGTTTTATAGTAAATAATAATTCATAATCTTCACCTCCATTAAGGGCAACGGTAGTACTATTCAATTTAAATTCTTCACAAATAGAAATTACAGCTGGATCTAGTGGTATTTTTTCTTCATACACATTGGCACCTACTTTAGATTGTGTACAAAGATGAATAACCTCAGAAGATAAACCATCACTTATATCAATCATACTTGTTGGTTGTACATCTAGTGCTTTTAAAAGCTCTGCAATGTCTTTACGTGCTTCGGGTTTTAATTGTCGTTCTATAAGGTAAGTATATTGGTCTAAATCTGGTTGCGAATTTGGATTTACCTCAAACACTTGTTTTTCTCTCTCTAAAACCTGAAGTCCCATATAAGCAGCTCCTAAATCCCCCGTTACGACTAAAAGGTCATTCTCTTTGGCTCCAGATCTATAGGTTAGTACTTCCTGATCTGCATGTCCAACAGCCGTTATACTTATTAACAATCCTGTAGTCGATGAAGTTGTATCTCCTCCTACGACATCTACATTATAAATTTTAGCAGCAGTTTCAATTCCTGCATACAATTCTTCCAAAGCTTCTAATGGAAACCTGTTTGACACTGCAATCGAAACAGTAATCTGGGTCGCCTTAGCATTCATAGCATATACATCTGATAGGTTTACAACAACAGCTTTGTATCCAAGATGTTTCAAAGGCATATAGGTAAGGTCAAAATGCACACCCTCGATCAACAAATCCGTTGTTAACACACACTTTTTACCATCAAAATCCAAAACCGCTGCATCATCTCCGATTCCCAAGTGCGTTGTTTCTTGTTTGATTTCAAAATTCTTTGTCAAATGACGTATAAGTCCAAATTCTCCTAACTCAGACAATGATGTTCTAGGTGTGTTTTTATCTTCAATCATGCTGCAAATTTAATCAACAATGTTTTGAGTGTTACTATATTTTATATGTTTTATAAAAAAGACAATACTTTAAATACAGATAACACCTTGATTTATAATTATTTTAATTTATAATCGTTAATATTTTAACATCATACTTTTGTATATTTACTAAAATAGCTATCCCTATGAAAAATTACTTCTTTGTCTTTTCTTTTATTATTCTTGTCTTTGGCCTTACCAATTGCAGTCAAGATGACAACGGAGGAAGTACTAATCCAAATGCTAATGTAAAATCTGGACCATGTGAAAATGGCTCTGTAGGAGGATTATACCCATGTAATGGTTATGATTTAATTTCTTCTATACCTCTAATAGAAATGGGAGCGCAGGGTGGTAATGATAGCTGGGGATGGACAGATCCCTCTACCGGAAAAGAATATGCACTAATTGGTTTAGATAATGGTACTGCATTTATTGATATTTCTACTGCCAGTGCACCTATTTATTTGGGCAAACTACCAACAGCTACAGTTAGTAGCTCATGGAGAGATGTTAAAGTATATCAAAATCACGCGTTTATTGTAAGTGAAGCGCCAGATCATGGAATGCAAGTTTTTGATCTTACAAGATTACGCAGTGTCTCCAACCCACCAGAAACATTCACCGCAGATACACGTTTTGAAGATTTTGGAAGTGCTCACAATATTGTTATTAATGAAGACTCTGGGTTTGCATATGCTGTTGGCACGAGTAGAGCAGGGCCATTTAGAGGTGGGCCTGTATTTATTAATATTCAGGATCCTAAAAATCCTATTGCAGCTGGAGGTTTTCTTTCTTCGGGTGAAAGAGCATATAGCCATGATGCGCAAGCCATCACCTATAGCGGACCTGACTCGGATTATACAGGTAGAGAAATACTTATCGGAAGCAATGAAGTAGAAGTTGTACTTGCCGACATTACAGATAAAGATAACCCTATCACTATATCTACAATAAAATATACCGATGTAGGATATACCCATCAAGGGTGGTTTACTGAAGATATGAGATATTTCATTTTAGGTGATGAAACTGATGAACAAGGTGTTGGGTTTAATACTAGAACACTTATTTTTGATTTTGAAGATCTTGACAACCCAAAATTTCATATGACCTATACAGGACCTACCTCAGCTATTGATCATAATGGATATGTAAAAGGGAATACATTTTATTTGGCCAATTATAGATCAGGAATAAGAATGATTGATATTTCGGATATTGGAAATAAAAACATCACTGAAACAGGCTTTTTTGATACATACCCTGTAAATGATAATGCTAGCTTTAATGGTGCCTGGAACGTATATCCATATTTTGACAGTGAAAATATTGTAATTAGTGATATTGAAAGAGGGTTCTTATTAATTCACAAAAGCACACCTTAAAATCTAATTACGTATAGTCAGTAGTGCTTCTGCAACTCTTAATAGGTGTATATAAAAACGACCAACTTATTTCATAACATTATAATAATCAGAACCTTAAAATTTCTTGTTTTAAAAGGCTTAATTTTATATAATAAATAAGGTAATCGTGCTATTTTAATATAATCCTTACCTTTTAACACGATTTTAGTGTTAAATACAGTTAATAAAAGTTAAAATATTCAAAACATTATAGAGAATTCACAAATAAGCACGAATAAAATCGATAAATTAGGTAATTATTTGAATTTTAAACCATTACTACATGACATAAATATTTAGTGCAAACTAACTCTTAAAACACAAACTCAATGAAAAATCTAAAAATTACTTTTCTGCTGATATTTACAGCAGTTCTTTCCTATGGTCAGACACCATGTCAAAATGGTTTAGCTGGCTCATATCCCTGCAAAGATTATGATCTCATGTCTCGCATCTCTTTAGCAACAATGAGTGCCGGAGCAGGTAACGATAGTTGGGGTTGGACAGACCCTTCTAACGGAAAAGAATACGCAATTATCGGTCTCAATAACGGAACCGCATTTATCGATATTTCTAATCCTACAAATCCAGTTTATCTGGGCAAGCTACCAACAGCAACTAGCAATAGCTCATGGAGAGATGTAAAAGTATATAAAAACCATGCTTTTATCGTAAGTGAAGCCTCTAATCATGGGATGCAAGTTTTTGATTTGACACGTCTACGAAATGTATCAAATCCACCACAAAATTTTAATGCAGATACACGATATACCCAATTTGGAAACGCTCATAACATCGTTATTAATGAAGATTCTGGATACGCATATGTTGTAGGAGCACAAAGAAATTCTGGGCCCTACAGAGGGGGACCACTTTTTATTAACATTCAAGATCCAAAAAACCCAATTAACGCTGGGGGATTCTTATCAGGAGGACAACGAGCATATACTCATGATGCGCAAGTGGTAACCTACAATGGTCCAGATGCAACATACGCAGGAAGAGAAATCTTAATTGGTAGTAATGAAATAGAAGTTGTTATTGCCGATATTACCGACAAAGCAAATCCTGTTACTTTATCTACTATAAAATACCCTGATGTAGGATACACTCATCAAGGATGGTTTACAGAAGATATGAGATATTTTATCTTGGGAGATGAAACCGACGAACAAGGTGTTGGGTTTAATACCAGAACTATAGTTTTTGATTTTCTTGATCTTGATAACCCAAAAGAACACTTAATCTATACTGGCCCTACCGCAGCAATTGACCACAACGGATATGTAAAAGGAGATAAATTCTATCTTGCAAACTATAGAGCAGGTATTAGAGTAATCGATATTTCTGACATCGGAAATAAAAATATGACAGAAATTGGCTTTTTTGACACCTATACTTCTAGTAATGGCGCTGCTTTTAATGGTGTATGGAATGTATACCCCTATTTTAATAGTGGAAATATCGTTATTAGTGATATCGAAGGAGGTTTCTTCTTAGTCAAAAAAAGTAGTCCAGCCGTATGTAATGCCACTACACCCTCTTCATTATCTGCTTCAAATATTAGCTCTAGCTCTGCTTTGCTAAACTGGAGCAGCGTATCAGGAACTACATATGATTTACGATATCGCGTAGCAGGTTCTTCTGCCTGGACAACAACAGCAGTTTCTGCAACATCATCCACTATTTCAGGCTTATCCGCATCTACGCAATATGAAGCTCAGGTAAGAAGTAAATGTCCTGACGGAAGTACGTCACAATATAGTAGCTCTACAACCTTCACCACGACAGGAGGAAATCCACCAAATAATTGTTCAAACACAATTTCTTCTTTTCCGTTTACTGAAAGTTTTGAAACTAATCTTGGACAGTGGAGTGATGCCACCTCAGGTGATGACCTAAATTGGACTAGAAACTCAGGAGGCACCCCATCTAATGGTACAGGGCCAAGCAGTGCAGTAGATGGTAATACATATATTTACGTTGAAGCATCTGGAAATGGAACTGGTTTCCCTAACAAAAGAGCAATTCTTAACTCTCCTTGTTTAGACTTTAGCGCATTAACCACTCCTAGTCTTAGCTTTCAATATCATATGTTAGGAAGTGCAGTAGAAACCTTAACGGTAGAAGCCAGAACAAACAACACCGGAAACTGGACAAGTATATTTAGTAGAGCCGGCACACAAGGAAGTGATTGGAATCTTGCCGATGTAGATCTTTCAGCATATGCAGGCGAAAACAGTGTACAAATACGATTTAATGTAGTAACTGGTGATGGTAATCAAGGATGGCAAAGTGATATCGCTCTTGACATCATAACAATCCAAAATGGCAATACTGGACCTAGTGGATGTACATCTGGAATTTCTTCTTTCCCATACAATGAAAGTTTTGAAAATACTCTTGGCGCTTGGACACAATCTGCTGCAGATGATATAGACTGGACAGTAGATTCTAACGGAACACCATCAAGAAGTACTGGACCTTCTAGCGCAAATCAAGGAACTTTTTATATTTATGTTGAAGCCTCAGGAAATGGAACAGGATATCCTAATAAAAGTGCGATTTTAAATTCTCCTTGTATAGATCTTAGCGCAGCGAGTACGGCTTCATTTTCATTTGCGTATCATATGTTTGGAGCTGCAGATATGGGTAGCATAGACTTAGAAGTTAGTACAGATGAAGGAGGTTCTTGGACAAGTATATGGAATCAAACAGGAAACCAAGGTAATGCTTGGAATACTGCCAATATCAACCTTTCATCCTATGCAGGAAGTGGTATTCAACTTAGATTTAATAGAGTAACAGGTAGCACTTGGCAAGCTGATATCGCTATAGATAACATATCGATTACTGCCAGCACTGCTAGATCCAATGCATCAGCTACAAATAAGGACATAACGCTCTCTGTTTTTCCTAATCCAGTAATAGGAGCAGAACTTAACATCCTAATGAACAATAAAATTGATTCAAGCAACGCTTATGAGTTCGAGATCAAAAATTTTATAGGGCAATTAGTACGGAAAGGAACCGTTATAAGTACAATAGACGTTTCTAGCTTAAGATCAGGTGTTTACTTTTTACAAGTAGCTACACCAGATGGCAATATTCTTATGAAACGTTTCCTAAAAAACTAAATACTCAAAAAAAATATTAACAAATGAATTACCTCAAATTCTTAAGTTACATTTCAGTTTTCACTATGATACTGTTACATACCTCAGGATGCAGTAGCAGTGATGATAGTGGTGACATGCAGCCTGATACTTCTGGGCAAGATATCAAAGGCACTATAGAATGGGTCAAAACATTTGGAGGAACCAAAGAAGATAACATCCTATCAGTAGTAGAAGCTGCTGATGGGAGTTATGTTCTTGCCGGATATACACAAAGTGCCGATGGAGATATTACCGATAAAACAGCAACAGATAGCGATTACTGGATACTAAAATTATCTAAAGCCGGAGATATTGTATGGTCAAAAACCTATGGAGGTTCTGGTGAAGATCGAGCAGAAAAAATAATAACCACCTTAGATGGTGGCTATGCAATAGTTGGATATAGTCGTAGTAGTGATCAGGATGTAACCGAAAATGCTGGCTTACAAGATTATTGGATTGTTAAATTAAATGCCTCTGGCGATGTACAATGGCAAAAAAGTTTTGGATTTGCTGGTATCGATAGAGCTTTCTCTGTAGTTCAGACTAATGACGGTGGTTACTTTATGACTGGATTTCTTGATGTTACTGCTAGTGAAGGAGATGGTAATGATGATAAAAGTGCCAACACAAAACACGGTGTGGGAGAATTTTGGGGTATCAAACTTGATGCTTCTGGAGAAAAAGAATGGAGACGTTTCTTTGGCGGATCAAATAATGATCGCAGCTATGACACTCTTCAAACAGAAGATAATGGTTTCTTAATGATAGGGTCTTCAGAAAGTATAGATTTTGACATTACTAATAGTAAAGGAAGCTATGATTTTTGGGTTGTAAAAATAAACTCAGAAGGTACTAAGTTATGGCAAAAATCATTTGGTGGTACCGAAATTGACGTAGCGTACGCCATGGCCGCAACAGGAAATGGAACCTATGTAATTGTAGGTGACTCTAGAAGTGAAAATGGCGATATCTCAGAGGCTAAAGGAAATGCCGATTTATGGATGATACAAATCGATGGTAACGGAAACCTTCTTTGGCAAAAATCTCTAGGAGGAACAGCTTTTGATACAGGAAGAGGAATTCAGAAAATGAGAAATGATGGCTTTATAATTACCGGAAACTCAAGAAGTAATGACGTTAATCTGTCTGAAAATAAGGGAGAAAGCGATATTTGGAACATCATGATAAATACCTCAGGAGAAATTAAATGGAACGCCACTGCAGGGGGTACTAAAGCCGAATTTGGAGAGGATTGTTTAGAAACTACGGACCAAAGAATTGTTGTTGTAGGTAATTCAGAAAGTAATGATTTTGATGTACCAGCTAACAAAGGTTCTAAAGATGCAATCATAATAAAATACAAAATAGAAGAATAAAATCTTAATTACTAAGTAAAGATTTTATTTAAATACAAAACAACAAACATCGTAAAACACATGAAAAAATTCACAATAATCATATTCACTTTTTTACTTGTCGCTTCTTGTAAAAATGATGATGGTGGCTCAAGCGAACCGACATTTGGAAATATTACATTAGATTTTAAAAATACTATTGATAATAATGGTATTGAATTAACCACAGATATTTATACCAATGGAAGTGGTGAAATCTACAAAATCTCAGAATTAAAATATATTATTAGTAATGTTGTACTTATCAAAGCTAATGGAGAAGAGTTCAAGTATCCTGTAGACGAAGGGTATTTTTTAATTAATGAAGAAGTTGTAGATAGTAAAAATATCTCTCTTGCAGATATCCCATCGGGAGAATACACTAAAATCAAGTTTGGTATTGGTGTAGATCAATCAAAATATCCTCTTAATGGTATGGCAAATTTTATACCTACAGCAGAAGAAAGCGGTATGTTATGGAGTTGGTCTGCCGGATATAAATTTATTAAATTTGAAGGTACTTTTGGCACTTCAGACTCTCCATTCTTGATTCATGTAGGAAGTCATGGTACAGCATTAGACAATTATAAAGAAGTAACACTTGATTTGCCTAGCACATTAACTATTTCGGCATCAAAATCACAAGAAGTTGCAGTAAATGCTGATATTGCAAAAATATTTGACAGTACAAATACGCACTCTTTAGTTACTAAAAGTGATGTACAGGTCGACCCTGTTCTTGCCCCGCAAATTGCCGAAAATATAAGTACTATGTTTAGCGTAACAAGTGTAACGAACTAAAAATTAAATTGAAACTACTATCCTATTATATCATCATTATCCTTTTCGGAACTGCCTGTAGTTCCGAAAAGGATGATTATGTACCTATTGTGCCCGAAAACAAAAAACTAGAATTTACAATACCAGCAAATTTCCCCAACCCTAGTTATAACGTATCTCTTAATCCTCCAACCGAAAAAGGATTTGAGCTCGGAAAAAAACTATTTTATGATGGTCGTTTATCTTCTGATGGTGTAATCTCTTGCGGTTTTTGTCATATTCAAGATTTCGCATTTACACATCACACCCATATTGTAAGTCATGGAGTCGATGGGGCTTTGGGTACGCGTAATGCGCAACCCTTACATAATCTGGCGTTTATGAAAGAATTTACTTGGGATGGTGCTGCAAGGCATTTGGACCTACAACCTATCATACCGATTACTGCAGAAGTCGAAATGAATGAAACATTTAGCAGTATCATTAAAAAATTAGAAGAAAAGCCAGAATACGTACAACTTTTTGCAGCAGCTTTTGAAAACCAAAAAATCAATTCAGAAAATATCCTTAAGGCTCTTTCTCAATTTATGATTATGATGATCTCTTCAAATTCTAAGTATGACAAAATAGAAAGAAACGAAGGTTCTGTATTTACAGATAATGAAGCCGCCGGTTTTGAGCTTTTTAAATCTAAATGTGCTTCATGTCATGCAGGAACATTATTCACAGATCAATCCTATCGCAATAATGGCTTAGCTGTCGACCCGTTATATAATGATATAGGTAGAAACAGAGTTACAGGACTTGCAGAAGACATGCACAAGTTTAAAGTGCCTACACTAAGAAATGTTGAACTCACTTTTCCATACATGCACGATGGTCGATTAAAGACATTAGATGATGTATTAAATCATTATAGTGATGGCGTAGTTGATTCTGAAACGTTAGAACCACTGTTTAAAAATCAAAGTGGAACTCTTGGAATCCCAATGACGACAGAAGAGAAACAACAAATAATTGCCTTTCTAAAAACCCTAACAGACGACAATTTCTTAAATGATGATCGTTTTTCAGAGTTTTAATACCATCTATAAATTACTACTATAACTTTTCCTTATTTTAATATATGTTAGATAAATGTTAGGTTTTGCCAATAAAATCTACTTATGTACTATATTTGCAATTCATTTAGAATTAATCTATTTATAAAGAAGTATGATTAAAGTATCTGACATAGCTAAAAACAAAGTTGTCGAATTAATGACTGAGGATGGATACAATGCAACTACCGACTATGTTCGTGTAGGTGTAAAAAGTGGAGGATGCTCAGGTTTATCGTACGACTTAAAGTTTGATAAGGCACAAGAAGAAGGAGACAAAGTTTTTGAAGATAATGGTGTAAAAATTATTGTTGACAAAAAGAGTTTTCTATATCTGATAGGAACAACTTTAGAGTATTCTGGCGGTTTAAATGGAACCGGCTTCGTATTTAACAATCCCAACGCAAGTAGAACATGTGGTTGTGGAGAAAGTTTTTCATTATAAATTTTTAAAGAAAGATCCTGAATCAAAATCAGGGAATAGAAGATGGCGTATACTGAAGACGACTTAAAAAAAGAATTAGAGACTAAGGAATATGAGTATGGATTTTATACTGATATAGAATCAGATACTTTTCCGATAGGATTAAATGAAGATATCGTTCGTGCAATTTCTAAGAAGAAAGAAGAGCCAGAATGGATGACTGAATGGAGATTAGAGGCCTACCGCGTTTGGGAGAAAATGGAAGAGCCAGAATGGGCTAATGTAAACTATGAAAAACCAAATTTTCAAAGCATATCTTATTATTCTGCTCCTAATAAAAAACCAAAATACAACAGTATTGATGAAGTAGATCCAGAATTACTTGAAACTTTTAAAAAGCTCGGAATATCTCTGGATGAACAAAAGAAACTAGCTGGAGTAGCAGTTGATATTGTAATGGATTCGGTATCTGTTGCTACAACTTTCAAAGAAACACTTGCAGAAAAAGGAATAATTTTTTGCTCAATTTCTGAAGCAATAAAAGAACATCCAGAATTAGTAAAGAAACATATTGGCTCTGTTGTACCTCAAAAAGACAATTTCTATGCAGCTCTAAACTCTGCGGTATTTAGCGATGGTTCTTTTTGTTATATTCCTAAAGGCGTTCGTTGCCCTATGGAATTGTCTACGTATTTTAGAATTAATCAAGCAGGAACAGGACAATTTGAGCGTACATTGGTCATTGCAGATGAAGGTAGTTATGTAAGCTACCTAGAAGGCTGTACTGCTCCCTCTAGAGATGAGAACCAATTGCACGCTGCAGTTGTAGAATTAATCGCTTTAGATGATGCCGAAATAAAGTATTCTACAGTACAAAACTGGTACCCAGGAAATGCAGAAGGAAAAGGTGGTGTTTATAATTTTGTAACCAAAAGAGGGATTTGTGAAAACAACGCTAAAATCTCTTGGACACAAGTAGAAACTGGTTCTGCAGTAACCTGGAAATATCCTTCTTGTATTCTTAAAGGAGATAATTCAGTAGGAGAATTTTACTCAATTGCTGTAACCAATAATTTTCAGCAAGCCGATACAGGTACCAAAATGATTCATTTAGGTAAAAACACTAAAAGTACTATTATTTCAAAAGGTATCTCTGCAGGAAAATCCCAAAATAGCTACAGAGGATTAGTACAAATAAACAGTAGAGCCACTAATGCACGAAACTTTTCACAATGTGATTCATTATTGATGGGCAATGAATGTGGCGCTCATACGTTTCCTTATATAGAAGCAAACAACAAAACCGCTCAAATAGAACATGAAGCGACTACAAGTAAAATAGGTGAAGATCAGATTTTTTACTGTAATCAACGAGGAATTGATACCGAAAAGGCAATCGCATTAATCGTTAATGGTTTTAGTAAAGAAGTTCTTAATAAATTACCTATGGAATTTGCAGTAGAAGCTCAAAAACTTCTGGAAATATCTCTAGAAGGTTCTGTAGGGTAAATCTTATTAACCATCAAATCCTCATTAATGAAAAACGTAATTTCTTTAATTGTACTTAGCATTCTAGTTTTATCTTGTAAGAATGAAAAATCAAAAACATCAGAATCAGATAGCGAAGCCAACCTCATTCGCGGTGAATTTATACTGATTGATGGTGCCGCAGTAATTAAGGGTAATGATTTTATTTATGGAGTAGTAATTAACGACGCCACCAAAGAACTAGCCCAAAAAGTTGAACCCCTTCAAAGAGAAGAATATGATATGGTTCCTGTTGTGGTTAAAGGTGTTATAAAACCTAATCCTGATCAAGGCTGGGAAGAAATTGTAGAAATAACCGAAATTATTGGGGTAAGTGCGCCAACTTCAGAGTTGCCCGCCAAAATTAAATCATTAGAAAATACACAAGCCACTACTGATAGTACAGAATAAAAAAATTAATATCAATTATACGCTTATATGGTTCTTAGAACTTTTAAGCAATTAAGTAAAACTAAAAAGTGAAAAAATATATAGCCTTATTATTTCTTACCGTTGTTCTCTTTGCGTGTAAAGAGACTAAAAAAGAAAAATCCGAAACCACAGTCGTTTCAGAAGAAATTAAAAAACCGGAAGTTAAGCTATATACATTTAGCGGTGGTAAAGTATTGGTAAATAATTTAGAGCTTTTTTCTCAAGACACTACTTATCATGGTCAAAGCAAAGAATTTGCCGATGCTTTTTATGTAGTTAGTCACCCAAAGGGTAATTTGATGTGGGATGCAGGCTTACCAGAGACTCTAATTGGTCTACCAGAACCTTTTACAGACCCAAGTGGAGCGTTCACTGTATCAAGAAAAGATTCTGTAGTTAATCAGTTAAAATCGATAGGAATGACTGTTCAAGATATCAAATATATTGCGTTATCGCATACACATTTTGATCATACAGGACATGCCAATACTTTCAAGAATTCTACATGGTTAGTGCAGAAAACAGAATATGATTCTATAACAAGTCCTACAAGTCAAAAAATAAATGCCGATAACTACAATGCCATAAAAGAACTAACCACCACTAAAAAACTTAATGGTGATTTTGATGTTTTTGGTGATGGTAGTGTTGTTATCAAATCAATGCCAGGCCATACTCCTGGTCATCAGGTTCTATATCTTGACTTAGCAGAACATGGTCCTCTTTTATTATCAGGAGACTTGTACCATTTATATGAAAATAGAGAACATAAAAGAATCCCTATTTTCAATTTTGATGTAGATCAAACTTTAGAAAGTATGGACAAATTTGAAGCTTTTGCTGAAGAAAATAAAGCAAAAGTTTACTTACAACACCAAAAAGAAGATTTTAATAAATTGCCAAAAGCACCTAAATATTTAAATTAAGAGAAGATGCTGAAAATAAAAGATTTACACGCAAGCGTGGAAGGGAAAGAAATTTTAAAAGGACTTAACTTAGAAGTTAAGGCTGGAGAAATTCATGCTATAATGGGACCTAATGGTGCAGGAAAAAGTACTTTGGCCAATATCGTTGCAGGAAAAGAAGAATACGAAGTAACTGATGGAGAAATTCTTTTAAATGGAGAAGACATTGAAGAATTAGCTACAGAAGAACGCGCTCACAAAGGTGTTTTCTTATCTTTTCAATATCCTGTAGAGATTCCTGGAGTAACAGTAACTAACTTCATGAAAACTGCAATCAACGAAACCAGAAAAGCGCAGGGGCTTGAAGA
Organism: Aquimarina aggregata; assembly: GCF_001632745.1. Taxonomy (GTDB): domain Bacteria; phylum Bacteroidota; class Bacteroidia; order Flavobacteriales; family Flavobacteriaceae; genus Aquimarina; species Aquimarina aggregata. The sequence continues at coordinate 124,460 of NZ_LQRT01000024.1, read as the reverse complement.
AATGCCTGCAAAAGATATGCTGAAAAAGATTCGCGAAAAATCTGAATTGCTAGAGATCGATCGTAAATTCTTATCACGATCTCTAAACGAAGGATTCTCTGGTGGAGAGAAAAAAAGAAATGAAATTTTTCAGATGGCAATGATGGAACCTAAATTAGCCATCCTTGATGAAACAGATTCTGGATTAGACATTGACGCATTACGAATTGTTGCTAATGGTGTTAACAAACTAAAAAGTAACGATAATGCTATTGTCGTAATTACACATTACCAAAGACTTCTTGATTATATCGTTCCTGATTTTGTACACGTACTATATGATGGAAAGATTGTAAAATCTGGAACCAAAGAACTTGCTCTAGAGCTTGAAGAAAAAGGATACGATTGGATTAAAGAAGAAATAAACGCATAATAAGTTAAGTGTTCATTAGTAAATAACAATACTTAGCAGATAACAAGGAACGAGAATATGGAATTGAAAGATAAATTAGTATCTTCTTTTTTGGCTTTTGAAAATACAGTAGACGTAGACGCGCCTATACATGATATTAGAAGCCAGGCAATAAAAAGCTTTGAAGAAAAAGGGTTTCCTACCAAAAAAGAAGAAGCGTGGAAATACACTTCTCTAAATGCTATATTAAAACACGATTATAGTATTTTTCCTGATGAGGAGAATGCATTAGAATTTAAAGATGTCAAAAGATTCTTTATTAATGATCTTGACACCTATAAAATTGTGTTTATAGATGGTAAATATTCTTCGCACTTGTCTGAGACTACTCATGATAAAATTGACGTGTGTTTGATGTCTTCTGCACTTTCTAATGATAAATATAAGGTTGTTATCGACAACTATTTTAATAAAATAGCAAAGCAAGATGGTCTTACATCATTAAATACAGCATTTTCTAGAGAAGGAGCATATATTTATATTCCAAAAAACAAATTGGCCGATAAGCCAATCCAGATTATACATTTTTCTACAGGAAAAGAAGCTGCACAAATGTTGCAACCTCGAAATTTAATTGTTGTAGAAGAAAATTCTCATGTTCAAATTATAGAACGTCATCAAAGTCTCACAGACAACCCTGTGTTAACAAATTCGGTTACAGAGATTTTTGCTGATAAAAGAGCAATTGTAGATTACTATAAAATCCAAAATGATAATCAAAATGCTTCTTTAATAGACAATACATATATAGATCAACATGCCCAAAGTATAGCATCTGTTCACACTTTTGCTTTTGGAGGAAACATCACCAGAAATAATTTAAACTTTTATCAGAAAGGTGAAGGAATAGACTCTATCCTTAATGGAGTAACTATTATCGAAGGAAAACAGCATGTAGACCACAATACACTAGTACATCATACAGAACCTAATTGTGAAAGTCATCAGGATTACAAAGGTATTTTTGATGAAAAAGCAACAGGAGTTTTTAACGGAAAAATTATTGTAAACAAGGAAGCTCAAAAAACTAATGCTTTTCAATCTAACAATAATATCTTACTAAGTGATAAGGCAACAATAAACTCAAAACCACAACTAGAAATTTTTGCAGATGATGTAAAATGCTCGCATGGGTGCACAATAGGACAGCTAGACGATAATGCTTTATTCTATATGCGTTCGAGAGGTATTGCAGAAAAAGAAGCCAAAGCACTACTTATGTATGCTTTTGCAAATAACGTACTAGAAAGTGTAAAAATACCTCAGCTAAAAACTAGAATCAACAAGTTAATTGCCACAAAACTTGGAGTTAATCTTGGTTTTGATTTGTAAACAGTAGATTCAAATCAAACAATTATACATATAAAGCCTATTCATATTCAAGAATAGGCTTTAGTTTTTTGAATTTATTTTACTGCACTAACCATTTCTTTTAAGAAATTATTGAAGTCAACTCCAGCATCTCCTATAAGCCCAAATCGCACAATAACTAAATCTTTAGACGGAATAATAAAAACACGCTGTCCTTGATATCCATTTGCAGAGAACATGTCTTTCGGAGCATCAGGGTAGAATCCTCCTGAATTTAACCAAAAATGACCCCCGTAATCTCCATCAGAAGTGGGACTTGGCGTAGTTACATAATCTACCCAAGAAGGGTCAAAAATTTGAGTTCCGTTCCAATTTCCTCTATGAAGATATAGTGACCCAAACTTGGCCCAATCTCTAACGGTTGCCCAACCATAAGATGATCCCACATAGTTCCCGGCCATATCAGTTTCTATGAGCATAGAATGCATACCTATCTTATCTATAAATTCACGATACGGAAAATCAAGATACTCTTGATAGGTATTAAATTGTTTTCTTAAAATACCAGATAATAAATTAGATGTACCAGAAGAATAATACCAGTTTTCATTGGGTTTATGAATTGCTTTTTTATGAATCTGAGGAGTGGTCATATCCTTATCGATATACAACATTTTTGTAACATCAGATATAGAACCGTAATCTTCATCCCATTCAAGACCACTATTCATTTGTAACAAATTATTTATCGTGATCTCTTTTCTTTCGTCATTTTGCCATTCGGCAATAGGTGCTTTACTATTAATATCAATTTTACCTTGAGATTGTAACACGCCATACATCGTACTCAGAATACTTTTTGTCATAGACCAACCTAATAACTTAGAGTTTTTGTCAAAACCGTCTATATATCGTTCACTAATAATTTGATCTTTATACAACACTAAAACTGCTCGTGTTTTCTTTTCTTCTACTCCATTAGTATCAAATATAGAGGCTACCGTACTTTCTATCTTTTTATAATCTAATTGTTCAAAAACTGTATCTTTTTGAGGTAAAGCACCATAGGGATAAGGCTCGTCTATTTTAGAAAATGTCCTGTTTGGTGCCAAAAAAGGTTTGTCTTCATCAAAATCTTCATCGACTAAAATACTTCCTAATCCTTCTCTGTATATTGCTTTACGCTCTTTGAGTCCGTATACATTAGCTATCGCATACTTTTTATCTAGATCAATTTCATCAGTTGCCAATTTTACCATCGGAACATTATGATCAGTCTTATCAGTATACTCAAGACTTCTATTTCCAAGAAAAACAGAAGAACTCATGTTTTTTGCAGAAAAGCCCGAAATAATTTCAAGTTTTGGATAATTAACTACTGCAGCACCACAAACCAGTACTACTAATAGAAGAAGTGCAATGCCAAAAATTTTTTTAAATCGTTTCATAGGATATAAAGAGTTATAGTCTATCTAAAAATAAGCAATCCTGATTAGAAAATCACCAATATAACATTTGGTATTATTATTTTTGCAAAAAGAAATTGTTATGCTTGATGTACAGAAAGTCCGAAAAGATTTCCCTATTCTTAATAGAGAAGTAAACGGAAAACCTTTGGTGTATTTTGATAATGCGGCTACTTCTCAAACGCCACAAATAGTTATCGATGCCATTGTAGACTATTATAGTAACTATAATGCCAATATACATCGAGGTGTACATACATTATCTCAAGAAGCAACAGATGCTTATGAGGTTGCAAGAAAAAAAATACAACACCATTTTAATGCAAAACATGCTCATGAGATTATTTTAACTTCAGGAACTACGCATAGTATTAATATTGTAGCTACTGGATTTACTAGTTTTCTTTCTAAGGGGGATGAAATCATTGTTTCGGCACTAGAGCATCACTCTAACATTGTACCATGGCAAATGCTGTGTGAACGTACAGGTGCTTTTCTTAAAGTAATTCCTATGAATTTAGAAGGAGAATTACGAATGGATATTTATGATGAGTTACTTTCTGACAAAACTAAACTGGTTTTCACTAATCACATCTCTAATGCATTAGGAACTATTAATCCTATTGAAGAAATTATTACTAAAGCTCATAAAGTAGGAGCAGCAGTCCTTATAGATGGAGCACAATCCTGCCCGCATATTAAACCAGACGTACAAGATCTGGATGTTGATTTTTATGTAGCTTCAGCACATAAACTTTGCGGACCTACTGGTGTTGGTCTTCTTTATGGAAAAGAAGAATGGCTTAATAAACTTCCTCCTTATCAAGGTGGTGGTGAAATGATAGACCAGGTAACTTTCGAGAAAACGACCTATGCCGGTCTTCCTCATAAGTTTGAAGCAGGAACTCCTAATATCTGCGGTGGTATTGCATTTGGTGTGGCTCTAGATTATATGAATAGTATCGGTTTTGACGCTATTGCAGCTTATGAAAATGAATTACTTGATTACGGAACTCAAAAACTATTAGAAATTGATGGGTTAAAAATTTATGGTACTTCTAAAAACAAAACCTCGGTTATATCTTTCAATTTAGAAAATATACACCCGTATGATATAGGATCCATAGTAGATAAACTTGGAATAGCTGTTCGAACAGGCCATCATTGTGCGCAGCCAATAATGGATTTTTATAAAATTCCAGGAACTATACGCGCCTCTTTTTCATTTTATAATACCAAAGAAGAAATCGATGCTCTTGTTGAAGCTGTTAAAAAAGCTCAAATGATGTTAAGTTAGTATTACTCAAGAATCATTTTTGCCATTTTTTTACGCACTCAAGTTTTTAGATTATTCTTTTTTTATGTGCAAGTGCATAATATGCTTTTTTTAGATTGTATAAAAAAGATGTTAATTTAGTTATAAATATTTGACTATCAGTTTGTTAAATTAACAAAAGCTTCTATATATTTTAGAAAAAAGAACTATCTTTTCATTTGTTGTATGTAATACTCTTAAAATGAAAAAGTTAGCAATTTCTGGTATAATCCTCTTATCATTTTTTTTCTTAGGCTGTCCTGCCGACAAAAAAGTAGATGATCCACAATGTATGGATACCGAAAAATCCAGAAGTCTATATAAACTAACCGGTAAAGATTCTATCAAAAGATGTGGCACCATGAATCTTCTTGAAAAACATCTTATCAAAAACACAAAATTAAAATCAAAAATGGACACTATCGAAAAACAGTGTCAAGCCTTTATCGCTTTAAGTAAAAGTGGCAAAATAACCGATTTAGATACTATCACAATTCCTATAGTTGTGCATGTGATTTACAGTAAGACGGAGGAAAATATTTGTAATCAACAAATTCTCTCGCAGGTTGAAGTTTTAAATCAAGATTTTTCAAAAACAAATAAAGATATCGATCAAATACCTCAAGAATTTAAAAATAGTGCAAGTGATATAAACATCCGTTTTAGTCTTGACAGTATTATACGCGTCTCTTCTACAAGAACAGAATGGGGAACTGGAGATTCAATGAAATTTTCATCTAATGGGGGTTCTGATGGAATTGACCCTACAAAACATCTCAACATTTGGGTATGCAATATCGGTAATGGAATTTTGGGATATGCTCAGTTTCCTGGAGATGCAATTGCTACCGATGGTATTGTAATTTCTCCACAATTTTTTGGAACCGAAGGGTTTATTTCACCTCCTTTTGATAAAGGTAGAACAGCCACTCATGAAGTTGGCCATTGGCTAAACCTAAGACATATATGGGGTGATGGTAACTGTGCTGTAGACGATTTTGTTGAAGACACCCCTTCTTCTGATGGTCCAAATTTTGGTTGCCCTGACTATCCTACAATACGATGCGAATCAAATAACATGACCATGAATTATATGGATTATGTTGATGATAATTGTATGTATATGTTTACCAATGGGCAAAAAAATAGAATGCGAGCAACTTTTGCTAATGGAGGACCTAGAGAATCGTTTCTTTAGTCTGTTATCTTGAGTATATTGTTAAAAAAAAGCCATTTTTTAACATAGGGTTTTAGATACAACACTATTTATATCTGCTATTTTGCCAAAGTTCTTTCCCTTAAAACTATAATTATCTATTTATACATACCCGTTTTATACTTTGCATTCATAAAAAATAAAAATCTCATTATCAGTGTTTTATAATTATTTTTATTTGTTTGACTTAACTTAAATCGTACAAAAGACTAGAAAATGGGTAGGGTATTCTAACGCTAAACTGTTTTATTAGTAACCCTTTAAAACTAGAAAACACCAAAAAATGAAATAGTGAAAATTTTTGTTAAAAAAGAAACAACTAAATTATTTTTTCGTTATTAAATTAAGAAAAGTAACACAATCGCATCTTAGTATACTATCAAACCCCGTAATAATGATACCAAAAACCCCTATTAATGCTTTTATTGCATTACTAATTAGCGTACTAACTATTAGTTGCATAGATTCCAAAAAAGAAGATGATGAAGAAGCGAATAATCTTAAGGAAATTGCAGCCGTAGATCAAACCAGAAAACGCCCTACAAGAACATGTAGTACTATGGATATTCTTAAAAAGCATTTGACCGAGACTCCTGATTTACGAGCAAAAATGATAACTATAGAAAAGCAATGTGAAGCATTTATCAAATCAAGAAAAAGTGGTGAAACAAAAGACTTAAATACCATATCAATACCAATAATAGTACATGTTATCTATAACAATGAAAACGAAAATATAAGCGATACACAAATAAAATCCCAGATTGATATTCTAAATCAAGATTTTACCAAAACAAACCTTGATCGTGATCAGGTTCCGCAAGAATTTTTGCCTCTTGCAGCGAACATTCAAATTAATTTTAATCTTGAAAAAGTAATACGCGTTTCTTCTGAAAGAACAGAATGGGGAACTGGAGATGAAATGAAATTTTCTTCTAGTGGTGGGTCAAACGTTGTTACCCCCCAAAGTCATTTAAACATATGGGTTTGTAATATCGGAGAAGAAGCTCTGGGATATGCACAATTTCCTGGAGATAACCCATTAACAGATGGCATTGTAATATCACCTCAATATTTTGGTTCAGAAGGGTATGTCTTATCTCCTTTTGATCGTGGTAGAACCGCTACACATGAAGTGGGTCATTGGCTTAACTTAAGACATATCTGGGGAGATGGGCGTTGTATGAAAGATGATTATGTAGATGATACTCCATCTGCCGATCAACCAAATTATGGTTGTCCAGAATATCCAGTACTTAGTTGTAATACAAATGATATGAGTATGAACTATATGGATTATGTAGATGATACATGTATGTATATGTTTTCTAAAGGTCAAAAGGATAGAATGCGAGCTGTATTTGCCGAGGGAGGTCCAAGGCAAAGTTTTATCAAATAGACATCTAAACAATTTTTTCTTGATTTCATTTTTTAATACTTTTAAAAAAAGTAATAATATGAAAACAATAATGCTCATTTTTAGCACATTTTTCTTCTTATCTTCTTGTCAAGAAACCAAAAAGGTATATATAGCCGATCATCTAATAGATTGCCAAGGAGTAGCCCCTCAAAAATGTATGCTTTACAAAGAAAATAGTAGTGATGAGTGGTCATATTTTTACGATCAGATAGATGGTTTTAAGTATGAAGAAGGTTTCTCTTACCAGCTCGAGGTTCTAGTAAAAAAAGTAGATAAACCACTTGCAGATGCTTCTGCAATACAATACACCCTAGTTAAGGTATTATCAAAAGAAAAACAAAACAATACGATAGCACAGCATACTCCCAATAAAATATCAAAACCTCAAGAAAACATTATTACTGTTGAATATCAAGCGGCATCAAGAGGTTCATTTCTAAACATAAAAATTGATAAAAAGCTTATCCAGAAAACTAAAGACAGGAACCTACAGAATATTTCCTCAAAACAATGTTCAAAAGAAGACTGGAATACCATTGTTGGTTTATTAAAAGATCTCAGTATCAAAACTATTAGCGAATTGGAAGCCCCAACAGAAAAACGTCTTTTTGATGGAGCTCCACACAGTATTTTAAAGATTACTTCAGATAAAAATACATTTACTTCAAATAGTTTTGACCATGGCCACCCTCCTTCAGAAATAAAACAATTAGTTAAGACTATACTATCATTGTCAGAAAGTATTGAATAGCAACAATTGTTGTTGTACTTTTGTACAAAAATTAAGCGATGTCCATAAAAGATATTCAGGAAGAGATTGTAGACGAGTTTAGTATGTTTGATGATTGGATGCAACGATATGAATATATGATCGAGCTAGGCAAATCACTTCCCCTTGTTGAAGAAAAATATAAAACAGATAGCAATATTATCAAAGGGTGCCAAAGTAAAGTTTGGGTTCATGCCGAAATGAAAGATGATAAAATCGATTTTACAGCAGATAGTGATGCCATTATCACAAAAGGAATAATTGCAATTTTAATTCGCGCTTTTTCTGGACAACACCCAAAAGACATTATCGATGCGGATACTGATTTTATTGATGAAATTGGTTTAAAAGAACATTTATCACCAACACGTGCAAATGGTCTTGTAAGCATGATTAAACAATTAAAAATGTATGCTATTGCATATCAAACACAATTAAACTAAAGTATTTACCTCCTTTGTCTGGTTACACCAGTAACAATTGATTAAAAAGTAATAAAGATGAGCGAAACAACTATAGATACGAATGAACTAGGAGAAAAAATTGTTGGAGTTCTTAAAACAATTTATGATCCTGAAATTCCAGTAGATATATATGAGTTAGGTTTAATTTATGATGTATTTGTTAATGAAGATTATGATGTTAAAATTCTTATGACGCTTACTTCGCCTAATTGTCCAGTAGCCGAATCATTACCAGAAGAAATTAGAGAAAAAGTAAAATCTCTTAATGCTGTAAATGATGTAGAAATGGAACTTACTTTTGACCCACCATGGTCACAAGACCTAATGAGCGAAGAAGCTAAATTAGAGCTGGGAATGCTTTAAAAGTCTAAACCTAATATACAGCGACAACATAAAACTACAATGGCAGAAGAAATCGTAAATAGAGTAGCAAATAATCAAAATCTAATCACTTTTGATCTCGAAGAATACTACCCAAATGGAAGACGGGTTTTATTTGACATCAAGGATTGGCTTTTTGAAGGGCTAATTTTACGAGAAAAGGACTTTAGAAAACATGTTGCCGATCATGACTGGAGTCAGTATAAAGAATCTTATGTAGCTTTAACATGTTCTACAGATGCTATTATCCCGGGATGGGCCTACCTTTTACTAACTAGTGCATTAATACCACATGTCAAGAGAGTTGTTGTAGGCTCATTAGAAATTCTCGAGACAATTCTTTATAATGAAATTATACATACTCTTGATGTTTCAGAATATCAGGATAAGCTTTTAATTATTAAAGGATGTTCAAATAAACCTGTTCCAGAGGGTGCATATATTTCTTTGATCCAAAAATTACAACCTGTGGCTAAAAGTATAATGTATGGCGAGGCATGCTCTTCTGTTCCTTTATATAAGAGAAAATAGATCGTTTTGTCCGTTAATTTGGTTTTTTATCGAAAAACCGAAATTTAAATAAAACCCCAATTATTCTTCAAATATCGATTGGGTTAAATTCGCATTTATTAAAATTAACGTTTAAATTATTACTATTTTTAATATGATAATAAAACACTTTAAACCTAACAAAATGATTAAGAAACTAGTTTTGGTAACGACCCTATTATTAGGAGCAACCTCTATCACAGCTCAAACACTTGAAGAATTAAAAAAGACTCAAGCAGCTAAAAAAGATTCTATTGCGGCTATACAGGGTAGAGTAAATGCGATACAAGCCCAAATTGATGCAATCCCTGGTTGGAAAATAGGTGCTTTTGGTACAATAGGAGGAAATATTTCAGGTTTTAACAATTGGTTCGCACAAGGCATTCCTAATAACTCTGCAGGAAATATAGGGATCACAATAAACCCTTATGCCAACTTACTTCAAGAAAAGTATTTTTGGAGAAATAGTGCAGCTATTAATCTTTCTTGGGTAAAGTTGGATGATGAAGATGATCCAACAGATGATGATAGTTTTAGAGAAGCTACAGATGTATTTACAGTTTCTTCTTTATTTGGTTATAAACTAACTAAAACATTAGCAGTATCTGTTTTAGGTGAATACAGAACAACATTACTTAATAATTTTAATGACCCAGGATATCTTGACCTTGGTGTTGGGGGTACATGGACTCCGATTAAAGATCTTGTTGTTGTTGTACACCCACTTAACTATAACTTTGTATTTAGTGAAGGCGCTGCGCAATATGAGTCTTCTTTAGGTGCTAAAATAGTTGCTGACTATACTCGTAAAATAGGAGCAATAAACTTTAAGACAAATTTATCTGCATTTTTAAGCTATGAAGATGCCGATTATTCTAACTGGACTTGGACTAACTCTTTCTCATATACTTTATGGAAAGCTATTGGTGTTGGTTTTGATTTTGGTTTAAGAAGTAATAAGCAAGAAGCGTTTAACTTTGCATTAGCTCAGGAGCCTGCAATTGTGCCAACTCCTACCTTAGAAAATACAGATAATGAATTACAATCTTTCTGGAATGTTGGACTAAGTTATTCTTTCCAATAAAATTTAGAAATATTCGATACAATAAAAGACCACCTTATAGGTGGTCTTTATTTTTTATAATATGAGTTTCATATGAAACTCGTGATCATCTTCTCCGATTGCTTTAAAACCAACTCGCTCATAAAGACGTATTGCCGGATTTTCTTTCAACACCTTTAAAATTAATATTTTTTTGGTACTTTTTGCTCTTGAAATTACATCCTCAACCACCTTTTTTCCTATTCCTAAACCTTGATACTCTGGTGCTATTTGCAACTGCATTATTTCTATCGTTTCTGCAGTTTCTATACATTTCAATACTCCTACTTTGTTATTCGACCTTAAAACAATATACGCCCCTTTAAAACCCTTGTTAACTCTATCTTTATGTTCTTTGTTGGACAAAAAGATGCCTGCCTTTTCAAGGTGCACAACCATGGTTTGCATTCTTAATTTAAATAAGAAAACTTTATCTTCTTCTTTGGCTTTTATAAGCTGTATTTTTAATTTTTCCAAAGCTAATTGTTTGTATCTAATACGAATATAATTCAATTTGAACGGTTCTACTGTTTGAAAAACTATGTGTATCCCGTATATTTGTGGCTTACCCTTGCAAAAAAAGATCAAATGAGTAAGTTTTCCTCGGTTCTTTTTCTGCTTTTTTTTATAGGAAAAACTGTAGGTCAGGAACAAGAAAAAGTAAAACAATTAGATTCGATTCAAATAAATTTGAAACGGGCTCTTGATAGTGTTTTAAAAAACACTACAAACGAGCTTAATATTATAGTGCTCAAAGCAAAATTAAAAGAAATAACTCCTAAAAAGGTTAAAAAAGAGCAAGTTGGATGGTTAACCAAAGGTAAATTTTCACTGTTGTTTAACCAGTCTTCATTTAATTTTGATTGGCAAGGAGGAGGGACTTCAAATATTTCGGGAAATGCAGGTGTTATTTATGAATTTAATTATAAAAAGAAAAGCCTTACTTGGGATAATAAAATTCAAACTGATTATGGTATCACTTTTTTAAAAGATGAAGACTTTGCCAGAAAAACTAATGATCGCCTTATTTTTAATACACGAGTAGGCCAACGTATCGGAGAAAGCAAATGGAACTATTCATTTTTTGCTAATTTTTTATCACAATTTGATAAAGGGTTTAGATTTGAAGTAGATCCTGATACAGATAGGACTATACGAATAGAAGAAACTCATTTTTTCTCTCCTGCTTTTGTACAAGCAGGTCCTGGATTACTTTGGAAAAAAAGAGATGATCTAACGATTAATATTGCTCCTGTAACCTCACGTATGATATTCGTAGATAAAGAATTTACTAATGTTCCAGGGTATGTTGATGGCGATTATTTTGGTATTGATGCTGGGGAGAGTACTAGATTTGAGTTTGGAGGTGCTTTAGCAGCAAATCTCAAGTTTCCTATTAGTAAAAGCTTCACTATTGAAAACATTCTAAATTTATATTCGAATTATATAGAAGATCCTGCTAATGTTGATATCGACTATACCCTTGATATGAACCTTAAGGTAAACAGATATATATCAAGCAGTTTTGTTTTCCAAAGCATTTATGATGATAACGCCACCGGAGCATTCCAAATACGTCAGGTTTTAGGTATAGGATTAGATTATAAATTCTAGCTTAGAACTCTTTTTATTCTTCTACAATTTCAGGATACAAGAAGTTATTATACGGAAATCGAGTTACATGTATATCTCGCACCTCTTTATATACCCGCTTTCTAAAGTCTTCTATATTCTCTTTTTGAATTGCAGAAATAAATAAAGCATTATCCCCTATTCTACTCATCCAAGTTTGTTTCCACTCCTCTAGTGTATAATGAGCTTTAGTTCTTTCTGTAGTCAAATCATCGGCATCGATAGTTTCATGTTCATAAGTATCAATTTTATTAAAAACCATAATAGTAGCTTTGTCTCTACAATCGATTTCTCCTAAAATCTTATTTACCGATTCGATATGATCCTCGAATTGAGGGTGAGAAATATCAACTACATGCAATAATAAATCTGCTTCTCTAACCTCATCTAACGTACTTTTAAAACTTTCTACAAGTTGCGTAGGTAATTTTCTAATAAATCCAACTGTATCACTTAATAAAAACGGAAGGTTACCAATTACCACTTTACGCACAGTGGTATCTAGAGTGGCAAAAAGCTTATTTTCTGCAAACACTTTACTTTTAGCAATCACATTCATAAGCGTAGACTTACCCACATTTGTATACCCTACTAAAGCTACACGAACTAATTTTCCGCGATTACCTCTTTGCGTAGCCATTTGTTTATCTATAGTAAGTAGTTTTTTCTTTAATAAAGAAATACGATCTCTTACAATACGTCTATCTGTTTCAATCTCTGTTTCTCCAGGTCCACGCATTCCAATACCACCACGTTGTCGCTCTAAGTGAGTCCATAAACCGGTAAGTCTTGGTAATAAATATTGATATTGTGCTAATTCTACCTGTGTGCGCGCATAGCTAGTTTGAGCGCGCTGAGCAAAAATATCCAAAATCAGATTCGTACGATCAATAATTTTTGCTTTTAAAATACGTTCAATATTTCGCATCTGTGCAGGCGTTAGCTCATCATCAAAAACAACAGTACCAATATCATGTTGCTCTACATAAACTCTAACATCTTCCATCTTACCTGATCCTATAAATGTCTTAGAATTAGGCATGTCCATTTTTTGAGTAAATCGTTTTACAACTTCTCCTCCTGCTGTATATGTAAGAAACTCTAACTCGTCTAAAAACTCATCTAGCTTTTCTTCATCTTGATTTTTAGTAATAATTCCTATTAATACCGTTCTCTCGTATGCTATTTCCTTGTGCTCTAACATTAGCTACTTTATCTTCTATATCTTAATTTATTATATTGCGCCATCGTTCTGATTGTTTTATATATCAGAACCGATGTAATATACAAAAGTACAACAATTATATACTCAGAAGTTTACAATATAAAGGGTTTCTTATAAAATTAAATGTCATGGCCAACAAATCTTATTTTAGTAAAAAAAACACGAACTACCACACCATTGCATTTTATAATTTGGAAAATCTATTTGATACGCAAGATGATCCAAATACGTTAGACGAAGATTTTTTACCTGACTCAGAAAAACAATGGAATCGTAAACGTTATGAAAATAAAATATTTAAACTAGGAACTGTAATTTCAAATATTGGGTTTTCTAAAGCTAGAAAGTCTCCTATTTTGGTTGGCGTAGCCGAAGTAGAAAATCAAAAAGTATTAGAAGATCTGGTTAGCTCAAAACATTTAAAAAACAAAAACTACGGTATTGTACATTATGATTCTCCCGACGAACGGGGTATCGATGTTGGATTGCTATATCAAAAAGAGCATTTTGAGGTTGTACACTCAGAAAGTATTCCTGTGTTAGTTGATAGTCAAAGAGGAGAAAGAGATTATACTCGTGATATTTTATGGGTTACTGGGATTTTAAATAATGAAGAAATTCATATTTTGGTTAATCATTGGCCTTCGAGACGTGATGGAGCAGAAAGCACATCATACAAACGCATTACAGCTGCCGAAAAAAATCGTGAAATAATTAGCAAAATCACTGCAGAAAATAGTAATGCTAAAATTATCATCATGGGTGACTTTAATGATGACCCATCTAGTGAAAGTGTTAATACACATTTAGTGCAAAATGATCTTTTTAACCCGATGGAAAAATTACTTACCAGATATAGAGGTACTACAAATTATAGAAGTCAGTGGAATCTATTTGATCAAATTATCTTTAGTCATAATTTTCATAAATACGAGAAAGGAAAACACTCTTTTTCTAGTGCATCAATATTTGATGATGATTTCTTAAAAATCTATAAAGGGCGTTATAAAGGAAAACCTTTTAGAACCTACGCTGCTGGAAAGTATACAGGTGGCTATAGCGATCATTTTCCAGTTTATATAAGATTGCAGCTAAATTAAAAAAACAAACTCCTTATTAAACAGGGGGGATAAAACCTCTTAAAAAGTCCGAATACTTTGAAAGTCAAAGATTCAGGATATTCTACATTTCCAACATTCTTAGTTTCGTACTGTAAAATTTTACAAACCCTTAGAGCTTACAGTATTTATACTACAACAGCAATATAAAACAAATTTAGCGCTAAAACACAAGTGTTTTATATGCAATACTAGTGTGCATTCCTGTGAGTCTCTAACCCACAGACTATTGCTTATTATCTGTATAAAAATTTATAAGCAACCACTCTTAAAACCAATATTAAAATGAAAAATTTATTGTATGTTTTACCCATCATAGGCGTACTATTCTTGACATCCTGTGATCGCGAAGAGAGTACAGAAATAGCTCCAGAAGAAGCTATTGTACAAGAACTCGATCAAACTGTTCCTAAGCAAACATTAGTTGCTAAGATACAGAAAGACGGCCATGAATTTCAATTTTTTAAAGTAGGTGCAGATAACAATATTGCTATTGTGCAGAAGCTTAATGAACTTGAAAGTAATGTAACTAGTGTCATCTTAGAAAATGAAGAAAGCACTCCTTTTGATGTATTTGTTAGTTTAACTAATCCCGATGTAAAGGTGCCGCAATCAATTGCTAATACAGCAATTAATAATGCTCTTATTTCTTCGGGAAGAAGTACTACTCATCAAACAGACCCACTTATAGTATTAGAACCTGGGTTTAATACGCTCAAAAGTGCTGCTTGTTATGATGTAGGTGCTACACAATTTAGAAATAAATATTGTGATGCTCCAGTATCTTCTACAGCCACAAGAATTGAATTCTGTGACAGTCAAAAATGGAACACGCTTATTCGTAATTCTGTTTTTGGAGGAAAATGGAAAAAGATGGATGATACCTTGGCTTGGACAAATGTTATCTGTGGTCTAACAAGACTACAGATTTATGGTAATGATGTTTTAGAATACCAGGTAGATTTCACCAATGGAATTTGGTATGTAAAATGGTATAACAAAGGAACTAAAAGACGTCAAGTAAAGAGGTTCCGTCCTAATAATACCGGGAAATTTAGAGCATATACTAAGTTCTTCTAGTCTTTAAATAGGACTTATCCCTAGTTTATATAGGCATCTTAATAAAGATGCCTATATTTTTGATACACTACTTATTTTTTAATGACTCTATATGTTTTGTCATTGGTTTTTACAAAATAGTTTCCTTTTGTATATAATGATAAGTCTATTGTGTTACCTGTTCCCTCTAAAAGAATTTTTCCTTCTATATTTTGTAATTTCCAAGGGCCCGTATAGCCCTGTAAAGTTACTTTAGAAGATGTAGGGTTTGGGTACATTTTAGTTTCTCCTATAAATGCTACAGATTCTAATTCGTTAGAAGAAGTAGTTGCAGGATTATTTCCTTGTGCAAGAGAGGCAGACCAATAGTTTAGGTTAAAACCAGATGTAATAACATTTAATCTGATATTATGTTTCCCTTTCGACAAAGGAATATTTGTAAGAATAACATCGGTATATTGTTGCCAATTGTTGGTATTAGGAATGGCTATTGGGGATGATGTATAACTGTCGTCAATCATCAACTGTATAGAAGATGTTGTAAAAATAGAAGCCGTCCTAAATTTAAAATTATAGGTTCCTGTCTGATCTGCGTTAATGGTATACGTGAGCCATTCTCCCACATTGGTCCAGCCCACATTAAAACCTCCACCTGCATCTCCTGTTGTTTGAATGTCAACTCCTTCGTTTCTATATTGTCCTCCTCTATTTGCCACATCACTATCATTATACCCTTCTCCTTGTCCTCCTTTGTCAAAATCCTCTGCCTGTACCTGTCCTGGAAGAATATGATTTTTAAACGGTTGATTTCCTGATGTATCTCCTCCAGGAGAGTCTCCATCACAATTTGCAGGAACACTAAACTGTTGTGCTGTGTCAAAATCTGAATTTGTATTGATCTCGACAGCATCAAATATTAACTGCTCTCCTACAACCGATGTGATTCTTAGTTTCATAGGAGATGTTATTCCTTTTGGCTCAATAAAGAAATTGAAGAGCTTTCGTTCTACATTTATCCAGACATTATCTTTTAAATATTCCATTTTGGAAACAGCATATTTATGATCACGAAATTGTATTGCAGTCCAGTATTTTGAAGATCCTGATTTAAAATTTACCTTGATTGTTTCATTAGCCATCAATGGGCATGGAACAAATTTCCAAGTAATTGGTACTCGCCCATCTATTGGGTTTGCAACTTCTGAAAATGCTTCTTGGGTTAAATCCACATCTCCAGGTTTACATTCGGGACAACGGTCTACAACTTTCACAATTGTTTTTCCTCTGGATCCTGTTACTTCAAGGCAGGCACCACAGCCATTACTGTTATCATAATCTGCATTGTTTAATGCACAATGCTTAACATCATCGGCTGCTACAGGCAATGAGCAATTTCCTCCGGAACTGCCTGCAACACCACCATAAAAAGTGGCTTCTCCAGATTTTACATCATCATTACATTGGGCGGTAGTACATACATAGCATAGTAAGCATGCTATGAAAATAAACGTTTTTAGTTTCATAGATTTAGGTTTTAAAAGTGAAAACAGATCAAAGACGATCTTATATATGCAAACGAAATATATAGTTGGTTCTTATATATTCATTTCTAAGATAAGCAATCCTATTAACACAATCTCACCCATATATAGTATACTTTCTTTATCTAATTAAATAAAACCTATATAAAACAAAAGGCCACAATATTAATATTATGACCTAGCTCTAGTTCGAAAAAAGGGTGTTTAATTTTTAACTTAATGCTGTTCTTCATTCAAATCTTGATCTTTTTCTAAACCTATTTTAGTATCTATTATAGTATTTGTAAACCCTTCTGGCTCATTTGTATTTATAAACTCCTTTTCTCCGTCTGGTTTTTCACATGATATCATAAAAAATATACATGCCAATAAGAATACAAAACCAATATAATCCCCTAATTTTTTCATTTTGTCCTACCTCCTTTTTAATTAATATTTTATTTTTACTATAAATCTCATTGTGATTTTTTTTCGCTATAATCAAAGTCTTATTCCTAAAACATTATAAAATCAAAATACCCTACTATCTATTTTGATTTTATTTCATTGTTCCTATTCAAATATAAAACTCTATAAATCAAATAATTGGGTAGTAATACCTGATTTTGATAAGGTGTTTCACCTATTTGTTTTTGGGTCTTTAGCTAGATTAGCTTTTTATTTTAACATTATTGATTTACCTATATAACTGATTATTAAAGGGCTCGTGTCATAAATATTCATTTCTTTATGTTTTTTTAACATTGCTAGTAGGATTGAATGGTTCTAATGCCATACCTTGCGATACGCAAAAAATCACACATTCAAATTAATAGTCATGAAATTAAAATTACTTTTAATTCCGTTTGCTATCTGCTTTTTTCTAGCAATGCAAAATGGATTTTCTCAAACTACATTTATTAACGAAATACATTATGATAATGCTGGCGGAGATGTCGAAGAAGCTGTTGAAATAGCAGGAGTTTCAGGAACAGACCTTACCGGTTGGAGTATAGCATTATATAATGGTTCTAATGGTACTGTTTATAATACCGTATCACTTTCTGGCACCATTCCGGATCAACAAGACGGATTTGGAACAGTTATCGAAGTACTTCCTTCAAATGGATTACAAAATGGAGCCCCTGATGGACTCGCGTTAGTGGATAACACAGATACTGTTATTCAATTTTTAAGTTACGAAGGTACTATTACTGCAACTAACGGACCTGCATCTGGGACAACAAGTGTTGATATTGGGGTATCAGAATCTAGCAGCACAGTTGTAGGAGCCTCATTACAATTATCGGGAGCAGGTACTACTGCCGCAGATTTTGCTTGGGAAGCGACTACAACTAATACGTATGGTGCAGTAAATACAAATCAGACTTTTGGCAACCCAGTAGTAATGCCATTAATTAATGAGTTTGTATTTAATCATACAGGAGCAGACACCGATGAATTTGTTGAAGTTATCGCACCGGCAAATACTGATTTAAGTACATTTTGGATATTAGAAATCGAAGGAGATAGTAATGCTTCTGGTACTATAGATGAAGTTATACAATTAGGAACAACAGATGTAAACGGTTATTATACAACTCCTTTTGCAGGAAACACCTATGAAAATGGAAGCGTAGCTTTACTTCTAGTAAAAAACTTTACAGGTACTTTAGGACAAGACCTCGATACAAATGATGATGGTACTCTAGATACTACACCTTGGGAAGAGATCATTGATGACATAGGTGTAAATGATGGTGGTGCCGCAGATTTTAATTATGCAACAACTACATTATTGCAATCTTTTGATGGTAGCACCTTTACTGTGGGTGGGGCCTCAAGGTTTCCTAATGGAGTAGATACCGATGCAGTATCCGACTGGACAAGAAATGACTTCGACGGAAGTGGCTTACCAAGTTTTCCTGCAGTAGCAGCAGAACCAGGAGAAGCTGTAAATACACCTAACAGAGAAAATGTAATCATTGAAGATGTTGGCGGAGAAGATGCGGTATTAGTTATCAATGAAATAGATGCAGATACTAATGGATCTGATGTTTTAGAATTTGTTGAGCTATATGATGGCGGAACAGGAAATACTTCTTTAGATGGTCATATACTAGTATTTTATAATGGATCAAATAATCAAAGTTATGCCACTTATGATCTCACTGGATTTACTACAAATACTAACGGATATTTCGTGATTGGCAATACAGACGTTCCTAATGTATCGATCACATTTCCTGGAAATGGACTACAAAATGGACAAGATGCCGTTGCCCTATATAAAACAGAAGCATCAAACTTTCCTAATGGTTCGGCCGTTACTATTGACAATCTTGTCGATGCCATGGTTTATGATACAAACGATAGCGATGATGTTGAGCTGTTAGCACTATTAAATGCTAACGAGCCACAAGTCAACGAAGATGAAAAAGGAGATAAAGATTTTCACTCTTTACAACGTTTTCCAAACGGTTCTGGAGGATTAAGAAACACTTCTACTTATACACAGGCAATTGCTACTCCGGGTAGTGCAAATACGAATGCTACAGAAGTAGTAAATTTAATAATTAATGAAATCGACGCAGACACGCAAGGTTCTGACGCTTTAGAGTTTGTAGAATTGTATGATGGCGGAACAGGAAATACCTCTCTAGATGGTTTTGTATTGGTAAATTATAACGGAAGCAATAATACTAGTTATAATGCTATTGATTTAGATGGGTTTTCTACAGATGCAGAGGGTTACTTTGTTATTGGTAATACTGATGTTGCTAATGTAGATCTTGTAGTTCCAGGAAATTCGTTTCAAAATGGAGCGGATGCTGTAGTGCTTTATTTTGGAGACGCAACTTCTTTTCCTAATGGTACTGCCGTAAGTACTGATAATATCATTGATGCTATAGTTTATGATACTAATGATAGCGATGACCCAGAATTATTAGTTTTATTAAATGCTGGTCAACTACAAGTTAATGAAGATGCTAACGGAAACAAAGATGCTGAATCTTTGCAACGAGTTCCTAATGGCGAAGGGGGTGCTCGTAACACCAGTACATATGTTGCAAAAGCTCCTACTCCAGGAGCCAGTAATGATGGTGTTATTGTTGTTCCCGGAGAACCAATTACCATAGCAGAAGCGAGAGCTGCTGCTGCCGGGACTCCTGTTACTATTACAGGAGTACTTACCGTTACCGATAGTTTTAATGGTCCTGCATTTATACAAGATGAAACGGGTGGAATTGCTGTTTTTGATCAACAAGTACATGACAATCCTAATGTAAAAGTTGGAGACTCTATTACCTTAACAGGTGTTAGAGATAACTTTAATGATCAGGTTCAAATCAATGGTGTTGTAGAGGTCATTAATAATGGGCTTCCACAAAACCCTATTGCTCCTTTAGAAATAACATTAGCAGAACTTGCCGACCATCCTGGTGAGTTAGTTAGAATACTTAATACTACATTCCCAAATCCTGGTGATCTATTATTTGGAAACTCTAATTTTACACTTACTGATGCAAGTGGAAATGGAGAATTACGTGTAGATAATAATGTTGCTTCTGTAGTGGGTAAAGTACAGCCAATTACATGTCCAGAAGTTACAGGTGTTGTTGGTCGTTTTAGAGAGTTTTTCCAGTTATTACCTAGACAAGATAGTGATATTCCTTGTGCAGTAGAATTTATACCTCCTGGAGATACTGTTGGTTTTCCTAAAGAAGATACATTTGATGTAGTCACTTGGAATATCGAGTGGTTTGGAGACGAAAACAACTCTCCTGTAGGTCAAAATCCAATGTCTGATGCCATACAAAGAGATAGTACTGCTGCCGTATTAAGAACACTAAATGCAGATGTATATGCTGTAGAAGAGATCGCAGATGATGCTTTGTTTGACGAGTTAGTAGGTTTATTACCAGGATATGATTATATCTTGTCTGATGCCGTTTCTAATCCGGGAGGTACACCTCCTTTTCAAAAAGTAGGTTTTATCTATAATACACAAACTGTTTCTGTGGTTAAGACAAGAGCAATGTTACAATCAATACACCCGTTATATAATGGAGGTGATGATTCTGCTCTAATAAATTATCCAAGTGAAACTTCTCGTTTTTATGCAAGTGGAAGATTACCTTTCTTAATGACTGCAGATGTAACAATTAATGGAGTAACAGAACGTATCGACCTTATTGCTTTGCACGCCAGAGCAAATAGTGGTAATGGTGCGCAAAACCGTTATGATATGCGTAAATATGATGTTGAGGTGTTAAAAGATTCATTAGACGCTAATTTTGCAAATAACAAAGTAATTTTGTTAGGGGATTATAATGATGATGTTGATGAGACTGTTGCCGACATTACCTCAACTATTTCTAGTTTCCAGGAATATGTTGATGATAATGCTAATTATAATATTGTTTCTTCGGCACTAAGTGATGCAGGTTTACGCTCTTTTATTTCTAGAGAAAATATGATTGATCATATTGCCATTACAAATGACCTTAATGAAGCTTATATCGAAAATTCTGTCACTGTGCATTATGATGTGTATGATAATGATTATGCATTTACCGCATCTGATCATTTACCTGTTTCTGCTCGATTCTTATTAGAACCTGAATTTGTAGACAATGAATGCGCCGGTGGTACTGTCGTTTCGTTTGATCAAGGTCGTAGACGAGATGGTCGTAGAATCTCAAGATTTAGAAGTTATCCGCAAAAAGCTCTAGGAAACCCAAGAGAAAGAAGGTATTTTAATTTTGTGAGCTTAGGATTTGGTGGATCTATCACTATAGAACTTACTAATGAAATCTTTGACAATGCAGATACAAATGAGTTCGCTGTATTCGAATCTACAGGCTTCTTTGATAACATTCCTTGTCATTATTTTCCAGAATCTGCAGAGGTGTTCGCATCACAAGATGGTGTTGAATTTGTATCTCTGGGGACTACTTGTCAGGATGGAGAATTTGACTTAGCTACAGGTAATTTAAGATCTGCCAAATATATTAAAGTGGTCGATACTAGTGATAAAAACATATTTCCTTGGTTTGCCGACGGCTATGACCTTGATGCTATTGTTTGTTTAGAAAATGGTAAGCGTTTTTCAACAAAAAATGCAACAACATTTATAGGTACGCCTACCGCTTTTGAAAGTGAATTAATGGAAAAAGATTTTGGTCTAGAAGAAATAGCTATAGCCATGTATCCTAACCCTGCTAACGAAAAGTTATCCATTGCATTTAATACACTAGCAAAAAGCAACGTCAATGTTATAATGACAGATGTGACTGGAAAAACAGTATATAACCAAAGTATACAACTTAATGTTGGAGAATCTAAACTAACTATTGATATGACGCGCTACCCTAAAGGTTTCTATATGGTAAGTGCTGCCGACGAAAAAGGAAGTTTTAGTGTCGTTGAAAAGATTATACATCAATAACACACACTAGCATTTAAAAACAGCCATATTCAAGTATTTGAATATGGCTGTTTTTGTTTTAAATCATTCCTAAATTTACTAATTGTTATGTTTCAGGGAAAATAAACCTGTTAATTAACACAGACAAATGCAACCTTTCTATCCCTTATTCATCTACAAAAAAATACCCTTAACAAAATGAAAAATTTTAGCCTGCTTATTTTAGTAATTGTATTAATATATAGTTGTAACAGAGCCGATGATAGTCAAGATATAATTCCTACCGATAGCATCATATTTGGAGAAATATATGGGGCATGCGTTGGGGATTGCCGAAACCTATATTTATTAACAGCGCAAGGAGTGTATGGTGACGCCAATAGCAACACAATTTATGGAGATTGGGAAAACACTACATTTCAAAATCAATCGTTAGCCATGGATCAGTTCGATTTAGCTAAACCATTACTACAAATACCTGATATTTTATTATCCTATGAGTTTGAAATTGGCAGTCAAATAATCTCTGATTTTGACTATTTTATTAACTTAAGAATTAATGGTACGTCAAAAACATTTGTATTTGATGAACTTAAAGAGGATATTCCTTTAGAAATTAAAAATTATATCAATAACTTCATTGCTATTAATTCTCAATTAAAGAAATAGACAGGGTATACATCAATTCACCTTTTTTAAAAACGCATATAACTGTTCTAATGGTTCATGTATATTTATCAAAGTATAATTTTTACAATCTAAATCATGAATCCAATTTCTGTCTTAATAGAAAAAATAAGTCACCACAATTTGTGGAATAAAGAAATAACATTGGATAGAAATGAATATTTAAAGGTAAAGGGTAGTATTGATACAAACATATATTTAGTACAAAGCGGAAGTTTAAGAATTTTTGTTCTTGACGAATTTGAAGAACACACCATTAGGTTTGGCTACAAAAACAATTTAATCGCATCTCTAGATTCATTTCTGAATGAACAACCTTCGGATTTTTATATTCAGGCATTAAAAAAAACTACTTTAAAAGTTATCTACAAAACCGAGTATCTAAATTTTATTACCTCATCTCCTGAAAACATTAAATTATGGAATCAAATTTTAGAAAATTTTGTATTACAACAAATGGAAAGAGAAAGAGATATACTCACCACATCACCTCTAGAACGATATAAAAGAGTCTTACAAAGAAGTCCGCAACTCTTTCAGGAAATACCTAATAAGTACATAGCGTCATACCTAAGGATGACTCCAGAAACATTATCACGAATTAAAAAATCTTAATTTGAATCAAGATTTTATACTCTTTGTATTCTGATTTTTGTAATAAAAACAATGAATATTTCATCAGTAGAATTAATACAAGATTTAATCGAAAGAACACGAGAGCATATTAATAAAGCAGAACAACTTAAGCAATTACCTCTAGAAACTTTAAACTGGAAAAAAGATCAAAAAAGTTGGAGTATTTTAGAGTGTGTTGAACATTTAAACAGGTATGGTGATTTCTATATTCCAGAAATTGAAGAAAAAATTAAACATTCTAAAAGTACTAGTGTTGATCGATTCAAAAGTAGTGGATTAGGAAACTATTTTGCTAATATCATGCTTCCTAAAGAGAAATTAAATACCATGAAAACCTTTGTTTCTATGAATCCTTTGGGTAGTGTATTACATCCAGATGTACTATCTAAGTTTATACAACAACAACATCTATTAATTGATGCATTAAGTCTTGCCAAAAATGTGAATTTGAATACAACAAAAACTTCAATTTCAATTTCTAAATGGATCAAATTAAAGTTGGGTGATACGTTTAGAGTAGTTATCTACCATAATCAGAGACATATAGCTCAAGCAGAAAGAGTATTAGAACAGGTTTCTGAAAATTAAATACGTAAAAACTGCTTCTGTATTCGTGTCATTTTATACAGTAATCGTTCCTTTTACATAATTAAAAGGAACTACAACAATGAGTGTTTTTTCGATAATTTCTGCAGTTTGCATGATCTCCAGAACAACACAACTTACATCCTAAAAACAATAAAAGTACATATGCTCATTTACATATTAAAAAATTCTATTTTAAAATTTCCTGATACTTCTTCTCATCATTAAGTATCTCTTTACTTTTAGAGACTTCAGGATTATTTTTTACATAATAATTATATAATCCTTCTCTATAAAAATAGCGCTTAATAATCTCATCGGTAAGTAGGTTTACGATTTCTTCCTTATGAGTATCTAATGCTTTCTCTTTAGAAACTTTTATGGCATCCATAAGTGCAGCATAACTTTTGGTAATTTCTGCATCTAATTTCTCTTTTTTGGCGGTAAGTAGTGACTTACTAAAAGCCGTTTCGGTTTCGGTTTCAAAATTAAAATCGCTTTGCTTTACGAAGCTTTTAAAATCTTCATAATCCTTATCTGTAAATTTAAAATCTCCTGATTCTTTTAACTGGTGTGAATAGTAATATTTGGTACCATATCCAAAAATAGCATCAGACTTTAGCAAGGCTGTAGTGATCTTACTATATTTAGAAGTCTCTAGTACTATATCTGGTTCTATTCCCCCTCCATCATATACTGTTCTTCCATTTTTAGTCTTAAAGGCTTTAAAATCCTTTTCATCAATACGTACGGCATTATTATTTTTATCACGATTCCAATAATCTAGTGCTTGGATACATCTACCGCTTGGCGTATAGTATCTAGAAATGGTTATTTTTAGTTGTGTCCCATAGGTCAGTTTTTTAGGACGTTGTACTAATCCTTTACCAAAACTCCTTGCCCCTATAACTACACCTCTATCCAAATCTTGAATACTTCCTGCAACAATTTCACTGGCAGAAGCACTTCTTCCGTTTACTAAAACTACCAAAGGGATTTGAGTATCAACAGGTGCTTTTTTTGTAAAATATTCTTTATTATATTTTTTAACTACCGACTTTGTGGTCGTTATTAGCTCTCCTTTAGGAACAAAAATATTAGTAACATTAATAGCTTCACTTAAAAGTCCTCCTGGGTTTCCTCGTAAATCTAAAATAACCTTATTAGCACCTTTAGCCTTTAAATCTTTTAAAGCTGCTATCGTTTCGCTTGAGGCTTTATTATTAAATTTTGATAATACAATATATCCCGTATTGTCATCTAACAATGTAAAAAACGGCACCGCATCTACCTCTATTTCTTCTCTTGAAAGCACTGTTTTTTTAGTTTCTCCTTGTCTTGTATAGGTAATATCTACTTTGGTCCCACTTGCTCCTTTTAAAAGCTCACCTGCATCATCTTTAAAATCGGCAACCTTTACGTCTCCAATTTGAATAATCTCATCACCTGCTTTTAAGCCTGCCTTATCTGCAGGATAGTCTTTATACGGTTCTATGATAATAATCTTATCTTTTATTGTTCGTACAGAAGCTCCTATACCTGTATATTCTCCTGCATTACGAATTTTCGAGGCTTCTACATCTTGTTCGTTCCAGTATTTGGTATACGGATCCAAATCATCGAGCATTGCTTTGATAGCAGTATCCATGAGTTCTGCTGGATTGGTTTCATCTACATAGTTCATGTTTAATTCTTTAAACATAGTTGTGAAGATTTCAATCTGTTTTGCGATTTCAAAAAAATCAGATTTAAAACTTACTGTAGTTAATAAAATAACAACAGCAATTACGGGGTAAATAATTCTCTTCTTCATGGATCTATTTTTATTAATTATTACAAAAACTAAAAACAGAAATAACATCATTTATTTAGACGTTATTTCTTTCTCGATAAATTTTTGTAATATTTTTTTAATTTTAGTTTCAATCAATGCATACTCCGGTAACTCCTTACCGGTATATAAAAACATAAAAGTAAATTGATGCGTAGTGTTGGCTACAATATACTTATTTTTTCGATAACTTTCGCGCAATAAACGTTTTATACGATTGCGTTTTACTGCACTTTTAAAGTGCTTTTTACTTACAGATACACCAGTTTTAATCGTAACATCATCTTCAAAGACAGTCTTTCTATAGACTAACCTGATGGGATATTTCGAAACCGATTTTCCTTCAGAAAAAAGTAGCTCTATTTCCTTTTTACTTTTAAGCCTTTCCTTCTTATTAAATGTCTCCCTCATTAGATACTAAATGTAGTGATAAGGTAATGATTAAAAAAACCGACCTTAACTATATAGCAAAGGTCGGATCATTATATAGAATTACTATTTTTATTAATTTGTGTAGCTATTATTACTTGGATTAACGTCTGCTAAAAGGTTCATAATATCTATTGAAATCGATTTTATTGCTGCGGCTGGCTTATCTAATTCTACCGTATATGTAGGGTTAGCCCATGGCCAATCGGCAAGCACTGTTCGTTTCATCGAAGAGATTGGGTTTTCTTTTTCTCCTCTCATTAATCGAATAGGCATATAAAATGACTCTATTGTTCCGTCTGTATATTCTACGTAAAGATCAATAGGCATTGGCATTTGTCCATTACGTTCTAAAACTACTTTTGTTTTTCCTGATTCTTCGATTACTTCTTTAATTCCGTAGTCAATTCTATTGGTGGTCTGTGTCCAATCGGTTAGGTACCAATCAAGTTCTAATCCTGAAACTTTTTCGGCAATTCGTTTAAAATCATTTGGAGTAGGATGTTTAAATTTCCAGGTGTCAAAATATCTTCTTATTGTTTTAGCAAGGTTATCTTCTCCTATAACATATCCTAATTGAGATAAAAACACAGCTCCTTTGGCATATGCAGAAGCACCGTATGCGGCATTATGTGCATATCGATCTGCTTGCGTTGTTTGTGGCTGCTCTACTCCTGATATTGCTAACTGAAAGTAGGTCTTGTACATACCTTTAAGTGAATTTGGGTTATTTTGCTTCATAACTTCATTCATTGCCAAGGTAGAAATATAACTTGTAAAGCCTTCATCCATCCATTCGTGTTTAGCCTCGTTAGTGGCTAAGATATGTTGAAACCAAGAATGCGCCATTTCATGTGCAGTAACCCCAACAAGACTCTCAAAACTTCGTTCTCCTGTAATCAATGTAGACATTGCATACTCCATACCACCATCACCTCCTTGTATCACAGAATATTGATCATACGGATATTTCCCTATTTTTTCACTAAAATAGTTCATCAGTTCTACTGTTTTAGGTTGTAGATCTTTCCAGTTATCCAAAATTTCCTTTTTATCTTTATATAAAAAGTGAAGTGTTGGTCCATTTGGTACTTTTACACTATCGTGTATATATTCTGGATCTGCTGCCCAAGCAAAATCATGAACATTCGGTGCTTTAAAATGCCAGGATAATGTTTTTCCTTTATGTTTAACCTTGGTTCCTGGTTTTTCGTAACCATGCCCTATTTCCTGAGGGTTCTGTAAATATCCTGAACCGCCTAAAACATAATCTTTATCTATATTTATGGTTACATCAAAATCACCCCATACACCATGAAACTCTCTTGCTATATATGGATCTGCATGCCAACCTTCAAAATCATATTCGGCAATTTTGGGATACCATTGTGTCATAGACAAGGCAACACCTTCTTTATTATTGCGTCCTGATCTACGAATTTGTTTTGGTACCTGACCATTAAACTTCATCGAAAAAGTCGTTTTTTCACCAGGCAATATTGGCTTATCCAAAGTAACTTCTAACACTGTTCCTTCGACCTTATATGTTAATGGTTTTTTGTTTTGTGTTAACGATGAAACCATTAAATATCCAGACTCTTCTGGTATTAACTTGCTAATCTTATCTAGTACTCTTGGATCTGGATCAGGTAAGTTAAGAGATCGAATATCCATTTCACTACCTGGTTTAAAAGCATTGAAATATAAATGATAAAATACCTTACTTAATGTATCTGGTGAATTGTTTGTGTACACCAATTCTTGTGTTCCTAAATATTGAAAGTTTTCTACATTCATATCCACTTTCATCACATAATCCACATGCTGTTGCCAGTATGAAGTATTGTTCTGGGCATTTGCACTAAATGCACCAAATAAGAAAACTAGGGCAATTTTTTTAATCATAATCAGTAATATTACTTAGACATTTTATCTGCCAAGATTAAGGCATTATACAAGTTAACCATTTTTCCTGATTTAGATAATTCAGAAAATTTCTTGGTGTTTGTTTCATCTCCTGCCACCATAACGGTTGCCTTTGTAGCTAAACCACTATTCATAAGTATTTGTTTTACCTGAGCCGCTTTTAGCTTAGGATAATACGATCTTATTAATGCAGCTACACCTGCTACAGCTGGAGATGCCATAGAGGTTCCTTGTAGAAATTCATAATTATTATTAGGTGTCGTAGACCATATTTTTACTCCTGGAGAAAATACGTCTACATTGCTTTTTCCGTAATTTGAAAAATCAGCAACCAA
Organism: Aquimarina aggregata; assembly: GCF_001632745.1. Taxonomy (GTDB): domain Bacteria; phylum Bacteroidota; class Bacteroidia; order Flavobacteriales; family Flavobacteriaceae; genus Aquimarina; species Aquimarina aggregata. Next base: position 95,602 of record NZ_LQRT01000024.1, on the reverse strand, counting down.
ATTAGCACCGTATTCATAATTTAAAGCTCCTATAGTTATAAAATTATTTGCAACTTCGGTGTTATTGTCGATTTGATCATTAGGATATACTAGTTTTTGATCTAAATCCTCTCCTTCATTACCGGCAGCATTTACGATCAATACATCTTTTGATTCTGCATATACAATAGCTTCTCTTACCCATTCTGGGTGCGTGCTATAGTATTTACCAAAACTAGTATTTATAACTTTTGCCCCGTTATCTGCAGCATATCGAATGGCTAAAGCAATGTCTTTATCATATTCATCTCCGTTAGGTACTGCTCTTAATGCCATTATTTTTACATTTTTGGCCACACCATTCATTCCTTTTCCATTGTTTCGTTGTGCTGCAATAATACCTGCAACATGAGTACCGTGCCTAATACCTTCTTTTTTAGGATCAGGTCCCATTACATTGTTATTACCATAATCGGTATCTGTAATATCATCAACATTATCACCAACTTTTGCTCTACCATCAAGCTCTAGGCTTAAGTTATAGTTTAATTGCTCTGTAAAGTGATCTACGCCTTCTGTTATGTTTTTTATAAAATCAGGGATCGTATCTCCGGCATCTAGAAACCCAAACATTTGTGCCAAAAATGCAACATGTTGCTGCATTTCAGGTGTTTTTGCTTCTACATTTAAGAGTTCTTCTCTAGAATAGTCTTCTTTACCAATACTAGCAACAATTGCTTTATGAGAAGCTTCAGATTGTTGCAGGATTTGTTCATATTGAATTTTTTGCTCAGCATTTTCTTGATACTCTTTTTCAAATTCTGCTTTAGCTTCTATATAATTTCTATACTCGTCTCTATCTTCTTCTGCAACCGATGCTAAATTTTTACCTGTATATTTTGGTTTCAATTTTTTAATAATTCTAACAAACTCCAGGTTTTCGTTATAAGAATCTCCTAAGAAATTCCAACCATGTATATCATCAATATACCCATTGTTATCATCATCTTTTCCATTTCCCTTAATCTCATCAGTATTGGTCCACACTACTCCTTTAAGATCTTCGTGCTCGATATCTACACCGCTATCAATAACCCCTACGATTACTGTAGTTCCTTTTTTATTTTTTAGCAGTTCATCGTATGCCTTATCAACACTCATTCCTGGGATAGTATCCGAAACGAGGTCTTTTAGAAACCAATTTTTTAGTTGCGTGTTGTCTAAATCAACATTTTTTAACGGAATCGTATCTATATTTTCTATTGGTGTAGAAACTATAGCTGGTGCGCCACCACAACTTGCTAATAGTATTGATGAAGCAATCGTAAAAAGTACTTTATTTGATAGGGTCATTACCGTATTCTTTCTTTTAATTAAATATGTCATTGCAAGTAAATATTTCTTTTAATCGCACTCCTTTCTCGGTATGCTGTACTGTTATAATTTCATTATGTGCATCATGTTCTAGAAATAAGTACCACCCATGGGTAGCGGCGTTTTCTAGAAAAAGTTTTTTTTCATCCAAAGTTAATAAAGGTCTAGTGTCATAGCCCATTACATAGGGTAGAGGTATATGTCCTACCGTTGGTAAAAGATCGGCCATAAAAACTATGGTTTTATCTTTATATGCTATATGCGGAAGCATTTGCTTTTCTGTATGACCATTTGCAAATAGTACGCCAAAACCTAATTCTGACGTTTTTTGAAATGTTGCATCTGTTCTTGAAATAAAGTTTAAGTGTCCACTTTCTTCAATTGGTAGTATATTTTCTTTAAGAAATGATGCTTTTTCGCGTGCATTTGGTGCTACGGCCCATTGCCAATGTTCTTTATTGCTCCAGATCTTAGCATTTTTAAATGCTAGTTCATATCCTGTTCTACTATCGTTCCACTGCACGACACCACCACAATGGTCAAAATGAAGGTGCGTTATAAATACATCTGTAATATCATCTCTATGAAATCCTTTTGCTTTTAGCGAAGCATCAAGATTATCATCTCCCCAAAGTGAATAGTATCCAAAAAACTTTTCTGATTGCTTATCTCCCATTCCAGAGTCGATCAGTATAAGTTTATCTCCATTTTCTATTAATAAACACCTTGCTGCAATATCTATTAAGTTATTATTATCTGCAGGATTCGTTTTTTGCCATAACGTTTTAGGAACGACCCCAAACATGGCGCCGCCATCGAGTTTAAAATTTCCTGCTTTTATAGGGTGTAAATTCATGTATTTAACGCTATATTTCTTTAAATTTTCTGGCGAAGGTACAACGATTATTCGTTATCTATACTCTGATACTAAGATAAGTATGTACAAAACACCGGTTGATTTTTTTACTCTATTTACATTTTTATTTTTCAATCATAAGATTGTATGCCCCCATATTATCTCTTCTTAAATGACTCTGCTTAGTATGGTTTATTTCAAATTTTGATAAAAATCTTTGCAAAATAGAAAAAAAGAAGAGGATCAAGTTTTAATTTTTGGAGTTTTTAACACTATTTCATCATATTGAGTGCCAGATATTATCTTTTCTAGGCGAGTTCCGTAATCTAATAGTGCTTTTATTTCTTTTATACTTGCTAAACGTTCTTTTCGCATTAGCAATAAGGATTGCCCATTACACTCTATATGATAATACGGATTACTTTCAAAAAACAAAACTATTTCATCGGTAAAAAATGATCTTATATTTTCTGTGTCTTCTCCTAAAAGATAGAATCGTTTAGAAAAATCAGGATGTCCTTGAATGGTAACATCTTTAAATCCTGCGAACTTATACACAAATTCTAATAGCCCTTCTTTATCTAGTGTAAATTTAGGTATCTCTTTATTCAATTTTATGGTCAAAACGGTAGTCCTTACTAGTGACCTTGCAATAAATTCACCCTCAGAGAAAACCACATCTGATATTCTAAAAACGTCTCTTTGATCAAAAATAGCGTTATTAAGATAGCTAACCTTTTTAATTTTAAAGAATACAAAGTCACTTAATGCCAATACATTTTCGTCTTTTTTAGGATCATAATTCCATGAAAAATCATCGGCTATCTGCTGTAAATCAAACTGCCTTTTGGTAAGGTTAGATTTTGGTCCTACTTTTAATTTCTTAGAAAATGGTATTAAACTTCGAACGGCAAGTGGGTGTTCTGATGATGCGCCGTGAATATCAAGCCCTGTTATTTCAAAAGAACCTCCTTTTCTTTTAAATGTTTCCTGATACCCTATTAAACTTTCTTGTACGGTATAATCCACAAAATCACATAATGAGAAGTCTACCACCGCATCTTCATTTTCTGGAATAGTATCAAGTTTCTTTTTTAATTTGGTATAATTCATAAAGCTTGAAAAATTCTTGATACTCACAAAGTAGTTGTCATTAATCTCTTCTTTAAACATAAGCACATTAGGCTTAAAAAGGTTTCTGACAAAAAACATAATACTCTTATTTAATACAAAATGAATAAGTATAGTGGTTAAGATCCCTACCAAAATTCCGGTAATAAGATTTGTAGTAATTGTAGCTATAACTGTTGCCGAAAAAATAAGTAGTTGTTCTTTTCCTATTTTTGCAACATCTTTAAGGTTTTTGGGTGCCGCAAGTTTATATCCTGTATACACTAAGATTGCGGCTAATGCGGTAAGGGGTATTCTTCTAAGTTGATCCTGAAATAATACTACAAATAGGATTAAGAACACCGAGTGAAAAAAGTTCGAAGATCGATTCGAGCCTCCGTTATTAACATTTACAGAGCTACGCGCAATAACAGTAACTACATTTAATCCTCCTACAAAACCACTAACAATTGAAGCAATCCCAAGCGCTGTGAGATCTTTATTAACATTTGATCTTCTTTTTAATGGGTCTAGTTTATCTACTGCTTTTATACTTAGTAAAGACTCTATCGTAGATATTAATGTAATCGAAACGACTACCCCAATAAATTTCATGTCGAGTAGTAATGAAAAATCGGGTCTGGGAAAGCTAGAAAAAACTTCATTGGGTATTTGAACCAAAAGAGAGGCACTTATTGGATACGCTTCTGTTGAAAAAAACTCATAATAATAACTCAAACCAATTGCGATAAGAACAATCCACATGGGAGCAGGTACTAACTGAAAATATTTATTTCTAATCTTTCCGTAAAATACCATTATAAATAAGCTGGATACTCCAACAACGGCGGCGATGACAATATCACTGTATTCTGGTGTAAACAATACCGAAATACTTGTTGGAATATCTGCAAGCATCGAGAGGGTATCGCCTTTAATACTTGTGTTGGCCAACATTACATGAAACTGTTTTGCAAAGATACTAATACCAATAGCAGCTAGCATTCCTTGAATTGCAGATGAGGGGAAAAAATCACTTAGTGTTCCTAAACGCAATTGTCCTATAATGATCATTAGTACCCCAGAACATATAATTGCGGCTAATGTAAAAATATATCCTTGGTACATATTTCCATCGGCCAGTATCGTAATTGCTCCTAATAATACCACTACTAATCCATTACCAGGACCAGTTATCGTTACATTTGAGCCACCAAATATAGAAACAACAATACCACCTACGATAGAAGCAATCACCCCAGAAATTGGTGGTGCTTCAGAAGCTAGTGCCAGCCCTAAACCTAATGGCAAGGCAATAAGAGAAACTACAAAGCCCGAAAACATGTTTTTTGGTAATTCTGATATAAATTTAGAGGTATTGCTTTTGCTATTTCCCATCTATCTCATTATTAAAACATCTGTTGGTAATTCTGACAAAATATGCTCTATATCCTGAATAAAAATACGATCCAAAAATGTCGTTCTTTCGGGCGCATTCATGATCAATAGATCTGCGGCAACCACTTTGGCATAATGTCCTATAGAATATCCTCTTTTTCCAAAAATAGATTGTGTTTTAATCAAAATTCCGTATTTAAGGTCTTCCGGTACATCCTCTAAAATATGTTGTACTCTTAAGTCTTCTTTTTTTGCTAATTGTTCTTTTATTAAGGTATCCTTAAGCAGGGATCTATCATCTTCGACCACTACTTTTACTTCTTGATGAGAAATTTCTTCAACAATGGTTAGTTTTTGGGCCCCAAGATTTTGGGCAACTTCAAACGAATCTAATATAGTTTGTCTTGTTTTTTCATCTTGCAGTCCATTTACCACAATATGATTGCATGGTCTTAAATCTTCTGAGGGTTTTATTAATAGCAATACAGAACAATGTGCATGTCTTGTAATTTTTCTGGCTATTGACCCTATATAAAACTTAAGAAAATCTTCTCTGGGGATTGCCCCGAGCATAATAAGATCAGCATGATTTGTTTTAGCTGTTTCTATAATGACCTCTACGGGATTTCCTTGTTTCCAGATTACTTTTACTTTTTCATGATCTTCAGAAAATCCAGAAATTAAAGCTTTGATCTTGTCTTCTTTCTCTTGTGTTTTCTCTCCAACATGTACAATGATCATTTTGCAATCAAAGAAATCCACCATTCTCATGGCTTCAAAAATATTGTTCTTCAGATTAGGAGAAAAAGCAACACCAATAAGTATAGTGTTAAATTTATGATGTAATGCTTCGCTCAAGATCTTATACTTTCTTTTAATTTAATGCGGTAAGATATAAACTTATTTTTTTAAACCATAAAATAAAACTTATTTCCAATATGTTTAAAAAATTTGCGATCTTTCTTGATTACAAAACGTATGTACTCTTCATGAGTTCATTACTAGATTAAATTTAAACCATGTTAGAACTAGCAGGAATCATTATATTAGGCATATTGGCACAATGGGTAGCCTGGAAATTTAAAATCCCAGCAATTCTACCACTCATTTTAATAGGTCTTTTGGTAGGCCCTTTTGCCACACTAATTACAAGTGACGGCACTAAACTAATACAACCAATCTGGAATGGTGTAAATGGATTATTTCCTGGCGAAAGTCTGTTTTATTTTGTTTCTCTAGCCATTAGTATTATACTTTTTGAAGGAGGCTTAACGCTTAGAAGAAACGAAATTTTAAATGTTGGTCCAGTAATTATCAAACTAATTACTTTGGCTGTTGTGGTTACTTTTTTTGGCGCAGGAATTGCTGCTCATTATATTTTTAATTTGAGCTGGCCCATTTCATTCTTGTTTTCGTCATTAATTGTAGTTACCGGACCAACTGTAATTACTCCTATCCTAAGAAATATTCCGCTTACCAAAGATGTATCTGCAGTACTAAAATGGGAAGGGATTTTAATCGATCCTGTAGGGGCTTTATTGGCTGTATTGGTTTTTGAATTTATAAAAGTGGGTGGCGGAGAAGAATTTACATTCACAGCTTTGGCAGAATTTGGAAAAATTGTCCTTTTTGGTCTTACGTTTGGTTTTACATTTGCACATTCTTTAGCTTTTGCTATCAAAAAGAAAATTATCCCTCATTACTTACTAAATGTAGTCACTTTGGCGGCAGTTTTAGGTGTTTTTGTACTATCTGATGTGTTTGCGCATGAATCTGGGCTGCTATCGGTAGTGGTTATGGGTATGGTATTAGGGAATATTAACCTGCCTAACCTAAATGAAATCCTATATTTTAAAGAGTCTCTTAGCGTATTATTAATTTCAATATTATTCATTTTACTATCTGCAAATATTAACTTAGAAGACCTCAAACTGATCTATAATTGGGATGCCATTTTATTATTTGCCATTGTAGTGTTTATTGTACGACCGCTAGGAGTATTTTTAAGCGCTTCTGGTTCGGGTCTAAAAACCAATGAAAAACTATTTATTAGTTGGGTGGGACCAAGAGGAATTGTAGCTGCGGGTATTGCTTCTTTATTTGGATTAAAATTATACAAAGAAGGGGTGCCAGGTGCAGAGTATATTACGCCATTAGTATTCATGATTGTTTTGGGTACGGTGTTATTAAATGCTACCACAGCTCGACTTTTTGCAAAATTAGTTGGTGTTTTTCTTAAAAAATCCGAAGGTATTTTAATCGTTGGAGCTTCTAAAGTATCTAGATTAATTGCGGTTTATATTAAAGAAAACAATCGTCATGTTGTCCTTGTAGATAGTAATAGAGATAATATTAACAAAGCTAAAGATCTGGGATTAGAAGCTATCGAAGGAAATATTTACGGAGACAAGCTCAAAGATGATATCGAGTTAAATGATGTAGGCTATTTAATGGCATTAACGGCTAATAGTGACATTAATAAATATGCGATCAATAAATTTGGAGAGCAGTTTGGAGAGCAAGGAGCTTTTAGACTTATTACACCCGAAGAGATGAAGAATCCTAATAATAACCCTCAAGAAGGGTTGTTTTCGCATACCGATGATTTTCATAAATTAATGACACTTGCCGAAAAATTTCCAGGTATTCAGGAGATAAAAATCAAAGATAAAAAACACTATAAAACACTTATCGACCTCACCAAAGAAGACGCAGAAATTATACCTTTATTTCTTAAAAACGCCCAAAAAAGTATTAGAATTATTTCTTCCTACAGTGAAGAAATACAACAAATAGATGAAGATAGCATATTAGCATATATAGGAAAACCTATTGATATAGAAGAGGTTAGATAATAAGACCCTATTTTATTTTAACAAAACAACAGTAGCGTATTTAAGAGGTCTTTTTTTGTTACCTATCCTTTAAGAGTTATCTTTGAAAGGTATTTAAACCTAAATTCCTCAAATTATGAAAAAACTAATGTTGTTTGCCACAGGAGCTTTTGTCTTGTTATTACTGTCTTGCGGAAGTGATGATGATGGTGGAGATAACTGCAGCTCTTGTGAGGTAGCAGGGATTCCTGTAACTATTTGTGACAATGGTGATCGTACCGCTACTATATCTATAACAGGAACCACTACAACTACTGTAGATTCGTTTAGAGACGGAGAAACTTTTGCCGAGTTTGTAGAAAGAAGTTGTGACGTGGTTGTTATACCCTAATGTGAACTAATAATGTTAAGGTATAAATAATATAAAGGGAGTCTTATAGATTCCTTTTTTTAATGCATACATCTTAAAATCTACTTTAAATACATCGATTAAATGCATTTATATTCGATTAACGGTTTTGTTTTAACATAATTTTACATATATTTGTTTCATAAAAAATAACCCTTACCCCCGACATTATGAAAAAAACGATATTCGTTGCATTGTTATTTGTTTTTGCTTCTTTTTTAAATTCATGTGGTAGTGATGATCCAGGCATTGATTGTCTTTCATTAAGTACAAATGCATTAGATGCGGCCTCTACTTTTGGAGAAAGCAGAACTACCGAAAGTTGTAATGCTTATAAAACGGCTTTACAAAATTATCTAAACAACAATTGTAGTCCCGATGCAGCAACAGAAGCTTCGTTTAGAGAACAGTTAGATGCTCTAGGCGATTGTACGATACTTTAAATTTACTATTTCTTAAAAATCTCATAATCAAAGTAAACCAATAGACAATACTTCTATTGGGTGACACTTTTTTAAAAGTATTTTTGAATTTACTAACCTTATAGCTATAATTTTTATTTATAGGAAAAACCTCATACTCAAAACAGTCTAAAAGGCACTAACCCATTGTTTTTTGCGTTTTTTAAACCCTTTAGCACGCAATAACTCTTTTTCGTTACATCTATAATAGTGTGAAAGAAAAAAATCGCCATTAGGATAGACAATAATTACTCGATATCGCATAAAACCATCAGAGAATATTCTTTTGAGTATCGTGCTTTCATCTTTGTACCAATTGTTTGAATGTTCTTGTACGGGATATTGATTATCGTTTGTATAAAAATGTAATAAAGCGATGTCTTTTTTATGTTTTAGATTTTCTCTTTCCTTAGCAATAATGCCTTCGTAATCTTCTAAATTTAATACATGCTTATGCTTTCTTTTTGTACTATCCAGATAGACTATTTTTGATGTTTTGGGCATCTGTTTAGGATTAGGTAACGTATCCACATGGTGTATTAGCCATACTTTGGTAGAATCTATACCATGTCTTGCCAAAAAGAATTTGTTAAGCTGTTCTTTCTTTTCTGTATTAAGTTTACCAAAATAAGTTCTAAACCGCAGTTTCTTTACCTCAACTGTATCATTATTAAATGTAACCTGATCAAAAACTTTGGATTGCGATTTTTGTCGATAGGCTTCAAATTTGATTTGCTGATTAAACTCGTCTAAATAAATTTTCTTTTTATACTGTGCTTTAGTAGAAACAGTACATAAAAGTATAATGATCGCTACGACTATATTTTTTTGTGTCATTTTTTAACTTAGAAACTTAGTTATTTTGGGCATCTTCTGCCTTTACTATTTTGTTATATATTTTGGTAAGCATATAAAATGAGCGTAGGATAATGACTAAAAAGCCTATTGCTAGAATAAGAATAATAATTTGCCAGATCAAAAGGAAATAAGAAATAGTATCCATAGTGCATATGCATGAGTTAATATTGTTTTTTTGTGACTTCAAAACTAAGATTAGTTAGTTTCATTTTTTGACACTGGGGAAATTATTTTATATCAAAAACGGCCACATCAGTATTGACCGTTTTGAACGCTTCTTTTATCCTCTGGATTATAACCTTAAATCTGCATCATCTGGTTTCATATGTTTACCAATTATATAAGTTAAGAGCTTCCTTACCACCTACAGGTAAATACTCCTCATTATCAACTTTAACACTGGTTGATTTGCTTATAACAATTGAATTAGAATCATAACTTATCTCCTCGGGTGACTCAATAGAAAGAATTTTTGAATCACCTAATCGGAAAACTAAAGAGTTGTTATCTATAGATATCTCTTTAATTGATGATATTGTATCTCCTGGTTTTCCAAAAAAATTACCATATATTGATATACATCCTTGTTTGGGCAATTTTCCTACATTAAAAGCTTCTACAATTAAATTCAATTTCATTTTTAATTTGATATTAAGTTAGGAAAAGCGTTTTTAAATTGTTCAAATGTATAAGTCCGTCCCGTGGTTTTATCAACAACTTGATTCACCCAATTTTGAGGGTTCCAATTTAGAGGCATTAAAATTTGATCTCCTCCTCCATGTTCATGAAACCAAGCAGCAGCTTTCTCCTATTTAGTTAGCAAAGGTTTTAATCCTCTTGACTTTTAGATAATTATCAAATAGAAGGAATTATTTCCCGATCCGCATAATTGTCAGGGTTTTTTCTAATTTCCTCTGAAAGATTCTTCATAGATTCTAGTTCAATTTTTATTTCATCTTCTAAAAATTTAAATGATCTTGAGTAATCTATAGCACTATTACAGAAAACTACATTAAAAATATAATAGTTCTCTTTTTTTCTCAAAATAAAATCCCAGCTACTTTTTAAAACTACTTCCATTTTTTATTCTTAAAGGTTTTTTACAATGTAATCGATTCCCTCTTTCATTCCCTCTGTTTTAACAATAGCTTCATCAACGCCTCCGGATGTAATACCACCAGGTATCCATTGATCATTAGCTCCAAATTCATTGCCAGAAGGCAGTTCTATCTTTGAAGTAGGTTTAAAATCAACCCGAACAAGTCCATCGTTTTTAATTTGATCTACGGGAATACCTAATTTTTCCGCTTGTTTTTCCAATGGCAGTTTTAAAATCTCATCAATATCTGCTTTAGTAGCAACAAATTCAGTTTTTCCAACATCTGGTTTACCTATTCCAAACTCATCAAAATCACTTTTTTTAACTATCCTAGAAGCCCCATCTTTAAATTTCTCTAGATGTCTAACAATATAACTAGCATCTAAATAAGTACTTGGATTCGGTCTTGATCCTTTAGGAATATTAACTATTCCTAAAAACTCCTTAACAGTATTGTCACCTTTAGCGATAACCTTACCTACACTATCTTTTAAGACCGCAACTCCATTTTCGAGGTTCATTTTAAAACCTCTCTTAAGAGCAACACCAGCGGCTTTAGCAAATTTATGAACTACTTTGAATAGTTTAAAGGTTTTAAAGGCTATTTTTCCTAATTTGGCTACTCCTTTTATAATAGTTCCCCCAAACGCATCGGCAACCAATCCTGCAATACCAAAACTTATGGCCACATAATCACCTTGATCAGCTCCCTTGATAACATCTATAATACTACTACCTGGTATAAACCCTAAAGCTAACTCTGGTAAAAATTGCGCAAATAACTCACCAATAGCTGCCCATTCTCCTTCTGTTTTGGGCCATATGCTACTTATTGTTTTTGCTTCGGGCATAATAGCCATAAAAGCCGCAGCCTGACCTATTTGCTTTTTTTGAGCATTGGGTAAAGCAGCATAGTCAAAATTAACAGCATCTAATAAACTAATAATCTGTCGTTGACGACCATACAAAAATTCAAAGTCCTGTTTACTTAGAGTATATCTTTTTTTATAAATACTGTTGGTAATTTCTTTTAGTTGGTTGTAGATAGGTTTGTTTACAGGCTTATCATATTTAACAAACTTGGTCTCTTCCATAAATTTGAATAATTGCCAGCTTTTCTGGAAATAATTAGCATAGGTACTGGCATAAGGCGCATAAGAAAGACCATCAACTAAAAACTCTCTATTAGGCACATTAATCCCATCTGGCCCTAAAATAGCAGTGCCCGTGCCACCATCACCTCCTCCTAAAACTCCACCACTACCACCACCATCTTGACCACCATTAGTATTGTTGGTGTTAGTAGGTGCGCTAAAATCATTGCATGGTACATAAGTAGGAAAGGTATATACTTCGTTATGAGGTTGTTCACAGGCATATACAGTACCGCAATTACAATCCTCTGCTTCATCAACAGTGTGTTGATTAGAGCCTGTGCATGAATACTCTACAAATATGCTAACATGTACAACTGTATTACAATCTTCGGCCTTTTGTAGACTACTCGATTTTTGGTCATTTAATGTCGTAATTAATTCATCTAGATTTTCACTATACGGTGAAATAGAAATGTCACCTCTAAAGGGATCATCGCTGCCCTCATCCCAATACACATCTGATTTATATTTCATGAGATAGCCCCTAATACTGCCATCGGTAGCTTTTTCAATGACCAGGTTTTCAAAAATATTGGCTTCTGGAATGTCTCTTTCTATTAAAAAGGTGTAGGATATTTTGCCTGCGCTAACCAGTTTTTTGGTAGAACCAAATTTTATAGAAAACCCACTATTGGTTATACTGGATTTTCTAAAAGGAGCCTGTTTTGCTCTTTTCAGAGGCTCCTCTAATTTAAAAGTATATGCCATTTTTTGAAACTCTGGATCACTATCCAGATCATTTATAAATAGCCTGCTAATCTGATACGGTGTTTCTGTAACCTCTTGGTTCGTTTCTGTTGGTATGCTCTGTTCATCATCTTTTTGACAGGCAGTAAAAAGTGTGGTCACTAAAAATAAGAGTGCAGCATACCTGCACATGTTTACATAATGCGTCATAATAATTGTTGTTATTTGATACTATTGATTGTTTTGAGATCGCTATTACCCCACAAAAGGATTCACCCCTCTAGTACTCGTTTCTTTGTCATAAAACCCAAACTGAAACCCCACCGCAGCTTCATACACAAAACTTTGTATGGCTACATCATAAAGGATGGGGGCGTTTAGATCTTTCATAATATTAATGATTCTATAGAGCTTTGTTTTTGAAACTCCTAACCGATGCGCTAGCGATTCTGGAGTCCCTGTAGCTTGTAATCGGATCAGTTGATCTATGCGATCTATTAGTTCTATTTGTTTGATTAAAATATTCATTGTAATTCCCTTTTATTTTTATACTATTTGTTTTCCTTGAAAACCTCAATCTTGGGGTTATGATAGCTAATGATGGGACTCAGGGGTGTAATTTTAGACTTCGCAACCTAAAAATTGAGCTACCTATACCATGCTATGGGCCTTTTTGACCTTCTGTTGGGCAAGATTGACGAAGTGTTAGACCTCTGGGGGGTAATCTTGGGTCGATACGGTTCAAATTTGAACCCGATGGGTTAAAAATTAGACTCCGTTGCTCTAATTTTAGACCTTGTGTGTCTAAAATTGGGTCTCATAAGTCCAACCGAGGGCCTTTTTGGCCCAACGGAAGGTCTTTTGCACTCACTCAACTATATTTTCTGTTTTTGGGGTACTTTTGGTGCGGTTAAAAAATTGCTTTAACTCGGCTACTTTTTCAGTAAATCCTGCTTTACCAGCTCCTTTGCTATATTGTGCATAGGCATAATCATTTAACGAGTCCTGATAGTTATCATAATCGTGCAGGATCTTGGTACTCTCTAATCGATACACAAGACTTTCTACTCTACCCAATAGGTTTTCGGTAAATACACGTGCTTTATAATCTCGCTCAAACTCCTGCCAATCAACATCGGGCGAACTTAAAGCTTCGCTATGCTGGCGATAATCCCACACCTTATTTACAAACAATTTGTTTTTTTCGTTGATTGCTTTATAATCCTGGCGTTGTTTTTCGGTTAGTGCCGATAGTTTATCATTAAAAATGGCTTCTAATTGCGTGATCAAGTTGCTGGCTTTATCTTTTTCTTCCTGGGGTATTTGGTCTTCTATAATATTTCTCATGATGTTTTTATTTTAAATGTATATGTAGCGTTATGATTTCTTTTGGTAGCAGTTAGGTAACATAAACCGATTTCTGGCTTTATACAGGATTTGTATGGCGTGATCTATAGACTTACCTTGAGTATACAATTTTGTGATCCACAGATACATGATAATCTCATACCGATGATGATGCACGATGTTATAGAAAAACACATCCATCTTTAAGTGAAACGTCTCTAAAATAGCATTGATAAATTGGTGTTGCTGCTGGTTGGTTTGTGTTCCCATCTTTTGCGTTTTGATGGGTCAAATGTAGTTGGAGCACTCTCTATAAAACAACTAGAGCTAGTCTTGATTCTAGAAAATCCAGCACCAAATTCTAGAATTAAGACTACAGTATAAACGTTGTCGTTATTTGATTTTAAAAGGCTTTAACGTTTTTTTAATAACACATATTAAATGTATCTTTGTGTCGTTTAGAAACTAAAGAAAAAACCTTCTTGAATTATTTAAAAAACAATTTTTAAAACTTTTAGGGTAATATTTTAAGACAATAAGACATATACTATAAAAAGAATCAAGACCAAAATGCCTAGATATACATTATTACTTTATTTGTTTTGTTTGTTTGGTCTACAAGGTATCTCATATAGTCAAAAAATAACTTCTAGCGACTTGGATTCTCTAATTGGATTAGACTTTAAAGAACTTCACGATAAGTTTTATAAAACGATAGAAACAAATAGATCGACCGCAGAAGTGTATGCAAAAGCTTATTTGCAAAAAGGAAAGAATCTTGATAGTGTTTTTGAAACATCGAAAGGTTTTTTCTATATGTCTAAACTATTTATGGATAACCATGAACAACGTATTGTATATTTAGATAGTGCACTCGATATAGTTAAAAATACTTGGCATGTGCAGCAAATAGCTTATTTACATACATATAAAGGAGCAATTACTCAAGCAAAAGGTGACTATGACAAAGCTTTGGATTATTATCTAGAAGGGTTAGCTCATTCAAAAAAACATGAAGTCCTTTTTTATGTTTCTGCTTTGCAAAGTAATATCGCTTCCTTAAAAAGAAAGTTTGGGAAATATGAGGAAGCAAAACTACTATTTAAAGAATCTTTGCTCTATAGAAAAACAAGACTTGGTAAAAAGCGAAACGATTCTATACCTTATCTATTAACTCTCTCTAATCTAGTAACTATCTATAGGCAAACTAAAGAAATAGATTCTGCCTTATATTTTTATAAACAAGGTGTTGAAATGTCAAAAAATACAGATATAGAAGGTTTATTCAGGATGAATGAGGGAATGTTTTACTATTACAATAAAGAATATATTAATGCTATCGAAACCTTAAATGCAGGGTTAGATGAGTTTTTAAAAAGCAAGTATAGACAAGGATATGGCCATCATAATATAATTGATACTTATCTCTTTTTAGGAAAATCATATAATGCATTATCTAAAAAAGAAAAAGCTCTTATTTATTTTAAGAAAATAGATTCAATTGTACAACAGTCTCATAATTTAATTTCTGAATCCAGACCTGCTTATTTAGAAATAATTAAATATTATAAAACTTTAAAGGATAAGAATTATCAACTCTATTATATTAATCGATTACTCCATAACGACAGCATATTTAATAGTAAACATAAATCTTTGAGTGTTAAATTAGTTAAAGAATATGATACTCCTTTATTACTTATAAAAAAAGAAGAGCTGATTACTGAACTGAAAAGTAAAAATAGTCAATCACATTTTGGGCTTATTCTTTCATCTATTATTATACTAATCATTACAAGCATTCTTTTTTTTAGCTATCGAAAAAACAAGCAATATCAAAAACGTTTTGAAGATCTAATGAATTCTACAAAAAAAGAAGTTATAATAGAAAAACATGAAAATAAAATCACTGAAGAATCTTCCTCAATTGGTATTACAGAAGAGGTCGTCGAAATCATATTAAAAGAACTAGATCAATTTGAAAAAAATAAGGGATTTCTAGAAATGAATATTACTTCTGGAGTATTAGCCAAAAAGATAAATACCAATTCTAAATATTTGACCAAAGTAATTAAATACCATCGACAAAAAAGCTTTTCACCTTACATAAATGATTTAAGAATAGATTATATCACTAATCAATTAAAGTTAGATTCTAGGTTACAAAACTATACTATAAAGGCATTGGCAGCAGAAGCTGGGTTTAATTCTGCTGAGGTGTTTTCTAAATATTTTTTTAAAAAAACAGGGATATATCCATCGTACTTTGTAAAACGTTTACTAACACACCAAAGTTAAAAATTATTGGATTGTTTTTAAGTCTTAATTCTAGAATTGCGACTTGTTTCATTTGTAGAGATATTGATTTTGCAAGCTTTTACAATATATTTGCCAAAAATTAAAAACTAATAATCATGAAGAAAAGTAGAGAAACTAAAAAATTAAGTTTAAACAAAATAACCATCTCAAACCTTAACAGGAATAGTCTCAGAAAAATAGTTGGTGGTACAAATGAAGAAAGCGAGGCTGACCCACAGGATCCATTATGCCCTTTGAGTAAAGTGTGTTAGAAATGTTGTTTAAGTTATTTTGAATAACCATTTAATTTTGGTTGTTGAACAACCAAAATTAAAAAATTGTATAGTATGGCTTTCTAAGTTAATCAAAGTAATTTTCAAGCTAAACATAATATCAAAATTATTATCCAAAACAATGGTGTTTTTTAACAATAGTCTAATTTTAAATAAGAAAAACGTTACAATTTCTAAGTTTTATTATGCAAAGAATTAAAATCAAATTAGTCTTATTATTAACCTTTTTATATTTTCCATTCTTACAAGAGGTTTTGGGGCAAGAAGCACCCATGTCGTTTGAAGACAACAAGGAAACAAAGCTTAAAGGTAATGAAACACATCTTTATGAGCTCCCATTAAAGAAGGGAGAGCTATTACAATTACAGCTGTTACAAAAAAATGTTAATATTCAAATTGAAGTGTTTCACCAAAAAAAAAACACAATACAACGATTTAATACAGCATATGGAAAAAACGGAAAAGAGATCATAGAACTCCCTATTAAAAAAAACGGTAACTATTCTTTTAAAATTAGTCCGTATATCCCTAAAAGTTATACGGATTCTACTCGTGCCAATTTTATAAATAATATTGATGGTAGTTATAAAGTTATAAAATTTAAGACGCTTTCTTCTGTAGCTTATAAAAAGTTGTTGGCTTTTAGAGAAATTCAAAAAGACAGTGTAATTTCTTGGATAAAAGATGAATCTCGTTTATTAAAAAGTGTAAAATCAGAAACTGGCTTTAAAGATCTATCGTATTTAAAGCCCATTCTAAAAAATATACAAATTGTTGGCTTAGGTGAAACTAGTCATGGTACCAAAGAGATTTTCCAGATGAAACATCGCATGCTGGAATTTCTTGTTAAAGAAATGGGCTTTAATATCTTTGCTATCGAGGCTAGTCATATAGGGTGTAGGCCTATTAATGATTATGTGTTGCATGGTAAAGGAACTAGTAGAACTGCCTTGTCTGCTCAAGAATTTTGGATTTGGAATACAGAAGAGGTGATTGATATGATCGAATGGATGAGAAAGTATAACACCTCTGTGAGCAATGATAAAAAAATAAAATTTGTAGGTATTGATACACAAATAGTCGCATTAGATCTAGCTTATAAAAATGTAAGTAGTTTTATAAAAAAAACTAATTTTAATGAATTACACAACATACAAGTAGATTCCGTATTTCAAGGATTAAAAACGAATAGAGATAGAACGGATATGTCTTTGCAACGACAACAATTATATACCTTATTGTCATATCTCGTAGTAAATGAAACTAGATTAGTGCGCAATACCTCTAATCAAGAATATGCTAAAACTATTAGAGACTTAAAAAAAATTATACAGGGAGTAGAGTCTAATGATCGTAAATTTCAGAAAAAGGTTGACTTTGATATTCGTGATGAATATATGGCACAAACTACTTTAGAAGTATTACACAAAGAAAAATTAGGGTCTAAAATGGTTCTTTGGGCACATAATGGTCATATTTCTAAAAACTCAGGAGCTTATATAAATGGATATTTAAAATCTTTAGGAAGTATATTAAAAAGAGATTTAGGCGATAAGTATTATGCTGTTGGGTTTTCTACGTATCAAGGAAGTTTTCAGGCCAGAAATTATAGCCCAAAAGAAAAAAAATATGCGGGAGCCGTTTCTTTTAAAATATCACCTGCTGAGGTAGAAAGTTTAGATTGGTATTTTAACCAATCCAAGAAAGATATATTCTTTCTTAATTTTAATCCTTCTCCAAATTCAAATGCTGTCCAAACCTTTTTAAACACAAAACACAAAACGAATAGCGCTGGAGCCAATTGGACTTTTGAATATTCTTATTCCCCAACGCGTAGAGTTGAACCCGGAAAATCTTATGATGGTATGATTTTTATCAAAGAAACCTCTGCTGCTACACTTACACCAGGAGGAAAAAAAGAACTTGAAAAACGCCTACGAGAGAATAGGTAGATCTTATATTGTTATTCTATAATTAAAAGTTTGTTTTTTGAGTAATACTCTAAAAAGACAGTACATAAATCAAAACTTAGAATGAATATACTTAAATTACTTTTTTGTTTACTCTTTTTATGTTTTATCCAAAACGAACTCTATAGTCAAGAAGCAATAAGAACTTTTGAGGAAAACAAAGAAATAAAACTTAAAGGAAATGAAACACATACTTATGAACTTCAATTAAAGAAAGGAGATTTTTTTCAACTACACCTTCAACAAAAAAATGTAAATCTTCAAGTATTATTGCTGTCTTCCCAAAAAGATACATTACAAGGGTTTTTAAATAATTTTAGAAAAGATGGGCTGGAGATTGTTGAGTTTCCTGTCAAGAAAAGTGATACCTATATTTTTCAAATTTCTCCATATATATCAAGATGGTTAAAAGGTACTGACCGAGATAATTTTATAAAAAATATTAATGGTAGTTATGCTATAGAGAAGTTTAAAATTTTATCCCAAAAACAGTATGAAACACTTCTGGAATTTAGACAAAAACAAAAGGACAGTGTCGTTTCATGGATCCAAAAGAAATCCATCACAATAAACAGTGTAATAGCAGAAACAGGATTTGAAGATCTTAATCATCTTAAACCCATTTTAAAAGATATACAGGTGGTAGGCATGGGCGAAACTAGTCATGGTACAAAGGAAATCTTCCAAATGAAACATCGTATGCTCGAGTTTTTGGTAAAAGAAATGGGATTTACATTATTTGGTATTGAAGCCAGCCATGTCGGGTGTAGACCGATTAATGATTATGTGTTACATGGTAAAGGTAACAGTAGAGATGCATTATCTGCCCAAGGGTTTTGGATTTGGAATACCGAAGAGGTAATCGAGATGATCGAATGGATGCACGATTATAATAAAACTATACCAGATGCTAAGAAAGTAAAATTTGTTGGTATAGATACTCAACTGGTAGGATTGGATTTAGCATACACCAGAGTAAGAAACTTCTTAAAAAGGACTGCAAATCACCCTATGCTAGAGGTTAACATTGATTCTATATTTAAAGCTACCAAAACTTTAAAGAGTGATAAAATTAGTGTTTCTGATACAAGGCAAAAATTATACACTTTGCTTTCTTATATAATTATGAACAAGGCGCATCTCGTTCAAAAAACCTCAAATAAGGAATATTTTAATGTAATAGCAGATTTAAAAAAAATTATTCAAGGTGTCGAAGTAAAAGATAGTAAATTACAAAAACGAGCTGGGTTTAACATACGTGACGAATATATGGCACAGACTGTATTAGAGGCTTTGCAAAAGGAAGGCTCCAATGCTAAAATGATGTTATGGGCACATAATGGACATATCAATAAAGATCCGGAAAGCTATTTCAATGGAGCCCAAAAACCATTAGGCAGTGTTTTAAAAAAGTACCTTGGAGATAAAAAATATTATGCCATTGGGTTTGCAACTTACCAAGGCACATTTCAGGCTAGGAGTTATACAAAAAACAAAAATACAAATGTGTATGGAAAAGCAGGTTCTTTTAAGATTTACCCCGGGGAAGAAGGTCATTTTGATTGGTACTTTGCACAGTCAAAAAAAGATAGGTTATACATTCACCTAAAACAACTTACCAACCCTAATGCGGTACAATCATTTTTAAAGAAAAATCTAAAAATGCACTCAGCAGGCGCAACATGGACATTTGATCGTTCTTATTCTCCGATTTTTAACATAATACCGGGAAAACAATTTGATGGTATAATCTTTATTAAAGAAACCTCTGCCACTACCCTTACTCCCGCCGGTAAAAGGGAAATCGAGAAACGGATTAAAAATGGGGAATAACTTCAATATGAGGAGAATTTTTTTCTTTACATACATTTACTGAATCTTTATCAAATAGGACATCCTGATTATCAACCTAAAAATTGATTACATTTTCAGAACTCTCAAAATCTGGTAAAGTCGTTAGTGCCTATAATGCTTTACTTTTGGTAGAGCAGGTGCCTAAACGTAATGATTGAAGTATTCTTTGCCATATATTTGTTCGAAATTAGGGCAACTAAAATGTATCAATTACAATAGTTAATTTATGAAGCTTAAAACAATATTCTTTTTCTTTAGTATTCCTCTATTAAACTATGCCCAAGCAGGCAATGTAATAACAAAACAACAAGAGCTTTCTGAACATGAACTTAAAAACTGGTATCATAAAGATCTAAAAGAAGATACTATACCAGGTATAAGCTTAGATAAAGCTTACAAAGAGTTGCTGTCCAACAAAAAAGGAAAAGAAATTATTGTTGCTGTTTTAGATACCAAACTAGATATCCATCATGAAGATATTAAACAACAATTATGGCTAAATACCGATGAAATAGCAAATAATGGCATTGATGATGATCAAAACGGATATATCGACGATATTCATGGTTGGGATTTTTTAGGTAATACTAAAGGTGAATATCTGAAATATGAAAATACAGAAGCCGTTCGGATCCTTAGAAAATATACTCCTCTTTTTAAAGATAAAGCGCCAGAAACTATTTCCCAAGATCAAAAAGAACTTTATGAGTTATACTCAAAAGCAAAAAAAAGGGTCAACGATGTAATACAGGAAGAGGAAGATTTCATCAAATATGCAAAAAATTGGTTAGAAGTATATCCAAAAGCAAAAGGGTATTTAAACACTTTTTTTCCAAAAAATAAGTATAAAATCTCACAATTAGATAGTTTATCGAATACTAAACCAAGTGATAGTTTAGCAAAAGCTCATATACAATTCATAAAACGCGCGATTACTTATGAACTTACTCCAGAATTCTACGAAAAGTATATTCCTGAGACTCAAGAAGCATTAAAAACAGTATTAAATGTTGATTATAAAGAGCGTGAACTTATAGGCGATAATCCAAATGATAATAAAGATTTAAATTATGGTTACAATCAAGTTTATGGGGATGTTCCTTTTCAACATTCAATCGTAGTGAGTGGTGTTCTAGCGGCTACAAGAAACAATAATATTGGTATTAAAGGAGTATCTGATAATATTAAAATAATGCCAGTGGTAATGGTTGCTTCTGGTGATGAACATGATAAAGATATTGTATCAGCGATCAGATATGCGGTCGACAATGGAGCCAAAGTAATAAACATGAGTTGGGGTAAAGATTTTTCTCTTCATAAAGATTGGGTTCAGGATGCAATGAAATATGCCGAAAAAAATGATGTGCTTTTAGTTGCTGGCGGAGGAAATGATGGTAGAAGTAATGATACAAAAGATTTTTTTCCTATTGATTATAAAAACGATAAAGAAATCATTGATAATTATATAGTTGTAGGGGCTACAACTCACGCTTTAGACAAAAATTTAGTAGCATTTTTTTCAAACTACGGAAAAAAGAATGTTGATGTTTTTGCTCCGGGAGAAAAAATTTATACTACCGATATTAATAACAAATATGAATTTTCTAGAGGTACATCTATAGCTTCACCAATAACAGCTGGAGTTGCAGCTTTAATTAGGTCCTATTACCCTAATCTAAGTGCAAGTCAGGTAAAAAAAGTTATTTTGGAATCTGGCACTTCTTATGATATAGATGTAGAAATCACAGGTCAAAATGGAGAGAAAAAACTGATTCCCTTTTCAGAACTCTCAAAATCCGGCAAAATAGTGAATGCTTATAATGCTTTGTTATTAGCAGAGAAGATGTCTAAAAACAAAAAATAACAATCAAAATTTACTTTTATTCCTCTTTAATCAAATACACATACACAGGAAAGTGATCACTATAGCCACCTGTATATTGGCCACTACTATAACTCCTAAAGGGATATCCTTTATATTTTCCCTTTTGGGTCGTTAAAAAATCTTTATTAAACACACCTGCTTTATAATAACGATAGCCTTTGGTAGTATCTAATAGTCCTTTAGAGAGTATGATTTGATCAAAAAGTGTCCAACTATCGCGCCAGGCAAGTGAACCTATACCTTTTTTGGTCATTTTGATCATAGGGTTATACAATCCTTTTAGCGCCACATCTTCTTGATTTGATTTGGGCTTTAGGATTTTTTTGATACTTGGGCTATTGGGTTCATCATTAAAATCACCCATAGTGACAATCTTAGCATATGGGTCTATTGAAAAAAGAGAATCTATAATTTTTTTATTTACTATTGCTGCTTGTATACGTTTTTGCCGACTTCGCGCTTCTCCTCCCCTTCGTGATGGCCAGTGGTTTACAATAATATGCATTAAATCCCCATCCAGATACCCACTAACCACCAATTGATCTCTTGTATACATACGCTTATTTTCTTTTTCATGATCATATAGTAGCAAAGCATGAGTTTTTATATTTTTAAGCTTAAACAATGCCTTTTGGTATAATAAGGCCACATCTATACCTCTTCTATCCGGAGAATCTACATGAGCGATACCATAATCATTCGATTGCAATACTTTTTCATTTACGAGGTCTTCTAAAACCTTTCTGTTTTCTATCTCTGCAACACCCAAAACTACCGGTGCATTTTTAGTAAGGTCTACACCTATTTTAGAGATTGCATCTGCCATGTTTTTTAGTTTATCGGCATATATGTCATAGGTCCAATGATCTTTACCATTTGGGGTTCTGTCATCATCAAAAGTTTTGGGATCATCTTCTGGATCAAAAAGATTTTCAAGATTATAAAACGCAATCGTATTGATTTTATAGGTCTTCTTTTCTTGTGAAAAGACTACGGTACAAATCAGCATAATTAAGTACGGTAAACTTCGTAACATCTTCTTAGTAATTATAAGTTATACCATTTACACATTGAATTTACCTTAATACAAGTACTCTTTTTCATATCTGTTTCACAATAAAAATTAACCGTAGCTATGGCTATGCTGAATTTTTCTTATTCACATAGACAAAAAATAGTCGATTCTATTTTACAGCAAAATCAAAATGTAAATGGTCTTAGTGCAAAGATTGTTTTTTTCAGTTCCGAAAAATGAAACTGGCGTATCCTACTATTGTACCAATCATTAACCTCAACATTTTTAATTCGTTAAAAGTTTACACACGTCAAAAAATGATTCTAAAATCTCATGTTTCAAAAATAATAGTGGTACTATTTTTATCTTGTATTGCTAAAACACACGCACAACAAACCAATGTAAAAGGAAGGATTATTGATGCGATTTCTAAAGAGAATATCGCTGCAGTTGCTATACGTATTAAAGCTTCAACAATCCAGAGTACTACAAACAGTTTTGGAGTATTTGATTTTAAAAACGAAACACTTCCTTTAGGCGAACAAATCCTGATCATTTCAAAACCAGGATATATCACCAAGAGATTTCCTATAGTGATTAATGAAGGGAAACTTCTAGATCTCAAAAAAATAACGCTGCAACATGACTTTACAATAGCGCAATCGCAAATAGCAACGATATCTCTTTCTGATGCTGAAATAAACGATGCAGATGATACTTCTTTTACTGTGGCTGCATTACTGCATGCAAATCGAGATACGTTTTTAAATGCCGCGGCATTTGATTTTAGTGCAACATTCTTTCGCCCAAGAGGATTAAATAATGAGAACGGAAAAGTTTTAATCAATGGTATTGAAATGAATAAGCTAGCTACCGGAAGACCACAATGGAGTAACTGGGGTGGTCTTAATGATGTGCAACGCAATCAGGAATTTTCTGCCGGCATTTCTCAAAACGATTACACCTTTGGTGATTTGCTAGGGACTTCAAACATCATCATGAGAGCATCTACATACAGAAAAGGCGGTAGAGTCTCCTATGCATCTTCTAACCGAAGTTATCAAGGTAGAATCATAGGCACCTACAACTCTGGAATTACACGAAAAGGATGGGCTTTTTCACTCTCGTTAGCGCGTAGATTTGGTAATCAAGGGTTTATACAGGGTACAGGCTATGATGCTAATTCTTTTTTTATCGCAATTGAAAAGAAATTAAACAAATACCATAGTCTTAATCTTACCGGGTTTTATACTCCCAATCGTCGAGGTAGATCTACTGCTATTACCGAAGAGGTTTTTAACATAAAAGGGGCGAGATACAATCCCAACTGGGGATATCAAGATGGTAAAATAAGAAATGCAAGAGAACGTAGTGTTAAAGAACCAGTACTCATGATAAATCACTATTGGGATGTGACTCCAAAAACCAGCATTAATACAAATTTAGCCTTTCAAACCGGTACAATAGCCAATACACGAATAGATACTGGAGGGGGAGATCTAGTAACCAATACATCTGGAGAGTCTGTTTACCTTGGTGGTGGCAGAGGAGCAAATACCAATCCAGTGCATCCGGATCATCTACCTAGTTCTTTTTTAAAAGAAGCTAATCCAACTGCTGTAGATTATCAAAATGCATTTTTAGCGCAACAAAACCTTATTAACAATGGCCAATTAGATTGGGATACTTTACGACAAACAAATCAACAAAATGCACAACAAGGAAGCAATGCTACGTATATTTTATATGAAGACAGAAATGATGATACACAGCTTACCGGAAATATTATCCTAAACAGCAGAATAACCAATCACCTTACCTTAAATGCATCTGTCAAGTATAGAAACTTAAAAAGTGAGAATTTTGCTCGGGTTAAGGATCTTCTTGGAGGAACAGGATTTCTTGATGTAGATTTATTTGCTACATCAGCTTCAGGATTCTCAAATACGGCATTAACAAATCGTGCACAAAGCGATTTACAAAACCCTAATCGAATCGTTGGAGAAGGAGATCGTTTTGACTATAATTATGAAATTAATGCAGCCGTACTAAATGGATTTGTACAAGCACAATTTAAATATAAAAACCTCGATTTTTTTGTAAGCGGAAATGTAGCCAACACTACCTACCAGCGTAATGGTTTATTTGAAAACGGATATTTTCCCGGAGTACAATCTCTAGGAATGAGTCCTGCAGTTTCTTTTAAAAATTATGGTGTCAAAGGTGGAGCAACCTTTCGATTACACGGAAAACACTCTGCAGTAGTTAATGCTGCTTATTTTAATAAAGCGCCTACTATTCGAAATACGTTTGTAAACGCAAGACAAAATAATGCACCTGTTTCTCAATTAATAGGAAAACCACAAGAAACTGAAAAAATACAATCTATAGATGCCAGTTACGTGTTTCGCTCTTCTAAAATAAAAGCCCGGCTAACTGGCTACTACACAAAAATTCTTGACGCAACGAATATTTCTTTTTTCTTTACTCAGGCAATTGCTGGCTCGGGAGCTGGTTTTGTTCAGGAAATCTTAACCGATATAGATAAGTCACATCTGGGTGCCGAGCTTGGAATTGAATATCAAATCACACCTACCATAAAACTTAAAGGCGCAGCGGGTATTGGTCGATTTAAATATGATAATAACCCTGATCTTGCACTAGCCAGCACAAGTGATATTTTTACTGATGTTCAAGGTATACGTTCCTTCGGAAAATCTAGCTTAAAAGGATATTACCTTTCTGGTGGTCCTCAAAATGCGGCACAATTAGGTTTTGAATATCGCGATCCTAAATTTTGGTGGTTTGGTGCCACAACAAACTACTTTTCTAACGCTTTTATAAGTATTAGCCCGTTTGCCCGAACAACTAACTTTAACCAAGATGTAGATGGATTACCTTTTAATGATTTTGATCAAAACATTGCTAATAACTTATTAAAACAAGAACAATTTGATGCTTACTTTTTAGTGAATGCTATCGGTGGTAAATCCTGGAAAATAGATCAATATTATGTTGGGTTCTTTGCATCTGTAAATAACATTTTTAATCAACAATACAGAACAGGAGGTTTTGAACAAACCAGAAATGCGAATTATAGAAGAGCGCTAGAAGAATCCAAGCGTCAAACACCTGTTTTTGGTCCCAAATACTTCTACGGTTTTGGAACATCTTATTACATCAATTTTTACGTACGATTTTAAACAATTAACACAAACAAAAATATGTCTACACACTATTTAAAACCAATCGTGTTTATCTTTATCCTTACACTTATTGCAATACGTTGCACACCCGAAGAAGATTTTAAAACACCGCCTTTACTTATAGAAGAGCCTATTATTAATGGTACAGTCATGGATTTAGAAGCCTTACTCGGCATTTTAGCACAAGAAATCGAGAAAGAAGGAGAAAATGCTAAAGCTAGCTTTACCGATACCAATAATTATAGTATTGGTTATGTTGTTTCTAGTGATAAAGGAGGCAATTTTTTTAAAGAATTGATACTTCAGAATGCAGCTGTAAATCCAACAGCTGGCATACGTGTACTAATTGATAATGCGCCTTTATTCACTTCGTATGAGTTTGGTAGAAAAGTATTTATAAAACTTGATGGATTGTCTATAGGTATAGAAAATGGCGTGCCAACACTAGGTGTTTTAGATGGCAATACTATTGCTGCTATTCCTTCGTTTTCGGTGAACGAAGTTATTAATCGCTCTTCTGAAGTTTTTGCTATAACGCCTCTAGAAACAACCATAGATAATTTTACAGATCGTCTTTTAAACCTTTATGTCAAAGTAAATAATATTCAGTTTAATAAAAATATCGTGCAAGAAAACAACGCTTTCACATTTGCAGCAGAACCCAATGATAAGTTTGATGGAGAACGTATTATTGAAAGTTGCGAAACAGGAAGAACTACTATTTTAAGCACCAGTACTTTTTCTGATTTTAGAGGTCTCACACTTCCTAATCAACAAGGAAGTTTTACAGGAATATTAACCAAAAATTTTCTTGGTAATGCATACAATTTGGCACTTAACGATCCTGATGGGTTGGTTTTTGATATTGAAAATCGTTGTGATCCAGAAGTAGTAACATGTACATCGGCTACAGAAGGAAAAAACGTCTTATTTGAAGAAGAATTTACAGGTTTAAAAATAAAAGATCTTGAAGAAAAAGGATGGATTAATATCAATCTAACAAAAGGTGATTTGGATTATGATATTGCAACATTTAGTGAAAACGAATATGTACAAATCACCGGATTTAGATCAAAAGAACCCTTGTATGAAATCTGGTTATTATCTCCAGAAATTGATATGAGTACCACAACAGATGAGGTATTAAATTTTGATCTACAAGCTGGTTTTGATAATGGTAATATTTTACAAGTCTTTGTCTCTAATGACTTTACTGATGATATAAACACAGCAACATGGACACTTCTTGATGCACAGATACCTAGAGGTCCTATAAATGCATTTGGAGATTTTTCTCCTGCTGGACCCATAAATCTATCTTGTATCGAAGGTTCTATGCGAATTGGTTTTAAGTATGTTGGAGGAGATCCAAGGGCTACAACCAGATATCACATTGATAATATTAAAATTAAAAGTAATTAACAGCTTGCCAGACCCCGGGGGTTTTGAAAACCCCCGGGGTCTTAATACGTATCAAAATGAAGTACGAAGTAGTACAGCCTAATCAATATTATCATATCTATAATCAAGGAAACAATAAAGAAAACTTATTTATTGAAGAAAAAAACTATACTTATTTTCTAAAATTATTGAAAAATCATATTCTTCCTATTGCTAACATTCATTGTTATTGTCTGCTTCCTAATCATTTTCATTTATTGATAAAAACAAAGCATAATTTAGAAAGCAAAATCATATCTCAAGGTTTCTCAAATCTGTTTAATGCGTATGCAAAAGCAATTAATAAGATGTACAACAGAACAGGAAGTTTGTTTAAAAGAAAGTTTTCTAGAATACGAATAACAGACGAAGTATATTTTAAGAATTTAGTACTGTATATTCATACAAATGCAGAACATCATCAAATAACAAAAGATTTCAGAAGATATCCTCATTCATCATATCATGCATATCTATCAAATAAGAAAACTAGTATTTTTACAGATTATGTCCTTGATACATTTGATGGAAAATCCAACTTTGAATATGCTCATATTCAAAAAAAGGTTTTTATTGAAGCTAAGTATACTTTAAAATAATTTAGCTGTTGTACACCCCAAAGGTTTTGAAAACCTTTGGGGTGTACATCTGTATCAAAATGAAGTACGAAATTAAAATCAACTCATATTCTAACCATCGCAATATGAGGGATACCATCTTCTAGATACTCCTCTCCTATTTGCGAGAACCCATGGCTTTCATAAAACTTCTTTAGATACGTTTGTGCGGATATTTTAATTTCGGTTGTTTTAAAGTGTTTTTCTATAGCTTCAATACTGGCTTTTATAAGATCATGACCATACCCAAATTGTCTTTCTTTTTGCGATACGATTACCCTACCGATACTTGCATTTTCAAAATAATCGCCACCCTTAAATAATCTGGTATAAGCCACAATTTGATCGTTTTTATATCCTATAACATGTAGCGCTTTTTGATCTTTATTGTCTATATCTTGATAAACACAATCTTGTTCTACTACAAATACCTCTGCGCGTAAGCGCAGAATTTTGTATAACTCTAATGCCTCGATTTCTTCAAACCGTTTCACTCTAAAATTAATACTCATAAGCCTAGTCTTGTACTATAATATCTTTACTGTCTTCTTTATCAAATTCTGGTTGCAAAGTAACATGATTAATCTCAAATTTTTCGTGTACTATAGCTTCAATTGTATGAAGAATCTCTCCAAATTCAGAAACAGGAATATCTGCACTAAAATCAATATGAGCTTCTAGATGTGTTTCTTCTTCATTTAATTGCCATACATGTACATGGTGAATACTTTTTACTTTGGGTAATGCATTAATTGTAGCTACAATTTCTTTTACTTCGATAGTATCTGGCGTATACAACATTAATATTTTAAACGATTTTCTTAAAAGGTCATAACCTACTATTATTAAATAAACAGCAATAGCAAAAGTTAATACACTATCTATCCAGAATAATTCATAAAATCGCATTAATAAACCTCCTAACAAAACAGCTACAGAAGCCATTAAATCTGTAAGTAAATGCACATATGCCGACCGCATATTCATATTTACTTTACTATCTTTTTGTAATAGTAAAACACTTAAACCATTACCTAATATAGCTACGATAGATAATATAATCACAATCCCAACACTAATCTCTTGTGGGTTTTGTAATCGCTCTACAGCTTCAAAAACAAGAAAAATAGCAATAATAATCAAAGAAGCAGCATTAATAAATGCTGCCATAATTTCTGCTCTCTTAAATCCAAAAGTTCTTTTTATCGATGCCTCTTTCTTTGCCAATCGATTAGCAAAATAACTTACGATAAGTGATAAAACATCACTAAAATTATGAAGCGCATCGGATAGTAAAGATAAACTACCTGATAACAATCCACCAATTACTTGAGCAACTGTAATTACTATATTTAATACAATTGAAAATAATAAATTACGCCCAGTACGTTTTTGATGAGAATGATTATGAGCGTGTGTTTTTGTCATACAATTATACGCACATCGATATTTTATCTACTCTATTTTGATGTCTACCTCCTTCAAAACTTGTAGCAAGAAAAGTTTTTACCATTTCTAATGCCTGGGGTTGAGATGTAAATCTAGCTGGAATACAAATAATATTTGCATTATTATGTTGTCTTGTTAATTCTGTAATTTCTTTGGTCCAACATAATCCAGCTCTAACATTTTTGTATTTATTTGCTGTCATGCATACTCCATTTCCACTACCGCAAATTAAAATACCAAAATCTACTGCTTCACCATCTACATCTTTTGCAACTGGATGAACAAAATCTGGATAATCTACACTACTATCTTCATTAGTACCATAATTATTAACTTCAATCCCTTGAGATTTTAGATATTCAGTAATACCGAACTTATATGCCGTGCCGGCGTGATCATTTCCAATGGCGATTTTCATTTTTTGAATACGTTTTTATTGTTTCAACAAAGATACTTCAATCTCAGAAATACTAACCTCCAAAAAATCAATATTTTACCTTAATGTTACCCCAATGTTAATAAGTCCCTATCCTCTGTTAACATTGCGTGTGGATAAATAGTTCTTAAAATTCAGAAAGTTTATTTGGTCGTTATCATTTTTATTAGAATACAAGCATCATAACCATATATCAAAATTATAACTCATGTTTTTTTGGATAAGTTTTTAAACATTAATTTAATGTTATGAACTACGGTTTTACCGTAAAAATATTAAAGATTATATGTGTTTATTAGCTATTAACAGTTGTTAATTAAATTTCATTTTTAGAAGATTTTCAAGTACTTACTATATTCATATCCTGTTAATATCATTCTGAAAATTCAATCTAACGTAAGAAACTAATAAAACTTAGAAAAGTTATACCGCTATTCACACTATATAATAATCACTATTTTATTTTTTAAATTTTAAAAGAAAAAAGATATATATATAATATGTGTTGACAACTGTTTTAAATCGTGAAATAAAATTGAAATAAAAGTTTAGACTATTGTTAAATGAGAGTCCGTATTTAGATTGTCTATAATTTGTAGTACCTTTGCTTTGTCTTTTTGATGTACTTTTAGATTAATACCTCCTAGTGCGTTTGAGTAAAAAGGAAAAACGCCAATCATGGTTTCATTTTCAAAAAAGTAAGAAATGCGTTCCTTGTCTAAAAGAAGTTTTAGAACAGCATACTCGTGCGGATAGGTATACGTTTTTATAATAACAAAGTCTTTCATCTAATAATTCCCTGTGGTATAGTATATCTAAATATACAAAATAAGTAGTAATAATTGAATACGTAAATATGAATGAATAAAATATAGAATAGACCTATACGTTTACTGTAATTGTATTGCTTTTTTATCTTGTTTGAGAATGTTGTGAGTTTCTGATTCTAAGGTAGTTTCTTTTTTCTTATCTATAGTGTTATTGATATACAATGAAAAAGAGTAAACACCTATGATAAAAATTAGAACGAATAGAAATATAATCTTATGTATTTTTTTGACTTTACTCATTAGGGGGAAATACTTAGTAAACAAAATAATATCCTAGTGTTTTAAAATTAATCAAAAAATCAGAAATAAATGATGATTTAGATAAAATATATAAATGTAATACGTTGATTTACAGATACTATATTTTGAACAGCTGAATTAAGGGCACTTTTAAAGGATTAATAAAAGATTAAACTTAAAATTACAAATGTTAAAAGATAAGCTGTACTTTTAACGCATATATATAATGAATATTAATGAAAAGAAAGAGAAATAGAAAAAAAAAGTCTCCAAAAATAGAGAATATCACCCAAGGAATACTTAAAATATTAAAATCAGAACCTAATACCCCTTTTAATTATAAACAAATAGCTGCAAAATTTGGTGTTAATGACGCAAGTAGTCGTAATCAAATTATTAAAAAATTAGCACAGCTTGCTGCTAAAAAGCAAATAGAAGAGGTAGATAGAGGAAAGTTTAAAATAATACCCAATATAAATACATACACTGGTATATTAGATATCACATCTAAAGGTAGTGGATATGTAATCGTAAAGGATCTAGATGATGATATCTTTATCCCTAGTAATAATCTAAATAAAGGTCTACATGGAGATGAAGTAGAAGTGTATGTATATCGCAGAAAACGAAGAGGAAAAAGTGAAGGTGAGGTTACTAGAATTATAACACGTAAAAGAGAGGAGTTTGTAGGCGTTATAGAGATTCAAAAAAATTATGCATTTGTAAACATGCAGGATCCTAAAATGTATACCGATGTTTTTGTTCCTAAAAATAAAATTGGAGAAGCAGAAAATGGCGATAAAGTATTAGTTAAACTCGAAGATTGGCCAGAAAAAGCAGATTCTCCTTTTGGTAAAATAGTTAGTGTTTTAGGAAAACCAGGAGAGCATGATACAGAAATTCATTCAATTTTGGCGCAGTATGGTTTACCATATGAATTTCCGGCAGAAGTAGAAGAATATGCAAATACGTTAGATACCAGTATCCAAGAGTCTGAGATCAAGAAACGTAGAGATATGAGAAAAACACTCACCTTTACAATTGATCCAAAAGATGCTAAGGATTTTGATGATGCGTTATCTTTTGAAGTATTAGAAAATGGTAACTATGAAATAGGGATTCATATTGCAGATGTATCCCATTATTTACAACCAGGAACAATTCTGGATGATGAAGCATATGAGAGAGCAACCTCTGTATATTTAGTAGATAGAGTAGTACCTATGCTGCCTGAAGTCTTGTCTAATAATGCTTGTTCATTAAGACCAAATGAAGAAAAATATACATTTTCTGCTGTATTTGAACTTAATCATAAAGCAGAAATTGTAGATCAATGGTTTGGTAGAACAGTAACCTATTCTGATGCACGTTTTGCTTATGAAGAAGCACAGCATATCATAGAAACTAAAGAAAATACCATACCTGCAGAAATCTCATTAACAGGAAAAGAATATAAAGCAGATCCTAAAGTAGCAGAAGCAACATTAAAATTAGATGAATTAGCTAAAATAATGCGTGCAAAACGAATGGGAGAAGGAGCTATATCTTTTGACAAGGTAGAAGTTAAGTTTAATTTAAATCAAGATAACGAACCTGTAGGAGTATTTTTTAAGACTTCTAAAGATGCAAATAAGCTTATCGAAGAGTTTATGCTTCTAGCTAATAAAAAAGTTGCAGAATTTATAGGAAAACAGAACCCTAAAAAAACATTTATTTATAGAGTTCATGATGAACCTAATGATGAAAAATTAGCAGCCTTACAAAACATTATAGGTCGATTTGGGTATAAGCTAGATCTTAGAGATCGCAAGACCACTACAAAATCACTTAATGGTTTATTAAAAGATGTTCAAGGTAAAAAAGAACAAAATCTTGTAGATACTTTAGCTATACGAAGTATGAGTAAAGCAGAATATACAACCCATAACATAGGGCATTATGGTTTAGCTTTTGATTATTATTCTCATTTTACATCACCAATAAGAAGGTATCCTGATGTTATGGCACACCGTTTGCTACAACATTATTTAGATAAAGGAAAATCTGTAGTAGAAGAAGAATATGAAGAAAAATGTAATCACAGTAGTAGCATGGAAAATCTAGCTGCTAGTGCAGAACGTGATTCTATTAAGTTTATGCAGATAAAATTTATGAAAGATCATGAAAATGAAAATTTCATAGGAGTGATCTCTGGAGTAACAGAATGGGGTATTTATGTAGAAATCTTAAGCAATAAATGCGAAGGCATGGTTCGACTTAAAGATATAGCAGATGATCATTATGTTTTTGATCAAGATGAATATGCTGTAATTGGGCAAACCAATAAGAAAACATACCAATTAGGAGATGAAGTGGTTGTGAGAGTAAAAAACGCTGATCTCGTGAAAAGGCACTTAGACTTTACGTTGTTAGGAAGTAGAGAAGAAATGGAATAATAATATATAAGTGTCGTTCATAATAAAACAAAAAATTATAAATCTTAAAAATAGGGCGATGAAAAAAATAATGTTTCTTTTACTTGTATGTGCAGTATCTGTAGTTCAAGCACAAGATGTAGTAACTAAAAATGTTGGTGACTTCAGTGAATTAAAAATATTTAATAAAATTCAGGTTACTTTAGTTCAAAGTGATGAGAATAAAGTTGAAATTACTGGAGTAAAACGCAGAAATATAAATGTTATACAAAACAATAATCTGTTAAAGATTAGTATGTCTTTAGATAATATTTGGGATAATAATAACACTCAGGTGGTTGTGTATTATAAAGAATTAAGAAAGATTGATGTTAATGAAGGATCCCGAGTAGAATCTAAAGATGTAATATCTTCTAATTCGTTAGATTTAAGAGCTCAAGAAGGTGCCAGTATTGGAGCAAATATTGAAGCAGAACATTTATTTGTAAAAGCAATATCAGGAGGAGAAATAGAAATAGATGGTGAGGTAAAAGAGCAGGAGGTAGTTGTTACATCTGGTGGACAATATTATGGAAGAAACCTAAAAACAAAAGATACACAAGTAAAAATTAGTGCAGGTGGTTCGGCAGAAGTATATGCCAAAAACTATATCAAAGCAAATACTAATGCTGGTGGAACGATCAGAATTTATGGTAATCCAAAAGAAATGGATACTCAAAAACTTTTAGGAGGAAAAATTATTGAAGTTAACTAAGTAGTTTTTTAACTTTGTAAGAAAGATTCATAAATCACATGCTCCAAGATGCACAAGCAGCAATACCTTTAGGGTTTTTATTAGCATTTCTAATAGGACCTGTGTTTTTTGTATTGTTAGAAACTGCAGCTATAAAAGGTTTTAGAGCAGCACTTGCAGTTGATTTAGGAGTAATCTTTGCGGATATTGTATTTATTCTTATTGCATATTTTAGTACAAATCAAATTTTAGAAAAAATAAAAGATGATCCCGCATTATTCATTTTTGGCGGAATGCTTCTAGGTACCTATGGGATAATATCATTTATTCAAGAACGTAAAAATTATAATAAACTTAGAGATACATCAGTAGAAATTATTAATAAGCATAATTATTTAATGCTTTTTGTAAAAGGGTTTCTACTTAATTTTATTAATATCGGTGTACTAGGTTTTTGGTTAAGCATAATCATAGTAATTGGACCACAACTAGATATGAATACGAATAGAATTCTGTATTTTTTTAGTATGGTTTTAGGAACCTATCTACTTATTGATATTTTTAAAATGTTATTAGCGAAACGTTTAAAAAAGAAATTAACACCAAAAAGAACGTATATTATAAAAAGAGTTATCAGTATAATGATGGTAGTTTTTGGTGTATTTCTTATTCTTAAAGGTGTATTACCTGACACAATGGAAAAGAAAATTCAGGATAGAATCGAAAAAATTAGACCAGAATCAAGTTTTAATACTAAATAAAAAAATCCTGTAAATACTTACAGGATTTTTTGAGGTGTCGAGCGGATTCGAACCGCTGTAGATGGTGTTGCAGACCACTGCCTAGCCACTCGGCCACGACACCAGTTTTGGTTGGATTCAGGCAAATGTAAAAAAATTTATTAGTTCTAAACAAATGATTTCACATTAAAACAACATTCATTTTTTTTTAACACCATAAAGTTAGCGTTTTTTGGTTCTGGTAATTGTTACCATTTCTACATTTCCACCAATAGGAGGATTGATTTTAGAGACATCTACGGTCGCTTTTTGAACCAAAGGTAACTCTACTATGATTCTATTTAAAATACGCTCTGCTGCATGTTCTAGTAGCTTAGAACGTATCGCCATCTCTTCTTTTACAATATGATTAAGATGAACGTAATCTATAGTATCCGCCAAACGATCGGTTTGTGCAGAATTAGATAGATCCCCTTTAATTTTTAAATCTACTCGATAATCAGAACCTATTTTTTTTTCTTCAACAAGACAACCATGATAGGCATAAACTTTAATATTTTTCAGTTTGATATATCCCACTGCTTTTTTTTAAACAAAGGTAATGAGAATGTTGGTTTAATTAACAAGGGAAAACGACCCCTTTTTAAATCAAATTATAGAATACATAATAATTTATATTAAACATTTTTATAGAATAGCTAAGCAGGATTAGAATTTGTAGTTTTGTGTTTTATTTTTAAGTAATGACAGAAGAGAAAAAATCGCTCAATTTTATAGAGCATATCATAGAAGAAGATCTAAAAGAAGGAATGAGTAGTGATAGCTTACGCTTTCGTTTTCCACCAGAACCTAATGGATATTTACATATAGGGCATACCAAAGCTATAGGAATAAGTTTTGGTCTTGGTCTTAGATACAACGCACCTGTAAATTTGCGCTTTGATGACACTAACCCTGCAAAAGAAGAACAAGAATATGTTGATGCTATCAAAGAAGATATCGCATGGTTAGGATATCAATGGGATAAAGAGTGTTATTCTTCTGATTACTTTCAACAGCTGTATGATTGGACGGTATTGTTAATCAAGGAAGGTAAAGCATATGTTGATTCACAATCTGCAGAGGCTATTGCAGAGCAAAAAGGAACAACTACAGAACCTGGAACTGACAGTCCTTTTAGAGATCGCTCGGTAGAAGAAAACCTGTCCTTATTTCAAAAGATGAAAGATGGGGAGTTTGATGAGGGAGCTCACGTGGTTAGAGCCAAAATAGATATGGCAGATCCAAATATGTTAATGCGTGATCCTTTGATGTATAGAATTTTAAAGAAAACTCATCATAGAACTGGAGATGATTGGTGTATTTATCCAATGTATGATTGGACACATGGTGAAAGTGATTATATAGAAAATATTTCACATTCACTATGTTCATTAGAGTTTAAGCCGCATAGAAAACTTTATGATTGGTTTTTAGATCAAATCTACAGTAGCAATATTAGACCAAAACAAAGAGAATTTGCTCGTCTTAACTTAAGCTATACGATAATGAGTAAGCGCAAGTTACTTAGATTGGTTCAAGAAGGAATAGTATCTGGGTGGGATGATCCAAGAATGCCTACTATATCGGGACTAAGAAGGAGAGGATATACACCTAATTCAATACGTAAATTTGTAGATACCGTTGGTGTAGCAAAACGTGAAAACGTAATAGATGTTTCGTTGTTAGAGTTTTGTGTACGTGAGGATCTTAATAAAACTGCATCACGTGTAATGGCAGTACTTGATCCCGTTAAATTGGTAATTACAAACTATCCAAAAGATCAAGAAGAATGGTTAACAGCAGAAAATAATCCTGAAGATGAAACTGCAGGATCAAGACAAGTTCCTTTTTCTGGTGAATTATATATCGAAAGAGAGGATTTTAAAGAAGAGGCAGGTAGAAAGTTCTTTAGACTAACCTTAGGTAAAGAGGTACGTCTTAAAAACGCTTATATTATCAAAGGAGAAGGTGTAGTAAAAGATGAAAACGGTAAGATTACAGAAATTCATTGTACTTATGACCCTAAAAGTAAATCGGGAAGTGGTACAGAAGAATCTAAACGCAATGTAAAAGGAACATTGCATTGGGTTACTGTAAAACATGCTATTCCTGCAGAAATTAGAATTTATGATCGTTTATTTAATCACGAAGCACCTGATAGTGATAAGGATAAGGATTTTGTAGAATTTATTAATTCAGATTCTCTTAAAATAATAACTGGTTATGTAGAACCTAGTTTAAAGACAGGTAAACTTTTAGAACAATTTCAATTTCAGAGATTAGGATATTTTAATATGGATAGTGATAGTACTGCAGAAAATTTGGTATTTAATAAAACTGTAGGTTTACGAGACACATGGGCTAAAGTTAAACCAGTTCAAGAACAACATAAATCTCAAAAACCACAACAAAATAATAAACAAGCCGTAATACCTGCTATAGAAGAAGTAAAAAGAGCAGGGAAGAAGTACACTAATTTACCTGATGAGAAAAGAATTGTACTTAAAAATAAAATTCAGGAGGCTGCGAACAATGTAACTATCGAGGAGCTGGAACCGTTATATGGGACTGCTGTTAAAAAAGTAGGTACTAGAATTGCTACAATGATAGCTCTTGGTATTGTTTTAAAAAATAACAAGTTAAAACCCAATCAAGAGGCAAAGGATTTTATTAATAAGGCATTAGAAGATAAAAATGAATTGCTACAATTAGAAGCTAAAGAATTAGCATCTACGTACAGTTTATAACCAAAAAATAACCCCAAAACTCAAAGTTTTGGGGTTATTTTTTTTTGATTGTTTATGATTTAATAATCATCTGCGATATGTTCATCTAGAGGAATTTCTATATCGGTTTTAAATTTTGGAAATAGCTTTTTGGTATCGGGATCGTCTAGAAGTTTATTAGATTCAACAAAATACCATTGTGCTTTCTTTTTATTATAAAAACCAAATAATGAACTCTTTAATGTTACAGAACGCCCATTAAAATCCATATTAATCGTGTTTTTTACTAAAGATTTATATTGATTTCCTTCTTTTTTAACTTCTGTTACTTCATCAATTTTAAAGTCTTTTATTTTGATTTTTTGGGCGTCCATAGTTCTAAAAATATCATTCATAGTTTCCATAAGTTTCTGTTCGCCATATGCTTTAAAAACGGTAGGATGAGTATATTTTAATATGGTACTAAGATTTCTATCCACAGAAGCTTGAATTGTTGCTTGAGCGTCACGTTTAGCTGTTTTTTTTAATTCACCTATACTTTGAGAAAATATATTTCCAGAGATGAATAAAAAAATGATTAAGTAATTTTTCATGAGACTTTTGTTATAAGTATAATTAATTTTAAATTAAACAAATTTATTGTAAACTCTAATAAATCAATATCTTAACGTATAACAGATATTATCAAAGGATCTTTTAAAATTGATAACTATTTATAGTATGCGGAGCAAAAATAGTACCAAAAAGTAGAACTTCTAGCAATAGTTTCTTTTAATTCTAAAATATTGTAAATTAAAATATTATTGTATGGTCTTTTGTTACTGCAATTACCGAGGTATTAGATGGTACATTAGATCTAATATCTGCAGTAATTGTATAAGACCCTTTTGGTAAAGAAGTTTTTAAATTTAATTGGGTTTGTGCTTTACCGTAACCTTCTAAAACCTTTAAATCTTGAGAATAAACTTCCTTATTTTTATTATTATTAATATGAACTTTTAAGGTTCTATTTTGATTGGCTTTGTATAAATAGGAAAGGGTAATTTCGTTCTTTTTACTATCTAAAATTGGGTCTTTAAAAAAAGATATAGTTTCATCAAAAACTTCAACTATAGAAGTATCAATAGTACTAGATTCAGGTTCATTTACAGCAAATAATCTATATGATCTTATCCAATCGTAATATGATGTATTAATTTTATTATTAGATAATTGATGATCAGTAGGATAGGGGGTTGCAAAATCATAAGTTTCTGTAACCATATTGATACCCATTGGTTCTGAGAAAGGGGTGTCTACCACATCTGTACTAGCGATTACAGTACCGGCATACTTTTTATCTACATAAAAATCAAAGGTTTTACTATCTCTCCAATAGCAACCATAGATATGAAAATCTTCCCAGGATTCACCACCACCTACGAGAGTTGCATCGGCTTTGATACCGTTTCCTTCTATAGCATTATTTCCGGCAGAGTAGAATTTTTCTGGAGATCCGTTACAGTCAATATAACGGTAATGTGTATTAAAATTTATTTTTGTTCTAAAACCGGACGCCCATGGTTGATTAAATTCACCACCTACACTCTCTATAATGTCCAATTCTTGACTCCAGCTATCTTTTTGGCAATCATTACTTAGTTTGGTTGGACCTTTTATTTTTTTCTTGCCGTTAGACATCCAAAATGTTGTAGACATAGATAGTTTGGATGCTTTAAACTTAACTTCATAATATCCAAAATGGGCAGTTTGTTTTAGAGATTGAACGGCACCCCCTGCTATAGTATATTTTCCATCTGGAGTGGCCAATTTTTTATTTTTTATTTGCATCGTACCGTTTTGTACTGATATAGTAGAAGGATCAAACTTTGCGGGTGGCCTGCCTTTCCAACCATTAAATGTATCTCGCCATTTTTTAGTATCTAAAGCTTTATCGTTGAATTCATCAGAGTATTGATCAAATAGTACCCAACGATGCCCAATAGGTGGTTCAGGGGGCTGTGAGTGCCCTAAAAATTGAAACAACAGTAGTACAAAAAGTAAAGTAATTTTAACCAAAATACAATGTTTTTAGAATTAGAATAGTTTGGATTAAAATTATTAATAAGACATATAGTAGGCAATCTATGTAGAAGGTAA
Source organism: Aquimarina aggregata (assembly GCF_001632745.1). Classification (GTDB taxonomy): domain Bacteria; phylum Bacteroidota; class Bacteroidia; order Flavobacteriales; family Flavobacteriaceae; genus Aquimarina; species Aquimarina aggregata. The sequence continues at coordinate 55,706 of NZ_LQRT01000024.1, read as the reverse complement.
GTCTATAAAGAATAATTTTATTTGTAGAACAAATGAGTTATTGATATTGGATCTATTATAAAATTTATGACGCTACAGATTTTAGCGTATTATTTTGTAAAATGAAATACATTCATATTTGATAAATTATTATTATAATAAGTGATGTTAAAATTTATATTAACTATAATAGATTTTATTTATTTATTTTTAATATTAATAATTTTTTATGATTAAAATTGAATTAAAATAAAGCTGTTTGTGGTGTTTAAAAAACATCGATTTATGATTGGATTAATGATGATGTTAAAATGGCTTAAAAGCTCTTAAATTAATTTTGAATAAAAATTAACAAAATAAAACCCGATCAATTTTAGGATCGGGTTTCGGTACGTGAATGATATAATTTTTTAAGCGTCAGAACCTGGTTTTTTTCTAGTGATTCCTTTTTTTGCATTTTGTTTTTTCATTTCTTCACCAATTTGGTTAGAGGCTGTAAAAGATGCAATCATATTGTTTAACATATCACTACCGGCTTGTGGAGAATTAGGAAGTAATATTAAATTACTATTAGTTTCTTCACCTATCGATTGAAGGGTATCATAATGTTGAGTAACCACAATTAGAGCAGAGGCTTCTTGTGAATTTATACCAACATTATTTAACACATCAACACTCTCTTCTAAACCTCTAGCAATTTCTCTACGTTGATCAGCAATACCTTGTCCTTGTAATCTTTTACTTTCAGCTTCGGCACGGGCTTTTGCTACAATTTTAATTCGTTCAGCCTCAGCTTCATACTCGGCTGCTACTTTTTCTCTTTCTGCAGCATTAATACGATTCATAGCTTCTTTAACTTGCAGATCTGGATCAATATCGGTAACTAAAGTTTTAATGATGTCGTATCCATAATTAACCATGGCTTCATTAAGTTCTTGTTTCACTGCGATTGCAATGTCATCTTTACGCTCAAAAACATCATCCAACTTCATTTTAGGAACTTCAGCACGGACAACATCAAATACATAAGATGTAATTTGATCATGCGGATTTTCTAGTTTATAAAAGGCATCGTAAACCTTTTCTTTAATAACTTGAAATTGTACTGAAATCTTAAGACGTACAAATACATCATCTTTTGTTTTTGTTTCAACTAATACATCTAACTGTTGAATTTTAAGATTAATACGTCCTGCAATACGATCAAAAACTGGGATTTTAAAGTGTAATCCTGAGTTTCTAATACTTAAAAATTTACCAAAACGTTCAACAATTGCAGAAGTTTGTTGTTTTACAGTAAATATTCCTTTTAATATGATTATAATTCCGAAGAATAAAAATAGATAAATTATATATTGCCCCATCTTTTATATTTTAAAGTTAATAATGATTGAATTTAGTAATAAATTATAGATCAATTGTTGTTATTTAGAAATTGTTATCATTGCTGTATACATACTTCCGATAAAAGAGATATCTACAATCTCCCAGCCGTCTTTTGATACCCTATTTAATTCATATTCAACTTTCGCTCTTAGTTTTTTAAGAGACCAAGAATGAGATATTTCTATTACTTTAAATTGTTTTCCCATAGTTGTATTAGTTCAAAGTGTTCTTACTGTATTAGTGTACGATGGGATAGAAATGTTACAGTCGATAAAGTAAGAAAACCACTAACAGTTTGAACTATTAATGGTTTTCTTTAGGAGTTGTACTATGTGTTTTAAAGTTTTTCTATAGCATTTTCTATACGTTGAATGGTTTCAGTTTTTCCAATCATAGAAGCAATAAGAAATAGATCAGGACCTTGTAAAGAACCTACAAGGGCTACTCTAAGGGGCATCATAATTTTACCAAATCCAATTTCTTTACCGGTAATCCATCCTTTGGTAATCGTAGAAACATTTTCTTCAGAGAAATCGGTGATATCATCAAGAATTCTAATTAGTTCGTGCATTAGGCTAGGTGTATCTTCTTTCCAAGCTTTTTTAGTGGCTTTTGCTTCATATTCAGAAGGTGCAATAAAAAAGAAGTTACTTAGATTCCAAAAATCCTCGACGAATACTGCTCTTTCTTTGATGGTATCTACAATTTTATGGATGTCTAAAGTAGTTGAAACATTTTTTTGTTGTAGTAATTGGGCGTATTGATCTGATAATATCGAGGTCTTAGTCTGCTGTAAATGTTGTTGTTGAAACCATTTCGTTTTTTCGGGATCAAATTTAGCGCCTGCTTTATTAACACGTTTAAGATCGAATTCTTGAATTAATTCTTCTAAAGAAAATAATTCTTGTTCAGTTCCGGGATTCCAGCCCAAGAATGCTAACATGTTAACAACTGCTTGGGGTAGGTAACCATCTTCTTTATAACCGGAGGATATATCTTTAGTTTTAGGATCTGTCCAAGCTAATGGAAATACGGGAAAACCTAACTTATCACCATCACGTTTGCTTAGTTTTCCTTTACCAACAGGTTTTAAAATTAATGGTAAATGCGAAAAACTTGGAGGATTCCAACCTAAAGAACGATATAGCAATACATGTAAAGCTAGAGATGGTAACCATTCTTCTCCACGAATAACGTGAGTTATTTGCATTAAATGATCATCTACAATGTTGGCAAGGTGATATGTTGGCATACCATCACTTTTAAATAGAATCTTGTCATCTAAGATGTTGGTATCAATTTTTATGTCACCACGAATTTCATCAAAAAGATGAAGCGTTTCGTCTTGTGGAGATTTAAATCGAATCACAAACGGCACACCAGAATTTAAATTCTGTTGAACTTCATCATCTGTTAATGATAATGAATTAGTTAACTTTTCTCTATTATGCCAATTATAAATAAAGGTTTTACCTTTACTTTCATGATCTTTACGGTGATGATCTAATGCTTCTGCTGTGTCAAATGCATAATAAGCATGACCATTTTTGATAAGCTGCTCGGCATATTGCTTATATAAATGTTTGCGTTCACTTTGTCGGTAAGGTCCAAATCCGCCATCTTTTCCTGGTCCTTCATCAAACGGAATTCCGCACCAATCCAAAGCTTGTTTTATATAGTCTTCTGCACCTTCTACATATCTGTTTTGATCAGTATCTTCTATACGAAGTATAAATGTTCCTTTTTGTTTTTTAGCAAAAAGATAATTAAACAATGCGGTTCTTACGCCACCAATATGTAACGGACCTGTGGGACTAGGTGCAAATCGAACCCTAATATTATTTGCCATGATCGTGTGGTTTTTGATCTAAAATTAAAGGCAAAGATACAATCTTAAATGTCCTGTTGAAATGATTTTGCTTGTGAAATTTTAGTGTTGAGATTTTGAAATATTTCTCATTTCACGTGGAACATGTTTATTCATGATCATAAACCATAGGGGAGGAATAAGGGATAATACCATTGATGTGGGATATCCAAAAGGCAGCTGTGGACTTTTATCATGATGATCTAATAACTGATATTTTTTTGCCGCACGATGATGATGATCACTATGTCTTGTTAGTTCGTATAATAATATTCTACCTAATGTGTGATTAGAGTTCCAGGAGTGAATTTCACGTACTCGTTCATATCTACCGGTTGTTTTTTTACTTCTGGCTAGACCATAATGTTCAATATAATTTATTGTTTCTAATAGTAAAAAGCCTACTATACCACTAGACAAAGCAATGATAAAACCAAATGATCCAAAAGAGAAATAAATAAGTAATAAATAGGATACGGTTATGATTAGATACCAGAACATATCATTTTTTATAGAAAAGAAAGAAAGTTTGTTTTGTTGTAAAAGCTTAAACTGGATTTTCCAAGCGCTAAGGTATTGTCCAATGGTAGAGGTAATCCAAAACCAATATACAGGATGATTAAATTTGGCGGTAGCCGGATCCTCCTTGGTGGCAACTTTTAAATGATGACCGTAATTATGTTCAATAAAAAAATGCATATATAAAGAAGGTAGGAGTAAAGCCTTACCTAAAAAACGTTCATAAGTGGATCTATGTCCTAATTCATGACCTACATTAATACCATTAGTACCTAATACGATTCCTGTAGAAATAACAATTCCTATAATTTCATAAGTAAAAAATGTTTGATTGGTACAGGTGTAAATGGTAAAAAACATTAGACTGTATACAATGGGTAAATTAAGGTATAATAACCAATTAAATAGTTTTTTTTGCCCTTTAGATAATCGTTGTTGCTCGTTTAAGTTTTGTTTAGAATCCTGAGTAAATAATTCGATTATTGGTATAAGACCAAATGCATAAATAGGTGTTAAATAGGTGAAATAACCTTGTAAGAAAAGACCTAAGATAGCCGTTATAGGTATGGTATAGGCACATATGTATTTAAGGTCCTTCATAACTCTTTAGATAATAAGGGGTTGAATTATCATAAATATAACAATTCTATTGAAAATAAAGTTGTAGTTTTAAAAGTTAATGCTAAATGAAGATAGCTGTATATGAATAATTTTGAGGTCATAAAGAGTAAGCTAGAACAGTTTACTAGAAAATATTATATAAACGAATTAATAAAAGGACTTATCCTTTTCTTCGCAATAGGAGTGTTATATTTTTTGATAACACTGTTAATCGAAAATCTTTTATGGTTAAACCCTATAGGTAGAACCATATTGTTTTGGTTATTTATTACTGTAGAATTAGGTTTGTTTATAAAGTTTATAGCTATACCATTGGCTAAATTATTTAGATTGGCTAAAGGAATAGATTATAAAGATGCATCTGGAATTATTGGAAATCATTTCCCAGAGGTAAGTGATAGATTGTTAAATCTATTGCAGCTAAGAGAAAACAATTCATCTTCATCATTACTGTTAGCAAGTATAGAACAAAAATCAGAAGAACTAACTCCGATTCCTTTTAAACTAGCTATAAATTTTGGAAAAAACGTAGGATATTTAAAATATGCTGCAATACCTGTGGTAATATTGTTGTTATTATCTGTTTTTAATAAAACTAGTTGGATTTCAGATAGTTATGAAAGAGTGGTAAATTATAAGGTTGCGTATACGCCACCGGCACCTTTTCAGTTTTTTGTGGTAAATGAAAACCTAAATGCTTTTGAAAATAAGGACTTTTTACTAAAAGTCAAGATTGCTGGGGATATAATTCCTGAAACAGTAACTATTAACTATAATGAAGAAATTTATTTTCTAAAGAATACGGCAGTCGGTGAGTTTGAGTATACGTTTGTAAAACCCAAAAATTCAGTTGATTTTACATTAAGTGCTAATGATGTAAGTTCGATTCCGTATCAGTTAGAAGTAGTACCTGTACCGGCTTTATTGAATTTTGAAATGAGGTTGGATTACCCAGCATATACAAAAAAAAGTGATGAAGTTTTAAAAAGTACAGGGAATGCCGTGATACCAGAAGGAACAAAAGTAAGTTGGCTTGTATACACACGAAACACAGACAAAGTAGAATTAAAAACAAAGGACACCATTATTCCAATGGAAAAAAATGAAACTGCTTTTTCTAAAGAAAAGAACATTTATAAAAACATGGATTACGAGATCACTACCTCTAATGTAAATGTAAATAATTATGATAGGCTGTCTTTTAATTTGAATGTTATCAAAGATCAATATCCAGAGCTAAATTTAAAGTCAGAAAAGGATACATTAGATAATAGTACCATGTATTTTTTTGGACGTGTAAGTGATGATTATGGGTTAAGTAAATTAAGATTGGTTTATTATGATCAAGAAAAACCAGATCAAAAGAGATTTAAGAATATTACAATTAGTCAATCAAATTTTGACGAGTTTATATATACATTCCCTGGTGATTTAGAAATCAATGAAGGAATAGAACAGGAGTTTTATTTTGAGATTTTTGACAATGACGCAATTCATAATTTCAAAAGTACCAAGAGTCAGGTTTTTAATTTCACTAAACTTACCAAAGAAGAAATAGCAAATAAATTGTTAGAAAAACAAAATGAAGCGATATCCGGATTGGATAAATCTTTGGATAAGTTTAAGAAACAACAGGAAGAACTTAATAGTTTAAGTAAGTTACAAAAAGAAAAAAAGAGATTAGATTTTAATGATAAAAAGAAACTTGAGGATTTTTTAAAAAGACAAAAGCAACAAGAAAAAATGATGAAAAACTTCTCTAAACAGCTAAAAGATAATTTAGAGAAATTAGATAAAAAAGAAGAGGAGGAACCTTTTAAGGATGCACTAAAAGAGCGTTTAGAACGTAATGAAGAAAGACTAAAGAAAAATGAAAAATTATTAAAAGAAATTGAGAAGCTTTCTGATAAAATACAAAAGGAAGAGTTAACGAAAAAGTTAGAAGAATTAGGTAAAGAAAATAAAAATTTAAACAAAAATCTCGAACAACTTTTAGAGCTAACAAAGAGATATTATGTTATCGAGAAACATGAAAAACTAAGTTTGGCTTTAGAAGAAATGTCTAAAAAGCAAGAAGAACTTTCTGAAAAGAAAGATGAAGAGAATACCAAAGAAAGGCAAGAAAAGCTTAATAAAGAGTTTGACGACTTCCAGAAGGAAATGGAGGATCTTAGAAAACAAAATGAAGGGCTTAAAAAGCCTATGAGCTTAGATGAAAAAAAGGAAGATGAGAATGAGGTAAAGGAAGAGCAGAAGAAGGCAAGTGAAAATTTGGAGAAAGAGAATAAATCTGATGCTAAGAAAAACCAAAAAAGTGCAGCTCAGAAGATGAAGCAGATGAGTAATAATATGAGGATGCAAATGAATATGTCGGGTAGTGAGCAACAACAAGAGGACATGGAAATGCTTAGACAAATTCTAGACAACTTAGTTGATTTTTCTTTTGAACAAGAGAACCTGATGGCTGGATTTAAGAAAGTAACAAAAGACAATCCTACGTATTCTGAAAAATTAAAAAGGCAAAGTGTACTGCGAGAGAATTTTGTTCACATAGATGATAGTTTATATGCGTTGGCGTTAAGAACACCGCAAATAACAGAGGACGTAACGCAAAAGCTTACAGATATAGAGTTTAATATAGATAAGTCTTTAGAGAAATTAGCAGAGAACCAAATAGTGCAGGGGTCAGCAAATCAACAATACACTATTACTGGATCTAATGATTTGGCGTATTTATTAAGTAGAACTTTGGATCAAATGCAGAACAGTATGTCTGCATCTGGAAAGGGTAAGAAAGGGAAGAATAGCAAGGGTGAGTTTCAGTTGCCGGATATCATTAAGAAACAAGAAGAACTTAATGATAAAATGAAAGAAGGCACGAAGAAAGGTAAGGAGAAAGGAAATAAGGAAGGCGGAAAAGAGAAGGGTGGAAAGCAGAATGGAAAAGAAGGAGAGAAAGGTGAAAGTGGCGAGAATGGAGGACAAAAAGATGGTCAAAAAGAAGGAGGTAAAAGTGGAAAGAAGAACGGGAAGAATGGAAAAAATGGTAAGGGTAAAGATGGGAAACAAAATGGCGAGGAAGGGGATAATGAAGAATTTAATGAAGACTTAAATGGAGAACTATATAATATTTTTAAACAACAACAACAGTTGAGAAATGCGCTTCAAGATAAACTTGAAAAGCAAGGTTTTGGAAACAAGAAAGGAAGTGATTTACTAAGAAGAATGGAGCAGGTAGAACAAGAGCTTTTGGACAAAGGTTTTAATGAAAAAACGTTGAGTAAAATGTTAGACTTAAAACATGAGTTATTAAAATTAGAGGAAGCTACTTTTGAACAAGGTGAAGAAAAAAAGAGAGAAAGTAAAACCAATAAGGTTAATTTTAAAAACACAAATACAGAACGTTTGAACAGAGCGAAACAATATTTTAATACAACCGAGATATTAAACAGACAAGTATTACCTTTGCGGCAAAATTATAAACAAAAAGTACAAGAGTATTTTAATAAAAACAATGATTAATTTTTTTTACGAAGGAGATATTGATAGGTTAAATGAAGACAGGATATCTTCATGGATTAGTGAGGTAATCTCATCCGAGAATAAAGAGGAAGGAGAAATAAGTTTCATTTTTTGTGACGATGAGTATTTGTTGAAGTTAAACAAAGAATTTCTTAATCATGATACGTATACGGATATTATTAGCTTTGATAACAGTTTGGGAAACGAATTGAATGGAGATATTTTTATATCCACTGAAAGAGTTTTTGAGAACGCAAAAAAGTTTAAAGTAAGTGAAATTAATGAGATGAGTAGAGTGATAGTTCATGGGATTTTGCACCTATGTGGTTATAAGGACAAATCAGATGACGAGGCTGCTTTAATGAGAAATAAGGAAGACGAAAAACTACTATTGTTCCACGTGGAACAATAGTAGTTTTTTGGTTTTAATTTTTGTTCCACGTGGAACAAAAAAATGTTTTATAATATGATGTTCCACGTGGAACAAAAAGAAATAATATGTTTGATAAGGAGTATGATGTTATAGTTGTTGGTGCGGGACATGCGGGTAGTGAAGCTGCCGCGGCAGCGGCAAATTTGGGATGTAGTACATTGTTAATTACTATGAACCTGCAAAACATCGCGCAAATGAGTTGTAATCCCGCAATGGGAGGAATTGCAAAAGGACAAATAGTAAGAGAAATTGATGCATTAGGAGGATATAGCGGAATAGTTAGTGATCGCACAGCAATACAATTTAAAATGTTGAACAAATCAAAAGGTCCAGCAATGTGGAGCCCGAGAGTTCAAAGTGATAGAATGCGTTTTGCAGAAGAGTGGAGGTTGCTTCTTGAAGGAACACCTAATGTAGATTTTTATCAGGAGATGGTAAGTGGTCTTATTGTAGAAAACGATGAAATTCGTGGGGTTAAAACTTCTTTAGGAATTGAGGTTAGAGCCAAAGCTGTAGTGCTTACAAATGGGACTTTTTTAAACGGTTTGATTCATATAGGTGAGAAACAATTTGGAGGAGGTAGAGCAGGTGAAAGAGCAGCAACTGGAATTACAGAACAATTAATTGATTTTGGTTTTGATTCTGGAAGAATGAAAACCGGAACACCTCCAAGAGTAGATGGACGATCTTTGGATTATTCGAAGATGATCGAACAACCAGGTGACGATCATCCTGAGAAATTTAGTTATACCGATTTAACAAAACCATTAAAAGAACAAAGATCCTGCTACATGACATATACCTCTAATGAGGTTCATGATTTACTTCGAGAAGGTTTTGATAGATCACCAATGTTTAATGGTAGAATAAAAAGTATAGGTCCTAGATATTGTCCGTCTATCGAGGATAAGATTAATAGATTTGCGGATAAAGACAGACATCAGTTATTTGTGGAACCAGAAGGTTGGAACACTGTAGAAGTATATGTAAATGGTTTCTCAACATCTTTGCCAGAAGATGTACAATTTAAAGCATTAAGATCTGTGGTTGGTTTTGAAAATGTCAAATTTTTTAGACCTGGATACGCAATCGAGTATGATTATTTTCCGCCTACGCAGTTAACGCATACTTTAGAAACAAAATTAGTTTCTGGTTTGTTTTTTGCTGGTCAGATTAACGGAACAACAGGGTATGAAGAAGCGGCATCTCAAGGTCTAATGGCAGGAATGAATGCTGCCTTAAAAGTAAAAGAACAAGAGTCTTTTATTCTTAAAAGAAGTGAAGCGTATATAGGGGTCTTAATAGACGATCTAATTACTAAGGGCACAGAAGAGCCTTATAGGATGTTTACATCAAGGGCAGAGTATAGAACGTTGCTTAGACAGGATAATGCAGACTTTAGACTTACACCCAAAGCACATAAGATAGGGTTGGCATCAGATGATAGAATGAAACGAATGGAAGATAAAGAGAAAAAGTCTTCAGCTTTTGTTCAGTTTTTTAAAGATACTAGTGTTTCACCAGAAGAAGCAAATCCAGTTTTAGAAGCAAACAATTCTTCTTTAATAAATCAAAGTGGTAAAATGTTTAAATTGTTTTCTAGGCCTCAAATTGCATTAGAGGATATTAAACATTTTAAAAAAGTGTCTGAGTATATCCAGGAACATAATTTGGATAAAGAAGTTTTAGAACAAGCTGAAATTCAAGTAAAATATTCTGGGTACATAGAGAAGGAAAAAAATAACGCTGATAAATTAAATAGATTAGAAGATATTAAAATCCCTAAGGATTTTGATTATACTAAACTTAAATCACTTTCTTTTGAAGCATGTGAAAAGATGTCAAAAATTAAACCAGCAACAATTTCTCAAGCGTCTAGAATTAGTGGAGTATCTCCAAGTGATATTTCTGTTCTTTTAGTTTATATGGGTAGATAATGGAAAGTGTAATTTGTAAACAGGAAAAAGCACTAAAAGGAAAAATCTTAACGACTATCGTTTTGGTTTTTTCTTTTCTTTTTTTATTTAATGAAACCGAACCTTTTTTACCAAGAATTATTTTATTCTTTGTGACGCTCATAATTTTTGGTTTTTCTATTTCTTTTAAAATCTCAAAAGATTTTAGAAATAAAAAAGTATACAGTTGTTTTGGAATTCCTTTTTTTGCCGTAGACTTGAATTTAGAATTCCCTGATTATATTTCTGTTTTTTCAGCTTCTTTCAAATTAAATAATGAATGGAGTACAGTGAGTGCTTTAGGAACAAGTGAAAAACATGATAGAATCGTCATTCGGTTTTTTAGAAACAATAAACATCACACTGTTTATAAAACAAAACGATATGATGATGCGGTCAAAATTGCAAATAAATTAGGTAAGATGCTAAATGTAGAAATTCATGATGCTATCAAAGAATAGTTCCACGTGGAACAAAGGCTGTGTGAAATATGTTTTTTTTCTTTCCTTTTTCTTTTTTTCCTGTAAGTCGATCAACAAAATAGAAAATTATAGAATAGTTTCTTTTAAATACGGAACTGGAGACTATTTTTTGTTTAAATCAAAAATTACTACTCCTGAAGCTAAATATTGGTTGAGAAAAAATTTCGAATTGAAAGAGGATGAAAAACTAAATTTCTTTAAAACTAAATTGTTTGAAAATTTAGATTTGAATTTTACAGTTAGTATTAATTTTGACACAGACTTGGATACATACAAAAATGTTGCTCCAGGTTTGTGTGATAACTTATCACAGCATACTAAGAACTCGACATATACTTTTGTGAAAATAATCGTTAAAGATAATAACGGAAAAAACTGTCTATCTACACATTCTTTGTTTTATAGTAAAACAAAAGCGAAGTTACTTGATATAAAAAACAACATTAAAAAAGAAGATTATCTTAAGCCAATGATTTCAGAATAATGAATACAAAACAAAATTTAGAACTTTTTATCGAGTGTAAAGATCATAGTGTGTCTGGAGAAAAATTTCAATTGTTTCATGATAAACAATATGATATGCTAATAACTTCTCCTAAACCAAAAAATGAAGAAATTGGGAAATATTATGAAAGCGAAGATTATATTTCTCATACAGATGCAAAGAGATCTCTTTTTGAGAAAATATATCATTTGGTTAAAACATACTCTCTTAGTAAAAAAGTAAGACTTGTCTCCAGAACTAATAAAAGTAAATCAGGTATATTGTTGGATATTGGAGCGGGTACAGGAGAATTTTTGTTGGTAGCCAAAAATGCTGGATGGCATGTTTTTGGCACAGAACCTAATCAACAAGCAAAAAATTTAGCCAAACAAAAAGGAATTGATTTAGACGGGACTACATTGGATTATGAATCACAGAAGTTTGATGTTATTACAATGTGGCACGTTTTAGAACATGTTTCTGATTTGGATGATCAAATTTTAGAAATTAAAAGACTTTTAAAACCCGAAGGGTATCTTATTGTCGCTGTACCAAATTTCAAATCGTATGATGCTGATTATTATAAGAAATTTTGGGCGGCTTATGATGTACCAAGACATTTATGGCATTTCTCTAAAACTTCAATCAAAACACTTTTTTCAAAAGAGAACATTATGTTACAGAAAACACTTCCAATGAGGTTTGATTCTTTTTATGTGTCTTTGTTATCCGAAAAATATAAAAACGGAAAAATGAATTTTTTAAAAGCTTTTTGGGTCGGAATTGTTTCAAACATAAAAGCAATGCGCACAAAAGAGTTTTCTTCGCATATTTATGTGTTAAAAAAGTGATCAAATCGTTTTTAATTAAGTTTTCTTTGCTTTTTAGAGCTTATTTGGGGTTAACATATGCGAGATTTTTAAATAGTGCTTAAAAAGCTTTAAATCAACTTCTTTTTAATAGATTTTGTTTATAATAAAATGTAAATTAATTGTTTTTTATTATAAATTGTTTTTTTGATGAATATAGTGAATAACATCAGTTGAACTTTGATATTTTTGCCCAGAACTAAATTTTTGAAAAATGAAAAGATTTTTATGGATTGCGGGGGCATGTTTGATATTTGCTTCTTGTCAACAACAAATAGAGAAAACAGGTTTCGTAAATAACACAAAAGTTGTTTCTGATTTCACCGAAATGAAAGTTGCTCAGGAAAAATGGACAAAACGTAATACCGAAGTAAGAGCAGAGCTTGAGGAAAAGGCAAAACAATTTCAGATCGAGGTACAAGGGTATCAAAATATCATGAAATCTATGTCTAAGACCAATAGAGAGAAGAAAGAACAAGAATTAATGGCTAAACAACAAGGTCTTCAGAGAGAGCAACAATCTAGAATGCAGGAGATTCAACAGGGAAGCCAAAAAGAAATCGATTCTATAATTTCAAAAGTAAAAGATTTTATTAAAGAATACGGTAAGAAAAATGGATATACATATATCTATGGTGATACCGAGGTTAGTAATATTTTATACGGTAAAGAAGAATTAGATATTACAGAAGATGTTATTAAAGAATTAAATGGTGGAGAAACTGCCAAAACAGAAACAAAAGAATAATATTTTATATCGAATGTATATGCCTCATTAGAAATGTCTAATGAGGTTTTTTTTTGAATTTATTCAAAAACGGGTATCATTTTTATGTAATGAATAGTCGGCATTTTTATGAGTAAATGTGTTTTAGTAGATAGAGGCTAGTAAGTGTATATTTGTAGAGTATAAATACGGGATAATGTAGTTGAAAAAGAATAGTTATTGAGTAATTTTTATAGCTATAATTTAGGTTATCCAGTGTAACTGAGCTAAATACATTTTTGTTATTTTTTTTGCTGTAAATCTAGTTGATAAAACAGGCCTAAAAACATTCTTTTAAAGAAGGAAAAAATGGTTTTTCTTCACTGATTTTTTTACTTTTTTTTTACACTTAATCGAAAAAAAATGCCTTTTTAAGTGTTTTTTAACCTGTATAATAATCTATATTTGCGGAAAAATTAGATAGATTTTCTTTGAAATAGAACATTTTTTTAGATAGATTATGGGGAAATTTCTGCTTTTATTTACAGTACTTTTACTATCTTTTTTGTAATACAACTAGTTGATTAACAAAATTTTATGTATATTAACTTGTTATTATGATTTAAAAATGTTTTAGTTTGAATGAGATAACAAACTAGAAGTCAGAAAATTATTACAAAAAAACATCAAAAATTAGTTTGATATAACTATTTAATTTATAATTTTATAACTTGGTAAAAAATATATTAACAATATTATTAACAAGCGCCCCAAATCGCGAAGTTGATATAGTATATCCACCAGAATTATAAGTGTGATATCATGAATAAAAAACTTAACCTAATACTACTCGTTAGTCTGCTATCGTTCATTAACTACGGTGAACTTTTAGCACAACGTGCTGTTTTAGCACCTACTTTTATCGATAATCTGGGTGATGAACGCTCAGAAATATGTGCTTTTGCTGCTAATAGTTCGTCTCCAGCCAACAATAGTTTTACTGTAATTACAACACTAAGGCCAGGGGATGCATTACCAAGTGATAATGAATTTATACTAGAGCTTTCAGACGCCGATGGTAATTTTGATACGCCTACAGAGTTGGGTAAGGTTACCGATAAAAATGATGCATCCTTGTCTGATGTAGAACTTCGTTTTGACAACGTTGAAATACCTTCAGATGCTAGTAGTGATACCTACAGAATTAGAGTAATTACATCCTCTTCACCAGAGAGTCCAGCAGATATATCAGATCCCATACCGATTCACTTTTATAGAAACGATTTAAGATTACTATCCAATAATACAACTAGTGGTCTTTTGGTTATATGTGATGTTGTTAATTTTGTTGAAACGCTTTCATTTAGTGTAAGAGACGAGCTAGGTAACGAGATTGATCCAGCAGGTTTTACATACCAATGGTTTAAAGGCGGGTTTACAGATAGAGTACTTGTACCCGGTGAAACAGGTCCGACATTGAATATTACTCAAAATGATCTTGAGCCTGATGGTACGGCCAGATATTTTGCTGCAATAGATTTTGGTCAATGTACGTTTCAATATACTTCCCAAACAAATGTTATTACGGTTAATAGAATTAACACTGGGGATATCAATATAATAGGATCACCAACCGTAAATTTTTGTCCTCAGGACCCTAATAAAACATTGAGAACAAATATTGTTGATGTTCTTAATCCACAATTAATTGTAAGAGCTGCTTTTCAGTGGCAAAAAGACGATGTTGATATAGATGGCGCAACGGGTCCTACTTATACTTTACCAGATAATAATTTTGATGGTAATTATACTGTAAAAATTGATTTAGGTGCATCTTGCCCATTACCAGTAAATCCAATTAGAGTGATCAATGATGGCTCTACGATAACTACGCCTTTATTAGAAAACTTAATCATACTTCCTGCGCAAACATTAAACTTAGAAGTTACTACAGACGCACCAGTTGCCCCAGCGACGAGTCTATTTCAATGGTTAAGAGATACAAGTCCACTTACGGGTATTCTATCACTTACAGACCCTACGGTTAGTGTTGATGTTATGAACCCTGGTAGGTATAGTATCCGTATTATGGCAGATGATAGTTGTTTAAGTATGTTAAACTCTACTACCAATGTATTTTCGCCAGTAAGTATTGGGTTAATTATAGGTGCGACAGAGGATTTTGATTGTGATGATAGTTCTGTAATTTTAGAAATAAAAGATCTTTTTGGTTTAACTTTAGCAGGTAGTGGTGCTCCTCCACAAGTATCGTTGACTGAAGATCAATACGATTTTTTTGATTTTGAATGGGTAAAAGATGGAGTGCCCACAGGGGTCACAGAAAGAACGCTAGAAATAAGCACAGCAGACGAAAACGCTGAATATACTTTAAGGGCAATGTTTAACGCAGGAGCCGTAGGGTTAGATACAGAGTCACCCCCCCTAACTATAGCACCAATACCATCAGGTATCGAAATTACAGCTTCACCCACCTCCTTACCGGCAGGTGGATCTGTTACTTTATCCGTACAACAAAATCCGGCATATACATATGAATGGTTTAGAATAATTGATGGAGTAGATGAACCTTTAGTAGGACTTAATGGTAATACGATAACAGTTACTGCAGAAGGAGAATATAAGGTTGTGATTTCATCAGGAATATGTACGGATGAGGATAGTATTGTTATAGGTAATCCACCAGGAGTATCAGAATTAATACCAAATCTAATCACCCCAGGAGGTAATAGTGCAAATAACAATTGGATATTACCCGCAACGTATAACGAATCAGATGTAGAAGTAAGTATTTATAGTACAAGAGGAGAATTAGATTTCCAGAAGTCAGGAGGATATAATGAGGAATGGCCAGCAAATTCGGCTACGGGAGCTAGTGAATCACTATACTTTTATATAATAACTAAAAGCAATTCCGTAGTCAGGAAAGGTACAATTACAGTAATGAGATAATTTATGATTAAAAGAATACTTTTTATTGCCATATGTTTAGTTTCCTGTAATATAATTATGGGTCAAGAGGATGAGACCCCGATTAGCGGAGTTTTACCTTCGGATATTCCTCTACACAATTCAATTAAGTATAATCGTTTCGTGTTTAACCCTACCTTTTCTTTAGTAAGAGAAAACAAAAATTCAATCAATATTTATAACAGGAACCCTAGAGCTAGTTTCAGCGATAATTCACAAACTTATTTTATGAATTATTCGGCAAGATTCGAAGAAAAAACAGGGGTTGGAGTAGGTTTATTTCAGCAAAATGTCGGCATATTCAGATTTTTTGGCGCAGCGTTAAACTATGCGTATAATATTGAACTGAATAGAGATATGAATTTTACGTTTGGGATGAATTTAAACTATTCTCAAAGTGGACTTAAGAGTAATTTAGATCAAGCACAAGCAGATGATGATATTGTAAATAATTTTCAGAATAGTTCAGTTTTCCTTCTTCACCCTGGAGTAAATTTTAATTGGGAAAATTTTGATGTAGGTGTGTCTGCAGGAAACCTTGTAGCGTATAATGTTTCTTCTAGTGAATTGATCACCGATAATATGATATTATCGGGTCATGTAATGTATACAACAAATCTAGATTGGAGAGCAGATAACGAAATCCGTGGGATGGTATATGCCTCTAAGCCAGGAGAAGAAGCACTTAGATACGGAGGTAACGTGATTTTTGAATTACCGCAATATGGATGGGGACAAGTGGGTTATAATAGTTTTTATGGCGCCGCAATAGGTATAGGAGCAAATATTACTAAAAATGTATCAATAGGATATACTGTAGAACCTGGAATAGGAGGAGAAGCAGTTATAGCGGAATTTGGTGCTACGCACGAGTTTGGTTTGGCCTATAATTTTGAATCAGACAGAAGATCTTCAAGAAAATCAGGAAGAAAGACATCATCTCAGAAAGCATATGAAGAAAGAGATTCTGAAATCAGAAGATTAAAAAGAGAAATATTAGAACAGAATAGAATTATAAGAGAACTTCAAGAACAACGTGGTGATGCTGAAAGTCAAGAACAAAGAGCAATGAGCGAACTTGAACGATCTATTGCAGAAGCCAAAGAAAAAGAAGCAGAAGCGGCAAGACAGTTAGAGTTACAACGTGAAGAAGAAGTAAAACTACTTAATAAGCAAGCAGAAGAAGATAGATTAGCTGCTCAAAGAGAAATCGAAAGAGAAGAAGCAGAGCAAAAAGCAGAAGAGGAACGTTTAGCTTCGCAAAGAGAAGTGGAGCGAGAAGTATCTACTCAAGAAACTGAAGAAACAAGGATTGCCGCAGAAGAAGCTGAAAGAGAAGCAGAGGCTGCTAAACAGCAAGCAGAGGAAGATAGATTAGCTGCTCAAAGAGAAATCGAAAGAGAAGACGCAGAGCAAAAAGCAGAAGAGGAACGTCTGGCTGCACAAAGAGAAGTAGAACGTGTTGAAGCAGAGCAGAAAGCAGAAGAGGAACGTTTAGCTGCACAAAGAGAAGTAGAACGTGTTGAAGCAGAGCAGAAGGCAGAAGAGGAACGTTTAGCCGCACAAAGAGAAATCGAACGTGTTGAAGCAGAGCAAAAAGCAGAAGAGGAACGTTTAGCCGCACAAAGAGAAATCGAACGTGTTGAAGCAGAACAAAAGGTTGAAGAGGAACGTTTGGCAGCACAAAGAGAAATTGAACGTGTTGAAAATGAACAAGAAGATAAACAAGCTGCAGAGGCAGAAGCCGCACGATTAGCCGAGGAGCAGAGATTAGCTGCAGAAGCTGCACGATTGGCTGAGGAGCAGAGATTAGCTGCGGAAGCAGAAGCTGCACGATTGGCCGAGGAACAGAGATTAGCTGCAGAGGCAGAAGCTGCACGATTAGCTGAGGAGCAGAGATTGGCGGAAGAGGCAGAAGCTGCACGATTGGCAGAAGAGCAGAGATTAGCTGCAGAGGCAGAAGCTGCACGATTAGCCGAGGAGCAGAGATTAGCTGCAGAAGCAGAAGCTGCACGATTGGCAGAAGAGCAAAGATTAGCTGCAGAGGCAGAAGCTGCACGATTAGCTGAGGAGCAGAGATTGGCGGAAGAGGCAGAAGCTGCACGATTAGCTGAGGAGCAGAGATTAGCTGCAGAGGCAGAAGCTGCACGATTAGCTGAGGAGCAGAGATTAGCTGAGGAGCAGAGATTAGCTGCAGAGGCAGAAGCTGCACGATTAGCTGAGGAGCAGAGATTAGCTGCAGAAGCAGAAGCTGCACGATTGGCAGAAGAGCAAAGATTAGCTGCAGAGGCAGAAGCTGCACGATTAGCCGAGGAGCAGAGATTAGCTGCAGAAGCAGAAGCTGCACGATTGGCAGAAGAGCAAAGATTAGCTGCAGAAGCAGAAGCTGCACGATTGGCAGAAGAGCAAAGATTAGCTGCAGAGGCAGAAGCTGCACGATTAGCAGCAGCAGCAAATGTACCAGAAGAAAATGAAGAAGGTTTAGATGAAATAAAGAAGGAGTTAGATAATAATAGTCGAATCACGAATAAAATATTTGCTCGTAGAGATTCATTATTAACGACTAGTCTAAATGTGGATAAACGAGGATTTAATAAATTATTAGAATCTCTTGTAAATATGGATGACGATGCTAAAGAAGCAGAAGCAAATCCATCAAGTTCTAAGCGATTGTCTGCAAATAATAGATTTGTAAAATTTGCTGATGCTACAAGACCAGAAGCACAGTTTGCTACTAAATATATCCCAGGATATCCAGAAGGATATTATTTAATAGGTAACGTGTTTAAAGGTGGCGAGTATGCTAATAAATTCACAAGTACATTGAAGGATTTAGGATTTAATAATTCGCAGATAATTCTAAACCCTGAAAACAACTTCCAGTACGTTGCTATTGAGAGTTATCAAGACAAAGATGAAGCAGCAAGGAAGTACTTGAGTAATATTGACAATAGATACTATGGAGATATGTGGATATTACATATCGCTAAGAGTAGAATGGCATCTTTTAAACGATTATTACAAGAAACCAAATTAATTACCGATACAGTTAAAGACGACACTGTATTAAGCGAAAGCCTTTCATTTATTGGAGGCCATAATATAGAGAACGGATACTACTTAATTACTAACATTTTTAAGAGAGAAAACTATTTTGAAAGAGGAATGGCTAAATTAAAATCGCAAGGCTTAGAACCTCAATTTTTCAGAAATCCAAAAGATAATTATATATATGTTTACCTAAAAAGATTTGATAATCTTGATGATGCGAAACAGAGCTTATTCTCTAACGTAAACAATTCGTATGATGGTGATTTATATATATTAAAGATACAGTAACCCCAAAAGATAGATGGAGATGAAACCTAAAGAGAACGTTGTACCCCCCATTATGAAAAAAGAAAACTACAAGCGCCTAAAATTAGTAGTATTATTGTTCTTGACTACTATAGGGGTGTTTGCTCAGCAAGATTTTAGGCCTAGACAAAATATTAGTACCAGAGGAGATATACTGGTTACTGGTAATACTATATTAGGTTTAATAAACAACCCAACAAGCCCAACATTAGGCCCTAATGGTCCATATAATGGAAACGCAAGTAATGGTGGTGCTGGTTTAGAAACGGCTTATATAGATATCGATGGGGATAACACAACATTTAGTTCGAGTAGTGCGGATCTTATAAACCCTAGTGCTGAAAATTGTGCCACAATTAGATATGCAGGATTATATTGGACAGCAAACTATTATATGGCAAGAGAAGGTTTTCCGACAACCTATACTGAAGATCAAATTTCTACTGCTGATGCTGAAAGTAATTCTAATACGGTATTAACTATCAATAATACAAGGGAAGCAAATATTTATGCCTTAAGAGTAACAGAGTTTTCTAATGATAATTCTAGTATTAGATTAAGCCCTGCATCATCTAACCTTGTTGTTGCTGCACCGAGAAACGGCTGTGGTATAACAAACGCAGGTGCTTTAGCAGGTAATATTGTGGTAATTGAAACTGGAGGTGGCTGTACAGATAGAGAGAAAGTAATCAATGCTCAAAATGCTGGAGCAATAGGGGTTATTATCGTTAATGATAATGGTTTTTTACAGCGTGCAACAGGTAATGGACCTACGATAACTATCCCTTCTGCAACGATTGGTGACAATGATATTTTTGGGGATAACCTTATCGACGTTATTAATTCTGAACCCAATGTAATGAACGCGACCATGTCTACTACAGGTAATGAAATATTTACTGGTTTGCCCACAAACGATGGCAGAATTAATGGTACTGCTGATTATAAGGATATATTATTTGGTTTTGGAGCACCAGGAGCAATAGCATATACTCCAATACAACCACAAATAGGGACAGCATTTGTAGATGTAAATGGCGTAGCAACAGAAACACATAGTGGTGTAATTTATGATGGTTATGCGGGTACTTTATCTAATCCGGGTACATCAGCAACAGATAATGTTCCATATACGTGTTATGCAGATGTAACTGCGATAGTACAGGCGAATGGCTATGGTACCTATACAGTTGCTAATATGAAAGCTACTTTGGGGGAAACTTCAGGTGTCTCTGGTGCTGCTGGAGGATGGACGCTGGTTGTAATTTATAATGACCCAAGCCCGGCAGAGGATAATAGATTTATGACTGTTTTTGATGGATTTAGAGAGATTCAAGGTACCAATACAACAGGTGTTGACATACCTATTTCTGGTTTTCAAACCTTACCTCCTAACCTTCCTGTTAATGTAAAATTTGGATTAGCTTCTCTAGAAGGTGATTTAGGAATTTCTGGTGATAGATTGGGAATTATAGACCCTGCTAGATTGGCTACACCTGGACCATATGATAATACTGATTTTACTGATTTATTTAATGGAGTCAATGGAGTTACCAATTTTTTTAATAGTTCTATTTCAGTCGAAGATAATATCACTACAACCAGACTTCCTGCGTCCACAAATACTCTTGGTTTTGATACGGATTTTTGGACATTAGGAAATGCAGCCAAAGATTTACTTGGTAATAGTCAAACAGAAACTGTTTTTAGATTACGAACTACACAAGATACATATCAGGCCTTTATGACTTTGTTTTCGGTAGAAGAAATAGTACCGGAGTTGAGACTATTAAAAGAGGTATATGACCCAGGAGATTTGGGTACAGTTATTAATGGTCAATCTGTAGAATTAGGTGATTTTTTAACATATCGTTTACGTTTAGAAAATACCGGTAACGAGGATTATAAGGACAATGTAGTGGTAACTGATCGGTTACCAGCAAATGTAGATTTACAAAATATAGATGGTATTATTATAGATCCCGCTAATCCTGCTACCTTAACAGGAAACTTGGTTAGTATTCCGAGTATTACTTATGAAGTTACAATTGGTGGGGGAGGTGAACAAACTATAGTGTTTCAAGTACCACCTGATTTATTGACTCATACAGGTATTGCAGGTCCAGGTACGGGTGAGCTACAAATAGATTTTACAGTCCAATTAGTATCCGATTGTGCTTCTTTAAGAGATGCATGTTCTAATGAAATAAATAACTTGGCAATTGGTCGTTTTACAGGAATTCTTTCTGATGAACCCACACCAAGAGAGACGCCAAGTAGTAGTTCTGTTATAGAACCTTGTGGCGTTATTGACGGTTTGGCTACTAATTTCTTGGCTAATGTTCCTGCTTGTGAACAAAATGCTAGTACCTGTGGTGATGAATTAATATTGACAGCAGGAGCGGGATATGATCGTTATACATGGTCAGGACCTAATGGTTTTTCTGCAGTAACTGCAATACCTTCAGTTATCGTACCAAATGTTATACCTCCAGCAACTCTTGCGGGAACATACACTGTCATTAAAGAAGACACAAACCCAGCAGATGGTACTTGTATGACGTTAACAGAAGAGATAGAAGTAACAGACTTCAGCGTTATAGCACACCCATTACAAAATGATGCGGTTACAGAAGACTTTATAGATTATTTTGATAGTACTAACGGTGGTTGCGGTCAACCTTTAGCCAAAATTACTCTATGTGGTGATGAAACATATACGGTTGATTCTGAGCGTAACCCAGATAACCTAGTAAGTATTACATGGCAAGAATTAACGAATGATGCATGTAGAGATAGAGATGATAATTGCCCAGCAATTACAGGAGGTTGTGAAGCTAATGCAAATTGGACTTCATTACCTTCAGCCGATGCAAAACCAATTACTTATGAGTTCTCTGATGCAGGAGAATATAGATTGGTTCTAGAAATTGTTGGTGGATGTACAAGAATATTCTATTTTGATATCAATAAAAATGATTACCAGCCAGAAGTCGATACAATCGATATGGAATGTTCGAATGATGGACTTGTACAAGTAAACAACATACCTCCAGGTGATACGTATAGATTTGTAATTCGTTTAGCTACAGATCCAGAACCAACTATCGCTCAAGTATTGGCATCGACTAATACTGACGGTCGTTTTATTATACCTTTTCAAGTAAACCCATATGTATTTACTGTATACGCTGTAGATAGTTCTTTTCCTAATTGTGTTTATGAAATCGATGGAACTTTACGATCGTTTGATCCAAATTTTGATATTACAATAACAGGACCAGAGTGTACGAATAATGACAATTTAAACGGCCTTGGTTCGATAAGAGTAGAAATAACTGGCGGAATACCATTGTATGAATATAGTATTCAAGGGGGCCCTGATAATATAAACATAGTAACGGGTAATTCTGAAGCTACAAACGGCGATTTTACTTTTGGAGATTTAAGACCTGGTACATACACCATACAGGCTGTATCTAATCGTAACCCTGATCCAGAATGTATTCGAGAATTTACAAATGTCATTGTTCCTGAGGCTCCAGATTTTACAGCGAGAGTAGACCTTATTGCTCCTGCTACTTGTGATTCAGGAGCTATAGTCGAAGTTGTTGTTACGGCAGGAACAGGAGGGCCTTATGAGTTTGCTGATTCTTCAGGGGTGTTTAATTCACCTTTGGCAGGCGATCCTCAAGATCGATTTAGATTTATATTACCTACAACGGCTGTACCTACAGATGTATTTACATTTAGAGTAAATGATACTAGTACAGCTTTAAATTGTATTATTAGTGCTGATATTACAGGAATAGAAGCATATGTACCTATAGAGATTCAATCTGTAGTACCGGCTAGTCCTGTTTGTCCAACAGATCCAGGAAGTGTAGCAGTGACACTAACACCCGCATCTGATATAGCAGGTAGGAGTTTCACATATGAGGTAGTAACTATAGACTCAAGTACTACTCCACCAACAGTATTAACTACAGTACAAACAGCGACGTCTCCAGATCCAACAGTTAATATTGCCAATGTACCAGTAGGTACCGATTATGTAATAAGAGTAACTCATAATAACACTACAGATCCTGCAGGTGCACCTATTTGTGCAGTGTTTTCCACTCCGCCATTTGATATTACTGCAGCAACGGCAGTTGATTTTGATATCAATAGAACAAGAGATTTAAGTTGTATAACAGGCAGTGAAGATGCACAAGTTACCATTAGCAACTTTAGCGGGGGAGCAGGAACTTATGAATATTCTATATCTTCTCCTACAACTGGTTTTGTTGCTATTACAGGTACTTCGGTTGTAATAGATGTGGATACAGCTCAAACAGGTTTTACAGTATATGTTAGAGACCCTCTAGCTCCAGATTGTTCTGTTCCGCAATCTGTAGATATTCCTGCATTGTTAGAGGTTACCGATCTTACATTTAGTGTGCCTGGAGCATCTAATTGTACTACTCAGACTTTTAATGTTACCGTTCAAGCTGAACCAGTTGGTCCAGTATATACATATGCAGTTACTCCTGCACCGGTATCTGGAAATTCAAACACAGGAGTATTTAGATTAAGAAGAGGAACCGTTTATACATTTACAGCAACAAATACAACTAATCAATGTTTTCGTAATGAGGTGTTTACAGAAGACACAATTCCTCAAATACGTATTATAGATGCTACAGCTGGTTCTGAGTCTTGTGAAGATGCCGATGATGGAAGGATCTCCTTTACAATAGAAAACAGTACTAACTTCGAATATGAGATAAGAGGACCGTCTCCTTCTAATGCTTTGGTCACTAATGGGAGTTCTACAACCCCTACAGTAACTGTTCAGAGTCCTGCAGTATCACTGACTCCTGGAACATATACCATAGAAGTTACCGATACTAGCCTTACTCCGGCTTCTGCGAATTGTAGTGATGACATAACGGTAACGGTTAATCCTGTAGTGCCTATTACATTTACGATCAATGATGTAAATCAGGATTGCGGCACGAACCTTAACGAAGTATCCATTAGTAACCCGATGGGAGGAAATGGACCCACATATACATATACACTAACACATCCAGTAAATGGTACTTTTGGACCAGCAAATTCTACAGATGCAATTCCCAATGTACCTAATGGTGCAGGCACTGACTATACGGTTACGGTTTTTGATACTACTGGTGTTTGTAATGCAACACAAACGTTAACGATAGATCCATTAACACCTTTAGAAGCCGTAATTGCTAATACATCAGATGTTTGTTTAGATGATAATTCGATTAGTTTTATTGTTACTATAAATCCAAATAGTAATGGAAGTACAGGAACTCCGGACTACAGATACACAGTATCCAGAAACGGAACTATTGTTCAGACATCTACAGTTGTTACTGGTGCAGTTGCTAGTTTCACTACAAATACATTTACACAAGATGGTGACTATGAAATTATACTTACCGATGATAATGATTGTTCTGTAACACTTACCGAAACTGTAGAGCCTGCAGTTACCTTAGTTGCAACGCTAATTAATGATATTACTTGTGACGCAGCAGGAAACCCTACCGTTGTTCCTGAAATTGAACTTACTATTGCAGATGGATATCCACCGTATACAATTACATATGTGAATACGACTACAGCAGCAACAGGAACAGTTCCTGGAACACCAACAGTTGCTACAACCGTAACATTCAATCCAACGCCTATAGGTACAGCAGCAGGGAATTATACGTTCACTGTTACCGATTCTGAAACATGTACAGACACTGATACAGCTGTCATAACGAATCCTGTACCGCCAACGATTACAGCGCCAACAACGGTTGCTGTAGATTGTTTTGAAGATTTAACAACAATTACAATTAATGTTGTAGGAACTGATCCTGGGGGTTATGATATTGCATTTGGACCTACTCCTTTTACACCTGTACCTGCAGATTTTCAAGTAGTAACGGGAACATCAACAGATTTTCCAAATATTGGAGCAGGAACTTATGAATATGTTGTACGGGATGGTAGAGAGTGTACTTATACTGGAACCATAACAGTAAATGAACCTCGCGAAATCGTAGAAGTATCTAGAAACGTAACTTCTATTAGTTGTTTAGCTGGAGGAACTCTTCGACCAGGAAGTATTGAACTTGTTATCGATGGTGGAACTCCAAATTATACATATACTCTTGTTAGAGCTGAAGATCTATTTGCTAGTCCAGTGGTGCCTGCAGCTACCGATATCGCTAATCCAACTACGCAACCTGGAACTACAATTACATTTGGTGACTTGGCTTTTGGAGATTATTACATTCTTGTAGAAGATGGTAATAATTGTGAACCAGCTGACCCATTTGGACCATTTCCGGTATTCTCTAACGTAACTGAGTTAAATATTTCTTTGGCATCAACAGGAAGCTGTACCACAGGAGCTATTATAAATGCAAGTATTGATCCTACATCTGGTACGGGTCCCTTTAATATAAGTATAATTGGAAATCCTACACATCCAGTAGGACCTATGAATGGAAACCCTGTATCTAGTGGTACAGTGCCTGAAAGAAATCATCAGTTTGTAGGTGATATAGAATTTAATACTGAATATATAATTGAGGTAATAGATACAGGTTCATCATGTGTTTTCCAACAAAGAGTAAGAACTGGCCCTGCACCTTCTGAACCAACTATTTTTGATCCACAGGTTACAGATGTTACATGTAACGAGACACCTGCATTGACTAATGGAGAGCTTACATTTACAATTACTGATTACGGAAATGCAGCAAATCAAGTTACTCAATTAGAATGGGAAGTTTTTAATGATTTAACAGACACTTCATTAGGAGCTGCATTTACAAATACGGCGACTGTTGCAGCTAGCACTCCTGCAATACCAGTTCCAGTTACAATTTCTAATATCCCAGAAGGAAGATATTACGTTATAGTTAGAGAATTAGATGGCCCAGGGTGTTCTAATCGTCATGATTTTAGAGTTGATGTTCCTGATCCGCTAATAACTACAGGAAATACAACACCTACAATGGCAGTGTGTGAAACTACAGTTGATGTAGCAGTTACAACTCAAGGAGGTACTGAAAATGGAGGAACAATTACTCTAGGTGATGGCTATGCTTATGTTGTAGTTGAAAGAGGTGTTGCGCCTCCTGTTGCGCCATCAGGGTTTACATTAACCTCTAGCACATTAACAATAGATACAGATACTAATGGTGATGGAACTGGAGGAGATCAATTACAATGGGATATTTGGACTCGTGATGATAATGATTGTAGACATCTACTTGAGATTAATATTACTGTTGTTCCAGGCCCAACTTTTACAAATCCAATACCTACTTTCGCAGATAATCCATGTGATACAAGAGATTTTACTTTTACTGTTGAAGGAAGTGCAGACCCGAGTGCGTTAAACGCCGATGGAGAAATATTTTATGGTATAAATAATGGGTTGATTCCAACAGATCCGATTACTAATCCAATTGTTTATGTAGCAGATGGTGCTAGTCATCAATTTATGGTGGATAACCCAGGAACATATAGAATTACTATTCGAGATAATAATGGTTGTACTATTGAGGATACCATAACCATTTTACCTCCTTTAGCAATAGAAGCTGTATTTACTGCACCAAATTGTGAGGCAGCAGATGGAACAATTACTACAAGTATTACATCAGGAACCTTAGCCGGAGCTACACCACCTAGATATGAATTGTTTACTGTTACTGGTGGAGTTGTAGTGACTCCTGCTATTCAAACAAATGCGACAGGAGTATTTCCTGGTATAGCTGTTGGAGAGTACGAGATTGTCTTGACCGATATTGATAGAAATCCTGCTACAGGTTGTCCTTATAGAACAAGAGTAGGTCTAGAGGGGCCGACATTACCTGTTATTGACCCTACAATGGGTATAACAAACATGACATGTAATAGTGATACACCGCCTACAGGAAGTATTACAGTAACATTAACAGCTCCTTTTGAGGCTGGAGTGACTTACGAGTATGAGATTACTGCGGCCCCTGCAACAGGAGACTTAAGAACTAGACAAGTTAGTCCTACATTCAATAATTTAGATGTGGATGTATATGAAGTAACTGTTTATGCAACTGTAGTGAATGGTTCTGGAGCTGGAGCGGTAACTGTAGAATGTGTTAATACAGCAAATATTCCTATCACAGAACCAGCTCCTATAGTGGCAAACCCTAGTGTAACACCATATGGTTGTGATTCATCTAATAATGAAGTATTCCCTGTGATTACATTAGATATTTCTGGAGGCGATGGAACTTATAGAGTTTCATATACAAGACCGGCACCTTTATCTCCTGTAGTAGATGAGGTTGCAGTAGATTCTGATCCTGTTACTCCTGGAGTACAACATCAAGTAACAGCTCCTGTAGGTAATGGCACTTATACTTTCACAATAGAAGATAGTAATAACTGCTCTGGAACAACAAATATACCCGTTCCTGTCTTTGAAATTATGACTATGGCAGAAGCAAACCAGGATACGGCTGCGACATGTACTAGCAATGAAATAGTAACTGTTACGGTAACTGGAGGTTCTGGAAACTATATTTTTACAAGAGTAGATGGCACGGGTGCTGTATTAGATACTCAAGACCCTGCAGCAGGAATTTTTGAAGCAGATTTCACATTAAATAATGTAGTAGGCGATACATTTAATTTTGTAGTGAGGGATGAAGGAACAATGTGTACGATACCGACAACATATACAATACCTGAGTATGATAATTTTGAGTTAACAGCTGCAGAAGAAACACCAGAAACCTGTTTCGAAGATAGAGATGGTAGAGCTCGTTTTACTGTACTTGGCGGATATATAGGTGTAGTTTCTTATACAATTACGTCTGAAGATGCAGTTGGAACTGTAACGGTAATTTATGATAGTGCCGCAAGTGGTACTAACGAAACAACTACAGCAACAACTAATAGTTTTGTAGTGCCTAGAGCAGGGGAGCCTGGATTAGGAATAGGAAATTATACGATTAACGTTGTACAAATTGGTGCTCCTGAATGTGATGAAGCTGCTAGCTTTACAATTACAGGACCTACAGCTGACTTTGAAGTAGACATAAGCCCTAGAAATGACCAGGAATCTTGTAACCCAGGAGGAGATATTTCTTTCCAGGCTAGTGTTACAGGAGCAAGAGGAGATGTTACCTATACACTCGTTGAAACTGGATTAACTAATACTACTGGATTATTTGAAGGGTTGTCAATAGCGCAAGCTACACCAGTTGTACCACCAACAGTACCGCCAACGTTTACGTTTACGGTTACTGCTACAGATACAGATCCGGGAGGTACTTTTGTATGTACAGATGATGATATCATCACTGTTCGACCACCAGCTGATGATGTTAATATAAGCTTAGTCGAAGATTTTGATGTATCATGTTTTGGTGAGGCAGATGGTAGAATTGTAGTAACTGCTACAGGTACTGATACACCATTACGTTATTCTTTAACTCCAACAGGAGGTACAGAAGGTGTACTGCAAACTTCAAATGAATTTAGAAACTTGGCGCCTGGTAATTATACCGTTACGGCTTATGATGAATTAGGTTGTACAGATACTTCACCAGCTATAATTAATGAACTTGCTGAGTTAACAGTGAACTTTAATGCCTCACTAATTGATTGTACAGGAAACCCTAACCCAACGGTTGATGTAACTGTGACAGGAGGATTTGATGGAGCTACAGGAATCATTAATGGTAGAACAATAACAACCTTTGTAGTGTTAGATATCGGTACAGATCGATTAAATCCGGTAGAGGTTCAAAGGAATACGACAGGTATATTTACCTTACCAGTCGGAGAATATCAATTCTTTGTTATTGATAACACAGGGTGTGAATCAAGACCATCGGGAGCATTACCTGTTATTGCAATACCAGATATAGAAATTACATTAGACGATCGTTTTGCCTTCGTAAATTGTAATGGAGGATCAAACGGAGTAATAGATGCTAGCGTTATAGGAGGTACAGGAATGTATACGTTTACACTTAGTACAGTATCTGGTAACCTTGCAGATGGCACACCGTTTACGCCAATTGTACAATCTACAAGTGAGTTTAGAGATTTAGCTCCTGCAGTGTATGTATATACAGTAACAACCGATAGAAGTTGTTCTGCTCAAGAGCAATTTACAATCATTAATCCACCAGAATTTACACCAGATTTTAGTGATGTTGGAAATGTAACTTGTGCTGGAGAGGACAATGGTTTCATTCGAATTGTTGCAAGTGGAGGTACACCACCATATTCTTATGCGATTAATAATGAAGCATTCCTTAATGATGTATCAGACGGAATTATAGGAGAGCATACTTTTGATGAGTTAGCTCCTGGAATGTACACTGTAATAGCTCAGGATGCACTTGGTTGTAGTGAGATTAGAGATATAGAGATTACAGAACCAACAGCATTAATGGTTGGTGTAGATGGCGAGCCTACGCCAGAAACCTGCTTTGGTGATGAAGATGGTTCGGTAACAATAATAATAACAGGTGGTACACCACCATATAGAACTAGTCTAACCAATAATGATGCAGATTTTGTACAAGATCAATTTACATTTGATGACCTTGCCGCAGGAGTTGTAAGAATATTTATTCGAGATGCTAATGACTGTCCAACAGATATTTCTGTAACGATAGATCCAGGTGTTATTCTTGAAGGAATACTTAGAGACAGATTAGATTGTCCTGTTATTGATTTAGATGGAAATGTAACACAAGCACCAAGATACTTTATTGATTTTGTACTGGGTGAAAATTCTGTGACTACAGATATCGTATATACATTAACAGGAGTTAATGGTACACCAAACCCACCTAGTAACTTTAATATGACAGGTACTTTTGAGGTATCACCTGGTGAGTATGAAGGAACAATGTTACATGCTGATGGATGTTCTGAGCCAATACCACGTATAGAGGTTGAAGAATACATACCAATGACATTACCAGTAGCAGTGATGACAGGTAACCCTCAAGATCCAAATGAATATGAGATCAATGTTACAGGAGGAGTTCAATTACCAACAGATCCTTTCTACACATTCCTTGTGGGATATGTAGGATTAACATCAAATGAGACACCATTAAACGAAGTGGACTATAATATTGCGGTTGATGGAAATGTCTTTAGAATACGACAGACTGGATTTTATGCAATACGAGTAATAGATGCAAATGGTTGTGAGGTAATATCACTTCAAGAGCTTACGTATATCAATATTCGTATTCCTAATTACTTTAGACCAGATGATCCAAATGCAAGCTCAGAAGAAAGATTCTGGTATCCTAGACAAATTTTACCCCCAGGAACCGCAGGAGACCCATTCTTCTTTGAAAATATGGAGGTAACAATTTTTGATAGATACGGTAGAATGTTGAAAGAGTTTAAAGGAAATCAACAAGGATGGTCTGGTATTTATCAAGGAAAAGAACTTCCGTCTGGAGATTATTGGTTTACTATCGTTCTTAATGATGTTGACAGAAGAGAGTTTACTGGCCACTTTACTTTATATAGATAATATATAAAAACGAAGAGAGTTATAGAAGAAACAATATGGATAATGCCAAATGACACGTAAACACAAAAGTCAATGGTTAGTAATTTTAAATGTTAGATGAAGAAATATATTGTAATACTTAGTCTTTTTGCAAGTTATTGCACGTTTGGACAAGAGTTTTTTGCCCCTGTACAAAACCAATACATTGCAGATAACCCCTATTTAATCTCTTCTGCGTATGCAGGTATAGGAGATTGTTGGCAAATAAGAGCCTCCGGATTTGAGCAATGGGTGAGTATCGAAGATGCCCCAGGAACACAATCCCTGTCTATAGACGGTAGGATATCTGATAGGTCAGGAGTAGGAGCGATTTTATTTAATGATCAAAATGGTTTTACAACCCAAAAAGGTATTCAATTATCATTTGCACACCATTTAACAATAAGCGAGTATGATAACCAATATCTTTCTTTTGGATTGAGCTATAAATTCACTCAGTTTGGTATTGATACTTCTGATTTTAATAATGGAGACCCTGACAACCCTTTTAATCCAGGATTGGCAGATGTAAGTGTAAATGATTCTAACTTTGATATTGCATTGTTATATCGTCTAGGAAGGTTTTTCTTAAGTGCCAATGCGGTAAACTTATTACAAAAGCAAATAGACGATTTTAATCCAACAGAACCGTCACAAATACAAAACTACTATTTGTATACAGGATATACATTTTATCATAGATTTAGTGATATAGAGATCGAACCCTCAATCCTATATCAAAATTTTGCAGGAGATGGCCGTTCTACGACAGATATAAATTTAAAGGTTAGAAAATTACATCGAGGAGATTATTATTGGGCTGGTGTAAGCGTAAGGTCTCTGGTGGATCAAGATTTTAAACCACTTTCTGTTTCACCAATGATTGGTATAAAAAAAGCTAATTTTTATGTAGCATATGGATATCAAGTAAACGTAAACGAAGTATTACAACCAACTACAAGTGCAGGATCTCATATGATTACGTTAGGACTAGATTTTGGTTGTCGACAAAGTAAATGTGGATGTACATACTAGAAAAGAAATAACATAACTAAAAAGCCGATTCCTATAAGAATCGGCTTTTTTATGCTTAGTATTTTATCTAAAAATAATAACAATAAATAAATATGTGATATTTATTTTTAGACAACTATATTTGCCAGTAATAAATCCTACCCCACATAACCCTATAATTTTACAAACGTTTTTTGAATGTAATGCATGTCTTTTACAGCATTTCATGATTTTTTATCATGCAATATCGAATTCATGCAAAAAAAAGAAGAAAAAGATGTTTTTAAAGGGTAACAATTGTTCTACTGGTTGCACTAAGTAATAACAGTATATGAATAATCTATTGGTAACAAACAATTTATAATCAACGAAACCTAAACAAATGAAAACAACTTTACTCAAAAAACTCTTAGTATTGGGCTTGCTTTTTGGTGCAGTATCAAATATACTGGCTCAACAAGATTTTAGACCTAGACAGAATATTTCTACCAGAGGAGATATACTTTTAATCGGTAATGCTATCCATGGTATACAGTCCAATCCAAATGAAAATTATGATACACTTGGAACTAATAATGGATCTAGTTTTGATACTGCATATATAGATATCGATGGGGATAATACTACATTTAGTTCAAGTAGCGCAGATTTAGAAAACCCAAGTACCGAGAATTGCTCTACAATTGTATATGCTGGATTGTACTGGACGGCTAATTATTATTTAGCAAGAGGTGGTATTCCAACCTTATATATAGAAGATGAAATTCCTACTACAGACTTTGATGGTACTGGTAGGGTTAATGCTAGTACTTCTAATACTGTATTGACACTAAATAATTCACAATGGGCCGAAACATATTTTCTTAGGGTCACAGAGTTTTCTAACGATAATTCTGATATTAGGTTAAGTCCTGCATCATCTAACCTTGTTGTGGCAGCACCTAGAAATGGTTGTGGTATAACAAACGCAGGAGCATTAGCTGGCAACATCGCAGTAATTGATACGGGAGGTAGTTGTACAGATAGAGAAAAAGTCATTAATGCACAAAATGCAGGAGCAATAGGAGTAATAATTGTAAATGACAATGGTAATTTGCAACGTGCTACAGGGGATGGTGCAACCATAACAATACCGTCTGTAACGATAGGCAATAATGATGTTTTTGGTAATAACCTTATCGATGCTATTAATTTTGAGGCTAACGTAATAAATGCTACCATATCTACTACAGGTAACGAAGTTACTACCGGTTTACCTTTGAACGATGTTAGAGCTAGAGGTACTGCTGATTATAAAGCTATACAATTAGGTTTTGGAACTCCGGGAGCAGTTACCTATACCCCTGTACAACCACAAGTAAGTTCTCAGGTAATCGATGTAAATGGTACGCCAACAACGACTCATGGTGGTATTATTTATGACGGTTATGCAGGTACAGTTTCAAATCCAGGTACAACGGCCAGCGATAATGTTCCATATACGTGTTATGCAGATGTAACTGCTATAGTGCAAGCAAATGGTTATGGTACATATACAGTTGCTAATATGAAAGCAACGGTAGGTGATACTTCGGGAGTTTCAGGAGCAACAGGTGGTTGGTCATTGGTTGTTATTTATAATGACCCAAGTTTTGAGGGAGTCAATAAATTTATGTCTGTTTTTGATGGTTTTAGAGAAATTCAACCCGGTACGACATCAAGTACTGTCGATTTACCCATAGAGGGATTTAGAACACTTGCCGCTCCCAGTCCGGTAAACGTAAAGTTTGGAATAGGAGCTTTAGAAGGTGATAGTGGTATAGTAAATGATAATTTGCAGATAGAAAACACCTCTGGGATTTATGTAGACATATTTAATGCAGCTAATCCCCAAAATAACTTTTTTAATAGTTCGATCTCTGTTGATGGAGTAATATCAACAAACAGAAATCCAGCATCTGCCAACACGCTTGGTTTTGATACCGATATTTTTGAATTACC
The DNA here is from genome assembly GCF_001632745.1 of Aquimarina aggregata. GTDB lineage: Bacteria > Bacteroidota > Bacteroidia > Flavobacteriales > Flavobacteriaceae > Aquimarina > Aquimarina aggregata. The sequence goes on along the minus strand of NZ_LQRT01000024.1, from coordinate 21,945 downwards.
GAATAATGCAAATGATCTTATTCCTAATGATGCTACTAGTGCAAATTTTAGGCTATCATCAAATGGTGATGGCTATCAGGCATTTATGTCTGTCATTGCAGTCGAAGATATTTTACCGGAACTATTATTGATTAACGAGGTATACGATCCAACAGACTTAAACACGTCAATTAGTGGCACTGCTGTAGAGCCAGGCGATGCTTTAGTATATCGTTTACGAGTTAAAAATACTGGTAATGAAAACTATGCAGAGAATGTAATTATAGATGATGTATTACCGGCAAATGTTGATTTAGAGTCTATTGATGGTATTGATGTTACAGCAAACCCAATAGGTAATCTGGTAACAATTCCTACTATAGGTTATGCAGTAAATATTGATAGCCAAGGAGCTCAAACCTTAAAATTGTCAATACCTGCTGATCTTTTAGAGTATACGAGCCCTTCGGGACCAGGAGATGGAGAATTGAGTATCGATTTTACGGTACGCGTAGTTTCTGACTGTGAATCGTTACGAGATGCATGTTCTAATGAAATAACGAATTTGGCGGTAGCTACATATACCGGTATCGTTTCTGGGATACAACAAACACAACAGAGTGCAAACGAAGTTTTTGAATGTGGAAATACTGATGGATTAGCAACAAACTTTTTGGTTAACATACCTGCATGCACGCAAAGTGTAAGTACATGTGGCGGTGAATTAATATTAACTGCAGGAACGGGATATGATCGCTATACATGGTCAGGACCGAATGGTTTTTCTACAGTTACAACGATACCGTCAGTGGTTGTGCCATCTGGAAATGAAAGCGGATTGTATATCGTAATTAAGGAGGATACTAATCCTGCCGATGGTATATGTATGACCCTTACAGAAGAATTTGATGTTATAAACTTTGCGTCGGCTCCTCATCCGTTACAAGACGACGCAACTATAGAGAATTTTATAGATTATTTTGATAATACTAATGGAGGGTGTAGTCAGCCTTTAGCAAAAGTTAATCTATGTGGTGATGAGACATATACTGTAGATTCGCAAGTAAATCCAGATAATTTAGTCGCTATAACTTGGCAACAATTAACTAACGATACATGTAAGGATAGAACAGATAGTTGCCCTGCCGTTACTGGTGGTTGTGATGCATTTGGAAATTGGACAACCTTACCTTCTGGATCGGGAACACCAACTACTTATGAATTTACAGATGCAGGAGAATACAGAATGGTATTAGAAGTGGTAGGAGGATGCACGCAGATATTCTATTTTGATATTAATAAAAATGATTACCAACCAGAAGTAGATATTTCGGATATGGAATGTGGTAATGATGGACTTGTTCAAGTAAGCAATATACCACCCGGCGATACGTATAGATTTGTGATTCGACTAGCTTCAGATCCACCACCAACTACTGCACAGGTAATAGCATCAACCAATATAGATGGACGTTTTGTAATTCCTTTTCAAACTAATCCATTTTTATTTACAGTGTATGCTGTGGATACAGCACTTCCAAATTGTATGTATGAGATAGATGGTACGATAAGATCATTTGACCCTGTTTTTGATATTTTTGTTACAGCACCAGAGTGCACTACTATTGATAACCCAAGTGCTTTGGGTAGTATTAGAGCCGAAGTTATTGGGGGACTGCCATTATATGAATATCGTATTCAGGGAGGACCTAATGCTATCGATATAGTAACAGGAGATGAGGCATCAAACCAAGGTGATTATACATTTAATGGCTTATTACCTGGAATATATACTGTACAGATAGTTTCTAATCGCAATCCAGATCCAGAATGCATTCAAGAGTTTACCAATGTTGTGGTACCTGCAGCACCGGCGTTTACAACAAGAGTGGATTTTATAGCACCTGCAAGCTGCGATACGGGAGCAGTAGTAGAGGTAATTGTTTTAGAGGGCTCAGGTGGGCCATATCAATTCGGATTTGCTTCAGGCGTATTTGTAAGTCCTGATGCTGGTGAACCGCAAGATAGGTTTAGATTTACACTACCAACTACTGCGGTACCTTCGGATGTATTTAATTTTCAAATTTTAGATACAAGTCTACCTTTGAGTTGCATTAAGGAAGCTAGTATATCAGGAATAGAAACGTACGTTCCTATAGAGATTGCTTCGGTAGTGCCTACCAATCCCGTTTGTCCAACAGATTTGGGTACTATAGAGGTTTCCCTTACACCTTCATCAGCAGTTGCAGGAAGAACTTTTGTTTATGAAGTTTTAACTAGTGAAGATGAGGTAGTACTATCAATAAGTACATCTAATGTTACTACTACATTTACGAATATACCTTCAGGACCAGGCTATAAAATAAGAGTGTCGCACAATGACACAACAGACCCAACAGCCGACTCAATCTGCCCTGTTGTTAAAGAAGGTTATGATATTATTATACCAAGCCCAATAACTTTTGATATTAATCTAACTAGAGAATTAAGTTGTATTTCTGGAAATGAAGATGCTCAAGTTACATTATCCAATTTTACTGGCGGCACAGGAGATTATGAATGGAGTTTAAATGCCTCAGGACCTTTTGTTGCTATAGTATCTGATATAACATCGTTTCCTATAAGCGAGGCAGGTGTATATACTATTTTTGTTAGAAACCCAAATGCACCTGCTTGCCCGACAAGTGCGCCAATCAGCATTAATCAATTAGAAGAAATAGATGATATCATATTAACAGAAGGAGCATCTAGTTGTGAAAACCAAACAGTACTTACCGATGTAACAGCATTTCCAGCATTATCTTCTACAGATATAGCAAATGGGGTGCAATATGATTTTACAATACAACCAGCTCCTTTTTCTGGACCGGCAACATTTAGTATTACAGCTACAACGGGCATGCAGCCAATTACCTTTAGCAGAGGTATTATCTATACTATAGAAGCAAAAAGAAGTGATAACGAATGTGGTATTGCAAAGAACTACAGTGCAGATCTAATAAATCAAATTGAAATTACGAGTCTTAATCCTCAAGATATAACATGTAATGGTAGTCTTGATGGTAGTGTAGCGTTTACAGTAAATTCGTCTAATTTTGGTTATGAAATTTTTGATTCTGTAACTGGATTTATGGTTAGTAATCCATTGTCTACGGTAGACACAATTGTTGTTTCAGATCTTGGAACTGGTACGTATACTATAAGAGTTTTTGACATTACTACAAATTGTGAGGATATTTCAATTTTTGAAATCACAGAACCTTCTGCCCTAAATGCGTCGACAGAGATCGTACCACTAACAACAATAAATGACGGAAAAATTATTGTAAATACAGACGGAGGTACTCCTCCTTATCAATATTCTTTAGATGGGGGAAATATTTTTGAAACATCAAATACTTTCGAAAATCTTCCTTCAGGAACCTTTACCATATTTATAAAAGATAGTAATGGCTGTATCAAAACAGTATCGGCAACGATAGACCCATTAATATTGCCTATATCGGTAGTATTAAATTTAGACAGTGCTTTTATATCTTGTTTCGGAGAAAGTAATGCATCAATAAAAGCAAATGTAACAGGAGGAACGGGTATATATGAGTATGTTCTTACAGGAACAAGTATTCTAGGAGAAACCATAAATTCTGGACCCCAAACAAGTAGTACTTTTTCTGGTCTATTTGCGGGGACATACCTTTATACTGTAAACGGAGATGGCTCAGAACATGTGTCGGTACCGTTTACAATTACAAACCCACCAGAGTTTTTAAGTGAAGTAACGCTAAGTAGTGTTTCTTGTAATGGAGAGAATAATGGGACCGTTACGATATTAGCAACAGGAGGTACTCCTCCTTATTCTTTTGCAATTAGTTCGATTCCTAATACATTCTTTAGTGATGATTCTGATGGTATTTTTAATCAACATGCATTCAAAGACTTAGGACCAGGAACTTATGATGTTTTAGCACAAGACACTAATGGGTGTGAGCAACTTTCAACTATAGAAATTTTAGAAAATACGCCTATACTTGCTTCAGTTGTGAATAGTACACCAGAGATTTGTTTTGGAGATAGTAATGGTTCAGTGGTATTTGAAATTTCGGGAGGAACTCCGCCATATCAAACCAATATAACAAATAATGATGTTGATTTTGTTGAAGGTCAATTAAATTATGACAATCTTCCTTCAGGAATAACAACAATCTATATTCGAGATGCAAAAAGTTGTATAACAACACTTTCTGTTGATATTTTAGAAGCTTCGGCAATTTTCTTGAACGTGACAGTTACTCCGATTACTAATGATGCAGATGGAGTTATTGAAGTCATCGCTACAGGAGGTAACCCACCATATATATATCAATTAAAAGACATACAGACCGGTACTGTAGTTAATGAGCAACTTTCAAATACTTTTACTGTAGGTTCATCAGGAGAATATCTTGTTGAAGTTTTGGATAGCAATGGATGTATTATTGGACAGACAGTTACCATGGAGTCTACTGCTCAAAACCCGATTATTGAGTATGCAGATGAGATTTTCTTTTGTACGATAACAGGACAAATTTACCCTACAATTGCAATAGAAAACGCTAATGGTGAAACCTTAGATATTCCTTTTCTGGATGTGGTTTCTGTAGTTTGGCAAAAATTTAATGATATTAATTGTGATATAGAATTACAAGATAATTGTCCTACAACAGACTCTAGTTGCACTTCTGGCTGGTTTAATTTATGTACCACTAATGATTGCGACATTGCAGATGCAGGAGAATATAGGGTAGTAATCGAGTTTGCAAATAAATCTACAGACCGAATACAAACCTATTATTTTAAGGCAGAAAGACTAGTACCAGATACCCAACCAGATTTTGTGATGTATCCTAATCCAGCTACTAGCTTGGTACAAATTAATAAGCAGGTTAAAAGTATAGAGGTTTTTGATGTGATGGGTAAATTAGTCTTACAAACATCAGAGAGCACTTATGACGTTGCTTCGTTAACCAACGGAATTTATTTTGTTAAAGTAGTAACCAATACTAATGATGAGGTCTTTACTCGATTAGTAAAAAAATAACATGAATTGTTAAATAAAAAAGAGCTGCCTAAAAAGGTGATTTTTCTGTCATTTCGAGCGAAGTCGAGAAATAGTATATCTTGATTTTTAATACATTTCGACTTCACTCAATGTGACGGATTACAACTATCAACACTTTTTAGGCAGCTTTTTTTGTTTTATTTTGTTGCCATATACAATCCAAAGATAGCTACGATAAAGTAACACGTGATTGTTAAAGCACCTTGATAATCTTTTGCTACTCGTTGTCCAAAAAGAAGTAGTAATAGCGTTACAGACGCTGAAAATGCACTTAAGATGGCATAAAAGCCATATCCGCAACATAGGAGAGCATATATTGCAGTTATACAACATAGTGCAGTAAAAACTTCAAGAATCAAAATAATCACTAATAGTAAAGGCACCATTTTGCCCATAAAACTGGCTGCAAAATGTTCTTTTAGCCAACCAACGTTTCCTTTCCAATCCACTATTTTATCAATTCCTGATTGTAAAAAAGTAATAAGTAAAAATAATTGAATTGTAATTGATACAATATGCGTCATAAAATTATCCATGATGAGTATGTTTAGTATATCAAATATAGAATAAGATTTGAAAACCAGATGTCATTTAAGAAAAGCTATAGGGTATTACAACAACGATTAACTTTTCTTATGTAATAGACGTGTAAGTTTTATAGAAAGGTCTGTAAGTACGATTTTGGCATTACCATTTCGTTCTATATGATACGCAGCATCTTGTAACTCTGTACAAATATCCATGATATTTGCTCCATGAATAAAAGGAGCAAAATTCTCGAGTTTAAAACCACTTGTAGTAGGCTCTAGAAAAACTAGATCTTTAGCGCCATAATTTAATAATAGTGCTTGTCTAAAAAAGTCTAAACAGTAGTTTAAGAATTTTTTTTGTGTTTCTCTTCCGGTTCCCGCTATAGATTCACTCCAACTAATCAAATCATTTATAGCAGATTTATTTCCTTTTGCTCTAAAGGCAGTACGTACCCATTGTATAAACCATTCTTCAAATTGATCATCACCTCCATCATGATGTAGCAAATGCAAAGCCTTACTGTAATCACCATTAGCTTGATGTGCTATTTTTGAGGCTTCGCTATCAGATAAATTCTCTTTCTCTAGTAATACATCTTTTATAACTTGTTCTCCTAGAGGTGGAAAATGTAAAACCTGACATCGGGATCTAATGGTTTGTATAAGCTGTTCTTCATCTTCTGCTATAAGAATAAATACAGTTTTTTCAGGAGGTTCTTCAATAAGTTTAAGAAGTTTATTTGATGCGGCGATGTTCATTTTATTCGCCATCCAAATAAGCATGACTTTATACCCACCTTCATAACTTTTTAGAGAAAGTTTTTTTACAATCTCTAGCGCCTCATCAACACCAATCTGTCCTTGTTTTTTTTCGATCCCTAAAGAAAGATACCAGTCAAAAATACTTCCGTAAGGGTTTTCTTTTACAAAGCTTCTCCATTCTTCTGCAAAATGATTAGAGGTAGGGTGTTTTTTTACTTTATCATTTACGGCAACGGGATAAGCAAAATGAAGATCAGGATGTGCAAGATGATCAAACTTAATATTACAGGATTGATTACCATTAGTGTTTTCTCCATTTTCATTTTGACATAATATATATTGCGCATACGCAATTGCCATTGGTAAAGTCCCACTTCCGTTTGGACCTACAAAAAGTTGCGCATGAGGAATTCTCTTACGATCTGCACTTGTTGCCAAATAGCTCTTAATATGTTTTAGGCCTAAAATTTCTGAGAAAAGCATGGACAAATATAATGAACTCATTCATAGTTAAACAAGAAAACCTTGTGCTATGATCATATTTAAAAACCAAGGGTATTTACTAATTTTTAAACTCATTTGGCTATTTTAAGAGTCTTAATGATCACAATGAATAAATGATATTGTAAAAATGTCTTAGTGTAAAACTGTGTTATTAGAAATTTTAAGAAGATATTTGGGATAGTTCTTAAGAGGCAAATAATAATTTGAGTGATAATAAATATGAATAACTTACCTAAAACTATCAAAATAAATAAAACAATGAGAACACTTACAGTCTTAGTTTTTTTGTTCTTTTTTCAGGCATCATCTATTGCACAAAAATCAATCGAGCAGTTAGATAAAAGCTTCGAAGAGGCATTGCAATTATGGAATATACCCGGTATGTCAATAGGAATTATTAAAGACGGAAAAGTAGTCTTGGCAAAAGGATATGGTGTTTTAAAGGCAAAAGGAAAAGAAAAACCAAATAGTAAGACAATGTATGCCATTGCTTCAAACACAAAGGCATTTACGACAACAGCATTAGCAACATTAGTCGAAGAAGGAAAACTATCATGGAATGATAAGGTACGAAAATATATCCCTGATTATGAACTATACGATAGTTATACTTCAGAACAGGTTACAATTCGAGATATATTAAGCCATAAAGTAGGTTTTGCTAATTTTAGTGGAGATGTGATATGGTACAAGAATAATAGATCTGCTGCAGACCTTTTAAAAAGAATCAAATATGTCCCTAAAGCTTATGATTTCAGAAATGGATACGGTTATAGTAACTTGATGTATATGAGTGCGGGAGAAGTCATTAAATCCATTACAGGAAATTCTTGGAGTGATTATGTAAAAGCACGTTTTTTTGAACCTTTACAAATGACCCGAACAATAACTAGCGTAGAAGAGCTTGGCAAATTCTCTAATGTCGCTACACCTCATAAACCTATTAAAAATGAAAATAAACCGATTACATGGACAAATTGGGATAGTATGGGCAGTGCCGGAGCCATTATTTCTAGTGTAGATGATATGTTAAAATGGATTAACCTTCATCTTTCTAATGGAAAGATTGATGATAAGACATATTTTTCCCAAGATCAACAAGAAGAATTGTGGCACCCTAATAATAGTTATAAAGTAAATTATAAAAGAAGGGCGGTATACCCTATGAATTTTTCGGCATATGGTTTAGGTTTTGGTCTTTATGATTATGAAGGGCAAAAAGTAATTACACATAGTGGCGGCTATGATGGTATGTATTCAAGAGTCGCAATGGTACCAGAACAAGGATTGGGAATTGTAATATTAACCAATAGTATGAAAAGTATTGGCGACTACCTTACATATGATATTTTAGATTACTTTTTAAATAGAAAGGATACAGATTGGCATAAAATAGGACTAAACAACTATACTAATTATACAGATTGGATCGATAAAAAGAAAAATACCATTCGTACCAAGCAAAAAAAAGGTACCACTCCTACCATTGCAAAGACCGAAATGGAAGGCAGCTATTATGATGATCTTTATGGAGCAAAAATAACAGTATCAACAAATTCAAAAAATGAACTAAAAATAAACTTTGAAGGAGCTCCGGATTTAACAGCTAAACTTGCGCATTGGCACTACAATACTTTTGAAATACAATGGGAAAATGAACACGCATGGTTTGATTTTGGAACGCTAGGCTTTATCACCAATACAAATAATGAAATAACAGGATTAGAATTTGATGTACCAAATGGAGATATATTTTTTGATGAGATCAAAGCAAAAAAACAGAATCAAAAATAAACTATGTATATAAAGTAGGTTGAGGTACTTTTTGAATCAAAAGAAACACGTACTGTAACTAAGATATTTGTATACTAGTAGGACTGAAAAGTGTTTTTTATAAGTTTAGAAAAGAGTATCTTTTAATAAAACACTATCATTTTTTTATCAAAAAAGCACTTTTTCTAAAGAATCGATAAAAGTGAAAATTTACTATCGTTTTCGAAAGAATTTTTCTGCCGATTTTTAATGTTTTTAACGAAATAGAATTATTTTCGTTGACTCAATATCAATACTGTAAGATGAAGACAATCAACGATTTTAATTTTGAAAATAAAAAAGCATTAATTCGTGTAGATTTTAATGTACCCTTAAATGATAGTTTTGAGGTAACCGACGAGACTAGAATACAAGCTGCTAAACCTACAATTATTAAAGTATTAGAAGATGGTGGCTCGGCAGTTTTGATGTCACACTTAGGAAGACCAAAGGGGGTTCAAGATGAATTTTCTCTTCGACATATTGTAGATAAAGTATCAGAAGTACTTGGAGTACAGGTAAAGTTTGTGCCAAATTGTGCAGGACAAGAAGCTGAAGATGCAGTGGCAAAACTTGGTTCTGGTGAGGTATTATTGTTAGAAAACCTTAGATTTCATCCTAGTGAAACTGCAGGTGATGTTGATTTTGCAGAAAAATTATCAAAATTAGGAGATATCTACGTTAACGATGCTTTTGGAACCGCCCATAGAGCGCATGCTTCTACAACAATAGTGGCTCAGTTTTTCCCAGAAGACAAATGTTTTGGTAGTCTGCTTGCAAAAGAAATAGAGAGTATTGATAAAGTATTACGTAGTGGAGAGAAACCAATAACTGCTGTTTTAGGAGGATCTAAAGTATCTTCAAAAATTACAATTATCGAAAATATTTTAGATAAAGTAGATCACTTGATTGTTGGTGGTGGTATGACCTATACATTTATAAAAGCGCAAGGTGGACAGATTGGTGATTCTATCTGTGAGGATGACAAACAAGAATTGGCTTTAAATATTCTTAAACAAGCGGAAGAAAAAGGAGTTCAAATTCATTTACCAGTTGATGTATTAGGGGCAGATGCATTTGATAATAATGCGAATACTAAGGTGGTTGATGTAAAAGAAATCCCAGAGGGTTGGCAAGGGCTAGATGCAGGACCTGAAACTATGAAAAATTTTCATGAAGTAATATTGGCTTCAAAAACTATTCTATGGAATGGACCATTAGGAGTTTTTGAAATGGAAAATTTTGCAAAAGGTACTATTGCCTTAGGTGATTCTATTGCCGAAGCAACTAAGAATGGAGCGTTCTCTTTAGTAGGAGGAGGAGATTCTGTTGCAGCAGTAAAACAGTTTGGTTTTGGTGATAAGGTAAGTTATGTTTCTACAGGTGGAGGGGCTATGTTAGAAAGTTTAGAAGGAAAAACATTACCAGGAATTGCAGCGATAAAAAAATAAGTTACATCAAGGTTTTGTAAGAAAAAACCTTGTTTTGGAAAAAATGAAGAAAAAACCAGTCATCTCGACTGGTTTTTTTATGTTTTTAACGCTCTGATCTTTTGTGCTTTAGAAAAAAAATGCGATTTTCGCGACGGTATTGTTGATAACATGTTAATTAGTGATTGTTTTTTAATTATTTTTGAAAGCAGTACCCGTTTTGTCTAAATTCTTTTTAATAAAGAAAGACATATACCCCTAAATCTCTAAAATTTGAAGTAAATAATATTAGGTATGAGAAAAACTACTTCTTCATTTCTTTTTTTTCTATTGGTTTCATTTTGTGCATTTGCGCAAAAAACAAAAGAACATAAAACTGCAGATACAGATAAAAGCAAAGAAATCTTGTTAGAAAAGTCTCTAACTGTTCAAAGAGATACAGTTCAGGTAGTAGATACAACTACGCAGATTATTACTACAAGTAATGAATTGCAAATGACTACGCTAACTAAAACAAGTATAAAAGATAGCCTAACCTATGCAGCAAAAGACTATCCAAAAATGTCTGAGTTAGATTCTTTATGGAAACAAGAACTATACAACTCTAGTCTTTTTGATACCATTTATAAATCTGTTACAGAACTAGCATATGAACCTGTAGAATATGTTGATTTACCTACAGATACTTTAAAAGCAAGATTAGCAGAGTTAAATGCTCGAACACCATTTAATGTAGAATACAACCCTTCTTTAGAGAGTGTTATCAAAAATTACTTAAAAAACAGGCACGAACACTTGAACAGGTTGATGGCACTTAGTGAATTTTATTTCCCTCTTTTTGAACAAGAATTAGATAATCAAAATATACCTTTAGAGATTAAATACCTTGCTATTGTAGAATCAGCTTTAAAACCTAGAGCAAAGTCTAGAGTTGGCGCTACAGGATTGTGGCAGTTTATGTTTGGTACAGGAAAAATGTATGGCTTAGAAGTAAGTTCATATGTAGATGAACGTATGGATCCAATTATGGCCACCCAAGCGGCTTGTGCTTACCTTGCCAAACTGTACAAAATATTTGGAGATTGGGATCTTGCTTTAGCATCATATAATTCTGGACCAGGTAATGTAACTAAGGCAATTAGACGTAGTGGTGGTTACACTAATTATTGGAATATAAGACATAACCTTCCAAGAGAGACTGCTGGATATTTGCCTGCCTTTCTAGCCACTATGTATATCTTTGAGTATGCAGACAAACATGGTTTTAAACCCAGAAAACCAGAGTTTGCATATTTTGAAACCGATACTATTAAAGTGAAACAGATGATTTCATTAGATCAGGTTTCAGAATATATGAATATAGACATGGAGGAACTTCAATTCTTAAACCCTTCATATAAACTTGATATTATACCGTACATAAAAGATGAGAATTATGTATTGCGTTTGCCGTTAGATAAAATAGGCCCTTTTGTAGCTAATGAGGATCAAGTGTATACATTGGCTAAAGCCGAATTTGATAAACGAGAGAAACCGCTTCCTAAATATTTTGAAGCTAATGACAGGATTAGATATAGAGTACGAAGTGGAGATTATTTGGGAAAAATCGCTCGAAGATATGGCGTTAGGGTAAGCCAACTAAAAAAATGGAATAGACTACGCAGTAATAACCTAAGAGTGGGTCAACGTCTTACTGTATATCCAAGACGTCCTGTAGTAAATACCGCTCAAAAAACATCTTCTTCTTCAAAAACTACTAAAGCGAAAACAGTTACCAGTACTTCAGAATTGTACACTGTTAAATCAGGAGATACGTTATGGAGTATTTCTAAGAAGTTTAAAAATATTTCTGTAGAAAACCTAAAAAGCTGGAACGATATTAGTGGCAGTGGTATTAAACCAGGTATGAAATTAAGACTTTCTAAATCATAAGTATAAGCACTAATAATGTATAAATTACTCTTAACAGGTATCACCTGCCTGCTCTTCTTGAGTTGTTCTGATGATGACACTGATAATAATAACTTATCTTGTTGTGGAGAAGATGCATTAAGCATCGAAACAAATGAACTTCCCGGAAATACAGAATTATCAATTTTTAACGTAATTACACCAAATAAAGATGGTTTTAATGATCAATTTGTGATTTCAGGTTTAGGAGCCTATCCCAATAATAGTATTAAGATATTTGATAGAGGTGTATTGATTTTTGAAACAGAAAACTATCACCTAAATCAAAGGTTTGGATTAGACTTGATAGACCAATCTTTTGATAAAAAAGTATTTACTTACGAATTATTGGTAGATAACGGGCAATTATTTAAAGCAAATGGTACGATTTGTGCTATTAAATCATCAGGAATTGACACTGATAAATGTAATGCGTTCAATATCACGGATCCGTTACTTGAATAAATTAGGGTATTATATTATGAAAAAACTTACACTAGTATTTATTTTTTCACTTTGTATTTTAAGTTGTACAGAGAAAAAAAAAGAGAATAAAGATACTGCCTCAAGAGGTGCAATGGCACACTCTGTGGGTAAAATAAATGAACTTTCAGTAGTTATCGATAATGACCTTTGGAAAGGAAGAGTAGGCGATACTATCCGTAAATATTTTGGAGCCGAAGTACCAGGATTACCGCAAGTAGAACCTTTGTTTTCAATGAGGCAAATGCCCAATGCAGCATTTTCAGGTTTGGCTCGTAAAAGCAGAACATTTCTTCTTATTAAGAAAGGAAAGAAGAAAGGCTATATCACATTAAAGAATAAATTTGCTACACCACAAAATGGGGTGGTTATTTCGGGTACCGAAAATGAAATTATTGAGCTGATTCATAAAAATCATGAAACGATAGTTTCAAACTATAAACTTACAGAGACAAAAGAAAAACATAAGCGGATTAAAAAATCTCTTGAAAGAATTCCGCAATTATCAGAAAAAATGGGAATCAATCTTGATATTCCTAGCGCATATCGTGTCGCAATTGAAGAGGATAAATTCTTCTGGATACGTAAAGAAATTACTAACGGAAGCATGGATTTAATGATTTATGAACTCCCTTTAGGAACGATTCCTAAAGATTCTAACACAGTTTCTAGTATTATTAAAATGAGAGATTCTATTGGCGCAGTAAAAATCCCAACATCGGCAGTAGGAAATTTTATCACCGAAGAAGCGTATGCACCTTACCTTTATGAAACTAAATTAGATAATAGATTTACTTTTGAGACTAAAGGAACTTGGGAAATTAAAGAACGCTTTATGGCAGGTCCTTTTGTAAATTATGTTATCGAGGATGTTCCAAACAATAGATTACTGGTTTTAGAAGGGTTTGTTTTTGCACCTTCGATTGCTAAAAGGAATAATATGTTTGAACTTGAAGCGATTATTAAAACAATCAAATTTAATTAGTAATTTCTCATATAGTATGATTAAATAGTGTATTTCCTTACTTTCTGTTAAGAAATTCACCCATATAGCTTTAGAAACCTGAAAAAACTGTATTTTTTTTAAGATTTTTAGGAGATGGTATATTTTTTGATGACTCTTTTAAATTGCACACAAGCATTTTAAGACTTAAAAACTACCATCAAATGAGGCTATTTCTATTATTGTGGACTACACTACTACTATCTAACTTTGCTTTTTCACAAAAAACACCTTCAGAACTACCCGAAGATGCAAATGCTAAATATTTTGAAATACCTAGAGAGTCCCTGTATGTTCATCTTAATAAAAGCACCTATGTTTTAGGAGATCAAATCTGGTTTAAAGGCTATGCATATGATCGAAAAAATAGACTACCCTCGTTAAGAACTAAAAATTTTAACATAGAGTTATTTAATAAAGAAGGTAAAGAAGTTTACAGTAGTCTGCACCTTGGAGAAGATGGTAAAACCAGCGGAACTATTAAAATAGATTCGACCTGGAGCAGTGGAAACTATTATTTAAGAATCTCTACCAACTGGATGAATAATTTTATAGAAGATGATTCATATACGCAAAAGATTAAAATTATAAATCAAAAAATTGTTAAACAGGATATAACGCAGGAAATTGCTTACGACTTTAAGTTATTACCAGAAGGAGGTCATATCGTTTCGGGCACAGATAATACAATTGGTTTTAAATTAATAAATGATCGTGGATACGGAGTATCATTTGATGAAGCCTATATTGTGGACCAACAAAATACTAAAATCATTTCTTTTAGATCTAATGCTTTTGGAATGGGAAAGTTTACTATACAGCCCGATCCTGAAAAAAAGTATGAAGCTATTGTAAAATTGAAGAATGGAAAAGAAGTGAGAACTACTTTTCCTAGCATAGCTCCTAAAGGAATTTCTATGAGCATTAATAACCTTTTTGATGATAGTATTGTTATCGAATTAAATACAAACCCTAATACATCAAAAGATATAGAACAAAAAGAGTATTATCTATTGATTAGACAAAATGGTGAGTCTAGAAAAGTAGCTGTGAGTTTTTTGTCCAATCAATATAAAAAGACGATTCATATTGGCAGAAAAGAACTTTTTGAAGGTGTTAATATCATAACACTATTTAAAGATAAAACTCCAGTTCTAGAACGATTATTGTTTAATTCAATAACCAAAATAAATACTAATGAAGTTCTTATTACATCTTCAAAAGCAGAAAAAGATTCATTATCCTTTACGATAGCGATAGATAAGAAAAAAGAGATTCAATATGATATGAGTATATCAGTATTACCAGAATATACCAAGGCATATGAGCATGATGATAATATAATATCTGCTTTAATGCTAAAAAACCACCTTAAAGGCTTTGTTGAGAACCCAAAATATTACTTTACAAATGTAGATCGAGAAAAATCATATGATTTGGATCTTTTATTAATTACACAGGGATGGAGCAAATATAGCTGGCATAATATTTTCACATATCAACCCAAAATACGTTATGACTTTAATTATGGTATAACGGTTAAAGGGAAATTGCAAAATACCAGAGATCATGATATTGATAAGATTTACCTGTTTCCAACAAAACATAGTGCATCAAAAATTATTGATCTTGACAGTACTAGAAATAGCTTTGTAATTACTGATTTTTATCCAGAAAAGAACGAAATAGTTAAGCTTTCGGCTATCAAATCAAATGGGCGTTTTGCAAAAACAGGAGTGTATCTTCAAGTACAACCAAATAGGTTTAAAAAATCGTTTTCAGCAACTATTCCCTCAAAAATAGATGTAAACAATATTGTTTTGGATGATGTGGATATACCAGATTACTTTTTTAATAGCGAAATTCAGAAATTGGATAAAGTCGAAATTAGTGCTGTGAAAAAACAAGAGAACCTTAGTAATATATTTATACCCGATTACGTAAAAAAAAGATCTAAAGAAATTACAGAACAAGATGCCAGATCTTATCCCAATGTATTGGATTATATTTCGACCAAGGGATTTCGTGTTAGATATGGAAGTAGTGAAAATGGAAATGCAGTGAGTACAACACCTCAAGGTGAGGTTACTATAATCTCGACAAGACTTGTCTCTGCACTTGGGTCTAATTCTCCGCAAGTGTTTCTTGATGGCGTGTTACTTTCCAATTATGATATCTTGTTTAATTTTAGAACAGAAGAAGTAGAACGAATCTTTATAGACAGAACGGGTTCGATTACCGGTTTGAGAGGAGCAGGAACTATTGAAATTTATACTAGAAAAACTCCTTTGGGTGGATATAAAACAGGGTCAAAAGTTAGATCTACAGTTTCAAAACATAAAATAAAAGACGGTTTTGAGCCTAAAAAAGAATTTTATAACCCAGAATATAGTAGTTTTTCTGACCCTCTTTTTATAGACTATGGTACGATCCACTGGCAACCTGAAATTACCTTTAACAAAAAAGGAAAAAGCACTTTTAAAATTCCTGATACTTCTTTAAAGAATATTAAATTTTTTATTGAAGGAATAGGTAGTGATGGTAGTTTGGTATCAAAAGTTTATACCGTAAGAAATGTAAATGCAAATTAAAATAAGCATTTTTGATACGGTTAAATTAAACCCGAGAGTGATAATAATTACACACAAATTTTTAAGACTTAAAAACTACCATCAAATGAGGCTATTTCTATTATTATGTACTACACTAGTACTATCTAATTTCTCGTTTTCACAAAAAAAAGTTAAGTTGTTGCCCGAAGATGCAAATGCTAAGTATTTTGAAATACCTAGAGAATCCCTATACGCTCACCTTAATAAAAGCACCTATGTTTTAGGAGAGAATATATGGTTTAAAGGCTATGCGTATGATAGAAAAAATAGATTACCCTCGTTAAGAACCAAAAACTTTAATGTAGCCCTATTCGATAAAGATGGTAAAGAACTTCACAGTAGTTTGCACTTAGGAGAGAATGGTAAAACCAGCGGAACTATTAAAATAGATTCGACCTGGAGCAGTGGAAATTATTATTTAAGAATCTCTACCAACTGGATGAATAATTTTATAGAAGATGATTCGTACACACAAAAGATTAAAATTATAAATCAAAAAATTGCTAAAGAGGATATAACGCAGGAAATTACTTACGACTTTCAATTACTTCCAGAAGGAGGTCATATCGTCTCGGGCACTGATAATACAGTTGGTTTTAAATTAATAAACAATCGTGGATACGGAGTATCATTTGATGAGGCCTATATTGTAGACCAACAAAATACTAAAATCATTTCTTTTAAATCTAATGCTTTTGGAATGGGAAAGTTTACTATACAGCCCGATCCTGAAAAAAAATATGAAGCTATTGTAAAATTAAAGAACGGAAAAGAAGTGAGAACTACTTTTCCTAGCATAGCTCCTAAAGGAATTGCCATGAGCATTAATAACCTTTTTGATGATAGTATTGTTATCGAATTAAATACAAACCCTAACACATCAAAAGATATAGAACAAAAAGAATATTATCTATTGATTAGACAAAATGGTGAGTCTAGAAAAGTAGCTGTGAGTTTTTTGCCCAATCAATATAAAAAGCCTATTCATATTGGCAGAAAAGAACTTTTTGAAGGGATTAATAGTATAACTTTATTTGAGGAAGAAGTTCCTGTTCTAGAACGATTATTGTTTAACTCAATACAGACAATAAATACTAATGAAGTTCTTATTACATCTACAGGAACAGAAAAAGATTCATTATCCTTTACGATAGCGGTAGATAAGAAAAAAGAGATTCAATATGATATGAGTATATCAGTATTACCAGAATACACCAAGGCATATGAGCATGACGATAATATAATATCTGCTTTAATGCTAAAAAACCACCTTAAAGGCTTTGTTGAGAACCCAAAATATTACTTTACAAATGTAGATCGAGAAAAATCATATGATTTGGATCTTTTATTAATTACACAGGGGTGGAGCAAATATAGCTGGCATAACATCTATGCCAATCAACCTAAAGTTCATTATAATTTTAACCATGGTATAACGGTTAAAGGAAAATTGCAAAACACTAGAAGTCAAGATATAAATAAAATATATTTGTTTCCGACGAAATATAATGCATCAAAAATTATTGATCTTGACAGCACAAGGAATAGCTTTGTAATTACCGATTTTTATCCAGAAAAGAACGAAACGATTAAGTTATCAGCAATGAAATCAAATGGGCGTTTTGCAAAAACAGGAGTGTATTTGCAGGTACAACCAAATAGATTTAAAAAACCACTTTCGTTGGATACTTTTAATACACAAGTTGACCATAGAATAACAAATTTTGATCCTATAGAGATTGTTGGTTCATTATACAGTACTAATGTTGAGGAATTAGAAAAAGTGATATTAAAAGGCTCGAATAAGAAAGAAGAGTTTCACGATGCTTTTATTTCTGATAATGTTAAAAGAAATTCTAGAAAGATAACAAAGCAGGACACACAGAATTTTCCAAATATACTTGATTACATTGTTGCAAATGGATATAGAGTACGATATGGTGATGGTGTATTTTCCCCTTTAATAGAAATAGTTGGGGTAAATACAGTATATATTGATGATGTTAGAATATCCAATCAGGACCTACTATTCAATTTACGAACTGAAGATATTGATCGAATACTAATCGATAGAAGAGGCTGGATAACTGGTTTAAGTGGAAACGGAACGTTTTTTATTTACACCAGAAAAACTCCTTTAGAAGGATATACATCAGGGTCAAAGGTTAAGGCTACAGTTTCAGAACATAAGATCAAGGAGGGGTTTGAACCGAAAAAAGAATTTTATAACCCTGAATATAGTAGTTTTTCTGACCCTCTTTTTGTGAATTATGGTACTATCCATTGGCAACCCGAGATTACCTTTAATAAAAAAGGAAAAGGGACTTTTAAAATTCCTGATACCTCAATAGAAAATATTAAGTTTTTTATTGAAGGAATGGGAAGTGACGGTAGTTTTATATCAAAAATTCACACTATAAGAAATGTAAATGCAAATTAAGACAAGCATTTTTGATAAGATTAAGTTAAAAACCCCAGAGTGATAATGATTGCACATTGGGTTTTTTATATTTAAAGAAACAAGAGTGTAAATAATTGATTTACAATTTATAAAGATGACACACACAAATTATATGCGGCTTCTAATTTTAATTTTTGGACTACTATTTTGTTCATATCATATAACCGGACAAACAGATTCTAGTGAAATTTCTCAAAAAGCAATAGACGAATATTTCAAAAGCCCTCGAGAAACGTTGTATACACATGTCAACAAGAGCACATTTCTAACAGGAGAAGAAATTTGGTTCAAAATGTACGCATACGATCGAAAAAACAATTTACCATCACGATTTACAACAAATTTCAATGTTGAGCTTTTTGATACTAAAGGCAATCAAGTCTTTGGTGGGCTATTTTTAGGATATCGCGGTAGTGCCAGTGGTGCTATTAAAATTAAAAAAACATGGCCGAGTGGCAGTTACTATCTTAGAGTATCGACCAATTGGATGAATAATTTTCTAGAAGAAGACTATTATAAAAAGGAAATCAAGATTGTAAATCAATCCTTGGATAATCAAGTCATCGAAAAAAGCATTCTTTATGATTTTCAATTACTTCCCGAAGGAGGACACCTCATTGCAGATGCTGAGAATACAATTGGATTTAAACTAACTAATAATTCGGGACTCGGGGTATCTTTTGATAATGGATTTGTACTTGATGATAAGGAAAATAAAGTAGCATCTTTTACATCAAATAGATTTGGGATCGGAAAATTTAGTTTTAACCCTCAGTCAAATCAAGGATATACGGCAGTTGTTGTTCTTGACGATAAAAAAGAAATAAAAATACCTTTCCCTGAAATTAAAAAGAAAGGTATTTCTATAACCGTTAATAACCTTTATAAAGACAATGTTATAATCGTTTTTAATACAAATAAGACCACATTAAAAGAAATAAAAAATAAGAAGCATTATTTGTTGATTCACCGAAATGGCAAATCAAAGAAGATTGCAATAGATTTTTCTGCTAAAAAAACTGAAAAAGCGATATACATTAAAAGAGATCAATTTTATGATGGCGTAAATACAATCACCCTCTTTAAAAATAAAACACCTATTCTAGAGCGGTTACTTTTTAATACAGCGGTAAAAAAAGAAAGTGAAATAGAATTAACATATCAAAATGCAAGAAATGATTCTTTACTGTTTAATATAAAGATGCCTTACACTAATGGCGTAAACTATGATCTAAGTGTTTCTGTTCTTCCAGAAGAAACAAAATCGTACAACCATAAAGATAATATACGTTCTGCAATACTCCTTAAACCCTATGTTAAAGGTTTTATACAGAATCCAAAGTACTACTTTACCAATTTAAATAGAAGAAAAGTATATAACCTGGATTTATTATTACTAACTCAGGGTTGGAGTAAATATAACTGGGATACAGTCTTTAATAAACCCCCAAGTATTGTACATAATTTTAATAACGGGTTAACACTAAAAGGAAAGCTTCAGAATATTAAAAATAAGGAGATTAAACAGGTGTATCTTTATCCAACTAAAAACAATACATCTAGATTGATTGATTTGGATAGTACAAATGCCTTTAAGGTTCAAAATTATTACCCAAATCAAGGCGAATTAATCAATGTCTCTGCCGTAAATGCAAAAGGTAAGTTTATAAAAACCGGGATATATGTTCAGGCATTTCAAAAACGGTTTCAAAAACCTTTTTCACCACCTGCTTTTTCAACAACCATCAAAAAAACAGACGATGTTTCTATCCCTTCATATTTTTTTGGAGATACAGAGCTATTAGATGAGGTACTTATAAAGGGTAAGAAAAAACAGAAAGAAGAAGAATCAGAGTTTTTAATAGGAAAATCAAGAGAAATTAGTGAAACAGATGCAAATGCATACACAACGATTGCAGATTATTTAATACGGTCTCTGGGTATTCGGTTAAATATAAATCCAGCGGGAGCTACAGAAAACCCCAATGCAGATAATGTGCAGACCCCAAATATATTGACAAATAGAAATATTCCTGAAATATATCTAGATGATGTACAGCTCATAGATTTTAGTATTTTACTTAGTACACTTACCCAAGATGTAGAGGATGTTTATTACGATAAATTTGGTTTTGGAGGGAGTAGCGGCGAAATAAGAATTTATAGTAAAAAGTCATTTTTTGATGGTACTGCAAGTGCCGGAATAGATTATAAAATATCAGAACATACTTTTAAGAATGGTTTTACACCTGCAAAGGAATTTTATAACCCTATTTATGCCAGTTTTCAAGACCCTCTTTTTAGAGATTATGGTACAGTACATTGGCAACCTAGAGTTATTTTTGATGACAAAGGAATTGGTACCTTAAAAATTCCGGATACATTTTTAAAAAGCATAAAATTTTATATCGAAGGTATTGGAAGTGATGGAACACTTGTTTCAAAAATTCAGACAATAAAAAATATAAACTCAAATTAAAGATGGAATTATATTTTTATCTTTAGTACATCGCAAGGGGCAAAACAATACATTAAAAACTAGTAAGTAAAATAATATGCGTTCATCATCTTTTCTTTTAGGTTTATTATTTAGTTCGTTTCTTTCATTTGGTCAGGTTACTGTTGTGGATTCAGAAGCTGCCGTATCGTCTTATTTTAAACTACCAAGAGAGACGGTTTACTTACATTTAAACAAGAGCACATATGTTGTTCAGGATGAGATTTGGTTTAAGGGTTATGTTCATGATCGTAAGAATGGTTTACCATCTTTAGCGAGCACTAATTTTAATATAGAGGTTTTTGATGATCAAGGTACCGAGAAGTATAGTGGATTATTTTTAGGCTATCAAGGTGTTACTTTGGGTAATATTGCGATTGGATCAGATTGGAAGAGTGGGGATTATTATGTTCGTATCTCTACGAATTGGATGAATAATTTTATAGAGGATGATTCTTTTACTTCAAAGATTCGTATTATCAATGGTGATTTATCAGTAGATGCTACAAGTGTTGAAGATTCATATGATTTTCAGTTATTGCCAGAAGGTGGTCATTTGGTTAGTGAAGTAGACAATACGGTTGGATTTAAGTTATTAGATAGTCAGGGTAGAGGCAAGAGTTTTGATGAGGGTTTTATAGTTGATGCTCAGGGTAGTAAGCTTGTAAGTTTTACATCTAATAGTTTAGGTTTAGGTAAGTTTACGTTTCGTCCAGTTTTAGGCGGGCAGTATAGTGCTAAGGTTATTTTAGGAGATGGCAAGGAACTTAGTATTCCTATAAAAGATATAAAGGGTAGTGGTATTTCGATGCAGGTTGATAGCA
>NZ_LQRT01000023.1 GCF_001632745.1 Aquimarina aggregata | reverse complement strand
AGTCAGCTGTCGAATCCTTAGATCTCCTATTTTATCAATTAAGTCAATTGAGGAATAGAATTCATTTTTAAGGTCATCTGATGTTTTTGGAATATTCATTTTTCTGCTTGCAGGTAACGCCAAATATATGAATCGGAGCAAGGCAAAACACCCGAACCAATTGATTTATCTGCGCATTTTTATTTCTTGTTTAATTTATAAAAATCTAGCGCCACTGCAAAAAGGAAATGATCTTCGAGCAAGCACTAAACTTTACTCTGATTTTATATATGATGTTAGCAACTGGGTATTTATTCTGTTAGTTCTTTCGAGAAATATATTCGTCTGTGTCCTTCTGGAAAACCATTCATTTCTCCAATTGGATTATATCCGTTTTTTAAGTAAAATTCTTCTGCTTGAAAATCAAACGTGTCAAGCATTGAAATTTTCGCTCCTTTTTCAATAGCTATTTTTTCAGCGTGTTTTAAAATCCGTGTACCAACTCCTTTTTTTCGGTATTCTTCTTTTACCCACAAAATATTAATTTCAAGTCCATTCCAATATCCAAGTCCGGCTAATATTCCACCAATTTCGATTCCGTTTTCATCTTTGGCTACAAATTCCAAGCGAGTCCAAATGTCAGCAATTGCTGGAACTTTACTTAAATTATATTCGTTAATTCCGTCGACGATTTTTTTTATATTTTCCTTTTCGCAAGGTTCAATACTAAATTCAGTCTTCATTTCCATTTGAGTGATCAGCTTGTTGCTAACGGTTTGTGTATGAAACGTAGCGTCTAAAAAGATACTTGTTTTTCGGATAAACACAGAGCCAAATTTTTATATTTTGTTTTTAATTTTTCTCTTTTTAAAAGCCAAATTAAAAATTTGGCGGAACTTTCTAAATATACACAAACCCTTCAGTCTTGCAATTATTAGCCATGTTTTATACACCGTGTTAGGTGTAGTTTTTTATTCTTGTTCAATCAGTTTATATCTTTCCAATGCATCTGTCCAAATAAACTCTTTGTTAATTTTTATTGCTTTTTTAACCAATTCAGTTATTGATTCCTGATTCAGTTTATTTTGTTTCATCTCTTTGATGAATTTTAGAGACTCTTTCGGGCTCAGTTTTTTTGCTTTTTCATCAAGGTTACAACACCCAAATCCATCAAAAGAAATCCTAACCAATGATATTTCATTTTCAGCAGACGAATTGAAATCAATAAAAACGGAACTATCTAAACAGCATAGATAATAATCAGCTTTTCTACTTTCAGGCATTGTTGTTTTATGAAAATCAAAATTTTGACTCATTTTTATTCTATTTAAATTATTCGTTTTCTTTAATTGGGATTTTCGTAATTAGGTTTCCATTAGAATCAAAGAAGGAATGATTCTCAATTTTAATTTCTTCATCTAAAGGTAGCTTTGACAGTTTTTCAACAAATTCTCTTGTGAATTTTTTAACTTCTTCATTTGGATTTGTAATTCCATCTTCCTGCATTCTTTTCCTAATTTGATAGATTCCAAGAAAATGTTTTACATCTAATTTTTTCATTTTTGTCAAATTACACCTAACGGTTTGTGTATGATTAGTTGCGAGAAAGTACGCGAGTACTTTCCGCCGTTACTAAAGATAGTTAATGTGAGTGAATTTCCGATTGGGAAATTCCGTAGCAATTAAGTATACATCTTGTTAGCATTAGTTATTTTAATTCGTCGTTTTTGTTTTCCGTTGTCAGATATCAAGGTGAGATTGTTGTGTTTGTCTTTTTCTATCTCCCAAAAAAATGAGTTAATACCATACTCAATTATATCAATCTGATTCTTGTCAGTATCGTAAAAAATTAGGTCAGTTTTTGCATCTTGTTTAGAATTCCACTTTTGTAAATAAACTCCGTTGTCAGCTTTATATATCCAATCACCAAAGATTTGCTTTTCAAATATATTTTCAGGTTCCGATTTTAAATAAATATAAGTAGGGCCGAATCTAATCTCTCCAGCATATTTGCTTAATATTTTAACTGGTCCAGAACTTATCAAAATCGACCACTCATTTTTTTTATCAAAATAAGTATCAAGATCCATTTTTTTGGTGTAGAACAATTTTCGGATCAATACAATTACCGCTAATGATCCAAAAACTATTAATAAAATTGATTTGATTTCCATCATTAATGCTAACGGCTCCGTATATGAAAAGTAGCGCTGAAAATAAGCGGCTAATTTTCGGATTAAACACAAGCCGAATTTTTAAATTTTACTATTTATCTTTTTTACTTGGAAATCGTCAAATTTAAAAATTTGGCGACTTTCTAAAAATGCTCAAACCTTAGTGTTAGCAATTACTTGAGCTATTTTTTATATACAATGTTGTACGCAGTTTTTTATTTGTACAAATCTCCGTTTAAGTACTTTAATCCTGAATCACAAATAACAGTTACAATTATTTTTCCTTTTCCAATTATTTTAGCTCTTTGTAAAGCAGCCCAAACGTTGGAACCAGATGTAGTTCCTCCAAAAACGCCTTCAATTCTTGCTAATTTTCTAGCTGTTTTATATGCATCTTCATCTTTTACAGAAATTATTTCATCTGCTAAATCCAATCGACAAATTTCTGGAATAAATCCAGCTCCCATTCCATCAAGTCTATGGGTTCCTGACGTATCACCACCAGATAATGTTCTTACATTAAAAGGTTCTATAGGAATACATCTAATTCCTGAAATTTCTTTTTTGAATATTTCTGCGTTTCCAGAAAAGCATCCTCCAGTACCTACACCAGCTATAAATTCATGAATATCATTTCCTAAAACATCCATTATTTCGTATGCCATTTTATGGTAGGCATTACGATTGTCAATGTTTTTAAACTGGTTAGTGTAAAACGTATTTGGTTGTTTTGCTATTTCTCGAACTCTTTCGAGTGCTTTATCAATAATTCTAGCTGTTATTTTTCCATTTTCGCTTGGAATCAGTTCAAGTTCCGCTCCAAATGCTCTCATAGTTTGCAATTTTTCCTCGGCAAAAGCATCCGAAGAAACAAAGTGTGCTTTATAACCTTTTGCAGAACATATCATTGCCAAAGAACTGCCAGTACTTCCACCTGTATAGTCAACTACAGTTCCACCAGGTTTTAATTCACCTCTTCTTTCAGCACCTTCGATCATAGCTAGTGCCATTCTATCCTTCATACTTCCAGTAGGATTAGCTCCCTCAACTTTCACATAAACATCTGCAGAATTAGAATCTGTAAGGTGTTTTAGTTTGACAAGTGGTGTGTTTCCTATTCCTTCCATTTGGGTTTTTCTCAAATTGCGTACAACGTTTAATATATGTGTCGTAGCAGAGCAAAATGTTACCTGCTTTTCGATTTTTCCTGCGCAGTGATTGCTAACTTTTCCATTCTGCAAGCATTGCGCCTTGCTATACATACAGGAACCTTGCGATTCGTTACTTAGCTGCTATGATAACATATATGTTGTTAGCCTACGTTTTTTATCTCCACAATCTTTTCCGTAGAGATTAGTAATTCCGTTATTATGCTAAACGAAAAATTACTGGGTCTTCTATTTTCTTCCAGAGTATAGTGTATAAATGCTATTTGGATTTTGGATTTGTTCTGAAATTCAAGAATTAGTTCTACAAAACGCTCTTCTTTTTCCATTCTCATTGTGTAGTCGACAACATACTCAAATTCCATACTTTTAAAACTGGAATTCACAACATTTAATCCAACATATTTTTTTAATTCAGAGATGTTTTTATTGTCTAGTTGATGCAAATTATCTTGTCCGTATATAGTTTCGACAGATTTGTTTTCCATAACATAGCATTCGAGTTTAGAATTCCAAGCTGTGGAAATAATTCCGGAAGGGAATTTCAATTCAATTCCAGCATCGATTATCCAAATACCTTCGTTCGACAATTCAAAAAAGTTGTCATTAACTTGATAGAAGTTTATTTCCTTTAAAGGTCCTGAAAGGATAATCGATTTTAAAGTTTGTTTTAATTCGTCAATACTTTCTGTCATGTTATATATGTAGGCTAACGTTCAGTATAAGAAACGTAGGGCAGGTGATAAGCGATACGTTTCGGGTTGTTACTAAGCCAAATATAATATTTTGCTTTTATCTTTTTTGTTGAAAATGCCAAATTTTATATTTGGCGACTTTGTAAATAGACACAGACCTTTGGAATTAGCACAAATGCCCTATGTTTTTTATACCGTGTTAGCCACTGGCTTTTTCCGTAACTTTATTCACTTTCACATAAAACCAAGGTGAGGATTCAAATCCGTTTTTTTCGTCATTCATATATTCCACTATTTCAGTCCATTTGTCATTTTCCCTAATCAGTCCGTATTCGTTTATTTCAATTCCGAATTTTTTGATTAAGTCATTTGCCAAATCGTGGCAATGAAAACTGTGAAATTCACTACTATCTTCAATTCCGATTAAGTCGTACCCTAAAGTCTGTTCGCTATTATTTTCTGTAATTCCATTTTTTAAATTTATTGAAAGTCCGATTTCTCCAAGACTTGTCTTTTCAGGATTGAATAAATTTAGTAATTCATCTCTTTCTGATTCGGGAAAGTTAATACTCAATATTTCACTTTCTGCTTTTGGGAAAAATGAGCTTTTATATTCGGTTAAAGTTTCTAAATCGGCAAAAGTGCAAATCCAACCGATTTTGTTTTCCTCCATTTTTTTGTCCGTCCAATTGTGAATTTCTTTAATCAGCTTTTCGTTAAGGTTAAAATCTGATTTTGTTTCTGAATTAACGTTTTTTCCATCTTCAGCCCAAGAAATTGACCAAGCGTCAAAATATGAATCGTTGATACAGGTGCTACAAGTATGTAATTTTTCTCCTTCGTAAGTTCCAAAGTTGGACTTTCGTAGTTTAATTAAATAATATGCTCCTATATAGTATTTCAATTTTTTCAGCTTGTGGCTAACGTTAAATATAACAAACGTTGTTGTCCCGAAGGGCAACTATGTTTTGTTATATAGTGTTATGTGTATGCTTTTTTTACTCTATTTCATTTAATATATCCTTTATAGAGGGATTATGTTCAAAATTCAAAGATTTTTTATAGTTTTCAATTGCTTTAGCGGTGTCTTTTTGAGAAAGATAAAAATCTCCCAGATCATTGTATACCGAAGGAGTTTTAGGATAATATTCTTTATTTAATTCAAAAACTTCTTTTGCCTGATTTGGTTGTTGATGCCAATTTAATAACATATTAGCGTTGCTACTTAGCCATTCTTTGTCTGGATAAAAATTATAATCAAGTCTTTTAGATATAGAGTCAAAATGTACTTTAGTCAAATTAGCGAATCTATCACCTATTGTTTTTGGAATAAAGTATTTGCTTCGATATTTATGTTCTTCTTTAAATTCAAACCATGAATAGAAAAACCGAAATCCGTCTTTTTGCGCAAGATATGCCGTACTTCCGTGAGTATCATCTTCATAATATTTCCATTCCATATTTATGCCAGTATCTAGATTCTCTATTTGATTAACAAGTTCTAATGAATGCCGAACAAATTTATTTGCTCGAATTGTGTCTTTTTTTATACTGTTTAAGTTACTTCCATAAGTTGCAGTATTAGCAATTCCAATATATAGATTTTTGCCTTCTAATTTTTTTTCTTTTAAACTATAATTAGAGTTTTTAAGAAATAGTTGGTCATCAAAATCTAAAGAACCATCTATTAAAAGATAATTGTCAAACATCTGTGGGTATTGAATTAGGGAATTCATAACTACTAGACCTCCAAAAGAATGACCTACAATTGTTCTATTTTTGTTAGATCCCGAATAACTTTGTTCAATATGAGGAAAAAGTTCTTTTCTAATGAATTCTAAAAATTTATTTCCGCCTCCAAACTGTTCAGGATTTCCATCTGTAGTTGGAGAAAAGTCCATCATTCTACTTTTAAAGTTTATGTTAGGAATTCCGACCACAATCATTTCAGGTAAGATTTTAGTGTCGTTCATTTCGCTATATTGTTTTAGCATTCCAATAAAAGGAACGAAATTATAGGCTCCGTCTAATAGATAAACGACTGGGTATTTATTTCTTTTTCTATTAGGGTTTTTAAAACTTTCCGGAAGGTAAATAATTAGTTCTCTTTCTTGATTTAGAATGTCAGACTTTATGCTGTCAAATTTACCAATCTGAATTCCCAGATTAGATTTAGTTGAATTGGTTTTTTCGGTTTTTTGAAGTTTTTCTTTTTTTCCACAAGCTATAAAGCCCAATAATAAAAAGAGAGTGAATAGTTGTTTAAGTTTTATCATTAAGTTATATATTTTTTGCGCTTACACATAACGGTGAATATATGAATCGGAGCAGGGCAAGTAAGCTTAAACCAATCGATTTATCTGCGCATTTTTATTTCTTGTTCAATTTATAAAAATTTAGCGCCACTACAAAAAGGAAATGACCTTTCGATTGGTACCAAACTTTGCTCTGATTTTATATATAGTGTTGACATTAGTTTTTATTCAATAGTAGCCCATTTCGTTTTCACTTTTGAAGTTTCCATCTCACTAACCATTGCATTAATTTCTTCTTTAGACATACCTTCAGTCCACTTTAAGATATCTGCATATTTTTGTCTCATAATCCCAGAAGTACTTATAATTGCAACCCATCCATTTGGTTGATTGTCTAAAAATTTTGATGCTCCATCAGGATTATTGAAATCTGTTATTTGTTGATAAATTGAGTGTATTTGAGCATAAACGTTGTTGTCTATTATAGTTAGAAATTTTGAGTCAGTCCAATGCTCTAATTCTTTGACATCTCCTTTGTCATTTTGTAATTTCAAAGTCCACCCGACTCTTATAGGGTTTCCATTTTGAATAGCCGTTTTTAAATCATTAATATTCCCTGATATTACTTCACCATTAGCATCAGCTTCATATATTATTGAATATTTATTTTGACTAAAAACAGATGTTGATAATAATGAGATAAAAAGATATAAGAAGTAAATTTTCATTTTTCAATATTTGTTTTTTAATTTTTTCAAATTAATGTTAACGTTAAGTGTATGTTTTGTTTGGTGATAATCGTTTGCGAAGCGCTAGCGTAGACAAACTATTTGCCAAATGAAATCATACACAGTGTTGTGTGCTTTATGCTTTTTAATTTAATTT
>NZ_LQRT01000022.1 GCF_001632745.1 Aquimarina aggregata | reverse complement strand
CTTTCCAAACAATGAATGGACTTTTGTTGTTTTATTGAAATATTAGGAAAAGAGTAGATATCCTTGTTGCTACATTTTCACTGACAAAAAAATGATTTACGTTTTGTAATGCTTTTGAATACAACGACAACTAATAAAAAATTTTACTTAGCTCCATAACCTTGGATTTGATCTGTTAAAGCATGTTAATTTAGGGGAATGAATAATTAAAACTGATTTTTGATAAAAACACGTGTGAAAATGAATATTCAAAAAACCTAAATTGATTTGGTTTTTCATATAGAGGGATACAATTCTGACTACTTTGTATAGTGATATGAGGCAGATATAGAGTATGTTAACCAAAAGTAAACTCTTATTTATTGTTGGTTAACTATTTACTGTTTATCTTAATCGGGATTACCAAATTAACAGCTTTTTTCTAAGGAAATTAATTGAAAAAAGATGTTTTATAAAATATATGTTATTAAGCTTAACATTAATGAATATCTCATGTTAGGTTTCCTATACTTTTAAATAAAGAAAAAGAATATAAAAAAATTATCCTAGCGTTTCAATTTTTATTCGTTAATAAAAAAGCTCGAGCAAATGGCGAGAAGGAAGTTATTTATGTGATAATTACCTCGTGATAATATGTTTAATGACAAAAATTGAATATATATAAACAAGAAGCATTTTATATTTCCTTTACTACCCTTTTTTAAATTTTTTTAGAAATAAAAATTTATAACTTTTAAAACCATAATAAAAATGAAAAAAAAGAAAATTTCAGTATTAGTTGTTTTTTTGATTGTTCAATTAGCATTTACTCAGAGTATTAAGTTAGTAGGTCCAAGAAATTTGAATTTAGATAATTGGGATGTTCCTATACCCAGAGTCCTTTATAGTGATGATAATGGAACTATTTATCATTACCTCACAGAAGCCTCACAACCTAGAACTAATGAATTATTAAGATTTGATGAATCTCTTAATAGATGGATAAATGTAACAGATAATTCTTTTCTAATAGGAAATGGTGCTGGTCCATCAGAGGGAGTACCACAACCGGATGGTAGTATTATAGTAGTTTCTAGAACTTTTGGAGGGAATGCAGAGCACACGGTACATACTTTGTTTCCTGATGGAAACTTTGAGGAGTTTGGTGGGCCTACAGGGCTTTCTGGTAATAATGCTGGTGCAGCCTTAGATATAGAAAAAGCTCCTAATGGCGATATTTATTATTCACATTCAACGATTTCAGTAGGTGTAAATCATTGGAATGGCGAAGAATGGATTCCATTGCCTAATGTTGTTGATTCTACTTTGGGGGGTAGTTCATCATTAGAAATTGATGAAGATGGTGCTCTATATGTATTACATAGCAATAACACGACTGATAATACTGCACAACTAGAAGTTTATGATGGGGAGAAATGGAACACTATTTACAATAGTGAAGATAATGGAGTAGTGGATTCTAATTTATATGTGGTCTCTTCAAAAGAGATATATATAAGTTATACAATAGGAGATGAAGCCTTTGTAGTATTGTTTGATGGTGCTAATGCAACTAAAATGGGTAATCCAGTTAAAAATTTGCAAACGACTTTAAACTCTGGAGAATTACTAAAAAGTACTTTGGGGAAGTTATATCTAACAACGTATGATAGTGATGCAGGATTTTATGTGTTTAATAATGAAGAAAATGATTGGGAAGAAATTGAAAATACAATTTCTGACAGAGGGAGTATTTCTGGATTTAGATCAAGATTGTTAGAACTAAATGGATCAATTTATAATACTTTTAATGAATCTAATGGAATCACAACAGTTAAATACACGCCGTCGGATAGCACACAATTACCGAATGAAAATAGAATTAGTGATTTTGGATCATTCCGGGTAAGTAGAAATGTTCAAAATTTGTTTTTTACTAGTAATGCTGAAACCGAGGCCTCTCTTTCTGTCTATGATATTATTAGAAATAGAGAGGTGTTGTCCACTACGATAAATGTTTCAGAAGGAATCAATAATTTCCAATTCACCAGAACAGGACGAGTAAGTATCTTTATAGCGAGACTTAAAGATTTAAATTCTTCCCAACAAGAATTGATACACAGGTTTTTGAGATAATCGTAATTGATTTTTTTATTTTTCATTCAAGTATCTCAATACCCTTTAGCATTCTGTTTAAGAAAAAATAGAATAATTTTGGGCATAACACAAGTACATATTTATAGATCCGATCAGCTTTGATTGTTTGATAAAGAATATGATATAATTAAAATCTCCGGTGCTTGAAATCCGGAGATTTTAATCTTTAAGTCATGAACAAAGTATCTTGTATGATTACTTAACTTGGCCTCCTCTTATTAGATCCAATTTTTACTTCTGACCAGCACTTAATTTGCAAGACAATAAAAGATAAAATAATGCAGCAAAAAGATTATCTACTGGTATGATTTGAATATGTTTTTGTCTAATTTTACAATAACCTTAAAACCTAAACGAACTTAACAAATTTACACAATGAAAACCTTTTTAACCAAAAAACTGTTGTTCTGGTCGAGCAAATTCTCAAGGTTTTGCTCACTTAAAAATTATAAATTCATATCTACAAAATTATTTTTTAAGTTCCACATCGTAACTTCGGTAGTTCATTACATTCTAAATTTTTCTTCCCAAGTAGTTATCGTATAGATTAAGAATTATTACATGCGTTATTTCAGGTTGTATTTTGTTTATAACAATATACGTAGTGGCTCCAGTAAGCTTCAATTTTATTATGAAAGAGGACTAAGGAAATCATCGATTCGCAAAATCATGCAGTATATGGTGTATGCCTTGAATAATAGATGAAAATTTAAAAGTGGAAGAGAGATAATTGAAATTAACGATAAAACTTCAAGTCAACTTATCTGGTACAGACTATGCTTATCAGTATAATCAAAGTGCTAATAGTATACTGGTGGCGTATGGGGGTACTGTGCCAGATACAAGTTTAGATAATAATCATTTATGTCATTTAAAATGAATGATACTTAATTTAAGATAGAAGAAACTATCAATTAATAATAATTTCTATTAAGATGTAAGCCTTTATATACTTTTATTTTAATGCTTTGATTTTAAAAGGGCTCTACCAAAAAGTTTATGTGATTTAATTAGTTCTTTATTCCCCAATTAAGTATGAATTAAGTAAAAAAATGAGTGATTAATGATGGTAGAGCTCTTAGTAAATATATCCTTAAAATTACTATAACGACTTCTATAACCCACTAATAAATAACTACTAAAACTATTGTTTAACTAATGTTTATTAAATTATCAGAGTTACGTTTTTTACAGATGTTTCTATTATTGATTATACCACGTCCTCCATAAAATAGTTAATAATGAAAAAAATAAACTATATGCGACAAGAATTTTGACCAGTTTCTGGATAATAAACCAAAAGTAATTATTACCGGGTTTTAAAAAAAATCTTGCCAATAATAAACAAATAATATTCTTAAAACCATAAATATTGAAAAATGAAAAAAAACTTAAATTTTTTATTAATTACCATTCTGCTGGTATCATTGACGATACCTTCGTGGGGACAAATACCGTTCAATAAACAAAGCAAAGGAAGAATTGCAATAAGCTCAGATGGGAATTTCTGGGACAGTGATGATTTTGGAGCAACAGCAGCTAGTTTAGCATTATTAGCCAAAGCCGAATTACAAGATAAATTAGTGCTTTACACATATGCAGATCATATTTGGGGAAGCGAAAATAATAGGATGCCTCAAGTTGAGGAAAGCGCTCTTGGAGGTAGAGATCGATTTAAATTTACAAACGCCGACTTTATCCCAGCAGTTACAAATCCAGAAGTAGCCTATAATGCTATGAGAGATGAAATAAATGCTTCTAGTAGTAATAACCCACTCATTATAGTATGTGCAGGACCCATGCAAGTTGCAGGTACTGCTTTGGATAGAGCTCAACCATCCAAAAGACAATATGTAACACTTATATCACATTCTTATTGGAACAACCACCATTCTGATAAACCTGAGCTAAGTAGGGAATCATCTCATAGTGGTTGGACATGGGATAAGATGAAAAATGCTTTTACCAACGTAAATTTTATTAAAATAAGAGATCAGAATGAAGAAACCAGTAGTAGCCTAGGGTTTAATACCGAAAGAGCGGGACCTGGAGGATCCAGAGATTGGGCAAGTTGGCACTGGATGCGTGATTCTAATGATGAAAATGTAAGATGGTTATACTCTAGAGCTCAGGCAGTAGGTCGTCCCGATATCTCTGATTGCGGAATGATTTGGTACCTTATTCATAATGATGAAAATGGAGGACCACAAAAAATGAAAAATTATATTGGCAATGGAATCTCTGTTGGCAATGGAAATGGAGGAGGTTGTAATACTACAGAAGTAGTTACACCTTCAGAAGATCTATATTTACAAGGAGCCGATCGTTTTAATACCGGAGATCTTAGGATTGAGAGTGGAAAAAGAGTTTCATATCTTAAATTTCAAGTGCCTTCTGTCTCAAAGCCCTTAGAAACTGTTAAGCTGGAATTAACCGTGTCTTCTGATAGTGGTAATGGGTTAATAGAAGTATTTAAAGGTACTTCTAATAATTGGACAGAAACAAATCTATCTAATAACAATAAACCAGGAGAAGGAGTTAAATTAGGATCACTGAACACCACATATTCAAAAAATCAGTCTTATCAATGGGAGTTATCAGGAGTTACACCAGGAGAAACTATCTCTCTTATTCTTAAACAAACTGAAGGAAATGATGTGTCATTCTCCTCTAAGGAAGGAGTAAAAGCACCAAGACTTATTCTTAAGCTTAGGTGTAATGATAATGACATCAATAAAGCAATTTCTATTCCTGGTATATTGGAAGCTGAGAATTTCGATACTCAAAAGGGACTCCAAGTTGAAAACACATCTGATATTGGTGGTGGACAAAATATAGGGTATATCGAAAATGGAGACTCCGCTACTTATAAAATAAATGTGAATAAATCAGGAGAGTATGAAGTAATAACTAGAGTTGCTAGTAATACTGCTGGAGGAAAAATTATAATAAAAGCAAAACAATCCAAAGTAGGAGAAATACCTGTTACAAATTCAGGCGGATGGCAATCATGGATAGATGTTAAAACCTCTATTAATCTTACTAAGGGTGAACAGACGCTAAAACTAGATTTTTCAGGAGGTAATGGATATTTGTTTAATATTAATAAGCTAAGCTTTAAAGAGCAAGATAATACCGGAGATGGAAACAAGACGTGTATTGCTGTAGAAAAAAATGGTATTGTAGCCGTTGAGGCAGAACATTTTGAAGGCCAATCTAAAGACGAAAACCGAAGGTGGTATACTTTTGATAGCAATACAACAGGAACTCCAGGTCCAGATCCAGACCCTAACCATTCTGATAATGCTAGTGGGAATAAATATTTAGAGATTTTGCCAGATACTAGAGTAACTCATGGAGACCCTTTAACCGCTGAAAGTTTTTCAGATCAACCGGGAAAAACTACTATTATCGATTATAAAATAAAGTTTACAACCTCAGGTAAATATTTTGTTTGGGTAAGAGCGCACTCTACTGGAACAGAAGATAATGGAGTACATGTTGGTATTAATGGTATATGGCCAGCTTCTGGACAAAAAATGCAATGGTGTGAGGGTAAAAACAAATGGACCTGGGAAAGTAAACAACGTACGGGAGCAAACCATTGTGGAGAACCTCAAAAAATCTTTCTCAATATCCCATCACCAGGAATACATACTATTTCTTTCTCTATGAGAGAAGATGGATTTGAGATGGATAAATTTGTGTTGTCAAAGGCTTATAGTAAACCTTCGGGATTAGGGCCAGAAATGGTATTAGAAGATTGCATGGATAATATTACAAGTGACACAAATTTTGAAAATATAAATACAAGGAAAGTTAAAGTTTTTCCAAATCCTGGAAAAGATTTCATCTCAGTTTCAGGGGTTAAATCTGGAGAATCTATTGAGATCTATGACTTTTATGGAAGCAAGGTGAAAACAGTAATAATTTCGAACAAAAATGCTTCAATTGATATTTCTGAATTAAAATCAGGGTTGTATATAATTTCAATACAAGGATCTGATAAAATTCAATTTATTAAAAAATAAATTTGATCTAAAGGACTACTCAAGGAATTAAAGCTTTGAGTAGTTTACTTCTAGAATGTTAATAATTTTTTGGTATTAGACATCAAAAAAATAACAGTCATAAGGAAAGATTAAAAAATGTAATTTAATAAACTATAACGTATAGTAATGATTCGGACACGAATTCTAATTTACTCAATTTAAATGTATTCAGTTTCTCTAACTTTAAAAATTAATAACAATTTTATCCCATAAGATTATAATTTTAAAACCTATTAACGTATTCACACAATGAAATTAATTAATCATTCAAAGACTAGTTTGCTTATTAACAAGCATATTTGTCAAAACATAATATATAGTGTACTGTTCTTTTTCACTATTACGATTTCTGTTGCTCAGCAGAGGGTGGGTGACCCCAATGTTAAATTTGATCAAAGTAAGATAGATCCAAGGTATCAGGATCAAATGCTTAAATGGCAAACCGCTGGAGTGGAGAATGGTATCCCTATTTTAAAGGACATTCCTATTGTAGACACATTAAAAGGGACTAATTCTGAGCAAATAAACGATGCAATTAATAAAGTTGCAAATTCAAATAAATTGGTCGGAATCTTGCTTAGAAATGGAGATTACAACATCAACGCTACAATAAGGCTAAGGTCAAATGTATGTCTTATTGGCGAAAGCCGGGACGGTGTAAAATGTAATATTGATATGTCAGGAGGAAAGGCTTTTAACTTTTATAAGGTTAATAATAGCGGTTTATACCGACTTACAATTCAAGGGAGCTGGGGTAGGCCTAAGTATAAATGGAACTATAGTATTGATGCAAATGATGAGTTAGATAATAGTAATACCTCAGTAAACATAAAAGAATCCGAGAATTGTTGGGTTGATAATGTTAGAATTTTAAATAGCGCTCACAACCCTATCGATGTCGCTTCAAATCATAATACTTTAAGAGATTTATATATTGATGGAGCTCATCGTAAGTCTGGAGGAGGTCAGGGGTATTTCTATATAGGAGGTGCTTATAATTTAGTTACTGGATGTCAGGTTACTCATTTAAGACATATATCAATTCAAAACCCAAGAGCTGAGTATAACGTGATTTATGGCAATGACTTTATGCAAGAAGTTAGTTTTCACTCAAATGATAATGGTAATAACCTGATAGAAAACAATAAGATCACATTACCAAGTGATATGTCTCCTGTTACTATGAGCGAACTTCAGCCAGGTGATCCAAAAGAAATTGCAACCAATGCTCCATCTTATTTTGCTATTATGGGGCCATGGTCCAAAAGACACTTTAACTCAAGAAACCCAAACTTTATAATAAACAATAGGTGTTTACAACTTAATCATAATTACGGTTCAAAAGAACCTTGGTCTGCACCAGGGATATTATATAAAGGGCCCAGAAAATTAGGGCTTTCAATTCAAGAAAGAATCAACAATTTTCCAGCTGTAGATTCAAAACTAAACCCAAATGGAGGAACACTCTATCCGATACAATTAAGCGATAACGGTAACCCTTGCAGTGGTACTTCATCTGCACCTATAGGTAAGGAAATTTGGATAAAATCGGCTCAGAACAAAAGATACGTCAGTGCAAAAATAAGGAGAACTGTACCGGTTCTTGAGGCAGATAAAGATGCATTGGGTTCATGGGAAAAATTCAATATTGTTGATGCCAGAAATGGATATATTGCAATACAATCTTCAGCTAATGATAATTTTATTAGTGCAGATAAGAAAATCTCCGAAGATCGTCCATTAGTAGCTAATAGAGAAAATATAAGCGGATCATGGGAAAAATTCAAGTGGATTTCTTTGAGCGGAAATAAGTTTGCTCTACAGTCTCAGGCAAACGATAAATATATTCAAGCTAAAATAGATCAAATAGGTAATCCTTTATTAGCAAAAGCTGATGCTATTAAAGGTTGGGAAACTTTTGAATGGGGTATAGTTAATTCCTTGAAAATTTCAGAAATTAATACATTTAAAATATATCCAAACCCAGGAGGAAATGTAATAAATATTTCGAATTTGACTACAGGGGATGTAATAAAGGTTTACAATACTAATGGTAAAATATTACTAACCAACAAGGCACTACAAAATAAAATAACATTAGATGTCTCAGATTTTGATAGAGGAATTTATTTTATTTCAATTCAAGGTAAAACTTATAAATGGATAAAAAAATAGTATTTAGAATATTGGAAAGAGACTTCTATATGACTTAATAAATATCATTCCACTCTTAGTTGGTACTAAGGTTCTGTTTTTTTGTAACCTTAATTCATTAATCATAAATATGCAAATGTAAATATCAACCAAAAAGAGAACATGAATGTCTGGTTTCATAGGCAGGTTATACTTCTAAAATATCAATAATTATGGTCTGATTAAGAAGAGACTTTAAATTACAGTATTGTAAATCAGTTATTTGTGTTTCTAAAATTCAAATGTACAATAACTAATTTCTCAACTTAGCAAAGGACGGTTTTCAAGCGAAAATTGTTTATAAAAGCAACATAAGTATTGTTTTTATAATCTATTCTTAAATTTTAGATGTTCGGGAAAAGTATTATTGAAGGTATAAGTAAGAGTAGAGAATAGCCATCCAGAAAATAAATTTTTAACAGAATTAACTATTAATCTAACACTAAATTGGAGATTCTTGTGAATTTGACCCGGGTATTCCTGTTTAAATTGAGCATAGCAAAACAGTTCCCAAAATCGTGTTTATTTTGTTGTTAAAATTACATTTTTTTTCTTTTTCTTCTCATC
>NZ_LQRT01000021.1 GCF_001632745.1 Aquimarina aggregata | reverse complement strand
ATGGATTTACGGGTAATCCAACAGACATCACTTATACAGTAGATGATAATGATGGCAATACCTCAAACATTGCTACGGTAAGTGTTGGTTATACACCAACTCCACCCGTTGCCAATGATAATAGTAGTTCGGGTAATCCGACAAACAACTCCGTGACGCTTAATATTATTAATAACGATGTTTTGGCAGACGGGAGTACACCGTTACCCAATGATATAATCGTAGATCTTATTCCACCTGCTGGTGCAACCGCTGTAGTACTTGGAGTTAATGCCACTACTATAGGGTTTTCTGTACCTAATGAAGGTGATTGGTTGTATAATGAAGCAACCGGAGAAATCATGTTTATTCCCAATGTCGGTTTTACAAATGATCCCACACCAATAGATTACAATATCACTGATATTGATAATACACAAGTTAGTGTTACTCCAGCTACAATTACTATTGATTATGTGATTCAATCACCACTTGCAAATGATGATGAAGACTTAGACAATAATCCAGGTGATATTGTAGCTATTATGATTCTTACAAATGATAATGATCCCGATGGCGCTTTGGATGAAAATGGAGTAAATCTTGTTCCTCCTGCAAGTGCAACAGGAATTATTGTAGATGGAGATGGTGATATTATTGAGTTTGATGTACCTAATGAAGGTACTTGGACTTATGTACCGGGAACACAAACACTTTCTTTTGATCCGTTGCCAACATTTATTACTGATCCTACTCCAATAAATTATAGCGTAGACGATAATGATGGAAATATATCGAATGTAGCTGAAGTTCGAGTTGGATATATAGATGTAGCAGATTTATCTTTAATAAAAAGAGTTGTAGATAATGACATAACTCCATTTACCGGAACAGAGATTACATTCGAAATTAGAGTTACAAATGATGGTCCTGCAAATGCGACCGGAGTTTCGATTACTGACCTTTTACCATCAGGATATGATTTTATATTGTATAGTTCTACTTCTGGAGTTTATGATGAAATAAGTGGTATTTGGAATATAGGTAGTATTCCTAGTGGTGATACAGAAACTTTATTAATTGACGTACTGGTTAACGAAACAGGTATATATACGAATGTTGCCGAGGTAACTGCTTCAGGCACCCTTGATTTAGATTCTATGCCAAATAATAACATATTAGCAGAAGATGATCAAGATAGTATAATAGTTACGCCTGTATTAACTCCACGAATAGATTTATCTGTTACAAAAGTAGCAGACAATTTATCACCAAATGTAGGAGGGCAGATTGTATTTAGTATGACTGTAACTAATAACGGACCAAGTGACGCGACCAATGTTGTTGTTACCGATTTATTGGCCTCTGGATATGAATATGTGAGTTCTACAGTTTCTGTGGGATCGTATGAACCTTTAAATGGTTCGTGGACAGTTGGTAATGTTGCTAACGGAAATACAGAAACACTTATAATTACGGCAAATGTATTAGCAGTGGGAGATTATACAAATGTTGTTGAAGTTACGGATGCCACCGAAAATGATATTGATTCTACGCCCGCTAATAATGATGACACTGAAGATGATCAAGTCACTATAGAACCTGTTCCTGTTTCAGTGGCAGA
Organism: Aquimarina aggregata; assembly: GCF_001632745.1. Taxonomy (GTDB): domain Bacteria; phylum Bacteroidota; class Bacteroidia; order Flavobacteriales; family Flavobacteriaceae; genus Aquimarina; species Aquimarina aggregata. The sequence goes on along the minus strand of NZ_LQRT01000021.1, from coordinate 11,826 downwards.
TCTAAGAGTAACAAAATCAGTAAATAATGCATCTCCAGAAGTGGGAAGTTCAGTTCTCTTTACCATTTTACTTGAGAATCTAGGTCTTAGTAACGATAGAAATATTGTAGTTACAGACCCATTGCCAACAGGGTATACTTTTGCCTCGTATGAAGCTACCGCTGGTGTGTATGATGATACCACCGGATTATGGACAGTAAATAGAACACTTATCCAGGGAGATATTGAAAGACTAACTATTACTGCAATCGTAAATCCAACAGGAATATATACAAATATAGCAGAAATAACAGCTTCTGATAACCTCGCTACAGATCCCAATATTGCAAATAACACCAGTAGTATAGGTACTGTTCCAATTCCAATTGCAGATTTATCTTTGACGAAAACAGTAGATAATTTCAGACCCGACGTAACTGATATTATTACATTTACACTTACACTAACCAATGATGGTCCTAGTGAAGCAACAGGAGTTATTATTACCGATGTACTACCATCCGGATTTAATTTAGTATCTGACACAAGCGGAGGATTATATAATAGTGGTACTGGTGAGTGGTCGGTAGGTAATTTAGCTATTGGAGCAACAACGAGTATAGATATAGTAGTTTCTATAAATACTTTAGGGAATTATATTAATACAGCAGAAGTAACCGCTGTTAATGAGATGGATCCGGATTCTACTCCTAATAATGATGTACTTGAAGAGGATGATCAGCAAGAGGTACAAGTGTTACCTAGGGTGATAACGGATATTTCTATTAATAAAGAGGTTGATGTTCTTAATCCTTCTGTAGGTAATCAAATAACGTTTACAGTCACCATAACAAATGATGGACCAAGTAATGCCACGGGTATTGTTGTTGAAGACTTGTTGGCATCGGGTTATCAATTCGATAATGCAACTCCATCCGTAGGAGTTTATGATGAAACTATTGGATCATGGGATATTGGGAATCTTGCGAATGGAGTTACAGAAACATTAACAATTACAGTTACAGTACTTCCGAGCGGAAATTATTCAAATACGGCTGAGTTAATTGCACTAGATACTTTTGATCCAGACTCTAATCCTGATAATAATGTAGATTCTGAAGATGATCAGGATACAGTAAATCCTATGCCTACGGGTCTCGCAGATTTATCCTTAGAAAAAACAGTAAACAATGAAACTCCTTTAGTAGGAGAAACGGTAGAATTTATAATTAATGTAACAAATAGTGGGGATAGTGATGCAACTGGAGTAGAAATTACGGATCAGCTACCAATTGGGTATACTTTTGTTTCTTTTGTGGCTACAGCAGGGTTGTACGATAGCACAACAGGAATATGGACTATTAACGGAACTATATTGAATGGAAGTACAGAATCTTTAATTATTCTAGCGACCGTAAATGAACCTACAAACTCAATTGATGAATATATTAATATTGCAGAGATTACAAGATCAGACCAAGCAGATCCTGATAGTGATAGTACATCTGGAGTAGATGATGATGATTTAGGAGATGGGATTGTAGATGATGATGAATCTACGGTTATTGTAAGACCACAATTCGTAGATATCGCGATTACGAAAATTGCGACTCCTGTAAATGTTACGATAGGTGAGGAAGTCGTTTTTACCATTACAGCTACCAATAACGACAATATGATTGCAGCGACTAATGTTGTCATCTCAGATATACTGCCATCGGGATATCGTTTTGTTTCTTCTTCAGCAAGTAATGGAGAATATAATCAGGTTTCTGGTTTATGGACCATTCCTACTATTAACAATTCTGAAACAGAAACTTTAAGAATTACAGTAGAAGTTTTAGATATTGATGACTATATAAATATAGCAGCCTTATTAGATATAGATCAATTTGATGGTGATGCTTCAAATGATTCCGGAGAAGCATTCGTTATAACTCAATGTCTTACCGTGTTTAATGAGTTTTCTCCTAATAATGATGGTACGAATGACACATTCACGATCGATTGCATAACCCAATATCCAGACAATAGACTGGAGATTTATAACCGATGGGGGAATATCGTTTTCGAAAAAGACGGCTACGATAATACATGGGATGGAACATCAAATGGAAGAGCTGTCATTTATGTAGAAGATAAACTGCCAGTTGGTACCTATTATTACATTTTAGATCTTGGAGATGGTACAAAACCAAAATCAGGTTGGATTTACTTAAACCGATAAATTATACTAAAGTCATAAGGAAGGCATATCTCTAATGATTTGCCCACAAATTAAACTAGAATATGAATATAAATATTAAAAAAATATTAGGGATTTTAATGATCATTTCTACGTACTGTGGTTTTGGTCAACAAGATCCTCAATTCACCCAATATATGTACAATACGCTCAGCGTAAATTCTGCATATGCAGGTTCCAGGGGTCATATGACCGTTACAGGAATTCATAGATCTCAATGGGTGGGAATTGATGGAGCTCCAAGAACACAAACACTGACCTTGGATACTCCAATTGGAAAAAAAGTGGGTTTGGGTATATCAGTAGTAAACGATGAGATAGGACCATCAGATGAGTTTTATTTTGATGCAAACTTTTCATATACCATTAAAACATCAGAAACACACAGACTTTCTTTAGGAATTAAAGGAGGAGCAAGGTTATTCAATATTGATTGGACTAAAGGTCAGGCTCAAAATCCAGACATTTTATTTCAACAAAATATAAATAATCAATTTTTTCCGACTGTGGGGGCTGGAGTATATTTCCATACCGATAAAAGTTACTTAGGAATATCAATACCTAATTTTTTTACAGATCAACATTATGATGATATTCAACAATCGATAGCATCCGAAAGGTTACATTTCTTTTTAATTGGTGGACTTGTAGTAGATGTTAGTAGAAATACGAAGTTTAAACCTGCGTTTTTAGTAAAGCATGTTGTAGGAGCACCTTTAATTGTAGACTTGTCTGCTAATTTTATGTTTTATGAACGTCTAAGACTTGGTGCCGCTTATAGATGGGATGATTCGGTAAGTGGTCTCGTAGGGTTCCAAATTACACCAGGTTTATTATTAGGTTATGCATTTGACTATACAACAACAGAACTTCAACAGTTTACTACAGGAAGTCATGAAGTTATGTTGCGATTTGAGTTGAAATCTCAAGAAAAACGATTAAAATCACCAAGGTTCTTTTAAAAAGTATAGTATATGAAAAATGTAATAACCATTAGTCTTATTTTATTCTCATTTTTGGGATACTCTCAAAAAAAATATAAACGAGCAGACGATTTTTTTGACAAAATGTGGTACATAGAAGCTGCGAAAGAATATGAGGCAGCTATAGAAAAAGGTGATAAATCTAAAGAAGTACTTCAAAAAGCAGGAGATGCATACTATTTTAATACAAATATGGAAGGTGCTCATAAATGGTATGATCTTTTAGTATCAGAATACCCAGATGCAATTGAAGCTGAATATTTATTTAGATATGCTCATACTTTTCAAGGTATTGATGACAATCGTTCGGCAAAAAAATGGATGAAAAAATTCTCTCAAAAAGCAAACGCCAAGGATCCAAGAGCTCAATTATATTCTCAAGATAAAATAAGTTTGGAAGATGTTTTAGACCTAGAACCACAGTTTACACTCAAAAATTTAGAAATTAACACAAAGTTTTCTGATTTTGGACCAATGTATTTTCAAGATCTACTTGTATACTCTTCTGCGGTAGATACTTCAAATTACCACACAAGAAATTATCACTGGAATGAGCAACCTTTTCTAAATTTATTATTAGGAGAAGTTAATACATCTCAAACAGATGTTATTTTTTTAGAAGAGTTTTCAAGGGAATTAAATACAAAATATCATGAGGCAACAGTGGCGTTTTCACCAGATCAGAAGACTATATATTTTACCCGAAATAATTATAATGGTAGTTTAGAAAGAGATGATAATGGTATTAATCATCTAAAATTGTATAGTGCTAAAATTATTGTAGGTGGAGAAAAAATAGAATGGACAGAGGTAAAAGAATTGCCTTTTAATAGTAATGATTACTCTGTTGGTCACCCTACGGTAAGTAAAGATGGCACAAAGTTATATTTCGTTTCGGATATGCCTGGATCTATAGGTGCAACAGATATTTTTGTTGTAGATATAATAGGAGAAGATACGTACTCTCAACCAAGAAACTTAGGGCCAACTATTAATACATATGGTAGAGAGATGTTTCCTTATATTACAGATAAGGCCTTATATTTTGCTTCAGATGGACATTTAGGTTTAGGAGGTTTAGATGTTTTCGAAAGTAAACATGATTATACATTTAATACACCTATTAATTTAGGAGCACCGCTAAATAGCAATCTTGATGATTTTGGATATATTGTAAATGAAAACACAAATAAAGGTTATGTTTGTTCAAATAGAAAAACCGGAAAAGGTGATGATGATATATATTCATTCGAGAGGACTCCTATAGAAAAATGTCAACAAACAATTAATGGAAGAGTAACAAATTCTTCAACAAAAGATCCTATTAGTGAAGCTAAATTAGTGTTACTTTCAGAGAATGGAGAGATAGTGGCTGAAACACAAAGTCAATTGAATGGCGATTATTCGTTTAATTATAAAGCTGATTGTAGAACGTCTTATCAAATAAAAACAGAGAAAATTGGATATAAACTGAATACCACACCTCTTAAAACCAATAATAACACTGGAGAAATAAATGTTCCTATTACTTTGTCAACCGTTAATAAACTAATCGTTGAAGAAGGCGGAGTACTAAAGATTAAAATAGGAATTATCTATTTTGATATTAACAAATCTGTCATAAGAAATGATGCAGCTTCAGAGTTGAATAAAGTTGTTCTCTTAATGAAAGAATATCCAAAAATGATTATTAAAATAGAATCACATACTGATTCTAGATCTAATAATGATTATAATCTGAAACTATCAGATAAAAGAGCTAAAGCGACACGAGAATATATTATTTCACAAAATATAGAAGCCGAAAGAATTGAAAGCGCCATTGGTTATGGAGAATCAAAACTTATAAACGAATGTGAAGATGATATCCCTTGTTCAGAGGTAAGGCATCAACTTAATAGAAGATCAGAGTTTATAATTATAAAAATGTGATATATAACTCCAAAAGTTGATTGGGAAAGAAATATAGTATGAGAATTTAATAATATTAAATTACTTATAATTTAAATAAATACAGCTTAAATGATCTAGATCATTTAAGCTGTATTGTTGTCATTCTATTTTAGTTGTCTTTCATCATTTTGTCAGAATAATGCGGTTTCTAATAGAATGTTTACCCAATTGTATTACATAAAGATATACACCAGCAGGTAATAATCCATCTTCATTGAAAGTAACCTGATACTTTTTGTTTGCTTCAACTTTTATATCCGAAATCGTATGTGTCAAAATACCGGTCATTGAATAGACTTTTACGGTTGCTTTTCCACTTTGAATACTATTAAAATCAATAGTCACCCTATCTTTTGAAGGGTTTGGATAAGCTTTAGAATTTAATCGAGTTGAAGATTTAATAGAAGAATTAGATAAACTTTGTGGTTCACCATTTCTTTGCTCACAAGTTGAAACAACCAGTACTGTTTCTCTTGAGGTACATCCCGTTATTGTATTGGTTGCAGTAACGATATATTGCCCTTCTGAACTCACATTTACAGGATTTTCACCTGCAGTAAACCCGATCCAACTAAAGCTCACATCAGGAGTCATTGAAGTTGCTGTCAAAGTAACTTCCGTTACATCACAAGTGATCGTTCCGCTAGCAGCAGCTTGCAATTCTGGTTTTGTACGATCTGCAGTAACAAGTACAGTTTGTTGTGAAGTACATCCTGTAGCAGCATTGGTTGCTGTCACGATATATTCCCCTTCAGAGCTAACATTCACTGGATTTTGACCCGCCGTAAATCCTTCCCAAGAGAAAGTTACATCAGGAGTCATTGAAGTTGCTGTCAAAGTAACTTCTGTTACATCACAAGTAATAGTTCCACTCGCCGAAGCTTGCAATTCCGGTTTTGTACGATCTGCAGTAACAAGTACTGTTTGTTGAGAAGTACATCCTGTAGCAGTGTTCGTTGCTGTCACGATATATTCCCCTTCAGAGCTTACACTGACTGGATTTTCACCTGCCGTGAATCCTTCCCAAGAGAAAGTAACATCAGGAGTAGTGGAGGTAGCAGTAAGGGTTACTTCTGTTACATCACAAGTAATAGTTCCGCTAGCAGCAGCTTGTAGTTCTGGTTTCGTACGATCTGCAGTAACAAGTACTGTTTGTTGGCTAGTACATCCTGTAGCTGTGTTGGTTGCTGTTACAATATATTCCCCTTCAGAGCTTACATTGACTGGATTTTCACCTGCAATAAATCCTTCCCAAGTAAATGTTACATCAGGAGTCATTGAAGTTGCAGTTAATGTTACTTCTGTTACATCACAAGTGATCGTTCCGCTCGCCGAAGCTTGCAATTCTGGTTTTGTACGATCTGCAGTAACAAGTACTGTTTGTTGTGAAGTACATCCTGTCGCAGTGTTGGTTGCTGTTACGATATATTCCCCTTCAGAGCTTACATTGACTGGATTTTCACCTGCAATAAATCCTTCCCAAGTAAATGTTACATCAGGAGTAGTGGAGGTAGCAGTTAAAGTTACTTTTGTTACATCACAAGTGATCGTTCCACTAGCTGTTGCTTGTAGTTCTGGTTTCGTACGATCTGCAGTAACAAGTACTGTTTGTTGAGAAGTACATCCTGTAGCAGTGTTGGTTGCTGTTACAATATATTCCCCTTCAGAGCTTACACTGACTGGATTTTCACCCGCCGTAAATCCTTCCCAAGAGAAAGTCACATCAGGAGTCATTGAAGTTGCTGTCAAAGTTACTTCTGTTACATCACAAGTGATCGTTCCGCTAGCAGCAGCTTGCAGTTCTGGTTTAGTACGATCTGCAGTAACAAGTACTGTTTGTTGAGAAGTACATCCTGTAGCAGTGTTCGTTGCTGTTACGATATATTCCCCTTCAGAGCTTACACTGACTGGATTTTGACCTGCCGTGAATCCTTCCCAAGAGAAAGTAACATCAGGAGTAGTGGAGGTAGCAGTAAGGGTTACTTCTGTTACATCACAAGTAATAGTTCCGCTAGCAGCAGCTTGTAGTTCTGGTTTAGTACGATCTGCAGTAACAAGTACTGTTTGTTGGCTAGTACATCCTGTAGCTGTGTTGGTTGCTGTTACAATATATTCCCCTTCAGAACTTACATTCACTGGATTTTGACCTGCCGTAAATCCTTCCCAAGAGAAAGTTACATCAGGAGTCATTGAAGTTGCAGTTAAAGTAACTTCTGTTACATCACAAGTAATAGTTCCACTAGCCGTAGCTTGTAGTTCTGGTTTAGTACGATCTGCAGTAACGATTACTGTTTGTTGGCTAGTACATCCTGTCGCAGCATTGGTTGCTGTTACAATATATTCTCCTTCTGAGCTTACACTGACTGGATTTTCACCTGCAGTAAATCCTTCCCAAGAGAAAGTCACATCAGGAGTCATTGAAGTTGCTGTTAAAGTTACTTCTGTTACATCGCAAGTGATCGTTCCGCTAGCTGTAGCTTGTAGTTCTGGTTTGGTTCGATCTGCAGTAACAAGTACTGTTTGTTGAGAAGTACATCCTGTCGCAGAATTGGTTGCTGTCACGATATATTCCCCTTCAGAGCTTACATTCACTGGATTTTGACCTGCCGTAAATCCTTCCCAAGTAAACGTTACATTAGGAGTCATTGAAGTTGCAGTTAAAGTTACTTCTGTTACATCACAAGTAATAGTTCCGCTAGCAGCAGCTTGTAGTTCTGGTTTCGTACGATCTGCAGTAACAAGTACTGTTTGTTGGCTAGTACATCCTGTAGCAGCATTGGTTGCTGTCACAATATATTCTCCTTCAGAGCTTACATTGACTGGATTTTCACCCGCCGTAAATCCTTCCCAAGAGAAAGTCACATCAGGAGTCATTGAAGTAGCAGTCAGAGTAACTTCCGTTACATCACAAGTAATCGTTCCGTTCGCCGAAGCTTGCAGTTCTGGTTTGGTACGATCTGCAGTAACAAGTACTGTTTGTTGAGAAGTACATCCTGTCGCAGCATTGGTTGCTGTCACGATATATTCACCTTCGGAGCTTACATTCACTGGATTTTGACCTGCCGTAAATCCTTCCCAAGTAAGCGTTACATTAGGAGTCATTGAAGTTGCTGTTAAAGTTACTTCTGTTACATCACAAGTGATCGTTCCACTTGCCGAAGCTTGCAATTCTGGTTTAGTACGATCTGCAGTAACGATTACTGTTTGTTGTGAAGTACATCCTGTCGCAGCATTGGTTGCTGTTACGATATATTCCCCTTCCGAACTTACATTGACTGGATTTTGACCTGCAGTAAATCCTTCCCAAGAGAAAGTTACATCAGGAGTTATTGAAGTGGCAGTAAGGGTTACTTCTGTTACATCACAAGTGATCGTTCCACTAGCAGCAGCTTGTAGTTCTGGTTTGGTACGATCTGCAGTAACGATTACTGTTTGTTGTGAAGTACATCCTGTTATTGTATTGGTTGCTGTTACAATATATTCCCCTTCCGAACTTACATTGACTGGATTTTCACCTGCAGTAAATCCTTCCCAAGAGAAAGTTACATCAGGAGTTATTGAAGTGGCAGTAAGGGTTACTTCTGTTACATCACAAGTGATCGTTCCACTAGCCGTAGCTTGTAATTCTGGTTTGGTACGATCTGCAGTAACAAGTACTGTTTGTTGTGAAGTACATCCTGTAGCTGTGTTGGTTGCTGTTACGATATATTCCCCTTCAGAGCTTACATTGACTGGATTTTCACCTGCCGTAAATCCTTCCCAAGATAAAGTAACATCAGGAGTAGTGGAGGTAGCAGTCAGAGTTACTTCTGTTACATCACAAGTAATAGTTCCGCTAGCCGAAGCTTGTAATTCTGGTTTGGTACGATCTGCAGTAACAAGTACAGTTTGTTGAGAAGTACATCCTGTAGCTGTGTTGGTTGCTGTCACGATATATTCCCCTTCGGAGCTTACACTGACTGGATTTTGACCTGCCGTAAATCCTTCCCAAGAGAAAGTCACATCAGGAGTCATTGAAGTTGCTGTCAAAGTAACTTCTGTTACATCACAAGTGATCGTTCCGCTAGCAGCAGCTTGCAGTTCTGGTTTCGTACGATCTGCAGTAACGATTACTGTTTGTTGGCTAGTACATCCTGTAGCAGCATTGGTTGCTGTTACAATATATTCCCCTTCCGAACTTACATTGACTGGATTTTGACCTGCAGTAAATCCTTCCCAAGAGAAAGTTACATCAGGAGTTATTGAAGTGGCAGTAAGGGTTACTTCTGTTACATCACAAGTAATAGTTCCGCTAGCAGCAGCTTGTAGTTCTGGTTTAGTACGATCTGCAGTAACAAGTACTGTTTGTTGGCTAGTACATCCTGTAGCAGCATTGGTTGCTGTTACAATATATTCCCCTTCAGAACTTACATTCACTGGATTTTGACCTGCCGTGAATCCTTCCCAAGAGAAAGTCACATCAGGAGTCATTGAAGTTGCAGTCAGAGTTAATTCTGTTACATCACAAGTGATCGTTCCACTTGCCGAAGCTTGCAATTCTGGTTTTGTACGATCTGCAGTAACAAGTACAGTTTGTTGAGAAGTACATCCCGTTATTGTATTGGTTGCTGTTACAATATATTCCCCTTCCGAACTTACATTGACTGGATTTTGACCTGCAGTAAATCCTTCCCAAGAGAAAGTAACATCAGGAGTAGTGGAGGTAGCAGTAAGGGTTACTTCTGTTACATCACAAGTAATAGTTCCGCTAGCAGCAGCTTGTAGTTCTGGTTTAGTACGATCTGCAGTAACAAGTACCGTTTGTTGTGAAGTACATCCTGTCACAGCATTGGTTGCTGTTACAATATATTCCCCTTCGGAGCTTACACTGACTGGATTTTCACCTGCCGTAAATCCTTCCCAAGAGAAAGTCACATCAGGAGTCATTGAAGTTGCAGTTAATGTTACTTCTGTTACATCACAAGTGATCGTTCCACTAGCTGTTGCTTGTAGTTCTGGTTTTGTACGATCTGCAGTAACAAGTACTGTTTGTTGAGAAGTACATCCTGTAGCAGTGTTGGTTGCTGTCACGATATATTCCCCTTCAGAGCTTACATTGACTGGATTTTCACCAGCAGTGAATCCTTCCCAAGAGAAAGTCACATCAGGAGTCATTGAAGTTGCTGTCAGAGTAACTTTTGTTACATCACAAGTGATCGTTCCACTAGTAGCAGCTTGTAGTTCTGGTTTTGTACGATCTGCAGTAACGATTACCGTTTGTTGGCTAGTACATCCATTCAGGGTATTTGTTGCTGTTACAACATATTGACCGCTAAATTGTACTTCAACTGGATTTTGACCTGCAGTAAATCCTTCCCAAGTAAAGCTTACATTAGGCGTCATAGAAGAAGCCGTTAGAGTTACTTCTGTTTTATCACAGCTAATAACGCCATCTGCGGTTGCTTGTAAATCTGGTCGGGTTCGTTCAGTTTCTACTTCTATTATTTTTTGTTTGGTACATCCATTTAACGTATTTGTAGCCGTTACAACATATTGTCCTCCATAATTTACTTCGATAGGGTTTTCTCCATCCGGAAAACCATCCCAAGTAAAAGTTACATTGGGCGTTGTGGATGTAGCAGTTAATGTTACCTGTCTATTAATACAAGTAATGGCCCCATCGGCAAAAACATCCAGATCAGGTCTGGTTCGTTCAGTTTCTACAAATACCACTTTTTGATTACTACAACCCGTAAGAGTATTAGTAGCTGTTACAACATATTGTCCTCCATAATTTACTTCGATAGGGTTTTCTCCATCAGGAAAACCATCCCAAGTAAAAGTTACATTGGGCGTTGTGGACGTAGCAGTTAGTATTACCTGCCTGTTAATACAAGTAATGGCTCCATTTACTGATGTTTGAATGTCTGGTCTATTACGTTCATTCTTAACAGTTACCGTTTGTTGTGAAATACACCCTGTAGTAGTGTTCGTTGCGGTCACACTATATTCGCCTCCAGAACTTACGTTCACTGGATTTTCACCAGCCGTAAATCCTTCCCAAGAGAAAGTAACGTCAGGAGTAGTGGAGGTAGCAGTTAAAGTTACTTCTGTTACATCACAAGTGATCGTTCCGCTAGTAGTAGCTTGTAGTTCTGGTTTGGTATTATCAGCAGTAACGATTACTGTTTGTTGGCTAGTGCATCCTGTAGCAGTATTGGTTGCAGTTACACTATATTCCCCGTCCGAACTTACACTGACTGGGTTTTCACCTGCAGTAAATCCTTCCCAAGTAAAAGTCACATCAGGAGTCATTGAAGTAGCAGTCAGAGTTACTTCCGTTACATCACAAGTGATCGTTCCGCTTGCCGAAGCTTGTAGTTCTGGTTTGGTACGATCTGCAGTAACAAGTACTGTTTGTTGTGAAGTACATCCTGTCGCAGCATTGGTTGCTGTCACGATATATTCCCCTTCAGAGCTTACATTGACTGGGTTTTCACCTGCAGTAAATCCTTCCCAAATAAAAGTAACATTTGGAGTTATTGAAGTAGCTGTCAGAGTTACTTCTGTTACATCACAAGTGATCGTTCCGCTTGCCGAAGCTTGTAGTTCTGGTTTGGTACGATCTGCAGTAACAAGTACTGTTTGTTGTGAAGTACATCCTGTCGCAGCATTGGTTGCTGTCAC
>NZ_LQRT01000020.1 GCF_001632745.1 Aquimarina aggregata | reverse complement strand
ATCCCAAGAATATGTGATCGCATCACCATTAGGATCTGAAGAAGCACTAGCATCAAAACTAACTTCTAATGGGGAAAATCCTGACTCTGGAGTAGCTGTAAATGAAGCTGTAGGTGTATTATTAGTTGTTCCATCACTAGTAAACGTTATTGTAGAAAAATTAAATGCTCCATTATCGATAAACATTCTCATTACTTGTTCTCCTGAAGTAAGAGCAACATTTGATATTTTATGCGGAACAAAACTTGTCCAACTACCTGTTGTTGATACTGTCTGGATACCTGTAACATCTTTACCATCAAACTCTATATGATATTGTCCGTTCGAGTTTTGAGAAGCAACTAACACCTCAACACTATAGGTACCTGCTTCTGCGACATCTACAGTATATTCTATCCATTCTCCTACTGCAGTAAAACCGATACTTCCACCATCTCCAGCTGTTTCTGTATCTACATCTTCATCTTGTCTTATTCCATTTCCTTCATTTCCAGAAGAGATATCATGATATGCTACTGCTTCTCCACCTAAATCAAAACTATCAGCTTTGATTTTTCCCGGAACAGCCTGAGGTAACCCGTTTACATATGGTATTTGTGGAGGAAGAGGAACTGTAGCATAAGTAACTGCTATTGTATGATTTTCTTTTACACTAGAAAATGTATACGTACTAACGTCCCCTACAGAAACACCATCCACAAGAACGTCTTTAATTTTGAAACCGATATTAGCTTTGATATCAAATATTTGATTATCATTCTCAGAAACTACGACAGTTCCTGAGGGTGAGATTGACCCCCCAACTTCTGAAGACGCAGTAATAGTATAAGTTGCTCCACAAGCAGCAATAGTACCATCTATCATAGATGCTGGTATTATTGATGTATTCTTTATAGAATTGATATCTGAAATGCACATTTCCTCTGCAAAAGCCGTAGCCCAACTTCCGAATTTACCATCAGTAGTAATATCTAATTTACTATTTGGAGATCCACAATCATTATTATTTACTGCTCCCCAAGACCAAGATAACCAGCCTATTCCTTCTTCTTGTAATCTTTTCATCATTTCTTTATATGGAAAACTCTGTCCACATGCTACCGGAGATGCAACTACTTGTGGACCTTCACCAATGATATAAGGTAACTTCTTTAATTTAGCATCTTCAATCATAGTATTTAACCGATCAACCTTAGCTTGATCATCTCCATTTGTCCAATAAGTATGAACAGCAAATATTATATTGTGTTTCGGGTCAAATTCTAGTAACTCATTTCCACCTTCCAAAAAATAACTCTCTCTATTTCCATATCCCCCACAATCAATCATTAGCGGCCCATCAATTCCTGCATCACGTAATTGTGTGATAGCATCTTTATAGTAATCTACCCATTGTGCTGTAGATTCAGATCCATTTCCAACTTCGTTACCAATATTTACAATCAACCATTTCTTATATTTTTGAATTGTAGATAAAACTGCTGGTTTTTTCCAATAGTCTAACAATTGCTGTAGCTTACTAAAATCCCCTGTTGCATCGTGTAATTCGGCAACGGGTATCATATTATTCTTTATACTATTATCAATTAATTTATCAAGTTCTGCTTCTGCCCCTTCAGTAGTCCATACCAATCTCACTGCATTAGATCCGGTCTTTGCTATTTCTGGCAGTATTGTTTCTCCTGTTCTATCTTGTGACCAAACAAACATTTCATTAACTCCCCGCATTACTATTTCTTCATTACAAGAAGAATAGATTTTACCTTGATCTACGCGAATCGTATTTTGAGAGAATGAGGTTTGATGACTCATTCCAAATACGACCATACCTATGATCGATACTATTTTTAAAAATTTAATTTTTATCGTATTCATAATTTAAAATTTACCATAACAATTTCCAGATATACCGCAAAGAAGTGTTTAAAAAAACTTTTCTTAAGAGTACATCCGGAAATAGTTAAAACTCTATTACTTAATAACCTGCTTAACAGTCATATTTTGACCTTGTCGAATCTGGACAAAATAAATCCCTGATTGTAATTGCGTAAAATCTAACTTTACCATATCGGTATCGTTTTGGACTTGCTTTTCATAAAATATTTTTCCAGAAAAATCTGTTACTTTAACACTAGCATGTTTAAGGCTTGAATTTGTATTTAATGTCAAATCATTAACAACTGGATTAGGAGAAACAGTTACTTTTAATGCAGTATTCTCTATTTGTTGACTCTTAACTGGTGCAACTGGTTCTGCACCCCATATTAATCCACCGCTACGATATAATGTGATTTTATCATGTGTTGTATACGATGTTTTTGAACTATCATAAGAGTAATCATTTGTTTCGTCAAATCCACTCCAGTTTGCTTTTGCAAATCTTGTTTGAATATCTCCCGAATTCGTTAATCCAGCTATAGTACCTGCAGTTGCATCAAAAGAGATTTCCAAATAATCTACTCCGTTGGCTTCTCCAAATACACCTTTGACATTACTAGTTCCTAATTGTGCCCAATCACACCAAAAATTTAAATCTTTATTTTCTTCTGAAGTAAACCAGTATCTTATTGTAAGATCACTATAGGCAACAGCCGTATTTCCATCATTTACTATTTTTAAATGTGGATTAATCATATTATCAGACGAGTTTCCATTACCTCCATCTCTATATTCTAATGAAATATCTGAAACTGGAAGTACATCTTGCACTTGAATTGTTATGGTATCAGTATCCACTCCACCTAGACCATTATCAACTTGTAGTGTTACCGTATAGGATCCAATAGCAGTAAACGTATGAATTATGGTCTGTCCTGTACCCGATGTTCCATCACCAAAATCCCATGAATAACTTAAAGTATTATTTGACGGATCAACAGAACCAGAAGCATCAAAAGAAACTTCTAAAGGCACAGTTCCAGAAGTTACATTTGCAGCAATATTAGCAACAGGATTTCCGTCACTTATTATAATTGTTTTAGTACTACTATCTTCTAATTTTCCATCGCTTACTGTGAGTTTTACTTCAAACTCTCCGACTGTAGTAAACTCATAAGAAGTAGTAACTCCAGTTGCTGTATCGCCATTTCCAAAATCCCATGCATATGTTAATGGATCATTATTTGCATCTGTAGATGTAGAAGCATCAAAGGTTATTAAAACTGGTGCAACTCCACTACCTTGACTACTTGTAAAGGCTGCTACAGGAGCAATATTGGGATCATTAACTGAAATCGTAATTGTTTCTGTATCAGAATTTCCATTACCATCATTTACGGTTAATGTTACTACTTTATCACCAAAATCGGTAAATTCATAGGTAGTTGTAACTCCTGTTGCCGTATCACCATTTCCAAAATCCCAAGTATAGGTCAATGCATCTCCATTAGGGTCTGTTGATCCCGAGGCATCAAATGTAACCGATAAAGGCCCATTTCCTGATGTAGTTGATGCCGTAATAGCTGCGGTCGGCGTATCGACGGTTGTACCAGGTTCGATACCGCTAATTAACTTTCCGTTAAGGTATAATCCTATTTTTTCCCACTGAGCAAATTCTTTCTTAGTACTATCATAGGAATAATCATTGGCTTGATTTGTTTCAGAATACCTGCTATTTGCAATTTTAGCTTCTACTCTACCAGACCCTGCGTTTCTTCCTAATATTCCTGTTGCAGGATCAAAAGTAACTTCAAGGTAATATGAATTACCTTCAACCTGTACAAACTTTCCTTTTACATTACTATTTCCTACTACTGCATAATCTGTAGAAAAAGTTAGTGGTAAATCTTCTTCGGTTTCGAACCAATAACGAACACTAATATCTGAGTAAGAAACTCCTTGTGATGAGTTATTAAATATTCTAAAGTGTGGTTTTATAACATTACTTAAAACAGCTGTAGAAGCATCTTTATATTCTAATGTTAATACACCTTCTCCTCCAATTTGAATATTTCGTGGTGTTGATGTTTTTTTAACAGGATTAATTCCTGTACCAGTAGCGATAGAAGTTATTGTATACTGCCCATCAGGAAGTCCTTTGAGATCAAGTTCATAAGGAGCGATAGCATCTTCTCCTACTAAAACACCATTACTAAAAAACTCTACTTTAGCTACATTTCTATCTTCATTAATTAGATTAGCTTCGATATGTACATCACTTCCTGAAACGTATTTATCACCAGATTTTGGAGACATCAAGGAAAGATAGATAGCCTCACCTCCCGACATTTCGTCCATTTTAAGAGCATGTTCTTTATATATCCCTACTTCAGTATCTCCTTCAAAAACTCCAAATTTGTCTCGTGGTGTTTTATTATCAGGAAACCACCAGAAGGCACTTGCCCCAATTTTTTCTTCTTCTATGAAACGATACATTTCTTCCCACCACTCAAAACGTTCTTGTATTTCTACATTAAATTCTCCTATATACAATGGTTTTTTGATGATGTTATGAGATTCGTCTGCCCATTGTGCCATAAGTTTCATGGTTTGTTCTAAGGTAAAATTTGACCAGCTTTCTCTTATGTAAGGGTGAGCAGATGTAAAATCTATAAATGGAGATTGATGAATTTTAATAAAATCATTTCCTTCATCTCCACCAAAACCATATTTTGCACCATGTGCTTCTAAACCTGTTCCTAAAAGATGTTTTGAATCAATGGATTTAATAAATTCTCCCATATCATCTACCCACGCTCTTAAAGTATCAGAAGTTAGATCATCTCCAAAACCTTGGTATCGCGGCTCGTTCATTAACTCCCATGCTAAGATTGTTGGATCATTTCTATATTCTACTCCATCATAATGATTAACACGAGTAATAAAATATTTTACGTAATCTTTAAATCCTTGTACTGCAGATGCATTTGTAAAAAACTGCCCTTGATCATGTGTCCCTGCACCAGCAACATCGATACCTTCCCATTTAAGCCGATCTTTGATTCCTCCATAATCGTTCCAGTAGTTTTCTAGGGCTACAATTAATTTAATACCATTTGCTTCGGCAGATTTTACTACATAATCAAATAGAGCAAACTGCCCTTCACTATACACCCCTTTTTGTGGTTCAAAACCATGCCAATCTTCATGGCTGAATCCCCATAAACGAACTACTCTCACTCCGTTCACATATAATCTTCGCATATGCTCATCGATACGGTCTTTATCCATAAACTGAGTTTCAATATCTCCACTTGAAGATCCATAAGTAAAGAAATCGTATACATTTGTTCCAGAAAAATAGTATGGTCTACCATCTAGCATAAATTTTTCACCTTCGGTATATACAAACCCAGGAGTTTGAGCCTGTAGATAATAGCTTGCGCTCAATAAAAAGCAGCAATAAATAAGCAAGTTTTTAAGAATGTTTTTCATAATTGTGTAATTAAGTTAAGTCACTAATAATTTGTGTTTTAAGAAATTTTACTGATTTAATTAAGGTAGACTTATTTATATGCAGTTTCACCCATATAATGATATTGGTATGTATAAGAGGGGGGTAAGATTAACTGTCTTTGATCATATACAGAGGCACATAATATTTACTATTAAAACCTTTAATAAATTCAGTTATTGTTTATAAATTGAAGGGGAATACAGGCATATTTCCTATCAAAATAATACTATAAAGGTAATTTCAAAATCCTCTAAGTTGTAATACTATTTTATCATTTAATACACTTATTCTTAAAGTATTCTTCTTTAAAACCATTATATAAACCAGCAAAAACAGAAAGCAGTCAAGAGAATTTTTAAAAAAATAAAAATACTTGACTGCTAACCTATATAAATATGTTTGTGTTATTTAATAACTTGCTTGATTATAGTATTATTTCGTTTACGAATTTGCACAAAATAAATTCCACTTTCCAGAGTATTCATATTTATCTGTACTTGTTTTGAATTTGTTTGAATCATTTGAGTAGACAATACTTTTCCGGCAATATCAACAATATTAATAACAGTACCTCTAAAATCTTGTTCACCTACCAAGGTTAAATTATCTATAACAGGATTAGGAAAAGCTTTTATTGTTTTAGCATTATCAATAACTGCTTTTGTAACAACAGCTGTGGTTTGGCAATTCGGTGCATTACCATTATTACTGAAATACAGCGTAAAACCACTATTTGATACCAATACAAAGTTATCACCATCTACTGTAGCGTTATACACACCATCAAAATTTGCAATCCCTGTTCCTGAAAATGTTATCGCAGGTTGAGTTTCGTTAAAGTTTTGACTAGTTATACTTGCTGTTAAATCCAACCACCATGATGGATTACCATTGTTCGTATTCATAGATAACTGGTACAGTCCATTATTTGTTAAGTTCCAATTTATAGTAAAATTAGTCATATTACTCAAATCCGGTCCTCCTGTTCCTAAAACATGAACTTCGGTATAACTTAAGTTCTCTAGAGTTTGTAACGCTGAACTTTGAGGGGCTCCAAAACTACAGCTATCTGTACTTCCAGGATCCGTTATTGTAATAGTGCTTGTTGTACTATCTGTTGTTCCTACTGCATCTAAAACGCTTAATGTAACAGTATATACTCCAGCAACACTAAATTCATGAGAGGCATTTACTCCTGTAGCGGTAGTATTATCTCCAAAATCCCAAGAATATGAGGTAATACTTCCTCCTGTACTTGTTGAAGCAGATGCATCAAAATTAATGATAGCAGGAGCAACTCCTGTACTTGCATCGGCAACAAAAATTGCCTCTGCAATAGGTGCATTTGGTTCATTTGCTGTAATTGTAACTACACTAGAAATATCAGAGTTTATACCATCACTAATAGTTAACGTAACCGCATAAGATCCAGATAATGAATATGTATGTGAAGGATTTGGCACATCACTTGTACTTCCATCTCCAAAGTCCCATGTATAGTTAATTGTACTTCCTACTGGAAATACTGATGATGAAGAATCAAAATCAACTACTAATGGAATTGTACCTGATACAGGTGTAGCAACAAAATTAGCCTCTACAGAAATTGCTGGCGAAAGCACTTTAATTGTTGTTGTAGCTATATCTGTTTTACCATTACCATCGCTTACTGTTAAAGTAACAATTTGGTCTCCAACATCTTTAAACTCGTATGAAGTAGTTACTCCTACAGCTGTATCACCGTTTCCGAAATCCCAATTATAAGATAGTACATCACCGTCCGGATCAGTAGAACCTGAAGCATCAAAAGCAACTGCTAATGGCACCATACCCTGTGTGGTATTTGAAGTTATGTTTGCCCTTGGTTTACCGTTAGTATCTGTTGGGCCTCCTGATGGCTCTAATCCCCAAACTAAAACTCCTTTTCGATAAAGTGTTACTAAAACATGAGGGGTTAAAGCTCTTTTACCACCATCATAAGAGAAATCGTTACTTTGATCATGTGCTTGAAATCCTGAATGATGTAATCTAGTCTGAATCTCACCGGTTTTTCCGTTTGCTGCCAAACTTCCAGAAGAGGAGCCAAATCCAATCTCAAGATAATCATGCGTTCCTGTAGTATTAAAACTTCCTGTTGTACCAGTTACTGCAGAATAATCTGTGTTAAATACCATTGGTACATTATTGTCTGGAGTAAACCAGTATCTAATTTTAAAATCTGCAAGATTAACAGCTTCTGTCGCCTCACTTACTATCTGAAATACCGGTTTTAACTCTACAGTGCCTGCTGAAGTGCTATTATCACGATATTCTAGACTAAAAGGTGTGTCTGGCAAATTACTGAATCTCTTATCTACCGTAACAGTAATTTCGACAGGATCTCCAGTTACTGTTCCATCTGCTTTGGCTAACACTAATTTTATAGTATGTTTCCCTTCGGCAAGATCGGTAACAGGAATAGGTTTTATTTCAAAAACAGATCCTTGTTCAACACCATCGATAAAATATTTAACATGTTGTCCTCCCGGTGCAATATCCCATTTAAAGGTTGAAAATTCTATATCGAAACTGGTTCCTATTAAACCTCCATCTGTCGGAGATTGAATGATTGCGGTAGGATCTTTTGGCAACTGATCTTTTGTAACAATAACAGTAATTGTTTCTCCAAGATCGGTGAGTGAATTATCACTACGTTCCATTTGTAACGATAATTCATGTGGTCCTTCTGTTAAAACAGTAGGATCTGTAAGTACTCCACCACTACTAACAAGACCTCTATCTTGCCCATCAATTCTAAACCTAAGCTTATATTGTTGAGAAGGTATAGACCATCCTTCAGTTTTGAATCTAATCTCTAAAGGTGTATTAACTAATTCACCATCTAATGGAGATTCAAAGAACACATCAGGCAGGGGGCCTATGGGGACATTGGCATCCCCGCCATGAAGTGTCCATAATACTGCCGCATCATACATGTTTAATCCATCATCGGTTAATAAATGCATGAATTGGTCTCTTAATGGGAAAGCTACTCTTCTTGAAGGTATATCAAGACTTGCTTCATATCCAAATAAAATTGGTTTTGTTCCTGCTTTGGCAACCACAATAGCATCTGCTGTTGGATTTCCAAAAGGAAGACTTTGCGTAATGGAATACAAGGCAGTGCTTGCCTTTGCTCCAGCCGCCATTGGATGTGTTGGATCAGAAACTGTAATAGTTGAAAACCCTTCTGTTGTAAATCCAAAACCTGTATTTAACTCACCCGTGGTTAGTTTTAACTTACCATACATAAAAGGATTCCATGTCATCAAAGGTACTTTGGCAGCCTCAAGATCATTTCCTAATTCTCTAGGATCTACAGTAGAAGATATCAATGCCATATCGAACGGATTTGCAGACTGCGGACTTGTAGCTTCTTCATCAGAAAACAATGTTATCTCAAAACCTAATTTTTGCTCCAAACGGGATTTAATACGTTGGTCTTCTGAAGTTAAATTATTCTTATCACCTACAACAAACATTACCTCGATCGTATTTTTATATTTTATACTTACTTCTGGAGTTATAGAAGCTGTATTTCCATTGTTATAAAAAACCTTGGCGGTTATTGTATATGTTTTCCAAATAATTGGAGTCCATGTAGACTCAAAAGGTGCTGTAGTCACCTCTTCGACTAAAGCATTATCTACGTAATATTCAATTTTAGTAATACCCGTAATATTAGTATCTACGCTTAACTTAATAGGATCAGCCTTATCGATAGCGGTTCCATCTGAGGGAGATGCAATTTTTAGTGTTTGTTGTGTTGCCGGCGATACAGCTGATCCATCTATTTGTTTAAGGTAAGCTTCTAATTGCTTCATTTGCGTAGCACTTAAGGTGGAAGTGGCGCCATGAGCATCATTGGTATTATATTTTGTAAATATTTCTGTTAGTGTTTTGGCAGAACCATTATGTAAATATGGTGCTGTTGCCCAAACATCTTTTAATGTAGGTACATCTAAGGCGATTAGTTTTTTACCTAATCGACCTCCGCTATTTGCTACAATGGTTCCTACATCATGCATTTTACCAGTTTTACTATCTGTAAATGCTTCACCACTATGACAAGAGTTACATTTTAAATCCTCGAATAAAGATTTTCCTGCAACACCATCTGTAGTTAATGTTCCGTTAGGATTACGATAAGGGCTAGGATCAAATGTATTTAGTGATTCTATATAGGCTACTAAAGCGTCTAAATCTGCTGATTTTCCTTTTTTAGTATCGCCTAGAGATAACGCAGTTGTTCCTTTGTTAAAATCGGCATCACTCATAAACCCTTGACCATTAAAATGGAATCGAATATCATTTTCAAAATCCTGAATTTCATCAAAGTTTGCACTCCAGTGTACTCTACCATGTTCAGTTCCTGCTCTACCAACTAAAGAGATTGTATTTCTTAATCCTTCTCCTCTATCTGTAAAATCCCAGGTACGCCCATCTTGCGTACCATCACTATGGCAACTTACACAACTTATATATCCATCGGTTCCCATTCTTAAATCTGCAGCATCGTAGAAAATTTGTTTTCCTTTTAACACAACAGGAGAAAGAGTTTCGGTAGTAACTGTATTTATTGTTGATAATTCTTTAAGGGTATTACTTCCGTTTTTGATCATATCAGATGCGTCAAATACAGAAACAGTACGGTCCATAAAGTTTTTTACAAAAACACGATTTGTTGTTGGATCAATTGTTAATCCTTGCGGTGCTTTTCCAACATCTTTCTTTAATAATTCTAATCCTCTTTTTGGATCTATAACAACTATTCTGTTATTACCTTGCATGGTCACAAAAAGGTAGTTACCTGTTGGTGTATAAAGTGCTGAAGAAGGTTGTCCGTGATTATCAATATCTAATCTCTTAGTAAGTTCTTCTTTACTCGTACTTAGGTTTATAGGAGAAATCGCTGTACGTACAACGTTATCAAAAACTAAAGGTTTTCCGTCTCTTGCTAGCCCACGTAGGATATTATCTTTTTTACCTACTGACCAAGCCGATGTATTATCTGGATGAATAGTTATACCCGCAATATAATTAGGTAATCCTCTACCTTCATTTCCATTATCTACAGTAAAATCATCTATTGCTAATGCGATTGTATTTTTTAATGTAAAAGTATTTAGGTTCACTTCCCAAACTTCTCCTGCAGCGTCTTCAGAAATAAATCGAGTCACCAACAATTTTGCTCCATCGCTTGTAATAGCCAATGCTCTTGGAGTAGCACCTATATCTAGAGATGCTTTTATTGTATTTGTTGAAGGGGCTAGTTCTATGATTTTTCCTGATCCAAAAGCAGATACAAATCCACGACTACCGTCTGGTGTGAAAACGATACCATAAGGGTGTGATCCTTTTGATAAAGCTATTTTTGACACTAAAGTTCCATCTGTATTTAATACATATACCTCATCAGAATCTCTACAAGAAATCCATGCTTTACCTGTATTATCTAATGCAACATTTACAGGATCTTGTCCTACTGTTACTTCTTTGATAACTTTTAAATTATCGGCGTTTATAAGAGTAACCGTATTATTATCTGGATTTACAGACCAAGTAATTCTATTTGTAGCATCTACTGCTATAGGTCCTGACTGGGTAGGTAGGGTTGAAGCAGTTCCAGATACTACAACAATAGATTGGGAACCTACAACAAAGCCCCCATTATTATCTGAAACTTGAACCTGAACAAGATAATTACCAGCTTCAGTATAGGTATGTGAAGCTGTTTTACCGATCCATGCTGTTTTTGGCGAACCATCACCAAAATCCCATCTGTATGCAAGGGTATTTCCGTCTGCATCCGTAGCACTTGCAGTAAAATCAACCGCATTGTTTATTGCTACAGGAGATGGGATATTTAAATCTATTCCTGTAATCTCTGGAGCTTGATTAGATGTATCTCCTCCTGTGGTAAAATAGAAAATATATTCTTCCATCCCGTTACCAACAGCATCTTTGATTCCTCCTTCAACAAATTTTACTTCATAAGTTGTATTTGGAAGTAATTCTTCTTTAGGAGCATAATTAACTACTTGATATGAGGTTGTAGTTACATCACCTTTTATAGGTGCTCCTCCTAAAGGGCTTACTTGTATTGTTTGATCGTTTAAGGTAAGATCATCTAATGTTTCATTTATAACAAAACCTAATGTTGTTGCTTGCGGCTGGTTTATAGCACCCGCAACCGGAAAATGATGTCCTACTGTTGGTGGTTTAATATCCAGTCCGTCTTGATGGGCAAAAATAGAAGTCTTACCATCTCCACTTGCTACAAGAATATGCCCAATAGGCATCCATTGGTTATCTATAAATTGAAGTGTTTCATCGCTAGATGGAGGGAAAAATTCTTGTTCAACCTCCATTTTTTCAAAGTTGAATTTTACGCCTCTATCAAATCTTCCTGAGAATCCGTACTCATCCTGAAAAATCATATAACGCCCTAGAGTTATTTGATCAGAATGTAAACTGAATCCTCTTTTAACATTTGTTGGGTCACTAATATCAAAACCTACTAATGCATCTGGTCCTTGGTTACCGCTCATAAAGACCAAGTAATTTCTCCATAATTGGATTCCTGTACTGTACTGTTCATGTGGAATATCACCACCAAAAGAACCTAGAAATTTAATATTTTTAGGATCTCCAAAATCAAACACACTAATATCTCCTGTTTGGGGAGCATAAAACACATAGTTTCCTACACGAACTACAACATCGGGTAAAGAAACTGTTGCAGGAATGTCATCTACTTGCGCTCCTGTTCTCATATCGAAAACTCGACTACCATCTATGGTATGCGGAAACGTTTCTAGGTTATCATAATTTGATTGGCCATCTTTTACAGTATATAATATATCTGAAGATGTTACCGGTTTTCTGTTCAACATATCAGAAAGATCCAGATATTTATAGCCTGTACCTTCTACTTCTGGCACAGAATACTCTCTATAAAATAAATCTCCTTCTAATTTCCACCATCTGTGACCATTATTTGCAGCGTCACTAAACTGTATTCTTTTTGGTGCTGTTGGATTAGATACATCCCAGACACCTGTTCCTGCCTGACCACTCATAAACAAATAATTACGGTGGTAGGTATTAATTCTGTCTCCTTCCGGAAAATTGGCTAAAAATGTTCCTGCCGGCCAGGTTTGCGTAGTCATTTTGGGACCTGCCGTGCCATCATATACTTGTCTAAACGACTTAATAGCAACACCTAGTGTAACTAATAATACAATAACGCAAAGCTTGCGAATATTGTTTTTTACAAAGGTGAAAGCCCAACTTTTTGTAGTATGCTTTTTTGATTTCATAAGTAAGCGATAAGTTTGTGTAGAATTGGTTATAGGGTTTAGTTTTTTTCTTATTCAGAAAAAGTTCATATCTCACTCAAATCATTTTTTAAAAGAAGGAAGCTATTTAAAGCCCCATAGCTTCCTTCAGATATGTCTAAATGGTTTTAAGAATACATTTACATCTTAGCTATTTTCATAGTTTGTATGTTTCCTTTCAAACTGTTAAACTGTACAAAATAAATTCCTATCGGAAGATCTGATGTATTAAGTTCTATTTCTTTCACTTTTGATTGTACTTGCATTGTTTTCATTACTTTACCAGCAATATTGACAATATTTACAGCAGTACCGTCTAAGAAATCATTACCTCTTATCACTAATTTATCCTGAACAGGGTTTGTAAGTGCTTTCACGGTTAATCCTTCTACTATTTGACCTTTAGGAGCATCTTCACAAACAGGAGCTGTTGCACTATTACTGAAATAAATAGTGAAACCACCACCTATTGAAACTAATGCAAAATTATCTCCATCTTGAGTAGCATAATATGATCCATCAAGATTAGAGAATCCAGTTCCAGAAAGTGTAATAGAAGGTTGTGCAGCATTAAAATTCTGAGTAGTGATATTACTTAACAAATTAACCCACCAGCTTGGTGCTCCATTATTTGTATTCATAGACAATTGCCATAATCCATTATTAGCAAGATCCCAATTAATTGTAAAATTGGTTACATTACTAAGATCAGGACCACCAGTTCCTAAAACATGAACATCATTATAAGATACATTACCAATTGTTGGTAATGCATTAGCCAAAGGAGCTCCAAAAGAACAATCTCCTCCTGATGATACAGGAATTCTGATTACCTCTATACTATTAGAAAGATCAAAATCACCGTTTAATGCTGAGATCAAAGCATCTGCAGCAAGCCCTGTGATAGCTCCGTTATAGGTTACATTATAAATAAAGCAACTTCCTACTCCAGCTCCATCAAAATCAACAGCTTCTGGTGTTGGTGGCAATCCAAGAATTTTACCTTGTGCATCAGTAACGATCCACTGATTTGTTTCTCCTACTGTACCTGTTAAAGTAACTCCAGAAACATTATCTGCAATACCATCACCTACTGTAAATGTGAAAGGTCCACCTGCAATGACTCCTCCATTAACTGTAGTGCCTTGCTCTTCTCTGGTTACTACAATAGAATTTGTTGATACTGAAAAACTACCATCTGAAAGGTCTGTTGCTGTTACATTTTTACCAATAACATTAAGAGTTCCTGTGTATGATAATCCATATACTTTACATATCCCTACAGAAACACCTTCAAAATCATGTGATGTTGTTTCTGTTGTTAAAACCTTTCCAGCTTCGTCTGTAATTAAATAAATATAATTAGCAGTTGCTGCACTTGTATTTGTAAATACGATTACATCGGCAATACCATCTCCTGTTATAGTCGTTACGGCAGTTAATCCACCATCTGTAGCCACTGTACCTCCATCTGTTACTACTACAGCATTTCTTACTACTTCAATTCTATTAGAAAGATCAAAAGTTCCTGATAATCCTGAAATATTTTGATTAGCAGCAAGACCGCTTATCGTACCATTATAGGTTACATTATAAATAAAACAACTTCCTACTCCAGCTCCATCAAAATCTACATCTTCTGGTCTAGCTGGTAAGCCAAGTATTTTACCTTGTGCATCTGTAACAATCCATTGATTTGTGTCTCCAACTGTACCTGTAATAGTTACTCCTGAAACATTATCCGCAATACCATCACCTACTGTAAAAACAAAAGGTCCTCCGGCAATTGTTCCTCCATTTACTGTTGGATTAGATCCACCTACTACATTTGGGATTAAAGGCGCAAAATGTGTTTTCAACACATCTAATTTCCATTGATTGACTGATGTCCAGTCATCTTGTAAAATTCCTCCTGTATCGCCAGAGTTAGGATTCATACTCCAAAATGTCCAAGAATAGATATCTCCCATAAAGTCTGTAAACTCTGTAAACCATGTGTAGGCGATACCTCCAAATGCATCCTGTTCTTTTATACCAAACTCTCCCACAAATAGTGGCGAAGTTTCTTCTTCGTATAAGTAATGATAGTTATCTTTCCATATTTGTGGCATATTTTGAGGAAAATCTGCAGCTGTAAACCAATCTTGTTGTGCTACTTCTGGTCCATATTCGTGAGCAGAATACATTAATTTACTTGGGTCAGATAATTGAATTGGGTATTTTCTCGCACCCATAAGTTGTCCACCCCACCAATATGAATTTCCTTCAAACTCTCCTACACCTTCTATGATGATTAAAACATTAGGATTTGCCTTTAAAACAGCATTTCCACAACGTTCTGCGGCTTTGTTCCAGTCTGTTGCCGGATTACTATTTCCCCAAGAAGAACCATGAGGCTCATTATTTAAATCCATTGCTACTACAGCAGAATAATCTTTGTAACGATCAGCAATAAAAACCCAATCTTTAATCCATCTTTCTTCTGAATATTCTGGTGTATACCAAACTTCTTCATTCAAAAAACCATCTGCAGCTCTAGAATGGTTATCAAGAACGATTTTCATATCATTTTCTTGACACCATTTTACAAAAATGTCCATTAATTCAATAGGTTTGGTCACTTTTGTCTCTTCCTCATTCATAGGAGATATTCCTGTATAAGGATCTGTACCATATGAATTAATTGCAATTGTTGATCCTGGATTAAGCATTTCATTGGCCCAAGGCACTCTTATGGTATTAAAACCAAGATCTTTGATCTGTTGTAATACACTTTTCATATCACGAGACCAAATCCCATGAGGAAAATAATTTTGGGTTTCAAAACCAAACCAATTTACTCCTGTTAATCGAACTTCTTTACCTTGAACGTCATATAACTTATTACCTTTTACGGTCAAGAAATTTTGCTGCTGTGCTGATATTTTTGATATCAGTCCAACTGCAAATATCACTACCAATAAAGCTAGTGACTGTTTTATATTTAAAATAGTGTTTTTCATTTCATTAGATTTTAGCAAAAAATTAAATATGAGAGAGGTTGTACAACCTCTCTCATATTTAATTAAACTAGTTTTCAATTATTAGTTTGCTTGAATTTCTTTTGTTAGAAATAACATCAAAAGTATTTACAATATACATTCCAGGAGCTAATCCAGTTACATCCACACGAGTTTGTCTTTCTACGTTGTCTATGTTCTGAACTTTAACTTTATTTCCTAAAAGGTTATATATTTCTACTTGAATTTTAGCACTCTGAGCACTATTTTTAGCTTCATTACTATTAACAGAAATTGTTACAAAGTTTTTAGCAGGGTTTGGACTCATCTTTACATCAAAAGTTGTTTTTGACGGAGCCGAAGGTGTCTTCGCATTATCTCCAAAGAAGAAACCGTATTCTGCATTTGCTAGAGCAACTTCCATTTGTGCCCAAGTTCTGTGGTAACGTTGTGTAAAATCAGTACCAGCATCATAAGCGGTTTTTAGTCTAGCATAATCTGGATCATTTTTTAATCCTGATCTAATATCTAAGAAAGATACTCCTGGCTTGATATCATCACCATTAGCCATTTTACCAGTAAATCCTGCAGGGATATGTACTTCTTCTTCAAAGATTCTTTTGTAGTCTCCTCTACTTTCAGGAGCAGAAACTCCTTTATCATCTCTATACGTCACCCACATTCTATCTAATACTTCTTTAGCTAAATCACGAGACTCAGCATCTACAGTACCGTACTTTTTAGTAGCTGCCGCATAATAGATAAGTGCTTTTGCCATAGAAGCTGCAACACCAAGATCTTGGCTATAACTTACAACTTTAACGCTAAGACCACTATTACTTCCTGGGCTTGCTGCATTCCAAGTATCTGGCTCACCAGTCCACTCTAGAGTAGCAGGGATTTCAAAATCATCGTTTCCGATAAGTTTCACTTCACTTTTTACCCAAGCAGCCCATTTATCCATTAGATTTTTAGCCATAGGGTCATTAGAAATATAGTAGTATTCTGCTACTCTTTCCATAGACCAAGCTTGCCATCCAAACCAAGTTCCACTTCCTGGATCGTGATATACAGGATCTTTATCGTACGCCATATCATAGAATGTAGATTTACCTGCAGGGTATGCACTGTAGTCTCCATTCCAACTGTTGGTAGCACCACCAGCGATAGCACCTTCTTTAGACTGTAACCAAGTATAGAATTCCATTTGTCTTTTAAGACTCTCGTTCCAATCTCTTGTACCATTTTGAGATTTCGGTTTTAGTTCATCTACCTGTGTTAATGCATATGCAGCAACAGGGTTTTGATATCCGAAATGACAGTGACTTGAACTGATTCTAAATGCCCATTGAGAAGCTGGATCTGCTGATCCTCCCCAAGACATGTACCAAGACATTAAGTAATGAGCACTATCATATCCAGTACCTGCTCCAGTCGTAGCACTTTGTACTCCAAGAGGCTTAAAGTACTTGTCAAACATAGAAAGTCTTAAGAAATCTCCCATTTTGGTAGCTTTATCTAAATCTAAACTTCCTAAACTAGCACCTTGCTCTTTAGCATATTCTTGAGCCCAGTACATTGCTTGTACCGCTCTTGCATCTGCATCAGGAGCACTTGTATATCTCCATTGCTTTGCATAACTCTGATCTTCAATAAAAATTGGTAAGAATCCATTTGTTCCTCCCCAGTTAAATGCTTCCCAAGATGGATGAGGTACAGTTTCATATACCGACTCTTGTTCTCCTCTTTGGAAAGTATTGATATAAGAAGGTGTACTTACACCATCACCTCTGTTTCCATATCCATAAAAGTTATCATTATCTAATAACCAGTGCATCTGGTAAATATCAGCGCCGTATGTTGATGTTAAATCCGAAGAAACCGGATCTACACCTACAGGAGCACTAAAATTAAGTGGTGCAGGATAGTTACTTGGTAATGGGAACTCACTTGCATAAGCTGCTGGTGAAGAAGGGTTGTATGCCGCATTAGTTGGCTGATCTGCTGTTGTAGGAATGATAAATTGCTCTATCTTATTCCAAACATCATTTACAGGCTTCCAATCTTTGGTAATTCTACCATTCATAACCTCTAACCATAACCAATATGAATACAATTCACTTGTAGACTCATGACCATGATCTGGAGCCTCAACAATTAAAGACTCTATTGAGTGATGTGGAGATCCATCTGCACTAAAATAACCATTTGCAGGGTCATAAATCTCATTCCTCATTTCAGTAAAACGATCAATATATATATTATCTCCTGTTGGTGGATCTATTATAATATCACCATCAGTTACTTTGATTGTGATTTTTGCTTGATCTTCTCCTCCGTTTCCATCTACTACTGTTAATGTAGCTGTATAATCTCCTTTAGTAGAATACGTATGTTCTGCTGTTACTCCAGTTGCAGTATTTGTGTCACCGAAATCCCAGCTATACGATAATGCATCTCCATCAGCATCTGTAGAAGCAGAAGCATCAAAAGTAACTAGTAATGGTAATTCTCCTGTAACTGGTGTTGCAGAAAGACTAGCAACTGGTGCATTATTGGTTGGATTACTTCCACCACAATCAGGTGCTGTAGCAGATGTACTAAAGTAAATAGTAAATCCTCCTGTTTTTGAAACTAACACGAAATTACCAGCATCTTCTGTTGCCCAATATTCACCATCTAATCCTGTAAATCCAGAACCTGCAATTGTAATCGCTGGCTGTGCTGCATTAAACGTTTGAGTTACTTTTGGTAAGAAATCATTATACCAATCTGGAGTACCATTGTTGGTATTCATAGAAAATTGATATAATCCATTATTTGAAAGATCCCAATTGATTGTTAAATTAGTAACATTATCAAGGCTTGGACCTCCTGTACCTAGAACAAATATATTCTCATACTTTGAATTAAGTGCTGGTAATGCATTAGCCAACGGAGCTCCAAAAGTACAATCTCCTCCTGTCGAAACTGGGTTTCTTACTACTTCAATACTAT
>NZ_LQRT01000019.1 GCF_001632745.1 Aquimarina aggregata | reverse complement strand
GTTATTCTCCACGTAACTAAATTTAGTTTTTTGACCAAGTATCCATATTAGTCCAATTACTAATGTTATAGATATTATTAAAATTATAAATATTTTTTTCATCAAATGGCTTACAACGTCTCGCATAAGAAAAGTAGAGCGTTTATATACAATACTTTTCGAATTAAGTACAAACTGAATTTTTTATTTTGTTTTAACTTTTCATTCTAAAAGCCAAATTAAAAATTTGGTGACTTCGAAAATACACCCGAAGCTCCGGTTTCATCAACCTCGTGCTCTATTTTTTTATACTTTGTTGTACAACGTTTTTTATTTCCACTTTTTTCGGAACTCTATTCCGTTGTATAAAACCTGACATTCTTTTATCAGGTGTTAATGACTTATATCGACTTTTAATATATGGTCTTGCTCCATCAGTTGGATGAAATTCCTCATTCAAATATTCAACCTCATCCTTATATAACTCACGTACAGTTCCATCATCATTTACATGAACATATTCAAATCCATTTTCTTGTGGACGCAATGGAATAAAATATCTCAAATAGACAATTCCTATACCTAGAATAATTGCTCCAACAACAACTCCGATTGTAATAAATAAAATACTCATTGTTAATTATAATGAATTAAACCTTTTTTAAACAATAATTCTTTAAACTCTTTAGAGTCAGTTTTTATTTTTTTATTAATAAATCCAGGACCTAAACTATAAATAAACGGACCAGGTCTATTACTCCATCCTTTACCAAATTCTCTTGGTTTATGTTCCGAAATTCGTCCACTAATATAGATTCGATTATCTAGAGTTATTTTTTCTGCAACTAAGTCAACACAAGGATATATTTCTTTTTCATTTAAATAGACTTTATCGGTAATTAATTCAATAATATCATTATTTCCGATGGCTTTTGTTTTTTCTACTAAACACCATTCAAATTCAAAGTCATTTGGAAGTTCCTGTCCATAATGTAATTCAGCATACAACTTCAATTCATAAAGTGTTTTTTCAATATGTTTTTTAAACTCACTTCTAGTCATTTTTCAAATAAGCACTTGCCAAAGCAATTAATTATATACGGTGTTAGCATTAGTTATTTCTTCGATTTTCTTTAACATATCTTCGGCATTTTTATTTTTTGGTTCTAAATCCAATGATATTCTATAATTTTTTTTAGACAAATCGTACTGTTTATTCTTAAAATATGCTTCTCCAAGACTATCAAAAGCATTATAGGAATTAGGATACTCTTTTGTATATAATTTAAAGATTGATATCGATTTAGCTATTTCATTATTTGATAAGTACAAGTAGCCAGTTCTACCCAGTCCTCGTTCAAAGTTAATATCTTTATTATCTTGTTTTATCTGGTTGTATATTTCAACTGCTGTCTTATAATCATTTATAATAAAAGCCAGTCGAATATCTTCATTCAGCATTCTATCTTTTCTAACTAATTCTTCATCCATTAATCCTGAAATATAGGTAACAGCATTGGAAATAACAGGTCTATTTTTAAATCCGTTTGATAAAATAATAATGGTTAAATCTTTATCTATGAATTTCATTAATGCACTTACACCGCCACCAGCAAACCCATAATATTGTTTTCCTTTAGGACCAAAAATTCCCCAACTATGACCAAAAGATGAATTGCTATCTGTAAATTGGAAAGGTGACATCATTTTTAGTTTAGTTTCTTCCTTAAGCAATTTGTTGTTATCTAATTTTGTGTTCCATTCTAAAAATGAATTTAATGTTATATTTAATCCATTTCCTGCTAATGAACGATTACCTGCTTCGAAAGTTGAAAGTTCGTAAGCGTTAAAATCTTTATTGAATTGATATTTAGGTACTCGATTCGGAAACGCAACCAAACTATTTGAAGCAAAAATCACTTGTTTTTCATTATTTTCAAATTGATTCTTTCTTACAAATGTTTCAAATGTTTGATTGGTTACTTTTTCAATAATCAATTTAAGAAACCAAAAGTTTGTTTGATTGTACTGAAACCTTTGACCTTTTTCAAATTGAACAGGTTTTTTAGAAATCTCGGTAAGTAACAATTTATCTGATATGTCTTTATTGTAATCTATGATATCTGGTAACCCAGAAGAATGAGATAATAAATGTTCTATTTCTATACTACTCCATTTAGTTGGTAGGTCATCAATATACTCTGATATAAAATCATTTAATCCTATTTCTTTATTCTCAATTAATTGGAATATAGCTACAGCTGTCACAAGCTTTGATGTTGAATAAGCTCTAAATAACGTGCTGTCTGTTACTGGCACGTTGTGTACTATATTTGCGACACCATAATTTTTCTTATGGATAATAGTTCCATCTTTTACGACTGCAACTGCCATTCCGGGAATTTGGTCAGCTTTAATAAGTGACATTATGTAACTATCTATTTCTGTATTAAATTGTTCAGATTTTGTAGATGTACTGCTCTTATTCTTTGAGCAGGAAACTGTAAATAAGATATTTAAAATAAGTAGAAAAAAAACAGGTGTTTTGGTTTTCATTATAAGATTTTTTTGATTGATGATGATTTACTTTATCAATCAGACTTCAAATACTGTTTTTTGTTACAGAGTAATTAATTAATGTTAACGTTTAATATATGTGTCGTAGCAGGGCAAAATGTTACCTTGCTTTTCGATTTTTCTGCGCATTGATTGCCAACTTTTACTTTTTGCAAGCATTGCGCCTTACCAAAAATACAACAACCATTCGATTCATCACTTGGCTGGTATGATCACATATATCGTGTTGTGCATAGTTTTATATCCATCTTTTCATCAATTCCGCTAAACCTAATAAAACTCCATCATAAAATTCTCCTTTCTTGAACTCTGGAATTATGATCTGGTCTATTACCTGTTTACAAATCTCGTTTGTCAGTTTCTTTTCAGTTCCGAATCCAGTAACGATTCGAATTTTTCTCAATGATTTGCTAAAAATTATAGTCAGTCCATTATTTTTCTTTTTCTTACCAACTCCCCAAAGGTTTGATAAGTCTATTGCATATTGATCGAAATTGGAATAAGTCTCTATTGTATTTAAAGTAACAACTGCAATTTCATTAGTAGTATTTTGTTCATAAACGGTCAGGAATTTTGTCAGTTGGGCTTCTTGTTCGTCAGTCAGAATCTTTTCAAAGTCATTTACATAACCTATAGGCTCCGGGAAAAGATTTTTGTCAATTCCCGTGTCTTGTGTAAAACCTTTAATTACAGCAAAGCTAAATATTGTAATAAGTAATAATACTTTTTGAGTTTTCATTATTAGGATTGTGTACAACGGACTTGTGTATGAAACGTAGCGTGCAAAAAGACACTAACTTTTCGAATTAACACAGAGCCAAAGTTTATGTTTTGTTTTTATATTTTTTTAAAATACTAAATTTAAATCTTTGGCGACAAACCAAATTAGCAATAACTTTTCGATTAATCACAAAACCCGCATTATCGCATAGGTTTTGTTACCACACGTTTTATTCCCAGAATTCATATTCAAAATATCTTGGCACATATCCGCGAATACTTTTCAAAAGTCCGTTGTCGTAATACTTATAAATTAGTTGGTATTGGTTTATTCGGTCGTTCATAAATTTCGAATAGATATCGGACTTTATAAGTTGGTCTTTTTCGTTGAAAGAATTTGTAATAGTATTGTCGTCGTTAAATTTTTCTAGATACTTATAATCTTTATAGGAGATTGTGTTTGAAATTCCGTTAATAGTATCCACCATTTTTTTAAGTTTTGGCTCAAAATAATATCCATAAAACCTTTTCACATAAAAGTCATTGTCGTATTCTTTAGTCTTATGATATACGATAATCGAATCATTTTTTCTTGTGGTTGTAGATTCATAAGGTTGATAACTATACGACGTTTCATAGACAAAATTTCCCAAATTCTTTCTGGAAAAAGTCAATTTTTCACTACTCTCATATTTAAAAATTATAGAATCCCGTCCAATCGAATCTGTTATTTTAACCAGTTGATTTTTTTTGTTATAGTCAAACAGATTTATTTTTTCAATCCATTTTCTTTTCCGTGTCTTTCGATTATACGAGGCACTATATTTTGTCGAGCGTATTCTTTTTCCAGTTCGGTCAAATTCTATGATTTCAGATAAGTCTTTTGGTGAATTCATATAGACAAATATTTTCTTTACTTGTCGGTTTGTATAAATACTGTCAGGTTGCCATCTATTTTCAATCTGTCCAAAACTGAATATTGGAATAGAAATAAAGATTAAAAAAAGAATTCTGTTAATTTTATCCAATTCGGTTTTTCAAATGTGTGGTAACGTTACGTGTATGAATCGTTGTGGCTTTTAGCCACTATGATTTTATACACCTTGTTATCTGTAGTTTTTTATTTAAAATTTGTTCTTAATAATTCAATCAGTTTGTTTGAATCAATTGTGTTTTTTTCGAAAAACCTTAAAGGTTCTCTAACCTTTGGATATTCATCAACAAATTCAATTCCATCAATTTCTTTAAGGTCAAACTTATTCATCGATTTGAGAAATGATTCTTGGTCAACTCCCCAAAACTTTATGTATTTAGATTCGGGAACGAAAATTTCGATCAATTCATAATCCGAATGAAAAATCATTCCAATATCGATAAACGTATCAGAAATAATTTCAGTCTTATATTTAGAAAGAAAGTCAAGAGTTTGATTTCTGTCAGAATATTTTCCGTATTCAGGGTCACAATCAGAATGATTAAAAATCAATGAAATTTCATCTGGCATCTGTTGACTCAATTCAATTATCAAATCCCAAAGTTTTGAGTTATCAATATTAATTTCTGCGTAGAAATTAAAAGCTAATTCTTTGTTTTCAGGATTATTGTCTTTTGGTAGAATTTTGAATCCTTCCACAATTTTTGCTGTTTCTCGTAGCTTTAAACGTTCACTTACTGATGAATTTATAGGAACTTCATCAATTTCAGGAGCTCTTAAAGTTTTCGGTAATTCCAAAGATGGTTTCATAAATTCTATCTAAATGATTTCAGTTTTTTCAATTCAGCAATTATGGAATCATCAATGTATAATTTGTTAAGCTTTGCGTTTATTTCTTCCTCATATTGATTCGAGGTCATTCCATTTTTTATTAGTTCCAAATTAGAAACAAGTTCTTCCATTTCTACAATGATGTTTTGATTGGCGATACTTTTTTCTTCGGAAGTTCCTATTCGCTGAAGATGGTCTACATCACCTCCAACTTTTTTATACAATTCAATATGATATTTGGTTATAGTCATTGCAATTACAGCTAACGGTCCTTGTATATTGCGTTTGCCTGCCGAAGGCGGCATATGCAATATACAAATTGTTAGCTTTTCGTTTTTATTTACAGTATTCGTTGATCATTTTCTGCGCTTCAGGATTTTTCAATTTATTGGCTTCGTTCAAATCAATACAACCTTCATTTTTCATTCCATAAGACATATAGATTATTCCTCTCCAATATAAACTTTCAGGTTTTAGAAAACTCTTTTCAAGGCAAAAGTTGAAATCGTCAAATGCAAGTTTTAAACTATCTATATTGTATCTAGCGATCCCTCTTTCATATCTGATTTCTTCCATAGCAACATCAAATTCAAATCCCGTTTCTATAATTGAATTTTCAACTTTATTTACGTAGAGCATTTCACTCCCTTTGGTTTTAATTGCTTTTTCAAAATCCTTAATTGCACCTTGGTAATCTTCTAATCTTGTTTTGTTCTTTCCTCTATTTAGAAATGCGAGTGTATTGTCAGAGTCTATTTCAATAATCTTATTATAATCTTCTATTGCACCTCTATAATTTTCTAATATTGATTTATCTACAGCTCTGTTAGTTAAGGCATATATGTTTTCAGGATCTTTTTCAATTGCTATATCCAATAATTTAATAGCCTCGGAATATCTTTCTTCTTGCTCCAATTTCTCTGCTAGAGCGTTATAATCCTCCGATGATTTGAAATCGCAAGAGATAAATGTCAAAAAGCATAATATTATAATTATCCGTTTCATTAATGAAAGCTAACGTTTAATATATGTGTCGTAGCAAGGCTAAATGCTACCTTGCTTTTTGATTTTTCTGCGCATTGGTTGCTAGCTTTTACTTTTTGCAAGCATTGCGCCTTACCAAAACTATAATAACCATTCGATTGATCTCTTAGCTGCTATGATCACATATATAGTGTTAGGCTTTTGTTTTATACTTTTTTATTATTTGATCATCCCAAACTTGAGCTTCTATATATTTATCATATTTAAACTTCTCATCTGTTTGAGATTTTTCCTCATTAGGTAGTCCATACTCTCCAATAAGATCATTCATTTCATTTAATAAGAAAATTTGACCGTTACAATTCTTTCGATAAGTTTTAAGTTTAGGTTCATCATAAAACTGATAGGAAATCATACTGTCAGGATACGTAAAACTTATATGCTCAGGTTTAAAATTAGTTAGTGGAATTTTAATGACACCTGGATTTATATACCAAGATTTTGCAAACTCACATTCTCCTAAAGTAAAATAAAAAGGATCTTTCCTGTTCGGTTTTCCTCCCTTTAAGATAAAATGATCTTTAATTCTTTTTTCTAAAGAGAATCTCAAGTCAAGATAGTTTTCAGGTCTTTTACTATTCCATCCTTCCCTAATTTTATCTTGAATATTTTCAGCTTTTTCATGACCATATTCCGTAATGTTTCGGAATGGTCCGTTTTCAAGTTCGTAATAATGAAATAAATATTTGGGTATGCTCATTCAGTTTAGTTAATAAAGCCTAACGGTTTGTATAAGATTAGTTGCGTGGTTGAGCAACTAATTTAGTAAACAAATACTTGTCAGTGGAAAATTCCGTAGGAATTTTCCAAGTAAGCACTTACCGAGCAATTAATTTTATACGTTGTTACCAAACGTTTTATTTTTCAGGTTTATAATTCAGCGTGTTTCCTCTTGGAATATAACTCAAACTTAACAACTCATTACTGTATTCAAGTATGGAATAATCTAGAGTATCAGATTTATTCATTATGGTCAAAAACTCAAATGGTTTATGTTCAGTTCCCAATTCCTTAATATATTCCCTTTTTATTTTGAAATCATAAATATAGGTAGAATCAGTTTCTGTTCCTTTGTAAAACATCATCCATTTTCCATTTTTTATTTCAATTCCTGAAAGAGAATCGGTTGTACTTATCCAACGTCCATCTTGAAATTCGGTTAGTTTAATAATTGGTTTTTGTTCATTCTGGTTTTTAATTTCCTTTTTAATTGGAATATTCGTTTCGTTCTGCGTTTTTTGATTGGTTTGAAAAGCTAATGTTACTAAAGCTCCAATAATTGCGCCTGCAAAACCAGTTAGAATACTTTTTTTAAAATCCAATGACTGAATTATATATTTTTTATGAAACCAATTAATATAAAATTCTTGAAACCAATTAAGTTTGAGACAATATTTATGTCCTTGAACAGCATTATGTAGTTCTTGTGAAACTATTTCGTGCGTAGCTTTAGTATTCAGTTCCTTTCGGTCGAGTTTATCTAACTTATAAATCTTATAAAATGAGTTTATAAATTTTTCAGACTCCTCTTGTTCGCTAAAACCAATTGATTTTTTTAAAGGATGAAGTCCAATATAATTATGAATTTTGTTTCGATGAATTGTTATGAAGTATTTTTCAGATACTTCTTTCCAAGCGGGATATGGAAATATTAATTTTAATTTCATCGATTTTCTCTAATGTTTGGTAACGTTTTGTATATGTGTCGTAGCAGAGCAAAATGTTACCTGCTTTTCGATTTTTTTGCGCATTGGTTGCTAACTTTTACTTTCTGCAAGCACTGCGCCTTACCAAATATACAAGAACCATTCGATTGATTACTTAGCTGTTATGATCACATATATGGTGTTGTACATAGTTTTTATTCAGGTGTTATTTCAATTCAGTAAGTATAAACTTTAACAACTCCGTATTTGCCAGCGTTTCCAAATAGTGGAATACTTTTTTCAGATTCCATTATTTCAATCCGTTTAATATCACCTTTAGAGGTTTTGATTTTTTCATTCAGTTCTTTGTAGTGATAAGTATATGGTTTTCCGTCAACAATTAGCATTGGAACTTCTCCCAGTTTTCCGCTTTCTTGATTTTCTTTAATAAAGTCAATCAAATAGAATTTTTTATTCCCATTGTCAGTGATCAAATAACGTTTTTCAATATCAGTTAGATTTGTCATTTTACAACTAAAAATTAGAAATAAAATCATCAATATTGAAATTAGTTTTCGCATTTCTTAAATTATGTACAACGTTTAATATATGTGTCGTAGCAGAGCAAAATGTTACCGAGCCATCAACTTTTTCTGCGCATTGATTGCTAACTTTTCCTTTTTGTAAGTATTGCGCCTTACCAAATATACAAGAACCATTCGATTCGTCACTTAGCTGCTATTATCACATATATGGTGTTGACGATAGTTTTATTTCCATTCCCAATCCAAGTTTTCGTTGATCGAGATATTGAGTTCGTTCAATTTGTCTTTGATTAAGTTTATGTTCTCAGGTTCATTTTTTGGAACAATAAAAGAAGTTCCGTTAGTAAGTTTAATAAAAAAGTTGTTTTTAGTTTCGTTTACCTTATCAATTTCGGACAGTTTAGTTTTTCCTTCTCCAGTTTTGTCTTGAGTAATTACATATTCTGAGGTAAATTCAATCGTTTCTTTTTCTCCAATACGTCCATTATAACTTTGACGAACTATTTTGGAGAAGTGTTTTTTTAGTTTCGACCTATATAATCGATCAAAAAACAAAAAAACAAGAATAGCTAACATTCCCAAAATTATTGCAAATATGAGGTTGTTGCTTGTATACATATTAATACCGAGATAAGCCAGAATTCCTGTAATGACTAATTTGACAACATTTTTGATTTTTTTTGATTTTTTTTGATTTTTTGTTTTCATCAATTGAGAATAAATGAAAATTCACAAAATCTTTTTCTTCTAAAGTATATTCAAATTTCATTTTTAATAATTATCGCCAACGTTTAGTGTAAGGAACGTAGGGCAGAGGATAAGCACTGTCTTTCGAATTCACACTAAGCCAAATTTACATATTTTGCTTTTATTTTTCTCTAAATGCCAAATTGAAAATTTGGCGACCTCATAAAGAAACCCAAGCCTTTAAATTAAGCCTAAATAGCCCTATGTTTTTTACACGTTGTTGTGTACTGGCTTTTTTCATTCAATAGTTTCTTCATTGATAAAGTCAAATTCTTTCTTTATTAGCATATTTAAATATTCCTCAAAACTATCTGCTATTACTTTTAATTCATCTGGGTCGTGTAAATATCTTACGACTTGACCTTTAGTTCCCTTTTCAGATGGACTAAAATCGATAAATAATTGAGAAGTTCCACCATTATTCATACAGTCAGAAAAATGTAGCCATTTAATTGATTCGGCTTTATCAGCTAATTTCTCATCAACTTCAACTTCATCATATTTTCTTTCTATATATTCTGAAAAGTATTCTTTCGCTTGATTTTGGTTTTTGATTATTTCTTTTGTTGATAATAAATAGTATGGATATTCGTGCATATCAGAGCCTAAAAGAAAGAATATTATTTCCTCTTTTGCATATTTCCTCCAATATGTTCCATCTACATATTCAAGAAGATTAATTAAAGCATTTGGGACGTCAGGATAGACTTGGTTAAGTTTATTAATATCATCTTTTTTTGCTCCATAAATTACTTGCTCAAAAGATTTCCATTCCTCTTGTCCATTATTTTGAAAGTAAGCATTCTTGAGTCCACTTATATATTTTTCAACAATAGGATTTGTTTCATTTAGGCTTTTCTTTTCCTCGTTCTTTTCAGATTTGTTGTTTTGTCCTTTTCCAAATAATTTATTCCAAAATGTCATTTCTATAGGTTCTTTTTTTGCTTGTACACAACGGCCCCGCTATGAAACGTGTCCCGAAGGGCATGTTTTTATAGCGATTGTTGTGCGGTCGCCTTTTTATTTTTTCAGTTTATTTCTTCAATCTGTTTCACAATCTTTCTATTCTCAGGTGCTATTAAATCAAAATTTTCGCGTCCTAAGTAGAAGTTTGAATTTGTCCAAGTATTAGTCAGAGGTTTTTTTAGGTCGTCTAAATAATACTGCCCCGAAACTTCAAAGTCTAAAATTCCAAGTTCAAATGGGAATAATTTATACAAGTCTTTCAATGTGCTATTGAAAAAGTCTGTCAGCTGCTTTGGCACTTTTAGATTCTCTGTCCATGTTTGATATTCTGAACCAAAAACGTGTTCAATTGCCGCTGTGTGAAAACAGATATCAAACCAATTAAATCCTGTTTCAATAGGCTCTGTCTCACGAATATTATAGGTCATAAAAGGAATGACAAAATCATCAAGTCTTATAAGTCCACGGTGTTGAATGTTCTCAATGTCTGTTCGTATGGTTTTATAGTCTTCATCAAAAGGCCCTGAAACATTATTAAGTGTCCAAATAAAGTCCGTGTAAAGTTTTATTGGAACATTATCAATGCTTGGACAAACCTGAATAGCAAGTTCATAGAATCCACCGCATCTCAAATTTTTGTCAAGGAATATCTCTTTTGATTCTGTCATTCTTTATTTCTTCGCTGTTGTTTTTTTGGTGCCGCACAACGTCTCCTGTATGTTGCGT
Source organism: Aquimarina aggregata (assembly GCF_001632745.1). Taxonomy (GTDB): domain Bacteria; phylum Bacteroidota; class Bacteroidia; order Flavobacteriales; family Flavobacteriaceae; genus Aquimarina; species Aquimarina aggregata. The sequence goes on along the minus strand of NZ_LQRT01000019.1, from coordinate 7,032 downwards.
TTGCCTGCCGAAGGCGGTATATGCAATATACAAATTGTTGTGCGTTCGTTTTTTACATAACTTTAATCAGTTCATCAGTCCATTTGTTAACCTGATTTTCATTTTCCGTGATTTTATCAATTAATTCTAAATATTTTGTTTCAAGTTCAGAATTCTCAAAAATTAGTTCTTCATTTTCATATTCCCATTTTCCACTGTTTAAGTTGAGAAACTCAACAATTTTAATCAAATTATTTCCATAACTGATATGAGAATTGATGAATGGTTTAAAAACGGGTTTCTGAATTGAGTCTTTTTTATTTATTCCTTTCATTACACCAAGTAGAGTTTGATTGTTTTCTGGAATGCCCTTATTCAGGTCAATGATTATAGATTTTCTATTTTCAAAGTGATTTTTATAAGATTCAGATTGTTTTCGATAATATTTTAGTACTCCAATTTGATAGTCAAATTCTTTTTGATTATTTAATACAGAATAATCTAAAATTCGAGGTGCCAAAACTGAATCATAAGCTTTTTGCCAATTTATCATTACGGAGTTGTTAAGGTTAGAAAATTTTTGAAGGTTTATATAAACTTCCTGTTCATTTCCTGTACTATTTTTAATCATTTTAGATATTCCGTTATCAACGTTAGAGATGTGTTCTTTATAAGCCGTAAGTCCATCTTCTTCATTATTTATTCTTTCTTTGTATTCTTCAACTGATTTCGTAATTGAATTAACGCTTTCAGATTGCTCTTTACTCATTGATCCAATTTCTTTTATCATTCCAAAGCACATTAGAGTTAGAACGATATTAAAAGTATATGTTCCTGAGTATTCTTTCCTTCCTTTTATTAACCAAACTATAAGGGCGAAAAATAAAGGTATTATTGCGGAAGTTACAATTGATCCGAATAGGTAACCAATACTAAATCCGTTTATCCCATCTCTTTTTAAAAATATTAAGGTCGAAATTCCGATTACTATTGAAGCAAAAATCCAATTAACTTTTGATAGTTTAAACCCTCTTTTTTGTTTTTCCATAATTTTTGTTCAAATGACGCACAACGTTTAATATATGTGTCGTAGCAGGGCAAAATGTTACCCTACTTTTCTATCTTTCTGCGCATTGGTTGCTAACTTTTACTTTTTGCAAGCATTGCGTCTTACCAAAAATACAACAACCAATCGATCGATCACTGAACTGCTATGATCACATATATGGTGTTGTATAATGTTCTTTTTTTAGATTTTGATTTGTCAAGTCAATAGTTAAATATTGCACCACTTGCATCAAAAGTATAAGAAGAGTCATTTCTTTTAACTTTATAAATCATTTCTCCCTTGCTTTTAAAAATAGAATCACCAACAAAAAATGAAATATGTGCATTTTGTACGAAAGTATTCCAAATTTGAAAAGTATCTTTTTGCTCAGCTACTAGTAAAGAATAGCCACCTTTTCCAGTTTTGGTATCGATGATCAATCCTTGTATTTTAATAGATTTTAACTTCTCATAACTTTCTTTAGGAGTTTGAGAGCAAGAATTGGATATTATTAAAATTAAAAATAGAATAGATATTTTGAATACTTTATTATTCATAATTAATTTCCATTTTGCGTGATTGATCATGTCTCGGCTAATGTTTGCCAACGGTTTGTGTATGGTTAGTTACGGAAAATCAGTTAGGATTTTCCGACGTTGAGCTAAGTTAATTAATTCGAGTGAATTCCTGCGAAGGAATTCCGCAGTAATTAATTATACACGTTGTTGTAAGGCGTTTTTTTTATTCAGTTTTATATTCAATTTTTACTTGATCTCCACAAAAAAATGAGTCGCTTTCCTTTTTTACAAAAGTCAAATTCGGTTCGTGAATTATTTCCAAGTTACTATTGTCAATCCATTTGGCAGACACTTTTTTCCCTTCCCCATTGAAGTACATTATTCCTGCTCCGCCACCAGAATTCCATTCCATTATTCCACTTGTATGAATATATTTTCCGTTTGTAAATTCTTCGTTTACTCTAAATTCTTTTGTCCTATCGGCAGTTGAAATTCGGATAAGTTCGTTTGTTGTAAATTCAAATTTTGGTCTAACCCTTCTCTTCGCCTTAGGTTTTTCGGCTGAGATTAATTTTAAAAAGTCTTGCAATTCCGATTTTCTTTCTTGAATAGTCTTTTCATCAGCACCAAGTTCTTTCCACATTTTCAAGTCAGTTTCATTGTCAATTATTTCCTTTACCTCTTTTAAAATTTCTGGTTCAAGAGATTTTGTTTCCCACTGAGCTAAAGCAAGTCCGAATAGGGAATTGTTTCGGTCGTCTGAATCTGAAAAATAGTCGGCAAATTCCGCTTTGATTTCGTTTGATACCCAAACTTGATTTCCACCATTATTGTATTTATCGAAAAAGTTCGAATAAATGTCCATCGTGGTGTCATTTCCTTTTATTTCTGTGCTCCAAGCTCCCATTTAATTACGATTTTCAAATGCCTTACAACGTTTAATATATGTATCGTAGCAGGGCAAATTGTTACCTTGCTTTTCGATTTTTCCTGCGCAGTGATTGCTAACTTTTCCATTCTGCAAGCATTGCGCCTTACCAAAAATACAATAACCAATTGATTGATCACTTTGCTGCTATGACATCATATATCATGTTGTGAGCTTGCTTTTTATTTTACTTTATAAATCTCTTTGTCAATCAGTTTTCTCAATTCCAAAATTGAAATTCCGTCCTTCACAGTTTTTTCTTCGTCCAAGTGAAAAAAATCTACATATCCGATTTTTGTAATTGAATTGAATTCACCAAGAATATTATCCAAATATAGCCAAGCCATAGTTTGGTATTTATCTTTATCCAAGTCCATATTTCTTATAAAGACTCGAATATTTATTTTTTCATTTTCTGAATCTAATTCAGGCAAAATTTCAATATCCGAACTTGGATATTCAAGTCCGTCGTATTTAAATTTTAATTCATCTTTTGGCTGTCTAAATTTTTCGACTATCCAATTCTCAATTTCAGGCTTCGAGTTGTAAAGTTTTTCGGTGTGCGGAATCCCGCTTGGTTTTCCATCTGGTGTGATAATCAAAACATACTTTCCGTCATTGTTTTGAGTTATCTCCGGAAAAAGTAATTCAGAAAATTCGTGAATTTCGTCAGTCAGATTATTGTAAGCTGTGTAGTCGGACAAGTCCGAATTGATAAATTCCTCAAGCGACTTTTTATTTTTCGTAAAGTAATTCCAAAATTTCTCTTCTTTGGTTAATTGCTTTTTCTTTCTTAGAAAATCAAACATTCAGATTTGGTTTTTTCAGCTTGCTCACAACGTTTAATATATGTGTCGTAGCAGAGCAAAATGTTACCCTGTTTTTGACAAAAACTGCGCATTGGTTGCTAACTTTTTCATTCTGCAAGTATTGCGCCTTACCAAAAATACAACAACCATTCGATTGATCGACCTAACTGTTATGATCACATATATGTTGTTGTGTACTGGCTATTTTATTTTTTTAATTTTGGGTTCCGATTCCGCTGCTACATTCAGTAAGTGATTTTTACTCAGAAAAGCATAATGTTTAAATTCTCCAGGATAATCCTTAGTGGCAAAAGTATCCTCTTTTATATAATTCAGGAAATTTGATTCAGAGTAAATCCTCGGGTTATATCCAGTGAAATTATCACTTAATTTATCAGCATAACTTTCATCTAAAACAGCGTATCCGATGTAACTATCAAATGTGATTTTATAACGATTGTTATCATCCTCTAAAATTCGTCGTGCCGGTCCGAGGTTTTTATCTACAATTAACACGTCTTCTTCATTTTCAGAAACCACTCCACAAATGAGTTCAAATTCAAGCGAATTATCCTCAGGTTCATTTATTTTGGTTATAAAGTAATATTTAGCGATTTCTATTTCGTTCATAATTTTCCCGCTTGTACACAACGTTTAATATATGTGTCGGAGCAAGGCAATTAAACCTGAACCAATTGATCTATCTGCGCATTTTTATTTCTTGTTTAATTTATAAAAATCTAGCGCCACTGCAAAAAGGAAATGACTATTCGATCTAGCACTAAACTTTGCTCTGATTTCATATATAATGTTGCCAATAGTTTTTTAATCCAAATACCCCTCAAAATGAATATATTCCAATTTGCTATTCACAAATTTAAGATCCACATTTTGTACTATTTCTGGGTTCTGAATTCTAAAGTTATTATGTGAATTTGATATTGAATCTTTATTTGATAATAGTTTTAAAAAGTCAGTTTTACTCATTCCATATCTCAAACCGCGATTAAGATTTAAAGTATCAGAATTTGAAAAACCATTTTTTATAAATTCCTCACTTGAGTTTTTATAAATTTCTATAAATGAAGAGCCGTACTTGAAAGTAAAAACTGTGTCAATTTGATTATCAACGTGCCTGTTGTTGAATAATGTTGTGTCAACAGAAGAATATTGACTTCTGAATAGATTTTTTAGGATAGGTTTCTCTAATTTAAAAGGATTTAAACTATATTTTTCATCAATAACGGTAACGTCAGGAACAAATTTATTTTTCTCAATAGCAATTTGAATTTCAGCAAGAAGACTATCATCTCGTTTTAGCCGTTTTTCCATTTCTTCTCTTTTCTTTTCCATTTCGATAAGTTGCTTTTCCATAGACTCAATTGCCTTGGAGTTTTTTACTTCGGGTTTACAGGAGAACAAAAAAATGATAAAAGTATATAGTAAAATTTGTTTCATAATTATTGGTAACGGTTTCGTATAACCGTCAGTTACGGGTTTAAAGTTACTGTTTTTCGGTTAAGCACAGACCTTAGCAATTCCGAGTGGATTCGGACGTAGTCGAATCCGCCGTAATTGCGGTTATACATTGTTGTAACACGTTATTTTTCAAAATTTGATTTGTTTTTAACCACAAATGCAATTAATAATTCGGTCAAATTATCCTGATATTCATAAAATTCAGAATCGCATTTGTTCCAATTTTCCTCTGCTTTTTCCTCAATCAGGTCAAGTTCATTTTGTCTTTCAGCTCTGTCTTTTGGTGCAGTTCCGTTTTTAAATTCCGAATTAGCTTTTTTAACTATTTCGGCTGTTTTATTCGCTCCGATTTTTACTAAAGCGTCAACAGTTTCATTCGCATAATCTCCACTCGAATTCCAATAAAATTGATGAAATCCACCGTTATTAATTTCACGTTCTAAATTTTCAATAATCAATAAGGTTTTTTGCGATTCATTCAATCGGTCAATTTTCTCTCCGTAGTCACATTTTTTATTCAAATATGTGTCTATTTCCATAACAATCATATCTCGTCTCTCCATTTGCAAAATTTTGTCCAAATCAAATTCAGTTTGCGAACTTGCATTGGCTGAAAATAATGATGCTATGAGTATTAATAATTTTTTCAAAGTGTTCTTCGTAATGTGTTACAACGTTTAATATATGTGTCGTAGCAGAGCAAAATGTTACCTTGCTTTTCGACTTTATCTGCGCATTGGTTGCTAACTTTTCCATTCTGCAAGCATTGCGCCTTGTCAAAAATACAACAACCTTTTGATTCATCGCTTTGCTGCTATGATCACATATATAGTGTTGTACAGCGTTTTTTATAATGGTGCAGTAATTTCTAATATAGCACCTAAAGCAATTGCTGAAATTGATATGACTATAGTTTTATTTAATTTGAAATTACCTTTTATAGTTTTAAGACTAAATAAAATCATCAAGAATCCAAGAATTACATTTATCACGAGGACATAGTTTGGTAACATCGTAAAAAATAACAAATCTGTGAAATAATATAAATATGCTTTATAAGAGTAATGTAGTATCCAAAGTATAGCTAAAACTATAATTATTACTCCGACAATATTATTCTTTTTCATTTATTGTCTTATTTAGTTATTGCTTTTTGAGCACGTTCTATAATTGGTTCATAATCAAAGTGAGAACAACCACTTTCACTCATCACTCTTTTTCCAGTCTTTTTGTATTTTCCTTCTCCCATTTCCCAATTGAAAACAAAAAATTCCTGTTTAAAAACTTGATCGAGTTTTGAGTAATTTAAACCGTCATCCGTTTGTTCAAAGTTTTCTTCTGTTTCGATAACTTTTATAGGGATTTCATTAGTCAAATAAATAGTCGTCCTAATTCGTCCATAAGAACGTCCAATTTCTTGAACGACTTTATGAATATTGTTGTTACTCTTCCAGACTTTTAAAATTCCACCACCGTCTGTTACAATTCCCGTCAATTCAACCCAATCGAACTCATTTATAGTCAGTTCAGAGTTCAAATCTATTAAATTCACCTTTCGATCAATTTGTTCCAGATTATTTTCTTGCCCAAATGTTAATAGTCCAATTAAAAATAATATTATAAAGAATACGTTTTTCATATGGTGTACAACGTTTAATATATGTGTCGTAGCAGGGCAAAATGTTACCTTGCTTTTCGATTTTTCTGCGCATTGGTTGCTAACTTTTTTATTCTGCAAGCATTGCGCCTTTATAAATATACAATAACCATTGGATTGATCACTTCGCTGCTATGACATCATATATTGTGTTGTGCGGCGTTTTATTTTATTAATCCAATTCCCGTTCTATTGATATGTTCCATCAGAGTTTTTTCCAGTCCGTCATTTAACTTCCAATATTTAGCGTCAATTTCATCCAGTAAATCAGGATGTTTATCTCCAATCCTCATAATTTGCCGATTTCGTCGATCAATATTTTTTGAAGGTCGTCCCCATAAGAAAAATCGATTCATTCTTTTTAGAAGGTTGGCAACTTCGTGACATTCGATATATTCCAGATCTTTAATAGTGTCCTTGTTGTATTCCGCTCCATAATTTATATAATGATCCGAAATTCCACCTGTAGTCAATGGTTCCAGATTAAACCATACTCTTTCATCACGAGTCAAACTTTGGTAATTTGAGAATCCTTTGTCAACTATAATTTCCCACGCAGGTTGAACTTCTTCTCTTGTCATTGTATATTAATCTTAGTTTGTCAAATGCAGCAC
>NZ_LQRT01000018.1 GCF_001632745.1 Aquimarina aggregata | reverse complement strand
TTGGACAACTCCTTTTAGCAAAGGCTTTGTCCGTCTCTTTGATCAGAATAAAACTCCATAATCCTCGCGTACTCCTCCGAAAAAATTGTCCTTGCGAACTGGACTATTGCATACAACGTTACGTGTATGAATCGTTGTGGCGAAGCCACTATGATTTATACACCTTGTTAGCCACTGTTTTTATTTCTTTTTTTATTATAGAGTCGATTTGATTATCCCTCAATTTTAAATCACTATTTGAGTAAAATCTGATTTTAAAATTATTCATTTTCCATGGTTGCATTCTTTGGGATTTCCAGTTGTTTGGACTTTCCAATTCAATTCGTTGATAATTGTCATCAATTAAATTTATAATTCCAATATTATATTGAAGTTCCATTTTTCTATTAAATGGAAACGAATAATTCAGCTCCGAATTTTTTAAAGTTCCGTCATTTTCAAGTAAAATGAAATAATTGGTTTTCTTATCTCTCAAGTCAATAATAATTTCTCGTTCTGAAAATGAAAAGATTGCAATTCCAACTATTAAAAGCGCTATCTCAATTCCGTTCAGTTTTTTTGCGTTTACTCTGTTAACCAATACTCTATCCAGAATTACAATTAGTAAAACAACTAAAATTCCGAATAAGATTATTGCTCCACCTAAACTTCCTCCACCATTCAAAGTCAATCCATTAATTCCAATCGGAAGTCCAATTAATATCACGATTATTCCCAAAATTGAGAATACAGTGGGATTTTTGAATATTTTTCCGAATATACTTTTCATAAATTGTGGCTAACGCCGAATATATGAATCGGAGCAAGGCAAACATACCTGAACCAATCGATCTATCTGCGCATTTTTATTTCTTATTCAATTTATAAAAATCCAGCGCCACTGCAAAAAGGAAATAACCTTTCGATCTGGCACTAAACTTTGCTCTGATTTTATGTATAGTGTTACCTGCGGGCATTTATTTCACATTATATTTTCAGCCACCATTTGATTGTTTTTAATTTGTCCGATTCCAATTGATTCAGATCTAGGGTTTCCAATTCAGTCAGTTTTATTTTGAGTAAATCGATTCCATAATTTTCTTTTAACCAAAACGGAAATTCTTCAACACTTTTATTCCAATTCGCGAGAGTTGATTTTAGAATTAAATTTAAATCAATTTCGGTTCTAGGTTTTAGTTCAGTCAATATTTTTCCTGCATATTTTTGGTCAGTATATTGCGATTCTTGTCTGTCCGTATTTTCAAATATTTTGATTATTCCCATCACAATAATTTCATCCGAAACCTTGTTCAACTTTTCAGTCAGCTGTCGAATCCTTAGATCTCCTATTTTATCAATTAAGTCAATTGAGGAATAGAATTCATTTTTAAGGTCATCTGATGTTTTTGGAATATTCATTTTTCTGCTTGCAGGTAACG
>NZ_LQRT01000017.1 GCF_001632745.1 Aquimarina aggregata | reverse complement strand
ACTAATACGGGTTAGAGCCTTAATACTAGATCGCTCGAAAGTTCACTCCGTTCTTTTAAATTTTACAACTTAATTTAACCATAAAATATATAAATGCTAATCTAAAGGATCGCTCGGATATGCTAGCGCGGAAATGTTTTCCGTGTTTGAGTTTGAGTAAGAAATATATGAAAGAAATCAGTTACAGCGATGTAGCTGGTTTTTATACGTTTCACTGTCACTAGAGTGATCGTTACCACTATGTCTGTGACTAGTGGCGGTAATGAGTGAGTGGTATGAGTAAGAAAATACTAATTAATAGGCAGCCATCTAGAGATAGGTGGTTGTTTTGTTTTATGATGGTGTAGTACTATATGAAGGACTAGTTATAGACTAATAGCAGTAGAGACTTGCATTTTAAATATTAGAAAAAACCCCTTAAAAATTCTTTTAAGAGGTTTTGTTTAATTTCAAATATTGATAAAGGTTCGTCGTAATAATGGATTAACGACGAAAAACTAAGTCAGTTTTTGATGATTTTGATCGTTTTAAATTCATCATCTAGTTTTATTTTGGCTAGATAAATTCCAGCAGGTAAAGGTATATTTTTTTTGTTCTTTCCATTCCAAAAGTAACCATATACATTTTGGGCCTTTTGTATAGATCTCAGTTTTTTCAGTTGTTTACCTTGCATATTAAAAATCGTAACAGATGTTTTAGTGGGGTTATTGGTTGTAATGTCTATATCTATACCTTTACCTTTACTAGAAAATGGATTAGGGTATAACCCTTTAAAGGTAGACATGCTTCTAATTTCTGTTTTGAATCTATTAAAAGTATTCTGAAATGTATAATAAGCAAGAGGAGTTCCAGATTTAGGTAATGTACCTACTGTATTCCATGAGTTATTTTCAATATCTAATCCAATTCCTATAATATTTTGAAGATTGGAGAGTGTAGTTTTAGCAATTTTAAGTTCTATTATACTACCATTTTTAACTGCAGAAATTGAAGAAGAATCTTTTAAATCCCAACTCCAGTTATTTCCACCTCCCGTGTATTGATATAATTTTCCGTTTTCTATACTATAATCGCTACCTTCTGGAGACCAAAGCCCATTTTGATAACCTGTCGTTGTATTATTATCCGTATTAAGAAAAAATATATAGTTGGTATTTATTGAACCTTGCGCCAAAAGATAAATATAATTTTCATCATCATATGCTTTTAATGATGTTAGACCTCCCGTACCGTTTATTGAAATAGATTCTACATTACTCCATTCACTATTGTTGCCATCAATAGTAATTTGTGTCTCATTAGTATTGTTTTTTACTAACACATTACTAAAAGTTGCAGTGCATATAGCTTGTTCATTATGACTGGTTATTGCTAAGCCTATATAGATATCATCAGCCATATTAATATCATCTTCGCCTACTTTTATCCAATCCGTTCCATTTATAGAGTGATATGCTGTTAAAGTTGCATCGGATCTTATTAGTTTAAGCCATACAGGAGTGCTACCAGCAATTCCAGTATGGGTTGAAGAGCTGTTGGATAATGTTCTCCTCTGAAAAGCGATACCTTCAGAATAACTTGCTGCCAACATAGCATGTTTAGATTCTGGATTTAAAGTTTCTCTAATCATAACACCAGCTTTGGCCCAATTATTAGTGTTGCTAATAGCGTTAATTTTAGCTATAATTTCTCCATTTCCGCTTAGTGATTGATATATATAATGAAATTGATCTGAATTATTCCATATATCAGCACCCGCTCCTTTTATAGTAAAGACACCATTTGCATAAGAAGCGTTTCCTGAAATAGTAGGATTACCTATGTCACTGTTGTTCCAAGGCTCAGGAAGAGAAACCTGAACTGGTTTTGTGGTCAACTTTAATACATTGCTATATTCAGAAAACCCAACATCATTATAAGCTCTAGCTCTATAATAATAGGTTGTATTTGGATTTAGATTATCATCCTGATAAGAAGTTGCATCCATGTCTACTGTGCCAATCTGCTTGAAATTAGAATTTGCGGTTAATGATCTTTCTATTCGATATCCGGATTCGTTATTCGCATTATCAGTCCAGTTTATTAAAAGGCTATTAGCAGTATTTGAAATTCCTATAAGATTTGAAGGAGGTAAAGGTAGTGTAGAAGTAGTTGTTGAAAATTCATATGCTCCTATATCTACCGGACCTACAGTTCTATTTTCTCCATTAAAATCAGTTGGTCCCATCAAAGGGATACCGTTAGGATACAGATTCTGCCAAAATGAACTTCCCCAGTTTGATATATCACCTTCCCGTGATCCATTATTTATAGATTGTGAATCCGAATTTAAGCTAAAATCAAAATTGGCAACATTCTTAAATTTTGGGTTGGCAACTATAGGACTACCAGGTAAATTATTTTGTCCACTAGTAGAATTACCCCACCACAAATTTTTCTTAAATGTAATATTACCGTTGCCATCCTTGTTTATACCTTCATAGTTTTCTCCAACACTGTAGGATCCAAAAATAATATTATTCGCTATTATAGTGTTTTGCACTCTATTTTGAAATGTGATTTCGGTTCCCCAACCGATATCATTCTTGTAAAAGGTATTATTTATGATATATATATTATTGGCACTACCGGTTCCATTTGAAGAATACCCTCCCATGGCTACGCCTACTTGAGTGTTTTGATATATCACATTATTAGACATAATTATATTTTCTGTTTGTTCTCCATTGTGTTCGCTTGCAAACTCAAATCCTAAATCGTTGCCTTTAGAAATATTCCGGTCAAAAATAATATTGGTCCCACCATCTACATAAAAGCCTCCGGCACTTTTGTCTTTATTATACCAAGGATTGTTACCAGAACTATTGTTTTCAGCAATATTTTGTTTTACCAGTCCATTACGTGCTCTATCCGTATCATTTATACATTCTTCACACTCCTTTTCGTAGCCTATGAAATCAAATCCTATATTATTGTTATTATGTACATAATTGCCTTGTACAATAAAAGAGGATACATTACCATTTAATACAAAGGCTTCACTACTTTGAAGTATATTATTATATACCTCGTTATCTTGAAAGACTACATTTTTGATTCCTCCTATTGTATTACCAAAAACACCAATACCATGTGCTCCTACCGGACAAGGATCTTGGCAAATGCTTAAATGTTTAATGTCATGTATTTTGTTTTGAATAATGTCAATATTAAAACAGGTACCAGTAATAAAGATTCCTATAGGTGTTTGGCCGCTATTCGAAGTTTGAAAATCTCTAACTTCAAAACCAATAATTTTTATATTATTAGAATCTTCTATGGTAATAAGTCCTTGTCTTCCAGAAGGTGATAACCCGGTACCAGATATAACGGCATTATTGCCTGATGCTTTAAGTGTTATATAAGAATTTGTGTTGTTTGAATTTGATTTTTCTTTAAACGTGATTTTTTCATTGTAGATTCCGTCAGCTACAAGGATAGTGTTTCCTGGGTTAGCATTATCAATGGCTTTTTGTAGGGTTCGAAGGGCAGTATTAAGAGAAGAGCCGCTATTATTATCATTACCAGATTTGGATACATAAATGCTCTGAGCATGTGATGCTTGCGCTATAAAAAATATGGAGTATACAAAATAGTAAAAAATTTTTTTCATTTTGATTTGTTTTTTCATTTTGATGTTATTGGTTAAGTTTAAAAATTATGAGATTTATCTCTTTCAAAGATTATGACGAATGAAGTATCTTAAAATAGAGTGTTTAGAGTAAGTATTTATTCTACAATGTGATTATTACTTTTAATTTTCATCGGTGTAGATTAGAAAGATAGGTAGTTCATTTTTTAGGGCTAAGGTTGTTTAGGAAAGCGCAATAAAAATATTTTAAAGTACATTTTGATGTTTTAAAAGTTAATCTATTGTGAATAAAATCCAAAAAACATCTGAATTAATTATAGTACTACGGTTAAGGATTTATTAAGCCTAATACTTTAAAAAAAAATAAGATGATGACTTTTATTATCGATGAGTTTTAAATAATAATATGTGTTCTTGGAGTAATAATTTGTATGTATTGATATTAATTAATCTTCTATAACTTTTTTAGAATATTTAATATAAGGAGTAAAGGTCTTTAGAGGACCTGCTACCACTAGAGTGATCGTTACCATTATGTTTATGACAAGTGGCGGTGATAAGTGAGTGGTATGAGTAAGAAAATACTAATTAATAAGCAGACCAGATAGCGGGTAAATGGTTTCTGTGTTACGTAAGTTTCACTAGCCAGAGACTTGCTCAGATCGCTCGGATATGCTAGCGCGGAAATGTTTTCCGTGCTTGAGTATGAGTGAGAAATAAAAGAAAGAAACCGGTTACAGCGATGTAGCTGGTTTTTTCATATGTTGTTATAGTCTCTTATATCATTAGCCAGAGACTTGCTCCGACTAGAGAATAATTACTTAAGAATAGTTTATTTAAGTCATTTGGATTTTATTATATTTATTTGATAATCCTTAAAAGATAAGACAATGTTAGAAAAATTTGCAGCATTCAAAATTAAGAATACAAGATCTATTTACGGTGGTACAAATGGTGATGGTGATCCAGTAGAAAACGTAAGCCTTAGTTATAGTAAAATTGAAGTCGCTACATCTAAGAAAAAATCCAATTAAAATATAATCCAAACCTCGATGACTAGTCGTAGACTAGTGATAGGTATAGGTTAGGAAAAAATACAACAGCTATAGGTTTTTTACATATGGCTGTTTTTTTATGATAGTACGGCCAGATAACTCAGATTTGTAATCTGTTGCGATATAATAACTGTTTCACTTGCTCGGATTATAAATCCGAGCACTCTCTTTTTTTAAATTGTATGTGCTAGGTTTATTGATAGAACTTGCCTAAAAACCTGTAAAAAATTGTCTGTCAAAATATCACGAACCTAAGGATACTAAAAAACAATGATTTTAAATTTTAAAAGGAGTAGAGTTTAGTTATATTTGCGGCAAATTAAACAAAAATACATGATGTCAATATCTGATTTATTTGATAGTGGATTTCAGAAGCGAAATCAGGATCATTTTGCTGCAATTGTTAGAGTAGCAATGAGTGATGGTGTAATTACAGATGAAGAGAGGGCCTTTTTAGATAGACTAGCGCGTAGACTAGATATATCTGAAAATGATTATAAAGAAATTCTTAAGGATTATAATACACATCCTATAAACCCACCTACAAGCTATGACGTGCGATTAGAGCGTTTATTTGATCTTGCCAGAATGGTATATGCAGATAATATAAAAGGTGATGAACAAGTCATATTATTAGAAAAATTAAGTATCGGATTAGGATTTAATGCTGATAATGCTAAATATGTTGTGGATAAAGCCTTAAAACTTGTTGATGGCGGTGTCGATATAGATACATTTATAGACGAAATCAAGAATATGAACAGATAATTTCTGTTTTTTAATCATAAAAACAAAAGCTGCCTACTCGGCAGCTTTTTTTGCTATTTGTTTTGTGATTTTATAGAGTAATTCTTCTTGCTCAAAAGGTTTGGCAATAAAATCATCCATACCAGATCGTATGCATTTATCCCTTGCATTGTTATCTGCCTTGCCCGAGAATCCAATGATAGGTACTTCAGAAATAAATTTGTCACCATAATTATTTCTAATCATCTGTGTGGTTTGGAAACCATCAAGTTTAGAGATGGTAAGATCCATTAAGATTAAATCATATTTACGACGTTCGATATACTTAATCGCGTGCTCCCCATTAATTGCAATATCTACAAAGTAGGTGCTTTGGGCAATAAGTATTTTCATGACTAGATACTGTGTGATCTCTTCGTCTTCTACGAGTAGTATCCTAAATTTATTTTTGCTTTTAGGTAAGCTATATTTTTTCTTCTTTCTTTCTATTGTTGTGTTTTTGGTAACCTCAAATTTAAAAGGAAGCTTAAGATTAAAAATGGTTCCTATATCAGGTACGCTTTCTACTTTTATTTCTCCGTTTAGTAGGTCCACCAAATTTTTAACGATGGCTAAACCGAGACCTGTTCCTGTGATTTGCTTATCATGATTAAAACGTGTAAATCGTTCAAAAAGATGAGGTACATTTTCTTCATGAATGCCAATACCAGTATCTTCAATTCTAAAGCTAAGACTTAGCTTATTGGTGCGCTGATAGTTTTTACTAACGGTAAACTTAATTTTACCTTCTTCAGTAAACTTAAAAGCATTATTAATAAGGTTATTTAAGATTTGATATACTCGTGTTCTGTCACCAATTACATATTCTTGAATACTAGATTCTATTTCAGTTTCAAAAAGTATCCCTTTCTCTTGTGCAACTTTAGCATAGGTTTCGTTAAATCCATCGATTAAATCCTGAAATGCAAAACGCTCCTCTACAATTTTTAGTTTACCGGATTCTATTTTAGAGATATCAACCATATCATCTATAAGTGCATTTAGATGTAGGCTTTCTCGTTTTATGATGCGTGAGAGTTCTTCTTGTTCAAAATTTAATTGCGTTTTTTCTAAAACCTCTACAAACCCAAGAATACTGGTTAATGGTGTTCTGATTTCGTGATTAATATTCGCAATAAAACTATTTTTAAATTCTTCTTTTTCTATTAAATATTTATTCTTTAGTTCTAACTCTCTACCTATTAAAATAGACTCATTTCTTTGCTGTGCTATTCGGTTTAAATCACGGTATTTATTGGTATAGTCATAAAGAAAGATCGTAATGTGTTTAGCATCTGGCTGTATGGTAAGATCACAAATGCGAGCAGCATTTACATCTTCTATATGAATACATGGAAAGTTTAATTCTTGTTTGCGATCGAAACCATTAGCCTCGTCAAACGTTTTTAAGATTTCAAAAAAAGGATGGGCATCGTAAATTGATGCTCCTTTTGACCAGTTGAAGAGCGTAGTATCAGTTTCTTGAATACTGCCATCATATGCAACCTTAGTAACTTGTACCTGCGGATTAAATTGATACGTTTCTATCTGATTGTTCATACTATCCTGCCTTATTTTGCTAATTCTGATGCTAAATCAGAAAAGAAATCTTGTACATTCTTATTCATTTTTGCACTGGTTAGGCAGTCAAACGGAATGTTTTGTTCTTTTAACTGAGCTTTAATTTCTTTTTCATTAACCAAATCCAATTTATTACCGATGGCTTTAGCAGTAACGTTTTTATAATTTTTTGTAAGATATTCTAAATCTTGATTTAGATTTTTATACGTATCCTCGCGTGTTAAATCAAACACATAAATAAAAGCATGCGATCCTAATAGATATGATTTTCGGGTGTCTTCTACTGTATTAGAGTGTCCTTCTGTATCCCATAGAATCATTGATAATTCTCTACCATCAGGTAGTGTAATCATTTTCTTTTTAATTTGAACGCCAAGTGTAACTTTATATTCTTCTGAAAATTCGTTATCTATTATACGCCTAAAAAGAGACGTTTTTCCAACGCCAAAATGTCCTAAGATTACTACTTTTTTAGACAATGTCATCTGCAAAATGTTTTTTTAATTTTTGGGTAAAAAGCGCGCTGTTTTTTAATTCTTTATTAGAGATATTATGTTGCGCAAAATCTAAAATTTGATCTTCTAATACTTCTTTAAACATCATACTATATGCGCCAGAAATTACTGCTGCCACATAATATGAGTAAAAGTTTTGTATATGTATCGTATATAATTCATATTCTATAAGTTCTAAGTCCTGATCTCCTCCTTCAAAAGCATCTTCTACAAAACTTTTAATAGCTGTAAGCATACCAGCAACCATTTCTTTGTCAATTGTACCATCCGACAAAGGGCTGTAATCTGCGAGCAATATACCGGAGTTTTTTTCAATAACAAACATTTGCATTAATCTTGGTTTTGCATAATCAGAAAGAATAAGATCTCCTTCGGTAATACCTTGTGCTTTAGCTCTTGTTTTGCGAAACCAGTTTTTAAATGAGAATGCGGCTTTGGTTTTTCTGTTGATATTTTCACTTAGCAATCGCATTTCGTGAGCAATATATTTTTTAATCATCTTACCAATGATTGGGAATAATGCTTCTACAACTGCGTCTTGAGAATTTTTAATCTCTTCTTTTAAGGCCTCGGTAATCGTTGGTCCTAGTGTTTTTGGAATTTCTTCGACAAATTGCTCTAATTTATCATCAATAATAGGATCAACCTTGTGCGAAAGTTCCTGTTTTTGATGTACTATTTTACTAAGTTCTTCGACTTTTTCGGCAATAGAATCGGCAAACTCTTTTTCTTCGGTAAGAAGAAGCTTTTTAAGTATTTCGAGTTTGTCCTGATCTTCCATAATGTTAGGATAGCAGCATTACTTTTGGCTAATTTTTTCGCCCAAAGTGATCAGTAGATTCCCTAATGTATTTTTATCTACTTTTTTAGTGTCAAGCATCTCTACTTTATCTGCCAGATTATCTTCTAATTCTGTAATTCTAATATTAATATCAGTACTTAAATTATCAATCGCCTGATTTAATTCTTTTCTGGTTTCATCTATAAAATCTTCAAGTTCTTTCTTTTTTGAAGAAATATCTTTTTTTACATTATCAAACTCAGAATTATATGCGGCAATATTTTCTCCAAAAATAAGGTTTTTGATCGCTTCAATTTTTGATGAAGGATCGTTTAGTTTTTCTTCTTGGACAGCTTTATTTTCCTTGGCCATTTTAGTGTATTTAATTGATTCTAATTTGAGCACTACATAAAATTAACATAAAAATGTTAAAAGAGGGCTTCATTGCTAAATAAAGTTGCTAATATCAACTTAAAATTACATTTAGTCCTAACTAAAGTATACGTTTTTCGTTTAGGCTTAAGGGGGAGAATTTGTTTTAGGCTGTAAATTTACAATTATTATTGTGTATTATCAATCATTATGTATAATGATGTTCAGAGTTAATCCATAAATGACTCTACTTTTTCAACCATATTTTTACTTCCGCAAACAAAAGGGGTACGTTCGTGAAGCTCTGTTGGTTTTATATCCATGATACGTCTATATCCGTCACTAGCTTTTCCACCAGCTTGTTCTGCAATAAAAGCCATTGGATTACACTCGTATAGCAAACGAAGTTTTCCGTTAGGAGATTTAGAAGTACTAGGGTAGAGGTATATACCTCCTTTAATCATATTGCGATGAATATCACTAACTAAAGAACCAATATATCTAGAAGTATAAGGTCTATCCTCTTTTTCTTCCTGGCAATATTTGATATAATCTTTAATTCCTTGAGGGAAATGAATATAGTTTCCTTCATTTACCGAATAAATAGAACCATCATCAGGAAACTTCATATTTGGGTGCGATAAATAATATGTCCCTAAGGCTGGGTTTAAAGTAAAGCCATTAACTCCGTGACCAGTGGTGTATACCAGCATAGTAGAAGTTCCATAAATAATATATCCCGCAGCAACCTGAAGGTTACCAGGTTGTAAAAAATCTTCTATAGTAACAGGAGTTCCTGTTGGCGTTACTCTACGATAGATAGAAAATATAGTTCCTACAGATACATTAACATCTATATTAGAACTACCGTCTAATGGATCCATTAAGACCACATAATTGTTGCGGTGATCGTTTTTTTGACCTTTTATGGTAATAAATTCATCATTTTCTTCAGAAGCAATTCCACAAACAATTTCTCTATTTGTTAAGGTATTAATAAACGTTTCGTTTGCCAATACATCAAGCTTTTGTTGATCTTCACCTTGTATGTTAGTTTCTCCAGCAGCACCAGTAATATCAACTAAACCAGCTTTGTTTACTTCGTGATTTACCATTTTTGCGGCCAATCTTATGGAGTTGATTAATCGTGAAAGCTCGCCACTTGCGTACGGAAAGTCTTTTTGGTTTTCAATTATAAATTCTCCTAAAGTTTGATTTTTTCTGGCCATTTATGGTAAAATTTAGTTGGTACAAAAGTATTATTTTTTAAATAACTATAACGTTTTCGGAAGTTTAAATTCTTAAACCCTATTAAGAATTGCAAAAAGATAAAAAGTAATTGTATAACATTAGAAAATTGTCTAGTTTCTAATACATATTTTATAGTTTTGATAAAATTTTGTCTTATGAGTTATATAATACGGGATGCTAATCCAGAAGATATGGGTCAGGTTCTTGAGTTAATCCAGGAATTAGCAACTTTTGAAAAAGAACCAGATGCTGTAGAGGTAACGGTTGATGAATTAATTACAGAGGGTTTTGGTGAACAACCTCTTTTTCATTGTTTTGTAGCCGAAGTGGATAAAAAAATAGTGGGGATAGCTTTGGTGTATTTTCGCTTTTCTACTTGGAAAGGACGTTCGATACATTTAGAAGATTTAATCGTTAAGGAATCTATGCGAGGCACTGGGTTAGGTAGTGCTTTATATGCCCAAGTCATGAAATATGCAAAAGAAAAGGGAGTGCGTAGAGTAGAATGGGTAGTTCTTGATTGGAACCAAAATGCTATAGATTTTTATGAAAAAAGTGGCGCTACACTTTTAAAGGACTGGTATTTGGTACAAATGGATCAAGGTGGTGTTAATGCATTTATCTCTGATTTATAATTTTAGTCCAATATAAATGAGAGTCTTTAAATTTGGTGGAGCATCTGTAAAAGATGCCAATGCTGTAAAAAATGTCGTTAATGTTCTTGATACGACTGGATTTTCTGAACTTGTTATCGTTGTATCTGCAATGGGTAAAACTACAAATGCTCTAGAAGAAATAGTAGCTTTGTATGTAGATACCGACGTAGCATACAAAAAGAATATTTTAGACTTGCATGATTTTCATGTTGATATCTTAGATGCTCTTTTTGACAGCCAACACTATCCTGTTTTTACAAAAGTTGAAGCACTATTCAAGGACTTACAAACTATGCTGATCAGAAATAAATCAAATCAATATGATTTTATCTACGATCAAACGGTAAGTTATGGGGAGTTAATTGCAACTACAATTATTAGCGAATATCTAAACCATAAGGGGTATACCAACGAATGGATAGATGCAAGAGATTTGATTAAGACAAATCAAGTTTATAGAGATGCAGAGGTGGATTGGCAAAAGACGCAAGATTGTATTGTTACGAAAATAAATAAAAAAGGGCTTAGTATTACTCAAGGGTTTATAGGATCTGATACTCATAATTTTACAACTACATTGGGTCGAGAAGGAAGTGATTATACTGCGGGTATTTTTGCATACTGTTTAGGTGCAAATAGTGTTAGTATCTGGAAAGATGTACCCGGAGTTTTAAATGCAGACCCCCGTGTTTTTGAAAATACAAACCTGCTATCTCATATCTCCTATAGTGAGGCCATAGAATTGGCATTTTATGGAGCATCTGTAATTCATCCTAAAACGATACAACCACTACAACGTAAAGAAATACCATTGTATGTAAAATCATTTTTGGATCCTTTAAGTGCAGGTACTTCAGTAAAGAAAGGACAGCCTTTAGATCCTTATATGCCTTGTTATATTGTTAAGAAAAATCAGATTTTGGTATCTCTTTCGTCTCTTGATTTTTCTTTTATTGTCGAAAATATGATTAGTGAAGTTTTTAACTTACTTCATGAATATCAGCTAAAAGTAGATTTAATTCAAAATTCGGCTATTAGCTTTTCGGTATGCTTAGACGATCGATTTAATCACTTTAATGAACTTTTACCAATCCTGAAAGCAAGGTTTAAAGTTACATACAATATAGGGGTTTCACTTTATACAGTGCGTCACTTTACCAAAGATGCCATAGATTCTTTAGAGAAAAATAAGAGTATTTTACTAAAGCAAATCACAAGAGAGACTTATCAAATGGTTGCCTTGGATTAGTATTTCAATTCAAGGATTTTGCTATATTTGCAGTTAGCGCAAATTGAATTTAATGCCTATAGTCACAGCAAGAGAAGTAGCCATGGGGCTCAAACTAGAGAAACTTGGTTTTATAGGCACCTGTATTGGTTGGATATTCTTAAAAATTACTAGAATATCGAGGATTAATCGCGATTACGATAAATTAAGTCATTTAGAAGGTATAGAGTATATTGATAAGACTCTAGATCACTATGGTGTTACCTTTGAAATACCAGAGGAAGATTTAAAGCGATTACCAAAGGAAGGTGCATTTATTACGATATCAAATCACCCTTTGGGTGGTCTTGACGGTGGTTTGTTGCTTAAATTGATGTTAGAACATCGTGAGGATTACAAAATTATAGCCAATTTTCTACTTAATAATTTTGAACCTTTACAACCTTATATAATGCCTGTTAATCCTTTTGAAGACAGAAAAGATGCTAAATCTAGTCTTAAAGGGATCAAAGATTCAATCTTACATCTCAAAGAAGGAAAGCCATTGGGTATTTTTCCCGCAGGAGAAGTATCTACAGTTAAAGAAGGAAAAAACTATGTTGATAAAGCCTGGGAGCCTAGTGCAATGCGATTGATTCAAAAAGCAAAGGTTCCGGTAATACCAATATATTTTCATGCTCGTAACAGTAGGTTATTTTACCAATTGGCATCAATTAGTAGTAATTTAAGAACTGCAAAATTACCTAGCGAACTCTATTCGCAGGAGAATAAGGTAATCAAAGTGCGAATAGGAAATCCAATTTCAATAAAGGACCAGGAAGAACATACTAATCTAGAAGGTTTCACAAATTTCTTGAGAAAGAAAACGTATATGTTGGCGAATCCTTTTGAGAAAAAAACGTTGAGAGAATCTATTCCGCAAAATTTAAAATTACCCAAATCACCAAAGCAAATAGCAGGAGAAGGTAATACACAAACTATAGAGTCAGAGTTACAATATTGTAGAGACCATGATAAAAGGCTTCTCATAAGTAAGAACTATGAGGTTTTCTTGGCTAAAAAGACAGATGTTCCGACTATTTTACATGAAATAGGTCGGTTAAGAGAAATTACCTTTAGAGAAATAGGAGAAGGAACTAATAATCCTATTGATCTTGATGAGTTTGACGCATATTATCATCATATGTTTTTATGGGATAATAAGGCTAAAACCTTAGTAGGAGCATATCGTATGGGTATGGGCTCAGAGATATATGCTAACTGGGGGATAGATGGTTTTTATCTTCAAGATCTATTTAGATTCGAACCAGAGTTACATAAAATGATGAATGAATCTATAGAAATGGGACGTGCATTTATCATTAAAGAATACCAACAACGTCCGATGCCATTATTTTTATTATGGAAAGGAATTGTGCACTGTACTCTACGTTTTCCGGAGCATAAATATTTAATAGGTGGAGTGAGTATAAGCAACAAGTTTAGTAATTTCACTAAATCGTTGATGATAGAATTTATGAAATCTCACTACTATGATCCATATGTGGCACAATATGTGAGACCTAAAAAAGAATTTAAAGTAAAACTGAAAGATGCAGACAAAGACTTTGTTTTTGATGAAAGTAAGAGTGATCTAAATAAGTTTGATAAAATCATTGATGAAGTAGAACCAGGAAGTCTGCGTATTCCTGTTTTAATGAAAAAATATATTAAACAAAATGCCAAAGTTGTAGCATTTAATGTCGATCCACTATTTAATAATGCTGTAGATGGATTAATGTATATACGTATAGCAGATCTGCCCGATAGCACTGTAAAACCTGTTATGGAGGAGTTGCAGGCCGAACTTGAGCAGAAGTATTTTAAAAATGGAGATAAATAATTACTTACCTAAGAACTCGATAGCTATACTCATTTTATTTTTTTCTACACTTTTTTTATATTCTCAAAAAGACATTCAAGGAGTTATTTATGATCAGGTAACCAAAGAACCTTTAGTAGGTGTAGTCGTATACTTAGATGGTACTACTAATGGCACAATAACAAATGAAAAAGGAAAATTTTATATAAAATTTGATCAAATAGCAAATAACACCTTAATCATATCATATTTGGGTTACCAAACTAAACTATTGGATTCTCAGATGATATTGAATAAAGAGTACGAACATATTCTTTTACAACCACAAGTAGAGGAATTAGAGGCCGTTGTATTACAAAAAGACCCACTAAGTAGAAGCCGTAAACTACGATATTTTAGAAAGTATTTTTTAGGGGATTATAGGATTCAAGAAAAATGTAAGATTATTAATGAAAAGGATATTGAACTGCACTATAATGTTGAAAAGAAAGTACTGTATGGAAGTGCTAGTGTGCCATTAAAAATTCGTAACAAACTACTGGGATATGAAATTTTATATACTCTATTTGATTTCGAATTACAATTTGGAAATGATACTATAAAAAAGAATCTGAGTTATTTTTCAGGAACTCCTTTTTTTAAAGAATTAAGAAAAAAAACATTAGCTAAACATATTAAAAATAGAGAAACCTATTATAAAGGATCTAGCTTGCATTTTATGCGAGCACTTGCTACAAAAACACTAGCTGAAAATAAATTTAGAGCTTTTCATAATGGATTTGCTGGAGATCCTTATGCTTTTTTTACCATAACTAGAAAAAAAAGAATGCTAACAAAAGTTGAAATGGCATTAAATGTTGTTAGTATTTTATATGATCAAAAACTAAGAACTAAAATTGAAGTGCCTGAAGGTAATTTTTTAATAGATAAAATGGGGAATTATTCACCTCCCACCGGTGTTATTTTTGATGGATATATGGGTAGCCTTAAAATAGGGACTTTACTACCCCTTGACTATGTTTTTGAAGCTCAATAGAGTAATGAAAAAAACAACTCAGATCTTAAATTTGAGTTATAAAAATGTTGTTTATAGTATTTTTGAGCAGTTGGTCGAAATATCCCCTGGTTTTTAAAAATGAAATTCTAATTTTTTAGTATAAATAATAGTACTTAGTAATCAAAAGATTTAAAAATGATTACGCAATATATCTATTTTGCTATTGCTTTACTGGGTATTATTTTTTTCCTTTTTCTAATTAAGAAATTATTTAAGTGGTTACAAAGTAAGATTAGTAAGTTAGAAAATAATATTTTTTTTAGTAATACTAAGTTTGCCCAGTTTTTTAGGTTTATCACACCAAGAAGAGAAAGACATATTCTTAGTTTTTTTCTAAGACTATTGCGTATCACTATTAGTATTACTTTTCTAATTCTTTATCTTCCTTTTCTATTTAGTTTGGTCCCTCAAACAAAGAAGTATGCAGATATTGTTATTGGGTACATAAAAAAACCACTATTGTTCCTTTATGAAGGTTTGATAGGGTTTATACCTAACTTGTTTTTCATTGTTGTTATCTTTTTTGTTACTAAATACTTACTTAAGTTTTTAAAGTATTTAACTACAGAACTGGAGAGAGAAGCCGTTAGACTAGATGGTTTTCATGCAGATTGGGCACGTCCTACATTTAACTTATTAAGAGTGGTTATCATTGCTTTTGCGTTAATTATAGTTTTTCCTTATATACCAGGTTCAGATTCACCTGCTTTTAAAGGAGTTTCAATCTTTTTTGGAATACTTTTTTCACTTGGATCCACCTCTGCTATATCAAATATTGTTGCAGGAATTGTAATTACATACATGCGTCCTTTTAAAGTAGGGGATAGGGTTAAAATAGGAGATACGATAGGTGATATTACAGAACGAAGCCTATTGGTTACCAGAGTAAAAACTATTAAAAATTTGGATATCACAATTCCTAACTCATCTATTCTAGGAAATCATATTACCAATTTTACGAAAAATGCAGAAGATGTCGGAATCATTTTGCATACATCGGTTACGATAGGGTATGATGTTACGGGTAACGATGTGGTAAAGGCATTAATCGAGGGAGCAAAGAAAACAGATCTTATTTTGTCTGATCCTGTTCCTTTTGTTCTAATAAAAAGCCTAGATGATTTTTACGTTAATTACGAAATAAATGTATATACCAAAAACCCAGAAAAATCGGCTTTAATATATTCTATGTTGCATGAAAATCTTAAGGATGAATTACATCATGCAGGTATAGAAATCCTATCTCCGCACTATCAGGCAATTCGAGATGGTAATGTATTAACTGTTCCGCCAGAAAATATTCCTCAAAATTACATAAAACCAGGTTTTAAAGTTAATTAGAAGACTTCATCACTTAACCTTATTTTGGGAACACATATTTTAAATTTAATAAATTATAATAAAGATTAAACTCATGGAAAAAGCACAAGAATGGATTAATTATGGAATCGAATTAGCCAAAGAATTTGGTCCAAAATTACTTACAGCAATTTTAATTTATATCGTAGGTTCTTGGATTATCAAGAAGGTGTTAAAAGCCCTTACTAAGGTTTTTAATAAAACCAAATATGACGAATCACTTCAAAAATTTCTACTAAATTTAACTTCTTGGGCACTCAAAATATTTTTAATAATCATAGTTATATCACGTTTAGGTGTTGATGTAACTACCTTTGCTGCTGTAATAGCTGCTGCTGGATTGGCAATTGGGTTAGCATTACAAGGATCCCTTTCAAATTTTGCAGGAGGAGTACTCATTATGATTTTTAAACCTTATAAAATTGGAGACCTGATTGAAGCACAAGGTGTTTTAGGTGCAGTTAAAGAAATTGAAATTTTCACAACTAAACTGGTGACTCCACAAAATAAACTGGCTATTGTGCCTAATGGGGCAATGGCTAATGGTAATATAGTAAATTATACAGCAGAAGGCTTGATGCGTGTAGATCTTACCGTTGGTATTGGGTATGGTGAAGATATTAAGAAAGCAAAAGATACATTGCTAGAAATTTTAATGAATGATCCAAAAGTACTTAAGGAACCAGCCCCATCTGTTAATGTTAGTAATTTAGGAGATAGTTCTGTTGATCTGGCAGTACGTCCTTTTTGTAGACCTGAAGATTATTGGGATGTGTATTTTGCTTCTTTAGAAAATTGTAAGACTGCTCTAGATAAAGCGGGTATAGAAATTCCTTATCCACATTCTGTAGAAATACATAAACAAGGGTAGTAATATATTAACCATGTATAAAAAAAGTTCTTAGATTTCTAAGAACTTTTTTTATGTACAGTAATTTTACTAATGTGATGCTCTTAGAACATTTTTGGTTACAAAATCTTGACAATACGTTTTGATTTCGTTTCTGGTTTTTTCAAAAGCAGCATGGATTTCTTCTTCTGTACCTTCTATTTTTGATGGATCAAAGAAATTATAGTGTAAACGTTCTGCCTTACCAGGAAAAAACGGGCATCTCTCTTTGGCATTATCACAAACAGTTAATATATAGTCAAAATTAACATCTAAATACTCTTCCAGATTATTTGATGTATGATTAGTTATATCAATGTTATCTTCTTTCATAATGGCTATTGCCCTTGGGTTTACGCCATGGGTCTCTACTCCGGCACTATAGATTTTGGCATTGTCTTTTGCAAAATGCTTTAAATACCCTTCGGCCATTTGACTTCTGCACGAATTTCCGGTGCATAATACTAAAATATTCATGAATTTTACTTTTAATTATTCTCAAATAAAATGAGAATTTGTGGTGTTTATGTGGTTATATAATTAATGTACTACGTCGTTCCAGAATGGTATTGTCATACCAAATATTATCCAGCTTACCTACTTTTTCTCGATATCCAATTTCTCTAAACCCAAGAGATTTATGTAAATTAATACTTGGGATGTTCAAACTAAAAACACTTGCTTGTAACGTCCAGAAACCATGTTTTTCACTTTCATTAATCAACTGGGATAAAAGTAGTTTTCCTACTCCTAAATTTCTACATTTTGATGTTATATAAATGCTAACTTCTGCAACACCTTTGTACACCTCTCTTTTTGAAGTAGGAGTCAATGCTGCCCAGCCTACTACTTTATCATGCAAAACAGCTTTGATTCTACAAGATGTTATGTGAGCAATATTCCATTGTTCCCAAGTGGGTATCTGGGTTTCAAAAGTAGCGATACCTGTATCGATTCCCTCTTTATAGATGGTAGCAATTTGCGACCAATCATTTTGATTAAAATACGCTATTTTGATATTCGAAACCATTAACAACAACCGCTACCTGGAGCACAAGATCCAGTAACCTCTGCTTCATTTGTTTCTGGGACTCCACATGTCTCTTTTGCTTTGCAATCTGTTGGATGCACTGTAAGTTTAAGAATAAGTTGCCCTTCTTTAATAGCAAAATCCGCAACGTGCAATTGCGCTGTATGAAACATAGAATTACCGTACTCTATTTTTACAGGCGCTTCCATATCATAAGCTTTCATTGTACCTACTTTTTTAAGGATACCTAATGCCTTATAGGCGCTCATGTAATTTGGTTTTCCTAATTCACTTGGACTTTCCCAAAGTTGAATTACAGTTTCTTTCCAGGCATCAATATTACCACCACAATCTACAGCGTCGACTGTAGTATGTTTAACTTCGGTTATGTGATAATTCGTTCCTACTAGCATACCAGGAGCATACTCAAATAATAAAGATTTACCTTGATGTTCTGCTAGTAATGTTATAAAATCTGATGTATTCATAGTACTATTTTTTAAATATGTATTAATTTGTCTTATTAGCAACAATTTTCTTTTGTAGTATTAAAAAATCCATTTAATAATTTTTGCAATTCTTTCCAACGATCAATATCAATGCAATAGCACATGCTTTTGCCTTCAATTTCGCCTTTTAATAATCCAATGCTTTTTAGTTCTTTAAGGTGTTGAGAGATTGTGGCTTGAGCTAATCCAATTTCTTCAACAAGATCATTGCATATGCACGAATTTTGAGTGCTAATGTGTTGAAGTATTGCAATTCGAGCAGGGTGGCCTAATATTTTAAAAAATTGGGCAAGCTCATTTTGCTTTTTATCAAATATTTGAGTTTTAGTAATTCCCATTTTAATATTTATATATCGCAATATTACGATAATAAAATAGAATAAAAAAGCCAGAATATAATTTTTCTGGCTTTTAAGTTGTTTTTATAGTTTAGAACCAAGGTTTTTTACCTACTTGGTACGTTTGATAAAATTCTTCGTCAGATTTTGTTAGGTATATAATACCTTCAATTAAACCAATAACACTTGGAATCCAAATGAAAAGTAACCCTACAGCTAAACAAGATAATATATAGGCAGCAACGGATATCCCTAATAGGATAAACCCTTCTTTTTGGTATCCTAAAATAAATTTATGGACCCCTAAACTACCTAAAAATATTGCTAGAATACCAGCTAAAATTTTCTTGTTATCTTGAGAGTTTAGTATCTCTTTAGCTCCTTCGGCAAAATCGTTGGCGCTATCTTTAACGGTTTCAGCAGCTTCTTCAGCTCCTTTTTTGATGTCATCTCCCAAATTGTTGTTTTCTTCACTCATGTTGTTTAAATAATGATTAACGTCTAGAAAAATACGAAAAAAAACTTTCTAAATTAGATTCATTATAAAAAAGCTTTATCTATAGGTTCCCAAAGTTCTATTTTGTTTCCTTCTGGGTCTATAATCCAACCAAATTTACCGTATTCATATTCTTCGACTTTATCGATTACAGTAACTCCTTCTTCTTTAAGTGTTTTAAGTAGTTCGGTTAAGTTTTCTACTCTAAAATTCATCATGAACTCTTTTTTGCTAGGAGCAAAATATGTGGTATCTTCTTTAAAAGGACTCCATTGGGTAGAGCAATCATTACCTGCTTTATCTTTCCACCAAAATGTACAGCCATAGTCATCAGTATTAAATCCTAAATGATTTTTATACCAATCTTTGGTCTTTTTAGGATCGGTTGATTTAAAAAATATTCCACCAATACCTGTTACTCTTTTTTTCATAATCTGATTGTGTTTATTTCTTCTTTATATTTGATTCGTAGGTATTAATCCACTCTTCGGGAGTCATTTTAGTAGCAAGTTCACCGATAAGTTTCATAGGTATTTGATCTATCTTTTTAAATCTAATACAACTTTTACCCATATCTAGTTTTGTTTTGACGTGTTTGGGATATTCACTTACAAACCAATCCATTAATTCTGGACTAGCATAAATACCACTATGATATACTGCTATAAAGTTTTTTTGTGATGCAATATTCATAAAGGGTAATGGCAATTGGGGATCGCAGTGATAGCCGCTAGGATATAAACTATGTGGTACTACATATCCAATCATTTTGTAGTTTATTTCTTCAGAAAATCCTTTGGGTAAATTATCCTTAATTACTTTTCTTAATGAGTTCATTACCGATCTTCGTTCTTCTGGAATAGCGGCAATATATTCGTCTGGAGTTTTAGCTTCATATTGCATAATATTGATCTTTTGATTATGATTTAAATATAGCTTATTTGATGTTAATCTTAAGTAGAAAATCTACTAATGAGATACTTATATGATTACTTAGGTATGTTTAAAATAAGTAATTTAAATTAAAACAAAAGTTTATGTTAAAATGGATGTTGTTAATGTTATGTGCTTGTATTTTTGTTAGTGGATATGTGGTCAGTGAAGTTTAAATCATATCCATATGTTGAGAAAGAATTTAGTAATCGGATTCTTATTCATTTGTATTGTTTCGCAAGCGCAAGATTATATTTATAAAAATTTTAATACCTCTGATGGCTTAAGTAGTTCTGAAGTATACGATATAACCCAAGATAACAATGGTTTTTTATGGTTTGCTACTGATCGTGGTTTAACTAGTTATGATGGGTATACGTTTAAAAAGTATACCACCAAAGATGGAATTACAGATCCCGTTGTATTTAATTTTTACGAACAAAATGACGGTACCATCTTATGTTCTACTTATAATAAAAAGTTATTTTTTTATGACCCTGACAAAAGAGAATTCTCCCCCTACACTTACAATAGTTTATTAAATAACATACCCGGAAATTATACATTTAATTCTATTAAAGTTAATGATCAGTGTGATGTTTTCATAAATTTTAAAGGACTTGCTGGATATGTAATACTGCATGAGAATGGGTATTTCGAGAATAAAATTACAGATACTCAAGGTCCCATGTTTCTAAAAACAGAGATCGAATATCCTAATTATACATATATTACAAATAAAAGTGTAGGTGATAACGAACTTAATGCACATACTATAGAGATTTCTAATTATGGGTGGTATTACGATACTATTTATAACTCTAATAAAGATCAAATTGTAACTATAGTAAATAACAAGATTTACCTCTTTAATACTTTGCATAAACTTAAACAAGTTCTTGTAAGCGAACAAAATATTTTAATTGCTGGTGAATATGACGAGAATCATTTTTGGGTAGGGTTAGAGCAAGGAGGACTTAAGATTTATGATTATAATGGGAAATTGTCCAGTCACTTGTTACCTAAAGAGTCTGTTACAAAAATATTAAAAGATCACGAGGGAGGATTATGGTTAACTACTATAGATTCAGGTGTTTTTTATATAAAAAACCCAACAGTAAAAAACTATCCAATTACTAACAAAAATCAGAATATCCATTCTTTAACAGCTAATAATAAAGGAGAGCTATATGTTGGATATAATCATGGGGAGTTATACAAAAAAAGAAATAATAACCTTAGTCTTTTTTGGAAACCTCCTTATGATCTTTTGCATAATAAAGTAAGAGTACAATATTATAAACGAGATAGCACGTTGTTATTTCAATCAACTCCATTTTTGTTAAAGTCTAGCGCCGAAAAAATTGATGTTATTACTAACAATATGCGAATAAACGCTTTATCAGATAATGTTAATTATCCTCCTTTAATGATAGGGAAACAAATATTTGAATACGAGAAAGATTCGGTTTTTTGTAGAACGAAAGAAGGTTTTAAAAAGAAAATTTTTGATATCTCACATGCAGACGATGGTTATTATCTGGCAACTTTATCAGGTTTATTTCATCATAAAAAAGATTCACTGTACGATTTAGGAAAGAAAAACCCATTACTGTCTTATAGAATTGATGATATTGATAAAAAGGGTGATAGATATTATTTAGCAACTATGGGAGCGGGGTTAATTATAAAAGATAAGGATACCGTTTTTACTATAAGTACCGAAAATGGATTAACCAGTAACTCCACTACACAGGTATATGTGCCTAGAGAACGGGAAGTTTATGTAGCGACTAATAATGGTTTTAACAGAATACTATTTAATAATGATTTAAAAAACTATTCAATATCAGGATTTTCATATAAAGATGGCTTACCCACTAATGAGGTAAATGATATAGAACTACTAAAGGACACCATTTGGGTGGCTACAAAAGACGGCTTGTACTCTGTTCCTAAAAAAACAATAGAGCGCACCAATCAAATTACTAATAGGGATTGGCTTCGAATAAATAGTGTAATGGTAAATAATGTAGAAATGCATGATTTTGATACACTACATCGTTTATCATATAATCAAAATACAATTGCGATTGGGTACAGTGCAATATCATTTAAGAATGCAAATAATATTATGTATCGCTATCGTCTTCTTAATAAAGAGAAACAATGGAACAGCACAAAAAATAAAGAAGTTAGGTATATTGATTTAAACCCTGGAACATACACTTTTGAAATACAAACAAAGGGTGGTAATAAAACTTGGAACTCAGAAAGTCGTTATTTGCAAATTAGTATTCAAAAACCATTTTGGAAAGTATGGTGGTTTTATAGTTTGGTTTCATTAGGTATCATATTAATTATCTACAGCTTTTTTAGGTTTAATGTACTACAATACAATAAAGATATTATTCGTGAGTTTTTACGCCTTACTTTAAAAAAAATAAAAGGAGAAAAACACATAATTAATATTAAAGAATCGGGTGTCGAAGTCCGATTAGATACCTCTACTATTTTATTTATGAAATCTGCTGGTAATTACTTGGAAATATATACTCAAGAAAAAATGTATTTGGTAAGAGAAAAAATTGGCAGTTTTGAAAAAAAAATGCCTGATCCGTTAGAATATATTAGAGTCCATAGATCATATGTCGTGCGCATTGATAAAATAGATCAAAAAAATCATAAATATGTAATGATAGATGATCAAAAGATTCCTGTGAGTAATAAGTATAAAGAAAATTTAGACAAAATTATATTATAAATTTGATTTCGATACGCTCGTAAATAATTCTCTTTTTAAATGTTATCCCGTAAAGTAATTGGGGTAATTTATCTCTTTGTTTATGAGTGATTTAATAAAAAAATAAAAGAAATATTTTGTGTTTTTCTTTGGCAAAAAACTCGTCACTTTTCGCACCTAATTCGTCCCAGTTCAAAATTAGATTGTCACTTTTTATTTGTGTCTTATCACAAGTTATAGTGTTTGAAGCATTGCTTGTAAAGGGTAGCTATATCTTTAGATTGTGATTTGAAATACAATGCTAATTCAAATTCATTACATCTTAAAATCAATATAAACTTTTAAAATTTAAACAAATGATTGCACAAAAACAGCTCTTATTATTCATCTCGCTTGCCGTTGTGGGAATATTTTATTCCTGTAACCGAGAAGAATTAGAACAGGATTCGGGAACTATCCAAAAAATTGAAGTAAATGAAGGAACTCTAACTTTTGAAACTCAAGCTTCTTTTGAAAATACGATTGAATACTTAATGAAAAATCAAAGTAATCTAGATCAATGGGAATCTCAATTCTCAACCTTCGTTTCAATGCGAACTGCATTTGAAAATATTTCTGAAAATGATATAGAAACTATGTCTAAGAATAATTCTAATTCAGGATTTGAAAACCTTGTAACTTTTACTGAAGCCGATGGGGAAATTGAAGCTAGAATGAACATAGACGATTTGGTTTTGGCTACCATAGTGAATGAAGAAGGTCTTGTACAAGTAGGTGCTTCTGCGTATAAAATTAGATACAATAAGCTTTATAAAGTTGATAAAAGTAACTTAGATATTTTAAAGTCGATAGATGATCTTGAAATGAAGAATTCATTAAAATCAAATAATATCGAGAGTTTTTCTGTGACACACAATTATTTCCAATTTGATGCAGGAGAATTACAAACTAAGGCAGATAGAGATTGTACAAAACGATATTGGAAAAAGAAAAGAAAACGTCTTAAAGGTGAGCAATGGACTACTAATATTGGGCCCTTTTATTCTGGAGCTGGAGCAAGAACCAAACACCAAAAGAGATCTGCAAGAATCTGGTGGAGAAATAAAACCCAGCGCTTAAGATTAAGACTTAATGGAACGTATACTCAATACTTTAATGGTATCCCATCTCCTCCAATAAATGTAAATGAAGATAGTGGATGGAGAACCGATGACGGAAGAGAAGCATATACATTCGATTTCTGTGTTAATGCAAACTGTAGTTTTCAAATAAATTCGTTGTCATCAATACATGAATGTACGTGTGATGATGGTAATTATGAACGATGCGATATCGTTTTTTAAATCTCTAGAATTAAGTATAGAAGTGATCATCTACACATTGATCGCTTCTATGCTAATTTTTCGATTATATTCTTTAACCTTAAAACCTTTTAAAATGTTACACAATTACAACCAACATGCCTTGATATTCAAAGGTGTTAAACTCATTTTGATTTGCTTTTTGTTTTTATTGCCAGTTCTTCAATATGGACAGGATGAATTGCCGAGACACTCTAAAAATGTTGATATGACATTTGATAAAAATACCGACTTGAGTAAAAACGGATCAAATGTTATTTCAAAAACCATTACTGAAAAAGGCGCAACTTGGCTTCGACTTTTTTTTACCGACGTGCAACTTGACAAAAATAGTTCGATAACTATCACTTCAGTTTTAGATGGGGCTAGTCAAGTTTTAAAAGCAGAAACATTAAATGAATGGAATAACAGTAGCGCATATTTTAATGGTGATTCGGTAATTGTAACGCTCAATAGTGATTCTAGCAAAATATTAGATAGCTTTAAAATACATGAGTTAAGTATTGGGGAGTCGACTACCAAAAATCCAGAATCAATTTGTGGACCTAACGACGACCGGGTATCGTCATCAGATCGAGCAATTGGTAGAATTGTACCGATAGGATGTACCGGATGGATTGTTTCTAATGGGAAATTAGTTACTTCGGGGCACTGTGTTGGTAGTCGTGCTCAAATTATCGAATTTAATGTTCCAAAATCAAATACGAATGGAAGTATTGTTCATCCATCACCACAAGATCAATATCCAATAGGAAATTTTGTATCTCCATATCCAGGAAGTCCCTCTCAAGTAAATGATTGGGCAGTATTTACCGCTTCATCAAATTCAGTAACTGGATTGACTCCCATACGAGCACAAGGAAAAGCTTTTAATGTAGTTAGAAATAACCCAGGCAATACGATAAGAATATCTGGTTTTGGTACAGACTCAGGTAGAGATAATCAAAGTCAACAAACCCATACAGGTCCACTATCCTCTGTGAATAATAGTTTTGTGAGATATTCTACAGATACAACAGGTGGAAATTCTGGAAGCCCTATTGTAGACGAAGCCACTGGTAGTGCTGTCGGTGTACATGGTTATGGGGGGTGTAGTTCGTCTGGCGGATCTAATATGGGGATCAGAGCTACAGTAACAGGATTCTGGAATGCATTAGGATTATCTAACAGTGGTACCCGTTATCCAATTAGTTGGACAGATGCCGTAAATGTATCGGTGAACCAAAATAACTTAACTAAAACATCTAATACAGGTTGGAATGCAGGAGCTGCTTCGACCAATGTTATTCCTGCAAATCGAGATGGGTTTATAGAAATGACAGTTGGAAATCCAAGTACCGATGTAATGTTTGGCCTTTCTTATAGTAATACAAACGCCAGCTGGAATACGCTAGATTTTAATTTATACATGTCCAGATTCAGAGGAGGAAATATTGTAATATTTCAAAGAGGGACTCAAATTACTAGTAACTCAGAATTAGGAAAATATAATCGAGGAGATGTGGTAAGAGTAGAGCGTAAAGGAAGTGTTGTAAATTTCAAAAGAAATGGAAACATCTTATATAGTCTTCCTGTAGATCGATCAAGATCACTTATTGCAGATGTGGCTTTGTATGATAAAAACTCACAAGTACTTAAGGCATATTGCTCAGCTCCGGCTCCGAATCGTTATCCAATTAGTTGGACAGATGCTGTAAACGTATCGGTAAACCAAAATAACTTAACTAAAACATCGGGTACTGGATGGAACGGAGGTGCTGCTTCTATAAATCGAATACCAGCAAATCAAGATGGATATATTGAGATGACTATCGGAAACGCAAGTACGGATGTTATGTTTGGCCTTTCTTATAGCAATACAAATGCTACTTGGAATACGATAGATTTTAATTTATACATGTCCAGATTTAGAGGTGGGAATATTGTAATTTTTCAAAGAGCCAACCAAATTACTAGTAATTCAGAATTAGGTAAATACGCTCAAGGAGATATCGTAAGGGTAGAGCGTAAAGGGAGTGTCGTCAATTTCATAAAAAATGGAAGTGTTCTTTATAGCCTTCCTGTAGATCGCTCAAGATCAATGATTGCCGATGTTGCTTTATATGATAAAAATTCCCAGGTGTTAAAAGCTTATTGCTCAGCTCCAGCGCTTCGATCTACTAATGAGGACTTAACAGAAGAGGAAGAAACTTTTGTAAAAGTTAAAACCATTGATGAAATTGAAAAAGTAATATTGAGTCCTAATCCTGCATCTACAACAACTTCATTAATGATCAATTCAAAAATGAATGCTCAATTAGGCATGATCATTTATGGAGCACATGGTAAGACATTAATTCAAAAACAAATTTTTATAAAATCAGGAACAAATCAAATAGATGTTGATGTGTCAAATTTTCCTAAAGGGTTATATATGGTACAGTTACTATATTCAGATGGAAGTCATAAGTCAGTCAAATTAGTTAGAAAATAATGTTTTAATAGTTAGATTGGGGGTAATCTATTTGCATTATTTTAAACCCGTATTGATATCATATCAATACGGGTTTTTTGTTTTACCGTTTTATGTTAATTATCCGCAGCTGGTTTACGTTGTAGAAGTACTGCCGAAATCAATGAGATGATAAATCCAATAATAAGAACAGTAGCAAACATGAGAAAGAAATTCATAAAGATGTTTGAAAACAATTCTTTTTGCGACTCTAATTTTGCTAATTCTATTTTAAATTCTGCTTCAGGAAGAGTGTTTTTTATTTCCTGAATGTAATGTGCATAGTACTCAGCCATAAAATCCGGATTAATATATTTAATATAGATCACGTCTAATATCCCAAATGCTAATGCTGCGATTAAGGTAATTAGTATGCCGATTAGTAATGCTTTGCCAAAAGAAACAATACCCCCATTCTCGTTATCTCGATAAAATTTTATCCCAAAAAATACAAATAACAAGGAGATGATCATGCCAGCATACCCTATGACTTCTTGTATAGAATAGTCTAGACTTTTACCTAAAAACCATCCTGCTAAAGCTAAAACGCATATGCTTGCAGCACTTAATAAACCATACTTAATAACGACTTTTTTCATTTTACTATATATTTATTATTTGTTGTCAAAAGTAAATTTTGATAGGTATAAAGAACTCATACTAAAGTATGAAATAAGCCATAATAATCGAGTTCATGTTAAAAATAATAATAATTGAAGATTCTATCGTACAAGTCAAAAACAAGAAATATAAATAGATAAATTGTATTCTACTTTAGTATGATTTGGTGGTTATTGCTCTAGAATTTGAAGTTTTTTGGCAATTTGAATAGCTTGTGTACGCCGTTTAGCATCTAGTTTTAATAGTACATTAGAGACATGTGTTTTAATAGTGTTCTCAGAAACAAAAAGTTTTTCTGCGATCTCTTTGTTTGATAAGCCGATAGCGATCTCACATAGAACTTCATATTCTCGTTTACTTAAGCCAATTTCTTTGATTTTGTTATAGTCAATTTCTTGAATAGGTTTTTGGTCTTTATGAAGTATTCTTTTATTGATCATAATTCCAATACCAAAAAATACTAAGGCAATAATGGCAATAACAGTTTCTACAGACGAATTTCCTGTAGCGATAGTATATTTACTAATTTGAAATAATGCTAGTAAGGCTAGCACTAAGCTTCCAAAAATTAAAATAGTCTTCTTCACACCATAAAAATAGTAAAACTGAAATTTACTTGGACAGTAAATTAATTTCTCGTAAAAGATTACTTTTTGCTTGAGTTTCGAATTTTTTAAAGAAATGTTCAGTTTTATAGATTCTGGACATTTCTTTAAAATGATGTAGTACTTTGATTCTTCCTCTTTGATACATAAAATCAGGATAATATTTATACTCTTTGCGTACATTTTGAGTATAGATTTTATAGTTTTCTTGATCAGCACCTAAAATAGAAAGATCTGCATCGGTAAAATAGTTTATGTCTTGATTATTAGAAATATTGTGCCCTTTGGTAGCCAATATGATCTCTTCACATGTTTTGATTCGTTCTTTTTTAATTGTTGTTAAAGAGTTTAATACGGACACTGCTTTAATTGCACTTTGTTCTTCGTTATCTTTTTTGAGAACGTCATATATGTAATCATGATAAAACAAAGCAAATAATACCATATCCCAATCTTGAATCTCATCTTTGATTTCAATTAAGTAATAATAGATATGTTCTAAATGAGTAAGATTATGGTAATATCTCCTTTTTGAAGTATGTTTTTTTTCAATCTCTTTCCATAAAGATTCAATGTATATTGGATCTGTGCTATATTTAGAAAGTAATGATATGAAAATGTCTTTTAACAAAACTTAGTTTTGATTTTATCTACAATAGTTTGTGCGAGCTTTTCTTTGGATTCAACAGTCCATCCAGCTACATGAGGACTTAATATAACATTATCCATTTTAAGCAATTTTGCAAAGGCATCTGGCATTTCCTTTTTTGAAGTAAAAAGATTTTCAAAAGAGGATTTTTCATATTCTAGAACATCTAATCCAGCTCCCAGTATTTTTTTTTGAGTCAAGGCTTCAACTAAATCCTTGGTGACAACACTTTTACCTCGGGCGGTATTAATAAGCCAAAATGGCTTTTTAAACTTGGTAATGAATGCTTTGTTAATCATGCCAATTGTTTTCGGAGTTTCGGGAGTGTGCAAACTTAAAACATCAGTCTTTTCAAAAAGCTCCTGTAGCTCTACTTGTGTTGCATTACTATCCTCAATATCTTCGAGAATATCATAACAAATAACTTCTACATTAAATCCCCGCAATTTTTTTGCAAAAGCTCTTCCCATATTTCCATAACCGATAATACCAACAGTTTTGCCGTCGAGTTCTATTCCACGGTGTGTTTCTCGTAACCATTGTCCATCTCGAACACTTTGATTTCCTTGATTTAACTTATTAAACAATGATAAAATCATCCCTAGGGTATGTTCACCAACTGCATTGCGATTTCCTTCTGGGGCATTAAATAGTTGTATGCCTTGTGCTGAAGCATATTGAGTGTCGATATTCTCTAGTCCAGCACCAACACGACCAATAAATTTTAGGCTTTTAGCTTTATCTAGAAAAGTTTTATCAATTGCAAAACGACTTCTGATAATAATCCCATCATAGGTTGCAATTTTGGATTCGATTTCTTCTTTTGTAGAAGTATAATCTTCGTCATTTTGAAAGCCTAAAGCATTAAGTTGATCAAGTAATATGGTATGATTGGTGTCTAGGTGAAGTATTTTCATATGGTATGTTAATATGCAAAAATACTTAATATACTAGCTTTGGTTATAACAATGAGATATCTTCTTATAATTTTTGAAAAATTTAAGATTTTCCTGTTTTTCATTAGGTTTTGCTGCGTACATAAATAAGTAGGGCTACCTATATCCTAATCTTAGGTGAATATTTATTTTTGCCGCCTAAATAAATTTTTTGAAAACCCCTTAATAAATGAAAAAACAACTACACTTTACTTTTTTAATATTAAGTATTTCTATTTCGCCAATATTTGGACAAAATCAATTTTTTAATGGTGATGTGATAGCAAAAGGTTCTATGCAAATCGGTGGTAGTGCCCAGAATGGATACAGCTTTGGTTTTGACACTTTTGTAATGAGTGAAGACAATCTTAGAATGCTGTTTAACGATACTTCATCAAGCAGTAGCTCATTCCCTTCTAATGACTGGCGATTTACTTTTAATGATAGTAGTAATGGAGGAGATAATTATTTTTCAATAGATGATGCGACTGGAGGTAAAAAACCGTTTAGAATAGATGCGGGAGCACCGAATAATGCGTTTCGAATTGCTGATAATGGAAATATTGGTATAGGAACCAATAGCCCTGGAGCCATAGAACTTAATATTTTGGATAATGATACTCCTACTATTCGTTTAGGACAGAATGGTGGTTTTGGCACCCAAGCTTGGGATGTTGCTGGAAATGAAACTAATTTTTTTATAAGAGATGTTACTAATGGAAGTAAACTTCCCTTTAAAATTCAACCCAATACACCAACAAATACATTTTCTCTGGGAAGAAACGGTAATGTAGGTATTGGTTTTAGTGGGAATGGCTTTCCAAACATTAATGCTGATGCTTCTATAGATTTAAAAGCAACCGATCAAGGACTTTTGATCAATAGAATGACTACAGATCAACGAACTACTTTTGGTACAAGTTTGGATACTAACGAAAATGGGATGATGGTATACGATAGCGAAGAGAATAAACTATACCTATGGAATGGTGACGAATGGAAAACGGATACAGACGCTCAGGATTTAGAACTTTCTGGTAATACACTAAGTGTATCCAATGATGCTTCTACCGTAGATTTATCTAAATATCTAGATAATACAGATGATCAAACCGTAGATGTTTTTGAACTAGATGGTAATACGTTAGAATTATCGTTGGAAAGAGATGGAGAAGCTACAAAAACTATTGATTTTTCTGGATTTATGGATAATACCGATGCGCAAGACCTTGATCTTTCTGACAATGTGCTAAGTTTGAGTAATGACGCTACCACTGTGGATCTTTCAGATTACCTCGATAATACAGATAGTCAGGAACTTTCATTAGCTACAAATACTTTAAGTATTTCTGGAGGGACAAATACTATTGATCTGTCGAACTTTTTAGACAATACTGATGCGCAAAACCTTGATCTTTCTGACAATGTGCTAAGTTTAAGTAATGACGCTACCACTGTGGATCTTTCAGATTACCTAGATAATACAGATAGTCAGGAACTTTCATTAGCTACAAATACTTTAAGT
>NZ_LQRT01000016.1 GCF_001632745.1 Aquimarina aggregata | reverse complement strand
GATGAGAAGAAAAAGAAAAAAAATGTAATTTTAACAACAAAATAAACACGATTTTGGGAACTGTTTTGCTATGCTCAATTTAAACAGGAATACCCGGGTCAAATTCACAAGAATCTCCACTACATGCTTATAGGTTGAACGCCTGTTTTTTGTTATTCGAATTGCTAAAGGATATAATCCTTCCTTGTTAGATTTCTTACGAAGTACTAATTTTGCGTTTGCAGCCATTGTTGTCCTGTTTTTAGATACGAAAGCCAAATCAGGTACAACATTTGATCAAAAATCTTAGTTAAAGATACGAATTTATTAAGATTCTTGGGTACAACATAGGTACAACAAATATTGATTTCAACTGATATTAGATGACTTTAAATAAAATGACAAAACACATAATTCATTGAAAATGAGATGTTTTGTGTTTTGTTGGTGCAATATACGCTAGACTTAGGATCTAGTGCCGCGAGGTGTGAGAGTTCGAGTCTCTCCGCCCGCACAGCATAAGAAAACCCAACTTGAAAGAGTTGGGTTTTTTAGTTTAAGTATTCAAGCCTAAATTTACGACGATATAACATCAAATTAAATATTGGAATGATAGAAGCAAAAAAATAAATTTATTTTTATTTATTTTGTAAGTGAATAGATTTATATACGACTGTTCGAATATTAAAATGAAAAAAGAGAATATACATAGAGCTTTAGAAACTGGAGTAAAGATTTTGAGTCAGAAAGGATATCATAATCTTGGGCTTAGGGAGTTTTTAGAAAATGCCGAAATTCCTAGTGGTTCTTTCTACTACTATTTTAAGAGCAAGGAAGATTTTGCCGCCAAGGTACTCGAATATTACGGGGATAAGGCTGCAACTTACTACACAACAAAGTTACTGGAAAGTGATATACCCTATGCAAAAAGGTTAGAAACCGTTTTCAATGAGGAATTAGAGCGACTAAGTGCCACAGAATGTAAGGAAGGTTGTATGTTAGGAAGTCTTACTAGTGAAATTGCTGGGCAGAACGAGGTCATTCAAAAGGTAGCTGACATCAATTACAGAAAATGGCAAAATATATTTGAGCGGTTTTTCAAGGAAGGACAGGAAAAAGGTGTCTTTTCAAAAGATTTTAAGCCGTCAGAAATGGCAGTGTTCTTTCTCACAAGTAGACAGGGTGTGATGACACGCATGAAGGCTTCGGGAAAAAATGAATCTTATCGATTGTTTAAGTCCTTTATGATGAAACTAGTAAAAAGTTGATTTTTTTTTAATATTTAATATACGAACGTTCTAATATAAATAAATTAACATAATTATAAGCACACAATAACAGACTAAAAACATCTATTAATTTTTTAAAACAAATATATTTATGTACAAGAATATCTTTTTAGGAATTATTTTATACTTTCTTACTAGTAGTTTAATAGCTCAAAATCAAGATAAGCAAGCTTCTTTTGGTATAAACATTGAGATTTCGGAGTCTTATCAATTTCAAGAAAGTCAACATAAAGGAGAACCTAAAGAACTTTTTATTGGGCTAATTTTTGCTCCTTTTGCAGCTACCACTTTTGAAGGAGACCCTCCATTTTCAACTGATACTTCATTGTTTTTAACCGCTGCACTGGTAAAAGGCGATTGGTCTATTGCACCCTATTATAACTTTGGTACTAATAGTGCTGGAGCTTTTTTGACCTATAATATTTTAGACGAATTAGGAACATATGTTTCCTCTGATAAAGCACTCACTGGAAATACAGGAACCTATGCTCTGGGATTTACTACTCCGATACTCGAAGACTATATTCAAGGGTATGTAGAAATAGGCGGTACGTATGGAGATGATGCCACAGCTTTTTTTGGTGTAGGTCTTTATTTTAACATTCTTAAATCTGTTAAATCTTGGTGATATAAAGTTTTTTTTTAAACACTTACTATACGAACGATCTAATATTAAATAGTACTATAATTACAAACAAAAATTAAAATGGAAACAACTACAGAAATGACAAAAGAAACAAAAGCAGATGAAGTTCAAAACTTCAACGAATACAAGGAAGTTGAAAAAGCACTACAAATCTATATTGACAGTGCAGAGTCAGGAAATGGAAAATTAAGCCGCTCAGCATTTTATGATCATGCTCATATTGTTGGGTCTATAGAGGGAACTCTTTATAACCATTCTGCAGATGAATTTGGTAAAGCGGTTAGTGCAGGTGGCCCATCCCCCGAAGTACAAAGTCGTATTACATGGATAGATATTTCTGGTCCAGCAGCAGCAGCAAAGGTAGAATTCATTAATTGGTCTGGACTAAGGTTTACCGATTTCTTCGTACTCTACAGAGAAAACGGTGTATGGAAACTCAGTGGCAAGGTCTACGATTCACACGCTAACAATTAATCAACAAAATCATAATTTTTAAAAAAAGAAAACAAAAGTAAAATCAAATTAAATAATTTATCATGAAAAAACTAATTTCTAAAATCGTCACAGTAGTACTAATTGCATTTATTACCACAGCCCACGCGCAGGAAGCTAAACAAATAATAACCAAAGTAGTAGAAGCTAATGGTGGCAAGAAGGCCTTACATAAATTAAAAGATGTATCATTTGATTACGTATTTAAGGTTAAGGATAATAATTTAGCTGATATTTCTAAAGAACGATACATTTTTGATAGAGAAGTCTCTTATGCTGAATATACAAAAAGACAGGTTTATGTCTTACCCCAAATGCCCGGTAAAAAATACACACAGTTCTTTGATGGTAACAAATCCGTTTCTAAAATGGATGGAAAAGTTATTACTGAAAAACAACCAGCATTTCTTGGGCATATCTTTAGAAAAACAAACTATTATTGGTTTACAATGATGTTTAAATTATTGGACCCAGGCGTGAATCATAAAACGTTACCTTCCAGAAATGTAAATGGCATAACTTATAAAGTAATTGAGATGAGCTTTGGAGATAATATAGGAGAATCAAGCAAAGACAGGTATATCTTGTACATCAATCCAAAAACATATAGAGTAGATCAATTTCTATATAATGCTACTGGATTTGGTCTAACTGAACCAAATATAGTAAAAGTTAAGTATGAGAAAGTAGATGGTATCTATTTACCTACGTATCGTAAATATGCACCTTCTGATTGGGACGGAAATGTAGTAAAAGAATTTTGGACAGAACAGTTTTCTAACAATATAAAATTTAATAATGGGTACAATTTAGAAAACATCCAGAGTTAGTATTGTTAATTCAGTTATATCACTACTCACTAATAAATTACAAGTTCTACTCAAACCCAACGTATACTCTCTAAAAACAGGGAAATTTAAACGAAATGTTTTATAATTATACTATTATAGGATATATCCATAGTTGGGTTTGAGTAAAACCTATACTCGCAAGAAATTATTAATCTTGACAAAGTGTAAAGTCTATTACAAAAATAGTAGTGAAGTATTTTGGCTACGATAAGCCCTTGATTTCCAATCTCTTTTTTCACAAAGCAAAACAAAAGCTTCTCAAGGTGAGGAGTTTTTTTGGCTATCCATATTTTTCTTAAAGTTTAGTTGTAAACCTATATAAATATTCTAAAACTTTGTTAAAATAAGAAATCTTGTTCCAAAATTCCTGAAATTGCGGCTATGCGCAAACCAATACTTAAATATATCATTACTCTGTTTTTTACAGTAGCATTGCTTATTCCAAGGATTGCAAACTTACACGCATTAAACCACTTATCAGAAGACGGAGAACCTTTAATTTCTTGTGAACTATGTGATATTATATCCAGTTCTGATCAATTTGATTTAATTATTGGCGACACATACTCTTTTGAAGACCAATTACAAATTGTTCCAAACTCGTTTATAGTCTTTTCTGAATATAATACTCCAAAAGAGAAAATAGCCTCTCCTGTTTCTATTTATAATAAACCACCACCTCTTTCTTAGAGAATATTCTTACTTTCTTTGACAATGTTTTCACTTTGTCAATTTGCATTTATACAGTCATTTCATTTAATGTTAATTTCTAGTAGCGCCTAAATAGTTGCTCAAAAGAAGGTTACAGCAATGGGATATTTATAGTTCAAAATGGAATACAATATAGATTAAGCTATTCTCTCACATCCGATTATTATCGGTTCTAACCGAAGTTACACACATTAATCGTCAATCTTTTTTTATAATATAAAATGCTTGAAGCAATAAACCTTACCAAAACTTATGGTAAGCACGAAGCACTTTCTCAACTGAACTTATCAGTCGATAAAGGTGAAATTTTTTGTTTACTCGGTCAAAATGGCGCGGGTAAAACGACAACAATCAATCTGTTTTTAGGTCTAATTGAAGCCACCAGTGGTGAGGCATTAGTAAATGGTGTTCCCGTTAAGTCGAATGGTAACAAAACCACTA
Organism: Aquimarina aggregata; assembly: GCF_001632745.1. Taxonomy (GTDB): domain Bacteria; phylum Bacteroidota; class Bacteroidia; order Flavobacteriales; family Flavobacteriaceae; genus Aquimarina; species Aquimarina aggregata. Next base: position 27,474 of record NZ_LQRT01000016.1, on the reverse strand, counting down.
AAATGATTGCATACATCCCAGAGGTTGTTCAACTCTATGGTAACCTTTCAGGAATAGAAAACCTTAACTTTTTCAGCAGATTAGCAGGATTTAAGTATAACAATACTGACTTATCTAATTTTCTATCAAAAGCTGGACTTCAAGAAGCTGCACACCAAAACAAATTGTCTTCTTACTCAAAAGGGATGCGGCAGAAAGTAGGTATTGCCATTGCACTTTCAAAAAATGCAGATTACATTTTTATGGATGAACCTATTTCGGGATTAGACCCCAAAGCCACACTAGAGTTTACCAAAATCTGTAAAGAATTAAGCCATGAAGGTAAGGCCATTTTTATGGCTACTCACGATATTTTTAATGCTGTAAACGTGGGAACCAAAATTGGTATTATGAAAGAAGGGCAATTGGTCCATACGTCTAATACAGACTCTATTAATGCAAGCGAATTGCAAGACTTATATCTAAAAACTATCTAATACAATACAATGAATACCTTTAAAACACTGTCAACCATATTTTTGTTTCTAATTGGCTATGCTTCTTTTGCACAAGTACAAATTGTTGGCACCATAGTTGACAACCAGAATATTCCTATAATAGGAGCTACAATTTCACTAAAAAATACAACTAATGCTTTTGGTAAACTAACAGATAACTCGGGGAAATTTGAAATAAATGCTCCGTACGGAAGCTATACCATTGAAGCACGATATTTAGGGTTTCAGTCCTACAAAAACACTATAGAAATCAGTACTGGAACAACATTTGATATCGGAACTATTCAATTAGAAGAAGGTACTGAACAATTACAAAGTGTAGAAGTTGTTGGTCGTGCCCGAACGGATTATAATAGTGATTATTCGTTTTCATCTACCAAAGTTGCTATTAAAAACAAAGAGCTACCGCAAGCCGTATCCACTATCACCAAAGAATTAATTAACGACAGACAAGCTTTCCAGATTGCAGATGCTATAAAAAACTCTAGTAGTGTTACTCATACAGGATTTTACAACCACTTTAATATAAGAGGGATCATCCAGGCAGAAGATGGTCAACTCATTAATGGTATGAGAACTCGTCAGTATTATTTTTTGCAACCTATCACTTCTCATATAGAAAGAGCAGAAGTTATTAAAGGACCATCTTCGGTAACTTTTTCTAGTGTTGATCCAGGAGGATCTGTTAATTTGGTAACCAAAAAACCTTTAAAAGAAAACCGTAATGAAGTAAGCGCAACGGTTGGAAGTTTCGGGACATTAAGAGCTACAGCAGATTTTACCGGACCATTAAATGAATCAGGAACTTTATTGTATCGTTTTAACACAGCAGTTCAAGAAGCCAGATCTTTTAGAGACTTGGTACAAAATAATCAATTCTTGATAACACCTTCCATCACATTTTTACCTAATAAAAGTACAGCACTAAACGTAGAAATGATATACAGTAACGGTGTCGGGAACCTAGATCGTGGTCAACCTCTTTTTGGTGCTATTAATGGTCAATTTGATTTAAATAGTACAGACATTTCAACAAATGTCGGAGCTGCTAACGACTTTTACTCTTCCAAAGAATTTATGGTCATTAGTAATTTTAGTAAAGAAATTACCGATAATATAGAATTCAATGCTTCTTATATGAAACAAACCTGGGAAGAAGACCTTGCTGAGCATCGAGTGGCAGGTTCTGCAGCTGTAGATATTGCAGGAAATGCAATACCCACGCTAGCCGAATTACGATATACAGAAAGACAACAATTTTGGATAACAGATAATTATACAGCCTATATCAATTTTGATCTGGAAAATGATTCATTTACCAATAAATTCTTAGTAGGATATGATGGTAGTAGATGGGAACGTACTGTAGGAGGAGCATCAAATGGTGCGCGTCGTTATAGACGATTAAACGGAACGGCAACCTCTTTTGATCCTGCAGAGGCAGCTCAGTTTGAAACTATAGACATTAATGGTGTAATCGCACCAAGACCCAATGTTGACCATTTTGATCTTGCAGATCCTAATAATACAGCTAGAGAAACTTCAGGATATATCACGTCCGAATTTGCTATTCCTGCCAATCTTACCACTTCTAATGGTATTTATATTCAGAATCAATTTAAGATAGGTAAATTCTCTGCATTACTAAACCTACGTTATGATTGGTACGAAGATATATTTGATTATAAGGGTGACGAGCGATCTTTTAAAAATGAGGCTTTTATTCCTCGAATTGGGTTAACATATGAAGCTACTAAAACGATTAGTGTTTATGGCTCTTATGTAGAAGGTTTTCAGCCACAATCAAATACTGTAACGCTATCTCCTGCCACGGAAGACTTTTTCTGGGCAGACTCTCCTGCTAATTTTGACCCTTTAGAAAGTGATAACATAGAATTTGGTGCCAAGGGAGAATTTTTAGGTGGTAAATTAACAGTGAATGCTGCAGTATATCAAATAACTCAAAAAAATCTATTACAGCAAGATCCTAATGATGAATCTGTATTAATAGAAAGAGGAGAACAACGCAGCCGAGGGTTTGAATGGGATCTTACAGGGTATGTATTACCTAATCTTCAAATAAGTGCTTCGTATGCTTTTATTGATGCAGAAATTATAGAAGATGAGGATCCTGCATTAATTGGTGAGCGTATTGGAGGAGCACCAGAACATAGTGCCAACTTTTGGGGAAGATATGATTTTACACACGGAGCATTAAGAAATATCGGAGTAGGTCTAGGTACCGTATATCGAGGTGATCGTTTATCTTGGTATGGAGATCGTTTAGAATTGCCATCATATACTGTATTTGATGCAGCTGTTTATTATCGCCCTTCTGGAATAGATATGCAAATTGCTTTAAAACTTAATAATTTGTTTGATGAAACCTATTGGAATGGTGCGCTAAATGCGACACGACTTTTCCCTGGAGCCCCTAGAAATGTATTGTTAACTACAACTTATAAATTCTAAAAGATGAAGTGGGAAAATGTTAGGTTATTCGCATTGAACTTTTGGCACAATGCAACCACGCCAAAAACTTTTTATCTTCTACATTTAATTTTTATACTACTAACGGTTTATGCTACCGTTAGTGGTATTCAAAAAAACGTCACTCAAAACGATATTCGAAAAACACATCAAACTAAAGCCAGAGAAAGTTGGGAAGCAAATCCTGACAAACATCCGCATAGAATGGCTCATTTTGGGACGTATGCTTTTAGAGTAAGTCCGTCTTTAGGAATATTTGATTATGGGTTAGAAAGCTTTACTGGAAATACTGTTTTCTTAGAAGCGCATCGACAGAATAGTGTTAATTTTTCGGAAGCTACATTTTCAACGGGTACCTTAAGATTTGGAGAGCTTAGTTTAGCGCTGCTATTACAATTAGTGTTACCCTTAATCTTATTTTTCATTGGCTTTTCAAGTGTTGCAGCTGATAGACAGAATGGCACATTAAAAATAGTATTATCACAAGGCGCCAGTTGGAAAGAAATTCTTTTTGGAAAATCACTTGGGCTTTTTGCTATATGCATGTTATTTTTTATACCTATTTTGTTGACAGTAATCATAGCATCTTTAGTATTAGAAAATCAAGTTGCAAGCAACCTGCATTGGTTACGAATGCTACTAATTACTTTAGGTTATTTAAGCTTTCTCTTTATCGTTTGTACCCTAACTATAGTAGTATCTGCAACTAGTAGTAGTTCAAAAAATGCCTTGTTGCGATTGCTTGGTATTTGGTTATTATTGGTCGTCCTTTTACCAAAATCAGCTCAGGCTATGGGGAATTACTGGTTTCCTACACCTACGAAACTTGCTTTTCAATCGGCTATAGAGAAAGAAGAAATTCAAAAAGGTGATAGCCATAATCCGGATGATCCCTATTATAACAATCTACGTGATTCTGTATTGACAGTCCATAACGTGAGCAAGATAACTGATTTACCTTTTAACTATTCAGGTTTCGTAATGCGAGAAGGTGAAAAAAACACATCTGCATTATATAAAAAACATCATGCACGTTTAATAAATATCTATAAAAGTCAAAATAACGTCACCCGTTTTTCGTCTTTTTTCAACCCTTTTACTGCTATTAGACAGTTATCAATGACAATGGCAGGAACAGACTTTGCCTCTTATATTGACTTTCAACATCAAGCGGATAATTATCGTTATCAATTATCGCAAACTATGAATGAATTGCAAATGAAGTATATCAGTCCAAAAAAAGAAAGTGGTTCTGAAGGAAAAACGCATATAGTTGGCCATGAACATTGGGAAGAATTCGAGGATTTTAATCACGAGCCTCTGGCTTTCAATGTTTCAATTAAAGAAACCTTACCTGCACTAATTTCCATTGTATTATGGACATTATTCGCCTTTGGTTTGTTGCTATTCACCTCAAAAAAAGCAAAAGCGATATGATAACATATAAATTGTTTTTACAGCAATGTATTCGATCAAAAGAAGTTTGGATTAGTTTGCTACTCATTACATTATTAGGTATTATTAGTCTTGTTATTGGAAGTAAACATCTTGTAAGACAACAAGAAGCAATTGCCGAAATTAAAACATATCAACAACAACATTTTGATAGACAAGCATCATTACATAATGAAGATTTAGGTTTATTACTTTACTATACAAAATTTGCTTACGTCAATAATCTAAATCCGTTAGCGGGCATATCAATTGGTCAAGGAGATGTTAACCCAACTGTTAAGCGCATTTCAATCAAGACTTTTGAGGCTCAAAAATTTGACACGGATTTGGTTAACCCTATGAATCTACAATCTGGTAACCTTGACCTCTCTTTTGTAATTATTTATTTGTTTCCTTTACTTGTTATTGTTCTAACTTTTAATGCCCTTTCGGAAGAGACAGAAACAGGTACTTGGCGTTTGGTGGCTATTCAAACCAAATCTAAACTAGGGTTTCTAATTTCTAAACTTTTAATCAGATTAGCTCTTTTGTATATCGTTTTGATATTCCTTTTTTGTATTGCAAAATTTATGCTCAACATCCCTATAAATGATAGTTTTTTATCAATCTTAGGATTATCGATGCTTTATGTCATATTTTGGTTTACTCTGAGCTTTTTTGTTATTAGTTTCAAAAAATCTTCAGGTTTTAATGCACTACTATTGTTATCAATTTGGTTAATCTTAATAATTCTATTACCAGCTGGAATTAATGCTTATATATCTTCAAAATATCCGGTACCAGAAGCATTAAGTACTGCGATAGCACAACGGGATGGATATCACACTAAGTGGGATACAGAGAAGTTACCTACGATCAAGAAATTTTATAGTCATTATCCTCAATTTAAAAAATACGGTTATCCAACAGACGGGTTTAATTGGTTATGGTATTATGCCATGCAGCAAATGGGTGATGATGACTCAAAAAATCAAAGGGAAGCGTTAAGTAAAAAAATCAAATTGCGAGAACGTACTAGTAAGCAAATTGCATCAGTCATACCAAATATGCAACTGCAACTCGCTTTTAATTTATTGGCAGGTACTAGTATGAGTCAACATATGGAATACTTACAGGGAACAGAAGGATTTCATGAAGAATTACGGCTGTTTTTCTATCCAAAAATCTTTGAAAAACAGCAAGCTGATACTATTGACTGGCATCGATTTAAACCAAAATACTACGAAGCAAAAACGGATATAAATCCGTTTAAAAGCATGATTCCTTTATTGCTTGCTTCTGGAGTTATGATTCTGATTTCAATACCTCTAACAAGAAAACTTTAGTCTCCAACTAAAAGTTCAACAACTGTAGTTGTACTTCTAGATTTTAAAAAACAATGCTTTATAAATTATTAGTTTATAAAGCATTGTTTGTCTATTACGGAATGTATCAAAAAGTATTACTTTGATGTTTATTTATTGACTTAATTAATCAATAATTTCAGTTGTTGACTTTTATTGGCACTACGTATCTTCAAAATAAATAGCCCTTTACTTGGGAAAATATCTTCTTTATTAAGATCTATACTACTTTTTGTAGTAGTTGTGTGATACACTTCTCTGCCTTTTATGTCAAAGATATTCACATTAATATCATTATTAAACCCTTGCAAATCCAATATAAAATTATCTCTTGATAACGGGTTAGGATATACTAAAGCTTGATTTTGATCACTAACTGGTTGATTTGTTAAAATCAATTCTGGGGCTAAAGTCTGTTGTAAACCACTACCCTGAGATTTAACTGTAATAGCATCTACTGTATAAACTTCTGCTGCAAAGCTAGTATATGATTTCACTAAGATTTCAAGTGTATTCCCCTTCAAATTATCAACGGTAAGTATTTCTTCTGGAAAAGTATTAACATGTTCTAGAATGGTCACTTGGGGTCCTCCGTTTATTTTATAATAAATATTTAAAAAGTCTGCGTTTTCCATAGCTCCTATCCCTGAAGCTCTCAAAGAAACATCCACACTTGATGCACATGAAATATCCAGAATACCTGAAGTCCAATTTACCGTTTGTCGTTCTATAGTGACTCCATTACTAGTATATGGCACATCGCAATTTCCACCATCTGTAGTTCTAGAGTTAAATTTTAACCAATTAATGTTCGTGCCTCCTCCTTCAAACTCAAGTCGAAGGATTTTATTAGTACCTCCTGCAATTCTTACATTTTCAATTTTTACTGTTTGGAAAGCCCCCCAGCCTCCTGTATTGGGGAGATTAAATCTACCTAAAGTCACTCCATCTAATTTAGCCACAATAGATTTTCCTGTAGAGATAGTCGCAATTCTTGCTTCCAGATCATAAGCCCCAGCGTTTGCATTAACGGTATACTCTAACCATTCACCATTTGCTGTCCATCCTACATTATTACCTCCATCACGTGCTTCAATATCTACACCTTCATTTTCTCTAAATACATTAGGACCGTTGTTAACAGGATCAGTATCGTTATATGCTACACCTTGACCTCCTATATCATAATCTTCTGCTTCTATTGTTCCTGGGATTGAACGAGCTACACCTCCAAAAGGTTCTTGAGTTACGGGACCAAATCCTCCTGATATTCCTTTTCTAGTAGAAATAACTTTATTTATAGTATTATTAGGTCCAAAAGTTAAAAAATCAGCTTCAATTGATCGTAACTTATCGTTGTTAGAAATTTTGTTATGATGATAAAAAAGTATCCATTTTCCTTTATATTCAACCATAGAATGGTGATTAGTCCAACAGCCATTGGTCCAACGGTCCATAAATCGCCCCTTATAAGTAAAAGGACCTAAAGGGTTATCCCCAGTAGCGTAAGCTAATTCTTCAGAGCCACTTTTAGCATGTGGGAAAGTAAAATAGTATACTCCGTTTCGTTTGATCATGTAGCTACCTTCTTTATATCCCGAAGGCAAACCTCTAAGGTTAACAACTGGACCAGTTATAGACTTCATATTCGCACTAAGTTTAGCGCCTTTTAAGGTTTCACCGCCGCCCCAATAGATATAAGACTGGCCATTAGTATCTGTGAATACCCCTGGGTCTATACCATTTACTCCTGACATATAATTCTTTTCTGGTACAAATGGTCCGGTAGGGCTTTTGGAGGTAGCAACTCCTATTCTTCTAAATCCACTGCCATCGGCTGGTGGCGCTGGAAAATACAAATAATATGTGCCGTTTTTTTCTATAATATCGGGCGCCCACATACCGTAACTATTTCGGGCTACCCAAGGGACATCATTTTGGTCGAGCATCACACCATGATCAGTCCAATTTGTTCCGTCAGTAGTTGAAAAAGCATGATAGTTAGGCATACAGAAACCATTGCTGCCTTGATTAGAATTACAAGTGTTTACATCGTGAGAAGAAAACACGTACAGTCTATCTCCAAATACCCGAGCAGAAGGGTCCGCGGTATAAATATTTGTTACGAATGGATTTTGAGCTTGAATTATACCCATAGAGAGCATACTCAAAAAAAAGACAGTTAGTTTAATTGTAGTTTTCATATAAGTTGGTTTTAAGAATTTCAATATTTGAAAAATATGTCTAAGCAATTTTGTTTTTAAAAACAAGTCTCTTACATCTTTACATCATCAATAAAATAGTATGATTATGATTTATCTAAAAAGTTAATTGCAAAACTCTTATCTGCATAACTTTTTAAGGAAATTTTAAGAAGTACACTAATTTAGTAAACATCAATAATTAACACTTATTTTGGCTATTGAGATTATTAAAATATAATTAACTTTTTTTAGTAAAATTTAACATTTAAAGCATGTTAAACCGATAAGCAAGAAAAATTAAATTATAACAGCACAAAACATATTATAATAAGTATTTAGGTTATAGTAAAACCAATTTATTAAAGGTAAGGATTAATATAACTCACTTTATAATTTATTGTTTTATCACTTTTTTGGGTAACTTTATAATTAATAGAGAATCGAAACTAATCATGGTATTTACAGAAGATTATTGTGAACCTTTATTATTTAATATTATAAAAAACAATGGTGTATAATCAATTCCCGGATCCAGATTTAAATTCAGGTTATTTTTATAATGATCTATGGTCTCGGAATATCCTATTAAAAGCCAAAAGTAAATCAATCACATACATTGATAAAAAAGGTCCTTTATCTGTAAAAACCACTCTAAAAGGTACCGAAACCTATGTCTTAGATAATATTCCTATTCGAGTTTATCCCGAATCTATCTTGATAATTAATGAAAATCATTCGTATACCAGTATTATAGATTCTAAGGATGAAGTAGATTCTGCTTCGTTATATTTCAGAAAAGATTTAGAAAAAGAAGTGTTTGCTGGATTAACTCAAAAAGATGACCTTTTACTTTCTAACCCATACTATTCACACAATAGTGTAGAATTTTTCGAATTTAAACAACAAAAAAGCAAAAGATTAGTCTACTTGCTCAATCAACTTTTGGGGATGTTACCGAAAAGTGAGAATTTACTTCTCAAAAATGAAATCAACATTTATATAATAGAAGAATTGTTATGCTTAAACTATCAATTATATGTTCAGGCAGACAAACTTAATCATCAAAAGACTAGTACTCGATTAGAGATATTTAAACGAATTAATCAAACCAAAGAGTATATACAATCTAGCTATGCAAAAGACTTAAATCTAACAATTTTAGCTAGTATTGCCTGTATGTCTGAATACCATTTTCTGAGGTCTTTTAAATCGGTGGTAGGAAAAACTCCGCATCAATATTTGATTCAATTACGAATTAATTCTGCCTCAGAATTGCTTAAGAAAAAAACGTATGCTCTCTCTGAAATTTGTGATCTTGTTGGTTTTAAGGATATAAAATATCTACAGAAACTAATCCGGACAAAAATGATCTCAGATTAAAAATATATTTAAACCAAAATTAGCAAGTTTTTCTCCTCTTTTTTCCTGACTAGATTTTATTTTCGTTATTACTTTTTATCCTGTAACATTATGAATATAAAACCCTTCAAATTAGAAAGATACTATACTATTCATGAATTTTCTGCAAAGTATTCTCTTTGCAATTCTGATTGTGAGGCTATGACCATAAAGGAATTACTTTCTTTAGAAAAAGGAGCTACCGATAAGTTTCATAATTTATGGCTTGGGTATACAGAAACAAAAGGTCACCCTCGACTTAGAAAGGAAATCTCTAATATTTACACTAAAGTTACGTCAGAAGATGTATTAGTTTGCACAGGTGCACAAGAACCTATCTTCTTGTTTTCACAGGCAAATCTTAAGTCTCAAGACGAAATTATTGTACAATCGCCATGTTATCAGTCTTTACATTCTGTACCCGAAAGTATTGGGTGCAAAATTCAAAAATGGAACGTAAAGTACGTAAATAACATTCCGACATTTGATCTGGAAGAATTAAAAAAAATGGTGACTAGCAAAACTAAAGCCATATATCTTAATACACCTCATAATCCGACTGGTTTTCACTTTTCTAAAGAAGAGCAATTAGCTATTGTCGAAATAGCACGAACACACAACATCATTATTTTTTGTGATGAAGTTTACAGAGAATTAGAGCATAAATCTGAATATACTATTCCTGCATTTGCAGATATTTACGAAAATGGTGTTTCTGTTGGGGTGATGTCTAAAACATATGGATTACCTGGTTTAAGAATAGGCTGGATAGCTTCTCGAAATTCTAAAATCATAGAAAATATAGCTATTTTCAAAGAATATACAACTATTTGTAACGCTGGTCCAAGTGAATTTTTAGCCGAAGTAGCCCTTAGAAATAGAAATAAGATTTTGGAAAGAAATCTTAATATCGTTCATGAAAACTTACCTTTATTTGATCGTTTTTTTGAAACATATCAAGATTTATTTTCATGGTATAAACCAAATGCCGGTCCAATAGCTTTTGTAAAAATGAAGTTTGATACCGAAGACATGAATTTTGCTCAAACAGTATTACACAAACAAAGCGTTTTACTACTACCCAGTAGTATTTATGATCTTCAAGGTTATTTTAGAATAGGTTTCGGAAGAACAACAATACCTGAAGCACTTAAGCAATTTGAAGTATTTGTTATCCAAAATTTATTAAAAGCATGATAAACGTCTCTTTTGAACAGATACAATCTTTGATTGAAATACAAGATTTATTTGAACCTGTTAAACAATCATTTATTGACTATAATTCATCTCGTTTAATAGGTATACCTATACATCTATTACATTTCCCTAATAACTCAGATGCACATATAAAAACAGCAGCAATCGATGGTTATCCTTACTTTTCTATAAAAGTAGCTACAATGTTTCCTAATAACTTAAAACAAAATAAATCCCCTAATAATGGATCTATTTTTCTTTTTGATGCTAATACCGGAGAATTAAAAGCAATATTGGATGATAAAGGAACTTTAACCGATTTAAGAACAGCTGCTGCCGTTGGCATAATAACCAATGTTGTAGCATCACAACAATCAAATGCCGTTTCTGTTATCGGTACTGGTATCCAAGCGTATCATCAAGTTTTAGCCCTAAGTAAATTGAGAGTAATAACTAGTTTGGTGATCTACGGAAGAAATAAGAACAACGCAATTCTTCTAAAAAACAAATTAGAAAAAAAACTTCAAAACATCTCGATTACCATTGCTAATTCTGTTGAAGAAGCTGTAAAGACAACCACAATAATACTCACAACAACCTCTAGTAAAACTCCTTTAATAAAAGGAGAATGGTTACAAAAAGGACAACACATTACTGCCGTTGGTGCAGATGACACATTCAAAAAAGAGTTAGACATCGATTGTTTTAAAAAAGCCGATATGGTTTTTGTAGATAGTCTTGATTTAAACTCAAAATATGGAGAATATTCTACGGCACTTAAATCATTACCTCAACTCAAAAACAAAACAATAGAATTTGGAAAAGCATTTTCTGACAATACGTATTCTGGCGATAGTAATAAAATAACCATAGCAAAACTTGTAGGTTTAGGCACACAAGATTTAGCAGCAGCCACTTTAGTCATGAATAAGTTAGCTTAAAAACTGGCTCATTAATTAATTTTTATGAGCTGTACATAATCATTGTTTTTGGCACAAATAATAAAGTCCCCTTTAGAAGTTTTAACTGTAGCCATATCTTTAACATCATTAGGCGCATAGAAACCACTTTTGCTAGCATTAATTGGTTTAAAAGCCCCATCTCCTTTTCCTTTTAAAAATAAACCAATTCCGGCATCTGCTCTTGGAGTTTCTACTTCTGAACTATATAAATTACCCGCTAAAAGAGCATCTAGATTACCATCTTTATCAAAATCTTGCACTAAAATTTGATTAACACTTGATATTTGAGCTTCGACAGGTAATCGATGAATTTGAAATTTACCATCTTTATTTTCAAGATATATACTCGCAAAAGATTTTACTTGATAATGCAATGCATCTTCTAAATACTTTTTTGTATAAATATCTTCTAGAGTAGCATTAGAAAAAGAAGCATAGTTCTTGAATTTATTTTTAATCCCTGGCATTTGATCAGATGAACATTGTCTTCCTCTTACAGGAAATTTTTGACCATCGTTAAAATAACTTAGTACAATATCTTTGGTCATATTACTATCAAAATCATGATAATAGATATCAAAAGTCTCCTCTGCATTTGCTTGATATTTGTAGTTTAAACCCAAGTTTCCTATTATAAAGTCTTTATCACCATCATTATCAAAATCTCCTTCTTTACAACTAAACCACCAGCCAGTAGTATCCTGTAAACCCGTTTGCTCAGAAATATCAACAAAGTCTTTCCCTTTATTATTTTTAAATACTTTTATAGGCATCCATTCTCCTACTATAATAAGATCGATCCAATCATCCTTATCAAAATCGGTCCAGACAGCACTTGTTACCATTCCTAATTTGTAAAGTTCTGGTGCTTTTTTTAAGGTAACATCTATAAATTTTGCTATTCCATTTTTTGAAACATTTTCAAGTAAATAACTATTTGCTGGTAATGGGTAATTTCCAGGTGCTAAACGACCACCTATAAATACATCTAAATCCCCGTCCTTATCATAATCTTCGGCATACACTCTAGATCCGCTTGTAATCATTTTAGGCAAAGCAGAAGCTGATTTAAAAAACTCTCCCAAACCATTATTGATATATAATCTATCTTGAAGCAATTCTGAATCTTTACCATATTCGTTTCCTCCACTTACTATATAAAGATCATTGTCTCCATCATTATCTGCATCAAAAATAAGTGCGCCTAGATCCTCATATGCTTTATCATTGTTTATAGCGTTACTATCTTGTTTTTCGAATCCATTTTTTGTTTGATAATAAAGACCTCCGACATGTTTAGCGGCGCCTCCTATATAAAGATCATCTAAATCATCTCCGTTAAGATCCCCTACTGCTATACCAGGTCCAAAGGCAGAGGTTTTATGTGGTAATAAAATTTCTTTAGCAAAATCATCATATACATTCTCTTCATGTTTATGAGATAGCCTCAAGGAATCTGAAATAACAGTGGTAAAAACTTTTGTTACGTTATCTGTGGTTGTTTTTTTGATTAACGTTGCGTTTTTGTAATCTAATACGATTTGTTGATTTGATTGAATATTTTTAATTATTTGTTGCCTTTTATCTGGCCAAATGACTTTAAGTTCCGAAATCTCATTTTCTTTTTTCAAACCGAAATGAAGTTTCGGTGCTACAGAAGATTGAAACCCTCTGGTTAATGAGAGTTCTTGCATTTGCGTTTTTTCTGAAGTAGAAACATAGACTCTCGCTCCTATCCCGTATGGATTTTTTTCTTGACCTCTAAGTTTAATAGAAATGTAATTGTTAGCTGCTACATTTGTATTTTCAAAAACAGATGCATAATCATCAATATTATTGGTTACAATCTCAAGGTCACCATCATTATCTAAATCTACATATACACACCCATTAGAAAATCCTTTATACGATATCCCCCATAACGTATTAACCTTTTCAAAAGTTAAATCTCCTTTATTACGAAAGACGAAATTGTCGATTTTTTCTGAAGGAATGGCTAACGATCTTTCTAATAAGCTATCTCTTTTATTTCTTACTTTACTAAGTTGGTTAAAGTAATCCCTGTTATTAATTTCTCTTCTTGTACCATTAGAAATAAAAATATCTTTCCACCCGTCATTATCAAGATCTGCAAATAAGGGTCCCCAACTCCAGTCTGTGGATGAAACCCCTGCCAAACGAGATAAATTGCTAAAATCTGGAACATCATTTTTTAATACTCCCGAATTCATTTGTAAAGAGTTATGCATATATTGATAATGGAATCCTGAATTTACGGTACTCCAAAAAATAGCTGGATTCATACTTGCCATATTAGCTTTTGCTCGTCTGTTATTCTTTGCATCCATATCAACTTGCAAAATATCTAGTAACCCATCATTATTATAATCAGCAATATCTACACCCATACCATAAAATGAAGTCTGCTTGGTGGCCGTTTTAAGTACTTCTTTAAATGTTCCATCCTGATTATTCAAATACATATAATCTGGTGTACTAAAATCATTAGACACATAGATATCGGGCCACCCATCTTCATTTAAATCCCCTACGGTAGCACTTAGTGTAAGACCAAAAGAACGTACTCCAGACACATCTGTAACATCTATAAATCGATCTCCTTCATTTCTATATAATTTATCACTCTCAACATCTTTTACGGTATTCATTTTGAATAAATAATAATCATTAGGGGCACTAAAACGAGTAGGCGGATAATTGGCTACATAAAGATCTAAATCCCCATCTAGATCATAGTCAAAAAAAGTTCCTTGAACACTATTTCCTTTATCATCGACACCATATTCTGTTCCTTTTTCAGTAAATGTACTATCCCCATTATTTATATATAGAAGGTTGTTTTTTGGTTCACTTTTTCCTGCAACAGCGCAATAAATATCAAGATATCCATCTCCATTTACATCTGCCATTGTTACTCCTGTAAACCATTGTTTGCCTCCTGATACCTTAGCCTCTGCAGTAATATCCTTAAAAGTTAAATTCCCTTGATTTAAATACAACTTATTAGGAACCATATTTCCTGTAAAGAATATGTCTGTATAACCATCATTATTTATATCACCCACAGCTATACCACCGCCCATATAAAGGTAAGAATAGCTAAAGTAATTTATAGAATCATTTTCGGTAAGTGTATTTTGAAAATTGATTTTAGTTTGTTCTTTTGTAAGTCTTCTAAATTGCTTTTCTGAAGTTTTTAACTCATCCTGACATGACATGAGCATTGACAAACAAATACAACAAAGACTACTCAAAAACTTAAACTTTAACGACATACTATCGAATAATTAAGGTTAACTGTATTCATAAAATCAAATTAAAAAGAACAGAGCACAATCATGATACGCTCTGCTCTTTAACTAAAATAAATCAACTCTATTTACTTTAATATCCTGTATTTTGTTTGATAACTCCTTTACTTAAGTCAATAACAGATTGTGGGATCGGAAAAATCGACTTCGTATCTGCATATGTGGCAGAAGACAAATAACTTCTAAATTGTTCTCTAGTTAAGTATCCATTTAATACTTGGTCTGCTTTCTTGCGTCTTACCAAATCAAAAAAGCGATGTCCTTCTAAAGCTGTTTCTAATCTATATTCAAACAAAATAGCTTCTTGAGCAAAATCTATATCCGAAAACCCCCCATTGTCGGCATATAACCCAATAACATAATTAGCGGCATCTGTACCATCATCTCTTTTAACCCACCCTGCTGGGTTAGCTGCTCTTGCTCGGACTCTATCTACATACGTTACGGCTGTTCCCAAATCTCCTTCATCGGCAGCTATTTCTGCTCTCCATAGTAATACTTCTGAAAATCGAATGATATTTGTATTAATTGCGTTGACTGTTGTTGCCCAACCGGTTGCTGTATTTACCGTTCCTTGTTGATCTGCGCGATAAACTATTTTCTTTGAAACATAAGGACCGCCATTTGCAGGGTCTCTGGTCCATGCCAATCCTGGAAAATCACCCCAACCATTAAAAGGAATACCTTTTCTACCTACTGTCCAATCTAATCTAGGGTCTAGATTTCTAGTTTCTGAAACAAATGAATCATTATCTCTATTTCTTGGTATTGAGCTACCGTCTGTATCGGTTCCTATAATATCGCTGGGGTCTACGTTTTTAACATAGTTAGCAGGATCTGTAGGTAAATTTCTTATTAATGGTAATCCTGATGCATCTGTTAAATATGCATTTACCAAATCATGAGAGGGCTGAAAAAAGCCACAACACCCTGCGCCAATAGGACTATTATGGGGATGATTTAGGATATCGCCATAGTTACCATTACTACTATCGTTACTCCCGTCGTTTACTGCATACTGTACTGCAAAAACAGATTCTGTACTATTGTTTGTATCGGCATCAAAATTATCATGAAAAAATGTATTTAACGAGTAAGGACCTGAATTGATTACATCATCAAGTAAAGGTTTGGCAGCATCATAATCTAATTGATACATATGTGCTTTTGCTAAATAGACTTTTGCATTCCAAGAATTAGCACCTCCAACACGCCTACTTTCTTCTGGTAGATTATCTATGGCATATTGAAAATCAATTTCTATAGGCGTCCATACATCTACGTCAACATTTGTGATACTTTGAGTAATTGTTTCATCTACAAAAGGAATATTACCCCATATTTTTTTAGCTTCAAAATGATAATGTGCTCTCAGAAATCTTGCTTCTGCCATAAAATCATTTGCTTCTGCTGCTGTTATTGTTCCAGCTGCGATCCCTTTATTTATAGAATTGATAACTCCATTTGTTCGTGCTACTCCTTCAAAAACCGAAATCCATTTATAATCTACGTATGAGTTTTGAGGTGCTCCTGCATACGTTTCAAAAGCTGTTATTTCGGATTGGTCTCCTGCATCACTACCTTTGTAAGCATTATCCGAAGTAACTTCTCCATACACCCAATTTGATGGGGCTGCTCGCCATACATTTTCATTATCTCTATTTCCATCTAGCATTGCATATGCTGCAACAACTTGAGTTTCTATAAACGCCGCGTTTAATGGTACCTCATCACCTGAAATAGCAGATTGAACAGGTACATTTAACTCATCTTCACACGAGAAGAATACGATCGTAAAAACAGTTATTATTGTTATTATTTTTTTCATGATTATCTTTTTAAAATGAAACATTGAAGCCAAATATTATAGATCTATTTATTGGATAAACTCCACTATCCAAACCAATGGTTAGATTTGGATTAGTTCCTCCTACGTTTCTTAAATTTACTTCAGGATCAAGTCCAGTATAATCTGTTAATGTTATCAAATTTCTTCCTTGAAGATACCATCTGATTTTTTGAACACCTAATTTTTTTGATACTGCTTCTGGTATTGAATATCCTATTACTATATTTTTTAACCTTACATAAGAACCGTCTTCTATATAAAAGGAAGATTGGGCAGATTCTGCCAAAATAATATCGGCTTCGTTAGTTAATGCAGGTAAACCATTTTGAGTTACATAATTTATACTTTTGGCTCCTGGAAATGTATTGAAATCAGTGAAAAACTTCATGAAATTATATAAATCATTTCCTTGAGACCCTTGTAATAGTAGTGAAAAGTCAAAATTCTTATATGCTGCGTTAAAATTTAAGCCATAGGTAAAATCAGGGTGAGGGTTGCCAATAAACTGTTGTTCTCCATTATTAGCAAACTGCATTCTTCCATCGGGTCCTATCCCGGTAAAAACTTTTCCATAAAATGAAGCAAGAGGTTGACCTGCTTGGGTTCTATTGGGTAACTGATCTCTTACCCGATCTCCTTGAATAAAAGTATTAAGGTTTTCTTCATCCAAAAAAACAACTTCATTTTTATAAGACGATATATTAAAGCTAACATTATATGTAAAAGCATTAGTTTTAGGGTTACTATAGCCTAAACTTGCGTCAAATCCTTTGTTATTCATTTCTCCCAAGTTCTCTATCCTTCCGTTATTCTGCCCTAAAACAGTAGGATCATCAGGAACAAACAATAACATATCTTCAGTAGTGGCATTGTAATATTCAAGGTTAACATCTAAGGCATTAAACAATTTAGATGTAATACCGATATTAAAAGTAGTTGTCGTCTCCCATTCTAGATCAGGATTTCCTCTTGATCCCAATCCATATCCCACTGCTGAGACTTCGTTACTTGTAGGATAGGCAAAAAAATCGGTGTTTGCAGAAAAGGTATTTACTCTTGAGGTAGCATTAATAGATCCGTTATTGGCTGTGATACCATATCCTACTTTTAACATCAAATCATTAACTGCATTAGAATCTTCTAGAAAACTCTCATTTGTCACTCTCCAACCGGCACTAAACGATGGAAACACGCCATCTCTATTACCTTTACTAAATATTGAAGAACTATCGTAACGCACTGTTGCGCTTAATAAGTATCTATCTTTTAATTTATAATCTGCTTTACCAAATGCTGAAAAGTATGATGTAATAAATCCGTTTCCGAAACCACCGTAAGAAGTTGTGCCCAGATCCAGGTACCGAATATCGACTACATCATCAAAAATAAAACCACCTCTATTTGCTCCGAAATTTCTAAATTTTTGTTTGTTAAATTCTGTACCTGTTAATATATCTATTGTGTGTTCACCAAAAGTCTTGGTATATGTTAAGGTATTAAACCATGTATAGGTGGTCGCGAATGATGATGATTCTGTTAGCAAATTATTTGTTGGTGATTCACCTTCTACAGATGCAGGTTCAAAATTTGTAGTGTTTATTGATTCAAGATCAAATCCTAGATTTGATTTAAACGTTAAGCCTTGGACAACATCAAATTCTCCATAAAAATTACCTAACGCACGTAAGGTAAGAATAGCATTATCTTTATTTCTATCTGCAATAGCAATCGGATTTTTTCCATTTCCTAAACCACCTACTCCTGATCCTGCAAAATTACCTCCTATATCTCTAACTGGTATTAGAGGGTTGATTCGATACAATGACGCAATTGTTCCATCATCAACATCTACCCCAGGAGGTATTGTTTGTTCTGCATAAGAAATAGTTACATTTTCTCCTATTCTAAATCTATCTGTAACGTTAAAAGAAGAGTTTGCTCGTAAGGTATATCTTAAAAAATCGGTCTCATAAGCAACTCCTTCTTGATCTAAAGCACTAAGCGACATAAATGCTCTAGAATTTTCTGATCCTCCTGATGCGCTTATATTAAAATTTTTAATGGTAGCTGCATTAAAATATTCGTCAAACCAATCTGTCCCTTGCGAGTTTGCTCTTGTGATTCTATTATCAGGAAAGTTATATGAACTTTCATCTGCTGTTTGGGCTCCTTGCGGAAATAAATAAACAGGTATTAATGGGCTAGCGCCGTTTCCATATTGTTGATTACTTGGTGTTGTACCATCATTTGTCGCTGCCTGCCAAATTGCATCAGCTAATTGTTGTGGTGAGGCTAAATCGGGAAATACACTGTTTGGAATAAAATCGACACCTACATAGGCATTAGCCGAAAAGTTAATTTTTGAGTTTCTTTTTCCACTTTTAGTGGTTATAATAATAACACCATTTGCAGCTCGGTTTCCGTAAATAGCTGCAGAAGAAGCATCTTTTAACACCTGAACTGATTCAATATCATTTGGGTTTATATCTGTAAGTCCAGCTCCAGTTGGAGTACCATCAATTATATATAATGGGTCATTACCATTTATCGTTCCATACCCCCGAATACGAACTACTGCACCTTGACCAGGACCTCCTTGATTACCGACAACCACCCCAGAACTTTGCCCTTGCAAGGCTTCTTCTACGTTTAACGGCGAAGTAGCTTCTAGATCTTCAGCTTTCACTATAGAAACAGATCCAGTAATATCTCTAGTACTCTGGGTTGAATATCCTGTGACTACAACTTCTGCTAGCGCACTAGCTTCTTCTGTCATTGTAATATTTATAGAAATTTGATCTCCTACAAGAACAGTTTGTGAAGTAAACCCGAGTGAACTAAAAACTAAGGTTTCTGAACTTGATACTTCTATAGTAAACTTACCATCAAAATCTGTAGTAGTACCCCGATTGGTATCTTTGACAAGTACATTAGCACCCAAAATAGGAGTGCCTTTATCATCTGTTACAGTACCAGTCACTATTTTCTGTGACCAGCCTAGTTGTATCACCCCTAAAAACAGGGTGATTAATAAAAGTTTGGTTTTGGACATAAGAGTATATTTAGTTAATTAATTTTTAAGTCAGTATCGGTATAGAATCATCATTTTCTATGGTTTATTTTAGTTTTCTTATCATCTCTATACAGGCTCTGGTATTATGATAAGGACATTTCCAGGGGCCTACTTTATTTTCGTTTTGGTAGGATACACCGTGACGATCTACCCTAAAATACCATTCTCCATTATCGAAGTCTATAATATATCGTTCTATAAATGCCCAAACTTTATTTGCTATAGCTAGGTATTTTTTATCGTTGGTTATTTCCCATACATATAGTAATCCTACAATTGCCTCTGCTTGCGGCCACCAATGCTTATCAAAATCAAGTTTATTAGTCTTTTGATTAATGGCATTAAACACCCCAAAATCCTGATCTATTGCTTCTTCTAAAAAAGTATCTACAATTTTTAAAGCTAGTATTTCAGTTTTTTTGATATAACTAAGATCATTTAATTGTTTTGATGCATTTAGCAATAACCAAGCAGCTTCTATATCATGTCCAAATGAAGTTTCGTGTGAGAGATTTTTCCAGTCTTTTGAAAAGAATAACTTAAAATGATTGTTTTCTGAAACAAACTGATCTAAAAATAAATCTATAAGTGCCTTTAAAGCTTTTTCTACTTTGCTATTATTAGTAACTTCAAAAAGTGTCGTATATGCTTCTAGAATATGCAAATGCGTATTCATTGTTTTTGGTGCATTAAGGTCTTTATCGCTTAAGCGCATATCTTGTAAAGAGCCCCAATTTTTTTCAAAAGCTTCTATATACCCATCAAACTCTTGATCTTTTGTTTTTTCTTCAACTAATTCAAACAAATCAAAGGCCCATTCTAACACTTCCTTTTTATTGCAATACTTATAATATTCTGCAAGACTATAAATTGTAAAGGCCTGCGCATATGTCTGTTTTTTTGTTTCTAGAGGTTCTCCTAAATAGTTAACTTTCCAGTATACCCCACCATTATTATTATCACGAAAACAACTCTGTAAATATTGGTATGCCGTAATGCACTCTACTTTATACGCATCATTTTGATAATGATTTGATGCGGCAGAAAATGTCCAAAGAATTCTAGAATTAAGAATAATTCCTTTAGATGATTTATCTATAACTTGATTAAAATGATCAATCCTACCTAAATATCCTCCATGTTTTTTATCGATAGTATTCGTTTTCCAATAATTTAGAATATTAGCTAACTCATGTGTAACGCTATGTAGAAATTCCTGATTCACTAGTACAATCCTTTATTCTTTTCAATTAAATGATGTATTACTTTCACAGATTCTTTACTAGATAAACCATCCTGAGGTGTATTCATACAATAATCAACTAGCCTTTCTACTGTAGATACAGCGACATGCATTCTAACATCTGATGAGGCATAGTAAATAAATACTGTTCCGTCTGGATCTTGAATCCAACCATTTGAGAACAAAACATTTCCTACATCCCCTATGATTTCATTCTCATTAGGAGCCATAAAATAACCTCCCGGGCGATAAATTACTTCGCCAATATCATGTAAAGCAGTCATAAACAAATAGAGTACATAACGTAAACCTGATGCAGTACTACGCACTCCATGAGCTAGGTGCAACCATCCTTTTTCTGTTTTTAGAGGAGCAGGACCCAATCCATTTTTTAGTTCATAAACCGTATGGAAAACTTTATTGAAAATGACTTTTTCTTCTTTTATGACTGCATTTTCCATTGATTTAGTATACCCTAAACCGATACCACCACCATTTCCTGTTTCTATAAATCCATCCTGTGGTCTTGTATATAACGCATATTCTCCGTTTACGAACTCAGGATGTAACACTACATTACGTTGTTGATTAGAAGGTGTTATAAGATCTGGAAGTCTCTCCCAGTTAATAAGATCTTTTGTACGTGCAATCCCTGCATTTGCAATCGCTCCTGATAAATTGTTCGCTTTAGCACAAGAGTCTTTTCTCTCTGTACAAAAAATCCCATATATCCAACCATCTTCATGATTTGTAAGACGCATATCATAGAGATTAACATCAGGGGTTTCGGTCTCTGGCATTACTACCGGTTTATCCCAAAATCTAAAATTATCTATTCCGTTGGGGCTTTCTGCAATTGCAAAAAAAGATTTTCGATCATACCCTTCTACTCGTACACATAATAAATAATTACCTTTCCATTTTATGGCTCCAGAGTTAAAAGTAGCGTTTACACCTATTCGTTCTATAAAAAAGGGATTCGTTTGAACATTTAAATCATATCGCCAATGTAAAGGAGCGTGATCGGCAGTAAGTACCGGAAATTCATATCTTTTATAAATTCCATTATGGCGCGCTACTGCTTTGTTTCTTCTATTTAATAGTATTTCATGCTCTTTAAAAAGAGTATCGAAAATAGTGACTCCAGACTGTATATTTCTATTATCAATCATTTGATTACTTAATATTAAATTTCTTGATTTCGTTTATTTGTTAATTCTTTATTTATTTTTAACATGAATACATCATCCAATGTATAAAACCATATAAAAATTGCTGAAAGCAATGCTCCTATTGCAGGCATAAAACTGAGCATCATTCTGATTCCTATTTTTGCTTCTTCTGTTTGTATCGCATTAGCTTCAAATCCGTAAAATGCTAACATCCATCCAGTCAAGGCTCCCCCAAGTGTCCAACCCATTTTTTGAGACATTGAAGAAGATGAAAATATAAGTCCTGTAGCTCTACGCCCTGTTTTCCACTCTGAATAATCGGCTATATCCGCATACATTGACCATAGCAGCGGAAAAACAATTCCTGCGCAAACACTAATAAAGAATTGAAAAATGAATATTAATATCAGGTCATTTTCTTTAAACCAAAAAAAGATGCAACTTAAAATAGTGGCAATGAACATTGCTATAAAAAAAGTGTTTTTCTTTCCTATTCTATCAGAGATTATTTTTGCCATTAGTACACCCACAATATTAGCTACTTGTCCAAGAACCAAATACAGTGTACTAAATGTTATCGAAAGTTCTATTAATGGTAATTTAAAGGCTTCTTGATGTTCAAAAAAATATTTAAAATAATAAATTGTTGATCCATCTCTTAGAGAATTAAAGATTAAAGAACAAACACCTGCTCCTAAAAGTACAAACCAAGGTTTATTGGTCGCTAAGTTTTTTAAGTCAGCTTTTAATGAAGTTTTCTGCTCTTTCGGAGGTTTTATGCGTTCTTTGGTTAAGTAAAAGGTTCCTAAAAAAAAGAGTATTGCAATTATAGAAAATACTATCATCGTAAATTGCCAACCTTGTTGTGCATTATTACTTTTTGCATTTGTATTACTAAAAAACTCGACTAATGGTTCTGCTAGGGCTAATACTAAAATACTGCCGGCAAATGCGAAAATAAATCTATAAGTTGCTAATGAAGTACGGTCTTTTAAATCCGAAGTCATAACACCTAGTAATGATGCATAAGGGACATTTATAGCCGTATATATAATCATCATTAAACAATATGTAGTATAGGCATAAATTACCTTGCCGGTCATACTTAGGTTTGGAGTTGTAAATGTTAACACCCCAATAATTCCAAAAGGCACTGCTACCCATAACAAGTATGGTCTAAATTTACCCCATTTTGTATTCGTTCTATCTGCTATAATACCCATGATCGGGTCGTTGGCGCCATCAAAGATTCTGGTAATTAAAAACATTGTTCCCACAACAGCTGCAGAAATACCAAAAACATCTGTATAAAAAAATAGTAAATAAACCGAGAACATTTTCCAGAACATTGAGGATGCAAAATCACCAAACCCATATCCTATTTTTTCCTTGTATTTTAATTTTTGAGTTTTTAATTGTTTCATATATAATATCTTGATTATAAAATGCTATTTCACTTTTTTTATATCTTCTAAAAAAAGAACATGAGATAAGTTTTTAAAAGCTTTAAAATCACTAGCATTCTTATGACCTGGATAGGGTACAAAATAATGGCTTGGCCATGCATTTCTCCAGAATAAAGCCCAAGAAATTCCTGTGTTTGCAATATGTTTATCTAAAACATCAACCCACCAATTGGTTACTGCTACTTTATTTAATCCTGCTTCTGACAAAACAAAGGGTTTGTTTTTTTCAAGAGCAATATTTTTAACTACTGCAATATCTTCTGTAATGGCTTTAATAAAATCTTCGGTAGTGGTGTGCTGATAAATATCGATACCAAGTATATCTACATATTCATCTCCCGGGTAATATTTTAAATAGTCAGCTTTATCTTTTAGCTTATTAGGAGAATAAGCAAATAAAACATTATTTACTTTATATGTTTTCAGTTGTTTTACTGTTTCTATCCAAAGCTGTCTATATTGTTGCGGACTACAACTATCTTTCCCCCACCAAAACCAACTGCCATTCATTTCATGATAAGGTCTAAATACTACAGGAATTTTTTGACCCCATGAGGTTCTTAAATGATTTAAAAAGTTTGCCACTTTTAAGAGCCAATCTTTATATTTAGCATGAAGAACACCACCAGAGAGTATATCCTCTACCGCTGGTATTGTGTCCCATGCGCTTTTACCCGAAACAGGATTATTTGGATGCCAACTTATTGTGATAATACCTCCTTTTTTATGAGCCTTCCGAATAAGTTTTTTCATCATTTTAAAATTAACAGTATCCAGATTAAAAGCATGTCCTAACTCTATATGACCTATCTCAAATCCATAAACGGCAGGATAATCTCCTGTAACATCATAAACATCACTTTGATATTGCTTTCCATTGTTTTTCCATCCTATTCCGTAAGCAGTTGCGTCCTGATGACCAAAAGCATATCCCTGTTTAGGGATCATCTTAATTTTATTAAATAAAAACCTGGCATGTCTACTGGCATGAGTATCTACTAAAGTTGTTTCTTTTTTTAATAAAGCACTATTCGATTTACAAGATTGAAGAAAAAACAAAAGTGATACTATTTTAACAAAAAGCAACATTGAACTGAAATTCAACAGGTTATAAGCATCACGAAATTTAATTAACATTTGTAAAAATATTTTTTAGTTTTAAGAGTTTGTAAAAAATATTAACTTTATTCGTAAAATATTGTCATTTTTTGTGAATTATATTTTATGATTTGCTAAATTCTTAACAATGACAAATGTAGCTCCTGAAGTATTTAGAAATTAATACTATTTTATCATTTTATATACTAATTCTTACGTCATGACCTTGTTAGAACAAAACATACATAGAGAAATTACTCCGTTAACACCTAAAGATTGTTTTCTTGTTTTTGATAGAATTAAGGATAGTTTTGACTTTCCTATACATTTTCATCCAGAATATGAACTTAATTTTATTTATAATGGAAAAGGGGTTAAGCGAATCATTGGCGATCATATCGCAGAGATCGATGATATTGAACTAGTACTTGTGGGACCAAATCTTCTTCATGGTTGGACATTAAATAATTGTATTGAAAAAAAAATACATGAAATAACTATTCAATTTCATAATGATTTATTTCAGGAAAAACTACTAAGTAGGTCTATTATGAAACCGATTCAGGATATGTTTGAAAATTCTACTCATGGAATATTATTTTCTAAAGCAACTGCTCAAGAATTGTGTCCTAAAATCAAAAATATCATGAATCTACATGGATTAGATTATTTTCTTTCGCTGATTTCTCTTTTACATGCATTAGCAATTTCTAAAGGACAAAAAACATTATCAACATATTCTCCAGTAAAAGAAGATTTTCATAATAGTGATAAGATAAAAGTCGTTTATGATTATTTACAGAAAAACTTTCATCAAAAAATTAAAGTACAAGATCTGGCATCATTAGTTAATATGACAGAGGTTACCTTTGGAAGATTTATGAAGAGTAGAACCGGAAAAACTTTTGTTGAGTATCTAAACGATATGCGCATAGGTTTTGCAGCTCAATGGTTATTAGAGAAAGATACCTCTATTGCCGAAATAGCTTACAATTGTGGTTTTAATAATGTATCTAATTTTAATCGCGTATTTAAAACCAATAAAGGATGTACTCCTTCTGAGTATAAAAAGGATTTTGAAGGTGTAAAACGTGTATTTTGATACGAACAATATTTGGTATTATTCTCTAAATCTTTTTCATTTTATTAATAAAGAATTATTACAAACCTCTACTACTATTAAAACACCCTATCTTGATTTTACAAAGTTAAAAACACATAACTACACCTTTTAAGGCAAAATATTTACTCCTTTACGACACCAAAAATAAAAAGTGCAATTTTTTGCGTTTTTTTTGTACTCATAGATCTTCTCTTTGCTCATACATTTGTAATATTCTTATAACTAACATATTATAAGACATTAAAATTATAGAGTATGGATATTAAATCTTTAGTAAAAGATCTAGATACATTGGTATCTCAAGGTTTTATGATAGCTGCTGTTGAGCAATTCTTTGCTGATAATGTAATCACTCTAGATTATAAAGGAGTGCGAACCAACAATAAAGTGCAAGCATTAGAAAAAATGCAAGCGATCACAGACGCTGTTGGTAAAATTAATAGCATCACGCATCATTCAACCATTACAGATGGGAATGTTTCTATTTCAGAGTTTACTTTCGATTTTAATCTTACAAGAAACAATACTATTTATTGGCACGAGATTATATATCGAATCTGGAATGATAAAGGTCTAGTCATCAAGGAAAAATATTTTAACTCACATAAAACAAAAATTTAATAATATAAAACTAGAAACTATGAAATTTGTAACTAAAAGAATACATGCATTCTTAGATTACCCAGTAGCTATTTCTTTAATGGCACTACCATTCCTATTAGGATTAGGAAGTTCAAATCCACTTGCTTTGCAATTATCTGTTGCTACAGGCATAGCAGCTTTTATTTTAACCTTGCTTACTAATCATCATTTAGGAGCGCTACGCGTAATACCTTATAAAGTACATCTAATTGTAGATTTCTTGGTAGGTGTAGTTTTTGTGGTAGCACCTTTCCTTTTAAGTTTTGAAGGGATAGATGCATATTACTATTGGATTATTGGTGCAACTGTGTTATTGGTGGTAAACCTTCATAAGGGTGATCCTGTGACTGCATAATAATTGTAATACGAATATTATGAATAGAATAGCGAGTTTTTAGTACTGGTAATGATATAAGAAAACATCATGTAAATTACTAAAAACAGTATCATAAAACTTATTTGAAAAGGGTATGGATTTAAAATCCATACCCTTTTTCTATTGAATTAATTTCAAGTTTAACTCTAGAAATATATAGCTGATTATTTGATCTTACTAAGCCCCTATTTTCAGCGTTTTTTTAATCCAGAAAGTACAATTTTTTGCGTTTTTTTTGTAGGTCAAAACCCTTATTCCTCCTCTAACTTTGCCCCTATAATTAAAACATTAATCTTATAACAATTACAAAATGGATATTAAATCAAAAGTTGCAGAAATGGACAGTGTAGTATCAACAGGAGCTATAGTAGACGCAGTTCAACAATTTTTTGCAGACAACGCTTCAACATCAGACTATAATGGCGGAACAACTACTAACAAAGAACAAATGGTTCAAAAAATGGAAGGATTTGCCGGTGCAATTGCACAAGTAAACGGAATTACTCATCATGCTACTATAGTTGATGGTAATGAATCTGCCTCAGAGTTCACCT
>NZ_LQRT01000015.1 GCF_001632745.1 Aquimarina aggregata | reverse complement strand
TTTTCGCATATCTAAGTGTGTATTTGCCATGGTTATTTTGATTATTGATAACCATACAAGTTATTCAAAATACACGCTTTTGGGGGTGGGTCAATTTAAACAGGAATACCCGGGTCAATATAAATAGGATTTACTGGGTCAATATAATAGGAATAGGTGGGTCAGTTTGGTAAGAATTTTCACTTTATCGCCTATTCGAGGAATTGGTAAAATCTTTCCTCTAAAGCGCTCGATAAATGGTGGGAGTTTAATCACTTTACCCACCTCTTTGCCAAATACTTTCATTGTACAAAATTTTAGGTTCAACAATTGAGAAGGAAGGGGGCCGGGGAACCAGCCCCCAACTTCAATCAATCAAAAAACTAACCAACCAATTACGAAATTTTGATAGTTCTTGCGGGCTTTTGTTTAGCCTCTTCTTTCTTAGGCAAGTGAATGCTTAAGATACCATCTACGTATTTCGCATCAATCTTACTATCATCAACACTCTCGGGCAAGGTGAAAGTTCTTTTGAACGAAGAATAACCAAACTCTCTGCGAGTGTAGTTGTCTTCTTTTTGTTCATTTTCTTCTTTCATCTCTGTAGAGATGGATAATAGTTGGTTGTCAAGGTCGATGTGGAAATCAGACTTTTTAAGACCAGGAACTGCCATATCCACCATGAAGGCATCTGCGGTTTCTTGGATGTTTACTTTTGGCAAGGTGATACCAGTGTTGAAGTTAGAAGTAAACACTGATGGTAGGTCATTGTTAAAAAAGCTATCAATCCAATTTGACCAAGTTGGGAAGTTTAAACCTGAATTAACATTAGATAAACCTCCATTTTTAGGAACATTAACTAAAGTGCTCATAATTACAAAAATTTAAATTAAACATTAAAACAAATTGTGAAATCTTGATTGACTTCAAAATCCCATTAGGCAAATTGAATGCCAAATTGAAAACAGGTCATATTCGTGCAATATTTTTTATGAAAAATTCAGTAATTCCAATTAGAAAAAGACATATTGTCATATTATGAACGTTAAAAGATGTCATTATGGCAATTTTTTAACATTTGATTTTCAAAATTCCTGTCATTTCTGCCTCTAAATATGCTTTCAAGATAGGTTAAACAAAATGGTACTCATTTTGTCAAAGTCAAAATAAAAAAGAAATAAAATTCTAATACGATGAGAGCAAGATATCAAACCTACGCTCGAAGTGTATTGGTTGAACTTCGAGCATATAAAAAAGACAACAACCGTAGCCATTTTAAGGACGCATTTATGAAGTTAATGCCGGATATAAAGGCCTATGTTTCTAAGAACTTAAAAATGGCAGAACGTAAAGGAGTCATTGCCAAAGGCAGTTATCAGGCAGACGATTTTATCAATGACTTATATCTCTACACTTATGAGCATATTGACAATGTTTCGCAAGAGACAGACTTTCATTCCTGGCTTTTTAAGCAGGTAGATGAATTGTTGAATGACACTTTTATCTATGAAAGCCTGGAAGAATCATATATGGAAGAGCTGGAAGCTTTGAGTGAGAGTGAGTGGCAAATGTTAGAAGAAAAATTTACTCAAGATGCCGACGGCGATTTGATAATGATGGAAAAACTTGATGACCCTTCATATCTTAAAGTGAATTATGAAGCAGCTGATTTTTTTGCAGAAGACCAAGAGGAGGTATTGATTGAAAGACTCGATGAAGAAATTTCCAAAGAACGTATGCACAAACATATTAGCATCGTTTTGGAAAAATTACCTGTTTTAATGCAGTCTATTTTTGATTTGAAAACCGTTAGAGGATTTGACCTTGAAGAAATAACAAAAATAAAGCGAATGCAGTTATCACAGGTTAATGAGATATTTCAGGAAGCTCAGTATCAAATCAAAAAAAGTATAGCAAGTAGATTTTTGAAATAAAAAGAATGACAGTTCAACACCTAAACAATAGCAAGAGCAAATGGAATATAAAGATTATTACAAGATTCTTGGTGTTGAAAAAAGTGCAACACCAAAAGATATAAAAAAGGCCTATAGGAAATTGGCTGCTAAATATCATCCCGATAAAAATGCAGGTGACAAAAATGCCGAAGAGAAATTTAAGGAAATCAATGAAGCCAATGAGGTATTGAGCGACCCGCAGAAAAGAGAGAAATATGATACACTGGGTGCTAACTGGCAAGCTTATGAACAGGCAGGTGGAGACTGGAGGCAATATGCCAATCAATCTCGTAACAATGACGGGCAGACCTTTTATTATGAAGGAGACCCTTCGGAATTCTTTGGGGGGGATGGCAGCGGTTTTTCGAGCTTTTTTGATATGTTCTTTGGCGGCAGTGGCCAACAAGGTTTCGGTGGTCGCTCAAGAAGAAGCCAGCAAGATTTCTCAGGTGGTGACATACAGGCCGAATTGCCCATTACCTTACTAGAGGTCTATCAAGGCAGTAAGCGAACTTTTGAACTTAATGGTCAGAAGTTACGAATTACTGTAAAGCCAGGTTCTTATGATGGGCAACAACTTAAGATTAAGGGAAAAGGACAACCCGGAGCAAATGGAGGTAAATCTGGAGACCTTTATATCGTTTTGCGGGTTGAAAACGACCCTAGATTTCAGCGAAAAGGAAACGACCTTGTCATCAATAAAGCCATTGACCTTTATACAGCACTGTTGGGAGGCAAGATTGAAATACCCACTCTAACGGGAAGTGTCAATATGTCCGTGCCAAAAGGAACCCAAGGTGGAAAAACCTTGCGTCTGAAAGGAAAAGGAATGCCTATTTATAATTCTAATTCTTATGGCGATTTACTCGTTGAAATACAAGTTGAAATCCCAAAAAATTTGAGTAAGGAGGAAGAAGAATTGTTTAAAAAATTACGCCAAATTTCTGAAAAGAAACGGAGCACAGCATTTTAAAAAACATATAGAGATGAAAGGAAATTTTAATACGATAATTAACAACAAAAAGCCAGTGTTGGTAGATTTTTTTGCGGAGTGGTGCGGACCTTGTAAGGCTCAGGCACCAGTATTGAAAGATTTAGCCAAAGAGATAGATGCTATCAGAATAATTAAGGTTGATATTGACAAAAATCCGCAGATTGCCCAGAAGTTTAACGTTAAAAGTGTACCAACACTTATGCTGTTTAAAAGTGGTAGCACGCTATGGAAACAATCTGGGGTTCTGGGACTTGCACAACTTAAGTCCATCATTTTAAAATATATAAATAATTAAAGTCTATTCGAAAATGAAGGTTGTAGTTTATCAAAAAAAATATAAGTACAAGAGTAGTGGATTGACAGATTTTCTCGATGTATTATTTGTATCTAGAATGAGATATCTGGCAAGTGACTTAGTGTATGAAGGAGTACCAAAAGAAGATATTATTAAGGCTGTTAAAGACGCAATGGCAATAATGGATAACTCAGGTATTATTCTGGAAGAACATTTTAGACCTGTTTATACACAGCTAAAAGGAAGCTTATTCAAAGATTTTAGAATGACTCAAAAAGGTTGGTTTTTAGTGTTGTTAAACTTACCCCCAGGAAGTGAGTTTGCCCATAAAATCCAACTGAGTTTTTGCGAGATGTTGGAAGGAAGATAATTTACGCTTCTTACTATTCTATTTATTAATCAGATAAATTTTAAGAAAATGAAAAATCCACCAGCGAAAGTTCGATTAATTGGTCGAAAAAACAACTTTTATCTCATTCAATTTCCTAACATTCCTATCCCTGTAGAAGTTAATGAAGAGCTTTATAGGAATATGTTAGAAAGCCCTGAGTATAAGTTTGTCGATTCTGATGGAAAATCTTCTGTTGGAAAACGATACAAAAAAAATAAAGTATATAAAATTCAAAATAATAAAAGAAGTAAGATGCAATCGGCTTAAAGATTGTAAAACTTTAAAGAATTTAATAATACAATGAAAACTATTTTTCAGAACCCATTTTTGATACTGTCATCAGGCATACTACTAGGTTTTTTGCTTGGCAGGTTTTTGCTACATCCTTTATTTAATTTAATGCAAAGACTAGTCGAGAAAAAAGAACTGCTCTATATGTCAGTTTTTTTTAAATCACTCAGTAAAATTGCCGTTTTCATAGGGCTATGTTTGAGTTTAAATTTTATAGAATTTTTTCCATTAGTAGATACCTTGCCCAAATGGCATCATAAGGTAGTACTTAGTTTAAATGTTTTTGTTGTTACCTACACGATAACGGAGATCTTGATTTTTGTATATGACCGTCATACCAAAGCCAAGGAAGGAAAGGCAACCTCACTTTATCACATTATTATCCGTATTCTAAGTTATCTTTCTGGATTTGTGATTTATACAAATCTAATAGGCTTTGAATTAGCTCCCATACTAACAGCTTTAGGGGTTGGGGGTCTAGCAGTAGCATTGGCGCTACAGGACACCTTGGGCAATTTATTTGCAGGATTGCACATACTTGCCGCCAAACAGCTAAAACCTGGTGATTATATTAAATTGAATTCTGGGGAAGAAGGCTATGTTTTGGATATAAATTGGCGAAACTCGGTTGTTAAAACCTTATTGGAAAATGTGGTTATCATTCCCAACTCAAAAATATCCAGTACCATAACCACTAATTTTTTTACCCTTCAAAAAAATCTATTCTTTCAGGTAATGGTAGGGGTGCATTATGATAGTGACTTGGAGCTGGTAGAACGCGTAACATTAGAGGTGGCTCAACAGCTACTTTCCGAATATCCACCTTTACCCAAAAAATTTGAACCAGCAGTTCGTTTTTATGAGTTTGCAGACAGTAGCATCAATATGAAGGTATGGTTGGCAACTGACCTTTATGAAAATCAATTCAAGATGCGTCATCAGTTTATTCAGAGACTACAGAAAAGGTTCAAAGAAGAAGGTATAATAATTCCGTTCCCAATACGAACTATTGAGATTACAGAGGACTCCATTAAAAAACTAAAAAAATTGAGTCCATAGCTTCTTAGATTAAGAGACAAATGTAACACACTAAGAAAATGGAAAATATAAAATTTAGTCAGCATAAGCTTATAGTACCTAATCATCCTATCATCCCTTTTATAGAAGGTGATGGAATTGGAACGGATGTTTGGTGGGCAGCCAAAAGAGTTATCGACCACGCAGTAGAAGTGGCATATAATGGCGAAAGAACTATTCATTGGAAGGAGGTTTATGCTGGTGAAAAGTCTAAAACAGTAACGGGTGAATGGCTTCCTCAAAATACAGTAGATGAAATAAAAAATTGTGTTGTCGCTATTAAAGGTCCTCTTTCGACTCCAGTAGGTGGAGGTATGCGATCTTTAAATGTCGCACTTAGACAACAATTAGATTTATTTGCCTGTGTTAGACCTGTAAAGTGGTACCCAGGTGTGCCTGCTCCTGTGAAATCTCCTGAACGTGTGGATATGACCATATTCAGGGAAAATACTGAAGATATTTATGTAGGTATTGAATGGAATAAAGGAACTCCAGAGGCTACTAGAGTTAAAAAATTCTTGATTGAGGAAATGGGCGTTACTCAGATTCGCTTTCCGAATACAGTCTCACTTGGTGTGAAACCCGTTTCCAAAGAAGGTTCAGAACGACTTATAAGGTCAGCTATTCAATATGCTATTGACAATCGAAAAGACTCGGTAACACTAGTCCATAAAGGTAATATTATGAAATACACTGAAGGGCAGTTTAAAAATTGGGGCTATCAATTGGCAAAAGAAGAATTTAACGCCAAAGAATTACAAGGTGGTCCGTGGATGCGTTTAGAAAAGAATGGACACCAAGTTATTATCAAAGATGTTATAGCTGATGCTTTTCTACAACAAATATTATTACGACCAAGTGAGTATGATGTTATTGCCACACTCAACCTTAATGGATATTATATTTCGGATGCATTAGCCGCAATGGTTGGTGGCATAGGAATTGCTCCTGGAGCTAACATTAATTATGAAACTGGGGTAGCCTTATTCGAAGCCACACACGGCACAGCACCAAAGTATGCTGGTTTGGACAAGGTTAATCCTTCTTCAATGATTTTGTCTGGTGTAATGCTGTTGGAGTATATAGGTTGGAATAAAGCTGCAGAACTCATTGTAAGTGGACTTGAAACTTCAATCAAAAAGAAAAAAGTTACTTATGATTTTGCAAGACTAATGCCAGAATCTACAACTGTAAAGTGTTCTGAATTTGCAGAATCGATAATTCATTATTTGCAATAAATTTCAGCACAGTATAGGTATGATTATTTAATTTGAGCATGGTTGTATTTGTTTGGCTACAAATGCAATAGAATAAAATTAATAAGCAAAAACTGGTAAAATGTTGTACCT
Source organism: Aquimarina aggregata (assembly GCF_001632745.1). GTDB lineage: Bacteria > Bacteroidota > Bacteroidia > Flavobacteriales > Flavobacteriaceae > Aquimarina > Aquimarina aggregata. Next base: position 30,708 of record NZ_LQRT01000015.1, on the reverse strand, counting down.
ATGTTGTACCCAAATAAAAAAACCTCTCAATTTTGAGAGGTTTTATAACTGTATATTTACAGTTGAAAAAGTGCGGGCGGAGAGACTCGAACTCTCACACCTCGCGGCACCAGATCCTAAGTCTGGCGTGTCTACCAATTCCACCACGCCCGCTTTTTCAATATTTTATGAACTTTTACTTGTCTAATTCCTAAGTCTAGCGTGTCTACCAATTCCACCACGCCCGCATTAACTAACTCTTACATTGCTTAGGACTATCTGTAAAAGCGAGTGCAAATATAAACAATACTTTTAAAATAAAAAGACCAAGCCGAAAAAATATAAACTTTTAGTACTTTTAGACAAAAATTAACTCATAATATGCAACATATACATACTTATATTCAAGAACATAAGGATCGTTTTATAAATGAACTTCTTGAATTACTTAAAATTCCATCAATTAGTGCCGATTCTGCTTATGAAAAGGATGTAATCAAAACGGCTGATGTAATCAAAAAAAGCCTAGAAGCCGCTGGCTGTGATGCTGTAGAAATTTGTCTAACTCCTGGATATCCAATAGTGTATGGGGAAAAAATTGTTGATCCTAGTTTACCAACGGTTTTAGTATATGGACATTATGATGTACAACCACCAGATCCAATAGATTTATGGGATAGCCCTCCTTTTGAACCTGTAATTAAGAAGACTGAAATTCATCCCGAAGGCGCTATTTTTGCACGAGGTTCTTGTGATGATAAAGGACAGATGTATATGCATGTAAAAGCACTAGAGCTCATGACTGAGACCGATCAACTGCCTTGTAATGTGAAATTTATGATTGAAGGAGAAGAAGAAGTTGGAAGTAAAAGTTTGAGTTGGTTTGTTGAGAATAATCAAGAAAAATTAGCGAATGATGTAATTTTAATTAGTGATACCGGTATGATCGCTAAAGATGTGCCATCGATTACAACAGGGTTAAGAGGATTAAGTTATGTAGAGGTAGAGGTTACCGGTCCTAATAGAGATTTGCATAGTGGGTTGTATGGGGGAGCAGTAGCAAACCCTATTAATGTTCTAACCAAAATGATAGCTTCTTTACATGATGAAAATAATCATATTACCATCCCAGGATTTTATGATAAAGTAGAGAATTTATCTGATAGCGAACGTGAACAGATGGCAAAAGCACCATTTTCTCTTGAAGCATATAAAAAAGCCTTAGATATTAATGCGGTTTATGGAGAGAAAGGATATAGTACAAATGAAAGAAATTCAATTAGGCCTACACTAGATGTAAATGGTATTTGGGGCGGATATACCGGAGAAGGGGCCAAAACTGTAATTGCGAGTAAGGCATATGCTAAAATTTCAATGCGTTTAGTCCCGAATCAAGATTGGGAAGAAATAACAACTTTATTTAAAAACCATTTTGAAAGTATTGCACCAGATGGAGTGACTATAAAAGTAACGCCTCATCATGGTGGTCAAGGATATGTTACACCAATAGATAGTTTAGGGTATCAGGCTGCGAGTAGTGCGTATCAAGATAGTTTTGGTAAAACACCAATTCCACAACGCAGTGGCGGAAGTATTCCTATTGTTTCTTTGTTTGAAAAAGAATTAAAAAGTAAAACTATTCTTATGGGATTTGGGTTGGATAGTGATGCCATACATTCTCCTAACGAACATTTTGGCGTGTGGAACTATTTAAAAGGTATCGAAACAATTCCGCTTTTTTATAAATATTTTACCGAGCTTTCAAAGAATAAATAATATCAATATACCTTTGATGTTAAAAGGGGGAAATAAAATTCCCCCTTTTTTATACTTCATAATTAAATAAAGAAATTATCGTTTTATCAATAATTTTTTAGAAACCAAAGTTCCTCTAGTAGTTGATATAATAACATAATATAGGCCTTCTTCAAGGCTTTGAACATTTACATTGTTTTTGGTAGATGAAATATCCTGTTTTAGTTTTACAGCTCCTAGAATATCATACACTTTTATTGAAGTGTTATCTAGATTTTTTAAAGAGTTTGCAGAAATGATGAACTCACTATTTGTTGGATTTGGATGTATTATAAAATCATCAGATTCTACTTTTTCTACAGCGGGTGAACTTTTTTCTATTGAAGTGAATACTACTTCTCTAGATGTACTACAATTTTGAATTTTTGCCGTAAATTTTGATCCTGTTGAAGCTTTGAAACCTGTTGATAGAACCACTTTTTGACCCGCAGTATAGGTTGCAATACCGCCATTCGCAATTGTATTATTGGCAGTTAACATATTTGCCGCTTCTTGATTATCGGTAGTTCCTCCTGGGACATTTTGGGTCACGGTCAGATTATTAGGACATCCATCTGATGGAAGAGCATTAGGAGGTAAGTCATTACCTAAATTTTGAATGATCAGTTCAATGGGTACTCCTCTATTTGGGCAATTAGCACAATGGTGTAATGCGACAACTAGGTTGTCTCCATACCCTAAAACTGGAGATCCAGAAGACCCACCTTGGGTATCGGCAAAATAGCCTATATCGTTACCACTACCACCACAACGAGGTCGGGTTAAAGAAAATATGCGAGCTACACCTCCTTGATCATTTGGATCTGTAGAAAGTAATGCAATTCGCTTACCCCAAGCTCGTGGGTGTTGAGGGATATAAATACGTTCGTTAAGAACAGCACCTGTATCTCTTAATTGAAGAAAACCATAAGTTTGAGGTAAATTAGTAGTCGTATTTAAGTCTAAAAGAGCATAATCCAATGGTGCATTAGCGCGAATAAGATTTGCAGATGTAGCCTCAATAGTACCTGGGCATGCAAACCAAGAATCACAGTTTGTACCACAATTTGCCCCTTGCGCCATGAATTCTACAGTTACATTGTTCGCGTCAGCTTGATTCTGGATACAGTGCTCATTAGTCATTAACTGGCCATTATCTCCAATTAACCAACCCGTACAAGCAGATGTCCCGTTAATTAATAATCTAGCTACTGCACGTGAGCGATTATATGCATCTGGTTCGTTATTTGAATAGCAAATAGCGTTTCTGGAGTCATCAGCACCGCAAAGAGCTTCATCTTCTTGAGCTCTTAACGATTCTATGGGATAACCTTTGGCTACAATATCAATAGTATACCCAAATCCTCCCTTAGGGTTGATACTAAAGATTTCAATGATCATTTTGTCATCATAAATAGGAATACTCCAAAAACTATTACCTCTTTTATGGATTGTATTTTCAGAGTATTTCCAGGACCTAGTATTGTCTATGTCTCTTACAATTATAAAATCATTCGTAGCTAGCTGTATTTTGTTAAAATGTACAGCCACATAACCTGCACCTTTTTGTGATATTTCTTGGCTCCATACCATTTTATAGGTATTGGTAGTATTACCTTGATAAGGATGTGGACTTTGGTGAGTACTAGTAATTTCTTCACCAACTTTAGTCTGTGCTTGAATACTGAAAGCAATTAACAGGCATATAATATATAAATATTTTTTCATGGTTTAGTTTTGGTTTTTTAATTGTGAATTTTCCTTTTCTAATTCAACAACCCTTTTGTTTATTTCAATAATATATATGGTTAACTCTTCAATTTTTTGAAGCAATTTAGCGTCCATTATTCCTAAATTAACACCATTACGAATCACTTCTTTTTCTGAAGGAATATTTGCAAGGTGTCCTTTTTCTTTAATATGATTTTCAACTTCTTCCAGAGAAGGAAGTGCATAATCATCATTAAAAACGAAATCTGACCAAGTTCCTGTTTGAACAGTTATTTCTCTTGCGCCTATTGATCCTTCAACAGCTAATCTATGAGAGCCAGTATTAGAAGTTCCTATGCCAACATTTCCTGTTTCCCCATCAATGGTCATTCTAGTAACCCCACAACAAGTATTGGTTCCTCCTATCTGAAAATTCATTCTCGCTGGGTAATTTCCTGGAGTAAAATCCCCTGTCGTAGTAACCCCAATTCTTCCTATTTGTACATTGGACTGTCCGTCAAATCCAGAATAAATAATTGTTCCTAATAATCTATTTGCAGGAGTTGATGTTGGTGTAGTTGCACTTCCTCCTGTATTTAAAAAGTATAAATGGGGGTGGCCTCCGTTAAATAAACCCTGTCGAGTAGTGACATTTAAAGATGGATATTTACTATTTAATTGATTAATATCAATTTTATCATTAAAAGTTTGTTGACCATAACTGGTCATCTGGATTGTTATAATTAATAACAAAATAGTTACTTTTTTTTTCATCGGTTATTTTGTGCTTTATGGTTTATCATTTTTTTTGAGATATTTTATTTTTTATTAGCGATAAACTTCTCTATTTCATCCAATCTTTTTTCGATAGATTTTAATCTTTTGATTTCTTTTTCTTGTTGAATAGTATATAATGTTAACTCTTCAATTTTTAAAAGAAGTTTCATATTCATTTCTCCCAAATGAATACCATTTTCTATTACCTCTTTTTCAGGTGGAATATTAACAAGGTGTCCTTTTTCTTGGATATGATTTTCAACTTCTTCTAGGGTAGGAAGTTTGTAATCTTCATTAAAAACAAAATCAGCCCATACATTGGGTTTAACTTCTATTTCTTTAGCTTTTAAAGCTCCATCTATTGCCATATTACCACCTGAAACTCCAAGAGTATTGTTATCTCTTAGAATTAACCTCATATCAAAGTCGGTTGTTGGGTCATTAGAGAAATCAAGATATGGAATTCCAGTACCTCTCAATTCAATAGAAGCTCCTTGGTCGGTATTTAATAAGGCTCCCGTATTTCCCCAACTTATACTTTGTCTAGCCGATAGTTTGTTACTCATTTTGATGTCTCCACCTTCAAAAGAAAGTAAATTATCTCCTCTCAAGATTAATCTTAAATCAAAGTCGATTGTTGGATCGTTGGAGAAATCAAGATAAGGTATTCCATTGCCTCTCAATTCGATAGAAGCCCCTTGGTCGGTATTTAATATGGCTCCTGTGCTTCCCCATTTTATACTTTCAGCTACGGTAAGTTTGCCGTTAATCGTCTGATCTTGAGCAGTAAGCTTACATGTTATTGTAAGAATAAGAAATAGAAATAATAAATTTTTCATAATTTGAGTTTTAAGAGTTTTATTTTTCATTTGTTAAGATCTTGAACTTTACTTTGAAGGTTTTTAATGATGCTTCTCAATTCTTTTAATTCTTTGTTTTGCTGAATGGTATATAGGGTTAACTCTTCAATTTTTCGAAGTAATTTAGCGTCCATTTCCCCTAAATTAATGCCATTTCGAATTACTTCTATTTCTGAAGGAATATTAGCAAGGTGTCCTTTTTTCTGGATATGATTTTCAACTTCTTCTAGTGATGGTAGTTGGTAATCATCATTAAAAACAAAATCAGCCCAGCCACCAACTTTAACTTCAACTTCACTAGAGGTAAGTTTACCACGAATTCCTAGGTTTCCATTGTTTCCATTTAAATACATAGAGTAGTAGTCCTTTTTTGTAGCAGAACGTCCTGTCCCCCAATAAAAATTACCATTTTGGTGTAACCCAAACATTAATTCGTCTTTTTGTCCAGGATGAAATACCAATGCGGCATGAGCCCCACCTTTAAATTCTAATCTATTTAGAAACCCATTCACAGAAGGTGTAGGATTATTTCCAAGTATTGAAGTAGATTTTATAGTTGTGGTTCCTAGAACTCTTAGATCTCCATTACTTCCATTTAAATACATAGAGTAATAGTCTTTTTTTGTAGCAGAGCGTCCAGTTCCCCAATAAAAGCTACCATTTTTGTGGAAACCAAACATTAATTCGTCTTTTTGCCCAGGATGAAATACCAACGCCCCATGATTACCTTGTGTAAATTCAAGTTTGTTTAAGAAACCATTTACAGATGGAGTAGGGTTACTACCAAAAAGATTAATACTGCTAAATTGCTCTTGTGCGTGAAATTGAATTGTAAACGTTACTACGATTAGTGTGAAGATTATTTTTTTCATTTTAAATAATTTTAAATATCATAAGAGAATTAAATGTCGTTCGAATAAAATAAGTCATCCCTAGAAGATGTAAATGCTGTGATCTTAGAAGTATTAACTAGGAGCTTATGTAATTCGACGACCTTATTTTAGTTCTTTATAATATAAGGTTGATTAGTGTTGTTTTTTTAGATCTTTAAGTTCTGCTTGCACAGTTTTAAGTGCTTCTTGAAGAGAATTTAATTGATCTTCTTGCTGGATTGTATAAAGAGTAAGCTCCTCTATTTTTTGCAATAGTTTTGCGTTCATCGTACCTAAACTAATACCGTTTTGATGCACTTCGTTTTCAGTAGGAATATTTGGTAAGTGACCCTTAGTCTTGATATGTTTAGCCACTTCTTTTAGTGGTAAGAGGTTGTAATTGGATTTAAAAACAAAATCTGGCCAAGGACTAGCTTCAACTACAATTTCTTTTGCACGTATTTTCCCGTTTACAGCCAACTTATACCCTCTTGTATTTGTAGTTCCGATGCCTACGTTGCCACCATTATCATTTAGAAATACGCTAGAATTTGATTTACCACCTCTTATATATGTATGTTCATCTGTTGAGTAGCTAAAATGCGATGTTCTATTAGTTCCTCTAAACATAGCCGTTCCACCACCAGCGTTTCCTCTGCTAACATCAAGAGTAGCAATCGGAGATGTATTTCTGATTCCTACATTACCACCATTATCGTTTAGGAAGACGTTAGAGTTTAGTTTTCCTCCTCTGATATAAGTGTGTTCATCTATTGAGTAACTAAAATGCGATGTTCTATTAGTACCTCTAAACATAGCTGTTCCACCACCAGCGTTTCCTCTGCTAACATCAATTGTTGCCTGAGGATTTGTATTTCTTACCCCTACATTACCACCATTATCATTTAGAAATACATTTGAGTTCACTTTCCCACCTCTAATATATGTGTCTTCGTTAGTAGAGAAATTAAAATGAGAAATTCTGTTAGTACCTCTAAACATTGCAGTTCCTCCACCTGCATTTCCTCGTGGCACATCTAATGTAGCACCTGGTGAAGTTATTCTAACCCCTACATTTCCATTTAAACTGTAAATGGTGTTTTGATTGTCGTAATTGTGTTGCGCGTGCAATCCTATAGCGCTCAAAAGAGTCACTATTGATAAAATAATTTTTTTCATTGTGTAATAAATTTATTGGTTAAATCTTATTTTTAAAGGTACAAATTCCCCGTGCTTGTCTTTTTTTAGAAATGTAAAATAAAAGTTAAATAATTGATATTTAGTAATTTACATACGGTTTTCCAGTAGTTTTAATATAGAAAGTGATTTTTTTTTTGCTTGTAAAATATTTTATTCTACATTTGTAGAGTTAATTCTAATCATGTAGAGTAATGCAGTTATCAAAATCTGAAGAACAACTTATGCAATATCTCTGGAAACTAGAGAGAGCCTTTATGAAGGATCTTCTTGATGCTTTCTCAGATCCAAAACCTGCTACTACCACTGTGGCGACTTTACTAAAAAGAATGAAGGATAAAGGTTTTGTAGATTACAAGTTGTATGGTAAGTCTAGAGAATATTACCCACTGGTTAAAAAGACGGACTATTTTTCAAAACATGTAAATGGTCTGATAAAGAATTTTTTTAATAACTCTGCATCACAGTTTGCCTCTTTCTTTACCTCAGAGACTAATCTATCTACATCAGAGTTAGAAGAGCTCAAAAAGATCGTGGATCAGCAAATCAAAAAACAACAGTAATGATAGTGTATTTAATAAAATCATCGCTTTGCATGTTTGTCCTCTGGGGGTTTTATCTTTTGTTTTTAGAAAAAGAGAAGATGCATCATGTTAAACGGTTTTATTTAATTCTAAGTTTAATATTTGCACTGGTTATCCCTACTGTTACTTTTACCTATACGACTACTAAAATACCTGTAGAACCTCAAATAGAGCATCAGGAACAAATTATAATGACTACTATGTCCAATGAGGATGTATCAACGCCTTCAGTAAACTATACGCTCTTTTTACTATATAGCGTTTATGGGGTTGGTTTTTTAATTTTTGGCTTTCGATTTTTAAGAAACCTTAAAAACTTAACCTTAAAAATTACCACCAATGAGCGTTTAAAAGAATCATCTCATGTTAATGTTTTAGTGGGAAATACTGCTGTCGTACCACATACTTTTCTAAAGTATATTTTCGTATCTAAAAAAGCGTATCAGGAGCAAAGTATCCCTAAAGAAGTTTTACTTCATGAACAAACACATGTCACCCAAAAACATACTCTGGATATATTATTTGTAGAAATTTTACAGGTTGTTCTTTGGTTTAACCCGTTGTTATTCTGGATAAAAAAAGCTATTAAATTAAATCATGAATTCTTAGCAGATCAAACCGTTTTAAAACGTCAATTTTCGCTACATCAATACATGAATCTTCTTGTTAACTATCCAAACAGCACTAATCAAGCTGAGTTATCAAGTCCTATTAATTATTCATTAACCAAAAAACGAATTATTATGATGTCACAACAATTTTCAAAGACTAGAGCAGCGGCTAAAATGCTGCTGCTTTTACCTATGCTATTAGGCTGTATGCTACTTTTTAATAATGAAATTACAGCGCAGCAAAAAAATGTAAATTATACCAAGACGGTTGAAGATACAGATCCAAACAAAAAGATTAAAATCAAAATCAATGGTGATCAAATCAAAGTAAATGGTAAGACAACAGAAGTATCAAATTTTGCTAAGACTATTGATGAGATTACTAAACAATGGAATGATGATGAACTTACTGGTTTTAATTTTAATGTTCAAATTAATAATGCAGATAATGGGTTAGTGCAGAAATTAAATGAAACGTATAGAAAAACAAGATTGTATAAAGCTGATTCAAATGCTCATGATCTAATACCTCCACCACCCCCTTTACCAAAGGCACCAAGGGTAAGAAAAGGAGAAGCAAGTACTATACCAGCACCGCCGGCTCCACCTAAACTAAAAAAGAGTAAGAAAAGAACATATCCAAAACCACTCAAACCACTAAAGCCTTCTAAAGCACCAGCTGTTGGCGCATCCTATGAAGAAATAAACGAAGAGATTGAAGAAGATGAAGTAATCACCGAAATGGATGAGGTAGAAGAGGCGATGCACGAGGCAGAAATGGAGCATGAGCATGAAATTGAAAATGTAATGCACATGGTAGAAGAAGCTAGAGCTCATGCAATGGAAGTTGCAGAAAGAGCAAGAGAGAGTGCCGAAGAAGTACGCAGAGAGGCTATGGAAGTTGCACGTGAGGCTAGAATAATTGCTAGAGAAGAAGCGAATTTAGCGATGGAAGAGTCTCACAAAATCAGAGAGCGTGCTATGCATAATGCTGAAATTGCAAGGTTAAAAGCTGAAGAAATGGCAATGCTACATTCGGTACAAGCTGAACAAAGAGCTAATATAGCAATGTTGCAAGCTGAAAGAGCTAGAGAGAAAGCTAGAAATAGCGCACATAAAGCCAGAAAAGAAGCCGGTAAAGCTCGAAGAAAAGCTTTAGATGAAGCAAGAAAAGCTCAAGTAGAAGTAAGGAGAGAAGTAGAAAAAGCCCGTAAAGAAGCCAGAAAAATAATGGAAGAAGCGCGGAAGGAAGAACGTAGAGCGTTTGAAAAATCTCGTAAAGAAAATAATTAGTTAAGCTACTTGTTTTAGATCATTTGTAATAGTCAAAAACTCCTTTATAGGAGTTTTTTGTTTCTGATTAATACCACGCTTATAGGGTTGTAGATGCAACATTAACCTATAAATCAGCGTTATATCTATTGTCAATCAAAACCCTTAGATTATGTTAAAACGTTTTTTTATTTTATGCTCAGGAGCAGATGCTGATATTTTGGATAGTTGTTCTAGTGGAGAACAAAACAAATATGCAGGTATAGGTGCTACTGTTTTTTTTACTGCAGTTATGGCTTTTGTTGCCGCCAGTTATGCACTGTATACTGTTTTTGATAATTATTTTGGAGCTGTATTTTTTGGATTAGTATGGGGATTGTTAATTTTCAATCTGGATCGATTTATAGTTTCGACCATTAGGAAAAAAGAAAGTTTCCTAGATGAGTTTTTGCAAGCATCGCCAAGACTTATTCTTGCAATAATTATAGCTGTTGTAATTTCTAAACCTTTAGAATTAAAGATATTCGAGAAAGAAATTGATCGTGTTCTATTGGAGCAAAAAAATGATTTAACCTTAGCCAATAAAGAGCAAATAGCTATACAATATACGCCAGCAATTGCCGCAATAGATGCTGAAATTAATTCTTTAAAAGAAGAGGTTTCTACCAAAGAAACAGAAGTAAATAATCTTTATGAAACTTATATAGCTGAAGCCGAAGGCAGAAAAGGAACAGAGCGCATAGGTAAAGGCCCAGTTTATAAAGAAAAAAGAGAAAAGCATGATGCAGCATTAGCAGCATTAGTCACCTTAAAAAAGACCAATAATGATAAGATTATAGGTTTAGAGACTCAAAAAAACGAATTAGCACTAGCGTACGAAAATCAAATAGTCAATTCACAACCCATTATTGATAATTTTGATGGTTTAATGGCTCGTGTTACAGCTCTTAACGAATTGCCATGGTTACCTTCGTTTTTTATTTTCTTATTATTTCTAGCGATAGAAACATCTCCAATTTTTGCTAAATTATTATCGCCAAAAGGAGAGTATGATTTTAAACTTGAGGATATAGAAGGTGAAGTAAAAACGTGGGTAACTCAAAAAGAAAGCCAACGCAGAATAGTACTAGATACGGATCATACTATAAACGATCGTGTTTATAGCGATTTAACAGAAGAAGAAGAATTATATGCATATAAGAAGAAAATAGCTCGGGAAATGATGAAAAAACAACAGGATGCATTTTATAAACGTCAAACAGGAATTTTGTAAACGTACTTTCTAAGAGATAAGGAAATTGTCTAAAATTTTCTATCCGGATGGTATGCATCAAGACTTAATGATGTTTTTTTATCTGATATAATCTCTGAAACTAATTTTCCTGTTGCAGTACCCATGCTCCAACCCATCATAGCATGACCTGTTGCAATTGTTAAGTTGTTACATTTTTGAGATTTCCCAATATAAGGTAGACCATCAGGAGAGACTGGACGTAAACCTGAAGCTGCAGTTTTTTTTTCTTCGGGAGTTAATGTAATTTCGGGATAATAACGTTTTGTAGCATTAGCAATAGCTTCAATTCGTATGGGGTTTACATTATGATTAATCCCTGCAATCTCCATAGTACCAGCAAATCTTGTAAAGCCATGCATTGGCGTAATAGCAACTTTTGCTTCTGCTAGAATAGCTGGGTATTTGATTCCTAATTTTCTTTCAGAATTAATTCTATAGCCTTTACCAGCTTCTAGAAGTAATTTGAGGCCTATTTTTTTGCTTAGAAGGTGAGACCAAGATCCTGCTGCAAGAACAAATTCATCGGCAGAATATGTTGTGTTTGTAGTCTTTAATGAAATAATTGTATCATTCTTGAATTTAATATCTTTTACTGTTTCATTTTTACGAAAAACAACACCTGCATTTTGTAAATAAGTTTTCATTTCTTCCATAAACATACCAGGAGTAGTATGCGCATCACATTTATATAAAATAGCTCCTTTTGCATTTATTGAAACATTAGGCTCTAGCTCTTTTAAGTCATTTGGTGTAAGTTCTTGTATGGGTAATCCTTCTTTTTTTGCAATTTCCGCGACACCAGTTTCTTCTTCGAGCATTTTATCGGTTTGACAGATCATAAGTAAACCTTTTTGTTCTAATTGAAACTTGAATTTTTCTTCATTTTTAATTTCCGAATATAAATCACGCCCCAAAACTGCAATATCTTTAATTGCAGGAACACCTCGATATACATTTTTTTGAGAACAAGAATTATTGAAGGCTAATGACCATCGTAAGAAATTGAGATTAAAACGTGGTTTAATAAATAGGGGACTAGAAGAGTCAAACATCCATTTTAACCCTTTTTTCATTACTCCCGGTGCCGCAATTGGTATGATATGACTTGGAGACAGGTATCCTGCATTAACATACGAGGCTCCAAAATCCATAGTAGATTTATCAATTATAGTTACTTGATGCCCTGCTTTATGTAAGTAATAAGCTGTGCATAACCCTATGATTCCGCCACCGATAACAATCACTTTTTTATTCATAATAATACATTTGAGTGTGTTTGCAGTACTAGTCTGTATTAAGTTTTAAATTCTTTGATTCGACTAGAGTTAAATCACTTGAAACCCATGTGCATATGGATCATCTTGATCATCAATAATAATAGTATTATAGCCATATATTTTGGCCCACCCTTCTATACTTGGAACGATAGCTTTTTGGTTATTATTTAGAATAGTTTCTTCTTCAATTCTTCCAATAAATGTGCTGCCAATAAAGCTTTCATGAATGTAATCTTCTCCTTTTTTTAATAGCCCTTTGGCATATAATTGAGCCATTCGAGCAGAGGTTCCTGTGCCACAAGGTGAGCGATCTATGGCTTTTTCACCATAAAAAACAGCATTCCTTCCTGATGATTCAGTATGTATTGGATTGCCGGTCCAAAGGATATGACTAACATCTCTTATCGTATCGTTTTCTGGATGTATAAAATAATCTGGATATTCATTATTTATGCGTTGTCTTATTTCTTGAGAGTATTGTATTAACTTTCCTGCAGTGAAATTATGTATCCCACTAAAGTTTTTTTGAGGATCAATAATAGCATAATAATTGCCGCCGTAAGCGACATCAAATTTGATTTTACCAAGTTCTGAGCATGTAATTGTTAATGCTTCTGCAGCTAGATACGATTTTACATTTTTGAGTTTTACCCAATCTATCTTTTTCCCGTTTTGATGATATTCAATTTCTACCAAACCTGCTGGAGCCTCCATTTTTATTCTACCAGGAATTTTAGGGTGTATTAAGCCTTCTTCAATAGCTATAGTAATGGTTCCTATAGTTCCATGTCCGCACATAGGTAAACACCCAGAAGTTTCTATAAATAATATAGCAAAATCGTTTTTTGGATCATGAGGGTCAAATAAGATGCTTCCACTCATCATATCATGTCCTCTAGGTTCAAACATTAACCCTTTTCTAATCCAATCATATTCCTTTAGAAAATGTTGCCTTTTTTCACTCATCGTTTTACCAACAAGATTAGGTTTTCCTGTGGTAACGACCCTTACAGGGTTTCCACATGTATGTGCATCAATACACTTAAAAATAGTTTTTGCCATTTTTGAAACCAATAAATTCTAAGAGTGAATTTACCAATTTCTATTCATCTTTACTATAGAGAAACTAAATTATACAATCCCCATTTTTTTAAGGAGGAAAGAGGCATTCATATTTTGACAAACTCCATCTTTGAATTTATAATCAAAATACAACTCGTCATTAACAATCTGGGCATCAAAAAATCGATTTTTTACTTGTGGTAGCTCTGAAGCAATTTCACAAAGACTTAAATCATGAGTAGCAATAATACCTGTAGCGTGTGCGGCCACTAGCTTTTCTACAAACTTTCGTGATCCTGCAGCTTTATCTTTACTATTGGTTCCTTTTAAGATCTCATCTAAAATAATAAAATACTCGTTTGTGTCTAGTGCATCAACTATTTTTTTAAGTTGTGTGAGTTCTGAGAAAAAGTAGGATGCATCATCACTTAGAGAATCTGACGTACGCATACTTGATATTAACTTTATTGGTCTATATTCACAAGAATCAGCGCAGATAGGTAGGCCTATATTTGACATTACTATTTGTAAAGCGACTGTACGTAAAAAGGTACTTTTTCCAGCCATATTGGCCCCTGTAATAATAAAAAATTGTTCTGTGTCGATAGTAATATCATTGTCTACTCGTTTTGCTGTTTTAAGCATCGGGTGCCCAAGATTTTTAGCTTTAAGAGTCGTAGTACCAGATACTATTTTTGGATAGCTATAATTGGGGTGATTAAATACAAAATTTCCAAGTGAATTATAGGCATCAAAAAATGCAATGACCTCGAACCATCGGGTAACTTTATTTTGGTTTTGAGAAATCCATTTTTCTATTCGGTAACTTTGAAGGATATCCCAAAGAAATAGTCCATTAGCAAGTACCCCAAACATCATATTATTTCGTTGATCAAAGGCATTAAGAATACTAGCAAACTGTTTTAAAATCTGCGAAGCTTTTTCTTTTTCATCAATAACTAATTGTTTTTTTTCTTTTAACAGAGCAGCATCAAAAGAGGTATTTTCTATTTTCTCAACAAGTCTATAATATTGATCAAAAGTATCTTTTACTCTACCTGCATCGTTATATAGTGCATTTATTTTTTTTAATTGAGTTCCTGTTATACCCAGCCCTATAAAGAACCATAGTAATAGCATATTAAATGTGATAACATTAAGAAATAGTAATACAATTAGTAATGTTGAAATTGTTGATACGATTATGGGTAGTAGTTTCATTACTTTCGGAACAAAAGGAGTGTAATTACTCAGCCATTTTTGTATTGAAGCTACCGGAATAGATACGCTTACTAATGCAGCCGTTGCTGAAAATTCTTGTCTCCATTTAGCCAATTTAGCAATGTTCTGCACAGCTTCTTGTTTACGTTCTATATGATCAATAGAATTTGCAGTAAGTATTGAGGCAAATTTACTTTTTCCTGCAAGTGTTGTTGTTCGGTTTCCGTATTGAAAAAAAGATCGTTCTCCAAAAAGATCTATATCATGACTATAGACATGAGTGGCATCTATAAACTCTTTTCCTGTATCTAGTTTACTAATATCATCCTTAAAAACATCTAGTTCTAATTGATTAATTTCAATTAATTTTTCGAGTTTCTTTTTCGTATACGTAAGATTGGTATGGCGAGTGACCAAATAAATAAATACAATGGATCCTAGCAGAAGACTGCCTATAATAATTTGACTATTTGGATATCCAAAATAGACACCTGCAGCAATAGATAAAAAAACAAACAAACGTATCGTGCTTGAAAGTGCTAATTGTCTTTTAATTTTTTTTAGCGCTATTGTGTATTCAGAAATTTGCTCGGTATAAAATTCTTTAGAATTATTCATATATATTGAAGAATACGCTACTGTGTTTTTCGAAAAAACAACATATTCTCTTTTTTTTTGAGTTAAAGGTTCTCTAGTTCTTGTTTCACTTTTTTGGTTAAACCACTTACGACTAGATCATAAGAATGGTCTATTAATTCGATCAACATATTAGTAGCTAAACCTTCCGAAAAGTTAACAGTATTCCAATGTTTTTTACTCATATGATATCCAGGAGTAATTTCAGAGTGGTATTCTCGTAATTCTATAGCCCTATCTGGATCACATTTTAAGTTTACACTAAACGGAATTCTTTCTAAGCCTGTTAGGGCAAACATTTTACCCATTACCTTAAATACCAAGGTTGTTTCATCAAAAGGAAAATGCTCTGTAACTCCTTTTTTTGATAGGCAATACTCTCTAAAAGCTTCAATATTCATATTAAATAATTAGTTTTCCCATTATTTTAGAAGGGTCAGGTATGGCATCAAACCCAAACTGTTTATAAAGGTTATGAGCATCGCTAGTTGCGAGCATCCATCGTTTGATATTTTGCAAATCAGGACATTCTGTTACTGCTTTCATTAATTGTTTAGCGTACCCATTTCCTCTATGTTCTTCTATAATAAAAACATCCATCACGTAGGCAAAAACAACATAATCGGTTAAAATTCTTGCAAAACCAATTTGTGTAGTATTTATATACACTCCAAAATTTAAACAATGTTCAATACTAGTTCTTACTTCATCTTTGGTTCTTCCTTTTGCCCAATAGGACCTCGTTAAGAATTGATGAATAAAATCAATATTTAATTTTTGTTTATCTGTAGAGATATTAATACTCATTACTTCTTATTTTAACTGTTTTGCATCGGTATTATTGTTATCCAATTGTAAAGCAGAATAATCTAATTTCCATCCAATGGCTTCTGCCAGAGTTTCCATTAGTGAAATTGCTGTTAACGCCTCTTTTTGAGCAGACTCCATAAGACCGCTATTAGGTATTTTATCTTTTATAAATTGTTTGGCTTCTTTGTTAATTTCTGTAAGGTCTGTTGATGTAAAAGGGTTAAGCCATCCTTCTTTTTTATCATAATATTTAAAGTCGGTTTCAATAGTCAATAGTTTGGGTTGTGGAAAATGAGTCAAGATAATACGTTTGTTTTTAGTATCGCTTTCGAGTTTGACTTGAGATAGATCAAATCCAACATAGGCTTTTGCATCGATTAATATTAATGCTTTCTTGGTTCCAGACAATAGGCTAAAGAATTTTTCTTTTACACTTTCATAATGATAAATTTCTGCGAAATCCCCTTCTACAGTAACAAGTTTACAGACGCTTTTGATCTTTTCCATAAGCACTGTAGACTGTGTCTTTATAGAAGATTTCTTTTTTGCAGCGGTAAACCTTGCAAAAATAAAATATGATAAGATGACTCCGCCTATAAGTCCTATAAATAATAACTCCATTCTAATTCTTTTTTCCTATTTCTCCCAAGTGTGTAAATTTAAAACCTTTTTCGAATTTTAAGCCGTATCCTAAGATTCTATCAAAAGCAGCATGTGCAAAAAGAATACTTCCGGATAATTGAAGGATTTCATTATTACCAAAAACACCAGAAAAGTATATTAGGATAGCCAGGCCTTTATGATGAAAAAGATTGTAACAAGCTGCTCCTATTTTTGTATTGATGCTATAGCCTAGCATTCCTATATCAGGAACAAGAAAAAGTGCTAAAAACAACCACCAAGGATAAGATAAGCAATTAAAAGCATAGATGCCTAAACCTAGCATTGCAAGTTCTTCAAGTTGTAGTGTTATTTTCATTATTTCACTATTTTATATAAAACAGGTTTACTTGGTGAAGCATCATTTTCAAATGATGAGATTTGAAGGTTTAAGAAATAGATCCCGTCCTTAGTTTTAGGATGTATATATATCATTTCTGTAATAGTAGCTTGATATCTAATTTTTTGAGGATAGTTCCAAAATGCTTTATGTGCCAATAATTTTCCTTCATCTTTTTCTTTATCGACCGATGGCAAATCTATAAGTAAATGTTCAATCCTAAGTGTTCTAATATATGTGGCAGCTTCTTCTGTTAGGTACGGCCAGTTAGTATTAGAATATTGTTTATCATGTTTGCTGTTATCATTAGGTATTGTTCTTATGATTAATGCTTCTATTTGATCTGAAGTCACAGCTTTTTGTATTTGTTCTTTGGTAATGATTAGATCTTTATTTTGTTCTTGCGGTACAATAGTGATGACTTCTGCCAGGAAAAAGAAGCGTTTTAAAGTATCATTAATGCTATGAAACTCTGGAGTAATATGTCCAACACATTCTGTATGAGTACCATGACCGTGGGGGTTAAAGGTAATTGTATTAAAGTTTGTTGATGCTCCTTCTGTAACTTTTCCGACCCATTGACCATCTGTTACAGGCTCGATCTTTGGTTCTGGTATGTACCAAGCGTTAACATTCTGTTTAGAAGCTCTTAGAGGTATTGAAATGTCTAGAGGTTTAGAAAGATCAATTGTATAAGATTTGCTGTTATATTGTATTGTTGCAATCATAAAATAATAATATCAAACTTTTTTAATCGTCATAAAAAGATAATCTCCTTTTGTATTTGCATACGCTGCAATAATATCATTTATTTTTCCCGAATCAATATCTTTTTCTAAAGCTAGCAGACCTTTTTTTACTTCATCTGCATTAGCCAATGAAGAAAAAGACGATATTCCTTGGCGAACACTAGGGTCTGTATATAATTCTGGATGATGTTTTCCCGAATACAGGAATAGGTCTTTTAAGTCATCTCGAATTTCATACTTTTCGGTATTTTCAATTTGCAACCCAGCTTCATTTACACTTGTTTCTATTTTGTTATAAGAAGGCATTTGTATGATTGAGTCTTGTAACATTTTTGGGAAATAATGGTTTAGCCAATATCCTTTCATTTGTTCTGGGGTGGAGGTGAAAATAACCATTGTCGCCTTTTGTTTAAGAACTCTATTTAACTCTGAAAAAGCAAGTGTAAGATCTTGCCAGTGATGAATTGTTAAACTTGCAACAATACCATCGATACTTTGCGATGGTAGTTGAGTATTCTCTGCAGTGCCAGATTTCCAAGAGATAGAATGGTTTTGTGTTTTAGCTTTTGCCAGCATTTTAGAAGAAGGATCGATACCGATGAAGGAATATCCTTTTTTTGCAAACTCAGAGGTGTAATTGCCAGTCCCACAGCCTATGTCAAGATAATTTCCTGAAAAAGATGGATTAAGATGTAGTAATAATTGATTAAAAATGTAAGGATCTGCTTTGCGGGTACTATTATAATTTTCTCCTATTGTATCGTATTTTTCTTGCATATTCCTGAATTATGAAATTAAACTATACATACGGTAACAATAAAATAGTTTTAGGATTCTGTTTCTAGTTTTTACTACCCTAAATTTACTAAGAAAAGATCACTTGCAATTCCATCACTTAAAAACTTTCCTTTTTTAGTAACCAATAAGGTGTCACCATCTAAAAATAAGAGATGTTCTTCTATGTTTTTTTGCGCTTGTTTGAGTAAATAATCTTTATACGCGATCCCGAATTCTTGCGATATTTTTTCTAAAGAAACTCCCCAGATAGTTCTCAAGCCAGTCATTATATACTCGTTGTACCGGTCTCTTATTGACAGTTCTTCAACTTCATTTGGCAGAATGTTTTGTTGCAGTGCATTTATATATTTTATGTTGTTATTAATATTCCAGCTTCGTTGTTTTCCATTATACGAATGTGCAGATGGGCCAATTCCCAAATAGGCTTTGTTTTGCCAATATGCAGTATTATTTTTACTGAAATATTTAGGTTTACCAAAATTAGAAAGTTCATAGTGTTTAAAACCTTCATTTTCTAATGTAGCCGTCAAAATTTCAAAGTGATGTTGCGCAATATCGTCGTTTACTGGAGGGATTTTTCCTTTTTCGATTAATTTTGGTAAGGCTGTATTAGGTTCTACGGTTAGCGCATAGCAAGAAATATGTGGTACTTTAAAGTCTAAGGCAAGTTGGATGTTTTGTTTCCAATGATTAATAGACATATTGGGTATGCCGTAAATTAAATCAATTGAAATATTATCAAATAGTTGAGTAGCTAATGATAAGCAAGATTTGGCTTCATCGGCATTGTGAGCCCGATTCATAAGCTTAAGGTCTTGGTCAAAAAAAGACTGTATTCCTATGCTAAGTCTATTGATAGGACTACTTGCTAGGGATTTAATTTTTTCTGGAGTAAGATCATCAGGATTTGCTTCGACTGTTATTTCGGCATCTTTAGAAACCGTATAATTTTCGAAAATAGTATTAATAATCACTAAAAGTTCTTCGGTAGTTAATACTGTTGGGGTACCTCCTCCAAAATAAATAGTCTGTATAATTTCGTTGTCTAATATTTCAGGACTTCTTAGCACAATTTCATTACATATAGCAGAGATCATATCTTCCTTTTTTTTCATGGATGTCGAAAAATGGAAATCACAGTAGTGACATGCTTGCTTGCAAAAAGGGATATGGATATAAATTCCAGACAAATTAGTTAGTGTTTAATTAGAGAAATTGGCATTAAATTTTCTATGAACGCTATACTTTAATAAGAAATAGTTTAAGCAAAAAAAGACAATACATTACGAATTTGATATTTTTGAAAATTACGATTGCCAATTCATTTTTTAACGCGTTTCTCATTTTGTTTTACAAAAGATGCCCAACCTGTATAACTTTTTCCAACAATATCGGCCCGACCCATATTGTAAAAATGACAAACTGCTGCGGCGAGACCATCGGTTGAATCAAGATTTTTAGGTAAAGTTTTAAGTTTTAAAAGACTTTGTAACATTTTAGCAACTTGTTCTTTACTAGCATTACCATTTCCGGTAATCGCCATTTTGATTTTTTTTGGAGAATATTCTGTGATAGGAACTTCTCGACTTAAACCTGCTGCCATTGCTACTCCTTGGGCTCTTCCTAATTTTAACATGGACTGTACGTTTTTGCCAAAAAATGGAGCTTCAATAGCAATCTCATCGGGATGATAGGTGTCTATTAGTTCTATAGTACGCTCAAAAATAAGTTTGAGTTTTAAATAATGATCATCGTATTTGCCTAACTGCAACTCATTAAGTTGCAAAAAAGACATTTTTTTGTTAATTATTTTTATAAGTCCAAATCCCATGATGCTCGTTCCGGGATCAATGCCTAATATAATTTTTTCGTCGTTCAAATTTTGTATAGTATTTTGGATATTACAAAATTACGTAATTCATGTTTAGTAATACGTTTAATCGATACGTATTACAAGGGGGAGCTTGTACAATGCAGTTACAGGAGTACCACGTTTATGAGCAGGAGCCACTTTTGGGAGTGAATTAATGGCTGTTTCTAATAAATCTTTAAGATTAGGGATTTCTGACTCAATACGGTCTGGGATTTCAAAATCTTTTAAAAGGATTTGACTGTTTTTAGTAATGAGTACAGGAATCCAAACAGTATCGTTAATTCTTTTTTTTACTTTAATGGGTTGATCAGATAAAAACTGATGAAAATGTTTTGTAATTGTATTTTGAAAACATAATTCTAATTCTTCTTCGATACTGTTTTCACAAGGAACAAATAATGGGGGCTGTTCTACTTCATCCCAATTAAACTTGTCGAGTTTTTCCTTAACTAATTCTTCTTTTTTATCTTTTTTAAGAACAAAATAATTACAAGAAGAAAATGTAAATACGAGCAAGCTAATATACCAAATGCTATTCTTCATTATTTATGAACTATTTTGAGTGACCAAACTACAGAAAATTTTAAGAGTTTAAAACACATTTGTAATTATTCTGTAAATCACGATAGTTAAGTTTTTGTATAGATGTTATTATACAATTAAATCATTTAAATGATCTTTTAAAGAAACATCTTCTGGTATGTTCATTTTCTTTTTTAGTCTTTTTCTTGCCATTTTTACAGCATGAGTAGAGACACTAAGTAATTGAGCAGATTCTTTAATAGATAAATTAAGTTTTATTAATAGACAATGCCTCATATCGTTCGTAGATAGATCTGGAAATCGCGTATGAATTTGTGCTGTAATACCGGGATATTGCGATTCTATTCTATTTTTTATAATAGTAAGATCAGAAGAAGACGATATAAATCGGCCTAGCCCTTTTTCTGCTTCGATAATTTCTTCTTTGTTGTCATATTTTATTGCCGAAGCTAAATTGTTTTTAATGGTAGTAAGTTTATTTAATCTTTCATTTACAGAGATCATGGTTGCCAAAAACTCTTCTTCGCGACTTTGGATATGATTTTCTAAGATTTTTTTCTCATTCTCTTCAAGTAATTCTACTTTTTTCTGATTCTTATTGTTTTTGTCATAAAAAACAAAGGAAAGAAATATAAACAATAGACTACAAAACCCTATAAATAGAGTGATCATAAGGTATCGTTTTTGTTTTTCGTTTTTATAAGTCAAAAAGTCATTGTCTCTAGTTAGTAATTCATTTTTATATTCTTCTTCTACTAATTGTACTTTTCCTTCAGAAATTCTGGACATATCTTTATACCCCTTACGATATAGACTATCTATTATAGCACCATATTTCTCGTAGTAATCGGCAGACATATTCCAGGATTCCATCCTTTTATATATCGCTGCAAGATTTTTGTATGAAAAAGCAATATCCATTGGGTCTTCGGGGCTTTGAATAAGTACATTTTTAAAATGGAGTATTGATTTATTTGGATTATCAAGAGAATTGTAAATTTTGCCTAGAACTAATGCATTGGTAGCGGCATACGAACTTAATTCGGGTTTATGATTCAAAATTTCTTTAGCTTCTAAAGCTTTTTCAAGAGCAAGTTTGTAGTTTCCTAAACTTCTATAAGCATCTGCTATTAAGGTCATTAAATTGGTTATTTCTCCTTTGTCTTCAGAATTTTCTATTGCCTTTAAGTTTGCACTCCACCAATTAATAGCTTGTCCATATTCTCTTTTATCAAAGTATGCAGCACCCAATTTTGAATACAATTTATATTTTAGATTGGCTTGATTTACGATGGTAGAATCTTGCAATAATTCTTTAGAATAAGCCAATACTTTATCTGGTTGCCCTAGCGCTAAATGACAATCTAAAATTTTCATTTTAGAATCTAATGCATCTTTTTTGTTTGCTAGTTTTAGTTGTATTTTGTTGGCTTTATGGTAGTATACAAGTGCTTGATAATGTAGTCTTTGGTTATCTAATATAGTTGCTTTTCTTACATATATATGTGATAGATTTTCTTCTAAATCAGGATGTTGTTTTAAAATATTCTCACTTTTGTCATATACATAATTTGCACTATCAATCATAGAATTGTTAGTGTAATAAGTTCCAAGGTTCATGAGGCTTTGTATTTCGCCCTTAGTATAGTTTATTTCTTGAGATAAAACAGTAATTTCTTTTAACAACTCTGCACTACCGATTAAGTCTTTTTTTGCCACTTCCGAAAGGCTATCAATATATTTGATTTGGAGTGATTGATTTAAAGAGTCTTGAGAGTGGATATTGCTTAACGCGAATAGTGCATAAAAGATCAGCGATTTTTTGATTAGGTGTTTCACTTGATTTTGGGGGTTTATTATATTTCTTTATTTATTTACGTATTAGAACAATAATAGTACGCTTTATGTATTCCTTTTTTCAACTATGTACCCCTAATGTATCCCAACTTTTAGTAGAATTATGTGTTTTAGAAAAGTAAATTTGAAGTGTCGCTTTGTATAGTTTAAATATTCTTATTTCGGAGCTAAGAATACTTTAAGTGAGATACAATCAAAATACATTCAATTTTTACCAACACGATAAAATCCAAGGCTATTTATTTGTCAAGTATTTTAATGATAAAACAGGTTTTGTATTAAAATAATGATTCCTTATTATTTGATATAAATATCAAGTAAAAGTACAACCTAAATCTGTAAGATAAATTAGTGTGTTATGACAATATACAGATTTATTACAGATTTGTAATGTATGTTGCAAACGAATTTTTTTGAAATCGATCTTAAAAAGACCTTACAAAAGCATATTAAATCGGCTTTTATTAAGTACTATGAATTTTTTGAAATCTATATTATTTTTATGTGTTTTGTTAGTTGTTGCTGAGCAATCTATAGCTCAAACGACCGTGTATTCTTCTGCAAATAAACATGCAAAACGAAGTTTTGACTCAAACACAAATAAACAAGATTTAATCATAGATAAAGTAACTTTTAAGAATGTATCCAACACGCTAAATATTAAAACAGACTATACAGTTAATTTAGAATGTATTGCCTCAAGGGATCGAGAAATTGCAGTTAGTTTTTGGAAAAACAATATTTGGTTAGGTAGCAAAATTGAGCGTATTTCTAAAGGTTTCCATGATAAAAAAATAACTATAAAATTATATACTGAACCAGCTTTGGGAAATGATTATATGTATAAGGCACATATTAGACCAATCGGAACAGATTGGCAAAAAGCTTTGGATACCGATCAGGTAAAGAATATATCTATTGAGACTAATGAGATTAGATCATTAAATGATGATATGTCTGATATAAATGTTTCTCAAGAAGATCTAAAGATTAATACAAAACATAAAATACCTTATATAATTACCGAAACAACAATAAAGTTGTCACCTAATCCCGCTAGAGATATAATAAATATACATAACGTAAAAGGCGCTTCATATATATATGTTTTGGATCAACAGGGGAGAGAGGTTTTAAGAACTACAGTAGAGAATAATCTAAAAAACAAGACTCTTGATATTTCGACCTTACAAGATGGTTTCTATTTTGTAGCTGTAGATAATAGGGCTATAATTAAATTTTTAAAGACATAAAATAATACAAGAATTAAAAGAACAATTCTTTTAATTAGATATCATATTAAACACAAACTCAAATTTACCTAAAATGAAAAAAATTAAAATAAATACACTTTTTTAAAGTAAAAAGTAACCTTCAGTTGTTATTTAAATATAGGACGCTAACAAACATCACACAGAATAGCAATACCACAACGCTATTTAAAATTGAAACGCAAATTCAGTCCTAATGAAAACTAACAAAAAGTTCTTGGTGTCATGGTATCCAAGAATGATTTCTTTTATTTTCTTATTGATGCTATTTCAATCTGGATTTTCTCTGATGTGCAGAGATTCAGTATTGGAAGAGATAGCTGTAGATGTTGAAAATGACTTTTTCGAAAGTCAAGGTAAGGAAATCATAATATATCCAAATCCAGAATTTCATACAATTTTTATTGATGGTATAATACCAGATTCAAGTCTGACTCTGAGTAACGCCTTTGTTATTTCTTTATTTAATGATAATCTAACAGATTATGTTTTAAGTATTGATAATACCTCTTGGTATATGTTGCCTGCGTCTTAAAAAAGTAATCAAAATTTTTAAAATACTAAATAATTAATTCTTTAAAACCTTTACATATGAAAAAGATAATTAGATCAAGTGCAATACTGTTATTGTGTTTGATGTGTGGCACAATGACTGCGCAGTTTAACTATGGAGAAGCCTTGCAAAAGTCGCTTTTCTTCTACGAAGTTCAGCAATCGGGTAAGTTGCCGAGTTGGAACCGAGTAAGCTGGCGAGGAGATTCTACCATGGAAGATGGATCTGATGTTGGATTAGACTTAAACGGGGGTTGGTTTGATGCAGGAGATCATGTTAAATTCAATTTTCCAATGGCATTTAGTGTTACTTCTTTAGCTTGGGGAGGTATTGAATTTGAAGATGCTTATCGAGATAGTGGTCAATTAGATATTCTAAAAAGAAATCTTCGTTTTGTTACCGATTATTTTATAAAGTGCCATACCGCACCAAATGAACTATATGGTCAGGTAGGTAATGGTGGTATTGATCATGGATGGTGGGGTTCACCAGAAGTGTATCCTAGAGCAAGACCATCATATAAAATTGATGCAGCTAATCCAGGTTCTGATCTTGCTGCTGAAACTGCAGCGGCAATGGCAGCCATGAGTATCTTAATAAAATCAGATGACCCTGCTTATAGCGCAACTTTAGTAGAACATGCAAAACAACTATACGATTTTGCCGATACTTATAGAGATGAATACTCAAACTCTATTACAGATGCAGCAGGTTTTTATAGATCTTTTAGTAGCTATAATGATGAAATAGTTTGGGGAGCAATTTGGATGTATAAAGCAACAAATGATACAAAGTATTTGACAAAAGCAGAAGCAGAATATGATAACCTTCAGAAAGAAGGACAAAGTACTACTTCTAAATATAAAGAAGCTTTTTCTTGGGATGATAAAGCATATGGATGTTATTTATTATTAGCCCAGATAACAGGAAAAGATAGATATGTACAAGATATTGAGCGTAATCTGGATTATTTTGCTCATAACGTAAATGGAGAATCAGTTCCCACTACACCTGGTGGACTTCCACATCTTAGACAATGGGGTACAATTAGATATGCGTCTAATCAATCTTTATTAGCTTTAATTTATGGAGATAAAGTAACTACAGATCCTGTTAAGCAAGCTAGATATACAGGTTTCGCAAAAAGAATGGTAGACTATGCTTTAGGAGATAATCCTATTAATAGAAGTTTCATGAATGGTTTTGGGAACAATCCTGCCAACGATCCGCATCATAGAGGAAATAGTGGAAACTGGACGAATAGCGATAGTGGCCCACCAACAGCAGCAAGTCATATTCTTTACGGAGCAGTGGTAGGAGGACCAAAAGAACCAAATAATGATAGTTTTGTTGATGATAGAGGAGAATTTGTAGCGAATGAGGTTGCCTGTGATTACAACGCATGTATCACTGGTGTTTTAGCCAGAATGTATGGAAAGTTTGGAGGAAACCCATTACCTGATTTTCCAGTTGATGAAATTCCTAGTAGAGCCGAGATTCGTTCATTTTCAAAATTTAATAGTAATAATGCATTTGGAACTACCATTAGTATAAATATTCAAAACAGAAGTGCTTGGCCTGCAAGAGTTACAGATAAATTAAGTTATAGATATTACTTTGATATAGCTGAGGGTGTTGCTGCTGGAAAAACAATAGCAGATTATGATATTTCACTTAATGGAATTGGTGGTAATGCAACTATGACTATTAAGCCAGCAGGAGGAAGTGTGTATTATGCCGAAATCATAAATCTACCTTCAATTGCTCCTACAGGAGATCCTGCATTTAGAACAGAAACACAAATTAATATTAGAGTAGCAAACGGTGTGCCTTATGATACTGCAAATGATTGGTCTGCTCAAGGGCTAGCTAATGGGGCAGTAGAAAGTGTGAATATTCCGGTATATGATAATGGTGTTTTGGTATTTGGTAATGAGCCTGATGGAGGAAACACACCAACAGCGTCATTTACGGCAACACCAGAATCAGGAATTGCACCTCTAGAAGTTAGTTTTGACGCTACAGCATCTTCAGATCCAAATGGAGATACGCTCACATACTCTTGGGACTTTGGTAACGGAGAAACGTCAACATCAGCAACTCCAAAAGTTACTTTTATAGAAATCAAAACCTATACAGTTACCCTTATTGTAAGTGATGGAACGAATACTTCAACGCCTGTAACAAAAGATATTGTAGTTTCAGATGGTAATATTGCGCCAGTAGCTAATTTTACTGCTACGCCAACAGCTGGTATTGCTCCTGTAACAGTTAGTTTTGATGGTTCTGCATCTACCGATGAAAATGGAGATACATTAACTTATGCATGGGATTTCGGAGATGGAAACACTGCAGTTGGTGCTACGGCTACTCATATTTATGCTTTAGTAGGAGATTATACAGCGACATTAACAGTAAGTGATGGTAGCAAAACAGGAACAACAACCGAGGTTATCAAAGTTACCGATGGCAGTCCAATTGCATCTTTTACAGTTAGTGCAGAGTCAGGAATTGCTCCATTAACAGTTAGTTTTGATGGGTCTGGATCTGTAGATCCTACAGGTGGTACGCTTACTTATTCTTGGGATTTAGGAAATGGAGAAACGGCAACTACTGCAACAGCTACTACAACATATACGACAATTGGTCAATTTATAGCAACACTTACAGTAACTAATGCTACAGGAGATTCGTCTGTAACTACCAAAACGATTAACGTTACCGATGGTAATACAAGTTGTGCTTTTGGAGCTCCTTTAGCAAATCCTTTACCAACAATTCCGAATGCTGCTTATACAAATATTTATGTTTTGGGAACTGGTGGTCCTGATCTTAGTAACGTTACTAACTTTACAATTAATTGGGACTTAGCCAATAATGGTTTATGGCAATTCTCTATGAATACAAACGATGGTGTTCCAAGTTGGTGGAACAATTTCTTGCCAATAGTGACACAAAATTTTAATGCAGCAGAACCAGCAATTACAATAACAGGTTCAGGATTTACAGGATTAGATGGAGAGTATTGGGCGACAATGGATGCAGATAATTTTGTATTGGTTTCTAAGACAGGAGGATTTACTATCTACTTCAGCACAGCTACTACCGCTCCTAATTGTGGTGCGGCCATTGCAAAAACAACTGCAGTTGCTGATGTGGTTATAAGTCCTAATCCTGCAACAAACTTTATAAATGTGTCTATCCGCAACAATGCTGCAAAAAGTACTAGTGATATCATTGATGTACGAGTTAGATTATTTAATCTAACAGGAACGGTTGTTAAAACACAACACATTAAAAATAGAAGTGAGAATGTATTACCTGTCGAAGATTTAGAGCCGGGAATATATATACTAGAGACTTATGATTCTGTATTAAAACAAAGAACACAGAACAAAGTAATTCTTCAGTAAACAATTTTTTTAATTAAAAAAAGAGAGAGGTTTTTCTCCTCTCTCTTTTTAACTAACTAAAGCGTACAAATCTAGTAAGCTCTTTTTGAATTAAAAATCTATAAAAGAGATGTTTAGGTTTTATAAATAAGTCTTTTTGCTCAAATCTTTGAGTTAGAATAAAAAAACTGACTTTTTTTAAAGTAAAAAGGAAGCCTTAGTTGTTATTAATATAGAACACAAACAAACTTAAAAATAGAATAGCAATTACCACAACGCTATTCAAAAGCTAAACTCTAATTAATTAAGAACTTAATCCTTATGATGATCAATTACATGACCTTGATACTAGCTTGTCAATGTATAAGCATCTTTACCTTATTTAAGATACTGTATCGTTTAAAACTTTCCTGTAAAACAATCAGCGAAAAAATAAATTGAATCTAAAGGATAATTCTTCTTATGAATTTATGCAAACAAGCATAATTGACTAGTTCTCTTTTTTGATAGATAAATAGTTGGTTAACTCATTGTGTAAACTAAATAGTGAATCTTAAAACCCTATAAATATGAAAAAAATGAATGAAAAAGAAGCAATAACTACAATGATTATTGCACTTAATGTTAATGATATAAACCAATTATTAACAAAAAATATATAACCCCCTCAAACTTTTAAAATAAAACTAGAACGATTATGAAAAACATTATTAGATCGGGTACAGTATTATTATTGTATTTGATGTGTAGTACGATGACTGCACAATTTAATTATGGAGAAGCCTTGCAAAAGTCCCTATTATTTTATGAGACTCAGCAGTCAGGTGTTCTACCAGATTGGAATAGAATTAGTTGGCGATCGAATTCTGGAGTCAATGACGGAAAAGATGTAGGTCTTGACCTTACCGGTGGATGGAATGATGCTGGAGATCACGTAAAATTTGGATTTCCAATGGCATTTTCTGTCACAGCACTTAACTGGGGATTTTTAGAATATAAAGATGGTTACGATGCTGCGCAGCAGACAGAGCACTTTAAAAGAAACGTTAAATGGGTAACAGATTATTTTATAAAATGTCACCCATCACCTAATGTTTTTTATGCTCAGGTTGCCGATAGTAAATCACAAGATCATAACTTTTGGATGCCGGCAGAAATGGTTGATGTACACCCAATGTATGGTCAACGTAAATCTTATGCATTAACAACTACTAAGCCAGGAACAGAAGTTGCTTGTGAAACAGCAGCAGCATTAGCCTCAGCTAGTATAATTTTTAAAGATAGTGATCCTGCATATAGTGCAACATTGCTAAGACATGCAAAAGAATTATATGAATTTGGAGATAAATATAGAGGATTATATAATGAAGATGGAGGGATTCCAGCTACAGGAACATATTCTTCGGGTAATTTTCAAGACGAATTAGCTTGGGGTGCACTTTGGTTGTATAAAGCAACAGGAGAGCAGAAATATTTAGATAAGGCTGAAGCAGAATATGCACAACCAGATTTTTTATGGAGTCTTGTTTGGGAAGATAAGTCTTATGGTAATATGGTTTTATTATCAATTATTACTGGAAAAGAAAAGTACAAAGCAGATGCCGAACGTCATTTAGACTGGTGGCAAAAAGGTGGAGGAGTAAGTTACTCTCCAGGAGGTCAAGCACACTTGACACAATGGGGATCTTTGCGTCATGCAATGAATGCTTCTTTAACCGCATTAATATATAGTGATAATGTGGCTACACCTAAAAAACAGCAATATCATGATTTTGCTGTATCTCAGGTAAGATATGCATTAGGTGATAACCCTAATAATAGAAGTTTAGTTACAGGTTTTGGTGTAAATCCACCAACAAAACCACATCATAGAGGTCAACATGCAAGTTGGTCAAGAAGTTCTGCTAACCCAGTAGAATCAAGACACACAATGTGGGGAGCTTTAATGGGAGGTCCTATGGCTGCAAATGATGCTTTTGTAGAAGATAGAGATGATTTCCAAGCGAACGAAGTTGCTACCGATTATAATGCTTGTTATCAGGGAGTATTAGCAAGAATGGTTATGGAATTTGGAGGTACACCACTACCAAACTTTCCACAACCTGAGAAAGCAGGTATAGAATTTATCAACGAAGCTAAAATTAACAATGACCAATCTCGATTTACTGAGGTTGCAATTTGGTTAAATAACCGTTCTGCTTGGCCTGCAAGAGTTGCAAATAAATTAACTGCACGTTATTTTGTTGACATTTCTGAAGGGATTGCAGCTGGTTTTAGCGCCAGTGATTATACCCTTATAGCTCGTGGAGCAGGTTCTACAACATCACCAAACTTACAGGTGTGGGATGCAGGAAGTAATATTTACTATGCTGAAATAGAAGTTGATAAAGATAAAATGCCTTTCCCAGGAGGGCAAGGAGAATATAGAAGTGAAATTCAACTAAGAGTTTCTTTACCTAATGACGCACCTGTTGCAGCATGGGATGCTTCTAATGATTTTTCATACACAGGATTAAATAATAATCTTAAGATTTCTGAGAATATTCCTATCTATGTAGATGGAGTACTTACTGGTGGTAAAGAGCCAAACGGAGGTGATACACCTACAGCTTCATTTACAGCTACTCCAGAGTCAGGATTTTCCCCATTAGAAGTTAGTTTTGATGCTAGTGCTTCTTCAGATCCTAATGGTGATGCGATCACATATTCTTGGGAT
>NZ_LQRT01000014.1 GCF_001632745.1 Aquimarina aggregata | reverse complement strand
GTATCCGTCTGATTATTATCTAAATCTGTTAATTCATAAGTGATCGGTGTAGGATTACCCGTAAAAGCCGGCTCTGGATCAAAAGTAACAACTCCTGTACCCGGTGCATAGGTCCAATCCCCTTGACCAGGAACATTTAAACTTGTCTGAATACCTGCTGTTGAAAGATCTAAATCTATAGAAACATCACTTACTCCAGGAGTACTGCCATCTGCTAACTCATCATTAGTTAAAATTGAAATATCTGTATTTGAACCAATAACCGTAGCTATAGGATTTGTGTCATCATTGGCAACAGGTGGAGTTGGTGTATATTCTACGTTTATGGTGGCTACATTGGATACATTACCATCATCATCTCTTACTGTATAAGTGATGTCTGTTGGATTACCTGTAAATCCATCTTCTGGATCAAAATCTAATAATCCAGTTGTATCGTTGTAACTCCATGTTCCTTGTCCTGAAATAATAAACTCTACAACATCTCCATTAAGATCTGTAACTACTCCTGTCGCTCCTACTGGAGCAATAAGATTAACAGTAGCTGGATCAATTAATCCATCAGGGTCATTATCGTTTGTAGTTATGGTCAAACTGATAGTTGTTCCAACGGTATTTGCCAGGCTTTCATCATTATTGGCAATAGGTGGTTGCTGATATACAATAGTTATTAATGCTGTATCAGTCTGATTATTATCTAAATCCGTTAATTCATAAGTAATTGGCGTAGGGTTACCTGTAAAAGTAGGTTCTGGATCAAAAGTAACAACTCCTGTACCCAGTGTATAGGTCCAATCCCCTTGTCCAGGAACATTTAAAGTGTTCTGGATACCTGGACTCAATGGATCTAAATCCAAATCTACATTTACATCTGATGGATTTGGTGTATTACCATCTGCTAACTCATCATTATTAATTATATTAAGTACTGTATTATTATTAATTGGTGTTGGTGTTGGATTCGTATCATCATTGGCTATAGGTGGAGTAAATGTATATTCAATATTTACTGAGGCTATATTTGAAGTATTTCCACTATCATCTCTTACAGTATAGGTAATATCTGTAGGGTTTCCCGTAAATCCAGGTTCTGGAGAAAACAAAAGTTCTCCTGTATCATCATCGTATGACCATGATCCCTCTCCTGGTACTGTAAATGCAATAACATCACCATCAAGATCTGTTACAATACCTGTAGCACCAATAGAAGGGACTAAATTTACACTTTCAGGATCCAAAGTCCCGTCACTATCTGTATCATTATTAAGAATTATCACTGGAACAGGATTTCCTAATGTGTTTGCCAAATTCTCATCATCCATTGCAACAGGTGGATCATTTGGAGTGATTGTCACCGTAGCTTCATCTTGATCATCTTCTGCGGGTATATTATTATTTGGAGTTGAATCTGGATCAAATTCATTACTCCCTATAATTTGAGCAGAATTATTATAGGGTCCCGTTGCATTAACGGTTGCATTAAATGTAAGGTTTACAGTAGCTCCGTTTGGTACATTTATATTACTCCATGTAATAGATAAATTACCAGCATTATAAAGTCCTGAATTACTAACTGTACCCGGTACTAAACTATATCCTGTAGGAATAATATCAACCACCTCTACACCACTCGCATCAGAAGTCCCACTTGCTGTGTTATTAAAAATTGCCACGGTGAATGTAACCGTCTCTCCTATTTTAGCTGCTGCAGGTAAAACGGTCTTAGTCAATTCTAAATCTACAATAGGTGTTATTTGAATGTTAACTCGATCTGACCTAGGATCACATGTTCCATTAGTTATAGTCCATTCGAAAACATAAGTTCCTGCTATTGTTCCTGTAACTTGTGTTGTGGGATCTGTTGCATCAATAAAATTAGCAGTTGTTGGTCCAGAAACCTGTGACCATGTGCCCACTGCAGGTACTGGTGCCGCTGTAGCACCGAGTGTCACGGTAGTAAATTCGGGAACGCTTTGATCGGGACCGGCATTTGTTGTAATTGGATCAGATTGGATAACTACCTCCATTGTATCTGCAGATGTACATCCACCTCCTACTACAGTCCAAGTGAATTCAAAAGTACCAGGTACAAGATCAATAACTAAACTATTTGGATTATTAGGTGCTGCAATTGTTGGTCCTGCAGGCCCACTTGTTTGTGTCCAAGTACCTGTACCACTCGTTATATCTACCGCATCTAAAAAAGTCTGTGTATCATCACAAAGATCTTGATCCGGGCCTGCATCTGCTGGAGTTGGTGGTACTCCTGTAAAAGTAACTGTCACCGTATCTGATTGTGGGTCACAAGCTGAGGGAGGGGAAGGAAACGGTCCTCCATTAGAAACAGTCCATGTTAAAACATATATATCATCTAAACCATCATTCCCAATATCGTCAGGCACATTGGATAATGTGGTTTGTGGATTATTGGGACTATCTATAGTAATCACCCCTGAAGAGGGATCATCGCCTGGATTTGCAAAAGACCATACACCTATACCAACAGTTGGCGCCGTAGCGGCTAATTGTGCATCTTGTTGACAAGCATTTGTCTGATCAGGTCCTGCATCTATGGGAGTTGGAGCTTCAAAAACCTCGATACGCATTATATCTGCTTCATCCGAACAATTATCAATAGCAAAATTCCATTGTAATATATATTCCTGGCTCACTAAGGCCTGTAACTGTGGTATTATTTGCTCCTGGTGTCGTAATATTAGCAACGCTTGTTGCAGGTTCTGCAAGAAAACTCCATTCAGCTGTTAGTCCAACATCTCCAGGAGGTACACTACCTGCTAATGTAGCTGTTGTTGTATCTGCCTCACATAATACTTGATCTGCACCAGCTGTAGGAGGTACACTAGGACCCGAACTTACAGTTATTGTTACTTCGCTAGAGTTATTACAATTAGGCGGTCCCGTTGGATAATCCGTAGTAAATCTAAAAATATAGGTATTTCCCGGAACTACAGATGCGTTTGCTGTATTATTATTTGAGGGGGATTGGGTAATCGTAGAAACAGGAGCTCCATTTGCTACCTGTGTCCAAGTACCTGTAGTTCCTGATGTTGCCTCTAAAAGCACACTATTTACTTCACATAGATCTTGATCAGCACCTGCATTAGTAGGTGCAAATACATCTACATTAATAGTATCAGTAGATGTGGGACATAAAGGAGAACTACTTGTTACGGTCCAGTTAAAAACATATGTTCCTGTTGTTAAACCCGTAACAGTAATGTTTTCATTATTAGGATCATTAATTGTTGGTGTGTTAGGCCCAGATACAACCGACCAAACTCCAGATTCTGTAGCTGGATTAACTAATGCATCTGCAGTAATAGTAGTATTATTAGCTGCGCAAATCACCTGATCTCCTCCTTGTATATTAGCAGTTGTTGGTGGAATACCTATCTCTACCGTAACTTGATCTGCTGAGGTGGTTACTGGACAATCTCCAAAATCGATAACCCATTCAAAAACATACGTCCCATCCAGCAAATTGGAAAATGTTGCCGTTGGACTATTCTCATCATCCACACTAAATCTTCCTCCAGAAACTAACGTCCAGGTTCCTGTGCCTCCTGCAGGTGCAGGATCTGCATCCATATCAAAAGATAATAATACTGGGTCTAAGCATAAACTCTTATCTGTTCCTGCACTAACAGATGTATTTACATCTGCTATAACTATTTCTACATCATCTGCTGTGGTAGGACAGCTATTGGTAGGAGGTGCTGCATACCCTATTGTCCAAGTGAATGTATATACTCCATCAGAAGGAACGGTGGCAACAGCATCAAACTGCGTTGCATTTGGCGCAAAAGTAACTCCTGCACTAGGTGAAACTGTCCATAACCCTTCTTCATCTAGCGGATCAGGTGCATTACCTGATAATGAAACATTTGTTACTCCACCAGCTAAACATTGATCAACACCTGCATTAGCGGCAGTTGGCGATGCATCAGCATTTGTAGTTATATCTACGGTATCACTTGCGGGGGCTAATGTACAACCCGAATTATCTACAATATCTAAGGTCCATGTTAAAGTATATGTAGTGGATGCCAAAGAAAATCCAGTTGCTATGGCATTAGGATCATTTATATCTGAAAATGATATCCCCGGATCTGCTGCTGTCCAAACGCCAGTTTGCGCTGCGGTTCCCGGATCTGCTGCCAATTGTACTGGTGCGCCAACACATATATCTATTTGATCCACGCCTGCATTAACCGGGAAATTACTTACTGGAGATACTTCTATAGTAGTATCTGAAACAGAAGGAGGAGTACATGTGGGTCCCGCAGAAACAGTATATCTAAATATATAAGTCCCTGGTATCATACCAGAAATAGCGGTAGTTTGTGCATAAATGTCTGCAATAGTAGCAGTATTAGGTCCTGATACTTGAGTCCAAACAGACTGTTCTCCCAAAGCAACCGAACTACCTGCCAGAGTTCCATCAACCTGACCACAGAGAAAAGATTGAGAAGTACCAGCATTAGAACCACTAGGAGGAGCAGATATCGTAATATTTATTGCATCATTGGCTTCCCCACATGATGTTAATTGATCTCCAGTTCTTCTTCTTCTAAAATTTACACGATAAATACCCGGAACATCAAATACATCTATGGTTGCACTTGTTCCCGATTGGGTTTGATAATTAGTAGGAAAGGTGATTGCTGAATCATCAGGACCGCTTATAATACTATATTGTGTTTGATTACCATTCACAAAACTAAATGGTACGTCTATTGATGTTTCTCCACAGGTACCTACAATATCATTACCCGAATTTACAGTAATACTAATACTACCAGAATTATAGCGTACCCTGCCTGTATCAGTAGATGTACATCCTGTTACTGTATTAGTTATAGTATATCTAAATTGATATGAATTTGGATTAGATAGGCCAGTAACTTGAGTTGTACTGTTTGTAGGATTTACTATAGTAACTGCAGGACCAGAAATAAGCTCCCAAAGTACAGTTTCATTTGTAAAATCAGGTGTTGTTCCAACTAAAGTAACTTGTGTTGCTGTAGCATCGCATAAACGAATATTATCGTCGTCGATTGTTGCATCTGTCACATCTTGTGTAGCTTCTGGTACAATAATACTAACCGTATCGCTACCGCTTGCACATGGACCTACTACATCCCATCTAAAAGTATACGTTCCTTCAATTAAATTAGAAATTCCTGAGTTAGCATTATTGATGTTGGCTATTGAAGATGTTGGATCACTTGGACCACTTACAAAAGTCCATGTTCCTTGTTGACCATTAATATTATTACCACCAAAAGAAGCATTAAAATTAGTAGACTGGCTTACGGTATAACAATTCGATAAAGTGATATCATTTCCAGCACTTATGGGTAGTTCTCCCCCATAATTTGTAATAGTAATTTCATCAAAAGAAGAACAAGGGCTTACCCCCGAACCTGTGATTGTCCACCTTAATGTAGAAGTTCCTGCATTTGTATCTGGTAAAGTTATTGGTGTAGATGCCGACCCTGGTAAATTGATAGTTACATTTGCATTGTTTGCTCCCACTATCGACCATACACCTGTTTCTCCTGGACCAGGACTGTTACCACTAATAATAATTGATCCTGTACTATCTGGACATGAAGCAATATCACTACCAGCATCTGCAATCGTAATTGGGTTTACTGTTATGGCTACAGTTTGTGAGGGAGTATCCCCATTAGGGCATTCAGCAGAAAAAGCAAATTCATAGGTATTACCAGGAATAAAACCCGTAATAATAGGTTTATCTAAGGTCGGGTCACTTATAATGACGGTAGGTCCCGAAACTTGACTCCAAATTGGGCCACTAACATAAACAGCACTTGGGCTTGTACCATCCAGTTGCATTACATCATTGGCACAAATAGTTTGCGGCAACCCTGCATTTAAAGTACAACTTTGCGAAATTGCCGTACTAGTTGCTGATAAAAAAATCAATAAAAAAAGATAAAATCCTAATCTATCTTTAAAGAGAGGATGTAAAGGTAAACTAGAAATTTTATTTTTAGAAAATAAGTAAAATTTTGTCATAAAAATACAGTCAGATAACTTAGGTAAAGCTCCTTATTAAAAATTGATAAAAAATGTAAGTATTACCGAAGAACTACGATATCGTAAACCTTACAAAAACAGGGGTATGTTTTTCTGACGATGTTTGACTAAACAATTATGTTAAAAATAACATAACTCTAACAAACACACCTACGGTAAAACAATAAACCTTCTACGGCTAATAAATATATCGTCTATTTACTTAGTTTTTCACCTCTAAACGACTAAACGAAGCTAGGTTTTGTGACAAGGAAGGTTGAAAAAAAAGGCGAAAATAAACTTGCTAAAAACGATAAAACGTGTTTTTTTTCGATGAAAAGCACACTACTATATCATGAAGACTTTTATACCCTAGTACTATATTATTATAAAATCTTTTCATCAAAAAAAGTGAAACTTATCCAAATAAAAATGCATCAGTTATACAACAGATGCATCTTTTAGGTATTCTCATATTTTAAGAAATGTAATTCTTTTAATTGATATTAAACCTTTTTATTAGAGGAGCTTTATTTATTAAGTTACTGACTAATAATGACATATTATAATATCTTTATTACACTAATATACAATTCAGGTCAACAATTATATTATTAGTTCTTCTTTTATTTTTATCAATGTTCAATCAACAGATAGCTCTTAACTCTTCATACATTGGATCTTCTTCAATCATTTCTAGTAGCTGTTTTTTAACTAAAAACTTTTTCTTTCTGGTATAAGCTTCTGTATATCCAGTAAGTACTGATATTTCTTTCATTGATTTGCCCTCAAAAAAAAGATGTAGTAACTTTCTATTATCATTACTTAATTTCTGAAAATGTTTTCTATATAGATGTTCTCTATCATTATTTTCTATATCAGCTACTATAGTATCGTTATCTCCTTCTTCTAAATGTCTTTGATTTTCATAAAGTATTTCATTATTTTCCATAATCAACCTTTTCTTTTTCCTTAGCCGGTTTCTCCATAGGTTTTTACAAATTCCGTAAAAATAGGTTTTTAGTGGTACATGAATTTCTAATAAACCTGATTTCATTTTTTGAAATAATACCACTAAAGCATCTTGAAAAACATCTTCTACATCTTCTGTATTGCCATAATTGCGCAAGATATACCCTTGAACATATCGTATATTTTCCCTATAAAAACGAGTTAATATCTTTTCATTTCCATCAATGATTCCAGTTAGGATAATTTGATCACTATGCTTCATTATAGTTGGTTTGTATCTCTTCCTGATTAAGAATAAATTTATCGTCTCCTAACACTCATTTTCTATCGCGGTACAAACATAAATCGACTAACATAAATGTCCTTACAGATTTCTGTATTTTGGATTCTTTTTTAAAAAAAACTAAATTTTTTCTTAAAAAAAAACCAATACAATAATCTTTCAGATATGTTTTATCCAAATACATTTTTATAAGGTGTATGGTATAAATACGTGTATTAAAATGCTATAACAGCCCTAGATCCTTTACAATTGCAACTAAATGTGTAGTGTTTTTAGCTTTAAAATTGTCAAAAAGTCTACTTACTCTTTTATCTATTGAGCTTTCTCCGTTAGGTGTAATGTTTTGTTCTATTAATTTTAACCGAATTTCTTTTTTGGTATATCCATAAGATAATTCTTCTAAAAGTAACATATCCAAATCGTCAAGATGAATCATACTACCAGAATCTGGATTATTACTCAACTCTGGCGGTACTATTTTTTGATTTTGATATACGCCATTAACACAGGATATTAGCTCTTTAATAGCATTTTGACCTTTGCAGACATACCCATTAATATGATATTTTTCGAAGAGCATATTAATTTTATCAGGTCGGTTTTCTTGAGAATAAACAATCACTTTAATATCAGGTTGTATACTCCTAATATCTTGTATAAGTTCAATACCCGAAGTTCTTGTTTGTACTTTATGGTCTTGTTTAAAGGAAAGATCTGTAATTAACAATTCGAAAGCATCGTTATCATTATAAGCTTTTCGAAATTTAAGGTAGGCATCATCACAATACTTGGCTTCTTGAATATTATGAATTCCAATTTGATCGTTTAGTATCCTTATAATTCCTTGATTGGCAATTTCATAGTCTTCTGCAACCAATACTTTAGTAAACATTTTTCTAGCGTTTTAATTAGGGATTTTAATTTCAGCTTTGAAACCTTTATCTTTTTCGGATTCAAAGATAAGTGTTCCTTGTATAGCTTGAATACGCTTTTCTGTATTTCGGAGTCCATTTTTAGATTGAAGATGTTCTTTGGTAACTCCGACTCCATTATCAGAATACTTGATACGTAATATGTTATCGATATTAGAAAAAATTAAAACCACCAACTTGGCTTTACTGTGTTTTTGCATATTGGTCATCAATTCTTGAAGTACTCTATACACTGTTATTTTGATGGGTTTACTTATGTGATCCCAATCTATTCTATCCAAACCTCTGGCCATTAATTGTATCCCATTTTGAGTATAATTATGAAGCATATTGTTTAATTCTTCAGAGAATGTCTCATCTGTTTCAAACTCATTGTTTTCTCTGGAAATGTCTCTTGCTTTAAGATATGAGGTATTCAGTTTTTCTTTAATTTGGGGATCGTGAGGATCATTTTGGTATTGCAGCATTACTTGAAAAATATCATTTCCTAGTTCGTCATGTAAACGTTTAGAAATGCGTGTTTCTGTCTCATAACTGGCCTGAAACTGCACCATTTTATTTTGTTGTGCCAAATGTTGTGTACGCTGTCTAAAAAAGTAAATAGCAAAGCCTATCCCAGATAATAAAAGCAACATCCCTAAAAGATAGATTGTGTTTTGATTTTGAACCTCTATAATTTGTTGTTCTTTTTGATCCGTTTCGAAACGTATTCTAGCGAATTTATCTCTAAAAACACGTTCTTCCCTTATTAAACTATCATTCAGTGTAATATATTTATCAGTATAACCTAAGCCTTCATTATTATAATTTATATTTGATAATATTAAATATGACTTTAAGAGTTCTTGATTATTATTTAATTCTAAAGATACCGTTTCCGATCTTTTTGCATATTTTCTGGCTATGCTATCTTCATTAATAGATTCATAATACTCCGCTAGACGTAATGTATTGGTAATTATACCTTTCTTATCTCCAATACTATCTCTAATATTTAACGTTTTAATAAAAACCTCTGGAATATTTTCCATTTTGTTAGATAAAAAATTTGCGTATCCTAAATTATCCAATAATCCTGCATAACGTGCTGGGTTCAAACTTAAAAATTCTTTAAATTCTAAAGCCTTATTAAAATAATCTTTAGCTTTATCATACTCTTTTATTGTTATATATATGACACCAATGTTGTTATAAGAATGAATAGTTTGAGATATTTCCTTATCTGTATTTTTGGCAAACTTGATAGCTTCTCTATGATAATTAATGGCTTGATCGTACTGTTCAAAGTATCTAGCTATGAAACCTAAATTAGTGTAAGATATAGGTAAATATTTTAGGTTTCCTGCCTTATGAAAATGTTCTATTGCCTTTATAGTTGTTGCTTCACTTTCTATATAATGCCTTGTTCTTTGTAGAATTCTTGCTATATCTAATAAAACTTTTCCATGATTAAAAGTAAGGTTCTCGGTATCATACTCTTCTTTATTTAAAGTAGAATAAATTTTTTCAGCTTCATAAAATTTTTGATATGCTATATCTAATTTTGATGATCTGTAATAAATCCCTAAGTTCTGATAAGACTTTGCTATATTTATAGAATCCTTAAAATAGATCGCTTCTTTCAAAGCTTTTTCATTCATTTCTCTATAACTAATAAAATCCTTCAAAGAATAATAGACATACGAAATCTGAAATATTTTTTCTATTTTCTTTTTACTACTTGATAATTCGTTACATATTGATAATGCTTCTTGTAGATGTTGTTTAATTTCTTTATTTGATTTTTTTTTACTTTTAGCTATATTAATATTACTTTGAATTGAATTTAACTTTAATTCTTCAGTTTTTATAAGTCCATTTTCTGAATTACAACCTAAAGTTGAGAGGATAATTAATAAGATAAAGATTTTCAAAAAATCAATCAACATTTTTTTGCTCTAAAATAATCAAATTAAGTAAAAAAGAGGTTGCCATAAAAAAAATAGATAGCTAACCTCTTTATAAAAAAAATATTGTTTATTAATTTTCTCCTGGATTGGTTTCATCACTTGTTTGACCATCCTCAGTCAAAAAAGCCTCTACTTCAACTTCTTCGATGCCAACCTCTTCATTTAGAGGAGGAGCTTCACAAGAGATAAGGTTGATTCCTAATAGAACGGCTAGTAATACATATTTTAGAGTTTTCATAATTGATTGTTTGTTTTTTTTGTTTTCCTAAATTTGGGGTACGCCCATAGGATTAAACCCCAGTTAGATATGCGATACACATCCTACTCCTATGGGAAATAATTGATCGTTTTGGGAAAGTAAATCCTGTACAGTCGCCCTACCCTACTTTCCCCTTTTCGGATAATAGCGCACTGTTATTGGATTTTTTTGGTGGATCAGCTTTTAATATTTTCTATTGGAATTCTAGTCTATACTCAAGCATTCATCTAGAATAAATGTTTGAGGACTATACGCATTTATAGCTGTATCATTTTTCAAGAGAATGGGCTCTTAAATCATGAAAGTAACCTATAAAGGCAAATCAATGTTGAAAATATTGGTTAGTTGATAACTACGATGACTCAAAAAGTGCCATCTTTGTTAGAGTACTTAAAATTTTATGTAAATCTCTTTAATAAAGGCTTATGAAATAAAAGCTTTATTACAAGTACTATAACTTTTACGTATAGTTTCATGAGAGTATTCACACAGGGATAAAAGTGCTCTTTTCTTTTTTTTGACACCATGTATTATGGATATCATTTTTGGAAGAGGGTTAACAACCGAAGTATGCAACCCAACTCCAAGGATGCTTCCGAATGCATCGGCCAACAGGTGCTTTTTAGCTTCCTGATCCTTGTTATAAAATTGATGATACTTCATTGTTAATTTTGTTAGTTGTTTGTTACTTATTAATTAAATGTTATACAAATCTCTTAGGGTTCTACGCATTCTTTTTACGCAGTTGAAAAAAAGAGATGATAAATTGTTTTATTATTATGATATAAAGATGAATATTTTTCTTGAAATTAACAAATAATTTTGAATTTATTTTACTGAAAATCAAGTAGTTAAAAACAAATAAAACAAAAGAATTCCTGTTCGTTTTTTCACGAATTCTGGACATTTTGTAATCATTTATGTCTCAGATATTTACTCCCCAAAAATTATACTACTTTTTATGTATTTACTCATTTGTATTCAGTCTAATTAAAATCATTAAAAAAGGCGTCCAATTTCTTGGACGCCTTTTAGGTATATCTTGTTCTTTTAAATATAATCATTTAAAAAATTGATGATAACTAATATACGTCCCTCTTCGAATGGATATTTTTATTACCCATCGAGTATCACACTGATTTAACAGGAATCTCGGTTCGATATGTGTTTTATTTTGTTTCATATATATCTATATAATGTAAGGAATTTTTTATTAATTTCCAAATTAATTCACCAGTCCATAATTACAAATATCCTATGATACTTTTTTCTTTGATTTTTTAGAAGATGTCTTAGAAGTTTTATGCTTCTTTTTATTGGGCATCTTTTCTTTTATTCTTGTCTTTTCTTCTTTTAAATCGTTAATAAATTGATTGTTGTAGGCATTTTGTTTTGCCATTTTCAGGAACTCAAGTGCGCTTTTATACTTCTTCTTCTGTTCAAAAAGAATTGCTTTTTTTAAATATAAAACGGCTTTATCTGTACCTTTTACTGTTAATGCAAAATCAATTAATTTATCTGCTTCCTCATAATCTTCATTCCATAATAATACATCTATATATTTTGGATAAACCTCTAAAGCATACAAATCCACACTTAATGCTTGTTGATAATACTCTTTTGCTGTTTCATAGTTTTTTAAGCTTTCTGCATATATCTGCCCCATTAAGCATAACGCAATCGGATTCTTGTCATCATAAGACAATGCATAATTTAAACACTCTACAGCTTCTTCTAAACTATATGGATATGCATCTAATGCCTGAAATAAATACTTATCTAATAAATTGTTCATCTTCTTATTCTTTTTATGACTTAAAGTCACATGTATACTATTCTTTTAAAAACTTAATTTTATTCTTACCCATATATTACGATTATATGTAATATATCATTTATCAAGTTTGATATTAGGTTTCAGAAATTTTTAAGCATAAATAAAAAAATCCGAAACTTTAGTTAGGCTTCGGACTTCTTTTCATATATAATGAAACTTATTTACAAGTGAAGTCCCGAAGCATACCCAAAAAAAGACCTTGTCCTTTTGGAGTAATCGTATATAATTTTATAAAAGTCATAATACTTCGGTTATTAAAGGTTTATTTTTTGGCAACTCTCGAACTGCGGTGCAAATATGAATCTAGTTTTTGAATTACACAAATAAAAAACAAAATTATTTTACTGATAATCAAACACTTATATTAAAAAAAAGTCACTACAATCCCTATCCGTATTTTTACGAATATATTCTAAATCTATAATCAACTGTTACTCTTAAACTTATCTCTCAAATGGTATTTGATTAGATACAAGTAGTTTTCTAAAAAAAGATCATAAAAAAAGCGCCCAATTTCTTGGACGCTTCTGATTTTATATCTTGTTCTAGTTCTGCTACCTATAATCGTGATTTAAAAACAGCTCTTCAGCGTCCTTTTTATGTGTTAAAAATAATATCATAGGTTTAAAACTTGTTTTTTATCCTTAATTAAGATGCAAATATGACACAATTATCCTATTTGTACCAAATTTATTTTTGAAAATTGATTCCTTTTCATTTTGTATGACTTAAAGAACTAAATTTTCTTTCTTATTTAGAATATTACAATGAGATATTAAACGAAACTTTCTTTAAATCGTTCAAAATGACATGTATACCCATTAGGGATTCTAACAAGGTAATCTTGGTGCTCTGGTTCTGCAGGCCAAAAAACTGTAAATGGTTCTAAAGTAGTGACGATAGTTCCTTCCCATTTGTTAGAATCATCAACAATCTTGATTACTGCTTCTGCTATTTCTTTTTCTTCTTCATTTTGAATAAAAATAGCTGAACGATAACTTGACCCTCTATCATTTCCTTGT
Source organism: Aquimarina aggregata (assembly GCF_001632745.1). Taxonomy (GTDB): domain Bacteria; phylum Bacteroidota; class Bacteroidia; order Flavobacteriales; family Flavobacteriaceae; genus Aquimarina; species Aquimarina aggregata. The sequence continues at coordinate 29,296 of NZ_LQRT01000014.1, read as the reverse complement.
TGATCGATCGTAGTCGGATTATGAATCCTAAAAAAGTAATCTAATATTTGTTTAAAAGAAGTTTCATCAGGATTATATGTTAACTCTATACCTTCAGCATGTCCTGGATGATTTCGATACGTAGGAAATTCGTTTTCACCTCCAATATACCCAACCTCGGTATCTACTATACCTGGACGTACTCTAAAAAGGTCTTCCATTCCCCAAAAACATCCACCTGCTATATATGCTTTTTTAGTGCTCATATTTCAAATATTTATATTGTTATTTACTTCTTATTGAATTGTGAAATGACCTCCATATTTTCTAAAAAATGAATGACTTTTTCTTCTGGCATCTCACAGGGTTTTAGCATTTCTTTTGAAATTGTTCGGTAATAGTTAAGGCTAATAAAATTGTTCCCTCCTAACTCTTCACCATATATTTTTAAGGAATTACTATTGTTAAAACTCGATTTGGTAATTCCGTATCTTTTACCATCAAACATTGCTTCAGAATACCCTTCTGGTAATAAATGAATTATTTTATAAACAAGTTTTCTTGCCATTCTAGACCCTTTTATACTTTCATATAGTCGTAGAAACTTTTATAATCTAACTTTAAAATATCAGGAACTACAAGACAGCATAGAACACCCAACTTTATGTCTTGCCCATTCGGGTCTTTTTGCAAACCATTTTTGATGTGATATCTGCTCATCGTAAGGTTTTTTAAGGAGATCGAATAATTCATTAATCACTGTGTAGTCTCCTTTTTCTGCCGCATCGATTGCCAATTGAGACATATAGTTGCGAAGCACATATTTAGGATTCACGGTATTCATTTGATTAGCTCGTTCTTTATCATTTAAATTTTCCTTTTTAAGACGAGTTTGATACTTTAAAAACCATTCGGTCCACTCTTTTTTAATGCTCTCTTTTATTTCATCAGGATTATAAAAGGCTTCTTTTATACAATCAATACCTTCTAGTGATTGATTGGACTTAAATTGTGAGAGTAACCTAAAGAAAATAGTCATATCAGTTTCAGAAAGTTGTAGTACATTTTCTAGTGCTTCGATTAAGAGTTTATCGTTTTCATCATTTTCTATAAGCCCAAGTTTTGACTTCATCATTTCAAAATAGGCTATTTCAACATCATTTTGATATGCATTCAAAATAGTTTCGAGAATTTCAACAGATTCGATTAATGGATATATCGCATTAGCAAGTTTTATTAAGTTCCATAGTACAACTTGTGGTTGTGTGCCATATCTATATCGTTTATGTGCATTATCTGTAGTATTAGGAGTCCAGTTATGATCATATCCTTCTAACCAGCCATATGGACCATAATCTATTGTTAATCCCAAAATTGACATATTATCTGTATTCATCACCCCATGAACAAATCCTACACGTTGCCAATGAATTACCATATCCATACTTTTTGCAACCACTTCTTTAAAAAAAGCAATATATACATCTCTAGAGGGTGAGCCCAGATAACTATAATGATGAGTAATCGTATAATCCACTAAAGTCTTAAGCGTAGGTATATCTTGATGTGCTGCAAACATTTCGTAATTACCAAAACGTAAAAAAGATGCTGCTAAGCGGCAAACGATTGCTCCCTTTTCATATTCAGGATTTCCATCATATAAGACATCTCTTAATACCATATCACCTGTAAGTACTAAAGATAAAGCTCTTGTGGTAGGTACTCCCAGATGATACATTGCTTCACTACATAAATATTCTCTAATAGAAGATCTTAATACAGCTAATCCGTCTGCCGTTCGAGAATACGGGGTTTCTCCCGCACCTTTTAACTGTAATGTCCAGTATTTATTATTATGTGCTATCTCTGTGAGATTTATTGCTCTACCATCTCCCAGTTGTCCGGCCCAATTACCAAATTGATGACCAGCATAACACATAGAATATGGTTTTGTATTTGGTAATATTTTAGCACCAGAAAATACTTCTAAAAAATAATCTGATTGCTCATTTCCTTTTAATCCGATAGCCTCTAACATTTCTGGAGAAGTATGAACTAAAGACGGTTGAGATGGTGTTCTTGGTGTTACATAAGAAAAGCATGCCTCTCTAACCTGTCTGCGTGTATTTGTTAAAACAGGGTCTGCAGGTAATTCTTTTGTAAAACGATTATTTATATTAAGTTTTAATGTCAAAATCTACTTTTTTAATAATACAAATTTAAGCTTTATAAAAGTCTCCTTGACATATCATGTGTTTACATTTTTAATCCTATCCATAGCAGCAACAATCTTTATTTTTTCTTAAAGCAAAGAAGTAACTACTTAATTTAGAGTCCTTTAAACTGTTCTCGATAGTTTTTAGGAGACATTTTTTTAAATTTATTGAATTGTCGATGAAAAAAAGAAAGGTTATTAAATCCAGAATTGTAGCCTATCTCCGATACAGATAGGTCCGTTTCAATCAATAATTTACTAGCCAAGGTTATTTTGTATTCATTTACATAATTAGAAAAAGTCTTATCAAATGTTTTTTTAAAGAATCTGCAAATGCCTTCTTTACTTAATGCCAGTTTATTCGAAAGTTCTTCTAAAGAATGTTTATTATGAATATTATCCTTGATATAATTATTAATTACGTTAACACGATAACTTTCTTTAGTAGAAAGATCCTTACCAAAACCAGGACCAGCTAGTAATTGAGTAGTTGATTTCGTAGCTAAAACGTGAAGAATATTTAAAAAACTAACTAACTGCTTAAAAGGAGGCTCATCGATAATAGAAATGAATAAATTTTCTATAGAAATCGCAGTTTGATAGTCAAAATAAAGTCCTTGAGAGGATTTCTCTAACATAGATTTTATTTCCGTAAATTCAGGTTTATCCAGCCAGCCCTGAAGAAGTTTTTCATCCCATTGTATAATAACACACTTAACATATTCATTTTTAGAATCTATTGTTTTCCAAGAATGTGGAACATTTTTTCCTACTAAAACTAAATCTCCCCTTTCAAAAGAATGCATAGAATCTCCAACATAACGTATACCTGTACTTTGAATCATATAGGTAAGTTCGTACTGTGGATGAAAATGCCACTGTGCTTTAAATTCTTTGTCTTCAAAAACCTTTATCTTTAAAGAACTATTCGGCGAGGTTGTAATTTCTTTTAATTGGGCCTTCATAAATACTACTACTTTTACCCTATAAATATATTAAATACTAAATAATCCTACTTAAAAAACCATAAAAAGTCAATATAGTACACAAAAAGTACAATATGCTGTATCATTTTGCTTAATAATTAAATGATCTTTGATAAAATAAAATTTGTAATACTATATATGGATGATTTGGCAATAAGAGATGTAAAACTTTTTAAAGCATCTTCTGAACTTAAAAAACCTATTTCGGACGCTACACATACATTAACAGAAATCTCATTTATAGTAATGAGAATTCAGTTAGAAAATGGAGTTATCGGAGAATCCTATTTGTTATCATTTCAATATTCTCCTAATGCTATTATTGGAGCGTTAAAAGATGTAATTTCTGTAATAAAAGGTTATAAAGCGAACGAAACCGGAGTAGTTCATCAAAAGTTAGAGAATTTATTCGAGTATTTCGGTAATCAAGGATTGCTAAGATGGTCTCAAGCAGCTGTAAACATAGCAATGTGGGATGCTTGGGGAAAAACACTTGGTGAGCCTATTCATAAAATATTAGGCGTTACTAAAAACAAAGTAAGTATCTACGGAAGTGGTGGTTGGATCTCCTACTCTATTGATGAACTCATTGAAGAGGTTACAGGTTATGCTAATCGAGGCTTCAAAGCTGTTAAGATTAAAGTAGGTTCTCCAAAAGTAGCAACAGATTTAGAAAGACTTAAAAAAGTAAGAGAGGCAGTTGGCGATAAAGTAGATATAATGATGGATGCCAATCAAGGAATGGATTTACCTTCAGCTATTAAACTTTCTAATAGTGCTAAAGATTTAAATATAAATTGGTTTGAAGAACCTGTAAATCATCAGGATTTTCAATCCTATCAAATCTTAAAAAATCAAACAGGAATTTCACTAGCTATGGGAGAAAGAGAGTTTGATACCCTACCACTTCGAGAATTAGTAACCAGAAATGCGTTGGATATTTGGCAGCCAGATATTTTACGCATCGGAGGTGTCGAGGCTTGGAGAGAAAGTGCTGCATTAGCAGATAGTTTTCATCTTCCTGTATTACCTCACTATTATAAAGATTATGATGTACCCTTGCTTTGTACTATTCCAAACGGAGTTGGTGCAGAATCTTTTGATTGGGTAGATCCTCTTATAGACAATCCAATGAAGGTACAAAACGGGTATGCGCAACCTCATAATTTACCAGGTTGGGGTTTTAACTTTATCGATGATAGACTAACGGAAATAAAATAATATGGGATTATCTGTTTTTTCGCTACAAGGCAAACTAGCACTTATTACAGGTGGTGGCACAGGCATTGGATTTGGTATTGCAAAAGCAATTGTAGAAGCCGGAGGTAAGGTTGTTATCACTGGCCGAAGAGAACAAATTCTTAAACAAGCAATTGATGAATTAGGAAAAGGTAATTTTTATAGAGTAAATGATATCACGAATAAAGCTGCTCTTCCTGAATTAGTACTTGATATTGAATCTACAATTGGTCCCATAGATATTTTGGTAAACAATGCTGGTATACATCATAAAGCAATGGCACAAGATACTACAGACGAAGATTTTGAAAGAATTTTACAAACAAATGTAATGTCTGTTTTTGCCTTAACACGTGAATGTGCTAAATATATGTTAGCTCGAAAACAAGGAGCTATCATTATGATAGGTTCTATGGCTGGTTTATTTGGAATAGATAAAGTAATCGCATACGGAACTTCTAAAACGGCACTTACCGGAATGGTAAATGCATTAGTTACAGAATATTCTAAAGATAATGTTCGTGTAAATGCTATTGCACCAGGTTGGATTGAGTCTAATATGTTCTTAAATGCAATTAATAAAGACGAAAAGAGAAAAGAGCAAATTGTAAACCGTATTGCTATGGATGACTTTGGTCAAACTAGTGATATTGGTAATGCTGCTGTTTTTTTAAGTTCTGAAGCTGCACGATATATCACAGGAGTCGTACTGCCAGTTGATGGTGGAGCTACTGTAAATTTTTAATCTATGAAGAAACCATCCTATATCGATAATCATGAACTAAGCGAAGCTTTTAATAATGAAAGCAGATTAGTATACGGTACTTCTGGATTAGGAGGTGTATGGGGGAAAGTAGATGCTACAGAATCTGTAGAAGCCCTTTTATATGCCTTTGAAAATGGAATTTCTGTATTAGATACGGCACCATCATATGCTAATTCAGAATTGTATGTTGGTGAAGCTTTAAGACAATGGAAAGGGAAGAAGCCATTTGTAAGTACAAAAATCGGAAGATTAAAAGGAGCTGATGCATTCGAAGTAAAGTTGGATTATTCTCAAGAAGGGATGAGAAGAAGTCTGGAGAATAGTCTTAAAACATTAGGATTGGAGACCATAGATTTATTATTTCTTCATGAACCTCAGTTAGTTCCTGAACATGAGATCGAATCAACAATCCAAGCTTTATTAAGTTTTAAATCTCAAGGATTGGTTAAAATGTTGGGAGTTGGAGGAAACCCTAATGCTACATTTATGCCGTATGTTAAGAAAGAATATTTTGATGTAGTTTCTGGCTTTTTAAAAATGGATGCTTGCAATTTATCTGTATTTAACGAAGAAATTCAACATTATCAAAATGAAGGAATCGCATATTATGCAGCTTCTGCCCTACATTTTTCACTTCTTGGAAATCGGTATAACAAATATTTAAAAGAAGGGGTTGATGATGTTTGGATTACTCATAAAGATATGGAGAATGCAAAAAAAGTGAAAGCCATTGCAGATAAATACGATATGCCACTGGCAACAATGGCACAACGCTATTTATTTTCTATTAAAGAAGCAGATAGAGTGGTAATGGGAGCAAGAACTTTAAAACAAATTCAATCTACTATATCAGATTGGAAGTTAGGTAAATTACCAATAGATATATTCAAGGAAGTTACTAATACTATTTCAGAAAAATAATATGGAAGTAATTCGTTTAAAAGCGCCTGGTGTTTGGGAAAAATATAAAACACAAAAGCCAACTGAGACTTTAGAGCCACATGAGGTTTTGGTTAAGGTTAACAAGATTGGTGTATGTGGTACAGATTTACATGCGTTTAAAGGAAAGCAACCTTTTTTTGAATATCCAAGAGTTCTGGGACATGAATTAGCTGTAAAAGTAATAGCTACAGGAGAACATGTAAGCAACGTAAAAGTTAATGACAATTGTTCTTTAGAGCCTTATTATAATGAAGAAATTGGTCAGGCCGTAAGAAGAGGGAAAACTAATTGCGGAGAACATCTGCGTGTACTGGGTGTGCATGTTGATGGTGGTATGCAAGAGTACCTAAAAATACCTGCCAAATTCCTTCATCCCTCTGATACGTTATCGAATGACCAATTAGCCCTAATTGAGCCTTTAGCTATTGGATGTCATGCAATAGATAGAGCTAGAATACAACACGATGATATAGTATTAGTAATTGGTGCAGGACCTATTGGATTAGGCACTATTCAATTTGCGCAGCTTACAGGAGCAAGAGTACTCGTTATGGATATTGATACCCATAAACTGAATAAAGCTAAAGAAATTACTGGTATCCATGATACAATTTTAGTATCTGATCATATCGAAAAAGATATCATGCAAATACTGAACGGTGACCTGCCTACAGTAGTACTAGATGCAACGGGAAATCCTACATCAATGTTGAATACATTTAAGTATGTGGCAGCAGGAGGAACTATTGTATTTATTGGGCTTTTTCAAGGAGATGTTGTTTTTAATGATCCTTATTTTCATAAAAAAGAACTAACACTTATGGCCAGCAGAGCGGCTCTAAGTTCTGATTTTAGCAGAATCATTCGATTAATTGAAGCCGGAAAAATCAATCCCGAAACATACATAACACATAGAATCAAATTTGAAGAGGTTCCCGAAACCTTCGAAAAGCTTTATGAATACGGTGGAGATTTAGTAAAAGCTATAATAGAGTTTTAAAAATCAATATAATCATGAATATTACTATCATAGATCTATCCATTATTGCGATTTACCTTATAGGAATCGTGATCGTAGGTATATGGGCTGGAGGAGGTTTTAAAAAACAGTCTTCTAATAATTATTTTTTGGCTGGTAGATCCCTTGGATGGGGTGTTGTAGGGGCCTCTCTTTTTGCCTCAAACATATCAACTGTTCACATCGTTGGTTTTGCAGAGTCTGGGTTTACATCCGGGTTATCAGATGGGATTTTTGAATGGATGGCGATTCCTTGTTTAGTTTTTCTTGGAGCATTTATTGCCCCTTTCTATTTTCGAAATAAAATTGCTACCATTCCAGAGTATTTTGAAAGGAGATTTGATGGAGTTTCGAGAACTTTTATGGTGGTTTTTGCTATTCTTACCGCATTACTAATTCATATAGGGATAAGTTTATATGCCGGAGCAACTATTATGAAAGAGTTTTTTGGTTTAGATCAACTTTGGGGTGTATTATTAATCTCATTTTTAACTGCATTATATACAATTTTAGGAGGGTTAAAAGCCGTAGCGGTTACAGAGTCTATTCAGTCCGTAATGCTATTGGGAGGTAGTATTTTAATTACTGTATTTGGATTAATGATGTTACCAGAGGTTGGTATTACAGATTTTGAAATATTTAAATCAAAAATTAATCCCGGTAGTTTATCTATGTTAAGATCAGATGCAACAGTGGCACAAACTGGAGGAATCCCTTGGTACGCGGTCTTTTTGGGATACCCGGTTTTAGGAATCTGGTATTGGTTTACCGATCAGACTATCGTACAAAGAGCTCTTGGATCAAAGTCAGAAAATGATTCACGCATTGGTCCAATGTTTACTGCAATACTTAAGCTTGCTCCTGTATTCTTCATGTTATTACCTGGTCTATTAGCTTTTGTGCTTTTTAAAGACGAAATAAATACTGCCGGTACAGGACAAACATTTTCAATTTTAGTATCTAAATTACTACCTGTAGGATTAGTTGGTTTAGTGATTGCATCATTGTTAGCCGCGTTAATGAGTTCGGTTGCAGCAGCACTTAATAGTTCTTCAACTTTAGTTTCTATAGATATTATAAAAAGACTTAAACCAGAAACATCAGATGAAAAATTAGTAACTATAGGTAAAATTACTGCTTTTGTAGTCATGATTATTGCAATTTTGTTTTCTCTTATTGCGGGATCAAAAGGAGGATCCATAATTACAATTGTAAATTCAATTGGTTCTAGTATTGCTCCATCTATTTCAGCAGTATTTATTCTTGGTTATTTTTGGAAAAGAGGAACAAAAGAAGCTGCTAAAATTACTTTTGCCATAGGCCTTGTTATAGGTATATTAATGTTTACATTAGATTTTCCAGATGAAAATGGCACTAAATTAATTACCGATACTTGGGGAGTTATTTTTATGATGCAAGCATGGTGGGCTTTCGTAATCTGTTGCATCCTATTTGTTTCAGTAAGCTTATTAACTCCAGAACCTACCACACAACAAAAGGCACTAACTTTTTCTGCTAGTGCGTACCTAGACAAAATCAAATCAGCCACAGACTATAGAATCATTGGGATTATAATTATGGTTGTTTTAGTTGTACTATGGAGTATCATCGAATTTTTAGCGTAATAAAATTAAAAGTCTATGAAATATATAATAAAAATAATTCTGTTCACCCCCTTTCTTTTGATAACACTAACTGGATGCTCGAATAATAAAAAAGATGAGAATCAGATAAGAAGATTTGCATTTGCTGTCCCATCAGAAACAGTACCAGATAATAGCAATATAAAAGACACCGAGTTATCTATACAAGTTTTTAAAATTAAAGAAAAAGCCTTCTTAGTTATAGATGCTCCTTCTGATTATGATTACTCTAAAACTTTAGCGCTTTTAAAAAGTAAAGGCATTGATAATATACTAACGAGTACCTCGCCTTTAAAGCGAATCTATAAAATGGACCAACAAAAAGAGTATACTTCCTCTGAAGGACAACTAATAAATACTCAAACAGATACTAAAAGATATGTACTTACTCTTGAAATAGTTAATGATAAGAAATTAAGAGACGAATATATCCAAGTACACGGAATTGGAAAAGCCTGGCCAGAAATCACGAATAACATGAAACAAATGGGGATTAAGGATATGGAGCTTTATTTAGATGGGTATCAAGCGTACTTGATTATGGATACAAGAAAAGATTTTGACATGGCTAAAGATGGAGAAAAATGGAGCAAACTACCTCGAGAATCAGAATGGCAAGAATACGTAGCTAAATTTCAAAAAGTAGACCCACAAAGCAAAGCTACCGAAAAGTGGCAAACTATGATTTTGCAAAAATAAAAAGCTTTTTTTAAGATATTATGAAACAAATATTTAGCATAACCTTGGTTTGCATATCACTTATTGGATATAGTCAAAAAAAACAGGATACCTATGAACCAACTTGGACTTCATTGCAACGACATGAAATACCACAATGGTTAAAAGATGCCAAATTTGGAATATACACTCATTTTTCTTTAGAAAGTATGAGATACATCAAAGGCAATGAAAACAAATATCAGCATGAGATGATCAGCGATTTTAAGTTTGAAAATTTTGATGCTGTTGAATGGGCCGAACTTTTTAAGAAATCAGGAGCCAAATTTGCAGGGCCAGTTTCATGGCACGGAAGCGGGATGGTACATTGGGATAGCGACCTAACTAAATTAGATGTCGTGGATATGGGACCTAAAAAGGACATATCTGCATTATTAAAAAAAGAAATCATAAAACGCAATATGAAATTCATCATGTCTTTTCATTCCGGATATTGGTATCGTGCTGCTATCGACAGAGATAATCCTGGTAGAAAAGATCCAAACTTTTATGAATTGTACGGACCACCTCATGATGAGGATGTAACAGACGCCATACCCTGGAAAAATCATATTGAAAAACAATCCAGATATACAGAAGAACATTTAGATCTTTGGTTATCGAAAATGAAAGAAGCGGTTACAAAATACAGTCCAGATATTTCTTGGGTTGATGTTTCTTTTGGAGGTACTGTTCGAGCACATAATATAAACTCCTTTAAAAACGGAAAAGTTGTCTCTAAAGAGATCTATTTTAATGGTGTTAATGAAAGTAGACAAAGAGAATATATCAGTCATTATTTTAACACAGCACTTAAAAACAATCAAGAAGTAGCATTTGTTTATAAAGAACATGATGTTCCCCCCGGTATTGGAATGCGAAATTTTGAAAATGGACTCATTGATGAATTGACATATGATACCTGGATGACCGATATTGATATCTGTCAACCCGTTAGTTGGTGGTATCAGGAAGGAATGGGAATTAAAGATGCTAATCTGATAATTGACATATTAGTAGATGTTACATCAAAAAATGGAATTCTTTTATTAAACGTTCCTCCGAAACCTGATGGTGCTTTTGCAGATTTTATAAAAAAAGAACTATATGAAATTGGAGATTGGTTACAAATCAATGGTGAAGCGATTTATGAAACCATGCCTTGGTCTGTATACGGAGAAGGGCCTTCATTTTTACCCAATACAGGTCATTATTCAGAAAAGAAAACTAATGCATCTTATACATCCAAAGACTTTCGGTTCACCCAAAAAGACAATACACTATATGCTATTTGCCTAGGGATACCTAAAGGAGAGGTTACTATTAATTCATTAGGATCTTACGGTAGATTATATGCAAATGATATACTTTCTATAGAATTATTGGGTAGTGATGCAAAGTTAAAATACCAACAAAACAAACATAACTTAAAAATTGAAATGCCCGCTAACTTTAAAGGTAAGCATGCTTGTGTCTTCAAAATTCAAAGAAAATCATAATCACGGTTTTGATAAAAGTTCAAAAAATGAAAAAATTAATTTACATATTATTTATTATTGGTTTAGTAGCTTGTCAATCAAAAAATAATGCTAAAATCGAAACAAAAACAGAAGATCAAACTGCTAAAGAGGAAAAATTTGAATTTAAAGAAAATTGGGAAAGTTTAAGTAATTATGAAATCCCGCAATGGATGAAAGATATTAAATTTGGAATTTTCATTCATTGGGGACCAAATTCGGTTGCCGAATTACATACAGATTGGTATCCGCGTTGGATGTATTTGGATAATGGGATTATGAATCCACAAACTGGTGAAATCACAAAAAACAAACCACACCCTGCAGTAGCCTATCACAAAGAAAAGTTCGGAGATCAAAAAACATTTGGATATAAAGACATTATTCCAATGTGGACCATGGAAAATTTTAATGCAGAAGATTGGGTTAATTTATTTAAAAAATCAGGGGCTCAATATGTAGTTCCCGTAGCAGAACATCACGACGGTTATGCTTTATATGAGTCCAGTATAACCAAATACAACTCAGTTAATATGGGGCCTAAAAAAGATGTTTTTAAAGAATTAACAGATGAGATTAAAAGGCAAGGTTTGATTTATGGAGCAAGTTCTCATTTGGCTTTTAATTGGAACTTTTACAATCAACAAGAATATTTTGACACAGGTAATCCTGAATTTTCAGATATTTATGCCCCTCCTCATAAACCTGATGAGCCGGCTAGTGCAGAGTGGCTAGCAAACTTTTGGTGGCCTCGAACTAAAGAAATTATTGATAAATATCAACCCGATATTCTTTGGTTTGATTTTTTCTTAGATCGACCAGAATTTGCCCCATATCATAAAAAACTAGCAGCATACTATTACAACTCTGGTTTAAAAAGAGGAAAAAAGGTAGTACTTCAAACTAAAAATTATAAATATGAATCTTACCCTATCGGTACTCATATGCTAGATCTGGAACGTAGCAAGTTAGATTCTATTCGTCCAGAATATTGGCAAACAGATACTTCTATAGGAAAAAATTCTTGGTACTACGCCAAAAACTGGATTCCAAAATCATCCGGAGAGCTAATCGCAGACTTAGTAGATATTGTAAGTAAAAATGGATGTTTACTACTAAATATAGGTCCACGAAAAGACGGTATTATTCCTGACGATCAACAAAAAACATTATTAGAAATTGGGAAATGGTTAGATCTAAATGGTGAAGCAATCTATAGTTCTAAACATTGGAAGACTTACGGAGAAGGTCCTACTAAAACAGAATTGGGGCACCTTTCTGAAAGTAAGAATAAAAATTTTACTCAGGAAGATATTCGTTTTACGACCAATAAAGGAAATCTTTATGCCTTTATACTAATCCCTCCTACTGAAAACATTAAAATCAGAACGTTAAATACTTCTAACATTAATATTGAATCAATACAACTTTTAGGGTATAAGGGAAAAATAGCATTTACACAAACTAGTAAACACTTAGAAATTCAATTTCCTAAAGGAACTAATTTAGAACACACTTGGGTTTTTAAAATCAAACCACAAGAAAAACTATAATTTGATTTTCAACAAATTACCTAAATTCAACAGGTCATACTCACAGTTCTGAGTATGACCTGTTGTAAATTTTATCTTTATCTATTAAGTGCTTCGTATATATTTATGGGTAAAAAATTACGTCTTTGTTCATTATTTTTTCCATTAGAGGCTGCATACAGCTCTCTAAAATAACGAACCGCACCAACAGAATAATTTATTTTTTCAATCCACTCATAAAAGCGTTTTTCTTTATTATCTGTATCGGCATATTCAAATACTTGTCCTTTTAATTTTTCTAAATCTGCATCAGAAAATATAGGACGAGAAGGAAAGACTTTAAATTCACTATCTTCTTTAATATCGAGTAAAGACTTAATCCAATCTACATCTGATCTATATTGTTTAACAAGTTTTTCTTCTAGAGATGCATGAATTTCTTCTTCTAATACAATCCTAACTGTACTTCGTTTTTGGATCATATCGTCTAGTTTAAATGTAAGATAGCCCGTACTGCCAAGATGATACTGTCCGTCGGTGTTACTTTCTTCTACAACTAATGTATACGGGATTCCATTAAGGCTTCTAACTGAAAACTCCTCTTTTCCCATAGGTTCAATAGTAACTTGATCGTTTTGCGCTTGTATTTGTATGCAAAAGATCAAAATTAGTAGTGTGCCGAATAGCTTCATTCTTTTTTGTAGGTTTACTTTGTTCATATTTTAGGGTTTTATACCACAAAATTATAACATCGATAGATGTTTTCAAAGCTAAGATCATAGAGATTTTTTATGGCAATCAAAATAGTTTAATTAAGAGTCCAATTTTCACAGACAACTCTTCATTAACATTTGTATTTAAACAACATTAAACTAATCTATAAAAGTCTATTTTTCTCTTGAAAGAACTAAAGATATTAAGAGTAAAACGTCTCTGCATATTCTGATGGTGTCTTCTTATAATACTTTTTAAAGCTTTTCGAAAAGTATTTTGGGTCTTTGAAACCTACTTTATAACCAATCTCAGAAATACTAAAGCCTCCTATTTCTAAAAATTCGGCAGCTTTTTTCATTCGTATAGAATTAATAAATTCTTTTGGTGTTAGATTAGTCCATGCTTTTATTTTAACGAACAGCATCGTTCTACTAAGCCCCAATTCTGAACTAAAATATTGTATATCAAAAGATGGATCATCAATATGATTCTCAACAATTCTTATTGCTTTTCTTTGCATATTCTCTTCTTCAGAATCTATTCTGTTATCCTCAAAATTGGCATTATTTTCAATAAATTTACTTTTTAGGTGCTCAGTCGTCTTTAATAAATTTTTGATGACTAAAAGAAATTCCTTGATATTAAATGGCTTATCGATATAACGATCGGCTCCCGATTCTAAGCCAATAAACTTATGCTCAATAGATGACCGTGAGGTGAGTAATATAAAAGGAATATGACTTGTTCTTTTGTCGTTTTTAATTTTGGAACAAAACTCTGTTCCTTCCATTTTTGGCATTATAACATCACTAATTATCAAGTCGGGAAAAACTTTTAATGCCATTTTAAAACCTGCATATCCATTTTCTGCTTGTTCTACGCTATATAATTCTCCCAAAAGATTTACTATAAATTTTCTGAATTCATGATTATCTTCTACAACAAGAATTTTGGTTTTCTTGGTAGATAACGATAATGTATTTAGGTTAATATTTTCGATGTTTTCGACAAAATTACTGTAATCTTTATACTCTATACTATCTTTGTTATTCTGCTTTCCAGTAATTATTTCGGATTCTGTTAAATGATCACGTCCTTTTTTAAGAGTAATAATAAATGTCGTTCCTTTCTTCTTTTCACTTTTTACTGCTATTTTACCTTTATGCAAATCCAAAGTTTTTTTGGCGATATGTAAACCTATCCCATTTCCTTGATTAAAATGTTTTTGATATTCGACTTTACTAGCCATTTCATAATATCTATCAAAAATCTTATTCATAAACTCATTATCAACTCCTGCTCCATTATCCGAAATCTCAATAAACACTTCTTTGTCCGTTTCGTATATTTTTACACCAATTTCTCCCCCTTTAGGTGTATATTTAAAAGCATTCGAAAGTACATTGTAAAAGGCTTTCTCCAATTTAATTTCATCATAAAAAACTAAAATACTTTCAGAACTAGAATCAAATGAATACTTGTAATTACCAATTTTCGCATATTCTTGAAATGATCTATAAATTCCATCAAGAAAACGCACTAAATTATCTTCTCTTGCTTCTAATTTAGAGTGCTTATTCTCAAATGCTCTAAAATCAAGTAATTGATTTGTTAACTTTAACAGCTGCTTTGCATTGCGCTCTATTAAAAGCAATTTGGTATACATATCACTGCTTCCGTTGTATCGCTCTATAAGTTGTTGTAGCGGTGCTAGTATAAGAGTTAAAGGTGTTCTAAAATCATGAGAGATATTTGTAAAAAATTCTAATTTAGAGGTATTAATTTCTTCTTGTCTTGTGTTCTCTAATCGTTCTGACTTTAACTTATGAGCAAGGGTTATTCTGGCTGTGATATTAATATATATTTGGTGTAGAATCAGAATAGTTAGTATCATATAAATCAAAAACGCCCATTTTGTTTTCCAAAATGCGGCCTTTACCCTAATATTAATACTAGTAAATGCTTCTTTCAATACATTTTCGTTGTTTACTTTTTTTACTTCAAAAATATAATCTCCAGGTTTTTGAATGGTATAACTTGCCTCGTTATTGGTTGTAAATTTCCATTCATCATTTAACCCCTTAAGTCTATAAGCATACCTTTTATCTGTAGTATTTATGTAACTTGGTAACGCAAAATTTAATGAAAATGAGTTTTCATCATGTTCAAGAGTAATTTGATTTATAAAGGCTATGTTCTTATTGGGGTCTTTTCCGTTAACAGTGATACCAGTTAGTACAACTTTAGACTTGTAATTACTTTTACCAAGTGTTTTGGGATTAAAAAAAGCTACCCCTTTTACCCCACCAAAATACAAATGACCATTGCTTCCTTTAAGATATGAATTATTTATGAACTCGTTACCCCAAAATCCTTGAGCCTGATCGTAAAGAATCGTCTTTTTTGTTACTGGATCATAACGTACTAATCCAAGGTTAGAACTTATCCAAAGGTATTTTTGATCATCTTCAACAATACTGTATACTGTTGTAATATCTGCATTTACTAGCCCTATTTTAAATGGTTCAAATTTATCTTTAACAAGTTTTTGAATTCCTTTTTCTTTAGTCCCTACAAAAATACTTCCTTGATGGTCTTGGTAAATACATAAAATATTATGACCATATACGATATCATCTTCAAAAAGAAACCGATTTAATACTGGGGTGTTAGCGGTAAGTTCTTTATAGGACACTTTATTAAGCCCTTTATCAGTTCCTATCCAAAGATTATTTGATTGGTCAGAAAACATGCTACGAATCCTTCTATTTGTCAAAGAATTGATATCAGATACACGAGGCTGGATAAAACTAATTTTTTTTGTGATGCGGTCATATATGACTGCCCCTCTTCCGAAGGTGCCAAAAACGAGTAGGTTTTTAATTTTTTGGATCGCATATACTCCCTGATTCGATAGTATATCTTTAAGCTCTAAATGACTAGATTCATTAAATTCCTGAGTCACAATATTAAATTCTTTTATTCCTCCTTTTAGAGTACCGATCCATAATGTTTGATCGTCTAAGAGAAGGGATTTAATGTTAGAGTTTTTTACTTTTTTATTCAAAGCATTAGTCAGCACACTATTCGTTTTTCCATTTTTTTGAATAACGGTTACACCATTGCCTTCTGTACCTATAAAAAAAGAACCATTTTTGTCTTCAACAATTGAACTCACAACACCCAAGTGATAAGATTGTTCTCCTTTTGTGAGATAAAGTTCATGAAAATTATTGTTATGAATATCCCATAAATTGATACCGCCATAATAAGTTCCGATCCAAACCGATCCGTTTTTATCAATGAAAATTTCTTTAATACTATTTTTACTTAAACTATCTGGATTTCCTGGTTGATTAATAATTTTGATCAGTTCATTATTGGCTTTTTTTATAAATACCCCATCATAAGTGCCTATCCAAAGGTTAGAATCCTTATCATATTTAAGACTTCGAATATCGGTGCTTTTTATTTTCTTATCATTTAATTCATTATAAGACACAAAACGCTTATTTGTTGTATTAAAAACAAGTAGTCCATTAAATTTAGTGCCTATCCATAAATTACCGTTTGCATCTTCATTGATAGTCTGTATGAAGATATTTGAATCAGTGCCTTGCTCTCTATCAAATCTTTCAAACTTTAAATGATCTATTTCTGAATTAACAACTTTATGGAGCCCTAAAGAAGTAGCAATCCAGATATCACCAGTTTTATCTTGGTAGATATCAATTATGAAGTCGCTTCTAAGTTGAGATGGCGTATTTTCATCTTTATCATAATGTATTAGTTCATCATTTTTACGATTGTAAATAAACAAACCATCAGAAGTCGCAAACCATAAGGTGTTATTTTTCATTTCCTTAATAGCTCTAATAGACCTATGAGAAATTGTGTTTTTTTTAGAAGAGTATAAAAACCTAGTAAATTTTTCAGTTCTAGGATCAAACTTATTAAGTCCGTTATAGGTCCCTATCCAAATAAAACCTTCTTTATCTTCCTTTATCGATAGGATATCATTATTACTTAATGAAGTACTATCCTTAGGGTTATTTCGATAAATAGTAATTTCTTCTCCATCATATTTATTAAGCCCATCACGCGTACCAATCCACATTTGATCAAATTGGTCTTGTTCAACAGCGACTACTGTACTTTGCGATAAACCTTCGGATACAGATAAATGAATAAAGTTATTAAAATCATGTTCTTGAGAAAAAACACAGAAATGTATAAGAAATACAATTGATGTAATTGCTCTTTTCATATTTGGGGTATGACCATGATTAGTTATCTATAAATATAACGTTATTTTATCAAATTATTATATTAATATTATGAGTTGCACTAGTACTTTATGTAAAGAAAAGTTCTTAACAGCAGATCAAAAATCGCAAGATCAACAAATTTAATCAGCTGATTACCAAATATTTGTACTTATCCCCCCCTAGAATCGGACTTTTAGAATTTATTTAATACCTAAAATTGTTCTTGAAAATTGATTACGACTACCCCTGTAATTAATAGTCAAAAATTGATTGTATTAAATTAAGTCAAGTTGGGAGAAATTAAGTAATAACGTAAAACACATTTTATGAAAATTGTTAGAGTCCCAAAGTATGTAAAATTTCGTTTATAACACAAACTATTGTGTAAAACACCGATTAGATCCAGTTTCCTCTTTCATGATCTATCGTGTAATTATTTAAAAGTAATATCATTTTTTAAAGAACAACATCTATTATATGATGATGTATACTGTATTGGTATGCATTAATTTAAAAATTAACACACAAACTCACTAAATCATGACAATGAAAACAAATTATTCTTTTTTAATCAAGAATCTTTCTAAACATTTGCTTTATATCTTTCTCCTATTAACATTACAAATTTCTGCTCAATCTATTGTAGAAAAACATGGAAGATTGCAAGTAAAAGGAAATACCATAGTTGACAAAACTAATACTCCAACTAGTCTTGCGGGTAATAGTTTATTTTGGAGTAATGCCGGGGATACTTCCGACTTTTACGCAGCCGAAACTGTAACTCACTTATCTGATAACTGGAACAGTTCTATCATTAGAGTTGCGATGGGCGTAAAAGAAAGCTGGGATAATGGAAACGGATATATCGACAGCCCCTCTGCTCAAAAAACAAAAATAAAAAAGGTTATAGATGCCGCCATTGCAAAGGGAATCTATGTTATTATTGATTGGCATACACACGAAGCCGAAAACTATGAAAATGAAGCTATTGATTTTTTCAAAGAAATGGCAGAAACGTATGGCGATAAAGATAATATCATCTATGAAATCTATAATGAACCAATACGCCAATCTTGGTCCGAAGTTAAATCTTATGCAACTGCTATAATTAAGGCTATTCGATCAAAAGACCCCGATAATCTAATCATAGTAGGTTCACCAACTTGGTCTCAAGACGTTGATATTGCATCAAACGATCCTATTAATGATGTAAATACTGCATATACATTACATTTTTACGCAGGAACTCATAGTCAAGGGCTTAGAGATAAAGCCATAAGAGCAATGAATAATGGGATTGCATTATTTGCAACAGAATGGGGATCTGTTAATGCAGATGGAAATGGAGCTACAGACAAAGCCGAAACACAAAAATGGATGGCTTTTTTTAAACAAAATAACATTAGTCACGTAAACTGGGCAGTAAGTGATAAGCCCGAAGGAGCCTCTATTGTTAAAAATGGAAAAGGAATTAATGGATTAAAAAACAATGAGTTAACAGACACTGGAGTTTTCATTAAAGATATTATTAAGAACTGGTCTGATGATAACGGAAATCCACCTAATTCTGGAGGTATTATTAATTGTAATACTGTGGATTGTATCATTAATGCTATGAAAAATGCAAAACCAGGAAATGAAATCATAATAGCTCCGGGAACCTATACTGCATTAGAAAAAACAGATCTTCCTGATAATGATGGCAAAGCATCTCGTTTTTATTCTAGTGCTGATGGTACTGCCTCCAAACCAATAATAATAAGAGGTAAAAATGCTTCAAATAGACCAGTCTTGAAAGGTCCCGATAACAAATACGATAGTTATATTATGAGAATTCTTGGGGATCATTGGATTATTAAAGATCTAGAACTCAAAGAAGGGTCCAAAGGTCTCGTCCTAGATAGGTCTAGTAATAGTCAAATAGTAAACGTATCTGTACATGATATAGGTGAAGAAGGTATACATTTAAGAGATGGGTCTAGTAATAATTTGGTCCAAGGATGTTCTGTATACAACACAGGAATTAAGAAACCAGGAATTGGTGAAGGACTTTATATCGGATCCGATAGAAAACAACACAACAATCCTTATAATCCTGATTGTAATAATAATACTATTGATAATTGTATAGTTGGTCCAAATGTAACTGCTGAAGGTGTAGATGTAAAAGAAGGTACAAAAAATACTATTATTAAAAATTGTACATTTTCTGCTAAGGGAATTTCAGGAGAAAATAGTGCAGATGCATTTATAGACCTTAAAGGAGCGTATACATTTGTCTTCAATAATACATTTAATAGAGATAATTCTAACGTTCTTGCCAGTGGTATTGATTTTCAAGATCGAAAAACGGGATATAATACAGGTTTTAGAAATGCCGTTTTTGACAATACATTTAATCTAGGTACCAAAGCCGATCAAATACCTACTGCTCGAAAGAAAGGTGGTAGTCCATCAGAAATTCATATCTGGAATAATACCAGGAATCCAAATAGCATTGATTTTCCAATTAGTGATGGCACAACAAATTTTGTGATACAATCATGTCCAACTTGGAACATCATACCGTGTCAAGGAGGAGGTAATCAATCTCCAAACATAAAAATCACCACACCAAGTACAGGAGCTTCTTTTGAAACCGGAAGTACAATCAAAATTAATACTTCAACTTCTGATCCTGATGGATCTGTAGAAAAAGTCGAATTCTTTAACGGCGATCAAAAGATTGGTCAAGATACCTCATTCCCTTTTGAATATACCATTAACAATGCAGTCCAAGGCAATTATTCTTTAACAGCAAAAGCAACAGATAATGATGGGGCAACAAAAACTTCTAATGTTGTTACTTTTAAAGTTGAAGATGAACAACCTCAAGGATGTAATGGACCTGATCTTGCTATATCTGCAAAAATTGAAGCTGAAGAGTATTGCAATATGCAAGGTATACAAACCCAATCCACAACTGATATAGGAGGTGGTCTAAATGTAGGATGGCTAGATGTTGGTGATTATTTAGAATATAAAATAATAATCCCTGAATCAGCTGAATATAAAATAGAATATCGCGTAGCCAGTAAATTTGATAGTGGTGAAGTGGATTTTAGGATCAATAATGATTCTAAAGACAAGACATCAATCCCAAATACAGGAGGTTGGCAAAATTGGACAACTATAACTACAAAAGTTGATTTATCTGCAGGAAATCAAATTTTAAAGTTAGTTGCAACAGGTAAGAGTTGGAACATAAATTGGTTTAAAATCACTAAGATTGACGATTCTGGTAATCCGGATAACCCAAACCCTAATAGCTGTAATTTTGGAACTCCTACTTCTTCTTCCTTACCGGCATTCGACAAGGCTTCTTATTCTAATGTTCATATTCTAGGTACTAACGGCCCAGATCTAAGCAATTTTAGGAGATTTAGAATTAACTGGAACCCTAGCCAAAACGGACTATATCAATTTTCGATTAATACGAGCAATGGTATACCAAATTATTATACCGACCTAAGAGATTTTATGACTCATAATTTTAACTCTAGCAATCCCAGCATATCGATCAACAATTCAGGATTTGCAGGTTTAGATGGCGACTACTGGGTTACAAAAAACAAAGATAACTTTGTAATGGTTTCTAAAACTAAAAGTTTCAGTATTTACTTCAATAATTCTAACATAGTACCCACTTGTGAAGGTAACCGTGATACTCCGTCTATACTAGATGGTAAAAGTGCACGAATGGTATTATATCCAAATCCAATTGAGAATGAAATGCTAACCATATCAAATATCTCCCCAAACGGAACTTTAATCCAAATAACAGATATACAAGGTAAAACTATTATAAAAAAGCCTTTAAACGACAATAAAGTATTAGTAGATGTATCTTCTCTTGAAACCGGTCTATATATGGTTATCATAAGAGGTTCGGGATACTTTACATCCATGCTTTTTTCTAAAAAATAACACTCTTTTAATTTTAAAATCCAGGAGAAAATATTTTCTCCTGGAAATTTAATCAAAATATAAAATCAATGATTTTCTTTACTAAAAGAAACCTTATCCTGATGGTTTGGTTTTTATATACGACTACGTTGCTTAGCCAACAAAACGAGATATACAAAAATAATTTTGACCACTTAAGAACCGGTTTATATAATGCTGAAGAGTTTAAAGAAGCCTTTGAAGTAAACTTTTGTAAAGGTGCAGATGAGGGGCGAGTATCAATCTCTTCATTTCAAGATAAAGGGAATGTTCTTAAGATTAAATACCCCAAAGGAAAAGTCAAGACTAATGATAGTGGCATGCATACCAAAGTTTATTGGGAGAATTATGAATCGTTTGATGAACTTTATTTTAGTTATCGTGTTTATATTCCTGCGGATTTCGAATTTAGAGCAGGTGCCAAATTACCAGGATTGGCATATCAAACACGAGATAGAAATATGTCTTTACGATTAATGTGGAGGCGGGATGGACTTTTAGAGTTTTATAATCACTTCCAAACAAGACCAACCTGGAGTGAATGGAAAGCATCTGTAAATTGGAGTTTAATCGATCCCTATAACGAACCCGGAGGTCCACAACCAGATCAAGTGAAATTAAAAAAAGGTCAATGGAATCATATTGAAGTGTATCATAAACTCAATACGGCTGGTGAAAACAACGGAATCATGAGAGGATGGCTTAATGGAGAATTAGCGATAGATATCACAGACAATGGAGATTATCGTCAAAATAACGAAGAAGATATTCGACTTAATACTATTTACTTATCTACTTTTTTTGGAGGAAGTAGTAATGATTATAAACCTACCAAAGATCAATATGCTTATTTTGATGATTTTATTGTTTCAAAAACAAGAATTAATGACAATGGAGACGATAACAACGATCCTATTTCAGTTTCTTTTAAAAACCCCGAAAATAATATAATTGTTCAAGAAGGATATGAATTAGATTTAGAAGTTATAGCCAAATCAATTACAGGTAAAATTTCTGATGTAAAATTATATGTTAATGATAATTTTATACGAAAAGAAAGAAAATTTCCATATACATGGGGTCATTCTGGATCTCCAAATCCAAATGAACTAAACAATCTCATACCAGGCGTATATAGCATTAAAGCTGTAGCTACAAATGACAAAGGCCAAACTAATCAAACGTATTTAACCTTAACAGTACAAAGTAATACTACGTGCTCACTCATTTTACCTGATACAAAGGGGGTACAAGGATTGGATAATGTATACTATAATTATGTTCACATTATGGGAGTTCAAGATGCAAGTTTTCTTAGTAATTTTGTGAATCTATCTATCAAATGGAGTGCAAAATACAATACTCTATACAAGTTTGCCTTAATTACAGATAACGGTTATCCCGATTGGTATGTTGATTTTTCTAAAACAGCCCATTATCAACTTAGAAATCCTCAACCAGAAATAACTCTCAACAATACAGGTTTTGATGGTCTTGATGATACTTATTGGGTTACATTGAAAAACGATGAACTAATCATGAAATCACAAAATAAAGAAACTTTAGTTTGTTTCAGTAATTCATCGCAACCTCCTTTATGCATGATAGCTAAGCATCAAAGCATAACCTCGATTAACAATGCTAAAAATCTTAGATTATATCCCAATCCAGTTAAAAATCAATTGTTTATTCAAGATTTGCCTTCTTCGGCATACCGTTTAGATATCTATACATTACATGGCCAAAGAGTTATCTCCAATCCAATTTCATCAAAACAAGAAAACCTTAAAATGATTGTCAATACACTACATAAGGGTATTTACTTCATAAAAATATGGTCTCTTCATCAAGAAGTAAAGCAGGTAAAGTTTATCAAAGACTAAACTGTTTAAACTTAAAATATTGATTCAGAATAAACTTTAAACGCAAAGAGCAACACTTTGAATCATTTGTATAGTGAGTAAAATAATGCAATATACTTAAACAATAGGCTTTTAAAATTTATAGCTACTCCACAAACTAAATAGTATAAACACAAACTCATCATGAAAACAAACTCAAATCAAATAAAGATTTTAATCATTTTATTAATTATAGTTTCGAGTGTCCGTGCACAAAATTGTAATAGTAATGAACTGGTTATTAATCAAAACTTTAGCAAATACGCAAATCAAAATAAAGAATATACTTTATCAATGCTCAAAAGTGACTTTCCTAGGGTTTCTGGTAGAACCTCTAGTGAAATTAGAGGTATAGGTGGCAATTGGCCACAAAAAACTCGTGTAATTAATGGAGAATTACGTGCAGAATATATCAAGAATGCAGCAAGTGGTAGAAAAGGCGGTTTTCTTTTTGATAGTTCTTTTGATAATGCAGATGAAGCAATTTTAGAATACAGAGTCAAGTTTGATAAAAATTTCAAATGGGCTGCTGGCGGTAAACTTCCTGGTCTAGGAGGATCTTCTAAAAATAACCCTGGTGCAATTCCGTCAGGATGTACTACAAATCAAGGTAATATTGATAATGGCTTTTCTTGTCGTTTAATGTGGCGAACAAATAGAGCAGGTACTGCTGCTCCAAAACTTGTAGTATACACCTATTTTCCAGAAAAAAATACGCGTTGTGGTGTTGATTACGACATTATTAGAAATATCAAAAAAGATAAATGGTATACCATAAAACAATATGTTAAACTTAATACATTAGGAAAGAAAAATGGAGTATTAAAAATGTATGTTGACGGTAAATTATTATTAAATGAAACCAATATTACATATAGACTTCCTGGAAAAAAAGACGTCAAAATTAATGCGTTGATTATGAATACGTATCGAGGAGGGGCAGCAAATGATCAAGTTTGGTGGTCCCCTACTACCGATTATGTATATTTTGATAATATTAAAGTATGGAGAAACTGTTCTGACACAGGTAATACAAATAACCAACCTCCTTCAATCGCTATTACAAGTCCAAGTAATAACAACTACCCTAAAGGCGCTAATATTTCTGTGGATATCAATGCTAATGATCCAGATGGAACTATTGTAAAACACGAAGTTTTTGTAAACGGTACACTAGTCGATACTGATGGAGAAAACTTTACACCTTATACTATATCAAATGTTCAAGAGGGTAATTATACCCTAAAAGTTATCGTTACCGATAATGACGGAGCCAAAAACGAAGCTACAAAAAGTTTTTCTGTTTCAGATTCTTCTGATGGAGGAGATAATAATAGTTGTGATACCTACGAAGAAAAAGATGGTCTTGTTGTAATGGAAGCCGAAAATACCAATTCTACTTTAGGCCTATGGAAGAAAAAAACGAATAACCCAGGGTTTTCTGGATCTGGTCACCTGGAATTCACAGGAAATGGTTCTAACGGTGGACCTCCAAGCTCTCCTTTAACATATACTTTTAAAATTTATAAGGCAGGATTTTATCGTTTATATATTAGAGCTAGAAAACGTTTAGACGGACAACCTCAAGATAAAAATAATGATGGATATGTAAAAATGAGTGGAGATTTTGATCCAGGTCCCAACTCTGGTAATAATCATAATGATGACGCACCAGAATCTTTATTAAGAAAAGACACCAAATTTTTTGGTGGTCCTGCAACAGGTTGGGGATGGGCAGAACAATTAGATGCCGGTGGAGAAACTAATAAACGTAATGCTGTTTACAAATTTAAAGCAGGAAAAACCTATACTTTAACTTTATCTGGACGATCTATAAAATGGAATGTTGATAGAATATTGCTAAGACATAGCTCTGTTAACAATACAACTGCTTTTGCCGCTGCCAAAGAAACTAAATGTGACAATGGTGGAAATAACACCAATGCCTCTATAACAGGTGAGTTAAAAAAATGGCATAAAGTAACTTTAACGTTTAATGGTCCTAATACCTCTGAAACTGCTAGTAACAATCCGTTTTTAAATTATAGATTAAATGTAACTTTTACCCACCAAAGTGGTTCTCCTTCATACATAGTTCCAGGTTATTATGCTACCGATGGCAAAGCAGCACAAACTTCAGCTACCAATGGTAATAAATGGAGAGTACATTTTGCACCAGATAAAACTGGTAAATGGAACTACAAAGTCTCCTTTAGAAAAGGAAATAACGTGGCAGTAAACGATAGCAATACTGGAGGAACTGTTGCAGGCTATATGGAAGGAGAAACAGGATCTTTTACGATTAGTACTTCAGACAAAACAGGTAGAGATTTTAGAGCAAAAGGACGTTTACAATATGTAGGAGAACATTACCTGAAATTTGCTGAAACAGGAGAATATATGATTAAGCAAGGGCCAGATTCTCCTGAGAATTTATTGGCGTATACCGATTTTGACAATACCCCCAATGCAGGAAATAGAAGGAAGAATTATGCGCCACATGTCGGGGATTGGAATAATGGCGATCCTACTTGGAAAAATGGTAAGGGAAAAGGGTTAATAGGAGCTGTAAATTATATCGCTAGTGAAGGATTAAATTCAATGTCTTTTTTAACAATGAATATTAATGGAGATGATGAAAATGTATACCCATACGTTAACAATAATCAACGCACGCGTATAGATGTTTCTAAACTGGCGCAATGGGCTATTGTTATTGAACATATGCAACAAAACGGAATCTTTGCACATTTTAAAACTCAGGAGACCGAAAATGAAATATTACTTGACAATGGAAATACGGGAACACAGCGTAAATTATATTATCGCGAACTAATTGCAAGATTTGGTCATAATTTAGCACTTAACTGGAACTTAGGAGAAGAGAATGGAGGTGGCCCTCAACCGGTAGACCAATCACCAACACAAGAACGTTCAATGGCAGAATATTTTTTCAAAAATGATCCTTATCGTCATCATGTTGTTATTCATAAACACCCAAATGATTTTCCTGATTACCTCACAGGCAATCAATCAAAACTAACCGGTTTTTCATTACAAACTAATAAATCTGATTTTAGTAATGTCTTTAGTAAAGTAAAAGAAGGTATCGATGATTCTAGAAATGCCGGAAAAAAATGGGCTATTGCATGCGACGAACCTGGAGATGCACAATATGCAATTCGACCAGATAATAACGCCGCAAATTCTCATACAGATGGCCGAAAAAATGCCATGTGGGCAACCTTACTCGCTGGTGGATGGGGTAACGAATGGTATTTTGGATATCAAAATGCACATTCAGACTTGTCACTTCAGGATTTTAGAAGTAGAGATAAATGGTGGGATTATGGCCGACACGCAATTCGGTTTTTTGAGATCGCCAATCTTCCATTAACTCAAATGCGAAATAATAATTCGTTGTCTTCAAATACCAGTGATTACTGCTACGCAAAACAAGGTCAAGCCTATGTGGTATATCTAAAAAATGGAGGTTCTACCAATTTAAATCTAAATGGACAAAATGGTCAATTTACAGTACAATGGTATGATCCTAGAAATGGTGGTAGTTTGAAAAATGGTTCCATAACAAATATTAGCGGAGGAGGTAACAGATCTTTAGGGAATGCTCCAAATAATGGTACTAAAGATTGGGTAATACTAATCACTAAAAACAATACTAATCCAAATGAAAACATCCCTCCTGCTGTATCCTTTTCTTCTCCTACAGGAAATATTTCGGTTCAAGAAGGCTATTCTGATTTTAAAGTAGTCGCGAATGCGTCAGATAGCGATGGTTCTATTAGTAATGTCAAATTATATATCGATAACAATTTTATACGACAAGAGAATATAGCCCCTTATGAATGGGGACATGATGGGTCTCCAAATCCAGGAGAAGTAACTAACCTTTCTGCAGGAGATCATATATTTAAAGTAGTTGCAACAGATAATGATGCCAGTACTGCAGAAGCGTCTTTTATTTTAACCGTAAGAAAAGCCACAGATGGTGATGGGACTGATTGTAATTTTGATACTCCATCAAATAATGGAATACCCGCTATGGATAAAGTAGCATACTCTAATGTTCATATTCTTGGAGATAATGGGCCCGATCTTTCTAATTTCAGAAAATTCACAATCAATTGGGTACCACAAAATAATGGGTTGTATCAATTCGCAATTAATACTAATAATGGATCACCAGATTGGTATGTGGATTTTAAAAATACGATGTCTTTTCAATTAAAAAACACAAAACCAGAAGTTACATTAAATAATACCGGTTTTAATGGTTTAGATGGGGCCTATTGGGTTGCAAGAGATGGAAACAATTTCGTACTGGTTTCGAAAAACCGAAATTTCACAA
This sequence comes from Aquimarina aggregata, assembly GCF_001632745.1. GTDB lineage: Bacteria > Bacteroidota > Bacteroidia > Flavobacteriales > Flavobacteriaceae > Aquimarina > Aquimarina aggregata. The sequence goes on along the minus strand of NZ_LQRT01000014.1, from coordinate 1,506 downwards.
TCTACTTTAGTAATTCTTCATCTGAGCCTAATTGTAATAGTTCAAAACTCGTAGAAGACATATTACAAATTAAAGGATATCCTAACCCTGTTCTTGCATCTTTATATACAATTACTGGAATGTTACCCGGCCTAAAAAAGCTACAAATAGTAAGTCTAGATGGACGAGTTTTAAAGGAAGTCAATACAGAAAATACAACCGAGATCCTAGAGATTTCAGAATTACCATCTGGGTCTTATTTTTTATTGATAAAGGCTGTACGATTTAAAGAATCACTCCTATTTGTAAAAAAATAGAATTTACTATTAGTAATAGGATGTTTTGTTAGACATAATGTGTTAATACTAATTGATACATATAACAACAACTAATCACAATGAAAAATTTTAAAACAAGACTTAATCAAAAGTTATTTTGGTTGCGAGAATATCTCGCTACTAATAAGAAGCAATTAAATGTAAATATTAGAAGGCAAAAATTATTTTCTAATATGCCTTTCAGTAGATTTGGTGTATTAGCTTTGGTAATCTTATCATTAAATTTCCAAATGCTTCATGCACAAGTAAGGTGTTCTGCTACTTCCAGTTCAGGCAGTGGGTATTCTGTTATAAAAAATGATGGGTTTGGTATAGAGGATCCAGATTGTAAACACAAGAGTTTTGGACCTCATATTACCCAAAGGTTTGATAATGAACTAGACAAGAATGTATTTGTTTTTCATAGTCATATCGATGACGATGATGATCGATGTAAAAATGATGATCGTGTGCGCATTGAAATAAAAGGAGGACCAGGAGCTAGTTCCAATACTTTACGTCACCCCAGAAATTCTACGAGCTACTATAGATGGAAGTTTCGCTTAGCAAGTAATTATAAAGCTAGTAATAGATTTTGTCACTTCTTTCAATTAAAGGCTAAAGGAGGAAGTAATGATAAGCCACCAATACTAACTTTATCAGCACAAAAAGATAAATTTAAGTTGGTACATAATAGAAAAAACCCGAATTCTGTTTATGTTGATCTAAAACAAGAGCCACTATCTAGATTTAAAGGAGAATGGATCGAAGGCTATGTAAAGATAAAACATGGGGATAATGGCGCGCTCAATGTAGTGCTTAAAAAAATATCTAATGGACAAACAGTTTTTTCATATTCTAATTCTAATATAGATTTATGGAGAAGCGGGGCAGATTATAATAGACCTAAATGGGGTATTTATAGAGGAAAAACGAGTGGATTAAATGATGAGCAGGTTAGATTTGCCGATTGGTGTGTTTCCGAGTCTTCTGAGAGTCAATGTCCTTCTTCAATTGGTACTGGAGGATCCAATCAAAAACCAAGCATTTCTTTTGCCTCACCATCAGGAGATATTAGTTTACCCGAAGGTTATGATGAACTCGAAGTTACTGTAAATGCATCTGATAATGATGGTTCTATTAGTAATGTAAAATTATATGTAGACGGAGATTTTATTCGTCAGGAGGTAAATGCTCCCTTCACTTGGGG
>NZ_LQRT01000013.1 GCF_001632745.1 Aquimarina aggregata | reverse complement strand
TCGTGGAAGAGTAGGTCGCCGCCTTCTTTGAAACCCTTCATTAAAATAATGAAGGGTTTTTTTATGCCTAAATTTTATCCAACTAATAACAAATCAAAATAGAAACAATATACTACTTAAGTAAACTATTGTACATACTATAGCATGCCTCTAAGTATGATGAGAATTAGTATTTTTGAATAAATTCATGCTATAGTATTAATATGCTCTTTATAGGTGAATAAGTGTGTTTTAAGTTATGAGTTGAAAAGGATAGAGGTATTCAGAGACACAAATCACTTAATTAAAAGAAGATGTCTTTAATTAGTTTTTGGTATAGGCCGTAATTTCCCAAATCACGTTATTAATTTATACTAGGATAAGGAATCTTCAAGTGTTTTTTTAATGAAAAATAGGCTCAAACCTTATTTAAGTTTTGAACCTATTGCATTTAAGATTATTTTAAAATAAAAGAAAATAATCTACTTTAGTTATTGAAAAGAAATTATACACAAACGGGTAAACCATTTTCGTAATCGCATAAATGCCCATCAGTACACTCTTCGCATTCAAAGGGATCTGCTAATTTTAGAGAATGTCTCATACCACCTTTAATCTCTTTCTGTCCTTTTTTGCTAATAGCTTTTCCTAAGTTTAAAATTGATTTTTTCATAAAATTGAATTTTAGTATTAAAGTATTAATTCTGTGTCAAACCCTGTTCCTACTGGTTCTATGGGACGTTTAAGGCCTGACGTGTCAATAACCTTAGCTTTAGGTCTGTCCCCTCCATACACTGTTTGTAATTGTTTTGCGTCTATTTTATAATTTTCTAAACTTTTCATGTTTAATTTTTAAGAATTATACCTACTCTATTTTTATAAAGCTTTTCGGTTATCACTTTTTAAATCGGGATTACATTGCTTTTCTTAATACAGCATGGGGTAACTAATGACTTTAAAAAGGCGTAGTTTCAAATATTGTTTTATTAACCTAAATTAAATCACACTACCCAATAATTTTAATTAAGCGCATTAATGTGAAACCGTAATTAGTTCATGCCTGGAGTGTAGTAAGTACCATCGTCCAGTTTTATCATATTAAGACCGCCTCCAGTCCCTTGCCAACAACGACGATCATTACATATTGTATCTCCTCCAGTAACATTTCTTTGTTGTTGTTTAGTTAAAACGGTTCCTAAGTTTAAAATTGAGTTTTTCATATTATATGTTTTAATTATTTTATACCACAATATGTTTAGTGTCGTGTGTGGTTTTACGACTAAAATTTATATATCCATTTGATAGGAGATGATGTTCAAAATGTCTAAGTGTTTTAATAGTTTTCAGAGACTAAACTATGTGTAAAAGCAACGTTTTTCAAGAAGATCTGGTAAGCATTTATAAATTTTACCCTATCTATTTATAAATTTTGACTTACTATTCAGGCTGTTGTAATGTTAACGTATTAAAGGATGATTAGGGTTATGGTTGTTTTTCGTTTTTGATTTAATATTCTTTGTATGTTTACTCAAAATTTTGGTAATAATTCATTTTACTCTTACTTATAATATGAGGGTTTCTTATTGGTTAATTATTTTGGTCTGTTCCGTGACTTCTGTATACTCAGCGGAGCAGCAGAAAAGTATATATAATAGTTCTTCTGATTCTTTATCTAATAAAACACTTCAAGAATTAGGTACTCTTTTTTGGAGAGGAATACATCATAATTCAATTGTTAAACGAACTTTGGCAGACTACTATATGTATAGAGCCAAGAAAGAAAATAATATAGAAAATATCGCGGATGGTTACCAAATGTTTATTTCTATTTATAAAAAACAACCTGATATCGCATTATGTTATACAGACTCAATAATTGAACTGACAAAAGACACACAAAATAGTCGATATCCTTCTACAGGGTATAAGATAAAAGGAAATATACTGAGTAAAATAGATAGATATAATGAGGCTTTAGAAGCATATTTGATTGCTCAAAAGTATTCTGAAAAGATGAATAATGAAAGACAACTCATAGGACTGAAGCACAATATTGCTATTCTTAAAACGACCTTAGGAAAAGAACGTGAGGCACTAAAAGTGTATAAAGAGAATTACGAGTATTTCTCAAAACAAGATAGTGTTATAAAACTTAGTCAAATTTATATCGCTACTTTATATAAAATGTCAGATAGTTATAATCGCCTTAAGTACTATGATTCTGCATATTTTTATTTAAAAAAAGGAATAAAAGCTAGTTTGTTGAATCCGTATAGACGTTACTATCCTAATCTATTATTTGCTTATGGAGCGAATAGTTATGAAAGAAAAAATTATCAATCGGCTATTGACAGTCTGCAAAAGGCGCTAATTTTGTCAGAAGAAGATGTTAATGATATTAATGTTAAAAAAGGATATTTGTTTTTAGCTAAGACGTATCTGGAGCTTAAAAAAGAATCAAAGGCATTGCACTATTTGAAAAAATTGGATGCAATAACTAATGATTCAAATTATAGAATTGAAATAGCCGAAGCTTTTACATTATTGATAGATTATTACAAAAGAAGTAATGATCCAAAAAATCAATTAAGAATAATGGAAAAGCTTTTAAAATATGATAGTATATCGGATATAAAATATGCTAAATTAAATAACTCTCTCATAAAAAAATATGATACGCCAAAGCTAATAAAAGATAAAGATTTGTTAATAGACGGGATTAAAAATAGCAATAAAATTTTAGTCTATAAGTTAATAGCTTTTGGTGTTTTTTTGATTACCATAATAGGTTTCTTCTATTTTTATTTTTCTAAAAAACGAAAAGATAAATACAATGTGTTATTAGGGGCAGAGAAACAAAAAGTAAAAGTGTTGCAACAAAAGAATGTAAAGTCTGTAAAAACAAGTGTTGAACTTCCATTAGAATTAAAACAAGGAATACTAGAGAAATTGACCAACTTCGAAGATGACTTGGAGTTCTTAAAAAATGACCTTACTCTAGTAAAGGTTTCAAAAAGATTAAAAACCAATTCGACCTATTTGTCTAAGGTGATTAATATGGAGAAGCAAAAGAATTTTGCAAATTATATTAATGACTTACGAATTGAATATTGCAAACACAAGATTAAGAATGATAAAAAATTTAGACAATATTCTATACGATCAATGGCAGTAGAAATTGGTTTTAATAATATACAATCGTTCGCTAAAGCCTTTTCTAAGAAAGAAGGGTGTAATCCCGTTGAATATGTAAAAAGATTTAAGAATTAATATTTGAAGATGTTTTTAACCTAAACAATAAGGTTAAGATTTATAAATTTTAACCTATATCCAGTTGTTGGTATTTATTGCACACTGCTTTTTTTGTTACATTCGCTATGCAAAAAAAAATAAAACAAGAATCATTTTGAAAAAAAACAAGAAAATTAAAATCGAATTAAAAAAAATTAAAATTACAAAATTGAATAATTCGGCAGAGCAATATGCAAAGGGTGGTGGAACGGATCGTTACAATAGCGACGGATGTGATTCTGAAATCCAACCATGTTATCCTCTTCTAATATATAAAAGTATTGACTGTTATAAGTTATAGTTAGATCTGTAATACAGGTGTTTTATAGAGGTATGCATTTCACACAGTAAGAAGTAGTCAGCACGTATTTGATTATTTGTGTTAATGGGCTTGAATTCGCATTGCCAATAGCCCATGTTTTGTTGAATAAATTTAGAGTGCTAGAATAAAATATCAATTTAATACTGGTTTTCTGTCATAACCATATTAGAATATTAGAGTATTAATTTTTGAAAACAAAAAGCGAAGTTTGTGAGTTCACACAAACTTCGCTTTTTAATAAATTTTCTTCAACGAATTAATCTCTAAGAATACTTCTTGAGATTACAATTTTTTGAATTTCGCTTGTACCTTCATATATCTGTGTGATTTTGGCATCTCGCATTAGTCGTTCTACATGATACTCTTTTACAAAGCCGTTCCCTCCATGTATTTGCACAGCTTCTACACTTACTTCCATAGCAGCTTGAGAAGCAGCTAATTTGGCCATTGCACCAGATAAGTCGTAATTTTCATGATTATCTTTGTCCATTGCTGCTTTATATACCAGCATTCTTGCCGCTTCAATTTGAACATGCATGTCTGCTAATTTAAATGCAATAGCCTGGTGATTCATAATCTCTGTTCCAAAGGCTTTTCGCACTTTAGAATATTCTTTTGCTAATTCATATGCACCTTCAGCAATTCCTAAAGCCTGTGCTGCAATTCCGATACGTCCACCTGCAAGTGTTTTCATGGCAAATTTAAAACCAAAACCATCCTCGCCTATACGATTCTCTTTAGGAACCTTTACATCATTAAAAATTAAAGAATGAGTGTCACTACCTCGAATACCTAATTTGTCTTCTTTAGGGCCAATTTCAAAACCTTCCCATCCTTTTTCAACAATAAAGGCATTGATACCTCTATGTTTTTTTTCTTTATCCGTTTGTGCAATTACTAAATAGTAATCTGCAGACCCACCGTTAGTAATCCAGTTTTTGGTTCCATTAAGTATATAATGATCACCTTTATCTATTGCTGTAGTTTTTTGAGACGTTGCATCACTACCTGCTTCTGGTTCAGATAAACAAAAAGCACCGATAGATTCACCTGTAGTTAACTTCGAAAGATATTTCTTTTTTTGTTCATCGTTTCCATAAGTGTCAAGACCCCAACATACCAAAGAGTTATTTACAGATACAATAACAGAGCATGAAGCGTCTATTTTAGATAATTCTTCCATAACTAAGACATAAGAAAGAGTATCCATACCACCACCTCCGTACTCAGGAGAAGCCATCATTCCTAAAAAACCAAGTTCTCCCATTTTCTTTACTTGTTCTGTTGGGAATTCTTGTTTGTTATCACGATCGATAACTCCAGGTAATAATTCAGCTTTTGCAAAATCACGAGCAGCATCTCGTATCATTAACTGTTCTTCGGATAGTTTAAAGTCCATATTTTATTATAATTTACTGTGCGTGCATAACACGAAATTCGTACTTTTTGATGAAAATAAATCGAGTTTACCCCTCGATTTTTACTAATTCTACAAATATAAGCTATAATATGATAGTTTTAATGTTTTTTTGCTTTTTTGATATCACGAATTTTTGAATGTATTTTAGAGGAATTTTCCCATATTTTTTAAAATTTGATCGACCTACAGTAAGAAAAGAAAAACACTATTATTAGCGTAATTTTAATTTTATTTACTGTTTCAGCGTATTTAGTTTTTTATATTTGTCATCAAACATTTTTATTAGAATTCAATTTATAATAATGTCTTATGGATCAGCGCTGACCTCTGTAATGGAGGATAATTTAGACGAATAGAATAAGAGAACAATTTCGTTACGAATTGTGACGGAAATATTATTGTTAAATAAATTGAAATTTTTTTGAATGAAAGAATTATTAAAAAAATACGAAAATAAAACTCCCGAGATTATTTTTAACTGGAAAGATGCTGAGACAGAAGCTGAAGGTTGGACAGTTATAAATTCTTTAAGAGGAGGTGCAGCAGGAGGTGGTACTAGAATGCGACTTGGTTTGGATATGAACGAAGTACTCTCTTTGGCTAAAACGATGGAAGTAAAATTTACGGTTTCTGGACCCGAAATTGGCGGAGCAAAATCTGGAATTAATTTTGACCCCAATGATCCTCGTAAGAAAGGAGTTTTAAAAAGATGGTATAAAGCTGTATCTCCATTATTAAAAAGTTACTATGGTACTGGGGGAGATCTTAATGTAGATGAGATTCATGAAGTAATTCCTATTACAGAAGAGTGTGGTGTATGGCACCCGCAAGAAGGAGTTTTTAATGGACACTTTCAACCTACCGAAGCTGATAAGATTAATAGGATAGGGCAATTAAGACAAGGAGTTATCAAAGTTTTAGAAAATACTATGTTTTCACCAGATGTGTCTAGAAAGTATACCGTTGCTGATATGATTACCGGATATGGAGTAGCAGAAGCTGTAAGGCATTATTACAGTATTTATGGAGGTGATGTAAAAGGAAAGAAGGCTGTGGTACAAGGTTTTGGTAACGTTGGGTCAGCAGCAGCATATTACCTTTCAGAAATGGGAGCTAAGGTAGTAGGTATTATAGATCATGCTGGTGGACTTATTAAAGAAGATGGTTTTTCTTTTGAACAGATCAAAGAGTTATATTTGAATAAAAAAGGAAATAAATTATATAGTGAAACGTTAATTCCTTTTGATCAATTAAATGAAAAAATTTGGTCTTTACAAACTGAAATATTTGCACCTTGTGCTGCCTCTAGGTTAATTACTAAAGATCAGATATCACAAATGATAGACTCAGGCTTAGAAGTAATTTCTTGCGGAGCCAATGTTCCTTTTGCTGATAAAGAAATATTTTTTGGACCAATAATGGAGTATACAGATGAACAAGTAAGTCTGATACCTGATTTTATTTCTAACTGCGGTATGGCAAGAGTATTTTCATATTTTATGGAACGAAAAGTGCAAATGACCGATGAAGCTATTTTTATGGATACATCCGAAACTATAAAAAAAGCTATTCAACATACATATAATAATAACAAAACAAAAACTAGTATCAGTAAAACAGCGTTTGAAATAGCCCTGAAACAATTACTGTAATATTAATCGCATTAACTAAGTAAAACTATGTTTAAGTATTTTTTAGGTAATAGTCCAAAATGGTTCAAAACCATAATGATTGGATTTTTAATTTTCAATGTATTTTCTTTTTTCGTTTTAGGACCAATAATTACTTCTTGGTTATTTATCGCAGAATTTATTTTCACATTGGCGATGGCACTAAAATGCTACCCCTTGCAATCAGGAGGTTTGTTGGCAATTCAGATTTTGATATTGAATCTTACTACTCCAAAAAATGCTTATCATGAAATAGACCAAAATCTAGAAGTTGTATTGCTTTTAGTTTTTATGGTAGCCGGTATATATTTTATGAAACCTTTATTAATGTATATTTTTAGTAAAGTGTTTACAAAAATAAAGTCTAAAATGGTATTGTCGCTACTGTTTGTTTTTCTTGCAGCAGTACTTTCGGCATTTTTGGATGCATTAACTGTAACTGCTGTTTTAATAAGTGTAGCAGTTGGTTTTTATGGAGTATACCATAAGATTCATTCAGGTTCTGGAGATTATGATGATAGCGGGACTTTGGATAGAAAGGAATTAAGCGGGGATACTTTAGAACAATTCAGAAGTTTCTTAAGAAGTTTGGTAATGCATGGAGTGGTAGGTACGGCCTTAGGAGGAGTTTGTACTTTGGTAGGAGAACCGCAAAACCTATTAATAGGAGAACGAATGGGATGGGACTTTATACAGTTTTTCTTAAAAATGGCTCCAATTTCGATTCCAGTACTAGGTGCAGGATTGCTTACAACAGTTGTTCTTGAGGCTACAGGGTCTTTTGGTTTTGGTGCAAAATTACCAGAAGTGGCCAGAAGAATTATAGAGAGTTACACAGAGGAAGAAGATGCAAATAGATCTGATAAATCTAAATATGGTCTTATTGTTCAGGCAGTATCAGCTATACTTTTAATTATTGGTTTAGCAATGCATTTAGCCCCAGTTGGTCTTATAGGATTAGCTTTAATAATTGTACAAACTGCCTTTATGGGGATTACTGAAGAGCATCAATTAGGGGCGGCATTTGAAGAAGCGCTTCCATTTACAGGTTTAATTGTAGTTTTCTTTGTTATTGTTGCTATGATTCATGATCAGCATCTGTTTAAGCCTATTATAGATTGGGCATTAACGTTGGATCCCGATCAACAACCTTCTATGTTTTATATCGCAAATGGATTATTGTCGATGATTAGCGATAATGTATTTGTAGCTACTGTGTATATTGGTGAAGTCAAACAGGCTTTTGATAGTGGAGTAATATCTCGTGAACAATTTGAGAAGTTAGCTATAGCGATTAATACAGGAACAAATTTACCAAGTGTTGCAACACCTAATGGTCAAGCAGCGTTCTTATTCTTACTAACATCTTCTTTAGCGCCGTTAATAGGATTGTCATATATGAAAATGGTGAAAATGGCTTTTCCTTATACAATTGTGCTTGGAGGCATTGGTTTATTAGGAATTATATATATATTATAAAAAAACGTCCATATACTTAACCTACAGAAATAACGTTAGTATACTAACACTAAATTAACAAAATCAAACATGACATATTTATCTATGCTTGGAGCTATTGCCCAAAACGCTGCAGAAAGCGAAACAGAGACAGAGAATTCATTATCTATAATGGACCTTCTACTTAGTGGAGGTACAGGAGCGGTTGTAATCATTTCTATTCTTTTTGTATTACTGTTTGTTGCAGTGTACATTTATTTCGAAAGAATCTTTGCTATAAAAGCGGCATCTAAATATGATGAGAGCTTTATGACTAAAATTAGAGATAATGTAACTACAGGTAAAATTGAAGCGGCCAAAATATTATGTGCGCAAACCAATAACCCTGTTGCTCGATTAACTGAAAAAGGAATTTCAAGGATAGGCCATTCATTAGAGGATATTAATAAAGCTATCGAAAATGCAGGTAGGCTAGAAGTGTATAAATTAGAGAAAAACGTAAGTATACTGGCCACTGTTGCTGGAGCTGCACCAATGATTGGTTTCTTAGGTACAGTTATTGGTATGATTTTGGCATTTCATAATTTGGCATCTAGTGAAGGAACTGCTGATATGGGAGTTTTGGCAGAAGGAATATATACTGCAATGACAACAACTGTAGGAGGACTAGTAGTAGGGATTGTTGCCTATATAGGGTATAATCATTTAGTTGTACGAACCGATAAAGTTATACACAGTATGGAAGCAAAGGCTGTAGACTTTCTTGATTTATTAAACGAACCTGCTTGATATGAATTTAAGAGGAAGAAATAAAGTAAGTCCAGAGTTCAGTATGTCGTCAATGACGGATATTGTATTTCTATTGTTGGTTTTCTTTTTGTTAACATCACCAGCAATAACTCCTGAAGCGCTAGATTTGGTTTTGCCAAAAGCAAAAGGAAAAAGTTCTAATACACAAAATATATCGGTAAGTATTACCAATAAATTACAATACTATATCGATAGTGAACGAATAACTCAAAGTAGATTAGAGAGTGAATTGTTAACTCGTTTGAAAGGTCAGAACGAACCGACAATTATCTTAAGAGCAGAAGAAGGTGTGCCTATTGAAAAAGCCGTAGGTGTAATGGATATAGCAAATAGAAATAAATTTAAAGTAATACTGGCAGTGAAACCCGATTAATATGATAAAACTAGATACAAAACATAAAAAGAAATCATTTGTGCTAACTTTAATTTTGCACATTGGGATTATTTTTTTGTTATTTTATCTAAGTCTTAATTATATAGAGCCAGATGAAGAAGGTGGTATTGCTGTTAATTTTGGAACTACAGAAACAGGTTCTGGTAAGATTCAACCCAATAAACCAATAAAAACATCACCTAAAAATACTACTCCTGAAACGGCTGCAACTCCTCCTGAACCGGTAGAAGAATCTCCAGAAATCAAAGATGAAGTTGTTACTCAGGACACCGAAGAAGCTCCGGTTATAGAGAAAAAACCTAAGAAGAAGCCTAAAAAGAAGATAGAAAAGCCTAAGGAGCAGCCTAAAAAAAATACAGAACAAAAGCCGGTTAAGAATCCAGTAAAAGATAAACCAGTAAAAAAGGTAGAGGAAAAAAAACCTGATCCTAAACCTGATAAGTCTACATTGGATATACTGAATAGTTTTTCTAATGGCCCCAAAAATGATGGGAAATCTAAGGGGGGAGAAGGAAACGACAAAGCGCCAGGAGATAAGGGTAGTCCTAATGGAGACCCAAATGCAAAGTCATATTATGGTACTGGTAAAGGACTAGATGGTGATGGTAATTATAGATTAGGAGGACGAAAGGCTCTAAACAAAGAGAAGTTCGTTCAAGATTGTAATGAATCCGGAATCGTTGTTGTAAAAATAGAAGTGAATCAAAGCGGAAAAGTAATCCGTGCCACTCCGGGTGTAAAAGGTACAACTAATAGTTCGGCATGTTTAATGGAACCTGCAAAAAGAGCAGCTATGGCTACAAAGTTTAATAGCGATTCAAAAGCGCCGGTCAAACAGGTAGGAACTATTATTTATCAATTCAAACTTTCCGAATAAAAAATATGAATTACAGTGAAACACTGGATTGGATGTTCAGCCAATTACCAATGTATCAACGTCAAGGTAGTAGTGCTTATAAAGCAGATCTTCATAATACTATTCAATTAGCTAAATATCTACAAAATCCTGAAACGAAGTTTAAAAGTATTCATGTTGGGGGTACAAATGGTAAAGGTTCAACGAGTCATATGTTAGCTTCAGTTTTGCAAAAGGCTGGTTATAAAGTGGGATTGTATACCTCACCGCATCTAAAGGATTTTAGGGAGCGTATAAAGATTGATGGTGTAGAAATTGAAGAAGATTATGTAGTTGATTTTATAGAGCAACATAAGGCGTATTTTGAAGAAAATCAGCTGTCTTTTTTTGAAATGACGGTTGGTTTAGCGTTTGAGTATTTTGCAACTTTAAAAGTAGATATTGCTATAATTGAAGTTGGACTTGGTGGTAGGTTAGATTCTACAAATATAATTGTGCCAGAGGTATCAATTATAACCAATATAGGTCTTGATCATGTAAAGTTTTTAGGAGATACTTTAGAAAAAATAGCAAATGAAAAAGCAGGTATCATAAAAGAAAATGTTCCTGTTGTTGTTGGTAGAACAACTGTAGATACAAAGAAGGTATTTGAAAACAAAGCCGCGTCTTGTAGTAGTGTTTTGTATAATGCAAGTGGATATGCAGGATTTCTATATTCTTCAGATTTGAAAGGAGAATACCAAAACGAAAATATAAAGACTACTCTACAAACAATATCAGTTTTAAAAGATCAGGGATGGTTAATTAGTGAATTGGCAATTCAGAATGGTCTTGCAAATGTATCTAAAACTACAGGTTTGTTAGGAAGATGGCAAGTTTTACAACAAAGACCAAAGGTTATTTGTGATACGGCGCATAATGAAGATGGGTTAACGTATGTGATGCGGCAATTACTAAAAGAGGAATATGATAGTTTGCACATTGTTTTAGGAGTGGTTAATGATAAAGATTTAAGTAAAATTCTTACTCTTTTCCCAACAGAAGCCCAGTACTATTTTGCAAAACCAGATATTTCTAGAGGACTTGAGGTAGAAGAATTAGAAAAAAATGCAAAAAAAAATAATTTAATAGGAGAGGGGTTTAGTTCTGTAAAAAAAGCGTACAAAGCTGCTTTACAACGTGCTACAGAGCGAGATGTTGTTTATGTAGGAGGGAGTACATTTGTAGTAGCAGAAATAATTTAATTTTTCTTTGAAATTGTTTTGGTAGACTGCAAAACTGTCTTATATTTGCATCCGCAATCGCAAGATAGCGGGCGCTTAGCTCAGTTGGTTCAGAGCACTTGGTTTACACCCAAGGGGTCAGGGGTTCGAATCCCTTAGCGCCCACAAAGGTTCTCATTTATGAGAACCTTTTTTGGTTTTATACACTTTCTGTTAAAAATATGAAACTTAAAATGAATGCACTTGACGATAGCCTTTTTTTCTTATTTTAGTGTTAATCAAAAGGCAGATGGCTATAAATTCGTTACATTTCCTCTAAATATTATTTACACGCGTTAAATCCTCTCATTTAGGTTTTAATTCTTGTTGTATTGTATATATCAATATGCTCAATTCATTACTTTTTATACCAGATATATCTGGTTTTACTCATTTTGTTCAGAATACAGAAGCAGAACATAGTCAACATGTAATTTCGGAACTGTTAGAGGTTCTTGTTAAAGCTAATACTCAACATCTACAATTGGCCGAAGTCGAAGGTGATGCTTTATTTTTTTATAAGGAAAACGAAATCCCTTCTCAAGAAAAGCTTTTGGCTCAGATTGAAACGATGTTTACGGCGTTTTATAGTCATTTAAAGTTGTTAGAAAAAAACCGTATTTGTCCTTGCAATGCTTGTGCAAAGGCTCCAAATTTAGAATTAAAAATTGTAGTGCATTGTGGAGAAATTCAGTTTATTACTGTGCAGGGAAAACGAAAACCTTTTGGAGAATCAGTTATAGAGGTGCATAGAATGTTAAAGAACTCTATTGATAGTGATAACTATACGTTATTGAGTGATGATGTGAGTAAGGTTATAGGATTGTCTAAAGGGTATGAGAGTAAGTTGTATCTCTTTCATGAGAACTATGATACTTATGACGATAAAAAGGTTAAATATTTATACTCAGAAATAGATAAAACTAAACTCAAACTTAATCCCTTTGCCACTCCAGAAGAAGTAAGTTTTGATGAAAAACCAGGTATCGTTATTGTAAGGGATTTTGAAATTTCTGCAAGACAATTATTAGAGTACATTACAAACTATAGTTACAGGTATTATTGGGCTAAAGGCGTAGATAAGATTGAATATAATGTTAATGAAATTACTAGACTGGGTTCAGAACATGTATGTGTAATCGACGGAAAACGGTTAAATTTTACAACAGTTACTAAAAAGGTTGAGGGAAACGAGATTGTTTATGGTGAGCGCACAACCGATGTACCAATAGATTTGATTTATAATTTTTTTATTATAAAACCAATCTCTGATACTCTTTGTCAATTAAGGTTGGAGATATACCCCGAAGCGAAATCTTGGATTAAAAAAATAGTACTGTCAATGTTTATTAAAACAGCAATTAAGAAATCCACAGCAAAATCTTTAGATGCGCTCTCTGATTTCATTAAAAAAGAAGGCAGATCTGTCTAGTTAAGTAAATTTAATATTCGTTCAAGTTGCATCCCACGAGAACCTTTGATCAGTATTGTAACCTTTTTGTTTTTTAATTTCCAATTACTCTTTAGGTTTTCAAAAGACTCAAACTTTTTAACTCTAGGATCATTAGATGTTGTTTGAAAAAAGTTCTTTCCTAATAAGTAGATTTCATTTACACTAGTGTTTGTGATTAGATTAGTGATTTTTTGATGTTCAGCTTTAGCTTCAGAGCCTAATTCAAACATATCGCCAAGAAAAACAATTTTATTGTTATCGTTTAGTGTTGTTAAGTTGTTTATGGCAGCCTCCATACTTGACGGATTGGCGTTATAGGCGTCAAGAATAATAGTGTATGAATCCTTCTTTATTATTTGGGAACGATTATTTGTTGGGATGTAAGATTCTATGGCTCCTTTGATGGCATTAGGAGGGGTGTTAAAATGATTTCCGATAGCAATTGCAGCAGCTATATTTGTAAAATTGTATACACCAATTAAATTGCTGTTGATGATTAGGTTTTGGTATGATACAATCACATTTGGATTTGCTTCGATTAATTTGATTGTACAATCACTTTTACTAGTTTGAGAAAAACTAAAACTCTTTATTCCTGATGATGCGTTGACTAATTTTTGATCTTCAATATTAATAAAAACAGCTTTATCATTTTGTTTAAGATGTCTGTATAGTTCGGTTTTGCCTTTTAGAACACCTTCGATGCCTCCAAACCCTTCTAGGTGGGCTTTTCCTATATTGGTGATGTAACCATAGTCTGGTTTGCAAATAGCACATAAAGATTCGATTTCACCTTGGTGATTTGCGCCCATCTCAACAATTCCTATTTCTGTTTCTTGTGTCATAGACAAAAGAGTGAGTGGGACACCTATATGATTATTTAAGTTGCCTATTGTGGCAGTGGTTTTAAATTTAGAAGAAAGAACACAATTTATTAATTCTTTTGAAGTGGTTTTTCCATTACTGCCTGTTAGCCCGATAATAGTGATACCTAAAAACTCTCTATGATATAAAGCTAAATCTTGTAGTGTTTTTAATGTGTTATTAACTAGAATATGTTTGTCTGAAGTTTTAAATTCTGGCTCATCTATTATGGCAAACGAGGCACCTGATTCGAGTGCTTTATCGGCATATGTGTTACCATTGAAATTTTCTCCTTTTAAACTAAAAAACAAGGTGTTCTTGCTAATTTTCCTTGTGTCAGTAGAGACTCCTTTGCTATCTAAAAATAATTTATGAATTTGTGAAATGGTCATATATCATATTGTATAAAAAAGCCCTGACAGTTAAGTACAGGGCTTTTTTGTTTATAACGAACATTTATTTCTTAATACTATTTTCTTGGCTTTTGGTGTCTAGGAGTCTTTTGCTTTTTTGCTTTGGTACCAACTCGAGACATTGCATTTCTGAAACCAATATAATCCGTTGCCATATCTTGAGGCATGAATCTTCTTTGCGCTGGATCTAACCAATATGCTCTATCTTTCCAAGAACCTCCTTTGTATACTCTTACATCATCACCAATAAGCGTAGTTCTTTTACTAGATTCATCATATTTTCTGTCCATTTTTGTACTGTCTTCAGCACTTGGACCTACGTAATGAATAGGAGCATTATACATTCTTTTGCTTGGCTCACCACCTCCATCTTGATAAGATTCAAAATATCTTGAAGAGTTTTTGTCACCATCTCTATAGTTTATATTATCACTATCAGTAAAGTTAGTTCTCATGTACGTATCTTCATCATCGATAGGTACCTGTAAAATTCCACCTGGTAAAACTCTAGCGATGATCTTACCGTTACTTAATGTGTCATAAACAATAGAATCTGTCATAACTACTTTAACTGTACCGTCTGGGTTTATAGCATTTTTTGTATAAACATTTCCTCTATAGTAGTTAAAGTCATTGTATTCATCATCTACGATAGGTCTATATACATCTGCTACCCATTCAGCTACATTTCCAGCCATGTCATATAGTCCGTAATCGTTAGGGTCATAAGATTTAACAGGTGCAGTAATATCTGCGCCATCATCACTCCAACCTGCGATACCACCATAGTCACCATCACCTTGTTTGAAGTTTGCTAATTGATCTCCGCGAGTTCTTCTGTTTCCTGAACGTGTATATTTACCAGTCCAAGGGTATTTTTTTCTACCTCTATAAATATTATAACTTCTGATTTCTACAAGACCTAAAGCGGCATATTCCCACTCCGCTTCTGTTGGGAGTCTGTACTTCGGTAATAGTAGTCCATCCTTACGTTGTATATATAGACCAGTTGAGTCATTTCTTTTTTCGTACTGCTCTGATTTTTTACCACCTCTAGTAGCTTCATCATTACCTCCGTATGTTTGTGAAGGAGCGTTTAAGTATGTTTCTGTGTCAAAAGTACTTTCTGCAGAAACATCTTCAAAAGGAGCATTTGGTTTTATTACTTGTTCTTCTTCAAGAATTCTTTCATTAACACGATTAGTCCTCCAGTTACTAAACTCGACTGCCTGAATCCAATTAACTCCAACTACAGGGTAGTTAGCGTATGCAGGGTGTCTAAGATAGTTATTGGTCATCATTTCGTTAAACCCAAGACGATTTCTCCATACTAATGTATCAGGAAGGGCACCATAATAGATATTTCTGTATTTTGGTTCTGTAGGAGGGTAAACTCCTTTTAACCAATCTAAATATTCTAAATACATGATGTTGGTAACCTCTGTTTCATCCATGTAAAATGATTGAACATGCTGTTGAGTAGGGGTGTTGTTCCAGTCGTGCATTACGTCGTCCTGTACACGTCCCATGGTGTACGTTCCTCCTTCGATAAATACAAGACCCGGTCCTGTCTCTTGTTCTTTGTAATTTGTAGCAACCTGGAAACCACCTTCTTTGGAATTGTATTTCCAACCTGTGGCCCTAGAACTGCTCCCATAGTCGTTTTGAGAACAACTGATGAGCAATACACTAACGGAAAGCGCCATTAGCGACTTAATAATAAACGCGTTTTTCATAATCTTAAGTTCGTTAAAAGTAGAAATTAGGGCTTGCAATATAATTAATAAACGTTAAAATTACCCTAATTTTTGTAAAATATTATCAATTCACGATTTTTTGTGAATTTCTAACGACTTTGGTTTAACGCAATATTTCTAAAATTATTATTGATGACCAAATAAAATCTAAGAAATTTAAACTTTTCTGAAAAAACACTTTTTATCTATAATTCCAATAGAAGATTTTTACTAAAAAAAACCATTTGTACTCTAGTTTAGTACATATGATAACCCTTTTTGAGGCTTTATTTATTTAAATTGCGAAGATTATATAAGATATAAGTAAATTAAACGTTAACAGTAGAGTGTAGTAAAAAAAAACAAATTACACACTATTTTTTAATCACTAAATAACTATATATTTGTCAAACTCAATTATTGCAGGTATGAAAAACACACTTATTGCTGGTATTATATTACTGACACTCTTTAATTTTAATATCAACGCTCAAGAGAATAGAGCGATTACAACAGCCACACCATTTTTATTAATTGCTGCAGATGCTAGAGCAGCAGGTTTAGCAGATCAGGGAGTTGCTACTTCAGCAGATGCCTTTTCTCAACAATGGAATCCTGCTAAATACGTATTTGCTAAAAGTAAGCAAGGAGTGGGTGTGAATTATACACCATACCTTAGTAACTTGGTGAATGATATATTTTTAGGAAATTTGAATTATTATAATCGTATTACTGAGACTAGTGCGGTTGCTGCAAGTTTTAGATACTTTAGTTTGGGAGATATAGAGTTCAGACAAACTGCAGATGGTGCTTCAAATACACAAAGACCGAATGAATTTACTATAGACCTTTCTTATACGTTAAAATTAAGTGAGAATTTTTCTATGGCTGTAGCTGGACGTTATCTTAGATCTGATTTGAGATTGCAGACAGAAAATGCAGATGACGCAAGTGCGGCAGGAAGTGTTGGTGTAGATATTGCTGGTTTCTATCAAAGTGAAGAAATTGCATTCAATTCTTTTAATGGTAGATGGAGAGCAGGTGCTACTATTTCAAATTTAGGACCAAAAATTAGTTATGATGATTCAGGTCAGGAAAACTTTATTCCAACTAATTTTAGAATAGGTGCTGGTTTTGATTTTATTCTCGATGATGATAATAGAATTTCACCATCTATAGAATTTAGTAAATTGTTAGTTCCTACTCCTCAAGATTTTGATAATGATGGCGATATTGATGCAGATGATAATAGAGAATATCAAGAGATTGATTCTTTCGGAGCAGTTTTCTCTTCATGGGGAGATGCTGATGGAGGTTTTAGTGAAGAACTGAAAGAAATCACATGGTCTTTAGGTGCAGAATATATGTATCGTGATGTTTTTGCTTTTAGAGCAGGATATTTTAACGAAAGTGAAGAAAAAGGAGCGCGTAAATTTCTTTCTTTAGGAACAGGATTTAGATACAATGTAGTTAACCTAGATGTTTCATATTTATTTTCAACATCAGCGGTTAAAAGTCCTTTAGAAGGTACACTACGTTTTGGTCTTACATTTAATTTTGGAGATGAATATTATTAATCATTTCTAAGTATCACAATATTTTAAGAAAAGTATCAAGCTACGGTTTGATACTTTTTTTTGTTTGTAGTACATTGTAAGGCTATTGCATTACTAGTAAATTAAGAAGCGAGATTATAAGATAAAATGAAAGAAATAGAGATAAAGTCAACGTTGCAAGTATATGATTCATTTGATGAATTGCCAAAAGACATTCAGCAATTAATGCAGAAATCGATGGCTATAAGAGATAAAGCATATGCTCCATATTCAGAATTTTTAGTAGGAGCGGCTTTGCTATTGGAGAACGGAGAAGTAGTTTTAGGAAATAATCAAGAGAATGCTTGCTATCCTTCAGGATTATGTGCAGAGCGAACGGCTATATATTATGCCGGAGCAAATTATCCTGATGTCCCCGTTTTAATAATGGCGCTAACTGCTAAGTCACTAAAGCATCAGTTAGTTACTCCAACGCCTCCTTGTGGAGCATGCAGGCAATCAATTGCAGAATATGAGCTAAAACAAAATAAGCCTATTACGATTTATTTTATGGGAGAAACAGGAAAAGTGGTCAAATCTTCTTCTTTATCTAATTTATTGCCCCTTATTTTTGATAATTCATATTTATAACGTTTTCGTTGATTTTATCAGCAAAGGGCTTTTCCCTTAATTGTGAATATGTTATTTTTGTTTTTCGTTCTCTTAATAAATTAGGAGAAATATTAAATGATTATCAGTGTCAAAACTGATTTGTTATACACACATCAGCACAATTGCAAATGAAAAAAATAACCAAAGAAGTTTACCTAAATTGGTACGAAGAAATGCTTTTCTGGAGAAAGTTTGAAGATAAGCTTGCTCAAGTATACATTCAGCAAAAAGTAAGAGGATTTTTACACTTGTATAATGGCCAAGAAGCTATTCTAGCAGGAGCACTACATGCAATGGACCTTACCAAAGATAAAATGATTACTGCTTACCGTAATCATGTACAGCCTATTGGAATGGGGGTAGATCCTAAAAGAGTAATGGCCGAATTATTTGGGAAAGGCACAGGAACTTCTCAAGGTTTAGGAGGATCAATGCATATTTTCTCAAAAGAACATCGTTTCTATGGAGGTCATGGTATTGTAGGAGGTCAAATACCTTTAGGTGCAGGTTTAGCCTTTGCAGATAAGTATAAGAAAAGTGATGCTGTGACATTAACTTTCTTTGGTGACGGAGCGGCTCGTCAAGGATCATTACATGAAACCTTCAATTTAGCAATGCTTTGGAATTTACCTGTAGTATTCTGTGTTGAAAACAATGGATATGCCATGGGGACTTCTGTTGAAAGAACAGCAAATCATACAGATATATGGAAATTAGGACTAGGGTATGAAATGCCAAGTGGTCCTGTAGATGCTATGAATCCTGTTAAAGTTGCAGAGGCTTTTGACGAAGCAATAACTAGAGCAAGAACAGGAGGAGGTCCTACTTTCTTAGAATTAAAAACATATAGATATAGAGGGCATTCAATGAGTGATGCTCAGAAATATCGTACTAAAGAAGAAGTAGCAGAATACCAAAAAATTGATCCGATCACTCAAGTACTAGATATTATCAAAGAGAAAAAGTATGCAAGTGACGAAGAAATTGCAATTATAGATAAAAGAGTAAAAGATAGGGTGGCAGAATGCCAGAAATTTGCTGAAGAATCACCATTTCCAGAAAAGAACGTGATGTATGATGTTGTTTATGAGCAAGAAGACTACCCATTCTTATCACACAAACCACAATAAAATATGGCTACAGTAATAAATATGCCACGATTGAGTGACACTATGGAAGAAGGTGTTGTTGCAAAGTGGCTTGTTAAAAAAGGAGATAAAGTTAGTGAAGGGGATATCTTAGCAGAGATAGAAACCGATAAAGCAACTATGGAATTTGAGTCCTTTTACGAAGGAACATTACTTCATGTAGGTATTCAAGAAGGAGAAACTGCTCCCGTAGATCAACTTTTAGCCATTATTGGTGATGAAGGAGAAGATATTTCGGGATTACTAAATGGTAGTAGCTCAACTGCGACTGCTGAAGCTCCCAAAGAAGAAGCTAATGCAGCATCAGAAGAAACCTCTTCTGAAAGTACTTCTGTGCCAGAAGGTGTTGAAATTATTACAATGCCACGCCTTAGTGATACGATGGAAGAAGGAACAGTAGCAACATGGTTAAAGAAAGTAGGAGATACTGTTGAAGAAGGTGATATTTTAGCAGAGATAGAGACTGATAAAGCTACGATGGAATTTGAGTCTTTTTACAACGGTACTTTATTACATATAGGTATAGAAGAAGGTCAAACTGCTGCTGTAGATAAATTATTAGCCATTATAGGTCCTGCAGGAACTGATGTTTCGGGGATTAAGGATGGAGGGAGTGTAACTACTTCCGAACCTAAGACTCAATCTTCAACAGAAGAAGTAAAAACAGAAACTAAAATAGAAGTCACTGCAACAACAGCAAGTGGAGGCAGAGTATTTGCTTCCCCGTTAGCAAAAAAGATAGCGGCAGATAAAGGTATCGATCTTTCACAAGTTAAAGGAACTGGTGAGAACGGAAGAATCGTTAAAAAAGATATAGAATCGTTTACACCTAGTGCAGCACCTGCAATAGATACTACTATAAAAGAAACTAATGCATCTCCTGCGGTACAAACATTTACTCCGGCAGGTGAAGTTAGTTTTGAAGAAGTTAAGAATTCGCAAATGCGTAAGGCAATAGCAAAAAGCCTTTCTGCTTCTAAATTTACAGCACCACATTATTATCTTACAATTGAAGTAAATATGGATAATGCCATTTCTTCTCGTAAAATTATTAATGAGCTGCCAGATACAAAAGTCTCTTTTAATGATATGGTAGTTAAGGCTTGTGCAATGGCTTTAAGAAGGCATCCTAAAGTAAATACTACATGGAAAGACGATGTAACCGTATATAATAAACATATAAGTATTGGTGTGGCAGTAGCTGTACCAGATGGGCTAGTAGTTCCGGTATTACCTTTTACAGATCATATGAATATTATGGAAATTGATGTGAAAGTAAGAGATTTAGCAACTAGAGCTAGAGATAAAAAGTTAACTCCGCAAGAAATGAGCGGTAGTACTTTTACAGTATCTAATCTTGGGATGTTTGGTATTCAGGAGTTTACTTCTATTATTAACCAGCCCAATTCTGCAATTTTATCTGTAGGAGCAATTGTAGAAAAGCCGGTAGTTAAAAATGGAGCAGTAGTTGTTGGAAATACAATGAAAGTTACGTTGGCTTGTGATCATAGAACTGTGGATGGAGCTACAGGAGCACAGTTTTTACAAACATTACAGAAATATCTTGAGAACCCAGTAACAATGCTGGCGTAATCCAAGAAATAAATATCAAAATACAGAAATCCTGCTTCTTTCGAAGTGGGATTTTTTTATCTTTATCTCAAAACGTATTTAAGATGAAACAATGTTTAAGTGTGCTATTGATTTTTTTGGTTTTTGTAAATTGTAAACAAGGTACAATAGCGCAATCTAAAGAGAAAGATACATCTGTTACTAGTTCTTTTTTGAAAGGAAATGTTACAGCTGGTGAAGTTGAAGAAATAATGAATTTTTTGGCTAATGATAAATTAGAGGGTAGAGATACTGGTAGTAAAGGATTAGAAAGTGCGGCTCAATTTGTAGAAAAAGAATTTAAAGAAGTTGGGGTACGCCCATATTTTGAAAAGTATAAAGATTCTTTTTTGGCTAAAGGAGTCGAAACATTTAACGTTGTTGGGTATTTAGAAGGTATTGATAAAGATTTAAAAGAAGAATTTGTAATCATAGGAGCACATCTTGATCATATTGGTACAGCAAAAGAAGTTAATGGTGATGTTATAGCTAATGGAGCAAATGATAATGCAGCAGGAAGTACTGCGGTGATATCTTTAGCAAAACAATTGGCTAAGATAAAAAAGAATAAACGTAGTGTGTTGTTTGTTCTTTTTGGAGCCGAAGAAAAAGGACTATTAGGTTCTAAACATTTGGCTAAGGTGTTAAAAGAGAAAAATATTGACCTATATACTATGGTTAATTTTGAAATGATTGGAGTTCCTTTAAATGAAAAATCATACGAAGCCTATATAACGGGATATGAAAAATCAAATATGGCAGACAAGATTAATGAATATTCTAAAAGTGAGCTTGTAGGATTTTTGCCGAAAGCAAAAGAGTTTCAATTGTTTCAACGAAGTGATAATTACCCTTTTTATAAAGAATTTAATGTGCCTTGTCAGACCATATCTACATTTGATTTTACAAATTATAACTATTATCATCATGTAGATGACGAGGTTTCTGAAATGAATTTTGAGTTTATGGCAAAATTGATTAATAATTGTTTGCCATCAATAGTAAATATATGCCGTACGCCAACTAAAGAAATTACATTAAATTAAATAGAGTTTATCGAAAAACTATGAAGAATATTATTATCACTGGGGCCAGTAGAGGTATTGGTTATGAATTAGCAAAATTATGTGCAGATAGTGGGCACAATGTTTTGGCATTATCCAGGAATGAGAAGCCTATACTTAATGTTAACCATAAAAATATTCATGCGTTTTCATTTGATATTTCTACATCAAAAGATCTAGATAATATGGTTGAATACATTTCTACAGAATGGAAACAAGTAGATATATTGATTAATAATGCCGGAAAACTGCTAAATAAACCTTTTAGTGAGATTTCTTCAAAGGATTTTGAAGATGTATATAAAGTTAATGTTTTTGGTGTTGCAGAGATCACTCGTAGAGTATTACCGTTTATGAAAAGAGAAAGTCATGTGGTAACCATAAGCAGTATGGGAGGGATTCAGGGTAGTGCAAAATTCCCGGGTCTTTCTGCATATAGTTCTAGTAAGGGAGCAGTGATCACATTAAGTGAATTACTAGCAGAAGAATATAAAGAAAGCGGTATTGCTTTTAACGTGTTGGCTCTTGGAGCTGTGCAAACAGAAATGTTAGAAGAGGCTTTTCCAGGGTATCAAGCCCCATTAACAGCAATAGAAATGGCAACTTATATCAAAAATTTTGCCCTTACAGGACATAAATTTTACAACGGCAAGGTTTTGCAAGTGTCAAATAGCACACCTTAACTCATATTTATGAACCTATATCAATACTTATTTTTAAGTTCAAGATATTGGTAAAACTGTTGCACAGTAAGTACTTTTTTAAATTCTTGATTCTGAAAGTATACTAGATTGCTTAGATTTTTTGACTTTTCTTTTTCAGATAAATTCGATTGTATAACTTCATTAGCTTTGACAGAATACTGATAAATTGTTTTTTCAAGAATTCTGCTGGTGTACAAGGTTAAATTTAGTTCTTTCTGTAGTTCAATTGTTTTTTGGACAGCCAATTTCTGAAGCATTTTTTTTTCTTTAGGTTCGATTTGGGTTTGCGCAAAACTACCAAGACATATAACAAAGAAGACGATGGTTAAAGAAGTTTTCATGAGGTTAGTTTGTGAATGAAATGTTAAATTGTTGTGATTTAAAAATATTAATAATTGATATACAGTAGATTGAAATAAATGAAAACTCGATGAATCGTGTTTTTTTAACGCTTAAAAACCATTTTATTTATGGTTTTAGCATGTTTTTAGTGGTTGAAAACCTTAATTAGAGGTTAATTATAGAAGGTTTTTTGAGATGGTTTACTAGAAATGAAGGCATTATTTTTTTTCGTAAACCTGAATGAGAGTATAAGTAGAACCTTTAATAATAAGTGAGATGAAATTAGATTCTTAATTTTTGCCTCTTTCGAAACGTAATTTTACTGTCTTTAATAGTTTTCCATCTACTATGGTTTGTGAAGTTTTGATATATGTATAAATCGTGTCTATCCCCGAATTGAATACAACTTTTGTTTTTGTGACTTTTATAGAGTCAGAAATCATCTTTAAAGGTGATACAAGATCTACATCTTTAATTAGTTTACGCTGTTCTGAAAATAAGTATTCGTTTTCCTTTTCTATTGAGAAACTTGGATGATTTTGTGCTATGATGTACTTATCAATATGTTCTTGAAGTTTTTGCTTAATTAGGATACTATATGCATCTTCTTCTGAAAGAATAACTTCTTTTTCAGTGATGTCAGCATTGGGAGCTAAATTATCTAACTCTTTGGATGAATTGTTAGCACATCCAGATGTTACTAAGATTACAATTATCAAAACAAACTGTTTCATGATTTTATTCTAAATTTTAGTTTTACAATCTGTTCATTTTTTCTTTGAGATTCTATAATCTCAATATTTTTTAAGCTTTCTGTCGGTGTGGTTAACGTGTTGATGAAATCATTTTTACTATATATTTCTATTCCTAATCCATGTGGTAATATTTGCATTATTGTGACATCGTCTGAAATCATTCGTGATAGTTCTTTTTTTCGATTTTTCCAATCTTCTATCTTTCCGTTTGCATAATAATGAAGCATTAATGCATAATCATTTGTTCTTACTTTTAGATATTCTTGATTTTCAGATGCCGCAATTCGGTATATAGTATCAGTTTTATGATACGGTGATTGCACTACAAAATGAATATAATCATCAGTAGTTTTCCATGAAAAACATCCTAAACTATCACTTTTTGTATAAAATTGAGACTCTTTATCATTAAGGATGATTATATCAAGAGGGATTCGGGTTATGGGTTGATTTCGATCTTGATCTATGAAACAAAAATTAAAAGTGTGTTTTGTTGGAATTAATAATAATAGGATGCCTACCAAACCAAGACTCGATACTATAATTACAAACCATTTAGGAGTTCTCTTCTTCTTTTTAAAAACATTAGAAGAAAGTTTCTTTTCTTTAAAATCATTCCAATTTGAATAACCACAATATTGAGACAACATGGTAAGTATATCTACTCGCGGTAACTTTTCTGTTGAATTTTTAAAGTAACTATAAAAAGACTTTTCACTAATACTTGTTTTAGTGTATCTCTGTAAATCTTCTTGAAACGAAATAATATCTTGTCCTTTCCATTTAGAAATATCAGGGTTTGAAGCAGAATTGTTTTTCAAAAACTTTTGTGCTACAGCTTCTTTAAGGAGTTCGAATACTATTTTATCTTCAGGCGTAATAGTTGTATTGTTTTGATAATAAGTTATTTGAAGTTTGTAAAATAATTTACAACTATTATACAAGCGTTCTACAAAGGATGAAACAAAAACTCGAATAGGTTTGCTTTCAGATTAACAATATAAAAATATAAAAATGAAATCAAACAAATTAAGTGAGGTAGGTATTGTAATGTTAGTAGTTATATTGCTTTTAAGTATTTCCTGCTCAAAAGAATCGAAGTTAAATGATATTGCGCTAGAAAATATTCCTCTTAAAACTACAGGAGAACAACCTGTTCTAAATTCTTTTGAAACAAATGATGATCGGGAGGCGAACAAGATAGGAGTGGATAGGCGTCTTAAGATTATAAAAAATGCGACTTCTAAGATTAAGGTAAAAAATGTAGAAAAAGCGACACAATTGGCCAAAAATATAGCTAGAAAATATGATGGCTATGTCTCAGATGAACGTTTTACCAATACCAATACTACTAAAGAAAACCGTTTCACAATTAGAATTCCTAAAGATCATTTTGATACAGTATTAAACCAAATTTGTGAACTTTCAGAATTTGTAGAGTATAAAAATGTTTCTACAATTGATGTAACAGAAGAATACATTGATATTAGCTCACGTTTAAAAACCAAATTAGAAGTAAAACAGCGATATGAAAACATCTTGCGCACTAGCGCTAAAACTGTAGAAGATATTTTATTGGCAGAAGATAAACTTAATGAACTTCAGGAAGAGATAGAATCTGCTCAAGCTAGGTTAAATTACTTGGGAAATAAAGTTTCATATAGTACCATTCAACTCGATATGTACGAAACTGTAATTCCCAAAAAAGAACCAGAGACCTATGAACCTGGTTTTTTTGATAATGCTCAAGAGGGACTATCTTTTGGCTGGTCATTAATTAAAGGTTTGATTCTTATAGTATTCTATATTTGGCCATTGATTGTTTTGGGACTTATAATTTTGGTTTATTTTAGGATAATAAGAAATAGAAAAATATTAAATTAGGGATGCATTGTGATAAAGTTAATTTTGTATTTTGCAAAGGTGAAGGAAATACTTGCAAGATATATCCCAGAACGTGCTATTGATATGGCATTTGACCTAGTCGTTAAGTGTAATGTGCATTTAAAAATTGTAAATGAACGTGTAACACGACATGGTGATTATCGCAAAATGCCCGATGGTAGACATCAGATTACTGTAAATGCTTCGTTAAATAAATATCGTTTTTTAATTACCCTAGTGCATGAGATTGCTCATTTAATAGCTTTTGAGAAATATGGACGCTATATAAAACCCCATGGTATTGAGTGGAAGAAGACTTTTCAGCAACTTATGTTGCCTTATATTCACCCCGAAGTTTTTCCCTCAAAATTATTACCAGTATTAGCTAAGCATTTTAAAAATCCAAGGGCGAGTAGTGATACAGATGAGAAATTGTCTTTGGCACTAAAACAATACGATCCTAAAAGTGATAAAAACTACATTTTTGAGTTACCTTTAGGTAGTACATTTAGATTGTATAACGGAAAAATCTTTAAAAAAGGGAATAAGAAGGTAAAACGATATGAATGTGTAGAGCTTAATACTGGTAGAATCTATCTGTTTAACCCCAATGCAGAAGTAGAACTTTTAAACTAACTATGAATAAAAATTATTATGCCATATTAATGGCCGGTGGAGTAGGATCAAGATTTTGGCCTGTAAGTACAACAGAATTTCCAAAACAGTTTCACGATATGTTAGGAACCGGGGAAACCTTAATTCAACGTACTTTTGAGCGCTTAGCTAAAATAGTGCCTGCAGAGAATATATTTATTCTTACCAATGAAAGGTATAATGATTTGGTTCTGGAACAATTACCTAAGATAGAGCAAAGACAGGTTGTAACCGAACCTGCAATGCGAAATACAGCTCCTTGTATTTTGTATGCTGCAATGAAAATAGAAAAAGAAAACCCAGATGCCGTAATGGTAGTCGCACCAAGCGATCATTGGATAGAGGATGAAGATGCTTTTGTTTCAAATCTAAAAGATTGTTTTGTTGCATGTTCGCAAAAGGATATCTTAATGACATTAGGTATTAAGCCTACTTTTCCTAATACAGGATATGGATATATTCAATACCTCGAAGAAAGTGATCCTATTAAGGAAGTTACACAGTTTACAGAAAAGCCTAATTATGATACGGCTAAGGTGTTTTTAAGTGAAGGAAATTATCTATGGAATGCAGGTATTTTTATATGGAGTGTTTCTAGTATAATAAAAGCATTTGAAGTGTTTCAAGAAGAAATGACAGCTTTGTTCAGAAAAGGAGAAAGCTTATATAATACAGAAAATGAAAAAAACTTTATAGCAGATAACTATGCATTGGCAGAAAACATATCTATCGATTATGCTATTATAGAAAAAGCTAAGAATGTATATGTTTTACCCGCTGTTTTTGATTGGAACGATCTGGGTACATGGGGGTCATTGTATGATAAATTAGATAAAACAGATGATAAAAATGCTATAGTTAATACTCGTGTTTTACCACAAGACGCTTCGGGTAATATGATTAGAACTGCTAATAATAAAATAGTAGTAGTTGATGGATTACAAGACTATATCATAGTGGATAAGGAAGATGTGTTACTCATTTACCCTAAAAAAAAGGAACAAGATATCAAAGAAGTGCTTAAAAAAGTAAAGGAAACCTACGGAGAACAATACGGATAATATACTAATGGAAGAAAATAAAGAAGAATTTAATAATAAAACTCAAGATCAAAAAGTAGAGCAGCAGAAAGAAGCTGTAAAACAAGATGCAAAAGGGTTGTTTAAAAGTTTTTCAACTTTTTTGAAAGAATTACTTGATTTTCGAAATGATACAGATCGAGAAAGTACAATAGAATTAATTAAGGCTGATATCCCATTTAAAGGAGCTACTGCTTGGATTTTAATTTGTTCAATCTTTATTGCCTCTATAGGGCTAAATGCAAATTCGATACCTGTAGTTATTGGAGCCATGTTAATATCACCCCTTATGGGGCCTATTTTAGGTATGGGAATGTCAATTGCAGTTAATGATATAGACACATTAAGAAAATCATTAGTGAATTTTGTAGTAATGGTTGTGCTTAGTGTGATTACAGCATGGTTGTTTTTCTGGTTGTTTCCTCTTAAAGAAGAATCTTCAGAGTTATTAGCAAGAACAAAACCCGATATAAGAGATGTATTGATAGCCTTCTTTGGAGGTATGGCACTAATTATTGCCAGAACTAAAAAAGGAACAATAGCCAGTGTAATTTTTGGTGTGGCAATTGCTACAGCTTTAATGCCGCCATTATGTACGGTTGGTTTTGGGTTAGCAATAGGTAAATATGATTATGCCATAGGGGCAATGTATCTTTTTATTATTAATACAATTTTTATTGGTTTAGCAACTTTTCTAGTGCTGAAGTTGTTGAGATTCCCGATGATTAGATATGCTAATTCTGCCAAAAGAAAATTAACAGCTCGAATAGCTTCTATTCTGGCATTAGTAGTTATGATACCTGCGCTGTATACGTTTTGGGTTACTCTTAATGAAAGTAAAGCGTATGGGGATTTTGAAAGCTTTATTGCAAACGAGGTAGATGCTAATGAAAATCTGTATCTAAGAAAGCCTATATATGATTATAATAATAGAACGTTAAAATTATTTTTTGACGGTGAAATTTCAGAGGCCACAGCAAGTGATTTGCATAATGAAATTTTAAAATATGAAAGCATAAGTGATTTTAAACTTACTGTAAGAGGAAACAAAGCCAGAGGTATTGACCAAGTGTCGAAAGCTTATGACAGGTCGATAGAACAAATTAATCGTTTAGAAAAAGAAAACAGTCAACTTTTGGATGAGATTGAAGACCTTAAAATTCAGATAGCAGGTTTAGAAACCAGTCTTAGAGAAGCTAACAAAGTAATACCAGTAAAAGTATTGCCCTATGCTAGTATTGCCAAAGATGCTAAAATACGTTTCCCGGATTTAGAAAGATTAGGGTATGGTGAGGTTTTACAATCTAATTTCTTAAAAGTTGATACGGTAAAGGTGATTTTTCCTAGATGGAAATTTAAAGTGTCAGATAGTTTAAATGCTATTAGAGTTAGGTCACTACAAGAATGGATTACCAAAGAAATGAAAACAGATACCCTGCATATAGAGTAGCGTTTAAGATTAATCATAATATCTTTCCGAAAAAAAATACCGGTTACATTTGTGAAGAAGTGATTATTTAAGGTAACATTTTTGATGTAGATGACATAGATTATAATAACTATCTAAATATTAAATTTAAAATGAGAAATATTATCTTATCAGTTATTTTACTTGTATTAACTTTTGAAATTAGCGCGCAAAATGTTGATTTAAATAATAGTACCGATTATATCAGAGTTCAAAAAGTTGGAGAATCAGGGTTTTCAAGGGCTTTTGGGCTTAATGGTTCTAATCAGTTGTATATAGGTAGTGTGGAAAAAACTATTGGAAATATTCATTTTTTTAACAAAGGAACTAATCATTTAATGACAATTAGACCCAATGGATATGTTGGGATTGGTACTGTAAATCCAAGTTACAGATTAG
The DNA here is from genome assembly GCF_001632745.1 of Aquimarina aggregata. GTDB lineage: Bacteria > Bacteroidota > Bacteroidia > Flavobacteriales > Flavobacteriaceae > Aquimarina > Aquimarina aggregata. The sequence continues at coordinate 711,662 of NZ_LQRT01000013.1, read as the reverse complement.
ATGTATATGGAACTTCTGAAGGGATAAAACTTGGAGATTCAGAAGGAACCTTGCTTTTTAGAAACAATACAGGAGGTGCAAATGAGATAAGGAGTTATGGTTTGAATTTAAAAATCGAGACAAGAGACACGCAAGATATATTTTTTAATAGTAATAATGGAACTTCAAGATTGATGACTATTAAAGGAGATGGAAGTGGTGTTGGAATAGGAACAATCACCCCAGATTTTGCATTAGATGTATATGGAACTTCTGAGGGGATAAAGCTTGGGGGTACTGAAGGAACCTTACTTTTTAGGAATAATACTGGAGGTGCAAATGAGATTAGGAGCTATAATTTGAATTTAGAAATTGAGACAAGAGATTCACAAGATATATCTTTTAATAGCAATAATGGAAATTTAAAATTAGTAACTATCAAAGGAGATGGAAGTGGTGTTGGTATAGGAACCACAAATCCTGGAGCTTGGAAGCTAGCTGTTAATGGTAAAATAAGAGCTAAAGAAATTAAAGTTGAAACAGGCTGGTCCGATTTTGTATTTTACGACGATTATAAATTACCAACATTAAAAGAGGTAGAAGATCATATTAAAATCAAAGGGCACTTACAAGATATTCCAAGTGCAAAAGAGGTTAAGGAAAAGGGAATATTTCTTGGAGAGATGGACGCAAAGTTGCTTCAGAAGATTGAAGAACTAACATTATATACAATTAATCAAGAAAAAAGAATTAATGAGCTAGAGGCCGAAAATGAAAATGTTGGAAAAGAGAATGAAGAATTAAAAATTTTAGCTAATAAATTCTTGGAATTACAAGAGCGACTTGAAAAATTAGAGTCTAGAAAATAGTTATAATAAAAAAGAGAAAAAAAATAGTTTACCTATGTGTGAACTATTTTTTTTGGAATATAAGTGTCAAATAAAACGTCAAAATGAAAGAATTACAATTTCCAATTAAATTTACTTTTAATATTACCACATTAGCAAATGATTTTACCGCTAAAGATGCCAGTGGAAAGACTGTAGCATATGTAAAACAAAAAATGTTTAAGCTTAAAGAAGATATTGCTATTTATGAGGATGAGAGCAAAAGTAAAGTCAATTTTAGTATTAAAGCCGATAAGTGGATAGATTTTTCTGCGGCATATAGTTTCTCTGATGCGCATGGAAATGAAACGGGTAAAATTGCTAGAAAAGGATGGGCATCATTGTGGAAAGCCGAATATGAACTGATCGATCAACATCAAAAGTTGCAATACCATATTAGAGAAGAAAATGGTTGGGTTAAAGTTTTAGATTCTTTATTAGGACAAATACCTGTTTTGAGTATGTTAACCGGTTACCTTTTTAATCCATCATACAAAGTAGTCAACTCAAAAGACGAAATTGTAATACGACTTAAAAAAGAACCTTCTTTTTTTGGCAGAAAGTTTGAAATATCAAAATTAATTCAAATAGATCAAGACGATCAAGAGCGAATATTATTGGGATTAATGATGATGATTTTACTAGAAAGACGAAGAGGATAAATGGTAGATATTATAACCCTTTTAATTGAGCATCGCGGACTTTTTTGAATAGATTTGATGAATATACAAAATCAGTAACGGCTTTGTTATCTGTTTTGAAAATTTGTGTTTTATCACCTTCCCATTCTAGATATCCGTTTTTGAGAAAGACGATTTTTTCTCCAATTTCCATTACAGAATTCATATCATGAGTATTAATCACAGTTGTGATATCATACTCTTCTGTGATTTCTTTAATCAGATTATCAATAACAATTGCGGTTCTAGGATCTAAACCAGAATTTGGTTCATCACAAAATAGGTACTTTGGTCGGGTCACTATGGCCCGAGCAATAGCTACACGTTTTTGCATCCCGCCACTAATTTCAGAAGGAAGTTTTTTGTCTGCATTTTCTAAGTTTACTCGGTTTAAAACCTCATGAACTCTTTCAGTCATTTCTTCCTTTTTTTGCTTAGTAAACATCATTAAAGGAAACATAACATTTTCTTCAACAGTCATAGAATCAAACAAGGCACTCCCTTGAAAAACCATACCCATTTGTTCTCTAAGGTCACGTTGTTGCTGCTCGTTTAAATCAGAGTATGTAGAGCCATCATAGCAGATCGTACCTTCTTCGGGAGTAAAAAGTCCTAATAGACATTTTAAAAATACCGTTTTTCCACTTCCACTAGTTCCAATTATAAGATTGGTTTTGCCTCTATCAAAAGTAGTTGTAATACCTTTTAAGATAGCTTCTCCATTAAAACCTTTATGTAAATTGATAACTTCTATCATTAGCTTAGTAATAATTGCGTGAGTACATAATTAGTGATAATAATGACTACAGTTGTCCAAACAAAGGCCGAAGTACTCGCTTTACCAACCTCTAGAGCTCCTCCTTTCATATAATACCCATGAAACGATGGTATAGTAGCTAATAAAAAGGAGTATAAGAACGTTTTTATAAAGGCATATACCAAGTGATAAGGAATAAATTCTTCTCTTAAACCCGTTAAAAAATCTGTGCTAGAAACAAAACCCCCATAAACTCCTGCAATATACGCTCCACAGATTCCTGTAAACATAGCAATAGCAATTACAAACGGATACATAAGCATCGCGATGATTTTTGGGAAAACTAAATAATTAAGAGAATTTATCCCCATGACCTCTAATGCATCAATTTGCTCTGTAACTCTCATGGTTCCTATACTGGACGTAATAAATGATCCAACTTTACCCGCCATAATTACTGATATAAAGGTAGGGGCAAACTCTAGAATTACAGACTGCCTGGAGGCAAATGCAATTAGTTTTTTAGGAATTAAAGGATTGGTAAGGTTTAATGCAGTTTGTATGGCTACAACAGCTCCAATAAAAAAGGCAAGAAATACCGTTATTCCTAAAGATCCTATAATGAGGTCATCTATTTCTTTAAAAATCAGATTTCTAATTACCGAACCTTTAGTCATTCGACTAAAAACTCCTTTAAGCATTAAAAAATAGCGACCGATATCGTCTAAGTAAAACATTCTTTATAATTAGAAAGGCTAAAATAGAAAAAAAAATAGCTACACCATTTAACCTTCTATTAAAGTTTTACATTTGCAGAAATACTATTTTAGGTAAACTCGAAAAGAGCAAGATTTATAAAATTTAAAGTAATGATAAAGAATGTATTTCTGATCGCATTATTCGTAATGTTATCTATTCCTTGTAAATCACAAGAAGCAATTCATAAATCTCCAAAATTGGTAGTCGGGATTGTAGTTGACCAAATGCGATACGACTATTTAACTCGATTTTATAATCGTTTTTGTGATGGTGGATTTAAGCGTATGATTACTAATGGATATAACTGTAAGAATAATCATTTTAACTATGTTCCTACATATACAGGACCTGGGCATACATCAGTGTATACAGGGACAACACCTCAAAACCATGGGATTATTTCGAATCATTGGTATGATAAGTTTAGTAAAAAGATGGTATACTGTGCTAATGATCCTTCTGTTAAGCCAGTGGGTTCTGATAGTGAAATGGAGCAAATGTCTCCGCATAGAATGAAAACTACTTCTGTGGCAGATCAAAATAGATTACATACACAATTAAAAGGAAAAACTATTGGAATTGCGATAAAAGATCGCGGTGCAATACTCCCTGCGGGACATACAGCTAATGGGGCGTATTGGTTTAGAGGAAAAGATGAAGGTAAATGGATTACCAGTACATATTATAGAAATGAATTACCAGAATGGGTTAAAAAATTTAACGCATCAGGAAAAGCGGCATCGTACTTTAAAGTATGGGATACCAAGGAAGATATTAAAACATATACAGAGAGTGGTAAAGATTTAAATACATTTGAAAGAGGTTTTGAAGGAAAAGAAACAGCAACATTTCCTTATGACTTAAGAAAGTTAAAGAAAGCTAATGAAGGGTATGATCTCATAAAGTCTACTGCATTTGGAAATAGTTTGACTGCAGATTTTGCTATTGAAGCTATTGATGGTGAAGCCCTGGGAGCAGATGAGGTTACAGATTTTCTTACAATTAGTTTTTCAAGTACCGATTATGTAGGACATAATTTTGGAGTAAATTCTAAAGAAGTACAGGATACATATTTAAGATTAGATGCTGATATAGAAAGGTTGTTAAACAAACTTGATCAAAAAGTAGGTAAAGGACAGTATACTGTTTTTTTAACGGCAGATCATGGAGCAGTTCATGTACCTTTATATTTACAGTCTATAAAAATTCCGGCAGGTTATTTTGACAGTAAAGTGTTTGAAGAAAAGGTAAGGTCGTATGTTAAAGAGGTCTTTAAAGCTGATAATTTAATAGAAAATATTTCAAACAATCAAATCTTTTTTGATTACAAAGAATTGATTAACAATGCTATCGATGCAGAAAAACTTCAAAAGAGTATAGCACATTTTATATTGCAAGAAAACCAAGTAGATAAAGTTTTTACCAGAAGTCAACTTGAATCTGTTGAGTATACATCGGGTATTGCAAGATTAATTCAGAAAGGTTTTAATCAAAAAAGAAGTGGAGACGTCGTTGTTATTATGGATCCAGCTACAATATCATATTCTAAGACTGGTTCTACTCATGGTAGCGGAATGATATATGACACACATGCTCCATTATTGTTTTTCGGACATGGTATTAAAAAAGGAAGCACGACTCAAAAAACTAAGATAACAGATATTGCACCAACTATTTCAGCTTTGTTAGGGATTACATTTCCTAATGGTGCAACGGGAGATGTATTGTCTTTTGTTATTCAATAAAGGGCTCATAAAAAGTCTCAATATTTAGGTGTATTGAGACTTTTTTACAAAAAAAATCAATAGTGAAAAGCTATATTTTTAGCGTATTAAATAATTCAATTAATTCTGGATGGGAAGGCCTCGGCGCATTTGCATCGACAATTTTTCCTGCAGGATCAATGAGTATAAATCGTGGGATACCCTTAATATTATATTTTGTAATAAATGTCGATTGCATTGCATTATCCGAAAACAATTGAATTCCTCCTAGTTCTTTTTCTTGAATCATAGCTTTCCATTTATCATAGCTTTGTTTTTGATCAACAGAGATGCTCACAAATTTAATATTTCTACTTTCGTATTTCTTTTCAATTTTTTTTAGCGAAGGGATTTCTTTTATACATGGTGCGCACCATGTTGCCCATACATCAATGTAAACATATTTCCCTCTTAAATTTTCTAAGCTAGTTCTTCCTCCTTTGAAATTTTCATAATCAAATGTAGGCGAATCATTCCCTTTTGCAACAGCTTTAATACGATCGTATGCATTGGTAATCTCTTCGCGTACTTTTTTATTGGAGATGTTACTCATTAATAACTTATATATATCTTCATTGTTTGCATTACCTGGTTTTAATTTATGACCAACAATACTTTTTAATTGGTAATCTTTAATGTTATTGCTTGTAAGCGGGTTTAACACTGCTAGAACTGCTTTATGATAAGGGATACTGTCTTCTGAAGCTTTTTTATAAGCATCAATTTGTATTTTATTATGAATTAAGTACCAGTAAGGAATTGATCTCTTAAAATCTTCGCCATTGTCAATGTCTAGTGCGTTTCCCTCATCAAGAAAACCTTCAGGAAATTTAAAATCTGGTTGCTTGGTTAAATATTTATAGCTAGCTGGGTATAACCTATAAACATAGTCAAGGTAGTGATAGTGATTATCTCTCTTTTCCTCTTGTACAAACTGTGGTTTCATATTAGGATGTTTAAGAATAAGATTATCCAAATCGGTTTTGAAATCTGCTATTTTAGCTTTAAATACGGTAGGTTTTTGTAGATAAAAAGAGTCTTTTTGTTTTTTTAGTTGTTGTTTAAGATTTGTAATGACAGAATCTTTAAGAGCTAGATACTTATTTTCAGTGACCAAATCACCAGTAAATTTCGTGCTCTTAAGATGGTCTAAATCTAGATGTATATTTAATACTTTGTCTTGTTCCAAATAGATGGCAGAACTAAATGTCTTATCATCTGTTAAGAAATACTTTCCACTATAAGGTAAGGAAATAGTATCTCTGAAACTCCCTTCTGATGAAAGCATTATTTCATGGGAAAAACCGTATTGGTCGAATTCCTTAATGTTTAAAGGTGTATTGGAGTGATTTAATATAGACCCAGTTAGGATCACATAATCTGTAGTTTCTTTTTTTTCTCTATGGCATGAAACCGTAAATAATAAAATCAGAAGTAGGGTGAATAGACTTGTTTTCATATCGGAATAAGGTTACATATTTATTGCAAATATAGTACAAATTAATTTTTCAACTAATTTTTTAGTTGAAAAGAGTCAAATCAAACAAATACTTTAGAATACTGATACTTTCTTTGTTTAAAAGATTTTTTTCTTTATACTTCTCCATCGCAGTTTACGTATAAATTTCCCTTCTTCTTTGGACACAAGAAAAGATTGTTTTTGCGCTTTGAAAAAGCCTAAAAGATAATCAATAATAAGTCTTGGTTGTTTTTTAAGTATTGCTAGTTTTAACGAGGCAATTAATGTAATCCAAAAGCCGTAGCGCATACGATAAAAAGCTTCGCCTTGTTTATATTTTGCTTTAGAATTGTAGGTGTTTCCGGTTGGTTTTAAGTGTTTAACTTTTAAAGAGGAGTCGGTTTTGATTTGCCAACCATGGTATTGCGCAAGTAATTCATCTATCGTATCCCATCCCATTGCTCGTTTAAGGCCACCAATATTTTCAAAACATGATTTTCGATACGCCTTTAACGCTCCACGGATATGATCTTTATTGGTTAAATTCTCTAATACCCATTTTTGGTTTTTTTCTATATAGCAAAATCCCCCAACCATACCTATTTGGTTAGTATTATTAAAATGACTAACCATTTTTTCTAGATAATCAGATGGAAAAATAAGATCAGCATCAAATTTGCAAATAATATCATAATTAGAGTCTACATCTTTATATCCTTCATAGAACGCATTAATAACCTTACTACCTGGTAGGTGATCTTGCGAGGAATTTATTTTTACCTGTGTTATAAAATTGTAGTTATTTCTAAAGTTATTAATAATATCTTCTGTGTTGTCTGTAGAATTGTCATTAACAACTACTATTTTTTTTGGCAGTAATGTTTGAGAAACTAAAGACTCAAGTGTATGAGAAATATAACATTCTTCATTATGAGCTGGTATGATGATATATATGTCCAAATTTTGTGCTCTAGTTTTTTATTCTTTCAGCATATATAATATAGTATCTAGGGGTGAAGAGCCGTAGTAGCGGTCGAAATCCAATCTTTTTTATAGGATGTGTCCATTTGTCTCTAGCTTTTATTTCCCATCCAGACTTTTCCAGGAGCCAATCAAATTGCCAATCTTCGAATTCATGGTAATGTCGATCCCAAGGATCTGTTTTACTCCTATAGGCAGGAGAAAACCAAAGTTTTAAGGGGATTGAAGCTACCAATTTATCGGCACTACTATCCCTTAATACGTTAAAAGGAGCAAGTAAATGTTCAAAGATTTCAAAAGCAGTGATAACTTCTGCACTGTTGTTTTTTACGACTTCGGTATTGATATCCAAATCTTCACCAGAAGTATTTTGAACAGAGTAGCCCTCTTTTTCCATAAACTCTACAAAAGGGTTTTTCACACCTAGGTCAAGAATATGTGCCGGAGATGGAACGTGATTTCTAAGAAATTCTAAAGTTTTTTGATATCGTTTATGAGGAAAAGTCCCTTCGTACATGGTTGTTAAATCAGTAATTATGAACGTAAAAATAGATAATTACGTACATTACTTCGACTACAATTGGTAGTTTTTTTAAACAACACTAATGCTGGTATAATATGGCATTAATATTCATACCCGCTCCAACACTGGCAAATAGAATGATATCACCTTGATTAATACGTTGATCTTGTATTTTTTCTTTAAGAATAAGATCATATAATGTTGGGATCGTAGCTACACTACTATTTCCTAGTTTTTTTATACTCATAGGCATAATTCCTTCTGGAACTTTTTTACCATAAAGATTATAAAATCGTTTTACAATCGCTTCATCCATTTTTTCATTTGCCTGATGAATTAGAATTTTGGAAATATCGTCAATATTGATCCCAGTCTTATCTATACAAACTTTCATAGCATTGGGTACATGATTTAATGCAAATTCATATATTTTACGACCGTGCATTTTGATATACCTGTTATCATCTTTTAATTTGTCGTTATAGGTTTTTCCGAAAAACAGAAAATTACTTTCTTCTAAAGTATGAGACGCACTTACTGTAGAGAGGATTCCTCCGATACTTTTTGTTATTTCTAAAATAGAAGCGCCGGCCCCATCAGAATAAATCATAGAATCTCTATCATGTTCATCAATAACACGTGATAAGGTTTCTGCGCCAATAACAAGGCATTTTTTTGCCATATCACCCTTAATGAATGATTGAGCTTGGATAATACCTTCTATCCAACCAGGGCATCCAAAGAGCAGGTCATAGGCAACACAATATGGGTTTTTAATCTTAAGTTTATGTTTTACTCTTGATGCTAAGCTTGGAACGGTATCTGCTTGTGAAGAATCTTTAGAAACATCTCCAAAATTATGTGCTACGATAATGTAATCAAGTGTCTCAGGATCAATTTTAGCGTTTTCAATGGCTTTCTGAGCAGAAAGAAATGCTAAATCAGAGGTGTTTTGTTGTTTTGATGCGTATCTACGTTCTTCAATACCCGTAATTCTTCTAAATTTCTCAATTATAATATCAGTAGAGTGTTCAATTTGGACTCCATCTCCATTAAAGAATTGATGATGCGCAAAATCTTCATTTTTCTCTACTTCTGTAGGTATATAGCTACCTGTCCCCGTTATTTTGATGTTCATAATTCTCTTCTTTAACTTTATGGACGGGAAGGTAGTGAATATAAACCCAATTATTATGCATGCATAATATATATTACAATGCCCAAGCTTTTTTTATTGAAGATAATTATGTTCTGATTATTGGGTTTTAATTTGAATTACTGTTGCGATAGACAAAGCTCGTGTTTTGATTAACTCTGCTTGTTCTCCTTTGAAATGTGTATTTACAGTGGTATTAAAAAGTAGTAGCCAAGTATCAAAATCTTGTTGTTGAAGTTCTTTTTTTAAGTGTAAATCTTTATGAATTTGAAGAACGTTCTTTTTATACTCTCCTTTTCTGAATAATTGTTGTTCCCAAAAGTTAGTTATATGCGGAAGATGTTCTTCGAGTTTGATCTTGGCAATTTTTGTAAAAAAAACACCAATTACAGGATCGGTTAGCGCCTCTTTGTAAAAGGTCCTCATTAGAAATTCTATATCCTTTCTTGTGGTAATATCCTTCATTTTTGAATTGTAATGAGAAAGAGACAACTGTTAAGTTGCCTCTTTATAATTTCTACGTATTTCTTTTTATACCTCTGCTTCCATATACTCTTCAATCGGAGCACAAGTACAAATTAAGTTTCTATCACCATAGGCGTCATCTACACGTCTTACAGATGGCCAGAATTTATTTTCTGCGATATACTCTAGCGGATATGCTGCTTGTTCTCTAGTATAAGGGAACTCCCAATTGTCTGTAGTTAACATCGCCAGTGTATGCGGTGCGTTTTTCATCACATTATTTGGATTTTCTGAACTTGCACTTGCTATTTCTTGACGAATTGATAGTAGGGCATCACAAAAACGATCTAATTCTGCTTTACTTTCACTTTCTGTAGGTTCAATCATTATTGTGCCTGCTACAGGAAAAGATACAGTTGGTGCATGAAACCCATAATCCATAAGTCTCTTTGCGATATCTGTTACTTCTATACCATTAGCTTTAAAAGGTCGACAATCAATAATCATTTCGTGAGCGGCTCTTCCTCTTTCACCGACATATAAAACACTATAATGCCCGTCTAGTCTTTCTTTGATGTAATTGGCATTTAATATTGCATATTCGGTTGACTCTTTTAGACCTTTAGCACCTAGCATAGTAATATATCCGTACGATATCAAACACGCCAGAGCAGATCCCCAAGGAGCTGCAGAAATTGCCGTGATAGCATTATCGCCTCCTGTTTCAATTACTGGATTTCCTGGTAAAAAGGGAACTAGTTGTGGTGCTACGCAAATAGGTCCTACTCCAGGACCACCGCCACCATGAGGTATTGCAAACGTCTTATGTAAGTTTAAGTGACAAACATCAGCGCCAATAACTCCTGGATTTGTTAAACCAACTTGAGCATTCATATTAGCACCATCCATATATACTTGACCACCATTATCGTGGATGATTTTTGTTATCTCTTTAATCGCAGATTCATAAACTCCATGAGTAGATGGGTATGTAACCATTAATGCCGAAAGATTGTCTTTATACTTAAGTGCTTTTTCTCTTAAATCATCTACATCAATATTACCTTCTTCTGTAGCTTTAGTTACAACTACTTTCATACCTGCCATAACTGCAGAAGCAGGGTTAGTACCATGTGCAGATGATGGTATTAAACAAATGTTTCTGTGATGATCATTTCTGGACTCATGATATGCTCTAATCACCATTAAGCCTGCAAATTCACCTTGTGCACCAGAATTTGGTTGCAAAGATGTTGCGGCAAATCCAGTGATTTCTGTAAGTTGATCTTCAAGCTTTTTTAATACTTCTTGATATCCTTGAGCCTGATTTATTGGAGCAAAAGGGTGGATGTTTCCCCATTGCGGATCACTAAGCGGTAACATTTCTGACGCTGCATTAAGTTTCATAGTACATGATCCAAGAGGGATCATAGAATGATTTAATGACAGATCTTTTCGTTCTAACTTTTTAATGTAACGCATTAATTCTGTTTCTGAATGATACGTATTAAACACATCGTTAGATAAGAACGCTGTAGTACGTTTTAAACTACTGCTAATTATGTTACTTTCTTCTAGCTCTTTAATTTGAGTACTATCTTTTTGAGCTACAGTAGCAAAGATTGATACAATCGTATTGAGATCCTCAATAGTCGTTGCTTCATTTAGAGATATAGAAATGGTGTTCGAATCTGGATAGAAGAAATTTACATCATGCTTTTCGGCAACTTCTTTTACTTTTTTGGCATCGGCTTGTATACGAATAGTATCAAAAAATACAGAATTTAATTGTTTAAATTCTAAAGCTTCTATTGTTTTACTTAAGGTTACTGCCGAAGCATTTACTTTGTTTGCGATGTATTGTAATCCTTCTGGACCGTGATATACCCCATACATACCAGCCATTACAGCCAGTAATACTTGTGCAGTACAGATGTTGGAAGTTGCTTTATCTCTCTTAATATGTTGTTCTCGAGTTTGAAGCGCCATACGCAATGCTCGATTACCATTAGTGTCTTGAGTAACACCAATTATTCTTCCTGGGATATTTCTTTTGTACGCTTCTCTTGTGGCAAAGTAAGCAGCATGAGGTCCACCGTAACCTAGTGGAATTCCGAAACGCTGCGTTGTACCGACAACTACATCTGCATCAAAGCTTCCTGGTGATTTTAGTGAAACTAAACTTAAAATATCAGCAGCTACAGCAACTTTAATATTAGAAAGATGAGCTTTTTCAACAAAATCGGCATAGTCATATACTTCTCCTGATTTACCTGGATATTGTAAGATGGCACCATAAAACTGTTCTGAAAAATCGAACTCCTGATGATCTCCAATAATCAATTCGATGTCAAGAGGTATCGCTCTTGTTTTAAGAAGAGATAGTGTTTGTGGTAAGATTTCTTCGGAAACAAAAAACTTATTGACGTTATTTTTTTTCTGATCTCTCGAACGAACCGAAAATAACATTGTCATAGCTTCGGCTGCCGCAGTACTTTCATCTAAAAGAGATGCGTTGGCTAGCTCCATTCCTGTAAGGTCACATATCATGGTTTGATAATTTAATAGTGCCTCTAGTCTTCCTTGAGCAATTTCTGCCTGATAAGGAGTATATGCAGTATACCAACCCGGGTTTTCTAATATATTACGTTGAATTACGGCTGGCAAACAAGCTTCGTGATATCCTAAACCAATATAACTTTTAAATACTTTATTCTTAGAAGATAGACTTTGCATATGCGCCGAGTATTCTTGTTCGCTCATTGCAGAATCAAGATTAAGCGGTTGTTTTAAAAGAATATCATCTGGAATAGTTTCATAAATAAGTTGCTCGATAGAATCTACTTTTATAGTATTGAGCATACTGCTTAAGTCTCTCGTTGAAGGACCAATATGACGCAGTTTAAATGAGTCAGTTTTCATAGCAAAAAAACAGTTGAAATTGAGATTTCAAAAATACATATTTAATCCTGAAAATTTCACAATTAATTAACGAGAAGGTGTCAAGTTTTTAACCAACTTCGGGGGGTTATTAACAGATTACCCTAAATTTGCAACGTGGAAACCTTAAAAAGTATTTTTAGATTTTATATAAATAGTAGTATTCATGTTTCTTTAGCAGTGTGTGCTTTAGTTCAGGTAACCTTAATTAAAATAGGGTTTCCTTACGATTATACAATTCTTTTTTATAGCTTTTTCACTTCTCTGGTAGCCTATAATTTTGTCAAATATTCTAAAGTATCTAAGTTATACCATAAGCGCTTAACAAAATCGATGAAAAGCATTCATTTGTTAACGTTACTGGCTTGTATAGGATTTGTATACACAGTTTTTAAAATACCATTCGAAACGGTATTATATACATCTCCTTTTATTGCATTAACCATATTGTATACCGTGCCAGTATTTCCTAATAATAAGAATCTGAGAAGTCTAGCAGGTGTCAAAATCTTTATAATAGGAGCAGTTTGGGCAGGTATTACAGTTTTAGTTCCACTTGTTTATGCAGGAGAGAATCTGATGAATTTTGATTTTATTGTCGAAATAGTGCAACGATTTTTATTTATAGTGGTTATGATGTTGCCATTTGAGATAAGAGATCTTCAGTATGATGATCTTTCTTTAGAAACAGTTCCTCAAAAAATTGGAGTAACAAGAACAAAAGTGTTTGGCAGTATTTTATTGGTATTATTTTTATTGTTAACTGCAGTAAAGGACGAACTTAACTCTATAGAGATATTAAGTACGATTTTAGTTACGACTATAAGTCTTTTGTTCTTGTGGGGCACAGAAAAAAAACAATCAGAATATTATTGTTCTTTTTGGGTAGAGAGTGTTCCTATTTTTTGGTTACTAATACTATTCGTACTAGAGAACCTATTTAGTTAACTCTTCATGTAGTTTTTGTTTCATCACTTTCTTTTGTGAAACATCTATCGCCTGAATGTTAGATTTTTCTATCATTTGCGTAAGTTTGGTATTTCTTTTAGAATACGCTCGAGTCACTCTGCAGTATACTAAACGCAGATTGAGCTGTATAATTTCTAATGCACTTGCTTCTCCGTATTGATTTTTATCACAGATATACTTTGCCTGTTCGCATGACACGAATATGTTATTAGTAGTTTTCATTGCATATTATGTTATTTTAATTTGGGGCGTGGTTAATGTTAACCCTATTCTAGCATTTTTTGTTTAAGTTTTTCTTTCATTGCCTCTTTTTGTGATCTATCAATACTTATCACTTTTGGGTCTTTCACTAATTTTGTTAGCTTCATATTTTTAGCAGTATATTTTCTACATGCTTTACAATATATTAGATGTATATTAAGCTTTACTTTTTCCCAAAAAGTTGCTTCTTTATATTGATTCTTATCACAAAAGTGATTTGCTTCAGAACAACTGACTAAAATTTTGTTTTCTTTACTCATTTTATTTCTAATACCAATTTTTTTCTAAACATTCGGCCATTGCCGTACGAGCTCTATGTATTATGACCCATAGGTTAGACGCAGTAATATCAAATTCATTACAAATAGCTTCGGTATCAAAGCCTTGTATAGTTTTCATTTTAAAGATAACAGCTTGCTTCTCTGGTAACTTATCCAAACAACTGTGTATGGCTAAGCCCAATTCTTCATTTTCTATTTCACTTTCAGCATTACCATCAAAAGGATCTGCAACTCGCTCTTCTAGCCAATCTCCTTCAGTTTCAGAATCTGTACTATAATTTATTCTTACTTCAGCCTTACCTTTATTACTATTTATTTTTCGATAATAGTCAATAATCTTTCTTTTCAAAATCGAAATAAGCCAGGTACGCTCGCTCGCTTCTCCTTTAAAGTTTTTCATCGATTTAAGACCTGCAAAAAACGTTTCTTGTACCAGATCTTGAGCAATTTCTCTATCATCAACTCGTACAATCGTGTAATTGAATAGGTAATCACTATACTTATCAATCCATGAATTGGGGTCTATGGTGTTTGTTGACATGATTTTTTCTATTGTTGTATTCCCCAAAAATAGGATAAAAAGTTGAATCTTAATGTGCTTACTTAACGAATAATTAGTTGTAATACTTTTTGCTTCCTTACAAAGAATATTATAATTAGTATTGATTATCGTTTTTTTGTTTCTAAATGAGTTTTTATAGATTCGTTTCTTGTGGTTAGAAAATTAAAGAGATGTCTTTTTAAGCATAGTCCATTAAAGATTTTTCCAATATAACCGTAAGGTGTTTGATATTCGAGAATATCAATCATCTTTGTACCTAATGCTGTTTTACTGAAGTGATGTTGATGTTTAAAGGATTTAAAGTGTCCTTTAATCATTTCATCTGTAAAACTATTTGGAAAATCAAGTTCGGTAATTTTACTTTGATGTGTAAGATAGATTCCAAAATGCTTTCCTTTCCAAGTGACCGTTTCATTTAGGTTAATTAATCCTTGAGTAACTCCCGAAATGGCCTTTTCGTTTGTTTTCTTTGCAGATTGTATATGAAAATCTATATTTCTAGATAGGTTGAAAACTTCTTGTATAGGTGCTGTTATTTCTGTTATGAGATGTAGTTTTGTAATCATTTAGAATAAATAAGGTGTTCGAAAGCGTTTTCTAAATCTGGGTAAGAAAAATTAAAACCATTGTTTTGAAGTTCTTGCGGGACTACGTTTCGGCTTTTAAGTATTAGTTCGGTTTCCGTTTTAATAAATCTAGCACCTAATTCTAAGATGGGTTTTGATAAAGATATTCCGATTGGCATTTGCATAGTTTTTCTTAGGGCTTTCATGAATTTTACATTTGTGGTAGGTGTGGGCGATACGATATTTATTGGTCCAGAAATATTGTTATCATTAATTATAAATTCTAAACTTCTGGCAAAATCTACCTCATGAATCCAGCTTAATTTTTGGTTTCCATTACCCTGTTTGCCTCCAAAACCAATTTTTACGAGATTTATAATTGGTGGTAAAGCGCCGCCGTTTCTTCCCAGAACTATAGATGTCCTGAGTGCTACTTTTCTCGTATTTGGAGTGTGTTGATCAAAAAATGTTTTTTCCCATGTAGTAGCAACATCGACAGAAAATCCTGTTCCAATTTCTCCATTAATCTCATCCATTTCTTTATCTAAAGAATGTCTGTAGATCGTTCCTGTAGAAGAATTAAGCCATACTTTTGGAGGATTTTTGCATTCTTTGATCGCTTTACCTAAAACTGTTGTTGAGGCAATCCTAGAACTCATGATTAGCTTTTTGTTTTTTTTAGTATATCTACAGTCAACTGATTTACCTGTCATATTAATAAGTACGTCGGCATTATTTATTTCTGTTTTCCAGTTCCCAAGGGTCTTTGCATCCCAGTGTACGAATTTCATATTGTTTTGGGTTTTATTTTTGCCACGTGTTAGTATGATTATGCTTTCAAATTTATTTTTAAAGTGCTCGGTTAGAACGCTGCCTAGAAATCCGGTTCCTGCAGCAATAACAATTTTTTTCATGTTTTTATTTTTCTGCTGTTATTAAATAGTATCCAAAATCGCGAATGTGTAATCCAGAAAGTAATGCATAAAGAGAACCTTTGAGGTTTTTCCAACTTTGAGGTTTAAGGTTTTCTTTGTTACATAATTTTTGAAATATAAAACCTAAAATTGCAAATGGAACATGTAAAACCGAGGGGGCAACTCTAAAAGATATATCTTCAATTACCACGTTTTTGAAACCTATCTGTTTTAATTTTTTTTCTATTTGGTGTATATTACCTAATCCTTCAAGACTCCAGCCTTCGCATAATTTTTCATAGCAATGCGAGCTTCCTAAATATAACTTGTTTTCATCTTTTTTAATGAAAGCATCAGCGATAACTAACCTAGCTTTTGGCTTAAGTATTCTATATGCTTCTTGTAGAGCCTTGGTATCATGACCTGAATGGCAAAAACTTTCTATTGCGTAAGCTCCATGAATACTATTAGTTTTAAAAGATGTTTGTATATAATTTTCTTCTAAAATCAATCCGTTCATTTTTTTTAGTCTTTTGTTGCCTTCTTTTACTTGAAAAGAGGAGAGCGTAACACCAATAATGTTTAATAAAGGGTATTTTCTCAAACCATACCTAATAGCTCCTCCTATACCACATCCCAAATCCGCAACTATGGTATTTTTTTTAGAGACATCCAAACGATCAAATACTTGTTTGTTCATTTCATTAAGCATAGAGTCTCTTTTAAATAGATTGGTCTTGAACGGAATGTAATACCCAAAATGCATATTAAAATCCTTACTCCAAAATTCATAATCCTCTGTAGCTTCGTCGTAGAACCGAATTATTTTATCTTTTGTAGTTGTTTTTCTTAATTTTAATTTATGTAGTAATGATAGCGTAGTCATTGTTTTTGATTTTTAATTAATATTGAAGAAACCTATGCAGTTGTAGATGACTAATAATGTATAAACGGTGGCAAAAAGAACAAAAAGCATATTCATACCATAACTACCAATCTTGAAAATTCTCTTTTGCGGTATTTGATACATTGGGTAGTACGCGATCTGAGTAATAACTTTTCCTACCCAATAAGCTGCAATTAATCCTGTTAAAGCAATTGCTAATGGGGTTTGTTCTTTAAGGTTTGGATAGAGTAGGAGTGCAATTAATCCAAAAGAAAAATTAAGTCCTTGAATATATCTTCCATATGTCTTAGCAATTTCTTGATTAAGAGGCTTTAATTTTTTTACATCGGTATACCAATCAAATAC
Source organism: Aquimarina aggregata (assembly GCF_001632745.1). Taxonomy (GTDB): domain Bacteria; phylum Bacteroidota; class Bacteroidia; order Flavobacteriales; family Flavobacteriaceae; genus Aquimarina; species Aquimarina aggregata. The sequence goes on along the minus strand of NZ_LQRT01000013.1, from coordinate 694,508 downwards.
TTTGTGTCTTATATATGGATAAATTAATGCAGTGAATATTTGTCCAACACCTCCTAAGATGATTAACCAATTTGGAATATAGAGTTTCATGTTTTTTTTATTTTTAAAGTTTCAGAAAAATATGAAAGTATAATTTAAAATATAAAGGAGTCTAAGCTCCTTTTTAGTCTAAGGTATTGTGTTTATTTAATTAATTTAACAAGAGCTTTAGTTATCCAGTTATGATCCTGACCAATAACTTTGTTCATCATAGTATCTAAAGTATCTGCCATATCATGCAGTGCTTTGGTTTGTTTAATTAGCTCTTTAGTTTTTGCAGAGCCGTCTTCGTCAATATTGGATACGTCTTTAAGTACTTTAATTGTAGGCTGTAATTCTCTTCTGCTTCTCTCTTTAGCGATCTGTCGCGCAAGTTCTTGAACATCTTTTTCCGAAGTAAAATACTCTTTTCTTTCCCCCATTTTATTTTCCTTGAAAACAATTCCCCAATCCATAAGTTGTCTAAGATTCATACTGGTATTACCTCTTGAGATTTGAAGTTCGTCCATAATATCTTCCATAGATAATGGTTCAGGGGATATTAACAATAATGCATGTATTTGTGCCATTGCTTTATTGATTCCCCATAAGGTGCCAAGTGCTCCCCATGTGGAGATAAATTTATTTTTTGCATCATCGTAATTCATCACTCTCTTTTAAATTGTTTTAATAATAGTACAAATATATAAAAAATTTTAAACTTTCAAAAAATATTGAAAATTAAAAAACTAAATACCTAATTAATCTCTTAAATGTTAAAAAAGAGTTAAACGTAAAAATTACAAAAACCACTTTTGTATCGGGCTCGTATATACCCCTGTTAGATATCTAAACAATCAGTTTAGAATCACAAATCATTTTAATTTAAATCACTTAAAATCACAAATCATGAAACACAAGAACTCTTATGAAAACCTTTTTGGTTTACTCAAAATTCGATTAAAATTAATGCTTATGACCCTTTTTGTCGGGTTGTATGGAATGAGCACATATGCCATCCAAGATCAACAAAATAAAGTCAATTCAAATCCCATTGTAGTAGATAATGCCAATGGTGGTACCGTTGCTATTGATATTGACGCAACAGGGAATCCAAATGGTACTACAAGCTTTAATAGCGATATCGAAGCTGTTATATGTGTAGATGGAAGGGAAGATCCTTTAGTGGTAACACATCAAAATCCTGGAGCAGAAAACTTATCATATAGATATGTAATAACTGATGCTGCTACAGGTTTAATCTTAAATGTAGTAAAATCAAGAGAGATTAGCTTAGATGGAGCAGGTTCAGGTACATGTCAAATCTGGGGTTGGTCGTATACAGGAGTAGAAGGGAATGGATTAAATCAAGTAGGACAGCCATTATCGTCATTAGATGATTTGTCTTTCTCAGATATTTCAGACAATGCGATTACAGTAATTAGAGAAGTAGCTGATGGTGGAACGGTTGCTATTGATATTGACGCAACAGGAAATCCAAATGGTACTACAAGCTTTAATAGCGATACCGAAGCTGTTATATGTGTAGATGGAAGAGAAGATCCATTAGTTGTAACACATCAGAATCCTGGTGCAGAGAACTTATCCTACAGATATGTAATTACAGATGCCGCTACAGGTTTAATCTTAAACGTAGTAAAGTCAAGAGAGATTAGCTTAGACGGAGCAGGATCAGGCATATGCCAGATTTGGGGATGGTCTTACAGAGGCGTAGAAGGTAACGGATTAAATCAGGTAGGTCAACCATTATCATCTTTAGATAATTTACCATGTTCAGATATTTCAGACAATGCGATTACAGTGATTAGAGAAGTAGCTAATGGTGGAACGGTTTCCATCGACGTTGAAAATACAGATCTTGCCAATGCAACCACTACCATTAATGATCAGAATTCTTCAGAAATTATTGTTGGTGATGGCGTTGCAAATCCAATTATTGTTGTTCATCAAAATCTTGGCGCAGAGAACTTATCTTACAGGTATGTAATTACTGATGCGGTTACGGGTTTAATCCTAAACGTTGTAAATACCAATCAAATTGATTTAGAATCAGTTGCACCAGGTACTTGTCAGATTTGGGGATGGTCGTATAGAGGCGTAGAAGGTAATGGATTAAACCAAGTAGGACAACCACTATCATCTCTAGATGATTTACCATGCTCAGATATTTCAGAAAATACAATTACTGTGGTGAGAAGAGCTTCTCAACAACCTATAACTTTTGAAGCCACTTTAACTGGAACACAAGAAAATCCAGCAGTAACAACAAGAGCATTTGGAGCTGCACAGATAATATTGAGAGGTGATATGCTTGAGGTTACAGGGGCATTTACAGGGTTAGAAGGAGATTTAGCTAGACAATTGGCTGGCGGAGGTCATATCCATGAAGCAGTAGCTGGATCAAACGGACCCATATCTAATGGACTATTTTTAAGTATCCAAACAGATAATACAAATCGTAATGGTACCTTTAACAATCGATATCAGTTAAGTCCTAGTCAGTTAGAATTACTGAGATCTAGATCTTTGTACATCAATATTCATAGCCAAGCTAATATAGGAGGAGAATTAAGAGGTCAGATTGTACCCACATCCGATGCTGTTTTAGGAGCTAATTTATCGGGAAGTAATGAAGTGCCATCGATAGTTACTACCGCTGGTGGAAATATCATATTTGACCTTAAAGGGAATACCCTAACAGCTTCGGGATCTTTTTCTGGATTAGCAGGGGATATCGCTATAGATTTAGCAGGAGGATCTCATATCCACGATGCAGTAGTAGGACGAAATGGAGGGATTTCTAATATCTTAAATTTAACAATAGCAGAAGATAATAGAAGTGCAATTATTAGAGCAGAAGATAATATATTTGAATTAACAGATGCACAAGTGGCTACTTTGTTACGTCAGGGGAACTATGTAAATGTGCATTCGCAAACATTTAGAGGAGGAGAATTAAGGGGGCAGATAGCACCCTTAACTAATGCAGCATTTAGAGTACAGTTATCGGGAGTACAAGAGGTTCCTGAAGCAGCCAATACCACAGCAAATGGTAGATTATTGGTATCGTATGATACAAGTAACAATCAATTGGTGGTTTCAGGATCTTATAATGGTCTAACAGGAACTTTGGCAACTGATTTAGCAGGAGGTATTCATTTACATACTGGTGTTGCTGGTACAAATGGTCCCGTAACTATTATCTTAAATACAACTGCCGATGATCAAAATAATGGAGTATTCTTACCCGAGAATAATACTTTTGACTTAAATCAAGCAGGAGTTATTGTAGCTTCCGGAGAAACACCAGATTCATTTGTAAATGCATTGTTTGAAAGAGGAATATATACAAATATTCATAGTAGTGTATTTAGAGCAGGAGAGTTAAGAGGGCAGGTAATGCCATTGGCGCAGAGCTATTTCGCAACAAATTTAGATAGTAGAAACGAAATTCCATTGGCAGTAAGTGATGCCTTTGGTAACATTCAATTTGAAGTTACCGGAAACTCTCTGATTGCCAGCGGAAGTTTTAATAATCTGGGGTTTGCTTTAAATGTAGAATTAGCGGGAGGTGCGCATGCACATTTAGGTAATGCTAATCAAACAGGAGCGATTCAATTCTTGCTAAATTCTACTGCATCAGAAGATAACCTTAGTGGAGTATTTGAAGCGGCAAACAATGTGGTTACCCTTACAGATGGGCAAAGAGATGCGCTATTAGCAGGAGAATTATATATCAATGTACATTCTTTGGAAATTGCTTCAGGAGAATTAAGAGGTCAAATTCTTAGAGATGATAATAGATTCCCAGCAACTACTGAAATTAGTGAAGTTAATACAAGAAGAGGATTGATAATTTCATGGGATGAAGCAATAGATTCAGATAATGATCTTGTTGTGTATACACTACAAAGTAGTCTTAATGAAAACTTTGAGGGATTATTAATTAATGAAAAATCTGCAGAGACATTATTTTCTCCAGAAAAGGATCAGGCTCGAAGTTTATTTAGAACCCTCCTGAAAGAGTTTATCAGAGCTAGAGTCCAAAGAAGAAATGCTATTCTTAATTTAAGAGTATTATCATCTGATGGTAGTGTTAGTGAAGTAGGAGCTTCATTTACGAGGAAAATAGATATCTCATTATTAAGAAGTTTATTGTTTAGTAAGTTTAGTAAGACTGAAGTAGAGAAGGAGTTGGCACAATTAGAAAAATTAGAAAATGCTCAAAATTTTAGTGTAAATGTATCTCCTAATCCAGCTACAAACGGTATAATTAGGATGAGTACCATTGGAGCTTTAAATTCTAATCTAAATATCACAATCTATGATATGTTAGGAAATGTAGTGTATCAAAATAATTATGATGAGATAACATCTAATAAAACGATTACTATTAATTCTGATCGATTATCTCGAGGTGTCTATATTATTAGAATGGCAGATGATAGTGGTAGTTATAGTACTACAGAAAGAGTGGTGATACAATAGTATTTATAATACGTAATAACGAGTACAAAATAAAGAAAGTGCCCTGACTTTAAAAGTCAGGGCACTTTACATTACCTACACTTGAAGTAATACCATAATTGTGGGTTGTATAATGTTTAATTTTAATTATTTGTTAATGTTAATACAGTCAATATTTTGTGGTAGAGCCATTTTTGTTAAGTGCTGATTTTGTGTAATTTCAAGCCCTAATACAAACTCAAACTTATAATGAAAAAATTTAACCAATTTATTTCAGTAGTATTTCTATGCTTTTTTTTATCGTATAGTTATGCTCAAGAAGAAGACAGTATGTTTTTTGCAACCATGCAAACTCAGGATGCTAAAGAACTTATAATTGACCATCCAGAAGATATTGTGATTATCGATTCATCAAACGGTTATAGCGCCGTTAAACTGAGTCAAAATGCGGCAGAAGAACTCCATCATAAAGTATTAGTTCATGGTCCTGGTTTCATATATGAAACATCCGAAAAAAATGCACTTGCTTCAATTTCTAATATCAATAAAAGAGCTGCAGAAAAACAAAGAGCAGTATTTTCTATAACTCAAGATGCATTAGTAAGACAGAGTCTTGATTTAGTAAATAATAGAAATATAGCTAACCAAATACAACAATTAGAAGATTATGGATCACGTTATCATACAACCAATAGTGCCCGTCAATCTGTTGTAGATTTAAAAACTAAGTGGGAAGGATTAGCTGCGGGACGTAGTGATGTTTCAGTAAGAATTGTAAATCATACCAGTACTAATATGCCATCTGTGGTTATGACTATTACAGGTACCGAAGAACCAGATGAATTTGTAATAATCGGAGGGCATATTGATTCTACGGCAAGAGGGGGTAATAGTAACAATGCTCCAGGTGCCGATGATAATGCCTCGGGAATAGCAACAATTACAGAGGCTGCAAGAGTTTTGTTTACAATGAATTTTAAACCTAAAAGAACAGTAGAGTTTATGGCTTTTGCGGCAGAAGAAGTAGGGCTAAGAGGGTCCAAGGAAATCGCTGAAGATTATAAAAGGCGTAATGTAAATGTTGTAAGTTATATGCAATTAGATATGACCAATTATAAAGGTTCATCTAATGATGTATATATTTCTACTGACTCATACAACGACGACACTTTAAACGATTTCTTGGTGGATCTAATGCAATACTATAATGCTTCGGGGACTCATAAAATTACGTATGGTACTTCGCAGTGTAATTATGGATGTTCAGATCACTATAGTTGGGCACAACAAGGATATGATGTTGCCTTTCCTTTTGAGGCAACTTTTAACCAGAGTAACCCAAATATTCATACTACACGTGATACTTTTGATCGCTCTCCAACGCCTAATGCTACACATGCTGCAAAATTTGCAAAATTGGCTTTAGAATATTTGATTGAAATCTCTAATGGAGTCACTACCGGAGGCCCAGGAGGAGGCCAATGTGCTTCTACAACATCTTCTTTTCCTTATGTACAAGGTTTTGAAGGTGCAATAGGAACTTGGACACAGGCAAGTAACGATAATCTAAACTGGACTATCGATGCAAATGGAACTCCTTCTAATGGCACAGGACCAAGTGCAGCGGCAGAAGGATCATCATATATATATGTAGAGGCGTCTGGTAACGGAAATGGGTTTCCAAATAAAAGAGCAATTTTAAATTCACCGTGTTTTGACCTTAGTAGTGTTTCTAAAGCTACATTTAGTTTTCAGTACCACATGTTAGGTAGTGCCGTTGGAAATTTAACCGTAGAAGCAAGTACAGATAATGGTGCAACTTGGACCAGTATCTTTAGTAAAACAGGAGAACAAGGAAACAGTTGGAATATTGCTAGTATTAACCTATCTTCATACATCGGCAATACAATACAATTACGATTTAATGCTGTAACTGGCACTAGTTGGCAAGGTGATATTGTTATTGATGATGTTAAATTAACTGAAGGTTCTGGCGGAAGTACAGATATTTGTGATGGTGTAGCACCATATAACTCATCCACAAGTTATCAACCAGGAGATAGAGTAACCTATCAAGGTAGTCTCTATGAACGAACTAATAGTGGATGGACTCTTATAGGAGCCTGCGGAACATCAGCACGCAACTATATAGCAACTACCAAATTAGCAGATGATGATACATTGTTAGTGTTATCTCCAAATCCAGTAAGTGGAGCATATATAAATCTTTCGGTAAATAATGATTTATGGAAAGGAAGCTCGATACTTATAATTGATAGTATAGGTAATATTATAGAAGAGGTCAAACTTAAAGAAAGAAATACCAAAATAAATACTTCTAAACTCTCTACAGGAACATACTTTTTAACCTTATTTAATGGTTCTAAAAGTTATACAAAGCAGATGATTAAGAAGTAATTTTAAAATTTTTTGCCAAATTTGTGAGTCTGAGCTTGTCGTAACATAACCTAGTTATTGAAAAGCTGAAAAAATCGGCAAGCTCAGTTTACTCGTTTATCTTCTATTTTAGTAACCCTGCACGTTTTAATAATGCCTCCGGTTTAGGTTCTTGACCTCGAAAACGCTTGTAAAGTATCATTGGATTTTCTGTACCTCCTTTTGATAATACATTATCTTTGAATTTTTCAGCTACTTTTTTGTTAAAAATTCCATTTTCTTTAAAATATTCAAATGCATCGGCATCTAATACTTCTGCCCATTTATAAGAGTAATATCCTGCAGAATAACCTCCTTGAAAAATATGAGAGAAGGCAGTACTCATACAATTTTCTTCTACATTTGGATATAAAGAAGTCTTTGAGAAAGTTTCTTTTTCGTGTTCTTTAACGCTTTTAATAACACTAGGATCTTGTGAATGCCAAGACATATCAAGTAAGCCAAAACTAAGCTGACGCAAAGTTGTCATTCCTTCCATAAATGTGGCAGATTCTTTGATTTTCTCAACTAAGTCCATAGGAATTATCTCACCTGTTTCATAATGTTTAGCAAAAAGTGCTAGAGCTTCTTCTTCATAACACCAATTTTCTAATACTTGGCTAGGTAGTTCAACAAAATCCCAATAAACGCTAGTTCCTGATAGTCCCGGATATGTAGTATTGGCAAGCATGCCATGAAGTGCGTGGCCAAATTCATGAAATAAAGTAGTTACTTCATTAAACGTCAGTAAAGATGGTTTGCTTGGTGTTGGTTTTGTAAAATTACACACAATAGATACATGAGGTCTATTGTCTAAACCGTTTTTTCTCATTTGTGATTTATAAGAAGTCATCCAAGCACCGTTTCTTTTTCCTGGTCTAGGGTGAAAATCTGCATAAAATAAAGCTACAAAATTTCCATCGGTATCAGTGACGTTAAAAGTTTTAACCTCTTCATGATATGTATCTACTTCATCAGTTACTTTAAACTGAAGTCCGAATAGTTTTGAGGCAATAGTAAATACACCATCAATTACATTCTCAAGTTTAAAGTAAGGTTTTAACTTTTCATCATCAAGATTAAAAAGTTTTTGCTTTAGCTTTTCGGTATAGTATGCTCCATCCCATTTTTCGAGATGATCAATTCCATCAAGTTCTTTTGCAAAAGATTCTAATTGTTTGAATTCTCTTTCTGCTGCGGGTTTTGCTTTTTCTAAAATTTCATTAAGAAATGAAAAAACAGTATCAGGGGTTTTCGCCATTCTTTCTTCTAAAATGTAATGTGCATGTGATGAATACCCTAAAAGTTGAGCTCTTTGATGTCTCAAGTTAGCTATTTTAAGAACATTTTGTTGATTGTCAAATTTATCATTGTGAAAACCTTTCGAACCAAAGGCTAGAGCGAGTTTTTTACGTAATTCTCTATTTTTAGCATAGGTAATAAAAGGAATATAGCTAGGATAATCTAATGTGATTAGCCAGCCTTTTTTATCTTTAGCTTCAGCCATTGCTTTTGCAGCTTCTTTTGCACCGTCTGGCAATCCGTCTAAATCAGACTCATCAGTCAGTAATAGTTCATAAGCATTGGTTTCTGCTAATATGTTTTCACCAAAATTGAGACTTAGTTTAGAAAGTTCCTTGTCAATTTCTCGTAGAGTCTCTTTTTTGGTATCCGGTAAGTTTGCTCCATTTCTGGAAAAAGATTTATATCTCTTGGTTAACAATGTTAATTGTTCTGGATTAAGATTTAAAGAATCTTTTTGATGGTAAACTGTTTCAATTCTTTTAAATAAATCCAGATTCAATGCGATATCATTACTAAACTCTGATAACAAAGGAGAGGCTTCTTGGGCAATTTCTTGTATTTCCTTTGTTGTTTCTGCACTATTTAGGTTAAAAAAAATGCTTGTTACTCTATCTAAAAGTTCACCACAATATTCTAATGACTCGACGGTATTCGTAAAAGAAGGTTCTTCTGTGTTAGAAACTATGGCATTAATTTCCTCTTTGGCAATACTAATTCCATTTTTTATTGCTGGTAGAAAATGTTCAGACTTTATTGTTTCGAATGGAGCGGCATCAAACTTTTTTAATAATGGATTGTTCATTATAGAGCTCTTTTTTTAAATTATTAATTATATTTTTTATTCTTTATCGAGAAAAGGTGTCTTTTATCGAAAAAAGAGGATTTCATTTCATGCTTTTTAATCTAACTGCTTTGGTATACCTGTACCTTTAACACGGTTTATTAGTGAAAGGGTCTATGGGTAGGGAAACTCGAAAATTATTTTTGCTGGGGGTATGAGCGTTAATAATTTTTTTCGAACCAAAGACCAAATATATGTAAAGAGCTATAATTTCTATAGCTCTTTTCTTCTTTTAAAAATATTTTCACTCTATTTTTTCTCTTTAATGTGTGTTTTTATGTTAAAAAAAAATGTTAATTTTTTTTAAAATTGCATTTCATCGAAAAAAACGGCTTTTTAACTAAAATTGTTAATAACTTTTTGTTACTTCTATTGTGTAATCAAAGTAAGGTTTTACCTTTGTAGTAGGTTTTAAGAGTAGGGTCTTACATTGAATTTTTTTGTGTAATATATTTAAGTTGGTTAATAAATATTGTTATATTCTTTTGTAAGACCTGATATTTAAAGAGTCACTGAGAAGTGGCTCTTTTTTTTATGGCTCTATTACAGAGGTTATTTCTTAACTTTTTTAGCTCCTTCAATAACTTTTTGCTTTAACCCTTCTTTGTATATTAAAACTTTATCTAATACACATGAATCATTAGAACCAATGATTTGAGCTGCAAGTATACCAGCATTTAATGCGCCATCTAGTGCAACAGTTGCAACAGGTACACCTCCTGGCATTTGTAAAATTGATAATACAGAGTCCCAACCATCTATTGAGTTGCTTGATTTAACGGGTACCCCTATTACAGGTAATGGCGATAGTGATGCAACCATTCCTGGCAGATGTGCTGCCCCTCCTGCACCTGCAATAATAACGTTGATACCTCTAGTATGCGCATTTTTGGCATAATCAAATAGTTTTTCGGGTGTTCGATGTGCAGAAACAATGTCTACTTCTATTTCTATATCAAAACCTTGTAGTATATCAATAGCTTTTTCCATTACTGGCATGTCACTAGTACTACCCATTATAATCCCAACCTTGCTCATTATGATATTTATTATATTATTTATCTACTAATTACTTTTATAGTCTTTTTTACCTTTTCGGCTATTATTCTGGCTTCTTCTATGCTTTCATGAACAATTGTAACATGTCCCATCTTTCTAAAGGGGCGTGTTTGTTTTTTTCCATAGATATGAGGGGTGACACCACTCCAAGCCATTATTTTTTCTATATTTTTATATACAACGTCTCCTGTATGTCCATCGGCACCAACCAAATTAACCATAATACCAGCTACTTTACTTTCTGTTGCACCTAAGGGCAGGTCAAGAATTGCTCTAACATGTTGCTCAAATTGATTAGTGTAGCTAGCTTCAATACTATAATGTCCACTATTGTGAGGCCTAGGAGCAACTTCATTAACTAAAATTTCATCATTTTGCGTTAAAAACATTTCTACAGCTAATATACCCACATGCTCAAATGCAGTTGATACATTTTTAGCCACTTCTATCGCTTTTAAAGCAATTTTTTCATCAATTCTTGCTGGACAAATTACATATTCTACTTGATTAGCTTCAGGATGAAATTCCATCTCTACTACAGGATAAGTTTTGATTTCTTCTTGCGGATTACGAACAACAATTACAGCAATTTCATTTTTAAAATTGATCATTTCTTCAGCAATGCATTCTACATCAGGTAATTTTACTAGATCTGCTCCTGATTTCACAATAGAAACTCCTTTTCCATCATATCCACCTTGTGTACTTTTCCATACAAAGGGAAGTTTAACCTTGTTGTCGGTTATTCCTTCTGTGAGATGCGCTTTATTAGAGAACCTTCTAAATTTAGCTGTGGGAATATTATGATCTTCATAAAAGAGCTTTTGCTTTCCTTTATTTTGTATTTTTTCTAAGGTTTTGGCACTAGGAAAAACCTTTTTGCCTTCTTTTTCTAGATCAGCAAGTGCTTTAATATTAACGGTTTCAATTTCAAAAGTTAATACATCGACTTTTTTCCCAAAATTGTAGACGGTCTCATAATCCATTAAACTACCTTGTTCAAAATGATTACAAGCGATCTTACATGGAGCATCAGGATTTGGATCCAAAACATATGTTTGAATATCATATTTACGGGTTTCATAAAGCATCATTTTGCCTAATTGACCACCTCCTAAAATTCCTAATTTAAAATTTGATGAAAAAAAGTTTATCATTACGGGGATTTGAAATTAACCTACTGTGAGCAAAAATAAATTTTTCATAAAGAATAACCATAATAATACGAAGTAAATGCTATAGTCAAACTTTTATAATCACTATCTTTGCCGCTTTAAATTGAAAACCAGTAGAGAGTAAGTAAACGAAGGCATGATAAAACTGCACGATTTACAATTTGTTCCATTCATTGCAGAGGATGAAATAGCTACAGCAATTGATAGGGTTTCTGATCAGTTAAATAAAGAGCTATCGGATAAAAAACCCTTATTCATTGGGGTGTTGAATGGTGCATTTATGTTTGTTTCAGAAGTAGTTAAACGTTTTAACTATGATTGTGAGGTAAGCTTTGTGAAATTTTCTTCGTATGAAGGTACCAAAACAACTCATGAAGTTAAAGAGTTAATTGGCCTCAATGAAAAATTGACAGGAAGAACCGTTGTTGTTCTAGAAGATATAATTGATACGGGAAATACTATTGCTTTATTATCCGAAACTTTAAAGGATAAAGGGTGTAGTGATGTGAAGATAGCTACTTTGTTTTTCAAGCCAGAAGCATATACAAAAGAGATTAATATAGATTATATCGGATTTGAAATTCCGAATAAATTTATAGTAGGATACGGTTTAGACTATGATGGACTAGGTCGCAATCTTACTCAAGTTTATCAACTAAAATCAAATAACATGACAAATTTGGTGTTATTCGGCCCTCCAGGAGCTGGAAAAGGAACACAAGCAGAAGTTTTAAAACAAAAATATGATCTAGTACATATCTCGACAGGAGATGTGTTTAGATATAATATAAAAAATGCAACAGATTTAGGTACTTTAGCAAAATCTTATATCGATAAGGGACAATTAGTGCCTGATGAGGTTACTATTAATATGCTTAATGCCGAAGTTGATAAAAACCCAAATGCTAAAGGTTTTATATTCGATGGTTTTCCAAGAACCGAAGCACAAGCGGATTCATTATCCGAATTATTAACTTCTAAAGGAACAGAGGTAAGTGCTATGGTGGCATTAGAGGTGGATGATGAGGTATTGGTGCAACGCTTACTTGAAAGAGGAAAAACCTCTGGACGTGCTGATGATGCTGATGAAGGAGTAATTCGTAACCGTATCAAAGTATATTATGACGAGACGGCTATCTTAAAAAATTACTACCAAAAACATGATAAATATTTTGGGGTAGATGGAGTAGGAGCTATTGAAGAGATTACAGAACGTTTAAGTTCTACTATCGATAAACTTTAATTGTTTTATTTATTACCAGTTCTCCGCAATTTATCGGGGATAACATGCACTGAGTTATGACAGAAGGAAATTTTGTAGATTATGTAAAGTTACATGTGACTTCCGGAAACGGAGGGAAGGGATCTGTGCATTTACATCGAGAAAAATATATTACTAAAGGAGGCCCGGATGGAGGTGATGGAGGACGAGGTGGTCATGTTATCCTTCGTGGTAATCCCAATATGTGGACACTTCATCATCTTAAATTTAAACGACATTTAAGAGCTGAACATGGTGGGCATGGAAGTAAAAGTAGAAGTACTGGAGCAGATGGAACAGATGTTTATGTTGATGTACCGCTGGGAACTGTAATACGCGATACAGAGACTCAAAATATTATTTCCGAAATCACTGAGAGTGGCCAAGAATATATTGCTGCGGAAGGCGGTATGGGAGGTAGAGGAAACTGGCATTTTAAAAGCTCTACAAATCAAACACCTAGGTATGCGCAACCTGGAGTCGAAGGACAAGAACATGATATTACTCTTGAACTTAAGATATTAGCAGATGTGGGATTAGTAGGATTTCCAAATGCAGGAAAATCAACCTTATTGTCTGTAATTACATCAGCAAAGCCTAAAATTGCAGATTATGAGTTTACCACACTTAAACCTAATTTAGGGATTGTAGAGTATCGGGATTTTCAAACTTTTGTTATGGCAGATATCCCGGGTATTATAGAAGGAGCTGCAGAGGGTAAAGGGATTGGTCATCGTTTCTTACGACATATAGAACGTAACTCAACACTTTTATTTTTAGTACCGGCAGACGCTCCTAATATTACTGAACAATATGAGATTTTACTGGACGAATTAAGGCGCTATAATCCCGATTTATTAGATAAAGAAAGACTCGTTGCGATTTCTAAATGTGATATGCTAGACGATGAGCTTCAAGAAGAATTAAAAGTAGAACTTGATAGTCAACTTAAGGTTCCATATTTATTTATATCATCTGTCGCACAACAAGGTTTACAGGAATTAAAAGACAAGCTTTGGCAAATGCTTAATGCATAGTTTATCTTACTTCAATCATTAACTAGAGATAGAGTTTGAAAAGTTGATTTATTTTAAAAATCTATAGTGTTTTGGACTTGAATTTTTACTCAATTCATTTTTTCAATCTGATACATTTTAATCATTTTCTTTTCTAAAATTTTATTTGGAGTACTTTTTAGTATAAAATTTCGAAAGCTCTGTCCGTATTTCTAATGTGCTATTTTTTCGGTACGTCTCGATAATTTAACAATAGTATTTACTTTACTGTATCTTTTCTTTTGAAATTTAGAAAATGCTATTTCCGTATTTTCTTCATTATTGATAAAATGAGACAGGTAATACGCATCTTCAATTGCTTGAGCACCTCCTTGTCCCATATCTGGAGTAGCACTATGGCAAGCATCGCCAATCAAACAAATAGTATCTGTATGCCATTGTTGTAAAGGAGTTATATCATTAATATCACCTCTAATAATTTTATCATTCATTGTATTGGAGATGAGTTGATGTACAATAGGATGAAATTTTGAAAAGATTTCTAAAAGTTTGTTCTTAAGATGTGTTGTATTATCTTTTTGATTTGGTTTACTAGTTACTACTGCAAACCAATATACTTTTTGGTCAGATATTCTCGAGATTCCAAATCTAATTTGATTTCCCCACATTTCAATACCTCTATGTTCAAAATCTGAGTCAATTTTGATATCTGCAACTCCTCTCCAGCAGGTCTGACCAGAGTAACGAATTTTGCTTTTTGGAAATAACTGTTTTCTAATTTTAGAATGAATACCATCGGCACCAATTAAAGTGTCTGTTACCGTAGAAGAATTGTCTTCAAAAATCACTTTTATTTTTTGAGGAGTTGCTTTTTCGAATTTATGAAAAGCCTTGCCCAAAGTGATTTTATGTTTCGGGATGGACTTTAATAGTATTTCTTGAAGTTCGGCACGATGAATTGCTATTGTAGAAAATCCAAATGTATCAACTACGAATCCTTGGTGTGTGTCAGAAAGAGGTGACAAGTCTTGATTAGTGACAGATATTCTGTCAATAGTATTTCCTTTTTCTGCTATTTTATCTAAGATACCAAGCCAATCTAGTACCTGCAAAGCATTGGGGGCAAGCCATATACCAGCCCCTGCCGTTTTTAAAGAAGGTGCTTTTTCAAAAATATGATAATCAATTCCGTGTTTTTCGAAAGCTAAAGCAGTTGTCAGCCCTCCTATTCCTCCCCCTATAATTGTAATCATAGTATGCGTATTTTATTTAGCTTAAAATTAAAGTAAACTATTGTTTTTCTGTATGTATTAGTGTGTCTATTTCAAAGAATTTCTCTTTAATGAGACTTAAACCAAATGCAGCTGCAGCGGCTGTAAAAACAGAATAATCTAGAGGCGCTTTTATACCTGTTGAAATAGTCATTGCCAATGCAAAAGTAAGTAGTATTACACCACTCAATTTGGCTACAAATGTAGTTTTGAAGCCTATAATTAAGAATATTGCAAGTAACAATTCTGCTATTGTAACCGCTATGGCAATTGGATTTATAACAGCATCTGGAAACCAGGGATTAAGTAGTTGTGTGTACTCTAAAAAGTTATCCCAATTTCCCCATGCAGATTTTTCTTGTGACCACATTCCAAACCTATCAGCTATGGCAGATAAAAAACCTATAGCTAAGGTTAGTCTTAAAAACAGTTTGATGTACATAGTTTTATATTTGCCTAGTTTTGCGATGGAATAGGTGTCATTAATGTAGCTCTACCAATTCTGTTCCATGTGTTAATACAGCATATGCCCATGATGATATCGGCTACTTTTTCTTTGCCAAAAACAGTAATTGCATTTTGATATAGGGCATCCTGTAATCCATCAATAGAAATGTTGGTTATTTGCTCTGTCATTTCAAGAATAATTTGCTCTTCTGTACTAAAAAAAGGAGATTCTTTCCAGTTTGCTAGGGCATGAATTCGAAATTGTTTTTCTCCTTGTTCAACAGCTTCTTTAATATGCATTTGTATACAATATGCGCACCCATTAATTTGGGATGCTCTAATCTGGATTAATAAAAATTCTGATGCTGTTAATGAACTTTTTTTTATGTCGTCATATAATTTATATAGAGGTTGATATGCGTTAGGATTAACTTCATTGATGTTGATTCTTTCGGTATTCATGTCTTTGTTTTTATAGTACAATACAAAAATCCGAATAAGGGATGGTCAAAAAATTAATCTAGATTAAGAAATAGTTCGTGATTATTACATCTGGAGATTTTATTTAGCATTTGAAATTAAATGATAACGGGGTAACATTTTGTTTGATTAAGACACCTACCATTGATATTAATCAAAACTATAAAAAAACAAAATGAAACTTAAAACCTTATTATTAACCAATTCAGCAATACTTGAGTATTCTCAGATAAAAATTGCAGATTTAAATTTTGCCTTTTATAAATTCAAAACTTCAGATAAAAACTTTAATAAACAAAGTGTTCTTGTAGTAATTTTATTACTTTTTTCTACTATTTTTTATGCTCAAACAGTTACAATTCCTGATGCCAACCTTAAAAACACATTAATTAACAATTTAAGTATCAATACAAATGCGGATACTGAAATACAGGTAACCGAAGCGAATGCCTATACAGGATATTTAAATTTGTTTAATAAGAATATTGGAGATGCAACAGGTATTGAAGCTTTTGTAAATATTAAGGGATTAAATTTATCGAGTAATAATTTGTATACTGTAGATGTGTCTAAAAATATAATGCTTGCTAGTTTAGCATTAAATAGGAATAACATTGCTGAACTAGATGTTACCAAGAATACAAAACTAGTATCATTAGGAGTTGGAGAAAATGATTTAAAAAGTATTGATATATCAAAAAACACATTTCTTAGAACATTTTATTGTAATGATAATGCGTTACGGTCATTGGATTTTTCTAAAAATATATTGTTAGAATTTTTGATTGTTTCGTATAACGAGATAAGTGTTCTAGATGTCTCTAATTTATTGTATTTAGATACATTAGTTTGTACAAAAAATTCATTGTCTAGTCTAGATTTGTCCACTAATGTTAATTTGACGTATTTGCTTTGCGATCAAAATCAAATATCACATTTAGATGTTTCCGGTAACGATAAGCTTGAGATTTTTGCATGTGGATATAATGATATGACCACTTTATTGTTACCATCGTTATCTACTTCTCTAAGGAGTTTTTCATGTAATAATAATTTATTAGAATCAATAGATGTTAGTCCTTTTCCAAATTTAGAAGTTTTAACATGTTCTAGTAACCCTATTCCATCATTAGATTTGTCTGAGATCTCAAGTTTGAAGTCTATTACTTGTGGTAATAATAATGTGATTACCGAATTGGACGTTTCTACTCAAAAAGGGTTGACCTATCTTTCTGCAGGGTTTAGTCGTAAATTATCTTCAGTAAATGTTAACAATGGGAACAATACAAATATGACCACTTTGTATTTAAGAAATATAGCTCCAACAGCTAAAATTTGTGTTGATGATGTAGCGTATGCTAGTGAGCAGTTTACCGATATTGATAGCTCTACTATATTTACAAATCAATGTTCGGTTGTTTATATTCCGGATGTTAATTTAAAGCAAGCATTAGTCGATAACTTAGTTATTAATACGAATGCAGATACAGAAATACAGGTTACAGAAGCAGAGGCTTATACAGGAAATCTAAATTTGTTTAGTAAGAATATTATCGATATGACAGGTATTGAGGCTTTTGTAAATATTAAAGCATTATTTGTCGAGGACAATAATATTTCTAGTATTGACCTTTCTTCTAATACTCTTTTAAAGTATTTAAGTATTAGTAAAAATCAATTAGATAGTTTAGATGTCTCAAATTTATTGAATTTAACTAATTTAGTATGTACAAAAAATTCACTGTCAAGTCTAGATTTGTCCACTAATGTTAATTTGACGTATTTGCTATGTGATCAGAATCAACTATCGAGTTTAGATATTTCTGGTAATGATAAGCTTGAGACTTTTATATGCGGATATAATGATATGACCACTTTAATATTACCATCGTCATCTACTTCTCTAAAGCGCTTTGCATGTAATAATAATTTATTAGAATCAATAGATGTTAGTCCTTTTCCAAATTTAGAAGTTTTAACATGTTCTAGTAATCCTGTTCCATCATTAGATTTGTCTGAGATCTCAAGTTTGAAATCTATAACTTGTGGTAATAATAATGTGATTACCGAATTGGACGTTTCTACTCAAAAAGGATTGACCCATCTTTCTGCAGGGTTTAGTCGCAAATTATCTTCAGTGAATGTTAAAAATGGTAACAATATAAATATGACTACTTTGTACTTAAGAAGTATAGCTCCAACAGCCAAAATTTGTGTTGATGATGTGGCGTATGCTAATGAGCAGTTTACAAATATTGATAGCTCTACGGTATTTACAAATCAATGTTCTATTGTTTACATTCCAGATGTTAACTTCAAAAATCGAATATTAAGTCATGATCCTATAATAGATAGTAACGCAGATGGAGAAATTCAGGTTTCTGAAGCAGAAAAATTTGATGGTTTTTTGAAAGTAGGAAATTATAATTTTAGTTATGAAAACTTAATAGAAGATCTTACGGGTATTGAAACTTTTGTAAATCTTAAGGGCTTTGATTGTTCAGAACAATCGGTAAATCAAGATTTAGATTTTTCTGCCAATACATCTCTTATAGAAATAAATATTGGCGGAAATGAGATTTCAAATATAAATCTGTCTAAAAATCTATCATTAAAAATACTAGATGTTTCGGGTAATTATTATTTATCTAATCTTGATGTAAGGGCAAATATTAACTTAGAAGAGCTTAACATAAGACATACAGAGTTTTCTGCTATCGATATATCTAAAAACACTGTTTTAGTGAAATTAGAAGCATTTGCAAGTGATTTAACCTCTCTTGATTTATCAACCAATATAGAATTGAAAGATCTTTCTCTGGGAGGTTCTAAAATAAATACTATAGATTTAAGTGCTAATACTAAGTTAGAAAAATTAGAATGGCAATCTGATTTATATAACGAGATTGATTTATCTTCTAATATTAATTTAAAAAGTTTTGCAGGTTACGGCACTAATTTTTCCGATTTTAATATATCTAATAATATTAATCTGGAAAGTTTGTACATAGGAAATAATAAAAACCTGAAAACTTTAGATGTAACAAATAATGTAAAATTAAAAATTCTTTCGATTGCAAATACTGAACTCTCAATATTAAATCTTTTAAATAATGTAGCCTTAGAGCGATTAGATATTGCGAATGCAAAGTTTACTGAACTTGATCTTTCAAATAATAAGATGTTGCAGTCGTTGAATGTGAAAAATAATAAATTTATCAATTTAGATTTATCATGTGTAAATTCATTGACTAGTTTAGATGTTAGTAATAACGCATTTTTAGAATCTTTAAATATTAAAAATGGTAATACAAGTAATATATTCTATTTTGTAGCTACTGGTGCTCCTTTGTTGCAATTTATATGTGTTGATAATGTTGATGTTGCAACTGTAAAATTTAAAAGAATCGATAGCAGTATCACAACTTTTACTCAAAATTGTAATGGTAATACATGTAATTCTAATACGATAAAGGCTGATGTGGTTTATAACGATAAGTTTATTGCGAACAATTCATATAAAATATTTCCGATGCCATTTAATGATGAACTTATTGTGAATGGCATAACAAATGAGAAGATATTTCAGGTGGACTTTTATTCTATAACAGGGAAACATTTTTCTGTAGGTTATATTACAGAAAATAATAAACAAGTATTTAATACAAGTCAACTTCCATCAGGTGTTTATTTTTTAAAATTTAGAACAGATAAAGGCTTCTTAGTAAGAAAAATTATTAAACAATAAATTATAACTAAACCACCCTGTTTCAGGGTGGTTTAATATGTATTTAATGCTTTTTCCTCATTAGGTTTGCTTTAATAGATATAGAACTTGCCTTGATTTTTATATTTCCTAAAAAAATGGATAAAACTGATTCGTTTTTTTTTATTCTCGACTCTTCTATGCTGTGCACAAAGTGTTTAATCTGTATAATTTATATCTTATTTTGATTAAAAAGAAAAAATCAAAATAGTTCTACTTTATGAAGTTTTAGACTTAAAAAAGGAATTAAATTAAAAAAGAGTTCTTGGTTTTTTACGAGCTCTTATTTTACTTAAAAATTCAGGAGTAAATCCTAGATATGAGGCAAGCATATATTGAGGTACACGTTGAACGAAATCAGGATTATATTTACAAAAAACAGTATACAGCTCTTCACCTGATAATTTATACATAAATTGAATTCTACGTTGATCTGCTATACGTACTTTTTCATGTATGATTCTAAAATATTGATTTAAGGAAAGAGAGTCCTTTAGAATACAATCTAATTTTTCTTTACTAATTTTTAATATCAA
Organism: Aquimarina aggregata; assembly: GCF_001632745.1. GTDB lineage: Bacteria > Bacteroidota > Bacteroidia > Flavobacteriales > Flavobacteriaceae > Aquimarina > Aquimarina aggregata. Next base: position 674,409 of record NZ_LQRT01000013.1, on the reverse strand, counting down.
TGAATCTTCTGCGGCTTGGATACTAAATTCTGAAGGAGTTTGATTAATAAAACTATCAAAATTGGTGTACCACCAATCTTCGATTCCAAAATTAATCACTTTTTCGACACCTTTACTGTTTAAGAAATAAGATCTAAAACAGCCTTTTATTATAAAATATACATGTTTGCAGTATTGTCCTTCTTTTAAAAGGTATTCTTTGTTGTTGACATCTTGATATTCTAACGCTCTTAAGAATAAGGAGAGTTCATTACTAGGTGGGGTGACAAACCTTAATATGTGATTTTTTAATGGTTCTACCATGATAAGAATAGCGTAAAGGTTTTGTACTATAAAAATAATACATTGTATCAAAATTATGGTAAGAATTCTATGTAAAGAAATGCTAATATGGTAGATAAGTATTGATATTACTTTTTAGGTTTTAAAATTAAAAAGTCCTTATCCATGACATTTCCGGTAATGATTAAATCTTCATAAGGTGTGGCAACTGTCGAGCCAGACATTGTACTGCCATCTTCTACATAAATTTTTTCTACAGAATAATCATTTTTTTCACGATAACTAATTTTTAAAATTTCTGAGGGAGAGGTTTCCTTTTTTCCTTGGGCATATGCTTTAAATCGTAATAAGTTAGGATGAGCCCCTACCCAAAGGTTGCCTTGCGGATCGATTTCAATATTATCCACGCCTGTACCGCAGGGAATATCTTCTATGAATTCTAGATCTCCATTTTGTTTGATGCTATAGACCTTAATTAAGAAACCACGAGGAGAGGCTACATAGAGTAATTGTCGTTTAGGGTCATGATTTATTCCGTTAGCATATGCGATACCATTTGCTACTTCTCTATAGTTTTTGCCGTCAAAGTAGATCACGTTAGCAACAGAAAGCCCACCATATTCTTCCATGAATTTTCCGAAGCCTTCATTATAACCATGATCATTAGTGAAGTAGAATCTATTTTCGTCTACCAAAACAATATCATTAGGACTAATCATAGTTGAATCGATTAATGATTTTTCGAAAATAAGTTGCTCTTTATTTTTCGTAAACACCTCTATTGAATGTCCTTTTGGAGTGTGATTGACCGCCATAACGATATAGGTGCTATCTTTTTTAAGTATAGATATTCCATGTGGAGCAAAAGACTTAGAGAAAGACGAAGTAAGATGTGTAAGATTAAAATTACCAGATGTTAGGTCCATGCTATATAAGCCTCCATGTTCTTCTTTTGTAGGAGGATAAATCTTTCTATCTGTTGACGAGATTAAGGCAAATCCATCTATATGACTCACTGTAATATCTTCTGCACCTACTAAAGGTATTTTTTTCAAGATTTCACCATTAAAATGAGGTTCAATGGTTCTGAAATAACCAGTAGATATTAAGGTGTATGCTACAAAACTTATAACGATTAGAGAGAGTGCTAAGATAATTTTTTTAAAAAAACTCATGAATTAATTTTTTCAGATTACATCGATTAAGATAGCGTTACTTTTTAATGCAATCTAAGATACCTAAAAACTATATATTTTAAGGTATGTTAAAGCACATGAAGGTTATTTATAGTAACAGTAAACGATAATAGCACATTAAATTGAATGATAAGGAAAGTAAAAACGAATTCTAAAAGAATGGCTACAGATAATAATTTTACATCACGTATGTGCTGATCATGATACTATATTTATCCTTTATTATTACTGTATTATTTACGTCTTTTATATTCTATGTGATAGAACGAATTTAAGATTCTGTTAAGAGTTATTTAACCTAAGATTACCAAAGCTAAATAATTTTTCAACGTTTAAAAAAAGCTAGATTAAATTAAACTAAAATCAAACCCGTCATAATGAATATTAGAAATTTATTTCCTGTTTTTGTAGGTGCTATTTTATTATTAACCACTGCATGTAGTGACTCTGAAAAATATATAGTCACAAAAGATGAAAACGGAAAGTTAATAGCTCAAAAAATATCAGATTTACCTGAAATTAATGCAAATAAGGAGCTGGAAGAAAAATTACCAACCATTATAGAGTTTACTTCTGTTGATAAGGGTTTTTCGGTTCTTTCTGATGCTATTAAAACAGCAGAAGTTACAGAAACATTCACGCAAGAAGGAGGTTTTACTATTTTTGCTCCCATCAATAATGCATTTGATAAATTTCCGCCAAAATCAAAAGAAAAGTTGCTGAATCCTGAAAATAAGGAGCAATTAGCAACAGTATTAAAATACCATATCATTCCAAGTGTAATATCTAAAGGAGATATTGTAAAAGCGATAAGAGAAGGTGGAGGAAGTATTCCTTTAAAAACTCTTGAGGGGTCTCGTATAACAGCCTCTCTAAAAGGGGATACTGTATATTTGATAGACGAAAGTGGTAACGGAGGTCGATTGATTACAACTGATGTTGAAGCATCTAACGGATTTATACACACAGTGGATGCTGTTATGATGCCTAAGAAATAAGACTTTATTTTTAAGTCCCAATATATAATTGAAAAAAAGGAGCGCTATTTATAGCGCTCCTTTTTTTATTGCTAATATCTAATTTACTTTAATTCTTACACCTTCAGAATGACTAGAAAATTCGGGAGCATACATACTTTGGATTGTTGTAATACCGTTAGAAAAATCTCCTTGATTATTTACGCGTAAGTCATATTCAAAAACGAATACTCCTTTTGGTAAATAATCGAAGAAAAAGTTAGTTGATGCATCTTTAGTGCTTTCATAGTATCCTAGATTATCCTGCCATTTGTATTGTGAAATTACATTGATAGGTTCAAGTCCAGAAGCACGCATGTCTTTCATATGTACAAACTGCATTGCACGATCAGATCTTAATTCGATACGCACTCGAACCAGATCTCCTAGTGCTAATTTGGTTTTATCGGTAATCTCTGTAATTTTTTCACCAGTATCCGTATTCTTTTTTAAGTATAGTTTTTTCTTAAGGGATAATGGGGTTTTTGCAGGTGTAATCTTATCTAGATTTTCAAAATATTGCCAGTATAAAGCTCCCCAAGCAATACCTTTTCCTTTTTTTGAAATTTTAGCAGTTCCCATTTCAGGTTTGATATCGTTTCCGTTCCAGGATGTTTTAAAGTAGCCCGTACCTGCTTCTACCTTTACATCTTCTAATTGATTTGGATCAATAGTTTGATTTCCAAGTACAATTGATACCATATCTGTAACAGATAACCAATCATTTCCTTGTAGCAACAAAGCATATACAGCATCAGCTGTTGCTTTAGTTGTTTTCCAACGATTAGTTTGTTTGTTTTTTAATAACCAAACCTTTAGATTATCTACAATCTTCGTTTTTAGCGGTTCTTTTTCAATTTCAGAAAATACTTCGATCATTAAAGATTGGGTTTCTATAGGCGCTTGATACCAATACCAACTAGAAGTGTTAGATTTCCAATACATTCCTAATTCTTCACTCGTAATACTTTTCTCATCTAATGATCTAATGATTTTTGTAGCAATGTCTGGATTATTATTTCGGTGCAAAACAAGAGCTAGTAAGCCTTGAGTATATAGACTTTGCTTTAACCAATATTTTTTTGATTGACCTAAATAATAGTCCCAAGCTTCATTCGTTTTTTTCGGCCTAGCAATGTCTTCAAAGAAACTACGCATATATAGATAATGCACTTGTGTGTAGCTTAAGTGATTCTTATTGATATCTATCTTATTTTTTGCACAATATCGTTTTAAATCGGTATACTCTTTAACAAATTCGGTATCTAAAAAACGAATTGCATTTTGTAACATATTCTTAGTGTTGCTATCAAATTGCGTTACACCAAGTTTTTTAAGATGCCCAAATCCAGTAGCTATATGTTGTGTAATAAATCGATTTTCTAGTCCTCCTTTAAACCAAGGAAAACCACCCGAACCATATTGCATTTGCTGTAGTTTTAGCAATGCAGATTGTAGCTCATTATTCATTTTGTTTAAGTCAAATAATAAAGCAATTCTCTTCTTTTGTTCTGTTTCACTTTGTGCATCACGTAGCCACGGAGTCTCTTGTATTATTAAAGATTTAAGTTCTTGATTCTTTTCAAGATTACTTACTAAAGCATCACTAGATTTCCATTGATTAAAAACTTCCTGAATTCTAGGGTTGCTGTTTGCAATATGACTAGCTAGTGCGTTGGCATAATACCTTGAGAATGTTTGTTCTGAACACTCATAAGGATATTCCATAAGATACGGAAGTGCCTGTACGGCGTACCATGCAGGATTAGAGGTCATTTCTAGAGTTAGCTTATGGTGTTCTAAAGTGGTAGAATTGTTATCTCTTAGTTTAGTAAGCGTAAATGTTTTAGTTTGATCAGAACGAATCCACATAGGCAGTGTTTCGGTTACTAACATTCTATTACTTAACACAGGTAAAACATTTTGTTCTCCATCAGAAAAATCCCCTGCTTTTGCAACGATTTTGTATTGTACTGTTTGTACGTTATCAGGGATTGATAGCTCCCAAGAGATATTTGTATTTCCTTTGCTTTTTACTTCGAAATTTTGACGTGCAGTAGTATTTTGTAACTGAGTATCAATTGCTTTATTTGTTAAAGCATCAAATAATTGCAATTCTACTATACCATTTAGATCTTTGATAGCTAAATTAGATATTTTAGAGCTTATTACAATTTTATCACCTTCTCTAAGAAACCTTGGAGGATTCGGAAGAATCATCAATTCTTTTTGAGTAACAGTTTCTAATGTGGTGGTCGCAGAGTTTAGTGTTTTAGTATGCGCTAGTAGTTGTAGTTTCCATTTTGTTAAGGCTTCTGGAGCCGTAAAATTAAAACTCACATTACCCTCTTTATCTGTTGTAAGTTTTGGAAAGAAAAAAGCAGTTTCTTGAAGATTTTTCCGGATTTTTACACCTTCTAAAGAAGTTTCTTTTTGAGACTTATCTTCTTTAGTTTTTTCAGAAGATGCCAGAGCAATACTATCTCCTTCTACAGATTCTTTCTTGTTTAGAGCAAAGTTTTCTACGGTTATCTCTTCTAATTCTGCATCATCAGCCATTTCCATTGCAGCCATAGGAGCAGGAGAAGATTTCATCATTCGTCTACTTCTAAAATATTGTTGTTGGCCAAAATACAATCCAAACCAATTTAATCGATCATATTCTTGATTTGAATAATAGTACCCAGACCCACTGTGGTTTTGTAGATTAAAAGATATACTACCAAAACTTTGTGTAGCAGTCCTTTTGTTTTGAGAATAATATTCAGGACGATTAATTGGGTCAAAATACCATTGATGCGGAGAAAACTGATCTAAAGAAATGTCATACATGCTTGCAAGAAGTTCTGCACTTACACGATCTCCTTTAGGGCCTTTGATAGTGAAACTCCAAGTTTCTTGTTGACCAGGTTTTAATTTGTCTCTAAATGTCTTAGTTTCGATACTAAGTGATGTTGGAGCATATGGCACGGCTATCAAAACCGAACCATTTTGATATCCATTATAATTCACAAAGCTATAACGTATTGCAAAACCACCTAAGTCTTCTTTGGTGACTGGGATTTTTATGATTTTACTGTTGTTAGAAAGCTTGATGAATCTCGTTTCTATAACCTTATGGTTTTTTTCGATATCAACAGTAATTGTAATATCATTTGATGCAGAACTTAGTTTGACAATAGCTTCATCACCAATGATATATGAGTTTTTGTTCGTAGTAACTTCAAATAATTGTTTGTCACTTATGTTAGTATCCTTTTGACTATACATTGTTGTGTAACGTATGTCCTTTACAGATTGTCCAAAACGATCTTTGGTAGTTAGTTCTATGACATACTTACCGGATTCCCACTTTTTAGTGTTGTTTAAGACAATTTCTTGTATTCCTTTTGTGTTGTCTTTCGTTTTGGCAGTATTAAAAGCTTTTTCAAAAACTAATGTCCCTTTTTTCCAAGTTCTATAATCATGTTCGTTTTCAAAAGCGTCATGAGGGAATAATTTTTCAAACTCTTCTTTTTTAAAGCCTTCATAATCGGGTGCTTTCCATGGGCGTATACGTATTGGTTTGTTGTGAGCTTTTAGTTTGAATATTTTTATTTTCCCAGAAGCTGCAATTGCTTCATTGTTCAGGTTTAGAGTGCTTACCTTAAGTGAACTTCCTTTTTGGGTTTTGTCAATCTTATCTTTTAATTCGATACTAGCAATCATAGCATGATATCCCACACGAACTGTGGTAGTTGTACTTCTAGTTTCACCATTTATATCTGTAACATCTGCTGTGACTTCATATGTAAATATGGGTAAATCATCTTTGTTTGCACTAAGGTCAGGAATTGCTTGAAAATCGATGAAATATTCTCCTTGATCATTGGTTTTAGTTTCACCATGTGTGATTTCTTGTGGTTCAACATTGTACCTTGGATACCAATAGCACCATCTAGGATATTGTACTTTTCGATATACTCGATATACCACTTTGGCGTCTGTTATCGTACTGCCCGCGTAGGCAGCTGCAATAGCTTTTAACTTGATGGTGTCATTTACTTTATACGTTTGCATTACAGGATCAAATTTTGTTTCAAATTTTGGTCTTTTGTATTCTTCTACAGAAAAAGAAACGCTATGATAGTCATTAGTTTGTATGGTATAGGTACCTGTAAGTCCAGATGTTGGAAGAATAAATTCACCATTAAAAGACCCATAATCATTTGTGGTGTGATTGGCAACCTTGACTTCTTGACCATTTACATCTCTAAGTGTAATGTATGCAGGTTGTTGCGGTGAAACTTTAAAATCATCTTTTCCATCAGATTGCATTACAATTCCTTTATAATATACTGTTTGGCCAGGTCTGTAAATACTTCTGTCTGTAAACAAAAATGTTTGTTGTCTACTCTGATTATTATGTTGTGGCTGGTACGATTGATTTAAGTAATAACCACTAAAATATGCGTTATCTTTTTCGTAAGAAATAGTAATAGTAACATCGTAATAATGTGTATTTACGATAAGACTTGCCTGACCATTTTTATCAGTCATTAGGGTTTTATCTAAGTTTTTACCATATCCTCTTCGGTCATTCGCTTTAAGGTGCATTTTTGCATTAGCAATAGGCGTACCTGTAATTCGATCAAGGACTTGAAAAATAGTCTTTTCAGGAGTCTTATTTTCAATAAGTGCTAAATTGCTTACTTGCACAGTACCATACGAGAATAAGTTTTTTTGTGAAAGATCTTTTGTGATTGTACTAACGATAAGATAGTTGCCATTTTCTAAAGGCGGAAGTAGGACTTCGGTTGAGTGTGATTGAAAATCATGTTCGTCGCAAATTTCAGATTCCCAAACTTTACTTGCTTTAAGATTGTTTAGAAATTTAATTTGATCTGCAGGTTGATATAATTTTCTTAAAGCTACTAGTTGATTTTGATTTATTTTTAAGGCTTTAAAGTATAATTTATTTAAATTCTTATAGTTAACGAGTAATCGCCCAGATTTGTTGATCGGAACATATTTCTCAGTCTTTAAAGAAAGTTCGATATGCAGTATCTGACTTTTTAGAGACTTACATTTATTAGCACCTCTTGAATCAGGAAATTTTTTTATGATACTATCACATAACTCTAAAGCTTCTTTTAGTTTCCATCTGTGTGTTTTGTTTTCTTTAGGAATATATGTTTCTCCTTGATGTTTATATTGATTAGCTATTTCATATGCATATAAAGCAGATGTTTTGTTTGTGCCTATTTTTTCTTGTTCTTCGGATAGTGTTTTTAGTAAAATGTCTTGTTTGTTCGAAAAATTAGCATTTTGATAAACAAAGTTCAAACGCTCAATATTTACCTCTGTTAGCGCTTCTGGAGAATTATCCTTACTATGAAATCGTATTAAATTTTGATATAGCTTTAATGCATTTCCTTGTAGGGATAATGAATCTTTTGGGATTATAACTAAGGTAGAAAACTGTTTATGCTCTTTAAGGTAGTCTGAGCTATTTATGGTAAATGCATAAGCTGGTTTGGTAATATTAGTTTCTGAAGTTTTATAGAAGGACAAGGCATTATGGACTAGAAAATCATATAGCGTAGGGCGGTATTTTTTAGAGCCTTCTTCTTCGTCTAGTATTTGATTAAAAATAGAAAGATCGGTTTGCTGTGCCAAAACCCCATTTTGTATAGACTTTTGATAGTATAGATGTACTTCTGTAAACAAAGTTTCTAAATCCCAGGTTCTAAAATCTTCTTGGTCAGATTTTTCTGAAGTTTGAGTCCTGTTATAAAATTTCCATCTATTTTGTTGGAAATATTGCCAATACATATTGGCAAGAATGCTTTCAAGAATATTTCTTTTGGGAAATTTACTTTCATCAATTTCTCTTTTAAAGTCTTTTATAATATTAAGCTGTGCATCTTCTTCAAGGGTAAGCATATATTTAGCTTTGTGAAGAAGCGCTTTTATGATCTGATTATCGTTATTTTCCTTTTTAGCACTGGTATATATGGTCTGGACTACCTCTAATGCAGATTTAGGAAGCCCTTGTTGGTTAAAAACTTCAACTTTTTTCCAATTAGCTTGGTATTCATTTTGACCTTTCATAGTATATTGATTTGATATACATAATATAATAAGGATGATAAATTTTTTCATCATAAAGATTTTAAGTTGTTAAATTAACATAAGCAAGAGATGTACCAAATTAATGCTCTTTTATATATCTTTTAAATAACATGATAAAGCTAAGTATTTGTATTGAACCCTAACAATTTTGTTTTGATAAAACATTACTAATAAAATACTAAAATGAATAATAGCGAAGTAATATTGAGGGAAACCCTGATTTCAATTATTCTAACACACTATTAGTTTAGTGAATAAGTTTTCTTAAATAATCAAGAGAGATGCATATAAACTAGGTTTATTTCTTTTTTGTTCTCTGGTGCTTTTATTATTCATTGTAGGTTGTATCTTTACTTCTTTATATAAAATCATTCGGACTTTGTTGTTATACTTTTGTTAGTATTCAATCAGTTTCGGATTTGAAGATTATTACAATTATGCGTGTACATTTTATAGCAATTGGAGGAAGCGCAATGCATAACCTCGCTATTGCATTACATCAAAAAGGATATAAAGTAACAGGAAGTGATGATACTATTTTTGAACCTTCGAAATCAAGATTAGATAAGTACGGGTTACTGCCTGCTGCATTTGGTTGGTTTTCGGATAAGGTGACTTCTGATCTTGATGCGATTATTCTAGGGATGCATGCTAAAGAAGATAATCTAGAATTACAAAAAGCAAAGGAGCTTGGTTTAAAGATTTATTCCTACCCAGAGTTTTTGTATGAACAGTCCAAAAATAAAACGCGAGTAGTAATCGGGGGGTCTCATGGTAAAACAACCATTACTTCTATGATTTTACATGTGTTACATTATCACGATAAAGAAGTAGATTATATGGTAGGTGCCCAATTAGAGGGATTTGATACTATGGTACATCTTACAGAAGATAATGATTTTATGGTTTTAGAAGGAGATGAATATTTGTCGTCTCCTATAGATCGTAGGCCAAAATTTCATTTATACCAACCAAATATTGCTTTAGTCAGTGGTATTGCATGGGATCATATTAATGTATTTCCAACTTTTGAGAATTATGTTGATCAATTTAGAATATTTATGAGCGCTATTGTTAATGGTGGAGCATTGGTATATAATGAAGAAGATACAGAAGTCAGAAAATTGGCAGAAGCTACAGAAGCCCCTATTCGTAAATTCCCATATGTGACGCCAAAATATAGTGTAGTAAATGGTGAAACCCTCTTAGATACTCCAGATGGTGAAATGCCTGTTGAGGTATTTGGGGCACATAATCTAAGTAATCTTGCAGGAGCGAAATGGATATGCCAGCATATGGGTATTGATGAAGAAGATTTTTATGAAGCTATAGCGTCGTTTAAAGGAGCTTCGAAACGATTAGAAAAGATAGCAGAAAACGCTACAGGTATAGCTTATAAAGACTTTGCACATAGTCCTTCAAAAGTAAAAGCTACAACTAATGCTGTAAAAGAACAGTATGCAAATAGAAAAGTGATTGCTTGTTTGGAGTTACATACATATAGTAGTTTAAATGCCGAATTCCTTAAAGAATACGAAGGAGCTCTTGATGCAGCCGATGAAGCAGTTGTTTTTTATTCTCCAAAAGCAGTTAAAATTAAACAATTAGAAGAGGTTACTGCAAATCAAATAGGTGAATCATTTAATAGAAAAGACTTAATTATTTATACCAATCCAGAGGATTTTCAAGAATATTTAAAACAAAAAGATTTTTCTGATACTGCCTTAGTTTTAATGAGTAGTGGCAACTATGGTGGGTTAAATTTTGATGAAGTGAAAACTTGGTTTTAAGAGATTTTAAAAATGTTGTTCAAATAATTTGTTGACGAAATTAGCAACATCCTTTTGGTTGTTTAAAATCAATTCTTGTTTTGCGTTTTCAATATCTGAAGGCACTTTGTCTTGACTTAGCTTAAACTTTCCTTCCCAATGTTCTACCTCAATCTCAAAACAATGAATATAGGGAACTAGTCGATCCATTCTTGTATCATCAAGATCTAGTATAAATTTTTGATGGGGAGCTTCAAGAAATTCTGTCATAGTGACTATTGATTTTTTGATCGCATCTGTATCTCTTAGCTCTGTTACCGTTCCTGTAGCATGGGCAATGATGTAGTTCCAGGTAGGTAATTGTTTCGTAGTATATATCGAAGGGGAGATATAGGTTTGAGGGCCTTGAAAAATAGCCGTAATAGGATAACCGTCCTTTAGTAATCTAATATGTGGATTGTTTTTATCAATATGTCCAATTAATTTTTCGCCATGAAATACTAGTGGAGCATGGGTGATAAAGGGAGTCTTATTTTCTGCGGATACTAATACCGAGAACGGATAAGATTTAGCAACTTCTTTACTATTTTCGGGGTTGTAATCTTGGTGATGTTTAGGTGGATACACAGTTTAAACGTTAAATTGTTGAAGATGATGATCTAAATGTTTGTATTGCATTTGGCCCCATTGCTCGTTAGTGAATTTCCCAAACATAGGATGTGGGTCCCATTCTTTTTTATTTCTCTGGTTAGCGAATTCAGACACAAGAGACAATAGCTCATCTTTTTCCTTAATAAATTCTTTCTGGTCTGTTACTTTTAATTTAGCATGTGTAGGTAAGCTTTTTCTCCAAGGTTTATCATTATATAAACTTTTCTTGAAAAATATTTTAGCCAATACGTTAGGCTTAAGATGTGGATGGTTTTTTTGAAGTGCTATTTTTAATGGAAATTGGCAATGATTAAGCATTTGTGATGTGGTCATTTTTCCCCACAAAGGTTTTTCGTCATCAGATAATTGTTTAATTCTATTTTCTATTTCATCCAAGGTAGACTTTTCAAACAAAGACTTCATAACTAAAAAATTATAGTGAATAGCTATATCCAAAAATACTGCATTAAAACTATAGAAACAAATAAAGGCAAATCATATGATTTGCCTTTATTTCTATTTATATGTTGTTCTGATTAACTTGCTTCGTCAAAAAATAAACCTAAAAACCCTTCAAGATCATCACTGGTATTAATATCTTTAGGTGTACCTAAATTCATCATAAGCGGTTGATCTTTTATTGTTCCTTGTAGAAAATACTGAAATGTAGTTCCCATTTTAAATTTATATCCTTTCAATTGACTACCAAAAGAAGTAAAAGTTACTTCAGTTGCTGCATCATCACTTTTTCCTTCAGTAAAGGCAGTGATTGTTGCATAAAAAACATCTTTTAACATGTCTGCACTATAGTAATCCCATCTAATTGATGTTCCATCACAGGCTTGCAATTCATACTCTGATGTAGCTTCGCATCCTCTAGGAACTTGTATGTTATTTCCTACTAAATTTAAAAAGGAAACCTTCTTGTCTTGACCGTAAAAACTTAACGCTGTAAATAGTAAAACGAAAGTAAAAATATTCTTCATAAATAGGTTAATTTGAAGTTGTTAATTTGTTCATTTTGGGATTTCGGGTGCCCAAATATAGTAAAACTTTCATTTTCAAACAAATATATATGTAAATTAATGTTAAAAAAGTATAAAATTAAATGTTAAATCCCTGCTTGATTGAGGTAATAATGTGTTGTTATTGAGGGAAATAGTTTATACTTTAGAGGATAAAAAAATATTGTATTATTATATATAAATTAAGCAAATGAGTGAGTTAAATTCTTCATTTTCTATCAAGAAATGGAGTGAAAATGATCGTCCAAGAGAGAAATTGATCGCTAAAGGGAAGAATTCTTTGTCTGATTCAGAATTAATGGCAATTTTAATCGGTTCCGGTAATCGTGAAGAAAGTGCAGTTGCTTTAAGTAAACGAATATTAGCTAGTGTGGATCATAAAATTAATACTTTGGGTGCATTATCTATAAAACAGTTAACAAAATTTAAGGGTATTGGTGAGGCTAAAGCAATTACGATAATTGCAGGTTTAGAACTAGGGCGAAGAAGAAAAAAAGAGGAAGTAGAAATTAAACCTAAAATAACCAGTAGTAAAGATGCTTTTGCTCTTTTACAACCTATTATTGGTGATCTTGATCATGAAGAGTTTTGGGTGTTGTTTTTAAATAATGCCAATAAAGTTCTGTACAAAAGACAAATTAGTATTGGAGGAAAGACAGGAACGTTAGTAGATGCGCGTATCGTTTTTAGAGCAGCTTTAGAATCAGGAGCCACTGCAATTATACTCGCGCATAATCACCCTAGTGGGAAATTATCCCCAAGCCAATCTGATAAAGATTTAACTAAAAAACTAAAAACCGGAGGAGCTAGTTTAGATATCAATGTGCTAGATCATTTAATTATTACAGAAAAAACCTACTTTAGCTTTGCGGATGAAGCAATGATCTGAAAATTTATTAAGCTAAAAGAAGCAATACTTTACGTGTAGATTTGAATTATTCTTAAGAATTGAGAAAAGTTAAAATCTATTCTTTTTCAATTTTAGGAGTAGGGTGTTTCAAAGTTAGTTTGTTTTATATGTAACATGATTACAAAAAAAGGAGTATTTAGATAGAAGAACTAATAGAACTTTATATAGAAATATCGTTCGAATAGTCAAGAAGATAATCATAATTAGGGATAAAATTAAAATATGGTATTAATCCATGTACAAAAGGTTACACCAAGAGTTTCTTATACATTTAAACATATTTGTAGACGAATTTTAAAATTGGATGTTGATTTTACAGCCAAAATAGAAACTTTTATAGCACATGATGGGCCTAAATTTTCATACGGAAAACAACCATTAGGGAAAGAGTTATATTTTCAAAGTGTAGAGTTGTTATTTGAACATGGATTAAATGATGTAGATATTCATGTTCAGGATTGGGAAGAGACGAAGTGTTTTTTTCAAGTGCAACATGAAAATGCAGCATTGCCTTTTGATATTTTTGCGGCGACATTCTATCTTTTAACCCGTTATGAGGAGTATCTGCCGCATGTAAAAGATAACCTAGGACGTTTTCCTGCTACCGAAAGTATTGCATACATACATGACTTTTTAAAAGATCCTGTAATAGATATTTGGGCATACAAATTCAAAAAAATCCTTTTAGAAAAGTACGCCAATCTTGAATTAGAGGAGAAAAAATTTAATATTATACCTGTTGTTTCAGTATCTCAGGCATTTGCATATAAAAACAAAGGCTTTCTAAGGTCTATAGGAGGTGGTTTTCGAGATTTATGGGGATTAAAATTAGATGAATTAACAGATAGAATAAAAGTTTCATTAGGTTTTAAAAAAGATCCCTATGATACTTTCGACTTTATAATTGATTTACAAAAGCAAAAGAAGAGAAAAGCTAAAGTTTTATTTGGCTTAGGTGATTATTCTAATTATGAGAAAAATATTGGTTTTAACCATTTAAAACATAGGACATTAATTAAGCATATTGCTGATTATCTTGATGTAGGTTTAAAAGTATCATATGAAGCGATAAGTAATTTGTCTATGCTAACCAAAGAAAAAGAACGAAGCGAAAATATTCTTAACAGAAGACTTAAATATGTGATTTGCGGTTTTTTTAAGATTAAGCTGCCAGAAGCGTATCGCAATTTTATTGAATTGGAGGTAGAAGAAGATTACTCTATGGGGTATTCTGGATATCCTGGGTTTAGAGCAGGTACATGTACTCCTTTTATGTTTTATGATTTGGATTATGAAGTACAAACTCCATTAGTAATATATTCTTTTTGCCTGGCTAATTTAGGAGGAGAAGAATTTGTTAAAAATGAAACATTTGCCCGAAATGAAGTAGTTGCATATATAGAAAAAATTAAAAAGGTAAAGGGATGTTTTATTCCAGTTTTCGGTAACACCTTGTTTAGCGATTTACAAGAACAACCCTACTGGAAGTCAATCCTTGAAGATATTTGGAATATAGATGATGAATAAAAATATAAAACATGTTTTTTTTGATTTAGATCACACGCTTTGGGATTTCGATAAGAATTCATCTTTGGCTTTCGAAATGATTTTTGAGAAGTTCAATATCAATCTTGAAGTTGATGTTTTCTTAAGCCAATATCAACCCGTTAATTTGAAGTATTGGAAATTATATCGAGAAGAAAGAGTAAGTAAAGAAGAATTAAGAAGAGGCCGGTTAGTAGATACGTTTACTAAACTAGAAAAGAAGTATTCGTTACAAGTAATTGATGAAATATCTCATGATTATATAGCCTTTCTTCCACTTAATAACTATTTGATTGAAGGTACACTAGAACTGCTCGAATATCTTAGACCGAAATATCACATGCATATTATAACAAATGGTTTTAAAGAAGTGCAAAACACTAAGTTAAATAATGCTGGTATAAAAAAATATTTTAAAACGGTTACAAACAGCGAAGAAGTAGGGGTAAAGAAACCAAATCCGTTAATTTTTGAGCATGCTTTAAAGGTTTCTGGGGCACAAGTGTTTGATAGTGTTATGATTGGTGATAATTATGAAGCAGATATTTTAGGTGCTGAGTTATTTGGATTAAATACGATATGTTTTAACTATCATAAAGAGAAATTACCCAAAGACAATGTAGAAGTTTCAAAGCTAATACACATTAAAAATTACTTATAAGTGATAAAAATTCGTATTTTAGGAGGCTATAACCTATTATGCCCCAAGATGAAAACAAAAAAAATATGCGTAATGCTAAGCATTATTTGCACAGCATTATTAATGGCTTCCTGTGTCAAAGATCTAGATTTTGATCAAAGCGAGGATATCGTTCTAACACCAATTGTAGAACTAGATTTTATTTTTTCTAAGTTTGATACCAATCAATTTGTGGACCCTAGTATCGACCCTGCTATTACGGTACCAGAGGTTGAAGTTGATGATACTTTAAATTACGATTTATTAGGTTCAAGTTTTGCTGTTGATAACCTAGAAAGAATTGAGCTTTCTTTTGAATTTAGAAATACTATTGAGAGAGATTTTGTTTTTGAGTTTGGATTCTTAAATGAAGCAGATCAACGTATTGGCCCATTTTTTACACTTACTGCTAATGCAGGTAGGGGAGAAGGAACAACCCCTGTCGTTACTGCCGAAACAATTGTCTTAGACAATGCAACCATTAGAACTTTAGCCCCTACAAAGAGACTTTTCTCAATCATTCGAGTGCAGAATGTAAATAGTGGTTTAAGAGGGATTCTAGATGTGAGATCCAAAGGTACTTACTTCATTAATTATGACTTATGAGAGTTTTTATATTCGTTTTTATAGGTATATGGAGTATTTCTGTGTGTTCTCAAAATAAAGAAACTCTATATGATTTTACAGACATTCCTCAGGCACTGTTATTAAACCCAGGAGCAGAAACTAACTTTAAATTTCATGCTGGAGTTCCATTTTTGTCGCAGTTTCATGTAAATGCAGGATTAAGAGGTGCGTCTCTTTTCGATGTTTTTGGTGATGATGGTAGAAATATTAATGAGAAAATCGAACAAACATTAAATAAACTTACGAGTAATGATTTTGTGACTTTGACCCAACAATTAGAATTGTTTAATTTTGGGTGGCAAAGCAAAAAAGATCCTAATGTTTATTTTTCGGGTGGTGTATATCAAGAGTTAGATCTAATAGGGTATTTTCCAAAAGATTTTGCAGTTTTGGCTTATCAAGGAAATCGAGATTTTATTAATCGACCTTTCCGTTTTTCGACAATAAATGGATCGGGCGAATTGCTTATGGTATATCATTTTGGATATAACAAAAAGGTAAGCAAAAAATTAACTTTTGGTGCAAGAGCAAAATTATATTCAAGTATGCTTCATGTACGTAGCGCAAGAAATAGTGGTACGTTTACAACTGTAGAAACTCCTCAAGGAAATAATTTTTATCAACATATAATTAGTAATGCTGATGTTACTTTGCGAACTTCTGGCCTTGCATCTCTTAGAGAGTTAGAAGGTGAAAATAGCGGAAAAGAAGTTGTTAGTAAATTGGTAGGAAGAGCACTTCTTGGAGGAAACTTAGGTTTAGGTGTTGATGTAGGTTTTACTCATCATATAGATGAACAATGGTCTTTAACAGGTAGTATTAATGATTTTGGAGCAATTTTATATGCCAAAGATGTAGAAACCTATAGGGCAAGAGGTAATTTTGTTTTTGAGGGTTTTGAAACACCAGTTCAATTTTCAGGTAATGGGGATCAGGATTTTCTAGATGAATTAGAGGCGGCAGTTCCTTTAGATACTTTGTCTACAACGTACTTAACTATGCGTCCTTTAAAACTCAATGGATCTATTAAATATTCATTTAACCCTTATGAGGACGAGAGTTGTAATTGTTCACTTTATGGGGATAGTCCTGTTTATCGAGATGCTTTTGGCTTACAAGTGTTCTCACAATTTAGACCCAAAAGGCCACAGTATGCAGCATCTTTATTCTACTATAAAAGGATTTTTAATTTTTTAAGAGCTAAAGTGACTTATACAATAGATGATTATTCATATAATAACATAGGTTTTTTGTTATCTACCCATATTGACAAAATTAATTTTTATATTTCGGCTAATAATGTATTAGAATATTCTAATCTTGCAAAAGCAAGATCAGTTTCTATGCAATTTGGGTTTAATTTTATAATGTGATAGGTATGTTACGCTTTTTATTTTTGGGGATTATCTTAATGTCAAGTTTTAATTCTTTTTCGCAAAAAAATGTCAATGATTATAAATATGTGTTAATTCCACAAAAGTTTGATTTTCTTAAAGAGAATGATGCATATCAATTGAATTCTTTGACAAAATTTTTGTTTAATAAGCATGGGTATAAGGCTTTTATTCAAGGAGAAAATATTCCTGAGGACCTGGCAAAAGATGGTTGTAAAGCTTTAAAAGCTAATTTGGTTAAAGGTTCAGGACTTTTTATTACAAAAGTAGCTATTAGGTTGACTGATTGTGGAAATAATATTGTTTTTACTTCGTCTGAAGGTGCGAGTAGAGAAAAAGAGTTTAAAAAAGGGTACCATGAAGCAATTCGCAAAGCTTTTAAGGATGTTCAGGCACTCAACTATGTTTATAATGGAGGAAGAGAACAACAATTAGAAAGTAACAATATAGCATCCAAAGATATTGGGGCTAAGCCTAAAGTGTCTAAAGTAGAAGAAAAAAATACTATTTCGACAACTGTAGCAGTAGAACAGCCCAAAACAGAAATTTCCTCAAAAGAAATTCCTGCTGATAAACCTCAGTCAGTAAAAACATTAAGATATCTTTTAAATGAAGATGCTTTTGAGTTTAAAAAGGAAGAATACGGATATGAACTGCTAAAAGGCGACAAAGATAAGGCTGCTCTTGTGGGTAAAATTTATGTGTTAAAAAGAAGTAATACTTATTTAGTTAAAGCTGGAGATTTAAGTGGTGCAGGACATTTTGATAGCTATGGAAACTTTATACTAGAAAGAGTCAATCCTATAACCAATAAGTTAATATCTGATATTTTTGCAAGGCAGTAGATACGTTACATTTCCTGTAAATATTTAATAATTATACTTATCACCCCACCGGGATTTTAAAAATGCTCTAAAAGAGTTTTCTCTTTGATTGTTTCCTGGTTCGTAAAGTTTTGTGTTTACAATTTCTTGAGGTAAAAACTCTTGACTTATAAAATTATCTTTGTGATTATGAGCATACTTGTAATCTTCACCATAACCTAGTTCTTTCATTAATTTTGTAGGTGCATTTCTAATATGTAAAGGAACAGATAAATCTCCTGTTTGTTTTACTAATTGCTGTGCTTGGTTTATTGCCATATATGATGCATTGCTTTTCGCAGAAGTAGCCAGATAAACAGCGCATTGACTCAAAATAATTCTTGATTCTGGATATCCGATAGTAGTTACCGCTTGAAAAGTATTGTTGGCCATAATCAATGCTGTAGGATTTGCATTTCCAATATCTTCAGAAGCCAAAATAATCATTCTGCGAGCAATAAATTTAAGATCTTCACCACCTTCAATCATTCTTGCAAGCCAATAAACAGCAGCATTGGGGTCACTACCTCTAACCGATTTAATAAATGCAGATATAATGTCATAGTGCTGTTCGCCTGTTTTATCATAACGCACTGTGTTTTGTTGAATTAATTTTGTTACTAAGTCATTCGTGATAATAATATTCTCTTGGTCTTGACTGGATATAATAAGTTCAAATATATTGAGTAGTTTTCGGGCATCTCCTCCGCTCAATCTTAGTAATGAAGAGGTTTCTTTAAGCTCAATTTTTTTTAATTTTAAATACTCATCCTCACGCATAGCACGATCTAGCAGTGCTTCCAGTTCTTCTTTGCCAAAAGCATTTAAGACATAAACTTGACATCTTGATAAAAGTGCAGGAATAACTTCGAAGCTGGGGTTTTCCGTAGTAGCTCCAATAAGAGTTATCCATCCTTTTTCTACAGCACCTAACAGTGAATCTTGCTGTGATTTACTAAACCTATGAATTTCATCAATAAATAAAATAGGATTTTTTGACGTGAATAAGCCACCACTTTGTTTAGCCTTCTCGATAACGTCTCTAACTTCTTTTACACCACTATTTATCGCACTGAGTGAGTAAAAAGGTCTGCCTGATTCTTTAGCAATAATATTGGCAAGAGTTGTTTTTCCTACACCAGGAGGTCCCCAAAGAATTAATGATGGGATTATACCTTTTTTAATCTGTTGGGTAAGAGAACCTTTATCTCCAACCAAGTGTTCTTGACTAAGGTATGATGATAGTGTTTTAGGGCGTATTCTTTCTGCCAAAGGCTTATTTATATCCATATCTGCAAAGTTACAAAGCTTTATATAATCTAAGATATAAATAATATTTCTTGAAGAATTATTTAACAGCTTATGATGATTTAATAAAAACCTGCCATTTTAGCGGTTCATATTGGTTTGGAATTTTTTTTGATATATAAAATCATTATGAGTGAAGAACAAGATGTTTTTAAGTTTAATACTGGTGTAATAGGGTATCCCTTATTATTTGTGCTAATTATTTGGATAGTTTTTTGGTTTGAGATTCGTTTTGGTTTTGATTTCAATTATCTGGGTGTTAATCCAAGAACTTTTTTAGGACTTAGAGGAATCTTTCTTTCTCCATTTATTCATGCAGATATCACTCATTTATGGCACAATACATTGCCACTACTTATCTTATCATCAGCGCTTTTTTATTTTTACCAAAGCAATGCTTGGAAAGTAATGCTTGTAGGGCTTCTGTTAACAGGTGTCTTTACTTGGTTACTTGGTCGACCCGCTAATCATATTGGTGCAAGCGGGGTGATTTATATGCTTTTTGGCTTTCTGTTTTTTAAAGGGATTGTGGCCAAGCATTTTAGGCTCATAGCGTTATCATTAATTGTTGTTTTTATTTATGGAAGTATGGTAATGTATGTATTGCCTATAGATCCAAAAATTTCTTGGGAGGGACATTTATCAGGTTTAGTGTCTGGTGCAGGTTTGGCATTTTTTATAAAAAAGGGGATAGTAAAGCCTAAACTGTATACATGGCAGTCAGAAACCTATGACCCTGAAGAAGATGAATTTTTAAAGCATTTTGATGAAGATGGTAATTTTATCGAAAACATTCCCGAAGACTTTCCTGAAGTAGATATTACCATTACTTACGACTATACGGATAAAAGTAATAGTCAGAAAGGGTATGATAAAGATAGTCCTTTATAGTCGCTGTCTTACAGTTTCGTAAACAATTACACCACAAGCAACAGAAACATTAAGAGAACCAATTTCTCCATACATTGGTAATTTAGCTTTATGGTCAACAAGTTTTAATACAGAAGATGCTATTCCTTTACCTTCACTTCCCATAATAATTGCTGTAGGCATAGTAAGATCTACATCATAGATAGTAGTCTCTGCTTTCTCTGTAGCAGCTACTGTCTGTATCCCTGATCCTTGTAGATAAAAAATTGCATCTTTAATATGGTCAACTTTACATATTGGGATCTTAAACACTGCTCCTGCAGAAGTTTTAATAGTGTCTGCATTTACAGGTGCTCCACCTTTTTTTTGTATAATAATACCATGCACTCCAGTGCATTCTGCTGTTCTGATGATAGCACCAAAATTTCGAACATCAGATAATTGGTCTAAAACTAAAAACAGAGGAGTTTGTCCCGATTCCACAACATTCATGACAAGATCTTCTAAATTGTGAAAGTCAATAGGGGATATGTTAGCTACAACACCTTGATGGTTACTTCTAGTTAATCGGTTTAGCTTTTCTATGGGTACATAAGTAAAAGTAATGTTTTGTTTCCTAACAATTTGCATTAATTCTTTAGCTAAATCTCCTTGCAGTCCTTTCTGAATAAAAAGCTTGTCTACGGTCTTACCAGAATGTATAGCTTCAAGAATAGCTCGAATACCAAAAATTAATGTTTCGCTTTTCATTTGTTAACTTTTATCACTTTCTATGCTATAGAGTAATTGATTATATATCTGAACTCTGTAAAGCTTGAATCTATTGAATAGGGCGCAAATATACTATAAAAAAACAACCCTCTGAATATTTTCAGAGGGTTGTGAATTATTTTGAGTAAATCTCTTTCTTAGTGGAAAGGTAAAACTTGACTTGAAGTTTTATTTTGTACTAAAAGAACATTTAAATCTACTGTAGTGCTTGCAGTAGTAGCTCCTTCTGTATAGGTGATTTCATCTAAATCTTCTTTAACAGCATCAATGAAAGAAGGTATTACTGCTATTGTGCTAGGGTCTCCTTCAGATATGTTAGGATTTTGATTAAATTCATTTTGGTGTACAACTAACTTAACACCCATATCTGCAAAACGAAGTCCTTCAGCAATAAAAATTTCTTGTCTTGTTCTATGTAATAAAATTAAAGCAGCATCATTAGCAGCTGTGATAGCATCAACATCTCCTTGTACAAGTGATGTTCCAGATACAGAAGGTATCATAACGTCACCAGCTTGACGATC
Source organism: Aquimarina aggregata (assembly GCF_001632745.1). Taxonomy (GTDB): domain Bacteria; phylum Bacteroidota; class Bacteroidia; order Flavobacteriales; family Flavobacteriaceae; genus Aquimarina; species Aquimarina aggregata. The sequence continues at coordinate 652,865 of NZ_LQRT01000013.1, read as the reverse complement.
TAGAACTAATCCAGGTCTTCCATTTACAACTACATCTGCTGTTTTAGGGCGAGAGGCAAAAGCAGAACTTGCATCAGGTCTACCTTCAATAGAATCATCAACTTCTCTTACTTCTCTTGTCCCTACAACTGTTAATAAACTAGTGAGGTTAGTTCGTGCTCCAGCTACATTGTTGTCTGCTAGAGCAGCTTCAGCAAGTATTAAATATGCTTCTTCCGCTTTGAATATGTGTATAGAAGGATCTACATTTGGATCAACAAAAGAATATTTAGGATCTAAAAAGTCTAATGTTGGTAGTGGTTGAAGGTCATCAAATGTAGCTCTTTCATATAATGCACTTTCAAACGTATTAGCAGGAAGATTTAATTCATCAAATTCAATAGAGAATAAGAAATCATCATCAAGGCCTATGGCAGCAGTTGCTTCAGCAACCGCCTCAGCTTGATTACCTAAATAATAATTAGCTCGGGCTTTGGCAAGATGATATTGCGGTTGAGGATCAGCAGCAATTGCTGCATCAAATGATGCGATTGCACTAGCATAGTTATCAATATCAGATACTACAGCACCTCCCTCTTCCTGTGGTAATGCAGAAAAGTACATTGCAGCATATAAATAAGATAGCCCTTCAAAGAAATTAAAAGAAGCCTCAGTAGCGGCATCATAAGCTGGATCTGCTGGTCCAACTGATTCAAGACCAAATTTAGCCATTACTCTTAATCTTGCAATTTGAAATTGTACATCTTCTATTTCAGGATCATCTGTTCTTATTTCTAGAGCGTCTAAGAATTGATCAAAAAATGTCTGAGTGTTAACATAGTTGTCAGATCCAAGTTCAGCTAGCATTACAGCTTCATTTAGCACATTTGCTGTCTGACGTTGCAATCCTGTTAGCCATATTGTAGCAGAATTTTCTTTTCCAAGAATTGCGGCTTCATCTAAGTTTGGATTAGTTACTGATGTGAAATCTGTAGCATCCTTTAGGTTATCTGTACAACCTATCAATAGACCGATTGCTAAGATATATATTGATATTTTTTTCATTTTAATTATATTTTTAAATTATCTTAAAATTGGAATCTAAGAGACGTCATATATATTCTTGGAGCAGATTCTGTACCATAAGCAAATCCACCACTACCAAATCCATTTTGGTTACCAATACCTGAACCAGTTGTTTCTGGATCAAATTGACCATCTATTCCAAAATTGAAAGGATTAGTTACTGTAAATCCAACTTTTAAATCATTAAATAAACCTAAAGCGTCTCCGAAAGAATAACTTGCTCCAATATTTCTAATTTTTATAAAATCGTTGTCAAAAGTAAAGAAGTTTACATAATTAAAAGGGCTAGTAGTTCCAATAAGATCTGCAGGAATACCTGTGTCATCTACACCTCTTAAGTGTCTTAATAAGAAACTTAAATCTACAATCTTACCACCAAATTGATAATCACCAGTCATGAATATATTTAACTTGTTGTTCCAAGTATAATTAAAACCAAATGATCCAAAGTTAGGAGCAAAAGTATCACCTAATGCTGCATTTGCAGTTTGAGCAAATGTTCCATCAGCTTGTCTTACAGAACTTGTACCTCTTAGATATCCAAGACTCTGCCCTTCTTCAACCCATGCACCAATTACATTAAATCCACCTACGTTAAATGCAGGAGCTCCACCAGTACTAACTACTATGTTATCGTTAATGTTGTATGAAGCATTTATGTTTAAAGCATGTTTTTCAGTTTTAATTACATCTGCGCTTAGAGCAAATTCCCATCCTTCATTTTTAATTTCTCCAATATTCTTTATTTGATCTAATTGACCAGATGATGGTAATGCAGGAGGAGTAAATAATGCATCTTCAGTTGTAGCTACATAACGAGTACCACTTAAGTTAATTCTATCCTGAAAAAACCCTAACTCTATACCATATTCAGTGGTGATTACTGTTTCCGATACAAGATCTGGATTTCCTGGATTATTAAATGTAAATGAAGGTCCTCCTAAAAATGGATTAAGAGCGAATGTTCTATCTTCTGAGAATGCTTGAGCAAAGTTTGTTGCTTCACCATAGTTAGCTCTAAGTTTAACGGTAGATAATACTTTACTTATACCGCTATCATAATAAAAATCATGATCTGATATATTATAAGTAATACCTATCTTAGGTAATAATAATGGATCTGTATCATCACCAGCTTGTGTATTTTGATCTAAACGAGCTCCAAATTCAAGGAACGCTACATCATAGATACCGATATTCTCTAAGAAATATATACCGTAGTTTGCATTTTCTAAGAAGAAATCATCTGTTGTCTGGGTTGGAAATAAACCAAGGTCATTAGTACCATCAACACCACCAGAACCACTGGTTTGGTATTGTCTGTCTGTTGATCTAAAAAATTGACCACCTAAAACTGTAACAAATTCAAAATTATCTATTCTTCCTCTGTGTGTAAAGTTAAGATCCCCTGTTACGGTAAAAGCATTTCTTATTAATCTATTAAGCACTGCTTGATCTGCTGTACCAGCTGCAATGGATCCAGTTGCTATTTGAAAGGCATTTGTTTGGTTTTCTTCTTGAACCTGAGTTCTTGTATCAACACCAATTGTAGCGTTTGCCTGGATATTGTCTGTAAAATCGTAGATAAATTTATTTGAATTCGTAAGACGATTTACGGTATTGTTTATAGATACTTCCTCACCGATAGCATTAGAACGAGCTAATTCAGCTTGCCACTGAGCATCGGTTAATTCATCTAGATTTCCACGACCACCACCTTCAAATGCAGAAAATCTTGAAAGACTAGTATTGGCATTATAATCAAGATTTGATTCAAATCCTACATAAGAAAAAGAACCTTGATATCTTAACTTGTCATTAACCTGAGCACCTAGACCGAAAGAAAGGTTTCTTCGTACTTGCTCATTTAATAAGTTAAATGAATCATCAGCATATAAACTACCAGCAAAGTTGTATGTTACTTTTTCATTACCACCATTGATTCCTATTTTATGTTCTATGGAAAGTCCTGGCTTAAATAATGCTTCACCAGTTCTTTCATACCATAAATAATCATCAGTAGCTTTGATAACACCTACTCTTGCTTCATATGAAAAACGAGCTTTTCCTGAAGTACCTTTTTTAGTGATAATCTGGATAACACCATTTGCCGCATCGGCACCATATAATGTAGTTGCAGCACCACCCTTTATATATTCTATTTTTTCAATAGATTCAACAGGGATATCTGCAAGAGCTGATACATCTGCACCACCTGTTGCAAGACCAAGTTGTGGGTTTGAGTTAAGGTTATCTACACGAACACCATCAATGATAACTACTGGAGTAGCAGAAGAAGAAGCTGAAATAGCACCCCTTGTTCTAATAATAGCAGCAGTACCTGGTTGTCCAGAACTTAACCTAATCTGCGCACTTGGCGTTGTAGATTGTAATAATTGGTCGATTTGGTTTGAAGGAAGCTTATCAACTTCGTCTGCTGTAAGAAAATCTACAGTAGTTGAAAGTTTTCTTCTAGAAATTCCCGAACCTTGACCTGTAATTACTACCTCTTCAAGTTCTGCGGCAGATGGCGCTAATTGGGCATTAACAGTATCCCCATCGCCTACTACTTTGTCAATAACCTGAAATCCTACATAACTAAAGGATAATACAGCACCTTTATTCGCAGTGATGGAATAGTTACCATCAAAGTCGGTTTGTGTACCGTTCGCAGTGTTTTTAATAATTACATTAACTCCAGGTAGAGGTAAACCTTTATCGTCGGTTACAGTACCTGAAACTGTTTTTTCTTGTGCAAAAGTGAATTGCACAATAAACGCTAGAAATAGCGTTAAAATTCCACTAAACTTTGTTCTCATTTTACAATTTATTTGAATTAGCCAGTTCCAAAAATGATAATAATATCTTTATAAAACAACTTTTTAGTATTAAAATTTGAATTATTGAGTAATAGGGAACGTGACTTATTAAAATCTTACTATAACGTTATAGTAGGGGTTTTTGAGAGATTTGTGTAATATTTTATTTGGGGTTTGATTGGCATTTGAAGAGTGTTTTAAAACAAAAAGAGCCTGAAAATCAGACTCTTTTTAATTTTATTTTTTAGATGACAATCTAATTAATTCTGATCCCAGAACAGTTTACTTGTTATGACATCACCATCACTTAATCTTGAAACCGCTGTAGCTCTATTGGTTCCGTTAAGAGACTGTAATGTAACTGGGTAACGCAATCTTGTGGGTAAATCTGTAATTGATACTCTAGGAACAAAAGTATAAGTAGATGCAGATCCTGTAGGTAAATCAGCAGCTTGAGCTGTAGTTAAATTGGCCATTTGTCCTGGTAACAGTAATGTCTGAGGAAAGCCTGTTCTCCTGTATTCTGCCCAGGCTTCATATGGCTGCATGTATAAAGCAATATATTTTTGAGTAAGTACGTTTTCTTCTGAGGCAGCTGGTAAAGTACCTATATATGTTGTGATGTCTGTATCCGCAACACCCCAACGCTCCATAGAAGCTCTTACTCCTTGCTCATATTCTGCTTGACTCCACCCATTACGTTCTGATATAATAAAAGATACTTCGGCATACTCCATTAAAACTTCGCCATAATCGGCACGTAATACTTGGTCGCTAGGAAATGAGTAGTTTGTGAACTTGATGAAATTTACACTTTCAAACGCATAAGGAACACCTTCATAATCATCAAAATTAGTAGAGACTGTGTAATTTTGATCTCTAATGTCCTCAATTGATACTGTAATTGGTGCTGCAAATTGAAATAATCTTGGGTCAGGACCAAAGTTTCCTGTGCGATTCTTCAATAAATTAATAAAAGGAGCCGCTACACCAAAATCTGTTCTGTTATTAACAAAATAGGCTCTGTATAAAGGAGATCCGGTAGCATCTGTATTTTCATAAGCTTGAATAGCATTGTCTGCATTAGATGTAAAAACTCCCGAAGCTATGGCTTCATCGATTGCTGCATTTGCTGCAGCGGCATCGACGCTTCTTAATCGGTTTGCAACTCTTAAAATTAAAGAGTTTGCAAATTTTCTCCATTTTTCTGCATTTCCGCCAAAAATATTATCCCCACTAGTAAATACAGATTCTGTAGTAGTAAGCATGTTTACGGAAGCTCTTAATTCAGAAAGTATGTCGGCATATATTTCTTGTTGTGTTACAAAAACAGGGGATAATACATTATCCACATTTAATGCCTGAAAATTTGGATCATTGTTTCCAAAAGAGTAGTAAGGTACATCACCAAATGTATCTGTTAACTGATGAAAAATATATGATAGCATAATTCTACTTGCAGCAATTTGATTATCATTATTTCCAACAGAGGACATTTGTTCTCTAGTTTCAGCATTGGTGTTAAGCTCTATTATTTTCTTTAGATCTGTTCCAACTCTATAATAATTAGCCCATAAATCTTCTGCAGTAGATTCGCGATACAAGTAACGATCTTCATCTGCATAACTGTTTTGCCCCCAATACTGCATCCATGGTAAGGCTGCTCGTCCAGAAGAGAAGGCACCTCTTGAAATATCTGTCAATTCTTTAGTTGCACTGTTAAAAATTGTATTGGTGAGCACAACCTCTGGGTTGTTGGGATTAGAGTTTATATTCTCAAGATCATCCGAACATGAGGTAGACAACAGTGTAATAACTGTTGCTACAAATAATATTATATATGTGTTTTTCATTTTTCTTAGAATTTTAATTGAAGATTAAAACCATAGTTTCTTGTAGATGGTAAAGAACCTCCCTCAGAACCTTGAATGTTTCCACTTCCAGAAGTTGCTACTTCGGGGTCAAAATTATCATTTGCTAATCCCCAAACAAATAGGTTTCTTGCAAACAATGATAATTTTATTGTATTTAAAGGTCCTCTCCATTTAGCTGGTAATGAGTACCCAAGAGTAACTTCTCTTAATTTTACATAACTTGCATCAAATACATTTTGAGCATCAGCTCTAAAGAAATGATCTTGCCCGTATTGTTGAGCAGAAAGTACAGTTGTATTGGGCGCGGTATTTGCTACAGTATAAGTGCCATCGGCATTAAATGTTACATCTCCGGTCACACCATCTAAAATAATACCTTGTTCACGAATATTATTTGCCGCTGTCTCTTCTAAAATACCAGAATAGTTACCCCAAATATTGGTTAATGATCTGTAAACACCACCCTCTTGTATGTCAATTAAGAAACCAAAGTTTATGTTTTTATAAGTAAGTGTATTTCGTATACCCATGTTATAGTCAGGTAAAACACTACCTAGGTTTTCAACATTTCTAGATTCAAGAAATCTACCATCAGCATCAACGACACGATTTCCTTGGTCGTCAAAAACAAAATTAGTACCTCGTATAACTCCATACGGCTCACCAACAACAGCATTAAGTGTTACTCCATTAAATGGGAACCTTGCTATTTCAAGAGTTTCTACTCCAGGAATTAATTCTTCTAATTCATTTACATTTTTAGAGAAATTCCATGTAACGTCCCAGCTAAAATTTTCGTTTTGAACAGGTGTAACTGTTACAAGAGCTTCAACACCTTTATTTGATAGTTTACCAGCATTTACAAATGTAGAACTGTATCCGGTAGATGGATCTATTTGTACTGGTGTGATCAAGTCCTCTGTAAGTTCGTCGTAATAGGTGACGTCAAGACGTACTCTATTTTTGAAGAGCGCCATTTCTAGACCAACTTCCCAAGTTGTCTTTTCTTCTGGTCGTAGATCTGGGTTCCTATTCTCATCTGGTTGTGTGTATCTTATATTACCAAAAAAAGCAGTTCTGTTATTGAATACATTTCTTAAGCTATAGGGATCGGTATCGTTACCTACACTTGCCCAACTTCCTCTTACTTTACCATACGAAAGCCAACCAGCATCTACTAATTGAGAGAAAAGAAAACTACCAGTTACTGCTGGATAGAAATAAGAATTGTTTTCTGGAGGTAAAGTAGAAGACCAGTCATTTCTACCTGTAACATCTAAATAAAGAAAGTTTTTGTACCCTAAAGATACAGAGGCGAAGATACTGTTTGTTCTTCTTTCTTCGTCAGTGTCAATAATTCTAGGGTCTTCGTTTGAGTTGTTTAGGTTGTAAATACCTGGAACAGCTAAACCACCTCTTGTGTTTCCTTCAAGACTAGAGAAAATAGAATTTCTTCTATTGGCTCCAACAATAGCATTAAGACTAACTTTGTCTTCAAAAAGACTTTCGTTGTACTGAAGACGTAGTTCATAATTTAATTCCTGAAAAGTTCTGATATCCTCGTCATATCTTGATTGAGCTTGAGACCCTGATGCAACTCTAGTGCTTATTTTAGAATCGTAGCTATCTAAAAAGATACTTCCTAATGCAGAGATTTTATCAGTGAAATCATATTTGAATTTTGTGTTTCCAAACCATCTGTTTCTTCTATCAGCAGAGGTGTTTTCAAATATTGTCCAATATGGGTTGTCCGAGAATCTTGGCGTGGGATCATCAAATGCTCTTCTGTTCCATGTTCTCTGATTTCCGTTTGGAAGAAGATAGTTTCTTAATCTGTCATAGTCCAAAGAAGTTTGACCAAATTGGTAGAACTTTTGTATTAAACTATTATCGCCATATCCAGATTCTGGTCGGTTAAAACCATCAGTAATAACATAGTTAATACCAGCATCTACTCTGAATTTTTTAGAAAGTTTAGTCGACCCACTGAAACTAATAGTTGTTTTTTCAAGCTCACTATTAGGAATAATCCCTGTAGTTCTTACATTAGAAAAAGAAAGTCTTAGTTTAGAATCTTCAAAAGATTTAGAAAAAGAAATACTATTGTTTAGGGATACTCCAACATCGTAGAAGCTTTCTGCATCAGCATTTGGATATACCCATGGTCTTGGGTTAAGAAATTCATTAGGGAATTCAGGGTCAAAGGCGTCCCATCCTAATACAGATATGTTAGGATCATATCTAGGACCCCAAGATTCATCTGTTGCATAGTCTACTAAATTAAATGTAGTTCCATTAATATTTTGAGTAGCAAAATTACTTTGGCCAATTGTTCCTGGATCTCCAGCACCTCCACCATATAGTTTTTGTACTTTAGGGAAAATATTAATGCTTTCAAACGAAACACCAGAGTTTACAACTATTTCTGCTTTACCATCTTTAGCTGTTTTGGTCGTGATAATAATAACTCCATTATTGGCACGGTTACCATAAAGAGCTGCTGCTGCACCTCCTTTAAGTACTGATATATTTTCTATATCATCAGGGTTAATGTCGAAACCTGTATCACCAAAGTCTCTACCACCTCCACCATCTTGAGTGTCTTCGTCGTTGTAATTCGAATTGTCAAGAGGTGTTCCGTCAACTACAATTAAAGGTCTGTTTTCTTGTGTTATTGAACCTGCACCTCTAATAAGGATTCTTGTAGAACCTCCAATGTTACCAGCAGCATTGTTGATTTGTACCCCAGCAACTTGACCAGTTAATGCTCCAAGTGCATTAGTGCTTCTGGTTTGGGCAATGGCGTTACCATCTACTTCTTGTACTGCATACCCAAGAGATTTTTTTTCCCTTGAAATTCCAAGAGCAGTGACTACAACTTCGTCTAGCTCTGCAGTTGAAGCCTGTAACTGCATATCGATTGTGTTGCTAGCACCTACAGTTACCTCTTGACTAGCAAATCCAAGATAACTAAATACTAAGATGTTGCCTTCAGAGGCCTGAATGCTGTAGAGTCCGTCGAAATCAGATTGTGCTCCATTGTTTGTTCCTCTGATAACGATATTCACTCCAGGAAGAGGAAGTCCGCTATCATCTGTAACTTTTCCGGTTACAGTTTTTTCTTGTGCATAACTAAAATGCACAATTAGCGCCATAAGCAGCGCTAAAATTGCTTTACAGTTTGTTTTCATTTGTTAATTGTTAGAATTAGCCTGAGCCAAAATTGATGATAATTATGTAAGTAGACAATTTTTTTTCCGACTAAAAATGCCTTTTTATGATAAAATTATCTACAAGAAATGTTATTGTTTTCCTAAAGAAAATGTATTGAGTTGAAGTTGTGAGTAGTGTGTTTGGATTTAAGGTGTTGGGTGTGTGGGTGCTATGATAATTTTGGTAAGAATTTGAGTATTCGAAGTGATAATTTAAAATAAAAAAAGGTTTCTCAAAATGAGAAACCTTTTCTAGCTAATTTAAATTTGTGAATAAGATATGTTATTCCATTCTTCTAAGAAGTATTGGCCATACTTTGCCTGCTGGTCTTGTAAGTACGACTGTACCTCGATCTCCTTCAGAATTACTAAAGTCAATAGTCATATCTGATCCTGAAGTTTCTTTGATAGTATATACGTATGTAAAATCTATCTCTTTGTTAGTATCGTTTTCTACTGTCTCGATAGTTCCACCTGCTTTTAAGTTGGTGCAATCCCACGTGATTAAAATTTCATCAAATTCGATTTTACTAAAAGTATCAACGTAACAGTTGTCAAATTGACCAAAACTAATATCTGATGTTGAATATTCACCTGGAGTATCGGTTTCGGACCAAGTTACAGTACCGCTTGGGAGATCTCCCGGATCTGTTTGGCACTGGCTTCTTCCACCTGGGGCTGATTGTAAAGAGGTTACTGTATACGTGTAGGTGTCTGCAAGACTTTCTGTAATATCACAACTAATGCTGCTTCTATATGCAAAAGGGGATGAGAAATACGATCCACCTGATACATTACCATTTACATCATCTTCAGAAAAAGATCTACCGTCTGTTAAGTTTATTTTAAACCTAAGTGCGAAATCATCACTTCCTTGAATCTTACTTTCGTCAACACCAGTAAAAGCTACAAGTTCATCTGCAGTGAATGTCACTACAGATTCTGGTAAGTTTCTTGGTCCTGTCGTGAAATCTGCTATTGTCAAAGTTCTAATTAACCCTTCGGTTGTAGTAAGGTTATCATCGTCAATAGTGCCATCGCTATTTGCGTCATCTTTTGTGTTTTCAACAAACCGAGCAAAAATTTCAATGTTATCAAGTAAATCCCCATTACTAGCGTCCTGTTCTTCGAGTGTAAGGATGTAATTTGATGTCGCAGTAAATTCTCCTGTAAGATTATTGTAAACCATATTATTGTCAGTGTCTCTCGTACGTAATACTGCTCCACTGGTCACATCGTCTAGAATTCTATCTACAATCTTATCATCTCCGCTACATCCTAAAGTAAGTATGCTGAGTAATGTAAGACTTAAATATTTTGTTATGTTTTTCATGTTTTTCATGTTTTTGGTAAATCCAATATTATTTATTCTTAGCATTAATTTGAGCTAGGAAATGTTGGAGAGTCTGGGTTATTGTCCCAGAATACTTTTTGATTAGTGTCTTTAGGACTAACAGATGAATTGTTAGTTGTTAAATCTGCCGGGTAAGGAAAAGACCTAATAAAGTTTCCTGGATTTGGTTCTACATTAGGTTGTAATGTATTTGGATAACCTGTTCTTCTGTAAAAATTATAAGCATCAACACCGTTCCCAAATAAAGCAACCCAATATTGCTGAGCGATAGCATTCCAGCGTTCTTGATCTGTTGTTGCGGAATCGAAACTACTTGTTCTTTCATTAACAAAGTTCGATACGGCAGTTGCATCTGGTTCGAAAGATAAATTTGCTGAAGGGTCTAGACTACTGAAAGTCTGAACTTTTGTAATAGATTTAGTAATTCCATTACTTAAAGCAGTTCTAGCAGCCATTATATTCATTTCTTCCATGGCAACTTCTGCAATCATAAAATCTACCCAAGATGATAACATGATAGGAGTAATACCAGCTCCTTGACCTCCATCTCCTTGAGAAGTTCCTTCAAAACTACTGTCGTCGAATCTTCCTCCTGCTGGATATACTCCAAAATTAGTTCTTAAGAACCCGTCTGGTGGAATACCATCATCGTCACCATGATCTCTACCCCAGTAACCGCTATTCAAGAAGCAAAAAGTAAACCCTCCGTCAATATAATGTTGGGGTGCACTTTCTAAAGAACAACTTAGTGTTTCTTCATTTGGTGCAATTTCGGCACCTGGTACAGCGTTAGTTTGTCTGTAATAGTAGTATCTAATTCTTGGGTCATCCGTCGTGAGCATTAAATTCATTAGCCAATTAGACATATATTCATCGGCACCATCTCCTTCGTAATTGTTCGCATATCTAGGATGACGGTTGTCTGGTTGTATAACATTTGTTCCCCAAGTAAATTGAAAATCTTCGTCAACTGTTTGAATATAATTCCCTGCTGTAACAATAGCATTAAAACTAGAAATGGCATCACTATCAACAAGCCTTTGTTGTAGGTAAATTTTCATTCTTAATGTATTGGCAGCTTTAATCCATTTATCCCAATCTCCATCATAAAAGAAATCATTAATAGGATCATTTTGTGGAGTACGACCAAAATTTACAATTGCATCTTCTAATAGGTTTAATGCAGCTTGGTAAACAACATTACCTGCATCAGGTTCAGGATTGAAATTTCCGATATTAGCTTGTAATGCTTCAGTATAAGGGATGTCACCAAAAAAATCTACTAATGTTACTATAGTATATGCTTCGATCACTTGGCTTATGGCGGTATGTCTGTATAGTTCTCCTTCTTCTGCTAGGGGAGTTAACGCTCTAATATCTGCTAGTATGCCATTAAATGTTTGGCTATGACCAAATTGATCGTTGAAAGAAACACCGGTAGATTGATAAGAACCACTCCATACGTCATTAAAGTCTGCAGGAGAATATGTGTTAGGGTAATCCCTACCATTCATATAATCGATTCGAGTTACTTGACCTGCGATCGCCCCAAAACGTTCAACTACTTTTCCAAAATCCACTTGAATAGAATTCAAAAATAGATCGGGATTAGATTGTTCAGGGGTTAACTGGTTTGGGTCATTTGCTAAATCCAACTCAGTACTTTCGCATGATATGAATAGTAATCCTAGTATTAAGGTCGTTACTATTGAAATTTTATATGATAATCTTAATTTAATCATGATTTTATGTTTTTTGTTAGAATGAAGCTTTGATACTTACACCATATCTTCTAGAACTAGGTCCATTTAAAAAGTCAAAACCTCGACCATTTCCTACACCTAGCCCTGCTACATTAGGGTCGAAATTAGTTCCATCAGGGATATTAAAGGCATTAAACCATAGGTTATATCCCGTTAAGTTCATACTAACAGCTCCAAAAGGAGTGTTATCTAAAAATTTAGTAGGTAGACTATAACCTAAAGAAAGTTCCTGTAGTCTAAGAACTGTTCCGTCAAATACACCTAATTCATCAGGTCCAAATAATACATTTGAAAAGTAAAATGTTGAGTTGTTAATTTGAACATTGTTTGGTGAACCGTCTTCTTGCACACCAGGAAGAATAAAAGTATTTATACGATCTTCTGTGTCTGTTGTAAGTCCTCTACCTAATAATGTAGATACGGTTCTAGAATAAATATCTCCACCTTTTACAAAAGCGAAAAGAAAACTAAGATTGAAATTTTTATAAGAAAAAGAATTTGAAACATTCAATAAGTAATCTGGATTCGGATCTCCAATAACAAAAGTCCCTTCTTCTTCAACATAATTTCCAGCACTATTTACCAAGAAATTCCCATCGTCGTCTCTTTGAATTCTGCTTCCTACGATAACACCAAGAGGTTCTCCTTCGATAGCTGCATTTCCTAAGTTTGAAAAACCTGAATATACAATGATATCTGTATCTGCTCCTAGATCCTCAACAGTTGTTTCTGATGTGGTAAAATTGATGTTTGTATTCCATGTAAAACCATTATCTGGTGATGTAACAATATCAACTCCAAGATCTGCTTCGAAACCTGTACTTTTAATTTCTCCAATATTCTCACTTCGTATAGTTGCTCCTGTTGAATTGTCAAGAGGTCGATCAATGATTAAATCTTTTGTGATTCTACTGTAGTATGAAGTGTTTAAGCTGATTCTGTTTTTGAAGAAACGGGATTCGATACCAAATTCGATTTCGTTTAATCGTTCTGGTTTTAAATCTGGATTACCTAATCTTGGTGCTGCAGAGTTTGTTACGATATCTCTTCCTGAATCTCTAAAGTTTTGTGTATCTATAAGTAAGGTTGTTGCAATAGGAAAACCTGTAGGGAAGTTTGCAGAGGTTCCGTATCCAGCTCTCACTTTTAAGTAATTGATACCGTTCTCACTTTTTATCCCCTTAAAAGCTGTAGTTGGAAGAAAAGACATACTTGCACTAGGGTAGAATATAGATCTATTCTCTGTACTTAAATTTGACACCCAGTCATTTCGTCCTGCTACAGTTACATATAACATTCTTCGATAATCGAAATCTGCTTGACCATAAAGACCAACAATATTTCTTTCTTGTTGGAATTCTATCTCATCTTGTACAGCAAAATTTTTGTGTTGGAATACATTAAAAACTTGTTGGTTTGTACTAGCGACACCATTTCGTTCAAAAATTTCTCTTCTTGATGTAGCACCTACGTTGAATGTCATCCCAACATCATCATTTAAAGAGTAATCTCCATTTATGATAAAGTTATGATCGAATATTGTGTTAATGTTCGTCCACGTTTGGTAAACACCGCTTCGTAAACCTGCATCATCACTAACTCCTCCTCGGTTTTGTTGATTCGTGTTAGATTCGGTATAGTTATCTAGTCCAAATCGGTACACTAAATTTAAATTTTCAGAAAGGTCGTATTGCAAAGTTCCATTACCAAAAACACGATTTGTGATTTGTCTATTTTGAGCATTGTTTACTGTCCATAAGGGATGTTGTATACTATTATTCTGTCTGTAATAAGTACTTGATCCATCAATTGGATTTTGAAAAGGTAATCCAATTAAATCAACACTACGAGGAGTGAAAAATAACTCTCCAAAAACAGAAGAACCAGTACCAAAAGCTCCATTACCTTGACTTGCTGCAACGGGTGGAGTTCTAAAGTCTGTTTTAGAATAATTTAAAGTATTTGAAAGTGTAAATTTATTTGATAGTTTAGCTCTTCCACCAAACCCTAGAGTGTTTCTTCTTAGCTTGTTTCCAGGTGTAAAACCTTCATCTTCAAGATAACTGTAGTTTGCATTGTAACTTAATGTGTTGTCTGCTGTAGTGCCTCTAAAATTTATAGCGGTATTAGATACTGCACCTGTTTTGAAGAAATTATCTACACTGTCATAAGGTCTCCAATCATATCGAGCTCCTGCAAATTCTGGAAAAGCGGCTGGGATTCCAGTGGCAGATGATGCTGTGCTATATGGATGTGCAAGTGTCCCGTCTGGATTAAATCCTCTATTTGGGTCATCGTTTATACCATTACCCCAACCAGCTACACCATCTCTTTCAAAACTTGGTCCCCAGTTACTAAAAAACCATCCAAAGGCTTGATCAAAACCGTTACCAAAGCTATCTTGGTAATCAGGTAAAGATGCTATTTCATTAAAGAAAAACGATGAGGTAATGGTTACCTCATTTTTCTTAACGGCATTGCCTGCAGATCCGTTTTTTGTGGTAATTAGAATTACCCCATTTCTTCCTGCAGTTCCATAAAGTGTAGCTGCTGCTAAACCTTTTAATACATTAACACTCTCGATACTATTAGGATCTAAATCTAAGAACCTACTAGATCCTGAGTTTCCATCGATAAAGTCATTTTGACCATTGCCATCATTTCCACCCTGTGAGTTTGTGTCACTACTAAATGGAACACCATCAACAATAAATAGAGGCTGATTACTACCACTAAATGAGCTGAGTCCTCTAATCACGATGTTTGTTCCAGAACCAGATAATCCGTTCTGCTGTGTAATGTTAACACCTGAAGCTTTACCTAGTAAAACTCGACCAATATCACCTTCTGCTCGTTGTTCTAATTGTTCGTTTTTTACCTCTGCAACAGCGTATCCAAGAGCTTGTTTCTCTCTTTTAATACCCTGCGCTGTTACAATAACTTCTTCTAATTGAGAAGTTGAAGCATCAAGTTGTACATTAATAGTAGTGCTAGCTCCTACGGTAACTTCTTTATTAGTGAAGCCGACAAAACTAAAAACCAGAACGTTTCCTGCAGAAGTTTCAATAGAGTATAATCCATCAAAATCTGATTGGGTTCCATTGTTTGTGTTTTTGATAATGATGTTTACTCCGGGTAAGGGAGAACCGTTATCATCTGTTACTTTACCAGTTATGGTTGTTTCTTGTGCAAAAGAAAATTGCACGACTAATGCCATGAAAAGCATTAGAATTTGCCTCCTAGTTAAATTCATTATTTGTGTGTTTATTTTAATTAGCCTTTACAAAATTGATAATAAAAAGCGATAAAAATGGTTTTTTTTTGAATATTTTAACGTTTATTAACGTGTAGGTTTGTTAATTTATAATAATTTAATAATCTTTTTGTTTTTTCGTAATTAGGGGTAATTGAGACTAGAGTAGTAGGTTTTTTTCTTTTCTTTTTTTAGCGTATGATATTTTAATTTTTACACGTAATATGCTGTTTTTCAAAAGATTAAATTATGTTTCTGTTAAATAAGCGTAGCTTGGAAGTGTCTCTAAAATCTTGTAGTAGTCTATGTTTGAAATGTAGGAATTGAGTTTTAGCAATGCGATTTTTTGCCATACGGAAAAACAGTAGTTCTTGTGTACTTATTTTGTTGCTTTTTAAATCTATTTGAAAATTAATCCCTTAGGATTTGATTTGCTGAAAAATATTTCTACCTTTGCAGCCCTTTAAAAAGGGATATTATAAAATTATTTAAAAATAGTGTAAAGCAAATTATGCCAACAATTTCACAATTAGTACGAAAAGGTAGAGCCAAAATAACTAAGAAGAGTAAATCGGCTGCTTTGGATTCGTGCCCGCAACGCCGCGGTGTTTGTACACGTGTTTATACTACTACACCTAAAAAACCAAATTCAGCTATGCGTAAAGTAGCTCGTGTTAGGTTAACTAATGGTAAGGAAGTAAATGCGTACATCGGTGGTGAAGGTCACAATCTCCAGGAGCACTCGATAGTATTAGTTAGAGGTGGAAGGGTAAAAGATTTACCAGGAGTTAGATATCATATCGTTAGAGGAGCTTTAGATACCGCAGGTGTTGAAGGTAGAACTCAACGTAGATCTAAGTATGGTGCAAAACGCCCTAAGAAGTAATTAAAAACTTTAAGAAGAAGACATGAGAAAAAGAAAGGCTAAAAAAAGACCTATTTTACCGGATCCACGTTTTAACGATCAATTAGTGACTCGTTTTGTAAATATGATGATGTGGGATGGTAAAAAGTCAACTGCTTTTAAAATTTTCTATGATGCTATTGATATCGTAGAAGAGAAAAAACAAAATGATGAAAAGACATCATTAGAGATTTGGAAAGACGCATTGTCAAATGTTATGCCACACGTAGAGGTAAGAAGCCGACGAGTTGGTGGAGCTACTTTTCAGATTCCAAACCCAATCAGACCAGACCGAAAAATTTCTACTGCTATGAAGTGGTTGATCCAATTTTCGCGTAAAAGAAATGAAAAATCTATGGCTCAAAAACTTGCTGCAGAGATTATAGCTGCAGAAAAAGAAGAAGGAGCAGCTGTTAAAAAGCGAGTAGATACTCATAAAATGGCTGAAGCAAATAAAGCATTCTCACACTTTAGATTTTAATCATTAAGAAATGGCTAGAGATTTAAAATACACAAGAAATATAGGAATTGCTGCGCATATTGACGCAGGAAAAACTACAACTACAGAACGTATACTTTATTATACAGGTGTTAGTCACAAGATAGGTGAGGTGCATGATGGTGCAGCAACTATGGACTGGATGGAGCAAGAGCAAGAGCGTGGTATCACGATTACTTCAGCTGCTACTACCTGTGAATGGAAATTCCCTACTGAAAATGGGCAGCCAATTGCGGATACAAAAGGTTATCATTTTAATATTATAGATACACCAGGTCACGTTGATTTTACGGTAGAAGTTAACCGTTCTCTTCGTGTTCTTGATGGTTTAGTGTTTTTGTTTAGTGCAGTTGATGGTGTTGAGCCTCAGTCTGAAACTAACTGGAGACTTGCTGATAATTATAAAGTGCCACGTATTGGTTTTGTAAACAAAATGGACCGTCAAGGATCTAACTTTATGGCAGTTTGTCAGCAGGTTAAAGATATGTTAGGGTCAAATGCTGTTCCAATAGTTATGAATATTGGTGACGAAGCTGATTTTAAAGGTATTGTAGATTTAGTAAAAAATCGCGCTATTGTATGGCATGATGAGACACAAGGTTCTACATTCGATATAGTAGATATTCCAGAAGAATTAAAAGCGGAAGCTGCAGAATTAAGAGGTAAACTTATTGAAGAAGTAGCTGCTTATGACGAGAATCTTTTGGAAAAATTTATGGAAGACGAAGATTCAATTACAGAAGACGAGGTGCATGCTGCTCTTCGTGCTGCGGTAATGGATATGTCAATAATTCCAATGATTTGTGGTTCTGCATTTAAAAATAAAGGAGTTCAGTTTTTATTAGATGCTGTATGTCGTTATTTACCTTCTCCAACCGATAAGGAGGGTATTGTAGGTGTGAATCCAAACACAGATCAAGAAGAAATCCGTAAACCAGATGTGAAGGAGCCATTTTCGGCTTTAGCTTTTAAAATCGCAACTGATCCTTTTGTAGGTCGTTTAGCATTCTTTAGAGCGTATTCAGGTCGTTTGGATGCAGGGTCATATATTCTGAATAATCGTTCAGGTAAGAAAGAAAGAATATCTAGGATATATCAGATGCACTCTAATAAGCAGAATGCTATAGAGTATATAGAGGCTGGAGATATTGGAGCTGCGGTTGGATTCAAAGATATCAAGACTGGTGATACCATGACTGATGAAAAGAATCCAATAGTTCTAGAATCTATGGACTTTCCTGATCCAGTAATTGGTATCGCGGTTGAGCCTAAGACTAAGGCAGATGTTGATAAATTAGGAATGTCATTAGCTAAATTAGCTGAAGAAGATCCTACATTCACAGTAAGAACAGATGAGGCTTCAGGTCAGACTATTATTTCTGGTATGGGTGAGCTGCATTTGGATATTATTGTTGATCGTTTAAAGCGAGAATTCAAAGTAGAGGTTAATCAAGGTCAACCTCAGGTAGAATATAAGGAGGCTATAACGCAATCTGCAGATCATAGAGAGGTTTATAAGAAACAATCTGGTGGTCGAGGTAAATTTGCTGATATAGTCTTTACTATTGAGCCTGCTGATGAAGGACAAGTAGGACTTCAGTTTGAATCTATAATTAAGGGAGGAAATGTTCCTAAAGAATTTATACCTTCTATTGAAAAAGGATTCAAAATGGCGATGGTAAATGGTCCTTTAGCAGGTTACGAGGTTGATGCTGTTAAAGTAACCCTTAAGGATGGATCTTATCATGATGTCGATTCTGATCAATTATCTTTCGAATTAGCTGCAAAATTAGGTTTTAAGAATTCAGCAAAAGCTGCAAAAGCCGTAATTATGGAGCCAATTATGAAATTAGAAGTTATTACTCCAGAAGAAAATATGGGTGATATCGTTGGTGATCTTAACCGTCGTAGAGGACAAGTTAGTGATATGGGAGATCGTGCAGGTGCGAAAACTGTAAAAGCTACCGTTCCACTTTCAGAAATGTTTGGATATGTAACAACATTAAGAACATTGTCGTCTGGTAGAGCAACATCTACAATGGAATTTTCTCACTATGCTGAAACACCTTCTAATATATCTGAAGAGGTAATAGCAGCAGCAAAAGGAGTTAACGCTTAATTTATTACAGAAATGAGTCAAAAAATTAGAATAAAACTGAAATCTTACGATCATAATTTAGTAGATAAGTCTGCTGAAAAAATTGTAAAGACGGTAAAGAGCACAGGAGCTGTAGTAACTGGGCCAATTCCTTTACCAACACATAAAAAGATATTTACAGTGCTTCGTTCTCCACACGTGAACAAAAAATCAAGAGAGCAGTTCCAATTAAGTTCTTACAAAAGACTATTGGATATATATAGCTCGTCATCAAAAACAATTGATGCTTTGATGAAACTAGAGTTACCGAGTGGAGTAGAAGTGGAAATTAAAGTGTGATAAGAAACTTTAATTTCTAATTTCTGATAAATAGATAAGAGATCTCTACAAGAGATATGAAAATGTCCCGAGCTGCGTGCAAGGGAAAAACGGCAAAAAGTACATTCAGGGTTGAAGTATTTTGACCCTGTTTTTTTGCAAGAGATTGAAAGCGATTTCAAATATAAATAAGAATAATTAATAAATAATTTAAATATGTCTGGGTTAATAGGAAAAAAGATCGGCATGACCAGCATTTTCGATGAGAATGGAAAAAATATTCCATGTACTGTGATCGAAGCTGGACCATGTGTGGTTACCCAAGTCAGAACTAATGAGGTTGATGGTTATGAAGCTATTCAGCTAGGTTTCGATGACAAAGCAGACAAAAATGCTACAAAAGCGGCTTTAGGTCACTTTAAAAAAGCAGGAACTGTTGCTAAACGTAAAGTTGTCGAATTCAAAAGTTTTGATGAGGAGTACAAATTAGGTGATACGGTAACAGTAGAGCACTTTGCTGAAGGAGAGTTTGTTGATGTTTCAGCAACTTCTAAAGGTAAAGGTTTTCAAGGTGTTGTTAAAAGACACAACTTCGGTGGGGTTGGTCAAGCGACTCACGGTCAGCATAACCGATTAAGAGCTCCGGGTTCAATTGGTGCGGCTTCATATCCTGCGAGAGTATTCAAAGGTATGAAGATGGCTGGAAGAATGGGTGGAGATCAAATAAAAGTTCAAAACTTGAGAGTGCTAAAAGTAGTTCCTGAAAAGAACTTACTTGTGGTTAAAGGTTGTGTCCCTGGGCACAAAAATGCATACGTAACGATTCAGAAGTAATGAAAGTAACGGTAATTGATATAAACGGAAAAGAAACAGGTAGAAAGGCAGACCTTTCGGATGCTGTTTTTGGTATTGAACCAAATAATCATGCTGTGTATCTAGATGTGAAGCAGTATTTGGCTAATCAACGTCAAGGTACTCACAAAGCAAAGGAGCGTGCAGAGATTGTTGGTAGTACAAGAAAAATCAAAAAACAAAAGGGTACTGGTACGGCTAGAGCTGGTAGTATTAAGTCTCCAGTTTTTAAAGGTGGAGGTAGAGTGTTTGGTCCAAGACCACGTAACTACTCTTTTAAATTAAATAAGAATCTTAAGAAATTAGCGCGTAAATCAGCATTAAGTATTAAAGCTGGAGATAAGGCAATAACAGTTGTAGAAGACTTTAGTTTTGATACTGTTAAAACAAAGAATTTTACTGCTGTTTTGAAGTCTTTAGGACTTGAAAACAAAAAATCTTTGTTTGTGTTGGCTGAGTCAAATAAAAATGTATATTTGTCGTCACGCAATTTGAAAGATTCAGAAGTTATAACCTCCTCAGAATTAAGTACTTACAAAATACTTAATGCAGAAAGTATTGTTCTTCTGGAAGGTTCTTTGAAAGGAATTGAAACGAATTTAAGTAAATAGAAGCCATGAGTATCTTAATAAAACCTATTATTACAGAAAAGGCTACCGCTGATAGTGAGGTATATAACCGCTATGGTTTTGTGGTAGAGAAAAAAGCGAATAAGGTAGAGATCAAAAAAGCAGTCGAGGCTGTTTATGGTGTTTCTGTTACTAAAGTTCGTACAATAAATGTCCGTCCAGACCGTAAAACTCGTTATACAAAAACGGGTATGGTAACTGGTAAAACAAGCGCTTATAAAAAAGCAATTGTACAGGTGGCGGAAGGTGAAGTAATTGATTTATATAGTAATCTTTAAGACTAAAAAATGTCAGTAAGAAAATTAAAACCAATTACCCCAGGTCAGCGTTTTAGAGTAGTAAATGGGTTTGACGCCATAACTACTGATAAGCCGGAGAAGAGTTTATTAGCTCCGAAAAAAAGATCTGGAGGTAGAAACAGTCAAGGAAAAATGACTATGCGCTACAAAGGTGGTGGTCATAAAAGAAGATATCGTATTATAGACTTTAAGCGTGATAAGCAAGGAATCCCTGCTACCGTAGCTACAATAGAATACGATCCTAACAGAACTGCATTCATAGCACTTTTAAACTACCAAGATGGTGAAAAGCGTTATGTAATAGCCCAAAACGGTTTACAAGTAGGTCAAAATATCGTTTCAGGAAGTGATATAGCTCCAGAAATTGGTAATGCAATGCCGCTTAGTAGTATACCTTTAGGAACAATCATTTCATGTATAGAACTTCGTCCAGGTCAAGGTGCTGTTATGGCACGTAGTGCGGGATCATTCGCGCAGCTTATGGCTAGAGATGGTAAATTTGCAACTGTGAAATTACCTTCTGGTGAAGTAAGAATGATCTTGGTTAACTGTATGGCGACTATTGGAGCTGTTTCTAACAGTGATCATCAATTAATTGTTGGTGGTAAAGCTGGTAGAACACGATGGTTAGGTCGTCGTCCCCGTACTAGACCAGTAGCAATGAACCCGGTTGATCACCCAATGGGTGGTGGAGAAGGACGTTCATCTGGAGGTCATCCACGTTCTAGAAAAGGTCTTCCTGCTAAAGGATATAGAACCCGTTCTAAGACGAAAGCGAGTAATAAATATATTGTAGAACGTAGAAAGAAATAATAAGATATGGCACGTTCATTAAAAAAAGGACCTTACGTTCACTATAAGTTAGAAAAGAAAGTAGCAGCAAATGTTGAGGCTAATAAGAAATCTGTAATCAAAACTTGGTCAAGAGCCTCTATGATTACTCCGGATTTTGTAGGACAAACAATTGCAGTTCATAATGGTCGCCAATTTGTACCTGTATATGTTACAGAAAATATGGTAGGTCATAAACTAGGAGAGTTTTCGCCAACACGTTCGTTTAGAGGACACGCTGGTGCTAAAAATAAAGGTAAAAAATAATTTAAGTCATGGGAGTTCGTAAAAGAGAAATGGCAGATAGAATTAAGGAAGAGAAAAAGCAAGTTGCTTTTGCTAAGCTTAATAACTGCCCTACGTCACCTCGTAAAATGCGCTTAGTTGCAGATTTGGTTCGTGGTGAGAAAGTTGAAAAAGCGATTCATATTCTTAGATTTAGTCCTAAAGAAGCATCGCGACGTTTAGAAAAGTTATTGCTTTCTGCAATAGCTAACTGGCAAGCGAAAAATGAAGACGCTAGTATCGAAGATGCTGACCTTTTTGTAAAAGAAATTCGTGTAGATGGAGGAAGTATGTTAAAAAGACTACGTCCTGCTCCACAGGGTCGCGCGCACAGAATAAGAAAACGCTCTAATCACGTTACAATCGTGGTAGCAGCAAACAATAATACACAAAGCTAATATAGACTATGGGACAGAAGACAAATCCAATCGGAAATCGCCTTGGTATTATCAGAGGGTGGGAATCCAACTGGTACGGAGGTAATGACTACGGTGACAAACTTGCCGAAGACGATAAGATTAGAAAGTATGTACACGCACGTTTATCTAAAGCTAGTGTATCTAGAGTAATAATTGAGCGTACGCTTAAACTTGTAACCGTTACTATCACTACTGCTAGACCTGGTATAATTATCGGAAAAGGTGGTCAAGAGGTAGACAAGTTAAAAGAAGAGCTTAAAAAGATTACTGAAAAAGAAGTACAGATCAATATTTTTGAGATTAAAAGACCAGAACTTGATGCGTTTTTGGTTGGATCTAGTGTAGCAAGACAAATAGAAAGTCGTATTTCGTACAGACGTGCTATTAAAATGGCTATTGCTGCTGCAATTCGAATGAATGCAGAAGGTATTAAGATCCAGATTTCAGGGCGTTTGAATGGTGCAGAAATGGCACGTTCTGAGTCTTATAAAGAAGGTCGTATTCCTTTATCAACATTTAGAGCTGACATAGATTATGCTTTAGTAGAAGCTCATACTACTTATGGTAGACTGGGTATTAAAGTATGGATTATGAAAGGTGAAGTATATGGTAAAAGAGAACTTTCTCCTTTAGTTGGTTTATCCAAGAAACAAGGAAAAGGTGACAACCGTGGAGGTGGACGAGGAGGTAATAACAAATCTCGTCGTAGAAAGTAATTTTTTAAAGTAAATTAACAATGTTACAGCCTAAAAGAACAAAATTCCGTAAACAACAAAAAGGACGTATGAAAGGTTTGTCTCAAAGAGGACATACGCTTTCAAACGGAACCTTCGGAATTAAATCATTGGATTCA
Organism: Aquimarina aggregata; assembly: GCF_001632745.1. Classification (GTDB taxonomy): domain Bacteria; phylum Bacteroidota; class Bacteroidia; order Flavobacteriales; family Flavobacteriaceae; genus Aquimarina; species Aquimarina aggregata. Next base: position 629,538 of record NZ_LQRT01000013.1, on the reverse strand, counting down.
AGTTTTATTACTGCTAGACAAATAGAAGCAGCTCGTATATCTGCTACTCGTTATATGAAAAGAGAAGGTTCTCTGTGGATTAAGATTTTCCCAGACAAGCCTATTACAAAGAAACCTCTTGAAGTACGTATGGGTAAAGGTAAAGGTGCTGTAGAATATTGGGCAGCAGTTGTAAAACCAGGAAGAATATTATTTGAAATAAGTGGAGTGCCATATGATGTAGCTAAAGAAGCATTGCGTTTGGCCGCACAAAAACTTCCTGTTAAAACTAAGTTTATTGTAGCTAGAGATTATCGAGCTTAATATTTGAGAAACTATGAAACAATCAGAAGTTAAAGGATTATCGACAGCTGAATTACAAGAGGAACTTGGTAAATCTCAAAAAGCGTATTCAGATTTAAGAATGGCTCATGCGATGTCTCCATTAGAGAATCCTTTGCAATTGCGTAAAGTAAGAAGATCTATAGCGAGAATGGCTACAGAGCTAACAAAAAGAGAATTAAACGGTTAATTCTGCTGAAAGATGGAAAAAAGAAACTTAAGAAAAGAACGTATAGGTGTTGTTACTAGTAACAAAATGCAGAAATCAATCGTGGTTTCTGAAGTTAAAAAAGTAAAACACCCAATGTACGGAAAGTTCGTGTTAAAAACGAAAAAATACGTTGCACACGACGAAAAGAACGACTGCAATATTGGTGATACTGTAAAGATCATGGAAACAAGACCTATGAGTAGAACCAAGTGCTGGAGATTAGTAGAAGTAATTGAAAGAGCGAAGTAATTATGGTACAACAAGAGTCTAGATTAAAAGTAGCAGATAACACAGGTGGTAAAGAAGTTTTAGTCATTCGTGTTCTAGGTGGTACAAAAAGAAGATACGCCTCTGTAGGAGACAAGATCGTTGTCAGTGTAAAAGAAGCAACTCCAAATGGAAACATTAAGAAAGGAGCCGTTTCTACTGCAGTTGTAGTTCGTACCAAAAAAGAAGTGCGCAGACCAGATGGTTCGTATATCCGTTTCGATGATAATGCATGTGTTTTATTAAACCCTGCTGGAGAAATGAGAGGAACTCGTGTTTTTGGTCCTGTAGCAAGAGAACTTCGTGATAAGCAGTTCATGAAGATTGTATCACTAGCGCCAGAAGTGCTTTAAAACATTTGAAAAGATGACAAAGCTAAAAATTAAATCAGGAGATACAGTACGTGTTATCGCTGGAGACAATAAAGGTCAAGAGGGTACAGTGCAAAAAGTATTGAAAGAAAAGAATAAGGCGATTGTAGAAGGTGTGAACTTAGTTTCAAAACACCAGAAGCCTAGTGCAGCTAATCCACAAGGTGGTATAGTAAAACAAGAAGCACCTATTCATATCTCTAACTTAACTTTATTAACTTCGAAAGGAGAAACAACAAGAGTTGGATATAGAGTAGAAGGAGATAAGAAAGTGAGATTTTCTAAAAAATCTAATGAAGTAATATAGTTATGGCTTATATCCCGAGACTAAAACAAGAGTATAAAGACAGAGTAATGTCTGCTCTTACAGAAGAATTCAGCTATGATAATGTAATGCAAGTACCGAAACTTAAAAAAATAGTTTTAAGTAGAGGAGTTGGAGCAGCCGTAGCTGACAAAAAGTTAATTGATTATGCTGTAGACGAGTTAACAACAATAACTGGTCAAAAGGCTATACCAACAATATCTAAAAAAGATGTCGCTACTTTCAAATTACGTAAAGGAATGCCAATTGGTGCTAAGGTTACGTTAAGAGGCGAAAGAATGTATGAATTTTTAGATCGTTTGATAACTACAGCACTACCACGTGTTAGAGATTTCAATGGTATAAAAGCAACAGGTTTTGATGGTAGAGGTAATTACTCTTTAGGAGTTTTAGAACAAATTATCTTCCCTGAAATTAATATCGATAAGGTAAATAAAATTTCAGGAATGAATATCACATTCGAAACTTCTGCTAAAACTGATAAAGAAGCAAAATCATTGTTAACCGAACTAGGTTTACCTTTTAAAAAGAATTAATTATGGCTAAAGAATCAATGAAAGCCCGTGAGGTGAAGAGAGCTAAGACAGTAGCAAAATATGCAGAAAAACGCAAAGCTTTAAAAGAAGCTGGTGATTATGAAGCATTGCAAAAGTTACCAAAAAATGCTTCACCAATTCGTAAGCATAATCGTTGTAAGCTTACCGGAAGACCAAAAGGATATATGCGTCAATTTGGAATTTCTCGTGTAACGTTTAGAGAGATGGCTAACAAAGGATTAATTCCTGGAGTAACTAAAGCTAGTTGGTAATAATAAAGTAAATTAATTGATCTAAGGTTCGATACTTTTATTGAAAACCAAGATCATAAATTAGATACAATGAATACAGATCCTATAGCAGATTATTTAACCAGAATTAGAAATGCAAACAGTGCACAACATAGAGTTGTTGAGATACCTGCATCTAAGGTTAAGAAAGAGATCACTAAAATATTATTCGATCAAGGATATATTTTAAGTTATAAATTTGAAGATAATACTACTCAAGGTACTATTAAAATTGCACTTAAATACGATAAGTTTACAAAAGAACCTGTAATAAAGCAATTACAAAGAATCAGTAAGCCTGGTCTTCGTAAGTATGCCGGTTCTGGAGAAATTCCAAGAATTCTTAATGGTTTAGGTGTTGCGATAGTTTCTACTTCTCACGGTGTTATGACTGGTAAACAGGCAAGACAAGAGAATGTAGGTGGTGAGGTACTTTGCTACGTATATTAACAGAGAAAAAGACAAAAGAAATGTCAAGAATAGGAAAAAATCCAGTAATTATACCGTCTGGTGTCACTGTTGAAGTGACAGGAAATGTTGTTACTGTTAAAGGAAAATTAGGAGAACTTTCTCAAGAGATTGATAGTATCACTCTAAAAGTTGAAGAAGGTAAAGTGGTTTTAGAAAGACCAACAGAAGCAAAAGATCATAAGGCGAAGCACGGTTTATATAGAGCTTTGATTCAGAATATGGTTCAAGGTGTTTCTGAAGGGTTTACTAAAGAGCTAGAATTGGTAGGAGTTGGTTACAGAGCCTCTAATCAAGGTCAAAAATTAGATTTGGCTCTAGGATTCTCTCATAACATAGTTTTAGATTTAGCTCCCGAAGTGAAAATCGAAACTATTTCTGAAAAAGGTAAAAACCCTATCGTAAAATTAACTTCTCATGATAAGCAGTTGGTGGGTCAGGTTGCAGCTAAAATTAGAGGCTTCCGTAAACCAGAGCCTTACAAAGGAAAGGGAATTAAATTCGTAGGAGAACAATTAAGAAGAAAAGCAGGTAAATCTGCATAATAACCAAGTTATGGCATTCTCAAAAGACTTAAGAAGATTAAAGATAAGAAAGCGAATCCGTGGAAATGTGAGCGGAACAGAACAACGTCCTAGATTATCTGTTTTTAGAAGTAATAAAGAAATCTATGCTCAAATCATAGATGATGTTACTGGTAAAACTATTAGTGCTGCTTCATCAAGAGATAAAGATATTGCTTCGGCATCTGGAAATAAAATTGATAGAGCAAACCTAGTAGGTAAAGCACTTGCTGAAAAAGCAAAGAAAGCTGGTATTGAAACAGTATCCTTTGATAGAGGAGGTTATTTGTATCATGGTAGAGTAAAATCATTAGCAGATGGTGCTAGAGAAGCAGGACTAAAATTCTAAGAAATTATGTATCAAAAATATAAAAACGCAGAATTAGTAAAACCAAGTGGACTTGAACTAAAAGATCGTTTAGTTGGTGTGCAACGTGTTACTAAGGTAACAAAAGGTGGTAGAGCATTTGGATTCTCTGCAATCGTTGTTGTGGGTGATGAAAACGGAGTTGTAGGTCACGGTTTAGGTAAATCTAAGGAAGTAGCTGAAGCTATTGCTAAAGCAGTAGAAGATGCAAAAAAGAATTTAGTTCGTATTCCGTTGCATAAAGGAACTTTACCTCATGAACAAAAAGGTAAGTATGGTGGAGCGAGAATATTTCTTAAACCAGCAGCAACAGGTACCGGAGTAATAGCAGGTGGTGCTATACGTGCTGTATTGGAAGCAGTAGGTGTACACGACGTACTTTCTAAAAACCAAGGATCTTCTAACCCACACAACGTGGTGAAAGCAACATTTGATGCTTTATTGCAAATGCGTAGTGCACAGCAAGTAGCAAAACAACGTGGTGTTTCACTAGAAAAAGTGTTTAAAGGATAAAAACAGAACGATGGCAAAGATTAAAATCACTAAAGTAAAAAGTGCAATTAACCGCACTCAAAGACAAAAGAGAACTTTAGAAGCTCTCGGTCTTAAGAAAATCGGCCAGGTTGTGGAGCATGATGATACTCCTAATATCCTTGGGATGGTAAATAAAGTTAAACATTTAGTTTCGGTAGAAACAAAATAATATAAGCAAATGGATTTAAGTAATTTAAAACCTGCTGCAGGTTCGGTAAAAAATAATAGTAAACGAGTTGGTCGTGGTCAAGGTTCTGGTAAGGGCGGAACTGCAACACGTGGACATAAAGGTGCGAAATCACGTTCTGGTTATTCTAGAAAGATTGGTTTTGAAGGTGGACAAATGCCACTTCAGAGACGTGTGCCTAAATTCGGTTTTAAGAACATTAACAGAAAAGAGTATCAAGGGATTAACCTAGACACACTACAAAAATTAGTAGATGATGGGAAAATCAAGGATGCTGTAGATTTGGAAGTGATCTTAGCAACTCGATTAGCGGGGAAAAATGATTTGATTAAGATACTGGGAAGAGGTGAATTGAAGGCGAAATTGAAAGTCTCAGCTCACAAATTTACGGCCACAGCAAAAGCAGCTATCGAAGCTGCGGGTGGCGAAGCAGTAACCTTATAATAGACAACTCATGAAATTTATTGATACAATAAAAAACATTTGGAAAATTGAAGAACTAAAAAATAGAATCCTAGTTACTCTAGGTTTACTTTTAGTATATCGCTTCGGAGCGCAAGTTGTGCTTCCTGGAGTTGATGCTTCTCAATTAGCAAGTTTGGCATCACAAGCAGATCAAGGAATACTTGGTCTGTTAAATGCATTTACAGGAGGGGCATTTTCGAATGCTTCTATATTTGCATTAGGAATTATGCCTTATATTTCTGCATCAATTGTAGTGCAGTTAATGGGTATAGCGATACCATATTTGCAAAAACTACAAAAAGAGGGAGAAAGTGGTAGGAAAAAAATTAACCAAATAACACGTTGGTTAACAATAGCTATTACACTTGTGCAGGGACCAGGTTATATCTATAACTTATTCTCAATATTACCTCCTGAAGCTTTTGTAATTTCTAATCAGACAGTTTTTGTTGTGTCTTCAGTAATTATCATATCTACTGGTTGTATTTTTGCAATGTGGTTAGGTGAGAAAATTACAGATAAAGGTATTGGTAATGGTATTTCCTTATTAATTATGGTAGGTATTATTGCAACACTTCCTCAATCATTTGTACAAAACTTTGTTTCTAGAGTTTCTGGAGATGGTGGGGGTATGATCATGGTACTAATTGAATTGGTAATCTGGTTTGTTATTATTTTAGCATCAGTATTGCTTGTAATGGCTGTACGTCAAATACCGGTTCAGTATGCAAGAAGAACAGCTGGTGGCGGATATGAGAAGAATGTTTTTGGTTCACGCCAGTATATTCCATTAAAATTAAATGCTTCTGGAGTAATGCCAATAATTTTTGCTCAGGCTATTATGTTTGTTCCTTCGGCAGTTGCAGGATTATCTGATTCTGATATGTCACAAAGTATCAAAGCTGCATTTAGTGATATTTTTGGACTTTGGTATAATGTTGTATTCGCATTGTTGATTATAGTATTTACTTTTTTCTATACGGCAATTACGGTACCAACAAATAAAATGGCAGATGATTTAAAAAGAAGTGGTGGTTTTATTCCAGGGATTCGACCAGGAAGTGAAACTTCAGAATATTTGGATAGAATAATGTCACAAATAACTTTACCAGGATCTGTTTTCTTAGCACTAATAGCTGTATTTCCAGCAATTGCAGTTAAGTTGTTAAATGTTCAACAAGGATGGGCATTGTTTTTTGGTGGTACATCGTTACTGATTATGGTAGGTGTAGCAATAGATACAATGCAACAAGTTAATTCTTATTTGTTAAATAGACATTACGATGGATTAATGAAATCTGGTAAAAATAGAAAAGCAGTAGCATAATGGCAAAGCAACCAGCAATTGAACAAGACGGAAGTATCATCGAAGCATTGTCAAACGCAATGTTCCGAGTAGAACTTGAAAATGGTCATGTTGTAACAGCTCATATCTCAGGTAAAATGAGAATGCATTATATTAAGTTGTTACCAGGTGATAAGGTAAAGTTAGAGATGAGTCCTTATGATTTATCAAAGGCTCGTATAACATATAGATACTAATAATTTTAAGAATATTAGATAATTAAGATTTTTTGTGTAATTTTGCAGGCTGAAAAATCTTGTTAAAGATATCTTCTGAAAGTGTATATTGTACTTTCAGGAATTAAACAAAAACCGATGAAAGTTAGAGCATCAATAAAAAAGAGAAGTGCCGAGTGCAAGATTGTGCGTAGAAAAGGCCGACTTTACGTGATTAATAAAAAGAATCCTAGATTTAAACAAAGACAAGGGTAATTATGGCAAGAATTGCAGGGGTAGATATACCTAAACAAAAGCGAGGAGTTATAGCATTAACCTATATCTTCGGAATTGGTAGAAGTAGAGCTAAAGAAATTTTAGATACTGCCAAAGTAGATGAGAGTATAAAAGTTTCTGATTGGGATGACGATCAAATTGGTCGAATCCGTGAAGCTGTAGGAACCTACACCATTGAAGGAGAATTACGTTCTGAAGTGCAATTGAATATCAAACGTCTTATGGATATAGGATGTTATAGAGGTATTCGTCACAGAGCTGGTTTACCGCTTAGAGGACAACGTACTAAGAATAATTCTAGAACACGTAAAGGAAGAAGAAAAACAGTTGCTAACAAGAAAAAAGCAACTAAATAATAAGTAGTATGGCAAAGTCAACTTCAAAAAAACGTAAAGTAATAGTTGAATCAGTAGGGGAGGCACATGTTACCGCTTCTTTTAACAACATTATTATTTCGTTAACGAATAAAAAAGGAGACGTTATTTCTTGGTCTTCAGCGGGTAAAATGGGATTTAGAGGTTCTAAAAAGAATACTCCCTATGCAGCACAATTAGCAGCAGAAGATGCTTCTAAAGTAGCTATCGAAGCAGGACTTAAGAAAGTTAAAGTGTACGTAAAAGGTCCAGGTAATGGAAGAGAATCAGCAATACGTTCACTACATAATGTAGGAATTGAAGTTTCAGAGATTATCGATGTAACGCCAATGCCTCATAACGGATGTCGTCCTCCTAAAAGACGTAGAGTATAATTAGAAACCGTTTTCTGAATAAAGTTCAGAATATGTATTTCTAGTATATATAAGTAAATCGAAATGGGGAACTATGATTATCGAAGGAAAGAGACCTTAATTCATAATCACCTCAATAACTAAATTATTAATAATGGCAAGATATACTGGTCCAAAAACTAAAATCGCTCGTAAATTTGGTGAAGCGATCTTCGGAGACGATAAGTCATTCGAAAGAAGAAATTACCCTCCTGGGCAACACGGAAACAACAGACGTAGAGGTAAAAAAAGTGAATATGCTATCCAGTTAATGGAGAAGCAAAAAGCTAAATATACATATGGTGTTTTAGAACGTCAGTTTCGTAATATGTTTGAGAAGGCAACACGTTCTCAGGGTATTACGGGTGAGGTTTTACTTCAATTATGTGAATCTCGTTTAGATAATGTAGTCTTTAGAATGGGGCTTGCAAATTCTCGTAGAGGAGCAAGACAACTAGTATCTCATAGACACATTACTGTAAACGGACAACAAGTAAATATTCCATCTTATCAATTAAAAGCTGGAGATGTTGTTGGTGTAAGAGAAAAATCAAAATCATTAGAAGTTATCCAAAATTCACTAGCTAATAATAGCAAAGTCTATGAGTGGATTACCTTCAACAACGATACTAAACAAGGTACTTTTGTATCTGTTCCGGCAAGAATCCAAATTCCGGAAAATATCAACGAACAATTCATCGTCGAATTATACTCTAAGTAATAACGCTAAAGAAGAAAAACTAACATGGCAATATTAAATTTTCAGAAGCCCGATAAAGTTATCATGATCGACTCTACTGAGTTCGATGGTAAATTTGAGTTTAGACCATTAGAGCCAGGGTATGGATTAACGGTTGGTAACGCTTTACGAAGAGTTTTGCTATCTTCTTTAGAGGGATTCGCTATAACTTCTCTTAGAGTAGAGGGTGTAGATCATGAGTTTTCAACTATTTCTGGAGTAGTAGAAGATGTTACAGAAATTATTCTAAATCTTAAGCAGGTACGTTTCAAGCGTCAGATTGAAGATATAGATAATGAATCTGTGACTATATCTATTTCTGGACATGAACAATTAGTAGCTGGAGATTTTCAGAAATTTATTTCTGGATTTCAAGTACTGAATCCTGACTTGGTTATCTGTAATATGGATAAAAAAGTAGCACTTAATCTTGAAATTACCATTGAAAAAGGTAGAGGTTATGTGCCTGCTGAAGAAAATAAGAAAGCTAATGCTCCTATAGGAACAATTTTTACGGATTCTATTTATACTCCGATAAAAAATGTGAAATATAGCATTGAGAACTATCGTGTAGAGCAAAAAACAGATTACGAAAAATTAGTTTTCGAAATTGTTACAGATGGATCTATACATCCAAAAGATGCATTAACTGAAGCGGCTAAAATATTAATCCATCACTTTATGTTGTTCTCTGATGAGCGTATAACATTAGAAGCTGATGAGATAGCTCAAACTGAAACTTATGATGAAGAATCACTTCATATGAGACAGTTATTGAAGACCAAATTAATCGATATGGATCTTTCAGTAAGAGCATTAAACTGTTTAAAAGCTGCAGAAGTTGATACTTTGGGTGATCTAGTATCATACAATAAGAATGACTTAATGAAGTTCCGTAATTTCGGTAAAAAATCATTAACAGAACTAGAAGAATTAGTAAATGTTAAAGGTCTTAACTTCGGAATGGATCTTTCAAAATATAAATTAGATAAAGACTAATCCATCATAATTTGCTCCTCAAAATGGGTTGTAGCAAGATGATGATTAAATTAAAATGTCATGAGACACGGAAAAAAAGTAAATCACTTAGGAAGAAAGACTGCACATCGCAAGTCGATGCTTGCTAATATGGCTTGTTCTTTAATAGAACACAAAAGAATTAATACTACTGTTGCAAAAGCAAAAGCGCTTAAGCAATTCGTAGAGCCATTAGTAACAAAATCTAAAGAAGATACAACACATAACCGTCGTATTGTATTTAGTAAACTACGTAATAAATATGCAGTTACTGAATTATTTAGAGATGTTGCTCCTAAAGTAGGGGATAGACCAGGTGGATATACAAGAATCATTAAACTTGGTAATCGTCTAGGTGATAATGCTGATATGGCAATGATTGAATTAGTAGATTATAACGAGTTATATAACGCTGGTAAACCTGCTAAGAAAAAATCAACAAGAAGAGGTAGAAGTAAGAAAAGTGCAGATGCTCCTGTAGCCCCTGTAACTGAAACTGCAAATTCTGAAGAAGAATAAATGAAAAGTGTGAAAAACACATAGTGAAAAAGGATAAACGTTTTAACGTTTATCCTTTTTTTTTGAATTATCGTAAACTAGGTTTGTTTCCGCCGAAAATGGAAATACTATTTTAATAAATGCAACAGATGAAATATCAATCTCGAAAAAAAGCAGTTCTTGTATTAGCTGATGGTACTATCTTTCATGGCAAAGCCGTAGGAAGAGAAGGTAGTGCATTTGGCGAAGTGTGTTTTAATACTGGAATGACAGGTTATCAGGAAATCTTTACAGACCCTTCATACTATGGGCAATTAATGGTCGCTACAAATGCACATATTGGTAATTATGGTACTAATAAAGAAGAGGTAGAGTCGGATTCTATTAAAATTGCAGGTCTCATCGTTAAGAATTTTAGTTTTGATTATTCCAGAGACCTAGCAGATAGTTCTTTACAAGATTTTTTAGAAAAAAATAATTTATTAGCTATATCCGATGTAGATACTAGAGCTTTAGTCAGTTATATTAGAGATAATGGAGCAATGAATGCGGTTATTTCTACAGAAGTAGATAATATAGATAGTTTAAAAGAACAACTAGCCAAAGTGCCAGACATGAACGGTCTAGAATTAGCGTCTAAGGTTTCTACTAAAGAACCTTACTTTGTTGGTGATCCTAATGCAACATATAAGATTTCTGCTTTAGATATTGGAATTAAAAAGAATATTTTAAGAAACCTTGCTCAGCGTGATGCGTACATAAAAGTATTTCCTTATGACACAAATTTTTCTGAATTGAGTGAATGGGGACCTGATGGATATTTCTTGTCTAACGGACCTGGAGATCCAGAGCCTTTAAGTGCCGCAATCAATACAGCTAAAGAAATATTAGATAAAGATTTACCTTTGTTTGGAATATGTCTAGGACATCAAGTTATTGCACTAGCCAATGGCATAAGTACATATAAAATGCACAATGGACATAGAGGAATTAATCATCCGGTTAAAAATTTAATAACTAGTAAAGGAGAGATTACATCGCAAAACCATGGATTTGCTATTAATAGGGAAGAAACCGAGGCACATCCTGATGTTGAAATAACACACGTACATTTAAATGATAATACTGTGGCTGGAATTAAAATGAAGAATAAAAATTGTTTTTCTGTACAATATCATCCAGAGGCTAGCCCAGGTCCAAATGATTCAACATATCTATTCGATCAATTTATTGAAAATATCAAAAAAGCAAAAATTACAGCTTAGTATCAAAGTAAAATTGATAGTTAACTAAGTATTTTGATAATGAGTTAATCTATAACGTTATAGTTGATAACTTAACAGTAATATTGCAATTTCGACAGTAAATTAAGGCTTTTTTGAAGGGGTCAAGATTTACCTGTTTTGTATATTGCGAAGAATTAAAATTATCCAACAAAATAAATAAAAAAATGAGTGTAATTATTAATATTCACGCTAGACAGATTTTAGATTCAAGAGGAAATCCTACAGTAGAAGTAGACGTGATCACAGAAAACGGTGTTTTAGGAAGAGCTGCTGTACCATCAGGAGCTTCAACAGGAGAACATGAAGCTGTTGAGCTGCGAGATGGGGGTGATACCTACATGGGTAAAGGAGTTCTTAAAGCTGTTGAAAATGTAAATACAATAATTGCTGAAGAATTATTGGGGTACTCAATATTTGATCAAAATCTAATAGATCAAACAATGATTGAGATAGATGGTACACCTAATAAATCAAAACTTGGAGCAAATGCTATATTGGGAGTTTCATTGGCAGTGGCAAAAGCAGCAGCTAACGAACTAGGGATGCCTTTATATCGTTATGTTGGAGGAGTAAGTGCTAATACACTTCCGGTTCCTATGATGAACATCATAAATGGAGGTTCTCATAGTGATGCACCAATTGCATTTCAAGAATTTATGGTAATGCCTGTAAAGGCTGAAAATTTCACGCATGCTATGCAAATGGGAACTGAAATTTTCCATAATTTGAAGAAAGTATTACATGATCGAGGACTAAGTACAGCAGTAGGTGATGAAGGTGGTTTTGCTCCTACATTAGATGGTACCGAAGATGCGCTAGATTCAATTGCACTGGCAGTAGAGAAAGCCGGGTACAAATTTGGAGATGAAGTAATGGTAGCTTTGGATTGTGCTGCAGCAGAATTTTATGTTGACGGAAAATATGATTATACGAAGTTCGAAGGTGATACAGGCGTAATTCGTTCAAGCGAAGAACAAGCAGATTACTTGGCAGAGTTAGCAGCTAAGTACCCTATTATTTCTATCGAAGATGGGATGGATGAAAATGATTGGGATGGATGGAAATATCTAACAGATAAAATTGGAGATAAAGTACAATTGGTAGGAGATGATTTGTTTGTTACTAATGTGGAAAGACTTTCCAGAGGAATAGAAAATGGTATTGCAAATTCAATCCTTATTAAAGTTAATCAAATAGGTACATTAACAGAAACTATTGCTGCTGTAAATATGGCGCATAATGCAGGGTATACTTCAGTAATGTCACACCGATCAGGAGAAACAGAAGATAATACTATTGCAGATTTAGCAGTAGCTTTAAATACAGGACAAATAAAAACTGGTTCTGCTTCTCGTAGTGATAGAATGGCTAAATATAACCAGTTATTACGTATCGAAGAAGAATTAGGAACTGTTGCTTTTTATCCTAAAGAAAAAGCTTTTAAAATTAAATAAGAGCAGAATTAGTGTTCTTAAAATAGACTGTCCTCGAGGGCAGTCTATTTTTTTTTATGAATAATTTAAAAAAAGACTTGTAAGGTTAAAATTGATCATACGATTAATACCATATTAACGCTATATTTTGTAATTTAGCGACCCTTATAATAACAGTAAAATCCTTATATAAACAGATGTCAAAAACAGCTACTTTAGAAATCGATGGTAAAAAATATGAGTTTCCAATCATAGAAGGAACAGAGAACGAATTAGGAATTGATATTAAAACGCTTAGAGGAGCTACAGGTGGAGTTACGACAATAGATCCTGGATATAAAAATACAGGAAGTTGTGAAAGTGCTATCACTTTTCTTGACGGAGAAAAAGGAATTTTAAGATATAGAGGGTATTCTATTGAAGAATTAGCAGAGAAGGCAGATTTTCTAGAAGTATGTTATTTGCTAATTTTTGGAAATTTACCTACAGCTACTGAGTTAGAAAAATTCGATAAAGATATAAAAGAAGAATCTCATGTAGATGAGGATATGAAGAAAATCTTAGATGGTTTTCCGAAGAGTGCTCACCCAATGGGCGTATTATCTTCTCTAACTAGTGCCTTAATTGCATTTAATCCAGGATCTGTAGATGTGGATTCAGAAGAAGAGATGTATAATGCAATAGTGAAAATACTTGCCAAGTTTCCTGTTCTTGCAGCATGGACAATGAGAAAAAGAAAGAGTTTACCACTAGATTATGGCGATAGCTCATTAGGATATGTAGAGAATTTACATAAAATGATGTTTGCAAGACCAAATAAAACATATGAGGCTAATAAAATTGTAAATGATGCATTAGATAAGTTGTTAATTCTTCACGCCGATCACGAACAAAACTGTTCGACATCTACGGTAAGAATTGTAGGTTCTTCTCATGCAGGATTGTTTGCTTCATTATCAGCAGGGATATCTGCGCTTTGGGGACCTCTTCATGGTGGAGCAAACCAAGCTGTTATAGAAATGCTAGAAGCTATTAAGGAAGATGGAGGAGATACTGCTAAATACATAAACAAGGCAAAAGATAAAGAAGACTCGTTCCGTTTAATGGGATTTGGACATAGAGTTTATAAGAATTTTGATCCTAGAGCTAAGATTATTAAAAAATCTGCAGAAGAAGTACTTGGTAACTTGGGTATTGAAGATCCTGTTCTTGATATTGCTAAGGGATTGTCAGAAGTTGCTTTAAAGGATGAGTACTTTGTACAAAGAAAATTATATCCTAACGTAGATTTTTACTCAGGGATTATTTATAGAGCATTAGGAATTCCAACAGAAATGTTTACAGTGATGTTCGCTCTTGGAAGATTACCAGGGTGGATTGCACAGTGGAGAGAAATGCGTCTTAGAAAAGAACCTATAGGGAGACCAAGACAAATCTATATTGGAGAAAATCACAGAGATTTTAAAGAAATCTCTGAACGTTAGTAGAAATAAACTAAATAAAAAGGGCATTGAAGAAATTCAATGCCCTTTTTTATTGAATATATAAAAGCAAGACTTAAATCTGTTGTTTTTTGAAAAATTAATAAAAATCAGGTGTTTTTTTTGATTAAAGTTTTACGATGAAATAGTCTCTTTATATATTTGCCTAACTACTTCAACTAACATATTTAAACACTCGATTTTTGAAATTAAATATAAAAAACGAAACATCCCGACTTAGAGCCGTGGTTTTAGGAACAGCAATGAGCAATGGACCTGTTCCTAAAATTGAAGATGCTTATGATCCAAAGTCAATTGAGCATATAAAAGCAGGAACTTATCCAAAGGAGTCAGATATGATTTCAGAAATGAATGCTGTGGCAAAAATTTTTGAAAAATATGATGTAAAAGTTTACAGGCCAGAGGTTATTGTAGACTACAACCAGATTTTTGCTAGAGATATAGCATTGGTGATAGATGATAAATTTATTAAGTCAAATATTCTTCCTGATCGAGAAAAAGAAATTAAGGCAATTCAACATGTAATAGATAAGATTTCTCCTGAAATGGTTTTTAAAGCACCTTCAGAAGACATCCATTTTGAAGGGGGGGATATTATTGTTCATAACGATCATATTTTTATAGGAACCTATAAAGGGGAGGATTATCCTGATTGTATTGTTGCAAGAACAAATATGAAGGGAGTAGAATATATTAAGTCGCTTTTTCCAAATAAAAAGGTAAAAGAGTTTGATCTTAATAAATCTATGGATGATCCTAGAGATAATGCTTTGCACTTAGATTGTTGTTTTCAACCAGTAGGGAAGAATAAAGCAATAATTCATAAGGAAGGATTTCGAAATCCGGAGGATTACCAGTATTTAGTTGACTTTTTTGGAAAAGAGAATGTATTTCATATTGACAAGAATGAAATGTATTATATGAATTCTAATGTTTTTTCAATCTCAGAAGATGTAGTTATCTCAGAGAAAAATTTTGTAAGATTAAATACTTGGCTAAGAAGTTTAGGTATTACGGTCGAGGAGGTTCAGTATGCTGAGATTGCAAAACAAGAAGGGCTATTACGTTGTTCTACAATGCCTTTAATAAGAGACTAATTATTTTATAGATTTTGAATGCTATAAGTTTATAGAGATATGAGACAAGTAACCAATACCATTGTAATGATTCGTCCCGTGCAATTTAGGATGAATGAACAAACTGCTGTTAATAATTATTATCAGGAAGATGCTGGAATAAGTCAAGAAGATGCAAATAAAATTGCAAAACAAGAGTTCGAGAATTTTGTAAATGCATTGAAAAAGGTAGGAGTTGATGTAATCGTTATTGATGATGACCCTAAAAATGATACTCCTGATTCTATTTTTCCAAATAATTGGGTCTCTTTTCATGAAAATGGAGACGTGGGTTTGTATCCTATGTTTGCGGTGAACAGAAGAAAAGAACGTAGACCGGAGATTTTAGATTTTATTGAAACTTCTGGCTATGAAATACATAATATTATAGATTATACGGCTGCCGAAGAAGAAGAGGTTTTTTTAGAAGGGACTGGTAGTTTAGTTTTAGATAGAGTTAATAAAAAAGCATATTGTGCTCTTTCTCCAAGAGCGGATGAAGAGTTGTTCATAGAGTTTTGTGAAGATTTTGAATATACTCCAGTTATCTTTACGGCTTATCAAACTGTAAATGAACAAAGACTACCAATCTACCATACAAATGTAATGATGGGAATTGCAGAAACATTTGCTGTAGTTTGTTTAGATTGTATAGATGATAAAAAAGAGCGTAAAAATGTGATCAACCACTTAAAAGCAGATAATAAAGAAATTATTGCGATTAATGAAGATCAAGTGAATAATTTTGCGGGCAATATGTTACAAGTTGTAGGTTCGGGAGATAAGCGCTATCTTGTGATGTCAACGGCGGCTTTTAAAAGCTTGACAAAAGATCAAATACTTAAAATAGAAAAACATTGTTCAATTCTTCACAGCGATCTTAATACTATTGAGACATTAGGAGGAGGTAGTGCAAGATGTATGATGGCAGAGGTCTTTTTACCGAAAAGCATGTAATCTATGTACCCTGTTTTATGGTTTAGATTACAAATGCTTTTAGCAATTTAATAGTAAACCTGAAACTCGTCAAATATGCTTTCAAAGAAAACAAAATATGGCTTAAAAGCACTTACCTATATCGCTAGAAAAAATTGTGATCACCCTGTACAAATATCAGAAATAGCCCAAAGTGAAAATATTTCTCAAAAATTTTTAGAAAGTATATTATTGACTTTAAGAAAAAATGGAATTTTAGGATCAAAAAAAGGAAAAGGTGGTGGATACTATCTTATTAAAGAGCCTAAAGATATTGTAATGGCTTCAATAATACGTATTCTAGAAGGACCTATAGCTATGTTGCCATGTGTTAGTCTTAATTTTTATGAAAAGTGCGGTGATTGTCCCGATGAGGATAGGTGTACCGTTCATAGTCTTATGATAGAGGTAAGGGATAATACTTTAAAGGTTTTAGAAAACAAAACATTAGCAGACTTTACAAATTAACAAAATTATCGTTTTGCTATTTTCTTATATTTATATGGACCACTGATTTTACCAAAAATGTGTTTTCCTTCTTTACTGTAACCCCGGGTCCATACAGATATTTTATTTTTACTTACTACGAAAGAACTGGTAATATGGTTTACAGACTTAATTGAGCTTAGACATGAGTCTCTATTTGTCTTTCCTGAGTATATTGTAGACGTTTTTTTCTTGAAATATACTTGGCAACCTTCTTTTAATCGTAAACTATCTAAAGTTAATTTATTAAATACTTTAGCATTTTGCCAACCAAACTTGTATTCTTTTTCATTTAATATTTTATAACTAGTACTTTTAAAATTTAAAGAATCTACTCGTTCGTACTCTAATATTCGTTGACTATATATATTGTTGTTTTCAGAAGCTTCATGAACTTCGGTGTATACCCAATACCCTGGTCTATCTTTCCAGATTCTAACTGATTTAAGATTTAAATGTCTAAAACTAGCATCCTTTTCTGTTTGCTCTGCATTAGAAAATTCACCTAATATCATCGTTACCAAATTATGCAACTCTACATCTTTTACAGGAGCAGAATTGCATGAGAATAATGCTAACGCAGTTAAGATGATAAGTGAGAGTTGTTTCATTTGTATGTTTTCTTAAATATATGAAAAAAAGCAAAAATATGCAATTAATCGATAAAACTTAGCTTTTAATCCTTTAAAGTCAATTTTCAAGATGCTATTCTTCGTATCATACCATCAAAAATAAAGTAATGAAAAGGAACCATTGCATACCAATATAATCTTCCCCAAATGCCTTTAGGTCTAAAGGTTGCTGTTTGGTGTAATACCCCATGTTGGTCAATGTCAAATTCTAGCCATGCTTCTCCAGGAACCCTCATTTCCGCAAATAATAATAATCGCATTTCTTTTTTATCAGCCACTAATACCCTCCAAAAATCTAAGGCATCTCCAGAAAATAATTCATCAGGATGTGTACGTCCTCTTCGCAATCCGACACCCCCAAAAATTTTATCAAAATACCCTCTAATTTTCCATAGCCAATTTCCGTAGTACCAGCCTGTTTCTCCACCAATACCCCAAATCCGATTTAAAGCACTTTCTGAATTTTTTAGTTTTATCTTTTTTTTGTCCTTAAAACACCCACGTTTAGGTACGGTGACATATTTCTGAATGTTTTTTTCAAAACGACCACTTACCATAGAGTCTTTCCAACTAGAAACAACCTGATTTTGTTCAATTTTGATAAATGCTAATTCTAAAGCCTTGACATAGCTCATTGGTGAAATATTCAATTGTTCTTGTAGCCTATTGTCATTTGCAATAACAGGAATAGTCATACTATCTACTAAATTAAGAGCTAGTTTATATGATGTAGAAGTAACAAAATAAAGCCAATATGATGATAGTTTGGGTGTCATCACAGGAACAGTAAGAATAAGCAATTTTATTCCCCTAACTTTAGCATACTGTTTAAGCATTTGCTTATAAGTCATTACATTGGGTCCACTAATGTCATAAGATTGATTAAAACATGTGGCATTCCCTAACACTCCAATCATAAAGTTAAGTACATCTCGAATTGCAATCGGTTGCGTTTTAGTATTCACCCATTTCGGAGTGATCATTAATGGAAGTTTTTCGCACAAATCTCTAATAATTTCAAAAGATGAACTACCAGATCCCACAATAATACCTGATCTTAAAACAGTGAGGTTATATTTTCCTTTGTATAGCGTTTCTTCTACATTTTTTCTTGACCATAAGTGTTTCGAGAGGTTTTTTTCGTTCACAATACCACTTAAATAAATTACCTGCTTGATATTGGTGTTTTCAACGTAAGTATTAAAGTTTTTAGCAGCAATTTCCTCTTTCTTTTCAAAATCTGTAGTAGACGAACTCATAGAATGAATTAGATAATAAGCTGCATCTATATCTTTTGGAAGTTTTGATGAATCTGGAGGGATTAAAAAGTCGATTTCGATAATAGAAACTTTTTTTCTTGTTTCAGCATCTATAGAGAGTCTATTTTTGTCGCGTACACAACAAATCACTTCATGCCCATTAGTAATAAGTAAGGGTAAAAGGCGCATTCCGATATACCCGTTGGTTCCCGTAAGAAGAATTCGCATTTTTCTGTTTAAGTTACAAAGAATTTATGTTAGATAAAATAAAAGTAAATTGATTTTTTATTATAAGATATTGAAATGTTGCAGTGGTACAGGACTATAATTTCTATTATCTTTGCACCTTAATTTTTTTAGCATATGAGCCTACAGCAAACTATTATAGATAATGTAAAAAAAGCAATACAAGACTTGTATAGTGTTACGTTAGAATCTGTTGAATTACAAGGGACCCGAAAAGAGTTTGAAGGGGATGTTACAGTTGTTGTATTTCCAATGTTAAGAGTGGTTAAGGGAAATCCTGTACAAATAGGAGAGGCAGTTGGGAAATATTTGGTTGAAAATATTGTAGAAATCGATGATTATAATGTAGTCAAAGGGTTTTTAAATCTAGTAGTTTCTAATTCATATTACCTTGATTTTTTTGCAAGTATTAAAGATAACGAACAGTTTGGTTTTATAGCCCCTTCACAAAATGGTGAAGCTGTAATGGTAGAGTACTCTTCGCCTAATACCAATAAACCATTACACTTAGGACATATAAGAAATAACTTATTAGGATATGCAGTAGCAGAAATTATTAAGGCTAGTGGTAAAAAAGTGTATAAAACTCAAATTATAAATGATAGAGGAATACACATTTGTAAGTCAATGGTTGCATGGCAGAACTATGGCCATCAGGAAACTCCAGAAACATCAAATCTAAAAGGAGATAAGTTAGTTGGTAATTATTATGTGAAATTTGATCAAGTATATAAAGAACAAATACATAATCTTATTGCAGATGGTAAATCTGAAGAAGAAGCGAAGAAAGAAGCACCTATTTTAATAGAAGCTCAAGAAATGCTTAGAAAGTGGGAGTCAGGAGACGAAGAAGTAATTGCTTTGTGGAAGACTATGAATAGTTGGGTATACCAAGGTTTTGATCAAACTTATAAGACGTTAGGAGTAGATTTTGATAGTTATTATTATGAAAGTAATACATATCTTTTAGGTAAAGACAATATAGAGGAAGGGTTAACAAAAGGTATATTTTTTAAAAAAGAGGATGGGTCCGTTTGGTGCGACCTTACAGATGAAGGGCTTGATGAAAAACTGGTACTACGAAGTGACGGAACTTCGGTGTATATGACTCAGGATATTGGAACGGCAATTCAACGCTCGAAAGATAAACCAGATGTCACCGGTATGATTTATACAGTTGGTAATGAACAAGACTATCATTTCAAAGTGTTATTCCTAATCCTTAAAAAATTAGGATATGATTGGGCACAAAATTTACATCACCTAAGTTATGGAATGGTAGATTTACCAAGCGGTAAAATGAAAAGTAGAGAAGGTACTGTAGTTGATGCCGATGATTTAATTGTTGAGATGACAAAAACAGCTGGAGAAATCTCTAAAGATCTTGGTAAGCTTGAAGGGTATTCTCAAGAAGAAAAAGAAAATATATATAATACGATTGGATTAGGAGCATTAAAATATTTCATTCTTAAAGTAGATCCTAAAAAGAGAATACTTTTTAATCCTGAAGAATCTGTAGACTTTCAAGGAAATACAGGTCCGTTTATTCAGTATACGTATGCTAGAATACAAGCAATTTTACGAAAAGCAAATTTTGACTATACTGAATCAATAACTACTATAGCATTGCATGATAAAGAGAAAGAATTGATTAAGCAATTAGAAGTATATCCAGAAATTATCCAAAACGCTGCCAACGAGCTTAGCCCAGCAGTTATTGCCAATTATACTTATGACCTTGTAAAAAGTTATAATTCATTTTTTCAAAACGTATCTATTTTTGGTGCAGATAGCGAAAAAGAAAAACAATTTAGAGTACAACTTTCTAGTATCGTAGGAAATACGATAAAGAGTGCATTTGGGCTTTTAGGTATAAATGTTCCGGAAAGAATGTAGTCGCATTTATAGTGTGATAGGTGCAAAATACAGGTGGATGTTTTGAATGTTAATATATTTTAGAAACGGAATTATGTATTTTGTCGATTTTTTGTTAATTTCATCGACGATTCAATAAGAAATTTATGTGATTTTTTTGTGTATACTAGTTTTTTTTCTAATATCTTGTTAGAAATATAAAGTATCAAAGAAAAAGTCTATGCATATACAAAACTATTGTTATCGGTATTTTAATATATAGTTTTAAGCGGGAGTAATAACTGGATGAAGTATCAAATAACCAAAGCGACCGATAATGATTTATCACTTATGCAACGTTTGTTTTATCAAACGGTGACTACCTATGGTTCTAAGATATTTACTAAAGCAGAAATTAAAGTTTATTCTCGTTTAGCTACCAATAAAGGGTATTGGTTGAAAAAGTTTGCTAATGCTTTTGTTTATAATGCTAAATTAAATGGTGAAATTATAGGATCTTTTTCTATGGATACTTCTGGAACTATAGAATATGTTTTTGTTCATCAACGTTATCAAGGACAAGGTATTGCAAAGGATTTGTATGCAACCATTGAAGAAGTCGCTAAAGAAGCAAATATTAAAACGCTAACAACCCAAATTAACTTATTGACTCGTCATTTTTTCGAGAAAAATGGATTTGAAATTATTAAAAATGCAGTAAAAGTTGTGGGTGGAGAAGAAATAGTAAGCTATAGTGGTGTAAAACATATTTAAAAATTAATCCTTAGTACTGCATTTGGAGTAAACCCAAGTCCTCGTTCTTGGATTTCTCTTACTCTGTTTTCAGAATCAATTCTATAGTAGTTGTTTACAATATTTTCTTGACTTAAAATATTCCAGATAGATAATCCCATATTGCCGCTAACTTTTGAAGAAAATTTAAAATTGTAAGTAGCTGATACATCCCACCTAAAGTAATCAGTTAATGTATCACTATTAGGGTGTTCATAATTAATATTGCCTTGCGGATCTATTGGGTTATCGATAATAGGGCGTGTGGTAGGTTTACCACTATGCCAATTTATACCAGAAGAGATTTTTAGATTTTCATTAGTATAAGCTAATGCAATATTAAGATTATGTGTAATATCAATTGTATTAGGAAAACTTTGTTCACTAAGTTGATTAAACTCATATTGGTTATCGGCATAAGAATAGCTTAACCAAGTGCTAAATTTTGCAAATCTTTTATTAATCAAAAAATCGACTCCTTTTACAATATAATTACCATGATCATCGGCAAATTCAAGTTGATTTTGAAACCCTTGACTCTGAGCAATAATACCATCTACTTTTTTGTAGTAACTGTCGGCGCTGATTAACCAGTTATTATGTTTATAACTTAACCCTAAAGAAGTCTGTTGGCTTTTTAATATAGGAATGTTATCATTATTTGAAAGCACCCATTTTTTGTTTTCTATTCCTAAAAAGTCATTTTGTGATTCTATAATTTGTGAAGTTACTTGACTTTTTAGTTCTCCTAAAAATTCTAAACTTAGATGATTAGTAAATCTATGATTAAAACCTATACGAGGTTCTAACCGAAAAGCACCAAACTTGTCAAAATGGTTTAGACGGGCTCCGATATTTAAATAAGTGCTTGCATTTTTAGATTTAAATGCAATTTCAGAAAAAATACTATTTGTTCTAATGACTTCTTTGATTAAATCCCTGAAAGTTGGATTATTTACATCACGAAGATTAGAAATACCTGTTTCGTTAAATTGATAGCCAGACTTAAGATGAACATTTGAATTTAAAATAACCATTGTATTCAACTTAATGCCACTTTCTAAAACTTCATTTTCTTGCTGTAATCGTTGATTATTTATAATATCAGAGTTAATGGCTTCTAACTTATAATTTGTTCCATAAATAAGAAGTTCACTTTTAAAAGCATCTGTCCAGTTTCTTTCATACATGATACTGGCTGCGCTATTATTTTGTTTTACAGTACTTTCTCGACTAATGTTAGTTTCATTAATTATTGCATTTTCTTGAAAGCCTAAATCATTTCTAATAATCAATCCATTTACTTTAATTAAATCCTTGGGAGTGAATTGATACAGCCATCGTAGGCTAGTGTCATAAAAAGAAAATTTTTCATCAGTATTTAAACTGTTTACTACTTCAGAATCCTGAAAAGCTTTGTCAAAAAATTGTTCATATGTTGGTGTTTCTGCAATTTCGCTAATAGATTTTCTGGCGGATAATTGTAGTGATGATTTTTTACCAATAGGAGTATCTATAAAACCATCTGCGCTAATCATATTTATACCTAGTCCTGCATCAAAGTCTTGATTGATTTCATTAGTAGTGTTCATCGCAATAACACTAGATACACCATCTCCATAGCTTGAACTAGAACCGTTCTTTGTTAGTTGAACGTTTTTGGTAAGATATGGGTTAAATGCAGAGATTAAGCCAAAAAAATGACCAGATTGATACATTTTGATTCCGTCCCATAAAATAAGATTTTGATCATTGGTACCTCCTCGAACATTAATATCAGATACAGTTTCTTCAACACTAATAATACCAGGCAAGGCCTGGATTGTTTGTAATAAATCAGGCTCTATTAATCCAGGAAGTAAACCAAAGTCTGTATAATCAATAACTATAGAGCCATCTGGATTTCTTGCAATACCCTTGACCAGATAATCATTTAAAACTACTTCGTTTAAATATTGAATTTCGGGTATTAATTGAACAGTTTTGCAGGGAGTTCCTAAAAGCTCTTTAGCAAGAATTTTTAATGTTTTGAAACCTACAAAAGAAATTTTTATGTAGTCGTTTGGGTTTTTAACGGGGATTGAAAATTCTCCCTTAGCATTACTAATAAAAAGATCATCATTAATTTGTATTGATGCATTTGCTAGAATTTCATCTTTATAAAGTGATTTCAGAGTTCCACAAACGTTTTGTGTGTTTTTCGTAAGACTTAGTACAATAGTATTGTCATTTAAGAAAGTATAATTTAGGGGGGTATTGTATCTTAAATATGCTATCGTCTTTTGTAAATTTAAGGTGTCAGAAGGTTTTTTAAGTCGTAATCCAGATACATCTTTGTCTAAATAAGTAAAGTTACAATCAAATTTATTTTGTGTTTCATCTAATATGATGCTCAAAGGCACAGTAATATTATCAGATTGAGAATATACCTGATTTAAAAAAAATAAAAGAAAAATAAATAATGTTGTGACTTTGATTTTGATCACTCTTTGTAATATAGGGTTATGTTGTTGTCATTAATTGTATAATCCAAACGCATAGGTATAGTAATAGATTGTATTGCGGTTTGAATATTTGAATGTACAAAATTGCCCGTAAAAAGTTTATTAAGATCAATATTTTTTGCTGTAATCGTCACATTATACTGTCTTTCAAACTCTTTCAATATGTATTTATAAGGAACACTAGTAAAAGTACTATTGTTTTCTATCCACTTGGGTTTTAGTAATGAAGTGGTTTCATTTAAAGTTCGATTCTGGATCACTTTAAAGACATTACCAGCAGGCAGTTTAGTTGTGTTACCTTTGTGTAATACACTTACTAACCCTTCGTAGCATACCACTTCAAAATAGTTTTCTCTCTGTTTGATGTTAAACTCCGTTCCAAGTACAGAAATAATACCAGTATCAGTTTGTACATCAAACTTTTTGCCTTTAGCAACATCAAAATATGCCTCGCCTTCTAAAACTATTAATCGGTTATTCTGCCATTCCTCTTTTTGATATTGTATAGATGAAAGCGCGTTTATATTCACGGTACTTCCATCGGGTAAATCAATTAAAGTTTTTTGACCTGCTAAGGTTTTAATAACTGTTTGTGAAGAATAGAAAAAAGAAAAGTAAATTCCGAATCCTAACACTAAAATCGCTGCAACCCTCATCATCATATTTCTGTTAAAAAGAGAGTTATGTTCTGTTTTACGATCTGAAATTTTAGAAGTTAATTCTTTTAAATTACTATCAAGGTCGTAATTAGGAGCTTTAAAGTTTTTTGCTGTTTGAGCAATTTTAATATAAGAATCATAGGCGTCTAAATTTTTAAACGCCTCTGATTCTAATGAAGTTAATTGGTCATTATCCAACCACTTTCGTATGAGATCTTTCTTTTTCATAGCAAGATTTCTATCTATATAACAATTGTCGTGTTAAAATTCCTACCCTGGCACCTGAAATTATTTCTTGTTTTTCCATTTTATCATATTTCTAGTTAGATAGAATTATTTGACTTTTCTATATACCATCAATTTCTTTACGAAGTTTTTCTAATGCTCCATAAATCCTTTTTTCAACTGCTTTTCTAGAAATCCCTAATAATTCGGCTATTTCCTTATGTTTTTTACCTTCAATTCTGTTTAACAAAAATGCAACACGTTGTGGTTCGGTTAAATTAGCCAGAGCATTTTGATATTTTTGAAGATATTCTTTTTCTTCAAGTACGAATTCGGGGTTGATATTGGTTCTGTCGTTATATTCTGACTGTTGGAATTTTATTTTTACCTTATTATGCTTTAATTGATTTAAAGTAAGGTTGTTAGCGACTGTAAAAAGAAAGCTTCTTGCTTTTTGTAGCGAAGTTTTTTTACAATTGTCCCAAAGCTTTATAAATGCCTCTTGTACTTTGTCCTTAGGATCTATATGTTGCCCATATTTATAATAAATAAAATCATGAAGCTCTGTAGCATGTTTTTTAAAAAGCTCAGAAAACAACTTTTCATCACATACATCTTCAAATAAATCTTTTGGCATTTGTAGTTATTTTTGTTAAAATTAAAAAAAAATGTATTTACAAGTAGGAATTTTATCTTGTATATTGTTTTACATACACAAGTATTGGAAAAAAAAGTAAAAAAATGAGGAAGATTTTATGTTTTTTGTTAATTATAATGTCAATAGTTTCCTGCCAAAAAGAGGAAAAAGAATTCATTGACCCTAATGAGGATAATAGAATACCAAAAGATTCGCAATTAGCTAATCTTATGAAAAATATGGTTATTCATGATGGGTCTTTTGATGACATTGTAGATAATGCTAATTGTTTCAGCATTAATATACCTTACACCATCATGCTTGGTGGAAATGAACGTGAAATTAACGGTATAAGCGATTATCAGGGAATTTCTAATATAGATGTAGTAGAAATTAAATACCCAGTTACGATAACACTAGCAGATCATACGCAACGTGTGATTAGAAATGATAGCGAACTTTCTACTTTTGGAGACAGTTGTCGAAATGAAGATGATGATGATATTGAGTGTATAGATTTCGTATATCCTATTCAATTATCTACTTTTAACAGTAGATCAAATATAATGAGCTCGGTTAAAATAGATCATGATGCGAATATGTTTAATTTTATGGAAAACGTAGATGAGAATGTATCAGTAAGTATTAATTACCCAATAAGTTTACTTTTACATAACGGTCAAAATATAGGTGCGCAACATAATAGTGAACTGCTATCGAATATTTTAAGAGTAGCTAGTGCTTGTGATGAAAATGATACTAGATGATACAATGAAATCATTACTAAATACAAAGAAGCCATTCATTAAATAGGATGGTTTTTTTTGTTTAACAAATATTTTAAAAGATTAAACAAAAAGTTAAAAAAATGCTAAAGTCCAAAGTGAGGGTTAGAGTTTTTTTGATTGAGTTGTTTAATCACCAAACAATAAATACAAACACCATGAAATTTAAAAACCTTTTTAGAACAGTTTTAGTTGCTTTATTTGTTACTACACTTATTTCTTGTAGTGATGATGATGATACTTCATTTCCCCCTGCAACAACAACAATAGCAGAATTCGTAGCTGCAAATGCAGATTATAGTTCTTTACTAGCTGCTCTGGAAAAAGCAGAATTAGTGGCAACACTATCCGGAAGTGGCAATTTTACTGTATTCGCTCCAAACAATGCCGCTTTTGATGAGTTCCTAACTGCAAATGGCTTAACATTAGAAACAGCTACCAAAGAACAATTAACGCCAATATTACTTAATCATGTTATCGGGTCTGAAATAACTTCAGCACAATTATCAACAGGATACTTTCTTAACCTTGCAGATATGAGCTCGTATATTAATACTTCTAGCGGAGTAGTAATTAATGGAGTTGCGACAGTTACAACAGCAGATATCGATCAATCTAATGGTGTTATCCATGCAGTAGATAAAGTAATTCCAGTGCCAACAATGCTTACATTTGCGGCAAATGATCCAGACTTAAGCACATTAGCTACAGTTGCTACAACGACTACAGGGTTTGATACTGATTTTGCAGCAGTCTTAAGTGCAGCAGATAGTAATCTAACACTGCTAGCACCTGATAATACTGCTTTTACTAATTTAGGAGATATTTCAGGCTTAGCAGTTGAAACATTAGAACAAATTTTATTAAATCACGTTATTGCTGGAGTAAATCTTTCAACAGGCTTATCTACTTCTTATGCTAAAACTCTTGCCACATATGGTGATACGGATAAAAATTTAAGTATATATATTAATACTAGTAGTGGAGTTACTTTTAATGGAAATTCTACTGTTACAACAGCAGATGCTATAGCTAGTAATGGGGTGATTCATAAAGTAAACACAGTAATAACGCTACCTACAGTGGTGACTTTTGCTACGGCAGATACAGATACATTTTCAACTTTAGTTTCGGCACTTACAACGTTAACGCCAACCACCGATTTTGCGGCAGTGCTAAGTACTGGTTTAGGAACAGACCCAGCGCCTTTTACAGTATTTGCACCGACTAATGATGCCTTTGCAGCTATTACAGTGCCAACAGATGAAACTGTTTTGGCTGGAGTTTTAAATCATCACGTAGTCGCAGGAGCAAATGTAACTTCTGATATGTTGGCCGCTACTCCAACTGCCACAACATTAAACGGTGATATTACTTTAACGGCAATGCCAGCAACTGTAACAGGAGCAACAAATATGACAGCTAGTAATATTGTAGTCGAAGATGTACAAGCTGCTAATGGAGTAATACATGTTATTGATCAAGTATTATTACCAATGATGTAATACTATAAAGTTTCTCCCCAAAATAATTTTCTGAGCTATCGTTGTTCTCATGCTACGTTTAGTTTAACGGTAGCTCAGATTTATTCTTATCACACAATTTTTACATACTAATTTTTAAAACTTTACTATAATGAAAACGCTAATCAAAAGGTTAACGGTACCCTTCTTATGCCTATTTTTTATGAACTTTTTTGTGTCCTGTCAAAATGATGATGGATCCGAAGTCCTTCCAGAACAAGAGGTTCAGGAATTTAAAGAATCCCCTATAATTAGTTTTGATGCCATTGACAAAATGACACAAAGTCCAATCGAAGGAGAGTTTAGAGTTGAAGAAGGTAAGAATTTTGGTTTTGATATAAGTAGAGAGAGAAGAGTTTATGATTTCTCGGCTACAGTTACAAATGGACAAGGTGAAGGTTCTGAAATAGCTGGAGAACTAAATCTGAATTTTACACTTTATCATGCAAGTTTTACAATTGTTAGAGGGGATTTGGTATTACCTGATGGTACCAAAGCAAGAACTCGTGGTGCAATTGTAAGTGACGGAATCGTATATTTAATTATTAATCCACCTGGTAGAGATTTAATATTTGGTGTAGGAAGAGTAGGAGATAACGGAAACATTCAGGGTGGTTTTAGATTATTTACTTCTGGAGGAATAGGTAGGGGTCTGTGGACTGCAGAATTAACAGAAGCTACTTTTCCAGACAAAACAATTGTTGAATTAATTGTTGAAGATGGTAGGTTTACATCGTTAGTAGGAGCACTACAAGCTACTGAATTGGTTGAACCATTAACAGGAGCTGGGCCATTTACAGTGTTTGCACCAACAGATGATGCTTTTGCGGCATTAGAAACAATTCCAGGGGCCGAAACTTTAAAAGAGATTTTATTGTATCATGTAGCAAGTGGAAGATTTAATACCTCACAATTGCTGCAAGAAGAAATGGTCGCTTCTCTTCAAGGAGAAAATATTAAAGTAAGTCTTAACGATAATAATGAAATTGTAATTAATGATACGGTTAAACTACTTTCAGCAAATATTGGTGGTTCAAATGGTGTTATTCAAGTTATAGACGCAGTACTTTTACCACCCTCTTTTGAAACGCTTCAAAGTATTGTTGAAATAGCGGTAAATACGCCAGAGTTATCGACTTTAGTAGGAGCATTGCAGGCTGCAGAATTAGTTGAGGCACTTAGTGGTGACGGACCTTTTACTGTTTTTGCCCCAACTAATGATGCATTTGCAACACTAGAGACTATTCCTAGTGGAGATGCATTAAAAGAAGTATTGTTGTATCATGTTGCCGCAGGAAAATTTACAGCCGAAGATCTACTGCAAAAACAAACTGTTACTACACTTCAAGGAGATGAGGTAAGTATTGAGATTGATGAATCAGGAAATGTGTTACTTAACGGAAATATAAAAGTAGCAATAGCAGATATCGAAGCCTCTAATGGTATTATCCACGTCATTGAAGGTGTTTTACTGCCAACAGAAGATTTACAGTCTATCGTTGAAATAGCAATAAATACTCCAGAATTATCAACTTTGGTAACGGCGTTGCAAGCAGCAGACCTAGTAGATGCACTTAGTGGTGATGGACCTTTTACTGTTTTTGCTCCGACGAATGATGCATTTGCAGCACTAGAGACTATTCCTGATGGCGATGCATTAAAAGAAGTGTTATTGTATCATGTAGCGGCAGGGAAATTTACTGCCGAAGATTTACTTCAAAAGCAAACGGTTACTACGTTACAGGGCGATGAAGTTAGTGTTGAAATGAATGAAGAAGGAGATGTGTTGCTTAACGGAAATATAAAAGTGGCTTTGGCAGATGTGGAGGCATCTAATGGAATAGTTCACGTTATAGAAGGTGTTCTATTACCTGCTCCTGGATTATCATCTATTGTTGAAATAGCAGTAAATACTCCTGAGTTATCAACTTTGGTGGGAGCATTACAAGCTGCTGAACTAGTAGAAACATTAAATGGAGACGGTCCTTTCACTGTGTTTGCGCCAACTAATAATGCCTTTTTAGCACTGGATGCTATTCCTAGCGGAGATGCACTAAAAGAAGTATTACTATATCATGTAGTATCAGGAAGATTCACCGCAGAAGAATTGGTTGCAGGTCAAACAGTAACTACTGTACAAGGAGAAGAAGTTACAATAGAAATGACATCTAGAGGAAACGTGCTTTTAAATCATGAAATTAAAGTAGCTATTGCAGATATTGAAGCTTCAAATGGAATTATACATGTGATCAAAGGAGTTTTATTACCATCTTCTATCTAGTTGTAAGTAAAATATAAGGATAATAATCTTTGGATTATGAATAAAGCCACTTGCTAGAGCTAACTTATTTAGTTCTGACAAGTGGTTTTTTGGTACTAACGAACTATTATATAATTCTATAAATCCATTCTTTATTTATACACTTCAAATTCTTAAATTTGCAGCTATCTATCGATGAAGATAGTTTTTTTTCAAAACAGAACACATTATGTTTGATAATTTAAGTGATAAGTTAGATAAGGCCTTACATATTCTTAAAGGTCACGGTCAGATTACAGAAATAAATGTTGCCGAGACACTTAAAGAGGTTCGTAGAGCCCTTGTTGATGCCGATGTAAACTATAAAATAGCAAAAGATTTTACAGCACGAGTTAAAGAGAAAGCCCTAGGTCAAGATGTATTAAAAAGTCTAAAACCTGGTCAGTTGATGGTTAAGCTAGTAAAAGACGAGCTTACCGAATTAATGGGTGGAGATGTTGCGGGAGTTGATTTATCAGGCACACCTTCGGTAATTTTAATGTCGGGGTTACAAGGTTCTGGTAAAACTACTTTTTCTGGTAAACTTGCTAATTTTTTAGTAACTAAAAAGACAAAAAAACCATTACTTGTAGCTTGTGATGTATATAGGCCTGCAGCGATCGACCAATTACATATTGTTGGAGAGCAAATAAATGTTGAGGTTTTTAGTGATAGAGGAAATAACGACCCTGTAGCAATAGCAAAAGCAGGTGTCGCTCATGCTAAGGCAAATGGATTTAATGTGGTTATTATTGATACTGCCGGTCGTTT
Source organism: Aquimarina aggregata (assembly GCF_001632745.1). Taxonomy (GTDB): domain Bacteria; phylum Bacteroidota; class Bacteroidia; order Flavobacteriales; family Flavobacteriaceae; genus Aquimarina; species Aquimarina aggregata. Next base: position 598,833 of record NZ_LQRT01000013.1, on the reverse strand, counting down.
AGCAGTTGATGAAGCTATGATGACCGAAATAGCTAACATTCATAAAGCAGTTACTCCTAACGAAACACTTTTTGTTGTTGATTCTATGACAGGTCAAGATGCGGTAAATACTGCAAAAGCCTTTAATGATGTTCTTAACTTTGATGGTGTTATTTTAACAAAACTAGACGGAGATACAAGAGGAGGAGCTGCGATATCGATAAAATCTGTAGTTAATAAGCCTATAAAATTTATAGGTACAGGAGAGAAAATGGAAGCAATTGATGTCTTCTATCCTTCTCGTATGGCAGATCGTATACTGGGAATGGGGGATGTTGTATCCTTAGTAGAAAGAGCTCAAGAACAGTTTGATGAAGAAGAAGCAAGAAAACTTCAAAAGAAAATCGCAAAAAATCAGTTTGGATTTGATGATTTCTTAAAGCAGATTCAACAAATTAAAAAGATGGGGAACATGAAAGACCTTGTCGGAATGATACCTGGGGCAGGAAAGATGATGAAAAATATGGATATTGATGATGATGCCTTTAAGCATATCGAAGCTATTATTCATTCAATGACACCAGCAGAAAGGGCTAAGCCACAAATTATTAATTCAAGCAGGAAAAAACGAATTGGTAAAGGTTCGGGAACCTCTATTCAACAAGTTAATCAATTGTTAAAACAATTTGATCAAATGAGTAAGATGATGAAAATGATGCAAGGCGGTGGCGGTAAGAAGATGATGCAGATGATGGGGAAAATGAGATAATCAAATAATAACTTAACTTTATAAAGCATATTAATTTAGGGGAATGGAAATATTAGATGGAAAAAAAGTAAGCAATGATATAAAAGATGAAATTGCTGCCGAAGTTCAAAAAATGAAGAAACGAGGAGAGAAAGTTCCTCATTTGGCTGCAGTTTTAGTGGGTAATGATGGTGCAAGCTTAACTTATGTAGGTAGTAAAGTTAAATCTTGTGAGCGTGTTGGGTTTGAGTCAACTCTTGTAAAAATGCCTAGTACAACTAGTGAAGTTGAATTGCTGGCTAAAATCAAAGAGTTGAATGAAGATAATGATATTGACGGTTTTATAGTTCAGTTACCATTACCTCCTCAAATTGATACTCAAAAAGTACTTTTAGCTGTGGATCCAGATAAGGATGTAGATGGTTTTCATCCAATGAATTTTGGTAAAATGGCACTAGATATGTCTACTTTTATACCTGCTACACCATTTGGAATCCTTGAATTGTTAGAACGATATGATGTAGATACCAAAGGTAAGCATACCGTTGTTATTGGAAGAAGTCATATTGTGGGGAGGCCTATGAGCATTTTGATGGGAAGAAAAGGTTGGCCAGGAAATTCTACAGTAACATTAACACATAGTCATACCAAAAATATTACGCAGATTATTTCACAGGCTGATATAGTAATTTCAGCATTAGGCGTTCCCAATTTTCTTAAGGCAGAAATGGTTAAGGATGATGCAGTTATTATAGATGTTGGTATTACTAGAGTCCCTGATGAATCAAGACCAAGAGGATATAAGATTGTTGGAGATGTAGACTATGATAATGTGAGTAAGAAAGCTTCATTTATAACTCCAGTTCCGGGCGGTGTGGGGCCAATGACGATTGCAATGTTATTAAAAAATACTTTATTGGCAAGAGAAAGACATCGTAATAGTGTGTCTAAATAGTAGTTGTCCTTGTTTGTTATATTTAAAGTAATGCACTAATATTAAGATAAAAAAATAAACAGAACCAAATAAATACAATAAAAACAAAGCCTGAGAATTTTAAATTCTCAGGCTTTGTTTTTATATACTCCTTTTAAATTAATTAAAAAAACTAACTGTAAAAAGTATTAAACCAAAAATGCTAGGACTATACAGTCCTAGCTATTTTGTTACATTTATAATTTGGTGATTATATGTATGTTGTTATTTTTTGTTTTGTGATATTAGTTATCGTTAAACTTATCTGCAGAAATACCTTCTCCATTGTTTGTAGCATACCCATTACCACTAGGCAATAAGTCAAGTGATAAGTTGTAAGAAGGTACATTAATACCTTTACTTGTTTTAACAGTGTTGAAGTCTAGTACAGATTGTACTTGCTCGTATAACGCGTTTTGTGTAAAAGTACCAAATCTTTTACCATCTTTCATGGTTTCTTTCCATACTTTACCGTATGCAATTTTTAGATAATACTCACCTTCAGGTATATTTCTAATAAACTGAGTAGTGTTAGAATTGATATATACAACTCGTACTAACTGATCATCCTTACTAGTTTGACCCATTTTGTAAAGTTTAGCAACAAGTTCTGTGTTTTTTCCAACTTTAATTTTTAAGTAGTTGTCTAACTTATAGTCGAACTTACCTTTAAAGTTAAATGATTTCGGAGTTGCACCCGATTTATATGTTTTCTTTTCCCAACTAGAATATTTATCTTCTCTAGTTACCGATATTGGTGCTGCCTTTGGAGCACTAGATCCAGAATTAGCACCTGCAGAAGCTGTAGTAGATTCTATAGGAGCAGAAATTCCAGTATTTCCTTTAGCCGCACGTTGTCTAGCTAGTTCTAAAGCTTTCCTTGTTTCTTCGGTATCTGCCAAAGCTTTTCTTTCTGCTGCAGTTTTCGATCTCTTCGCTGCGTCTGCATCTGCTGCTGCCTTAGCTGCTGTAGCTTGTGCTTCTCTTGTTAAACGTTCAGCTTCAGCAAAAGCAATTCTTGCTGCTTCTTCAGCTGCTCTTTTTGCTGCTTGTGCTCTTGCGATTGCCGCTTTAGCTGCTGCCGCTGCCGCTGCTTTCTTAGCCTCAGCTTCTCTAGCAGCTTTTTCTGCATCTGCAATTGTACTATCTTGTGTTAAACGATTTGTAAGAACAAATCCGTTCATACTCTTAAACTGAATAGCACTCCAGTCACCGTAGTTTGAACTCATCACATATACTTGAGTTCCTTGAGGAACTTCAGCAATGGTATTAAAGTTTAGACCAGGACCACTTCGTACTTCTAGTTTCTGAGCAGACATTAAGTACTGCTCGGACTGAGCCTGAGCAGAAAAGGTAATCACCAAAAGCAGAATAAATGTAAAAATTGATTTCATAATCTCTTGTTTTAAGTAGATTGGGTTATAATTTAATTTCAATAATAATTAGTTACTAATTAAAATTTAAACACAAATATTAAGTGTTTTTCCGTCAAAAAATGCAATTCAAAAAAGATGCCAAACTAAGTTTAGTGTCATTTTCTGCCTAAACAAACGTTTTGAGTTTAGGAAGTGAATAGCATTATTTTAAATGAACGTTTTTAGATTTAATTTATTGTTTTTCAGTGCTTTACATTATTTTTTCTTTAGTAAAACTTTAATAATTAAGCTTAAAATACTGAAAAGAAAACCATTAAATCAGATTCAAAAGTAATGTTTTAATATTAAAAACACAACATCTTTTCATTTTATTTCTATAAAAAAAATAATTTTTACTCTTTATTTTGTGTTTTTCATCGATTTTTATGTGTATTATAACCGATATTTAAGTTTTTTTTAGAGATTTCTGTCGGTTCTAGCCGAAGTGTAGTTGAAAAGTAGAAAAACGAGGGTTTAACCTTAGTGTGTGAGGTTAAACTCTCGTTTTGTATACAATTTGGCTAATTGAGAATTCTTTTAATGTTTTTCTTTGATAAGTTCAGGGAAGTTTTTTTGAAATTTTAGTAGTCTGGGAATAGATACATTACGTATATATGGATTTCCAGGATTTCTTTTTTCATAATCCTGATGATAACCTTCGCCTTTCCAAAATTTTTGAAATGGAAGTATTTCTGCAGCAATTCTTCGATTCAGTTTTTTGGCTAGGGCGGTTTTCTTTTCTTCTATTACTTTTTTCTGATCTTCATTTTGATAAAAAATGATGGATCGATATTGTGAACCATGGTCAGGTCCTTGTCCATTGATTTGCGTCGGATTTTGAGATCCAAAATATACGTCTACCAGAGTGGCGAAGGATATGATTTTAGGGTCATAAATAATTTCTACAGCTTCAGCGTGACCTGTTCTTCCGGTGTTACTGGATTGGTATGTAGGATTTTGGGTGTGTCCTCCAGAATAACCAGATATTGACTCTTTAACTCCTTTAACGCTTTCATAAACTGCTTCTACACACCAAAAACATCCACTAGCGAAATATGCCCTTTCTAATCCATCCGTAGATTCAACTTGAACAGGTTCTATGTTTTGAGTGTTGTTATTTTTGTTCGTAGCGGATTGACTATTGCTTTGGCAACTAGTTAATATAAAAGCTGCAGTCAATATTATGTATGCTATTTTTTTCATTATTCTTATTTAAATTTTATTGATTGGTCAACTTCTTTCTGAAAAACTTTCACAGTTTTTTATGAATTGTAAATTTAACAAGATGCAAAATAGATTATCTTAAAGAACTGCAAAATAAAATGGCTACCTGCATAGGTAGCCATTTTGATATTTATTAAAATTTATTTTTTTATCCGTTCATCGAAATCAAAAATTCATCATTATTGCGTGTTTGCTTGAAGCGTTCGTTAATGAATTCCATAGCTTCTACAGGGTTCATGTCGGCAAGATATTTGCGCATTACCCACATTCTTTGGATAGTTGTTTCATCAAGTAATATATCATCCCTACGTGTACTAGATGACGTAAGATCAATGGCAGGGAAGATTCTACGATTAGAAATTTTACGATCTAATTGAAGTTCCATGTTACCAGTACCTTTAAATTCTTCAAAAATAACTTCGTCCATTTTTGATCCGGTTTCGGTAAGTGCAGTTGCAATTATCGTAAGAGAACCTCCATTTTCGATATTACGTGCAGCTCCAAAGAAACGTTTAGGTTTGTGTAGCGCATTTGCGTCAACTCCACCACTTAAAATCTTTCCACTTGCGGGTTGTACAGTGTTGTATGCTCTTGCAAGTCTTGTGATAGAGTCAAGTAAGATCACTACGTCATGTCCGCATTCTACAAGTCTTTTGGCTTTTTCAAGCACAATATTGGCAACTTTTACGTGCTCATTTGCTTCTTTGTCAAAAGTAGAGGCGATTACCTCTCCTTTAACATTTCGTTGCATATCTGTAACTTCTTCAGGTCTTTCATCTATAAGAAGTATCATTTGGTATACTTCTGGATGATTTGCTGCTATAGCATTAGCAACATCCTTAAGTAACATAGTTTTACCTGTTTTGGGTTGTGATACAATCATACCACGCTGCCCTTTCCCGATTGGGGCAAACAAATCCATTATTCTTGTAGATATTGTACTTTGTCTTTCTGCTAGGTTAAATTTTTCTTGCGGAAATAAAGGCGTTAAATGTTCAAAAGAAACTCTATCTCTAACGACTTGTGGATCAAGTCCATTAATTTTGTTCACCTTTATTAAAGGAAAGTATTTCTCTCCTTCTTTAGGAGGTCTTACTTGTCCTAAAACAGTATCTCCGGTTTTTAAGCCAAAAAGTCTTATTTGAGACTGCGATACATATATATCGTCAGGAGAAGAAAGATAGTTGTAGTCACTTGAACGTAAAAAACCATATCCATCTTGCATAGTGTCTAGGACACCTTCACTTTGTATTATAGCATCAAATTCGAAATCAGGTTCTTTATAACGGTTTCTGTTATCCCTGTTTCCGTTTTCCTTTTTGTTGTTGTTATTTCTGTTTTTGTTTTGTTGAGACTTATCGTTATTTCTACTTCTGTTATTGTCTCTTTTGTCCTCTTTATTGTGTTGAGGTTTGTTAGTCTCTTTGTGATCTTCCTTTTTAGACGTTTTTTCGAGACTATTATTTTTGGTAGTATCTTCGGTTTTAGTCGAAGATGTATCTACTGTCTTGTTTTCTTGTGGCGTCTTTACTTCTGGTTGATTGTGTGTACTCGCGGTACGAGGGCCATCATTTTTTCTGGTTCTTGGTCTCCTTTGACGGGCGTCTGGATTCTTTTTTACCGGAGCGGCTTTTTCTGGGGATTTTTTTTCTGGAGACTTTTTTTCTGGAGATTTCTCCATTGTAGTCGTTTTTAGTTTATCAGGGTTTGCGGCCTGGTGATCTAGTATTTGGTATACAAGGTCAAGTTTTTTTAATGTACGATATTTAGGTACATTAAGGGCTTTTGCAATCTCCTGTAACTCAGGAAGCTTTTTCGCTTTTAATTCAGAAATCTCTAACATTTAAATTTGTTATATAATTTACGTTTTGATATAAATTTTCAAAAGAAGAATTCTAGGAAAATTTTATTTTGAAGGTAAGTAACCTAAAATTGAAGAGGTTACATGTTTTGTGCTGCAAGTATACGACTTTATTTTTATTTTTTGCACATATTTATGAAAAGAAACTCTTATTTTTGCTTTTCTCTAAGAAAAAATTAATGATCCAAAGAGTTCAAACTATTTATCTGTTATTGGCTGCTGTATTATCAGGAGTTCTTTGTTTATATGTGCCATTTGCCATAGGTTCAGATGGGAATCCTTTGTTTGCTATACAGAAGCCTATGGTAATAGGAATGTTTATAGGATCTGCTATTTTATCTTTGATTTCTATATTTTTATTTAAAAAAAGACAGCTTCAATTTGTGTTGGGGCGTATCAATATCTTATTAAACTTTATTTTACTAGGAGTATTTGTTTATTGGTCGCTAACGGTATCTGGAGAAACTATGGTTTCTGAGAAAGGTATTGGGATGTTGATTCCTATTATTTCTATCGTTTTATTAGTGATAGCCAATAAGGCTATTAAAAAGGATGAGGATCTCGTAAAATCTGTAGACCGATTACGATAAACCTAAAATCTTAGTAGTATTAGTGCGTTAAAACCCGAAGTATGCCAACTTCGGGTTTTATTTTTGCCCTAGTTCTATAACCTCAAGATTTTCAATATTACCTGCATTTAAACTGAATCGTAACATGGTTCTTTTTTTGTGAAATCCATGTTTTCCGGCAGCTCCTGGGTTCATATGTAATACGCCATTGCTTTTGTCGGGAATCACTTTCAAGATATGTGAGTGACCGCAAATAAACAGTTTAGGAGGATTAGTCTTAATTTCATCTCGAGTAGTACTATTGTATTTTGGGGGGTACCCACCAATATGAGTGATCCATACAGAAACGTCTTCGCATGTAAATCGTTGATGTAAAGGAAAAGTAACTCTGGCCTTTTCGTCATCAATATTTCCAAATACGGCTCTTAGAGGCTTTATAGCTTCAATGGCATCGGTTACTTTTAAGTCACCAATATCGCCTGCATGCCAGACTTCGTCAGCCTCTTTGCAGTAGTGTAATATGCGATCATCAATATAACTATGTGTATCGCTTAATAGAAGAATTTTTTTCACAAATATTTTATAAGAATAATTTATACTGTAATAAGAAAACTGAGGATAGAACGTTATACACATCTGTATTATAAAAAGTATATTTGCGATCTATTTGACTGCAAAAATAAGCTATTGATTTGAGATATTTTTTAGAACTTTCTTATAACGGAACTTTATATCATGGTTGGCAACGTCAACCTAATGCGATTTCAGTTCAAGAAGTTTTAGAAGATGCTTTATCCTTAATTTTAAGAGCCAAAATTGTAATTGTAGGCGCCGGAAGAACAGATACTGGGGTGCATGCAAAACAAATTATGGCTCATTTTGATTTTGCAGGAAAATTGGAATATGATGTTTTGAAGTATAAACTTAATTCGGTCTTGCCTTCGGAGATAGCTATCCGGTGTGTGCGAAGTGTGAAAGAAAATGCACATGCAAGATTTGATGCATTAAGTAGATCCTATGAATATTTTGTTACTTTAGAAAAAGATCCTTTTGAAATTAAAAGATCTTACTATATAAAGAAACCATTGGATCTGGATCTAATGAATGAAGCTGCTAAATTACTGTTAAACTATACGAATTTTAAATGCTTCAGTAAGTCCAAAACCGATGTAAAAACGTATAATTGTACCATTACAAATGCGATTTGGGAGAAAGATAAAGATCAACTTGTTTTCAAAATTTCGGCAAATCGTTTCTTAAGAAATATGGTAAGAGCAATTGTCGGAACCCTTATCGAAATAGGAGAACATAAATTGACTAAAGAAGATTTAATAAGGATTATTAAAAGTGAAGATCGCGGACAGGCAGGCTATTCTGTACCCGCACACGGTTTATACTTAACAAAGGTAGATTATCCTAAAACAATATATACAAAATAGATGGCGGGAAAGAGTGGAAAAGCTTTTGATTTTAGTTTGTTTAGACGATTGATTACATATACAAATCCTTATCGTCTGACTTTTTACTTTGTTGCGTTTTCGGCAATTTTACTTGCGGCATTATCTATCGTTAATCCTTACCTTCTTAAACAAGTTATAGATAAGACAATAACACCTAAAAACGGTGATTTATTAGTGTATTATATTACATTAATGTTGGTCTTTTTAGTAGTAGATGTTATTTCGCAATTTCTGTTTATTTATTTTGCGAATTGGCTTGGTCAAGAAGTTATTCGGGATATTAGGGTCAAGCTTTTTAAACATATGCTTGGCTTTAAAAAACAGTATTATGATAAATCAGCTGTTGGGCGTTTGGTTACTAGAGCAGTAAGTGATATCGAAACTATTGCTAGTATTTTTAGTCAGGGATTATTTATGATTATAAGTGATCTTCTTAAAATGCTTGCGATACTTGGGTATATGGCATATCAAAGTTGGGAGCTTACCTTATTGGTTTTTGCTGTTTTACCGCTTATCGTGTATGCAACAAGAGTATTTCAGAAAAAAATGAAAGCTGCTTTCGAGGAAGTAAGAACTCAGGTTTCAAATTTGAACTCTTTTGTGCAGGAGCGTATTACAGGAATGAAAATAGTACAGCTTTTTACAAGAGAAGAAACGGAGTATGCTAATTTTAAAAAGATTAATGAAAAACATAAAAAAGGTTGGATAAAAACAGTTTGGTATAATTCTATATTTTTTCCTATTGCAGAGATGGCTAGCTCTATTGTTATAGGGCTTATAGTTTGGTATGGAGGATTAAAGGCGGCACAAGTAGACGGGATGACATTAGGTCTTGTTATAGAGTTCATACAATTATCTCAAATTTTATTTAGACCGTTACGCCAAATTGCCGACAAGTTTAATACATTACAAATGGGAATGGTTGCTGCAAATAGAGTCTTTGCTGTACTAGATACTCAATCGGTAATTGAAGATAATGGAGAAGAAGAATTAATACATGTTAAAGGAGATATTTCTTTTGATAACGTTCGATTTAGCTATATCCCAGGAGAGGAGGTTTTAAAAGGAATCTCTTTAGAAGTCAAGTCAGGAGATACTGTCGCTATTGTGGGAGCAACAGGGGCAGGAAAATCTACAATTATAAATTTACTAAGTAGGTTTTATGAAATCGACAGCGGTGTTATTGCTATAGATCATACTGATATTAAAACAATAAAACTAAAAAGTTTAAGAGATCATATTGCAGTAGTGTTACAAGATGTATTTTTATTTGCGGATACAATTCTTAACAATATAACACTTAATAACCCTAATATTTCTCAAGATAAAGTAGAGCAGGCTGCTCGAGAAATAGGGATACATGATTTTATAACAAGTCTTCCAGGAGGATATAATTATAATGTGAAAGAAAGAGGAGTAATGTTATCTTCTGGACAAAGACAATTAATATCTTTCTTAAGAGCCTATGTTTCTAATCCTGAAATTTTAGTCCTTGATGAGGCTACATCTTCAATAGATTCGCATAGTGAGCAATTGATCCAAGATGCTACAGATAAGATAACAAAAGATAGAACTTCCATCGTAATTGCGCATAGGTTGGCTACTATTAAAAATGCAGATAAAATTATTGTTATGGATCAGGGAACGATCGTAGAACAAGGAAGTCATAATGAACTTCTTGAGATTACCGATGGATATTATCGAAACCTATATGAAGTGCAATTTGCATCAGCCACTACTACAGAGTAAGTTTTTTTTTCTTTTACTACGGAGGAGGAGTTATTTTGTTGGCATTTCGAATGTGCCATTGATAAGCATTACCAAAAAGCTAATTATTCCTATAAGTATATATAGAAACCCACCTAGAATTAAAAACAATATTGTTTTTATAATAATTTTTTTGAGATTGATCTGATAAAGTCGTTTTAAAACGTATGCGATATATGTTATGTAAACTACAAATTGTACTATGGTAATCGTAATAATACTATCAGATAAAAAAGTTATTGGTAACAAAAGAATAGTCATTAAACCTACAATGTGAGAATAGGAATATAAATAGATTACAAAATGTTCTGTGAGGTTATATTTTTTATAATTAACAAAAACTAATCTTGAGATTAAAGCAAGTATAGGTATTAGTAGTAGACTTATTATTGATTGATATTGAAAACTAGTATCCATAGCTGCTTGTTGTATTTCTAACTGCTCTTTAGAAAGTGTATCAATAGTATTCATTAATTCTTCCAAGCGCTTTTCTGTAAGAAAAGAATATATCCCTGTTATGGTTATAGAAAGTGCAAAATAACTAAAAGGATTTATATATCTTTTTCTAAGTCCGTGTATATATCCATCAATTACTTCATCAGGTTTTGAAAATAAGTGAATAAATGTTTTAAAAAAAGAGTTATCTACATTTAGAAAACGATTTACAAAATCAGAAACTAGATTTTTAAAAGTAATTCGTTTAGTAATTTTTTTTGCACCACAATCTGGGCAAAAATTATAGGTTGTTATTTGTTGTCCGCAATTTTTGCAATCGGTAACGGTTATTAAGTCACTCATTAAGTTAAATCCCTTTTTATTTTTTCTATTATTTCTTCTTGCGTTTTATAGATAACAAATTCTCCGTTTTTTATATAAGAGAGTTTACCTGTTTCTTCACTTACAACAAGAGCTAAAGCATCTGTCTTTTCTGTAATGCCAACGGCTGCTCTATGTCGTAGACCAAATCGCAGAGGCATGCTATCACTATTAGATACAGGTAAAATAACCCGGGTTGCAACAATATGATTATCTTCAATAATCATTGCTCCATCATGCAGTGGGCTATTTTTGTAAAAAACACTTTCAAGAATAGGTGTGTTTACTTGTATGTTCATTTCATCACCAGATGTTTTTACAAAATCTAAAGAAGTATTTCTCTTGATAACGATAAGAGCTCCTGTATTAGTTTTCCCCATGCTATTACATGCTTCTATAATTGCTTTGATATTTGTAAGGCTATCTTCTGGGGTGTCTCTAATAAATTTTAATTGGCGTAAAAATTTACGTCTCCTTCCAAAATTAGTAGATCCGATCATTAAAAGAAACTTTCTGATTTCTTGTTGAAAAACAACAATAAGAGCAAACATACCAACGCCAATAAACTCACCAAGTACACTACTTAACATTTCCATAGCAAGAAACTGAGTCAGTTTCCAAACCAAATAGATAATTACTATACCAATGAATATGTTAATTGCTGCTGTACCTTTTACCAACTTGTATATGTAGTATAGTAGAAAAGCTACTAATACAATATCTAGTACATCAAGTATTCTAAGATTGATTAAATCCAAATGTCAGGTGTTTTTGTAAAAATAGAAAAATTAGTGAAAACCTAGATTTGAAAACTTTAAAAAGCTGTATTGTCTAATAAAGAATTCTTGTTATGCTTGTTAATTATATGAGTTGCTTTCTTTTAATGTGTTTAATAACGAGATGCATTCTACTGCTTCTTTAACATCATGAACTCTTATGATAGAAGCTCCATTTAGTACAGCTACAGTGTTTAAAACTGAGGTGCCATTTAAAGCCATATGTGCTTTAATATTTAAAGTTTTGTAAATCATTGATTTTCGAGAAACTCCTACTAAAATTGGTAATTCTTGAACTTTTAGAAGTTTAAGATTTTGTAAAAGGTTAAAGTTCTGAGTACTGTTTTTTGCGAAACCAAATCCAGGATCAATAATGATATCATTAATTCCATTTTTTCTAGCTTCGAATACTTTTTTTGCAAAATATAAATTCATTTCACCAATCAAATCATCGTATTGGTCTAAATCTTTCATAGTCTGTGGTGACCCTTTCATATGCATCATGATATATGGAACCTTCAATTCACCCACCACAGAAATCATATCAGGATCTAGACTTCCGCCAGAAATATCATTTATAATTGCGGCTCCCAAATTAATGCAACTTTTGGCAATTTCACTTCTGAAGGTGTCAATAGAAAGGAGGATTTCAGGAAAACGGTTAACTAATAATTCAACAATCGGCAAAATCCTGTTTTTTTCTTCTTCGATAGAAACGTGATCAGCACCTGGTCTAGATGAATAGGCTCCAATATCTATAAAGGTAGCCCCTGCAGTAAGCATTTTTTCTGTTTGGTTTAAAATTTGAGTTTCATTTTTATAAAGACCACCATCATAAAATGAATCAGGAGTAATATTAAGAATCCCCATTACTTTGGGGGTTGATAAATCTATTAAAGAACCATTGCAGTTAATTGTCATCTTAGAGATTTTGTATTTTTCAGGAAATTTGAACGTTTAATTGGTTTTATTCCCATATTAAAGCGAAATTTACGCAAAATTGAACAGTTATATGCAAGATACGTCTACACAATATGACACGATAATTACAGTGTGTCGTGATCTATTTATAAAAAAGATGAAGGACTACGGAAGTGCTTGGAGAATACTAAGACTGCCTTCATTGACAGATCAAATATTTATTAAAGCACAAAGAATAAGAAGCTTACAAGAAAATGATGTTCGTAAAGTAGACGAAGATGAAGCTTCCGAATTTATAGGTATTATAAACTATAGTATTATGGCTTTGATACAAATAGAAAAAGGAATTGCGGACCAACCAGATCTATCATCAGAAGAAGCCTCACGATTATACGATAAACATATTGCGATCACTAAAGAGTTAATGATGAATAAGAATCATGATTATGGTGAGGCATGGAGAGACTTAAGAGTAAGTTCTTTAACAGATTTAATTCTTCAAAAACTACTTAGGGTAAAACAAATAGAGGATAACAAAGGAAAAACGCTTGTTAGCGAAGGAATCGATGCAAATTATCAAGATATGATTAACTATGCAGTATTTGCTATGATTCATTTAGAGGCATAAACTTAGAATTTTAAAATACTGTTAAACCAAAGGTAATAAGATTTAAACTGTCACTATCTTGTAGGCACTAAAAGTAAACATCATCATTTAATACTATGAAAATACTAGTCACGTTTTCCAGAATATTTGTAGCGGCTTTGTTTCTGTTTTCTGGATTTATAAAACTAAATGACCCTGTGGGGTTTTCTTATAAACTTCAAGAATATTTTGGAGAAGGAGTTCTTAACTTAGAATTTCTTATACCATTTGCGTTACTGATAGCCATCTTTTTAGTGATTTTTGAAATAATATTAGGTATAACATTGATTTTAGGGTATTTGCCCAAATTTACAGTATGGTCATTATTGTTAATGATTGTATTTTTTACTTTTTTAACCTTTTATTCAGCTTATTTCAATAAAGTTACAGACTGCGGTTGTTTTGGAGATGCGTTACCGTTAACACCTTGGGAGTCTTTCTCTAAAGATATTATTCTTTTGGTATTAATTATTGTTTTATTTGTCGGAAGAAAATACATAACTCCTATTAATCCACTTTCAGCTCATAAATGGATAGTGTTTGGAGTTTTTACAGCTTGTTTGGCTTTTGCTTATCACGTATTGATGCATATGCCTGCATTAGATTTTAGAGCCTATAAAATAGGCACAAATATAGAAGAAGGGATGAAAGTGCCTGCAGATGCTCCTAAGGCTGAATTTGATTATCATTGGAAATTTAAAGTAAATGGTGCTGAGAAAATAGTGACGACAAAAGGAGACTATCCAAAAGTAGATGGAACTTTTATTAGTGTCGATACCGAAACAATTAAAGAGGGATATGAGCCACCAATTCATGATTTTGCTATAGAAAAAGGAGGTGTGGATTATACAACCGAGTTTTTGAGAAAAGAAAACTTAATTGTTATAGTAACCTATAATTTATCCAAAAGCGAAGCAGAAGGATTACATGAAATCAAAGAAGCAACAGATAAAGCTATAGCAAAAGGGTATGAAGTAATAGCACTAACAGCTTCAACACCTAAAGCAATGTCAGAAGTAAAAACAAAATACAATCTTAATTTCGATTTTTATACTACAGATGAGACCGCTCTTAAGACAATTCTTAGGTCTAACCCTGGGATAGTGCAACTTAAAAAAGGTGTAATTGTAGAAAAGCTGCATTGGAATGATGCAGACGATCTTTCTTTATAAAAATTAAAGAATGCTCAATTATCTAATTCATAAAATAGGATATGCATTACTTACTCTGTTAGGAGTGGTAACAGTGATCTTTTTTCTTTTTACAATTTTGCCAGGAGATCCTGCACAAATGATGTTGGGGCAAAACGAAAGCAAAGAACAATTAGATAACGTGAGAAAAAAGTATGGTTTTGATAAATCTTTAATATCACAATATTCTTATTATGTTAATGATCTTTCTCCAGTTTCTTTTCATAGTTTAGATAAAGATGATTTTTCTTACCTGAATACTAAAAAATATACCGCAAGTACATTGTTTATTACTGGTAATACTGCTGTGGTTCTTAAATTTCCGTATTTAAGAGATTCTTTTCAAAAAAGCGGAAAAAAAGTGAGTGATGTGATTAAAGAGACATTGCCAAACACGGCAGTCTTAGCTGTTTCAGCTATTCTTATTGCTATTTTTATTGGAGTGTTATTGGGAATTATTAGTGCTTTAAATAAGGATAGCTGGATGGATAGACTTATTCAGTTATTAAGCACTTTAGGAATGAGTGTTCCTTCGTTTTTTAGTTCCATTATTTTTGCTTGGTTGTTTGGATATGTCTTGCATAAGTTTACTAATCTTAATATGAATGGTAGTCTTTATGAGGTAGATGATTTTGGCGAAGGAAGTTACATTCAATTAAAAAACTTAATTCTTCCGGCAATTGTTCTTGGTATTCGACCACTAGCGGTGGTAACACAATTAATGCGTAATTCGTTATTAGAAGTTCTAAGTCAAGATTATATACGTACTGCAAAAGCAAAAGGACTTTCAATGTTTCAAATTATAAGAAAACATACATTAAAAAACTCTTTAAACCCTGTAGTAACTGCCATATCAGGATGGTTTGCATCAATGCTGGCAGGTGCTGTATTTGTGGAATATATTTTTGGATGGAACGGTTTAGGAAAAGAAATTGTTGATGCATTAAATACTTTAGATCTTCCTGTGATTATGGGTTCTGTATTAGTTATAGCCACTATGTTTATACTTATCAATATATTTGTCGATATTATATATGGATGGCTTGATCCCAGAATAAGGACATAACGCCTAGACATTCATATATACTATATAACCATACTGTTAACCACAACATAAATTTTAAATTAATGAGAAAAAAAATTGTAGCCGGAAATTGGAAAATGAACAAAAATCTGGCAGAAACCGAAACATTGCTTTCAAACTTAAAAACCAAAGTGGGTAATGTGTCAGGAGTAGAAGTTATTGTAACTCCTACGTTTACAAATCTATATAAAGCAGTAGAAGAGTTAAAGTCAGTAGATATCACAGTTGCCGCACAAAACATGCATCAGTCTGAAAATGGAGCATTTACAGGTGAGATTTCTGCCGATATGTTAAAAAGCGTAGGGGTACAAACTGTTATTTTGGGGCATAGTGAGCGTCGAGCATATTTTGGAGAAACAGATGATTTATTGGCGAAGAAAGTCGATGCTGCTTTAAAAAACAATATGACAATTATCTTTTGTTTCGGAGAAGAATTGAAAGATCGTAAAAATGAAACACACTTTTCACTTGTAGAAAGTCAATTAAAAAACGGATTGTTTCACATAACTGAAGACAATTGGAAAAACGTCATTCTAGCTTATGAACCAGTTTGGGCAATAGGTACAGGAGAGACGGCTTCACCAGAACAAGCACAGGAAATGCATGCATTTATTAGAACTACTATTAGTAAAGCATATTCTCAAGAAATTGCCGATGAAGTTTCTATTTTATACGGGGGTAGTGTTAAACCAAATAATGCCGAAGAGATATTTGCAAAGCCCGATGTTGATGGAGGATTAATCGGTGGTGCAGCTTTAGATGCAGATAGTTTCGCGGCAATAGCAAATGCACTATAAGCACATATAAGAATAAATCAATTAGGTAGTAAAAGAGCATCTCAGGTAACAATTGAGATGCTCTTTATAGCTATAAAGAGTATTTTTGAATTAAAACAAATTAACTATGTCAGTCCCAATATATCTTGGATATTATTTTAAAATCAAGCCTCTGCAGCCCGCTTCTGAGATTCTAATAGCAGAATTAGGAAATGCTGGGTTTGAAAGTTTTGTTGAAACAGAAGATGGTGTAAATGCATTTATTCAGAAAGGCGAATGGAACGATAATATACTTAATGATATTCATATTCTTAGTTCTGGTGAATTTGAAATCGAGTATACCTCAGAAGTTATAGAACAGGTTAATTGGAATAAAGAGTGGGAAAAGAATTTTAACCCTATTATAGTTGAAGATGTTTGTAGTGTAAGAGCTCCATTTCATGAAAAACCTAATACGGATTATGATATTATTATAGAACCTAAAATGTCATTTGGTACTGGACATCATGAAACCACACATATGATGATTCAACACCTTTTGAAAACTGATTTGAAAAATAAAAAAGTTTTGGATATGGGCTGCGGAACCGGAGTATTGGCGATTTTAGCAGAAATGAGAGGGGCAAACGAAATTGATGCAATAGATATTGATAATTGGTGTTATCTTAATACTATAGAAAATGTAGAACGTAACCACTGTGATCATATAACGGCCTATGAAGGAGATGTATCCTTATTATCAGGCAAAAGTTATGATATAATCATAGCGAATATTAATCGTAATATATTATTGAACGATATTAAGCATTATTCAAGTGCTTTAAGATCAGACGGGAAATTGTTTCTAAGCGGGTTTTATAAGGAAGATCTAGATATGATTTCTGAAGAATGTGTAAAACATAAGTTAAATTTTACTAAGCATATCAATAGAAATAATTGGATAGCAGCGTCTTATACGTTAAAATAATATGCGAATTGATAAAGTAGTTGACTAAGTTATTATATTTGTACAAAATAATTCTCTCATGAGTACTCAGGAAAAAGTAGAAGAACAAGTTTTAGAAAAGACGGTTGATCACGATAATAGCGAAATTGTGTTATACAATGATGATGTTAATACTTTTGATCATGTAATAGAAACCCTAATTTGTACCTGTGAACATAGTCCAGTACAGGCTGAACAGTGCGCTTTATTAGTTCACTATAAAGGAAAATGTACGGTAAAAACAGGAGCGTATAACGAGTTAGTTCCTAGATGTTCTAAATTACTACAAGCAGGTCTTAGTGCAGAAATAGTATAACAACATTAAAATAATCAAATAAAAAAAGCTCATTTTAATGGGCTTTTTTTATTTGATTATTAGTAGGTTATGATTTTTTTTAGAAGATTCGTATATTCTAAAAATCATTCAGTTTTTAACAATTCGATTAAATTAAGTTTTTTTTAACACTTACAATTTAAAATTTATAATTTGTAGGAAAAAGATTTCTTTTTATATTTTTTTTAGCTTTTTTCATGGAGTATGATTATTATCATTTTTCTACTGTTTTAACAGTTTTTTAATAGATTAATGGCCAGTGCTTAACTTGCATTTAATCGATTTTTTGGTTTTCCGGGAATTAATGTTTCCTAGTTTTTTTTAAAGTAATCTTACGGTTTTACCATATTTCCAGAGAATAGTTCAAAAAATTAACTCAGAATTAAAAAAAAATATCATATATTCAGCTCGCAAAATATAAAAAAGTTCAAAGTTTTTTAAAAAATTGCATAATAGAAGGGAGCTAACTACTCTTTTTTATATAACTACACAAACTCAACTTATTAGAAATGAAGAAAATCAAAGTATTAGCGCTATGCGCTATCGTGGCTGGAGTCGTAACTTCTTGCCAAAAAGACGAAGTTTCAAACGAAACTGCACCGGTTGTAAATCAACAATTATCTAAAGCACAAATCAACGCATTATTAGCTGGGGGAATTAACCCTAACAATGCTTTCATTACAAGCCAAACTACATTAGATGGTGTTACTAAAGAAGGTATCATGGCTGATGATGTATTTGTGGCTATGAGTCAATTAAATGAGATTGCTTTGTCAACAAATAAAGACGGTACTAAGCAATTTAGAACAAACAATCTTGTTACAGGTGCAAACAGAACTATCGATATCTTAGGATATACTGGTTCAGGTAATGCATTAACAGGTACAATGCAGACAGGATTGCGTTGGGCTGTTGATAATTATAATAGATTAGGTCTAAGACTTAATTTCAGACTAACTTTTGGAACTAATTTCCAAGCTGCTGATATGGTTGTTTATAATAATAACCGAGGAGGTGGTGGTGGATCTGCTGGATTCCCTAGCGGTGGTAGAGCAAACAAATTTATCCAGATCAATGCTGGTACTAGTTCTTTTGGTAACAACGTAAATGAGCACGTTATAGGTCATGAGATAGGACACTCTATAGGGTTCCGTCACCAAGACTGGAGATCTCGTCAAAGTTGTGGTCAAAACTCTAACGAAGGTACTGCTGGAGTTGGAGCAATTTTAATTAATGGTACTCCAAGTTCTGATAGAGCTGATTCTATTATGTTAGCTTGTTTTGGAAGTAACGAAGATGGAGAATTTACAAATACTGATATAACAGCATTGAGAGCACTATATCAGTAATATATAAAATTATAAAAACTTTGAACTTTTATAGACCATCCCAAGTATACTTGGGATGGTTTTTTTTATCGAGCTAATTTAAGTTCGTTTTGGACTAAGGCATTTTCTAGATGTGCCTGTATTTGAGTTATACTATTAAAAAATTTCTTACCATCTTTCCGTTTTAAAGAGATTTTAGTACTGCCCTCCTGGTCTTTAGTAACTGATGTTGTAACTACATAAGTTCCTCTAATCCTTTTATAATTTGGAATTCCTCCTTTTTTGATGATAAAGTTGTTTTTAGGAAAAAAAACAGATTGATAATTAGAACTAGATGGAGCGCCAATAATGAATATATCTCCTACTTTAACAGAGTTTTGTGAGGTCGTATTGTCTTGTTGCCCATAAACAGTACATGTTATGAATAAAGCAATTATTATAATGTTTTTCATTGTTTTACAGGGTGTTATGGATTAATTTATAAATACAAAATTATAGATAGTACAACGAATTTGTAAAAGAAATTGGTTAAATAAAAGTTAATCTATTGAAACGTAATAGTAATACTTTTAATTTTGCGTGAGATAATTTTAAGTTAGTTTAGTAATTAGCGCTTTTAAAATTGTAATTAATATATGCATGCGAGTAATTAAGGGATGTATATAAGATAATGATAAATAGTAATAAAGACAAACGATGAAATATTTACTTCAAGATTTAAAGGTTAGAATTAATGATAAGATTTATATCAAGGATCCAGAATCATCATTGTTAGGTAAGAGAATAATAGAGCATAGTATCCTAATGATTCAGGAAATAGGTTTTGAAGGTTTTACTTTTAAAAAGCTAGGAGAAAAAATAGGGTCTAACGAAAGTTCTATTTACAGATATTTCGAAAACAAACACAAGCTACTTTTATATTTAACATGTTGGTATTGGGGATGGTTAGAATATCAATTGGTTTTTTCAACCAATAGTATTTCTAATCCCGAAGAAAAATTGAAAAAAGCTATAGATATTGTTACCAGATCCGTTAAAGAAGATTCCTCCTTCTCGCATATTAATGAAGTTTTACTAAATAAAATTGTTATTAATGAATACTCAAAGTCGTACCTAACAAAAGAAGTTGATGAGGAAAATAAAGAGGGGTATTTTTCTATATACAAGCGCTTAGCTAACCGAATTAAGGATATAATCATAGAATATGATAGTGAATACCGTTATCCTGCTAGTCTGTCAAGTACTATAATTGAAGGAGCCTTGCATCAACACTTTCTTAAGGAGCACTTCCCTTCGTTAACCGATTGCGATCAACAGATTACACCTTCAGCTTACTTCATAGATTTAGTGTTTAATTCATTAAAAAAATAAAAAATGCCCAAAAAGAATTTGACCGCTTGGCAGAGGCTAATTGGTCTTCTGCAGCTGGATAGAAAGGATATTTTGCAAACATTCTATTATGCAATTTTTGCAGGTTTAGTTAACCTTTCACTTCCATTAGGGATTCAAGCAATAATAAATTTAGTACAAGGAGCCCAAATTAGTACCTCTTGGGTGGTTTTGGTAATCCTGGTAACCCTGGGAGTTGTGTTTGCAGGAGTTTTACAGCTTATGCAAATTAGAATCATCGAAAATGTACAGCAAAAGATTTTTACAAGAGCTTCTTTTGAGTTTTCTTATCGATTTCCTAAAATTAAGATGAGTGAGTTGCGTGATTATTATCCGCCAGAACTCGCAAATCGTTTTTTCGATACATTAACAACTCAAAAAGGTTTAGCTAAAATATTAGTAGATTTTCCTGCTGCATTATTACAAATTTTATTTGGGTTAATGCTACTGTCTTTTTACCATCCGTTTTTTATCATCTACGGTATATTGTTATTGCTTCTTGTTTACATCGTATTTAAATACACGGCAAAAAGAGGGCTCGAAACAAGTCTGAAAGAATCAAAAAGTAAATATAAAGTAGCACATTGGATACAAGAAATTGCAAGGTCCATAGTAAGTTTTAAATTATCGGGTAAAACAAATCTTGCCTTACAAAAAAATGATGTTTTAGTAACCGAATATTTGTCTGCAAGAGAAAGTCATTTCAAGGTGTTAGTACTACAGTTTATCCAAATGATAGGCTTTAAGGTCTTAGTGACTGCAGGACTCTTACTAATTGGAGGAATATTAGTACTTAATCAAGAAATGAATATAGGGCAGTTTGTCGCTGCCGAAATCATCATTGTATTAGTTATAGGCTCGGTTGAGAAACTAATTACAGGTTTAGAATCATTTTACGATGTCCTAACATCTTTAGAAAAACTTGGACAAGTTGTTGATAAAGATCTTGAACCACAAGAAGGAGAAAAACCTTTTAAAGAAAATCATGGATTTACTGTAGAGTTAGATCATGTTTCTTACGCTACTCCAGAAGGGAGAAAGAAAATTTTAGATGATGTTTCATTGAAAATTTCAGAAAAATGTACAATTTTGGTTCAAGGATCTAATGGTTCCGGAAAATCAACATTACTGCGTCTTATAGCAGGCCTAATAGAACCAAATAGCGGTAGTATTTATATCAATAACGTAGAACTTAGTGGTATCAACCTTAATTATTACCGTTCTCACTTAGGTCAATCCTTAACAGAAGAGTCTCCTTTTGAGGGGACAATTTTAGAAAACATCACTTTTGGTGATAGTCATATTCCTATTGAAGATGTATACTGGGCTATAGAAAAAGTTGGATTAACTCAGTTTGTAAAAGAACAGACAAAAGGATTAAATACAATTCTTCATCCTGAAGGAAAACAAATGTCTTATACGGTCTCTAAAAAAATAGTCTTGGCAAGAAGTATTGTTAGAAAACCTAAACTTTTGATATTAAAAGATCCTTTGGATCAGTTTGAAGAAATTGAGGTAACTCGTATCATGAATTTTCTTACAGAACCCTCTAACCCATGGGCACTTGTTGTAGTAAGTCAGAACAACAAATGGATAGGTAAATGCGGACGAGTAATAAATATTGAAAAAGGAAAAATTGTTAGTGAAAAATAGGTTGCTATGCTAAACATCACACATAATACATTAAATAAAAAAGTAGATTTATCGCAGTATAACGCTGTACAAAAAGTCTCTCATAAAAAGCATTACAAGTATTTTAATCGCTTTTTAAAGGTGTTTGCAATATCAGCGGTAATTGCTTTGTTTTTACCTTGGACTCAGAATATTTCTGGTAATGGTTACCTGACCACTTTAAAACCTGATCAAAGGCCTCAAACGATTCAGTCACCAATACCGGGTAAAATAGAAAAATGGTACGTAAAAGAAGGTGACTTTGTATCAAAAGGAGATACGATCTTGTTTGTATCAGAGATTAAGAATGAGTATTTTGATCCTAATCTAGTGGCACGTACAGGACAACAGATCAAAGCAAAATCTATGTCGGTAACTTCATACGAAGGAAAAGTAAAAGCACTAGAAAATCAGGCAGCAGCCCTTGTTAATGAAAGAAGTCTAAAACTACAACAAGCCAAAAATAAACTTTTACAATCCAAGCTTAAGGTACAGAGTGATAGTATTAATTTTGAGGCTGCGAAGACTAATATTACAATAGCAGAACGCCAATATAATCGTGTTGTTCAACTTGAAAAAGAGGGATTAAAAGCACTTACAGATGTAGAAGAGAAACGGTTAAAGTTGCAAGAAACACAAGCCAAATTGATCTCTCAAGAAAATAAATTGCTTGCCAGTAAAAACGAAATAATTAACGCCCAAGTAGAGATAAACCGCATACGGGCAGAGTATACAGATAAAATATCTAAATCCCAGAGTGATCGTTTTACAGCACAGTCAAATCAATTTGATGCAGAAGCGCAAGTAACGAAACTAGAGAATCAATATACGAATTATGAAATGCGTAATGATTTGTATTATATCAAAGCTCCACAAAGTGGTTATATTAATAAAGCGTTGAGGTCTGGAGTTGGTGAGACATTTAAAGAAGGAGATAAATTAGTAAGTATTATGCCTTCAGTTTACGATCTGGCAGTAGAAACGTACGTAAAACCATTAGATTTACCATTAGTTCATATTGGAGAAAAAATACGAATTCAATTTGATGGTTGGCCGGCAATCATATTTAGTGGTTGGCCTAATGTATCTTATGGAACATACGGAGGTAAGGTAGTGGCTATAGAAACTTTTATAAGTGACAATGGAAAGTATAGAATACTAATAGCTCCAGATCCAGATGATCATGAGTGGCCAAAAATCCAGATTGGTTCCGGAGCAAATACAATGGCCTTGCTTGAAGACGTACCTATTTGGTTTGAACTTTGGCGAAAACTTAATGGTTTCCCTCCTAATTATTATCAGCCTAATGGAAAAAAAGAGAAATCCGAAAAAAAATAACATGAAGAACTACCTGTTTTATGTCTTGTTTTTTATTGTGACTTCTATATGTTCTCAAGAAAACGATAATGTCGCTCTCAAGTTTAAAGAATACTTGGGATATGTAAAAAAATATCACCCTGTAGCTAAACAAGCACAGCTAAACATAGGGATAGGTCAAGCCAAACTTATGAAAGCCCGCGGAGGTTTTGACCCTAAATTAGAGATAGATTATGATCGTAAAAAATTTAAAGGACTAGAATATTACGATCTGTTAAATGCTACATTTAAAGTGCCTACGTGGTACGGTATAGAATTTAAAGGCGGTTTTGAGCAAAATGATGGAGATTTTTTAAACCCGCAGAACTCTGTCCCTCAAGACGGACTATTTAATGCAGGTATTTCTATTCCTATTGGACAAGGTTTAGTGATCAACGATAGAATGGCTACACTTCGTAAGGCTAAATTTTTTAGAGAACAAACAAAAGCAGATAGAGATATTTTAATTAATACTATCCTTTACGATGCATCATTGGCCTATTTTGATTGGTTAAAAGCATATAATGAAAAAGAAATATATGATAGTTTTTTAAAAAATGCTAAAATACGTTTTGAAGGTATTAAAAAAAGTGTGCTTTTAGGGGATAAAGCGGCAATTGATACCGTAGAAGCCAAAATTACATTTCAGAATAGAGCGCTTAGTCTTGAACAAGCAAAAGTGAAGCTAACAAAACAATCTTTAATCTTATCAAACTTTTTATGGTTTGAGAATAACATTCCGGTAGAGTTACAACCAAATGTCATTCCTGATCCCAACGTAGAAACAGATATTGATGTGACTTTAGAAATAGAAGGAAGTCCGTTAAGTGATTTTACATTAGAAAATCACCCTAAATTGAAATCATTAAATTATAAAATCGAAGGATTAGAAATCGATAGAAAATTAAAAGCCAATAAATTATTGCCTAAAATAGACCTAGAATATAATTTTTTAACCGAGACTCCAGAAGTGTCAAGATCTTTTACTACTGCAGAGTACAAGGGTGGTGTTTCATTTAGGTTTCCTCTTTTTCTACGAAAAGAACGGGGAGATTTAAAATTGGCCAAATACAAAGTGCAAGATGCCGAATTTGAATTAGAGACTACTCAACTACAAATCAAAAATAAAGTAATAGGTATTTATGCAGAGTTAGAGTCTTTTACAACACAAAATCAACTTATAGCAACGATTGTTACAGATTATAATACATTACTTGCTGCAGAAGAACGTAAATTTAGTTTTGGAGAAAGTTCTTTGTTTTTAATCAATTCTCGAGAGCGTAGTCTTATTAATGCTAAATTAAAATCAGTAGAGGTACAAAATAAGTTTTTTAAAGCTAAAGCGAAGTTGTTTAATAGTTTAGCCGTTAATCCGCAAAGTCTATAGCACAACCTATTTAATTTTGAAAACTAATTACGAAAACTTATTGCTTATGTTTTCGATAATTTTTAGGATAGATGTTTTGTTTTTGTTTAGTAAATTCAATTTTTGTCATAACTAAAAAAATGCAAGATGTATTATATAGGATTTGATATAGGTAGTTCTTCTGTAAAGGCAGCTCTAGTAAATGCAACAACAGGAAAATCCATAGCATCCGTAAATGAGCCTGAAGAGGAAATGGAAATTGTCTCAGTTCATGAAGAATGGGCAGAGCAAAATCCAGAGCTTTGGTGGAAACACGTTTGCACCGCTTCAAAACGAATACTTAAAGAATGCAAAGTAAATTCAGAAGAAATCATTGGCATTGGTATTTCGTATCAGATGCATGGTTTGGTATTAATAGATGATAAAGGTTCCCTGATTAGAGATGCGATCATCTGGTGTGATAGTAGAGCTGTTGCTATTGGTAATAATGCTTTTGAAACGATAGGAGAAGAAAAATGCATGAGTACACTACTTAATTCACCAGCCAATTTTACGGCGTCTAAACTAAAATGGGTTAGAGATAATGAGCCAGAAGAATATAAAAAAATTCATAAATTCTTACTCCCTGGAGATTACATAGCGTATAAGTTTACTGGTATTGCCAATACAACAAAATCCGGTTTGTCTGAAGGTACACTTTGGGATTTTAAAGAAGATAAGCCCGCGCAATGGTTATTAGAACACTATGATATAACTCCAGATCTAATTCCTGAAATAGTATCTACATTTTCAGATCAAGGAAAATTATCTCCAGAAGGAGCAGAGGCTAGTGGTCTAGTAAGTGGCATTCCAGTTTTATATAGAGCAGGTGATCAGCCTAATAATGCATTATCCCTTAACGTGTTCAATCAAGGAGAAGTAGCTGCAACAGGAGGAACTTCAGGGGTGCTTTATGCAGTAACAGATACGTTATATGCCAAAGAAGGATTAAAATTAAATAATTTTGCGCATGTAAATCATGATACAGAACAGGTTCGAATAGGAAAACTATTATGCATTAATGGTGCTGGGATTCAATATAGATGGTTAAAGAAGAATCTTAAATTAGAAACAGATTCTTATCAAATGATGAATACTTATGCTGCCGAAATTCCTGTTGGATCTGATAATTTGCAACTCATTCCTTTTGGTAATGGAGCCGAACGTATGTTTGATAATAAGACTATTGGGACCCATATTAGTAACCTTAATTTAAACATACATACACGATCACATATTTTAAGAGCAGCTCTTGAGGGAATAGCTTTTTCTTTTGTATATGGTATGGAGATTTTAAAAAAGGACGGAACACCAATCAAAATTATACGAGCTGGAAATGACAATTTATTTCGCTCAGATATATTTTCAAATACCGTAGCTACGCTCATAGATCAGGAGATAGAAATTTATAATACTACAGGAGCAATAGGCGCGGCTAGAGCAGCTGGATTGACTAATGGTAGTTTTAAAGATTTTGGAACAATAGTTACGCAAAATGATTATGTCAAGACATATTCACCTCTTAAAAATCAAGAAGAATATAAAGTAGCTTACGAGAATTGGAAAAAAGAATTAAAAAGAATTATAAAAAATGATATAGAGTAGTTACTTTTATCATAGATAAAGACTATATCAAACTAAGTCAAAGAAAGAACTGATATTAAGAAACTTAAATTTGAGGACAAAAAATATAAAGATAAAACAGAAATCATTTGGTTTTCATCAACAAAAAGAAGTTTTTGTTTTATCATTAGAAAATGACCACGGAATGCGCCTTCGCGTAACTAATTTTGGAGCAAGTATTATGAGTTTAGATGTTCCTGATATATCTGGGGGATATACGAATGTTGTTGCTGGGTTTGACTCAATAACAGATTATATACAAAAATCTAAAAATAAAGAGTCAAAATTTCTTGGAGCTTCTATAGGAAGATATGCAGGTAGGATTTCCAACAAAAAAATAGAAATAAATAATATAGATTATCCACTTTATCATGAAGAAGGAGTGCATTTACATGGTGGAGAACATGGTTTTGATGAAAGTGTTTGGGAAATAGCTTATATAGATGACGATCAATCTGCAATAACACTCTCTTACCAAAGTGAAGATATGGAAGAAGGGTACCCTGGTAATCTTAATGTAAAGGTAATTTATCAATTAACAAATGATAATGAATTAAAGATTACCTACCACGCAGTTTCCGATCAGGATACTATAGTAAACTTAACTAACCATGCGTATTACAATCTTAATGGTGAGGATTCGATAAAGGATCATACTCTTCAATTAAATTGTTCGAAGTTTGTAGATGTAGACGAAAAACAATTGCCAACAGGGATTTTAAAACCAGTAATAGGTACAAAATATGATTTTTTAGTATCAAAAGGACTTCATAAGCTAGAACCTGGTAATATTATTGATAATGCTTTTGTTTTTGATCCTGAACAAGAAGCTAAAGCTACTTTAATGTCTGAGAGAACAGGGATTAGAATGGATATTTTAACCAATCAACCAGCTGTAGTTATTTATACGGTAGAAGAATTCCCAGATTGGGATTTTAGAAAAGGAATAGCCTATACAGCGTTTCCTGCTATATGTTTTGAAACGCAAAACTTTCCGGATGCACCAAATTATGATCATTTTCCTTCGGCTTTTTTAAAAGCTGGCGAATTTTACGAAAATAGTAGTACTTTTCGTTTTAGTAAGATGATTTAGTAGCTTAGAGGTTTAGTAGTTTCTCGTTCTATAAGGTTGGTTTTGATAACTTTGGTAACGTGAGATGTTTGGGTGTTTTCATTTTCCAATTTTTCAATCAACATCTGTGTAGCGGTTTCACCTAAATAAATACCATGTTGGCTAATGGTTGTTATCGCGGGTGTAACATATCTTGGCAAAACACCATTTGTAAAACCGATTAAAGAAATATCCTCAGGTACCTTGTATGCTTTTGAGTGTAACATTCTTAGTGTATTTACAGCAGAATCTTCTTCTAAACACAATATTGCATCAACAACTTTAGAGTCTAGTAGAATTTTTAATAAAGTATCTATATCATTAAATTCATCTACTTTTAAAATCATTGACTCATCTAACGGGATACCAGCTTCACGTAAAGCTTTCTTATATCCTTCTAACCTCAGTTTACCTACACTAAGATTATGAATTGTAGATACAATGGCAATATTTTTGCATCCTGTTTCTATAAAATGATTAGTGGCGTTATATGCGCCCTCTTTATCATTAACAATGACTTTATCACAAGAAATCTCATCAGCTACACGATCAAACATTACAATTGGAATTCCTTCATTAATTGCATTTTGAAAATGACTAAAATTTTGTTTTATCTGTGTTTCTTCGGCAATTGATAGTATGAAACCATCTAATGCAGAGTTTTTAAGAAGCTCCATTGCATTAACTTCTTTTTCATAAGATTCATTAGATATACAAGTGATAAGGTTATATCCATTGGCAGTAGCGGTTTTTTCTATACCAACAAATACTTTAGTAAAAAAATGATTCAAAATGTTTGGAATGATTACGCCAATTGTTTTAGTTTTTTTTTGATTTAAATTAAGAGCAACACTATTTGATCTGTACTTATGTTCTTTGGCATATTCCTGAATTTTAGTTTTAGTTTTTGTGCTTATTTCATAACTGTCGTTTAAAGCTTTTGAAACAGTCGCAATAGAAACACTAAATTCATTTGCAATATCTTTTAGCGTTATTCTTTTCTTTTTTTTCATGAGATAAATATAGTAACCTTTTGCTTTAGCACCGAATTTAAGGCCTATTCTTCAAAAATGAGTCTAGGTTCTTAAGTTTTTTAATTCGTATAATTTCCAGAAACGAATCGCCATAATTGTTTCTAATCTAAAAATTATAAAACTATATAGATTTTTAGCATTTTTGGATTTAGAAATTTAATCGTTTCGCTATTATTAGTAAAGATTTTTTGCTAATCTTAATATTCTCTTTTAGTTAGTATTTTTGGAAACTACTTTATGATAATTTTAGCAGGGACTATACTCTTTTTTATGAGATATATCAGTTATTGTAACTTTATAAAATCACTATTTTTGAAGAATGAAGGTTTTTGAAAAAAACAATAATATTTTTAGGTTGCTTTCTGAGGCTATTTCAGAAGCTATAGTTGTTGTTAATAACGAACAAATTATTGTTGCTAATAATGGATCTGCAAATGAGATTTTTGGATATGAAGAGGATGAATTAGTAGGGAAACCATTAAATATTTTAATTCCTAAAGAGTATCATCATAGTCACGATGGGCATTTTGATAGGTTTACAAAACATAAATCTAAAAGGCACATGGGCACCGGGCAAGATCTTTTTGGAATACGAAAAGATGGTACTATTTTTCCTGTAGAAGCAGGACTTAATCCATTTACAATTTATGGCAGTAATTATGTAATGGCTTTGATTACGGATATTACCATTAGAAAACAACAACAACAACAGATAACAGAATTAAATTCTCAGTTAGAACGTAAAATCGAGTTGCGTACAGAAGAACTTCATAGTACAATAAAAGAATTAAAAGAAGAAGTTAAACTTCGTAAAGAAGCAGAAGCAAAAACTAAAGAGTCCTTAAAAAAAGAACAAGATCTTAATGAGTTAAAAACTAAGTTTTTATCGTTAGTGTCTCATGAATTTAAAACACCATTAAGCGGTATCCTTACCTCTGCCACCTTAATAGGTAAATATACCCAAGAAGACCAACAGTCTAAAAGAGAAAAACATTTGGGTACCATAAAAAACAAAGTAAAATATCTAGATACTATTCTAAATGATTTTTTATCTATCGAACGACTAGAAACAGGAAAAGTATCCTATAAGTTTAGCTCGTTTCCATTAAGTAAAGTGATTAACGAGGTAATTTATAACGCTAATATGCTTCTTAAAGATGGACAACGTATTAATTATCCTCAAGATGTAGATGATTACACTATAGATTTTGATGAAAAAATACTGGAACTAATTTTGTCTAACCTGATTCATAATGCTGTAAAATATTCAGGCGAGCATAGTGTTATTGATTTACAAGTAAAATTAGAAGAAAAAACACTAGTATTTAAAATTATTGATCAAGGAATCGGAATTCCAGAAAAAGAACAACAATTTATTTTTAAACGATACTTTAGAGCAGAAAATGCGTTGTTAGATCAAGGTACAGGAATAGGGTTAAACATTGTAAAAAGTCACATAGAAAATTTAGGAGGTAGTATAACTTTTACTAGCCAAGAAAATAAGGGATCTACTTTCATTTTAAAAATACCAGTTACTAATAATGACCAATCAGTATGAAAACTATATTACTAATAGAAGACGATACAGCATTAAGAGAAAATACCGCAGAACTGTTAGAGTTGTCTAATTATAATGTAATTACCTCTCCAAATGGAAAAACAGGTATTATTAAAGCTAAAGATGAGAAGCCTGATATTATCGTTTGCGATATTATGATGCCAGAGGTCGATGGCTATGGTGTTTTAGAAAGCTTGTCTGGTGATGCTTCGACAAGCCATATTCCGTTCATTTTTTTGTCGGCCAAGACTGAGCACAAAGAAATAAGAAAAGGTATGGATTTAGGAGCAGATGATTATTTAACCAAACCTTTTGACGAAGAAGAATTGCTTAGTGCTATAGAAAGTCGTTTAGCAAAAGCACAGTTGCTTGCTAATGTATTAGAAGAAAATGCAGTGACCGAACAAGGTACAAAAGAAGATAAAGGTTTAAGAAGTCTGCATGAGCTTAAAAATTTTTTTGATGACAACGGCGAAATTTCAGAATTTAAAAAGGGAGAAACAATCTACAAAGAAGGAGAGCACTCAAATAAAATTTATTTGATTTTAAAAGGAGTTATCAAAACTCATAAAATGGATGAAGGAGGCAAAGAACTTATTACCGCTTTGTATAAGGCAGACGATTTTTTAGGATTTACCTCTTTTATGGATACGATACCTTATCAAGAATCTGCAACAGCAGTAGAAGAAGCCGAATTGGCTGGTGTTTCAAAAAATGATTTAAAAGATATACTAGAAAGAAGTAAAAATATCTCTCTAGAGTTAATGGAATTATTAACAGATAATCTTTCAGAAATCAAAGAACAATTATTGCAAATGGCCTATAGCTCTGTGCGTAAAAAAACAGCCCAAACCATTTTGCAATTTGCACAAGTACTTAATAAGAAACCAGAAGACAGTATTAAAATATCAAGAAATGATTTGGCAAGCGTTGCAGGGATTGCTACCGAGAGTTTGATACGCACATTATCGGGTTTTAAAAAAGATAAACTTATTGATATAGAAGGTCGTAATATTAGAATTATTGATCTAAAAGGACTTCAGCTTATTGAATAATTAATACTGTTAATACAGAGTCGGTATTAAAAAAATTAATATTTTTGTGATAATGAGAAATGTATTTCATAAAATAATGTCGATAAGTATGGCTTTCGTAGTTCTTATAACTACGATGTCATTTACTATAGATATGCATTATTGTGGTAATACATTGGTTGATGTAGCATTGTTTAAAGAAGCCAAGTCTTGTGGCATGGAAATGCAACAATACAATAACCAAAATATAGATTTGTCGTTTACTAAAAAGTCATGTTGTTCAGATAAAAAGATAATTATTGAAGGGCAAGACAACTTAAAAGATACTAGCAAAACCATAAATCTTGAACAAGAGATTTTTATTACATCTTTTATTTATTCTTATATCAATCTTTTTGAGGGGATTGAAGAAACCAAGATTCCTTTTACAGCGTATTCACCACCCTATATTAAACAAGATGTACAAGTGCTACATCAGGTTTTCCTTATTTGATTTTTAGATTATGTTCCAAGTAAATAGATAGATGCATCTATTTAGTTAGGCCTTGAATTGATTTTGTAGTTTGTGAAATAACTTCGAAAACATCTATGTATTAATGTCTAAAAATCACATGTATGCTCAATAAAAGCATAAAATTCTTAATCGAAAATAAACTTGTCGCAGTAGTATTGTTACTCCTATTTGTAGGCTGGGGTATCATTAATACACCTTTTAATTGGGATATAGGTTTCTTACCAAGCCACCCCGTTTCTGTTGATGCAATTCCAGATATTGGAGAAAACCAACAAATTGTATTTACCAAATGGCAAGGTCGTTCTCCTCAAGATATAGAGGATCAAATTACATATCCTTTAACGACAGCATTACTAGGTGTTCCTGGAGTCAAAACTATTCGAAGTTCATCTATGTTCGGATTTTCGAGTATCTATATCATTTTTGAAGAAGATGTAGAGTTTTATTGGTCTAGAAGTAGAATTCTTGAAAAACTAAATTCTTTGCCAAATGGTTTGCTACCGCAAAATGTAAATCCCGTATTGGGACCAGATGCTACTGGTTTAGGGCAAATTTTTTGGTATACTCTAGAAGGTAGAGATAAACAAGGTAAGGTAACAGGAGGTTGGAATTTACATGAACTACGAAGTATACAAGATTATTACATTAAATATGCGCTATCTTCTGTAGGAGGAGTAGCCGAGGTAGCTTCTGTTGGAGGTTATGTTCAGGAGTATCAGGTAGATGTAGATCCTGAAAAAATGAGACAATATAACGTGAAATTAAAACATGTTGTAAAGGCGGTTAAAGAGAGTAATCAAGATATAGGAGCACAAACCCTAGAAATCAATCAAGCTGAATATTTTGTTCGTGGTTTGGGGTATGTAAAATCTATTGCAGATATAGAAAATGCGGTAGTTGCTTCAGAAAATTTCGCATCTCTAAAAATTAAAGATATTGCAAATGTTACGTTAGGACCTGCTAGCAGACGAGGTATTTTGGATAAAGAAGGGGCAGAAGTTGTTGGTGGCGTTGTCGTGTCTCGCTACGGTGCAAACCCAATGGAGGTCATCAATAATGTGAAAACAAAAATAGAGGAATTAAAAGAAGGATTACCGTCAAAAGTACTAACAGATGGTCGTGTATCTCAACTTACGGTAGTTCCTTTTTATGATCGAACAATACTTATAAAAGAGACACTAGATACACTTCATGAGGCATTGATTTTAGAGATTTTGATTACCATTTTGGTGATCGTTGTTATGGTTTTTAACCTAAGAGTTTCTATTTTGATTTCAGGAGTATTACCAGTTGCTGTTTTGATGGTTTTTGTGACTATGAAGTTATGTAATGTAGACGCAAATATAGTAGCGCTATCAGGTATAGCAATAGCAATAGGCACAATGGTTGATATTGGCGTCATCCTATCCGAAAATATGATACGGCATATGGATGATGATAAGTTGCGCTTTCGAGAAAATGGTATAGCATATACAACTAACGAGATTATGTATAATGCGACGACAGAGGTTTCGGGAGCTATCCTAACAGCAGTGCTTACCACAATAATTAGTTTTGTACCTGTTTTTGCAATGATAGGTGCCGAAGGAAAATTATTTCGTCCGCTTGCTTTTACCAAAACAATGGCCCTTTTGGCTGCGTTGATCATTGCTTTGTTTTTAATACCTCCATTTGCAGCGTATTTATTTAAAAAAAGAAATACCAAATTATCATTAAAATACATAATACATATTTTACTCCTAGTATTAGGAATAGTAGCAATAATTTTGGGGTATTGGTTAGGTGTCATCCTACTTGCATTTGGTATAGCAGGTATTCTAAAAATAAGAGGTACGCTTGATGAGATAAAGGGAAACTTAATTAAAGTAATCATTTCTGTCATTGCTATCATAGGTATTCTTGCCCAATATTGGCGACCCTTAGGTTTTGATAGAAGTATAGCTGTAAACTTAATTTTTGTGGCTATAATTTGTTTTGTGGTTTTGGGAATTTTTATAGTTTTTAAAAGATATTACGAGCAGATTTTGAGATGGGCTTTAGAAAATAAAGTATTGTTTCTTATCATTCCTACAATCGTCTTTATTTCTGGATTGTGGATAATGAATACTACTGGAAAAGAATTTATGCCATCACTAGATGAAGGTTCTTTTTTACTAATGCCTACTTCCTTACCACATGCTGGAGTAGAAGAGAATAAACGTGTGTTACAACAGCTAGATATGGCAGTGGCTACAATCCCCGAAATAAAAACTGTCGTTGGTAAAGCCGGAAGAATAGAGTCGGCG
Organism: Aquimarina aggregata; assembly: GCF_001632745.1. Taxonomy (GTDB): domain Bacteria; phylum Bacteroidota; class Bacteroidia; order Flavobacteriales; family Flavobacteriaceae; genus Aquimarina; species Aquimarina aggregata. Next base: position 565,001 of record NZ_LQRT01000013.1, on the reverse strand, counting down.
CTGGACCCAGCACCATTATCGATGTATGAAAATATGATTCAGTATAAATCTGAATATATGCGTAATACCAAATCAAAGAGACAACGTTACAAAGTAAACGAAGATGGGCTTTTTGTATTAAAAGATAATAGCTTTACAATCAATCCCAATTCAGATATAGATCATGAAAAAATCAAGCATTACGCTGATAAACTAAGAGATCCATTCACTGTTAAAAGAGAACACTTAGTTAAGGACCAAGATGGTGAGTTTTATCGTAATTGGCGCCCTCAAATTAAGAATCCAGATGATATTTGGAACGAAATAATAAAAGTTACGAGATTACCAGGAATAACTTCTGCCCCTAAATTGCAACCTATTGAGACCCGATTGGTAATGCTCCAAACAGGAATGCGAGCGCCTATGGGGATTAAAATAAAAGGTCAGAATTTGACTCAAATAGAGACTTTTGGTATACGATTAGAAACTATGCTAAAACAAGTAAAAGGTGTAAAAGAACAAGCTGTTTTTGCAGATCGTATTGTAGGTAAACCGTATGTATTAATTGATATCAAAAGAGAACAGCTAGCAAGGTACGGCATATCAATTACAGATGTACAACAAGTTTTGCAAGTAGCTGTAGGAGGGGTGCCTCTTACACAGACTGTCGAAGGTCGTGAACGTTACAGAGTTCGAGTACGTTATCCTAGAGAGTTACGAGGTAATATAGACGATCTTAAAACGATTTATGTTCCTTTAAAAAAGGGTAATCCAATACCTCTTGGCGAATTAGTTGATATTCGTTATGAGCAAGGACCACAAGTAATTAAAAGTGAAGACACATTCCTTGTAGGGTATGTGTTATTTGATAAGCTTGATGGTTTTGCAGAAGTCGATGTAGTAGAAAGTGCACAAGCTTTGTTTAAACAAAAGATAGCTACAGGAGAATTAATTATTCCCAAAGGAGTTAGTTATCAATTTACAGGAACTTATGAAAATCAACTACGAGCGCAAAAAACACTTTCGCTTGTAGTTCCATTAGCACTTATAAGTATCTTTTTGATTTTGTATTTCCAGTTCAAATCAGTGACTACGTCTCTTATGGTATTTACTAGCATTGCTATCGCTTTTGCAGGAGGCTTTATTATGATTTGGCTCTATGGTCAGGATTGGTTTTTTAATTTTAACCTGTTTGGGGAGAATATGCGAGAATTGTTTAATATGAAAACTATCAATTTAAGTGTGGCAGTTTGGATAGGGTTCATTGCATTATTTGGAATCGCGACTGATGATGGAGTAGTAATGGCAACGTATCTTACGCAAACTTTTGATCGAGATAAACCAACAAGCAAAAGTAGTATTCGAGATACAGCATTAGAGGCTGCTCAAAAAAGAATCCGCCCTTGTTTAATGACTACAGTAACAACAGTCCTTGCCCTGTTTCCTATATTAACTTCTACAGGTAAAGGAAGTGATATTATGATACCAATGGCTATCCCGATTCTAGGAGGAATGGTGATTGATGTTACATCTTATTTTATTGTACCTGTTTTATACAGCTGGAGAGAAGAATTTAAATTAAAAATAGCGAACAAATGAAAAATATTAAAATTACGATTTGTGTTTTGTTTGTTTTCACTTTTCACTTTATTGAAGCACAACAATTACAATCTTTTATTGAAGATGCAAAACGCAATAATCCAGAGATTCAAGGATACCTTCTTCGACACAATATAGCCGAGGAAAAAATAAATGAAGCCAACTGGATTCCAAATACAGAATTTAGTGCAGGTTACTTTGTAAGTGAACCAGAAACTAGAACAGGAGCACAACGTGCACGATTTTCGGCAAGACAGAAATTACCTTGGTTTGGTGCCATTACCGCTAGAGAAAATTACGCAAGTGCAATGGCAGATGCCGAATATGTAGAAATCGCCATTGCAAAACGAAAATTAACACTTTCTGTTTCTCAGTCATATTATAGGCTTTATACTATAAAAGCAAAACAAAAAGTACTCAATGAAAATATTCGACTCTTAAAAACATATGAAAAACTAGCATTAACATCGGTAGAAGTAGGTAAAGCTTCTGTGGTTGATGTGCTACGCCTACAGATACGACAAAATGAATTACAACAACAAGTAGAAGTATTAGATGAAGCGTATTTAGGAGAACAAATAACCTTTAATAAACTCCTGAACAGAGAAGGAAATGTTGTAGTTAATATCTTAGAAGAATTATCGTTACCAAAAGAAGATGCAGTATATGATAGCAATAGATTACCATTTAATCCAGAGCTACTTAAATACGATAAATTGTATGAGTCTGTAGTACAATCAGAAGTATTAAATAAATCTGAACATAATCCCATGATAGGTTTTGGATTGGATTATGTACCTGTTTCTGAAAGACCTGATTTGAGTTTTTCTGATAATGGGAAAGATATTCTTATGCCTATGATTTCGGTATCCATTCCTGTTTTTAATAAAAAGTATGATTCAAAAAGTAAACAGAATGAGCTTAAACAGCTAGAAATAACGTCTCAAAAGGATAATCGATTAAATGTTTTAGAGTCTGCTTTTGCGAAAGCAATATCAAGACGAAATCAAGCAAGGATACAATATAATATGCAAGTTAAGAATATAAAGCAAACCAATGATGCCGAAGAAATTCTTATAAAAGGCTATGAAGCCGAAGCTATTAATTTTAATGAGTTATTGGATATACAAGAGCTAGGTTTAAAGTTTAAAATCAATCAAATAAGTGCTATATCGGCATATTATGAGGAAAGTGCGATAGTTAATTATTTAATAGCAGAATAAGACAAAACAATGAAATTTAAAAAATTATTATTGTCGAAATAAACAAAATACAATGAGTAAAAAAATAAAATCAATTTTAACGGCCTTACTAGTAGTTACAACAGTTTTAATAATATCTTGTAAAGGCAGTACTACAGAAACTAATATCGAAGTGATAAACGAAAGTAAAGGTAAAGAATATACTGCTGCTTACGTTTGTCCTATGCATTGCAAAGGAAGCGGGAGCGATAAAGAAGGTAAATGCCCTGTATGTAGTATGGCTTATGTGCCTAATAATGATTCCGAACATGTTGATCATCAACATGAATAAAAACAACTAGTAATTCTGATAGCATATTTAAGAATAGTACAGAGGTATCATTACTAGATTAAAAAAGAAAAGAAAATGACAGAGATATATACAATTACAGGAATGACTTGTAATGGATGCCGAACAGGTGTCGAAAAAAAACTTAATGGAATACCCGAAGTAAAAATGGCCACGGTAAACCTAGAAAAAGGAGAAGCCATTATTGCGACAGAAAAACCGATTAAGATTCATGATTTAGAATCTGTACTACCAGAAAAATATACGATTACCCCAAAACGAGGGCATCCAGTTATAGAGAATGACTCATCTACGGTAAAAAAAACAGGTAAATCAAAGCTTGAGCAATTAAAACCTTTACTTCTTATTTTGGGCTATATTACAGTAGCGAGTATACTTATTCATCGTAAGGATTGGAATGTAAGCGAAATGATGCTTGACTTTATGGGGTTATTTTATATTGTATTCAGCTTTTTTAAATTATTAGATTTAAAAGGATTTCCTGATAGTTTTGCAATGTATGATCCGTTAGCAAAAAAGATTCCCATATATGGTCGAATATACCCGTTTATAGAAATGGGATTAGGATTACTGTTTTTATTACGATTTGAAATTTTTATAGCTCTCGTTGTTACAATCATCATTTTGGGTATAACTACAATAGGGGTTACCAAAACTTTGTTGGACAAAAAAGCTATTCAATGTGCATGTCTAGGAACAGCTCTTAAGCTACCAATGACTGAAGCTACTTTTATAGAAAATGCAATTATGATAGTAATGGCAGTACTAATGTTAGTGAATTATATAGTATGAATAAAAACATTTTATATCTCGGTATTGCAGTTGGTATAGGAGTACTTACAGGTTATGTATTGTTTGGTAGTCATAATGCTTCTACGGCACAAGAAAAAATGTTAGATGATCATGAACATGTAGCTTCTGATAACCAAATTTGGACGTGCTCAATGCATCCACAGATTATGCAATCAGAATCGGGTGATTGTCCCATCTGCGGAATGGATTTAATCCCAAGAACTTCTGGAGAAAGTGGTTTGGAACCGAATGAAATCAAAATGACCGAAAATGCAATGGCATTAGCAAATATTCAAACGAGTATTATAGGTAATGCATCAACAGGTAAAGAAAAGGAAACAATTTCATTATCAGGTAAGATTGTAATTAATGAAGATAAAGTAGCAATTCAACCTGCCCATTTTAATGGTAGAATAGAAAAATTGTATATTACTTCGATAGGTGAAAGTGTTAAAAAAGGACAAGCTGTCGCTACCATATATTCTCCAGAATTAGTAGCTGCCCAACAAGAATTAATGACAACCTATACGCTAAGAGAATCGCAGCCACAATTATATAAAGCAGTACGCAACAAGTTTAAAAACTGGAAAATTCATGATTCACAACTAGATGAGGTTATAAAAACTGGTAAAACAAAAACAAGTTTTACTATTTATTCCCATGTTTCAGGTGTTGTTAGTGAAATAGGTGTTAGCAATGGAGCACATATTATGGATGGAAAACCTATCTTTAAAGTAACAAACTTAAATACGGTATGGGCAGAATTTGATGTTTATGAAAATCAAATTTCTCAATTTAAGAAAGGACAAAAAATAAAAGTTTCTACAAATGCATATCCAAATAAGCAGTTTGATGCTGTTATTTCGTTTATTGATCCTATTCTTAATACAAGTACAAGAACAGTAACGGTACGCACAACATTAGAAAACAAGAAAAGTTTACTCAAACCTGGCATGTTTGTATCAGGAAAAATCCAAAGTTCGATTAATGTTACAGAAAAATTAGTAAGTATTCCTGCAAGTGCACTTTTGTGGACAGGAAAACGTTCTTTGGTGTACGTAAAAACAGATCCTAACAGTCCTGTTTTTGAAATGCGAGAAGTAATAATAGGCACTCGTAATACAGATTCATATACTATTGTATCAGGTTTAAAAAATGGAGACGAAATTGTTACCAATGGTACATTTACTGTGGATGCCGCTGCCCAGTTACAAGGTAAAAAGTCAATGATGAACAAACCAAGTGTCAAAACAATATTGAGTAAGGATAAAAATATAAGAACACAAGAAAATAGCGATAGTGATGTAATGATAGAAATGAAATTACCAGAAAGTGTTCAAATAGCTTTTCAATCTGTTCTTGTATCTTATTTACAAATGAAAGATGCTTTTGTAGCCAGTGATGCCAATCAAGTCTCAGTTTTTGCTAAAGCAACATCCGAAAAAATGCAGGGGTTAATGAAAAGTGATTTAGGTAAATTAGAAAAGGAATACTTTCTAAATAGTATTGATTTATTAACATCAATATCTTCAAATAAAGATTTAGAAAAGCAACGATCTTTTTATGTAACACTTAATGAAAATTTGATTGCGCTTATTACGAATGTTACATCATTTAAAAACACACTTTACATACAAAAATGCCCTATGGCAAATAGTAACAAAGGGGCCGTATGGCTTAGTACAGAAAAAGAAATACGTAATCCTTACTTTGGTGATGAGATGTTAACCTGTGGTAGCACAATAGAAGTTATTCCGAGTTTATAACGTATTAGGATACATAAAGAATGGCTTAATAGTATAGATAAAATCAGATTAAAATAAACAATAAGGATCAATAACTGTTCATTAACTTGTTGTTTAAAAATTTATTCGTTTTAATAGTCCTGATTTGGAAAGTATATTAGATAAAATTTCATCCTCATTTTAGTATAAAAATTCGTTGAAAATTATAGTTTTTATAAATTCTCATAGATTATAAATACATGTTTGGCTTGAACCAAATTGATAATCATAGTATATAATAAAGTATTTATTTTTAAGTAAAATATTAGGCTTTATATGAAAAAAAGATTTCAATGTTAAGTTGAGATATTTCACGTTTAATTTAGGTCACTTCACTTAAATTATTAGTAATTCAACATTAATATCGAATTATCTTCACTAAGAATTCTAATGTCATTGTTGTTTATAAAATTATATAGATATGTATGGTACTCACTTCATCACAATCTTTTTGGCTTGTTTTTGTTTTTTCAATATACAAGCACAAGAATTAACAGACGAACAAAAAGAACGACTCGAATACAAAGTTGATATTTTTTCCTCAGGCGAAAAAGAGTTACAAAGATTATGGTATGAAGACCGCATGGATAAAATGAAGTTACGCGGAGAACTTCGAAAAGATTATCATAATATAGTTGTTTATCATGCTTATAAAATGAAACGCCTTGATGACTTGGATAAAGGCTTAAATGATAATAAAATACGTAAGCAACTCCAAAAACAACTGTTGTTACTTCATGAAGATGTTGAGGATATTTTGAGTCTAGAACAATTCGAGATTCATGAGAAAAGTTGGGAGGCCATCTTGAAAGCTGTTTTATCAGAAAAAGAATTGAACTAAAGATAGTTAGTTTAACAAAGTACCCTTAAGGGTAATAGGTTTTAAGTATACGATTTTAAATAACTAAATAAAGTATTATGATCTGGATAGAATTACTTGTTGTTCTCTTTTTTATTTTTTTAGGTTCAAAAATGGGAGGTATAGGTATTGGTTATGCCGGTGGTGCTGGTGTCGTGGTATTGACTCTTATTTTTGGATTAGAAGCAGGTTCTGTGCCTGTAGATGTGATTTTGATTATTATGGCAGTAATTTCTGCTATTGCTGCAATGCAGCGTGCAGGTGGCTTAGATTACTTAGTTCATTTATCAGAAAAAATTCTCCGCAAAAACCCAAAACGAGTTACTTTTATCGCTCCTACGGTTACGTATTGGATGACATTACTTGCAGGTACAGGACATACGGCTTATGCAGCTTTACCTGTAATTACTGAAGTAGCAAAAGAAGGTAATATAAGACCTTCAAAACCTTTAAGTATTTCGGTGGTAGCATCTCAAATTGCAATTACAGCTTCACCGATCTCAGCGGCAGTAGTGATTTTTGCGAGCTTTCTTGAGCCTTTAGGAGTGTCCTATCTACAGTTGTTAGGTGTGGCAATTCCTTCTACAATTTTAGCCTGTATGGTTGGTGCAATCGTGGCTAATAGATTAGGTAAACCACTTTCAGAAGATCCAGTTTATCAAGAAAGACTTAAGGCTGGACTTGTGAAACAAAAAAGTGGAGAGCGTCAAGAAAATTCAAAAAGCTCAAAATATTCTGTTGCAATATTTGGGGCGGCTATTCTAATTATAGTTACCTATGCTAGTTTGATTTCAAAAAAAGTAGGTCTAATTGCAGATCCAACAATTGGGCGTAATCATGCAATAATGGCAATTATGTTGCTTGCAGCTATGGTTATAGCATTGGTTTGTAAGATTAAGCTTAGTGATATACCAGGAATGTCAACTTTCAAATCAGGCATGAGTGCATGTATTTGTGTTTTGGGTGTTGCCTGGTTAGGAGACACCTTTGTGAGCAATCATATTGAAGAAATCAAGGAAGCCGCAGGTGGATTATTGAATCAGTATTCTTGGTTGCTAGCTATTGTATTATTCTTTGCGAGTATGCTTTTGTATTCACAAGCGGCTACTACAACAGCATTAATGCCAGCGGCATTGGCTTTGGGAGTAAGTCCACTAGCAGCCATTGCGTCTTTTGCAGCGGTTAGCGCATTATTTGTATTGCCTACATATCCAACCTTATTGGCCGCGGTAGAAATGGACGACACAGGTTCTACCAAAATAGGAAAATATGTATTTAATCATTCATTTATTATACCGGGAACGGTTACCATTGCCGCAAGTGTTGCATTTGGATTTCTATTTGGCAGTATGATATTATAAAGCAATAAAAAAACAAGAAAATATATAAAGATGAAAACGAGAGTAGAAGAAGACTTATTAGGAAAATTAGAAATAGACGAAAGCCTATACTATGGAGTTCACACACAAAGGGCCATTAATAATTTTGAAATTTCAAATTCAGTAATAGGAGACTATCCATTTTTTGTAAAAGGATTAGTAGTTACTAAAAAGGCTTGTGCATGCGCTAATAAAGAAATAGGAACGATTCCATCCGATAAAGCAGATATGATTATTCAAGCATGTGATGAAATTCTAGAAAATGTATATAAGTATATAGCATACTTTCCTTCAGATGTATTTCAAGGAGGAGCAGGTACTTCTGTAAATATGAATGCCAATGAGGTAATTGCAAATGTAGGTCTTGTTTTGAATGGTCATGAGAAAGGAAGTTATGATATTCTACATCCTAATGATCATGTAAATAAATCACAATCAACGAACGATGCATATCCAACAGGTTTTAGAGTAGCTGTTTATTATTATATCAATCATTTGTTGGAAAAAATCAATGTGTTAACGACTAGTTTCGATAGAAAAGCTGCCGAATTTAAAAAAGTCATTAAAATGGGGAGAACGCAATTACAAGATGCTGTACCTATGTCTTTGGGAGATGAATTTGGAGCTTGGTCTTCTAATCTAAAAGAAGAAACAAAAAACTTAAAAAATTGTCGTGATCTCATTTTAGAAGTTAATCTGGGCGCTACAGCAATCGGAACACGAGTAAATGCACCAGATGGTTTCACAGAACTGTCCATAGGATATTTACAACAATTCACAAAAGCTAGTTTTGTGCCTGCAGCCAATTTGATAGAAGCTACTTCTGACTGTGGAGCTTATGTTATGATTTCTGGAGCTTTGAAAAGAACAGCAGTTAAGTTGTCTAAAATTTGTAATGATTTAAGATTACTTTCTTCTGGGCCCAGATGTGGATTAAATGAAATTAACCTTCCAGAAATGCAAGCTGGTTCTTCGATCATGCCAGCGAAGGTAAATCCGGTAATTCCTGAAGTAGTAAATCAGGTATGTTTTAAGATTATAGGAAATGATGTGACAATTTCATTTGCTTCAGAAGCAGGACAATTACAGTTAAACGTTATGGAGCCAGTAATAGCACAATGTATGTTCGAGTCGGTTGAACTACTCTCTAATGCTTGCGTTACTCTTGCTAAAAAATGTATTGATGGTATTACATCAAATGAAGAACATACCAAGCAAATGGTATTCAATTCAGTAGGGATCATTACTTTTCTTAACCCATACATTGGCCACCATATGGGTGATGTTATTGGGAAAGAAGCTGTTGCTACAGGTAAAAGCATTCGTGAATTAGTATTGGAGAAGGAATTGCTTTCAGAAGAAGAATTAGATAAAATTCTAAGCGTAGATAATTTGATGCATCCTAAATATACAGCTGCATTACATAAACAGAATTGATTGTTCAAAAAAAATAGAGAATTATAAACTCTTTTATTATGAAATTCCTAAATATAAAAATAGTGGCTTTTCTAATTGCAGTTACTTTAACTGCTGTTGGGTTTGCTCAAGACACAGACCTCCCAAATGTTAAAATTCTAGCAACAGGAGGTACTATAGCAGGGGCTGCTTCATCGGCAACTTCTGGTAGTTACTCTGCAGGTCAAATTGGGATTCAGACCATGATTAATGCAGTTCCTGGTATAAAAAAACTAGCCGATGTTTCTGGAGAACAAGTTGCCAATGTAGGGTCACAAGATATAACGGTAGAAATCTGGTTGAAATTGGCAAATCGTATTAATGAACTGTTAGCTTCTGATGATGTAGATGGTATAGTCGTAACCCATGGTACTGATACGCAAGAAGAAACGGCGTATTTTCTAAGTTTGGTTGTCAAAAGTGATAAACCAGTGGTTACTACAGGTTCTATGCGTTCCTCAACATCCATAAGTGCAGAAGGTCCATTGAATCTATACAATGCTGTTGCTATCGCCTCAAATCCAGAAGCCAAAGGAAAAGGTGTGATGGTATCACTTAATGATCAAATACATGCTGCTCGTGACGTGAGTAAAATGAATACGACTAATGTGAACAGTTTTCAATCTCCGATTAAAGGAATGTTAGGAGGTGTGTTTTACGGTAGACTAGGCTTTTTTCGTGAGCCTAACACTAAATTTGGAAACACTAGTAAGTTTTCGATAACTGGTGTTAAAGAATTGCCTCGTGTGGATATTATCTATGCCTATGCTGATATGTCTCCAGATTTAATAGATATGCATGTGAAAGCTGGTGCCAAAGGTATTGTAATTGCAGGTGTTGGAAATGGTAATATGACGGATGCAATCTTGAAAGCAGCTAAAAAGGCGTACGAAGACCACGGTGTGATTATTGTCAGAAGCACCCGAGCAGCCACGGGATGGGTTTTGCGAGACAATGAATTTAAAGATGCCGATTATCATACGATCGCATCAGGAGATTTAAACCCTGCTAAAGCGAGAATTTTATTAATGCTTGCACTTTCTAAGGGTGAAAAATTAAATGATATGCAAGAACTTTTTTATACGTACTAATTTAACAGAAATAAATTATGCCAATAAATCCGTTGTTTTTTAGAAAAACATTAGTTGCAGGAACAGGATTATTCTTATGTGTTTTCTTAATAGTACATCTCTCTGCTAACTGCATTCTTCTGCTGCCAGAAGATATCGCAAGAGGAATGTATAATTCATATTCGACTACATTAAGAGAAAACCCTTTGATAAAGATTGTTGCCTATTTGTTGTATCTATCTATTATTCTTCATGTGGTATATGCATTATTGATTACTATCAGAAACAGAAAAGCTAAACCACAAAAATATGTTATGAATCACGCTAACGAAAATAGCACCTGGTCTTCTCGAAACATGGGGGTTTTAGGAACTCTTATTTTGATCTTTATCGTGATACATTTAGTAAATTTTTGGGCGCGTATCAAATTAGGATTTGGTGATGCAGTAGGATTAGATATACAGGGAAATAAAGATGTATATGAAGTAACGTATAGTCTTTTTCAAAACATTTATTATGTTATTTTTTATACGATTATTTCGGTACCTCTGGCATTTCACTTGTATCATGGTTTTAAAAGCGGTTTTAAGACTTTAGGCTTTTATCATAAAAAAGGATTAAAGATTATAGCAAAGTTCTCTTTGGGTTATGCTCTCATTATGGGTATTGGTTTCGGGATTATACCATTCATTGTTTATTTCAAATAGTAGCAGTAGTATGAAATTAGATTCAAAAATTCCAGAAGGAAAACTAGAAGACAAGTGGCGTAACTATCAGGTTACATCACAATTAATTAACCCTGCCAATAAAAAGAAGTTAAATGTTATTGTCGTAGGTTCAGGACTTTCCGGTGCAGGAGCAGCTTCTACGCTTGCAGAATTAGGATATGATGTACAGTGCTTTTGTTACCAGGATTCTGCCAGAAGGGCACACTCTGTAGCAGCACAGGGAGGCATCAATGCAGCTAAGAATTATCAACATGATGGAGATAGTGTTTGGAGAATGTTTTATGATACCTTAAAAGGAGGAGATTTTAGATCTCGTGAAGCCAATACGTATAGACTTGCAGAATTATCAGCTCCACTGATTGATCATTATGTACAACAAGGAGTTCCCTTTGCAAGAGAATATGGAGGCGTATTGGTTAATCGCAGTTTTGGGGGAGTACAGGTACAACGTACTTTTTATGCCAGAGGGCAAACAGGGCAACAATTATTAATGGCTGCATATTCTCAGTTGTATAAAATGGTACGTGCTAAGAAGGTAAAAATGTTCCCACGTAGTGAAATGCTAGATTTGGTAGTTATTAATGGAAAAGCAAAAGGAATCATTGTTCGTGATTTGGTAACAGGTGAATTAAAACGCTACGCGGCAGATGCAGTAGTACTTGCTACTGGTGGATATTCTCGTGTTTTTAGATTATCTACACTGGCTATTGGTTGTAATGGTAGTGCCTTATGGAAAGCTCATAAAAAAGGTGCCTTATTTGCAGCTCCTAGTTTTACACAAATTCATCCTACAGCCTTACCACAATCCAGTGAAGCACAATCTAAGCTTACTTTGATGTCTGAATCTTTACGAAATGATGGAAGAATATGGGTGCCTAAACAACAAGAAGATGCCAGAAAAGCAAACGATATCCCTGAAGAAGAACGAGATTACTATTTAGAACGTAGATATCCAAGTTTTGGAAACTTAGCACCTCGTGATATTGCTTCGCGAGCCGCAAAAGAAAGAATAGATGCAGGATATGGCGTTGGTAGATTAAAGAATGCCGTATATCTCGATTTTAAACATGCAATCGAAAAATTCGGAATCCAGACCATAAAAGATCGTTATGGTAATCTGTTTACGATGTATAAAAAAATTACAGGGATTGACGCTTATAAAGAACCCATGCAAATTTCACCTGCAGCTCATTTCTCTATGGGTGGATTGTGGGTAGATTATGAATTAATGACGACTATTCCAGGTTTATATGCTATAGGAGAATGTAATTTCTCTGATCATGGTGCAAATCGTCTAGGTGCAAATTCCCTGCTTCAAGCGAGTATTGATGGGTATTTCGTATTACCCAATACAATTAATAATTATCTGGCAAGCGCTTTAAAAGAAGAGCATCCTACTACAGACCATCCTGAATTTGAAAAGGCTGAAAAAGAGGTGAAAGCTAGTATTGATAGCATTTTAAATATTAATGGAACAAAAACTGTAGATCATTTCCATAGAGAATTAGGCAAGGTGATGTGGCAAGAGTGTGCTATGAGTCGCAACAAAGATGGTCTTGAAAAAGCGATAGAACAAATAGAAATAATACGAAATGAGTTCTGGAATGATGTAAAAGTTACAGGAGATAGTAAAGAATTAAATACAGAACTCGAAAAAGCTTTACGATTAGCCGATTTTATTGAACTAGGTATCCTTATGTGTACCGATGCGTTGGAGCGTGATGAATCTTGTGGAGCACATTTTAGAGAAGAATTCCAGACTGAAGATGGTGAAGCCGTGAGAGTAGATGACGACTATTCATATGTATCTGCTTGGGAGTATGATGATGGCGATTTTAAGCTGCACAAGGAAGAACTAGAATTTGAATTTGTAAAACCTTCGGTTAGAAGTTATAAATGATATATTATGCAAGTAACATTCAAAATATGGAGACAGGAAGGACCTGACTATAAAGGAGCGATTAGAGACTATGAAGTTGACGGATTGACTGGTGATATGTCTTTTCTCGAAGCACTGGATCATTTAAATGAATTATTGGTTCTTAAAAACGAAAAAGTAATTGCTTACGAATATGATTGTCGCGAAGGAATTTGTGGGCAATGTGGCGTTTTTATTAATGGTCGTGCACATGGCCCACACGATAATATGACTACCTGTCAATTGCATATGCGTAGCTTTAAAGATGGAGATACTATTGTTGTAGAACCTTGGAGAGCCTCTTCTTTTCCGGTGATTAAAGATTTGATTGTAGACCGTTCTGCTTTTGATAGAATTATAGAGCAAGGAGCATATATAACCGCAAAAACAGGAACCGCACCAGAGGCCAATGCAATTCCTATACCCAAAGAAGTGTCAGATAACGCTATGGATGCTGCTGCCTGTATTGGATGTGGAGCATGTGTAGCTACCTGTAAGAATTCTTCTGCAGCCTTATTTACTTCGGCAAAGATTAATCACTTAAATCAACTACCACAAGGAAAAGCAGAAGAACACAAACGTGTACAAGAGATGACCTATCAAATGGAAATTGAAGGATTTGGTAGTTGCACGTTTACAGGTGCCTGTGAAGTAGAATGTCCAGAGGAAATTTCAATACTAAATATAGCAGAAATGAATGCTCGTAATGCTAAAGCTAAGTTATTTGGTTAACCCTGTTTTTTTAAAAATATATAAAATGAAAAACGCCAATTTACCTTTGATAAAAATACTAATGATTGTTATGGCTTTGTTCCTAATGAATGGAATATCAGCACAAACCACTATCCCTGAAGAAACAACAACTTCAGAAACTGAAACAAAAGACTCAAATTGGATAGAAGAAATCACCTCTCGGGTTACGCCTTATGGTACTATACGAATTGGGGCTGGTTTTGCCGAAGAAGGTGAAATAGGAATTTCTAATAATGCGCCTCGTATAGGGTTAAAATTTAAACATGCGTTGTCCAATGACGAAGCAGAAAATTTTAATGTTATTGGTGGGATTGAATTTGGTGTAAACCTGGTATCCAGAGACGATACGGTAGAGTTTGCGGTTGACCCTGGAGCAGGAATTGCACAAGTAGGGGATGCCGTTTTTGCAAGATTAGGATTTGTGGGAGTATCTTATCAAGATTTTGAATTTACATTTGGGAAACAAAACTCCGTGTATTATACTTTAGGTGCGAATCAGATAGATCGTTTCCTTGCCTTTGGAGGAGCTGCTATTGGTGTTTGGAATATCTCTGATGGAGGAATTTCGGGTACAGGTCGTGCGAATCAGGTTTTTATTCTAAAATATAAGAACAAAGGGCTTACATTAGGAGCCCAAATGCAAGCAAGAAACATTTCTGATAATAGTGAGAGTATAGATACTTATGGGTTTGGTGTGAACTATACTATTGATGGATTTACCATTGGAGCCGGTTATAATAAAGTGAATGACGGAGTTGAAGACCCATTACCAAATCAAGCAAAAGAGGGAGATGAAGCCTTCGTTACTTCTGCTTCTTTTGAAAAAGATCGCTTTACGGTAGCTGCATCTTACGCTATTTTAAAACAACATCAACAAGTTGGGGATATTTTTTACGATGCTACCGGTATTGAATTCTATGCTCGTTATAAATTCTCAACTAATCAAAGATGGCATGTTGCTGCTGGTTTCAATTATTTAAAACCAGACGATGATGAAAACTTAGGAGATTTCGATTCCAAATTCGGAATTGTGGAAGTTGGATATAACTTTAAAAAAGCTAGTCACATTTTTGTTGCAGCAGATATCGATCAAAGTGAGGACAGCAATGGAGATAGCCGTAATCAAAGTGTTTTTGGCATAGGAATCCGATTTGGGTTTTGAATGAGACAGAATACTAAACAAACTGATTATGGATAAAATTATAAACCTTAAGTAATTATGGAAATAGGTCCTAGGGACACTATCGTTATAGCTTGTCTAGTATTATTTTTGGGCAAGTACATTAATAAGAAAATATCTTTTTTTAGAGCGTATAACATTCCTGAACCTGTTACAGGTGGAGTGATTTTCTCTATATTTTTTGGTATTCTGTATACTATTACAGGGATAGAGGTAAACTTTACTCTTGAATTGAGAGATGCGCTTCTCATCATCTTTTTTATAACTATAGGACTTTCATCAAGATTGAAAACGCTATTAAAAGGAGGAAAATCATTAATCCTACTTTTAGTATTAGCAGTAGTATATCTTTTTATCCAAAACCTAAATGGTATTGGCATAGCTTACATCACAGGTATGCCAAGCGTGACGGGAGTTTTAGGTGGGTCTGTTTCTTTCAGTGGAGGACATGGTACAACTATTGCTTGGGTACCCACTTTTCAGAATGATTTTGGAATTTCGAATGCCATGGAGATGGGTATTGCCTGTGCAACTATTGGCTTAGTACTTGGGGGTTTTATAGGAGGGCCCATTGCAAAATTTCTAATAAGAAAACACAATCTAAAACCAAAAGATAGTAAACCAGTTACAGTAGGAGTCCTCCATAATAAAGGAGATACTGTCGAAATGAATTATAATAACGTTTTACAAATGATATACTTCATCTTCTCAACAGCAGGATTAGGTATAGGGATTAATGAGTTACTTTCTTGGATAGGACTTTCTCTTCCTTCTTTTGTCACAGCTTTGTTTGCAGGTATTATCGTTACTAATCTAATTCCCGTATTTTCTAAAAAAATTGATTGGCAGCCTGAAAACTCAAAAGCCCTGGCTATGGCTTCGGATTTATCTTTGGGGCTTTTCTTAGCAATGTCATTAATGAGCCTTCAATTATGGACTCTTGCCGATTTAGCAGGACCACTACTTCTAATTGTAATTGCACAGGTGTTAGTGATTTCTGGTTTCGTAATTGTAGTTGTTTTTAGAATTATGGGTAAAGATTATGACGCAGCTGTAATAAGTGCAGGGTATGCTGGATTAGCTTTGGGCGCAACACCTACAGCTATTGCCAATATGACCGCGGTGACTAAGAAGTTTGGAGGATCACCCAAGGCATTCATTGTTGTACCTTTGGTAGGTGCTTTTTTTATTGACCTCTCTAATGCTTTAATTATTAAATTTTTATTAAGTGTTTTTGGGTAGTTATTACTTGATTTATTATGATATCAGTTATGAAAAAACTTTATTTGATTATTACGTTACTAACCTATTTTTTTAGTAATTCACAATCTTCTTCAGATAACCTGGAAAACAATCCCCAAAATAGATTCAGATTCATAGAAGTGAAATCTCATTTTGGTGCTTTTCTAAAATCAGATAATGCCTTGGGAAATAGTGGTATTTTAGATAATGGTTATGGTGGAGTAACTGTCAAAGTTGGTTGGCAGCCTACAAATCCAGAAGGTTGGGCAAGTAGATATGGATATCCATCCTATGGTATTGGAGCATATGCAGGGTTTTTAAGTGATGCTAATGTTTTTGGAAACCCAAATGCAATCTACGGTTTTATGAATTTTCCTATATCAAGATCTGATAAAAGAAATATCTTTAGTATAGAACCTTCTATAGGGATTACGTATAATTTAAATCCTTTTGATGAAGAGACTAATGAATTAAACACTTCTATAGGGGCAAGAGCGGCCGTTTATTTTAATATTGATTTTGGTTTTGCGTATAAATTTACACGAGAATTAGATCTATTGTACGGGTTTGATTTTAGCCATTTTAGCAACGGTTCTACTTTTAAACCCAATAATGGTCTTAACCTTTATGGTATTAATTTGGGTATGCGCTACCATTATAATGCAGCTCAATTTAAAAAGGATAATGATCCGTATACAAATAATGTATTACCAGCTAGATTTAAACGCCCTGCTCGCTCTGCGAGGGATATGACAGGTGGAAATTTTATAAGTGTATATGTAGCAGGAGGTATTGGACAAACCGATAGAGAAATAGGTACGAATATAGTATTTGGAACTTTTTCTGGTGTTCTGGATTATGAGCATCAGTTTAATGAAATGCATGCAATAACTGGTGGTGTTGATTTCTTTTATGATAATCGTTTTCGCGATGTTGAAGCCTCTGAACGAATATTAGCAGGTATACATGCAGGTTATGATTTTTCATTCTGGAAATTAGCGGTTAAATTTCAGTTAGGAACCTATTTGTCTAATGATAAGGGAAAAGGAGGATATTTTATGAGACCTGCGCTACGGTATAACATTTCTAAGACTTTCTTTGCACAAATTGGTCTTAAAACACTAGATGGAGGTTCTGCAGATTATATAGAATATGGTTTTGGTTTAAGACCATTTAAGTGGTAATTTTCCTGCTGTTCTAATACTTTGTGTTAATTTACTTCAGTGTAATTCGCCCTTAAACTATTTTGAATAAAAATTATACAAACCTCTTTACCACCAAAAGTGAAGAGGCTTTTTTGTGTTTATAGCTCATTTATTATAATTTTTATATCCATTACTTCTACTAATCCTTTGTCTAAAAACGTCTCACTATTAAGTTAGGAAGCTTCACTTTCGTTCTTGGTCGTTTCACCTAAAAAGTCAATAATTAAGAGCTAATCTCAAAGTACATTTGTATAAGAAATAAGAATAAAAATTTAATTGAAACAATAAAATTAAAGAGATGGAAACAGTAAACTTAAAGGTTATTTATAATCACAAAAATGAGAACGAAACAGATACTGTAACTAAACAAAATATAAGAACTCAGTTTGTTAAAAGGTTAGAGATACAAGTTAGAAATTGGTATCACAAATTAGAACTCTTAGGTAGTGCAGCAGGTACAGCAATTAGAAACTAGATTACAGAAAAATTAGTAACAAACAAAAGCCATAAAAAGATGAAAAGGATAAAAATAATTGTAATAAAAATTTCCGAAAATATCTGGAATAGTATACTACATAAAGAAGGCTATAAAAATAGAGAAGAATTTTTATTGGAGTACAAGAATAACGATGATAAGTTTCTATTCATCTAAAGAATTTAGAAATCATGAAAACAAAATACAGACTATTAGGAACTTTGATGGTATTAATACTTTTTTCTAGTTGTTCATCTGTAAAAGTCACAGATTCCTGGAGAAATCTTGAAATACCAAAGATAAAAGGTAAAAAGGTGATGGTGGTAAGTAAAACTGATGATCAAACAGCTAGGATACGTTTTGAGAACGATTTAGTTGAAAACTTAAACAAAAAAGGATACCATTCGGTAGAGAGTTATGTTGTTTTTCCCAAATCATCACCCACCAAAGAATTGACTGAATCTGAAACACTTGAAATAAAGAAAAAGCTTAAAAATAATGGTATAGACGTAGTAATTGTAACAGTACTAAAGCATTGTGAAGAATACACAAAAACGACTAGTAAAAATGATTCCTTTTATGCGATATACCCTTCGTATTATGGATTAGGATACTATAGAGGATTTTATGGGTATTATGGGACTGTATATATGGATTCTGAACCGGTTACAGTACTAACAGAGAATGCTAAAAAATATATCCTTGAAACGGTAGTATATGATCTAACGCAACCAGAAGAAAAACAATTACTGTCTGTAATTACAACAGAGATTGATGATCCACAAACTCTTGGGACAGTATCGATAGACTTCTCTAAAAAGGTAGTTAAAGAATTAAATAAATAAATATTTTTTTCATAATTAGGTTAAGTTGATTGCGGACAGTCGGGAACTTAAGTAGGTGTTTTCGGCTGTCTTTTTTTAAAAGCCTATAAGATATGATAGTGATAAAAAGAAAATGTTGATTTAAATACAGATATGAAGAGTATCCCCCACACCTTCATTTCTACTTAGAAGCCTCTAACTCCCAAACGGAGGCTTCTTCATTTTCAAAAACAAATGATAAAAACATGAGTGGCAATTCTAATATTATCAATCCAATTTTCCGTAAATTTAACAATCACCAATTAAAGAAGATATTATTTACATTGAGCTCTAGAAAAATCAAACACATTGTGATTTTAAGAATAGCATTGCTTATTGCAATGCTGATTAGCTTACCAAGAACATTATCTTTATTTGATATTACTAAGAAGTTGATCGATTCTTTTACAGAGGTTTCAGTAAAAGATATTATGATTCGTTTCTTATTTCTTTTTATACTATCATTAGTTTCTCTAGAACTTAATACCAATTTTAAGAGTATATATAGACAGTATTCTCTATTTGTGAGAACTAGTTTAACCATTGCGTTTAATACCATATTATTTTTAGGAATAGTACAATTATTCGTTACCGTATATCCTTTGGTAACAGGGCAGGTTTTATCAGAATCAGAAATTGGATTTACGTACTTTGTGTATTTTGTAATTTTAATGATTACAATTTTTATAGCTAGAATTCTGAAATATCAAATAATACACCATGAAGATCTTTTAGAGAACGAAAAACTTAAACAACAAAATCTTCAAAAAGAACTAACAGCGCTAAAGAATCAAATCAATCCCCATTTTCTTTTTAATTCTTTAAATTCTTTAAATTCTATAGTACGAGATAATAAGGAGGCAACAATGTTTATAAAAAAGCTATCTTTTATGTATCGATACATTTTACAAAGTGGAGAAAGAGATGTAGTCTCTTTACAGGAAGAACTTAAATTCTTAGATAGTTATGTCTATTTGGTAAAGAGTAGATATCGAGATCGTTTTAAAATAGATATAGATATAGATGCAGAATATCTGGAAAAGAAAGTTCCTCCGTTAGCGTTGCAATTGTTAGTAGAAAATGCCGTAAAACACAATGAGATTTCAGAAAGTAACCCTTTACAAGTAAACATATATTCAAAAGATTCTGATATTTATGTTGAAAATGAGATGCGATTAAGAACCTCATTTGTTGATAGTACAGGTAATGGATTGATGAACTTAGATAAACGATATTTTTTACTAAAAAAACAACATATCAGCATTAGTGCTATAGAGAATGTATTTAGAGTGAAACTGCCTTTAAATTAAACATATGAAAGTAATAATTGTTGAAGACGAAATTGCAGCAAGTGATCAACTCATTTTTTTATTGAATACGATAGATTCAAATATTGAAGTGGTGAAGGTTTTGGATTCTGTAAAAACAGCAATCAAGTATTTTTCTAATATTTCTGATGCATCACTTATTTTTATGGATATTCACCTAGCAGATGGTATTTCTTTTGAAATCTTTGAACAGGTTAAAATAGAAACACCTATTATTTTTACAACCGCTTATGATCAATATGCAATTAAAGCATTTAAGGTAAATAGTATAGATTATCTCTTAAAACCAATTGATGAAGATGAACTTTCTGAAGCTATTCAAAAGTTTAAAAATAGATCTAATGAGGATAGTTCTTTAAATAATCAAATTCATGGAATGTTGCAAGTGCTTCAGGCTAAAACAAAACCGTATAAAAGCACTTATCTGGTACATCATAAAGATGAATTACTGCCTATAAAAATCGAAAATATTGCTTATTTTTATATAGATACGGGTGTGGTGAAGGCAATTACCTCAGAAAATAAGGCATACATCATTGATAAAAAACTAGAAGATATCGAAGATGAATTAAATCCCGAAGTTTTTAACCGAGTGAATAGACAATTTATCATAAATAGAAATGCAATTGAAAATATTAAACACTATTTTAATGGTAAACTAATCGTTAATATAAGTCCAATAGCCAAAGAGCGCATTGTGGTAAGTAAAGCCAAAGCTACGGGGTTTAAAAAATGGGTGGACTTGTAATTAATTTAATAGTAATTTTGATAGAACAGTTAAGTTTTTTTGTAAGTTGTTTTTTTATTCCTAAAATATGCTGTTACTGCTAAGAGTATCATAAGTAATGCTAATACATACACAAAATTAGGAATAGGTATTGGATCTCCTGCAGCATAGCTATGTAATCCAGATAAATAGTAGTTCACACCAAAAGAAGTCATAATAATAGACCAAAAAGCAAATATACTAGCGGTATTTAATACAAAATTACTTTTCAATGCTGGTATCAATCGCAGATGTAATACAATAGCATACACAATAACACTAATTAACGCCCATGTTTCTTTAGGGTCCCAAGCCCAATAACGCCCCCAAGATTCATTGGCCCAAATGCCGCCTAAAAATGTGCCAACAGTTAATACAAATAGGCCAATTGTCATTGAGATTTCATTAATATAGGTAAGTTCTTTAATTTTAATGTTGATAACATTCTTGGTTTTGTCTGTTCTGATAATTATTAGAATCAATGCCATAAGGCCTAATACAGCAGACAATGCTAGAGGAGCATAACTACTTACAATAGTTGCTACGTGCACTTTTAACCAAAACGATTTTAGTACAGGCATTAGATTTGTTATCTCAGGGCTTAACCAATCTAGATAACTAACAAATAAGAGTGCTCCAGAGAACAAGGTAGCCAATGGCAGAGCAAAATCAGATTTTCTAAAAGTAAGCAATCCACAAAGTAACAATACCCATGCTACAAATACGAGCATTTCATAGCCATTACTCCAGGGTGCGTGTTGTGCCACATACCAACGCAGTATAATATTTCCTGTAAATAGTAAAAAACTAATGAGCGTAGTAACAATAATAATATTCCAAGCCCACTCAATGCCTTTGCTATGTTTAAATATTTTGACCATTGCTAGTAAGAGTAGTACAAATCCTAAAGTAAAAAACACTTGGAACAACCAAAAATTGAGGTTTAATTCATTGTACCACAACTCGGCCGCTATGCGTTTATCACTCGGAATAATTTCTTTACCCAAAACGTCTTGAAACTTCTTTATATACATTAAGTTTTCAAAGGCACTCTCGTAATCTTTTTTCAGTAAAGCTGTAAAATATTGAGGAATAATTCCTTTTGCAAAACGTGCATCTTCTGGAGGGAAATCTTCAAAATTGTGGGAATAGCTATGCCATTTATTAGTGTCATCAAGACTATTAGGAAAAACCTTTAAATAATTTCCGGAGAACACATTATATAAAATATTGAAGCGCTCATCTACTTTAATCACTTCTTTGTCAAATTCAGAACGCTCGGCAGGTTTTTTCTTATTAGCTTTTTCTACTTCTTCGGCTAGTAAATAGACTTCTTCATTATCTAAAAACCCAGAGAAAGGAACTAATCCGTTATCACTTATCGGTAAATTCTTAAAGAGTTCGCCTCCTTTAGTAAGATCTACTTTGATAATAGGAATGTTTTGCCAAGTATTAGGATCCACGTGCATAGCCAAAAATGCTTGGTTGGCATCTAGGGTAATGGTTTCTTCATTTTGTACGAGTTTGAAGTAAGGTTTTCTAGACAGTTTTCTTAGAAATTCAGAAGCTAGGGTATTTATAGGTTTAATACGTCCGTCCAGATCTTGCACCATTAATCGGCCAAACAATTCGGAATGATTTTTATCAATACGTTGTTGTTCTATTATGGCATTGGCATTACCAGCCCAAGGTGTATTTTGAGCAACCACTTCCGAAGAAAAAGAAAGCAGTAATACCCCAATAATAGCAAATTTAGTTTTTAATTTTTTTAGCTTTTTATTCACCGCAGCATAGTGAGATTTCCTTCCAAAGAGCGTAAAAAACATTCCTATTCCCATCAATAGATAGCCTAGATAGGTAATTGTTGTTCCTAATACATCATGATTCACCGCTAAGACCGTTCCTTTTTCATCTGTATCATAACTTGCTTGATAGAAACGATATCCGCCATAATCCAAGACATTATTCATAAAGATGCGATAAGGCATTTTTATACTATTGTTTTTATCTAAAACCGTTACTTCACTTGCATAAGCAGATGGACTTGTAGATCCAGGATACCGTTCTAATTGAAAATCATTCAACTTTACGGCAAAAGGCGTTTCTATCGCCTCGGCGCCATAGGATACTATAATGTCGAGATCATTAATTTTTGTATCGTGCTCACTGGGTAAAAAACCATCACGGTATAACATGGTGACAGTTTTCGTGTTATCACCAATAGTAATATCTACTTTTACGGCGTCGTCTTTTATCTCATCATTGTCCTTAGGTTTGTCAGCAAGACTTACTAGTTCTAACTCTCCTTTCGGATAATACTTCATAGGCACAAAAGAAGCATCACCATCACGATATAAGGTTCGAATTACAAGTGGATATAAGCTATCTTTTTTAATAGTACTAGCGGTTTGTGTAGCCATCACAAAGTTGCCTAACTCACGAGGTGTTTTAATAAAGAGTTCACCATTTTCTTCGGAAATTGTAATAATATCATCTCTATTTATTCCAAAACCCACTAAATGTTGGTGTTCACCAATTGCTTCTATTTCTCCTTTTTCTAAAAATATATTCTGTCGACCTTTCCCTGCAGTAACCACCATTTCGATCATTGGTTTACCATTAGGAGAATTTTCTTTTACCTGCGGAATAGCATCTGCAATAAAGTTGTTATGTGAGATTTTTACAGGTGTTCCATTAATATTTGTGTTGATAGTAAAATCATTATTACTAATAGGAGAGAATTCAATTTTTTTGCGAACGACTCGAGTATTGGTTCCATTTGAGATTTTAGCTGTTAAGTAATTCGCGTCGGATATGATTATATTAGAACTGGCACCTTCTCTAATACGCATAATACCGCCATAAGAGCTATAACGTGTAATTCCCGCGCCCAATAAGATGATGATAAATGCCAAATGAAACATCAAAATTGGCCATTTTTCTTTACGCCATAACCTGTATTTAAAGGTGTTTAGAAAAAAAGAAATTCCTAATCCTATCATGACCATTTCAAACCACCAAGCATCGTAAATGACTTTCCAGGCAGTTGCTGTTCCAAAATCATTTTCAACAAAAGTAGCTACTGCCATCGATGTCGCAAAAACAAATAATAAAAGTACAGCAAGGTTTGGAGAGGATAGGAAGCGATATAATTTATTCATGTTTCAGTTTAAAATAAAAAGACACCATCTTAAATTGAAGACGGTACCTTAATTTTGTATGTCAATAGTATATTATTTCTCTTCTGAAGTAGCATTAGTTGCATCAATAGATGATGCCTTAGCATCCGGATATGTTGCTTCTCTTACGACAGCTTCTTCCATCCATTTCGGGAGTAAAGTTTTCTTAAACTCGGCTTTTTCGGCACGAAGCTTTTCCATATTTAAGCCTACATACTGTTGTGCTTTTTCTTTTGTAGAAATGTCTGGCATTTCAACTTCTTGATTATGTCCTAGGGTAGCTAGCATACGAACTAACTTAACACGTGCTTCTTGTGCAATTACTAAACCACTGGCTAATACTCTTACTGTTTCTATTGGAGAATGAAATGATGCTCCATGAGAAGCAGCTCCATAATCCCAGCGCCATTGAGCATGACGAATGTCTTGTAAGATCGGTGCCATCTGATCTTTGCTAGCACCAAGTTCCCAACATTTACCAGCTTCTACATGTGCTTTCACTAATATGCTTTCTAATTTTAATCTTGTTTCGTTTGCTTTACGTTGACGTTCGTATACATTTCGCACCAATTTGCCCTCTTCTTCGCGATGGCATACTTGACAAGCGTTTTGCATATTGTTTAAAGGAGATTGTAAGTGATGATCCGTAAACTTCTGCCCCCCTTCACTTTTATATGGCATGTGACAATCTGCGCAAGACACACCTCGTTGTGCGTGAATACCCGTTACAAAAGTTTCGTAACCTGGATGTTGTGCTTTGAGCATAGGTGTTTTGGAAATTTTATGTTCCCAATCGGCAAAAGCAATAGCATCATAATACTCTTCCATATCTTCAACACTCATTCCGTTTTTCCATGGAAATTTTAAATATGGAACACCTTCTTTTCCTGGTATTTTCTTGTCAAAATAATATTCTACATGACATTGTGCGCATACTAAAGAACGCATTTCATTGTGTGTAGCTTGATTGATGTCTTTGCCCATTGCATCAAAAGCCTCTACTAATGCGGGGCGGGTGATTCGTAATTTCATACTGTTAGGATCATGACAATCTGCACAACCAATTGGATTTACAATTTCTGCACCTTTATCTGCCCATTTTCCTTTGTAGAATTCTGCGATCCCTATTTCATTCATTAATCGAGGTACATCAGGACTTTTACAGGTCCAACAAGTAGCTGGCATAGGACCATCTCCTTTTCCTGTAGGACCTCCTGTTCTAAGCGTATTATGAATATCTTTAATGGCATAACCATGACCACGACCTTGATTATAATCTTTTGAAAAACCGTACCCGGCAAATAGAACCACTAAATTAGGATCTTCTTCAAGAACATCTCTCATATGCGAACCTCCTTGAAAGGAGGCAAATGTGGTATCTAATGTTTGTAATGATGATTGATATTCTTTAGGATAGTTTAAACCCCATACTTCATTTCTAGGTTCGTTTTCGCTTATGTTTACTTGAGGAACAAAGGCATACTTTGCTTCACTTTTTCTATTAATAATACTTGAAGCAAGTAAGCCTAATAAAAAGACAACGATGATAGTAACTATAAATAACACTTTGTTTTTCATAATGCTGTGTTTATTTTGAATCTATTTCTTTTTGTAGCCACTCAGGAACTACAGACTCTGCTTGGTCAGTAGGTATGGGAGCTAAATTATATTTTATAGTAGAAATACCTTGCTTTTTGCCATGAGGTATTTCTACATGACAGCTCCAACACTGTCTATTTGTTCTATTTTCTCTATGATCTTCGATCCATCCATCGTATTTAATTTGGGTAACTTGTTGCACATGACAGCGAATACAATTAGCTTGTACAACGCGTTGCGAAGCTTCTTTCATTTTTATAACATCAGGCTCAGCTCGCATTGTAAAAACAGATGCATGATAAGAACCGTCTTTGGCTTTGAAATAGTATTTGTTAACGATGTTATCATGAGGCACGTGACACGCATTACAGTTAGCTACTTCTCTATGTGAACTATGCATCCAACTGTTATAAACAGGTGTCATTACATGGCAGTTAACACACGTTTGTGGATTATCACCCAAATATGACACCACTTCGGATTCTTTAGCCATGAATAGCCCTAATCCAATAAGGCAGGCAATAAAAAATACTGCAATGGTGCGCCAATGTGTTCCTTTTTTTGGTAATATTTTATCTTGTATTGCCAAGTTTTGTGTGAATTAGTATTTAAATTTAGACAAATTTATTTTAAAACATATGCCTTTTATCTTTTAGTGTTAATATACCTCACATATTTGAAATCATAACTTGATTTGTTGCCCTTCTCTTGCTAAAAAACAATTAGGAAAACGTTCCTGACATTCTTTTTCCATGTTTCTTAGAAAGTCATCATTATGATCAGGGTCATGATGAGTTAGATATAGTTGTTTAACGTTAGCCAATTCTGCTACCTGAATTGCTTGTTCCCAACTGCTGTGCCCCCAACCACGACGAGTTAATAATTCTTGTGGGGTATACTGAGCATCATGAATCAATACATCGGCATTTTTGCAAAATTCGATCACCTTGGGGTCCAATTGTTCACCGTGTTCTAGGTCTGTACAATACACAAATATTTTGCCTTCTGTTTCTAATCTATAGCCATGTGCACCACCAGGATGTGTATGTTTATTCGCTATTATTTGACCGCCATCAAAGGAAATTCTATCTTCTTTAGTTGTTGTAAAAGTAAAATTAGCACCCATATCATCTATACTTATAGGAAAATAAGTGCTTTCCATTTGTTTGGCTAATATTTCTTTGAAATCATCTATTTTTGGAGCATCATCCCCAATAACAAAAAACTCTATTTCTTTGTTAAGGTCATACGCAGGGGCAAAAAATGGAAAACCCTGAATATGATCCCAATGAAAATGAGAGAATGTCAAATAAATCTTATTACCAGGAAAAAGCTTTTTAGAGATAAGTTCTTTACCAAGCTTTCGAATACCTGTACCTGCATCAAAAACAAGCACGCTTTCTCCTTCCTGTCCACCAGATACTAGTACACAAGTGGTATTACCACCAAATTCCTGAAAACCCGATTCGCAAACTGGTGTTGAACCTCTAGTGCCGTAAAATGTTATAATCATAAATAGAGTTTAGTGAAAAACAGAGGTACTACAGTAAATCACTTATTAATATTTTTGATTTCATCTTTATATGTTTCCTGATCTATTCCCTTTTCGATAACAGCCAACGATTTAGCCACTATGTACTTTACATTTCCTGAAGTAAACCCTATTGCTTTGGCCATTCTCTCTAGCCAAATGGTTTGTTGCTCTCCTGTAATGGTACTGTCTTCAGAAATTAATTTTGTTAAGGTATACATACTTTCTAGTCGCTCATTATAGGTGTTGTTAGGGTCAAGTGGGTAGGTTAAATAGTTTTGAATAATATGATCATACTCTTCTCGTGAAACCCCTAAGGTTTCAGCTAAATGAGCTAAAAAAGCTTTTTCTTCTTCTGATATTTCACCATCTCTTAAGGTAATTTTAACAACTGCGCCAAATTGATAATGATAGGTACTCTTTGATTGCATAATATCGTAGTAAATAATTGCTATACAATAAAATTAGTTTATTTTAATACATCACAGATTATCTTTTTAGATCATTTTTTAAATTTAAAATATTATGAAACTAAACATCACAGGCCTACTATTATTTGTTTTTTTAACTGCATTTGGTCAAACACAAAAGGAAAAACAAGTAGAGAGAGAAAAAAATAAAGTAGAAATCTTTACTTCAGACGAGAAAGATAATTTACAAGTATTTGTTGCCAAACAAGTAGAACAAATGAAGCTTTCTGAAAAGTTAAGAGAAGAGTATTATGGTATTCTTTTATACTATACAAACAAAATGGGTCGTATTGGTGACAAAAATAAAGGATATACTGAAGCAGAGAAAAAAACTAAACTTGACGCTATGGTAATCAATTTAAACGATGAGGTTAAAGAATTTTTGACAGAAGAGCAATATGCCATACATCGAGAAAGTTTTGGTAAAATTGTTACTAGTGTTTATAATAGAAAAGGTTGGACTAAGCAATAATATAATGGTTACCATATCTTAATAAGTAATGCGTATCAAAGGTATTTTCTTTATTTTATGTGTTTGTTTTTTCTCCATTCATATGTTTGGACAAGAAAAAGGAGCTCAAAAAGATCAAAATCCGACTATAAAAATTTTCCAGAAAGAAGAAATTGATTATATCAAAAAATGGATGGAGAACTTTATATTGGACAAAGAGATGACCCCAGAAATAAATGAACGGTTTAAGATTGTTACTTCTTATTATGGTTTAAAAATGAAGCTTCTAGGAGAAAATACAAAACTGACCAAGATTGAAATTATTGGAAAATTTAATATCTTGATAAAAGAACAAAATAATGACCTTAAAGAAATGTTGCCCGCAGAACAATTTGAGAGTTTCTCTAAGCTTTATGATAAAATATCTTGGTCTGTGAACAAACGATTACATCAATTATAATGATTATATTTTTTTAACTGACAATACACACGCATCATCTTAGTCATATGAAAAATTTAAGATTACTGTTCTTACTTACCTTCATACACCTATTGGGGTATTCACAATCCTCAAAAACGGTAACAATAGGTATTCTAGCCGATAAATCATCAGAAGAAACGAAGCCCTTATTAGCAAAACTTCAAAACGAAATAAAAGCTGTAGTCGGTCAAAGTGCTACTATAGTGTTCAAAGAAGTACTCGAAAATGGATTTAATAATGAACTAGCAAAATCAAACTATCAAACATTAGTAAACTCAAATGCAGATATTATATTGGTATTTGGAGTCGTAAATACAATAATGATTGATGAGGTAGATGAATATTCAAAACCTATTATTCTTTTTGGTAGCGCAAATAGTGACTTTTATGATTTTGACGAAGACCAAAAGACATCAACAGTAAATAATATCAACTATCTCATTGCTCCTTTTTCATATACAGATGATTTGGATGTTTTTAAATCCTTGTATAATTATAAAAAAGTAGGTATTATAATTGATGACTTTTTACCCGGTATATTACCTGTCAAAAACCTATTTAATAACTATTTTTCTAAAAATGGAGGTTCTTATACACTTATTCCTCTTCAGAAAGATGGTAGTATAACCAGTGATTTAAATGATATAGATGCAGTATACCTTGCAGGTGGGTTTTACCTAAATGATAATGAATTCAAAACTTTGGTAACTACTATTAATTCTAAGAAACTCCCTTCATTTTCTGTGTATAGCAAAGAAGATGTAGAGAAAGGAATTTTAGCATCTAATCAGCCAGAAACCAATATTGATCAATTTTTTAGACGTATTGCACTCAATGTAGAAGCAATTATTGAAGGAACAAACGCATCTACATTACCTATATATTTAAATTATAAGAAGAAACTTTCTATAAACTATAATACTGCAAAGCAAATAGGGTTTCCGTTGCGTTACAGTATGCTTGCTAAGGCAGACTTTATAGGAGGAGAAAATGATGTAAAAGTCGGCACATCATATTCTATTATTGATATCATGAAAGGAGTGGTAGCAAAAAACCTTTCTCTTGATGTAGAACGAAAAAACATCGAGTTAAGCAGTCAGGATGTAAAAACTGCTAAGAGTAGTTATTTGCCAAACATAACAGCTAATGGAAACGGTGTGTATCTGGACCCAAAGGTTGCAGAGATTTCTAATGGTACTAATCCCGAGTTTTCTACTTCTGGAAACGTAACTCTTGAACAGGTAATCTATTCAGAAGGAGCTGGGGCCAATATTACAATCAATGAAAATCTACAAAAAGCACAAAAGGAAACCTATAATGCAGCAGAACTAGATGCATTGCTTAATGCTTCGGTAGCTTATTTTAATGCCTTGGTTTTGAAAACAAATGTTGCGATTCAAAATCAAAACCTTCAAGTAACCAAAAAGAATTTAGAAATCGCAGATCAAAACTTTGCAGCAGGAGAATCGGGCAAATCAGATGTATTACGTTTCAGGAGTCAATTAGCGCAGAATACGCAAAGTCTAATCAATGCAGAAAATCAAAAGCTACAGGCTTTTAATACGATTAATCAATTAATGAATAATCCGATCGCAACCGAAATTGATATTGATGATGCCAAAATATCAGAAGGAATATTCGAAAATTATAAGTATCAGGATTTTCTTGAGATTTTGGATGATCCAAAATTACGCCCAGCTTTAGTTAAGTTTTTAGTCGAAGAAGGAAATAAAAATGCTCCCGAATTAAAAAACATCGGTTACAATATGGAAGCTACTCAACGTAATTATCGACTTAATAACTTAGGGCGATTTGTTCCAGTGGTAGCCTTGCAAGGGCAATATAATCTTGCTATTTCACAATCAGGTAAAGGAACAATAGTTCCAGAAGGCTTTCCTAACGCTCCTGATGGTACATACAACGTGGGTGTCAATCTATCATTACCGATCTTTCAACAAAATCAAAGAAATATTAATAGACAAACAGCAAAAATTCAAGAAGATCAATTATTGATACAGAAAGAGAATGTAGAATTAAGTATCGAAAAAAACGTAAATGATATTTTATTGGATATGACCAATCAGATTGCAAACATCGAAATATCTAAAGTATCAGAAGAAACTGCCAAAGAGAGTTTAGATCTTACACAAAATGCATATGCCCAAGGCGCAGTGCCGCTTATTCAATTAATTGATGCCCAAACCAATTATTTGCAGGCTCAGCTTGCCAGAGCAACGGCCAATTATGACTATTTATTAACGTCAATGCAGTTAGAAAGAGCCATCGGTTATTTCTTTTTAATGAATACAGAGGCAAACAACCAAGATTTTATTCAAAGAGCTAATCAATATATTTTAAATAATAACTAATTAACGATTATGAAATTCGTAAAACATATAGTATTAATAGTATTTGGATTTTTGATGCTTACTGCTTGTAAAGATAAAGAGGTACAAAAAGAAGAAGTATTGAGACCTGTAGAATATCAGGTTGTCGGAAATTTAAATTCGCAAAAGATTAGAACGTTTAGCGGTGTTGCTAAAGCGGGTGATGAAATTGAATTAAGTTTTAGAAGTACCGGTATTATCACAACTCTGGATATCAAAGTAGGACAGAAAGTGAATAAAGGTGATTTGATAGCTAAATTAGATAATGTGCAAGCTAACCTTGCCTATGAGCAGTCAGTATCAGCACTAAATAGTGCTAAATCTGCTATGAATACTGCCAAATCTAGTTTGGATCGTATTAAGGCACTTTATGAAAAAGGGAGTAATTCATTAAGTGATTATGAGTCTGCTAAAAATTCATACCAAAGTGCATTGGATCAATATGAATCTGCAAAACGTAACAAAAGCATTCAGCAGTCGCAAATTAGTTATGGATATATTAAAGCTCCTAAAACTGGAATTATAGCGGCAAAAAATAGTCAGCTCAATGAAAATGTAAGTGCAGGGCAGGTCATTGCGATATTAAATGCAGGGAATCACACTAATATAGAGGTTGGATTACCAGAAAATATAATTAATAAAGTAAAATTAGGAATGAATCCTGATATTTCTTTTTCTGCTTTGGCAGGAAAAAAAATGAATGGAACAGTTATAGAAATAGCCCCTGTTGTCGACGAAAATTCTGCTACATACCCTATTACAATCGACATTACGGATCCCACTAAAGAAATTAAACCAGGTATGACTGCTAATGTTACGTTTAATTTTAAAGAAGAAAATGCTGAGACAGAAACAGTCTTGGTGATTCCTGTAAAATCGGTCGGAGAAGATGGTAATGGTAATTTTGTTTTTTTAATAGATTCTCAAGATGAAGCTGTAGGGGTTGTGAAGAAACATTCTATAGAAATTGGAGAACTTACTACAGATGGCTTTAAGGTTAAAAGTGGACTTTCTGAAGGTCAAAAAATCGCCACTGCAGGACTACAAACTTTATTAGACGGTCAAAAGGTGAAATTACAATAATTACTATCAAAAGAAAAACATATGAATTTTGCTAAATTTTCTATAGAAAAAAATCGTGTTGCTCTAAGTATTCTTACAGTAGTGATGGTAATGGGTATGGTTTTTTATGCTTCGCTCTCACGAGATAGTATGCCGCCATATACTATTCGTGTGGCATCTGTTGTTTCATCATTTCCTGGAGCAAGCCCTGAAAGAGTTGAGGAATTGGTAACCGATAAAATTGAAAAAATAGCACAAGAACTCCCCGAGTTAAAAAAAGTAACTAGTACTTCAAGAACCGGACTTTCTGTAGTTCAAGTAGAATTAAAAATGGAAGTTACTCCCGAAGAGTTACAAGCTGTTTGGGATCGATTACGACGTAAGTTAAATTCAATTCAGGGGCTACCCAATAATGTACAACCACAGCTGAATGATGATGGTATTGGTGAAGTATTTGGGATTGCTGTAGGAATTACTAGCGATGGATTTTCATATGCTGCTATGAAAGAACAAGCAGATGACCTTCGTGATGACCTTATTAAACTAGAAGATGCTGCTAAAGTAGAAATTAATGGTGCACAAGAAGAACGTGTTTTTGTAAAATTTGATAACACAAAACTTAAAGCGTATGGATTAACTTCAAGCAGTCTGCAAGGGATTATAGCAAATACAAATATTTTGAATTCTGGAGGTGAGGTCAATATCGAAGAAGAACGAATTATATTAGAACCTACTGGTAATTTTAATACCATTTCAGATATTAAAAATACGCTAATCCCTCTTGGACAAAGTGGGCAAGTGGTTAGCTTAGGAGATATTACAATAATTGAAAAAGGATATATCAACCCTCCAAAACAAAAGGTGCGTATTAATGGTAGGGATGCCGTGTCACTACACATATCTTTAAAAGAAGGAAGAAATATTATCAAATTAGGAGAAGAAATTGACCTGTTATTAGAACAATGGCAGGAGAAATTACCAGTTGGATTAGAAGTGGCTAGATTAGCATCTATTGATCAATATATAGATCTTAAGATAAGTGATTTTTTAGGGAATCTAATGCAGTCTATCGCGATAGTACTAGCAGTAATGTTGATTTTCTTAGGATTTAGAACAGGAATGGTTATAGCGAGCTTAATTCCAATTGTTACTATTACCACATTAATGGTTATGGGGCTAATAGATGTTGGACTTAATCAAATAACACTTGCTGCCTTGATTATGGCTTTGGGGATGATGGTTGACAATGCTATTGTGGTTGCAGAATCTATTATGGTAAAAATGGAAAATGGTATTGATGTAAAAAAAGCGGCTATTGATTCTTGTGCTGAGTTATTTATGCCATTGTTGATATCTACACTAACGACTTCAGCTGCGTTTTTAGCATTTTTTATGGCAGAGTCTGTAATGGGTGATATCATGGGGCCGATATTTGTGGTTATTACTATTGCACTCTTATCTTCTTGGATCATTTCGTTAAGTGTTATTACTTTGTTTTGTGTGTTTTTTCTTAAAATTAAAAAACAAGAAGGTGGGAAAGTCGGTTTTTTAGATCGTATGATTAATGGATTAAAGTCCAAATATAAAGACCTTATTCTATTAGCTTTAGCATGGAAAAAAACTGTTTTGGCAAGTATTGTAGTGTTGTTCTTTTTGTCACTCTATGGCTTCACCAAACTAGCATTTGTGTTTTTCCCGGATAGCGATCGTAATATGATCACAATAGATATCAACTTACCTCAAGGAACCAAAATTGAAAGCACCACAGAAACCATATTAGCTATTGAAGAATTTATAATTAATAATTTGAAGGTCGCAAACGAAAAACCTGACGGTATTGTAGATTGGTCTTCATATATTGGTGAAGGACCATCATCCTATGATTTGGGATATAACGCAGATGAACCCAATTCTAATTATGCTCATATTTTAGTCAATACATCATCTTTTTTAGTGAATAATGATATGGTAAAGCAGTTGGATGCTTTTTGTTTTAAAACATTTCCTAATGCAGATATCAAAGTGGGGCTATTAGGGTCGGGAGGTGGAGGAACTCCTATTGAGATAAAAGTATCTGGAGATGACCCTGATAAATTGGCTAGTATAGCTGAAGAAATCAAATCAAAACTCTTTGGTATTTCTGGGACCAAAAATATTAAAGATGATTGGGGACCCAAAGGGAAAAAATTTGTAATTGATATTGATCAAAATAAAGCACAAACAGCAGGAATTACAAATCAAGATGTAGCAATATCATTACAGACTGTACTAGATGGTTTTCAGGCAGGAGAATTTAGAGAAAATGACAAGTCTATTCCTATTGTAATGACTAGTAATCAAGGAAAACAACAGTCCTTAGCTTCTTTAGAAACCCTAAATATTTATGGGCAAAACTCTGGCAAAAGTGTTCCTTTATTACAAGTGGCTAGTATTATTCCGCAGTGGCAATATTCCAAAATAAAAAGATTAAACCTTACACGAACGATTAATGTGTCTAGTGAATTAACTGAAGATGGAAATGCTTCAGAAGTTACGGCAGTCATAACTCCTTGGTTAAAAGAACAAGAATCAAAATGGGGAAAAGAATATACCTATACTTTAGGAGGAGATGCAGAAAGCAGTGCAGAGAACATGGGGGCTGTAGCAAAATATTTACCACTATCAGCTTTTATCATTGTGATGTTATTGATTATACAATTTAACTCATTTCGTAAAATGACCATGATTGTGACTACAATCCCATTAGGTGTTATCGGGATGGTAATTGGGTTGTTATTATTTGGAGTTCCTTTTGGTTTTATGGCTTTTTTAGGAGTCATCTCTTTAGCCGGAATTGTAATTAATAACGCGATAGTGCTTATTGATCGAATAGAAATAGAAGAAAATGAACTTAAACGAAAGCCACAGGATGCAATAATAGCAGCTTGTATACAACGTTTTCGACCTATTCTATTAGCAACTTTTACTACGGTGTTAGGACTAATTCCATTATATCTGGGAGGAGGAGAGATGTGGGAACCTATGGCAGTAACCATTATGATAGGATTATTATTTGGTACAGTAATTACCTTATTATTCATCCCCGCTTTTTATAGTGTTTTGTACAAAGTAGATTATAAGGAGTATGAGTTTGATGATAAACTTTTGGAGTAGAAAATCATTGAATAAGGGGTAAGTGACTAATATGTAGGTTGAGCTCATCTGTTGAACCATACTAAAAATTACAGTATGATGCGAAGTAAAGGTATGATAGTAGTTTGTTTTCTTCTTGTAATGAGTATGGTAAAAGCGCAAGAAAAAAATCATATTAGTATAGATCCTATTTTGCCTATTTTTGGAACTTTTCAATTTCAATATGAACGAGCCATTAGTGATAAAATAAGTGTTGGAGTTTCGTTTGGAGTAAAAACAACCTCTGGTGTATTTAGAATTTCAGGTATTGATATAAACAGAATTTCTACTGATGATTTTAATTTTAAAGGAGTAAAAATCTTACCAGAATTTAGATGGTATATTCAAAATACTACCAAAAAATTAAGCGGTTTTTATGTAGGAGTATATACAAAATATCAGAATTTCACAGATGAAATCTTAGGTGTTTATACCGATAATAATGGTATAGATAATGCTATCGAAATTGATGCGAAAATAATAACACTTAGTGGGGGGGTAGAAATAGGTTATAAATTTATGATCCGGAAACGTTTCTTTATCGATTTTTTGATCGCAGGCCCTGGAATTAGTGCTAATAAGATTAAACTTATAGAAAAACAACCCATACCAGAATCATTTTATGATGATGTGTCCGAAGTTCTTTCTGAATATGAACTTTTTGACAATCTTAATCTTGATTTCCGGATAAATGGAAATCAGGATACTGATATTATACTTCCGGCATTTCGTTGGGGAATAAAATTGGGGTATTCATTTTAAAACTTTTTGATGATAAGAAAACTATATCCATATCGTTTTGAGCTCTTTTTATTTAGTCAAATTACAATTCTATTTGGATCTTTAATAATTCCAGGAGATTTTTTTGAAATGATAATGTCACCAATATTATTTTTAATCAATTTGGTCGCTGGAATTGTCTTGATTTCAAGAAAGAAAAGACTTATGCTATTTTTTATCATTTTGTTAATAGTATCAGGAATTGTTTTTAGTACAGATTTATTTGAAAATAATAATAGTAAGTTTTTAGCTTTTTTAAACATGGGAACGTATTTCCTGTTTTATGTGATTGTTACTTTTGAAATTATAAAACAAATCTGGGAAACTAAGTCTGTCGATAAAAATGTGATTTTTGGATTGATTAGTGGATATATTGCATTAGGACTAATCAGTTTTTTTATTTGTTTAAGTATAGAAATGGCTTATCCAAGTTCTTTTGCAGGACTAAATGCGACTATCGATCAACCTCAATTGTTTACAGAACGACTAATGTATTATGCCTACATTACCTTAATGACGATTGGCTACGGAGAGATTGTGCCTGTAACCACATTAGCTCAAAAAGCTGCAATTTTAATAGGAATGATCGGGCAATTTTATTTGGTTATTCTAACCGCTATTGTAGTCGGTAAATACATTAGTAGAACTAATGATTAACAGTATTTAATGATCATAAAAACAATCTTTTTAAATTGGAAGAAATTAAAATTAGAACAAGTACTTTACTGCTAATATCGCTTAGCATATCTTTCTTAATCAACCTGAATAGATTTTTATTTATTGTATATCCGGATTTATCCTATTTTAACGATGTTGCCGCTGGTTCCATTCCTGTTTTTTTATTTCGTTTCATAAGTTTTGCGGCATATTGTTTAATTGTTTTATACCTTATTATATATTCAAAAAAGTATTTACAAAGGTTTTCTAAGTTAGTAAGAGTATTAGTTTTTATCGTAATTATTATTGCTGTACCTATTGCGACTTTTTATCTAATAATGTGGGTTCACCATTTAGTACTGTTTAAAGTTGTAGAGCCAGAAAGAGAAGGAATACGTTATGTCTGGGTCGTTATGTGTATAACATCTGTTTTGATTGGGTGGTTACTTGTATTTCAACGAAAACAGAAAATTAGTGTATTAGAAAAAGAACAACTAAAAAAAGAAAATATTCAAAATGAATTAGTAGCACTCAACAATCAAATCAATCCTCATTTTTTATTTAATTCGCTAAATACGTTAAAGTATATTATCGAAACAAATCCAAAAAGCTCTATAGTTTATGTGGATCATTTGGCTTCTTTATACAGATATATATTACAAAGTAAAGATAAAGGGCTAGTTACATTACAACAAGAGTTGCAGGTTTTAGAAGCGTATATAAGATTAGCCAGAATTCGGTTTGGAGATAATTTTAATGTGAATATGCAACTTTCTGTTCATACTAAAACCACGCTAATTCCTATACTCTCCTTACAATTGTTAATAGAAAATGCCATCAAACATAATGAAGTTTCTGAAGAATTCCCTTTAATTATAGATATTTATAATGAAGACGATAGTATAGTGGTCAAGAATAAGATTCAACTCAAAAGTAAAAGCAGCTTAACAACAGGTGAAGGCCTGAAAAACCTAAATAAAAGGTTTGAACTACTTAAAAATAAGGCGATTAAAATAGATGTAGATACTTATTTTATTGTAAAACTACCCATACATTAAATAATCTTTGATTTAGGTAAAAACGGGATAAAAAAGTAAATAAATAGCATCATTTATATAGTATTTTGTTAAATTTATAGATATGCCTAATCGAAACACTTG
Source organism: Aquimarina aggregata (assembly GCF_001632745.1). Taxonomy (GTDB): domain Bacteria; phylum Bacteroidota; class Bacteroidia; order Flavobacteriales; family Flavobacteriaceae; genus Aquimarina; species Aquimarina aggregata. The sequence goes on along the minus strand of NZ_LQRT01000013.1, from coordinate 527,147 downwards.
TATATAATGAAAGTTCTGATTATCGAAGATGAGGTTTCTGCAAAAAAGTATTTGATACAATTATTGAATAAAATTGACCCAAATATTGAAATAGTAAAGACTATAGATAGTGTTAAATCTGCTGTCAAATATTTAAAAAAAGAGAATGATTTTGAGCTTATTTTTATGGATATTCAATTGGGTGATGGGATCTGTTTTGAGATTTTTGAACAAACTTTCGTTGATATTCCTATTATTTTTACCACAGCATATGATCAATACGCTATAGAAGCTTTCAAGGTTAATAGTGTATATTATTTATTAAAACCTATTAAGGAAGAAGACCTTGAAAATGCATTATTGAAATTTAAAAAGACAAGAACACATATTAATCACCAACATGATCAATTAAATATATTTTTAAAGAAAATGCAAGGAGGATCTAAAAATAAACATACTACTACTTTTTTGATTTCCGATAAAAATGCACTGCTACCAATAAAAACAAAGGATTTTTCATTCTTCTTTATTGAATCAAACATAGTGAGAGGTGTTACATTTTCTAATAAATCATATGCCCTAGATAAAACAATTAGTGAATTAGAAGAAGAACTAGATTCTGAACTGTTTTATAGGGTGAATAGGCAACTGTTAGTAAATCGTAACGGAGTAGATAGAGTGTATAATCATTTTTATGGTAAAGTGAAAATTGATGTTACGCCAGAGTTTGATGGCCCTATTATTATTAGCAAAGCCAAGGTTAAAACCTTTAAAAGCTGGCTAGTGTCTCATTAAAACCTTAATTTAGTCAGTTCATGACTTAATTTAGACACTTCACTTTTTTTTGTTTTTTTTAGTATGGTAGATCGAATACATTTATATACGTATATCATCATTTTTTACATCGTCAAGTAGAGAATTAATAGATTTCATACCCCGTAATGAAGCAATTGTATTTTGTATATCAAGTATCCTATTTCAAACCACTACTTCTTAGATTAGAAAATTGTGGTTTGGACGTAGCGAGTACAATTAGAAAGTCTGAAATAAGACATTTTGATTTGTCTAATTCTAAAAATTACATACCTACAGGAGTAGTACACGATTTTTTAGTTGCATTAAAAAAAGAATGCAAAATCGATAGTTTTGTAGACTATTTATCTTGTGGTTTTTGTCTCTCAGAATTGGGTAGTTTTGGCACGTATATAAAAGGACAACCAACCCTAAAAAAAGCAATTAGTGAGTTTGTTAAATTTAGCAATATTCTTCAGACAAACCTTAAGGCGGATTTAAGGATACATAAAGATATTGTTGTCTTTTCTTTTTCTTTCTTAGAGAAATGTTCACATGGTAGTAGAATATCCGAGAATATTATATTGGTAATACTTTGTCAATTATTTAAAATGTACTTAGGGAATAACTGGAATCCTATTACCATTTACATACCTAATACGGCTATTTCCGATATTAAGTCTTTGTCTCCCAGAGGGAAATATTTCGTTCAAAATAATCGATCAGAATATAAATTCGTTTTTTCTAAATCATTATTAGATACCGAGGTTTGTGCAATTTCTTTAAATTCAAGTATAGTTCCAGAATGTCAAGAAACTAATATCATAAATATTATTGAACAAGTCATATCTAGCTATGAGTGCGGTTGTATTCCTTCATTAAAAACATTATCTATCCATTTTAATACATCAGAAAGTAGTATGAAAAGGCTACTTAAATCTAATCAAACTAAATTTTCTAATATTCTTGAGGAGATATTGTATAATAGGGCAATACACCTTCTTACAAAATCTGATATGAATATTAATCTTATTAGCGAAAATTTAGGCTATTCTGATAGTCCAAACTTTATTAGATCGTTTAAAAAATGGACGGGTTTAACACCTGGTATTTATAGAGAGCATCTCAGAGTATCTTGAATATACAAATTAGAATATCAAAACAGTTAAAATGTTTAAATGAGATTAATTATAGATTTTTATAATTTGTCTCGAATTAATAATCTCTCATCAAGGCTATTTCCTTTAATGTAAATAACTTTAATTTTCTACTTTTTATAGTTTGAGATCTCTCAAAATAACTTCTAAGTGATAAATAATCTAAAATAAATCATAACCGATTGAGTCTCGTATTTATCAGATTCGCATTCTAATTTGTACACTTCACTTTAATAGTATCTAATTCATGGATTTATCCTATATAATTTTGTGTTTCAAAATAAGATATAAATACGAACTACTTGTATAGAATGTTGATTTATAAATAGAAAATTGAACTGCTATGATTGAATTTTTTGCATCAGTCTTGAATATGTTTCTTAGGGAGAAAAAGGCTATCTCTCAAAAAGAAGAAATTGATATGGAAGTTTGGTTTGACCTTCATCTATCAGAGATGAACTTATCCAAAACAATACAAACGCGATACAAGAGTATTGTTTTTCATTCTTTTTTGAAACTTTGGGCGATTTGTAATAGTGACGAAGAACTTAATGCTAAGAAATTTATTGATAAATTTAATGAGGTTGTTAACCAAAAGGATGTTGAGGTAAGAAAAATTTTATCAAGTGATCAGTATAAACAACACCAGAGTAATTTTAATGAATTCATGAGAATTATTATCACTCGCTTAAATTAATATTGATAATATAATATAAGTATAGTAGTACTACGGTAGTTTAAAAAGCCTCATTAATCCCAAAATAAAAACCACTATTTCCATTTTCGCCAAATCCAGTATCTAATCGTAGCCAAGTACTTTTGTTTTTAAGTAACTTAAAACGTATTCCGGCTCCTGCACTAGGTTTTATGTTACTTATGCTAAAGAAATTTTCAGGAGCACTTGCTACTTCGCCTACTAGTCCAAAAGCTGCCATTGTCCATCGCGGTTTAAAACGCCATCGATACTCTGTTTGAATAATGTACATATGTCTGTCTGTAAATCTGCCGTAGAAATAACCTCTTGCGCTATAGCTTCCACCAAATTTTGCTAAACCTTGAAAAGGTGCGCCTCCAAAAGTATTTTCACTATATACTTGCATCGCCAAGATGCTTGTTTTGGTTAATGATTCATATGCGCGTAAATCCAAAAAGAATTTATTATACCCATGTGTAGCCCCTAGAAGTTCGCTCGAGAATTGTGCGTTAAGCTTGTAATAACGACCTGATAGAGGAGAGCCTAGATCATCTCTAGTATCTAAATTGAAGGTAACACCTAATCCACTAATAATAGCTCGATCACTTCCTAAAATTGTTCCAGATTCTAAAATCCCACCTTCTTCGACCTCAGTGACATCATGATTCTCAAAGACATATTCAAATCCGAAATTAAGATTTGGGGGTAAGCGTCTTAGATAACCTATTTTTAATTTATGCGAAGTCATGTTATACACTTCTTCATTTCTGTCTGGTGTGCTATTACCGATACCCCAAAATAAATTAGGGTAGATCTCCCAGGTATAGTCTATATTTATAAAATAATCACCTTTACCTAAATAGATTTCTGGTTTGACCTCAAATAGAAATTGCTCGTTTAGAGTATAAATTCCGCTAAACAGGATGTTTGATAGGCGATCATTGTAGATGTTTTTTTTATTTAATAAGAAAAATTGTCCTCCACCACCAAAACCAAATTCAGTTTCTGGCGTATAAAAGGCAATAGGAACTCCTATAAATTGAATACTTTTTGTACTAGCTATAGTATCTGTTTTAAATACCGTTTCCTTACTTTGGGACCTAACTCCATTAAAAAATAAGAGTAAGAGAGCAACTGTATATGTCGAAATTTGCTTTTTCATTAGAATTGATCTACTAAAATGTTAAAACCAAACGAAAAAGAAATACTATTCACAAAAATGGCCTCAGAAGTTATAGTGTTTATTGGGGTTGATTCTTGATCAATATTGATCCATAATAGGTTGGTTTTTAGTCCAATATCAAAAGTAACTACATCGAAAAATGCATATGAGTATCCTACTCCTAGTAGTGTTCCAAAACCACCACCTTCAGCCAATTCTTCTATAAAACCATTTGTTTGCTCTATTCGAGTGTTGTCTCGGTATAGTACATATCCAGGTGATGCTTGAAAAAAAAGAGATCCACGCTCTACCTTTGAGAGATAATATGAAACTATTGGCCCCAGAAATAAGTTCTCTGTAGTTCTCTCAACTATCCCCGAATTATTGCTTCTATTAGCACTAATTGTACCTCCTACTAAAAAACGATTTTTAATAAATTTTCCGGTGGTGAGATTAACTCCGTATTCATTGGTAGTTGTAGTTTCATTAGTATTTCTTAATTCAATGGTACTTGAGTTAATAGTGCCTGATAATCCGGTAAGCCATTTCCCTTTACGAAATGGCGAAACTATGGTGTCTTTATTTTGAATTTGAGCAGTAATAAGATTACTAAATAGAATAAATAGACTGATGCTTATTATTTTTATTGAGTAGGAATGTTTCATTAATAAAAGCTTTGTTTTGGTATATTTGGAAAAAATAGGTTATCTTTTTAATAAGATGATTTTTCCATCTCGCAATACTTTTATTTCTAAAGGATCTGTTGGTTTTAGATTTTTTCCCAATTCACCAAGTCTTATCAAAGTATCATCAGTAAAATCGAAAATAATATCATTAAAGGCAAGTATAATATCACCGCCTATTATTAGTTTTTGTCCGTCAATTATGATTTCAGTATCACCTCCTTGTAATCCCATTTTGTGTAAAATAGAACCAAAAACCACACGCTGCACTAATAAACCACTATTTTGAGGTACGTTAAACAACCGTTTTGTTTTACCTACTAGAGGAAATGCATCAAAACCTAACCAAGGTGTTCTATTATTTGTCATTAGGTTTTTAGTAATATTTGCTGTAGCAGCAAAACCAATACCTTCAAAACCCCCTGATTTGGTTAGAATTTGACTTACAACACCAATTACCTCTCCCGTCATATTAAACATAGGTCCACCCGAATTACCAGTATTGATAGCAGCATCAGTCTGAATAAATTCTGTTTGCGTAAAAGGGTTTTTTCCTTTTTTATTTCTAATAATTCCACTTACATATCCAGAAGATAATGAGTGACTATAACCAAAAGGGGCGCCTACAATAAAAATTTGTTCTCCAATTTTTAATTGATCAGAATCTCCAAAAGAAACAGTTACTGCATTCTTTTTCGGAAATTCTAGTTTTATAAGGGCTACATCGGCTGTTTTAAATGTAGAGATTACTTTTGCCGGGATAACTTCTCCGTCCAGAAATCGAACTCTTAATTGTTCTGCTATGTCCACAACATGAGAAGCAGTAATAATCTCCGTATCCGAAACCATAAATCCAGACCCTAATCCTTCAGAAGTTATTGTTTTAGTAATACCACCATTTGACTCTAGCTTTGCTTCCTGAGTGAAAATTACAACTACTGCAGGATTTACTTTTTCATAAAGTTGAGACAAGTCTTGAGAAGACAGGGTAAGCACAAAGAAACTCGTCATCAAAAACAGTAGATACTTCATAATAGTATTATATGTAATTTTCATAAAATTAAAGACTTAATACCAGAGGGTAATTATCATTTAAGTTCAGCTAAATTGTAAAGAATCTTAAATGAGTTGTAGACTTGAACTAAATTGATAACCGCTTTTTTTGAAGATGCTCTAAATTTATAAGGTAATAGTGATTTCTACACTGTTTTGATCTAACAAAGTTTAGTAACCTGATAAATGTCATGTTTTAATTTAGATCGATAGATGACCTTTATCCTATATAATTAGGAATAGACCTCTATTCAGAATAACACTAACAATAGTATGCCAATCAAAAGTTATCTCGCCCACCCAATAACAGGTATGAAAAATGACCTTATCGTTTCCTTGACCCAATACGAGCAATGTGAAGTGATTCCCGCAGAAAATAATGAAGTAGTCATTTTGATTACTGATACTCAGGATGACACTGAAGAGCATATACTGAAAGAAAAAATAGAGGCAATACCAAGCTTAAAACTGTTAGCTATGGTTTCTGGGTTTAATACTACAAAAAACTAAGCCAATGTATACATCGACACTTACCGATAGAAGGGAATTTATTAAGAAAATGGCAATACTCTCGGCAATGACCGCCGCTGCGACAATGTTTCCGGGAATTATTTTTGCCGAAGAACAAGAAAGTAACATTCCTGAAGGGGCAAATCTGGATTGGAAAAAAGGACCTTGTAGATTTTGTGGAGTAGGTTGTGGCATTTTAGTAGGTACAGAAAATGGAAAAGCAGTAGCCGTAAAAGGAGATCCCAACAGTTCTGTAAATAAAGGCTTACTCTGTGTAAAAGGATATCATCAAATTATGTGTATCCAAGCAAAAGATAGATTAACACATGCATTGGTAAAGAAAAATGGCGCTTATGTTAAAACTCCTCTTAATGAAGCCTTAGATATTGTCGCTAATAAAATGAAGGAGACCATCCAGGAGCATGGTAAAGATGCTGTGGCAATGTATACCTCTGGACAGTCAACAATTCCTGAAGGATACGTTGCCTCTAAGTTTATGAAAGGAGCAATCGGGACTAATAATCTAGATTGTAATGCTCGTTTATGTATGGCAAGTGCCGTAGCAGGTTTTTTAACCAGTTTTGGAGCAGATGAACCCATGGGATGTTATGAGGATATTGATCATGCCGATTATTTTATAACCTGGGGTAATAATATGGCAGAAATGCATCCGGTATTATTTTCAAGAATGTTAGAACAAAAAAATAGAAGAGGGGCAAAGATTATTGATTTTGCTACACGTACAACACGTTCTAGTACAGCATCTAATAGATCAATATTATTTGAACCTCAAACTGATTTGGCCGTTGCAAATGCTATTTGTTATGAAATTGTTCATAACGGTTGGATGAATAAATCTTTTGTAGAAAAGCATTGTAATTTTAGTAAGGGGTTAACTAATATGGGATATGGTTTAGAAGATAACTATTCTTTTAATGATAAACCCTCAACAATAGATTTTGAAGCCTATAAAAAATTCTTAGAAGAGTATACTCCAGAAAAAGTAGCCAAATACTCAAAAGTGTCTGTAAAAGATATTAAGTATTTAGCTGCTATTTATGGAGACCCAAATAAAAAAGTAGTATCCTATTGGTGTATGGGGATGAACCAACATACTAGAGGAACTTGGATGAATAATTTGGTATATAATATTCATTTACTTACCGGAAAGATCTCTCAACCAGGTAATGGACCATTTTCTTTAACAGGGCAACCTTCGGCATGTGGTACGGCAAGAGAAGTAGGGACTTTTACTCATAAACTGCCTAAAGGTGTTGTGACGAATGAAAAGCACAGACGTCTTGCAGCAAAAATATGGAAAGTTCCCTATGAACGTATTCCGCCGAAACCGACATACCATGCTACCGAGATGTTTAGAGCTGTAGATCGTGGAGATATAAAATTTATATGGACCCAGGTTACTAATCCTTTGGTTTCATTACCAAAAACAGGGAGATATCGACCAGGTATGGAAAAGGATTCTTGCTTTGTGGTAGTTTCAGACGTTTTCCCAACACCAACATCAGATGTAGCAGATGTAATATTGCCAGCATCATGGCATATCGAAAAAAGTGGATTATACGGAAACTCTGAACGCAGAACCCAGCATTGGGATAAAATGGTAGAAGGGCCAGGTGAGACTACTCCTGATGCCTGGATGACGATAGAGGTTGCAAAACGAATGGGATTTGGAGATTTGTTTCCGTATAGTGAAGAAAATCATGTTGAAGAAATCTATAATGAGTATAGACAGTTTCATGAAGGACCAAAACACGGAATGGCACCACTAGAGGTGTTAAAAAAAGAATCAGGTGCAATATGGCCGTATGTAGATGGTAAATCTACACAATGGAGGTTTAATGCAAAGTATGACCCAGCATGTACTAATGGAGAAGATTTTCATTTCTATGGTAAACCTGATGGTAAAGCTGTGATCTGGGAAAGACCTTATGAGCCAGCTCCAGAGGTTCCTGATGCAGCATATCCGTTTTGGTTAAATACTGGTAGAGTAATCGAACATTGGCATACAGGTTCTATGACTCGCAGAATTCCAGTATTACATAAAGCTATGCCAGGTGCTTATGTAGAGTTTCATCCTGAGGATGCAGAAGCACTGGGAATTAGGAATGGTGAAAATATTAAGGTTTCATCTCGTAGAGGTTCATGTGTGCTACCTGCATCTATTAATGAACGAGGCTTACCTACCAAAGGCCAAGTTTTTGTGCCTTTCTTTGATGAAAATATGTTGATTAATGATGTTACGCTAGATGCCTTTTGTCCTATTTCAAAAGAGCCCGATTATAAAAAATGTGCCGTTAAAGTTGAAAAAGCATAGGGTATGAAAAAGAGACTAGGTATCATTTCATTCTTTGTGATTTTATTCATCACCTTTATTGTAATCTGGAATTATAGTTACAAAAAAGGACTAGAAGAAGCATATATTCCGATTAAGGAGCAATCCCTGGATTTTGGTATTCCTTCTGAAAAAGGAGTATTTACACGAGCCGAATTTGCATTGGATTATCTTAATATGCCTGTCGACGAAGCACACCAGCGAAGTTTAGAAACATACTATGATAATCGTGCATACCCAGGTGCACCACCAAGTATTCCACATGAGTTACTAAAAGGCGAAAGAGGAATTGGTGGTAAGGCTTGTCTGCAATGCCATCAAAACGGAGGTTTTGTAGACAAATTTGATGCTTATGCTCCGGTAACGCCACACCCAGAGATGATTAATTGCAGACAATGTCATGTCGCTCAAAATACACAAACACTTTTTGCAATTTCGAATGCTACTAAAATACAAGCACCTAAAGCAGGAGTCAATAATGCATTACCAGGAAGTCCACCTATGATGCCACATGGTATTCAAATGCGAGAGAATTGTTTGTCTTGTCATGCCGGCCCGGCAGCACCAAAAGAGATTCGGGTTACACATCCCGAAAGAGTAAATTGTCGTCAATGTCATGTGCCAGATATTCGTGAATTTGCAGATGTAGAAATTTTTAGAAGAACTAATAATCATCAAAATGAGTAGACAAAATTATATATTTCTTCTTAGTTGTATTTTCATTTTTATGCTTTTTTCTTGTAAGCACGGAGAAGGAGAATATCATAGTCTCACAGATAAAATCGAAGAAAAAAGCAAAGATTATCATGGTATTCCAGTTTCGTCTGAACCATATATAGATGATCTTAAAACTGTAGAGATTACTGAAGGAGAGCATACGTTTTTAATACCTGAACGTAAAAGTCAAATAACATCATATGCCTGTACAGAATGCCATTCTAAACCCTTAGAACAAATGAAAGGATCCGATTTTAAGAAAGCGCATTGGGATATTGGGTTGGTGCATGCAAACAAGGTAACTATGAATTGTGCTACGTGTCATAACGGGAATAACATGGATAATTTGCAAAGTCTTACAGGTAATTCAATTGATTTTAATAGGAGCTATAAATTATGCAGTCAGTGCCATAGTCAGCAATTTGAAGACTGGAAAGGTGGTGCCCACGGTAAAAATATAGGGGGATGGGCTGACCCCAGAGCTGCAATGACCTGTGTAAACTGTCATAATCCACATAAACCGCATATCGAATCCAGATGGCCATCTAGATTTAATACACAAAAAGTAAAAGAAAGAGAATAATCCAATAGCCTTTTTATGGTGATTTTAATAAAACGTAAGTTATGAGTGGGATTGGAAAATATTTTAAGTTAAACATGAATAGTGCAACGAGACAAACAACTGGTGGGGCTTGTAGTTGCGGTAATACATCTGGAGGATGTGGTTCTCATAGCGCAGATACAAGTGAACCAGCTCCTATAAAATCATCTTGTGGTTGCGGTAGTGATTCAGGAGGCTGTGAATCTTATAATAAACCTGAGATGGGAGATCAAGAATTTTTTGAGGCGGCAGTAGATGCTTCTATCGGTCAGGAAACTAAAAAAGATGGTTTCGACCAAGTATTCGAGGTAAAAATGGATCGACGCACAGCGTTCAGGAAGTTAACCGCCAGCCTTATGATTGGGGCTGGTGCAGTAAGTACATCCTGTAGTGTTACTAGTGGAGAAGAATCTAAAGAAAAAGCGCAGATCGATTGGGAAGAGCAGTTTAAAGGAAACTATAAATTGATGACAGACGAAGAACGAAATGCTACGGTAAATCGTTTAGTGCGATCTTATGAGCTTCGTAAAAAAGAGAATATTACTATGAAATCCACAGATGCACTAAAAGATGTATTGTTTGGATATGCTTTTAATATTTCAAAATGTCAAGGATATATGGATTGTGTAAATGCTTGCGTTGAAGAAAATAATCAGGATCGTAATTCGCAAATGCAGTATATCCGTATTCATGAAATGAAAGACGGAGAAGGTTTTAAGTTTAACGAGGCCGACGATAACTATTATCATGAGGTACCGGCTGAAGGCCATTTTTATATGGGCACACAGTGTTTTCATTGTGATAATCCCCCTTGTGTAGATGTGTGTCCTGTGCAGGCTACATGGCGAGAAGATGATGGACTTGTGGTAATTGATTATGATTGGTGTGTGGGATGTAGATACTGTATGGCTGCATGTCCATACGATGGACGTAGGTTTAATTGGAGTACTCCTGAAGTTCCTGAAGAAGAAATCAATAAAAACCAACACTATTTAGGAAATAGAATGCGTAAAAAAGGAGTCATGGAAAAATGTACGTTTTGTGTACAACGATCTAGATCAGGAAAAGACCCAGCTTGCGTTGAAGCATGCCCAACAGGAGCAAGAATTTTTGGTAACCTTTTAGATCCTAATAGTACAATTAGATGGGTATTAGCTAATAAAAAAGTATTTAGATTAAAAGAAGATTTAGGTACAGAACCTAAGTTTTGGTATTTCATGGATTAAAATAACATGCGTGAGGGATAGTAGCGGCATCCTTTTTTAATGTCATCCTGAGCTTGCTAAAGGATAGTACATTTATAAAGATATAGCGAATAGCCCGACCGAAGCATAGCGAAGGGCACGGACAAAAAAAAGATAAAATGAAAACACTAAGAGTTTTTGGAAGTTTAGTAAAAGATAGCCTAGATATCGTTTCAAAAGGTTCTATGCGATATAATATTTGGATGGGAGCGCTGACTTTTATAATGCTTTTAGGAATGTATTGTTACTCAATTCAGTTAGAAGAAGGGCTAAGTGTTACAGGTATGACTGATCGTGTGAGCTGGGGATTATACATTTCTAATTTTACATTTTTGGTAGGAGTGGCTGCTGCGGCAGTAATGCTAGTGATGCCGACATATGTGCTTAAGGATATAGATTTTAAACAAGCAGTATTGATTGGCGAAGGGCTTGCCGTAGCCGCATTGATTATGTGTTTGGCATTTGTTGTCGCAGATATGGGGGGACCATCTGTATTATGGCATATGATCCCAGGGATTGGTGTTTTTAATTTTCCTGCATCGATGTTAACTTGGGATGTTATTGTGCTTAATGGTTATTTATTTATAAATATTAGTATTCCGTTTTATATCTTATTTAGACATTATCAAGGAAAAGATGCAAATCCAAAAGTTTATGTGCCAGGCGCTATTTTATCAGTGTTGTGGGCCGTAGGAATACATTTGGTAACTGCTTTTTTATATCAGGGGCTACAGGCTCGACCGTTTTGGAATAATGCATTATTAGGGCCACGTTTTCTGGCTTCTGCATTTGCAGCTGGGCCCGCGTTAATTATTTTGGTGCTAGCAATTATTAGAAGTTTTACTGCCTTTAAAATAGAAGATAAAACCATCAAAAAAATAGCACTAATAGTTACTGTAGCTGCCCAGATTAATCTAATTATGTTGGTTTCTGAGTTATTTAAAGAGTTTTATGCCCCCACACATCATAGTGAAAGTGCTTTTTATCTATTCTTTGGTTTAGAAGGAAAAACGGCTTTACTACCTTGGATTTGGACAGCAATTTCATTAAATGTATTAGCCACAGTACTATTAACTTTTGGTAAGCTAAGAAACAATTTTAAAGTGCTTTATTTTTGTTGCTTTATTTTGTTTGTAGCCATATGGATCGAAAAAGGATTTGGATTAATTGTTCCTGGATTTATCCCTGGACCTTATGGTAAAATTGCAGAATATACCCCAACAGGTATAGAAGTAGGAGTTACTTTAGGTATTTGGGCTTTGGGAGCATTTGTATTTACGATACTTGCTAAAACAGCAATTGGGATAGAAGTAGGAAAGTTGAGATTTAGGGCAAAAGAGTAAGGCAAGAAAGGATTTTATTCGGGCATAAAACCCGAATTATTTACCTAATTTTGACATCGATCGATTTAGTATATACAGATGAAAAAATTACGGCCTATTATGTTTGTGGGTACGGGCTCAGATGTTGGTAAAAGTATGTTAGTAACTGGTATATGCAGATTACTAAGGCAAAAAGGCTATTCTCCTGCACCATTTAAAGCACAAAATATGTCGCTTAATAGTTTTGTGACTCCTGATGGATTCGAAATTGGGAGAGCACAAGCAGTACAGGCGGAAGCCTGCAAAATCGAATGTTCTACAGATATGAATCCTATTTTACTAAAACCTTCAGGGATTCATAAATCACAAGTAGTTTTAAATGGTAAACCTATTGGAGACCAAACGACAAAAGAGTATTTTTTAGGAAATAATAAAGAGCAACTTTTTAAAGAAGCCAAACTAGCATTTGGTCGACTTAATGAAAAATATACCCCAATAGTGCTTGAAGGCGCAGGTAGTATAAGCGAACTAAACCTTAAAGATCGCGATATTGTAAATATGAAGATGGCCGATGCTGCAGATGCAGATGTGTATCTTATTGCAGATATTGATAAAGGAGGTGTTTTTGCAAGTGTTTATGGTTCTATTGCATTACTTGAACCTTGGGAAAAGAAATTGATAAAAGGAATTATTATCAATAAGTTTCGAGGGGATGTTTCTTTATTTGAAGAAGGAAAAAGTATTCTAGAAGAGTTAACTGGAGTCCCCGTTTTAGGAATTGTACCCTATGCAAAAGACATATATATTGAAGAAGAAGACTCTCTTGGATTAGAGAAAAAGAAAAATAAAGCACGTGACGGAAGCATTAATATAGCCGTTGTACTATTACCATATATATCAAATTATACAGACTTTAATGTATTAGAAAAAGATGCTAGAACACATTTGTTCTATTCAAATGATCCCAAGAATATTTCAGAAGCCGATATTATAATACTACCAGGAAGTAAAAACACGATCCAAGATCTTTTGTTTCTAAGAGAAAAAGGAATCGCCAAGGTTATTTTAGAAGCACATCGCTTACAAAAAAATATAATCGGAATTTGTGGTGGATATCAAATGTTAGGAAATACTGTGGCAGATCCTCTAGGAATAGAGAGTGATATTAAAACAATTCCTGGACTAGGAATTTTGCCGATAACTACAAAATTGACAGCAGAAAAAACAACAACACAATGTAGTTTTTCTTTTAAAGAATATCCTAATGTTATAACGGGATATGAAATCCATATGGGCGAGACTACCATTGAGATTCCCAGTCCATTAAACTATAGTGTAACTGGTACAGAGGGGTACTTGTCTGGGAACTGTTGGGGTACTTATATTCATGGTATACTAGACAACGCAATTGTTATAGAGGATTTATTAAAAGATTTTACAGCTCCAAAAGTGGAAACTTCTTTTGACTATAAGGCTTACAAAGAAGAAAACTATAATAAATTAGCTGCTCTATTAGAAAAACATATCGATGTTGAAGCCATAATTTCTGAAATGCAATACGTATAATGATCTACGGACACGGTGATGATGGGTATAAATATGAAATCGAATTTGAAGCTAATTTTAGCTCAAATGTATGGTTTGAAAGAACATCGATTAGGCTTATTAATTACCTTAAAGAACAGTTGCCAAGTATAGCTAATTACCCAACACCTAATGCAGACGAACTAGCAAAAAAAATCGCCTTACACCATGGGTTAGGTAACGATGCTATTTTGATTACAAATGGTGCTACAGAAGCTTTTTATACTATAGCATCTCTATTTTATGCTAAAAAGGTTGCAATAGGTATACCTACTTTTTCTGAATATAATGATGCCTGTGTGAAAAATAAAATGGATATAACTTTTTTTCAACGTACAGATGTGTTGCTCACTAGTTTTGAAGAAGACTTGGTATTTATTTGTAATCCCAATAATCCTGATGGTTTTAGCAACACAGTTTTAGAGATAGAACAGGTATTAAAAAAGTTTCCAAATACAATTTTTATCATCGATGAGGCTTATATAGATTTTACCTTTCAAATAACTTCTTGTATTTCTCTTTTAAGGGATTTTGATAATCTGATTATTGTAAAATCATTAACCAAATTGTTTTCTATTCCAGGATTAAGACTAGGCTATATTTTGTGTAATCCAGAAGTTAAACATAAGCTTCAACAATCCAAAATGCCATGGAGCGTAAATACAATGGCTATAGAAGCTGGAAAATATATCTTCGATAATTATGCTGAAATGTGTCCAGATATGGCAATGTTGTTAGCGTACAGTGAATCTCTTCAACGACAAATTAATATGTTAGATAGTTTTAGTGTTATTCCATCAAAAACGAATTATTTTTTGGTAAAACTAAAAAATCCAGATGCAACACAATTGAAAGATTATTTAGCACACACTCATAAATTGTTAATTCGGGATGCTTCAAATTTTAAAGGCCTAAATGCAAATTATATTAGGATTGCGAGCCAAGATCCAAAAAAAAATGAATTGTTAGTTAATGCATTAAAAGAATGGAGTATACACTATTAATAATTCCTTTAGTACTAGGATATTTATTTGATTTGATATTTGGTGATCCAAGATGGTTACCACATCCAATACGACTATTCGGAAATAGTATTGCTTTTGGTGAAAAAAAGATGAATAAAGGTAGTTTTGTTTTTTTTAAAGGAACTGTACTTGCAGTACTATTAACAAGTACTACTTTCTTATTTTTTTATAGTATTCAAAGAATAGTAGTAGAGTATTCTTTAGGTTACTATGTTTTTTCAAGTGTTTTTGTGTTTTATGCCCTTGCAAATAGGAGCTTGATTAGTGAGGGTAAAGCAGTCTTTAAAGCTTTAGCACAAAGCCTAGAAAAAGGACGAAACCGATTATCTTGGATTGTAGGTAGAGAAACTGATCAATTAAACGAACAACAAATAAAAGCAGCAGTTTTTGAAACCATGTCAGAAAATTTAAGTGATGGAGTGATTGCACCATTATTTTATTATGCGGTTTTAGGTGTTCCTGGAGCAATGGGATATAAAATGATCAATACATTAGATTCTATGATCGGATATAAAAATGATCGATATATTAATTTTGGAAAATTTGCTGCCAAGTTAGACGATATTGTTAATTATCTACCATCTCGAATAACTGCTTTTTTGATGTTGGTAGTGACTTTCAAGCTTCATAAAATCCCTTTTGTTTTAAAGTATGGAAAACAGCATTCTAGTCCAAATGCAGGGTATCCAGAAGCTGCCCTGGCAGCAATTCTAAATTGTAGATTTGGCGGACCTAATTATTATCATGGAAAACTAGTAGAGAAACCCTATATAGGAGTAAATGAAAGAGTAATAATGGATCATGAAATAAAGATAGTGACAAGAATTAATCAAAAAGTAACCTTTGTTTTTATAGCTATGATCTGCTGTTTTTTTTATTTTTATTATGCATAAAAAATATATTATAACTGGTGCTCCTGGAACAGGAAAAACAAGCTTGATTAATGAATTAAATGAAAGGGGATATTTATGTTATGAAGAAATATCCAGAAAAATAATAAAAGGTCAACAAAAAGTAAACGGAAATAAGACACCATGGGGGGACGTTTCTGGTTTTGTAGATCTGGTATATACACAAACCATTAAAGAATTAACTAATCCCGTAGAACAAAATACTTTTATAGATCGTGGGTTACCAGATGCAATTGCATATTTAAACGCTAGATCATTATCAATACCAAAGTATTTATCTAATTTTCCGTTTGATACTCATTATGAACCCATCATTTTTTTGGCACCTCCCTGGAAAGAAATTTACACAAATGATCCGCAACGTCCTCAGTCTTTTCAAGAAGCTAAGCATATTCATAAGCATCTTATAGAAGTTTATCAAAACCTTAGTTTTTGTATTAAAATCTTGCCTAAAGTAACTTTAACAAAACGTGTAGATTTTATTCGATCTATTATTTAAGCAAAACAATTATATTCGCTGCGGATTAATGGTTCTTGTAGTGATACGAGATTAAAAGGGAATTTGGTGAGAATCCAAAACTGTTCCCGCAACTGTAATACATTTCAAGAATTACTGTCAAAAATGCCACTGTATACTGCATATGGGAAGGCGATAGTAATACGTAAGTCAGGAGACCTGCCATATAATTTTTAATATAAACTCTCGGGTAAAGAGTTGGATATTTTAGAATAAAGTATGGGTTTTTGACTTTTAAAAAAGATATAACACTTATGTCTTTTGAACTTTATTTTTCTATTTCTAAAACTTTTCCTGCTTAATTACGATTTTTTCACAGATGAAAAAACACACATTATGCAGTGTATTTTTGTTGATGAACTTATTTGGTTTTTCACAATCACAAAGTATTGTAAAAGGTATTGTAAAAGAAAATACTACAGGTTTAAGTATTTCGGACGTTTCTGTAACAGTTTCACAGCAAAACATAGGAACTAGTACCAATGGTAATGGAGAATATTCTATTAGATTACCTAAAGGCCAATACATTATTGAGTTTTCTGCAGTTGGTTTCACTACGGTTTCAAAAAAAATACAACTAGAAGAAGAATTACAGCCCCTTTATGTTGGGTTAAAGCGTTCTGAAACCATTTTATCTGAGATTATTATCGAATCAGATAAAGAAAAAGAAATTGATGAACATACTGTTTCTAAACTCTCTTTAAAATTAAGACCTATTACAAGTGCACAAGATTTACTGAGAACAGTTCCTGGATTATTTATAGCGCAACATGCTGGAGGAGGTAAAGCCGAACAAATATTTTTAAGAGGCTTTGATAATGATCATGGTACTGATTTTGCAGTTTTTGTTGATGATATACCAATAAACTTAACATCGCATGCGCATGGACAAGGGTATGCTGATTTACATTTTCTTATTCCTGAAACTGTTGGTGATGCAAGTTATTATAAGGGGCCTCATAAGACATCTATTGGTAATTTTGGAGTTTCTGGAGCTGCCTCTTATAGAACTAAAAGTAGATTGAATAAGAATTTAGTGAAATTAGAGTATGGTCAATATGACTATGTTCGTGCTTTAGGTATGGTTACCTTATTAGATCAGAAGAACTTTTTGACCAAAAACTATGAGAACGCATACATTGCTATAGAAGGCACTTATAATAGAAGTTTTTTTGATACTCCTCAAGATTTAAGAAGGTTAAATACTTTTTCTAAATATACTGCAGATATTAATGATACAAATACATTAGTCACCTCAATATCTACATTTCATAGCGATTGGAATGCCTCAGGGCAAATTCCATTGCGAGCAGTGCAATCTGGTTTGATAGGCAGGTACGGAGCGATAGACGATAGTGAAGGAGGAGATACAAAAAGAATTCATGGTACTATACAACTAAGTTCTGAACTTAATGAAAATATGGTTCTTAACAATCAATTGTACTATGTGTCTAACGATTTTAATTTATACTCCAATTTTAGCTTTTTTCAAAATGATCCTGTTAATGGGGATATGATACATCAATTCGAATACAGAAATATTTTTGGATATTCAGGGGCCTTAACTTTAAAAAGCATGATTGGGTCATTTGAAAGTAAAACAAAATTTGGCTTAGGAGTTCAATATAATGACAATAGATTGGGATTAAATAGAGGAGTTAGAAGAGTGTTTTTAGAATCAGTTAACCGATTTAGAGTAAAAGAAACCAATTATAGTTTGTATGCAGAAGAATTGCTTCATATCAATGAACGTTTTAGAATATTAATGGGGTTAAGAGGTGATTATTTTAATTTTGACTTAGAAGATATTCTCCCTGTGCAAGGTGCTGGAAACGAAAATGCTTTTCGACTTAGTCCTAAATTTAGTGTATACTACGACATAGCTCCTAACGTTCAATTGTATGCCAAGGCAAGTTCTGGATTCCATTCTAATTATACGCAAACAGTTATAAAAGACCCTTCTATTGATCCATTGCCAAAGGCAGTTGGATATGATCTAGGAGTAGAGTTTAAAATAGGAAAACATATACTAACCAATCTTACGGCATGGTATATACAAAGTGATGCAGAATTTGTTTTTATTACCGATTCTCCTGAGTTCGAAAATAGAGGCCGCTCTGAACGAGTGGGTGGAGATTTATCGTTGCATTATCAACCAAGATCATATTTATGGTTTGATACTAATATGAATTATAGTTACGGAACTTTATTAGATGAACCGCAAGAGGCAAATAAAATACCCTCTGCTCCTCGTTTTACTTCTACCGGTGGGGTAACTCTAAAATTACCAAACGGGATAAAAAGTTCGTTACGATATAGGTATTTAGCAGAGCGACCATTACTAGAGGATGAATCTGTGAGTGCAGATGCATATTTTCTAGGAGATTTTGTCATGAATTATACAAAACCCAAATATGAAATAGGGTTATCTATAGAAAATATTTTTAATCAAGATTGGGTAGAAGCTATATTTTATGATGCTTCTCAACTTCAGGGTGAAGCGGCTCCAGTCGATGATTTTCATTTTACACCAGGAACACCTTTTTCAGCCAAATTAAGTCTAACATATTTCTTTTAATTATGGGAAAAAATATACCTAAAGTATCGACAACATTTCAATTTTGTGATGGAGGGTCTTGTCAAAAAGCAAAAAGCGAAGTAGCAGTAAGAGAAGCTAGAGCATATCTTCGTAATCAAGGAGTATGGGATGAAACACATACCATAAAAACAAGATGCAATGGTAGGTGTGAGGATGCACCAACCTGGATCGTACAACCGGGTAATTTTTGGTATAAAAATGTTACTCCAGAAAAGGCTGTAGCTATTGTGAAATCTCATGTAGAAAAAGAGCAACCACAAGAAGAATATCTTTTATTTAAAGAGGGGTGGTCGGTATTGTTAACAGAAAATGAAAAAACAGTAGCTCCGCCAGTATTTAAATATAAAAAAGATATAGAATATGGTGAGGTTTTAATTGCGAGGGCTTTTGCCTCTGATCAACATTTATATCCTTTATTTCAATATTTCTTTCAACAACCTAGACCTATAGGCATACAAATAGGAGCGGGAGAGATCATTGTAATTAATCAACCACATACTGTAGATTATAATGATAAATATGAAGTAAAAATAACAGGAGAACAACTAGAGTTAGCACTTACTATTGCGGGTATTCCAAAGGATATAGCAGAAGATATAGCTGATCGTAAAGTAAGTATTGCAGAAGTTATCTGGCAAAGAAAAAAAACTATCTTTACCAAGGTGTTACGTCTTAAAAATAAAAAAGGAAAACACTTGGCTTCATTTTGGATTAAAGAAGAAGATAATAGTACATGGGAGCATCTGCTTACTATATATTTGTCTATGCAAATAGATAATATTCGAATAGAAGATGATCTAAGTGTAAATAAATTTTAATCCTCGTTTTGAAGTAATTTGATTTTTAAAACTTGAGCATGTGAATAGTAAACAGATAAGTATATTGGGTTGTGGGTGGCTAGGATTGCCATTGGCTGTTGATTTAGTGTCCAAAGGAATTAATGTGAAAGGATCTACAACAACAGCAACTAAAATTTCTGAGTTAGAAAAAGAAGGAATTATGCCTTTTTTACTAAAATTAGGAGAAGCTAATCAAGAGGTATCTAAAGATTTTTTAAAAGATAGCGAGATCATTGTTGTTAACTTTCCTCCTAAAAGAATTCCAAATATACTACAGGTATATACGCAACAAATAGCAGGCATATTACCTTATATTTCAAGCACTCAAAAAGTTATTTTTATTAGTTCAACTTCTGTATATCAAAATACAAATGATGAGGTTTTTGAAACGATTGATGTCCAACCTGAGAAAGCATCTGGATTAGCAGTTGCTGCTGTCGAAAAACTATTACAAGAACAATTGGGAGAACGCTTAACCATAATTCGATTTTGTGGGTTAATAGGGTACGATCGGTTACCAGGTAGATTTTTAGCCAATAAAAAAGAAGTACTTAACGGAGATGCGCCTATTAATGTAATTCATAGAGATGATTGTATCAGGCTAATACTTGCTGTGATAGAAAAAAATAGTTGGGGAGAGATCATTAACGGTTGTGCAGATCAGCACCCTTTACGAAAAGAGTTCTATACTATTGCGGCTAGAAATATAGGATTAACACCACCAAGTTTTATAAAACAGGAAACGATAGTCTATAAAATCATATCAAATACAAAAAGTAAAACGGTATTGGGCTTTGAATATAAATATCCAGACCCTTTAAAACTGATCTAATAATGCATGCTGTAGCAATAGTAGGCGCCGGACCAGGAGATCCGGATTTGTTAACCGTTAAAGCGCATCGACTTATAAAAGATGCACAAGTCATTCTACATGATAATTTAGTTTCTGATCGTATTATGGCGATAAGCCGGGAGGCAGAAAAAATATATGTAGGCCGAAAATTTGGAGATACTTCAGACCAGATTAGTAGGCAACAAAAAATTAACGAATTACTAGAATCGTATTACCGTCAAGGAAAAAAAGTGGTACGTCTCAAATCTGGAGATCCATATGTCTATGGTAGAGCGGCAGAAGAGGTTAGATATCTTACGATTAAGAAAATTCCTTTTGAAGTAATTCCGGGAATATCCGCGGCTCTAGCGGCAGCAAATATTCATAACATTCCAATTACAGAGAGAAACAAGTCTAATGCCATGCTTATTTGTACGGCACATACTGCCGATTATTCTTTTGAACAACTTAATGGGATAGCACATATGCTCAAAGCCGGAAATACAATTTCGATATATATGGGACTTAAAAGTTTACACAGAATTATACCTAAATTGTTAGAAGTTTGTAAAGATGATACAATTCCTGTAAATGCAGCTTCTAATGTATCGCGATCAAATCAGTCCTTAATTACAGGTACTTTAGGAAGTATAGAAGAACAAATTAAGAATAGTACAATACAGATGCCTGTAGTACTAATTATAGGAGCAAATCCTATATGTTAATGTAAAGAGAATTATACATAAGAAATGAAAGAAGGTATATTACTTTGTGGACATGGTAGTCGTAGAGAAGCTGCGATAACATCTTTTAAAAAGTTAGTTGCAATTTTGCAAGATCGGTATGAAAAAGAGTATGAAGTTGATTATGGTTTTTTAGAGTTTAATCATCCAACATACGAAGCTGCTGTAGAGCGAATGTATCTTAACGGGATTCGAAAAGTATATGCACTACCTGTTATTTTGTTTGCAGGTTCTCATGCTAAAAACGACATCCCGTACGAGTTAAATACAATACAAAGTTATCATGAAGATTTAACGATCACCATGGGCAAACATATTGGTGTAAATTCGTTTTTACTTGATTTAGCCGTAAAGCGAATTGAAGAAACTGAAGCTACGTTAACACCAATGGATCGAAAGGAAACTTGTTTGGTAGTAGTTGGTAGAGGTACCACAGATCCGGATGCAAATAGTGATGTTTGTAAGCTTACAAGTATGCTTTGGGAAGGAATGGGGTATGGATTTGCAACTACGGCATATAGTGGTACTGCGTACCCTAAGGTTGATGAATCATTGCAAATGATCGAAAAACTTGGTTTTAAACGTACAATTGTTATCCCATTTTTCTTTTTCACAGGCGTATTGTTAGAGCGTATTTATGGTCATGTAACTACTATGAATACTAATTCTGATCAAGAATTTATATATACAGCTCCGTTTGGTACAGATGAACTATTGATGAAGGCTTTTGATGAACGTTTAGAAGAAGCAAAGACAGGGACAGCCTATATGAATTGTCAACTTTGTAAATACAGAAAACAAGTAGTTGGTTTTGAACAAGATTATGGTGCAGAACAAGTAGGCCACCATTTGAACGTAAAAGGAATCCTTTTTGAAGAAGATGAAAAGCCTGGAGAGGTTAAAAACTCCTTAGGAACTAAGATTAAGAAAGTTCTGGGGATTTAGAAAAGTTACATTAGATATCTTTAAATTGTAAATTGGGTTTATGTATGAAGATTTTATTTGATTAAAGGGCTAACAATTTAAATAAACAATCGCTTAAATGATTTTTATTTAAATCGTTAGCAAAAGTTTTATTTTATAGCAATTACAGCACTTGTATTTCCAGTCAAATTCATGGTAGAAACCTGTGAAAAACCAATTTCACTTGCCCAAAGATTAAAGTCGGCTGCGGTAAAGTCAAAACCTTCGGGTGTTTCCATTAACATTTGTAATGACATCATTAGACCAAATGCATTTGTTCTTCTATCATCATCAATGATATTTTCAATTACAATTAATGCCCCTGCACTTGGTAAAGCATCATAGGCTTTTTTGATAAGTGTTTTCTTGTCTTGTAATCCCCAGTTATGAAGAATGTTCCCCATCGTAATAACATCAGACTGTGGGAATTCGTCTTTAAAAAAGTCACCTGACTTAACAGATATGCTATCACTTAATCCATTAGCTAAAATATTTTCTTTGGCAAGAATTTCTAATGGAGGTAGGTCAAAGGTAATGGATTTTATATGATTATTGTTTTGTACTACTTCTACGGCTAAATGTCCAGAAGAACCTCCTATATCACAATGTGTTTTGTAATTAGAAAAGTCAAATTTTTGAGACAACATCTTAAAATTGGAACTTTGAAGACCTTCCATAGCTTTTAAAAATTCTTTCAATTTTTGTTGGTCAGCATATATATCTTCAAAAATTGGAGCTCCTCCATTTTTTATTTCATTTTGAGGAATACCCGTTTTTAATCCTTCTTCGAGTGTATTCCAAAAGCCATACAACCTATTATTTGATAGTTCAAGCATGCCTCCAACGTAACTTGGTTTGTTCTTGTCAAGAAATAGATTTGTCTCCTCTGTGTTTGTATATATAGAAGATTCTTTTAATCCTGTTCTTTGTAAGAAGTTTAATGCGACTAAAGTGTCTAAAAAATCATAAAGCCCTCTGTCGTGTAGTCCTAATTTTTCCTTGATATTTTGACCAGCTAACTCTTCTTCCTCTGCTAAAAGAGTAAATAACCCCATATTAACTGCTGAGAGTAATGTTTTTGAAGCCCAGAATCCCAATCCAACTTGCATGATTTTTGAAGGGGTCAATTGTTTTTTAATTACAGTTTTACTTTCTTCCATAATGACGATTTGTTTACTTAATTTTTGTTAACGCTAGATAGATGAACTGAAGCAAATCAAATAAGTCAGAACCAATTGATCTATCTGCGCATTTTTATTTCTTTTAAACGTATAAAAATTCAGTACTATTATATAAAAAGAAATGACGTTTCGATTAAACACTAATCGAACTATTTACTATGGTGTTGTATGCTGTTTTATCTTGTTAAATAATTATAAATAAATACTGCATTTATAATAATTAGGATCCAGAATAAAATTCCATATAACCTAATTTTTCTAGCTTCTCGAGCCTTTTCGTCAAATCCATACTTTTCATAACGTTCAAATTCTGATTTTGAAAAATGATCATAATTTCTCCATTTTTGTGTTGGTATAAAAAAAGGTAAAAAGAAAAGAGGAATCCATTCACTAGGTGTTAATGGAGCAGTTTTACGATCATTTTGATTTTTTTTATACTTGAAATATTCAATTTCGACTTCTAATAGCTGTTTTTGAGTCAAATTCCGAGATTTTAATTCCAATTCAGCATTTTTAATGTCGGTTTTATTGCTCCCATTTTTTATAAGATCAAATAATTCAACATTCGTATATCTGTAAATCTTTTTATTGTTCATGAATATCCTACTCAATAGGTATATGAAGTTTAATACATGTGTTATAGTGGTACAAAACGTTACTAAGCTTTTCGATATTATCGATGCATTGGTTGCTAAATTTTACTTTTTGCAAGCATTTCGTCTTACCAAAAATACAAGAACTAATCGATTACTGATTAGCAGCTATGATCACGTACTTGGTGTTAACGTTTGTTTATTATTTCAATTGATATACTTCCTAGAGATTTAAGACATGAAGTTATATTTCCAGATATTCTTTTTGGGCTGGCATCAAATATCTGAATTTCCCCTCCAATACCTAATTTCAGAATTTTTGAGTAAGTTTCATCAGTAATTTTATTTCCGTTGATTATCACGGTTGGTAAATCTCCAATTTTTATTTTATATTTTCTGATGGTGAAATACTTTTCCAAGTATCCTGAATTTGGAAAGTAAATTTCAATTTTTGCATCTTTCAAATCAGTTAAATACATTTTAAGGTGATGGCCTGAATTATCGTTAATTTTTAGTTTTGGTCTCGTTATGTCTTGTACGTCAAATTTGATACTTTTAGATTTAGTGTTCACTCCAGAGTTATACAATTTAACCTCGAGTATTTTTTTAGGGGCTTTTTCAGTGGTACAATTGATATAATAATATCCTTGTTTGTCTTTTTTTAATAAACCTCTGTGTGGGTCAAAAACTTGAATACTGTCAGTGTTTGGCACAGAAATTTTGATTTTATTTTGGATTCCTCTGTATACTATTTTTGGGTAATTGGCATTTTCTATAACGATATCAGAATCATTATTTTGTCCGACAATAGTAATTGAAGAAAATAGTAGTAAAATGGTTATTAAAATGTATTTGCTCATCGATTTGTTTTAATAGACATTATGGTTAGTTTCTTTTTATTAGTTCGTCTATTTGCGGAATTAGAGGGCGGAAAAATGATTTCAATTGTTCAAAACTTTCATTATTATGAGCATAAGATGAAATAATATCAATTGGTCTTTCACTTTCTTTATTTTTAAGTCTGAAGTTTGCTCCACTATCCAATAAAGTTTTTACTACATCCATAGCGTTTTTAGGAGGTTTAGTTAGACTATCTTGAATCATACTGTCTATGGCTATATCAATAGCTTCTCTTAACGGTTTTCCGTTGTCAATATTTAAATCTGCTCCATTTTCAATAACAAATTTCAGTATACTTGTGTTTCCCGAGTTTATCGCAGCAATAATCGGTCTGATTCCAATTCCGTACTCTTCATTGATATCCGCTCCATTCATTATCATTCTAGAAGCAATTTCCAGATTTGATTCGTCAATATGGGCATTTAATTCTTTCATTTATTTTACATCAACCACAACGTCTTTTGCATGTTGTGTTTGCCTACCGAAGGCGACATTTGCAATATACAAATTGTTGTAGCGCGTTTTTTATTTCAATCGGTTAAACATTTTCTTTTCCTCTAACTCATAAATTATTTCTTCGCAGATTAAGTTTAGTTTCGCAATTGATAGATCGTTATTTGATTCGTAATTCAAGTTTTTATTATTCTCTTCAGTTTTTAAATTATATTTATTAAATTTCTTTTGAAATTTAGTCGAATCTTTAAAAAACCAAAAATGCCTTTGTGGTGAATGACTGCGAGTAGAAACGTATGAATATTTTTTCCCATTTACTATACTGTCTGCTTTTGTAGTGTAGATTTTAACTTCGTCTTTTTTTAGATTATCTATATTCTTTTCGTAAAACTCAAGAGATTTTGAATCAGTTAGTTTTATAGAATTGAATCCACCACAATTATCGTATTTTTTAATCCAAGTTTCATTTCCATTTTTCCAAAAACCATACATATTGAAGTTATATCCTTTAGGTTTGCAAACAGTCGTCTCTCCCTTTTTAAGGATTAGAAAACTAGAACTATAAGTTATATGCTTGACGATAAAAAAGTTTGAAATATTTTCCAATTTCATTTCCGACCTAAATTTAGTAATTAGTAATTCTGTTGGGTCATCTTTTTCTTGTCCGAAAGTCAGATTGAATATTATAAGTAAGATTATTAATGTGAATTTCTGCATTTGCTAAATTTGCTACAACGTTTAATATGTGTGTCATTGCAAGGTAAAATGTTACCTAACTTTTCGACTTTTCTGCAAGCATTCAATTTAACCCGTTTTCTTTTTTGTACTCATAACTTTTACTTTTAAAGTATTTCAAAACTTTTAACGCATCTATAGTCTCCGGCAATTTAGAAAAATCAGGGTGATTTACGCAAAAATCAAGAAAATCGGCAATATTTGTTTGAGGTATTCCCAGTGCTTCGGATAATACTTGCTTTGAAAACAAATTATCTATTTCATTTTCAATTTTAATATGCTTATCAAGTAAGACGCGATTTTTAAGCTTTTTTGTTCTACCTGAAATCTTATTAAGCAATTTAGTAACATTTACGGTTGCAGCAACTCCATAAAATTTAATTAACTTTCCGTCATCGGCTTCAAAAAGTAATCTCTCGTTTTTAGTTTTCACTTTTATATTTGCTTTAGGTAGTCCCAAAGATGTGGAAGTAATAACAGGGTTAGTATCAAACTTTTTTATATCAAGAGCAACTGTACCTGTTAGATTATGTGGTAGAATTACAACTTCGTCTAAATTGACAATTTTTTCTTCTAAATCAACTTGAATTTTCTTTTGATTTAGAATTTCATCTGTTATAACGATTTCCTTCTTTCTATAACTAACAGCAGAGAATTGTAATGTATCTTGCAATTTAACTTCAATGCTGAAAAACCCTTTAATATCAGTAATCGTAGATTTTTTAGAATTTATATTAACAACTAAAATATCAGAGACAGTATAATTTGGACTTGTAACTATGCCAGTCAATTCCACAATATTTTCTTGACTATATCCGATTATCGAAGTCAATAAAATAGGTAGTAATATAAATAGGCGAAACGAGTCTTTATTATTCACATATTATGTATTGGGTTTTAATACAAAACCTTAAAATATTGTGACTGTTGCAGATTTATACTAATAAGAGATAATGTTTTGTGTATGAGGAGTAGCGGATTAAATACAACTATTTTTCAAAAAGCAATTTACTGAATAAATACAATAGCGGTTCGAGTTTGCACTGGAACCGTTATTGTTTTTATACCTTGTTGTGTGTTCATCTATTTTCTTGAATGAAGACCAATTGTATTTCCTTCAGTATCTAGGAATATTGAGATAAATCCAAATTCTCCTATTGGTGTTTTTGATTTTAGAAGTTTTCCTCCTGCACTTTCAATTCTTATTTCTTCAGTAGTACAATCATTAGATGCGAAATAAACAACTGTATTGTTTTCATTAGCAACATAGTTTTCTTTTTCGACCAGAGCCCCTGTTGCATTTGCTCCATTATTTTCGAACGGAAATGTAGATTGTTGTCCCCATTCAATAGGTAAGTCAGTTAACTTTATTGCAAAAACAGTTTCATAAAATTTCTTAGCTCTTTCTAGGTTTGCTACATTAATATCAAACCAACAAACAGGATTTACAGTATTCATTTTTATCATTTTTAAGTTCTCTACAAAGTTGAGAATGGTTTGAGACTTAAAATTGTAAAAATGGGACAACACTATTTTTTTGAATCAAAAATCAATGACATTTTTAAATCCTCTCCGTAAAATTCTTTTGGTGTAATTCCTGTAAATTCTTTAAAATCTTTAATGAAATGTGACTGGTCAAAGTACTCATTTTCGTAGGTCAAATCGGTTAAGTTTGTCTTTTCGTTTTGTAAAAGCGATTTTAGTGTTGCCTGTAGTCGCACAATTTTTGAAAGTTGTTTTGGACTTAAGCCTACATTTGACGAAAATTTTCTAGCTAATATTCTCCGACTTAAACTGGCTTGGTTTGATAATTCATTAACTGAAA
The DNA here is from genome assembly GCF_001632745.1 of Aquimarina aggregata. Classification (GTDB taxonomy): domain Bacteria; phylum Bacteroidota; class Bacteroidia; order Flavobacteriales; family Flavobacteriaceae; genus Aquimarina; species Aquimarina aggregata. The sequence continues at coordinate 499,180 of NZ_LQRT01000013.1, read as the reverse complement.
GTTGTCCTTTGTATTTCACAATTGTTTCTATTGTAGAGTTTACAATTCGGTCTTTTACCTCTTTGCTTTTTAATAACTCCAGCAGAAATTTTTCAGCTATGTTGATTCGCTGACTAGTGTTTTTAGCATCTAAAATTTCTTGCTCTAATTTTTTTCCTTTTTCACCAAACAACTCTTTTAAAGCAATAGGTTTGTTTTCCATTTCTTTTATGGGAATGTTGGTAAAAGGTGAAAATCCATTTGGATTAAATCGAATTACAAAAGTTCCTGTTTCTCCTGCAGGCTCAACAATATAAGGTTTAGTAAGTTGACCTATTAAAAAACATCTTGGTTGCAGAAAACTTTTCCCACTTTTAGGATGATGCCAATACAAGTCGCCATAATGAAAAATTAATTTCACTGTTCCGTCCGGAACAATAGTGTTCCTAGTAGGGGTGTTTTCAAAAGAACTTTCCAATGTCCAATAACATTTTACAAAGTCTTCTAATTCACTATTGGGCTCAAATATTTTTGGGTTCACTCGGTTTCTTTTTTCAAGGTGACGCACAACATTCAGTGTATAAAACGTAGCGTGTAAAAAGATACTACATTTTCTAATTCGCACTGAGCCAATTTTTATATTTTGTTTTAATTTTCTGTTTTAAAGCCAAATTAAAAGATTTGGCAGACATTATAAAAATAGACTAAACTTTTGATTAAGAATCAAACCCCGTATTAATGATAGCCTTTGTTGTATGCAGTATTACTTAGCACTGAATTTCACAATGATAGTTTCCCATTTTTGTCCGAATAATTGATTCTTAACAACTCCAAAATCCTTATTTCTTAAAGAAGCTAAATAGATGTCTTTTATATTTACATTGAGATTGTCAGATTCCTTGGATTCTTTTAGTTCAATTATGTTACCTAATTTTTGACCAGTTAGTTCTGCTATCATTTTTCCCTTTTCTTTCGCTTTTTTGAGAAGTTTTGAAAATAACTTTTTCTCAGATAACTCAGGATTTTCATATTCAATTTCACCAATAGAAGCTTTTATGAAATCCAATTTTTTCAATTCAGTGGTTAAATTTTCTAATTCTTTTGAGTTTGATAATTCAACAGCAAAGCCATATTTCCAAAAACCGACATAATCGTGAATCTGAAATTCACTGTTGTTTAAAGGTCTAATTTTATATTTTCTGTTTCTTAAAAAAAGTTCAAGTTGCTCATATTTTTCCTGCATTTTTGATTTTGCTAAATCTTTATCAGAACTTAAGAATTTGGATTCACTGATTTGAACATTATATTCAAATTTTACAGGTTTCAATCTGATAGAGTCTTTAACTTTTATTTCAATGAATCCATTTTGAGCAAATCCAATATTTGTCAATAGTAGTATTAGGTATAATATTTTCTTCATTTTTTTGATATTGCATACAACGGACTTGTGTATGAGTAGTAGTGGATTTCTACTCACAAATCTTTCGCTTTTGCACTGACCTTTATTTTATATTTGTATTTTCATTTAATTACTTAAACCGCTATTACTTATACACCGTGTTATACACTGGTTATTTTATACTCTCCTCAATCCATTTCTTATAAAAGCTAATACGAGCATAATATTCAGTTACTCCATAAACACCTTGTTTTCCGCTATCAATATCTGTTTGATTTGAGCTAACCCCAACAATATATCTCACGTTACCTATGTCAATAAAAGCAGGTCCACCACTATCACCAGGTCCACTTACTCCTTCTAATTCTGTAGTGTTTTCTGATTGTGGGCTATCAAAATTAAAGATAATCCATTGACCATCTACTTCATCTATTCTATTAGTTGCTCCTCGTGTAATTTTATCCCAATTTTGCGGACCTGTTAATCCAGTTCCGAAATCTCCTCTACCTACAATGGTTATTTGTTTTCCTTTTTCGTTTTGTTTATCGTATAGTTTTGCAAAAGGAATACTTGTTACACTTCCTTTAATTTTAATGAGAGCTATATCATTTTCTATAGACGTTTCGCTTATTTGGAAGTTTGGGTGAATAATTGCTTTTTCTACATCATATTGTTTATTGTTAATACTCACTTGTGGTATTTCGCCATTTTCTAATTCTTCTTTTAACAGAATAGCTGCGTGTGCAGCTGTTACGGCCCAATTTTCTTTAATCAGTGTAGCCTCACCATCAGATAAATGACAAATTTGAGGGTATTTTTTTCCTAATTCAATAAAACGTTCATCTGGTATGTCGTGGCGAACTATTAAACTCATTAATGAAAATGACATAATTAAAAATAATAGGATTGAGCTTACTTTTTTCATTTCTATCTTAACTAAAGGTTAATGAGTGTTATGCTTTTCAAACTTGTGTAAAGAGGACTTGTGTATGGAACGTAGCGTGTCAAGAAGCACTAGCTTTTCGGATTACCACAGAGCCGAATTTTTATATTTTGTTTTTAATTTATCAATCTTAAAAGCCAAATTAAAATTTTTACGGTCTTTGTAAATAAGCTCACAACTTTCGATTTAGCATTTACTGACTATGTTTTATAAACCGTGTTGTAAGTAGTTTTTGACATATACCCTAATTCTACTAATTCTTTTTTGTCATTGATTTCTTTTAAATATCCATTTTGCAAGTAAACGATTTTATCTGCTAAATTTATTACATTTTCATAGTCATGGTCAGTTACAATATAACCTTTTAATAATTTCATTTTTTTTATGTATTCTATGATGTAATCTTTTATAATTGGACTAACTCCATTAAAAGGTTCGTCCAGTAAAATATATTTTGCATTTGAATGAATAGTCAATAGAATCTCTATTATTCTTTTCTCTCCCCCTGATAAATCTTGATTCTTTTTATTCAGTAGTGGTTTGACGTATTCGTTTTCAATTACAATTGGTCTATTTTCTTTTTGTAAGAACAAATTTATTAATGATTTTATTGAAATGTTATTTGGCAAGAAGCTATCTTGAGGTAAATAGCTGATTAGATTTCTTCCATCATATACATTTTTTATAATTTTATTTCCAACTCTAACAAATTTCGAATCTGCTTTTTCAGCACCATAAATAATTTTGAGTAGTGTAGATTTCCCAGAACCATTTAACCCAATCAAACCTTTAATTTCTCCTTTTTTGCAAGAAATAAAAACATCGCTCAAAATAATTTTATTATTGTAAGATTTAGTAAGGCTATCTATATGAAGTTTACTCATATTATAATTAAAATAAAGAAATTAATTAATGCAGTAATAAATGTTGAAACCCAAAGCATAATATTACTTAATCCTAAATTATAGTAATAAAAGTATTGATTTTTGTTTTTAATATCATAAACGTAATATTGAGCGAAAGGAACTATAAGTGAAAAACCCAATCCAATTGTTTGATGATTTATAAAACCAGTAAATAGGAAGCCTAAAATTCCGATTGCTATTGAGGTTAAATAGGATATAAAAAATATCTTTTTTTGGAATATAAGTATGTTTTTCAATATTCTCAAAAGAGTGGATTTTTAAATTACTTAAAACGTTAAGTGTATGTTAACGGGTAAACATATTTCTCTTGTATGAGTAACTAAATTAGTAAATCTTTTACTTTTTTAATTTTTTTTTGGTAATGAGTATAAATTTTGGTTGGTTTTGCTCTCACATTATAAGAACCAAGATTAAGAAGGTGTCAAGAATATAGTAATGTATTAATCTTCTAATATTGCAGTCTTAATCCATGAGGACATAGATTTAAAAAAACTACTTTTTGTTTCCATTTTGTCAATTTCAGATTGATTAATTAGGCGTTTGAAATACCTTTTTTCAGAATGTCTAGCGTATAGTTCTCCTTCGAAACGATAAGCCTTTGAAAACATTTTTATTCCTGTGATAAATTCTTTGAGATTGGGAAAGTTAGTATTTATAAATGTCTCTATAGTTTCATTTTCTGATATAAAGAGTTCACCAGTACTACCGTTGATGATTTCGTAATTGCCATTATTTCTTTTAGAAAGAAATAAGATTAACCGTTGTCCATTTTTTGGAAATTTAATGCGTCTATCACAGGTCCATTCTCTCCACATAGTAACAGTGATTTTTTGTGCAGATGTACCTTTAACAAATTCAGAAATTTGAAAATCGTATTCATATACAGAAAAAGATACCGCAGAAATAGCACCAACGACAATTAAATCAGCTTTTGAAATAATAACAGGGTATGATAACGTTCTTTTTTTAAAATTAGAGTTTGTTGTAAATCCTAAAATTAATAGTATAGAAATCAAATTTTTCATAGCTAATGTTTATATTATTCTGTTAACCCCTCACTTTCAAGATATAAAATTTCCAATTGTTCTTTTATTTCATTTGATGGGTTTTTCCACATACCGCGTTGTATGGCTTCTAATAAACGCTCACTCATATCCTTTAATGCCCAGGGGTTATTTTTTTGTATAAATTCTTTGTTTTTTGGAGTTAATAAATAACTCTCAGTAATTCCTTCATACATAAAATCATCGATAAGATTTGTAGTGGCGTCATAAGCAAAAAGATAATCTAAAGTAGCAGCCATTTCAAAAGCACCTTTGTATCCATGTCGTTGCACACCGTTAATCCATTTTGGATTAATTACTCGGGATCGATACACTTTTAAAAGTTCTTCTTTTAATGTTTTTACTTTTGGGTTTTCTGGTCTAGAGTTATCACCAAAATATATAGCTGCGTCTTCTCCTTTTATTGTTTTTACAGCATTTGCCAAGCCACCATGAAATTGATAATAATCATCACTATCTAGAATATCATGTTCACGATTATCCTGATTTTGCATGACAATCTGCATGGCTTGTAGTCGATATTGAAATGACTCATGTGCAGAGACTCCTTTTTTAGAGTTGCCATACGCATAACCGCTCCAGTTAATATATACTTTGGCAAGATCTTCTTGTGTTTGCCAGTTTTTTTCGTCTATTACAGCTTGCAATCCGGCACCATACGCTCCTGGTTTAGATCCAAAAACACGATACAACGCACGTTGTGTTGCTTCATCTTTTGGTAATCCTTGTTCTTGCCATTGTTGTTGTTCTGCTAAAAAACGCTTGCGTATAGGATTGTCTTCTACAGACTCATCCAGATGTGCTAAACGTGTAACAACGGCATTAAATAGATTTATAACATCAGGAAATGCATCTCTAAAAAAACCTGAAATCCTTAAGGTTACGTCTATTCTAGGCCTTTTTAATTTTAGTAATGGAATGATTTCAAAATCGGTGACTCTACGATTTACATTTTTCCAGATGGGTCGAACTCCCATAAGTGCGAATGCTTGTGCAATATCATCACCTCCTGTGCGCATCGTTGATGTTCCCCAAACTGAAACTCCAATAGTTTCGGGATAATCGCCATTTTCTTGTAAGTATCTATCAATAATGAGTTGTGCACTTTTTTCTCCAAGTCGATAGGCAGTTTCGGTAGGTATGGTTCGTACATCTACAGAATAGAAGTTTCTTCCTGTTGGTAGTAAATCTAACCGTCCACGAGTAGGGGCACCAGACGGTCCAGAAGGCACGTAATAACCATTTAATCCATTTAATAGAAAATCCAACTCATCGGTTGTTTTTTGCACTTTTACTAATGTGCTAGTTTTTATATGTTGGATTATTTGGAACGTTAAAGGATACAATGTAGTTTCTTCTCCCTTTTCTAAATAAGAGATTAACAATCGCTTTACAATGTGTTCTAATTGCGCAACTACTTGCCCAGCAGTTTTACAAAATACACCTTCAATAGTAAGCTCCATTACTGCTGTATACGGAATCTCTAATATGTTCTCTTCAATACCAAGATCTTTGGCTAATACTTGAGTAATCCCCTGTTGTTTATATCCGGGAACTCTATGCAATGCAATTAATAAATCTATTAGCTGTTCATTAACTGGTGCTTTACCAAAAATGTGTAATCCATCTCTAATTTGTGCTTCTTTTAATTCACATAAATACCCATCTAGCTTAATTAGTAGTTCGTCTACATCATCTGATGCAATACCTAGATCTACATTTAACTTGGTTTCTTTAACCAGTCCAGATATCTCTTTTTCTAATGCTCGAGATCGTTTTGGGTCTAAGGAAGCAGCCTCATAGTATTCGTCTACTAGATGTTCCAGCTTCATTAAATTTCCATAGCTCTCTGCTCTAGTCATAGGTGGAATCAGGTGATCGATAATCACTGCTTGATTTCTCCTTTTTGCTTGTGTTCCTTCCCCGGGGTCATTAATAATAAAAGGATAAAAGTGAGGTAGTGCACCAAATACAGCTGCCGGGAAACAGGTTTCAGCATTTAAGGATACACTTTTTCCCGGTAACCATTCTAGATTACCGTGTTTTCCTAGATGAATAACAGCATCTGCTTGATAATTTTCTTGTAACCAGAAATAATAGGCTAAATATTGATAAGTAGGCGGTAAATCAGGTGAATGATAAATTGCCTGTGGGTCTTGGTTATATCCTCGAGAGGGTTGAATACTTACAAAAATATTACCTAATAAAAATCCCGAAATGATAAAACCATTTTCAGTACAATAGGGATCATTATCTGGAGTACCCCATTGCTCGGTAACCTTATTTTGTAGTTCTTGGGATAATAACGAAAAGCATTGTTTAAATTCGTTATGACTAAACACTAGAGCATGTGGTCTTGTAGTTGTAGTAGTGATATTGTTGGTAGTGACCTGGGTAATCCAATGCATGATTTCGGTACCACTTTTTGGTAATTGCGTCCCTAGATCATAACCTTCTGTTTGTAACGCTTGCAGTAATACCACACAACTCTCAGGAGTATCCAAACCTACACCATTAGCTAAACGACTATCTTTATTTGGATAATTAGGTAAAATAATAGCTACTTTTTTTTCACTATTCTTTTTAACCTGAAGTGAAGTCCATCGCTTAGCTAGCTCTGCTGTAAATTCACATGCAGGAATATAAGCTTCATATTTTAGAATAGAACTATCTGTAAGACTATCTTTTTCTATTTCCTTTTTAAAAGAAACCGCACGTCCTATTATACGCCCATCTATTTCGGGCAAGGCAATATTCATTGCTATATCTGTAGGAGGAAGACCAAAAAGTCCTTCTTCCCAGACTTTTTTATTTGCTGTAGAAAATATTGCTTGTAATACAGGAATTTTTAAGTTTTCAAAAATAAATTCAGAGCCGTCCATAGGTTTTATAGTAAACCCTGTAGTGTTTATGATAGTATGAATATCGCGTTTCCCTGAATGCGTCATTAACGATTGTACTTGTTCTACTAATTTTGAATCTCTAAGGTTACTAGTAAAAACCACAAAAGTATTCATCCCTTTAGCATGTAATGCCTTACTTATTGCCTGTATTGGAGATAGGTTATCTGAAAGATAATGTGTGCGATATGCTAATATAACTACATTGGGTCTTGAAGAGTTAAGTGAAAGTTCAAGTGTTTCCTGTTCTAATAATCCAGTTTCACAAGTAAATAAAAATACATCAGCTATTGATTTAACTGGAGTAATGTTTATCTGATCATTAAAAAACGTATATCGCAGATAATTCAAAAAAGCTACTGAATTTTCTTTTCCTCCCTCTTGTAAATACTGTCGCGATTGGTGTGCGATCTGAATATCAACAGAAGATAGTTTCATTAGCTCAAAATCGGGTTCATGAGCAGGTAAGAACAAAATAGTGTTACCAATTCGTTCCTGTAGTTCGACTAGGGATTCTATTAAGTATTTGTAGTAACTAATACCTCCCAACATGCTACAAATGATAACTTTGGCTTTTTCAAGGACTTCCTCAAGATAGGTGTCAATTGTTAATTCTTGTTTAAGATATACTAGATTGGTCATACGTAAACTTGGTAAAGTATCTCCTTCGGTTTCATACAATTGTTTGTATGCTTCATTCATGGTATGAATCTCGGTATCGCCAGCACTTAGAAATACAATATCCCCGGGTTGTTGTTCGATATAAAAAATTTCATCATCATTTGGATTCCATCCACCAGGTATTGTTGCTACTAAATGCATATATCTTTTGGTTTTAACGCTGCCCAATACAAGTGAATATAGCTAGCGTATACATTTTTATAAGTATATATTTTTGTTGAAATTTCTTTATCTCTTGCGGTGAAAACTTTTCCAATACTAGAGTTGGTTTGATCATTAAGTATTTTAGAATAATGAAATTCATGTCCCCAGATTTCTAAACCCTCAAAAAGTACTTTACGATAGCCTAAGGATAACTTTTTATTTTCCATAGAGGTACTATAGTCAAATATATTGACCATAGAATGTGCCAACCCCTTTTCATCTATAATCGCCTTTCCTAGATACATCATTCCTCCGCATTCTGCATAGATAGTTACACCTAGATTAGCGGCATTTCTGATTTGGTTGCACATGCTTACATTTTGAGATAATTTTTCTAAATATAATTCTGGGTAGCCACCTGCTAAATAAATGTAATCGGTTTCTGGAAGCTGTGAGTCATGAATTGGGCTAAAATATACAATACGTCCTATAGATTCTAACCACTTTAAATTTTCTATATAGGTAAAGCTAAACGCCTCATCTTTTGCAATAGCAATTGTTTTTGTTTTAGAGGGAGTTTTGACTTGTGCTTTTTCTCTTGCTATCTTATTGATTTCTTTGGCAGATTCTAATAGCTTTGAGACAGAGATGTTTGAGGTTATATGAGAAGCAGCTTTTTCTATTATCGTTTCAAAAGTCTTATCAATATGTAGACCCAGATGTCGAGATGGTATAGCAATTTCTTCATTAGGAGGGATATATCCCAATGATGGAATACCAACCGTATCACAAGCTTCTTTCAAGAAAGCATAATGAGATTCTGTTTTAACAAAATTAAATAGTACTCCAGCTATTTGAACTTCAGGATCAAATGTTTTTAATCCATGCAAAATAGGAGCAATTGTATATGCCATACTACTGGCATTGACAACTAAAATAACAGGAATATCTAATAACTTGGCAATTGCAGCAGAACTTCCTTGATCTTTTACAGCACCATCAAATAACCCCATAACACCTTCGATAATACTGATGTCGGTACCTTGTTGATAGTTATTAAATGTGCGTATCACATGTTCTTCTGGCATCATTACTACGTCTAAATTCACAGCAGGTTTTCTGGCTGCAGTACTATGATGGATAGTATCAATATAGTCCGGACCACACTTAAAAGGTTGTACATTTAAACCTTGATTTGAAAACCAACGACATAAACTTAACGTTACCGTTGTTTTCCCAGAATTACTCCATGGAGCTGCTATTAAAAATGCTTTAGACATATGAATTAAAAATCAGAAATCGCAGTATAATTTAATTGTAAGATTTTAGCCATTTCTTTTGCTTTACCTAATTTTACAAAACCTAATTCTGTATCTATAATAGTCGTTTTAGATATTTTACTAAGATATTTTTTATAGGTGGTTATAGCATATTGAAAAGAATCTTTGGCCCCTGCGTTAGCTTTGCCATCTGTAAAAACAAATAGCTGCACCGTTTGGAGGTTTAAGGATTTTAATACTTCATAAACTTTAAAAAATGCAGCTCCTAAATTGGTTTTCCCTTGAGTTCTTAATTGCTGATTTATAGAGGTGATTTCTTTTGTGTTTGTAGTGAACTCTTGTAGAATTTTAGCAGACGACCCCTGCAAACCAACTATAGCATACTGTATTTTATGTAAAGGGTGTGATAGTACGGTTTTTTCGATAACCCCTTTTAAATAGGCCATTTGTTGATCTATTGCCATAGAAGCACTGGTATCTACTAAAAATACAATACGCGCTATTGCTTTTTGTACTAGTTGTTTATGAATACGATTAAAAACTCCTGATTTTAAATAGGCTTTTACAGATTTTGCTATTGCGATCTCAGTGTGAGGATTTAAAGGATAGGGTGCTGATGAAATATTAGAAAGAGGATTTAGTTTAATGTTTTGTTTGTTGTTTTTCTTTGGAGCAGAAAACTGTAGTCCTTGTTGTACCGATTTAGGTAATTGAAATTCTGCCTTAGTAGAGGCTTGAGCTATTGATTCTTCTTGTGAATCTTTATTTTTTTGATTGGTATCATCATTTTCGTTTGTAGTATTAGGTGGAGTATATTCTTTTGCTCGATGTTGTAGTACAAATGGTGCAATACTATTTATAATTTCAAGAGTTACTTCTGGATAATTATAATAGGCTGCATATGCTCTGGCAGTCTTTAATAATAAAATATCCGCACGCATTCCTTCTACTTTATTAGTGATCGTTAACTCTGCACAAAATTCTTGAACGTCTTCTGGAATGATGACATTTTGTAATCGCTGTTTTCCAAGAAGAACCTGTTCTTTTATTTTCTGTTCTTCAGACTCAAATTTTATAAAGAATGTTTCTGGGTCGTTATCAAATGAGAGACGTTGCATAGCGATCTGAGAACGTATTTTTTTATCTGCAGGAGTATTAATATTTACACTAAGACCAAAACGATCTAATAGTTGTGGTCGTAACACTCCTTCTTCTGGATTCATCGTTCCTACCATACAAAAACGGCTATCTACCCATTGCGATATGCCTTCGCGTTCTAGATGATATCCTCCCGTTGCAGAAGCATCCAACAATATATCCATTAGATAATCATTAAGAAGATTAATTTCATCAATGTATAAAAACCCTTGATGCGCCAGAGCTAATAACCCTTTGTCTACAATAGATACTTTTTTATTAATTAATGTTTCTAAATCGACGCTACCCAATACTCTGTCTTCTGTGGCACCAATTGGTAGGTTTACAAATGGAAAATTTTTCCCCATCAACTGACTTAACCCTCTTACCATTGTAGTTTTGGCAGTGCCTTTATCACCTGTTGCTAATACTCCGCCAATGGTTGGGTCGACTAAATTAAGTAACAAGCATAATTTTAAATCTTCTTGTGCTAGTATAGCAGTAAAAGGGTAATTATATTTTGATTGCATCTATTTCTATATAAGAGTTGTAAAAATAAGGATTTATGCAGGTAGAATGGTCATCCTTTTTTGTTTAAATATCACTTTTATGAGGATATAAAAGAAGATGATGTGCGTGGTACTTAAAAGTATTTATTTCTGAATCATTTGAATATAACAAACAATACTTTTTATCAGAATATTCTGTGTGTTTAAGGATACCCCTATAAAATAATAAAAACTTTACAAACCTAATTTCCTAATATTTTCCTATTTTTAGAATAGCTATTGATTTTTTCTGTTTCTAGAGAATTATTCAATTTCTAGTCAAAATGCTAAGGAATACTAAGCTTATTCGAGCTAGAGTATTCGTTAGAAGTCAGTCTTTCTAATTACCCCTACTTTTTTGAATATCGATATGGCTTTCTATGTAGTAAATAGTCATATTGAAAAACCTACTTTACATGAAAAAAATTTTAGCAATAGATGATCAGCAACTTGTTTTATTATCCTTAGAAAAACACCTGTCGGATCAAGGATACATTATCGAATGTGCAAGTGATGGACAATCAGGACTAGAACTGTTTGATAGTTTTAAGCCTGATATTGTGATTGTGGATATTAACATGGATGGAATGTCTGGTCTTGAGGTTATTGAAAATATTCGTCAAGAAAAAAAATCAGACGTTAAGATTTTGGTGATGTCTGGTAATACTAATGAAGATACCATTCTAGATGGTTTTGATTTAGGTATAGATGACTATATGAAAAAACCACTATCACTTAATGAAATTTCGGCAAGAATAGCAAGAATATTTGGAATAAGATCAAGAAAGAAAACAGAAAACAACACTAAAGGTCAAATGTTACAAAGACATTGCGTAGGAGTTGTTATCCCATGTTATAATGAAGAAACAAGAATCTTGAGTAAAGAATTTACCGATTTTACTCATAGTAACTTAGGATATCATTTATGTTTTGTGAATGATGGAAGTACAGATAATACATTAGAAGTTTTAAAAAAATTATCTGAAGGTAGAGAAGATAATATAAGTGTTTATAATTGCGAAAAAAATGGAGGAAAAGGAGAAGCAGTGCGACAAGGGGTTTTGCATTTGGCAAAAGACCCGCAATTGGATTATATAGGATATTTAGATGCTGACTTGTCCACAGATTTTAAGGATTTTGATGATTTGGTTAAGACGATAGAGTCCTCAAAATTTAAAATAGTAAGTGGCTCGAGAATGAGTAGGATGGGAGCAAATATTACAAAAGAATCTGCGCGTAAAATAATAAGTAAAACGATCAATCTGATTATTCGAAATATCTTGAGTATGTCATTTAATGATACGCAATGTGGTGCTAAAATTATGGATAGAGAAATAGTCAATGAAATGTTCCGAGAGAAGTTTATTACAAAATGGTTGTTTGATGTTGAAATCTTTATGAAGATGCGCAAATTTTACGGAAAAGAAAAAGCAATTTCTTATATATGCGAGCAACCTCTTAAACGTTGGATACATGCAGACGGTTCTAAGTTATCTATGAAAGATTCTGTGAAAATTGTTGGGCAACTTGCTCAAATTGCTTATCACTATAATTTTAAAGTCAAATCAAAGGTCAGTTGAAATTAGATGTATAAAAGAAAATAGTTCTGCAAAAGGTTACAGAGTATCTATGTATTCTGTGATCATTTGTAGAACTTTTTCGAAATCTTCTTTAAGTTCGTAATTCCCATCCTTTAGATTGTTTTCATAATCTGTTGCGATTTCATAACTTTTTTCAAGTCCAAAAATGCTTACCTTGTGCTTAAGTTTATGTACGTCTTCTGCAGCTTTTATTAGATTTTTATTTTCTAAATTACTGAAATATTGAGCTTTTTCTAGAGGGAATTCTTTTTTGATAACATTAAAGATTCTTTCTTCAAAAGTTTTATCTCCATTAGATAACTTATTGATTTCGGATAAGTTTGGTTGTTCCATTGTAGTTGGTTTTTAATTAGAACATGATCGTCTGATAATTTGGAATATTAAAACCATTCTAGGAGTGCTCTTTGTAACATAATTAATCCTACCACAATAGAAATGATTCCAATAATGCCGTTCATCCATTTAAAGATAGAAATATTTCGCTCTATAAAACGACTCATTGTAAAAATTAAGACATAGCTATATATTGCCATAGAGAGAATAACACCAATTGATTCTATAATCAATATCCAGATAGCATCAGAAACCGTATCAGCACTTATAATTAATGCAGATGTAAGCGCACCTCCGGTTCCAGCCAACCCATGTAACATCCCAATCCAAAAAGAACGATTAATCGGGTTCATAGCTATTTCTTCACCAGTTTTACCATGTAAATGAATAGGATTATTAGCCATATGTTCATGAGCTTCTATTTTTTTATGATCCGCCATCATCTCGTTGACCTTGTGGTTTCTACGAATAGCCATAATACCTAACCAAATCATAATAGGGCCCACTGAAAACTCAGCCCAGAAAGATAAGCCTTCAATAAAAGTTAACAGCGCAGTTCTAAAAATCAACGCTATTCCTCCAAATAGTAATAAAGTAACAGAATGTCCTAATGCCCACTGAGAAGCAGTAAAAACCGTTTTTAAATTGACTTTTTTCTTTTGAATAGCATTTTCTGCTGCTAAAACAGAAACAGCCGACATATGATCAGGTTCAAAAGAATGTAATACTCCTGCAATAAGAGGTCTGGCAAGATTCATTATGTTCATAAAGGATACGCTATATGGATTCCATCATTATTGATCAAATACATCTGAAGATGCACATTTGGGGCTATATTCTGACAATGATAATGACATCTTTTTATTAGTTCTTGATAAAATTTTTCTTGGCTGGCAAAAGTAAAAATTTCTCTAAGACGTCCGGCCATATTTAATGCTAAAACTTTGTTAGCAATCTCTTCTGGGTAGCCACATGCTATTGCTAATTCATAAATAAAATTTTTGTCCCAGGTTGTTTTACCGCTATGTGTATTGGTATTGCCTTGTGCTAGTTTTGCAGCTTTACCAAGCATAATACCCATAGATACTTTTGTGATTTGTTGAGATTGATGAATTTTTTCAAAAGTTTCCTGAATCCAGTTTCCGTAATGAATACAAGAAATATCATCTATTTCAGGAAACAAGCCTTTCAACATTTTTTCGCTACGTGCACCAGAATTAATTAATAATTCGGTTTTTTTATTGGCAATAGCAACATCTATTCCTTGTTGGATGCTTGCAATATATGAGGCTGCAGAAAAAGGAGTTACTACTCCCGAGGTGCCTAAAATTGAAATGCCATATAGAATTCCTAATCGACTATTAAGGGTTCTTTTAGCTAATTGTTCGCCATCTTTAACGGATACTTTAATATGTACTCCTTTGGTTTCTATTTGATGATCTGATAATATTTTTTTGCAAACAGTACTCATCATTTTTCTAGGTACAGGATTAATTGCCGGTTCACCTACAGGAATTTCTAATCCAGGAAGTGTTACTAGTCCAACTCCTTTACCTCTTACAAAAACAATTTCTTTAAGTGTATTAAAAGAAACTGTTACCGAGATGTGTGCTTTATGTGTTACATCAGGGTCGTCACCGGCATCTTTTATGGTAGCGTATTTGGCTTCGTTTGTAGTAAGAGAGATTAAGTTTACTTTGAATGTAACTGTTTCTCCAATAGGTAATGTAACCGATACTTCTTTTAGTTTGTTTTGTGTGACTAGACTTAATAAAGCAGCCTTGGTGCATGCTGTAGCGCAAGCTCCGGTTGTGTAACCTCTGCGTAATGGTTTGTTAGGTATGTCTTGTAGTTCGCTCAAAAATTAAGTTACCAGTTTTGTCAATTCGTCTGTAGTATCTATACAAAGATACCGATTCGAAATTTCTGGTTTTTTTAAAATTACTATAGGTATTTTTAAATGAAGAGCCGCTTGTATTTTTTCTTCTAGTTTACCATTATTGCCACTTTCTTTGGTTAAAATAACATCTGGAGCTATCTTCTCGAACAATTTTATTTCTTCTTTTTTAGATTGTGGGTATCCAAAAAGTAAATGTGTTTTAGGGAAATTAGCTTCTAAGGCAATAGCACGAGAAGAATCTCTGTCTAAAATACGAAACCAAGTGGGATGTGTTTTCCAATATGATTTAAGTTTTATGATGGTTTGCACACCAGATAAAGCAAGCAATGATTGGTAATTATTCGTGTGAAAAAGGTTTATGGCTTCTTCAAAACTATCAATATGTGATACAAGTCGATGTGAAACTCGTGTTGAGAATTTTCTTTGATAACGAATTAAAGGAATTGGTAAAGAAAGCTTAGCAATAGTTTGGTGTAATTGTATAGCAAAGGGGTGCGAAGCATTAATAATGATGGTAATGTTATTCGTAAGACAGAAAGATTCTAGTAGGGTTGAGGTCATCTCACCAAATATGGGAGTTCCTTGCCCTGTATAATCTACTTGAGTTTTGGTAGAATAATAATATGAAAGATCCAGTTTATCAAGTGTTTTAGCTACTTGTTTACCTTCTGTAGTACCACCAAAAACCAGTATCATGAATTCTCAGCTATTTTTTCTTTTTTTCTAAAAATATGATGCCATTTATCATCATATAACCATGATCGGTTCTTTCTTGCTCCAATGGCTTCGCCTACTACAATCATAACTGTTCTAGTAAGTTTATTAGTTTTAATAATTTGTGTCAATTCAGAAAGAGTACCGATCCAAACTTTTTCATCGGGCCAACTTACACGATAAAGTATGGCTAAGGGAGTATCTTCAGGATAGTATTCTAAGAGTTGTTTTTGTATTTTCTTGGCAATACCAACACTTAAGAAAATACACATTGTAGCTCTTAGCTTAGCCATATCAGCTATTTTCTCATGTTCAGGCATCGGTGTGTTTCCTTCTCCTCTTGTAAGAATTATAGTTTGTGCAACTTCCGGAATTGTAAATTCTGATTTTAGGTATGCTGCAGCTGCTTGAAAAGAAGAAATTCCAGGAACGATATAATACTCATATCCTTTTTCATCAAAAATAGTCATCTGTTCTTGTATAGCACCATAAATGGATGGGTCGCCAGAATGTAATCGTACAATAGATTTTCCTTGGGTATAATACCTGTCTATGATTGCTATTTGTTCTTCTAGGGTCATAGAAGCCGAGTTTCTAACCAGCGCTCCTTCCTTTGCCATATGCGTTAATGCTTCAGGAACTAAACTACCAGCATAGAGGATACAATCTGCATTTTCTAGAATGTATTGACCCTTTAGGGTTAACAGTTCGGGGTTTCCTGATCCCGCACCTATAATGGCAATACTTGCTTTTCGTTCGTAAACGCCTACTAGGCTAAAAGCATACGTAAACTTTTTACCTGATTGGGTGAGTACTTTGGTTTTCTCAACAAGCCATTTGGATTGCCCTGCAATTAGTGCTGCGGCTGCTTCGGATACTCCATAAACTCCCACTTTTTTCTTAACCACTTCAGAAGGGTTAGCAACGTCGATAGTATTTAGTTCATCTCCTGTATAAGTAATAAAAGGAATTTTATTTCGTGAAGCGAAATCAAGATAAGCTTGTTCTTCGTTTTTGATTGAGGCAGATCCAATAGCATAAATGCTTTCTTTTGCAATCCCTTTTTGATATAAAGCAGACTCCATATCTTCAATTAATAATGAAGGTGCAATATCTTTGGCACAACCACTACCTATTGCGATACAGGGAGCATAGTAGGTAATTATAGGGGTTTTACAATCTATAACTTCATATCCTACATAAATTATTAATTCATAGGTATCTAGGCTACAATCTTCAAGATCGTAATATATATCGACAAAATCGGGACAGCTTTTTTCTAAATATGATGTGCCTTTATCTTTTATTTTTAAGATGAGTGCTGTGGATTTTCTATTTACAAATAAAGAGATGATTTCGTTGGTACCAGTATTGCTTTTTGCTTTCCAACCATATGTTTCTGCAAGTGTATCTAATGACCACAATTCTTGCAGATCACTCGAGGTAGAAAGTACCGCCTGCGCATCTAATATTCTGCCTACTTGTTTTGTGAGTATATTTGCTTTTCCAACATGTCCGCTAAGAACAGATTGCACAAATTTACTTTGATCGTCCACGTTTATTATTGCAGGATCTGATGTTTTATCTTTGATATGTGGAGCAATACTACGAACACATATGCCTAATGCACCTACAAAAACCCAAGCATCGTAGCTATTAAAAGAAGCACTCATTAATTGACTGGCAGTATCAATTTGGTGAATGTCTTTGTTAGCCGTTACCTTTCTTGTGGTGTACACTTTAGAACGGTAGAATTCTTTTTGCAGTGTTTTGGCTATTTGTAGTCCTTGATCTGTAAAGCAGAGTATGGCGATTTTTAGAGTATGTTCTGACATAAATATTTAGAAGGGAATTATGAAAAATATCAAAAACAAAGATACCAGAAGTTATGTTGAATCAAGCTTAGTTTTTGATACTTTTTGCCTTTAATAATGTAATAGGATTATGAGCATCTACAGTAATAATATGTTCGGTTATGATCTTGTATTCAATATTAGCGCAGCTTCGTTTAAACTGTTGGATCGAATTTTCTTTTACGGCATTAATAATAATGGTAGTTGTGGGTTTTAAAAAAGATTGAATTTTTAAAAAAAAGTCTTCTAGTTTACCACCATGTCCCCCAATAAATATAGTATCGGGTCTTGGTAATTTATTTAGATCTTGTTCTAAGAAATCTCCAATAATAGCTTGAATCCCAGGAGCTCCAAAACGTTTTTGATTTTCGTTGAGTATCGCTTTACATTCTTTTCTTTTTTCAAAAGCAATTATTTCTACTTCCGGGTTTTTTAATTTTGCTTCAATACTAATAGATCCAGTACAAAAACCAATATCCCAGAATACCGAAGAGTTTAAAATTTCTAAAAGATGTAATGTTAGTAATCGAATAGGCATTTTGGTAATCATTTTAGGCCTATTCTGTAATCCTGCAAAGTCTTTATCTTTTATTCCGAAGTCTATAACACGATGATTTTTCTTTTTTAAAAGGACACAATTTAAGGGATGAAACTCTTTTTTTGCAGCTTCATATAATGATAACTCATGAAATTTTTCGTTATCGCCCTCTATATCCTCCCCAACAATAATATCATAATTTGTATAGCCATAATCAATCATACGTTTCGCAATTGCTGCTGGGTTTTTCTCTTGGTCGGTAAGTACACCGATCAATTTGTTTTGTTGGATTATACTGACATCAAATGTTTTCCATGTTCTGCCATGAACACTAACTGTTTGCAGTTGATTACTATTGGTATTTGTTGCATTTGCTAGTAATTGAATAGCACTAAAATAGGGTTCGATTATGATTTCAGTATTTGGATATTTGTTTTTTAACGTGTTTGCAAATCCATAAAACAGCGGGTTTCCCGACGCAAAAATGATAATGGGGGCTTCTACTTTTTCATAGGTTTTATAAACCTCTGACATCGGAGATTGAATATATATCCATTGATGATTTTCTGGGAGACTATGCTTAACCAATTCATAATGGCGTTTTCCTCCACTAAATATGTGATGTTTTAGAATAATTTGTAGCTGCTCTTTATTAAAATTAGGCGCTTTATTTCCAATGCCTATAATATGAAAAGTCATAACGATATTTGTATATAGCTTTAGTAATTTAGGAAGGATTATATTGCTCTTCTACAACTACTTCTTGTCGCATTTTTTTTCTATCCCATTTCCTAAGCTCTAACTCAGGTTGGTTATAAAACATATCTGTATACCCAAAACATAAATAACCTATCAATTGATTTTCAGATGGTGCATTAAGTACTTTTTTAACTTTTTTTGGATCTAAAATGCTTACCCATCCCATTCCGATATTTAAAGATCTTGCCATAAGCCACATGTTCTGTATGGCACATACCACACTATATTTTCCCATATTCGGCATACTGGTTTGACCTAATACGGGGCCCTTTTTAGGTTTGTAAAATACAGCGATATTTAAAGGAGATTCTATAATCCCTTCTAATTTAAGTTTTATATACTCTTTTTGCTTTTCCTCTTCGAATAATAGAGCCGCCTGAGCAGTTTCTTCAGAAAATGTTTCTTTTATTGCACGTTTGGTTGCTTGATCTTTTATGAGTACAAATTCCCACGGTTGAGAAAATCCAACAGAAGGGGCCGAAAATGCAGCTTCTAGTATCGTATCAATTGCTGTATGAGGAATCGGGGTACTCAAGAAACGATTTCCACGAACATCTCTGCGATGCATTAAAATTTCTTTTAATAATTCTTGCTCATTTTTATCAAACAATCGTTGCGAGTGTTCTATCATAATGCCACAGATTTAGCTTCTTCAAGGGTAAAAGCTGCATTTACAATAGCAGCAGCAAAATTGCTTCCTCCTCTTTTTTCTGAAATTAGCGCATAAGGAGTATTTGTTATCGTTTTTAAACGTTCTTTAGATTCAATTACATTAATAAATCCAACTGGGGCTCCAATAACACCGGTAGGGGATAGTATACCTTCATGAATTTGATCTGTTATCTCAATTAATGCTGTAGGCGCATTACCGATAACAAATAACGCTTTTGGATATTTTTTTGCTGCCAATTTTATACCAGCTTGTGTTCTTGTTAATCCCTCTTTTTCAGCTAAGGTTAAAGCTTCTGGATCATTTAATAAACAAACGACCTGATTATTGTATTTATTGGTATATGCCTTTGTGATCCCCGCTTGTACCATAGTTACATCAGTTACAATGGTGCCTCCATCTTTAAGGTATTCATGCCAAATAGCAATAGCTTTTTCTGATGTATTTATATAATTGATATACTCAAAATCTCCTGATGTATGAATACATCGAATAGCTGCCCAAAGTGTATCTTTTTGTAATGTGTTTGGGGGGATATTATTAAGTATTTCTGTAAAACTAGCCTGTTGGATCTCTAATCCTGTTTCTGGTTTTCTATTTAAATATCCTCTGGGGGTAATTAAATTGTCTTTATATCTAAACGTTTGACTATTCCCAATAAGCACCACACAAAACATATCAACATCATTAATATCTAGATTTTCTAATGTGGTGATTTTAATATGTTCTTCTGTTCTTCCTAATTGTTTACAAATAGCAACGGGGGTTTCTGCATTGCGATATTCTAGGTATATATCTTTTAAAGCCTTAAGTTGCCAATACCTTTTCTTACTTCTTGGGTTGTATAATCCGGTAACAAAATCTCCTATTGCAGCTGCCCTAATACGATTTTCAATAGTGGTCCAAGGGGTCATTAAATCAGACAAAGAAATACAACAAAAATCATGACCTAAAACAGCTCCTAATTTACTGCCGGCTGTAATAAAAGCAGAAATACCAGGTACAGTTTCTACAGGTATTTCTAATTGCTGCTCTGCAACTTTTTGATATACAATTGATGCCATAGCATAAATACTGGCATCTCCTGAACCAATAACAACAACAGATTCTCCTTCTAGGGCATGTTGGATTGCAATTTCGGCTCTTTTTTCTTCTTCGCTAAGTTCTTTTCCTATACATAGTGCATTAGGCTGCACCAAATGTTGTATAAATTGAAAATAATAATGATACCCAATGAGTACTGTAGCCTCTGAAATTGCTTTTGTAGCCATGGGAATAATATAGTCTGAATGTCCAGGGCCTAGCCCTACAACTTTGATCATTTCTTAATAATTAATAATGAGAAATATGGTATTTCTCTATGAGTCAGTTTGGTTAAATCTGAAGTAATATATTCTTGATTAGTTCCTAAGCGCTCGCAATAGTAGCAGTTCCAATCTTTTTTTGCTAATTCTAACCGAAAATTATTCCATCCGGATCTTATTTTCATTAATATCACAGTGTCAAATACTTCAAAATACTTAGTGATTTCTGAAATTTCTTTAATTCTTGGGATCACTGCAATCTTATCATCTAATAGACTTAAGGGTACTAAATGTTGCGCAGCACCTAGCGAAAAAGAATTGATTCCAGGGATCAAAGAAACTGGTAATTGTAAATCTTGAAGTTCGGCCAATAGATATGAAAAAGAAGCATATAAACTAATATCTCCTTCACATACGATAGCTATTTTTTTTCCTAAATGGTAAGCTTCTTTAATTTCTTTTGCTGTTTGAGCATAGACTGTAGAAGCTTGTGTTCTATCACTAGACATTTTTAGGAAAAAACCTTTAAGTTCTTTCTTCTCTAACCCATGATATTGTAAAATAGGAAATACATAACTTTTTTTAGTACCCTTTGTGATAGATCCAGGATAAAAAATAAGATCGACTTCTTTTAAGGTGCGTAATGCTTTTAAAGTCAAGAGCTCTGGATCTCCGGGACCCAAAGCAATGCCATAGATGGTTTGCAAAATTATGTTGTTTTTTTCTTTTTTCTTTTATACAAAAAGAGTTGCCATTTTTCTTCTGCGACTCCTGCTTTATCCATTTCTGCTCTGGCCATAGTAAAGAATAGGTCTGATAATCTGTTAATATAAGCCACCACGTACTCTTCTACAGATGATGGATCTTCATGCATAAGGGTTACAAGTCTTCGTTCTCCTCTTCTAATTTGCGTGCGGCATACATGGCATAGTGCCGAAATTTCATTACCTCCAGGCAATAAAAAATAATCAGAAGGAGAACTGATCTGTGCTTCCATAGCATCCATCCATTGTTCGCAAAAATCGGCTCCGTCTACAGGTTTTGGGTTGGTGTTTTCTTTTTTAGAATTAGAAGGTCTTGCCAAATGTGACATCATATCCATTAAATCCTTTTGAATTTTATGTAGATTTTGTTGCCATTCATGATCATTTTCTAGCTTAGATCTTAGTAACCCAATGGTAGAATTAGCCTCATCTAATGCTCCATTACATTCTATGCGGGCAGAGTCCTTATATTCTCTTTTTCCTCCAAAAACTCCGGTCATACCGGTGTCTCCTTTACGTGTGTATATTTTCATAAACTTAAGCCTCTATAGGTGTCGTTAGTTTTGCTTCTAATGCCTGTTGTAATTTATCTTCTTCTATTTGCTCACCAATAATTACGAGGCGTGTTGCTTTTAGCTCACCTTCATTCCATCTTCTATCAAAATAGTTTTCGAATCGATCTGCTACTCCCTGAACAATCATACGCATAGGTTTTCCGGGTACGTGAATGATCCCTTTAATTCTATAAATGTGATGCTCTTTTACAAGAGATTTTAATGTTTTAATTAATATCTCTGGCGTATGTGGGATTGCTACATTAATAACGATAGAATTGATCTTTTCATCATGTTCATGATCGTGATGGTGGTCGTGCCCGTGCTCATGATCATGATGGTGATGCGCTTCATGATGAGAATGTTTGCTATCTACATGATCTTCGGCTTTAGCATCGATTCCTAGTAGTACTTCAGTAGGAATATTTCCTTTTACTGCAGAAATTAGCTTAATATTATCTCCTACTCGGTTTTGTATAACATCACGGACTTGAATATATTGTTCTTCATTAATCAGATCAGATTTTGTCATGATGATAAGGTCTGCACAAGATAATTGATCTTCAAATAGTTCTTCAATAGAAGATTCGTGATCTAGGTTCTCATCATCTAGTCGTTGTGATTGCACTTTATCTCGATCGCAAATTTCTCCTGTAGCTTGACCAACGCAATCTACAACGGTAATCACTGCATCTACTGTTATTTGAGGTTTAAGGTCAGGCCAGTTAAAGGCTTTTAATAGAGGTTTAGGCAACGCTAAACCAGATGTTTCTACAATAATATGATCTATATCCTTTTTACGCTCCATTAACTGTAACATCGTCGGTAAAAATTCTTCTTGAACTGTGCAACACAAACAACCGTTACTTAACTCTAATATGTTTTCTTCTTCACATCCACAGTCATTTCCTTTTAGAATTTCACCGTCCATTCCTAATTCACCAAATTCATTCACGATGATAGCTAATCGTTTCCCGTTAGCATTTTTTGCAATGTTATGTATAAGGGTTGTTTTGCCTGATCCCAGAAAACCTGTAATGATCGTTACAGGTATTTTATGTGTGTTTAAAGCCATAGTATTTTTATCAAAATGATTCTAAACAAAACTATTTATTATAGTTTAAAGGAAAAAAGAAATTTGGATATGTTTATGATATAATTGATAAAGGCTATGTATGGTTCTTTAAACATGTATGAGTTTCTTTTTTATTGTAAAGCTGGTTGTACAATTTTTATGACTTTTTCTCTTTTATGGTATTAAGATTTTAAGAGAACAAAACATAAATAAATATTGAATAATGTAATTTCATTTCTATATATCGAGAATTATCGATATATTTATGTGTATGAATTTAAAATTAGCAACAGAAATAGGAAAATGTTTATCTAATAACCCTAGGGTACAAATTCTAGAATGGTTGAAAGAACCTGAAAAACATTTCCCCCCTCACGAGACTTTAAAGCACTTTAATGATGGGGTTTGTGTAACCTATATTCAAGAAAAAGCAGGGCTATCACAATCTACGATTTCTACGTATCTGGCTAATATGGAAAAATGCGGTTTATTGATCATAACTAGACACGGCAAATGGTCATACTTTAAACGAAATGAGGAATTAATTAGACAATACACTGAATTTCTCCTGTAATGTTTTAAGTCATTATATAAAAAATATCAATCATCAAATTAACAGTTTGATGTTGCAAGAAGCTATTTTAATTTAAAAAACAAATTATGAAAATACTAGTCATTGGTGGTTCGGGAACCATTGGTAAAAAGATTGTAGAGTTTTTTTCAAAAGAGCATCAAGTTATTGTTGCAGGTAGAAGTTCTAAAGATTACCC
The DNA here is from genome assembly GCF_001632745.1 of Aquimarina aggregata. Classification (GTDB taxonomy): domain Bacteria; phylum Bacteroidota; class Bacteroidia; order Flavobacteriales; family Flavobacteriaceae; genus Aquimarina; species Aquimarina aggregata. The sequence continues at coordinate 475,344 of NZ_LQRT01000013.1, read as the reverse complement.
AGTAGATATCGCAGATACCAAATCCATCAAAGAATTATATAAAAAAGTAAAAGAAACAGGAAAAGTAGATGCCATAATATGTGCTGCAGGTGAGGCAAAATGGGCTCCGTTTAAAGATCTTTCTGAAACTGATTTTCATATAGGGTTAAGAAGTAAATTAATGGGGCAAGTAAATGTAGTTAGATATGGACATAAATGTTTGAAAAAGAAAGGATCTATAACACTTACTACAGGGATACTGGCCGATGATCCCGTATATCAAACCACTAGTGCCGCAATGGTTAATGGGGGTATACATAGTTTTGTGCAAGCTGTAGCTATAGAAATGAGGAAAAAAATAAGAGTAAATGTGGTGTCATCTGGTGTGGTTGTAGATGCACATCATAAATATGAAAGCTATTTCCCTGGCCATCCTCCTATCCCTATGGAGAAAATGATAATGGGATACAGAAAAAGCGTTAGCGGTAGAGTTAATGGTGAGGTTATTAGAATATATTCTTAAGAGCATTAATGCATAATAAATCAATATTTATAGATGGAAAAGATAGTAGTTATAGGCGGTGGGTTAATGGGAAGTTCGGTCGCATGGAAATTAGTTGATCGTGATGCAAAAGTAGTAATGATCGAACAACAAGGTCAGAACTATTTTAAAGGATCAAGTATTGGAAATACGCGTATTGCTAGAAGTTTGGGCCCGAAAAAAGATGTGTTTTCATATGCTCATAATAAAACGATCCAAGAAGTTACTAGACTACTCGAGTATTTAAATGAAGAAGAACCAAAACAACAACATACCATAGATGAAATTTATTCGACATCTCCTGTTTCCTATCTTTATCATAAAAACGAATATGCCAAAATTGAAAAATTAAGATTTAAAAAACAAAAAAAGGATTTTAATAGAGCCTCGCCGAGTTCTTCTTTTAGAAAATTTGGAATGTCGATTCCTGATGATACAATTTTAGTTCGAGAGAAAAGACAATATTCGGGGACTTTAAATCCAACCGAGTTATTAAAAAAACTGCGTTCGGGAATTGAAAAAAAAGGAGGAGAGATAAAGTATGAACATCAGGTAGTTGGGCTTGTAAAAAAAGATGACATTTTTGAAGTAAGCGTTTTGAATATGAAAACACAAAAAAATCATAAACTCAAAGCTAAAAAAGTTGTTGTTTGCTCGGGAGCATATACGGTAAACGTACTTAAAGAGTTTGCCCCTTATTTTAATAAGATTATAAGCCCAAAAAAAGTTGTGCTATCGTTTTTTAAGATTACCGATGATCGTTATGGGCAGTTGTCCGAAGTAGAGAAAGAAGCATTATTTAATAGTCTACCATTCTTTTCTCAAATAAAACAAGAGTATTTTGCAATGATATCCGAACTTAAAGAAGGAGTTTCTCCTATAATAAAAGCTGGGGGGCATCAAAGAAGACGAAATATTCATGACCTAGAAAAAATCTGGGACGAAAAGCCACAAAAAAAAGAACTAAAATGGATAAAAAAACAGTTTAAGAAACACCTGGAAATGCTAGAGATCTATGTGTCAAAAAAGGATATTGAAGAAGTTAAAAGCTATAATTGTGTATATTCAGAGACAAGAACAAAAACACCTATAGTCACTCATATTTTTAATAAGTATGGAGTTCTTGATACGAATATAGCGGTTGTTGGAGGAATGTCAGGTATAGGTGCCAAAGGCTGTTTGTGCTATGGTCTATTAGCTTCGGATCTACTATTAGGAAAAAACGACAAACCTGATAAGATGTATAAAAAAATGACCAAGGCATTTGGTAATCCATCTGTTAATTTATATACAAAAAGAATAAAACCAGGAAGATTGTTTTGAGTTTATAATGATATTGTTTTTTTAGAAAAATTTGGATAGTTTATCAAACCAAAAACTAACCAAATCAATATAAGTTAAAGCGGATGATTTAAATTTATTTATTATGATTATGAAACTCGAATTAGGTCAAGAGTTTTATGTTAAATCATAACTGTATTAAGTAATAAAGTTTGTTTTGTTAGGTTTGTTAACGAAATAAAAGCATAGTAAAGCCACAAATTAAAAATAAGGTAAACAATAAACATACAATGACTGGAGAAACAGATATTTCTAAACTAATAAAAGGAATGACTCCTAAATTAAACAAAGGTGAATACGTGTTTTCGACAGTAACTAACCTTAATAAAATAGATAGAGCAGACACTATTTGTGAATTTAAAGAAAAAGAAGGGACTACTATTGTTATTGAAAGAAAAAAAGCAAACGAATTAAACCTAAGTTATGATTATGTTGCTTCTTGGATTACGCTTATGATTCATTCATCTCTTGATGCAGTAGGTTTAACCGCCATATTTTCTACAGAACTAGCAAAAAATGGAATTAGCTGTAATGTAATAGCAGGATATTATCATGACCATATTTTTGTTGACAAAAAAGATGCTGACCAAGCAATTCGTGTTTTAAGAGAATTGTCTGAAAATCAAAAATAAAATCGGTTGACAGCAGTGATTATGAATCATAAAAGTTTTTACACTTACCTTAAGATTTTGTATTTATTAAAATCCACCAAATCTTTTAATAATCTGTTTGAGATGTAATATGAATTTATAAACTATGTATGTAATTTGTTAGTACTATTCTTAATTCTTTATTTTTTTAAACAGATAGCCATGAGTTCATATTTGAAATCTACCCTTTAGTGTAGCATTTAATCACTAATGGAATGGTAATTTTGTAATAAACCCCATTATATGAAAACTAGATATAGTCGAAATAGAATATACCTGAATGCGAATGAGCAAGAAACCATTAAGAATTATCCAATAATTTTAGGAGGTTGCGGCATAGGAAGTGTGATAGCCGAGTGTATATTGAGGCTTGGTTTTGAAAATATTACTATTATTGATGGCGATCAAGTAGAATTGTCTAATCTAAACCGTCAAAATTATACTCAAAATGATGTCTCTATTGATAAAACAGAAGCAATTAAAAACAGATTAAAATCTATTAATGAGAATGCGACTATTACCGTTCATAATTGTTTTTTGACTACAGAAAATGTTGAACAGTATATCAAAGGACATAAAATAGCTATTAATGCCTTGGATTTCACTTCTGAAGTACCTTTAGTCTTTGATAAGATTTGCCAAGAGAATAATATCCCTATTTTGCATCCGTATAATTTGGGATGGGGTGGATTAGTTACCGTAATTGCACCTAATGGATTGGCATTAAATACAATAGAAAAATTTGATGAAAATTTTAGTGAAGTAAATATGGTAGAATATGCGTCTAATTATTTAAAATTTTGGGGAACACCTCATACTTGGATAGACGATATTATAGAAAAATATAAAAACGAAGAAGAGAGTTTACCTCCTCCTCAACTGTCTATAGCATCATGGACGGTAGCTGGAATGTGCGCACATTTACTTTTTAATATCGCTACTAACAAAGAGTACAAGAAATTCCCCGAATTCTACTTGTCTACTATAATGAATAGCTAAATTAACTTATTATTTGTAGCATGTGCAATGGCTTCAGAAATGTTAACTACCTCTAATTTTTCAAATAATTTTCTTCTATGAAATTTTACTGTATCAGGTGAAACAAATATAGCTTCAGCAACTTCATTTATCGTATATCCTCTTGTAGAGTATTGTAGTATTTCTTTTTCTCGACTTGTTAATTTTATTTTTTCTGTATTCGTCCAGAAATCACCTTCCAGATCATATTTAAATACTTTATTATCTCCTTTTTTGTAAATCTTTATATTTCCCGAATTATGCTCAGCAGAAAGTGAAATAATACAAATAGATTTCCATATTTTGCCATCTTTAGTCAAAAATAAAGGAGTTAGTTTTTGATTAATTAAAATCTTCTTTCCTTCTTGATTTTTAAGACAATAGTCATAAGATATAGTATGGTTCTTTCTTTCTTCTAGAGGTATTTTGTCAAAAAAGTCAAACCCAACAGTGTTTATTTTTAAAAGAAGATCTAAATCAGGTTTTATGACATATTTAAAATAGAAAGCATACCCCATTTCTTTAACTTCTTGCGCAGTATGCCCACATAAAAATAACGGATTATCAGATACGTACTCAAATTCTTTTTTATGATAATCAATAACATAAATACTCTTATAAGTAGTTCTGGCAAATGCCTTTATTGGTTCTAAATAATTAGCAGTTTGTTTGTGCTCATCATTAGAAATGTTGTTAACTGTGTTTTTAAAATGAAAAAAATCGTTTATATCTTCCATAAATAAAATATCCTCTAAAACAAAGATATACTTTTTTAATCGAGAAGGATAATCAAACTACACAAAAGTGTAGTTCTTTTATAGATCCCTCATTACTACCTTTTTGTGTAATGATGAGGCTGTTTTATCTAGATAGCTTTGGCAGTAAAATATTTCAATATGATACTCACACAAACCTATTTAGAAAAGCTTGGATCAGATCAAATATTAAATTTGGCAGAATTCATTGTTACAGAAAATTTTAACCATCATTCAAATCAAATTTTACCAAAAGATTACAGAAAAGATGTACGTTCAATTTATGATGAAGAAGTAACATATTATAATAATTCAGAAATTTATGTTACTAAGGATTGTATAGGATCAATTTTAGGAGCTATTCGTGTCTTAAGGTGGAATTATGTAGACACCTTACCTCTTCAAAAGATTTTTAGAATTAATCCATTATTGTGCATTAATCAAACCAATATAAATAACATTTTCCATATCGGGAGGTTTGCGATAAAAAAAGGAGTACGCGATATTAACTTGTTTAAGCAATTAATGGTTTGTGCTATAGCTCCTGTTTGTCAACATAAAGACAATATAGTTTTTGCAGAATGTGATGGAAAATTACTACGAATATTGTCTTTATTAGGTATAAAAGCAACCATTATAGGCAAGTCTATAGATTATTTAGGATCAGAAACTATTCCAATAGTAATGGCATATGATGGATTAATAGATTTTTACAATAAAAATAAGTCATTAGCCTCTGTTCGCAAGTCAACGCCTCAAGTAGAATCTTCAAGACTACCCAAAAGTGTAGTTTTCAATACTCCAGCATACAACTACTCTTTAGTGTAGTCAAAATTGAAACAGTACGCATTAATTTTGAGATATAGATATACAAATTATATGAAAGATACAATCATCATAGCACTCCTAACATTAACAAGCTGTTTAGCTTATACTCAGACGTATCAAGGCATCGTTAGAGATTCGCAAAATAAGGCAATAGCTTATGCTAATGTGATTGTACAGAATGCTACTGATGATTCGCTAATTACAGGAGTTATAACAGATGAAGAAGGAAAATTTAATATATCAGTTAAAACAGATCTACCTTTTGTTTTACTAATTAGTTTTATTGGTTATGAAAATTGGAAAAAACAAATAACCATACATGAAGATACAGATTTAGGTATCATTTCTTTAGTAGAAAGTAATAATCAGTTAGACGAAGTTGTTATTAGGGCCGAGAAAAAACTGATTGAACGAAAAGTAGATAGGTTAATATTTAATGTCGAAAATTCAATTGCTGCAAGTGGAGGTGATGCACTGGATGCATTAAAGGTAGCGCCACGAATTAGGGTTCAGAATGACGAGATTTCTATGATAGGAAAAAGCGGAATGAGGGTTCTAGTAAACAATAAACTTATACAATTAGCAGGAGATGATTTATCTAATTTTCTAAAAACAATTAGAACAGATGATATAAAAAGTATCGAAGTAATTACTAACCCACCTGCAAAATATGCTGCAGAAGGTAATAGTGGATTAATAAATATTAACTTAAAGAAAGCGAAGCTTAATAGTTGGAACACCTCATTACGTTCATCGTATCAACAAGCAACTTATCCTACAGGCAACGTAGGAGTAGGATTTACGTATCAAAAAAATAAGTGGTCTTTATTTTCTGATGTTAACTATTCTAACGGATCGATAGCTCCTTTAAGAAGAAATAAAATATCTTATCCTGAACAGTTCTGGAATGAACGAAGCAATCGCCGAGATTACAAAGATCTTATTGCCTATAAATTAGGGACTAATTATCAAATTTCAGATAAAACAAGTATAGGTGTTCAGTATATAGGAAATTATGGCAAACCAGATATAGTCGAAAATAATAGAGCAACGCTAACCAATAATTTAACACAAGAATTAGATTCTTTAATTAGCACGAGAGCAAGAACGAATAGAGAGAAAAAATACAATTCGATCAATACAAATTTTACCTATACTATTGATTCGATTGGTAAGATACTCTCGGTAGATATTGATTTCTTTAAATATCAAAATAATGATAATAGAAATGTGTCATCAAATAATTTCTTAGGTGATGGTTCTTTAATAACGGATTCCTTTTTTTCTGCTCAAAATATAGGAAAACAAGATATCACTAATTATTCTGCGAATCTTGATATGGAACACCCATTAAAAAATATAAGCCTTAATTATGGAGGGAGGCTATCGTTTTCTGAAACAGATAACAAGGTTGTCTTTAATGATTTGTCGTCGGGAGTTTCTGTTTTTGATCCTTCTCAAAGTGACGAGTTTAACTACACAGAAAATACCCAGGCACTATATTTCTCAGCCCACAAAAATTTTGGAGATAAAATAGAAGCAAAAATAGGCGTGAGAATGGAAAATACTGAAATTAAAGGGCAGTCTATTGTATCCAACCAAACGAACAATAATTCGTATACAGAATTTTTTCCAACGGCTTACCTATCATATGTACCTAGTGATATGCATACATTTTCTCTAAACTATGGTAGACGAATCGATAGACCTACATTTAGTTGGCTAAATCCCTTTAGGTGGTATTCTTCTAACTTTTCATTCTCTGAAGGAAATCCTAATCTAACACCTTCATTTACTCATAATATCGAGTTGGATTATACCTATAATGATAACTGGATTAATTCATTGTACTTTTCTAGCTTAGAGGACGGTTTTGAGTATGTTACGATTGTAGACGAAACAACAAATACACAACGGTTGTTTGCACAAAATTTTATAAAGACAAATATAATAGGACTTTATGAAATGATATCATTCGAACCATTTAAAGGAGTTTCTACAAGCCTAGTAATGAATGTGTATTACAGTGACTCCAGATCAAGTATACCTGTGACAAATCAATCACTAACAGGATGGAATTTAGAGAGCTATATAGGAAGTGATTTTGTACTTTATAAAGACAAAAAAATACTTTTTAATGTATCATATATATTGGCTTCTGATGGAGTGGATAATTTAGACAGGAACACTGCTCTATCACAATTAGATGCATCATTAAAGTTTTTCTTACTAGATAAAAATTTACAAATAACCTTATCAGGAAATGATATTCTTAAAAGTAATCAACCTGAATATAAAGGGTTCTCAAATAACTTAAGAACAAGCTTCAAAAACTATTATGATACCAGAAATTTTAGAGTATCTCTGGTATACAATATTGGTAAAAAAATAGATGTTGAAGAACGTGAAATTAAAAACGAAGAAGAAAAAGATAGAATTAATTAAGAAATACTTGCAAGTAAGACCAAAGAAGAGCTCTTAAGTCTTTAAACTAATGGGCCAACAAACTATTAATTTATAAATTTTTTAAACATGAAAAATCAAAAATTTGATGTAAAAGGCTTCTTAAATGTAAAAACTCTTTCTCCACTAGAAGAAACTCAAGTAAAAGGAGGAACAGATAAAGTGAAAGTAAAAGTAAAAGTGAAAATTAAAGCTGCGGCTTAATTAACTTTTCTGAAATTATTATCACTAGAACTAAGGAGTGTAAGCACTCCTTAGTTTTACATCTAACTTAAAATTAATGAATTATGGATACGTTAATCGAAAAAGAAATAAAATTTAATGAGAATTGGTGGGACGATTTTTGCTTGAAAAACGAAAATTTTACAAAAACGAGTGTAATTGAAAATGCTTTAAGTGATATCGATGTAAAAAAACTAAGCATAGAGGTTCTAAATATTTTGAAAAATATGTTTGAGTATAATGTTAATGTAGAGGGTTTTCGTTTTTATTTAGGAGATGAGGAACAAAATGAAAATTACATTAAAAAAAATATATTCAACAACCCTCCTTTAGAAAATGAAGACATTTTAGCATATTCAGAAAGAGTGTTTAAAGGTGAGAAATTTGCTATTATCATGAATTTTACCGAAAAGTATTCGAATGAAATGGCAAAGATAATTAGAGAAAAAATAGATCCGCTAATCCAAAAAAAGGGATACCCGTTATTAGGCCTGGACGGAACTATTTTTATTGGAAATTATGAGTATACTCCTTTAGGAATACATCAAGATAGAAGAGGAGAAAATGTAATACATTTTCACTTAGGACCAGGAGATAAAATTATGTATAACTGGGAAGATGACGTTTATGCAAAATATGCAGATTCAAAGCCTAACAACCCTAATATAGAACCGTTACTACAGCATGCGCAAAAATATCAGTTTAAAACAGGAGATGTGTATTATATGCCCTGGAATAAATGGCATGTAGGGTATTCAGGAGAGTTGTCTTCAGCTATTACATTATGGTTTAATAACCCTACTAAACAGACATACACTGAAGAAATGTTTAAATCATTTACGTTACAATACATTAATGAAGATGATTCTATTCTAAGTTTAGATAGTGATACCAGTAATGTTAAACCTTTATTAGCAGTAGAGAATATTCAAAAAGATAATACCCTTTTTGATGTTTTAAATTATGTTAGTGAAGAATATAGATTAGCAATTCTAAGCAACGGGGGATGGTCTGGTTTACCCACAACCTTATCATTAGAAAAAGTCTTTGATTTAGAAGAAGACTATATCATGTTAAAAGATAAAAAAATCAGTACTCCCAATTTCTTCAAAATATATTTCACAAAATATGAGGATGAGTTAACTTTTTTTGCCAGAGGTTATAAAATGGAAATAAAATATCATCCAGAACTAGAGAATATCATTAAAAAATTGAATACTCATGAAGTATGTAGTGTCGATTCTTTAATAAAAGATCTTTCAAAAGATTGGCCCATAGAAGCTAGCCTTTATTTTCTGGCTTTGCTATACGATAAAAAAGCAATTGAGATTATTGAATAACAGCCAAAAGAAAATCCTATGATTAGTTTTAGTATTTCGGCTAAGAATGACGGAGCCAATGTAAAGTTAGTAAGTACAAATAAAAAATTTGTATTCACTTCTACTTTCAAGAAAAATAAAAAAGAAGAAATAGTTTCTTATTTAGAAAATGCGATAGGCTTGCCTAAAGCAGACGACACCAACATAAACATAACTATCGAAAATCCTTATGGGGTTAGTATAATCTTAAATGATCAATCAATAAAAATAAAGTTGAAGAGTACCAAAAACGATACTGGTATTACAAAAGAACTGGTAACAAAATTAAATACTATTGTTAAAGATGTATCAAACATTATTAATAGTTAAACCGGTATTACATTCAAATTTATACTAAAGAGTATACCATAATTAGGATTATGTTTCTGATAATTAATAACTCATAATTTCATCTAAAATATATTTTTATGTCTTTTCAATTCACACATCAGCATGATAATATGGATTGTGGACCTGCTTGTCTAAGTATGGTTGCCAGTAGTCATGGAAAAAATTATCCTTTAAAGTATTTAAAAGAAAATTCTTCGATTACTCGAGAAGGTGTGTCTTTAAATGGAATAAGAGAAGCAGGAAATGATATCGGGTTTGATGCTATAGCGACCAAATTAAATATCGAAGAACTTAAAGGACGAAAAGATTATTTTCCTGCTATTCTTCATTGGAATCAGAACCATTTTGTAGTATTAAGAAAAGTCTCTAAAAATATATTTACCAATAAATACTATTACCATATTGCAGATCCTGCACATGGCTTAATTAAACTTTCAGAACAAAAGTTTTTAGAATCTTGGTACTCTGAAGACGAAGACGGAATAATTTTATTTTTAATACCGAGAGAAGAGTTTTATGAAAAAGAAGTTGTCGAAAAAGAAGAAATATCAATTAAATATATTTTAAGCTTTCTTACCCCATATCGCAAACAGCTAACCTATATGTTTTTATTATTACTGTTTGGTAGTGGTTTAACCCTAATTTTTCCTTTTTTAACGCAAATGTTGATCGATAAAGGAGTTAATGCTAAGGATATTGATTTTATCTTTATAATTCTTTCGGCTCAGTTGGGTGTGTTTTTAGGAACTATTACTATAGATATTTTTAGAAACTGGTTAATGCTCTATATTGGAACAAATTTGAGTATTACTATTATTTCAGATTTTATAAAAAACATTTTAAAACTTCCCATTAAGTTTTTTGATACAAAAAAGAAAGGAGATTTTATACAAAGAATACAGGATAACGAACGAATAGAAGAGTTTTTAACCTCTCAAAGTTTAACCACGTTCTTCTCGATTATAACTTTTGTTGTGTTTTTTGGAGTGTTTATATATTATGATTACAAAATATTTGTAGTCTACCTTTTTTTAACAGTAATATCTGTTATGTGGTCCTTCTTTTGGCTCAAAAAACGTAAACGGTTAGATTATTATAGATTTCAACAAAGAAGTCAAGATCAGGAATCTATTTATGAAATCATCAATGGTGTAACAGAAATGAAAATCAACCAATTTGAAGATTTTAAACGATTAGAATGGGAAAAAATTCAAAAAAAACTGTTTAACCTTAATATCAGGATTCTTAGAATAAACCAAATACAAATTTCTGGTTTCGAATTTATTAATCAGTTAAAAAATATAATTGTAACCTTTTTAGCAGCAACTTTTGTGGTCGAAGGTAAGATGACTTTAGGAGCATTATTAAGTGTGTCTTATATAATAGGGCAAATGAACTCACCAATTGATCAGTTAATTAGTTTCTTTCGCTCTTTGCAAGATGCCAAATTAAGTTTAGAACGATTAAACGAAGTCCAAAATCACCCAACAGAAGAACAAGACGATCAAAAAAAGCTTCAAAATATAGAAGCGATAAAAGAAAATGGCATAAAAAAGGGGATACGATTAGTAAATGTTAGTTTTAAATACGGAACAGCAATAGCACCAAATATTTTAGAAAACGTAAACCTATGTATTCCCGAAGGAAAGGTGACAGCAATCGTAGGAGCTAGTGGTAGTGGTAAAACTACGCTAATGAAATTGTTATTACGTTTTTATAATCCTAATAATGGTAAGATATTTTTTAATGATACAAATATACTCGACCTATCTCCAAAAAGTATAAGAGAAAACTGCGGAGTAGTCATGCAAGATGGTTACATTTTTTCTGATACTATAGAAAGAAACATAGCTACAGGAGACACCGATATAGATTATAAAAAGCTTGCTTATGCACTTAAAATTGCCAATATAGAAGAGTATATAGAATCTCTGCCGTTAAAATTAAAAACAAAAATAGGAGCCGCTGGCAATGGCATTTCTGGAGGGCAGCAACAAAGAATCCTTATTGCCAGAGCTATATATAAAAATCCGAGGTACATATTTTTTGATGAAGCTACTAGTGCCCTAGATGCAGAAAACGAAAAAATAATTCACGATAATTTACAAGGCTTTTTTAAGAATAGAACAGTAGTGATCATCGCACATAGGCTATCAACGGTAAAAAATGCAGATCAAATTATCGTTTTAAAGAAAGGTGGCATCGTAGAATATGGCAATCATCAAGAACTGGTAAGTACCAAAGGGGATTATTATAGTTTGGTGAAAAACCAATTAGAGCTGGGCTCTTAAAAGAGTGTAAGAGAGTATCAATGAATATACTACTGTGATGATGAGTAAAGACCAGAGTAAATAATGCGGTTAAAACAAAGCCTTAAAAATAAATTGATCATTCGTTTGCAATAAAAATGATGTGTTTTTTATTGTAGAATATCCCTGACTATTTTTAGTTGGGGATTATTTTTTTATGCAATTGCGGTTTGCCGTAAAGAAGTGAAAATAAATGTAAATATATTCACGGTTATAAATATTAAAAAAGTGAACATATATCTTGATTAACATGGTATATGTATACTTGTATACTAAAAATATGTTTACTAGTGAACATAACGAATTGTTAGGTGCAATTAGATGGAAGACTTAAAACCAAATAATACGGAGCTAAAATTTCTAACCTTAGCATACAATCGATTTTATGATTTGTATGATGAGGTAATGAATGATGATTATTGGCAAAAGGATGAATGGGAAAGGTTTTCGAAAATAAAACAAGCCTTCGCTATTTATGCGGAATTGTTAAACTACGAACCGATTAAACATGTGATTGAGCAATTAAAAACTGCCAGACCACCAATGGAATCAGAAATTGGTAGTGAACTGTTTAAATTTGTAAGGAATGTTGTGTCTCACTTTCCATTCTTTAACTCTTGGGATTCAGTTTGGGTTAGTAAACCGATCATTAATTGGTATCGAGAAGGATTAACAATCGATCGATTCTTAAAGAAATATGAAGGACACCAGGAAGTCAAGTACCGGTTTTGGGAAGAAAAAAAGAAGAGAATGACCTACTTGAAAATAAGTTTCCCTGAAGCCTATAATGATAAATCCAAAATATTTCTCAATGAAATGATTTCAGAAAAAGAAGGCGTGAAATTCTCTTTCATTCTTATGAGACAGATTATGGATACACAAGTAGAAGAAGTAAAAGAGATTAAAGAATGAAGAATTTCAATTTTTTCAAAACTACAATGCCGAACACCAGAAAGGCTGACTTTTACTTGGGCTGTTTAGATGGTTCGGTATTTATTGATTTCAATAGAATAGGAACAAACAAAATATCATTAGTCCGAATTTCATTTGACGGATATGGATGCTGTAATTTGGATAAAAAAGCTGAATCGCTAAATAAAGAGGAATCGGCATTATTTATTGAGGAGTTGAATAAAGAAAACTTAAATCAAGAAGCAATAACGGCATTGGTAAAAAAGACGATAGAAATAAATGAAGAACATATTTGGAATGATGCTCTTCAAGAATATGAGTTAATAGAAAAGGATAAAAAAAGCACCTAACACTGTATATGAAATCATAGCACCCTGCGGGATGCTCCGCTTCATATACTTAACGTTATAAGCAATAAGCCAAAACCTGAAAAGAGAAAAATATGAATACTCACGCTGACAAAACACAGGATAATAAAAGACAATCGATATCAGCTGCTAGTTCTCAAGTGCAGAGCGGTAGTGATTCTACTTTTCAATTCGTCGACAATCGACCTGAAGCTGTTGTCCAGCGGATACTGCAAGAGATGGCTAATAATAGTCCACAAGCTAAACAAGCTGCTCAATTGCAGGAAATGACAAATAATTATTCTGCGCAACAACAAAATCCCATTCAAAAGAAAGAAAATAACACAGGGTTACCTGACAATTTGAAATCAGGTATAGAAAATCTCTCTGGTTATTCCATGGATGATGTGAAGGTTCATTACAATTCAGGTAAACCTGCGCAATTACAGGCCCATGCTTACGCTCAAGGGACAGATATTCATTTAGACTCTGGACAGGAAAAACATTTACCTCATGAGGCTTGGCATGTTGTACAACAGAAGCAAGGAAGAGTAAAGCCAACAATGCAAATGAAAGGCAAGGTGAATGTGAATAATGATGCTGGGTTGGAGAAAGAGGCAGATTTGATGGGAGCTAAGGCTTTATTTGAGAGTAGTTTTACAAGTAATCAGAAATTAAATAATGAAATTACTAGTTCGTATAGCGAATCACCTACAACAGTTCAAATGAAACCTACTTTGGCTAAAGTAGTTTGGGGTGTTACTCACGCTGTTAAAGAAGTGGATGGAAGTATATTAGGGGAAGGTGGATATGAAGAAAGTGAAATTGGACCTTGGGGCGAGCTAGTACAGAATGAAGTAGTCAAGGTTGATGATGAAGATCTTTTTATCTCTCGAAGAGGGGCTAATCAAGAAATTGAAGCAAATAGAGAAAGCGATAGGACAAGACAACCTAATGTAGAATGGATTAGAGCATTGAAAATAAAAGGCATTGATGTAAAAGCCTTAAATGTATATATCAGAAGTGAAACGATCCATATAGGTGAAGATGTAGTTGACCCTGAAGCAGGTTGGTCTAAGGTCACGGTTAAGGATGTTGTCTGGGATGATGATGTTATGTTACAGGGTGTTAAAAAGATAGGTGATGAATATGCAGAAGTTACTGAAGGGCGAACTCATGATAAAGGTAGAAATATTTGCTCTACTGACTCGATGGATCAAGATGATGAGGGTTTAGATGTAGCACGAGACTTTGCTGATAATCCACCCTATCGTGATATAAGTACATATGGCGACAATGCCAGAACTAAATTTGCTGAATCACAGGGCAGTTCCCTAATAGGTGTTATGCAAATTACGGTTGAAGGAAAGGATTCTGATCGTTATCTATATATTAAATGGTTATTAGGAAGCAGGTCTAGTAGAGGCGCTGGTGTAGCACTAGTACGAAGTGCGCTGGAACATGCCATTCAGAAATCTATCATGAAAGTAAAAGTTGAAAGTGCAAAGTCTGCTGTGGACTGGTATGAAAAGCGAGGGTTTTCAAAGGTTGGTAATGCACAACACATGAACGATATGAACGAAGAAGAAACGTGGGATGATGTGCATATCGATTGTGGATGTGCTGAAATGGAACTCCAATTCTATTGGGGCAAGAAATAGTAACATTGAAATAGAAGTTGACCCTTTTAATCAATTTGAGTTTTTTAATATTAACAATTTCAAAATAAATAGAATTAACAATATTAAATTTGAGATTATATTTGATTTTAATATTTATGACTTCTCAGAAAATGATTGGATTGAGAGTAAACTTATTGCCAGATATGAAAAAATGAAAGAATAAAACCTATACTAATATTGCGCACAAGACCCAGTTATCCTTAGTCTTTTTACTAGTATAGTAAAAGCATTCTTGGTTTTTAAAAAAAATACATATTTATACTTGTTGTGATCCCAATGATAAAAAGTTCGAACTTTTTAACTGATTATCTAGATAGTGTTTTTAATCATGTAAAAGAGTATAAAGCCTTAATGAAAGCTAGCTAAGACTATTCTGCCTGAAAATATTTTGACTCTTATGTAACTTTTGGAGAGAATAAAAAATAACGGTTTTGTACCCTGTGCTTCTTATCCTATTCATTCGAAAAGCAAGGAATAACATCTTCTTCAAAGTAAGGTTTTTGATTTGCCCAAAACATATAATTAACCTTCAAAAAATATTTTGCAAAAGAATTTAGCATTGGAACAAAATTTCTTCTATCCTTTTTACCGTTGTCTTTATTTTCTTCATAATCTTTATCAGTCCCCGTTTTACTAATATAATTTCCGTCTTGAATCGCAATTCCAAGAGGAACTGTGAATTTTCCTTCGTGCATTTGTGCAAGAGCGTGATTCAGCTGTCCTTTTCTAGTAACCATTAAATCAGGTCCGCCAAGTCCAACACCAATGTCTTCTCCATATTTGTAAATGCTTTTTAAATATCCTTTGTCGTCAAATGGTAGCCATTCTCCAGGAATAAAATTAGCGTATATCATCGTTGTTACATTTGGAAATGCTTTTTTAACTGCTAACATATTATTTTTAATTCCCTTAAGATAATTTGCTTCGGTAAAACTAGGATCTGTTTTACTACTAACTCCAATAGCTGTCTCCTGAAGATTAATTCCTTCTATTTCCTTATTAAACTCGTTTCCTAATGCCATAAGTAATATTGCAAAACGTTCTTGAACTTTTTTATTCCATCTTTTAGCTGTCCAACCTTCGGGTTCTCCATCATCATTATATTGAAAAACTGCACCTCCATCATATTCATTAGTCAACAAATAATTTGGAACAGCTTTATACCTTTTATCAAATGTGGCATCTTGTAACTGAATAAAAAGTTTTTTCCCATACTTTTTTAGATAGGCTATATCTTCTTTAATTATAGAAAAATCGTATTGCCCTTTTTTAGGTTCTAATTCTTTCCAAGAATACATTATCTGTGCTCCTTGAAACCGAGGTATGAATAATAATGGATGTTTTGTAATTAATTCTCTATCTCTTGAAAAATACACAAAATGTCGAATACTATCTTGGGGTATTGGACAAGTGAAATTGATATATTTTTTATAGGCATCTTTATATTTTTCGGATGGGTTTCTCTCATTTTGTGCATTTAATGATATACATATAAATAGCAAAAGAGAGGAAGTGAAAAAACGTTTAATTTTCATTTAGGTATTCAGGTTTTGCATTGAGTACAACAATTGTATAAAGGATATATATCCTTTATTTCCTGAATATAAAAGTAATAATAATCAACAAAAAAGCGAGACAATATTGTCTCGCTTTGGTAAAAATTGTCTTGTTGTGACCTCGGCAGGATTGGTTAATTCCCTTTCCTGACAAAGCTCCACTTTGAAAATCACAAAAAGAATCATTTCGCGATTTCCCAAAAAAGAAGCGAGCTTCATTTCTGAAACTCGCTTAGAATTCACATTTTTTGTGATCTATTTGTGACCTCGGCAGGATTCAAACCTGCAACCTCTTGAGCCGTAATCAAGTGCACTATTCAGTTATGCTACGAGGCCGTTTTGCGGGTGCAAATATAACGGTTTTTTATATTGCTAACAACATTTATATAATTTTTTTGAGAACTAAAAAAAAGCTACTCATTAAGTGTAGAAAAATAAGTTCTAATCACCTAATTAGAGTAGCTAGGTACATTAACTATAACATTTTGTATTATAGTCTTTTAGTTAGCTTTATGATTTATTGACTTTGACCTGTCATCATTTTTTTTGCTAAATCTGCGCCAATCAAGGATTGCAATAAATTACCATTACTATCTTTTTTACCACCATCTTGGATGTAAATTTCAGGTAGTTTAAGCTCTTTAAGTTCCCGGGCAATGTTAACCGAAGTTTTATATTCCCACTCAGCTCGCTCTTGAGGAGTTAATCCAGCATTTACCAATTTTGCATTTTCATAAGACTGTGCATCTGCCATGGTCTTTTGCGTTTTTGCTTTAAACTGTGCTACCTCATAATTTTTACGTTCCTCGATAAGATTAAATTCGGCTACTTTGGCTTTGGTTTCAGCTTCAATAGTTTTTTGAATTTGTTCTTTTTCAAGTCGTGCACGTTCTGTTGCTTTTTCAGCTTCACCTTTTGCAATTTCTTTTTGAGCACGATAAAACTGTCGTTCTGCTTGTTGTTTTTCTAGTTGCGTTTGTGCTACCTCTTCTTTTTGTAACTGCAAACGCTTATCAAAAGTAGTTTCCCAATCGATTTCTGTAACAACAGCCTGTACTACAGTAAGACCATAGGCCTTTAATGAATTTCCATGTTCTCGTATTGGCTCTCCATTAATATATTTAATTCTATAGCGTTTTTGTTTAGAATCTTTGTTTACGACCGTTCGAACTATTGTACTGTCACCAATAATTTCTCTTTGTTCACTTGCGATATACTCTTCTAAGACATACATACCATTCTCTAATTGATCTTTAAAATATCGATCAAAGTCAGAGGCCTGACCAGAAATATAGTCTTGTGCATCCATAAGTTTACAAGTGTTTTTTATAGATTGATCGATATTGGGTATAATTCTAGAACGAATTAAGTTTTTTTCTGTCTTATTACGATCGGCAACCGATAAAAACTGAGTCTCGTCTGCCGTATTGATACTAATCACAACAGAAGTTGCAATTCTTGCTTTTACGGCATCACTAAACGCCCAATACTTTGCGATATCTACATTGGCATATTTACTTTGTTCTCCTAATTCCCCATCTTTTTTGTTAGGGATCACGTATTTGATTGGCAGTTCAAATTGTATAGGGATTAATCGACCCCACATTTTGGTATTAATACCTTGATGTACTACTGCTTTTTGACTCCCCCATGGGTATTGCACCGCATAGGCAGTACCTGGTTCTGCATAGAAGAACATACCAGAGATAACACTAAGTATAAAACCGATCCCGATCATCTGGAAATTACGTTGTTTTGTAAACCAGTTTAAGGCTTTTATAGTTTTAAAAAAAGGTTTGATAATGAGCATGATAATTCCAACAAGAATCATCAGAATTCCAATAATTGTTAGCATATAAGATAAATTTTTTAAGGTTGAATGATTGTTTTTTGTTTACCCGAAGAAGTAATTTTGTTTACATGATTACTGTGTTTTTAGATATGAATATTAAGATTAGTTTGTTACTGCTTTTTTAATATATCAGAAGAAAAAGTATTGGCAAAGCTTTTATAATAAAATCTACAAAACTGATTATGTATTTATAACTATAAAGATGAATGTTGTTTTAAATTGAAATGTTTAAGTCTTGAAAGATGTTAATGAATATAACTTTAATATAATTTTTGGTTTATGTATGTAATAATTGAAGGCGATTTTTTAGTGTTGTTTTTATTTTCAAGGGGATTTTCATGTTTTTTTCGGCTCTTTTTTTAATTTTCATTATTTTCGACCGATGAACATACAAGATTTTATTCGAGATATTTCTGATTTTCCTAAACCTGGAATTTTATTTAAAGACATTACTCCTTTATTGGCTAATCATGAGGCTTTAGTAAGTTGCGCTGATCAGTTGTCAAGCTTTTGTCCTAAGGATGTAAAAATAGACAAAGTGATAGGTATAGAATCAAGGGGATTTATAATTGGTGCAATGATTGCAGAACGCCTTGGTGCTGGGTTTGTTCCGGTTAGAAAGAAAGGAAAATTACCATATACAGTAAAATCTAGAAGTTATGGACTTGAGTATGGTGAGGACACTTTAGAGATTCATACCGATGCTATTGTGCCGGGAGAGCATGTTTTAATCCATGATGATGTATTAGCTACAGGAGGAACTGCAAAGGCAGTATGTGATTTGGTTACAGAATTGGGGGGTAAAGTTGTACAGTGTAATTTTATTATGCAACTCGATTTTTTAAAAGGAAAAGATAAATTAGATGTTCCTATACAATCATTACTAACTTATAGTTAAAAAAGAAGCCCTCATATAATGAAGGCTTCTCAACAAAAACTATAAAATTAATGGGAATATTATTTTTTAGTAGTTGCTATTATTGCTCCGTCTTTTGCTTTATCACCATAAATACTGATAGCTGTTTCGGGTTTTAGGAAATCCACTTTATCCAGTTGATCTGTTTTTGCGAGCTTATCTAACGTATCAAAGCTTACTTCTTTTCCATCTATGATAATGAGTTTTTCTATATCGGGATTATCGATAAAATTAAATTTTTGATGTTTTCCGTTTTGAAAAGGGCGTAATTTTTGACCGTTAAATGTAAATGCGCCGTCCTCATCTTCTTCAAATGTAAAAGAACTCATAATTTGATCTTTTAATTTCTGAAAATCAAAATGGTTTCCGTTAATCGAAAGAGAGTCTGATTCTTCATCAAAGTTAAAATTAAACGCAAAATTGTGTTTTTTCATAATACTGTCCATGTCTACCTGAACATGATTAAAACCAGATTGACTTTTCCAAGCTGCGATATCAAATACTCCAGAGTTTGAGATATATAAATTTCCATCTTTATAGCCAAGCTTGATTTCGGAAATAGGAGTATTTGAAGAAGAGGAGTATTGACTTTTAGAGTTACCTTTCTTAAGAACAATACTTAAGCTGGTAAGCTCATTTTTGTTATTATACTCGATTTTCTTAAGTATTAATTCAATACCACTCTCTGCAAAGAAAGCTTTTAGATCTTCGAGTTCTTTTTCTGAAGTATTCTTGTTTATAACTGCAGTTACTTCATCAGATTGTTTTGTGCTGATTTTTAATGGTTTGCTAGAATCTGATGTAGAAGCGGTTAAGGATAATGTACCTAGTACAGTCATTCCTAAAAGTATCCATTTTTTCATCTGTTCGTATTTTAGGTTATTTGTTTAGTGATGTTATAACTTCATCATAATTACGAAGAATTGATAATGGTGTTGCAAAAAAAAATGATTTTTTATGCTAGGGGAGTGTAGTATGCTTTATAAAGCTCTTTTGGTTACATATAATCTCCATCCAAATATAAGTAGTTGTAATTTTGAAGCTTTGCCTAGATCTAGGCGCCTTTTGGTAAAACTTGGAAGAATCAGTTTATTGATTTTGGCAAGGATAGAAAATAGTATTTTTTTCATATTACTAAAATACTCAAAAACTCGCTTTGTTAAGTGAGTTTTTGAGTAAAAATAACAATTATGCAATATGCTAAATAGTTATATTTTTATGATCATAGATATTGATTTGCTTGTTTATTTTTTTGTTTTAACTTCAATAACTCCATTCTCACCTTTTTTACCATATTTTTTTTCGGCTTTCTTTCCTTTATAAACATTCATGCTTTCAATATTTTCAGTGTCTAAGTTTTCCATTTCTTCTTTTGACGACTCTTTTCCGTCAATAAAAAATAGTGGATCTTTTTTAGCTCCGCCGTTAAAAAAAGCATAGGTTTTTTTGTCTTTTGTGTTTATTTTGAAATACCCTTCTTCTGGACCATGAACTTCTTCTCGGATGATTTTTCCGTCTTTATCCTTTATTTTAACAGTTTTAGATCCATTATTGTTAGAAACAATATACTCTTGTTTGTTATTGTCAGAATGGACCTCTAGTATTTGATCTTTGCCTTTTTCACGTATTGATATAGAATTAATATGATCAGATTGTCCTATACTTATACCATGTGTTTTGCTGTTATATAAAATTACAAAAGACTGTATGGGGGATTCATTTTGTAAAGAGTAGTTGGCATTGCTCTTTTTAGAAGATACATTTACCATAATACCTATTATTTCATTATTTGTATTTCTTTGGATGTTAGAAAACTTGATATCTACATCATATTCATCTTTAAAAGTGTCTTTGATACGATTTAAATCTTTTTTGGATGAGCTTTTGGTGATTTTAAATTTTACTATTTTTTTATCTCCTTTAGTGGCATTGCTAGAGGTTGTAGTATTGTTTTCTTTTATTTTGACAATTTCATTGGTATTAAAACTCCATAAGAATAAGCTTAGGAGTGGGATCACAATAGCAATTTTCCATAATTGTTTTTTCTGAGAATTTTGTTTGTTTAACATAACAATTCGTTTTTTGATTAATGATTGATAAAAATTATTAGTAATAGTAGAGTAGTTATTTGATGATACACTCACCAAAGTCATAAAATATTCTTTCTTAGAGTTTACTTGATTAATAGTTTCTCTGTCGGCAATAAATTCTAGATTTTGTTCAGTGCTTTTTTTGTAAAACCAAACAATAGGATTAATCCACTGAAAGATTAAGAAGAGATTGGTAATAATGATGTCTAATGTGTGGTTTTGAGTGACATGTATTTTTTCATGTTTAAGAATCATACTAAGCTCTTGACTAGAGTGTAACTTTGGATTGTAAACGATATAGTTAAAAAATGAAAAAGGACTTATATCTTCTTGAACTTGAACAAATTTGAATTTTGTTTCTTGGGTGTAATTATGATTTTGTATAAGTTTAAATAAGGATATTAATTGAATCGCGAAGCGAATTGAAAATACAAGCACACCTAATAAGTAAGTTATAAAACCTATGAGCCACCAATTTACTTTTGTGGATAGTTCATTTATTGGGGAATTTTGTTTTGATGCTATAAGGTATATGTCAGGTTGATCAATAAATGTGATAAAAGTAAACTCAACAAAAGGTAGTACAAGAGATAATAAGATTCCTGTTAGTAAAAAATGCCTATTAACAGTAAAAAAAGTATTTTTTCGAAGTAGTACATAATATACCAGGTAAAAAATGGCTAGTAATATACTGGATTTAAGAATGTATAGTAAGAAAGCTTCCATATTATTTCTTTTGTTCGATTACTTTTAAAATTTCCCTAAGTTCATCGGCTGTAATTTTTTCTTCTTTAGCAAAAAAAGACACCATGTTTTTATAAGAGTTATTAAAGTATTGTGACATGGCTGTGGTCACAAAACGATTTCTATACTCTTCTTTATCTATAATAGGAAAATACTGATGCGTTTTGCCAAATGCCTGATGATCCACATATCCTTTTTCTTCTAAATTACGTATGATAGTTGATACGGTATTGTAATGCACAGTGTTGTTAAGTTCTGCTTGTACTTCTTTTGCAAATGCTTTTTGAAGTTTCCAGAGTGCTTGCATTACTTCTTCTTCTTTATTCGTAAGTTTTTGCATGGTGAGTTTTTTATTTGATTCAAATGTAAAACTACTTTTTTAGTTATACAACTAATTTTGTAGTTATTTAACTATTTTTTTAGTTTTCAGATGCTGATAGGGATAAGACTAAATAAAAAAATAGTAGCCTATACCTATAAACTAAGAGATACTTATTTTATATTCGCAAGCAAATATTTTACGATGATTATAAGTGTATTTTATGTTTTAATAGGGCTTGTTCTATTGGTTGTAGGAGGTGAGTTTTTGGTGCGCTCTTCTGTGTCCTTATCTTTTAGACTTAAGCTGTCAAGAATGGTTATTGGTTTAACTGTGGTTTCTTTTGCTACTTCTGCACCTGAGTTGTTGGTGAGTGTGCAAGCTGCGTTAGATGGGTTGTCTGATATCTCTTTGGGTAATGTAGTTGGATCTAATATTGCTAATATAGGATTGGTATTAGGAATTACAGCTATAATTGGTCCTCTAGCCATTGATAAAGATTTTTATAAGTTTAATTGGCCTGTAATGGTTTTGTTATCTTTTGCATTATATCTTCTTTTGAATAATGATGGAGTTTTGACGCAGCTAGAAGGAGGCTTACTTTTAGTATCATTATTTACGTATCTTTTTTTATTACTTAGACGAGCTAGAAAACATGCAGATACAGTTGTAGAGGAAGTAGATGATTCTCTTCAAAAGACTTCAAATTTTAAAATCATAATATGGCTTTTAATAGGAGGATGTGCACTTTACTTTGGTTCAGAATTATTAGTAAGTGGAGCTGAAAATATAGCCTTGACAATGGGTGTTAGTGAAGGAGTAATTGCCGTAACCTTAATTGCTGTAGGTACAAGTGTGCCAGAATTAGCTGCCTCTGTTATTGCGGCGCTTAAACAAGAAAAAGCAATTTCTTTAGGGAATCTTATTGGGTCAAATATATTTAATATTGCTTCGGTTTTAGGAATTACATCTTTGATACAACCAATAATAGTCAAAGATGAATCTCTTATGAGTGTTAATATCTATTGGATGCTAGGGTTTGCATTGGTGTTATTACCTCTTGCATTTATCCCTAAGCGAATGACACTAGGTCGCCCTAAAGGACTTTTGATTTTTATAGCTTATGCTATTTTTATAGCTTTAGTTTTTATAAAATAAAATTTATAGCAAGATCATATGCTAAATAAAAAACCTCTCAATAACATTGAGAGGTTTTTTAGCGTTTAACCAACATGAGTAGTTAGTTGTATATTGGGTTTATGCTAATATTGCAGATACATCTGCAGTTTTCACAGTTTTCACAATTCTAGCAGCAATTTTATAAGGATCACCGTTTGAAGCTGGACGACGATCTTCTAACCATCCTTTCCATCCATTCTCTACAGTAATAATAGGGATTCTTATAGATGCACCTCTATCAGAAATTCCATAAGAGAATTCATGGATAGATTGTGTTTCGTGCTCACCAGTTAATCTTTGGTCGTTAAATTCACCGTATACAGCAATGTGCTCTTTTGTTACAGGTCTAAAAGCTTCACAAATAGTTTCGTAAACTTCTTTAGAACCACAAGTTCTTAATACTTCGTTAGAGAAGTTTGCGTGCATACCAGAACCATTCCAGTCACCTTTTATTGGTTTTGGGTGGTATTCAATATAGTATCCATACTGCTCAGTTAGACGATCTAATAAATATCTTGCGATCCAGATCTCATCACCTGCTTTTTTTGCTCCTTTAGCAAACAATTGAAATTCCCATTGTCCACTTGCAACTTCTTGGTTGATCCCTTCAAAATTAAGACCAGCATCGATACAAAGGTTTGCATGCTCTTCAACAAAGTCTCTTCCATGCGTATTTCTTCCTCCCACAGAGCAATAGTACATTCCTTGTGGACCAGGATATCCACCAACAGGGAAACCTAATGGTAACTGTGTTGCCGTATCCATAATAAAGTATTCTTGTTCAAAACCAAACCAGAAATCATTATCATTATCGTCAATAGTAGCACGTGCATTAGATTCATGTGGAGTCCCATCTGAATTTAAAACCTCGGTCATTACTAGATATCCATCTCTTCTAGAAGGATCAGGATAGATTGCTACTGGCTTTAATAAACAATCAGAAGAACCACCTTCGGCTTGTTTAGTAGAGCTACCATCAAAAGACCACATTGGGCAGTCTTCTAGCTTTCCGCTAAAATCTTCTTCAACTTTTGTTTTACTTCTTAGATTAGCAGTTGGTTTGTAACCATCTAGCCAAATGTATTCTAATTTAGCTTTACTCATAATTAATACTTTATAAATTGAACTCTTATAGATTTCAAAAATAATTTATCTTTCGAGATAACCAAAAAAAAAGGGGGTGATATAGTTAACTATCTAATCATTTTTATTAACACCCTACTTTTTTGGGGGGTATTTTTAAAAATCATCAATTTTAAAAGAATATATTTTTCATATTCACAATAAAAAGTTCTTATATCTTTGCAAAAAACTTAAGCAATCATGTCAACACTGAGATTTCAAGCACTAAAAGAGACGTTAAATCGTAGTTCTGTGGCAGTTACAGAAACAGAACGTCGTTCGGTATTATTTGGGGAAAATGTATTTAATCAAGCAACTATGTTGCAATACTTAACCAAAGACGCTCATAATAGTGTAGTGGATGCTATAGAGCATGGTTCTAAGATTGATCGTAAAATAGCCGATCAAATAGCATCTGCAATGAAAGATTGGGCATTATCAAAAGGAGTAACGCATTATACGCATTGGTTTCAACCTCTTACCGGAGCTACGGCAGAAAAACATGATGCTTTTTTCGAGACCATTGGTAATGGTCAGGCAATAGAACGATTTGGAGGAGGACAGTTAGTACAGCAAGAACCTGATGCATCGTCTTTTCCACACGGAGGTATTCGAAATACATTTGAAGCTAGGGGTTATACCGCTTGGGATCCTACTTCGCCAGCATTCATATATGGTACAACTTTATGTATTCCTACTGTTTTTGTTGCGTATACAGGTGAGGCATTAGACTATAAAACACCCTTGTTAAGAGCATTGCAAGCAGTCGATCAGGCGGCGACAGCAGTGGCTAAATATTTTGATAAAAACGTAAAAAAAGTAAATGCATCCTTAGGATGGGAACAAGAATATTTCTTAATCGATCAGGCTTTAGTAAACTCTAGGCCTGATATTGTGATGACGGGTAGAACACTGTTAGGGCATTCACCCGCAAAAGGACAACAGTTAGACGATCATTATTTTGGTAGTATTCCTACAAGAGCTTTAAATTTCATGAAAGATTTAGAAGTCGAATGTATGTTGCTAGGTATTCCTGTTAAGACTCGTCATAATGAAGTAGCCCCAAATCAATTTGAGTTGGCACCTATATATGAAGAAACAAACCTAGCTGTAGATCATAATTCACTTTTAATGGATATTATGGCAAAAGTAGCTACAAGACATAAATTAGTGGTTTTACTACATGAAAAACCTTTTGCAGGAGTAAATGGATCAGGTAAACATAATAACTGGTCTTTAAGCACAAATACAGGTATTAATCTTTTAGGACCTGGTAAGACGCCAATGAGTAACCTTCAGTTTTTGACATTTTTTATTAATACGATTAAGGCTATTAATGAAAATGAAGAACTCATGAGAGCAGGTATTGCATCTGCAAGTAATGATCATAGATTGGGAGCTAATGAAGCTCCGCCAGCAATAATGTCTGTATTTATAGGAGAACAACTTACTGCAGTTCTTAAAGAATTAGAAGGAGTTACAGATGGTAAACTTTCTCCTCAAGAAAAAACAGATCTGAAACTAAATGTAGTAGGAAAAATCCCTGAAATTTTATTGGATAATACAGATCGAAATAGGACTTCTCCTTTCGCATTTACAGGAAATAAATTTGAATTTAGAGCTGTAGGATCCAAAGCTAACTGCGCCAATCCAATGACTATTCTAAACACGATAGTTGCAAAACAACTGGTAGAATTTAAAAAAGAAGTTGACGCTTTAATCGATAAGAAAAATCTTAAAAAAGATGAAGCTATTTTTAATGTTCTTCGTGAATACATTAAAAAATCAAAAAATATTCTTTTTGAAGGAAATGGGTATAGCGTAGAATGGGAGAAAGAAGCGAAAAAAAGAAAACTAAGTAATAATAAAACAACCCCAGAAGCTTTAAAAGCAAAAGTGTCTCAAAAGAACATTGCTCTTTTTGAAGAAATGGGAGTGATGAACAAAATAGAATCTGAAGCTCGGTACGAAATAGAAATTGAAGAATATGTAATGCGTATTCAGATTGAAAGCCGCGTGTTAGGAGATATTGCAAGAAATCACGTAATTCCTACAGCGATACGTTATCAAAATATGCTTATTAATAATGTTTCTGGCCTCAAAGAGCTTTACGAAAAAGATTTTAAGAAGTATGCTAAGGAACAAATGGAAATTATTGAAGAAATTTCTGAACATATAGGTAAGATTAATACCAAGGTTAACGAAATGACCGAAGGACGTAAAAAAGCAAATAAACTTCAAAATTTAGATCAAAAGGCAGCCGATTATTGTAATCTGATAAAACCTATTTTTGACGAAATCAGATATAGTTGTGATACATTAGAGTTACTTATCGATGATGAATTGTGGCCATTAACTAAATATAGGGAGCTTCTTTTTACGCGATAAGTAGGAATTGACTTACCGAGTTGCTTTTTTATACTAGTGTTAACATATTGAAAAAGCTGTTAAATCCTTAATAGATTCGCATAAAAATTTCATATTACGGGTTTTCCGTAACGTATTTCATCGAATAGTTGAAAAATTCGCAATAACCGCCTTGATATTTTTTATAAATTTGTTTTAGTCAGACAGTGGTTTTGGCAATACCCCCTAGTACCCCAGAATATTTTAACGGTAGATTGCATATTTGATAGAACTTTCGGGTTTCTTAAATGGTTTGTTGTGCAAAATTTTAATGAAGTAAACTCATAAATCACTTTAATTATATTACGTATGAAAACAGCAATTCTTAGCCTTACGGCTTTATTAAGTGCGACATTAATGGTGGCACAGTCTAACACAAGTAATGTTAGTCAATCGGGAGAAGATAATACTTCTAATATTACTCAGGTAGGGGGAGAAAACTCGTCTATAACTGTACAAGAAGGTATGGCTAATAGCGCAGTAGCTAATCAAGGTAGTGAGGCGTTTAGTTCTACAGGAGGTACAGTTGCACAGACTCAAAACGGAGTTAAAAACTCTGCTACAGCGCAACATGAAGAATTTGACAACACAATAGTACAAACACAAAACGGAGACGGTAACTCGGCAAGTGCTACTCAAAACTTGGCATTTACTGGAGGAGCTAATGCTTCAAGCCAAGATCAACTAGGAAATAGAAATGAAGGAACTGTTTCTCAAGAAGGTATTTCTAATGCTGCGTTTCAGGTGCAGATAGGAGACGGTAACTCTGGTTCTACTACACAAGAAGGTCTTTTTAATGCAAGTGAGATGACACAAGAAGGTGCTTCTAACGTTGCTTCAATTGCACAAGTAGGAGAAAATAATTTTTCTCAGCAATTACAGTCAGGAGATGCTAACAGTGGATCTGGAGAACAATGGGGTCTTAATAATGCCCTAATCCAAGATCAAAGTGGAGGTGGTAACTCTGCAACTTCTTTACAAGGAAGTAGTAGTTTTGACTCTAGAGGAGGAGAAGTACAACAAGTACAAATAGGAGAAGAGAATACTGCTTTTGCACAACACGAAGAAGATAACAATAGAGCTCTTCAGGGTCAATTAGGAGACGGTAATAATGCAAGTGTTTCTCAAAATCTTGGGTCTTTTGGTGGAGATAACTTTGCAATCCAAATTCAAAGAGGAAATGGTAATACCTTAACAGCTTCACAAAATGGTAATGCTAATAGTTCTGACCAAGATCAAACAGGAGATAGTAACAACGGAAGTGTAACACAATCAGGAGATGAGAATTCTGCTGTTCAATCTCAAATAGGAGTTGGTAACGAAGCTACTGCATTACAAGGAGGAACATTTTTTACTTCTAGAGGTGGGGCTATTAACCAAACACAATCAGGAGATCAGAATAGTGCATTTGCAAGACATGAAGAAGATAATAATACAATTAATCAATTTCAGTTAGGAAATAGCAATAGTGCATCTGCTGTGCAGAATATAAACTTTTTTGGAGGAGAAAACTTTTCTCAACAATTTCAAATAGGTGATGGAAACAGCTCAGATATTACTCAAGAAGGAGTTACAGGAATAAGAGGAGAAAGTAATGTTGGTAGTCATATCCAAATAGGAGATGAGAACAGTGCTCTTACCTCTCAAAATGGAGCAAGCAATATTAGCGATATCCTTCAGGATGGTGTTAGTAACCTTGCTAGTGATACTCAATTTGGAACAGGAAACAGAACGTTTGTAACTCAAACAGGTGAGGCACATAGTAGCATCATTCTTCAAAATGGAACTAATAATTCTGCTGTAGTTACACAAACTGGTGCAGGTGGAGGATCTTCAAGATAAGATTGACCTAAAAATTTAATATCTTTACAAAGAAGTTATAAAAGAGTTACGCTTAATATTAAGCGTAACTCTTCTCTTGATTTTAATACCAGAAAAAAAATGAATAAAAATAAAATCACTCAAATAATAGCAATTTTATTGCTATCCACAACAATGTTGTGTGCTCAGAACACAGATGAGGGACAGGTTTTAAATACTGATCAGGAAACATTTATAACCCTATCACAAATTAATAATCAAGCATCTAGAGATATAGTTTCTACAACGCAGACTGTAAATTCAGTTTTTATTCAACAAATAGGAACAAATAACGTAGTGTTATCCAATATAATTGCAGCATCGTCAGATATTAAAATATTTCAAAAAGGCGATCAAAATATTGTTGAATTGGAAGAATCTGGAAGAGAAATTGAAAAACTGATTTCGCAAACTGGAAATAATAATGCTGTTGTTGATTTTTCGTTTAATCCAAATATTTCAACACGTCTAGAGCTTATTCAAGAAGGGGATAATTTGACTTTTGAACGATTTGGTACTAATGAGTTATCAAAAAATTTAAAATTTAAAATGACTGGTGATTCACGTTCAATAATTGTTAGAAGCTTTTAAGTTTCTATAACACCCCATAAGTAATTGTTATGAGACTAGGATTAAGTATATTTTTTATATCCCTTTTTCAGGTTTCAATTGCCCAACAGCATACAAATACTGATGTGGTTGCTAAAATAAAAACAAATATAGTTGATGAAACGATTACAGCTATAGCTACTGCTACCAATACTACAGAGGTATATAAAAGCTTACGATTCAAGCTTACTGTTTTTAGAACAAATGCTCAGAATCAAATCTCAAAGAACGTTCAGGAAGAACGTTTTACGTTGGAAGCCAATGAGACAAAAGAACTAGCTATGGGTTCTATGAGTACTAAAGATCCTGATAAAATTGTAGTATTGTTACTTGTTTATGAAGAAGATAATATAATAGGGAAGGATCGTTTAGCTTTTAATGAAAAGGCAAAAGAAAATACAGAACAAGACACATCAGAAGATGATGGTCTAGAGTTAAAGGGAATTGTTATAGAAGAAACTAAAACCAAACCAGGGAGGGATTTTTACGAATTTTTTTATAATTCATATACATTAAATCAAATCAATGGTAATAAAGTGGTTGAGGTACATGAAACATTAAGTTTTGGAAGAACTACAATACTTCAGGTTAAGATAGAAGACAATACCATCCATCAATTTATAGGTAAACCAGATTTGGAATATTTAGAACAAATGTCGAAAATTGCAATTCGAAAAGTGTATAAATATTTTAAAGACCTTAAAAAACAAAAGAATGACATTTTTCAATATTAGTGGTAACATGATTATTGAAAAATTTTAAGTATAAATTAAATGAAATCAATTACGTTAACCTTATTTCTGGTTTTTTCGGTATGTAGCTTTTCTTTTGGACAAGATTTGGTGTACAGAGCAAAGAACCCGGCTTTTGGAGGAGATACCTTTAACTATCAATGGTTACTAAGTTCTGCCGAAGCACAAAACAAATTTACAGATGATAGTAATTCAGGAAGAGACGAAAGATCAGATCTAGAACGTTTTACTGAAAACTTAAATAATCAATTATTAAGTCAAATTTCCAGAACATTATTTATCCAGCAATTTGGTCAAAATGGAGAGTTAACCGAAGGGACCTTTAGTTTCGGAACTTTGTTTATAGAAATCTTTCCATCGGGAGAAGGTCTTGTAATTAATATTTTAGATACAAGTACTGGAGATCAATCCCAAGTAATAATTCCAAATTAAATTTTGATGTACAATACATTTTATAAAGTAATCACAATTTTTTGTTGTGCACTTTTACTAACTGGATGTGGTGCATATTTTAATCAACCCATTGTTGTTGAAAATGCTCGAATCGGTGAAGACACAAAGTCTACAAAAGTACTTAGAGAATTACCACCTCCTGTAGAACCAGTAGTAGTAGGGGTATATAAATTTAGAGACCAAACAGGACAGTACAAGCCTACCGAGAGTGGAAGTACATTTAGTACCGCTGTTACACAAGGAGCTACCACAATTTTGGTAAAAGCTCTTGAAGATTCTAAGTGGTTCGTTCCTATAGAAAGAGAAAACCTAAGTAACCTTCTTAATGAACGTAATATCATAAGGTCTACTAGAAAAGAATATAGAAAAACTAAAAATCCGAATGAACCACAGTTACCACCACTTTTGTATGCAGGTATAATTTTAGAGGGAGGAATCGTTTCATATGATTCGAATATTATAACAGGAGGTTTAGGAGCTAGGTATTTTGGAATAGGAGCCTCAACTCAATATAGACAAGATAGAATTACAATTTACCTAAGAGCTGTCTCAACTTCTAGCGGTAAAATACTGAAAACAGTATATGTGTCCAAAACAATATTATCACAGGCTCTTGATGCAAACTTTTTTAGGTATGTACGATTTAGAAGATTATTAGAAGCAGAAACTGGATTTACAAAAAATGAACCAGCTCAAATGGCTGTATCTGAAGCTATCGAAAAAGCTGTAGAGTCATTAATAGTAGAGGGTATCGAAGATAAACTATGGGCGGTTAAAGCAAATAGCGAAACTGTGAACGATTTAATTTCAGAATATAGAGCAGAAAAAGACGAAGCACAAAATACAGGGCTATATGAGCGATATTTTAAAGAAAGAAGAGGTAAAAAGTCCGTATTTGCAAAAGGAGGAGGAGCTTTGATTAATGGTGATTTTAATAACCCTGAACTCTCTTACTCTGCAAGAGCCGGAGTTCGATATTATTTTAATCCATTTATTAATGCCAATGCCAGTATTCATAAATTTGAATTGATTAATCAAAATTCATTTTCTGAAGGTTTTAATGCAATTGATTTAAATGCGGAAATTACATTATTACCTTTTGAAAAACTATCTCCTTTCTTTTTTGGAGGCTTTGGTACAGTGAATAATGACGGTTTTAGCAGAACTTTTTTTAAGTTACAATATGGAGGCGGAGTAGAATATTTAATTTCAAATAATATAGGTGTTTCTCTAACAGGAACTCATAATGCAGTACTT
This sequence comes from Aquimarina aggregata, assembly GCF_001632745.1. GTDB lineage: Bacteria > Bacteroidota > Bacteroidia > Flavobacteriales > Flavobacteriaceae > Aquimarina > Aquimarina aggregata. Next base: position 443,474 of record NZ_LQRT01000013.1, on the reverse strand, counting down.
GGAGATAGGTTAGATAACGTAGCGCAAGGAAAACGAGATGATCAATACTTTACTTTTTCTCTAGGGTTAAATTGGTATTTTGATACGCCAATAAAAATGAATAAAAAATCACGAAAGAAAGAGCAAGAGCGCGGGGCAGAGTTACAAAAACTTAGAAAGAGAAATAGGAAAGTCAGAAAAGAAAACCTGACTCCACAAGAGTAATACGTAATCGAAGCATTAGATTGAATAAAATTTATCTTGTCTAATAGGCGAGTATTAAAATCGAAATAAAGTGAAAGGATTTATCAGTAAAATAATATTGTTTTTAATAGTAATAGCTACAGTTTCTTGTAGTGAAGATACTATTGATTTAGAAGGTTTAGGTTCTGTAAGAGGAAGAGTAGTAAGAGAAGGTACAAATGAACCGATAGAAAATGTAAAAATCTCAACTAACCCTGGATCAAGTACGGTTTTTACTGATGAAGATGGGTTTTACTTGTTGCAAAATGTACCATCAGGAGATTATTCACTTACAGCACAAAAAGAAGGTTTTTTGGCAGTTTTTAAATCTGTTACTGTTATTGCCGATAAAACAGTAGAGCTAGTTTTAGAATTAGATGTGGCAACTGCAGGAAATAGACCTCCTGTAGCGCCAACGTTAGTGACTCCCTTAGATAATGCAGAGGATCAACCTATCGAAGTAAAGTTAGTGTGGAGTGCCAGTGATCCGGATGATGATACCTTAACGTATACGGTGACACTTCGAAATGAAGAAAATAGTACCGTAGAGGTTTTTGAAAATATAACCGATACTACATATACAGTTTCGAACCTTGCTTACGGTATAAAGTATTTTTGGCAAGTGAGTGCCAATGACGATATTAATCCAGCTGTAAATAGTACAACCTTTGCTTTTACAACAGCTATTCCTCCAAATAATCGAATTGTTTTTACACGATTAGTTGAAGGAAATAGTGTTATTTATTCTGCAGATGAAAGTGGTAATACAGAAATAGCACTTACTTCAAAATCTAAAAATAGCTTCAGACCAAGAAGAAATGTAAGTACTGGTAAAATTGCTTTTTTACAATCAGTGGGATCACAAACGCATTTGTTTACAATGAATGAAGATGGGTCTCAGGTTCGACAAGTCACATCTCAAGTTGGTGTTTCAGGGTTTAATCTTGAAGAAATAGATTTCTCTTGGGATAATAATGGATCAAGATTATTGTTTCCAAATCAAGATAAATTATATGCAATCAACGCTGCAGGTGGTGGACTTAGTTTGATGTATCAAACTACAGATGGAAGTTTGATTACAGAGATAGATAAAAATGATAATACTGGATTGATAGCTCTAAAAACAAATGATTTAGATGGTTATTCTGTAAATATTTTTACAATTAATAGTAGTGGTGTTCTGCAACAAACCGTATTAACGGGTATGCCAGGAGCTGCAGGTGGTATAAATTTATCTATTGACGGAACTAAACTATTATATACAAGAGATATCTCGGGATCAGAAAATACAAATTATCGCAGACTGGACTCACATATGTTTATTCATAATTTTAATGGGGATCCTACAGTTGATTTATCAACAGATAAGGTATCGGGAACCAATGATTTAGATGCACGATTTGCACCTAACGATGCTAGTGTAATTTATGTGAATACATCTAATGACGGCATTTCGGATAATACAATTGAGATCGTAGAGATCTCTGATCTTGATGACAGAGTTAAAGTATTAGAAAAAGCAGCTATGCCAGATTGGGAATAAAATTCTTAATCTGACTTGTTTAGAATTGCATATGCATTATATGAAAAGAGTTATATAGCAATAAATGGTTGTTATTAATTCATTCTATCTTATTCGTAAATCACGTTAATTAAATTATCTTTGCGCTTTAATTTCTGGTAAAATGAGTCAAGAAGTAAGTAAGCGTTATGCACAACGTGGTGTTTCTGCATCCAAAGAAGATGTACATAGTGCAATTAAAAATATTGATAAAGGGCTTTTTCCGAAGGCATTTTGTAAAATAGTTCCTGATTATCTTACAAATGATGAAGCATATTGTCTTATTATGCATGCAGATGGTGCAGGTACTAAATCTTCTTTGGCATATATGTACTGGAAAGAAACAGGCGACCTTTCTGTCTGGAAAGGTATTGCACAAGATGCATTGATCATGAATATAGATGATCTATTATGTATTGGTGCTACAGATAATATTATGTTATCGTCTACTATAGGTAGAAATAAAAATCTTATTCCAGGAGAAGTTATTTCTGCAATTATTAATGGAACCGAGGAACTATTAGCAGAACTGAAAAATTTTGGTGTAGAGATTCATTCTACAGGAGGAGAGACAGCAGATGTAGGTGACTTGGTGCGCACTATAATTGTAGACTCTACAGTAACTGCTCGTATGAAAAGAGAAGACGTTATAGATAACGCAAATATCAAAGAAGGTGATGTTATTGTAGGATTGTCATCCTCTGGACAAGCCACATATGAAACAACCTATAATGGTGGTATGGGTAGTAATGGATTAACGTCCGCACGTCATGATGTTTTTCATAAAACATTAGCTAAAAAGTATCCAGAAAGTTTTGATCCTTCAGTACCTGCTGATTTGGTTTATTCTGGAGCAACAAGTCTTACCGATGCTGTTAAAGATGCACCTATAGATGCAGGTAAACTAGTGTTGTCTCCAACGCGAACCTATGCACCAATTATTAAAAAAATATTGTCAAAGTTTAATAGCGAGACTATTCATGGTATGGTTCACTGCAGTGGTGGAGCACAAACTAAAATTTTACATTTTATAGATAACTTGCATATCATAAAAGATAATCTTTTTGACGTACCTCCCTTGTTTAAATTGATACAAGAAAATTCAGGAACAGATTGGAAAGAAATGTATCAAGTTTTTAATATGGGGCATAGAATGGAATTGTATGTTTCTCCAGAGATAGCAGATGATATTATAGCAATTTCAAAAAGTTTTAATGTAGATGCTCAAATAGTAGGAAAAGTAGAAGCTTCTAATGAGAAAAGACTTACTATCAAAAGTGAATTTGGCACATACGTATACTAATTATTGAATAGTGGCGTCATACTTTTTCACAGAAGATCCAATTTTGTAAGTATAAATCGTTTGCAAAACGTTTTTTTGAAAAGATATCAATGATATTTTTAACTCACCTAATTACACACTATTTAATTAGGTGAGTTAAAAATATGTTTATTAGTTTTGTTATGTCGTTTTGGTAGGATCAAGGCCGCCGCTTCCGTTACTACAATTACATTCATCCTCGTCTTCGTCTATTATTTCAATTTGAGTTCCTCCTTTTATTTTATACTTTGCAGTATTACCAAGCTTAGTTATTTTAATTTTCTTTAAGCTAATTTTTGTAGAATTTTGTTTTTTCATGGTATGTGTAAATTGAATTGTTAAGTCTCGATAAAAGTAGATAAAAAATCACAGAGAATATAACAGGAACAGTTATACTAAGGTCAGAATTTATAAATTTTCACCTGTTTTTTAGGTTTAGAAATAATTAAAGCTGTTGATTTTTAGTTCTTTTAACGTATTCTGCAGGATTACAATGTTTCTTTTTAAAAAAGGCTTTGGCAAAAGATTGTATATTGTTAAAACCTACTTCTTGGGCCATTGATTTAATAGAATATTGTCTGAATTTTTTATTCTCTTCTATTTGTTTTGTGCAATAATCTATTCTTAAATCATTAATATAGTTAACAAAATTCTTTTTCTTTTCTAAATTAATGAATTTTGATAAGTAAGTAGAATTTGTTTTCAAACTCTTAGAAACAGAAGTCAGCGTCAAGTTGTTTTTTAGATATTCATGATTTTTTTCGAAACGCTCTAATTTTACAAATATTTTTTGTTTTAATTCAGGAGCAAGATCGATATTAGATGTCGTTGTAGCTTTCTTTTTGTGAAGTTGTTTTAAATCCTCGGGAGGTATTTCTTGTGTTTTTCTATTTCTTCTGTTTTGATTATAATAAAGGAAGGCAAAAATAAACATGATTATAATTCCGCTTAAAGTAAATAATAGATACTCGGTTTTTAACCCTACTTTGTTTTGATAAGTTATTCTTTTGATCAGTTGATTTTTTTCTTTAACTAGACTAGCAGTATCATAGTTCTTGATAATATGATTGTTTAGTAGGTTGTTTTTTATATTAGAAATACTATCCAACCGTATTAATTTCTCCATTGTTTTTAGTTGATTACCTTGATCTTTGTCTTTTTTATAATGGTCTATCAGTAATGTGAAAACTTCTCGATTTTCCAACATATAATTTGACTCATGTATCAAAGTATCTACTCTTTTCAAGTATCCAACAGCTCTTTGTTCTTTCCCGATTTTTAGTAGTGTTTTAGCTAAGTATAAATAAGTAATTCTAACATTTGCATCTTGAGTATTTTCTTTCAATAATACCATAGCTTTTTGTAAACTATCTAATGCAGTATTATATTTTTTTCTGTAAAAGCTATTAACTCCATAAGCGCATAACAAATCAGGATAATAATAGGTGTGCTCTCCAGAAAGACTTGATTTAATTCCTTTTTTTAAATAAAAATTAGCAGAATCGTAAAGTTTTAAACGATTATAACTATCCGATAATTTGTAAAGTGTAGCAAGGTAGTGTTGACGAAATCTTTTTGTAGTATCCTGACTTAATAGGAATGCAAAATTTTCCTTATATGCGTTTAAGGCTTCATGATCTTTTCCTAAGGCTGTTTTTAATAGGGTAATATTGTGTTTTAAGGCAATAATTATACTAAGATTGTTGCTTATTTCTGCATACTTCTGCGATTGTAGGTATGATTCTAATGCTTTGTCATATTGTTCATTTCTATACAAAATAAGACCTTTTAAAAGGTGCCCTAACGCTGGGTGTCGAATGTCTTTGACGTCTTTAGGAATTGCAATCATCGAATCCGTATATTTTAAAGCATCATTTGGTTTTTTTTTATTCAGTTCATAAAATATGCGATATGCATTGGCAATTTGAATATAATTTTTTTTTCTCTTAGCTTTTGAAAGATAGATAAGAGCTATTTTCTTAATTAAAATAGTGTCGTTCCTGTTTTTCCAAAATAAGGAGTTTAATGCTTCAAAAGATTTATTCTTTAATGAACTCGATTTTATAGAGTCACTTTCTATTTTGATTTGAAAACTAGCCTCCATTGCAGAGATAGAAGTAATACTTAAGAAGAGTAAAATAATAAAATAATAAAGCTTCATGAATATATTCTAGCTCTTAATAAGGGTTAAACATTATGCAATATAATGGATAACCTTATAAATAAAATGGAAATTTTACACTTAAAAAACTGCATACTTAAAAGAGATTAATAATCAGATAATTCTACCCGTTTTGGACTTTAAAGTAGTGCGTAAAATTTATAAATCGATAGGTCAATATTTATAAATGCTTAGTATGCCGTATTGCAAAAAGCTTAGTTGATCTCTACATTTGTACTTGTTAATTTATGATTTCATAAATGTGGTTTTTGCGCAAAAAAGTGGGGAAATTATACACCCCCAAAAATATACATAACCTTAAATTTTTAGTCGAATATGTTCACGTTAAAAAAGCGTGACAAAACCAAATCAAAACACTAAATAATGAAAAAACTAATCTTTTTAGGCATATTGTTGTGTCTTAATGTAACGGCCTATGCTCAAAATATTCCATTCAATGATATTAATTTTAAAAATGCACTATTAAACCATGCACGTGTTACGATTGATACGAATGGCGATAATCAAATTAGTTTTGAAGAAGCAGAAAATACTACTTTTTTAAGAATAGATAACGCTAATATTAGCGATTTGTCAGAAATTAAACATTTTATAAATTTAGGTTATCTATCTGTGTCTATCAATAACCTGACGAGTATTGATATATCTCAAAATTTAAAATTAAGAGAATTACATATTAGTCAAAATAAGTTAACCTCAATTGACGTATCTAAACACCTATTATTAAAACATCTTAATATAGGGTATAATCAGTTGACCTCTTTAGATGTAACACAAAACGAAAAATTAGAACAGTTATCGGCTAGTAGTAATCAGTTAACCTCGTTAGATGTGACTGAAAACAAAGAATTAGAAAACATATATGTAGCTAATAATCAATTGGTCTCTTTGGATCTGTCAACACATACAAAATTAGTTGCTGTAAATGCATCCCGAAATATGTTGACGGCAATAGATGTTTCTCAAAGTGCAGGATTAACAAATTTAACCATTAATATTAATGAGTTATCATCATTGGATATTACCAAAAACCCAGAATTACAGTATTTGCAATTGAGCGGTAATGATCTAACTAGTTTAGACTTAACGCAAAACAAAAAGTTAGAGATATTATACGCATTTTCCAATGAGTTCACTGAGTTGGATGTATCTATGAATACAGAACTAACGCTATTGAGATTTCCAAACAATAAGTTAACCTCAATAGATCTTTCACAAAATAAAAAACTAACATCTTTATGGGCATTTAATAATAAATTTACAGCTATAGATATATCCAATAATATAGCATTAGAAGATGCGTCCTTGGGTAATCAACCTTTAGCTACCTTAGATTTATCGAAAAATGTTAATTTGACTTCGCTTAGAGTTGTAAGAAGTCAGTTAGCATTATTAGATGCTAGAAATTGTAATTTGACTACTATAGATTTAGATGACAACCCTAACCTTAATATTGCATATCTAACAGGGCAAAAATTTCAAACTACTCCTAGGTTAGGAATATCTTTTAAAAATTGTCCTGAAATAAAATTTATATGTGTAGATGAAGAATATATAGCGCCCGTTCAAAACCTTTTTAATATACCAGGATATACTTCTTGTGATGTAAGTAGTAGTTGCGATCAAAATTACTACGTTATTTCAGGAAAGGTGACCTTTGATTTAGATAACGATGGTTGTGATAGTAGTGACGAAGGTTTTTCTGATTTAAAGTTTGCATTATCAGGTGGTTCAATAGGTTTTAGAGAGGTTTTTCCAAGCAATTCAGGAGTGTATACTACGATTGTAAATGCCGGAGACTATTTTATGTTTCCTATTTTTGAAAACCCTGCTTATTTTAATATAGACCCTGCACCATCATTTCCTCCAACACCTATACGTTTTCCTTTGGATGGTCTCAATGTAATAAAAGATTTTTGTGTTACTCCTAATGGGATTCATAATGATCTAGAAGTGGTAATTATACCAACAGGAGTTGGGCCAAGACCTGGATTTGACACTGCGTATACAATTATTTACAAAAACAAGGGTACTAGCACGCAATCAGGTAGTGTAACTTTAGATTATATGCAAGATATTTTATCGTTGGTATCTGCTAATCCAAACACGACTAGTATAACTACAAACCAACTATCTTGGGGTTTTAGCGATTTAAAACCGTTAGAATCTAGAGAGATTACTATAGTGCTTAATATTAATAAACCTACAGATACCCCAGCAGTAAATGATGGTGATATACTAAGCTATACTGCTACTGTTACAGGTACTACTGATGAAACTCCTGATGATAATATCGTTTTATTAAATCAGACGGTAAGAAATTCTTACGATCCTAATGATAAAATTTGCCTAGAAGGAGATACGATCGAACCTAAAGATCTAGGAAAATATTTACATTATATGATTCGATTTGAGAATAAAGGAACGGCAGATGCTGTTAACATTACAGTTAAGGATGATATAGATACTACTAAGTTAGATATCAAGTCATTTATTCCTTTGAAAGCGAGTCACTCTTATACAACGATAGTGAATAACAAGAAAGAGGTTGAATTTGTTTTTAATGATATTAACCTTCCTTTTGATGATGCTAATAATGATGGGTATATCTTATTTAAGATAAAAACGAAATCAGATCTTAAAGAAGGAGATGTTATTAATAATAAAGCTGCAATTTATTTTGATTTTAATCTTCCGATAATTACAGAAGTAGAAGCAGTAACTATCAAGAAAAAAGTGGTAGAAGAACCAGTCTTTACTGATTATTTTACATTATCGCCAAATCCAACTACAGGGATTATGTCATTGACTCCAGTAAACACTAATATTTCTGTTCAACATATCAGTATTCATGATATTGCCGGAAGAATTGTGGGCTTTTTTAGTGGAGATACCAGGGACTTTAATGTAAGTTACTTGTATGCTAACACTTATTTTATGAAATTGCATAGTGACAAAGGAGTATTATCAACTACATTTATTAAGATAAATTAAAAGATTTTAGGGCTAATTTAAATATAAGGGCTTTCGCATGTAAATGGGAAAGCCCTTTTTTGATAAGAGTTTGAGGGAATAAAAAATTTATAATCAGCGATATAGTAATTATTTAATACTAGCACTATACTTTTTTCTTAGCAAATCTAATTTAGGGTCTATGTAGCGCTTGCAAAAGGGTTTCTTAGGGTTTTCTAAATAATAATTGTGAAGCTCATCTCTTGATGGTTTAAATTCATCAAAAGCTAATACTTCAGTTATTAGTGGTGATTCAAATAGTAGTTGCAATGAGTCAAGTATGTTTTTTATGGGTTGTTTTTCTGATAAAGAAAAGTAATAAATAGCACTTCTATACTTTTTTCTAAAATTATGGTTAGATGTGCTTTTGTGTGTGTATAAGTGAATTTCTATTAAATCCCGAGTACTTATAATTTTAGGGTTGTAATGCACAATTACACCTTCAGAAAAATAATTGTTCTCATCAGTGCTCCTAATATAACCTTGTTCTACTCTAGAAACACCTTTTAAAGATTGAAAAACTGCTTCGGTACACCAATGACACCCGCCACCTAATCCTATTTTTTGAAAACTATCCATCGCCATAAAGATCAGAAAATAATCTAAAATTCAAACACTTTGTTTTCTAGTGATCATCAAAATTATCTTATATAATTTATTAAGATCTGTGAAATATACTCAAAATTGAATGGAAAAATACTTAAAGATATATGTGTATTGAACCCGAGTAATTAGATTTTGATAGATGTCGGTTATCGCTATATTTTATAGCTTGTCATATATGTATTTCTCTGATATGAGGAATGTTTTTTTTTGCCTATTTGGTACACTCTAAAAAAATGAACTAGACAATTTTTAGAAGAAGATAATTCTCAAAAAAGAATTGATAAGGGCTAGTTGTATTTTAGTTTAGTGCTTTTTGTATAGGTGTTTTCAAGGGCTTGGATATGTACAGCTAATCTTTTTTCTTTTGAAACAACCATCATATTTTTGATATTGAGTATAGTTTTTTTAAATTCTTAATACCTTTTTTTTATTGTTAGCATTGTTTTACTTCGATTTTGCACTTAGATTCTTATTTAAAGAGAAAAGAATATGACATTATGAATATTTTTTTGAAATCTTCGTAATATATTCATACTAAAACTCTTAATGATATTATAAATTTGTAACTTATAAGGGTATAACGCTGTTATTTTTAACAGAATTTATCGTCTAACAAAATTGAACTTTATTTTAGTTTGTTATGATACCACCCAAATTACCAAATAACGAAAAACAAAGGCAGATTGCAGTAGAGAAATATGAGCTATTAGATACATTGCCAGAAGAAAGTTATGACAATATCACATCTTTAATGTCATATATTTGTGAAACACCTATATCTCTAATAACACTTTTAGATGGAGATAGAAACTTTATAAAATCACATCATGGAATTTCGATGAGTGAATCTCCAAGAGAAATTTCGTTTTGTGGTCATGCCATAAATTCAGATGACCCTTTAACCATAATTGAAGATTCGCGTAAAGATGAACGATTTTTTGATAACCCATTGGTGAGTAAACATGATGCGATTTTTTATGCTGGAGCTCCTTTAATAGATTCAAATGGTTACAAGTTGGGAACTTTATGCGTTTATGATACGAAACCTAGGAAATTAACCGATCAGCAACAACAGGCTTTAATTTCAATGTCTAAGCAAGTGGTAAGCTTATTTGAACATAGATATCAAAATCTTAAATTGTTAGAAACGCAAGAGCGACTTCAAATGCGAAATGAAGATTTAACAAAATTTGCAGGTGTTGTATCTCATGACCTTAAATCGCCGCTAGCTAATATTATTTCAATTACAGAACTAATCGAATATGATGGAAAAGGTAAACTTGATGAAGAAACATTACAATATTTACAATATTTAAAAAGTTCATCATATTCTCTAAGAGATTATATAGATGGAATTTTAAAATTTTATAAAAGTGATGATCTGTTAAAAAACAAAAGCGAGAATATTAGTTTTGATGAAATCATTACAGAATTAAAAAAAATTACAGATACCGAAGGTCATGTGACTTTTGAGTGTACTAATTGTAAAGAGTATTTGATAGTTAATAAATCAGCTCTTATGCAGATATTAATTAATCTTATCACAAATGCGATAAAATATCATAAGGGTGTTGATGGTGTTGTTATTCAAATTGATCTTAAAGAAAAAGATGATTTTTATGAGTTTTCTGTTACAGATAACGGAGATGGTATCCCAAAAGAATATTTGAATAAGATTTTTGATCTTTTTTCTGTGGTAGGCGTTGCCGATAAAGACGGAAATATGGGAACAGGTATAGGTTTGGCAACGGTTAAAAAAATTGTAACTAATCTGGGAGGAGAAATTAAAGTGTTTTCTAAAGAAGGAGAAGGAAGTACATTTATATTCACGATTGCTAAACTTTTCCAAGAAAACGAATACGAATTACAGCCACATACGATCCAAAAGAAGTAATTTTTACAAAATTCATAAAGGTCGAAGTAAGTCATTAGTATCGCAACGGGTATGAGCTTTAGACAAAAAAAGCTTACTTTTGTAAATTCTACAGATTAGGATACATTTACTATGATTGATAAATTAAATATTGTTAAGCAAAGATTTGATGAGGTGAGTGATTTAATCATTCAACCAGATATTATTGCTGATCAAAAAAGATACATAAGACTTAATAAGGAATATAAAGATTTCAAAGCCATTATGGATGAAAGAGAAATCTATATTGAACTTACGAATAATATTAAAGAAGCTGAAGAAATCATTGCAGATGGAAGTGATGAAGAGATGGTGGAAATGGCTAAAATGCAATTAGAAGAAGCTAAAGAAGAATTACCTGCTCTTGAAGAGAAAATTAGATACATGCTTGTGCCTAAAGATCCAGAAGATGCAAAAAATTGTGTAGTAGAGATTCGTGCTGGAACGGGAGGGGATGAAGCTAGTATTTTTGCGGGAGATTTATTTAGAATGTATACCAAGTATTGTGAAGGTCGAGGATGGAGTACTAGTGTTGTAGATCTTAATGAAGGAACAAGTGGTGGATACAAAGAAATCATTTTTGAAGTAAATGGAGAAGACGTTTATGGTATTTTAAAGTTTGAAGCTGGTGTACACCGTGTTCAACGTGTTCCGCAAACGGAAACCCAAGGTAGAGTGCATACTAGTGCCGCAACTGTAATGGTATTGCCTGAAGCCGAAGAATTTGATATAGAACTCGATATGCAAGAGGTTCGTATCGAGCGTACCACTTCTACAGGACCAGGAGGACAGTCAGTGAATACAACATATTCTGCAATTAAATTACATCATGAGCCGACAGGAATGATAGTAAGTTGTCAGGATCAGAAATCATCACATAAAAACCTTGAAAAAGCACTAAAGGTATTACGTTCTCGTTTGTATGAGATGGAGTTAGCAAAGAAACAAGCAGCAGACTCCGAGAAACGTAAAAGTATGGTTTCTTCTGGTGACCGTTCTGCAAAAATTAGAACATATAATTATCCGCAAGGTAGGGTTACAGATCATCGTATTGGATTAACATTATATGATTTAAGTAATATAATCGATGGAGATATCCAAAAGATTATAGATGAGCTTCAATTAGTAGCTAATACTGAAAAATTAAAAGAATCGAACGAGGTTTTCTAAGTACCTTAAAAATTATAGAAAAATGCAACTCATTTATTTTGAGTTGCATTTTTTTTCATACAATTCCTGTATAGTTATAAAATTTTTCAACTCTTTATTTAGGACTTTTTTAGAAACTAAAGGGCAGTCTTTTAAATATTCTGCAGTCTCTTTATGATTGAAACCAAAAATGCTTGATAACAAAATAAAGAATTTATATTCTCCTTCCTTTCTGTAATAGGAATGATAATCATAATACCCCGAATCTGGATCTCTAAATTCTCTATTGTAATAATTTAGTTTACCCTTTTTAATTACTTTTAGAAATGCACGTTCTCCATCATTTCGATTAAGTGTTCTGAATAAGAAGTTGCCACGATTAAAAGATTTTAAAGCAATCCTATGACTTTCGAATACATTATTTCCCGCTTTATAAGATTTAATGTCTTTAGCACCATATCTTTTCTTTCCAGTTTGCTTGCTTTTAAAATGTATTCTCTCAAATAAATCACCAAATGGTTCTGGAGTGCGATCTTTTACAATACCATGAATTGTATCCCCTGAGTGTAGCACTACATAACCTGATAAGTAATGCTTTTGGGTAAAGGCATTCATCGAATATAGGAATACAATAATATAAAAAGGTAAAAATCTAATCATTTTGAAACGTTATTTAGACAAGAGTTATCAAATTTCATTCCATCATGATTTTTTGATTTGTGGATTTATTAATATGATTAACAGTATGATTTTGAGAATGTTCCTTGGTTTGTTGAAATCAAATTGTTTTTAAAATGTATTTTAAATAAAATACCTTACACTATATATATTGTGTAAGGTATTTGTAAAATAATATATAATAAATAGAGAGTTTCTTTATTTAGGGTTTTTAGCTTTTAGTTCATCTCTAACCATTTTACCAGAAGTGGTTATCTGATTTTCAGACCAACCACCCATGCCACTTGCTCCGGGTTTAAGTGCCGCAGAAGCTTCTTGTTTATCTGCGATGGACCAGTTTAACCATGATATTTTATTTCTATCTAAAAAATCCCACCAAGCTCGAGCTTCATTAGTGTCAATAAATCCGTCACCTGTAGCCTCGGTAGTTCCATATTCTGTAACAAAGATAGGGATACCAGCATCCAAAGCACGTTGAGCTTTGTCTCTTAAAAACTGCTTATGAGTAGAGGCGTAGTAGTGCAGTGTGTAAGCCACATTAACATCATTTATAGTATTTCCTATTACTTCATCAACATCTTGAGACCATGTACGTGTACCACAAATAACAAGGTTATCAGGATCGTGTTTTCTAATCTCAGCAATTACTTGTTCATGATATGGTTTTAGAACATCTTTCCATGATGGGGCTTGTAATGGTTCGTTATAAATTTCGTAAATAATATTAGGTTGATTACCATATTTTTGTGCGACTTCAGCAAAGAATGCTTTAGCCTCATCTACATGGTCTTCGGCATGGTGACTATGCCAATCTACGATAACATAAATTCCTTCTTGGATTGCAGCATCAATAACAGTAAATACTTTTTGCTTTTCGAATGCTCTATTAGAAAGATAACCATCACTATCCTCTACACCCATAGCCGCTCTAACAATATTACAATTCCAGTCCTTTTTTAACCAGCTTACAGCTTCTTTTGTATAGTATTGTCCCATCCATTGTGACCAGAATAAGGACATTCCTCTAAGTTGTACCGCATTATTGTTTTTATCAACAATTCTATTTCCAGAGGCTTGTAGTAGACCAAAAGTTGCAACTGCAGATGAGCCATCAGTGTCGCCTGTTGTTCCAGTTGTACCTGTTGTTCCAGTTGTGCCTGTGGTTCCGGTTGTTCCAGTCGTACCTGTAGTTCCAGTTGTTCCTGTCGTACCTGTGGTTCCGGTTGTTCCAGTCGTACCTGTGGTTCCGGTTGTTCCAGTCGTACCTGTGGTTCCGGTTGTACCTGTAGTTCCAGTCGTACCTGTGGTTCCTGAATCACCATCGGGAGTGTCTGCATCAGACTCGCAAGAAGTCATTGTTGCCAGAATTAGAAAAATAGTTATTATACCTTTTACTATTCTCATGTTTTTGTGTTTAATAATATTAATAATACGTATACTCGGTTAATGTAATGTTAGAAATGAGTTTAATCTGGTTAAGATTAAATAAGTTATATCGCTTAGAGATAGCTTACTTGCGATTCAATATATCGAAAAGCTAAAAACACTTCAATAGTAAAACAATTATACAGGTTAATTTCCTCTAAAAAAATTGATTTTTTATTCTAAAACGTATTTTATGCATTCATATTTTGTAAAACGCAGTATGTAGAAGTTTCAAGGTGTTTTGCTTTTAATAGCTTGTAATTTTAAGTTTTGAAACTTTATTTACTTATGAGGGGATCAAATTTTAAGAGTATAGAATGCCAAGTATTTTTTGTAGTATATGAAATCTGAAGGTTATAATAATTTGAAATACTATGAACGAATGATGATCCAAGACCAGTAGATTCGAGAGAATCACAAAACTTTTTGAGACCATTTATGATGATGCTATTGGGGATTTTTAGATCAGATAAACTTTTGGTCTTGATGTAAACTACGAATTTTAGAAAGACTAGTTTAATGTAAATAGGATAGTGTTGTGCGTTAGTTGACTCGTTAAATAATTGTTTGTTGAAAGTGAAAAAACCTGTATAGTTCTACAGGTTTTTTTATTACTTAGATAATTCTTTTATAAATTGATTAAGATCAACTTCTATAAAATCGTATAGTATAAATCAAATCGATTTTAAGCAACATTCTTCTTGCCAAAAGATCTTACTACAAAATAGATGCCTGCTATAATAAAAGGTATACTTAACCATTGCCCAGTGGATAAGGCTTCTCCTAAAGAGTCTTCAAAACCTCCTTGACTTTTCTTAACGTATTCTACAAAAAAGCGTACGGTCCAAAGTAGAATTAAAAACAAGCCAAAAAGGAAACCTCTATTGTTGCGTTTGTCTGTTTTCCAGTAGACGAACAGTAAAATGAATGCTACGAATATATAACCAAATGCCTCATAAAGTTGTGCAGGATGTCGATAGGGTACAGTGTCTAATAAATCAGAAAACTGAGGGTTTTCTACTACAGCATTATATGCGTCATTTACATTTTTGATTCCTGTTTCTTTAATAACTTCAGATTTTCTTAATCCTTCTCTAACAAATTTTACTCCAAAAGCAGAATCTCCAGATTCATTACCAATAATTTCAGAATTAAAGAAATTTCCTAAACGAACAAATATAGCTCCAAAAGCAACAGGTATTACTATTCTATCTAATATCCATAGAATATTTTTTTGAATCACGTTTTTAGAATAATAATACATAGCTACAATAACACCAATTGCAGCACCATGACTAGCTAACCCTTGAAATCCTATGAATTCAAATTTAGGTTTAAATCGCATAGGTAAAATAATTTCTAAAAGATTGTTTCTATAATAATCCCAGTCATAAAAAAACACATGCCCTAATCGTGCTCCCAGAAGAGTGGCCACAACCGCATAGATAAAAATAGAATCTAACTTTTCCATAGATAGATTTTCTCTAATGTATATTTTTTTCATCAGAAACCATCCTAATGAGAAGGCTACAACGAACATTAGACTATAAAAACGGATTACAAAAAAACCAAGGTCTATACCTTCAATTGGATTCCAGATAATTTTTGAGAATATCATGTGTGCGATTTATTTTCGAAAGTAAATATAGGTATTTATATGGGAAATAAAAGAGTATGCTTTTATCATTGATACATTCTTTAGTTTCCTTGTTTTTTTACAGTTTTATCATTAATATCAGGGACTGGGTCGTACCCTTTACCACCCCAAGGATGACAACTAAATATTCTTTTAGTAGCCAAAATACCTCCTTTTAATAGGCCATGTTTTTGTAAAGCTTCAATAGTATAATGAGAGCAAGTGGGTTGGTACCTGCAAGTTGCCGGAGTTAAGGGTGAAATCAAATTTTGATATAATTTCACCAATAGAACAAAAGGAAAAATCAAAACTTTTTTCATAGCCTTTTAAACTCTAAAACGATCTAATTTACAGAAAAGGTAGTGCCTTCTCGACTATCTTTAAGCTGGATTCCTATAGCTATAAGCTCGTCTCTTATTTTATCACTAGTAGCAAAGTCTTTATTTGCCCTTGCTTCTGCTCTAAGTTTGATAAGTAACTCTACGGTACCCGAAAGTTTATCGTCAGAGTTTGTTGCAGCTTCATTTATATTTAATAACCCTAATACATCAAAGACGAAACCTCGAATAGTATGACTTAGCAATTCTATATCTTCTTTAGTGATTGTAGCCTTATCTTCTTTAGCGGTATTAATAAATTTAACAGCATCAAATAATTTAGCAATTAGGATCGGACTGTTAAAATCATCATTCATAGCTTCATAACATGCTTTTCTCCATTCAGAAACATTAAGCCCTTCAGTTTTAGGACTAGGGTTAAGTGTTTCTATTGTTTTGATGGCATCCATTAATCTATAAAACCCTTTTTCAGAAGCTTCTAAAGCATCGTTAGAAAAATCCAGAATACTTCTGTAATGTGCTTGCATCATAAAAAAACGAACAATAGAAGGGTCAAAAGGTTTGTCTAAAAAAGTGTTGTTACCAGAAAAAAGCTCTCCAGGGGATATGGTATTCCCTGTAGACTTAGACATTTTTTTGCCATTAAGCGTAAGCATATTAGCATGCATCCAATAGTTTACTGGTGTTTGACCACAAGCTGCTTCACCTTGAGCAATTTCACATTCGTGATGAGGGAATTTTAAATCCATTCCTCCGCCATGGATATCAAAACGTTCACCAAGGTATTTTGTACTCATAACAGTACATTCAAGATGCCAACCAGGAAAACCATCGCTCCAAGGAGAAGGCCATCTCATAATATGTTGCGGTTCTGCTTTTTTCCAAAGCGCAAAATCCTGTGGAGTTTTTTTATCACTCTGGGCAGATAACTCACGAGTATTGGCAATCATATCCTCAAGATTACGACCACTTAATTTTCCGTAATTATTTGTTTCATTAAATTTCTGAACATCAAAATATACCGAACCATTAGATTCATAAGCGTAGCCATTATCAATAATGGTTTTTATGATTTCTATTTGTTCTACGATATGCCCTGTTGCAGTAGGTTCAATACTTGGCGCAATAGCATTGAATTTTGACATTACATGGTGAAAATCTAAGGTGTAACGCTGTACAATTTCCATAGGTTCCAGTTGTTCAAGTCTTGCTTTTTTTGCGACTTTATCTTCTCCTTCTTCAGCATCGTTTTCTAAATGGCCAGCATCCGTAATATTTCTTACGTATCTTACTTTGTACCCAAGATGTTTTAAGTATCTAAACACCATGTCAAAAGAAATAAATGTTCGACAATTACCAAGGTGTACGTTACTGTAAACTGTAGGTCCACAAACATACATGCCGATATTACCGTCTGTAATAGGAGTAAAAATCTCTTTTTGGCTAGAAATCGAATTATAAATTTTTAATTCTTCAGTTTTGTACAAAGGAGTTATTGCCATAATCTAAATTAATGCTGAATTTTTAGTTGTAAAATTGATTTAAAATGTAGTGTCTAGTTTAATGTAGTCCAGAAATTCTCTTCGTACCGCATCTTCTTTAAACTTACCACCAAATTCACTGGTAACAGTACTACTTTCGATATCTCTAATGCCTCTTGAGTTAACGCATAAATGCTTGGCATCAATAACACACGCTACATCTTTTGTGCCTAACACAACTTGAAGGTCTTGAACAATTTGCATTGTCATACGTTCTTGTACTTGTGGTCGTTTGGCATAATAATCGACAATACGATTCATTTTAGACAAACCAACTACGGTACCATTAGAAATATACGCTACATGTGCACGACCTACAATAGGAAGTAAATGATGCTCGCAAGTTGAATATACTGTGATATTTTTCTCAACAAGCATTTCGCCATATTTGTAATTATTTTCAAATGTAGAAGCATCTGGCTTTCTTTGAGGGTGAAGTCCAGAAAAAATTTCATTTACAAACATTTTGGCAACACGCTGCGGAGTACCTTTAAGACTATCATCTGTTAGATCCAGTCCTAATGTTTCTAAAATATGCTTTACATCATCTTTGATTAGAGCGATTTTTTCTTTATCACTAAGTTTAAAGGCATCTTCTCTTAGAGGAGTGGTAGCGCTAGTAGCTACATGATTATCACCTAGCGCTTCAATAGCTTCAAGGGCCTTGTCAATTTTCACACGTCAATTTTTAAATTTATTATTCTTTTTGAATAAAAATGGGAAGTAATCTTTAATCACTCCCATATTATGGGATGCAAAGATACGATTTTGTTGTTTTACTTGGTAAAAGCTATGTTAAACAATTGGATTTACTAGTTTTTTTAAAGAAGTTCTGTATATTTAAATCCCAAATCTTAAATCTACATATTAAAAGTAGGATTTTTAACGTTATGTAAATATGGCAAAAGTTATACCTAAAATTTTATCGTTAGTTGTTTTTATCTGTTTGAGTAATTTTTCTGCAATTGCACAACTCGATTTTGATGTTGCTTGTAGATCTTCTCAACCATTTTGTTCAGATGCAGCACAAGAACTTACTTTTCCTAATATTACAGGAGAAGATATTAGCTTTAATGGGCTAGGATGCCTTAATAGTACTCGTAATTCTTCGTGGTATTTTATTAGAATTGATCAAGCCGGAGAATTGATTTTTGATATACAACAATGGGTTGATGGTAATGGTAATAGTAGATTAGACAGAGGAGAACGACAGTTGGATGTGGATTTTATAGCATGGGGACCATTTCCCACTTCGTTTATAAATTGTGAAGATTTGGCGATGGGTTGTGATAATAATGGCGATGGTGAAGGTCTGCGCCCAGAAGAGTGTGTTAATAATGTTGATGATCCAGACTATTATGTATTGGATCAAGATAATACAAATATTGTAGATTGTAGCTTTGCACGAACCCCTGAAGATAATGTGTTTATTGAAACGTTAACAATACCTAATGCGCAATCAGGAGAATATTACTTTATATTAATAACTAATTTTTCTGATGAAGCAGGAGTAATTCAATTACAGCAAACTAATCTGGATGAAGACAATGCCGGTACTACAGATTGTAGTATTCTTGATCCCGGAGTAGGGCCAGATGTAGCTACTTGTGGCGAACTTCCTGTTACTATTGAAGGTAGATTTCCAGGTGCTATAAGTTATAGATGGTTTCGTGGTAATTTGGGAACTACTAATTTTACAACTGCAGTTCCCGATCCAGAAGGAATGTTTCCTTTTTTAGAAGTAAATGCTCCTGGTGCTTATCAGTTGATAGGATATTCGGATGCTGGAAGGACAGTTGAGGTTGGAAGGGATGATTTGGTGGTGTTGGATGTGTCAAACGTTGTAGAATCAGTAGGATTTGATATTGCAGAAGAATCTTTTGCTGGTGAGTATACTATTACTGCAAGTGTTGTTGCTTCTCCTGAGGCAATAGCCTCTGGCTTTGATGCTACGCCC
Source organism: Aquimarina aggregata (assembly GCF_001632745.1). GTDB lineage: Bacteria > Bacteroidota > Bacteroidia > Flavobacteriales > Flavobacteriaceae > Aquimarina > Aquimarina aggregata. The sequence continues at coordinate 423,934 of NZ_LQRT01000013.1, read as the reverse complement.
ACAATAAATGGTGAGAATTTTGATTTTGAATATCGATTAGATAGGGACTTAGGAAATGGTTTTTTTGAATTTAGACCTTTTCAGTCTAGTCCTGTTTTTTCAGGAGTTCCTCCAGGAGATTATCGAATTACTGCTAGATATAGGGATTGTCCTGCCAGTGAAAGAGAGTCTGAGGTTTTTATGATCTTGGGATACCCAAAGTATTTTACGCCAAATGGAGATGGTTTTCATGATACTTGGAGTTTAGTTAATATAGAAAACCAACCTACTGCCTTGATTTATATATTTGATAGATATGGTAAGCTGCTTAAGCAATTAAGACCTGGAGGCCCAGGATGGGACGGTACATATAATGGGAATAATATGCCATCATCAGATTATTGGTTTAGAGTAGAATTTAATGAGCCTAGAGATCCGAATATGCGCAGAAGGGTGTTTGCGGGTAATTTTTCTTTAATACGATAAACGATAAAGTCGTAACTATAAAACAAAAAAGCTGAAGGTATACCTTCAGCTTTTTTGTTTTATGTTTTTGTCTCTACGTATTAAAAATTCATAGAGGCTGTAAGTGTTATGTTCTCGGTATAATTTTCTATTAAGACAGAGTTGCTAAATCCAGAGCCAGGATAAAGTTGGTCATTCCGTTTTTGTTGTGTGTAGTCATAAGCTACGTCAAATTTGAATTGCTCAAAAGCATAACCGAAGCCAGCAGAGAATCCATTTTTATTGCCTAAAATCAAAGTGTTTTTGTAAGGGCTCTTTTCAAAACTATAACCACCTCTATAGCTCCAGTTTCCATCTCTCCATTCGCTTCCAATTCTAAACGTATAAGCATTCTGTAAGTTGTCTTCTACAAAGCTATTTAAATTAGAAAAATCATTGTTATTGTCAGAGCTAAGTCTAGAAGAGCTATAATCTTTAAAAGAATAATCCATGCTTATGAGGCCTTGTTGTCCAAATAGAATTGCAACACTACCTGTGTATTTTGCAGGAGTGCGTAATGTGTATTCAGGAAAAATATTTACCACATCAGGGTTTACTATTGCTGTTCCATTTGCGTTACTGAATGTTTCTAATCGTTGTGTGGTTTCTTCTTCTATAGAGTACCAAGTTGGAGATTCGTAAGAAGCACCTAATCGAAGTATATTTGCTACTTTGGCAATTGCTCCTACTTGTGCAGAAAACCCAGCACCAATAGTAGATAATCTATTCGTGAAAAGAACCTCGTTTATAGCGCTACCGGTGTTATTATTTGTTTCAAAGAATTCTGTAAATCTATCATAACTGATAAAATGAGAATTTAGATTAACACCAACATAAAAATCTTGATCAATTTGTGCGCCAAGGTTTACTGTAAACTTTCCATTTAAACCAGTGCTTTCATAGATATAATCTTGATCAAAAACCCCAGATGCAATATTAGATGAGTATCCTGTTCCTGTAGGATCATCTAAGTCATTGGCCTCTATAATCAAAGTTTCGTGTCCTAAGAATGCTTGTTGAGCTCTAACTCCTTCATTTTCTCCTAAAAAAGCGTATAAACCATCAATTGTTTCACCAGCTCTTGGAGTGATTAACCCAAGTTGAATACCTTGTGCATCTGCTAAAAATAAATCGTCAATAGAATTTCTTGTAGTTCCCAGTACAACAAATTCATCTTTGTTGTCTGTTGTTTGGTCATATGTTAAGCCTAATGAGATTTTATTAATACCAGAAGATTCACTATTGTAATTATCGTAAATAAAAACGGCACCTAATTGATTAAAATTGATGTTTGTAGAACTTGTGTTCCGAAAATTGTTAAACGGATTTAGGTCATTACCAAAAACAACATCATTGTTGATTGATTGAGATGATAGAGTTATGGCTCCGTGAGAATTTAAAAATACAGCCGACCCCGCTGGGTTAACATGTAAGGCGGATAAATCACCACCAAGAGCACCAAAAGCCCCACTCAAAGCTCGATAACGAGCAGTTCCTCTTATTTCTTGTTGAGAGTATCGGATTACATCACTAATATCTTGAGCATTCAAAAAAGATATAGACAAAATACCTATGCATAAGAATAGCTTTTTCATTTTTTACTGTGTTGATTTAAAATAGACATAAGAAATTCTTCTTCATCTAAATAGTTATTGTGTTTGTCATAATAACTATTTAGATGATATAGAATTAATATATTTTGTAGAATAATACCTTAGGAAATAAGGTAAGGTGTTACCAAAGTTTTATTTATCTTCTTCCTCTACTTCTTGAAGAAGATCTACTTCCTCCAGAACGTGAATAACCGCTACTTCTAGAAGAACCGCTTCTTGAGTATCCTGAACTCCTACTTCTAGAAGAACCAGAAGAAGGGTTGTATGATCTACTTCTTGACGAAGAGCTAGATCTTGGAGTGTATGATCTCGTATTGGTTCTAGGCGCAGAAGATCTTGAGTAATTATTGTTTGATGATCTTGAACGAGAGCTATATGTTCCCGACCTGTTGTTTGAGTAAGATCCACTTCTACTTCTGTTGCTAGCATCTGCAGATACTCTTCTACGGTTAGTGTAACCCTGTCTTCCTCTGCTATAATTTGAGTTTCTGGATCTGCTGTAGTTTGAGTTTCTCGATCGATTAGCGTAGTTTGAATTTCTTGATCTTGTGCTGTATCTAGAGTTGTAATATCCATTTCGACTTCTGGAATTGTATGCGTATGCATCTCTTCCTCTGTTAAAACGGTTATAAGCTACATATGGGTTTCTTCCATAAAAACCTCTTCCGTAGAATCCTCTTCCATAAAAGCCTCTTCCCCAAAATCCACGACTGTATCCATAGCCATAAAAAGCAGGGCCGTAGAAGCCAAAACCACCATAAGCATACGGGTTACCCCATCCTCCCCATCCGGGTCCGTAAAATCCATTCCATCCCCATCCGTCATAAATTCCCCATCCTGCTCCGTACCAATCATTCCATCCCCATCCATTAAATCCAAAACCAACTCCTAAGAAAGGACGGTTCCATCCACCGTTATTAACAACATTTACGGTTATTTCATCATAATCACTTCCCCAAGAAGGTCTGCCTCCTTCATAATTAAGTGCTGTTGCAGTTGTATCTGCTGCATTATAACCTTCACTAGAGTATGAATCTACATCAGTGAAAATAGCCTCTTCTTGTATTGCATTGTCAATTTGAGATGACTTCTCAGAAAAGTAGCTTGAATAGTAATTTGATTTTTTTTGTGTCGTATTAGGCTTGGTTTCAATATTCCTGCGATTTGCAGCCTCACCATAAATACCATCATTATAAGGTACATATTCATATGAGCCACATGAGGTCAACATTAATAAGCCAGCCAAAAGTAAAACACCAAAGGCTCCGTTTTTTTGAAAATAATTTTTAAGACTCATATCTTCTTATTTTATTGTTGAACATTACAAATTTAGTTAGTTTTGCGCTAACAAAATTATATTTAACATAGCCACAATATTTGTGCCAAATAGTAGTTTATGAGTAAGAATTTAACAAAGCGGAGCGAAGATTATTCAAAATGGTATAATGAATTAGTCGTCAAAGCTGATTTAGCCGAGAATTCTGCAGTAAGAGGATGTATGGTTATAAAACCATATGGGTATGCTATCTGGGAAAAAATGCAGGCAGAATTAGATAGAAAATTTAAAGAAACAGGTCATCAAAATGCTTATTTTCCATTGTTTGTGCCTAAAAGTCTTTTTGAAGCTGAAGAAAAAAACGCAGAAGGTTTTGCAAAAGAATGTGCTGTTGTTACTCATTATAGATTAAAAACTGATCCAGAAGATGCTTCGAAATTAATTGTTGATCCAAATGCAAAGTTGGAAGAAGAGTTGATCGTTAGGCCTACGTCTGAAGCTATTATTTGGAATACATATAAAGGTTGGATACAATCCTATCGAGATTTACCCTTGTTAATTAATCAATGGGCAAATGTAGTGAGATGGGAGATGAGGACACGTCTTTTTCTTCGTACAGCAGAGTTTTTATGGCAAGAAGGGCATACTGCTCATTCAACCAGGAATGAGGCTATTGCCGAAACAGAGCAAATGAATAATGTATATGCTGATTTTGCTGAGAATTTTATGGCAATACCTGTTATTAAAGGAAGAAAAACAGAAAGTGAAAGATTTGCTGGTGCAGAGGATACATATTGTATTGAAGCTTTAATGCAAGATGGGAAAGCTCTTCAGGCGGGTACATCACATTTCTTGGGACAAAATTTTGCAAAAGCATTTGATGTTAAGTTTACTTCTAAGGAAGGGAAGCAGGATTATGTTTGGGCTACATCATGGGGAGTTTCTACTAGATTAATGGGAGCTTTGATTATGACTCATAGTGATGACAATGGATTGGTGTTACCTCCAAATTTGGCGCCTATTCAGGTTGTGATCGTTCCAATATATAAAGGAGAAGATCAATTACATCAAATTTCCGAAGTAGCAAATGAATTAGTTGTTGATTTAAGGGCTAGAGGTATTTCTGTAAAATTTGATAATCGAGATACGCATAGACCGGGTGCTAAATTTGCTCAGTATGAATTGCAAGGTGTTCCTTTACGAGTAGCGATTGGTCCAAAAGATTTGGAGAAAGGAACTGTTGAGTTGGCTAGAAGAGATACCTTGAGTAAGCAATTTGTAGCTAAAGATCAGGTTGTCGAAACAATTGATTCTCTTTTAAAGGAGATTCAGGATAGTCTTCATAAAAAAGCTACTGATTTTAGAGATGATCACATTACAGAGGTAAATACTTTTGAAGAGTTTAAAGAGGTTTTAGAAAATAAAGGAGGTTTTATCTCTGCGCATTGGGATGGAACCGAGGAGACAGAGCAAAAGATAAAAGAGCTTACAAAGGCTACTATACGATGTATTCCTTTTGATGCAAAAGAAGAAAAAGGGAATTGTGTGTACACAGGAAACCCATCAGAAATACGTGTTTTGTTTGCTAAAGCGTACTAAGATTTAAAAAAAATAAAATAACACTTGCGGCATTAAAAAATAGTTGTATTTTTGCATCCGCAATTAGGCAAACAAGGCCCGTTCGTCTATCGGCTAGGACGCCAGGTTTTCATCCTGGTAAGAGGGGTTCGATTCCCCTACGGGCTACAAATATTGATAATTTATTGCAGGTTTATTGTGAAAATAATAAATTTGCATCCTTAAAAAGGAAAATGGCCCGTTCGTCTATCGGCTAGGACGCCAGGTTTTCATCCTGGTAAGAGGGGTTCGATTCCCCTACGGGCTACAATAGTATAGTAAGAAATTTAACAGAACAAAGAGATGGCAAATCATAAGTCAGCATTAAAGAGAATCAGAAGTAATGAGACTAGACGTCTTAGAAACAGATATCAGCATAAAACTACGCGTAATGCTATTAAGAAATTACGTGAGGCTGATAAGAAGGAGGCTGAGACTTTATTTCCTACAGTGATTTCGATGCTAGACAAGTTAGCAAAGAATAATGTAATTCATAAGAATAAAGCGGCTAACTTAAAGTCTCAATTAGCAAAGTACGTAGCTGCATTATAGTAGTATAAACGTTACTTCTTATAATATTATAAGCTTTTTCACAATGTGGAAAGGCTTTTTTTGTTCAAGATATTTTAAAATAACCAATATTATTTTTTGTCATGCAAAGTCTTGTTGATCTTATAAAACCCTACTTTAAAAAGCCGTGGTTCTTTAAACTGGCATTTAATGTTTCTCCGATGTATAGAAGGTCTGTAGGAAGGGTCATAAAAGTCTCAGAAGATTTGCATTCGGTTGAAATTAAAATACCTATAAATTATAAAAATAGAAACTACTCTGGAGCGATATTTGGTGGAAGTTTATTTTCTGCTACAGACCCTATTATGATGATTCAATTGATTCAAATTTTGGGAAATGATTTTGTGGTTTGGGATAAAGAAGCGTCGATAAGATATAAAATCCCTGTACGAGAAAAGGTTTATGCTTTATTTGAGTTTACTCCAAACGAGATTAAAGAAATAAGGGATTTGGTTCTTGAGCGACAAGAAATAGATATTACTAAAAAGGTCTTTATAAAGAATAGGAAAGGAAAAATTTTTGCGGAGGTTACAAAAGTTTTATATGTTGCTGATCATATATTTTATAAAGAGAAAATGAAAAAAAGAAAATTGAAGTCTTCTTGAGATTTTATGTAATGGGCTATTGAGTGTGAAAAAACTATTTGTTTTTTTCTTCTATCCAACGAGACATATATTCTGTACTTCGCAAGGTGTGATATTGAAGCATATTACCTATAAAATTATATTTACGATGTACTTCTAGGGTATTGGCGATTGTTTTGAGTCGCTCATTATACTTTGATTCAAAACTTTCTTTTTGAAACCTCGTGTTTATGATCTCTATGCCATTCTGTTGAGATTGACTCCATAAGTGGTGGTCAGAGTATAGTCTAACTGCGGCTTTTGCAAAAGTAATTGGATCATCGGTAACAAAACCATTCCAGTCAGAATCTTCATGTAGCATACCTTCGGCACCTATTGTTGTGGTAATGCTGGGGGTACCGCAAAGCATAGCTTCTGCGAGTTTTCCTTTGATTCCTGCGCCGAACTGTAATGGAGCTAGGCATACTCTTGCGTTTTTCATAACTTCAGAGGCATTGTGTGCTCGTCCTTTTATATAGAATCCATCTTGAGGGTTGTTTAGTTGTATTGCTTTAGCGGGAGGATATGCGCCATAAATGTGCATTTCTGTATCTGGTAACTTTTGTTTAATCAAAGGCCAAATAGTTTCTTTTAGATAAAGCACACTTTTCCAGTTAGGTTCGTGTTTAAAATTCCCGATGGTAATAAAATGTTTTCTATGCTCAAAACTTGGCCAATCACTTTTGGTGTTAGAATTAATTGGGTCTAATAAAAAGGGGAGGTAGTGTAGTAGTTGTTTATTGATACCAAAAACTTCTTCTAAAAGTTTCATCTCAAAATCCGAAATAATAAGCGATAGGTCGCATCTGTATATACTGGCAATTTCTCTTTTGGTAATATCGTTATTAAAAAGTTCTTCTGTTTTGAAGGTTTTGTTCTTTTTTAAGGATTCTTGTCTTGATTTTCTTAAGCAATGTAAGTCTTCGGTGTTTAATATTTTTATCGAATTAGGAGCGTGTTTGGTTACTCTCCATCCAAATTGCTCCTCCATCATGAATCTATCAAACATGACTATAGCGGGCTGTAAGTCTTTTATAAAATGATCAAAACTTGAGGAATTAACACTAATAGAAGTTTTTGTGACCCCTATTTTTTCAAGGTTAATCATATGTTCGCTATCTGTAGCGGGACTGGCAAAGGTTACTTTATGACCTTGTTTAAGGAACATATGTATAAGTTGTAGCATGCGACTTCCTGCGGCAGAAGAGTTGGGTTCTGGCCATACAAAGCCAATGATTAGCACATGGTTCATTTTAATTTCAAATTAATAATCAAAAAAGCCTCAGTGTAACTGAGGCTCTGTATAATATATAAATAAGATTGCTTTTTTACAATTTAGCAAAAAGCGCTTCCATTTTTTCTTTTTCTTCTCTTGCAAGTTCTTGGTCTACTAAAATTCTACCACTATGCTCATCTGTAATGATTTTTTTTCGAGAAGCTATTTCCATTTGTACTTGAGGAGGAATTGTAAAGAATGAACCTCCAGATGCTCCACGCTCAATCGCAACAACAGCTAATCCATTTTTTACATTTTGTCTTATTCTGTTATAGGCACCAATTAGTCGCTCTTCGATATCTCTTTGGAAATCCTGAGATTTTGCAATTAATGCTTCTTCTTCTTTTTGAGTTTCGGCTAAAATTGCATCAAGCTCACCTTTCTTGTGTGAAAGATGTTCATTTCGTTCTCCTAATTTTCCTTTAGTTTGACTAATGATCTCATTCTTCTGAACGATTTGTGCCTTGTGCTCTTTAATGTGTTTTTCAGCTAATTGAATTTCTAATTCTTGAAATTCTACCTCTTTACTTAGTGAATTGTATTCACGGTTGTTACGCACATTCTTTTGTTGTTCTCCGTATTTTTTGATTAGCGCTTTAGCTTCTTCAATAAGATTCTTTTTACTCTTGATATTTTCATCAATAGTTTCAAGATCATTGTTTAGCTTTTCTAATCTTTTATTTAAGCCGGCTACTTCGTCTTCTAGATCTTCAACCTCTAAAGGTAATTCTCCACGTACGTTTCTGATCTCATCAACTCTAGAGTCAATTAATTGCAAATCGTATAATGCTCTTAATTTTTGCTCAACAGTAACTTCTTTCTTTGCCATATTTATAGGTATTGAATAGGATTGGTGTTTTTATCCGATAAAATGATGGCAAAATTACTGATTTTTTTTCTAAGATAACTAACAATTAGGTTTTTTGTGTATTGTTCGCTTTCATAATGGCCAATATCTGCAATTATAAGTTTGTTTTCGGCTTCATAAAATTGGTGGTATTTTAGATCTGCTGTAATAAAAATATCTGCGCCAGCGCGCTGTGCGTTTTTAATTGCAAAACTACCACTGCCTCCTAGAACCGCAACTTTTTTTATTGGTTTTCTTAATAATGCAGAGTGTTTTACGCAACCAGTTTTAAATACTTTTTTTAAGTGTTGTAAAAATTTCTCTTCTTCCATGGCATCAGGTAATTCTCCTATCATTCCTATGCCGATATTTTGATTTTGGTTTTCTAATGTTGTAATCTCATAGGCAACCTCTTCATAAGAGTGGTTTTTAAAAAGTGCCTTTAAAATTTTGTTTTGATTATGTTTAGCAAAGGTTACCTGTAATTGTGTTTCATTTTCATGATGTGTTTTGCCTATCTTACCTAATGTAGGATTTGCTTGTTCTAATGGTTTGAACGTTCCAGTACCTTCAGAAGAGAAACTACAATTACTGTAGTTCCCAATAGCTCCTGCTCCAGCTTCAAAAAGTTTACTACGCAAGTTTTCTGCTTCTTTATTAGGAACATAGGTAACTAATTTCTTTATATTTCCATTTTGAGGAATTAGAATTTTTCGATTAACCAGTCCTAATTGTTGTGACATCATATCATTTACGCCAAGTAAAGCATTGTCAAGAGCTGTATGAATGGCAAAAATTGCAATATCATGTTTAATTGCCTTCATTACAACTCGTTCTACATAATTTTTGCCATTAAATTTTTTTATGCCTTTAAATATAATAGGATGAAAGCTAACTATTAGGTTGCATTTTTTTTCTATTGCCTCATCTACTATGGTTTCTAAAGTATCCAGAGTAACTAGAATTCCAGTGACTGTTGTTTGTGAATCTCCGACAAGTAATCCAACATTGTCAAAATCTTCTGCGTATGCACTTGGGGCTAAAGCTTCAAGGTGTTGTATGACCTCTTTTATTTGCATGATAGTATTCTTTTTGAGTAAAAAATGAATGTAAAAAAACTTTTCACAATAATCAAAGTTACGTTTTATACTTTTGTGTTGAATATTACTATTTAAAAAACTAGAAACATTTGAATTTATTACGAAAAATACTTTTTCCGATTGTTCCCATATATTATGCTGTAACATGGTTGAGAAATGTGTTGTATGATTTTGGAATTAAAGCATCAAAGAAGTATGATTTTCCTATTATTGCTGTAGGCAACCTTAGTGTTGGGGGCACTGGAAAATCACCTATGGTTGAGTATTTAATTGGGTTACTTAAAAACGAAATAAATGTTGGGACATTAAGTAGAGGGTATAAAAGAGAAACAAAAGGTTTTCAACTCGTGCAATCTTCTTCGACTGCGAGAGAAGTAGGAGATGAGCCTCTTCAATTTAAAACTAAATTTAAAAATGTTACAGTTGGTGTTGATGGAAATCGGCAGCGGGGGATTGCTAATTTAAGGTCCTTAACTCCTAAACCCGAAACTATTATTCTTGATGACGCCTATCAACATAGAAAAGTAAAGGCAGGTCTTTATATTTTGCTAACAGCTTATTATAACCTTTACACAAGTGATATTCTTTTACCTACTGGAGATTTAAGAGAGCCAAGAAAAGGGGCGAGACGTGCAGATATAATTGTTGTTACCAAATGTCCAATAGGTATTTCTGATAAAGAGAAACAGGATATAGCTAGAAAACTTAATATCAAAGATGAACAATCTTTGTTTTTTAGTAGTATTTCTTATGGAAAAGATCTTATGTGTTCTTCGGGTAGTAGGTCAATAGATTTGTTTAAAGAAAGTTCTTTTGCTCTTGTTACGGGTATTGCAACGCCTAAGCCATTATTAGATTACTACCATTCTTTGGGGTTGAAATTTGACCATATTAATTTTCCTGATCATCATAATTTTTCTGATAAAGAACTTATAGAATTAGAAAAGAACAAATGTATAGTTACAACGGAAAAGGATTATACGAGACTTGCGTCTGAGCTTTCTATGAAAAATATATGGTATCAACCCATTGAAATGCAATTTTTGGCTGATAAGGAAGCTTTTGAAGACCTTATTTTAAAATATGTTAAGGAAGATATGTAAGTGTATTTAGATGCATCTCCTTTTGTGCGTTTGCTAGGAGGGCATTTTCTACATTGTGGTTTGCTTTTTTATTAAGGCTTTATGAAGTTTAGTGAAAAACTCTTCAGTTTTATAAGGTTTTGGTATAATATCATTAAATCCGTTGTCATAAAATTCGTCCAAATTATCATCTAATGTAACCGCAGTAAGAGCAATAATAGGTATTTCTGTATTAAACTCTCTAATTTGTTTGGTGGCTTCGATACCACTTATTCCTGGCATATGAATATCCATTAAAATTAAATCAAAACTATTTTCTTTTACTTTGTGTACTGCTATATCTCCGTTATCTGCAACATCACATTTTACTTTGTTTTTTTCTAATATTTTTCTGGTAATAAGTTGATTAATCTTATTGTCTTCTACGATTAATATGTTTTTATCTACTAATACATTATAGTCTATTTTTTTAGCTTCTTCTGTATAGTTAGAGTTTTTGTTTTCGAAGATGTCAAATTTAAGACTGAATAAAAATTTAGAACCTTTTCCTAGTTCACTTTCTAATTTTATTTCGCTATCCATTAATGACAATAGATTTTTCACGATCGATAGCCCTAATCCAGTACCTCCAAACTTTCTATTAATCTGAACTGAGCCTTGAGTGAAATTTTCGAAAATATTTTGTTGTTTTTTTTCTGAAATACCTACACCATTATCTTCTATTTCAAAACTTAAAAATACCTTAGTATCTATTTTGTTAATAGCCTTAACGCGTATCCAAATGTCTCCATTTTGGGTGAATTTTATAGAATTTCCAATCAGATTAATCAAGATTTGAGAGACTTTTAAAGGATCTCCTTTTAATTTGGTAGGAATAGATTCGTCAAACTCATAGTGCAACTTATTATTTCTGTCTTTTGCAGATTTGCCTAATGCTATTAATACATCATTTATTCTTTTCTTTAAATTAAATGATGTGCTTTCTATTTCTACCTTATTTGCTTCCAACTTATTTAAATCCAGTATATTATTGATTAAAGATAATAAGTATTCTCCAGAAAATTTCAAAGAATTAAGGTGTTCTTTTTGATTAGGAGTTGGACTTTCTTCTAGTAAAAGGTGTGTTAACCCAGTTACAGCATATAATGGCGTTCTTAATTCGTGCGTTATGGTCGATAGAAACTGAATTTTAGCTTCACCTGCTCTTTCTGCATTTTCCTTAGCAAGAATAAGTTCGGTGTTTTTATTTTGTAATAGCTCATTTGCCCTAGCTCTTAGATTGTTATTCTTGTATAAAGAGAGTGTTAATAGTGATAAAATAGTTATTAATGCTATACTAAGAATAGTTGTGAGACGGCCTAGTTTAAGAGATTTTTGTTGTTGAATGTTTTCTTCTGTTAATTCTTCGATAAGAACATTATTCTCATTAAGATTTAGTTTAGCTCCAGCTTCTTGTGCAATAATCTCTTTATTTGTATTAAATAAAGAATCTTTTATTTTTTCATGAGCTCTTAGATAGCTCAAAGAAGTTAAATAATCTCCCTTTTTTTCATAAATCCTACTGTACAGTTCGTTAGACTCAGATCGTATTTCAGAAAAGCTCTGTTTTATTCCGATTTGCATAGACGAGTCATTGGTTGCTTCTGCGTTATCAAGCTCACCAATAGCTAGTTGAGCTTTGGCCATATTTACATATAACTTTGCCTTAAGATACGCTAAATTGTAGGTTTTAATAATAGGAAGTCCTCCTTTAAAGTGTTTTATAGCTTCCTTTGGTTGATTTTGTGAAAGGGCTAGGAGTCCTTGATTTAATTTAATAGAGCCTTCTAGTCCTTCTATATCTTTCTTTTTAGTAAGGGCTAGTGCTTTATCTAAAATTTCATTTGTCGTTTGGTATTTTTTAAGCTGTGTAGCGATAGATGCATAGATAGCGTACGAATGTGCAAGCATAATCTCATCATTATCTTCTGTTTGTATCTGAATTGCATCTAAGATTTGATCTTCTGCTTTTTCTAAATCCCTTAGTTCTCTGTAAAGTTTGGCAAGAACCATGTTTGTTTTTGCACGATAAGTACGATTTTGATTTTGGAGGGCAATTTCTTTAGCACGGATGATATTAGAAAGTGCAGGTTCTAGTTTTGCTTGATCAATAGATTGACTGGCCTTTATTAAATAATTGTCAATGGAGTCCTTTATCTGTTGGTTTTTTATAACACCTTGTTCTGTTTGAGAATAGGTAAAAAAACAACAAATGAATAAAACTATTGCTATAAATTGTTTAATTGGGGTTGGCATTTTTCCTTTAAAAATCTGAACTAAGATAGTTATTTCTTGGAAATGTTAATAATTAAATCAATTAATCTGTGACTATAACCTATTTCATTATCATACCAACCTATGATTTTTACCATGTTTCCAATTACCGAAGTCATTAGAGAATCAAAGACACATGAGTGACTGTTTCCAAGAATATCTACAGATACTATTGGATCTTGCGTATACGCTAAAATCCCTTTTAGATAGGTCTCGGAAGCTTTTTTGAATGCATCATTAACTTCTTCGATAGAAGTTTGTCTTTGGACATTAAAGGTGATGTCTGTTAAAGATCCGTTAGGTACGGGAACTCGTATGCCACATCCTCCAATTACATCACTTAAATCAGGGAAAATTTTTGTTAAAGCCTTAGCTGCTCCTGTTGTTGTAGGTACAATAGATTGGCTTGCAGCTCTAGCACGTCTTAAATCTCTATGCGGTTGATCGTGTAAACTTTGATCAGTAGTATAACTATGGATCGTTGTAATGTATGCCTGTTCAATACCGCATAAATCATTAATAATCTTAATCATTGGAGCAGCGTTATTTGTAGTACAAGACGCATTAGATACAATACGTTCTGTACCTTCTAGAACACCATCGTTTATTCCTAGAACGATAGTTTTTATACTATCCTCTGAAGGAGGAGCGGATAAAATAACCTTTTTTGCTCCTGCGATTAAATGTTTTTCAGAGAGTGCTAAAGTTTTAAAGAGTCCAGTAGCTTCAATGACGATATCGACATTATATTTAGCCCATTTGCAATGTGCAGGATCCTTTTCGTTAGTTAAAGGGTAAGATTCACCATCAACAATAATATCATTTTTAGTATGAGATATTTCATTTGGTAATACCCCATGTATACTATCGTATTTTAAGAGATGACTTAAGGTCTTTGTATCTGCAAGATCATTAATTGCTACAACTTTTATATTTGTATGATTAATTAATAATCTGAAAAGATTTCGTCCAATTCGTCCAAAACCATTAATGGCAATTCTAATGGGTGTATTCATTAAATTCTGAGTTATTTTTTGATCAGACTTTTTACAATAAATGCTTTTGGGCTTTATAAGAAGATCGTACTAAAGCACCACTTTCAACATGTCTAAATCCCATTTCCAGACCTATCTCTTCATATTTTTTAAATTGATCGGGAGTAATAAATTGTTTTACAGGAAGATGTTTTTTACTTGGTTGGAGATATTGACCAATTGTCACTATATCTAAATTAACTTCTCTTAAATCTTTAAGTACCTGAATAACTTCATCTTCTGTTTCTCCAAGGCCAAGCATTATGCCACTCTTTGTTCGATTAATGCCTTGGTCTTTTAAGTATTTAAGTACCTCTAGGCTTTGTTCATACTTGGCTTGAATACGAACTTCTCTGGTTAATCTTTTTACAGTTTCCATGTTGTGGGAAACAACCTCTGGTTTTACCGCTATAATTCTATCGATATTCGTTTTCTTTCCTTGGAAATCAGGAATCAAAGTTTCTAAGGTTGTATTTGGGTTCATTCTGCGTATTGCTTGAATGGTTTCTGCCCAAATAATTGAACCACCATCAGCTAGATCATCTCTATCAACCGATGTAACAACAGCGTGTTTTATATTCATAATCTTAATAGAACGTGCTACTTTTTCAGGTTCTTCCCAGTCAACAGTTTCAGGTCTTCCTGTTTTAACACCACAAAAACCGCAAGAACGGGTACAGATATTACCTAAAATCATGAAAGTAGCTGTTCCTTCGCTCCAACATTCACCCATATTAGGACAGCTTCCTGATGTACAAATCGTATGTAGATCATATTTGTCTACCAAGCCTCTTAACTCAGTATATTTTTTGCCTGTAGGTAGTTTTACTCTTAACCATTTTGGTTTCCCCTTAGGAGGGGCTGCAGCCGCAACATCATTATTCATTCTAACAATATTTTTAGCAAAAATACGAAGAAAGCTTAGATAACGGTAGTAATAAAGAAAAAGTTATGATTCGTTGAATGGCTTGATTCTATTTATAAAGTAGAATGTTTTGTTTTACTATTTTGATGTGTTAACAAGTTCCCTAACAATAAGTTAAAATTAAGTTAACATAAAATTTTTCTTTATTTTAAAAGTTATGTGAGTAAAAGAGAAAAAAATCATGCATGACGAATTGATAAGCCCCAAAAAACGACAAAATAGTAGAAAGCGTGTAGAAAAATGGTTGATAAGGAATCAACAATATATCAATATTACTGCGATAGAAAAAGAAATATCTGCGCCTAAAGGCTTGATTCAGAAGTTTGTTAAATATGATAAAAAGATTAATGACAAATGGATAGATCCTTTATTCGCGGTTATTAAGAATTTTACATCTTTTAATTTACGATCGTAAAAGTTTTCAAAGATTAATTATTCGCTAGCTGTCGTAATAATTTCAGACAATAATTTTTTGGCTCTTAGTAGTTTGACTTTTATATTATTTATTGGTTCGTTTAGGTGGTCTGCTATTTCTTTATAGCTTAATTCTTGAAAATAACGCAAATTGATAACTTCCTGATAGGGAAGTTTTAATTGCTTTATATATAATAACAATTGTGCAAGATTTTGTTCTGTAATTAGTTTATCCTCTGGTGTAGGATTATCATCTACTATTTTATATACTGAATCGTCAACGTTAAGCGTTGTTTTTGATCGTATAGATGCATTTTTTTTTCTTAGGAGATCAATATGGATGTTCTTAGAGATTTGGATTAACCAAGTCTTAAAATTGTATTCTTCTTTAAAAGTATCAATCTTATCAAAAGCTTTAGAAAAACTTTGTATAGTTATATCTTCAGCTTCATATTCATCTTCTGTTCTTTTGAGTTGGAAATTATAAACATCATTCCAAAAAGTATGCAAAAGATAATTAAAGGACGTTTGTTTTCCATCTTTAGCTTTACTAATATGTTCTTCTAATAAAATGGAATTCTCTTTTTTCAATGAATTGTTTTTGGATACGATACAGAGAGGTGACTTACTTAGAATGTTCTGTTTCATTACAATTAGAAAACTGATCTGGAGTTTTTCCGCATAAAGAACAAGATTCACCATCTTTATTAAGAAAAGGGCTTTGACTAGCACAAGTACCTGCAAATTCACCTCCTTTTTTAGCCCAAAGTTTAATTGCAATTCCTGCAAAAGCCAAAAGTAAAAGACCGATAGTAAGTAAAATAAGTTTCATTTGTAAACTATAAAAAATTAATAATTCAAAAAATTATTGCGAAATGTCTCAAAAATGAAACAATATATCTTAAACAATTTTAGTGCAAAGATACAAAGAATGTGAAGTTACAGTAGTTTTAAAGGAAAAATTAAGTTTTTTATAAGTTCTTATGATTGCTAGTTTAAAGAAATGTTAAGAATCAAGATTATAGTATATTCACTTCGGTTTCGAGCTTAATATTAAATTTATCGAGTACTTCTTTTTTAATATTTAACGATACTTCTAATATTTCTTTACCAGTTGCTTTGTTGTAATTTACTAAAACTAGGGCTTGTTTTTCATGTACTCCAGCGTCTCCCCAACGTTTTCCTTTAAAACCACATTGTTCAATGAGCCAACCTGCAGGTATCTTAATTGATTCTTCGTTTATCTTGTATGAAGGAATTGTAGGGTATAGGTTTTTTAATTGTAAATATTGAGTTGAAGAAATAACAGGGTTTTTAAAAAAACTACCACTGTTTCCTATTTTTGCCGGATCAGGTAGTTTACTTTTTCGAATTTCTATAACCGCTTCAGAAACATCTTTTATAGTAGGTTTGCTGATTTTTTTTGTTGCTAATGCAGCTTCTATTGCTCCGTAATTAGTATTTAAAATATGATTTTTTTTTGTTAGTTTAAAAGTTACTTTGGTGATAATGTATCTACCTTTTACCTCATTTTTAAAAATCGAATTACGATATTCAAATTTACATTCTTTAGCAGTAAATGTACATGAATGTCCAGTAGAAATCTCGACAGCTTCACAACTCACAAAAGTATCCTTAAGTTCTACTCCATAAGCTCCAATATTTTGAATTGGTGCGCTACCGACATAACCAGGAATTAAGGATAAATTTTCTAGTCCACCATAATTTTTAGAAATACAATATTGAACAAATTCATGCCAGTTTTCACCTGCGTTTGCCGTAACGATCACAGAATCTTCTGATTCTTTTTCAACTTTAATGCCTTTAATGGCTATGTGTAATACTAAAGCGTCTAAATTTTTAGTCAATAGCATATTACTACCACCACTAAGAATAAATATTGGTTTTTTAGTTTCTTTTAATAGGATTGTTTTAAGCTCAGTTTCTGATGTAATTTCTAAAAACTCAGCGGCAGTAACATCAATGCCAAAGGTGTTATATTCTCGTAAAGATTTATGGTATGCGATTTTCATTAATCGTTATATTTTTCTAGCGCTAATTTCACTATGTTAATTGCTTTTTTTAAGTCTCTACGATTAAGTACATAAGCAATTCTTACTTGGTTGATACCTTTGTCTGGGCTTGAATAAAATCCTGAGGCCGGTGCTAACATGACAGTTTCGTTATTTACAACAAATTTATCTAAAATCCATTCGGCAAAATGATCTGCATTTTTTATTGGTAACTCAGCAATACAATAAAAAGCGCCTTTTGGCAGCGAAACTTTAACTCCAGGAATTTCTTTAAGTCCTGCGACTAGTGTATCTCTTCTTGCTTTATATTTTGCTACAGTTTCAATATAGTATGACTCTGGAGCTTCTAATGCTGCTTCACTCGCAATTTGTGCGAGTGTAGGAGGACTTAACCTTGCTTGAGCAAATTTCATTGCTGTCTGCATTACACTCTTGTTTTTGCTAACTAAACACCCTATTCGTGCGCCACACATACTGTATCGTTTAGAGACAGAATCAACAACGATTGCATGTTCATTTAGTTCAGTTTCTTGTAGAATCGAATAGTGTTCTGATCCATCATAAACAAATTCCCTATAGACTTCATCAGAAATCAAAAACAAGTCGTATTTGATTGCCAAGTTTGCCAACTGTTTTATTTCATCCTTGCTATATAAGTACCCTGTTGGATTTCCAGGGTTACATATTAAAATAGCTTTGGTTTTTGGAGTAATAAGTTTTTCAAACTCATTTATAGATGGTAGTGCAAAGCCATTTTCAATTTTTGAAACAACAGGAACTACTTTTACAGTTGATTGAGTTGAAAAACTATAGTAATTAGCATAAAAAGGTTCGGGGACGATAATTTCATCTCCCGGATCAGTTATACTTCCCATTGTGAAAATAAGTGCTTCGCTACCTCCTGTGGTAACTAAAATATCATCAGATGAGATCGTAATATCATGTTTGGCGTAGTAGCTTGATAATTTTTCTCTAAAACTTTCAAAACCGGCAGAGTGGCTATATCCAATAACATCCAAAGTATTGTTTTTGACTGCATTTATAGCCTCTATAGGGGTTTTAATATCGGGTTGACCGATATTAAGACGGTATATGTGTTTACCGTCTTTTTCTGCTTTTTCGGCAAAGGGAACCAATTTACGAATTGGAGACTCGGGCATTGCATTACCTTTGCTTGATACTACTGGCATCTCATTTAATTTAAAAAAGTAAATAGCGGTAAATTTCTTAATTATTTTAAGAAATTGATGTATAATTTGAATGATTTTTCAACTATTTGCATATATTTAGTGTAATGAAGATTTTAGTATTAGATTTTTATCATTTTCTTAAAAGTAAGGTTTTAATAGTATTGTTAATTTTTAATCTTACGCTTTCGGCCCAAACAAATTTTAGACTACCTAATGGAGTGAGTAGTGATAAGATTAGATTTGAGCTCGCAAATAACCTCATTATAATCCCTGTTTTTATTAATGGTATTGAACTTTCTTTCATTCTGGATACAGGTGTAGGATCTACCATAATTTTTAGTGTTGATAATAAAAGTTCTCTTGAGCTTAAAAATGCATCAAAAATTTATTTGAGAGGATTAGGCAATGGAGAACCTGTAGAAGCAATTAAATCTCTGAATAATCAATTAAGTATAGGAAAAGCAAATAGTGGCAACCACAAAGTTTACCTGATTTTTGACGAATCGATTAATTTTTCTCCACGAATGGGGTTTCCGGTTCATGGAATTATTGGGTATGATTTTTTTAAGGATTTTGTGGTCGATATCAACTATTCAAAAAAGTATATCAAACTTAGTGATCCTAAGACTTATAAATATAAAAAATGTAAAAAGTGTTATGAAACAAATATAGATTTTGGCAATCAGAAAAAAAGACCAGTAATAACTGCTAAGTATTTATCAAAAACAAAAGGCTTAATAGATGTAAGATTACTTTTAGATTCGGGATCAGGTTCGTCTTTATGGTTATTCGAAAACGAAGAGAAAGGTATTTCTATACCAGATAATACATTTAGGGATTTTTTAGGCAAAGGGTTTAATGGAGATATTTATGGAGAAAAGACCAAAATTGATGAATTCAAAATAGGCGATTTTGAGATGAAAAATGTTACAACTTCATTTCCTGATTCAATATATATACAAGGAATATCACTACAAAAACGACAAGGTTCATTAGGAGGTAACGTTTTGAGAAAATTTAACCTTATTGTGGATTATCCTCATGAGAAAATATCTTTTAAAAAGAATAAAGATTTTGATAAACCTTTTTATTACAATATGAGTGGACTTTCAATTCAACATGTTGGTTTTACGGTATCTGCAAAAAATTACGACTATGAAGAAAAGAAAACTCAGGCGTATTTAGGGTTAAATGAAGTTGTAACCAAGAAAACATATCAATTGGCAAATAACTTTCTTTTAATTCCAAAATATGAGATTTCTGATATTAGGGATAACTCACCAGCAGATGACATTGGATTGCAAAAAGGAGATATTATTCTAAAAGTTAATGGGCGAGAGGCTTATAAGTTCAAATTATCAGAAATTAACAACTTATTTTATTCAGAAGAAGGAAAAAAAATAAAAATGACTGTGTTGCGGCTTGGCGTAAAACTGAATTACGAGTTTTATCTTAAGAAGGTTATCTAATATGAAAAAGGTTTTACTCTTATGTGAGTAAAACCTTTTTCATATTAGTATGTAAATTTTATTAGTTCTTTTTTTCTAAAACACTTTGTTGATCTAGAACAGTACCTTTAATTTTTATAGACATTGTAGCCTCTTCTGCATTAGAATAAACAGAGATAGTCTTACGTATAGGTCCTACTCTTTTTGTGTCATACTTTACTTCAATCACTCCATTTTCTCCTGGTGCAATTGGTCCTTCTGGTTTTTTAGGAATTGTACATCCGCAACTAGAGTATACTCTTGAGATAATTAAAGGTGCATTTCCTGTATTTGTAAATTCAAATTTACGAACACCATCACTACCTTTGGCTATCTCACCATAATCAACAACTTCAGTTTTAAATTCTATTTTAGGCTTCTCCTGAGCATTTACAGATACTGCAAGGAAACCAATAAATAAAATCATGATCACTTTTTTCATAATGTAGGTTTTTATTAATCGTAAAAGTACTTACTTTTTATCCAACTTCAAAATTGTAAAAGACTTTCAAGTTGTCGTATTTAATAATTACTTTTGCATTTTAAAATTCAAAAATTAGACCAAAGTATGGCAATAGCTGCAAAATACGATGCAAAATCAGTAGAAGAGAAGTGGTATAAGTACTGGCTTCAACATAATTATTTTCATTCTGAAGTAGATGATCGAGAAGCATATACTATTGTCATTCCGCCTCCAAATGTAACAGGTGTCTTACATATGGGGCACATGCTTAATAATACAATACAAGACGTATTAATACGTAGAGCTCGTTTGAAAGGATATAATGCCTGTTGGGTACCTGGTACAGATCATGCGTCTATTGCGACAGAGGCTAAGGTTGTTGCAAAAC
Organism: Aquimarina aggregata; assembly: GCF_001632745.1. GTDB lineage: Bacteria > Bacteroidota > Bacteroidia > Flavobacteriales > Flavobacteriaceae > Aquimarina > Aquimarina aggregata. The sequence goes on along the minus strand of NZ_LQRT01000013.1, from coordinate 403,200 downwards.
TTAAGGAAGACGGTATTAATAAGAATGATCTTACGCGTGAAGAGTTTTTAGAACATGCATGGGAATGGACACATAAGCACGGGGGGATAATTCTCGAACAACTTAAGAAATTAGGTGCATCTTGTGATTGGGAGCGTACAGCCTTTACCATGGATGACAATTTGTCTGCTTCTGTAATTAAAGTTTTTGTTGATTTGTATAATAAAGGACTTATTTACAGAGGATATCGTATGGTAAATTGGGATCCTGAAGCAAAAACAACCTTGTCTGATGAAGAAGTGATTTATGAAGAAAAACAAGGGAACTTGTACTATTTAAAGTATAAAATTGAAGGCAGTGACGATACACTAACCATCGCTACCACACGCCCTGAGACGATTATGGGTGATACGGCTATTTGTATTAATCCTAATGATGAAAGATTTACACATCTTAAAGGGAAAAAAGCTATAGTACCTATTGCAAATCGCATTATTCCAATTATTGAAGATGAATATGTAGATATGGAGTTTGGTACCGGGTGTCTAAAAGTAACTCCTGCCCATGACCAAAATGATAAGGTTTTAGGGGATAAGCATAATTTAGAGGTGATTGATATTTTTAATGATGATGCTAGTCTTAATTCATTTGGATTGCACTATGAAGGAAAAGATCGATTCGTGGTTCGAAAAGAAATTGTAAAAGAATTAGAATCTATAGGAGTTTTAGAAAAAACTGAAACTCATCTAAATAAAGTAGGTACAAGTGAACGTACTAAGGCAGTGATAGAACCAAAGTTAAGTGATCAATGGTTCTTAAAGATGAAAGACTTAGCACAACCAGCTTTGGATTCTGTTTTAAATAAGGATGTGAATCTTGTGCCTGAAAAATTCATCAATACCTATCGCTATTGGATGGAAAACGTTAGAGATTGGAATATCTCTCGTCAGTTATGGTGGGGACATCAAATTCCTGCATATTTCTATGGTGATGGGAAAGAAGATTTTGTGGTTGCCGAGAGTGCTGAGGAAGCTTTATCACTAGCTCAAGAAAAAACAGGAAATAAGGCACTTCTGGCTACAGATTTAACACAAGATCCGGATGCACTAGATACTTGGTTTTCTTCTTGGTTATGGCCTATGAGTGTGTTTAATGGTATTTTGGAGCCAGATAATAAAGAAATTAATTATTATTACCCTACAAATGATTTAGTTACAGCTCCAGAAATTCTTTTCTTTTGGGTTGCGCGTATGATCATTGCAGGATATGAATATAGAGGTGAAAAACCATTTACCAATGTGTACCTTACAGGGATAGTTAGGGATAAGCAACGACGTAAGATGTCTAAATCCTTAGGTAACTCACCAGACCCTTTAGATTTAATAGAGCAGTATGGTGCTGATGGTATTAGAGTAGGGATGTTGTTAAGCTCACCGGCAGGAAATGATTTAATGTTTGATGAAGATCTTTGTAAGCAAGGAAGTGGTTTTGTAAATAAGATATTTAATGCTTCTAAACTTATTTTTGGCTGGGAAGTAGATGATGCTATCGAGCAACCAAAAGCCTCTGCTGTGGCTATAGATTGGTATACTTCAAAGTTTCATAAAGCACTGGTTGAGTTAGAAAATAATTATAACAAATATCGTATTAGTGATGCTTTAATGACTACCTATAAATTAATATGGGATGATTTCTGTGGTTGGTTGTTAGAGATGATTAAACCTGCTTATCAGAGTCCGATTGATGCAAAGACATATAAAGAGGTGATCGCTATTTTAGAGGATAACTTAAAGATACTTCATCCTTTTGTTCCTTTTATATCCGAAGAAATTTGGCAACAAATTACTGATAGAACACCAGAACAAGCATTAATTATCGAAAGTTGGCCAAAAAGTAAAACTATTGATGAAAAATTAACTCAGGAATTTGAGATTGCAGCTGAAGTAATTTCTGGGATTAGAACGATACGTAAAGAAAAAAATATTGCTTTTAAGGATGCAATTACACTTTCTGTATTAAATAACGAAAAAAGTAATACCACTTTTGATAGTGTGATTAGTAAATTAGGAAACCTGTCTGCTTTAGCATATGTTGAGGATAAAGTTGAAGGGGCATTATCTTTTAGAGTAAAATCAAATGAATACTTTATTCCTGTATCTGGAGCAATAAATATTGAAGAAGAGGTTAAAAAACTGTCAGAAGAGTTAGCTTATACAGAAGGTTTCTTAAAATCTGTACAGAAAAAATTACAGAATGAGAGATTTGTGAATAACGCACCAGATAAAGTTATTGCAATCGAAAGAAAGAAAGAAGCTGATGCAGAAGCTAAAATAGTAACATTAAAATCTAGTTTAGCAGGACTAAAAGGTTAATTTAAGAGTAAATATTTATAATACTAAGAATTAAAAAAAAGCTTTGATTAAATTCAAGGCTTTTTTTGTTTAATCAGGGATGTATTTATCTACCAATTCTATGTACTTTATCATCGCTTCTTTTGGAGAAATGTTTTGCGCCTGAAAAAAAGCATTGAGCTTAAAGGCATTTCGTAACTCGCTGTTACCAGAAGGAGTGTAGTAGCCTTGAGTATGGGTGGCTCTTTTGTAATATGCATAAAAATACAGCATAATATCAGGTGGCAATACTGTTGTTGTATTACATGCACGTTTATATGCATTATCAAAAGCAATATTTAATTCTTCCTCGGTCATGTTAGTTCAACTTCTTTTTAAGGAAAATATTGAGAAGGATAAACTCAATTAAAAAGGTTAACTTCTATCGTGATCATATTTTTTAAGTAAGGTGTTTTTTTACAATTTTTATAAAGTTGCAATAACACTTTCTCCTCCTCTAACTTTTTGATTCAAAGTAACATTAACTTTCGTTCCAATTGGTAGGTATACATCTACTCTAGAGCCAAACTTAATGAAACCACTATCAGATCCCTGTACAACTTGTTTTCCTTCTGTTGCATAGTTTACGATTCTTTTTGCCAAAGCTCCAGCAATTTGTCGATATAATACTTCAATATTATCATTTTTTACAACAACAGTAGTTCTTTCATTTTCTTCAGAAGCTTTAGGATGCCATGCAACCAAATATTTTCCAGGATGATACTTACTAAAAACTACTTTACCTTTAATAGGATGTCTTGTAACATGGACATTGATAGGAGACATAAAAATAGAAACTTGTAGTCTTTTATCCTTAAAATGTTCTTTTTCATGGACTTCTTCGATAACGACAACTTTACCGTCAACAGGTGCAACAACAGTGTTTTCATCTATCGTGGTTTGTCTTTTCGGGTTCCTGAAAAACTGTAATATCAAAACTAAAAAAGCTAATGTTAATACGAGTATTGCTATTTGCCATTCTTCTGATTGTATTGCGACATAGGATGCTACATTGATCCCTATGAATAATACAATTGCAACTGATATTATTTTAAATCCTTCTTTATGAAACATATCTTAAAATTTGTAAAAATGCGTATAAAAATGGGCTGGCAAATATAACACTGTCCAAACGGTCATAAATACCGCCATGCCCCGGCATTATGGTACCACTATCCTTAACTCCAGCTTGTCGTTTAAATTTAGATTGTATTAAGTCTCCTAGAGTACCAAAAATACTCATAATTATACTTATAATCAACCATATAGTGATAGATAAAGTGTTAGAGAAAAAAGCAATTAAAAACCCTGCAATTATTGAAAAAATAAAACCTCCTATAAACCCTTCGATAGTTTTTTTAGGAGATATACGTTCGAGCAATTTATGTTTCCCAAAGTTTTTACCCACCAGATACGCAAAAGTATCATTGACCCAAGTAATTAGAAATGCTCCTGCAATAATTTGAGGTTGGTATTCTCCAGAATATTTTGGGATAAGGGTTAAAAAAACCAAAGCCGTTATCAAATAAAAAATACTTGTACCATATTTTCGTTTTTCGAACATAGGAATTATTCGAATAGTTACTAAATCTTTAACAAGAAACAGTTCGGTAATAACTGTAAGGGCCAAAACAGGAATAATTAGATATATATGTTCTTGAAAAACATTAAGTACAACTAGGATAATAACAAAGATGAAATATAATCTTTTGTTATTAAGGTGAATTAATTTTTGAAATTCATAGACAGAGATAATACCAAAAACTAGAAATACGGCAATAAAAGTATATTCATTAATAAATATAGATATTAATAATATTGAGACGTATAAAAATCCCGATAAAGCTCTTGTAAGTAATTCCTTCATATTATAAATCTTCCAGAAGCAGCAAATATAGATTTTTTGAACTATTTCCATAGCTTAAGAAATCCTTTTCTTTTTGTGGCTCGAAGTCTTTTATTGTTGTGATATTTGAAGGAATGGAATTCTTGTTTTTGTTTTTTATGCCTTTTAATCCTTCTCCTATGTTTTTAACCATTTGACTAGTAGAGGCTAATATGATAAAATTATCGGGTAATTCTGTAAGTTTTTTTTCTCTTAGTTGATTTGAAGACACTAATATGGCTCCGCTATCTGCAATTAGATATTCACAAGTGGCAAAAAAGAAAGACGCCGAAGTATTTTTTACATAATTTAAGTTGAAACCAGTAAATTTATGTTCTAGTCCCATTTCAAATGTGCAAACATCCTTTTCATACCAATCATTTTCTAAAAGAATCTTATCAAAAGAGTCTAAAACTTCATCATCTTTATCGCAATACAAAAATTTACCTCCGTTTCTTTTAAAGTTCATCATGAAACTTTCATCAATCGGGAGATCGATTTCAGGCATATACTTGCTGCGATCCTCAATGTGGCGCTCTTTACTCTTTTGGTCTGATTTAGATTTCGAAAAAAAGATTTTTCTAAATAGACTCATTTTTAAATTGTGATTGGGAAATTACTTTTTTTACAATACTTTCAAAGATAAAAAAAATCTTAACCTAAATATTCGTTAGGTTAAGATTTTTCAATTTACAAGTAAAAACTTTTAATTTTAACTTGGTTTTATAGTCAAACAAGCATTAAGAAGGTTCTACAACGATCTCTTCTTCTTTTTGTCCAAAGGGTCTTTCTCCAAAAATTTTCTCTAAATTATCTTTGAAAATAACCTCTTTTTCTAATAATACTTCTGCTAGTTCTGTAAGTTTATCTTTATGTTTTTCTAATAATTCAATAGCACGTTGATATTGTTCCTCAATGATATTCGAAATTTCTTTATCAATAAGTTCGCTAGTTTGCTCACTATATGGTTTTGTGAAATTGTATTCACTTTGTCCCGAAGAATCATAATAAGTAAGATTACCTACTTTCTCGTTTAACCCGTAAACGGTTACCATTGCTCTTGCTTGTTTAGTAACTTTTTCTAGGTCACTTAATGCTCCAGTCGAAATTTCATTAAAGATTACTTTCTCTGCAGCTCTTCCTCCAAGTGCAGCGCACATCTCGTCGAGCATTTGATTTGGTCGTACAATAAGTCTTTCTTCAGGAAGGTACCAGGCAGCACCTAGGGATTGCCCTCTAGGAACAATTGTAACTTTTACCAAAGGAGCGGCATGTTCTAACATCCAACTTACTGTGGCGTGACCTGCTTCATGAAAAGCGATTGCTCGTTTTTCTGAAGGGGTAATAATTTTGTTCTTTTTCTCAAGACCACCAACGATTCTATCTACAGCATCAAGAAAATCTTGCTTGCCAACAGCCTTTTTACCATTACGAGCAGCTATAAGTGCAGCTTCATTACAGACATTGGCAATATCTGCTCCAGAGAAACCTGGAGTTTGTTTTGCCATAAATTCTGTATCTAATTCGTTTTCAACTTTCTTTAAAGGTTTTAAATGAACATCAAAGATTTCTTTACGTTCTCGAATATCTGGTAAATCAACATAGATTTGACGATCAAAACGACCGGCACGTAATAATGCTTTATCCAGCACATCAGCTCGGTTTGTGGCAGCGATAACAATTACATTGGTATTGGTTCCGAAACCATCCATTTCTGTTAGTAATTGATTTAATGTATTTTCTCTTTCATCGTTAGAACCAGAAAAATTACTTTTCCCTCTTGCTCTACCAACAGCATCAATTTCATCAATAAAAATAATTGCGGGAGATTTTTCTTTAGCTTGTTTAAACAAATCTCTAACTCTAGAGGCACCAACACCAACAAACATCTCTACAAAGTCAGAACCAGATAAAGAAAAGAAAGGTACTTTAGCTTCTCCAGCAACAGCTTTAGCTAATAAGGTTTTACCTGTACCTGGAGGTCCTACTAGCAATGCTCCTTTTGGTATCTTACCTCCTAATGATGTATACTTTTCAGGATTTTTCAAGAAGTCTACGATTTCTTGAACTTCTTCTTTAGCCCCCTCAAGGCCTGCAACGTTTTCAAAAGAAACTTTTACTTCTGTGTTTTGATCAAAAAGTTTGGCCTTTGACTTACCTATATTAAAGATTTGTCCACCAGCTCCACCACCAGAACCGCCGCTCATTCGTCGCATAATAAATATCCAAATACCAATTATTAAAGCAAATGGTAATAGAGTAACTAGAATTTCACCCCATACATTACTTTCAGTTTCATAACTTATAGGTGTAGTGAGGTTGTTCTCATTCTTTATTTGTGCAATTTTATTTTCAAAATTTTGCAAATCCCCAAATTCAAACTGATAATCTGGATCATTAGGACTGGCGGGTAAAATAGAATTGCTTTTGTTTTTCTTGTGTTTGTCTAGCGATTTAGCTTCTGGAGTCAAGAATACTTTTACTTTTCTGTGGTTAATAACCACAACTTTTGCTACTTCTCCGTTTTTTAAATATTCTTGAAACTCATTGGGGGCTGTTTTTGGAGCGGATCCTATACCACTACCTCCCATAAAATTTAATACTACAAAACCAATAATAATAACTGCATAAATCCAATATGCGCTAAACTTTGGTTTTTTGTTAGGTTCTGTTTTTTTATCTTCTTTAGCCATTTACGCTTTGCTTTTAATAATTTGTTTCAATAATTGTAGTTTTCGCATCTCCCCATAATCCTTCTATATCATAGAATTCTCGGATGTGTTTTTGGAAAACATGCACTACAACATTTACATAATCAATTAATACCCATTCTGCATTTTCACTACCTTCAACATGCCAAGGCTTGTCTTTCAGTTTTTTACTTACGGTTTTTTGAATGGAATTTACAATTGCATTTACTTGAGTGTTAGAAGTACCATTGCAGATAACAAAGTAATTGCATACTGTATTTTCGATTTCTCTTAAATCCAAAATGTTGATATCATTACCCTTTACTTCTTCAATACCTTTTATAATTTCAGTGATTAATTGATCGGTATCAATTTCTTTTTTAGTCATGCATTTTTTTAATTTGTGTAAAGTTATTACTTTTTATCATTTTACTGTGCGTATTATACGGACATTTATGAAACTTTTACACCTTTTGTATGGATATAATCAAAGTTGATGCCATTGACTCAACAAATACTTTTCTTAGAGACCTTAATCGTAAAAAACAATTTACAAACCCAATTTGTGTCTGGGCCAAAGAACAAATCGCTGGTAAAGGACAGATGGGTACTGTATGGCAAAGTAACCCAGGAGAAAACCTTACGTGTAGTGTGTTTATGCAGGTTAACAGTATAAAGCTGACGGATCAGTTTTATATTTCAATGGCAAGTTCTTTAGCAGTTTGCGATGCTTTAAGTGATTTTATGGTAACAAAATTATCTATAAAATGGCCTAACGACATTCTGTCAGATAAACAAAAAATATGTGGTATTTTAATAGAAAATGTTGTTAAAAATGGCAGTTTAACGGGGGTGATTATCGGTATAGGAATCAATATCAATCAAACTTCGTTTATAAACTTACCCCAAGCGGGTTCATTAAAAGAGATTTTAGGAACACATTTTAATGTAGAAGAGGTTTTACAAGTTTTATTGAAAAAGTTGGTTTATAGATTTTCGAAACTAAGCGTTTCGAATTTTAAAAACTTAAAAGAAGAATATGAAACTGTACTTTTTAGAAAAAATAAACCCTCTACATTTTTAGATGTAAAGGGTAATTCTTTTGTTGGTATAATTCAATCAGTAACAAACCAAGGTAAATTACAAGTACTTCTTGAAGATGAAATTGTTAGTGCATTTGATCTTAAAGAAATTTCATTACTGTATTAAATTATAGTTTTCCAATATTCTCACTTAGTGTATTTATGAAATTCTGGATTGGTGTTTTGATCATCATTGCCATCATGGCATTAAATTGCCCGTCAAAAGTCAACTTAGTAGTGCTTTTTCCATCTTCTGTATTCACAATATCTGCAGTTAAAGTAAACGGTAATTTATCACTGGCAGCTCCTAAAACTACTTGGCTAGACGGAGTGTTTTCTTTTTGATCTAATACAAGTTCTGGCATTCCTTTTAATTGAAAAAGAAATCTTGAATCCGTTATTTTTTCAAATTTTTGTTTGCTTTCAGGCATAAGCTGCTCAAAGTTTTCAACTTTAGTCAAAAATTCAAATACTTCTTCTGCAGTTTTATTTACAGTTACCGTAGGGCTTTCTAAATTCATAATAGTATTTAATTGTTATATGTTCCACTCTGCAGGATTAGTTTTCCAATCTTGTAGTGTTTTATGTTGTTCTTTTGTGATATAGGCTGTATCTAAAGCCTGTTCTAAGAGGTTTTCATAATTACTTAAGGTGTGTAGTGCTAAAGCTTCTTGTTCAAAATTTTCAACAGCTATATCAAAGCCATAATTGAAAATAGCAACCATTCCTTTTACATCTGCCTTATCTTCTCTTAATGCTTTTACTGCATTAAGGCTACTTTTTCCAGTACTGATAAGGTCTTCTACAACCACAACGCTTTTATTACTAGGAACAATACCTTCAATTTGATTTTTTCTACCATGCTTTTTAGCTTCTGGTCGAACATAAATAAATGGAAGATTTAAAACTTCGGCAACCAATAAACCAATGCCAATAGCTCCTGTAGCAACGCCAGCAATAACATCAGGTTTGCCATAGGTTTGCTCAATAAATGTAGCAAGGTTTTTAGCGAGTGTTTTTCTTATTTCTGGATAGGATAACGTAATTCGATTATCACAATAGATAGGAGATTTCCATCCAGATGCCCAAGTAAAAGGTTCTTGCGGTTGTAATTTAATTGCATTAATTTGCAACAATAACTCAGCAGTTTTTTTTGCTGTATTTTTATCAAAAATCATAGTTGCAAATGTATAAAGTTTTTGTGAATAATACGCCTATTATTCTTTCTACAAAAAGGGTAATTGATGGATATCAAACGATTCCTATTAAAAAGGTTGTGTTTCCTGAAATTATTAGAGATGTTTTAGGAAAAGAAGCTGCTAATGAAGAAGCCAAATACCATTTTTATCATAAAAATGAGAATAAATTGATTGATCATCTGTATGCTAAGTTGCCAGTAGTTGTAGCAGGAGGAGGAAAGGCATATAATACCAAAGACGAAATTCTTTTTATTTACCGAAACGGAAAATGGGACTTGCCAAAAGGCAAGATTGAAAAAAATGAACATATTGAAACTGCTGCAATACGAGAGGTAGAAGAAGAGACAGGAGTAACTGGACTAGAAATCACTAAGTTTTTATATAAAACATTTCATGTTTTTAAAAGAAATGGAGAGTTTAGGTTAAAAGTAACTTATTGGTTCGAGATGAAAACAGAGTATGATGGAGTATTGTTACCGCAAAAAGAAGAAGGTATTACTAAAGTAAAATGGAAGAATAAGAAAAAAGCTAAAAAAGCTTTAACAAATTCCTATGCAAATATCAAAAAACTCTTTTCACATGATTATTTATCTTAATTGATGAAGTTGTATTATACATTACTTTTTAGACGTATAAATCGTCATCTTAAAGAGCTGGGAATAGAACCAATAATCGCATATGTAGCTATTCCATGTTTTATGTATTGGGGATCATCAAGTTTTTTTGAAAAAGTAATGTATGCAAACTACCTGTATCCATTATTGGTTGTTTTTTTTGTAGCCACTATTAGTTTTTCAAAACATGATGATTTTTTAAAGCAGCAATTTTCTAACCTTATATATAGAGGCATTAACGTTCTTAATAATGTGTTTTTAGTTCTGCCTTTTTTATTTTTTTTAGTGTATAAACAACTTTATGCAGAATCTATACTAGTTTTACTTTTAGGGGTAATATTATCTTTCTTAAAGAAGCTGAGCAAGGTCAATTTCGTACTACCGACCCCTTTTTATAGATGGCCACATGAGTTTATAGTGGGTTTTAGAAAAACATTTTGGGTATTTTTATTGTCCTATGGTGTTTCTGTTATTTCTATACTCGTAGATAATTTTAATTTAGGAGTTTTCGGAATTGTGTCTATTTTTTTTATTTGCTCATTGTATTATTCAAATTTAGAACCTCAGTTTTACATTTGGGTACATGCTATGACACCAGAAGAATTTTTAAAAAACAAAATAACAATAGCTATTCGATATAGTATTTTATTAACCATCCCGATAGTATCAATTTTGGCAATCTTTTATTTTGATCAAATATACATCGCTTTAATGTTTGAAGTTTTGGGTGTTCTATACGTCGTTATGTATATACTAATGAAATATGCTTTTAATAGTTTAGGAAATGCAATGTTTCAAGGTATAATAGGAGTCCTGTGTCTTTTTTTTCCTCCTGCAATGTTTTTATTGATTCCTTATTTTTATTATAAAGCAAAAAGCAACTTAACCACCTTATTAAAATGATAAAAATAGACTCATTATATAAATCATACGATAATAAAGAAGTGTTGCAAAACATAAACCTATCTTTTAAACCAGGTGAGATTCATGGAGTTGTTGGTGAAAACGGAGCTGGGAAAACAACTTTGTTTCGTTGTATTTCGGGTATGAATAGTTTTAAAGGGAAAATTAATTATAATAAAGGAGTAATAAAGAATGTGATAGGTTTTTTGCCAACTAACCCTTATTTTCTTTCAAAAATTACCGGAAAAGAATATTTGCAGCTAGTATGTAATGCCAGAAAAATCAAATTAACCGATAGTAAAGAAAAAAATATTTTTGACCTACCGCTGAATAAGTATGCTGAAACATACTCTACAGGAATGAAAAAAAAGCTAGCGCTTACAGGAATTTTATTACAGAACAATGCTATTTTTATTTTAGATGAACCTTTTAATGGTGTTGATGTTCATAGCAATATTGTAATTAACCAAGTGCTTTTAAAATTAAAGGAACTCAATAAAATAGTAATTCTTTCTTCTCATATTTTTTCGACGCTTCATGAAACCTGTGATTATTTACATTATTTAAAAGAAGGTCGTATCAAAAAAAGTGTAGATAAAACAGATTTTGATAGTGTAGAACAAGAAATGAAAGCTTCTGGTATTGAGGCCAGAATTGATAGGTTAAACCTATAATATCTTTATTTAGGAATTCTATAAACAGGATATCTAAGATGCGCTTTTTCGTAGTGTTCGGATTGTTTGTGTAGCCAATCTAATTGCGCATACCAGTTGTTAGCAAAAGCAGTATCTTTTTTCTTTTTCTGAAATTTAATTCTTAATTCATTGTTTTGCGATAGTAATTCGTTTGCTTTATCTTCCCATACATAGGGTGAAAATCCTTCTTTTTGCTGTAAGATAGTGTCAAAGAAGTTCCAATTAAAAAACGAATCAGGAGCTTGTGGTTCTAAGGTTTCTATGAGATACCTAAATCCTTTTTGGTGCGTTAGGATGACCATATCTCCTTTGGTGAATGTAATCTCTTCTTTACTGGTTTTAACTTGGGTATTATAGTGAAGGTAATGTCCTTCATAAGGGGTGTTTCTGCTGTTATAATCTTTTACATGGTACGTTTCAACGGTAATTGTAGAATCTTGCTCTAAAACTTTAAATTCTATATTATTTCTTTTTAAAAGTTCTTTAATTGTCCACCATCCTTGCGGTATAATATACGCTTTTGGTACTTTTATGTTAACTGCACTTTTAAAATAATTTTTATACTTTACTTTTTTAGTAAAAGGTTTTTTCTGGTCGTATTTCAAACGTTTAGCTCCTGTGATTTTACTTTCTATAAAGTTTCCTTCATATCCTTTAAAATCAAAAGTTGTAATTTTAGTAGTGTCTAATTTCCATTGTACAGTGTAATTTTCTTGTGTAACCACATCAGAAAAAGCCTTTTCTCTTAGTTTAGTAATTTTAGTTCCATCTTTTTCGATGATCTCAATCATAGATTTCATGAGTTCATAAGTACCTTCGACTCTTTTTTTGTAGGGTTTAAGCATATGTGTTTCGACCATCATGCCCAATGTGTTCCATAATGTTGTGTACCCTGTAGAATACCTGGGTGAGTCCATGAATTGTGTCCAACCTTTTTCTGGAGTTGTTCCCCAGACGTTTACATATGGTGTGATATCCCATTTTTTGTTGACTAGAGCGGCTTCGAGTTGCGGATGCATTTCTTGATGTAAATAATTTCCTAATGCTCCTCCTAATTTATTGTGTTGTGTAAAAAGATGTGTGAGCGTGTATTGATAATCGGCACCATTACTCACATGATTATCGATAAAAACATCGGGTTGAACTAAATGAAATAGTTTGGCGAAGGTTTGAGCATTCTTAGTGTCGTTTTTTATAAAATCACGATTAAGATCATAATTTCTGGCATTTCCTCTAAAACCATATGCTATTGGACCATTCTGATTGGTTCGAGTACCAGAATTTCGATTTAATGCTCCTCCTATATTATAAATTGGGATAGTAACTAAAGTTGTGTTTTTCGGAGCTTTTATTTTTTTTTGTGCAATATCCCTAAATAGTAACATAGTTGCATCAATACCATCACTTTCTCCCGGGTGAATGCCATTATTAATTAATAAAATTCTATTATTTGAGCGAATTTTATCAAAATTAAATTCGCCATTCGGGTCTAGTGTTACCATATGTAGTGGATTTCCACTATCTGTTGCTCCAATTTCTCTAATATTAATTTCAGGAAAAGTATTTGCTAAATTTTGATAATATGCAATAACTTCTGTGTAGGAAGGAGTTTGAGTTCCTTGACTTTTTTCAAAGGTAGTTGTGAAATCAATTGTAGAGGTAGTTTTCTTTTCAGGATTAGAACAAGAAAGTATAAAAAGTAGAAAACTTAGAGTTGGTATTAGTTTTTGCATGATAGACTTGTATATGGGCTAAATATACTAAGATTTAAGATTTTCAAATCTTCTAAAACGTTTTAGTTTAAGTTGTAAATTAGATAGAAGTTCATTTTACTTGCCTTACTATAAAATAAACGTATTTTTGCACCCTCAAAATACAACAACTATGACTGAGTTTGTAAGAAAAAGAGTGGCGAATGCTAAAAATGATATTTTATCAGGATTAACAGTAGCATTAGCTTTAGTACCCGAAGCAGTTGCTTTCGCCTTTGTAGCGGGAGTAGATCCATTGGTAGGCTTATATGCAGCTTTTATGATTGGATTGATTACTTCTATTTTTGGAGGTCGACCAGGGATGATCTCTGGAGCTACAGGAGCGTTAGCAGTAGTTATGGTAAGTTTAGTGGCAGAAGGAAATGCCATGGGAGCTCCTGGTGAACAACTCGGGTTATATTATCTTTTTGCAACAGTAATCCTAATGGGGGGCATACAAATGCTAGCTGGTGTTTTAAAGCTTGGTAAATTTGTGCGTTTAATACCACACCCTGTAATGATGGGTTTTGTAAACGGTTTGGCAATAGTAATTTTTCTTTCCCAGTTAGGAATGTTCAAAGAGTTTGTGGATGGTGAAAAGACTTGGATGCAAGGTGGGGATTTGATATTAATGATAGGCCTTGTATTATTAACTATGGCCATTATGTGGGGATTACCTAAAATAAAAGCAACCTCAAAATTACCAGAAGCATTAATTGGTATTGCAGTAGTTTCTGCCATTGTGATTTTTGGAAAACTAGATGTGGCTACAGTAGGTAGTTTTATTAAAGATGGCGGAGGAGAAGGCTTAAAAGGTGGATTACCACAATTTCAGTTTGATATTTTTAGTAAAATACCTATGAATTTTGAAACATTTAAATTTATAGGGCCATACTCATTAATTTTAGCGGCTATTGGATTGATAGAGTCTTTAATGACTTTAAATCTTATTGATGAATTAACCGAAACTAGAGGAAATTCAAACAGAGAATGTTTAGCACAAGGAGGAGCAAACATTGTGACAGGACTTTTTGGTGGTATGGGTGGTTGCGCTATGATTGGGCAATCGATTATTAATATAAAAGGAGGGGGACGTACAAGACTATCAGGTATTGTAGCCGCTGTTACTTTGTTATTGTTTATTTTGTTTGCATCTGGTTTAATAGAGCAAGTTCCTATAGCAGCGCTAGTAGGAGTAATGTTTATGGTTGTGATCGGTACGTTTGCATGGTCTAGTTTTAGAATACTTAATAAAATACCACTTACTGATGCTATTGTGTTAATAGCTGTGTCTTCATTAACTGTATTTTTTGATTTAGCTGTTGCAGTAATTGCAGGAGTAATTATGTCTGCATTGGCTTTTGCTTGGGAGAATGCCAAGAAAATTAGAGCAAGAAAGCATATAAAAGAAGATGGTACCAAAGTGTATGAAATTTGGGGCCCTCTTTTCTTTGGAAGTATACAGGCGTTTAATAGTAAATTTGATATCGCAAATGATCCCGAGAACGTAGAAATAGATTTTATAGAATCTCGCGTAAGCGATCACTCTGCATTAGAGGCTGTCTTTAATCTTGTTGGTAAATATGAAGAGGCAGGCAAAACAGTTAGAATAAAACACCTTAGCGAAGAATGCCAAGCATTAATGATTAAAGCTTCTCCAAGACTAGCAAATGTTATTGAACATGATGTAGATGACCCTAGATATCACGTGATGGCTAAAGCCATGAAATAAATAAAGCTTATATTTCGATTTTAAAATAGAAATAATTATAAATGGATATTCCTTTTGAACCTGTAGTATTTGGTGTTAAAGTGAATATCCATTTAATTTTAGAATACGCTGCATTTTTTATTGGGTTTCGATATTACGTATATCTCAAAAAACGAATTCAAGACCCAATACCTTCTACAAATCGACTTTCTATTATTATTGGTGCTGTCTTTGGTGCTTTTTTAGGGTCTCGTATTTTAGGTTTTTTAGAAAATCCAATAGTAGATTTCACGCCAGAATATTTAATCTATTTGCTTAGTGTTAAAACCATAATGGGTGGGCTTTTTGGAGGATTGCTTGGTGTAGAACTAGCTAAGAAAATTATTAAAGAAAATAAGTCTTCAGGGGATTTGTTTACCTATCCAATAATTTTAGGAATTATTATTGGTAGAATAGGATGTTTTTTGGCTGGTATTAACGAGTTTACTTATGGAAAAGAAACAACCTCTTTTTTAGGAATGGACTTAGGTGATGGTGTGTTTAGATACCCAATTGCCTTGTTTGAAATCGTTTTTCTGATAGTGCTTTGGTGGTGTTTGAGATATTTTCAGAGAAATTATAAATATAAAAACGGACTGTTATTTCAGTATTTTATGATCTCTTACTTTTTATTTCGATTTTGTATAGAATTTCTAAAACCCAATGTTTTTTTGATTTTCGGATTAAGTAGTATTCAGTATTTGTGTATCTTATGCTGGATTTACTATCATAAAACTATTCGAAAACTATTTTATGCCTACTAGAAAGTATACGTATTACGATTATACCTTAAGTTTATGTCCAACTTGTCTTAAGAGAATAGATGCCAAAATTGTCTTTGAAGAAGACAAAGTTTATATGCTAAAACGATGTCCAGAGCATGGACGATCTAAGGTGTTAATAGCAGATGATATAGAATATTATAAGAACATTAGAAACTATAATAAACCTTCAGAATTCCCTTATAAATTTAATACAACTACAGATTATGGTTGTCCTTATGATTGTGGATTATGTCCTGATCATGAGCAACATTCTTGTTTGTCGATAATAGAAGTAACGGATCGTTGCAATCTAACATGCCCTACTTGTTATGCTTCTTCATCACCTCATTATGGTAGACATCGTTCTTTAGATGAAATTAAAAAGATGTTAGATACCATTGTTGAAAATGAAAAAGAACCAGATGTTGTGCAGATAAGTGGGGGAGAACCCACAATTCATCCTCAGTTTTTTGAAATTTTGGATTATGCAAAACAATTACCAATTAGACATTTAATGGTGAATACTAATGGTGTTCGTATCGCCAAGGATATAAAGTTCACAGAACAATTGGCTAGTTATATGCCGGACTTTGAAATTTATCTTCAGTTTGATTCTTTGCAAGCGGACGTCCTAGAGAAATTAAGAGGAGAAGATCTCACCAAAGTTAGAAAGCAGGCGATAACCCATTTAAATCAGTTTAATCTTTCAACCACCTTAGTAGTTACATTACAAAAAGGGTTAAATGATAATGAAATGGGAGAAGTTATATCTTTTGCGACAAAACAAAAATGTGTTCGTGGGGTGACATTTCAGCCTACACAAATTGCTGGGCGATTAGAGGATTTTGACACGCAAACCGATAGAATTACATTAACCGAAGTAAGAAGAAAGATTCTAGAACAATTTCCTGTATTTGAGTCTGATGATTTGATACCTGTGCCTTGTAATCCAGACGCATTGGTCATGGGGTATGCATTAAAAAACGAAGATGGGATTTTACCACTTACACGATATATCAATCCTGCAGATTTATTAGATAATGGTAAAAATACTATTGTCTATGAGCAAGATTCAGAATTACATGGTAAGGTATTAGAGTTGTTTAGTACAGGTAACTCTGTTGAGACCGCTTCAGAAAATTTACAATCTATTATGTGTTGTTTGCCAGAAATTGATGCGCCAGACTTAGGGTATGATAATCTTTTTAGAATCATAATTATGCAGTTTATAGATGCGTATAACTTTGATGTAAGAGCAATTAAAAAATCTTGTGTACATATCGTAAATAAGGATTATAAAATCATTCCGTTTGAGACGATGAATTTGTTTTATCGCGATGATAAACAAGAGTATTTAGAACAATTAAGAAAAGAAACAGTATGATAACAAATTCAATTTTATTAGAAGGTGGAAATTATGCAGGAATCGTTTATCTAATTTTATTAATTCTTCTTGGGCCACCAGTACTTCTAGCTATTATTGGTTTGATTTTGTTTAAAACCACTAGTCGCAAAGCAGGAAAAGTATTCTTTATACTTGCTGGTATATATCTTGTAGTTGGACTCGGAATTTGTGGGGCTATGCTCTCAGCTTGATTAATGCCTTTCTAAAATATACATTGTTTCATTCAATATTTCCTTTTTACTATTGATATTAGTGTCTGTAGTATAGATTTTCGATAATTCGAACTCATCAGTATGTTCCTTTAAGGTATATCCTTCTATTTTAGAAAAATAAGAGTGGGGAATGGTTTGATGAGAAAAAGAATCATTAGTATCATTATGACTGTCAAAATAATGTAAAAGGCGCTTGTATACTTCAGTTTGTTCAACATCCGGAAGATAAGTAACACATCCAACCATATCACCTGGGTTCTGCAGTTCTTTAAAAACAGTAAACAATTTATTTGTAGTTTTTCGATCCAAAAAAAAGAAAACACCTTCAATTAATATGAATATTGGTTTTTTTTTGATCATTGGAGACAATATTGCTATTATTTGTTGTATACTATTTTGATTAAAATCAATGGCAGTGTATTGGATATCCCTTTGGGGTAATTTGTGTTCTTTTGTCCAGTGATCTATTTTGTCTTTTTTATAATCAATGATATCTTTTTTATCTATTTCTATAGTAGCGATTGATGAGTCAAAAGAGAATTGATACATACTAAAACCAGAACCAAAATTAATGAGTGTTCCGCCATTGTTGGCTTTAAAAAAACCTCTTATTTCTTCATAAAAAAAGCGATTTCTAAGACTATGTAAAATAGCTTCATGTTTTGATACAGTAGTAAGAATTTCTGGTATTAAAGCATCAGTATCTGGATTGTTCCATAATTTGGCATAAATGTCTTTGCTTATATCCTCATGATATGATCTGTAAGTTGATACTATAAAAGCAGTTTCGTGAATTTGCATATTACCCTAGAATTATTGTTATAGTAATGATTAATTAATAAAAGCAATGTTTATTTAGTTAATTTTTATTAATAGTGTTAATATATTTATTATTTTTAAATGTTTATTTTACATTTAAAAAGAAATTTATACTAAAGAATGCTTCATCGTTCGTTTTTTCTTCTTTAATGTAAACGTTTTGTTTTCGAATTTCATGATGCATGTTTTTTGGCTACCTCTTTTAAAACAAAACAAGTTAAATAACTAGATATAGCTAAGTTATAATATCTAATTAAGAATAAGACATTTTGCTTAAACAGAAATAGGTGATTAGTTCACTTTTCTAAAGTAGAATTATATATATCATAATATTTATTAACCAGTAGCGAATATTAACACACAAAACACAAAAAAATGAAAACCTTAAACTTTATTTTAGGGGTAATGATGCTTTTGTCATTGCCAAGCGTAACTGCGCAAACAAAAGTAGATATAGATATGTCTACAGAACGATATTTAGGGACAGTATCAGATTTGGATAGGACTAAATATTTTACCATTCATAGTAATTCAAACGATGCAGATCATCAAAAGCTTTATAAGGATTTTAATGTCACGCGTGGTAGAGGCTTTTGGGGAGCTTTTTCCTATGCAAAAAACAAAACGGGTGTAGTAGGAGAATACCCAGAATATATAGCTTCAGATAATACTAGTGAACGAAATGTTTCGCGCTTTGTCGCCACAGAACATCCAAGAAATGTAGTTAGATATGATTTAGATAAAGAAAAAGGAGCTGCTTGGGCGGCCGAATATTACAAAAATCATGTAAATGATTCTGGTAGACCAGAGTTTTTTGAGCCTATGAATGAACCTTTTGTACATTCTGGAGATGCAGTATTTTCAGAACAACAGCCCGATGCTCAAAAAATGCGTATTCGAATGGCAGAATGGTTTGGTGCAATAGGTAAAAAGTTTGATGAAACTCCCGAATTATCAAAAATGAAAGTAATAGGGTATTCTAGTGCTTGGCCCTCTATGGAACTGTGGGATTTTGGACATTGGGATTCACGTATGAAAATGTTTATGGATGTAGCAGGAGATCATATTGATGCATTTGCCACACATCTGTATGATGGTGTTAATGTAACAGGACAGGATAATAAACGATCAGGAAGTAATTCTGAAGCTATTTTGGATCTGATAGAAACATACAGTTATGCAAAATGGGGAGTCATTAAACCTCATGCGATCACAGAATATGGTGGTATCGAAAGAGGATATCCAGCTGGGTATAGTGATATTAAAAGTGCTATATCTTTAAAATCAATTAATGCTCTTTTATTTAACCTATTAGAAAGAGAGAATAGAATGGCAATCTCTATTCCTTTTATTACAGGTAAAGCAACTTGGTATATTAATGCTTCTAATAATTATCAAACGTATATACCAGCACTATGGAGACCTTTATCGATTACACCAACAGATAACCCAAATAGACCAATTTTAGAAGACTGGAGTTATACAGCTAAAATAGATTTCTATAAACTATGGTCTGATGTAAAAGGGAAAAGAATTCTTGTTAATAGTAGCAATCCAGATGTTCAAATTCAAGGATTCGCAACAGATAAAAAAGTGTATGTAGCATTAAATAATTTAGATGATAAAGAACAAGTTGTAGAGCTTAATATGGTTTCTGGTTTGTCTGGTTTACAAAAAATTAGAAGTAAGAGTTTACGGATATATGAAAACTCTAATCCCGAATATACAGATTCCGAAATAGAAAAAGCACCTAATACGATAACTTTAATTCCAAATGAAACCGTTGTTTTAGAGTATACATTTAATACGGACTTAGCTTTTGCAAATACAATTCGAAGTAAAAACTATTATACTACAAAACACCTTCAAAAAATAGAAGCTAACACGGATATTGTTTTTAATTTTAATAATGTCCAAGTGGGAAGTGGGTTTGCTAAGTTAAAAATGGCAATCGGAAGAAAGCATAATGTTTCTAAATCTCCAAAACTAAAAATAAACGGAGTAGAAGTTCATGTACCAACAAATTGGAAAGGATATGATCAAAGAAATAGAGGTGACTTTTTTGGAACCATCGATATACCTTTTCCGATAGAGTTGTTAAAAGTAGACAATACGATAACTGTAAACTTCCCTGATAGTGGGGGTAGAGTAAGTTCAATGATTTTAGAAGTTGAAAAGTATGATAAAGCTGTGATTGGAAAGAAAGACACAATTCTTTTTCCTGAAGTTATTACAAGTCTTCCGATAGCTGATTCTTATAGTATAAATGTTAATTATGAAGCAACAACAAACCGTGAGATTATTGCTGAGTTTTGGTTAGCAAAAAGTAAGCTCGCAAGCAGTAAACGATTAGTGGTACCTGCAGGATCAGGTACTAGATCAATAAGTTTAAAATTACCTGCTATGGCAGAACCAGGAGACCAATACTCTTTTAAGACATATATCAGGCCTATCGGAGAAAACGAAGGGAAATATCTGGATACTGCACAAATAGATAATATTGTTATCTCAGAAATTATAGAGTATGATGATCTTGTATCATTTAAAGATGCGCCTACTACGATTCCTTCAACAACATCCTATTCTTTTAATTTAGATTATGAAGCTTCAACTGATAGAGAAATTGTTGTAGAATTCTGGTCAGCTACCAACTGGATGGGGCAACAAAAAGAAATTGTGCCAACAGGGCGAGGTGTTAAATCGATAACAGTAAACTTATCTTCTGCTCCGTCACCTGGTGAGGGTTATGTTTATAAAACCCATATACGACCATTGGGTACAAATTGGCAACAAGCAATTGATACAGATCAGGTTAATAATGTTACCATAATTGGTGGAGGAGAGAAAGAAGATATGTTGTTTAATATCAATAATCTAAGAATATCTTCAAATCCCGTTAAGGAAAAGTTTACAATTCATAATTTAACAAACCCAGTATTGATACAGGTGTCGAATTTAAAAGGGCAAAAGGTACTGTCAAAAGTTATCAGTAAATATAATAGTATAGACGTGTCTAGTTATAAACGAGGTATTTACTTTATATCAATTAATAATTCTCCTTTTACTAAATTTTTAAAACAATAAGAGTAACATGAAAAAGGCCGCTTAGACTATCAAAGCGGCTTTTTTTATTTGTTTTGATAGAGTTCTTTCTTTTACAAGAAAGACTTTGTCTTTTTTGTTAATTAAGTATTTGTTAGTCAAAGTTTTAGTTATTTGTTTTTAAATATGTGTGTCTCAAGTATTATTTTGACTGGTAAACCACATCTCTTTCGAATTCTTT
The DNA here is from genome assembly GCF_001632745.1 of Aquimarina aggregata. Classification (GTDB taxonomy): domain Bacteria; phylum Bacteroidota; class Bacteroidia; order Flavobacteriales; family Flavobacteriaceae; genus Aquimarina; species Aquimarina aggregata. The sequence goes on along the minus strand of NZ_LQRT01000013.1, from coordinate 381,779 downwards.
CTATATGGTTACGAATTCTATTTTTTAAGTAACGAATAATAGCTTACACAGATATAGGTATTAGAGGGGTATTAATTTCACTTTAATTATTGAATAAACTCAACTAGTATTAGCTTACAAATAAAGTAATAGATTACATAAACACACACAAAAAAAACATCTTAAAACCACCTAAACTAACTAACACATGATTCAATTAAGAACGCTAGTAATTTTGCTATTACTAGTAATGTTGCGAACACCTTTGTTTTCGCAAACGGTAACTATCGATTATAAAACTCAAAAGTTTTTGGGGAATATTTCTCAATTAGATCGTACTAAATATTTTACGCTTCACGATAATTCGAACGATACAGACAGTAAAAAGTTCTATGCAGACTTTAATGTAAGCCCTGGAAGAGGCTTTTGGGGTCCTTTCTCGCACGCAAACAGTAAAACCGGATCTGTAGGTAACTATCCCAATTTTATTAACTCCAACAATACATCGGTTCGTAATGTTACGAGATATGTAGGAACAGAGCATCCAAGAAATGTTGTACGATATAATTTGAATAAAGAAAAAGGAGCTGCATGGGCTGCAGAATACTATAAAAATCATGTTGATGATTCTGGACGCCCAGAATTTTTTGAGCCGATGAATGAACCTTTTGTACATGCTGGAGATGATGTTTTTAAACCACAACAACCCGATAATAAAAAGATGAAGTATCGAATGGCAGAGTGGTTTGGAGCAATAGGTAAAAAATTTGATGAAACTCCCGAATTAGCAAAAATTAAAGTAATTGGATATTCTAGTGCTTGGCCATCTTTAGAACTATGGGATTTTAGACATTGGAACGAGAATATGAAGATGTTTATGGATGTTGCAGGTAATCACATGGATGCCTTTGCAGTTCATCTTTACGATGGTGTTAATGTAACAGGACAGGATAATAAAAGATCAGGAAGTAACTCTGAAGCGATATTAGATTTAATAGAGACGTATAGTTATACAAAATGGGGTAGAGTAAAACCACATGCAATTACAGAATATGGAGGTATTGAAAAAGGATATGGACCAAATTATAGTGATATAAAAAGTGCAATCTCTTTAAAATCTATAAACGGAATTCTATTTAACCTTTTAGATAGAGAGGATAGAATGGCTATTTCTATTCCTTTTATAACGGGCAAAGCAAGATGGCATATTACAGGAGCAAATAACTATCAGCCTTATACGCCTTCTCTTTGGAGACCTTTATCTGTAACACCAACATCTAATCCTAATAAACCTATACTCAAAAATTGGAAGTATACAGCAAAAATTGATTTCTATAGACTTTGGTCAGAAGTAAAAGGAAAAAGAGTTCTAGTAAAAAGTGATAATCCTGACATACAAATTCAAGGTTTTGTTAATGGTAAAAAACTGTATGTAGCCCTAAATAATTTAGATGATAAAACGCAAAAAGCTACCTTGAATATGACTTCAAATTTGGCTGGATTGCAAAAGGTAAGGATTAAGAGTTTAAAAATATTTGATAATGCTAATCCAAAATATAGTGATACAGAAAGAACTACTGCCCCAGCTAATATTACTTTAATAGCAGGCGAAACTGTAGTGTTAGAATATACTTTTGCCAACACAATTTCTTCAACAAATACTATTCGTACTGTAAACTATTATTCTAAAAAACATCTTCAAACAATAAATGCAAATTCAGAAATTTCATTTTCATTTAATGGTGTAAAAACAGGAACAGGTTATGCGAATTTAAAAATGTCAATTGGCCGAAAACATGATAAATCAAAATCACCAATAGTCAAAGTAAACGGTACTAGAGTTTCTGTACCAGCAAATTGGAAAGGTTACGATCAGAGAAATAGAAATGATTTCTTTGGTACAATTGATATACCTGTAGCGATGAATTTGCTTAAAGGAAATACTACCGTTACGGTACAATTTCCAGATGGTGGAGGTAGAATTAGTTCTGTAATTCTAGGTGTTAATAAATATGATAATGATGTTGTTGAAGAGAATAAAGACACAATTTCATTTTCAAATATTAATAGCGTATTACAAGTTGCAGATTCATATACTGTAGATGTTGATTATGAAGCCGCTAAAAACAGAGAAATTCAAGTAGGTTTTTGGTCATCAACAGGATGGATTGCAAGTAGTGCTGTACAAACTGTTTCTGCAGGAAAAGGAACAAAATCGATTACAGTACAATTACCAAAACCTACTGAACCAGGTACAGGGTATGTTTTTAAAGCGCACATACGACCAGTAGGAGGGACTTGGCAAGAAGCATTAAAATGGGCACAGGTAAATAGCATTACTATTGAAGCGGTACCTCAATTTAAAGATGAGGTTTCTTTTAAAGATCCCAAAACAACAATCATATCAGCAGATTCTTATAATTTTGATATCGGATACGAGGCTTCAACAAATAGAGAACTAGTAGTAGAGTTTTGGTCGTCTTTAGGTTGGGTTGCACAACAAAAGGAAGTAGTTACTGCAGGAAAAGGAGTAAAATCTATTACTGTGAAACTTCCTAGTAAGCCAGCGCCAGGTACAGGGTATGTTTACAAAACGCATATACGCCCTATAGGCACTACTTGGAGAGAAGCATTACAATGGGATACAGTTAATGGTATTACTGTAATTGCAGAAAACACTCAATTGATAGCAAACGGAACTTATTATATCAGTTCCTCTGAAAATAGTCAACGACTATTGTCAAGAGCATTAGAAAAACATAGCGCTGTGATGCGCAATCCTGGTAATTTTGAAGATCAAAAATGGATTTTCGAGCACAAAGGAGATGATGTCTATACTATAAAAAACAAAGGAACAAATAGATATTTAGAAGTGCCATTTGGGAGTTGTGTTAATGGAGCAAATGTTGCAACATGGACAGATGCAACCGATGCTCATAAACAATGGAAAGCTGTATCAAATGGAAATGGTATTTTTGGATTAAAACCTATGCACTGTATACAAAAAAGTCTCGACAGAGCTGCTGGAGCAACAAATGCGAATGCACAATTATGGGATTACAACAGTGGTAATAGAAATCAAAAATGGAAAATTGTTCCAGCTGATAATACTTTAAGTAAGAGTGCTGTAACAAGAGAAGTTGCAAGTTTTGATGCAAAAAAATTAATAATAGCACCAAACCCTGTAAAAGAGGCCTTGGTATTGTACAACTTGAATACATTTTCTGATATCCGTATCTTGGATCTTAGGGGGCAAGAAGTTATGTCTAAACGGATCAAAGAAAAAAATGATGAAAATATAATTGATGTTTCAGGATTAGAAAGTGGTGTATATTTCATTGTTATAAACAATGGGCCTGCAGTGAAAATCTTGAAAGAATAGGTATATATAATTAAAAAAGAGGAGTAAATATCTTTTTTTGTCCTTAGTCAGTCAGAGGGAGTGTCCCTATGATTTGAGAGCGTTTCATAACAATAGTATTGTCGCATTCTCAAATCATGGGATACTCTTTATGACATCAAAGAATTTTTTAGATAATTCTAAGCAACTCCAATAAAAATGTCAACAATGGCATCTGTAGGGTTTTGAGCTTCTTCTCCATATACTTCAAAATCGGTAGTATAATCTCTGTTTAGATTTGAATTCCAAATTTCACCCCATTTTTCATAAATAACGCCTTTAGTAAGATCTCCTTCTGCTGTGAATCTAGAATAAGTATTTTTATTAATTTCGATACCTGTCATTCCATCCGGAATATTATCTAAATTTTCTACTTTACATCCTAATACAGTCGTATAACCTTCTGTATAATCACTTTCATAATCTGTATATAAAGCGTAGATAGAATCTTCAAGTCTATTAGGTATTTTATCAATTGTATTTTCAGACATAAATGTATTCCATAATGCAGGTATATCATGGGTAGCCTGATTGTTTTTATTTGTTGTTCGTACAGAAATTCCGATTACAGAGAAGGGTTGAAGTTTTACTTTTGTCATAATGATAAGTGTTGAAATGATTAATATTAATACAAAAGTAATTTGAAGTACTGACAGGTGTGTGTCAGTAGTAAAATAAAATTGTGTTTTACAGATACTATTTATGTTTAAAGAAATGTTAACAATATAAATAGTTATGTAATTCTGTTTGAAACTATATATTGTAATATGATCTTTTTGCTTAGTTTTTACTTAAACAAACCCTAGTTTACTAAAATTTTTCTGTAATACAGTATGATCATCTACATCTAACCAATTATTTAAAATTGTGGCATATATACTTCTAAAATCAATAGTATATTTAATATCACCATTAGCGTCTAAGTCGGCTAAATTTGGCAATTCGTTATAAATTCCTGGTTTTTTAAGAGCCCCACCAATAACGATTGCATTGTTTGCAGCGCCATGATCTGTTCCTCTACTGCCATTTTGCTTTACACGTCGTCCAAATTCTGAAAAAGTTAAAATGATTGTATCTTTAAACCTATCATTTTTCTTTAGGTCTTTAACTAAGGCTCCTACACCTTCTGAATATACCTTAAGCAATCTATCTTGACTAGTAAGCTGATTGACATGACTGTCAAAACCGCCTAGAGTACTATAAAATACTCTTGTTTTTAAACCAGAAATAATAAAATCAGCTATAGTTTTTAGATGTTTAGCAAATGGGTTTTGAGGATATACTGTGTTGGTTGTATATATTTTAGAAGTTTCATTGATATATGATGCAGAAGAGTAGGTCTCTAGCATGGTTTTATATAAATATCCTTGATTATCTTCGTCTAACATATCTTTTGAAGTGTGTTTAACGATGTTCTTAAAAAAAGGTTCTCTAGTATTATTATGTAATTGATTAGGATCAGAGACTGCAATACCGTTAATTTTGTTTCCTTTCATGGCAAGTGATAAAGAATCGTCGACTTCAATAGCTTGATACGAGTTTTGGCAATTTGCATCTAGATATCTGCCTACCCATCCAGTAGATAAATATTGATTAGTCTGACTTGCTGTTTGCCAAATATCTGTACTTCTAAAATGTGACCGATTTGGATTTGGGTAACCTACATTATTAAGTATTGCTACTTCACCAGAGTCATATAATCGCGCAATTTCTTTAAGACTATCATTAAAAGCTAGGTCGTTCGTGATTTTTAGAGTTTCTGTAGCCTTTTTTGCTATAGAAGGTCTAAGATTGTGGTAAATATCATTGCTAATAGGAATAATACTGTTCAATCCATCATTGCCGCCAGAAAGTTGAATGATAATTACATTTTTATATCCAGATAGTTGATTAGGAGATAAAAACTCCATTCCTTTTAAAAAAGAAGGAATTAGTGTAATTCCTGAAGCAAAAACGGATTGTTTTAAAAAATCTCTTCGTTCCATAATTTAGTAGTTTTAGCAAAGTTGATATTCTGGTAGGCTTAATAATTCTATTACAAAGTTTTTTGTGTTAGTAGAGTCAAGGTTTGACAACACTTTTTTTGCGGCATTTGATACTTTGGGTTGAAGCATAAAATCAATTAATTTGGCTCTGTCTTTTTGTTCTAAGGTTCCTAAAAACGAATTCCAATTAGGAGTAGCTTTTACCTTTTTTTGTATTTGAGAACGGATTTTATTGTAGTTTTTTTGTTGGATAATCATATTTTCTGGCATATCACCTTTTTCATTCCATTCGATAACACCATTGTTTAATAAGATAGAGGTTAATTTTAATCGAAGCATTAATGTAGAATTGTCAATCCAAGTTTTTCCACCTGGCCAACCCGCTACATTGGGAGGGAAAAATAAAGTTTGGTTAAGCTTACGTTGTAGATACAGTAATACCTTGGGGTTATCATATTTTATATTGAATGTTCTGCTAAGTCCTACTAGTAACTCGATAGGTGATTTGATTTTAGAACCAATATTTTCAGAATTATAAAACCAATCACTTTTGAATATAGCTTTGAGTAGTACTTTGATATCATAGTTAGAATTATAAAAAACAGTAGTGAGCTCTTCAATATGTTTATTATTGCTATTTGGACTTACAAAATATTGATATACTTTCTCAGTAATATAACGTGCTGTTTGTTTCTTTGATAATAACATTTTGATAATATCCTCACCTTTAAAATTTCCAGTTTTACCAAAAATGGTCTTAGATTCAAAATCATGATGCTTTTGTCTAAATACAAAATCACCTTCTTTATTAAAATTCCAACCTGTAAAGGCTCTTGCAGCTTCTTTGATATCGGTTTCGGTGTAACCATTATCTCTACCTAAAGTAAATAATTCCATTACTTCTCGGGCAAAGTTTTCATTAGGGTGGTTCTTTCTATTTTGACGATTGTTCAGAAATAATAACATCGCTGGAGATTTTGATACTTGCATTAACATTTCGCCAAAATTTCCTAATGCATGCTTTCTAATTACATTATTTAGGTGAATACATGCACGTGGAGTTTTAAGTCTAACCGAAAAGTGATCATGAAAAAATAATGTCATTTTTTCTCTTAAGACTTCATTTGTGGTTGTTAATTGTTTAAACCATAATAGGTTAAGCTCGTGCATTTTTGTTCTACGAAGCTTTCGTAATTTTTTTCGTTCTTCAGTGCTTAAGTCTTTTTGATTTTTTGATAGTATATCAAAGTTCATTGATAGCGGGCTATTGGAGATACTGTGATCAAAAATTTGATCTACGATGTCTTTTTTGCTATGCGCTCTAATAGATTTTAATGTTTTAGAAGAAATGCCAAATCCAGCTCGCCAATAGAGGTGTTGGATATGTTTGTCAGTTAATCTATCTGCCATGACTATAAGGTTTTATAGTTTAGACTCGATTGTGACGATAAGGTTTAATTTCTTAAATAATATTATAAAAAAAAGGCTTTTCAGATGTATCTGAAAAGCCTTTTTTAAATGTGTTTTTTTGGTTTATTCACATTTTATTTCATTTGTTGTGGCATCAACAGCAGTCGCAGAACCTTCAGTAACTCCATCAGTAAATAATACAAATTTATCAATAGCGTGACCTCTAGATCTTCCAGAAACTTCTACGGTATAATCACCTGCTGTTTCAAAAACAACGAAAATATTGTGACCATCATTATCACTCGTTGAGGATTGCCAGTGCCATGCACTAGCAGTGTTCATATAAATTTTAAACCAACCATCTTGACCAGAACCATTAGGTACTGTTGTGGCTTGTCCTTCACTTTCAGGAATTGGCTCTTGCATTGTTCCTTTAGGATATACAATATTTCCATTTCCTTTTCTTCCATAAAAATGTTTAGCATCGGCTATTCTGAGCCACGAATCATTATGTTCTGTACCATTAGTACCAATAGTAATACGAGATCGCCATATAAATCTATAAGTTCCCGGAGTACTAACTCTAATTTTATAAGTTAATGTACCATTTGCGGGTTGATTAAAGGCATCAGCACCATTCCAAACTAAATACCCTGGTCCAGAAAAATCTGCAGCACTTTTTGTAAGTGTCCAATCGGTATTGTTAAAAACTGCATTTTCAGACTCGATTACAAGTAGACCGTCTTTTTCAACAAAAACTGCTGCTGCTCCACTTTCACATCCGCCATTATTTGGATCTACATCGGGGGTATCTACATCGCCTCCATTAGTATCAGGTGATTGATCATCGTCGCTACTACAAGCGATAAGCATAAGGCTCATTAGTAAGAATAATGAGGAATACTTTAGTGTTTTTAGTGTCATAATTATAAGTTTAGTGAGGTTTTTGTGAATATTAAATGTAGGGAGTTTATGAATATTTTGACAATACATATAGATTGATTTATTTAGAATTAACCAAACGTTATTAATATTGAATCATTTGTTTTAGTGCTTATTCTATTATGGCTTTTTCTGCTCAATAAGATCCCACGTATTGCCATAAAGATCTTTAAAAACGACTACGGTACCATAAATCTCATTTCTGGGTTCTTCTAAAAATGAAACGCCTTTTGATTTCATAATAGTATAATCATCCCAAAAATTATCTGTGTGTAAAAACATAAAAACTCTTCCACCAGTTTGATTGCCAATTGCTTGTTGTTGTTCTGGAGTTGCTGCTTGGGCTAATAATATTGTAGTTTCATTAGTATCAGTTGGTGAGATAAGAACCCACCGTTTTGAATCACTAAGTTTTGTGTCTTCAATTAATTTGAAATTTAACTTTTCTACATAAAATTGAATCGCTTCATCATAATTTTCGACGACTAATGTAACACTACCTAATTTACGATGCATATGTATGATTTAGAAACGTACTGTATCTGGGACTAATCCAGAAACATCACCTCCATTACGAATAACATCGCGAACTATAGAAGAAGAAATATAACTTTTGCCAGATGAGGTCAACAAGAAAACAGTTTCAATTTCAGACATTTTTCTATTTGTATGTGCAATGGCTTTTTCGAATTCAAAATCCCCTGGATTGCGTAATCCTCTTAAAATGAATTGAGCATTTTGTTTTTTACAAAAATCTACTGTTAACCCTTTATAAGTCATTACTTTAATTTTGGGTTCATTTTTAAAAGATTCTTGTATAAATTGTTTTCGTTCTTCAAGAGAAAACATATACTTTTTATCAGCATTAACACCAATAGCTAGTATGACTTCATCAAATAGGGTTAAACCTCTTTCTATAATATCGTAATGTCCCAACGTGATGGGGTCAAATGATCCAGGAAAAACAGCTCTTCTCATTAGTGATTATTAAATAGATATGTACACAAAGATAAATGAAATTATAAATTCTGTTTTATGAGATCACTTTTTTTGATTATTTATAGCCTCTTCTATGGTATTCGTTAGAAGATCTTTAATACTTATTCCAGCAGCTAGAGCTTGTTGAGGTAGAATACTAGCTTCGCTAAATCCTGGATTAGTATTCATTTCAATAAAATAGGGTTCTCCGTTGTGAAATATATATTCGCTACGCGAAAATCCTTTCATCTTTAAAATTTGATATACTTTTAGTGCTAAATCCTTAACTTTTTTAGTGTCAGAATCAGATAATCTTGCTGGTGTAATTTCTTCTGACTTACCTAGGTATTTAGCCTCATAGTCAAAAAACTCATTTTCTGAAACAATTTCAGTGATTGGTAATACAGTATCTTTGCCTTTGTAAGTGATAACACCCACTGATACCTCTGTTCCACTTAAGAAAGATTCTATAATGATCTCATCATCCTCTTTATACGCTACATCAATTGCTGGAATAAGATCGTTTTCGGTATTTACTTTTGAAACTCCATAACTACTACCAGCTTTATTCGCTTTAACAAAACAGGGTAATCCGACAGTTTTTATAATCTCTTCTGTATTAATACTATCCCCTTTATTTAAAAAATAATTAGTTGCAGTTGGGATTCCGTATGGTTTTAAGGTACTTATACAATCTCTTTTATTAAAAGTAAGTGCAGCTTGGTAAAAGTCACAAGCGGTTTGTGGGATTTCGATTAATTCGAAATAAGCCTGTAGTAGACCGTCTTCACCCGGAGTACCATGAACAATATTAAATGCAGCGTCAAAATGAGTTTTAACGTTATTAATGGTTAATGAAAAATCATTTTTATCAATATCGTATTGTTGATTATCATCACTTACATAAGCCCATTTTTCTTTAGTAATGTGTATACGGTAAGGATTGTATAATTCTCTATCTAGGTGTTTGTATACGACATTTCCGCTTTGGATAGATATATCAAATTCACTAGAATATCCTCCCATTACAATGGCAATGTTTTTCTTCATTAAATGATATTTTAAAAACAAAAATATCATTTATCTTATAAGAAAAGCTTAAAACTTTCCGTTTTTATATATTTGTCGAAATTATATACCATTTTATGAATGTAGTTATAAAATTCTTTAGAGATCTTTTTAAGTTTGTATATAGTAAAATATTCTTAATACAACTGGTTATAGCGGTTACAATGCTTGCGATTCTTTCGTATGTCGCTCTGGAATGGTTAGAAAGTACTACAAATCATCACCAACGTATTATTGTACCAAGTTTAAGTAAAAAGAATTTAGATGATGTTGAAAAAATTCTCGAAGAGAAAGATTTGCGATATGAAGTTCAAGATTCTGCTACTTTTAATCCAGATTACCCTAGATATTCTGTTGTAGAGCAAAACCCTGCTGCAGGAAGTGAAGTTAAAGAAAAACGTAAAATATATATCACAATTAATCCTTCAGGATATCGTAAAATAGAGGTGCCTAATGTTGTGTTACAAACAAGAAGGCAAGCAGAACCTAAACTCATTGCCCTTGGTTTTAAGGTGGGTACGATAACATACAAACCTAATATGTCTGATCAAGTGCTAGAATTAAGACATAAAGGAAAAAGAATAAAGGCAGGGACAATGCTTATGAAGACATCGACTATTGACTTGGTAGTTGGAGATGGTAAAGGGTTGAAACTGAATCTATCTAACTAATAAGATACACTATTTTGGAAGAGAATATGGATGCAGCTGGTTTTGACCCTAATGAAGATGATCTCTATGAACATCATAGATTTGTTGCCGGAGCAGGACAAGTGCCTTTGCGAGTAGATAAGTTTTTGATGAATTTTGTAGAAAATGCAACACGAAACAAAATACAACAGGCGGCAAAAGATGGTAGCGTATTTGTAAATGATATTGCAGTAAAATCTAATTACAAAGTAAAACCCAATGATGTGGTTAGAGTTCTGTTTTCTCATCCGCCATATGAGAATCTTTTGACTCCCGAAAATATTCCGTTAGATATTGTTTATGAGGATGATGCGTTGCTTGTGGTAAATAAACCAGCAGGAATGGTAGTACATCCTGGTCATGGTAATTATTCGGGAACTTTAATTAATGCATTAATTTATCATTTTGATAATCTGCCTAATAATAGTAGTGACAGACCAGGTTTAGTGCATCGTATAGATAAAGATACTAGTGGTTTATTAGTAATTGCAAAAACTGAAGAGGCAATGACCCATTTGGCAAAACAGTTTTTTGATAAGACCAGTAAACGCGAATATGTGGCGATTGTTTGGGGTAACATCGATGAAGAAGAAGGGACTATTGAAGGAAATATTGGTCGTCATCCAAAAAACAGGTTGCAAAACACTGTTTTTGAAGGAGAAGATGAGCATAAAGGAAAAGTCGCCGTTACTCATTTTAATGTTTTAGAAAGGCTAGGATATGTAACATTAGTATCCTGTAAATTAGAAACAGGAAGAACGCATCAGATTCGTGTACACATGAAGTATATAGGACATACACTATTTAATGATGAGCGTTATGGAGGCGAAAAAATTCTAAAAGGAACTACATTTACGAAATATAAGCAGTTTGTAGAAAATTGTTTTAAAATTCTACCAAGACAAGCTTTGCATGCAAAAACACTTGGTTTTGTGCACCCAGTAACAGGAAAAGAAATGTATTTTGATACCCCCATCCCAGATGATATGACACAATGTATAGAACGGTGGAGAAATTATGCCAAAAATCAATTATTAGAGTAGTAAATTATTGATTTACTGAAAGTAATCGTTATTCTTATTATTAAAGTGTTTTTGTAATATTAAGTAAAAGTTACTAAAAACTTTATTTTGAAATAAATAGGGATTCCTAAACAATTAATAGTACATTTGCCTTTTAATAATTTATAATGAATAAAGGAACAGTAAAATTTTTCAATGATTCCAAAGGATTTGGATTCATTACAGAAGAAGGATCAAACAAAGATCACTTTGTACACATCTCAGGCTTAATCGACGAAGTTCGTGAAGGAGATGAAGTTGAGTTTGACCTTAAAGAAGGTAAAAAAGGATTAAACGCAGTAAATGTTAAAGTGATTTAATAGATACAAATTAATTTTTTTTAAAGTACAAGCCCATCAAAATTTGATGGGCTTTTTATATATAGTAATACAAGTAATTATGTATGCATAAGCTTATTTTTTGTAAGTTTAGTAAAATCGATGAATAGCCATTAAGATCTTCTCGGCTCTTCCTAGTTCTAATGTTTTAATATATTTATATGTTCTATTTAGATACTGTTGTATTTTAGGGTTGTCTTTATATTCTTTTCGAGTTTCATATAAATCAAGCGCAATTTGTAAATCTTCTGGAGTAAATGAAACTCCTGTGTATTCTTGTAGAACTTGTAGATATGTAAAGCCAAACTCTTGGGTTGGCTCTATCATAGTACCTTCACCAAAGTCATTCCAAGTAATAATTTGAATAAAATCAGAACGTTCATGATGAGTGTAGTTAAGCGTTTCTACAAAAGTATATCCTTGTTTGGTGTCAATACTCCAATCATTTATGCCATCAATCCATCCACCTGCGGTATAAAAACTTTTAAACCCAGGATAAGATGAACCTACAGTGATCTTATTTGTTGCTTCATAGGTGTTGTAATAATAATCATGTGCAAGTAAGTGGTCTTTATCTACCCATAAAAATTCTCCAGTTGCATTAGAACCAACATTGCCCTTTGAAGCCCAGAGTGTTAAGAAATCAGGGCGATTGTCTTCTGGTAAAATGTTAAATACTTGATTCCATTCGTTCTCAGTCGTTAAGTAATTAGGTCCAAATATAAATAGCAGGTTTTTATCATTATGCTTCATGTAGTTAGGGCTTGAAAAGTATTCTTTGTTGATATAAGAAAAATCTTCTTTAACAGCTTCGACAATATCATTTGATAAAGAGGCTTGTGCTGCTAGTGCCGCTGCTCTATCTTCATACATAATGGAAAAGTTCATTCCTAAATCTTCAAGAGTATCTATAAAAGTCTCTGTGGATTTTTTGATCAGTCCATAATCGTGAAGATCTCTGCTACCATACCAATCGAAAATAACACCATCAACACCTGAAAGTTTCATCATTAAAAAGTGATATTCTTGTAAATCAGGATCAGAGGAAGAATAAGGACCAATAAGAGGGTAGTAATATGATGCAATTTGCAAATTACCGTTTTCATCTTTGATTTCAGGATTTTGATTAGTCATTGTCCAATGTTGTCCCCAATACCCGTCAAAATCTTTACTTTGAAACCATGGCATATAATGTACATATACCTTTTTAGGGTTTTCTTTTACGATATCCATACCAGAAATATCTACAATAGCTCCTTGTTTCTCTAAAGCTATAAATTCAAGTTCTTCTTCCAGAACTTTTAATAGTTGGGCATCAGTAAATGTAGAGTCTTGAACAACCTCCTTAATAGATTCATCTTCTATTTGTTGTTCTTTTGAATACATATAATCATCTTCTTTTTCACAAGAATAGGAAAGGATGATCAAAAAAATAATACAAACAATAATCGAATTGGATGGTCTTAACATATTACAATTAACTTTTTATGGATTAAAAAAACGTCTAAACTATTTTGCATTTAAGAAACGAAGTGTGAAAACGCTATAGAATTCATAGATAGCTATATTCTAGAATTCAGTTTTTGACGAAATAGAGGGTTTTTCCTCTTATGTAATACGTTATTGACGTTAAAGGTACATTATAATTTTGTTCTAAAAAAAATATTTTTAAGATTATTTTAACATCGACATCCTTTTCCTACATTTTTAAGATTATGTGTTTTAAAAAGCGTAACCTGTTGTTTAACAGGTTTAAATGGCGATATATCTATAGAAGTGAGCATGAAATTTGATGAAGAATATAGTTTTCTTATAACAGAAAGTAGAGGAGGTATGGGCTAACTATATCGATAAATTTAATAATATGAAAGTAGGTGAAAAAGAAAAAGGCTACTCTAAAAAAGTAGCCTTTTGAAAAAAAATAGTAGATCTTATTGAACTGCAAACTTGAAGACTGCAGAGTTAGATTCGTTTCCAACTTCATCTCTAGTTACAATTTGCCAAAAATATAGTTTGTTTGACTCTACCACAACATCTTTGGTTGTTATAGTATTGTCTACTGTCGTTTCTATTTTGGTTGCAGGGGGATTGTCTTCTCCAAAATAAATATCATATTCTTTGATGTCATTATCATCATCTTTTCCTGTCCAATCTAAAGTCACCAAGGTAGTTGGTGCTAAAGAAGCATTTAGTCCTGGGTTATTTGGAGTTGCAGCATACGGTACAAAAGATATTTCTGCAATTCCGGCTGCAGTAAATGTTTGCTCACTAGATTCAGCGGTTTCTGTTGTTCCGTTTTTTGAAGCAACTACAACCCAGCTATAATTGGCTCCAGGAATTATGTTATCAATATCCAAAACGATATCAGTGGTGGTAGCAGTAATACTTTCATTTCGAGTTGTACCATCAACTTCGTTTTTTAGAGAAACTTCGTACATGTTATCAACGACACCTGTCCAACGAAAAGTAATGGTATATGTTCTGTTTGTGTCTCCAGGATTACCAGTTAAGTCTTTAGCTTCTGTGCATAAAGAATTATTTTCAGGAAATACTAAACTAGCTGCTGTGGGCGGCGTGACAGGTGGATCAGGAGCAGGGCTATCACTATCAGAACTACATGCAGCTATTACTAAACAGGATGCTATATATAAAAATATCTTTTTCATTATTTTGTAATTTTAAGTGTTGTTGATGAATTTGAAGTATTCACAATGACGAAATACATACCAGATGTCAAATCTTGCAAGTTAACTTGAGATATTCCATTTGTTGAAGTTGAAGATTTTGAGATCACTAATTTTCCAGCAATATCAAATATTTCAATATTCGTGGTTCCCGAAGTATTTGTTTCAATAGTAAGATTATCTACTACAGGATTGGGATAGGCAATAATCGAATCTCCAATTATTATTTTTTGATCGAATTTACCTTGACACTCTTTTTCACCTTGAACTTGTAAATTGTTTACTCCATCTTTAAGGGACAAAGTCAAACTGTTTTCTGTAGTGGTAAATTCATTACCATTAAGATTAATTTTAAATTCATTACTTCCAGACAGATCTAAAATTACTTGTTTAGCAGTTTGAAAAACTCTAGTACTTGCTTTAAGGTTTTCAGGTTCAGAAATAACAATTTCAAAATTAAAAGTATCTTGAGAATTAGTATCTGTAATAACTAGATTGTAAGTACCAGCATCTAAATTTTCAATACTTATATCCTTAGTAAAGTTTATACTAGCAGCACTGTTTATTTGATAAGAATAGGCACCATTTGCTAGTGCAGAAATTTCAATAATCCCATTATTTTCAGAAGCACAAGTTTCTCCAATGCTTTTTACTGTAAATTCAGCTAAAGTAAATTCTCGATATGTAATAGTAACAGTCCCTGTGCCACTTAATGAGGTTGCAGTTTCTGTAACTTGATATGTAATAGCTGGAGGATTTGCAGAAAATTGAGTATTCGGTGTAAAAGTTAAGACTCCTGAAGATTCGTTGTATGCCCAATCTCCTAACACACCAGCACTTAACGTGTTTTCGACAGTTGTTGTACTAGGGTCTAGATCTACAGTAACTCCAGATGGATTTAGTGTTGTGCCATTACTGGTGGTATCATTATTTAATATAGAAATAGAAACTACACCAGGATTATTATCGGTACTTGAGTCATTATTTATTGCTGGTGGTTGAATATATTCAAAATTAATAGTAGCCTCATCTGATAGGCTATTAGCTATCTCTGTAAGTGAATATGTAATATCAGTAGGGTTAGCTGTAAAACCAGATAAAGGGACAAAACTTACTATTCCATTGGTGGCATTATATGACCAGGTACCTTCATTAGCGACAATAAGCTCTGTTTGTTGACCAGTTGTAGTTGTATCTAAGTCAACGGTAACTTCAGAAGCAATAGGTGTTGAACCATCTTCTTTTTTATCGTTAGTTAGAATATTAAGGCTTATTGTTGTTCCTCTGGGGTTATTTTCACTAGTATCATCAACAGCATCAATATTAGGCTCGATTACTCTAAGCTTCAAAGTAGGGTCAGGACCTCCAATAAACTGTGGATCATCTCCAGGAGAATTGATAAAAATTGGCACTTCATAATCACCTACCGGTAAAGGTCCGCTTAATGTTATATTAAATGTACCAGCAGCTGTAGTCGGTGCGCCAGGACGTATAGATGCAAACCCACCAGTGACACCTGTAGTACCTGCACGCAGGTTAAAATCAACGGTTTGGCTTGATTTAAGAGTTGCATATTCTACATCAATAGAGAAAGAAGTTTGAGTATTTGTTATGATTAAGGCAATTTCATCAGATTCAGGGTTGGTGAGTACAACAAAGGCTTCATTACTTGTGAACTCAAAAGAATCAATATTGAATAACTCTCCTGCGGCACCACTATATTCAAAACGAAGTTTACTTAAACCTCTTTTGTCAAGAGTAATTGTCCCAGTAAAATCCTGAAAAGTAGTAACGCCTCCTGTATCTGTTATAGTTATTGTTGTCAGTTCGTTAGTACCGCTAAATATTTTGACTGTACCGCCTCCGCCAGCAGGAGTACTAGCTCTAACAGTAACATCAAAACTACCTGGAACCGAAACATCAACGTCGTATGTTGATGAGTCACCATTATTAACAGAGTCAATAATAGTACCATTCACATTGGTGCCATTATTTACAACAAACTCTTCGGCTTGCACTATTCCAGGAATATCTATAGCTAAACAAACGTTTTCAATATCATTTAAACATCTATCATCACTATTGTCTACAAATCCGTTCACAGGTCCACAACTTTGGATAGTAACATTTGGGTCTCCTAGTCCGTCACCATCTTCATCTGCATATAATGTAGTTTCTGTACAGGGACCTTCTTCAGTTTCAAGAGATAAAACAACTGATGCAATTCTACCTCCAGCCTGAGTATATCTAACCGTCACTGTATTGTTTCCATCACTTATAATGTTGTGAGGTACATCTAATTCTAAAACACCAAAAAAATCAGCCCTTCCGGTTTGGTCATTACCTTTCCAATTTGAAGGAATTGTTAATGTTGTACCATTAAACGTAACTTCACTAGGTAATCTATCTAAGTTAGTAGGCGTAGTACTTCCTACTCCTGTTGTTATCGGGATACCAACACCAAGACGAAGTGTAGCGTCGCCAGAAGTACCTTTTACTACTCCATCTATTGTAAATGTTTTTGGGTCATTAGCGGTAATTATAACAGTAGGCGCTTTATCTACAGAAGCTTGAGTCGAGGTACCATAATATTTTTTTCGAATAATACTACTGGTAAATTGGATAGCAGTGTCATACGTTATTTTTAGCATTCTAGTTTCTCCTACTTTTAAGGTTACACTAGAAGGTAATGTGTTACTGTCTGTTCCTGGTTCATAGATTGGCGTATTTTGACCATTTATCACTAAAAAGGACGTGCTAACATTTGTGACAGTACCAGTAGTATTAAGAAAGTTTAAATTTACTGCTTTATCAGCACTGTCTAAATTATTTAATGCAACATAGGCTGTATTACCATCAACAAAAGCTTGAACTTGAACATCTAAATTGTCACTAGTAATTCTGGCACGATCACCTTTGACATCTTTCCAGAATTTGAAGAAATTTTCTTTAAACGTTAGTACAAACTCATCATTTCTAAATAAGCCAGTGTTAGGATCTCTTACCGATAATACTTCGGTTGGACGTAAATAGGCGGGTACATATGGTTGCGGAGTTCCATCACCGCCATCAGCATTAAAGTCATTATAAAAGAAATCTGCACGACCTGTAATAAAAGGGATACAAATTTCAATATTATCTTGACGTTCAAAAAAGTTAAACAACATACTATTCAGTCCGTTTATTGTAATAGCAGCAGCGGATTCATTATAAAATCCAGGTGCGGGTCCAAGAGGGAAATCTCTTTCAATCACACCAAATTCTGTTATAGCTAGTTTTTTAGGTTCTCCTAAAACTTCATCGGTATAGGCTTCTAATAAATCTAGTATAGCTTCCGAATTACTTCCGGATCGACCATTTGATTGTCCAATTTGATTTACACCATCATAAGGGTGTACAGAAAGTGCGTCAATATCTGCGCCAGCTACATCTATAAAAAGTTTCATGTGGTTTTGCCATGTCTCACTAAAATCTCTTCTTGCATATGATGGGAAAGCACTAGAAAAACCTATTACCTTCATTTTAGCTAATTCAGGAGTATTATGTATACCTCTTGCCATGTCACGAAACCATTCACTCATTTTTCGAACTACATCCTGACCGGTTGGCGCAGCAGCATTGATAAAGTTATTTGCCTTTATAAAGGGTTCATTAAAAGGTTCCCAATACTCAGGTCTATTATTAGTGTCAACGACATCAACAAAGTATCGTGCTGCAGAAATAGCACCTGTCGTAGGATCAGAATCTGCGGTCCATGAACTTGCAGGGTTACTGGTAGCAATAAACCTTCTAACAGGCCTTACAATACCATCAGAAGTAGCAGGTGTAGTTGGATAGTTTCCTATAGGATTTACAAAACTTCTATCAGAATGAGGGTCAAAAAAACGACGACCAAATCCAAAATTGTTGTCTTTCAAAAAAGTAGGGAAAGCAGGTTCTTCACTTGCATTATGAAGGTTAAAATATTTTGATCGGTCAAGATTAGATTCTTCTCCTAAAAAACGCTGTTTTTCAAGATCAATAGAAACATTGACAGTTTGGGCAAAAATACTGTAGCTTACTAATAGAAAAGTTAGCAATAGTAGTTTTGGGTATAAATTATTCATACATTAAGCTTTAAATTTAATTACACAAATAAAAATTATTTTTTAGATAGTCGTTTAACTATATGTTCTTATTGTTAAAACATATGGTTTTCTTAAGTATAAGACTTCTTTTTTGTGTTAATGGCTTCGATTAACTCATAGATAGGGTTAAATGTTGCCTTATGTTAAAATGGCTTTATGATTTAATATAAATATCTGGGCAGTATTTACGAGAAAACAAACGCAAGAGTAGTAACAAATAGGTGCTAAATTAAAGATGTCTTTAAGATAGAAATTCTTAATGTAAGTATAGATAATCAATACTATAATAGATTTTAATAAAGCGTAAGTAATATTATTTTTAGTAGCATAAACTTTTTGTCATGCAAACGAATCGAATTGGAGTTATACTTTATGTTAAAAAATATAAAGAGTGTATCTTTTTTTATGAAAAAATCTTGAAACTTGAAATTTTATTTCAAAATGATGTCTTGACTTGTTTTGATCTATTTGGAACGTATTTAATGGTTGAAATTGAGGATAGAAGTGATTATTTAGTTCTTGCTTCGGGACATTTAAAAAATTTTAGTTGTATACGTATTAATGTCGATAGGGTGGATGGTATTGCTAATACGCTTAAAAAAAATGGTGTTGATGTGGATTATCAGGAACATTCTTGGGGAACAGTTGCAAAATTCTTTGATCCCGATGGTAATCTTATAGCTTTTAAAGATGAAGAAAGTTTCATTCACCAAATTAATGACTACAAGAGTTGAATTAAGAATAACTTTTTTAAATACCTAAATAGATAAGAAATACTTAATTCGGTTTTTATAATCCAAGCACTATTGTATTTTTGATACAAGAAAAAGAAAATATATACAAATGAAAATCGTTATTTCTCCTGCCAAATCATTAGATTTTGAAACTACATTACCTACTCAGCAATATACAACACCTTCTTTTTTAGAAGAAGCAGAGAAATTAAACGCAGTACTTCAGAAAAAGACACCAAAAAAGCTGTCAGAATTAATGGGTATTAGTGATAAACTGGCTCAACTTAATTGGCAGCGTAACCAAGATTGGCATATTCCATTTACTGCCGATAATTCGAGACCAGCAGTTTACGCTTTTAATGGTGATGTTTATACGGGATTGGATGCTTATACAATACCCGAAAATAAATTAGAGATATTACAAGATAAATTAAGGATATTATCTGGTCAATACGGAATTTTAAAACCTTTAGATCTTATGCAACCTTATAGATTAGAAATGGGAACCAAACTTAAAATTGGGAGAAAAAATAATCTATATGAATTTTGGAAAAAACAACTTACTCAAACTTTGAATGAAGAACTAGACGAGAACGAACTATTTGTAAACTTAGCAAGTAATGAATATTTTAGTGTTATAGATACCAAAGCATTAAAAGTGCCTGTGATTACACCACAATTTAAAGATTGGAAAGGAGATAAGCTAAAAATGATAAGTTTCTTTGCCAAGAAAGCCAGAGGTATGATGGTACGTTATATTATCGATACCGGAGCAGAAACAATAGATGATTTAAAAGGGTTCAATTACGATGGCTACGGTTTTAGTGAAGAGAATAGCACAAAGCCTAATGAAATCGTTTTTATACGATAAAATATACCAATAGATCAAGCTTTTGTTTGATTTCATAAATTGAAATTATATACTAAACCTATAAATGAATAGCCTTGCAGTATTAAACTGCAAGGTTATTTTTCTTTTAAAAGATGCATCTAATTTTACTATCTTCACTTTTTAGTATAGAAGATAAATCGTTAGATGCAAAAAATTATTACTATTCTTGATAGAATCGGTGAAAAGATAGGAGAACTGGTTAGTTGGGTAGCTGTGCTGCTTGCCATTTCGATAGGGTTAGATGTTATTCTTCGTTACATTTTTCAGTTTACTTATGTTTGGATGATAGAAGTAGAAATATATCTGTTTGGGATGATGTTTCTATTGGCCTCAGGTTATACATTTAAATATAGGAAACACGTTAGAGTAGATATTTTTTATGCTAAACTTTCAAAAAAAGGAAAAGCATGGGTGGATCTTTTAGGAGGTCTTTTTTTATTAATTCCGTGGTGTTATGTAGTTATCGTTTCTTCATGGTATTATGGATTGTCTTCTTTTGTGATAGGTGAAACTTCTCCTCAACCGGGTGGATTGCCAGGGTTGTATGTGCTTAAATTTTGTATTACGCTTGGGTTTGTTTTTCTTTTGTTTCAAGGAATATCACATATCTTAAAGTCAATTCAGGTCATTTTTAATACCGATAATTAATGGAGTATTTGGCAATAATTTTATTTATACTAATTTTTATACTCATTCTTAGAGGTTACCCCGTTGCTTTTACTTTAGGAGGTATTTCTGTTGCGTTTGCGTTTGGGGTATCTATTTTGGCTCCAGAAGTTTTTCAGATGTCTACTTTTTATTTACTTCCTTCTCGTATTATGGGGGTCGTTAATAATTATGTGCTTATGGCAGTTCCCTTATTTATTTTTATGGGGATTATGCTTGAAAAGTCTGGTCTAGCACAGAGTTTGTTAGAGACAATGGCAATGATGTTTGGAAGAGTTCGAGGTGGATTGGCAATTTCTGTAGTAATAGTAGGAGCCTTGCTAGCTGCTTCAACAGGAATTGTTGGAGCAACGGTAGTGACAATGGGATTAATTAGCTTGCCGACAATGTTAAAAAGAGGGTATAAAACCGAACTAGCTACAGGAGTTATTGCTTCTTCAGGTACTCTAGGACAAATAATACCACCTTCGATCGTATTAGTATTATTGGCAGATACGATTAATAGTTCTTCAAGAGGAGCTGTATCTGTAGATGTTGGTGCTTTGTTTTCTGCAGCTTTACTTCCAGGAGGGATATTGGTTGTTCTATATATTGTTTACATTCTAATTAAATCGTCTATCCATAAAGACGATGCTCCCAGTATTCCAGCTAAGGAAATAAAGGCATTTAGAGGAGAAAATTTTGGAATAAAAATCATTAAGGTATTGTTCTTACCAATTTTGCTTATTGCATTAGTGTTAGGATCAATTTTTACGGGAATAGCCTCGCCCACAGAAGCATCAGCGATAGGTGCGATAGGAGCCACTGTTTTAACCATTTTACAAAAGAAATTTTCTCTTAGTATTTTAAAAGAAGTAGCACAAGAGACAGCAAAACTTACATCAATGGTATTCTTTATACTTCTGGGAGCTACGACTTTTACTTTAGTATTCAGAACATTAGGTGGAGATTCGTATTTGCAGGAATTAATTATGTCTTCGAACTTAACGCCGTTATTGTTCTTGTTATTGGTAATGGTTGTGATTTTTATAGCAGGTTTTTTTATAGACTTTATAGAAATTGTCTTCATCATTGTTCCTGTTGTTACTCCAATATTTAATGCCTATGGTATGGATATGTTATGGGTAGGTATACTAATCGCTTTAAATTTGCAGACATCATTTTTGACACCTCCGTTTGGATTTGCTTTATTTTATCTTAAAGGAGTAGCTCCAGACAATGTGACAACCGGTCAGATTTATAGAGGGATTATTCCTTTTATCATGATTCAATTAATTATTGTTGGTATAGTAGTGTTTTTTCCGGAGATTATTTTTATCTCGAAGTAATTTTAAATAATAAAATAAGAGTAATAAAACCATGAATTTGTTTCAGTTTAAAAAGAGTAAACTCTTAATGTTATTTGTCCTGTCAGTACTAGTTTTATCAATTGTTTCATGTCTTGGTGATCCACCAGCTAGTATGAATGTGAATTCATATGATGTATCTAAACCAGACAAAGTGTTTTATTGGAAAATGACGACTACTTGGCCACCTAATTTTCCGGTTGTGGGAGAAGTGGCAGAAAAGTATGCAAAGTGGGTGGATGAGATGTCCAACGGACAAATTAAAATTAAAGTTTATGGAGGTGGAGAACTGGTGCCGCCATTAGAAGCATTCGATGCAGTATCTCAAGGCAGTATCGAAATGGGGTGTGGAGCTTCATACTATTGGGCTGGTAAGACACCAGCAGCACAATTTTTTGCTGCGGTACCTTTTGGAATGAATAGCCAACAAATTACTTCTTGGTTAGAAGTTGGAGGAGGTTACGAATTATGGAAAAAAACATATGCCAAATTTAATCTTGTACCTTATATGGGAGGAAATACAGGAGTACAAATGGGAGGTTGGTTTAATCGAGAGATTAATACGATTGAAGATTTTAAAGGATTAAAAATGAGACTTCCTGGCATAGGAGGTAAAGTACTTGAAAAAGCAGGAGGAGCCGCAGTTTTGGTAGCAGGTAGCGAGGTATATACAAGCTTAGAACGAGGAGTAATTGATGCTACAGAATGGATTGGGCCTTATCATGATTATAAAATGGGCTTTCATAAAATTGCTAAATACTATTATACACCGGGTTGGCATGAGACAGGTTCACAACTAGAATTTTTTATTAATAAAAATTTACATGATGGATTGCCACCTCATTTACAGTCAATTTTAATGGCTGCAGCAAAACGAGCTCAGGTATGGGTTTTATCAGAGTTTGATAAGCAAAACGGAATCTATCTAGATAAGTTAATCAATGAAGAAGGTGTTCAGGTGAGAGAGTTTTCTAAAGAAACTCTTGATGCTTTAAGAGGGTATAC
Source organism: Aquimarina aggregata (assembly GCF_001632745.1). Taxonomy (GTDB): domain Bacteria; phylum Bacteroidota; class Bacteroidia; order Flavobacteriales; family Flavobacteriaceae; genus Aquimarina; species Aquimarina aggregata. The sequence goes on along the minus strand of NZ_LQRT01000013.1, from coordinate 358,475 downwards.
AGATGAAGCTATACTTGAAATGATAGGAGATGATCCCCTATCTAAAGAAGTGTATGAAAGTTATTCTAATTTTCAAAATAGAATAGCCAAATGGTCAGAGGTTACAGAAAAAGCGTATTATAATAAAATTCAGAAATAATGCTTCTATATCTTTATAAAGCAATAACCCGTTTATAGGGTGTTAAAACAGGTTATTGCTGTAAATCTTTAAAGTTCAATCACTGTTTCATTACCATCCTTGTCCGTTTGGGTAGCCTTATTATCACATTCTCCATCACCATAATTCAAAGTCGTTGTGTCATCATTTTGGGTAGTTGTTACAACTCCGCTTACAATATAATTACAGCCTATTTCTTTACGTAAAGGAGTATTGATTTCTACAGTATAGATATCTCCATTACTAAATTCGGTTGTGCTACTTCCAGACGTTAATGTATAGTATTGTGAGCCTTCAGGTGCGTCTGTCGAGGATTCAATAACAATTTCATTATTAAAATTTGACTTATTCGTGGCAGTAAGTCCTTCGTCCCAAGTAAAAGAGAAATCAGAACTTGTAGAAAAAGTAGTATTTGTACTTTCTGTTCTAAACGTAAATGTAGTAGTAGCAGTTCCACTCACTGTTATGTCCTTGTATTTAAAATTTTCAAGACCATAGGAAATTTCTACTTTATTATCAGCGTTTAATTTCACATCAAAACTCATGCGAATGATACCAGAAATAGTTTCACCATTTACTTCACAACCATCTCCAAAATCAATAACTACTGTTCTTATATCTTCAATTACTTCATTTGAGATCGTGGCACAATCATTAATTTTGTTATTGTTTCTAGCTGTTGGTAGCAAACCTGATTGACTACCAAAGGTGCTTTCTACCATAGAATTTATTTCGTTAGTGGCTGCTTCAATGTCTTTAAACTGTTGACTTGTAGTTACGGGACCTATTGGATTCTGATCATTATCATCTTCTTGACAACTTATCAAAAAAGTAGATGAAACTAATACGATACTTAAAAAAGCAATGACTCTGTTTTTCATTTGTAAATGTTTTAAAAATTTTTGTCTGTAGTAATAGTGTTAGGATAACGATGCTGAATCACAGAATCTTATGAGACGTATCGTTAATTATTGTTAAGTCATTGTTAATCTTTATAAAGCTGTTGCTATACTCATTAAAGATTGAAGAAGTTTTTTATGATTTAAATAATGCCTTTCCTTAAAAAGAAATCATATTATAAGTGATTTATTCCTATATATTTTATACATTCTATTGCAAAGAATCTTTCTTATCAATATCTTCGCAGCGAATGTTCGCTAAAAGTGTTTTTAACTCAAATTTTATAGTATGCAAATCAAAAAGGTTTTAGTAGCCAATCGAGGTGAAATTGCAATCAGAATTTTTAGAGCTTGTACAGAGATCGGATTACAAACTGTAGGGATTTATACCTACGAAGACCGCTATTCTTTACATCGTTACAAGGCCGATGAAGCATATCAAATTGGGGAGAATAACCAACCACTTAAACCTTATTTGAATATTGATGCTATTATAAAGGTTGCAAAAAAAAATAATGTTGATGCAATTCATCCTGGCTATGGTTTTCTTTCTGAAAACGCGAATTTTGCACAAAAATGCTTAGAAAACGACATTATCTTTATTGGACCTAAGGTATCGGTACTTCGTTCGTTAGGAGATAAAATTACAGCCAAAAAAGTTGCTATAGATAATAATATACCCATTATTCAAAGTAATAAAGAAGATCTTAAAGATGTTCAAATAGCTATTAAAGAAGCAAAACGTATTGGTTTTCCTGTGATGTTAAAGGCTGCTTCTGGTGGAGGTGGTCGTGGTATGAGGGTTATTAGAAATCAAGAAGAACTCGAGAAAGCCTTTCCCGAATCCCAAAGAGAAGCACTAAATGCTTTTGGTGACGATACTGTGTTTTTAGAAAAATTTGTGGAAAACCCAAAGCATATTGAAATACAGATTGTAGCCGATCAACATGGTAATATGGTACACCTTTTTGAGCGTGATTGTTCTGTACAACGTCGTTATCAAAAGGTAATTGAGTATGCACCATCTTTTGGTGTGGCCGAAGAAATAAAGCAAAGTTTATATGCTTATGCTTTATCTATTTGTAAAGCAGTAGACTATAATAATATCGGGACAGTAGAATTTCTTGTTGATGATGATGATAGTATTTATTTTATTGAAGTAAACCCGAGAGTCCAAGTTGAGCATACCGTAACAGAAATTGTTACAGGTATTGATCTTATTAAAGCCCAAATATTTATTGCAGGAGGATATAAATTATCAGACAAACAGATTAAAATAGAAAGTCAGGAGAGCCTTAAAACTAATGGATTTGCACTGCAATGTAGAATAACCACAGAAGATCCAGAAAATGATTTTAAACCCGATTATGGTACCATTACGACATATCGTAGTGCTTCTGGTTTTGGAATACGATTAGATGCGGGTAGTGTTTATCAAGGAGTAACTATTTCTCCATTTTTTGATTCAATGTTGGTTAAAGTATCAGCAAATAGCCGAACATTAGATGGAGCTTGTCGAAAAATGCGAAGAGCGTTGTCAGAATTTAGAATACGTGGTGTTAAGACCAATATGCCATTTTTAGATAATATTCTTAACCATGAAACCTTTAGAAAAGGAGAGGTGACGGTTAATTTTATTCGTGATACTAAATCTCTATTTGCAATTAGGGAGTCTCGTAACAGAGCGACAAAGCTAGTGAACTTCTTAGGAGATGTAATTGTTAATGGTAATCCCGACGTAAAGAAAATAGACAAAACAAAAACTTTTGTCACTCCAACAATACCAAAATTTGAAGAAAATGCCTTGTATACAAAAGGGACTAAAGATCTTTTAACAGAACTTGGACCAGAAAAATTTGCAAAATGGTTAAAAAATGAAAAGAAGATTCATTTTACAGATACCACAATGCGTGACGCACATCAAAGTCTCTTGGCAACCAGAATGCGTACATATGATATGCTAAAAGTTGCAGAAGGATTTGCTAAAAATCATCCAGAGGTGTTTAGTATGGAAGTATGGGGGGGAGCAACTTTTGATGTATGTCTAAGGTTTCTAAATGAGAACCCTTGGGAACGTCTAAGAGAGTTGCGTAAAGCCATGCCTAATATTCTTCTGCAAATGCTAATAAGAGGTTCTAATGGAGTTGGATATACTGCCTATCCTGACAATTTGATTGGCAAGTTTGTAGAACAATCTTGGGAGAATGGGGTAGATGTTTTTAGAATATTTGATTCTCTAAACTGGATGAAATCAATAGCACCTTGTATAGAACACGTTAGAACTAGAACAGGTGGATTGGCAGAAGGGTCATTGTGCTATACAGGTGACATTCTTGACCCAAATCGTACTAAATATACGTTAGAGTATTATATCCAATTAGCTAAAGATATTGAGAATGCTGGTGCACATATCCTAGGAATAAAAGATATGGCAGGACTTTTAAAGCCATATGCTGCTTATGAACTAGTCTCTGCATTGAAATCAGAAATTAACATACCTATTCATTTACACACGCACGATACATCATCAGTGCAATCTGCAACATACCTTAAGGCAATAGAAGCAGGAGTAGATGTAGTCGATGTTGCCCTTGGCGGATTATCGGGATTAACAGCGCAACCAAATTTTAATGCCGTTTTAGAAATGTTGAAGTTTAATGATCGTGAAAACTCAATAGATATTCCAAAATTAAATGAATACTCTAATTATTGGGAAGCCGTACGTGAATATTACTATGTTTTTGAATCAGGGTTAAAAGCAGGAACAGGAGAAGTGTATCAACATGAAATCCCAGGAGGACAATACTCTAATCTTAAACCGCAAGCGCAAGCATTAGGACTATCTGATCGTTTTCATGAAATTACTAAGATGTATGGAGAAGTAAACGAGCTTTTTGGAGATATAGTTAAGGTAACTCCTAGTTCTAAAGTAGTCGGCGATATGGCTCAATACTTGGTAAGTAACAATTTGACCATAGAAGACGTAAAAAAACGAGGAGAAACTATTTCCTTTCCTCAATCTGTTGTTAGTTTGTTTAAAGGAGAACTGGGGCAACCCGTAGGTGAGTTTCCTAAAGATCTTCAAAAATCAATACTTAAAGATCAAAAGGCATTTACAGATAGACCCAATGCCCATTTAGAACCTGTAGATTTTGAGGCAGAATTTAAAGATTTTGAAAAAGTCTTCAAGAAAGGAATGGGAAGAGCATTAGATATTACAGACTTTCTTTCGTACAAATTATATCCAAAAGTATTCCTAGGAGCTTATAATCATCACTTAAAGTATGGTAATGTGATGAATATTCCTACCAAAAATTTCTTTTATGGAATGGATCTCGAAGAAGAAATTATAGTAACACTAGATCAAGGAAAAACTTTATTAGTGCAGTTAATTTCTGTAGGAGATCCAAATGATGAAGGTGTAGTTACTGTATTCTTTAAAATTAACGGACAAACACGTAATGTAGAAATACAAGATAGCGCAATTAAAGTAGATAAGGTTAGTCATGTAAAAGTAGATAAAGCAGATGATAAACAAATAGGAGCTCCGTTACAAGGTTCTTTATCTTCAATATTGGTAAAATCGGGACAAGAAGTTAAAAAGAATGAACCACTATTTATTATTGAGGCCATGAAAATGGAAACTACTATTACCGCTAATGAAGATGCAGTAGTCAAGAAAATAATATTAAAATCTGGCACTATGGTAGAGGCTGATGATTTAGTGATTACTTTAAAATAAAGCAAAAAAAGGGGGCACAAGCCCCCTCTTTTTGTAACAGATTAATACTTGTAATCAAAATGACAAGGAACATCTGGTTCAACGGATTGATTACAAGGACGAGTTTCGTTATCATTATCATTTCCACCTTGAATTGCTTTTTGTTTTAAACGAGAAATCATATTCTTGTTTAAAGCTAATTTTGTTAATTTTTTTTTCTTCATTTTGAATAAATTATAGATTAAAGTAATACAAACAGGAACTATTTGAAAAGTCTTATCATTTTGAGTGAAGTCTAGAAATAATGTACGTGTTTTTAATACATTTTGACTTCGCTCAACATGATAAATAAAAACTAGTTATCACAATCTTTTATGGCATCTCCAAAATCTGGTAGAGAATTACATCCTTCACGAGTTTGACAACCCCCTAATTGACTACCTACTACATAGTAGCCTCCTTTAACTTGTTGAAGTTGAAACTTAGAAATCATACTTTTGTTTAAGGCTAATTTGGTTAAATTTTTTTTCTTCATTTTAAATAAATTATAGATTAAAATATCCGAACATTTATAGACAATCGGTTTTTTTGTCTAGAAAACTTGATAATAATATTTAAACAGTACTGTTATAGATTAATGTTTCATGTATTAGAAATGTTTCGTGTAAATTGATTAAAGTTTTGTTAATAAAATTATTCCTTTTTTAAACTCTATATGGTATAGAGATGTACAGAGTTTTCTCTATTTTCGCAGGTATGCAATACTTTTTAATTATCGCTTTACAGGCCTTTTGTATCTATCACGCAGTTAAAAACCGAAATAACTACTATTGGTTTTTCGTTATTCTATTCTTACCGGTAATAGGTAGTGTTATCTATCTTTTTACTCAGGTATTTAATAAGAAAGATCTTGATGTAGTACAACATGAGATTGTAAATGCAATAAACCCGACCAAAAAGGTTAAGGATTTACAAAAGCAGTTAGATTTTGCAGACACATTTCAAAATCGTGTAAACCTTGCAGATGCTTTATTCGAGAATGGGGATTTTACTAACGCTATACAAGAGTATGAAAAGTCCTTAGAGAGTAATCATAATCAAGATGTTGGAGTACTTAAAAAATTAATCGAAAGTTATGCTAAGGTTCAGAACCATGAAAAAGTCATTTTTTATGCTGAAAAAATAGAAAACTTAACCGAGTTTAAAGGTTCAAGAAGTCAATTTTTATTTGGGTTAGCATTAGAAGAACAAGGAGATTCCGAAAAGGGCGAGGAACATTTAAAACAGATCGATCAGAGGTATTCTAACTATCATGAACGATATATTCTTGCACAGTTTTTGGTAAAGAAAGGAAAAACAGACGAGGCGAAAGAAATACTTTCTGAAATAATAGTAGAGTCGCAACATATGACCAAACCCAATCGAAACAAATATCGAACAGTAGTAAATGATGTCAAAAAATTAAGTAGTTCTTTATAGATAGGCAACTCTAAATAGTTCAGTATTGTAGATAATATAGTAACAACTACAAGTTAAACCCTTTGTAGTTCGGAAAATCTTTCTATTTTTACAGTACGTATACATCCCCGGGAAACATTGAGAATCAGACCTATCGAAATATCATTATTTATCCTATCTGTTTTAGGAGTATTGTTTGGACTTATGTTTTTGAGTGAAAAAGGTGGAGTTCAAAAAGAACAAACCCAAGATGATGGATTTTCATTTGAAGGGATTTCACTAAAATACCCAGCATACACAACATTTTTAGGATTAGATAAAGATCAAGATTCTTCTCTAACCCGTCAGGACATTTTAAAGGTTACTGAAATTGTAAAACCTTTAGAAATTGAAATGTCAGATAGTAAAAATGATATTGCGTTGACTAAAGAGATAAAACAGTTGCCTGATTTCTCTAAAATAGATACTACACAACTTATTAGAATAAAATATCCAAGTGATAACCCTGATTTTGCAAATGAATTGAGAAAAAAACTTTCATCTAGATCCTGTAGGATTATACATTATGGTGACTCTCAAATAGAAGGGGATCGAATTACGGCATATTTACGTAATAGACTCCAGCATATGTATGGAGGCAGTGGTCCGGGTTTTCTTCCAATTTTACCTGTGTATAGGCAGATAAGTGCTTTAATAGAACCAAGCGAAAATTGGGAACGTTTTGCATATTTTGATCCTACAAAGAAAAAGTTTTCTCATAAAAAATATGGAGCGTATTTATCGGCTTCACGATTTACACCATATCAAAAAATTCGCCCTGATAGCTTAGCTTTAGACTCTTTACCGCTAATTAAAGCTTCGGTAACGATAGGAAAATCTAAAAAAACGTATGCTAAATTTAGGAGGTTTACCAAAATAGGATTGCATTACGGTAATGCTAATAGCCCTATAAAAGTATCTGTGTATAATGATGATGTTTTGATACAACAAGATACCCTTATTGCCGATGGCAGATATCATCATTATAAAATAAGGACATCGACCACTCCCACGAATCTTAAAATTGAATTTGAAGGTAAAGTAAGTGCAGATTTTTATGGATTAACATTAGATGGAGGCTCCAGAGTACAAATTGATAATGTTGCTATGCGAGGAGCTTCTGGAACTATTTTTACGAGTACTAATGCAGCGACATATAGTAGGATGGTGAGAAGCTTGGATCCTAAAATTGTAATTATGCAATATGGTGGTAATACCATGCCGTACCTTAAAGATTCAACAGATGTTGATAAATATGCAAAGCGTGTTGCAAGCCAAGTAAATTGGATACGACGTAGAGCAAAAAAATCTAGTTTTATATTTATTGGACCTACCGATATGTGTCTTCCCGTTAATGGTAAGATGGAAACTTATCCTATGCTACCGTATTTAAATGCGAAGTTAATGGAGACTTGTCTTTCTAATAATGTAGCCTATTGGAGTATGTATGATGCAATGGGAGGGAAAGGGTCAATGGAGTTATGGGTAGACGAGAAACTTACAGCAAAGGATTATATGCACTTTACCTGGAAAGGAACCAAAATTATTTCAGAATTATTTTTTACAGCCCTATACCTTGACCTCAAAAAACCTGATAAAAATGACAATGCATAACAAATTATCTTTTTTTCTATGGCTTTTAACCATGCCATTGATGGCACAAACCTATGTTCTAGATACTATTCAAGATAAATATCCTTTCGTTAATTGGAAAGCCAATACCATTAAAATGGCAGAAAATTCGCCTGCTTTTAAAAAATTGTACTGTAAACTTGATACAATAGCCAAAGGCGGACAAGAAAAACTACATGTTTTTCATATTGGAGGATCCCATATACAAGCTGATATTTACTCAAATCGTCTTAGATCCTATCTACAAACTATGAGTCCAACTGCCAAGGGGCAACGCGGCTTTATATACCCTTTTAGTATTGCTAAAACTAATAATCCAGGTAATTACAGAGTGGAATATGATGGGCAATGGTCTGGATATCGATGTTCTGTGCGTAAGGATAGTGTAGCATGGGGATTATCAGGAGTAACGGCAGTTTTTAAAGATTCTATTGCAAACATTAAAATAAAAGTTAATGGTAATAACTATCATAAAAAGATGTATGACTTTAATAGAATCAGAATTTTTTATGATAATTGGACTTCTGATTATGAAATTTCCTTTAAACAAGATTCTTTAGTCTCAAAAGTAAACGAAAATAAAAAAGCTCATTTTATAGAGTTTGCCTTACACAAGAGTGTTGAAGAAATAGAGTTTTGCGTGCGTAAAATAGAAAATATTGAGAATGCAGAGTTCTTAATGATGGGAATAGAATTAATGAATGATAATAATGGAATTGAATATACTTCTATAGGGGTAAATGGCGGAAGCTTTTCTTATTACGATAGATGTCGTTATTTTGAAGACCAACTATTATTATACAAACCTGATTTGTTTATAGTATCAGTAGGAACAAACGATGCCTATCATCCGGATTTTAACCCAGAAGAATATAAAAAGTATTATACAGAACTTATCCAGTTAATACAAAAAGCAAATCCAGATTGTGCAGTATTGCTCACTGTGCCTAATGATTCTTATTACAAAAAAAAGATTCCAAACCCTAGAACAAGAGTAGCCCAAAAAATTATTTATGAGGTCGCCAAAGAACAACAAATGGCGGTTTGGGATTTTTATGAAATAATGGGAGGATTTAATTCTTCGCAAAATTGGTACAAAAATAAGCTTATGCCTAGTGATCGCATTCATTTTACTGTAATGGGGTATAGAATTAAAGCAGATCTTTTATTGCAGGCCTTAGCACATTCTTGGGAGAGTGAATTACAATTACAACCAAATTCTATTTTGAATCAGATAATTAATGAATAGACTTTTTGACATATTTTCTTTTTCCGAAGATTTTCCATTAATCTTTACGCAGGCTAATTTTTGGATATTCTTTGCCGTTATTTATTTTATATATGCAACTGTCTACAATAAAAAAAGCCTAAGAAGTGCGTACCTATTTGCTATAAGTTTATTATTCTATTATAAAACTAGTGGTCTTTTTATAGGGATCTTATTGTTTAGTACTGTCAATGATTTCTTTTTAGGAAAAGCCATTTATAATAGTAAGTCCGTAATCTTTCAAAAAATATTAGTGGCCATTAGTGTTATCGTTAATTTGACAACATTGTGCTACTTTAAATATGCTTATTTTTTTACAGACTCATACAACTATCTTTTTGAGACAGACTATGAAGTAATTAATTATCTAGCTCAATGGACAAATACCTGGAGTGGTACGGATTATTTTACCGTAGATAAGATTATTCTGCCTGTCGGGATTTCATTTTATACTTTTCAAACGATAAGTTATAGTGTAGATATTTATCGAAAACAGATAGAACCTCTAAAATCCATTATTGATTTTGGTTTTTTTGTGAGTTTCTTTCCTCAATTAGTGGCAGGCCCTATTGTTAGAGCGTCTGATTTTGTGCCACAAATCCGTAAAGATATTAATATCACAAAAGAAGATTTTGGTAATGCTACATTTATGATTTTAAAAGGCCTTATCAAAAAAATGCTTTTTGCTGATTATATAGCAGCTAATTTTATGGACAGAGTGTTTGATGTTCCTGAGATGTTCTCTGGTTTTACAAACATTATGGCAATGTTTGGTTACTCATTGCAAATTTATGGGGATTTTTCGGGTTACACAGATATTGCTATTGGTTTAGCATTACTTATGGGGTATAAATTACCTGTAAACTTTAATTCGCCTTATAAAGCCATACATTGTGGTGATTTTTGGAGGCGTTGGCATATTTCATTATCCAGTTGGCTTAAGGACTACTTATACATCCCGATAGGAGGTAATCGAAACGGAAGTGTATTTTCTTATGTCTTTATAACAGTGTTTACTTTTTTAGGAGCATTTGCATATGCAGATTTTGGAATAGCTATAATCGCTACTGCAGGAGCAGGTTTGTTATTAATAGTTACCTTATTTTCTTCTAAATTAGCTTGGCATTTTAATCGTAATGTTAATATCATGATTACAATGTTAGTAGGAGGTCTTTGGCATGGGGCTTCATGGAAATTTGTAATCTGGGGAGGACTTAACGGTATAGGTATTGTGACATATAAATATTGGCGTTTGATAAGTCCGTATGAAAATTCTAAGGCCTGGTATGCTATAGTATGGCGTATTGCGCTAACATTTATTTTTATCACATTCACACGTGTCTATTTTAGAGGAAATAGCATGGATCATATCGATAGATTCTATCAACAAGTAATGACAAATATGGACTGGCAAAATGCCTTACTTGTACTTTGGGAATATCGTACTGTATTTATTATTATGTTGATAGGATATATTACCCATTGGTTGCCCTATAAAACTAAAGATTGGGTTTTAGATCAGTTTATTAAGAGTAATATGGTTATAAAAGCAGTTGTAGTAATTGTTGTTGCTATGATCTGCTACCAAACATATGCCGCGGATTTTCAGCCGTTTATTTATTTCCAATTCTAAGTGTAGTTGTGTTTTAGACGTGACCTTTTACTAGGTTATAGGTCGGGCTATTCATTATATTTTTTATTTTTGCCTACTTGGACAGGCTCAGCGTGACAAATAAAAAAGATACCACTTCTATCTTTCACGTGAATAATTTTTTTCCGTTTTATATATATTACATTTATCTTCGTAATTCTTATTTCATAATTTGTTTCAACATATTCATCCATACGAACCCTTTTTCCCTATAGGTGCTACGAAATTGATTGTAGGTACATTGCCACCTCCGCGATTTACAGTTGGCGAGCTTAACGAAAAAGATGTTGATTTTTGTTATGGCAGTAGTAATGGGTTGCTTTGGCCTGTTCTGGACAAAATTTTTGATCTACATCTAAAGTATGAAACAACTAACGAAGCAGCTAACCAAAGGAGAGGTTTTCTAACATCGCGCGGGATTGGTGTTTGTGATATAGTGCATAGTTGCGAAAGATCAAAAATTGATGCCTCGGATTTAGGAATGCAAAATATCAAACTTAGAGACATGATAGGGTATTTACAACAATATCCAAAAATTGATACCTTAATCTTTACAGGAGGAAATAGTAAGAATGGACCTGAATATTTCTTTAGAAAACATTTAAAATCTTATGATAAAAAACTAGAAGTGGTATCAAATGATGTCCCTAGAATTCATAAATTTTATATAGAAGATAGAATCATTAAAACAGTATCACTTACGGCACCCTCAGGAGCAGCCAATCGCGCTATTGGGAGTATGCAAGAATATAAAAACCGTAAAAATAAAGATGCAAAATTTAATACGTTAGATTTTAGAGTACTACAGTATAGAAAGTTTTTTTGAAATAAATAATATCATCAGTTTTCTAGTATGCTAAATCGTAAAAAAGAACTTTTTGATTGTATTTTTATGATTTGTATTAAAGAAATAAGAGGTTTCTTTTTCAAGAAACCTCTTATGCATTCTACGTTAATTTATGGTTTTAATCCCTCCAAGTTTCTAGTGCTTTTACTGCTTCATCAGTATAATCAGTAAATAGACCATCTACGCCAGCATCAAAAAATAAATGATATTCTCTTTCTGGATTTCCACCACTCCATTGCGTGTTTTCATTACGAAATGTATATGGATGTACCAATAAGTTATTTTTATGAGCAAGTGATATAAAATCTGTTGCAGGTAACAGAGTAAGCTCTCCGGATTCTTCGGTTTTATATGAAATGATAAAAGGTTTCCAAGGTCCAATACCATCAGCATAAGTCGCTGTAAACTTCATTCCTTCTTCAGTAGTAAAAAACTCATACGTTCTAGAGTCTCCATTGCTATAAAAATCAAAAGGAGAACCATACGATATAAAATCTCCTGAAGGCACATTATAATCTAAAGATCCATCTTTGTTAATGTTATAGGTAGAAATTAATTGTACCAGTTTTACAGGTGATTTAGAATTAATGTATTGCAAAGGTTCAACCTCGAAACATTGCACAAATACAGGCGCATTTTTAAGATTTAATCCAGCCTTTTTTAGGGTATATAGTAGTTTATTTTCCATTACATGTGTTCCAAAGAAGTTGTTATGAAATAACGGATGTTTGATTTCGGGATATATCCCAATTGTTTTTCCTCCTTTGATAGACTGTTTTTTAGCAAGTAATATAACTTCTTCAAAAGTTGGGATATCAAATTGGTCATCAAAATCTTTTGGTCTACTACCAAATGCCTGCCTTGCTTTTAGTGTTTTAATTTGTGCCAAAGTAAAATCTATAGCAAACCAGTCTGTAACCATTTTACCATCTAGTTCTTTGGTAGTTTTTAAGTTTGCAAATTCTGGAAGGTCGGCTACGTTTGTTGTGCCTGATAACATAGGTTCGTGTCGTACTACAAGATGGCCATCTTTTGTTAATACTAAATCTGGTTCTATAAAATCAGCTCCTAATTCGATAGCTTTTACATATCCTTGTAGCGTATGTTCGGGTAATAAAGACTGCGCACCTCTATGTGCTATAATAAGTGGTTTTTTGTCTGGAGTTGGACCCCCAGTATAATCATCTAGAAAATCACAAGAAGTGAAAGAAATTATTGCGATAAGCAATAATAATGTGTGTTTAAGTGGTTTCATTATTTAAAATTTAGATTTCTGGCAAGAAACAAAATGAATGTTAGTACAATGTGAAACCGATGTTACACTACGATAATCTAAACGTAAAGAATGTTAAATTTAGGAGTATTAGATTTACTTTAAAAGTTGTAATTAAACGATTTGTTTTGTCATTCTAAGATATCTTAGAATGACAAAACAAATCGTTTATCTTATCTATCTTATCTTTTTAACAAAGTCACTTATGCTATTCACTCCATTATTTGTAATATGCTTTATAAAAGCCGAACCAATAATAGCTCCCTTAGTAGTTTTGGTGGCTTGTAAAAAAGTTTCGTTATTACTAATGCCAAAACCTACAATTTGAGGGTTTTTGAGTTTTAAATTCTGGATGCGGTTAAAATAATCCTGTTGTACATCTCCAAAAGTTGATTTTGCTCCCGTTGTACTTGCAGAACTAACCATATAAATAAAACCGTTAGATACACTATCAATAAATCGAATACGTTCGTCAGAGGTTTGAGGCGTAATTAAAAACACATTTATCAATCCATATTTTTCAAATATCTCTTGATAATGTTCGTGGTATTCGGCAACGGGAAGATCGGGTATAATTAAGCCATCGATACCAATTTCTTGGCATTTAGCACAAAAAGCTTCAATACCATATTGCATCATAGGGTTAAAGTACCCCATAATAATTAAAGGGATGTTAACTGATTGTCGGATATCTTTAAGTTGTTCAAAAAGAAGTTTTGTAGTCATTCCATTTTTTAAGGCGACTGTAGAACTTTCTTGGATAGTAGGTCCATCTGCTAGAGGATCACTAAATGGTAACCCTATCTCTATCATATCTACTCCATTTTGTTCTAAATCTTGTATCACTTTTACGGTATCATTAAGTGATGGGTATCCTGCGGTAAAATAAATAGATAATAACTTATTATCTTGATTTAATTTTTGATTAATTCGGTTCATTTTTCTTAAATAGAGTAGTTTTTATAATTTAAAATAATCGATGTAGGTGTTCAAATCTTTATCTCCACGACCAGAAAGACTAATTACAACAATATCATCCGGTTTAAATTTTTTATCATTAAAAATAGCCAGTGCATGTGATGTTTCGATTGCCGGAATAATTCCTTCTAATTGAGATAATTCTAACCCAGCAGTCATAGCATCATCATCGGTTACTGAGAAAAATTCTCCTCTTCCTGTTTTGTATAAATGGGAATGTAGTGGTCCTACTCCAGGGTAATCTAATCCTGCAGAGATAGAGTAAGGCTCTGTTATTTGACCATCGGGAGTTTGCATTAGCAATGTTTTACATCCATGAATAATACCTTCTTTTCCTAATTGAGATGTAGCAGCACTTTCGCCACTGTTTACACCTTTTCCTGCAGCTTCTACAGCAATGATTCCTACATCAGGATTGTCTAGGAAATGATAATATGTTCCAGCAGCGTTACTTCCACCACCGATACAAGCAACTACATAATCAGGGTTTTCTCGTCCTTCTTTCTCGTTAAGTTGCCATTTTATTTCTTCAGAAATTACAGATTGAAAGCGTGTTACCATATCTGGATAAGGATGAGGTCCGATAGCTGATCCAATAATGTAATGGGTGTCTACAGGGTTGTTGATCCAATCTCTAATAGCTTCGTTAGTGGCATCTTTAAGAGTTTTACTACCTGATTTAGCAGGTCTTACTTCGGCTCCGAGCATTTTCATACGTGCTACATTGGGAGCTTGTCGCTTAATATCAATTTCTCCCATATATACAATGCATTTTATACCCATAAGGGCACATACTGTTGCTGTTGCTACCCCATGCTGTCCAGCACCAGTTTCTGCAATGATTCTGTTTTTACCTAATTTTTTGGCAACTAAAATTTGACCAATAGTATTATTGACCTTGTGAGCTCCAGTATGATTAAGGTCTTCACGTTTTAAGTAAATTCTGGTATTATGTTTTTCTGAAAGGCGTTTGGCAAAATACAACGGAGATGGACGCCCAACATAATCTTTTAATAATTGATTAAACTCTTCTTTAAAAGATGGTTCATTCATAATATCCAGATATGTAGTGCGCAGTTCTTCTACGTTTGGATATAGCATTTCAGGAATATATGCTCCTCCAAACTCACCATAGTACCCTTTTTCGTTAGCTTGATATTTCATAGTGTAATTTTATAATATGCTCTATTTAATTAGAGAATAATTGTTTTTTAAATTCTTTTAAATCTTCTATGTTTTTTAGACCTGGTGCCGTTTCAAATTTACTGTTTACATCTAATGCATAAATAGGTAAACCGGTCTTCATAATTTCTTTTATTTTTTCAATTTCATTTAAGCCAATACCACCACTTAATATAAATGGAGTAGTGGAGGGATAGTTTTCTAAAACGCGCCAATCAAATGTATATCCATTGCCTCCTTTTTCTTTTCCTTTAGTATCAAACAAAAAATAATCTACGATACCTTCATACGATTTAAGTATTTCAAAATCGAATTGATCTTTGATAGAGAAAACTTTCCATACTTCAATGTGACGAGACCCCGAAGGTCTTTGAGGGCCGTCGAGCTGATTTCTTAATTCTTGACAATATTCAGGAGATTCGTTTCCATGTAATTGAATTGCATTAAAACCAAACTTGACTACTTTTTCAATTATAAAATTAATTGAAGCATCTACAAACACGCCTGTTTTTTTTATAGTATCAGGAAGCTCAGAAATATCTTCTTCAAAATTTCTTGGAGATTTTTCATAAAAAATAAAACCTAAATAATCTGGCTTTAAGTCAGCTACAGCAGTTATGTTTTCTTCATATTTCATTCCGCAAACTTTCAATTTCATCTTCTTTTTTTTCAAGGTTAAAGGTTGGCTTCTAATTTAATATTGGCATTATTAAAATTGATATTATGCGCAAAATCATATATTTCTTGAAAATGTTCTTTCATGTTTGGTTCTTCAATATTTGAAAGTAATTTTCGTATTAATTTGGATTCGAAATAATGATTTTTTGACATTGAATATTTCAGTAATTGACTTCCAATTGTTTTATAGAATAACTTCTCGATAGTGGATTTATCTTCGGGTTCTTCAGGAACTAATTCTATGTTAATACCACATTTTTTTAAAATACTGGTAGCTATATATTGGGTTGGGACATTTTGAGTTAAAGTGATATTTAATTGCTCTTCTTTGATATCAGCTGCACGGATAATTCCTTTGGCAACATAATCTACAGGAACAATATTAAGACCTCCTTCTATATTTAAGGCAAGCCTTATTGTGCCAATATTTGAATGTGATTTTTTTATCTTGTTAAAAAATTCTCCTACAGCATAAAAAACAATATATCTACTGCTTACAAATTTAGGAAAATCAATAAGCCTTCCTGATACAATACTAGGTCTCGCAATAGTGCAGCTAAAATTATTTTCTTTTGCGATTTGTAAAACTAGTTTTTCGATTTTCATTTTATACGCTTCATAGAAGTTTCTAAAATTATATGTCGTAGCAGAATGATAATCCTCTTCGATTGCACCTTCTATTTCACCTCTTGAAAATGCAGTGCTGACAAAGACTAGTTTTTTTGTACGACACTTAATCGTATCGAAAAAAGCTTGCGTATGATGATAATTGACATGTGCAATTTCATGTTTCGCTTTTTCTGTATTACTTAGGTTTACAGAAGCGGCTAAATGATATACTGTTATTGTATTTCCTGCCTTTTCTGGAAGTATAAAATTATGGATTTCTCCTTCAATTACTTCTACATATTTATCTATGTATTCCTTATAGAAAGGAACAATCTTTTCGGGAATAAGCTGTTTAGAAAAAACTTCATTTAATAAACGTTCTTGAGCAGATATATGCCTTTGTTTGCGAATCAAAACATAAATACGTGCTTCTTCTTTTTTCGAATACAAATCAAATAAGAGTTCGAATAATACATGTGACCCTATATTGCCTGTTACTCCTGTTACTAATATTGTATTGATATTGCTCAAGTTATTTTAGATTTTGGATAAATTCTATTGCGCTAGTTCCTGGATTCTCGGTCTTCATAAAGTTTTCACCTATAAGAAAACCTTTATATCCATATTGTTTTAAATCTTTAATAGCTTCGATACTACTGATCCCACTTTCTGAGACTTTTACAAAATCATCAGGAATCTGATCACTTAAAGATTTGCTTATATCTGTACTAACTTCGAATGTTTTTAGGTTTCGATTATTTACACCTAGCATATCGAGTGTGGGCATAATTGACTTTTCTAATTCTTCTTGATTATGAACTTCTAATAATACATCAAGTGATAGGCTTTTGGCAAACTCGGACAAAGATTTGATTTGATCTCTGGTAAGTACCGCAGCTATCAACAAAATAACATCTGCACCGTAAGCCTTTGCTTCGAGTAGTTGGTATTCATCGATTATAAATTCTTTTCGTAATAAAGGAAGCTCTACAGATGCCCTTGTAAGCAATAAATCGTCTAAAGAGCCGCCAAAGTATTTCCCATCGGTTAATATTGACATACCACAAACCTCTGCTTTTTGATACCCTATGGCAACGTCTTGGACACTTACTTTTTGATTAATAACTGCTTTAGAGGGAGATCTGCGTTTATGTTCTGCAATAATTCCTGTTGTACTGTTACGTAATGCATTGGCCAGAGAATTTGTTTTTCGATCAAATAACACAGAATTTTCTAATTGCGTTGTAGGGATGATGCTTTTTTTAAGTTCGACCTCGATACGTTTATCAGCTACTATTTTATCTAGTATATTCATTGTTTTATATCCTAGTTTTTGGATAAATTTTAATAATGGTTTATTTTACAAATAGGCTAGGAGTCTATCCTAAATTAAATTTTATGCCGTTTTACTCAGCTCTTGCATTTTTTGTAGAGCTACGAGTCCTTTTCCAGATAATAAAGATTCTTTGGCACGTTCAAACCCTTGTATTGGTGCTAATTTCTCTACAGTAGCAATAGCCATACCTGCATTAGCACAAACAACATTATTTTGTGCCTCTGTACCTTTACCACTTAAAATATTCATAAAGATATCGGCAGATGACGAAATAGAATCTCCTCCAACTATTTCTTCTTGTTGTAATGCAGAAACACCAAAATCACTTGGTGTTAACATTCCTTCTGTTTGATTTGAAATTGTCTTAGTATTTCCTGTTAAGGAGATTTCATCATATCCATCTAATGCATGAATGATAGTAAAGTTTTTATCTGTGTTTTGATATAAATATCCATACATCCTTGCTAGTTCAAGATTAAAAACACCAACAATTTGATTTTTAGGAAAAGCGGGATTAACCATTGGTCCTAACATATTGAAAAAAGTCTTAACACCAAGTTCTCTACGAATTGGGGCTACATTTTTCATTGCTGGGTGAAATAAAGGTGCGTGCAATACACAAATTCCGGCCTCATCAATACTACGCTTTAAAAAATCTTTATCATTACTAAATTTGATACCTAAGTGTTCCATGACATTAGAGCTTCCGCATTTAGAAGATACACCATAGTTGCCATGTTTAGTTACTTTTATTCCTGCACCAGCAGAGACAAATGATGATAATGTAGAGATGTTAAAAGTATCTTTTCCATCACCACCTGTACCACATAGATCGATAGGGTTGTATTCACTTAAATCAATAGCTACGCAGAGTTCTAATAATGCATCTCTAAATCCTTCTAATTCTTCAACGGTAATACTACGCATCATATAAACGGTTAAGAAAGATGCGATTTGACTTTGGTTGTAATCTCCTTTAGAAATGTTAACCAATACGGCTTTGGCTTCTTCTTTTGAGATTGTTTCGTGATTGATTAATCTATTGAGTAAATTTTTCATAGCAAGTACGTCCAGAACTCTTTTTTTATCATAAAGATATAGAGTGTGTTAGGATTATTTTTTTGTTAATATCGAATTATCATATTTTTTATGTCAATTGTTGACCCAGTTTTCTAGTATTTTTTTTCCATCTGGTGTTAATACAGATTCTGGATGAAATTGTACACCACGAACATCTAATTTTTTATGGCGAAGTGACATAATTTGTCCGTTTTCATCATATGATGTTGCTTCTAAGCATTCAGGAAGTCCTTGTTCGGTAACCACCCAAGAATGGTATCTACCCACATCAAAGTTTTTTTCAAGCCCCTGAAAAAGAGGCTCGTCTGTTACAGCTAAGGTGACGTTGGTAGCAACGCCATGATATACATTTTCGAGATTGGTCAAATTGCCACCAAAAACTTCTCCTATGGCCTGTTGTCCAAGACAAACCCCAAAGATACTTTTTGAATCAGCATATGCGCTAATGATATCTTTTAATAATCCTGCTTCATCAGGAACACCAGGACCTGGAGATAGTAAAATCTTTTGATAAGGTTCTACATCTTTTAGAACTAATTGATCGTTTCGTTTTACGGTAACCTCGCAGCCTAAATCTTCTAGATAATGTACTAAATTGTACACAAACGAGTCGTAGTTGTCTATTACTAATATTTTTTTCATTATTTCTTTGCGGAATTTAAACTCCTATATTTCTTCAGCTAATTTTAAAGCTTTTGTTAGTGCTCCTAATTTGTTATATACTTCTTGTAATTCATTTTCCTTATTGGATTCATTAACTAATCCCGCTCCTGCTTGCCAATGTAGTTGGTGATTTTTACTTAGAAATGTACGAATCATAATCGCGTGGTTAAAGTTGCCCGAGAAATCCATAAAACCGATGGCTCCTCCATAAAAATCTCGATTTACCGTTTCATACTTTTCTATTAATTGCATTGCCATATGTTTAGGAGCACCACTTAATGTACCAGCAGGAAAAGTATCTGCAACTATCTGCATAGTAGTCGTATTAGGATGTTTTTTTCCGGTTACTTTACTAACAAGATGAATTACATGAGAAAAAAATTGAACCTCTCTATAATTGTCTACGGTAACATTACTTCCATTTCTGCTTAAGTCGTTGCGTGCTAAATCGACTAACATAACATGTTCGGCATTTTCTTTTTCATCAACAGATAGCTTTTTTGCTAATTCTGCGTCTTGTTCATCATTACCTGTTCGTTTAAAGGTTCCGGCGATAGGATGAATCTCTGCAATCTCATCTTTAACAACCAGTTGTGCTTCTGGAGAACTTCCAAATATCTTGAAATCACCATAATCAAAGTAAAATAGATAAGGAGATGGATTTACACTTCTTAGAGCACGATATACATTAAATTCATCTCCTTTAAATTTTTGAGAAAAACGTTTAGATAAAACCAACTGGAAAACATCACCACGTTGACAATGACTTTTGGCTAATTCTACATGTTCTTTATACTGTTCATCATTGAGATTAGAAGTTGTATCACCTAAAGTAGAAAAACTATACGAAGCAAAATTTTTGACATTAAGTAACGATTCAATTTCGGCGATATTACTTTCAGAATTATAACAATGTGCAAAAATATATGCTTCATTATTAAAATGATTTATAGCGATTATATTTTGATAAACAGCATAATGAATGTCTGGGATATCGAGTGCTCCTTCTTTTTTAGTGATGTCAATATTTTCAAAATAACGAACAGCATCATAAGAAATATATCCAAATAATCCATTGTTGATAAATTTGAAGTCACTTTTTGAGGTGTCAAATTGTTGTCCGAATTGCTCAATAATTTCTGGGATATTGGTGCTGTCGGTAACTTTTGTTTCGGTAGTACTTTTATCGGGAAAAGATTGATATATGATTTCTTTTTCGATCTTAATACTGGCAATAGGGTTACAGCAGATATAGGAAAAACTGTTTTCATTTCCTCGATAATCACTACTTTCTAATAACAAACTATTAGGGAAACGATCTCTTATTTTTAGATAGACACTTACGGGAGTGATAGTGTCTGCTAGAATTTGTTTGAAATGTGTGGTTAATTTATAACTCATTTTGCATTATGCTGATTTAATTTATAGCTCTGATTATAACAACAAAAAAAAGGCTTGTCGTGATTTGACAAGCCTTAGATATGTTTACTTAACATAATAACAGGAGCTATCTCACGACGTTTTCGTTTTGAGATAACCACCACCAATTATTTGTTAAGATTGTTTTCATTATTTTTTTATTGGTTCAAATATATAAATTAATTTATAATTTGAAAACATAAAAAATTACATTTTTAAATTTACAGCTAATTCAAACTCATCGCTGATTGCTTTATCCCCTAAATTGTCAAAGAAACTTCCTGATCCATATTTAATGTCGTATTTAGTTCTGTCTACCTTAAGAGTTGTAGAAGCAGTATCGCCATTAACAGCTAAATCAAACTCGATAGGGTTTGTTTTTCCTTTTATGGTTAAATCTCCAGCAATTTTATACCCTTTTTCTGTTTTTTTAGCTTTAGTGACTTTTAGTTTTGCTGTTTTATGATTGGCAGTACTAAAGAAATCATCAGAACTTAAATGCCCTTCAAGTTTTTCTTTTCCTTTTCCAGCTTCAAGATCTGTTACTTGTAGAGAAGTCATATCAACTGTAAACTCTCCACTTGTTATTTTATCTCCGTCGAAGACTAAAAAACCATCAGATAAATTTAATGTTCCTTTATGTTCTCCGGTAACTTTTTTTCCTGTCCAATTTATTTTGCTTTCTGAGGTTTTAATTGCTTTTTTTTGCGCAAAAGTTGAAGCAGAAGTAATAATCGCAATAGCTAAGATTAGTGATTTAAGTCTAGTTTTCATTGTTTTTAAATTTGAATAGTTAATTTTAATTTGTAGTTCTTATTTTATTTAATAGTTCGTTTAAATGCAATAATTCTTTTTCGGATAGATGAGCGGTAGTTCTATTTTCAAAAGCATCCATTATAGGACTAATTTTATTTAGAAACTCTTTTCCATTTTTAGTGATTGTAATTTCTACTTTTCTTCTATTTGAAGGACAAGTAGTTCTTTCTACATACGTTTTGGTAATAAGTTTATCAACCAATCGAGTAGTGTTACTCATTTTACTAACCATTCTTTCTTGTATAGTAGAAAGATTTGCCGGTTTTCCTTTTTGACCGTTTAGTATTCTAAGTACGTTAAATTGTTGAAGAGAGATATCATGTGCTTTAAGCTCAAGGTTTATTTTATCCATGATCCAATGTTCAGTATATAATAAATTTACTATTACTTTTCTAGAAAGAGGAAGCTCTACTTCGGTTTTTATAATGTTTTCTATTTTCAATTGTCTGTACAATATTTGTATATACAAATGTATGAAATGATTTGTTTTATAAATTATAAAGAGATACTAATTCTTTGTTAAAGTTGAATTTTAACTGTGGTTAAATAGTATTATTGCCTCAATAAAAGTATAGTAGTCCAGTGGGGTATTTGTAAGAAATTCTGAAAATTTTTAGATATAATATAGAAACCCTGTTAATTTTCTTTCGCATAATTAGCGATTTTAATAAATTAGAAGCATGTCGAGATTAATTTTATATGCGATATTAATAATATTCTTTACAAATTGTAAAGGAGAACAGAACATAGCACTTGATGCTACAGATGTATACAAGAGCAAAGGGGTAGAAATACCAACATATGATTTTGAAAGTTTTGAGCCCTTATTAAAAATTGATGATGGTAAAACAAGAGTAATTAATTTTTGGGCCACTTGGTGCAAGCCTTGTGTAGCAGAATTACCATATTTTGAATTAATTAATAGTAGGTATCCGGATAATGAAGTAGAAGTTATTTTAGTGAGTTTGGATTTACCAAAACAGGTAGAATCAAAACTCATTCCATTTGTTAAAAAACAAAAAATAGAAAGTAGAGTTTTGCTATTAGACGATCCTGATGCAAACAGTTGGATACCTAAAGTAAATAAAAATTGGTCTGGTTCTATCCCAGCTACTATTATTTATAAAGGAAATAATGTTAACTTTTATGAAAGATCATTTACATATAGTGATTTGGAAAAAGAGTTAAAAAAAATGTTATAAATAAAAACATAAATACAAACACTTAAACGGTAGATATGAAAACTTTAAAAATTCTTGTTGGAGTAGCTTTTGTAATCGCTATAAGTGCTTTTGCAATTGATAAGGTTTCTGATTCAAAAGCTAAAGGAGGATATGTAATAGGAGATATTGCTACAGATTTTGAATTAAAAAACATAGACAATACTTTGGTTTCATTAAAAAATTATGAAAATGCCAAAGGGTTCATTGTAATCTTTACATGTAATCATTGTCCATATTCGGTAGCATACGAAGATAGGATTGTAGCATTGGATAAGATGTATAAGGATAAAGGATATCCAGTAATCGCTATAAATCCAAATAATCCAAAAGCGTATCCAGATGATAGTTTTGATAATATGAAAATAAGGGCTAAAGAAAAAGGATTTACTTTTCCTTATTTATTTGATGACGGACAAAATATTTACCCTCAATATGGTGCAACCAAAACGCCTCATGTTTATATTTTAGAAAAAACTACCAAAGGAAATATTGTACGTTATATAGGTGCCATAGATAATAATTATAAAGATCCTACAGCTGCGAATGAAAAGTATGTAGAAAACGCTGTAAATGCATTGTTAAAAGGAGAAAAAGTTCCTGTAGAAATTACAAAAGCAATTGGTTGTAGTATCAAGGCATAGTGCACTGATAGTACAAGGATTTTTTAGATAAAAGATTTACATTGTGCGTAGATTTGATAAAGGACTCTTATATTTGTAAGGAATATAGAATAAAGTAGTCCAAGTTTAGTATAATATATTTTATAAATGGCACAAGATATCACCCAAGAAGAATGGCAAGAGCTTATTAGTAAAGATGATAATGCAGTTATTTTAGATGTAAGAACAGAAGAAGAGGTAGAAGATGGATTTATTCCAGATATGCTTAATATCGATATTCGTTTAGGGCAAGGTTTTCTGGATGAAATTGAAAAACTCGATAAATCCAAAAGTTATTATGTTTACTGTCGATCTGGAGCACGTAGTGCTCAAGCTTGTACATTAATGAACCAAATGGGATTCGAAACCACATATAATTTAGTAGGTGGTTTTATGAATTGGGATGGAGAGGTTGCCGAATAACCAATAGTATATGAAATTTACTCCCCTTGTATTAGTAGTTTTTCTTTCTTTAGCATTATTCAATTGTAAAAATATAGAAAGTAGCGATACTGTAGAACTTATTACAGTAGAAGATATGGATTCATTGTTAAAGATGGGAAAAGTACAACTTGTTGATGTTCGTACTCCTGCAGAATACGCAGATGGTCATATCGAAGGTGCTGTGAATATTGATTTTAATGATGATAATTTTGAAGATCGTATAGCAAATGTGGATAAATCAAAACCTGTTGCAGTATATTGTGGTCGAGGCGGTCGTAGTGGTCGATGCTCTGCTTATATGAAAAAAGCAGGGTTTACAAAAATTTATGATCTTGACGGTGGTATTACTGAGTGGAAATTTAATGGTAAAAAAATAGTAAAATAACTACATAGAAAATATTACAAATAAAAAAAGCTTCTTGTGTAAAGAAGCTTTTTTTATTTGTAATCTCTAGATTATAAAAACAATTTTGAATAATTCAGTCTGAGAAATAGAAATACAGGTTAAAATATGTTATGAATTGTTATTTGCAAACAAAATACATTGTTTCATTGTTTTAGCTATTGTTGGATAATCTAAGTTTTCCTCTTTGTTTTTAATCATTAGATTTGACCCAATACCAATACAGTAGGCCCCTGCTGTAAACCATTTTTTAATATTACTTTCTTCAATAGTAACTCCACCACTGGGCATAATATTAGTCCATGGACATGGGGCTTTTATGCTTTTTATAAAATTTGGTCCTCCTATTTGACTAGCAGGGAAAATTTTTACAATTTCAGCACCCAATTCTTCGGCGTAATTAATTTCTGATAAAGTAGCACAACCAGGAATCCATGCTATTTTTCTTCGGTTACAAACTTTAGCTATTTCAGAATTTAAAATGGGAGAGACGATAAAATTTGCACCACTTTGAATAAAGAGAGATGCGGTACCCGGATCTACTATAGAACCAATACCTATAATCATCTCTGGGAGCTCTATATTTGACCATTTTATTAATTCAGAAAAAAGTTCATGTGCATGATCACCTCGATTGGTAAATTCGAATACCCTTGCTCCACCATCGTAACAAGCTCTTATAACTTGCTTAGCAATTTTAAGATCGCTATGATAAAAAAGAGGGATGATTTTAATCTTCCCCATGGTTTGGACTACTTCAATTCTAGTGTATTGTGACATGTTATCTATTTATTCTTCCTGTTAAACTTCCATTCATAACTAATTCTATTTCTTTCTCAAGAACTAGATTAGCATCACCTTCTATTGTATGTTTTAAAGCACAAGCTGCATTTGCAAATTTTAAAGCTTTTTTATCATTAAAATGTAATAATCCATGTATAAGTCCAGCAGCGTATGCATCACCTGTTCCAATCCTATCAATTATGTGGGTTATTTCTAGCTGTTCAGTTTCAAAGAAATTTGCTCCATCCCACATTCTAGATTTAATTTTATGCCAATTTGCATTTGTAGAGATTCTCGTTTTATCAAAGATCTTTTTTAAATTGGGAAAAGTATGTAGTAGGTGTTTACTACCTTCTATAAATCCAGTAGTGTTATTTTTAAAATTGGTGTTTAATAGTTCATTAATTTCGTTTGGACCGCCAATAAAAATATCAGATAATTCAATAAGTTCATTTAATACTTCTTGAGGTTTAGCACCGTATTTCCATAGATCTTTTCTATATGCGGGATCTGCTGATACCATAATGTTTTTATTCTTTGCGGTTTGTAGAGCAACTTTTAAACTTTGATAGGCTTGTTTTGATAAAGCAGGAGTAATTCCTGTCCAATGAAACCAATCACAAACATCCAATGCTGCATTCCAATTTATATGATTAGGATCCATCATAGAAAATGAAGAATTGGATCTATTATAAGAAATCGTACTAGGCCTCATTACAGCTCCAGTCTCTAAAAAATATAAACCTAAAGGATAGCCCGAGTTGGTAACTAAACTGGTGTCTACTCCATATTGATTTAAAAAACTTTTTGCTGCATGGCCTATAAAATCTTCAGAAACAACAGAAACATGTTTTACATCATTTCCTAGTTGTGCTAATGATATCGCCACGTTTACTTCGGTACCTCCAAAATAATATTCTAACGTATTAGACTGTATCATTTTTTTATTTCCTATTGGAGAGATTCGCATTAAGATCTCACCGAAAGTTATAATTTTTTTCATGTTTAATTTGTTGGATAAAACTTGATTACCCAAAGTAAAAGTGTAATACATTAGAAAGCTTATATGTAATTGTTGTATCCATTTATTTTTCTAGTTTAAATTACTTTGTTTCTTTAAAAGTTTATATTATCTAAACACTCACTATTAAATAAGTTCATCAATGATTATATACAAATGTTAAGCAAAATTGTTTAATATTTCTTTGGGGAAGAAGGCTTTGAACATTTGCTTTACCCATATAAAGTGATGACGAATTATAGCATAGTGAGTGTTAAAGTTAGTTTTAATCTATTATGAAATTAATTCTTAACGATTTTCAACGTATTTTGATTTCTACTTGTGCTAACTTTTAAGAAATAAATTCCTTTTGGTAAATCCTTTATATCAAGTTTATGGTTTTGATCTAATTTCTTACTAAAGAGTTTAGATCCTTTAATATCATACATTTGAATATTATGTTCTTGGTTATTACTTAATCCTTCAATAAAAATTATATTAGAAGCTGGGTTTGGGTAAACACTTAAGTTATTTAAAACTTGATTTTTACCCGAAATAGCTCGAGAATTTATTTTTGTTAATGTGATTTTATCTAGATTCCATTGCCATGTATTTGCTCCAGATGCAACAATTCTAATTTTATGCGCCCCAGAAGATAGGTCAACAGTTCCTCCGTTAAGTGTTGTATAATTACCCCAACTTCCATTATTAGGTACATTGGTTGTTGTTATTAGTGCATCATCTACTACTAATTGAATTTGGGCATTATTGCTTGGTGTAGAAATAAGATGTTTAACAGAATAAGTCCCTGCGCTTATAACATCAATATTATATTCGGCCCAATCGTTAGTGTTGACATAATTGATATTAGCAGAAGTTTTGTTTACTCCTAAACCAGGTCCGCCTGCAAATGCATCATTAAAGGATCCACCAGTATTAATAAAGTCTTCTGCTTCTATTATAATATCATCTACGGTAGGATTACTCGTAACCGTCACAGTAGCTGTAGTTGTAAATCCACCATCAGTAGTTTTAAGAGTAATAGTTGTGGTACCATTTCCAATAGCGGTTAAAACACCACTTTGATTCACGGTAGCTACAGAAGTGTTACTTGAAGTAAAAGTCATAGTTTTTACAGAAGCGTTTGCAGGAAGTACAGCACCTGTTAAGTTACCTGTTTGGCCTATGGTTAAAGACAAATTACGAGGAGATACTGTTACTCCCGTTGCTGCAACAGTATTTGTAGATGGAATAGGTTTGTATACACGCAACCAATCTACTTTCATGGTGTTTCTTGCTGGATCATTTAACTGGGCATCAGTTGGAGTCCGACCAGCTAAGACATGCCAATCTTGAGATTCTACATTAATAATAATATCCATTTCTTTTGTAAACCCATTTCCTCCCTGATAATTAAAAGGGTCAATAACGCTTACAGAAGATGTATTACTAGCCGCTTGTAAGGTTTGAAATGAATAACTACTACCAGTAGCATATTGCACTGCTAATTGAAATCCATCACTAGCAGTATCAAGAGTTCCGTTGGTCATGGTTGGATAGGTATAATACCAAGTGCCATTTCTTTTTGTAGCAAATGCTTTATCGTATAAAACTCTTACTAATTCACCATCAACATAATATTCGAAATGAAAAGGACTAATCCAGTTTACACCAATACGTACATATCTTCTGTTACCATTGTTCCATGACCATTCGCCCCAATTGTTAACGTCTGATCTGCTCCACCAACTATTTCTATCTCTTGGTTGATAGTCTGTAAATGGGTTGCGAACAAAAGAATGATGACTTAAATGAATAAATTCAGAAAAAAAAGCATTGCCCTGTTCGTCTCCACCATAACATTCTATTATGTCAATTTCTTGAGTATCATCTGGGCTCAATAACCAAACATCTGAAGCTAATACAATATCGGCTACACTAACATTTGCTTCAACATATACCGGAAATTTTACTCGAGTATTTGATGTTATACATCCCGCATTAACTCCTGGTACTCCCAGTTTTGCGGTACTTGGATTTCTAGAGGCTCGAAGTACCAAATCACTTCCGTTAACCGATACGTGATTATGCTGCCAGTAAGTGGTTCCAGGACCATCCCATGCATTATGATAGAAGTTGTACCATTTATTACTTCCGAAGTTTGAACGTTGATTCGTTTCATTAAAAATATAATTAAAACTATCTGAAGGCCCTTCTTGAAGTTTCCAAGTTTTGCCTTGACCTGCATTGGCAGGGACAGAAATTCCGTTCCAATCTTGCGCTTGTAGTTGGAAAATGACCAAGCAAAACGCAATTAATAATGTTTGTGTTTTCATATAAAATGATTTGTGTTAGATATAGTTTTATTGATTTTTAAATAATCTTGGGGTTCTTAATTTTTGATAATTTTTAAAGTAGTTTGGTTTCTTTTACTAATGACTTTCAAGAAATAGATACCTCTAGATAAACTCTCTACATCTATAGAGTGATCATCATTTAATTTTATATCTGGATATTTTGTTCCTTTTGCGTCATAAACTTGAATAGTAGTGTTACTATTTGTACGAAGTCCTTGAATATAAATTTTACCAGATGATGGATTTGGGTACAGTTTTAAGTATTGAGATGTTGAAGCTATCGTTTTACCAGAAAATGTTGATCCCGTAGTTAATGTGATTTTGTCAAGATTCCACTGCCAAGTAGTTACACTAGAGGCTATAATTTTTATTGTATGAGTGCCAGCAGTTAGATTTATTGTACCTCCAGTTAATGCAGTATAATTATCCCAGGCACCGTTATTTGGAACATTAGTAGTAGATGCGATAGTATTATCGATAAATAATTGAATCTGAGCTCCTGAACTTGGAGTAGAAATTAAATATTCTACATCGTAAGTTCCGGGTGTAGTAACGTTTAAAGTGTATTCTGCCCAATCCCCATTATTCACGTAATTGATGTTAGTAGGAGTTTTGTTTACGCCAAGACCTGGACCACCAGCAAAACTATCATTAAAAGTGCCTCCAGTATTTACAAAATCCTCTGCCTCGATTACAATTACGTCACCTGTGGGAGGAGTGTTATTAACAGTAACATTGGTAGAAGAAGTAAATCCGCCGTCGACAGTCGTTACTGTTATAATTGCATTACCATTGGCATTAGCGGTTATTGTACCATTAGTATCTACAGTTGCGATTGCTGCATTATTAGTGCTCCATATTACACTTTTATTAGTTGCATTGGCAGGAGAAATAGTGGCATTAATTGTGGATGTCTGTCCTTGGTTTAGAATAATAGTATTCGGAGAAACATTAACTCCTGTAACAGCAATAGGATCGGGATCGGTATTACCTTGATCTGATCTACCTGGTTTTTTAGAGAAATCCCATGTTAATAAATTAACTATGTTAACTTCTCCAACATGTTGAAAATCCACAACAATAGTGTTATTTGTTTGCACCAAACTTGCCGGAACTGGAATTTCTAAAGCTCCAAACCATTTTGACCTATTTTGAGTTTCTCCTCTCCAATCAAAAGGAGTTTCTACTTCAACCCCATTAAAAGTTAATTTATTAATAGATAAGAATCCATTCTCGGTTTGAGGTGCATCAAAAAGAGTAACGGTCATTTTTATCATCGCTTCAGCCTTGTCTGCATCAACAGGTAGTGTAACGTTATTTACAAAAAATGTATTATCTCCATTATTAATAGCTACTCTCTGATTGTTACTAACAGGTTCTCCGTAAAATTTGTTTTCTACTGAAGTTTGATTGATAGCAACCGCATTAGGTAATGTATATTTTAATACCATAGTTGCTTCTGGTCTCAACGTAACTGATGATGGAATATTAGTAGTAGTAGTATCATCTAAAACAATATTTCTAACTCCTTCTAAATAAAGATGTTTTATACGAACACTTGTTGGATTATTATCATTATCCTCAAATAAATTCAAATTAATAGTTGTATTTTGTTCTTGGAGGTTATTCAAAATTAAGTATACTTCATTACCATCAATGTAACTATCTACTTGGATATCAGGATCTGAAGATTTGGTATCAACTCTTGTTCCATCAACATTATCCCATAGTTCGTACCATTTTACAAGCTCACTATATTCCCAAACACCATCACCGTCATCATCACGTAAAGTTTTATAATGATATACGACTTCTGGTATACCATCACCATTATTATCGATATCTCTAAACTGTGCTTTTAATAAGTGAAAAGGCATTGATAATTCGATGTAATCAGGTCTTTCTAAAAACTGCATCATCATTGCACTAAATGGCTTTAGGTTTTCCCAGTCAAATCGGGTATCGTGTGGCATTGGATCCCATGAATTAGCAACTGCTCCATATTCAGAAATAATAACAGGTTTTCTATTATTTTTCCCATTTATAAATACATCATACCATTCTAACATTTCTAAAGTAGCTTCTACATGCCCACCTGATCTTCTTTGTCCTCCTTGATTCTGATATTGGGGCCAATCATAAAAGTGTACCGAATAAAAATCCATATTATCACCAGCTCTGTCAATAAATTCTTTCCAAATTACATCCCATTGGTACCATGGTGTATCTCTTGGATGATTAAATAATGGCGTATCCACCTGGCCTCTTGCATATGCTTTAGCTACTTCATCTGCTGCTGTATTTCCATAAAAGCCATCTACATAATTAGC
This sequence comes from Aquimarina aggregata, assembly GCF_001632745.1. Classification (GTDB taxonomy): domain Bacteria; phylum Bacteroidota; class Bacteroidia; order Flavobacteriales; family Flavobacteriaceae; genus Aquimarina; species Aquimarina aggregata. Next base: position 327,571 of record NZ_LQRT01000013.1, on the reverse strand, counting down.
TGTTGCAAAACGAGAAATACCATCACCTCTAAATAGATCATGTAATCCCCAAGTCATACCTCCAATTTTAGGAGCACGATTACCTAATTTTTGTTTAATACCTTGAGCTACCAAGTTGTGGTACTCTATAATATCCTCCCAACTTGACATCATAAATTGCCCAGTGTTTAAAGGAAAATCAGGTTCGTTTATTACTTCCCAGTATTCTGGCATAACAACACCTTCTTGACTAGCGGTCTCAACAAAAAACTCTTCTAGATATTGAACCATCCAAGCTGCAGAAGTTTCTATATCTTGAGGAATCCAGGTGAAACCATTTTCTCTTCCCCATGTAGATCCATTTAATCCATTTTCAAAATAAGAAAGTGTTGGATAAGTGGGATGTGGGTTAGTCCCCATTATTGTACCTCTAGATTGCTCGTTCTTATATTTAAGCAAACCTCTGTCTGTTATTCTTTGCTGATACTCACCTTGCCAAAAATCTAATAATACAGATAAACTATCAGGATCATGATGTTGTCTGTTATTTTCATCTTCTGGTGAGAATTGATGTAAAAAAGATGCAACACCGTTATCACGACCTAACTGTACATCTAGATCTTCAAACAAGCGTTCAGCTTTATCTAATTCTCCTTCCCATGCGTTTTCATAAAGACTGGAGTGCATGGTAATATGCCTTTCTCTTCCAAAATCGGATATTCCTCCTACAGAATGTTTGATGTTTAGATTTACATCTACTTCGACATTTTGGGCTCTGTTTACCAGGGGGTAGAGTAAAATAAGAGCAATTATTAAATAATGATTCATTGTTTTCATGTTGAATACGTTTTTTGTGTTTATATAATTTATAGAGTTAATACACGATTGTGTGATATAAAATCAGAATGTAAAAGCAATGAGTTTTTTACAAACTAGTTGATCATATATCGTAAGCTTGAGAGTTCAAAAAAGAAATCTTTTAGCTCTATTTTTAATTATTAAACAGCTAAAACCAAATGAAATTTGTACTAACACGCTTTTAGTTCTAATCATAAAAGGGAGGGGGTGATTTATATCAAACCACTATTTGTAAAATAGATCAAAGCGAAAACGATTAGCTTAAAAATATAGTCTCAAAAAGAATAGTTAAGGTGTTGTTTTAAGTAGAATTCAGAGACTTTTTCTTTGGTTATAAGTGTTTTAAGAGTGTTCTTGTGTTGCTTGGTTAATGCGTATGTTATGTTTTAAGTATTTTTAGGTAGTACATTGGTTATTACTAGAATTTATAATGAAAAATTAATGCTTAAAAAAGAGGTTACTTGTCTTAAAAAATGGTTATCCTAAACAACCTCTTTTTAAGCATTAGAATTGACTAAAAAAACAACTAACTAAGGTCTTATCGTAACTTCGCTAACAAATAAATCGTCCATAAAAATTCGGATAGGTGCATCATTAAATTCGTTATAACCTCGAATAAGAAATTGTTTATCTTCAGTTTCTGTAGCGGTTACGATTATTGATTTGTATACCCATTGGTTTAATGGAAAATCAGATGTAAATTCTGGACTTGGCCCTACAGAGAAATTAGTAGCAGGAATCCAATATAGTCTTAAATCTGGGTTAGCTAGACCATCAGGAGTATTTCCTAGATTTTCAACAAAAGTCCAAATTCCGATTTCATAAGTTGTACCAGTTTCTAAGGGGAACGATCCAGAATCATGTGCTATAATCATGCCTCCATTGGCTTGCATGTCTACAATTCCGCTTCGATTTCCTGTTCTGGCTTTATCAAAAGCGATAGAGAAATCATATAATTCCCAAATTCCTCCCCAAAATTGGTATGGCCAATTAGAATCATCGGTAGAATTTTCAAAACTAAAGTCTACAGTTGTGGTCTCTAAAATATTGGTTCCTTGTTCAAACGAACTCATAGGAATATCGGTAAAACTGTTTGCTTGAACACCATCTGCCGTAAATAAAGATCCTGCGACGTATGATACAGTTACTACATCATCAATATAGACTGAATCTCCATCTAAAGTAATATCCAAAATATTACGTTGTGTAGGGTTTATAGTTACACTACGAATGACAGCTGGTATTGTAGTAGTTCCATTTTGAATAGTAAGAGAGAAATTAGCTTTATTTATTGTAGTTTCATCCATTTCTCGGCTAAACTCTAGAGCTAATCTACCATCTCTTTTTCCTTTAATCTCGTCGAGAGATACAGGGTCGGTAGAAGGAACAACTTTAATTAAGTTTGAAAAATTAATTTGATCTTCTCCAAAAGGACGTCTTGTGCTAGCCTCAACCTTTAGGTCGTATGTACCAACTCTTTTGTAAGTAACATCAATTTCTGACGCTCCTGTAGAGCTTTCAGGATCACCTCCATCTAAAGTCCAGTTGATATCTTCGGGTTCCCCGATTGTTTCAAAACTATATCGAATTGATCTACTTGCAATTACTTCATTTTGGGTATTGTCAGCAATCGTCAAAGCGGCTCCCAGACTACCATCTGGATTAATGTAATTGGCTTTTAGATTAATTTTAATGGGTTCAAGAACACGCACAACAATAGTGGTATCTAATTCTTTTCCTCGTTGTTCTCCATTAACAAAAGCACTTTCTTCAAAAGTCTGATTTAGAACTACGTTATGTTCTCCTACTTTAGAGAAGATTGTTTTCACGATATCCTCATTAGACTCTTTTATCGTGGTGACATCATCAGGAAAAGTCCACTTTCTTGAAATGACACCAGTAGAAACGTCTGCAAAAGTTAAACTTGTGCCAAGTCTAATCTGATTATCCTGATTTTGTTCTGATGTAAAAATCAATCTTTGGCTTGGTACATCTGTATCGACGTCATCATTATCACAACCAATAATGGTAATAAGAATGATAATCAACGGACTGACAATTTTTAATATTTTTTTCATTTCTTTCTTTTTTAATTACCAATTTGATCGTTTGTTTGCAACTCTGTAGCAGGTATTGGAAAATAGTCATGTAAAGTAGCGTTGTAGTTTTGACTAGCCTGACCAAAGTCTGGTCTTACTTTTTCTCTTATAAATAGGGGAGCAACACCAGCACCTGCAACATCTAATGCGGCAAAATTGGTAGGATCAAGTCTCCATAATTCATCTTGTAGTAATTCATTGAGTACATTTTGTACAATGCCCCAGCGTACTAAATCTTTCCAACGATGTCCCTCAAAACATAGTTCTAGAGGTCTTTCTACTCTTCTTAGATGAGTTCTTACACTTTCTACAGATAAAGAAGCAAAAGATCGAGGTCTAGATCTTACTTGTTCGCTAATATGAAACTCAGGAATACCGCCATCATTATCAATGTATTGTCTTAATGTTATTACACCAGCTCTTCTTCTTACTCTATCGATAAATTCTATTGCGGTATCTACATCACCATTTGCTTCTAAAACGGCTTCGGCGTACATAAGAAATATGTCTGCTAATCGTATATGTCTAAAATTAATATCAGAACGATTATTTCCATCTTCATTGGATAGATGATACCAATTAGAATATTTTTTTGCATACGAACTTTGACCAAAAACCCAACCTGGTTTTTCTCCTATCGGAAGACCATAGTATAATTCATCACCATTAATGGGTACTATGCTGGCACCCATTCTTTTGGATTGCGTATTTATGTCATTTATGGGGTTTGTGGGATCAATTTCATCTCTAACAAATAGTTCATGCAAGTAATAGGTGGGAAGTACAACATTAAATGCACCAAATTGAAGTTGTCCCATTGATCGGGCTATAGCATTTGCTTCGGCCCCTGTTTCAAAACTATTGTCATCGACCACAGAACCATCTGCACCTGGATTAAATTCTATAGAGTAAGGAGTCTCTAAAATAGATTCAGAGTTGAACTCTGTAAGGTGAGAGAAATTGTCTAAATTATTTGGAGTTAAACTGTAGATGTTTGAATCGATAACCTCTCTAAATTGTGTTGCTGCTAGGTTCCAATCTTTATTATATAAATGAACTTTACCTAATAAAGCCGTTGCAGCTCCCCAAGTTACTCGTCCTTTTTGTGAATCCGGCCATGCCTGTGGAAGATTACTTTTTGCAAACATAAGATCTGGTAAAATTACCTGATTTGTAACCTCTTCTATAGAACTAAATGGTGCAGAAAAATCTTCACTATTTTGTGGCACATCAATTCTGATGACTCCACCACCATAGGTATGAGCAATCTGAAAATAGTAAAATGCTCTTAAAAATCTGGCTTGAGCTTCTATAGATTGTTTTTGATCGGCATCTTGAAAAACACCTCCATTGATTTGTAGTTGACTTAAAACCTGATTGGCTCTAAATATACCAATGTATAATTCATTCCATTTATCAACTACTTGCTCGCTTACATCACTAAAGTCAATTTTGGCAAACTCGATTTGTCTGTAGAAATCTTCTGTTCCTGCTTCATCACCAAGAAGCATTTCGAACTGTAGTCCTGAACCACTAATGCCTTGAAATTGTAAAGCGGCATAGACAGTATTAAGGGCAGAATTGAAATGTTCTGTTGTTCTCCAGAATGTATCCTCTGTAATAGCATTAGGATTATCAACCTCTAATGCTTCTTCACCACATCCACTTACGACTAATATAATTGATAGTGTAATCAGGATTTTTTTTAGTTGTTTTTTTATTTTCATGATTTGTAATTTTATTTTTTTAAAAACCGAATTCTACCCCAAATAGGAACCTTCTTGTAACAGGATAAGACAATGCATCTACACCTCTTGTGAAAATACCATCACCTCCGATTTCTGGATCAAACCCTGTATACTCTGTAAATGTAAATGGGTTTTGTGCAGTGGCATAGATTCTTAGTTTAGTAATGAATTCGGGTAGAGAAGCATCTGGGATAGAATATCCTAATGTTATATTTCTTATTCGTAAATAAGTTCCATCTTCGAGAAAAAAATCAGATCTAGCTCTCGTACTAGAAGTAACAAGGCCACTTCTTCTTGCGGGTATATCAGAATCAGTATTTTGAGGAGACCATTGATTAAATTGCTCTAAATGTCTACCATATACATATGCTGCAAGACGCGCTCCATTATATACTTCTGCGCCATAGGATAGATAGTTTTGGATAAAAAGGTCAAAACCTTTAAAGTCAAAACTTATATTCAAGCCAGCTTCAAATTCTGCTTGCCCGGAACCCGCATATGTTCTGTCATTTTCATTGATTACCCCATCTCCTGAATCGGCAATACCATCATTATTTGAATCTATAGTTGGTTGATCTACATATTGTATGTCTCCTAATCTAGCCGTTGGTACAAGTTGCTGATAAGCAGTTAATTGTTCTTGCGTTTTTATTACTCCAGCATTTTGGAGTAAAAAGAATGCACCTGCTTCAAAACCTTCTGCTAAAAACGTTGTATTATCTGCGTTTCCAATTGTTGCTAGTGGGCGACCTCCAGAAAACCCTCTTCTTGTGCCATTTAGATCTGTTACTTCGTTGTTGTTTTTAGTGAAAGTTCCTGATACATTCCATTTTAAACCAAATTTGGTCTCATCTTTATAACTAATAGATAGTTCAATACCTTTGTTGGTAAGATTTCCAGCATTAGTAACTCTACTTCTAAAAGTATTGTCTCTGGGAGTGTTAGTACCAGCTGAAGGAGGCAATTGCTCTTCTAACAATAAATCTTCTCGGTCATTCTGATAATAGTCTGCTACTATACTTAGTCTATTGTTGAACATTGATAAATCAATTCCTATGTTTTTGGAAATTTTTGTTTCCCATTTAATATTAGGATCTACAAATCGTCTTCCTATTTGCCCAAAAACTAACTCATCGCCAATAATAAAGTTAGCTCCAGATTCGATTCGAGGAGTAAATAAGAATGATGGGATAGATTGATTTCCTACTTCTGCCCAACTTGCTCTAAATTTTAGGTTATTAATTATATCAATATTCGCATTTTTAAAAAAAGCTTCTTCACTCACATTCCATCCTACAGATACACCGAAAAAATCCCCAAACCTATTAACAGGCGCAAATTTAGAAGAACCATCTCTTCTATAACTTCCCGAAATAAGGTAACGATCATTATAATTATATTGTATTCTGGTCAAAAGGCCTGAGAGTTTGTTTTTGTCATCAAAACCACTTGGTTTTATAGCTTCTTCTCCAGCACCTAAAACATCAGTATCATTACTTTGTAAACCAATAACTCCTGTATTGACAGTTTTAGAATCGAATTGTTCAAAAGAGGTTAATGCTAATAGCTTAATATTATGTTTTCCAAAATTTTTATTGTAATTCAAAGAGTTTTCGATCGTACTTCTTTGTGAAAAAATAAAACTCTCTTGTAGTATAGCATCCTCACGAGACGCTCCAGGAACAAAATTACCTTCGACATTAAATAATAAATATTGTGGTCTAAAGAATTTACGTCTAAAGTTAAAGGTATTTCTACCCAGATTAGCGCGGTATGTAAGGCCATCTATGACTTCATAATCTAAACTAAAAGCAACATTCGAACTTCTTATTTTTCTATCATCTCTATTGTTTAACTCTCTAGTTAGGAAACTTAACAATTCTGGTTGCCCTGTTCCAACTCCTAATTGTACTCGTCCGTCTACAGGAACAATATCACTAACTGGAGGTTGAAAAGGTTTCTGTGCAATTGCTTGTTCTAATAAAGCAAAAGGTTCTTGTTTTCTTAGCTCATCGGTAATACCAATACTAGAGAATATTTTTAGTCTATTTTTCTTGTATTCACCAGTGATTCTTGTAGTAAGTCTATTAAAACCTGAATTTTCTAAGACTCCTTCCTGATCAAAATAGGCACTATTTAGGTTTAGTGTTAAATCGTTAATTCCACCAGAAACATTAATATTGTGATTTTGAATTAAGGCATTATTGTTCTGTACATCACCTACAAAATCACTATCAAAATCTAAAGCATTTGGATTTAAAAAAAGGGTGTTATTCACTGTCCCTTCCACATCATTTATTATTTGATCAGAAAAAAACTGTTGAGAGGTATTCATTAATGGAACTCCAGATGTAATATTTTGAACTGCTACATAAGTAGAATAGTTCACTCTCATTTGTCCTTTTTTACCTTTCTTAGTAGTTATTAGTATGACTCCGTTAGCGGCTCTAGTACCATAAACAGCGGCAGACGCTCCATCTTTTAAAACATCGATGGATTCAATCTGTTCAGGAGCAATATTTGGATTTCCTTGAAAAGGGACACCATCTACCACAAATAGCGGACCCAAAGATCCCGGACTAAGAGATCCAACACCTCTAATCTGAATATTCGCGGATTCACCAGGTCTACCATTACTAGCTTGAATATTAACCCCTGCTATTTGACCTTGTAAAGCTTCTCCCAAATCAGAAACTGGTGCTTTGGAGATTATTTCAGAACTTACATTACTTACTGCTCCAGTAACTTCAATTTTTCTTTGTGTTCCATAACCCACAATTACAACTTGTTCAAGTTGTTCACTAGACTCTTGTAAAGAAATATTAATTGTGTTTTGTTCCCCAACTATAATCGATTGTTTTTCAAAACCAACAGACGAAAAGAGTAAAGTTTCTCCTTTTGCAGCTTGGATTGAGTAATTGCCATCAAAATCTGATACAGTTCCTCTATTTGTTCCTTCTACTAATATGTTTACTCCCAGTATAGGAATATTACCATCTGTTATTGTTCCTGTAATATTTACTTTTTCTTGTGCTTTTGTAACAGTAGATATAATTAAAAAAGTAAATATCCATAACAGATGATATTTTCTTTCAAAAACGGTTTTCTTTTTTTTCATAAATAAAGTAGCTTAATAAAAATCAATGTGTTTTGCAGATTTCTAATGTTTTTAATATTCCTATAAAGAAATCTTCAAAACAAACATATTAATCTTAATTTTTTAACAAAAAGAAACGTACTAGACAAAAACTAGACGATGCGTTTTTAGTTATTATAAATCATTTAAATAATTGATAGTGAGTTATTTGATTTGATTTTAACGATTCAGTAAATTTTGCTTTGTCGATTGCGTTTTACTGTTTTTTTAATTTAATATAAATATGGGATAGCAGTTAAAAATAAAACTGATTGTAAAAATGTTATTAAATAAGTCTTCTAAAATCTACGCTTTTTTAGAAAATCAATAGGTTCGGGATAAGAATTTGATTTGTACTTTTTAGGGTTCAAAATTATCTTAGTTTAGATATCTTAATACCTTACTTTTAATTAAAAATTAAGAATTTATCTATACAATTTTAAAATCGTACTACACTGGTTGTAATGAAAATTTGAAATGGTCAATAAGCCAATAGAAAATTAAAAACGGAAAATTTTATTCATGTATTTGAAACGTTTAAGGCCCGACCCAAAAGACCTTTAATTGTAGTAAACAATGTAATTTAAGTAATAAAGTAATTATATAGTGTTATTTACATAATCTGTTTAGTTTTTGTCTAGTATCATTTTAAAGACTAAAAACATAGGAGCTTTAATTTTACCAAACATAAAAGAGTTAACTCTTTTGTTTTTTTAAAACCAAAATAGATTTTATAGTAGTACAATTTTAGAGTTTGTTATATAATACTTAAAAAGTTTCTTATTGAAAGAGCTTTTTTAATGTTTGATTACTAATAAAACTAACAAATACTTCTCGAAATCTAGTGTTTCAATATTTTTTTTAAAATTTTAATTACTATGAAAATGAAAGTATTTTTCTTAATTATCCTTATCAGTACATTTACGAACTCTTGTTCCAATGATAGTTCTGATGTACAGGGTATAGAAGTCGAAAATCCAGATCCAGATTCAACACCCTTAGATCCAGATAGCGTAGGGACAGATTGGGAAGGTTTAGTTGTGCCACCAACAGCAGGAGAGGGAAAAATCTGGAAATTACAGAAAGATTTGTCGGATAGTTTTAATTATTCTTTTACTGGAACACCAACTGAGGAAACATTTGGGGATAAATGGACAAATTTTTATCATAACAATTGGGAGGGACCAGGGCCTACAAAATGGGTTAGAGAAAATGTATCAGTTACGAATGAAGAGCTTCAGATAAAAGCAACGAGAAATGCCGGAGAAATGAAGTCATTTGAAGTTGATTGTAATACAGATGGTGTAGCAGAAACTTGGACTTTACCAACTACACGAGCAGGATGTATTACTTCTACCCGTAGAGTTAAATACCCTGTATATGTAGAAGCACGAGTTAGAGTAGCTAATGCTGTAACTGCATCAGATGTTTGGTTATTGAGTCCTGATGACACCCAAGAAATTGACATTATTGAAGCGTATGGGGGAAAAGGTGAGGATAATCGTAATGTATGGTTAGCAGAACGGGTACACTTAAGTCATCACACTTTTATTCGTGAACCTTTTCAGGATTATCAACCTGCCGATATAGGAACTTGGTGGCGTAAAGATGGGATTGATCAATGGGGAGGTAAATGGGTACGTGTAGGAGTATATTGGAGAGATCCAAAACACCTTGAGTATTATATTGATGGTATACATGTAAGAACATTATCTGACAAAGCTTTTGCTAGTAGAGATGTTAATGGTAATTGGCAATATAGCTATCCCAAACCTCTAGAAGGAGGTAAAATTCCTAGAGATGCAAACGGATTTCAAGCTGTAAATGTTGCAAGTAGTCTAGAAGAAGCAAATACTTTGTCAACAACAAGTGTAATAGATCCATTAGATCATTTAAAAAATAATATGAATTTAGATAAAGAGATGGATATTATTATTAATGTTGAGGATCAGAATTGGAATGCCTGCAATGGACGTACGCCAAAAGATTCTGAATTACAAAATGTAGATAATCATACCTTTAAAGTAGATTGGATTCGTATATATAAACCAATTGATAAAAATTAACTTTATTAAATAAACAATATAAAAATAGCCTTGTATTTTTGTGGGATACAAGGCTATTTTTTACTTTTTAGTATTTTATAAAATTTGGTCATCAAAAATGAACATAGTACAATGAGTAACCCAATTACACTTAAGAAACTTGCAAATTTATCTAATTTTTCGATTTCTACAGTTTCTAAAGCTTTAGCGGATAGCCCCGAAATAAGTTCAAAGACTAAAGAAAAAGTAAAAAAATTAGCCAAATTATATAATTACACCCCCAATTTATTGGCTAAGAATTTGAAAGAAAGAAAGACTAGAACTATCGGTGTAATAATCCCGAATATCTTAGCTCATTTTTTTGCTAAAGTTTTGGTAGGTATAGAAAAAGAAGCTGTGAAACATGGTTATAATATAATTACATGTATATCAGATGAATCTTATGAAAAGGAGGTTAAGAGTATACAAATGTTAGCAAGTGGTAGTGTGGATGGGTTTATTATTTCTGTTTCTAAAGGAACCTATTTAAACAAAAATTATGAACATTTAACGGCAGCAATCGCTAAAAACCTTCCTGTTTTGTTGTTTGATCGTATTACCGACAAAGTAACGTGTGATAAAGTTGTTATTAATGATTTTGAATCTTCATATAATGCGACTAAAAAAATGATTGATTCTGGTTGTAAAAACGTAATATTTGTTTCTCCTATTAACAATACTAGTGTTGGTGTTGAAAGAGTACGAGGGTATCATAAAGCTTTAGAAGATTGTCAAATGCCAACAATATCTGCAGAGATATTGATCATAGAGGATTATAAAAAATTCTCAAATAGTTTTAACACGTATATTGAAAATAATAAAATAGATGGAGTTTTAGCAGCAGATGAACTTTCTGCGATTTACACAATGAATTTAGTAATTGGTAAAGGTTTAAAGGTGCCAGAAGATGTTTCAATAATAGGTTTTACCGATGGCATACTTTCAGAAAATAGTAATCCACCACTTACTACGATTGATCAACATGGCATAGAATTAGGTGAAGTTGCAACAAAAAAAATGATTGAAAGATTACAAAAGGAAGACTATACAAAAGATTATGAAACTATTACCGTAAATACAACATTAATAAAGCGCGGTTCATCTGCTATTAATTTATAATCCTTTTGTGCCATACTCTCTATTAGACTAAAAGAAATTCAGTTTTTATTGCATCCCATTTCCAATTGCTATAACAACTACGCCAATAATCATAGCTGTAAGTCCAAGATAAAGAAATACTTTAGGTTTGGAACTTGTTTTATTCCATTCTCCAGTTAGTAAGCCAGTAATAATGGCCACAGCAACGCATGACGTATTAAAAATGGCATACCCAACTGTATTACCAGAAGAACCAAGGGTATAGGCAGCAAAAGCGAATGTTCCCGAAGCTGCAAAATTTAACAAAGCCATTATAAACGTAAAGATTAGGTTTTTGCTGGTATGAACAGAACTAAAGTTACCCCATAATTTTTTTGAGCTTAATTGATATATGAAATAGGGAATAACAAAAAAACCTCCTGATACATATATGACAATCATAATCATTACAGCAGTTGCCCATTCTGGATTGCCTGCCTGTTGACAAGCTTCATGCAGGTATGGTCTACCAAATGCATTAGCATAACTAAATCCAGTAGCTAATAATCCTCCAGCTACGGCAATTATGATACCTATAATCATAGATGAATTTTTATGCTTACCAATACTTTGAATTTCTTTACCCTCATTTTGTCTAAGAATTCCTGCTTTTCCATTAAAGAATACACCTATCAATACAATTATGATTCCTATCAATATTATACTAAATACATTGGTAGGAGGTAGACCTTCCACCAGAAAAGGTAATAATGACCCTACTAGGATTACGGTTCCTATAAATATAGAGAACCCTAAGGATAAACCTATATGATTAATTGCTTTACCCCACATCATTGCACCTACTCCCCAAAGAACACTAGCAAAAACCATTTTCCATAAAATATCAGAGGGAATATTGACCACAATACTATCGAACCCTTTAACAAATAAGAATCCGGCTAGTATTGGAATTATAAACATATTTATAAAAAACATCATACCCCAGGTATTTTCAAATTCATAACCTTTGGTATATTTTTCGGGCAAGGCATATAAACCTAGCATAAGACCTGCAATAATGGCAATTAAAACTCCTAAAATCATAATGTTTAATGTTATTTAGATAAAGTGTGAAAGTTGTTTGTTTCAATTATTAAATTGTGTAAAACTTAAAGACAGTTTTACTAGTGTAGGGTTCTCCCGGATAAGTTATAGTTTTAGGAGCATCATCAAGATTGGGACCATTAGGATATCTATGGGTTTCACAGCAAAATGCTTTATATTTTCCGTATTGATCGCCATTTTCTCTTTGTAAATTATCTGAAGTAAAATATCCTGAATAGAAAAGCATTCCGGGTTCGGTTGTTAGAACATCCATTGCTCGACCACTTCCTGAATGTTTAATTGAGGCTACTTTTTTTAACAAAAAATCTTGTTCGAATAAAAAATAAGTATCAAAACCAGTTTCTGTATGTTGCAGAGCGTCACTAAATAATTTCTCATTTCTAAAATCTTCTGGTCTACCTTTAACTTCCTTTTCTTTTCCTTGAGGCACACCTTTATCATCTCCCACAAGAAATGAATTAGAATTAATAGTCACATTGTGATCGTGAATAGTTTCTTTGAAGCCAGATAAATTAAAATAAGAATGATTAGTTAATGAAATGGGAGTGGCTTTGTCGGTTTCAGCATGATATGAAATTATCAATTCATTTTCATTAGTAAGCGTGAACTTCGTTTTTACCTCTACATTTCCAGGGTATCCTTCTTCCATATCTGGACTATGGATAGCTAAGGTTAAAGAGATTTCGTTTTCAAGCTCTACAATTTCGTCTACTTGCCACATACGTCGGTCAAACCCTTGAATTCCGCCATGTAAATGATTCCCTCTATCATTTCCTACCAAACTATATTCTTTACCTCCTAGAGTAAATTTCCCTTCGTGTATTCGTGAGGCATACCTTCCTATTGTTCCTCCAAAATAAGGTGCATTATTTTTGTATTCTTCAGAAAAATAACCTTCAATATTCTCAAAACCACAAGTAATCTCTGTAGAGTTTCCCTCGTTATCTGGAGTACTGATAGATGTGATGGTACCTCCATAATCTGTTATTTTAACCACTACATCATTATGATTAGATAATTCATATAAAGAAACTTTAGCTTTCCCGATGTTTCCAAAATTTGTTTTTATTATTTTCATAATTAATGTGAGAAGTTATTGTGTTTTGTATTGAATAATTTTTAGTGTAATTCCTTTTTTTCAAAAGGAGTAAGTTTTTTCCAATCGAACACCACACCTACACCTGGAGTATGGGGGGCAATAGCTCTATGGTTTTTAACCACTAAAGGTCTTATGGTATATTCATCAATAGGAAAACTATGCACTTCTAACCAACCTGCATTTTCTTGTGAAGAAACCAAACTAACGTGAAGTTCTTGCATCCCATGAGAGCATACAGGGATATTATGTTCTTGAGCTAGTTTAGCTACCCTAAGCCATCCGGTAATTCCTCCACAATTGGATGCATCTGGTTGGATAAAGGCTAATTTAGATTGTTCGAAAGCATATTCAAATTCATGAATAGTATGTAGGTTTTCACCCATTGCTAATGGGAAACTTGTTCTGTTGACTATTTCTCCGTATCCCTTATAATTATCTGGTATTATAGGTTCTTCAAACCAGGTAATATTATATTCCCTAAATCTATTGATAGCTTCTATAGCTTTATCAATATTCATAGAATAATTGGCATCCACCATAAAAGTTATATCCGGACCAATGCAGTCTCTTACAGCTTTAATTCGTTCTATATCCTCATCTAGATTGTCTCTTCCTATTTTAATTTTTACAGCATTAAACCCTCTGGATAAATAGGTTTTCATGTTATTTAATAATTTATCTAAGGGAAACATTAAATCGATACCTCCGCAATATGCTTTGCAACTATTATTTGCTCCACCAGCAATTTTCCAAAGAGGTTGATCTAATTCTTTACAGTAAATATCCCAAAGGGCAATATCAATTACAGAAATTGCAAAAGAAGCAATACCACCTCGACCTACATAATGTATATGCCATTCTAGAAAATCATAGATACCTTCTATATCTGATCCATTTTTGCCTAGAAGTACATTTTTAAAATCATGCTCGATCATTGCCTTGATAGCATGACCTCCTTTTCCTCCGGTATAGGTGTAACCTGTACCTTGATTTCCATTTTTTAATGTTATCGTTGCCGTTACCAGCTCAAAATGATAGTGATCACCATGTTTGGCATCTGATAGAACTTCTGGTAGAGGGACTTCGAATAACCGAACATCAATATTTATAATTTCGTTATCCATTTGTGTATGTTATCTTTATTTGTAGTTGAGGTAAAAGGTTTTCTTTTCTAAATATTGCTCAAAACCATATTTACCGTCTTCACCGCCACTGCCGGATAATTTATAGCCGTTATGAAATCCTTGATGTTGTTCGCCGTGGCCTCTGTTTACATATATTTCTCCGTATTCTAATTCTTCATTACATCGCATAATGGTTTTCATATCTTTTGTAAATACCATAGCGGCCAAGCCATATTCACAATCATTTGCATAGTGTATGGCTTCATCAAAGGTTTTAAATTTTAGAACGGGTAGGATAGGACCAAATGATTCTTCATGAACAATAGTCATATTTTGTTTTACATTAGTAAGTATAGTTGGTTCAAACCAATATCCCTTTTCGAATTGAGCTCCTTTAGGTCGTTTACCACCCGTAGCAATAGTGGCTCCTTCTTGTAGACTAACTTCTACCAAATGCTCCATGTGCTTTAATTCTGAAGCATTTACTTTGGGGCCCATATCCGAATCTTCTAACATGGGATCTCCTATTTTAAGAGCTTTTGTAGCTGCAATAAATTTATCCATAAATTTATCATAGATATCTTCGTGTACATACATACGTTCATTACAGGTGCAAACCTGACCACAGTTATCAAAACGCGAATGTAGGGCAGAGGTTACCGCAGCATCAATATCTGCATCTTTGAATACTATGAAAGGAGCTTTTCCTCCAAGTTCTAACTGTACATGAGTTAGGTTTTGAGCTGCGTTTTTGGCAATTTGTTGACCAACAGGAGTAGACCCGGTCATTGTAACCATTTTGGTAATAGGATGTTCTACCAAAGCATTACCCATCGCGCGTCCAGGTCCGGTAACAATATTAATAACTCCATCAGGAATTCCTACTTCTTTGGCAATATATCCTAGCTCTAATGTTGCCAACGGGGTCTCAGAAGTTGGTTTTATTACAATTGTATTGCCAGCAACTAAAGCTGGGCCTAGTTTTCTGGCCGCTAATGCCAATGGGAAATTCCAAGCTGTAATAGCAACGATTACACCTCTTGGTACTTTTTGAATCCATATTTGTTCATCTGCATTGTCTGAAGGTAAAATATCACCTTCGATTCTTCTGGCCCATTCACAAGCATATTGAATAAAAGAAGCAGTAACTTCTACCTCCATACGGGCTACTTTAAGTAATTTTCCTTGTTCTTTTACTAATAGTTCTGCTAAGTACTCTTTTTTTGCTAGTATCTGATCGGCAAATTTATATAGTAATTCGGCTCTTTGTCGAGCCGGAGTTTTTTTCCAGGATTTAAATGCTTTATCAGCCGCTTCAAGGGCATTAATACCTTCTTGCGGAGTTCCATTTTGAATGGTAGCTACAATTTCTTCTGTTGAAGGGTTAATAACATCAATAGTTTCATTAGATGTTGAGGTCACCCATTTTCCATTAATAAATAGTAAATATTCTTTTATAGTGCTCATTTTTATCTTGTATTTCTGATGTTGTTACTTAATTATCTTCCCATCCATCCACCGTCAACCACTGTGATTGAACCATTCATGTAACTTGCCGCTTCTGAGGCTAAAAACACTACGGGACCTGCAAAGTCTTGAGGTTCACCCCATCTGCCAGAAGGAATTCTAGAAAGGATAGAAGAAGCTCTATTGGGGTCATTTCTTAAAGCTTCTGTATTGTCTGTTGCGATATAACCTGGCGCGATTGCATTTACATTTACACCTTTTCCAGCCCATTCATTAGCAAAAGCCATTGTCATTTGACCAATTGCTCCTTTACTAGCGGCATATCCAGGCACAGTGATTCCTCCTTGAAAGGTTAATAAGGATGCCGTAAATATAATTTTACCATTTCCTCTATTGATCATTTCTTTTCCAATTTCTCTGGTAAGAATAAATTGAGCATTTTGATTTACTTCAATTACTTTATCCCAGTATTCATCAGAATGTTCTGCGGCAGGGGCTCTCAATATTGTTCCTGCATTATTAACTAAAATATCGATGACAGGAAAGTCTGATTTGACTTGATTGATGAATTTATACAAAGATTTTCTGTCAGAAAAGTCACATTGATAGGCTTTGAAATTTTTTCCGATTGCAGTTATTTCTTGTTCTATTTCACTTCCTTTTTTTTCTAAACTTGCAGAAACACCAATAATATTTGCACCCGCTTCTGCTAGACCAATAGCCATAGCTTTTCCTATTCCTCTTTTACAACCGGTTACTAGGGCAGTTTTTCCTTTTAGGTTAAATTTATCTAAAACACTCATTAATTTTGTATTGTTGGTTTATGTTTACAATTGGCAATCCATTAATATTTTAAGACCATCAGGTTTTTTATCGATATTTTCAAATACTTCCTGTATTTTGCTAAGGGGTTGTATATCAGTAATTAATTGCTCAAAGGGGAGTTGGTTATCTGTAATTAATTGAATCGATTTTTCGTAGTCTTCTTTTTCATATACTCTCGCTCCGATAAGTTTGAGTTCTTTCCAAAAGAATTTGAATAAATCAATGTTTTTCTTTTCGCCGTGTATTGCTACCATTACGATTCTTCCTCTAATTCCTGCAATTTCTGTCATGACATCAAGTGCGGGTTGCACACCAGCGACTTCAAAAACTACATCGGCTAATCGTCCTTCTGTCTTTTCTTTAACATATTGTATCAGATCTGTATGTGTAGGGTTTATCACATCAAAACCGAGATCTTGAGCTTTACTTATTCTTACAGGATTGATTTCTGATATAATTACGGTTGCACCAGTATTTTTAGCTACCATAGCAACTAGTAATCCAATAGGTCCTCCTCCCAATACAACAGCAGTTTCCTTATGTTTTAATTGACTTAATCTCACATCATGTACAGCCACAGAAAGTGGTTCTATGAGCGCAGCAAGTTTTAAATCTGTAGTAGTTTTTAGTTTGTGAAGTGTAAATGCAGGTACATTCCAATATTGTTGCATAGATCCAGGACTATCGATACCAATAAATTTTAGATCTTCGCAGATATGATTAAATCCTTTATCTGAAGGTTTAACGCCTCTATCATCTAAAGGCCTAACGACAACTTTGTCGCCGACTTTATATGTTGTTACATTGTCTCCTACGGCATCAATGGTGCCTGACATTTCATGACCAATAGTAATCGGAAAATTTACTCTTTTATCCATCATACCATGATAGATATGGACATCAGTTCCGCATACCCCAGAATAAGCGACTTTAATGCGGACATCATCTTTTGCAGGAGCTTCGACTTCTGTTTCAATTACATTGAAGGTTTTATTACCCTCGTATCTAGTTGCTTTCAATGTTATGTATATTAAATTACTTAATTATCTTTTTGTATTGTTTCTTTTTTCTTTCCATTTGGTTTTTTAGCTCCTCTGGCTACATGTGATGATTTTCTATAGGAATCAAAGCGCATAATACTCTGTTCATGCCAGTTGTTGTATACATGAGATAGTCCCCAATCAAAAATCTGAGTTGGATTACCTTTTGGAGCTTCTAGTGTTCTGTTTAGTCCAATTGCGTGAGGCATATTTGCTCCTTTTACAGCACCTTTTATTTCAAAGTTTATTCCATCTGGTGACCATTGTAATGTATTTCTTTCAGGACCATCTGTAGTGATTAGTGAGGCAATACCGCCTTGTGTTGGCCAAACGCAAATTTCATGGCCCGAATTAGATATAGGGTTATACTTTGATTTTATATAAGGACCTTTGGGGGTATCAGCTATCGCAACACCATGACGGATTTGGCGTCCTCCAAATAATATTTCTTCTCCCATTTGTTCTCCTTTGTAATACAAGTAAAATTTACCTTTAAAAGGTACTATGCAGGGGTCATGAACTTTGTGAGAGTCAAAATCTCCTTTTTTTTCGACTAAGAATCTATTTTGTTCAGTTCCTTGCCATATTCCATTATCAGCAGGCTTTAGAATTGGTTCTACACTTTTTGTCCAAGGACCATCGGGTGAATTAGACCAAGCCAGACCTACTTGATTCTTCACTCTTACATTATAAGGTGACTTTACTGTTTGATAGCATAGGTAATACATACCTTCATGCTTCATAATTTCAACGGTAAACACTGATCTGTCATCGTACGATCCTTTTTCTCCACGAGGTACGGCTATTCCTTGTTCTTTCCATGTCCAACCATCCTCTGACGTGGCGTACCAGATATCACATCGATCCCAGGGAAACACTTTATCATTTTCAATATCTCCTCCAAAACCATCTGTTTTACCAATGCTTTTTGAGTACCAGACATAGTATTTTCCATTTTCTTTGATCATAGCCGATGGATCGCGACGTACAATACCTTTTTCATACGCTAAATCTCCTTTTAAGGGTTTCATTGCATTAAAAACCCGATACCAATCATTTTCGACATATTTCCATTGTAATGCTCTTTTTGAAGCAGCACTTAGATAATCTTTATTGGTAATACCAAATCGATCTAATTTTTCTTTAGATAGGTCTAATTTTGGTTCACTTGTTTTTTCTTCGGTATTATTTTTTCTTGTTATTTCTGGTTGCGTTTCCTTTTGTTTATTGCAGGCATTTAATAAGAAAAGAGATAAGCTGTATAAGATAATTTTATAACTTAAGTTCATAAGAAAATTTAGTTTTTGAGTTTTTATTTAATCAATGGTAATATGGATATCATTACTAGATAATTTTTTAGAAACAGCCTTAATTGTTACGTTAGATTTTTGTGTTGTTGATTGTACAAGGAGTAAACATCTTCCTTTGTGGGTTATGATTTCATTTGATTGATAATCTTGGATGTTACTGGCAGATCCGTTATCAACACCTAGAATCTTGGTTTTGCCATCAACAATAAAGCTAATTTTTTCATTGCTGGTTGTAACTGGATTTCCTTTTTTATCAATCAATTGGGCAACTATATGAGCAGTAGTATATCCATCTGCTTTTAATACTGTTTTGTCTGTTGTAAGTTTTATACTGTCGGCCGCATCAGATGTATTAATGGTTTCTATTTGTTGTATTTCTCCATTTTTAGATCCTACAACTTTTAATTCCCCTCGGGTATATGGAACAATCCATTTGTATATTCTATCTTCAAAATTTATGAGTTTTTTAGATCCTAAACTTTCTCCATTAAGACATAATTCGATTTCATCACAGTTAGAATATACCTCTACAATGATTTTGTCTTTTTCAGTATAATTCCAATGATTATTTACATCGTGCCAAACCCACAGAGCTGTTTTCCAGGCATCTTTTGTTTTTTCTTTAGGTTCTCCATCTTTTCCTATTTTGTAAATTGATTTATCAAGTATCTGTGTGGTAGCATAAATATGAGGGTCTTTATTCCATAATGTTTTTATCATATGATAGGAGGGTTTTTCAAAACCTGCTAGATCTAACATTCCGCTAGGAGTTGCTTTTCTAGGCCATTGGTTGTTTGATTCACCCATATAATCGATCCCGGTCCATAAAAATGTTCCAGAAATAAATGGCCGTTCTTCAATGGCTTTCCATTCATGCCATTGCACAAGGTTCTCGGTTCCCATTATGGGCTTATTAGGATAGTTTTTATGGCCATAGTCATATAAAATTCTTCTATAACTATATCCTACTACATCTAATGCATCTGCATAACCAGATAGGTGACTAGCTGAGGGTAAAATACAATTTGCCGTTATATAACGGGTGGTATCTAGTTCTCTAGTCCACGTGGCTAGTTTCTTGGCAGTTTCACCAATGTCATAGGCTCCTTTGGGTAGGGTTTTTAATTTTTCTGTGATTTGTTCTACTGTGTGGGGAGGTTCTTCCCAAAAATAATTACCGTCCCAATTTATATTATTAAAAAAACCTGTAGCGTTAGCGTTTCTTGGGTATGTCCATTCAATTTCATTACCGATACTCCATTGAAAAATAGAAGGATGATTACGGTGTGCTAACATAGTGTTTTTAAGATCTTTCTCTGCCCATTTTTGAAAATGTTGAGTATAACCTCTGGTGATTGAATCTATACTTTTTTCGTTTGTGTTTAATCGTTTATCTTTTGGGTTATCCCATTCGTCAAAAAATTCATCTTGAACTAAGAATCCCATTTCATCACATAAATCTAAAAACTCTTGTGAACCAGGGTTGTGCGCTATTCTTATGGCATTACATCCGGCATCTTTAAGTTTTTGTAATCGTCTACGCCAAATATCTTTGGGTACAGCCGCACCAACAATCCCACCATCATGATGAAGACAGACTCCTTTTATAGGAGTATTGATATCATTTAGGAAAAACCCCTTGTTAGCATCAAATTTTATTTTTCTAATACCAAAAGAAACCTGATTTTTATCTAGAACAATACCTTCTTGAACTAATGTAATAGTAGCCTTATACATTCTTGGTGATGCGATGTCCCATAAATATGGTTTAGATATAGAAAGGGTACTTTCTAGATTGATTTGCTGATGTGCTTTTACATTGTATTTTTTTGAATAATCAGATACAAGTTTAGTGTTATCATCATAAATCTGAATTTGTAGGTCAAAATTTTGTTCTGATTGGTTATTATTTTTTACTAATGTTTTTAAATGTGTCGTAGTGATATCTTTGGAAATACTTGGGGTAGTAATAAAAATACCCCATATTGGAACATGAAGATTATTTTTATGAATAAGTTTTACATTTCTATAAATCCCAGATCCAGTATACCAACGACTATCTACATATCTACTATGATCTACTTTAACTTTAATAGTATTTAGAGAGTCATTATTTCTCAAGGTTTTTGTAATATCAAAAAAGAAAGGAGAATATCCGTATGGATGTGATCCTAGTAATTGATTATTAATATGAACTTCGGTATTGTTGTAAACCCCATCAAATAAAAGATATGTTGTTTTAGAGTTGTCTTTATTTAATAAAAAGTTCTTTTGATATAATCCAATACCTCCTGGTAAATATCCAGTTGCCCCTTCTTTGCTTGCATCAAATGAAAAACTAACGCTCCAATCATGTGGTAATCTAATTTTTTTCCAATCTGGTTTCTCTTTTTTTTCTGATTTTTCTAGAAGCCTAAACTCCCAATTGTAGTTGAAATCATGATTTCCAATTTTTGAATAGTTTTGAGCATTACTTTCCAAGAATAAGAATACTAAAAGTAATGCAAGAACAGGTCTTAATAACATATGTAAATTATAGAATAAATTTTCTTACAAAGATCAATACTAATCGCGTAATCTTGTTTTAACTACAACTAGACATAAACTAGACAATTTAATCTAACTCTTGTAAATAACTAGACAAAAACTCTATTTTTGACATCAAGTATTGTCTTAAGGTAATTTTTTTTTAATAATTTTTGTTAATTTATAAGAAATAGACACTATTCTTCATTGTTTTTGGGTAATACAATAAAGTTTAAGTAAGCCATGTATTGTTAGATATGATTTTTTGGTTTTGTGTTCAAAACATAAAACCATGTAATTGTAGATGATAAAAAGTCAAAAAATATTGTAAGAATCAAATGATGAAGAAATTATTATTGGTATTTAATTTTCTAATTATTCTATTGTTCCAGAATTTTTCATCTGGACAAATACCATATCAGACAAATAAATATTTAGAAGAAGCTCGAAAAAATAAATTTGTGAATTTCGAGAAAGCTGTACATAATTATGAAAAAAGTATAGCATATTTTACATACAAAAAAGATACATTAAACCTTATTAATAGCATTCATGAATTATCTGAATTGTATGGGCATAATCTAAACTATGGTAAATCATATGATGGGTATTGGAAAGCGTTATTTTTAGCAGAAGAAAGTAATGATGAATTTTCTAAATCTAGAGTGTATCAATCCTTAGGTTGGTTATATAGTTTCTATAACCGAAACAAAAAAGCACTAGAGAATTTTGATAAAGCTTTAGATATTAGTAAAAAACTTTACCTAAAAAAAGAGATTGATGAAGGTTATCTTATCAGTGATTATTTTTCCAAAGCAAATTTTTATAGATATAATAGAGATTTTGAAACTGCAAGGAAATATGTGGATAGTTGTTTTATTTATTTTAAATCTAAAAATAATCAAACTCAAAATTATTTTTTAGAATCTGAACGAGGTTTTTTATTAGCTATAGATGGTCAATTTGATACTTCGGAAAAGATTTTAAATGAGTCCTATACCTATTTTAAAGAAAACAACGAATCGTATTTGGTTATTGTACATTACTTTTTTGCACAGTTGTATCAGATCAAAGGAGCACTTAAAAAAAGTAAGTATCATTATCTAAAATCTCTTGAATTATCAAGTAAGTATAATAGCCATATGAATTATCAAATTATAAATCATAAGGAATTATCAACAATATATTATGATTCTAAAGAGTATAAAGACGCTTTTTTCCATATAAATAAAGCCATTGGTTTAGAAAACAAAATATTTGGTATAAATAGTAAAAACAATGAATATTTATTTGAAATTAAGGATAAATATCGCTTACAAAAAACAGAACAAGAACAGATACTAAAAGAACAAAGGTTACTAAAACTAGAGCATAAACAAAAACTATCTAGGTTAAGATCTATTCTATTATTTATAACATTATTTTTCTTAATAATTTTTGGTTTCATGGTGTTCAAAAATTTAAAGAGAAGGCATAAAAGAGAAAAGATTTTATTAAAACAAAAGCAGAAGATTAAACTTAAAGAGAATAAAAAGGCAATTGATTTAAAAAATAAAGAACTTGCAAAATCAGCATTACAGCTTATTGAAAAGGATGAGTTTATTGCAGGTTTAAAAAATGCACTTACAGAAAACAAAGAAGAGTTAAATTCGACTACAATAAATAAAGTAATAAAATCTATTCAATCTGGGGTAGGGAGTAACTGGAAAGAATTTGAAGCCCGATTTATCGATATTAATCAAGATTTTTATAAAAATATAAAACAAGATTTTCCTCCATTAACTCAAACAGATTTAAAGATCTGTGCATTAATAAAGCTTAATTTTTCTAGTAAGGATATGTCTTCACTTTTAGGAATCTCTATAGAAAGTGTACATACTTCTAGATATCGATTGAGAAAAAAATTAAAATTAGACAGAAATGATAATTTGGTAGAATTTGTATCTAAGTATTAAAACATTATTACCTTTTTGTTATAGTAGCATCCAAATTCATTATGGTACTAGCTATTACTGCATTTGCTGCTATTAAAGGTAAATTATCGTCTTTAAGGATTTGAAAATCTCCAGAACTTATCCAACCTTTAGTTTTATTAGTATTTTCTTTGAATTTCTTATATTCTTTCTTTTGAAAAGACATTAAAATTTGTAATTCTTTATCAGAGATAGTTTTTCCGGTTAACTTTATATAGGTGTCTTTTATACCTTCTTCAATACTCGAGAATTTGGTCATATTTTTACCGATTACTTTTGCTGCTTCTAAATAAGTCGGGTCATTAAGTAATACTAAAGCTTGCAATGGGGTATTTGTTTCTTGTCTTCTGGTAGTACAGATATCTCTATTTGCAGCATCAAATGTTCCAATAGTAGGATTTGGAGCTGTTCTTTTCCAAATAGTGTATAAACTTCGTCTGTATAATTTTTTACCAGAATCTTTTTTATACGGTAAGTGTGTCATAATCCATAATCCGTCTGGTTGATAAGGTTTTACACTTTCGCCTCCTATTTCTTTATTTAGTAAACCACTAGCAAGTAATGCATTATCTCTTAGCATTTCTCCTGATAGTCGTTTAGAAGGGCCTCGAGCCAATAATTTATTATAAGGGTCTAGTTCTCTGATTTGATTTGAGGCTTTAGAATCTTGTTGATAGGTATTAGACATGACTATCAACTTATTCAATTTTTTAAGGTCCCATTTGGATTGCATAAATTCATTTGCAAGCCAATCAAGCAATTCGGGATGGGTGGGTAGCGAACCTTGATTTCCAAAATCTTCAGATGTTTCTACGATACCAGCACCAAAGAAATTTTGCCAATACCTATTTACCGCTACTCTTGCTGTTAAAGGATGTTTGGGATTCATAAGCCATTTGGCAAGACCTAATCTGTTTTTGGGTAAATCTTTTGGCATAGAGGGGAGGCTTTCTGGAGTATTTGAAAAGACCTCCTCTCCAGGAGAGTCATACTGGCCTCTTTCTAAAATATATGTTTTACGTAATTTGGGGGTTTCTTTCATAACCATGACTTCTTGAATGTCATTCACACTGTCGGCATACATGGTTCTAAGTTTTTGAAGTGAGGATTTGGTTTCTTTTGTAGACTTAGATTTAGATGATAAATAGTATTTTTTTAGGTTGTTAAATTCTTCTTTCGAAAGTTCATTATTGGATTTGCTTAGAATCGAACTTAGAGATTCTTTATCTGCTATTTTTAAGATTTCGATTTGGGTTAATTCTTTATCAAAAATAAAGAGGTCATCTAGTATAGCTTTGGCTATACCTTTTCCTCTCCATCTTGCTCCTAATTGTAGACCAGGTTCTATAGGTTTAGAATAGATGTAGTCTTCAAAATTATGAAATACAATGTCTTTATATAGGTTATCTATCTTTATTTTTGACTCCATTTCCTTACCATTTAGATAGACTTTAAGACCACTAGCTTTGCTAGAGCCATCATATGTAAGAGTGAGTTGTATCCATTGATCTCTAGGCACTTTCTCTTTTGTTAGTTCTACGATAGCATTATCTGGCCATACATGGGCCAAAAGTAGTTCCAGAGTATTGTCTTCTTTTATAGCAAGATGATATCCTCTATAGCTATGCAGACGTGTGCCTTGTCCTTTATGAAAGATGACTCCTTCTTTAAGGTCTCTAGGGATGAAAATACGTAATCCAATACTAAAAGCTTCGCTTCGCTGAAAAATTCCTATTTTATCTAAATCAAGCCACGAATCCCCATCAAATTGTAGACCTCTACCAGAATAACCTTCTTTTAGAATAACGTTTTGATTGGTTGTGAATTGGGTTTTTATAATACCCTTTTGTTGATGATTTAGTTTATTTGAGATGTTTTCGTTTTCAAAGTCAAAATATGCTAAAAGATGCTTTCTGTCTTTAAATGAATCAATTTTGTACTTCTCTTCTGAGATCCATTTTTTTACATGATCTAATTCATTAGTTTTTACATTTTCAAGTTCTTTTTCTTGTTCTTGAATCAAACTGTCAATGTATGCAGCCATTTTTTCTTCATCCTGAGTAGGCAGAAGTAGTGTTGGTACAGGTGTTGACCAATCCCAAGGGATTTGACCAGATTCGTTTACCTGATTAAAAAAACTATATAACTCAAAATAATTTTTTTGCGAGATAGGATCATATTTATGATCATGGCATTTGGCACAAGCTACAGTTAACCCCATAATTCCTTGACCTACTACGTTTGTTCTATCTGCTACATATTCGGACCTAAATTCTTCATCAATAATACCCCCTTCTAAATTTTGAGGATGTAAACGATTAAAACCAGTGGCCAATATTTGTTCTTTTGTAGGATTCTCCAATAAATCACCAGCCAATTGCCAAGTAACAAATTGATCATACGGCATATTCTGATTAAAAGATTTTATCACCCAATCTCTCCAGGGGCTCATATCTCGATATCGATCTACAAAATACCCATGAGTATCCGCATATCTGGCTAAATCTAACCAATCTATTGCCATTTTTTCTCCGTAATGTGGTGATGCTAACAATCGATCTACTTGTTTTTCATAAGCATTTTGAGAAGTATCATTTGTAAATGCTAAGATTTCTTTCTTGGTTGGTGGTAAACCTGTGAGATCTAAAGATACCCGTCGAAGTAATAATTCTTTTGTTGATTTTTTTGCAGGGGTAATATTTTGTTGTTCTAATTTTTTAAGAATAAAATTATCGATAGGATTTGTAGGATTGTATTTTTTATCTATTTGCGGAATTTTAGGTTCAACAACAGGAATAAAAGCCCAATGATCCTTATACTCGGCCCCTTGATCTATCCATTTTATTAGTATTGCTTTTTCGTTGGCAGTTAAAGTAAGATAAGAACCTGGTGTAGGCATAATTAAATTAGGGTCTTGTGACAAAATTCTATGAAAAACCTCGGATTTTTTTAAATTTCCAGGATCTATTGCAAATTTACCTGGTGATTCTGGTAGCTCTAAGAAAGCGGTTTCTGGAGTATGTAATTGTAGTCCAGCAGAAACCTTTGCTTTATCTGGTCCATGACAAATAAAACATTTATCAGATAGAATAGGTTTTACGTGAATATTGTAATCTATGTTTTTTGGTAAACTCTTGTATGATATTTCTACTTCTTCTGGTAAAGAAGGATGACAACCTATATGTATTAAAATTAAGCAGGATATAAGAAGAAATCTTATTTTCATAATTAATTGCTTTTCGATAATATTTTGATCTCAAAATTAAGATATCGAATAGCTCAATATGGTTTTTCTAACTAGACAAAAACTGTACAATAACCGTTAGAAAACTAAATGAAGTTAGGTTGTTTCTTGTTTTTTATATAATTTTTGGAATTGGCTTAGCGATCTCTATTTATAGAGAGTAAACAACTATTTGCAATCGTAGTTTAATGAATGAGAAAACTGTTTCCCTCCTTTTTGAATATTTACGATTCATCTATTAATATCCTATACATAAAAAGAGACTGCCTTTTAAGGTAGCCTCTTTACTAGGTTTTAAGATATAAATTGGTTGATATATTAAGATGATACAGCAATAACCTGCTGTTTTTTTAGTTGTTTTTTGGTTAAATCACGAGTTAACCAGCCACTTCTTCCTGCTGTGGCTATGGCATAAGGGGTGATCCAGAATAAGGTAAATGCGTAAAAAACACTATATGGGTATGCCCAAAATGCTTCAGATACACTATGTTTCTTAGCATAAAATATAGCTTGAATACTTGAAAAAGCCAAAATGCTTACTAGTGTAGAACTAAGGAATAATACTGGATACGTAACGATAAAAAATAGCATTAGTAATAGTCCAGGATATGCCATTGTCATTTTTAACCATTGGTTTAGTAATAGTATTCTTGTACCACTTTTAGAACCATCTCTAAAATCAGTAAAAGCAAATTTACTCATTGCAATATTTTCACGAATATTACTTCTTTCCCAACGTATAAACATCTTTGATAGATTTTTATAACGCTCAGGAATGTTGGTGTAAACAAATGCATTACGTTGAAATAAAACTTTATAACCTTGCTTTAAAATCATATTGGTCATGGCTCTATCTTCTCCAATTTTTGACACTTGTCCCATAAAAGTTTGATTAATCCAATCCGGAAGACAATTAAAAACGGCTTCTTTACGGTAAGCAGATAACGCTCCTGGGGTACACAACACAGATCCTAATCTACTTTGTGCAGAACGTATAAACTCAAAACTAAATGCAAAGCTTACATTTAACATGCGTGGTATTAAAGCTTTATCTCTGTTTAATACACGTACATTTCCTGCTACTGCACCACAATTCTTGTCTACAATAAAAGGACTTGCCATAATACGTAAAGTATCTTTCTTAACGATAGAATCACTATCAACAGTTATAAATACATCTCCTGTGGCTAAGTTAAATCCACGATATAATGCATGTCTTTTTCCTTTGTTTTTTGGTTGTTGATAGATAGAAACACGGTTTCCTAATTCATTTTTTGCTTTTTTCATCCACTGCCATGTATCGTCCTGACTACCATCATCTATAGAAAGTATCTGTACTTTTTCAGCGGGATAATCACTTTCAGCTAAACTAATTAACGTCTTATAAACTAATTCACCTTCGTTGTATGCTGGTACTATTACTGTTAGAAGAGGTAGTTCACTATTAGAGATAGGTTTAATTACTTTATATCTTAGATATAAAAATAGTATGTAGATTAAAAAACTCACCTTAACGGCAAGTAGAGAAAAACCAACTACCATTAAGGTCATTCCCCAAGCGGTATTCATTCTTTCTAAATAGATTTCTTCAAAATAGGGTTGCAAAAAATAGAACGAAAATGCAGCGCCAAACATTAATATAAAAGTTCCTAATAGAATTAAAGGAGATGAAGAGTTTGAAATAAATTTTTCTATACCGTTGCGGTCTTTGTTCATAATCATTAATTGTTTTATTAATACCTTTCTGGATAAAGCAATTGTAGTACCATTTTG
The DNA here is from genome assembly GCF_001632745.1 of Aquimarina aggregata. GTDB lineage: Bacteria > Bacteroidota > Bacteroidia > Flavobacteriales > Flavobacteriaceae > Aquimarina > Aquimarina aggregata. Next base: position 299,084 of record NZ_LQRT01000013.1, on the reverse strand, counting down.
AATATGCTTGGAAAACAGTGTTTTAAGTAAAAGTGTCTATTGTAAAGTGTGAAGAATTTCCACAGGTGTGTAAAATCAACCCACTATTTTATGGGGAAAATGTAGTCGTTTTTTAACGTGAGAATCGCTAATTATAGTAGAACAACTTCATGATGTTTATAGGTGCAGAAATCTGCTAAAAATTAAATGATTTGGTATTTTCTATAAAAAACATACCTTTCTTACTACTATAAAAAACGTTTTTTTAAAAGATATACAAATGCAGCACTTATTATAAAAGATACATAGTGTAATTTGAAAACCAATGAAAGATTTACAAATAATAACGAACCCTGAAGTTAAATTGATTTTTGATAATTATCCGGACTCTATACGGAATAAAATGTTTAGCCTTCGTGAATTGATTATAGACACTGCCAAAGAAATTGACGAAATAACTACGTTGGAAGAAACTCTTAAATGGGGTGAACCAAGTTATTTAACAAAGATAGGAAGTACGATAAGAATGGATTGGAAAACAAAAAAGCCAAATCAATATGCAATGTATTTTCAATGTACAAGTAGATTAGTAGAGACTTTTAAAATGATTTTTAAAAACACTTTTGATTTTGAAGGAAAAAGAGCTATCATCTTTCAAATGGAAGACGAAATTCCTGCCGAGGAATTGAAATTTTGCATAAAAGCAGCTTTAAGATATCATACCGTAAAACATTTACCAACCTTAGGAATATGAGAAAGAAGGAAAAAGTGTTTTTATTAAGGTAATAAAATGGAATAATTTTGTTATTTCTCGAATATCATTCTGCAAAAAATGTTTGTTACTCTTGTATAACAATGTGTTACTAAATAATTAAAGATTTAATTGTAATTTAGGTGTGTTCAATTAATCAATCAAAAAATGGGGTCACTAAAAAAAATAGTAATATTATGTTTGTTTACAGCATGTTTTTTTTCTTGTAAAATAGAAGACAAACTAGAAACTAAAACAAACATCTATAAAGAATTTTTGAATAAACTTCAACAGAAGGGGATAACAACGGGAAACATATTGGTATACAAAAAAGGAGAAGTTGTTTTTAAAAATAGTTCGGGATTAAGAAGCATCAACCCTAAGGATTCTTTGACTTTAGATTCGCAATTTCGTCTAGCATCTGTGAGTAAACAGTTTACAGGTATGGCTATCATGAAACTAAAAGAATCTGGTAAGCTAGATTATGATCAAAAAGTAAATACCATTCTTCCCGAATTTCCATATAAAGAAATTACAGTTAGGCACTTGTTACACCATACCTCTGGGTTAACCGATTACGAAAGGTTAATCGATCAGAATTGGAAACCTGAAGACTCTACTAAAAGATATATATTAGGAAACGATGAGATTATCAAAGAAATGTATAGGGTAAATCCAGAATTAGATTTTAAAACTGGAGAAAAATGGGAATATAGTAATACAGGTTATTTGTTTTTAGCGTCTATAGTAGAAAAATTATCAGGACAACATTTTAGTGAATTTTTGAAAGAACAAATTTTAGACCCTTTAAAAATGAACAACACTATTTTGTATAAATATCAAGAGGCTGCAGATGTAAACATGCCAAATCGCGTTTTTGGTTACCGAAAAGCGTTGAATCAAAAAGATTTACAACTTAATGATTATAATATTGTTAACGATGTAAGAGGTGATGGGGGTATTTACTCAACATTAGAGGATTTGATGAAATGGAATATAGCACTTTCTAATCATACAATTATTCCAAAAAAGTATTTAGACGAGGCATTTACACCAGGAAAATTAAATAATGGAGAAGAAACTAACTATGGTTTTGGCTGGTTTATAGAATCCAAAACCAAACCAAGAGTTGTTTTTCATTCTGGAGGTTGGGTAGGTTTTGGTACTTATTTATATAATGAAGTCGATGCCGAAAATGGGTTTATTGTATTAACTAATAATTCAAATAATAATTTTCGGGATATTGTGATTGGTTTTGCGAATATTAATAGAAATGAAGCGTACAAGATTCCAAAATTTAAAGGAGAAACGGTTTTAGCCGAAAAAATATTAAATGAAAACATTGATAAAGGTATTGCCTATTATCACGAAATAAAAAAAGATACATTAACCTACGAAGTGAAAGAAAGTAATATTAATCAATTGGGGTATCAGTTATTACAAAATGGTAATTTAGAAGAGTCCTTGAGAATATTCAAATTAAACATAGATGAATATCCAAACTCAGCAAATGTGTATGATAGTTATGGTGATGCACTATTAGAAAAAGGGGATTCTATACAGGCTTTAACGAATTTTAAAAAATGTTATGCTATGGATAATACTTTGGACTACGCTAAGGATAAAGCAGACAAATTAGAAGAGCAGCTTAATAAAAACAAATAGTTTTTACTTTGCCTTGCTTCTGATTAGTTCGGCAACTTCTTTATAATAATTTTCGAAGGTTTTATTTCCATTTAGTTTTTTTTCTGAAAAAAGAAGATAAATTTCCTTTTCAAGACTATCAGACTGTTTTTGATAAAAATCATTACCTTTTAAATCGTTAAAAATTCTTTTAGCTAATATTGCCTGTAAGGGCCTAATGATTAAATGATAGACGTTATCTTTAATTTGTGATTCTATTTACTTTTTATTTGAAATAGTGCACCATTCTAAAAAATCAAAGTCATTAAATTTTAATTTGTTATTTTCCAAATTATTTACACCTATATCAAGAAGTCCTATGATTAATTCTGAATCATTAGTTTTTACCTTTCCTTTGGTTTTTGGCTTTAATAGATAGTTTTTAAAATTTTCATTAGACTCGTCTTGATATACTTTGGCTAAATAAAAGGTTTCATCATTTTTTAAGAATATTTTTTTTTCTATGTAAGCATTTTTTATATCTCCAAGATATGTGTTTCGATATGATAATGGCACAATTTGGATATAATCATTATAAAATTCACTTATATATGATTCATTATAAGAATCTCCTTTTATAACTAGTCCTGTACCACTATTATTAAAGGTAAAAGGGAAGCTTATTGATACTTTGTTCCATCTATTTTTTATTAACTTAAATCGACTAAGTCTTTTAGAAGTGATTACAATTATAAAACCAGTAAAATAAATTGACCCATGTAAAACTTTTAAAGCATATTCTAAACCTTCACTAAAGGAAAGAACAATTGTCTGAAGCAGATAAACTAGTCCATAATAAATCAATAGTTTTTTATATACTCTATTTGAGTCTATAACGATTTTATAGTTAAAAAAAGAAGAGTTGTTCAATGAGTTATTTAGAATAGTTGAAAAGATTTCGATAGTAATAAGAAAATATAAGATTGTAATAAAGATTCCTCCTTTTTTGGTAGATTCATATAACAACCAAAAATCATAAAAGCCGTGACTAAAGGCAGCTAAAAAAAGGAAGATAATTAGAATAATTAAAGGTTTTTGTTTGAATTTGTATAATACAATCCCATAACCAATTAGCGCAGTGTCAAACATGTGGCCCACAGTGGATAAGATTGCACGACCATTTATGATACCAGCACCATTTCTGTTAAAATATATAATGTTTTCTACTGCAGAGAAACCTAATGCTGAAACTGAAATAAATATGATATAATCAATAGGTTCATTAAACTGTTTTTTGAATAATTTATAAAAGATTAAAAAGGGTATAAGTTTTGATATTTCTTCGACTAGACCAATCTTTAAAACAGAATAAATAAAATCATTTATAAAACTATTGGTAAGTTCAAAATTGAAGTGTTTTAAAAAGTATTTTTCCAATCCAAAAACAATTAGAACAGAAGAAGCTCCTAGCAAAAACATTAAAATTAAATAACCTAAGTTATCTTTCTCATAAATGTCAATTAATAAAAAATAATCAACCCAAATCCAAGCTATAAAAATTGCAATAAGTATATAGAATGTTAGCATTGTATTTATGTGCAGGCCATTAACGTTATAAGTAAGTGTCGAAACAAGATGAAATGTTACCTAGTTATTTAGATTTTCTGTACATTTAATATTGTATTTATTTTTAATTAATAGTGTTATCTTAAAAAAACATAATAAGTAAATGAATTTTCTCAAATAGCTGTTGTATCATCTATATAGTTAGGTACAGCCTTTATTTCCACCATTCTTGAGTATCCATTGGTTTGTAATCTGCCCATCCTTTAGCATAATATTTTTCACTTGGACCAAATTCACCGGCGCCAACATCAAAATCTTGATTTGCATTTGGCACTCGAAAGTCAGCCCAATTACAGATTTTTTCTTTTCCAGTTTTGTAACTTTTCCAAACTCCAATAAATGCATTATTTGAATACCCATCTGCAACCGACTGAATATTGTCATACTCGATTCGATCGTCAGAAATCAGATACCACTTAGAGTAGAGTTTACCCTTAAATAGTCCACTATGTTTTTGATCTTTGTTTTCTTTGAATTCATAATCTGCGATAAGAACTCCTTGTGACTTAATCCCTTTGTTTTGATGTTCATTATCAACTCCAAAATGTAGTTTTTCAACTTCTTTTATATCTCTTAAGATTATTGTTCCTTTAAAGTCACAGATTGTCTCTTTAACTGAAGATTTGCCCGAAACTAAATATTTATTCGAATTGATAGAGTCTTTCTTAATTGATAGAAATTTTATTTTAATTCTTTGATGATTAGATCCAATAATTCCTAAAACATTATAATTTTTGGTTTGAGTCCATAAATTGACAAAATCTAACTTATTATATTGTGATAGAGTGTTTTTTGGTTTGAGTTTGTCTTCGATTAGAAAATCCATCAAAAACTTTTCATCCGATTGAGAGAAACAAATAGTGCTTATAAATAATAGTATCCAAATTATTTTTTTATTTGTGTACATCATATTTGTGTAGGATTGATTATAATAGAGATGCCTAAATTAGTAAAAGATAACGAACAATAGAGAAATCCACAGGGTTTTCTGAATATGCAAAAACTAATACTTAATCATACTAATATTGCTAGTAGCATCAGATATTCAATTAAAAGATTTTCTAAATTCTAAAGGCGACATTTCTGTTTTATTTTTGAAAAGTTTAGTAAAAGATGTAGGGTGTTCAAAACCCAAATTGTAAGCAATTTGGCTTACCGAAAGTAATGTGGTTGATAATTGATCTTTAGCTTCTTCTATCAATTTATTATGAATATGTTGTTGCGTGCTTTGTCCGGTGATCGATTTGAGCATACTACTTAAGTAATTTGAAGAAAGGTTTAAACGATTAGCAGTCCATAAAACTGTAGGTAAACCTTTTTCAATCAAATTCTCGTCCTTAAAATAATCAGATAAAACGTTCTCTAACTTATTTAATATTTGATGGTTCGAGATCTTACGAGTTATAAATTGTCTTTCGTAGAATCGTTCGGCATAATTGAGTAGTAACTCTAACTGTGAAATAACTATTTTTTGGCTAAATTTATCAATATTAGATTCATATTCGCGCTTTATATTGTTTAAAAGATCTGTGATCATTACTTCCTCTTTTTCAGAAAGAAAAAGTGCCTCATTTATGTTGTAACCAAAAAAATCATAGTGTTTTACTTGTTTGGCAAAAGGTGAATTCCATAAAAAATCCGGATGCACTAATAACAACCAACCTGAGGGTTTACTATTTTTAATATTTGGATTGCTACCTAAACTCATAACTTGATTGGGGGCAACAAAAGTCATTAATCCTTGGTCAAAATCATATTCTTGTTGACCGTAAAAGAATTTATGTGCAACATTACGCTTTAACCCAATAGTATAATAATCTTGTCTCCATTTCAAATTATCAATATCTGATGGATATTTTACTTTACTATAATCTATTAAACTAATTAATGGATGTTCAGGAGCACTTATACTAGCTAGGTTGTGATAATCGCTAATTTTTTTGAAATGTTTTAATTCTTTCATCAGTATAAATTTATGTAAAAGATGTTACACTAACATCCCTCCAGATACTTCAATTCTTTGACCATTAATCCAACTTGCTCTATCAGAACATAAAAAAGCTACAGTGCCGCCAATATCTTTGGCTTCACCAACACGACCTAATGCTGTAATATTGGCTATAATGTTTCTTTTTTCTTGATTATCTCGATTACTTCCCCCGGCAAAATCGGTGGCTATAGCTCCAGGAGCGATAACATTGGCTGTAATTTTGCGTGCACCTAATTCTTTTGCCAAATAACGTGTAAAGACTTCTATACCACCTTTCATCATAGCATATGCAGACATGCCTGGTAAACTAAAACGGGTCAGGCCACTAGATATATTAATAATTCTTCCTCCTTCATTTATATAAGACAATGCTTTTTGAGTTAAAAAATATACACTTTTAAGATGTACATTTATCATTTCATTGAATTGCTTTTCTGTAGTGTCGGATATCAAATTAAATGCCCCGGTGCCAGCATTATTAATTAGAAAATCAAAATTGGGGCTACCAGTTTCTTGTTTTAAATAGTCTATGGCATTAACAATAAATTGTTGTCCGCTTTTGTAGTCATTTGCATCAAAGTGAAAAGCGATGGCTTTTTGACCAATTGATTTTATTTCTGAAATAACTTCTTTTGCTTTATCTTCATTACTGTTATATGAAAAGATAATATCTATTCCGTCTTTGGCAAGATTAATTGCCATATCTCTTCCTAGTCCTCTAGTTGCTCCTGTAATAATTGCTGTTTTTTGAGTCATTTTTTATATTGTTTTTAATTACAATACAAAGTTGAATCAAATTGTGAAGTCATAATGTGCCAAATCTATGATAGTCCTATCCAAATCTAATATTTTAGATAAATCCAAAACTTCATTTTTTATTTACAATCAGATTGAGTTTTTTTATTTTTCCATTGGATCCAAAACTCCTGTAACCCTTCAGGTGTTTTTGTAATTTTGCTGATATCCAAGGTATGGCCTTCCAGAGTGACTCCTTCAAGTTCTCTTTTTCTTTTATTTAGCGCAGGGGCATGATTCCAGCCTCCAACGTGGTCAAAAGAAGTATAAGCTTCGCATTTGGAGTTAACAGAGGTAAAAGGAATGAAAAGATAATAAACTACTTTTCCACTTCCCATTCCTTGAGTTGTCATTTTGATAGAAGAAAAATCTACTTTTTTATAGTTTTTTTCACGATAAAGTTCTTTTAGTTTGTCCCCTACATTTCCACTCATTTTATTAGAAAATTGATGCGCAATATCCTGACCGTTTATAAATTCGGGTCCTGTATATGTTCCACTACAACCATTTTCGGTACATTCTATTCTGTTTTTTTCTTGAGTTTGCGTTTCAAGATTTTTCTTTTGATATTTTTCACAACTCAATTGAAAGAAACTAATGAGATAAATGCATGTTAGTAGTTTCATATGCTGGATTAAATTATAACCAATATTGGTTAAGGTTTTTTATTTTTCTAAATAATCTTTTAGACTCTTTTTTATGAACCATTTCCAACCTTGTAAACAACTTTCTCTTTTGAATTCCTCAATATTTTGAGGAAAATCTTCTGTCACTTGATGAGTCAATGTTAATTTAGAGACTTCTTTATCTTGAGATAAATCAAAGACCACAACCGAATCTCCTTGGTATCCTTCATACTTCCAATTGTACGCTATTCTTTTTTCGGGATCAACTTCTACGATCTTCCAGATATGAGGAAATATCCTACCTTCATTTTTAATGATAAAACGTGTTTCAAATCCAACTTTTGGTTCAAAAGATGGTATATTTTTAAAAAACCATTCTTTCATACGATTTAATTCAGTTATCGCACACCAGATTTCTAGTAATGAAACATTAAAAGTCTGTTCAATAACAATAGGATCATCGGTATTTTTCATTTTTTGAGAATCATTTGTATTGGTTATTTCAAAATGGATTGTAATCGTTGTTGTTAATTTATCAATAAAATTTGTTTTAAGCTACTGTTACAGTGGTTAATTCATTTGTACAAATATGAAGTAACGATTGAGTTTTTGAACCAAGTAATAATTCGAATTACTTATTTAAAAAATGCGGACCAAGAAACAATATCGATTATATGAAATTGCGATAACTTTTCAATTAAGTTTTAAATCCCTGTGTCTACTGATACAGATCTAACTTTTTTTTCATTTGTAGTGATAACAAAAATTATTAAAGGTGATTCTCCTATGTTTTTTATACCATGAAATCCTTTTCCCATCATAGTAGTAATATTTCCTTTTACCACCTCATGTTTTTTTTCGGGACTTTCCCAACTGTCCTTTTCTAGGTACTGACCAACACCTTCAAGAATAACATAAATTTCTTGTTCATTTCTTGAGCCATGTGTATGAAACCCAATTGAATCATCAGAAGTAGGTAATATCATATAAGCACCAATTCGGTTATTAACTAATTCTCCTTCAGCAAACATTTGAAGTAGATAAACAACACCTTCTCCTCCGTACATTTGGGGTCGTTTATCATATCGAATTGCTTCTCTTGGGGAATCACCAAAATGAATAGTTCGTATGTTTAAATACTTTGTTATAAGGGAATCTATATAAGCTTTTTCACTTTGAGATACATCTTCTCTTTTTGATGTTGTCATATTTTGAAATTTGGTTTGTCTTACTTCTAAATCATTCAGTAAGAATATTATTCAAGTGATGTAATGATATTGTCAAATATACCGTTTGTGAAAATCTTTAATTATCTTCAAAAGAGCTAATACACATAATTGTATCATCTATGTTCACGGGTGGCGTGGCTAGCATATACAATATAACACCTTCTTTTGTGGCCTTATATTCCTCGAGAACTTTTCCAAATTCATCAGATGTATAACCTATAATTTCATCTTTGGTAACAAGATCACCAGCTTTATGCGAACTATAAAAAATCCCTTGAACCTTAGATTTAATATATTCTTGACTATTTCTGTAAATGATGTTTTTATGCGGCTCAGTTGCTTTTGGATACATATGCATAGTAAACAGCATGTTATAAATCGCATTTTTAATTAAACTTACATTCTCTTCTTGTACGTTACCTAATTTACCACATTCGATACTCAAAGCAGTCTTACCATCTTGTACCGCTTGTTTAAAAACATATTTTGCTGGATCTTTATCTGAGATGTTATAAGGATATGAAACAATGTATTGAAAACCACTATTTTCAGATAGTGTTTTTGCTAATGCGGTTTGATTTTGTTTTTTCTTATTATTATAATAACAAACAAAGGGAAGTAAATCTTCACAGGCATCACCTCCATGTACATCTAGAAAAACATCGCTAACAGGAATTACATTTTGAGTAATAAAATATGCTATTTGTTCTGTGATACTACCATCCTTATTACCCGGAAAAGCATTATTTAAGTTTTTTTGATCTTGAGGATTGATAAATGGTGTTCGTGTAAAAAATGATGCGGTATTGGCTATAGGAATAATTATCAGGGTACCCTTTAGTTTTTTAACATCAATTTGATTCAAAAATTTCTGTACAGCAATAATTGGTGGATATTCATAACCATGAACACCGGCAACTATTGTAAAAACAGGACCATCAATTGCTCCTTTAATAATTGAAATAGGTAAAAACCCTTGATTACCATAATTATCATTAAACTCAATCTTCATATGATTCTTTGTTGATCGAATTTCGTTGCGAAAAGCTTTGTTGAATCTATTTTGAGCAGCAACATTATTTATGGTAAGAATGATAACTAAAATTGAAAAGATTTTGGACATGTCGATTTGAAATTATAGTTGGGATTTTTGCTAATGGTATTGTTTATGAAGAGTAGTGGGCTTTAAGTGCTGATTTTTACATAAAAATTGACCGTAAATTTATACAATTCATTTTTGTCTAAATACTTTAACCCCTATTTTATAAATTTGTTGTTAGCTACTGGCTTTAAGCAGTTTTTAATAAATTACATTTTTAAAGTGAATTGTACATGTTCAACGATTTTTATGTTATAATGCTTTATAATAAATCAATAAAAACATAACAAAATCAACTAAAAAATGTGTAAACATTACCAAACCAGTTGATTTTTGTTTATCAGCAATGTAACTATATGCTATCGAAATAAGGATATAGGGTAGTATTAATTTTAATGGTAAAAAATGCACGATTGAGAATAATATTCCGATAATTAGGTAGCTTACAATTTTAGAGTATTTTCTGTTGGTGGTATTTTGCATAAAACCTCTATAAGTAACTTCTTCTACCACACCTGCCGTAAGTGCTAATCCTAACAAAAGAGGGATAGCCGTTATAGCATTGTAATTTGAAAATGTATTTATAAGCTCTAATTGTGGTGTGCTTTCTATTTTAAAAATTATATAACTAAAGTATATCATCATAAAGGTAAACAGGCCTAAACCTATGATGCTTAATACATTTTTTTTATCTAAAATATTAAACTTGAACCTTATTTGTATATCGTCTTTATTTGTAAATAGATTCCATTTAGTAATAATTTTCCAGTAGAGATAAAGTGCAGCCAAAACTACTATTAAACCCAAACCATACTCTGGAAAGTATTTTAGGTTAAGTTGTATAACTATTTGATTAATGGTTATTATTGGGTATAATAAAATAATGTTTAAAAATAGAGCTTTTAACCAAGCAGGAGTTTTTTGCCAAACTTTTTTCATGATACTGTAAATTTTAATTTGAAACAAAAGTATTGGCAATCAAAAGTATAGACGTCCTTTTAATATTATTAGGACGTATTTTTGGTTAAATTTCTAAAAGCACTCGGTGTTTGCCCTGTTTTATCTTTAAATATTCTATTAAAAGCAGATTTACTATTAAAACCGTTATCATAGGCAATAATCATAATTTGTTCTGTAGATGTTATGAGCTCTTTTTTAATTGATTCAACTCTATATGTATTTATTAAATCGTAAAAATTATCAAACTCACTGTACTTAATTATCTCTGTTAATTCTGTGGATTTAATATTTAGGTAATTTGAAAGTTTAACTAGCGAAAGGTTTTCATCTTGATAATATTGACTTGTTTCTAGCACCTTTTTTAACTCATTTAATTTTTCTTTAAATTGTTCTGTTGGCTTGTCATCTTGTTTTGAAATATTTGTTTCAGGTATACTAACATAATTTTGCGATATAACATTTGAATTAAAAATCAGTGAAAATAATATCTGAATGATAACCATAAAACTTAAAAACAGCTTAATATTAATTACGGGATACATATAATTAAGAAAGTACAGTATAATTGGAATTAAAAAAAGAAAAATCCATATGCTATGAAACTTTAAAATCCAATTTGCATTTATGTTTTTTAGGCTAGAAAAATGATTATAAAGAATAGTGTTGAACTTTTTTAGCTCCCTAATACTTTTGCCAAAGTAAACGGTGGATACTGTAATTACTGCTAGGATAAAAACCAAAATATCTATGGCAAAAAGAGATTTTTTATCGCTGATATTTCTGTCAATTTTCGCGTATTGTTCTAAAATTAATTCATCGGGCACAGGTGAATAACTAAGTAATGAAAGTAACACTCCTATTATGAATGGAAGAAAATGAAGTAATACTTTAAATTTAACCGTAGTGTTGCGTAGTAATGATTTTGAATATAGCCATAGAAACACACTGTCCAGCAACAAGAGATTTTGATCTAACATTAACAATATCGGAAATCGTAATGATATATCTAAGTCTTTTAATATAAAAAACACAATCCTAATAGCCCAAAACATATTAATTAAAACGGCTATTTTAGTAGAGATAAGTTTAAAGTTTCTTCCTTTCAACAATTGAAAAATTGCTAATAGATTAATTCCAATACCTATTCCTAAAATAATTTTCATTTTTATTTATCCAGCTTGTAGCTAATATCTCGTACAAGAAATGTACGACAAGTGATAAACACCTGTGTTTTGATTTATAACAGCGCTAAATATAAATATTGTGCTTTATTTTTTACTCATAAACGGCAAATTTTATAGTTGGCGACTTTCAAAATAGGACACAGCACTTTTGATTAAATGCAAAGGCACTATGTTTTTTCTGTATTGTTAGCAATGGTTTTTAACTCGATTAAACTATATATGAGTTATTTTTTGCTCAAAAAGTCGAATTTTTTGATTTAACTCTTCATTTAATTCATTATTCGAAATTGTATTTTCTGTAAAATTGTCATAAAAACTAACTAAAGAAAAGTCTGCGACTACGTCACCACCTAAATACGGAAAATAGGTCTTAGCAGATTGTAATACAGTAGCTCCGCCTCTGGCACCTGGTGAAGTAGCTAATAATAGTAGGGGTTTATCTTTCCAAACTTTAATATCTATTCTGGATAACCAATCTATAGTATTTTTAAAGGAAGAAGTATATGAGCCGTTATGTTCTGCTAATGAAATTACTAGCCCATCTGTTGAAGCAATCAGGTTACTTAGTTTTTTTACATTTTCTGGAATTCCATTTTCGGTTTCTAAATCTACTCCATATATTGGTAGTTCAAAATCGTTTAAATCTAAGATACTTACTATTGCATTTTGAACTTTATTGGCTGCGTAGGTAGCTAGTAATTTGTTTATAGAATTTTTACTATTACTTCCTCCTAATGCTATTATTTTTTTCATGATATATTTTGTTATTTTTTATTAAACAAAGAACATAAACTTTGTTTACTGAAAAAATAATGTACATTAAGAAATTATATAGAAGATATTCTTTTTCGTAATACACTCAAAAATTCTGGTGTAACTCCTATGTATGAAGCAATGTCTTTTTGAGAAACTCGATTAACTAAAGAAGGATATTTTTTAACAAAATTAAAGTAACGATCTTCTGCACTTAACGAAATATTTTGATCAGATCTAAGAATATAGTTAGCCAAAGATTTTTGATATAAGATCCTATAAAAACGTTCAAATTTTGGTATTTTTTTAAATAGTAAATCATAATTTTTTCTTGAAATCTTTATGACTTCAGTTTCTTCAAGCGCTTGAATAAAATAATTTGATGGTTGTTGTGTTAAAAAACTCGCTATATCTCCAGTCCACCAATCCTTAATAGCAAACATAGAAATATGCTCAACTCCTTTATCATCGATACTATAAACCTTTAAACAACCTTTAACGATAAAATATTCATCTTTTACAACTTCTCCAGGTTTTAATATAAAATCTTTTTTTCTAATTACCCTTTGTCTTAACAGAGAAATATATAAGTTTTGTTCTTCCAGATTTAAGTCTATAAAACGACTAATGTTTTTTAAAATTAATTCGTATGAAAACGGTGTCTTACTCTCTTTCATTAAAATAGATGTGAAAGTTTTATTTATACTTAATACTAACGTTTAATTTATGTGTCGTAACAGGGCGAAATTTTACCAAGCCATCGATTTTTTCTTCACATTGGTTGCCAGTTTTTCCTTTTTGCAAGCATTGCGTCTTACCAAATATACAAGAACCATTCGATTGATTACCTAGTTGGTGTTAAACATATATGTTGTTAGCAAATGTTATTCTATTTTTTTTAGAGAGCATAGATCGAATTGAACTTTTTTATTGTGAAATTTCACTAGACATTCTGTTCTTCCAATTTCCAAGGAATTTAGATCCGTTTCCATTGCATCAATATCTTTTTTTAGAATTCCCAAAAGATACTTTTTCTTTAACTTTAAATATGGAGGGCTTCCAGGTCCAAAGATATATTCCTCTTTAGCATATGTGATTTCATAGTTATCTATGTCCCATTTTTCAAAAACTTTTTCGGTTCCGCTGAAACTACCAATAAATTCCACGAATAATAAATAGAAACCAAATCCAATAATTAATATTGATAAGAGTACTTTTGTACCTTGATTTTTAAAACTCAAAAAAACAAAATAACAATAACCTATTATTGAGAGAATAGTAATTTTTAAAAAGTGGTTTTCTAAAGAAAAATTGAAATCAGAGTAATATATTAGCAATTGAAATATTAGAAATATCACAATAATTATTCTTAACCTTTTTTCTTTTTGTTGCTTATGAAACATTTTTATCGAACGTCTTTTTATTAAGATACTAAGCAAAGAATTTATTCATTATTAAATTCAATCCAATTACAATTAGGAATATTGGAAATTCTAAAAGTGCCAAACTGAGAATGATACTAGGAAAGGTAAGCCTAACAATTTTCTCCCAGTTTCTTTTAAATTCGGGAATTATGAAATAAAATGCATATATGAGATACATATAATACTCCACGATCCAAAAATAATGTAACTTAATTGAGCGTCGCCTTGAACTTTTCCAATTTTAATTATCATTATAAAAATCGGAATTAAATTTGTTGATACGGGAATTTCGTGATAATTCTGAACATCCTTTTTTTTTATATGTTTGCCAAAGCTTTTGTATAAAAATTATAGCTATTTATAAGTGCATAAATTTATCAGTTTAGGCCAAAGTTTTTGTTGTTTTATTTTTTGGGTTTAACAGAATTTCCATCATTTATTTTTCTTGTATCTGTTGATTTTTCTTGCAAGATAAAAAGATCGAGATTGTTAATGTGATTAAAATTGTCTTTTCATTTTTTAAGGGGTCTAGTTTAATATGTAGAGGCTTTTTTCTTAAATAGCTTCTTTGAAGAAATTTCCGTGTAACTTACGTCTACTTGGAGTATTCTAAATTACCTACAACGTATTTGGCTATGATTTCGTTGTATAACTCATCCGCAGGATTATCTCACGTTAGAAATCAACCGTTGATTAATATTTTTATTTTGGTTTAGCATTAAGTCACAATGAATTATAGTTATTGTTACCTGTATTTACTTTTTTTGTTTAAATATTTAAATAATTCAAACCCAAAATCATCTGCTTGATCCTCATTGGTAAAGGTAATCAGTCCCCATTTTGTATTTAATTCAATTAAGAAAAGACTTGTGAACCCTTCATTGTTTCCGATATGGCCGTAAATCGGATTACTCAAAAAGTCAAATTTATGTTTAGCAAAGCCTAATGTCCAATTTTGAATTCCGACTTGGGTAAACCATTCAGATTCTGGAGTTTTAATTTGGTCTGTAAACAGTTCCTTGTAACTTTGTTCAGTCAAACCATCTTTATTCATTAAAGCAATTAGCCATTTTGAATATTCATTTGCTTCTGAGTGAATAGCGGAAGCCGCATTGAATTCTTCCGCCATCTTTTTAGTGGGTAATACTTTACCATTTTTATGAGGTTCGGCTTTGTGAGATAAATTGTAGTTATCTTGCACAAATTTGGTATGGTTCATTCCTAAAGGTGCTGCAACTTTTTCCTGAAAATATGCTTCTAATCCTTTATAGTCCGTTTTAAGAATTGACTCTATTACCTTTACCAAGTACTGATATCCTTCCCCAGAATATCCGAATTCAGTTCCCGGGTCAAATTGAATCTCAAGATTAGATTCCCCTCGCCAATTTGGAAATCCAGTTGAATGGGAAAGTACCATTCGTGCTGTGATGGTTGTATATCTTTCATCTTGATAATTTATTCCCTGATATTCGTAGTTAAGATATTCAAATAGTGGTTTGTCCAATTCTAATTTTCCATCTTCAACCAGGTGCATTACTAGATATGCAAATATAGGTTTTGAAATGGACGCACCTTCAAATAGAGTTTGACTGTCAACAGTTTGCTTTTTCTGGCTATTGGTATATCCTTTTGTAATGCTATAAACAATCTTGCCTTTATTTATAATTGCCAAAGAGAGTCCAGGTATATTCATTTCATTCATGCGTTGATTTATGAATGTCTCTAATGAGTCAATAGAAATCCTTTGGTTATTTATATTCTTAATACCCGAAAAATCCTTGACATTCAAGTTTTGATTGGGAGTGTTTTTACAGGACAAAACCCAAAAAAGTATAAGAGGCAAATAAATTATTCGTAATAGAGATTTCATAATAGATTTTTAATTACAATGAAATTACATTTGATAGCGAGATTTACGCTTATAAAATTAAAGGTAAAAACTATATATGTGTAAAAGTAAATATATTTTTATTATAGAAACTTTGTCTAGTGAATTCTTAATAATAGCCAATATATCATAAATAGTACGTGCGTAAAACGTTTCGTTTATTATTTGTATAGTAATGTTACGCAAAAATTGAATATTAAAAGAGAATATTATGTAATTGATCATAGGAAACATTTGATGATAAAAAGAAGTACTAAACATCTAAGCGAAATAAAAGAAATTAATTATTCCTATGTGGTGTAATTTTGAGTACGAAAGTCAATAAGATGTTTTTATTTGGTAATCATGATTTTAAAATGATTCGGTGAATTGAGCTAATTCAATTTCTCTTCGATATGATACTTCAGCTTTTACTTTATTTTATACTCCTGATTATTGTCTATTAAAATGAAAACTATTTAGACTTACTTTTGACAATTGTACTTTTTTTAGGAGCTTCAGAAAGCTTGGGTGACTAAAACAGATTGACAATTTTATCAGGTTTTTATTCGATAATCGTTGCTTTTTTTGAAAATGTGAAATTTTTAATGATATATTTCATTTCTTAAGCTTCCATATTCGTATGTTTTGAATAAAATATAAAATTGATTGTCAATTTTTTTAAAGTGTTTTATAGGGATTTTGTCATATGCATTGTACTTGATCTTTACAATTTCTCCGCTTTCAAGAATGTCTTCTGTGATGTTCTCCTTAGATATTTCTGAGTTGGTAACCGTACGTATACTTTCTTCAAAATCTTTATCAAATATAGTATGACATTCTGAATGTGCTGAATACAATGTTAATTCTTTGGCTATATAGTCAAATTCCATTGCTTTTAGTTCTGTTTTATGCTTTTCTGAATCTATAAATTCATAAGAGTTATGAGATTGAATAAGCGCAAAAAGTCTTCTATAAGATTCTGGTGAATTATCTGTAATTATTTTTTGATTAATTAAAGTTGTTTCAAACCTTTTTAATTCTGTTTTTACATCTATATTTTTAGATTTAAAATTTGGTGTTACACAATTTAAAAAAGGTGTTTTTTCTTCTGTACATCCATAGAATTGAAGTAAGGCTAAAAATAAAACTAGTTTGCTAAGTTTTTTCATCTGGTTTGCATTTCTATCTTTTATCCTTAAAGTTAATTATAATAATGATAATATTCTATGTAACCGTATTTGTTATTTTATTTGTGTTTCCAAAGAATTTTGATCTTTGAGTTATCAAACTTGAAGTGCAGGATTGAAAATTAAATCATTTTATAAAATCTTTTAAATAGTCTTCTAAAATTCAAAAACCCATAATCTTTATTGATTTGATGCTTTTTTATGGAGTCGAATAGGACCGTAGCGTTAAGAATTAATCCAGTGGATCAATTTAATGCAGGAGCCAGTTGGCGTGTTGGCAGAATCCTCTGGATACGCAAAATCCCGCCATTTGGCGGGATTGAAGTGGAGTCGGAGTTAACACTTTGGTAAAATTTCACTTCTTTTCAGATCGACTAAAAATAACTAATAAGTTTAATTTTACCAATATAATCAATAGTTTAAGAGCTTTTCTTTTCTTTTGCTAAGTTGTATCGTATTGTGTTAGATTGTGTTTAGCCGTACAAAAATAATTATATTTGTACGGTATTTTGTTTTTGGTACTATGGCTACAGTTAATTTTCTATATCGCTCTATTAAGGAAAATGCACCTTTGAATATTCGATTGTTGTTTAGGCACGATAAAATAGATTATTCTTTAGGGGCTAAGACTAAACTATACATATATTCTCATGAAGAATTAAGTGCTAATGATAAATTAAGCGGCAAAAGGTTTTGGAAAGAAAGGTTCAAAAAGTCCAAAGACATTGACTTTCAAAATAAGCAAGCTCAAGTTAACTTCGAGCTTAATAGAATTACCAACTATGTATTAGATGCTTTTAATAAAGTAGATATAGATATTATAATAAAAGATTCCAAGTGGTTACATGATTGTATAGGGTCTTACTATAATCCTAATAAGAATATTGAAATCCCTGTCGATTTATTGAGCTTTATCGATTACTATATTAAGAAGAAAGAAAAAGGAGGTAATACAGCGTCAGTAAAAAAGTATCGAGTCATCAAAAATAAGCTAAAACGTTTTGAAGATTTTAGAAAGAAACAGATTCTTATAGAAGATATTAATGAGGATTTCAAAGATGAGTTTGAGAAGTATTATGTCGATCAAAAATATTCAAGAAATACGATTCATCGTGAGTTTGTATTTATAAAGACGTTTTGTTTTCATGCTAGGTATTTGGGATTAAAAACTCATCACCATTTAGATAGCTTAAAATTTGATAGGGAAGAAGTATCACACGTTTATTTGTCATTTGATGAAATTGATAAAATAAAAGAAGTTGAATTGCCATATGAATATTTAGATAATGCAAGGGATTGGTTATTGATAAGTTGTTACTTAGGTCAGCGTATAAGTGATTTTATGAATTTTTCTAGTGAACTTATCAGGAAAGAGAACGATAAATATTTACTGGAATTTAGACAAGTAAAGACTAAAAAGTTAATGACTATTCTAGTTTCCAAAGAAGTTAGAGAGATACTAGAAAAAAGAGGGGGAGAATTTCCTAGAGCTATTTCTGATCAAAAGTATAATGACTATATAAAAGAAGTAGCTAGAATTGCTGGATTAAATGAAATATGTGAAGGTAAAAAACGAATTAATGTTACTCCTGACAAAAAGAAAGGGAGTTTTAGAGATGTTATCGGAAAATACGAAAAATGGCAACTTATTACATCGCATATAGGTAGGCGTTCTTTTGCAACTAATTATTATGGAAAAGTACCTACCACGTATTTGATAAATATTACTGGACACTCTACAGAATCTATGTTTTTAAATTACATCAAGAAAAGTAACAAGGATATAGCTTTGGATGCTTATAAATATTTTAATTAGAAAAGGCTTGAAATTTTAATATGGAAGATTTTAATGAAGAAAAGTTTAATGGAGACTGGGGTGAACGTCTAAATAATCAGAATAAAGATTTTGAAGAAAAATACACGAAGTTATATGATGAACTTTATAAGAGGTTCGAAATTGAATTTGGCAATCTTCAAAGTCTAGATAGTAAATGTGATTTCTTACAGGAGTTAATGGATAAGATAACCGAAGCTAATAATGACATGAATAATAATTATGATATTAATGAATTAGCGGAAGAATCTGAAAGTAAACTTAAAGGGTTACGTAGTTTTTTTGAAGTAGAGATGCAGAAACTTTTCCATAAAACGGAGAAAAATGAAAAGTCTGATGAGGACATGCTTTGGTTTAAAGTAGGATTATGTTTTGCGCAAGGTATAATGGAAAAGTATAAATCAAATGGAGTAATGAATTCAAATTGGACTGCTCCAAAGATTGCGAAAGACTTAAACCTTCCGAAATGCGAAAAATATTTCTTAGGAACATTAAATAATTATGATTCTAGTAGTCCTAATGCTAGCAAGAATATTTTTAATAATCTAGCCAAAATAGAAAAAATAATTAAGCATTGTGATGATAATAAAATTTCAATTTCCCCAAGTTTTATGGTTCGTTACAATGAGATGAAACAGAAAAGCATATATAACAAAAAGTAGTACTACCTTAGTACAGTACTATACAACTGTTCCAGATATTCGAAAGTAATATTGCCTAAGAAATTTAAATATTAGGCGATGGACAAAATTCAATTCATTCAAACTACACCCGAGCAACTCGCAGAATTAATAAAAGAAGGCGTTAAGTCAGAATTAGATATTTTAAAAAAAGAGTTGCTTCACGAAAATGCAAATGACGAGCTTCTAACCAGAGAGCAAGCCGCAGAGTTGTTACACATAAATTTATCGACTTTGTGGGCGTGGACTTCAAAAGGTAAAGTCAGTGCTTATGGTATTTCAGGAGCAAGACGTTATTACAAACGATCTGAGATAATGGAGGCTCTTACACTTCTCAAAAAATGATTACATGAGGAATAGTAAACAATCTCATGATTTTCAATCTATCCAAAGAAGTGAGTTTAAAAAAGAAAAATTTTGGAAAGGATGTATAAAAAATGGTGTGCCAAGTTTTCAAGTTGATAGGGCATTGTTAAGTGACTTTTTAGAAAAAATGGGTTATCGTACTTATTCCAGTTTTGGTAATGTACAGGTAGTTCAATTGTTAAATGGTATTGTTTTTATAAAGACTCCTCAAGATATTTTTAACGATTTGCTCATAATAATAAAAGAACAAAAAAATGATTTACTTCGGAGTTGTTTCATAGAGCAAGGAGAGAATCTATTGTTGGTTAAAAAAGCAATTCTAGGAAGTTTACCTCTTATAGAGTTAGATAGGTATAGGGATACTAGGAAAACTGTTCATTTGTTTTATCAGAATGGAATTATAAAGATTACCAAAAGTAAAAGGAAGGCTTTTTCCTATAAAAAATTTGGAAAACGAAAACATTACATTTTTTCAGAACAAATTATAAGAAGAAATATAAAATTGATAGACGGAAAAAACAGCGATATCAAAAAGTTTATATCCTTAGTAACTAATGATAATTCGCATTTTAATAGTGTTTGTAGTGCAATAGGTTATTTGGTTTCAAGTTATAAGAATCCCTCACTTGTTAAGGCAATTATTATCACAGATATTTTAAGTCAAGTAAAAAATGATGCTTATGGAAGATCGGGAAAGGGGATATTGGTTAAGGCATTATCCAAAATAATAAATGTCACCGAATATAATGGTAAAGTTACTGATCTTACAAATGATAAATTCGTTTTCCAGAATGTAAATCTTAATACGACTCTAATCGTATTGCAGGATGTAACAAAAGGTTTTTTATTTGAGAGTCTTTTTAGTACACTAACGGATAATATGAGTATAGAGCGTAAACATCGCCCTAAAATTAACATGCCATTTACTGATAGTCCTAAAATAGCATTAACAACTAATTACACTATACCGCAGGAGACGGATAGTTTCAAAGACAGGAAGCATTTAGTTACTTTAAATAACTTTTTTAATGCAAAAAATAAACCCGAGAAATATTTTAAGCATTTATTGTTTGAATGGGATGATGATGAATGGAATAGATTTGACAATTTTATTATCGAGTGTGTACAATTGTTTTTAAAAAAAGGATTGATAACATACGAAAGTGAAGACCTGAAATTGAAGAAATTAATCAATCAGACATCAAGAGATTTCGTGTATTTAATGAATGCTGATTATGATAGGTTAAATGACTACTTCGGTTTAAAAGAGTTGGCTCAGATGTTAGAAGTTGATGCTGAAGAACCTAGAACTAGAAGTAAAATAGTTAGTCAATGGGTTGATTTATATGCAATTTTTAAAGGGTATAAAGTCGAGAGAAGGAAAAGCGCAGGTGTCACTAAAATGTGCTTTAAAATTTAATTAATGTATTCATATCATCAGTAGATGAAAAAATTTATCCTCGATTAGAAATATAAATTATCATTGAAGGGTTTGATAAAAGTCAATTACATACTTACATGAAAACTGAATTTTTTAAGAAAAAGTGATTTTATACAATTTAGATGAGTATATGAAACACTAATCTACTTAAAGTAGAAGTATTAAGAATTACATCTACCAATGAAATCCATTGATAGCATTGGGTTTAGTAATAAAATGTAGATTAAGTAGATGTGTTTCTAAAATAAACGTGTGTTGTGATAATTGTATAAGAAGTAAATTAAAATTAAATCTATTTAATCTACAATATTAAATATACTAAGATGAAAGAAATAAAAATTTTGGAAAATAATTGTACACCTTGTTTAGAAAAGGAGATTAATAAGTATCTAAAAAAGGGGTGGGAAATAAAAGGTAATATAATCAAAGGAGAGGATTTATTAGTAATACTTTTGCAGCGATAATCAATGAGGTTTCTTTGTTATTTAATAATATAACAAATGCACATAACAAGGTTCAAATCCGTGTAAAGTGTTTGCTAAAAGCAGGACGTAACATATTGCATGTAGAAAAAAAAGTCGTTAAAGTACCTTTTTTTCGTGCTAGTTGGTTTACTTATTAGAGCCTTGTAGCAGTTTGGTGATAATAGGCTTAAGTGTTTTTGTTTCTTTCCACATGGAGAGGATGTTTTTAGTTGATGGATGAACTTCTAGTTTAGGAAAATTATAGTGCAACTCTAAAAACAATTCTATTAATTTTTTTACACCCCTAATAGGTTTGTTGTTCATATGACCTATTGCACCATTTAAAAGATGAAATAAGTATTCGTTATGTTTTTTAGAAACATTAAAAAGGTTTGAAGTTAAAAGATCGGTAAAGCGTTTAATTGGGGCATATTCTCCATACTCTAATTTTCCAATCATTTCACCCAATAATGTATTGTTTACTTTCTCCTCAGAATTGGCTTTAATCCATATTTCAGCAGCAAGTTCTCTTGCCACTTTATCACTACATAAGAGACCTGTTGCTAAAAATAAATAAGTAGAATCTTTATAGTCTATTCGATGCCATATTTCATACAACCCTTTTAATAGGTTAATCATATTCTTTTTGCTGCTTTCATCAAAAAAAGTAGATTCTTTTAGATTATTATGAATGACATTACTTAAGAACATACTTGGATTATTAGGCGATAGTAGTAAGAACTTTACATCATCATTAGGTTGTATAGTAGTGTAGTATTTCTGTTTTTTAAAATACATATAGTCGTAGATACTACTTACTTTAACAGGTTTTTTCTTTTTTGTGAAAATGTTTTTAATGGTAGAAATGAGGGGGTCAGGCTCCATTTTTTGCGGATGAAAATCTATAAATTTTAGTTCTTTTCTGACCATTTTCTTTTGTACTTGCTTACCAAGAGTATAGTCATACTCTTGGTAAAAGTGATCTCTTGGTTTACAATCCCAGTTATAAGTGCCTTTTTCCTTTTGTAAAGGATTAGATAAGTATTCCTGAAAATAATTAATTTCTTCTTCTTTATTTCTACTTAAAACACTCTGTAGCCATAATTCTGGTTTAGAGATATTATTTCCTTGAATCTCTAATAAATCGTAATGATAACTTAGAACAGCTTTAATATCCTTGTCTTTAATTGTATCTATATGCTGAGAAATGTCAATAGGGTTTTCGTTCAAAGGTAATCGACCAAGTGCTATCTGAAAGTCGTATAGATTTATTTCCTCGTTACTTTTTTCGTAGGACAAAACTCTATTAATTAGGGCTATTGGATCAATCCAGCAAGGAGCATGGGTTGGTTTAGATAATAAATCTAGGGTTAAGCCTCTTTTGATAAACGATTTAGATTTTATGAATAAAGAATGATGTATTTGATATATGTAATCTGGGATAGGTTGAAGTTCAATTTCTTTTAAGTTGTTTTTGTAATGAGAGTTAAAGTACCTATCCTCCTTGAACTTCTTGATTTTTTTGTTTTTAGTTTTTCTAAAATTGGTAAGTTCAGCAGGATATTTTTTCATTAGAATTTCTGCGAAATCATTTATGTAATATGCTGCCTCAGATTCTAGATTTCCAATCTGACTATTCCATTCAAAGCTCATCGAAAGATCAAAAGAACGTTTAAAGATGGGCTCTAGCTTGATTACATTGTCTTTATTTAGAAGAACATTTAATTTAGGCAGATAGCTTAGAAGCAAATCTATGTGAAAGACTTCGTTATTATCAATTGCTTGACTAACAAAAAAGATTAAATCATCCAGAGAGTCATAATTTGGGAGCTTATTCTGATCAATTAAAAATTTTGTTTCTTCAACTTCGTGGATAAAATCTTCTGTTTCTGTAGTTGTATCTATAAACTCTTTTAAAACCTCTTTCGAATCATGAAATAAATTATCAGTGTATAACCCAATTTCATCTAGTAATTCTTGTTTTTTAGAATCGCCATGTTTTTGAATAATCTTTGCTGCTCTTAGTTGTATTTTTTCATCTACATTTAGTAATGCTTCGGCGGCTTTTATGCAAACGGGTGTTTTTGATGTTTTATGTGTTTTAACAATCTTGTCTAAGATCATTAATGTAGAATTAACAACCGATTTTGTTTCAGAATTTAAGAGTATTGATGCGTTTTCTATAAAGACGCGATATTTAAACTTTTTGTGATTAGCAGCTACTTTAAAATACTTTAAAACAGTATTAACCACTTTAGAATGTGGGGAGTTTAAAGCAGCAAAAAATTCATTTTGCAAACTCAACACTTCATCTGTGGTAGGGTCTAGTTTTATAAGTAAATCAAAAAACCATCCGCTTAAGGTTTTGTTGAAACCTTTTGTAGATGTATAGATGGTTGCAATTAACACTTTCTTTCGGTTTAATCTATTTTCATTGGTTAAGTTATAAAAGGTGTCAATCCAAATATCATTTCCTCCTTTGTAATTCTCTAGGTGTAAGTAGTTGTAGTAATTATTTATAGTAGACTCTTCCTCAAATAAAAACCATATATGCTCATTTAAGGTTTCTTTATATAAATGTAAAACATCTGGTTTGTAGTAATTTAATCGTTTGTTATTCTTCCATTCATATTCAACTATGGCATTAGGGAGTTTGTTAAGAATGAGCTCGTGAGAAGGCTCTAGCAGTCCTTTTTTCTGCAATTCCATAGTTTTTTCATATGATAATTCCCAAGGTATATTTTCATTAATAAGATCACCATACCATTTAGGCGTATACCATGGTATAATATTTTCTAAATAATCATCACTTATAGAGAGGTTACTAACATTAAAAAAAGCTTTTTTTATATCTGTTTTGTTAAAACATACGTAACAAGCTTTACTGATAATGTTTCTTTTGGTTTCGGAATGTTTAGGTTTTGTAGTATAAGAAGTTCCCCATTTGTTTTTTTCGGTTACTTCGTAATGTTCGAAAATTTTTTCTTTAAATTTTTTCAAAAAAGGAACAAGCTCTCTTTTGTCTTTTGGGGTTAATTTTTTTAAAAAAGGGATAATGTCTTTTTCTTTGAGAACAATTTCCTCTAATTCTTTTTCGAACATATTAATTGGCTTTTACTTTTTTCTTTACTGCTAGAATATGTTTACAAGCTCCACGCTCTCCTTGGTTTTTGCTAAACCAAGTACAGGTGCATTTTTGCAAATCTCCCTTTAAGACTACATAATGGGTTACCCCACTTCCTTCTACTTGTGCTTCAATTTCATTATCATTTTGAAGTGTGATTTTGACTTTGTTTTCTTCTAGTAACTTTTCTGCACCTTTTTGTCTAGGGTTTAAAGACAATATTCGTTCTAATTTGAAAGGTAATCTTCTATAAAAGAATCCATTTTTGGATAGATCATAACCCAATAATCCCATTGCAGATAATTTAGTCGATAACTTTTCAATTTTTGTAATATCTATGCCTTCTTCAAAAGATAGTAGTGCGGGATTGAATTCCTGATTTGTATAAGAATAATTATCAAATGCTTGAACCAAAGAATCAGGTAAGTCTTCTATAAGAGATTCTAAAGCTGCTCCTTCACCTGAAAAACCTCTCCAAAAATCCCTAGAGACCGAGAAAACAAAATTTAGTTCGTTGAAACATAAAATAAAGGTCACAGACTGCATGTCTTTATGAGGGTATACCTTTAACTCATTTATTAGGGGGATTAGTGGTTGAAGTAATTTTAATCTATGGATACCGCCAATGCAAATAGCATTAGAAGCTTTTAAAGGGCTAAATAAGTATTTGTTTCCTCTTTTGATCAGATAATAGTCTGTTTTAACTTTTCCTGCTGGAATTGTTTTGAACAGTTGTAATGCTTGAATTCTATTTAACGTCTGTGCGTAGTCTGACTCTGAGAAATAATGTTGAACAGTAGTAAGCCCCTTAATCCATTTGCTAGGCAACGGAACTTTTCGTTCTATAAAGCTTGAGCCTTCTTTGTGAAACCCTACTTCTTTCTGACCTACGGATAAAATGAGATTGTCATTTTTTTTTATTTTACCCAATTCTGAAATTAGAGGAGTATTGAAATCTACATTAGTAGTTCCATTCTCTATGAAATCTCCATCTTGTCCGTTTTCTAAAACATCGACCCTTGCATAAACTCCTGCACAATGAGAAAAACCTTCAAATCTAATCTGGTTGTTGCCAGCGGTTACAATAGGGTCTTTTAGAAGAGCTAATTGAAAAGGGGATAAATTAAAGCAAGATTGTACGATGTTAGAGAGTGTTATTAGACACCTAGATAATTCATAGGGATTATTTAATTTACCCCAAAAAAAGCAGGGAGAACTTCCTTTATTAACTTCATTAAACTTTGATAGTAATAAATTCTCTTTCCCTTGCTTCTTTGTTATACTGGAGAGTGCGTTGTATTTATAACTCAAAGTTTCTGTTGACATACTTTTTGCTTGTAAAATAGTTAAAGTATGCCAATATAGGTAATAGTTTTTAAGTTAATCAAAGTAGGATAAAATTCCCTATTTATTATAGACTATATGAATTAAAAGATTTTAGATATCCATTTTGCTATAAACCTCTTCCAATTTCTCAAATTTCAGCTTATCAAAGTTTTTGTTCGGTAGCCATATACCGTTTTCAAGATTGAATAAAATGGAAAAATCATCACTGTTTAGATGCTCTTTTAAAATAGATTTAGCTTTTGCTCGATCAACTTTTAAGGTCTTCTTGTAGCTGTCGTAATACTTCTTTCTATCTTCAAAATCTAAAGGAACGGAGGTTATCGTCAATTCATTTAAGTTAGTTTGAGCAAATGTTTGAAAAGCAACATAAACTATATCTCTTTTTACGATTTCCTCTACAGCACTTTTTGAATCATTCTTTGAAATAGGTTTAGAAACCTGTATGTGTATATTTGATTTTTCTTCTGAGATAAATTTTAAAGAACCATTTTCTTCATAGAAATCACCAGAGTCTTCAAGCATTTCTCTAACG
Organism: Aquimarina aggregata; assembly: GCF_001632745.1. Lineage (GTDB taxonomy): Bacteria > Bacteroidota > Bacteroidia > Flavobacteriales > Flavobacteriaceae > Aquimarina > Aquimarina aggregata. Next base: position 272,200 of record NZ_LQRT01000013.1, on the reverse strand, counting down.
GTCTCGTATTGAGGTAAAGTCTTAGCTTCTGTATTGGTTTTAGTTTCAGACTTGCAACTCGCTAATAGAGCAGAAGCAGCAATTGAAAGAATGAATAACAGGTTAAGTATTGAATTTTTAGTCATTGGTTTATATTTTTTATTTTTGGTAAATATACAAAAAGGTTGTAAACAACCTGTTGTTTTCAATTCGTTGAATGAAACTAATTGATTGCAACTTTGATGTATGTCAAAACGTGAACGAAAAAAAGAGATACCTGTCTTTTGTATCGAACTAGGACAGCATATCAGAACTCTAAGAATCGAGAATGACTTGAGTATTGAAGAAATAGCATTTAAGGCAGGAATTGATGCTCAAAACCTAAGAAAGTACGAACTCGGTAAGCAAGAAATGAAAGTTTCTATGATGAAAAGAATAGCAGATGCGTTTGGGATAACTACCCCTGAATTATTGTCATTTGATAAGTAAATAATTATACAACAATAAAAAGTTAATGAGTAACACAACATCTATAATAAGATCCATAAGGAATATAATGAGAAAGGATGAAGGAGTCGATGGTGATGCACAGCGAATTTCTCAGATGGTATGGATGCTTTTTATGAAGATATTTGCAGATAAAGAAGAAGAGTGGAAAAAATCAAGGAAGACATATAAAAGCCCAATACCCGAAAAGTTAAAATGGCAAAATTGGGCAGCAGATGAAAATGGACTAACAGGGGATGAATTAATAACTTTTATTAATGATGAATTATTTCCAATATTAAAAACTATTGAACCTACCGATACGGATCAATCTGTAATTGTAAAATCAGTTTTTAATGACACATATAATTATATGAAAAAGGGAACTCTGTTCCGCCAAGTAATTAATGAGATAAATAAGATTGATTTCTCTAGTAATAATAAAGAGAGACATATTTTTAATGATATTTATGAATCAATTTTAAAAGAGCTGCAAAGTGCTGGTTCTTCGGGAGAATACTATACTCCTCGTGCGGTTACTCAATTTATGGTGGATATGGTAGATCCTAAAATTGGAGAGAGTATATTAGACCCTGCGTGTGGTACAGGCGGATTTTTGACATGTGCCTTAGATAATTTGTCAAAAAAAGAAGATTTCAATCCAAGCTCCATAGTTATTCAAAATTCTATTAGAGGTGTAGAGAAGAAGCCCTTACCACATCTTTTGTGTTCAACCAATTTAATACTTCACGGTATTGAAAAACCTGCTATTACCAAAGGTAATTTATTGACTTATCCTTATAAAAACTGGAAAAGCTCGAGTCAGGTGAATATTGTACTTTCAAATCCTCCATTTGGTGGTCAAGAAGAAGATGGAACTGAGAAAAATTTTCCTGAAGAATTTAGAACTAAAGAAACCGCAGATTTATTTTTAGCACTTATTATTAAGATTTTAAAGAAAAATGGACGTGCAAGTGTAGTGCTTCCAGATGGTACCTTATTTGGGGAAGGTGTAAAGACTAGAATCAAAGAAGAATTATTAAACAAATGTAATTTACATACAATTGTACGTTTACCCAATGGTGTTTTTAATCCTTACACAAGTATTAAAACTAATTTGTTATTTTTTGAAAAAGGAAAAACAACTAAGGAAACTTGGTATTATGAAATGCCATACCCAAAGGGAGTTAAGAATTTCACTAGATCAAGACCTATAAGAATTAGTGATTTCGATTCATTAAAAAAATGGTGGAAAAAAAGAACAGAGAATGAATGCGCTTGGAAAGTCTCCGTAAAAGAGATTAAAGATTCAAACTATAATCTCGATATTAAAAATCCCTTTATTTCTGAAACAGAAAAAATATTTACAACAAATGAAATTATAGAGAAACTGGTCTCTAATCTTGACAGATCAAAAGAGTTAATTCAAAAATTAAAAAGTGAATTATCATGAGTAGAGAAAAGGTGAAAATAAGTTCTTTTTTAGCTGAAAGGGAAGTACGTTATAAACCTGATATAGCTAATAAGTTAGGTCTTAAAAGAGTGAAAAAAATAGATTTTACTGGGAATATCCATTTAGTTGAATCCAAGCCAACTAGAACAAACATGATTCTGGTAAAGAAGGGAGATTTATTAATTTCAGGGATTAATGCTGAAAAAGGAGGAGTTGCAATTTATGAATATTCAGAAGATGCTATAGCAACAATACATTATTCATCTTATACGTATGATGAGTCTAAAATTGACATTGATTATTTAAAATGGTTCTTAAAGAGTAATGAATTTAAACAGACTTTAATTGATCAGGCTGGGAGTGGTATTAAAAGTGAATTAAAACCAAAAAGATTTTTATCGCTAGAAGTTAGCCTCCCAACTTTAAACGAACAAAAAGAAATTTTAAAAAATCTTAATTCTATTAACTCAGAGGCTGAAGAACTGAAAAGTTTAATTGTTGAGAATGAAGTTTTTCTTTCAAAACTTCGCCAATCTATTTTACAAGATGCAATAAAAGGTAAATTAACTCAAAAATGGCGTGAAGAAAACCCAGATGTAGAGTCATCGAGTGAGCTACTTAGAAAAATAAAAACGGAAAAAGAGCAACTTATAAAGGAAAAAAAGATTAGGAAAGAAAAGAAATTTGAAAAAATTTCTAATGAAGAAATAGAATTCGATATTCCCGCAAGTTGGACATATTCAAGAATTGTAGATTTAAGTAAAGTTGTTACAGATGGCGATCATTCCACCCCAGAGAGAACTCATGAAGGTTATTATCTACTTTCAGCTAGAAATGTTACCAATAAAGGGATTTCCCTGCAAAAAGTAGACTATGTTTCGGAAAGTGAGTTTATTAGAATGAGAAAAAGATGTGCTCCTCAAAAAGGGGATATTTTAATTTCCTGCTCAGGTTCTGTAGGTAGAGTTGCAATTGTAGATAAAGATGACACATATGTAATGGTTAGAAGTGCTGCAATGGTTAAACATTTTCATGAATACCTAGATAGTGAATATTTAGCATTTTCATTAAAATCTCCTTATCTGCAAACTCAAATTGTAAAAAAAACTAAAACTACTGCACAATCAAACTTGTTTTTAGGTCGTATTAAGGAATTAGTAGTCCCCCTTCCTTCACTAGAAGAACAAATAGCGATCAAAGAAAAGGTAAAACAACTATTTACATATTGTAATGAATTTGAGCAAGAGATAAAGATTAGTAAAAACAATGCGGAAAAACTCATGCAATCTATTTTGAGTGAATTATTAGGACAAGAAAATAATGTTTTAGTAAATAAATCGGCTTCTAGAAATCAAGAAAGAAAGCTTTCAAGAGAAATAAAATATAATAGTAAAACCTTGCTTATGGATTTAGTAGAAATATTAAAAGAAAATGGTAAACTGCATGCTGAAGATCTTTGGAAAATGTCTAAACATCCAAACGATATAGATGCTTTTTATGCTGAATTGAAAAAGCAAATAGAAGAAGAGAAAGCAATCAAAGAAGTAGTTAATGAAAAGGGGTATTTGGAACTAGCATGAGAATAGATAAAATCTACATAGATGAGTTTAAAAACCTCAGAGATTTCTCTATAGACCTTAATGAAGAATACATGAGTACTGTATTCCTTGGTCAAAATGCTGCTGGTAAATCTAATTTGCTAGAAGCTCTAGTTATCATTTTTAGAGATTTAGACTTAGAAGAAGAAACAGCTTTTAATTACACGATAGAATATCAGTGTAAAGACAATCTATTGAAAGTTGAAGGAGGTAAAAACACAAAAGGTAAATTTCAGTTTTATAGAGGTGTTAAAATAAAAAATTCAATCGCTTATAACTTAAAAGCCATTTCGAAATCATTGATTAAAAAGAACAAATCAGATTATTTGCCTAAATATGTGTTTTCCTATTATTCGGGTGTCAGTAATCGACTTTTGGAACATTTTGACAAACACCAAAAACGTTTTTATGATGAATTAATAAAAGGAGTTGATGCGCCACCAAGACCCTTATTTTATGCACGTCAAATTCATAGTTATTTTGTGCTAATGGCTTTCTATGCTTTCTCAGATAGAAAAGCGAGTAAATTTTTAAAGGAGTTTTTAGGTATTATAGGTCTAGAATCAGTACTATTTGTTTTAAAAAAGCCAGTGTGGGCAAGAAGTAAAACAGAAGCATTAGATTTTTGGAAAGCCAAAGGCGTAGTTCGTGAATTTTTAAATGAATTATTTGAATCTTCAATGGCGCCAATTGTTCATGAAAATACTGTGAGAGAGGATTTTAGAAGAAGTCACAAACAAGAGCAATTGTACTTATACATTTCTAATCAAGAAAAACTAGAAAAGATTGCAAAGAAATATGGAACCAATACAGAGTTTTTCAAAAGCCTAGAGAGTACCTATATATCAGATTTAATTCAAGAGGTAAGAGTTAAGGTGAAAAAAGTAAATGTACACGGGGATATTACTTTTAAAGAACTTTCAGAAGGAGAACAACAGCTTTTAACTGTTTTGGGTCTACTACGTTTTACAAGGGAAGATGAATCCTTAATTCTTTTGGATGAGCCGGATACTCATTTAAATCCATTGTGGAAATGGAAGTATATGAATCTTCTTGAAGAATATTCAGGAAAAGATGATTCAAGTCAAATTTTGATGACAACTCACGATCCATTGGTAATAGGTGGATTAAAAAAAGAGGAAATTCGAATATTCCAATCAATTAGGAAACACGATAAAGACGGAAAAGAGTATCAACATATAGAAACTTTTAAACCTGATTTTGATCCAAAAGGACTGGGCGTAGCAGGAATCTTAACTAGTGAATTTTTTAATTTACCAAGTACACTTGATGAAGATACATTAAATGATTTGATTGAGCGTAACCGATTGATTACTAAGCAGGAAACTAAAGGTTTGACAGAAGAGGAACAGCAAGATTTAAATGATTTATTCCAGCAATTGAGTCAGTTAGGTATTAACACAACAGATCGTGATCCGTTCTATCAAAAATTTATTATAGCCCTTAATAAGCGTAAAGATTTTGATATTAAAGAATCTACCCCTGAAGCACGAAAACGTCAGAATGCAATTGCCTTAGATATTTTGGAAGACCTATTTAAAGAGAAGAAATGATTTATATAAATTTAGAAAATGCGCCTCCTTCTCCCGAGTGGATTAAAAAAGCCGATGATGTAACTGCAAAACTTGTGGCGGAAGGTGATTCGGAAAAAAGAAATGAAATAATTGAAAAAAATGCAAAGATATGGGGGGAATTAAAAGATCACCTATCAAAATTAAGCCATGATAAATGTTGGTACACAGAGTCTAAAAATGCAGGAGGTTATTGTCACGTAGATCACTTTCGACCTAAGAAAAAAGCTATTGATGAAAATGGTGATGATAAAGGTGGGTATTGGTGGTTAGCCTTTGATTGGATGAATTATAGGTTTTCTAGTCCAGCTTCAAATACTAAGAAGAATGCTTATTTCCATGTGACTAAAAATAAAGCTGTTAAATACGGAGACAATATTAACAAAGAACATTATATGCTTCTTGACCCTATAAAATTTACGGATCCAGATTTATTGGCTTTTGATAATGAAGGTATGGCTCAACCAAAGTCGCCAAATAAGAACACAATTGATTATAAAAGAGCCTGTTATTCAATACTAAGATTAAATCTCAATTACTATAAAATTGTTGAGCAAAGAAAAGATTACTATAGGAAAGCAACTAATAAAATATTTAAAATTAAGAATCTTTTGAAACTACAAGATGTTAATTTAGATTATGATAGAGAAATTGAAATAGGTGATTTAATGAAGGAGCTTTGGGAAATGTGTTGTAGAAACTCCGAATACTCGGCAGCAGTAAAATATTGTCTGAAAAGCACAGGTGAGGATTGGGCTATTGGAATTGTTAATAAAGCTGCATAATGATAAAAACTATTCAAAATGATTGGCTTTACGAATTTAAAAATGAACTTGAAAGTACCCAGGAAATCAGAATAGTTTCTCCTTTTGTTACAGATAATATTGTGAAACATTTGCTAAAAGATTTTAAAGGTAGAACTATTAAATTTCTCACTCGTTACAATTTAAATGAGTTTAAAAAAGGTATTTCAAGTTTAACAGCACTTGAAAGATTGTTAAAGTCCAATGCGGAAATTAAAGGTATTAAAGATTTACATAGCAAATTGTATCTTTTTGATAAGAGGAGTGTAATTATCACTTCTGCAAACTTCACTCAAGGAGGATTCTTCAATAATAAAGAGTTTGGAATAATTTCAAATGAATATAAAACTGTTCTTGAGTCTTTGGACTATTTTAATGACTTATGGGGAATCGACCCTAATTTGTTAGAATTAAATAGGATAAAGGAATGGAGAGATGAAATAAATAAATCAAAGGCACTCAAAGAAAAAAACGAGAATCTTCCAGATTATGGAGTTTCGTATCAAAAATCAATTATAAAAAATAGAAAATATTTTATTAAATTTTTTGGTAAAGATGATAATAGGTCAGACTTAAGTGCTAAAGTTGTCAATGAGTTAGATGGAGGTTGTAGTCACTTTGCATTGTCTTTTTCAAGACCAAAAAATGATGGTAGACCTCGAAGATATAGGGATGGAGATATCGTATTTATGGCTAGGATGACAAATACGAAGGATTATGTAATTTTTGGAAGAGCTATAACTTATGCTCACCAAGATGAAAGAGATGTAGCTAATGACGAGGATATAAAACACATACCTTGGTTAAAAGATTGGCCAATTTTAGTTAGAGTGAGAGAGCCTTTATTTATTAATTCGACTTTAAGAGATTGCCCAAAGCTTAACGATTTATTGTATGATCTGGATTATGAAAGTTTTGCGAGTACCAAGTGGAGATTTGGACGCGGTGAAAGAAATATCAACCCTAGAAATACACTTATGCGAAAAGGAGATGTAATTTTAAGTGATTCTGGCGCACAATGGATGGAATTAGAATTTCAGAAAGCTTTAAGTGAGCATGGAGAAGTGAATAAGAGAATTATCAATAAATTGTACCATGGTCTAAAGATTAACAATTAGAGAAGCGAATAATTTCTTGAAAAAAAATAACTGTACAAAAATCATACATAAATATAAAATAAAAATCCGTAAGACTTTGTTTACAAAGTAATTACGGATTTTTAAAGTGGAGTCGGAGGGATTCGAACCCTCGTCCAAACAAGTAATACAATAGCTTTCTACACGCTTAGTTCTTGTTTAATTTTCGTCGATAAGAAAGACCAAAAACCGCCAACCTATCGCTTATTCTCAATTAGATTTCGAAATTATATCAAGACTCTATAATTTCTAGGTTTACTTTTACGATACTCAAAACCAAACGCCATAAACCAAGGCTTTTGAAGAGTATCCTGCTTGTCTACCTTGTAGACCGAGGCATTATCTTACTAAAATTCAGATTATGCAGCTAGGGCGTAGTTATTCTCGCCGTTTAAAAAAGTTGAAATATGATATTTACGAGCTGTATCTCAGCGCTCGACGTGCTTACCACTCTATTAATCTCGCTGTCAAAACCAGTCGACCCCAATAGTATTTTCTTTGAAATTGATCATTATAGATAAACAATATACAACTACTATTTATAATTTGATTAAAAAATCAAAGGTCGGCAAAGATACATATAATTGTCATATCTTTAACCGCAATTTTATAATACAAAATACATACCAATTACATATGATCAAGTTCGGTATTATTAAAGAACGTAAAAACCCGCCAGATCGTCGTGTCGTTTTCTCACCAAATGGCTTAAAAAACACAATATCAAAATTTCCAAAAGCTTCTTTTACTGTTGAAAACTCTGATATTAGAGTTTTTGAAGATGCATCATATACAGCAGCCGGTTTCGAAGTTACTAATGATATGTCGCATTGCGATGTATTACTAGGGGTTAAAGAGGTGCCTATCGAAGCATTAGTGCCTAATAAAAAATATTTTTTCTTCTCTCATACGATTAAGAAACAACCGTACAATAGAAATTTACTTAGAGCAATTCTAGAAAAGAATATTGAGTTTTATGATCATGAAACGATTGTAGGATCAAGAGGATTCAGGCTTATTGGTTTTGGTCGATACGCTGGTATTGTTGGAGCTTACAATGCATTTAGAGCTTGGGGGCTAAGAGATGATAGTTTTTTTCTTCCTAAAGCAGAAACACTTAGTGATCAACATGCTTTAGAAGTACAGCTCTCAAAAATCAAGCTACCTAATATTAAGATTGTACTTACAGGTAATGGTAAAGTGGGTAATGGTGCCAAAGAAATTTTGGATGCTATGAAAATCAAAGAAGTTACTGTTGATGAATATCTAAATAATGAGTTTAGAGAGCCCGTTTATGTGCAAATAGATGTGTTAGATTATAACAAAAGGAAAGACGGTGATGATTTAGATAAGAATGATTTTTATAAAAATCCAGAAGAATATGTAGGCGATTTTATGAAATTTGCAGAAGTTAGTGACTTATATATTGCGGGCCATTTTTATGGAGATGGAGCTCCTTTTATTTATACAAAAGAAGATGTTAGATCCAAAGGTTTTAATATTAAAGTAGTTGCAGATATTTCTTGTGATATAGATGGTCCTGTTGCTAGTACTATAAAAGCCTCAACGATTGCAGACCCAATATATGGTTATGATCCCCAGACGGGCTTAGAAATAGATTATAAAGATCCAAAAGCAATAGTGGTAATGGCTGTAGATAATCTTCCGTGTGAACTGCCAAAAGACGCTAGTGAAGGTTTTGGTGAAATGTTTTTAGAACATGTTATTCCGGCTTTTTTTAATGATGATATCGATGGTGTTTTAGAAAAAGCAAGAATGACTAAGGATGGAAAACTAACAAAGTCATTTAGTTATCTTCAAGCTTATGTAGATGGTAAAGAATAATTGTAAAAAAAGAATATTTATTATATGACTACTCAAGAGTTAGTACAACAGATTTATAAAAAGAAATCTTTCTTGTGTATAGGATTAGATGTAGACCTTACAAAAATCCCTAAGCATTTATTAGATAAAGAAGATCCAATCTTTGAATTTAATAAAGCTATTATAGATGCTACGCATCATTTGGCTGTTGGATACAAACCAAATATTGCGTTTTATGAGGCATACGGGGTTAAAGGATGGAAATCTTTAGAGAAAACAATACAGTATATAAATATTAATTATCCAGAACTTTTTACTATTGCTGATGCAAAACGTGGTGATATAGGTAATACAAGTACAATGTATGCAAAAGCGTTCTTTGAAGATTTAGCTTTTGACTCTATTACGATAGCACCGTATATGGGTAAAGATTCTGTAGAACCTTTCTTGGCTTTTAAAAATAAGCATACTATCCTGCTAGCGTTAACATCTAATCAAGGTGCTTTTGATTTTCAAACCAAGAACGTAGAAGGAAAAGAGTTGTATAAACATGTATTAGAGGTTTCTAAGTCATATAAAAATGCAGAAAACCTAATGTATGTTGTAGGCGCAACCAAAGCAGAATATTTATCAGATATCAGAAAAATAATACCAGACAGTTTTTTATTGGTACCAGGAGTAGGTGCCCAAGGAGGAAACTTAGATGATGTATGTAAATATGGATTAAATCACCAGGTTGGATTATTAATTAATTCTTCAAGAGGAATTATTTATGCTTCAGATGGCTTAGATTATGCCGAAGCTGCAGTAAAAAAAGCACTAGAGCTTCAAAAAGCAATGGAGAAAATATTGACTTCTAAATAAAAAAAGAAGACCAAAAATATTTTAGATATTCTTGGTCTTCTTTATTAGTAATTTTAAATTACCGATTAGTAAACAATAGAATTAACGTCTGTTGGAGTTAAATACTTGTCTGGCATATCCGTAGAGTCCATAAGAAATGAATATTACGAAAAATGCAATAATACCGTAAATAATAAAATTTAGTAATTCTGAATTCATAGCCCCGAAATTTTAATTAGTAATAATCTTAAATATACATGTTTTTGAAATAAAAAACAATTTTAAATACATGATTTACAAGTATTTATGTTTTTTTTATGATTTGTTTGAAAGTAATGTAATGAAATAAAACCATGGTATACGTAGATCAATTAAATAGGGAAATTAATCTTATAAATACACCAAAATGTATTATTTCCTTAGTTCCTTCTCAAACAGAATTATTGATAGATCTAGGTTTGGGAGATAAGATCGTAGGAATAACTAAGTTTTGTGTACATCCCGATACGTTAAGAAAAGAAAAAACTATAGTTGGGGGGACAAAAAAAATTAATTATAATAAAATCAAAGCCCTTCAACCAGATATTATACTTTGCAATAAAGAAGAGAATACAAAAGAAATTGTTGAAACTTTAGAAAGAGAATATGTTGTTCATGTTTCTGACATATTTACATTATATGATGCTTTTGAAATGATAGAGCAATATGGTAAAGTTTTTAATATAGAGACCAAAACCAATAAATTGATTTCGGAAATTAAGGTCGAAAAAGAATCTCTTGATCATTTTATAAAGCAACTACCCAAAAAAAGAGTCGTATATTTTATCTGGAAAGATCCTTGGATGGCTGTAGGAGGAAATACATTTATAAATCACCTTTTGAAATTAAATAACTTTGAAAATGTATATGAAGATCAAACAAGGTATCCCGAAGTTTCAATCGATCACATACGATCTTTGACAGATATCGATTTAATTCTTTTATCATCAGAACCCTATCCTTTTTCAGAAAAACATGTAAAAGAGATAAAAAATAGTAATACTAAGGCACAAGTGGTATTGGTAGACGGAGAATATTTTTCATGGTATGGTTCTCGTCTATTAGGCGCATTTGCTTATTTTAAAACCTTGCATAGCAAGTGATATCAGATAAACATTTCTATAAATACTGTTAAGCATAGTTGTATTACCAAATAAGTTTATATTTTTGGCAGACTAAATAATCTTTATATTGCTTAATTACTCGGTATACCGTCATCCAAAAAATGTTGCATGGGTAACTTTTGTCCATGGGGCAGGAGGAAGCTCTTCCATTTGGTTTAAACAAGTCCGAGAGTTTAGAAAACACTTTAACGTATTGCTTTTAGACCTTAGAGGGCATGGTAACTCTAAACCTGTGCTTAAGGATGCGTTTAATTCTAAGTATACTTTTGATTCTATAACAGAAGATATTGTTGAGGTTATAGATAAAGAAAAAATAGAAAAATCTCATTTTGTAGGTATTTCATTAGGAACAATATTGATTAGGAATCTTGCAGAAAAACACCCTGGTCGAGTATCTAGTATGATCATGGGAGGTGCAATCATGAAACTTAACTTTAGATCGCAAGTGCTAATGAAGTTAGGTGTTGTGTTTAAGTCTGTTATCCCGTATATGTTTTTATATAAGTTTTTTGCATTTATCATAATGCCTAAAAAAAATCATAAAAAATCTAGGTTGCTGTTCGCAAATGAAGCTAAAAAATTATATCAAAAAGAATTCGTTCGTTGGTTTAGATTAACTTCAGAAATTAATCCACTGCTGAGGTTTTTTAGAGCTAAGGATATAAAAATACCAACTTTATATGTTATGGGAGAAGAAGATTATTTATTCTTGCCTTCTGTTCAAAAAGTAGTTCTAGCCCATCAATTGTCTCACCTTTTTGTAATTAAAAACTCAGGGCATGTTGTAAATGTTGAACAACCGGAAGTTTTTAATAAAGAAACAATTTCTTTTATAGAACAATGTTAAGCCAGTAATTTATAAAACCGATTGGTTTTCAATTTTCTTTATCTGACTTAAAATCTGATTGGCTTCGTCATGTAATCTATCACTTTTACTTTTGTCTGTAAGTGCTAATTTGTAGGCATTCTTCATCAGCTTACAGTAAGCATGCTGTAATTTTTGTAGTTCGGTTTTTTGTTTAATCCAAGCAAACATTTCTTATCTTAATAAACTTCATTACAAAAGTACAGGATAATACAAACAAGGTTTCACAACAATGAGTTAACATTATTTAAAGTTGTGTAAATATTGGATTCTTTTTTTAACTCTTGTTTAACTTAAAGAGAGTTACTAATTTGTTTTCAGAAGATATGCAGGTCGCCTTTTTGTTAATCTTGTAGTGCAAAAACTTTTCGTAATAAATCTGTCGACCTAGAACTAAGTTTGGTTCTTATTTCTTTCTCTTCAACCGCAATCATTGTATATACACCCTTTAATGCTTCTTGTGTAACATAATCTGTTAAATCTGGATTCACATTATTAGTCAAAGGTATTGCATTGTATTTCTTGATAATATTCGCCCATATTTTATCGGCTCCAACTTTAGAAAAAGATTTATTTATAACAGGATTAAACTTTGCATACAAAGGACTTGTTGTTTTATTTTTTAAATATGAAGTTGCAGCATTATCACTACCTAAAAGTATTTGTTTAGCATCTGTAAATGTCATTTGTTTGACTGCACTTACAAAAATAGGAGTGGCTTCTTTAACAGCATCTTCTGCAGCCCTATTAAGAACTTTTAGCCCTTCGTCGGCAAGTTTACTAAGTCCAACATCTCTTAATGTTTTGTCAACTTTTCGTAGCTCCTGAGGGAGAAGAATTTTCACGAGTTCATTTCTATAAAAACCATCTTTTAAAGTGAGCTTATTTACTTGTTTGTCAATACCATTGTCTAAAGCTTCTCTTAGCCCATTAGCAATATCAATATTACTAATTCCGATACCACCTAAACCTCCGGTAGTCTGCGGGAGGTTGTTTACAACCTGTTGAAGTTCTGCACAACCACTAAAAAAGACAATACAAAGTAAAAAGATAGATTTTTTCATAAATAGTAATAATTGGGGTTAAAATAGTTTCCGCCTATTAGACGACTAATTTAAGCATAAAATTATTTGATCTTTACCTAAATAAAAAAATATTGATTTTAAAGCCCAGTATTTCCAAACGACTACAGTGATTTACGAAAAAATGACAGTTTTGTTGTTGTACACTAGAACTTTTCTTTCGATATGATGTTTAATAGCCCTTGATAATACTATCTTTTCAAGATCGCGACCTTTTAGAATAAAATCTTGAACGTTATGGATATGTGATACTCTAACGATTTCTTGTTCTATAATGGGGCCTTCGTCAAGATCAGAAGTTACATAATGACTGGTAGCCCCGATAATTTTAACACCTCTTTCATAGGCCGAATGATATGGTTTGGCTCCTGGAAAAGCAGGTAGGAATGAGTGGTGAATATTAATAATCTTATGTGGGTACTGATCCACAAAATTGGCAGAAAGAATTTGCATGTATCTGGCTAAAACAATAAAATCAATTTTATGCTCTTTTAGCGTTTTTAATTGTTCAGTCTCAGCCTCCTTTTTATTGCCTTTTGATACAGGGATATGCTTGAAAGGAATATTAAAGGCATTGGCAATTGATTCAAGATCCCTATGATTACTTATAATAATTGGTATTTTAACCTTTAACTCTCCAGAGGCATATCTTCCTAAAATATCATATAAGCAATGATCATATTTAGAAACAAATAATGCTAGCTTTGGAAGTTTTTCGGCATTGTAAAGCTCCCAATGCATATTGTAATTCTTAGCAACATGTTCATTAAAAGATTCTTTAAACAATGCTAGTTTTTCTTCGTCATGATCAAACTCACAATCTAAACGCATAAAAAACTCCCCTAATTCTCGATCAACATGTTGTTCTATATATACAGTGTTTCCCTTTTTAGCTAAGATAAAATTAGTAACTGTTGCAATAATTCCTTTTTTATCTGGGCAATTAATGAGTAGCGTCGTTTTTTTCATTATAATCTGTGTTTTCAACAATAAACATACTATTAATACTATAAATTACCTTATTATTTTGGGCAAAGCTGTGGTCGTAGGTGCTGTTTTTGAGTGATTAGAAATAGATAGCCAATATCAGTACAGAATTTTCAAAAAAGAGAATAGAAATAGTGCTAAATTTGAACTATAAGTAATGAAAAGCTTTAAAGAGGTATTGGCATTAGATAATTCTAAAAAAACAATCCTTTTTGATGCATATTTCGTAAATTAGCAGCATAAAAATCACTTTTTATTATCAATGGAACAAATAGCACCGTATACACCCAAGAATAAAGTTAGAATAGTAACCGCAGCTTCATTATTTGATGGACATGATGCTGCTATTAATATTATGCGCCGTATCATACAATCTACAGGAGTAGAAGTGATACATCTTGGTCATGATAGAAGTGTAGAAGAAGTTGTAAACTGTGCAATTCAAGAAGATGCTAATGCTATAGCAATGACTTCATATCAGGGTGGGCATAATGAATATTTCAAATATATGTATGATTTGCTTAAAGAAAAAGGAGCAACACATATCAAAATATTTGGCGGCGGTGGTGGTGTAATTCTACCTGAAGAAATTAAAGAGTTAATGGATTATGGAATTACCCGCATTTATTCACCAGATGATGGACGATCTCTTGGATTGCAAGGTATGATTAATGATCTGGTAGAACAATCTGATTTTCCTATCGGGGATAATTTAAACGGAGAAGTGGATCATTTAGAAGGAAAAGAAATTGGTGCTATTGCCAGAGTGATTTCTGCAGCCGAAAATTTTCCTGAGATAGCAAAAGATACACTAGATCAGATTCATACTAAAAATAAGACATCCAAAACACCTGTTCTTGGAATAACAGGAACTGGTGGAGCAGGGAAATCATCATTAGTAGATGAACTGGTACGTCGATTTTTAATTGATTTTCCAAAAAAAACGATAGGATTAATATCTGTTGATCCTTCTAAACGAAAAACAGGAGGAGCACTGCTTGGAGATAGAATTAGAATGAATGCTATCAATTCACCAAGAGTTTATATGCGTTCTCTAGCAACACGACAATCAAATTTAGCCTTATCTAAATATGTTGCAGAAGCCATAGAAGTGCTTAAAGCAGCCGAATTTGATATTATTATTTTGGAAACTTCGGGTATAGGACAGTCAGATACCGAAATATTAGAACATAGTGATACTTCCTTATATGTGATGACTCCAGAATTTGGGGCAGCAACTCAGCTGGAAAAAATCGATATGCTTGATTTTGCAGATTTAGTAGCGATCAACAAATTTGATAAGAGAGGCTCTTTAGATGCATTGCGTGATGTAAAAAAACAATATATGCGTAATCATCAACTATGGGATACTCCGCAAGATGATCTGCCGGTATTTGGAACAATAGCATCGCAGTTTAACGATCCTGGAATGAATACACTCTACAAAGCCATTATGGATAAAGTAGTAGAAAAAACAGGTGCTGATCTACAATCAGATTTTCATATCTCTAAAGAAATGTCTGAAAAAATATTTGTGATTCCGCCTAGTAGAACTAGATACTTATCAGAGATTGCCGAGAATAATCGAGCTTATGATAAAACAGCAGATATCCAAGTAGAAGTTGCCCAAAAACTTTATGGTATATATAAAACAATCTGTAGTGTAGCAGAAATAGATTTTATAGGATTGTCTAAAAATGGGATTGATGATGAACACCTTAGAAACGTCAAAGATGAAGACAGTTTAGCATTTATAAAACTATTACTAGCAGAGTTTGATAGAGTAAAACTTAACCTAGACCCATATAATTGGGAAATTATAACAGGATGGGCAGTAAAAGTTAAAAAATATAAGGATCCTATTTATTCTTTTAAAGTAAGAGATAAAGAAATTAAAATAGAAACACATACAGAATCCTTATCACACAGTCAAATCCCTAAGGTAGCATTACCTAAGTATCAAGCTTGGGGTGATATATTAAAGTGGTGTTTGCAAGAAAATGTGCCAGGAGAATTTCCTTACGCTTCAGGATTATACCCTTTTAAACGTACAGGAGAAGACCCAACGCGTATGTTTGCAGGAGAAGGTGGTCCAGAACGAACAAATCGTCGTTTTCATTATGTAAGTTTAGGTATGCCTGCTAAACGACTTTCTACAGCGTTTGACTCAGTAACACTTTATGGAAACGATCCCGATCATAGACCTGATATTTATGGTAAAATTGGTAATGCAGGGGTTTCAATCTGTTGTTTAGATGATGCTAAAAAACTATATTCTGGTTTTGATTTAACACATGCAATGACTTCTGTGAGTATGACAATTAATGGACCAGCACCAATGTTGTTAGGGTTTTTTATGAATGCTGCTATCGATCAAAATTGTGAAAAATATATAAAAGAAAATGATCTTGAAGAAGAAGTAGCTACTAAAATTGCAGAAATATATAAAGCAAAAGGAGTAGAGCGCCCAAAATATCAAGGAGATCTTCCTGAAGGAAATGATGGACTTGGGTTATTATTATTAGGGGTTACCGGTGACCAAGTGTTACCAGAGGCGATCTATAATGAAATTAAAATTACAACATTAAATACGGTTCGAGGTACTGTTCAAGCTGATATTTTGAAGGAAGATCAAGCACAGAATACCTGTATTTTCTCTACAGAATTTGCATTGCGATTAATGGGAGACGTTCAAGAGTATTTTATAGAGAAACAAGTGCGTAACTTCTATTCGGTATCCATTTCAGGTTATCATATTGCAGAAGCAGGAGCAAACCCAATTACCCAATTGGCGTTAACCTTAGCAAACGGATTTACCTATGTAGAGTATTACCTAAGCAGAGGTATGGATATTAATAAATTTGGACCAAATTTATCATTCTTCTTCTCAAATGGTATTGATCCAGAATATGCGGTAATAGGTCGTGTAGCACGTAAAATTTGGGCAAAAGCGCTAAAAAACAAATATGGAGCAAATTCTAGAGCTCAAATGCTAAAGTATCATATCCAGACTTCTGGCCGTTCTTTACATGCCCAAGAAATTGATTTTAATGATATACGTACAACTTTACAAGCCTTGTATGCTATTTATGATAACTGTAATTCGTTGCATACCAATGCCTACGATGAAGCAATCACAACACCTACAGAAGAATCTGTACGTAGAGCAATGGCAATACAACTTATCATAAATAAAGAATTGGGGTTAGCAAAAAATGAAAATCCAATTCAAGGTTCTTTTATAATCGAAGAATTAACAGATTTAGTTGAAGAAGCTGTTCTAACAGAGTTTGATAGAATTACAGAGCGCGGTGGAGTGTTAGGAGCGATGGAGACCATGTATCAGCGTAGTAAAATACAAGAAGAAAGTTTGTATTACGAAACCTTAAAACATACAGGAGAGTTTCCGATTATTGGTGTAAATACATTCTTAAGTTCTAAAGGTTCGCCAACAGTAACTCCAGGAGAAGTTATTAGAGCAACTGAAGAAGAAAAACAGTATCAAATCACAATGCTGAATGAACTACATAAAGGAAATACAGAGATAACTTCTGATTTGTTAAAAGATCTTCAAGAAAAAGCGGTGAATAATCAAAATATTTTTGAAACACTTATGGAAGTCTGTAAAAAGTGTTCGCTCGGTCAAATTACAGCAGCTTTATTTGAAGTAGGAGGTCAGTATAGAAGAAATATGTAAGTAATTTTCGGTAATAAATTACAGTATACTAAATCTTTGAAATAGATAACAAAAAAAACCCTTTGTCATAAGGGTTTTTCTTTTTTTGGACTTTGCTTATCTTTAGCAGATAATCTCCTTTATGTTTCAACCAATAGAATATACAGTAACTACAATTGTTTGTCTTATTTCGGCAGTTGTGATTCAGCGCATATTTAGTAAAGAGAAATTAAGAGGGGCTGATCAAAATGCTATACAAGGCATCAAGTGGTTTGGATTAGCAATTTTCGTTTGGGGATTAGGGGCATTGTTTAACTTAATTACTGTGATTGGATTAAATTGGTCTCCAACCAATAAAATTCTAATATATTTTGGTGTAGTGATTTCTTTAGCAAATTCATTGTGCATTATACTATCGCTACCTTCTATAGAACATCCCAAAAAACCAGGAATTATAGTTCGATTAGTACAGCGTTTTAGTGTTCGTGAGTTTGTAGGACTTTTTTGTGGGGTATTGGGGATGATTATTTTTGTATTCATGGCAGCGTCTTATGGTAACCCCGAGATTAGCAATAATTTTATATGGATAATCGATATCCCGATTTCGATTTTAGTAGCAATTTCTTTATTGTATGAGCTTAATAAAGCTTTTGTAGGTAGGCAAATGCGATTTATGTACTTGCCAACATTTGCTTTGTTTGTGCTCATTATCATAGCAGTTTGCCATCGAATGATACCACAGGATAAGGTGTTACAGTTTATAGACCAGGAGTTTTGGAGCGTTTTAGGAAGTATTACTGCGATATCCTTTAAATTTTTATTTATCCTATTGTTTTCTATTCTTTTGTATAGTTGGAAATTTCTTTCTGAAAAAGAGCAACAGCAAAGTTTGGTGGATGAATTAAATATACAAAAGGCAAAGTTGATAAAAGAAAAAGAACAATTACTTATTGCAAATGAGAGTCATTTAGATACAATCAAAACTTTAAAAATTGATTTAAAAACATTAAAATCCACTACTAAAATTGAACTCTCAGATCGACAAAAAGAAGTCTTAGGATATTTAGTTCATTTTGGGAGCTATAAATCATATACAGAGATCGCTCAAGAAATGCATATTAGTACAGATGGATTTCAAACGCATATTCATCAAATCAAAAAGATACTAAACATAAGTGGAGCCGATGGAAAAGAGCAATTAATAGCTTTTGCTAGAGCTAATAATTTTTTAAAATATACTTCTTTTGATGATCATGCGTAACCCTATGGTTAACCATAATGGTTGTTGAATTTGAGTAGTGCTTAACCTTTTGTATAATAGGTTTTTAAGGCAATTTGCTTTAAAAATTTTTATATGTTACTTCCTTGTATTATTTCACAACAAAATTTAGACGAAAACATTAATCAAACGTTTGGTAATGCTACGGGCTGGTTTGTAGATGCAATGTTTGCAGAAATCCCGATAACATCATCTGTTGGTATTCCTTGGGTAGCTGTAGTATTGTTATTGGGTGCTTCTTATTTTACGGTATATTTTAAGTTTATTAATTTCCGAAGTTTTTATACAGCCTTTCAAGTAGTCCGTGGAAAATATGATGTCTTAGAAGATAAAATAAAAGCACAAGACGAAGTAAAAGATACTAATGATATTGGAGAAGTAAGTCATTTTCAAGCATTGACTACTGCCGTTTCTGCAACGGTAGGACTTGGTAATATAGCAGGAGTAGCAATAGCGTTATCAATAGGAGGACCAGGAGCTACGTTTTGGATGGTTGTAATAGGTGTCTTAGGAATGTCATCAAAATTTGTGGAATGTACGCTTGGTGTAAAGTATCGAGAGATTGATGAAAATGGTAGAGTTTTTGGTGGACCGATGTATTACCTGACAAAAGGATTAAAAGAAAAAGGATATGTTAGGTTAGGAAAATTTTTATCGATTTTCTTTGCAATTATGTGTATTGGAGGCTCTTTTGGTGGCGGAAATATGTTTCAAGTAAATCAAGCATTTAAACTATTTGATCATGTAATTGTCTCAGAAAATTCTATAATTCATGGTCAAGGTTGGGTTTTTGGCCTTATTATGGCAATATTAGTCGGAGTTGTAATTATTGGTGGAATTAAAAAGATAGCCAGTGTAACGGATAAGATTGTTCCCTTTATGGTGTTGATCTATATCGTAACAGTATTCACAGTTTTAATACTATTTAGGGCAGAAATTCCCAAAGCACTGATAGCAATTTGGGAAGGAGTTTTTTATCCTCAAGGAGTCATTGGCGGTTTTGTGGGGGTGTTAGTACAAGGTTTAAGACGTGGTGCTTTTAGTAATGAAGCAGGAGTAGGTAGCGCTTCAATAGCGCACAGTGCCGTAAAGACTAGATTTCCAGCTAGTGAAGGTTTAGTGGCTTTACTAGAACCTTTTATAGATACCGTAATTGTGTGCACTATGACCGCCTTAGTCTTGATTATTACAGGACAAATAAGCACAGGAGTTGCCATTAATGATGAGCAGGGTGTTTTGTTAACGGCTTCAGCATTACAAAGTGGGGTTTCTTGGTTCCCTTACCTGCTTACGATTGCAGTGATGCTTTTTGCTTTTTCTTCTATGATTTCATGGTCGTATTACGGGTATCAAGCATGGAGCTATCTCTTTGGTAGAGGTAAACAAACAGAATATGTATATAAGTCTATCTTTTGCTGTTTTACTGTAATAGGTGCGGCAGCAACATTAAATTCTGTAACAGATTTTAGTGATGCCATGATTTTTGCAATGATGGTTCCCAATATGATTGGCTTGTTTTTACTAAGTTCTAAAGTAAAAGAAGAGTTAATACGGTATAAACAGAATATTTCAAATTTGACAAAGTGAGATGTTAAGTAGTTTTTTTATCTTTAGAGAAACACAAACTCATCATGCAAAAATTATTAATAGGACTCGTATTTATTACAGCATTCTCCTTTGCGCAACAAAACCAAGTAAAGGCTTTGGTAGGGGGAACTTTGATTGACGGTTATGGATCTACACCCATACAAAATAGTGTTATTTTGGTAAAGGGAGATAGGATACAAGCAGTTGGTACTGTTGAAACTCTAACAATACCTGATACGGCAGAAGTTATATCTACCGAAGGAATGTCTATACTACCAGGGCTATGGGATATGCATGTACATACAATGATTAATGGACATGCAGATTATTCGTATTGGGACAAAACATATCCACCATTATTAGAAAAAGTTATTATGCCCTCTTCGGCAGAACAGTTATTAATGGCAGGAGTTACTAGCGCTAGAGACCTAGGAGGACCGCTTAAAGAAAGTATCGTTGTACGAGATCGAATAAATAAAGGTGAGATACCAGGAGCCACATTATATGTTTCAGGGCCGTTTATCCAAAAAAAACCATATCCGGGTACAGAAGCTTTTCGATGGGGAATTAATGGAGTTGAAGACGCAAAAAAGAAAATTAAAAAATTGGCCGATGCAGGTGTAGATTGTATTAAATTAATTGATCAAGATCAAATGACTTTAGCAGAACTGCAAGCAGTGGTTGATACTGCACATAAGTATAATCTGAAAGTTGTAGCTCATGGTCATCGACCTCAAGAAATTAGACAAGGTTTAAAAGTTGGTGTTGACTGTTTTGAACATACAGGTTTATCTTCTGCTCCAAAGTATCCTGACGATGTTATTGATGCTATAAGAGAGAGAACAGCACAAATGAATTTAGGACCTATGTTTTGGTGCCCTACAGTCGAGGGATTATACAATTATGAATATGTAAGGGATAATGGCGAGCATTTAGATAATGACTCATGGCATAGGGGATTACATGATACGATTATTGCAGATATTAAAAATAGTTTTACGCATAAAGATCAGTTGCCTTATTTTCAATTAACTCCTATCAGAAAACCAACATTAGAAACAAAGATTAAACAATTAATGGATGCTGGTGTCGTATTAATGATTGGAACAGATAGTGGGATTCCTATGAAGTTTCATAGTCAATCTACTTGGAATGAATTAGATGTATGGGTTAATGAGTTTGGAATTGACCCAATGTACGCAATACGTGCGGCAACATACTGGCCGTCGTTGTGGATGGGCGTTGCAAATGAAGTAGGTACAGTTACGCCTGGAAAATATGCAGATATAATAGCAGTAAAAGGAGATGTGTTAAGACATATCAATATCTTACAAGATGTAGATATAGTAATCAAACACGGTAAAAGATATAAATAAGTAAAATGGTTTATAAACTTAGAAGCCACCTTCGTTGAAGATGTCTGAATTTTCTAAGTTCTTTTCGAAGAAGAATTAAAAATTCTTTTCCATTACTATCAGATTGTTCAAGCCGCTCACAATTTTTATACAACCTGTTCGTAATATGGATTAGTGAGTTAGCATGTTTGATTCGATCATCTTGAAAAGTCTGACTTTCTGCTGAAATGATTTTAGGAACCAATTCATCTGATTGCCTAATAATATCTCCAGTAAAATAAATATGAGGATGTTCTGTACCATTATTTTGTAATGAGGCCATGTCATAAACGAGATAGTTAGAAATACTTCGAGATAGAGTCAATATTTCTCTTGCTTTCTTATATAATCTTTTATTTTTTGGTTGTGGTCTCATATTCTATTTGGTTTCCCAAAAATAGGGTTATTTTAAGTAAATTTTATTTTGATTTTAATGCATATTTGCTAATTTGCTTTAATTATTAATTGTAAAACCATTTTTTGATTTAAAAATTAAGATTTTCTATATTAAATCAGATTGGTACTTAATTTTAAGTCGTTTTTTATGATTAAAGATTTCAAATAGTTAAAAATATAAGCTGCTGTATTTATGGAGATTGATACTATAAATTGGGAAATTTTACAATGTCTACAGGAAAATGCAAGGTTATCTAATGCAGAAATAGGTAGAAAGGTTGGATTAAGTTCTCCTGCGGTAGCAGAAAGAATAAAAAAAATGGAAGATTATGGTGTTTTAAAAGGTTATGTAGCAAATGTATCCTATACCGAGGCGGGATATCAACTAAAAGCTATTATTACATTAAGAGCTTTTATGGGGCGTTTAAAGCCATTTTTAACTAAGGTATCAGAGTTTAAAGAAGTAACAAATTGTTACCGAATAACAGGTAATGAAAATATAATTATGGAAGTAGTCTTGAGAGACCAGATACACTTACAAGAATTTATTGATCGATTGATAACTTATGGTGAAGTAAAAACACATATCATATTATCTAATTTAATCGAGAATAATCCAATTACAAATGATGCTTGATTAAATACCGAAAATGACTAGTTTTTTGGCATGAGATTTGATTATATTTGTATGGGAAACGATCTTTATCTTGTGTGAGGACATTAGTATGGGAAACTAAAGAGAGTACAAGTAAAAGATACGAGAACGCCTGAAGAGATTCAGGCGTTTTTTGATTTTCTTCATAAGCTTTTCTTACATTTATATCATTAATAGTGGCACCTTTTTTGTTGCACGATTATTTAAATACAGTCAGTCATGCGGTTATCAGTCATAAAGGGGTTTAGTTTTTTTATAATTCTTTGTTTTACTTCAATTATTTACAGTCAAAATAGTTTGACTGTAAAAAAAGGAAAAGTTATTGATTCTTTGATTGTTCCTGGAGCAAATACAATATTTAGTATATACTTACCTAAGTCTTTTGACCTTAATAAAAAATGGCCAGTTGTTTTTGGTTTTGATTCTAATGGAAATGCAGGCAATATTACACGACTGTATAGAGAAGCAGCTGAAGAACTAGGTTATATGGTAGTAATTAGCGATTTTCCTGAAAAGGTAGAAATAAAAGAAAAGGCAGAATATGTTGCTTCTTTTATGGATCATATTTTCTCTATTTTTCCAATTCAAAAGAAAAGGGTATACACTACAGGATTAGGAGAAGATGCAAATTTAATAAGTTTAGTTTCTGTTTTGATTAACGATGTGGCAGGAACAATTGCTGTTGGAGATACACACTACTATAATTCTAGTGTAAAAATAAGGAAAAACTTTTCCTACTTTGGAGTCGTAAATGTTAGTCGTCATAATTATAAAAACTTCTTATATAATAAAATGTATCTTAAAAAGCAGAATGCTTTTGCAGATGTATTAGATTATGAGGGTAAACAAGATTTCCCAAACCCTAATTTGTTTAAAAAAATATTATCAAATTTTACCTTACAAACAATGAGTAAGGGTGTAATACCAAAAGATTCTATCTGGATTCAAAATTTATTTCAGACCGAACTAAAACAAGTAGAAATTAACCAGAATCAAGGAAATTTTTTGTTGGCTTATGAAGAAATAAAAAAAATAAAGGATAAGTATAAGTTGTTTTTTGACACAAGCTATCTTAAAAAGAAAGAGAAGCAATTGAAACAATTTAAGGGATATGAAAGAGAGAAGAAACTATATTTAAAATACGATACAAAAGAAGCAGAGCTTAGACAATCGTATCAATTATCTTTGGCAGAAGATGTTGGAAATGAGGTATACGAGAATTTGGGATGGTGGCAACACGAGATGTCTAAATTAGATGAGCTATCCCGATCTAAAGAAAAATATGCGTCTAATACGGTACTTAGAATTAAAGGATATCTTAAAGAGAAGGTACGTAACTATAAAGCAGTTAAATTTTCTAAGGAAGATAAGTTCGAGAAGACAATGTATCTTAATATACTAAGTACGATAATAGATAAAAAAGATTATGAGTCCTACAGAACTGTTATTTCTTTAAGCGCGCAGGACCAAGATTATGAAACAGCCTTATTTTATTTAGAAAAATTACTTAAAAATGGTTTTAAGGATAAAAAAAACCTATATAACATAGAAGGTACATTAGGACTAAGGCTCTCAAAACCCTACAACATTTTAATAGAGAAATACCTTGGGTCATCAAGATATTTGTTTTCAGATTAAATTGAAATCATAAAAAATTGTGTATTTCATCGATTTTATTTGTTTTTTATCGTTTGTTTAAAAAAACTGTTTATCTTTACACCATCAAAAAGAAATATTCGATGTAATATCCATAACCAACATTTTAAGCTATATGACGATATGGAATTAAAATTTTAGTTTGGAATACATTAAGGGACAAATTGGATGTGAGGACATTAGTAAAAAGACCCCAGATCTTGAAACTAAAGAGAGTATGTGATTTGCCCTAAAACACAAAAGCGTTTGCTGAAAAAGCAAACGCTTTTTTTATGCTCCTATTAGAAGGGGAGTAGATCATTTAGATATGAAATTAAAAGAAGGTGTACTAAAAACATTTAATTAGATAACTATTATATATAAAGTACAGAGAATATATAAGATTTTGTTACCGCTCAATGATTAGAAAATGTAATGTTTATTTCTATTCTATTAGTGCTTAAAACAACTAATTTGTTAAAATTTGTGTATTTCGTCGATTTTATTTGCTTTTTATCCTAAAAAATTACTATATTAGTATTGTTAGTTAATGAATAAAGGAGTTCTTAAAAATTATGGTTTAAACGGTTATGACGATAATTAGATAAGCTGTATTTTTTTTGATCATCCGGGAAAAATTACGTGTGAGGACATTGGTTAAAGACCCCAAATCTAGAAACTGAAGAGAGTACATAATTTGCCCCAAAAGAAATAAAAAAGCACCTGAATAAGGTGCTTTTTTATATTAGAAAGAGTTTTATTTGTTAAAAAGTTACCTCTTATTTTTTAATTATTAAATGTGGCACGTCTTCTAATTTCCAATCAATGACCAATCCACCAGCTAGGGACCTAGCAATTTCGCTCCCATATAAATATTCACATAAGTATAATGCAGCTTCAAAACTCTTAGCGCCACCAGCAGAGGTAATGTATTTTCCATCATGAACAAATAATACTTCTTTTCTGATATCTAAGCCCGGAAACATAGTTTTCATTTTATCGATATCACTAGGAAAAGTAGTTGATACTTTATCTTCTAACAGACCAGCTTTAGCAAGCACAAAAGCTCCATCACAATGCGAGGTCATATATAAAGCATTCTTATCAACCTCTTTTATGAAATTAATCATATCGACATCTTCAAGATCTGTATCAAGATGATGTTCGGCACTTGGTACTACTAGAATATCAATTTTAGGAATCGAGTCTTTAGTATAATTATAGTCAGGAATAATTTTAAGACCTTCAAAAGTAGTTATTGGTTGATCTGTATTTGCCACAGTAAAAACATTCATTTGTTTAATGCTTTTTCGATATTGAGTATGTTGAAAAATATCGTAAGGAGCAGTAAATTCTGTATTATACGTCCCGTCCATAACTAAAAATGCAACATTATAACGATTTGGGACTAATTTTGGAAATGTTTTTATATTAGAGGTGCTTTCTGTTTCAGTAGCTACCAAAGGATCAGGTTTTTTGATCTCACTACACCCAAGTATTAGGATTGATAATAGGATTAAAAATGATTTTTGCATTGTCGTTATATATTTGTTATTGATTCTTTACGAACCCTTAATTTTACTAATACTAATAGAAAAGTTCCTAAAACCATTATTGATGTCATAAAGATCCAGGTGTTATTATAGCCAAAATTATCAATAAATTGCATTCCTGAGTTATGCCCAAAAATATGAGCTAAAGAAAAAGACATACTGTATAACCCCATGTATGCTCCTTGTCTTCCTTTTTTTGCTCTATCCAATGCAAATGCATTTCCAAATGGAAAAGCCACCATTTCACCAAGAGTAGCAATAATCATCCCAATGATTAATATTCCGGCCCAAGGCGTTACAAGCAAAAGAATAAAGCTTATCCCTGTTAATATAAAACCACTTATAACATGTCCCGTCTTAGAAATTTTAGTTTTTTCAAGATAGGCTATTAAGGGCATTTCAAAGAAAAAAATTAATGCTCCGTTTAAAGCTAGTAATAAACCAATTTTTTCTTCTGATAATTGATGGATTTCTTTATAATACAAAGGAATCGTAGAAAAATATTGAACGAATATAAAGCCAAATAATGCTAATGAAATTAAAAAGATAATGTATGTGGTATCTCTATATGCTGGAGTAGGGTTTTCTATAACAATTTCTTTATCTAGTTCTTTTGCTTTTTTGGGATGTAAGGTTTGTATCATAACTAACCCGGCGATAATACAAGTAATACCATCAACCCAAAATAGTCCATAATAACCTATCGAGGCGATAATTAATCCTCCTATAGCAGGGCCTGCAGAAAACCCTAAATTAATAGCTAGTCGTATAAAAGTAAGAGACCTAGTCTTGTTTTCAGGTTTGCTATAAGCACTTAAAGCAACAAAAAAAGCTGGTCTTGCAGCATCTGCAATAGCTATGAGAACAAAAAAACTGATACAAATACTCCAGAAACTAGTAAAATATTGAACAATCAAAAACGATGCACCTGTTAGAAATAAAGAACCTAAGATTACTTTGTAGTATCCAATTTTGTCACTTAATTTACCTCCAAGCCATGCTCCAAAAAAAGAACCTAACCCAAAACTGGTCATTATCCACCCAACTTGTTCTAAAGAGAAATTTAAATTGTCAGTTAAGTACAAGGAAAGAAATGGTATTACCATTGCTCCAGCTCGATTGATTAATGTAATAAGGGCAAGCCACCATACCTCTTTGGAGAGTCCCGAAAAAGAATTTATGTAATGGCGTAACATAGTAATAATGAATTTAGGATTTGCGCTTACTTTAATAATCTGTAAAAGTAGTTTTTTATCTATGATAGAGATACAATTTAGATGAAATTTAGTAGTTACTAATTGTTTGTATTAAATTAAATTATAAAGCACATTTATAGATTGAATGAGTATAAATTGTACTTTTGCAAAAACACAAGGGAAGGTGAATAAATTATTTATAATATTATTTTTTGTAGTAGGGAATGCTTTTGCACAAGATTCTTCTAGTATAAGACGTATATTACAGTTCCAAGAAAAATTGAATGAAGAATTTGCTTCAGAAGATAAATCACCACTAAGCCCAAAGGATTTAACGCATTTCAAAACCTTAGCGTTTTTTGATATTGATACTACTTTTTGTGTTCTTGCTAATTTTGTGAGAACTCCACATGAAACTCCTTTTATTATGAAAACAACTACAGGAAGAGAACCTGTATATGTAAAATACGGAGAAGTACATTTTAATATTCAAGAAAAAGAATTTGCTCTAAATATATATCAGAATCAAGCGCTGAAGGCAAAACCAGAATATGAAGATTATTTGTTTCTTCCTTTTACAGATTTAACAAACGGAGAAGAAAGTTATGATGGAGGACGTTTTATTGATCTTAAAACCCCAGAAGGTAATACAATTTTAATAGATTTTAATACGGCCTACAATCCATATTGTGCTTATAATGAGCGTTATTCATGTCCAATTCCTCCTTCAGAAAATCATCTTGACATTGTAGTGCCGGTAGGTGTCAAAAAATATAGAAAATATCCTGATAACAACTAAATAAAAAGCCCGCTTATTAGCGGACTTTTTAACTTTAAACAAACAAAACATAGTTAATTTAAACTATATTAAAATTTATATATAGCGCCTAAAACAAAAGACGATAGACTTTTTGTAGCTTCTAAATCATTATCTAGAAAAGTATCCTCAGATGTAGAATCTAATCTTAATTCTGGTTTTAGTGTTAAACTACCTATATCATAACTACCTGTTAAGGTTGCAGCAACAACGCTTCCATCACCTTCCGTATCAACTCCAACAGCTCCTAATCCTAATAAACCATCATTGTATAATGCAAAATATTCTCCTCTTATTCCAATAGTGAATTTTTCAGAAGTTTTGTATTGAGGGTATAAAGCTACCCCATAAAAACCTCCAGCATCACCATCTGCTTGTGGATCTGTCGAAAGGTATGTCGCATTTATACCTAAATAAAATTCTTCAGCTACGTCCCATCCTGTTGTTAAGTCAGCTTGAAATGTAGGTCCTACCAAACCAGGAAATCCTTCATTACCATATCTAAAGTTTAAGTAAGCACTGCCATTATCTGCAGAATATCCAAGCTGTGCACCTATAATATAAGTATCAAAAGGATTACTTTCTGTAAAATCTGTTGGATTCATAATTGCTAACATAGCTGACCAGTTATCATTAAGTGTAAAATCTGCTTTTAAACCTGTATGAGAAAAAGGTCCGTAAGAAAACATATATGATGTAGAATAATTAAAGTTTCCTGTTGGGGAAATCACTTCATAACCAAGGTAAGTGTTAAAGTTACCAACTGTTAGTTTTACAGATTCTGAAACATTCCAGTATGCATATAATTGATTTACAATTTGAGCAGAACCATCAGAATTGAAAACGGCATCTTCTCCTCTTTGACCAAATACAAGATCAGCTACGAATCCAACTTTATCGCCTTCATATCCTAAAATTACATTAGCCATACCTAATGCGAACCCTGATTGATTAACAAAAGAAGTTCCAGGAGCAATATATGAAGGGTCAGTTGTTGGATCACCATCAAAATCACCTATTCTATTAGGAGCTCCAATGTTGTAACGATAATAACCATCTACTGATCCACTAACAGAAAAATTTTCGATCCAACTTTTTTCTTCTGATTCTTCTTGTGCTACTGTGGTGAAGCTTGCTAAGGCTAGTGCAACAAGACATACTTTTTTTAAAAAATTTGTTACGGTTTTTGTTTTCATAATAAACATTAATTATTGTAATTGTTTTAATCGGAACCGTAAAATTATGTTAAAAGAGTTTTACCCCAATATAAAAAGGGGATATGTGTGGTATTTTTATGTATTCTTAATTTTATACCCTAAAAAAATTAGGGTTTAACTTTATTTTGGATAAATTTTGAGAATTTGAAAGTCGTTTTTTGAAGTTTTTGAAGTTTTTTTCAAAAATTTTTAAGAGGATATTTCATATTGTTAAACATTTAAGTGTTCAATTTGTTAAAATTTGACAATATATATCCCTATCCTTAAGTAAAAAATAAAAGAATTATTTATTTGTTTAGAAACCCTATAAGAAGATAGCTTAATTTAGTGCTTGGTTTCCTTTCTCGCCAGTTCTAATTCTGTAGGTATTTTGAATATCTGAAACAAAAATCTTTCCATCACCAACTTCTCCAGTTTTTGCTGCTTCAATTATGGCTTGTATTGTTTTTTGTTCGAATTGGTCAGAAACAACTACAGACAAGTATCTGCGTTGTATATCGGTAGTACTATAAGTGATTCCTCTGTAAACGTGTCCTTTTTTTTCATTACCAACACCAGTAACATCCCAATATGTAAAAAAGTTTACCTCAATTTCATGTAAGGCATCTTTTACGGCTTTAAATTGCGATTTACGTATAATAGCTTCAATTTTTTTCATAAATATATAAAGGGTTTATTTGGTAATAAACATTCCTAAAAATACAAAAAGCAATCCAATTGCAAATGATCCAATGGCATAGATTATGAAATTTACAAAATCTCCAGATTTTAAAAACAAATGATTTTCATGAGCAAAGGTCGAAAAAGTAGTAAACCCTCCACAAAATCCAGTAGCGAGGAAGGCTACCGTATTTTGAGACACCGAATTGTTCTTGACAGCAAGTCCAAGAATAATACCAATAATCAGACTGCCTAAAACATTCGCGGTAAAAGTGCCATAAGGAATATTAGAAGCAGTACTATTTAGGTATTTACTAATAAGGTATCGAGCTATACTTCCTGTGCCACCTCCTAAAAATACCAATAGTATTTGTTTCATTAGTGAATCATTTAGAAACTGCATTTTAATGATTATAGTAAAATGCAGTTTGTGTAGTATCTAATATTATTTTATTGGAATATAAATTTCTGTAACCCATTCTGCCGGGTTAGGTTGTAATTCTGGTTCTACTCGATATACCTCAAATGCTGGTGAAGCAGTGTCCAGCTCTAAGCCATTATCAGCAATATATTTATATCCAGCTTTCCAAGCTTCTTTTAAATTTATATAGTCTCCTTTTAATGTTGTTTTAACCGCTTTTTGTTTAGGTAGAAAACCAGAAAGAATATCACTGTCTTTAGGAGTAACTACTTTATCTCTGGTAGGGATTGCTGCAGAAAAAATAGCTGTTCCTTGCTCTTCATTAAAATCATTATATATTGTGAATGGCGTCCCAGTGCGAGGTAAATTATTTTGCATCATATATGCATTAACATTAGGTAGCATTTGAGCAATTTTTTCGGAGGTATTTGCAATAGTTGAAGCAGTTGCACTATACATATAAAAGCCACCACCATGTTCTGTTTCACCATCAACATGTATGTGGTATTGTTTCATAACCTCTTTGGTTAGGTTATCTAGGTTTTCCAGTCCTTTTTTGTACATAGGACGTATTGTCTGTGATAAGGTACTATCTTGTGTTGCCCAAAATGCTTTCTCCATAAAAGATTGTTCACCTTTCATACCCCAAGTCACCTTTGTCTTTCTTTCATCGATTTTTTCAAGTTTCCAATATACGTCACTTGTACTTTCACCCATAGGACTTATAAAGGTTAGCTTTTGATCTAAACTAGCAAAAGGTATAGTTTTTACGGTTTTCATGGTACCATCACCTTGCGTCTCGCTTTTCCAACTATACGAAGCTCCTTTACCACTTGTAGTAGTAGCATATTCAAGAATCATATCATCAGATCCATCTATCCACGGGTTCCATTTTTCCCAAGTTTTATATTCATTAATGCTATTAAACAGTAATTCATCAGGAGCGTCTATTGTTCTACTTTGTTCTATCTGATATTCGCCATTAATAGTTGCTACATATACAGCACCTCCAATAACAACCAGTAGTAATAGAAAGAATAAATACTTGATTATTTTCATGTTAGTTAGTTTTGATTATTTGATCAGCTAATATAACTAAATTTTGCCTCCTATTATTTTATTACATTTGTCTGAATAATGAAATGCTCAATATAAAATGCGCTATTACTAATTTTGATATTACATTAAAATTAAAGTAATAACGTATGTAGTACACAAATTAAAAAACATAAACTATAACACATGAAACTTAACAAAATACTTGTTTTTACAGCTTTTATAGCGTTTACAGTAGGTTGTAAAAATGAACCAAAAGTTCAGGATCAAATAGATCAAAAAGAAGCAGAGATTACTGAAGAGAAATTTGAATATGTAGTAGAGCAATTTGCAGACTTAAAGATTTTGAGGTATCAAATCCCTGGATGGGATAATCTTACCTTAAAAGAACAGAAATTAGTATACTATTTAACACAAGCAGGTTTAAGCGGAAGAGATATAATGTGGGATCAAAATTACCGACATAATCTTACTTTAAGAAAGGCTCTTGAAAAAATCTATACAACATATGATGGTAATAAAACGTCTAAGGATTGGAAAGCATTTGAAATTTACCTGAAACGAGTTTGGTTTTCAAATGGTATTCATCACCACTATAGTAATGATAAAATTAAACCAGAATTTGATCAGGATTATTTTAGTTCTTTGTTGGCAGCGACAGGAACAGAAGTTTCAAAAGAAGTTTATGAAGTAATCTTTAACGAAGCAGATGCTAAAAAGGTGAATCAAGCAAAAGGAGTTGATAATGTAGCATTGTCTGCTGTTAACTTTTATGGCCCAGGAGTAACAAATGATGATGTGGAGTCTTTTTATGGAAAAATGAAATCCCCAAATCCTGAGAAACCATTGTCTTTCGGTTTAAATTCTCAATTGGTTAAAGAAGAAGGAAAACTAAAAGAAAGAGTATATAAATCGGGAGGATTATATGGTACTGCAATAGATGAGATTATTAAATGGTTAGAAAAAGCTAAAACAGTAGCAGAAAATAAAGCTCAAGGTGATGCTATTGGTTTGTTAATTGAATATTACAAAACAGGGGATTTGCAAACGTGGGATGATTATAATGTGGCTTGGACTGCTGCAACCGAAGGAAATATTGATTATATCAATAGTTTTATTGAAGTATATAATGATCCTTTGGGGTATAGAGGTTCTTATGAAACTATCGTACAAATCAAGGATTTTGACATGTCAAAGAAAATGTCTGTATTATCCGAAAATGCACAATGGTTTGAAGATGAATCACCTTTGATGGATGAACATAAGAAAAAAAATGTAGTTGGAGTTTCGTATAAAGTTGTTGCTGTTGCAGGAGAAGCTGGTGATGCATCACCAAGTACACCTATTGGAGTAAATCTTCCAAATGCAAATTGGATTAGAGCAGCCGTTGGATCAAAGTCAGTTTCTTTGGGTAATATCATTGGAGCTTATAATAACGCTGGTGGATCTGGACGATTGAAAGAATTTGTACATGATAATGAAGAATTTGAATTAGAAGAAAAATATGGTCAATTAGGGGATAAACTACATACAGCTTTACATGAAGTAGTCGGTCATGCATCTGGACAATTAAACCCAGGAGTGGGAGAGACAAAAGAAACTTTAAAGAATTATGCTTCTACAATGGAAGAAGGACGTGCAGATTTGGTTGGTTTATACTATTTAATGGATCCAAAATTACAGGAACTTGGATTAGTAGAAGATTGGGAAAAAACAGGTAAAGCTGCCTATGATGGGTATATCCGAAATGGATTACTAACCCAATTAATACGTTTAAATCTTGGAGATGATGTAGAAGAAGCCCATATGAGAAACCGACAGTGGGTTAGTGCTTGGGCTTTTGAACAAGGCGCAAAAGATAATGTTATAGAGAAAGTTACCAGAGATGGTAAAACCTACTATGATATTAAAGATTATCAAAAATTACGTGAGATTTTTGGACGTTTATTACGTGAGACGCAACGTATAAAATCTGAAGGTGATTATAAAGCTGCAGAAGCGTTAGTAGAAGGATACGGAGTAAAAGTTGATCAAGATATACACGCAGAAATATTAAAGCGTAATGAACAATTTACATCTGCACCTTATAGTGGTTTTGTAAACCCAGTTTTACTGCCACAAAAAGATGATACTGATGAAATCACTGGTTTTGAAATATTCCAACCTAAAACTTTTGAAGAACAAATGTTATGGTATAGTAAGAATTATAATTTCTTACCAGAAGTGAATTAAAATAATTCTGTAACTAATAATAAAAAACCTCTTTGAAAAATTATCAAAGAGGTTTTTTATTGCTTATAAATTGTTAGAATAGATTTCTATGATCTGTGATAAGCCTCATTTGATCATATTCCCCATCATCCCAATCTATTTTACTAGCCTTAACAGCAATAGGAAATGAGGAATTTCCTTCTGAAATCATTTCAATTTTACTTTCAGATACCCTAGAAAATGTAACTTTTCCTTCTGCAATATTATTTAATTCAATGTCTAAATCTATATTCAGGTCGGTATTAGTTTCAATAATAGCTTTGATGTTTTTTGCCATAATTACACCAGTTATAACAATTATGTTGTTTCGATTGGCATTCCTTAATAATTCTCTATTTGGGTGTATAAAATCAGCATTGCTCAAAAAATTTGCCAATTCACCTTGCACAACGGTTAAGGTTTTACTTCTGTCATAACTCAGACTGACTTTTTTTCCTTTATTAAATTTAGTGTTTAATCCTAAATTACCTAACCCTAAAGAAGTAAGAAGCTCATCAAGAACAGTGATCCCGAGATTAAATTTGTATTCTAATTTTTTAGTATGATCTACAGCAAAGGCATTATCTTCAATAATACTAATCTTCTGATCCGATATTAATGCATGTAAAATGTTTTCATAATATAATTCAACTGGATTAGAAGGTTTTTTTAGCCATAATTGTAGTGGTTTATGATTTCTTATAGGGCTATCAATAAGGTCATATCCATATGTTTTTCGTAATTCTTTTTTAAAATTCATTGTTTAGTGTTTTTTATAGATTTTACTCAAAACTACCTCACAATCAAGCATAAAAAAATACCCATAACAGGGTATATTTAGTGTTTATTGAGAATAAATGTACTTAAAAATCATACTTTTTCTCAATGGCATATCGCAATAATTCTCCCTTGCCATGCAGTCCAAGTTTTCGGATGATGTTTTTTCGATGTGTTTCTACTGTCGAAACAGAGTTAAAACGAATTGTTGCAATTTCTGATGATGTTTTCCCTTGTCCGATAAGTTTTAAAATTTCCCGTTCACTTTTTGATAAGATTTGTTTTTTGATTTCTTGCTTGGCATCTTTCGAAAAAAGTGAAGGGTCAAGAGCGGCATCAAAATAGGTTGCTCCTTTTGATATTTGCTTTATAGCGGTTAATACTTCTTCTAAGGGCGAATTTTTGAGGAGATATCCAGATGCTCCGGCTTCAATCATTTGTTTTACAGCGTCTTCTTGATCAAACATAGAAAATGCTATTATTTTTGTATAAGGAAATTCTTTTTTTATAATATGAGTTGCTGCGATACCATCAATTTTTGGCATACGAATATCCATTAGTACTACCTTAGGTTGTTTTCTTCTAACAATATTGATTAGTTCTTCTCCATCATTAGCCATCCCTACGATGCTTATTTCCTCTTCGTATTTAAGAAGAAGTTCGATACCATCAATTAAAGACTGGTGGTCTTCTGCAATAGCTACTGTTATCATATTGGTATATTTATAATAATGTTCGTTCCTTTATTAATAGTAGAATCTATCTCAAAAGTTCCTTCAAGATGTTCAACACGTTTTTCGATAGTGGCTAAACCCATTCCGTCTTTTTGAGGTAATATTTTGGCATCAAAACCTATTCCGTTATCTTCAATAATAATGTTTAATAGTGAATCATGATTGGTTAACGATATGTTTACTTCTGAAGCTTTTGAGTGCTTAATTGTATTGGCTACCAATTCTTGAATCATTCTGAAAATTGAAATTTCAAGAGTGTTGTCTAATCGTTCTTCTAATCCATAATCTTGAACTTCTATAGTTATTTCATTACTATTTGAGGCATTTTTAGCTAGTTTTTTTATTGCAGGTAAAAGCCCTTGATTAGCCATTACACCACTATTTTTTTCGTGTGCTATAGTTCGTACTTTTTGATAAGCCTCATCTAATAGATCATTTGTTTTAATAAATAATTCTTCTTTGTTTTTAATTTTAGAATTTTCTCTGTTATTTTTTAAATGATTGAAATGTAATTTTACAGTGGCTAAGGTACTTCCTAGATTATCATGCAGATCATTCGCCATTCGTTGACGTTCTTTTTCTTGACCAGCAATCATAGCATCAATAGCTGTTAATTCTTGGTCTTTAAGTAATTTTTCTGTTTTTTGAAATTCAATTTCACGTTCTTGTTCGGCAATACGTTGTTTGCGTCTAACGTTTTTATATACTAGAAAAGAAATTAGAATAGCCATTGCTAAGAGAGAAATTGATCCAATTAGGAGATTTCTATTGCGAATTCTATGCGCTTCTGATTTTAAGTTGGTATTAAGTAGTTGTACGATTTTCTTTTCTTTTTCTGTTGTTCGGTACTTAGTTTCTAGTTCGTCATAAGCATTTTTATTACTTGATAATAGGAATTGCTCTGTTCTGGAAGTGTATTCTATTAAGTTTTTGAAAGCAGATTTGTAATTTTTATGTGTAGAGTCGATTATTGAGTTATAAAAGAATATATATTTTTTGTGATCATCTTCTAATTTATTATATGCTTTGCTATTTATTTTTGGTAAAATAGCATGTGCATTTTCCATTTGTTTTAGCGAAATGTAATATCGTGCTAATGCTATGTACGAGGTTTTTAAATGTGTAGATTTATAATTGTAGGGAATTTTTTTAAAATTCGCTATCGCTTTTTTTTCAAAATCAACAGCTTTTGTGTTCTCCTTTAAAAAATTATAGTAACTGGATAGTAATTGAAATATCATACCATTAAGAAAGTAATGGTTACTATTTTCAGTAAAATTGATGAGTTGATCTTCCAGCGTCTGATCCCACTGCTCCTTTTTGAAATATTGAAAAGATAAAATAAGCTTGTAATAAGTATAGTAGGCTACCTCAATAGGATCATAAGTATTTGTTTTATATAGATCCATATACAACTTAGAAGAGGTGTTATCGATCAGGTAATCAAATCTATTTATTTTAAGTAGTCGTTTAAGTACTTCACAAATTAATTGAGGCCTGTTATTCATTTCAGCAATTTTTAATGCTTCGAGATAAGCATTTCTCGCTTGGATATTTTTGCTGCTATATTTATAAAAAAGATAATCTCCTAAATTGATATAATATAAAAACCTACCAAGAATATTTTCTGTATTAAGTGCATTTTCCTGTGTTATCGAAGAAAACTTATCTTGATAAATATCAAATTCTTTAAGGAAATTTACTTGCCATAGAATCATTCGAGTAGTAAAGGGGTCATACGTGTTTTCGTGATTAAATTCTTTCTCTAGATCATATTTTCGCAGGTTATCAATCACTTTAAAATGTTCTTGGGCCGAGAGATAGCCAAGGCCCAAGAAAAAGAAAATAACATATAGTGTCTTATTCATTTAGTTTATTTGGAAAAAAGCGTTTTCGGGCCTACAGGCAAATGTTATTCCTCTAGCTTCTCTATACGCTTTGGCTTTTAGTAATTTTGTTTTTGTTGGTTCTTTTTTATCATCTATACCTGCTGTTAGTAATGATTCTTCTGAGATCAGATCTAATAGGTGTAAATTAATCAAGGCTTCTTCTCCTTCGGGAGTTATAAAAACATCTTCACCCATTCGTTCCATAAATAAATCGTCTACAAAATTTGATTCGTTTCTATTTTTATTATCATAAATCAAGGAAATATCGGGTATTGCAGGAGTGAAAAACGGATTAGTGATTAAAATATCTCCCTGTTTTAATCTTATGTTTAATGGGGTAGTATGATCTTCAGGATAATTTTGAGTTTTGCTTTCCATTTTAAAGCCTTCTAAACCAATATGAAGATAATATTTTTTTCGATAAGTATATCTAGGATCGTTATCAGGATCATTTTCATCCATTTGGTCTACAATATCCATAGCTACGTAGCCATTAAATCCTATAGAAACTGATCCTGTATAGTTTTGTAGGTATAGTTGTATTTTATTGATAATGAAATCGTCCCCGTCTTTTTCACCTAAAAATTTTCCATATAAAAAATAGTGGGTACCATATTTTATATCCGAATAAATTGGTTGCCAATCTCCGATTTCTGCTCTGGATTGAATCGTGTTTCTGTTCATAGCATTAAAAGATCTAAATTCTTTGATGCTCTCGTCTAATCTTAATGTGTATTTTAAATTTTCATGCATTGTACTATAGTTGTTTGGTGATTATTATTTAAATACTGTATTATTAATGATGTTTTTATGCCCGTTAAGTTGTGGGGTTTGGTCATGTCCTTTTGACTGGTCAGGAAGAATATTTTGTAACTTTTTAATTAACTCTGCATACGTTATCTGTGGGTTGTCTTTAATATAACCTATAGTATAGTAGGTCAGTACCCCATTCATTCTTGCATTTTGATCTCGGATAAATAAATCTCCATATGCTAATTCATTTGGTTTGCAGGCAGAAAGTGTAATAAAATTTTTGTTAAGTGGTTTTAATAGTTTTCGGTAATTCTCTTTTGCGATTAAATTTTCTTTTAAAATTTTATTGGCATAACTTTTTATTTCTAAGTTTTGATTTTTTCTCTCTAAATTTTTGAGAATTAGTTCTTTAAAATCTACTCCGCCAGAGTAGCATGCGTCTACTATAGAAACAAAATATGCTTCGGGATTTATTTTATTTGTTATGGTACGTAATTCATTTTCATAAATAGATTTATCTCTTGCTCTAATACCTTCTTTTATGGTAGGTAAACCGTTTGTCGTAGTGAATTTCTGGTTTCCATGACCAGAAAAGATGAAAACTCCTAGATCTCCTTTTCCTAGACTTTTTACTAGTTTTCTTAATTCTTTTTTAATAGTAGAGGCATTTGTTTTGGGACCAAAAGAAAGTCTTGTAATATTGTTTTTTGGCACTTGTAAATCTTTATGAAATAATTGTTGCCAGTCTTTTGCATCATTAATGCATGATGTTAGTTTTGAAATGCCTAAGTAGTGATTTATTCCAACACAAAGTACCTTGATATTCATTGTCGTAATGGTTTTTAGTTATTTCAAAACTCTTAATAATAGAAGCGTTAATCCATACCCAATACAAGGTATTTTAAATGTTGCTAATTAAAAAAAATGATTGAGCTTTCAATAACCAAAATGTACTGATCTAAAAAAGGAAAGTATGTAATGCAAAAAGAAGTGTATAAGGTTTACTCAGGTTGTAGGTATGTCTTAAGTGCAAATAACAGTAAGATAAAAACAATAAAACCAACTAAAATAAAAATACTGCCTTTGTAATATTTACGATGTAGTTTGATGTCTTTACGGTAGCTAAATATCATCAAAACGATAAAAGCAACAACAAAACACCCTGCAAATATTAATTGACCAGTACTAAACATAAATGATTATTTTTACAGCAAATATAAGAACTGAATACTAAAAAATAATAGATAGATGAAAGATAAAATCGCTGCTGTACAAGAGTTTCACACTGCCTTTGAAATTGGATATAAAAATGAACCAATAGCCGATTTAGGAGAAGCTAAAAATACACTTCGTTTTAATCTCATGAAAGAAGAGAACGAAGAATATCTTGAAGCTGCTCAAAACAATGATTTGATAGAAGTGGCAGACGCTTTAGGGGATATGCTTTATATTTTATGCGGCACTATAATTGAACATGGTATGCAGCACAAAATAGAGGAGGTTTTTAATGAAATTCAACGTAGTAACATGAGTAAGCTAGGTGAAGATGGTAATCCAATTTATAGAGAAGATGGAAAAGTACTTAAAGGGCCTAATTATTTTAAACCAGATATAGCTGCAATACTTGATAAATAATAAATAAAAAAACTCCGGAATAATTTTCCGGAGTTTTTTTATTGTTATAGTTTGGAAGACTATTATACTTTATATCTCCATCCAAAAGGATCCTCTACTTTATTGTATTGGATATCCATTAATACTTTTTTGAAATACGAAGCATATGAGTTTTCTTGTTTTTCTATTTCATAATGTTCTCCTTTGTACCCAAAAGATTTAACCGGGCTTACTACGGCTGCAGTACCGGCTCCAAAAACCTCTTTTAAGCTTCCATCTTTAGCGGCAGCTACTATTTCGCTTACTTTTACTGGTCTAACATCTACTTTGTAGCCTTCTTTTTCGGCTATTGAAATTAAACTTTTACGAGTTATACCATCCAAAATACGATCACTAACCGGAGCAGTAAGCAACGTGTCATTAATTCTAAAAAATACATTCATAGTTCCAGCTTCTTCCATATATTCATGGGTATTAGAGTCTGTCCAGATAACTTGTTGGTATCCTTGCTCTTTTGCAAGTTTTGTCGGGTAAAATTGTCCAGCATAGTTCCCCGCGGCTTTAGCATAACCAAAACCACCACTGGCAGAACGACTAAATTTTTCAGCAACTAATACGCTTACATCTCCACTATAATATGATTGTGCGGGAGAGCAAATAATTAAAAATTTGTATTCATCGGCTTCTGATGCTGATACAGAGGCTTGAGTTGCTATTACAAAAGGTCGTATGTATAATGAATTTCCAGAACCTGATTTGATCCATGCGTTATCCAATTTTAATAAAGTGTTTAAACCATCAAAAAAGTACTCCTCAGGAAATTCAGGGATTGCTAGACGTTCAGAAGATTTGTTAATTCGTTTAAAATTTTCATCGGGTCTAAACAAAAAAGTATCTCCATTATCATCTTTATACGCCTTCATCCCTTCAAAAACGGCTTGACCATAATGAAAAACACGGGCAGATGGTTCCATAGTTAAAGGTCCATAAGGAATAATCTTAGGTGTTTGCCAAGATCCATTTTTATAATCGCAGACAAACATATGATCTGTAAAGATTTTTCCGAAATCAAGATTTTCGAAATCAACTTGTCCAATTTTGGACTCATTTACTTGATTAACTTCCACGGTTTGTGAGATTGTATTTTTCATCCTATACATATTTTAAAAGGTTGGATAGTACTGTATCCAGAATTCGTATTCTCTACTCTTGGTCTGAAAACTAAGAGCATACTAACACCTTAAATAATTCCTAGCAAAAATACCCTTTTCTGACAAAATATAAATTTTTAAAATGCGTAATTTTGTATTCTGTAACCAATATTTATGAAATCATGAATAAAAGTATACTTTTCTTGATAGTATTGTTAATAGGATTAACAAGTTGTCAGCATAAAAAACAAGTTTCGTTTTCAGTTAAAAATATCCCTGTGGAGCAATATGAAAGTTTTGGAGAGGTGCTAACAGCAGAAAACATTTACTACAAGAAAGAAATAGTAAAACGTTATAATAATCTTGTAAAAGGTGATACCGTATCTATTGCTTTTACAGGAACGGTAAATGGTGTTTGTAAAGCAAAAGGATGTTGGATGAAAGTAGCAATGGGAGACGGCAAAGAAACTATGGTTAGGTTCAAAAATTATGGTTTTTTTGTGCCAAAGGATATCGAAAACGATACTGTAATTGTTCAAGGAAGGGCTTTTGTAGGAGAAATGTCTGTTGATGATCAAAGACATTATGCCACTGATGCAGGTAAATCACCAGAAGAAATAGCTGCAATCACAGAACCTAAAAAAACATATTCATTAATTGCAGAGAGTGTTTTGATCAAAAATTAATGCAAAAAGAAATAAAGAGAGAAATAAGTATAACTGCAGACGGTTCTACTACAATACATCTTCCAGAGTTAGATGAACACTATCATTCTAAACATGGGGCTATTAATGAGGCGAACCATGTTTTTATACAGAATGGGTTATATCATATTTTAAAATCCAGAACCTTTAAGTCATTAAATATTTTGGAAATAGGATTTGGTACAGGTTTAAATGCCATAATTACATTGATAGAAGCTAAGAAAAAGGAACAAACTGTTAATTATGTAGGTGTAGAAGCATATCCTATTGCAGCAAAAGAAGTTCAACAAATGAACTATCCCAGGGCTTTAGGTAATATCGAAGCAGAACCTATTTTTAAAGAGTTGCATACATCTAATTGGGAAACTAACAGACCTGTTACCGATATTTTTACTTTACAAAAGCGAAAACAATTCTTTTCTGATATTGAGGATAAAAACAGTTTTGATCTTGTTTATTTTGATGCATTTGGTGCGCGAGTACAACCAGAACTTTGGACTGTTGTTATTTTTAAAAAAATGTTCGAAGCCTTAAATAAAGGAGGGGTATTGGTGACGTATTCGGCAAAAGGAAGTGTTAGAAGAGCTATGCTTGAAGTTGGTTTTGAGGTAGAAAGATTGCCTGGTCCTCCTGGTAAACGAGAAATGTTAAGAGCTACAAAACCATAAACAAATGCTGTGTGTTTTTGAGTATTTAACCATTTTAAACGATTGTTAAACCTATAATAAAGGAATAGGTTTTGTAATAAGCTGATAGTATTTTGCATAAAATTCAACTACAATGAAGGTTTTAATTACTGGTGCTACGGGTTTAATAGGCCAGGAAATTGTAACATTATGTCATCAATTAAAAATTGATGTAAATTACCTTACAACCAACAAATCCAAATTAAGCGATAATTCAAATTATAAAGGATACTTCTGGGATCCTAGTAATGGAATCATAGATGATAATTGTTTTACTGATGTCGAAGTGATTATTAATTTAGTAGGTGCCTCGGTAGCAAAACGTTGGACAGCTTCGTATAAGAGGGAAATACTAGAAAGTAGGACGCTTACTGCTAATTTAATTTTTAACTCTCTAAAAAAATTAAAACATAATGTTAGACATATCGTTTCTGCTAGTGCTATAGGGCTTTATCCAGATTCTTTTCAGAATTATTATATGGAAAATTCACCAGAAAGAGATACCGGTTTCTTAGGAGAAGTAGTGTCAAAATGGGAGGGAGCTGTTCTTGAATTTGAAGCTTTGGATATAAATGTGAGTTTACTTCGTATTGGTTTAGTGCTTTCTGAAAAAGGAGGAGCGTTTCCTAAAATAGTAAAGCCTATTCAATACGGTTTTGGAGCTCTTTTTGGAAGTGGTAAACAATGGCAAAGTTGGATACATGTTCATGATTTAGCACGTATGTTTGTATTTGTTGTTCAAGAAGAATTGACAGGAGTTTTTAATGCTGTAGCACCTAATGCAGTATCAAATAAAAAGTTTACCAATGTTATTGCCGAACGATTAAATAAAAAAATAGTATTACCAAATACACCTAAGTTTATAATGAAAATTATTCTTGGAGAAATGCACATACTTTTGTTTTCAAGCCAACGCGTCTGTAGCGATAAGATTTCTAAACTTGGTTTTGGATTTAACTATGATAATATTAAATCTGCAATCGCGGATTTGGTTAAATAATTGAAAATAAAAAACCGATACTGCAAGTACCGGTTTATACAAAATAATTTTATTGAATTAAGCTTTTGTAGCTGTTACACTAATTTTTAGCTCTATATCATCATTAATAAACTTATCTCCTATATCTGTAATAATAGATTTAGATGCGTAGTTTATTCCCCAATCGGTTCTATTAATAGTAAATACTTCAGTGTTTAAGGTCATGGTATTACCATTAATGGCAGTAGAGACAGGAAAAGAAATATTCTTTTTAATCCCTTTAATTGTTAAATTGCCATTCATAAAAGTTTTATTCTCTTTTTTGCTAATTCCAGTAACTTCAAATGAAGCAGAGGGAAACTTTGTAACATTAAAGAAATGATCTTCTTCACCTTTAGCTTCACCTTTTAAATGACCTTCTAAACCAGCTTTTTCTTTTCCTTGAAGATCAGTTACAGTAATGGATGTCATATCGATCACAAAAGATCCACTTTGAATAACATCATCATTAAGAGCAATTTTTCCTTTAGCTACTTTAATTGTCCCAGTATGCTTTCCTGTAGGTTTAATGCCTGTCCATTCGATAGTACTTAACGCATCATTCACTATGTAAATAGAAGCTTCTTTTGGAGTTTCAGAGGTTTCTTGCGCTTCAGAAGCTACAGTTTCATTCTTTTTTTCACCTTTACAAGAAAATGAACCAATGCTTATTAAGGCAATTGCAAAAAGATTAATCAATTTGGTTTTCATAAAATATAACTTAATAGTTTTCAGAATTTCAAAATTATTTTTTTGACTTAAAAACACTCTTAAATATATACTAAAATATTCCTGTGACATTATGACATTAATTCAAAAATGGCAGTACTTTTGCTATTTCAAAATGAAAACTTATAAAAGTTACATATTACATGAGTAAGAAAAATAAAAATACTGAAGATGTAAAAGATCAAGTAGAAGAAGTACTTGATACAAAAGTTGATGAGGAACAGGCTGAAGAAGTAGATGTAGAAACACAGCTAAAAGAAGATTTGGAAAAAGAAAAAGATAAATTTCTTAGGCTTTTTGCAGAATTCGAGAATTATAAAAAACGTACTTCTAAAGAACGTTTAGAGCTTTTTAAAACGGCAAGTCAAGATGTAATACAATCAATGTTACCGGTTCTTGATGATTTTGATCGTGCTACAAAAGAAATCGAAAAGTCAGAAGATAAAGACCTTATCAAAGGAGTATCACTTATACACAATAAATTAAAAGAAACATTAAAAGGAAAAGGTTTAACAGAAGTAGAAGTATCTGCGGGAGACACCTTTAATGCGGATGATCATGAGGCTATAACTCAAATTCCTGCGCCTAGTGATGATCTTAAAGGAAAAATTGTGGATGTGATAGAAAAAGGATATAAGCTTGGAGATAAAGTGATCAGATTTCCTAAAGTAGTAACCGGACAATAAAGAGGTATGAAGGAAGATTTTTACGACATATTAGGATTAAGCAAAAGTGCAACTGCATCTGAAATAAAGAAGGCGTATCGCAAGAAAGCTATCGAATATCACCCTGATAAAAACCCTGGTGATAAAAGTGCAGAAGAAAAATTCAAGAAAGCAGCAGAAGCTTATGAGATATTAAGTGACCCTGATAAAAAAGCACGTTATGATCAATATGGTCACCAAGCATTCGAAGGCGGCGGCGGCTTCGGAGGCGGCGGTATGAATATGGATGATATCTTTAGTCAGTTTGGAGACATCTTTGGCGGCGGTGGCTTTGGTGGTTTCGGCGGCTTTGGTGGTGGAGGCGGAAGACAACGACAAGCCAAAGGAAGTAACCTTCGAATTCGAGTAAAACTTACATTAGAAGAAATTGCTAATGGTGTAGAAAAAAAGATTAAAGTAAAACGTAAAGTACAAGCACCTGGTACAACCTATAAAACTTGTTCTACTTGTAATGGTACAGGCCAAGTAA
Organism: Aquimarina aggregata; assembly: GCF_001632745.1. Classification (GTDB taxonomy): domain Bacteria; phylum Bacteroidota; class Bacteroidia; order Flavobacteriales; family Flavobacteriaceae; genus Aquimarina; species Aquimarina aggregata. The sequence goes on along the minus strand of NZ_LQRT01000013.1, from coordinate 227,348 downwards.
CCAGAATAACAAATACGATTCTAGGAAGAATGCAAACGTCATCTCCATGTTCGACATGTGGCGGAGCAGGGCAATCAATAGATTACAGACCTGATGGAGCTGATGGACAAGGATTAAAAGCTTTGGAAGAAACAGTAAGTATTAAAATCCCTGCAGGGGTTGAAGATGGTATGCAGCTTAAAGTTTCTGGAAAAGGAAATGAAGCACCTGGTAATGGTATAGCTGGAGATTTATTAGTAGCAATAGAAGAGCTTGATCATGCAGATTTACAAAGAGAAGGTAATAATCTTCATTATGATTTGTATATAAGTTTTTCTGAAGCTGCTTTAGGAGCCTCTAGAGAAATTGATACTGTTTCAGGAAAAGTGCGTATCAAAATTGAAGAAGGTGTGCAGAGTGGAAAAATCCTTAGACTAAGAGGTAAAGGAATCCCAAGTCTTAATGGATATGGCAGAGGTGATCTTTTAGTACATGTTAATGTATGGACACCAAAAACATTAAATAAAGAACAACGAGAGTTTTTCGAAAAAATGTCAAAAGATGACCATTTTAGACCTAGCCCAGATAGTGGTGAGAAGTCGTTTTTCGAGAAAGTAAAAGATATGTTTTCATAGATAAAACAAGTGGTTCGGATATTATGAATCCAAGCAGTTTTATTAATGGTTGAATAGGAAAAATTCGTATATTTGAGACATCACTAATGTATTTAGTGACAATTTTTCTTTTTCATAGCAATTTTTTTCCCATCCTTAATACTTGTATTTAGGGTGGGTTTTGTTTTTAATAAAAAAGTGTCTAATTCTGTCCCTTAATTTTTTAAAGAAATAAAAATCAAACTCGCTTATTTGATTAAGAACTTGTGCCGAAATAACATTAGTTACCTTTATTTTAGCATAAGTTTTTAAGTTTTCGTATCATTCGGGTATATTATAAATTATAAAATATTATTTCTATCTATGGCTAATCTTTTAGAGGTACAACAAGCTACAAAACAATTCGGTAGCTTTACAGCCTTGCAGAATGTTTCTATTCAGGTTCCTAAAGGAAGTATTTTTGGTTTACTTGGTCCTAATGGAGCAGGTAAAACGACATTAATAAGGATCATTAATCAAATTACATTACCAGATCAAGGAAGTGTGTTTCTGGATAATGAACCTTTAAAACCAGAGCATATAAAAGATATTGGTTATTTGCCAGAAGAAAGAGGACTTTACAAATCAATGAAAGTAGGAGAACAAGCTTTGTATTTGGCACAACTTAAAGGCTTGTCAAAAAAAGAAGCTAAAGAGCGATTAAAATATTGGTTTGATAAATTTGATATTACACATTGGTGGGACAAAAAGATACAGGAATTATCAAAAGGGATGGCCCAAAAAGTGCAGTTTATAGTGACTGTTTTGCATAGACCTAAACTTTTAATATTTGATGAGCCTTTTAGTGGTTTTGATCCTATAAATGCAAATGTTATTAAAGACGAAATATTGCAATTGCGTGATGAAGGAGCGACAGTTATTTTTTCTACTCATCGTATGGAAAGCGTAGAGGAACTATGTGATCACATAGCACTTATTAATAAATCTCAAAAAATATTAGAAGGTAAATTATCAGATATTAAAAGAGCGTATAAATCAAATACTTTTGAAGTCGGTCTTTTAACAGATGATCACCAAAGCTTATTTTCAACACTGAATAATAAGTTTAGTGTTGCACCTGCCGATTTTAAAACCATAGATGATCAATTAAAATTAAAGATCACTTTGGACAATACCATGTCATCAAATGATATGTTAAGGTATCTATCAGAAAAAGCTCAGGTATTACGCTTTAATGAAGTCATACCTAGTGTAAATGAAATATTCATCAAAACCATTACAGAAAATGAGTAATTTAAAGCTAATCATTAAAAGAGAATTTATTGCTCGGGTTCGTAACAAAACTTTTGTTGTAATGACTTTTTTGAGTCCGCTTATTTTTGTGGGAATGATCGGATTAATTACCTGGTTGACTACTTTAAATAAAGATGAAATTCGTGAAATCGCAATAGTTGATGAGACAGGGTCTTTCGAACCTTATTTTAAAAGTAGTAAAGGGATAAGTTATATTGATTATACAAATCTACCTTTAAATGATGCAAAAGACTCTGTAGTGATCAAAGACTTGTATGGCCTGTTATATATTCCAGGGAATACATCCAATAAAGAATTAGAAAAGAGTATTCAGTTTTATGCAGATGAGGCTCCTAATATTGATATTTTACAACAGATAGAAAAAATTATTTCAGAAGAACTAACGCATCAAAATTTTAAAAAGAAAGGTGTGGATATAGCAGTTATCGAGAGTTCAAAAGCTAAGGTAGATATACAAATAGAGAATTTTTTAGGAGAAAAAACATCCAAAATATCAAGCTATGTAAAAATGTTCTTTGGTGGGCTTGCAGGATATTTGTTATTGATGTTTGTAGTGATTTATGGTAACATGGTTATGCGCTCTGTAATTGAAGAAAAAACAAGTAGAATTATAGAGGTTATTATATCATCGGTAAAACCTGTACAGTTAATGATCGGTAAAATACTTGGTACAACATTAGCAGGTGTACTTCAGTTTTTTATATGGGTGATTATAGGTGGTGTTTTACTCTTTATAGCGAGTTTTTATTTAGGTATAGATGTGCAACCAACTACTCCAGGGCAAATACCGCAAGATGAATTGATGGAGCAATCACAACTTATTTTGCAAGATGTTTTAAACCTACCATTAATTTCTTTAGTAGTTTTATTTCTTGTTTATTTTATAGGAGGATACTTTTTATATAGCTCAATTTATGCAGCAATCGGTGCCGCTGTGGATAGTGAAACCGATTCACAACAATTTATGTTGCCAATTATCGTTCCATTGATGCTAGCATTTTATGTTGGAGTATTCGCAGTGATCGAAAATCCACATGGTACTATATCTACAGTATTTTCAATGATTCCCCTTACTTCACCAATAGTTATGCTAATGAGAGTGCCTTTTGGCGTAGATTGGTGGCAAATCCTCATTTCTATAGTAATTTTAATAGCCAGTATATGGTTTATGGTGATGTTTGCTGCAAAAATCTACAGAATTGGTATATTGATGTATGGTAAAAAACCTAGCTATAAAGAAATTTTTAAATGGTTAAAGTATTAAGTTAATGATTCAAGAGGACGGTTTAGAGAAAGCTGGAGATTTAATTACAAAAATTATCCCGGGTTCGGTAAAAGAATTTTTAGGGTATGAATTATTCCATTTAGGTACTGATAAAAAACCTATAGTATTAACCGTAGGTATGATATTGGTGGCTGTCTTAGCAATTGTCTTAACTTCTGTAGTTTTAAAGTTTATTAGAAGAATTGTAACCAAAAAACTATCACATGATGGTAAAATAAAGTTTGTATCGGTATTTTCTTTTGCCAAATATTTTATCTATCTCATTATTTTATTCATAATGTTAGATAGCATTGGCTTCAATATTACCGCCATATTTGCAGCTTCAGCAGCATTATTAGTTGGTGTTGGTTTGGCGTTACAGACCTTAATTCAAGACATTATTTCAGGAATATTTATTTTTATAGATCAAACGGTACATGTTGGTGATATTATTGAATTAGAAGGAAAAGTAGGTCGAGTAGAAGAAATAAAATTAAGGACTACGAGAGCGGTTACCATTGATAATAAAGTGTTAATTATACCTAATCATAAATATTTAACCTCCACACTATATAATTGGACTCAAAACGGAGCGTTAACAAGAGAATCTATTAGCGTAGGTGTTGCTTATGGTAGTGATACAAAATTGGTCAAAGAACTTCTAGTGCAAGCAGCATTATCTAATAAAAGTGTATTAAAAACACCAGAACCATTAGTTTTGTTTACAGAGTTTGCAGATAGTTCATTAAATTTTAAATTAATATTTACAATAGGAGATAGTTTTCAGGCGTCAATACCTAAAAGTGAGATACGTTTTGAGATTGATCGTTTATTTAGAGAACACAATATCAGTATTCCTTTTCCGCAAAGAGTTGTAACTATGATTCAGGATGAAAATAACAATGTTTCAAAAATATAAATAACCTATAAGCCCCAAGAATGAAAAAAAAGGATCTAATCTTAATGTGCATATTTTTTTATGCTGTTTATTATATGAGATCCCAGGATACAAATCTAGCTAGGTTAGAGTATGCTTATATTCCTCAATCAGGTAGTGAAAATACTTATAGCCGTATTCGATTTTCTGCTAATTATCCAATTAAAACGGATGATAAAGGGACATATATTGTAATATCTCCTCAATATAGATATAACGATCTTCAAATAAGAGATGAATTAATATTTGATCAAGGTGGTGATTTAAATGTTTTTCAAACTATAGGCCTAGAATTAGGATTTACCTTTAAAATGAAAAATAACTGGCGCTTTGGAACAAAAATAGGAGTAGGTATCTCCTCTAATTTTGAAGGTTCAAAATTAGAGAGTGACGATTTTAGATATACAGGTTCTGTCTTTTTTGTTAAAAGCTACAAGAGTAGTACTACACCTAAAACATCACGATTAATTTTAGGGTTACGATATTCAACACCAGCTAGTATAAGTTTTCCTTTACCAATAATTAATTATTATAAAAGATTTAGTCCAAGCTGGGCATATGGTATAGGTACACCTAAAACAAGTATTAAATATTTCTTTAATGAAATAAATACAATCCAAGCTTTTATTGGTTTAGATAGATTTTATGGTAATTTGCAGAATAACAGAACTTTTGTAGATGCAAACGGAACTACGAAAACAGTAGAAAATGCTTCTATGTTAAATGTAATAGGAGCTTTAGGATATGAGTTTTATTTTACGGAACACTTATTGTTCTATACATATGGAGGATATACATTAAGTAATGAAATTCGCTTACGAGATAAAAATCAAGATAATGTATTAACCATTAATAATGAAAATACATTTTATTTTCGAAGCGGAATTAAATTAAAAATATAATGGCAAAAATATTAGTAATTGAAGACGAAGCAGCAATTCGAAGAGTGCTGACTAAAATTTTATCTGAAGAGAATGATACTTATGAAGTTTTTGAAGCCGAAGATGGTTTGGCTGGTATAGAAAAAATAAAATCTGATGAGTATGATTTGGTTCTTTGTGATATTAAGATGCCAAAGATGGACGGAGTTGAGGTTTTAGAGGCAATCAAAAAAATAAAACCAGAAACTCCGGTAGTAATGATTTCTGGACATGGTGATCTTGATACAGCCGTAAATACAATGAGATTAGGGGCATTTGATTATATCTCTAAACCACCAGATTTAAATAGATTATTAAATACAGTACGAAATGCATTAGACCGTAAAGAGTTAGTTGTAGAAAATAAGAGACTTAAGAAAAAGGTTTCTAAAAACTATGATATGATCGGAGAGTCTCAGGCAATTTCGGATATTAAAAATATAATAGAAAAAGTTTCTGCTACAGATGCGAGAGTTCTAATAACAGGATCTAATGGTACAGGAAAAGAACTGGTGGCACACTGGATTCATCAAAAGAGCGAGCGATCCGGTGGCCCAATGATAGAGGTAAACTGTGCTGCAATACCTGGTGAACTAATAGAAAGTGAACTTTTTGGACATGTAAAAGGTGCGTTTACATCTGCTAATAAAGATCGTGCCGGTAAATTTGAAGCAGCAAATGGAGGAACAATATTTCTAGATGAAATTGGAGACATGAGTCTTTCTGCGCAAGCAAAAGTATTAAGAGCCTTACAGGAAAATAAAATTCAAAGAGTTGGTAGTGATAAAGATATCAAAGTAAATGTAAGAGTTCTTGCCGCTACGAATAAGGATTTAAAGAAAGAAATTGCAGACAATAAATTCAGAGAAGATCTATATCATAGATTGGCAGTAATTTTAATAAAAGTACCTGCCCTAAATGATAGGCGAGAAGACATTCCGTTATTGGTCGACTATTTTGTAAAGAAAATAGCAGGAGAACAAGGGTCTACAGTAAAAACGTTTTCTGAAAAAGCAGTTAAACAGTTGCAACAGTATGATTGGACAGGAAATATCCGAGAATTGCGAAATGTAATAGAGCGATTAATCATACTCGGAGGAAAAGAAGTTAGCGAAGAAGATGTTAAGCTCTTTGCAGCCAAGTAATTAAATAAAAAGAAAATTACAGATCATAGAATCCTATTTTGTGATCTGTTTTTTTAATTGTTGTAATGTATCATATATCCTTTACGACCAATATCTGATATGCCCCTGAAAATGAAAATATTTGTTTTTTTAATCACATGCTTATGTGGTATTTATGCTTCTAATGCTCAATATGATCCTGGAGCTGTAAATTATGGATTAGTAGCTATAAAAAGTATTGGATTAGAAGATGAGGTGGGTTTAGGAGCTCGTGTAGAATATGCATTTAATTGTTATACTACCTTTATTGGTGAATATAACCGATCTTTTACACTTGATGATTCGACCTATGAGGGGCATAATGAGCTTGCTTTAGGAGTAAACCTTATACTGTTTAATTGGTATCCGACCACAATAACTGCAGGTATTGGGTATGCCGGTAATGATTCAAGCCTTTTTAAAGAGATCGAAGATGAAGCTTTTTTGGGGTTTAGAACAGGAAGCTTTAATCATGGAGCACAAATTAAAATTAGAGCGTTACATCAACTCTCTAGATATGTGCACATTTTTGGAGAATTCAATCTAAAAAGTTTAGGGAGACGTTACGATACTTTTTTGATAGGGTTTAGCTATGATTTTTACGGAAAGTAACATAATTAGAACAGTTTATAATTTTTAATAGTTACCTTATTATTTTGTGATTTTTATTAGTTAACTATTTTTTTACAAATCCAAAACTTTAGTATCTTTCAAGATATAATATTTGTTGCACTATGAATTCTATACATCACAAAGATTTTAAAGTAACTAACCCCGTAGATTTGTCTAAAATCCCAACAAAACATGATCTTGATGCGAGCGAAAAGAAAATTGAAAAAGAATTAGAAGAAGTACGGGAGGAGCTAGGAGAGTTTCAAGATACAATATATGCTCATGACAAATATGCAGTGTTAATTTGTTTACAGGGGATGGATACTGCTGGTAAAGATAGTTTGATTAGAGAAGTCTTTAAAGATTTTAATACTCGTGGAATTGTTGTGCATAGTTTTAAAGTGCCTACAGACCTTGAATTAGGCCATGATTATTTATGGAGACATTATATTGCCTTGCCACAAAGAGGTAAGTTTGGTGTCTTTAATAGAACACATTATGAAAATGTTTTAGTTACTCGTGTACACCCTGAGTATATAATGGGAGAGAAAATTCCGGGGATAAATTCTGTAAGTGATATTACCGATGAGTTTTGGGATAAACGTTTTGAGCAAATTAGAAATTTTGAAAAACATATTGCAGAAAACGGAACTTTGATTTATAAGTTTTACTTGCACCTATCCAAAGAAGAACAAAAAAATAGACTTTTAAGAAGACTCGAAAAGAAAGACAAAAACTGGAAATTTTCATCAGGAGACCTTAAAGAACGAAAGTTATGGGATCAATATCAATCGTGTTATCAAGATGCAATTAATAGAACATCAACCCCACATGCTCCTTGGTATGTTATTCCAGCAGATGATAAACCAGTAGCAAGATATATTGTAGCAAAAATACTGTATGATACGCTAACAAAATATACCAATATACAAGAGCCAGAATTAGATGATAAAACCAAAGCTAATTTAGAAATGTATAAAGAGCAGTTAGAGAATGAGTAAACTGATCAGTGCAGTTGTTCATGCCTTAATTTAAACTTATAGTAAAACAAAATGTCAAAAAGAATAATCACAGTACTTTTAACCCTTTTATCCCTAAACTCTTTTTCACAGAAAGAAAATAAAGAAGATTCGATAATACTTAAAAAATTATACGATACATCATTGCTTAATGGGAAAAGTTATTCTTGGTTAGATTACCTTTCAAATCAAATAGGAGGAAGATTATCAGGATCTATAAACGCTCAAAAAGCAGTAGAATGGGGAGAGAAAGAACTTAAAGAGTTAGGAATTGATAAAGTATGGTTACAACCTGTTATGGTACCAAAATGGACTAGAGGAGTAACCGAATTTGCATATATAGAAACTACTCCCGGTAATACTACAAATGTGCCAATTTGTGCACTAGGAGGATCTGTACCAACACCAATAGGTGGTGTAAAAAAACCTATTATAGAAGTAAAAAGCTTAGATGATCTAAAAACCTTAGGAACAGATAAGATAAAAGGAAAAATTGTATTCTTTAACAGACCTATGCAAGCTGATCTGATTAGCACATTTAATGCTTACGGAGGTTGTGTGGATCAAAGATACTCTGGAGCAGCAGAAGCTGCAAAATATGGTGCAGTTGGTGTTCTTGTTCGTTCAATGAATTTAAGGTTAGATGATTTTCCACATACAGGAGCAATGAGTTATGGGGATTTAGCGAATATGGACAAAATTCCTGCGGCAGCAATTAGTACAAACGGAGCTGATTTATTGAGTTCTATGCTCAAACTAAATCCAAAAATTAAGTTTCATATGAATATGAATTGTCGTACTTGGAAAGATGTGAAATCATATAATGTGATTGGACAAATAACAGGTAGCGAATTTCCTAATGAATATATGGCCGTTGGTGGACATTTGGATTCTTGGGATTTAGGAGATGGTTCTCATGATGATGGCGCGGGTATAGTACAGTCTATGGAAGTTCTTAGACTTTTTAAAGAAATAGGATATAAACCAAAACGTTCTATACGTGTAGTGTTATTCATGAATGAAGAAAATGGATTACGAGGAGGTAAAAAATATGCCGAAATAGCCAAAAATAAAGGAGAAAATCATGTATTTGCTTTAGAAAGTGATGCCGGTGGTTTTACACCTAGAGGATTTTCTTTTGATTGCGATGTCGATAATTTTAAACAAGTCCAAAGTTGGAAACCATTATTTGAACCCTACTTAATTCATTATTTTGCTTTAGGTGGAAGTGGAGCAGATATTGGTCCATTAAAAAAGGATGGTATAGTATTAGCAGGACTTCGACCAGACTCACAACGATATTTTGATTATCATCATGCTAAGAATGATACTTTTGATGCAGTAAATAAACGTGAGCTAGAATTAGGCGCTGCTACGATGGCGAGTTTAGTATATCTTTTTGATAACTATGGCGTAAAATAGAGCGATTTAATCTCCAAAATCAAAAGATATATTTTTATGAATAAAGAACAATTAATTCACGAATTTAAAAGTGTACATTCATTGTTTATAGATGATATAGAAGTATTAGATGAACATGATTTTGTGAGTTATTTAAAAGGTAAATGGTCTGCAGGTCAACAATTAGAACATATATATCTTTCGGTAAAACCTCTTATTCAAGTATTTTTACTTCCAAAATTTATTTTAAAAATATTTTTTGGTAAGGCTAAAAGAGAAAGTATTTCCTATGATGCTATGATCACAAAATATTCAAAAGTCTTAGAGCAAGGAGGAAAAGCTACTTCTAAATATATTCCCAAGAAGATAACTATCCAACAAAGAGCACAACTCGCCAAATCATTAAAAAGTACCATAGACACGTTATTGATCAAAATTAAAAGTACAAAAGATCAGGATTTAGATGAAATTTTGGTTCCGCATCCACTAATGGGAAAGTTAACACTTAGAGAAATGTTATACTTCTCTATCTATCATGCTAAACACCATCATAAGTCACTAAAAAAGAATATAGTTGAAAATAAAATATGACTAGTGTGAATTATGCATTTATTAAAAATGATATTGAAAAGACTCTTTTAAAATAATTCTATAATAATACCATAACCAATAGATATTTATGCGATTTCGATTGCTATAATATTGGATATTTAGGCTAGTATTAATTATTTAATCGATTCTTGTACAAAAAATGAGATCAAAATTTAACCTCCCAAATGAAACGAGCTACGCAGAATGATGAAGAAACAGTAATCAGAATTTTAACCGAATCATTTGATCAAAACAAATCAGTCAATTTTATTATTAAACAAGACCGAAAAAGAAAAAAGAGAATTAAGTTTTTGATGAAATATTCTTTTTTTATAGGAATGAATTTTGGTGAAGTTTTCTTAGGAGAAGATAAATTATCGTGCTGTATCGTTATAGATTCTAAAAAAAATAAAAATACATTTAAAAAACTAATTTTTGATATTAGATTAGTACGTAATGCTATTGGTTTTTTTAGGATAAAAAAAATATTAAAAAGAGAAAAGATTTTAAGACGACATCAACCTAATGAGCCTTTTTTTCATCTCTGGTATATCGGAGTACTACCGCAATATTTCGGAAAAGGAAAAGGAAGTGTTTTATTAAAAGAAGTACTTGCATATTATGAACCCTTTAAGAAGAATATATGTTTAGAGACTTCTATGGTAGAGAATATTAAATTTTACCATCGTCATGGTTTCGATCAAGTTAGTAAAATAGATCAAGAACTTGCATATGAGCTTTTTATATTTAAGCACGAGTTTGCTAAATGATTATATAGGTGAAATGTATTTGACATTAATGGTTATTAACAATATCAATATGGTAATTATAGTTCCGAAAATATAGTGTTAACACTTAGCCCGAATTTTAAAAGTTACTTTTTTACTAACATGCAAAATTTCCATCACAGAAAATAGACATGTAAATAATTGCACCTATACCGATAAGAATATTTAAAAAAGGTAGACTAGCAGAAAGGATAGCCCCAAAAAATATTTTTCTGACAAACAATATCCAAGCTACTATAATACTTATAGATGTTACAAAAGGATAAGCGATTAAACTAATCACTAAAGTGATTGTTGGAATGCTATCTTCTGACCCCGGACTATCAAACATCATAGCAGACATCATGATCATAGGTAAAGAGGGGAGTATTAAAATTCCGAAAACAATGCTGGCTATAATAAGATAGATTTTAGTGGTATTCTTTTTCTTTCTCTCTTTTTGGGATACTGTAGTTTCTAACATGAAATTTAATTAAATAAAGTTAAATATACGATAAGAATATTTTAGTTTATTTTGCATCCAATACCTTTGCGTCTTCAAAATTATATAATGCTGTACCAATATACCAAAGAGTTTAGATATAACTTAAAATTAGCCGCCCCGGTAATGATGGGAATGTTAGGTCATACTTTTGTAGGTTTGATCGATAATATTATGGTAGGACAACTGGGAACGGCAGAATTAGCGGCAGTGTCATTAGGGAATAGTTTTATGTTTATTGCTATGTCCTTAGGGATTGGTTTTTCTACAGCAATTACACCATTAGTTGCAGAGGCAGACGGAGAGCATAATTTTAAGAATGGTAAATCTGCTTTTAAGCATGGTTTGGTCTTATGTACTACATTAGGGATTGCACTATTTTTAATGATACTATTGGCAAAACCGTTAATGTTTTTAATGAAACAACCTATAGAAGTGGTTGAGTTAGCTATGCCATATTTAGATTTGGTAGCTTTTTCATTAGTACCATTAGTTAGTTTTCAAGCTTTAAAACAATTTTCTGATGGCTTATCTATGACCAAATATCCAATGTATGCAACGTTAATTGCTAATGTCGTTAATGTTGTTTTAAATTATCTGTTAATCTTTGGAAAATTAGGATTTCCGCAGATGGGGATAGTAGGTGCAGCGGTAGGTACTTTGGTTTCAAGATTTGTTATGGTTGTTTTTCTATGGACACTACTTAGAAATAAAGAAAAATCAAGTAGTTATGTTACTAACATTAAAATTTTTGTGTTAGAAAATAAAATGATGAAAAAAATAATAGCACTGGGGTTTCCTTCTGCTTTACAAATGTTTTTTGAGGTGGCTATTTTTACTGCTGCAATATGGTTATCTGGTATTTTAGGAAAAAACCCTCAAGCCGCAAATCAAATTGCACTAAATTTATCATCAATGACTTTTATGGTAGCTATGGGATTAAGTGTTGCAGCTATGGTACGAGTTGGTAATCAAAAAGGATTACAACAATTTTCGGATTTAAGAAGAATTGCTATTTCAATATTTCTATTAGGGTTTTTAATAGCTACTGTTTTTGCATTGATTTTTATCATTTGCAATCAAATGTTACCTAGAATATATTTAGATGTTAGTGATATAGAAAACCTAGCAGATAATAATGAAGTGATTAGAATAGCTGCAAAACTTTTGATTATAGCAGCATTATTTCAAATATCAGATGCTGTTCAAGTAACTGTTTTAGGTGCATTGCGCGGGTTGCAAGATGTAAAAATACCCACATTTATAACGTTTATCGCTTATTGGATAGTAGGGTTTCCGATAAGTTATTATTTGGGGTTACATACTGCGTATAAAAGTGCCGGTATTTGGATTGGTCTCTTTGCGGGGCTTACTACTTCGGCATTGTTATTGTATATTAGATTTAATAAATTAACCAAAGACTTAATTCAAAAGAAGTAAGTTATTTTTAATTAAATTAGGAAAGAAATACGTTTTATCTACATTATTCGTTTATTTTGTATTAACGAATAATTAACTATCTTTCCAAAAAAACAGAACACAAAAAATGAGAGTCCCAAATTCTAAATTTTGTCTGCTGCTGATTCTTTTTACAGTAGTATGTGCATTACCTGGTATAAGCCAAGAGTTCGAACATAGTAAAAAGCAAAACCTTATTCCTAACCCTAGTTTTGAAGATGTAAATACATCTCTTAAAAGACTAGATATGGAGATGCAAAATTTTGCTTTTATGAAGGAGTGGAACCCTTCAATAAATACTCCAGATGTACATCATCCAGATCTAGAATTAATTAGATTTATTCATAAATCACCAAACTTTTTAAAGCAGTTTGGCCCACAAGAACCAAGAACTGGAAAAGGGAAAGTAGGGATGTATATCGCCGGAGGAGCTTATAAAGAAGGCGTAACAGCCAAATTGAAGAAGCCTTTAGGAGCAGGAAAATACTACTATTTTCATATGTATGTTTCTTTAGGAGAGGGGATATCTAATTCATGTACTTCTTCTATTGGCTCATATTTTAGTGCCAGAAATCCTAAGATTACCATGACCTCAAAACTTCCTTTGCATGTCGAGTCTTCTAAAATGGTTTGTGATACAAAAGGATGGGCGAAAGTTTGTGGAGTATATAGAGCAAAAGGTACAGAGAAATATATTTCTCTTGGATTCTTTTCTGATAGCCCAAGAGGAAAATCGGTAAAAGGAGGGAAGTATGATACAGGTTATTATTATGTTGATGATGTTTTACTAATGGAAATGAGAGATCCAAAAAATCTAGTATCGGGTCAAGTTTGTGATATGGCTTTAGACTTTTCACCTATTGAATTTTTAATTGGAGAAAGTGAAGCATATACCGAGATCAAAAAAGCTCTGGATTCCTATATCCAGTATGTTACTATTTTTAAAGTTAACACGATCAAAATTACAGGGCATGCAGATGATGCCGGTTCTACTTTTGAAAATGAAATTATGTCAGCAATGAGAGCTAGTAATGTAAAAGCTTATATGATTGAAAAAGGAGTAGATGAATCGTTAATCGAAATTATAGCTGCTGGTAATACCGAACCTATTGTTACCGAAGGATCAGATTTAGATCCAGAATCAAATAACAGAGTAGAAATTAAAATTGAATAACACTAAGATAATTTGTTAGTTTAGTTAAATAACTTATTACCTTTGAACTGTAATTTTAAGTAGTTATTTATGGACTTTCCTAAATTCTTGTTGGGCGACAATACTGATTATCCTTCGGCTATATTTGTAATTCATACCGAATTTCCTAGATTTATTATTAATTTAGAAAATGATGAGGTGGAGTGGTTAGAAGAATTTGATAAGGGAGAAGAGAAAGAATTATTAGAAGAGGCCGAAAATCTTTTTCAGGCAGCTAATGAATTTTATGACAGAGAGATTGAACGTTATGATGGATAATAACATACTTGAATAATGGAAGAACTTATACAATTAGATAAAGATCTTTTTTTATACCTGAACAATTTAGGAACATCTACTTGGGACTGGTTTTGGCTGTTTATGACTGAAAAGCTTTATCAAATACCATTGTACTTAGTATTGCTTTTCTTTTTTTATAAATATTTTGGATTAAAAGGCACTATTATCACTTTAGTAATTGTTGCTGCTTTGATTACTGCTACTGATCAGTTATCAAATCTGTTTAAAAATGTATTATTTATGAGGCCCAGACCTTGTCGGGCAGAAGGAGTGGCAGAATTTACACGTTTTATTGCAGAACGATGTGGTCGTCACGGTTATTTTTCAGCTCATGCTGCAAGTTCTATGGCTATCGCATTTTTTACAGGACTTGTGCTACAAAAGCGATTAAAATATATTTTTCCATTTATGGTGATATGGTCTATTGTAGTAAGTTATAGTAGAATTTATTTAGGTGTTCATTATCCTGGAGATATTATTACGGGTATGGCTATAGGTATTTTACTGGGTTTAGGAGCGTACAAATTGCATATATATTTGATCAGTAAGTACGGAGAAAAACAACATATTGCGATCTAAACAGCAAGCTCTTCTTTTATTCTGTAGTAAACTTTTTCTTTTTTTTCTTTTTTCCAAAAAGACGTTTTAATAAGTTATCTCGTTTCTCTGGTTTGCAGTCTAAATCTTTTAATACTTCTTCAGACGTTTCTGTAAATTTACTTTTTGTAATCGTATCAAAAGTAGGGTCGATATTCATTTTTTGATACCATTTTGCAAAAATTGGTAATGCGGTATTTGCGCCTTGACCTAGTGCGGTTGTTTTAAAACCAATATTGTAATTATCGTTTCCTACCCATGTGATAGTTACTAAATTTGGTGTAATGCCTACAAACCAACCGTCTTTATTGTCTTGTGTTGTCCCTGTTTTTCCTGCAATATCGTTTTCGAGTTTGTACGTAGTTCGTATTCTTGTCGCCGTACCACTTTCTACTGTAGATTTCATCATTTCTAGCAAAGCTTGCCTTGTATACTCACTATACCCTGGAGTTTCCAGAATATCAGACTTAAAAGAAGCAATAAGGTTACCATTTTTATCTTCAATTTTTGAAATAAAATATGGAGTAACTCCTTTTCCTTGATTTACATAACTGGCATATGCACCGGCAAGTTCTTTTATCTTAATTGCATCTGTTCCTAAAGCCATAGCAGGCTCTTTGGATAGAGAATCGGTAATACCTAATTTTCGAACTTGATCTATCACTTTTGGAATTCCTACCTCGTTTAAAACCTTTACAGCAATTGTATTTACAGAATTGCTTAGCGCTTTCTCTAGAGTGAAATTAAGATGGGGGTCTTCTTTTTCTGAAGCATTTTTTGGAGTCCAATTGTTTAGATTTGTATATGTAATTTCTTTTGTCGAGAAATAAGAGCATGGTTTCATCCCGTTTTCTATAGCAGTTGTATAAACAAAAGGTTTAAATGTTGATCCAATTTGCCTTTTGCTTTGCGATACATGATCGTACTTAAAGTAACGGTAATCAATTCCGCCAAGATATGTTTTTACGGCACCAGTTGAAGGTTCTATAGCAATCATTCCGGTATTTAAAAATTTAAGGTAATGTTGTAAACTATCTAATGAAGAGATTTTTTTGGTGGTATTACCAGTCCATTCAAACAACTCAATTTCTTTTTTTATGGATAAAGAATCTTGTATTTGATCATCTGTGAGCCCTATCTCTTTATATGTTTTATAAACATCAAGATTCTTAATAGCATTTTGGACTAAGGAGGTGTTGTTTTTCCATGGTGCCATATCCCCATAAGATATCTCATAGTCGTTTTGAAGCATTTGCATATGTTCCTTCATCGCTTCTTCTGCAAGAACCTGCATTTTATAATCTAGCGTCGTGTGTATAATTAAACCATCATTGTAAATGTCGTAGGCCGTGTTGTCTGGTTTTTTATATTCTTCAAGAATCGAAATGAGTTCTTTTTTAACGGCTTCTCTAAAATAAGGTGCTACACCAAGATCATGATTAAAATATTGATAATTAAGCAGTATAGGCTTGCTCATTTCTTGATCGGCTTTGTTTGTATTTAGATATCCATATTTGATCATTTGTTTAAGGACCACATCTCTTCTTAGCTGACTCCTTTCAGGAAAAAGCCTTGGATTATAACTATGATTAGCCTTTAGACTACCTACTAAAACTGCAGCTTCAGATAAGGATAATTGGCTAGTAGACGTATTAAAAAATTTATGGGCGGCACTTTCGATTCCATAGGTGTTATCCGGAAAGGGCACGGTATTGAAGTAAAGCGTAAGGATTTCTTGTTTAGAATAAATGTCTTCTATTCTTTTTGCTACAAAAGATTCCTTTAATTTATTAACTACAGTACTAAATATTTTGTGTTTTTCTCTACCAAATAAGTTTTTTGCTAGCTGTAAGGTTATAGTACTTCCTCCGCCAGAAGATTTATCCCGAAGTAAAATAGTTTTAAAAAAGACTCTTAAAAGACTCTTGTTATCTACGCCATCATGTTCATAAAATCTTACATCTTCTGTCGCAATAAGTGCGTCTATAAGATGTTGAGGCAAATCTTCAAAGTGAATAGGTTGTCTATCAAAAATATAATATTTACCTATTAATTGGCCATTTTGATCTAAGACTTGAGTAGCCTCTGCTTGTTTGAGTGTACTTAATTCTTCTTTAGTAGGTAAATCCCCCCAAAAACCTAAATAAATACTGGCATAGAAGCACAAAAATAACATGGTAACTGTGCCTATTAAAAATAATGGCAACTTGACCCATTTCTTTTTTAATAATTTTTTAATCATAATCATAATATCCACTAGATAACGGCTAAAACAAAATATTATTAGACAGTTGAGTATTCTTACATTTTTTTGTAGTAGTAAAAGATGTGAAAGTAGTAATAAGTTTTTAATGGTTTTATTTTTATGCCATGATAAATCTTGTTTTTTAAGGGTGAACCTTATGTTTTTTATGTGATTTATATCTAAAAGAGTTAAAATGAAATAATTTGATTTTTGAATTAAATATTCTACACTTTTTAGCAAGTTGAAAAGAGTAAAAAATATCAGTTTTTTAAAGATAATTTCTTAGAAATTTCATTTTTTTTAGTTAGAATTGTAAGTGTATAATGTAGATTATTATATTCATATACCCAATTTGAACACTACTTGAGGTATTGCCGTAAAGTATCTCAGGATTATAATTAATAATGTGCTTAGCACATTTTTTGACTACTAAATATTGTAACTAACTAAACCTGCAAACTCATGAAAAGAGTAATTGTTGATTACAAAAAATTAAATAAGAATATTTTAAATCTTCTCGTAGAAAAATTTCCAGATGGATATAATGATAATGATATTATTTCTTTTCGGAATCATCATAACGAAGCTATTGAAGCGGTTGAAGTGAAAACAGAAGATACGATCTATCTGGTAAAGATCAGTAAAAGATTAGCAGATACGATGGAAAGTTTTGATGATGATACTACCGACTCTACTACAGAAGTTCCTGTTGCAATGAGTAAAGATCAGGTAGAAGATCTAGAAGATTGATGAGTTAAAGGTTCTGTTATATCTTTAAAATGCTAGTTTAAAGACATTGTATTGATCATATAGTTTATGTATAACTTTAATATGTGCTATTAAAAAGTTATTATTACATTATATTAATTTGATTTAAACAATGAAACTAGGGTTAAGAACTACCCGTTTGTAGTTGGAATAAAACTTATAAATGGGGAATAAAATATATTGTTTACTTATATTTTTTATAGGTATTAAGTTTTTTGGACAAGATTCTGATACAGTACATAAGAATTCTTTTTTTATAGCTCCAGAAATTGTCGTTGGAAAAACTGGAGAAGCCAATACTGGTTTTCCGGATACCGAAATACAAAAGTCACTTTTTGTAAGTTTTGGGGTTTATACTACTTTAACTGGAAAAAATAGGAGTAGATTAAAACCGTTTAAAACTGGTTTTTCATTAGGCATAACTGATTTTGGAAACATAGAGAAATTGGGTTTAGCGTATACCCTAATGCCTTTTTCAGAGTTTAAAATATTTCAAAAATATTCTAATCGATGGAGTTTAGATTTGGGATTAGGAGTAGCCTATTTAGATACACAATTCGATGCAGATAGAAATGCATTTAATAAAGCGATTACAACAAAAATAAATTGGGCTTTTAGATCTTTTATTTATTATGATCTTATAAAGAAAGATAAGATTAATTGGCGCATGGGTTTAGGGTACGCTCATTTTTCAAATGGACACACACGTTTGCCTAATCAGGGTCTTAATTCATTTTTAATTAGTCTGTCTTCTTCGATTGGTAATGAACCAGAAATGGAAAAAATCGAGAAAGTCAAAGACAAACAAAAAAAACGTTTTTCTGAGACTTATTTTTCCTTTCGTACGGGTATTGGTCAAAATGTACTTTCTCAAGTGTTTAATGATAAAAAAGAAGTATATTCAATAGCATTGTCTGCTGGTAAAATTTTAAATAAAAGAATCAAGCTAGGTACGGGTATTTATTACAGGTTTTATGAGCATTATTATGATCATATAAAAAATGATGGACAATTAATTAGCGAGCAGGTACCAGAATTTAAAGAAAATCCTTATCGATACGCTACTAATCTTGGAGTATTTGTAAATGCCGAACTTTTACTTGGACATTTTGGGACTGAATTTGAATTAGGTATAAACATACACAAACCCTTTTATAAAATTGATTGGCAACTTAGTCAAGGGTTTTTCTTTAGAGGAGAATATACAAAATTAGGAGAGTTGGATTGGTATTATAAAGTAAAAAGAACTGTGTCATCAAGATTAGGAATAAAATACTATTTAATAAATACTTATAAGTCTCCGGTAAATAATGTGTTTTTTGGAGCAAATATCAATGCAAATCTTGGACAAGCAGATTTTTCAGAGTTTAGTATCGGATATGTTTATCGCCTAAAACATTAGATAGTTTTATTTCTCGTTTTTATGTTCACTTAATTTTAGAAGATATCTTGCTGCGGCAAATGGTGTTATTTTATGGTGTATAACATCATCAATTTTAGAGGTAAGCGCTTCTTTAATATTTTTATGATTATAAAACGAAGTTTTCAATTGTTCTTCTATAGTCTGTAATAACCAGAATTTGTTTTGGCGCATACGGTTTTTTTCAAAAAAACCATTTTCTATGGTTATACTTAAATAGTCTTGGATAAGATCCCAGACCTTATTTATACCTTTGTTTTCGAGTGCACTACAGGTTAACACATCGGGAGACCATTTATTTTCTGATAAAGGATAAAGATGCAATGCTTTTCTAAATTGATTTTTTGCCTCACGCGCTCTTTTCTCATTATCACCATCTGCTTTATTAATTACAATAGCATCTGCCATTTCTATAATACCTCTCTTAATACCTTGCAATTCATCACCAGCCCCAGCTAATTTCAATAATAAAAAGAAATCAACCATACCATGAACTGCTGTTTCACTTTGTCCAACACCAACAGTTTCAATAATAATAATGTCATAACCCGCAGCTTCACATAAAATAATTGATTCTCGCGTCTTTTGAGCTACACCTCCTAAAGAGTTACCCGAAGGTGACGGACGAATAAAAGCCATTGGAGATCGAACTAAAGATTCCATACGAGTTTTATCACCAAGTATGCTACCATAAGAAACGGTACTACTTGGATCCACAGCTAAGACAGCTACTTTCTTGCCTTTATCCAATAATAAATTACCTAAAGCTTCAATAAATGTGCTTTTTCCAACCCCAGGTACTCCCGTTATTCCAATTCTTATAGATTTATTTGCATACGGAAGACATTTTTCTATGAGTTGTTGTGCTTTTTCGACATGTTCTTGTTGCGTGCTCTCTATCAAAGTTATCCCTTTACTTAGAGCAGTAGTGTTCTTAGAGACGATATCATTAAAGATATGATCTATTGAAATTTCTTTTTGTTGTAACCTTTTAAATCTATCAATTACTTGATGATTAGTACTAGATGGTACTTTTGAAGGGTGATTAGTTTTATTTGTAATTTCTTTAGGCACAAAAAAGCTTTATAGCAAAGTTATACATTCCTTTTTGGAAACACATAATAATTTAAGTTTTGAATACTTACTTTTTAAACTTTAATAGGTACAGCTACAGCTGTTCGGTCCCATGCCAAGTATAATATTGTAAAGTCATTCGCATTTTCGAAATATATAGAGAATTGTTCTATTTCGTTTAATAAAGGTTGAGTAGGAACTTCTATGGTTAATACATCAAATTGGTCATCACGTTTAACCGTACCATCCATGTTAACTCCCCAATTATATGTTTTACTATTAAAAATAACTTTCCAAGATTTCAAGTTTGGGATAGTCCACAAGGTGTAAGTTCCTGCTTTCAAAATAGTACCATCTACCATAATATCTTTGTTCGTAGTAAATGTTGTAGCTTCATTAGCTCCCGTTCGCCATATTTCTCCAAAAGGAATTAATTTCCCAAAAATTTCTCTTCCTTTTTTATAGGGTCTATTATAAAAGATAGTGAAAGTGGCATCATTTGCGATATGAGTAATAGTTTGTTCAGGGCTATGTTTTTTTGTGTTTTGTCTTAATATATACACTGTAGAAACTCCAATAACTAAAAGGCTAATAAGAACAATTATGGTACGTTTTAATAATTTTGACATAATAATTATTTGTGTTTAAAGATAGTTTTTAGAAAATTGTTTACATCTAAAAATAGTTTAAAATATGCCCGACATTACTATTTAGCTACGCGAGCAAGGTTCATTACATGTATAGCACAGGTGTTTCGTATAGAAGTAAGAATCTGAACTATTGATTCGGATAGATGTTTGTTCTCGAGAAGTAGATCAATATGCTTTATTAAAAGCTGTGCGCAATTACTATTCTTTTTTACAAGATTATATATATCATTTACATCATCGATACTCTGATAATCGCAATCATTTTTTATTGTGTGCATGATTTTCTATTTATTGATAAAAGCCGTAGAGTAGTATCGTTTTGCTAGTATTCCTTACTTTGTAAATAGTTAAATTTGTATTAATTGTTTGATATTCAGTAATTTGTTGGTTTGTAATTTTTTTTATGTATAATTTTGCAACAAAGAAAATAGGATTACGTCTTTATAAATGAGTACGATTTAAGATAGTTTTTCTAGTATTAATCACTAACCTAAATAAAAGAAAGTTTGTTACAAAGCGAGCTAATAGAACAATGTAGGACTAATGACCGTAGAGCCCAGATGAAGCTTTATAATAAATACTCAAAAGGTATGTATTATGTAGCATTACGATTCCTCAAAGATCCTTTTGAAGCAGAGGAAGCGATGCAAGAATCTTTTATCAAAGCATTTACAAGACTTCATCAATTTACAGGTGATGTGACTTTTGGTGCATGGTTAAAACGGATCGTTATTAATAAAAGCATAGATATGCTAAAAGCCAAGAAAATGAACATGGTAGCAATTAATGAACAAGTAATGTCTACTGTAGAAGAACAAAACGACTGGTCAGTATCAGATTCAGTTACTGTGGATGAGGTTAAAAAGGCTATTGAAAGGTTACCCGAAAAGTATAAATATGCCGTCATGCTTTTCCTTATAGAAGGATACGATCATAATGAGATAAGTGAAATTTTAGATATAACATCAGTAGCATCGCGGACATTGGTGCATAGAGGTAAAAAACAACTACAAGAACAATTAAAACATTTAAGAGATGGCACAGGATATTAGAGAGCTTTTAAAGCAAGATAAGCACATTCCTGTAGAGCAAATACAGGAAGGTCATGAGGATCGTTTTATGGCCAGATTGGAAAAAGAACTTCCAAAAAAAGCAAGACGTTTTAATTATAACTGGCTTAAAATTGCAGCGAGTGTTGTTGTTATTCTTACCGTTTCTTTAATGTCTATTAACCGATTTGGAGATAATTCTGATGGACCAAAAGTAGTAGATACAGATAATGGTCCTGTTCAAAATGCTACAATTAAAATAAAAAAACAGACTTCTACTTTGGCAGAAGCATTCCCAGAATATGAAGAGGTAGAGAATAATATACTAACTACTATAAAGTTTCAACTTTCGAATATAAAAGTAGATGATACGAATAGGGATTTGGTAGATAGTTTTATGAAAAGGTTACAAAACCTAGATAAAGAGTATCAGCAGCTTAATAAAGAACTTATCGAAGTTGGACCAAATGTACAAAGTGTAGAGGCTATGATGGATAATTTGACCATTAGACTATCACTTTTAAAAAGGCTAAATGATAAATTAAAAGAATTAGAGAGAATTGAAAAAGAAAATTACAATGAGGTACAAGCTTAATATAGCTGCGATTAGCGTGTTATGTTGTGCAGGGTTGTTTGCACAAGAAAAGCATGATAAGTTAAGTGAAAAACTAGCTGTAGAAGAAGACGTTACTGTTACTCTTAATACAAGTCATACTAATATTGTCTTTGAAACCTGGAATAAAAACACAATAGCTATAGAGGCATACTTAGAAGGAGACCTTGACGATGATAATAGTAAGCGTATTTTAGAAAGTTGGCAAGTTGATGTGTTAGGAAATAGTAAAGAGATTACTATTAATTCTACTGCGGGTAATTTATGGAGAGGAGAAGTCACAGCTTCTAGTATCAGAACAGATGAAAAACTAAGACAACAATTAAAAATGTTAAGTCCGGTTATTTCTGAAAGATTAGGTCCTCTAATAGAGAATATGGCAAAAAACCCTATGCCAAGTACGCTAAACAATGATAATCAAGCAAATGTAGCTCTTAGTAACGGTCAGTATAAATCGAAAGATGAAAAATATATCCAACAATGGGAGAGTCAAATACGTGAAAAATTTGATGATGGTAAAAAGGAGGAAAATCAAAAATGGACTTCAAACCTTACCGATGGATCACAAAATATTTCAGGTAAAATGCAGATTCGTGTAGAAACATGGACACAACAGTACGGGAAACAAATGGAAACATGGGTTACACAAAATATTAGAGATGTAGATGATCAACATGGGGGTACTGCTAATGTAACAGTATATCAATACAGCACTAGCAGAGCAAAAACAAATAATGGCAATAAAATTATTAAAGTTCGTATGCCCAAAAAAGCTAATTTAAGACTTAATATTCGTCATGGCAACGTGCAATTAGCAGAAGTATCGACTAATGTTAAGGCATCTTTGTCCCACACAACCCTCTCTGCAGATGTGATTAATGGAGATCAAACATTTATTAAAGCATCTTATTCTCCAGTTTTTGTGAGACAATGGGATAACGGTAAGCTTGTTGTTAATTATGTCAAGAATTGTAGAATACAAAATGCTAAAAACCTTTTAGTTAATGCAGATTCTAGTAACATATATATTCAAGAGTTAGATAAAAATGCGGCTATCTCTGGAAGTTTTGGAGTAATAACAATTGCCAACCTAGGAGAGTCTTTTTCTACACTCGATCTTGCTGTTCAAAACAGTGACTTTAAATTAAAATTGCCAGAGACATCATTTAACTTGTCTTATAGTGGGGCTCAAAGTATTATTTCGTTGCCTAGAACTCTAGAAATAAATACTCGAAAGAATTTTGGTAATGTATTTATTAATGGATTTCAAAATACTCGAAGTACTGATAAAATGATTACAATCAATGCAAAATACAGTAAAGTAATGCTTAGTAATAAAGAGTAAATGCATAAAAGAATTTAGTAGTAATAATGTAGTGTTAATTATAAAAAAGCTCGGTCAGTAGAATGATTGAGCTTTTTTAGTTAACAATACTTTAAGAAATTTTGTTAACTAAAACCTTAAGGGTTAATAATTCTAATATTTAGTATAAAATCCTTCTATAAGTCAAAAAAATCAGCAATACTAATGTTTTCTTACCTGATTATGAAGACAAAAACTACTTTTTATGAATGTAGAATAAAGTAAGAATAATCAAAATATTGTCTTTTAGTCCTTATAAATTGCATTTAAACCGTTTTGTTTCAATTATTTTAAAAATAAACAACTGATAATCAGGTATTTATCTTTTTTTTAGGTCAATTTTAACACTTTTTGTGTTTTTTATCGAAAATCAATGCTATTTGATCTAAAAGTCTGATTTATAGTTTGTTTAACTAGAATTAAGTGATATTATTGTAAGGTAAAACCGTAATAAAAACATGGCGATGAGATTGACAGTATTTATTTTTAGTTTATTTTTCTTTTTAAATAATTATGCAAATAATGATGATCAAACTCTTTCTGTAGAGAAAGATGGTCTTGTTGTTATTGTTTTAGATTTTGAAGAAGGAGATAAAATAAAACTGTTTGAATTAGAAACAGGGGATCACATCTTATCTAAGACCTATAGCCAAATAGACCTTAGTCAATTACCTGTTGGTTCTTATCTGTTAGAAAACAGCTACGGTAAATCTGTAGTTATTAATAGATTAGAAGAAGAGCTTAATGTAGACGGTGCTATAGAAACAATCCATAATGACTTTTTAGTAGAGATGGATAGTAAAAAAGCTTTAATGCCTGCTGAAATTGATGTAGAGCAAGAGTTTATTCATTACTATGATAAAACACAAACTAATTTGTTAGCTATCACAAGAGAAGGTGATATGATAACAGTAGTTGATTTTGAAGAAGGAGATAAGATAAAGTTATTTGAATTAAAAAATACGGTTCATATTTTATCAAAGACAACGAATTATGTTGATATGAGTCAATTACCAGAAGGAGTTTATGTACTTGAAAATGGTAATGGAGATTCTGTAGTAATAGAAAAATATTCTGAAGACGAAAGTCTAGTAGCAGATACAGATATGTAAGACAATATAAATACTTATTTCATAAGCCCATTCTAACTTAGGATGGGTTTTTTTATGGTATGAATTGTAATTTGGGCTTGGGCTTGGACTTGGACTTGGGCTTGGATGATTTATTAAATGTATTAGTATACAAAACCCTGCGTATAAGCAGGGTTTTGTATACAGCAATTAGATAAATTTATTTATCTAATTTTTTTGTCATATTAAACCCTGTAAATAATCCAACTCCTGCCATTAAGAAAATAGTGCCAGGATAAGCTATGTCCTCTTCTACACCAACTGAAACATGCAAAATCCCTGCTATAAAAATGCCAATTCCAATTCCCATTAATAGTAAAGAAAAATTTAAAATTAGCACTTTCCAGATTGGAGTTACTCTTTTTTCTTTACTACTATAAAAGATAGACGCATCCGCGCCTTTTTCTATAAGTGCCATGCGTTCTTTGTTTCTTGCACTAATGAATAAATAAAATATGCCAAATAATACTCCAAAGATTAATGGTAAAATAACTACTTCTGATCCCATATTTTTTGATTTAAAAGTTAATAACTGTTCGTTTTCTTGGTATGACGAGGTTTGATTTAAAATGGTTACAAAAAAATGAAAAAAAATAGATTCATATTTTCTGTAACCAAGTAAGACTTAATATCGTCTTATGAATAAATGAACCATCAATCAGATCAATATTATATCGATAAAGTTCTCGAAGGAGAAGTAAATGCTTTTTCAATACTAGTAGAACGCTACCAAAGTTTGGTGTATACTGTGGTATATAGGATGGTGAAAAATAAAGAACATGCAGAAGAAATAGCGCAGGATAGTTTTATTAAAGCATTTAAATCATTAAAAAATTATAGAGGCGACTCTAAATTTTCTACTTGGTTATATACAATAGCATATCGTAAAAGCTTAGATGCTATAAAATCTAAAAATCGAGTACTTACATCCGAATTAATTGAAGAAATTGGTGAAGGAGATATTGCTTTAGTCAGTGATGCACTTAGTTATTTGCAAGCAAAAGAAAGAAAAGAAATGATATCAAATAGTATTTTAAAGTTACCAGAAGATGAGGCAGTTATTGTGACTTTATATTATTTTGAAGAGAAAAGTGTAAAAGAAATCGTTGAGATTGTAGATTTAACGGCAGATAATGTAAAAATAAAGTTATATCGTAGTAGAAAAAAACTATATTCGATATTGAAACATCACATTTTGCCAGAAATTAGTAATAAAAATGGACAAGCAATATAAAGACATAGAACATTTAGTCAAAGATGCTGGGTTGGATAATCCGTCCCCAGACTTTTTGAAAAATGTAATGGATCAAGTTGAGGTTTCAAACATTTCGGCTCCTGTAATATATAGCCCATTGATTTCAAAAAAATCTTGGCTGGTAATAGGATTAATTTCTTTAGTTTTATTATGCATTGTGCCCTTTCTTTCAAATACAAAAATTGATTTTATTCAAAATATTGACTTTTCCTTTTTTCAAATACTAAAAATACAAAACCTATTTTCTGGATTTACATTTCATGTTTCCACAATTTATGGCGTTTTGTTTTTGGCACTTTTGTTTTTTATTCAAATTCCAATACTCAAAAAAAGAATCGACAAAAGTTTTTCATAATGTAGTGTCTGATTTAGAAGCTATGAATACTTATATAGATTCATTTTAGATCACTTTTTCTACTCATTTTGATTGTTGGGTTACATGAATTAAGTAAACCCATGAGCCAAACTATGTACAGTGTTTATATAAAGGCAATGCCTTTTACTAAAGATATCCAAGAGCACTGGGATATTAGTTTTCATACTTTTAAATAAGTGAAACGAAAAAATATTTTTTAAACTGAAGCACATTCTCTATTTTACAGACATAAATCAAGCTACAAGAATTACAAAAGGTATGTATCCACTTTTATTTTGTTATTCTTTATTATCATTTGAAATATGCAAAAAAGAGTGTGTGTTATTGGTGCAGGACCTAGTGGTATTACTGTTATTAAAAATTTAAGAGATAAAAATATCAATGTTGTTTGTTATGATCGAAATACCGAAGTAGGCGGTAACTGGATTTACTCAGAAGATGAAAGTCACTCTAGTGTTTTCGAAACTACTCATATCATTAGTTCCAAAACACTATCTCAATACGAAGATTATACTTTTGACGATTTTGATAAGACAGTCGCAGATTATCCTTCTCATGATGAGCTAAGAAGGTATTTTCAAAGTTATGCCAAACATTTTGATTTGTATTCGTTTATTGTATTTGAAACAAGTATAAAACATTGTGAAAGAGTTGCTGATAATGAATGGCATATTACTATTGTTCAAAATAATAAGGAGCGTATCGAGGTATTTACAGATTTAGTAGTTTGTAATGGTCATCATTCTGTTCCTAGGATGCCAGAATACCCGGGCAACTTTACAGGAAAATTCATGCACTCACATCAATATAAAAAAGCAACTCCTTTTACTGATAAAAAAGTATTAGTTATAGGAGGAGGTAATTCTGCTTGTGATGTAGCAGTAGAAACCAGCAGAGTTAGTCAAAAAACAAGTATAAGTTGTAGAAGAGGTTATCGAATCATTCCAAAGTTTTTTTTCGGACTTCCATCAGATGTTATAGGAGAGCGTTCTTCATGGTTACCAATTAGAATTAGACGTTGGTTTTTTGATAGATTATTAAACATTATGTTGGGTAAAAACAAATTATATGGTTTACAAGAAGTTAAGACTAAATTTGGAGAAACACACCCCACCATTAATGATGAATTATTGTATAAAATTAGACATGGTAAAGTACAACCAAAAGTTGATATTGAAAGATTAGAAAAGAATACAGTCTATTTTAAAGATGGTTCTAAAGAAGAAATTGATGTCATAGTGGCTTGCACAGGATATGTGCTCAAACATTCTTTTTTTGATAAAGATTTTATTGATTATAGTAATGGTCCTGTACCGTTATATTTAAAGATGTTTCATCCAGAATATCATGATGTGTTTTTTGTAGGAATGTTTCAACCATTAGGGTGCATATGGCCGGGGTCAGAATTACAAAGTAAACTATTGGCAAATTATTTAACAGGAGATTGGAAAATGCCATCTAATATCAAGGCTCTTTGTGAAAGAGAGGTTACAAACCCGCATTACAAACAAATTGATACTCCAAGACATACCATTACGGTAGATTTTCATACTTTTAAAAAGTCATTACTAAAACAATTACCTAAAGACTGGAAAGTAAAGAAACTTAAAGTAGTATAAAAAGGGTTTATTTTATTTTCTGAAGATAAAAAAAGAACTCGTATTTAGCTTTACCTTTCATATCCATTATCCCCATAATAGTATTTTGATCAATTTTTCTAAAATGATCTATTATCGGAAGATAGTAATACACCATGCTTGAAGATGTCTTACCTCGATAATGGATTTCTCTTAAACATGCTTTGGTAGCAGGCATTCTGTATTTTTGCTGTTCTGTCCATATTTTCCAAGGAAAATAAAGAAGAGTGCCAAGAAAACCAACTACAGAGAAGAATCGAAATTTATGAACCACAGCATCTACATGATTGATGGTGTGAAAAATCTTACCATACCATTGTCCAAGTTCTAATAATCCATCTAAAGGAGTTCCTACTTTCCAAGAACCACCTTTCCAATGGCCTAACATCTCATTAGGTAGAATTTCTGGTAAAGAGTCATAAAAGGTAAATAATTCATCTTTTAGTAGTGTCTTTTGAGCAGTATTCTTTGTTTGTTTACCCTTTGCAATAAGTTGATTAAATATTTCTAAGTTTTGTCTCAAATCATCCCGCATGCTTTTCTAAATAACCGTTAGTAATTATGTTTTTGTAAGATACAATAACTTTAATGCAGTTGAAAAAATATAGAAGAAAGAACCTGTTGGATTTAGTATATTTGAAACTGAATATCTTATATTTCAAACCCAATTAATGCTACAAATTAATGATCATAAGAGATTTTTCAGGATTTATTGAGAATGTCGAGTCAAATTTTATACCGGTAGTATCTTCAAGGTTTTCTCAAGAAGAATATATTGAGATAGATCTATCTGAAGATAATCATAGACTAGATGTAATAGATGTTTCTTCTTCTAAGGCCTTTGAAATTTATATTAACCGATATCTAAAAGAGAATAATGCAAGTATAGCATACGGGGGATATAATGAGATAAGAGGAATCTATCGTAGAAGCACACATTTTAATCAAGAAAACCCAGAAACAGAACGTAATATTCATTTAGGCTTAGATGTTTGGTGTGATGCTAATACTTCAGTTTTAGCTCCTCTTGATGGTAAGATACATAGCTTTAAAAACAATACTGGCTTTGGAGATTATGGTCCTACTATTATTTTAGAGCATACAATACATGATATAGTTTTTTATACGCTGTATGGGCATTTAAGCATAGCTTCGATCGCTAACATTAGGATAGGTGAAAAAATTAAACAAGGACAAGAAATTGCTGTCCTAGGTGACGCATCAGTTAATGGAGATTATGCTCCTCACCTTCATTTTCAAGTCATTAAAGATTTACAAGGTAATATTGGAGATTACCCTGGGGTTTCGAATAGAAATGATATAGAGTTTTATCTTCAAAATTGTCCCGATCCTAATCTATTGTTGAAAATTTAGATTTGTTTATATATAGTATAGCTCTTTAAAAACACCGAAAATATACGAATTCGGTGTTTTTAGAGAGTATATAAACTTAACTGTTAGTTTAAAATTATTTGATCATTACGTAGCGTTGCAGATTTACGAACCCCAGAATCATTATCAATAGTTAAATCGGCAAACGAGACAAACACATTAGCACTGTCATAAATTATTAAGGAAACTTCTATAGTTACTTCATCATCATTTGGCATTGTGAATTCAATGCGTTCTGTTTCGATATTGAAAGAAGTTATACCCTCAAAAGTATCAGTTACGTATGTAATAGTTAGTCCGTTTTGTTGCGAAGCATCTAGTATTTCTTCTCCATTTTTCTTTTTTACAGAAAAGGTACTTTCAATAAAAATAGAATTTGGATCTATATCTTGTGCTAAGCTCCCAAAACCATAAATCTGTAATGTAACTTTTGAGTTTGCAGGAGCTTTATAAACACCTGTTGTTTCATCATATGATGTAAGGTCTTCTATAACTATAAAATCTCTAACTGCACTTATAGAATTATCCGCTACAGAAGTAACTATTACACTGGCATTTCCAACACCAACTGCCTTGGCTATAGGTCCACTGCTAATTTCCATAACATTTGGGTCTGTAGAGGTAAAGATGATGTCTTTATTAGTAGCATCTTCTGGTTCTATTCTTGGAAATACATTTTGTGACTCACCTGTAAATAAAGTCTTCGGGTTTTCAGAAAAGAACGTAAAACCGCTAATTGGAATTGGTGTACGAACTATACGCAGCATAATACTGGCGGATATTGTGGTGTCAACGGTAGAGGTAACTGTGATAGCTACTGTGCCTTCTTGTAATCCAGTAACATTTCCATCAGCATCAACAGATGCTATTGTTGGGTCACTTGATGTAAAGGTAAAGCTGTCGTCGGCAGAACCTGTTTCGATATTAAATTTATTGACTTGTATTTTTTTACTATCATTAACTAATAATGAGGATCTTTTTGGTTGCGCTGAAATAAATTTAGCACCTATCGGCCTTGGTTCGGTAACTGTGAGTTCAATTGAAACGGTTATTTGAGGGTTGTCAACAGAAGTTGCAGTAATAGTGGCTATTCCAATATTTTTTGTAGTAACATAGCCAGATTTATCTACAGAGGCAATAGTTTCATCACTACTTGTCCAGACTAGATCCACAGCATTTGCATTTGCTGGTATAAATATTGGAATTAATTGCACAAAACTTTTTCCTTCAAAACTAGTAGTTGTCCCTCTAAAGAAAGTAAAACCAGTTAATGGTACTTCACTTGGATCGGGTAATGTGGTGAATTCAAAATCCAGAGCTGCTGATTTTTGATTTGTACTAATAGCCAAAAGAACACCACTATACGTTGTATCTGGCTCTAAATTTTCAAATATATAAGAGGTTTCTGTTAAGTCACTAGAGACCAAATCGCCGTCGACATAAATAGTATATGTTATGGTAGAATTGTCGCTTATAGTGGCAGTATCCCAATTTAATGTTGCGCTATTATTAGTTATATTATTTGCGGTAAGATTAGAAACTTGTGGTATGGGAGCATTAGGATCTGCAAATTGTTTCGTTTTAAGAGAAAATGGGATAGGAGGCAACTCGACAAACACTTTATTCTTTGACCTACTATCATCGGTGGTTTTGGGTACTATGCGTCCTGTATAGTTGGTATTTGCATCTAGTTTTGTTAATGTGTAATCTGTATCAGTATTACTATCTTTGATTTTAGTATCACCTAAATAAATATCATAGACTATAGTTTCATTATTTTCTCCAGTGACTACTGGCCATTTGAGATTAACTAAGTTAAATGAAATGTCGCTGTCATTAATTATTATTTCTGAATTTTCAGGACTTTCTTGAGGATTAGATTCATCATCACTACAACTTACAAGTAGTAACAGTGATAGTAAAAAGGTAATAGTTGTTGTAAATTTCATAAGACTTGAATAAATAATTTAATTGTAATCGCCTTGTTTTTTACCAAACAAACCACGAGGCTATATTTGTTAACTACAAATCTTTTAAAATGTTACTTCTATTGGGTACGGTAGTTCATGATATTTATAAATCCGGACTAATTAATTAGATTAAACTTCCTTTTTGAATTAATACTGTACATGCTTCGTTTTCTGAAAATTATTCATTTCGCTGTTAACTATTTCAGAAGAACAATCATTAATGTCACAGGAAAAAAACAGAAAAGCCTGAAGGGATTATCGCTTCAGGCTTTTCTATATTTAACATCAAATATTGTTAATCATTAATAATGACCCACTCTCCTTTTTCGATTAAAGGAATCGCTTGCTTATATTTGACAGTTTTATTTTCACCACTCATTACATGCTTGATGGTAACTTTGTCATTACGTCCAATTTTTGGTTGTTCACGCACTATGGTCTCAGTCACCTGAGGTCTTGATTGTGTTTGACCAGCTTCTCTATTTTGAGCGGCTCGTTCATCCATGTTTGGAATTTCTTCTTTAGAAGTTTCAAGGTTTTCTTTTCTGCGTACCTGACGAGCTTCAGAAATATCTTGAGTGTTCCCAGTTGGCAGCTCTCCTTTAAATAAGAAAGAAATAACATCTTTATTAACTTCCTCGATCATGGCTTTAAATAATTCAAAAGCTTCAAACTTATAAATTAACAAAGGATCTTTTTGTTCATGAACAGCTAATTGAACACTTTGTTTCAGTTCATCCATTTTACGAAGATGTGTTTTCCAAGCATCATCTATAATTGCTAAAGTGATGTTTTTCTCAAAATCTGTTATCAGTTGTTTACCTTCAGATTCGTATGCTTTTTCAAGATTTGTAGCAACATTTATGTTTTTTACTCCATCTGTAAATGGTACTAAAATGCGTTCGTATTTACTAGATGGATCTTCATAAACTTGTTTGATTACAGGATATGCAGCTTCAGCATTACGTCTCATTTTATCCTGATAATGTGTATATGCCGATTTGTAAATTTCACCGGCTATCTTTTTAGAATCCATTTTTTCGAATTCTTCTTCAGATACAGGACTACTCATAGAGAAGTAACGTATTAGTTCAAATTCAAAATTCTTATAGTCTAGAGATATTTTATTTCCTTCTGCAATAACTTCAGAAGTGTCATAGATCATATTCGCAATATCCACACGTAAACGTTCTCCAAATAAGGCGTGATAACGACGCTTATATACTACTTCACGTTGTGCGTTCATTACATCATCGTATTCTAATAATCGTTTACGAACTCCAAAGTTATTTTCTTCTACTTTTTTCTGCGCTCTTTCGATAGATTTTGAGATCATAGAATGTTGGATAACTTCACCTTCTTTTAATCCCATTCTATCCATCATCTTTGCAATACGTTCTGATCCAAAGAGTCGCATTAAATTATCTTCAAGAGATACATAAAATTGAGAACTACCTGGATCTCCTTGACGTCCTGCACGACCTCTTAACTGTCTATCTACACGACGAGAATCATGACGTTCTGTACCTACAATTGCAAGACCGCCGGCTGCTTTTACAGCATCAGATAATTTAATATCGGTACCACGACCTGCCATATTGGTTGCGATTGTTACAACACCAGGATTACCGGCTTCTGCTACAATATCAGCTTCTTTTTTATGCAACTTCGCATTTAATACATTATGTGGGACTTTACGGATGGTTAGCATTCGTCCTAATAATTCCGAAATTTCAACAGAGGTAGTACCAATAAGAACTGGTCTTCCTGCTTGAGATAGTTCTGTCACTTGCTCAATAACGGCATTGTATTTTTCACGTTTGGTTTTGTAAACCAAATCCTCCATGTCATTTCTAGCAATAGGTCTGTTGGTTGGAATTTCTACAACGTCTAACTTGTAGATTTCCCAAAGTTCACCAGCTTCTGTAACGGCAGTTCCTGTCATCCCAGATAATTTACCATACATACGGAAATAATTCTGAAGCGTTACTGTGGCAAAAGTCTGCGTTGCATCTTCGATCTTTACATTTTCTTTAGCTTCAATAGCTTGGTGAAGACCGTCACTATAACGACGACCGTCCATTATACGACCAGTCTGTTCATCAACAATTTTAACTTTATTGTCCATAACTACATATTCAACATCTTTTTCGAATAATGAATATGCTTTTAACAATTGGCGTAATGTATGTATACGTTCACTTTTTACACTATACTCTCTAAAAAGATCTTCTTTCTTCTCGGCTTCTTCTTCTTTCGATAACCCACCGCCTTCGATTTTAGCGATTTCCATGCCGATTTGAGGCAATACAAAGAAATCAGGATCATCTTTACCAGAAAGATATTCTACACCTTTATCTGTAAGATCAATTTGGTTATTTTTTTCTTCGATCACGTAATAAAGATCTGCATCAATTTTGTGCATTTCTCTATTATTATCTTGCATGTAGAAATTTTCTGTTTTTTGTAGTAATAGTTTTACACCTTCTTCACTCAAAAACTTTATTAAAGCTTTGTTTTTAGGGATACCTCTATATACTTGTAGTAATTTGAATCCTCCTTCTTTAGTATTTCCTTCTTTAATCAGTTTTTTAGCTTCTGCAAAAACGGTAGTCAAGTATTTTTGTTGTACCCCAACGATATCAGCTATTTTTGGCTTAAGTTCGTCAAACTCATGAATATCACCTTTTGGTATAGGACCTGAAATAATTAAAGGAGTACGTGCATCATCGATTAATACAGAATCTACTTCATCAATAATCGCATAATTATGTGGTCGCTGTACTAAATCTTCAGGGGCGTGAGACATATTATCACGCAAATAGTCGAATCCAAATTCGTTATTGGTACCATATGTAATATCTGCATTATAGGCTGCACGACGTTCTGTAGAGTTTGGTCTATGATTATCTATACAATCAACGGTTAAACCATGAAATTGAAATATCGGAGCCATCCACTCACTATCACGACGAGCTAGGTAATCATTTACCGTTACAAGGTGCACCCCGTTACCAGAAAGTGCATTAAGATATACAGGAAGTGTAGCTACTAATGTTTTACCTTCTCCAGTTTGCATCTCGGCAACTTTTCCTTCGTGTAAAGCAATACCTCCAATTAATTGCACATCATAGTGGACCATATCCCACTTTACTTCTTTTCCGGCGGCATCCCAACTTGTTGACCATATGGCTTGATCACCATCTAACGTAATATGCTCTCTCGCTCCAGAAAGCTCACGATCATATGCAGATGCTGTTACTTCTATGGATTCATTATTTGCAAAACGTTTTGCTGTTTCTTTGACTACAGCAAAAGCTTCTGGTAAAATATCATTAAGAGCATTTTCTGTAATCGTATACGCTTCTTCTTTTAATGCGTCTATTTCTGCATAAATATCTTCTTTTTTGTCGATATCTTCAGTGTTATTAGCATCTTCATTAAGTGCGTCTATTTTGGCATTAACCTCTGCACGCGCTTCGTTTATCTTATTTTTAAACTCAGTAGTTTTGGCACGAAGCTCATCATGTGTAAGATTTGATAAAGCCTTTTCTGCTTGCTTTACCAGTTCAACCTTTGGTTGAATACCTTTTATATCTTGTTTGGATTTATCTCCAACAAATACTTTTAATACAGAATCTAAAATTCCCATAATTTATGGTTGTTGTGTGTTTAATGAGATTTTAATTTCAATAATGAAATTAATTTACCATCTCTATTGAGATACAATCGGGAAAATTCCCAAAAATGGGACATCCTTAAGTTATCTCAAAGCCTTTATTGGCTATGTTATACAATGTTAAAACGTAAAAAGCCGTAAAGCAGCATAATTTACGCAAAAAAAAAGCCTCTTGCGAGACTTTTAATACTATTTCGATGTTTTAATATTCATCCTCATTCCAAAGATAATCTTCGTCAGTGGGATAATCCGGCCATATTTCTTCAATAGAGTCGTATGAATCTCCTTCATCTTCGATTGCTTGTAGGTTTTCTACAACTTCTAGAGGTGCTCCAGTACGAATTGCATAATCTATTAATTCGTCTTTTGTAGCTGGCCAAGGCGCATCACTTAAATACGATGCCAATTCTAAAGTCCAATACATATGTTTACTGGTTTATTTTTTGCAAAAATAATTTTTTAGTTTAAAAAGTCAAGTAAAAAATTAATTATTTCAACAATAATTATAAGAACGTAATTTTTTTAAGGATAAATCCTAATAAATTTTAAAAGGAAAATGGATTATGAATTCTTCGTTGGAATCCATTGTATTTCATTTGCCTTTAAATCGTGGGACAACTTTCGTGCCAGTACAAAAAGATAGTCAGATAGTCGGTTTAAATATTGTAAAGTGGTCTCTTCAAAGGGTTCTAACTCGTAAAGTGCAGTCGCCAAACGCTCCGCTCTTCTGCATACACAACGGGCAATGTGACAGAATGACACAGTTTGATGTCCACCAGGTAATATAAAATGTGTCATCTGTGGTAAAGCGTCGTTCATTCGATCCATTTCTTTTTCTAGCAACTCGATATTTGTAATCGAAATAGTAGGAATGTTTAATCGTTTTTGTCCACTCTTTAGAATAGCTTTTTCTGGGTCTGTAGCTAGAACAGCACCCACAGTAAAAAGTTTATCTTGTATGTCTACAAGTACTTTTTTGCTTAGTTCATCAATTTCTTGATCTCTAATCAGGCCAATATGCGAGTTAAGTTCATCTACCGTACCATAGCTATCAATGCGAATATGATGTTTAGGTACTCTGGTGCCGCCAAATAGAGCAGTGGTACCTTTGTCGCCAGTTTTTGTATATATCTTCATTATGAGTTTAACTTTAGAATTATAAATTTTGAAAAGTACTATTGTTTCTTTTTCTTATCAAAGTAATTTTTCTTGAAATTACGTTTTTTCCGACCGTATAACTTATTTTTATTCCGTTTGGTGTTCCATGATACTGCAATAAATAGAATCGCAATTCCTACCACCATTAAAATAAGCTGTATTTCTTCAGAAAGGGAATCGAACATTATTTTTACTTTTAGAGTAAAAGTAGAAAAATGCTTTTAAATGTGTAGTAATAATCAAAAGGTATTTATGAAGAGGTCTTCATTAAAAATAGTAAATTTGCTTAGCTATGGAATTTTCTTCAAAATTATTAGAAAATGCAGTATACGAGATGTCGCAGCTACCCGGAATAGGAAAAAGAACGGCATTACGATTGGTACTTCATTTATTAAGACAACCCGAATCACAAACGGCACACTTAGTAAGTGCTTTAGGTACTTTGCGTAAAGAGATTAAATTTTGCAAAAACTGTCACAGTATTAGTGATGATCAGATTTGTGATATTTGTAGTAATAATAGTCGGTTCAAAGATATTATTTGTGTTGTTGAAGACATAAGAGATGTAATGGCTATAGAGAGTACAGGGCAGTATAGAGGTTTATATCATGTTCTTGGTGGAAAAATTAGTCCTTTAGATGGTATTGGACCTCAGGATCTAACAATAAGTTCTTTGATAACAAAAGCTAAATCAGGAGAGGTAAAGGAGTTGATATTTGCATTAAGTGCTACTATGGAAGGTGATACCAC
Source organism: Aquimarina aggregata (assembly GCF_001632745.1). Lineage (GTDB taxonomy): Bacteria > Bacteroidota > Bacteroidia > Flavobacteriales > Flavobacteriaceae > Aquimarina > Aquimarina aggregata. The sequence goes on along the minus strand of NZ_LQRT01000013.1, from coordinate 190,189 downwards.
GAATTTCTATATTTATAAGCAGTTAGAAGAAATAACGATTAAGACCTCTACTATTGCAAGAGGTATTAGTGTTAATGACGAGTTAGAATATGCAGATGAAGTTACCTTAGGAAGAAGTATTCTTAATAGAATCCCTTTTGAAAATGCCTTAAAAAATCCTTAGAATGAGGTGATTTATGAAATTATCTATTATTATAGTTAGTTATAATGTACGTTATTTCTTAGAACAATGTTTGCTTAGTGTTTATGAAGCTATAGAATCGATTGATTCAGAAATTATTGTTGTAGATAATTGTTCCCATGATGATAGTCTTCATATGTTGCAAAATCAATTTCCGAAAGTTACAGTAATTAAAAATAAAATAAATGTAGGCTTTGCAAAAGCTAATAATCAAGGGGTATTCATTGCGAGAGGAGAGTATGTTTGTCTTCTTAATCCTGATACCGTGATAGGTGCAAATATATTTAAGGACCTTTTAGGTAAAATAGTTAAATTACCTCATGCTGGATTATTAGGTCCAAGATTAATTAATGGTAGAGGAGATTTTTTACATGAGAGTAAGCGAAATATTCCATCCCCTTTGTCGTCGCTTACAAGACTTTTTGGAATTAGAGTGGAGCAGATAAAAAGCTACTATGCGGATCATATTTCTGGAAAAGCTATTGGGGATGTAGATGTACTAGTTGGAGCTTTTCTATTTGTGAAAAAAGAAATATATAAATTAGTAGAGGGTTTTGATGAGGATTATTTTATGTATGCCGAAGATATTGACTTGTCATATAAAATTAAGAAAAAAGGGCTCCAGAATTATTATATAGGCAATGTTTGTGCAATTCATTATAAAGGAGAAAGTACGGATCGCAATGCAACATATGTGAGAAGATTTTATACTGCTATGCGGTTCTTTTATAAGAAACACTTTAAAAGTACTAGGTTTTTAGATTTTTTAATTTCGATTGCAATACATATTGTATCTAGGATTCAATCCTTCAAGAATTTTGAAAAAGAAAAAAGAAAAATAACTTTATATTGTTTGCTCTCTAATGATAATGATTTATATGATTTAATAAAGAAAACATTAGGTAAGAACTTAGAGCTTAGAAGCAGTATAGGAAAAGAAGATTTGGGAGATCAAAATATCGAGATTATCTTTGACAATAGTTTTATTAGTTTTGATGAAATTATTAATCAAATGCAAAAGTTACGAAAACGCAACGTAACTTTTAGAATAAGACCTAAGAATCGCAATTATATCATTGGGAGTGATTTTAGTGATGGAAAGGGAGAAGTATTATCTTTTTAGGTAAATTTTAATAGAGGAAAATTAATTTTTAAGGTTAATTTTAAGTAAATTCGCAAAAAATATAACGTACAAACACTTTTAATTAGGAATATGGCAAAATTTGAGCTTAAGCTTCCAAAAATGGGGGAGAGTGTTGCAGAGGCAACAATAACAACTTGGTTAAAAGAAATAGGAGATACTATCGAGTTGGATGATACTGTTGTTGAGATTGCAACAGATAAGGTAGATAGTGAAGTACCTAGTGAAGTAGAAGGTGTTTTGGTAGAAAAACTATTTGATGTTGACGATGTAGTACAAGTAGGCCAAACAATAGCTATTATAGAAACTGAAGGTGATGATGTTCCTGTTTCAGCTCCGGAAACGACCAAAGTAGATACTAAAGACGCTCCTAAAGAAGCTGTAGTTATAGAAACTCAAATAGCAGAAACTACTGAAGCAGTTACTAATGCGGCTGTAGATTTTTCTGAAAGTACTTCATTTTACTCTCCGTTGGTAAAAAATATTGCTGCAGCAGAAAATGTTTCATTGGCAGAATTAGAAGCTATTGCAGGTACGGGTAAAGATGGTCGTGTAACCAAAAATGATATATTAGGATTTGTAGAAGATCGTAAGAATGGAACGACTACAACTAAGACTGCTGCTCAACCAGAAAAAGTTCAGCCTGTTGCTGCTCCAAGTAAAAAGGAGAGCGCTCCTAAAGCTACACCAGTAGTAGCCTCTGGAGAAGATGAAATCATAGAAATGACGAGAATGGGGAAACTCATTTCTCATCATATGGTAGAATCTGTTCAAACGTCTGCTCATGTTCAGTCATTTATAGAAGCCGATGTAACTAATATCTGGAACTGGAGAAAGAAGGTAAAAGGTGATTTTATGAAAAGAGAAGGAGAGAACTTAACGTTTACTCCGATTTTTATGGAAGCTGTCGCAAAAGCAATTAGAGATTTTCCAATGATTAATATCTCTGTTTCTGGAGACACAATAATTAAAAAGAAAAATATAAATCTTGGTATGGCAGCTGCTTTATCCGATGGTAATTTGATTGTTCCTGTTATAAAGAATGCAGATCAATTAAATTTGGTAGGAATGACCAAGGCAGTAAATGATCTTGCAAATAGAGCCAGAAATAATGCGTTAAAACCAGATGATATTCAAGGGGGAACGTATACCGTAACCAATGTTGGAACGTTTGGTAGTATTATGGGTACACCGATTATTAACCAACCACAAGTAGCTATTTTAGCACTTGGAGCTATTAGAAAGGTACCTGCTGTCATAGAAACTCCTGATGGTGATTTTATAGGGATTAGATATAAAATGTTCTTATCACATTCATATGATCATAGAGTAGTCAATGGAGCATTAGGCGGTCAGTTTGTACAACGAGTTAAAGACTATTTAGAAGCTTTTGATGTAAATAGAGAGTTTTAGAAAATAGATTATGTAAGTAGTAATGCTGCTTCAATACATCAGATTGATAAAAAACCATGAAAAACTATATTCATGGTTTTTTATTTATAGCATGTCTTATCTCAATAAAGAATTTATATAATGATATTGTCTATAGAAACGTTACAAGCAATGAAAGATTAAGGTAACATTTTGTTTTTGTAAGACACAAACACATAATTATTAATAACTTTAAATAGTAAATTGAAGACATGATTATTTTAGGGATGTTAGGCATTTGGCAAATTTTACTTATTCTATTATTTCTTTCGCTTCTTTTAATATCAATAATGGCTTTGATTGATATTTTAAGAAACGAATTTACAGGAAATAATAAACTGATTTGGATACTGGTAGTACTTCTGTCCAACCTAATAGGTGCTATTTTATACTTTATAATAGGGGCAAATCATAAAATAAAAAAGCAAAAGTAAAAGAACCAAGATAGTCCTAGGATCTTTTGTAATTCACGTTAGTCAGGTTATGTCATAATTGAGCAATTTGTTGCATCATTTAAAAGGTATGTTCTCTAGTTTTTAGTCCTAAGTTTTTATTTTTATATAACAACCAAAAACAAAAAACTCAGGAATGAAACAGTTTGTCATACAAGTCCTTTTGCTGATATGTATTTCGCAGTATACAATAGCACAATATCAAGAGCAATCTTTTAAATCAAATAAAAAATACAGCAGTAAACAATGGGAGGTTTTAGATATCAAATTAGAATCCAAAAAAGTAACTAATCCCTTTAAAGATTCTAGTACAGTAGTATTTAAACATAGTACCGGTACAGAATTAACGCTGCCTCTAATTTATAACGGAGATGATGCATCTAAAAGCAAGTGGTTGATTCGGTTTTCTAGTGCTATATCTGGAGAATGGCAATTCGTTACAAAAAGTGATCACGCTACTTTAAACAAAAAACAAGGAGTAATAACTGTTTCTGCTAATCAAGATCATAAGGGAGGTTTACAATTATCTAAAGAAGATACTCGCAGTTTTTATTATGAATCAGGAGAGAAATATACACCAATAGCATTTGAATGTGATTGGTTATATGCACTGGATTATGCTAATCCAAATGAAATACCTAAAACAAATCATTTACTAGATCTGATAAAAGATAATGGATATAATCAGATCGTGATGAATGTGTTTTCTTATGATGTAAGCTGGAAGAAAGATGAAAAGTTAAAGGCGCACAAAGATCATGAATTTGGAGGTCCCGAAGCAATTTTTCCTTTTTTAGGAACAAATGAATCTCCGGATTTTAGTGGTTTGAATATCGATTTTTTTAAAAAATATGATCGTACGATACTTGCAATGCATGATCGACAATTATTTGCTCATATTATGATTTATGTGTGGAACAAGTTGGTTGCTTGGCCAGATATGCGATCCGATGCTGATAATATGTATTATGACTATGTTATTAAACGTTATCAAGCGTTTCCAAATGTACTTTGGGATGTTTCTAAAGAGGCCTTGTATTACGGTCGAGCCGATGAAGCGTATATATCCGAACGTATAGAACGCATTAGGAAGCAAGATAGTTATCAACGTTTAGTCACGGTTCATGATTATGGTTTCTGTAAAAAACATGCTGATGAGGTCGATTATATTTCTTCTCAAGATTGGAGTCATAATCTTTATAATCGTACACTAGAAGTTTATCAAACGTTTAAGAATAAACCTATCTTTAATATTGAACATGGCGGATATGAAACTTCTGACTATACAGTTTTTACGGGTGATTATACAAATGCAGAAGTATGCTTAAGAAGAAATTATATGTGTTTATTTGCTGGAGCAGGAACTACATACTATTGGCAAGGAAGTTCTTGGAATGTTGTAGTATATAATCCATTTGAACAGCCCGAAGACTCTTACAAGCCAAAATTCTCTTATTTTAAACATTTAAGTACTTTTTGGAAACAATTTATCAATGAAGATTTAAAACCAGCACCATGGGTAAACAGTAGTGGTTATGCACTAGCAAATAAGAAAGGTTTACAACTACATTATGTGCCTAAGGAAAATTTCCAAATAAAACTAGGTTGGCTTTTAAAGCCGGAAAAAGACAAGGTAAAAACTTATTATTGGTTTAATACACTTACAGGTGAAATGACTAAACCAATACCAACCAAAGGGTCAGGTTATGTAAACCCTTGGCGATACGAAGCAGATGCTATTTTAGTGTCAAAAGTAATAGATAAAAAGTAAAGGATGTCAGAAAACCTATATCATCATTATAATTTTTAGTATTTTCCTTAAAAATTGAATTATAAGTAATAGGGTTAAATGGTTTCAGAAGAATATATAGGCAGAATAAATATTATTCTAAGGTTTATTGATAATAACCTTGATAATCAACTGTCTTTAGAAAAGATTGCTGAAAAAGCAAGCTATTCGCCATTTCATTTTCATAGAATTTTTAAAGCAATCACGGGCGAGCCATTAAATGCATACATTATTCGTAAACGAATTGAAAAAACTGCAGGCATTTTAATAAGGCAAAAAGGGGCTCGTGTCTCAGAACTTTCTTTACAATATGGCTTTAGTAGTAACTCTTCTTTTACACGAGCATTTAAAAAGGTTTACGGGATAAGTCCTTCAGAATTTAGGAAATTGAGTCCAGGAAAATATAGCAAGATATGTAAAGTTGAAAGCAAGAATGGACAAGAAAATCAAATCTTTGAAAAATATATTTGCAACATTAATAATCAAATAACTTGGATTAAAATGAATGCAAAAATTGAAATTAAAGAATTTTTAGAAACGGATATAGCATATGTAACCCAAATAGGTGTTGAAGGTATAGAACAAGCATTTGATAAAGTACTGAGGTGGGGCAGATCAAAGGGAATGCTAGAAAATTCGAATACTAAAATAGCCAGAATATTTCATGATAGTTTTAAGATTACAGATCCTGATAAAGTGCGTATGAGTATCTGTATGTTTCTAGATAAAGAAATGAAAGCCGAAGGAGAAATAGGAATGGATAGTATAGCTGGTGGAAAACATATAGTAAGTAGGTTTGAAATTACGGTAGAAGAGTTTGAAAAGTCCTGGAGTGGTCTTTTTATTTGGATGAATGAAAACGGATATCAAAAATCAGCACATGATCCTTTTGAGATATATCACAATAACTTTAATGATCATCCTGAAAAAAAATGTATAGTTGATTTTTGTATTCCGATTAAATAAAAGTCTAATGGCTATAAAGTAAAAGAAGATATTTACAAAAGACTTTAAGAAACTGTTTTAATGTGTTTACTAAGTGGTTCCTGTAAATATCTTCTCTTTTTTTAGTTAATTTTATTTCTCTCCGGGATGATATGTTTTTTTTGCTCTTTTTACTACATCTTCTTTGTAATAGGCTACATCCTTAAATTTGACATCAATGTAACGTTGCGCTTGGTCATCAAAATGTGGAGAATCAGGATCACCACTTTGTCCACCAGCTAGCATAGTTTTGGCTTTCACTTTGTCTCCAAATTCAACAACTGCGACAAAACTATTGCCCGAAGTCCCATAAATGCGCTTTGTACCATCGTATGATTTGGCACCATATGAGGCTAAAGCTCCCCATCTACCAGAAGCTAATCCAACTGGCAGACTCGGTTTTGAATCATCAAAAGGTTGTTGTATATCGCCATTAATACGTTGATATCTATTGATTTCTCCCCAAGGAGTATTCCATGAACCAAAATCCGTATTAAGTTGTGAAATAGTTTTAGAAAAAATAGAAAGTCGCTCTTGAGCAGGTGAAGAGGTACCAAAGTAAGTGAAAGTTTCCATTGCACTCAAATTCTCTGGTTTTTTCCCTAGTTTTCGATAAGTTAATCCATAAAAATGCGCCAATGACATTGCCACGGATTCTGAAGACACTGCAAAATCCCATTTTCTTAAAATATCTATAGGTTCTTTTAGGTCTGTATTTTTAACAGGAGATTGGTCATAAGCTTCTATTAATCCTGGGATCAAAGTTTCAAAAGCAGGTAAGTATGGGTCATAACCAATCTCAATCAGCTTGTCTAGCGTTAGGCTATCTACTTTTTTTAAGAGACGAATCGCATGTATACCTCTAAAATTTTCTCTGTCGATTGACATGTATTTAGGATAATCCTCTTTTTTAGGGCTATACTCGGCTGCAGAAGTGAAAGGAGTCGAATTACAATTTTGTATCCAACCACTTTCAGGATTTACGACCACAATACTTTCATCAACGGTATGTAATCCTTTCCAATCGGTTGCAGGATTACTTCCATCAACAGGTTTTCTAAAATTAAATAGGGTATCTCTTTTAGGTATAAAATTACCATGATAATAAGCAATATTTCCATCCGCATCAGCATATACTGTGTTATTAGAAGAATTAGTTCTAATATTCATCATTTGCTTAAACGCTTTATGACCGTTTAATTTTGTGCGAGTGTATGATTGTTCCAGAGCTTTAACTGGGCTCCACATTAGTGCGGTCGAAACCCATTTATCATCTATCATATGGGTGATAGGACCATGATGTGTTTTGTATATAGGAAATTCTCTTTCTCTAATTTGATCACGATCTTTATATTTCAAAGTCACTTCTGAGGTGGCTACATCCCTAGATTCATCGCCATAAGCGTATTTTAATTGTCCATCTTGGCTGGATATAGTCTCTATATACTCATCGATCACATCAGTATAGGTCGAAGTATGCATCCAACCTGTTTTTTCATTAAACCCTTGGTAAACAAAAAACTGTCCCCAAGTAATAGCACCGTAAGCATTTAACCCTTCTTCACTAACAACATGAACTTCACCTCTAAAGAAAAAGGAAGTATGTGGATTGATTAAAAGCATGGCATTACCTGATTGAGTACGTTTTCCCGAAATAGCAAAACCATTGGAACCACTGGGTTCTGAATGAGGATCTTTGTGTGTTAAGGCATCGCCATAAGCTGTGAGTTTTAGGGCTTCTTTATTTTCGTAAAAAGCTTTAATTCTTTTAGTAGACACCCTTTCTATATCACCACCTATAGACCCTTCACTAAAATACATAGGCATCCATGGCTCAAAATGAGTGATTAATTTAGGCGTAACTTCAGGGTGTGTATAGAGATAATAATTAATACCATCGGCAAAGGCATCACATAGTTTTTTTAACCAAACAGGAGCCTTTTCATAATTGGCAATAGCTTCTTCTTTAGTCATAAATAAACGAGCACGTAAATCACTATATATAGCTTCTTCTCCCTCTACTTCTGCTAGTCTTCCTATAGCCCAAATATAGTTTTGTTCTACCCTGTTAAAATCATCTTCACATTGCGCATATAATAAACCAAAAACGGCATCTGCATCTGTCTTTCCATAAATATGAGGAACTCCAAAATCATCCCTAATGATTTCTATATTAGAAGCATGTTTCTCCCAGCGGGTCACTTCTGTATTTGTGTCTTGTTTTTTACATGCAATTATGGCTACAAATAGAGTAAGAAGTATTTTTTTCATTAAAAATAAGTTTTGAGATGTGTGTGATTGTCTAAAAATACTAAAACATAGATAATTAAATCAATTATAACTCATCTTCTCTTTAAATTTTAGAAAAGATTAAAAAAAGTAATACTAATATTAAGTTTTTGAATGATTAAAATTTTGTCTACCTATTAAAAGGATATTCCTGAATCCAGTTAAAACCTCTGTTCATGAGTCTGAAATCTTTCTTGTCAAGACGCTTTGTTTGACAATCAATAGTATCATTTTTATGTATTCCTTGAAAGCGCATAGTAGAATCTGTCCGGGTGTATATGAAGTTGTATACTTTAGTAGAGTCTTTAGTGTCAGTCCAAATTATTTTTTGATTAATCGTGTCTACTTCAGATTTATAACGAAATCTTTTCATATCCATGTTATAGAATTGCATAGACTTTTTATACTCTATTGCAATATATTTCCAACGAATAGTATCTGTTGTAAGTGGAGGGATTTCTTTTTGATTTACTTTAAAATTGGTGATTTCATATAAACCGTACAAAGGCGTTTTTTTATAAGAATAGCGTCCATATTCTTTTAAATAATCCATGTTTTCCTTTAGAGGATAAAAAAATATAAATAGCACAATCATACCTTTAGAAATTAATAATATCTTTTTGTGGATTGATTTATGAAAAGGCGGTCGATAAGATGTAGTAGCATGTGTAGGTACATTAAGGATTAATAATCTGTACAATTGCTTTATTTTTGGAGTTGAAATGATTAATGCCATTAACCATAGTTCGGTAGAAAATAGTTTTATAGGAATATCATAAAAATAGTTTAAGGCCATAACGTTGCCCATTACTATCATTAAAATCAAACCTCCAAGATATTGTGTGCGTTTATATAATAAGAGTATGCCTCCTATGAGTTCTGCTATTCCAGAAAATATGGTGTATCCAGCAGAAAACCCCATAAAAGTCCATGCAAGTCCCATTGGTGACATATCTCCAATCGGCTCTAATAATCTATAAAATGAAGGCTCTGAAAACTGTAAAGGAATTGCTTTTGCCCAACCATAGGACATCATATTATATCCAAGGTAATAACGTAATCCTACTCTAAACCAATAATTAATTTTGATTAAGTCTTCTTTGCTTCTGAAAAAGAAAGTCCAAAAAACAGCTCCTATAATAGCAACTAAAATAAAAAATAGAACCAGTACATAGTCATATGTAGTATCTCCGCTACCATTAGTAAAAACTGTGATATCTTCTTTTAATTGAAGAATGTTTTTTCCTATCCAAGGGATAATAAAGTGATAAATGTCATTAAAAAAAATGTCTATAAAATCAAAACCTGGGATAATATTAAGGGGAAACGGAATGATTAATAATATGAAGAATAAAACTACAAACCTAAATACTATTTTATGTTTAATCATTGATTTGTTGATTGATTGTGAATGTTCGAAAGTAAATGTTTTGAGTTAATTGTTTTGAAGTGTAAGTAGGATTTTAACTTTTTTATAGGACAAGAGGTGCTTTTGTATTACCAAATGTTTGATTATTTAAATAATACTAAATAATATCATAGGGTTATGATATGTGGTATCGAATGGGAAAATGTAAAACCTAAATTAACCTCTGAATAAGAAAAACCGATCTTTCATATGTTCAATTTCAGAGTTTTTATTGGTTAAGATGTAATCGATCGCTTCTTTGGTAAAGTTCTTTCCTTTTTCGGTTAAAAAAATGATATCTTTTTCGATAGTAATCATGTTGTTTTTAAGAGCAAGATCCAAAACAGATTTAGCTTTCACCTTTTGCCAATTAATATGTTCATTAAGATGTTTTACGTGTCTTTCAGACTCATCATCATTGTGATTACCTAGATGTAATAAAAATGTAAGTAATGAAACTTCAATACGTTGTTGTTTTTGACGATATAGAACAGAGAATAAACCTTTGTTAGGAGCAAATAAATAAACAAAAAGAAATATAAGTCCTAAAATAGTGGTCATAGATCCTGAGATAGAGGTGTCAAGAGCATGAGCACTCCAGTATCCTATAATAGCACTGCTTACACCAAATATAACAGACAGCAAAAGCATTTTTTTGAGATCATTGGTTAATAAATACGCTGTTGCAGCGGGCGCAATCATTAAAGCAATAACAAGGATAGCTCCTACAGCGTCAAACGCTCCAACGGTAGTGATTGAAGAAATAGTCATTAAACCATAATGCATAACTACAGGAGAAAGACCTAATGCAGAAGCAAGCCCAGCATCAAATGTGCTTACTTTTAATTCTTTAAAAAAGGCAAAAAGTAATGTGATAGTAATAAGTAGTATCGTACCAATAATCCATAAAGATTTTGGTCCAATATCTACTCCACCGATAGTTAGTCTATCAAAAGGAGCAAAAGCAAGTTCGCCTAACAGTACAGCATCTACATCAAGATGAACGTCATTTGCATTTTTGGAGATTAAAATGATACCGATACTAAAGAGTGCAGGAAAAACAAGTCCTATGGCTGTATCTTCTTTAACTAATCCTGTTTTTTGAATAAACTCTACTAAAACAACAGTCAACACTCCGCTAGCAGCAGCAAGAATAATGAGTAAAGGGGACGATAAATCATGGGTAATAAAAAAGCCAATTACGATACCTGGTAAAATCGAATGACTAATAGCATCAGTAATCAAAGCCATTTTTCTTAATACTAGAAATGTACCAGGTATAGCACATGCTATGGCAACCATACTGGCAATTAATTGTATTTCAATTTGGGCATTACTCATTTTCTTCTTTGATTAATTGATCATATAAATTAGCAGCTGTATGATATCCAGATGCAGTCATTGACCACATATTTCCATTAATTTTTACATAATCCTTGTCTTCTAATTTTTGCAATGATTTTCTAGTAAATCCTTGAAAATTGTTCAAAATTTTTATAGCATGAGGGTGAGTAGTATCTTCATGAGTTTTGGCAATATTGTACATAAAAGAAAGTGTCTTATGTAGTTCAAGATCACTTCTGTTTTTTCTAAATCTAATTTCTCTAAATAATAAACCACGACCAGGAGAAAATATAAAAGAAAATAAAACAAAGACTCCTGCAACTAGTACAATTACAGGTCCTGTTGATAAATTATTGTTACTAGCACTAATTGCAGTGCCTAACACACCCGAAAAGGCCCCAAATATTGCAGCTAAAATTACCATAACGGCGAGGTTATTTGTCCATTGTCTTGCTGCAGCAGCAGGAGCAAGTAACATAGCGCTCATTAAAACTACTCCAACAGTTTGTAGTCCTAAAACAATTGCAATAACAATAAATGTTGTGATCAGTATGTCTAAAAATTTAGTATTAAAACCAAGGGTTTTGGTGTAGTCGGCATCAAAAAGTAAAATCTTAAGCTCTTTCCAGAATAGTAATAAAATAATTAGACTAATCCCTGTAACAATAGCCATTAACCAAACATCACTTTCTAAAAGGGTGGCAGCCTGTCCAAAGAGATAACTTTCTAGGCCAGCTTGATTGGCATTTGGCATTTTTTGAATATAGGTAAGCAATAACATACCAAACCCAAAAAATAATGACAATATAAGGCCTAATGCGGTATCTGATTTAAGATGTGTTTTACGAGTTATCCCTCTAATCCAAAATGTACCAATTAACCCGCTGATTAAGGCGCCGAGTAAAAAAACAGAACTATTTTTTGTTTCAATAATTAAAAATGCAATAGCAATACCCGGCAAAGCAGCATGCGAAATGGCATCACCTAGCAGACTTTGTTTTCGAAGTACGGCAAAACTACCCAACATACCACAAATAGCACCAAGAACAGCTGTGCCTAAAGTAATAGTGCGCAAGGTGTAATCTGTAAAAACGAGATCTATGTATTGAATTAAATCCATATTTTTATGTTATGAGTATTATCTATTGCTGAATACTCACTTTGTAATTGATTCCGTATGTTTTAGTTAAGTTATCATCGTTAAAAATATCTTTCACAGGGCCCGTTGCGATCTTTTTTACATTTAGAAAAGTAACCCAATCAAAGTATTCAGGGACAGTTTGTAAATCATGATGTACAACAATAACTGTTTTTCCTTGTTTTCTTAGCTCTTTGAGAATATTAATTATGGCTTTTTCGGTAGTGGCATCTACACCTTGAAAAGGCTCATCCATAAAATAAATAGCAGCATTTTGTACTAAAGCTCTGGCTAGAAAGATACGTTGTTGTTGTCCGCCAGAAAGTTGGCTTATTTGCCTGTTTTTAAAAGAAAGCATTCCTACTTTTTCTAAAGCTTCTAATGAAGCTTTTTTTTCTTTTTGACCAGGTCTTTTGATCCAACCTAAACTTCCGTACGTTCCCATCATAACTACATCTAGGGCTGTTGTAGGGAAGTCCCAGTCTACACTTCCTTTTTGTGGGACATATGCAACTAACGAGCGTTGTTTTTTGTATGGCTTTCCGTATATCTGAACACTTCCGGCAATAGGAGTAATGATATCTAAAATAGATTTAATCAATGTAGATTTTCCTGCGCCATTTGGTCCAACAATAGCCATTAGAACACCTTCAGGAATAGCAAGGTCAATATCCCATAAAACAGGTTTGTAATTATAGGCCACAGTAAGATCATCTATTTGAACGGCTATTTTTTTATTCATTATTTTAAGGCATTTACAATCGTATTGACATTATATTCGAACATGCCGATATAATTTCCTTCGTTAGTATCAGGGTTTCCTAAGGCATCAGAAAATAATGTGCCTCCTATAACGACTTCATGGTTTTTTGATTTTACAGCTGCCTGTAATGCTTTAATTGTTCGTTTTGGTACAGAAGTCTCAACAAAAATAGCTTTTACTTCATTTTTAATAATAAAATTAGCTAATTTCTGAACATCTTGAACCCCAGCTTCTGTTGCTGTTGAAAGCCCTTGTAATCCAACAACATTAAAGTCAAATGCTTTTCCAAAATAACTAAATGCGTCATGAGCGGTAACTAAAATACGTTTTTCTTTTGGTAAGGTTGTGATGGTATTTTGTAATTCTTTTTCAAGTTGACTTAATTTATCAAGATATATCTTACCGTTATTTTTATAGCTACTAGCATTTTTAGCATCTATTTCTACTAGTTTGTCTATTACAAATTGAGTAACTATTTTCCAATTCGTGACACTAAACCAAATATGAGGGTCATAATTTGAAGCAAAATAGTCGGACCCAATTAATGTATTTTTATCTAAGCTTTCTCCTACGGCAATCGCTTTTCTATTTTGAAGTTTCATTTTCTCAAAAACTTCGACCAGTTTACCTTCTAGATGTAAACCGTTATAAATAATAACATCGGCATTAACTAGTTTAGATACATCACCTTCACTGGCTTTATATAAATGAGGATCCACACCACTCCCCATTAATCCATCAACCTTGATTAAATCTTTACCTATATTTTTAACAAGATCTGTGATCATAGATGTAGTTGTAACTACATAGAGTTTTTCGTTTTTGTCTTTCGTTTCTTGTTTACAAGAAAATAGAGTAATAAAAAGAAAACAAAGACTTATAATTCGATTGATCATGTTAGGATAGTTTTTTTAATATTTTACTAAGCTGTTTAGCACTTAAAAATGATTGTTGCTGAAATATGATTTCATATTTAGCATTTAAAATGGTTAATGTAGGGTAGCCAATTTTATTGTTTACTGTAGCTAACTCTTTTGCCAATTGATGTACTCCTGTTTTATGGCCATTTGGCTGAAAATTAAAATCGTTATTTAAAAATGTAATTCTTTTACGACTTTCAGCATTTAGAGATACGAAATAAAAATTGTTGTTTAAATTTTGAACGATTTCAGAATTTTTAAAAGTAGTGTTCTCCATATTTTTACAGTACATACACCAATCCGTGTGCACAAAAATGACTATAGGTTTTGGAGCAGTACTCATTTTGTCCTTTAGAGACTCGAATGAATTCACTTGTATTTGCGCATTTATATTTTGACTTATTAAAAAAGTAAAAATTGCGACGCTATATAGTAGTATTGTTTTCATAATTATAGTAGAGTATAACGTACCCCTAAGAATCCACGAGCTCCTTGATTAGGGCCGTAAATATAGGTAGAATCAAAAGTAAGGCCATATGGATTATCTGCAGTAACCAAAACATCTCCGTTTTGATTAAATTGCACATTGTTATCAAAAGGATCTTCAGCTCTAGATATTAAAAAAGGATTACCTCGATTAGGTGTCCAGTCTAATAGGTTTTTGACACCTCCGTATATTTCAAGATTGGTGCTAGATTTGTAAGTAAATTGAATATTTTGAATACTATACCACGGAGAATTATCTCTTCTAGGGTCATTTGGGCCTAGAGTAGGCAGTCGCATTGGGCCGTAAGCATTTCCTGTATAATCTAATGTGAGATTTAGAGCATGGACTTTATAGGTAACTCCCCAAGTTCCTGTAAAGCTTTCTGTTAAAACCTGACGAGACCTTATGCCATCATCAGTATTAGATACATTTAAAGCACTAAAACCAGCCATTACCTTTAGACCATTAGAAAAATTGATGTCAGAATTAAGACTCACACCTGTCGACACGGCATATCCATCTAAGTTACCATAACGTATTTGTTGTGGGTTTGTATCATAATCAGGAATAATCGCATTGGTAAAGTGGGTATACCAAGCAGAGGCATCTAAACCAATAAACGTTCCGTTATCGAAAAATATTTTTTTGATATAATTTAGATTGACATTATATGATTCTTCGGGGGCAAGATTTTCTTCAACTATGACTTCTCTAGATCCAGTAAGTGCTGCATGTTCTTCTGTAAACAAATTCACTACTCTAAATCCTGTTCCTGCATTTAATCTAAAAATGTTTTTATCATTAATACTCCATTTGTATGCTATTCTAGGAGTGAATATAGAACCATGACGATCGTCATAATCTAGTCTTGACCCTAGCAATAATTTATGATTTGAGGCTAACGTAATTTCATCTTGAACAAAAACGCCTGGTATTTTGGTTTCTTCTGGGTCGTTTGTATTATCAGATCCTGTTGCCGTTGTATTGTCGTCATAATATTGATATCGATACGCAGCACCAAACAACAAATCATGAGACTTTAGTTTTTTATCCCAAGCTAATTGTGTAAAACCTATTCTTTGTTTTGCTTGATAAGAAACATCGCCATAAAAAGAATTTTGATCATGGTTTGTATACGAGAAAGATAAAGATATAGGTTCTTTGGTTGGGAGTTCATAACTTCCTAAAACCTCATAACGGGTAGTGTAGATACTTTCTCCATAGATTTCATCACTACCTCTAAATGATCTATCCCATTCATTTTCTCCTCCCCATCTATCTTCATAATAAAAACGACCTGCAAGCGTAAAGTTCTTTCCACTACTTCTTTTAAAATTCCATTTATTAAAAATAGATATACGGTCTTGAAGTGTTAAATCGGTAAAACCATCTTCATTTTTATCAATGACTTGATCATAAAAAAAGTAGTTAGCTCCAACTAATGCAGTAGCTTTTCCTACTCTGGCCTTAAAACCGAAATCAATATTTGTTTCTCCCCAACCAGATGCAAATACATCGGTACTTATTTCGGGCGCAGCATCTGGGTTTTTGGTAATAATGTTTATCAATCCACCTACGGCTTCACTTCCGTAAAGAGAAGAGGCAGGCCCTTTTACAACCTCAATTCTTTCAATTAAAGAATTAGGTATTCCAGAAAGTCCATATACAGTTGATAAACCACTAACAATTGGCATACCATCAATCATAACTAGCGTGTAGGGACCTTCTAAACCATTGACGTGTATATCTCCTGTATTACAGATGCTACAATTAAGTTGAGGACGTACACCGTTAACATTTTGCAAAGCTTCAAATAAATTGGGGGTTGGGTTTTTTTTGAAAAATGTAGGAGAATAAATCTCTACAGGAACAGGACTTTCAGATCTGATAACAGGTTTAAGGGTTCCAGAAACAACTACTTCATCTAAGGTGGATCCTTGTGATAGTGTAAGACTTATTTTATTTTCTCCTTCTTTAATAGAGAGTTTTTTCTTAATTGTATTATATCCCGTAAAAGAAGCTATAATTTTATATGTTCCGATAGGGATTTTATGTATTGAGAATGTACCATTGTCATCACTAGAACTTCCTATAGAAGTTCCTTCAATAAATATATTAGCAAAAGGAAGTACTCCATTTTCATCATAAACTACACCCTCGAGTGATCCGGTAGTTTCAGTTTCTTGAGCATTCAATAAACTATGCTTTGGTATGCTAATAAGAAAAAAAGTAAATAATAATATGGTAACTAATCGCATTAGGTTTGTTAAATTTGTTTTATTAATGACGCAAAACTAAAAAAGTTAGCCATGACTAACAAATCAAATTTGAATAATTTAACAAAAAGTGAAGAAGATTATTTAAAAGCTCTTTTTCAGTTGCTTGTAGAAGATGATTCTGAGAAAGTAGGGAACAATTTATTAGCAGACTATCTTAACGTATCTCCGGCCTCTACTAATAACATGGTTAAAAAGTTAAAAACCAAGAATTATGTGGTAAGTGAGAAGTACGGAAAATTGGACTTAACTGAGCAAGGTAAATCAATTGCGGTACGCTTAATTAGAAAACATAGGTTGTGGGAAACTTTTTTATGTAAATACTTAAACTTTAGTTGGGATGAGGTACATGAAGTAGCAGAACAACTAGAGCACATAAAATCGAGTAAATTAATAGATGAATTGGATCGTTTTATGGATTTTCCTGAAAAAGACCCTCACGGAGAAATAATACCTAATGCCGATGGGGAGTACGCTGTTCTACCTAAAATAATGTTATCTTCTCTTGCCGAAGGTGAAGTATGTAAGTTAATCGCTGTAGATGATGGGTCGGTGAATTTTTTGAAATATGTATCAGAAATAGGATTAGCCTTAAGTAGTGAAATCAAAGTAATTGAAGTTAGAGAATTTGATAATTCAATTCGGATTCAATTTAATGATACAATAGAGACGGTAACTAGAAAGTTTGCTGATAATGTATTCGTTAAGAAGCTTGTATAAATTTAACAAATGTTAAAATAGGGATTCATTATAAGAATGTTAAATAATAGCTGTTATCTTTGAGTATCACACAAATAATTTATGGAGCTTAATTTAAAAAAACCAATATGTTTTTTTGATCTGGAAACTACTGGTGTAAACATATCTAAAGATCGAATTGTAGAAATAGCTATTCTAAAAGTATTTCCAAATGGAACTCAGGAGAGTAAGACATGGTTGGTAAATCCTGAAATGCCAATTCCTGCAGAAACTACAGCTATACATGGTATTGATGATGCGAAAGTGGCCAATGAGCCGACTTTTAAAAAACTTGCAGGTAAAATAAGCGAGATGATTAAGGGTTGTGATTTAGGAGGTTTTAATTCTAATAGGTTTGATATCCCTTTATTAGCAGAGGAATTATTGAGAGCGGATGTCGATTTTGATATGAAAAGTACCGTAGCGGTAGATGTACAAACCATTTATCATAAAATGGAGAAAAGAACATTGTCGGCTGCTTACAAATTCTATTGCGATAAAGATTTAACCGATGCACATTCTGCAGAAGCTGATACTAATGCCACTTATGAGGTATTGAAAGCTCAATTAGATAAATATCCAGAGTTAGAAAATGATACCAAATTTTTGGCAGAATTTAGTTCAAGAAAGCAGTTTGCAGATTTCGCAGGTTTTATTGTATACGATGAAAATGGTAAAGAAACTTTTTCTTTTGGTAAGCATAAAGGGAAGTCTGTAGAACAAGTTATGGAAGAAGAACCAGGTTATTTTGGATGGATTCAAAATGCAGATTTTCCATTATATACTAAAAAAGTGCTTACAGCAGTTAGACTTCGTAAGTTAAATAATAGTTTAAAGCTATAATTTTTTTACTTTTAAAATCACTTTAGGATTATGAAACTCATTTGCATCGGTCGCAATTATACGGATCATATTGAGGAATTAGAGAATGAAAGACCAACAGATCCTGTGGTTTTTATGAAACCTGATACCTCTATCTTGCTTAAAAAACAACCTTTTTTTATTCCTGATTTTTCTAATGATATTCATCATGAAGTAGAAGTACTGATAAAAATAAACAAGGTGGGTAAACATATTGATAAGAAATTTGCTCATAAGTATTATGATGAGATAAGTTTAGGAATAGATTTTACAGCTAGAGATTTACAAAGTAAACTCAAAGAAAAAGGATTGCCTTGGGAAAAAGCTAAATCCTTTGATGGAGCTGCAGTTATAGGACATTGGGTGTCTAAAAAAGAATTCGTAGATGTGGATGATATTGATTTTCATTTAGAGAAAAATGGTAAAACTGTTCAGCGAGGTAATACCAAACTTATGTTATGGAAGATTGATGAATTAATAGAATATATATCAAAATATTTTACTTTAAAGATAGGAGATGTTATATTTACAGGTACACCAGCAGGTGTAGGATCCGTAAAGGCAGAAGATATTCTGACAGGATATATAAGCGATAAACAATTTTTTTCAATAAAAATTAAGTAAATGAGCAAAGGATATAGTTTAAAAAATGTGAATGAATTATCTGGAGGAGATGATGAATTTGTAGCTGTTTTGGTACAGACGTTTTTAGAAGAAATACCACCTGATCTTGATAGTATGGTTCAGGCTGTTGATTCGGATAATCCACAAATGGCATATCAATATGCTCATAAAATGAAACCTAATCTTCAGCTATTTGATATAGATCTTTTGACTCAGATTAAACAAGTAGAAGCCTGGTCTAAAAATAATAAAGCAAAAGAACAGATAAAACCTGTTTTAAATGATATTGTTGCCGCAGTTAATAACGCTATAGAGCATCTTAAGGAAGATTTTGCCTAAATATGCTTGCAGAAATTATTACTATAGGTGATGAAATTCTCATCGGGCAAATCGTAGATTCTAATTCTGCGTTTATAGGAAAAGAACTTAATGATATCGGCGTCGATGTTTATCAGATCACATCAATAAGTGATGATAAAAAACATATTTTAAATGCTTTGGATGAGGCAAAACAGCGAGTTGATATTGTCATCATAACTGGTGGTTTAGGTCCAACAAAAGACGATATAACTAAGCATACTATATGTGAGTACTTTGATGATAAGCTAATTCAAAATGATGAAGTTTTAGTGCATGTAGAAAAGTTATTTGCAAAATACATCTCTACGCCTATTTCGGATGTGAATAAGCAGCAAGCAATGGTCCCTAGTACCTCACGAGTGTTAATGAATCAATACGGTACTGCTCCAGGGATGTGGTTAGAAAAGGATAATACTGTATTTATATCCATGCCTGGTGTGCCTTATGAAATGAAAGGACTGATGAAAAGTCAAGTTCTTCCGGGATTACAAAAAAGATTCGATAGACCTTATATTTTGCATAAAACTGTACTTACCTATGGTATGGGAGAAAGTGCAATTGCCGAGAAAATTGAGTCTTGGGAAGATAATTTACCTTCATTTATAAAGTTGGCCTATCTGCCAAATCTTGGTAGGGTCAGATTACGGCTTTCGGCAAGAGGTAAAAATAAGGCAGTATTAGAAGAGGCAATTAAGATTAATGTAGACCAGTTAGAGACTCTAATCGGGGATATTATAGTTGGTTTTGAAGAAAATGAAACTATAGAGAAAAAAATAGGTAGTCTATTAGTTGATCAAGGTAAAACTTTAGCTATTGCCGAAAGTTGTACAGGAGGAAAGATAGCACAATCTTTTACTATTAATGCCGGTGCTTCGGCTTATTTTAAAGGCGCAGTTGTAACCTATGCTACAGCATCAAAAATAGATGTTTTAGGAATAGATCCCGCCGTAATCAAAGAATATACTGTTACAAGTGCAGAGGTAGCAGAAGCTATGGCTTTAGCTGCAAAAGACAAATTTAAATCCGATTATGCAATTGCAACAACCGGAAATGCAGGTCCTACTAAAGGTGATGGTGATGTAGAGGTGGGGACAGTTTTTGTAGCTATAGCTACACCTGATAGTGTTTTCTCTAAAAA
The DNA here is from genome assembly GCF_001632745.1 of Aquimarina aggregata. Classification (GTDB taxonomy): domain Bacteria; phylum Bacteroidota; class Bacteroidia; order Flavobacteriales; family Flavobacteriaceae; genus Aquimarina; species Aquimarina aggregata. The sequence goes on along the minus strand of NZ_LQRT01000013.1, from coordinate 169,865 downwards.
ATATGTATTTAGTAATCTAAGAGAAAGAACTATTGGTAAAGCGGTTAATAAAGCGTTTGAATTGATACTGGGGGTGCTAACAAAAAACTTATAAAATATTTTTAGACCAGTTAATTGCATCTTCTAGAGTGTTGAACTGATAGAAGGGTTTTCTGGCAAAGTGTTTTTCTACATGTACCGATTTTTCAGAAATCTTATTATACGTAACTACTCCATAGCCCGAAAAATTCTTCATAGAATTTAGAGGGCAATCTAAATAATCTACAGGAGAAATCGAATGAGAATTGACTCTATTTGAAATATAAGAGAATGGTTTCCCATTTCCATAATGTTTAAGTATTAAAGGAATAAGATCATCAAGTTTTTTAAGAGTAATAATCTCTCCTTCTTTTATTTCAGCAATAAAATAATTTTCAAAAAAATAATAGACCCCCAAATTAAGATCGTGTTTTTCTATAAGTTTGTCATTTTCGAGTTTCATGACTTATCTTTTTTTTATTTTTAAATGAGTCGTTAAAAGATAAATATTATTTCATTTTATACTTGATATTTAGTGTGTTACAAATTTAAATAATATTTAGTGTTGATTTCTTTTAGAAGGATTATAGATGATATTTGATAAATTTTGTAAGAATATCATATAACAAATTAATGCGAAACAATTAGTTCATCGACCCAGTCTATTGCATCTTTTAGACTATAAAAAATACGAGAAGGTATTTTATTGATAAATGCTTGCTCTAATGATGCAACCTCCTTACTTATATCATCGTATATAACGGCTGCAAAACCCTTGAGATTAGGAAATAATTTCTCAGATTTAAAATGAGAAGTTGGTTCGAATGAATAGGAGTTTTTTCTATTTGAAATACAAACAAAAGGGGTTTTGTCAGTATAGTGCATTTGAGCCAGTTCAAATAAAATGGCTGATTTTTCAAAATTTAATGTTATTCCTTCATTTATTTCGGCAACAAAGAAGTTTTCGTAAAAATAAACTTGACCGATTTTGAGGGTGTATTTTTTGATAAGTTTTTTGTCAATTTTGTCTATCATAACATATAAAAGGCCGAAAATAAGAGAATGATTTTTAAAATGTAATGTTTATAATGATTTTTTAATCGGGAATAAAAATTAATCAGGTAATACAATTTGATCTACCCATTCTATGGCGCTATCAAGATTTTTGAAAATACATGTAGGCCTATTGGTGAATAATTTTTCTAAGTTGGCAACTTCAAAACTGATATCATCATAAGTAACAATAGCATAACCTTTGAAATTCGGAAAAATATTTTCTAACTTATAATGTTCTGTTGGTTTTACAGAATATGAATTAATTCGATTAGAAATATAAACATATGGAATAGTACTTTTGTAATAGTCTTGTGCAAGCTGAAAAAGTTGTTTTCCACTTTCAAAATTAAGATTGATGTTTTCTTTTATCTCTGCAATAATAAAGTTTTCATAGAAATAAAATTTTCCAATATCCAAAGTGTGTTCATTAATTAATGACTTGTTTGTTTTTCTGCGCATTTATAATAAAGTTGGTCTATCTAAGATAAAACAATGCCTTTAAAAATTCAATATTTCTAATTGTTTTTTGTAGTCATAGTGGTTAATTTATGGTATAATCGTTTTTAAATAAGGTAAAAACTTCCAAAGTCACTGTGTTGCAAAGCCTAATTTATTTACTTTACAGCACCAAAATGTTCTTTAAAATAGTTGCAAATCCTTGTTTTTTGTAATTCTGAAAAAAAGTTACACTTAAACAAAAAAAAAGACTAAAGTATTATTGGTTGTTCGGTAATTAATTCGTTAATTTGCACCCTGTTTTGAAATAATACCAAAATTAAGAAGAGATGTCAAGAGTTTGCGAGCTTACAGGTAAAAAAGCAATGGTTGGGAATAATGTTTCTCATGCGATGAATAAAACAAAACGTAAATTCAATGCGAATTTAATTAAAAAGCGTTTTTATATCCCAGAAGAAGATCGTTGGGTAACACTAAAAGTGTCTACTTCTGCGTTAAAAAATATAAATAAGAACGGAATCTCTGCTGTTTTAAAAGAAGCAAGAGCAAAAGGTTTCTTAACTAAATAATCTCCTTTTTTAAAAGATACTAAAAAATGGCAAAGAAAGGTAATAGAGTCCAAGTAATATTAGAATGTACAGAGCATAAGGCCTCTGGAAAACCAGGTACATCAAGATACATTACTACAAAAAACAAAAAGAACACTCCAGATAGAATCGAGTTAAAGAAATTTAACCCTGTTTTAAAGAAAATGACTGTTCATAAAGAGATAAAATAATTAGACATGGCAAAGAAATCAGTAGCAACGTTACAGACAGGATCAAAGAGATTGACTAAAGCCATTAAAATGGTAAAATCTCCAAAAAGCGGAGCATATACTTTTGTTGAATCAATCATGGCACCAGAGGCTGTAAACGATTTTTTCAAGAAAAAGTAATTTCCCAAACAAGATATTTTAAAAAGAAGCCGTTTCAATTGTATTGAAATGGCTCTTTCTTTTTATATTTAGTAATTAATACTATTATTGTTGAATTTTAGCATATTGAATAATACAAATGGGGCTATTTAAGAAAATATTTTCTTCAGAGAAAAAAGAAACACTGGATAAGGGGTTAGAGAAATCTAAAACAAGTTTTTTTTCTAAATTAGGAAAGGCTGTAGCCGGAAAATCAAAGGTTGATGATGACGTTTTAGATAATCTAGAAGAAGTTTTAGTTACCAGTGATGTAGGTGTAAAGACTACTATAAAAATAATAGAGAGAATCGAAAACAGAGTTTCAAAGGATAAATACCTGGGAACTGATGAGTTAAATACTATTTTAAGAGAAGAAATAGCAGGTTTACTTTCAGAAACTAATGTAGGAGAAGCTACCGACTTTGAAATTCCAAAGGACAAAAAACCATATGTACTTATGGTTGTAGGTGTTAATGGCGTTGGAAAAACTACAACTATAGGTAAGTTAGCTCATCAATTTAAAAATAGAGGATTAAAAGTTGTTCTAGGTGCAGCAGATACATTTAGAGCAGCTGCGATAGATCAGCTTCAAGTTTGGGCAGATAGAGTAGATGTTCCTATAATTAAGCAAGCAATGGGAAGTGATCCAGCTTCTGTGGCATTTGATACATTAGAATCTGGCGTAAATCAAGACGCCGATGTTATTATTATTGATACTGCTGGTAGATTGCATAATAAGATTAACTTAATGAATGAGCTTACTAAAGTTAAGCGTGTTATGCAAAAAGTTATAGGGGATGCACCTCATGATGTGTTGTTGGTTTTAGACGGTTCTACCGGGCAAAATGCTTTTGAACAGGCAAAGCAATTTACTGCAGCTACCGAAGTTACATCATTAGCAGTAACTAAATTAGACGGTACGGCAAAAGGTGGTGTGGTAATTGGAATTAGTGATCAATTTCAAATCCCTGTAAAGTACATAGGAGTAGGAGAAGGGATAGAAGACCTTCAGGTATTTAATAAATATGAATTTGTAGATTCTTTTTTCAAATAAAAAGTAATCGTTATAAAATAGTTAAAAAGGTATTTTGATCTCTTCAAAATACCTTTTTTTGTTACTATTAAAAGTTGAATAGTGAATTGTGTTTTTAAGGATTATTTATAAAAACGTTTAATTTAAAATGGGCAAATATGGTTAAAAAGTTATTTTTTATAACATTATTATATTACTGTACTTGTCTAAATGTAATTCAGGCTCAGGATCATGTCGATGCAAATCAATTATTTTGTAGAGTCTTAGAAGAAGGTTCGAAACAACCAATTCTTTATGCAACTGTAAAGTTTATAGGAACTAATAGAGGACTCATATCTGATGATAGAGGAGAGTTTAGACTTCCTCTTGATCTAAATACAATAGAAAAAATCGAAATATCTTCTATAGGTTTTGGAACCAAAGAAATATCGGTAAAAGAACTTCGAAAGGATCAAATTAATATCATTTACTTAAAATCAAAAGTTGAAGAGCTAGATGCTGTAGCTTTAGTATTGAAAAAGAAAAAACTACCGCAGCCTTCAGCAGAAGAAATTGTAGCCAAGGCCCTTAGAAGAATCCCTATGAACTATCCTAAAACACCTTTTTCTTATATAGGGTATTATAGAGATTATCAGCAACCTGCTGATGACTCTTATTCAAAACTGTATAAGGGTAAAGGAAGTGTTCAGTATGTTAATCTAAATGAAGGTATAATTGAAGTTTTTGATGCTGGTTTTGGAACAGACTATTTTGGAGATAACAAAAACCAAACATTGCTTTATAGTTATGGTAGAAATGCTACTTTTATTCAAGACAGTACCCTTTCAGTCCCTTATGATAATGATAAAAAGAAATACTTAAAAGATGTTACTATATCACCATTGGGGGGTAATGAACTAAGTGTACTTAATATTACAGATATATTAAGAAATCATGATAAGGTAACGTTTTCTTTTGTCGATATGTTTGATAAAGATTTCATGAAAAATCATTTTTTCACATTAGAAGGTCTTAGTTATCTGGGGGATATTCCAATTTATAAAATTGGTTTTCTAACGGAAGCAAAGATTGCAGGAACTCTTCATTATGGAAAAGGGAAAATATATATATCTAAGGAGAATTATGCAATTCATAAATTTAATTATGAAATGTACGAAAAAGACAAAGAGATTAAAAAAAGTCCATTATACGCAGCGACATTAGAATACAAGGATATTAATGGAAAGATGTATTTAAATTACCTAACATTTAATAACAAATTTCAAGCAAATAGTGATCATTATTTTAAAGTAAAGAAAACTGTTTTTGATGAAGAAGATCTTTTCTTTGATGTTTATTTTAATAGAAAATTTGATAAAAAAACAATAAGTTCTAAAAAGAATAGATTTAAAATCGAATATACTTACAAACAAGAAAAAATAAATGTAAAGGAAGTTTTGATTTTTGATGATTATGTTAGGGTTTTAATTGATAAAAATCAATTACTATCCTCTCCTGATTTTAATAAAAGTACCCTTAAGAGAGATCTTAGGTTAACGATTAAAAATATAAAAGATATAGATGGAAATCTTTTAGATAAGATTCCTTCTGTAAAAGTAAATCAATATAGAGAGATATTTGTTCAAGAAGTTTTTCCGGGAAAAAAAGTGGACAAAAGATTGAAAGTAATGAATAAATATGCTCCTTTATTAGAGTCTGAGATCAATCCATTAGAAGAAAAAGAAAAATATTGGGTAAATACCCCATTAAAAAGGAATCGAAACAACTAAGAAAAAAGAGTATAAAGATAGCATTGATAGGTGTACAATCGTTATAAAATAGTTAAAAAGACGTTTTGATATAATCGAAACGTCTTTTTTTATAGATTTTTATAAAACTAGAAAAATACCTTTAATTAGGGGTTAAGTATTGAACAGAATTAATAAAGGCAAAAGTAGGTATGTGGTATAAAATTGATATAATCAAAATAACAATTTTGTTTATCACGATGACTTGCTATAATATGCAAAGTCAGCTTAATACTGATTTTTATTTTTGTCGAGTTGTGGATCAAGGTTCTGATATGCCTGTAGTTTATGCAACAGTTAAACTTGTAGGAACAAACCTAGGAGTAATTGCTGATGACAAAGGACAGTTTAAGTTACCTTTTGATCTGGAGGTTTCTGAGAAAATTAGTTTGTCTTCTATTGGTTATAAAACTAAAGAGGTTTTTATTAATCAACTCAAAAAAGGGCAAATTAATACGATCTATATCGAGCCTGGTATTGAAAAATTAGAGACTGTTACTTTAGTTTCTAACAAAAATAAGTCTGTTAAAAAGTTCACTGCAAGAGAAATTGTAAATAACGCAATAGATAATATCTCAAATAACTATCCCCAAAACCACTTTTCTTATATAGCGTATTATAGAGATTATCAACAGCCCAGAGATAATTCATATAAATTAATATTTAATGAAGATGCAGATATAGAATATATTAATTTAAATGAGGCTATTGTCGAAGTTTTTGATGCTGGATTTGGAACAAATTATTTAACAAATGAAGAAAATCAAACACTTCTTTATAAATATAAACAAAACACAAGTTTTTTAAGGGATAGTACATTAGCAATACCTTATGACAATAAAACAAAAAAATATTTAAAAAATGTTATAATTACTCCTTTTGGGGGAAACGAACTTAATCTTTTAAATATTACGAATGCAATACGAAATCATGATCAACTTGCTTTTTCTTATGTGGATAAATTTGATAGTGATTTTGTAAAAAATCATCTTTTTAAATTAGTCGGAGTTCGCAATTTAAACAATGTACCAATTTATGAAATAGAGATATCAACTAAGGTTGGAGCCACAGGAGGAAAACACTATGCAAAGGGTAAAATTTATATTTCTAAAGAGAATTTCGCAATTTTTAAGATGAGCTATCAGTCGTATGAGAAAGAAGTTAAAGAACCTTTATACGCTGTTACCGTAGAATATATCCCTATAGGTGAAAAAATGTATCTAAACTATATCACTTTCAATAATAAGTTTGAGGCAAATAGTGATCACTATTTTAAAGTTACAGATGTTGTATTCAATATAGAGAATACCTCTTTTGATATTTTTTTTAATAGAGAACTAGATCAAAATTCAATTACATCTAGAAACAACAATTTAAAAATTACCTATAAAGAAGAAAAACTAGCAATTAAGAACATTTTAATTTTAGAAGACCACTTAAGGGTTATAGTCGATAAAAAGAAGTTATTTTCCTTACCAGATTTTAGTCTGGAAAAATTACCCCAATATATTACTATAAAGGTTAAAACGATAAAGGATCTAAAGGGAAATACATTGCATAAGGTACCTAAAGTTTCCGTTAATCAATATAGGGAGTTGTTTGTGCAAGAGGTTTTTCCCGAAAAAAAGAAAAATGACAATACAGCTTCAATGAATAAATTTAAGCCCTTATCAACGTCAAGAATAAATACTTTTGAAGGAGAAAATGTATATTGGGAGAATACGCCACTAAAAAAGAGTAAAAAAAATTAAGTAAAAAAGTAAGCATATAATTTATAAATAATAAATCAGAACACCTCATGAAAAATATAAGCCTTTTTCTTCTTACAATTTTTGTTTTAATTTCCTGTAAACAACAACAAAAAGAAGTCGTAAAAGACAAGTTAGAACCTAAGGTGGTTTGGCAACCTTATGACGAAACAGCTGATCTAGCAGCTACACAAGAGTTAAAGCAAACACGAATGCATTTAAAACTTGTGAATTCAAAAGTTGTAGATAAAAATGATATTTGGAGTACATTGGCATCAGAATTAGAAAACTTTTCTGAGGAAAAGTATAATGAATTGAAAGAGGTTGTTCTTGAAAAAGATATTCCTACCCTTCAAAAGACTATAAAAGAAGGTAAGATTACCTATGAAGAGCTTACAAAGTTCTATGTCTATCGTATTAGAAAGTATGAAAGTGATAATAAGTTATCGTTAAATTCTGTAATATCATTAAACCCTGAAGTCTTTAATGAAGCAAGGATTTTGGATAAAACAGACAAATCTACAATCGATGTAAATTCTGTTTTTGGAATGCCGATATTACTTAAAGATAACATTAATACTAAAGGTATGCCAACAACTGCTGGCGCAATTGCTTTTCAAAATAATCATACTAATAACGCCTTTATTACAAAAAAATTAGTCGAAAAAAATGCATTGATTTTAGGTAAAGCTAATTTAAGTGAGTGGGCTTATTTTTTATGTTCAGGTTGCCCAGTGGGGTATAGTGCTATTGGAGGTCAGACTATGAACCCTTATGGAAGAATGATTTTTGAATCTGGAGGGTCAAGTTCAGGAAGTGGTGTTACTGTAGCAGCTAACTTTTGTGTAGCTGCCATAGGAACAGAAACAAGTGGTTCTATTTTATCTCCAGCAAGTCAAAATTCTGTGGTAGGACTTAAGCCAACAATAGGAGTTTTAAGCAGAACAGGAATTGTGCCTATTTCTAGTACTCTAGATACTCCAGGTCCAATGACAAAAAATGTTATTGATAATGCTATTCTTCTTAAAGCCGTCGTAGGAAAAGATAATGATGATGCAGCCTCGATTGAACTCAAAGATAATTTTGTAGATTCAATAAAGGGGGTATCTTTAAAAAACAGAAGATTTGGTGTCATAAAAGAACTCTTAGAGGATTCACTTTATCAAATTGCTGTCAACAAAATTAAAGATGCCGGTGCCAGTGTTTATGAAATAGAACCAAAACAAACCCCTTTGCCTGGCTTTTTAAGTATTCTTAATATTGACATGAAAAATGACCTACCTGATTATATCAGTACTCAAGGAGGAAATAATGTAAACATCAAAAATATTGAAGATGCTGTAGCTTTTAATAATCAAGATACAGTTAGAAGAATTCCTTATGGTCAACAGTTGTTTGAGGGTATTCTTGTTGATAGTACAACAAGTGATGAATTAAAAGTGATTAAAGAAAACTTGAAAAAAGTGGCTCGTAATTATTTTGATATACATATTGATGCACATAAGTTAGATGCTATTCTATCGATTAATAACTATCATGCTGGATATGCAGCTGTGGCAAAATACCCGGCGCTTACCGTTCCAATGGGATATACGTTAAAAGGACAGCCCAAAGGGTTAACGTTAATTGCAAAACCTTTTTCAGAAACAAAACTATTACAGTTAGGGTATGCTTATGAACAAGTATCGAAAGAACGAAAGACTCCAGTTAATTACAGATAATAAAAAACTATTTTAAATAAGAAAACCTCCAATATATATTGGAGGTTTTTTTGCTATTTAGTTATTTGGTTAAATAGTTAGTCTTGTTTTGAAACAAGAAGATGCTGTAGGTCAAAAATTCAGATTTACAATCAAATACGCCATAAAAATGCAATAAACTACTAGAAAAGTTCCACTTATTAGTAGCTTGTACTTGGACATTCGTTTTAATAATTTTGACATGGGATTTCGGTGTTTGTTGAGTTTAGTATTGTTAAGCCTTAATGTATTTGTGTTTAAGTTTTGTGTGTTATACATTAAGTGAAATCTTTTTCTGAAATTATAATCAGACTCAAGTAGTGGTGTTTTTGAGCGATCAAAATAACAGCAAAAGAGCAATGGTTATAACGCTATTTAAAAAAAATAAATACGTTTCTAGGTCTGCAGAGTATTTTTTGATACTGCTTATTAGAATTTGTTTGAAAGGTCTTTTGTTTTTTTAAAGCATTGAAACAAAATTATAGTATTAATTGATAAAATCCCTATAATTTTAAGATAAATTAGCATAATATGACAATTATTTAGGTTAAAAGATTTGGTATTCTCTGTTTTTACTAGTTAGAAACATTATCACATCTATTTCTTAACACATCATCAAAAGTATTTTCTAACTCTCCGATACTACTAACTCTTAAAACAGCACCATCAGAAATATTAACTGTAATAGGAAAATCTATAGTAATCAGATCATCTCTTTTTAGATCATCAATGAATTGGTAAAGGTCAAGGTCTTTTTCGAAATTTATAGTTCGTATTAATTCTACTTGTGAATCAAAACCTGAGGCAGAAAAAGGATATTCAAAGTCTATACATGCTATATTTTCATCAGTGTCATTACAAGTATTTACCAATTGTACAAATTGCGTATTATCATTAACTAATACCTCAGAAAAATCACCATAGACAAGAGTTATAGGAAAACTATAAGTAACTGGGTTAGAAGGGTTGTAAGAGGCTTCAAAAGTTCTTAGTTCTACTATAGAAGCTAGTGTTGTTTGTACCCCTGTAACAGTTATGGTGTATGGGAATTTTACTGTAAAACAACTGGATTTGTCAAGACTGTCATCTAATGCACCATCATTAGTAGCTGCTCGCAATATAAAATTAGTAATTCTAGAATCAGGTTGAAGAAACCCATTATCTACTATCTGAGGTAATTCATCAGATTCACTCCTACAAGAAGAGAAAAGCCCTAATGTAATTGTGATAAATAAAAATAGAATTATACTGATTTTCGTATTCATAAAAATGTAATCTTTTTGTACTCAGATTATACTAATAAAACAACTAACTTTTAAAAACTCCTTTTTTATTTTTGTTTTTTTCTAAATTTAGACCCAAGAAACTCCATACCAATGCCAAAAGACCTACACGATAATGTTTGTAAAGAGGAGGTATTCTCTAAAATTTACACAAAATACGCAAAAGATTTGTATAACTATCTATATTATAAATACGGAGAGTCATTAGGCCCTAATGATAAAATGCAAGATGCTTTTATTAAATTATTAGATAATTGTAAAAAAGTAACACCTTCTAAAGCAAAAGGTTTTCTTTTTAGTGTTGCAAAAAATATGATGCTTAATGAGATAAAACATCAGAAGGTTGTGCTGCGCCATAGAGAAAATAAACCTAAAGAGTATACAAATGAGTCTCCTGAGTTCGTAATAGAGGAAAAAGAGTTTTTAAAAAATTATCAGGTCGCTTTGAGTAGATTAACCGAAGACCAAAGAGTCGCCTTTTTATTGAATAAAGTTGAGGGGAAAAAACATGCAGAAATAGCTGAAATGTTGGGAGTTACAAAAAAAGCTGTTGAAAATAGAATTTATGCTGCATATAAAAAATTGAAAAGCGAATTAGAAGGTTTTAAATAATTTTAGGGGAAAAACTAAAACTTAGTTGTTTTATAAATAGTAAGGAATAAAAGATGGATAAAGAAAATCTTATAAAAAAATGGTTGAGCGATGAACTAACCACAGAAGAGTGGGAAGCCTTTAGAAGATTAGATGATTATAAGAGTCATGTTAAAATTCTTGAAGGAGCTCAAAATTTTAAAGCTTCAGAAGTGTCTGAAGTGGCTAGTTTAGATGATTTGTATGCAAAGTTAGATAAGCAACAAATCTCTTCGTTCAAAGAGAAAGACTCTAATACATGGTACAAACCATTGTTGAGAATTGCCGCAATACTTGTGTTATTGTTGGGTATTGGATCCTTTTTCTTTATGGATAACGGCACAAGAAATTTTGAAACTTTGATCAGTGAAAAAACTTCTGTTGCATTACCAGATGCGTCTACAGTAATGTTAAATTCAAAATCAAAAATAGCATTTAACGAAGACAAGTGGGGTGATAAAAGAGAGGTTGTACTAGATGGTGAAGCTTTTTTTAAGGTGGCAAAAGGATCAAAATTTGATGTTGTTGCAGGTACGGGAATCGTAAGTGTCAAAGGAACACAATTTAATGTTAAAAATCGTAAAGGATATTTTGAAGTTAAGTGTTTTGAAGGACTTGTAAATGTTCAATACAATGGGCAGAATAAGGATTTGCCCGCAGGTAGCACCTTAAAAATTGTAAACGGAACTATGACTTCTGATATGACTTCAGATATATTTCCTAATTGGTTGAACAATATAAGTAGTTTTAAGAGCGTTCCGCTTTATGAAGTAATAAATGAATTTGAAAGACAATATGATGTTGTTTTTTCATTAGAAAATATAGATACTTCACGTATATTTACTGGAGGATTTGTGCATACAAATTTAGAAGATGCCTTAAAATCCATAACGTTACCTTTAGATTTTACTTACAACATTGATTCAGATAACCATATTAGACTATATAAGAAGTAACAATAATAGCCCTAAAAAGAATATCTTAGGGTTATTTTTTGTGTTTTTTGTATTGTTGTCAAATGGTCAGACTTCAAAAAAAAATAAAATCTTATTAACTGATGTAATTGCTGATTTAGAAAATCGATTTCAGTACACATTTACTTTTGCAGATGATACAGTAAAAGACATTTTTGTACCATCATTTAAGAAAAAGAGCTCTTTTGATAAAACATTAGAATTTCTAAAGCAAGAAACAGAACTTACCTATACAAAACTTGCTAATAATTTTATTTCAATAAATAAAAAAGACATTTCCTATATCATTTGTGGAAAGCTAAAAGATAAAGAAACAGGTTTAGCTTTAGCAGATGCTACAATACAAGGAAAAAAATCTTCGGGCATAAGTAAAAGAAATGGAGATTTTGAAATAACTGCATATTCTAAAGGAGAAACAATTATTATAGGTCATCTGGGTTACAAAACCGTTTACAGACTATCTAGCTCGTTTAAAAGTGATAAATGTGCAGAAATTCTTCTAGAACCTAAAACAGAAGAACTCACCGAGGTTGTACTAAGTAATTATATCACTAAAGGAATAAAAAAGACCACTGACGGAAGTTTTCAAATAGATTTTAATGATTTTGGAACCTTACCGGGACTTATTGAAAGTGATGTGTTACAAACCGTTCAGGCACTACCAGGTATTCAAAGCACAGATGAAACAGTTTCTAATATTAATATTAGAGGCGGTACTCATGATCAAAATTTAATTCTTTGGGATGGTATAAAAATGTATCAGTCTGGTCATTTTTTTGGACTTATATCAGCCTTTAACCCTACATTAACTAGAAAAGCTACTTTATATAAAAACGGTACCAGTGCCGAGTATACAGATGGAGTGTCTGGAACTATTATAATGAATACCGATAAGGAAATCAATGATAAATTTGAAGTAAGCGCGGGTATCAATATGATTAATGCAGATGCATTTACAGATATTCCGTTAGGAAAAAAATCATCAATGCAGCTGGCAGGTAGGAAATCTATAAGCGATGTTGCAGAAACACCAACATATAGAGAATATTTTAAAAGAATTTCTCAGGACAATGAGCTTAGTGCACAAGAAGATATTGTTTTTGATTTTTATGATATTGGTATGCGCTGGAACTATAATATCTCGGATAAAGATGATTTAAGAGTCAACTTCTTAGTGATTAATAACGAATTGGTTTTTACAGAAAACATTGATGCTACTACTACTCAAGAGTCAAGACAGAGTAGTTTGATGCAGAATAGTTATGCGGGTGGGATTTGGTATAAAAGACAATGGAATGATGTTTTTGAATCTGTACTTCAGATTTATGAGACCGATTATGAGCTTAAAGCTATTAATGCAAACTTTGGAGATGGTCAACGTTTTGTCCAAGAAAATAAAGTTTCAGAAACAGGAGCAAAGCTAAGCACGTTTTATGACATTAATAAAGGAATGAAATGGCTTAATGGATATCAATTTATTGAAACCGGGGTAGCTACTTCAAATGATATTGGAGATCCGACTTTTAATAGAAAAGAAAACAGAGTAATTAGAACTCATGGACTTTTTTCTCAATTATACTACAGACCTCAAACGATTGCGAAGACCACTAAGATTAATTTGGGAATACGATATAGTTTTAATGAAAAGTTTAACTCACACATCATAGAGCCTAGATTAAATTTTAATCAACAATTTTTAAAATATTTTAATCTTGAGATATTGGGAGAGTTCAAACACCAGAATATTTCTCAGTTAATCGATGAACAAAACGATTTTTTAGGCATTGAAAAAAGAAGATGGATACTATCTGAAGAAAATAAAGAAATACCAATTATTAAAAGTAAACAAGCATCGTTAGGATTGCACTATAACAGAAAAGGTTTTTTAATTAGTATTGAAGGGTATTATAAAACAGTAGACGGAATAACAGCAAAAGGACAGCGGTTTAGAAACGATTTTGAATTTGAAGATGCAGTTGGTGAGTATACGGTAAATGGCGTTGATGTTTTAGTAAATAAAAGATTTAGAAAAATTAATACATGGGCGAGTTATTCGTACGCAAAGAATGATTATGTTTTTAAAGACTTTCAAGAGGATGCTTTTCCTAATAATTTAGATGCTAGACATTCTCTATCATTTGGGACATCTTATATTTTAAAAGATTTAAAATTATCTTCTGGATTAAATTGGAGTTCTGGGTTGCCTACAACTAGACCTGTACAAGGAAATGAGAGATTTGGGAACCGAATTAATTTTGAAGATGTTAATAGTAGTAGATTAGATGACTATTTTAGATTAGATATCTCTGCAACATATGATTTTAGATTTGGTAAAAAGGTTTTTGCTCATGCAGGAGTATCTGTCTGGAATATTACCAATAACCAAAATGTAATCAATAATTACTACAGAATTTCAGAAAATTCTCTGGAAGAAATTCAAGAAGAGTCATTAGGGTTAACACCAAATGCTACTTTTAGAGTTTCTTTTTAAAAAAGTATTTCCTATAAATATAGCTTGAGTTTAGAGAGAGTTCTTTTTTTAATGCTTATAGTAATTAAATTTATAGGCTAAACTATACTTATTCATTGTATCTTTGCACACCTTTTATTCAAAAGATATGAGAACAAAGACTTTAAAGAAAAATAAAATCAACGTTGTTACATTAGGCTGTAGTAAGAATGTCTACGATAGCGAAGTGTTAATGGGGCAATTGAAGGCGAACAACAAAGAAGTTGTTCATGAGGAAGAAGGAAACATTGTGGTTATTAATACTTGTGGTTTTATTGCTAATGCTAAGGAGGAGTCTGTAAATACTATTCTTGAGTATGTGCAAAAAAAAGATGAAGGTACTGTTGATAAAGTATTTGTTACCGGTTGTTTATCAGAACGCTACAAGCCGGATTTACAAGAAGAAATCCCTGATGTAGATCAATATTTTGGTACAACAGAACTTCCCGGGTTATTAAAGGCTTTAGGAGCAGATTATAAACATGAATTGATAGGAGAGCGTCTTACTACTACTCCAAAAAATTATGCTTATCTTAAAATTGCAGAAGGTTGTGATCGTCCTTGTTCATTTTGCGCGATACCTTTAATGAGAGGAAAGCATAAATCCACGCCAATAGAAGAGCTCGTTATTGAAGCAGAAAAATTAGCTGCAGATGGAGTAAAAGAATTAGTGTTAATAGCTCAAGATCTTACATATTATGGTTTAGACTTGTATAAAGAGCGAAAATTAGCAGATTTATTAAGATCTCTTGTAAAAGTAGAGGGTATAGAATGGATAAGACTTCATTATGCATTTCCAACAGGGTTTCCTATGGATGTATTAGCAGTTATGAAACAAGAACCAAAAATATGTAACTATATTGATATCCCACTTCAGCATATATCAGATCCTATATTAAAATCAATGCGTCGTGGAACCACAAAAGCCAAAACCACTAAATTATTAAAAGAATTTAGAGAGGCTGTACCAGAAATGGCAATTCGTACTACCCTAATTGTAGGATACCCAGGAGAAACGCAAGAAGATTTTGAAACCTTAAGGTCTTGGGTTACAGAAATGCGTTTTGAGCGTCTAGGGTGTTTTACATATTCTCATGAGGAGAATACCCATGCTTTTAATCTTGAAGATAATGTTCCTGAAGATGTGAAAATGGAACGAGCAAATGAGATCATGGAAATTCAATCTCAGATTTCTTGGGAATTAAACCAACAAAAAATAGGTAAGGAATTTAAGATAATTATAGATCGTAAAGAAGGTAATTATTTTATAGGTCGTACCGAGTTTGATTCACCCGATGTAGATAATGAAGTATTAATAGATGCTACTAAACATTACCTCAAGACAGGGGATTATACCACAGTAAAAATTTATGAGGCAGAAGATTTTGATCTATATGGAGAACCTATATAGGTTAAGGTTTATTTTGCTTTTTGATAATTAAACCGGAAAATAAGTATCAATAGTATCTTCTAATTTTTTTACGGTTAAGGGTTTTTTTAGGTAGATATTAATTTCAGGTGTTGTATTGGCAATGTGTTCATCATCAGGGTTTACACTGGTAGTTAACATAGCAATTATAATTTTTTCCTTTTGCATACAGGGCAGTTTTTTGTATTCGTCAATAAAATCCCACCCACTCATACCGGGCATGTTGATATCCAAAAAAATAATCCCTGGCCTGGGAAACTCACTACTAGAGCCTTGATCCATTTCCTTTAAATAGTTTAAAGCTTCGGTGCCATTATAATTAACTTTAATCGTAACATCTATATCAGCACGCTTAATAACTTTCTTATTAATAAAGTTTGTAATCTTATCATCATCGACCAATATGATGCAATCTAAACCTGTTATCTTTTTCATGATAGTCATATTTTGATGTTAATGGTAAAATAAAAAGAGCTACCTCGTCCAGGTACCGATTCTACCCAGATATCTCCATCATGGATTTCAACAATTTTTTTACAATGTGATAAGCCTATTCCTGTTCCAGAATATTCTTCTTTAGAGTTTAATTGTTGAAAGATAGTAAAGATCTTATTTATGAATTTCATGTTCATCCCAATGCCATTATCTTTTATACTAAAGAACCAAGTATCTAATTGTTTTTGCGCTGAAATTTCGATAATGGTTGGCACATGTTTTTTTCTAAATTTAATAGCATTGCTAATAAGGTTTTCAAACAATACTTTTAATTCAGTTCTATAACCATAGATGATCGGTAAATCCCCAATTTTAAATTCGATTTGAAAATCTTTGATAATAGTAGAAAAATCATCTATAACTTCTCGAATTAAGGTATTACAGTTTATTTGTTTTAATTCAAGATGTCGTCCTAAACGTCCATAATCTAAAAGAGCAGAAATAAGATTTTTCATGCGACTAGTAGATTCATGTAGAAAAGTAAAAGAATTTTTAATTTCTTCATTTAGATGATCTCGATACTCATCGGTTATCATCGTTGTCAAACTAGAAATAGATTTTAATGGTTCTTGTAGATCGTGAGAAGCAATATAATTAAATTGTTCAAGTTCCTTATTTTTGTTTTTTAGTTTTTTAATATGTTTTTCTAAAGTATTTTCCGTTTTTTTTCTTTCACTAATATCTATTAAAGAGATAAGAATCATTTTTCCATCAGAAGTATCGATAGTATTTGATTTTATTTCTAAAGGAATCTTATTTTTATTTTTTCGTATCCCAAAAATTTCGACGTTTCTATCAGTAATTTTAACTTCAGGGTCTTTAAATATAAAATCTAAGTACTGATAATGCTGCCAATTAAACCATTTTGGGATAACGGTTTCAATATTTCGCCCAATAATTTCATCCTTTTGATATTGTAATAAGTGTTCTGTATAAGTATTTATATATACAATTTTTCCTTCTTGATTAATTAAAATCAATGGATTAGGAATACTATCAATCATTGTTCGAAATGTGAATCCTTCGTGTTTATGTAGGGGGTCAATAACATTCATGAAAAGTTAGTTTTAAGTTTAAATTAGAGACTGACTAAAAACTATTTTGACAATGAAAATATAAGCGGGTGTTTATCGAAGATAATAAAAATTTAATTCACTTTTATACGGGATTCCATAACCTTTTTTAAGAAAAATTACAATTGTAATAAAAACGGAAAATTCCCCGAATTTTTAACTAGTTCTTTTTGCAAAAAACTAACTAACATTATTAAGATTTAGGAACTAAGTTTATCTTATCTGTGAAAAATAAAGGAACCCTTTAGAGGTCTAATTGTGCCGTTGGGAAATTTGTATAAGCGATATGCTAAAGGGTGACAATAATAACAATGTTTTACTTGAAGTCGTAAAAAATGCTTGTAACATAAAGATACTTCATTTTGGTATTTTTCGCAGTATCAATAAGTACTACAAAAAAAAGAAGCCTTTATAAGGCTTCTTTAATTTATTTCAATAGGTCTTTTATTATTTTGAGGCTAATTCAAATGAAAAAAACTATTAGGTTTGGGGTATTATAACTTAAATATTTTCTATGTCTTATTTATTGACCGTCAACTTCGTCTAGTTCATCTATTGTAACATCAGGATCTACATCAGGATTGTTTTCTTGAGGAAAAGGAGCAGCATCATTTAATGATTCTGTTTCACAAGAAAAAAGACTAACGGCGATAACGAGTAGGATTAAAAAATTTTTCATAATAATAAAGTTTTGTGTTTTGTTTATTTAAATGTATCTTTTATTGTTCTGAGGCGAATTAAAATCAAAAAACTATTAGATTTGGGGGGATAACTAAAATGTTTTTTTTATGTCTTAGTGACTAACCTTTTATTTCGTCAACTTCATCTAATTCATCAACAGTATCATTTGGTTCTGTATCAACAGGGTTGTTTTCTTGAGGAAAAGGAGCAGCATCATTTAATGATTCTGTTTCACAAGAAAAAAGACTAACAGCGATAACAAGTAAGATTAAAAAGTTTTTCATAATAGTAAAGTTTTGCGTTTTTGTTTTTTAAATCGGTGGCAAATGTATTCAAAAAATCAATCCAAAATCATAAAGTTTTTCTAACAAAATTGATGATGAACTGGTTCAAGAAAAAAATAAGATTATTGGGTTTGCAATAGAAACAAGAGAGGTGTTCTTAATTATGTAATAAACCGAAGATCAGAGATGGCTTTTATGTAATTTTTAAGCTGTTTTATTAAGAAATTGGTAAACTTAATTTTGTTGTAAAACTGTTAATTATTAACAATTTGGTAATATAAAAACGTTTATATCTGGTATTTTTATTGTTTTCTTATGTAAAACATTATTTTATTAAGAATAGTGTATTTTTTAATAAAGAGATTTCGTGTCTTGCTAAGAATTAAAGTGATACAAGAGTAATCTGATAATTTTATTGACAAATTATAGAGATAATTGGTAGTTTTTTACTCTAATTTTAAAAACATACAGGGGCTATTTAAGGACGAAAAATGCAAAAAAAGTCAAATGTTACGAATGTTGACTCTATAATTATTCTTGTAGGTTACTTACGTAAAGCTTTTAATCCATCATACACTATAATACTAACAGCATTTGCTAGGTTTAAACTTCGAATATGCTCATTGTAAATTGGAATTTTATAAGTTCTATGTAAATTATTCGCAATAATATTTTCAGAAAGCCCTTTTGATTCTTTCCCAAATACGAAAAACATATCATCTTCATAATCTATAGACCAATATGATTTTTCACTATGACTAGAGAAAAAAGCTATTTTTTTGTCCTTATGTATTTCAAAGAATTCTTCTTTACTCTCGTATATGGTTATAGAAAGATGTTTCCAATAATCTAGCCCGGCTCTTTTGACCCTTTTGTCACTGAGTTCAAATCCAAATGGTTTTACTAAATGCAAATTGGATCCTGAAGCTAAACTTAACCGACCTATATTTCCCGTATTGTTAGGGATTTCAGGTTCGATAAGAACTATGTTATATGCCATGAATTTTATTGTCTTTGTATACTTAAATTTGGGTACGAATTACTTCTTCTGTTTGTGTGTCAAAAATAAGAATTCCTTGATTTATGTTATCTAATTGTGCTATAAGTTTTCCTTTAGAATTCCAAATAGAAGAAGTTCCTGTGCTCTCAAAAGTATCACAAAGTCCAATGCCATTACACATTAAAATAGGTGTCGAATGTTGTTGAGCTAGTTTAGCATAATGTTTTAATGCATGATCAACCCCTTTTTTTGATTTTGCAACAGATGTTAAATAGTATTTGGCTCCTAGTTTAATAGATTTTTTAAAATGAACTAGTTGTAAACTTTCATAACAGATAGCCAAGGCTACCTTTATGTCATTTATAGTAATAATATTACAATCTTGACCTGTAACAAAATAGGGGAGTTCATCATCATGCAAATATTGCTTGTGATAGATTTGTTTTGGTAGATTAGGCCGAAATATAATCATACTGATATGAATACCATATTCTGATTTTGTAGGTAAACCTACACCGACAGTAATTGTATTGCGGTTACTAAGTTCTTGAAAAGGCTCAAGTCTAATGTCTTCTTTTGCGATAGCTAATTCTTTAGCAAGTTTGGGCTCATATCCTGTTAATGATAACTCTGGAAAAAAAATAGCATCTGCCTGTAACGAAATACATGAATTGATTAACTTTTTATGATTAGTAATATTGGCAGCGATATCGCCTTTAATAGATTTTGTCTGTACCGTTGCTATTTTCATTAAACCTTAATTTGCATTTTTGAATTATCGTAAAGGTATAATTTTAGAGTGTTACATTTTTTATTTCTGATTTAGAAATGTTTGTAATATAGGTGTTGAATAAAATCTAAACCTTTTGCTTTTGGATATTTTTCACCAATCAAAAAGAACTCATACTATTCTAAAATGGGGATTTGTACATTAAACGAGTGTATAACATTTTGAGAATCTTTTATATCAGCTGCACAAAGTAGAGCAATTGGTTTTCCATTTTCTATATAAAGCTGGGGTCGTTCTAAATGATCTACAGTTTGTGTATATCCATTGGCCCAATCAATTTTTAATTCGGAAACCAATGGAGTATCTGATAGTTTCCAATCAAATCCATCTTCGGATTCAAATAATACTAATGAACGGCCAACATTGGTAAAAGCCCCATGCATGTCTTTAACAATGGCTCGGTATTTACCTTTTTGATACCAAATAAAAGGATCTTCAGCCGGAAAATCATAATCTTTTGTTTGAAATACAGGTTGATCATATTTTTTAAATGGGCCGGTAGGATTTTCTGAAGTAGCTATACAATGTACTACAGGTCCACCCCAAATTCCAGGTTTTTGTTTTCCAACAGCTTTGTACACCATAAGATAACCACCTTCTGGACGCTTAGTAACGGATGGATTGCTAACCATTAATGCGTCTAAGGCGTTTTCATGCGTACCAGTATTAATAAGAGGAGTATCAAACCTTTTCCAAGGACCATTAGGACTATCAGAAACAGCAACACCAATTCGTTGATTATTGCGATGGCTTGGATTTAATACTAATTTACCCGGAAAAGTGGTCGTTTTGCCATCTCCAGTATTTCCCATATAGTAGAGATAATATTTTCCATCAAACTTGTGTATATTAGGGTTATGCGTACACAATCCATCCCAATAATTACTACCTCTACTTGAAAGTGCTACATCCCTGAACGTAAAGGGACCAAATGGAGTATTAGAAACTGCATGAGCGATTTCAGAATCAGTTACCCAGGCCCATCCTAATTCTTTTTTCCAACGTGAATAAAACATGTGGTACAATCCGTCATTTCCTTTTACCATAGAACCACCCCAGATACTCCAAGTATCATTTTCAAATTTTGATTTAAGAGTTGGTTTTCCTAAATCTAATTTAAAATAATTAACGGATGCATCACTTTTCTTAACATTGCTTTCTTCTGAAACCGAACTGTTATTTTTGCAAGAGTTTGATAGGAAAAGAATCAAAACAAATAGAGGATAATATTTCATTATATATTACGAATTATTTGAAATTTAAATGCGCTTGGACCCTGGTTGTTTCATCATTTCTTTTAATTTATCCAAATGGTCTTTATACACACCTTTAGGAGTAGTATTATATTTCGAACAAATAGCTGCGGCTTTACCTACTATTTCACCCATCATTCCACAGGTTTTCATTACTCTTACAGGACCTAATCCTTCTCTACTAACACTAATATTTCGACCAGCCATAAACAAATTTGTAATGTTCTGACTATAAAGTGCGCGATAAGGGGCCCAATATGGGCCTTCATAATCATATCCTTTTCCTGTGGTAGCAAAAGAAATAAATTCTTCGCCTTTTAAATCTTTATCAAAAGATTCATGGGGGCTATGAACATCTATACCCCAAGAGCAAGGAAAGGCACCATCGGGAAACTTAACCTTATCTCTAAAATGATTAGCGGTTAATTTTATGTCTCCCATAAGTCTTCTGGATTCTCTTTTTCCTGAAATAAAGGCTGACCATCCTAATCGATGATTAGGGTATAATTTATCTATATTTTTTAAAGCATCCCATGCACCATACATGGCTCGAAAGTTTAGATCTCGAATTTTTTCTACGTCAGTTATAGGGTCTTTATCAAAACCACTTTCCCAGAACCATCCTCCAAGATTACCTAACGGATCTTCTGATCCCCATTGCCCTTTGTAATTGGCCCTTCCTGGAAATGGTTTATCACTTAAATCTATGGCCCAAGGACATCTCGGAAATGGTTGTGCTGTATCTCCAATCTCACATGATAGCGTGAGTGCTGCTTTATCTTTACATTCACATTTTAAAACATCTTCCTCATTTGCCGCATCCATTACATTCCACATATTAGAAAACCCCATGAATCCCGAACTGGATATTTCATATTTTGCTCCCCCCAGAAAACCAACAGTTGCATCACCTGTGCAGTCCGCAAAGAATTTACCTTTAATTTCAGTTTGCACCGCAGTTCTGGTATTTTGAGAAACTACAGCATTAATTTTGCTGTTCTCTTGTGTAACTTGAATTACTCTTTCTTCTAGGAATAATGTAATACGAGGTTCCTGTTTGATAACTTTTATTTTGCGCTCATCATCATACACATTGCCTAATCTGGCATTACGTGTTCCATATTTTCCATGATCTACAAAGTCGGGTGCAATTTCGTCAACAATTTCTCCTATATGCACGTAGGGTTTCTGTCGAGTATGGCCTTCTGGCCAAACTCTTACCTCCGAACTTCCGTTCCCACCTAATACGGGACGATCCTGAATAAGTGCCACAGATAACCCATTTCTTGCTGCAGAAATTGCGGCACAAGTTCCAGCAAATCCACCACCTGTAACCACTAGATCAAAATTTCCACCATCTAAAGGTTTTTCTGGTAATCCTAATAACTCTCTCCTAAATTTGGTAAGAGCTGCAATATCATTTACCGGTTCAAAATCTAAATCTTTACAAAATAAGATGGCTTCACATCTTCCTTCAAAACCTGTTAGATCATGTAGTGCTACTTTTGTTTTTTGGGATACTTCTACAAGCCCACCATCGTGCCAATGCCAATCGGCTCCTTTGGTTCCAAAAGTTTCTTCTAATGGTTTGTCATTAATAAGTAATTGAAACTTTCCTGGAGTACCTGGTACTTTCCATGGAGCTACCCAATCTCTAGTACGTACCCATACTCGATATTTTCCTTTTTTAGGAAATGTTAGCATTGTAGAAGCATCCTCGACAGGAATGCCTAATCCATGAGCTAATAAATAAGGAGAACCCATTTGATCCATCGATTGCTGATCTAATTCCCATCCCCCGTGATTGGCAAATTGTTCTGCTTCGGCAAAGACGAAATCGCCCGACATGTCATCAAGAATTTTACTCTTAGCTAATAGTTCTATTGGTGCCAATAGTAATAATGTAGCCTTTCCAACGGTATTAATAAACTGTCTCCTTTTCATAATAAATTAGTTACCTAAAAATAAATAATTCTTTAAAGCGCAGGAGATAATTCACTATAACAAAAGATTAAAAACCTATAACAGAAAAATAAATTACAAAGTAAAATATGATGATAAAAAATATCCCCTTTATTCCAATAGGAGTAAAGAGGATACTATGTATGATTATGTTGAAAAGAATTCTTATATATTAATTATGAGATAGCATATTGGCATAAGAATCTTTTGCAGTACCTGTTGTAACTATAATTGAAGCGTCACCATCAGTATTAGTTTTTAGTGTTGCTATATCGGTTAAAAATCGGACCGTTGCAAGATCATGTTTGTCTTTAGTTCCTGGATTAAATTCAAGGTCATCTGTCCAGTACGTCATAAAAAAGTCAATGATTAGATCTTTATTACCTTCAAAAACGACTTTGGTACTTATTAGTTTACCAGTTGGTAATTTTTCAAAGTATACTTTATAAGATATTTTTCTCTTTTTTAGAGTACTGGGAGCATTGGTTTGGTGAACCCATTGCTGGCAATTTGTTCCGCATGATGAATATTGCGCTTCCCAATTCGTTTTAGCTTGAATAAAAGGTTGGACCATCTTTGTTATGCCATAGGCGTAATCTGTCTTGTCTCCTGTTGTATTAGTAAGTAGCCATTGTTTCTCGTGCGAAGCAGCAGCTGTAATATCCTCTTGCGAGTAATTCGTCTGTGCAAAAATAGTAAGAGGAAGTAAAAGTAAAAATAGTAGAAATTTTTCCATAAGTTGTTGGTTTGTATAAGGTTATACAACAATTTACGAATTTTTTCTGACATTTTAGTACTAGTAGGGTCTAATTTTTTGTTAACATAATGATATGCAAAATCCTATATATGTATTGTAGAGCACTAAAAGATTTGCTTTTTTTAATTTGATCCGGACTTACCTTTTAAAAGACTATCGTTTATACTTTTGAGATTATATACTTTTAACAAAACTCGAAAACACCTTTTTGTGAAGTTCAAAATCCAAATTAGCCGAAAGTGCTACGCGTACAATATAATCTTTGTCATCCTCTTTAGTTGTACCTTGAGTTGAGGTTGCAGGTATTGTCCAATAACACCCTTTTAACTGCCCGTAGCTTACACAAAATTTACTTTCATTTGGAATTTCACTAATCATTAAGTTGATTAATTTGAGATTAAGTGCTCGTTTGTATGTTTCTTTTTCTTCGTCAGTATTACCTTTTGTTGGAAGGTCTAATGAAAATACTGATGGGGTGAATCCTTTATTAGCCAACTCTTCTGAAACAAAATTGATTTTTGCTTCTGGTAATATATCGTTGATATAGTTTACAAATTCACGTGTATTCTTATAAGCATCATGTATTCTTTGATTCATTGAAGGTAACTGTTTGGTGAGTATTTCCATTTGAAGATTTGTAGCCTCATTGTCACAAAGTCTTAAATGTAGCTCTATTTTTTTCATCAAAGCCTCAGATTTATTATTCGCGACACAGTAACCAGCGGTACATTTACCGCCACTTGGAAATTTAGATCCACTTACATATGCAATGGTTCTAACAGAAGAGAGTATTTCATCTTTGCCAAGAAAATGAACATTAGGGCAAAATGTTTGATCCAATATAAAAACTGGATCAATTGCGGTTTCATTATTCTTAGTCTTACGTTCTTTACTTAAAACGTCTTTTAACTTTATAAGATCTGGGACTTCAACTCTTGGGTTTGTTGGAATTTCAGCAATGATATAGGGAATTGCATCTTCATCGGCAATTTTATTTAAAACTAGATCAATGCTTTGTACCATATCTTTACCGCCGTCAACGGGTAAATCCATTACTTCAATAGTATCACTGCAAGCTGCTACACGTCTTGCTTGGTCGTTTGTTCCTCCATAACAATTTGGGGGAACGATAATTTTTATGGCTTTTCCTTTATGATTTTCGAGTGCATGATGAACCAGCCCCATTACAATAGCATACTGCATAGAGAGTCCACTAGATCCAACTAATGGTTCTACAGTGGTATCAGTAATGTGTTTTATTGAATTTAAGACAAGTGTTTTATTAGTTTCAATAGCATTATTTGGACTATCGATAGTAGTTTTTTCTAAAAGGTAATTTAGTGCAACCAAAGTATTAGCCGGTGTCATTGCAATAGTTTCTCTTCTTCTTACATGTTGAATTTCTGAGATATAACTTTTGTTTTGCTCACCATTTACTAATATTAGACTACCTAGGTCAGGATGAATGTTTATAAAAAAGTCAACATTTGAAATGAGATCAAAATTGCAAATATCATCTCTTTGTGAAATAAAAATTGTACTGTCATCGAGTTCAGGAATCTCTTGAATACTATTTATTTTCTTTACATCAAATTTATAACCGTATATGTGCTGTATTACATCTGGATCAAAAAAATCAGGTAATTCATCGATATAAAAGATCTGAGTGTTTTTATTGATTAATAAGTTCTTTCTAAGAACAGCTAAAACAGGAATTGTTTTTGAAGAAAAACTGATTATATTTTCTGCTTTTGAATTGTTTAATTTTGCAACAACCCATTCCAGAACGCAAGATAATGGGTGACCTAATCGAATGTAATCGTATGCAGTAGGTAGTTCATTTAATGCTGAAGATTGAGAATTATTTGTGTCAAATAAAATTTCAAACTGTTCTAAAAACTGACTTTTGGCCAATTCCTCATCATAAATATCTAATCGATGTGTTGTTAGATTTAACCAATCCTTAGGCATATTTTCTATTACATCTTTAATGTAAGTCAGCACGGTATTACTTTGCATATTTTTTACCTTTAAATAGGGCGGTAATATACATTAATTAGATTTTTGTTTAAAGTGTTTCAGAAGTTTTTATTTGGTCATAGTAAGGCTTATTGTATACTACTTCTGTCTTCCTAAATATAGCAAATATCGTCTCCTGCTAATTTGTGTAACGTATTATTTGTTAATCAATGGCTTAGCTTGTATCGGTTGAAGGAATTCTAATTTAAAGACTGTTGCAATTTCATCCATTTCTGTTGTTTCAGGAGTTTTTACGATAAGTTTATCATCATTAACAGACCAATCTAGTGTGCTTTTACTACCAATTATAGAAACACGTTTAATAGGTTGATTTTTTGAAATATCTATCACATGGTTAATTTCTAAATTTGTCTTCGCTTCGGGCATTCCTAATGTAAAAATGTATATAGTTTTTTTATCTTTTGAGGTTGTAAATCGAACATCATCTTTAGTATATTTAATAGTAGCGGATTGTCCACCATGCACGTTATCTTTGACAGCAACAACACCATAACCATATGTAGTATGTGTTCTTGTTTCGTATACCGCTTCTTTATGTTTGTTCATCCATTTGCCAATAGACTTTAAAACTTCTTGTTGTTCATTAGGGATGGTTCCGTTTGCACGTGGAGATAGGTTTAATAATACTACTCCTTTTTTACTCCATACATCTATCATGTTGCGGATAAGTATATCTGGTTTTTTACACTTTAACTTATTGGTATAACTCCAACCCCATTTAGTAATAGTAATATCTGTTAACCAATATTGTTTTGACATACCTTTTTTACCTCCTTGCTCAATGTCTAATAGGCCAACGTTATCTGGTAAATCTTGTTGCTTGTAAAATACGATAGGTTTTTGTCCTCGGTTTACACCAGTATTAAAATGATGAGCTACCATTTTTTTGCGATAATTTTCAGGAATTAAATGCAACCAAGAATCAAACCAGATCATATCTGGTGCATAATTTTCGACTACTTCGTTTACCTGATTGAGCCAATAATCATTAAATTCTTGTTCTGAAATATTACCATACAAGTATTTTAATTCGGCATCTTTGGTAGAAGTAATTAAATTAGGGTGATAAGGATAATAGCTATCATTTGACATCATTGGCTTATCGCATTTATCTGCCCATTGACTGGTGTCATTTGCATGACGTGCTAAATTTCTAGCATGATGAAATGTAGCAATAGTTTTGATTTTACGTTTTTTAAGCTCTTGAAATAGCTCACCAGTGATGTCTTTTTTAGGTCCTTTATCCATAACATTAAATGGATTTACATCACTATCCCACATAGCAAAACCATCATGATGTTGGGCTACTGGTCCCGCAAACTTAGCTCCGGATAACTCAAACAATTCTGCCCATACCGCTGCATTGAATTTCTCTGCTTTAAACATAGGAATAAAATCATGATAATTGAATTTCTCTACACCACCATAAGTTTCATTATGATGTTTACGAACTGGACCTCCCCATCCTTTTTCAGGTAGTTTTTCAAAATACATCCATCGGGGATACTTTTCATCATAGTACTCGGGTACCGTAAAAAGACCCCAGTGAAAGTAGATTCCAAACTTTGAATCTTTGAACCACTCAGGTTCTGTATCATGTTTAGCTAA
Organism: Aquimarina aggregata; assembly: GCF_001632745.1. Taxonomy (GTDB): domain Bacteria; phylum Bacteroidota; class Bacteroidia; order Flavobacteriales; family Flavobacteriaceae; genus Aquimarina; species Aquimarina aggregata. The sequence goes on along the minus strand of NZ_LQRT01000013.1, from coordinate 142,305 downwards.
AGATTCCCAAGTAGGTTCAAAGATTGTTTTTTTGCTATTAACATTCTTAGAGTTACAAGTAATAAGAACGAAGGTTCCTATAATCATTGAAGCAATTTTAGAAGCTAACTTTAACTTATTTATTATAAATATCATTTTATGCTTACCTAAAAATTAGTGTTTTGTGTGTTATTATTTTTTAGAAGAGATATACGCTGGTTATGACTCAGAGTTAAAGATAATTAATGCAGGTTAATTTCTTACGAGAAACTTCTGTAACAATTAAGAATACGTATTTATGGAGTCATTAAACTGTCATAGTATATTTACAATTTGCCATTTTTGAATAGTAAATATAAACTAGAAATAAATATGAGACTTAAAGTGATTACTAAAATAATGTCAAAAGTATTTAACTCAGGTTGTGTTCCTATTATGTAAATTGAAAACCCAACTAAAGAAAAATTAAATAAAATTGTAATAGGTCTTTTGAAGTCAATTTTTTTTAATGTTTTATCCTTTATAACAAAAGTGCCAGATAAGTTATCATGAATAGCTCTTTCATGATCGCTAACACCAGAAAAAATGCTTACAAATCGACTTGAGTTTCTTATTATTAGTTGAGTAATGGTTGGTTTTTTGTTGTTCATACGTACAACTTTGGTTTGTGTTTGATATTTTCCCGGTGTTCTGCCTAATAAAAGCTCAAAACAGAAATAATAGAGAAACCTAAGAATTGTGTATACGAAAAAAGCAAAAACTAAATTTTGAAAGGTTAGAAAGGAAACTATTAATCCCAATACACTAGATAAAATAAAATCAATAATAAAGTTTTCGGCACGTTCTTCTTCAATAGCTAATTTTAGGTTTTTATATTTTTCGTTTGTAATTTTCATTAAGTTCGAATAAACATAGTTTATATAATATTGACTATATTTTTTTGTTCACTTTTGATTTTAAAACCTTTAAAAAAGTCTTTCCTTGATTTAAAGGAGCAATTTCGATCATCATAATATCTCCGTTTTTGCTAGTTACTTCGATAATATCTCCGATAAAGGGCTCGGTTCTGTTTTGTATGTCAATAATATCATTAATATCAATAGATGTTGTTTGTGTGTTCTTGTTGTGATAAATTAATCTAGAATTGGTTAATAAAACAGATTCTGTACCTACAAGGGAAATAGTATAATCGTAATAAGCTGATATTTTTTCACCTTCTTCTAATAATTGGTTCTTGTTAATGTACTCCAAAGCATATTTTTCCATGTTGTTTCTTGTTCTTACCCCTCCTTCTTTTAAATTACAGGAAGAAAAAAGATATGGAAATACTACAATTATTAAAATAAATTTAATTTTCATTTTTTAAGTTTAAGTATTATTCATGTTATACATACATGTCACAATACCAGAATATGTTACTTTATTTTTTGATTTTTCTGATATGAATTGAAAATCTTCTTCTAAAAGCACCGAACTTCAGTAAAAATACAATAACCTGATTACTATAATACTATATTGCATAGGATCTAGCTGCATTTGAATATGAGGGTTCGATGTTTCATTTAATTAAAAGTTATAGCCAGTTACATTATACAAGATGGATACTTTGTTTTATGATAAATATGAGAATTGAAATTAATAAGACTTTTGATTAAACCTTTTTTTGTTTATGGATTGGGCTCTATTATATTATTCTACTTTGACTTTCATGATTTTATAAGGTTCTAACTTTTTTAAATCCAAAATCATATTCGTATCCTCATCAAAATTATCTATTTGCGTATTGGTCACAAAATAAATGTTTTTATCAAAAATGTCGAAAGTAGTTGGGATTTTAAAACTCTCTGTAAATTCGACTATTTTTTCATTTTCCAGAATTTCGGTTCGAGCTTTGTTGAGTTTAAATTTGAATAATCCATTTTGCGTTCTGTCACGCTTAGCATTTACTATGCCGTATAAATTATTATTATAATATTTTAAACCGTCTATGCCCGAATAATCTTTTCTGGGTTTGTTTATTATTTTTTTTGATACTGTTTCAATAATTCGAATTCCTTTACTTGATGCTAAGTATAACAATTCATCATCATTAGATATAGTAATTCCATTAGAGTTAGAAACTTCTTCAGCATCCAAATAAACCTCAATGTTCTTGCTGGGTCTTTGTACGGTATAGATTTTATTATTTTCTGAGTCTGTTATAAAAATCTTATTGGTTGAACTAACAGCTAAGTCATTTAAGTAGTGAAAAGTTGAATCATTAATTGAGTAGGAATCAATTAGGTCACCAGAAGAAAGTTGTAAAAGTAAAAGAATTGATTTGTTTTTATTTTGTGTAAGACTGTTACCAAGAGCATATAAAGTATCTCCTTTAATTGTCATTCCAAAACCAGCTAAATAATTATGTTCGTTAGATTCGAGAAAGGTTGTAGGGGAACTACCATCGAGTGAGCTACTTACTATTTTATTATTTTTTAAACTGTTTAAATATAACTTTTTTGTACTACTATTGATCGCAATACCTTCAGGCATTAAATCTTTTTCGAAATTCAACTGAATCAACTCTGGTTTTTCACTCATACAAGAGACAATTCCAAGTAAAACTAAACAAACAAAAAATAATTTGACATTTGACATCTCCCTTATTTTTAATACTCCGCTATGTAAAATAATCATTTACAATTTCAGACACAAAATTAAAATCTTGTTAGGTTATATCGTTTTTTATTTATTTCTGATAGTATTGAATTTAATAGAATAAAAAGAGTTCCAATTACAACAGATACATCTGCCATATTAAAAATTCCAGTATGTAGAGAACCATACTCTACATACATAAAATCTGTTACAGAATTAAATAGAATTCTATCGTATATATTTCCAATTCCGCCCCCAATTATGAAAGAGAATCCAATTAGATTAAATTTCGAAATCTTCTTTTCTTTAATAATATAGATAAACATAAAAATAAGTACTAATAGTGGTAATACTTGCAAAAGAATAATCTTAGCATTAGGAGTTAAATTTTCTCCTAAACTTAATGCAGCACCTGTATTTTCTACTTTTGTAAGAATGAAATTATCACCTATAATTTTAATGGTTTCATTTTTTGATATTTCTTGTCTAACTTTTTCTTTAGTAATTTGATCACAGCTTATATTACTAAGTATAATAATTAAAGAGAATAGAATTTTAATAGGTTTTTTAAATTTCATGATCTTGTTTTTGCTCGCGACGATCTTTTAGATAAGTAAGAAAGTAATTTTCGACTATTTTTTAATTAGTAGTCTGTTTTTCAAGTTCGTTACATGTTTTTTTATATGATGATCAATATTTTTTGAAAACTTCTTTAATCTAAAAAATCGAAATACTTTTTAATTGATCATCGCTGGAAGTATGTATTCTTTTAAAATTTTTCTTGGTTGATTACCTTTGCGATTTCTAAAATTTCCTGATGTGATCACTACTACTGCTTCTAATTCTGGAATTATAAAAATAAACTGACCTCCAGCACCTCTGGCTTCAATAGATTTAATTGCTTTTTCGTTTACTATATACGTATCATGCCACCATAGATAACCATACTCATTTTTATCTCTAGAATCTTGTAAACGCATACGTTTCTTAAATGATTCTGCAACCCAATGTTCTGAAATAATTTGTTTTCCATTCCATTGACCTCCATTGAGGTAAAGTTGACCAAATTTGAGAAGATCTCTTGACGTCAAAAGCATGCCTCCCCCAAAGTATGGTGTAATTTGTGTGTCATCTGTTTGATTGATGTAGTTTATGATACCTAAAGGACCAAAAAGCTTTTCTTGCATGTAAAACTCAAGAGGCTTTTCTAGTCGTTCGTTTAAACATATACCAAGTAAAAAAGGATTTGCAGATCCATAATCAGCATAAGTTCCTGGTTTTTTTACCATAGGAGCTTCTAAAACAGTTTGCAGCCAATTTTTCGTGCGACTAGGATCTTGGTAATAATCTTCTGAAGCTAGATTGTTGACATCTAACCCCGAACTCATGGTTAATAGGTCTTTGATTTTAATAGTAGCCTTTAATTCATCTTTGGTGTATTGATAATCTTTAGGAACAAAATCATAAAGAGGTTCGTCAACATTTTTTATTATTTTATCATCAATGGCTATCCCAATGATAGCAGAAGAAATACTCTTTGAAGCAGATCGTAGGTCGTGAGGAATATTTCGGTTAAATCCACCAAAATAGTTTTCAAATACAAGTTTGTTTTTCTTAGTAATAAGAACACTATGTGTATTTACTAGCTTATTAGCATTAATACTATCTATGAGTCGGTTTAACTCGTTTTTCTTAATTCCAAAACTATTAATGTTTGCAGTAGACCAACCATCATTTAATTGTTGAGGTGTATTTGTGTTTTGTGATTGATCAATAGCATCTGTTTTATATTCCCAACCATCATTAGTATGGGTTAAGCTAGTCTTGGTAATGACCACGTTGCTTAAAAGGATTTCAAGATCAATAGTGCTTTCTAATAACTTGGCACGAAAATTAAATCCGGTATTACCATCTGTAAATAGCAGTGTATTTCCTTTCATTTTAAAATCTCTGGTCCAGGTTCCTCTAAACCTTTGATCTCCCAAAAAAGGGTAAGCAGCTAGACTACCATCGTCCATATTTTCTATGTATAAAAGAATATCATTAGACTGTAAACCATTGTCTACCATAAAGGCATTCCAGACACCGGTAAACTTTTGATCACCAATATGTTTTAAGTCAATATGATACAATAGCTTTCCGGATTTAATAAATCCTGTTAGTTGTTGTTTATCCTGGCTATATTCTAAATCTAGAAATAATTGCTGGTCTACATTTAATTGTACACGTTTCTTATTAGATGACTCTAAATTTTTATCAATAACAGTTTTATCATTAATTAGAGTAAGATGATAACGATTAGATGCTAACTGTTTTAATGATACTTGAAAATTGAAACTACCTTTATTTGGTAGAAAACCTACCCATTCTCCTTGATAATTTTGTTTACTATTTTGTGCGCATGATGTTAGTATAAAAGTTATACTTAGTAGAAGAATAATACTGAGATTTCTCATGAAAGATTTGATTAATGATTAAAGTGTAAAACTATTATGGAAATGATTACCAAAATAGAACGAAATTAACATCAACGACATTTTTTATAAAATTCTCTTGGCGTCATTGCCATATATCTTTTGAAAGTTCTTGAAAAGTGACTTTGGTCTGAAAATCCACATTCATAGGAAATAGCAGAAAGCGAAGTAGTAGAATAGAGCATAAGATCGATTGCCCTTTTTACCTTAACTTGTCGGATATAATCACCTAAAGTTGTTGAGAAATATTTTGGGATAGCTCTTGATAAATGTCCGGGATGTATTCCTAACTGTTGAGAAAGAGATTTTAAATCGAACGGTTCATTGTGTAGATGAATAATTTCAATAAGAGCTGTAAGCCAAGACGGGTTTTCTTCAAACAAATAAATCTGTTCTTTTTCTATGTTTTCACATAACTCTGATACTAAGAGTTCACAGGAGATTTCAGAATAAACATCGGCATATTTAAATTCAGCATAAATCTTCGCCAATATATGATGTGATTTAGGGTTTTTTATAAGTTTACTACCTTCCCAAAGATCAATATCTATATTATTCTTTTCAAACCAGCTCTTTTCAAATTCAATATGAAACCCTCTAGCTTGAGTTGACGCTTTTGAGTTAAAATGAGGTTCTTGCCAATTATGAAGTAAAAAACTCCCTGAAGGACATGTGGTTTTACATCTCTTATTTACATCATATAAATTACCTTGAAGAAGATACATGAAATAAGGGTTCTCATGAAAGTGCCAATCAGTTTTATCTGTCAGGTAATCGTATTCTGAAAATAAGACGCCATTCATCTGCTGCTCGGCATGCATCGCTCCATAATAGGTGCCTTTAGTTAATATTTTCATTTTTTATTGAATTTGAATATTACCATAGACAACAACTGTTAAGAAAATTAAAAGTAGTGAACTTATAATTAAACCCTTAGTTATATCTTTTTGATTTGGTCTATATACTTTAAATTTTTTGTTAAACCGATAATTCATAATAATAACACATATTACGAATCATAGTTTATTGGCTATATACTGTCTCAAGTAATTTTGAATACAAGGTAAAATAATTTTCCTAAGTCTTTTTATCTTGTTTATTAATATGGATTAATTTGTTTTATAGATACTTTTTCAGGCATAAATGTTTCCGTAATCAGTATATCCCCCAAAGAAATATCTGCCTTGTAGTTTTCATACAGTTTCGTTTTTTAAGTTCAGATGTAATACACAACATTTCTTGTGTATTGCTTTTACTTCCTGAAGGGTGGATAAATAAATTGTTGTATACCGTATGATGTTTTTATTTCATATTTCTACTCATAATTTCGGCTCCAAAACTTGGTAAATATTCATTTAACAATTTATTCCATAAAACCATTCCGTTTTCAGAATTTGCAAATACAACTAAACCTTTTTTCGATTTTAGTGAAGCAATGGCAAGTGTTTTGGTTCCGTAATCTCCTCCGGTATGCATTAATACAGTTTCGTTTTTGTTTAAGTTAGGTAATATTTGTATTCCTAGGCCCCAAAAAATACCCTCTTTTTCTTTAGAATGTGGCTTGATAAATTCTTGATATAATTCTCTAGAAATACCTGCACCGTTTAAAAGATGAACTAAAAATTTAGAATAATCTTCTGTAGTTGTTAATAAGTTTGCTGCAGCATTGGTTTTAGTATGTTTTTCAAAGTTGATCTTTTTACCATTTTCATTGTGTTCTACGGCGTATTGGTCTTCTTTAATATCAGATGTCCAATAAAATGAAGTATTGCTCATTTCTAAAGGTATGAACAGTAATTCTTGTGCTATTACTTCTAGAGGTTTTTGTAATTTACTTTCAATGGCTTTTCGCAAATATTCAAACCCTTCTCCGGAATACTCCCATTTGATACCTGGCTCTCTTAAAAAGCTTAATTTTTTAGTTTTGGTTAAATACCTCCAGTTAGGTAAACCTGATTGATGAGTTAGTATGTTGCGTGCGGTTAGTTTATTCAAAAACCGATGTCCTTTTAAGTCGTTATCCACATAGTATTTAGATAAGGGTTCGTCAAGTTTTAGTTTATTCATATCTACGAGTTTTAATACCACATTAGCAAAAACAGGTTTAGTCAATGAAGCAACTTTATAGATACTATTGATTCCAGCTTTTATGGTATCTTTTTGAAAACCAAAGGTTCTTATTTGACTCACTTTACCCTGTTCGATTAAGCCAACAGATATAGATGGTATTTTATGTTTTTTTAATAGTGTACCTATTTCTTTATCATTCTCAAATAACGGCATTGGGTAATTAGCATTAAAACCTGATCCATAATCTGTTTTTGGTTCTTTGTGATCATAACTTAAAACTCTAGATAGTTTCCATTGCCCATTTTGGATATTCCAGACAGATGTGAATTTTGCTATATTGGTAAGATAGAGCTGTTTATTGGGTTCTTTGATGTAAAATAGATGAACACCTTTTTGAATGGCTCCATATGTCTCTCCATTATTTTTTAACCTAAAAACTTGGAGACTCTCGTTAACCACTTTTCTGATTGGCTTCTTTTCAGTATTTGAACAAATACTTTCTTTAAACCCTTTTAGAAACTGTTCCCTGTTTTGCACACCATTTTCATCATGATAAAACTCAAAATCTGATGGAATATATTTTTCGAGTATTTGAAAATTACATTTGTTAAAGCCTTCATTAAAGAATAAACTATCAACACTTTTTAAGTCCTTAAAAAGTGTTGAGCTTTTAGAAATCTGTGATTGAATGTTTTTCGAAAAAAGAATTAAAATTGTGAAAATAAGTAGATTGAATTGCTTCATTGTTATTGATTTTATTTTTAGTTTAACAATGATGCAATACTCTATAATTTAAAAACGAATCAACACGAAAACACCCCGATAAAATCCCGCCAAATTCCCGACATTTTTTATATCAAGCTGAATTTCAATTTGATACGAAGTTTTTTGTTTTTGTCTAATGCTATAGTATTTACTAAGATGATTATAATATTTACCAAGACAGAAACTATCAAAACTGGTAAAACAAGTCTAATTTCTGATGTGAATATTCTATTGAAAAAAGGGCTCAATAAAAAAAGAAAACCCGAAATAATAGTCCACATTATTTGAATCGAAACAATTTGTTTTGTTAATGAATTATACTCCTTTTTTGCATAAATAATAGCAACTGGAACAAATATGTTTAGAAAGGGAACCACAACGAAAGGTAAAGAGGAAATGTTAATCAATTTCATAAGCTTATAATTAGAGGTCTCTTCACTCTTTTCTTTAATTAACTCTTCTTTACTAATTTGTAATGCTTTAGCAATAGCATTTAAAGTATGTCCTTTTAGTTTAGCTCCAGCCTCAATTCTCTGTATCGTTCTCACAGATATTCCCGATTTTTCAGCAAGTTCTTCTTGGGTAATATTTAGTTTCTCACGATATTTTATAAGTTCAGGCATTTATTGTTTAAAGTTATGATTTGGTTAGTCTTTTTCTGTTATGATATACATCGTTTAACATAGATGCGTATTAAGGCAAAATAATACTTTATTTTTTAATTTTTCTTGAACATTCATTGTTTGCTGTACCAATTCGAATGTCACATCTTACCAAAAATACAACAATCATTCAATTCATCACTGAGCTGCGATAATGACAATAACAGAAAGTAGTTATGTATTCATTATCATATTATTTATGAGCGCGAACGGATTCTGCTGATTGATTCTGGAGAAATCCCTAAATATGAGGCTAATACATACTGCGGTACTCTATTTGCAATTTGTGGATATTTATCAACGTACTCCCAATATCGCTCTTCTGAAGTTTTACTGATATTGGAAATGGTTCTTTTATGAGAATAGGCAAACCCTTTTTGTATTAACAATCTAAAATATTGGCATATAGGATGTATTCTGTTGCAAAGCTCTTCAACATCTTCGTATTTCATTTGTAGAATTAAAGAGTCCTCAAGTGCTTCAGCGTAATATTCTGCAGGAGTTCTATGTACATAACTATAAAAATCTGAAAAAAACCAATCTTCGATTCCAATAATTATAGTATGCTCTTTTCCAAGGTCATCTAAATAAAAAACTCTGACTGCACCTTCTACTATATAGTTCTGATATTCAGATATAAAGCCTGGTTGAACAACAAATTGCCTTTTCTTTATTCTGGTCGTTTTTAATATAGAGGTAAACTCTTTTATTTCATCATCTGATAGTGTAACATATCGGGCGATGTTATCCAATATTCCTTTGTATTTACTCATTGGTGTGTGTTTTTTTGCCAATCGTCAATAATGTGTTAAGACGTGATTTTATCTTACATTTCATGAACTAATTTAGCAAATACTTCTTGAAGAGTAACAAACTTAATTTTATTCTTATTTCATTACACGATTATAACAAATGGGATTAATAGTATAGGTTATATGATTGTTTTAATTCATACTCTTACAGTATCACATTACCGTAACTCTGTTTGCTAGTAAGTCTATACATTGATTTTTTTTTTCATATCTAAAAACCATTAGTTTGGGCAAAATTGTTCATTTTCATGATATTGAATAGGAGTTATGCAGGATTAATATCCTCTTCTTTTTTGAGTTGCGCTTTGTATTTTGCAAATCTAGGCTTGAAATGAGCAGGAGTATCGGCTCCTGTTTTTTCCAACGCTATCAATGCATTTTTGAAATCGTTTTTCGCTGAAAAAGCCCTAGCCAATCCATAATGACTTGGAAAAGCTCCATCATTATTTTTGACATTTGCTTGCATGATTTCGAGTGCTTTGTCTAATTGGCCATCTGCGATGAGACCTAAGCCTAATCTATAAAGTTCATCTGGGTTTCCTAATGGGATGGCTCTTTGTAGTATATGCTTTGCTTCAGTAGTTTTTCCTTGTTTTTCTAAAATCTTAGATTTTAAAGAAAGATTTATAAATGTTTCTTTACTGAAAAAGTTACCTTCAATAGATGCATTAATCCATTGCAGCGCTTGATCTAATTCACCAATACTAAAAGCATAATTTGCGGCACTATCCCAAGTAGATTGTTGAAATCCTTTTGGATTCCTTAAATCGTTACTAATTCCTGCTATTACAATTTTATCAACTGCTACATCTATTTTAAAGGGTATCTCTTTGGTACTCCAATGTAAAGAAACTGTAGCACTAGTAGGTTCTACAAAATCAAAACTATAAGTCAACATTTCAGTAGATGTAGTTTTATCTATAGAAGTAACTTTAAAGCGAAGGATATCTTCTTTTTCATCGTAATAATAAGAACCCCATGAAGAAGTATTGGATGATAAGATAATAATCACTTCTCCATTTTCTTCAGGTGCTATAAATAAAGCATATTTTCCTGCAGGAACTTTATGACCCTGTATACTTACCTCGTGTGAGAAATCGATCGTTGTGTTATAGTCTGACCCAGCCCTCCAAGGTGCGGCTTTGGCAGTTCCAAAACCTAAATAATTAAATCCATATGGTACCAAATTACCCCAGATTTTTCTGCCTTTAACGTATGGCCTGTTGTAATGAATTGTAATATCGGTAATCCCTATACGTTGGCTGACCTCTGCTTCTGGACTTGAGGTAGGTAGGGTGATTTGGGCTCTTAAGTTTGACATACTAAAAAAATAAGAATGGTTATTATTAAAAGAGAAGTAACATGTTTTTTTATGATTAATGAGCTGCTTTTACGGGTTTTGTGACCCTTATTAAAGTAAATTCATTAAATTTTGGTGTATAAGACACTGTAATTAGATATTCTTATGATACCTATTTATTGATAGATGTTAGAGTAGGATCTGCATTCCAAATGTCTACAGCCATTTTCCACTCACCATTTTTGTCTTTTTTCCAAATAGAAACAACTTTTTCAAATTGATTTACTGTATTGCCATCTGTATCATCAAAATTCACCAACATTTTATCTATAGTATACCCTAAATCTCCGCTATTAGATACAAATACTTCTTGTGGTTCCCAAGTAACGTTAAAACCAGGTAGTGATTGAAATTGTTCTAATACGTTTCTAATTTTTTCATGACCTTGTAAAAGAGGTTGATCCGGAGCCATCATAATACCATCTTCGCCGATAAAACTAAAATACTTTTCAGTAGAAAATGCTTTAGACCATTTGCGGCTGGTTTCCATTAAATTGGTTTCTTCCTGTTTTCTTTGTTCTGTTGTTTGCTTATTTGTACAAGAGACTAATAAAAGCCCTGCTAATACACTTAAAAATAATGTTTTCATGTTTTTATATTCTTAGTTTGTAATTTTTAAAATTGTTCTTTGATCGAGTAATAAAAAGAAGAATTAGTACCGTTTATACCAGATAATTTTTTTGATAAAAAATGTGTCAAAAAAGATTTTTTTAAACCTTTTTCGACACATAAATTTTGGTACAACTTTACTTTCTATTACAAAGAATGTTATGGACGTAATGCTACTTTAAGTGTTCCTGATGAACGATCACGCATTAAATCATATCCTTTTTCTGCCTCAGAAAGGGGTAAAATATCAGTAAAAATCTTACTAGGATCAATCACACCTCTTTCTACAATAGGAAGTAACTTTTTCATATAAGCTGCTACATTTACAACACCAGTATGAATCGTTATATTTCTAAATAGGGCTGAAGAATAAGGCTGCTCAACTGGTTCATAAAGATGACCAAATCCTAGAACACTAATCGATGCTCCGGCCTGAGTCATTTCCATACCTTGTGCAATTGCTGTTTTATTACCAACAGAATCAATAACAGAATTTGCTCCTCTTCCTTCTGTAAGTGATTTCACAAATGCTACAGGATCTTCATTTTTTGAGTTCACTACGTGGGTTGCTCCAATAGTTTTAGCTAATTCTAATCGACTATCATGACGGCCTACAAGAATAATAGTAGAAGGTCCAAATAACGTAGCTGCCATTACTGCGCTTAGTCCTACCGCACCATCACCTATAACTACGACAGTTTCTCCTGTTTTAATATTAGCATTTAATGCACCATGATAACCTGTGGCAAAATTATCTCCAAGTGGAAGAACCTTAGTGTCATACTCATCTCCAGTTAGACCTTCTGGAAGTTTAAATAGTGTTGAGTTACCATAAGGGACACGTATAAATTCAGCTTGGCCTCCTTGGATATCATCCCCTCCATGCTCGGCAAAAAGAGGTGTCCCAAATAAACCTCCATGATCACATGCAGAAGGTAAATCACGTTTACAATAGTAACAATCTCCGTCGATAAACATAGCAGAAGCTATGACCCGGTCTCCAACTTTTAAGGAATGAATATCTTTACCAACTTGGTCTACTACACCTACAAATTCATGACCTATTCGCATTCCTTTGTATAAACCCATTTCAGGTCCGTTTTGCGTAAATTCTAAATCTGCTCCGCATACACCTGCTAGTGTAATACGTACGATAACATCATCGTCTTTTAATAATTGAGGTTTTGGTATATCAACGACCTCAATTTGTGCTCTTTCTTTATATACAACTGCTTTCATAATAAATTTTTTAATTTGTTTTTAATTTGTTTTTACTCTGTTTTTATTTTTTTTCTTTTTATAGAATTTTCTATTGTTAAAAGTTATAAATCGACTTTGCCGCAAACTATGTTTACGCAGTACTCATCTTTTAGTATAGTGTCGAGATATAACAGAATTAAAGGGGTTAACTCTGAATGTTTTCTAAATTGTATCCGTTGTTAAACTTTACATTCTTGGTGAATTGTTCTGTCCATGAGCCTTTTAGTTTATTGCCATCCCAATCAGCAGGTGCATATTTACGATAGGTAGATAAATAGATACCTTCTATTTTCTCATACGTCACTTTCATTATACTTGGTTCAGTTACACCAAATCCCGTAGCGTTGTATAGAAATTGATCTATCCTATATGTTTTTGGATTGATGTATAAAATGTATTTATCCTTGCTTGATTCTCCTACGTTATCTCCAAAGGTCATCTCAACGATCTTGTAAGTTATTCCGTCTACAGTTCTAGGGGTCAGAATTTTATGGTTTACACCTGGATCTAATAACTTGAACATCATTGTAAACCAGTAATAGTTTGTTTTTCTAAGGATATGACCAATAAATGCAGGTTGTTGCTCTGTGATAGTCTTTCCATTTATTTTAGAAACAGAATTGTTACCATTAAAGAACTGTGTGTATGTTTTACCAGGGATTTGAGGTAGTGCATAAACCTGTCTTTTTGTATATGCTGCATAAGAAACTTCGCCATCAAAAATGTACCGTTCTTTGGAAACATCTACTACATTGTTATCTTTAACCTTGAAGGTGTAATCGAAGGATACATCTTTTAATTTGTGTAAAGTATTCTTGCCGCCATTAGCTTCTACTACTTTACTAATAAGTTGTTTAGCTTCTTGTGCTTGGAGCGTAGTTATGAACGTAATTAATACGAATTGGAGGGTTTTAAAGATTATTTTTTTCATGATAAATTATTTACTTGTTTTTACTTTGTTTTATTTTTAAAATAGATTGTTATTAAGTTTTATAGAACTAATGGTCGGGTAAACTTCAAACCATATTTTAGTTATCCTGGGATGTTGACTAGAACATTTATTATTTATTTAAAGCAGCAATGATATCCGACGATTCAACACGATTTCTATAATCACCACCTTCAGTTTTTGTAAAAGAAACTGTTCCATTTTTTTCGATGATAAATGTTGCAGGAATAGGAATTGCACTTCCTTCATCAGAATAATAACTATCGTAATTGTATCCCAATTCGGTCATTTTATCTAATGATTTTTTAGGATTTTTATGGATAGTTGTAAATTCTTTAGACACGATATTCCCATTATCACTTAAGACTTCAAATTGTAATGCATTTTTCTCTTTTATATTCAAAGATTCGTCTGGTGTTTGCGGAGAAATAGCGATTAGTGTAGCTCCTGCTTTCTCTATTTCTGGAAGAACAGTCTGATACTGGCTCAATATTAAATTACAATAAGGACACCAAGTACCTCTATAAAAAGTAAGAACAACTCTTTTGGTTTGTAAAACGTTATAAAGGTTAATGCATTCATTAAATGTATTTAATAGTGTAAAATTTGGGGCTTTTTCTCCAACCTGAAGTTTTAAAATAGAAGTGTGTTCTTTTCTTAATCCTTCGGCATCTAAATTAAATACGTCACCTGCATGAGCAGAAAGCATCCGTGATGTATTTTCTTTTAATTCCTTTAAACCTTCTCGATAGGAAGGAATTGTCATAGTTTTCATTATTAATTCTTTTATATTAAAAAATATAGTAAGCCCTTATAAAGGGAATGCTTTTACATTTTCGATCTTGGGAACTTTACCAAATGATTTTTCATTTGATCAAAGATTACTCGATTATCAGGAGAAATTTGTTCCTAGTTGGTGCTTCAAAACTTTACTTTTATGAAGCCTCCATTTTTCATGATCTATTTGTTAATTATTAACATTACAAAGTTGCGTCATATGTGAAGAGATTAATATGACGTGTGTTAAGAAAAAAGCTTGACCTCTATCAAGGAGTAAAATTGATCTAGATCAATTTTTATTCTTAGAAGGTTTAAAACCCTAAAGTTTGCGGCTCTAGTAAAAAGTCGAAGAGTTTAAAAATGAAGAATCTGTTTGATGTGTTGTGGGATTACCACATAGATTTTTAACTTAAGAGCGCGAACGTATTCTGCTTATAGATTCTGGTGAAATTCCTAAATAGGATGCTAAGACATACTGTGGTATTCGATTTGCTATTTGAGGATATTTATTAACGTACTCCCAGTATCGTTCCTCTGAGGTTTTACTAATATTTGAAATAACTCTCGTGTTAGAATAAGATAAGGCTCTTTCTATATACAATCTAAAATACTGACATAAAGGGTGTATTCTACTACAAAGTTCTTCAACATCTTCATATTTCATTTGTAAAATCAGAGAATCTTCAAGAGCTTCGGCATAATATTCTGCAGGAGTTCTATTTAAATAACTGTGAAAGTCTGTAAAAAACCAATCCTCGATTCCAATACTTACGGTATGCTCTTTACCAAGGTCATCCAAATAAAAAACCCGGACTGCACCTTCTACAATATAATTTCGATATTCGGATACAAACCCAGGTTGAATAACAAATTGCCTTTTCTTTATTCTAGTAGTTTTTAATATGGAAGTAAACTCATTAATTTCATCATCTGTTAGTTTCACATATCTGGCTATGTTATCCAATATTCCTTTGTATATACTCATCGATTCGTGTTTTTTGACTCTTGCCAATAACGTCTTTATTTATTATGTGTAGTATTTAAGAAATAAAGATAGCAAAAAGAGAAGAACCTCTAGGTATTTCAAGGGAAATCCGATATGATTATTACAATCTAATATTTGTTTTTTATGTTGTTGTGTGCAGTTTTTCTGGATACTCATAAAATGCTGCACACTTTCTAACATCATTTTTTTTCTATGGATAGCTATGTAAATTCTATTATTTTTAGAAGAGTTTTTAATTTACATTTTCTCGACTTTCTTTATTTCAAACTGGTAGGGATTTCCTAATATTCTTTTTAAACT
The DNA here is from genome assembly GCF_001632745.1 of Aquimarina aggregata. Lineage (GTDB taxonomy): Bacteria > Bacteroidota > Bacteroidia > Flavobacteriales > Flavobacteriaceae > Aquimarina > Aquimarina aggregata. The sequence goes on along the minus strand of NZ_LQRT01000013.1, from coordinate 126,642 downwards.
AGCAAGCTGTCCACAATGCCACATTGTATGTTTAATGTTCCAATCTATTGCTTCAAACTTGGTTTTGGCAACAGGATGTTCTACTTTTCCGGGTACCAATTCATTTTTAAGTTCTTCAGGAGCTAATGAGTTTATTATTTCAATTGACTTCTTAACAATAATATCAAGATGATTTTTTAATTCTCTTAAACTAAATTTTCCAGTAGAATTTCTAGGCGAAGAATAGAAGGTATACAAATCAGAGTATTTCTTAATAGGAACTAGTTTTAAAACATCTTTTTGATGTCCTTTAACTACAAGAATTGAATGATAATAAATACTAATTATTAAATGCCCTACTTGCCAAGTGACATTAGATTCTAATACTTCAGGAGTTTCATTCCACTTTTCTTCGGGTATTGAATCTATAAGGTTGTATATCCATTGATATGTATCATGGGTTTGCTTACTTAGCATTTCAATTTCTGTCATTTTACTTGTTTTAAATTTCGAGAATACCCTAGAACTTGTTAATGTACGATGAATTGTTTTTTTGTACACCTAAATTTATGAAATACAAGTCAAATAGAAAACTTGTAAGCTAGTATAAAAACGAAATTTGAAAGGAACTTCTTTAAGTATAGTGGCGTATAATAGCCATTTTTCTTGGAAAATGGTTTTCTAAAGTTAATCCAGAGCTCTTACTACATTTGTCTTGATTCTTTTTTTTGGAATATTTAGATAAAATGAGCAATCGAAATACCCAAACATACCACTACCAGCTTGGATAAATTAAATTTATGGCCTTCACTAGTTTCAAATAGAATAGTTGTAGCAATATGTAAAAAGATACCGATGACTATCGCATTAACAATATCAATATGTTCGGTAGCTAAGACTGTATTATTTGATATGTAAGTACCTAGAGGTGTCATTACAGCAAATACTACCAAGAATCCAATAATTTGAGTTTTATTATAACTAGATTGAAGTAAAAATGTAGTTATTAAGGCTGCTATCGGAATTTTATGAATCAGTATGCCATACACCATATCATTGTGTTGATGAATAGGAAACCCTTCTAAAAAACTATGAATGCAAAGACTTATAAATAGTACCCACGGAAACTCTTTACCTTCTTTTTGTATATGTTCATGACCATGCTCGACACCCTTAGAGAAAAATTCTAAAACAATTTGCAATAAGATACCGCACATTATAAAAAGTCCGGTTTGCTTGCCGTCTAAATGATGATATACTTCTGGCAATAGATCAAAAAGTGCTAATGCTAATAGAAATGCACCACTAAATGCTAATAAGAGTTTAGTGCCTATTGATTTTTGCTTTTTGGTAATAAAAGCAATAATAACACCAACAACAATGGCTATAACTGGGAGTAAATACTTATTCATGAGGATATTATTTATTTTGGTTTTATTTTATTTTTTTAAAGATTAGGCTTTAGTTTTATATAACTAATAGTCAAATAAACCGTACACTAGATTTATCAATTATTTACATTACAAAGTTGCGTCATATATGATGAGATTAATATGACCTGTGCTAAGAAAAAAGCTTGACTTCTATCAAGAAGTAAAATTGATCTATATCAATTTTATATATGAACGTGAAAATAGTATGCTTATAGACCCTGAAGAAATACCTAAACATAAAGTTTAGAACATATTGTGGTATTTAAGGGTGTTTATGAATATTCAAAAGGATTTGTTGGTAAAAATAGACTAGGAGAGGGGAGATAGATCTAAAAAAAGGTATTGTACATTTTACACCATAGTGTAGTTATTCGGATGTGCCTGTTAATTGAATGACAATTGCCTTTTCTTTATTCTAGTGATTTTATATTAAAAATTAATTATGGTATTTCAGTAGGTAATAATCATTTGTTGTTATTCATCAATTTATGTTTTTAGGCACAGTATTTTTTTATACGTTTAGGAATGCTTTTAACAATTTTAGAGTGGTCTTTCTCTACTTTTTTTCTATCCAAAGTTCCACCTAAAATTATTAGCTCTTTATTACTGAATCGTTGCCCTAATCTGTCATCAATCATAATATTCCTCATGCTTTCAGCGATTCCGATTTCGTCTAAAAACATATTTGGATGCCCCGCAGTACATAAAGAAATACCATATTTAACAGTTTTCATTTTTTTATTTTCTTTTTCGGCTTTGTCATACCCGTAAGCATATCCAACTGTATAAACTCTATCAAACCAACCTTTTAATTTGGCCGGGCAATCACTCCACCACACGGGATATAAGAAAATTATACAATCAGCATTTTCAATTTTTTCTTGTTCTTTTTGTACATCTTCAGGGATGGGTAAATCCAAATTAAGAAGTCCTTCTCGCATATACTCCTGTTCTGTCATTTCTGTTTGAAAGTTCATTTCATACAAATCCGAAATTTCGAATTTTATACTTTCGTTTTTCAAAACCTTTTTTAATTGTTGTAGAATTTGATGCGTGTAAGATTTTTTACTTGGGTGACAATATATAATTAAAACATTCATCTTAAAGCATAATTAATGGGGGGTTATAAGAACTATGATCTTTTACAAGTCAATTGTAATATTTCTTTTAATCCGATTTTTCTATCTTCAATTTTTTTAAAACATGATGTACGGATTCTAGTCAGAACAAATTAATATTTTCTCAGAGTTGATTGCTAATTTTTACTTTTTGTGGGGATTACGGCTTACCAAAAATAAAACAACTATTTGATTAAACACGGAATTGCTATGATCACATATAAAGTGTTAGCAATGGTAATTTCACTTATTCATCATTACATCTAATCTTTTTTCTTGCTCAATGAAACCTTATAATCATCGATACTACCTTTTATCTTTAGATTGAGATATTTTATTTTTTTGTTAGGATCTATTTCTATAATTTCATTTTCTTGTTCCTTGCTAATGATAGTATCTTTTTTATTTCCAAATAATTTTTGCCAAGCAGCTTTTCTTACGGTTTTCCAAGGAATGCGTAAATAATAATCTATATTTTGATTACTATCATGAGTTCCTGATAGTTCTATATGTCCCAAAGTAGATTCGATCCTCATAGAAGGGATATTGATTTTTCCTTTCTTTATTGCTAAGCTATTTTGTAACGTATCAAACCGAATATTTTGCAGGTTTTTATCTCCCATGTAATCCGAAAGTGCTAACATTGGATCATAATTTTTTAATCTTCCATTTAATACTTTTACGTCCATTTCTAGAGTAGATTGATCTAGATCAGGAACCATATCGGGGTATACTCTAATTTTTCCTTTAATTCTAGAGGTGAGTTTTCCTTGTAAATTTTCTGAAACAAGATGATCTTGTCCAAAATTTTCGAATTTAAATAGCAGTTTATCCAAATCAACATTATTCATAACCAAATCCGGCTGCATATAGATATGTTTTGGATCGCTACCATTAAAATACCCACTCAATCGAATATTTCCTCCTGCAGCATCCATGTTTAATGTATCTATATAAATGTAATGGTTAGGTGTTGTTCTTAAATCGGCTTTGATATTTTGAAGATCTATTCTGTGATAAATAAAGTGAGCAATATCTGCCTTAAATTGCATATCGGTAAATGGTAACTCATATAAATTAAAAGCATCTGCATGTTCTTTTACATCTTCGGTTTTTGAAGTTACAGCTTCTGTTGGTTTTGATGAACCTAAGTCGAATTTAAAAAGCGCATCAAAGTCAATATAATTTGCTTTTAAATCGAGGTAATTATCTCTTTTCTTTATTTGCGAATCTTTCCCCAAATAATAGTTCAAATCGAAACTAAAATTGGTCGTTCCTATTTCACCATGAAAGTCTTTTATCATTAAGTGTTCCTCTTCGTAATATATGTTTCCTCTAAAATTATCAAAACGTAGTGGATGCAATTTCATTTTTGTATCTAACTTGTCTAAAGTAAGATCGATAGAATGTAACGCAGAATCTTTATAATGCATACTAGTGGCAATATGCAATGCCAAATCGTCAAATTCTTCATGTCTATACTCTTCTGGAACATAGTTTTCTCCCTTGTACGAAAAAACATCTTCTAATCTTAGCTTTTTAGAAGTGAGATTGATATCTAAATCTACATCTCCTTTAAGTTGAGGTTTCATCCAAAAGGCGTAATCATGTATTAGAGCGTCAAAATGAAAATCACTATCATCTATATAGCCTGTAAAATCTATTACTTTTAAGTCTTTGTTATCGATTAAGACATCGGCATGAAAATCATGTAACTTATGCGGATAATACTTCAAATCTGCATATAAGCTATCAATAAAAAATTCGCCTTTTGGTAAATACTCAGATTCTGTGAAATCTTTTGCAGAAGCTTTAAAAGAAAGACCTAGACTTAGATCCTTTATTTGTTCATCGAACCGAGTTTGGGTTGTGTCCTGTTGTGAAAAGCTTGTTAGCTGGGCAATATCTAGGTGCTTAGAGGCAATATCTAAATGTACATCTATTGGGATGTTTGTATGGTGTAAAATCGCAGGTAAGTCCGAAAGAAAACCTTGTATTGATAAATCAGAATCTCCCATCAGCATTTCGAACTTGTTTAGAGTTGCTTCCTTACCATTCATTACCAAATGTACATTTAAATCATGTAATGGAGCAGGAAGTTCTTGGGCAACTAAACTTAAATCTTTTACAATCAATTCTGTAAAGTATGCCTGATTGAGTTTTTCTAATGCTTTTTCGGGATTGTCAATATCTATAATATCATGAAAATTCATTTTCAACGAAACTTCTCCAGTAGCGTCCTGTACTTGCTCTAGTTCAAAAAATTCTGTAATAAAATCGAGATTAAAATTCGAGTTTATTTGCATATTTACTTCTGGGGATTCAAAATTCTTCACAAAAATAGAACCTGTAAACTCTCCTTTTTCCAAAGACGCTGTCATATCGGTTAGCGAAAACTCCATGGTACTTGCATCTCTATTTTTCCCATTCGTAAAATGACCATTAAAGCCCATATGATCAATCTTTTTTGCTTTTTTGGTATTTTCTAAAAAGGCTTTTCCTGCTCCAAAATTGGCTTTGATAAAAGGTCTGTTTCCTTTGTTGGCAGGACCTTTGATATTAGCATTAAAATAGATTTCACCAGCATTTCTGTATTTTTCTAATACTGGTATGACATCTGTGGGAGCAAAAGCGATCAACATATCAAAATTGGGCTTCGTTCCTTTTATAGCTAGATCAAGATCTACATCATTTTTTGTATCTATCGAGCCTTCTAATTCAAAATCGCCATTTTCCATAACAATACTAGAAGGTTGTATGTCGAGAATGCCTGTGTATTCATTAAATATTAGGTCTGTATGTACTTCAAAATGTTTATCATGAATGAAAGTTGTATCTCCGTCTTTGATTACATTTAACTCAAAATGAGTGTCAACATGCCCAGCAATAATGCTATCCTTTTGACTAAAACCACCCGTACCGGCGTACATGTATTTTTCGACATCTGTATTGGTAGCTTCATCTAATGTATGAATGTCTAGACTTTTAAATCGTATTTTTTTTAGATGAATATTAGTAGAAGGTGTTTCCGTTTCAGAAGTGCTTGCTAAGGAGTTTTGTATATTCGTAGTATTATTTTCATGAATCACAATATTAAAAACACCTTCTTCTACTATTAAAGACTGAATATCATAGTTTCCTTTCACCATATCCCATAGGTTAAAGCCTATATATATATCTTTTACATCCATTATTATGGGTGCATTGTCTTCTTTGGTTTCCAAAATTTTTACATCGTATACTTTTATAGAGATATATGGAAAGTTACTAAAAAGTGATAATTCACTTTTACCCACGCTAATAAGGCCTTTGTGTTCTTTATTAAGTTTAGCGATCTCGTCTTTTATAATTTCAGATTGATTATTCTGAATATATAACATTAGTCCTCCTACTACTAAAATTGGAACTAAGATTAGGGCTAATAAAATTCGTTTCCAGAATTTTTTAATCTTCAAAGTAGATGTCTTTAGGGTTAAAAAAGATGTTTGACACTAAAATAACGAATTACTATGACAAAATCTTGTTTTAAATTGCGATTTAGTGTTTGGATTAACCGTATTGGTTACTTTAAATATGTAAAGCAACTTCTCTTTAAACAACGATCTGCTTATTTGATTTGGAAAAATGGATAGTTACAACATTAATTTTTCAAACTTAATTCATAATTGATGTAATTAGTTACGTGTTTTAAACAATGAATTTAACTAATGTATGTTAAATAAAAATCCGCTAGTTTTTTTGTTATTATGCTTGTAGTAATTAATTTTATTGGTCGTTGTACATTCGTTTTAATTTATAAATCTTTTGCAAGGCATAAGCTATCAGGAATATCCTTTAGTATACCGTATTTCTCTATAAAATTGTAATTGTTTCTTTGATAAAGTTTACCAGCCTCGGGTTGTTTTGACCCCATAAAAAGTACACATCTGGAATATCCTAATTCCTTAGACCAGTTTTCTAATTCGGATAAAACTTTTTCTCCAACTCTTTGACCTCTTGTTTCTGGCGATACATACATTCTTTTAATCTCCATAGAATTATAATTGTATTCAGAGATTGCTCCGCAACCAATTGCTTTGTCCTCTTTTAATGCCAAAACAACATAATTTAAATTGGAGATGTCATTAAATTGAGACAAAGGATGAGCCTTACCATCTCTTCCTGCGAGGTCTAGATTTAGTAATTGTACAAGTCTTTTAAATTCTGGATTTTGAGAATTTGTTCGTATTATTTTCATTATCCTTTATAGTGAGTTAAATGGCATACAACGGTTCGACTATGGCCTAGTTGTGATGTACTCTTTTAGGACATTCTGAGAAAACCAAACCACCACAACAAGATAGGAATTTCTGTTTAAGAAATTCCACCGACATGAATTATAGCTGTTGTTGTACTCACGTTAATTTAAAATAACTTAATTTTTAAAATTAGCGATGTTTCTAGTTATCGTTACACCAAATCAAAGTAGATACAAATTAAAGCTATGGTGTTAAAAAAACCGTGTACCGCAATAACAAACCACAAATCATATTTGCGTAAGTAGAATATCAGAGCTATAAGTGCTCCGGTAATCCAAGTAACAAGTTGTCCTGTAATACCTTGTTGACCGTGCATGAAGCCAAAAAAACCAGTAACTAGAATAATATTAATTACGATACTAATTTTGCTTTCTCCAAAGAATTTTACAAATTGTCGCATAAAATAACCGCGAAAAATTATCTCTTCTCCGAACCCTGAAGTGGCCCATACTATTAATAAAGTAAATAATAAGGTAGGAAGATTTCCTTTTAATTCATCAAAACTTGAATAATCTATAGGAACTCCAGTGAGTTTAGTAATTACAGGTACCAATAAAAAGGCATAAAAAATAAAGAGCCCCAGTGCAACTAATGGAGCAAGTACGAGAATGTTTTTGGTTGTGAATTTTTCCCGTTGAAACCCAAGTTCTGAAAATGCTTTTCTTTTGTATTCTATATAATTTGCTATAATGATTACTATCGAAGCAATAATATTTGTAAAGAAACTTAAATAAATTGGTCCAAACCATAAAAAGCAGATGATTGTAAATGTAATTAAAGGAATTAATATTTGTCGTAAGGTGATTTTATTCATTGTTTTTTGATTTTAAATTCTAGACGAAATAATGAACAAAATCTCTGAAAACCCCTTTAAATACTTATGTTTTTACTGAAGGGTCGTAATTTATAACTGAATAGTCGGTACTTTTTAGAATCTTTTATTGAAACCAATCCATAAATGCTTTTCGTTTGTAACGACTGATGTTGATTTCTGAAATTGCATCGTTTTTAATGAAAGATTTTAACTGAATACGCAACTTGCCATTTTCAATTTTTTCAATTAGGTCTACGGTATCTTTGTGGATTATAATTTGCCGATTGGCCCTAAAAAATAATTGATCGTTTATAGTTTCTTCGAGTTCATTTAATGTAAAATCGGTGTTAATTGTGGTGCCATTATTTTGAACCGTATATACAATTTTGTTTGCGCTATAAAAACATGCAATATTTTCGTAAGTAAGCTTTGTTACTTTCGCACCGCTGTCAATAATAATTTCAGCATCTTTTATAGATACCTTATATAAATTATGTAGATCTTTAGCATACAATAGACCTATGAGAATAAAACATATTAATAACGAAATTACTAAACCAATTAATGTATAATAGAACTGTATTTCCCCATCTAAAACTATCTCTAAAATAATATTTACAGGAATATAGATTATTGTAAAGTATCCTAAAGTTGAAGCCATAAACCTTATGATAGTAGCAATTTCTACTTTCTTAGAGAAGTACTTTTTCTTATAAAATTTAAAATTAAGTTCTGCAATGATTCCCACGACAATAAAAAAAACAATAGTAAAAAGAAAGCCTACAGTAGGAAATCTATACGTTGCACTATCAAGAAAATTATCACTCGCTGCTAAATGATTTGCGACTAACGAGAAAATAATCAATATAATTGCTTTCTGAAACCAACGCCATACAGAACTACTAGCAAATGAACGCCATACGGTTTTTAATGTATTCTTGGACGGCTCTTTAGTGCTCATAAATTAGAAACTTTTTTTTGTAATATTCAAAAGTAAAAAATAATTTCTCCAAGAATAGGTTTAAAATATTTTCGATTTTACTCTAAAAAGTAAGTTTTGTCTAATTTTTCTAAAGAATTTTAGTCTTAGTTAGCGGTTTATTATACTGAAGCGCAACGTATAATATATGTATCGTAATAGGGCAGAATGTTATCTTACTTTTTGCAAGCATTGTGCATAATCAAATATAGTAGCTATTCGATGTATTGCTTAGCTGCTATGATCACAATTGTGTTATTGGTGTTAGTTTTTATCGATATAAAACTTCTATTTCCGTTCTAGATTTTAATTTGCGAAACATGGATAATAGTGCAAGTCCTATAAAAGCGGAATATCCAATTATTAGTTTCATCTTGCCAAGATTTCCAAGGATGAATACAAGTCCACCTATTCCAAGTCGTCCACCTCCACCACGCAATTCAAAAACAGTGCCCTTATCAATTTCGATGGCGTAATACATACTCCAAATAAAAATTCCAGTTAAAATAAGTATCGCAAAAATCTGTGCTTTACAATAATTGAAAAAACTTGGTAATTCCAATTTGTATTTTAATTCTATAATATCTTTTTTTAAGAATTCAAAAATTTCATTTTTGATTTTTTCGTCTTCTATGATGAGTTCTTCTTCAGAGTCATTTCCGAAAAGTACTTTTATATGTTTGATTCCTTTTTGATTTATTACTTTTTTAATGTAATGATAAGGTATACCAAATAATTCCTTTTCAATTTCATTATTTGAATAAGTTTCAACATCCAGAGAGAATTTGTTAATTTTTTCCTTTCCAGGGTTTCCTTTATAAATAGTTTGGTTTTTTATCAAAATTAATTTATCTGATTTTGACTCCGAAAGTTTCCAGACTTTATTCATTTATTTTTTGGTTAATTAATATCAATGTTTAACATTTGTGTCGTAGTGAGGAAAAATGTTACCTAATCATTGAAGATATCTGCGTATTAGTTGCTGTTTTTTTCAGTCTTGCAAGCATTGCGCTTTACCAAAAATACAATAGCCATTCGATTCATCACTTAGCTGCTGTGATCACAATTATCGTGAAGGGGACAGTTTTTTATTTCTATTGGGATAATATTTTGAAACGGTTCTTTATCAGCTTTAAATTCTAATCTATCAAATGTGATGGCAGATTTACCATTTTTTATTTCGGAATTTACTAAACTTTCCAAAAATCCAATTCCGTTAGCACCTACTCCGTAATAATCCAAAATTATACTATTGTTTTTGTTAAACAGTGCTTTTATTATTAGCGCTTTTCTATTTGTGAAACTTAAATTTCCTAATTTGTCTTTTGAATTAATTCCGATCTCTTCGACAATTTTTTGAGCTATCAATTTGTCAATCCTCATTTTATTGATCAGGTATTTATTTACAGTCAAAGGACTTAATAATTCCATTAATGTCCCTTGTTGATAGTTTTTTGCCCATGGAAAATCAGGTTTTTGATTTTGAAAACGTTTTATTAATTCAATAGTTAAATCAAAACCTAAAGGCAGATATTTCCTGTCAAAATTTGGGACATAAATCCTAATAAGATTCCCATTCTTTAATTTGAATTCAGGTATAGAAATTCTATTTATTTCAAATTCTTCGTTATGGAAAATAGTATTTGTCATAATTGTACCAAACGTTAAATATAACGAATGTTACTGACCTATAGTGCGGCTATTTTTTGTTATATAGTGTTAGTAGTTTTTATTTTTTCCAATGCAATCCATTCGTGTTCAATATCTCTCATCAAAAGAGCATTATCAAATTTCACAGAACCTTTTGGAAAAATGTCTTCATTCTCAAAAAAACTTGATTGCACCTCTTTTACCTCCAAAAGAGATACTTTCCAGTTATATGCCTCGAGTTTTAATCCGTCAAATTCATTTTTGCCAGGAGAATAACCAATTGAACCATTCTCGAAAAAATCTGAGACACAATTTAGATTTTCAAATACACTTTCTTCATTCCATTTGTCAGTCTCACGAGCCTCGATTGATAAAGAGGTTCCATCATCACTAATAAATGCCACATTATAATTCCTATCTGATTCATTAACCGTAAATTCAGCAAGATGATGAATTCCAGGAAACATAGTTCCTCCAGCTAAAGAGTTCAATTTCGAAGAAGTATCTCTTCTCGGAATATAAACACCTTCGTTTAATTTTCCATTTTCATTCCATTCAACTGCAATTCTATGAGCTCCGTTCTCAGAGGAAATTCCGATTTGTTTTGGTAACCCTTTAGGTCTGATTTCTTTTAGTCTGATTAAACATATTCCAGCAACACCTTTTCCATTTACCAGTTTAGGTTTAAATGGCTTCGGTAAATAATTTTCTAAAACTTCCTTGTCAACTTGGTAGTTGATTAGAATACGTCTGTCAATTATTCTTTTAATTTTAGGTATTTTCATTTTTGAGTAATTAGCACTAACGTTTAATATATGTCTCGTAGCCGAGCAAAATGTTACTTTGTTTTTCGGTTTTTTCTGGACATTGGCTGCTAACTTTTACTTTCAGTTTAGCACTTACTAGTTATGTTTTATGCATGTTGTTACGGCAAGTTATTTATTCAAAAATTTTGATAATGTAGTGTTTAGAGAATCGATATCTTTTTTCTGATTAAAATACTTATCTATTTTAGTATCTCCCATATTTTGGATTTTGTATTCGGGTAATTGTTCCTTAAACATAATATGAATAAAAGTGTCTACAATTCTTTCTTTCAATCCGTGAGTGAGATTGTATTTCCGTACAATTGAATATTCCATTCCCATATGTGTGATTTCATGAATTATTGTGTTCACAGGGTTTTTATAATTCATGAAATCTCCTTTCATATTCGTCAATAAAGTGATAGTTCCTTCATCAGGGTCGTAACTTCCTCCTGTTCCAAATAAAGTGAATATAACTCTATATTTATCAAACATATTGAAGTTCCAATGCCATTGGTGTTTAGAAGTATCTATTTCATAAACTAGACTACTAATAAGTTCTGTTTGATTCGTAACTTTTTGTATCGCTGGTTCATAATTTTTTTTGTCGAATATTTTTGTTTCTACAAGGGTGTAAATAGTATTAAAGTCTTCATTTCCAAAAGTTCCATTCTTTGATTTTGTTATCAATGAGTCGATTAACGAATCCTTTGGTAGATTAATTTTATAACCTTGTTTTTCAAAAAAAGTAATATCATTGATTGTTCTCCAAATTGATGTTGCTTCTTGCTCAATAGTTGGCTCAACTATTTCTACTCGAGAAACCGATGTTTGTGATTTACAACCCAGGCAGGTTAAAGAAAAAAAAACTATAAAGATTAACTTGGGTAATTTCATTTCGTTTTAATTTGCCTCAACGTTAAATATAACAAACGTTGTTGTCCCGAAGGGTAACTATGTTTTGTTATATAGTGTGGGAAGTAGTTTTTATTTTGTTATTGACTTTTCTTTGTAATAGACCTTTATTTAATCTCCAGATTCCGATTCCAATTAACAGTAATGGGAATATTCCAATAAAGGCATTTAGAGAAATCAAAATTATTCCAAAAACTAAAGGAATAATTATCATAGCCAACCCAATGATTATATTCTCTTTCCCTTTTGAATTCAGGTTTGACTTTATGAGTTGAGAATAGTTTTTATCAATTCCGTGTTTCTCTTCTAAATCTTTATCTATTTCGGTTTCCGAAAATCCTTTTTTCTTAAGTTTGGTTATATAATCAAATAAAACACTTTCACTAATGTGATACTTTATTGAAAGTAAATAATTAGTAATATTTAAGGCTTTTTGGGTTTCTTCTCTGGATATTAATTCTTGTTGTAGGAATAGAATAGCTTCTGGTCTTAGAGTTTTTATTTCAGCAACCAATTTAGTCAATTCTTCTATTGACATTTTTTTATAATTTTCTCGTATCGTTTTAATATCCATTATTTTTCAATAAGAATCAATTACTACTAATAATTCACAATGTTTACTAGCCTACATATTTATTATATATAAAAATACACATATATCTAGATAATCTAGATATATGTGTATGTTATCACTATATTTTAGATTCTTAAGATTTAGGAACTGGAAATCCTCTATCTTTCATTAAAGCTTCAATTTTAGCATCTCGACCTCTAAATTTGCGATATGCTTCTGCAGGGTCCATAGCATTGCGGGGTGCAAATAAATATTTAACAAGTTTAGCTGCAACTTCCTTATCATAAAACCCTCCAGGGGCTTCAGCGAAAGCTTCAGCAGCATCAGATGTTAGTACATCAGCCCACATATAACCGTAGTATGCGGTAGCGTAACCTTCTCCAGAAAAAACATGTCCGAAATGCGGTGTACGATGACGCATTACTAATTCTTTAGGCATTTTTAATTCGGTTAGAGTTTCTTTTTCGAATGCGTCAACATCTATATTTTCTGGATCGGCTAAATGAAATTTCATGTCCATTAATGCAGACGCCAAATATTCTGTTGTAGCAAAACCTTGATTAAATGTAGCCGCTTTTTTTACTTTTTCAATCAATGCTTTAGGCATGGTTTCTCCTGTTTTGTAGTGTACTAAGTAGTTGTCGATTACTTTATCTGTAGCTAACCAACGTTCTAATAATTGAGATTGAAATTCGGTATAATCACGAACACCTCCATTTAAGGTTGGGTACCTTACTTCTGAAGAAAAGAAGTGGAGTGCGTGTCCAAACTCATGAAAAAAGGTAGAAGCGTCATCCCATGAAACTAAAACAGGTTCTCCTGGGGCTGGTTTTACAAAATTAGAATTATTAGAACCCAATACTGTTTTGTTACCATCAAATGTAGTATGGCTTCTGTAGGTTGTAGCCCAGGCACCAGAACGTTTTCCAGTTCTTGCAAAAGGATCTAAATACCAAAGTCCGATATGTTTTCCTGATGTTTTATCATTTACCTCCCATACTTTTACATCTTCATGAAATACGGGAACTTTACCATCTGCTACAGGGGTAAATTTAAAATTGAACAATTCACCAGCCACAAAAAACATAGCTTCTCTTAACTTATCTAATTGCAAGTATTGCTTTACTTCATCAGAGTCTAGATCGTATTTCTTTTTTCTAACTTTTTCTGCATAGAATCTATAGTCCCAAGGTTCGATAGTAATGTTGTCTTTGTTTGAATTAGCAACAGCTTGCATATCGGTAACTTCTTCTTTTACTCGAGCAATAGCAGCAGGCCAAACAGCATTCATTAATTGCATCGCATTTTGAGGGTTTTTGGCCATTCGGTTTTGTAACCTCCAATCAGCAAAGTTATCGTACCCAAGTAATCCAACACGTTCTTTTCGTAGTTTTAAAATTTTGGCGATATTTTCATTATTATCTTTATCATCTCCATTATCACCACGCGAGTAATAATTCTTCCAAACTTTTTCTCGTAGGGCTCTTTCTGTTGAGTAAGTTAAAAATGGATCCATAGATGAACGTGTATTGGTAACAGCATATTTACCTTCTTGTCCACGATCTTTAGCCGCTTTTGCATATGCTTTAATTAAAGGTTCTGACAATCCATTTAATTGATCTTTGGTAAGATATGTTACATATCCTTCTTCATCGGCTAATATGTTGTTAGAAAAATTAGTGTATAATCCAGATAGTTCTTTGTTAATGGCGGCATACCTTTTTTTCTTTTCTGCATCTAATTCTGCGCCGTTCATAGCAAAACCTTCATAGGTGAGCTGCACAACACGTTGTTGATCTTCTTCTAAAGGTGTTTTTAAGGTACTATTATAAACAGCTTTAATACGTTTAAATAATTTTTCATTCTGTGATATTTTTGATCTAAATTCTGATAATTTAGGAGCCATCTCTTTTTGGATCTCTCTAAACTCTGGTGAAGACATATTACTACTTAAAATGCCATAGTAAGTAAATACACGATCAAGCTCTGATCCTGCTTTTTCCATGGCAACAATTGTATTTTCGAAAGTCGGTGCTTCACTGTTGTTAGCAATTTGATCAATTTCTTCAAGGTTTAAAGCCATGCCTTTTTCAAGTGCGGGCTTTAGATCGCTAAGGTTCATTTTGTCAAACGCAGGTGTTCCTCCGTAAGGTCCGGTCCATTCTTTTAATAAAACATTTTCTGTTTTTTCAGGTGCTGTACTTGTTTTCACAGGTTCTTTCTTTTGATTACAACTAGTTATAAAAACAGTGGCAGAGAGCGCCATTATTTTTACAGTTTTAGTAATGTGTAGTGTATTCATCGTATTGTGTATTAATTATGTGTATTTTGATTGATGATATTTGATTAATAGAGTATCGTTTTTAGCTTAATTTATGATGTGTTAAAGCCTAAATTTATTATTATTGGTGAAAAATATAGCATTTACTAAGAAAAGCTTACCATTTTCCCAGAAAGACCGAAACATAGGATTGTCGACCATATAAATAACACTTCCTTTACCAATTCGGGCTTCACCAAATACTAGTGAATTATTTAAGTTTTTAAGAGCCGTTTTTCCTGAAAATCCAGATACATTTTCTGGACTTTGCATATACGCTATATTGTATCCTTTTTTTAGTAATTTATATGAATTATTATTTAATTTTAAGCTAAAATAGGTGTCATCATATCCAAAAGCCATAGGGTGAGAGGGGTCTACTTTAGTTTTAAAAATACTACCAGTTATTAGATCTTTTACATTTTCACGTTCTCGCTGGTCATATGGAGTCAAATTTCCGATAGAATCCTTTTTTTTCGGTTTAGGTTTGTTTTTTATAAGATCAAACCCTTCTTTACCTGCAAAAGTTCCAACGGCCCCTGCCATAGCAATTAATTTTCCACCTTGTTGCACCCATTTTTTTAATTTGTTAAGTGTACTAGCACTTATTTCTCCTCTATAAGACCCATTGGGTAATATCAGAACATCATATGAATTAAGATTTACTTTATTAAAATATTGCGAGTCTATACTTGTTATGGGGTAGTTTAATTGTTGTTCAAAGAAATGCCAAAGTTCACCATAGCTTAATGAAGAAACATAGTCACCCTTTAATATAGCAATTCGCTGTTTATTAATTAGTTTTACTTCTGGAGAACCAAAATCAACACCTTTAGATGCAAAACTACTTGTTGCAGTGAATAGTTTACGATGATGTTTATTGGCAATTTTTATAACAATTTTGTCATAATCTTTAGTACTTATATTATCGCTCTTAGTTATAATTAAACTTCCTTTTTTAAAATCATCACCATTATTAGAGAAGTTTTTTTCGCTAAAACGTACTCTGATAGAATTTTGTACTAAATCTGCCATAAATGCAGCATCATTGATGCTATTCCATTTTGTGATATATCCTGCTCCCGATGCATTAGCGATGTTGGCTATAGGTTCTTGTTGTTTACTTTGATTTGTGGCAACAAGTGATGTAGACGCAATTGCTTCCAGACCATAGGCATGAGGTATACTCCAAGCAGTAATATCATAGGTAAGGGGGTTACTTAATTTAGCGTCGGGTTCAAAAAGTACTTTGACCATTTTTCCTTTGGGTTGATTAGTGCTTACTACAAGTGCTCCATTAGCATTAATACTACCTTGTTTGTTTTCTCTAAAATTATATCCAGTTACTTTAGGCGTTTTAGTGAAACCATATTTGATTTCTTGTTTATCAAGTAATGTAGTTAATGCTTTTATTTTGTCTTTAGGACCATTTAGCACATAACTTTTATATTTTAAATCGGTATTGATAAAGAATTTTTTAAATTCTTCATTTAATTTAAGTGCATTTTTAGAAGACATTTCTACAGTAGATAATCCCGTAGCAGTATGGTGTAATGCTCTATCTTTTAAAGTTAATACATATCCTTCGTCTGTTTGTATACCTAATCCTGCCCGACCATGACCTGCTTGTTCATATGTCATTCCTATAGCTCCCATAAATGTAGGGTAGGTGTCTCCGTAACTTGGGTATAGTAAATCAAAACGTTCTCGGGTAAAAAATAACCACCCTTCTTTATCAAAATATTTAGCGTGGTTTTTACCGATCTGAGTTTGAAAATCACGTTGCCAAGGTGTTATGATCTCATGAAAAGGTTCTGCAGCAGGAGCAAAATAGTATGGTTCATTTATTCCTTGTTCATGAAAGTCTACATGAATATGTGGCATCCATTGATTGTAAATTTTTAAACGTTGTTGAGATTCTATTTGTGTGGCCCATGCCCAATCACGATTTAAATCGAATAGATAATGATTTGGTCTTCCTCCTGGCCAAGGTTCATTATGTTCTGTAGCATTTTGATCAGTATTATACGGAGTTGCTTTTACTTGATTATACCAATTTACATATCGATCGCGACCATCAGGGTTTATACACGGGTCTATAATTACCACGGTATTTTCAAGCCAAGATTCTTTTTTTGTAATTAGTTCATGAATCGTTTTCATGGCAGCTTCTGTGCTTGATGCTTCATTGCCATGAACATTATAACTCAGCCATACAATAGCTTTTTTTGACGTAGCCGTTCCTTCTACAATTCCAGCATTTTTAAGATGTTCTAATCGTATGTTTTCAATAGTGTTAATATTTTCTTCAGAAGAGACAATAGCATAAGTCAAAGGTCTTCTTTCATTTGTCTTCCCATAGGTTTTATAGCTTACCATTTTAGAGTTGTTTGCTACATGTTTGAAGTATTGAATTACATCAGAATGGCGCGTAAATTGATCTCCAATTTTGTATCCTAAAAACTCTTCAGGAGACTGTAATTTATTTTGAGCGTAAGTTATACATGTCGTTGCGACAAAAAGTGTGAAGAATAGTTTTTTCATTGAATCATAAGATGTTTGTACTTGATAGCGCCCTCATTTACTTGTAGAAAGAATAGAGAACGCGTGTAAAATACCGAGTAATATCAAGGATATAATCTGTGTTAACTAAAATTTAAGATTTACAATCACAATCTAATGTATATTTATCCTCTCAAAAAAAAAGTTTATGCCTAGTGACTGTATTCCGTTTAGAGATACGAATTACTTTTCAACGTTTATTTGTGATTATTTAGAAAAGAAACCCGAATTAAATGAATTTTATCATCGCTTCCCAGAGTTAGATAATTTTGGTGCGCAGATAAAAGAAAAAGGAGAGTCATTTTCTAACGAAAACAGAAAAGTATTAGTAGATGTACTTCAGAAACAATATAAAAATACAGCTGTTTCTGATGTTACAAACGACAATATTAAATTGCTGGCTAATGAAACCACATTTACGATTACTACTGGACACCAACTTAACCTTTTTACTGGGCCACTATATTTTTTGTACAAGATCGTTTCTACAATAAACTTAACTACTACTTTAAAAGAAAAATATCCTAAAAATGATTTTGTGCCGATATATTGGATGGCTACAGAAGATCATGACTTTGATGAAATTAATTACTTTAACTTATTCGGAAAAAAGATACAATGGAATCGTGATGATGGGGGAGCAGTAGGTGTTTTTGATACAGAAGGATTGGATAAGGTTTTTGATATTTTTAAAACTGAAATTGGAACTGGAAGAAATGCTGAACGATTAAAAAGTCTTTTTGAAAAAGCATATTTAGAACATAACACGCTTAGTGACGCAACACGGTATTTAGCCAATGCCCTTTTTGAATCCTATGGGTTAGTAATAGTTGATGCAAACGATCAGAAACTGAAACGTCTTTTTATTCCTTTTATGGAAAAAGAACTTCTAGAACAAACATCGTATCAAAATGTTCAACCTAAAGCAAATAAATTAGAAAAAGCAGGTTATAAAGTACAAGTAAATCCAAGAGAAATTAATCTGTTTTATTTAGCAGAAGGAGTACGAGAACGAATCATTGAACAAGATGGAGATTATGTAGTTAATGAAACAAATATTCGTTGGAGTAAGAATGAAATATTAAAAGAACTCACTGAATTTCCAGAACGATTTAGCCCTAATGTAATGATGCGACCATTATATCAAGAGGTGATCTTACCGAATTTATGCTATATCGGTGGGGGAGGAGAACTAGCGTATTGGTTGGAACTAAAAGACTATTTTGATGCTGTCGCGATACCTTTTCCTATGCTGTTATTGCGAAACTCTGTATTAATGCAAACAAAGAAACAAACAGAGAAAGTGAATAAATTAGAAGTTTCTGATAAAGATTTGTTTTTAAAACAACACGAGTTAATCAATCGCAAAGTTCGACAAATCTCAAATATTGATATTAATTTTGATACACAGAAAAAACATCTTGAAGAGCAGTTTAAAGAAATGTATGAATTGGCAGAGCAAACAGATGTTACTTTTGTTAATGCAGTTAAGGCTCAAGAGATAAAACAACTTAAAGGTTTAGATATGCTAGAGAAACGTTTGCTTAAAGCACAACGACGAAAGCTTAGCGATCAGGTAAAAAGACTTGCCGAGATACAAAACCAGTTATTTCCTAACCAAAGCTTACAAGAACGAAATACTAATTTTTCTGAAATGTATTTGGAATACGGTGAAAATCTAATACCTACCTTAATTAAATATTTGAACCCTCTTAAAGGTGAATTTGTAATTATAAAAGAATGATTAAATATTTAAAATCATATCCATAAGTATTTTATTTGATGGAATATCTAATTTTTTACGAAGTCTGTAGCGAGCTTTTCTTACTCCTTCTTGTGTAATGTTAAGAATACTTGCTATTTCTTTTGACGATAGATTAATCTTTAGAAGGGCCATCAAACGTAGCTCATTAGAAGTAACATTGGGATACTTACTTTTAATAATGCTATAAAAATCCTTATGTACCTGTTCAAAAGACCGTTTGAAATTCTCCCAACTTGTATCATCACTAAGATCAAAGTTAATAGTTTGTATAAGTTTAAGGTAATTAAACTGTGCATTTTGATCTTCAGAGCATCGAATGTGTTCAACTTCTTCTTTTAAACTTTCTAATACTTTGTTTTTTTTAACTAAATGTAGAGAATGAGTAGTTAACTCCTTTTTTTTTGTATCTAATTCTCTATCTAGTATCTCTTTTTCTAAAGATGTATGTTTTATTTTTTTTATAAAAATCAATAAACCAACGGTTAACAAGGCCATTGCGAGTATTAATGCAGATACCAAAATTGTATAGCGTTGCTTTATTTTATTATTTAATTGTTGTAGTATGTTAATTTGAGATTCCTTCTGCTTTGTTTCATACTTTGCATATAATTCTTTTGCAACTTCTTCTTGTTTTATAATTTTTAATGAATCTTTAAGTATAGATAAATTTTTAAAATGTTGATAGGCAGCAAGACTATTTTCTTCTCTTTCAGCAATACTAGCAAGTGTTTGATTTGCCTCTGTTTCGGTCTCTAGATCAGATGCTTTTTTTGAACTTGAAAGTGCCTTTGTGGCGTTAGATTTGGCAGAGTCGATTTGATTTAATTTTAGAAAACATCTTGCAATTGAATTATATGAAGTAGCTTTTTGTCTATAACTACCTTTGATACTATAGTTTTGTAATGCCTTTTTTTGATAGTGTAACGCCTCTACGTACGATTCCATTTCAAAATATGTATTTCCAATTTCTGATTGAATTACTGCAACTGTCTTTGAGTTTCCTTTTTCTTTTCGCAAAGCCAAGGATTTTTGTAAATATGCTAATGCATCGTCATAATTTTTTAATCCTCGTTGACTAATTCCGATATTATTTAAGACTACACTTAAATGTCTTTTGTTACCACCACTATGTATATGAGGCAATGATTTCTTTAGATAGCTTAGCGCTTTTTCATACTCTTTTTGTTTAATTAGAATCTGACTTATATGAATATAAGTACGACCAATACCTGATGTATTATGCAGTTGTTTGTATAAAGTATTCGCAGAAAGGAAGCGTTCTAATCCTTTTTTCTGGTATTTCATTAAGTTATAGGATACACCAATATTTTCTATAGTTTTGATATAGGATAAAGAGTCATTTAACGATTTAAACACCTTACCCGCTTTCTGAAAGCTTTTAATAGCTTTTGAGTATTTGTTTAAGTGATTCTGAACAACTCCAATTTGATGCAATGCAGATGCTTGGCCCCAAGAATGTCCCATTTCTGTATTTATCTTATATGCTTTATTAAAATACACTAAAGCTGAGTCATATTCTTTTTGATAGTAATACACTACTCCAAGACAATTATTGGCTCCGGCAATACCACGCGGTTTTTTGATTTTGTGAGCTATACGAAGTGCTTTGTTTATATTTTGTTTTGCCAAAATAGGATTAGAAGTAGCATGTTGAATACCTAAGTCATTATAGGCTTTTATAAGTGTAGTATCTGCAGTTTTAGGGGTGTTAATTAATTTTTGTAGACTATCTATTTTGTTAAGGTTTTGAGCTAATGCTCTAGAGTTTAGTAGTAAAAGAATACTAAGGCAAAAGCCAAAGTAAAAGGTTTTCATAGAGAATTATTAATCGTTAGTTAGCAAGACAAAAGTAGAGTTTTGATTCAGTTTTTTTGTGTGCTTAACAATCGGGTAACGTAATAGTAATTTTGATCTAAAATAGGTAATGTATTGATCTGAGTCCGTCATAATACAAAAAAATACCCCAGTATAAGTACCGGGGTATTCGCATTAAGAAAATCAGTATAAATGTAATCTTAATTTTTTATAATCTTTCTAGTAATTCGCTTTCCACTTGGCAATATTACTTTAAGAATATAGATACCAGGAATTAATGCTTGAATACTAATAGTTCCTGTTAATAGATCTCTTCCATTCAAAAAGTCGTCAGTTTTTAATAATTCCTTACCAGACATATCTAATAATGAAATTAAAACTTTTCCTTGTTCATGAGTATTTAGATTAAAATTTGTAACTAGTTTACTCGGGTTCGGGTATACAGAAAGGTCTTCTTGCGTTTTTAAGAGTGGTATTGTTTCTGGTAGATCTTCTGGAGCAGGGTTGCTACGTTTTGCGTTTGAATTTAAACTTGCACAATACTGGTGCATTAAATCTTCAAAATCAGATTGCGTATTGTATAAGTTATACTGTAAACCCCAATCAGAATTATCTACAAAAGTATATTCATTAAATTGAGCATTAGCGAGCTGTTTTGCTCTGTTTTCAAAATGATATAAAGATGCAGCTTCTTCTTTACTGAAGTGAAACTCACTTTCTCCTCTATAATAATTGTCCCCATTAGCAAATACTCTTGCTAAATCACGAGATTTAATATTACTTAAGGTTAAAGACCATATTTCATAAGATACGCGAATCCATGATGATAGTTCTGTATTGATATCACCATTTGCTCTTATATTTTTTTCTATTTGCTCCCAATCAATTAATGATGTAATATCCATATCACCAGGTAAAGGATTATTGATATCGTTACCAAAAAAGTTCGTGTGTCCATTACTTGTAAATCCACTGATTCTTTTCCCGGTGCGATTAAAAGTTTCTACATGTACTGCAATTTTAAAAATATCATCTAGCTTACCAAGTGCTTGTGCATTATGAACGATGTAAGGCTTTTCTTTGGTTTTTAAATAAGCACTATACCCAAAACTTTTGTCATGTATTATTTTGATGCCAAATTTAGGAGATTTAAGCAAGGAAAATTTCCCCATATCCTTATTGTATAGAGGAGCAGCACCTCTGGTACCATTATTATACCATTCTGGAGTGTTATCTGAATTTTTTGCTCCTGGTGTAGCGATAAATTCGGCATTTATTAATGTAGTTTCAATAGATAAAGTACCTTTTAATGCAATTTCACCAAATACAGCTTGCGGACGAGGAGGGGGGATGGATAGCTTAATATTTTGATCACTTCGTTTTGTCTTGTCTTTGATGTTATCATAGTATAGTTTTCTAGCATAGGCTACTTTTTTTCTAGAACTTCCTTTTGCAACAGTAGCTCCACCTTGTCCGATTTTTGCTGCGCCTTGAGCGATTTTCGCTCCACCTTCGCCAATTTTAAACCCCAAAAACTTTAATGGATTAGAATTCATTTTAGCTGCGCCTTCAGCTATTTTAGCAACGCCCTCAGCTATTTTAAAACTTCCGTCGGCAATTTCAGCATTTGCAATTTGATTTTTGCCCTCCCATTCTAAACGTGCAGCTTCTTTTTCCCATGCTTGGATTTCTTTACCTTCTAAAGTTCCGGTAATTTCTTCGGTAAACTCTTTGGCATTAAAGTTTTCATATTGATTAAAGGTTACATCGCCCAATGTGTTTTCTAATTCTCCAAAATCGTTATCCATGGCTCCAAGTAAGAACTTATCTTTGTTATTTTGCCAATCATCATATTCTTGGGTTCCTGCGGGTATTGCCCCTCCTTCTAAACGACCAATCATGGTTAAGTCACCTTGAGTAGTTTTTGTAACATTAATTTTAATACTAGATTCAAAAAAATCTATACAAGGGTCATACTCCATTACAAAATCTGCAAAGTACCAGCTACGCCCTGGGCTGGCTAGATACGGTAGTGAACGGCTATAAGCAGAGCTTTCAGAATTATTAAGTGCCTCAAACTGTTGTAGACCACCCCATAGTTTTGGAGTATAACTTGGGTCATTAGATTGATTCCCAGGAAGTCCCCTGTCCATTTTAAGACTAATTGTTAACTGGTTGGCAATGCTTTCATTTTTAGTATACATAAATACTCTAAGAGTTCCACTAATCCTATCATAGAGTATGGCATATGGATATACTGAAGCTTGATTTCTCTTTGTACCATCTGCATTGTATCCTAAGTTAGATTTTATCAATTCCCAACCTTCTACCGCAGAAAAGTCTTCTCCTCCTAGATAACTACCATTAGGACTATACTTGGCTGATATACCTGCAAAATCTATTTCGTTAGAATAAAATGGGCTAAATACGCGTTCTTCTACTAAGCCATTATCGCCAATATACCTTACATCCCATTGGGTCTGTTGCCAGTTAAAAGTATTAACAAATGCTTTTCCTTGATTATAGGGTAAATAAGCATTTGTAGAGATAAAATTTGAACCATCGTTATCCCCTTTGTCATTTGCCGATCCTATAAGAAAATTCTTTGGGGTAGAAGCTATAGTAATTTCCCCTTTTTTAAGTCTTGCGATTGCGCGAGCGGTTCGGGTAATTGATTGATTGAAGAAAAACTCTGTGGGAACCGCACCTTTTAGTTCAAAAACCTTATCCCCTTGAGATGCTACGAATACATCTTGACCGCTAAAACCAAAGGTGATGTCTTGTCCAAATACGAAATCTGTAAGTATTTCATGTCCAATTCCTTCTTGACTAAAAGGAAGCGGTTGATTACCAGAAAGATAAAATAATGAAATTTTGTCGTCTATTATTTTAATACCAATTTGAGGTTTTGCATTGGCAAAAACATTTTTAGTATAATGATGATGGGTATAATGCAAAAAACCTATTGTTCCTTGAGTACCTGGCGTGATGTTTACTTTAAAATCATCTTCTGCAAAATTTTTGACATAAAAATTAGTAGAGACAAAGTTCTGAAAGTGTTGCGTTTCGGGTTGTGTGATAATCGTTTGATCGTTTATTTCGCTAATAATACCAGTATTATTAATACTCGCTTTTTCAAAAACAATAGGGCGGTATTCATTAAAACTATCATTTTCAGAACGAATGATTTTAAATTTGGAATTTCCTTCTATTTGTAGCACATTACATTTACAATTTGTATCACTATATTCGGTAAGAGATTCTGTAACTATAATAGCTTTTGATGCTTTGGGGTTATTGCTGTCATTCGTAGGACCTTCAGGATACATTTGTAATAGCAGGTGAGATCTATCTTCATCTACGGTAGTAGCAAATCGAGTAGTACCGTCATTGGTAATACTTAAGGGTTTACCTTCACTTCCAATTCGTGCGCTATAGAGTTGAAACGTTCCTTTAAAGGCGTTTTCTATACCCCAAAAATAAAACTCGCTAGCGGCAGTATTAAAAGTGTCATAACTTAATATTCCGTTAGATTCTTTAATATATTGACCAGCAGGATCATCGGCCTGTAAGTGATAGAGACCTTTAATATAAGCTCCTTCAGGAAGTTCTCCTGAAGAAGGTATTCGTAATTCTTGTGCTGCTCCAAAATATAGGTTTGATAGTGCAAAGAGAACTATTAGCACATGATATCGACATGATATAAATATATTTTTCATAAGTTGTTGTTTTTTAGGAAATAAGTAAATAGGTGGTTTATTTCTGTTGTTTCCTTTTTAGTATTGTATTTTCAGCTTCTAGTGTTTTTATTCTCTTTTCTAGTTCGATGAGGTGTAGGTATATTTCTTCTATATTTTCTACAGACTTGGTAACTATTTTAGGAATATTCATTCCTTTTTCTACGATTTCTTTTTCACTGGGCATGTTTGGAAGATGCCTATGTGTAGTAACATAGGATTCCACAGAAGAAAGCGAACGTTTTTTATAGTCAGGGTCAAAAACATAATCTGGAAAACTTTGAAGCGATGTAACAAAAGAACTGGCTTTAATTTTACCCAAAACTTCCAGTTTTTCTGTTGGTACACTGGTTCCGATTCCTAAATATCCTTCATCCGTTAATCTCATTTTTTCTTGAATAGATTCACGAGAATTTCCATCAAAACCAAAAATGATATCCTCGCTTTCCGAGTTACCATCACGATCTCCTATAAGA
Organism: Aquimarina aggregata; assembly: GCF_001632745.1. GTDB lineage: Bacteria > Bacteroidota > Bacteroidia > Flavobacteriales > Flavobacteriaceae > Aquimarina > Aquimarina aggregata. The sequence goes on along the minus strand of NZ_LQRT01000013.1, from coordinate 101,380 downwards.
TATAACCCTGTATCGTCAGATAGTGTTCCTTGTTTAAGAAGTATATTGTGACCAGAAGCTGTGGTAATATTCCCTTGTACGTCTAGTTTTTCGGATGGTGAGGTAATTCCAACCCCGATATTACCAGTGGGATCAATTTTAAAAGCATTGATAAAATTACCTTCTTTTTGGGTTCTAAACTGAAGTCCAATATTAGAGGTTCCAGATCCATCTTTTGCCTGTAGATAGGCGGTTCCTGATTGGTTTTCTCCTTCATTTGCAAATAACTGAACATTTCCTTTTGCATAGGTATTTCCATTTACATGAAGTTTTTCTGTGGGATCTGTTGTTCCGATACCCACATTACCATTTGGGTTAATTTTAAGAGCATTGATAATGCTGCTACCATTTTTACTGCGTAATTGAAGGCCTATTTTAGAATCGTTAGATTTGTCTCGAGCTTGTAGATAGGCGGTTCCAGATTTTCCATCTCCTTCGTAGGCATGCAAATAAACATGTCCTTTTGCATAGATATTGCCTGTTACATGTAGCTTCCCTTTGGGGTTAGAAGTGCCTATTCCTAATCTACCTTCATCGGTTAATCGCATTTTTTCTTTAATTCTCTCTTTTTGATAGCCATCAAATCCAAAAATGATGTCTTCAGTATTTCGAGAATTATCCCAGTCAGCAATTAGGTAGAGATTACCTGCATCAGCATGTATACCATTCATCGTACTGATTGTGCCGTTGGCGTGAACTCTAAAACGTATGTTGTTATACCAACTTCCTTTACCACGAGAGACAAAAAATTCTTCATCTTTATGACTTGAACCATCATCGTTCATATGCATTACAATGGCATTATTTCTACCAAAAATTGAAGCACTTGATCTTGGTTTATTAGTGCTGGTTTGTGCTGTTAATTGACTTGAACTAAACAAAGTTGCAATCAAAATAGCATGAATAATAATTGTGCTTTTCATTGTTTAATTTTTAAATAGGTTTATTGAGTTTTATTAAGGTTTTTCTAATTGTTCAATTCGTTGTTTTAAATTTTGAATAATTTCTTGTTGTTGGATCACATAAAGAAAGAGCTCTTCGATTTTTTCTACTGATTTTACACTGATATCTTTGATGTCCAAACCATTTTTTAGGACATTGTTTTCTGAAGGCATACCAGGTAAATGATGATGTGCTTCGACATATTTTTTAACCTCGATAAGCGGTTGTAATTTGTAATCTTTTTCAAAAACGTAATCGGGAAAACTTTGTAGAGAAGTCACAAAAGAACTAGCTTTAATTTTGCCCAAGACTTCCAGTTTTTCTGTTGGTACATTGGTTCCGATTCCTAAATATCCTTCATCTGTTAATCTCATTTTTTCTTGTATCGACTCACGAGAGTTTCCATCAAACCCAAAAATAATATCTTCGTTTTCTGAGGTATTGTCGCGATCTCCGATCAGATATAATCCTTCTTGATCAGATAAGGTACCCTTTTGTAAAAGAATATTGTTACCATCTGAAATCTTGATATTTCCTTGAATTTCTAGTTTTTCTGTAGGTTCAGTTGTTCCAATCCCTACATTGCCATTAGGATTAATTTTAAGAGTATTGATGAAATTACCAGCTTTTTGGGTTCTAAATTGAAACCCAATATTAGAGTTTCCTGATTTATCTTTTGCCTGTAGATAGGCTGTTCCTGATTGGTTTTCTCCTTCGTTTGCAAATAAGGATACATTTCCTTTTACATAAGTATTATTGTCGACATACAGTTTTCCGCTTGTATAGGTATCTCCATTTACATGAAGTTTTCCTTTTGGATTTATGGTACCAATACCAATATTTCCATTAGATTTTATATAGAAACGATCTTTATATGAGCTTTGAGGATAGTTAGCATTAGGATTATTATTATAACCAATAAAAAGATTGTTATTAGAATTTATAATATTATAAGTAGAAGAAGAAGTATGGTTTTCTAATATAAATCCCGCACCGTCATATGAAGGACTAGTATGCTTAATATGAAGCATTCCTTTAGGGTTAACAGTTCCGATACCTAACCTTCCTTCATCAGTGAGACGCATTTTCTCTTTAACGTTGTTGATTTGATAGCTATCAAAACCAAAAATAATATCTTCATTATTATGAGAATTATCCCAATCTGCCACTAGATATAGATTTCCGTGATCTGTATACATACCACTTGTTGTACTTACAGTACCATTCGTGTGGATTCTAAATTGAACTCTGTTTCTCCAATTTCCAGATCCAGATGAAAAATAAAAATCTTCACCACCACCGCGACTGTCTTTATGAAAGTGATTTACCATACCTTTATTAGAACTATTAAGTATGGTGATTCCATTACTGGGTGGGTTTATGGGCCCAATGGGCCCAATTTGTGCGGATAAACTAAATGTAGAAATAAGTATATGAATCAATATTACAACCCCTACTTTATCCTTTAAAATGCACTTTGATAAAAAAAGTGTGTGTTTCATAATGTTGTTTTTAAAATTTTAAAAGCAATTGAGTATCTTTTATTTAGTTTTTTCTAATTGTACTATTCGGTGTTCGAGTTTTTTGATCATTAACTCTTGTTTGTGAGACATTTCTTGCTGAAAACTCATGAGTAACTGTAGTTTGGTATTGATTTCTTCTTGTTCTTTAATTACTTCTTGTTGTTTTATAGTATAGAGATATAATTCTTCAATTTTCTCAACAGATATAACAGTAATTTCTTTGAGATCAAGTCCTTTTTTTATAATTTCTTTTTCAGAAGGCATTCCCGGTAAATGCTGGTGCATTTCAACATACTTTTTTATCTCGGTAAGGGGTTGTAATTTGTAATCTTCATCAAATACATAATCGGGGAAACTTTGTAGAGAAGTAACAAAAGAACTGGCTTTGATTTTACCTAATACTTCTAGTTTTTCAGTGGGGACATTGGTTCCGATACCTAAATACCCTTCATCTGTTAATCTCATTTTTTCTTGTATAGATTCACGAGAGTTACCGTCAAATCCAAAAATGATATCTTCGCTTTCTGAGGTATTATCTCGATCCCCAATAAGATACAATCCTTTATTATCAGATAGGGTTCCTTGTTGCAACAGTATATTATGTTCTATTCCCGTTTTAAGATTACCATGTATTTCTAGTTTTTCACTAGGTGCAGTTGTACCAACTCCTATATTTCCATCTGGATTAATTTTAAGGGCATTAATAATATTACCCATTTTTTGACTTCGTAGTTGAAGTCCAATATTCGAACTACCAGATTTATCCCTTCCTTGTATATAAGCCGTTCCAGATTTATTTTCTCCTTCATTTGCAAATAATTGAAAATTTCCTTTCAGAAAAGAGTTACCATTAACATGAAGTTTTTCTTTTGGATCTGTGGTACCAATACCAATATTTCCATTAGATTTTATAAAGAAGCGATGTTGATACGAATTTTGAGGAAAGTTGCTGTTACGATTATTATTAAAACCAATAAAAAGATTGTTATTAGAATTTATAATGTTATAAACAGACGAAGAGGTATTGTTTTCTAATATAAATCCTGATCCGTCATACGAAGTGCTAGAATGTTTAAGGTGCAGTTTTCCTTTTGGATTCGAAGTTCCAATACCTAGTCTTCCTTGATCTGTTAATCGCATTTTTTCTTGAATAGTAGATCTTCTATTTCCATTAAATCCAAAAACAATATCTTCTCGATTTCCTATATTATCCCAATCGGCTACTAAATACAGGTGGCTTCGGTCCATAAACATTCCATTACGGGCGCTAACACCTCCTTCACGTTGAACTTCTAGTTTTACGTTATTCCACCAATTATTTTGTTTTCCAAAGGAGACATAGAAGTTTTCATTTTTGTGATTCGATTCATCATCATTAAAAAAAATTACTCTAGCTCTATTAGATCCTATTTTGTGTGTGGCGGGGTTAGTGTTACTACTATTGCTGTATTGGGCATGGCCTGTCTGTAGTGTAAGTGTCCAGAATAGTATTATTAATGTGGTCTTTAGAATGATGTAATACTTTTTTTTTAGAGTACTAGTTTTTTTCTTCATTAAGTTTTTCATGATTGTGTAGTTGTTATATAGGGTTAGCATAGTATTATCTTGATCTTTCTAAATTAGCTATGCGCTGTTCTAGTTTTTTAATTATTTCTTGTTGTGATATCATAAATGATTGTTGTTTGGCAGTAATTTCTTTTTGTTCTTCTATGATTGTTTGTTGTGTTATGGTATGCAGGAATAGCTCTTCAATTTTCTCAACAGATAAAACAGTAATTTCTCTGATGTCTAAACCGTTTTTTAGAACCTCTTTTTCTGAAGGCATACCAGGTAAATGATGATGTGCTTCGACATATTTTTTAACCTCGATAAGCGGTTGTAATTTGTAATCTTTTTCAAAAACGTAATCGGGAAAACTTTGTAGAGAAGTCACAAAAGAGCTGGCTTTAATTTTCCCTAGTACTTCTAGCTTTTCTGAAGGGGTATTGGTACCAATACCTAAATAGCCCTCATCTGTTAACCTCATTTTTTCTTGTATGGATTCGCGAGAGTTACCATCAAAACCAAAGATGATATCTTCATTTTCTGAGGTATTGTCGCGATCTCCAATTAGATAAAGACCTTCTTGATCAGACAAAACTCCCTTTTGAAGAAGAATAGCACTTCCGGTTGAGGTTTTTATATTTCCTTGAATTTCTAGTTTTTCAGTAGGCTCGGTAGTACCAACTCCAATATTGCCGTTAGGATTGATTTTAAGTGCATTGATGAAATTACCGGTATTTTGACTTCTTAATTGAAACCCTATTGAAGAACGACCAGATTCATCTTTAGCTTGTAAATATGCAGTTCCTGATTGGTTTTCACCTTCATTGGCAAATAAAGAAAGGTTTCCCTTTGAATATGTATTTCCGTTCGTTTGTATGCTTCCATTGATTTTTGTGTTTCCATCAACATGCAGTTTTTGTTCAGGATCAGTAGTTCCTATACCCACATTACCATTAGGGTTAATTTTAAGTGCGTTAACAATATTACCCACATTTTGAGTTCTTAACTGAAGTCCTATATTTGAACTATTTGATTTGTCTCTGGCCTGTAGATAGGCTGTTCCTGAATTACCATCCCCTTCATACGCATACAGATAAACATGTCCTTTGGAATAAGTATCTCCATTTACATGAAGCATTCCCTTTGGAGTTGTAGTACCAAGGGCTAAGAAACCATTTTGCGTAAGACGCATTTTTTCGCTTACTCTGGATCTTAGATTGCTATTGAACCCAAAAATGATATTTTCACTATTAGAATTATTGTCCCAATCTCCTATGAGATATAGGTGACCAGTATCCATGAACATACCGTTTCTGGTGCCTGCACCACCTTCTCGTTGTACTTCGAATTTTACATTCGGCCACCAATTGTTAGTATATGATACATAAAAATTCTCATTAGTTGTTCTGGAACCATCTGGATTAAAAATAACGACTCTTCCAGCTGCATTTCTGTACTGTCCTTCTCCTCCTGAATTTTTTATATAACCTACGTTGCCAGGTTTACGAGTACTGCTACTATAATTGGTTTGTGCATGAACATATAATGTACTTGCTATCCAGAGTATAAAGAGCAAGCAATTAGCAGTTATAAACTTGCTTTTTGAAGTGTTAATTTTTTTCATGATTATGTGTTTGATGTTGAATTCTTCATTTAAGAATCAAACCTATAATCATTGATGTGTTTTCAAAAAAAAAGAATAGGGACAAAAGCGGGACACGATTTTAATAATCTGATTTTTAGTGTGTTGAATGGGTTTTGTTAAGTGTGTTTTTGAATAACAAATGAGTGTGTGGAGTCAAGATTTTACAATAACTTAATACGAATCTTTTTGAGATATAAACAAGTGTGTTTTTATATAACAACAAAAAGAACTTTTGTTCTTAAGTATACTTTTTAATTAGGATCTTTAAATTGATAATGTTGTTTTGTAGAAACAAAATATGTTTACCCATTAAAAAACCAGATAGGAAAATATTCAAGAATTTTGAAGCTTTATTAAAGCGATAGAAAGCGTATCATTACTATAGTAAAAACTATAACTCAATTGGGTGTCCTACAGTCTTTAGAGACACTTTCCACTTTTCTTCATAAATAGAGGAGTAATATATAATAACGTCAAAAGGGAAATCGGTACTTCCTATGGGTAAATTATACATTTTATAATAGGATGCTATTTTTTCATTGGGAACAACAGCCTCAGCTATTTGTACTTCATTATTTGGCAATATGGTAGCTCCTCTTGCAATAATATTTGTACTTGAGTTAGAAATAATAGTGTCAGCTTGCGGATAGTTTTTTTTTGTAAAATCTTTAAAATTAAGAGGGTAGTATTTGTTATTAGCAAAAATGGCTGTAGAATCAATAATAGCAGGACCCAACCCATTGTTTTTTATTCCAATACTAAATTTTATAACGTCATCAAAATGACCTACGCCAGCTGTGAAAGTTAGTCTGGGAGTAACAGATAACCTTGCTTGTTTGCTAATTATCTTAGTTTGGTATAAGAAAATAATAAGTGTAAGCAAACTGATGAATATCGCCGAGAAACCAATGATTTTTTCGGTGTTTAGAATTTTTTTTTTCATATATCCCCTTAAGTTGTTCTTTTGTATAACTAGTATGTTACAAGGGCAATATACAATTATTATCTTTTATTTAAGGAACCAAATAATTACCATTCCAGTTGCTATTTTTTTTCTTAAATAAGACTCGCATATGATTTGGCTTTTTTAAACGTAAATATTCTATGCTTTCAGGAACAAAGGTAATAGCAGAAAAATAATGTTTGTTTTCTAGGTAATCTACAGCTTCAGGTTTTTGTATTTCAGATCCGGGGGCAAATTTTGTAGTGTAATCCTTTTTAGATTTTTGAGGTATATTTTCCCAAATGTTTTTTAAGGTTTGATCATCTTCTTCGATTTTTGCTTTGGCCTGTATAGAAACTTGAACTAATCTTTCTGGATCAAAAAACAAAAGACTTACCCTATTTTGTTTAGCAATATGAGAAATTTTTGAAGAACGTTTATCAGTATAAATAGTAATATTTAAGTTATTATCAGCCCCGCGCAATACCATCGTTCTTATTTTTGGAATACCGTAATTATCTGTAGTTGCCAGCGTAAAATATCTAAAAGAGTGATCCCGAGTAGTTAAAGCTGCTTTTAAGTCTCTTATAATTGAAGAAAAAATAATATCTGGCATCACAACAAAGTTTTCCTCAAAATTATAAGATTTTTATGGGTTCAGTTAACGATTTATGAATAATTAACGTAAAAACAGGAAATGAATTAAGAATATGAAAAAGAATTTATTTGATTAAATAATCAAATAATAAATAAAGTTAAAATTTATTGCCTTCAGGATTTCGAGGGTTGTAATTTAATTTTATTTTTGCCTATGCAAAACAACAAGGTACTTATTTTAGACTTCGGGTCACAGGTAACACAACTTATTGGGCGTCGAGTTAGAGAGCTCAATATTTATTCAGAAATACATCCATATAATAAACCACCAGAGGACATTGACAGTTATAAGGCTGTAATATTATCAGGTAGTCCATTGTCGGTTAGAGGAGATAATGTAGCACATCCAAATCTTAAAAAAATACAAGGTAATAAACCACTACTAGGTATTTGTTATGGAGCTCAATACTTGGCGCATTTTGGAGGCGGTAAAGTAGCTGAGTCAAATACGCGAGAGTACGGACGCGCAAATTTATCTTATGTTAACGACAATGAATTATTTAGAAATATTTCTAATGGTTCGCAAGTGTGGATGAGTCATAGTGATACCATAAAAGAATTACCAACAAACAGCAAACTTTTAGCAAGTACGCATGATGTAGAAAACGCAGCTTTTAAAATTGAAGGAGAACAAACCTATGCCATTCAATTTCATCCAGAAGTATACCACTCTAAAGATGGTACGCAGCTTTTGGAGAATTTTTTGGTACATATAGCTGGCGTTGTTCAAGATTGGACTCCAGATTCTTTTGTAGAGGAAACCGTAAGTAATTTAAAGGAACAATTAGGTAATGATAAAGTTGTTTTAGGGCTTTCTGGTGGTGTCGATTCTTCGGTTGCTGCAATGCTTTTACATAAAGCAATTGGTGAAAACCTATATTGTATTTTTGTAAATAATGGATTACTTCGTAAGAATGAGTTTTCAGGAGTTTTGGAACAATATAAAGGTATGGGGTTAAACGTTAAAGGTGTCGATGCTTCGGCACGTTTTTTGGAAGCTCTTGAAGGTGAGAGTGATCCAGAAAAAAAACGTAAGGCTATAGGACGAGTTTTTATTGAAGTTTTTGACGATGAAGCACATGCTATTGAAAATGTTACTTGGTTGGCTCAAGGGACTATTTATCCAGATGTTATAGAGAGTGTTTCTGTCACTGGAGGTCCAAGTGCTACAATAAAGAGTCATCATAATGTTGGTGGATTACCAGATTATATGAAACTAAAGATTGTCGAACCATTAAAAATGTTGTTTAAAGATGAAGTAAGACGTGTCGGAAAATCTATGGGTATGGATAAGGAATTATTAGGTAGACATCCTTTTCCGGGACCTGGATTAGCAATACGAATATTAGGAGATATTACAAGTGAGAAAGTTCGTATTTTGCAAGAAGTAGATGCAATTTTTATAAACGGTTTAAAAGAAAATGGTTTGTATGATAAGGTCTGGCAAGCAGGAGCAATATTATTACCAGTGCAGAGCGTTGGGGTTATGGGAGATGAACGCACTTATGAAAATTGTGTTGCATTAAGAGCGGTCGAAAGTACAGATGGGATGACTGCTGACTGGGTGAATTTACCGTATGAGTTTTTACAAAAAACATCTAATGCAATAATAAACCGTGTAAAAGGCGTTAATAGAGTAGTATATGATATAAGCTCCAAACCTCCTGCTACAATAGAATGGGAATAGTAGTATATTAGAGGTTGGTTTTTAGTAAGGGAATTTAAAAATAGAACTAAATGAAAAAGTTTTTATTGGTCTGTGTATTGTTGATCATGAGTAATTATGCTATAGGACAGCAATATAAGAGTCATACTGTGACTAAAGGAGAAAATGTATATAGAATAGCAAAACGTTATAATACTACTCCCGAGGCTATATATAAAATTAATCCGACTGCAAAAGACGGAATTAAAGAAGGTCAAATTTTGGCTATTCCAGTGGTTGATGATCAAGAATATAAAACACATGTTGTAGAAAAGGATGATACTGTATATAACCTTTCTAAAAAATATAATACGACTCCAGAGGTTATCTATAATCTTAATCCAGAAGCTGTTAATGGTATTAATTTGGGACAGGTTCTAAGGATAGGTGTAATTGAAAAAAACATTGAGGAAAATAGAGATGTAGAAGAGCAAATACAAGATGGAAAAAGTAAAGTCTTAGATAGCTTAAAAGTTCTTCCAGAAGAAAAGAAAATTGTTCGATATATTACTCATAAAGTCAGACGAAAGGAAACGCTATACGGGATTGCAGGTAAGTATAAAATTACAGTAGAAGATATAAAGAAAGAGAATAAAAGATTGTATTCTGAGCAAATCAAGAAGAAGGATAAAATCAGAATTCCTGTATTTGCCAAGGTCGAAACTCCTGTAGAGGTTGTCAAGGATAGTATTGTAAATAGGCTGTCAGTAACAACTACCTATATTATAAAACCAAAAGATACTAGATATAATATTGCGCGCAGACATGGTATTACTATAGGAGAATTAGAACGACTTAATCCTAATATCGATCCAAATCTCCCGATAGGTACCGAAATTATTGTTCCTACCACTGTTTTTATTCCAGTAGAAGAAACTTTAGAGTCAGGGTTTGAATTGTATGAGGTACCTGCAAAAGAAACAATCTTTAATATTTGTCGAACTGTCCAAATTTCTTCAGATTCACTTGTAAAACTGAACCCGTTTTTAGTGGAAGGTTTAAAAGAAGGTATGGTGATTACTATACCTAAAAAAGATACGTTGGCCTTAGATATTGTTGCGCAAGGTAAATATCTTACCTTGGAAGATAAGCTATATAACTTTAATCTAAAGAAATTGGCAGTAATGTTACCGTTTACTTTGGACACTCTAAATGTAGAGACCAGACAGCAAACAACAGATTATTTAAAGAAAAAACCAAGTCTTAGAATAGCCTTAGACTTGTACAGTGGTATTTTGATCGCTGTTGATTCGGCCAGAGTAAAAGGGATTACAACAGAGTTAAACGTATTTGATACTAAGAAAAATAATAATAAAGATTATATAACAAAGCTCATAAACGAAAATAATTTCGATGAAGCAGATGCTGTTATTGGTCCATTGTTTCAAAATAATTTAGAAACAGTTGCAGAGGCACTTAATAAGTATAATACCCCTGTTTTTTCTCCGGCATCCAAAAGGGAATCAAGTTTGTATGATAACTTCTTTCAGACAAGACCTACAAGTGCAGTATTGCAGGATAAAATCATTGCTTTTGTTGAGAAAGATTCAATAGATAAAAACATTGTAATTATAGTACAACAAAGTCCTAAGTATGAAGCTATAAAGGCAAAGTTAAAAGCTAAATTTCCGGAAGCTAAAATAGCAAGAATTGAAGAAGGTAATTATCTTTATGAGGTGCACCTTAACAAAGTATTAGACGAAAAGAAACCTAATTGGGTTTTTCTGGAATCAGACGATGTTGCAATGATAAGTAATGTTACGCCACTGTTGAATGCTAAAGCAGAAAGTCATAATATAACTCTTTTTACTACAGATAAGAATACAGCTTTTGATGATGATAGTATAAAAAATGAACAGTTGTCAAAGTTGCATATGCATTATCCTTCTTTGAATAAAGAATATGATAAAGAAGAAGTTGAAGGAGAAGAAAAGAAATCGGTGTCTCCGTTTGTTAAAAGATATATAAAAGAGTATGGTGTTGAACCTAATAATTGGGCAGTACGAGGTTTTGATATTACATATGATATATTGATGCGCTTAGGGACCGCAGATGACCTATATCATTCTGTTTCTTTTGAAGGTGTTACCGAGTATGAAGAGACCAAATTTAATTACACCAAAAAGATAATAGGAGGATACTATAATAATGCAGCATATCTTATAAAATTTGATAATGATTTAAAATTAACACTTGTAGAATAATTCTGTCAAAAAGTATGCTGAGGATACAGTCTACTTGTATTAAATAATCGAATTTTTATTTACGATAAAATAATTTTAATATTCAATAGTATAAAAAAAGATTTTTCTATATATTTGATATTGTATAAGTTGTCTTTTTTTATGAATTTATCTTAAAATTAGGTGCTCTTGGCATTATAATTGCTTATATATAATTGGAATATATGCAGTGGAAAAATTATACATTTTAGATGCTAATTGGTCATGTGAAATTTAAAAATACATGTATATTTAGGATCAAGGAAATTAAGACTATTTTAATTGTGTCGACAATATTTGCCCCATATTGGACGCTAACATAATTAAATAGTGAACAATATAACTTTTGGGTTGGGCATAATTGTTGCAATTATGATTAAGTACTTTACTATTATTTTATTTTTATCTTTTCCCATTAATAATGGTTTTGTAGGTAAATTCTCTTATGCTGAAAGAAGTAAGCTTGATTGGTCTGACTTTAGAGGTAGGCCTGAAATGAATAGTACTTTTGATGCAAGTGTAAATACAGGGATAACTTACCAATGGTCTTACGGTAAAGATAAAGGTGATATAGAATTAAATTATCAAGTAGATAGCTTTTGCTATCCATCTCTTTCGTGGGTGAAACGAGGGCAAATGTCTGATCATCTTCTCTTTCATGAACAATTACATTTTGATATTTCAGAGTTGCATGCTAGAATTATGAGGAAGCGATTAAAAGAATACAAAGCAGGTAAAAATATAAGACGAGATTTAAATAAAATGTATAAGTTGGTTGAGCGAATGAGAATCAATATGCAGGAAAGATATGATGAAGAGACAGATCATTCTAGAAATACTGCAAACCAAGCAAAATGGGAGAAAAAGATAAAAACACTTCTCTGGTACTATAGAGATTATACCAAATAATTTCTTCGCTTTAAATCAAATGGATCCCCAACTTCAAAGAGAGTTTTTATTAAAATTAGCTCATACTAAAATGCCATTCGGCAAGTATAAAGATCGATACTTGATAGATCTTCCAGAGTATTATATAGTTTGGTATTACAATAAAGGATTTCCGAAAGGCGTTCTTGGTCAACAACTTCAAACCGTTTATGAATTAAAATTAAACGGATTAGAGCACTTGATTAGGAATATCAAAAAATTATAAAGGTTACATGTTTACGAATTCATAGCCTGCTAGGTCATTTTCTTTTAAATTTATTTCTACTTCATTTAATAAAATACCATGTTCAATAAAAGCTTTTAGATTGGTGAGCCAGAAAGTCCAACCATTACTACATCCATAGTGTATTTGCAATTTACTTTTATCATCTTCAGGAATAGAAAATTGTTTTAAAGTTACAATAGTAATGTTGTTTTTTTCTTCTAAAGAAACAGATACCTTAGAAGATTCGAATGAAATTTCTAGATAGTTTTCTCCATTAGCTTCTAGTACTGTGCCTTCTTCTTCTCCATCCCAATTATGCCATTTCCAAACATATGAATCCCCTTTTTCAATATATTCAGATTGTTTTTTAATTCCCCCGCGGGAATTCTTATAGGTCGCTTCTCTTAAAAACCATGAAGTAATCCCTTCTGAAGTAGCCCAGAGTTTATATAGATTTTTAGCAGAGGTGTGAATGTATATTTTTTTCGTAAATGAATTCCATGTTAATTTTCCCATGATTATACGTGATTTGATTGAAAGTCAAAAGTAAAGAAAAATGTATTGCGCAGGTGTTAAGTAATTGTTTTTGATGTAATTACCGGTGGTTTGTTGTTTTTTTTGAAAGAAGAGCCTTGGTTTTGTATTGAATTCTGTAAGTTTATTCATAAATCGAAATGTATTTTAATTGCTAACCATGAAAATAGAAAAATCACTACTCGTTTGTTTTGTTTTTAATGTAATATTCAACCTGTCTTTTGCTCAAGAATTTTCTGAAGGACCATTTAAACAACTTATTATTCGTGGGGTAACTTTAATCAATGGTAATGGATCCCCTCCAAGAGGTCCATTAGATATTGTTGTAGAAAATAATGTGATAAAAGAGATTAAAGTAGTGGGGTATCCAGGAGTGCCTATTAAAAACGACAGAAGACCAATTTTAAAAGCCGGAGGAAAAGAAATTGATGTAGAAGGAATGTATCTCCTGCCAGGGTTTGTCGACATGCATGGACATATAGGTGGTGTTGCTCAAGGAGCTGATGCTGATTATGTGTTTAAGTTATGGATGGCGCATGGGGTTACTACAGTTCGAGAACCAAGTGGTAGAGGTTTGGGTTGGACTTTGGAATTAAAAAAATCTAGTATCAAAAACGAAATTGTAGCCCCAAGAATCTTTGCGTATACAGGCTTTGGTGAAGGAAGTGAAGCCCCGATTAGTACACCCGAAATGGCAAGGAATTGGGTTAGAGAAAATGCAAAGAGAGGAGCTGATGGGATAAAGTTATTTGGAGCTGCCCCAGAAATTATGTCAGCAGCATTAGATGAGAATAAAAAACTAGGATTGCGTTCTGCTTGTCATCATGCACAAACTGATGTAGCAAGATGGAATGTTTTGAATTCTGCGAGAGCTGGGTTGACCTCTATGGAGCACTGGTATGGATTACCAGAAGCTTTGTTTGAAGATAAAACCGTTCAACAATATCCATTAGACTATAATTACCAAAACGAGCAAGACCGATTCGAAGAGGCAGGAAAACTTTGGAAGCAAGCTGCAAAGCCATTTTCTGATCATTGGAACAAAGTAATGAATGAGCTTTTAGAACTTGATTTTACAATAGATCCAACTTTTAATATTTACGAAGCGAGTAGGGATTTGCAAAGGGCAAGAAGAGCAGAGTGGCATGAGCTATATACGTTACCGTCACTTTGGAGGTTTTATCAGCCAAGTAAAATTTCTCATGGATCCTATTGGCATGATTGGGGTACAGAGCAAGAAGTAGCTTGGAAAGAAAATTATAGGTTATGGATGACTTTTATAAATGAATATAAGAATAGAGGTGGTAGGATAACCGTTGGTTCGGATTCTGGTTTTATTTTTCAATTATATGGGTTTGCTTACATTCGAGAATTAGAATTAATGAGAGAGGCAGGTTTTCATCCCCTTGAGGTGATAAGAGCAGCTACGTTAAGCGGAGCCGAAGCATTAGGTGTCGCTGATAAAATAGGATCTGTTGAGGTAGGAAAATTAGCAGATTTTGTAATCATTGATGAAAATCCACTAAAAAACCTTAAAGTTCTATATGGTACAGGAGCAATTAGGTTAACAGAAGATAATGTTGTAACAAGAGTAGGAGGTGTAAAGTATACAATCAAAGATGGTGTTGTATATGATGCTAAAAACTTGTTGAAAGATGTAAAAAGAATAGTAGATGCTGCAAAGAAAAAAGAAAATTTCAAAATTCTACAACCAGGTATCAAAGAGTAGTTTTTATAGATACAAAAAAAAGCATCGATACTAATCGATGCTTTTTTTTTTGTATTAATACATAACTGATCTTAAGAAACAGATGCTGCTTCTTTAGAAAATATGTCTACATCGACTTGATTTTTTGTCAGGTCTTCAAAAACTTCTCTTTTACGAATAAGGTGCGCCTCTCCATTATGCCATAATACTTCGGCAGGTCTATATCTTGAATTGTAATTACTCGCCATAGAAAAACAGTATGCTCCAGCATTCTTAAAGGCAATAATATCACCTTCTTTAATTTCTGAAATACGTCTATTGGTAGCGAATGTATCTGTTTCACATATATAACCAACTATAGAATAAAAACGCTCTTTTCCTTCTGGATTTGAGATGTTTATAATTTCATGATGAGAGTTATAAAACATTGGTCTTATTAAATGATTAAAACCACTATCAATTCCGGCAAAAACTGTAGAGGTAGTTTGTTTAACTACATTGACATTTGCTAAAAAATAACCAGACTCACTAACAAGAAATTTTCCAGGCTCAAAACCTAAAGTTATTTCTTTTCCATACTCTTTACAAAATGAATTAAATCGTTTGGTGAGTTTTTCGCCAAATTCTTCAATATTAGTTTCTATATCTCCTGGTTTGTAAGGAACTTTAAATCCACTTCCAAAATCTATAAAATCTAAATTTTCAAAGTTTTTTGCGGTTTCGAATAATATTTCACTTGCATATAAGAAAACTTCGATATCTAGGATGTCACTTCCGGTATGCATATGTATACCATTAATGTTCATTCCAGTATTTTCAACAATTCTTAGAATATGAGGAATTTGATGAATAGATATCCCAAATTTACTATCAATATGTCCCACAGAAATATTGCTATTTCCGCCTGCCATTACATGAGGATTAACTCTGATGCATACAGGTACTTTAGGGTGTTTTGTTCCAAATTGCTCGAGAATAGATAGGTTATCAATATTAATTTGAACCCCCATAGCAGATACTTGTTCTATTTCTTCTAAGGAAACACCGTTTGGTGTAAAAATGATATTACTCGGTTTTACACCTGCAAGTAATCCTAGTTTAACTTCCTGAACAGATACAGTGTCTAATCCCGCTCCTAACGAATTCATTAGCTTTAAAATTGCAAGATTAGACAGTGCCTTGACTGCATAATTCAGTTTTAATCGTTTGACCTTCTTAAACGCTCCAGAAAGGCGATTATACTGTGAAATAATTTTTGAAGAGTCGTATACATATACCGGACTCCCAAATTCTTTTGCAATTGCTAATAAATTTTCATTTTCCATCGTGTCACGAATTTAAGCCTACGAAATTATCAATAAAATTAGAGATATCAGCGCCAGTTATCTAAAAAATCTACTATAACGATAGATTTTGAGATTTTTAACTTGTGTTTAAGCGTGATAAAGATGGTTAATTAGTATTTTTAATAAAAAAACATGTTACCTCTTTTTCCATTGCAAACAGTTGTTTATCCCGGTGAACGTCTGCCTTTACATATTTTTGAAGAACGTTATCAGCAATTAATTAATGATTGCGAAAATGATGGTATTTCTTTTGGTGTTCCAACGTATATAAACAATAAATTAGATTATGGTACAGAAGTAAAGCTTCAAAAAGTGTCTAAGAAGTATGAAAAAGGAGAAAGTGATGTGGTTTGTGTTGGAACTAGAATTTTTAGAATTAAGAATTTCTTTAAACGGTTTCCAGGTAAACTATATGCAGGAGGTGATGTTGAGTTTTTAACCGATAATGATAGTACCGCAGAAGAGTTGCAAGAAGAGCTATTAAAAAATATAGCGATTTTGTACGTAGAACTTACCATAGAAAACCCACCTTCTTTTGATATTCCTTTTATAAGTTACCAGGTAGCGCATAAAATAGGTTTAGCATTACATCAAGAGTATCATTTGTTAACATTGCGAAGTGAATTGGAACGATTAAATTATCTTATCGGACATTTAAAAATAACAATTCCTGTTGTTCGTGAAATGAATAGGGCCAAAGAAGTGATACAAATGAATGGTCATTTTAGAAACTTTGATCCTTTAGATTTTGAAAATTTTAAATTGTGATATCCCGTATTGTTTTTTAAAACTTTTTAAAGCGAATTTTTGTAAGATATATCTTCGATGTTTTTTACGATAAAAGATTGGCACAGTAACTTCACTTTTCATATTTTTGGGACTCCTATAAAAAAGGCAAAAAAATAATAGTATGAACTTACACGAATATCAGGGTAAAGAGATATTAAGCAGCTTTGGCGTGCGTATTCAGCGCGGTCTTGTTGCTCAAAATGCTAATGAAGCTGTAGCTGCAGCTAAACAATTAACTGCTGAAACCGGTACAGGATGGCATGTTATTAAGGCGCAAGTACACGCAGGTGGACGAGGAAAAGGTGGTGGAGTTAAACTTGCAAAAAACCTTAAAGAAGTTGAAGAGATTGCTGGTCAGATCATTGGTATGAATTTGATTACACCGCAAACTTCTGCAGAAGGTAAGAAAGTTCACCAAGTATTAGTTGCTGAAGATGTATATTATCCTGGGGATAGTGAACCAGATGAGTTCTATATGTCAGTTTTATTAAACCGTACTTCTGGGCGTAATATGATTATGTATTCTACAGAAGGAGGAATGGATATTGAAACTGTTGCAGAAGAAACACCTCATTTGATTTTTACTGAAGAAGTAGATCCATCTGTTGGGTTACTCCCTTTTCAAGCACGTCGAGTAGCATTTAATTTAGGATTAAGTGGTACTGCATTTAAAGAAATGACAAAATTCGTAATGGCATTATATACGGCATATGTAAAATCAGATGCGTCTTTATTTGAAATTAACCCTGTTCTTAAAACAAGTGATGATAAGATCATGGCAGTTGATGCAAAAGTGACTATTGATGATAATGCATTATACCGTCATAAGAATTATGTGGATATGAGAGATATCCGCGAGGAGAATCCTATTGAAGTCGAAGCAAATGAAGTGGGACTTAATTATGTTGACCTTGATGGAAATGTTGGTTGTATGGTTAACGGTGCCGGTCTTGCAATGGCTACAATGGATTTGATTAAGCAAGCAGGTGGAGAACCAGCAAACTTTCTTGATGTAGGAGGTACTGCAGATGCTAAACGTGTTGAAGAAGCGTTTAGAATTATTTTAAAAGATCCTAATGTAAAGGCAATTCTGATTAATATATTCGGAGGAATTGTTCGTTGTGATAGAGTCGCTCAAGGAGTGGTTGATGCATACAAAAATATGGGTGATGCAATCAAAGTTCCTATTATTGTTCGTTTACAAGGAACAAATGCTGATATAGCTAAAGAATTAATCGATAGTAGTGGATTAGATGTACAAAGTGCTGTACAATTCCAAGAAGCTGCTGATAAAGTACAGGCTGTATTGGCGTAGTACTTTATAGATTGTATACTATATATTCGAAGCGATCTATCTAGATCGCTTCTTTTTTTTTGTCATATAATAGTGTAAATCATTATGAAAGAAAAAATAGAAGACATAGTTTATAAATTACAAATGAATCCTCATCCTGAAGGAGGTTTCTATAAAGAGACTTATAGAAGTAATGGATTGATTTCTAAGTCTAGTTTAAGTGAAGGATTTTCGGGAGATCGAAATTATGCTACAGCAATTTATTTTTTACTTACGTCAGAGAATTTTTCTGCATTCCATAGGATTAAACAAGATGAAATTTGGCATTACTATAATGGTTCATCATTATATGTGCATGTTATAGGTTTGGATGGAGTTTATAGAAAATATATCGTGGGGATGCAATTGGATCAAGGAGAGTTGCCGCAATTAGTTGTGCCAGCAGGTTGTTGGTTTGCTTCTAGTGTTAAGGATACTAACAGTTATTCTTTGGTGGGATGTACAGTATCTCCTGGTTTTGATTTTAATGATTTTGAGCTGGCAGAAAGAGAAGCGCTAATTAAAGAATACCCAGATCATAAAAAAGTAATAACCCAATATACTAGAAACTGAGGAAAGCTCTAATAGAGAATGATAAAACATGTAAGTTGTTTTTTTAGGAGCAAAGAAGCTTTTGTTAAGTAATGGTTAAAGATTCTTTTTAACGTAACAAACTGAGATCGTTCGTAGTCTTATAGATATAAATCAATAAAAACGAATAGATCATGAAAAAACTAAATGTATTATTTCTGGCAATTATAATTGCAGTCAGTTCAGTAGCCCATGCCAATACTAATCCGTCTACTACAGAAAATGTTCTGACCCAAGAGATTAAAGGGTTACTTAAAAAACCTAATTTTAAAATTACAAATGAATTGATAGCTGATGTTATCTTGACGATTAATGATGAAAATGAAATCGTAGTGTTGTCTGTTGATTCTGAAAGTGAGGTATTAGAAAATTACATCAAAGGTCGTTTGAATTATAAAAAAGTTCATACAAGTTTTAGTTCTGATAAAGTCACTTTTAAATTACCAGTGCGACTAGTAGAAGAATAAAACTGTTAAATAGTTTATAGAATTATAAATCCCGGATTAATCAACCGGGATTTATTTTTTACCAGTATTGATGAACATATTTTTTGATATGCTCCTGATAGATATTTCTTATTGTCTCGACATCACCATTTGTAAGATTATTTATACTACTGGCGCTGATATTTGATACTAATTGTTCAACATTAGAGGCTCCAGGAATTACACAACTTATTTCAGGGTGATTTAAAATCCATTTTAAAGCTAAATGTGGTAACGAAACATCTGGAAAATGTTGTTTTAAAAGTTCAACAGTTTCAAGTCCTAGATTGTAATCTACTCCTGAGAAAGTTTCACCTTTGTCAAAAGCGTCACCATTTCTATTAAAAGCTCTATGATCATCTTTGTGAAAAGTGGTTTTCTTCGAGTATTTACCACTAAGTAGCCCACTAGCAAGAGGTACCCTTGCGATGATGCCTATATTTTTCTTTTTGGCTTGTTCAAAAAATAACTCATTTGGCCGCTGTCTAAACATATTAAAGATAATTTGAACCGTAGTAACATTATCGTATTCTATAGCTTTTATGGCCTCTTCAACTTTTTCGACACTTACTCCTAATGCACCAATTTTACCCTCGTCTTTTAATTTGTCAAACTCTTCAAATATTTCTGGGCGATAATATACTTCTGTGGGAGGGCAATGCAATTGGATTAAATCAAGTGTCTCTATTCCAAGATTAGTAAGACTGTCCTCGACATATTGCCTTAAGACCTTGGCTGTATAGTTTTTGTTTGTATGGGGGGTGATAAAACGCCCACATTTACTGGCGACGTATATTTTTTCGGATCTTGATTTTATCAATCTACCTACAGCTTTTTCACTTAAACCTTCGCTGTATACATCGGCAGTATCAATAAAGTTGATTCCTGAGTCTATTGCGGTGTTAAGAATTTTGTCTGCATTAGCGTTGTTAAAAGTAGAGCCCCATTTACCGCCTACTTGCCATGTGCCTAAGCTGATTTCAGAGATGGAATACCCTGTTTTACCTAAAGTTCTGTAATTCATGTGTGTTTACTAATATTGAATATAGATTACTCTATTTTTTAATGATTTTTAATAAGATAGTTAATGCTAACCGTAGCCAGATCAGAGTCCGGGAATTTTGAAAAATAGGTATTCTCACTTTCTAAGCCAACTTCTTTAACTATTTTAAGAAAAGAAGCAATTTCTAAAATGTATTGGTCCGAGAACCCGTGAGTGGCGTCATATGCAGTAGCAGCTGTTTTGCCAATGTTTTTTGCTGTTAATGATGGAGAGATAGTGTGTAGCTCAATAATGATTAGGCCAAATTTTGCAATGTGAGGTTCCCAGTTTTGTAAGTGATCTTTTAAATTGCGCTCAACATCATCATTGTTTAGTCGTTTTCCTCTATACGAAAAAGCTCCAGTAGAAATACTAGGAGCGTCTAATGTAGTGGTTGGTTGGCTCCAAATTCTATTATGATCTAGGAATGTACGAACCGATAATAGGTCTTTCAATTCAATTTGATAATTCTTTTTTAAGTCTTTTTGAAGTAAATCAGGATCACTAATATCTCCCCAAATTACTTTGGCCCATATGTCAGCTTGAACAAGGTTTGCACGGGTTACCTTTAGAGCAGCTTTATTGTAATCTGCACCAACTAGAAATAATGGGTGATCGTCTAAGTGTTTGCCTCGAAGTGTCTTTGATGCTATAACATCAAATAGATGAATCAAAAAAGCCCCATTTCCACATCCCATATCTAAAATGCCTTTAGGTTGTTCGTCTAAAGGTTTATTAAACAAGCTAATTATAATTTCATCGATTTTTTCAAAATAGGTAGCATGTGCACCCCCGCTGCCCCATACATTCATCTCTCTATCAACATGAATCTCACTTTCATTTTGAGTTTTCCATAAAATATTAGGATCTCCAAACAGCAACGTATTCATTTTTCTAAACATAGGGATGTATGAAACGGTGACACCATAAGCCGAAGCTCTTTTTGCAAAAAATAAACCTTTTTCTGTGAACGTATAGTGATTGTTAGACTTTGAAAACCAACCTAAGCCAGATAGAAATGTGAGTATGGTGTTAAAGCTTTTAGGGTGTTGATGGTATTCATCAGCACTAAAAGATGCTTCCATAAAATATTTATGAAACATACCTCCCATGCCTAAATGAACAACAGTAGGCCCTACAAGGATACCTTCAATATGTTTAAGAATTTGGTTTTGAATTTGATTAGTTGTATTTTCTGAAGAAGGTGTGAGGTTAAAACGATCTTGGTACTTCTTGAATAATTTTTCAAGTTTATAAAAAGGTTCGATTTCAAATTTTCTTGGATGAAATTTACCAGAATACTCAAGTAAATCTACAACGTCTTCATATAGATAAAAACACTCGAATGCGATTTTTGAATACTCATTAATACTAACTATGATTTCGTTACCTTCATTTTGATACGTTAACCAGCCTTGTGCAGCTAAGATTCGCAAGGCAACATTAATGTATCCTTCATTTGCTTTGTGAGCAGAGGCTATCTGTGTAACAGATGTCTCTTTATGATCTAGAAGGTGTTTTGTGATATCATTTTTGAATAATGAATAGGCAACAGGAGCAACTGCGATTCCGTCTAAATGACGAAAAAGCTCTTCCCTGTATTTTTGTTTTTGTTCGGTGGTGAGCATAGGTGCTTCTTTGAAAGATTATGGTTAGTTACCCTCCAAATTAAGCATTTATTCTGAATAGCTAAATAGATTAAAAGAATATATGAAGTGATTTTACTTTTTAATTAATTCTTCGATTTGTGATTGTAAGTTTTTTTCTGTCCATACAATATACAAGAACCATTCGATCAATCATTAGTCAACTGTGATCACATATGTCATGATAATAAATCGTTCTATTTTTTTACTATTAATTTTCGTCCCTTAGACAAGTATAAAATTGGTCCAATTATGCCAATCATTGAAATTATTATCCACATTCCTTTTGAACCATTGAATTCATTTGTTAAAATTTGAATTATTGCTACAAGAGTTGTTGTCATAGAGCCTAAGCAAATTAGAAAAAATAAGATTACTAAAAATGTTTCCATATTATTTTCATTTGTTTATTTGATTTATTCCGCAATCGATTCAGGTTGTTGAACATTGTAAAATTATTTAATAGGATAAATTTTTTTGACCTTTCCTTGTTTAAATAATTCTTTAATTATTTTAATGTCAACCTTTACGGTATCAGTTGAGTAATTTCCTTCACCTCCTATTTGGTATATGAAATCATACTTTTCAATTTCATATTCATTATAATTCAACCAAACAAAGTCTGAAGTGATTTTAATAGTTCTTAGTGTTGTGTAATTTCCATTATCAGTTTCATATTGTATTATTTGTGTTTGATCTCCGTTGGTTAATTTACTTAACTTTTCTTCATTTTTTTTTATTTGATTAACAGCAAAATATCCAATTCCGAATAGGATTATTATTACCCCACTAAATAGCCAAATTGGAATCCATTTCTTTGATTTAAAGTTCTTATAATAAGTTTTGTTTTCAGGTTTTAAATTTTTTGGCTCAAATTCGTTATTACACGATGTACATGTGAATATGTTTTTAGTTTTATATGGAGAAATAGGAATGTACATCAAATGATAAACCGATACCTTTTTTTCGACTATTATTTGGCTGGAAGCGTTACAGTTATAACATTTAATTTCTTTCGGTCTGTATGAGTGGATTGAGATTTGGTAAGTTCCTGAAATATAAACTATCATGCAGTTTTAAAAGTATTTGGTTTTTTTAATTATACCTAAGGTAATAACATATATGTCATGACAGAGCAAAATGTTACCTAGCGATCGATAAATTTGCGCATTGTTTGTTGTGTTTTTTTTCATTTTTCAATCATTGCCCTTACCAAAAATACAACAACCATTCGATTCATCACTTAGTTGCTATGATCGCATATATGTTGTTGGCAATCGTTTTTTATTTTAGGGGAATAAGAGAAATACTTTTGACAAAAAAGCACCAAATCCAATAAAGGTTAGTATAAACTACCAATATGATTTGATAAAACTTATTAATTTAATCTTCTCCTCCAAATTCCGAATACGACTTTCTGGTTCTTGTACTTTTTTTCTGATGCTCTCGGTTATTATTAACTGATCTGTTTCTTCAATCATAATTTGAAACATTTTTAAGTGTTTGTCAAAAATGTTATATAGTTACCCTGGTAACTACATTTCTCTGATATCACTCAAATATTTAGCAAGTTTATAATCAACTTAAAATTATTTACGCCTGTGACACCTCATGTATTTCAAATGTAATAAATAAAACATTTGTTCTAAATAGCTGTATAGATTAAAAGTGTAGGTAAAACGATTTAATCATAAAGATGAATGCCGAATGCTTTACATATGTAGATAAAAGAGTTTCTTGAAACACATAAAACTAAGAGGTCTTTTTTTTGGGTGTAGTTTCTTTTTTTGGCATTGGGCCTCTTAAATGAATAATGAGTCCATTAAGAAAATTTCTAAGAATTTGATCACCACATTCCATATATTTTGGGTGGTTTTCATTCCTGAAAAAGGCTCCTAGTTCACTTTTTGATACTTTAAAATCTACTAAAGCACAAATTTTAATAATATCGTCGTCACGTAATTTATGTGCAACTCTTAACTTTTTGAAAATGTCGTTGTTTGTCAAACCCATACTGCAAAGGTATGTTTTGTAACTATATTATGGTTAAATATAATTTGAAATTTACTATTTTCGGCAAAAAGTAATTAGGATGATGTATAGTAAAGAAGAAAAATTGAGTTTGCTTTCTGAGATGATACAGTTTGCAAAAGCAGATAAGAACTTTAAGGAACAAGAGTATAACTTTATTGTGGTTGTGGGATCTCAGTTAGGTGTATCAGAAGAAGAAATCAAAAAATTGATTGAAGAAGGAGTAGCAAAAAAGAACTTACAACCAGAATCTCAGCGCATTCTTCAGTTTCATCGTTTAGTACTTCTTATGAATGTTGATCAAGAAACTTCTCTAGAAGAGATTCATAAAATTAAAGATATAGGTTTGCGTATGGGATTGCGACCAGAAGCTTTAGATACCGTTTTAAAAGAAATGCATAACTATCCTAATAAAGTTATTCCGCCTAAAGAATTGATAGCAATTTTTACTAGATTTTATAATTAGTAGAAAAATGTTGATTTATTGCGGTTTTGTCATTGTTTTTAGATCAAAAATGACAAAAAGTCACTAAATGCCACGATTACGATGACAAACTGTCATTAAAAATGGATTGGAACCTAATTTGCTATATCCTCATTGTAAATAAAAATATAAATAACATTTAAAAAACAAATACAATGAGTTTAATAAAAAGAACAGATAGATTGCCATTCCTTTTCGATGATTTTTTTGCAACTGACTGGTTAGGAGGTACTACAAACACAAGTAGAATTGGATTTAATACTCCTGCGGTTAATGTACAAGAAACAGATAATGATTTTAAAGTAGAATTAGCGGCTCCAGGGCTTAGTAAAGAGGATTTTAATATTGAATTAGATAACGATACGCTAATAATTTCATCACAAACAAAATCTGAAAAAGAAACAAAAGAGAATGCAGGTAAATATACCAGAAAAGAATTTAGTTATGGTTCATTTAAAAGATCATTTAATCTGCCAGAAATTGTTGATAATGCATCAATAGAAGCGATATATGAAAATGGAGTATTAGCCGTGATTATCCCAAAAAAAGAAGAGGCTAAAATACAGCCAAAAAGATTAATCGAAATTTCATGATTTGTGTTGAGTTTAGATTTATTTAGTTAATGAGTGAAAAAACGTCCTTTATACAAGGGCGTTTTTTTATTTTTCAAAGATAAATGCTAAGTATTTCTTTTTAAGAGAGGCTGAAATATATTTTTTAAGTCAAAAAAAAATTGTATCATTGTGATATCAAAATGATATTATTATGAATAAAGAGAAAAGAATTAAAGCGATTAGTGGTTATATAATGCTTGGAGCATTGTTATTAGTTTTGATAAGTATGATTTTAGGTTTGATCATAACTGGAAAACCTTTTTTTATAGTTTTACTTTTGGTTTTGCTGTTTATTGGAAAAGGTTTTTTTATTGTAAACCCTAATAGTTCTAAAGTGATGGTGTTGTTCGGTGCATATAAAGGAACAGTAAAGGATAATGGCTTTTTTTGGATTAATCCTTTTTATACCAAACAAAGAATTTCGTTAAGAGCTAGAAACTTTTATAGTGAACGCGTAAAAGTAAATGATAAGATTGGTAATCCGATTTTGATTAATGTTATTTTAGTGTGGAAAGTAAAGAATACATATAGAGCTGCATTCGATGTGGATCAATATGAAGATTTTGTAAGAGTACAAACCGATGCAGCCGTAAGAAAACTTGCAGGTTCATATCCTTATGATAACTTTGCAGATGGAAAAAATGAAGTAACATTGCTATCTGGTATGGATGAGGTTAATGAAGCATTAGAAAATGAAATAACAGAGCGTTTATTGATTGCCGGGATAGAGGTAACAGAAGCAAGAATTGGGTATTTAGCTTATGCTCCAGAAATTGCAAATTCAATGTTGAAACGTCAACAGGCTGTAGCTATTGTTGCTGCTCGAAAAAAAATAGTTGAAGGCGCTGTTGGTATGGTAGAAGATGCATTGTTTAAATTATCAAAAGATAATATCATTGATTTTGATGATGATAAAAAAGCATCTATGGTCAGTAATTTGATGGTTGTTCTTTGCGGAGATAAAGAAGCAACCCCAGTAATTAATACAGGTACATTACATTCGTAATCTATGAGTAAAAAAAAATCATTTGTTCTTAGAATTGACCCAGAAACTTTTAAATTAATAGAGAAATGGGCAGATGATGAATTTCGTAGTGTTAACGGTCAGTTAGAATGGATGATGCATAAGTGTCTTAAAGATGCCAAGCGTCTAAAATCAAAAAATCTACCTGAAGATTCGGGAGGTAAAGAATAAAGATTTACATATAAAAATGCCCTTCGTATGAAGGGCATTTTTTATAGGAAAAATACCCTTTCATATAAGATCTAAGTCTCGATATTACCTTTTATAAATCAATATTTGTGACATTTTCTTGAAATAAAGAATGATTGTTTTAATTGTTTTAAGATTTTATAAGTGTATTTTACACTTATAAATATCTTTGTATGAATAACTTTTATTTGATATTTAATTAGTCTTATGCAGAGTAAAGAGAGTTTTAAGCAATAGAGATGAAACAAAAAGAAGATTATTTATTGAACTTTTTTGTTAAAAGTGAGGTGTTCTTTAAAACAATATTTCTACTACTTGGTTTAGTTACTTCTGCTCAGAAAGTATCTCAAAAATTCACACATTACGGAAAAGAAGAAGGCCTTAGTCAAAGTAGCGTGAATTTTATATATCAGGATTCCAGAGATTACTTGTGGGTAGCTAATTTTGGCGGTATTAATAAGTTTGATGGATATAATTTTACTTCATATTCTAATGAATTCGGAGACAGTTCTTCTATTGCTGATAATGCAGTCTGGACCATTTTAGAATGCAAAGATCAAACGCTTTGGTTTGGTACAAAAATGGGATTAAGTAAGTTTAATTTTGAAGAAAATAACTTTAAAAACTATTTGATACGAAAGCAAAATAAAACCCTGGGTAACCTAGCCGTAAAAACGCTTTTTGAAGATCAAAAAGGGAGATTTTATGTGGGATCAGAAGGTGAGGGGTTGTATATCTTTTCTAAAGAAAAAGAAACGTTTACTTTGGTAGAAGAATTACCATCTACTGCAAAAATAACTGCTGTCACAGAGGATGTATTGGGTAATTTGTGGATAGGAACCGAAAACCTAGGACTTTTTAAAATCAGTTCAGATAGATCTGAAGTTATAGCCTTTTTTAATATTGGATCGTTTAACACTAAAACTATTTGGAGTTTACACACTGACCAAAATCACAATATCTGGATAGGAACAGATAGTGATGGATTAGTAAAGTATAACACGAATACAAATTCATTTATTTTTTATAAAGATCAATCAGAAAAATTTAATTACAAAGGAGGAAACAAAATAAAATCTATAGAAAAAGGAGATGATAATTATATATGGATTGGTAGTGCTACAAAGGGACTTTCCTTGTATTCTTATGCAGAAAATCGATTCTATAATTATAATAAAGACCCTTATGATAGCAATTCTTTATATGATAACGATGTAAGTAGTATATTTTTTGGGGCTAATAATGTTTTATATGTGGGGTTTTATACTAAGGGTTTTGATAAAGTAATACAAAATCCCTTTCAAGTCTTAAAAAACAATCCAAAAATAAGTAATAGTCTAAGTAATAATAATGTTTATTGTATATATCGCGATCATAATGATATTCTTTGGTTTGGTACATATGGAGGAGGGCTTAATCGTTACGACCCTCAAACACAAAAATTTGATCATTTTAAGAATGAAGAAAACAATCCCTCTAGTTTAAGTCATGATTGGGTAAGAATTATTTATGAAGATCGTGCTAATACAATGTGGATTGGAACATGGGGAGGAGGCCTAAATAAATTTAATAAAAAGACTGGTACTTTTAAACGTTACCTACCACAATCAGGAGAAAATAATGAGTTAAGTCATAATATAATTACTGCTATATTCGAAGATAAAGATGGTGAATTATGGATTGGTACGTATGGAGGAGGAATTAATATCTACCAACCAGAAACAGATGATTTTATATCAATCGTTCATGATAAAAAAAATGATGACTCATTAAGTGATGATCATATAACGTCTTTTTATCAGGATAAAAAAGGGATTATATGGGTGTGTACATATGGGGGAGGACTCAATGCCTATGATAAAAGTACGAGGAAGTTTGAAAGATTTTTACCTGATATAGAAAAAGATTTTAGTCTTAATGATCATAAAATATTACATATTTATGACGAACAAGACAAAGATTTTTTTTGGATAACAACATTAGGAGGAGGGATAAACAAGTTTTACTATAAAGAAAAAAAATTCATTAACTATACCGAAAAAGACGGATTGTCTAATAATTCTACAATGGGTATGTTGCAAGATGATAATGAAAGGTATTGGATAAGCTCAAACAACGGTTTGTCACACTTTGATCCAGAGAACGAGACTTTTGTGAATTATACAATAAAAGATGGATTAGTAGGAGATGATTATAATCTTGAAGCCTATGCAAAGACAAATGATGGGGTGTTTTATTTTGGAGGTAAAAACGGAATTACATATTTCAAGCCTAAAGAAATAGAATCAAATGTAGCTTTTCCAAAAATTAATTTTACAAAAGTTAAGATAAATGATAGCGTATATTTTAAAATTCCGGAAAGACTGAATATTCCGTTTGAAAGTCATGCCACTTTTGAATTTGCGGCAATCAACCCTGATAAGCCCAGTAAAATTAATTATGCTTATCAATTAATAGGGTATGATCAAGATTGGCGTTATCTGAATAAGAATCGTTATTTAGAGTTTACTAACTTAAACCCTGGGAGTTATGAATTAAGAATAAAATCAACAGATAGTAATACTTTATGGAATGAAAATTATACCAGTATTTCATTACATATTCCAACACCTTGGTACATGACCTGGTATTTTAAGAGTAGTCTGATTTTAATTCTCGTACTGGCAACATATAGTTATTATCGTATTAAACTTAATAGAGCAGAAAGACGAAACCAGTTGTTAGAGAGAAAAGTAAATGAACGAACAAAAACTATTCAACAAAAAAATATAGCGTTAAGCAAGGAAAAAGATAAAACCGAAGATGCATATACCAAATTGAAAAAGCTAGAGAATTTTAAAAATGAATTTACAGGTATGTTGGCTCATGATCTTAAAAATCCTTTGGTTACAATTTTGGGATATTCTTCTGATGCTTCTGATAACCCTAACCTGAAAAGTATCAATAAATCTGGCAAGACGATGCTTAATTTAATCGAGAATATGCTAGAAGTGCAAAAGTTTGAGAGTACAGATGTTCAATTAAATATGAATACGTGTAACCTTAGAAGAGTAATTCTAGAAGGAACAGATCATGTTAATTTATTGGCGTCAGAAAAACGAATACAAATAAATAATACCGTTGATGAAATCTATAGCGTAAATATAGATCGAGATGTTATCGAAAGAGTTTTTATAAACCTTCTAACAAATGCAATCAAATTCTCTAAATCTGACGAATATATAGAAATCTCAGCAAAAGTAGAAGATAAAAACCCTAGTAAGATCATTGTTTGTGTAAAAGATAATGGATCGGGTATACCGAAACACCTTTTGTCTTTTATATTTAATAAATTTTCACAAATAGATGCAAAAGATTCTGGAGTGGCCCAATCTACTGGATTAGGATTGTCTTTTTGTAAAATGGCAATAGAAGCACATGGTGGTGAAATTTGGGTTACATCAGAAATTAATAGAGGTAGTTCTTTCTTTATTACGCTTCAAAGAACATCAGATAGTATTGTTGCCGAAAATCAAACTAACACCAATAACAATGCATATAGCAATCCTATGCATCGTTTAAATTTAGAAGAAAAAGATTTTAATTTGTTGAATTCTTTTACAGAAAAAATTAATACCTTGACCATATACGAAATGGGTGAGTGGCTGGATATTTTTGATAAACTATCAGCCCATGAAACGGATAATGTTAGAAAGTGGCGAGATATGATGATGGAAGCACTTACAAGTTTTGACGAAAAAGCCTTTTTATATCTTAAAGAAAAAGTACTGAATACATCATTGAAATGATACCCCTATGGAATACTCTATATTAGTTGTTGATGACCAGCCAGAGAATATTAGATTTATAAGTATTTTATTAAAAGAAATGGAGTTAGGAAATAAAATTTATTCTGCACCTAATGGAAAGGTAGCTCTAGGATTAATAGAGAAAATAACTCCAGATTTAATTTTGTCAGACTGGGGGATGCCGGAGATGGATGGTTTAGAATTGTTGAAAGCCTTAAAAGCATCACATAAAACTAAGGACATACCATTTATTATGATATCTGCAATTAAGATAGATGCAGCATCTATGAAAGAAAGTTTTGAAGCTGGAGTTCATGACTATCTAAAAAAACCCTTTGATAAATTGGAGTTTGTAGCTCGAGTTACTGCTACTCTTAAACTTCAAGACGCCTATCTTAAAATCAAAAAAAACGGAGAAGAGATTGCAAATCAAGCACTATTGATTTCTAAACAACATGAAGAACTTCAGAAGTTGAATATGCTTAAGGATAGGATTTTTTCAATCATATCTCATGATGTACGGGCCCCACTGGCTACTTTAGATGGTTTGTTAGAGATTTTTAGTGATGAAGAAATACAATTAGATGAAAAAGAATTGATTGGATATGTTGGTACAGTCAAAACGGAATTGAATAGTATTCAATCTTTAATGGATAATCTACTCTATTGGGCCAAATCTCAATTGGCAAATAGAGAAATGAGTAAAACAGATGTAAATATAAATGAAGTAACCCAGGAAATATCCGAGCTATTTCATGATAAAATTGTAAAGAAATCATTAGATTTTTATAACCATGCAAACAGTAATACCACTATTTATGGAGATAAAAATGTAATATCATTTGTTATTAGAAATTTGTTTGCTAATGCAATTAAATTTACGCCAATAGGTGGCAGAATTACGGTTGACCTTAAAGTAATCGAAGATTCTGCTGTAATTTCAGTTATCGATACCGGGGTAGGAATGGATAAAGAAGTATTAGATTCTATTTTTGATGAAGATGTGGTTTCTACTCAAAAAGGTACTTCTGGAGAAGTAGGTACTGGTTTAGGGCTGATGTTATGCAAAGAATTAATAGAGCAAAACAAAGGTTCGTTATCTGTGAAAAGTGAAATAGGTAAAGGAAGTACTTTTAGTTTCACAATTCCAATTGAAAACTGAAATCATTATAAAAAAATATCACTTCAACAGAGTTAACTAAAATTTGTTTATGAATTCATTTCAGGAAGTTTCATGCAAAGTTTCAAGGGATAAGACATTACTTATCAAGACCAAAGCAGAAAATATTTCATTAGATAAAGAAGTGTTTGCAGTAAATTGGTTTGTTACTAAGAATAAAACATTGTACAATTTTTATAATCTTTTAGCTGTTAAAAGTGTTTATAATGTAGGAGCAAGGCCAATTTTTAAAGGAGAGATTGTAAAAAAAATACTAGGAAGTGATCAACAAAATATGCTATTAATAGTTAAGTATCCTTCTGTAAAAAGTTTTAAGAATTTGATCGAAAAATTATACTTTAAGCTTATAAGTGTGATAAGAATCAAAGCTGTAAAAGATTTCAATTTTGGGTTTACCACAAAAAATAATTTTAAAGCAAGTAAGACAAAGGATACAACAAAAAAATATGCTGTTCATCACTATAGTGGAGAACATACTTCGGCAACCAAAAAAATAGTAATTGATTTAGCAAGTAGATATCAGGTTAAACTTTTTTATTCGGGATCAGTATCCTCATTGGTACATATTAAAAACAAAGATAAAAACCCGAAGCAGATTCCTTGCAATATGGATGAAATATTACTTTGGTATTCAG
This sequence comes from Aquimarina aggregata, assembly GCF_001632745.1. Lineage (GTDB taxonomy): Bacteria > Bacteroidota > Bacteroidia > Flavobacteriales > Flavobacteriaceae > Aquimarina > Aquimarina aggregata. The sequence goes on along the minus strand of NZ_LQRT01000013.1, from coordinate 69,587 downwards.
ATTCAGAAGAAAGTATAATGGCCTTTATTGAAAATAAGTCCTATAAAGAATTTATAGCGCAAACATCAAATTCATATTTAGGAATCTTGGATAGGTCGTTGTAATAGAAAAAAGGATTTCCCCCTTTATGTGTCATAGTACTAAACCATATCTTTTTTTACATAAGAGGATTTTTCAAACTCTCTAATGTTCATCGATAATATGGGTACATTAGGAAACATAATCTTAAGAGTCGTTACTATTTTTTTTGAAAGGTCTAATTTTTGTTCATCCGTTCTTCCTTCCATGATATTACCAAATACGTGTATAAAATCATCATTAGTATTTCCTATAGTATAATGCTGAAAAGGGTTGATTCGTACTTTGATATCTCCTTTTGCAAAAAGCCCTGTAGAATCTGCAGTGTCATACACATTTTTAATGATCTCTTCTGGTGTTTTAAGTCTTATGATATGTTCTGAACAATCTAATATAAAGTGTGGCATGTGGTGTACTATTTTTGATCAATTATTTAGAAAGTAATTTTCAATTTTTGAAATGTATTTTTCTTTTTCTGTATCGGGTAACCAACTGGCATTAAAACTATTTTTTACGAGTTCGGTAATTTGTCTCTTAGAGAGGTTTAATGCTTTTGCAATACCAAGATAATTTTCGTTCATATACCCTCCAAAATATGCGGGATCATCAGAATTAACAGTAACTAATAAGTTTTTATCCATCATTTTTACAATAGGATGATCTTTTAAATCAGTGACCACTTTTAGTTCTAAATTAGAAAGGGGGCATAATGTAAGTGGTATTTGCTGTGTTGCTAATCTATCAACCAATTTATGATCATCTAAACAGCGATTACCATGGTCGATACGCTTTACGTTTAACAGGTCAAGGGCTTCCCAAATGTACTCGGCAGGGCCTTCTTCTCCGGCATGTGCTACTGTGATAAAACCTTCTTCTATGGATTTAGCAAAAACACGTTCGAATTTAGATGGTGGATTTCCTATTTCAGAAGAGTCCAGGCCTACACCACTAATCCATTTTTTATAAGCTAAACCCTGTTCTAATGTTTTAAAGGCTGAAGCTTCATCAAGGTGTCTTAAAAAAGACATAATTAACCTAAAAGTGATTCCTAATTTTTCTTTTCCATCTTCTAGTGCCTTATAAATCCCTGTAATTACGGTATCAAAAGAAATTCCTCGGTCGGTATGTGTTTGCGGGTCAAAAAATATTTCAACATGTTTTACATTTTGCTCATGAACTTTGTTTAAATATGACCAAGTAAGATCATAAAAATCGTTTTCATGGATCAAGACATTTGCTCCCGCATAATAAATGTCAAGAAATTCCTGAAGATTATTAAACTTGTAAGCATTTTTTAATTCGGTTACTGTTGAATACTTAATTTTTATATTATTTCTTTTAGCAATTTCGAACATTAATTCAGGTTCAAATGTGCCTTCAATATGTAAATGAAGCTCGGCTTTGGGTATTCCTTCTATGAACTTTTCGATTGAAATAGTACTCATAATTCTTGATTATTTAAGGGAAAATTACACTTTTTGATCTTGTACTTTGTCTTGCAACATTTTAATTTCATCACGTAACCTAGCGGCCGTAATAAAATCTAACTCTTTAGCGGCTTTCTCCATTTCTTTTCTAACATTACGAATACGTGTTTCTAATTGTTCTTTGGTATAATATGCTGTTTCTTCCTCTGCAGCTTGCAAAGTTGGTGACGTTTCGAATTGGTATGGTTCAATTTTTTTACCATAAAGAGCATTATCTAATGATTTTTTGATGGCAGTAGGCTGAATATTGTGTTTAGTATTATACGCAATCTGCTTTTCTCGTCTGTATTCTGTAGCATCTATAGTTTTTTGCATACTATCGGTAATCTTATCTGCGTACATAATAGCTTTTCCATTTACATTACGAGCAGCTCTACCAACCGTTTGTACTAAAGATCTTTTATTACGTAAAAAGCCTTCTTTGTCTGCGTCAAGAATAGCAACTAATGAGACTTCGGGTAGGTCCAATCCTTCTCTAAGTAAGTTTACGCCAATAAGTACATCAAAAATTCCTTTTCTTAAATCTTGCATAATTTCAACACGCTCGAGCGTATCGACATCACTATGAATATATCTACAACGAACATTAATTCTTGTAAGATATTTGGCTAACTCTTCTGCCATTCTTTTGGTTAGCGTAGTTACCAAAATACGTTCATCAACTTCGATTCGTTTATGCATTTCTTCAATTAAATCATCGATTTGATTTAAACTTGGGCGCACTTCAATAACAGGATCCAATAGTCCTGTGGGTCTGATAATTTGTTCAACAAAAGTTCCTTCACTTTTTTGTAATTCATAATCTGCAGGTGTAGCACTTATATACAATACTTGATTTTGTATAGCTTCAAGTTCTTCAAACTTTAAAGGTCTGTTATCCATTGCTGCAGGAAGTCTAAAACCATATTCTACTAGATTTTCTTTTCTTGATCGATCTCCACCATACATAGCATGAGTTTGAGGTATCGTTACGTGACTCTCATCTATAATCATTAAATAATCGTCAGGAAAATAGTCTAATAAACAAAAGGGTCTTGTGCCCGGATTTCTGCCATCTAGATAACGCGAATAATTTTCGATTCCAGAGCAATAGCCCAATTCTTTGATCATTTCAAGGTCAAAATTTGTTCGTTCCTCTAATCTTTTAGCTTCAAGAGGTTTACCGATCCCCTTGAAGTATTCTACTTGTTTACCTAAATCTAATGCTATCTGATCAATGGCAGCATTAAGGATATCAGGAGACGTTACAAACATATTAGCAGGGTAGATATTTAAGCGCTCATACTTTTCTATAATGCTATTGGTTTGCACATCAAAAGCTTCAATTTCTTCAATTTCATCACCAAAAAAATGTACCCTAAATGCATCATCTGCATAACTAGGAAAAATATCAACAGTATCTCCTTTTATTCTAAAATTACCGTGTTTGAACTCTGCTTCAGTTCTTGAATATAAACTTTGTACTAAGCGATGTAATAATGCCGTACGCGAAACAAATTGTCCTGTTTCGATAGAGATTACATTTTTTTGAAACTCTACCGGATTACCAATACCATATAAACAGGATACTGAAGCAACTACAAGTACATCTCGTCTTCCGGATAGTAGAGATGAGGTTGCACTTAATCTCATTTTCTCTATCTCATCATTAATCGACAAGTCTTTTTCTATATATGTACCAGAGGTAGGAATGTAAGCCTCAGGTTGATAATAATCATAATAAGAAACAAAATATTCGATAGCATTATTCGGAAAAAATTGTTTAAACTCAGAATATAGCTGTGCTGCTAGGGTTTTATTGTGGGCTAGGACCAAAGTAGGTCGCTGTACTTTTTCGATCACATTCGCCGCTGTAAATGTTTTTCCCGATCCAGTTACTCCTAAAAGTGTTTGGTATTTTTCATTTGATTCGATGCCTTCAACTAATTGTCTTATGGCATCAGGCTGGTCTCCAGTGGGTTTGAATTTAGATTTAAGTTCGAACTTCATGAATCTTTTCTTTTTCCTTTTTAAACATTAAAGATACTGAAACATAAAGTTTTGATAGCTACTATTTATTTCTAAAAAAATGTGAAATTTTATATACTACGTAAGGCTGTTTGAAATTAATCAAACAGCCTCAATCCAAATAAACAATTCAGAAATAAACAAACAAACTAACCTAAAACAGTAAAATCATGATTTACTCTATTGATTTTCCCACTAAAACCAATAAACAAGATTTAAATAGTACTTGCAGTATTTTGCATGATTTTACTTACTATATCTTTTAGTTTACTATCAAGTACTTTTATATAATTACTAGCACTCGTTGTATAATATTTGTATTCTTTGTTATTAATATTCAAAGTAGTTATAGATTTATCTCGTTTTCTTTTAAACGTAATATTTTCTTTAGGATCTTTTGTTAATGTTGCTTTTAAGCTTTCAAATTCTTCCTTACTTAATTTCTTATTTATCTTTCCTTTTACACTAACATTATTAATACCTGAGTACGCAATTGATCCATCTTTAAATATCCATAAATCATAAACAGGACATTTTCCATTACAAGGACTTTTTGAGTAATATATTAGAATATCGTCTTCTGCCGAAGTCAAGGGTGTTTTCTTAGTAGAACTACAAGAGAAATTTAATAGTGCCAGTAGCATTACGAGATACTTCATATTCTTATTTTTATTGTTTAATTAATCAGCGTCATAAGAAGCTGTTATCTTATTTTTTAATTTTTATGAAGTCTACAATGCGATTTGTTTTTATCTCCAAAAGTATGTGCTCTTTTCCAGGCTCCTGGAGCTGGTAAAAATGTTTTATTACTTTTTGAAATATTTCCACGAATGTAGTTTCTTAGTTTTACCATTTCATTGTCATCATACATGATCTTGATTTTTTGTTCAGCACCACTAGTTCCATTAACACCTTCTGCTCTAGTTGTGAACGTAGCAAATATTTCAGCGATATCTTCTCCAGGATTTGTTGAAGCATATTGTGTGACAAAACGTTCTTGATACTTGGTATAAAATTCTTGTGCTTGAACTTCGGTTTCAGTATTTTGAAATTCTTCCCAGATATCTGCCCAATGATTTTTGTGAAGCTTATTAATATTAGAATCAGATTTTGCGCAACCTTCTCCCGGAAAGTAGTTTGTGCAGTTACTTTGTTTTATCGAGGCATCTAATTGCGTATTATCCAATGTAATAATATGTCCAAACTCATGTATGATAGTGTAGGCAAGTTCCCCTTTAGCGTTAAATCCTCCTTCATATGCATAATCGACAGCTATACCCATTTGCCATTTTGAAAGGTCTTGAGTACGTTCTATAACATATCCAAGAACGCCTTTGTCTTCACTGTCATCTCCAGAATAAATCATGAATTCACTCATTTTAGATCGATACTCTAGAGGAACAATTTTTTTAGTTAATTCCCATATTTCCTGATGCTTTTGAGTATCTTTTTGTAGAGCTAGTGCATTTCCTGATACATTAAAGTCTTTTTGTTTTACAATATTTTCCCCCTCTACTTTGTACAAGGTTAAATTTTTTAGACTACCATCACCATCTGCACCGTTTGCTTCATTTTGTATTGGTCCGGTACCATCATCATCGTTATTACAAGATTGAATAAAAAATGTAGAAATACTTATGAAAGCGATGAGTATATAATTCAATTTTCTCATAGGATATGTTTCTTTTAAAAATTAAGTTTCTTTATATCCCAAAACAAAAGACTTTTAAAATACCCTACTTTTTATTTTAAATTTTAATTCATAAGAAGAAAATAAGGCCTATGATTGTAAGCTTTTATAAGAAGTTTTAATGTATTGTGTTTTTGTTTTTCGGGTTTATCTAATTAAAGAAAAACTGCCTGTGAGAACCCTCCCGGTTTGTAATTCAACTCTATACCAATATTGACTAGAAGGCATTAGTTTGCCATTGTAAGTACCATCCCAACCTGGGGTACCTGCTCTTAATTGTTTGATTAGTTTTCCATAACGATCAAAAATATAGATTAAAGAGTCGGATAACATTTGAGATGATATTCCATCTACATTCCAACTTTCATGAAATCCATCACCATTAGGCGAGAAAAAATCAGGAAATCCTATTACAGCTATATCTCTTGTGACCTCGGGAAGACAACCATTTTTATCTCTGACATAAACAACATGAAAACCTGGAGGAACATTGTTAAATGTCGCTTCATCCTGGTAGGTGCTTAATACACCATTTATTTCTATTGCATATTCATAACTACCAATTCCTTGTACATTAACAGTTACGGTGTTATTATTTGATGCATCATTAATATCTACAGATGTTATTGTTGGTATGCTAGAACCTGTAACTTCTACAGTACGAGTGTTAGAACATTGAGTTGACGTATCTGTTATTTCTACCATATATGTCCCGGCTTGATCCACAAAGATTGATTGTGTTGTCTCGCCGGTAGACCATAAAAAGGTAAAATTAGTTAAGCCAGGGTTTGGAAGTACGCCCTTATCAATTTCAATATTTGTTTGGTTTTGGCATAAAAAATAAGCACCTATTTCTTCAATTTCGGGAGTAGGGTTTACGAATAATGCTACAGAAGCAATAGCAAAGCAGTTACCATTGCTCTCTTCAACTTTGGCATAGACGATATCATCACCTTGAGTATTAGGGGTGGTATTACTATAAGAAGTAATCGGATTAACATTAAATTGGGCATCATCAATATTTTGATAATAGGTTAATGTCAATCCAGCTGTAGTTATACCTTGAAGAATTAGTGGATCGGCTTCTAAAAGGTTAAAAACGGTAATACCATCTTCAATACCATCATCATCACAGGCTCGTAATTCTACATCATTGGCACTTGTAGCATTGACTTGTAATTCGATAGTGGTAATGCTAAAACAATTCGTGTTGTTATTGTCTGTTACCCGGGCATATACTAGTTGATTGTTTTGGTTGTTTTCAAAACTAGTGATATTAGTAAGGGCAGGAGTTCCTGCTTGAGCAGAGGGGAGATCAATGAAAAAACTTACGCTAAATTGATTATTTCCTCCGGTAATTTGATCGGTAGCAAGATTTAAATCAAACAGTGCTAAATTATCACCCATTACTTGATATAGGTCACATTGTATAAGTGTTACGGGGATGCTAGGAGGAATTTCAGTAAATGTGGCATTCGCAACTCCTACAAGAGGGCAACTACCATCATTAAGATCGACTTCTAATCGATAATTAGCAGTTGCAGTGATATCTAAAAAATTGGATGTAGTACTTATTGGAGTATTATCAACAAACCATGTATAAGTAGCGCCCGGGATATTTTGATAAGAAAGTCTAAAAGTTTCTCCTTCGCAAAGAGAAAGGTTTGCATTGTTAGAATCACCAGAATTTATGATATCAATAGTTTGTGCAAAAATTGACTGAATAAAAGGTGGTAATCCAAGACGGACACCACGACGCCCGTCAGAATTTACTAAAAGCCCTTTTTCGACATATATCACATTTGCTGCTATTTCTTCCGGGTTCTCAATAATACCTAAGTAGTCACCTGTGTCGGTTGCAAAATCTTCATATTGAGTTCGGTATATTTTTCCGTCTGGAGCTAATTGTAAAGCCCCCTCAAAAAAAGAAGAAAAATTGACACCGTTTTCATTAAGGATTCTTGTTCCGCTTGCCGGAATATCTATATCGGGTAGTGTAAGGTCGAATTGTAAAAGAAAACTTTGACCTATACCTTCATTTCCGATCCCAATGGCAGAGTAGAGTCGTTGCCCGCTTTGAGAAAATTCTATTCCGTAAGGGGAGTCTCCGTTATAGAGTTCAATTTCATTACTTACAGCGCCTGTTATGTTATCAAAGTCATACAGTACTACTTTTCCTGGACCATTACCAGCAGTAACAGTGGCAAATCCAAAATGTGCTACAGCTAATTTGTTCCCTTCTGTAGACGCTTTAATATATCCTAAAGCATTGCGACGATATCCCGAAAGAGGAACAGTAACGCCAATTTTAGAAGTCACCGGGTTTACGTTAACACCAGTTTGTTCTATTTTAAAAGCATAAAAAGTATCCACAAAATGAGTAATTACCCAAAAGGAGTCGCAATCATCACTTTTTACTGCTGTTATTTTTTCTGAGCATTTGTATGCACTTTGTAAAGGATCTGAAGTATCGTATGTGATCAGAGGTATATTTTTTTGTCCTGCAACAATATCACCAGCGCCTCCATTTAGAGACATGTCTACCACAGAATACATAAAACCATCATTTATGCCATCACCATCTACAGTTGAAGGATCATTGTCGGCATTATCATGATGAGGTTCATCTACAGTGAAAATGATATAAATATTAGGAGTATTGGGTTGCGGTACGATTAATGCAGATGACGTGCTCGATGGATCTCCTTTTAGATTAATACCATTAGGCATAATGGTATTAAACCTATCCCAAACCCTAATACCATCAGTATAAAATAAAAGTGCTCCTGTTGCATCAGAAATTGTAGTACACCCTTCTAACGTATTGATTTGACCATCTGTAAGAACAGTTGGAGGAGTAGTATTAAAACTTACACCAGCATTTTTTCCAAAATACCAGTTATTAGCTTCTCCCTGACTAAAAATAGTTAAGCCATTAAAAAGTAATATCGTTAAAAAGGTGATATGTATATACCTCATTCAATGAGCAATTAAGCTCAAATATATTATAAATCTCTCTTTTTAAGTAATAGATGAGAAAGATATACGAAAATTACAGTCCAAACAAGTACTATAACGATACCATACCAGTGTACCGTATAATCCTTTTGAAAGTTTTCTCCCAATTGATTTGCTGCAGACTGAATAAAATTTAATCTGGTAAATGGTTCTTTAATTAGGTTTGACATCGATTCTAAAGGAAAAAACTGAACGATTGATTCGGCTATGGTAGAGCCTTTAAATACTTTGAATTTTAGTAATGCATAGATAATGTTCTCAACAATCCACCAAATAAATAAGAATCCTAATGCAAAAGCAGAGCGTTTTACAAAAATCCCTAAGAACATACAAAAAGCAAAGAAACCTACTAGTTTTACGAAATATGCCAAAACATATTCAAGATCCGAAACTATAATTGAAAACTCATTATAATCCGAGAAACTAACCCCTAATATCATTGATACAATGATTAGAAAAATAGTAGAGAGGATAGAGAAGACAATAACAGTTAGGAATTTAGATCCTATAAATTCTTTTTTGCTTAACCCATCAATAAGGTTTTGTTTTAGGGTTCTATGGCTGTACTCGTTCGCCATCATTGATACAATAACTATTGCTAGAAATAATTTTGCCCAAGCCGCGATATAGGTGTTGAAATGCCATATATATGGGAAATTAAAAATTCCTTGATCTGCAATTCTAAACTTGACACCTCCAAAATTAAATTCTATCGAGGCGATTAGCGCTATAAAAGTTATAAGTACAAAATAAGTGATAGTAATCACTTTAGCAGCTTTGTTATATCGTAATTTTTGAAATTCTATATTGAGTAGTCGTAACATGGCTTTAGTTTAAATTGTTGGTTAATTGTAGAAACTGTTCTTCAAGGCTTTCTTTTCGTTTTACCAAGTGTGTAAGAACTATTCCTTCAGTATATAATTGCCTGTTAAGATTTTCTGCATCTAATTCCTGAGCTAAAAAAGCAATGATTTTTCCATCTTCTTCTTTGTGGCTTTTAAAGCCGTCGTGTTTTGTTAGCCAATCTTTTAGAACAGAATTTTGGTTACTCTTTAATTCAAAAAAACCAAAACTAGCATTCATTTCATCTACGCGACCAGAATATAGTTTAATTCCTTTTCGTATAATCACCACATGACTACATACTTTTTCAACTTCATCCAATAAATGAGAGGCTAATAAAATTGTAGTGCCTTGTGCTGCAATTTTTTTAATGATTTCTCTAATTTGATGAATCCCTTGTGGATCTAAACCGTTTGTAGGTTCATCAAGAATCAAAATTTCAGGATCATTAAGTAAAGCTGAAGCAATGGCTAATCTTTGTTTCATTCCCAAAGAAAATGTTCTGAATTTACTATCCTTACGCTCCAATAAGCCAACGATTTCTAATTTTTCTTCAATTTTTTCTGAAGTTACCCCCTTAATTTGACAAACTAGTTTTAAGTTTTGTGCAGCAGTCATATACGGGTAAAAATTAGGGCGCTCGATTATAGCGCCAACCTTTTTTAATGCATCATGTGTTGAAGTGTTGCCATCGAACCAAGTAAATGAACCCGAAGTTTCATTAACAACATTAAGTACAATACCAAGTGTAGTTGATTTACCACTTCCATTGGGTCCAAGAATGCCATAGACATTTCCTTTTTTTATAGTAAAAGAAAGGTCATTTACAGCTGTAATCGGACCAAATTTTTTGGTAAGATTATGTAGCGTGAGTATATTTTCCAATTGTGATTAGTTTTGGTGGTTATATTAAACAAGACGATCAGTACGAGTTTTTGTTACATAAATATGTTATTGTCTTTTTTTGATTGTGTAAAGTTTTAACAGTATCAAAATAGTAATTTGTAAATTGCTAACTGAAATGATCGCAGTGTATGGAAGAAAAATTAATGTCTAAAAAAAAACCAACCTATCCTATAAACGATGAATTAGATGCGTATTTAAAGGAGTGCAATCGAAAAATTAAAATCCCAGTATTTTATGATGATTTGCTTAGGTTTTCGGGTTCTATTGTGGTGTATGATAGTAATGATGTGGATACATTATGGGTTAGAGTGTATTATGAAGAGCACGAAAGGCCTGAAATAGAATCTAGTCTTAAAAAAGTATATACGATTTTACATTCTGATGGAAATGAAGATGCTATTGAATTTTTGAATATTGATGCGATAGACTATTGTACTTTTGGTAATTCTAAACCTTTTAGAGTAAAAATTAGAAATATTCTTAATGATAATTACACTTATATTTATGTAAAAAAAGCAGATGCATCACGAATTTATGGATTAGAATTAGAACATATGTTTTCTCCTAATCGCATCAATTTTTTGGTTTATAAAAATACATTGATAGAAGAACATATTGCTGGTATACCAGGAGATGTATTTATTAAAGATTTTTTACCTGATTTAAGTGATCAGGCAAAGTCACAAATCGCTAAAGAGTTCGTGAAATTTAATGAACGTTGCCAAATGCGTTTGTTAGGGGATATGCGATCCTATAATTATGTCATTATACCTATTCATGATTTTGAACATGTAGAATATAAAATTAGGGCTATTGACTTTGATCAACAGTGTTTTGAAGGGAAATTAAAAGTGTATCAGCCACAATTTTTTAAAGAAAATTTTGCGATGGTAGATTTAGTAATGAGTAAGTTACAAGCGAGCTCGATAGAACAGTATAAGAAGGAAGAGCGATCCGTCTTGGCAAAACGAATCCTTAACTCTAGGTCTAGGTATGAAACTTTGGTTAACTGTATGTGTAGAGATACTATTTCTACAGAGGATAATATTAAACAGCTAAGAGAACATTTATATAATTTTACACTTGATCTAAATTTTAGACGTAGTATATCTATGGGAGAAGTTTTAAAAACCGCGATGGATTTTGTACGCCGTAATTATGAAAATGTTAATATGAAGCGGCTATTAGAGGGTTGATTTTAAAAGTTGATGCCCAAAGTCAAATACTATACTAAAGACAGAACTTGACTTTGAACATGTATTATGTAATTATTTAATTTTTTGTTTAAGTAATGCTACTTCTTTTTGAAGCTGCTCTGTTTTCTTATTTTGTGCGATGATATATAAGGTTAATTCTTCAATTTTTTGGAGTAATTTAGCATTCATTTCACCTAATTGGATACCTTCTTTTTCTACTTTTTTTGCAGAAGGAATATTAGGTAAATGTCCTTTTTCTTGAATGTGAATTTCTACTTCTTTTAATGTTGGAAGCTCATAATTTTCTTCAAACACATAATCTGGCCAAGTGTTATATAGAGCAACTTTTACTTCTTCAGCAACAACTTTACCTACTACAGCAAGTCTATATCCTTTTGTGTCTCTGGTTCCAATTCCAACACTACCTGATTTATTTATAAATAATTGAGACCTAGCACCATTCGTTAAAGATGATGAAGTGCCTAAACCTAATATACCATTAGTTGGATCGAAACGAATTTCTGCGCCATATTTTGTGTTATCCATGTCGATATCTCCTGATGGTCTGTATAAAAATCCTATTACTTTATGTCCGCCATCATGAAAAGTATATGACTCTCCGATTTGTAATTTTTCTTTAGGATTGTTCGTTCCTATTCCCATATTACCACTAACATATAGATTCGAGTCTTGGCCACCAAACCCTACTCTCACATGTTTACCTGTATTGTAATTAAGATATAAGTCATCAACATTACTATTTTGAAAATGTTTTCCATCAACATGTCGGGTACGTAATCTATAATTACCTTCACCTCCTATATTGACATGGCCGACGACGGTTAATTTTGAGTCTGGAGACGTTGTTCCTATACCGATATTACCAGAAGATGTAATTCGTAATTTTTCTGTTGGTACCCCATCGTTATTTGTCCCTTTAGTTTTAAAAATCAGATCAGATTTTCCATAAGACCCAACATTACCTACTGTAATTTCTGCATTGATACGTGAACCACTACTGATACTTGAGTTAAAACCATCTAGACCTGACCATTTAATAGAAGATTGCCAACCACCTCCATTGCCACCATCCCCGAAGAGAATTAAATTCCCTAAACCATTTCCAGTAGAATTGGTTGAATATGTTCCTTTATTAATATGAACATCTTCTTTGGCAACAATTGTGTCTTGGGCAACACTTGCAAAAAATGAGAGCATAAGTGATGTCGATAGAAATAGTATTCTTTTCATATTTAAAAATGTAATATTAGTTATCTATTGAAGATAAATTAATTAGTTATTTTGCTAATGATTAATGTCTTTAAAAGACTTTTTGTTACCTAGTCCGTTCAATTTTTAATGATTTGAAAAGAGGAATGATACTTTAGATAAAAGGTTTTTTTATTTAAAGTATCCCTATTCCTAAAAAGATCGAAAAAATAATTAAAAGGAAACCAACAGTTACTTGTATCGTATTTATAGTTATTTTTTTTAAAAATAATTTGCCAATATAAGCGCCAATAAAGGCCATTAAGATTGCTGTGATTAGTAATTTGTAATTAAGTTGATTACCTAATTTAAAAATATCTTTTGCATATACAGAAATTCTTGAAATGTCAATGAAGCAAGCGATTACTACCCCTGTAGCGATAAAGGCTTCTTTACTTAGTTTTGCTCGTATAAGAAAAGCAGTTCGTAAGGCTCCTTGATGTCCAGAGATTCCTCCAAAAAAACCACTTAACGCTCCACCGATAGGCAAGTATTTTGTATCTATTTCTAATCTTTTCAATTTAGGTATCAGATCAAAAAGAGAAAAGAAAGTTAATAATGCAGCGATACAGATTTTTACAACAGTAATTTCATGTAATTTGTTATAAAGCGTATAACTGTAAATAGGTTTAATATCTGTAAGAGTACCCAAAACGTAAGCCCCTAATAATGCAAACACTATAGCTGGTAATCCAAAACGTAAGACAGTCCTTGTGCTAGCTTTTTTTCCAACTAATGTTAACTTAAAAAGATTATTAAGTAAATGAACAATAGCGGTCAAGGCGATAGCAATATCGATAGGAAAAAATAATGCAAAAACAGGCATAAGCAAAGTGCCTAAGCCAAAACCAGAAAAAAAAGTTAGACCAGATCCAAGTAATGCTACAATACCAACAAGAATATAGTCCATAACGAATTATGAATGTTTAGGTCTTTTGTTCTTTATTAAAATAAACAAGATAGTAATACATCTGTTTTTCTTCATCCCACCCTTTTTCTACAAATTTTTCGGCTGATTCAGGATTTATAAAATCCATTTTTATTTGCACGTTGGTATCCAAATTGATAACATTTTTTATCTTTTTACGAGCAGCGGTTACCGCATTATTCGCAATAGGGAAGGTAGTAAGATCTTCGATTTGATACTTAGGTGCTTTTTCTGTTTTGTAATGTTTAAACTCTGGTATTAGATCAGGATTATCAATTACATCATTTAAGAAAGCAGTTTCTTCGAATTCATCGTTTTTTGCAAAATGATTTACGGCGCGATTCATAAACATTACTTCTTCCTTTTTGTCTTCGGCAGGTAACACAACGTCTTTTGCAAAGTCCTGGCAGAATTTCATGTATTTTTTAGTATAAAAATTCTCATCTGCAAAGGCCTCAACACCTAAGAAATTTTCTAGCCAATACTTGGTGTCATACCTATTCGAGTCGATAGATAAAACTTTGTAACCTTCTTCTTTTTTATGATTAAAGATAAGACATCCTTTGTCTAGTTTGTTAAGGTTAACACCTTGTTGAATAAGAAGTTCTATATCTGTTTCTTTTTCTTCAAACTGAAGAAAATCATGTTTTAATTCTGATTTAAATACTCCAAGTGCGTCTACTTTTTCATTATCAATAGTAACATTTTCGAGATACGTTACATATAATTCACCACTTTTAATATGTGGATGATTAGACTGTTCATATAACAAAGAAGCGATTCGTTTTGATTTTTCATGTACAGATGATGGATTATCAAAAATTTCACTTACAATTTTGTATAAAGGATTAAACTCTACATCAACATCATTTGCAAATTGAAAATAATTCTCTTCTTTTTCTCTAAATGGTTTAAAGAAATATTCTTTCAGAATAGCGGTTAATTCATCATTAACTAAATATGGTGACTCAGAAAGGAAAAGGTTTTCTCCTTTGTTTTTATTTCCTACTTTGTGTACAGAAAGAGATTCAATTTGGGTACTATATAGATTGATCATAACATATATTATCTCAACATATTGCTGAGAATTTTTTTAGTTAATATTTTAATTCCAGTTTTCGTCAAATCCAAGATCATCATACTCATCTGGATCCATAAACTCTTCAGAACTCTCATCGGCATACTGATCAGATTCATCAGCTACAAATTCTTTATTTGGTGCTTGATCGGGTATTTGTCCATGTACAAACATGATATTAGGATATTCCATCCCATTCTCATATTCTGCGATCTCGGCGAGCTCTATCATAAACGTCCACATACTTAAAAAGTCATAGATATAAAGTAATTTAGGAGATGCCTCATGAGCAACATCGATTAAGGAAGTCTCATTCATTAATCGTGTAGACTGCGATCCTTCACTCATATCAAATAAAGATATTTCTTCACCTTGATTCCATTGGTCATCACTAATATAAAAAGATGCCATTTCGGTACCATCAAATCCAAAGGATTGAGTGATTACATTATGAAACTGCTCTAAAGACGCATCCTGTTCAATTTCGATATCTCTAAACACATCTTCCTCGGTGTCTAGTATAACTCTGAAACGATAAATCATTCTTACTTAATTTGGAAAAGCAAAGATACTATAAATGCTTTGTTATTTACTAAAACGGTGCAATGAAAAAGTCATTGCTCCAAGTAAGAAAAAGGCAACAACCTGGTGTAGTACTCCTAATGCTATTGGAACTCTATATATTAGCGTAAAGACACCTAATAAAAATTGAATACCTACTATAATTAATAATAGGTTTAATGCTTTACTTTGCATTTTTGTTTTTTCTAGTCTTTTACTTTTGTACCAAATAAATAGAATAATACCTACAACTAAGTAAGCTAGGTAACGGTGAACAAATTGCACACCACTTTTACCTTCAATGAAATTCATAATAGTCGGCGATTGTTCAATATACACAGATTCATGAATAAGAGCACCATCATTCATTAACGGCCAATGATTATGTAGCAGACCTGCATCAAGTCCAGCTACAAAAGCTCCATAAATAATCTGAATTAATAGTATAACTAATCCCCATCTTACCAGGTTTCTGAATTTTAAGTCGATTACTTTTTTATTGGGATATATAAGGTCTAGTGCCACCCAAAAAGTATAAGCAAACGTAATAAACGCAGTAGTAAGATGCATTGCAAGTCTGTAGTGACTTACATCTGGGCGGTCAATCAACCCACTTTTTACCATAAACCATCCTAAAAATCCTTGAAAACCTCCAAGTAACATTAAGATAAGGGCCTTTTTTATCGTTGGTTTTGATAGTTGTTTTCTAATTAAAAAATATATAAATGGTATAATGAAAACAATACCAATAAATCTACCAATTACCCTGTGAAACCATTCCCAGAAGTAAATACTTTTGAAGTCTTCTAAAGTAAATTGATTGTTTATTTTTTGATACTCTGGATATTTTTTATACAATTCAAATGCCTCGTTCCATTCAACCTCATTCATAGGGGGTATTGTTCCTGAGATTAATTTATAGTTAGACATGGATAATCCAGAATGAGTGAGTCTGGTAATACCTCCAACAATAACCATAATGAAAATTAATAAACACCCAGTGAGCAGCCAGTAGATTACTTTTTTATTATCTTTTTTCATAAAAAAATTCAATGTTACTTATTTCTACAAATTGTTTTTTTTAATGTATTGGTTTTTTTATGGTTAGGCCTAGTTGTTTTCCTTTTTGTATCATAAATTCGAAGGCAGCTTCATGTTCATTTGGTATTTCTCCTTCAAGAATTGCTTCTTTTATAGCTTCTTTAATAATACCTATTTCTCTAGAGGGTTTAATGCTAAAAGCTTTCATGATCTCTTCACCCGTAACTGGTGGTTGAAAATTACGAATATGATCTCGTTCCTCTACTTCAATCATTTTTAATCTAACCTTCTTAAAGTTATTGTGATATTTTTTAAAACGTTTAGGGTTTTTGGTAGTAATATCAGCTTCACATAAAGTCATCAATTCTTCAATATAATCGCCTGCATCAAATACTAATCTGCGTACCGCAGAATCTGTTACTTCTGACGCAATTACGATTGGTCTTGAACTCATTAATACCATTTTCTGAACGAATTTCATTTTATCATTTAATGGCATTTTCAAACGTTTAAAAAGTTTGAAAACCATTTTAGAACCTACAAATTCATGACCATGGAAAGTCCAACCTATTTTTTTATGGAATTTTTTGGTAGGCGCTTTACCAATATCATGCAATAAAGCAGCCCATCGTAGCCATAAATCATTGGTGTTTTCTGAAATATTATCAACGACTTCAAGAGTGTGATAAAAATTATCTTTATGTCGTTGTCCCTCTATTTCATCAATGCCTTTTAATGCAGTTAATTCTGGAAGAATGTAGGGTAGTAGACCAGTTTTTTCTAATAACTTAAAACCAACCGATGGTTTACTGCTAAGCATAATTTTATGTAGCTCTTCTACAATTCTTTCCTGAGTAATAATTTTTATCCGATCCTTGTTTTTAGTAATCGCATTAAGAGAAGCTTCTTCTATTTTAAAGTTTAATTGTGTTGCAAAACGAATGGCCCGCATCATACGTAAGGGATCATCAGAATAGGTTATATCAGGGTCTAATGGTGTACGAATAATTTTTGACTTTAGATCATCTAAACCTCCAAAAGGGTCTAAAATATCTCCAAAATTTTCTTTTGATAAATCCAGTGCTAATGCATTGATTGTAAAGTCTCTACGATTCTGGTCGTCCTGTAAAGTACCATTTTCGACTTGAGGGTTTCTACTATCTTTAGAGTAGGATTCTTTTCTAGCTCCTACAAATTCTACTTCAATATCATCTGCTCTCAACATTGCAGTGCCATAGGTTTTAAAAACCTGTACTTTGGGATGATTAGATAACAATGAAGAGACTTCTTTGGCTAATGCTATCCCACTACCAATTGCAACTATATCAATATCTTTAACAGTGCCTCTTTGCAACAAATAATCTCTAACAAATCCACCAATAACATAACTTTCTAAATCTAAGTTAGTGGTTGCTTGGGTAATTGTTTTAAAAATAGATAGTTGTAAGGCTTCTTTGTGATTTTTAACTTCAGACATGTACAATTTACTTCCTAATAATCTTAACGGTACTGTCACCTCCAATTTTGATTATAGAAGAAGGTTTAGCACCTTTATTTTGTAAAGGCAAATTTACGACATAGTCCACGCCTTCCAAAATAGCAGAAGATATTTCTTCAAAGTTTTTTGGAGCAGGTTTTCCACTAATATTTGCAGATGTAGATACAATAGGCCTTTTTAGTTTCCTAATTAATTTTCCACAAAAAGGATCTCTGACTACTCGAATACCCAAAGTGTTGTCTTCAGCGATAATGTTTTCCGAAACTCTTAAGGGGCGATCATATATTATTGTTGTGGCTTTTGTAGCATATTTTAAAATATCGTATGCAACTTCTGGAACTTCTTCTACATATTGCTGCAACATTTTAAAATCATTCACAAGACAAATCATCGTCTTGCTTTCGGCTCTTTGTTTAAGCTTGTATACTTTATCAATTGCGCCAGGATTCGTAGCATCACAACCTATTCCCCAAACTGTATCTGTTGGGTATAATATAAGTCCACCTCTTTTTAATACAGTTAGCGTTTTTTCGATTTCTATTTGATGATCTATCATGGAGTAAAATTCAAAATTTCTTTTTTGCAAAGAAAGTCAAAATATCATAGTAATTCATTGTTTATGATAAATATGTATAGTCATCTATGTGTTGCTTTACCATAGATTCTGAATTCATGAACAAACTAAATCTAGGATTTTGATATAACAGGGAAAGAAGAGGAGAAATGTTCTGTATAAAGATACACGAATGTCTTGTTAGTATATAATTAACATAGGTTATAGTTTTTTTATGAAACATATAATTGATTTGAGACATTACTAAAAGTTAACCGCTTAGTAAGCAAAAAAACCTGAATGCACAACAGGAAATTTGTGCACAATTAAAACCTATATATTATGAAAAAAATCTTTTTAGTAGCAGCAGCTTTATTGGGAATGATTTCCTGTGAAAGCGAAAATGACGCTATAATGCCGCAAGGGGTTGGTGACGAATCTTCTATTTCTTTGAACAAAGAAATATTTTCTTTTAAGAATTGGGACGAGTTTAGACAACGTTATCTTGAGTTTGCCAAACTAGATACAGAGATGTTAGAGATGCAAACTTTTTTCTCACCAGATAGAGCGTTAGGGGTAGATTTATCCTATGCACTACAAGGTATTTTAAATAAAGATCATCAATTTAAAGTAGCGGGTAAAACAATTTGGTTTGATGACGGTAAATTTTATGAACTTGACGATACTATTGATCTTGATGTCCAAAAATCTAATAGAACTGCACTACGACAAGTAGGTTCTGTAATTGCGGGTCCAATAACTCTGGATTCACAAGGAGAAGCTAGTGCAGGTAAATCTATTCTTGATAATAATCAACGTGAATTTAGAAAACAGAAATATATTGAGAATTGCGGAACTGGAGCAGTTCAAGGCACTTCGCCAAGAGCATTTAAATATGTACATGAGATTTTTGCAGAAACCATTACTTCAGGAGCACCAGGTTTCGAAGTATCTCAATACGCAATACATTTAAGAGTGAAATTAGAGTATAATCATAAACGCAGACGTTGGAGACTTTCTGGGGAGAGAAGAGAGATTTCAATTAGTGTTTCAAATAGTTCTGTGTTAAGAAACAGAATAGGGCAGCCTATTCGCCCTCATCCAAGTGATATTAACGTAGGGTCAGTAACATTTTCATCACAATGCGCATCTCATCAATCTAGATTGCTTAACTCTATCAATGCTGCTGGTCCAATAGCAGGAGCAAATTGGGATATTAGGGTAAATGGTGTAATTACAGAAAAAATGGTTGGTGATGTGCCAGCAAATCGTTGGAGAGATACTATTAACTGGTAATTTTAACAGGTTTAGAAAGTAATTGCTTTTAACAACGAAGCGAGAATTCTATAATAAGAATTCTCGCTTTTTATATTGTATAATTTAAAATATTAGTTCTTCAAACTACTTTTCTTAACCATCAAAATTTGATAAGCATTTGTTACAATGACCCAGTCTTTCTTCAGCATATGCTCTACTACAACCTTTCCTTTTCCTCCTCCAGGTAAATCGCAATCATCAATAAGGATAATTGTATCGTCATGGAGGTTTTTTTCAACAGCGATAAACTCTTTTAGATGATGTTCTTGACTTTTTCTTTGTATTTCTTCATCGTGTAAAGAATAATCATAACTATCTAGATATAATAGATCTATTTTTTGATCAAAATTTTCTAAAAAGGCAATTGAATCTGATAATTCAAGAGTGACTACATTGTTTAAATTTTCATCATTTAAACCTTCTTGAGATCCTTTTAGCGAATCTTCGCTAATGTCTACCGATATAACTTTGCCACCATGTCTTTGCGCCCATTTTCCAAATACTATTGTAGCCGCACCATCTCCGTGAGTATTTTTAAGACCATCTCTAGAGGTACCGGTTTCTACAATTAGTTTGCCATTTCTTTGTTCTAGAAGTCTTAATGTTTCTACAAATGTATCTCTTCTTAATGCAAAATTGTATTTGAATGGCATAAGAGGAAATAGTGATTTATGTTTGGATAATTTTTTACCCAAAATTATGATGCCTATTAAGAGTAATAAACCAATGATGATTTGTAAAGCCATTTTTGTATGTTTAGGTATTTAAAAAGTATATTTTGAAGCTGCTAATATACTAATGGTTGATTTTATAATAAACGTTATTTAGAGTTATTTATCAAATTTTTATAGACCTCAATGTATTGCTTTGCCGCTTTATTCCATGAAAAAAAATCTGCCCGTTCTATGAGGTTAGTCCTAAATTCGGTTTCATTTTCATTATAATATGCAAGATTCTTTTTTAATAAATCAGCCATATTTTTAGTGTTAAAGTCTTTCCAGTAGAAAGCATATTTACCTCCTATTTCGGGAAGCGACGTCGTATTTGCTAAAAAAATAGGTACACCATATCGCATAGCTTCAATTACAGGTAGTCCAAAACCTTCTCGGTCAGAAGGAAATACAAAAGCACTACAGTTTTTCATGTAGTATTGTTTTTCTTGTTCAGAGACACGCCCAGTTAAAGTAACTCGATCAGCTAGACCTAATGATGTTATCGTTTCTCTAACTTTTTCTCCATATGGTCTAGTATCATTTCCAGAAATAATTAGATTGTATTCTGGTAAATGTTGCATCATTTCTACTAAGAGATGAAAATTCTTTCGTTCTAAAAAATCTCCTAAACCATAAAGGTATTTTTTACTTATATCAATGTCGGTAGAAAAATTATCTAAATTTTCAAAAGAAACCATTGGATTACCATTGTAGATTACATATTCAGGTATATCTGGAATTTCAAAATACTTATGAGTAGACTGTTTAGCATATTCAGAAATATAAGTAATCGCATCGGCTCTATTTAATTTTTCTATAAATCTTTGATTTCTTTCGTGATTCAAGTCACTCGAAATTTCCTCAATAAAATTTACATCATGTACTGTTAGAACATAAGGTAGATTATGATAGGGTTCTATTTTAGTGTTTTGGTTTAAGGAGTGCCAAACATCATATTTTTTTCTAACACTAGTAACTTTATAACGTCTAGCTCCAAAATAGCGCTTGTATTTGAAGAAATTACCAAAATAAGGTTTTAACGCTTGTATGGGACGAGTATGAACAGAGAATCTGATATCTGGATCATTAATTTCTTTAAACGCCTTAAGTAAATGATAGTTAAATTGACCAAAACCTGTATGAATATTATTGATATTATGCGTTTCTAGAAATATTTTATACATGGGGTTGTTTTTTGCAAAGTAAATAAAATAGATATTAATTTTAACTTTTTTTTTTGATTTAAATATGTGGTTTGTAATATTAAAACATGCCAGTTGATTTTTAGCTTATACATCTATGGGATTAAAAAGAGAACTTTTAATTCTTGTTTTAATTATGTAATGAACTTGATTTCTCTTCTTAAATAAGTACCTTTACGCCATTATTTTGTAGCAAATGCAGAACAAGTTTATAGTCAATTCTTCTCAACAACATCTTGAGCCTACCATTAAGAATGCAATTCATAATTTTGAATATCATACCGAAATCCTAGGAGAAGGAGATCGTAATGTTATAAAAATTGTTGAGATCGAGGGTAAGAAGTATGCTATTAAATCATTTAAAATCCCTAATTTCATTAATAAAGTAGCATATCGGTTTTTTAGAAAATCGAAAGCTGAAAGGTCATACATATATGCGAGTACTCTATTGTCTAAAGAAATAGGTACACCATTACCGGTAGCTTATGATTTGTATATGACACCCTTCTTATTTAATAAAAGTTATTATGTAAGCGAGTTGGTAGCCTGTGATTTAACATATAGAGAACTTACTACAGATTTTAGTATTTCTGATCATGAAGCTATTTTGAGAGCTTTCACTCGGTTTACATATAAGCTCCACGAAAATGGAATTAATTTCTTGGATCATTCACCTGGTAATACATTGATAAAAAGAGTGAACGGCGACTATTTGTTTTATTTGGTAGATCTTAATCGAATGGAGTTCGGGACAATGGATTTTGATACTAGAATTAAGAATTTTGCTAAGCTAACAATTCATAAGTCTATGATAGAAATTATGAGTAATGAGTATGCAAAATGCAGTGGAGAAGATGAAGAAAAGGTATTTAACCTTATGTGGACGTATACTAAAGAATTTCAATATCGATTTTATCGAAAAATCAGAGTTAAGAAAAGAATATTCTTCTGGAAGAAAAAATATAAAACTATTTCTGGAGATTCTCCGATTTAATGCGTTCTCTTAATTTAATATACTTTAAGAAAGTAAGGTTTGCCGTTTGAATACAAATAACAAAACCATTTAAACCGTCTAAGAATCCTAAACGTAAAATATAGGCCTTAAAAAAAGCCCAAGATGGATTAAATAGAATTTTCCATAAAGTTGCTTTTTTTCCAAGAGCATAGTACGATTGTGCCGATATAGTCGAAAATTTTTCAATTTGTTGATTGTACGCCTTATATGTTGGGTAATTCCAATGTAATATATCTCCTTTTAATTTACCGTAGTTTTTAGGGGAGTGCAATTTATAAGAATCG
This sequence comes from Aquimarina aggregata, assembly GCF_001632745.1. Taxonomy (GTDB): domain Bacteria; phylum Bacteroidota; class Bacteroidia; order Flavobacteriales; family Flavobacteriaceae; genus Aquimarina; species Aquimarina aggregata. The sequence continues at coordinate 46,903 of NZ_LQRT01000013.1, read as the reverse complement.
TGAGGGTTTATACCTTTCCATTCTCCTTTTCCTTTTTTAAAGACTCTTAGTTTTTTATCGGGATACCAATCCGAATATTTAATCCATTGTCCACAAAAGTTATTAAATCGATTGGTGTAATAACCGTCATGTTCCCAGTTTGATTTTAGGTTGATTAACGAATGTTGGAGTTCTGGAGACAAAGCCTCATCACCATCTAAAGAGACTATATAATCGTATTTAGCTTGAGTAATAGCAAAATTCTTTTGTTCTTTATATCCTAGAAATTTTTGTTCTATAAAATTAGCTCCATATTTTTTGCAAATTTTAGCAGTATCATCAGTCGAAAAGGAATCGACAACAACAATTTCGTCAACAACTCCTTGAAGTGAAGCTAAACATTTTTCAATTTTTCTTTCTTCATTAAAAGTAATAATTACTCCAGAGAGTTTGATCATTCGATATTGTTTTTTTTTTACTAAAATTTGGACAAAAATAATTATTTTTTAAAAGTATGAGATTGATTTGGATACATGTGATTTCTCATGACCACTAGCTAAAGGTTTGTGTTAAGTAATTTCTAAGCTTAGGTATAATATATTCTGAAGAAAACTCTTGGTATAACTCTAGAGATTGATCTTTCATTTTTTTTGGTGAATTACCAACGTATAGTTCAGGTTTTATATCTATAAGGTGTATCGAATCGTTTTCAATCCCGTCCTCAAACATATTCCAATCTTTTTTTATAATCCATGGTGAAAAAATGGTAAAGGTTGGAAGATTCAATGCTTTGGCCATATTAACGGCACCACCTTCATTTCCGATTAAAGCATCACAATGGGAAAGAATCGCTATAAAACCTCGTAAACTTTTAGCAAATACATCAAAATGAATATGTTTTTGAGTTTTGTAATTTGTAAGATTATAAATTGTTCGTGCATCCTTTTCCTGATTTGGCATATAATTAAAAAGGACATTTGCTCCCGTGGTCGAAACAATTTCATCAATTACTTTAGCCATGTATTTAAAAGGCAATGTTTTATTTGGGCTACTTCCTAAAACACTAATCATTATCAAAGGTTTATTTTGAGTAATATGATTAGATTTTAAGTATTCGTTAGCTATTTGTTTCTCATCTTCGGTAAGAAATATTTTTGGTTTAATAATTTCAGAAGTTATTCTGTTTTCAGGAAAAACCAAACGAAGCCTGTTTTCAATCGCAATACTGGCGTTGGTAATAGGCTCGGATGCTCTATGAATTACTTGAGTATATATAAATTGAGTGTACCATTTGTAAAATGATACTCTTTTTGGAGCTTTAGAAAATAGTGAAATAAGATTACTTTCTAATTTTCCATAGGCATCAATAACTAAATCATATTTTGATTTTTTGATAGACACCAAAAAATGATAGAAATCAATCTTACTTTCACGATATTGATTTTTAAACTCTATTATTTTATCAAAAAAAGGATTTTCAGTCAATACAGGTCTAGTGCTAGAATTGACTAAATAATCAATAGTTGCATTGGGGTATTCTTTTCGCAATGCTTCACAAATAATAGTACTTGTAAGTACATCACCGATCATTTTTTGTTGAATGACTAAAATTTTCATGACTATCGATTAAAACAATTGAGCTCGTCCTAAATATATTTAAGACAAGCTCATTATATCATACCTACATTAAACGGCAACATCGTATTCACGAAGCGCATCATTTAAAGAGGTTTTTTTGTCAGTACTTTCTTTACGCTTACCAATAATTAATGCACAAGGAACATTATATGATCCTGCTGCGAATTCTTTTGTATAACTCCCTGGTATAACAACAGAACCGGCAGGCACTACACCTTTTCTTTCTACAGGTGTATCTCCTGTAACATCAATAATTTTTGTAGATGCTGTAAGTACTACATTGGCACCAAGTACAGCTTCTTTTTCAACACGAACACCTTCGACAACGATACATCTTGATCCAATGAAAGCATTATCTTCTATAATTACCGGAGCAGCTTGTAAGGGCTCTAATACACCTCCAATACCAACACCTCCACTAAGATGTACATTTTTTCCTATTTGCGCACAACTTCCAACAGTTGCCCATGTGTCGACCATTGTTCCTTTGTCAACATATGCCCCTATATTTACATAGCTAGGCATTAAAATTGTACCCGGAGATATATAGGCACCATGTCGTGCGACAGCATTTGGGACAACACGAATTCCTTTGGCTTCATAATCTCTCTTTAAAGGAATTTTGTCATGGTATTCAAAAATTCCAGCCTCTAATGTTTCCATTTTCTGAATAGGGAAATACAATACGACTCCTTTTTTTACCCATTCGTTTACTTGCCATCCCCCTTCTACAGGTTCTGCTACCCTAAGTTCACCAGAATCAAGTAAGTTTACAACTTCTCGTATTGCTGCTTGAGTATCTGACTCTTTTAAAAGGTCTCTGTTTTCCCAGGCCTTTTCTATAGTTTCTTTTAGTTGGTTCATTGATTTATAAAATTTTCGTAAAGATAATAGCTTAGTTGGAAAATAAGTACGGATAAACCATATTTTAGGAAACCATTAATAAATAGAATGTTTATTTAGGATAATATCATATTTTTGCACAAAAATGTAAATGGCAAGAATATTAGCTATAGATTATGGAGGTAAACGTTGTGGGATCGCAGTTACCGATGAATCTCAAATTATTGCATCTGGATTGACCACGGTGGATACCAAAGAACTATTGTCTTGGCTAAAAGATTATGTGTCTAAAGAACCCGTAGAGCTCTTTATAGTTGGGGAACCTAAAAGATTACATGGAGAGCCGTCAGAAAGTGAAAAATTGATTAAACCATTTTTAGAAAAACTAAATAAAATGCTTCCTGATATTCCTGTTAAGAGAATTGATGAACGTTTTACTTCTAAAATAGCTTTCGATACTATGATTGCCAGCGGAATTTCGAAAAAGAAACGAAGAGATAAAGCATTAGTAGATCAAATAAGTGCCACGATTATACTGCAAGATTATTTGTATAATCTTTAAAACATTAAATAATAATTATGATACTTCCAATTGTAGCATACGGAGATCCTGTATTAAAGAAAAAAGCTAAGGAAATCGAAAAAGATTACCCGAAACTTGAAGAATTGCTAGAAAATATGTTCGAAACCATGTATAATGCTCATGGTGTTGGATTGGCTGCTCCGCAGATAGGGCTTCCTATTCGATTATTTTTGGTAGATGCAGAACCATTTTCTGAAGATGATGAATTAACAGAAAAAGAAGCTAGTAGTTTAAAGGATTTTAGGAAGGTGTTTATTAATGCTCAAATTATTGAAGAAACCGGAGAAGAATGGGCTTTTACCGAAGGATGCTTAAGTATACCCGATATAAGAGAAGATGTTTTTCGGAAAGATACAATCAAAATAAACTACTTTGATGAGAACTTCGTTGAGCATACAGAAGTTTATGACGGATTAATAGCAAGGGTTATTCAACATGAATATGACCATATAGAAGGAATCTTGTTTACAGATAAACTATCTAGTCTTAAAAAACGTTTGATTAAAGGAAAATTAACTAATATTTCTAAAGGTAAAATTAATGCAGAGTATCGCATGCGTTTTCCTTTAATGAAAAAAGGAAGATAATATACTTTAAAAATATTTGTAGTAGTAATGTTTGATTTTTTGAAACGAACTACTGATATTTGCCAACTTTTGAAATAAATATTTATGGGCTTAGATAAAATATTAGCAATTTCTGGAAAACCAGGTTTATATGAGTTAAAAACACAAACTCGTAGTGGTTTTTTAGCTGAATCCCTATTAGATGGGAAAAAAATATCAGTAAGTATACGTCATAATGTAAGTATTCTTAGTGAAATAGCAATTTATACCTTTACCGAGGAAGTTCCTTTACGTGATATTTTTAAGAAGATACAAGATAAAGAGAATGGAGAACAAGCTATAAGTCATAAAGAGCCCAAGAATAAATTAGAAGCTTATTTTAGTGAAGTGCTTCCTGATTACGATGAGGATAGAGTATACACTAGTGATATGAAAAAAGTTATTCAATGGTATAATATTTTACAATCCAAAGGAATGACAGATTTCTCAGAACCAGAAGATAAAGCATCAGATGAAGAAGAGTAGAATCTAATTTTATATAAAAAAATCCTGTCAATAGACGGGATTTTTCTTTTTGTAGAAGTAATAAACTGATTCTTAGTTTTTTGAATTGTTAAAGAAATCTGAATAAGTTCATGAATATTGCTTGGTTTTCAATGCATCAATTCATGACTTCTTTGTACTTTTGCGCAGAATTTAAATGCAACATACTAATAGTTAAGTATACATGTCTAATACCAAATATGTTTTTGTAACGGGAGGTGTTTCTTCCTCTTTAGGAAAAGGGATTATAGCAGCTTCATTAGCAAAACTGCTACAAGCGAGAGGGTATAGAGTTACCATTCAAAAATTGGACCCCTATATCAATGTTGATCCAGGAACACTAAATCCATATGAGCATGGAGAATGTTATGTTACTGATGATGGAGCAGAAACAGATCTCGATTTAGGGCATTATGAAAGATTTTTAAATAACCCAACATCTCAAGCTAATAACGTGACCACAGGTAGAATATACCAAAGTGTTATCGAAAAAGAAAGAAGAGGAGAGTTTTTAGGAAAAACAGTTCAGGTCGTACCTCATATTACCAATGAGATAAAAGAAAGAATTCAGATTTTAGGAAAGAGTGGTAATTATGACATTGTAATTACAGAAATTGGAGGAACAGTAGGTGATATTGAATCTCTTCCTTATATAGAAGCAGTGCGACAATTAAAATGGGAACTAGGAGATACTAATGCTCTGGTCATACATTTAACGTTAATACCTTATCTTTCTGCTGCAGGTGAGCTAAAAACTAAACCTACGCAGCATAGTGTAAAAACTTTGATGGAGAGTGGTATCAAAGCAGACATTTTAGTATGTAGAACAGAGCACGAACTGTCTGATGATTTAAGACGAAAGCTAGCACTATTTTGTAATGTACGACAAGAGGCGGTGATCCAGTCAATAGATGCATCCACAATATATGATGTCCCAAACTTAATGTTAGACGAGGGATTAGATGCTGTTGTCTTAAAACAATTGGTATTAAGAGATGATAACGTTCCTAATCTTGAAAATTGGAATAAATTCTTGCAACGACATAAAAACCCAAAATTTGAAGTAACAGTAGGACTTGTTGGTAAGTATGTAGAATTACAAGACTCCTATAAATCAATTTTAGAAGCTTTTATTCATGCTGGAGCAGAAAATGAAGTAAAAGTTAATGTAGTTAGTATTCATTCAGAATATATTGATGATGCTACCATTAGTGAAAAAATAGCACATTTAGACGGAATATTAGTCGCTCCAGGATTTGGAGAGCGCGGAATCGAAGGCAAAATTAAAGCAGTTCAGTTTGCAAGAGAACACAAGTTGCCATTTTTTGGAATTTGTTTAGGGATGCAAATGGCAGTGATAGAGTATTCGCGAAATGTATTGGGCTTAAAAGATGCTTGTTCTGTTGAGGTTGATGAAAACACTTCTAATCCCGTAATTGATATTATGGAGGAGCAAAAAAGTATCACCGATATGGGAGGAACAATGCGTTTGGGAGCTTGGAACTGTGAACTTGTTGAAAATAGTAAAGTTTTTGAAGCTTATGGTGAGACTATGATTTCAGAACGTCATCGTCATCGCTATGAATATAATAATAAATATAAGGAGCAGTTAGAGCAAGCTGGACTAAAAACAACAGGAGTGAATCCTAAGACAGGTTTGGTAGAAATAATAGAAGTTTCTGATCATCCTTGGTTTGTTGGGGTGCAGTATCATCCAGAATATAAGAGTACTGTGGCTAATCCTCATCCATTATTTATAGCTTTTGTAAAAGCGGCTGTTGTCTATTCTAAGAATAAGAAAAATGCCAAAGTGTCACAGGGGTAGTGATTGGCTAGATAATTGACATTAAAATGATACAAATAACCTTAAAAGCCTTCCTGATGATTCAGATTAAGGCTTTTTATACATCAATACATGGAAGAAAAGAAATTTGACCTTAATTCAATAATAGGGTTTGCACTTATTTTTGGAATCGTAGCATTTATGTTTTATACGAATCAGCCGACTCCAGAAGAAATAGAAGCACAAAAAGTAGCAAAAGAACAAGCTGAAAAAGAAAAAACATCAAACGAAGATACTACTGCAACAACTGACTTTGTAACAGAAAGCGAAGCTATTGTAGTAAATCCTCAAGATTCCGTAGCATTAGCAGGAGCAAAATCTCAATTAGGAGCATTTGCATATTCAGCAAGTTTACCATCGGCAAAAGATGAGTTTACAAAAATTGAAAATGAAGTATTAAGTTTAAAAATAAATAACAGAGGAGGATACATTTCTGAAGCACTTTTAAAGAATTTTAAAACATATGATTCGGTTCCTGTGTATCTTATTAAAGATGGTAAAAATGCATCTTTTAATCTGAACTTTGGGACTACAGATAATAGAATTTTAAATACAAAAGACCTATTTTTTGAACCTAAAATGTCTAAAAATGGTGAGAATACTATTTTATCTATGAAACTTAAGGTTTCTGATTCTAAATTTTTAGAATATAGATATGAGTTGAAACCAAACGATTATATGGTAGATTTTACCATTAGATCTCAAGGACTACAACAAGTTATTAATAGTAGTCAAACGATTAATCTTGATTGGAAACTTCAAGGAACAAGACACGCAAAAAGTGCATCATACGAAAATAGATATACAGATATACATTATGAATATGACGGAGGTAAAGATAGTTTTACTGGACAAGGAGAATTTGATGATGATCAAGAAGAAAATGTTACTTGGATAGGCTTTAAACAACACTTTTTTACATCTATTTTATTAACTGATACAGCATTTAAAACAGCTTCGTTTACATCAAAAAACATTGCGAGTAAGAGTGAACTTGATGATAAAGATATTAAGGTAACTAAAGAGTTTGCAGTCTCAATGCCATTAGAGCTAACGGCAGGGGAGCTAAATTATAATATGGACTGGTATTATGGTCCTACAGATTATAAAATTTTGGATGGTTATAATAGAAATCTAGACGAAATTGTACCACTTGGTTGGGGGATTTTTGGAGTTATTAATAGATATCTATTTATACCATTTTTTGGGTTCTTAAGTGGGTTTTTGCCTTACGGAGTGGCAATTATTGTAATGACTATTATTGTCCGTATCATATTGTCTCCAGTTACCTATAAATCGTATTTGTCTCAGGCAAAAATGAAAGTATTGCGTCCTGAGATTACAGAAATCAATGAAAAGCATAAGGATAATGCCATGAAAAAGCAACAAGAGACTATGGCGTTGTATGGTAAAGCAGGTGTTAATCCTATGAGTGGTTGTTTGCCAGCTTTAATGCAAATCCCTGTGTTTTATGCATTATTCAATTTCTTTCCAAGTGCTTTTCAATTAAGACAAAAGAGCTTTTTATGGGCAGATGATTTATCAAGTTACGATAATATAGCACAATTACCATTTGAAATCCCCTTTTATGGAGACCATATTAGTTTATTCCCAATATTAGCGTCGGTAGCGATATTCATTTACATGACAATGACAACTGGGCAAACTATGCAAACACAGCAGCCAGGGATGCCAAATATGAAATTCATCATGTACCTGTCTCCATTAATGATGCTATTTTTCTTTAATAATTATGCCAGTGGATTGTCATTATATTATTTTATTTCTAATTTAATTACTATTGGTATTATGTTGGTCATCAAAAATGTAATAATTGATGAAGATAAAATTCATGCAAAAATTCAAGAGAATAAAAAGAAACCTAAAAAACAAGGTAAATTTCAGAAGAAGATGAAAGAGTTGATGGAGCAAGCAGAACAACAAAAAAATAATAAGAAATAGAATTATATTAACATTATGTTATAAAAAGCTCCAATTTTGGGGCTTTTTATATTTAAAATTTATCTTTATCATTAGGATTTTATAATATTGGTATACTTTTTGGAATTTACATCCGTTGAAATAATGTTCCAAATCAATTAGTAATTATGCGAAGTAGATTTTTATTCTTTATTTATTTTTTTACATGTATTTCTGTGGTTGCTCAGAAATACAACAATTATGACGCTGAAGGAAAAAGACATGGACAATGGCAAAAAAAGTTTCCGAACAGTAATCAATTAAGATATGAGGGGACTTTTGAACATGGTAAGGAAATAGGTGAGTTTAAGTTTTATAAGCCAAGTGGAGGTAAAAACCCTACAGCGATAAAAACATTCTCCTCACAAAGCGATACTGTAGTGGTGAAATATTTTACCCAAAAAGGAAAGGTTATCAGTGAAGGTAACATGATTAATAAAGATAGAGTTGGATTATGGAAATATTATCATAATGGATCCGATAAAATCATGATGACCGAGAACTATCGTTTGGGTAAATTACATGGAGAGCAACTTACTTATTTTGAAAATGGTAAGCTCACAGAAAAGAATACTTATGCCGATGGAAAAAGGGAAGGGAAAAGAATAATTTATTCTGAAGATGGAATCGTTATTAAAGATTTTACCTACGAAAATGATAGATTACATGGTCTTACCAAGTATTATGATACAAAAGGAGTTCTTATTATAGAAGGTAATTATAAAAGGAACCAAAAAAACGGTATCTGGAAATATTATGATAACGGAAAATTAAAAGAACAAAAGAAATTCCCATTGCCTAAAAGTGGCGCTAATAACTAACTTTTAAAACTAAATAAAATATAAAAGCCTCAAATTCATTTGAATTTGAGGCTTTTATATTTTATGAATCATTTTAGGAGTTTTCTATGAATTTATGGTAGGTATACGGATATGTATTGTATTGTTATGCCTTACTTTAATAATGCTAAAAAATTAACATATTTTATATAAATATAGAGATATGTTTTATTCATTTAAACATACGTTATGGTTCAAATATAAATTTATATGCAGTTTTATAGATGTTTAAGAATTTTGATTAAAATTTAGAAATAATACAATAGTCTAGTCGGGAAAAGACTAATTACAGATTACCAATAAAACTAAATAACAGATTTATGATAACAATAAGGGAAATTTCAGAATCTTTCTGGTCAAAAAAGATGATGAGAATATTACTATTAACATTAAGCTTTTGCTATACTGTTGCTACAGCGCAACAATCCACTTATAAAGGATCAAATAATATACCTTGCATAATTGAAGCTGAAAATTATGATACAGGAGGAGAGGGTGTTTCATATCATGATGTTAATAAAGGAGAAGCAGATAAAGTCGCTAACTATAGAACAGGAGAAGATGTAGGTGTAGAGATTGAGCCTAAAGCGAATAAATCTAATGGTCATATTGTTGGTTGGACTAGCGATGGTGAATGGCTAGAATATACATTTAATGCAAAAGATAAAGGAAGCTATACAATATCGATTATGGCCACTGCTAGGAATGTAGGGTCTAAAGGATTTCAATTATTTATTGATGAGAAAAAAATATCATCAAGAATAGAAGTAAACCCAAAGGCAGGTTGGTTTAGTGAATGGAAAGAGTATAAAGTAAATACTAAAATAAAAAAAGGTAAACATGTACTTAGATTAGAAATTTTTTCAGATGATAAGTATGCAATTAACATAGACTATATAGAGTTTGTTTCTAAAAAGGAACCCGCACAAAAACAATTTTCTGTAACCAATTTTATTAGAGATAATTCTGTTTTACAACGTAATTCAAATGTTAATATATGGGGTAAAGGGAAACCAGGAAGTATAGTGACAATAGAACCAGAATGGGGAATCGCTGCTACTGCATTAGTTAATAATAATGGCGACTGGAAAACTAAAGTAGCAACTAAAGAAGCAGGGGGACCATATAAATTGGTCATAAAAGATGAGAATCAAACGTTAACCTTTAGCAATATACTTTTAGGAGAAGTTTGGGTGGCTTCTGGGCAATCTAATATGGAGTTACCATTAAAAGGATGGGGAGCTGGCGGTAGTGTGAATAATGCAGCTACAGAAATAGCAAAAGCAAATTTTTCAAAAATTAGAATTTTTCAAGTAGAACGAAATGCTTCTTTTGATCCAAAATATGAGGCTAACGGTATATGGCGTATATGTAATCCAACTAATGCCAATAATTTTTCTGCTGTAGCTTACTTTTTTGCTAGAGAATTATATAATAAATTAAATGTTCCAATAGGAATAATTCAGGCGACTAAAGGAAGTTCAAAGGCCGAAGCATGGACATCTACTGATGAATTGAAAAAAGTTGTAGGTTTTGAAAATATAGAAAGAGATTTAACACGATCTAAAACCAAAAATAAGCCGTATACATTGGATTATATAAATGATGATACCAAACAATTCGAAACACCTGCTGCATTATTTAATGGTATGATCTCTCCGATTAAATCATATACTATAAAAGGTGTAATTTGGTATCAAGGAGAATCAAATTCTGATAATCCAAAACTATATAGTTCAATTTTTCCTGCTCTTATTCAGTCATGGAGAAAAGCATTCAAGAGTGAAGAATTACCGTTTTATTATGCTCAAATTACACCATTTCAGAATTATGATAATAATAAACATAATAGCTACGAGGTTAGAGAAGTTCAATTTATGGGGAAAGATATACGTAACACCGGAATGGCAGTTACTTTAGATCTTGGTGATCGATGGAAAATACACCCAGGTAATAAACAAGATGTAGGTAAACGATTAGCAATTTGGGCTTTAGCTAAACAATATAATTTTAATGAGTTAATATATTCTGGACCGATTTATAAATCTGCAGAATTTGAAAACGGAGAAGGGAAATTAAAGTTTAATAATATTGGAGATGGACTTAAACTTAGTAAAGGACCAAACAATTTTGAAATTTCTGGTATAGATGGTGTTTTTCATAAAGCTGATGTAGCTATAAATAATGATGTATTAGAAGTTTCATCTAACGAGGTAACAGATCCAACACAAGTGCGATATGGATGGTCAAATTGGGTAGTCCCTACATTGTATAATATGGATGGTCTACCAGCATCATCTTTTAGAACATTTACGGCTTTTGTTTTTTCAGAAAAATATAAAATAGACCAAGGAGCCAAAGTAATAAAAGTGCCTTTAGGACAAGAGAATATAACAATAGATAAATTTTTAAGTAATCTATCAACAATCAAAGGCGCTACATGTAAAGTTGTAGATGTAAATGGTAAGACTCCCACAGGAAAAATGTCCAGTCAATATAGAGTTTTATCAATAATGAATAATGGTCAAGATTCTAGATATTATAATGTTATGTTAGGAGCGTTAACTAATTTGTCTGATCGACGACCAGTAGCAAGTGATGCTCCCACTAGAAGTGTGGCTAAAATACAGGCTATAACTACAACTCAAGTTATCGAAGAAGAATCGAAAGATTTAGATATAGCGAATAGAGAAAATATAAGTATCCGCGCCTTGAGTAATAATTTATATGTTAGTTCAGAAAATGGACTTAGACCAATAACCTGCAATCGAACTAAAGTTGATATTTGGGAACGATTTAGTATAGAGTCAGTAGGTGGAGGAAGAGTAGCTATTAAAGGAAGTAATGGGTCATATTTTAGTTCTGAGGACGGACTTAAGCCGATGAGATGCAATCGAAAAAAAGCAGAGGCTTGGGAGGAATTTACTCTAGAACCTCTAGGAGGAGATTTGTACGCTATTAAAGGAAATAATGGAGCGTATGTGAGTCATAATAATGGAAGTGTAGAAGGACTAACATGTAATAAATCTATAGTAGGTGATCAGGAGAAATTTATTATTAAAGATGCCGCTTCCAAGTAATGACAATTGGTTGTTATATAAAATATTTGATCATAAAATGTAAAGAACAACAATAGATGATGATCTCTCACTTTTTAAGATGCAAATTGTTATTAAATCAATTGGTTAAAAAAACAAATGTTACAATTTTGTTTTGTTTATTGATTGTGATGCCTTCGGTATCACAGACATTGTCAGTCACAAACTTGATTAAACAAAACGCTGTTTTACAACGTAATACTAATGTTAATATCTGGGGAGAGGGAACACCAGGTAATTTGGTTACTATTACTTTAGGTAACGAAAATAGTGTTACCACAAAAATATCTGATAAAGGCAGTTGGAGTGTGAAAATTCCGACAGGAGATGCGGGAGGTCCTTATACATTAAATATTAAAGATAAAACAAAAACGTATAATTTTGGAGGAATTTTATTAGGAGAAGTTTGGCTTTGTTCTGGTCAATCTAATATGGGAATGCCTATGAAAGGATGGGGGGCAGGAGGTACCATCGTTAATGCTAGTCAAGAAATTAGTGCGGCAAACTTTCCTAAAATAAGAGTCTTTAGAGTAGCTAAAAAAGCATCGTACTTGCAAGAGAATGAAGTTTTTGGTAAATGGGTTATTTGTAACCCTGATAATGCTAAACATTTTTCAGCGACAGCCTATTTCTTTGCAAGAGAACTATATAAAAAACTAAATGTGCCTATAGGTGTTATTGTTGCAGCAAGAGGAAATTCTAAAGGCGAAGCATGGACATCAAGTAATTCTCTTACTGCTATCAATGGTTTCGAGAACGTTATGGCCGATTTAGAAATTGCTAAACAAACACCAAATACAGGGAAATATAAAATAGATCACATTAACAACGGTCAACAGGGGTTTAATACTCCAGGAGCAATTTATAATGGAATGATTTATCCAGTTACACCGTATACTATAAAAGGGGTAACATGGTATCAAGGAGAAAATAATTCTGGTGATGGTATTCAATATCGAGACATACTTAGAAATTTAATTACTGAATGGAGAACTGCATTTAAAAATGTAAATATGCCGTTCTATATAGCACAAATTACACCATATGAGTATAATGTAAATGCAAAATCTCAAGAAGTAAGAGAAGCTCAATTTTTAGCACAAAATATTCCCGATGTAGGTACGGCTGTTTTATTAGACACGGGTGAACGAAAGCAGATTCACCCTAGTAAAAAACAAGAAGCGGGCATGAGATTAGCGTTTTGGGCTTTAGCTAAACAGTACAATCAAAATGTAGCGTATTCAGGTCCTACTTATATATCGTCAGAATTTGAAAGCGGAAAAGGAATTCTTAAATTTTCGCATAACAAGGGCTTAAAAATTACAGGTGACGGTAATTTTGAGATAGCCGGAGAAAATGGAGATTTTAAAAAAGCAAACGCTGTTGTAAAAAATGGAACCATCGAACTAACTTCCTCTACTGTTCCTAATCCAACTCAGGCAAGGTATGCATGGTTTAATTGGGTAGAGGCGACCTTATTTAATGGTGATAACTTACCAGCATCATCATTTAGAACAACTGTGCCAGGAATCCCAAAGTCTACTATAAAATAAGACATGATAAAACGTATTCTATATATAGAATGTCCTTTATATTTTTAAATATAATATTGGGTTTTACATATTCTTTTATCAAGCTATTCCAAAAATTAGTTAAAGTAGACTGTCTCTAAAGTATTTACTTATTACTTTTGCAAAATAATTTTAAAAAGACTCTGTAAGAGTTTATAAAAGAAAGGAATTTTTGATGAAGAGAGTAATCGTAGGATTATCAGGAGGAGTTGATTCTAGTGTTGCGGCTTATTTGCTTAAAGAACAAGGTTATGAGGTTATTGGCCTTTTTATGAAAAATTGGCATGATGATTCCGTTACTATTTCTGATGAATGTCCATGGTTAGATGATAGTAATGATGCATTATTGGTAGCAGAAAAGTTAGGAATACCATTTCAAACGGTTGATCTTAGTGAACAATACAAAGAGCGTATTGTCGACTATATGTTTCATGAGTATGAAAAGGGACGTACACCTAATCCTGATGTATTGTGCAATAGAGAAATTAAATTTGATGTTTTTTTAAAAATAGCGTTATCTCTTGGAGCTGATTATGTGGCTACTGGACATTATTGCAGAAAAGAAACAATTGTAGAAAATGGAAAAGAAGTACACCGCTTGTTAGCAGGAAAAGATCCAAATAAAGATCAATCTTACTTTTTATGCCAATTATCACAGGAGCAACTGGCAAAAACGCTGTTTCCAGTTGGAGAATTGCTAAAACCAGAAGTTCGTGAAATTGCTGCAGAACAAGATCTTGTTACTGCAGATAAAAAAGATTCTCAGGGATTATGTTTTATAGGAAAAGTACGCTTGCCAGATTTTCTTCAGCAGAAGTTAAAACCTAAAGAAGGTAATATTGTTGAAATACCGGCGTCAGAAGATAAATATACGCGTGTCATACCTGAATTTGAATCTAAAAAAGAAGAATTAGAATTTCTCGCAACAAAATACCAATATGCCATTGATGAAGGAAAAATAGTTGGTAGACATCAAGGCGCACATTACTATACAAAAGGGCAACGTAAAGGATTGGCGGTAGGAGGAACTCCAGAACCACTTTTTGTAATTGAAACAGACGTAAATACAAATACTATTTATACAGGACAAGGTAAAAGTCATCCAGGACTATATAGAAAAGCGTTGTTTATTTCAAATGAAGAGTTACATTGGGTAAGAGAAGATTTAGCTCTAAAGGTAGATGAAGAACTTCAGGTTATGGCAAGAATACGCTATAGACAACCATTAGATAAAGCTACATTGCACCAAATAGATTCGGGAATGTACGTGGTTTTTGAAAATGACCAAAGTGCAATTACAGAAGGTCAATTTGTGGCTTGGTATATAGATGAAGAATTGGTTGGGTCTGGTGTAATTTCGTAACTTGTACATCTTATAATTTTATACTAAACCCCAAAGGTGACTTACCTCTGGGGTTTTTAAAGAAAAATATAAATGAATAAAATCAAAGAATTATTTCATATACAATACCCGATTATCCAAGGAGGAATGATATGGGCAAGTGGTTGGAAACTAGCAAGTGCTGTTAGTAATGCTGGTGGACTCGGACTTATAGGAGCTGGATCAATGTATCCGGATGTTTTAAGAGAACATATTCAAAAGTGTAAAAAAGCAACGGATAAACCATTTGGAGTTAATATTCCTATGTTGTATCCTAATTTAGAAGAGATTATTCAGATTATTCTTGATGAAGAGATTAAAATAGTATTTACATCTGCAGGTAACCCAAAAACATATACAAAGTATCTTAAAGAAAAAGGAATTACCGTAGTACATGTGGTAAGTAGTTTAAAATTTGCTTTGAAAGCACAAGAGGCTGGAGTAGATGCGGTGGTCGCTGAAGGTTTTGAAGCAGGAGGCCATAACGGTAGAGATGAAACTACAACACTTGCCTTAATCCCAATGGTAAAAGAACAGATTACAATTCCTTTAATTGCAGCAGGAGGTATTGCGACAGGTACGGCCATGTTTGCAGCTATGGCGTTGGGTGCAGATGGGGTTCAAGTAGGAAGCCGTTTTGTGGCAAGTCATGAAGCTTCATCTCATATAAACTTCAAAAATATGGTGGTAGATGCTAAAGAAGGAGACACGCATCTTACTTTAAAAGAACTGGCCCCTGTTAGAATGTTAAAAAATAAATTTTATCAAGATGTTGCTGAATTGTATAGTAAAGGTACTACTATAGATGAATTAAAAAATTTGTTGGGTAGAGCAAGAGCTAAAAAAGGTATGTTTGAAGGAGATTTGGTAGAAGGAGAATTAGAAATAGGTCAAGTCTCAGGTATAATTCACGATATTAAACCAGCTGGAACGATAGTTCAAGATATGCTTAACGAATTTGAAACTACCAAAAATCGAATGCAAAACGTTACTATTTAAACCATATTATGAACTCAAGAGAAAAGCAACTTAAGGCATTTGATAGATTATTAACTATTATGGATGAACTCAGGGAGCAATGTCCTTGGGATAAAAAACAAACACTAGAATCGTTAAGACACCTCACAATAGAAGAGACATACGAATTAGGAGATGCAATTCTTGACAATGACCTTGATGAGGTTAAAAAAGAGCTAGGTGACCTATTACTGCATATTGTATTTTATGCTAAAATCGGTAGTGAAACAAATGAATTTGATATAGCAGATGTGGCTGATGGAATTTGTGAAAAACTAATCAATAGACATCCACATATTTATGGAGATGTTACAGTAAATGATGAAGAAGATGTCAAGCGTAATTGGGAAAATCTTAAACTCAAAGAAGGAAAAAGTAGTGTTTTAGAAGGAGTGCCAAAATCATTACCTGCACTAGTTAAAGCAAGTAGGATTCAGGATAAAGTTGCCGGTGTTGGTTTTGACTGGGAAGAGCCTCAGCAAGTATTCGAGAAATTAAAAGAAGAACTCGAAGAGCTGCAACATGAGGTAAAAGTTCAGGATCAAAATAATATTGAAGCAGAATTTGGAGATGTATTATTTTCCATGATTAATTATGGGCGGTTTCTTAATGTAAATCCAGAAGATGCTTTGGAACGCACAAATAAAAAATTTATTAAACGATTTCAATATCTTGAAAGTAAGGCAAAAGAAAATAATAAAGCATTAGCAGATATGACACTTGCCGAAATGGATGTTTTTTGGGAAGAGGCTAAAAAAATGTAATAAGTCTTCCATAAGATAAATTTATGAAAGACTTATAGATAAAAGGGGGGTTAATACACTGCTATTTTTTTTGTTTGGGTTTTACCATCGATTGTTATTTTGCAAAAATAAACACCAGATGTTTTTAAGATATTTTCTCTATTAAGTTCATAGGTATGTCGACCTTGATCCATTACTTTATTTAGTATTATTTCAGAAGCGCCATATACATTCGTGATCGCAATACGAACATTACTTTTTTCTTTTTTAGTAGACCATTCTAAAGTAGATTTCTGAGTTATTGGATTTGGATAAATGATAGCCTTAGTTGTAAGATCAAGATTTTCGAAATTATCTGATTTATTGGTAATCGGTCTACTATCAAACCAAGAACCATTATAATACCAACCTTCCGTACATCTATTAAGATCTTCGGTCTTGGATGCTCCGTTGTTACTGAAAATAAAGTTGGAACAATTAGTGTTTTGTAATGTATATCGGTACCAGCCATCGATATCGGCAGTCATTAATTGACCTGGCCATGATGTAGAAGTTCCTGATGGAGTAGCGTTCCAAAAATAAATAGATGGAGATGTGTAGGTGTCTGATTTGAAGTAAACTGTTAAATTTTGATTTTGATTTTCTTCAGGATTACTGTCATACCAAATACCATTGTAATACCATCCGTCTCCACATCTATTTAAATCAGTAGTTTGGTTTGTTCCATTTGCGCTAAATATAATATTAGAACAAGTTACACCACTAAGAGTGTATGTATACCATCCATTTCCAACGGCTGTCATTGATTGTCCGGGCCAAGAAGTTGAAATGGCAAGGGGAGTAGTGTTCCAGTAGTAAACACTTGGGTTGTCTAACGTACCTTTATAATGTACGGTCATTGTATTTTCTGATGATGTAAATGTATATGTGTTACTAAGGATGTCAGAAGAAAGACCTTCAGAATCATATGCTATTGCCCTAATAGTAGTATCGGTAGTAAGCGTTATAGGTGTTGTGTATCTTGTTGAAGTGGTATTAGGTTCATCTCCATTCGTTGTATAATATATTTCTATATTTTGTGAATCGTTATCTGTGGCGATTAATGCAACCCTAACTGTTTCCCCTAGATTGAAAGAGCCACTGCTAGGTGTAGCTGATATTGTAGGAGGTGTATTTGCGGTAGTTCTTGGATCAGTGTCATACCATATACCATCTGCATACCAACCATCTCTGTTTCTTGAGAGGTCATCAGTTTTGGCACCACCATTATCATTAAATAATAAATTGGTGCTTTCCACTCCAATAAAAATATATTCATACCAATCTGAGTTATCAATCCTACTCATTTGAGGACCTGGCCAATTGCTAGATGGTAGTGTATTTGGAGAAGTATTCCAATAATGCACATTTACTTGAGACCAAGTATTTGGTTTCTTAAAATATACATGTAAACCTTCTATTGGACCAATAGTAAAGTTTTTGATATTAACCTGAGATGCAGTACCATTTTTGTCATAAACGATAGCTTTTATAGTAGTTGAAGTGTCAATACTAAACGAACTGGAATATTTTGTACTTGATGTATTTGGTGTTGTTCCATCTGTAGTGTAGTAAATTTGATAGGGAGCTCCGGCTCCTCCGACGCCTTGCATTGTAACTTGAATGGGAGTTTCAGAATTTGAAGAAACGGGATTAATAATGACTACAGGGTCAATTGGGCCATTGATACAATTTTCAAAAAAACCACCTCCGCAGCCTCCTATTAATCCAGGACCATTTAATACATAAATACCTGCAGAACCGGAGGTAACTGTGAAATTTAAAACACCATTTTGAGCAGCTATTTCACGACCCGTAACAGCATCACGATATAAACCATTAGACATTCCTGAAATAGAAAAAGAAGCATTACCATCTTTAGCAAGTCCAACAGCAACTTCACTATTATCATGTACTCTTCTGTATGCAACTGCATTTCCCGGAGCATCTTTCCAACTCCACGCGCCTTTTTGTAAAGCAGGTACTGCTTTGCGAATAGCATTTAACTTTTTGATATGTTGATAGATTTTATGATTTGGAGCTTGATCCATTACATCTCCATAATATGCTCTTCCGGTTTTGTTAATGGATTGTTGAATTCCTGAGGCATCATGAATGTCATTAAACTCACCTGCTTTAAATCTCATTTCTGTTCCATAGTACACTGTCGGAATTCCACGCCAAGTGAACATGAAATTCATACAAGCGGCAAGATTTTCATCCGATCCACCGTATCTTCTATTCCAATCATTATTAGGTCCAAAATCATGATTATCTAACCAAGTGACTAAAGTAGATGGGTCACTATATAAATGATCGTATCTTGCAGCAGCCTTTACTGTAGGAAATGATTGCCCTTCTTCAAAAGATCCGTGGAAAGTAGCTTCTCCAAAAAAGTCTATTACAGCTAAGTCCAAGGGTTGAGAGTTGTTAACATCACCTCTCCATGTATAATAATGCGGGTTTGTTTCCTCAACAGGGTGCAATTCATGACGTTTTTGAGCGACTTCTCCAAAAATAAATAAATCTGGATTTATGGCTTTAAAGGCATCATAAAAGTATATAATATCTTCTCTACTCATATGCTTAACAGTATCCCACCTAAAAGCATCTACTCCCATATTAATAAATCTTGCATAAGCATTAACTAAGTACTCGCGAACTACCGGACTACTTGTATTAAGATCTGGAGTATCACCAGCTAATGCTCTATTCTGTAAGTTTTCAACATCATCGAAACCTTGAGCGAAACCATTTCCTGAATGATGATACCAATCTGGATCAGAGGTATCTACATAATTTTCTTTGCTAGGAAAGTTAAAGGCAGCTAAGTTTTGATTGTATGGAGGTGGCATTTTAGCCAAATTAGCTCTACTCCATAGCAAACCATCTTCAGGATTAGGGGTTAATCCGTCGTATTCCCAATTTGGATTATCTGGAGCATGCCAAATAGCATCAGGGTTGGTATTGTATTTTATTTCAGCTACATCTTTAATTCCAAATCGACCAGCATGATTCGTGACTACATCAAGAACTATTTTCATATCTCTGCTATGAATTTCATTAATTAAATCTTGAAAGGTCGCTCCTGGTGATTCTAATCTTGGATCTACTCTAGTGAAATCCCAAGCATGATAACCGTGATAATCTAATGGACTTCTATTATGAACTATAGGGGTAATCCATATTGCAGTAAACCCTAAATCTTTGATGTAATCTAGTTTTTGAATTAAACCTTTAAAATCACCTCTCCATGTTACGTCATTTGGATCTGTAATGTCTGGGTTAATAGTTGGGTCTGGATTGTAGGATGACCATTCTGTTGGAGCATTATTATTTGGATCACCATCAAAAAACCTTGTTGTCATTAAGAAATAGATGGTTTCTTCTCTAAAATCAATTTGACTATTTAAGGATATCGGTAAAAGATATGTCATCACAAAAATAGTGAGTAGTAGTTTTTTCATTTGTATAAGCCTTATTTGTCTCCAGATAATTTGCGCAAGAAATCACTGAAAAGATTAAAATTACGTTTGTGTTAGTTAATTTAAGACATCATTAGGGATATCTTAATTTTTTAATATTATAGTTAGTGATTTAGTAATTTACATGAAGTTGAAAGACTATTTTTTACTTTTGACAAACGAAAACGTTTGCGTGTTGATAAACAGTAGATAAATATTTATTTTGACTAGTATAAGAACTTAATCTAGAGAGTGAGTAAAGGTTTGATTTTTAGTGTATTGAAATTTTATGAGAAACTATTTCTGGAAAACTATAATTTTATCAGAGATAGTAACACTGATAAAACCATATGTTTTCTGAATCCAGTTTAAAGTCTCACTGGTGTAAAAAAAGACATGGGTAGAGTCGTTTTTGTACCACCATGATGTAAAATCAATTGATGATTTAAATAAGTTCGTTTTGCAGTATAAGGAACCGTTCTGGTTTAGTAAAGAGTAAAGAAGATTAAATTCTTTGGCGGGATCGTAAAAATGTTCCATCACTTCACAACAAATGATATAATCATATTTTGCGGATAGGGCATTAGTATTGGGTGTAAAAAAAGGATCATACATCGTTATTTGATATCCTTTTTTGCTTAATAATGAAGTTACTATTGGACCACTTCCTGATCCAAAATCTAAACCAAAATGATTAGGGTTATAATCATTTTCTACAGCTTGTATTATTGGGGATACAAATTTTTTATAACCAAGATCATTAATGTCATTGTGATGTAATTCATATCTTTCCTTTTCTTGCTCAGGAGTCAGATAGTGATCTTTATGAAGTACTATTGCACGACAAGTTGGGCATCTCAAGAAAATTCGTTTTCGTAGTTTAGAAAACAATATAGTTTCTGAACCACAAAGGGTACATTGCATATGAATTACAGTTGCTTAATTTTTTTCAATTTCGCTTTCCATACTTCTAGACTATCCCTATGCTTTTCGATATTTTTATGAACTTCTAGTACCAGAGGATTGTCATCTTTAGCGTTCTTAAAAAACTGAAGATTGTTTTCTAATTGTCTTATTTCACCATTAACTTCATCGATTTTCTTACGAATAAAATTTTGTTCATTTCTTAAAGCACTGTCATCGCTTTGATTTGATAATGAACTTAGTTTATTTTCATACTTAATCATCTCAGTTTCTTGACGACTTAAATTGAGTTGTTGAAAAAGCCCATCTAAAGCTTTGTTATATTCTGACTCAATATTTTTCTTTTTATAAGGAACTCTTCCAAGAGTTTTCCATACAGATATATTGTCTTTTATCGTCTTAAGATCAGCTGCAGGATCACCAGAAAGTTTAAGATCTTTAAGTGCTTCTATATGTGATTGTTTCTTTTCTAGTGAGACAAGTTCTTCTTTATTGGCTTCATTTCTTTCTGCATGTATACGATCAAAATATGAGTTGCAAGCATCTTTAAACCTTTTCCAGATCCTATCACTATCCTTACGCGGAACATGTCCAATTTTTTTCCAATCTGCCTGAATTTTTTTCATTAATGGAGTAGTAACCGAAAAATCATCACTATCCTTATTATCCTCGGCTATTTGGATAAGTTCCATTTTCTTATTTAGATTAAGAAATTGTTCTTTCTTTAATCCTTTGTAGAAAGCATTTTTATTTCGATTAAAATCTCTAACTGCAGATTTAAATTCACTCCAAGTTTGTTCATTTACATAAGACGGGACTTTACCTGCTTTAAAGAACTCTTCTCGTAAAGCTTCAATTTCTTTAATCTTTTGTTGCCAACCACTATGATTATTGGGGCTTGTTTTAGCGACTTCTACTATTTGTGCTATAATAGCTCGTTTTGTTTCTAGATTAACTTCATAAACTTTATCCTGTTCTTTGAAAAACTTTTGTCTGTTTTCATGAATTTGTTTAGTAAGGGCACTAAACTTTTCCCAAATAGGTTCACGATATTCTTTTCCAACAGGACCTAGATCTTCTTTCCACATTTTGTGAAGCAATTGTAATTCTCTAAATGCTCTGTTTACATCGGTTTCTTGTGCAAGTTCTGTAGCACGTTCTATAATCTTGAGTTTTTGTTCTAAGTTATGTTTAAAGTCAAGATCTCTAAACTCTCGATTTAAATGTAAAAAATCATAAAAATTTTCTGTATGATGATGATATGTATTCCAAACAGTATTGTATTTGTCTCTTGGAATAGGACCAGCATTACGCCATCTTTCTTGTATGCTTTTGAAATGATTATATGTGGTGTTGATATTTTCGTCAACATTTAATAGACCTTTTAATTCATCTATTAATTCTAGTCTTCTCTTAAGGTTTTCTTGAAGATCTTTTTTAAGATTTTGATAATAAGCATTACGCTTTTCTTTATAATCAAAATATACAGAATTGAATTCTTTTTTTATAGGAGTAGAGTAATAAAAATCAATAACATTACCACCTTCAGCTAAAAACTCTTCTTTTTTCTGTTCTACTTCTTCATTAAATTTTTCATTAAATTCAGTTTTAATCTCTTCGACATGTTCTTTGATTGCCTGAATTTTTTCATTTTTAACCAAGATGCTCAATTCCTTGATTAATTGCTCTTTTGTCATAGCATGATAATCTTTCTTCTCGATATCATGTCTTTCTTGGGTGGTTTCGTCCTCACTATGTTCTGCAACCGCCTCATCCATTTGATCTTGAACTTCATCATTCTTAACGTCAGAAACTTCTGTAACGTCGTCATCTTTACTTTTTATAACATCCGTTTGAGTATCCTGAGTTATAGCATCGGTTATTTGAGGGTTAGCAGTTGTTGATGTAGAATCAAGATCAGAAACTTCTGATTCTTTTGGCTCTTCAGGAGTGTTCTCAAGAGTATTTTCTACTTCGGATTTTTCTATACTTAGCTGTTCTTCCGAAGATTCTTTGCTAATAGTATCTCCAGTATCTAAGGGGGTCGCCGGAGCAGATTCAGTAGTGTTAACTTCAGAATTTTCTTTCAAAATCTCGGCCTTATTATCCTTCTCTCCATCTGCCTTAGGCAGGTTATCACGTGTTGACATTGTGTGAACGTTTTTATTGGTCTAAGCATTAATCAATGACTAAGATACTAACATATTAGAAAACCTCAAAGTTATTGAAGCGTTTTAGGAACTTCTTGTGTTTATAGCAGATTGTTATCTTACTGGGAGGGCGTCTGAAAATTAGGAGTTCCAGATCTCCCATGATTTTTGAGCTTGAAGAATTAACATTTGAAGTCCGTTTGATACTTTTGCTCCTTTTTCTTTTCCTTTTTTCATAAAAGTGGTCTCAGCGGGATTGTAAATTAAATCAAAGAAAACATGATTTTCAGTAATGTATTCATATGGGATATTTGGGAAATCTTCAATGTTTGGATGAGTGCCTAAAGGAGTACAGTTAATAACTAGTCTATATTCATTCATGATATCTTCATCCAGATCGATATAACTTAACTCATTAAAATCAGGATTTCTAGAGACAAAAGTATGTGTTATACCTAGCTTATCTAGTGCGTAAGCAATCGCTTTTGAGGCGCCACCTGTACCTAATATTAAAGCTTTTTTAATGGATTTGTTTAGTAATGGTTTTAGTGCTTCTGTAAAGCCATAATAATCACTATTAAATCCAGTTAGTTTTTTATCTTTTTCAAATTTAATAACGTTGACGGCTCCAATTTCTTTGGCAACAGTATCTAAATTATCCAAATAGGATACTACTTCTTCTTTATATGGGATTGTAACATTTAATCCCTGTATTGAAGGATCATTAATAACTTCTTTAAAACTTTCTATTTGTTTCAGGTCAAAATTATTGTATTCACAATCAAGGTTTTCTTTTGTAAATTTTTCAGTAAAAAAACCTTTAGAAAATGAATACCCAATATCTCTACCTAATAATCCGTAAATTTTTTTCATTTTGAAATTTTAGAAGTCTTTTGCCCATACCATTCTAACCATAAAACAATACCAATACCAATACCAATAGAAAAAATCCCGAAGTAGGTTTCTGCAATTGCAAAATCAGGAAAATATCGATCGTAATTATCTAGTATAGGATCGCCTAGCGCATCGATTTGAACATTCCCCATTGTATCTGTTTTATACACTTTATCTTTCCATGGCCAAACTACACCAAGAGAACCTGAAATAAAACCAATTATGGATGCAAAAGTCGCATTTTTAAAATGTTTAAGTACATAGCCTAAAAAATGAGATAAGGTTACTAAACCTGTTAGCGAACCAAGACTAAATATTACTAATACTTGCAATAATCTTATTCGTTGTGTATTGTCTACAAAAGAAAAATCCCATTGAATGATATCGGCAATAGTATCATACAATGCGTTTACAGAGTCTACCAATAATAAGACATAATTGCCAAGTAAAATTAGAATAAAAGATCCTGACAATCCTGGTAGTGTCATTCCCGAAACGCCAATTATACCGCATACAAAAACAAAAAATAGGTTGTCATTTTCTTTTGCAGGGTCAAGCAGACTAATGCTTACTCCAACAATTATACTAATGATGATAATACATATGTTTTTTTTACTCCAATCATCAAAATCTTTAACTATATAATAAATTGAGCCGATAATCATTCCAAAAAAGGCGGCCCATACATAAAGTTCATAATGTATAATAAGGTAATCAAGAATTTTTGAAACGCTAAAATAGCTGATAAGCATTCCTAATATCAATAACCCAAGAAATCTACCGTTTACATATCGCCAGAAACTCTTGAATCTAAAATTGATAAAAAGTTTAAACGCTTTAAAATTTATTTTTTGAAGTGAGTAAATAAATTCTTCATAAAACCCTGCGACAAAAGCTACGACTCCTCCTGAAACACCAGGTACTTTATTAGCTGCACCCATTGCTAACCCTTTTATGACTAGAAAAAGTCTATCACTAAAAGTTCGAGTACTTTGTTGCATTATATATTAATTAGCTTTTTTGTTTGCCAAACGTTCTAATATTAAAATTAAAAGAAAACCAACACAAACAAGGAGCAAAACCAATAAGATTTTTGGATCTCCCTCAAAGTTATTTGGTAAAATACTTTTTTCTATAAGTGGAACTTTAATTCCTTCAGAATTTGTTCTCCAAGATAACACTTCTTTCCATGGCCATAGTTTATTTAATGATCCAATCATGAAACCTGTTAGAATTGCCAGAGTAACATTTTTATGGTTCTTAAACATCCAGTTTAAAATTCTGGAGAACAATTTTAAACCTGTGATAGCGCCTAAAGCTATGATAATTAGCTTAATAATAGCTTGTGTTAAAATATCAATATCAAAATTAACTAAACCGTCTCTTAGTTGATTTAAAATATTAATAAACGTCTGATAAGCTCCTAATATCAATAAAATAAACGCACCAGAAACGCCTGGTAATATCATTGCTATAATAGCTATAAATCCACAAAAAAGTAGATACCAGTTACTATCTGGTGATGCCAAGGGTTCTGCAAGTGTTATGAAATAAGATAATATGCCGGTTATTAAAATGCTTAACCATACTTTGGGTTTAAAACTAGTAATTTGTTTTCCTATGTAAACAATACTAGCTAAAACTAATCCAAAGAAAAAAGCCCAAAGTAATAGAGGTTCATTATGAAGTAGCCATTTAATTAGCTTAGCAAGAGATAAAATGCTAATAGCAATCCCTAAAAATAGTGTGGATAAAAAAGAAAGATTGTATGCTTTCCAAGCATTTAAAAAACCTTCTTTTTTCCAAGTAGAAAAGAATGAGAAGTCTAACTTATTTATAGTTTCGATTAACTCTTCATAGATTCCTGAGACAAAAGCGATTGTCCCTCCAGAAACACCAGGAACAACATCTGCTGCTCCCATTGCTAATCCTTTAATTGAAATAATTAGGTAGTCCTTAAGACTTCTCCGCATTTTTTTAGTTTTAAGTATTGATCAAAACAAATGTATGGATTTTTGCGAAGCCTTATTATAGAAAAAAATGTCTTTTTTGTTATTATTTATATTCTGAAATAATATTTTTCACTAAACTTAAATTAAATACTTTATCAAAAAGTTCTTCTAAAACTATATGATATTCATAATCTAATTCAAGTGCTTTTCTTATATGGTGCTCTCCCTTGTCATAATCTTGATTTTCATAATAGATCCCAGCCAGCCTAAATTGAACTTCAGCATTATCAGGATAAAATTCTATAGCTTGAAACAAGTTTTGTAAAGCTGCGTCTGATTCTCCAAGAAATCTAAGAATATCTGATCGACTTAACCAAGTTTCTAGTTCATAATTACCAAGTTCTAGCGCTTTGCGATATCCTCTTTCTGCTTCTTCAAAAAAATCAAGTTTGTTATTTATTTTGGCATATCTTTTCCAGTACAAAACGTTTTCTGCATCTATACTAATGGCTTTATTTGTATAATACAGTGCCTTTTGGTAATTGCGTTTGCGTAAATAGAAATCGGTTATGGCAATCCATCCTTTGTCTAATAAAGGATCTTCATGTACGGTTTTGGAATAATGTTGAATGGCCAAATCGTCATTCCCCAATCTTTCAAAACACTTTCCAATTCGTAGTAATGCAAAAGAGGTCGGGTCATCTAATTCAAGAGTTATTCGATAATTTTCGATAGCCTCATTATAGCGTTTTAGTTTTTCTAAAACTTTCCCTTTTTCTAAATATGCACCTATAAAATACTCATCGCTGATGATAGCAAAATCAAATGCTGCTAATGCTTTTTTGTAATCTTTCAAATCATAATATTGTTTCCCTACTTGATGCCAAGCAACTTCACAATATGGGTTTTTATCAAGATACATGTTAAGGTATTCAATAGCATCTTCATGCTGTTCTAGAAAGTCAAAACAATAAATAATATTATATAAAGCTGAATAATCATGATCATCGGCTTCAAGGCATTTCATGAAACTAACCTTAGCGTTTTCAAAATCATCCATAAACAAATACTCCATACCTATTAAAGAAAAGACATCTGCTTCATCATTAGTATACTTTAATGCAATATTAAGAAGTTCTATGGCTCTAAAATGTTCATTTTTCTTTGAAAGAATATTAGCTTTTTGAATATAAATTTCTTCATTTTCTGGTTCAATTGCATGTAATTGAGCCAAGAGATTATCTGCTTTGTCCAAGCGATCTTCAAATACCATTACTTCAACTTGTAGTAATTTCAAGTTTACAGAAGATGGATGTTGTGAAAGACCCAAAGATATTGCCTTTTTGGCTTTAGCAATTTTCCCATTTTCTAGATAGTGATGAATAATAGATTCAAATTCGTCAGAATCAAAAAACTTAACATCATTAGATCTCAGCATAGACTCGTATCGAGTAATAGAGAAATTATTTTCTTCTTCTTCGTGGTTAAATTTCATACACGTTGATTAGAGATGCTCAATAAATAGTAAAAGTAGTATAAATATCTGTTTTGCTTTCCCAAACGATTGAGGATATTTGATAACTTTATTAAACGTAATTTATTTTCGCATTATTGATTTCCTCAGTATTAAAATTACAAATGAATTTGTACGTTTGAACTTTAGTCATCATTTGTTTTTAACAAACTAATTAACAAAATACATACCATTCATAAAAAATGATCATGTGTTTATTTTTTATAGGCCAATATGTCTTAAGAATTTTTGTGAAAAGAAGTGTTATTCAACTAAATATAGTAAATTTTAGTCAACTTTTCAAGTTAACAGATCATTTATTAAGCTCATTAATTTGATCTAAAACACTTAAGAGAATGGCGCAACCTTCTTTGATCTCTTCAACAGAAATGGTCAACGGAGGTGTGATTCGTACTGCTTTTGACTCGAACAAGAGCCAAAACAGGATTAATCCTTTCTCTTGACAAAGCATTATTATTCGATTTGTGATCTCCTCTGAAGGAGTTATACAAGCTAACATTAAACCAATACCTCTAATCTCTGTAATTAGTGGATGTACAAGTATTGATCTAAATAGTTTTTCTTTTTCTAATACCTCTGCCATTACGTCACTTTCTGTAAGTTCCTGTAATGTTGCCAAAGCAGCAGATGCAATGACAGGATTTCCTCCAAATGTTGTAATATGACCTAATTTGGGGTTGTCTTGCAATTGATCCATCATTTCAGAGGAAGCTGTAAACGCTCCAATCGGAAGACCCCCGCCCATTCCTTTTCCGAGGACAAGTATATCAGGCACTATGTTATAGTTTTGAAAACCAAAAAGAGTACCTGTTCTACCAAATCCTGGTTGGATTTCGTCTAAAATTAATAAAGCACCTACTTCATCACAGCGTTTCCTAACTTTTTGCAAATAATTATTTTTTGGAACTATAAAACCGGCTCCGCCTTGTATTGTTTCTAACAAGACAGCCGTCGTGTTTTCTGTTATCTGAGATAGATCACCTTCAAAATTAAAATTAATAAAGCTTACATCAGGAAGTAATGGTCTAAAAGCTCTTTTGCGTTCTTCATACCCCATTACACTCATTGATCCCATAGTGTTACCGTGATAGGCTAGATTGGCTGCAATAATTTGACTGCGACCTGTTACTCTTCTTGCCAGTTTAAGAGATCCTTCGATAGCTTCGGTTCCTGAATTGGTTAAATAAGTTTTTTCTAGAGAAGGGGGGAGGTGATGTGCTAAAAGTTTTGTTAATGTTACTGCTGGTTGCTGGATATATTCACCATAAACCATAACATGCAAGTACTTATCTAATTGTTCTTGTATGGCTTTTATTACTCTTGGATGTCTATGTCCTAGGCTGCAGGCCGATACACCAGCTACAAAATCAAGATATTTTTTACCATTAGTATCATAAATATAAGATCCTACAGCATGTGAAATTTCCATTGCTAAAGGATGTGGACTTGTTTGTGCTTGGTATTTAAAAAAATCTTCCTTCAAGAGTATTTAGGGTATGTGAAATTTTATTGAAAAAAATAATTAGAATTATAACAATTAGATATATACTACTAGCTTCTAATTGTTAGATAAACTTTTTGTACTATCCTTAAGTTTACTTGCCTGCTTTAGGGTAGTCACAGTGATACTATCTCTTTGTCTAGCTGTTCGTTGTAAATCTAGATCAATTGAGGAAGTTTTCTTTTTACTTTTTTTATTTTCTTCCTTGAGATCTTCTTTGATTTCTTTTTTAGAAGGAATAGAATCTAACTCTTCATTGGTCTCTTTTAATTCGGCATCCTTAAGTTCTTGTTCTAGTAGACGTGATCCTTCAGATTTGTTTTCTTCTATACGTTTTACTGTTTCTTCATCAAAGAAATCAGCTTCATCTTTTGGCAACGGAATACCTTTTATTTTTGTCAGAACAGGAGGGCTTTCTCCTCTAAAAAGATCAGCTTTACTAGTAATACGTTCCTCTCCACGCCACAAAAACCCAGAAAGTTCACGAGCATTTTCAGGAAGATCAATTTCTCTATATAAAGTACCATCAACATTTTGATAATAGTATACATCTTCTATTTCTCGATTATTAAGTAACAATCGTATAGAACTGGATAATACTTTGTTGATACCTATTAATTTTAAATCACCTTCACTCTCCCTTTGATAGAAAACAGTTTCGGTATTTTTATCTATATCTACTTGATAAATCTCATTGTCTTTAAATAAACCATATAGTGTCTGTCCTTTAACTTGATTATATCCTGCTTTTAAGGTGTCTTCTTGAGCAAGAAAAGCATTTTGATAGACTACCAAAGAATCAAGTTTTTCGGTCTCGTTATTAGAAATGATTTTTATGGTATCTCCTGTCATTTGATTTCTTTGCGCCCATAAAATTGGTCTACCTATCATTTTTGTGTAACCTGTAGTTTGATCAACATTGATAGAATCACTTTTACCACTCATATTGATTTTATAGATTCTTACATCATAAAAGCCATTCATGATTCTGTTTTCGGGTTTACCAGTAACCATTAATGTATCACTATGTATAAAAATAGAATCTTTTTCTTGTAATGTTGCGGCTAGGGCTCTTTTGGTAATAAATACAGAATCCTTGTCTTTGAATACTTCGGCATAATGTCCAGTAATAATTGAATTATTTGCTGTATCTAGTACTTTTATATTATTAGTTGCCGATGCAAATTGCACAGCACTATTGTAAAATATACTATCTCCAAAAACAGTGCGATTATCATAATCGATTCTTGCATTTTTAATTGCATACCCTGTTTTTACTTCGGTATCATAAAAACCTCTTTCGCAGTATAAAGTACTTTCTTTTCCTTTTACAGTTGATGGTCCGTATATATAGACATGGTTGGCATCTGGGAAATAATCTAATCGATCAGAATCAATAGTGTTTTCAGGATTTACAATTTTTACATTAGTGTTAAATGAAAATTGATTTCTATCCATGAAATGACGACCAATCTTACTAGTAAGTGTTGTATTTGCAGAATCTTTAACTGTACCTCCACTACGATAGTAGGCTTGTTGTTTTAATCTATCAAAAAATAAAGTATCTGTACGCAATGTATTCGATGGGGTTTCCATAAATACATCATCTCTGGCATAGGCAAATTGAGTGTTTCCATTATACTCTGCATATTTGCTGGTCATGGTCAAGGTATCTCCTTGCTTTATAATCACATTACCAAGTGCTTTTACAAATTTATCCTCACCGTAATGAACTGCCTGATCACACCAAATTTCAACACCTTCGTGTTGCATGTATACCTGCTTATCCACTTTTGCTAAAATTGTGGCTCCAGGAAATCTGTCTTGGTCTTTAATAGTTCGGTCAGATTGTACCTTTATTTGTTTTGCTTCTTGAGCCATAGTGACTGCAGAAAACAAAAGAATAAGAGTTATATAGATGAATTTGTATTTCAAGTGTTCTTAATTTGTTTGCAAAATAACGAAAATTGTTACTAATGATTGTTGCTGTTTATGTAAAATAACGGTCTTCTTGTTTTAAATACTTATGAATACCTTTAATGTTACGTATTTTTTGAATATCATTTTTTGAATTAATTAATATTTGGTTGAGAATTATGAATAATCGATATTTTTTTTGAGCACATTTTCCGAATAATTAAAGGGGTTAAAGAGGGTTTTAATGTGATTCTAAAAAAAATAAAAAAGAATTTTACGAATTTTTAACACTTGATTTGATTAAGCATCAGTACATTGCAAGAGGAAACAACAAAAGAATACGATCAATGCTATGGGGATAGCATTTCTTAAACTTTATTTTTTTTAGAATTATTAAATACTGTTAATGACTAGTTATTTTAATTAGTCAACTTACAGGTATTATGATTTTTTTTAAGGAAACTTAAAGATGAGATCGAAATAGAAATAACAAAAAACTAATGTATGTTTTTGGGGAAAAACTTCAATAGGCTGTTTTTTTTGTTTTTTTGGGGAGCTGTATTTTCACAAGAAGTACAGTATAGGGAAATAGTTGATACTTATATAAGCTATGCTCTTGTTGACGATAACAAAGTATATACAGGTGATGTTAATATAGAGCCTGCAATTATAAAAGTATATGAAGAAGGTAAAGCGCTATCTGAGAGTTTTTTAAATAATTATGAAACAAAAGGTAGAAACGAATCTTATGTATGTTTATTGAATTCTCTAACAGTAAAAGAAAAAAAGTCAAAGAATTTTGTGCTAAATATTTTGAAAATAAATTCAAAAGGTTCGGATTATGCTCCTAGTTTTTATAATGGAGAGTTAATTTTTGCATCTTCAAGAGATGTTAATAGTATCTCTAAAACTTTTGATGCGTTAAATAATCAACCTTTTTTGGACTTATATAAGACTACAGAAATTAATAATCAGCAAAGAGTTAGAAAATTAAAGGGAAAAATTAATTCTAAATTTCATGAATCTTCGGCGGTTTTTACTCAAGATAAAAAAACAGTTTATTTCACCAGGAATAACTACTCGAAGAAGAAATATGGGACAAATGATGAAGGTGTTGTTTTATTAAAAATTTATCGAGCTAGTTATTATGAAGGAAAATGGAGAGATGTAGAAGAATTACCTTTCAATAGTGATGATTATTCTATTGCTCATCCAGCATTGTCCCCTGATGGAAAACATCTTTTTTTTGCTAGTGATATGCCGGGTAGTTTTGGTAAATCTGATTTGTATAAGGTTGATATATATGAAGACGGTAATTTTGGAACACCAGTTAATTTAGGAGAAAGAATAAATACAAAAGAAAGAGAAACTTTTCCTTATGTAAGTGATAAGGGGAACTTGTTTTTTGCGAGCAATGGCCATAGTGGTTTTGGAGGTTTAGATATTTTCATGACACTACCAAACAAGGACGGAAATATCGAAGTTTATAATCTAGGAAAACCAATTAATAGCGAAAAGGACGATTTTACTTTTATAATTAATGAAGAACATAAAACAGGATATTTAGCTAGTAATCGTGACGGAGGAAAAGGGGATGATGATATTTATGGTTTTAAACAACTAGTTTCTTTTCCTAAACAATACAATAATAGATTAAGAGGGGTTAAAAAAATTGAAAGAGTTATTGATTTAAAAATAACAACAGAAGAAATAACCTCGTGGTAATCTAACAGAATATGCCATTATGGTGAAGAGTAATAGTAAAACGAATTATAATATTTGTGTTACTATTTTAGTTAGCTGAAAAAGCCGTTAAATTTAATTTAACGGCTTTTGTAATTAATTATAGTATTGTCGTATTTTGAAACTACCTATGTATTGTTTGCGTTCTATCTGGACCTACAGATACAATAGTAATAGGAGTTTCTAACTCTTTTTCAAGAAAGTCGATATATTCATTTAACTCCTTTGGCAATTCAGAAGCTTCTGTCATTCCTGTAAGATCTTCTGACCAACCTTTCATTTCAGTATAGATTGGAGTTACATTTTCTGGTTCGATATTGTATGGTAAGTGTGTAATTGTTTCGCCTTGATATTTGTAAGCAGTACATACTTTTAGTGTTTCAAATCCACTTAACACATCGCCTTTCATCATCATTAACTTAGTAACCCCATTAACATGTACAGCGTATTTTAGTGCTACAAGATCTAACCAGCCACAACGTCTTGGTCTTCCTGTTGTTGCTCCAAATTCATTACCAACTTTAGCCATTGTCTCACCATCTTTATCAAATAGTTCAGTAGGAAAAGGACCGCTACCTACTCGTGTTGTATAGGCCTTAAAAATACCAAAAACATCTTTAATTTTATTAGGAGCAATCCCTAAACCGGTACAAGCACCGGCTGCCGTTGTATTAGAAGAAGTCACAAATGGATAAGTACCAAAATCAATATCTAATAATGATCCTTGAGCTCCTTCAGCAAGAATTGTTTTTCCTTCTTTTTGCGCTTTATGAAGATATTCTTCACTGTCAATAAAAGTTAGTGATTTTAATACCTTTACAGCTTCAAAAAACTCACGTTCTAATTCTTCTAAGTCATACTCGATTTTAGCATCATAGAAGTCAATCATAGCTTCATGTTTATTAGCTAAGTTTCTATAACGATCTTTCCAGTTACTAAGTTCAAGGTCTCCCACTCGAATACCATTTCTACCCGTCTTATCCATATAAGTAGGACCTATACCTTTTAGGGTTGAGCCTATTTTAGCTTTACCTTTAGAAGCTTCTGAGGCGGCATCTAAAATTCTATGAGTTGGAAGTATTAAATGTGCTTTTCTAGAAATTAAAAGCTTTGATTTATAGTCTAAATTAAATTTATTTAGATTATCTAATTCTTTTTTGAAAATAACAGGGTCTATTACAACTCCATTTCCAACCAAATTAATGGCTTTGTCATGAAAAATTCCACTAGGAATAGTGTGTAATACATGTTTGATTCCATCAAATTCCAAAGTATGCCCGGCATTTGGACCACCTTGAAATCTAGCAATTATATCATAATCTTTTGTAAGAACGTCTACAATTTTTCCTTTCCCTTCGTCTCCCCATTGAAGACCAAGCAATAAATTTACCGCCATTAGTTGTGTTGATTAGTTTGATTTCTTTTTAGTTCCGTAGAAATACAAAGAGTGATTTGTAATATCTACATCAAAAATTTCTTCTATTGTTTTTTTTATAGATTGAATTCTAGGGTCACAAAACTCAAGAACGTCACCACTATCTGTTAGAATAAGGTGATCATGTTGTCTATCAAAATATGATTTTTCATATTGTGCTTGATTTTGACCAAATTGATGTTTTCTAACCAATTTACACTCTAATAAAAGCTCGATAGTGTTATATAGCGTAGCACGACTAACCCTATAGTTTTTGTTTTTCATTTTAATATATAAAGATTCTATATCAAAATGTTCGTCACTTTCGTAAATTTCTTGAAGTATAGCGTATCGTTCTGGTGTTTTTCTATGACCATTTTCTTCTAAGAAGCTGGTAAACACATTTTTAACGATAACTTGATCGTTTTGTGTAGTTGCTTTAGTACTCATACGTTTAAAAAAGCAAAGTTACATTATTTTTTATTAGCCCCCTAACTGCATTGAAGGAATTAAATAAGATATTATTTTATCATAATTTTTAATGCTACAATAATGCATGCATATATCGAATTTCTAAAGCTATTGTTTAGATGTCTATTATTCTCGAATAACCTTATCGATACCATTTATTTTAGTAAGACTTTTTATTACTGTTTTTAGAGTATTTTTATTTTTAACACCTACAGTAATTTTACCGGTAAAAACACCGTCGTTTGTATCAAAATTCATGTTGTAAATGGCAAGATGCATATTGTTAGATATAATTTGAGTTACTTCATTAACAACACCAATATTATCAATTCCATTAAGTCTTATAACGGCTTTAAATTCTTCTTGGCTAGAATCTATCCATTTTGATTGCATGATTCTATAGGCATAGTTACTTTGCAATTGTAAAGCATTTGGACAATTGTTTTTATGGACTTTTATACCTTCATTAACGGTAACAAAGCCAAATACATCATCTCCAGGAATAGGGTTACAACAATTTGATAATTTATATTCTAACTTTTCCAGATCTTTACCAAATACTAAGAGATCATATTTAGAGGTTATCTCTTCTTTATTTACATCTTTTATATTACCTCTTCTAATTCTATTTTTAATAAAATTCATAAAGACATTGCTTCTTGTTGTAGCAAATTCTTTAATTTTTTTATTATCAATGGTTCCAATACCAACTCTATAAAATAAATCTAAACTGGTTTTTAGTTTGAAATATAGTACAAGTTCATTAACCACTTTTTCACTCATGGTAATTTTTTGAGAGCGAAGCTTACGTTTCAAGATCACTTTACCATCCTCGGCAATTTGTTTTTTCTCATCACGTAGAGCTGATTTTATCCTGGAACGTGCTCTTGCAGTGGTCGCATAATCTAACCAGTTAGAAGATGGTTTTGATTTTGTTGAAGTAATGATCTCTACTTGATCCCCACTTTTTAACTCATGACTTAAGGGCACTAATTTTCCATTAACCCTTGATCCCCTGGTTTTTAGCCCGATTTCTGTATGAACGCTAAAACCAAAATCAAGAGCAGTTGCCCCTTTGGGTAATGATTTTAAATCTCCTTCAGGGGTAAAAACAAATATTTCTTTGGCATATAGATTTAGTTTAAATTCCTCTACAAAATCTACAGCATTGGCCTCAGAGTTTTCTAATGCCTCTTGTAGTCTATTTAGCCAATCATCCAGGCCTTGATCTTGTTGTTGCTCTTCTTTGTTTTTGTATTTATAATGTGCTGCGTATCCTTTTTCTGCAATTTCATGCATGCGTTCACTTCGGATCTGGACTTCTACCCACCTACTATCTGGACCAATAACAGTGATGTGAAGTGCCTCGTAACCTGTGGTTTTTGGTTGATTAATCCAATCTCGCAATCGAATTGGATTAGGTCTATAATAATCAGTAACAATAGAATAGATTTTCCACGCTACAAACTTTTCATTTTCAGTGTCCGAATCTGACTTATATATTATTCGTATCGCAAACTTGTCATACACCTCGTCAAAAGAGACGTTTTGCTTAACCATTTTTCTTCGGATAGAAAATATGGATTTAGGTCTACCTTTGATTTCATAATTTAGCCCTTCTTTATCGAGTCCTTCACGGATTCGATCAGAAAACCTTTTGATATAAGCATCTTGTTCTTCTTTACTTTCTTTTATTTTTTCAAGAATATCTCTGTAGACATCAGGTTCTGTATACTTTAAGCCTAGGTCTTCGAGTTCAGTCTTAATGTTGTAAAGTCCTATTCTATGCGCTAAAGGTGCGTAAATAAATAATGTTTCAGAAGCAATTTTAACTTGCTTATCAGGTCGCATAGCGTCCATGGTTTGCATGTTATGTAGACGGTCTGCAATTTTAATAATGATAACACGGATATCATCATTAAGTGTAAGTAGCATTTTTCTGAAATTCTCTGCCTGAAGAGATATATCTCTATCTTTCTTTAAAGAAGAAATTTTAGTTAAACCATCAACAATACGTGCTATGGTTTCACCAAACATTTGTTCGATGTCGACTAATGTATATTCTGTATCTTCGACGACATCATGTAGTAGCGCTGCAGCAATTGAAGTTGCATCAAGACCAATTTCACTTGCAACTATTTTAGCAACAGCTATTGGGTGAAAAATATAAGCTTCACCACTTTTTCTTCGTTGCTCTTTATGAGCATCGACGGCAATGTCGAATGCTTGTCGTATAAGTGCCTTATCTTCCTTAGAAAGATCTCTGTAACTAATACGAAGCAATTCTTTATATTGCTTAGCTATTTGTTTATTTTCTTCTTCTATAGCAGCTTCAGTCATAATACGTAATTTTTTATGAAAGCCCTATTCAATACTGTGTGAACTATTCTCCCTTTGCAATAAATAATCTGACAAAAATTATACCTTAAATTATATATGTTAATTAAAGTGTAAACATGACATATATTTATTAAATGTACAATTAAGAATTGTAATGAGCAAGTACTTGAACACTGGATTTTATTCTCTTAAATTTTTTATTCTCTGTAAAAGAGTTGGGTGTGAATAATGTATAAATACCATTGCAGGGTGGGGGGTCAGGTTGCTAAAATTGTTTTTTGAAAGTTTCTTCAAACTACTTATCAAAGCTTCTTCGTTATATGTGTTTTTGGCATAGTTATCTGCTTGGTATTCAAAAGTTCTTGAAACTATGTTCATTACAAGGCCAGTAATCTCAGAAATTGGACTATACAAAACTCCAAATGCAACTAAACCCACATGAAAAGAGGGCACGCTAACGTTAAGCGCTTCTGATAATAATGGATTAGCGATAAAAAGAGATAAAAACCATAAAGTCAATCCTGTTAGTAATATTGATAATAATAAGTTAGCGATAACATGTTTTTTCTTAAAATGCCCAACTTCATGGGCGAGAACCGCTACGATTTCTTCATTATCCAGATCTTTAATTAACGTGTCATATAATGTAATTCTTTTTTCACTTCCAAAACCAGAAAAATATGCATTTGCCTTAGTACTTCTTTTAGAGCCATCAATCACATAAATGTCTTTTAACTGAAAACCAACTTTTTTAGAATACGCTTCTATAATATTTCTTAGTTCTCCAGGTTCCAGCGGGGTTTGTTTATTAAATATAGGAACAATAAGTCTGGCATAAAACATATTCATAGCAAGTGTGAAAATTGAAATTAATGCTAAAGCATACATCCAAAAATGTTTTCCAGTGATTTCATAAAACCATATAATTAATGATAAAAGAGCACCACCAACGATAATCATCATAATGATACTTTTAATTTTATCTACAAAAAAGGTTTTTAAAGATGTTTTATTAAAACCAAATTTTTCTTCGATTACAAAAGTTTGATAGTAAGAAGTTGGTGTAGAAAGGATATCACTTCCTATCATTATAATTCCAAAAAAAATGAGACCAATAACAATTGAATTGTCAGAAAGACTTCGGGCTATATTATCTACCCAGGCAAAGCCATCAAGAAAGAAAAACAATAACATAATAAAAAGTGATATAGTCGAAGAAAATATCTTGAATTTATAGTTTGCTTTTTTATATGCTATGGATTTTAAATATTCGTCTTTTGGGTAAACATCAGATAATTCTTCGGGTATCTTATCATCATAATGATTTGCATTTAGAACGTCCAAAAGAGTGTCTATTAAAAATACAATAACGACGATAGCAACTAATAGGTAAAATAGGGAAATAGGGGTCATCGGTTAATAGCAATTAGTAGTTTAAGTATTTGGGATTTACGGGGTAGGTGGAAAGATAATACTTTTTAATCTATTTGTTTAATAATTTATTAATCTTTATTTAATGAAATTACGCTGGCGTTTTGCTTCAAAAATTAAAATTCCCGCCGCAACAGATACATTCATTGAATCTATACTACCGCCCATTGGTATTTTTATATTTTGGGAAGTATTTTGTAAAAACTCACTGCTTAGACCTGTAGCTTCTGTGCCTACTACAATGGCTGTTGGGTTTGTGTAATTTTGTGTGTGATAATCCTGAGAGGATTGTAATGCCGCGCCATAGATTTCGATATTTTGTTGTTTTAAAAATGTAATAATGTCTGATGTAGTACCTGTAGCAATTTTATTGGTAAAAATACACCCTACACTTGATCTAATAATATTTGGATTATACATATCTGTTTTAGGATTGGCGATAAAAACAGCATCTAGATTAGCGGCATCTGCTGTGCGTAGAAGAGCACCAATATTACCAGGTTTTTCAGGAGCTTCGGTAACAAGAATTAAAGGGTTTTTTGAAGATAATTTAAAACTGTTTATGTCTAAATCCTTAGCTAGGGCAACTGCCAATATTCCTTCTGTAGTACTGCGATATGCAAGCTTTTGATATATTTCTAGAGAGATTTCAAATATAGATGTTTTTTGGTCTCTTTGGTTTGTTAGGGTTGAAGCTTCCTCGAATGAAATTATTGAAGGACAATAGTATATTTGAGTAATTGAATAATCTCCTTTTAGGGCTAAAGAGATTTCACGAACTCCTTCAATTATAAAACATTTTTCCTTTTTACGAACGCGTGATTTTTCTTTCAGTTGATTAAGAAACTTGATTCTAGTGTTTTGAAAGCTTTTGATCTGATTTTGCATAACCGCAAATATACTAATAGGATTCAGATTTTTATTTTAAGTGATTCAAGAATCCAACTCTTTTATTGATAGTTTAATATCTTTTATAATCTGAGGAAAAGATTCTTCTAATTGTTTAAATAATTCTAGAATCACCTTTGAATCGTTATTTTGAGCAGAATTTTGTTCAATTTTTTGTAATAGTTGAGTTTGGTGGCTTAATCCAATAGTTTTAAAGCTTGATTTGAGTTTGTGCGCTATTTGTTTAGAAGTAACCATGTCATTTTGATACACAGCATCTTTTAATTTTTGATAATCTAAAGGTGTTTCATCAATAAATATTTGAAGAACACTTTGTATGATCTCCTTATCGTTATCAAAGGTTTTCTTTAAGAAAGAAAGGTCACAGGTTTTTATTGAAGAAGAATTTACTAAATTCTTTACTGGTGACACTTCCATTTTTATAGAGGTTCTTCCTTTAATACCTTTTGGTTGTAGACTAAAAAGCACTTCTTCAAGAGCTTTTTCACTTAAAGGTTTAGTAAGATAGAAATCCATTCCAGAAGCAATTGCCTTCTTTTTTGATTCAGGAAATACATCGGCAGAACAAGCAATTATAGGGATTTGTTTTATTGCTGCGTTAGGGGATTTTCTTATTTTCATTGCAGTTTCTGGGCCATCCATTACTGGCATATGCATATCCATTAAAATTAAATC
Source organism: Aquimarina aggregata (assembly GCF_001632745.1). Taxonomy (GTDB): domain Bacteria; phylum Bacteroidota; class Bacteroidia; order Flavobacteriales; family Flavobacteriaceae; genus Aquimarina; species Aquimarina aggregata. The sequence goes on along the minus strand of NZ_LQRT01000013.1, from coordinate 6,921 downwards.
ATAGACACTATGCTCTATTTTTTCTAGAGCTATTTTTCCGTTTTCAGCAAGATGAACTTCAATGTTCCAATTTAAGAGTAATTGTTTTAAGAAAAATTGGTTCATTTTATTGTCTTCCACGACTAGAACTCTCATTCCTGAAATATCAGTTGTATCCTGATTTGAGATGATGCTTTTTTGATTTTTTTCTGTAGATTTAAACTGACTTTTAGTGTATTGTATTGAAAATTGGAAAACAGAACCTATACCAGGTTTACTTTTGGCTTTTAGTTTTCCACCTTGTAATTCTATTAACTGTTTTGAAATTGATAAGCCCAAGCCAGTCCCTTCTATTTTGTTTTTTCCTGGCTTGTGTACTTGATAAAAACTTTCAAAAATACTAGCTAACTTGTCTTTAGGTATACCAACCCCTGTATCTTTGACCGCAAAGTTCAGTGTGATTTGGTTTTTAAGTATTTTACCAACAGTTATCTCAATAGTGACTTTGCCCTCATGGGTGAATTTTATAGCATTTCCTAGTAAATTAATTAAAATTTGATTTAACCTAAGTTGATCACCAATAATAAACTTTGGTACTTCTGGGGCGATATCCACAGTGTAATCGATACCTTTTTCATCAGCTTTGATTCTAAACCCTCTAGATAAATTATGTATGAGCTCTAGTACATTAAAATCAGTATTATGTAAAGTGAGTTTTCCGGCTTCAATTTTAGAAAAATCAAGAATATCATTGATTAGAACTAAAAGATTTTCTGCAGAAAACTGGATGCCATCGAGATTTTTTTTATCTACTTGTGGAGTGCTAAAATCACTTTTTTGTAAAATTCCGGTTAATCCTAAAATTACATTCAAAGGTGTTCTGATTTCATGACTCATATTCGATAAAAAAGCAGATTTAGCTTTTGCAGATTTTTCAGCAATTACTTTTGCTTCTCTAATTTCATTATCAATAACTTTTTTGCTAGTAATGTCTCTAAAAAAAGCATTAAATAAGAAATCTTCTTTAGTTTTAATTGCTATGATCGTAAGTTCTATATGTACTACGGTTCCATTAATTCTATTTACAGAAGTTTCAACTCTCTTGTTAATTAATTCATCAGTTCCTGTTTTAATATAATTACTAAAGCTGTTTTGTAAAGCGTATCTAAGTTTACGTGGCACTAGAGAATAAACACTTCGTCCTATGGTCTCTTCTCTTTTTAGTTCAAGTATATTCTCGGCCTGATTGTTCCAGTTTAAAACGGTCCCATTACTATTTACTAAAATCACTCCGTCCATAGCGGTCTCAAGAATGGTCGTGTTAAGATGTTCTATATGTTTTAAATCTTCTTCTACTTTTTTTCTTTCTATAATTTCTTTTGTCAGTCGCTCATTAATTTCTTCCATGCTGTACAATTGTTTCTGAAGCATTTTAAGCATTTGTTGTTTGCTTGGAAAATTTATGAGATCTTTTGCCAAAATTTCTTCAGGAATAACATTTAATATTCCTGTAAAAGAATCCAATAAGTGGTACGACTGAAAATAGGATTTGTAAATGAGTAAGTAAATATTAGTAATAGCATTAATTCCTAGGCTATTTTTAATTCGCTGAAAAATCTCTGTAGAATATTCTAATAGTTTTTTTCGCTCTTTTATTAAATCTATAGTTTTGAAATTATAATCGGTATGAAGATAATTTTTTATGTTAACTATTTTTGGATCATTGTTGCCTCCAACAAGCTCCTCGGATTTCACCAGTACGCTAAAAAGAAATGTTCTGCATAATGTGAGTTCTTGTTCTGAAGAGGATTGAAATATCAAATAAAAATTCTCGTAAGTATTCAAAAAGGCGTATCGCTCAATGATTTTATCTCTTATTATTTTTGAACTTAATTGATTAATTATATTCTTCTCAACAATGTGTTCTTCAAATAGCAGATATAATTCGGGTAAGAATTCTTTCTTTTTAGATAATGAGTAGGTATCAAAAATTTTAGCTTTTGCTTTCAGATTAGTTGCATTAGCGGGTATGTCGATTTGTTTCCACAAAAAATTAATAAGATCACTGATGTCCTGTTCTTCTTTATTTCCTGTTGGATCAATTCTATTTTTGGATATTATTTTTTTAAACCAATTTGCGATCATCTAAGGGTCATATTTTACTGGCTCTGTATATTTTGAAAAAACCTAATGCAGATAATCCCCATGTAAGAATTAGAGCAATAAACCAGATATAATTACCAAAGGTGTCGCCAAATATGTTCTTGAAGACATTATAATCAAAAATATGAGCGATTTGCATATGTAAGTGACCTAAAGCCATTACAACAAAACCCCAGGCAAGAAGTGTCATTCCAGAGCCAAATTTTCCCCCTTTTAATCTTGTAGCCGTTAGAAAGCTAAAAATTAGAGCTATAGCAAGAAAGGGCATTTCTAGTAAACCAAAAATTTGTTCTGAACCTAGTTTAGTACTATGATGTGTACTTTGTTCCTGTGCAAGCAAAGTTTGATTAATGAATAATACTCCGAAAGTAATTAAAAAGTAGTGTTTCTTCATATAAGTCGAGTTTGTTTAAAAGTAATGAAAAAATGCGGGTTCGCCATGGATTTAATGGATTAAATACTTGTTTTATCGACTAAGTGTGTTTTTTTAGGAGTTAATATAAAAAAAACCCGCTTTTTCAAGCAGGTTTTAAACAAGTGAGATTGTATAGTTTTATTAAAAAAGATTACTATTTTACTTTTTCCACAATCGCTTTAAAAGCTTCAGGGTTGTTCATCGCTAAATCTGCTAAAACCTTACGGTTTAACTCGATGTTATTAGCTTTAACTTTACCCATAAATTGAGAATAAGACATACCATATGTACGAGCACCTGCGTTAATACGAGTGATCCATAAAGCACGGAAAGTTCTCTTTTTATTTCTACGGTCTCTATACGAATATTGCATCGCTTTATCCACCGCATTTTTTGCTACTGTCCAAACGTTTTTACGACGTCCAAAGTAACCTTTTGCTTGCTTAAGAACTTTTTTTCTTCTAGCTCTCTTTGCAACAGAATTTACTGATCTTGGCATAATTTTAAATTTTTTAGTAGTAGGCGATCTTAACTAGATACTTTGTTTTTATAGTTTGTAATTTTACTTTTATAAAAGCCTAACTCCTGGGTTTACAATAATTCTAACCTGATTAGGGATTAATTACTTTAAACGTAATTGTTCCTTAATACTATTTTCATCGCTTTTGTGCACTAACGTTGAGTGCGTCAAAGCAAGCTTACGTTTTTTAGATTTTTTTGTCAATATATGACTCTTAAAAGCGTGCTTTCTTTTGATTTTACCAGTTCCGGTAAGCTTAAAACGCTTCTTAGCACTGGATTTTGTTTTCATTTTAGGCATTGTATCCTTGTTTTTATAATCTCACTTATTATCTTCAAATGCTATAAAATAGCTCTTTACTTTATTTCTTAGGTGCGATAAACATTATCATTCGTTTACCTTCAAGTTTAGGCATTTGTTCTACTTTACCATACTCTTCTAATTCTTGTGCAAGTCTAAGTAGTAGTATCTGACCTTGATCTTTGTAAATTATAGAACGACCTTTAAAGAAAACATAAGCTTTTAGTTTAGCACCTTCGCTAAGAAATTTAATAGCATGTTTCTTTTTAAATTCATAATCATGCTCATCGGTGTTGGGACCGAATCTAATTTCTTTAATAACAACTTTGGTGGCTTTAGATTTTAAAGCTTTGTCTCTTTTTTTCTGTTCATAAAGGAATTTTTTATAATCCATTATTTTACAAACAGGTGGCACAGCTTTAGGTGAAATCTCTACAAGATCTAGCTCTTGCTCTTCGGCAAGTTGTAATGCTTTCTTGGTTGGATACACTCCAACTTCAACATTATCACCTACAAGACGTACTTCATCAACTCGTATTTTATGATTGATTCTGTGAGCATCTTCTTTGATTACTCTTAGTGGTTTTTGAGACCTTCTTCTTCTTATTGCTATGACTTCAAAATTTAAATTAAACTTATTTTTTTATTTATTTCTTATCCGTTAAACGGTTTTAAGGTTTTATTTATTTCTTCTTTTACGATTTTAGAAAATTCATCAATAGATATAGCTCCTAAATCTTCTCCTCCATGTTTTCTAACAGATATCGTGTTATCAGTAGCTTCTTGTTCCCCAATGATGATAATATAAGGAAATTTATTCATTTCAGCTTCTCTGATCTTTTTACCTATTGTCTCATTTCTATGATCGGCAAGGGCGCGAATTTCGTCATTTTCTAACAAATTTAAAACTTTTTCAGAGTATTTTTCATATTTCTCACTGATAGAGAGAATAATAGCTTGTTCTGGCATCAGCCAAAGTGGGAAGTTACCTCCCGTATGTTCTAGTAAAATAGCTATAAATCTTTCCAAGCTTCCAAAAGGAGCTCTATGAATCATAACAGGTCTGTGCAATTCGTTATCATTACCTTTATAAGTAAGGTCAAAGCGTTCGGGTAAATTGTAATCTACCTGGATTGTTCCTAGTTGCCAACTTCTACCTAACGCATCCTTAACCATAAAATCGAGTTTTGGACCATAAAAAGCTGCTTCTCCACTTTCAATTATATAATTTAAGCCTTTGTCCTTTGCGGCACTTATAATAGCATTTTCAGCTTTTTCCCAATTTGTAACATCTCCAATATACTTAGTTGGGTTGTCAAGATCTCTAACAGAGACTTGAGCTGTGAAATTTTCAAAACCTAATGAACCGAATACATATAAAACAAGATCGATTACTTTCTTAAACTCCTCGTCTAATTGGTCTGGAGTACAAAAAATATGAGCATCATCTTGAGTGAATCCTCTTACTCTTGTTAGTCCATGTAATTCACCACTTTGTTCATATCTATAAACTGTACCAAACTCAGCATATCTTTTAGGTAAATCTCTGTATGACCATGGTCCGCTATTATATATTTCACAATGGTGAGGACAATTCATGGGTTTTAAAAGAAATTCTTCACCATCAGCAGGAGTATTTATAGGTTGAAAACTATCTTCTCCATATTTAGCATAATGACCAGAGGTAACATATAACTCTTTTTGACCGATATGAGGTGTCATTACCATTTCATAACCTGCTTTTTTCTGTGCTTTTTTTAGAAATTGTTCTAAACGTTCTCTAAGCGCTGCTCCTTTGGGAAGCCAAAGTGGTAATCCTTGGCCTACCCTTGATGAAAATGTAAAAAGACTAAGTTCTTTGCCAAGTTTTCTGTGATCTCTTTTTTTTGCTTCTTCTAGTAATTCTAAATATTCTTTTAATTCTTTTTGCTTAGGGAAAGATGTTCCGTAAACTCTTGTTAGTTGCTTATTGTTCTCGTCTCCTCTCCAATAAGCTCCGGCAACACTCATGATTTTTACAGCTTTTATGATCCCTGTATTGGGTATGTGCCCTCCGCGGCATAAATCTGAAAAAGTATCATGATCACAAAAAGTAATTGTTCCGTCTTCAAGGTTTTCAATTAACTCTACTTTGTATTCATTGCCTTCTTGTTTGTATTTTGCTAATGCATCTGCTTTTGAAACAGATCTCATTTTGAAATCATGCTTACCTCTGGCAATTTCTAACATTTTATCTTCAATTGTTTTGAAGTCTTTTTCAGAAATAGTCTTATCTCCAAGATCTACATCATAATAAAAACCGTTATCAATTGCCGGTCCAATAGATAATTTTACACCAGGATATAATTGCTCTAGAGCTTGTGCTAAAACATGCGATGTAGAATGTCTAAAAGCTGTTTTACCTTCATCATCTCTCCATGTATATAGAATAAGACTACCGTCTGTTGTTAATAGGGTAGAGGTTTCAATAACAGTTCCATTAAATTTTGCAGAAATCACGTTTCTTGCAAAACCTTCACTAATATCTTTTGCTACATCTAAAGCGCTTACTGCGCTACTGTATTCTCTAACCGAGCCATCAGGCAACGTAATCTTGATCATTCTTTATGTAATTAAGGATGCAAAGATAATACGATATTAAAGTTCATACAATAGTAGTATGCATATTTAATGTATTAAATTATGATTATGTTGGTAAACTACATTGCTTAAAGGGTAAGAGGTGCAGAATTATTTATGTCGCCTTATTATAATACCTATATATTAAGGAGGCTGTCAATCTAGGGTTTTGTTCGATAAATGAGAAGAAATATTTTTTTTAATGTAACATCTAAGTTATTAAGGAGTTAAGAAAATATTAAAAAAAACATTAAAAAAGTCATTGTCGAATAGTTTTATGTGTGTAGATTTGCGCCCTCGAAACGGGGTAATGTGTTTCGGTTAGTTCATTGAGATTTGGTTTTATTTTTAGGTTAAAAAAACTTTATTTTTTTTCCATGAAATAGCTTGTCAGAATAAAAAAGGGTTGTATGTTTGCATCCGCTAAGCTCGAGGGCTTAGGAGTTCATTGAGAGTTTTGTTTTGGTTAGGGATTTAGGAAAAAAGTTTTTTAAAAATAATTTCAAAAAAGCTTTGTAGAATAAAAAAGGGTTGTATATTTGCATCCGCTTAGCGAAACAGAGCGAGTTCATAAAAATAATTAGAATGGTTTTCTACTTTAGAATGGTTTTCTACTGATAATTTAGGTAGAATTAGGGTTCGATTCCTTAAGTAATAACAAGAGTAATTTTGGCTACTAGATGTGGTTTTAGATTGCTAAGAAAGTTCATAGACATATTGATTGACAGCGCGTATTTAGCTATTTTATTTATAGGATAGTTAATACATACGAAATTAAAGACTAGAATCATTTAGAGATACGATTATAATTCCGTTGTATTGTTTTCAAATAATATTTAAAGACAAACGATGAAGAGTTTGATCCTGGCTCAGGATGAACGCTAGCGGCAGGCTTAACACATGCAAGTCGAGGGGTAACATAAGT
>NZ_LQRT01000012.1 GCF_001632745.1 Aquimarina aggregata | reverse complement strand
TAACGTCTCGTATAAGAAACGTAGGGCAGGTGATAAGCTCTATCGTTTCAGTTTATTACTTAGCTAAATATAAATATTTTGCTTTTACCTTTTCTACTATAAATGCCAAATTTTATATTTAGCGGACTTTGTTAATATTCACAGAACTTTCGGTTAAGCACAAACGCCCTATGTTTTTTATACCTTGTTACCTGGCTGGCTTTTTTATCCCCAAACTTGCTAGCGTTGGCAAAGACATACTCTTTTACAGTTTTGGTGTAGCGTGGATGGCGCGACTGGAAATGTGTATGGCTCTTTCAGCGTAGGCAATTCTGTTATGCCATTAAATTGTAGCTTTCACTTGGCGGAAATAATAACTCGATTCCTTTCGGTTTGATTTTGAACAACGGACCTTTTTCGACTACTTTTCCTTTTGAGTTTCGCTTAATTAAATGGTCAAGCGTAATTATTCCCTGTTCAACTAGTAAGTTAAATTGAGAAGTAATTGGTTTTTTTGTGTGTTCCACCAATTTATATTGAAAATGCTCTAGGTCATTTATTCTAGTGCTTTCGGCTTCTACCCAAAACGTTTCTTTATGTTTTGTTTTTAGTCGATTGTGAAGTTTGTCTAATGTCCAAACCACAAAATCCCCAACTTCTGGTTTATCAGAGTTTTCAATCAATTGTTTAATATCGCTATCAATTCTTAGATTCAAACCTTGTGAGTTTCTAGTAATTGCAGAAACTGTGCAATACAATTTAAAATCCTCTTCTCGTTCATAACCAAAGTTGTCGAGAATTTCTGCCGAACTTTTAAATTTACTTAATTTCCAATCTGGAACTTGTGCAAATAGATTTTTACGGTTTGTTCTACTATTTCTGAATGATTTAAGTTCAATTCCTTTATAATCGGGTTGTTTAGAAGAGTTAATGTCAATTCCTAGTGCAGCTTCAAGTGTTCTGCCAACAGAAGTGTCAGCGTCAACCATTGAAGGAATTGGGCCAGCATTTGCTATTTTTCTTAACATAGCCAAAAGTTCAAAAGCGACTTCGTTCTCAGTTGTATTAATTGCATTAATTAACTCTTGAAACGGATTTAGAATTGAAGAATTAATCAATTCTCTGATGTCTAATTTTGTCAAGTTGAAAACTTGAAATTTACCATCAAAGTGCGTTATTGCAATAATATCGTTTGGGTCAGCAACTTTTGTCAAACCATAAAACCAAATTCGTGGGTCTCCTTTTTTAGTTGAAGGACGATATAAAGATGCTTGTGATTTTATTGTCTTAAAACCAGTATGAATAACTGCTGGAATCATTGCTTTACTCTCTGTACCTTGTGGTTGTAATTCGTAATCGTGAATATTTTCACTTTTCAAATAACTACGAACAGAACCAGTCGCATCCATAATTGATTTTTTTAATCCGGTTTCGGTTGGCTCAATTAAAGTAAGAGAAACTTGGCTTTTGGTAAGTAATTTTATTTTTTCTTTTTCTGGGTCTGTAAGTTTTCTCACTTGATATGTTTTAAAATTTCGCTTGCAACTGCTCTAGCTAATAAAGGCGGAACAGCATTTCCAACTAAAGTGTATTGTGGCACTTCTGTTTTTCTGTTATTCCCACCTGTTGAGCGTTTTCCTTGAAATACAAATGAGTCGTCAAACGATTGTAAACGTGCCATTTCTCTAACTGTTAAAGACCTTGGCGAATTGTAGTGAATGTAATCGTCCGCAATAGTCATTATTGTAGAACTCTGTTCGTCTGGTTTTAAAACATTGTAATTTCTCTTGTTTGTAGAAAGATTTAATTTCTCAAGCTCTGGTTGTGCTTTTCTATAATTACCATTTTTTAAAATCACACCAAGTCTTTCAATAACGGTTTCATTTTGATTACTTGTCTTGTGGTTGTTAAGTATGTCGAAATATTTTTCTCCGTTTTCCAAACCTTCTGTATTCCTTACATAAAATGGTTTTGTCTGAGGTTTAAATCGTTCAATTAATCTGCCTTTTTTTGACCATTCTGCAAATGATTTTCCACCTTTGGAAATAGGCTTTCCGTCAATTTTTCTTTTTTTGAGAAGTTTAGCCATTTTTTTTGCAGTTCCATTGTATTGTGCAGAAATATCAATTTGTTCATATCGATGTGCTTCTTGATTGTTGCCAATAAAGTCTAAATCGTATAAAGCTTCAAAAATGGTTACTTTTTCTTCTTCTGAAACTGTTGCGGGAATTTCAGAAATATATTTTTGGTCTTTGCGACAACCAATAAAAAGTACTCGTTCTCTATTTTGAGGCACACCATAATTTGATGCGTTAGCTACAAATGGTTGTTCTATTTTATAAAGTCTAATACTTTCAAGAATAGTCTCTAATTCCTTTTTTTGTGATTTGTTACAGTGAGATTTTAAAATCTCAATGGATTCATCGAAAGATGTTGTGTATATTTTTAAAGCAGTTATAATATCCTCACAATCCTTTTTGTAATTGATTGGAACTTTTAAAGCTTTAAATGAATTCTCAATTTTTGAAATGACATTTTCTGAGCTTATTTCTGTTAGAAAATCTGTAAAGGAATTTACAAAGTCATCACTATCAATATTACAAAAATCCTTTTCTTTGATAATATCACGTTTTAATTTCTCCCATTCTTTTGCTCGAGCCAAAAGATTAAAACCGTGACGAATTGTATTAATATTTTCGTCTGTTTTACTGGTTTTATAATCTGCGATTTTTGGCGTTAGTTTTTTAAATCTATTCTCAACAAAACTGATGAAATCAGCTTTTCCAGTTTCTTTATCTTTTTCAAGAAGTTTTTCAAGTTCAACTCGTTTTACAATACTATCGAAAAGGAAAGAATTTGATTCTTTGCGTATTTTTTTGATGAATGTATTTAGTAATGGAATTTCTTTTGTGTCAACAATAGAGTTGATTTCTTTGATAATCAATTCTTTTATTTTCCCGCCTTCTTTCGTCAAAATGCCTTTTACATTTTCCATCACAAAGTATTTAGGTTGTAAAACCTTAATGACTTCTAAGTAGTGAGAAAAAAGGTCGTCTTTTTTATCGAATTTTTTTCGCTTTCCTGCAAGACTGAAACTTTGACAAGGTGGTCCACCACAAACAACGTCAATTTTACGTCCATCAATTTTTTCTAATAAATTGTCTAAAAAGTCAGGTTCAGTAATATCCTGTTTTAAAAACTCCGCATCCAAACCTAATTGATGATTATAGCGAACAACGTGAGTTAATTCGCAATTTTCATTGATGTCGTTGGCAACAACGAAATCGAAGAATTTATTATTATGTTCAGCTTGTAAAAAACCCTCACTAAAACCGCCAGCCCCAGCAAATAAATCTACAAAAGTGAAAGGTTTTCCATAAAGTGCAACCTGTTCTTTGACAATATTTACATTGTTACTTTCTTTGTAGTTTTCTATGTGTTCGTTTAATACGCTTTTAACTTCGTCTTGTACAAAGGTTTTTTTATTAGAGTGATGCAAAAGTTCGTCTGCTCGTTCTTTTAGAAAATCTAAATAATGGTTGATTTCGTGAGATTCCACACTTAATCCAATCGCTTTTTGTTTGGATTTATTGAAGTTTTTCGGTTCTATTTTCTGTCCTGTAGAAACCTTAACTTGGCTTCCGTTACAGTTTATTCGAAGATGAATTGGTGCAAACCCTTTTTTGTCAGGTTTGTCTAAATAAAAATTAATTGTTGCCATAATTATTCACGGACGTTTTTACGTACACGGACAAATTTACGGACATTTTTTTAAATTCCTATTTAATTCTGATTTTTGTTCTGAGTGAGCGCTGGGAAAAGGCAAGCTCTTTTTATTTTGTGAGGTACGAGCAAAATGAAATGTGCTTGACTGCGCGTTTGGATTTTTCAAAGCTTGCAGGTAACGTCTCGGCTATGCGCAGTGGCGGTGTTATGACCACATACCTTTTAGCTTTGACCAAAAGTTTGATTTATTACTTGTTTTTAAATTTTGCTCTCTATCCGCCATTGTCGTATAGCCATTGTTACCAGTAGTTTCTTCCTCTTTTTCTGATTCATATTCTTCAATTGTCCATTCCCCTCCGATTTCATTTCTATAAGCCGTTTGTCCGTAATTCAGGTAATAAACTTCATTTAGAGTCGGGTCAAGTTTTATAATTTCTTCTAGGCATACCAACTTAGAATCTGCTATTTTTGGTTCATATTCTGTATGAAACTGCCAATCTCCATCTTCATTATGATGTACATACAAAATTGGTTTACCTTCAAAAGCGTGATGAGTTGTATAAACTCCTAAATTTTTCTCTTCTTGATATTTAAATTCTGTATTCCTATCAAGTAAAGGTTGTTTGAATTTCCAGTTTTCATTGAATCCGCTTTCCCAAGGCCACTTACTTTCTTTATCAGGCCAAATCATTTGTAAAACAGGAAAATCAAAAGTGTTTTCATAATACCATCCAGCATAACCAAAATAGTCAGCATAATTTTCTTTATTAACCTCCAAGAATTGAACTTCATAGCTCTCCAATAAGCCAGAATATTTTTGATTAAGTTTATAACTATTTCCTTTTCTTATTTCATCTCTCAGTCCGTTAAGAAGATGTCCCATTACATCTGTTTTAAGACCGAATAATATTATTTCAGGATGTTGGAATTTTTCATAAAGACCTATTGTATAAACAAAGGCAGGTGAGTAACCATCACTTTCAAATAGCGCTAAATGACAATCATATTCTTTGATGTCATTTACAATCCTTTCTTTTGCTTGTTTATCGTGTTCTTCGTGATTTTCCATATTACTGGTAACGTTAAATATATGGCAAGTTGGGCAGAAAACAAGCGATTATTTTCGGTTTAGCCACAAGCCAAATCTTTTGTATTTTGTTTTAATTTTTCTCTTTTAATACCAAATCAAAAGATTTGGTGACTTTGCAAATATAAATAGACCTTTCGGTTAAACACTAATCGCCTAATTTGCTATATATAGTGTTGTAAAACGTTGCTTTTAACTTCTCTATTCAATTGTTTCAGCCAATAAAAGTATTTCTTTATTAATTATTTCAGCATTCTCTTTTTTTGTAATTATAGAGCCGTGATTTGCATCCATATAAAATTGTTTTCCTTTAGTAGATAGTTCTTTCAGTTCTTTTTGCATTTCGAACCATATTTCAGAATCTCCATATTGTTTTTTTGCGGTAAAAACTAAGATAGGTAATGAATCTAAACTACTTGATTGACTAGCACGTAAAAGAATATCATTATTTATTATGTTTGCTTTTAAATACCTACGATAAACATCTCCAGAATGAGAAATAAGTTTAAGTTTACGAATTTGGCAATCTTTCGGTAGGTTGTCAATCTTAGGTTTTGGATTAGTTATTTTATTATAGACTCCTAATATTCCCATATCGGCAAGTATTGAAAGAGATTTTATTAAGGTAATTTGATTTTTTTCAAACAACCCATTTTCTGCTAATCGCTTCCATTGTTCAGGATGACTTGAATCTAAAAATACAAGTGCTTTTACTTCATTTGGATATAAGTCTCTGAATATTCTATTATAAGGACCACCCATAGAGTGACCTACTAATATATAAGGTGGTTTTTCTCCATTTTTTTCAAGTAATTTATGTAATTGATGGGCGTAAAAATCTGATGTAATACTGTCTTTGCTAGATTCACTAAACCATTTACCTTCTCTGTCATAACTTACAACTCTTATATTTTTTTTCAATCCTTCAACAATCCAATGAAATACATCTGTATCATTTCCTGAACCTGCTTCAAGAATAATGGTAGGTAAATCATTTTTTTCGCCTTCTGTTCTTATGTGAAGTTTAGTTCCATCAACATCCACTAATTTTCCTGGTGGAACTGGTTTTGAACTAAATAATCGGAAACACAATCCAGATATCAATATTAGAATTATAAGACTGGCAAAAATTTTACCAATCCACTTTAGTATTTTTAATATTAATTTCATCGTATTTTTTAAATGTTTT
>NZ_LQRT01000011.1 GCF_001632745.1 Aquimarina aggregata | reverse complement strand
ATTCTGATTTTTGTTCTGAGTGAGCGCTGGGAAAAGGCAAGCTCTTTTTATTTTGTGAGGTACGAGCAAAATGAAATGTGCTTGACTGCGCGTTTGGATTTTTCAAAGCTTGCAGGTAACAATTGTGTATATGTAAAAGTAAACATATTTCTTATATAGTAATCTGAATTAGAAGTATAGTATTCGAATATTATACGATTAAGAAAACAAAATGCTTTAAATTTTGAATACTTTTAAACCTATCAAGTTTATTAAGTTAGATAGTGTAGAGTATCCTTAGAAAGGATCTAGGCATGTTTTACATTATTTTATAATCGCCATATAAAGTTTATTCACAATATTTTTTTGGTAATTTAAATTCTAAATTAACTATTTTCCTAGATAACATCATAGGTATAAAAACGGTAAGTAAACTTAATTTATAACCAGTATCTTTTTTTTTATTATTGAATTTTAATCTTTTTAGGTTCCTAGAAATATATAAAAGAAAAAACCTCCGGTAATCAGCCGGAGGTCATTCATCAATCAAAAAACGAACAGTTATGTTATAAAACTGTTTGTAGTCGCAATTTAGGAATTTATCCTAAATAAGTCTTTAATATTTTACTTCTAGACGTATGTTTTAATCTACGAATAGCTTTTTCTTTTATTTGTCGAACACGTTCTCTTGTAAGATCAAAAGTTTCTCCGATCTCTTCTAAGGTCATAGGGTGTTGATCACCAAGACCAAAATATAATCTGATTACATCTGCTTCTCTAGGTGTAAGTGTTTCTAAAGCTCTTTCTATTTCTGTACGTAAAGATTCGTGTAATAATGATCTATCAGGATTAGGTGATTCACCAGAGTTTAATACATCATAAAGGTTAGAATCTTCACCTTCTACCAAAGGAGCATCCATACTTACGTGACGACCAGAGTTTTTCATAGACTCTTTTACGTCATTAATAGTCATATCTAACTCTTTGGCAATCTCTTCTGCACTTGGTGGGCGCTCATGTGATTGCTCTAAGAAAGCATACGTTTTATTAATTTTATTAATAGAACCAATTTTATTAAGTGGTAAACGTACAATACGAGATTGTTCTGCTAATGCTTGTAAGATAGACTGTCTAATCCACCATACAGCATACGAGATAAATTTAAATCCACGTGTTTCATCAAAACGTTTAGCAGCCTTAATTAACCCTAAATTACCTTCATTAATCAAATCAGGAAGTGTAAGTCCTTGATTTTGGTATTGTTTTGCAACAGATACTACGAATCTAAGGTTTGCCTTTGTTAATTTTTCAAGGGCTCTCTCATCACCAGCCTTGATACGCTGAGCCAATTCTACTTCTTCATCTGCAGTAATAAGATCTACCTTACCAATTTCCTGCAAATATTTATCCAGCGATGCAGTCTCACGATTCGTTACCTGCTTCGTAATTTTAAGTTGTCTCATCTATGTTATCCTTGAAATTTAATTTGTGAATATTTTAGGGCCTTTACTTATTATACGTAAGATGTTACCTAAATGTTACAAAATTGTTGATTTTTTATAGAAATAATCATAATACTTCAACTTAGTCGTAGCTTTTAAGTACTACTAACACTAGGATTTCAGAATTTTTACAACTTTTTTATTTTTCTTGTTTTTTTAAGAAATAACGCTAAAAAAAATGTTAGTAGCTAGATTAATCGTGTTTTAATGCTGTTAAAATATAAGAGATGTACTTTGTACTATTAAAATTTATAGGATAATCCAGTTTGTAGAGTGAAAAATAAATGTCTATAACTTTCTGTAGTGTCGCTGGCATCTTTTAATTGAAAATTAAATATAGGTTCGGCATTTAAATAAATGTGTTTTGTAATGGAGTGCTCAAAGTTTGCACCAATATTAAAATTAAAACTTGCCTTTTGAAGATTTCTGGCGCTTCCAACTTTAATGGTATTTGATGAGTTGCGAACCGAGAGCGCATTTTGATTTAGAAATAAAATATTCATACCCATTAGTATCGATGTTTTGATATTTCGATCGATAATTTGATGCTGTGCTCCAAATGAGATTTCATTATAGGATATTTTTTGAACAAGATCTAATGTATTGATATCCTCAACTGTGAAGTTGTTTGGCAATGATATCCCCACATCTCTTAGTACAATTTCAATTTGATCAGATGGTATACTTTTAGTAATACTACTTAATTTTGTACGGTTATATCCAATCCTTAAAGCAGTTTTTTTAGAGTAATATGTTTTAAAAAGAATACCATAATTTAGAGAGATTCTTCCGTTATTCTTGTTATTAGCGATTAGATTACTTAATAAAGACCCTTTTGGCGTAAAGGTATATGTGGGTGTAAGGTGAACCCCTATACTAAATTTCTGGAAAAGTGGTTTTTTCTTTGGCTTTAAGTATATTAATGTGTCTTTAGGTTTGCGCTTTGCAACTACTTCTTCTTTTTTAATTAGCGACTCTGAATCTAAAGAGTCTTTAGGAGTTTTTGCTATACCAGAAGAATCGGTCAATACATGATTAGTGATATTTTTGTTTTTAGAGTTTGAAAATTGAAAAGATAAAGTATCGTTGTTAATACTGTTATGATCGTTATTACTTAAACTTTTTTGGTAGGTGTTAGCATCCTTTATTGCACTACTACTACTTTTAGAAGCCTTAGAACCGAATTTGTTATTTTTTAATTGAGCTATAGGTAAATTAGATTTTGAATCAGTATTAGTGTTTGTATAATGAGAAACAACATCGGTTTTAGTGTTTATTTCCTCTTTTATAGAACGAATTGTATCTAAGTAATCTTCTTTAATAGTTTTATTCTCTTTTATATCTGTGATATTGTTTTTGTTAAAATTGGGTTCTACACAATGATCAATTGTAGTATTTTGTGGGGTATTATTAGTATTTGAATTGTGAATTGTAGTCTTTGTAAATGTTATATATCCAAACGTTAACAGCAATGAGGATAGCACAAGTACACTTCCTATTCTTATCCAATAGATTAAGGGGCGTTTTTCTTTTTTAGGTAATTTAGACTCAATATCTTCCCAGCTTAATTGGCTAGGAGTGGTATTAAAACCCTCTAGTTTTTCTTTAAAAACTTTTCCTATGTCTTTTGGGTTAGCCATTACTTAGTACTTTTTTTTTAAAACAATCTTTGTCAGATAGTATTTTAGTTTTTAATATACTTTTTGCCCTATGTAAGTTTGATTTAGAAGTTCCTTCAGAAATAGTAAGCATTGTAGCAATCTCTTTGTGTGAGTATCCATCAAGTTCATATAAATTAAAAACTAATCTATATCTGTCTGGTAACTCTTGTATATATATGAGTAACTCGTCTAATGATAGTTGTAATTCTTCTGCGTCAATTACAACATCTTCAATAGTTTCTTCTTGGACAAAATTATCTAGATAAGGTGTCTTTTTGTATTTATCAATTGCCTTATTGATAGTTATTCTTTTCATCCAACCTTCAAAAGAACCTTTAAAATTGTATTGGTTTATTTTATTGAAAATTGTGATAAAAGCATCTTGTAAGTTGTCTTCGGCTTCGTTGTAATTTTTGCAATATTTTAGACTCAAAGCAAAAAGTATATCTCTATAGAGATAAAACAATTCACTTTGTGCTTTGCGATTGTTTTTTTGACACTTTTTAATTAGTTTTTTTATGTCCAATTGGTTTTAAGCTTTGTAAAGACTACTGTTTTGTGTTTTATTCGTCATTGTTAATAAGCAAAAAGAGTTCAATATATTTTAATACTTGTTCTAAATACTTTTTAAAAATAGCATATAAATTACTGAGGTATCTATTTTTTTAAGACTGAGTTGTTTTTAAAGGTTGCGTCAAAAAAGAATAAAATTTTAGGATTAAGCAAAATGTTACAAAATAAAGTAGTTTTAAAAGCCATCTTTTCTTTCATAGAAAAGATGGCTAACCATAGCATTAGGACGCATCTGGATTGTTACAGGCTTCAACAAATAGTACAATTCTAATAATTTTAGAAACATTAGTTTCTGAATTTCTAATTTTAGCAAAAACTAGTTGGGGATTAGTGGTATTTGTATATGTAGGTGCGTCTAAAATGTTTTGTTCTTCTTCAGCATCAGCATATGTGCTGAAAAATGTTACTTCGGCGTCTGTATTTATATTTTCCTGAAGTGATACAATGCATTCTTTATATCCATCCAGGGTAAACTCTGCTTTATCGTCAAAGCCTTCTAGGGCGCATTCTCTAAACTCTACATAATCACATGAGTTTTCAACAGCACATTTTTTTTGAATGGTGTATTTTTTGTCTTGGTTGGTTATCTCTATAGTATCGTCGTCGGTAATAATAGCTTCCCAGTCAAAATTCCAATCCTGAGCGGTTTGAGACTCTCCTTCTAAATGAATATTGATGTGTAATTTTTCTTCAATAAATAAGGACACCCAAGATGTTCTGTACGCATCACCTTTGTGATAAAAAATACCTGTTCCATCTTGGTAAAAGTCAAGTAAAGAATTATTGTACTCTTTGTTTTCGGTTAAAGAATTGATTGTCCATATACAGTTTTCTTCTTCTAGTATGTTATTACAATTACCAATAATTTCGGTTTCGATACATGCTTCAATTGTTTCTTTAAGTTCTGCATTATCATCAATACTTAAAGTACTACCATCTTCTAATGTACTTGTTATGGGGTAGCTAAGCCCAATAGCTCCATTAATTTCTTCGGTTTGACCGAGTAAGCTTACAAATTCTAGATTATTGTTGATGATTCTGCTACCAACTACTTCTGAATTATCATCAAAGGTATAGACGTTAAATGGATAGATAAAAATCACACAAACAGGCTCGGTTTTATCATCGTTTGTAGAAATCGTTTTTATAGAATTAAACAGGGACGAATCAGAGTCGATTTTTTGTAGATTACTAAATAAATCATAAGGTTCATTTTCACATGAAATCAAAAATAATGTAGTGAAAAAAACTAAAGAAATTTTTTTGAATAGTGTCATGGCTCTGTCTTTTAAAGTATGTGTCTTATAGACTGAATGCTTTAAAAAGGTTGCTTAGTTAAAATGTAATTTTAGTTAATATGTTGTTTTTGAATACCTTGTGTACAGAATAATCAGTAAATTAGTGAAGTCACATATAGCTTTTTAAGCTATGTATAAAACCTATATCATGAAAGTATCATTAAAAGAAGTTAAACTGTATAATAGAATTATGAAGAATCTGTACTACGCAAAGCATCTAAGGT
Organism: Aquimarina aggregata; assembly: GCF_001632745.1. Taxonomy (GTDB): domain Bacteria; phylum Bacteroidota; class Bacteroidia; order Flavobacteriales; family Flavobacteriaceae; genus Aquimarina; species Aquimarina aggregata. Next base: position 61,809 of record NZ_LQRT01000011.1, on the reverse strand, counting down.
TATTGATAAATCTTTTATTGATTTGTGTTGTTTTTGCGAGTTGTCATAGTTATAAAGCAATAGAGCTTTCAGACACAGAAATTCAATTAAATAAAAAATATAAAATAACGACTACAAAATACCAAAATAAGAAAATGGTAGTTAAAGATTTCAACGATTCCGAAATTCTTGTAGAGATAGATAAAAAGGATGAGAAAATCGCTCGTTCAGAGATAAAAGAAATGAAGAGCAGAAAGTTTTCTTATATAAAGACATTTGTTGTAACACCGGTTACATATATGGTTTCTGGTGTTGGATTGGTTTTTTTTGCTTTGGCCGTGCGATAAAAAAAAGTAGGCTAAATTCTAATTTAGAATTTAGCCTACTTTTTTTATAATTAAAAAGATAAATTAATTATTATCTTTTTTATCTCTACGAGGAGGTCTTCTATCATCTCTCTTATCACCACCTTCTGGTCTAGGAGGTCTAGGTAATAGGGCTTTTCTAGAAACTTTTTCTTTACGTGTTCTTGAGTCAATACCAAAATATTTAACATCAAATACATCACCCATATTAACTACGTCGCTAACATTTTCTGTACGTTCCCATGCTAATTCAGAAACATGTAGTAGTACTTCGTTACCAGGAGCTTCCATATACTCTACAACAGCACCAAAATCTAACATTTTGATTACTTTTACTTCGTATACGCTACCCACCTGAGGTTTAAAAGTGATAGAATCAATTTTAGCTAATACAGCATCAATTCCTTCTTGATTTGTACCTAATATTTCTACATTACCTTCTTCGGTAACTGGATCTTCATTGATAACAATAGTAGTACCTGTTTCTTTTTGTAATTCTTGAATTACTTTACCACCAGGTCCAATTAATGCTCCAATATATTCTCCAGGAATAGTTTTTGTAACCATTTTTGGAGCATGCCCTTTAACATCAGCATTTGGTTCTGCAATCGTATCCGTTAGTTTACCAAGAATATGTAAACGTCCATCGGCAGCTTGCTTTAATGCATTGACTAGGATTTCATAAGATAATCCTTTTACTTTAATATCCATTTGACAAGCAGTAATACCATCTGCAGTACCAGTAACTTTAAAATCCATATCACCTAAGTGATCTTCATCACCTAAAATATCAGAAAGAACCGCATATTTACCAGTATCACCATCTGAGATAAGACCCATTGCAATACCAGAAACAGGTTTTTTAAGTTGTACACCAGCATCCATTAAAGCCATAGTACCAGAACATACAGTGGCCATAGAAGAAGAACCATTTGATTCTAATACTTCAGATACTACACGTACAGTATATGGGCAATCTTCAGGAATCATGCCTTTTAAGGCACGTTGTGCTAAGTTACCATGTCCTACTTCTCTACGAGATGTACCACGTATTGGTCGTGCTTCTCCAGTAGAAAAAGGAGGGAAGTTGTAATGTAAGTAGAAAGTTTCTTCTCCTTCAAAAGAAGGCATGTCTATTTGATTAGCTTCTCTTGAGGTACCTAAGGTTACTGTAGCTAAGGCTTGAGTTTCCCCTCTTGTAAAAATAGAAGATCCATGTGTAGAAGGTAAGTAATCTACCTCACACCAAATTGGTCTGATCTCATCTGTTTTACGACCATCAAGACGTAATCCTTCATTTAAAGTAAGATCACGAATCGCAGCTTTTTCAGCTTTATAGAAATATTTAGAAACTAAATCTCCAAAATCTTCTAATTCTTCTTCAGAAAAACTAGCAGTGATTTCTTCTTTTATTTCAGAAAATGCTAAACCACGCTCTTTTTTAGAGGAACCGGCTTTTGCAATTGCGTATACTTTATCATACGCCATATCATGAATTTTCTTAGCAAGATCTTCATCTTCTCTTTCAGGATCGTATTCACGAGTTTCTTTTTTTCCGAAAGCTTCTGCTAATTTAAGTTGTGCTGCACATTGAACTTTAATAGCTTCATGTGCGAACTTAATTGCTTCTACCATTTCTTCTTCAGAAATCTCATCCATCTCACCTTCAACCATCATTACGGAATCTGCAGAAGCACCAATCATCATATCGATATCTGATTCTTCTAATTGCGCTCTAGTTGGGTTGATGATAAACTCACCATTTATACGACCTACACGAGCTTCTGAAATTGCACATTCAAATGGGAAATCAGATAATTGGATTGCTGCAGAGGCAGCTAATCCTGCCATTGCATCAGGCATAACGTCTTCATCATGAGACATTAACTGAATCATAACTTGAGTCTCTGCATGATAATCTTTAGGGAATAATGGACGTAGTACACGATCCACCAATCTCATTGTTAATACTTCACCATCACTAGGTCTAGCTTCTCTTTTGAAAAAACCACCTGGATAACGACCAGCAGCTGCAAATTTTTCTCTGTAATCTACAGTTAACGGTAAAAAATCTACATCACTTTGTTTGTAATTTGAAACAACTGTACATAGTAACATACATTTGCCCGATTGCACAACAACAGAGCCATGCGCCTGCTTTGCTAATTTTCCAGTTTCGATAGAAATTTCTCTACCGTCACCAAGGTCAATGACCTCTCTATACACTTTTGGAATCATATTTTTTTGATTCTAATCTACCACTTCATAACTTATATGTATTATACAAGCTTAGTGGTAGTAATTAAACATTGGTTTCCGTCTTACTCGGACGGACAAGGTTGTGTTGTTGTAGTAATTGTTCGACCAATGAAAAACTAAGGCATTCATTCTGACTCTAGTGAAGTAAGAATGTTTTTATTCGAAACCTTAAAAAAGATTTCAATATCATTAAAAAAAAGAGAGGCATATAGCCTCTCTTTTTTATTATTTTCTTAAATCTAATTCTTTAATAATCGCACGATATCTTAAAATATCTTTCTTAATAAGATAATCTAATAAGTCTCTACGTTTTCCTACTAACTTTACTAACGAACGCTCAGTATTATAATCTTTACGATTCTTTTTTAAGTGTTCTGTTAAGTGAGTAATTCTGTGAGTAAATAATGCAATCTGAGCTTCTGCAGTACCACTGTCATTTTTTCCTTTACCGTGCTTTGCGAAGATCTCTTCTTTAATCTCTTTTGTTAAATACATTCCAATATTATTTAAATGATTTTTATGTATTGATAACGCCTTGTTATCAGCGTGCAAATATAATATTTTTTGAATTAGAATTGCATTTTATATGAAAAAAAACATATTTGATTAAACCTTTTGTAAAGTGTTTAGTCATAAGAAGGTAACGTTAAAATTAAATATTATGAAAAACAGCATTTTAAAGTATGGTTTACTAGTGTTTATATCTGGAGTATTTGTTGGGTGTGATACAGATGAAGCTAATGATCAAACTACAGAACCTCTTAATCAAGAAGAAGTTGAACTTACTGCAAAAGTGGATAACGCTACCGAAGTTATAAGTGATACTTTTTTGCAGATTTATGAGGTTGAAGAAAGTCTTGTGAAAAGTCCAATTCATCCATTTTTACCAGAGTGTGCATTAGTTACTGTTGAAATTACCAATACCTCAAAAGAAGTTACGGTTGATTTTGGGACCGAAGGATGTGAGGTACGTGGAGGAAATGTACTAAAAGGAATAGTTAAAATGTCTTATGTTTCTAATATTGATGCAAGTACATTGGTTATTAACTATGAATTAGTTGACTTTTTTATAAACGAAGTGGAGTTTGAAGGAGCTAAAACGATAACAAGGCAAAGAACTAATGAAAATGGAAATCCACAATATGCGATGAATTTGGATTTAAGTATAACATTCGAAGATGGATCGCAAGCTTCTAGAAAAGGAACAAAAGTGAGAGAATGGATTGAAGGTTCTTTTAATGGTAATTGGGGAGATAATGTGTTTTTAATTACGGGAGAATGGGAAACTAATTTTGTAAATGGAAATGTACATAGTACGACAATTGTAGAGCCTATACGTCGCGAGGCAAGTTGTAAGTTTATTGTGAGTGGTATCGTTAATTTAGTAAGAACAAACTATAGTGGGGTGTTAAATTATGGGGATGGAGTATGTGATAATAAGGCTGTTTTTACAAATGTCGATGGTGATGAACAGGAAATCCAGTTATAGTCTTAAACGCTTGTTTAGAGTTCTTATTTTGATATGAATACGATTTTAAACAACAAAAGACATGGTATAAGCCATGTCTTTTGTTGTTTTCATTTGTTAAAGGGACCTACTAATTTGGAAGAGGTCTATTTAAAATTAAATCTAAGTAAAGATTTACTTTTTGTTTTAAATGTTGTCTTGGAGTTATATAATCTAAAAACCCGTGCTCTAATAAAAATTCTGAAGTTTGAAAACCTTCTGGTAATTCTTTACCGGTAGTATCTCTTACTACTCTTGGTCCTGCAAAACCTATTAATGCTCCTGGTTCGGATATGTTGATGTCTCCAAGCATGGCAAAAGAAGCGGTTGTACCTCCTGTAGTTGGATCAGTACATAGAGAAATATAAGGAATTCCTGCATCGGCCAATTGTGCTAATTTCGCAGATGTTTTTGCTAATTGCATTAGTGATAAAGCAGCTTCCATCATACGTGCTCCTCCTGATTTTGAAATAATCATAAAAGGAATGTTGTTCTTTAAAGAATAGTCTGCAGCCCGAGCGATTTTTTCGCCTACTACACTACCCATAGAACCACCAATAAATGAGAAATCCATACAAGCAATAACTAAATCATTACCATTAGATTTACCTACGGCTGTTCGTACAGCATCCTTAAGATTTGTTTTTTCTTGCGCTTCTTTAAGACGATCTGTATATTTTTTCTTGTCTTCGAATTTAAGAGGGTCTTTTGAAGAAAGATTTTTATCTAATTCTTTGAATTTGTTATCATCGAATAAAATTTCAAAATATTCTTTACTACCAATTCTTACGTGATATCCATCTTCTGGACTTACATAAAAGTTTTTTTCCAGTTGTTCTGCATCTACAATTTTTCCAGTTGGAGATTTGTACCAAAGCCCTTTAGGGACATCTTTTTTGTCCTCTGTAGCTGTCTGTATACCTTTTTGTGTTCTCTTAAACCAAGCCATAAATTATTGTATTAAAAAAGCTGAAACTCCTAGTAAAGAGTTCCAGCTTGGTTTTTCAGTCATTATAATGTGTTCACATTATTTAGATCTTCGAATGCCTTTTTAAGACGGTTTTTAAAGGTGATTTCACCCTCTCTTAACCATTTTCTAGGATCATAATACTTCTTGTTAGGTTCCTCAGTTCCTTCAGGATTACCTATTTGTGTTTTTAGATATTCAATTTTAGAAGTCATATAGTCACGAATTCCTTCATTAAATGCAAATTGAAGATCTGTATCAATATTCATCTTAATTACTCCGTACCCAATAGCTTCTCTTATTTCTTCTAATGTAGAACCGCTACCTCCGTGAAATACAAAATCAATGTGGTTATGATCAACATTGTATTTTTCTGAGATAAATTCCTGAGAATTTTTAAGAATTTTTGGAGTTAGTTTTACATTACCCGGCTTATATACTCCGTGTACATTCCCGAAAGCTGCGGCTACAGTAAATTTATCACTAACTTTACTTAGTTCTTCATAAGCATAAGCAACTTCTTCGGGTTGTGTATATAGCTTAGAATCATCTACGTCACTATTATCTACACCGTCTTCTTCACCCCCTGTAATACCAAGTTCGATCTCTAAAGTCATTCCCATTTTACTCATACGAGCAAGGTATTCTTTACAGATTTCGATATTCTCTTCGATTGATTCTTCTGATAAATCAATCATATGAGAACTGTATAAAGGTTTTCCTGTTTGTTTAAAAAACTCTTCTCCCGCGTCTAATAGTCCGTCTATCCAGGGAAGTAATTTTTTAGCACAGTGGTCAGTGTGCAAAATTACAGGAACCCCATAGGCTTCGGCCATAAGATGCACATGTTTTGCTCCGGCAACAGCTCCAGCTATCGCAGCTTTTTGTCCTTCATTAGAAAGACCTTTCCCAGCATTAAATTGCGCTCCTCCATTTGAGAATTGAATAATTACAGGAGAATTTAATTCTGCAGCAGTTTCTAAAACGGCATTAATCGTATTAGAACCTATTACATTCACTGCAGGTAATGCAAAAGCTTTTTCTTTTGCAAATTTAAAGATTGCTTGGACTTCATCTCCTGTAGCAACTCCTGGTTTGATGTGATGACTCATAATTTAGTTTTGGTTTATAAGGGTACAAAAATAGTAAAATTAAACCGAAAGAATTTTATTAATTAAAACGAAAAAAACAGGCTTTTTGAAATCATTAAACATTAAGTAAAAATAATAGATCAAAATACTGTCAATTAAAAAGGATAGTTAATTCCTATATTATAAACAGCTTCAGAGAAGTTATAGCCTTTAAACCATCTTTGATCTACATCATTGGCAGGATTAAAAGTTTTAAAACCAATATCAAGGCGTATTACAAAAAAATCAAAATCATATCTAAATCCAAAACCACTACCAACGGCTATTTCTTGTATGTCATCTAATCTAGAAAAAGTAGCTTCTTCATCTTCTACATTGTCGAGAATATTCCAGATATTTCCTGCGTCTATAAATAAAGCACCATTTAGTCCCCCTAGAATATTATAACGGTATTCGGCATTTAATGCGATTTTTAAATTGGCTTCATTAAATTCGTTTCTTCCTCCCGTACTTCCTGGACCTAGATCGTAGGGCAACCAGCCTCTGTTGTCGTTTGTTCCTCCTCCAAAAAAACTACGAGCAAAAGGAATACTATTAGCGTTTCCGTAAGGAATAGCGATTCCTCCAAAAGATCTAAATGCTATTATATTTTTTCTGCCTAAATCCCAATGTTTGATATAATCTAATTCTGTTTTGACATATTGCGAAAATTCAACGCCGAATATATCAAACCGTTCGTTCGAATTTTCTTTTAACCCTGCGATTTCAGAAATAGCATTTAAAACGTTACCTGCGAGTTCTATTTTTGCTTTAAACCTTGAATAATTTTCATCATAAAGATTTTCTCGGTTGTTTTTTGTAAACGTATAACTGGATGCAAATATTAAGTTGTCCTCGGTTAACCTTACTTTACGTTCGTTGATATTTCTGATTTCCTGTTGTTGACTGTCGTTTAAGTCTTCATCAGGGTTTGCTCCAAGCGATTCAGATAAAAAGCCATCTGCTCCATCCGGAATTCGCAATTCAGCTTCACTGATATCACCACCAGGATTAGAAAACAAGGGAGAATCTGGATCTAGAACCTGCCTGGCAATACCATTTAGTTCACTAAAAGCATTTTTGTAAATATTAAAATAGTTGTTAATATTTAAATTTCTTACATATTGAGCATTAACAAGATCTATTTGATTGGTAAATATTTTGTTAGGTTTCCATATATAATTAAATATACCTGTGGCGTTTTGTTTGTCTAAACCTATATTTTGTTGCACATTAATTCCAAAAATAATATTTGTTGTGGGCGACATTCTTTTAGGGATAATACTGTTGGTTCTTACAGGAAAAAGTATTTGCGGAAAAGATAGTTTTACATCTGCACCGACTTCTGAGATATCAAAGAATTTTTGCCCACCATCTACAGCATCTGCCGAAGACCCAATACTACCTCTACCAGAGATTTCAAGAATTTCGGCTCCTCTAAAAACATTACGTATTAAAAGTGAGCCTCCAAAACCGATTCCGAAGGGTCTTATGGTTGATGTTGATACATCAAATTGGACATTGGTGCTATATTTCTTTTTGGGAGTTAGTAAGATGTTTGCAATCAAATTTTTTCCGGTAGGGTCATCTCTATCAACATCATATTGTATGTTAGGGTATTTAAATGATCTTAAATTGTTAATTTGATTGTATGTAATTGTACGGTCGCTATCTTTAAAAATTTCTCCTGGTGTGATCAAGATTGAATTTGTAATTGCTTTACGGGTAAACTTGATTTTGTCAAAACCATAAATATTATACCCTCTATATGATGTACTATCTTTAGGTACCTTATTTCTATTTTGATAAGAATAATCTGTAAAGATGTTGACTTTACTTATTTTATGAACTTTAAAAGGTATTCTTGCGGTTGAATCTCCAAAAGTTATTGGTCGGTTTTTGATTAATAGGTTAAGATTTACCTTATGATCCGTATTAATAGTGTCGGCATCAAATTTTATAAACTCTTTTTCAAAATGAAATAATCCAGAATTTCTATACAAGGTAGTAAGGCGTTCTCTTTCTGATTCAATATCAAGAGTTTTGTATTGTTTTCCAGAGGTTATTGTAGAGTTTTCAGTATTAATTTTATAAATAGAGTCAGCTACTCTAGAATCTATTCTGGTTTTTAATGAATCAATAAAATAGGGTTGATGTGGCTTTACATAATATTTTACTGTAGCTCTTTTGTCATCTCCTTTTTCAATTGTATAATCAGTTTCGACATTAAACCAACCATTATTCCAGAAGTATGATTGTAACCTTTTGGCAGAACGTCGGGTTTTTATTTCATCTACTATTGATGGAGGTTCTCCTGTTTCTTTTATCCAATTGTTGATTCCTGATAATGCTACACCTAGCCGATCTATTTGCTTTTTAGAAAAGAAATTTGTCATTCGCTTTTCGCGTTTGGGCTTTCTTTTTAACCAATCACGATATAGTGAATCCCTATTAACACTTGCTAAGTTGTAAATATGAAGTTGTACAGGAATTCCTGCTGGTCTTGAATTTGGTTGCTGAAGCAGTTGATTTGATAGTTTTATATCTTTTGATTCGATGCTATCAACAAAAATTAGGTTCTTTTCTAATAAGTGTTCACTTTCCTTAACTCTTTTTACCGCATTACACGAAATTAAAAAGATTGTAGTTAGGGTAATTAATAATATTTTTGTCAGAAAGTATTTCAATCCAGATTCATTATTGATTCAAAAATACACTATTTGTATGGTTAGCAAAAACCAAAAGAAACTAATAAAAAGTTTATATCAAAAAAAATACCGAAAACAACATGGTTTGTTTGTAGCTGAAGGTAAAAAAGTGATTAAAGAGTTGCTTGAAGCAAAATTAAACCTTCAGGTGTTGTATACCATAGACCTTAGTGTTTTTGATGTATCAAAAGATATAATGCAGGTTATATCAGAAGAAGAGTTAAAGCAGATAAGTTTTTTGACAACCCCTCAAACCGCACTGGCTATTTTTTCTATTCCAGAAAGTAGTAAACCAAATACAAAAGGTTTGGTTTTGGCATTAGATGATGTACGCGATCCTGGAAATCTAGGTACTATTATACGATTATGTGATTGGTTTGGTGTGCAGGAGTTGGTATGCTCTAAACAAACAGTAGATTGTTTTAACCCAAAAGTGGTACAGGCAACTATGGGATCTATAACACGTGTAAATATTAATTACTTGGATCTTGAAGAATTTCTTCGTTCAGAAAAATCTACTACAGAGATTTTTGGTACATTTATGAGTGGTGATAATATTTATGCACAAGATTTACCAGAAAACGGAATAATAGTAATGGGTAATGAAGCTAACGGGATTTCACATCGCATAGCGAATACAATTACTCAAAGAATCACAATTCCTCAATTTGGGATAGCCCAAAATACAGAAAGCCTTAATGTAGCTATGGCAACATCAATAATTCTCAGTGAGTTTCGAAGAAAGTAAATAATTAGATTTACTGAAATGTGAAATTTAGAAAAACACCTCTTGTAGACATTTTATCAATAGTACTTGTGTATGGACTATCAGGATCATTATCAGGAACCAATTCATCAGATAAAGCAAATACTCCTCGAATAGATGGTGTGAATTTGAAATAATACAGATAAAGATCGATCCCGAAACCAACTTCAAAATAATTCGTACTTGTTTTCATTCTAAATTCACCACTTGTATTGTCATCGGGATTATCTTGATTACTTGATAAATTGATCGAAGTAGATACACCCCCTACAATAAAAGGTTTGATGTTGTTGATTCTCTTGGTAGATATTTTTAATAATAAAGGAAGGTGAACATAGGTAGATTTCACCTCTCTAAGTCTTTGAAAATCATCTGTAAATAAAGGGTTGTTAAATGTAAGATTTCGAGTAGAAAATGTAACCATAGGCTCAAATCTAACATCTAAATAGTCATTAATTCTTACATTCCCCATTAATCCTACACTAAAACCTATGCTTTCATCCACGATAACGTCCTGATCTTCAAAATCGGCAGTGTAATCAAAATTGAAATCATAAAAATTAAATCCAAGTATATAACCCCAACTAAGTCTTGGTTTATCAAAGTTCTGTAAGTTTTGAACTTTTTCTTTCGAAAACAATTGTGCACTCATATGTTGAGAGAAAACTAGAACAACGAATAGGATAAAAAGTCTTTTCATTTATTTAAAAATTTACTAATTAAAAATTTGAAATCGTGTTTTAATTAGTATTTATCATTTCTTGATGCTCATTACGAGCTTTCATATTATTTATTTTGTAGCGGTGTATATTGTAGCGACACCAAAAGTCTGAGGCTTATCTTCAACATCTATAAACCCAATTTTTCTCAAAATATTGTTGAAACTTTCACCATATGGAAAAGCTGCTGCACTTTCACTTAGATATGAATACGCAGATCTGTCTTTAGAAAATAGTTTTCCGATTAAAGGTAAAATTTTTGTTGAATAAAATTTATACCCCTGTTTATATGGTGTTTTAGTAGGAATAGAGGTTTCTAGAATAACAAATATCCCACCAGGTTTAAGAACTCTTAAGATTTCAGAAAGTCCTTTTTCTAAATTTTCAAAATTTCGAACACCAAAAGCAACTGTAATCGCATCAAAATAATTATCAGTATATGGAAGATTCTCGCTATCTGCTTGAACCATACTAATGATGTTGTCTAAATCTTTGGCTTTGATTTTATCCTTACCTACATTTAACATTCCGGCAGAAATATCAAGACCGATAATTTCTAAAGCCCCTGTTTTGCATAAGTTAATGGCAAGATCACCTGTTCCAGTAGCAACATCAAGAATCTTTTCAGGATTTGTTTTATGTACTAGTTTGACAACCTTTTTACGCCATTTAATATCGATACCAAAAGAAATGACGCGATTAAGACCGTCATAATTACCTGAGATCGTATCAAACATCTCGGCGACCTGATCTTTTTTAGATCTATTTTTGTCGTTGTATGGTGTTATCTTTTCTGACATTCAAAAAAATTTAGGCAAATATACATTTTTGATATTGATAGTTAGACTAGATTTATATTAAGTTGATGAAGATCAAATTTTATCGGTAACTCAATTTGCATTATCTTTGTACGCTTTTTAAATACTAAGACATAAATTTATTGTTTTAAAATACAACAATTTATATCTTCGTTCGACATTTTTTAGATGAAAAATATTATACACAACCAATGAAAATCATAATTGCCGGAGCTGGTGAAGTCGGATTTCATTTGGCAAAATTACTCTCGTTTGAGTCTCAGGATATTACTCTTATTGATACCGATAAAGAATGCCTTAACTATGCGGATACGCATTTAGATATACGAGTTATTAAAGGAGATGCCACTTCTATTAGTATTTTAAAAGAGGCTAGGGTAGAGAATGTAGATATGGTAATAGGTGTTACCTCGAGTGAGACAACCAATATTACAGTATGTGTATTAGCCAAACAATTAGGTGCAAAACGAACTATAGCTAGAATATCTAATACAGAATTTCTTGAAAATAAAGAAGAAGTAGGCTTTGCTAAATTTGGAATAGATGAGTTAATATCCCCAGAAGCTTTAGCAGCAGGTGAAATAGAACTATTGCTTAATCAATCTGCCTTTCATGATAGTTATGAATTTGAAGATGGAGCTTTAACTATGGTGGGTACTACATTATCTAATGAAGCACTTTTTGTAGGTAAAAATGTTAGAGAAGCTGCAGAGATATTTCCAGAATTACACTTTATGCCTATTGCTATTCAACGAGCAGGAACACAATATACTGTTATCCCACGAGGAGATACAAAATTCAAAGAGGGAGATCAGGTATATTTTGTGACTTCGAAAGGAGGAGTTGAAGAGTTATATAAACTTACCGGTAAGATAAAAGAAGAGATAAAAAGTGTAATGATTCTTGGGGGTAGTAAAATAGGATACAAGACCTCATGTGACCTTTGTGATCATAAATTTAGAGTTAAACTTATAGAAAAAGATAAAGAGAAATCTTTTGACTTAGCGGATATATTACCGAATGCTCTTATTATTAACGGAGATGGACGAAATGTAGAACTTTTACAGGAAGAAGGGATCGATGGGATGGATGCTTTTATTGCTGTAACTGGTAATTCTGAAACCAATATAATGTCTTGTTTAGTTGCAAAATCTAAAGGGGTTAGAAAGACCATCGCTTTGGTAGAAAACATGGACTATTTTCAGTTATCCCACTCTATAGGTATTGATACATTAATCAATAAAAAATTATTGGCTGCAAATAACATCTTTAGATTTATTAGAAAAGGAGAAGTTGTTGCGATGACTAAACTTAATAATATGAATGCAGAATTATTAGAGTTTATTGTAAAGCCAACTTCAGAAGTGAGTGATAACTTAATAAAAGACCTTGATTTTCCGCGTTCTGCGATTATTGCAGGTGTGATTAGAGATGGCGAAGGTATGATAGCACTGGGCGATTTTTATATCCAAGCAGGAGATCGAGTAGTTGTATGTTGTTTACCTAAGTCTATTAAGAAAATAGAAAAGCTCTTTCTTTAAAATGTATAAATTAAACTATAAGATCATTACGCATATTATGGGGTTACTGTTACTTTGTAATGGTGGTTTTATGTTGATTGCGACTATAATAAGTTTTATTTACAAAGATGGAGTTACTTTAGAAATCATGATGGCTGCCTTGGCTACAATGTTTTTAGGTATTGCTATGATGTTTTTAACGCGAGAGCATCAAAAAGAAATTAATAAACGAGAAGGATATATTGTAGTAACATTTGGATGGATATTTATGTCTCTTAGTGGTACTTTGCCATATCTTTTTTCTGGAGCAATTCCATCATTTACAAATGCTTTTTTTGAAACCATGTCAGGTTATACCACCACTGGTTCTTCAATACTTAATGAAATAGAAATTATACCGAAAGGAGTTTTGTTTTGGCGTAGTTTAACACATTGGATTGGTGGGATGGGGATTATCGTTTTAGCAATTGCAATTTTACCATTGTTAGGTATCGGAGGGATGCAACTTTTTGCTGCAGAAGCTCCTGGTCCAAGTGCTGATAAATTGCACCCAAGAATTACAGATACGGCCAAGAGATTATGGCTAATCTATTTTGGATATACTTTTGCGCAGACCATCTTTTTGAAATTGGCAGGAATGAATTTCTTTGATGCCATAAATCATGCGTTAAGTACATTGTCAACAGGAGGTTTTTCTACTAAAAATGCTAGTGTTGCTTATTGGAATGATCAACCTATCATACAATATATTATCATACTGTTTATGTTTTTAGCAGGTATGAATTTTGTACTTAGTTATTTTGCTTTTAAAGGAAAGGTGCAAAAAATTATTAAGGATGAAGAGTTTAAGCTCTATGGCTTGTTTACCATAATATTTACGGTAATTGCCACTTTAATTATTTATTATGAAGCAGATGTCTCAATTTCTTCAATAGATCATCCTATGGTCTGGGGAGAGGCAGAAAGTGCTTTTCGTCATGCATTGTTTCAAGTGCTAGCGGTTGTTACAACTACAGGTTTTGTAAGTGCAGATTTTACAATGTGGACACCTTTTTTAACAGTCTTCTTCTTTGGGCTTATGTTTCTAGGTGGCTCTGCAGGTTCTACATCAGGTGGTATGAAGGTCGTAAGACACTTAATTACTATTCGTAATGGGATTTTAGAATTTAAACGAACATTACACCCAAGAGCAGTATTGCCAGTACGATATAATACAAGAGCTGTGTCAAAAGAAATTGTATTCAATATACTGGCATTTTTTATATTGTATATGCTTGCCTTTATTATAGGATCTGTCGTGTTGGGGGCATTAGGATTAGATTTTGAAACTGCAATAGGAGGTGCCGCTTCTTCTTTAGGAAATGTTGGACCTGCATTTGGTAAATTAAGTCCAGTTAATAATTTTGATATGCTTCCGGCATTTGGGAAATGGTGGTGTTGTTTCTTAATGCTGATAGGAAGGTTAGAGCTCTTTACAGTGTTAATTCTGCTTACGCCTTTTTTCTGGAGAAATAGATAATAAAAAAATCCCGAAAAATAAATATCTTCCGGGATTGTTAATGTCTTTTTATGGTAATGAATATTGCATTGTTATTGTCCATAACTCTGCAACTTTTTTAATAGTGTCTTTTACTTTTCCTGTAATATATTCTTTATGCATATCTTCTATTAAAAAGATATCTAATATAGACTCATAATAGTAGCCAGTAGAATTTAACTCGAATTCGTTTTCGGGTTTTATATCTAGAATTTCTTCTTCTGTTTTAGTAACTCCGAAGTTTTCTTTAAAAATTTGAAGGACATTTTTTTGAACAATACGTTCTTTTTCTAGAGTGTTCATGACAATTTATTTAAGTTGGTTTTAAATAAAAGCTTTACGTTAAAGCTGTTTTGTGTAAAATTGAATATATCTAACTCTGTTTTTGAATCTTTATTGTTGGAGATTGGTTTTGATAACAATAAATTAAAGTTAAAATTTGTTAATGGCATGTATTCAATTAAAAACCAATTACCTAACGTTAGTTTGTGATTGGTTTTTAATTGAACTCTACAGTAGTTCTTTTAGCTAAGAACTTCTTTAATTCTTCGTATAGCTTCAATAATTTGTTTTGTACTTGCTGCATATGATATGCGAATACAGTTCCCGTTACCAAAGGCAATACCGGTTACAGTAGCTACATTTGCTTTTTCTAATAAAAACATAGAAAAATCTGTAGCATCTTCTATAGTTTGACCTTGTAGTGTTTTTCCAAAATAGTGAGAAATATCTGGAAAAACATAAAAAGCTCCTTCAGGTTCATTGCATTCAAAACCGGGTATTTCGGATAATAATTTTAATATTAGTGATCTACGCTCCTTAAATTCATCAACCATGTATTGGATCTTACTTACGGGGGCTTCTAAAGCTGTTATCACAGCGCGTTGCGCAATACAATTAGCTCCACTGGTAACTTGACCTTGTATTTTATTACAGGCTCTTGCAATAGCTTTAGGAGCACCAATATATCCAATTCTCCATCCTGTCATGGCAAATGCTTTTGCTACACCGTTAACAGTGACCGTTCTATTGTACATGTCCTCAAATTGTGCCATAGAGGCATGTCCACCAACATAATTTATGTGTTCATAAATTTCATCACTAACAACGATAACGTCAGGATATTTTTGTAATACATCGGCAAGCGCTCTAAGCTCTTCTTTGCTATAAATAGATCCACTTGGATTGCAAGGAGAGCTATACCATAACATTTTAGTTTTTGGTGTGATTGCGTTCTCTAATTGCTCGGCAGTGATTTTAAAGTCAGTATTGATACTTGTTTTAACTTCGACAGGAACTCCTCCCGATAATTTAACAATATCACTATAACTCACCCAGTATGGGCACGGTAAAAGAACTTCATCTCCTGGATTAAGATATACTTGAGCTATATTGTAAAGTGCCTGTTTGGCTCCTGTTGAAACTACAATTTGAGAACGATCATAAGTAAGGTCATTATCTCTCTTAAATTTCGTAATAATTGCATCTTTTAATTCAACATATCCATCTACAGGAGTGTAAGAATTATAATTGTCATTTACAGCTTGTATTGCCGCGTCCTTAATAAAATCAGGAGTGTTAAAATCTGGTTCTCCCAGACTTAGTCCGATAATATCTTTGCCTTCGGCTCTTAATTCGCGGGCTTTAGCCGCCATTGCTAATGTAGCAGATGCTTCGAGTGCATTAATTCTGTCTGATAATCCTGCGCTCGTTTCCGATACTTGTGTGCTCATTGTTTTGGTAAATAAAAGTTATGATGATTGTAACGCTGGCTTCATTCCCATTTCTTTAAGATGTTTAAAGTGAGAGATTATAGCTTTGCGCGTAGTTTTGTATTCATTATATGGTAAGTTAAACTCTATGGCCGTTTGTTTAACGATCTTAGAAATTTTAGTATAATGAATGTGGCTTATGTGAGGGAAAATGTGGTGTTCAACCTGATGGTTTAATCCTCCCGTAAACCAATTGACTAATCTGTTTTTTGTTGAAAAATTAACAGTTGTAAATAGTTGATGAATTGCCCAAGTGTTTTTAATGTTTCCAGTTTTGTCTGGCATCGGCATTTCCGCTCCTTCTACCATGTGAGCTAATTGAAATACAACACTAAGAATAAGTCCAGCAACATAATGCATTACAAAGAATCCTAAAAGGATTTTCCACCATGCTATGGACATAAAAATCATAGGAATTACAATCCATATCAGAATGTATATAACTTTAGTAATCACTATGGTGCTCCATTGTTTAATTGGGCTAGGTAATTTTCCATAAGATAATTTACGAGCTAAATAATCTTTAGTTTGTTTAAAATCGGTAGTTAAGGCCCAGTTAAATGTTAGTAAACCATATAAAAATATAGAGTAATAATGCTGAAACTTATGAAAACGTCGCCATTCTGCATGTTTAGTAAATCGTATTATTCTTCCGGCATCCATATCTTCATCGTGACCATGAATATTTGTATATGTGTGATGTAAAACATTATGTTGTACCTGCCAATTATATACGTTACCTGCAAGTATGTAAATAGTGTTCCCCATGATTTTATTAATCCATTTTTTGGAAGAATAAGAGCCATGGTTACCATCATGCATTACATTCATTCCAACTCCAGCCATACCTACACCCATTACTATAGTAAGAAGTAGTAACCACCATTGCGAAATGTCTAAGGTTAGAATTAAGAAATAAGGAGTTAAAAACAAAGAAAACATGATGATGGTTTTTAGATGTAACTTCCAATTACCAGTTCTCTTAATATTATTTTCTTTAAAATATTGATTTACACGCTTGTTTAGTGTTCTGAAAAATTTTGCAGAATCAGAAGTGCTAAATCTTACCTGGGGTGTCGTCATAATGTTGTCTGTCAAAGTAGGATAACTCCTAAATTTATATTGATGGGTAAAGTTAGGTATTTATATTTTTTTAAGTTCTTAAAAAACTTAAAATATATAAACTTAACGTGTATTTTTGCGCTTTAATTGTTTCTAAATGAATATTCTGTTAAAATATTTTCCAAATCTTACCGAAGAGCAACAACTTCAATTTTCTAAATTAAAAGATTTATATACCGAGTGGAATGCCAAAATCAATGTTATCTCTAGAAAAGATATTGATTTACTTTATGAAAGACATGTGCTTCATTCTTTAGGAGTAGCAAAAGTTCTTGAATTTAAATCAGGTGCTCATGTTTTGGATGTTGGTACAGGAGGTGGATTTCCTGGGATACCTTTAGCGATATTATTTCCTGAAACACAATTTTATTTGGTGGATGTTATCGCAAAAAAGATAAGGGTTGTTAACGAAGTAGTTCATGCATTGGGGTTACAAAATGTAAAAGCAGAACAACGCAAAGCTGGTACATTTGATGAGCGTTTTGATTTTATTGTGAGCAGGGCAGTAACCAATATGCCTGATTTTGTAAAGTGGATCAGAAAAAACATAGCCAAAAAGTCTATACATGAGCTACAAAACGGAATTTTATATTTAAAAGGTGGTGACTTAACCGAGGAATTAGCATTGTTCCCAAAAGCTACTCAGTATAATCTTTCTGAATATTTCGAAGGAGACTTTTTTGAAACTAAAAAAGTTGTGTATTTACCTCTAAAATATAAATTGTAAGTAAAGTAGATGTCTAAAAGATAGGGGTATGCTCTTGGCTAGGATTATATTACATATTTTAAGCGAATGTTTTTTACTCGGCTATTAGAAGATATTTTACATTATTCTTTTGCAGAAATAATTTGAATCAATTGTTCGTTTTTTGAGTTGCCGTCAATCAATCCATATTCATCACTGTTGTAATTCCAATTTGCATATCCAATACCGCTTTTTTCAAAAAGAGCAATCATATCTTTGTACCAGTTAAGACTATCTTCTTCTGGAGCAGCAGAGATGATTCCAAATTCACCACAATAAAGAGGTAATCCTAGTTCTTTAGCCTTTGCTATAGGTTTTTCCCACATTTTATATAGTAGTTCTTTTGTAAATTCTTTATTTACCCATTTTTTTGCAACTTCTTTAACTTCTTCTGGTAGGGCGTCAAACTCTTTTTGAGATAAAATCACTCCCGGATAATGTACCGGGCCTTGATATTCTTTTAACTCAGTCCAAGGCGTATGGTAGTGTGAAAGTAGAAAAGGTTCGTAAAAATGAAAACTTAATAAGATATTTGGATCATTAGCAGGTACTTTTAATTCATCAAAAGTATTAACGGATTGCCAACGATTAGAACCAACAACAATAGTTCGTTTAGGTTCTAGTTTTCTAATAGCAATAAATGCTTTGTTTAAAAGTTTATTCCATGTTTCATTATCATCAGCCACTGCTTCATTCATTAGCTCATATGCTAATAGAGAATTAGGGAATTTTTTTAAACTCTTGGATAAGTCTCTCCATAAATCAAAGAACTTTTCTTGTTCAGCGGGATCTGTCCACAAAGGTTTTTCTTTTGCATTAAAATGATGAGATCGCAAAATGTGTAAATCTACAATCACTCGTAATTTATGTTTAGAGCTCCAATTAATACAATTTTCCATCAATTGAAAAGCATCTTCATGTGGTTTACCATTTTCATCCCACATTTGTTCTTCATCAATAGGTAGACGAATATGGTCAAATCCCATCTTTGCTATTGCCTCAACATCAGTCTCGGTAAAGAATTTTTCGCGATCAGTCGATCTTCGTTCACTTTGGGATAGCCAATGCGCAATGTTGGTTCCTTTTTTGACTTCGAATTTTTCAGAAGAATTTTGTCCGTAAGAAATTGAAATAATCGCAAAAACGAGTAAGAGGGAGTTTTTCATTTTATTAAGTGGTTTAATCTTGTAGTGCCCTTTTTAGATTTTAATGTTCTGTTTTTAAATATACGTATAATGTGATATCTGAGAAACTGATTAACAGATTTAACATGTGGTTTTTACATAAATTGGGTTAAAATTAGAATTGTTTGAAATTTTAATAATTTTTGAAGATTAAAATCGAGATTTATAAGTGTTTAATCTTGTTCTTGATGTTATGTTTTATTCTGCTCTTTTGTGATTTTTAAAGGCAGTCAATAGTAAGTCTTGTTGTCATAAGTTCTTCCCAAATATGATGGGTGTCTGCTTGAGGAGATAAATAAAACCATAGCAAATGCTTTTTCTTAGTAGGGCAATATTCACTTTTGATTTTTGCATTTAACAAGATCATTTCTTGAGCAAAAAATTCGTCGTAAAGATGTATAGATCCTTCAAAGATATTAGGACTAATTTGCTTTATCGAAGATGTAGTTTTAGGAATATCCTTAAAGAAATTAAATTTTGTGATCGCCCCTGTGTTCATTAACCCATCGAAGTAGGTGTTTATAATATTTTCCAATACTGAAGAATTCAAACTAGGTTCTTCTTCAATAATCCACAGAAAAACATATGAAAAATAATCGTCCCGGTCAGTTTCTCCCCAACCAGGTGCAAATCGAATATGTTCTTCACCGGTATATTCTAAATCTCCGGCAAATAGTAACGGAAATTCAAGTACTTCACTTCTCCAGCCATTTTTTGCTTCGAGAACATTTTCTATTGTGTTGTGTAATCTAAAGAAAATGTATCCTGCAAAAATCCCTATAACAAGTATAAGAAAGAGCACTATTTTTACTATTTTTTTGAGCATAAGTATAAGTTTTGTTATGTACGTCTAAAAGTGGTATGATTTACTGATGTTGTGTAGAGTTCTTGTTATGTTCTTCAGAGAATTTTTCATAAAGTAAATCCCATAATTCGGGATAGCCATTATCGTATCCTAGGCACCAAAACCCCACACCGCTAATCTTGGTGTTTTTTATCCAATCATATTTAATAGATAACGATTTTACATCTTCAAAATAAAGCTGTCTAAAAGTGCTGTCATTATCTTTTATTACTATATAGCTTGAGGCGCTAGTAGGGTCAAATTGTAATGGGATTTTTAATGAATCAATGTAAGCTTTTCTTATTGATTTGTAAGACGGGTGTGATTTGAATTCGACAACATTTGCTCCTGTTTCAGGACTATTCGTATACCATTCGGCACCATAATAGGGAAGTCCCACAATTAATTTTTTAAAATTAACACCTTTGTTACTGTAATTTTGAACGGATGCTTGAAGTCCTTTTCCAAATTTATTACTTGTTATAAATGGTGTTACAGGACCAGTGGTTTTACTAAAACTTCCATAATAATCATACCCCATTAATGTATAAAAATCAATATATGGATCGATATGATGTATGTCAAAAATATCATTCCAATCCATAGCATACAGTGATAATGATATCATGTATTCGGGATTGATTGCCTTCAATTTGTTTGAAATTAAAACAATAAATTTTGTGAATTTATCTTTGGTGTTTTTAGGAATTCCTTCAAAATCAATAGTAATGCCGTTAGCGTTTCTGTGTGCTAATAAATTGGATATACTATCGATAAGTGTGTTTTGAGCTTTAGGATTATTCAAAAAAATGGTATTATTTTTCTTTCCAAAATTAGAAACAGTAAGAAATACTTTGGAATTATGTGCTTTAGCACTATCGATTAACGCTGTGGTTTTCCATTGATGTATGTTTTTATACCGACCAGTTTGTGGATGAACGGAGTAGGAAAAATAGGAAATGCCCCAAAGCATTGAGAAGTTATATGTCTTGTATGAAGAGCCGTTAAAATAGGGATGCCATCCAAATGTTCGGTAATTGGTATCGACTTTTCCTTTTTTATGAAGTACTTTTTTGTGCGAAATCTTATGTAAATTGTCCCATTCTTGTTCGGTTTTGTAACCTAAGCGCGCTAAAGTTATTTCCTGTAAATGCCGTTTACTTATAAAATTATTTTCTGGTGATGGTTGTAAAGTTTTTTTTTCTTTAATGTCATTGGTACAACCAAAAATTAGAATTAATGGGATTATAGTAATTAATACTATTTTCATTAAAGTAGTCTTTAGGAATTTTAAGTATAATTAAGTTATTAATTTACTAAATAATGGTCAACTATAAAAGAACTGACTATGCATTTTGATTAACAAAAAAACATCAACAGAGTTGTGATTCAGATATGATGTATAGATAATTCTTTAATATTAAATTTTGCTCCTATTGGTAATGATATTCCATTGTTCATTTCTACGGTATCATTATCGTACGATCTTAAATAATTAATATTAATAATGAATGACTTTTGTATTCTTGTAAAGTTTTCATCTTCCAGCTGCAGAAGACACTGTTTTAAGCTTTGATACACTGTAATTTTTGAGGCGTCGCTAAGATGATAGTTTACATAATTTCCAAGGCCTTCAATATAGATAATACTATTAGTTGAGATGATATGAGTGCGCCTATTTGATTTTAATTCTATCATTTTAGAATTTGCTTGTTCATTTTTATTTTTTTCTCTGAAATAAAGAAGTAATATGTATATCGAGGATACAAAAATAACAGTCGTATTAATTAATATTAAAGACCTTAACATGGCCGAAATATTAAAAATCTCTGTAAAAACAAACTTGTTAAAATCTTCAAAGAAAAAATACATAAAAAGGCGCTGTGCTATACTAGCAAGAATTAACATACCGATATAATACAAGATAAATTCTTTTAGCCTTTTGTGTATTAGATATTTTGGTATCAGAAAAAGAACACAAAAATAAACAGTGAGGATGCGTATGGGTAGTAAAACGAATTCTAAGAAAAATGATGCTTTATAGTTGCCATCTTTTACCCATATGAAACTAAAAGTGATATAATAGACTATCCAGAACAATGTCTGGATAATTACTTTATTCTTTTTTGTTAGCTCTATTCCCATAACAATCATACCGATCGAAAAATGCTATTTGATATAAAAATATGGATACTTCATATAAATTAACACACCTGACCTTAGGATCTCTTTAATATTGTTTCATCATAAGGATGAAATTTAATTTCCACATTTTAGAAGACACAATTTCTTTAACCGTGGCTCACAAAGATAAAAACTAAGAAATGAAAAAAACACTTATCACATTATTGATTTTTTGTGGAGTTATACCGCAATGTTTGTCTCAAGCACTAAAAAGAAGAGCTTCGTTTGAAGCTAAAATCTTATGGCCAGATAATAAAACTCCTGGAGCAAAGATTGACGAGATTGATGAAAAATCTCCACTATTTGAAGCTGGTTTTAAACAAGGAGATATCATTGTAAGTGTAAACGATAGATCTATAGTAAGCGGAGAAGATTGGAGTGCTGCTACTTACAGAATTAGGGCTTATGAAGAAACGACTATAGTTGTAAAAAGAAGAACCAATAAGATAAGCAAAACACTGGTGTTAAATCCTTTGCCTAAAGAACAGAATAGTAATGTTGATACTTTTTATGAAAGCGTTACGAATGATTATGGTATAACGCAACGAGTTATTATTACAAGACCTAAAGGGAACGGACCTTTTCCTGCAATTTTTTTAATTCAGGGGCTAAGTTGTTCGACTATCGAAAAATATTCAGGAAGGAGTAATAATTGGGTTCGATTAATTAAAGATATAGCCGAGAAATCTAATATGGTTTTGGTAAGAGTTGATAAACCTGGGGTTGGTGATAGTGAAGGAGATTGTGGGAAAACTGATTTTAAAACTGAAATTAATGGTTATGAAGCTGCAATGCGTTTGCTGAAGTCAAAATCGTATATAAACACAAATAAAATAATTGTTTATGGGAATAGTATGGGGAGTGCTTTGGCTCCATATTTTGCTAATAAATTTAATGCAGCAGGAATAATTTCTGATGGTACATTCTTTAAATCATGGTATGAGCACATGCTTGAGATAGAACGTAGAATATTAGAAATTGAAGGGAAATCCCAAACAGAAATATACCATTTAATGAATACGGTGTATATTCCGATATATTATGAGATGCTGATTAAGAAAAAAAGTTATGCCCATATAATCAAAGAAAATCCTTTGTTTCAAAAATATCATAGACATCAACCATATCACATGTACGGGAGATCGGTAGAGTATTATCATCAGGTTCAGGACTTTAATTTTGCGGCCGAATGGGAAAGGGTAAAAGTGCCAGTTAGGATACGATGGGGAACCAATGATTGGATTATGACCGAAAATGACAACGATATGATCATACATCTATTAGAAAAATCAAATCATACAGATTATCAACTATATAAATACCCAAAGTTGGATCATTGGTCAACAATTCATCCTGATTATAGTTCCAGTTTTAATTTTAAACCTGGTCAATGGGAAGACAAAATAAGTCAGCAAATTATAGATTGGGCATGGGAAATCGTTAGATGACCAAATTATTACTAGAATTATAAAGGGATAGATATTGATAAATACTATCTATTCCTTTAAGTTTATACGCATTTCTATGAGATGTTTTTCAAATCCTACTTTTTCATAGGCTTTAATTGCTCTTGGATTTTTTTCATATACTGTAAGCCTCACTTCGTCAAGATTTTTAGTTTTGAACCAGTCATACAGATATTGAATAACTTTTTGACTAACACCTTTACCACGGTGTTCTTCCTTTACATATATAAAACCAATATAACCTATTTGTTTTTGTTTAAAAAAATCTTGTCGGTTTCTTATTTGTCCATAACCACTGCCTACAATTGTATTATCAATCTCTGCTACAACAACTTCCGTGTTTTCTGTATCAATATATGCCCCTATATCATAGTAGCTAATCTTTTCTGTTTTTAAGGTGACATCCATAGGTCGTTCAGCTTCTATTAGCTTTTGTTCAAAATCCAATAATATAGGAAGGTCTTCTTTTTTTGCTGGTCGTATAGTCATTTTAAATTGTATTTAGCCTTGCTTTCTAAATATACCGATTCCCATATTAACAAAAAACAAAAATTGAGCTAGTAGCATTATCAGGACAATTATAAGTTGAGAGAAAAATACGAAAGCCTCATAGTTGTTTTCTTTTTGAAAATTGGCAGATTCTTGATTAAATAGAGGAGAGAGAATTGTAAGTATAATTAATCCGATGATCGTACTAAAAAGGTGTATAGAAGTAAGGGAGTTGATCATCTTTCGATTAAAATTAATAAATATCCAATATAGGATACCATAAATAGCAAAGAGATGAGCTATTCCATACCAAATTTGAACTTTAGAAATAACATAATAAGTGTCATGTATATTAAGATCTAAAGTAGTATCTCCTAAAGAAAAACCGTATATCAACATTATGGGGATTAAAGCCCATAAAATGATATACGGTTTATGTAGTATTAACTTCATACTTGATTATTCTCCTAAGAAAGGATATCTATAATCTGTAGGAGTTACAAAAGTTTCTTTAATTGTTCTTGGAGATACCCAACGTAATAGATTAAGGTATGATCCTGCTTTATCATTGGTACCTGATGCTCTAGCACCTCCAAATGGTTGTTGTCCTACAACAGCACCTGTTGGTTTGTCATTGATATAGAAATTACCTGCACTATTTTGCAAGGCTTTAGTAGCTTCTTCTGCGGCATAGCGATCAGTAGAGAATATAGCGCCTGTTAGTGCATATTCGCTAGTTTCATCAACTAATTTAAGCGTTTCTTGCCATTGATTGTCATCATAAACATAAATTGTGATAACAGGTCCGAATAGCTCTGTACACATTGTGGTGTATTTTGGATCTTTGGTTACAATAACTGTAGGTTCTACAAAATAACCTTTAGATTTATCGTAGTTACCTCCAGCTATTATTTCGGCATTGGTATCACTTTTAGCCTGATCAATAAATTTAGCAAGTTTATCAAATGATCCTTCATGAATAACAGCAGTAATAAAGTTACTCATATCTTCGGGAGAACCCATTTTAAATGATTTGATGTCTTCTTTTACAAACTTTTCAACATCTGCCCATAAACTTTTAGGTATATATGCTCTAGATGCGGCACTACATTTTTGTCCTTGAAACTCAAATGCGCCTCGAGAAATACCGGTTGCAACTTGTTTTGCATTGGCGCTAGGGTGTGCTACAATGAAATCTTTTCCACCAGTCTCACCTACGATTCTAGGGTATGTTTTATAGTTGTGGATATTTGTTCCAATTTTGGCCCAAATGTCTTTAAATACATGTGTGCTTCCTGTAAAATGAACTCCCGCAAAATCAGGACTTGCCAATACTGTATCAGTAATCATAACAGGATCACCATAAACCACATTAATTACCCCATCAGGCACTCCTGCTTCTTTAAAAATGTCAACAATTACTTTAGCAGAATAGATTTGGCTATCACTTGGTTTCCATACAACAGTGTTTCCCATTAAAGCGGCGCTTGCAGGAAGATTTCCTGAAATTGCAGTAAAATTAAAAGGGGTGATGGCATATACGAAACCTTCTAAAGGGCGATACTCTAATCTGTTCCATGCATCAGAAGTAGAGTAAGGCTGATCTTCATAAATTTGTGTCATAAATTCTACGTTGAAACGTAAAAAATCTATAAACTCACATGCTGCATCAATTTCTGCCTGGAAAATATTCTTTGATTGGGCAAGCATAGTGGCTGCATTAATCTTTGCGCGATATGGTCCAGCTATTAATTCTGCAGCTTTTAAGAATACAGCTGCTCTTTGTTCCCAAGCCAAGTCTGCCCATTGTTTGCGTGCTTCAATAGCAGTATCAATGGCTTTTTGAATATGTTGTTTTTCAGCTTTGTGATAGATACCTAAACTATGTTGGTGATCATGAGGAGGTGACATGGTAGCCGTATCTCCTGTTCTTATTTCTTCACCATTAATATATAAAGGTACGTCTACAGTAGAATTATACATTGTTGCATATGTTGCAAGAACCTCTTCTCTTTCGGGTGTTCCTGGTGCATAAGACTTTATCGGCTCATTAACCGCCGTAGGAACTTGAAAAAAACCTTTTCCCATGATATAATGTGTTATTTTAAAATTAGTAAGATGTGTTTATCCAATGAGTTAGTCATTAAGGAAGGCAAAGATAGAAAATTCTAAAGGCTAATATGTATTTTAACCTTTTATAAACATTGTGGAGTGTGTAATTTTTTTTGTAAGTTGTGAGATATTTAGGCGACCCAAAATTTATGTGTACAGTAACGTTAATTCCAACTCAAGAAAATAATTTTATTCTTACCTCTAATCGTGATGAGGCTATCAATCGAAAAACATTACCGCCAGAGTTCTATCAGGTAAACAAAACTAGGATGTTGTTTCCTATGGATGCTGTTGCCGGAGGTACTTGGATAGGAATGAGTGATAAGAATACTATGATTTGCTTGCTTAATGGAGGGTTTGAGATTCATAAAAGAAGACCACCTTATAAAAAAAGTAGAGGAGTAGTGGTAAAAGATTTGTTAGAAGCGGATAACTTAGAAAAAGCTATTTCCTCATATAATTGCAAAGGAATAGAACCTTTTACAATAGTTGCAGCCAATTGGCAGTCGGATTTAGTTCTTTTTGAATTTGTATGGGATGGAAATACTAAACATTTTCGCTCTTTAGAAAAACAGACTTACATTTGGTCTTCTTCAACATTATATACCAAAGAAATGAAAGAGATGCGTAAAGGTTGGTTTACCGATTATGAAAATGAAAATGTGCTTACATCTGATGCGCTTTTAGATTTTCATAAAAATGCGGGTATAGGAGATAAAAATGTAGACTTACAAATAGATAGAGACACATTAAAAACAAGAAGTATTACCCAGATTGTTAAAAGTGAAGAAGAGTTATCTATGCGATACGAAGATCTTTTACATCAGGAAGTAAATACTGTAATCTTTGATGAAGTAACTGTTTAATACACAATAGTATATTTTAGTGTTGAATAATTTAAAAACATTAATCGTGTGATGAATTACACGGGTAAAATAATTTCACTTGCCTTTCCTGATACTTTTGTAAAACATTCTGATGAATCTTCAACAAAGGTCTTGCTAGCCCTAGGAATGGGGAAACATAATTATATTAAGGCAGGACATGCGGCTTTAGTACTTATTGAAAATAAGACTGGTCTTGCAGAGTACTACGATTTTGGAAGATATATCACTCCGCCCGGATTTGGTAGGGTGAGAAGCGCTGTGACTGATGTGGAATTAGAAATACCATTTAAGGCTATTATTGATTCAGAAGGTAGCTTAAGTAATATAGAAGATTTTTTAATTTGGTTAGAAAGACATCCTGAAAAAACTCATGGAAGTGGTCGTATGATCGCATCAGTTTGTGATTATGTTGATTATACAGGAGCAAAAGAATTTGTTATAGGCATGCACGCAAAAGGCAGCATTCCTTATAAAGCTTTTGGAAAGGATGGTAGTAATTGTTCTAGAATTGTTACAGATACTATTTTAGCGGGTACAGATAACATAAAAATAAAAAAACCATTGTTGCGCAATAAAAAGTTTACGCCAAGCCCATTAGGAAACGTAGAAAAGGCGGCGGCTAACAATCCGATTTATCAGGTTATTAATGGTGAAATAAAGATGTATGTAGGTTCTGTTTTGAAGGAGAATCTAACAAATTATTTCGATAAAAACATTCCAAAACCTTCAGAAGAGAACTTAAAAGATTTACCTGAGTTTTTAAAAGACGCTCATTTTTTATCGGGAACTGGTAGTTGTGCTTATTTTAATATTGAAGCGACAGAGCAAGAGATGGTTTTTGAAATTAAACGATATACTCAAGATGGATTAGAGGATTTTAGGGGGCTTTTTAAGACTCAAGAAATGTTTGATATAAGGCAGGAGCACAAATTTGTGTATGATTCTAATTGCTTATACTGTCATATTCAGCAGCAGGGTAGAAAAATAAGATTTGATTTGATCAAACGAATTATTAATTGAGTGCAAATGGAGTACTTAATTTAAATCCAGGAATCATTACCTTAAACTTTCTTGTAGAAGTGAAATTTACCATATTGTAATGCCCTTTCATTGAGCCAAAGGGAGAGCTGAGTAGGCATCCACTATTATAAGTATGAGATTCTCCTGGTTTTAAAACGGGTTTTTTCCCTATTACGCCTTCACCTTCAACTACTTCGGTGTTGTTTAAAGCATCTTTAATTTCCCAGAAACGTGATGTGAGTTGTACAGAATCTTTACTTTGGTTCTCTATAGTAATGCGATAACCATAGGCAAAATGAATCTTATAGTTCTTATAGAACGTACCTTCAAAGGTGGTGTCCACCGAAATTTTAATGCCTCTGGTAATTTGTTGTACCATTTTAAAATATAAAAATTGAGCCTACAATCGTAAGCACAGAACCTAGAGTGGCTAAGATAAAAAATAAAACATTCACTAATAGAAATTTAACAATAGTTTTGGCTCTTCCTTGATTATAAAATTTACGCATAGCCTTGTACAAATAAAATAAAAAGGCTAACATGGCAACGCCAAAGAACGCATTTAGATTCGCTATTTTTGAGATTAAAATCGAAAAACCTATAATAATAAAGAACATTGTTTGAGTGTGAAATGTAAATATGAGGTGTTCCATATAATTGAACGACCTCCTGATGTATAATAACCAAATACTTAAAGCAAAGAAAGGAAGAAAGAAGAAGATGATAAAGGGGAGTTTGTTGAAAATGAATTCAAAAAATTCCTGACCGTAGTTTTCTTCAATTTCATTGGTTTTTAAAACTCTATGGTAGATATATCTATTTAAGCGAGATTTTTCATGTTTTAAATCCGCCAGAGCACGATGAGCAGATTTTTCTCCTGTCCTGTCGTGATAATCTTCGTACATAGGAAATAACTTATATCCTTTCTCAAAGATATTCATATTGTTGATTTCTTCTTGTGAGTAATAAGTAGCTTTTTTGGATTCAGTTTTTTTAGCACTCAGGCTGGATAGCCCTTCAATGTCTAATAGTTTCTTGTTGATTAACGCCAGATCTTCTTCAGATAGGTCTTCTGTCTTACGGATTTCTTGTCTTATAGAATCGATCGGGACCGCTTCCTTTATTTCCTCAAATGTTTTCTTTCCTTCAGTAACTTGATCTTCTATTTCGGTTCTAAAACCATCAAAATCAATAAATAACCCATTAATGATAAAAAAGATAATGGATACACTAAGATAAAAACGAAATGGATTTGCGTATTTAACTCTTTTACCTTCAATGTATTCTTTAGAAATTTTTCCCGGTTTAAATAGAAGTGCCAAGATCGTATGACGTAGACGAGAATCATAAGAAAAAATACTTGCAAAAAACTCGTTAAAAAAATCTTTGAGCGATAATCTTTTGTTAGTGTTAATTTGCCCGCAATGATTACAATATCTATCAACAATATCTAACGGAACACCGCAGTTTAGACATTCGTTTCCCCTGTATTTTTTTAGAAATCTCCCCTTTTCTTTCATTATACTTATTGAGTTATCATAGTAACTTCGCTAAAATATAAGGAGTTTATTACAAACCAAAACGAAATAGGAGTTTTCTAATTGGTAATATTTTGAGAATTTCCAATTCCTTTGCCAATTGCTCGATCATATCTTGCTCCAGGTGCTCTATAATAAGGGATTACGATATATTCATTTTCAGTTTCGTCAAAACTTCCACTAATAAAACCGGGATCAATGGTGCCATCGGGTTTTACTAATACATACTTATAATTATAAAAACCTTGTTTAAGGAGTTGTTTTGTAGTATAGATTGCGGTTTCTTGATCAAAATCAAGTTTGGTTGATTCGTCTATAGTATAATTATTGAAGTTTCCATATAGGTGTAATTCTCCATCATTTAATGGTTCATAACATTCTAAGGAGAAGTGAATCATGGCATAATCGGCTTCGGTGTTACTATCCTCGGCATCTAGATTACGGATAACAAAATTTCCATTAATATCGGGATTGTAGGTATATCTTCTGTTGGCTCGCACCAAATCGGTGAATAGGTAATTGTGATAAACATCTTGTTGTTCGGTAGTTCTAATTCCTGCGTTTGCGGCTCTTATGTCTTTATTGTCAAAAAAAAGAAATTCATTACCACCCCAAAAACTAGACTCTTGATCGTATTTGTATACAAGTTTATTAGCGATTGTGAATTGTGGAATAAGATTGGTAATGGTTTGTTTGATATTATTGTTTTGCATTACCAAAGTTTTTACAGTTTGTTTTGGGTTTCTTAGTATTTGATTTGGAGAGTCTATTTCAAATTGTACAGATTGTTTAGCGTTTATATATTTAAAGTCTCTTGATCGTTTCGTATATACTTTAACTGTAGAGCGGTTTTCATAAACAATAAATCTTCTAATAAAAACGACTTCATCATCATCATTATAGATTTCAATACTATAGTTGCCGCTTACCTTAAGACCTCTAGTGTCTTCATTAGGAATTTGTAAGGTATAATGGCTAAAGAGCTGTAAAGTGTTAAATGAGTTTTCATAATTAACAATTCGAATTTCATCAAAACCGTCTAGGTATTCATTTTTGTATAAAGCTGAGGTTGTCCAATCAAAATTGTAGTGTTTGATTCGGTAATAGTAATCTGCCTCATCACCATTAATGTCATCAAAAGTAATTTTGAAAGGTTCATTGAGCTTGAGTATGGGGATGCCAGTAAATTCGGTACCTCCATAAATCTGAATTGTTTTAATATGGTCTGCAGTTTTTAGCTCTTCAAAGGTTTGTCCAACTAATTGGGTTGTAAGGCTCCAATAAATTAATACTATTGCGATTGATTTAATTTGTGTAGACATTTTCATGAGTGGTTTCAGGTGTAAATATAGTCAAAATCAGTACATTCTAAATTATAGTAATATGTTTTGAAAACAACATAGACTAAAATTGTAAATCTATAGATTGTCTATAGATTCTGGGTGTAATTTTATTTGCGTTTGTTGTAGATAATAATAATGTTTATGATTAACTTGTTGTTAATCTGTTTAGCAGGAATAGTGCCAAAATAGTATAAGCTGCTAAAATATTTATGAAGGATCATAAAAATATAAGTGTCTAATTTACAAGTCTTATTTTTTTTAATCACAAGATACTTATTTAGAAAGATTATAAATAAAATCTTATAAGTGTGGCAGCTTTTACTTACGTGTTTTAATTATTAAATTTGCACGATTTTTTTAGTTAATTAACTTAGACTACAAATATGTCAAAAGACATTCGTATCAGAAAGGGCTTAGACATTAAGCTTGTTGGCGAAGCAGAAAAAGTAACTGCAGAAGCTACCAAAAGTAATGTTTACGCAATTAAGCCTGACGATTTTCACGGTATAGTCCCTAAGGTTGTTGCAAAGCAAGGGACAGAAGTTAAAGCCGGCGAACCACTTTTTCACTCCAAATCAAATGAAAAAATGCTTTTCCCTTCTCCCGTAAGTGGAGAAATAGTGGAAATAGTGCGTGGTGCCAAGAGAAAGATTTTAACGTTCAAGATTCTTGCGGATAAGGAACAGCAATATGCAGATTTTGGTTCGAAAGATGTAAATGCCATGAATGGCAAAGACATCAAAGACCATTTGTTAGCATCGGGATGCTGGCCTTTTATAAAGCAACGTCCTTATGATGTTATTGCTAATCCAGATGTAGCTCCAAAAGCTATTTTTATATCGGGTTATGCAACGGCACCTCTGGCAGCAGATATTGATTATGTGCTAGCTGGTAAAGAGAATGAGTTGCAAGCTGCTATTACAGCACTAAGCAAGTTGACCGAAGGACAAGTGCATGTTTCCGTTGCTAAAAATGGAAATTCTCCTTTGAACGGACTTAATCATGTTACTCTTCATAATGTTTCTGGGCCTCACCCGGCAGGAAATCCAAGCGTACAAATAGCCAAAATAGATCCAATAAATAAAGGAGAAGTAGTGTGGGTGGTAAATCCACAAGATTTAATCATAATTGGTGAATTATTGCTTACAGGTAAGTTTAATGCTGAGCGTACAATTGCCTTAGCTGGTTCTTGTGTTAAGACTCCGAAATACTATAAAACTAAGATTGGTGCAGCAGTTTCATCTGTGGTATATACTGCTGGTGTTATCAACGAAGCCGATATAAGAGTTATTAGTGGCGACGTGCTTACGGGTAATAATGTTAAACCCGATGGTAATTTAGGATATTATCATACTATGATTTCTGTCATTCCTGAAGGAGATGATTATGAATTTTTTGGATGGAATAAACCTATCTTCAATAAAATTTCTCCGTCAAGAGCACTTACATTTTCCTGGTTATTTCCAAATAAAAAATATGACCTTAACACAAATACAAATGGTGAACATAGAGCATTTGTAGTTACAGGAAATTATGAAAGTGTTTTTCCTTTTGATATCTACCCATTGCAGTTGCTAAAAGCTTGTGCTGTTAATGATTTAGATGCTATGGAACAATTAGGAATGTATGAAATAGCTCCAGAAGATTTTGCTCTTACTGAGTTTATTTGTGTTTCTAAACAACCACATCAACAGATAATCAGAGAAGGGTTGGACTTAATGTTAAAAGAAATAGGATAGTGCTATGGGATTAAAAGATAAATTACATAAACTAAAACTTAAATATCAAGGTAAAAAAATGGCACCTGCATTTAATGCAATCCATACATTTTTATATTTACCTAATGAAACAACACATTCTGGATCTCATGTTAGAGGAGCCGATGATTTAAAACGTACAATGAATACGGTGATCATGGCTTTATTACCATGTTTGATATTTGGAATGTTTAATGCAGGTTATCAACACCATTTAGCTCTGGGAGAAATTGAAGCAGTTTCAAATGGATTCTTTAGTTTAGAATTTTGGTCATGGGATAACCTTGTTATCGGGCTGTGGAAAGTATTACCGTTAGTAGTCATTTCGTATGGAGTGGGACTTGGAGTAGAATTTTTATTTGCAGTAATTAAAGGTCACGAAGTAGAAGAAGGGTATTTAGTTACCGGAATGTTAGTCCCTTTAATAGTACCAATCGATACTCCTCTTTGGATGCTTGCAGTAGCAGTTATTTTTGGAGTAGTAATAGGTAAGGAAGTTTTTGGAGGAACAGGAATGAATATCTTGAACCCTGCGCTTACTATTAGAGCTTTCTTGTTCTTTGCATATCCAACATGGATGTCTGGTGACAAAGTATGGGTTCACGGAGCTGTAGAAAGAGCAAATGAAATTGCAAATGGTGCGCAGTTAGATGCTATTTCTGGAGAAACTATTCTAGGTGGATTAGCGCAAGGAAAAAATATTTTAGGAAGTGCAGATGCTTCATATTCTATATCAGATGCGTTTTTAGGATTTGTACCTGGATCTGTTGGAGAAACTTCAGCATTACTAATCTTATTAGGTGCTCTATTCTTAATCTTTACTAAAATCGGAAGTTGGAGAATTATGCTTAGTGCTGTTCTTGGTGCATTAGTAATGGGATTAATATTTAATGGAGTTACTAGTTCAGGATGGATTGCAGAGTCAAGTAAATTTTATGCTTTGATGAATTTAGAATTTTGGCAACATTTAATTGTTGGTGGAATAGCCTTTGGAATCGTATATATGGCAACAGATCCTGTAACTGCTTCTCAAACAAATAAAGGAAAGTGGATATATGGTTTTTTAATAGGATTTATCTCTATTTTAATTAGAGTATTTAATCCTGCGTATCCCGAAGGAGTATTCTTAGCAATATTACTAATGAATGTATTTGCTCCAACAATTGATCACTATGTTGTTCAAGGAAATATTAAGAAAAGAATGAAACGTTTAAAACTTAAAACGGCGTAATCATGGCAATGAATACAGATAAAAATTCATATACAATCATATTTGCCATAGCTATGGTAGTTGTGGTTGGTTCTTTACTTGCTTTTACCGCTTCCTCATTAAAGGATAGGATAGACGCAAATAAACGTACAGAAAAGCAACAGAACATATTATTTGCTATGGGAATAGCAGATACAGAAGATCCTAATGAGTTTGTTCCTGCAGAAAAGGCTCAGGAATTATTTGATCAGTATGTAGGAGAAGAACAATATATAGTAGTAGGTGATAAAGCACAAAAATCTAAAGACGCCTTTAGTATCGAAGTTAAAAAAGAGAATGATAAGGTAAAACAAGATGCCAATTATCAACGAAAAATGCCTTTGTTTATAGGTAAAAAAGATGGTCAAGAGTATTATGTTGTGCCAATGAGAGGTAATGGTCTTTGGGATGCAATCTGGGGATATGTTTCTTTAGATAAAGAATTCAAAACCGTAAAAGGCGCATTTTTTGACCATAAAGGAGAAACTCCTGGTCTTGGTGCTAATATCAAAGAAGCATATTTTAGAGATGATTTTATAGGAGAAAGTATACTGGATGCATCAGGAAACTATAAAGGAATTACTGTAAAGAAAGGTAACGCAGATCCTAAAAACGTAGACAAAGGTGATAATGAAGTAGACGCTATGGCTGGAGCAACAATAACAGGTGACGGTGTTACAGCAATGGTGAAGAAAGGAATAAAAATGTATCAACCTTATTTCGAAACTTTAAAAAAATAACAAATGGCTGAAGTAACAGAAGAAAAAGTTAAAGCAAAAGAGCCTAAAGAGCCTTTGTTTTCTAAGAAGAACAAGAAATTGTTAACAGATCCTCTTGCTGATAATAATCCAATTACTATTCAGGTATTAGGAATATGTTCTGCGCTTGCAATTACAGCTCAATTGAAACCTTCAATTGTAATGGCAATTTCAGTAATATTTGTATTAGGAATAGGAAACGTAGTTATTTCTTTAATGAGAAATATAATTCCTTCAAAAATTAGAATTATAGTACAACTGGTAGTTGTTGCTGCATTAGTAATTGTTGTAGATCAGGTCTTAAAAGCATTTGCATATACTTTAAGTAAAGAACTATCTGTATTTATTGGTTTAATAATTACAAACTGTATTATTATGGGGCGTTTTGAAGCTTTTGCCTTAGGTAACGGCCCTTGGAAATCTTTTCTTGATGGAATAGGTAATGCAGCGGGATATGGTGTTTTACTTGTGATTGTAGCGTTTTTTAGAGAGCTATTAGGATCAGGAACTTTGTTTGGAGCTAAAGTATTAGGAGATCCAATTGAAAAGACTGGCTTGTATGCTTTAGGGTATGAAAATAATGGTTTTATGGTATTGGCGCCAATGGCATTAATTACTGTAGGAATTATCATTTGGATACAAAGAAGCAGAAATAAAGAATTAATCGAAGATCATTAAAATAAGAAGACATGGAATATTTAGAGTTATTTTTAAAATCGATCTTTATAGATAATATGGTATTTGCATTCTTTTTAGGAATGTGTTCTTATCTAGCTGTATCTAAAAAGGTTTCTACCGCAGTAGGTCTTGGAGCAGCAGTTATATTCGTATTAGCTATCACAGTACCATTAAATTTCTTATTAGATAAATATATTCTTAGAGAAGGAGCATTAGTATGGTTAGGTCCAGAATATGCAGATTATGATTTAAGTTTCTTGACCTTTATTTTATTTATTGCAACTATTGCCACAATGGTACAATTAGTAGAGATTGTTGTAGAAAAATTTTCACCTTCTTTATATAATTCACTTGGTATCTTTTTACCATTAATCGCAGTAAACTGTGCGATTTTAGGTGGATCATTGTTTATGCAACAAAAAGAATTTGCAACAATATCTCATGCTGCAGTGTATGGTATAGGATCTGGGATTGGATGGTTTTTAGCTATTTTGGCTATTGCAGCTATCCGAGAAAAGATCAGATACTCAAACGTACCCGCACCATTAAGAGGTCTAGGGATTACTTTTATCCTAACTGGACTTATGGCAATTGGTTTTATGAGTTTTGGAGGAATGTTAACAGGAGGTGATGAAGAAGAGTCAAAAGAGACAAAGACTGTTAAAGTTGAAGAAAAAGAGACTACAAAAGAAGTAGCCGAAAATACTAACGTTACAATACTTAAATAATATGATATTTTTAGCATCTACCGGTGGAACAATAGCAATTACGATTATTTCGTTTTTGGTGCTGATTCTTGTTTTAGTAGGAATCTTATTATTTGCCAAAGATAAGTTACTACCATCAGGTCCCGTTAAGATTACTATTAACGGTGAAAAAGAAATTGAAGTTGCTTCAGGAGGTACATTATTATCTACTTTAGGAGCACAGAAAATATTTTTACCGTCTGCATGTGGTGGTGGTGGAACCTGTATTCAATGTGAATGTCACGTATTAGAAGGTGGAGGAGAAGCTTTACCAACAGAGACACCTCATTTTTCTCGTAAAGAACTACAACATGGAGCACGTTTAGCTTGCCAGGTTAAGGTAAAGCAAAATATGAATATCGAAGTTCCGGAAGAGGTATTTGGAATTAAAAAATGGGAAGCAGAAGTTGTTCGTAATTATAATGTAGCTTCTTTTATTAAAGAATTCGTAGTGCGTATTCCTGAAGATATGGGATATAAAGCAGGGGGATATATTCAGATTGAAATCCCTCAGTGTGAAATAAAATATTCTGATATTGATATTACAGCACATCCAGAAGAACATGAAACTCCTGATAAATTTCAGGCAGAGTGGGATAAGTTTGGTTTATGGCCATTGGTTATGAAAAATGACGAAACTGTTGAGCGTGCATATTCTATGGCGTCTTACCCTGCAGAAGGAAGAGAGATTATGCTTAATGTACGTATTGCAACTCCACCATGGGATAGAGCCAAGAATGGTTGGATGGATGTTAACCCTGGTGTAGCGTCATCTTATATTTTTGCTCAAAAACCAGGAGATAAAGTTGTAATCTCTGGTCCTTACGGTGAGTTTTTTATAAATGAATCTGAATCAGAAATGCTTTATGTAGGTGGAGGAGCTGGTATGGCACCAATGCGTTCTCACTTGTATCATTTATTCAAAACTCTACAAACAGGAAGAAAAGTGACTTACTGGTATGGTGGTCGTTCTAAGCGTGAATTGTTTTATTTGGAGCATTTCTATGATTTAGAAAAGAACTTCCCGAACTTTAAGTTTTACTTAGCATTATCAGAACCGCTAGAAGAAGATAACTGGAAAGTAAAAAGTGATATTAATGCAGAAGGAGATGGATTTGTTGGATTCATTCATAACTGTGTGATCGATAATTACCTTAATCATCATGAATCTCCAGAAGATATAGAATTATATTTCTGTGGTCCACCATTAATGAACAAAGCAGTTCAAAAAATGGGAGAAGATTTCGGAATTCCTGATGAACATATCAGATTTGATGATTTTGGAGGATAGAAATTAAATATTCTTTCAATAGATATAAAATAAGAACCGATACATTTCTGTATCGGTTTTTTGTTTTAAAATAATTAGATAGTATATAGAAATCCAAAAAAGAAATTGTCTAAATTAACTGAAGCAGAGAATCCACTATTTTTATTGTTAGACGTGTCATTATTTTCAAGATCAATAAAAGAACTTTTTGATCTGGTATATCCAATGTTACCAATTTTAGATGTCAATGCTAAATTTTGATTTATAAAAATATTGACCCCTGGAGCAAAAGATATTGAATAACTCTCCTGTTCATTTTCACTAAAAGATGGTAGGTTTAAAAATTCGTTTCTGCTATTTTTAGAATCTATCTTAGAGTAGGACCCTTCTAATTCAGTGAAAAGTGATATTCTTTTCTTTGGGATCACATAATATCTTCCGAATAAACTAGCCGTATACCCTGAGCTTTTATTTTCGAAAAGGATATTGCCGTTGTAATTTTTAGATTTGCCTGTTATGTAACCAATTTTGGTACCTATCATAAAATAATCTGATAAAAAATATCCCACTTCGGGAATCAAGAAAAAATTTTTATTTTCAGAGCTAGATGTAAATGTTTGACGATCATTACTCATAAATTTGGAATTTGAATCTCCTTTTGAGTAGCTAATTGAACCTGCCACAATAAAATCTGATTTATTAAACCCGTACTTGGTTTCTTCTTGTGTATAGGATGTTGAATACATTAAGAACAAGGTGAGAATTGAAATAATAGTTGTTTTCATGCTGACTGTTTTTAATTAATAATTTATTTGTTTAGTAAAGAATTACCATAAAGACCAAGCGAAAAAATCAGTTGTTTACTAATGTTTTGTTAAATGCAATTTTTGAATTATTTTACAGTCTTTAAGACAACTGTATGTAATTTTAAGTAGTTTTTAATTATAAAATCACGTTTGTATTTTGAAAAAGTTTCTTTTAGTTTTAGTTGGTGTAATAATAGTTTTTGTAGTGTTTAAAAGCACTTCAAAAACAGATAAAGTGACCCATCACATAAAGGGTGTAATTGCTAATATCACAAGAACTTCAGGTCTTATAAATAAAAATGGTGATTCTGTTTCTACTAGAGTGCTTTTGCCAGATGGATACAAGAGAGTACCGTATGAAAAAGGGTCTTTTCAGGAATATTTAAGGCATTATCAGCTAAAAGCATACGGAAGTAAAATTATTAATTATGATGATACCGAGTACTTTGCTCAGGATTGGCACGAGGCAATTCTTGAAGTGCCGGTCCCTTCAAATGGTTTGCAGCAATGTGCCGATGCTTTGATGAGAATTAGATCTGAGTACCTGTGGGAACAAAATAAAAAAGAAGATATAGGATTTAATTTTACATCAGGTCATTATTGTTCATGGAGTAAATATGCAGAAGGATATCGACCAAAAATAAAGGGAAACAAAGTGTCATTTCATAAAACAGCTCAGGCTAATACTTCAAAAACTAATTTTTACAAATATCTGAATCTGATCTATACCTATGCCGGAACCTTATCTATGTATCATGAATTACAAAAGATAACAGTCGATGATATTAGAATTGGCGATATGTTAGTTAAACCAGGCTCTCCAGGGCATATAGAAATCGTAGTAGATGAAATTGTAAACGAAAAAGGTGAAAAAATGTATCTTTTGGCACAAGGAAATACTCCTGCACAAAGTGTTTGTTTACTTAAAAACTATGGCAATGCAAGTAGTGCTCCTTGGTATAAGTTTACAAAAAATGACCCTGTAGATACACCAAGTTATTACTTTGATAAAGCTAGTTTTATTAGGTTTAAATAATTCGAGATTATGAATTATGATAGTATATTTGTAGTATTATGACTAGGATACTTACCAAACAAGAACTTCATAATCTGGCAATGAATATTGTCGGTAAAGAACTCGAAAAAAAAGGCTACGAATTCATAGCTGTAAATAGTAAATTAGGAAAACACCCTCAGTTTGTATGTGTTGATAAGAGTAATCAAAGATACTTTGTAATAGTAAAAGCGGTTTTATATCCAGATAATCCACATAATTACGATATGATTTGGATGGAATCCTTTAAAAAACATGCTAGAGAACAGGAAGCAAAGGTATTTTACGCAGGCGTAGGGTTACAAAATTCTGAAGATCCTAAAAAGCCTGTTTTCTTAAATGAAGATTATATTCTGGAATATGCAGGGATTCAAGCTATAGAAACACATTTAAATTAAGAATTATGATTAAGAAAATATGTGTTTTTGCTCTTTTTGGGGCGTTAATTTCATGTAACCAAGGCACTAAATTAGCCCTTAATTATACAAAAGGAGAAGCCTTTGGAACGACTTTTTCAATTCAAATTATTGCTACAAAAGAGATAGATTTGTCAAAGGGATATGATAGTATTATAACAGTAATAAATCATTCAATGTCTACTTACATTAATGATTCTGATATATCTCGAATTAATAAAGGAGATAGTAATGTAATTGTTGATGAGCATTTTAAAAAAGTTTTTACTGCTTCAGAAGAGATATTTAGAGCGACTAGTGGGGCTTTTGATCCAACTATAGGCGTATTAGTTAATGCGTGGGATTTTGGACCGAAGGGTAAAATAATTGCATTAGACAGCCTAAAAATTGATAGTTTGCTGTTAACAGTTGGACTAGATAAAGTTACCTTAAAAGAGAATACTATTATAAAAAATAACCCGAATACATTTATAGATTTTAATTCATTAGCTAAAGGATATGCAGTAGATGTATTTGCAGAATTTTTAGAAGAAAAGAATATTGAAAATTATTTGGTAGAAATAGGGGGAGAAATTAGAGGTAAAGGAAGTAATTTAGTAAAGAAAAAACCATGGCGGATAGGAGTAGAGGATCCTAATTTTGATGGAGATCAATCCTATAGCAAAGTTATCGAATTACAAGATCAGGCCATGGCTACTTCTGGGAGTTATAGAAAATTTAAATTAGATCAAGAAGGAAATAGATATGCGCATATTATTAATACCAAAACAGGTTATCCGCATAAGTCAAACTTGTTAAGTGTATCTATACTTGCCGAAACCTGCATGATAGCAGATGCGTATGCAACGGCATTAATGTCAATGGGTTTAGAAAAGTCAAAAGCTTTTTTGAAAAATCATCCAGAACTTCAGGTTTATTTTATCTATGAAGACCACAATAAAGAGCTGAAGACATTAGCAATTAATCGTTTTCCAGAGAATTAGTGTTGTTTTTTAAAAGATCGACGTACTCGGATACCTATGAGTATTAGAATACCAATAACTACGAATCCAATCATCCAAAACTTAAAATAATCATCCTTAAATTGGATGGGGTCTATATCTCCGACTAAATAAAAAGCACCCCAATAAAAAGGATCAACTCTGTTTATATTGGCAGTGTTTAAGTACTGTAATTTAGCTTGTTGTAAAGCTTTAGGTTTATTCATGCCTTTTTTAAGATTTGAATAGAAAAATCTCATTAACTCTGGAGTGGTCTGATCAGATATTTCCCAACTACTTAAAAGCAAACTCTTCGAACCAGCATATTGAAATGCATTACCTAAACTCATAATGCCTTCGCCTTTTGCGATTTTTCCGGTTCCCGTATTACATGCACTAAGAACAGTTAAATCGGCAGGAATGTTTAGAGCAAACAATTCATGACTATACAGTAAATTATCCTCAAGAGAATCTTTAGTTTTAGTGAAGTATAGTTTTGAATTCTCTGGATTGTCATTATCTACATCTCCGTGCAATGCCAAATGAAGGATATTGTATTGATTAGCATTTTTTTTGAAATTACGTTCTACTGCTTGAGAACCAAAATAATATTGCCCGTCGATAATATCAGAAATAGCCTTAATCTCTTCACGAGTTCCAGGCAAATCATAACTAATACTTCGCAGTCTGGTCATGCTTATTTTTTCTGTAGTTTTGAGACTAGTGGTATCTGAAAACGAAAAAGCAAGGCATTCTTGTCTTTTATTGGTTTTTTTAGAACTATGTTGTGCGTTTAATAATAAGTTAGCAGAGTTAGCATAAGAAACGACATAGTCTTTCAGTAAATATGGTAGATTTTTAGGGTTGTTTGTAACGCTAGTATGAGTAAGTAATAATTCAAAATTAAGATGCCATAGTGGACCATCTGGTATAATAATAAATTGTTCTCCTTTAATTTTATCTTTTATGGGTTCTATTAAAGAATTATATAATGAAACAGCATTCTTTTTAAACAAGCTAGTGTTTTTGCTGATGATAGCGTTTCTCAATTCTTTAATTTGCTTTTCAAGTTTTTGTACAGGTAATTCTTCTACACTCAAGTCATTTTTCGAAATGAGAAAAGCATAACATGTTGTATCTGTTAGAAAAAACTCTAAAATAGTAGTGTTGTTATCTAATTTCTTTTGGATATCTATAACAGTTATAGGTTGTGTTTGATGTTTTAATTGATGATATTTTGGATAGTCTTTTTCAATTAATTGGGTTAAAGAATCTTGTTTTCGTGTAATCTCGAATAGTTTATTATCGTAAATACTGATTTTTGTTGAATCAATTTTTAGATTAGATTTTTCATTTATAAGTTCGGAAATATATAATGCGTATTCTGCTTTTAAATGTTGTTCTAAATTTAAAATTGCAGGAGGTAGACCAGCAAAACTTTTAGCATTAGACTCTAATAATAGGCTTTTTAAAGTATTGCTTTTGCTTTTTTCGGCGTAATAAAAAGCGAGATCCAAAGATTGTTGCTGTTTCGTAATTTTGAAAAGCAATACTTGTGTATCTATAGCGCTGCCATAAGTATCTTGAATTTGTTCTGTAAAAGTTATTTTGTCTTTATAATAATGTAATGTTTGCCTAATGTGATCTATTAAATAATCTATTTTTTGATAGATTTTGGCACTCTTTTCTAAGGTGGGAATATCACCATCTACCAAGTATTTATGATGTAATATTTTGGCTTTACCATGTAAAGTTTTTAAAAGGGCAATTAGATCTAAATAATGATGAGATTCGAATTTTGTGCTTTTAGATTAACTGGGATTTTTATTAGCAGTAATTGCATGGTTATAGTGCGCTATTGCTTTTTTATGTTCATTAAGTTTGGCATATACTTTTGCTAGCTGATTATAGGACTTTGCGGTTCTGGGGTGGTGTTCGCCATCTGTTACTAAGCGAATTTTGATGCTTTTTTTTAAGAGTTCAAGAGCTTTGTGATACTCTTTTTTTTCAAAAAATAAACTTGCAAGAGCGTTATAAGTATCACAAATATAATAGCTGTCCTCCCCTGATACACGTTTGTGAATTTTTAATGCTTTTTGATAATACGCTAAGGCAATGTTGTACTCTTTATTTATTTTATGAATGTTTCCAATTTCTAGATAAGTATAGGAAATTTCAGAATGATATTTTCCAATTGTATTGATTCTTATTTTTAGAGCTTTTTGGTAATATTTTAATGCTATACTATATTTTTTTTTGGCCTGATATGTATTTGCTATATTGTTATATATTCTGGCTACAGCGTTATGATTTTCTCCTAATGTATAAATGAAGTTTACTAATGTTTTTTTGTAGAAAGTAATAGCTCTATCATATTCTCCTCTTTTTTGATGCATTAGACCTATATTGTT
This sequence comes from Aquimarina aggregata, assembly GCF_001632745.1. GTDB lineage: Bacteria > Bacteroidota > Bacteroidia > Flavobacteriales > Flavobacteriaceae > Aquimarina > Aquimarina aggregata. The sequence goes on along the minus strand of NZ_LQRT01000011.1, from coordinate 18,703 downwards.
ATAATTACTTCCTATATAAGAGTGTTTTTCAGGGTATATCTTTAATTTGATTTTTAAACTTTTTTGAAAATATTCTAAAGATCTATTGTAAAGCCCTTTTTTATTATAAATGATTCCTATTTCATTATAAAGACTTGAGGTTCTTGTGTGTCGTGGTCCTAATTTTTTTTCTAAAATAGTCAAGGCTTTATTGTTAAATAATAAGGCTTGATTGTTAAAACCTTTATAGCGATTAGTAACAGCTATACTAGAATAAAAAAAAGCACTATTTGGATGATTTTTTCCAAAAATAGAAATCATTATATCTAATCCCTTTTTTTGATATTCTAAAGCCTTACCATAATAATCTATACGAGTATAAATATCACCAATATGATTATAACAAAAAGCTACTTCAGGACTATGTTTACCAAATATTGGTTCTCGTATTTTTAGGGCCTTATTGTAATATGCTAAAGCTTGTCTGTCTTTCCCAAGGTGGTAATGTGTAATGCCTATATCGATATAACTTTCAGCTATCTTTTCATGCCGTTTTCCAAAGTGTTTTGTTCGTATTTCTAGACTTTTTTGGTAATATATCAAAGCTCTGTCATATTGAGCCAACACATGATGAATTGTTCCGATATGATGATAAGAGTCTGCAGTGCGATGGTCTTTGTTCCCAAAAGCTTTGGTTTGAATTTTCAGAGCTTTTTGATAAAAACTTATTGCCTTTTGATATTGATCTTTGTCTTTATGAATATGACCAATTTGAGTATAGGATAAGGCTATTTGAGGGTGTTCTTTTTCGAATAGCTCTTGACGAAGCACCAGTCCTTTTTTTGCAGTCACTAAAGCACTATCATAATCAAAGTTGTTTTGTTGATTTTGCGAAATTTTATCATAACAATCAATGATTTTTTTCTGGTCACCAATAGTTTCATAAATTAATAATGCCTTTTCAAAATACGTTAAAGAACTATCCGTTTTTCTTTTATTAAGAAGTTCTTTTCCTTTGGTGAAATATTGAGACGCAGTGCTAGTGTCAATTTTGGTTTGAGAATAAGTGATGTTTGAATAACTCAAACAGAAAAATATAAGTAGGATTCTTCTAGATACAATAAAACTGATGGTTGTAGTAAGATTGTTCATATCACTATTAATCGTAAAAAAGATGTAATTGTTACGTTGAGTTGTATTTTTTTCTTTCTAAAATGTACTTTTTAGCTTTAAGGTTTGTAACAAACCGGTAAAATTTCCCCTTGTGCAAGACAATATTTGGTAACTTCTTCCTGTGATAATTTTTGTGTATAATCGATCTCTTCTACTTTAAAGCCAATAGATCTTAGTTTTTCAAAGTAATCTAGACCATATACTCTAACGTGATCATACTGTCCAAAAATACGGGCACGTTCTTTAGTGTCGGTAATGGTGTCATCTTCAAAGGTAATTTCACGAGTTAGATCTTGTGGGATTTGTAAAATTGCCATACCTCCCGGTTTTAAAACACGATATAATTCTTGCATCGCCTTTGTATCATCTGGAATATGTTCTAAAACGTGATTGCAAAAAATAATATCATACTCATTATCTTTAAACGGAAGGTTGCAGATATCTGCTTTTACATCTGCAAGAGGCGAGTTAAGATCTGTAGTTGTATAGTTAAGATGTTTTAATTTTTGAAACCTTTTATAGAAGGCTTGCTCTGGTGCAAAATGTAACATTTTGGATGGGGTAGTAAAAAAGCTAGTCTCATTTTGTAGGTAGAGCCATAGTAATCTATGTCGTTCTAAGGATAATGTAGAAGGCGATAATACATTATCTCTTTGATCACCGTATCCATATGGTAAGAAACGTGAAAAGCTTCTATTATCGATAGGATCGGTATACGTGTTCCCTTGTAAAAAAAAAGCAATAATTGGTCTGACAATATAACTTAAGCGAATAAGTAATGGTCTTGGTATCGTATTGAGTATTAGTTTAAAAAGTTTTTTCATAATTGATTATACAGAAGTACTGTATAATTTTTGAAATAAAATACACTATACAGTTAATAATTCTTGTCTAAAAGCATCTTCTTCGTCAGATTCTATACCTAGTGCTTGATAAATATATTTAAACGTAGAAAGAATTTCAGGTTTCCCATCTAGAATAGCAACATCGTGTTCAAAATGTGCACTAGGCTTACCGTCGTTGGTTAATATTGTCCAACCATCCTGAAGCTGTTTAATGCGATGTGTACCCATATTTGTCATCGGTTCAATAGCCACAACCATACCTTCAATAAACTTTTTTCCTTTTCCACGACGTCCATAATTTGGCATTTCGGGATCCTCATGCATTTTGCGACCTAATCCATGACCAACAAGCTCCCTTACTACACCGTATCCTGCATCTTCAGTGAACTTTTGTATGGCATAACCTACATCACCTACACGATTTCCAACTTTAAGTTGAGCAATACCTACGTATAAAGACTCTTTAGTTATCTTAAGTAAACGAGCCGTCTCTTCTGGTATTTCTCCTACAGGGAATGTATATGCATGGTCTCCGTAAAATTCATTCTTAATAGCGCCACAATCGATAGAGATAATATCCCCTTCTTGTAAAGGCGTATTATTAGGAATTCCATGTACGACTTGAGCATTTGGACTCATGCATAATGTATTTGGAAAATCATATAATCCTAAGAATCCAGGAATAGCATCATGATCACGTATAAATTCTTCTGCTAACTTATCTAATTGTAGCGTTGTTACTCCTGGTTTAACCTCAGAGGCTAACATACCTAATGTTTTAGAAACTACTAATGCACTTTCTCGCATTAACTCTATTTCTTCACGTGTTTTTACAATTATGCCCATATATCTATAATAGATTTCCGAATTAAAGGAAGGGCAAATTTACAAAGAATAATGATATAGAAGATTTTAAATACGAATTAGTATGAATAGATTTAATCACTCATAAAAGCTTTGATGTAGAAGTGTATTTTATGCGTAGTATTCTTCTATTCTGATTGGCTAGTAACCTATTTTTACTATGGGTTTTAAAATAGATACCTCCTAAAAATTTTTAAGAGGTATCATTGATTTCTAAAGAGTAGTCTTTATATTATTTTAGTAAGGAATTTTGCGTCATTGCCTTTGGTTGTTCTACCCCAATAAGGTCAAGAATAGTAGGCGCGATATCTCCTAAAACCCCATCTTTAACCTGGATGTTTTCTTTGTCGATTAAAATAAAAGGTACAGGGTTTGTGGTGTGCGCCGTATGTGGACTGCCATCGGGGTTAATCATGGTTTCGCAGTTTCCATGATCTGCAATTAATAATGTTGCATATCCATTTTCTAATCCCGTCGTAACGACATCTTTAACACATTTGTCTACAACTTCACAGGCTTGAATAGCCGCTTCCATTACTCCGGTATGTCCAACCATATCGCCATTAGCAAAGTTAAGACAAACAAAATCTACATCTCCTTTTTGTAATTCAGGTATCAAAGCATCCCGTAATTCATAGGCGCTCATTTCTGGTTTTAGATCATAAGTAGCAACTTTGGGAGAATTTCTTAAAATCCGTGACTCTCCGTTAAAAGGTTCTTCTTGACCTCCAGAAAAGAAGAAAGTTACGTGAGGATATTTTTCGGTTTCAGCAATCCTTATTTGTGTTTTTCCCGCTTTAGAAAGTACTTCGCCTAATGTTTCAGTAATATTTTCTTTATCATATACTACCTTAATTCCACTAAAAGTGTCATCATAATTTGTCATGGTAACATAATACAAAGGAAGTTTTTGCGTAGTATACTCAGGCATATCCTTTTGCGATAACATCTCTGTTAACTCCCTGCCTCGATCTGTTCTAAAATTAAAAAATAGAACAACGTCGTCTTTTGCTATAGTGGCTACAGGCTTATCATTTTTTAGAATTGAAATTGGTTTGATAAATTCATCAGTAATGTCATTTTCGTAGCTGGCTTCAATACTTTTAACAGCGTCATTACTTGACTCTCCGATACCATTTACAATAAGATCATAGGCTAGTTTTACCCTTTCCCATCTTTTGTCGCGATCCATAGCATAGTATCTTCCAACGACCGATGCGATTTCACCAGTTGTCTTTGACATGTGCTCTTGAATAGCTTTAATATGATGTTTACCAGATTTAGGATCAACATCACGACCATCTGTAAACGCATGTAAAAAGACGTTGGTTAAGTCATGAGCATGTGCAGCATCTAATATTCCTTTAATATGGTTTATATGAGAGTGAACACCACCATCACTTACTAAACCCAGAAGGTGAATGTTTTTATTATTTTCTTTGGCATATCGAAAAGCGTCTACTAATGCAGACTCATCTTTTAAAGTATCTTTTTCTATGGCCATATTTATTTTGGCCAAATCTTGGTAGACAATTCTACCAGCGCCCAGATTCATGTGTCCTACTTCGCTATTTCCCATTTGACCATCTGGTAATCCTACATGAAGACCATCTGTGCGCAGAGCAGCGTTAGGGTATTTCTTATACAGATTATCTATAAAAGGAGTTTGAGCATTGTCGATAGCAGAGACTTTAGGATCGGGAGAAGTTCCCCATCCATCTAGAATCATAAGGATCACTTTCTTATTCATAATGTTTTCCAAGTTAAGGGTTGTATTGGTTTTTAGTAAAACCTAAAAAAATATACAAGACGCAAATTTACAATATCATACACAAGCAGACAAAAAGCATCGGTTATTGAAAAGTTATTTAAACCTTTTTTGAATGCAATTATTATCGTGTTTTTTATGAAACTATTAAGGAATATGTTCACAGAAGGTTAAAAGTAGGTTATTCTTAAAATAGAACTAGTTTTTATACAGATAATACAATTCATTTGCTGGACAATATTTTTTAAAAATTTATATCAGTTGGATGCTAAATAGTGTACAATTACCTGAAATTTATTTAATATAATTTTTTGTTTATGAAAGGTTAAAGTTGTGTTATTTCATGATTTGGCTGTAACAAAAATGGAACAATCGAAGTCTTACTGGTATAGTATCAAGTCAATCAAATTAACGTAAAATCAAATTTATTATGAGAAAAACAATGTTAGCAACTCTTGTAGTTGCATGTCTCGCCACAGTTAGTAGTTTCGCTTCTGAAACTAGAATGATCACAAATAGTCATGATTCTGAATTTACAACTTTTAAAACAAACCCCTTTTGTATGGCTATTGTAAAAGGTGATTTAGATGCAGTAAAGAAAATGATTGAATTCGGAAGTGATGTTAATGAAAAATGGGATGGAATGACCCCTTTAATGTATGCTGCTCGTTATAATCGTGTGGATATTATTAAAGTTCTAGTTAAGCAAGGAGCCAAAGTAAAAGCTAAAGATAGTAAAGGTAACAATGCATTGAAATTTGCTAAACTTTCAAATGCAAAAGAAGCAATGGCTCTTTTAGAGGAACTATCTTAAAAATTGTGTGTTAATGAATCTAATAAACCCTGTTAAACATTTTTAACAGGGTTTGTTTATTTGTAATCAAAAGTGACTATTGACCGCTATACTCTGCAATAGCCTCTCTTATTTTTTCTATACGATTGTCAGGATCAGGATGTGTGCTTTGAAATTCGGGAGTACGATTTGGACCTGCTGCATTTTTCAATACCTTCATAACTCCAATCATTTCTTCAGGGTTGTATCCTGCATTAATCATGAATAAAACACCAAGTTTATCACTTTCTAATTCATCTCCTCTTCCGTTACCAAGCAATATATTTTTGCCTATACTATTTACAATTCCTCCTGCATCGGCTCCAACAGATGCGCCAGTAGATATTGTTTTCCAAAAATCGTGTTCAGCTATTCTTTCTGCAGAATGCCTTCCTAAAACATGACCTATTTCGTGCCCAAGAACTCCAGCAACTTGATCCTCGTTTTCTAATTTGGAAAGTAGGGCATATGTAATAAAAATTTGACCACCAGGTAGGGCAAAGGCATTAATAGTATTTGGATCGGCTAAAAGATGAAATTCATATTGATAAGGTGTTTGCTTAGCCATGCTAGCCTTTACTAATTTATCGCCAATCATATCGATATAACTTTGTAATTTCTGATCCTGATATAATCCTCCATGTTGCTGAGCCATTTCTGGAGCACTTTGTAATCCTATAGCAATTTCCTGATCGCTTGTCATATTAATATTTTGTACTCTATCAGTATAGGGATTCATCGTTTTATTATTGCATTTCTTAATAAATGCAAAGGCAACAATAGCTAAACCAATAAGTATTCGGATTTTTAAGCCACCTCGTCTCATTATAATTATATTTTATTTCTTAAAGTTAATAAATAATAAATTATTGTTCCTTGTGACTAGAATGACATTTCAAAAAATAGAATAAAAAAAAGTACCAAGATGTGAAGGAAGAGTGACTTTATAGTTTTGAATAATTACTACAGTAGTAATTAAAAAAAGAGTTGATATAAAAAATTGCTTACCAAAATATAGTCGTGATGACATTTTTTAGTAAGCAATTTACTAGAGGTAACACTCCTGTTAAGAGCGTGTTTAGTGCAAACTAGCGTGTTGAGTTTGCATAGTTAACTTTATCTATAAAAAATTTGAGTATAGTAATATCTTCCTTGACTATCTTTAATTGCACCAATGCCTATGTGCGTATAATTTCCTTCTATGTTTTGACGGTGTCCTGTACTGTTAAGCCACCCTGTCATAACACTCTGTGCAGAATCTTGACCAGAAGCAACATTTTCTCCAAACCCTTGAGCGTTTTCTTCTTCTTTTAGCTTTTGAAATTTAGCATCTCCACCATCATGGCTAATACGACCTTGATCGATCATGTAGTTAGTATGGTCTATTGCTAATTGCTGTGCAGTTGTGTTTTTTTCTAAACTAGCAAGACCTTGATTTTGTCTATGTTCATTTACTAATCTTAGAATTTCATCTGCTACAGATGTTTCATTTGGAGCGCCCATATCTGCGGGACTTTCATCTTCAGAACAAGAAAATACGGTAAGTAGTACTATAAAAGCACAAAAATAAGCAGTTAAATTAGTTTTCATTATTTGGGGTATTTATTATGAATAACTAAAATAGTATATTTTTAGTATATCTATTATAATAATTTTGGATTAATATCATAAATATTCTCACTAATATACTGATTTATAAAGGTTTTGCTGAAGTGTTCACTACCTAATAATTTTGCTTTTTTTAATTCTGTAGCTATATCTAATTTTCGATATTGCTTTAATAAAGGAATAGAAAGAGGGGCATAAGAATAGTGCCAGGGTTCATATTTAAATCCTTTTCTATCTTGCTTGTCTGTATAGACTAAATAAAAACCAAAAGTATGTGCATGCTTATCCATCCACTCTTTAAACTTGCAAAACGGTCCATCACTTTGAAAATTCTTTTCTAACAATAAACTTTTAGGTTGGGGAGCATTGCCATCAACAATATCTAGATCTGTACCCCAGTGATGTCTTGAAGTACCTGGAATTGTTGAATATTCTACAATTTTTTGTATGGCATTTAAAGGAGAAAGTCCGTCTGAGGTGAACTTTTTGTATTTACGTTCCCAAATTCTATTTTGGTGAGCATAATTTCTATAACTAGAAACTACTTTAATATCAAAACCACTTTTTAAGGCTGCGGCTTTCATTTTTATAAAAGCATGATATGCTTCTTTTCTTATTTTATAATCATCACCTAAAAGGACGGGGTCACTTTTACCCATAAGATCATCCTTTGAAAATAATTCTTGAAATTTAGAAAATGACAATAATGAAAGCCCCAGACTTCCTAAAATACTCATTCCAATAAAGTTTCGTCTTATCATAATATTAGGATTAAAACATATTTTTTGGAATGAAGTATTACAATGTTATTCTAAAATACCGTCTACAATACCATAAGCAAGAGATTCTTCTGCATCCATCCAGTAGTCTCGGTTAAAATCTTTTAGTACTTTTTCAACATCCTGACCGCAGTTGTCTGCTAAAATTTGTGCACTTAGTTCTTTTGTTTTAAGTATTTCAGCTGCTTGGATTTCGATATTCGAGGCTTGACCTCTTGCACCACCACTTGGCTGGTGAATCATAACTTTAGCATTAGGTTGTATAAAACGACTTCCTTTTTTACCAACACTTAATAAAATTGATCCCATAGAAGCTGCTAATCCAGTACATATTGTAGAAACCGGACTTTTAAGACTTTTTATAGTGTCATACATGGCAAAGCCCGAAGTTACATAACCACCAGGACTATTAATGTATAATTTAATTTCATCATCACTTATCATATCAAGATACATAAGTCTGTCGATAACATGTTTAGCAGATTTATCATCTACTTGACCCCATAAAAAAACACTGCGTTCTTCTAAGAATTTTTTATCTATAAGATCCTGGATTTTTCCTGATTTATCTTTCATTAGTATGGTTTTAATTTTTTAATAAGTCTAAAAATAGACATGCAAGTTCTAATATCCTTATTTTTTATTATTTAAAAAATAGTAAGGTTAAAAGTATAATTATTTTTGAAATGTATGGGTAAGTAAACTGAAGAATATTTATATAATTTTCGTGTTTTTTATAATAGAAACTAACATTCTAAATAAAAACACAAAATCAAGATGATAATTTAAATAAAAGAATGCAGGAGAACGGTCAGTATATTATTATAATTAGGAAAAACCAGAAACTAATTTATTTTCTATGATAAGAACATCTGAAATATGAACAATATCTGTACTTAAAATACTATTTGGATTTGGATAATTCTCGCAATAAGTTTTTAACTTGACTTTTAATCGAATAGTTTTATGTCTAAATATAGAGTTTTAGACTAATTATCATTCAAGTAACACTAAAACCAAGTTAGTATTTATCTGTTAATATATAAATATCCTGCTCGATCTTTTAATCCTTCTATTTTTAATACATAGTAATAAGTACCTACAGGCAATTCTTCTCCTTTAGCTATAGTAGCTCTTCCTTCAGAAATTCCGGCCCAAGAGTTGTCATATCCTTTTTTATTGTAAACTTCTACTCCCCATCTATTAAAAATAGAAAGTTCGTTATTTGGAAGCTCGGATATACCTTGTATAATAAAAGTATCATTAAAACCATCTCCATTTGGTGATACAGCAGTAAATATTTCAAGATCACCATCTAAGATAATATCAGACGTGCCGAATGTTATTATAGTATAGTTATCAGGAATGATTACATCTGAGGTAATTTGTCCGTTGTCTAAGTTTCCTGTTGCTCCGGTATTTCCTAGATTTACCCATTGCCCTAAGTTGCTATCCCAACCCACAACTCTTAGGTCTTCTAAGTTATCTGTTAAGGTAGGAATGTTACTATTATCATCCCAAGTAAGTGTAACTCTTGTTTCAATATCACCATCTAAGTCCCAAAACTCAAAAGTGCTTACACCAAATAGTGAACTACTAAAGTTGTTTGTGTCATAATTCGATGGAAAAAAGTTAGGGTTATTAGGGTTTTCAAAGAAATAAGCACTCCTTGCTGTATTAGTAGCAGCTTCATTTTCAATACTTATAGGGCGAAGTCTAAAATCGTCTCCAACTGGAAAAGTAAAATTTAAATCACCATTTATCGATGCATATCCATCTACATATCGTTCATCATTTTCTCCTAAGTATGGGGCATCATTAGTGTAATCTAAAGAAACGTTTCGTCTATCTCTCGGAGTTTGTACTCTTCCGTTTACAAATTCCTGAAAGTTAGTCACCTCTACTGCAACATCTAAGAATAGGTCTCCTGCTACATCAACAATCATGTCATGAAAAGTAGGACGATTATCTCCAGAAATATTTAGACTTCCTGTCTGATTGTAAAAACCTACGGTTCCGCCATTGTTTTCATCAAATGTACCATTGTTAACTACATCAAGATGAAATCCAATTTGTGCTTGATCGTGCGTTTGGATATTACCAAAGTTACAAAATAAGGTTTGCTGTGCTATGGATGTTAAGGTCCAAAGGAATGCGATTATGTATGTTATCTTTTTCAAAGTATATAGGGGTATTTTATATAATTACTGTTAAACCGTAATTAATATGTGGTAAATATACTTAAAAAAACAATACAAAGTGTGTTTTTCCTACGATAAAAAGCGTTAAAGTGTCGATAAAATTCATTTTCTGTCGACGAAATGCTTTTTTTTAACATAAAATGACTTTTGTGTGATAAGGAATGAGAGATCATTTTGACGATTTTGAGTTGTTTTATTTATATTAAAAATGAGTTACAATTTATAAAAACTTACGCAACCACAAGCTGGTCCAGTTCCTGGTGGACTAGGGGCTCCTCCAGAACCAGATATTATAGTTGTTTGAAATGCACCTAAAGCTGTAGTACTTGTAAATAAGAAATTAAAAGTTCCATCTCCATTACTCGAGGTCTGCAGGGTATGATTTCCTAAATTTAGACCAGGAATAGTTGAGTACGGGACATTTTCAATCCATATTTCATAATTAAATGGTGTAGCCGTAGTGTTTTGAACTTGCAATTGATATGGATTGCCCGCTCCAAATTGCCCGTCGGCAAAAGTATTAATAGATAGATCACTGGTTAATGTTCCTGTTGGGGCAATAGGAGTTCTAGCAGTTACTCTATATGTAATTCTTCTATTGGTAATAACAGTAGCTGCTGTAACCATAAATCCGTTTCCAAATTCTGATGTTGAGTTTGCTACTGTAGCTGTAGCGGTTAGCATACTGCCTCTAGGAATTGTAGTTCCTAAAGTAATTCTAAAATCAAATCTATTGGTAGTATCTGTATTGCCGTCTACATCGGTAGGGTAGTTTGACACTGTACTATCAGTATCATCGATACTTCCTTCTACTGCAGAAATAATAAACTCTTGTCCTTCTCCATAATCACGAGAAACAGCTCCAGAAGGTCCTGCAATCTGATTATCACCGGCAGCAGCGGTACCCTGATTAATATCGGTTAAAAAGAATTCAACTGTAGCTCCAGCACCAGCCCAACCCGTAATTCTCAATGTTGTTCCTCTAATCGTTGCAGATTCAATTATCGGAAAGTTTAGCGTTGTATTGGGGCCATTATCACTATCGTTGTTATCGTTTATAGTCACCCCATCATTATTAATATCTATTCCTAATGAAGGTGTTGTTGTACCATTAGCAAAGATAGAATTCTGAGAAATACGATTTCCAGAAGTATTTCCTCCGGTTACTATTATACCTGCACCTGCATTATTATTGATAACGTTACTTGTTACGGTAGAATTATTTTGAGTTAATTCAATACCACTAATTTCTGTACAACTGCCTCCTGTATTGGCTCCTGATCCAGTAATTGTGTTTTCGGTTATTATAACGCTTCCGGCATCGTCATTGATTCCGGTAGCTTCTGAGTTTTCAATAAGGTTTGTACTAATAACAACACCGCTGCCTCCTTGAATATTAATATTATAATCGCAAGACCTGTAGCCGTTACCTGTAAAATGGTTGTTTCTAATTATAGTAGAAGTTCCTCCGGTTATTACCACACCAAAATCAGTATTTGAAGCAATGTAATTACTGTCAATTATAGATGTACCTCCTCTAACTTCAACACCATCATCTACATATGACCCAACACCCACAGTGCCTAAAACACCAAGTGCGTTTACGCCTAGTAAATTTGATGATATGAGATTATCAGAACCCGAAATTTGAACTATTGCTCTTCGATTCCCACCATATACTGCTAAGTTTCGTATCGTATTATTTGATCCTTGAAGTTGTAACACATCTCCAAAATCACTTCTAACTTGTATTTCAGGTAGATTGTAATCAGGTAATGTTGTTGCAGATACACCGACTAATGCACCTCCTGATCCTACAACTCCTGTATTTGTATCTCCCGAATATGCAGTTTGCGTTCTGGCATCTATTTTAGTATTGTCACTTGTTAGTATTGTAAGTGGGCTTCCATCACTTATAATAATATCAAAATATCCATCTGCGACTATATAATTTGGATCTATGGTTCTACCAAGTGGATCGCTATTGGTAGGAATCATAAATATTGAAGTATCTTCTCCCGCAGCTGGATTTAAAGCTGCATCATTAGGATGCGCTTGGATGTCTAGTCCGGTTTCATCAAGCGTATTAGCGTTTATGATAAATTGATTTAAAGATCCTTGGCCATCTTCATTGGTATTTACAATCGTATTAAAATTGAAACCAAAATCAAGACCAACAACACCTTCACCATTTATGGTTACACTAGATACTGTTTGGGCTCCGCTTAGTGTTCCTGTTCCAACATCTGTGGCTGTGGGATCCGCACCTCCAACTTCATCAAGCTGATTTGTAAATGTACCGCCGGATGCATAATCAACTCTGAAAGTCTGAATGGGTAGACAAGAAGTACATGCTGTACCTCCTCCTCTTGTAGATCTTACTGTATTATTTACAACACGAACTCTATAGGTTCCATCTGCCATCCCTCCAAAAGTATATTCTCCCGTACTATCAGTCGTAGTTGTTTCTTCTAGAGCAAACACTCCTGGACTTGTTTCTATATATAATTCTACAGTTGCCGCATTAATTCCTGATCCAGAGGCAGTGGCTAAAGTCCTTCCTGGACCACCGGGATAATTTATATCTTCAAAAACATTACCAGTAATCAAATTACTAGGTACTTTTAATAATACTGTGTTTAGGATAACAACATCTCCTCCTGTTGTAACTTCGGTAGTAGCAGAAGTTTCTCCAGGTCCAATTAAAGCTGATACATCATAGGTGTCTAAATCCAAACCAAATACAGATGTATCATTTATTACTGGTAAAACTGTATTGTCATAAATTGTAGAATTAAATACGTTTTGAGTACCTCCTGTATTATCTCCATCTCCGTTAAGTGTTGTATTGTTGGCACCAACAGTTAGTGATATTTCTTCTGTGCCAGCAATTCCTTGATCACCTTCCCAAGACAAAACCGAGGTTTTGGAGCCTGTCGCACCAATAGCATAAAAACCACCTAGAGTATAAGTGGTAGTACTACCTGCTCCTCCTCCTTCAACATCAAAACCGTTATACATATTAATTCCTACGGCAGGAAAAGCAGGATTTGTATAAAATATCATTAGTGACCACCCTCCAATAATAACCGTTCCACCACAAAGTGTGCGATTATCAACGGTTAGGCCGGTAAAATCATAAGTATTTGCTGAAGGATCTGTAATTCCGTTTATAATCGACGTTACATCTCCAACCATACCATAAAATGTTCCTCCATTCGCAGAATTAATAACTTCGGCAGTTACATTTTGCCCCTCAAAAACAACTACATCATCTGCACTGGGACCAGCATGTGCCCATAAAAGGTAGGCTTTATCTATTGTAGATCCTGCCGGTATAGTTGTTGTTAAAGTATTTGATGACGAATCGGCAATATCACAAGGGTCAACAGTATCAGAAGCAGTCCTCAAAGATCCTCCAGTTAATGCATAGTCATAATATCCATTAAATTCATCAAAAAGAGTTAAAGGTACATCATCATTAACTATTGTATCTCCAACATCATCAGTAATCGTCCCAATACCTTCGATTAATCCAACACTCGAGTTACTTACATTGTTAAGTGTGAGATAAAAAATCTCATCATTCTCTGCAAATGTATTGTTGATAATGGGTACAGTCACATTAAATGATTCAGTATCATTTCCTAAAAAGTTTAATGTACCCGTTGTAGTGGTGTAATCCGAATCAGCAAGAGCAGTACCGTCATCAGTTACGTAGTCTACTGTGAAACCACCCGGGACATTACCATTTAAAGTCACCGCAAAAGTGGCAGTGCCCGCTGCTTCGTTTACAGTAACGTTACTTACATTTAAGAAAACTGAAGCACACGATATATTTGCTTCCCAGCCATCATCGTTTACTATATTATCAGATGTAAAAACAAAGGTTAAACAACCTGAAGCATCTGTTGAAATTATTTGTCTGGGAACATTATCATTATCAAAAGTTCCTATTAAAGTAGTTGTGGTAGTGCCTTGGTAGATTGATAAACCATCCCAAAAATCTTCAACATTAAAAGCAGTAAAATCTAAAACAATTACACTACCAGGGGTATCTGGACATAATGTATAAGTTATTCCTTCATTATCACTATAATTTCCGTTTAAACCACCCGTATCGGTAAAAACACCACTACAAGTATTATCTGTAACGCCATCAGTAATGATAAAAGGAATTTCATCATCAATAATTATTCCTTCTGCTTGATTATCAGTAATAGATACTAATGGATTACTTACCGAAGTTAAGTTTATAAAAAAGCTTTCGTTACCTTCAGTATCTAGATCATCGATTATAGTAACAGGAATATTTTGTGTCTCACCGCTTGTTCCAGAAAAAGAAATGACAGGAGGGGAGCTTGTGGCGGTATAATCTCCAGGTGCGGTTGCGGTATTATTAGCAGAGCTGAAATTAACTGTAAAACCACCTGGGACATCTGCCCCAATATGGGTGACAACAAATGTAGCTGTGCCGGATGCTTCTCCTATTGTAGTTAAATCTGCAATGCTAATACCAGCATCATTATCCTCAATAGTAGCTTCTCCGGTTCCATCACTTATTGTAATTAAACCATTACTTACTGTACCAAGATTAACAAAGAAATTATGATCCGCTTCAACATCAGAATCATCAATAATTGGTATAGTTATTTGTTGTGTTTCATTAAGCGAATTACCTGTAAAACTAATAGTAGGAGTAGGGGCACCAGTACCAGTATAATCCGAACCTGCTAGTGCAGACCCATTAGTTGTTGAATATTCAACGGTAAAGCCACTGTCTGTATTCCCTGATAAGGAAACAGTAAATGTAGCAGTGCCATCACCTTCATTAACAGTAACATCATCTATAGATAAGGAGGCTGGATCATTAGCGTTAATAGTACCTCGACCTTGTGAATCTGCAAAAGTGACTGAACTATCACTTGGATTACTTAGATTTACAAAAAAAGTTTCTGCACCTTCTACAAAATTATCATCAGTTATTGGTATTGATATTGTTTCTGTCGGGTTTGAAGCTGTCAATCCAGTAAATGAGATAGTAGGGTTGGGAGCACCAGTAGCTGTGTAATCTTGACTTGATAGTGCAGTATTATTTGCAGTACTATATTCTATAGTAAATCCGCCAGAAAGATCGCCTCCAGAATGAGTAACTGTAAAATCTAGAGTACCTGCGTTTTCGTTTACAGATACATCATTTATAGAAATCACAGGAACATTTGGTGTAATTGTAATATCATCAATTCCGGCTTCAATTAAATCTCCAGGTCCATTACCATCCGCAGCAGAAACTCGAATTCTTACATTTGAACCAGCAGGAATAGTGATAGTTGCTTCTGTCCATACTGCATTTATGCGTATATCTCCAATAGATACTAAGTCAGTATAGCTAGCTCCATTATTAATTGAATATTCTAAGAGAAAAAAGTCATCTCCTGGGTCATCATTAAAATCTCTTTGACCGAAAAAATACCAAATAGAAAGTGTTGACTCGGTTGTAACAACATATGCAGGTGATGTACTTGTAACAGTTCCTCTATCTACATCGACGTTTCCATCACTGGAATTTGGAGCAGTAAACAAAGCATTAACTCCAGGAGCAGGTGTATGATCCCCATTGGGCTGCGTTGTAACACCGTCATTAACAACTAAATTTGGAGCTCCGATAACAAAAGCTCCGGTAGTGGCACCTCCAGAATTTGTCCATCCTGCTGGTAATGTACCTGCAGCATAGGACTCAAAGTCTTCATTTGTTTGTGCAAAAATGTCTGCTTTTACAAAAAGTAAAAGCAGTATTAAAATTAATTTAATGTAATTAAAAATTTGCATGTACAATATTTTTATTACCTAACCACGAAAACTACATTGATTAATGTATTATCACTTGTAGGAGTGCCGACAATTCGATAAGTTAATATACCAGTATCTGAAAGACTTATAATGTTAAATACACTCGAATCAGCAAAGGTTACATAATAGTCAAGTTCTGCAGCAGTATAAATAGGAATATTATTTGGAGCACTAGTGCTTTTTGCTGTTTGATAATTTACAGTTACACCATTAATAACTGTTGAATTTTGAGTTAAATCATATTGGTTGGCATACTGTTGATACAGATTAATAGTTTCATTAGTAGTCGATATTGTTGAAGCATCAATTTCAATAGAAGGAGGGTAGAAGACACGTCCAGCTTTGGAAGTTATGGGAGTTATTGCCTCGACCACATCTTGTAAGGTTGTATCAACAGTTGCATCTCCATCTACATCTATAATATCGGCTGCATTTACAGCGCCGTCACCATTTAAATCTATCGACGAAGCAATTGTATTAACTTCAGCAGCGGTTTGGTCATCTGTAAAAGGTATCCATGCTGTTCCATCATAATAGTAAATGATACGCTCATCTGTACTGTATGCCATGAAACCCTGTAAAGCTGTGGTAACGGCAGTGATTTGAGCAGTAGTTCCTTGTGGAAGTCCCGATACAGGGGTAGCTCCAGCAGGAAGCACTTGTGCTGCTACGATATATGGAAAGAGAAAAGATAAAATTAATAACCTCATTATTGTTTATTTAAATTTTATTAGTCGAGTTTAAAAATCCTCAACGGTAAAGTACCAATCTCTATCGATTGTATATAAGAATACATTACTTGCATACAACTGAATTGTAAAGCTACTAGTAGTTTGATTAGTAACCTGAGCAGTTGTTTGAAGAATTGTAGAATTAAATACGGTTACATGAACTGTATAGTCCGCTGTTGTTCTAGGTGTTGATAATGTAACAGTATAGTTACCTGTACCAGCATTTTTCACAACAGTGGCTCCTTGAATTCTAATAGCATTACCATTTGCTGCAACTTTACCAAATGCTCTAATAAATGCATCTCCAGTAGCTCCAGTAGCACCTGTTTGACCTGTTGCTCCGGTAGCTCCTGTTTGTCCAGTGGCTCCTGTTTGCCCAGTGGCTCCTGTTTGTCCTGTTGCACCAGTAGCACCTGTTTGTCCAGTGGCTCCAGTTTGACCTGTTGCTCCGGTAGCTCCAGTTTGTCCTGTTGCTCCAGTAGCTCCTGTTTGACCTGTTGCTCCGGTTTGTCCTGTTGCACCAGTAGCACCTGTTTGTCCAGTGGCTCCAGTTTGTCCAGTGGCTCCGGTTTGACCTGTTGCTCCGGTTTGTCCAGTGGCTCCGGTTTGTCCTGTTGCACCAGTAGCACCTGTTTGTCCAGTGGCACCTGTTTGTCCTGTTGCTCCGGTAGCTCCTGTTGCACCAGTAGCACCTGTTTGTCCAGTGGCTCCTGTTTGTCCTGTTGCACCAGTAGCTCCTGTTTGCCCAGTGGCTCCTGTTTGTCCAGTGGCTCCAGTTTGACCTGTTGCTCCGGTAGCTCCAGTTTGTCCTGTTGCTCCAGTAGCTCCAGTTTGTCCTGTTGCTCCTGTTTGTCCTGTTGCTCCTGTTGCACCAGTAGCACCTGTTTGCCCAGTGGCTCCAGTTTGTCCTGTTGCTCCGGTAGCTCCTGTTTGCCCTGTTGCTCCGGTTTGTCCAGTGGCTCCGGTTTGTCCTGTTGCTCCGGTAGCTCCTGTTTGCCCTGTTGCTCCGGTTTGTCCAGTGGCTCCGGTTTGTCCTGTTGCTCCGGTAGCTCCTGTTTGACCTGTTGCTCCAGTTTGTCCTGTTGCACCAGTAGCACCTGTTTGCCCAGTGGCTCCAGTTTGTCCTGTTGCTCCGGTAGCTCCTGTTTGCCCAGTGGCTCCTGTTTGTCCTGTTGCACCAGTAGCTCCGGTTTGTCCTGTTGCACCAGTAGCTCCTGTTTGACCTGTTGCTCCGGTTTGTCCTGTTGCACCAGTAGCTCCTGTTTGACCTGTTGCTCCGGTTTGTCCTGTTGCACCAGTGGTTCCAGTTTGTCCTGTTGCTCCAGTTTGTCCTGTTGCTCCGGTAGCTCCAGTTTGTCCTGTTGCACCAGTGGCTCCAGTTTGTCCTGTTGCTCCTGTTTGTCCAGTAGCACCTGTTTGCCCTGTTGCTCCGGTTTGCCCAGTGGCTCCTGTTTGTCCTGTTGCTCCAGTTTGCCCTGTTGCTCCGGTTTGTCCTGTTGCACCAGTGGCTCCAGTTTGTCCAGTAGCTCCTGTTTGTCCTGTTGCTCCGGTTTGTCCTGTTGCTCCGGTTTGTCCTGTTGCACCAGTAGCTCCTGTTTGACCTGTTGCTCCTGTTTGACCTGTTGCTCCAGTTTGTCCTGTTGCTCCAGTTTGTCCTGTTGCACCAGTAGCTCCAGTTTGTCCAGTGGCTCCGGTTTGTCCTGTTGCTCCGGTTGCTCCGGTTTGTCCAGTGGCTCCAGTTTGTCCTGTTGCTCCTGTTTGTCCTGTTGCTCCTGTTGCACCAGTAGCACCTGTTTGTCCAGTGGCACCTGTTTGTCCTGTTGCTCCTGTAGCTCCAGTTTGCCCAGTGGCTCCAGTTTGACCTGTTGCTCCGGTTTGTCCTGTTGCTCCAGTAGCTCCAGTAGCTCCAGTAGCTCCTGTTTGCCCAGTGGCTCCAGTTTGTCCTGTTGCTCCTGTTTGTCCTGTTGCTCCTGTTTGTCCTGTTGCACCAGTAGCACCTGTTTGCCCAGTGGCTCCAGTTTGTCCTGTTGCACCAGTAGCTCCTGTTTGCCCAGTGGCTCCAGTTTGTCCTGT
>NZ_LQRT01000010.1 GCF_001632745.1 Aquimarina aggregata | reverse complement strand
AACTTTTTAGACAATACCGATGCGCAAGACCTTGATCTTTCTGACAATGTGCTAAGTTTAAGTAATGACGCTACCACTGTGGATCTTTCAGGTTACTTAGATAATACCGATGCGCAAACCTTAATACTTACCAATACGGATTTAAGCATTTCTGGCGGTAATAGTATTGATTTATCCTCATTGCGAGATGGCATAGGAACAGATAATCAAACTTTAGATTTACAAACAAATGCCTTAAGTATCACCAATGGGAATACCATTGATCTTTCTAGATATGTAAATACCGACAGTCAAAATTTGACAGGAGCTACTTTAAATGAGAGTAACCTTACTATTGAAATTGAAAATGGCAATTCAGTAACTGTAAACCTTAATCCCATAGTTGCTTCTCTGGAGAACGAGCTTGTAAACACTCAACAAGAAGTTGAAGATTTAATAGTAGAAAATACAACTCAACAAACTATAATCAATGAATTAATTGCGCGTATTGAAGCATTGGAACAAAATACAACTGGAATTCAAGACCCAACGACCAGATCAAATATTCCTATTTTGTATCAAAATATTCCAAATCCATTTAACGAAACTTCTACGATACGATATTATTTGCCAGAGGGAACACTAGATGCCTCTATGATATTTAGTACGATGACGGGTCAGGTATTTTCTAAGGTTGCTTTAACTCAAACGGGAGAAGGTGAACTAAATATTACCAGTAGTGGTTTAGCCCAAGGAACTTATTTCTTTACACTATATGTTGGAAGAACAAAAATTGATACTAAGAAAATGGTGATTAAATAATGCTATAATCATCATTTACAACCTATTTTATGGTTGAAGAGGCATAGTAGGTTTATTTATACATCAAAACCACTCACTTTGTTGGGTGGTTTAACTCATTATTGAATTAGGTGATTTTGAAGTTATGAAAATGAATATACATTCTAATTTTTTTATTTTCTTTACACTTAATAACACAGAGAGAAGAGAATACTTTGGCAAGATTACAACAAGAATTTCAATCAGCTTATACAAAAACAGATAGTATTGCTTTGTTATTAAATTTAGCAGAATTTCAATACGATCAGGATTTTAGTAATGCAAACTATACTCATAAAAATGCTTCGATAGGTCAACCTGGAAATTTTAGAACAAATTAAATTGTCATAGGTAAATGTTGAAATTGTAAGTTCTTTTTTTAAATTTTGTAATAACTTGAAAACCATAAGTAGTACTATTTTGATAGAGGTCTTTTTATTTTAGAGGAAGCAATCAGTAATTTTTTATTAAAAATTATGTAATCAATCTCTTATGAAAATTCGACTTCTTTTAACCTCGCTATTTCTATCCATACTATTGCTAAGTTGCAAACAATCAAATCCCAAAGAAATAATTACTAATGAAGACTCTAAACCAAAAATTGCAGAACGCTATACTGCAGATTGGCAATCTTTAAAAAAGCATAATGCAGCCCCCGAGTGGTTTCAAGATGCTAAATTTGGTATTTATTTTCATTGGGGAGTGTATTCTGTTCCTGCATTTGGTAATGAATGGTATCCTAATAAAATGTATAAGCCGGGAACAAAAGAATTTGAACATCATAAAAAAACTTATGGAGACCAATCAGTATTTGGATATCACCATTTTATTCCCAAGTTTACGGCAGAGAATTTTGATGCTGACCAATGGGCAGACCTATTTAAAAAATCAGGAGCCAAATTTGCAGGCCCAGTAGCACAACATCACGATGGTTTTGCGATGTGGGACAGTAAAGTTAATCCTTGGAATGCCAAAAATAAAGGTCCTAAAAAGGATATCACTGGTGAGCTTGCAAAAGCCTTGAGGAAAAAAGAAATGAAACTCATTACTACCTTTCATCATGCGCGTAACTTGCAACGTAATATTACTAATCCTAACCGGTTAGATGCTTTTGATAGCCATTATTTTTATAATCCAAAATATCATACGGGTACAAAAGATCCGGAACTAGGAAAGTTGTATGGCCTAATTTCATCTAAAGAATTTGAGCAATACTGGTATGATCAAATAGTAGAAGTAGTAGATCAATATCAGCCAGATATCATTTGGTTTGATACCTGGTTTAATAGTATAGATCAACAAAAGGTAAAAGAGATGTGCAGCTATTATTTTAATAATGCCAAAACTAATGATCAAGAAGTCGTTATTGCCTATAAACAATCTGATTTGCCAAAAGAAATAGGAGTAAAGGATATAGAACAGGGAGGAAGGCGTGAATTAGGAGAGTTACCATGGATGACTGATATTACGCTAAGTAATAATTCATGGTGTTATGTGTCTGGACAAACCTATAAGACTGCTGATTTAGTACTTCGAAATATGATAGATGTTGTTAGTAAGAACGGAGTTGTGCTTTTAAATATTTCTCCAAAAGCAGATGGTACCATTCCGCTAGAACAGCGAAAAGTATTAGAAGAATTAGGAGATTGGTTCTCAAAATACGGAGAAGCTATTTATAATACCAGACCCTACAGTATCTTCGGATTTGGAACTGCTACTGCCGAAGCCGGTGAGTTTGGCGGACAATCTGCTACAGTAGCCTATACATCAGATGATGTAAGGCTAACCCAGTCTAAAGATGGAAAAACAGTGTATATGATGTTATTGGGTAAGCCACAAGCCGGCAAAAAAATAAACTATCATATGCTTTCTCCACATAGGTATTACCCCAATTCTGATGTAAAAAAGATAACGTTACTAGGGACCAATATTCCTGTAGAATTCCATTCTGATGATTATAGACAATTTGAAATTACAATCCCTAATGCACCAATGGATGAATTAAGTACGGTATTTAAAATTGAATTAGAATAAACAAGATATTTAGATTGGTTAGGCGATATTATAATAGATTAACCTTAGTGCCACTTTTGGCAGATTTATAAATGGCTTCTACAATTCTAATATCCTTAATACCATCTTCTCCTGGTACGATAACCGGTGTATTATTGATAATTGCCAAAGCATCATCATCCATTTGTTTAGCCTGTTGACTTTCGATATATTGATTAAGAAGTTTACCGTCACTGGCTTTTCCTTTTACTCCTGTATACATAGAAAACGGAGCTAAAGTATACCATCCATTTTCACAGTTTACATATAATTCATGCATAGATTTACCTAAACTTGTTTTGCAATGTGCGATAACCCCCGAAGGAAATTCTAGAGTAAAGTGAGTTGTTTCATCAGTTTCCGTAAATATTTCGGGACGCGTTGTCATTTGCTGTGCTATGACTGATATTGGCTCTTCTCCGGTGGTATATCTGGCAGCGTTTAATGGATACACACCCAAGTCATACATAGCACCACCACCAAGATCACTATCTAATCGCCATGTTTTAGCTGGTTTACCAACATTATAACCCAATTCAGCTCTAAGGCTTTTGATTTTTCCGTAAGGTTTTGAGTTTGCCCATTTTATTACTGTTT
Source organism: Aquimarina aggregata (assembly GCF_001632745.1). Taxonomy (GTDB): domain Bacteria; phylum Bacteroidota; class Bacteroidia; order Flavobacteriales; family Flavobacteriaceae; genus Aquimarina; species Aquimarina aggregata. The sequence continues at coordinate 86,209 of NZ_LQRT01000010.1, read as the reverse complement.
GTGTATTAGGTTCGTGTTGCATACGATACCCTATAGAAAGTTTCACTTTGTTTTTGGTGCAAGCATCTATGATAGATTTACATTCAGCTTCTGTTTTTGCCATTGGTTTTTCACACCAAACATGCTTTCCGGTATTGGCTGCTTCAATAGCATATTTAGCATGTAAACCTGTTGGTACTACAATATAAATAACATCAATATCTGGATTGTTTGCAATTAGACGCATTGTATCATAATTGTAAACATTTTTATCTGGAATATTATATTTTTTTTGCCATTTAGGAATTTTCGAAGGAGTACCTGTAACGATTCCCGTAAGTTGACAATGCTTCGTCATTTGTAAGGCAGGGGCTAAAATAACAGAGCTATAATTACCTAAACCTACTAGGCATACATTTAATTTTTTAGCATTAGGAGCTGCAAACAACCCATACGGAAACAAGCTGCTACCTAATAAAAGTCCAGTATTTTTAACAAATTCTCTTCTATTTTGCTTCATGTCCTGAAGATTTTAATCTACTCAGCAACATAAGGTAAGGCTAAATTTTTATTCTTATTGTTGTAGATTTGTTAAATCAAATAGTAAGGTTTTTAAAAATTAATGGTATTAAATTATACCGCATTTTGTCTTATAGTTTCTTGTAATTTTAAAATATTACCAAGACTTTTAAAATACAATCGTTTAGATTTAGCAATTATATTTTCTAATTGCATGAGAAAAGAATTTAATTTGGGGCCATCTAACGTAGCACTTGAAATAAATTCTACATCTTCATCTAAGAGATGATCCTTTAACGAGGAAATATGTTTAGTATTATTCATAGGGGGTAACCTAAGCACATCAACTTCTTTTAAAGCTTCAGTAGTTTGATTATATAACATATTAAACTTTCTTGCAAAATTAGAAACTTCACTTTCACTTAAATTACCAATAGTATTGATTTCGTTGATTTTTAGATGAAATTCATTTTGAATATCAATAAAGGCTTTGTGGTATTTTTGAAATTCAAATTGAAAGCGATAACGAAGTAGTAATTCTTCTTTCTTTTCTGGAGTTGCTATTGCATAGGTCGAAGCAAAAACTTTTTTATCAAAATCTTCAAACCATTTGTCCTGATCTAATTCTTCGATAAGATCTTTATATACTTTTTCGGCCTCTTTATTTGAATATTTATTTCCTCTAAAGTTAAATTGCTTCTCTTTAGATTGTTTGTTAAGCACTTTGGCAAGGAGTTGAAGTTCTTCGTCTACAACTTTTTCTTTTGCCATTTTTTCTGTTAGTTGATGGCTATATAAATCCTTCAATTTGTCGATACTATTTGATGAATCAATAGCATAAGTAGAAAGCATTGACTCTATGCTGTCTAGAGAGAATTCTGTCATGAAACGGTTATCATAATTGCCTAAATACTTTGAATCAAATTGTGTTTCTTCAATTTCGGATTTTATAAATTCTTCTACTTCAGAAGCCTTGGTAAACTTTGCGTCTTTAGGTAAGTTAAAATTTAAAGTAATTAAATTCTTTGTTACCTTCTCACAAAGTGCATCTTTATCACCAAATAATATCCATGGTGATCTAGCATCTTCGACTCCTTTAATATATTTTTTCTTGGCATTATCTTCTCTTTTATATCCAGAAGGATGCGAGGCATACATATTAGGAATATTTGCATCATCATCTTCTAAAAATACCCTTTGATGATTACAGTTTTCTAATAGCTTCTCTTTAAACTCTTGTTGAGTTTCTTTAAGGTATTCGTATGCTCTGGTATGATGATATAATAAATCCGTAGTGTATTTTTTATCTTGAATGGCAGAATAAATATGTTCTGATGCAAAATTAAAGGCTTGTGAGGTGGCGTCTAACTTGTATAGTCCATTTACGATAGCATCACTTCCGGTAACGCTTACAGCTACCAGATCGGCATGATATTCCATTTGTCTGGACAATGAGGATTGTAAAATATTTATGCCTTTATAGATTAGGATCATTAATTGACGAGTGGTCCAAACTGCAGGCATTAATAACCAAGCAAAAATTGCAATCCTAATATCAGAATTTTTCATGGATTCTAAGGTGTGATCCCAACTATCTCGCTCGTTAACCATATCATAAATAATACGATTGGTCATATATACATAACTGCCCAGGCGCATACTGCTTTGTGAGAAATGACCAAATTCGTGTGCCAGAACGGCTTTAAACTCGGTAAGATTAAGTCCATTAACTAACCCAAGTCCGATTAATAGGTTTTTTTTGGTTGGAACGAATAAACTTAGAATAGTACTATTATAAAAAACCGCTGCGTTGATTTCGTGATTGACATATATTTTTTTGGGGAAAGGAGCATTTGTTTCACTGCTTAACTTTCGGATGAATTGAAATAATTTAGGATGTTCATCTTCTTTGATTTCAATGTTTAGTGGGTTGTCATCCAGACGTTGTTTCTTAAATAAGAATTTAACCATAAATAATACAAACATTGCACTCATACCAATAGTTCCTATTTTAAGAAAAATAGTAAGCTTGTTAATATCGCCAATATCATAGGTTATGGCGAGATAAAGCAAATACATAGAACCAGCAACAGCTGCAGAATAAATTAAAAAAAATAGAACAATACCAAGTAATACGATAAGTACATTGTTTTTGTAACTGGCATTAATTTTGGTGAAATCCTTGCGGTCAAGCTCTGGACTTATTGGATAGAATTCTTCCATGAAACTAATTGATTAAGAATACATAATAAAAATATACGAAATATAAAATATACGAATATAAGAGAGTATCCCTATTTTAAATTACAGAAATCTGTATCAGGAAGAATTTGATATTGATATTTTGAAAAAGGATTTTTAAATATCTATATACCGAGCGACTGTTCTTTCACTTTCGACCTCGCCAGTATGTTTTGTGGTTTGCTTCTCAAAAAGAAGCACATGTACTTCTTCATTATCAACAGTAGAAGGACAATGCTCTACCCCTTTAGGAACTACAATTAATTCGCCAGGATTAACAAGAACTGTTTTATCTCTAAATTTCATATGAAGTGTGCCTTTTATTACTTGAAATAGTTCGTCTTCATCGTCATGTTTATGCCAGATAAAGTCACCAGATAATTTTGCCAGATAAATTTGGTTGTCATCAACAGTAGCAATGCGATGGGGATGCCATTGCTTATCAAATTGAGATAATTTTTCTTTAATACTAATCGCTTCCATAAAACAATACTTTTTTACCCAAACAAGGTACTTATTTCGTCTGTGATACGTGCTGGTCTTAACGTTTCTTTAAGCAGTAGACACCAGCTCGTTTTTGCCGAAACGATAAGTTTATTTGTGGTACTGTTTATAATTTTGGTATGACGTTCACTTTTTACTCCCCTGTGATGGTCTATCCAAGTTTGTATAGTTAGTACGTCATTCTCAAAAGCTGCATGATGATATTTTATAAGGTGATTAAGAACCACCCACACATAGGTTTCTCTAATTTTTTCACTGGTTTTAGATTCCCAATGTTTTTTAGCGATATCCTGTACCCATTGAAGATAGACGACATTATTAACATGATGCATTTCATCTATGGCAGATTTTGGTACTGTAAATTGATATTCAAAAATTTCGGGTTGCATTTGAGTGTGGTTTTATGTGTATGTCAAAAATAACTATAGAAAAGGATAATCTGTGATTAAGATGCAGATATGTTTATGTTACTATAAAAGTAGCGGGTTATGCTTTTTTTGTGGCAATAATAATTCCAGAAGCCCAATTCATTTTGGTTAGATTAAAATCTTTCCTGTTTTCTAAAGTTTTAATTAATTGATCTACTTTTTGTTGGTGTCCTACAGGCCAATTAGATTGTGTTATCATATCATCAATCACATAAAACCCATTCGGTTTTACTAATGCCAATGTTTCTTCTAATTCATAAAACTTTCCAGGCCATGTATCTGCAAAGATGAGGTCGAATTTTTGACCAGTATAGTTTTTGATCCATGTCGCTCCATCTGTGTTAATTATTGTTACTCGTTCTTCGTTTTTAAAGTATTCTTGAATGCTTTTGATGAGTTTTGGATCATTATCTAATGTGGTCAGTTTTGATGAATCATCCATTCCGGTAATCATCCACGATAATGATAGACCTATACCAGTTCCTAATTCTAATATATTAGCATTGGGTTTAGAAGTTATTAATGTTTTTAAAAGTGTTCCGATATAGGGATCCGATGGCATTGAAAAGTTAATTTCTTTAGATAGCACTTCTAATGCTGAATATACCTTTGGAAAATCTGTAATATTTGAGTCGTTCATAGAGTTTTTGTGTTGGGTTGAAACACAAAACTATGTATATCGTTTTTTTAGAAAATCAGTTGTATGTATCAATTACGATGTTCATGCTTTTTAGATCTAAGGTTTAAAACCAAGTACAATCTATCTGTTCAATTTGTTTTGAAATTAAAAAAGGCTTCAACAGAAAAGTTTCTATGAAGCCTTAGTTTTATATAAAATTATATTTTGTGATCACTATTGTAGCACTCTAATTCCAGAATAGTTTGCCGTAAAACGACCATCTCTTATTTCTCTATATACACCGTTAGGTCGTCCATCCATATTATCTAAATACATCATAAGGTCACCTTGTTCATTAATTAAAAGAAGTTGTTCTATTCCTCCTGGAAAACGTAAAATAGCCGCGGCATTTATTTTGTTGAATACCGTACCGTCTGGATCACTTGAGGTATTTAGTTCTGTTAAATTCTGCGCTGCAACATTGCTACGTCTAGTACTTGATGAAAATAAATTTTGCACAAACCTTGGCGACTCTCCAGAAAAAACGATAGAAGTCATTCTGTTATTACTGGCCATTGAGAAAGGTAGACCAGCTGCAGCAGAAATACTTTCAGAACTAAGATCATAGCGTGTTGGTTGCCCACTACGCAAGTCGATCCCCAGAATATTTGCAATTGAACTGATTGGGTCGTAAGTGCCAATTGGATTTGGATCTGAAATATTAAAGTTATCATTTAAATCAAAAGTCTGCGATACCCTTCCGCCGTTATCAATAAGAATAATAGAAGTGTCGTTAAAACCTTTAGATTTTTCTGTAAATTTTAAACCAGCTCCAACATTGTCTAAGTCACTCACTCCTAATGGTCCATTAGGATCATTATGATCAAATGTGCCTAATACCTGGCCAATTCCCGCATCGTAGATGGCATATTTATTACCTACACTATTATAAACCCCTATTGTTGTTCCTTGTATATTAAAAGCAGCTCCTATACTATCATCGGCTCCAAAAATATCAACTAAATTTCGGTAGGCTATTAATGGTAACTGACCTTTTTCTTCGCAAGTTGTTCTATCAAATTGAGTCGTTAAATCGGCGCCTACAATCTGATCAGGGCGCTCTACGCTACGCACTACATAAGAAATAGGTAATGCAAAACGTAAGTCCGAACTTTGTCCTAATGCATCAGCGATGTCTTGAATATTTGTTTCTCCAATTAGTTCAAAAGATGTACTAGCAGGTCCTCCGTATGCAATAACTTTTATTTTTAGGTCTTGTAAAGATGAAACAGAGTTAATATCTAAACCGGCAGACCCTTGAACAGCCAGACCTGAAAAACTTGCATTAATACTTGAGTTCATTTCTTGACGAGAAGAAGTTGATTCTATTAACATATAAAAAATACGTCCAAAAGTTACGGAAGAAACAAATGTTGCTGGATTATCGGGCTGTACAAATACTTCTAAATCTTCAGGAGTAACACTTTCGTCAAAAATTTGTCCAATATCAGTAGGTAAATCAAAACTAATGGTGTACATACTTTGATCTAGTTTTACCAAAGTGCGATTGAACTCTTTTTCTGAACTAAATTCAAAACTGCTTGAAACATTTGCTCGGAAAGCTCTTATATTGATTCCTAGCTCTACTGCCAAATGTTCTTCAGACTCGACCTGTTCAATATCCACAGTGAAATTTGCTGGAGCCTCTTCTCCAGAGGTATTTATTATTTGATTAATAGCTTCTTGTATGGTACTTCGTTTTACTTGATCCACCGTTACAGCAGACTGAAGATTTCCGTTATTGATATTCATAGAAATAGTTCCTCCTGCACGTTCGACAACAATTGGAGAAGGTGTAGGTTCTGCTAGTGTTTTTCCTTGTAATAGATTTCCAGGGAACACTACTTCTGCATTTGTTTCAAATAAGTTAAACCTTCCGGTACCATCTTTTAGATCCACGGTTTCGGTATTACAAACGAACCTTGAGGTGGTTCCATCCCCGTTATCTTCGTCTATAGTGGTTTTTTCTTGCGATAGAATACGCTCTATTCTTTCTTCATTAAAAGAGGGAATTTGATTTCCGATTGAAAATACTTCGTCGTAGGTTAAAGAGTTTTCATTGGGATCGGGGTTTGATGGATCTGATGATTCATCACTACTGCAACCGAAAGTGGACAATAAAAATACTAGTATACTTAAGGAGCTAAATAGTTTTGATAGCTTTTTCATAATAATTTTTAATTTTTTTAAATAAATGATTTGATTGTACAATCTTACGATCACACCATTTATTTAAAAAAAGAAATAAGTTGAGGACGAAAAAAAAGCATTTAAAAGGAATATTTGCAGTTGTACTAATACAAATTGCTGTTTAAAATGAACCATTTGAGAAAGGATAGTTTACTGTTTTTCTCAAAATTATGCTATCTACATCGATTGTTTTATGAATATTGTTAATCCCAATCAATTACGATGTTCATGCTTTTTTTAGAGCAGAGATGGCAATGGCAGCTTTTACAAACTTTGAAAAAAGGTTTGTAAAACTATATTATAAAGTACGGTTTAGCTCGCTTTAAAACCCAAGAATGAGTTTAGCGATATAAAAGAATAAAAAGATACCAAAGATATCATTACTTGTGGTTATAAAAGGGCCTGTAGCGATTGCAGGGTCAATACCTCTTTTATCAAGAATAATAGGAACAAAAGTCCCAACCAAGGCAGCTACTATAATAACGCATAGCATTGAAATAGCTATGGTAAAACTGAATAAAAGATCCATGCCATCAAAAAAACCAAAGAGAATAACAAGAATTCCTAAAGTAACACCACTAATTAAACTAAGTCCAATTTCTTTAACTAATCTGCTAAATAAGCTACCTTTTACATTATCATTAGCTAATCCTTGAACGATAATAGCAGATGATTGTACGCCAACATTACCTGCCATTGCGGCGATTAGGGGAGTAAAAAAGAAGAGTTCTCTGTATTTGGTAAGTGCAACTTCAAAATTTTCCATAATAAATACACTACCTAACCCTCCAAAAAGGCCTAATATGAGCCACGGTAATCTTGCTCTGGTGAGTTCCCAAACACTATCATCGGCTTCTACATCTTGAGAAATACCCGCTGCTAATTGATAATCTTTTTCGGCTTCATCTTTAATAAAATCTACCATATCGTCTATAGTAACACGGCCAACTAATACTTCATCATGGTCTACTACAGGAATAGCCTCAAGATCATATTTTTGCATTACTCTAGCTACTTCTTCTCCTTCGGTATCTACAGTTACAGAATCAACCTTAGGAATATAAACTTCACTGATATGGGTCTTTGCAGATGCTGTTAGTAGATCTTTTAGAGATAGTCTTCCTTTTAATTTACCTTCTTTATCAACTACATATATAGAGTGAACTCGAGTTACCTTTTCTGCTTGTCTTCGCATTTCACGAACGCAACCAGCTACGGTCCAGGTTTCTTTTACTTTTACTAGTTCCTTGGCCATAAGTCCTCCAGCGGTATCTTCGGCATAAGAAAGTAACTCTTTAATATCTTCTGCGCGCCTCTCATCTTCAATTTCGGCAATAACCTTTTCTGCACGTTCCTCAGGAAGTTCGGCAACGACATCCGCAGCATCATCAGTATCCATTTCCTCGAGTTCTTCTGCAATTTCTTTTACAGAAAGATTTTCAAGAATTCGTTCACGAAAATCCTCTTCAAGTTCCATAAGAGCTTCAGAAGTTTTTTCGCTGTCTAATAATTTAATCAGATATGTCGCTTGGGATAGATTAAGTTCACTAATAATTTCGGCAACATCGGCAAAATGTATTTCATGTAGTACAGTATTTAATTGAGTCTCATCCTCTATTTTTATTAGATCTTTGACCTCTTTGATAAGCTCATCTGTTACTTGAAATTGCATATACTACTATTTAGTGATCCCTTTTGCAAACGCTGACAAAGATAACCAAAGAATTTAATTGAACTTTATGCCGATGTTAAAGATATTACTCTTGAGATTTTTCTAAAATCGAAGTCAATTCTAAAAACTGTTGAACAGAAAGTTGCTCAGGTCTTTTGGCCATAATTTCTGAAGCTTTAATCTCATCAGAGAGTTGAAAAACTTTTAAACTATTTCTTAATGTTTTTCGGCGTTGTCCAAAAGCGGTTTTGACTACCCTGAAAAATAGTTTTTCATTACAAGGTAACGAATAATCTTTTTTTCGAATTAACCTTAAAACACCACTATCTACTTTTGGCGGAGGGTTAAAAACATCGGGAGGTACGCTAAATAAGTATTCTGCATCATAAAACGCTTGTGCAAGTACTGAGAGAATACCATAAGCTTTACTTCCTTCTTTTTCGCAAATGCGTTGTGCTACTTCTTTTTGAAACATCCCTGTAAATTCAGGAATACGATCTCTATGTTCTATGGTTTTAAAAACAATTTGAGTAGAAATATTATAAGGGAAGTTTCCAGTAATAGCAAATTGCTCATTGGGAAACAACGAGTCTAGATCAAATTTTAAGAAATCAGCTTCTAAAACTTTAAAAGAAGTGTTTCTTAAAACCTCATTATGTTCTAATTGAAAACTAGTGTTTAAATACGCTATGGATTCACTATCTAAATCCATGGCAATAAGATTTAGATCTTTTTGCACTATGTATTTTGTAAGAACTCCCATACCGGGTCCTATCTCAATTACATTTTGATAGCCATTAAGGGTAAGGGTATCTCCAATTTTTTTGGCGATAGGTTCGTCATTCAAAAAATGCTGACCAAGATGTTTTTTGGCCGTAACAGCAGTTTTTTCTGAGTTTTTGGTATAATTAGGATTATATTTTTTATGTTTCTTATGCTTAGCCATTTTGTTCACTCACAATTTCTAATTCTGTCCTAAAAGCTACAAATTTGCCAGCAAAACGATTACTTTCGGCTCTGAGTCGATCTGCATCTTCTGTGTAGTATTTTTGTAGCGTTTCTTTGTTTTTAGTAGTGTATTGCACAGAATATGTAATTCCACCCATTTCTTCTTCTACCAAAACTTTACTCATTAAAGCTTTGCTAAACTTACCAGTAGCGAGCATGTTAGGAATATGATTACCTTTCATCCAAGCAAGCCACTCGTCATGAATAGTTTCTTCTATATTTATGGTAACATTGTAGATATACATAGTAGTTGATGTACGATTTATAATCTGGCAAAAATAAACTAACCTTTACCATTCACCAACTAAATACTAATTAATAGCGTCTCCTCTTAATGTTCTGTATTTTTTTCTGGCAGCTACAAAATAAATACTATCTGCATGATTAAAGATGATTTTTTCATACAGTTCTTTAGCCTTTTCTGGAGTGTTTAATTGATTAGAGTACAATTCTGCAAGCCAATAATAGGCATCATCTGCTAGAATATCATCAGCATAAAATTCTATAATTTTGAGATAGTTCACTTTTGCTCGTTCATACTGCTTTTCTGTTTCTAACAATTTTGCTTGTCTTAAAAATGCTTCATCTTCTATTTTTTCACCTCTATGCTCTGTTAAGATTTTTTCATACATCGCAATAGCTTCTTCATTTTTATTTTGAAAGGCGAGTAAATCGGCTTTAGCAAAAATCTTAAGAGCGGTGTGTGTAGAATCTTCCTGCGAATTATCACTAATAATTAAGCTTAGTTCCATCGCATCATTAGCAATGAGTTGTGAAGTAGATGATTTTAAAACATCTAATTGGGTCTGCGCCCAAGAAAAATCACCCTTGTAATAACTGGTTTTTGCTACTTTAAATCGCGCATCTTGTGCCAGAAAATTGTTTTTTAATGCATTTTGTACCTGAGTATAGTAGATTAATGCCTGATTAAATTTTTGATCTAGTACGAGTATGTCGGCAATTTCCATTTTAATTCGAGAAGATTGAAATCTTGATAAACGTTCACGTTTCACTAAATCTTTTAAAAACCGAATTGCTTCTTGTTTTTTATCTTGATTGAATGCTAGAAAATGTGCATAGTCTATTTGTAAACCAATTGTTGCACTTGATTTTCCGTATTCATTAAAAACTGTATTGTATTGTTCGACAATGGTTTTGTATTCTTTTTTATTTGCATTATCGACTTTGGCCTTTAGAATAATTTTATGTGCTGTTAGTTTCATGTCTTTTGATGCAGGAGTTTCAAGCACATAATCCAGGATTTCGGTAGCTGACTTAATATCTTTTTCGGAAATAGCTATTCTAGCTAAATCAATAATACCCTGTGGCCCTTCATCATTTCGTTTATAAATAGCCTTTTCATGAACAAATGCTTTTTTAAATTCTTTTTGTTGTATAAATAACCAACTAAGCATTTCATTATAGAGTATGTCAGGATTCTGTTGCAGCCTTTTGATAAGTAGTTTTTTAAAAATAACGTTAGCTTCGTTAGTAGGGTCATCAAGGATATAATCACTAAAATTTCGTTGAACTACATTCACATAATTTGGTTGTGATTGTAATAATGAAAGATAACTATCAAACATTTTTTCTAGTTTTCCTTGTTCACCATAGATTTTTGCCAATTGCACATTAAAATTGGCTCTAGGATTATCTTCCATTCCTTTTTCATAAACAAGTGCTGCTTGGTCTAAAAGACTATATTTTTCAAATGTTTGTGCTAGAGAATATGCATTGTTTATAGTATGATTTTCGAAAGTTGTTATCGCTTTATTATAGTAAATAGTAGCTTGCTCAGAATTGTCTTGTAAATCATAATGGTGCCCTAATTCTACTAATATTTGAGCATTATTAGGGATTTGTTCGATTCTCTTTTTAAGAATATTCTCTGCCTTTTCGAATTGTTCTAGTTGTTGATGAGATTGTACTAAACCTAATAAATAATTAATTCGATTAGGATTTTTATCATAAAGCTTTTGATAAATAGATAAGGCCTTTTCATATTGTCCCTGTTGCATATAGTTTTTCGCCAATTGCTCTGATTGGGCAACTATTGAAAAAGTAAAAAATAGGGCGATATACAAAAATACAGTACGCATCTAGCAGGTTTTTTTGTAAATATAAGAAATAGTTAGTAGTCTTTAGTGGTGTATGAACCATAAAGCACTAGTTACTATATCTTAAAAAAATGCTAATCAATCCATTCAAATCCGCAATACGGAACGAGTACGTCAGGGATTTTAATTCCTTTAGGAGTTTGATAGTTTTCTAATATACCGGCTAAAACTCTTGGGAGTGCTAAAGAACTTCCGTTAAGAGTATGTACTAATTGGTTTTTACCATTTGTATCTTTAAAACGTAGTTTTAGACGATTTGCTTGATAGGATTCAAAATTAGAAACAGAACTGATCTCTAACCAACGATCTTGGGCGGTAGAAAATACTTCAAAATCATATGTCAATGCAGAGGTAAACCCTGTATCACCACCACATAAACGTAAGATACGATATGGTAATTTTAATTCTCTAAGGATTTCCTTTACATGATCAACCATACCATCTAAGGCTTTGTATGAATTTTCTGGTTTTTCGATACGCACAATCTCTACCTTATCAAATTGATGCAAACGATTTAATCCACGTACATGAGCCCCATAAGATCCTGCTTCTCTTCTAAAACATGGGGTATATCCAGTACAACAAATTGGTAATTCATTTTCGGTAACAAGTTCATCTCTAAACATATTTGTTACAGGAACTTCTGCAGTAGGAATCAAGTATAAGTCATCACCCGTGACATGATACATTTGTCCTTCTTTATCAGGTAACTGACCTGTGCCATAGCCAGAAGCTTCATTGACTAAATGCGGTACTTGAAACTCTTTGTATCCAGCTGCGGTATTTTTGTCAAGAAAATAACTTATTAAGGCACGTTGTAGTCTTGCCCCTTTACCTTTAAAAACAGGAAAACCTGCACCTGTAATTTTTACACCTAGTTCAAAATCAATAATATCATATTTTTTGGCAAGCTCCCAGTGTGGTAGAGCTCCATCATCAAGCTTAGGAATATCCCCTTCCTTATACACTTCTTCATTATCTTCATCAGTTAATCCGTTGGGTACTGATGCGTGAGGAATATTTGGGATCGTGTATAACAAATCTGTAAGTTCATTCTGTAAATTAGTTAGAGTTACAGAGAGTTCTTTAGAACTTTCTTTAAGTTGAGCGGTCTTTTCTTTTAAAAGATTAGCTTTTTGCTGCTCTCCGTTTTTAAAAAGCATCCCTATCTCTTTAGAAAATTTATTAGAGTCGGCGAGGATGTTATCTAACTTTGCTTGTGTCCCGCGACGATCTTCGTCTAAAGCAATGACCTTGTCTAAAACCGAAACAGCATCAAAATTACGCTTGGCTAGGGCCTTGATATACTCTTCTTTATTTGCTATGATTTGTGATACTACTAACATGATGTCTTTTTTGGGCGATTGTTAGGTTATTGGTTACATCTTTTTTACACCCTTTAACAAGCTCTGGGCACTAAAAAAAGGATATTACTACTATCCCTATCGCGTTGGAAAATGCAAATGTAAATAAAGCTTCGGTTTTGTTGGATTAAAATGTAAAAAAACATAATTAAAAATATAATGTTTAGACTTTACATTAATGTATGCGCTATGCGTCTACCTCTAATTAAGGTTGTCGGGATATTGGTAAAAAATTAGGATAAATTAAATGAGATCATCAAGAATTAAATGAAATAACTGTTAAATACTTAATAGTGAATGCTTTGTTTGACGATTTGTAACTATATTTATAATTGGTCAACCAAAATGAATGATACTTTGTATTACGTTAAAATTAATTTAGTATGACTACTATGTAAAAATATGATCTATAGAAATAGATGGTGCACATCAAAACAGTAACTATTTTTTAACACATAAATCAACAACTATGAAAAGCTCAATACTACAAAAACGGTATCGTGATACTGCATTTAATTATAGGCTCATTTTTTTAATTTTTATTGGAATTGTGTCTTTTACTTCTTGCTCTCATGAGGTGTTAGAAAGCAATAGCAATGTCCTAGCACTACAAAAAGGGTTGCCAATAGCTTGTGATATTATCGCAATCAAAGGAAATAATGGTAAATATGTTACTTCTCAAAATACGAATGTTCCAATAACTGCAAATCAGTTGACTGTTGGCGATTCAGAAAAATTTGAAGTTATCAACCGAAGCAATGGTCAAATCGCATTGCGTGGAAATAACGGAAGATATGTAAGTTCAGAAAATGGACAAAAAGCTATGACTTGTAATCGAACAGCTATAGGTGCTTGGGAACTGTTTGAGGTTATAGATCGAGGTACTAGTAAAATTGCATTACGAGGAAATAATGGAAGATATGTGAGTTCAGAAAATGGAAATAAACCATTAAACTGCAATCGATCCGCAATAGGTGCCTGGGAAATATTTGATGTAGAGGAGCAGTGTGGTGGCGGAGGTAACAATTATAATAACCCATATGATATCCCAAGATTTAAAGATGCTATTCGCAAGAGTAAATTACAAGCTCCTACTAGTAGCACTGCCGCAACTAGCAGTCAGCTGCAAGCCGGATATAGCTCTGATTGGTTTTATGTAGTAGATTCTGATAAAATTGGCTTTTACCAAACAGGATCTAGTAAAAGAACAGAATTACGTTTTTTGAATAACTGGAACGTGAATAATGGGAGTAGAAATGCCCACGCAAATCTAAAGTTTATTTCGCAATCCGGAGATCAAACTACATTTTTGCAAATCCATGACGATGCCAATGCTGGTAATGGTCCCAATAAACCCTTGTTACGAATGTATAGAAGTAAATCAAGAGGTAACGGAAACCATTTGTGGGCGGCAGTCAAAAAAGATAACGGGGGTAGTGCTACCCAACATATAGATTGTGGCCCAACACCTTCTGGGTATTTTGATTGTGATATTAGTATTAGTAATGGCAACATGACCATAAAAATTAATGGTAACACTAAAGTGAATAAAGATGTTTCTTATTGGAATTATCCTAGCTACTGGAAAGCTGGGGTGTACAATCAAAATTCTGGAGGAACAAGAATCAATTTTAATGAATTAGTCTGGAATTAAATACTAAAACAACAGTCACACATTCTTATTTTCGTCATAAACCGCTATAAAAATAGCGGTTTTGATTTTGATTTTTTTTGAATATTCGTACTTATAGATTATGTCTTGTTTTTTACTTTGAGAACAAAAGTGTAGTATTGTTATATGAAAAATATAATAAAGTTATCTCTTTTGTTGATTTTGAGTTTATATAGTAGTTGTAATAGTTCAACAGGTAAACAAGAGATAGAATATCATGAAAATGGTAATGTTAAAGGGATTGGACAGGTTAAACAATCTAAGAAAATAGGAGTTTGGGTATATTATGATGAAGACGCTGCAGAAGCAGATTCTATACCCTATAAAAATGGAGTTAAGGAAGGAGAAGCTAGAGCATATGATTTAAGAACCAATACACTATCCAAAAGAGGAAACTATAAGAATGATAAACAACATGGAGTATGGGAAACCTATCATTTTGATGGCGCTGTGCACTCAAGAGCAACATTCGAAAATGGAACTCCTATAAAAGAGCTAAACTATTTTTTTGCAAACGGAAAGCCTAAGATGAGTACACCAATACAAAATGGGAATGTACATGGTGTCTATAAAGAGTACTACGAAAACGGAGAATTATCAATCACAGGCTATTATAATAATGGAGAAAGAGATGGCGAATGGAAAGAGTATAGTGAAGAAGGACTCATTAAAGAAGTGTATAACTATCAATCTGGGTTGTGGCACGGAAAATATGAAAAATATCACCCAAATGGGAAGATTATGGAAAAAGGGCGATATGAATCAGATAATAAAGTGGGTATCTGGGAATATTTTGATGTTGATGGAAATCTGATCTCTACACAAGAAAATGAATAATTAGAACTCGTTGTTAGCTGCATAGCGGTTCATATGGTTATAATAATAGGGGTAGTTTGTAAATTTAAAACTATGATTACTAGTACAACAAAACGGTTTTTAGCATCGCTTTTAATTCTAATGGGATCGTTGTACAGAAATAAAAGAACTAGAAAATTTACATTGATTCCTATGTTGGTTATCGGGTTAGGATTTCTTATTCCTCAAAAAATGATTATTCCTGTTAAAGAAGCTAGTATAGCCGATTGGGATGATCATTCATTTTGGGCATATCCATGGGGAAGCTCGATTACACATAAAGGGATTGATATTTTTAAACCCAAGGGCACAGATGTCATTTCATCTACTTATGGGATTGTATTGTATACCTACGAAGGAGGCAAAGGAGGGAAGACGGTTATGGTATTAGGACCCAAATGGCGCTTTCATTACTACGCTCATATGGATGAGGTTGTTGCTTTTCCATTTCAACTTGTCGCATGCGGCACTAAACTTGGAACAGTTGGAACTACTGGAAATGCCGTTGGTAAACCTCCTCATTTGCATTATGCGATTACAACTCCTTTTCCGTATTGGTGGTTACGAGATCCTGAGGTCATACAAGGTAATCGAAAAATGTTTCATTTGGATCCCGATACGTGGTTGCGGGAGTAATTTTATAAAAAAAGTCCCGTTTAAATAATCATAACGGGACTTGTAATGTTTAGCATGATTAAAAAATCTATGGGTATAAGCAATCTTGGCTTTGAGGCGTAAATTCTAATTTAGTTAAATCATACCCTTGTAAAATAAGATTAACAAAAATTTTAAATAATGCTATTTTTTGTTTGAATGTTGTAATCTGAGGTGTTCTACTCAATAAAAATAAACTGTCCCTATTGGGGCCACTGACAACAGAAAAATTGTAAGGTTCGTCTTCATCAAAACCTATAAGATCAATAATCCAATAGTCCCCAGGAACTGGGCCAAAGAATACATTTAATTTTGCATTAGTTTGTTGATCTACTGCTACTGCAGTACCATTGATAGAATTAAACATACCCGTAGTAGTAAGAGTACAATTGTTAAAAACGCTAATTCCTTCTGCATTGAGTGCATAATCTGCAGTTGTGCAAGAGCAATTTTCACTAAAAAACGAAGGGAAATTAGCAAGTTCGTACCATCTGCCAGTATATCTGGATAGATCTACAAAATTTACTGTTTGTACTGGCCCTTTTTGTTGTTTTTTAAGGGAAGTTTGAGAAATGGCCTCATTTACAATAGATTGAATGTCGTTGTTGGCAATGGCCTCTATGCTTTTGGGATAATCTTTATCCAGAGATTGTTTTTCACAACTTGTTAGTAATAGGATAGATAATCCAATAGTTAGGACAGAAATAATGTTTTTCATAGGTGTAATAATTAAAAGTTGGTTTTACACCTTGTAAGTTATGTTTAACAATTATACGCAATACATAAACAAAAGTTAAAATTTTATAATATCTTTTTTGAAATCAAACAATACGACTCATAAACGAGCCCTATTACTATTCGAGGTTTCTTTCAGTATTATATTTGATAATCCAAGGATTTGTAGTAAAATAATTCCAGGGTACACTGGCAAGATCTACTTCGGGATCTATAAAAGATTTACGTTTCTTACCATTAATAGACATGTCACTTTTAACATAAACAGATATATCTTTTCCTTTTGAGGCAAAATCTTTTTTAAGATGTTGCGCAAATTGCCACATAGCATCTGGTTTAGAAGATACAAGTCTTAATTGTTTTTTAGATAAGTATTCTCTTTTATCAATATAGGTGCGATTAGCTTTAGTGTCATTTTTATCTACAATATAAAAATTGGTTATACCTGATCGTCCTCTTAACATCATACGCCAACTTAGTCTATGTCCTTCCTCGGTCCATAGCACATCTCCAGGAATAAACCAGTGTCTTAGGGGTAATGAAATTTGTAGTACAAACCAAACTATAGTGATTGGAATTAGCACTTTTTTATAATTGGGTACAATTACCTCGCCATCAGAGTAAAATTCTTTCTTTTTCATAAAAATTCGATGTATAGTTTCTTTTGAAAAGAAAAAAACAGTAAAAGCCAAAGACATATACGGAAATATCCCGATTTGAAATACAATAGAATTAAACAAATGAAAAAAGATACTGATGAAAAAAGCAGTGAGTCTGGTTCGTTTCCATAATAAAAGAGGCACAATAAGTAAATCAAACAAAATACCAAAATACGCTACACTTACATGTGCCCAATGTCCCTGCAATAAACCACCTACAATAGGGTAGTTTGCTCTTGCCGCCATTAGATTTTTGGCTACTGTAAAATCTAACCAATCTGGATAAAATTTTGCAACTGAAGCATAGGTATATACAATCCATAGTTGAGCAATAATAAATAAGACAACCCATCTGGGCATGGATATTTTCTTGATATGTGGTTTTAATTTTACGTCTACAGAAAAATAGTTACCTGCAGGCAATACGCTCATAATAATACATAGCAGTAATAAAAGGTAATAGTGATTGTTATAAGATGCTTTTTGCATAAAATATACTCCTGCCCACATAACAGTATAGGCAATCATACTCATTCGATATCTAAAGCCCACCATTACAAGAAGGCCAAAAATCCCCATTACGGCAAAATAAAAGTACATGCCGTTACCAGGAAGTGGTTGTAAGAAGTCAAGGCCGATGAAATTAAAGGTGAAATTGGGTTCAACTAACGTACGTGTGACCCAACCTGTAAATATTGCTCCAATAGCTTCGGCAGCAATAAGAAACCCGAAGAAAACTCGAAAAATTATTAGAGAACTATTATCGATATGTGTAAACAACCAACGATTAATCATACCAAAGAATCTATATATTCGCGAGAGAAATCTTCATCTTGTTGCATGGCATCTTGAAGCTCTGCAATTGAATCAAATTTTTTCTCGTCTCGTATTCGCTTAAGCATTTGTATTTGGATCTTTTTGTCATAAAGATTGAAATCTGCATCAAAAAAGTGAGTCTCTATACTTTGTGTAGTGCCATTTACAGTAGGGTTTGTACCTATGTTCATCATACCAAAATATGTCTTTCCATCTATATGGGACTTTACAATATAAACTCCATTTTTGGGGACTAATTTATAATCTTCTGCAATGTGTAGGTTGGCTGTAGGGTAATTAAGTTTACGTCCTAGTTCTTTGCCTTTTATCACTTTTCCTGTTAACATGAATTGATAGCCCAAGTACGTATTAGCTTTAGCGACGTCTCCTTGTAAAAGTGCTTCTCGAATTTTTGTAGAACTTATAGCCACATCGTCGATATCTTGTTTAGAGATTTCTTCTACCGTAAAATCATTTTGAATGCCATAGGATGCTAAATCAGTAATATTAGAATTACGATTACGTCCAAATCTATGATCATATCCAATAATTACGTGGCGTATGTCTAGACAGTCAATTAGCATTTGTTGCACGTATTCTCCAGCGGTCAAACGAGAAAACTCTTGCGTAAACGGGTGAATTACAAGGCTATCTAAACCGGTTTTTTCTAAGATTTGTATGCGCTCCTCAATCGTGTTAATGAGTTTAATACCAGAGTCTTGTTGCAAGACCATTCTGGGATGCGGAAAGAAAGTTAGGATTATAGATTCTAAACCGTCTCTATTAGCACTTTCTAGTAAGCGTTCGATTATTTTTTTATGACCAATATGTACACCATCAAAGGTGCCTATAGTAACGACCGAAGGTCTTAGTCTTTCGTATGTTTTAGCG
This sequence comes from Aquimarina aggregata, assembly GCF_001632745.1. Classification (GTDB taxonomy): domain Bacteria; phylum Bacteroidota; class Bacteroidia; order Flavobacteriales; family Flavobacteriaceae; genus Aquimarina; species Aquimarina aggregata. Next base: position 67,226 of record NZ_LQRT01000010.1, on the reverse strand, counting down.
TCTGTATAACGTTTCAAAAAGTCTGATTTTTGATAAAATTACTATAGTTTTATGATGTTCAGTTTTTTGTTAAATGCAATAGTTTGAACATCAAAACATGATAGCTTTTTCTTGTGGTATAAAATTAAGGAAATACGATGAATTTTTGTATTTATTTTCCGTTAAAGGTGTTCATAGTATTTGCAAGTCCTGCTGTAGCAAATGATTTAATTATTGCGATTCCTATATCTAGTCGTTCTGGCATAGCTGATTCTTCTTCATTATTCCATTCTCCAAGAACATAATCTACTTGACGCCCTTTACTAAATTCTGCTCCTACACCAAATCTAAATCTGCAATATTTTGAAGTATTTAATTGTGCTTCTATATCCTTAAGGCCATTATGACCACCAGCACTTCCTTTACCTTTTAATCGTATGGTGCCAAAAGAAAGATTGATATCATCTGTAACGACTAGTAAATTTTCTAAGGGTATTTTTTCTTTCTCTAGCCAATATCTAACGGCTTTACCACTTAAATTCATATAGGTGCTGGGTTTTAAAAGAATAATTGTCCTTCCTTTAAATTTATATGTGGTTAAATCTCCTAGCTTTTGAGTTTCAAAAGTGAGTTCTTCGGCTTTAGCTAAAGCGTCTAGCACTTTAAAACCGATATTGTGGCGAGTGTTATGATATTTTGGCCCTATATTACCAAGACCAACTACAAGAAATTTTTTCATAAGGTCTTCTCGAGTTTCTTTTTCTTTTATTGAGAATAATTTTCTGATACCAGAAATCATACGCTATTTTTTAATTGAGAGAATGTTATAATTGTATGTTCATTAAACTTTGCTCTCAAAATCTGTACAAAAATAAAAAAAGCATTCTGATATCATATCAGAATGCTTTTATATGCGTATACACTTTATGATTTATGCTTCAGCAGCGGGAGCTTCCGCAGCTGGAGCTTCTCCACCTTCTTCTTCATCATCTTCATCATCTGCAACAGCAGTACGAGAAGTTTTCACCATACAAACCACAGTGTTATCTGGGTGTAGGATAGTATAATCCTCACTAGCAAGACTTGTTACTAGTAATTTGTTTCCGATTCTAAGGTTTGAGATATCTCCTTCGATTACATCTGGTAATTTTGAAGCAAGACCTTTAACTTTAATACGTCTTAGGTTAAAACGTAAAACCCCACCAGCAAGAACTCCTCTTGCATTTCCAGTAGTTTGGAAAGGAACTTCCATAGTGATTGGCTTGTCGTCAAAGATTTCAACAAAATCGATGTGTAAAATTTTATCGGTTACAGGATGAAATTGAATATCCTGTAAGATAGCATTTATCTTAGTACCATTATCCAACGCTATTACCACGGTATGAACGTCTGGAGTGTACACTAAGTTTTTAAAAGCAATTTCTGGCGCTGCAAAGTGTACAATAGTGTCTCCACCGTAAATAACACAAGGTACCTGTCCAGCATTACGTAAGGCTTTTGTTGCTTTCTTGCCTACGCTTTCTCTTTGAGATGCATTGATTGTTAATGATTTCATTTTAAAATTTATTAATTATTAATTTACTACATTATAAATTTAGAGCTGATAGATTCATTGTGATGTACTCTGTGCATCACATCGGCAAATAAATCTGCACAACTAACTACTCTAATCTTATTACTTGTTTGTTTTAGGGGAATTGAATCGGTTACAATCAATTCTTCTAATTTTGAATTTTCTAATCGCTCATATGCGGTACCAGAAAGGATAGGGTGTGTACAAATAGCTCTTACGCTTTTTGCACCACGTTCTATCATTAAATCTGCTGCCTTAGTTAAGGTTCCTGCAGTATCTACCATATCATCTACTAATACCACATTTTTTCCTGTAACATCCCCGATTAATTCCATATGAGAAATTACATTTGCTTTAGCTCTTTGTTTGTAACATATTACTACGTCACTTTTTAAAGCTTTAGAATATGCGTATGCTCTTTTAGAGCCACCCATATCTGGTGATGCAATAGTAAGGTCACTCAAATTTAGTGATTGTAAGTATGGTAAAAATATAGTTGATGCAAATAAGTGATCTACTGGTTTTTCGAAAAAACCTTGAATTTGATCTGCATGCAAATCCATAGTGATAATTCGGGTTGCACCAGCAGTTTCTAGCATTTTAGCAATTAACTTTGCTGCTATAGGAACTCTTGGTTTGTCTTTTCTATCTTGTCTTGCCCATCCGTAATACGGAAGAACGGCAGTTATATGTCGCGCTGATGCTCTTTTTGCAGCATCTAGCATTAATAACATTTCCATTAAGTGATCAGAACTAGGGTGTGTTGATCCTATAATAAAAACTCGTGATCCGCGTACTGATTCTTCAAAAGAAGGTTGAAATTCACCATCACTATACGTTGATGTTATCACATTACCAAGTTTAGCGCCATAAGCACTCACTATTTTTTCTGCAAGTTCGGTACTTTGATTACATGCGAAAAATTTGGCTTCAGGGACTGCAGTTGACATAGGGTAAAGTGTTGTATAGTAATGTGTTAAAATTTATTTTTTGAAAACAAGGTGCAAATTTAAAAATTTATTTCAACTCTTACCCTTATTTTATCACTTATTTGATGGTGAGAAACGAATATTTTGCTAATTTTGCCATCCAAATAGGCTCAAGTGGCGGAATTGGTAGACGCGCTGGATTCAAAATCCAGTTTCTTCGGAAGTGTGGGTTCGATTCCCACCTTGAGTACAGATGAAAATCCGTTATTCGTTGTAGAAACAATGAATGCGGATTTTTTCTTTTAAAGAACGTACGATTGAACAACTTTTAAGCTAAATTTTCATAAAACCCTGCAGCTTTTTCAAGCTTCCGTTTCATTCGATCTCTCAGTCTTTTGGGTTTAATAACTTCTATTGCATCTCCAAATCCTAAAATCAAGCGCTCTAATTCAAAATTAATCTGAACGAAAATATTAAAAATAATACCATCATCAGTTTTCTTGATTATTCTTTGAGAACTATGAAATGGTTTAGTGATTACATAGGGCGCATTTTTCTTGTCTACCCAAAATTGAATGCGTTCTGCTCTTGTGTTAGAAACAGTTACGCCAATAACATCTTTATAATATTCATCACCATTAAAGTTATTGTTCTTATAAGTAATTGACGTATCATAATCAATGTCGACAATTCTATCTAAGGCAAAAGTAACTATTGGCTTTTTTGCCTCTATTCCTGGTCTTCCTATTAAAAACCAACGATTATTATATTCTTTTAATATATATGGATGAAAAACAATCTCAGAAGCTTCTCTTGCCTTAAAAGATTGGTATTTTATTTTTAAAACCATTTTCTTAATGATGGCTTGATACAAAACATCTAAATGTTCTAGACCTTTTAATTTCTCATTTTTATCTAGATGAATTATGGCTGATTGATCAGTCTTTTCAGTATATACTTTATCTTCTAAACGCTGAATGATTCCGCCTAATTCAGAAAACAAAGAAAAGTCTTTAAACTGTTTTAACATTTCAACTGTTTCAGATAATACATTCATATCATTTTCATTTAAAGGAATATCTGTAATAGAATAACCCTCTTCTTCATATTTGTAATACTTCTTATTGTAAACAACAATTGGAGCATTGTAGCCTAATTTATCACTACGCATCATCTGTATATCTAACTGAACAGTTCGTTTGCTCACATTAACCGACCTTCCTTCATATTCATATAGTGTGTCTGAACATGCTTCTATCAAATCATCTAATGTCCATTGTCGATAATTATTCTGAAGACATTTATCAATGGTTTTGTAACGAATTAGAGCATTTTTGTTTAGCGCCATAAGTGTGTTTTTTTGAAAAATAAAAAATAAATATGTCTACGCAAAAAGATTGCGTATATAGATAAAATATTTGCCTAAGAATAATGAAAAAGTCTTTATATAGACTTTGTAAGTAGTGCTCCGTCAGACGAGGAAGCTGACGGAGTTTAAATTTAATTAAAATGGAAAACAAAACAAAGATTACAGGGCAGACATTAATCGAAATGGGTTTTAGATCAGCTAAATGGTTTAAAGAAGCATTAGAATATATCAATGAAAAGCAATTGAAAGGTGAAGCGTTAGATAACTATTTAGAACAATTTAAATCCCCTGATCCAATTGGTTTGCATAAAAATGAAATTCCATTCTCAATTAACATTAAAGCAGAAAATGAACTAGAAGAAACAAATGTAAATTCGGTTGTTGAAACGATGAAAACTTTAATGAAGACGCCAACATTAATTAATGGGTCAATTATGCCAGATGCATGTCCTACGGGAGGTAATGGAACCATTCCTGTGGGGGGTGTTGTAGTCGCTAAAAATGCAATTCATCCAGGGATGCATAGTGCAGATATTTGCTGTTCGGTGATGCTTACAGATTTTGGAAAAGTCGATCCTAAAACTGTTTTAGATGCAGCTCATAGTATTACACACTTTGGACCAGGTGGTCGATCTAGAGAAAACCAGTTTAGATTTTCTATGGATTTGTTAGAAGAAATTGAGTCTAACTATTTTCTAAATGATCAAAAGTGTATTTCTGCCGCTAGGTCCCATTTAGGAACGCAGGGAGACGGTAATCACTTTTTGTTTGTTGGTACATCTAAAAAAACAGGAAATACTATGATGGTTACACATCATGGTAGTAGAGGATTTGGCGCTAATTTATACTCAAAAGGAATGAAAATAGCCGAGCGTTTTAGAAAAGAATTATCGCCAGATACATTAAAACAAAATGCATGGATTCCTTTTGATACAGATGAAGGGCACCAATATTGGGATGCTTTGCAGATAATTAGAAAATGGACAAAGAAAAACCACGAAGTCATCCACGATGCTACTTTAGAGAAATTGAGTATTGATAAGGAAAATAGGTTTTGGAATGAACATAATTTTGTGTTTAAAGATGGTGATTTGTTTTATCATGCTAAAGGTGCAACCCCTCTTGACAAAAAGTTTATGCCAGATATTACAGGACCAAGATTAATTCCTTTAAATATGTCTGAACCTGTTTTAATAGTAGAAGGTGAAACAACAAACTCTAATTTAGGTTTTGCACCGCATGGAGCCGGAAGAAATGTAAGTAGAACACAGCATAGAAAAAGTAAAACAGGAACGCTACAAGAGATTTTCAATGAAGAAACTGAAGGTTTAGATATTAGGTTTTTCTCTGAGGAGATTGATATTACAGAATTACCAAGTGCGTATAAAGATGCTGAAACCGTAAGAAATCAAATGGAAGAATTTGGTTTAGGAAAAGTTATCGATGAGGTCCTACCTTATGGCTGTATTATGGCGGGGGACTGGAAGAAAAATGCGCCTTGGAAAAAGCGTAAAAGAAATAGAGCAAAATAAGAGTATAGAAATCTTGTTTGCAGTTGAATGGAGGAGTAGGGCTTGAGGCTTTGCTTCTCTAGATTTTAGAACTATTATAGCACTTAAAGAATGAATATTGAAGACCAATATACAAGATATCCAAATGGAATATCTGAAAAAAAATTATCTAATCGTTTGGGGTTATACTGGGAAGAATCGATACAAGATTGGGAATTTATAGTAGCTGATTCAGGAAGATTATCAGATTTTCTCAAAATATATCAAACTGAATTAGATAATGATAATGATAAATTTACTCTGATGAGCTTAATAGTTTCTTCTTTTGATGATGGTTTTTCTGAAGAAGATATTGAAATCAAAGAACTGTGGGAAGTTTGTAGAATCATTCTAGAAAAAGAATGCTTTTTACACTTTTCTATTATTAAGTATTGGAGTCTCTTAGAAGAAAAAGATGCGAAAAATATCTTTTCAATTACACCTTATATAAGAAAAGTGTGGGATAAGGTCGAAATGAATTTTTTTTAATTCCTTTTAGAAATTAAAAAATAATGGCATCTTTGCACTTAATAATTGTAAACAAAAACAAGTTTAGACCTATGATTAGTATACTAATTAAATATAAAAGGGATGCCGAAAAGCTATTTCTGTTGGGTATGAAATAGGTAAAAACTTTAAAAAGATATAAAATCTAAAAAGCGTCCAAGAAATTGGACGCTTTTTTTTATAATTTTTTTTCTGATTTGAGAAAATGTGAGTTTAAAGTTAAATATCAGCCTAACAGATAGTTATGAAAAGTAGCTGTTATCCGTATAATACGGACAGGGAATTTATTGTCTAAAATTAATTTAAAAGACTGATTGTCAATATATTAAAATTTATTTTTTCTTGTTTAGTTTAAAAAAACGTTATAGGTTTGCATCGCAATAAAGCACAAATAATTATAAATACGAAGTAATGATGTTATTTACCAAGTTACATAATACCATGCAGAGAGAACTAGGTTCTTTTGTGCATCTGCTTCGAGACTACTTTCCTTATTAAATAGATTGCATCTATCATATTAAAAGAGTCCGAAGCCATAAAAAGTTTCGGACTTTTTTGTATGCCATTGTAGGTCATACAAGAATCTTCACGAAACCAATAGTAAGATTAATACATGATAATTGACACGAAAGCATCTCAAAGAAAAAAGAGAGAAGGAAGTGCGTCGCATTTGGAAAAGACGTTCTGAAATCAGGAAAGAAATGCGAGAACTAGGTTATATAGAGTTAAAAAAGCCTATTCGTCATGGTTGGTTTAAAGAAATTATAATTACTCATAAAGTAGAACGATACAAGAATAAAGCAGCTATTTTAGAAGTATATGATAAGATCGAAAAAGCTTTTTGGGGTAGAACAAAAATAGAGGCACAAAAAAAGTGGCTGTATCAAACCTCAAAACACCTTATTTAGAAAGATTTTCCGACTATAAACAAAAAGCAATTTAACAAATTAAGCTTTAAGGCACAATGTATGTGTACACCATTCTACTATAAGAATGAGCGCAAAAAATTAAAACTTAGATTCTATATAAGAATACCAAAAGGAGCTTACAGAGTCAAATATACAAGAGCCTATGTAACGCATTCAAAACGCATTGATCCACTATTAGAGAGTGAGTCTGCTTTACTCGAACAACAGCTTTTAAAAAGGGGTTATTTTGAGGCAGACCAAAAATTAAATAGATGGAAAGATTATTGGTATCAATCTCATCTAGAAAAAGAAAAATTAAAGACAAAAAGAGCGCTTAAAGGCATAAAAAAATATTCGATTCAGGATATTTTAAAAGAAAAGATAACATGGGAAATAAACTAAAAGGGAAAGACTTAATAAAATTAGGTTTCCCAAAGAATAACAGTATCAATATTGCATTAGGACAAATCAATCGATACAGAAAAAGAGAAAAGAAAGAACGAATATTAGAAGAAGCAAAAGAAGTATTGCTTAATCCAGGAAAATTTCAGAATAATCCTATTTGGGGAAAAGTGGTTGAAGGTTTAATAAAACCTGTAGAAGTTAAGTTGCATCAACTAAAAAATACAAGAGCTCCTTTTACTATTTATGGCGAGAACGAAATTGATGAACAAGCAAAATATCAGTTATATGACGCCTTAAAATTACCAATAGCGGTTGCGGGAGCTTTAATGCCAGATGCGCATGTGGGTTATGGCTTACCAATTGGGGGTGTTTTGGCGACAGAAAATGCAGTAATTCCTTATGGTGTTGGCGTAGATATTGGCTGTAGGATGTGCTTAACTATTTACCCAATAAAGACATCTTACCTTAAAGGAAAGAAACATCAGCTAGAGAATATCTTGTCTAACCATACCAAATTTGGAATGTATGAAACACATGACAAAAAACATGATCATGAGATTTTTGAGAGACAAGAATTTAATGATATCCCATTGTTAAAAAGACTCAAAGTAAAAGCCTTTAAACAATTGGGAACGTCAGGAGGAGGTAATCATTTTGTAGAATTTGGAAAGGTAACTATTACAGATGTTCATAACGAATGGAATCTAGATATAGGCGAATATATTGGTGTTTTATCGCATAGTGGTTCAAGAGGATTAGGTGCAAATATTGCAAAGCATTACACCTACTTAGCTACCAAACAGTGTCCGCTACCTAAAAATGTACAGCATTTGGCATGGCTAGATTTAAACACACACGATGGGCAAGAGTATTGGTTGGCAATGAATTTAGCAGGCGATTACGCAAAAGCATGTCATGATGATATTCATTATCGTATAGGTAAATTGTTAGGGTCTAAAGCAGTGGCAAAGATTGAAAATCATCACAATTTTGCTTGGAAAGAAACAATAAACGAAAAAGAATGTATTGTGCATCGCAAGGGAGCAACACCTGCTTCAAGAGGTGAGTTAGGGATCATTCCCGGTTCTATGACAGCACCAGGTTTTATTGTTAGAGGCTTAGGAAATGACAAGAGTTTAAATTCTGCTTCTCATGGTGCGGGACGTTTACATTCTCGTAGAAAGTGTAAAGAGAAATTCACTAAAAGTGATATAAAACAGCAATTAAAAACACATGACGTTACCCTTATCGGTGGAGGTATCGATGAGGCACCAATGGCTTATAAAGACATTAAAAAAGTAATGAATAATCAACAAGAATTGGTAGAGGTACTAGGAACTTTTACACCAAAGATTGTAAGAATGGATAAATAAAAAATTATGGGAGCAAATCACAATATAAAAAGATACGGAGAACTATGGCCAGATTATAGAATAGAACATGGTTTAAAAATATTAGAACAATTAAAACAATGGATTGTAATTTCTGGAGGTTGGGCTTGGCATTTTATGTCTGAGCATAATCATACAGAATATAAGCATGCACATGATCATAAGGATATTGACATTTTTGTTAATCCGAAACACGTACCACAAGTTATGAGCGTTCTTTTAGAACAGGGATTTCAAAAAGTATGGACACGATATGATTATTTGCCAAGTCAAGAGAATTTTAGACGATATGAAAAAATAGACTGGTTAGAAAGTGGTAAACAGATTCGAATCACTATTGATTTTTTCGAATCTGCGTCTGTAGAAACAATTACTGTTAATGGATGGACAATAGTAGCACCTAAAACTTTATTAGGCTATTATTCAAGTATTCATTCTAGCGATAAATGCTGGGCAGTGAAGGCAGCATCAAAATTGTTAAATCAGGGTAAAGATCCTGTAGGGAATACATTGCTATCAAAAAAACCTTTAAAATGAAAACAAAAATAATACAAATAACATCAGGTAGAGGACCTGTTGAATGTTGTTGGGTTGTAGCTCAAGTTTTAAAATATTTTATCGAAGATATAAAAGTAGCAAGGATAAAATATACACTTTTACACAGGGAAGTTGGTGCCGAAAACGGAACGCTACAATCTGCAACTATTCAATTAAAAGGAAATGGATTAGAACCTTTTTTAAAAGATTGGTTAGGTACGATACAATGGATAGGAAAATCATCATTTCGAAAGTTTAATAAACGTAAAAACTGGTTTATAGGAATTCATGAAATTGAAGAAACAGAAAAAATGCTCTTAAAAGAAAATGAAATAAAATTTCAGGCTATAAGGAGTTCGGGAGCAGGAGGTCAGCATGTTAATAAAGTGAGTTCGGCTATAAGGGCGATTCATACAAAAACTGGCATACAAGTTTTGGTGATGGACAGTAGATCGCAACATCAAAATAAAAAGATAGCTTTAAAACGATTGCAAGAAAAGGTGGATACATATAATAATGAACAGTTAAAAATATTGGTTCAGCATCAATGGGGAAATCATCTCAATTTAGAAAGAGGAAATCCTACTCGTGTTTTTACAGGAAGCGATTTTAAAAAACAGAAAATAAATAAAAGTTACAAGTCTAAACGACAAGAATCTAGAAACAATTTAAGACAGGAAAAATGGGATTAATAAGGGCAGATAGTTACTGTGAAAAAACAAAGGTTGCAGTAGCTAGTTTTTGTCGTTTGGAAATGAATCTGTGAAGCACAATGATTTACATATGATGTAAATCATTGTGCTTTACTTTATTTGTTGTGAGAATTTTATGCAGATAAAACATTTTACTTTGATCATATGTGTAAGAATCTTGTCTTGAAGATTTAAAAGAAGTATTATAAAAACTGGTATAGTGATACACAAAAACTATGGTGTTTCTTGTTGTAAGGTAAATCTGTGTCGATGTTTAGTTCAAAGGTTTTTAAGCAATCTCTAAAGGATATTCATATATTTTTTATATTATTGTATACCGTATACGAGAATTGTATACGGTATACAAAGTGTTATTTGCATGGATAAAATTTTCAACAATGAGTTAAGTGCTCAGGCTTATAAAAGAGTAAGAGCGATGATTATATCTAAAGAACTAGCTCCTGGACAAAAAATAGTTCAGGATAAGTTGGCCGAAACTTTAGGGATTAGTAGAACGCCTTTAAGATCTGCATTACAAATGCTAGAAGGTGAGGGTTTAATAGTTTCTATACCCAGAAAAGGAGTCATTGTAAAGGAGTTTTCTGATATAGAGATCGTAGAAATTTTCGATTGTAGAATGGCTTTAGAAGGAACAGCTGTTAGACTGTTTACAAATAATGCAGGGCCAGAAGAAATAAGCGAGCTTAAAAAAATATTTACACCTTTTTTGGAAGGAGATATCGATAATTCCTTATATCAGAAAGCAGATGCAAAATTTCATAATACCATAATGAAAGGAAGTGGAAATGGGTTTTTAAACAGGCTTTTTCAACAAGGTAATTTGTTAGTGTGCATGGATTTGATAGGCTTGCTAAGATTACCAAAAGAGACACTATCTGAACATATCGCTATTATTGAAGCTATAGAAAAAAGAGACGCTGATTTGGCAGAATCAATGGCCAAAGAACATTTAAATAAGACAAAGCAGCTAATTTTAAAAAAAATAAATGAATAAAAGAGCCTCTTTTTTTCCTGTCAGGTATCGAATGGTCTTAGGGACTTTTATCCTATCGATGATAGTGCTTTTTGATAGAATACTAATTTCTGTGGCAAAGGATCCAGTAGCAAGTGATCTATCTCTATCTGATAAAGAAATGGGATGGGGGCTGTCTATTTTTGCACTTGGTTATGCTCTTTTTCAAACACCTTCAGGATATTTGGCGGATAAGTATGGGGCTAGAAAAGTATTAACAGTTGTAGTAAGTATTTGGTCCATATTTACCGCGATTACAGGAGTAGTATATAATTTTTTCGCACTATTAATAGTGCGTTTTCTTTTTGGAGTGGGAGAAGCAGGGGCCTTTCCTGGTATGGCACGTGCCATTTTTAAATGGATACCTGTAAAAGAAAGAGGTTTAGTTCATGGTATTAATTTTTCAGGAGGACGAATAGGGGCCGCTATAGCCTTGCCTATAGTTGCTTGGTTAATTAACCTTGTGGGTTGGAGAATGAGTTTTGTAATACTTGGAGGAATAGGTGTTTTATGGGCGTTAATTTGGTTTTGGTGGTACAGGGATAATCCTAAAAATCATAAATCCATGACCATAGAAGAACTTGTAATTATAGATGAAGGGATACAAGAAAAAGGCAAAAACAAATCACCAATACTTTTTAAAAGAATGTTTGGGTCACGTACCATGTGGTTACTCATGATACAATATTTCTGTAGCAATTTTACCTTTTTCTTTTGTCTTACATGGTTATTTCCATATTTGAAAGCAAAATATAATCTGGATGTCGTTGAAGCTGGTTTTTATTCTTCAGCTCCATTTATTTTTGGAGCATTAGGAAATTGGTTTTCAGGCTGGATGGTTGATTTTGTGTATAAAAAGAATAAATGGGGATTATCTAGAAAACTACCTGCAATTATTGGGTTTACACTTGCTACTATTGGTATTATTGCTAGTGTTTATATGAATGAAGTGAATGGTGCGGTTATTTTTATATCATTGGCGGTTTTTGGGGCCGATATGACATTAAGCCCTTCATGGTCTACATGTTTAGATGTAGGAAAAGAACACTCAGGTACTGTGAGCGGAACTATGAATATGGCCGGCAATCTCGGATCTTTTTTTACCGCTTTAGCGTTTCCATATATGATGGCTTTTGCGGGTTCGCATACGCCATTTTTCTTTTTAGCAGCGGGTTTAAATTTAATTGCAATTCCGATTTGGTTATCTATTAAACCAGAAAAAGCATTGCACCTAACAACATAAAAAAGAGTATAACAGAATGATAAAGTTTGAAGAATTTAAAGAAGTCTGTCAGAAATCAATCAAAATGATTGAAGAAGCCGGCATACTACTTACACAGGATGATAAAAAGAAAATGACAGCTGCGGATTTTGGATTAAATCATATTAAAAAAGAGGGAGTTCAAATATTAACCATGTTTCAGACAGGAAGAATTGCAGGTAAAATATTGGTGTTATTACCAAATCAAACAGAGCCAGAACATTGGCATCCAACGGTGGGTGATGATCCAGGAAAAGAAGAAGTGATTAGAGCAATTAGTGGTGAGTTATATTTCTACATTCCAGGAGAAAATACTATGAAACACGGTTTCATAGTAGATGACAAAGACGATTGTTATACCATGCGTAATGAAATCGTAATGAATCCTGGAGATCAATTAGAACTTCCGGCAGGAACTAAACATTGGTTTCAGGCAGGTGAAAAAGGAGCAGTTATGTATTCATTTTCAACTACAGTCACAGATTTAAACGATCAATTTACAGATCCGAATATAGTTAGAGACACTATAATTGAAGAAGCACCAAGTAGTGCGTATTAAATTAAAGATAAAAATAAATGAAACAGAGTATAATAACAGCGTTTTTAAGTAAAACACAAGATAGGTTTTCAGAATACCAGAAGCCTACTGGTTTAAAAGAAAGGTTAGAAATTGTTCAAAAAATAGATGGTGTAACAGGTGTCGAAATTGTATTTCCTTATGAAACAGAAGAGGCAGATTCAACAAAAAAGTTAATGCAAGATATGGGGTTGGAGTTTGCAGCTGTTAATGCCAATATCAAGAAAGAAACAAAATGGGTTCCTGGGGCATTATCAAGACCAAAGGAGAATTTGAGAACCGATGCAGTTCAAATGATTAAAGATGCAAAAGATTATGCTATAGCAGTGGGAGCACCTTTAGTTACATGCTGTCCTTTATCAGATGGATATGACAATCTATTTCAAGTGGATTATCAAAAAGGATGGAAATATATGATAGATGCTTTCGCAGAAGCTGCAGATTATAAACCAGAAATGCCTTTGTTTGTAGAATATAAAATTAATGAGACTCGAGTAAATTGCTTTTTAGATAGTTGTGCCAAAACGATTGTATTCTTAAAAGAAGTTCAAAATGCGGCTACAGGAATAACAATAGATTTTGGTCACGCGCTACTTGCCAAAGAAAATCCAGCAGAGATACTGGCATTGTGTGAGCAATCAAATATCGATTACTACCTACACACAAATGATAATGACTGGCAGTTTGATTGGGATTTGATAGGCGGGTCAAGAAACTTTTTACATACCGTTGAGTTTTTCTTTTATGCTAAAGAATTTGGTTATGACAAATACTTTACTGCAGATGCTTCACCAAGAATTTTTGATATGCTTGGTTTTTTCAGAGAGCATGCAGAAATGAACAAAGCCATTTGGAATATTGTAGAAAACTTAGACAGAGATAAGTACAGACGCTTAATGCATGAGGAAAAACATATGGATCTAATGCAATTAGTAAGAAAAGAAATTTATAGACTGTAAAAATGCCAAAAACAACATTTAAAATAACGTATAATGAGGCTAAGATGTTGATGAATGAAGCTGTTAAATCTGCGAATCATCATAATGTACCCGGAGCTATAGCTATTGTAGATGAAGGAGGTCATCTTCTCTTATTAGAAAGCCTTGATAATACGATGAGTAGCGCTTCTAAAATTGCGATAGGAAAAGCAGCAACGGCGGCGGCATTTAAAAGACCTACAATGGATATTGAAAAAGTTGTACTAGAAGGAAGAACACCTATGTTAGTACTAGATAGTGTCACAGTAGAATCATACGTTCCTTTAAAAGGTGGATATCCTATTTGGTATGAAGGAAAATTAGTAGGTGCCATAGCTGTAGCAGGTACTATGGATGCAGAAATGGACGAAGTAGTGGTTTTAGAGGCATTGAAGAATAAGACTTGGTAAATTGTATTCGGAGAATAAAAATAGAGTATTAAATACATCAAAGAGATTCATTTAGGATACAAAGAATTAAAAATCATGAAACGAAGTTTTTATTTACAATATATTGCATTGGTTATTGTAGGATTGTTTTTGCTACAAAGTTGTGATGACAATCAACAATGGGAAATTGTTCCGGCAAAAGGGATTCCTACTGCGAGGCATGAAGCAGGTTTAGTTGCTTATAAGGATAAAATTTTATTAATAGGGGGGAGAAGAATTAATCCTACCGACGTATTTGACACAAAAACGAATACTTGGATAGCAAAATCACCAACACCAATAGAACTACATCATTTTCAACCTGTGGTGGTGGGTAATGCTATTTACCTAGTCGGAGCAATGACAGGAGAATGGCCAAATGAAAAACCTCTTGATAAAGTTATTATTTATTATCCAGAAGAAGATAGATATGAATATGGCCATCCAATACCAAAAAATAGACGTAGAGGAGGGGCCGGAGCCGTGTATCATAATAATAAAATTTATCTGGTTGGCGGTATTACAAACGGTCATGTAGACGGATATAAATCTTGGTTTGATACATATGACCCTAAAACAGGAGAGTGGCATGTGTTACCTAATGCACCTGATGCACGAGATCATTTTCAGGTCGCAGTAGCTAATAATAAACTATATGCTTTTGCAGGTCGCAGAACCTCTAAGGCAACAGATCAGGATATGGCTCTAACCAGTAGTTATGGAAATGTATATGATTTTGATGCACAAAAGTGGGAACCTGTAACCAGTGATTTAGCAATACCTACCGAAAGAGCAGGCAATGGTATTTTTGCATGGAATAATGAAATTGTAATTGGAGGAGGAGAAAGTGTTGCCCATGAGAAAGCACACGCCGAGGTAGAAGCGTATAATACAATAACTAAATCATGGAATAAATGGCCATCTTTACTAAATGGTCGTCATGGCTCGGGTTTTGTAATCGTTGGAGACTATGTATATACAGCATCAGGTAGTGGTAATCGAGGAGGAGGCCCAGAACTTACTTCGATAGAGCGATTAAAATTACCCAGAAAAGGACACAATGATAGCGATGTAGTTAACACAAATCGAAAAACTGTTTATAAACAATGGCATACGGTAACCCTACCATTTAAAGGACCAGAAACATCAGAAAAAGCAATAGATAATCCATTTTTAAATTATCGTTTAACGGTAGAATTTAAGCATGCAGAAACAAAGCGTACTATAAGAGGGTTTTATGCAGCAGATGGGAACGCAGCAAACACTAGTGCAGATAGTGGTAATATCTGGAAAGTTAGGTTTACTCCAGATGTAATAGGAGAATGGACATATTCAGCAATACTACACCATGACGACAGTATTGGGTTGGATACTAATCTCACTAATGGGACCAAAGTTGATATATCTAATGCAAATGGTAGTTTTATTGTTTCTAACTCAGATAAAAGTGGTGTTGATTTTAGAGCAAATGGTATGCTTGAGGTGTCTAAAGGATATTTTAAATTTAGAGATTCAAAAAAATATTGGATCAAGGGTGGAGCAAATAGCCCAGAAAACCTATTAGCTTATGTAGATTTTGACGATACGTATCGCCTTAAAGCTTCAGAAAAAGATGGAGAGGCAAGTACCACTAGCGAAATTCATACATATCCAAACCACTTAAAAGATTGGAAACCGGGAGATGCAACATGGAAAGATAAAAAAGGAAAATCATTAATTGGGGCATTAAATTATTTGGCTTCTAAAGGAATGAATGCTGTTTATTTTCTAACCTTGAATATTTTAGGTGATGGTAAAGATGTATGGCCATACACAGATTCAGAAACATTTGACCGTTTTGATGTTAGTAAATTATCACAGTGGGAAATAGTATTTGAACATATGCAATCTAAAGGGATTATGTTGCATGTAGTATTACAAGAAACTGAAAATGAAACAATGTTAGATGGAGGAGATACAGGACCATTAAGACAGTTGTATTACCATGAATTAATAGCTAGATATGGTCACCATTTAGGATTAATCTGGAATTTAGGAGAAGAAAATGGCTTAGCTCCTTGGACACCAATAGCACAAAATGATAAACAAAGAAAGGATATGGCAAAGTTTCTTAAAGAGACAGACCCATACAAACATCCCGTATTACTGCATACACATTCTGAAGACCCTCATAGATCAGTAATTTTAGATTCTATTTTAGGTTTTAAATATTTAGATGGTTTATCTCTACAGCAATCCGAGCGCGAGCATGCTCCCGAAGTTTTAGAAACTTGGAGAAATAAAGCTAAAGCGGCCAAACAAGATTGGTTGATTACTATGGACGAAATAGGACTTTGGCATACAGCAGCATTACCAGATAATCAAGATATCAATCATAATACATTAAGAACGTATGCCCTTTGGGGAACATTGTTATCAGGAGGTAGTGGTGTAGAATGGTATTTTGGGGCAAAACATCCTCATAATGATTTAACATCAGAAGATTGGCGTCAAAGAGATAGACTTTGGGAGCTAACAAATTATGCTACTACTTTCTTTCAGAGGTATTTGCCTTATTGGGAAATGGAACCAGAGCATACACTTGTTAATTCCAAGGAAGCTTATTGCCTTAGAAAAGAAGGAGAAATATATGCAGTATATCTAGCAAGCTCTGGAACATATACCATAGATTTAAAAGATGTCGAGGGAACATTTTCCATACATTGGTTTGATCCGCTAGAAGGAGGAGAATTGCAAAATGGTTCTGTAGAAAAAATACATGGAGGAGGTATAAGAACAATAGGAATTCCTAAGAGTAAAAATCAGCAAGATTGGGTTTGTCTTATTAAAAAGATTAGTGATAAAATTTAATTTTCAAAAAATAAGTGATGCTGTTTCTTAACGGCCTCATAACTATTATTTCGTCCCTTAAAGATTTAGAAAAAGTATATAAGGCTAGCCACAGTCTTATATACTATTGTGACTGATTTTTAAGTATCTTCCTGTATTCATTACATTCAAGCACACTAACTTCTGTGATTACTTTCTTATTGTCGGAAATGCTATAGCATGTCGGATTTCTTCTATTATTCTGTCGAAAATGTTTACAGGTTTACCGCATTTGTGCTAGCTATGAAATAGCATTGCTCTCTAACTTTGATTCATCAAGAATTAATATATCATAAGGTAGTATATCATGATCAATACAGTATTAAGTGTTTTAAAGGATAAACTCAATGAATACCTTAAAAATTTAGGAACGACAGAATTAGATGTTGTAGAGTTTATCAATACAAATAATAATGATCCAGTATCATTTACAGATGATAAGGTTACACCTTTTCTGATTAATGTTGCCGAGGATAGAAAGTTTAGAAACGCTGATCAATATTCAGGAATAATTCAGAATGGAATTAGAACTCAAATTAGCCCAGAGATCAGAATTGAATTGCAAATACTTTTTGTATCAAAATTTAGTGATTACAATCAAGCGCTTAAATTTCTTTCTCATGTAATTAAGTTTTTTCAAGTTCATCGTGTTTTAACACCTTTAAGTGCACCTCAGCTTTCTGAAGAAAATATAGAAAAACTTACAATCGAACTAATATCACTTCCTCTTGAAGAGCAAAATCAAGTATGGCATTCTTTAAACACATCGTATTTGCCTTCTGTTTTATACAAGATACGTTTGTTATCATTTATAGACGAGCTAAGTGTTGAATTTGTAGGTAAAAATGCTTCAGAAATTAGTCTTAATACTATAGAAAAGATAAACAAATGAAGTACAACGAATTCTTTCAGATAACAATAGATCATCAATATTTTTCTGATGCTCAAATGGATCTGGTACTTATACCAGAGGAACAAACATTACAGTTTTTGAGAAAACGACATTTTGTTGTAAAACATACTTCAAAAGGATTAAAAGTATTAATACCATTAGATGAAAAAGAGAATAGATTACCGGTAATAAAGGAAGATGACACACTTAGTTTTAATGTGTTTCCCACAACTAGCGGTTTTGACGAGATTACAGATACATCGATGATTGACAATGATAGCATTTTATTCTTTACCAATAAAGGATTAAAAAACGATAGTAAAGAATTAGTGGTGTCCGGAACTACAGCAAATATGCGTAAGAATGGCTTTCCTGTGATTGCAAAGATAAAAATAGAGTTAAGTAGGGTAGATTTTGATCTTGATAAAGAACCAACCCTATACCAAGTAATCTTCAAGCCAAAAACCGTAAAGTGGAAGTATTATATTCTATCTGGTATCGCAACTACAAAACTAGAAATCAAGGATCGCGACGCTCAATTAACATTTGGTAAGTTAGAAAACCTAAATGACATTCCCGATAAAATAGCAACTGCCCTAAGCTTAAATTTCCCCAATAAACAGTTGTTTGTTTTTGAATCAAGTAAAGCTATTCATTATAGTGATACGGCCCGAAAGAATATTCAATTATTCCAAAATGAAAATATGATTATTAAACACTTGTCTAATCCCGATATAAGTGATAATGGCATTCAAATTATTAAAATCAATTAAGTAAAGTTTAAACATTAAAAATTATCTAATATGTCTAATTATTTAACACCAGATGTGTATACAGAGGAAATTCCTCTACTACCGCCGTCTGTAGCAGGGGTATCTACTGCGGTTCCAGCTTTTATTGGTTATACCGAAAAAACACTAAAAAGCTCAGATGATGAGTCTATACGTCCAATACGAATTTCTACCTTATTAGAGTATAAGGAAATCTTCGGAAAAGCACAATCAGCTTCCTTTGTTGTAGATGTAGAAAACAAAAATGTTATCAAAGGCGTAAAAGTAACGCCACCACAAAGCACTTTATACCATGCATTGGACCTTTATTTCAAAAACGGAGGAGGCGAATGTTACATTATTTCTGTTGGAACATATGATGATTATTCAGATGCTACAGCTAAAGATTCATTTTTAGATGGCCTTAAAGCTTTAGCCAAAGAGGATGAACCAACACTTGTGATGTTAGGAGAAGCTGCAAAATT
Source organism: Aquimarina aggregata (assembly GCF_001632745.1). Taxonomy (GTDB): domain Bacteria; phylum Bacteroidota; class Bacteroidia; order Flavobacteriales; family Flavobacteriaceae; genus Aquimarina; species Aquimarina aggregata. The sequence goes on along the minus strand of NZ_LQRT01000010.1, from coordinate 48,095 downwards.
GCCAGCAGATGATTACCATGAAATTTGTACGGAAGCTTTGAAACAATGCAACGAACTTAAGGATAGGTTTTGCGTTTTTGATACTAAGAAAGATGATATCGACGGAAGTAGTTTTAGAAATGGAATTGGGATCAATAACTTGAAATACGGAGCTGCTTATACACCATACATACAAACTTCACTTTCGTATAAGTATGATGATTCGGATGTAATAGTTAAGCAATTAACTTCTTCTGAAGACAGTGCATTCGAAGTAGAATATCAAGGGATTAGAATCACGTATTCGGGTGATAATGCTACAAGTCCAAAGTTTAGAGTAAACGGAGGAACAGGAACAACAGTAGAGATTACAATATCGACTAATAATTTATTAAGCATAAAAAATGTACCAGATACGGGTATAGATGTAAATAGGATACTTGAAGCTTGGGCATTAATTAGTGATAAAAAAGGTTTTGATATTGTAGCATTTGATGAAAGTGGTATTGTTAGCCAAACTTCCTCTCCTTCTAGCCAGGATTTAATTAAAAACGGACAATCAGAAAATTTAAAGTCTTATAAAGAAGACCAATCTGCGTTGTACAATAAAATTGTAAATCAACTGGCAAAAGAAAAAATGATTTTGCCTCCAAGTTCAGCTATAGCTGGAGTTTATGCTACAACAGATAGAGAAAGAGGAGTGTGGAAAGCACCTGCAAATGTTAGTCTTAATGCGGTTAATGGTCCTATAGTGAAGATTACTTCTTCAGATCAAGAGAAACTAAATGTAGATACTACGGCAGGAAAATCTATAAACGCTATCCGCAGTTTTGTTGGAAAAGGCACTTTGGTTTGGGGAGCAAGAACATTAGCAGGAAATGATAACGAATGGCGCTATGTATCTGTTCGTCGATTATTCAATATGATTGAAGAATCCACTAAAAAAGCATCTTATTTTGCCGTTTTCGAACCTAATGACCCATCAACTTGGTTAAAAGTAAAAGCCATGATCGAAAGTTTCCTTTACGGAATCTGGCAACAAGGAGGTTTGGCAGGTTCTACGGATGAGCAAGCTTATTTTGTAAATGTAGGGCTAGGAAAAACCATGACACAACAAGATGTCCTAGAAGGGCGAATGATCATAGAGATTGGTATTGCAGCTACGCGTCCAGCAGAGTTTATCATTCTGAAATTCTCTCATAAACTACAAGAGGTTTAATACAGTAACCTAATCAAAATCATTCAATTGTAAAATATTAATAAATGAAAAAATGGCGTTAACAAAAGAACAAATCAAAACAGATTATCCATTACCTATTTATAATTATAGAGTGGATATTGATGGAGTATCCTTCAGCTTTTCAGAAATATCAGGTCTTGAGCTTTCATTCGAATCTATTACCTATAAAGAAAGCTTTGCATCTGGTGGTAAAGTGGGACCCAATATTATGTATATGCCTGGGCAGATTCAACCTGTAAATATTAGCCTTAAAAAAGGATTTGTAAAGGGTAAAAGTATCCCGGTTTTTTATGAATGGATCAATGGTATCCAATTAAATCGTGTGGATAAGAAGGATATTGTAGTTCATCTTTTAGATGAAACAGGAAATACTGTTGTGAACTGGAAAGTAATTGATGCATTTCCAACAAAACTGTCAGCACCATCCTTTGATGCCAATTCCAATGAAGTGGCTATAGAGTCTATGGAGCTTATGGCTTTCAGAGTAACTATGGAAGAATTAGCATAAACATTACTATATGCGATCCAGATAATGTCGTTGAGTTAAGAAAAAGTAATATTCAGATGTCACACTGAGCTTGTCGAAGTGAATTCAAAAACAAAGTGTTAATGGTCTTCGACAAGCTCAGACTGACAACACAAAAATTTAACTTAACAACATTGATAATCCAGGTTAATTGTCTTGCGGGCTTGTCTCCAGTAATTGATACTATATAAATAACCTCTTATGGCAACAGATAAACAAAAAATTATTGAAGATTATCCTTTACCAGTATATAACTACAGGGTAATTATTAACGGAAGCGAGACAATGTCCTTTTCTGAAGTTTCAGGTCTTGAAATTGATCATGAACACGTAATGTACAAACATGGGTTTAGTTGGGTAACAGGAATCCACTTGATTCGAGGTCAAAGAAAACCTATTAATGTTACACTTAAACGTGGGCTTGTAAGTAAAAGAAAGGATTTATACGATTGGATAAAAGCAGGTGAAAAAAAGGACATTAGGATAGAGCTATGTGATGAGACTGGCACGGCGGCGGTAAGCTGGGATATATCCCGAGCCCTGCCCTTTAAAATGGATGCACCATCATTTAGCGTTAGCACTAACGATATTGCCATAGAAAGTTTGGATTTGATTGCTCATGATTTAAGGATTACACACAACCAATGATTATTATATGTCACAGTTTTTAGAAAAAATAAATTTTGCAGACAGAACTCCCGAATTATCCCATAGGTTTGGAGTCTTTTTCTTCGCAGGAGGTTTGATACCCAATCCTATAGATATAAGATTTCAGAAAGTTAGTGGGATGAGTACCGAGGTACAATTGGAAACTATCAATGAAGGAGGACAAAACCTGCATACACATCGTTTACCAAGCAAGGTTAGTTATACTAATTTAGTTTTAGAGCGAGGGTATGTCACTAGTCGTATACCCTCTCCTTTAAACCTTGAGTTTAATCTAGCATTTTCTAGGTTTAAATTTTACCCTTCTAATGTATTAGTGACCAAGTTTAATGAGGCGGGTAATCCAATAGGAGCATGGCTTTTTCTAAAAGCATATCCGGTTAAATGGTCGGTGTCTGATCTCGATGCACAGTCAAATTCTGTAGCAATAGATACAATGGAGCTCGCATATACCAGATTTCAAATAATGAGGATATAAAATGGCAGTAGAAATCAAAGAAATAGTGATTCGGGCAGTATTGACAGATGAGGAAAAGTCTGGCAAATCATCTCAAGAAGTAGGACTTGAGAAAGAGAATCTAGTACAAGAATGTGTCGATCAAGTATTGAAAATATTAAGTAAGAAAAACCGTAGGTAAAATGGCGTTTAACTTTTTAAAGTTTGAAAAACTTACCATTGTAAGTTACGATAAAGTAGAAAGAGAGGATAAGGTAGATGAGTTTGTGGTGATGTTTAATCCAGAGTCGTACTCGCTATCTTATGAAAATATATATAGTAGAGCACAAGGAATAAATACTAGTGGGCGAGTGGCTAACTATGCAATGAGTAAACCTGAAAAACTCAACCTTAAGATCATTTTAGATGGTAGTGGTGTAAGTACTTTTGGATTAACAAATATCATTGGTAGAGGTCACGACGATGTGTATAAACAGGTACAACGCTTTTTAGAAATGACCAGTTATATGGATGGTAAGCTTCATGAACCTAGGTTTTTAACTTTAAAATGGGGAGATCTGCTATTTAAGTGCCGCTTAGGTTCTGTAACTATAAATTACACCTTATTTAATAGTAGTGGTATTCCGTTACGAGCAGAATTAGATACTTCATTTTTTGGTGATATAGAAAAATCAGAACGCCTTAAAAAAGAAAGAAAAAGCTCTCCGGATCTTACGCATTATAGAATAGTTGGAGCTCATGACAGATTGCCTTTAATGTGCGAAAAAATTTATGGATCGCCACAATATTATGTACTAGTGGCAAAGGCCAATAATCTAGATGATTTTAGAAACTTGAAACCAGGACAGGAAATTTATTTTCCTCCAATAGAAAAGTAAATAATGGCAGTAGTTACAGCAACTATTACGAGTGAAGGAATAGAAATGGAAGGTCGATACGAACTTCTGTCTATTGATGTGAGCAAAGAATTTAATAAAGTTCCAACAGCCGAATTGAGGTTGATTGACGGTATTGTTTCGCAACAAAAATTTGATATTCTAGACGAACGTTTTTTTGATCCTGGTAAACGGATAGAGATTGCTCTTAGATATGAAAATGAACCTCAAAATGAAGATACCGTCTTTATTGGAATAGTCGTAAACCAGTCGTTAGAGTTAAATAAATTTGGTACTACACTTACTATTGAATTAAGTGACGAAGCCATCAAAATGACCAATGCTCGTAAAAATGCAGTATACATTGGCGAAAAGGATAGCGTGATCATTGAAAAGCAAATAAAACAAAATGGTTTAAAAGGGACGATGACTGAAACTGTAGTAACACATCCGCAGATGATTCAATACTATGCCACAGATTGGGATTTTATGGTTTCGCGAGCAGAGGCCAACGCACAATTGGTGAGTGTTAATAACGGGGAGATAGCTGTTTTTAAACCTACAATTCAAGTACCTTCATTTGAGCTGGAATTAGGACAAAAAGAAATTTATGATTTTGACCTAAAGGTGAATGCAGGCAATCAATATCATGAAGTTAACGCTGTGGCTTGGGATAGCTCTAAGCAAACACTTACTACACCCGATAAAGGTGATGAATATAAAGTCCCTCAGGGAGATCACGATATTTCTAAAATTGCCCCTACAGTAGGAGCAGAAGAAACAACATTAATCCATGCTGCGACAATGGATACAGAAGAGCTTAAGGCTTGGTCAGATAGTCAAATTCTTAAATCAAGATTGTCGTTTTTCAGAGGCTGGTTTAAAATCGTTGGAACACCAAAAATTCAAGTAGGACAAACTATTGCCATCAAAGGGGTAAGTAAATCCTTTACAGGAGAGAATATTATAACAGGAGTTAGACATGAAGTGACACCAGAAGGTTGGATTACTCATCTGCAAATTGGGATGGATCCTTGTTGGTTTGCGGCACAGTCTAATGTAACAGATACAAAAGCGGCAGGTTTACTTCCTGGTGTAAATGGATTACAAATAGGTATTGTAAAAGCACATAAAGAAGACCCAAAGCACCCGTTTCAGGTTCGTGTTATGATTCCGGCTTTAGGACCAGATAAAGATACAGTATGGGCGCGCTTAGTTACTATAGATGGAGGGGTTGAGAGAGGCATGCTTTTTAGACCAGAACCAGAAGATGAGGTCATTGTAGGGTTCTTAAATGACGATCCTAGACAAGCAATTATTCTTGGATCAATGCATAGTGCTAAAAATAAAGCACCGATACCTTTTGATGAAAAAAATAGTCAAAAAGGAATTTTTACCAAATCAAAATACCAATTGCTTTTTGATGAAGGTAAAGAAGTAATTACGCTATCCACATCAGAAAAAAATCAGATTAGTATAGATGAAAAACAGAAAATTATAAAGATGTCAGATGCCAATGGTAATCATATCGAGCTCAATACAAATGGAGTAATGATTATAAGTGCAAAAGATTGTCAAATTAAAGCTGAAGGCAATTTTAATATTGAAGCCGAAGGAAATGTGAGCATTAAAGGAAGTAAAGTGGATTTAATATAGAAAATGAACATGGAAACTATAACATTAGAATTAACAATAGACGAAACCAATACAATACTAACTGGATTAGGACAACAACCTTATATTAAAGTAGCTGATCTAGTTCATAAAATTCAAGAGCAAGGAGCTTCTCAACTCGCAACCGATATACCTGAAAACCATACTGAAAAAGAATTAGAAAATATAATATCAGAAAGAGATGGAAAATAAATTTTTAGGTAAAGGATGGTCTTTCCCCCCAGAGTTTTATGCGCATGGAGCAGCTGTAGAAATGAAAGAAGGAGAAGATGATATTAAACAAAGTCTTCAAATTCTTTTATCAACGGCACTACAAGAACGCATTATGCAATCAGGATTTGGTTGTGACCTTAACAGATTTTTATTTGAAGAAACAAGTCAAGGAGTTATCAATGATATACGTAGTACAGTATCAAATGCCATATTAAATCATGAGTCAAGAATATTGGTAGATGATATTAAACTTGAAAATTCAGATTTAGAAAATGGTTTGATTACTATTTCTATTGACTATACAGTGCATATGACCAATACCCGTTCTAATCTGGTGTATCCATTTTATATAAATGAGGCCTCGATTTAACTCGGGTTTTCTAATGCATAAAACGGGTTGAATAACGAATCAAAATAAATAAGACAATGGATTTGATAATTATGGATGGCGATACAGTTCAATTTTCTACAATAGGAGCCATTACTTTGTTACCTCCTATGCCTACAACGGTGATAAAGGCTTCTGGAGAAACAACTATCAATGGTAAAAAAGTTTGCGTAGAAGGGGATGAAAAAAAAGTAGAGATCGCCAATTGTTCGTATATAATTCCGCCATTCACAATACCCGGTTCTGGCACATTGAAAATAAATAATTTAGCACCAAATCAGCTAACACAAAAAAGCAAAAGCGATAACAAAAGTCTCATTCTAAAAGGAAAACTGTTCATAGCGATTTTTGAAGTCAAATCCCCAGCCAAACAGCCACCTCCAGTAAATGCACCAGACCCATTACCTATGCACATAGGTACAGGAAAATTAATACCAAATAACATTAAGATAAAAGCCACTTAATTAACACATAGTAGTAGAATAGATGATGAATACTATAAAAACTCAAAACCTCCTTTTTAAGGATGGAACTAGTCAACAAGACCGTGATCTAGAAGCCATACATCCAGACTACGTTAAGATAGAAGGGCGTAGCATGAAAGAACTAATTGCAGAGGCGCAATGTCTGGCAAAAGAACTTCGATTTTTTGATGAAAATAACGAGTTCAAACCCGGAATATATTGGGATTCATTTCTAGTTGAAAACGGTGTAGATTATATTTCCAAACAACCCTTCGAACAGAAAACTATGCGTGAGGAATGGGCAAATCAGTTGGCGGCTTACGTAGAAGATCCAGAGAGCTTTTTAAATGATGAGGAAAAACTACATAGATTATCGCAACCACATGTAGTCCTTTTTTTAACTTTTCTGAAATTGCTTAATCATATTAAAAATCAAATCAATGGATTAACGCAAAAACACCTTGATTTTTATTTTACAGAGCGCTTAGGGCTTACACCCAAAGAAGCAGTTCCAGATGTGGTAAATGTTTTATTTGAACTTATAGAGAATATAGATCAGCTTGAAATAAAAAAGGATACCGTTTTAGTTGCAGCAGTAGATGAAGAAGGTAATGAACTGCATTATAAAACAGATAAAGATACCATTGTTAGTCAGGCTAAAATAGCGCAATTAAAAAATGTTTTTGTAGACAAACAACGACTTACTATTAAAGACGCCCATCTTATTAATAGAAATACTCCCCACCGTGGAATCATCCAAATGATGGAAATGGCACTTGGGCATCCGAACCCGGGAGACCCACTTCCTGATTTACCAGAAGGAGTAGCTACTATTTTTGAACTAGAACCACTGATTCAAGATGATGACCCGAAGGGGTTATCATACGTGACAGCACAATTATTTCTTAAAGTACAAGATTTCGAACGTATCCTTCAGAAAAACCAAGAAGAAAAAAATGGCATACTTACAGATTGGCAAGAGGTATACACTATTTTGGATTCAGGGTACAAAAACAAAATCAAGCATAAAAGACAGCAGGAGCTAAAAGAACTACATGATAAAGAAGGTTTTGATACACTACTAAAACATGTGTATGGAAATCCAAATGCTGGAGATGACCTCCCTTTGTATAGAGGCAATCAAGCTTCACTTGCCAATGTTTTTGAGGACCTTAAGAGTACCGATGTAAATATCAGTCACGAAGCTTCAGAATATATCAATGAAGAGCTTAAACTTAAAGAACCTGATTTTATTCATATTGTACAGACAAGTAGTAATCTAAGTGACAAAGAAGAAGACTGGAATAGAATATACCGATTACTAGAACTAATAAATCGTCAGATACGTGGTATATCGCTTCCTTCTCCTACTACAGAAAAAACCTTTAATGTTTATGCCAATTCTGATGCAAGATCTACTGCTTTTAGTCAATATGGAGATAAAGATGAGAGCAACCGTTTCAGAACTTTTGGGAACAGACAACCAAATATAGATCAGCAGTTACTACCAGCAAACATAGGCTTTGCTATCAGTTCTCCAACTTTATTGCTTAAAGAAGGTAAAAGAACCATTACTACTTTTTTAGATTTTGGAGTAAAGAATAGTGACGCAAATGCAGTAGCGACCATTTTTAAAAATAAAAAAGATGTATTTGATGTATACCTGAGTAGTGAAGAACAATGGTTTCAGCCAGAGCGAACATCTCTTACGTTTGGAAATTTTGTTTCGGAGCAACCTGAAAGTGAATATGATGCAAAAAATGTTTCTTTTAAAAATGATAATTCGCAGGTAGTCATTACAGAAAAGGAAAAAGATTTTAATGAGTTAGATCTTGGTAAATACTTATTCTTTCCTGATCGTGGAGGTAATAAGGATGATGGTCACCTGTACCAAATTGCAAAGATTAGATCAGCAAACGAAGTAGACATAGATAGTATAGGCAGTATAAGTAAAACGGGAAACACAATTCAAAAATTTCCATCTAGTCAGGTATTGCCAAATACACTTAAGGTAGTTATTCATCTTCTTGAAAAGGATCTGCCAGTGGTAACACCATATATGAATACAAGTTTTAATGAATTTATAAATAGCAAACAACCATCATTGGTATTTTCGCTAAGTCACCATTTAGAGGGATTAATAGGTAAACAAAATTACCGCAGTAGTTATCAAAAACTAATGGAGTTAGTACTCCATAAAGTGAATCTATACGTAGAGGTTGAGGGGATAAAAGATATTGTTCTTCAAAATGATCAGAACACGATTGATGCTAAGAAACCGTTTGAACCATTCGGGTTTGAACCCGAAATAGGAAACAATTTTTATATCGGCAATGAAGAAATTTCTCAAAAGAAGTTATCTAATTTGAATCTTGATCTAAAATGGATAAAGCATCCAGAAAATTTCAAGGAACATTATAAGAATTATTGGTTGGTAGATACCGATAATGCGAGTCTTGACGAAAGTGACTATACAATTAAAGCGAATGATGATTTTGTAGCCCAATTATATATCTGTGAAAATAATGCTGAAAAACGTATTTCGTCCTTAAAACTGTTCCCACCCGATGGAGAAGTATCAGATACGAATGTTTCTGAGTTGTTAGAAACAAGTGGTTATCAATATCACGAAATGCCTAAGATCAGTACCAAAGGAAAAGATAATGTGACAGATTGGGATCGTTATTTTAAGTTAGAGCTTGATCCGCTAGATTTTCAACATTCACTTTACAATACTCTTTTTGTAAATCAAGCAATTTCTGATCATGATGAAATAAAAAAACTCAAAATAAATAAACCTTATCAACCCAAGGCAAAGAGTATATCTATAAGTTATACAGCGCAGACGTCAATTGTACCAGAGATAAATGCTCCAAACAGTTACGATACCTTGTATCATCTTCACCCATTTGGATTTGAAGCGTTAATACCAGGTGAGACCTCTAGTGTATTACCGACATACAATGATGAAGGAACGCTATACTTGGGAATAACTAAGCTTACAACACCTAATGTATTTTCTGTTTTGTTTCAGATGGCTGAGGGAAGTGCAAATCCTGACGTAGAAAAACCAGCCGTACAATGGAGTTACCTGCAAAATAATGAATGGGTACCCCTAGCAACGGCAGCTATTTTATCTGATACCACCAATGGTTTGGTAAATACAGGTATTATACAGATTAAAATTCCTGAAGATGCGACTACTGGCGGCACACTACTATCAGATGCGTTACATTGGCTTAAAGTAAGTGCTTCTACTAATATAACAGGGATCTCTGATACCATTGCGATACAGGCTCAAGCCATTAGTGTAACACTTGCCAATGACGTGGTTGCACCTTCTCATTTTAAAAATCCTTTAGCTTCAGAGACCATTACAGAAACCTTAGCGTCTATTCCAGAAATAAAAAGCATTACTCAGCCCTATACCTCTAGTAAAGGAAAACCAGCAGAAGAGGGAACTATATTTTATAAGCGCCTTAGTGAACGCCTTCGGCATAAAAATAGAGCAATTACTACTTGGGATTATGAGCATATGGTGTTAGATAATTTTCCAGAAGTATATAAAGTAAAATGTCTTTCTTCAACAGAACAATTAGGAAAAGTAGCTATTGTTGTCATACCAGATATTAGAAAAAACCTGCCGTTTAATCCGTTTGCACCAAAAGTAGCTGCAGATACACTTTTACAAATCAGAGAATTTCTTGATAATCATTCACCTGCCTATGCAGAAATAGCTGTACATAACCCTTCATACGTACAAATATTGACTAGATGTACGGTACAGTTTTATCCAGACTATGACACAGGCTTTTACAAAGAAAAATTGATTGATGAGCTCAAACGCTTTTTATCTCCATGGGCGTATAACCAAGATAGCGAGATCAGAATAGGAGGTAGTCTTCATGCAAGTGTACTCATCAATTTTATTGCAGAAAGACCATATATCGATTATGTAGCCAATTTAAAGTTATTTCAAAGTGAGGATGGAAAAACCTTTACAGATGTTAGAAGTATTAATAATGGTAAAGCTATTGTAGTACCATCTCGACCAGATACAGTGATGGTTTCTGGAGCAACGCATTTTATTGATATTGTTGATGAAAACGGTTATGATGAGGATAGTTTTCAAGGCATCAATTATATGCAAATAGAGTTAGATTTTGAGGTAGCCAAAGACGTAACGCAATCCTTGAGCGAATCATAAAAATGTAAAAAAAGAAACTAATATTATGGATATCAATAAAAAAAACCGAACAGAACTCAAAGCGTATTTCAATGTAAATGATATACCTACCGAAAAAGAGTTTGCAGATTTTATAGATGCCGGTATTAACCAGGCCGAAGATAACATTATCAAAGAACAAGGCAGCCCTTTAGCAATACAAGCCGAAGGAGGAGATGTAGGTACACAGGAGATTTTAGACCTATACACAAGTTTTGGAAATAATAACCCCAATTGGTCATTTAACCTTAACCCAAGAGTAAAGTCAGAGGATCCAAATAGCAGTCAATCTGGATTTAATATTAAGGATGCTACAGGAGAGAGCCGGTTGTTTATTAAATCAGGAGACGGCAGTATAGGTGTGGGAACCATAGATCCCGAATCCAAATTAACCATACGAGGAAATAATGACGCTTCATTATTATCGGTAATTGATACTACTGGCCAGCATACCAAAATCCTTGAAATAACCCAAAAAGAAGGCGTTTCTATAAAGGGGTCATTGAATGTAGATGGAGATTTTACCTCCAAAAATATAAAGGCTGTTGCTGCCAATCAAGATTTGGGTAATGACGCAGCAAGCGATGAAAAAGTACCTTCACAAAAAGCAGTAAAAGCCTATGTGGATACCCGTCTTCCTAAAGGATTGATCTCTATGTGGTCGGGAATCGATATACCCAGAGGATGGGGGTTATGTGATGGAACCAATAATACTCCAAACCTGTCTGGAAAATTTATTGTAGGACTTGATAAAAATAAAAAGGACTATAATAAAATAGGGAATACAGGGGGGGCAGAAACTGTGAAATTGAAGGAAGCCGAGTTACCATCGCATACGCATTTAGATAAAGGGCATGGACATAGTATTATAGATCCTGGTCACAATCATAATAATGGTTCTTTTAACCGCCTAGTAACACAAACCGGCAATAATACCCATAAGGGAACCGATAGTAGAAATGATAAAGGTAAGGAGTTTGATCTAAGAAATTCTCAAATAATTAAGGAAAACAAAACAGGTATTTCAATCGTACAAGATAAAGCAAATTTGGAGCAAACAGGTGGTAATATGCCCCACGAAAATCGACCTCCTTACTATGTATTGGCGTATATAATGAAGCTTTAGTCTAGCCTCAAAAAAACTAAAGAACAAATTGATGCCTTTGAGATCAAAATCTAAATACATTTCATGAAAACAAATCCAATTACGATACCTAAAGTATTACCAAAAGACACTGCATTAAGCTATGATTTCCTTCGTGAAGAAGGGATCAAACTCATACAAAAACTAAGTGCAGATACCTGGACAGATCATAATGCACATGATCCAGGAATTACCATCTTAGAGCAAGTATGTTATGCTATTACAGATTTAGCCTATCGTATTGATTATGATATCAAAGATTTATTGGGTAATAATGACAAAAGTTCATACAATGATTTATATAGTCCTGCTACCATATTAACCGTAAACCCTGTCACTTTGCTTGATCTACGTAAAATCGTAATGGACGTAGCCGGAGTAAAAAATGCATGGGTCGAGAAAGTATCGCAAGATCATTTGGGGAATGATAAAGAAAGAGAGATCATACCCAAAGGTCTTTATAACGTACTCATAGAAAAAGATGAATCTGTTGAGATCGCTGGTTTTAAATTGATAGCCGATGTAAGAGCAAGATTACATGCATCTCGTGGAGTGTGTGAAGATTTTGAGGAAGTTAGATTGCTAACTACGCAGCCGATAAACCTACAAGGAATTATCGAAGTTGCTGATACCGTAGACGATATCAATCAACTAGTTGCAAATATACTGTATAGAGTAGCTGCTCATTTTTCGCCTCGTATCCCTTTTTATACACTACAACAGCTCTTAAAAAAAGGAAAAAGAACAGATGAGATCTTTGAGGGACCTACCCTTATTCATGGTTTTATGGACGATGACGAACTGCTTCGCCATAATCGAAAACAGGAAATCCAAGCGTCTGATATTATTCGTGAGATTATGGATGAAACTGAGGTATTGACCATTGATGATTTTTTGATAGGAACGGGAGCTAATACGATTAAAAGCTGGGTGTTATCTCTTGATCCTACCAAAACTCCAGTATTAAATTTTGATGAAACATTGAAGAAACTTTCTTTTACATCAAGAGGTCTTAAAGCCACCATAAATCCGGAGCAAGTAAAGAAGCTGTATAACCAAAAGAGCTTACAAGGATTATCAAGAGTGCTACCTGTACAAGAGCGAGATATAATAATGTCTGAAACCAAAGACAGGCATATAGAAAACTATTATGCGCTCCAGAATCAATTTCCTGCAAATTATGGTATTGGTACATCAGGGGTATCAGAATCTGCTCCCGAAAGAAGAAAGGCACAATCCAAACAATTAACCTCTTATTTGATGTTTTTTGAACAGCTACTGGCAAATCACTTTTCTCAAATAGCCAATTTCAAAAACTTGATGAGTTTTGATGGCGATGATAAAAGAACCTATTTCAATCAGTCTTTGTTGGGTACTGTTGTAGGCTTAGAAGAAGTACTGGACAGTAAAGAAAATTATGAAAAATACCTGCAAGAAAGGACGGCAGACTCTGTAGATGGCTTAAAACGTAAAAACAAGTTTCTTAATCACCTATTAGCACGGTTTAGTGAGAGGTTTACAGGTTATGGGATGTTATTACAAAAGGCTTCTAATATTCCGTATGAAGTAGATAAAAAACTAATCACAGATAAGTCGAACTTTCTTAAAGACTATCCAGCGATCAGTGCAGGACGAGGGCGCGCATACGATTATACCCAACAACATTGGCAAAGTAACAATATATCTGGGCTCGAAAAGCGAATTGCAAGAAAATTAGGGATAGAAGAGTATACTCGCAGAAACCTTGGGGATGGGGATACCGAAGGCTTTCATATGGTCGAGCATATTCTTTTACGCCCGCATTCTAAATATCCATATCCATTTGATGCGCAATATAGTGCTGTTGAGATTACCAAATTTGAAGCTGTAGAAAATACCAATCATACACGATGTATTTCTAAGGGGCATACCCTTAAAGAAGGTGAAGAAATGAGGATTCTGGAAAACGAACAATATAATGGTACATATACGGTAATTGCCATAGAAGTTGATCATTTTGAAATAGAAATTCCTTTTCAGGAATCAACTACTAGTGGTTTTTGGCAGCGTACGCTAGATATTAGATATTTTATTAGGACAGCACCGGTAGTTTCCTTTTCAGATTCTTCATCAGAGGTCGGTCATACATTCTGTACTGTGACAGAGCATAATTTGCAAAAAGGGGATCGTATAGAACTCACTGGTACACAACATTATGATGGGGATTATGAGGTAGTAAATATTACAGAAAAAGGTTTTGAAATCCCAATACCTTTTATTGAGAAAGAAACCTCTGGGAGATGGATGCCTATAGAGATACCTGCAGATCCCTATTCACTACAGTTAACATTTGTTCTTCCTAATTGGATGGAACGGTATCAAAATGAAGCCCTAAAAAAGTTTGTAGAGAACACCATACAAGAAGAAACACCTGCACATATCACAGCGTATATCCAGTGGCTAGACAAACCAGAAATGCAAATTTTTGACAAGGCGTTCCAGAGGTTTTTAAAAGAAATCAACAGGTCGTAAACTTGAATTAGAGTATTAGAACAAATCAAATCGGTATAACCTCGCTGTCAGGTCGAGCGGAGTCGAGACCTAACTAATTGGATAAAATGACCTCTCGACTCCGCTCGAGGTGACAGTATAAAGATCAAAAATAGTAAAATCACTAACAATCAATTATTTTTTTAACGGAGCTTAAACAATAGTAATACTGATACATGACACAGCATAAACACATCATAAATAAGCAAATCATCGAGATACAGCTACCAAAAAAAGCGGATACATTTGGTATACAGCAAAAGTTAGGCAAGCTCTATAGCGAACAGTTTACACCCATTATAGATAAGCTATTGTGTGATCGCTATGGTAATGATGTAGAGAAACGATATCAGATAGATCAATTAACTGTAGACTTGGGGAATGTACAAATAGAAAACCTAGCAGAAGTCTTTACAGAAAAATTTAGTGATGCACTAATTGCAATTGAAGATGCTGCCAATGAAGAAAGTGCTGCAGAAGAAAAAGAGGAGAAACCGCAAAATACACCTATACAAGTAGTGTCGTATTACCTCAAAAATGGTAGACTACCTTGGTGGTCCAGTAATACTACTAAAGCTTATGTACTAGAACAATTGGATCGACTCATTAAAACGCCAGATACTACTTTTACAAAACTTTTGGTTCAATTGCCTTTGAATCATACATATCTGGACCGTTTTTTATATACGTTTACAGAAGATCAAGTCCTTTCTTGCCTTCAACTATTAACTGATATTTCGGTACAAGGCTTATCTACGGTTAAAAAAGAATTACAAGATAGAATTTCAAAGAATACTAGAGTTACATATCTTACTATTGAAAATACCTTCTGGAAAACAGCTTTTACTCAGATAACTACGGCCAAAGACTATGAGGTTTTAAAAGAAAGATGTAGCCAGGAAACGCTTTTAGAACTAGGAGTTGATTTAAAAAACGAAGGCAAAGAAAATCGAAATAAAAATGTATACGTAATACGATCACTGGTAGGAAAATATAAAACACAATACTCTAGTGATACAGTTTGGCAGCAGTTTTTTCAGCAAACATCCAAACTAGTAAACGCCCCTTATTTTTATAAGTTAGATACTAATTTGCAAAGAGAATTAAAGCAATTGTTGTTGCGTCTTAATGTATCACAAAATAATAGTCAACAACCAATCAATACCGAAACCAAACTGCAACCGATCGCCAGATATCTTCAAATCGTAAGAGCTACGTTGAAACCTTTACAACAGGGCCTCAGCACGTCTGCTGAAATAGAAACATTACAATCCTCTTTTGAGGATGCGGATTTTATAACCATTCAAAATTCGGGATTAGTGCTCTTGTGGCCATTTTTGCAACGATTTTTTGAAAACCTGGAGGTGATGAAGGATAAAGCGTTTCACAATGAAACTGCTAGAAACAAAGCTGTTTGTGCTTTACAGTATGTATGTGAAACAGTAGATGCCGAATTTTTTGAAGCAATGCTTCCGTTGACGAAAGTCCTATGTGGGGTGCCCTTAGATGATATGATACTTCCTATACCGCTTTCCGAAACTGAAAAGCAAATGGCAGATGAGCTATTAAGTGCTGTAATAGCTCGTGGTCCGCACTGGAGAAATTTGTCGCTAGATGGATTTCGTACTTCCTATTTATCAAGACAAGGGTCATTGCGTAAGCGTGATGATCACTGGCTGCTGCAAGTGAAAAAAGAAACCTATGATGTAACTCTTGAGAAATTACCCTGGGGGTTTACTGTTGTAAAATTACCCTGGATGCAGGCAGTACTCATGGTAGAATGGATGTAATACTGCAAAATAATGGCAATAAAAAAACAAACTATGGAAACCACTATAGCAAATAAAAGAGCACTAAAACTGCCAATACTAGATACTAATCTAGTACAAAACGCAAAGGTATTAGAGAGGGAACTGGCATGGCTTAGAGAAGTTATTAATGTGCGTATAGCATTGCATTTTGGTCATGACACTTCATATCAATCGATAGATGAGCTAAGCGCACCTGATTTACCTACAAATAAAAGTGCTTATGGGGCTTTTGTACACGATCATAGGTTAAATGTAGCCGAGCGATTAGTGCTCATCCTTGCACTTGTGCCACATATAAAACCAGAAGTGTTGGATATTTTAATCAGTAAAAATCAGGATTACGATCGACGATTTAGTGAATTTGGTGGATTGTTTATCGATGGACACTCTGGATTGATTCCTACAGCAGAAACTGCGCTATTTATTCTTGCTGGTGATGATTTGGTAAAACGTATATCGTATCAGTATCTTTTTAAAACTGATCACATGTTCATACGTATGCGAGTAATCCCTAACGATACTGTTAAAAAAAGAGTCCCCAGATTAAGTGGTATATGGATGGTGGGATATGAGTATATAGACTATATAATTAGTGGGCAGCCATACGAGGCCGTGTACAGTGCTGATTTTCCTGCAGAACGTATTAGTACGCAACTAGCATGGGATGATATTGTACTCACTAGGAGTACAACGCAAAGTTTACAAGAAATACGTGACTGGATTACCCATGGGGGAATAGTAATGGATGAGTTAGGATTGAGTAAACAGTTAAAACCAGGTTATAAAAGTCTTTTTTATGGACCTCCAGGCACTGGTAAAACTATGACCGCAGCACTATTGGGTAAAAGCACAAACATGCCCGTGTATAAGATAGATTTAAGTATGGTAGTCTCTAAATATATTGGAGAGACCGAGAAAAACCTGGCAAAAGTATTTGATCAAGCTGAGCGGCAGAACTGGATTTTGTTTTTTGACGAGGCAGACTCTCTTTTTGGCAAGCGTACGCAAATGAATAGTGCTAACGACCGATACGGAAATCAAGAAATTGGGTATTTATTACAACGTATCGAAGACTTTTCTGGCGTAGTGATTTTGGCATCAAACCTTAAAGACAATATCGATGAAGCCTTTACACGTCGTTTCCAATCTATGGTAGCATTTAGTATGCCGGGGGTAGAAGAACGCTACAAGCTATGGCAACAATCTTTTTCACCAAAATTACCCTTAGATACAAATGTAGATGTATGGGGTATAGCAGAAAAGTACGAGTTATCTGGCGGAGTCATGATGAATGTAGTACGAAAATGTACCCTAAAGGCTATAACCGATAAAAAAGAAAGCATCCCGCAGCAAGAATTAGAAATGGCAATACGCCTTGAGTTACAAAAAGGAGGTATCATTTTAAGCTAAAAACTATGATAAAAGATAAAAAGAAAGTAAGAATACTCTCATTAGATGGTGGGGGAATAAGGGGGATTATCCCGGCACTGATTATAAAGTATGCAGAGGAATACCTGCAGAAAAAAGTACCGGGATCCACCATCGCAGATCACTTTGATTTTATTGCAGGTACTAGTACAGGAGGGATTTTGTCTGGTATGTATTTAACACCACAGTCAGAAAATAAAAATAAGGCAAAATACAGCGCTTCAGAAGCATTGGATTTTTATGTGGATGAAGGACCTAAGATTTTTAACGACTCAAGAGTGAGTAACTGGAAACGCCTGTGGGGACTTACTAATGCTACAGAATATAATCCTCGTAATCTCGAACAAGTGCTTAAAGAAATGTTTGGCGAGCTGGTCATGAGCGAATTGATAAAACCTTGTATGGTCACGACCTATAATATGAATACAAAATCTTCTTTCTTTTTTACAAGTATAGAAAATACATCAAAAAGAGAGTTTTTGGTGCGGGATGTACTACGGTCTACATCTGCAGCACCTACTTATTTTCCGCCAGCGGTAATAAAAAATAAAGCGCCAAAGCCCAAACTAGAGGAGACCCAAATGCGTAACATAGATGGGGGTGTTTTTGCCAATAATCCTTTGTTATGTGCCTATGCAGAGGTGCGTAATACACATTTTAGAGAACGTAATAATAAAGAACCATCGGCTAGCGATATGTATGTATTGTCAATAGGTACAGGAGCAGGAGACGCTATATTTAAAAAAACACAAAAAAGCCACAAATGGGGGTTGTTACGATGGGCAAAATCTATCCCAGAAATTATGATGGATGCTAGTATAGATACCGTTTCCTATCAAATGAAAGAAATATTCGATACCCTACAACCAGATGATCTTGGATCGTTGCTAAGAATAGATACACCTAATGAGGCTAAAAATTATGACTTAGATATGACGAATGCCTCTAAGGATAATATAAAAAGATTACTAGCAGCTGGAGAAAAAACACTAGAACATGCCAGAGCTAATGGGCTAGATGCCTTTTTAGATGGTCTTTTGGATATGGATAACAAGAATGTACAACTTAAAACCATGGCAGATGAAAAGACGAACAGATAAAATTCAAGAACCCCAAACCCCGATTACCCCAAAGGTTACTAGTGAGCCTAGTACCGGAGGTACGGCCCAACTTATGGATAACCGTACCTCCACTATCAATCAGCGTAAGCTACAGAATACGATGAATACTTCTACAGAGGGTAGCGTAAATCCAATACAACGAAAAGTAAACAAAACGGGCTTACCTGATAACTTAAAATCTGGCATCGAAAACCTCTCTGGATATAGTATGGACGATGTAAAGGTACACTACAACTCCAGCAAACCAGCACAGCTACAAGCACATGCTTATGCGCAAGGAACAGATATACATCTAGCATCGGGACAGGAAAAGCATTTGCCTCATGAAGCGTGGCACGTAGTGCAACAAAAACAAGGTCAAGTAAAACCCACCAAACAGTTAAAAAGTAAAGTAAATATTAATGATGATGCTGGTTTAGAAAAAGAAGCCGATGTGATGGGGGCAAGAGCTCTTAACCATAATACTGAACATAAGGTTGCACAAAAGCAAAATACCAAAAATTCAAATGATATACAGCTTAAAAAATCCACTCTAATCGATGATAAAGTAAATTTGATTCTTGAACAAAATTGTAAATCAGATTTGAATTTTAATGTAAATGGAAGTCAAAACCCAATTCAACGATTAGTCTGGACAGAAGAAATAATAGATCGAAAACACCCATCTCTTGATACTAAACTTGAAACGAGAACATGGAAGGAATTGGGAGAACTGAAAAAATTGTTAAAGAAATATGAGATTAAGTTTTATGAAAAACATAAAAATAGAGTTAGTAGGCTTAAGACTGTATTAAAAACAATAATAAATAAATCTAAATCAATTCATGATGATTTGATTGAAGATAGTTCTTTTAAAAGAACTATAAATATGATTTTAGAGGATGCAGAGGAAGAGAGAAGAACGTTTAATGAAATTACTAGCAAAAAAGAACCAGATTATGTACTTACAAACCCCAATAGTGATGTAGATGTAAAATTTGTTCTACATCCTTATGCAAAAGATTTGTATGACGAAGGTGATGTCGGTCAAGGATATTTTGGAGCGGTGGACTTAATAGATGGAAAAGTTTATTTGTTACCAGGTTATAATAAAGTGGTTAAAAAGGGGGTACCCAAAGAAGAATCTAAAGTACCTGAAAATTGGGAAAATCCAAGTAATATAAAAGAAACCTGGTCACATGGTATTAAAGCTATTGTTGCTGATCCCTTAGGACAAAATAGCGGACAAGGGCATGTAGCTTTGGCCACAACATACAGTTTAAACCCTAACGAAGGTAATTTAATAGGATTTGGAATCATGAAAGGGACTAAAGGTAAAATAAATCAATTTAGGAATAGATCTTCAAGTATGAATTTCAATTCTATTAATTGGGAAAATGAGGAGAGAATATCCTTATGGAGACAGCGAGGAATTCCAGATGTTCTTTCGAATAGACTTCTAGCTTTCTTACTTGAAACGTTACCTAATAAAAGAAATTATCTTAAAAACAAATTAGTTAAAAATTATAAGCATGATCAAAAAAAACTTTCAAAAACAGATCAAAATAAATACCTATATACTCTACAAACAGATCGAAATAATGCAATAAAACTATTATTAAGTTCTAAAACTGATCAACAAGAAATATTAGCATCTCATAAAAATGATAATGATTATGATCAAAATATTGGTAGATTTATAATATTAATAAAAGAAACAATTGCTTCTTTGAAAGAAGAGGACACAGAGAAACAATTAAACCAGGGTATTCAATTAATCGAATCAGTATTATCATCTAATGATATCAAAAATGAATACAACAAAAATTTTCTGGGAATATATAGTTTGAAAGAAAAATTTGATGAGGTTAAAGCTGGTTTATTTGATAAAATTATAGATTATTTTGATCAAATGAAAGAACCTATTCCTATTCAAATAAAGGAGTTAGGTCAAAACAATAATGTTGTAGTGACTGATACTATAAATACTCTTGATTGGACGGAAAATGAATTTGTTATGTATGACAACAAAAAATACAAGGTTAAAGAGGTTAGGAATAATGATAAAAATAAAAGAATATATACTTTAGTAGAAGTTGAAGTTGATTAAATAATAAACAACATCGATGCTCCCCCCGTTAGCATCTTCTGCCAGTGACGATAAGAGTATGGAACCTGATCGTACGTAAATGTTTTTCGTGTTACGTATGAGTAAGCGCCAAGAGTAAGGAAAAAGTAAAGGCGGCTTTGTTTGTAATAGATTTTAAAGTCATCATGAATCGCAAATATGTTAGAACAATTGTAGCAAGCCCAGACCTGTCAGGTTTTTAAAACCTGACAGGTCTAGTCAACAGCTCAGATTGCATGTATGAGTGTTGCTAATCTTTATATAAAAACCAAAGCTGCACATTATTTACACCTTTCTGCGCTGCGCAGGCGGGTGACTATGGTGCGCTGATTGATAAAATAGTTGCGCAGGAGAGTAATAAAAGTATTTTAGAGGATATAACTTCATAAGGGCTTGTAAAAACACGACACACTAAAGCTTATGCCGTCGTAAAAATTAAAGCTTTTGTCGTATTTGTAATAGTAAGGTAAGTAGTTGTAGCTGTAACTTTGTTGCTCTCATAGTACATGTTAAAATTGACCAGCAAAACTAAAAATTACTACACATGAAGAAGTTTTACAAATATACAGCGACCCTTTTTGTTATTACTGTTCTATGTAGCTGTGCAAGTTATGCTCCAAAAGATAATCAACTTTCTGTGGTTTTAACAAATACTCAACAAGCGATAACAAATCTGGCAGAAAAAATACCTGCTACAGGAGAAGATAATCTTATACAAACCTTCAATAAATTACAAAAAAAAAGTGTAGAGTTAATACCTGCTCTAAAAGTGTGTAATCAGAAATATGCACTTACTCCAGAATACATGGCAACCTTAAAAGAAGCACAAAAAGTATTGCAACGCGTAGATAAAGATTTTGATACCATATCTGATAAAACATTTCTGCTAGAGGCCATTTTTTTGGATTTTGACGCCAAATTAACATCTATTACAAGTAGTGAAAAAAATGATGCAAATACCAAAATTAAAGTTACCGTAGATTCTAATGAGGATGAAGGGTATTTTGTTTTTGGAAAATTATCTTACGAAAAAGCATTGGATATAAAGCGTTTTCGATTTAACAGACCCACAAATAGTGCGACACAGGATTTTGTGCCAGGCTATTATTTGTTTTGGTTAGAAAAAGAAGATCTCATAGGAGAACCAGAATTGCACCTTATTATGAACAACGGTGAAGAAGAAGAGAAAAAACTAGTATTAAAAACTCCTAAATAAAACCAAGATGCTTGTTGCTAAACTAAAAGAAGTCTGGAAAGAGGTTACACTACTTAGTACTTGGATTGCTTCAGTCACCGGTGCTTTTATTATTCCGTTGCCCTCTTGGCATGCAACAGACGAGAACACAGCTTTTTTTATGAAGTTTGGGGTATTTATAGCCACTGTACTTGCTGGTTTTTTGATTTTGTATTCTTTTAAAAATAAGTCAGCAAGAACCTGGATGCGTTTATCAATAGAGTTTATCGCTCTTTTTGTAGGTGTGTATGCTATTTATCATTTTGCTAGAGAAGCCAAAACGTTACCTTATCTCGATAAAGATATTGTTATTGGTAACGAACTACTAGATAATAATCCTTTTGAAACTTTTAAAACAGCTCACGGGTTTTTACCAGCCAGAAATGAACAAATGATGATCATATTGGGTGACCCCGAAAAAGCTTGGGTTAAAGAGAGTATTATGTCTAATAGAATACAATTAATGGCACTGTTATTTTTTTGCTACTTGTTCTCGGCAGGATTTATGATCTCTTTTTGTAATCTAATTATCTTGTATAAAGAAAAGTATCAAAAAAAGAATACTACAGTTTCTAAAACTGTTATAGAATAAGAATACTATAAATTAAATTCTATTTAACATCCTATTTAGTACTAAAAAGTTTAAAACCTATTATACCTGTAACCACAAATTTTAATGCGTTTTTTAAGGTTTCTTTATATCAATTAAGAAGATGTATGTGTGAAAAGAAATCAATCACTTGTGTTTTGGTTATGATTTTTTTCTTTATCTCTTTTACACAATTATTAGCGAGTACTCAGAAAATAAACAGTTTACAGGATCAATTAAATGCACATAAAGAAGAAGATACCATAAAAGTAAATTTGCTTAATGCCATTGGTTTTGAATATTGGATAGTAGATGCCAATGAATCTATTATTTACGGAAAGGAAGCATTGCAATTATCAAGATTATTAAGATATCCTGCTGGTTTAGCTAAGGCAAATCGTATAGTCGGTGTTGCATATTGGGCTCAAGGTGACCAAAATAAGGCTTTGAAATATCTAAATACTTCTTATAAGATTTACGAAAAAGTAAATGATAAGAGAGGAATAGCGAATACAAGACTTAATATAGGAATGGTATATGCTGATCTTAGGGAGTATGAGAGAGCTTTGCAAAATTATGACCAAGCGATTAACGAATTTACTGCATTAGGATTAAAAAGTAGGATTGCAACAACGTTTACCAAAATAGGTACTATTCTTATAAAACAACATAAAGATACCAAGGCTTTACAATATCTTACAGATGCATTACAAATGCATATTGTCAACGAATTCACTTATGGGATTGCAGAAGTACATAATAGACTAGGGATTTTATACCTTTCTAAAAATGAAATTGAACAGGCTAGTTATCATATACAAAAATCAATAAAATTAGGTAGAGAGGTAAGTGATATTGATGGGCTGACGAATAACTTTGTTATTCACGGAAAAATATTAAGATTGTCTAATAGACTTGATGAAGCCGCAATCGAATTAAATAAGGGGTTAGAACTTGCTAAAGAGAACAATTTAAAGAAATATGAATTGTTTGCGTACGAAGAGTTAAAGGAATTAAAAAAACAACAATCTAAAGCAGAAGAAGCCCTTACATTTTATGATAAATATACCACGCTTAAAGACTCTCTTTTTAATTCTGATAAATCAAAACAAATCGCCTATTTAGAGTTTGAAAATGAATTAGATATAAAAAATAAAGAGGTATTGGCACTTAAAGCAAAAGAAAAAACAGATAACTTTATTAAACTTATTTTAATTCTTGGAGTTACAAGTATATCTATATGTGGTTATGTAATTTTTATGATATCAAGACAACGTGCTAAAAAAAGTAAACAATTATCGACTAAAAGTCAAGAATTGTTAGAATCGGTGTATGCGCTAAGTCAAAAAGATTTAGAAAACTCAGAATTAAAGCAAAAGGAATTGAAGCGTCAATTAGATTTTAAAAATAAAGAACTCACATCATATGCATTAAATTTTATAAAAAAGAATGAAGTAGTACAACAATTACAGACAACTATAAAAAGTCTTAAAAAATCACCTGCTGTAGAAAAAGATAAATTGATAGCGGATCTAAATAAGATTATACGAAAAAATTTAAGCATCGATAGAGATTGGGAAGATTTTAGTAGATTTTTTGAAGATGTACATCAGGGTTTTTATACAAAGTTAAAATTGAAACACATGGATTTGAGCACAAATGACTTAAAAATATGCTCTCTGATTCAATTAAACCTTAATATTAAAGAAACGGCTAGTATTCTTGGAATATCACCAGAAAGTGTGAAAACTGCGCGATACCGTCTTCGTAAAAAACTAGGATTAGATCCTGGTCAAGAAATTCTTACCTATTTGATACAGTTAGAACAAGAATAAAAGAACTGGAATTAAAGTATTTTTTATAGGCTTTGGTGAAGTTGAATACCGTAAAATCACATAAAGCTTAATTATTTAATGATGTTTACTTTAGAAAATAAAAATGTGTTATATCAATTATAGCATGATGTTGTATTTTAGCTAAGATTAAATCGTTGACAATTATCTTATTTAAAATCCCTCTGTTTTGAAAACTAGAACTTTATGTGTGCTGCTATGTCTGATCTCTCTTTTTTCCTATTCACAAACAAAAGATAAGGTTACAGATGCACGTTCTCAAAAGATAGAAGCAATTAAACTAGAAATAGAAAAAGCAACCTCAGACTCTATACGTTTAAATCTTAGATTGGACCTAGCAGGTGAATTAGCTTATTTTGATGGTAATATAGCCAAAGAAATCTTTCTAGATGTTCATAACATCATTACGGATAAGGGATATAAAAGTTATTATTATAAAAAATTAGAAGCAGAATTATTATATAGTATGTCAAGCGTATCCTTAGATCTTCAAGATACTGAGGCAGCTTTGAAGTATGCAAATGATGCCTTAGCTATTGCTAAAGAGATCGAATATGATATGATTATAGGAAGAACTATAAGTAATCTAGGGAATATTTACTCAAGGCAAATGGATTTTGAGAAAGCAAAACAATTTCATAAACGAGCATTAGTATTCCATGAAAAGGCAAAGTCGGCTCGAGGGCAAGTACTTACGTTAAACCGCATAGGCAGAGTCTTTAGTAGACAGAAAAAGATAGATTCTGCCACATATTATTTCAAAAAGGCGATACAAGCTGACACCGCTAAGGCACTTAAGCTACAAGTAAAAGGAAATTTAGCCAGTATCTATGCAAATTCAGGGAACTATGAATTAGCGGGCGATATTTATAGAGAAAACTTAAAATTGTTACCTCCAACTGAGTATAAAATCAGAGCACATAACCATTCTAATCTAGCAAAAGTATATGATAATCAAAAAGAGTTTAGCAAAGCAAATGCACATATAGACAGTGCTATTTTCTTTTCAAAAAAAGTGAACGCTTTATATTTAATACAATGGGCATACCATACCAAAGTTGGAATAGCGCACAATCATAAAAAATTTTCAGAGTCGTATGAAGCTTTTTTAATTCAAGATAAATACAAAGATTCTTTAGTAAAAAAAAGTACAACAAAACGTTTTGCAGATTTAGAATTTGCATATCAGTATAAGAGAGAAAAAGAACTAACGGCAGTAAACCTGAAGAATGAAGCTACTAAAAAGAAATTGTATTTATCATTACTGGTTATTACGCTTGTAGCAGCTTTATTTTTAATTTACTTTATTAGAAAGAATAATAAACAAAAACTAGAGCTTATTGCAAATAAAGCCAAACTAGTAGAGGTTGAAAAATTAAAAACAGACCTAGCACTTGCACTTCGGGAACGAGAACTTAAAAAAGTGGTAGTAGAAAACTCTGTTAGAGAAGAAGTCTTTAATACTACAATAGATGATATTAAACAAGTTACAGCTTTAGAGGATGAAAGTGAACGTAAGTCTGCATTACGCTCGATATCGGCTTCGTTATTATCAGAGAAAGATGCTAAAAAATCATCATTAAGTTTACAGACGTACCTAGATGAGGTAAATATTGATTTTAAAATACTACTTGATCAACATTTTTCTGAGTTAAAACCAAAAGAAAAGGAACTCCTTTGTCTTATGAAAATGGAGCTTAGTACTACAGAAATTAGTAAACTTCAAAACAATACAGTGGCGGCTATAAAATCTTCAAGATATCGTATTCGTAAAAAACTAGGTTTAGATTCTAAACAAGATATTATTGCTTTTATTGAAAATAAAAATATCACGTTATAAGATATTAAAAGTATTTCTTGCACATAGTTTTTTAATTAAACTTACACTTTTTTTATCCTATAAAACCCCTTCTTTTTTGAGAAAAGCTGTATGGTTACCTTAAAATAACAAATAAGAATCAATACTTTGATTAGTTATTAAGTAATTGTAAATGAGTAGTTTGAATTATTTGATACTCTTTTGCTACCCCCTTTTTTTTGCAATGTAAGTCCCTTATACATTTCTTTGTTTAAGAATGTGATGTTTAACTTAAATATCACTTTTTGTTAAATACGTAAATGTAATATCTAACTCTGGATATGGTAGTTTACTATTTACAATTTTTACTCTAAAAAACCTTGATACTCTTTTATCAAAAAAAAGAATAAGATATATTTTATGAAACCAGATACTAAATATATTAAAAACGGTACGATCAATATTGCATATCAAGTTTTTGGTTCTGGTCCTATTGATTTAGTTTATATTCCGGGATGGGTATCGAATATAGATTGGATGTGGGCTTGTCCAGAACTTGTTAGCTTTTTAGAAGAATTAGGAAAAATAGCAAGAGTTATTCTTTTTGATAAACGTGGAACGGGACTTTCGGATCGTGTCGTAGAACTTCCGACCTTAGAAGAAAGAATGGATGATATTAGAGCCGTGATGGATGCTGTTGGTTCTCAAAAAGCAGCTTTATTTGGGCATTCAGAAGGAGGATCCGTCTCAGCTTTATTTGCAGCTACATACCCAAATCGCACGATTTCTTTGATAGCTTTTGGAATATTTGCTAAACGAATATATGCCCCTGAGTATCCTTGGGCACCTACTCAAGAAGAACGACAGGTTGTTTATGATATGATTGAAAATAATTGGGGTAGCGGAGAAATGGACTTAGAATCATTGGCTCCCTCTAAAGCAAATGATCCTGTATTTATGGATTGGTTAGCGAATTATTTTAGATCTGGCGCTAGTCCCACTGCGGCTATGATGCTTACCAAAATGAATACGCAAGTAGATATAATAAATATTTTAGGTTCTATAAAAGTACCCACTTTACTATTACAACGTACCCATGATATTGATGTAAAAATAGAAGAAGGAAGATATATTGCCGAACGTATTCAAGGAGCAAAATTAGTAGAGTTTGAAGGTAGTGATCATTTATTTTGGACAGGTAACACAAATGAGATTCTAGAAGAAATAAAGGCTTTTATATTAAATGTAAAGCCAAAACCGGTATATGAAAAACAATTATTTACCATACTAGTGGGACAAATATTATCTTCAGAAATAAATATAGATAAACATAAAGCGTTTATAAAGCAATCTGTAGAGAATTATAGAGGACGTATAATTCAATATCATAAAGAAACATTTATTGCCACTTTTGATGGACCTAGTAAAGCTGTTCATTGTAGTATGAATATGATTGGCGCTATCCAAAATATGAATGCACAGTTAACTACAGGTGTACATATCAAAGAATGCCTGGTAGGTAACCCTATATGCCAAGAGATAGAAGGTTTCAAGACATTACTTCTTCAAAAGTCGATGCCTAATCAAATTTTATTAACCCAAACGGTCAAGAATTTGGCTGCAGGAGCTGGTGTGCATTTTACACAATACAAAGCGATTTTTGAAACCGAAGCAGGAGAATCATTATCGTTATATACTGTTAGTGACAAACCCAAACATACTATACCACCACTAAGAATTGAATCTAAAAGACTTCTTCAAAATGATTCTTTTCTTGAAAAAGTACTTCAAAATATTGATAACCATCTTAGTAATGAACATTTTGGAGTAGAAATGCTTTGTAGAGAAGTAGGTGTGAGCCAACGGCAACTACAACGTAAACTGAAAGCAATAACCAATAAATCTCCAAATAAACTCATCTGTTCTGTGCGTTTGCATCGTGCTAAAGAGCTAATCCTTAGTCAACAAAAAACTATTGCCGAAATTGCTTTCTTGGCAGGTTTTTCTAACCCTTCTTACTTTTCTAAATGCTTTAAAAAAGAATTTGCAATAAGCCCATCTGATTTGATAAGTTAATAGGTCTAATACCTTTTTAATATTTCGTATCTGGTTGTGTAGAATTCTATTAACAAACAATTTAATCATTAAACATATTCAATATATTGTTTAATTACTCTACCTCTTGTTACTATAGTTTTCTTTTTCTGATGAATTTATATGAAAACCATTGTTATAAACGTTTTTACCTTACAATTAGTTAAGTTGTAGTATTACATTTTCAAAACGAAAAATTGATTTTGAAAAAAGATCATCATAAAAGGTATTAACTTTATTGCTAGATTAAGGAAGCTAAAGATCAATGGATGTTAGAAAAAGTATAGCATATCTATGCGTAATGGTTTTTTATTATACCCAAGGTTGCCTTTGGTCGCAGGAGAGACCAAAGGATTTCAATTTTGTAAATATAAAAGATGGTATTTCAAAAACTGCCGTATCAACTATTATTCAAGACCATTATGGTTTTATGTGGATTGGTACTAATGGTGGAGGTCTGCACCGATACGATGGGATTGAGTATATATCCTACAAACACGAACCAAGAGATTCTGTATCGCTTAGTAGTAGTATGATTTATTCGGCTTATTTAGATAAAACAAATAGGTTATGGATAGGTACTGAAAATGGTTTAAATGTATATGATAGAGATCTCAACCAATTTAGAAGGATTTGCATAACAGAGCAAGGTAAGAGTCATTGTGATTCTAGTATGGCCATAAGCAGTATTATTGGTGATGATAACGGGGATTTGCTTTTTGGTGTTTTTGAACGAGGCTTATTCAAATTAACACTTGATGATTTTAAGACGCACCATATAGCTAACCTTGATACCATTTCTTCAGGAAGTATTCTAAATATTAATAGTCTTGTTGCCGATAGTAAAGGAACTATCTATGCAGGAACTAATAAAGGACTTAAGCAATATGATCCAACGATAAATACGCTTCGTAATTCGATATTTGAGATCGAAAATCAAGATAAAACTATCGACGAACCTATTCAATCTTTATTAATTGATAATGAAGATAACATTTGGATAGGCACAGTAGATAAAGGCCTCTATAAAATAAAAAGAGATCACAATGCAAATCATATAATTTCAAACTTTGAAGTCACTTCAAAACGGATTTTATCATTAATTACAGTAGGAGATGGCACCATATTATGTGGTACAGAAAATGACGGATTAATACATTTAAGTAAAAACGGACAAGTATTTAAAAATTATGTATTTGATAAAGCAGATAAAAACAGTATTCAATCAAATTCAATATGGTCGTTGTTTAGAGATAAAAATGATCGAATTTGGATGGGGTATTACAATAGAGGAATAGGAGTTTATGATAGGTTATATGATAAGTTTAAGAATATAGAAAGTTTACCTCATAAAAAAAACTCCTTAGAAGTAGGTTCAGTTACGGGCATTATAGAAGATCGATTGGAGCGATTATGGATAAGTATGGACGGAGGGGGAATTGATATTTATACCCCTAAAAATAAAAAAATCACTCATATAAATAATCAAAGTCAAGAATACTTGGGGCTGGATGCACATGATATTCAAACTATTTTTATGGATAGCCAAGACAATATATGGGCGGGAAGTTGGAATAATGGAATTTATTTCCTTAAAAAAGGAGAAAATCGTTTTGTTAATTTTAATTCAGAAAATACAAACGGAGAATTAACCTCAAACCGAATATTAAGTTTTGCTGAAGATACTAATGGTAGAATATGGATAGGTACTTTTCACGGAGGCATTGTTTCATATCACCCCAAAGAAAGTACTATTAGGCACCACAAAACACAAGAATTTGTGGATAATGGTTTACATAAAAATGACATTAGGAAAGTTCTAGTAGATACAAATAATAATATATGGATTGGATCTACCAATGGCTTATATAAAGTTTCTGCAATTAATAAGGATCAATATTCTGTTATGGCAATAAGCCCAAAAATGTTTGGGAATTTTAAGAATACAGCAAGTGTAAAACATATTTTATCAATGTACGAGAGTGCAAATGGATCACTATGGATAGGAACAAAAGGTGCTGGTTTATGGAAATACAATAGCGATAAAGAAACTTTTATTTCTTATAATGATCTCTATGATTTGACTGAAGAAAATGTATCTGCTATTATAGAAAGTGAAAATCGAAATATTTGGATAAGCGGTAACGAAGGGCTTCATAAAATAGATATGATAACTAACAATATCACGAACTATACTACAAATGATGGATTGTTATCAAATGATTTTAACTTTAATTCGGTGTATAAAGACAAAACAGGAGATTTATACTTTGGCGGTTATGAAGGAATCGATTACTTCGACCCCAAAAGTATTAAGATCAATACAGCAATACCTTATTTATGCTTAACGGATTTTAGACTGTTTAATCAAAAAGTAGTACCCAATGCTAAAAACTCTCCTTTTCAAAAGGCAATTTCAGAAACAGATAGTATCTCTTTAACCTATAAACAATCCGTATTTACTATAGAATATACAGGGGTTAATTATACAAGACCCGAAAAAAACAAATATGCATATTATTTAGAAGGCTTAGAAAAATCATGGAATTATGTAGGAAACACAAGAAGTGCAACCTATACAAACCTAGACTACGGTAATTATATATTTAAATTAAAAGCAGCTAACAATGATGGCATATGGAATGAAACTCCATTAAAACTAAAAATAACGATACTACCCCCGTGGTGGAAAACAAAATGGGCTATCGTATCATATGCTTTTCTGCTTCTTTTCGTGATTTATATGGTAAATCAATTAAATCAAAGAAGAATTAAAGAAAAACAACTGATTAAGTACGAGAGAGAAAAAAGAGTAAAAGAAGAAGAGTTACATAAGAAAAAGCTTCAATTTTTTACCAATATATCTCATGAATTTAGGACTCCCCTTACCTTAATTATCAATCCGCTTATTGATATTATTAATAACAAAAAATATGATTTACCAGATGAGATTAAAGAAAAGCATCATGTTATTCATAAAAATACAGATAGACTTTCTAGATTGATAAATGAAGTTATGGATTTTCGAAAACTAGAGTTAAACAAACTAAAAGTTAAAGCTCAACAGTTAGATATTATCCAATTGGTTAACTATGTCGTTGATCATTTTATTGAAGAAGCACGTGATAAAAATATTGATTTGCAAGTCGATCATGATGGTTCAGAACTAGAAGTATGGGTGGATAAAAATATGATAGAAAAAGTTATTTTTAATCTTTTGTCCAATGCTTTTAAAGTTGTTACTGAAAAAGGAAGAATTGTAGTAACAATACATATTAAAAGAAATCTTCAAGAGGCCATTGCAGATACTAATGCACATAGAGATATGTTTGAAATAAGTATCTCTGATACTGGACCAGGTCTCGAAAAAGAACAACTAACCAAGATATTTGAACGGTTCTATCAAGTTGATACTCTTAATAAAGGATATTATGGTGGAACAGGAATTGGCTTAGAGGTTGTAAGAAGTTTTGTGCAATTGCATAAAGGAAAGGTTGAAGTAGATAGCGTTTTAAATAGTGGCACGACTTTTACAGTGATTTTGCCATTAGGAAAATCTCATTTTCAAGAAGACGAAGTTATATGCATTACTAATAACGCCAAACCAGAGGTAGAACAAATGATTTTGCCTAGTACAATGGATTCTCAAAAAGAAAGTATAAAGGATAATGACTTAAAAAAATCTAGACTTCTAATCGTTGAAGATAATATCGAACTACGAAACTATCTAAAAAATGAACTAAACGATGTGTATAAAGTATTTACAGCATCAAATGGTGATGAAGGATTAAGACAGGCTAAAAAAGAAATACCTGATATTATTATTACTGATGTTATTATGCCAAAAATGAACGGTTTTGATTTTTGTACTAAGATAAAAGAAGATATAAAAACCAGTCATATCCCTCTTTTAATGCTAACAGCCAAAACAATGCAGGATGATAGACTAAAAGGTATAGAATCTGGTGCAGATGCTTATCTCAACAAACCGTTTGATCTTAGAGTTTTAAAATCTCGACTTAAACAATTATTATCCAGTAGACAGATATTATTTAATAAATATTTTAGCGCCATTAGTGATAATGATAATAATAAAAATACGACTTCATTAGATAAAGAATTTATCCAAAAAGTATTAAAACACATTAATAAGGATATAAGCAACCCTGATCTTAGTGTTGAGTCTTTAGCATTACAACTACATTTAAGCCGCAGTCAATTTTATCGAAAGATAAAAACACTCACAGGACAAACTGCAAGTCAATTTTTAAGAAATATTAGATTGCAACGAGCAAAACAAATCCTAGAAGAAGGACAAACCAATATTAGTAATGTTTGCTATCAGGTTGGCTTTTCTTCACCTTCTTATTTTACAAAATGTTTTAGGGGTCATTTCGGTATTTTACCTACAGAAGTTGATACAAAAAAAACCTAATTTTTGTGTTTCAATACTAAGAGTAATTGAAAAAGCAAGACGGATATTTTTTAGTTTAAAATACTCGATCAAACTAGAGTGTGGTTTTTTATCGTATTCTTTTTAATACGCTATTAAAAATTAAATTTCTTCTAATTCGTACTGTGATAATTCTATATTAAAGAACGGGTACACGTTATATTTAGGGCTCTTGCCCTAAATGCAACAAATATTATAGTCTATGCTTTTTTTGTTTCATCCCCTTTTTTTTTCTGTTTCTAAATTGGCAAAAAATTATAATGGAGATCATTTTAACAGGAAGAGAACACCAGTTCTTTCTAGTTTGATTTTTAAGTAGTATGTCATAAATAAAGCATCTTCTTATCGTTGTAATACTAAATATAAAAACCAATGAAAAAACGAATAAGCCTTAGTGGTTTTATAATGATTTTAATTGCTATACAATTAAATGTTGGGTGTACCTCAAAAAAAGAAAAGGAAAAAGAATATGACTATAACTTTCAAGACTCATCACTAGAAATAGATGAAAGAGTGAATGATATGATAAGTCAGATGACACTTTCAGAAAAAGTATCACAAATGCGATACGATGCTCCGGCTATAGCACGACTGGGAATACCTGAGTACAATTGGTGGAATGAATGTTTGCACGGTGTTGCCAGAGCGGGTGAAGCAACGGTTTTTCCACAAGCAATTGGTATGGGAGCAACTTTTGACAAATCACTTATATTCAAAGTAGGAACTGCAATATCAGATGAGGCAAGAGCAAAACATCATCGTTTTAGTGATCAAGGTAAAAGAGGTATTTATCAAGGATTAACTTTTTGGACCCCCAACATAAATATTTTTCGTGACCCGAGATGGGGTAGAGGTCAAGAAACATATGGAGAAGACCCTTATCTAACAGGGCGCATGGGTGTAAATTTTATAAAGGGCTTACAAGGTGATGATCCAAAATATTTAAAGGTAGTAGCCACGGCAAAGCATTTTGCAGTTCATAGCGGTCCGGAGAAATCTAGACATGAAGATAATTATCAAACATCTAACAGAGATCTTAAAGAAACGTATTTGCCTGCTTTTGAAGCTGCCATAAGAGAAGCTAATGTGCAATCGGTAATGTGTGCCTATAACAGGTATAGAGACGAAGCTTGTTGCGGTAGTAATTTGTTGTTAAATGATATTCTTAGAAAAGAATGGGGGTTTGATGGTTATGTGGTTTCTGATTGTTGGGCAATTAATGATTTCTGGAAACCGAACAGGCATGGATTATCAGAAACTGCCGTTGAAGCCTCTGCACTTGCTGTAGATAGAGGTACTGATTTAAATTGTGGGAATGCTTTTGACCCTAATCTTGAAGAAGCCGTTCTAAAGGAGATCATAGATGAAGAAAAAATAGATATTGCTTTATCCAGATTAATGACAGCTCGATTTAAACTTGGAATGTTTGATCCTGATAAAATGGTATCGTGGTCCAAAATACCATACGATGTCGTATGTAGTGAAGAGCATTACAAGTTATCCGAAAAAACAGCTAGAGAGTCAATAGTTTTATTAAAAAATGAAAATAAAACGCTTCCGTTAAAAAAAGATATTCCTTCAATTGCAGTAATCGGTCCCAATGCAAATGCAAAACAAGTATTGTTAGGCAATTATCATGGTACTCCACATAACAGTATTACTCCCCTAAAGGCAATAAAAGAAAAACTTCCAAATGCAAAAGTGCATTATGCAAAAGGTAGTGATATAGCAAAAGGATGGCCATTACTGCAAACAATTCCTTCATCTGTACTTCATAACGGAAAAAGTTCAGGATTAAAAGGAGAATATTTTGATAATAAAGAGTGGAAAGGCAATCCTAAAATTACTAGAAATGATAGTGTCATCAATTTTGTTTGGATGCCCAAAAAACCAATTGATAGTTTAACCTCTGATGCATTTTCTGTAAGGTGGACAGGGCAACTTATTCCAAAAGAAAGTGGTAATTACCGAATAGGTTTGCGTGCAAGTAGTGCAGGGAAATTATATGTAAACGATTCATTAAAGTTTGAGTTTAGTGATGATCACGAACCTAAAACTAGATATTTTGATACAAATTTAAAAAAAGGAATAGCGAGTAGAATAAAGATAGAGTACTATAACTACCATGCAGACCCCCAAGCCCAATTATTATGGGCAAAGTTAGATGATGATCTGTTATCGTCAGCAATTGAAGCTGCAAAAAAATCAGAAGTGGTTGTGCTTTGTTTAGGGTTATCACCAGATATCGAAGGAGAAGAAATGCCAGTAGTCTTAGAAGGATTTGACAAAGGTGATAGATCAGAGATTTCATTACCTAAGACGCAAATTGCATTAATGAAAGAAATTACTGCGCTGGGCAAACCTGTCATTGTTGTTTTGATGAACGGAAGCGCATTGGCAGTTAATTGGGCAAATGATCATGTTCCTGCTATTTTAGAGAGTTGGTATCCAGGAGAATTTGGAGGAAGAGCAATTGCAGATGTGTTGTTCGGAGATTATAATCCAGCGGGACGATTGCCTGTTACTTTTTATAAATCAGTAGAAGACCTTCCTGATTTTAAATCATATGATATGACTAATAGAACCTATAAATATTTTAAAGGCGAACCTTTATATGCTTTTGGGCATGGATTGTCGTATACCAACTTTACGTATTCAAATTTAAAAGTACCAGAGACTGTTACGATATCAGAAAATATACCTGTAATAGTTCAAGTTACCAATTCTGGAGATGTAAATGGTGATGAGGTCGTTCAACTTTATCTGTCTCATAGTAAAGCTGTAAATGATGGGCCTAAACATTCTCTTGTTGGTTTCGAAAGGATCAATTTAGATCCAAATCAAACAAAAGAAGTGCGTTTCACAATCACTTCAAAACAGTATGCATCAATCACATCAGAAGGTAAAGAACATATCAATAAAGAACCAATTAGAATATATGTAGGAGGAAAACAACCTAACTCGAAAAATGAAATTGAAGATTCTAAAGCAACACAAGTTTTGACAAAAGAAATAACACTTAAATAATAATTATAAATTAACACAAATCATGAAAAAACACCTAAAAACCTATCTATTAGTACTATTGTGCTTCTTATTTAATAGTACATTAAGTGCGTATTCTAGTGATTACTCAGCACAAGAAAAACCACTAATTCAAATTCAAGAACCTAGTAAAAAGTATGAAAAAGAAAAGAATGATAAATTAAAAATGAATAGGCCTGCGCCTGTTATTCCGGATCAACCTTCTTTTGAGACGGATGTTTATCGAAATATGTTTGTAGAATCCGGAAAAAGCAATGAAGCTGTAGACCTTAAATTAAATCAAATCTGGGAACAATATTTTGTCAACGGAAATGTAAATACCGAAAAACTGTATTATGAAGTTGATACCGATATGGCTTACATTTTAGATACAGGAAATAACGATATTCGATCAGAGGGGATGTCCTATGGAATGATGATTTGCGTTCAACTTGATAAAAAAGAGTATTTCGACAAATTATGGAAATTTGCAAAACAGTATAGTCAGCATAAACCTGGAACCTCAAGAGATGGATTATTTTCTTGGCAGTTAACTAGCGATACCTTTTCAATGATTGATCAAAACTCTGCACCAGATGGAGAAGAGTATTTTGTGACGGCACTATTTTTTGCTCATGCCAGATGGGGGAGTATACAATCAGCAGATGGTTTTGATTCAGAGAGAGATGTTTTTGATTATGAAGGACAAGCAAATTATATTTTGAAAAGTATGCTTAATAAACCTAGTGCCGATAGTGGTCAATGTCCAACCAACTTAATCGATACTAATCAAAAACAGGTTGTTTTTGGAATATGCGGAGATTCTGCTACATATACTGATCCATCTTATCATTTACCTGCATTTTATGATATTTGGGCACTTTATGCTGATAATAATAATCAATTATGGTCAGAAATGGCAGAAACTAGTAGAACGTATCTTTTACCAAGAGCAGCTCACCCTGTCACCGGATTGATGCCCGATTATTCAGAATTTGATGGTACTCCGAAAGCTGTAGGTACCCATGCTAATTTCGAATTTGATGCTTGGAGAAATATTATGAATATGGGGTTTGATTTTGCATGGTTTCAAAAAAACAAAAACGATATACAACCATTAATAGATAAGCAAATAGATTTTTTTAAAGACAAACCAAATTATCCTGGTTTATGGACTTTGGACGGGACAACACCTCGAAATTCTGATCACAATGCCGGACTTGTAGCTTGCAATGCAGTAGGATCATTGGCATTAGGTGATGCAAAAGTTTGGCCTTTTGTAGATGAGCTTTTTGAAATGTCTATTCCGTCGGGAACATATAGATACTATGATGGTTTATTATATATGATGAGCTTTATGCATGTAGCTGGTGCTTATAAAATCTTTAAACCCGATGAAACCGGAAATCGAAGCCCAATTGCAAACTTCACTACTAATATTTCAGGTGGTATAGCACCAATTACAATAAATTTTGATGCATCTACCTCTTCTGATCCTGATGGGGACCAATTATCATATACTTGGGATTTTGGTGATGGACAAATTGGAACAGGAATGATAATTACGCATGAGTATGCTACTGCTGGAAATTATGAAGCTACATTGGTAGTAAGTGATGGCAGTAAAGAAGCAACTAAGAGTATGACGATAACGGTAACCGACAATGCTATTCCTGTAGCTAATTTTACTGTAAGCGTTGATTCTGGTATAGCACCGTTAGAAGTTGATTTTGATGCTTCGACTTCTTCAAATCCAGATGGAGGAACTTTGAGTTATAGTTGGGATTTTGGAAACGGACAAACAGCAACTACTGTAAGGTCAACTACTACCTATACAGAAGTGGGGCAGGTGGTAGCCAGATTAACAGTAACTAACCAAGCGGGAAAGACTGCAATAGCAGAAAAAACAATTACAATTACGGGTGATAATCCAACTTGTAATTTTGGAACACCTATTAGTACACCTTTATCATCATTACATTCAGATTTTAAAAATATTTATGTATTGGGTAATGGAGGTCCTAATCTAGATAATGTAACAAACTTTACTATTAATTGGGATCTCGCAAATAATGGGATATATCAATTTTCTATGAATACCAACAATGGTATTCCTAGTTGGTGGAACAATTTCTTGCCAAAGATTGTACAAAACTTTAATTCATCACAACCAGAAATTAGATTGTCTGGAACCGGAATTCCTGAATTGGATGGAAGTTATTGGGTAACAGTAAATCAGGGAGATTTTGTGATGGTATCAAAAACAGATGGGTTTGTATTATATTTTAGCGCTGCTTCAACAGCTCCCGAGTGTGACAATAGTAAGAATGTCAAAAATCAGACAAATATTGTATTGGTACCGAATCCTGCAACTAGTTTTGTAGACGTTTTTGACAATAATAAAGGTGATAATCTAGAAATTAATATCGTAGATTTTTCAGGAAAAACAGTTTCAAGCGTATATGCAAAAGATATACAAAACGGATTTCGATTAGATCTAACTGAATTATCCCCGGGGGCATATATACTTGAGATCAGAAACTCCTCAAAGAAAGAGATAACCAGGAAAAAGATTATAATAAATCGATAGCTCAATAAATTTAAATAGTTAATAATCAAAAGGGGAATTATTGAGTGTATAAACCTTTGTAAATAATTATTTGCAAAGGTTTTTTCTTTAAATAATACTACGTATGGTACCTCTAAAAAGGTTTTAATTACATAGCACATAAGAGGAAAACTTAATGCAGAAATGCTATAATAAGGTTTGATAAAATCTGGTTTTACTGTGGTTAGGTTAAATTGATATCTTATTTTTGAAAGACTTCTTTGTAATTACAAGTTTTACCATTAAATCAAGAAAAATGGCAAAAATATTAACCGAAATATCTGTAGCGTTAAAAGAGTTTATTCAAAATCAAAAAATCTTCTTTGTGGGTACAGCTGCACAAGAAGGGAGAGTAAATATTTCTCCTAAAGGAATGGATACTTTACGTGTTTTAAATGGTAATAAAGTTGTTTGGCTCAATCTTACCGGAAGTGGTAATGAAACAGCTGCTCATCTATTAAAAAATGATAGAATGACCATTATGTTTTGTGCTTTTGAAGGAAAGCCTTTGATTTTAAGACTATATGGTTCTTCTAAAATCTATCATGATAGAGATCAAGAATATCACAAGTATATTTCGTTGTTTCCTGAAACTCCAGGTTCACGGCAAATTATAGAAATGCATGTTGATACTGTGCAAACTTCTTGTGGGTTTGCAGTGCCCTTTATGGATTATAAAGAAGAACGTACTGTCCTTAGAACTTGGGCAGAAAAACAAGGCAAGGATCGTATAAAAGAATATCACCAAGAAAGAAATAGCCGTAGCATAGATAATTTTGAAACGGGTATCTAGTTACAGTATTTTTTGATTCATAGTTATAAAGTAACTCCAACGATTACACCAATACCAATACCACCAATTGCAAATAAGATCTTTTCAAAAGCACTTTTTCTGCGTTGTCGCTTGGTGTTTTTTTCAACTATTTCAAGACTATTGCTTGCTTTTTCAAGACTATTAATAGTATAATCTAATGCTCTTTGCGTATTCGCCAGTGTTTCTTGGGTTCTTTTGTAAACCTGTAGATCAAGACTATCAGACGCTTTAAAGTTTATTTTTAGTTTACGTTCGAGGTCTATATTTCTACTTAGCGTTTGAGAGTATTTTTCGATTAGCGACTGCGTCATTTTATCTTGATCCAATGTGCTAGTAAATACATTTTTAAACGCCAGAAAAGTTTTCTTGTTTACAAGATAAATATCTGGAGTACGAAATACATACAAGCTATCTCTTTTTACTAAAAATGGTTCCCCTTGTCTGTCGGCATATGATTCTGGGATTTCAATGATTTTAGAAGAAGTAGTATCCTGACTATAAGAAAAAGAAACGGTTAGCGTCAAAAGGAATAATAATAAATTTTTCATGATTTTGTGTGAATAGAAAATAATTGATTGACTTAGTTTATACCTAGTGCATTTTTAATTAATGCTTTGTCTTCGGCTAGTTGATCGTTATTGATTTTTATAGAGTCTTTTATACGTTGTAATTCTTCCCAGTCTTTTGCATTTTTCTTTTGGAAATCAAATATTAAAGAATCACGTTTATGAATAAGTAGATCTTTTTGAAGTCTCATTTTTTCAAATTCTTTCTTGGACTTTTCTAAATCAGACTTTGTACTAACCAAAGTTTCTTTTGAGGTCTTTAGTTCTTCTCTAGCCCTATCTAATTCAGATTTTATAATTTTCCAATTAGAACCAGAATTAAATGTCATATAACCAATAATGACTAAAAACAAAAGAGCAACAATTTGAAGAATAGTATTTGGATTGATGTTTTTCATTGTTTTTGTGTTTATATATATTTTGACGAATTTCCTAAGTTGGGCTATTATACTTGACGAGTAAATGTAAGTATTTTATTCTTT
The DNA here is from genome assembly GCF_001632745.1 of Aquimarina aggregata. Lineage (GTDB taxonomy): Bacteria > Bacteroidota > Bacteroidia > Flavobacteriales > Flavobacteriaceae > Aquimarina > Aquimarina aggregata. Next base: position 7,733 of record NZ_LQRT01000010.1, on the reverse strand, counting down.
TTCACCACAGGGGATAACACCCCAATTACAACAAAGTAGGTACAAAAAGTATTTACAAACCATGAATTACCCAATAACGCTACTTAATCTAAACATAGGTAAATACATGGCAATCAGAATCACTCCAACAATAATACCAACAATAATAGTTAACAAGGGGTTAAGTACATTAGATATAACTTGAGACTGATGTTTTACCTGTTGGTTATACTGCTCATTTAATTTTTGAAAAATAAATTCTGTTTGATTTGTTTCTTCTGCTACACGAATCATAGCAATCATTTTTTTGTCGAACACTGGATTTTGTGCAAATGAAGTACTTAATTTACCGCCCGCAATAACGGCATCATTTGTATTTTGCAATCCTTCCTGCAAGGGGTAAAAATTAATCATATTTTTTACCAGATCGATACTATCTACCATAGGGACTTTAGCCGACGTTAATAATGATAAAGCTTGCGTGAATTGAGCCATATATATTTTCCTGAAATAGTTTCCTAAAATTGGAATCTTAAGCTGCATTTTTCCAATAAATTTACGGTACCATGTTTTTTTTGATATGAAAGCTAATAGTATAATACCTATAGTAAAAATACCTAATAGTAGTATTCCATATTCACCCATAAAGTTTGAGAAATTAATAATTGCTTTCGTAATATTAGGAAGGTCAACATTATTCTGCTTAAATATATCTACAAACATAGGTACGACGTATCGCAACATAAAAAAGATTACCAAAAGTGCTGTGCATAATACGATAATTGGGTAGGTAAGTGCGGCAACAATTTCTCTTCTTAAATCATTCTTGCGCTTATAAAATTCACTAAGCTCTAAAGAAATCTGAGCTAATTGTCCAGTTTGTTCTCCGATCTTGATGGCATAATATTCATAATCTGAAAAACTCGAGTTATTTTTTAAGATGTCAGAAAAAGAACTACCATCTATTAGTTGTTGTGTCATTGTAGACATTAATACTCGGTCTTTTTCTTTTTTCTGGGTTTCTGATAATAATTCTAACCCACTTTTAAGATCTATCCCAGATTTTTGCAGCACACTTAGCTCTGCGTACCATTGCTCTTTCTTTTTGCTATTAAAAGCATTACCAAATAAAGTGATCTCTTTGGTTAATACCGAAGAGATATCAAAAGAACTTTGATTCTGTTTTTGCTTTTTAGTATTTGCAATTTTAATCCCCATAATTAAAAATGTATTGTAGGATCGTTGTGTTTATACACAAAAATACGATGTAAATCTGTTGTCTTATCAAAAGTAAGCTTTATGGCATCAATTCTTCCAGAGTTTACCTGCTGTCCTTTAAAGAAAAATACTTTCTTTTTTAATTGTACTGGATAATTATCTACCAAAGTGACAATACTATCATTTGTGAATTTATATACCCTTTGATGGATAGGAGAGGATAGTTCTAGTTGATCTTCTCTGGCATTCCATTGTATATCCGTAAATTTATTAAAGTCTATGGTAAGGGCCACTTCTAGAGATTGTATTTCTGATTGATAAGCATAGTTATTTTCGATACTTCTCATATTGCGCTGTACAATACCTAAAACAGAAAAAGCTAGCCCTGCAACAATAGCAGAGATCACAAGAACTACCATTACTTCGGTTAGTGTAAACGCTTTTATTTTTTGATTTACAATTCTCATTTAAGGTATAATACTTTATTATTCTCTTTTCCTTCTTTGGTATAGGTTAGATTGATAATGTTATTTTTCGAGTCGATATAAATATTCCATCCTGCAAAATCTTCAGAATAAGGTATTTTAAGCTGCTCATGAAGTACTAAGTATTCTAATTCTTTAATACGATTATCTATACTGCTAGTATCTCTTTTTACATGATTGTTAAAAATATTATTGAAACTTAGGCTGGCTATCATAAATACAATAATAATCAATACCGAAGCCGTTAATGTTTCGATAAGGGTAGCGGCTTTTATTTTTTTTAATACAACCATTTTGCGACACTATTTTTCGAGTTTATAAATGGCAATCCTGCATAATTGGGTATAGGGTTGTTTAATATTTTACCGTTATATATATGGTTTAAGTAAATCGATCCGGATTGATTGGCAATAAATTGTCTGGTGTATACAGAGCCTCGCACAATACCTTGAAAGTCTATATTGCCCTCACAATATACTTCGCCAATAATTTCGGTACCGAGTTCTGTTTTAAGATGGGTTTTGATTCGGTTTTGCGTGTCTTTTTGTTTTTTTAGATACACTACCGAACCTTCAATCAGCGTATTTTTGCTAATAGTAAAGTCTGGCTCTTTGTCTTGTGATGTAGTTCCTTCTGTAGTATTTTTTATCCTATTTTGATCAAAAAGTATTAGGGCAGAAGGGTAAGAGAGGTAACAACCTTTGCCAACGGTTATTTTTTTGGTTGCAATGGCCTGTAAATTTCCTCTTACATTGTCCTTAATTATAATATTGGGCGCAATAAGAATCACACCTTCTAATTTAGCGGTCGAATGTACAATGATTTGTATAGCCGATTGTATGGTTATATTTCCTGCAATATCTTCATCTCCCAAAATAATAGTGGATGGGCTAGAGATATTTTGACCCTGTTTGTAAAAAGTATGTTTAAGCTCTTTTTTTAATGAAATACTGTGTTCTTCATTTAATAATGACCCGTTAGAAAGTCTTTCTAGATACGATATCCATTGCTGATCTACTTTGGGTAGTGTTGCTTCGCTTTCGATAACGCGACCGTAGTATAAACTAGATCCTTGATAGTAGTTTCCAGAAATATTACCGGCTTTTACACCTTGTTTGGGTAAATAGCTGTTGCCCTCTAATCTAGTATCACCAACTATCACTAATGGAGAGTTTGTGTTTGCAAGATATAGATTCGGTGATTTTTGATCAAAAGTAGATCCGATCAATGCCGTTTTCTTGATTTTTTGATGATGCGTTTCAATTTGCGAAAATACTTTGGTCCAAGCGCCATGATAATTAGTAAATAGCTTTTGTTGTTTATCACCTTCAGTGGTTACAATCGTATCTTTTGTTGTAATTCTTTCAGGAAGGGATTTAAAAATCTGCTGATTTGTTAATGCTGAAGTCTGTAATACTTCCTGAGTTTTTATAGTAAAGAATGATTGCACATGGGTAAGCAATAAAAAAGCACTTAGCAACAGGGCAACAAGTACCGAGATTAATAAAGCAAATTGCATTGCTTGTGCTTTTATTTTAAAGAGTGCTTTTATAAGTTTGGATTTATAGACATGCGCTTTATTTTAAGATCTCAAAACGCTTTATTTTTCCTTTGTACTGTAATTGTACCCAAGATGAATTTCCTTTGGTTAGTTTAACTTCAGAAATAACATCTTTGCGTTTCATTAATTGATCAGTACCATTAATTTCTACTAGATAAATAGCGGTGGCACCATTGCCTCCTGTGACTACTCCTTTATACCGAATAGATGGCCAGTTGATTACTGTTTTTTTAACCTGAGCCACTTTTTTAACAGGTTCTTTTTTAGGTTTATATACAGTCCCTAAAAAAGGATCCCGAGTTACATCACTTATCGAGAAACGATCTCTCTCTTTACTTTCAATTTTAGAAAAAGCAATAGGACCAATGTTGGCAATTTCGGGATCATCATCGGTAAACGCATCTGTAATCTGAAAGATAATTGCTCCCCAAATAAAGACCACTAATGGTAATAATATGTATAAACCTTTTTTGCCTTTTAGCATATATACTTTAGTTTATAGAAAATGTAAAAGTAGTACTTGCAGCACTTTCATTATTTGCTTGATCAGAAGCTTTTAAGAACCAATAATAGGTCTTGTTAGCTTCTAGAGTGATTTCTTCTGGAGAGGTTGCCTCTTTCTCCATTACAAGTTGTGTTAAGGCCTCATCTTCATAGATAAAAATAGTATCTATCTCTTCAGAACCAGCTACTGCGGCTCTTGTCCATGTAAAACTCACTGTAGTACCTGTTACTGTAGCATTATTTGCTGGGGCAGTAGCTGTAGGAACATTTGGATTCATAGTATCTATGGTAAGCGATCTTGTAGTATACAATGTGTTTTGAGTGGCATTCTCTGCACGTACTTGCCATCTTGTAGCACCCTCGGGAAACGTTAAGGTCACCGATGTTGTACTTGGTGTTTCTTCTTGTAGTACTTCATCACTGGCATTAAGCAATTGTACTCTATACGAATCTGCTCCTTCTACTACTTGCCATTGCATCGTAATTTCTGGCTCATTAGTAAAAATTTGATTTGCTGGGGATACTAATAATACTTGCCTAGAAGAGAAATCGGTAGGTTCTGCTACTGTAAATCCTGCTGCTACATATGGGGTAGCTGTTCCAGAGTTTTGTGCACGCACTCGCCACTCATAAGTGTTTTTGACTAAGCTTACACTAAATTGTGTTCCCGTTACAACTGTATCTTCTACAATCTGGGCTGCATTTTCAAAATTAGGACGAGCAATTTGCAAACGATATCCAGTGGCTTGATCTACAGCATCCCAATTAAAGTTTATCGCTGTAGCTTCTATTTGCGCGCCATCTTTTGGCGCAATGATCGTAATGGTTTCTTCGGCAAGATCTTTTTCTATAAAAGCTTCTTCACAACCTGATGATAGTATTGTGATACTTAATAGCGTATATATAATGTGCTTTTTCATAGTACTATTTAAAATCTCATTTATGAACTTATAGCTTAAAATAATCCATTTTTTCTTTTGCTTTACCAACATCACGATAGGTGCTTTTTGGACATGATGAAGTTTTATCTACAATATCCGATAACACTATTTTTCGTTTGCCATTGGCACCCCAACAAAAATACGATAGTTGGTATGCAAAAACTGTTGCTGATCCAAAATCTATAGTTTTATAAGACTTACCATCGCGAACCAAAGAAAGTTGGTATTGTTTGTATTTGGTATTGACTAAAAAGACAGCTTCTGCAGCTGTAATTTCTTTAACTTGCTGATTAGGTAATGCTAGCGAAACGGCAGATACAATACCTGCATCTTTTTGATTTTTTACGTATTGAATGGTTTGCTCATTTTCTTCTTTTTGTAATGCTGAAAGTAAGCTTACTCTATCTAATAGCTCTAGGGTAATAAATATGGGTTTTGTTTTAACAGAATCAATATAGGTAATGCCCTGTTTATTGTCTTTTGCAATTTGAGTATATGTCTTAAACGTAGTTTTATCAAAAGTGGTTGTAATCACCCCGACTCGAATAGGCTTAGCATAGGTTGGTAAAGCAGTTTCTTTAAAATCAGAATGTAGTATTGTGCCTTGCTGCATCCCAATCACTCCTAATGCAACAGGAGTAGAGGTGGCAGTGCGCATTGCCGATTTATTTACTTTAATACTATGACATGATGTAATAGTAATTAATACTGCTAGCAGTACCAGATATTTTTTGTAGCTCATTGGTTTCAATACAATTAACGGCCAAAGATAATAGAAGCATGCTAATTATCCCAGTAGGGCGTTGTTTATTATTAGTGTCTTTTGGGTATAAAATGTTACCCTAAAAAAGATTTTAAAAAGTTGAAAATATGTTGGGAAGACATGAGCAAGGTACAAAATTATACAGATATCATGCGGTTTGTTTTTTATAGTGTAACCACTAAAATAAATGCATTTATAAGGATTGCTTTACTTTAGCAGTTCTTAATCTATACCAAACGATCAATGTCTATAGAGTTTACAAAAACTATCATCGAAGTTATATCAGCAATCCTAATCCTGATTGCCTTTGAATTACTAAACCGAAAACACCTAAAAGGATATTCGTTTATGGCTATAGGTCAATTATTGGCAGCAATCATATGTGTTATGACCTCGTTATGGTTTCTTGCATTTATGCATGCAATTAATTGTTTATTGATGGTGCGTGGTTATCTAAAATGGAAAACCAATAATGAGTAAAGTGTTTACAAACTTTATTGTATGGTATTACTTATAGTATTTGATTTAATTGTATACGTGTGATAACACAGATTTGTAATCTGTGAGTTCTATAAAACTGAAAACATATATTTTGCTGCCACTAGCCGTAGTACTAAATCGATGGTACTCTGGTTTGATATCCTTGAGGACTTATTATGATTACTTTTGTTATTTTATTACTGATACCAAGCAAGGTAAAAACTTCATTTTATTAGATTTAATAGATCAAGTATTTGTTGTGAAGGTTTGATTTTTGAATTCAAAATAAATAGGATCTTGTTCTATCATTTGCAATAGTAGTTTTTTGGATTCGAATTTCTTTTTTCGCGTATACCCTTCTGAGTATCCCATTAAAACTGCAATTTCTCTCATACTTTTCCCTTCAAAAAAAAGAGTTAGCACCCTTTTGTTAGATTCATCTAGTTTTAGAAAATGTTTTTGATATAGATTCTGTTGTTCTTTATTAATTATATTGTTTAAAAGAGAATCATTAATAGAGTGATCTTGAATTTCTATAAGTTCAGTGTTTAAAACAAGTTTCTTTTTTTTACGTAATCGATTCCTCCATAGATTTTTACAAACTCCTAAAAAATAAGTTAATACAGTACATCTAATCTCTAAGGATCCTTTTTGTAATTTTTGATAAATAAGTAATAGTGCATCCTGAAATACATCTTCAACATCTTCTTCACATCCTGAATTTTGAATAACATAACTTCTGACATAAGGAATGTTTTGTTGATAGAAATCTGTTAGAATTAATTCATCTCCCTTTGAGATACCTTCTATTATCATAGCATTTTTGTCATTTTTCATATAGAAGTATTTATAACCGTTAACAATTTTGTTGTTTTAATGAGTTCAAACATTAATAAAAGCAGTGGTGTAAAAAACAGATCATTTATAATCCTAGAAAATTTATTTTTAGGCTGCTGTAGTTTCTTAAAGTAGCTCTTTCTTTTCCCTGACATTTATTTCGATTTTGGTTGCAATTTAGTCCAATATATAGCTCAAACACAAATGATATTAACCTGTTTTCCCCGAATACGGGTTTAAGAACTTAATTAGTGTTTTGTTTTAAAAAACTGTAATTCAAGATATTGTGTGGTTGTTAATAGTGGTTGAATACTTTTATGATCTCTTTAAGGAGTTTTATAATTATGTATATTAATAATGTATGTATGGTTAACTAAAATAGAAAACGAATAATGGTTAAAGTGACTTGAAAAGTGTAAAAGTGTTCTCTAGTTTTATCTTTTGGAGCGTTTATGTTTATATTTACTCATACTTGGTGTGGAAAATAAGTCCATGCTATCTAATCTACGCTATCCGGTTGTTTTTGGGTCATAACTGCTCAATTTTAGGCTTCATAAGCTTAACTTTGAACTTACCTATGTGAGTGATGGACCTTTTTGACCTTCTGTTGGGCCATTTTGACGAAAATTTGAGTATTATGAGTCTAAAATTGAGATAAGAAAACCAAAATTTCAACACATCTTCTTAAAAATTAGACCTTGACTCTTGAATTTTGAGCCTATCGAGTTAAAAATAGCACCTTTTAAGTTAAACGGAAGGCCTTTTTGGCCCATCGGAAGGTGTTTTGAGTTAAACATTCTGTATTTGATACCAATAATGCGAAAACACGGATTTGCAATCCGTGTTTTCTATTTTAAAATATGTTTAAAACTATTATTTTTAATATTATTTCTAAAATACTAATATAAAAGCCGCAACGATAAAAAGTTACGGCTTTACTTACTCATACTGGCACGGAAAACATT
>NZ_LQRT01000009.1 GCF_001632745.1 Aquimarina aggregata | reverse complement strand
TACGGAGACTAATACGGGTTAGAGCCTTAATACTAGATCGCTCGAAAGTTCACTCCGTTCTTTTAAATTTTACAACTTAATTTAACCATAAAATATATAAATGCTAATCTAAAGGATCGCACGGATTCTAGCTTTTCATATAGAAATACCACAAAAATGATAAGATATAGTTTAATAGCATTGATTATGTTTGTTTTTGTTTCCTGTAAAGAAACTAAAGAGAAAGAAAGTTCTAGTTTAGAACAGGATAAAACGCAAGTCACATTTGACAAAAAACTGTTGAACGGGGCTTGGGCAGAGAATCAAGAAGAAAATGCCTTATTTTACATAGAAAATGACTCCATCTATTACATAGATAATCAAGATAAGCCATATTCTTTAGAATTTAGGGGGAGTTATTTTTCTATTCACTATGATAACTACACCTCCAAGGCAGAACTCATTAAGCTGACTAAAGACGATATGATCTATAAATCTAGTACAGGAATTATTAAGTTATATAGAACAGCTGATCAAGTAAAAGAATCTAAGACTGAAACACAGGAAACGTTGCTTGTAGATAACAATAAAAAATGTGACATGGAAAAAGTAACTGTTTTAAAACAGCAGTTACCTAGTGCTTCTAAAGAGTCTATACTGTCATTTCTGTCTACAATATCAGTTGATTGTAAAAACAATGCTGAATTTGGTCAGTTTTCAAATGAAGTTTTATTTGAAGTGCTAAAAGCAAAACCTATTGAGGTTTTAATGATTGTGGAGAAAGAAAATGTAGAGAAAGATGAAGTTTACAAAATGCTTGAAAACCCTATAAATGATGCAATTAATCTAAATAAACTCATAGATAGTATAAATAAACTTGAGCTTCAAAGTGTAGAAAAGTCAAAGTTTTTAGAGGCTTTAAAAAAGGCCTTGGAAAAATATAATTAATATATTGTAAAAGCTCGCCCTCCTTCACACGATCACGCGGATTTGTAATCCGCGCCATACGAGTACAAATAAAAATGATCCCCGCTCCCACTAGTTCGTGACTAGTGGCGTTAAGATTGTTGAGCAAGAATAAGATTTACCTATGTAGTTCTGCAAGAAATTATACAGATTTAGAGAACGAATTAGAAATCATAGTCTCAAATATGTTCTAGTTTTGTACAAAACACGGATTACAAATCCGCGTATTCTATGATTAAAACAAGCTTTTTTCAAATTATTTTTTAAGCAAATTTCATTGTATCCACATATGGAGTTTGTCTATCAATTACTGCAAAAATGCGAGCTATTAACTTGTTTCTAATAATGTTAATTGTGCTCATTTTATTTTTACCTATTTCAATTCTTCTTTCATAGTATTTTTTCATCTCTGGATTATGTTGAATTGCTACCATTGAACACATATGAATCAATACTTTTATTTTTTTATTAGCGAGTTGTGAGACTTTATTACGTCCTTTTACACTTGTTCCTGATTGATAAGGGAAAGGAGCTACACCACAATATGATGCAAATTTTCGCCAGTTCTTAAATTTGGTAAAGTTTTCTGTAGCAATAATCATCGTTGTAGCCATTTGCATTCCAACACCTTTAATACTTAAAATTAACTTTAAACTTTGTTTCAATGCCTCTTGACTTTTTATAACTTCCAAAATTTGATATTCAAGAGTCTTGATTTGTTTTGTTATGTAATGAATCATCTTTTCCTGGACTTCAAAAATGATTTTAAAGTCTTTTGTTTTATATATGTTTTTTTGCTCACTTAGAGTACCCTTATAAGCGGCTCGTTGTTTTATTAGCTTAGCTTTAAGACTCATCAATGATTTCAATTGAGTAATGGATTTTGAGTAGCTTTTTGTTGGAGTTATTTCATCTTTTAATCGATAACCGTATAAAGCAATTCTTTTAGCATCAATTACGTCGTCTTTGCCTCTTGTGATTCCCATTGAACGCTTTATATCTAAAGCAGGTGCAATGTGATAATGGCATTCTTTATCTGTTAAAAACTCGGTTATTAAATGCGAATACATACCTGTATGTTCATACACAAAAAGCACATCTTCGATTTCATTTTTTGAACTTTTGACCCACAAATAAAAGTTCTGTAAACCCTTCTTGCTATTACTAAATTGATCATTTTTCTGATCTAAATGATTACATACATCAATGGTATTTTTACTAATATCAATACCAATTACATTTTTAAAATTCATAACTTTAATTTTAGGATAATAATTGAGTTACTTTAACTAAGACCTTTAATAAGGACAAACTAAAATTCTATA
>NZ_LQRT01000008.1 GCF_001632745.1 Aquimarina aggregata | reverse complement strand
AATCAAACCATAAATCTATATAAAAATTATAAAATATAGAATAACTGTAAATATTTTATAAATATATAACTTTACTTTTTTAGAATACTCCAAAAGCTATTTTGTCTAGTTTTTTCTTAGCATCTAGAAACATAAGTAAATTAACTACCGCATTAAAAAACACTTTACATTACGCTATTATTTTTTCTAAAAACACTTTATAATTACAAATAATCACCTTAAAAAAATATATAAATCTATTTTCTGTTCTTATTACTGTATCTTCATAATAAAAATTTTAGCTTTTTTAATTAAACAAAATAGCTTTTATTGTAAGTATTAATTCACGTATACGACATATAGCTTTTATATCTGTCGATAAAACATCACATAGCATGTCAAAAACATATTACGATCCAGCAGATCTTAGAAAATTTGGAAAAATAACAGAGTGGAGCGAAGAGTTAGGTACTAAGTTCTTTGATTATTACGGTAAAGTCTTTGAAGAAGGCGCTCTAAGTGCTCGTGAGAAATCACTGATAGCACTTGCAGTATCACACGTTGTTAAATGTCCGTATTGTATTGATGCCTATACAAAAGATGGTCTCCAAAAAGGTATTACTAAAGAAGAAATGATGGAAGCTGTTCATGCTGGAGCCGCCATAGAGAGCGGTGCTACCTTAGTTCATGGAGTGCAAATGATGAACAAATATGAAAAACTGTCTATGTAATTGAGACCTGTACTTGGTAAAAACATTTTTTACCTGTCTAAAACTTTCATATCTTAACAGTAGTAGTGATACAAAATAATTCAATAGAGGAAGATGTCTGAAGCGAAAACAAAACAATCCTTACATAAGCGCAATGACCAATTAGCAAATGCAAATAGGCAGTTGGAGATTTTAAATAATGGTATTTTTGCAAATGGCGAATTACCTAAATTTGCCGATAAAATTGCAGAGATAGGTTACGCACCTTTGCGTCCAAATAAGCTCGAGATCTTACAGATTAATGTGGGATATATGTGTAATCAAGTATGCGAGCATTGTCATGTAGATGCAGGTCCTGACAGAAAAGAAATCATGACCAAAGAAACCATGCTTCAATGTCTTGATGTTATTAAAAAAACTGGAGCACATACTTTAGATTTAACAGGTGGGGCGCCAGAAATGAACCCTAATTTTAGATGGTTTGTTGAAGAAGCTAGTAAAGCAGGAATCAAAGATTTTATTGTTAGAAGTAATCTTACAATAATTAGAGCAAATAAAAAATACTATGACCTGCCAGATTTTTTTAAAAAACATAATGTTCATGTAGTTTCTTCAATGCCACATTGGACCAGAGGTAAAACCGATAAACAACGCGGTGATGGTGTTTTTGACAAATCTATTAAAGCATTACAAGAACTTAATGAACGTGGTTATGGAATGCCAAATAGTGACTTAAGATTAGATCTTGTTTATAATCCTTCAGGAGCATTTTTACCAGGGGATCAAATGTCGATGGAAAAAGATTTCAAAAAAGCATTACTCGAAGATTTCAACATACAATTTCATAACCTCTTTGCAATTACAAACTTACCTATAAGTAGGTTTTTAGATTATCTAATCGCATCAGAAAACTATGAAGATTATATGTATGCTTTGGTAGAAGCTTATAACCCAAGTGCCGTTGCAAATGTAATGTGTACAAATACGATATCAATAAGTTGGGATGGTTGGCTTTACGACTGCGATTTTAATCAAATGCTCGATCTTAAGGTAGCCAGTAAAGTAAAGCATATTAGTGAATATAATGAAGAGTTACTTCAGAATAGAAATATCCTAATATCACAACATTGTTATGGTTGTACAGCCGGGGCAGGAAGTAGTTGTCAAGGAACAGTAGCATAATTTATGAATCAAAAGACCGCCATATTAGTTTTTGCAAATTCAATTCAAGAAGAATTGAAAAACAAATCTATTATAGGTGGTAAAGCTCTGTTTTCTGAGCTGAATCAAAAAACCATTTTAACGGCACAACGTACTGGTCTTCCATTTTTTGTTTACACAGAAAAAGAACAACGTGGCCATACTTTTGGAGAGCGTTTTGTGAACGCTATTCAAGATGTCTATGATCGAGGATATGAAAATGTTATTACAATAGGTAACGATACTCCTCATCTTACTAAACAGCATTTAATTGAAAGTGTTAAACAACTTGAGAATAATAAATTTGTATTAGGCCCATCGAAGGATGGAGGGTTCTACCTTATGGGATTGCATAAATCTCAGTTTAATATTGATGTATTTTTAAAGTTACCTTGGCAATCAAGAACACTATCCAAATGTATTTCTAGGCTTATTAAAACAGCCAAAATTGAGTTAGTTACATTAGAAATACTTATCGATATAGATACTATTAGTGATATTGAATCTATATCTCGTTTTTTTAGAACACTTTCTGTACATCTAAAAAAAATTATAAAAGCTATACTAAACAGCAAAGTAGTTATTCAAGATACTGTTACAGAACTTATAACTTCTTTGCACACAAATTACTTCTTTAATAAAGGTCCTCCTTTTGTTTCTTTTCAATAATTTAAATTAGGCGTTTTTATTTTTCAATAATGAAACAATAAAGGTCCTTTCATTCAACTTTCTTTTTTATTAAAATTAAACTCATTAAATGAAGAATATATTCATTTGGGGATTACTATGTATAAGTGCAATTAGTTTTGCGCAAGAAGATTTTACAGTTTCAGTGATAGACTTCGAAACTAGTCAAGCTTTATCTGATATTACTATTACATTAAGTAATCCTAATCAAGGAATTACAATACAAAAAACAACTGATTCTAAAGGAAAAGTTATTTTTAGAGCACTCCCCATACTTAACAACTATGAACTTTCATTTATCGGAAATGATCAATTTAACCCTTTAAACAAAACTGGTATTGATATCCGATCAAACAAAAACTCAAGTATCAAAATTGCTTTACTTGCAAAAGGGTCTACAACACAATTAGAAGAAGTAATTCTTTCTGCTAATCCAACTGCTAATATCAATCGAAGAGATGCAGAAGTCGCCTTTGAACTAAAAGCTAAAGAAATTCAGGAAATTCCTGTAGAAGGTAGAGACATTACTCGTGTATTATATCGTCTACCAAATGTATCACAAGCAACAGGTTTTTTTCCAGAGGCGCCTAATATTAGTATTAATGGCGCTAATTCTCTATTTACCTCATACTTAATTGATGGATTAGATAATAATGAACGTTTTTTAGGAGGACAACGCTTTGCGATTCCTGTTGGTTTTGTAAAAGACATCACTGTACTAACAAATAATTTTTCTGCAGAATATGGGTTAACCAATAATGGAGTAGTTGATATCACTACAAAATCAGGTACAAATGAAGTAACTGGAGAAGTATTTTTTACTACACGTCCTGGACCTTCTATTGATGGTCAGACAGATTTTGCACAGCGCGATTTATCCGGTAACGCTGTAAGAGATGGTTTTGCTCGATATCAGACGGGTATTGGTATCGGTGGACCTATTATAAAAGATAAAACCTTTTACTATTTTAATTTTGAACATACCACAGATGTAAAAGATAATTTATTGAATGTATCGGATTTGGGAATTAACGAAACCATACGCGGAAATAATTCCTTTAATTATTTTTCTGGAAAAATTGATCAATTTTGGAGTACCAATTTTCGATCTTCCTTACGTGCCAATATTGGCGTAGTAAGTATCGAAAGACAAGGAGGTGGTCTTGATGGAGGTGTACAATTTAATTCTGCAGCAAATCAACAACAACGAAACAGCATCAATATTGCACTAAAAAACTCATACACCCTAGGAAACATAAGTGCAGAAACCAATGTACAATACAGTAGATTTCGTTGGAACTATGCAGATCCAGAAAATCCAGATAGTCCCCAAGTTACAGTACGCAATCCTTTGCAGGAAACTATTGCTGTACTTGGACACCCTGGCTTTGTATTCGATGCTCTAGAAAACACTATTCAATTACAACAAAAATTCAAATTATACTTATCAAATCACACCTTAAAAGCAGGTGCAAATTACATTAGAGGTGATCATGAACTTTTTGGAGGTGGAGTTCCAAATGGATCATATACTGTTGACTTAACCCAAAATCAAATCGATGTATTACGCAATAATAACGTTAATGGCAACTTAAGTATCACCGATATCCCTTCCGATGCTTTGGTAAGCAATTACAATGTTGAACTGCGTCCAGCTTCTTTTGGTACGAATCAAAACATTTATTCTATTTATGTTGAAGATCTATGGGATGTAACCGAAAAACTAAACATTACTTTAGGTCTTCGATATGACTATGATAATCTTTCTAAGGCTGGTAACACAGATGGAGATTACAATAATTTTGCTCCTCGTGTTAATCTTAACTATCAACTAAGTAATAATAGCACCATACGAGGAGGCTATGCAGTATCATACGATAAAATCCCATATGCGGTGTATAGCGATGCGTTACAACAAAACACCACTTCAACAGATTATAGAGCGCAAATTCAAGAATTTATAAACCTAGGTATATTACCGGCAGACACAGATTTAGATCGTGTGCTTTTTGATGGAAACATAGGTGCAAATGTAAGTGGTGTAAACTATCTTCAGGGACCTACCGCTGATCAACTACAGGACCAAAGAGAAGGTGCATTTTCTAATGAACGTAGAATATTAAACCCTAATGGGTTTGACAATCCGTTTACACATCAATTTGCCTTAGGATATCAAACTCAAATCAACGATAACAAATTGTTTTTTGTTGATCTTGTACACAATCGAAGTGAGAACTTGTTTAGACTACGCAACTTAAATGCGGCAGCGCAATATGCAATAGATCCAAATAACGTTGTCATTAGAACTATAGAAGAAGCAGATGCAACTCGTCCTATTCCAATTCAAAATAGTGCCGCTGTAATCAACGGACAAACACGTACAGGAGTTGCAAGAAATGTGGTTATCTCAGAAACCGAAGGAAAATCTAGATACTATGCGGCTAGTTTTAATTTTCAAAAAAATAAAGGAACAGACAACTATGCGTATCGTATAAATTATACACTATCCTCATTAGAAAATGATACAGAAGACATTAATTTCAGAGCGCAAGATGCTAATAACTATGACTCAGAGTTTGGACCTTCTATAAACGACCGTACTCACAATATCAATGGTATATTTAATTATTATCCATTCAAAGGCACATCAATAACTCTTGCCGCTCTTTTACAAAGTGGACAACCTATTAATCGTATTCCTGATGCTTTGTTATTTGGAACAACTGATCTTAATGGTGATGGATCAGGTTTTGGAGATGCGTATGTTGGTAATAGTGATCGCTTTCCTGGAGAATCCAGAAATAGTGATCGTTTACCATGGAGCACTAATTTTGATGTTGGCTTGCAACATCAATTCGTATTAGGAAATAATACTATCGAAATACGAGCTGATATTTTTAATGTATTTAATACCGAAAACCTGAGTGGCTATAGCAACAATGCTACACAAAGTAATCAAATTCAGCAAGGTTCTGCTGCAAGCGGGCGGTTTGTGCAACGCAACGCAGGACCACCTAGACAGTTTCAATTTGGAGTTCGTTATTTATTTTAAAAATCACTTATGAAAAAGTTAATCTATGTTATACTCGCAATGCTCTTACTAGCATGTGGAAAAGAACAAAAAGAAACTTCTTTTGCTATTGCCTCAGCCAGCTGGGACGAGATTATTAAGCAAGGGCAAAATCAAAGTGTCAACCTAATGATGTGGACAGGTGACACAAAGATAAATGCGTATATGAATTCTTATATCAGACCTTTGGTGAAAGAAAAGTATAACATAGATCTTACTATTAGCAGTGGACAAGGAAATACGATTGTACAAATCTTGATGGCAGAATTACAAGCCAATAAAACAGAAAGTGATCTAGATATGGTATGGATTAATGGAGAAACTTTTTATCAACTACAACAAATTAAAGGACTTTATGGCCCATGGACATCCAAATTACCAAATGCCGAATTCATAGATTTTGATAATAAATTTATTGGTATGGATTTTCAACAACCTATTGCTGGTTATGAACTACCATGGGGTAATGTACAAATGACTATCATTTATAATAGTGAAAAGGTAAAAACTCCTCCAATGACCAGAGAAGCTCTATATAAGTTTGCAAAAGAAAACCCAGGTAAATTTACTTGGGACAATCACTTTACAGGACTTACCTTTCTTAAAGCATTATTAATTGATATTGCTGGGGGTAACGGAAGTTTAAATGGTGATTTTGACGAAAAAAAGTACCAAAAATATAGTTCAGAACTCTGGTCATATCTTACCACTTTAAAACCATATCTCTGGAAAAACGGAGAAACTTTTCCTGAAGCTGTAGCGCCTATGCATCAACTATTTGCTAGTGGTGAGCTATGGTTTACAATGAGTAATAATGATGCCGAAGTCGACAATAAAATTGCCGAAGGAATATTTCCCGAGACCACTAGAGCCTATGTTCCTAAGTATGGCACTATACAAAACTCGCACTATATGGGAATCTCTAAAATGTCTATAAATAAAGCCGCTGCTATGGTAGTCGCCAATGAAATGATCTCTGCTGAAGCTCAATTAAAAAAACAAGATCCAAGTGTATGGGGAGATGGAACAGTATTAGACACAAAGAAATTACCTTCTTTACTAAAAGCCAAATTTAATAACCAACCTAACAGGAAATATGCACCAAAACGATCAGAAATTACTCAAAGAGCTTTACAAGAAATCAACCCAGAATATATGATCCGATTAGCTGAAGATTTCAGAAAATATATGATCAAATAAATAAAAACATGAATGCTAACCATTTTAATATTCTAAGTAATAAAATAGTATTCTTAATGCTTACTATACTCCCTGTAGGAGGTGGTTTTGTGTACGCATTTCTATATAGTATTGGAACCATAGGGATTTTAAATAACGGTTTCACACTTTCACATTGGGTTAATGTTTTAACCGATACCTCATTTTGGTTTTCTTTAGGGTATAGTTTCTATATTGCCATTGTCTCTGTGAGTATAAGCATACTATTAGCCTTAACAATAGTATTATTCTGGAAAAAAAGCCTGGTTAGCAACAATAGTATAGTATCATATCTATTATATATACCTTTATGTTTTCCGGCTATTGTAGTCGCATTATTTAGTTTTCAAGTATGGTCAAAATCAGGACTAATCTCAAGAATAGTATCACATCTAGGTATACTAACAGAAATAACGTCTTTCCCTGATCTTACAAATGACACGTATGGATTTTCAATTCTATACTCATGTATCTTAATGATTACGCCCTTTTTTGCAATTCTTTTTTCAAATCTCTATAAACAAGAACAAATAGATCATTTAAAAAATATTGCCATGAGTTTAGGCGCAACAAAAACACAGGCCTTATTCAAAATTGTGTTGCCTGTAATATTAAAAAAAGCAAAGATCACTATTAGTTTATTTATCGTTTTTGTGATGAGCAGTTATGAAATACCATTACTACTAGGAAGACAAAATCCGCAAATGATTTCTGTTCTTGCAATACAAAAACTGCAACGCTTTAATCTTAACGATATTCCTCAAGCATATGCTATTGCTTGTTTGTATATGATATTTATTGGATTGATATTATACTTTTTGTTTTTTTCGAAGTCAAGTACACAACTATCTGTTTCACCCTTAAAAAGAAACTTTGATGATTAGAAAAGCTTTGATACCTGTATTTATGCTTATGGTAACATTTCCTATAGCTTTGTTGTTACTATTATCTTTTGGCAAATCATGGGTATACCCAAATATTTTTCCAGACCAATTTACTTTACAGCACTGGAATGATATATATCAAATAAATTCTGAATTACTTATGGTTACCCTAAAATCAATAGGGATATCTCTAGGAGTAAGTTCTGTGGTAACATTATTATCTTTCTTTTCTTCTAAACATATATCATATAGTGTCTACAAAAGTAGATGGTTGTTTTTGGCCTATATCCCCTACGTATTTTCTCCTGTAATTTTAGCCGCGACACTACAGTTCTATTTTACTTTTGTAGATGTTTCAGGGACTTTTTTCGGAGTAATACTAGCTCAACTATTTATAACTTACCCATTTGGAGTCCTTATTTTTAGCAATTTTTGGAATCCACGTATTAAAGCAATAGCTGAATTAAGTAATACTTTAGGAGGTAATTCTTGGATAACATTTTATAAGGTCGTTCTACCTCTGTCTAAAGGAGTTCTGCTGTTATGCTTTTTTCAGGTTTTTTTAATCTCTTGGTTTGAATATGGCTTAACTGCCTTAATAGGGGTTGGAAAAATAAAAACCTTGACACTAAGTGTTTTTCAATATATACAAGAAGCAAATATTTTTTTAGCTGCGCTAGCATCTTGTCTTTTGATCATTCCACCAATGATACTGTTATATCTTAATAAACGTTTCATTTTTACAAACCAACAAACGATATGACAAACCAACTGCTAGACATACAAAACCTTAGTAAGGCATTTGAAGATGAACACATCCTTACACAAACTTCTTTTTTTCTTCAAGAAAGCAAGACACTTAGTATTTTGGGCAAATCTGGTAGTGGTAAAACTACATTGTTAAAAATAATTGCGGGGTTAGAAAAACAAGATAACGGAACAATACTTCTAGAGAACAACGACATAACTACCCTTTCTGCCCATAAACGAAATATAGTATACCTATATCAAGATGCATTATTATTTCCTCATCTAAATGTTTTTGAAAATATAGCGTTTGGATTAAAATTAAGAAAGATAAATGCTCAAGAGGTCAAAAATAGAGTCACTAAAATGCTCTATGATCTAGAATTACAAAAACACATTCATAAAATGCCAACGCAACTAAGCGGTGGTCAACGTCAACGTGTATCTTTTGGACGAGCATTAATTATACAACCAAAAATATTACTCTTAGACGAACCTTTTGGAGCTTTAGATGTCGATACCCGAAAACAAATGCAACGCCTTTGTAAAGAAACCTTAAAACAATATAAAATCACAACTTTATTTGTTACCCATGACCTTAAAGAAGCCCTAATTATGGGAGATCAAATTGGCAAAATGCAAAGTGGTGTATTAAAAACTTTTAAAAACAAAGAAGAATTTCTTAATGACCCTTCTACAGGAATAAAAGAAGAAATAGAATTCTGGAAAAATATACATGCAAATGAAGAATGATTTTAATCACATACAATCCATTTATTGGGTATTTACACAGCTCTGTAATGATGACTGTGATCATTGTTACAATGATTCTAGCCCCTTTGGTAAAAGAATAAGTGAATCTGACTGTATGGCAATTATAGAAAATTTACCCGATACGGTAGATCGTTTAATCTTGAGTGGTGGTGAACCTGTAGCCGAAAAAAAATTACTCTATGCAATTTTAGATAGAGTTCGGGAAAAGTATAATGGCAAAACCCAAGTAATGCTTCAAACCAACGGAGATCTTCTTAATAAAAACATAGTCGAAACACTTATTAACAAAGGCGTTACACGTTTTGACATTGCTAGTATTGATCGTTACCACAAAAAAGCCGGTAGTCGACTTATAGAACTAGCCGATCTTTTTGAAAGTTGCGGTGTTTCAGGAACAGAAAAAGATCCACTGATCGAAGGAGGGCATTATCTAACAGAAAATCCACTAAGCTGGGGGTACTGGGGAGCCAGTGAAGATATGTGGTTAGGCGGTAATTGGGCACGAGGAAAAGCAATAAAAAATGACATCTGGAAAAAAGACCCAGATCATAATTTTTGCTCTATTTTATCTGGAGCACGTAATTTTCTTGGCGGACATGATGATATTCCTCAAGAAATTAGTATTCAATTATGGAAAATCAACCCATGCTGTCCAGGTACACATTTCCCAATGGGGGATGCTCGAAAACAAAAAGTTGCTCATGTATTGCAACGTGCTTCAAAAAATGCCGTATTTAAAATACTAAATGAAGGTACCCCCCTGGAGATGGGAGTTCCAATTGGAATTTCCAAACAACAAGCTTCACTAAAAAATAAAGAACTCAAAAATATTTGCTTGTATTGCGATCATTTCTTAAAATGTAATAAAAATATCATTTTCGATGAAAATGGAATAAAAGAACTAGCCTAATGAAAAAAAACTTTTATATCTACACCGTCCTTATGTCTCTATTGTATTTAGGGGTAAATGCGCAAACCACCGATCTTGACAAATTACTAAGCAAATATAATAATGAAAGTGTACCATATATTTCTGTAAATGAACTAAAAGACATTAAAGATCAAGTGGTGTTATTGGATGCGAGAGAAAAAAATGAATTTGATGTTAGCCACATCAAAAACGCAAAATTGGTAGGGTACGATCATTTCAAAATAAATACTGTAACCAAACAAAATATCCCTAAAGACACTAAAATTGTGGTCTATTGTAGTCTTGGCGTTCGATCAGAAGATATTTCAGAAAAGTTAAAGAAAGAAGGATACACAAATGTACTCAACCTCTATGGTGGCATTTTTGAATGGAAAAACAAAGACTATGAGGTAGTTGATTCTGAAGAAAAATCAACAGAAAAAGTTCATGTTTGCTCTAAAGAATGGTCAAAATGGCTATTAAAAGGTAAAAAAGTGTACTAGTCTTAAACCACTATCATTTTGAAAAATCATATATAATTTAAAAATAAAAAGACCTAAAATTTGAAACAAGAAAAAGACAATTTATTAATGATCTTTACTCGCAATCCCGAGTTAGGAAAATGCAAAACTCGTCTTGCCGCTACTGTTGGAGATCAAGTTGCTTTAGATATCTATACCTTTTTGTTAGAACATACTGTTCAAATCACCAAAGATCTAAATGTAACAAAAGAAGTGCATTATTCTCAAAACAAGAATGACAATGACTTATGGGAAGCAGCTATTTACAATAAGATGGAGCAATCCGGAAGTGATTTAGGTAAACGAATGGAATATGCTTTTGCAGCTGGTTTTGAAAAAGGTTACCAAAACATAATCATAATTGGTAGTGATATGTATGACTTAAATCAAATAGATCTTGAGCATGCGTTCACAACTCTTAAAACTCATGATTATGTAATTGGTCCGGCAGAAGATGGAGGGTATTATTTATTTGGAATGAAATCCTTAAATTCACAGGTTTTTAAAAATAAAATCTGGGGCACCGATTCTGTCCTTAAAGATACTTTAGAAGATTTAAAAAAAGAAAATATAAAACTACTAGAGGTACGCAATGATATTGACTATTATGAAGATATTAAAGACATTGCGGCCTTTCAAAAATTTCTAGACTAATGATCAAATACATAGAAGAAACAACAGATTTCCTTAAAGAAAAAGGATTTGAAAGCCCTGAGATAGGTATAATATTAGGAACCGGATTGGGTCAACTAATTAATGAAATAGAGATTATTAAAGAAATAAGTTATAATCATATTCCTAATTTCCCGACAGCTACTGTAGAATTTCATAAAGGAAAATTAATCTACGGAAAAATAGAAGAAAAAACTGTTATTGTAATGCAGGGACGTTTTCATTTGTATGAAGGATACACATTACAAGATGTAACATATCCGGTTAGAATAATGGAAAAATTAGGGGTTAAAACGCTTTTAGTATCAAATGCTTCTGGAGCTGTAAATCTTAACTTTAAGAAAGGCGAATTAATGCTAATCGATGATCATATAAATTTACAAGGTGGGTCTCCACTAGCATTTAAAGGTGTAGAAAAACTAGGAAGTCGTTTTACTGATATGAGTGCTCCTTATGATCAAAAAATTAATGATACATTAGAAAAAATAGCAAAAGAAAAAAATATACAGCTTCATAAAGGAGTATATGCTTCTGTATTAGGTCCACAATTAGAAACCAGAGCAGAATATCGTTATCTAAAAACCATAGGAGCAGATGCCGTTGGTATGAGTACCGTTCCTGAAGTAATTGTTGCCAATCACCTAGGTCTTAAGGTTTCTGCAGTATCTGTATTAACAGATGAATGTAATCCAGATGACTTAAAACCTATTAATATCGACGAAATAATTGCCATGGCTGCAAAAGCAGAGCCCAATATGATTCTTTTATTTAAAGAGTTAATAAAAACATTCTAATTAGAAAAAATAGTCTATTTTAAAAAATGAAAGTTTTGGACTACTGTTTCGACTAAAATTTATTGATAACCCAAAATAATCCTAGTAAAAGGAATACAAAAATTAATTTATGAGTTATTTAGATACCACTCACGACGTGTATAAAGAAGCAGCATTAACACCAGATGTAGGTTTATGCTGTACTACTAACCCTATTTGGGAGTTACCTGGTCTTAAAATACCTAAGATCATGCAAGAAATGAACTATGGTTGCGGAAGCACAGTTAACGCAAGAGATTTAACCAATAGTCCAAAAACACTATATGTTGGTGTTGGAGGAGGAATGGAACTATTGCAATTCTCATATTTTTCACGTCAAAAAGGAGGTGTTATTGGGATTGATGTAGTAGAAGAAATGTTAGAAGCTTCTCGTAAAAACTTTAAAGAAGCCGAAGCTCAAAATGATTGGTTTAAGAGTGAATATGTAGATCTTAGATTTGGAGATGCTTTAAATCTTCCTGTTGAAGATAATAGTATTGATGTTGCCGCTCAAAATTGCTTGTTCAACATATTTAAAGCAGATGATCTAAAAAAAGCAATCGAAGAGATGTATCGCGTTTTAAAACCTCATGGAAGATTGGTGATGAGCGATCCTACCTGTGAACAACCTATGAATGATAATTTGCGTAATGATGAAAGACTAAGAGCATTATGCTTAAGTGGAAGCTTACCAATTAACGAATATATCAAAGCTCTTACAGATGTAGGGTTTGGAACCATTGAAATAAGAGCTCGTAAGCCTTATAGAATTTTGGATCCAAAAAACTATGATACCGACGAACTTATTTATATAGAATCAATAGAAGTAGCTGCCATAAAAGATCCAATGCCAAAAGATGGGCCTTGTATTTTTACAGGAAAAGCCGCTATTTATTTTGGAGATGAAGACTACTTTGATGATAAAAAAGGTCATGTACTTCTAAAAAACCAGCCTATTGCTGTTTGTGATAAAACAGCAGGTGCTTTAGCCGATTTAGGCAGAGACGATATCTTTATCAGCGAATCTACTTATCATTATGATGGCGGGGGATGCTGTTAAGATTCAAGGCTAATTAACTATAACCAGGAAGTCGAAAGCATGTATTTGTTTTCGGCTTCTTCTTTTCTAAGGATAGTAAAATAAACCAAGATATAATTTTTACATACCGTAATAGATCGCTTAAACCCAATCTATGCAATACATACATTACTTTCCTAATTTCTGCATCATACCCTATTCTGAAGTTAAAAAATACAACAAAGCGATCGCATTCAAAGTAGTTCAAAAGTTTACTAGGTTTTCTACATATAAAGTGAGTTAAAACAGCTCTTCATTATTTCTAACATAATTAAGATATACTATTGTTTTAACGTACTTAAATTATTTAAATCAAGGCTCGATTTACTTAAAACAAAACCAAAATAAACAAAGGTTCGTCTTTTGGCCATTTTTTAGGTCAGGTTTTGGACTTCTTTAACTGCGTAAAAACCTTAAATACTATAAATCAGTAAGTTAAATAACTTTAAAAGTATATAAATTTAAAATTTGAGGATTCCTTGCTTAGGCTACGTCTTTTATGAGGTTCTTTGTTTAATTATCAAAATTTTTAGAAGTATTTTCCTACTTAAATAATCAAATCGTGTATTATGTCCGTTTTTTTTGTATATTACAGATTCTAAATTCTACAATAACCCAAAATACCTAACAAAATGAAATTTCTTAAAACAACTACTTTTATTCTATTGTCACTTTTGTTTAGTACTACCTACGCTCAAGAAAAAGTGAATCATTCTGCTTGGGATCAAATTTTAATTCTTAATGTTCAAGATGATGGTATGGTTGATTATGAAGGTGTTACTAGAGATGTTGCTGTGTTTTATGATTATTTTAGATCTCTTTGCAAAATATCCCCAAAAGAAAATTGGAGTAAAGAAGATAAATTAGCGTATTGGTTAAATGTTTATAATGCCGCAGCAATGAAGATGATTATCGATGATTATCCTGTAGCATCTATTAATGAGGTTGAGAATCCATGGAAAAGAAAAGTTTTTAAATCAGAAGGGGTACGATATAGTCTTGATGAAATAGAGCATGATATTTTAAGAAAATTTGGAGATCCTAGAATTCACTTTTTGCTTAATTGCGGATCTATGTCTTCTCCAAGATTATGGAACAGAGCCTATACTGCTATGAATATTAATGATGCCTTAGAGGAAAGGACAAGAGAATTTATTAATGACCCACAAAGAAATCAAATTACTTCTAGTACCGTTAAAATTTCTCAAGTATTTGAATGGTATAAAGATGATTTCGAAAGTAATAATATTGATATCATAGATTTTATTAATCAATATGCAACAGTTAAAATAAACAAAATTTCAAAAGACAGTTATATTACTTATGATTGGTCTCTTAATAAAAAGGATATCAAAACTCCTATTTCGAGTAACCAACATTAAATTTAAAGTAGTACAAAATTTACAATAACCTCAAGTTTGATTTCTTTTCAGATTTGAGGTTATTTAGTTAAAAAACTTCTTTAGCATAGCTATTTTAAATTCATAAAGTATTAAGAAAACCGAACTCCATAAGGGATTCATATCTCCTTTAAAGCTTTTTCCTTTAGAAAACCTAATCAACTGACGAGCATAAAAACCACCTTCTGCAGCATCTTCAAGTTTTTTTATACCAGTCCTAATCACAAAATTTTCTAAAGACAAAACCTCTCCTTTTAAAAACCCGGAAATACTTTCTCTATTAGTGATAAATGGTCTCGCCATACCTATTAAATCAACTTCTTTATTTTGCAACACTTCATTGCAAAAATGATAAGATCTAAAACCTCCTGTAATCATTAAAGGAATCGTACTTACTTTTCTTATTTTTTTCGCAAAATCTATAAAATAGGCCTCTCTCTTTTTAGTACTTTCTTTAATCCCTACTTCTTCATTAAGTTCAAAAAAAGCCAACTTTTCATAAGTTCCTCCAGAAATTTCTAACAAATCAATAGTTTCTTTATCTAACATTTTCACTACTTCTAATGATTCTTCTTCTGTAAATCCCCCACGTTGAAAATCTGCAGAATTTAGCTTTACGGCTATCGGAAAATTTGGACCTACTTCATTACGTATTTCTCTAATAATTGTTAATAATAAACGACTACGATTTTCTATCATACCACCCCATTGATCGGTTCTAAGGTTCGTATGGGGAGATAAAAACTGGCTTAGCAGATATCCATGAGCAGCATGTATTTGAACTCCTGTAAAACCGGATAATTTAGATAATCTTGCTGCCTTTGTAAATCCTTTAATAACATCATCTATATCCTTTTCTGACATAGCTCTAGGCTTACCAAAAAGCCCCATCTTACTTAACTTAACTTCAGAAGGTGCTAGAGGTTTACTAGTTCCAAACTTATTAGTTTGTCTTCCGGAGTGAGAAATTTGTACCCAAACATGATTTCCATCCTTTTTACTCGATTCTGCCCAAGAACTAAGTTTAGGCAACATAGACTCATCATCAAAACATACATTTCCTGCAGATTCCAGATGTTTTCTATCTACTACTACATTTCCAGTAATTAACAAACCAGCATTTGTATCGGCCCATTTTTTATATAACTTTTCATGTCCTATAGTTGGCTCAAATCTTTTATTACTAATACGCTCTGTCATAGCAGATTTCACCAGTCTGTTTTTCAATATTGCTCCACAAGGAAGCTTTAATTTTGTACTAATCATACCTAAATAGTTCGATTGCAATAATACATAATCTCTATTATTAAACCAATTTTTAAAATTTTCTTCCTAAACCTGCAAAAAATTAACTATAATAAACTTTTTTTGTTAAAAAACATTACGGTTTAACCGTAAAACTTGCATTTTATCGATTATTTCACTTCTTTTGTCTAATATCAAATTAGAAAAATATTATTTTAAATAATTTACGTTTAATACAAGGACTTTAATCCCCCATAAAAACAATGAAAAATTTTAATTTAATACTTGCAATATTCGTAACAATTTGTTTTACAGATATTAAAGCACAAAATAATGTCGATCATTCTGTTTGGGATCAACTCTTGATACTTAATGTTTCTGAAGTAGGGAAAGTTAATTATAAAGGAGTAATGAAAGATAGTTCGCTTTTTTATGAATATTTTAGATCACTTTCGCAAAACCCGCCTACCGATGAATGGTCAAGAGAAGAAAAACTGGCCTATTGGGTAAATGCATATAATGCAATTGCTCTAAAAATGATTATCGATAATTATCCTGTTGAAAGTATAAATGAACTTCATGATCCTTGGAAACAACGTTTTTTTAAGGTAAATGATAAACGATACAGTCTAGATGATATTGAACACGAAGTACTTAGGAAATTTGATGAACCTAGGATTCACTTTGTTATTAATTGTGCATCTAACTCTTCTCCAAAACTGCTAAACATGGCATACACTGCCGAAAACATTAATGAAGCCTTAGAAAAATGTACTACCATGTTTATTAATGATCCTTCAAAAAACACCATTACGTCTTCTGAGGTCAAAGTTTCAAAGATCTTTGAATGGTATAAAGACGATTTTAATAATGGAAATGTTGTTGATTTCATCAATCAATACGCAAATGTAAAAATCAACAAAATTCCTAAAAAAGGATATGTAGAGTATGACTGGAGTTTAAATGAACAGTTATAAGTAATACTCTTAAATTACTCCTCACACACAAACTTCTTCAAATTAAGATTAAGGTATTGCCCTATTTATTTTAGAAAATAATTCTAAAACTAAACCTGAGGGTGGTTTTTTTATATGTAATACTTAAGCTTTTATAAGGACTAAAACTCAATTAATACAAGAAACTTTAATCTGCATTCAGAAATAAATTAATTCAGAGTAAGGTTATTAAATTCTATAGACTAAAAATTGTGGCTCGAATTTTGGTTTAGTACTAAATAGTAACTGATTGTTTATTCAAATATGATAGATCTAAGAGATATAGAAATATCTGAATCAATGAATAACGAAGGATTAAGAGCTATTATAAAGTCAGTTTAATTGGATTATACACCTTATTAACAAAAAAGTAATTTATCTATGAAAAAAACGCTCCTTATCATATTGATTTGCTTGTCTTTTACTTGTTCTGCTAACACTAGAGTAGTTAAAAACACTACTCAACCAGCACTTACAAATAAGACTTTAGTTAGAAAACAAACCGATACAACAAAGACAACTTTAATTATTGAAGAAAAGGCACCCGAAACTATTCTCAAAGAAGCTCCTGTACAAAAAAAAGAAGTGTTAGAAATAACAGCTCCGATTAAAAGAATTGATACGGTAAAAAGTACACCCAAAATATCTAAAGAACCAAAAAAAGTATCCAAAACATTACTTCATCAACCTTGGAACGCTTTATTAAAAAAATATGTTTCTAAAGATGGAAATATAAACTACAAAGGGTTTAAACAAGATCGAGCTTTTCGTTTATATTTAAAAACATTAAGTACAAATATGCCTGATCAAAATTGGTCTAAAAACGAAAAACTTGCCTATTGGTTAAATGTATATAATGCCTTTACTATAAAATTAATAACTAACAATTATCCTTTAAAAAGTATAAAAGAAATTAAAAAGCCATGGGATCTACGTTTTTTTAAGTTAGGAAGTAAATGGTATACACTTAATGATGTTGAACATAGAATTCTTAGAAAAATGAAAGATCCTAGAATTCACTTTGGAATTAACTGTGCTTCTTTTTCCTGCCCGCCTTTATTAAATAAAGCATTTACATCAAAAAATGTAAATAGCGAACTTGAAAAATTAGCTATTTCATTTATTAATGATCCTAAACGAAATAAAATCACTGCAAATACTATAGAGCTTTCAAAAATATTTTTGTGGTTCGCCAAAGATTTTAAATACAACGGAACCTTAGTCTCGTTTCTTAACAAATATTCAAAAATCACCATTAATCCAAATGCCCAAAAGAGCTACATGGACTATAACTGGAATCTAAACGAATAAAGGGCACAATACTAAATCTAAAACTATAAATCCCTATCTATTTAAATAGATAGGGATTTGTAGTATCTATACTTTTATTTACAAACCGATTATGACTTGGCATTCATTAATAGGATGAAACCTATATGCTTAATTATATAGTATTTCTTTAATTTTTTTTCGTAGTAAACACTTACAAAAGCATTTGATATTGTAAGGTAATCCTCAATTTTCCTACTAAATTTCTAACCTTGGATAAAATAATCCAAAAAATAATACGTAAGTATACCTAACTATTCAAAAAAACAAAACAATGAAACCCCTAAAATTAATAATCGTATTTACATTAATATTATTTCACAAAACGTATGCTCAAAATGAGTTTAATCATAACATTTGGGATCAAGCATTATTATTAAATGTTTCTGAAGAGGGACAGGTAGACTATAATGGTTTTATGCGAGATAGCTCTCAATTATATGCTTATTTCAAAGTATTATCAGATAATCCTCCAAAAGAAAATTGGACAAGAGATGAAAAACTAGCATACTGGATTAATGCATACAATGCGTATACCATTAAATTAATTATAGATAGTTACCCTGTAAAGAGTATTAAAGATATTAAAGCTCCTTGGGATAAGAAGTTCTTTAAAATAGATGGAGAATGGCATAGTCTGGGAGAATTAGAACATAAAATTCTAAGAAAATTTGGAGACCCTAGAATTCATTTTGCTATAAACTGTGCTTCTTTTTCTTGTCCTGTTGTTTGGAATAGAGCATATACTGCTGATAATGTTGATGCAGCCTTAGATGAACAAACGAAAAAATTCATTAATGACCCTACCAGAAATACAATTACAGAAAGCGTAGTAAACGTATCAAAAATATTTTCATGGTATAAAAAAGACTTTAAAGTTAATGGCGGAGATGTAAAAGACTTCATCAATAGATATTCAGAAGTTAAAATAACAGATCAACCAAAAAAAGGCTATAAAGATTATGATTGGAGCTTAAATGAGTAATTTTGTAATTTAATTAATTGAATTTCTAGTTAACATTGAAGATATCTATTATAATCCCTATTCTTAATGAGGCTGATAACATCAGCCATCTAACATCATACTTGATAAAATCTACACTATCTTTAGAAAACATAAAAGAAATTCTAATTGTTGATGGTGGTAGTGTAGATGGATCTCAAGAGATTGTTAAAACTCTGGCAAAAGAATATTCAGTTTCTGTTAAACTAATTGCATCAGAAAAAGGTCGTGCCAAGCAGCTTAATACTGGAGCCACTAACGCTACAGGAGACATTTTGTACTTTCTGCACGCAGATTCCTTTCCTCCTCAGTATTATGATAGAGATATTATTCAAGAGGTAAAAAAAGGTAATCTTGCGGGGTGCTTTAGAATGAAATTTGATTCTGATCATTGGTGGCTACGTTTTCTGGGTTGGCTAACTCAATTCGAGAGCAAACGTTGTCGTGGTGGTGACCAGAGTCAGTTTATCACCAAATCTTTATTTATCGAAATAGATGGTTATGACGAATCTTATATTGTTTATGAGGATAATGATTTGGTTGACCGTCTCTTTGCTATAAATGAGTTTGTAATTATACCAAGGTATGTAATCACTTCTGCCAGACGGTATAATGAAATTGGTGTTTGGCGATTACAATATCATTTTTTTAATATTCATATGAGAAGATGGATGGGAGCATCCTCTCAAGATTTATATCGTTACTATAAAGAAAAAGTAGTATAAAATGAATTTAAACACGCTATTTTGACCGAAAATCACCACTTTTAACATATTATAGTATCTTGATCTTAGGAGTGTTCCTAATTTTATAAACTATGAAAATTGTTCCTCAAGCATTTTACGCACACACAGAAATTGAAAAAGTTCTCGTTAATGGTCTTTCTTGTGTTCTATTAAAAAACACAAAACAAGTTGGTTTTCAAAACAATAGATATTTAGCCACTCATGCCATAACTATTGTACTAAACGGGCAATTACGAATTGAAGATTCTGAAGGAGAAATTACTTTAGTGAACAAAAACCAGATGATTCTCTTACCAAAAGGGCTTTATATAATTTCTGATATCATTCCGAAAAATCAATCTTTTGATGCTATCATCTATTTTTTCGACACAGAAATTATAAATGAATTTCTAAACACTTTTCCTAAACATGAAGGTCAGGAAATTCCTAAAACCCTAGTACTTAATTACGACCATAACTTAAGATTATTTTCAGATACTCTAATAGCGCTATACAGAGACAAAAATCAACACCAATTCACTAGACCTAAGTTGCTAGAATTATTACATCTTATAAGTGTATCCCAAAAAGGAGCGCAGTTTATTACCAAATTACAATCTCTTAAAAATAGGTCTAAAATGAACGTAAAGTCATTTATGGAGGAAAACTTTGACAAACCTTTAGACATTAAAGATTATGCTTATTTAACCGGTAGAAGTATTTCAACATTTAGAAGAGATTTTAAATCTAGATTTAAAATCTCACCAAAGCAATGGTTAATCAAAAAGCGATTAGAAAAGGCTGCCAAATTACTCGAACAAAAGAACGATTCTATTACCGATATTGCCCTACAAGTAGGTTATGAAAATATCTCACATTTTATAAAAGCATTTC
The DNA here is from genome assembly GCF_001632745.1 of Aquimarina aggregata. Taxonomy (GTDB): domain Bacteria; phylum Bacteroidota; class Bacteroidia; order Flavobacteriales; family Flavobacteriaceae; genus Aquimarina; species Aquimarina aggregata. Next base: position 74,237 of record NZ_LQRT01000008.1, on the reverse strand, counting down.
AAAAAGAATTTAAAATTTCTCCTAAACAATATCAAATAAAAAGCAGAAAAGATATTCTTATATAGCTCATAGAAGACAAGCCATAAAACCAGGTGTTAAAAAAGTAACACCCGGTTTTCATAGGGTTTAAGAGGGCAAAAAAACGAACAATACATCTGAATTTTTCAGATGTAATATACTCAAGTGTTGGTCAATAAATATGTTTAAAAAAACATATTAGCTATTTACATCACGCGGCAAAATTAATAGCAATCTATAAATTATTTATTAACCTAAGTTAACAACTTAAGCATTAGGAAAATTTTATGATTTAACCGTAATTTTCTTAAAAATCACTTGGTGATTGCTTACTTAGTTTTGTTCGAATTCTGCTAAGTGACTGTGGCTTAATACCTAGATAAGATGCTATGTAATGTTGCGGAATTGTATTAAAAAGTTCTTGCTTTGTATTAATAAAATTCAGGTACCTTTCTGTAGCTGAATTTAAAATAAATGAAGTTTCTCGCTTCTTATGATAACAATACAAATCTTCTAAGAGTTTGATATGTATTTTACCTAAAACGGCATATTTTTCATTAAGCGTATAAACATCATTTATATTGGCTATTTGTAATTTAGCTGGAGTTAGTGCTTGGATATTCATTGTAGTAGATTTTCCTTCTTGAAAAGCTACAAAATCTAAAGCAAAGCACGGTGCAGCATAAAAGCTAATTGTAATTTCTTCACCTTGACAGTTGGTTTCATATGCTCTTAAAATACCTTCTCTTACAAAAGCTATTTTATCTGCCGCGGAATCACATTTCATAAAATGTTCCATCTTTTTATAGGATCTATTTTCATAAATAGATAAAACTTCATTTTCAATTTCGGGACTAAGTTTAATAAAAGAAGAGAGGTAGTCTTTTACTGAGGTTTTCATTTAAACGAGGCTTTAAGGTTAATTGTGTGTTCTTGTGTTGTGAGTTTTGGGTTATTTACATATGCTTTTTGATTCTAGTACGTAACTAGCAATATAGTTCGTCTTTTTTTATATAAGAATTTATTATTTGTTAAAACTTTGATTTTTTGATCAAAAAACACAAGTTTCTTTTTTTTGGCAAACTTAACATACATATTTAAAGTGACTTTTACATATAATTTAAAATTACATTCATGAAAAAAATAGGTATTATAGGGCTTGGTATAATGGGCTGCAGAATGGCTAAAAATTTACAAAAAGCAGGATACTCTCTTGTTGTTTATAATAGGACCAAAGAAAAAGCAAATGATCTTTTAAATGCTGGGGGCATTTGGGCGCATTCACCAAAAGAAGTTGGAAATAACGCAGAAATCATCATCACGATGCTCTCTACCCCAGAAATTGTAAAAAAACTTGCTCTAGGAGAAGATGGGTTTCTTCATAAAATGAAACCGAATAGTATTTGGATTGATTCTAGTACCGTCAACCCTTCCTTTAGTAAAGAAATGCACAAGATCTCAAAGAAACATCAAATACAGTACCTAGATGCCCCTGTCGCAGGATCTAAAGCAGCAGCAGAGAATGCAGAGTTGTTATTTTTAGTAGGAGGGACTAAAGATACTTTTGAAGAGGTAACTCCTCTTTTTGATAGTATGGGTAAAAAAACATTGCACCTTGGTGTGGTGGGAAAAGGAGCCGCAATGAAAATGCTAATCAATCAATTGTTAGGACAATCTGTATTAGCCTTCGCCGAAGCATTAATACTTGGTGAAGCTATGGGACTAGAAAAAGAAAAAGTATTTGATATTTTATTAGCTACCCCAGTAGTAGCTCCTGTAATCTCTGCTATACGTCATAAATTAGAAAATGACGATTATGAAACAAATTTTCCTTTAAAATGGATACAAAAAGACTTACATTTATCTAGTATTTCGGCCTACGAAAATGGCATCGCAACACCAAATCTAAATACTACTAAAGAAGTATATGCTCAAGCAAAGCAAAATGGATTTGGAAATCACGATTTTACCGCCATTTATAAATTTTTAAATCCTAAGAATTAATATTAAACATACTCTAAAATCAACTCAAATGAAAAAAAATGCAATCACTTTTTTAGCAATTATGCTTGCTTTTTCTAGCTATGCACAAGATCCAAAGTTGCTAATTTCTGAAATGATGGATGCCCTAGGAGGCAAAGAAAATTTTTACAACAAAGGAAATGTAACGTATGCATATGAATATGCTGATCCTAACTCTAAAACAAACCTTAGAGGTCAGGAAACCTATGTATTTGACAAAGAGTTATCGCATGCTTCATATACAGAGCATAGTCTTTTAGGTGCTGCAGGAAAAGTAGTAGAGGGATATGACGGAAAAGATGCTTGGGTTACTATAAATGGAACTTTATCAAGCGATGAAAAAGCTAATGGAATTGCTCGGTTTTTAAGAAAAACCAATTACTATTGGTTTGCCATGTTTTTTAAACTCTTAGACGATGGTGTACATCAAGAATTTACCGGAACCAAAAATATTAATGGGAAAGAATATAACATAGTTAAAATTACATTTGGTGACAAGATCGGAGATGTACAGGATACTTACATTTTATATATCAATAAAGAAACAAAATTAATTGATCAGTTTTTATTTACAGTTGTTGGTTTTGGGATTACAGAACCCAATCTTATGATTTATGAATATGAAACAATAGACGGAATTAAAATTGCAACAAAAAGAAAATATATTGCCGCAAATTGGGAAGGAGAAGTTGTTGGAAAACAACATGCAATTACCAACTGGACAAATATTAAATTTAAAACCGATATTGATAAATCAATTTTTATAAAAAAATAAACAAGAACTAAAAAAGTACACTAGTGTAAATACCTTAGTGTACTTTTTTTAATGTGAAACATTTTTTAATAATTACTATATTCTTTAAAGCGTTAAAAGTACTGTCCAATTCCAAATACAAATCCATTCGTTGAATCTTCTGTAACACCGTATCCATAATCTATTCTAAAAATTGCATTAAAGATACGCTTATGTATAAAGCGTAGCCCTATCCCTGGATACACTCTAAAGTTTTGAGTATCGCCAAAATCACCAAAATCACCTCCTGGATTACGCCAACTTCCTCCGTCCACAAAAACATTACTTTGTAAAACGAACCAATCTTTTTCATAAACAGTATGCCTATATTCTGTATTTAAAACAATAACTCCAGTTCCCCTATCTATAGTATTACCCACACCTCTAATGTTTAAATTATTATCTACTGCAAATGGTGCAAAAGGCGAATCATCGTTGGTTGCTAATCCTAATCTTAATCTAGAAGCCCAATTTCCTTTTTCTCCTATTCTATGGTAATAAAAAAAGTCATTCCAACCTATCACAAAATCGGGCAAAACATTTTCGGTACTTACTACATATTGTAAATTAGAACTACTCTTAAATCCAGATACATATTGAAAATGATAATCAAGATTGTTGTATTCGTAAATACCTTTAAACAGTAGTTTATCTACATCAAAATCCTGAGGGATTCCTTCTTGTGTTGATCCTCTTTTATATTCATAATCTTCATTAAAGTAATTTACGCCTAGCTCTATGCGATGTCTAAGATTGAATTGATATAATCCTTGAATTTCGTAAGAGGTATTGTTGTATTTATAATCTGCCGTTCCGTTATCTAAAAAAACAGGTTCTTCGGTAGTTAAATTATTATAGTTAAGTGCTAATCCTAATTTTTTACTAAACAAATAGGGGGCTCTAAAATTGATCCCATATGAGCTATATATATCGTTTTGATACACTCCTCCAAACGTAATATTATGACCAAATAAATTAAACTCATACACCCCTACTCTAAAAGCAAACTCATCATCATTGGTTGTATATATATTTGCTGACGGAATTATCGTAAAATTTTCTTGCACTCCATAAACTACCTCATATCCCCCGCTCTTTTTATGCACCTGATAATAAGCATGTGCTATAGATGATAACCTCTTTAATCTTTTAATGTCATCTTCTATTACAAGAGAATCTAATTGTTGCCCTTTTTTTATAGAGGTAAGCTTTAGCAAAGCCGACGTTTTTGTTTTTTTATTCCCTTGTACTTTTAAGTTTACAATAGTTGCATTTTGAGCATAACCACAAAAGCATATCAACAAAAGAAAAATAATGGTTAGCTCTTTTCGCATTAATAAAAATTATATAATGAAGTAATTCTGACTTTCAATTAGTAAACATTTGATAACTTACACTTTTTACTTTGATATGTAATCTGTAATGGTTTTAATAAAAACTAAAATTAATATTAATTATTTTCTTGATCTAAAAATATTGACCAATTCCGAAAACAATTCCGTTGGTTGCATCATTTCCAATCCCGTAACCATAGTCCAATCTAAAAACAGCATTAAAAATACGCTTATGTATGAATCTAATGCCTGCTCCAGGGTAAAAACGTAAGGTACTTTCATCGAACAGTTCTCCTAAATCTCCTCCTGGATTACGCCATGTACCTGTATCCAAAAAAACATTACTTTGAACAACAAACCAACCTTTTTCATACAATGTATGTCTGTATTCGGTATTTAATACAATGGCAGCAGTACCTCTATCTATAGTGTTACCAGTACCACGAATGTTTAATTGATTATCTACTGCAAAGGGTGCAAAGGGTGTATCATCGTTAGATGCAAATCCTAATCGTAATCTATTTGCCCAATTTCCTTTGTCTCCAACTCTCTTAAAATATTCAAAATCATTTCTTCCGATAAAGAAGTCATTTAATAAGCCTTCTCCTCCTGTTACAAATCTTACATCTAATAAACTTCTAAATCCTGATACATACTGATAATCAATATCAATATTATTATATTCATATTCCCCTCGATAAGAGACCTTGTCCGCAGTAAGTCTTGAAGGTATCCCTACTGGTAAATCTCCTTCTATAAAATCATAAGTTTCATTAGAAATATTTATTCCTATTTCTGCTCGATTATGAAAATCAAATTCGTATAATATATTAGCTTCAAGAGCTCTACTATCGAATTTATAGTTAACTGTATTATCTTCAAAAAAAACAGGCTCTTGAGAAACCAAATTTTTATAATTTATTCCAAAACCCAATTTATTAGTAAAAAGGTACGGAGCTTCCCAATACCCACCATAAGAATCGAATACATCTCGTTGATAAAATCCTCCTAAAATTTGATTTCTTCCTAATAAATTAAACTCAAAGAGAGAAAGTCTAAATGCAAACTCTCCATTATTATCGGTAGCAATATTAAATCCTGGAATTATTGTAAAGTTCTCTTCAATTTTATAAGTAACAACATAGTTCTTGTCTTCACTTTTTGTGGTGGTAGCCTCTGCATTTGCTATTCCTGCCAATCGCTTAAGACGGGCTATATCTGTGGCTATACGTACAGAATCGTATACGGATCCTGGCTTAACTTTTACCAATCTACGTATAAATGATTCCTTGGTTCTCTTTAATCCTTCAATCTGTAATTCTGACACTATAGCATCTTGGGAAAAAATACTGCCAGAAACAACAAAGATTAATGAGAATACAATCTTCTTAATCATGATTTTTCTTTTTCAAAACGATATTGTTGTAGACGAGAAAAAAGTGGGGTTCTTACAATAGAAATCTGAGATAACTAGATATAAAATAATTTTAAGGGGTAAACTTTTTTTCTATAAAGAGATTCACCCAGTTATCTTCACCAACTCCCATTAGAGTAAAGTTGAACTGATTTGAAGAATTTAATACAGGAGGTGTTCCTTGAGTTATATTAAGCACAACATTATCTAGTTTATAATATTGAAATTGTTTTTCGAATGTATATGTTCCTGAGATAAAATTATTTTCTACATCAGAGATCACTTGAAAGTAGATTTTGTTATCGTTAAATACTCCGTCATCCCATCCAAAAACTGGCATCCCATCCAACATTGTATCTACAGTTACTGTTTCAGAAAACTCTGTAGGTTTGCTAAGGTGTTTTAAACGAATTGGATTTGACAAATGCAATTTATTATCCTCAAAAAAAGTAATAATCACCCATTTTTCTCCGGTATTTATACGAGTAAATTTTTTAAGATATCCATTAAAAAAGTCAGTTGCTTCTATAGATACTTTTGTATAATTTCGGTAATCATTTTTGTCATCGTCTGTTGAAAAAGTTTCAAAATATTGCAAATTACTAGCCCCTGGTCTTGGGTACGCATAAGCAATAATTGTATTTTCGTCGGTTTTGGATCCCGAAGCGCAAGCAATTACATTATCGATTTCAATATCATATTGTGCTACTAACGCCGCTAAAGAGTTTTCGGAAAAAATAGGAGTATCATCATTCTTACAAGAATAACATCCAAGTATCACTACAATAATTATGACATATCTCATTATCAGCATCCTATTCATTTTTATATAACCTTCTTATAATTTCTTCTGCTGGTTTGTTTTGTATCGTAAATCTATTATTCTTGTTACCTCCAGATTCTTCATGATTATGATACCATTTCCATAAAAACCCTCCGGCAAACCAAGGTTCTCCCCAAAACTCTTCATACAATGCTGTTAATGCATTGTTTTGGGCTTCAAGATCAACATTACCATCTGCTCTATTAGAATCCCATGGTTCTTTTGCTGTATAATGAATACTTCTGTACCCATATTCTGTAAATAAAACAGGTTTCTTTTTGCTATTATAAAGGGTTTGTATACTACTTTTATGTTTTTGCCAACCTTGTTTTAACATGTCAATTTTTGGCGTTTGATCCTCAGAAATCGGAAAATAGGCATCGATACCTATGTAATCCAGTTCACTCCAAAACGGAACCTTATCAAATTGATCCCAATTTTCTGCATAGGTTAATTTCCCTTTATATACTTCTTTAACTTTTGTTATAAGTTGACTCCAATATTTTGGTCGATGCTGCACAAAAGTATGTAACTCTGTACCAATACATAATATTGGCACGTTCATCTCTTGAGCTAATTTTGCATATAATACTATAAATTCTTCATATGATTGCTCAAAAGTGATCCATTCATTTTCTGAATTCATTTGTATATTTCCTGTAAATTCTCCTCTCCAGACCCATATCTGAGGTTTAAGCATTACCTTAATACCTCTAGAATTTAATAACTCTATTGTTTTTTTTGCTCCATCTCTTCGCTCACCCCACCATTGTCTTTCGATATTAAAAGTAACTTTAGGTGTTTGTAAATTTTTCACAAATCCAAAAGGCATTACGGCTGCCCAATTTGCATTAACTTTTACAATTGGGTCAATTGCTTTTGAAGTTATTTCGCTTGGTGATGCAACAAAACTAACTCCGTTAATTTTTGGCGATTGTCCAGAACAGTTTAAAAATATAAAAGATAACAGCAGTAAAAAAACTTTATTCATTTCTGTTTTTTTACTGCTGAAAATACAATTATTTTATAATATCTTCTTAGAATATTGCTCTTAAACCTATACTTGTTGTGTTTCCAAGCCCTTGAAAATTATTTCCTCTTACTATCTTTCCGTAAGATGCTTCTATATTAAGAACTCTAGTTAACTGATACTTACCTCCAAATCCTAATTGTGTAGAATTTTGCGCAAATCCATTTCCTAGATCTAATAGAAAAGATTGTTGAGCATTAACAAAAACTGTTGATTTTGAAGACGGAAAATAACTCAAGAAAACAGTTGATGGTAAAAACAAACTTTCGTTTGCAAATCGCTCATTTAAATTTTCGGTTAGTGGGTCCGCATCCGCAGCATCTTCACCAAAATTAAATCTAAAATCTAATTCTGTAAATACTTGCCATTTATTTCCTCCAAAAGTGTGATCAAAGAAAAATCTAGTTTCCCAAGCAAAACTACGTTGATCCAAATATGGTGTAAATGCAGGATCTCCGTTTCCATCTGTTAACCCGTTTAATGTACTTGTGTCTTCGAATAAAGGGATGAAAAATGAACTTGTAAAAGAAAAATTAGCTATATTTTTGAAAGGCTGTACTCTTATCGATGGTGCTATCGTTGTTAATCCACTTCTTGTACTATTTTTATCGTTCTTAAATCTAAACACACCTAAAGCATCGTAGTAATTATCACCTCCTACTTGATTCGAACGAATTTGAAAGATCAAACCAATATTTACTCTAGAATTCTTGCTTATCCCGGTATAAATTTCGTTTGTATTAGTTAAAAAAGTTTCTCTAAGAATATCTACAGAGTTAGATCTGGCATCTGTTCGTTTTGTCTGGGTATATACTCCTGTAAAAACTTTGATATCCCACTGCCCCTTCTTTAATAATTTAGACGGTGTAAATTCTTGAATATTCGAAACATCACCATCTCCATCCTGAGCAAATCCAAAAGTAACGGTTAGTAATAATAAAAGAGTTGCTATTATATTCTTAGTAGTTTTCATTTTCTTAATTTTTAGTTGCATAAGTTCTTATCCCAGGCCTTGGTGAGCGCAAGGGTAGTTTCTTATTTTTGGTATTGTTAATAAAAGATTATTTAATTTGATTTAGACTCCAATTATAAGTATAGTATGACACTCTCGCGTCAGAAGGTATTTTTACTTTTCTAAATTTATTCACGTAATCAACCTCAGATCCATTTTTAGTAAAGTCTCCTTTATACCATTCGAATATCTGAGATAATTGCACTCTTTTTCCTTTAACTTTTATGAATGTAGGATCATTAAGAGCTTTAACAGTTTGACGCTGTAATTGATTCTCTAAGCTAGCGGGCTTATATGCCGATGCAATAATCGGAGGACAACCTAATCCACCACATACTAGTACAAAGTGAAAACGCGCCTCATTCGGGAAATTTTTACGAAGGATTTTATTTTCTAAGTTATTAAGGGTTGTAGCCTTTCCACCTATTGTATACGTGGTTTTATCAAAAAAACCTTTAATACTCGTTGGAGATTTTACAGGATATTTATTCACCACTCCTTTTATTACTGCCAAATTATAAGCATTGATATAAAAAGATTGAAAAGTCTTAGGTTGACTTTTAGGTATTGATATCTTAGCTGCCATTTCTAACAACGTATCCAAAGATGAAGGATCTTTTTTAATAGCAGCATACTTTACTCTACCATTTGATACGTAAGTTTTGAAAAAAGTATCTGCCTTAGCAAAAAAATCTGCTTTGCTTTGAGAAAACCCAAGTTGAGTTACAAGTACAAATACTATAATAATTATTCTTTTCATGATTTACTTTTTACCAGTTTTTAATTCAAAAAACTTCGATTCAGATTACATTTTATTTTTTTAAAGTTCACCTCGGTAACGGACAATCAGTCGAAGGGTAATTTTGCAACTTACAAACTAAGTTACATTTTATTTTTCAAAACAAATCACATACTAACAAAGAGTTATTACTGTTCGTAGATCAATAAAAGTCCTTACAACACAATCATTTTTTAGATTGATTCTAAATTAAATCAAGCACATAAGTTCTTATATTTATATGCGACTTACTGTCAGAAGTATTCACTTCGAAGTAAAAATTGACAATCAACAATCATCTTTTATGGAACACATTGCAATTATCGGAAATGGAATTTCAGGTATAACTGCTGCAAGGCATATCCGAAAAATGTCCGACAAAAGAATCACTATAATTTCTGGCGAAACGGACTATTTCTTTTCCCGCACAGCTCTTATGTATATATACATGGGGCATATGAAATTTGAACATACACAACCCTACGAAAACTGGTTTTGGGAAAAAAATCGAATAGATCTAAAAAAAGGTTTCGTGTCTAAAGTAAACCATGAAACTAATACATTAGAATTTGTAGATGGAGAAACTTTAAGTTATGATAAGTTAATTATCGCAGTAGGTTCTAAACCTAATAAATTTGGTTGGCCTGGTCAAGATTTAGATGGCGTTATGGGTATGTACCACAAGCAAGATCTTGAAAATCTTGAAAAACATGCTCCAAATAATGAAATATGTAAAAGAGCCGTAATTGTAGGCGGTGGTTTAATTGGTATAGAATTAGCCGAGATGTTAAACTCTCGTGGAATTCCTGTTACCTTTTTAGTACGAGAAAAAAGTTTTTGGGATGCTGTATTACCAGCTGGAGAAAGCGGCATGATTAATAGACATATCAAAAACCATCATATAGATCTTCGTTTAGGAACAAACTTGAAAGAAATCCTTGCTGATGACAATGGCAAAGTAAAAGGTGTGGTCGTACAGGAAACAGGTGAAATTATCGACTGTAATGTTGTTGGATTAACGCCAGGAGTATCTCCAAATGTAGATTTTCTAAAAGATTCTGGTATTGAACTGGGACGTGGTGTAAAAGTAAATAGATTTCTTGAAACCAATATCCCTAATATATATGCGATTGGTGATTGCGCAGAACAACATGAAGCAATTGGACTTAGAAGACCAATTGAAGCAGTTTGGTACACTGGACGTATGATGGGTGAAACTGTTGCGCAAACTATCTGCGGAAATAGAATTGAATATAAACCTGGACACTGGTTTAATAGCGCAAAATTTCTTGACATCGAATATCAAACATATGGTTGGGTGTTTGGAAGGCCACAAGAATATGAAGAACAATTTCATTGGATTCATGAAGATGATACTAAGTGTATAACGGTTTCATATCATAAAGAAACTTCAGAATTTTTAGGAATAAACACTTTTGGTATTAGAATGCGCCACGAAATTTTTGATCGTTGGTTAACTGAAAAAAGAGATGTTGATTATGTAATACAACATTTACCTGAAGCTAATTTTGATCCCGAATTTTTTAAACATTTCGAAAAAGATATTTTAAATGCTTTTCAAAAGCAAAAACTTATAAACGCATAAATCATGGCAGTAGAGAGAAATATGGCACTAACAGGACAACCTCCTAAAAGCCTTAATACAATACAAAAAATAGGCGTTCTAGTCGGGATGTCTGGGTTGCTAATATTAGTACTAGCAATCTTTAATATCAACTTACCAAATAAAACTGCATGGCTTGCTATATCTTTGATAGCATTAATAGGGGGCATCATAACGTTTTCAAAAGGAGCATATGATAAAAAGCTCGAAGGAATTAAAAATGACGCAGTTTGGTTTAATTCTATTTCATCCCGTGGCGTACTTGCCTGGATTGCAGGAGTAGCACTTACAGGTTTTTACATTGTACTATACTTTTATGCAGAATTATTAGGTCTTGGACAAGGAGCAGATGGAACAAATACTGGTCTTGTAGGTCTATTCGATCCGTTAAGTAGGTTATTAAGTGGTAATCCAGCAAGTCAATGGTTTGTATATGGAACATTATATACGGTAGCCATTATTTCTTTTGGAGTAAAATTCATCATGAAATACAAACACAATCGTTATGAGCAATTACGAACGATAAGCGTGATGTTTTTTCAAACAGCTTTTGCATTTGTAATTCCAGAATTAATGGCCCGTCTTAATTCGGATACATTTTCATTACCCTATAATGATTTAAAAAACATGTGGCCATTAAATTATTATGCTTTTGAACAATGGAGAGTAGATCAATTTATTAATGCGCAAACCATTGGGTTATTCTTTTTAATCTTGGCTGTATTAATGGTATTTGTGATTTCACCTTGGCTTACCTATAAATATGGAAAGAGATGGTATTGTTCATGGGTTTGCGGTTGCGGTGGATTAGCAGAAACCGCAGGTGATTCTTTTCGCCAACTATCAGACAAAGGAATTAAAGCCTGGAAATTTGAAAGATGGATGATCAACTCTGTATTGGTTTTTTCTGTAGTAATGACAGTTGCTACCATATCTACATATTTAGGATATGACTCAACTAAATATTGGTTTACAAAAAATACATTCTTAATAAGTGTAGGTGCATTTTTAACAATTGTTTTTGCAACAGTAACATATTTCAAAAGAGATCAACTTAACAACAGTGCTTTTAAAGGAGCTATAGGTGCATTTGCAATTACTATTGGGTTTCTTTTACTAATTGCTTTTGTAGATCTTAATCAGCTTAAAATTAATGCCTCATATTTTTCTTTTGGACTTAATACAAAGAAATATGCTTTTGATGGTGCCTTAAGAAGTTTTTATGCTTTCGGAATCGGTTCTATTTTCTCTGGTGTAATAGGAACTGGTTTTTATCCTATACTTGGTAACCGTATATGGTGTAGAATGGGATGTCCAATGGCTGGTATTATGGGAATCCAACAACGATTATTCTCTAAATTTAGAATTACTACTAACGGAGGACAGTGTATCTCTTGTGGTAACTGTTCTACCTATTGTGAACAAGGAATAGATGTACGTGCATACGCACAAAAAGGTGAAAACATAGTAAGGTCTAGTTGTGTAGGTTGTGGAATATGTTCTGCAGTTTGCCCAAGAGGAGTACTTAAACTAGAAAATGATTCTCTTGACGGTAGAATTAATTCAAACGAAATCTTACTAGGTAATGACGTAGATTTAATGGATTATGTAAATAAAAAATAGATTTTAAGATCTAATAACAAAGTAAAAAGCCATATCTGTTTTTAGATATGGCTTTTTTACGAATTAACTTAAAATTCTCTGTTAGTATAGCTTTTAGCTTTCGTCTAAGACTGCAAACATAAAATCATCATGATCCAAAAGTTATCTATTTTCTTATTGATGTGTTGCTTTTCTGCTAGTACCTATGCTATTCAAAAAGAATATCATTATGAGTACTATCCTGATGGTGTTCTTAAATCTCAAGGATGGAAAGAAGACGGAAAGAAAGTGAATTTTTGGTTTTTTTATTATCCTAACGGAAAAGTTTCTCATGAGGGGCATTACCAAAAAGATAAAAAAGAAGGTTTTTGGTATTATTACTCTTCTAATGGCATCATCATGAAAGAAGGACATTTTAAAAATAATGCTAAAAATGGCTATTGGTATTTTTATACAGAAAAGGGTAAATTATTTAAGGAAGGCCATTTTCTAAACGATAATGCAGAGAAATGGTGGATTATTTACGATATTGCGACCGGAATAACAACAAAGTACCAATATCAAAACAATAAAAAAGAAGGATATTCCTTATTATACAAAAACAATAAAATTTTTAAAGCCGAACGCTATGTTAATGATGAAAAGATCGGAGAATGGACCGATATCTTTAGCTTTAAAAAAGACAACCCAAATGTTTCCTTATAAATGCCTCCAATAATAAACGTAATCATACCTGCTTTTAACGAAGAAGAATCTATTGCGCATGTAATTCAAGAGATTCCCGAAGTGGTTTCTGAGATTATTGTGGTGAGTAATAATTCTACAGATCAAACAGAAAGTGTGGCAAAAAAGGCTGGTGCAACAGTACTTATAGAAAATCAAAAAGGATATGGATATGCATGTTTAAAAGGCATGAGTTATATTGCTTCAAAAGAAAACAAACCAGATATTATCGTTTTCCTTGATGGAGATTATAGTGATTACCCTGCCGAATTAACTAAAATTATAAATCCTATACTTACTGATAATATTGATATGGTTATTGGTTCTAGAGTAAAACATTTACGAGAAGCTGGATCAATGACGTTCCCACAAATCTTCGGAAATTGGCTAGCTACAAGCTTAATGAAACTTTTTTTTGGAGCAAATTTCACAGATCTTGGTCCATTTAGAGCGATTAAATATGAAACACTTCTAGCACTCGACATGGTTGATAAAACCTATGGTTGGACTGTAGAAATGCAGCTAAAAGTGTTAAAAAAACGTTACAGCTACACCGAAGTCCCTGTACAGTACAAAAAGAGAATTGGAGTCTCAAAAGTTTCAGGAACAATAAAAGGTGCTATATTTGCAGGCGTTAAGATTTTAAGTTGGATTTTTAAATATAGCTTTACGTAATGGATATTGCTATCATCATAACCTACACATTAGCCTTACTAATCATATTTATGTATAGTCTGGCTCAATTGAATCTGCTCGTTAATTATCTAAAGTCAAGAAAGCAACCTGATAGCTCTCCTACTTTTGATTTTACTAAAGCAGAAGAAATACCACAAGTAACAGTTCAATTACCTGTATTTAATGAACTATATGTAATGGATCGATTACTTGATAATATTGCAGAGCTTGAATACCCTAAAGATAAATTAGAAATACAAGTTTTGGATGATTCTACAGATGAGTCAGTGATTACTACCGCTGCTCAGATAGAAAAACTTCAAAAAAGTGGATTAGACATTAAGCATATTTGTCGCGAAGATCGTACTGGGTTTAAAGCTGGCGCTTTAAAAGAAGGATTAAAAATTGCTAAAGGTGAATACATCGCGATTTTTGATGCTGATTTTCTTCCCGGAAAAAAATGGTTACTGCAGACTATTCCTTACTTTAAAGATCAAAATATTGGTGTTGTACAAACACGCTGGGGACATATTAACAGAAACTACTCTATGCTAACCAAAATTCAAGCGTTTGCACTTGATTTTCACTTTACTATGGAGCAGGTAGGACGTAATTATAAGGATCATTTTATTAATTTTAATGGAACTGCCGGTGTTTGGAGAAAGAAATGTATCGAAGATGCAGGTAATTGGCAAGGAGATACATTAACCGAAGATCTAGATTTAAGTTATAGAGCACAATTAAAGAAATGGAAATTTAAATACCTTGAAGAGGTTGAAACACCTGCAGAATTACCGGTAGTAATTAGCGCCGCAAGATCACAACAATTTAGATGGAATAAAGGTGCTGCAGAAAATTTTCAGAAATTATATTGGAAATTACTTAGAGACAAAACCGTACCTTTTAAAACCAAATTTCATAGTTTTTTCCACTTGTTAAACAGTAGTATGTTTTTATTAGTATTATTGGTTGCTATTCTTAGTGTACCTGTAATGTATATTAAAAACAACAATCCATTGTTTAGTTGGTACTTTAATGTAATCGCATTCTTTGCTCTAAGTACGGTAATATTTTTCTATTGCTATTGGCATACATTTAAAAAAATACACGGAAAAGGGTTTTGGAATTTCATGGAGTACATTAAAATGTTTTTTACATTTTTCTCTATTGCAATGGGATTCTCTGTGCACAATTCTATGGCTGTCCTTGAAGGCCATTTTGGAAAGAAAAGTGAATTTGTACGTACTCCAAAGTTTAATATAAATACGCTAAAAGATTCATGGAAAGACAATAAATATGTAAACAAGAATATTTCGGGTAATACTATTATTGAAGCTTTACTAATGGGCTATTTCGGATTTGCCTTATATAGCGCTTTTAAGCTTCAGGATTTTGGACTCTTCTTATTTCATATTATGCTTTTTTTGGGATTTGGTTTTGTATTTATTAAATCTGTTACCTCTAAATTATAATGTTATCGTATTGGAAACATAATAAGTTTTCTATACTTCTCATTTTTATTGGTATTCTTTTTTATTGGAGCTTTGCTTATCAATTAGAGCGCATTGATTTTGTTAAGATGATTAGTCTTTGGACTATCTTATTCTTTATTTCATATAAAATCATACAATCCAATCCAAATAATTGGAAGCTTCTTGCCGTAGCCGGATTACTATTTAGGATCGTATTTTTATTTGCTATCCCTAATCTATCTCAAGATTTTTATCGCTTTATCTGGGATGGCAGAATGTTATTAGAAGGATACAATCCGTATTTATCTTTGCCTGAAGTCTGGATTAGCGACAACAATGCTCCTATTAACCAAGCTCACGAGCTCTACAAGGGCATGGAACAACTTAATGGTAGTCATTTTACCAATTACCCTCCTATCAGCCAGCTTTGCTATTTAATTTCGGCTGTATTTGCAAGTAAGAGCATTCTAGGATCTGCAATGGTATTTAGAATTCTTATTATTCTGGCAGATATTGGAACATTTTTCTTCGGAAAAAAACTACTAAAGGCTCTTAAGCTTCCAGAAAAACAAATTTTCTGGTATGTTCTTAATCCTTTTATAATTATAGAGCTTACGGGAAACCTGCATTTTGAAGCTGTAATGGTCTTTTTTATCATTTGGTCCTTATACCTTTTACATAAAGGCTATTGGTATTGGGCTGCAATAGCATTAGGACTATCTGTTTCTGTAAAACTGATTCCCTTGTTATTTTTACCATTATTCTTTAAGAAATTTGTAATTGGGGATCACAAAAACTACAACAAGCTTGGTCTAAAATCAGGATTACCAAAACTACTTGGATTCTATAGTATTATTCTTCTTACTGTTTTGGTAACCTTTGCTCCTTTTTTATCAGAAGCTTTTCTTATTAACTTTAGAAAAACAATTACGCTCTGGTTTCAAAATTTTGAATTTAATGCCAGTATTTTCTATATCATTCGTTGGATTGGGTATCAAGTCGTAGGTTGGAATATTATCGAAACCGTTGGTAAAATATTACCAATGATTGTTATTTTAATCCTTCTTAGTTTGACTTTTATTCGAAAAAACAAAACAACAATACAACTCATCACCGTATTGACCTTAGGAATTTGTTGTTATTATTTTTTATCCACCACAGTACATCCCTGGTATATCGCCGTTCCTTTATCACTTTGCATATTTACAAGGTATAAATTCCCTATTGCATGGTCATTTGCAATTATATTAAGTTATACAGCCTATATCCATCCTGATTTTAAGGAAAACTTATGGATGGTTGGATTAGAATATTTTATAGTCTTAACTGTCTTTTTTTGGGATATGTATCTGCTATCTAAAAATCAGACTAAGTCAAGTCTTACATCATCTTTAAATTAATTACTTCTTGCTCTGTTAGTACTCTCCAGTGGCTACGAGGAAGATCTTTTTTAGTTAATCCTGCATAGATAACACGATCCAACTTGACTACGCTATAGTTAAGATGTTCAAAAAGTTTATGAATTATTCCGTTTTTAGAAGATTGTAATTGAATACCTATTTCGTTTTTAGAAGCGCCTTCGATATAAGAAATCTCATCAACGTTTATAAAACCTTCTTCTAGTTTAATTCCTTTTTCAATTCTCTGAAGATCTTCAAATTTAAGATTACGTTCTAACTCTACATGAAAGATTTTACGAACCCCACTTTTATGATGAGTGAGTTTTTTCTCTAAATCCACATCATTTGTAAATAAAAGTAAACCTGTTGTATTTCGTTCTAATCGTCCAACGGGTTTTAATCGTTGCTTAGAAGCATTTGCGACTAAATCCATTACCGTTCTGGTTTTTTCGGGACTTGTCGAGGTTACAAAGCCTTTTGGCTTATTAAGTAAAACGTACTCTTTTTTATGTGGTGTAATAAGTCGTCCATCAAACTTTACTTCGTCGGTCAACTTCACTTTATACCCCATTTCTGTCACTGGCTTACCATTTACCCAAACACTTCCTGTTTGAATATATAAATCAGCTTCTCTTCTAGAGCAAACACCAGAATTAGCAACATACTTATTTAGTCGTATCTCATCAGATTCTACAATCTTTTTAGGACTTCCAACAGACTTTTTTACAGGAGTATTATCCTGTTTGAAAGTCTTAATTTTAGATTTCCCTTGTCTTCCACTACTTTTTCCATCTCGAGAACGATCTCCACGACTCATATCTTAAATTTTTTGCAAAGATAGTGGATTACTATTTAGGATTGACAATTATTATTTATCGAACCTTACTGTACTTTGACGTTCTCTATTTACATGTAATTGAGTTACATCGGGTCTTGAATAATGCCCTACTGGATCAAAGTTTTGACGTTCTTGTAGCACCCTATTAAAGTCTAATGTTTCTATTAAAAGTCCTTCTGTATGTAAAACGGGTTCAAGAACCCATTCTCCATCGGGACCTGCAACACAGGAGCCTCCATTTCCTAGAACATCAGGAGCATTTTTTAAAATTTCATTTAGATGCGGAGTTGTCTCCGGAAAATCAGATTTTCTCATTAAACTTGAAACTGAGATCACATAAGAGCGTGATTCTCGCGCAATAAACCTTGTTATATCTTTTGTATTATAATCGCTCCCTGGCCATACTGAAATATGTAAATTTTCTCCTTGACCATAAAGCGCCGCTCTTGGCAATGGCATCCAATTCTCCCAACAATTTAATCCACCAGCAGTAAATGCTTTAAGAGGATGAACCTTAAGCCCATTACCATCTCCAGGGGACCAAGTTAGTCTTTCTTCATATGTTGGTTGCAATTTTCTATGAACCGATTTAATTTCTCCTAAAGGGTCAATATAAACCAATGAAGCATATAAACTATGTCCTCCACGATCTATAGGGCGTTCAATAATACCAATATACATTGCCATTTTATATGTAGCAGCAAGCTTACAAATAGTATCTAAATCTCCATTTTCAATGCTAACAGCATTTTGTGCGTAATGTGCATGGATTTCTTTTTGAACCGTGCTATTAAATTTAGCGCCATTGGTAAGTTCTACCCAAAAAGGGTATCCAGGAAGAAGTGATTCACCAAAAACAATTAGCTCTGCTTTTTTAGAAGCAGCTTCGTGTATAGTTTCTTCAATTTTTTGTAATGTTCCTGTTTTGTTTAACCAAACAGGAGAAATTTGAGCTAGCGCTACTGTCAATAATGGATCCTTCATGTATTCAATTGTATTATTTCTTCATGCGTGAGTGATACAAATTCCCCAGCACTTCGTTAACAAATAATTAATATATAAAATTCTGTTTTTCAATTCATTAAACTCTAAAAATGAGCTTACGGCAAAACCACAACATAACATTATCATAACATTAGAGCCTTAGTAAAAAACTTACTATCGACAGGAAATCATACTAAACGCTGAGAATTTAACAACAAAAAAGTACTTCCTTATTTATTATGAAAAAGTAAACATATAAAAAGTATATAGTATTCAAAGTTTAATTTACGTTAAAACATATGCTTTTTAACCAAACCGTAAACATATTGACACATTCTAGTAAAACTAAAAACAAAAATAATGTAAAATCCAGCGGTACATTTGTCATGTAAAATTGAAACAAATAGTTCAAAACTCAAATCTTAAAAGATCAAAAAAATGAAAAAGTTAATCGTTTTAGTATTCGTCATTGTATTAGGATTTAATCAGTCATTTGCCTCAAACGACAAAAATTCTATTAGTACAGAACAACAAATAAGAGATGAAGTTGCTGTACTTTTAAAAGACCCAGAAATCAAAATTGAAAAAGCAGATTTGACCGCTACAATCCAATTTACTATCAATACTAATGGTGAAGTTGTAGTTCTAAATGTTGATTCACATGAAGATAGTGTTGTTACTTATATAAAATCTAGATTAAACTATAAAAAAGTAACTACAGAAAAATCTGTTACTACAAACAGAATCTTTAGACTTCCACTTAAAATTAAAAAGCCAAATACTATTTAATCTTAAATACATCTTCAAAGAGATTAAATTGAGAACTTATCTTTTTAAGCAGTTGCATATGCAACTGCTTTCTTTTTTACCAAAGAATTCTATCTAGAATCATGTTTACATCAATAAGAATTATGCTAAATGTACCTGAAACTATAATTAGTTTTAAAATATTATGCAACCAAACATAATGTAATTTCCCCTTAGAACCCCATAATCCAACTAGTAGTAAAGTAAGAAGAACAAGACAAACATAAAAATACAGATACATAAACCCTATTTCATATTTAGTCAATAATAAATAAATAGGTATACAAGCAATTATGATTAAACCTGTAATAATTCTTTTTGACGCGAGTTCTCCATACACAACGGCAATTGTTTTGTAATTTTGAACTAGATCACCTTTTAAGTTTCCTAAATCCTTTATCATCTCGCGAATCATTAACATTAGAAACAAAAAAGTTGCATGTACAAAGATGACTTCATCAAAATTTTTATAGTATATAAATACAACAAAAAAAGGCGTTATTGATAGTATTGAAGCCACCATATTCCCAGAAATAGGATATTTCTTCAATTTATGAGAGTAAAACCAAATTGCAAAAATATATACCGAAAAAAAAAGAACAGCCCTAAACGAAACATAGCTTGCTAATACAACAGATAAAAAGTTTAAAATAAAGTAACCTGTAAGTTTAGTTTGCTGACTTACTAGACGGTCAAGCATCGTTTTTTGAGGTCTGTTAATTAGATCTTTTTCTTTATCATAAAAACTATTAATAATATACCCTGCTGCAATTACTCCTGCAGAAGCCAATACAATTACAAATAAATTTGGATCAAAAAGAACTTGCTTTAATTGAATATTAGGTGCAAGAATAAATATAGATGTCAAATATTGAGCAAGGACAATAATAAGAATGTTATATCCTCTAACGACAGAAAATAAACTTAACAATTTGAGAAAAAAAAGTTTGTTTTTTCTAGTAAGCATACTAATGCTTATTAAAAATTATAAACTACTTCTAATTTGTAATCTTTAAGTGAAGCTTGTGCTTTATCAAAATCTTGTGTAAACCCAAGGATATAACCTCCTCCGCCAGAACCACATAATTTAAGATAATAGTCATTCGTCTCAATTCCATTTTTCCAAAGATTATGAAATTCTTTTGGAATCATAGGTTTGAAATTATCTAACACTACATGAGAAAGCTGTTTGATATTTAAAAATAAAGACTTTACATCTCCTTTTAGGAAATCATCTACACATGCATCAGTATACTTTACAAATTGATTTTTAAGCATGCTGCGAAAACCCTCTTGCTTCATGTTTTCCATGAAGATACTTACCATAGGAGCTGTTTCTCCTACAATACCACTATCTAATAAGAAAACGGCACCTTTTTTATTTTCCACACTTTGAGATGGAATACCTGCGGGTTCTATATTATCTTTAGAATGAATTAGTATCGGAAGACTTAAATAACTATTTAAAGGATCTAACCCTGAACTGCTTCCATGGAAGAAAGACTCCATAAGACCAAAAACTTTCTTAAGTTTTAATAATTTATCTCTAGTAAGATTTTCTAAAACTGTAATTTTATTTGCAGCATATTTATCATAAATAGCAGCTACAAGTGCTCCACTACTACCAACACCATAACCTTGTGGTATGCTACTATCGAAATACATGCCCGCATCTATGTCTTTTCTTAACTTTTCTAAATCAAATTTAACGACATCTTCATTTTGAATTTTCTCAAGATAAATTGAAAATTCTTTCAGGTTCTTATTAGATTCTAAAGCTTCATCATTTGGAGTTTCTGACACTTTAAGGGCACCCTTAAAAAAATTATATGGTATAGATAAACCCTTAGAATCTTTTATAATTCCATATTCTCCAAATAATAATATTTTAGAATAAAATAATGGTCCCTTCATCTGTATTTTTTAATATATATCTTATTTGTCTTCCCTATTAGGATAAAGTTACAACAATTTTGCTCCCAATCCTATTTTGTCACAAATATACTGACCGTTTTCACAATACGCAACTAACTCACTAGTAATGAAAGATAAAACCTTATCTTTTTCATTATTTGGATATAATAAATGTACATTAGCACCTGCATCTAATGTAAAACAAAGTTTAGATCCTGTTGCTTTTCGATATTCCCAAACTTTATTAATTACTACCAATGTGTTAGGTTTCATTAAAATAAAATAGGGTAACGAGGTCATCATCATAGCATGCAACGTTAAGGCTTCGCTTTCGACCACCTCAATAAACGCATCTAAATCTCCTGTACCAAGTATTTCTTTAAGTTTAGATAAATTGTTTGTAGCTTGTTCAAATCGCTTTGCAGAAAATGGATGACCATGCATAAGATCATGGCCAACGGTACTACTCACTTGCTTCTCACCTTTATCAACTAGTAAGATCGTATCTTGAAATTCTTTAAAATTATCATGAATAGTATGCGGAAATTTAACAGCAAAGGCATCACTACTTCCGCCAATAGCATCGTGTTTTCCCCATACCGTAATTGGACCTTCAAGACTTCGGCAAGCACTCCCAGATCCTAAACGGGCTAAAAATGACGTTTTTTGTAACAATTCATGTTCTGTAATACTTGTGTTTATTTTTCTTTCTAATTGCATCAAACAATATGCAAGGGCACTCATACCACTAGCCGAAGATGCAATCCCACTACTATGAGGAAAAGTATTACTTGTTTCTATGGTAAAAGAATATTCTTTTAAAAAAGGCAAATATGTCTCTATTCGTGTAAAAAAACTCTGAATCTTAGGTTTAAAATCTGGTTTGGGTTTTCCTTCAAAAAGCAATTCAAAATCAAAATCTTCAGAGGGTGTTTCCTTTCTTTTGTATGCTAAACTTGTTATTGTTTTGCAAGTCTCTAACGTAAAACTAATAGATGCATTTTCGGGTAGCTGTATAGGTCTTTTACCCCAGTACTTTACTAAAGCTATATTGCTAGGAGATGTACACTTTATTACTCCATTATCTGGTAATTCTGACACTACAGAAAAGGTAAACTCAGGATAGTTCATCATAATATTAGAATAATTTTGAACAAATATAAGTGCTCTACGATATTTAAGTGCATCAGTAGTGAAAATAAATTCCTATTTTAGTACTGCACTAATTCCTTTTAATGAAAAAAAAGTTATCTCGCATCGGTATTGCCGTAGTTTTATGTCTACTAATTGGTTTTTTGAGTAGTATTGCAACTCAAAGTTCTATAGATACTTGGTATTTAACTTTAAAAAAGCCGTCCTTTACACCTCCAAATTGGATATTTGGACCTGTATGGATACTATTGTACATTATGATGGGTATTTCAGCAGGAATTGTATGGAGTAAAGGTTTTTATCATAAATGGGTAAAAACTGCGTTATATCATTTTGGTTTTCAATTAATATTGAATGCTGCTTGGTCAATTTTTTTCTTTGGCTTGCAGAGTCCATTGATTGCATTACTAGATATAATAGCCCTATTTATCCTACTATTGTTTACCATTAAATGGTTTACTGTAGTGAACACTATTGCCGCTTACCTACTTATCCCTTACGTTGTTTGGGTTGCTTTTGCGACTGCATTGAATTTTGGCATATGGCAGCTAAATTAAATTAAGAATAAGGAATTTCATTTTTATGAGTAAAAAAGCAATAGTCTTACAGACTACTCTAGAATTAATTACTAAACAAGGAATTAATGCTACTTCTCTTTCGCAGATTATTAAAGAATCAGGAGTTGCTAATGGTACCGTATATCATCATTTTAAGAATAAGGAAGAGATTATTACAGAATTATATTTAATGCTTACGCAAGATTTTGGTACAGTAGTAATGCGTAACATCCCAGAAGACGATATTAAAAAGCAATTTACCGTAATGTGGCTAAACCTATTCTATTACTTTGTTAATAACCCATTAGCTTTTATTTTTTCTGAACAAATTGCTCGTTCTCCAGAAATTCCACAAAGCCTAAAAGATAAAGCTCGTGAATACTATGGTGAAATAGAAAATTATTTTAAAAATGGTGTACGACAAAAGGTTTTTAAATCTTACAATACACTCGTTATGGAAGAGTTATTCTTTGGTAACGTTGTTTCGTTGGTAAAGATTCACGAAAATGAGCAGGTGAAACTTCAAGAAAAACATATTAATCAAGCTATTGAAATCTCATGGCGAGGTTTTCTAAAGGATGCAACTATTATTCAGTAAGAGAAATAAAGCAATACACATACTTAAATATATAAAGCTTAAGTATGTGTATATGCTAAATACTATTAATTAAATACAATATTAACACAAGATTCTTTATACTGGTGTTTTAGCACAACTTCTAGTGCTTTTCTTGAATCTGCGGCTTTTCCAATTTGCACACCTTTAAAAGCTATTTTTCCAGTACCTTTATTCCAATAATACTCATTGCTATTTGATTTAATGATTCGTTTTGTATCTTTTGTCGTAACCTGAAACGCCCCTAGTTCTTGACTATATTCTAATCCTGATGGGTAATATACTTCTGTGACAAATTTGGTAGTCCCTTTACCGTATACATAACAAATGCATTCTCCTATATCTTTTGCTTCAGAAACTCTAATCATATTATTTTGTGCTATTTTCCAACCGCCGTTTACTCTAATAGCAACAAGATCCATTAGCATTGTTCCTTTTTCGGCAATTTTCTTATCTATATACGATTCAAAGTTAATTACAGCAGAAATTGTACCTGCCCTTTCTTTCTGAGTTTGAAAAACAATTTTTTCTAATGTAAGTTTGAATTTATAATTATCATCATCAATAATATCGTCTAATTGTCCAGAAATATCCTTTTTAAAGTAATTCTTCCTAACTAAGGCTCCCGATAAGTTTACATATACTGTATTTCCGTTATATTTTTCATCAAACAAACTTAGTACATCTTCTTTTTTGGTTCCTTGCGTCAAGGCATTCATTTTGTCAATATAATCCATCAATAACTTTTCCATAGGTTTTTTATCACTATAGGCATGTCCTTGATGTGCATTACTAAATAAAATTATGACAAAAAGAAAGAGAGTAATTTTTTTCATAGTTAATTGAGGTATTAGTTAATCTCTATTAAGATACAAAAATTTACTTAAAAAACCGTAATACTTTACTCTAATTTACAAGTTCAAACCACTTAAATCCAATAATTTAATTACTGTTTTTAAGTTTCTGGTTGTGGCTACACTTTTCAATTTTTTTTCGAAAAAATTATTGTTTAGTTTGGTTTTTCCGTATCCAGCAGCTACATATAGGTACACTACATTTTTAGTAATCACAAACTCTTCTTCTCCATTAAAACCAGATCGTAATTCTTTTACTAATTCTTCATCAGGAGGGGTTGACAATAATGTAAAATACATTTTTTTTGTTTCAATTTCTTCTTTGTTTAATCGGTCTAAAAATGGGTTTTTTTGATAAATAGCAGCTAATGTCTCTAGAGTAATAACCAACACAGGAACATCAAACCCAAATCTTTGTTGTATACCTTTTGAGATTAAATTACTTAAAAATTGTACATCATTTTGTTCACTTTGAAAAATTACATTTCCGCTTTGGATATAAGTGGTAACAGAAAACAATCCTAATTTTTCTAATGCTTCTGTAAGATCTGCCATTTTAATCTTTTTCTGGCCACTTACATTAATTCCTCTTAACAATGCAACATATGTTTTCATAAGTTAATTTTTAAGTCCTTTATCTCTTTTTAAAATTAAGAAATGTTATTTTGACGTAATAGCCTTAGCAGCTATAAAAGCACCAGTCCATGCATTTTGAAAATTAAATCCACCTGTGATAGCATCTATATTTAAGACTTCTCCGGCAAAATATAGATTTTGGCATTTTTTACTTTCAAACGTTTTAAAACTTACTTCTTTGAGATTAATACCTCCTGCCGTTACAAATTCTTCTTTAAAGGTACTTTTACCATTAACTTTAAAAACACTTTGGGTTAATTGTTCTGACAAGGATTTACTTTGAATTTTATTAAGATCTGCCCAGCGTGTATCTTTTTGGATACCTGATGCCAAAACCAAACTCTGCCACAGCCTTTTAGGTAAATCGAACTGTGCATACGTAAATACTAATTGTTTTGAATAGGTTTCTTTAAGACTCCTGATACTTTGTAAAACTTCTTCTTCAGTATCATCTTGCAACCAGTTTACGGTTATTTCAAAATCATATTGAATCGCATTTAATTCTATTGCTCCCCAAGCAGAAAGTTTTAATATTGCCGGACCACTCATCCCCCAATGCGTTATTAACAAAGGCCCTTCACTCTGCAATTTTGAATTATTCACCTTAACCATGGCATGCGTTACCACTCCTGGTAATTCTTTAATTCTGGAATCTTTAATATTAAATGTAAATAATGAAGGAACAGCATCTATAGTATCATGACCCTGTTCTTGTAGTACCTTCCAAATCTTTGGATTACTACCAGTAGCTATCATCAGTTTTTTTGTAGTAAAACCTCCTTGATTAGTTTCGACAAACCAAGTTTCTTGCTCAGGTTTAAAATTTTTAACCGCATGACTTGTAAGAACATCAATTTGCAATCGCTTTGCCTCGGACAAAAAGCAATTTATAATAGTTTCTGATGAATTAGAGACAGGAAAAATTCGACCATCGTCTTCAATTTTTAGAGCTACTCCTCTCTGATCGAACCAATCCATAGTATCGCCAGTCATAAAGGTATGAAATGGTCCTTTTAGCTCTTTTTCTCCTCTTGGATAATTCTTACTTAGTTCATTAGGTATAAACTCTGCATGGGTAACATTACAACGTCCTCCTCCAGAAACACGAACTTTTGACAATACCTCTTTTCCTCTTTCGAGAATTGCAATTCTTAATTTCGGATCCTGTTCGGCAACATTTATTGCTGTAAAAAAACCTGCAGCTCCGCCACCAACGATTATTAAATCATAATTCATTATACAAAATTCGGAAAATCTGTGATGATAGCATCAACATTCCAGCTTTTTGATTGTTCCATTAATGTTTTTGTATTTACAGTCCAAACGTATACTCGATACCCTTGTGTTTTTGCTTTATCAACCGCTTGTTGAGTTAGTGTTGAAATTGGAGGATGGATTGAAAATGCTTCTAAGTCATGAGCTACAGGCAGTACTTTACTTATATTCTCTTCAGTAAGAACACCTATTTTAAATTTAGAAGTATGTTCTTTTAATTCGAACAATTGACTATGGTCAAAACTTGATATAATAAAATGTTTGTATTCCCAATTGGTTTTTAATATTTGCTCTTCAAGTAATTTAAGCGTTGGTAGTGCTGTATGTATACCTTTTAGTTCAACATTAAGTTCACATCGCCCGTCTATAACTTCAAGAACTTCTTGTAATGTTGGAATTTTATAACCTTCTATCGTGGTTATCTGTTTTAACTCTTGTAAAGTATATTCAGAAACTAAACCCGTTCCATTAGTTGTTCGTTCTAAGGTTTCATCGTGGATCACCACTAATTCACCAGATTTACAGCAATGCACATCGATTTCAACTCCTTTTACATTATTGTTCAGCGCTTCTAAAATTGATTCGATGGTATTTTCGGCAACTAAACCTGCTGCTCCGCGATGTCCGTATATTTTCATGATAATAACTTACTGTGTTCGAGATATAAAAATGATAAAATCCTGGGTAATTAAATATCGTAAGATAATTTCTTTGTTTTGTTAGAATTTCTTTTATATACAAATCTCGCTAAAATTAATACAAATAATACTATTCCTAAAATCCAATACCACGATGTATTACTAGTAAACTGTATTGCAGTAGTATCACCAACTACATAAAAGCCTCCCCAATACCATGGGTGAACACGATCTAAATTGGCTGTTTGTAAGTATTGTAGTTTTGCTTGTTGTAATGCCTTGGACTTATTCATCCCTTCTTTTAGGTTTGTATAAAAGTATTTCATCAACTCTGGTGTTGTTTGATCTGATACCGCCCAACTGCTTAACAACAAACTCTTGGTACCTGCATATTGAAACGCACTACCTAAACTCATAATCCCTTCGCCTTTGGCAACCTTTCCTGTACCTGTATTGCAGGCGCTTAATACGGTAAGCTCTGCTGGGATATCCATCGCAAATAACTCATGAGCATACAATAAGTTATCATCGATAGTGTCTTTACTTTTGGTAAAATACAGCTTTGAGTTTTCTGGACGCTTATGATCTACATCTCCATGCAATGCCAGATGTAAGATGTTATACCGATTTGCATTTCGCTTAAAATTAGATTCTATTGCCTGAGATCCGAAATAATACTGACCATCTATAATTTCTGAAATTTCTCTGATTTCTCTTCGTGTACCAGGTAAATCATCTCCAGCATTTCTCAAAGTTGCCAAACTCATCGTTTTGGCATCTATTACAGTTGTGCTATTTGAAAATGAAAACGCCAAACAATCTTCTTTTTCCTGGTGAACAGATTTTGTATTCGATGATTGAAACAATAAACTTGCTGAATTAGCATAACTGATCGCAAACTCTTTTAACAAATATGATAATGACTTAGGATTGTTAGAACTATCCTGCTGGGTAAGTAACAACTCAAAATTGCAATGCCATAATGCTCCATCGGGAACAATAATTAACTCATCGCCGCCAGTTAGCCTATCTTGTATAGGTGCTATTAATTGCGAATATAGACCATAAGCAACTTTCTTATACTCTTGTATATCTTTGGCAATAATAGATTCTTTAAGTATTTCTATATTCTTACTTACATCTGAAACTGTTATTTCTTTGACATCTAATTTATCTTTAGAGATGGTAAACGCATATACAATATTATCTGAAACAAAAAATTCTAACAAGGTCGTGTTTGCTTTTAGCTTTTGTTGTATATCTGATACCGAAACAAGCGCATTTTTATGCTTTAATTGATGATATTTAGGATACTCTTTTTCTAAAATCATGGTAAGTGAATCTTGCCGTTTACTTATATCAAAAAGCCGATTCTCATAATCTATAATCTTTGAGGAATCTATCCTTTGTTTTGTGCGTTCTTCTGTAATTTTAGATTGATAAAAGGCTTGATCAATTCGTAATTCTTTTTCTAGTTCTAAAACTTCTTTTGGTAATCCCGCATAGTTTGTAGCATTAGCCGCAGCTAGTAGTTCTTTTAGCGTATTGGCTTTACTCTTCTCTGAATAATAAAATGCTTTTTCTAGTGATTTTTGATCTTTGGTTACTTTGTATGCCAATAAGTGTGAGGCTATGGCACCTTGATATATTTTTGCTGTTTTTTTAGCAAAGGTTACTTTGTCATTATAATTAGTATACGAATGCCTGACCGTGTTAATTAAAGTATCTATTTTTTGATAAGTCAAAATCGCTTCTTTAAGATCCTTTATTGCGCTACTTTTTTTATATTGAAAAAGAAAGCTTCGAGCTTTTCCTGTAAGAGTTTTCAAAAGCAATTTCTGATCATAATAATAATTTGAATCGAAAGTGTTTTTTGAAATCTTCTTAAAAACATTTTTAGTATTTATTAATAATACCGTATCATAATAAGAAATTGCTTTTACGTGTTTTTTCCGTTTATTATAAATTTCGGCAATATTAAGATATGACTCCATTGCAAGCGAATGTTTTTCTCCATATTTGTTTTGAAGAATCTTTAAACTTTTTTCAGAATTTAGCAATGCATTAGTATACTCTTCCTTTTTACTATAAACAATCGCAATATTTAGATACACATCTGCGATATCTATTTGATCACTTATATCAATAGCTTTATATATTTTTAGAGCTTTTTTGTAATATTTTAAAGCATTATCATATTCTTTTTTACGGATGTAAACACTTCCTAGATTAGCATATTCAAATGCGATATTGTAATGATTTTTTTTATATAAAGATTTAAAAACTTTTAATGCTTTAGAAAAATAACGTAATGCATTTTTATAATCGCTTTTATTTATATAGGTAACACCAATATTATTGTATATGGTTCCGATTTCTGAGTGGGAATCACCATATAATTTAAGTCTCATATTCAGGCTTTTCTTATAATACTCCAGCGCTTCGTCAAATTCACCTTTTTCATCTAAAAGATTACCAATGTTATTATATAAAATATTCATCCCATATATGTTATCTTCTTGAATCAAAATTGATAATGCTCTTTGATAATACGCTATTGCTTTATCATTTTGCTTAGTCTCAGCATATATCAACCCTATATTATTATAACTGTAACTAGCATAGAGGTGATGTTCTCCAGAGTTTTTGATTGTTATTTTTAAATCCTTTTCGAAATAATAAAGCGCCCTTTTATAATTACCTAATCTTTTATAAACAATACCAATATTATTATACGTATTACCTATTTTTTGATGATCTGCCCCTAATGTATTTAAATTAATAACCAATGCTTTATTATGATATTCGATAGCTTTCTTATACAAGGAAGTATGATAATAAGTCAAAGCAAGGTTACTGTATGATGTAGCAATATCTATATGTTCTTTTCCTAAGAGTCTTTGTCTAATCGATAATGCTTTTGAGTAAAATTTTAGAGCTTTTTCAAAATCTTCTTTTTCATTATAATACTTCCCCATATTATCATAAACATAAGCTTTTTCTTTATTCTCTTTTTGAAGATAAGAATTACTGATTGTCAATGCTTCCTTTGCATTCTGTAACGATTTTTCGAGTTCGTAATTATGTTGTAGGTTTTCAGCAATCCTATTATAACACCTAGCCACTCGTTCCCACGCTTTTGCTTTTTTATAAATAGGTAATGCTTTTTTAAAATATTTTATAGATTCCTCATAGCTCTTATTTGTTAATAGTGAATCTGCTTTTACAAAATGTTGATAGGCAACCAAAGTATCTGTGGTTTGACTGTAGGATACTATTGTATTAAAAAAAATGAAGTAACATGTCATTTTAAAATATAATGACAGTCTCTTTGGTATATCTCTGGGTCGTATTACCATTATTTTTATGACTTATTGTTTACTTATATAAGCTATATTACAGTATAAAAATCGTTACTAATTTCAATACTAGTGTCACTTATCAATTGTTTCCTTTCTTTATTAATACCAAAGACACTAAAATTGTTACTTTTACAGTTCTTATACCAATAGTTCGACATAAAATAAAAAAATCCATCTAAAAAGGTAACAAATTGTTATCTTATTACATTAATGTATGAAGAACACCGAAGATCAGAAAATTTTGAAGGGTATCGCGGCAGGAGATGAACAGGTTTTAACCTTGTTTTATAAAAAGAACCTTCCTTATATACGGCGATATATTCTACAAAATTCAGGAAACGAAGAAGATGTAGAAGATGTGTTTCAAGACGCATTAGTCATGATCTATCAAAAACTAAAGACAGATTCTTTAGAGCTTCAGTCTTCTTTACGTACCTTTTTCTACGCTGTTTGTAAAAACATTTGGAGAAATCGGTTACGAAAAAACAAAAAAATAGTACTTGCAGAAAATATCTATGATACTGCAGATACTATAGAACTTAAAGTTCAAGAAGATATAGAAAATAGTGAACGCGAACATATTTATCGCAAATATTTCTTAAAATTAAGTGATAGCTGTCGCGAAGTGTTAAATTTACTCTTTCAGGGCAATAGCATGAAAGAGATTGCTAAAATAACTGGGTACACCGAAGGGTATACCCGAAAGAAAAAATTTGAATGCAAGGAATCTTTAATCGAAATGATCGAAAAAGATACTGCATTTAAGGAGTTACAGCTTACTCCCCAAAAAAATAGCGAATTATGAAACGAACCCCACAAATATTCGATAAAATCGAAAGTTATATTGCTGGCTCTTTATCTAAAGAGGAGCTAATTGCTTTTGAAAAAGAAATATCGCTTAATCCTGAACTATCCCAGGAAGTTGAAAAACATAAATCTTTACATGCTGCATTAAGTGATCCTGATACTATCGCTTTTAAAAAAAAATTAATAAAAATAAGTGCTGCGATTAAAGAAGAGGAAACCGCTAGCAGTTCTTTTTTTTCTGCACCCTGGAAAATCGCGGCCTCTATTATAGTCATATTAAGTATTGGAGCATTAGTATGGAACTATACTGGCAAAACCGTTGATACCCAAGATTTATATTTAGCGTATTACACTCCTTTTTTAACAGAAGATACAACCAGAGGTAAAACAGACACTCAGTTACAAGATATTATTGAAAACTACAATAACAAAGATTACGAAACTGTAATCGGAGAATTAGAAAAACTACCTAATCTAGACCGTAAAGAAAAGTTACAATTATATCTTGGCAATAGCTACTTAAATACAAATCAAGAAGAAAAAGCTATCACAGTATTTGAAGATTTTGAAAAAGATAGTAAGTTTTACGAGGTCGCCAAATGGTACTTATCGCTTACTTATCTAAAGCTCGATAAGAAAAACATAGTAATTTCAGTTTTGGATGAAATAATAGCCTATGATGGCATCTATAAAATTAGAGCCCTACAGTTAAAAGAAGCTTTATAGGAACACTAGTATTTCTAATTTAGAGTATTATTTCTCTTTTCATATTTCCTTTCTTCCTTCAAACATAGGTAATTCGCTTTTTTAGAATTTAATTCTTTTCTTTTTTTATTGTTATCTATTTTAGGTATAGGAATTTTGTGATGAAGTTTCGGGCTGTAGTACATAAACTACGTTAAAAATCGCACCAAGTTTCCTGTTCTCTATAGCAGGTATACTCTTCATTTTATAAAAAAATAAAAAAAATATCATTTTTTAGGTAACATACTTTCTATTGACAACATTAATAGACAAACCCCCACAAATAAATACGTATTAGAATATTATTTAAATGAAAGGGAATATCTATGAATGTTATCATAAAACACATTAAGCTTATAGAGAGAATAGATCAGTTGGTTCGATTAAAATCAACTGGAACACCTGAAGCACTTGCTTGCAGACTGGGAATCTCAAAAACAAAACTATATCGTACCATAAGTACTATGAAAGCATTAAATGCTCCTGTAATCTATGATGTCGCATTAAAAAGCTTTGTCTATGAACAAAATGTTGGGTTTCGATTTGGGTTTTATGAACAAAAAGAATTTAGAAATAAGAAATTGACCAATACCGCATAATAGGTATTAACTTAAAAAGTTTGATATCTGGTCAAGGCTAGGGGTAGGCGCGATCAGTATTAAACTTCAAAAGAGAATCATTAAAAGATTCTCTAAACTTTCGACAATTAGTTGAGTTTTTAAATTCCCTTGCTTTTGTAAGGGAATTTTTTGTTTGCAATACTTAAAATAATTCTTCAGAAAAAAAGAAAAAATAAATCCCAGTAACGAAAAATGAAACTACCCTAAGCTATCATTGCATCATTATTAACAAATCATTTTCAATACATAGTTAGCCATTATAGTACTGAAAAATCCAATATTGAACTGAGACTAGGGGTAGGCGAAATCAATATTGGACTATTAAAGGTTCATACGACCTTTAAACATTCGGCGATTCGCTGATTTTTTGCAATTCCCTTGATTCTCCTATACCTCGGTATAGGAGAATTTTTATTTAAATGCAGGTATCCCTGTAATATCCATACCCGTAATTAGTAAGTGAATATCATGTGTACCTTCATACGTTATCACACTTTCCAAATTCATCATATGTCGCATAATACTATATTCACCAGTAATTCCCATACCGCCTAATATTTGTCTGGCTTCTCGGGCGATATTAATTGCCATTTCTACATTATTACGTTTGGCCATAGAAATCTGTGCAGTAGTTGCTTTGCCTTCATTACGTAAAACACCCAATCGCCATGCTAATAATTGAGCTTTGGTAATTTCGGTGATCATTTCGGCTAATTTCTTTTGTTGCAATTGGGTTCCTCCGATAGGCTTATCAAACTGTATACGTTCTTTTGCATATCGCAAAGCCGTATCATAACAATCCATAGCAGCTCCAATTGCTCCCCAAGCTATCCCATATCTAGCAGAATCTAAACATCCTAGTGGTGCTCCTAAACCACTTTTATTTGGCAATAAGTTCTCTTTAGGGACTTTTACATTATCAAAAATAAGCTCTCCAGTGGCAGACGCACGTAGTGACCATTTATTATGAGTTTCTGGTGTTGAAAACCCTTCCATTCCTCTTTCTACAACAAGTCCATGAATTCTTCCTTCTTCATTTTTAGCCCAAACCACAGCAATATCAGCAAAAGGAGCATTAGAAATCCATAACTTTGCTCCGTTCAGCAAATAATGATCTCCTTTATCCTTAAAATTAGTAGTCATTCCTCCAGGGTTAGAACCATGGTCAGGTTCTGTAAGCCCAAAACAGCCCATGAATTCTCCTGAAGCTAATTTTGGAAGGTATTTTTTACGTTGTTCTTCGTTACCATATTTCCAAATAGGATACATTACCAGAGAGGATTGTACAGAAGAAGTTGAGCGTACTCCAGAATCACCTCTTTCTATTTCTTGCATAATCAAACCATAACTTATTTGATCTAATCCTGCTCCTCCATATTCTGCAGGAATATATGGGCCAAAAGCTCCTATCTCTGCTAGTCCTTTTATAATTTGTTCAGGAAATGCAGCACGCTGCGCATAATCCTCAATTATTGGCGACACTTCTCGTTTTACCCAACTTCGGGCAGCATCACGAACTAATTTATGTTCATCTGTTAGTAATTCATCTAAGTTATAGTAGTCAGGAGCTTCAAAAAGATCAGGTTTCATCTAGCAGTATGTTTAATTTTACACTATTTTCAAAATTCTTGTATCAAAGTACTCAACAAATGTAATTAATGAAAAAACAGCTACCAATTTTTTTCACATCTTTAAAAAGATTGTTTTTTTAATGAGAATTTGAGCATTATGATTCTTAAAAAATTGAGATTCTTTTTTCAACCATAATTACAAGAAATCCGTGTATAAATTCCGCAGTTTGACACTTCTTTCTACACTTATCACAAAATATTAAAAATCAATAATTTTCCACACATTCAACACAACTATTTGATTATTAATTGCTTATATAAAAACCACCTTGCCCTTTATCTTAATGGCATAATTATTCTATTGTATAAGGCGTAACAAAATTTAAATCTTAAAAAGAAATAAAATGAAAAATTTATTTGTATTACCAGCCGTAGCTTTTGGATTATTAGTAGGAACTCAAAATAGCAATGCTCAGGAAGTAGCTTCTAGTGAAAATACTGAAATAGTAACTCCAGTTCAGGATAAATATATTGATTTAGCCGTTGAAAATTTACCTCAAAAAGTTCTTGAAGCAGTTGCTAAAGACTTTGCTGGAGCAACAATCGAAAGTGCTGGGGCAAAAGAAGATGCTTCTGAATTTAAATTAGTATTGAAGCAGGGAGAAAAAGAAATGGAAGTTTTTTGTGACGCTGATGGAAATTGGATTACTAAGTAATTCTATTCTGCTTAACAGAAAAGCATAAGTTTAATTTATAATGCGTAATATAAATTAATCTTTAGTAGAGTGATTGAATTTAGAAAGGGGAGCCTATAAAAGCTCTCCTTTTTTTGTTCAAATTCTACATTTTGAGATAAAATTCTTTGGTAATATCACTATACTCATCTGTATATTGATGACGAGCGTTTTCGATAACCAACTCATTTATCACCATATCGTTTTCTGTAAAACCCAATAGCAGCATACTTCTTTTTACTTCAGAAGTTGGAGTTCCCTTTACTCTTGTAATTTTTTCAGGAAAAAGTCCCACTTGTTTTGCTATCGCAAGTAATTGCTCCTCTTCTTTAAATGGGATAATTAAAGCTAGTTTTCCCTGTTCGGATAATAGTTTTACTGCTCCAATTATTAAATGATCTAATGGAAGTGCATCCTGAAACCTGGCTAAATCCCTTTCTGCATTTGCAGATTTATAATCTTCTGCATAAAAAGGAGGGTTACTAATCAATAAATCATAAGTGTCTTCGATTTCTTGAACAAATTCTTGAAACGAAGCATGATAACAAAATAATCTATCTCCCCAGGGTGAAGCCTCAAAATTATCAACAGCCTGCTCATAAGCCCCTTCATCAATTTCTAGAGCATCAATAAGTTCTGCATTTGATCGCTGCGCAGCCATAAGTGCTATAACTCCTGTACCAGCACCTATATCTAATACCGAAGTTACCTCATTACTAATAGGAACCCAAGCACCAAGCAAAACACCATCGGTACCTATTTTCATAGCACATTGATCTTGTTTAACGGTAAACTGTTTGAATTTAAAAGGTTTATTCATACTCTAAATATGAGATGTATATCTCTTTTATAGATAAAGGTCGATCAATCCTTCTGGAGTATTTACTCTTACTTCTTTTGAGTCTCTGTCTATTTTATCAATAAACTCATCATTCATAGGGATAAGTATCTCGGTACCATTACGATCGATTTCAAATAATGCTTGAGCTGTTGAATCATTTATAGACTTAATTACACCAACTTCTCCATACGCATTATCTATAATTTTAAATCCTATAACCTCATGGAAATAAAACTGATCTCCTTCGAGTTTGGGTAATAGTGTTAGTGGAAGGTAAATTTCTGCCTTCATTAGATCGTTTGCATCTTCTTCAGAATCTACATCTTCAAATTTTACCCGTAGTAAATCGCTTTTATGTAAAGTACTTCGTTCAATAAAAAATGGAACCAAATTATTGTTGTAGTCAACAAAAACTGATTCCATTTTTACATAACTTTCAGGTTCATCGGTATCTAATTTGATCAATACCTCCCCCTTAAAACTAAATTTACTTACGATTTTACCTAGATAGAAGCATTCTTCTTTCTTCATCGTTAATAATGCAACTATTCTTCTTCGTTGCTAGCTTCAGTTGTTACTTCTTCTGTTGCTGCTTCAGGTGCTGCAGCTGCCTTTGCTTCTGCTTCACGCTTAGCATTTACTTCTTTTTCTGCTTCAAGAGCCTTAGCTTTTGCAGCAGCTTCAGCTTTTGCTACTTCATCCTTTTTTGCAGTTACACTTCCATCCTTTTCAGATAACCATGCAGCAAATTTCTCGGCTGCCTGCTCTTCAGTGATTGCTCCTTTTCTAACTCCACCAGCAAGGTGGTTTTTAAGCAAAGCTCCTTTATAAGATAAAATAGCTCTTGCAGTATCACTAGGTTGTGCACCATTTTGTAACCATTTTACAGCTCCATCAACATCAAGGTCAATACTAGCTGGGTTTACATTAGGATTATACGTACCTAATTTTTCAAGAAATCTACCATCTCTTTTTGATCTAGCATCTGCTGCTACGATCCAGTAAAAAGGCTTTCCTTTTTTACCGTGTCTCTGTAATCTAATTTTAACAGGCATATAAATTAATTTTTGGGTACTCGACCCGGGTTATAATTAAGGGCGCAAAGATAATTATTTTAATTTATAAAGAATCAATAATTTACAAGTTTATAGTATCTAATTTATTAGATAGGCCATTTTGAATTCATTTACGCTTTGTCGATAATAATATTTATTGAAAGATAAATTCTTATAAATAATACTAATTGAACATATTTTTTATTCTTTTTGTGTATTTCATCGATATTATATGCTTTTTTTCGATAAAATTTTTGATTTATACGAAATTTACCTGTATGTTTGTCCTGTAAGCACTTTTTACGGCTTGACCGTAATTAATAATTGCAAAAGCCCCAAGCGTATGATTAGAATAACTACCCTATTAGCAGTTTTCTGCATTATTTTAACTTCTTGTTCGACAGATATCGAAATTAACGATCCTGCATTACAAGCTAAAATTGATGGACAGCTTTTTAGATCTACATTCAAAAAGGCCGTAATTCATGATGATGGAACATTAGTAATTTCTGGAAGTGAAGGCAATCAGTCTATCAGCTTCACAACGTCCTCTACAAAAACGGGAACGTATAAATTAGCACAACA
Source organism: Aquimarina aggregata (assembly GCF_001632745.1). Taxonomy (GTDB): domain Bacteria; phylum Bacteroidota; class Bacteroidia; order Flavobacteriales; family Flavobacteriaceae; genus Aquimarina; species Aquimarina aggregata. The sequence continues at coordinate 36,927 of NZ_LQRT01000008.1, read as the reverse complement.
AACCCTTAGTAGAATAAGTTTTGAAAAAGATCAAACAAAATTTACTTCTCAAGATGATACAACAGAAGGAGAAGTAGTTATTACCGAAATACATAATAATGAAATTTCAGGTAACTTCTATTTCAAAAACTTAAATGATACAAAAGGAAACACCACAAGCATGGAAAGTGGATGGTTTTATAGAGTTCCTATTGAAAATGCAGTTGCAGAAGAGCCAACAGTAGAAATCAATCCTTGTTTACTTAATGCCTCATTAACTGCATTAATTGACGGTTCTGAAATGATTACTGACAATCACACCGCAGAGTTATTCGGCGTTTCGTCTGTATCTATTCTTATTAAAGCAACGAATGAAGACGGAGAAATTACTATCGTACTTCCTGCAACTACCAGTCCGGGAGAATATTCATTAACAGGATCAGGAGATTACAGTGCTACTTATACAGCAGGTACAGATAAGTCATCTGCACTTTCTGGAAGACTTATAATAACAGACCACGATATTGATACAAAATGTATTGGAGGAAGTTTCGAATTCGAAACCCGAAGCGGAATTCAAGTTACAGAAGGCCTATTTGATTTTGGTTACTAAAACCAGAGACTCAACTTAGCGATAAAAAGTGCTCATTAGGTAATGAGCACTTTTTTTTATTTAAGAGCATAAATTTAGATTAGGCACCTCTAAACTTTATGACACGTATTTTTTCCTTACACCTCTTACCTGAATCACAAAACTATTTACAATATGTTAGATACCTAACATTTACAGGGGCTCGCCTCGCTTTGACCATGCTGTCGATTTGTTAATTAAATGCTAATATTTCAATAAAATCATTTATTTTCAAAACAAGATTCGCCATTCATTTTTCATCTAAAACCCTTTAAAACAGTATATTTTTTACTTATTGTAAAAAAAATATTAATAAATTTTACTTATTCTGTAAGTTTTCATCTTGTAAGTACAAAAAAGTGCTGTCGTCTCAACTTATATCAAAATTAAAACATCAGTTTTTTGATATATAGAAACGATTGGCCAGTTGTTTTTTTTAAAAATATAAACATTAAAAAATACAAACATTTTAAAAATTGCAAACATGAAAAATTTAAGAACAATATTTTTAGGTATCCTAGCCGCCTCATTACTAGCAGCCTGTAGTGACGATGATGATTCAACAATAATATCTCCACCGGTAGATACACCATCAGAGGCTAGTTTATTATTAGAAAGTATTAGACAGGACGGAGGAACTCCTTATGATGTAGACAATCCTGCTTTAACTTTTACCGCCGCACAAAATGTATTTTTACCAAGTGTATTAGGTATCGATTTCAGAACAGATAGATCAGTAGTACCGGCTGGACCCACAGCTAGATTCCCTATGTTTCAAGGTTGGGAGACAACTCCTAGTGGACCTAGACGCTCATATTATGTAATCACAGAAGCATCAGATAGAGATATGGCAAGAGAATTAGGGGTTATTTTTGCTCCAAGAATGGCAGCTTCAGTAGGTTCTGGTGGAGTTCAAAATGCTACTTGGACAGATGATGGAAGGCTTGTTTTTGAAGGTTCTGTAGATTTCTCTCCAAAAAGATCTCTAATAGCTGGGCCAACATCGGCAGATGGCTTATTATTCGGATTTCCTCCTGCAGAAGTTAATCCTGGAGCAATAGCAGATGCTGCATGGTCTTCATATGTGGTTTTACCTAGTGGAATTGTTATCAATGCACAAGTTGTAGCAAATAGCACTGGTATCCATGACAGAATACCTCACCCAGACGGAAACGGTCCTGCACAAGAAGACGATTTAAATAATCCAAATCTTGCAACAGATCAAGCTTCAGTAGTAATGCAACTTTTAGATGGATGGCAAGATGGAAAACCTTATTACTTTCATATCGTAACAGATACTTCTGACCCAGGACCAGCAACTATCGAGTTAGGCGTTTTTGCACCAAGATTAGCTGAGTTACCAACGTTTGGGTTATTCCCAGGAGGTTCTATGCTACCTTTTAGCCCTACAGCAAACGGTAGAACGACTAATACCGATGGTGATGGAGTTCAAGGTTTAAACTCTGCTTCTTTAAGCGATAGACAAGTGCAAGATCCTACAAATACATTCCCTATCGATCCTAGAGACGAAAGATATGCACCAATGTGGGATGCTCATATTACTGAATTTACAGTAGCAGAATCTGAACGTCCTATATTAAAGAGTTTTGAACAAGTAAATGATCTTTTGGCAGATGGTACTTTAATTCCTTTTAGAGGAAATGCAAATCCAAGTCCGTTAGCAAATTCATTATCTGATTTACTTACTGCAACCGGAGCGATTATTAACTGCCCAGTAATCACACAACCTGAAGGAAGTGTAATTGGAACTCAGATCGGATCTCCTCGTAATAATTAATAAAATAGTAATAACAAATAATTAAAAAAAGAAGGCTTAGAGATATCTCTAAGCCTTCTTTTTTTAATTATTTATACTCTTGACAAGAACATAAAACCATCAAAACAGATTCTTCGCATTAGCAAATTAATCACATTAATCTACTTGAACAGATTCTTGTTTAACAAATATATTTTCTACATCAATTACTACTCTTCTATAATCAAAAAGAGAAGCAATCGCATTATTATCTTTTACCTCTAAAATTAAATGTATTTGTTTCCCTCCTGCCCCTGTAGGAACTACTATTTTAGTTTTTGACTGTTGAGGCTCCGAAATCATTATTTTTCCCGAATACGTTCCTACTTCTTCATAAACCCACCATTTAAAAATTAGTTCATCACCATCAGGATCGGAAGAAGAAGAGGCATCAAATGTAATTGTTTCACCAGCTAGAGCACTTATTCGTATAATTGAATTTGAATCATCTCCATTTACCGCAGCTACTGGATGATGGTTAGCTTCTTTAAAAGGTTTTACACACCAATCCATACGACAAATCTGATCATTATACATAGCTTCTCGCCATCGCCATATTGGCGCATAATTATTATTATATACTTTGCCATCTTGTAAATCAACCCAATGATCACTTACTTCTCGATATGTATAAAATGGCGTTTCTTTTTCCTCATCGACTTTAATATCTACATGACGAGACCAAAAATCAGGCATCTTGTTTGCGCTAAAACGACCGCCCCATCCACCCCAATTAGGGTGATTAATATCAAAGAGTCCTTTATTCACAAGTCCCATCCAAGGTATAGTACCTCCACCTTCCATAAATCCTAAACCTCCATCTCGAAAACCATGATACCTGCGTTCGGGATATACTTTCCCCAATGCTCCATGATCTGTCATTACGTTTTTTATTAACCATTCATTTTGACCTGTTACGCTATATGCATAAGGTTTCCAATAATGTGGTCCAAGATTGGTAGTAATATCTCCGTCTGTCCCTCCTGGTCCGCCATACGCATATGTTTGATAATTACTACGTATCCAATGTATTTTAGGATAATTACTGCAAATCCAAGCTCCTGCATTGTCCTGAGCTCCATTTTCAAAAACTCGTAACTTATCTATAAAAGCTTGTAATTCAGTTTTTGAATGTTCTTTTTTATAATCATATAAGGCTTGTGCAAGTGTATTTGAACCTGCATTCACAACAATCCACACAGGTCTGGGGTCATCTTTGGTTACTACATCTATTATTAATTTTGAACCTTTACTTGATTTACCTTCACCAACGTCTGCAATCCCATATCCTTTCTGACCTGAACAAACAACTTTTCTCAATTCTTCTGGGTTAGGCCAACCACTAGCATGTTTTCTTAGGTTTGGAAGGTCTTTAGCATAAGCATCTAGTATTTCAATAAATAGTTCAGGGTGATTAACTCTTCTGTATTCTTCTTTTGATTCAGGTCTCAAGTATTTTCCTGTTACAGCTATAAGACCTTCAATATCCATTTCATTAGAACATGTCATCATATGAGTAATTTGTTGAACTTCATCAGGTTCATTACCCATATCAGCAAGTATTATAACTCTATGTTTATCATTAGCATAAATTAGTAATGTAGAGCAAAAAATTAAAATCAGTAAATAAGCTTTTTTCATTAGTGTATGTGTTGAAGATATATTTAGTAAATAAAGTTTTTCAAATCAAAAAAAATAAAATTACTCTTAAAAAACTATTTAATCATTAACAATTAAACTCATTTTGTATTATAATAATATCATACAATTTTTAAAGAATTTGAATTGCAAACTCAAAATGTAAATTAAAAACTTCTTTTTACTTTTTGAAAACCTTTAGTTATATGTTAGCTACCTAACATTTCATATTTTCGATTTGAATTTAAAAACACTTAAACTTTGTTAATTAAAAGCCAAATTTGGCTTTTAATTCATTTTTCAAAGATTTCTCCACCCTTAAGAAACCCCTACAAACATTGGCTTTTTTTAGATTTTTAAGCTCATTTATTTGATAACCTTACATTTTTTATGGTTTTTTTCATGTAAGCATAAAATAGTACTGTCGTCTCAATTAACATCAAATTTTAAGTACTGAATTTGGATACTTAGAAAACGATTGGCCAATTGTTTTTCTTTTTTAAAGACACAAAAATTTAAAAAATTAAAACATGAAAAACTTAAAAACCTTACTCTTAAGCCTATTTGCTACTGCTATATTTACAGCTTGTAGTAACGATGATACGGTAATAAATGAAGAACAACCAGTAGCATCGGCAAAATCTTTAACATCTTTTAAAGCCCTAAAAGAAGCTAAAATATTACTAAACAGTATAAAACAAGACGGAGGAACTCCATTCAACGTTCTTAGGCCAGCACTTTCATTTACTTCAGAACAAAATGTATTTCTACCTAGTGTATTAGGTATTGATTTCAGAATAGACAGATCTGTAGTACCTGCAGGGCCAACAGCTAGATTTCCTATGTTTCAAGGCTGGGAAACTTTACCCAATGGCAGTCGTAGAAAAGGATATTATGTAATAACCGAAGCGTCTGACAAAAAAATGGCAAAAAAATTGGGAGTTATATTCTCTCCTCGAATGGCCGCATCTATAGGTTCTGGAGGAGAACAAAGAGGATATTTCACTCGTAAAGGAAGATTGGTATTTGAAGGGTCGGTAGATTTTTCACCAAAAAGATCTTTAGTAGCCGGACCTGCATCAGATGATGGTTTATTATTTGGTTTCCCACCTGCAGAAGCTAATCCTGGAGCAATCGCAGATGACAAATGGTCATCATATGTAGTACTTCCTAGTGGCGCCGTAATTAACGCTCAATTGGTAGCAAACAGCACTGGTATTCATGATAGAATTCCTAATCCGAACGGAAACAGCATTGCTGATCAAGATGATTTAAACAATCCAAACCTTGCTATTAATCAAGCATCAGTTGTAATGCAACTTTTAGATGGGTGGCAAAACGGGAAACCTTACTATTTCCATATAGTAACTGATACTTCTGATCCTGGACCTGCAACTATAGAACTAGGAGTTTTTGCACCAAGATTAGCCCAGTTACCAACATTTGGTTTATTTCCAGGTGGTTCTATGTTACCTTTTAGCCCTACGGCAAATGGAAGAACAACAGATACAGATGGTTTCGGAGTACAAGGCTTAAACACAGCTTCATTAAGTGACCAGCAAGTACAAGATCCAACAAATACATTCCCAATCGATCCTAGAGATACTAGATATGCTCCAATGTGGGATGCACATGTTACTGAATTTACAATTCCTGAAAATGAGCGTCCGATCTTAAGAAGTTTCGCCGAAGTGAATCAACTTTTAGCAAATGGTACTTTAATTCCTTTTAGAGGAAATGCAAACCCTAGTCCATTAGCAAATTCTTTATCAGACTTATTGACCGCAACAGGAGCAATTATCAATTGCCCAGTAATTACTCAACCCTCAGAAAGTGTAATCGGAACTCAAATTGGATCGCCTAGAAACAATTAATAAAGTATAAAACAAATAAATAGATTGTAATAGTAAGCTTAGAAACATTATATGTTTCTAAGCTTACTTTGTTTATATCTATAACCTTGGTAATAGAAAGGACAAATACATTTTGTTATATTTCCAAAAAAGCGAGAAGATTAGAAATCGAAAATATTTATTCTAAAAAATTTAAAAGATTCGCTAATAAATATTTCAAAAAGGTATGATTAAAAAACAAAATCAAACATCATCTTTTATATTACTAATAAAATAATGTGATTTTTAAAACTACTAAAATTACATTTAGGCATTCTTTTGAGACAACTACTTCATTCAAAAACCACTCTAATGTGTTAGCTGCCTAACACTTAGAACTTTTGAGTTTGATTTAAAAACACTTTAATTTTGTTAATTAAATGCTAAAATTAGTGTTTTCTTTTTTTTCAAAACATCTCTTATTCTTTCACAAGCCCCAAAAACATTGATTTTTTTATTTTTAACTATAATTATTAGAACAATCATATTTTTTTAATACTTTTTTTCATGTAAGCATAAAAAAATACTGTCGTCTGAATTAATATCAAATTTTAAGCTTTGATTTTAAGCACTCAAAATCAATACTTAAAAAAAACAATTGGCCAATTGTTTTCTCTTTTTTAAACACACAAAAATTTAAAAAAATTAAAACATGAAAAATTTTAAAACATTACTTTTAGGCTTATTTGCAGCGTCGATATTTACAGCTTGTAATACTGATGATATAACCTCAGAGACCCCCCCATTAGTAACCAACAGTGAAACAGCAGAAGATGCTTTAGAACTTGAAGCTAAATCAAAAGGTTTTTTTCAGTCCCTAAGAGCCTTAAAAGAAGCTAAAATATTATTAAGCAGTATAAAACAAGATGGAGGGACCCCCTATAATGTATTTAACCCTGCTCTTCGTTTTACTTCAGATCAAAATGTATTTTTACCTAGCGTATTAGGTATCGATTATAGAATAGATAGATCTGAAGTACCAGCAGGACCAACAGCTAGATTTCCTATGTTCAAAGGATTGGAAACCTTACCTGATGGAAGTAAAAGAGAAAGTTATTATGTAATAACCGAAGCATCAGATAAGTTTATGGCCAAAAAATTAGGAGTTATTTTTGCTCCAAGAATGGCAGCTTCAATAGGTTCTGGAGGTGAACAAAGAGGATACTTTACTCGTAGAGGTCGATTGGTTTTTGAAGGGTCTGTAGATTTTTCTCCAAAAAGATCTTTGGTTCCAGGACCTACATCAGATGATGGATTATTATTTGGTTTTCCACCTGCAGAAGTTAACCCAGGAGCTATAGCTGATGCTAATTGGTCGTCTTATGTAGTATTACCAAGTGGAGTTGTAATCAATGCTCAACCTGTAGCCAATAGTACAGGTATTCATGATAGAATACCTAATCCTAATGGGAATGGGCCACAACAGGAAGACGATTTAAACAATCCAAACTTTGCTCCTGATCAAGCATCAGTTGTAATGCAACTTTTAGATGGGTGGCAAAACGGAAAACCTTACTATTTCCATATAGTAACTGACACTTCAGATCCAGGACCAGCTACAATAGAATTAGGTGTTTTTGCACCAAGATTAGCTCAGTTACCAACATTTGGCTTATTCCCAGGTGGTTCTATGCTACCTTTTAGCCCAACGGCAAACGGTAGAACAACAGACACCGATGGTTTTGGAGTTCAAGGTTTAAACTCTGCTTCATTAAGTGATAGACAAGTACAAGATCCTACAAATACTTTTCCTATTGATCCTAGAGACACTAGATATGCACCAATGTGGGATGCTCATATTACTGAATTTACAGTTGCAGAATCAGAGCGTCCAATCTTAAAAAGTTTTGAACAAATAAACGATCTTTTAGCAGATGGCACTTTAATTCCTTTTAGAGGAAATGCAAACCCTAGTCCATTAGCAAACTCTTTATCAGATTTATTAACCGCGACAGGAGCAATTATCAATTGCCCAGTAATTACACAGCCTTCAGAAAGTGTAATCGGAACTCAAATTGGATTGCCGAGAAACAATTAATAGTAAAACAAATTATACAAAAGAGGCTTAGAAACATTTAATGTTTCTAAGCTTTTTTATTGACATATTTTAATCAAAATGACTAGTTGATAATTCTGGATAACTTTTCGGAAACCGAACGTATCATTTTCTGTATTTTTGAATTACAGAAGTAAGGCCTTAATTTTTTCGAAATATATCTTTTATGTATTTAATTTTTGATACAGAAACCACCGGTTTACCAAAACGATGGGATGCACCTATTAGCGACAGTGATAACTGGCCAAGATGCATACAAATTGCTTGGCAATTGCATGATGCAATGGGAAACTGCATTGAGCATCAAGATTACCTTGTAAAACCAGATGGTTTTAATATCCCCTACGATGCCGAAAAAATTCATGGTATATCAACTGAACTTGCTGATCAGGACGGAATTACTTTGCAGGAGGTTCTTGAAAAATTTAATATAGCGCTTTCCAAAACTAAATTTGTAGTTGGTCAAAATGTAGGATTTGATGTTAACATAATGGGGGCAGAATTCTATCGTTTAGGTGTAGAAAATGATTTGCAAAACCTACCCGTTCTTGATACCTGTACAGAAACCACAGCATCACTTTGTCAAATACCTGGAGGACGAGGAGGTAAGTTTAAACTTCCTACTCTTACCGAATTACATCAACATCTTTTTGGAGTAGCTTTTGGAGAGGCACATAATGCTACTGCCGATGTAGAAGCAACAACAAGATGTTTTCTTGAACTAATTCGTAAACAAATATTCACAGTAGAAGAGCTTGATGTTGAGCCGGATTACTTTCAGAATTTTAAGGAGATTCATCAAGAACCTATTGAACTAATAGGGTTAAAACATATAAACCTTAAGAAAGCTTCACAAAAAATACAAGAAGCCCTTAATAAAAAAGGTACTTCTGATATATCTCAACAAGAAATTGAGAAGAATATAGCAGCTCTTGACGAAGTCAATTTTGCACATCTACATAATCACACTCAATTTTCAGTTTTACAATCTACTACAAGTATCCCTGATCTAGTTAATATAGCGGCTCAACATAAAATGACAGCTGTTGCCATGACCGATCATGCTAATATGATGGGTGCATTTCATTTTGTACAAGCCGTTTCTAACCATAACAAAAGTGTAAAAGCAGCTAATGCTGAAGCTATTGAAAATGGAGAGACTCCAACAGGTATAGAAATGAAACCTATTGTAGGATGCGAATTTTTTGTTTGTGAAAACCATAAAGATAAATCTCGAAAAGATAATGGTTATCAAATTGTGATGTTAGCCAAAAATAAAAACGGGTATCACAATCTAGCAAAAATGTCTTCTACTGCCTTCGTAGATGGATTCTATTATTTACCGCGAATAGACAAAGAGATCATAAAGCAATATAAAGACGATATTATAATTCTTACCGGTAACCTTTACGGAGAAGTTCCTAGTAAAGTATTAAATATTGGAGAAAAACAAGCTGAAGAGGCTTTATTATGGTGGCATCAAGAATTTGGTGATGATCTTTATATCGAGATCATGCGTCATAATCAAGAAGATGAAAATCGGGTAAATCAGGTACTGATTGATTTTGCAAAAAAACATGGGATTAAAACTGTTGCAACGAATAACACCTATTATTGTGAAAAAGAAGATGCCAATGCCCATGATATCCTATTATGTGTAAAAGATGGTGAAAAACAAGCAACACCAATAGGTCGTGGTCGCGGATATCGCTATGGTTTACCAAATCAAGAATATTATTTCAAAACACAAGAGGAGATGAAAAATCTCTTCAAAGATTTACCTGAAGCGATTATTAATGTACAGGAGATTATAGATAAAATCGAACCTTTTGTACTTGCACGAGATGTACTTTTACCTGCATTTGATATCCCTGAACAATTTCAGTCTAAAGAGGATCAAATCGATGGTGGTAAAAGAGGAGAAAATGCATATTTAAGGCATATCACTTATCAAGGTGCTAAAATACGGTATGGCGACATCACTCCAGAAATCGACGAACGTCTGGATTTTGAACTTAAAGTAATTGAAAAAACAGGTTATCCTGGATATTTCCTTATTGTTGAAGATTTTATAAGAGCTGCAAGAGACATGGGCGTCTCGGTAGGGCCCGGTCGTGGATCAGCCGCTGGATCAGCAGTAGCATACTGTTTATGGATCACGAATCTTGACCCTATTAAATACGATTTACTTTTTGAGAGATTCTTAAATCCTGATCGTGTAAGTATGCCCGATATTGATATTGATTTTGATGATGAAGGACGAGGGCGAGTTATGGACTATGTAATTGAAAAATATGGCGCCAATCAAGTTGCGCAAATCATTACATACGGAACAATGGCTGCAAAGTCTTCCATTCGAGATACAGCCAGAGTACTTGATTTACCGCTTAGTGATGCCGATCGTATTGCTAAGCTAATACCAAATATGTCCAAATTAGGTAAAATATTTGGTGTAGATGAAGCCACATTAAAGAAAAAATTTAGAAGCGACGAATTAGAAAAAGTAAATGAGCTTCTTAACATAGCCGAAGGAAGTGATCTCGAAGCAGAAACCCTAAACCAAGCAAGAGTTCTAGAAGGCTCTGTAAGAAATACAGGGATCCATGCCTGTGGAGTTATTATTACCCCAGACGATATTACCAAATTTGTACCTGTTGCCCTAGCCAAGGACTCAGATATGTACTGTACTCAATTTGACAACTCTGTTGTTGAAAGTGCTGGATTACTAAAAATGGATTTCCTAGGGCTTAAAACATTGACTCTAATTAAGGATACCGTTAAGATTGTAAAAGCTAAACATGATGTAGATTTAGATCCAGAAAATTTCCCATTAGATGATGAAGAGACCTATGCTCTATTCCAAAGAGGAGAAACTGTAGGGGTATTTCAATATGAATCCCCGGGAATGCAAAAATACATGAAGGAGTTAAAACCTACTGTTTTTGCGGATCTTATCGCAATGAATGCTTTATATCGTCCAGGGCCTTTAGAATATATCCCTAGTTTTATTAATAGGAAACACGGGACAGAAGAAATCATATATGACCTTGAAGCATGTGAAGAATACCTAAAAGAAACCTATGGTATTACTGTATATCAAGAGCAAGTAATGTTATTATCACAAAAACTTGCTGATTTCACAAAAGGTGAAGCCGATGTCCTTCGTAAGGCAATGGGTAAAAAACAGAAAGCCGTTCTTGACAAAATGAAGCCTAAATTTATATCTCAAGCATCTGCAAAAGGCCATGCTGAAGATAAATTAGAAAAAATTTGGAAAGACTGGGAGGCATTTGCTGCCTATGCTTTTAATAAATCACATTCTACATGTTATGCTTGGATTGCATATCAAACAGCATACTTAAAAGCGCATTACCCTGCAGAATATATGGCTGCAGTACTTTCTAACAATATGAATGACATTAAACAGGTTACTTTCTTTATGGAAGAATGTAAGCGAATGAAATTAGATGTATTGGGACCTGATGTTAATGAATCTTATAGAAAGTTCTCTGTAAATAAGGATGGTGCCGTAAGATTTGGTATGGGAGCAATAAAAGGTGTAGGAACAGGAGCTGTTGCTACTATCGTAGAAAATAGAAAAGAAGATGGACCATACAAGTCTATTTTTGACATGGCTAAACGTATTGACCTTAGAGCAGCTAACAAAAAGGCATTTGAAAGTTTAGCGCTTGCAGGTGGCTTTGACTCATTTGGAGAAACACATAGAGGGCAATATTTTCATAAAGATGGAGATGATATTACTTTTCTTGAAAAAGCTATGAAATACGGCTCTAAATATCAAGAAAATGAAAACTCTTCACAAGTAAGTTTATTTGGCGAAGCCAGTGATGTTCAAATCCCTGAGCCTGTAGTTCCTCCTTGTGAAGAATGGGGAACCATGGAAAAACTCGCCCGAGAGAAAGAAGTCGTTGGGATTTATCTATCCGGACATCCGTTAGACGATTTTAAATATGAAATGAAATATTTCTGTAATGGAACTCTTTTGAATTTTGCTGATCTAGAAAATAACCTAAATCGTGAAATAGCGTTTGGAGGAGTAATTACGGGAGTAGAACATCGTACTTCAAAAAATGGAAAAGGCTGGGCAACATTTACAATTGAAGACTACAATACAGCTCATGAATTTAGGGTGTTTGGAGAAGACTATCTTAAACACAGACCTTTTCTAGTACAAAGTACTTTTGTGTATACTAAAGCATTTATAAAAGAAGGGTGGGTTAATAGAGATACAGGTAAAAAAGGAGACCCCAGAATACAATTTAATAGTTTTCAGCTATTACACGATGTTATGGAAACCTACGCCAGAAAACTAACAATCCAATTAGACATTAATAATTTATCAGACTCTAGAATTGATAGCCTAAAAGAACTATTAACCGAACATTCTGGAAATCATACTCTTAATTTTGTGATTTATGAAATGGCAGAAAAACTAAAATTACATATGCCAAGTAGAAAACAAAAAATAAACATTTCACCTGAATTATTAACTGCATTAGAAAATGATGCTGTGTACTACAAATTAAATTAATGTATACAGACTATACGCAAAAAAGAATGTTTTATATTCTTTTGATTTTTAATATTTTAGTGAGCACAATGATTTATTTACTATAAAGATTAGTCTAATCAAAAAAGCTACTTGCCCAATTTTCAGCTTCTTCAAGTGTGGTAAAAAAAGTAAATGCCTCATTCCATAAAGATTGTTCTTTTACTGCTCTTTCTACCTCATCAGGATTATTAGAAACTATCGCAAAGCCAATCATATTTTTTAAAATTTTACCCTTATAAACATCCAGATCTATATCATGACCGTATTTTCGATGAGTTATAAAAACAAATTTTCTTCCTTGGTAAAATTCATCTAAGAGTGCAGTTATCTCTTTAGCGTTTTCTATGGTAATCGCTGATCCTTCATACATTACCAAAATGGCATGAGATTCTTTAAAAGTTAAGTGACAATATGAGAGTTGGGTTTCCTTCATTATTTCTAATTCAGTCTTACAAATATAATGTTAATTTCATTTTAGAACATATAAGTGTATATTTAAAGTATTGTTTTCGTAGAAATATAAATTAGATTATATTTCGATATTCAAACTTAGGTATCAGAAAACCATATAGCTAAATAGTCAAAACAAATACAACGATTGTAAGCTTTCGAAGAATTATTGACTAATTTTGTAATTATTAAAACAATATAAAAATTTAAACAATAAATAACTATGGCACTAGAAATAACAGACGCTACTTTTGACGAAGTAGTACTTAAAAGCGATAAACCAGTATTAGTAGATTTTTGGGCAGCTTGGTGTGGTCCTTGTAGAATGGTAGGTCCTATCATCGAACAAATTAGCGAAGAATATAATGGCAAAGCCGTTGTAGGTAAAGTAGATGTAGATGCTAATCAAGAATTTGCTGCTAAATACGGTGTAAGAAATATCCCAACTGTTTTGGTTTTCCAAAATGGAGAGGTTGTAGGTCGTCAAGTTGGTGTTTCTCCAAAAAATGTATACTCAGAAGCTTTAGATTCGCTTTTGTAATTACAACTCAATAATAAAAACAATAAAAGGTTTGACGAATTGTCAAACCTTTTTTATTTTCACAAAAATCTGCATGTATGGATATTCAAAAAGAAATAAATAAAACTGGTGGGTTTACTAATCTAGAATTATTAGCTAAACAAGTTGTAGAAGGGTTTATTTCGGGTATGCATAAAAGCCCTTTTCATGGATTTTCTGCAGAATTTGCCGAACATAAAGTTTATAATAATGGAGAAAGTACTAAACATATAGATTGGAAACTTTTTGCCAAAACAGATAAACTTTTTACAAAACGCTACGAAGAAGAGACTAATCTAAGGTGTCATATTATTATAGACAGCTCATCTTCTATGCATTACCCTAAAGTAAAAGAGCACAATTTAAATTCCTTAAATAAAATTAGCTTTTCTGTTTTAGCTACTGCTTGTTTAATGAATATTTTAAAAAAACAACGCGACGCTATTGGGCTTAGTGTATACAGCGATGCATACGATTACTATGCCCCAGAAAAAGGTAGTGAAAGGCATCACCAAATGTTACTTAACAATCTTAATCAAACGATTGTTAGAGAAGCTGAACATAAGAATACTGAAACTTTTAAGTTTTTACATCTCATTGCTGAGAAAATACATAGGCGATCTCTTATATTTTTATTTACTGATATGCTTCAAGCTACAACAAGTCCCGAAAAACTTTTTGAAGCATTAAGACATCTTAAACACAATAAACATGAGGTCATCCTTTTTCACACTTTTGATAGTGAAAAAGAACTAAATTTTGATTTTAGCAATCGCCCTACTAGATTTATTGATGTTGAAACCAAAGAACACATTAACTTATACGCTGATAATATAAAAGACAATTATCAAAAAGCCGTTTCTACTTACTTTTATGACTTAAAAATGAAATGCGCCCAATATGGCATTAAGTATGTTGAAGCAGATACCACCAAAAACTTTGATAAAATTTTAACCACATATTTAGTTGAAAGGCAGAAATTTAGTTGATCTCGAAAAAAGATTTTGAAAAAAAACAAAAAAAAGATTTGCGGGTTCTAAAATGAGGTGTATATTTGCATCCGCAATAAGGCCTGGTCTGGTAGTTCAGTTGGTTAGAATACCTGCCTGTCACGCAGGGGGTCGCGGGTTCGAGTCCCGTCCAGACCGCAAAATTGTAAAAGCTTCAATTATTATTGAAGCTTTTTTTAGCAATTGAAAAATGTTGTGTTGATCCCGAGAGATCGGGATGGTTTAGTAGTAAACCGATGAGAAGCTTTTCCATATAAACTTGGAGAGGCTTTTTTTAATTCATGTATACAGTAAACAAAACTTTTATTGACGTAACTTTATCATATTACTAGATCAAGCTCAAAATTGAATATATAGATTTTTGGGCTTGATCTAGTTTGCTACTTTTTTATCTTATTGCAGTAAAGTTTTAAAAACCTTTCTTTTGATTCCTTTATTTAACTCTAGTAGATATATTCCTTTTGGAAAACCTTTCGTTGAAATTTTTGAGGTAGTTAAAATACCTTTTTTCACTATTTGACCAGATAAATTATATAAGGCATACCTCACATTCTCAACACCAGTAAACACTGTTAAATTATTTATCTCCAAAGAACCTTCATACGCTATAATTTCTAACTCTTCATTATTTACATTCTTAGCAAGTGTTACACTTGTTGAAGCGTTAACTAGCGGAGCAACCGGACTAGCCCCAGGGTTACTACCTGAGCATAGCGCTCTAAATACAAAATCATAACTAGTAGCCCCTTGTAAACTTCTTATCGTTATTGTAGAACTTCCTTCTGGGGCCGCTGCATAACTAACTGCTCCAGAATTTATATTTCCTCCAAAAGTACCTTGCGCAAAAGCCCTTAACTCAAATCTTCTAAGGTCATTACTCGAATTATCAAATGAAAACGTAATCGAATTTGTAGTCGAGCTAATCGCTTTTAACCCGGTAGGTGCATCATTGCAATCTAATGTTACTGGCACGGCGGTATTCAACTTAAATTCTGCTCGATCAAAATTAAATAAGAATCCTGCTCCCCCAGTATATGTAAAACGAATTTTTTGAGTCCCTGCTACCAAATCTAAATTTGCAGTGATTGAAGTATCATAGGTATGCCATGCATTATTAACAGGAACCATTAGGGTGGCCTTGTTTACTCCCCCGACAGAAACTACAACATTACCTCCTACTCCATTTGAAGAAGTAAAAACATCTAACGTATAAGTTCCTTTTTTATCAACATTAATATCATATTCGGTATAATTATTATTTTTTATAAACCCTAGGTTTTGTCCTCCTCCAGGTGTGTTTTCTGCTCTTACTTCTCCATTTTTAGCAACAAAATTTTCTACCTGAATAGTTCCCGGAATTACAATACCTATTGGATTTGGTGGTGTTCCTGAACAATCATCTATACCTCCTATACCCAAAGGTAGTGTGTTTGTCCCTAGACACATATCTACTATATTATTGGCAATAATATTTGGATTAGTTTTATTTGAAGCTGTCGTAGTGACTTCAGAAAGACTAGAAGAAGCTACTCCCGGAATATATTGATTATTGCCATTTCCCTTTAAAGGAGCTTTTACCTGCTTAATATTTGTACTTGTGTTCGTACGATAAAATATAGAGTTATTTAATGTAACTCTTGAAGGCACTGTACCTTGCCAAAACATGATGTCATTAGCCATAGTTCTATTTCTAGGTTCATTTTTATAAAAAGTACAGTTATTAAATGACCCTGATTCAGGTATTTTTTGTAAAAAGACGGCTCCTTGCTGCGGTGCATCTACAACATTAAGAAATTTAGTGTTTGCAAAAGTACAGTTGTCAAATTCAAAATTATTAATCAATCTAACATTAGCCTGTCCTACCTCATTATTATCAAACACAGAGTTGGTTAACTTCATTTTAGCACTATTGCCATGAAAAACAATACATCCTGCAAAAAAAGCTCTTTCAAAGTTACTTACGCCTGCATAGTTATTATATGTATTATCTTTAAACTCACAATTATCAATAACTAGAGCAGGTTCATTGGTAGGATAGCCTGGTGAAGATCCAAAAACTGGAGCTATAAATACCTCCATTACGGATACTTTTACATTTGCAGAATTTCTAACAAAACTAGTTCCATAGATTTCAAGAGGCTTTGTGGTTCTATCTACTCGCAAAGCGCCAGCACCTTCTACTACATTCATATAACCAGTAGTTGATTTGTATCCATTAGATAAATTAGAATCAAAAGAACTATTAATGATAGTAAGTCTTTCGATTGAAGTCGCTCCTATGGCTCCTCCTGTAACCGCTTGATTGTTTTTGAAACTACAACCAAATACCTCTGCAGTACTTTTGTTATTAATTCTAATTGCTGCACCATTCTGGTTTTCACCTATACCATTAAAATGCGATACTTTATTATTAACAAATTGGCAATTTCTTACTCTTAAAGATCCAAAAAATGATGCTGCTTGCGCCACTTCTATGGCACCACCGCCAGAACGAAAGATATTTTTAAGATTTGCCTGGGAGACTCCTTTAAAGTTAGCATTTGTTAACGTTGCATCTTGAATTACTAATCTAACACTACCCCTAACCAAAAAAAGACTAGTATTATTTTGACCATCAAATGTGATGTTCTTACCTTGAATTACAATTGTTCTTACTTTATCTCTATTTTGGTATGATGGATTAAGATGAATAACATTATTAAAATTAATAGTGGTTGGAGTCGTAGCATTGAAACGAAGAATTCCACCATTATTATCAAGAAGGTTTTTTAGTGCTGTTTCCAGATTACTAAAAGTTGGGTCAATTACTATTTGGTCTATATTAGCGTTTACATTAACTGGCACCGCATCGGGCATTTGTGAGGGATTATTTGGATTTCTACCATAAGTTTCCCATAATGTATTGGCCGCTTGTCTACGAGACTCTACTGTTTGTGCTGAGGCAAAATTAGTGCATAACAACACTAATAAGGCAATAATAGATACTTTGTGTTTCATAGTAAATTAAGAGTTTAGTTTTAAGAATAAACGTAAGAAATACGTTTTTATGCTGAATACCTAATTTAGATTTGGTAAATAGGCATACTTATTCTTTTTTTAACCTAATTAAACATTTTATAACACATTTTAAAGGCCTAAAATTAGACATAAAAATACCCCTGTTAGAACTTTAACAGAGGTATTATACTTTTATACATTTGTTTTTATTGCTTGAACGACGTTGATGTTGGAATATCAGATTTTAAATGCTTTGCAAAAAAGCCCATCATACTTTTATACAATTCGATTCGGTTTTTCTCATGTCCAAACCCATGACCCTCATCGTATTTAACCATATACGGAACATCAAAACCTCTTCCTCTTAAATTGGCTACAATTTGATCTGATTCATTAATATTAACACGAGGATCGTTAGCTCCCTGCACAACAAAAAGAGGTTTAGTAATTTCATCTACATTTAATGCAGGTGAAACTTCTTTCATTATTTTTTGATCTTCTGGATCATTCTCATCATACCATTGTTCATATACTTGTGCCAGATAGGGTTTCCAGTAAGGAGGAAATGACTTAAAAAAGGTAAATAAGTTTGATACACCAACATAATCTACTCCACATTGGTATAAATCTGGTGTTTTCACCAAACTTCCTAAAGTAGCTAGTCCACCATAACTTCCGCCATAAATAGCGATATGATTTTCATCAATGAATCCCATAGATTTTACATATTTCACTCCATCTTCAAGGTCATCTAACATTTTTCTACCAATTTGTTTACTCCCCGCTAGAAAGAACTCTTTTCCGTAACCTCCTGAACCGCGATAGTTAATTTGTAAAGTTGCGTAGCCTCTGCTCGCAAAAAGCTGTGTTTCTGGATTAAACCCCCAATAATCTCTTGGACCATATGGGCCGCCGTGTGGATTCACAATCAAAGGAAGTTTTTTTCCTTTTTCGATTCCTTTTGGTATTGTTAGATAACCATATAATGTTAATCCATCTCTTGACTTAAATTTAATAGGTCGCATTTCTGCCATATCCTCTTCTTTTAATTGAGGCATTAAATTCATAATCTCTTTAAAACTATCTTTTTTTGTATCATACAGGTAATACATCCCATATAATTTGTCACTATCAACATAGAGTAAATACTTATCTTCTTCGTCTGTTTTACTAGCTATAGAAACATCTTTATCCCCAAACTTATCGTTTACTTTCTTGTATAACTTCTTAAATGTTTCACTAACTGGTATTGTAACACTTTTTTCTCCAGTATAATAGTAATAATCAGTTTCATAACCTCTTTTTCTAGAACGATTCATTCCTCCCACATCGAAAGTAGCATTGCTAAATACTTTTTTAAGTGTTTTTTTATTTTCTAGATCATACAAAATAATCTCATCTGTATTATTTTCTAAATTACTCATTACAAAAGCGTCGTGAGGATATGCCGTAGTATAATCAAATCCGATAATATAAAAATTGTCTTTCCAGGTTGTTGTAAGGATTTTTTCAAAAGGTTTTTCTTTAGCTACTTTATAATATAAACTATAATTCGTTCCGTTTTCTTGTTTACTATAAGCCCTTAAATTTCCGTCTTTATCAAAATTATATCCTGATATAGGGTTTTGCACATCTTTATTTTCGTACAGTTTTTTTAGCTCTCCAGTATTTATGTTTATTCTAAAAGGTTCAAATATCTGTGGATTATCCTTGTTCATAGTAATAATCATGAACTCGGGTTGTTCTTTTAAGGATTCTTGAATATTTACACGAACCCCTTTAAAAGGTGTAAGATCCTTTTGATTCGAACCATCTAAATCTGAAGCAAAAAGGTGATAATCTTCATTTCCACCTTGATCCATGACATAAATAAGACGATTATTGTTAGCCCAACCATAACCTCTGATAAGTTCTTCTTTTTCTTCAATGATTCTTTTTGTGACTTCTGTTTCTGTATTCTTAACATATATATGTCTTTTTCCATTAGTATCTTTTTCGCGATAAGAAAAGTACATCCCATCTGGTGAAAATTGAAAAGAAGATTGTTTCGGCCTTTCAAAATAATCTTGAACGGCGTACTTAAAATTTCCTTTTTCTTGATCTACCAAAGCTTTAAGTTGTTCTTTTGATGAAACTAGTGAGGGATTGCCAGGCAGTTTATCCTTTTTGTCTTGTGCTACACTACAATGTACACTTAGCACGACCAGTGCCGATAAAAAATACGTTTTCATGATTTGATGATTTTGTGAATTTATATTTATAAAACTGATTAAAATTCAATATGTTACAACACAAAAGAGATCATTTACTAAAATAATGCTTCCCAATTTTCAGAAACTTTAATAAAATAAAACCAAATAAATACTAGTGATACTATAAATTTTAAAAACGTTCCTGCCAAAAAACCTATGAATGATCCAAAGGCTGCTTTGAGTGCCTTTGATGTTTCACTACTATCTCTTATAAATTCTCCTAAAAAAGCACCAGCAAATGGCCCAATAATAATACCAAGTGGCCCCATAAATATGATTCCGACAATTAATCCTAAAGAACTTCCGATCATACCATATTTAGTTCCTCCAAACTTTTTTGTACCCAATGCCGGAACTATGTAATCAAGTACCCAAACCAATATAGCAATTGCTAAAGTAACTCCTAAAAATGTCCAATTTTGAGGAACGGCATCTGTAAAATGTAAAATTAATAATCCAATCCAAGAAGTAAAAGGTCCCGGTAAAACTGGTAAAAAACTACCAATAATACCCAAAAGACAAAAGAGAAGACCTATAACTACTAAAGCAATATCCATACTTTTTTATTTATATGACGACAATGTTTCTGATTTGTTACGACAATATCATTTAACACGCCCAACCTATTCTTACTTAGATAAGAGTACACATATTATAGTTAAATTTAATTATTTTGTATAAGCTTACTGTTAAGCAAAGACTAATAAACTAACTATTGATTCAAAACTACCCCCAGAATTATGAAAACTCTTTTTACATCAGCGCTTGTCATGATGACATGCTTTATGTCTTTTTCTCAAAGTAGTTTCACTACAAAAAAATGCAAAAATTCAACTAATGAACGTGTAAGGAAAAACTGTGTCATCAAAGAAATTCAGAAGTATGTTAATAACAACTATGATATTACTGCAATTTCTTCAGATGCCAAACCTGGAGCTAATCGTATTTATACACGTTTTAAGATTGATACTACAGGAGAAATTACCGACATACAGGCCAAAGCATCATCTTTTCCTTTAGAAATAGAAGCTATTAGAGTGTTAGCATCATTTCCTGATTTGATACCTATTGCAAATACAGATAATACACTTGAGTCTGAAGATATTTATACCCTACTTATCACTTTTGAGGTCAATAAAACCCAAATAGAAATTAACCCTACAGAGAAACAACTAACAGGCAATTAATAATACCTATCTGCACTCATACCAAAATATTTTCTTCATATTGATTACTTGTCTCGGGTTGTTGTTAGTTTTTAGACAAAATACAGCTTGCACCAATAACACACATCCCTAAAAGTCATTGTTTTACATTTTTTTAACTAAATAATTAGTTTTAACTAAATATTTAGTTATATTTGTTTTTTAAATAAAACAATCACACTAAAAATCTTATTCTATAACTCTGTCTAATTTACAGAGAAACGCTTGTTCGTTTCTTAGTTTAATAGTCTATAGAAGAATCAATTTATGAAACAACTTACAAAAGCCGAAGAAGAAGTAATGCAGTTATTATGGGAACTGGAAGAAGCAAATGTAGCGTCTATAATAGACAAAATGCCTACTCCAAAACCTGCATATAATACCATTTCTACAATAATTAGAATCTTAGAAAACAAAGCATTTGTCTCACATCGGAAAAAAGGTAAAGGGTATATCTATTTTCCTTTGATAAAAAAGGAAGATTATAGTAGTCAATCCCTTAACAAACTTATGAACGGTTACTTTAATGGTTCCTTTAGAAATATGGTTTCATTTTTTGTAAAAAAGAATGATATGGACATCAAAGATCTGGAACAAATTTTAAAAGAAATCGATAAAGAAAATTAAGTATTATGCCTCATTATCTTTTACAAACCTTGATTTTTCAAGTGCTATTTTTAGTGCTTTATGATATATTTCATAAAAAGGATACATTTTTTATATGGAATAGGATATACCTAACATTTACACCAATTCTATCCTTAATATTTCCTTTTATAAAAATTCAGGCGCTAAGTACACCTACTTCTCAAGTATATGTATCTAAACTAGAGAGAGTAATTAACACCTCTTCTGAAAGTCTTGTTGTTCTTGGTACCACTGGGCCAGAACAAAGTCCAACAAATTGGTGGTTAGTTTTATATTGTTTAGGTGTAATAGTGAGTCTGTTTCTACTTGTAATGAAGTTTTACAAACTGAATATTTTAACAAGTTTTTCTTTTAAATCTGTTCTCAAAAATCAAAAAATAGTAACGCTTCCTAATAGCAGCCAGGCTTTTTCTTTTTGGAATACGATTTATCTCGGAGATCAACTAAATGCAGAAGAGAAAAAACAAATTGTTACTCATGAAATTGTTCATGTAGAACAAAAACATTCGCTGGACCAGCTATTTTTTGAAATTTTAAAGGTAGTCTTATGGTGGAACCCAATGATGTATATCTATCAATCTAGAATTACAATTTTACATGAGTACTTGGCTGATGCCGCAGTGGTGTCTACTATAGAAAAAAGAAACTATATAGAACAATTATTAAACTCAGCTTTTCAAACTCAGGAAATTACATTTGTCAATCAATTTTTTAATAAGTCCCTAATCAAAAAACGAATATTTATGTTACAAAAATCCAAATCTAAAACTATTGCTAAATTTAAATACCTACTACTAGCACCCGTAATTATTGGCATACTGTCTTATACTTCTTCTATTGAAGCTTCAAGCACTATAACAAGAAGTAGTATTGAAAATTCAACAAATAACATTGATGAAAGCACTTCAAATTTCTTTGCTAGTGGAGAACCTATATGTCCTAATGAAAATTCTGAATACAACGGTAAACTAAATAATTACTTAAAATTGTACAACGGAAAAAGCTCAGAAGCCATTGTCGATATAGTTTCTACTGAAACTTCCAAAAAAGTCAGAACTGTATATATTACACAAAACACAACTCAGTTCGTAAGAAATATTCCAGAAGGAACATACAAGCTTAATGTGGTCTATGGTAAAGATTATGCAGAAAAGCAAATTGATGGTGAATGCAAAGCCTATTTCACAAACCAAATAGCTATAGAAACAAATCCGAATATTCTTGATTTTAAAATAGTCAAAACCAAAAAAAGAATCAACGTACCATCTTATTCTTTAAGCATTGATTTAAAAAATAAAAATCAAAAAAAGACTATCAATGAAGAAGCTACTTCATCCAAAAATGTTAATCCAAAAATTTCTAAAAAAGTTATTAAACGTGGAGCCGAGCCAAAATGTCCTAATCAAAATGCACAATACGATACTAAAATAGATAACTATTTAAAAATTACAGCAGGTAAAGATGCTGATGTTATTCTTACTCTAACTTCATTAGAAAATCAAAAAGTCGTACGTACAATTCACGTTAAAACTAACCAAGTATATATTGCTAGAAACATTCCCGAGGGTACGTATGAATATAGTGTAATATATGGGGATGATTATGCTGAAAAAACTATTGATAATATCTGTATGGCCTATTTTAAAAACGTCAAAAAATCAGAAAAAGGAGTGCCTAAACTTGATTATAATACTGTAAGAACAAAAAAAGGTCTAAATGTACCTTCCTATAATCTAAAATTAGAGTACACTCCAGAAACTAAAAAATAATATTTAATTGAGAAAAAAGTAGTTCTAACCATCATGATACATTATTTAATTAGCATTATAATTTTTCAGCTCATATTCTTAATCGCATATGACTTGTTTCACAGAAAAGACACTTTTTTCTCTTTAAATAGGGTTTATCTACTTATCACCTCTGTGTTATCGTTTATTTTACCTCTTGTGCGGATTAAAAGCATCCAAAATACTATTCCAGATGAATATATAGTTAACCTCCCGGCAGTTCTTATTGGCCAACAAAGTGAGCTTAACAACGCTTCACAGATACTGCAAACAACAACAAATGTATCAGGTAACTTTAGTAATCTAAATTGGTGGCTCATAATATATGGTATTGGTCTCACCGTTGCCTGTTTATCCTTTATAAATAAAAACGTAAAACTTTATTTACTAAGAAAAAAATCAATAATAACTAAAATTTATAACTACAATCTGGTAACTGTTAAAAACAGTAATGATGCTTTCTCTTTTTGGAACACCATTTACTTAGGAGATCAAATCCACAGTGAGAAAGAACAAATTATCACTCATGAGATCGTGCATCTTAAAGAAAGGCACTCAATAGATTTGTTATGGTTTGAGTTTCTTAAAATCTTACTATGGTTTAACCCCTTAGTTTACATATATCAATCAAAGATTAATGTACTTCATGAATTTATAGCTGATGCCAAAAGTGCAACTGTATTTGGAAAAAGAAAATACTCAGAACAATTATTAAACACAGGGTTTGATACAGAAAAAATAAAATTCATTAATCAATTTTTCAATCACTCCTTACTTAAAAAGAGAATCCTAATGTTACAAAAACCAAAATCCAATAAAAACATGACAATCAAATATTTAATAATACTTCCTGTTTTTATGATAATGATCGTTTTTTCTTCGTTTTCGGGGAAATTAAGCAATACAAAAACAACTTCTAGAAGTACTCTTGACAATGTAAATCATATTGAAAAAAGGATCACACAAATCTCAAAAGATACAATTAAAGACGGGATTCCTTTTGCATTAATAGATAAAATCCCTACTACAGAATCTTGTAAAGGCATTCTAAATAAAGTAGAAATGAAGAAATGCGTGTCAAATGAAATTAAGGAATTTGTCAATACCAATTTCAATGTTTCTGAAATGAAAAAATACTCAGAACCTGGTGTAAATCGTATTTATGTTCGCTTTAAAATTCATAAAACAGGTATCATTACAAGTGTACAAGCTAGAGGGCCATCGCCAGAATTAGAAAAAGAAGCTATAAGAGTAGTTAAATCTATACCTAAGATGATTCCGGGAGAATTAAATGGAGAAAAAGTAGGAGTGCTGTATTCTTTGCCTATTGTGTTTAAAAATGGTTCTGAGGATTTATCAAAATCGTTTGAAAAAAAAAGTATTAAAACAGAACCGATAATTTTATCGGATAATTTATCCGACTTTAAAAACCATAACGTTAAACTTGGGTATTATCTAATCTCTAATATTTATCAGCGTAAATCACTTTTAGAAAAAGGACTTAAAAAATTACAAGAGCAAGGTCTTGATCCAAAAGTATTTCAAAATCCGAAAGACAAATATTACTATGTATATCTTAAAAAGTCTAATGATTTAGAAACGGTAAAAAATATGCTTACTTCTAATTTAGACGGAAATTATGAGGGAGATTTATATATTTTAAAAATACATGAAGGGTAATTATTTTTTAGTACTTATACTGACTGCCCTCTTGGGCAAAATCGCACCTATTAAAGCGCAATCAAGCACTGTGGTAGAAGCAGATAAATTATTTCAACTTGGAGATTATACAAACGCCATAAAGAAATATGAAAATGTAACTCCCAATACTAATTATACATTCTTGCAGATTGCACGAGCTCACAAAGCAATAGGAACTTATGATGATGCCTTAAATTTTTACTCAAAGGCTATCGATATAGACTCAGAATCTACGATAGCCTTATTTGAATACGGAAAGTTATTAATAACAACAAAAAAATTCGTTAAAGCCGATAGTATTTTTGGGGGGCTCATTTATAAATACCCTAAGAATCCCAATTTTCAATATCAATTAGGATTAGTCAAAGAGATTCGTAAGGATAGTACCGCTATAAACTATTACCAAAATGCTTTTAATTTAGATAATTCACACCAAAAGAGTTGCTATAAAATTTCAAAACATTTTTTGTCACTTAGAGCATATGATAGTGTTGTCAAATATGCCAATACAGGTCTTTCTTATTACAATAATAATGTAGAACTTATAAGTATTCTAGGGCAAAATTATTACAAAAAAGAGCACTTTGATAAGGCTATACCTTATTTTTTGAAGTTATTAAAATTGAATTTCAAAAATGAATTTATTTACCGCATGCTTGCCACCTCATATCATAAAGAGTATGAATACCAAGAAGCATTAAAATACTATGGTATATTACTTAATTATGACGATAAAAATCCAAAATTGTATTATACGATAGCAGAGCTTTACAGTCAAACTAAAAATTATGCAGAAGCTCAAAAATACTACCATATTGCGATTACACTTCTTGACTATAGTCTGGATAAAGAATATCACAATTTGGCTATGAATTATAGACATCAGGAGAAATGGAAAGAGGCGATTACTTTTATGAAAAAATCTTTAAAAGAAAATCCAGAGAGTCTTAGATCTCAATATCAACTCGCCATTTTTGCAGATGCCTATTATAAAGATCCTAAAACTAAACTTTCCTACTACACCAAATACATGGAAAAGTTTGGGGAAAAAGAAAACACTTCGGTAAAAAACCAAAAGAGAACCTTCAAAAGTTTTTTTGAAGAAAAAGTTAAAAAAAGAATAACTCAACTTAAGAAAGAAATTGAATCTACCAAAATCGAATCCAATTCGAATTAATCAAATTCCAAAACGATAAGCGTATATCGCGTTAGTTCTAAGTAAGTTATTTTAATAGCCGCTTCTATCTCATAACAGTTGATTTTTAGTAAAAACATAATAAGGAAAAACTAAGCTTATCTTAATTTTTCCTTAAAAAAAAGTAGGGTAGCTTTTGTTTTGATTGTTATTTAAATACACAAACGTCACATAGGTGGCTATTACTAATATTAATAACTCTTAAAATGAAACAAAAGTTAAAACGCTACGTCACGTTAGGGCTAAGTCTTTCTGTATTTTCAGCTTTATTTCTAACCCGTTCAGGCTTAGAAAAACAAGAAAAACAAAATGACAGCACTATCGCCGCTCAAAGAGCATTACACGCTCAACATTTAAAAAACAGCCCTTTTACAGAAACATTAAAACTTAGCAAAGCAGAACGAAAGTCTAAAGGATTACCCCCCAACAAGTATTATGAACAAATGTGGGAACTTACCTTAAATCCACAAACAGGAAAAACAAGTCCTGAGAATGTACACCTACTTCAACAAAAATTAAGAAAAGAAATATCAAAAAGAGCTCCCGGAGATGCTGCCAACAACCCCTGGATAGAACGAGGTCCAAATGATATTGGTGGTCGTACCAGAGCAATTATGTTTGATCCAAATGATAATACCAATAGAAGAGTTTTTGCTGGTGGTGTTAGTGGTGGATTATGGGTAAACGATAATATAACAGCAGCCAATTCACAATGGAGTAGAATTGAAAATGTTCCTGGAAATCTATCGGTTACTTCAATTACCGTAGACCCAAGAAATTCTAATACGTTCTATATAGGTACCGGCGAGCAATATACTGCTGGAGATGTTGTTGGTAATGGTGTATACCGTTCTACTGATGGCGGATCAACATGGCAAGCTGTAAATATTCCGGCAGCCGGACCCGCGACTTTTGAATTTAGTGCTACCAATTTATTCTTATCAGGAATTTTCTTTGTAAATGATGTTACTGCATGGAACAACACAGCAGAAAACCGAACTGAGTTATTCGTTGGAGTTGGAGCGCATATTTATGGAGATGCATCCAATCCAACAAATAGATTAGGATACCAAACAGCTGGATTATATAGATCTATAGACGGAGGAGCCAATTGGAATAGAATAGAATCTACTAATCTTAGATTTACATTTAGTGGTGCCAATTATTACTATATCCCTAATGATTTAGAAATAGCTTCAGACAACTCATTATGGATGGGAACAATAGAGACGCCTGGGCTTTCAAACGGTGGAGGAAGAGTTTTCTCATCTACAAATGGTGCTACTTGGACAGAAGCTACAGCTTCTCCATTACCAGATTCTAATCGAGTAGAATTAGAAACTTCTGCAACAGATGCTAATACGATGTATGCATTAACAGAAGGTCTTGCCAGAAATGCTCAGGATAGATTAATTGATCCTGTACATATTTACAGAACTACAAATAGGTTTGGTGCTGTTACAGAAACAACATTACCAAATGATGTTGATACTGGGATTCCTGCAAACGACTTTACACGTGGGCAATCATTTTATAATTTGATGATAGAAGCTGACCCTACAAATGATGATATCCTATATGTAGGCGGTATTGATTTATTTAGATCTACAAATAGTGGTAATAGCTGGACACAGATTTCTAAATGGTCCAACAATAATAATCTAGCAGCTTTACCAGTTTCTTTGGTACATGCAGATCAGCATGCAATGGTATTTCGCCCAGGAAATACGAACCAAGCAATTTTTGGAAATGATGGTGGTGTTTTTTATTCTAATAGTTTATCAACAGCCGGAAATAATAACGTATTTGGCGCTAGAAACAATAATTATAATGTAACTCAATATGTAAAAGCTGCCATTGGTCCTAATGGTGTTGGCGACACCGCTGGGATTTTTACTGCAGGAGCTCAAGACAACGGATCTCAAGCATTTAGAAACGTAACTCCTGGAATTAATGGATCAGAAGAATTATCTGATGGTGACGGTTTTTACACATTTGTGGATAGAGACGGACAATTTATGATTGCTACTTTTCTTCATAATATTATTTATAGATTTAATTTACCTTGGGATGGAAGAAGTAGAATTCAAGGAGGTGCTACAACATTGTCAAATGATGATCAAACAGGAGATTTTGTAAATCAAATGGGATATGACAGTCAGGCTAATTTTTTACTCTCAAATGCCTCATCAGGAACTAATTTTGCTATAAGAACAATAGATGTTGCTAACGATCGAAATTCAGATATTAGAAATGCTTTATTAACAGCAAAACCAACGGCACTTACACCTTCTCCTTTTGCAAATAATACATGGCTTATAGGTACTGCCAATGGAGGTTTATTACGTCTAACTAACGTAGGATTAGGAACTGCAAATTGGGCTGCCATTACTACTCCATTTGTAGGTTCTGTGTCTTCAGTAAGATTTGGAGCCACAGCAAACGATATTATGGTTACTATGCACAATTATGGAGTGACTAGTATCTGGTCTTCTACTAATGGAGGAACAAACTGGGTTAATAAAGAAGGAAATCTTCCTGATATTCCGGTTAGAGATATTTTACAAAATCCATTAGACAGAGACGAAGTAATTGTTGGAACGCAACTTGGTGTTTGGGTTACTACTAATTTTAATGCTACCAACCCTACTTGGAGCAGATCTCAAAACGGAATGAGTGATGCCAGCGTTACTTCTTTTGATTATTGGGCTATCAATGGAGATGATAACAATAATAGGATTATAGCTTCTACTTATGGACGAGGGGTTTTTACAGGTTCATTTACCTCTAATTCTAATACCCCCTCAGGAAATACTCAAACTGCATTTGTTTCGAATAGTATTCCAGGAACTATCCAAGCTGAAAATTATGATAATGGAGGACAAGGCGTGGCTTATAATGATACCACAAATAATAATATAGGGGGACAAGGCAGAACAAATCAAGGCGTAGATATTACCAATACCCCAGATGCGGGAGGAGGCCAAATCATAGGCTGGACAGCAAATGGAGAATGGTTAGAATATACTATCGGAAATGTAACACCTGGAACCTATAACGTTACCTTTAGAGTAGCGAGCAATGTAAGCAATACAAAATCAATTGAAGCACTTTTGGGTTCTCAAAACTTAGGTAATATCTCAATTGGAAATACTGGCGGATGGCAAACATTTACAGATTTAACGCTTAATAACGTGGTGATTTCTAATGGAAATGCTAATCAAATATTACGATTAAACATTAGTGGTGGATCCTATAACATTAATTGGGTTCGGTTTGAAGCTGTTACTAGTGCTCAAACAGCTTTTGCCGTTCAAAACATTCCTGGTACTATTGAGCTAGAGAATTACGACAATGGAGGACAAGATGTTGCCTATAATGATGTAGACACAAGTAATAATGGAGGGCAAGGTAGAACAAATGAAGCTGTTGATGTGCAAACTACAACTGATGCAGGAGGAGGTACAAATGTAGGCTGGGTTGCAAATGGAGAATGGCTAGAATATACTATCGCAAACACAACGGCGGGAACATATGCTATTAACATTAGAGTAGCTAGCCCTAGAAATACTGCAAAATCTGTTCAGGTTTCATTAGGTGGTGTAAATCTTGGTACCGTTGCAGTTCCCAATACAGGTGGATGGCAAACCTGGCAGACTATTACCATACCTTCAGTTACTGTTTCTGGTGGATCTAATAAAGTTCTGCGTCTTACTATGGTAGGTGGTTCTTTTAATATCAACTCTGTTCAGTTTAGTTCTTCAGTTAGAAATACAGCTATCACCTCTATCGCTAATAGTAATGAAAACAGTAAGAACAAAGCTAGTATCAGCCTATATCCTAATCCAGCAATTGAAAAAGTACAGATCGATTTTGGTAAAATTATCTCTACTAAAGTACCTGTTCAATTTTTTGATCATCTAGGACGAGCTATAAAAAGTGTAGAAATAAACACTAATAATCAATCTATTGATATACAAGATTTGACAACTGGACTATATTTTATCAAAATAGGGTTAGAAAATCAAACTATACAAAAGACGTTAGTAAAACGATAAGTTATTCTCATATACTTCATTCTTTACTAAGAAAAAAAGGTTACCCAAAATGGGTAACCTTTTCTGCATAAAATAACGTGTGTTTACTATTTGTTATTTACTTATTTTCTTTCTGGATACTATTCTATTGTTCTCCAAAATAGTTATTATATAGTGCCCTGAAGGTAAGTCTTGAACATCTAAAGCGTTATTACCCTCTTTCAAAGTAACTTCTTTTCTTAAGATTCCCATAAAGTCAACTATTCTAGCAACAGACCCATTAGAAACTCCTGATACATTAAGCATCACTTTCATAGGTACAGGGAATACTTTAATATCACTCTTCGCACTTTTACCTAAATCTTCCTGTCTAGCCCCAATAGTAGTTGTATATGTAATAACTAACTGCGGTGCTTTTACTGATTTATGATCTTTAGAGGCAAAAGCGATATCATTCCCAGAACTTGCATTAAGAATAAGTGAAAGTTTATCTCCGTTTATACCTCCGGCATTTAGGCTAATCGTTTTATTACTTCCTACTGCAAACCCTGTATTTAAATTACCTAATAAATCTCCAACTCCAGGCTTATTAGCATTGGATAAGTTATTTTCTGTCCAATTGCTACTACTCCCTTTATTTACATTGATGTTTCCATTTCCTGGATCAGAATCAATTGTAAACTGTAAGTCTGCTTTAGTAACAGTTCCTTGAATAGAAGATAGATCAAACATTAGATAACCTGATCTGTTATCCTTTTCTACACGAACAATACCATCGTTATATCTTTTTGATTCCTGTAAATAAGCATCATGAATCGGTGATAATGTAACAGTTCTAGTTTGAACAACAGGAGGAGCTACAACACTTGTAGTAACATTATCTACATTAAATAGATAACCTACTGCCCCTTTGTATACCAATCTTAGTTTTTTCTCACCACTAGTAAGTGAAACTTCTGCCGTATATGATTTATAATCATGCCATTGCCCTGTTACCGGAATTGTTACAGTACCAACTGTTGTTCCGGCTTCAACAATATCAATTGTTCCCCCTTGACCAGCACTTGAAGCTGCAATATTAATTGCATATTTTGCACTAGATTGAATATTAACAGTATACTCGGTATAATCTCCATTTTTAACAAATCCAAGATTTTTACCAGAAGTTCCTGGGGTGTTTTCGATACGCACACTTCCTGATTTAGAAGCAAAACTTTCTGCCTCAAAATTTCCTGGAATAGCTATAGTATTTACTGGTGGTGTATTATCTTCTATCTCGACTGCAACACTTGTTGAAGTAGTTGAAGCCCCTTTATTATCTGTAGCTTTAGCAGTTACGTTATATGATCCTACATTTGCAATGGTAGTTGTTACTTGATAAGGTGCTGTTGTATCCTCACCAACCTTATTAGCACCAATATAAAACTCAACTTTAGCTACAGTACCATCACTATCAGATGCATCTGCGCTAAGTGTTATTGATTCTCCAGTACCAAATGTTGCTCCATTTGTAGGAGATGTCATTCCTACTTGTGGTTTGGCATTTTCTGATCCTGTATTACAATCTACTAAAACCTCTGCTGGTCCATTACCTGTTGGTTTTGTATATGCTTTCGACAATACAAATTTATCCATTTCGAATCCATCTTCTCTTAATGAGAAAGAGATAGTATGTACTCCTGCAGATGGGATATCTAAAAAGATCTTGCGCTCTTCACCACAGTGATTAGCCGCTGTACGTTGTTTACTCTCCCAAGTCCATTTGTTTTTGCCTGAACACCATTGCATTCTTCTACCTGATGCAGGCCAATTTCCATTAAGACCTACGTGTACTCCATTATCTTCGGTACCTGTAGAATGCGCACGTACCCAAACAAAATATTTTCCGGCAGAAGTAAACTTAACCTTGTAATTTACAATTGTAGTTTGCCCTGCTACATCACTAAAACTTACTCCAGCTACTAATGGATCACCATGAGTGACTCTGGTATCAGGTAAAATTTCTAAATACCCACCACTACTAGCTCCATTTGCATGATTTGGATCTGGATCCGGAGTAGGAGTTCCTGTGGTATTTGCATCAAACACATACCATTTTCTATTGCTTGTTTTTTCTTGGCTTAAAAAGTGTTCTGCTTCTACGGCTACTACTCCGTTTTTCTCTAAAGCAACACATCCTTCTCCACCATCGGTGTCGCCTCCACCATCAGGAGTTCCTCCTCCTTGACAAATAAAGTCAAGTGCAGTCCATCTTCCTCTAGAAAATGCAGTCCCGTTTCCTTCAGGAATATTACCATTGGTATGAGAATTAAACTCTACTCTAATTTTGGCTCCTTTTTTAACTTCAATACCTTTAAAAGTTGTTCCAGATTCTGCATAATCAGTAGCAGTAGTTGGGTTTTTAAATTCCCCTACTCTTACACCATCAATAGAAACTCTATAAGAAGACTCACCATCAATTTCTGTAAGTGTTGTTAATTTGATATCATATTTTCCTGTATCACCTCCAAAAGTAGCTTCTGCAGCTGCAAACTTATCTTTGTATTTAGATGCATCTATTGCCACTGCATTTCTTGCATTATCTTTATAAGCAGGAGAGAATCCTGAAACTGATAATGTTGGAAAATCAGAAGTTGATTTCATTGAAACTGTTCCGCAGTTTCCTCCTCCATCTGGGCAATCTAATTCGAAAATTAGTTTTGGTGCTGTTGAACCTTCTTTAGAAGAAAAAGATACATCATTACCTCCTGTTTGCTTTATTATTAGAGAAATAGTTTCTCCAGGGGTAACACCCGTTAAATCCCATTTATACGATTGACCTACGCTATATATGGTATTTAGAGAACCTATTTTTGTTCCTTGTGCAGGCTTGTTACCATTAGAAAGATTACCTTCTGTCCAGTTATTAGAGTTTCCTTTAAACACCTCTATAAGTCCATTACCTCCATCTGAAGATACGGTTAACTCTAATTTTACTCCAGTAACTTTTTCTGTTGTTGAAGGTGCTGTAAATTTTAAGTATGAAATTCTGTTCCCACTTTCTACTCTTAAATCTGCCGTATTAAACTTTGTTGTGCCTTGTAAATACGCATCTTGAGATGGAGTAGCTGTTTTTGTGTTATCACAAGTACCGCCGTCTCCGCCGCCGTTACCGTTTCCATCTTTACTTGTAATCAATGCAACCCAGTCATTATTATCAGGAGCAACCAAATTACCTCCTAATGTTGTTTTAGCTGTTAGGTTACCGCCATTACGAGGGTTATACCATTGCACATCATACTTATTATTTCCGGCAGGTAGACTTAACCCTGTAGAACCCCCATTTGGTCTATAAACAGCATATATTTTGCCTGCATTTGCGAGTACATAATCATTACCATCAGATGTAACTCCATCTGAAGAGGTCATTTTTATCATATCCCCCTGCAGGTACTTATTAAAAAAGTTAAGAGCATATCCTCCCTCTTTATATTTATTTCCTCTTTTTCGATGGTCGTTCCCATTTATATCGCCATCATTATTTGTATAACCACTATAGTATTCTACACCGGTTCCTCCAGCCATAAGTGTACCCCACAAAACTTTGTGTCTTACTTCTTTATCAGAAACTCTAATTCCCGTTGAAGCTGGACCTTGTTCATCATTAGCTACAACCCATTTTCTACCCGCATTACGAGATTTTTCTAACCATCGCTTTACATCGTTATGTACTTTATTCTTGTCTGTTTGTATAGAAGCACCGGTTAAGACAGAGCTATTACCTAGTAAAGGATTATATCTTTGATCTTGTTGGTTAGGATATGTATGAATTACAATATTATGATCATATGGGTCTACATCTTTAATGTATGATGCTGTAGCCTTTGCTACATTATCCTTAAGAGTAGTTTCTTCTGTAAGATTCCAATTAAGTGCTAAATGATGACTAAATCTAGCTATTAACTCTCGGTAATATAATTTTCTTTCTCTACCAAAATTATCACCATCCATTTTATTATCATTCTCTGTTTCCATGGTTTTAAAATGAAGGTATATACCTTTTTTATCTGCATATTCCATCATTTTTTCCCACTGAGCCAATTTGGATACATCAAAACGGTCATGATGTACTTTATTCCATTGTTGAGCTCTCCCTGTATTACCATATTCCTGCTCAGAAACTTTTAAAACATGAGGAAAAACAGCTCCTCCATCTCCACTTGTATTCCATGTCAAGAACGATACTACATTTGCTCCTTGAGAAGAAAGGTAATTAATCATACCTAAAATCTCTGTTCCTTTACCGTTGCTCCATGTATACGAACTTGCATCTGCAGCTACATAATCTCTTTGATGAGGCTGCCATGTTTTACTACCAATTTTATTAAGGTTATTATTATAACTTGGTGTAGCATCAAAATCTACATAGTTAAGTGCATTTTCTGGGGAATCTGCTCCTGCTTTTACAAACCAATTACCATTAGGATTTGCAGGGTTTGTACCTGAGTATCTAAGGTAATGTTCTCCTACATACTGTAATCTTCCTTTATCTTTTGCTCTGTGATCTCTTCCTGATTTATCAGATTCTGAAATAGCAAAAGATCCTGTATTACCATTCATAAACCCAGCACCAGAACCTCCTCCGTTTATAGCCACATTAGATCCAGACTTAAACGACGCAGACCAATTCCAAGCTCCTGTTTGATCTGGTGTAAAATGTACTCTCCATTTATTACCAGATTTACAACCAGTATTCTCAGCATTACCACAAGCTGCAAAATACCCTGGCACAGTATAACTTCTATTTGTTGCTTGGTGAGTAAATGTAACATCTAACCTAAAATCAGAAAAAGGATTTGGATTAGCAGTTTCAGATGTATTAGGACCATTAAATGTAAGACTGACTTTATGCCATCTTTTTAATTCTCCTTCGGGAGTTTGTGCTTTTACCACTAGCCCTAGAAGGAAAAAAGCAATTAGACAATTGAGTTTTGTAAGTTTCATGATTTAATTCGTTAAAAGATTTGTTTCGAGTGTTAGTTTTCAATTATAAAATATTGCATAATGTTATAATGCCCTCCCAAGCAAAATTTGACATCGTTACAAAAGCAATTTATAAAGTTGAATTAGTGTTGTTTGTTTTTTAATCAAATTATATTACAAATTTGATCAAAAACTAAAAGTAGTACTTAGCATACCAGACAACGGTATGTAATTATGATTCGAAGGTTTGTGATTAGAATTCGTTAAGTACTAATTAGTATCTGTTATAAAGTTTCTTTACTATTTTAAGCTGAATACCCTGTGTTTTAAAGGATTTGTTTATCTTTTTTTAATATTCATTTAACAATAAATTGGCATTGTATTTTCAATTCATGAAAACGTTATAAAATACAAATGGAGAGAGATATAAAATCTCTCTCCATTTTATAGACTCAAAAAGTATACTTATTCTATTACTATTTTACTTTCTGTTCTTTGTTTTGAAGTAAAATCAAAAGTTTCCAAAATATAAACACCCGGTTCTAAACCTATTATAGGTATTTGAATTTTTGATTGATTTTCTTGGCCTTTTACCTGTTGCTCTTTAACGACATTACCTATTAAATTAAATAGTCTAATTCGAACATTCGTAATTTTACTACTACTCTTTTCATCTCCTTGTCTCAATGAAACATTGATCAAGTTTGAAGCAGGATTAGGGCTTATTACAACATCTGGCTGAGCTTGTATCGCATCAGAACTAATACCACTACAATCAGGTGCTGTAGCAGATGTACTAAAGTAAATAGTAAATCCTCCTGTTTTTGAAACTAACACGAAATTACCAGCATCTTCTGTTGTCCAATATTCACCATCTAATCCTGTAAATCCAGAACCTGCAATTGTAATCGCTGGCTGTGCAGCATTAAATGTTTGAGTTACTTTTGGTAAGAAATCATTATACCAATCTGGAGTACCATTGTTGGTATTCATAGAAAATTGATATAATCCATTATTTGAAAGATCCCAATTGATTGTTAAATCTAAAACGTTATCAAGATTTGGACCTCCTGCACCTAGAACAAATATATTCTCATACTTTGAATTAAGTGCTGGTAATGCATTAGCCAACGGAGCTCCAAAAGTACAATCTCCTCCTGTCGAAACTGGGTTTCTTACTACTTCAATACTATTTGAAAGATCAAAATCTCCTGACAAGCCTGAAATTAATACATCTGCAGTAAGACCTGTAATTGATCCGTTATATGTTACATTATAAATAAAGCAACTTCCTACTCCAGCTCCATCAAAATCAACTACTTCTGGAGAAGCTGGTAATCCTAAAATCTTACCTGCGGCATCAGTTACTATCCATTGATTTGTATCTCCTACCGTATCTGTTAATGTTATTCCTGAAACATTATCTGCGATACCATCTCCAACTGTAAACGTAAAAGGACCTCCTGCAAGTACTCCTCCATTAACTGTAGTACTTGGTGGGGTTGTTCCGCAATCTGGTGCTGTAGCTGATCCACTGAA
>NZ_LQRT01000007.1 GCF_001632745.1 Aquimarina aggregata | reverse complement strand
ATAAAGATTTAAGGTGGTTATAGCAACGGGGCTCACCTCTTACCATTCCGAACAGAGAAGTTAAGCCCGTTAGCGCCAATGGTACTACAATCGTGGAAGAGTAGGTCGCCGCCTTCTTTAAAACCCTTCATTAAAATAATGAAGGGTTTTTTTATGCCCAAATTTTAAAAAGAAGCAAGTGAAATTATATAAATAATTTTAAAGAGTACCAATGCTTAACTATTTTTGTTGATATGAACGCACAATCTCCAACAGAAGAAAAATGGAACTGGATTACCCATGGATTTGGATTAATTTTATCCATATTGGGGCTTCTTGTCTTAATAAGTGAGAATGCTCATAGAACTGTATTTAGTACATTTTCTATTATAGTGTATGGGATTACTTTACTTGTATTATATTTTGCATCCACAGCATATCATTATGCTACAAATAGCAAATTAAAACGAAAGTTCAGAGTAATGGATCATGTAGGTATTTATCTCTTAATAGCAGGTACCTATACGCCAGTAACTCTAATTACTTTATTAGATAGTAAAGGCAAATTATTGTTTTTTTTGGTTTGGTCATTTGCAATTATTGGATCGTTGTTAAAACTTTTTTTTACTGGTAAATTTCAAGTCTTATCAATTATTCTCTATGTTGTAATGGGATGGTTAATAATTTTAGATATAAATATGTTAACCAATAAGATTGGTGCTGATGGTATAGGTTATTTAAGCTATGGGGGAGCATCTTATATGATAGGAATATTATTTTATGCTTTAAAAAGAATGCCATTTAGTCATGTAATATGGCATCTATTTGTTTTGGGGGGTAGTGTATTTCATTATATCTTAATTTATAAATATGTGATTTAAAAAAAAGAACATCAAAAGTATATTTCGATGTTCTTTTAAATGATTTTTGATTATATATTTTACCCTCTACATCCTCGAATAACTCCAAAAATGTAATCATCGGCAGCTTCGTTAAACTCATCACCACAGTTACGATCACTACCGCCACCACTTGCATTGTTTACATTACTGCATTGGTCATGATCCATACAATCTTTGGTCCATGCACTTGGAATCCACCATCTACCGCAATCACCACCACATCTACCCATACATCCATAGTTCGCTCTAGGCTTACTTCCAACTTTTACTCTATCACGATGATTTCCTCTTGAGTCATCATATTCGGCATTAACATAAGAGTTCTTTTTTATACAAGTAATACCTTCATTTCTACTTTTAAGATTGGTTGTGTTTAAGGGAGTTGTAACCTTTCTTTTTGAATATTGATAATTTTTAGGTGATTTGGACCAGTATTCCAGAAAACTTAAGAGCGTATACTCTGCCATCGATATATCTCCTTCCTTTGTATCTAAAAGATAATCTGCGATTGTTTTACCTAACAAAAGTGTATGGTCTTTTTCTTGCTCTGTTAATATATTATCGTAACCATTAATACTAATACTTTCATCTTCAAAGTTTACAGAGGCTTGAATTTCTTTTTTATTAATAACTAAAGAAACATTAAATAGTAGTTCTGATTTTGCAATTATAGAGTATGATATTACAGAGTTATCAATAGTGGTTTTACCATAAAATGCATCCTCGTTTTGTTGTTCAATACCTATTTCCTGTGCCTCAGGGCTAACAGAATTTGTTGTACATTTTGTAAAAGCGAATACTAGTAGCAATAGAGATATTGCCCTTTTAAGAAATTTCATAAGTGTTGAGTTTGTATTAATTATTCTTAAAAATAACAAATAATATAACAAAAACTTAAATTATAGTTAATATAATTAAGAATATGATATTTTAAATATCAACAAACAAACTTGATTTGTAAGGAGTATATAGGTCAAAAAAGACTAGTGTACTCAGTTTTTAAGAAGCCTTAGAAATAGTGGTAGTTATAAGGGATTCTATTTTTATAAAAAATTCTTCCTTTTTGTAAGGCTTTCTCATATAATCACTAAAACCAGAATCAGGATTCAGTATTTGATTTATAGTATCTTTAGTGTCCGAGGCTGTTAGAGCAATGATTGGTATATCAAGATTAAATTCTCTTATTTTTTTTGTTGACTCAATACCACCCATTTTGGGCATGTTAAGATCCATTAAAATAAGATCGTAAGTATTGTTTTTTACCATATCAATGGCAATAAGACCATTATCTGCAATTTCAGAACTATAACCTCTAGTTTTCAGAATGTTTTGTGTTACTATTTGGTTTATTTTGTTATCCTCAACCACTAGAATATTATAATCTTCATTATTTTTTAAGGAAATGAAAGTTTGCGGAACGTCTTTTTCGATTTTTTCTTCTTTGGATTGATTAATTTCAAATGGAATAGTGAAATAGAATGTAGATCCTTTTCCTAATTCGCTTTTTAGTTTAATCTCACCTCCATGTAGGTTTACTAATTTTTTTACAATATTTAACCCTAGACCGGTTCCGTTAGTATGGTCTTTGGAACTTGCCTGGGAAAATTTTTCAAATATTATTTCTTGTTTATCCGCAGGAATTCCTCTTCCATCATCCCTTATTTCAAATGTGATATCTACTTTGTTTTGCGTAATCACAGGGTTTTTAAAGTTTAACCAAATATTTCCATTTTGAGTAAATTTATTAGCATTACTAATAAGATTAATGAAAATTTGAGATAACCTTACAGAATCTCCTATTAGCATTGTCGGAATAGAAGAGTCAAAATTTAGATGTAGTGTATTTCCGTTTTTTTCAGCTTGATACTCAAATGAATTTTTAATGTCGTCTGCTAGACTTTTTATATTGTAAGTTGATTTATCTAGACTTATTTCGTAAGATTCCATTTTAGTGACTTGAAGTACATCATTAATAAGATTCAGAAGATGGTCTGCAGAAAACTTCATGAGCTTAATAAATTTGTGATTTTCTTCATCGTGGATTCTTTCCATTAGTATAGATGACAAACCTATTACTCCATATAAAGGTGTTCTAAGTTCGTGACTAACGGTAGATATAAATTTGGTTTTTACAGCAGCTAAGCGATCAGATTTTTCTTTCGAAATTTTAAGTTCTTTATTTCTTAATGCTAATGATTCTCCAAGTACTTTTGTCTTTTTATGATTATAGATAAAAAAGCAAAATAATATTAAACATAATAAAAGTAATGAAAGCGTAAATATTGATATGGTTTTGGATTGTTGTGCTTTTTGGGTTTCAATAGTATTTTTTTCTTCACTTACAATTAATTGTTTTTTAAATTGATTTGCCTCTAGCTTTTCATTTTCAAGTGCAGTTTGATGATGTTTAGTGTATTTTTTTAGAATAACATAGGCTTTGTCTTCTCTTCCTATTTTGATTAATAGTTCTTCATATTTTTGATAAATAATCATCGCCTGACGGTACAATTGATTTTTTTCGGCAATAGACGCAGCTACTTCAAAATATTTAATTGCTTGACTATAATATCTATTACCATCATAGTATTCGCCAAAACTAGTATACGTGATTGCTAATTTTGATGCATGTTGTTGATTACTACTAAAGAATTTTTTGCACTTTTCTAACAACTTATAGGCCTTTCTGTAGTGTTTGGTTTTTATATAGATATTAGCAAGATTTAACTCAAGAATATGTTGAGAATAATCATTTAAATCCTCAGAGTTTTCATAGATATATTTTATTCTTTTAAGAGCTCGTCCTGGTTTATTAAATCCATTTAAATATACTAATGCTATATTGTTGTTTATATCTATAGCCAATTCTGAAAAGCCCTTAAGTTCTTTTACAAAGAGATCAGCTATTTTGTAGTTTTCGAGTGCTAATTTATATTCTTTTGATGAAAAGTAAACTTTGCCAAGTAGATTGTATAAACTTCCTTTTAGGTAATATTCTTGTTTAGTGTTGAATTTTTCTGAAACATCTATAATTGTTTCAATAATCATAAGGCTATTCGCTCTTCCAATAGAATTTAGATGTTCTTCGGTATGAATAATTGCACTTTCTAATTCAGAAAATGACATTTCTTCATATTGTTGAGCTGTAGTGATAGAAAAAAATAGATGTATCCATATAAAGCATATATGATGCTTCTTAATTTTAAGACTATTCATTTTTTAATTCAGATTTGGGGCACGTAAATATATTCAAAAAATATTAAATATTAGATAAAACACATAAAAAACATGATGAATAACCATAATATTTAGATTTTTAACGTAAATAATGTAGGATTTAAGCTTCTTTTGAGTTAGGAAAAGCAAAATCTAGTGTTACCAAATGATAGACAACTTGTAATCTTATAATCTATTGTTTATAAATATATACGAACTGTAAATGAAGAAGAGATGAAAATTAAATTTTCAATAAACTGTTTAGCTTTTAATGTAATCTGAATATTCAATAAAGAATTCTTCAAGTTTTGTCATGTTTTGAGATAAAAATTGCATGGTTTTCTCCCAGGTATTCCTGTTATGAATACTTACATTATCTAATACGACATAAACACGAGAAATAACTTTTTCGTTATCCAATTGGTAGTTTTGATCATAAATAATGTCAGAAATATATTCTGAAATTAATATATTTTTTAGACTTACTAGTTTATCGTAGTAATACTCTTTAATAATTTCATCATACGTTTCTACGTCTATAGATACCAGAGCTTTTTTGGTTGTAAATGTAAATTTTAAGGATAAATCTTTGATTTTAGTGTTGTACAGAACCCATTTTTTTGGGTATTCCTTGCCAAAACTTGTCCAGAATTCTTGACGTATTTGTTTTGATTCGTCCTTGCTAAACATATTAAATAATATATGCGGTGGCTGTTGCTGCTAGAATAACTAACAGTTTGGTAATATTAAATTTATGCCCTTCATTACTTTCAAAAAGTATGGTAGTTGAGACATGCAAAAATATTCCTATTACCAAAGCATTTATTTCTCTATAATATTGTAGAATAGCTTCAAAGTTTTCACTAATAAATGTTCCTAAAGGAGTCATTAATGCAAAAATAACCAATGTAATAATAACTACTGACTTTTTTATTTTTGTATTTAGTAAAAAAGTGGATAAAATCATCGCTATTGGAATTTTATGAATGATTATTCCAGCTAAGACACCATCATTATGATGTATAGGAAATCCCTCTAACAATGCATGTAAGCCTAAGCTAATAAAAAGTACAGTAGGAAGTTGATTAGTTTCTTTATTTAGATGAATATGACCATGTTCGGCTCCTTTAGAGAAATACTCTAATATTTTTTGCAACAAAACTCCAATCATTATCCATACTCCAGTTCGCTTTGCAAAGGGGTTGTCTTCAAAAACTTCCGGTAGTAAATTAAAAATTGTGATCGCTAATAGAAAAGCACCACTAAAAGCTAATAGTAGTTTTAGATTTTTCTGATTAGAGGGTTTGAAAATAAAAACAATCAATGCTCCTATGAAAACGGCTGCTATGGATAAAATATAATTATACACTACTTAAATATCAGTATAAGTCTAGTTGAAGTCTTTTTGTTAAACTTTTGTAATTGATAATCACCAAAAACATCCAGTAGGTTTACGTCGGCTTGGTCGAAATAATTTTCAAAGTCTGACATGGTAATAGCTTTAACACGTTCTGTAAAGAAGAAATCTTCATTATTGTCATTAAATCTAATTTCCTTATAAATATAACCGTCTTCTAAGAATCGTTTTATTTTA
This sequence comes from Aquimarina aggregata, assembly GCF_001632745.1. Classification (GTDB taxonomy): domain Bacteria; phylum Bacteroidota; class Bacteroidia; order Flavobacteriales; family Flavobacteriaceae; genus Aquimarina; species Aquimarina aggregata. Next base: position 118,730 of record NZ_LQRT01000007.1, on the reverse strand, counting down.
AACTTAATGCCATTGACTTCTTTTACCTCTTCAGGAACTAAATTTTCAATAACATATTCTGAATTCATAAAATCTATTACACCAAAGCCATGATCGTTAAGATCTGATTTAATAGCTTTAATAGTATTTAGATTATCTTCTTCTTTATCAAAATACCCAAAACTAGTAAATAAGTTAAAAACAGCAGAAAACTTTTCACTGTAAGGTTTGCACATATCATGTACCTTAAACCTTAGAGTTTTGTTAGTATATTGAGAAGCATACTCAATACTGTTTTTAGAAAGGTCTACTCCAGTTACATCATACCCTAATGTATTAAGATATATACTATGGCGACCTTTGCCACAAGCAAGATCTAAAATTTTTTCTCCTTGTTCTAGACTAAGATAATTGGTCAGGGTATCCATAAAACTCCTAGCCTCAATGTCATTTCTGTCTTTATATAGTATATGATAGTATGGTGTGTCAAACCATGATGCATACCACATTTTTGAATCTTTTAGCATAAGGCGCAAAATTAATGTATTTTTGCGGTTTAATTACAGAAGAAGTTTACACTTTTTACAGTACCAATTATAAAATTTGTAAACCACTTTACTTTGAATCAATAAATAGTGAACAATTCATTTAAAATGGTAGCCAAAACCCTTTTCGGTTTTGAAGAAGTCCTTGCTAGAGAACTTAGGCATTTAGGAGCTCAAAAAGTACAGATAGGCAACCGAATGGTTAGTTTTTATGGTGATACAGGGTTTATGTATAAAGCGAACTTATGTTTAAGAACTGCAATTAAAATACTAAAACCAATAACTTCTGGAAGAGTACGAAATGAAAAAGATTTATATAATTTTATTCAACGTACAAAATGGGAGGAGTATCTAAGTAACAATGATACTTTTGCAATTCATGCTACTGTTAATTCAACTATTTTTAGTCACTCGCACTATATATCCTTAAAAACTAAAGATGCTATTGTCGATCAATTTAGAGAAAGAACGGGAGAAAGACCTAGTATAGAACTTGATCATCCTGATCTTGCTATAGATGTTCATATTCAGAATGACATGTGCACAGTATCCTTAGATAGTTCAGGTGGGTCATTGCATCATAGAGGATATCGAACAGCAACTAATATTGCACCTATTAATGAAGTTTTAGCAGCAGGGTTGCTATTACTTTCGGGGTGGGATGGGCAATGTGACTTTTTGGACCCTATGTGTGGTAGTGGTACTATGGCTATAGAAGCGGCTATGATTGCATGTAATATCCCTGCGAACCTTAATCGTAAAGAGTTTGCTTTCGAGAAATGGTTAGATTGGGATATGGATTTGTTTGAGAAAATTGAAGAAGCATGTCTTAATAAAACCAGAGAATTTAACCATTCTATTATTGGGATGGATAGGGAATACTCTGCAGTAAGAAAAGCGAATGTAAATGTAGAAAATGCCAACCTTACTGATTTTATAAAAATCAAAGAAGGAGATTTTTTTGAAAGCAATAAAGAAGTAGAAGGACCATTACATATGGTATTTAACCCACCTTATGATGAGCGATTAGAAATTAATATAGAAGAGTTTTACTCTCAAATAGGTGATACGTTAAAAAAGAGTTATCCAGGAACTAATGCATGGTTTATAACAGGAAATTTAGAAGCTCTTAAACATGTAGGGTTAAGACCTTCTCGAAAGATAAAAGTATTTAACGGTAAACTTGAATCTCGCTTGGTAAAATATGAGATGTACGCAGGTAGCAAAAAAGCAAAATTTCAAAATAAATAGTTTAGCGCATAGTAGGTTAGTTCTTCCTTTTAAAAAATGGAATTAGATAACTTAACGAATACCCATAGCCTACACCTATACTATTTATGTCGTTCGTTTTTCCAAATCCAGGAATGTAGAGATTGTCAAACCTTTCTGGAGTTTTTTCGCTGACCATACTTCTTAGGGATACATTAATTCCTAAATACAAATTTGCAAAAAGTTCTGCTTTAATACCTACTACTAATTCTATCCAACTAGCTGTTAAACCATCTTCAGAAATACTATCCGTAATTCTATTTTCACCAAAAAAATTGGTTCCTGTAAAAACAGCGTACTCGTTTAGTGTTTGATCAAAGGTTGAAAAGCCATAACGCAAACCTGCATATATACTGTTTTGCATCCCGTACCAATTACTATAACTATTATAATCAGCACCAATTCTTATGTAACTACCAGAACCTTCTGCATTTACATTATCTTCTTCTCGTAATAAAGATTCGTTTCCGATCTCTGCAGCAATAAAAAACTTTTTGGAAATTCTGTAGTCTCCTACAATTTCGAAACCTTTATACTCATCTTCAGCAGCTGTTCTTATAAGTCGACCAATATCTGCACCAACTCTAAGTCCATACTTTTCTGATGGCGGCAAAGTATCTCTAGGAGAAATCTTTTTTGGCTCATCTTGTGCTTGAATTAGACAAGTAAAAAGTATATTAATGAAAAATAAGTATATGTGCTTCTGCTTCATTTGTTACGTCTTCTGTTTGTACTGTAATATTTTTAATCCAATTGGCACCTCCTGTTTCAATAACCAAATCTCCATCGAAATCTCTAAAATTAACTTTAAATCCGCATGCACTACTTACATATTCATCATCTGTGGTATACGTAAAATTAATAGTATCTGAGTTTGAAGGAACGGGAGTGGTACCATCATTTGTTGTAATAGAATTGATTACAAATTCATAGCCTGTAGTGGTCATGTCTGTTCGTAAGGGAATAAAAATAGAATCTGTTAAAGTGGGTAATGGAAAAACAGGATCTATACCTTCACCAAGATCTCCAAGAGCTCTCACCTCTAACTCTGGAGGCGTTTTAATTTCAGTTTGGGTATCATCATCTATAAATTTGATAATTAGAAATGGAGTAGTACCATCTCCTGTACAGATATCATCTCGCTCACAACTATAGTTAAGGTTGATCATAATCAGAATACCAACACAAACAAACAGGTTTTTAAATAGTTTCATGCATTATCTTTTTTCTAATAGTACTACATTTTCTACATGATATGTTTGCGGGAACATATCCACAGGTTGCACTTTAGTAACTTTGTATGTCTCATCTAATAACGCCAAATCACGTGCCTGTGTTGCACTATTACAACTTACATAAACAATTTTGTTGGGCGAAATGTTTAATAGTTGCGCAACAACGTCTTTATGCATTCCATCTCTTGGCGGATCTGTAATCACCACTTCTGGTTGTCCATGTTGGGTAATAAAATCTTTTGTAAATACTTTTTTCATATCACCAACATAAAACTCTACATTATTAATATGATTATTTTTTGCGTTCTCTTTTGCATTTTCTATAGCTTCAGGAACTGCTTCTACGCCAATTACTTTTTTTGCTTTTTTGGCCACAAATTGGGCAATGGTCCCAGTACCAGTGTATAAATCATATACTAATTCTTCACCAGTTAGTTGGGCAAAATCTCGGGTAACCTTATATAACTCGTACGCTTGTTTAGAATTTGTTTGGTAAAAAGATTTAGCATTAATTCTAAATCGCAATCCTTCCATTTCTTCTTCGATATAATCTTTTCCTTTGTAGCAAATAACTTCTTGATCGTAAATAGTATCATTGCCTTTAGGGTTTACAACGTATTGTAAAGATGTAATTTCAGGGAATTCTTGAGCGAGATACTCTAATAAAAGCGTACGTTTTTCAATATCTTCTTTAAAAAACTGTACAAGAACCATTATTTCTCCTATAGAAGAGTTTCTTATCATTAGTGTTCTTAAAAGACCTTCCTGTTTTCTTGGGTTATAAAATGCAAGTTCGTTTTTTGTTGCAAATTCATTTACACTATTTCTAATAGCATTGCTAGGATCAGCTTGTAAGTGACATTGATCGATATTTAGAATCTTATCCCACATACCAGGCATATGAAATCCCAGTGCATTACGATTTTCAATTTGAGTATCACTTTGGATTTCTTCTAAGGTTAGCCAACGACTATCACTAAATGAGAATTCCATTTTATTTCTATAGAAAAACTGCTCTGATGATCCTAGTATTGATGTAACCTCTGGTAATTCGATTTTACCCAGTCGCGTAAGATTATTTATAACTTCTTGTTGTTTATAACCAAGTTGATGTTCATACCCCATAAACTGCCACTTACAGCCACCACAAGTTCCAAAATGTTCACATTTAGGAGCAACGCGTTTTTCAGATTGTTTATGAAATACGGTTGCTGAGCCTTCGTAAAAAGATTTTCTTTTTTTTGTAGTTTGAATATCTACAACATCTCCAGGGACTGCATTATTAATAAATATTACTTTTCCGTCAGGAGCTTTAGCTATACTTTTACCTTTAGCGCCTGCATCAATCACTTCGATATTTTCAAAGATTTGTCTTCGATTTTTTCTTGCCATAGCGCAAAAATAAGAATAGAAAACGTATTGCACTTAATTATTGAACATATCTTACAAAAGAAATATAAAAAATGAACCTATTTAAAATAGTAACGTCTATAGTATAAAGGACCTAATGATCAACACCAATAAAACATATGATTCTTTGTTGGTATTACGATACCAATCCGGAAGTAAAAAAGCATTCGCAATTCTTGTTAAAAGATGGCATGCAAAATTATGTAAACAGGCATATTGGTATACTAAAGATATAGAGGTGTCAAAAGATATTGCACAAGACAGTTGGCGTGTCATTCTTTTAAAAATAAAGATGTTAAAGGATCCTAATAGTTTTGGGAGTTGGGCATTAATGATTGTAAATAGAAAAGCTATTGATTGGTTACGAAAACAAAACAAAGAACAAGAAAGGTTAAGAAACTATACACATTATTGTAATAATGTGGTAAATGATATTACCGAAAATGATACTCAAGAAGCTATTATAGTTTTACGAAAAGCTATAAATAAACTACCTAATACCCAACAGCAAGTATTAAACCTTTTTTATACAGAAGAGTATAGTGTAAGACAGATAAGTGAAATTATGGGCGTTTCAACAGGAACGATTAAATCTCGTTTGTTTACTGCTAGAGAAAAACTAAAGTCAATTTTAAAAAGTAAAAATCATGAAAAATAAAATGGAAGATATTGATCGATTAATAAAAGAAACACTCTCTCGCGAAGAAGCAAAATTTTATGATGAGTTAGATGAGCAAAACCTTTTAGAAATGATAGGAGGGTTATTTAAAACAAAAAATCGATGGTTAATTGTCGTTATGAATATAGTAAATATTGTAGCATTTGTTACTCTTATTTATTGCATTGTTCAATTTTTGAATACAAATACTACGGATATGTTAATTAAATGGTTTGCGGCTGGATTTGTTTGTATTACATTCATGATAATGATAAAATTATTTTCTTGGATGCAAATGGATAAAAATGCCCTATTGAGAGAAATTAAAAGGCTGGAACTTCAAATCTCATCTTTGTCCGGAAAAATACCTGAATAAGATTTTAAGGTGAAACTTATATTTAGTACTTTGCGGCTAACTTCATTAGGATGATTTCTCTCCTGAGTTATTGAATCAAAGTAGGAATTGTAAAGTTTTATTTTAATACGTGAATAATGGCAATTTTAGAGAAAAAGTCATCACAACATTCAATTGAATTAGAAGACAAGTACGGAGCACATAACTATCACCCACTACCGGTTGTTTTAAACAAAGGAGAAGGTGTATATGTTTGGGATGTAGAAGGAAAAAAGTATTATGATTTTTTAAGTGCATATTCTGCAGTGAATCAAGGGCATTGTCATCCAAAAATAGTTGGTGCTATGACTAGCCAAGCACAAACTTTGACTTTAACCTCAAGAGCATTTTACAATGACAAACTAGGAGAATACGAGAAATTTGCCAGTGAGTATTTTGGTTTTGACAAATTATTACCAATGAACACTGGTGCAGAAGCTGTAGAAACAGCTTTAAAAATTTGTAGAAAATGGGCGTACGAAGAAAAAGGTATTTTTGAAAATGAAGCACAAATTATAGTTTGTGAAAATAACTTTCATGGTAGAACGACCACAATTATTTCATTTTCTAATGACCCTGTTGCCAGAAAAAACTTTGGTCCCTATACTGCGGGATTCATTAAAATAGAATATGATAATCTTAATGCTTTAGAAGTTGCTTTAGAAAATAATGCTAATGTTGCAGGTTTCTTAGTAGAGCCTATACAAGGAGAAGCGGGTGTTTATGTTCCATCTGATGATTATTTAGAAAAAGCAAAGGCACTTTGTAAAAAACATAATGTACTTTTTATAGCAGATGAAGTGCAAACGGGTATTGCACGTACTGGTAGATTATTAGCCACATGTGGTGATTGTTCTTGTTCTGATAAAAATTGTTCGGGAACTCCAAATGTTAAACCAGATGTGCTGATATTAGGTAAAGCACTAAGTGGTGGTGCTTATCCTGTATCTGCAGTATTGGCAGATGATCATATTATGAAGGTTATCAAACCAGGAAATCATGGAAGTACTTTTGGTGGTAATCCTGTAGCAGCTGCAGTTGCTATTGCTGCTTTAGAAGTAGTTAGAGATGAAAAGTTAGCAGAAAATGCTTTTGTTCTAGGAGAATTGTTTAGATCTGAGTTAAATAAATATATCGAAGGATCTAAAATAGTGAACCTTGTACGAGGAAAAGGATTACTTAATGCTATTGTAATAAATGATGATGAAGAGAGTGAAACTGCTTGGAATATTTGTGTAGCTCTTAAAGAAAACGGTCTTTTAGCAAAGCCTACTCACGGTAATATTATTCGTTTTGCACCTCCTTTAGTAATGAACAAAGAACAATTGTTAGAGTGTGTAGCTATTATAACGAAGACATTGAAAGAGTTTGAATAGATTCTTTTATTTAATGAAATTGCATAAAAATGGAGCAAATGATATAATCTGCTCCATTTTTCTTATCAAATAATTAAGATATCCTTATTGATTTATAATTTCAGACCACGGCATCATAGCGCCTAAAAAGATGATATACACAGCAATAATAAGCAAGTATATTGAACTTAATATGGTACCCACTATGGCACAAATTCTACCTGCTTTTAGATTTTCATATCCAGTATATAATTCAGGATTTGCATGATATATTTCCTTGGCTTTTTTAGCAAGAACTAACGCTATGATTCCAAAAATTAACCCCAGAATCCCGTAACAAAAACAGGTTACTATAGATGCGATTCCAAATATTAAAATTAAAGTAGCATTTGGCAATTGTTGCTTGATTTCCATAAATATTAGTAGAGTTTCATAAAATAATTTACAATGATAAGTATACTATTTAAAATATAAAAATAGGTTAATATTTTAGCCCCGTTTTTAAAATTAAATAGGATATGTAATATTAGATACCCAATCATGATTAATAAGGGTAATAAAGCAGGGTACATTAATAGAGATGATATAATATCTCCTTTTAGAAGGAGAATAAAACTTCGCTGAAGACCACAACCCAGACAGTTAATATCAAGTAACTGTTTAGTTGGGCAGTATAATAAGTTAGATTCAAGAAAATCAATAAAACTTTTCATGATACTACTTCTTCTAAAATAAAAAATCCTGTCTTTTTAGGACAGGATTTTTTACTAGTGTAACAAACTATTGTGCGTTACTATATCCTTGAGAAAAATCTTCAATCATTTGCTGATATCCATCTAAACCTACTGTTGATAACACATATATACTCCAGATGAAACTAATTGCACTAAGAATTAATCCAATTATAGCTAGTATTTTTCCTGTTTTTACGTTTTGATACCCAGAGTAGATTTCTGGATTTTCAGTATACAGGGCAGTAGCTTTTTTTGCCATAATAATAGCAATAATAGCAAAAATAATTCCTAAAATTCCATAACAACAACATCCTACAATAGATAGAATACCAAAGACTAAGATTAGGGTAGAGTTAGGTAATGTCTGTTTTTCCATAATTTAAATTGATTAGTTAAAAATTAAATTCATTTTTACAACATAACTTACAATCATAGTAACTGCAGTTAAAATCATAAGGGTCACTTTAATGTACCAATCATTTTTAAATTGTACAAAAAAGTTAAAACCAATAAATATAAGTGATAATAATAAAGGATATATCGCAGGATACATGTAAAATGCGTCTATAAATTCTCCTTTAAATAGAAGAGAAATTGATCTTTGCATACCACAACCTAAACAATCAACACCAAATAGTTTCTTGTTTAAGCAAGGGAGCATATACTTTTCCAAAGGCAAAAATTTTCTGTTTCGTTTGTGCAATATACATAATTAAGTTATTTCTGCTGTTTTTCACCTAGAAATTCTAATATTTGATACTTTTGCAAAATCAATTATTCAAAAATGAAAAAAATAACAAGTGTAGTCCTAATTGCGATTGGAGCAATAGCTTTACTCTCAGAAATAGCTACAAGTACAAAGAACTATTATATACAAATTGTAGGAGTAATTGCATTAATGTTGGGGGTGTTTATGGTTAATTCTAAGGTGAATTCCAAGACCAAACACGTTCAAGATGAATATTTTGAAGAAGAATAAGTATGATTACTATTGGAGACATGGTGTCTGTATTAGATGAACCCATAACTGGCAGAGTTTTAAATATTAAAGACAGTGAGGTGGTTATTGAAACTGAGGATGGTTTTGATATGACATTTCATATTAAAGAGGTTGTAAAGGTTCAATCAGGAGAAATGGTTATTCCTTCTTATGATGAAATACATAAGAACCTTCAGGAAAAAGATGTCTTTAAGAAAAAACCAAAACGACCAATTCAACGACCAAAAGAGAGAAGTGTACCGGCTATGGAAGTGGATTTACATATTCATAAATTAGTAAAATCTACTAAAGGTATGGCAAATCATGATATGATTACTTTGCAACTAGATACCGCAAAGAGACAGCTTGATTTTGCAATCCATAAAAGAATACCTAAAGTGATTTTTATTCACGGAGTTGGTCAAGGGGTGCTTAAAGAAGAATTAAAGTACTTATTTGGGAGATACGACAATGTTAGAGTTTCTGATGCGGATTATAAAAAATACGGTCTAGGTGCGATGGAAATCTATATTATTCAAAATCCAAGATAGTGCGTTTGTATTATGGTTTTGGAATTGTAAATTGATCAGTTCCTAAATTGAAAACTTCTTGTCGTAGTTCTATATCTTCACCTTCAAAAGTAACACTAGAAAACATAAAATTTCTATCATAAACAATTTCAGTATCCGTTTCTGATGCTATAGTATAGTTTATAGATAAGGTTCCGTTATTACTTATTAGTTCTTGAGTCACGTTAACATTAGCAGGTGGTATACTTGCGCAAAAATATGTAGCATTAATTGCAGTGTCAAATTGTCTTGAGATTAATAAGTTGGTTGTGGTGTTTAATTGAATTGTTAAGGGTACAGTGATATCCGCAGGAACTGTATTGAGTTCAAAAGCAGTACTGGTAAAACTTAATGATATTGCCTGATTAATTGCACTATCTATTTTAAAAATCACAAAGTTATCGCCATTAGAACAGTTTTGTAATGGAGCAGTAAAATTAATGTTGTTTTCAATTATGTCACCTTCACTACAGCCAATAATCATTAAAATTAAACTAAAGAGGTAAAATGATTTTTTCATGTTTTTATGATTATTATTCTAATAGGTTCCTAGTTACTTCAACATCTCTTGTTCCAAAAATATCGTTTTCGAAATTTTGTTCATTACCATCAAACATCATATTGGTAATTCTGATTATGGTTCTAAATGTAGTTCTTACTGTGCTGTTGGCTAGACTGGGAGTAGCTGTATCATTTCTTTCTGTAGAATCAGCATCAAGATAATTATCAATACCATCTTCGTCACTATCGTCATCTCTGGGATTATTATTTCCTATAGAGCCATCTGCATTAACGGTTAGATCTTCATTAATAGTTGGAATCATATCACCATCATCATCATCATCTAGATAATCTGGAATCATATCACCATCCGTATCCTGAAATACATTATTATTTGCGGTTAAATTTCCTAATTCGGCACTAGTTAGTACATTGTCATTGTCGTCATCTTGATCTTTAAAGTTAGGTAAGCCATCTCCGTCGGCATCAAATATTTTTTCTAGGGTATCACAAATGCCATCACCATTTACATCCGGACATTCAGGTGTTGTTCCGCTTCCATTGGCAGTACTGTCTTGATAATTTGGTATTCCATCATCATCGATATCTGCAGTGGGATCAATTCCACCTGATTCTTCTATAGGATCTACACCATCTTGATCATCTTCAGCTACAATTTCAGTTGTGATTGCTGCATTTCCAGAAGTAGCGATAAGCTCATCTGTTACTCTTATTGAGCTAGAAGGTATATTTGCACAATAGTAATCACTTGTAACGGTAACATTAAATTTTCTGTAAATTAAACCATTAGATTCACCTGTAGCTAAGTCTATATTTATTGGCATTTCCGAAACAACATTTTCTTGATATGGTCCTATAAAATTAAAGGATATTGCTTCGTTATTTGTAGGATTAATTTTAAAAAACACAAATTCGTTTTCTTCTGCTCCGCTACAAACTTGAAGAGCCACATCGTCAAACTCAAAACTGGTGACTATAATGTCTCCGTCATCACATGAGACTATAGATACTAAAGAAAAAATAAGAAAAAACAACTTTTTCACACGTTCAAAATTTATGAATTATTAGACTTGACATTACATACTTTCATTCTAAAGACGAAAGAAAATATAAAATGTTTTTATCAATGTATTTTTTAACATTATTTGACAAAAATAAAGTAATTGAAAGATTATAACGTATGTGCTCTAAAATAATTTCAATTAACTATTTTTGTAACCATAAAAATTACGAATATTGTAATAGATTCAATTCGTTGTTATGAATACCTTTTATTTTTCTTATTAAGCTTCTAATTATTTGATTTTTATGCAAAAAGTTTATTTTGATAGTGCCGCAACAACAAAGGTAAGGCCAGAGGTTATTACCAAAATGGTATCAGTTTTGGAAGAAGATTTTGGAAACCCTTCTTCGACTCATGGTTTTGGTCGTTCTGCCAAGAATCATATCGAACAAGCTCGTAAAAATATCGCTAATTATTTAGGTGTTAAGGCATCAGAGATTATTTTTACTTCAGGAGGTACAGAAGCGGATAATTTGGTACTACATAGTGCTGTTCGTGATTTAGGAGTAAAACACATTATTACTTCTAAAATAGAACATCATGCAGTTTTACATACTGTACAGGAAATAGAGTCTTTTACAGGAGTAGAGGTAAGTTATGTAAATATTACAGAAAAAGGTGCTATTGACTATACTCATTTAGAAACATTATTAAATAGTTCTCAAGAAAAGGCTTTAGTTAGTCTTATGCACGTTAATAATGAAGTTGGTACTTTATTAGATATTGATAGAGTAGGTGATTTGTGTAAAACACATGATGCCCTTTTTCATAGTGATATGGTACAATCTATTGGGCATTTAGAAGTAAAACTAAATGAACTAAATGTAGATTTTACAGCAGTAAGTGCACATAAATTTCATGGTCCAAAAGGGGTTGGTTTCGCATATATTAGAAAAAATTCTGGATTAAAACCTTTGATTTTCGGAGGAGAACAGGAGAGAGGGTATCGCGCGGGTACAGAAAGTGTTCATAATATTGCAGGAATGGATGAAGCGCTGCGTCTGGCCTACGAAAACCTAGACGAAGAAAAGGCTTATGTATTAGACTTAAAAAAATATTTCATAGATGTATTAAAAAAAGATATTCCTGGAGTTAAATTTAATGCTAGTTGTTGTGATCATGATTACAGTACGTATACTTTAATTAATGTTTGTTTACCAGTTTCTCAAGAAAAAGCAGGGATATTATTATTTCATTTAGATATTAATGGAATTGCTTGTTCTAAAGGTAGTGCTTGCCAAAGTGGCAGTAGTAAAGGGTCGCATGTGTTAACCGAGATTTTATCTCCTGAGGATTTAGAAAAACCATCTGTTCGTTTTTCTTTTTCAAAATACAACACCAAAGATGAAATAGATTATGTTGTTGATGTATTAAAGAAATTTATGAATGAATAGAAATATTAAAATTTCATTCCTAGACGTACATTGAATACGCGAGGAGTTAAAAAATTAGGAACAGCAAATTGCTGCTGACTAGATGCATCACGCACAAATGTATTTGTTATAGCATTTTGAGAATCAAATAGGTTATAAATTACAAAACCAAGGCTTAATTCTTTAAAATTGTTAAAGAAACTTCCTTGGGATAATCGTTTGTCACTATCTACTACAATATATGAAATTCCTAAATCAGCTCTTCGATAATCTCTTAGTCTTGATTGATCTGCAAAATCATATGGATCTGCAAAACCGGGCGAACCACTAGGTAACCCTGTTTGATATACCATGTTTAAATACATTTTTAGGCTTGGTATAGTAGGAACGTAGTCCTGAAAAAGAACACCAACTTTTAAACGCTGATCTGTTGGTCTTGGGATGTAACCTCTATTATCTATATTTTCTTCGGTTTTTAAATAACCAATACTTACCCAGCTTTCAGTTCCTGGAACAAATTCACCATTCAGACGTAAATCTAAGCCATAGGCAAATGCTTCAGCATTATTATTAGCACGATACCGTATTCTAACATTTTCGATAGTATATGGGTTTACATCTGTTAGTTTTTTATAATACCCTTCTGATGACAGAACGAAAGGGCGTTTCCAAAGTTTAAAACTATAATCATGGCCAAGTACTGCGTGGATAGATTGCTGTGCTTTGACTTCGGGAACTACAACTCCAAATTGATTTCGTAGCTCTCTGTAAAATGGCGGTTGATGATACCATCCTCCTGACAGTCTAAAAATCATATTTTGTTTCCAATTTGGTTTTATGGCAAATTGTGCACGCGGGCTAAATACTATTTGAGAATCACTACTCTCTACAGTAGGTCCCGAAATATTCCAGTTGTGTGCTCGAACTCCTATATTTGTCCAAATCTCATGATCGTTAATAGAAGAACGTAGGTTGTATTGTGCATATCCTGAAATTCGATCAATTTTGGCATTATTAATAGCTCTTACACTCTCGAAAGGTACAATAGGAGAGGCAAAAGGAGTACGAGGTTCATCATTTCGAATATCTAGAATAATAGGTCGCAATGAGAAACCAGCAGAGTCGATAATCTCGAATTCCTCTAAACGATCTCTAATATCTTCAGAAGTATATTTGATACCCCAATCAAACTGATGTTGATCCTGAATATAAGTTCCTTTATGTTCTGCATTTACAATTACAGCATCCAAATCATTACGAGCATGCGTTAATTGTGAACCTACTCCTTCACTAAATTCGATTTCTCCTACATTTTCACTTCCAATATCCGTGTTTACTGTTCCTAGTGCATAATTTGCAAAAATATCAAAATGCTCTTGCTCTTGGGTTTGATAAGCAGATGCTATAAACTTTAAGGTTAGATTTTCGTTAGGTCTATACGTTCCTTTAAGTGCTCCAAAATAAGTTTCGTACTTATCATTTTCTTGACCTTGATATGAAACCGTTAATGCTTGTACAAATTGTAAGGTACCAAAATTTACCTGTTCAGTTAATGGTTCGTAGTCGTATGTGTTTAAAGCCAAATTTCCTAAAAAACCTAATTCAAATTTATCTGTAACATTGTAAGATATATATGTCTGAATATCCGCAAAACTAGGTTTAAAATTAACTTCAGTATTTCGGGAGTTTACCAATAAACTATTGTCTCTATATCTTAAACCGATAATAGCTGCTAACTTTTTACTTTTAGATATACCTCCGGCAGATACACTTGCTCCTAACAAGCTTAAATCTGCTGTAGCTCCTAGTTTTGTAGGTCTTTTGTATGTAATATCAAGCACAGATGATAGTTTATCTCCATATTTAGATTGAAACCCTCCTGCAGAAAAATCAACATTACGAACCAGATCAGTATTAACAAAGCTTAGTCCTTCTTGTTGTCCAGATCTAATTAGAAAAGGTCTGTATACTTCAATTTCGTTAACATAAACAAGATTTTCATCAAAATTACCACCTCTTACCGCATATTGAGTACTTAATTCATTATTAGAACTTACCCCAGGTAAACTTTTAAGTAAACCCTCGACACCTGCATTTGCAGAAGGTGTAGCTCGTATAGTTTCTGGGTCTAAAATAGTAATTCCTTGTACCGTTTTTCTTTCCCTACCAGATATAACGACTTCACTTATTTGTTCTACACTTGTTTTTAAAACCGGATTAAGTTCATATTCTTGATTTTCATCAAGTTTGATCATGAATCGAAGGTTTTTTAAGCTTATATGTGAAATATTTACTTGAATCTCTTGATTTGCAGGTATAGTTAATTCATAAACACCATTTTTGTCGGATTGTGTACCAGAGTTATCATAAGATATGTTTGCTCCTGCTATAGGTGTATTATTTTCATCTAAAACAACCCCTTTTAGTGTGGCCGTTTGTGCTGTTGAATAAATGCTCGCAAAGAGTAATGGGATCAGAAAAAGGAAAAATTGATTTTTCAAGAATTAAGAGTATTTAAGGTTTTCTATAGAATGTCGTTTCGAATGTTGCTCTATTATCTAGATTATCTAACACAACAAGTTTAAAATTATTTTCTGAATCTGAAATAATATCATCGTTAAAGTCATAAATTAACATTCCTGTTTTGTAATCATACTCCATAAGGATAAACTTCCCATTAAGAGTACCTCTATAACTTTTAATACCAGATTCTGAATCATTGATTTTTACTTTTAAATGTGTTGCTTTAGAAATCCATTTTTTACTTGAAACATTTATCGGAACAATTGTTGGTTTTTGCGTATCTGTAAATAAAGAATATTTCCCGAATGTACGAGTTCGAGTAGAGAATCGACTTCCTTTTTTTGAAGTCCTTGAATATGAAATTTTGTCATTATTATACATACGACCGATATACAACTTTTTTTTATCCTCTTCTTTATAATGTGAAACATCAAAAACTAAAGTCATATTTTTGTGAAGCGGAGTTTGATCGTTATGTATGTGCGCAATTTCTCCTGTGACAGACAAATCCAAATATGTATCATCATATAAACTTCCTTTAGGTATGAGTAGGTCAACAATACCTGAATTAAATGTATAATTCTCTGAAGTAGTTGCAAGATTTGGTGTTACATTTTTTTCTTTTTTTATAATAGAAGAGGAGAGTTTACCTAGTATAGGGACTTCGATCGTAGTGGTGTTATTTTTAAAATCTTTAATATGAATTTTATAATTATAAGAAAGACTATCTTCTATATTTAGAAAACCATTATTTGATTTGGTTTTATAGACTGTTAAAGGGTTGTTTTTTTCAACAAACAATTTACTAATTCTAGTGCGGTTCTTTTTGTAGTACGAGTAATCTATTAGTCTATTAGCATATCGAGTTTCTGAAAAAGAAAAACGATTCATTTCTAGTTTTAGATTTTCTTGTCCATTAATTTCTGTGGTAATCTTATATACACCATTATTGTTGTTGGCGAGATCTTGTTTATCTATTGTTGAAACGCCAAATCCAATTTTACCTAGCGCTTCTATATTTTCAGCTATAAAAGTTCCATTTTCATTGGGTATCAATTTAAGTTGAAATGTTTTTTGATGCCCATTTACATGTGCGTTTTTATCTAGAGTATATGCCCAAAGACCTTTTACAATTGGTTTTCTAGTATCTTTTACTTCGATTCCAAAATTCATTGGGTTCATAGGGCGAGACCTTGTATCTCTGATTTCAAAATGAAGATGAGGCCCAGAACTACCTCCGGTATTTCCACTATATGCTATAATGTCTCCTTTTTTAAGTAACAAAGAATTGGATTTAGGAAAAAGTTCTATCTCATAGGATTCTTTGGCATACTGTTTTTCTTTTACAAAATCTTCAATTTCTGGAGCGAATTTTTTTAAATGAGCATATACGGTAGTATAGCCGTTGGGGTGCACAACATAGAGAGCTTTACCATATCCCCCATGAGAAATTTTTATTCTACTGATTCTTCCATCTGCTGCTGCATACACATTCAAACCCTCTTCGCCATTGGTTTTCATATCTAATCCAGAATGAAAATGGTTAGATCGTAACTCACCAAATGTACCAGATACAACCATAGGTATATCAAGGGGGTTCATGAAATAATCTTTAGTGACATCTTTTTGTCCATAACAAAAAGTCAAACTAGATATAAATAAAAGTGTAATTGCACGCATAGACGGTTGTGTGGATGATTTTTTATACACAAAGTATAAATCTACTTATTTTTTTTGAAGTTAGATGCTCTGTAAAGCTTCATTAACTGCATTATTTAAATAACCTCCTGATATTATTTTAGATCTTACTTGATTTACGTTATTTTTCATGGTTTGATATTCTTCAGGAGATAAGTTCTCTAATTTCTCACTTAAATCTTTTAAATTAGAAATGGTTAATCCTAATTTATTTTCCATTATAAATTTGCTAATTGCTGCTTTCTCCCATACGATAACCGGAAGTCCACATAAGATGTAGAGTGAAGTTTTGTGTGGGTTGTTAAATTTTAAATATTGTCCATATTGCCCACTACATTCTTCTGTAGAGTTGCCGTCCCATACTAATCCGAATGATCCTTCAATATGATACGCAACTACATCTGATGGAAAAGCACCTTCATAAGATAATATTGATTCTTCTTTATTTACTTTAAGCTTATTGTGATCAAAACCTAAGCCATAAAGTTTCATTTTAAAGTTATTCTTGGCAAGAGTGTCAAGGTCAAAAATATAAGAATTTTTACCATCTCCAAAACCACCGGCATATACTATTTCATATGGTTGTTGACCTGTGTTATTGTTATTTTGTGCAGGTAATCCTTTAGTTAAAGTATAGTCAAATATACCTAGAACAATTATCGGTATTTGCACATTTTGTGAAACAAACCAATCTTTCATCGCAGGATTATGAACAATAATTGCATCAGAAGTGATGATTTTTTTTAATTCCTTATCGGCACTGCCAGTTCTGCCTTTTAGGTATCTTACATCATGGACAATGGTGATAATTTTGCATCGCTTTAAATGAGCGATAAATAAAACATATTTTCTGAATTTGTTCAAAGGGTATTGCGTACATAAAACACTTTTAAATGGCAACCGAAATAATGCCATGGTAATTCCGAAGAAATTTTTAATCGTTCCCATTGCAGAATTAGGAATAGATGATTGCTTAAACCCCAGGTTTTTAAAGCCCATTTCTTGTAAAACAAATTCACAATCGGTTTTTGCTTTTCCGGCTGCGTTAAAAAGAGATTTGTAATTTCTTGAGATATAATACCCTATCATAATTATAGTCACATTTCTGGTAGGAAAGATACATACATTTTATTTTTTGAGAACATTTATTGTTAAGATAATTATGGCAATTACAATTTGATTTAGGTAAATCATTATAAAGTATTAGCTTTGACCATTATTTAATCTAGAAGGTGAATGATGAAATAGGAGATGATCTATGAAGTACCTTAAAATACGTTTGAAAATAACTTAAAATAGTAAGAGTGGCTAATAAAAAGTATGATTACCTTATTGTTGGGGCTGGTTTGTTTGGAAGCGTTTTTGCTCATGAAATGACAAAGCGAAATAAAAAGTGCTTAGTTATCGATAAGAGAAATCACTTGGGGGGTAATGTATATTGTGAAGAACAAGAAGGGATTAATGTGCATAAATATGGAGCACATATTTTTCATACAAACGACAAAAGAATTTGGGATTATGTAAATCAATTTGCTGAGTTTAATAATTATATAAATTCCCCATTGTCTTTATCAAAAGGTAAACTCTATAATTTACCTTTTAATATGAATACATTTTATCAATTATGGGGTACAAAAACACCAGAAGAAGCCCGAGATATTATAAATAAACAAATAGCAAAATACGGAACCAAATCTCCAAAAAATTTAGAAGAACAAGCGCTTTCTTTGGCAGGTAAGGATATTTATGAGACTTTTATAAAAGAATATACAGAAAAACAATGGGGTAAAAAGGCAAAAGAACTGCCTGCTTTTATAATTAAACGCTTACCAGTACGTTTTACGTTTAATAATAATTACTTTAATGATAAATATCAAGGTATACCAATAGGAGGGTATAACGTCATTATTAATGGATTGTTAAAAGGAATAGATACCAAAACGAATATTGATTTTTTTGAAGATAGAGAACAACTAGAGTTACTAGCCGATACCGTTGTGTATACAGGTAAAATGGATGAATTTTTTGACTATAAATACGGACAATTAGAATACCGATCACTACGTTTTGAAAATGAATTATTAGGAATTGATAATTTTCAAGGTAATGCAGTTGTGAACTATAATGATGCTTCTTATGATTTTACACGTATTATAGAACATAAGCATTTCGAATTTGGAACTCAAGATAAAACGATTATTACTAGAGAATATCCTGAAGCTTGGGATAGAAGTAAAGAGGCCTATTACCCAATAAATAACGATGAAAACCAAAAACTCTTTAAAAAATATAAAGCAGAATCTCAAACTTTAAAAAATGTGATTTTAGGAGGTAGATTAGCCGAGTATAGATACTATGATATGCATCAAATTATAGCCTCTTCATTGGCTAAGGTAGAAGAAATATCTTCAAATAGTAATGAATAAAACACGCTATCAAAATTAGTTTAAAAACTATTGGGTTTTTTCAATTGGTATGTTAACTTTGTGTAACGTGTATTGTGTAAAACATATTAATGAGTGATTTAATTGAAATTGTTGATTCTCTTGAGAATAGGATAAGTAAGCTGCTGCATAAGTATGAATTAATGAAGCAACAGAATGCAGATTTAAAGCTTAAAATTCAGGAATTAGAATCAGAATCATCACTTCAAGTAGATCAGTTACAGCAGTGGGAAGAAAAATTTAGCTCACTTAAAAATGCAAACGCAATGCTGGGCAGTGATAAATATAAAAGGGAGACCAAGCTCAAGATAAACGCTTTAATAAGAGAGATTGATATGTGTATAGCACAGCTCTCTGAATAAGTATACTATGGCAGATAAGCTTAAAATTAAACTATCAATTGCGGATCGTGTATATCCATTAACCATTAATCCTGATCAGGAAGAGGGTTTACGTAAAGCGGCTAAAAAGATAGAAGCCATGATAAAACAGTTTGAGCAGAGCTATGCGGTAAGAGATAAACAAGACGTATTAGCCATGTGTGCATTGCAATTTGCAGCACAAGTCGAACAAAAAGTTATAGATAAAGATGATGATAAAGATAATGTTGCAAATAGATTAAACGCATTAAGCGATTTGTTACATGAACATTTATCATAACGTTCATTAAATTAAATAAGGTTACTGCCTGCACTAGTTGTTATTTTGATAAACTCAACAAGAATTAATTAAAAAGGGTGAGTTTAAGTTGTAAAAGCGCGCCGCCTTGAGCGGATTCTTGAGCAGCTTGTTAGCCCTAAACCTGTTTTTACAGAGTTTATACAAAACCTTTACTAATGCAGGCTTTTTTATATATAAATACTAACACAAATTATGGATAATATTATATTTTTGATTATAGCTTCAATAGCCGGTTTAGCAATAGGTTTTGTTATTGCTAAGGTAATGGAGCGCAACAGAGCATCAGAAATTATTAAAACGGCAAAGAAGAGTTCAGAAAGTATTTTAAGAGAAGCAAAAAGCGAAGGGGAGACCATCAAAAAAGATAAGATACTACAAGCTAAAGAAAAGTTTATCGAATTAAAATCTGAGCATGAAAAAGTAATTTTATCAAGAGATAAAAAAATTGCTGATGCAGAAAAGAGAACAAGAGACAAGGAATCTCAAGTTTCTAACGAATTATCAAAGGGTAAAAAACTAAATAGCGAGTTAGAAGAGAAGATAAAAAATTATGATAAGCGCAATGATTATCTTGAGAAAAAGCAAACAGAGCTAAAGAAACTTCATAAAAGCCAAGTACAACAATTAGAGGTTATTTCTGGCTTATCAGCAGAGGAAGCTAAAGAGCAATTAGTAGAATCTCTAAAGGGTCAAGCAAAAACAGATGCAATGTCTCTTATTCAAGATACAATAGAAGAAGCAAAATTGACCGCGCAGCAAGAAGCTAAAAAGATTATAATTAACACTATTCAAAGAATTGGTACCGAGGAAGCGATAGAAAATTGCGTTTCGGTATTTAATATTGAAAGTGATGATGTAAAAGGACGTATTATTGGTCGGGAAGGTAGGAATATACGAGCTATAGAAGCTGCTACGGGAGTTGAAATCATAGTAGATGATACGCCTGAAGCAATAATTCTATCATGTTTTGATTCTGTTAGAAGAGAAGTTGCTAGACTTTCTTTACATAAATTAGTTACCGATGGAAGAATACATCCTGCCAGAATAGAAGAGGTTGTAAGAAAGACTAGAAAGCAGATAGATGAAGAGATAATCGAAGTAGGTAAACGTACCGTTATAGATTTAGGGATACACGGATTACATCCAGAGTTGATTAAGACTATTGGTCGAATGAAATATAGATCATCTTACGGACAAAATTTACTACAACACTCTAGGGAAGTGGCAAAACTTTGTGGTGTAATGGCCGCAGAATTAGGGTTAAATCCAAAGATGGCTAAAAGAGCTGGTTTATTGCATGATATTGGTAAGGTTCCTGATACAGAAACAGAAGTGCCGCATGCTATTCTTGGGATGCAATGGGCAGAGAAATATGGTGAAAAACCTGAAGTTTGTAATGCAATAGGTGCTCACCATGATGAAGTAGAAATGACATCTTTAATTTCTCCAATTATTCAAGTTTGTGATGCAATAAGCGGAGCAAGACCAGGAGCTAGAAGACAGGTGTTAGATTCTTATATACAGAGACTTAAAGATTTAGAAGAAATTGCTTTTGCATTTGATGGTGTCAAAAAAGCATATGCAATTCAAGCGGGACGAGAATTACGTGTTATTGTAGAGAGTGAGAAAGTAAATGACGAAAGAGCGTCGAGCCTTTCTTTTGAGATTTCTCAAAAGGTGCAGACAGATATGACATATCCTGGACAAGTAAAAGTTACCGTAATTAGAGAAACAAGGGCTGTGAATATTGCAAAATAAGCCTTAGAATAACATTTTTTAATAGAAAAAAATATTTAGAAAGAGTGGTGGATGTATTTCATCACTCTTTTAGTTTTAAGTCAAAAATTTAATCTGCTACTTTTTTTATAATTTCATCTTTCCATACTAATGCTTCTTGTATTGTGGTAAAATGTTTAAACTCTTTTTTGAAAAAGACTTTTTCAACTTGGGTTTGTATCTTTTGTAATGGATCTTCAGATACCACAGCTATACCAATAAGATTAGGTATTTTGGAAGACTCTGCATGTATAGCAGGATTTATAGAAAACGAATGGATTCTATGTGATATGTAAACAAAAGGCTTGTTTTTATAATGTATGTCAATAAGTTTTAAGAATACTTTTAAGTTTTCTGGGGTAGTAATCATTCCTTCATGTATTCTGGCAACAGTATAATCTTCGTATACATCAATATCACAAAACTCCAAATTATACGATGTAATCATTGTATATGTGAATTAAGAGAAAGATTATTAATATACGAATAATTGTTGAGAATCGTAAATATACCAAGCTATGTTTTTAAGAGATAATCGATATTGACTAGTGAGAATGGTTCTTAATCATGCTATCTTTCCATTGTAAAGCTTCTTCCATAGTGGTGAAATACTCAAAAGCTTTACTAAAAAAAGCTTTTTCAATTTTAGTTTGATTTTTTTGTAGAGTATTATCAGATACTACAGCTATGCCAATCAAATTTTCGATTTTTGAAGATTTTAAATGAGTAGTAGGATTTACAGAATAGGAGTGGATTCTATTGGATATATAAACAAAAGGTTTATTTTTAAAATGCTGCTCTACTAGTCCAGGCATTATGTTTTGATGTTCAGGAACAACAGTAATCCCTTCGTTCATAGTAACAACTAGGTAGTCGTTGTATATTTGTATGTGGCAAAAATCTAAATCGTATGTGGCAATCATTATTTGTACTAGCATTACATAAAAGCCTCTAATTTACAAATATATTGTTAACTTATGTTAATACTTAAAAAGGCTACTATCAAATTGGTAGTAGCCTTTTTATATTTTGGTAATTCTATAGGATCTAAGATTCTGTAGATTTTTCTGCTTTTTTTATGTTGATAGTCAACTCTCCTGAGTTTTCATCCATATCCATAAAAATACTATCACCCTCTTGTAGTTGTGCATTGATGATCTCTTCGGCGAGTGCATCTTCGATATATTTCTGAATAGCTCTTTTAAGAGGTCTTGCTCCGTATTGTCTATCAAACCCTTTTTCGGTAATATAATCTTTTGCTTTTTCGCTTAAAGATAATGTATAACCTAGTCCTTTGATTCTGCCATATAATTTATCAAGTTCGATATCGATAATTTTATGAATATCTTCTCTTTCTAAAGCGTTAAAAACTACAACATCGTCAACTCGATTTAAGAACTCAGGTGCAAAAGCTTTTTTCAAAGCATTTTCTATCACACCTTTGGCGTAATCTTCGGCTTGAGTTTTCTTTGCAGATGTTCCAAAACCAACACCTTGACCAAAGTCTTTTAGTTTTCTGGCTCCAATATTAGAGGTCATGATGATAATTGCATTCCTGAAATCAATCTTACGTCCAAGGCTGTCAGTTAAATATCCATCATCTAATACTTGTAACATCATGTTAAAAACATCTGGATGTGCTTTTTCGATTTCATCTAATAAGACAACTGCATAGGGCTTTCTTCTTACTTTTTCTGTAAGTTGTCCGCCTTCTTCGTATCCAACATATCCCGGAGGTGCTCCAATTAATCTAGAAACAGCAAACTTTTCCATGTATTCACTCATGTCAATACGTATAAGAGCATCTTCACTGTCAAAAAGTTCTCTTGCAAGCACTTTAGCTAATTGTGTTTTTCCAACTCCCGTTTGTCCTAAGAAAATGAAAGAACCAATAGGTTTATTAGGGTCTTTAAGTCCAGCACGATTACGTTGGATAGCTTTAACCACTTTTTTAACGGCTTCTTCCTGACCAATTACTTTACCCATGATCAGTTCTGGTAGCTCTGCTAATTTATTGCTTTCTGTTTGCGCGATACGATTTACAGGTATTCCTGTCATCATAGATACAACATCAGCTACGTTTTCTTCGTCAACGGTTTCTTTATGAAGTTTAGATTCTTTCTCCCATTGTTCTTGAGCAGTACCTAATTCTTTTTCAAGATTTTTCTCATCATCCCTTAACTTAGCAGCCTCTTCATATTTTTGTTTCTTGACTACACTATTTTTAAGTTCTCGAACTTCTTCAAGTTTCTTCTCGAGATCGAGTACTTTTTTAGGAACATCAATATTTGTAATATGAACCCTAGAGCCTGCTTCATCTAAAGCGTCTATTGCTTTATCTGGTAAGAACCTATCTGTCATATATCTATTAGTTAGTTTTACACAAGCCTCAATTGCTTCTTTAGTATAGCTAACATTATGATGATCCTCATATTTTTCTTTAATATTATTAAGGATTTCTATAGTTTCTTCTATGTTAGTAGGTTCAACAATTACCTTTTGAAAACGTCTTTCAAGGGCACCATCCTTTTCTATATATTGTCTGTATTCATCTAGGGTAGTGGCACCTATACATTGTATTTCTCCTCTTGCCAGAGCAGGTTTAAACATATTTGAAGCATCAAGACTTCCTGTTGCGCCACCGGCACCAACAATTGTATGAATTTCGTCAATAA
Source organism: Aquimarina aggregata (assembly GCF_001632745.1). GTDB lineage: Bacteria > Bacteroidota > Bacteroidia > Flavobacteriales > Flavobacteriaceae > Aquimarina > Aquimarina aggregata. The sequence goes on along the minus strand of NZ_LQRT01000007.1, from coordinate 94,848 downwards.
AAAGGATGATATCTTCATTTTTCTCTAACTCATTCATTACAGCCTTCATTCGTTCTTCAAACTGTCCACGATATTTAGTTCCTGCAACTAAGCTGGCTAAATCCAGTGTAACTACTCTTTTGTCAAATAGGATTCTAGAAACTTTTCGTTGTACTATTCTTAGTGCTAGTCCTTCTGCAATAGCAGATTTACCAACTCCAGGTTCCCCGATTAAAAGTGGGTTGTTTTTTTTACGTCTACTTAATATTTGAGAAACACGTTCAATTTCTTTTGATCTTCCAACAACAGGATCTAATTTACCTTCTTCCGCCATGGCAGTCAAATCGCGACCAAAATTATCTAAAACAGGAGTTTTAGATTTTTTTCCGGCTTTGGCTCCAGATGGAGAGTTAAAAGGATTTTCTTTGGAAGAATCTCCTGTTAAATCATCATCGTCTTCTGAGAAAGATTCTGCTTTTGGGTTGTCTATGTATTCTTCGTCGTTAGCAATCATATACTTAAATTGGTCTTTAACGTTATCATAATCTACTTTTAAACGATTTAAAAGTTTTGTAGTTGGGTCGTTTTCATTTCTTAATATACATAAAAGAAGATGCGCTGTATTAATCGATGAGTTTTGAAAAAGTTTTGCCTCTAAAAAAGTTGTTTTTAAAGCTCTTTCTGCTTGTCTTGTTAAATGTAAATTCTTTTTTTCATTTGAAGCTATTGCAATATCAGGATTTGCGGGGCTTAAGATCTCTACTTTTCTTCTCAAGTTAGTTAAATCTATATCCAATGCATCCAGAATACTAATTGCTTTTCCACTTCCATCTCTCAACAAACCTAGCATTAAATGTTCTGTACCAATAAAATCATGCCCTAATCTTAGTGCTTCTTCTTTGCTGTAGGCAATAACATCTTTAACTCTAGGTGAAAAATTATCATCCATAAGATTAATCTCTTTCTTTTCTTTATAACTAAAATAGTAATTTTTAGGATTACTATGACAAAAACTATTCCTTTTAGTCGATCATTAACAAATATCTGACAGTAAAGTAATATTTTGTCATGTTATTATTATGTTATTCAGTAAAAAATACTACTGAAATACGAGCTATTTGATAGTGGGTTTGTCCAATTATCGGTAAATAGACAAAAAATGCTTTAATAATCAAAACCTATAGAACTAGACTTATTAACTATATGCAGTATTCCTTTTGTTAATAAATTACGTATATTACATAGGTAATTGGTTGTTAAAAACGTCTTAATTTACTTAAATTAGCCCGTTTATTAATTCAATTTTAGAAAAAAGTTTTTTATGACAGAAGGAGAAAAACTTATACCTATCAATATAGAAGATGAGATGAAATCGGCATACATTGATTATTCAATGTCTGTAATTGTGTCTCGTGCACTTCCTGATGTTAGGGATGGTCTTAAGCCTGTGCATAGACGTGTTTTGTATGGGATGCACGAACTAGGTGTTAGAGCTAGTAGTGCCCATAAAAAATCGGCAAGAATCGTTGGGGAAGTTTTAGGGAAGTATCACCCACATGGTGATACCTCTGTATACGATACTATGGTGCGTATGGCTCAGGAATGGAGTTTGCGTTACATGCTTGTTGATGGTCAAGGTAACTTTGGTTCTGTAGATGGGGATAGCCCAGCAGCAATGCGTTATACAGAAGCCAGAATGCGAAAAATATCAGAGGATATGTTAGCAGATATCGAAAAGGATACTGTAGACCATACCTTTAATTTTGATGATACCTTACAAGAACCTACGGTGTTGCCTACCAGAATTCCGGGATTGTTGATTAATGGAGCTTCTGGTATTGCGGTTGGTATGGCGACAAATATGCCGCCACACAACTTAAGTGAAGTAGTTGACGGTACTATAGCATATATAGATAATAATGATATTGAAATTGATGAGTTAATTACTCATATAAAAGCACCAGATTTTCCTACCGGTGGTATCATTTATGGTTATGACGGTGTTCGTGAAGCCTTTAAAACAGGTAGAGGCAGGGTTGTTATTCGAGGTAAAGCTTCTTTTGAAGAAGTAAACGGTAGAGAGTGTATTATCGTAAATGAAATCCCATATCAAGTCAATAAGGCAGATATGATTAAGAAAACTGCCGATCTTGTTAATGATAAGAAGATTGACGGTATTTCTTCTATTCGTGATGAATCCGATAGAAAAGGTATGCGTATCGTGTATATCTTAAAAAGAGATGCTATACCAAATATCGTTCTTAATCTTTTGTATAAGTATACTGCATTACAATCTTCTTTTAGTGTTAATAACATTGCACTTGTTAATGGAAGACCGCAATTGCTTAATGTAAAAGAGATGATTCATTATTTTGTAGAGCATAGACATGATGTTGTTGTTCGTCGTACAAAGTATGAACTTAGAAAGGCAGAAGAAAGAGCTCATATATTAGAAGGATTAATTATTGCTTCTGATAATATAGACGAAGTAATTGCATTGATCAGGGCATCTGCTAATGCAGAGGAAGCTCGAGAAAAACTTATAAAACGTTTTAAGCTTTCTGAAATACAAGCAAAAGCTATTGTTGAGATGCGTTTGCGTCAATTGACTGGTCTTGAACAAGACAAGCTTCGTGCAGAGTATGAAGAATTGATGAAAACTATCGAGGATCTTAAAGATATTTTAGCGAAGAAAGAGCGTAGAATGAATATCATCAAAGAAGAGCTTATCGAAGTAAAGGATAAGTATGGTGATGATAGACGATCTCAAATAGAATATGCAGGTGGAGATCTTAGTATAGAAGATATGATTCCAGATGAAAAAGTTGTAATTACAATTTCTCATGCGGGTTATATAAAAAGAACTTCTCTTAATGAGTATAAAAAACAAAATAGAGGAGGAGTAGGTCAAAAGGGAAGTACAACACGTAATGAGGATTTTCTAGAGAATTTATTTGTAGGAACAAATCATCAATACATGTTGTTTTTTACTCAGAAAGGAAAATGTTTCTGGATGAGAGTATATGAAATTCCTGAAGGTAGTAAAACATCAAAAGGAAGAGCAATACAAAACTTGATCAATATAGAAAGTGATGATAAAGTAAAAGCATTTATTTGTACTCAGGATCTTAAAGACGAAGAATACATTAATTCTCATTATGTCATAATGGCAACCAAAAAAGGTCAAGTCAAAAAGACATCATTAGAACAGTATTCTAGACCTAGGACCAATGGTATTAATGCAATTACGATCAAAGATAACGATGAGTTACTAGAAGCAAAGTTAACTGATGGTAAAAGTCAGGTAATGTTAGCTGTTAAATCAGGTAAAGCAATTCGTTTCGAAGAAGAGAAAACTAGACCAATGGGTAGAGGAGCATCTGGAGTTCGAGGTATTCGTTTAGCAGATGAAAAAGACGAAGTAGTAGGAATGGTTGCCGTTAATGATATGGAGAGTAATATCTTAGTGGTTTCAGAAAACGGATTCGGAAAACGTTCTAAGTTAGAAGATTACAGAATTACTAATCGAGGCGGTAAAGGTGTTAAAACTATTTCAGTTACGAAAAAAACTGGTAACTTAGTGGCGATTAAGAATGTAACTGATTTAGATGATTTAATGATTATCAATAAATCCGGAATAGCAATTCGCTTATCTGTAGAAGATTTACGAGTTATGGGGCGTGCAACTCAAGGTGTACGTTTGATTAATTTAAAAGGTAAAGATTCTATCGCGGCAGTTGCAAAAGTGATGCAGGATGAAGACGATTTAGAGGAAGAAGAAGGTATAGATGAAACAGCTTCTACTACTTTAGATACTGACACTACATCAGATGGCACGAATATTGATAGTGAAGAAAAAGAATAAATATATCCCATTTTAAAAACACAAGTAATGAAGACTAAATTTTTCGTAGTATTATTTCTAACGATTAGTGCTATTGGATTTTCTCAAAAACAAGCTTTAAAAGCAGCGGCTAAAGCCCTTAAATCAGGAAATGTAGAAGTAGCAAGTGATGCGCTTAAGGCAGCAGAAGGACAACTGGAAGCAGCTGATGAAAAGATGAAAGCACAGTATTATTTCTTAAAAGGACAAGTAATGTCCGCTTCTAATTCTGATTCTTTAGAGAAAATAGAAGGAGCAGCAAATGCATATAATAAAGTTATCGAAATTGAAAAAAAATCTGGTAACTCTAAATACACTGCAGAAGCTGATAAGAAAATTCTAACATTGCGTCAAGCTTTAGTAGAAAGCGCAATTAAAGATCAAAATGCTAAAGACTTTAAAAGTGCGTCTGAGAAACTATACTTAGGGTATAGCACGAATAAACAAGATACTACGTATTTGTACTATGCAGCAGGTAATGCTGTCAATGGTAAAGACTATGACACTGCTCTTAAGTATTATGAAGAGTTAAAAACTATTGGTTTTAACGGTGTAACTACAGAATACTACGCTACAAATAAGGAATCAGGAGTTGCAGAAGCTTTTGGTGATAAGCAAACAAGAGACCTTAGTGTAAAATCTGGAACTTATATTAAACCAGAAGATCGTTTGACTGATTCTAAAAGAGGCGAAGTAGCAAAGAACATTGCTTTGATTTATATTAGTCAAGGTAAAGATGAAGAGGCTATGAAAGCTATTGAAGATGCTAAAAAAGATAATCCTAATGATTCAGCTTTACTACAAGCAGAAGCTGATGTGTTTTATAAATTAGGTAATATAGCTAAGTATAAAGAAATAATGGAAAAGATTGTGGCTAACGATCCTGAAAACCCAGATTTACTTTATAATTTAGGTGTTAGTGCATCTCGCCTAGGAGATAATGATCAAGCATTAAAATATTATGAAAAAGCATTAGAATTAAGACCTGATTTTAATGCGGCTCAAATTAATATAGCTTCTATTATTTTAAATGGTGAAGTTGCTCTTAATAAGGAAATGAACAACTTAGGAACTTCAAATGCAGATTATAAAAAGTTTGATGAGCTTAAGAAGCAGAAGCAAGACTTATACAGAAAAGCAGTACCTTATTTAGAAGGAGCTTTAAAGACAAAGCCTGATAATGTAGAGGCAGTTCGTACGCTTATGCAGATTTTCTATCAATTAGATGATCCAAAAGCAGACGAAATGAAAAGCAAACTTAAAGCTTTAGAAGGAGGCAACTAAGTTTCTAGATAAAAGCAAAAGAATAAAGACCAGAATCAAATGATTCTGGTTTTTTTATGGAATAATACGAGATGTAAATGTTAATAATTTGTTAGTTCATTCCTTTTGATGAAGTATATTACTTTTTTAGGCTTTCTGGTGAATGTTACCATATTTTCTTAGCGCATTACAATAAAATACTATGAGAATTAATCGCTATGATTAGAAACTTCAATTCTAGGTGAATGGGGAGTGCAGCAGTTCTGTCTGCGTTAAAGCTTATACTATTCTGTTTTAATGTTATTTATGTTTTAAGATTTATAACACAACATCAAAATAACTTGTTTAAAGAGGGTAAAAGTCTTGTTAAAATAAAAAAGAGGCTATTTAAATAGCCTCTTTCATAAAATATATTTTATCTACTAAAACTTATAAGAAGAAATCAAATGATTTTTTTCATTAATAAAAATAACATTATCAATTTCATCTATTACATAATTAGGAGTTTTGTCTAACAAATCAATTTGTTTATCAATAGCTCCCGATGTTTTGTTAATCATATAGATTGAATGTTTAGTAGGAGCGGTATCACTTTTAATTTTTGTAACTATAAATTTGTGATTTTTAACATTTTTAGAGTTAGAATATCTTTGTTTTGTGATTTCAAAAACAGGAGTCATATTTTGCCCATCTCCAACATATAGTCCTGCTACCATACTTTCTGTGGTTGTTCCGTCGGTTTGATCCTGAGATCTTTGTACAACTCCATTAGATAATGCAGATAATTGATCAATATTTTCTAGTGCACCACTAATATCTAAATCTACACCTGCAACAGCTAGTCCAACTTCAGCAAGTCCTATTAAACCTTTAAGACTAGATGCCGGCTCATAATATTTAGTGTGTTTAACTTCACCAGAAGGAGATAACAAAGAAATATGCTGTCCTGTATATAAAAGGTATCCAGCATCTTTTACATACTCTGCTAGTAAAGGAGTTTTTCTTTTAACGTTTTCTAAAACAATGTCTTCAGCAAAAAGGTCTATTTTTCCCGATGCCAAATCAAATTTATACCCTTTTTTGTTTTCAAATAAAATAACCTTGCTTTCCTTTTCATCATATGTTACTGCAGGTATAGACTTAAATTTCACATCTCTGTCCCATACATCTTTTCCTTTTTCATAGTCTAAAATGTTTGATCGTTCTGTAGATACGTACATTACACCTTTATCGGTAGGAGTAACGTAGTATGCATATCCTTTTACTTTACTAGACCATATTTTCTTTCCTTCTCCATCGACTAAAGATATAGTACCGTCTTTCTCGTCTTTACCTATAGCAATTAAACCTTTTTCGTGAGGAATTACTTCGTCTAAATATTCTATCTTGAAGCTTTTCTTCCATTTAAATTCATTTGTACTAGGATCAATAATATTAAAACCTTCTGTTTCTACCAGAATTAGGTTATTTGCTTCGTCAGGACGCACATCGATTAATGTTCCTCTTAATTTTAGTTTACCAGGAGTGATATCTGTTCCATCGGTTGGATTAAGTACGGTTAACTTTTTTGATTTTTTAATACCCAGATACAAACTATTGTTGTTTGCAGAGTATACTAAGGCTTTAATTTTTTTGTCAGTTTCGTGATCCCACATTACTCCGCCATTTGAACCGTTAATGGCAAAAATTTCATTTTTTATTCCTAAAATGAGATTATTTTCTTTGGTAAAATATGGTCCGTGATCGATAAAACTTTTACCAGATACTAGACTTTTGATAAAACCGCTACTTTCACCAAGTGGGGTTACCCATAATTTTTTCCAAGTTTTAAGACTGAAACTCATTAAATAGCGTTCGCTATCCTTAGTTAATTCGAAAAGAATGATTCCATTATCAGGTAAGAGAGTGAAATTTTTGATTCTATAACCGTCATCTTTGGTATCGTATACAACATCTCCTGTACTAGAATTAATAATCATTCCTCTAGTTTTTCCAGCAAGAGGAGTGTATTCTATGTAAAACAGGGGTAATCCATCTATAGTAAGAAATGAGTTTTTATCAATACCCTTAAGTTCTTCATTATGCCACTTGATTACACCAGAAGTGTTATCCATAGCCAATAAACCTTTAGCCCCAGAGGCTATGATCAAACCGTCATTAGATTGCATAATCCAACCTACTTCGTATAACGTTTCTTTTAGGTTTACTTCCCAAAGTTTTTCTTGAGTATACCCGTATGCAAGATTAAGAAATGCGAGGACAAATAAGAGATAAATTTTTTTCATAAAGGTGTTTTAGATTTAGATAATAAATTAGATTTAATAAAGTAATCTTAAAAAATTATAAGTTGCTAATTTACAACAATCCAAGATAACTGTTAAAAAAAACTAAAATACTATTTTATAAAAACTAAAACAACTAGAATATTTACCTTAACTCGGCCCCTAGTTTACTTTCAAAATTATGCTGTAATTTATTCATAATTTTGTCAATCTGTTTGTCGGTAAGTGTCTTGTTGTCATCTTGTAATGTGAAACTAACAGCATAAGACTTTTTCCCTTTAGGTAAGTTTTTACCTTGGTATACATCAAACAAACTCACTTCTTTTAAAAGTTGCTTTTCTGATTGTTTTGCGATAGTATAAATTTCTTCAAACTTAATACTATCATCTAATAAAAGGGCAAAATCTCGACGAACTTCTGGAAACTTCGGAATGTCTTTAAACTTAATTTTGTTATGTTTAGCATATTGTAAAACATTGTCCCAGTTAAAATCTGCGTACAATACTTCTTGAGAAATTGCAAAATGCTTTAAAATGGATTTTTTTACAATTCCAAAGTCAACAAGCTTAGCTTTGCCAATACTTAAAGAAATACCTTCAGAAAAAACATCGGTTTTAACAGGCGATGATTTTAATTTTGTTAATCCAAGACGTTCTAAAACAGCAATTACTATTCCTTTTAAATAAAAGAAATCACTAGCTTCTTGACTGGTTTTCCAACTTTCTTGATTTCTGTTCCCAGTAGTTAGAATACTTAAATGCTTATTTTCTACAGTTTTATCCTCGTAATTGTGATACGTTTTACCAAACTCAAACAACTTTAGGTCAGAACGTTTTCTGTTGCTGTTATAGGTTATAGCTTCTAATCCTGAAAATAATAGCGATTGACGCAATACTGCCAAATCATTACTAAGAGGATTCAACATTTCTACATTATTTTCAGGCTTTAATTGATCACTTAACTGGATATAATCAGCACTAGTTAAGGAATTGGCCATCATCTCATGAAACCCTTGTCCTACTAATTGATTAGATATGGTATTTTGAACATTGTGATCTGCAAATTTGTCAATGTTAGAAATAGACGCATTTAATTTTTCTTTAAAACCAATATTATTGTAACCATATACTCTAAGAATTTCTTCAATTACATCTGCTTCTCTTTGTACATCGTTTCTATATGCAGGAATAGTTAATCCTAATCCACTTTCTGTAACATTATTGACTTTGATATCTAATGAAGATAAAATACTTTTAATAGTTTCTTGTGGAATCTCTTCACCAATTAATTTAGTTGCATTATCATAGGACAAAAGAACTTGATAATCTTCAAATTTTTTAGGGTACAAATCAGTTATTTCACTAGAAATAATTCCTCCAGCAAGTTCTTGAATAAGTAATGCAGCTCTTTTTAATGCATATTCTGTAATGTTAGGATCGATACCGCGCTCAAATCTAAAAGAAGCGTCGGTGTTTAATCCATGTCGTTTGGCTGTTTTTCGCACACTTACAGGATTAAAATAAGCACTCTCTAAAAAGATAGAGGTAGTAGACTCAGAAACACCAGAATTAATACCTCCAAAAACACCGGCTATACAAAGTGGTTTAACAGCATCACAAATCATTAAATCTTCATGATGTAATTCTCGTTCTACCTCGTCGAGTGTTGTAAATTTGGTTCCTTTTTCTAATGTTTTGACTTCTATTTTGTTGCCTTCAATATAATGTGCGTCAAAAGCATGTAACGGCTGGCCTAATTCATGCAAAACATAATTAGTAACATCTACTACATTATTCTTTGGTGTAATACCTATAGCCTTAAGTCTATGTTGTAACCAAGCCGGGGAATCATCTATTTTGATATCAGAGATAGATACACCACAATACCTGGGAGCAAGATCTGCATTTATAACTTCTACATCTATTTTATTTAATCTATTTTCTACTCTAAAATTACTTACAGAAGGAGTAATAAGTTCTAGATTAATATCTTTTTGCAATAATCCAGCCTTTAGATCACGGGCAGTACCCCAATGACTCATAGCATCAGCACGATTAGGTGTTAATCCAATTTCAAAAACCTGATCATTTTCTATATCGAATACTTCAGAAGCTTTAGTACCTACTACAATATTTGGATCTAAAACCATTATACCATCATGACTCTTTCCAAGGCCAAGTTCATCTTCGGCACATATCATTCCATGACTTTCTTCTCCTCGTATCTTACCTTTTTTTATTGTCCATTCTTTTCCATCCTCATCATAAAGCTTCGTTCCTATGGTAGCTACAGGTACTTTTTGACCAGCGGCAACATTAGGAGCTCCACAAACTATTTGTACAGGATCTCCAGTACCCAAATCTACTTTTGTGATTTTTAATTTGTCGGCATTTGGATGTTTGTCGCAGTTTAATACTTGGCCTATAACAACACCAGTTAAACCACCTTTTACACTTTGATAAGTTTCTATTCCCTCTACTTCAAGCCCTAAATCTGTAAGTAACTCACCTGCTTTTTCAGTTTCCCAATCTAAGTTGATGAATTGCTTTAGCCAGTTATATGAAATTTTCATTGATACTATTTCTAAATTCAGTTGGTAAAGATACTATATTGGATAGAGGTGGCAAATAGTATTAATTGGTATTAAAAAAAAAAAGACCTATCTTGGATAAAACTAACATAAAGAACATGAAAATATTTACTAAAACTCTAATTCTAATATTACTGATGGTATTTATATCTTGCACTGATAAGAAAAAAGAAGAAGCCGAAAGTAGAGAAGTATTAGAAAAAGTAGAAGCTGTTGAATCTGAATTAGATGAATTATCTGAGGAAATAGAGGCTAAATCCGATGAATTAGAAAAGTCTTTAGAAGACTTGGATGATATATAATTACATTCCTTAATAAACCTTTTCTATATAATTTACCCTGATTATATAGTTTAAACCTAAGTAATAACTTAAAAACCAAATCATGAAATTTATTAGATTATTTATTGTAATACTATTAATTTTTGGAGCAGGAAATTATTCTGTTACGGCACAAGGAAAATCCAAACAAGCAAAAGAGAAAGTTGCTCAGAAAAAAAAGAAAGGAAAAGACAAAGTAAAGGAAATTAAGGAAGAGGTGGATGAAGAAATAGAAGAAGCTGAGGAAATATCGGATAAGGTAAAACAAAAAGGAAAAGACAAAGCCGATAAAATGAAGAATAAGGGAAAAAATAAAGAAGGAAATGATGATGATGATGATGAAAGAATAAAAAAGGAGAAAAAAAACAAAAAAGAATCTAAAGGTAAGGCCTATGGTAAAAACAAAGGAGAGTTAAAAGGAAAAGAATTTGGTAAGGCAAGAGCTGAGGAAGCAAAAGATAAAATTAACAAAAAAACAGAAGAGCTTTCAAAAAGTGATACCAAAATTCAAAAAGGAGAACAAAAAATAGCTGCCGCTAAAGAACGATTGGCAAAAGCCAAGGAAAAGACAGGAAAAGAAGCATTAACTCCAGAAGAACTTGCAGAAAAAGAAGCCAAAATTGCTAGAGCCGAAGAAAAATTAAAAGGTTTAAAAGAATCTGTTAAAAAAGGAAAAGATAAGGTGAAAAAAGGAAAAGAAAAATTAGATGAGATAAATCAAAAAGATAAGTAGTAAAGTTTTACTTTTAATATTCTTAAAAAAAGTATTCATTTATATAAATGATATTTACTTTTGAAGTATCTAAATATAAAAGTTATGAAAATAGTTAGAATAGTTCTGGTAACGTTAATTGTTTTTCTTTTTGGAAGTAATACAATGGTTGCTCAAAGCAAAAAAAACACGAATAAAAGTACGCACGTTGTAAAAACGAATAAGAAAGCCAATAAAAAGAAAGTAAATAAAAACAGCCCAAGAAAAAGAGGTGCTGCAGAGGTTTTAGTGGAGCCTAAGGCTAAAACAATGAACGATAAAAAGGAAGCAAAAAGACAACGTCAGGCTAGAATTGATGATGTTATAGAGAAAAATAAAAGAAGGAAGAAAAAAAAGACACAAGGGTTGAGAGAAGGGAAAGTTGAAGGAAAGAAAAAAACCAAAACAGACAATTAATACATAATTAATACATACATACTAATGTCTAGATAGAATTCTCTTTCTAGGCATTTTTTATAATTACCTATGAAACAACAAATTATTTTAAGCATCTTACTGGTACTCATAATTTCATCCTGTAAAAAAGAACAAACACAGGAACGTATAAATTTTAAAAGCGGTCCTTGGAGAGCAGAACTTGAGCTTCAGGATAACAAAAAACTTCCATTTTTATTTGAGGTTATGGAAGATCAAACATTGAAAATTTTTAATGCAGAAGAAATTATTGATGTAGAGGATATATCTATAGATAAAGATTCTATTAGAATCAATTTCCCTGTGTTTGAGGGGTATGTTGCAGCTAAATTTATAGATTCAATAACAATTTCTGGTAGTTTTATTAAAGAGAGTTTAAATAGGATTGTTCCTTTTAAAGCTACTTATGGAGTACAAGATCGTTTTAAAGTTAATGCCAAACCATCATATGATATCACAGGTAATTGGGAAACTATATTTAGTAAAGACTCTAATGAAGATCGATATATTGCTAAAGGAATATTTAAGCAAAATGGAAATATAGTTACAGGAACTTTTAGAACAACAACAGGAGATTATAGATACCTTGAAGGAGTTCTTAATAACGATATACTAGAATTATCAGCTTTTGATGGAGCACATGCTTTTTTGTTTACCGCTAAGGTAACAGATAGCACATTAAATGGACACTTTTATTCAGGTAACCACTGGAAAGAACCTTTTACTTCAAAAAAGAATGCTTCTTATGAATTACCATCTGCAGATTCATTAACATTTCTTAATGAGGGTTATGATCGTCTGGCATTTAGTTTTCCCGATGTTAATGGTAATATAGTTTCGCTAAACGATGATCGATTTAAAGATAAAGTTGTTATTGTTCAAGTTATGGGAACTTGGTGTCCTAATTGTATGGATGAGACTAAATATTATGTAGAGTATTACAATCGTAATAAAGATAAAGACGTAGCCTTTATTGCACTTGCTTTTGAATATGCTAAGACACAAGAAAAAGCTTTTACATCCATAAAAAGATTACAAAGTAAATTAAAAGTAGAATATCCTGTTTTATTAGCACAATATGGTACTTCAGATAAAAAGAAAGCACAAGAAAAATTACCAATGCTTAATCACGTTTTATCGTATCCTACATCTATATTTATAGATAAAAAAGGTCAGGTTCGTAAAATTCATACAGGTTTTAATGGCCCGGCTACAGGAGATAAGTACTTAGATTTTAAGAAAGAATTTGAGAGTTTTATAGATCAACTATTATCAGAGTAATCAAAAGAATACTTTAAAAAAGTCATAGTAAAGCAGTACTGCTTTACTATGACTTTTTTATGAAATTTTAAGTTCAATTAATTGTGATGGTACGCGTGACTAATGTTTTTTCTTTATTTGTGATTGAAATTATATAAACCCCATAAGAAATTTTAGAAAGATCTATAGTCGTTGTTTTTGAAATTATAGGTTTAGATCTTAATATCTTCTTTTCGGTTGTATTGATTATATGCATTACCGAATTTTCTGGAAATTCTCCCTCTAGTGTAATAGTGTTTTTTGCAGGTACGGGATAGAGTTTTATTTCTGAATTTTCAAGAATGCTATTCGTATTTAAAGCCTCTTGATTTGGACCTCTTAATTCTATTTCGGCAATTTGAGTGAGCGAAACATCATCTCTGTTTTTTGTGATTTCAAGTCTATAATATGAATAAGCTTTAGTGTTTGAAAAGGGTAGAACTTTTTTTTCAAATGGAATAATGAAAAATTGCTCATCCCAATTTTGTAATAATGTAAAATCAATACCATTATTTGACCCTAATAGTCTAAAATTTTCTGGATCTCTATCTGGCGCATCATTTGGACTAGTAAGCGTAAGGGTATTAACAATTTTTGCTTCAGGTAGTTGAATTTGTATCCAACTTGGGTCATTTTGGCTGGGAGTTCCGCCATTATCAAGCCACTTAGTAAAATTAGAAGGCCCAGATAGGTTATCAAAAGCTTTTTCTTTAGACTCAGCTTCATTTATCTCTGCTCTAGCAGTTAGTACACCAGTTCCTACAGGGTCTGTATGATCAATAGCATTATTATCAGAAACAGCGATTAAAAAAGGTTTGGTAAGCGTATTTGATCCATCTTGATTGGTTGTAGTAAGAGAAACATCAAACGCTCCAACGGTATTGTAAATCACTGTAGGGTTTTCTTGAGTACTAGTAGAAGGTGATCCTCCTGGAAAAGACCAAGACCAAGAATTATCATTAGTAGATGTGTTAAGAAAATCAACAGATTCTCCTACTTGTATAGTTGATGTATTAACAGTAAAATCGGTAATAGGATCATTATCAACTGTTACATAGTCTATTTTCTTTTCAATATCAAATCCTCTATGGTTAACAGTAATTAATTTCACAGTATAACTTCCTATTTTATTATATGTTACCGTTGGGTTTTCTAAAGTACTTCTGCTTGGAGATCCTCCCGGAAATTGCCATATTTTATAAAATGCTCCTGTAGATGAATTACTCAGAAATGTAATGGATTCCCCCAATTTTATAGAAGTAGCGTTAGCATTAAAATTGGAGATAGGGGGATTTAAATCACCTGCAGGGCCATTAAAAACTTGTAATTCTCCGATATTGATTTTATAGTCATCTACATCATTATCAGAAGAAAATTGAAATCCTATAAGAGCCAATTCTTTTCCAGCGTATTTCTTTAAGTTAATAGTTTTGATATTCCATCCGTTGCTTCTACTTTTTCCGATATTAAATGTTATTAGATTTGTGGGGTCATCGGTAAATGCAACAATTAGATTCATATTCGTTTTGGATTTTTTACCTAGAGAATAAGTAATATCAATTTTTGTATCTGATGTAACAGGAAGTTTTGTCTTATACAATTTTAAATTTGTAAGTCCTGTACCTTTTAAAACACCTTCGATTTTTAATGAATTACCCCCATTATATGCTGTAGAAAAATCAAAAGATGTTGTAAGATTACTGTTACCTTGAATTGCAAATTGCCATGTAGGTAATATATCCTGTTTGGCAATATCATGCCAATTTCTTGTAGTTTGTGCTCCATTTTTAGAAAAAACTCTACCATGACCAGTGTTAAAACTTGTCTTAAAAGGTAGTGCTGTGATAGGCGAAGAAGCAGGGATCCAATTACTTAAACCTTTAAAAGCAGTGTCATCTATGATTTCAGGATTAAGATCTTCCCCTCCAAAAAGATGTTTTTCAGCATTATAAAAGCGATCTCTTTCGATATCCGTATCAATGTTTCTAAAATTACTATACCTATCATTTTGAAAAACGGCGTTTGTAGCAAAAAGTGCTATTGATGTAATTGGAGAATTATCAGTATGTAGTGCTTCCATCCAACGATTCCCACCTGATTCAAAAGCACTTTGATTACGCGTAGGCCAAAGATCAACTCCAGTGAAGACATCAAAAGAACTTCTACCTATAGTATTGGCTGTTGTTTTAGAATTGTTAGGACGATTACTTCCAAACCAGAAAAAATTAATAAACATTCCATCTGATATTCTTGAATTACCATCTTGTAAAAAAGTACTATTGTTATTGTTTAGTTCATTTTGCCATCGTACTTGACCATTCGTTAGCATTGCATCATACCAAATTACTTCTTGATTAGATGGTAAGATATGCTTAAGTTCTTCTACAAATTCACGCATAAGTAATCCGTTAACCGGAGTAGTATTCGTTTCCATATTAATAAACCAACCATCGAATTTATAATAAGTAGACATTTCTTTTAATTTTTGAGCAGTAATAAACTTGCCATTACTATCTTTTTCAAGAAAATTAGTAACTGTAGAAGTATTTCCTCCAAATACATTAGGAGCAAAAAAGACATTACCATAAACTTTAACTCCGTTTTTATGAGCTGTATTTGTCCATGGAGCAGATGGTATTTGTATAGTCTGATCTGCAGTTCCGCCAAACCAAATAAGCTTATCGATATAGCTCCAGTGCTTAAAATTGTATAAGTTAAATTTCGACTGTTCTTTAGTGTAATTGGCTAAACCATTCATCCCATCTGGAGCATATATGATCTGCATATCATTGCTTAATGTGGGATTTAATTGTGTGCTGTTTAAAGTAAAACGGGTAGCCAAAGGCGTTTCAGAAATGTTAGTTGCATCTGCAGTGGGGCCATCAGAAGTCCAATTTTTAAGTTGTTCTATAGTTAAAACAAATGGTGGAGCATCTGCTATTACTTGAGAATGAACTTTAGATGATATACTTATAATAAGTAGTACATAAAAAACACTGGTGGATAATAAAGGTTTTAATTGCATGATATTATTTTTTTGAGTCTGTAATTATCTAGGAAATCTGGAATAATTGATTTTGTGTTTTTTCAATTATAAATTGTTTCTAGACTTATTTGTAAGAAGTAAGATTTGATCAACATATCTTATGATCTCAATTTCAAACTATTAATTATTATGTAATTTTTTTTTCGACCAATGACATAACAGCATAGGTGAAGGTATATTACAAGTCTTGTATATAATTCTATTCGACTAAAAATTATATTAATAAACATTGTAATATATGATATTGTTGAAAATTCAATAATTAAATGTCTTTAATTTCATAATAAACCAGAGTTTAACAATCTATTATTACTTTTCTTTTGAGTTTAACACTATGCTAACATGAGGATTGATGAATAGCCGCTACATTGTTCGAGTTAGGAATTAGTCAGATTTCTACAAGTAATAATACGTAACTCAAAAAAAAGTCAGTAATGAAAAAATTCAATCTGTTTACAACCTGCATAGCTGCGGCCATGCTGTTGTTTGCAACTCAATCCAGTGCTCAACTACAAACACCAGAAGCAAGTCAACGCGCAACAGTTTCTCAACGAGTGGGAATAACTGATATTACCATAGACTACGGTAGACCAAGTGTTAAAGAACGTGAAATATGGGGTAAATTAGTACCATATGGTTTTAATGATCTAGGTTTTGGGACTTCGAAATCTGCTCCTTGGAGAGCGGGTGCTAATATGAATACTATTATAGAATTTTCGCATGATGTAAAAGTAGAAGGTAAAGATCTTAAAGCAGGAGAATACGGTTTACATATTGCATTGAAGGAAGATGGAAATGCAACGATTATCTTTTCGGCAAACACAAGTTCTTGGGGTAGCTATTTTTATGATGAAAAAGAAGATGTTTTACGAGTAGATGTAAAAACGAAAGAAACTGGACATACTGAGACATTGACCTATCTATTTCCGTCTTTTGAAGCAAACAGCACTGTAGCCGCATTACGATGGGAAAAAAAGGAGATCCCATTTAAAATAGAAGTAGATGTAAAAAACCTTGTAATGAAGGGGATTAAAAATGATCTTAGAAATACTAAAGGGTTTACACAAGCAACTTGGGATAATGCAGCAGGGTATGCATTTAATGCAGGTGATTTAGATCAAGCATTAGAGTGGGTTAATACATCAATTAGTGGTAGTTTTTTTAGTAAAGAAACTTTTGCTAACCTATCTCTTAAGTCTCAGATTTTGATGAAACAAGGTAAGACTGATAAAGCATTACCGCTTGTAGATAAGGCAGCTAAATTAGGTAGTGCTTCTCAAGTATTTCAATTAGGAACAGGACTTATCGGACAAGGGCAAAAAGAAAAAGCCTTAGCTATTCTAAAAAATAATGTTAAAAATAATAATGGAGCTTGGCCTTCAAATTTTGGTTTGGCAAGAGCATATTCTGCAAATGGAGATTATAAAAATGCAATTAAATCAATAAATGTTGCTATGACTAAAGCGCCAGAACGTTTTAAACCAAGATTAAGCGGAGCCTTAGAAAAACTTAAAAAAGGAGAAGATATAAATTAGGAGATTATATATACTACTAAATGTAAAGACCGTCTAAATCATATTAGACGGTCTTTGTATTTAATTTTAGATATACTTCAGTACTTTAATTTTTACATTATCTATTAAATAGGTGTATACTTTGTCTTAATTGGACAAACATAGTAGTATCCGGAGATATTATTTTTGATTAAGATTTAAAAATAAAATTTAAATAGTAATCATAAGATGATCAGAACAATTTTAACCACGTTAGTATTTATTTTTTCAATTCACTATGGCAATGCACAAAAAATAGATAAAAAAGATCTTTTAAAAAATTGGCACTTATATGCCTACAAGATTAAAAATAAGGAATATTCACCCTCAAAAAAGGAGAAAAACGACTATATCTTTTTTAAGGATGATATGACGTATACATCTTTATCAGAAGGAAAGAAAGAGTACGGCGCCTGGATATTTAATACTAATGGAGGGTATATAATGATGAATGATCAAAAAAAAGAGAAGGTAAAAGCCTATATCATTTCTTTGACATCCAAAACGTTAGTGTTACGTTTTGATATTGATGAAATTAGAGCATTAGAGGTTCATTATACTTCTATTTTATAAATCAGGTTTATGATAAAATTTACCTGTTGTATTTCGATATTTTTGATGTCTTCGATAATTTTTGCTCAGAAAGAAATTGTTTTAAAAACTGTTCCATTTCAAACAGAAGACTCATTGATATATATCAAAAAAGTTTTTGATACGAGAAAAGAAAAATATTTAGGACATAGTATTACTAGATCAGGAGAAAAGATTCCTTTTAAATTATCTCCTGATGCACCTACAGCGGTTCTAAATTTTACGAGGGCGTCTTTGTTACCTTCCAAAAATGCAAAACCGGTGTATATCGAAATTCAAAATTTAGATATACAACAATCTCAAATTAGTGTAAAAAATATACTTACAAGGGTTCATGTTAACTTGGTTTTTTATGAAAAAAAGAATAATAATTTACAGAAACTTTTTAATGTACGTCATTACGAAGACGAGGTCTTTGCCATAGCTAATGAGTCAAAAATATTTGAAACTCATGAAAAAAGAGTTAGAGCTGCATTAGAATATTGTGTTTTAAGTTTTATGAATAGGTACACAAAGAATATCAAGTCTAAAACCAATCTTTCATATAAACAAACAAATGCAAGCGATGTTTTTTATACCGAACCAGAAGTAAGACAAAGTGAATTAGGCAATTGGTATAACATAGTAACTTTTAAAAAGCGATATAGTAAACATATGGATGGATGGAAAATCAGTTATATAGGTTTTGCCGATAATGCCAAGGATTTTCTGATACCCTTTGTTATATCTTATGATCAATATAAAATAAAACCAGAATCACTACAAAGTAAAAGATATACATCTGTAGACGCATTTACACTTGGAGGAGGTTTTGATGGATATCTTAAAATAGGAAAAGGAGTATATGTTAACCTTAGTTTAAATATACCCGTAGGACTAGAAATGACTAAAGATGAGAATGATAAAAGACAGCATAATTTCCTTGTAGGAATAAGGTCATCACAAGGTATAAAAATAATTCCATGGCAGAATTTTGGAGTAGTATTAGGAGCAGGTCTTTTTCAACAAATACAAACCTCTAAAGTATATAGTAAGAATTTTGGTGTCGAACTGGAGTTAGGCATTAATTTTTGAGATAAGAATTTCTATTTAAAAGAATTACATCTAGGTAAAATAGATTTATTAGAACTAATTAAATCGTTAAAATTTGTATGATATCATAAAATGATGGGGTTATTCAGGGTCTTTTTTTATGTAAAAGAATGCAAAATTATTAATATCACAATAGTATTGTAGAAAGTAGTTTTAACAGCTTACGATTTTATGTTACATTAGTACATTACTGTATCTTTGTATACACCAAATTTATGTACATGAGTAAAGCTGTTTTTATTGCTACTATTGAACCCAATAGTGGTAAATCAATTGTTGTTTTAGGGATGATGCGTATGCTACTTGGTAAAATTGCTAAAGTAGGATATTTTAGACCTATTATTGATGACCCTGCCCAGGGAGAAGTAGATAATCATATTAATACCGTTATATCCCATTTTGAATTAGATATTAATTTCAAAAATGCATTTGCTTTTACCAGAAGTGAAGTTCTGCAGAAATACAATCAAGGTAAATCCGGAGAAATTATTGATGGAATTATTCGAAAGTATAAAAATCTTGAAGAAAAATTTGATTTTATATTAGTAGAAGGTACCGATTTTTCTGATGAGGGTAGTATTATAGAGTTCGATATTAATGTAGTCATAGCTAAGAATTTAGGTATTCCTGCGGTCATTGTGGCTAGTGGAGCTGACAAAAAAAATGATGAATTATTAGGGAACTTAAAACTAGCCTTTGATACATTTCATGGAAAAGATGTAGAGGTTTTAGCCCTTGTAGCTAATAAAGTAACTCCTGGATGTGAATTAGAATTAAAAGCAGATTTTAAAGAACATTTTGGCGAAAATGTAGATAGTATTGTTATTCCAAAAATAGACATGCTAAGTAATCCTACGATTAAGGAAATAGTGCACAAACTTGATGGAAATGTACTCTTCGGAAAAGAATTCTTGAATAACCAAGCAGGGAGTTTTGGAGTAGGGGCTATGCAATTACGAAACTATCTTACTCATTTAAAAGATAATAGTTTAGTCATTACACCTGGAGATCGTGCCGATATTATTTTAGGAGTTTTACAGGCTAATATTTCTGATAATTATCCAAAAATTTCAGGAATTATTCTTACCGGAGGTATTATTCCAGAAAAATCTATTTTGAAACTAATAGAAGGAGTCTCAATTTCGTTTCCTATTATATCCGTCCCAAGCGGAACATTTTCAATTACGAACCAAATAGGATCCATTAAGTCCAAGATTTACCTTGATAATGTTCAAAAGATAGATACTTCAATTAGTACCTTCGAAAGATATGTAAATGAAGACCGATTATCCGATAAGCTAATTACTTTTACTTCAGAAGGATTAACACCAAAAATGTTTCAATACAACCTTTTAAAAAGGGCATTACAACATAAAAAACATATTGTTCTTCCTGAAGGTTCAGATGAAAGAATCTTACGTGCTGTTTCTAGGTTGTTAGCTTCAGAAGTTGTTAAAATTACTTTGATAGGAGATGAACGAAAGATTAAAAATAAAGCAACGAAACTTGATATTTCGATAGATTTTGAAAAAGTGGCGATTATAAATCCAACCACATCTGTTCATTATGATGATTATGTACAGACATTTTATGAGCTAAGAAAACATAAAAATGTGAACTTGGATATGGCCAAAGATATGATGGCAGATGTATCCTATTTTGGAACAATGATGATCTATAAAGGGCATGCCGATGGAATGGTATCGGGTGCTGTACATACAACTCAACATACCATTCGACCAGCATTACAGTTTATAAAAACGAAACCTGGAGTAAAAGTAGTCTCATCGGTGTTTTTTATGTGTTTAGAGGATAGAGTATCCGTATTTGGAGATTGTGCTATAAACCCTAATCCTAATGCATTAGAGTTAGCTGAAATAGCTATTTCCTCTGCACAATCTGCAGCCGCTTTTGGTATAGAACCAAAGGTAGCCATGTTATCATATTCATCTGGCACATCGGGTAAAGGTGAAGATGTAGAAATTGTTAGGTCAGCAACAGAAATTGTTAAAGAAAAACATCCCGATCTTAAAATTGAAGGCCCTATACAATATGATGCTGCTGTTGATATGAGAGTAGGGCAAAGCAAACTACCAGATTCTGATGTGGCGGGCCAAGCAAGTGTTTTGATATTTCCGGATCTTAATACGGGAAATAATACCTATAAAGCAGTTCAAAGAGAAACTGGTGCATTGGCAATAGGGCCGATGTTACAAGGTTTAAATAAGCCTGTTAATGATTTAAGCCGAGGTTGTACAGTTGATGATGTTTATAATACAGTAATCATTACCGCAATACAGGCGCAAGGGTTGTAAATGTGATTAAAAATAATAAGCTGGATCATGATTTTGTGATTCTAAAGTAAATCTATGCAAATACTAGTATTAAATTCAGGAAGTTCATCTATAAAATTTCAATTGTTCAAAATGCCCGAAGCGTATGTTATTTGTTCGGGACTAGTAGAACGTATTGGTTTAGATAATGCAAAAATAAGTTATCAAGCCAAAGGTAGTACAATAGAAAAGGTTGATGAAATAAAAAACCATAAGCAAGGACTACAGCTTATTTCTAAATATCTAATGGATTCTAAAGTAGGGGTAATCCAATCATCTTCAGAAATTCAAGTGGTTGGACATAGAGTGGTTCATGGAGGAAGTACTTTTTCTAAGACTGTCGAAATTACCAATGAAGTAAAAGATAAAATAGAAAAACTCTCGGCATTAGCACCTTTACATAACCCTGCTAATCTTCAAGGTATTTTAGTAGCAGAAGATATTTTTTCGGTCGCTAAACAAGTAGCCGTATTTGATACCGCTTTTCATCAAACAATTCCTGTTGAAGCGTATAAGTATGCTATTCCGAATAGCTTATTAGAAGAAGATAATATTAGACTATATGGATTTCATGGGACCAGTCATAAGTATGTATCTCAAAAAGCAATAGCACATTTAAAAAAGGAAAACTCTACTATTATTACGATTCATCTTGGCAATGGTTGTAGTATGACTGCCGTTAAAAACGGAAAAAGTATTGATCATACCTTGGGATTTGCACCAATGAACGGATTAATAATGGGCACAAGGTCTGGAGATATTGATCCGGCAATAATTTTTTATATGGTGAATACTTTAGGATATACGTTAGATGAAGTTAATACTTTATTGCAAAAGGAAAGTGGTATGCTTGGATTAACAGGGTATAGCGATCTTAGAGATATACAGACTGAAGCTGAAAAAGGAAATTCAGAATGTATACTAGCGTTAAAGATGAATGCATATCGCATTAAGAAATTTATAGGCGCATATGCAACTGTAATGAACGGATTGGATGCAATCGTATTCACAGCAGGTATAGGTGAAAATTCTGATGTAATGCGAAGATTGGTTTGTGAAGATTTAGACTTTTTTGGAATTAAATTAGACGATAAAAAAAATGTAATCAGATCTAAAGAAGTACGAGATATAAGTTCATCTACTTCAAAAGTAAATATATTGGTTATTCCTACTAATGAAGAGTTAGAAATTGCTCGACAATCTTGGGAATTACTTTCTTAAAAAAAGCATATAAATTAGGCGAACCATGAATTTATGATTCGCCTAAATGTAGTAGTGTGTTGTTATAGTACTCTATATGTAATTATTGTTTTATAGCTTTAAGCGTGGCATAATTGCCTGTATCATCTGAAACTTGTACAAAATAAATACCGTTTGTAATTGAATTGGTAGGTATGGTGACGGTATTATTTTTTTGAAAAGATGCTTCTTGAACGATTTCACCTTTGTAATCTATAATTTTGACCAGTACATCTGACGTTGAATTTTCGGTAAATCTAAGATTTACATTTGAGTCAAATGTATTTGGATAAAGAGAAACGAAGTTCTTAAATGATTTTTTAGGTTCAGAAACTGTTGTGGTGTTTTTATAGGTTCTAACTGCACCCACATTTGCAAAACTAGAATTTCTGTATCCTTCAGCCGCTACAACCAATAAAGATCCTGAATCATTAAGACGAACTCTATTACCTAAAAATTCGTTTTCTTGTGTACCCCGTATTTCTTGTATTAATTTCCAATTACCATTGGTATTCACTTTTGGCGAAATTTCATTTTGTTTCGATAATTGATAAAGATATGCACTACCAATATCAAATATAAAGTCATCGTCATTTATCGTACGTATGTCCCCAATTGCAAGTACAGAACCATCATTAGAAATATCTAGACCTACACCAAAATTTTGTACAAAACTAAATGGAAGATTTTGTAATAATTGTCCGACTTGTTTGAAACCGTTTTTAGAGATCTCATAGACTTCTACGTAGCTTCTAGAAAAATTGTTTGAATAAGCAGATATGGCAAGCCTTCTTCCATCTCCAGTAATTGCAACATTAGCTCCGAATTGCCCAAAATCAAATTTACCAGGTATGGGCTTCCTATCTGTCTCCAAGATCCACGGATATTACGGTAGATTTCTACTGTTCCATTTCCTGTAAATGCTTGAGCGATGCCAACTACAAGCGTATTTCCGTCATCACTTAGATCTAATGATGATCCAAAAAAACTGTCGTCTTTGTCCTCTCTATTTCCCAATTCATCTCCAATTTGTTGCCAATTTCCATTTTGAAAACCAAATACTTTTGCCGCCCCCGTAGCGATTGTTGGGTCACTAGTGGCTATAACAAGTCCGTTTCCATTCATGGCTACAGCTTTTCCAAAAAACTCTCCTTGTACAGAAGTGTCATTGATAATATCGTTTCCCATTTTAACCCAATCTCCATTTTGATTTTCATATACTTGAATCTTTCCTAAAGTAGAGTTCGGTCGAGTAGTACCTATAACCAAGCGTTTTCCATTATCACTTATTGCTAGTGCCCTACCAAATTGCTCTGGAAATTCTGTAAAATCATTAAAGATTTGTGTAGTTTGGATCCATTGATTTCCATCACGTTGATAAATAGTTACAGGATTTGGAGCAGTTACCGAAAACCTTGGTGAATCTCCAACGGCCATAACTTGTCCATTATCACTTAATGCTATTTCTATTCCAAAAAATCCCCCGTTTACTGCACCTTCAAGTGTGGTGCCTACTTGTTCCCACTGTGAATACGTAATTTGTGTGACTAATAATGTAATTAAAAAGAAAAATTGTTTCATTTTTTAGGTTTTAAGAGTTAATGTGAATTTATATATATAAAACAACTAGTAACTTCTTTTATACCCTATTTAGAAAACAATATTTAAGAATATATTAACGTAATGCGTTGATATTTAATTGATTTGTGTTGTCTGTGTATTTAGCAGGAGTATCTTTATTATCTAAATAATGGATGAACAATGAGATAATTATACTAAGATTTAGATGGAGTAAGCGTATACAATATTTTCGATTATATTTTATTGTGTAAAGCAAAAGCGGGCAGTACCCGCTTTTGAACATTTTATATGTATCGTTCTTAATAGAAAATACATCCTCCATATGGAAGACAACGGCCTGGCTCGCAAAAACTTCCTCCAGGAAAGCTAACAAGGCATCCTCTTCCTGAAGGACAGCATCCTATTCCAATAGCTCCTTTGATTTGTTGTTTTTGTTTTTTAGAAAGTACTTCTACTCCTTTTAATGCTAAGATTTTTTTCATTGTATGTGTATTAAAAATTAATATTAGAATCTCAAAAATGTATTGTCAATCTAAGAATTAGTATAAAATTTTAGAAAAATAAGGAATATCATTTTAGGGATTA
This sequence comes from Aquimarina aggregata, assembly GCF_001632745.1. Classification (GTDB taxonomy): domain Bacteria; phylum Bacteroidota; class Bacteroidia; order Flavobacteriales; family Flavobacteriaceae; genus Aquimarina; species Aquimarina aggregata. Next base: position 70,026 of record NZ_LQRT01000007.1, on the reverse strand, counting down.
TGCCCAGGTACATCGCCCGTTATTGCAATATCCAAAGTCACACCATTCTTGCCCATTCGGAAGTCGAACACAGCACATATTTGTTCCTTTGCAATAAGGTCTATTAAAACCTTTTCCTTTAATTTTTTCTTGTTCAAGTTTAGATAACTTTTGAACACCAGAAAGATTTAAGATTTTTTTCATTTTAGTGATAAATTTTAAGAGTTAGACATATAGACTGCATATAGCTTCGTTGAGCATACAGTACCTTTAAATTTATCAGAATATCCTCTGGTTTGCAAGGCTCTGTTCTTTAGATTTATAAATTTAAAGAACTAATAATAAGAGATAAAGTACTGTTATTTCTACGTTTTTTAGAGTTTTTCAAAATTAGCTACGTCTTGAAATTATACTAATTATATAGAATTAGTAAAGGATAAAAGTAGGGGAGTTTAAAGTTCCTTTCTTTTGTATTTTTTTAATAAAAAATACAACCTCCACCATATTGTCTGCAATGTCCGGGTTCACAAAAGCTAGCTCCTCCAGGAAGGCTGATACGGCAATCTCTGCCTCCACCTCTTGGATTAGGGTGACAACATGAAATATGTCCTATTCTTCCTTTGATTTGTTTTTGCTGTGTTTTACTTAATTCTTGTACTCCTGTTAATTTTAAGATTTTTTTCATTACGTAAATATTTATAGTTAGTAAAATTAGCATGAAAACAAGCAAGGCATCTTTTGATAGATGCCTTGTTGATGTTAGTTCTTAATTCTTATAATTTTCTAACCCAAATAAATTATCGCTGTGGTTTTTTATTTAGATAGTGGTTTTTATAAGTATTAAGATTTTGTGGTGTGTTTACTATATTTATGTTGGTGTTTAAATTTAAAGTTTAATAAAATATACATCTGCCATAGCCATAACACCTTCCCTGTTCGCAGTACCCAGCTATGATACAACCTCTGCCGCTTGGGCAACATGTACCCCTGTAAGAAGCTCCTTTTATAAGGCTTTGATTTTCTCTAGAAAGCTTTTTAACACCTTGCAGCTTTAATATTTTATTCATTTGTGAGACTCTTTTAGTTAGCCCTTAAATTTAGTTTAAATTATTGGAAATCAGTTGACTAAAAACCGCATAATTTGTATGGTATTCAAGGATTTTTATAAGGACTTTTAGGATAAATAATAATTAATACTTTAGTGGTAATTAATTGATACTATGAAAGAAAAAACAGTAACAGAAGCTATAGCGTATAGAAGATCTGTTCGTGTGTTTAAGCATGATAAAGAAATAGATTCGGAAAAAGTAAAGGATTGCATAAAAAATGCCACACTGTCTGCAACCAGTAGTAATATGCAATTATGGGAATTTTATCATATTACAAATTCAGAGGTACTAGAGAAAATGACTAAAGCATGTCTAGGGCAGAATGCTGTTAAAACAGCAAAACAATTGGTGGTAGTTGTTGTTAGAAAAGACTTATGGCGAAAAAGAAGAGTCTCAAACATTGAATTTTTAAAACAATTGTTTGGAAACAAACCAGTTGAACAATATACTAAAAGAGAGAAATTTGCGATAAATTACTATCAAAAGTTAATTCCGACTATATATTTTGATTTTTTAGGAATATTAGGATGATTAAAGTACATTATATTTTGGTGCTTGGGGTTATTTAAACCAATATACAGACAGGTGCGCCAGAGTGATATGCGAATAGTGGCACATAAAAGTGCTGGATTAGCAGCGCAGAATTTTATGATCAGCATGGCAGCAATAAATTATGATACCTGCCCAATGGAAGGTTCTGATACCATATTGATTAAAAAGATTTTAGATCTACCAATAGGAGCAGAAATAAATATGGTTATCGGTTGCGGAGTACGAGATGAGAAAGGAATCTATGCTCCGCAGTTTAGAATTCCTTTTGAAGAGGTGTATTTTGAAATCTAAATTTGATAAAATTGTAAGAAATAACTTGTTAACATATTTTTTTATATGTATTTTGTTGATAATCAAAACGTTAAGTCTTTTTTGACTCTTAAAAAACTGATTATCAACATACCAAGTAACTATTTGATAACATTTTAGGCTAGTATGTTTATAGAAATAATTTTAGTTTCGAATCCATATTTTAAATTATAAGATTACTAACTCACAACACAATGAAAAAATTTACCTTATTGGCATTACTTATATCTGTAATTGGATATAGTCAGATTCCCGCATATTATAATGATGTAAATCTTACGCTCTCTGGTGATGCCTTAAAAAACGAACTCAGTAATAAAGTTATCAATACACATACAACCTTTATTAGTTATACGCCAGGAGTTTGGGATGCATTAAAACAAGCAGATTTAGATCCAAACGATCCCTCTAAGGTAATTCTTGTTTATGGATATGATGATACCGACGGAAACTTAACAACCGATAGAACTCGAGGAGTAGATAATAATGGTGGTGGCTCTACAGATTGGAATAGAGAACATACCTATCCGAGATCATTAGGTAATCCTAACTTAGGTTCAAGTGGTCCAGGTTCTGATGCGCATCATTTGCGTCCGGCAGATGTACAACGAAATTCTAATAGAGGAAATAGAAAATTTGCTGACGGCTTTGGAAATTCAGGAACTACTGCTCAAGGACATTGGTATCCTGGAGATGAATGGAAAGGTGATATAGCTCGTATGATGATGTACATGTACATTCATTATGATAATCGTTGCTTACCAACAAATGTTGGCGTGGGAGCAGCTGCTACTAGTGATGCTAATATGCTTCAGTTGTTTTTAGAATGGAATGCAGAGGATCCGGTTTCTCAATTAGAATTGCAACGTAATCCTATCCTTGAAGGAATACAAGGTAATAGAAATCCGTTTATTGATAACCCTGCTTTTGCAACCCAAATATGGGGAGGACCTCAGGCTGAGGATCGATTTGGAAATACAGGTGGAGGAACAGATACAACAGCACCAAGTATACCTTCAAATTTAATAGCTAGTAATACAACAGATACTTCAACCAACCTTTCATGGAACCCATCTACTGATAATGTAGCAGTAACTGGGTATGATATATATAGAAATGGAACATTATTAAATACTACTAATGCAACCAGTTTTGCTATCATGGGTTTGACAGCAAACACTACATATGCATTTTCTGTAAGAGCTAAAGATGCAGCAGGAAACATTTCGGCTTTAAGCTCAAATTTAAATGTTACAACACAGGATAATACCTCTGGAGGTGGTGCAGCAACTGCATTATTTTTTTCTGAGTATGTCGAAGGATCTTCAAATAATAAGGCTTTAGAAATAGCTAATTATACAGGAGCATCTATAAATCTATCAGGATATTCAATTAAAAGACAAACAAATGGTTCAGGAGCATGGTCACCAGGACTTGCATTATCGGGAACAATTTCAAATAATGATGTATTTCTAATAGCTAATAGTTCTGCTACAAATGCTATACAAAATATAGCAGATATAAGTTCTGGATCATCTGTAATGACTTTTAACGGTAATGACCCTGTAGGATTGTTTAAAAATGATGTATTAATTGATATTGTAGGTATATTTAATGGTGGGTCGTCAAACTTTGCTAAGGATAGAACGCTTAGAAGAAAAGAAAATGTATCTTCTCCAAATACTACATATACAACATCAGAATGGGATACTTTTCCTCAAAATACATTTGATGATTTGGGAAAGCACAGTTTTAATGGAGGAAATACTCAAACTGATACAGAATCACCTTCGGTACCTAGTAATTTAAATGCCTCTAGTATAACTCAGACAAGTACAATACTATCATGGAATGCAGCTACTGATAATGTAGGAGTTACCGCATACAATGTATATAGAAATGGATCATTATTGACCACCGTAACAAATACAAGTTATACCGTTACGGGACTAAGCGCTGGAACTACATATGGTTTTGTAGTAGCTGCAGTAGACGCGGCAGGAAATTCTTCTGCAAATAGCAATGTTTTAAATGTAACTACTTTGGATGTTGTTGTTTCTTATTGCTCCTCGAAAGGAAATACAGTCAATTATGAGTTTATAGATTTTGTAGGTATAGGAGGTATCTCTAATGTAACTTCTGCTAATGGTGGATATGGCGATTTTACATCACAAGTTGGTAACCTTTCTTATGGCTCAAATACTATTGTATTAAGCGTTGGATTTGTTAGCGCTTCTTATACCGAACATTGGGGCGTTTGGGTTGACTACAATAAAAATGGAACATTTGAAACATCAGAAAAAGTAGTCACTGGTGCTACTTCGAATTCTGGTAATCTATCATATTCTTTTGATATACCATCAAGTGCGCAATCAGGAACAACTAGAATGAGAGTTTCTATGAAATGGAATGGACCAGCAACACCATGCGAAACCTTTGGTTATGGGGAAGTAGAAGATTATACAGTTAATATTGGCACATCTACAGCTAAAACTACAACAGAAATACAAATCGATGGCAGATTAGGAAATGAGGAGAAAGTGTTTTCTGCAAAAGTATATCCTAATCCTGCTACACAATTTATCCAACTTAGGGTAAGAGATGATCGCACGACCAATTTTACGTTAACAGATACGCAAGGTAAAGTAATAAAATCAGGAGTAGTAACTCAAAATAGGATATCGCTAGACGGATTAGTATCCGGTCTTTATTTTGTAAAAATATCAGACGGTAACCGTAGTATTTCAGAAAAAATAGTGATCAAATAAGAGACTCCTTTTTATAATTATAAAATAGCCCTGTATAGACAGGGCTATTTTTTTGGGGTATGATAGACTTGTGTAATTCGTAATGTTTAAAATGTAATTACTTATCTTGTAGAGGAATTACTAACACAAATTCACGGGGATGTCTAATTTTACGCTATCAAAACTGCACCTTAAAAAAGAGGGGCCTACTATTCTTTTTCTGTTTATTGTATTGATCGGAATACTTCCGGCCGTAGAAGATTATTCTCTTTTTGCAGTGTTTGGCTTTTCAATAACAAGTTTTCAAGTGCATGAAGAGTTTAAACTATTGTATGCAATCCCATTATACCTTATTCCTATTGGATTAATTTTAGTGATGGGCGGAAAGAATTACTACCGCATATTAGGCTTATTACCAGTGTTTTTTGCAGCATATGTACATTTAATAGCAAATGCTGATGAGGTTGCATTAGAGAAATATGAAGCTCTTATTGGAATTTTACATTTTTTATGCTATAAAATTGCTTTTCTTTATTTTATTGTAAAAGGTAGACTACGTTCTTTGCCTTTTATTTTAATCTTGATTTTAATTTGGTCAGTTTTAGATATTCAACATCTTATTTTGTTTTTTACATATACTGTGTTAGTTCGATTTTTGTATTTGGCTATTATACAAAATATTGTAGTTTTTAAAGAAACTGGTCTAACTAGAATAGGAAATCTCGTATTAAAATCTTTTCTATACTGGTCACCCTTGTTAATTTTTATTATTCCGGGAGCTATACTCAATAGTAAAATGAATAAGGCTTCGATCGATAAGATTTATGATAACACTTTTATAGAAACTACTAATGATGAGCGAAAGTATAAAAGGGATCAGTTTGAGAAAGATTTAAAATTTTCTCTTGAGGCAGAGGTAATCTGTATGCAAGAATCGATACAAAATGGGACATTACAAATGACCAAAGTGGTTGCAAATAAAACCGATAAGCTACCTCAAGAAGTATCGCAAATCTATAAAGGAATATTTAAACCGACTTTACCCGAAATGGCACCAGTTTTCAAAGAAGAAGATTGCGGGTTTTGGGGGAAATTAAATTTTCCTTGTCAGGCAAAAAATAGCGCAAAAAGAAGCGTAAATGAATCATATTATACTCAAAGAAGTGAGATGCTTACTAGTTTAATAGGTCAAGTAGAAAAATCAGTAAATGGAACTCAAGAAGAAGTACAAGCGTCTACCGCGCAGATAAATGAAACTTTAAAGAATCAAGTAGATACTGTGATAAGTAGATTAAAATTTACTATTCAGTCTTCTTTTGATATGATTACATTTATAAACTTACTATTAGATATTGCCTTTGCTTTTTTAATATTGAAAAGTTTCTTGTATGTGTTTTCACGTGTCGCGTTTTCGTCTGATGATGAAAACTATGTTACATTACTATCTTCGAGTTCAAATACCTCTAAGGGTATTTTAAATAGGTTAGGAAATCAATTTTCTATAGATCCTAAAAATACAAAAGAGGACTATTATATATCGCGATCTTTTGAACCAGGAGGAAGAGCTCCAAAATTTTCCCTTCCTCAATGGAGATCCGCTATTTTGGCTCGTGTTTTTACTAGAAACTATGCTATGAATAAAGTGGTTATGAACTCTAAGCCAGAAGAAGTTCATTTTAAAGCAATGGGTAGTCATGAATTTGTTGAATGGGAAATTAAGGAAGGAGAGGAAGTCGTTTTTCATTTTAAAAATTTTGTTGGGATGAGTGACGGAATTAAAATCGCTGCAGTAGTTAGTCTTAGATTAACATCGTTGTTATTTGGCCGCGTGATTTTTACTACAGCTAAAGGTCCTGGTAAACTGATATTACTTACAAAAGGAGAACCTATTACCACAGGTCAGACAGAAGCCAATACTAGTATAGCCACTAGCCGAATTTTAGCCTGGCAAAAGAATACTAGATTTAATGTAGAATCCGAATTAAACTTGGTAGATGTTTTTATGAGTGGAATCTATCTTAAGAAGAAAGATGATGATTTGATTTTAATTGATGCAGATGTTAAAGGGCCAGCAAAGAATGGAATTGTTAGATTTATTAAAAATTTTATATTGCCTGTATAGTCTTATTTCGGTTCTAAACTCATAACATAATCATAACTCTCATTTAAATAGTTAGATACATTATCTAAATCGCTTAACATATGATCAGGAATTAAGATATATCCTTTCATTGTAGCTCCATAAGAGGTGTAATAAGTTGTTTTAAGTTCTTGAATATATTTTTCTTGAACATCCTTTGAGAATCGTATTCCAATCTCTCCTGCCTTATTAAACAATGAAAACATGTATCCATTTGCAGATGTATAAGGCATAGTTTTTCCTTTTCTTTCGAATCTTGTACATTTCGAGACTAAGCTATCGTAAATCTTTAATTTTTCTTCCCACATCGATTTGCATTTTATTTGGTATTAAACGTATTAAAAATTATTGGTAAATCAAATAAAGATTTGATAACCAGTTATTAAAATCTAAAAAATGACTTTAGTATTTGGAAGTCCTTGTTGAATTCGTAATTTTTCTTTGGCATTAAAATTATTACTACTTAATTCTAATACCTTTAATGAATAAAATCCGCTTAAATCTTCAGACAGATTGGTCAAATCATTATTTCTAAGCAATACGACTTTTATATTGGGGGTATGCATCAATTGTTCTGCTAATGTTGAGATGATAAGATTTGGATTTTGATCTAGAACCAGGCCTTCAATTTGTTTAAGAGAATTTAGGCTCTTTGGCAATTTATGTAATTGATTTTTGGATAGAACAAGGATTTTTAAAGACGAAATTTCAGACAGCACTTGAAAAGTTTGTTGTAAATCTAGTTTGGGGTTATTACTTAAATGAAGTTCTTTAAGATTTTGATTATCAGTAAAATGTTGAGGTAGTTTTGTAAGGTTATTTCCGTTTAAATATAGAAAATCAAGATTTTTGATTTTTGAAAACACATGAGAGGCTTGAGATATATCTAAGTCTATATTATTGGCTAAATCAATTTCTCTTAGTTGTGGTAAATCAGCTAACCAGATTGGTATTTCCCGAAATGAGTTATTTCTAAGGTTTAATACGGTTATTTTATCCAATACAGAAAAATTGTCTGGTAGTGTATCTAAATTATTTCCTTGTAAATTTAGTAAAGCTAATTTTTTTAGGTGTTTGATTTCTGAAGGGACTTGTTCTAAGTTGCATGTAGTTAAATAAAATGAAGTTACATTCTGTAGTTTTTGTGCATTCTTAGCAAATGATGTTACTTCCTTACAGTTGATATCTAACCATGTAACTAATTCGGGGTTTTGTAAAGCCTCGGGAATTGAAGTATATTTTTTATGTTGTGTAAATCCAGAAAATTGAAGAAATACAACAAGAAATATTAATATGTATATTCTCACCTTAAATAAATTAATTTAATCTCTGGAAATTAATGAAATTATTCGGGATAGATTCGTTTTTAGATATTTATATCATACTAGAAACTAAGACATATTTAGTAATGCTTTAGACTGATCTACAATTAAATCATGTAATCTTAAATCAGGAATATCTTCATTGCTAATTTCAAGAAATTTTAAAAGTGAGTAAGAAGCCTCTTCGCTGCAGGAAGTAATATAATTACTATTAAACCTTTTGTATTTTCTATGCAAAGATTTTGTTTCCAAAATCTTTAAAATATTATAGTGTCTATTATCCCTTTGTATACTTTGAAATATGATATTCACCCTCTATAATCTGAAAGAAGTTTCGATCTATATAAACTAATATACCTCGTATATTGTTTCTATTATTATTTACTTTGGTATCGATCATTAACATTTCTATATCTTCGATTGTTAATTTTTCTGATGCACTACTCACATAACTTATAGTAAGAAACATAACTTAAAAATATTTTACCCTTTGGACGCATAGCATTCATACGCATTTGTTAAACAAAAACACATTTAGAACAATTCTAGATGAGAGGGGGGTAATTGACGATGATATATTTTCTCTAAGATAATGATAATCAATCAACATTGACACTTCTTTTTAAGTATAAATTTTATGGTTTTTAAATTTTGAATATTTTTGGATTAGAAAACAGAAGAATTAATTAAAAAAGAAAAGAGTAGGGTATAAGTTCCTACTCTCTTTTGTTGTGTTATGTTTATTCTTGTTTATAGTGCGACTTCTTGCATGTATTCGTGAAGTCTATCAAAGACTGATCCCCAGCCATTCATGAAGCCCATTTTTTCTTGTTGTTGACAATACTCTGCCGTAGGATGTACAACATTAAATGTGAAATTTGTTTTGTCTCCTGAGGCTTCAAAAATTGCTTGTATTTCTACGCCTTCTGTCATCGGTCTAAAATTAGCAGAAGAACAAATTTTTGCTAATTCTATGATTTCTAAGTATTCTCCTTCGGCAATAAATTCATTTCCATCAGGCATTTCCATAGTGTATTTCCATGTGCCTCCAACATTAAAATTGTGCTCGATTACCTTGGTTTTCATTCCTTTGGGGCCCCACCAGTTAGCTATGTGTTCTGGTTGTGTCCAGGCTTCCCAAACTAATTGTATAGGAGCATTAAATGTTCTTTTTAAAGTTAAAGTGCGATTGTTCGTGTCATCCATTTTGGTCATTGTTTTTATTTTTTGTTTGTAATTCTAGTAAGTAGTTTTCAAAAGAGTCAAGTTTTTCTTCCCACAAAGTTTTGTACTGTTCTATCCATAAAAATGCAGGGATAAGATTTTTTGGTTCAATTTGACAAAAGCGTTCTCGTCCGTCTTGATTGATTGTGATTATTCCACATTCTTTAAGAATTTTTAAATGTTTAGAAACGGCAGGTCTGCTAACTTCAAATTTTTTAGCCACAGCATTAATGGTCATAGGTTGTTTAGCCAATAAGCTTATGATATCTCTTCGTAAAGGGTCGGCTATTGCCTGAAATACATCTCTTCTCATTTTTATTTATGTAACTGAACGGTTACAAATATAAGCGTAACTATTCGGTTACGCAATTGTTTTCTAAACTTTTTAATCTTTAATGATTAAAAATGACATTGTTTAGTTACTTAATCTGTTGCGTTTTTATCATGTAATCTAAGTCCTTTTTGTAATCTATCCATCATCGTTAGAATTCGATTAGCCTTAGTTTCATCACTTTTAGCTTGATATATCCAATCTAGATAAGATTTTTTTTGACCTTCTGTAAATGAGAGAAAAGTTGTGTATGTTATTTTGGGTTCGTTCTTAAAACATTCTATTATTTCTTGAGGAATTTTTAAGGAAGAATCATCAGTATAGAGTATAACCTTGACGTAATCGCCTTTTTCTTTTTTTATTTTCTTTCGTATTTCAGCTTTAACAGGCAAAAACAGCTTTCCATTTCCCATTGGCATTAATTTATATTGATTTAATTCAAAATCATCTATGCTACCTTTTACTTTGACCCACCCAAAAGGATTATTTTTATTTTGAAAAACTTCAGGGATTTCAACATATGTCCATCCGCCTTTACCGGGAAATTTTTGTAAGATATATTCAAAATTAACCAAGGGTTTTTCTTTTTTCATTGTTTTTAATGTGAATAAATTGGAAATAATATTTTTTTGCTTACCAAAGTTATGCGTAATTTTATTTTTTTAATAACATAGAGCTACTATTTCATGAAAAGAAGAAAAACAAAATCAAAAGAAGCTGTTCTATCTGTTTTAAAAGAATCTGGCACTGCTTTAAATCATGAAATGATTCAGTCAGAACTTTCTACTAAAGCAGATAGAGCTACGATATACCGCATCTTAAATCAATTTAGTGAAGATGGCGTAGTACATCAGATAATAGGTGATGACGGAAAACAATACTTTGCATTATGCCTAAACTGTCTTGATAAAAATCATAATCATAATCATTTGCATTTTAGATGCGAAAAATGTGGAACAGTCGAATGTCTAAACAATGAAATCGATTTTAAACTCCCTAACGGTTATGTTTCGACAAATTTTAATGGAGTTGTTTCTGGGTTTTGTTTAAACTGTTCGTAATACGAGTAATAATTCACTCATTTTTAAATTCAAGTATAAGAAACTCTTTTTATATTGATTAAACCCATGCGTTAAGGTGATTCTAAAGAAATAGCAGCTTTCAGAATTTAATTAAAAACTGCTATTCATTGTATTTTTTTGATAAGAGCTAATTTACAATGTTTTAACCAAGAATGTAGGTTTGTGTTTTACAATAAAGTTCACAGAATTAGCTATAAAACAGAATTTGTTTGCCTTGTTATGTAGCTCTTTACCTTTTTGAATCATTGAATGATTAGTAAGCGTAATAATAGGATTTAGAATTACCTCTGTAAATTGTCCACTACCATTGGTTTTCTCTGTCATAGTACCTGTAACATTATCGATATAGTCAATTACAATTACTCCACCTTCAGCGCATAAATGTAGATACCATAACATATGACATGAAGATAGTGAAGCAAGCAATAGATCTTCAGGGTTGTGTTTAGTTTTGTCGCCTCTAAAAGCAGGATCTGATGAAGCAAAAATATCTGTTTTATGAGCAACAGATATTGTGTGGCTTCTTTCAAATTCTTTATAGTTCGATGTCCCAGATCCTTTATTTCCGGTCCATTTTATTGTTGCTTGATACTTATGTTCTTTTTTCATAATCTAGATGTCTGTTTTAGAAGTTAGTTCCACCAAGTTTCTGTCCATTTTTTGGATATTTTTTGCGCTTTAATATAGTTGTCTGGGACAATAATCAGCTGATTCGAGTGATCGCTGTATTGTACTACTATGTTTATATTATCATTGGCCAATTGCTTGCAAAACTCACCCAATTGTCCTGGTACATCTTGTCTAAGCTTTTGGATTATAACATTATTAATTTTAACTACTGTTATACCTATGTCCTTTAAAACGGTTTTTGCTTTCTCTGCTTCTTCTACCAAAAAATGAGCAATAGCTACATTACCATTTTGAAAAACACCACCACCTTCTAGGCTTATATTATGTTTTCCCAATGTTTCCCCCATAAGTCCTAAGGTACCAGGCTTATTTTCTAATATGATTTCTATATCTTTCATTTATTAAAATTTTAGTGAAGTACAAACTAAGGTTAATTTGTATTGTTATATTTCATCTCAAAATGAATAATGGATAGGTATTACTTTATGAAAGAGTAATTTTAATTTTAAAATATCTTTTGCTTAGTTGCTTAAAACTGCTCTTATTTCAACATGTATTAAAATTCCTATAATAAAAAGTTCAGTAACAAAATAAGCAATGCTTGCAGGTGTAAGTTGCCGAGCAAAATAGATTAATACGACAATAGTACTACAACAATATATGATGTTTGCCAAAGTAATTATTTTTAAGAAAGGTTTCCAGTTTTTTATAAGAAACAAATAACAGAAAAATGAATAAAAAGAAAATAATAGAGCGATAGAGGATAAGATATATAGCACCTGTTTGGGTATGCCAAAAAAGGTTTCAAACCTAGAAAGTACTAGCCCTAATAAGGTTGCAGTTACTAATGCACCTAAGCTATCTACTAGAAAGAGTTTTGACGGAGCTATCGAGATCTTAAAAAAAGTCATTCTAAATTTAGTTTATAAATAAGTATTTAATCCTCTTTTTAGGAATATAAAAATATAAAAAACGCAAGATAGAGTATCTTGCGTGTGAGATTTAATTTGAATTGTTATTCAATTTTATTAAGAAAAATATTATAGGCTTTTTGTGCAGAAACTTTGCATCCATTAATTTTTCCGGCTTCGTTTCTTGTAAATTCTATTTCCCCCATATATGCTTGATTTGTTCTAAAAACATCTTTACTAATAGGCTCTAATAATAGATCTGGGTTATAATTATGTGTCATTTTAATTTGATTATCTTCGGTTATCAAAGTATATGATGTCTCGACTTCAGCACTTCTATAAACTCCTGTATATTCTGATATATTTATTTCTTCATATTTTGGAGGATTTAAAAACACCTTTTTCCCTGGATAATAGAAATCAGACAAATGCCATACAAGCCCATCTTTGGTAAATCTAAATTTGCTATGATGGATATACGGAAAAAGAAACTCATTTTCTCCTATAGTAGGTAGTTTTAATTTTTCTTCTGATCCGTAGTTTTTAAAGTATAAGGTATCACTTTTGGCTTCTATTGTTATATAAAATCCATTAAAGATTTTATAATCGCCTTCAAACTTTTTTAAATCTTTAGTTTTATAGACAGGAATCTCTTTTTTCTTTTTCTTTTGTATATTCTTAGAAAGAAATATATCAACTAATCCATATGAGATGTTTAGTGGATTAAAGGACTCGAAATTTCCTGAAATAGCTACAGTTAATTTATGTGAAGGCACTCGTAGTAAATAAGATCTAAAACCTGCATCTCCACCACCGTGAAAAATAACATCCAATCCTTTGTGATTTTTTAACTCTTGACCAAGGGCATAAGGTATGATTTCTCCAGTATTTAAAGAGCTCTTTGTTTTCATCTTTTGAAAAATAGTTTTATTTCCAATTGTCTGGTTTTCAAAATTGTTGGCCCAGAGACCTAAATCATGTATTGTAGTATAAAGGCCTGTTGATCCTACTACAGAACGATTAAGAGGAATGTAGTGAAAGCCATCTTTCTGCTTGATATAGGAGTTGGCTTTATTGGTGACCATAAGAGTTGGATCATCTAAAAACACGCTTTGATGCATTTTAAGTGGCTTGAATATTTTTTCTTGAGTAAATTGAGAAAAGCTCATCCCAGAAACCCGTTTTACAATCTCGGCCAGTAATATGTAGCCCGAATTGCAATATTGAAACCTTGAACCAGGAGTAAAGTTTAAACTTTTTTGTCTAAGTAAAAGTGCTACCACTTCTTCTTGACCAATCAAATCTTCATCGGTTCTACCTTTTAAATTATTCAGGTTAGTATTATCCCTAAAGCCACTAGTATGATTCATGAGTTGTTTTATTGTTACTTTATGTGGTAAATGATTAAGTTCTGGTAAATAGTTTGTTATGCTGTTGTCAATTGAAAGTAGACCTTCATTTTCTAATAGTAAAATAGCAAATGCAGTAAATTGTTTAGCGATAGAACCGATTACAAATTTTGTAGAATCTGTTATCAGAATTCGATGCTCTAAATTTGCATATCCTTTGTGCCTTTTAAAAATAGCTTTACCATCTTTAATAACAGCAACAGAAATTCCCGGACCATTACTAATAGGATATTCACTTAATAATGAATCTACTTTTTGGATTGTATTTTCTGATAAATGTTGTCTTGCGAAAAGAGATGCGTTAAGTATTACGGTAGTAAACGCTAGTAAAATAAGATTCTTCATTTTTATATTGTTTGGATTCAAAGCAAAAATGAAAATATGGCAGCAATAAGACGTACAACTAAAAAAAGTAGTACTCTTTTTTAATCAGAAAAAGAGTACTACTTTTTTTTATAAGCGTATTACTTTTTTATAAAGTGCTTGTTATGAAAGTTTTGCACGGTATTCTGTAGGGGTTAATCCCGTATGTTTTTTAAATGCTTTATTAAAAGGGGATTTTGAGTTAAAACCAACATCATATAGAATTTCCAAAATTGTTAGCTTTTTATTCATTGGATTCTTTAATAAAAGGATAGCTTTTTTGATGCGAAATGAAGTTATAAAATCAAAAAAATGTTGATTTAAATGATGGTTTATAAGAATAGAGAGTTCTCGTGAGGGCATTTGAAATTGATGGGCTAATTTTTGAATGGTAAGTGAAGAATCAAGAAATGGTTCTTCTTCTTCCATGAATTTATTAAGTCTTTGAATGTTAGCTTCAATTGATTCTTGTTGAGATGATTCAGAAACTGTTTTAGAATTGTCTTTTTTAACTAACGTTTTAACCAGTTTGTGACCTGAATCTATTCCTTTAAATAATTCTGGTTGATACATGCTTTTTAGCATAATCCAAGTTAAAAAACCTAATAAAAGTATGATTAGAACTAGTCTTAGAATATTAAGTGTCTCAATATCGGTACCTGTGAATTTGTAGAGTTGTTTAAATTGAGAAAAAACAAAAATAGATGAGATCACTATCGTCAATTGATATAACCAATTATAGTTGAAAGAAGTGGTACTGGAATAATTTTCGACGAGCAGGTGTTTATATTTTTTTAGTTCTGAAAACATTAAGATCAAATAGAATAAACTTATTACAGATCCCACAACTACAGAGATTTTAACGATGATTTGTGAATTATAATTTTCTGTAAAAATTACTCTTTCTTCATGATTTACCCCATAAAAATTAGGGATAAATAATATGATTTCTATAAGAAAGGGGAGTAGATGACATAAATGAATATATCGAAGTTTAAAATCGGAATAAATATTGGCTACTAAATACAAAAATAGTAGGGGACTGGATAATGAGATAATCTGATCTCGCAACATTTCGATAACGAGAGGTAATTCAATATATGAAGTATAGAAGAAAACACTAATATGAATTGAGAATACAATAAAGTATAGCGCTAAAAGTCTATTGGCTATTTTGTTTTGTGTCTTTACGGTTAAAAGAAAAATAGATAAGAGTAAGCCTACAAATACTATAATTAGAGTAATAAAACCTAGTAAAGAATATTTATCCATTTAGTTTAAGAAAAGCAATTTATTTTGTGAATTAATGTTTTAATGATATACTATAAGTATACTAATACATGGTATTAGGGTTTGCAGAATTTTCTGGAATTTGTTGTATCGAATCCCAGTGTTCACAAATTTTGCCATCGTTATTAAATCTAAAAAAATCCATAGTTACATATTGATCATTTCCTGGCCAGGTTTGATGTGTATGTAGCGCTACTAAATTTCCTTCTGCAATACATCTTACAAATTCGATTGACTTACTTGGATATTCACGTTGCATCCTTTCAAAGTAGGTAATAAATCCCTCGAGTCCATCTGCTACATCAGGGTTATGTTGTATGTATTGATCACCAACATATAAATCAATGGCCTTTCTTGGGTTACCCTCATACGCGATTTTATAAAAAGCAATCGCATTTTCTTTGTTTTTTTGTAAATCCATATACTTTGTCAATGACATTAATGTTTTAAATATATGGAAAGTATAGCAGCTAACAAATGGTAATTTAAATAATAGATTATTTGTGTAGGTAAGTTCTATAAGTCTGTTTTGATTCTTTTACTCAAATTTTGCATCCATTGTTCCCTCTCATTTACTACAAAATCAAAATTTTTACCATCTTTTGTTGTAATTCGAATTCCGTTATCAATAAGTTTAGCGGTTTTTCTTAGTAGTATCTCTTTAATGTTATCATACTGAATATTGGTTTGTCCTTTTTGAATATTCATAGTATGCGATTTAAAGATCACATTTTTATTCGTTAAGAATAACTTTCCTCCAGTGGCCTCTATTCCACGAAATAAATTTGCTGGACCACTAATTTCAATTTCTTCTGTATCGGATAATACTGGAGTAACGTTTCCACCAAGTTTAGAGGTAAATTTTCCTCCAAATTTTTCGGTAATAAGAGGAAAACCTAATCCCGTAGCTATTCCAAAAAATACTCCCTGAAAAATTAGACTATATGTACTATAAAGTTTATCGTTTGAAAAATAATCGAATGCAAATAGAATTGCACTATACAACAATCCAGTTATGATCATTGATCCAAATTTATACTTCCAACTTACTCTATTTGGCTTGGTTCCTATTTCCATAAAACGTGATTTATTATATATGTGTCATAAGAGAATAAAATGTTACCTTGATTAAGTTAACTTATAATATTTATGCTGATTTTATTACTACTTATTGTTGTTTTCTTTTCTTGTAAACCTTAAAATTAATAGTTCTTCTTAAGATCTATTTGAATTTTCGAAAGATAAACAAATTAAAAAGCGTAAACACTTAGTGCCTACGCTTTTTAATTTGTTTATAAAATGACATGATATCTATTTTTTATCTCTTTTGTAGTACGTTACAATACTAGCTTTTGCCAAAGTGTTATTCCAAAGATAATAACCAACAACCGCTGGGTTAGTTTCTTTAGTAAGTCCAAGTTTTTCTGTTTTTAAAGCATGTACGGTAATGATGTATTGATGTAGTCCATGCCCTTCTGGGGGACAAGGACCTCCGTATCCATGAGCACCATAATCAGTAATACTTTGAATAGCTTCTTTGGGCATTAAATTAAGAGAAATATCTCCTGAATTTGATTTAAGGGAGGTTATTGTTGATGGTATGTCAAAAACAACCCAATGCCACCATCCACTTCCCGTAGGAGCATCTGGATCATACATGGTAACTGCGAAACTTTTAGTTCCTTTGGGAGCGTTATTCCATGATAATTGAGGAGATTGATTATTACCAGTGCATCCAAAACCATTAAATTCTTCATTAATAGTAGCAGAACCTCCTAGATCATTGCTAGATAATGTAAAGGTATTTTGAGCATTAGCGATACTAGTTATCGTCAAGAACACTCCTAAGATTAAATTTATTTTTTTCATAATTATAAGTATTTAAATGTGAATACAAAATTATGAGATACTTAGGCGTAAGTTATGTTTGATTTAGCTCAAAAAGTATTGCTAAACGTTCAATTTAATTGATACTGTTTTGGGGTTACGCCAAACTTAGTTTTAAATGCTTGAATAAAATTAGATAAGTTTTCATAACCCACTTCTTCAAATATATCTGAAGGCCTTTTAGATTTGTTTTTTAATAAAAAAGCAGAATGTTCGAGTCTTTTATCTTGAAACCATTTACTTGGAGTGCTATTAAAGGTTTTTTCAAATTCTCTTTTGAAAGTAGATACACTCATATTTGATAAAAAAGATAGTTCTTTAATTGTAAGCTTGTTTAATTTATTAGTTTCAACTGTATCAATAAAATGTTGAGACCTATCATTAAAACTTGAAATTAACGAGAATATAAAATCAACTCCTTTGATTTCTTTTAGGTAGATCATTAATTCTTCAAATTTTAGTTCTAATAATTTTGTTTGAAGCTCAGGTTTAAGCCGATTAATATCGATCAATCCATTTACAAAAGTTTGCAAGAAATTATCATATTCAAAAGAATATATAGATTCTTGATTTTGATTTTTATAGTTCTGGAGGTTATACTTTTTAATGAAGTCTAAAAGTGCTTTGTCAGAAAAGAAGAATAATATACTACGATAATTATCCGAGGTGTTAGGAAGTTTTTCTGTCATTAGGCAATGACCGGTTTTCATTAATAAAAAATGTGATTTTCTAATAGAAATGGTTTTAGTATTAGAATGCACTTGTTTACTTCCTTCAATTAAAAAACTGAAGGTGTTCTGTTTTAAGGATACCATTTGGTTGAAACATTCCTTTGATGTTTGATAATCAAAAATTTGAAATGTAGAAGCCTCATTAGTAGTTAAATTATATGGTAAGTTAATTATTTCCACAGTATACTTGTGTTAGTCATGACTTTATCGTTTTTAATGGTTGAAGCACTATTATTTAATAGTAAATGAAAATAAAACTTAAAATTATCAAAAGAATTGGTATATATGTAATATGAAAAGTATATAAAATATCTTTTAACTTATTTTTTTCTATTTAAATCTATACTAGTAAGTACCATAGAAAAAATTAATAATACATTGGATATAATCCCTGTAAAATCGATTATTTCAATACTAGCAGTATTTAATCTAGATACATTGATAATTAGTAAAATTATACCTGCAATCAATACAGTATAGGTAATTTTTTTCCCCATAATCGAATTGTTTTTTGAGCCTTTTAGTTAAAAATCTTTTCTTTAATATGTCTCTTGGTAATATAAAATGTTACAATAACCATATATCATCAGAAGCGATAGTAGTATCATGAACATTATAAATTTACTTTGGTGATTAAATAATTGAAGTTAAGACACTTCTGTTAATGCGTATAATCTTTACAATTCATCCTAAATTCTTTTGACATGATTATATAGGTATATTCTTTTTTTAATTCACAAATGTAGGAAGGAAAACATCATTTAAGATTGCAAAAGGTAGTTTGTCTTCTTGAGAATTATAGGCTCCGCCGGTAAATACGGCAACCATATCTAGTTTTGGAAAAACCATAATATATTGTCCCCCATTTCCAGTTGCTATTTTGGAATTTATCACTTTGCCATTTATTTTAAAAGGAATATTCCACCATAAATAACAATAATCGATTCCCGTTATTTTTGTTTTAGGAGAGGTGGACTCCTCTATCCATTTTTTAGAAACAATTTGTGTTTCATTAAAGATTCCGTTGTGTAGTATTAGTCGTCCAATTTTGGCCATGTCTCTAGAGGTCATATACAACCTTTTACCCGATGCAATAACATCTTTATCAGAAGTATGTCCCCAACTTATATTTGAAATCCCCAAAGGACTAAATAAATATTTTTCTGAAAAATTGTCGATAGACATGCCCGAAGCTTGGCTTATTATTTCTGCCAGTATAACTACTCCCATAGAACAATAATTAGAAACAGTTCCCGGTTCATTAATCATCGGAAGATCTAAGGTATACTGGATCCAATCCTTTTTTTTGTAAACCTTATCTTCTTGTCCTTTCGATTTTTTATTCCAATCATTACAATCAAGTCCAGTAGACATAGTTACTAGATGTTTGATTGTGATTTTTTCTTTTCGATCGTCAAGGTTCTTATTCGGAATTTTATTTTTAAGATATTTGGAAATTGGATCATCAATACTATCAATGAACCCTTTATCTATAGCAATTCCAAGTAAAATTGATCGAATACTTTTGGTCGTAGAACGCAGATCATGAGGCTTATTTACAACGTGACCATTAAAATATTCTTCAATAATGATTTGATTATTTTTAACTAACAAAACACTATGCAATTTGTGTTTATTGTTATGCAACTGAGTAAACATTTTATAGATTCTTGTGGTATCTATATTTTGTGATTTTAGATTTTCTGTTTTCCATCCGTCGTTTAAGTCTTTAGGTTCAGAATATTGATATTTGATTTGGCTATGGCAAATTGTACAAAAGAATAAAATGAAAATTACAGAAGTTGCTAGTTTTTTTATCATCATAATACCCTTTTTATTAGTTGTTAATCTTTACCTTTCATAAAAAACCAATCAAATTTGGCTACATTTTTACTCTCTAGACCAGACGACGTAGCATACATTCCAACATAAACGCCATTAAATTTTTGTGCGACGTCATCAGAAACAATAGTATAATCCTGAGCATCTCCAATTGATTTTAAAGCATCTTCATGCTCGCCATACAAGAATTGAATTTTTAAACCATCAACTTTTAGACCAAATATCACTTCTTTATCTTGAAAGGGAACTGTAGCAATAATCTGAGGAGTAAACTTACCTTTATTGTTTTTTTGTAAGGTTTTGATTAATACAATTTCTTTTTTACTTTTTAATAACTGATAGTGATTGCCATGACGACGGTAAACAACTAAACCAGCTTTTTCATTTTTATTTTTAGCAGTAAAAGCAAGTTTTGTATGAACTTGATAATTAAAATTACGAGTACGTTTAGCAATCAGAGAAGGATTTACTAATTGAGTAATTTCTTCTGGGCGCAATTGAATATTCATTTGACCATTACTTTGGGTATACCAGTTAGAACGAGGTGTTCGTAAAAAATTCCATTCTAAATCAAGATCTTTATCATTAAAATCATCAAGTTCTTTGATAGCAGGAATGGGAGTCCATGGCAAGTTAGGTCGTTCTTGTTGCTCTTGTAATAAACCAATACCGGGATTATATATAGGAGTAATACCACTTTCTTGAACAGTCATATCTACCTTTGCCAAAAAGGTTTCACGAGCTAAAGTAATAAACCCTTCGTTTTGTCTTTTGGCTAACAATACACTCCACCAATCTCCCTTTTGAGTTTGCACCAGATCTGCGTGTCCTGTTTGACCAATTAAGTGTGTTTTTCCCAGATGACGATGCGTCATAATTGGATTAGCATGATTTGGTATATAAGGTCCCCAAAGACTCTTACTGTTAAAAACCGTAACAGAGTGATATTCTCCGGTTCCGCCTTCGCCGATTAATAATAAATACTCGTCCTTGATTTTATATAAATGTGGTCCTTCGGCCCAACGTGCGTTTGAAGCATGACCATAAGTAAGTTGTTTTTTTGATCCAATTAATACTCCGGTATCGGGGTTTATTTCTTGCATCCAAACACCGTTTTTACCAGGCCATTCACCACCAGATTTATCTATGATTCCAGCACCAGTGTAATAACAACGATCATCATCATCCCAAAAAAGAGAAGGATCAATACCAGGGGCATCTTTGATCCAAACGGGATCACTCCAGGGACCCGAAGGATTTTTCGACGATATAATAAAATTACCTTTTTGACCAACCATGGTCGTAATGATGTAAAATGTTCCTTTATGGTAACGTATCGTGGGTGCAAATATGCCATTTGAATTTTTTAAACCGTCTTTATACACAATTTGATCAGGTCGATGTAATCCATGACCAATTTTTTCCCAGTTTACTAAATCCTTACTTCTGTGAATAGGCAACCCAGGGTACCATTCAAAACTAGAGTTTACCATATAATAGGTGTCATCAACACGACAAATAGAGGGGTCAGGATAAAAACCGGGTAAAATAGGATTTTTAAAGTCTTTTGGTACCGATTGTCCAAAAACTCCAAAAGAAACTATTAATATCAAATACGTAATTACTGTTTTTAAAGACATTATAAAGTTTTAATTATTGCATTTATTTTTGGTTATCAGTTTTACGAACTTTTTTCTAATGTATCAAAGAATCCTAGATTGCTTCTATACAGTTTATGATATATAAATGCTGGGTTATTTGTGATAATAATTCATGTTATACGAGTCAGTCTCAACATCCCCGAGATCAAGCAATATAATAGTTTAGTTTTTATTTCACCATAAATCTTAGTGAAATTGCTTGCACTTTTAAACAAAAAACTTTGATTAAAACAATAGTTGAACTTTTGGCTATAAAACATTTTTATTTAATACAGTATAAATTTTAAACTATATATTACATCATATAATTTGTAGGTTTGTTTTGGCAGTATGACTTGAAATAGAATGTCTATGACGAAGAAAAAAAATAGCTCTAAAAAAATAAAAAGACCTTGGCCTACAAAAGATGCTATGGAACAAATTTATGAAATGAAATTGTGGGGGGACAATACAACGGATTTTTATTCGGGAGTAGGATCACATAATCCAGAGATTATTAATCCGTATATCGATGTTTTAACATCATTTTTAACATCATTTATAAACCCAATTGTAGTGTGTGATTTAGGATGTGGAGACTTTAATGTAGGAAAAGAATTAGTAAAACATACTAAAAAATACGTTGCGGTAGATATTGTAAATGATTTGATAGAATTTAATAAAACAAAGTTTAAAGATGAAAATCTAGAATTTTATTGTTTGGATATAGCAATCGATGATCTACCATCTGGAGACTGCGCTTTATTAAGACAAGTATTGCAACATTTGTCGAATACTGAAGTACAAAAAATACTAGATAAATTAGTTGATTTTAAGTATGTTATTTTAACCGAACATTTACCTTTAGGAGAGTTTGTACCCAATAAAGAAATAATTTCAGGACAAGGAATTAGATTAAAAAAGCAAAGTGGAATTAACTTATTAGCATCACCATTTAATTTCAAAGTAGAAGAAAAAAAACAATTATTATCAATTGTTTTAAATGATAATAAAGGAGTTATAGTAACAACATTGTATCGAGTTTTTTAAATTCTTTTAAAACCTATGTTAGAGAATAAATGTTTGAGGTGTTTTTTAAATAGTTTGACGACTAAATGTCTTTTTTAAGGTGTTTTTTGATAAGAATTACTTGCCCTAGATGATAATACGTATGTTCTATCATAGCATCAATATTTCTTAGATAACTCCCATATTTTTGGTCAACAAAGTTGCTCAATAACTTTTCTTCTGGCATGGTATGAACTAGATTTATAAATTTTTCTGAATCAGAACAAAACTTATCTACCAAATTTCGCCAATCTTGCTGGTTTTTAATAGGAGGAGCGTCAAAACTAAATTTATCTTTGATATCAAGAGTACCCCCTTCAAATACTTGTATCACTCCCGAAATATAATAGTGAATATGAAATGTTATATCTGCAATAGTATTTAAACTTTCTACTTTTTTTAGAGCATCATCCCATTCTAAATCAAAGATTTCTTTTTTGAAATTAGTTCCCGTAACCCATTTTCCTTCGGTAAAAACTTCCTTAAGACGATTGCTTAAATAACTATTTAATTTCATTGTGATTTATGATGAGTATGTAAAGATTAGGTGATTTAACAGTTTGTGTATAAAAAGTAACGATTTCGAGATGATAAATTCTTATGATATTATAAATATATTAAAAAAGCCCAAGCTTTATAGAGATGGGCTAAGTAAGCACTTTTAAGATATTATAAAGTATAGATTTAGCAACCCATTGTTCCAAAGAAAAATACAAGTTCTTGATCAACTTTTTCGCCTTTTGTATTTTCAGCAGGTTTCCACTTTTCTGGAGCTTTATAGATTAACTCCATCATCTTTTGATCAACAGATGGATGACCAGATGAAGTTCCAAGTTTTACATTTGAAATCACTCCGTTTTTGGTTACCGTAAAAAATAATTTACCTTCTTGTACCTTGTTTTGCTTTATAATACTTACTTCTAATCGGCTATTTTCTTTGAGGTACTGTATGAGTGCATTCTTATCATTACCATATGTGGCAGGTTTTTCTGGTGCAACGGTAAAATGGGGAGTAGCATAACTGTCATATATACCACCTGTACTAGTATACTTTTTTTGATAATCTGCCCTAATCAAAATGTTGGTTGAGTAACCGGCCGATTGCAAAAGTTTAATCTGAGCATTAGTTAAAAGATCACTAGTTCCTGTCTCTCGAATATCTGTTTGCTTATTATCGTCTAGAATAATAACACTCACAGATTTGTAGGATGTAATAGATTTTATATCTTCTAGAGTAATGAAATCATGTATAGATATGGCATTATTGATTTTGTCTTTTTTAATAGCCTGAAATCTTGTGTCTACATGATATAAAAAATCTGGAAAAAAATTAAAATTATAGTTGTCGGTAATTTGCCCTTCTGGAACAAGAGATTTACTGGTAGTTTTTGTTATGGGGGTGTTTACAGAAACATTTCGGTTGTTAAAACCAAAGATTAACATAGATATGGTTATAAGTGCTATCGCGAAAATAAGAGTGTTTTTTTTCATATTTGATTTGTATTATTTAGGTGTTATCAAATCTATTCTGAAATGTGGTGCTAATCGCTAAATGAAATGTAAAATAATGTAAATTTTGCGTAAAACGTTATTAATTGTCTCAGATTCGAATAGTTTTGTAAAATGAACTCAAGGTGTCTTAAAATAGTTCCGTTGTTTTTTATATTGTTAGTATTACCTATTTCCAGAAATGTTGCTCAAGATACTCAGGATGATAGTCATATAGAGGTATCCTTACGCATGATAGGGCATAAGGTTTTGCTTAGTGTAGGAGATAGTATTTCTAGAGTGTTACCAATTATAAAAGAAAACAATCGATACAAAATTCAATTTGAATCTGAGTTTGAATTTACTCCAGAAAAATTGGTTGAAACTGTTGATCATGTTGTTAAAGAAACAGAGCTCGCTAATCATTATATTGTTGAAGTAGAGCAGTGCAAAACCAAAGAGCTTGTTTATAGTTTTAAAATGAATTTTCGAGAACAAGCAGACATCATACCATGCAAAACAAGAACTCAACCTAAATCTTGTTACAACCTAATATTTGTGTTTACTAAGAAAAGAGCAAAGAATGAAACAGCATTTAACAACGTTTCGAATTTCTCAAATGAATCAAATACAGATACTAACACGATATATTATAGTATTTCGATTATAATAATCTTCCTTTTAACAAGTATCTTTTATTTTCTGAAGAAGAAAAAATTGAAACGAGGTGTCGATTCAAATATAGTTTCTTTGGGTGATTACCATTTTGATAAGAGAAATACGGAACTTTTAATTAAAGATCAGATAATAGAGCTAACCAATAAAGAAGCAGATTTACTTATTTTGCTTTATAACGCTGTTAATACAACTGTAAGACGAGAAGTTATTTTAAACATGGTATGGGAAGACGAAGGCGGCTATGTTGGTAGAACCTTGGATGTTTTTATTTCTAAATTGCGTAAGAAACTAGAATTTGATTCAAAAGTAAAAATAGTAAATGTACGTGGCGTTGGTTACAAACTTGTCCTTGATGTTTAGTCTATCTAAGATGAAATAGAGCAGATATAGAGCAGATAAATTATGCTTTTACTGAAATGTAATTATTATAAGCTATGACTTATTGTTTTAAATATTTTATAATTAGCCCTAATTGTCCTAAATGATAAATATCATGTTGAAGCATTCCGTTTAATAAGAATGAATATTCATAATTACCTTTAAAATCAGTGTCATAATACTCTTTTTTCAAAAATGAATCATCTTTTTCTTTCAATAATGTAATCAATTCAGTTAATGTATTGTCATACTCAGTTTTTATTGTATCCCAACCTTTGTCTTGTAACTTAGAATTTGTTAACCAGTTTTCTTCACAATCGTCTGTTTTACTACCAGTACCAGTTTTGATTTTTAATAGTGCTTCATTTCTCCACAAAGTAAGATGAGAAATGATCTCGGCTATGCTATGCATATCTTTAATAGGTCTTTTAAAGACTAGACTATTATCGATTGAATTTAATTTACTGGTATAAGAACTTCCTATCCATATTTTACCATTTTGGATATTTTTTAGTTCTTCTATAATATATTTTAATAAAGTGTTCATTTTCTTCAGGTTAAGATATTTTTCTTTTTTTTTAAACTTTATTACTCTTTATTTTTAACTACTATGTGTTATTGCTGCCAAAATATGAAAAATGGATGGCACATTCTATATTTAGAGTATTAGGTATAACTTTTTTACTTTAATTGTCACACTGGGGCAATGAGAATTGTCTAATTTATAGAAGTTATGAAAGATAAACTGAATATACTCGTAGAAAAAGCAAATTTAGGCGATAGAAAGGCTCTTGAACTGGTTATAATTGAAATCAAGGATTTGGTCTTTAATCTTTCTCTTAAAATGCTATTGTTTCCAGAAGATGCAAAAGATGCAACACAGGAAATATTAATTAAAGTTATTACTCATTTAAGTACGTTTAATAATAAAAGTCAATTTAAGTCGTGGGTGTATAGTGTTGCAACTAATTATTTACTAACACAAAAAGGGAAACGATCTAAAGAATTTGCAATGCCTTTTGAGGATTATGCGGACTTAATTGATTTGGGACAATCTAATGAGGTAAGATATTCCAAAAATGAAGGCGAGCTTTCACTTTTAGAGGAAGAGGTGAAGGTAAGCTGTACACAAGGGTTACTTTTATGTCTTAATGATCTGGATAGGATAGTGTATATACTCACAGATATTCTTGAGTTTAATGGTGTCGAAGGTGCTAAAATTTTAAAGATAACAGCAGAAAACTACAGACAGATACTTTCTAGATCTAGGAAAAAAATTAGAAGTTTTTTAAACAACAAATGTGGACTTGCTAACCCTAAAAATCCTTGTCGATGTACTAGAAAGATTGATTTTTTAATTGATCAGAAAATTGTTAATCCAAAAAAATTACGGTTTGCAAAATTCTCGAATAGAAGTATTGATTTAGTCCATCAGATTAGTGATTTAGAAAACTCGATTGCAATTTACAGGTCAACTCCTAGTTTTCCTGCTCCTCAAGCTATTTTAAAAGAAATAAAGAAAACCCTTAATATTGATTAGAATGATTACTAATATATTTAGACCAAAACAATTTGTCTTAATTATTTTAATAACAAGTGTATGGATTAATATATCCGAAGTTTTTCGCTATTTTGTTTTAGTAATGCCACGAGTTAAACAGTTTTTCGAATATAAAGAAGGTATAGCAGAAATGGATTGGGTTATTTTTACTATTTGGGGTTTTTGGGATACCCTTTTGACAGCCCTTTTAGTACTATTCTTTTGGTTATACGCCAATTCTTTTGGCTTTAATCTAAAGTCTGTTTTAATTTCTAGCACAATTCTATGGTCTGCTGTATTTGTTATTTTTTGGATAGCAACGGCAAATATGGGATTGTCTGATTGGAATATACTACTAATTACACTTCCTTTAAGTTGGTTGGAAATGGTTGTCGGCACATGGATTGTTTATAAGTTATACATTAAGATAAGTGGTAAAGAAATATTAGAAAAAACTATGCCTAATGTTTAAGAGGTATAATTAGTTTTTATATCCCGTTGTAAATAAGTTTCGAGCTCCTTTTATTCCACATTTTTGATATTTATTATATGCTTGTGCAGCTCTTTCGTCTATCTGTTTACCATTTTCATTATTGATCCATCCATCAATTGCCGCTTTTAATGTGTATGCTTCTGGAGCCATTAAATGTGTTGTCCATAAAATAGGATTAGCATTTGCTTTTCTAATTTCAGTTGTGAAATAGTTTCTACTAAAACATGCTAATATGATGACATCTCTTTTCTTTTTATAGGTTTCATTGTAATCGATATCAACTTCAAAATCCATTAACCCATCATGCCCAACGTAGGAGATCAAATCAGAGTCTCCTCCAAAATTAAGTGTTAAATTATTTTCTTTTATTGTAAATCCATTTTGCGAGTTTGAGGCTTTTAGAAAATCTTCAACACAAGTTTTTATCTTTTCACCATCATAAGCATCAGCTAATAAATAAACGTTTTTTGTAGAATGCTTAAATAGTAATCTATCTAGGATAATAGGATTTGATGATTTCAATTGTTTTACTAAAACCCAATCTTTTGTCTTTATTTTGAAAAATGATTTAACACCGTATCCGGCTCCCCAATACAAATTTAATGCAGGATCTTTTCCATTTCCAATTTTTTCGGGTACTGGAACAATTCCTTGAAATGTATTATCACATAATGCTACAAAAACATGAATCGTTCTGGTTTCAGCGTAATTTTTACTAGCGAAAGAAAAGATTAATAAGAGTACTAAATTTTTTATCATAACATTTAGTAATTAATGATGTCGGTTATTCAACATGTTAGCTTATTTGAATTGGTAGTATACAATATCTCTTGTTTACTTATGGTTACCTTAAACGGTATATATTATTAATTATGTTTTACTTTAAATAAAATCCATCTTCTTCTACAACTATTGTGGTTAATTCTACAATATGTCCATCTGGGTCTTTTGTATAGATTGAATGGAAATAATAATGATCTTGAATATTAAAATCTAGATTTAACGCTGTATATCGTTTTTTTGCTTTTTCAAAATTTTCATTAGTCACATTAAAAGCAAAATGATCAATTTTTATATTTCTAGAATTAAAATCAAGTTTAGGATCATTTAAGTTGGCAGGAAACAATGCTATTCCTGTTTTTCCTGAAAGTAGAAAGAGCGGAAATTCTCCCCATTCAGGGAGCTGGTATTTCTTTAAACCTAAAACTTTTTGATACCATTCTGAGGAAATTTTTAAATCCTTTACACGAATAGCTACATGGTCTAAAAATTCGATTGCTATTCCATCATCCATTATTGGTTATTTCTTAAATTAAATAATTTTTAATATCGGTATATCTCAAAGCTGCATAATTTGTTACCTAGCTATCAACAACCTATTGATTTTATGATTTTTTAGTCTAAAACCTTTGTATTATAACAAATATACAAGAATAGGTTTTGTGTATTGCTACTACTAATATTTCTCTTTCATGAAAATAAGATACTTCATCTAAAAATAAAAACGGTTTGGATAAGCATCCAAACCGTTACAACTTATGTGTGTTTTTGAAACCGTCTTAGTTATTCTACATGAGTAAATATCTTGTTAACGATTTTCCATTGATTATCAATTCTAGCAAGGGATAAATAATCATAATAATTATAACCAAGCATAGGAAGATGTAGTTTTGCCATGGCAATTTTTCCCATAATATCAATTCCTATAATTTTCATTTTAAACTTCTCGTTTAAATCTTTAGGGCTTTTTCTGTTTTTAACACCTTCAAGATATTCATTTACACTTTTTAAATATCCCATTCCTTTAAGATCTCCGTAGATATATACGTTTGTATGAAAACAAGTTTCAAGTTTGATTGTATCACCATTAAAAATCCCTTCAAAATATCTGTTAATCAAGTTTTCAATATCTCTTATATGATCTGTATACATAATTACTTTTTTTTTAGATAGCATGACCTACAGTGTGTCCACCGGCTACATTAATTGTTTCTCCTGTTATAAAATTTGATGTTGCTAAATAATATGCGGCTTCTGCAATTTCATTTGTTTCTCCAATTCTGTTTAATAAGTGTAATCCAGCTAAACTATCTGCATCTTTAATCCCTATTTTACTTTGTAACGGACTTCTTATAATTCCTGGAGCAATTGTATTCACCTTAATATTTTGTTTACCAAATTCTGCAGCTAATTGCCTTGTTAAAGCATGAATTGCTCCTTTACTTGTAAGTGGTGCAGTTGCAGGAAACCCATCAATGGCATGATCTACTAAAACAGTTCCCATATTTATTATTGAACCGTTTTGTTGTTCTACCATTTTAGGAATAACTGCTTGAGTAGCAAAGTATGTTCCTTTTAGATTTACATTAAAATAAAGATCCAAATCTTTTTCTTCAACATCTAAAAATGGTTTTGGAGAAAATATTCCTGCATTATTAATAAGAACATCTATAGACTTAAACTTCTTTAAAGCTAAGGCTACAAGTTTTTTACTTGTTTCTTGTTTACTAATATCTCCAGCTAAGTAAATCGTATTAGAAGGAGAACCCAATTCATTGTAAGCTTTTCTTAAATTTTCTTCATTTGACGAGTTCATTACAACATTACTTTTATGAGCTATAAAGTATTTTGCAATTTCTTTCCCAATTCCTGTAGATGCGCCCGTAATGATTACCGTTTTGTTTTTCATTTTCTTTATTTTTTCGTTCCTAAATATTGTTTTCCATCAACTCCCCAATTTTCAATAGGTATTTCGTCAATAATTACATGAGTAGTTTTAGGATCTTTGTTGAGTATGTCAACTACCAGTTGAGTTGCTCCCTGTATTAATTGATATTTTTGTTCTTGTGTTACACGTTCATCGGTAACTTTGATATTAATGTATGGCATAACTTATATATTAAATTAATTGTCATACAAAGGTGTTGAGAACTTAATATTTTGGAAAGGAGGGATGTCACTTCTTTGAAGTGATATAGATCACATTGTGTGATAAAAGAAAGTAATTAAGAATTTAATCTGCTAAGCGTTTCTCTAGATACACCTAAATAAGCTGCAATCATTTTTTTAGGAACGCGTTGAAAAAGTTTTGGATATTGTTCTAGAAGTAGGTCATATCTTTCTTTTGTCGAATTTTTTAATAATGATAAAATCCTATTTTGAAGTGAAATTCTACCAATTTTACTCTTTTTGGCCCAAAACCGCTCCATTTTGTGCATTTGAGCAGTTAGTTTATCTCTATTTTCATAGGATATATAGAGTAATTCACTATCTTCTATACAATCGATAGAAGTCTTGGATTTGGTTTGTTTTACGAAAGATTCATAATCTGTAATCCACCAATTTTCCATTCCGAATTGAAGTATATGTTCTTTACCAGTAGTATCAACAAAGTAGCTTTTTAAACAGCCTTTTATGATCCAGTATTCTTTATTAACTATTTCTCCTTCTTGAACAATATATTGATGTTTACGTTTTTTGATGTGCTCAAAATGGCCTATTACAAAATTAAACTCTTCATCGGTAAGGCTAATTACTTCTTCAATATGTTTTCGTAAAGGGTGTGTCATTTTAATATATTGCTAACTTTTAATTTAAGAATTGTAATGACCAAATGTTGGTTATTATTTTAAATGTACTATTTATGGTTAGTTATTTCATTTTCTAATACTGGTTACCCTAGATCCATATTTTAATTATAGTAACTTAACTTATTGTTTTAATTAGTTACCAGATTCTAATAATATTAGATCGTTTTACTTCTGGTAAAGAGGATAAAACAAAGATAATAGAATAGAGCCATATTTTAGGTTTGATGTTTTGCTACTATTTTTTATATATAAAGTTGATAGTAGTTATTTATTCTCTAATTCTTTTTGCCAGTTATCTAATAATTCTTCGCAAATTTTATTGAACTTCTTTTTCATAAATGGATGAATTAAAAGGTTATAAATTTTCTTTTTATATGTAAAATTAAAGGTCATAGTTATTTTAGTCTTATTTTTAGAATATTCTTTTACTTTCCAATTGCCTTTTAAGTATTTTAATGGATATGGATAATCCTCTGCATCTGTATTTACTTGAAAAGAGTATTGTTCTCCTTCTTCCCATAAAGTTGCTACTTCTGTCCAACTGTCTGTTTTATGAGAACAACTTCGTACCATACCTTTTCCATGACCAGAAATAATTACAACACTATCTATATTTGGAGCAACTTTATGATAATTAGAAACATCTGATATTGCTTTCCAAGTGTTTTGTTTTGAAGTATTTATTATTCTTTCAAAAGTTAATTGCTTAATATTTTGGTTTTTAATACTATCTGTTTGCGCAAGTCCGATAGATTGTCCTACTCCAAAAACACACACAACAAATGCTACAATACCAATAATTTTATGCCCAATAGGTGATATGTTGAAAGGTTTAATGAAGAGTATCAAAGTACTTGCTATGACCCAAACGAAGTCTTGAATGATAATATAGAATAACTCATCAAGCTTTAGGTTTTTTAATTGCATAAAAATTGAAAAAGAAAAGTATAGCAATCCCAATCCTATTATTAAGAATACCAGTGATTTTTCTTGTCCAAACCATCGAGCGACTCTATTTCTAAAAAACAATAAGAAAAATCCAGTCGACATAGAAAATATTCCGTTGCCAATTAATGCTATTTGTAAAATGTTCATAGTAGTAAGATTTTTGTTTTTACAAATTTCCTACGATTTATACTATGTTCTCTTGATAATTGTTAAGAAATTGATTTAACTAGGCTTTTTCATTATACTTACTTATTTGGTGGTTGTGCATTGCGTAGTATGATATTTGGTAAAGATGTGTTGTTAAAAAAGGAGTTTAGAAAAAAAATGGAAAGCTATAATCTTGTTTTTATTGTAGTTGACATCCAACTTTTTTTCATTGAAAAAACTAAATATAGTTTTAGAGGCAGTTTTATGATAATCCATCAAGTATCCCACTAATGACATCCCCAATCCCATCAAGTACTCCATCAAAAACATCTCCAAAGTCTAACCAAGAAGTATCAATATCCAAATCAGGGATATCCATCCAATCACTATTTGGAGAAACAGATAATCCGTTTAGCATTTCTGTTTTCATTTGAGTATAATCACAAATTTCTCCTGTTTCTTGATGATATCTGTCAAAATCAGAATGAGAAGAATAAGTGCTCATTGCCCAGCAAGAAAAATCAAGTCCATCGTACCATTTACTTTTTCTATGAGCTTTTTTTACTTCTTCGGGTTCGTAAAATTGTTTTTTTCCATGTTCTTTGACTAATACTTTTCCGATATCAGAAATATATTCTTTTTTGTTGATAGGAGCAGGTGCGCAAGATGTTGCCATAGTTTTTTTTTATATTACTTTATTTTACCGAAACGTTTTATATCCAATATATCAAATAAGGTTATTACTAAATCCATCTGGAATTTCATTTAGCTGTGCTAAAGTATATTTATCAAAATATTCAAGATAAAGTTCTCTGCTCGTTTTCCATGTTCGAAATATAGATTCCATCAGGTTTGTTTTTATATGATAACAGTCTTGTGTACAGAATTGAATAATGTTTGAATCAATTTATCTATCCACGTGTTTTGTACTATAAAAATCAAAATCTATGACAAAAGTAGAATGATTAATATTTTGCAAGTTGTACAAAAAATAAGATATCATTTTCAGTTTAATACACGCAGACTTATATATCGTTTAGTTTATCACTATTTTTAATTTGGTCCATTTCTCTTTCCATCTTTTCTTTTCAATTCTGGACGTATACATAGTTAAATCAAATTTTGGTGTTGGTCGTACTAAAAGACTAAACAAATCTTCTAATCCATAAGGTGCTATATATTCGATTTGGTTTTTAAAATTTAGTCTTACCGCTATTGCAGTTGCCGTTTCCGGCCAAAAAGAAATAGCTTCATTACAATTAGCATAAGGTTTGTGTCTATTTCTTAGATGCATTCTTGATTGATTTTTAACAGACCAATTTAGATTTGAGTTAGCACTTTTTAATTTATTTTCAATTTTTATATCAAACGCTTTGGTCGAATTCGATGTGTCAAAGTATATTACATCAATGTCATTAAGTTTTGTTCTACTTATTTTGTGTTTTTCGTCCCAAATTTTATTTCTAACAAAACCAGCTCCAACCCAACAATCCTTTAATTGTAAATCTCTAACAACACTCAAAATATCCATCATCCAGATATCATTTTCGATGATTTTTATAAACTCAGTTTCATATTGTTTAGTCATTTTTAAATCAATTATACTTGTTGTTGATATCTAAGGTTATAACTAGTTTTTTTCTAAGTGTTAAATTGAAAATTTGATGATTTCACAAATAGACATAACTTTATTAAAGGTATAAAAATAGCCTTGTTTTTATATGATTTTGTGATTCGTTATTTTTTGTTTTTAAAGAGTTCAATGGCTTTTAAGTACTTTATTCCGCCACTCTTTGTTTGGTCATATAAAAAACCGTTTAATTCAGGGTGATTTTTTTCTATCCAGGTTAATAATTTAGTTCTGTTTTCCCCCCAAGTATTTTCATTAAAAGTCACGTTCTTCCTTTCGATACTACTTATTTTATCAACATTAAATCGGATTACTGCACTCCAAACGGTTGGGCCTTCATGAAGAAAACGTATTCTTTTATCTATTTTTGAAACTTTTGCAACAACAACCTCGTTTTCTTGTTTAATTTCAAGGATTTTGTATGTAGGATCAAATACTGAATCCCATTTCAACCATTTATTAATGTATTCATTTTGCGAAAATGTCTGTTCGTAATCATAATCCATCTCTTTGGTCATAAGACTATCAGTCAGTAAAATTTTCATAGCTGTACCATCAGAATTGTCAAGAGCCTTATAATATCGTTTTGCAATCTCAAGTTTATCAACTTTATTTTCAGAAGTTTTGCAGGATATAAATCCAATTATCAAAAAAAATGATAGAATTATAATTTTACGCATTGGTGTGTAGTTTTGCTTAATTTCCTTAAACGTTTAATATATTGGTGTAGGAGGAAAGCAAAATGTTACTAAACTATTCTATTTTTCTGCATTTTGGCTACTAATTTTCTTTTTTGAACAGATTTAATTAAATCTACCTATACCTAGAACCGTTATGATTGGATATATGGTATTACAATGGTTTTATATAAAAAGAGAGTCTTTATCATAATGAGTTTTTTTTTGGGATGTTATTGTTTTAAAGGTAGGAGGGGACTAAAAAAGATAACCAAATTTAGTTTTTTAGAAGCATCGTTCTTCTTGGGGTTTTCAATCTTGAGTGAGACATTTATCAATAAATTTGTTTAAAATTTCAGTTAGTTTTTTGGGAACGCTTAACATTGGTAAATGACCACTTTCAAGTGCTACAATATTTTCGCAATTCAGGTTTTTTGCCATTCTTTTTTGGACTGATATAGAAAGTTCTTTATCGTTGGTTAGTTTTATATATAACTTCTTTATACTAGGAATTTTGGTATTAGAATTTTGAGTGTATAGATTTCTTGATTCAGCAGTGAATTTCTGTATGATTTTTTTTGTTTGATCTTGTGTTAAATCATTACATAATCCTTTTTCAATTGCTGATTTTGGAGGTTTAGTACCAGCCAATCTCATTAGTAATGGAATTATTATTTTTTGAGGAAATGGAAGACAGGAAACGAATGATTTTCCATTTTTTGGGATTGCCGAACCAATAGCAATAAAGCCAATGGCCTTGTCTTTTAGATGTTCTGCAATTCTCAATCCAATAATTCCTCCAATAGAGTGAGTAATAATAATAATTTTCTGTTTTTCATAATTTTCAATATCAGAAATTGCTTTTGAAACATAATCTTCTAAACTCAAAAAAGAATTTGTTCTGTCCTTTGAATTTCTATTGGGAAATTCGATTGAAATGGATGAATAATTTAAGTTGGCTACAAGGTCATTCCAAATATATTTTCCCAATCCTGCACCATGAATAAATAGTATCCCTAATTCCTCTTTAATCGATTTATTTTTGACAGTAAGCATAACGTTACATATGTTTATAATAGCAAAGCAAAATGTTACTAAATTATTTATAAATCTATGGCAGTATGTAATTTTTCATGATAGTCTTTTTTACGTAAATATGTAAAAATCTATACGTAATCATTTATCTGTTATTATGATATAGTATTGTAGTTGTTATTAGCTATGTTTTTGGTGGTTAATTATTCTTTTAAAGTCAAGTTTCTGAATCGTCCAGAGGAACCGAAACCTGTCCAAATTCCTATTTTCTTTGATATTGTTGAAGTTAATCTATCAACGATCAAAATAGGTTGAGGCACATCATTGATAAAAACTTTAACTTTTTTTTCGTCTATATGAATTATAGCTTTGAACCAATCATCAGGGTTTGGTGGCATTTTAATTTCATTCTCAAATTCTCCGGTTTTCTCTTTTCTAAGTTTTTTCCAAGTAAATTCAGGGTGATAAATGTATTGAACCATATGTTCTTTTCTTATTTGCTCTTTTGCAACAAAGTTGAAGGGCCTGAAATATATTGCTTCATAAGTTTTATCATCTTGAATATTAAAAGCTATTCCGATAAAGCTTTTACCTGGATTATTTTCACCTAAAAATTCTATTTCGATAATTCCTTTCTCAAATTCTACATCTTTAATTATCCCAATTCCACTTCCGTTCTTTGCATTCATTTCTACAGCATCTTGTTGATCACCGAATAATGATATCGAACGATTTATAGCTTTTATTTGATTGTTTTCCAATTTGCTAGGTAAACTTATCTCTTGTTGACAAAAAGAATTGATAGAAATCATAATAATTGTAACAAGGGCACTAATTTTTTGCATTTCCATATTCTAAAGTTTTAATTACTACCGATAGGCTTTTGTCTTGTTTGTTTCAGAATTTTCTAAAGAAAGATTTTGATGAGTCACTAAGGTAGTAAAATTGCGATAAATTCTAATCGAAAATGCAGTTCTAATACGTTAAACGTTGTGTTGGAAATTATTTTCTTTTTTAATTACAAAACAGAAAAAATGATGGACTTGATGAACATACTCTATTTTTGAATGTAGTATTTACCGACTTGTTTATTGTCCTAGTGGTTATTAGTGTTTTTTGCGGCCATATTGTTTCAAATCTTACGCAAACAATTAGCATATCATCGGTTGATTTACTTCCGTTTTCTTTTAAAAAGCTTTCAAAAAAATCCCAATGTGCCTTTTTCCATTTTTTAAGCGATTCGATATTCGTTCCCATATCTAATTCGGCATAATCTTCAGAAATTTTATTGAAAGGAATTGTATCTACGCTTATATTTTCTATTATCGCTTTTGCTTTTCCGTCAAAATCCGTTACAATTTGTTTTGTTCCGACTTTTGGTACATCAACATTATACTGTTTATATAAACTAAGTAATCCGGAAAAAGCTTTCTTTTTTCCATTTAATGTTAATTCTGCTAGTCGCATAGCATCTTCTCTATTATTATGAAAAAAATCAGATTCAGGAATTTTTTCATCTTTAAAATTAGGATTTGCTTCTACATAGTTGTTCCACATTTCGTAAACTGATTTGTCAGTTTTGTTTTCAGATTCTGCCTGTGCTGCTGTTTCCATTTGAATCTCGGCTTCGGATTTTTTGTCTTGTTTACAAGAAAAAAGAAAAATTACTAATAAGATAATTGATATTAATTTCATTTTTTTATCATTATAACTAATGTTCTGAATGTGGTATACTTAGTTTTTTGAAATGCTATTTTATTAAAGCTGAGTAAATTGTACCAGAAAGAAGTTTTAAATTTACACACTTCTTTTTAACTTGTATTGTTACGTTTTGTTCTTTATTGCTTTGATTTGAAAGTATTAAAACAATATTTCCATTCGGATTTTTAAAAGCCAGGGACTGAATACCATCTTTAGTTTTGCATGAAACCCTTTTAGCTTGGGGCTTAACAAACTGAGTAAAATGCCTTACTGCCCAATATTGAGGATTTATTTGATATGTTTTATTAAAAGTATCAACAGTAATCATCGTATTTTGTTTCCACCCCCAAGAGCTCATACCGGTTTCATTAAGTACCATATTCCATTGTAAATAATAGGATGCATTTCTTTCAAGATACCAAACCATTTGATTATAGGTTTCGAAAGCGTATTTCCAATCGTTTGTTCCCCAACCGCATTTGGTTTCGGTTTGCATTATTTTCTTATTAGGAAATTCTTTATTAGTACGTTCAACGGCAGAATCACCATCCCACTGAAATCCTGCTCCTGTTATGTATTTTGCCACTTCAGGATCACCAAAAATTGGTTGTATATATTCTGAAAACTCATCTGTTTCTTTATTACCATTTATGGTTCCTAACCAAATTTCGCAATTTGGCACATGTTTCTTAAAACGGGGCCCCAAGTAATCTTTTATAAATGTCTTTAAGTTTTGCCCACTCCATCCACATGACGGGAAAGCTGGTAAGTGTAATGGTTCATTTTGAGGATGCACTGCTACAATATTAACTCCTTCATTTCTATAAGCTTCAACGTACTTTTGAAAATACAATGCATAAGCTTCTAGGATCTGGGGATCCATTTTAATTAAGCCTTTGTTATAGCTATTATTCTCTTTCATCCAAGCAGGAGGAGTCCATGGAGATCCCCAGACTTTAAGTTCAGGATTAATTTGTATGGCAGCTTTAATATATGGAAATAAGTATTTACGATCTCTGTCAATTGAGAAATGATTCATTTTATAATCACCATGTGTATCATTTAAAGAATAGTAATCTAAGGCATAATCACTTGCTCCAATGGGCATTCTGCAATATGAAAATGCACAGCCATTATCTGAAAAAAGCTTGGTCATTATCTCTTTTTGCTTTTCACCTGTTAAATATTGTAAGGCTTTCCACCCGCGTTCATTAAAACAGCCTCCCCATCCATCTATCGTTTGGTACGTATTTTCTTCGTTTACAATTATATCAGCTTCTATCTGTTTTTTGGTATTACTCCATTCTAGTGTTTCCGTTTTCCACTGATATTCTTTATTGGATGAAAAAATATTTACCTGTGCTATTAAATAATTACATAGCATTAAATATACAGTTAAGGCAACTGTTTTTTTAATATTCATACTTTTTGAACTTATTGATTTTATCATGTTTCATTGCATACACTATGTATATGTCATTAAACATTAAATATAGGGCAAGTAGGGGAGAAAACAAGTAATTATTTTTGGGGTTATAGCAAGTTGTTTTTCGTTTATGTCTTTATTTAGTTTTTAACATCAAAAGTTTAATAGCTTGTATAAGCAATATCGTTTTTTTAATTTTAGTATGTTTAATGCATTTATGACAGAGCAGTGGAAAATGTTACCTCGTTTTTTACAGTAATCGCTAACTCTTCTCTGGACAAGCATTGCGCTTTTAGAAAAATGAAGAATAGTTGATCTGTTGCTTAATGAGTTATAACTACCTATAAAGTATGAGAAAGTTATTTATTCCTCAAATAATTGTACTTTTTTTATTTCAGATTTTTCTTTCAATAATCCAAAAAACTCAGCAAGTGGTAGTTCAGCTTCTAAAGTTTTAGAATATAACATTTTCATTAGAGCGAAAAAATTAACCTTTTTACCTAATCCTAATTGAGTAAAGTTGTATTTAGAAAACAAACTGTCAGATTTGGTTATGAATAGGTAATACGTATTTCTGTTAAATTCGAAAACTTTTAAATTTTTAATATCACTAAATTTTGTTTTTTTACCGTTAAAATATACAAAGTCACTAGTGTATTCTACTTTTTTCAAGATTAAACATAATACAAAAAAAAACATTGATAGTGTCAATCCCAGGAAGAACCAGAAATCGTTAAAATTTGCGACTTTAGAAAAAATATAAAAGAAAAATAAAACAAACCATGACCAAAAATATTTTTTAGTTTTTATTCCAGATGAGATTAATTTTCGTTTCTCCATTTTATATTGACTAACAACTTTATATAATTATGGCAACTATTTTTCTGATTACAATATACTTTATTTAGATGAAAAATGATTTGAAATTGTATTGCAAACTACTTTTACTTAGATATCACATGAACTAAATTATTTCATGTACTTTATGGCATACATTAGTAATATATTTTTTTGATCATTCTCTTTTATAACATTGTTTCTATTGCTTCCATCGCAAATGAGGACGTTAACTCTCTACTCCCGAAGTATTCTTTAGATTTAGCCGCGATAAAAAGCCCATTCATAGGCCATCCTCCATCGTGTAATTGAGTTTCTAAGAGTTTTATGAAATCTAATCGATTTATAATTCCGAACTTCTTTAAAGAAATAACTCGCAGTGCACGATCAAGTGGATGCACAGTAGCATCGATACGAGAAATTAAATTACTTTTTAATTCACTAGTCAAACTTTTAAATTGATCAGGGAAATCTGATACTAACCGGGACAGAAAAAAAAGAAAGACATCTGGAGAGGGGTAATATCTCGTTCCTTTTAAATATTCTTGATGTATTAAAAAATCATAAATATAATTTTTTGTAGCTTTTAAATCTTCTTCATTAGCATAACCAATTTGATACATAAGATATAATACATTAACAGCAACCGCTGCATCTATCCTAGGTCTATTTTTATCAAAATACACTTGTATAATTCCCTCTTCGTTACGATTAGAAAGCATTTCATGTACTACTGGCAATATCATTTTCTTTGTTACTTTCTGGTTTTTCAATAGAAACGATAGAATCATTGATGTT
Source organism: Aquimarina aggregata (assembly GCF_001632745.1). GTDB lineage: Bacteria > Bacteroidota > Bacteroidia > Flavobacteriales > Flavobacteriaceae > Aquimarina > Aquimarina aggregata. The sequence continues at coordinate 30,094 of NZ_LQRT01000007.1, read as the reverse complement.
GTGTCTAAATCATCTGGAAAATTTTCTGGTCTCGCTTCTTCTTTATAAAAACACCAACGAAAATTATTCTGGTTATGTGCATTAATTTCATGCGTCATAGCTTCAACAATTTCTTTGGGTAATGAAGAATTCGTATGTAGAATAACTATTGTCGAAAAAATTTCTTTAGAGAATTCTTTTCCTTTTGTTAACTCTATATCTTTTGAAATGTAACTTTTACAAAATGGAGATTGTAGTAAATGCCCATGTAGATAAGCATTTCCTTTTTTCTTTCTTTCTAATAAATTTAATAGTTCAGAACTCGTTGACAAATCGGTTGAAATATTGACTTTATTTAATTGATAATCGTAATTTTTTACATTAAAAGTATGTATTCCTAATTTTCTTGCTATTTCGAGGTTGGATGTTTTATCATCTAAAAAAATGGTTTTATTAGGATCTAGATGAGCATTGTCAATTACATATTGAAAAACCCTAATGTTTGGTTTGCTCATAGATAAAAGTGATGAGACATAAACAAATTCAAAGTACTGCCAAAAATCAAACTCAGAGAATAGATAAAAAAAAGAATTTTTATCCATATTTGTAAGACAAATTAATTTCTTGTTTAATTGCTTAAGTTCTTTTAACAGTCTCACCATTGGTTGATTGACCGTAACACTTTTCATACCTTTGTTAACAAGTCTTTCGAGCGTGATATATGGGATGTTTATTTCACTACTTAAAAGTGTAAATGCATTTTCTTTTTTTAAGATACCTTTTTCATAATCTTTCCAAATAGGGTGCTTAATAATTTGTCTTAAATCGTGAGTCTCATTTTTAGAATTCCAGTTTAAAATAACATCTCCAATATCAAAGATTATATTATCATAATTGGTTAAAATATTTTTTAAATCATCAATTTGATTTAATTCTAATTCTTTCATTTTTTGTGTGTAAATTTTGAAAATTTTGTTTTAAGAGTAATTCGTAAGAAAATAAGTTCTAGTTTGATAAAAAATTTGCTTTCAAGGTTTTTCGAAATATTTCTAATTCTTTTTCTAAGTTTAGATTCTCTTCTTTGTGAACGTTATATATAGCATATGTCTGTAACATTTGAAGCCTGCAAAATTGAAAAATTTTATGTGTACCAATATTAGCATCATCTATACTTTTACCGTCATAAAACCCATTAGTATCGTCAAATTCTATTTTAGGTGATGCATATGTCAGAGATAACATATAAGATTTATCGTTCATCAATCCACCTGTTCCATAGCGGCGACTTGGATCTTCACGAGTTCGTCCGTCTCCAGAGCATGTCACGGTAGTGTATCCTGCAGACCATACTTCATCAAAGTATTTTTTTGTTATCCATGGTACACCAAACCAATATATTGGACTTTGAAAAATAATAAAATCTGCTTTTACTAGTTTCTGGAGTTCATCGTCAATAGAGTAAGGTTGTTCTGTATGCGTATGAATAACGTTAAATTTGTTTTCTTTTAGATAAGCTGTTGCAGTATCAACAAACGCTTTATTCAGTTTACCTTCTGATATTCCATCATATTTTTGATGTGCATTAATAATCAGTATTGTTTTTTTCATTGTGGGTAATTTTTTTCTTAATGATTATATTTTGCATTAAACAGATTTCAAAACTTGATTTGGTCCATGTTCAAAAATTTTCTTGGCATTTTCAATATGATTAGATTTTCCCAACATTTTTAGTCCAATTTTATTTAGAAAAGACAAAGGGAAAGGTAATTTTCTAACAAAATCAAATATTAAAATTACTCGTATACTTTCAGAATTATTCCAAGCTTCATGTTCATTTGTATGATCGAAAATAAATATTTCACCCTCTTTCCAATGGAAAAAATCATCATTCACCCTTATTTTACATTCTTCGGGAGAATCAACTTTTAATCCTAAATGGCAACGTAATAAGCCTGCATATTCCCCCCGATGTGCCTTGATATGAGCTTTTGGTTGTAATATTGAAAATAATGCAGTTTGTATTCCTGGAATTTTTTCAAGTAGTTTTCCGGTAGCCGGAGAGCGCTTGAAGCCACGTTTTATGCGATGACCATAGAGATAAAATTGTTCTATTTTCCAAGAGTCTTTCTTTTTAGTTTTTTCATCACCAGTTTCTCTAGAATATCGCTTATCTACATCTTCATAATAAACAACGGTATCTAATTGGTCCAATAGTAAATCTAATTCCTTACGTATAGTAGTCCAATTCTTTTCTAAAGCATATAGTTCTTTGTAATTTGCAATATCTGTTTCTCCCACCTTGTTCTTTACAGTTTTTATAATCATACGATCTACAAAGCCTAAGTAAGATTTCATAATTTTTGATACAAATCTGTCCTTGAAGGTTGAGGACTTTTTGCCTCCATCTACCAATTTTATTTCTTGATTCTTCATAATTAATTCTATTATATTTTATGGCTGTTTTTGATGCTGGTTATCATCAGAACCTTATAAAGATTCATGATTTTTTTTTGATTTTCTGTTAGAGGTTAGTTTTTTTGTACTTTGATTTTATATTGAAGTTTTAGTCGTGTATTTAAGAAATCACTGACATTTTTATGTTTAAGATAATGTAATTTTTAATTTGTTTTAACATACCATAATCGTTAAGTGTATGTACTTTAGAGATTTATATTTTAGGCTCGTTTTAAGGTTTTTTTGACGTTGGTTATTAACTTTTCAATTGCAAGTAGTACGTCTTAAGAAAAACACGATAACCATTCTATTTGTGAACCATGAGTGCTTATATATTGTTGTACTACATTTATAGTTTATGACTAAGTTTAATAAAACAATCTTTGTCATTTAATTCAGTTCCGATTTGATTTAAAATTTTCTGAGTTAATTCTAGTGTAGGAATGGCTATTAAGAGATTTGTTAAATATAAATATTTTTGCTCTTTCCTTTTTCTTTAATAACCCCCAAAACTTTATGTTTACTGAACTTTATTAGTGCTTAGTTAACTATGAGTTAAACAAAATGTCTTATGTTTTCTATGGATTGTTAGCCAACGTACTTTTTTAATATTAATGCAGAGCAATGTCCTCCAAATCCAAAACTATTACTTAAAGCGTAATTAATTTTTTTATAAGATTTTGTTCCAAGTGATAAATTCAATTCATTAGGTATGTTTTCATCTATTTTTGTTGTGTTAATTGTAGGGGGTATTAAGTCTTTATTTACAGATAAACAAGTCGCTATTGCTTCGATAGCACCTGTTGCACCCAATAAATGTCCTGTCATAGATTTAGTAGCGCTAATTTGTATGTTATTAATATTGGATTGAAAGAGTTTTTCAATGGCTTTTATTTCAGATAAATCTCCTAATCCTGTAGAAGTAGCGTGTGCATTAATATAGTCGATATCTTTAGGAGTAATTTTCGCTTCTTTTATTCCATTTTCCATAGCAAGATATGCACCTAATCCCTCGGGGTGTGTTCCAGTTATATGATAAGCATCAGATGTTTCTCCACCTCCAATAATTTCTGCATAAATATTTGCATTTCTTTTTAAAGCCGAATCTAAACTTTCTATAATTAAAGTACCAGCACCTTCACCAACAACAAAACCATCTCTATTGGTATCGAATGGTTTTGAAGCAGTAATATAGTTGGTGTTATTTGTAGACATTGCTTTCATAGCATTAAAACCACCGATTGAAGCTTGGGTTATTGGAGCTTCTGAACCCCCGGTAATTATTATGTCAGCTTTTTCTAATCTTATATAGTTAAAGGCTTGAATGATACTTTGTGTTGAAGAAGCACAAGCCGTTACAGGAGTATAATTTACACCTCTAAGCCCATATTTAATAGAAATCATACCAGAAAGACCGTTAGCTATTATTTTTGGTATGAAAAAAGGATTAAATCTTGGGTTGAAATCATTTTTTGTGTATTCAATAACTTCGTTTTCGAAAGTTTCAAAACCACCAATTCCACTTGAAAAAATAACTCCTATTCTATTACTGTTTAATGTAGAGAATTCTAATTTAGCATCTTTAATAGCTTCTTCTGTTGATATTAATCCATATTGGCTATATCTATCCAGTTTTCTGGCTTCCTTTCTACCGAAATAGTCTAAAACATCATATTCTTTTATTTCACACGCAAATTGAGTTTTAAAATTAGTGGAATCAAAGCGCGATATCTTATTGGCTCCTGATATTCCATTTAAAAGATTTTTCCAATAGTGGGTTACATTTTTTCCAATTGGTGTTATTGCTCCTAATCCTGTTATTACAACTCTTTTCATAATTATATTATTTGTATATACCGTACGGTATATGTGTGTTTAAATTTTTTTAATCTAATTTTATTTGATGTATTTCTTCTATTAAAAAGTCTATATTATTTATTAAAATTTCGGGTTTATTTAATGTCTTTGCCAATAAAATGCTTCCCTCAATTAAGGAAATCATTCTGTACGAAAATGTTTCGATATCTATATTTTTAAGTTCATTGTTTTTAACACCATCAGCTAGAATTAAGTTGATTTTTTGATGCCAATTATGAATAGTTTTTATTACTTCTTTGTTAAGTAAATCATTACCGTTATCAGCATCTACTGCCGTATTTAATATGGCGCAGCCCCCATTATTAAAAATGGGCTTAAATTCTGTTTTATAATGATTTAAAAAAGCAAGTAATTTATTAGCAGAGTTATTTTCTTTTTCAATTTTAGATAGTACTTGTTCTGTTTGGAATTTATAGTTATATCTAAAAGCTTCAAGAGCAACTTCGTTTTTATCTTTAAAGTTCCCATAGATACTACCTTTTGTTAATCCAGTAGCATTAGTTAAATCAGATAAATAAGTTCCGGTATATCCTTTTTTATTGAATATAGAAGCTGTTTTTTTAATTATTAATTGTCTCGTTTTTTCAGACCTTATCATACTACAAATATACTCTACGGTATATGATGTAGCAAATTTTTTATTTCCTTTAGTGTTTATATTTCAAATTTCAATAGTTCTTTATAAGGATTTCCAGTCAAGCCCAATAATTTTGCAAAAGCAGGCTCTGTCTTTAGTCCTTCTTGTTTCAGTCGTATTATTTCTGCTCTAAATCTATCATCTTCTGAGTTCAGAATTTTATGCTCGATTATCATATGTTTATATGCATCTTGATTTTCAGTTGGGCAATCCTGTCCAAAAATTTCAATCTTAAATTTACCCGATTGAAATATAGCAATAGTTGATTTTAGCTCATTCCAATTACCCGTTTGTATTTCGAAACTGTCCTTATTAGAATATAACGATTTAAGAGTCTTAGTAAACCCAATATGATCTGAGCTTTCGCAAATGATATCTAAGTCACTTTTAGGAAGATCTATCCCAATGGGAATGGTTCCTGTTAATATGGGATTATAGTCTTGGAGGTTTTCAAAAAGTGATAACTTCATCAGTTCTGCATAAGCTCTTTGCTGACGATCATTTCCTGCCCTGAGATATGCAATATTCGTAAAATCTATTGTCAATTTCTTCTAATTGTATACATTATTTAATATAAAAATATAGGGTAGGTGATAAGCACTTTAGTTTCGGCTTACTAATTCGCTAAATACACTATTTTGTGTTTATCGTCAATCATTAAAATACTAAATTTTGTATTGGTCGATATAACAAATAAGCCCAGTCTTTTCGATGGATTTTACTTCATACTAGGTTTTGATACAGTTTTGTGACCAGTTTTACAACCATTCAGCTTTAATTCCTTTATTATTAAATTCTTCAAATACGTTTTTTTTAGCATAACATAACACCACTTTTTTTAAGTTCGGAAAATACTTAGTATCTTCAGTTTTCTCTATGTCCCAGTAATCTTCCCAACCCTCGGCAAACCTCAAAAGTTGCATATAAATATCGTTTCCTCCATCTTGATATATTTCGGTTACTTCACTTGCTAATTTTTTTGGTATAGGAAGTTTTTTAAAGTAATTTGTTACCTCTGGTATTGGTTCGTAACCTTCCTTTTCAAGATCAATCTCTCTTTTGGTATACCCTATAACAAATTCAAATAAGTCAAATTTTGGTTGAAGAAGTTCTTTGTTATACATCAATTCCTGAATAATAGATAATTTAAAACCAAAATCTGAAAATTCAATCGTTTCTTCATTTAATTCCTTAATCAGATACTTATCCCGAGGTATTTCTTTAATTGTCGAACCTTTAAAAGCAGCTATTTCAATGGCTATAATGTTGTTATCAATAGAGTCAAACCAGACACTAATACTATTAAGAACTAGTGCACCAGATGAGTCTCCGTCAAAAAGCTTAATTCTTTTGTCTTTATTATTTTTATAATAACTAATGAGTTCTTCATTATCAAAATAAAATTTTCCTTTGAAAACCTGTTTAGGACTAAAATCAAAATCCTCTTTTTTTAATTCAAGTAGTAAACTTTCTGCAACTTTACCATTTTTTGAATAAGCAAGGATTCCTAAATCATCCCAAGTGTAGATTGTGTTATTTTTTCCTTTTTTTGTTCTTTTGGTAACAGAAAGTAATTTGCTTAAAAATTCAATTTCTATTGGAAAACTCAAAGCAACACCATTAATATTAAATTTTTCTTCAGATAAACTTAACTCAATCATATTTTTTTGTCTTATTGGTAACAAGGGTTAGTATATGATGCTGAAAATTTCGCAGGGTAGCCATAGATTTTATAGCTTGTTAATACCAATTTTCACTTTTTTTCTTTACGTAAAATTTTATCCATTTTACGACCTCTTGCCAATTCATCAATTAGCTTTTCCATACGTCTACATTGTCTATACAATTCAAATTCATCCTCTATCTCTTCAATTCGATAACCACAAACGACCCCTTTAATCAGGTGCGCGTTTGGATGTATTTCAGCTTTTTCAAAAAAAGTTCTAAAAGTTGCTTTTTCATCTATAAGGGCTTGCAAAGCATCTTGATCAAAACCTGTAAACCATTTAATTATTTGGTTGAGTTCTTCTTTTGTTCTACCATTTTTTTCCAATCTGTTTAGGTAAAGGGGGTAAATTGATCCAAATATCATATTGGCAACCTTTTCATTTTTTTCGGGTGTAACTTTCATTTTTACTTGAATTTGAATTGATGAGTACCAACATTAAATGTAAACATCTGTAGGTGCAGAAAGTCAGTCACTTTCAAAAATAAATGAGGTGTTACACTTTTTTTGGTTCTAAATTTTTACGGTTAAAATAATAAAAATTATAACTCCGAAATCAGAAATACAAAACTTCCTATGTTCAAAGTACTTAAAAGCATTGTGTTTACATATTGATGTAGTGTTTTATTCTTCATTCCATTGCTCTAAATCATTAACCGGGTTTGGTAATCTACCTTCTAACCATTTCATTAAAGTACCGGGTTTAAAATCGGTATTTTTAGTTTCAATTACCCATGATAAAAAATCAGTTGGTCCTCCATTCATATATGGAGGAGGAGAGACAGGATAAAATACAGTAGGTAATCTTTCATCGATTGAGATATAGTTAATTACAAAACCTAATTCTTGCACAACATTCCAAGCTAGTTTATGATTGATATCAAGAGAGAATTTTAACCACCAATATCCGTCAGTGTCACCAAAAGAAATTGGCTTTTGAATACTTGGTATTTTTTCTAAAAAATCAGTTAATGTTTTAAATGCTCTTTCATCCATTTATTGTAGTTTGTTTTTTAAATATTCTAGTATTTTTCAATTCCAATAATATTTCTGGGTACTTGTTATTTTTAAATTCGCACATACAATTTTGATAATCATATAGTTAATAAGCGCATTTGTGGGATAACACTTTCATTTTAGGGTTATCAGTAACGAAATCACTTTTGCATTCGGAACAAATGCAAATTATCCTATTCATTTGGATGTTAGAATTAATATTTTAAAAATTATTTTCAAACTTTATACTTCTCTAATGTGAGATAGCATTTAATATATGTGTCATAGCGGGGCAAAATATTACCTTGCTTTTCGGTTTTTCTGCGCATTGGTTGCTAATTTTTACTTTTGCAATCATTGTGTCTTACCAAAAATACACTTACCATTTGATTGATCATTTAGCTATTTATGATCACATATATAGTATTGTACACTGTTTTATTTTTTTATTTCGGAAAAAAAATGATTAAATTCAATGGTATCTCCATTTAGATCAAACATTTTTTCTTCAAATTGATATTCTAAGAGGGGACCATAAATATTTTTTTCATCTTTATTTAAGTCAATAACATAAAAGTCAGTTTTCGTTGTGTCTACATTCCATTGGTTAGTGTAATAATTTGGATGAGTTTTTACGATTATCATATTTTCATTACTCCCATAAGCGAAAACGTAATCAGGTACAATAGTTTCCCAAATTCCATTTTCAAGTATTGAGTCCGTCTTTTTTCCAACAAACTGAATTCCGTTAAAATCAATCTTTTTTAAGTAGTAATCCTTAGCAATATTTTTTTCATAACCTTTCTGTGTACAGCTTGAAATAGTCGCAAATAATGTTATATAAAGTATTAGTTTTCTCATATTGTATAAAACGTCAAATACATGAATCGGAGTAAGGCAAACAATCCAGAATCAATACATTTATCTGCGCTTTTTTATTTCTTATTTAATTCATAAAAATCTAACGCCATTGCAAAAAGGAAATGACCTTTCGATCTAGCATTAAACTTTGCTCTAATTTCGTATATAATGTTATCAGCTTTTTATTCTTTAAAATTTAGAACATCCAGTTTCATTTCTTTATTCCAAAAATCCGCTTTGTTTTTGTAGATTCTTGTAATTGGGTAACCATCAATTTCTTTTTTCGATTTCCAAGTTAGATGAACAACAGCAATTCTTTTATCTTCTAGTTCCAATACAATATCATCATTATTCGTCTTTCTTGCAATTAGTTTAGCGTTTTCATTACATAACATATGATCTTTAGGTAATTCAAGTTTGAGTTCGTTCATTAACATTTGAATACTTTTCTCTTCCATTTGGTTCGCACTCCAATAGGGTTCAATAAATTTCAATTCAAAAGTTAAGTTGTTTAAATCAGATCCTAGATTTTCTGCTCTATGACGTTCTAAACATACTTTTTTGTGTCCCATAAATATGCTAATTGTAAGTTTATAATATTAGATATTTCTTTAGCTCTATTTACTATCATGAAATGCCCTCCATTCTTAACCCAAATTACACCTCTTAATTTACGATTATTAAAAATTCTGTCACTATCCCCTTGAATATGTGTTAGATCAAGTTTTGAAGCTCTAGAATTTTTCCATTTCATGATTTTGTCAATAGCCCAGACCATAAATTTCTCATCAGTACTATCGATTATTCTATTTAATAGTTCCGATTCTTCTTTAGATTCAACGCCAAAGAAATAATCAGCAGTCAATTTATTTGACCATTTGAGAATGAATGAAGGGACTATTTTATAAATCTTTGTAAAGCTTACTAGTTTGAGATCAAATCCATACTCTTTGAAGCTTTTTACACTAGATATAATTATCAATTTTTCTATATCAATATGTTTAGATATTTCTTGTGCTACAATCCCTCCAAATGAGACTCCTACAAGTATTACATCTTTAGAAAGATCAATTTGTAGAATCAATCTTTGAGAATAAGAGCTTAAAGACTCATTTTTTAAAGGGTCTAACCATTTGATATGCGTTTCAATCACATTATCAATTCTTAAGAAATTAAAAACTCTTTCATCAGCTCCTAATCCGCTTACATAATATATATTTTTTGTCAATTTTTTGAATAATTAGTCACAACAATTTGTGTATGAAAAGTAGCAGATGATAATCTACTACTTTTTACGATATCTAGGCAAAATAATAAAAAAAATGCAAACCAATTGATCTGTGTTGATCCTACTATTTTTTATATACGTTGTTGTTGGTAAACGTTATTTTTAAGGTTAGATATTCATATTTTAACTATGTTTTCTAGTGTTTCATATTTTCTTTATTTTTTAGCTTCTGCTTTTTAGTTGATTTTTTTGAAATAACATATAAATTGCATGTGGTAACATTAAAAATGTCATTCCAGAAACGGGTATCATATAAACTCCGATTACTATGATAATCAAGTAAGTCAAAATAAATTTTTCAGGTAGTTGTCCTCTTATTTTTTCTACATAATTGACTAAAATTTCAAGAGGAATGAGCAACAGACCATAGTAGACAAACCAAAACGCTGAAAATTTTCGAAGTTCATTTGTCCATTCAGTAATGGAAATTCAAAAAGTCCCTCACTAATTTTGAAAAAGAAATTGTCTGCAAATTTTACAAATTGTTCACCAAAAGCAAAAGGTGAAATCCCTAAAAGTGTATGGGTAATTCCAAAAAATACTAAAATCTTTCCGTTCATTATTTTCTGTTAATTATTTTATATTACCTACCAGTTTCACCTAGTTTTTGAACTCTTTTCAACCATTTTGTTCTAAATTTTTCTTTGGATAGTCTGATTGGTCCTATGGTTGTAATTCTTACTTTTTTTACTCCAACAAAGTTCATTGTTAATTTTTTCATTGCCTTATGACTAGGATTTCCATAAAACCACTTGTAATACCAACTAGGTTGGTCTAAAGTGCAAATTATACGAGCTGTTTTGCCAATAAAAAGTTTATCCCACCATATTGAGTTTTTCCTTTTGTTAAAAGCAAACCCAGGAAGAAGAACTCTATCTAAAAAACCTTTCATAATTGCAGGTACTGAACCCCACCAAACTGGATAAATCCAAACTAAATGGTTTGCCCATTTCAATATTTCTTGACCCTTTAATAAATCAGGTTCAAGTTCGGTTCGTTTCCTATAACCATATTGAAGGTTGGGATTAAATTCTAAATCTTGTATAACAATTTCTTGAATTTCAAATTCTGATGTCTTTGCACCTTTTTTATAGGCTTCTGCTAAAGCGTAATTATAACTTTCTTTGTCTGGATGCCCTATTATTAATGCTATTCGTTTGTTCATTTGTTTGTTTTAAGTTCCTAGAAAAGTTAAAATACTAATCCCCAATAAAATTATCCACCCAGGGTGTTTTCCTTTTGTTGCTATAAAAACTAAAATAGATGAACATAACATTGAAATTGAAATTGAAGCAATTATGAATTTTAATAATTCTTTACTCACTAAATTTTGGTCAAGGGCAATTTTTATAAGTAAAGTACCGATACACCAACCAAAAAATGATGTTAAATGCCAAGTAGCCCAAATAATTCTAAGATGTCTTTCTTTTAGGCCATTAGTGACTAATGTTGGCACTAATTTATTAGTTTTTTTTTTCGTTCTAAAAATTAACAATTCACCGAGTATAGAATGTAACAACCCTAGAATGAGACAAAGAATACCAGAAGTAATTAAATAAATATTCATATTTTTAGAATTAGATTTGTTTTGTGGTGTAGGCTCTTTTGACTATTTGTTTCATAATTAATTTATGAAACGGTTTGACGATTACCATATAGACTTTACCGAAACTTTTATTGTATTGAACTATTGTAGAAACTTTAATATTATAAGTGGGGTCGTGAGAATTGTAAATACTAACTCTAAAATCGAGATGTTTATCATCAGCACCTAAAATAATTTCATCAGTCATTATTTTGTATATCTTAAAAAAACCTATATTACCTCCAATTTTGAATTCTGTGCTATAATCTGATGGTTTTTGGGTTTTTAGTTCAATTTTTTGGCAATTGCATTTCTTAGTTTCATTAGTGTTTTAACCCAATCTGGAAAGTCAGCAAATACCTTATTTGTAATTTTGTCTAAACTATCTGAATGATTTGTCGTAGCATAAGTGTCTGAATAATCTACCTTTTTTGAAATGGTATTAATTAAACTGTTGATAGGTATGTTTTCTAAAATAACTTTCATACTTATTTGTTTATTTGATGCTTGATGAATAATTAAAAGTTAGAAGTATTTTTTTATTTTCTGTTCAAATGTGTTGCTTGCAAAATTGTTTTTTGTAAAGAATCTATATAAGGTGAGACAAGTAGGGATTGTCAAATAAAAGGAGCAAATGATGAAAGTAACAATACTTAAAAATACAGCTAAAATTTGTATAATAATTTCCCCTAAATAGTTTTGCTGTTCCATTATAAATTGATGGACGGCTATAGAATAATTGTAAAAACGAATTGAGACTTCATAGAGTAGCCAAGCTGGATAAAACCATTTTCTAATAGGCTCCCACCAGACACCCCAAATTGATTTTAGTTGTTTGTTGTTTTCTTCCATTTTTAAATCTTTTTACAAAAGTCATTTTAATGGAATACTTATCATTTGATATAAATCAAATTCGAATTTTAGGGTTGCGGATTCGGCTTAATGTTTCAAGTGTAATTCCTAAATATGATGCAATGTGTGTAAGTGGTATCCTTTGGGTAATGTCCGGATAAATACCGATTAAGTTCTTATACCTTTCATCTGCTTTTGAAAATTGAATAGTGTGTAGCCTTTCGCAAAGGCCTAACATCGTTTCTGTAACAACTTTACTAATAAATCGTTCAAAATCGTGGAATTTGTTAGAAAGTGAGTCTACCGTTTCTTTTGAGAACTCTATGACAATTGATTCTTCTACAAATTCTACATAATGTGGGCTGGGTTGGCTGCTAAAAAAACTTACAATAGAAGCCATAAACTGATTTTCAAAAGTAAACCAGTCTGAAATGTCTTTTCCGTCTTTTAAATAATAAGCTCTGGCACAACCTTGTACAATTAAATAAGCTTTTTTAGAGTATTGTCCTTCTCGGACGACAGTATCACCTTTTCTATAAGTAATAAGTTTTAATTTAGCAATGAATTCTTGCTGACAATCATTAGATAATGGTGAATAAATTTGCCCAATTTTATTTAATATATTTTCAATATCCATTTTTTATTGACTACAGTTTTTTGGTTTAATAGAGAGGTTGATTATAAGGTTTGCCAACGTCTCGTAGAGGAAACGTAGGGCAGGTGACAAGCGATACGTTTCGGATTGGTACTAAGCCAAATATAAATATTTTGCTTTTATCATTTTTTGTTCTCGTAAATTTGATATTCTTCTAAATCTTCATTTTCATCATAATAATCAATTCGCTTGTAATTCAGAGTCAGATTTTCATAAAAGTATTGAGCTCTTAATGTTCCACTTGTTCGATAATCTTTGATTTCGATTGGTTTTCCATTTTTGTAAGTTCCTTCAGTCCGCTTATTTCCATTTTTATAAAAATCGGTTTCTTTTCCATTGCAAACTTTTTCACAATTCAAGTAATTAAAACGTTTTGAATGTAATTCGTTTCCTACCGCAAAGAGGATTTTAGGAATATAAATTGTATCTGTTTTTGTTTTTATAGAGGTTGTGTATTGAGTAATCAAGTCATCAATTTCTCTAAAAATAGTTATGTATTCATAAGTAAATTTAGACGATAATTCAGGCATTAGAATTTCAAATTCAGGATTTACTTTTTCGTTTGTACACTGATTTATGAATGTTAGGTTCAAATTTTCCTTGCCACTATTTTGACTAAAACAAGTGAAGCTTATAATTGGCAGAAATATTGTTTTAAGAATCATTTTCATAATTATGCACAACGTGTTCTTTTATGACTAGTTGCGTTGACAAGAACTAAGTTAGCAAAAGAAAACTAACAAGAGGAAATTCGGTACGATTTTCTGGGTAAACGCAGAACAGGCAATGAATTATACATATTGTTGTGAGTAGTGCTTTTTTTTCTGTTATTCCTAGTTCGTTTTTTTAAGTAAAAGTGTTTTTCTATTTACAGTGAGTTTTATTCCTTTTCTTTTTTTGTAGAGTATAGTAAGAACAATTACTAAAGCAATAGTTAGAAGTCGGAAAACGTTCGAATAAATTCCGCCAAGTGCGTTTTCACTTACAGAGAATAATTCCCACGCTAAATTCATTAGCATATGCAGAAATATAGGAACCCAAATATTGTAATTCCATTCTGCGTATACCCATGCAAACAGGATACCTCCCAAGAATGTTATCAAGAATATACCCATTAATTCATTAAAATTAGAACTTTGGTACAAATGCAATGAGCCAAAATAAAGAGCTCCGAAGAATACGGAAAGTATAAATCCGAGTTTTGTTTTTCTAAATGGTAATCCAAATAAAAATCCTCGGAAATATAGTTCTTCGAAAAATCCGGCAGAAACAACTCCAATCAAAATTGTGTTTATTTTTACATTTAGATTAAAATCAAAGATCATACTAAATCCAATATACATCGGTAAGATGCAGACAATGGCAAATAGGAATCCTTTGATTATTGATTTGTCAAGTCCTAAATTTTGAAAAAAATCCGTTCTTTTCCCAATCAGTAAAGTGCTTAAGAATAACGGAATTCCAGTTATCAAATACGTTAATATTTGACTAATTCCGAGCTGATTTGTTAGGTCAAAGAGCCATTTTCTGATGTCCCTGAAAAAAATAGCATCGAAAACAAAATATGTCCCAAATGATATGATTATAATTAGCAAGACTTTGGTTGATCTATTCATTTTAAATTTCGGTTCTACTTACATAGACGAAATTTTTGAATAAAAAGTTGTCCCAAGATTTTTTCAATGTGTTTTATTACATTAAATATAATGGTTTCGTATAAGATTAGTTTCGTGTTTCAAGTACTAAAGTTAGTAAATAGGCTAAAACCAGCAATTAATTTCATACGGTGTTGCAGTGCATTTTTATTCTGCTAATCTTTGTCAAATCCATTAAATTCTATTCTTTTCATTGACGGACAATTATTTACAATTATATCAAATTCCGACGCTTTATAGTTTGGCGTAACCAACTGTTTACTCACAACTTTATCAAAACTATAAGTCAATTCATAAACGTTTTTAAATTCAGTTGCTTTTATTGTTAATTCGGCTTTTTCAGATTTGGTTTTTTGTGGAATAGTATTTAATTCTAAAGCGATTTCGTTTTCTCTCAATTTTTTCAATTCAGATATTAAGTCAGCATCTGATTCGAGTTGATGAAAGAAAAGAACTGAACTTTCATTGATTTCGTATGATGGCGTATTTCCGTCACAAGGTTCGTAAATCACGAATTCATTGTTTAACTTTTTTAAACTAATCCAATGTCTCGGAAATCCTTTTAAGTAAATTTTATTCGGTTTGTGTTTTTTGGAAATTTCTTTCTCGTAATATGAAATTGCGTCATTATCCATTCGATTCGGTTTCCAGTTAATCACTTTTTCATAAATCTCCGAATTTCGTGTTGTATCTATAAAAAGTTGATGTATCGTTAAATCAAGACTTTTCGGATTATTTCTTTCCAAAATAGTATCTAAATCAATTTTCCACGCAAGACTTTCAGCTGGTTTATTTTCCGCTTGTTTAGGTTCTTTTTTGTGTTTGCAGGAAATCAGAATTCCTAATATTATTGTTATGTAGATTGTTTTTCTCAAATGTATGACAACGTTTAATATATGTGTTGTAGCAGGGCAAAATGTTACCTTGCTTTTTTTGGTTTTTTTGTGCGTTGATAGCTATCTTTTACTTTTTGTAAGTATTGCGCCTTATGAAAAATAAGACAACCATTCGATTGATGACTTGATTGCTAGGATCATATATATGTTGGCGTAAAACGTTTTTTATTCAAATCATTTTTTGTACTGAAGCTGGTATAGTTCATCTCTATTTGAATTAAAATCCACATCAATGCTAAATTCGTGATTTTGCTTTTCTCTTAATAAAGCTCCTGACAGGTGAAGTATATCCTTCCCTTTATAAGGAGCAATCATAAATCCGAAGAAACGATATTCTTTAATATCTCCAAATTGTGGTTCAAGTTTGATTAAACGTGGTACAAGCTCGTTCTTATCAAAGGGAATTAATTCGTTATTAAGCATGGTTTTTAGATTTTCAAATTTTTTCTCTTTAAGCAAATTCACGGTTTTATCATTCAAAGACATTCTTTGTTCAACTTTTTCAAGTGTTGAAATAGGGTATTTAAATTCTTGTTCAGCATTGTTTTTAGAAACAAGAATTACGTGGATGGCATCGTAATTCTTTTTTTCTTCCTTTAGATTCTTGTAGAATATGTATGCTATATTTGAGGAAGGTAATATTGGTTTATCTAATCTTTTCTCAATCTCATCACTTTGACTCATTTCAATTTCGAAGTATTTTTTTGTTCCATCGCTTGTTGAAGCTGATACTCCTATAGAATATTCGCAACGACCTCCATAAAAATTCAGAATTTCTTCAATTCCATTATTTTCATTATCAGTTATGTTAATTAAATTAGATAGTAAGCTAGGTTTTTCTTCTCCTTCATGTTTATTTCCGCAAGAGACAAGTAAAAGGACGCAAATTAGTAGGCTTATAATTTTCTTCATAGGTTTTGTTAAAATGTTTTACAATGGCTTCGACTATGATTAGTAGGGGAGTAGTAGAGTGGTAATTTGACAACTTACACTTAGCCAAACCTTTTAATTTTGTTTTATTTTTCATTTTAGAAGCCAAATCAAAAGGTTTGGCGGACCTTAACAATTACGCTAAACTTTGGATTAAACACGAAAACCCGTATTAATTATACCCATTGTTATGTGGTCGTTTTTATTCAAGGATGTTTTTTATGTCGTTTATGAATTTCAGTGATTCTTTTTCAATTCGTTCAGTTAAATTTCTTTTATTATTAAAATCAGGGTTTTTTAGTATGGTTTGGTCAATTATTGATAAACTATTATCAATTGATTCTGCTAAATGGTACTTGTTCCAATCGCTACCTTTAAAAATTTTCCAATACTTTTTTCGAATGCTTTTGTTTTGACCTGATAAACAAATCGAAAAATACAGTTCTTTGTGATTTAAAATGATAACGAATTTAAGCTTTTGCTTTTTTAATTCATCTGTCGTTAGAGAAAAATAAGAAAAATTAGGGGCTCCTTGATAAATCTTTCCGAGTTTAAAAATTGTATCATATTCTTTTTGAAAAAAGAGCCTCAATTCTTTCATATAGCTTATCAATTGATGATAATCTAAGTTGTCTTTATATTTTGATAGATCTAGATTGTTGATTTCTCCAAGTTTAATATTTTCAGTCTTTTGCAAAGGAATACAAATGTCTATTATGAATTTTTGTTCAGGATGAGTTTTGTGGTCATTATGATACATCTCAAAATAATCTCCATCTCTAAATTCATAACCGTTTTCAATTACCCAAATAGACATACTTTTCCAAGCTTTCGAAATTTCTTCTGCTTTAATTTCAAAATGTCCAATGCTATAAATCCCTTTCTTTAGATTATGTTGGTTAATTTCTCCATCTGTATTTATATTTTCAGATATTGTTACACAAGCACTAAATCTCACTTTTGAGGTTTGGGTAATATTCGGGTTGTCGCGATAAATTGTTATTGCTTTAAAATTTGAAGTGTCTAAGACTCTTTTTTGATGTCCCCATTCCATCAATTTTTGAAACATACTACCTGCTTTTTCAAAGTTTCCGATATTAGATATACTTGCAAGTTTTAATTCAGGTAATTCTTTAATCGTTATTTGCGCATTCATTTTAGTCCATTGTTTAATATTATCAATGGAACAAATGTATTTTTCTGACGAAAAAGGTTCTATACCAATCTTGCTAAGTAATTCTTTTCCCTCGGATTTAAATTTAGTTGGACTAATACCGTAGTATTTCTTAAATGCTCTTGAAAAAGAATTATCACTATTAAAACCATATTTATAGGCTAGGTTTTTTAAAGAAGAATTTGGTTTAACCAATAAAATTGCGGCTATACGTTCAATCCGCTTTCTATTGACGTATTCGTTTAAGCTTTCATTTACTAATGTCAAAAATACTCTATGGAAATGGTAAGCTGAATAATGGGCTTTCTTAGATAAATATTCAAGTGATAGTTTAGTGTCAAGATTATTTTCTATGAAATCCAAGACGATATTTATTCTTTTAATGTATTCTCGCCTTGTTTCATTCATTTTATTTTCGGTTTTTCAAATGCCGCGCACTGGTTGGTTTATGGTTAGTTGCAGAAAAGGCCTAAGTCATTTTCCGCTGTTGGCTAAGATAATTAATGCGTGCTAATTTCTGTTTAGGAAATTCTGCAGCAATGAACGATACATGTTGTTGGCTGGTCATTGTTAGTTTCTACAAGCACATTCATGGTGTTCATTAAGATATGTAATCGTTTCCATACTAAGTTTTTCTAAAATTGGAATATTTATGTCAGTTAGTTTCTTAAAATAAATACAGGCTTTACCCATTTTGAATTTGCCTAAATCCATCAAAAGAGTATCACTTTTTTCTGTTTTCGAATAGATATAGAGTGAAAATTGCGTTTTTCGGGGAGAGAAACCTAACAAAGGAGCATTACCTTCATGACCACTTTCATATTTATAGTGATAGCTTCCAAAACCTATTATTGTTGGCCCCCACATTTTTGGTTCAAAACCTGACCATTCACTCATCAATTCGATTAATTTATGACTATCAGCTTTTTTTTGATCATTGTCTACATATGATTCAATAAAATCAAAGACGTCTACTTCAGTTTCGGTGGTTTTATTTTTAGCCATTTTGTAATTATTTTGAGTTGCATTTTCAATACCTACCAACGGTCTTGTGTATGAAACTTAGGGCGTAAAAAGATGCTTAATTTTCGGATAAACACAGAGGCGAATTTTTATATTTTGTTTTTACTTTTTATTCTAAAAGCCAAATTTTCAAATTTGGTGGTCTTTACAAATAAGAGCAGAACTATTAGTTTATCGCATTTTAGCTATGTTTTATACGCGTTGTTGGCGGTAGTTATTTTTTATTGTTTAGACCTTAACCTTTCAATAACCTGAGCATCCACCCAGAACATATCCGTATTCTCGTACTTGTCAGTTGGTTTAACCTTTCCAACATTTCTGTTAAAGAACAGATATTTTCCGTCAGGTGTCACACTTGCACCATATTCAGAAGCTTCTGTGTTTATATTTTCGCCGAGGTTAATAGCTTTACTCCATGAATCATCTTTTTGTCGAAAACTAACATAGATATCAGCATTACCATAGCCACTATCTCGTCTACCATCCCAAAGAATATAAGACTCATCTGGCGCAATAAAAGGGTGGGCATTCGATTTTCCAGTATTAATCTCTTTTCCAAATGATCTGGGTTCTTCACGTTTCCCATCTATTAATCTAGAGTAACGGAGATGACCTTCTTCAGACATCTCATCGAAAACATAGGTTCCTTTAGCCGACGCGGTAAGTCTCATAATAGGGATTTTCATAAATACGGTGTCGAGTTTTTTTATCTCCGACCAACCAGTACCAGTACGCTCTTTATACCTTCTTCCCAAGTGCATTTTTTTCCCATCGGGTGATATGAAAGGTTGTCCAACCCTTGATGATATAACAGAATCCTGCCATTGGTTGTTTTTATATTGGAAGACAACAAATTCCATTTTTTTATCTTCCTCTTTTTCTCCAACTTCTCTGATGAAATAAAACTCTTTAAGGTCAGGAGTAAAGACACCATCAATTTCCCAATTCAAAGTTGTAACTAATCCAGGGGCAAAAGGTTCTGGTATTAAACCAGGCGGCTTTTGACCAAGGTAAGGACTTTCCGTGGTCGAAAAATCATTCTCTTTTGTTTTCGGTTTTTCAGTTTTGCAAGCATTTAATAATATTATGAATGCTAACACTGAAAATTTAATTATGTGATTTCTCAAAGTTTAATTTGTTTTAATTACCGCAAAGATTTAGTATATGAATCGGAACAAGGCAAGTATGTCTAAACCAATAGATCTATCTGCGCATTTTTGTTTCTTGTTTAATTTATAAAAATCTAGCGCCATTGCAAAAAGAAAAAGACCTTTCGAGCTAACACTAAACTTTACTCTGATTTAATATATGATGTTACACACTTTACTTTTCTTTTACCTCTTGTTTACTAAATCGTTCTCCAGTCTTTTTATCAACTTCACAATTTATAGTAACAGTTTTTACTTTGGTTTTATAAAGAGGTAATCGAATTTTTGGCAGTTCTTTTTTCCATTGCCAATTTTCCATATGAGGCTCATAATCATAAGTGATATTAAACTCAGTGATATACTTTTCAGAATCATTTTTTGTCAAATTCTCGTTCGCTATAATCAAAGTCCTTATTATATCTTTTCGAAAATTATTGGTTTCGTCAATGGGTATTATTTCAATTCCCTTATCATCCCCATTATTAATTAATAATACTCTGACAATTACATCATCCTGATTTTTTCTATAGTCGTAATCAGTATTTATTTTTCTGTGTATTGTTTTTACATAATTATATCCACTATCAATAGTTTTAACCTTTAGAAAATCTTCGTATTTATACTTTTTATATAAATCCGTATTCTGAGCTTTTATTCCACCACAATAAATAAATATAGAGGATATGAGTATTAATAGTTTCATTTTTTGAGGTTTTGTGTGTAACAAAACTGCAACGACCTTTGGTTAAGCCTAAAACAGTAATTATTTTTATACGGTGTTAGCATACGTATTTTGTTTTTTCAAGGTCGATTATCCATAAATGTTATTAGAAATATGATATTTAACTCTTCCCCATGTCTATAATAATAGTCAAAATTGGGTAATTTATTTATAACTTCAACAAGTTTTTTTTCTAAGCTTTTATCGGTAATTCCTTTGACTTTTGAAATAGAAAAATCATTTTTTGACTTGCCAGTTTTTAAATAAATAGAA
The DNA here is from genome assembly GCF_001632745.1 of Aquimarina aggregata. GTDB lineage: Bacteria > Bacteroidota > Bacteroidia > Flavobacteriales > Flavobacteriaceae > Aquimarina > Aquimarina aggregata. Next base: position 9,363 of record NZ_LQRT01000007.1, on the reverse strand, counting down.
ATCTTTCTATTTTTCAATTCATTTATACTTTTTTGGTCTAAATTATTTTCAATAAAAGCAATTAAGTTTTTCGGACTCTCAGTGTAAATGGATTTATAATAGTTGCCATTTTTAAGTTCCATATTTTCAATTTGTCCTTTTTCGATAATTAATTTCCACTCTGATTCGTAAATTGGGAAACCTGGACTTTGACTCATCCAAATATGTTCTCCTTTTGGAACAAAAAGATTGCCTGAATACCAATCTACTAAAACCACATTGTTTTTTATTTTATCAGGAAATAGTTTATTTAAGTCAGTTTTTATACTGTCCTTTTTAAAGTTGAAACTGTATATGTTAGATAAATAAAGTTTACTATTTATAATTTTCCATTCGGCAATATAGTTTTTTAAACAACCCCAACATTCAGGTTTTGCTTCTTTGTTATCGAAAAGATTTTTTTGGTCAAATGTAGAGAGGCAGTATAAAGGAAAAGTTTGAATTTGAATTGTATCATTCTCCCATATCAACAAATCAGGTTCGGCATACGGTTGTCCGGCTTTTTGTCGATATTGACAAAAACCAATGTTTATTGACAAAAAGATTATATAAAGGATTGTTCTTTTCATATGTATGCTAACGGCTCGACTATAGTTAGTACGGGAATTAAAAATAGGGAACTTTCGATTAAGTACTTAGCCAAAAATTTTTATTTTAAATCAATTTCTTCGTTGGTTAGCCAACCACTTTTGATAATCAGCTTTACCTTTAGAAAACTCGGTAGCGCTAGGGTAAAAGTGGTGTGACCCGTCATTGGCCTCTACATTAAGCACGTAATAAAGATTTTCCGTTTGTTCCGGATTTAGAGCCGCTTCAATAGCCGTTTTGCTCGGGGAACTTATTGGACCAGGAGGTAAGCCAAGTACTTTTCGAGTATTGTAAGGGTGATTCACTTCAAGATCACTTTTGTGAATTATGCCATCCCAACGGCCGAGTAATTTGGCAATGTATACATTTGTTGCATCAATACCCAAAGGAATCTTGCTCTCAAGGCGATTGTAAATTACGGAAGCAACTAAACCACGTTCGGCATCTATTTTTGACTCATTTTCAATGAGACTAGCAATGATAATAATTTCTCGCTTAGTTCTTCCCATCTTTTGTGCCAACCCATCCCATTCTGTTTGCCAAACTGATTTAAATTGTTGAACCATTTTAGCAATTACATCCTTGGGGTGAGTACCGTATTTAAATTCATAAGTTGTGGGTAAAGATAGCCTTCAAGATTTTTTGCCTTAGAATCAATCTCTTGAATTAGTCTGGTATCGTCCATCAACGACAGAACTTCTTTTTCAGTCAATAACGATTCTACTGGAAACTCTTTTACAATACGTTTGGCAATCTCAAACCGTGTCCAGCCCTCAGGGATAGTAAGCGTTTTGGTCCGTTTTTTTCCTTGCTTTAGTTGGTTTATTACATCTATAGGGCTGATGGGTGAAGGAAATTTGTAATCACCCGCTTCCATCTTATCATCCATTTTAGAGAATCGCAAATATATCTTTGTTGCCAGAGGAGCTTGTAGTATTTTATTTCTTTCTAATACTTCGAGAATTCTATTCGATGAGGAGCCTTGTTCAATTGTAATGTATTTCGTTGCACAATTATGGCTTATTGGGCTATGTAAAGCGTTATATAACCAAAAAGAGAATCCTCCAGTAATTAGGATTACCAATATAAAAATTACCATTATCGGGTGAGTCAATTTCATCTGGAAATATATTTTAGATTTCGAAGTTTAATAAAGGAATTTTTCTATTTTGTTAGTGGTTTAAACTAGTTTCAATCTTTTAATTGAGCTTTATCTATTTTCAAAATGTTTTACGACGTTATAAATATGTGTCGTAGCAAAATAAATTGTTACCTAGCCATCGACAACCTGCGCTGGTTTTATAACTTTTCTCTCTAGAACCTTTGCGCCATAGCAAATATACTAGAACCTTTGGTTTATCACTTAACAGCTATGATCACATACTCGGTGTTGTGTGTAGTTTATTACTCAATAATATCTTCAAAAGTCAGTTTTTTATCAATTTTCGAAATACTTATTATTCTATACGTTGGAGCCATTCCTTTTCCATTAGGCTGATAAAATTCGGTTTTAAATTCCCTGTCAGTTTCATAATTTGCTGTTATTAACTCTCCAGAATATCTGTCAAAATAACTTGGTAAATGATAATAGGATATTACTGAATCCTGAAAATTTTCAGCAGATCTAATTTCATTAATCAAGCGATTTTTGTCAACCTGAGAAATTTCTAATTCAAATCTATGGTAATAATCCATTACTCCACCACTTTGATTATTTAAGATTTCGAAATCATCATTCAATTCAATTTTTTGTTCAGAGAGATATTTTTTCGCGTCCCGTTTAAAAAACAAAATATCATCAAAAACAAATGATAATATTAGAAGAATTACTCCAACACTCAGTATTCGTGAGAGAATGATTCCTAGTTTCTTTTTGCCTAGTTTTTTAGGAATCCAATAACTTAAATAGATAATTCCACCCAAGATTGAAATTATTAGAAGCAAAACTAGAAAGTAGAAAAAGACAATGCCCATTTAGTTTTTATTCTTTTAGTGTAATCATTTGATGTACTTTAATTAAATTTCCTAAACCTGAATCCATATTTTTATTCATTAACCATAATCCTGTAGACAAAAAAGAATTACCAGTGAAATTCTGTTCTACCAGAGTTAAATTTCGATTTGGGTTTATTATCAAAAACCTTTCTCCATAACCATCTGCCCATACGGTTTTGGTGTTAGATGAAATCCACCACTGATAACCGAAGCCATCATAACGTCCATAATTTATACGATTTTTCTTAAGGTTGCTGTAGGATGTTATACTTTCTGCTATCCATTTTTTAGATACTATTTGCTTTCCATTCCAATGGCCTCCATTTGCTACCATAGCACCAATTCTAGCTAAATCTCTTGTACTTAAATAAATATAATATTGTTCATGTTTTGATTCTTTTTTTGGCCAAAACCAAGGATCTCCAACTATTACATTTTGTTTTGAAAAATCTTGAAACCCCATTGGTATAGCTAGGTGTTCTTCCATGAATTTTCCGATGGAGATTCCAGTTTCTTGCATAAATATTGTACCTAAAGCATTGGCATCAAAATTATTTGAGAAAAAATAATCACCAGGTTTATAACTTTCTCTTATGGGTCTATCAGTTATCTGTGAATCATGCTCTCCTTGAGATGGTAAATAAATTCCAGATTTATACATCAGCAAATGTTTTATGGTAGCTGTTTTCTCTTGATTCGTTAGAGGCGTTGATTCATCAATTTTAAGTTCAGTAAGGGTCTTATTAATATTAACTAACCCTTTATCAGCTGCTATTCCATATAATAGTCCAAGAATGGATTTACGTATGGAAGCCGTATTCATAATTTTATCTGTTGGACCGTATTCGTAAACTACTTTTTCATCTTGAAGAATAACTATAGATCTTATTCTCTCTGGTTCTTCTTTTGGTGTTAAAATATCTTTGATTTCTTTAGCAATCGGTTCCCCATATTCCAATTCTGTTTGAAATTCAGGATCAATATTGCGCACCCTAGGAATAAGGCTATAAACTAATACAGAAGTTACTAGCAATAATAAAACAGCAATAATTTTTTTGAACAACCTTTTAATTCTCATAAAATATTTTTTTAAAGACAAATTAAAAATTTGTTTGTTACTGTTTTGTACTTATTTTTTTCAGAATTACACACAACGTTTAATATATTTGTCGTGGCAAGGGAAATTGTTACCCTATTTTCGACAAAAACTGCGCATTGGTTGCTAGCTTTTCCTTTTTGTAAGCATTGCGCCACAACAAAAATACGCTGACCATTCGATCGATCACCTAACTGCTATGACCACTTATATGGTGTTAGTCTATGTTACTTTTTTCAAAAGCTTTTTATAATCGTAATTTATCAGTCGTCTTGAATAATGTCCTTTGATGTAACCTCTCACTTTGTTTTTAGCAGGAATAAATTCAAGAGAATGTTCAGAACAACCTCCAATCATATAATCTTTTTCATCTTCATTTGGAGGAGTATATTTAGTTTTTTTACTTCTGTCAATTGATAAGATATATATTTTTCCAATATCAAAAATATGAAGACTTTGCCTGCAATCTAATCCGCTCATTCCATAAATTTCGAATTTTTTTCTTTGTTCAATTCCTTTTACTGTTTCAATATGCTCAACTAGCATTGAGGCTCCTATATTGATTGGTCGGAAATCTGGATTCGCTGAAAGATATTTATTAAGTTCCTCTTGATTTGTATATACTTTACCATTAGGAAGGTGAAAGTTAAATTGAATCACTTTTGCTTTTACAATCACATCACTATATACCGCAGCCTTAATAAAATTCCCTCCCCAATCACAACTACATGCAAAAGAAAATGATGGGCTTAATACAAGTATTAATATTAGTATGTATATTTTTTTCATAATATAGAATAATGTTTAACTATGCGTAGTGCGGGAGCAAAAAAATCACTGGTTTTCGAACTAGCACTAAGCCAAAGTTTATGTTTTGTTTTTATTTTTTCTAAATACTAAAATTAATACTTTGGCGACAAACCAAATAGATAATGACCTTTCGATTAAACCCAAACCCGGCATTATCGCATAGGTGTTGTTACCCAATGTTTATTTTTCATATCCGTGTTTCTTTTTCCAGTCAGATATTTCAATTTCTTCTTCATGAGAGAGCTTTAACCTTTCTTTTTCAGATGCATTAAATCCGTAAATAAAAATTCCTATCCAAAATAAAGTTCCAGTCAAAAGTAAAATAAGCCGTTGTTTGAATTTTAGTTTAAAATTTTCATTCCGTAATTCGATAAGATCTTTACCGACAGTCCACTTACCAACAAGGATAAAAGGAGCAACCGCAAAAATGGATAACATTCTTAGAATAGAGTATCCTTCCGATTTATTTTGTTCTAAAGTGTTTTTCAGTTCAACAATATAATCATCTACTTCTTTTTCCCACTTAGAAATTACTTTTTCTTGCTCTTTTTTAGAAACATTTCTTTTTTCAAGTTCCAGTTTTGATTGCCGAATAGCTTCTTCATTCCAATACTCTTTGCCTGAGTATACAATTTCAATTAACTCCTCAGTTTTACGTTCAGATATTGGTGGAGTGAATTCAGTCATTTATAATATTGGGTAACGTTAAATATATGTGTCATAGCAGAGCAAATTGTTACCTTGCTTTTCTTTTTTTTGCGCAGTGATTGCCAACTTTTCTTTATTGCGAGTGCTGCACCACTCCAAAATAACCAGATCATCCGCTTAGCCCTTTAGCTGCTATGATCACATATATATACCATACGTTTATTATTTCAGGAACTCATAACCTTTGTGTCTCAAGTATGTAGTTCCGCCAATCTTAAATTTCGTTTTGGTCAGTTGATCAATTTTTGTTGTGTCTTGTCCATCTAATGAAACGAATTGCATTTGAACTTCCTTATTTACCTTTATCAAAGTAACAATTGTTGGACAAGATTTATAAGGTAATATTTCCGTTTGCTTTATTTCGTCAGTATAGGGTATAGTTTCCCAGTCGGTTAAATCCTTATTTGATTCAAAATTTAGCCACAGGATTTCTTGTCCGTTTCGATCATTTTCTGGAATCCAAAATCCATTTAGATTTTCTCGAACAGAGTCCAATTCAGTCAAATCAATTTCATAGTCATTTTCGACTGCTATCAAATTTCGATTTGGATTTAAACAACCAAATAGGAGGAATATCAGAATTATTATTTTAAAAGTTATTTTCAAACGTTATATTTCTTAGGTGTGTGGTAACGGTTCGGCTATGGGTAGTTACTTAACAGTACTAAGTTAGCAAAAAGGCACAGAGCGAGGAATATTCGGAGAATATTCCGATTAGCACTTACTATACTCAAGCAATTATTTACAGCCATTGTTATACAACATTTTTATTTACTTTTTTTTAATCCACTTTCCAAATACGATTCCGACTAAAATTGCAGGCAAAAAGCCAATTAATGTTATCCAAAAGAATGGTTTAAAAATATAATCCTCAAACGAGTCCCAAAAAGTATCGTAAGGTTCCATTCCCTCTTGTACAAATCCAGTCCATCCAACAAGAAAAGCAGTTATTATCAAAGTCAAAAATCCGTATTTTGCTCGGACTTTATCAGAATCTTTTTTCTTAATCAAAATTTCATACCCAGCATTTTTCCCGAACCAGTATGCAAGTCCGTAAAAAATTCCAATTCCGATTAATATATTTATCCAGTAATTCCAGTCAAACATCCATTGAAAACTACCACCAGCAAGTAAGATCATAAAAAGAAGCGCGATTAAGATTCCAATTGTTGCAGACTGCAAAGCTTTTTTTATTCCAATATTTTTAGCTGTTTCAGGTTTCATTTTATGTTTTTGGCAAATGTCGTGCAACGTTTTTTAATTGTTTTGTTTTTTATCAAACCTTTTTCTATAAATTTTAATCAAATATTCCAATCTTAATGAGCTAATATTTAATTCGTTAATATAAAATTCCGTTTTGTCTTTATTTGTGTTTACAACAAGATATTCCTGTTGAATTGAAGATGAATAATTTGGTTTAACAATCACCTCCATTTTTTTTATTTCGGACCAGTTAATAAAAGATCCGTTTTTTAAAATCAATCCTTTGTTGGATAGTCTCAACTGAATTTTAGGTTCTTTTTTAGCTTTTTTTACATTTTGATAAACTCCATATAGAAACAAAAAAAATAGTAATAATGCTAAATATCTTAATCCGTAAAGGTTAAAGTAAGCAGAATAAAGACAAACAATCATTAAGGTGCTCCATAAAATATTTTCTGTTAACAGTTTTGTTCTTGAAAGTTTAATTATTGTTTCATCTGGAGCATAGCTGTTTCCTTTCATTGATATTAAGAGAATTGGTTTATGTTGTACAACGGTTGAGCTATGAACAGTACGGGAGCAAACTGGCGTTTGCTTTCCGCCACGCACATAGCGAGATCTTTTGGTTTTGATTTATTTTTTCCTGTCCAGAGCAAAATCCAAAAGATTTTGCCCGAACCCGTATTGTTTATAGGTTGTGTTGTACTTAGTTATTCCTTCACGAGCCATTGTTCGAAATATAGTTTTTCAATCAACTTTCTATTAGCAGGATTAACGATTTCCTTTAGAGAATTCTTTTCAGACAAGTCAATTTGATACCAAATGAGCTCATCATCTTTATCAAAATTTAGGTCTGAATCAATGTCCCTACTAGTTCTAAAAATTATTTTGTCCGTTTTTGGAACAATTTTATAACTTTCTAAGTTCTCATTTAATGGTGAAAGTCTAACTAATTCGCTTCCGTCAATTTTTGAAATAAATAAATGCAGGGGGTCTTCATAATTAAGTCTTTTGTCTTTATTATAATCCTTGTCGCCGATTTTATATAAAATACGGTTTCTTAATATTGGACCCGAATTTTTAATGTTACACTCAAAGTCCGCGATACGAATTTTGGAATTTATCAATAAATTGGTTGTATCATTATCGCTATTAAAGAACAGAATATTCCAATAACGAGGGTAATCTTCTGCTTCATATTCATAACTACTATATCTTTTTTCATAATTTTTTTGAGTAGTTATTGGCAATAGTACCTGACTAGTACTATCTATAAACGTCAAATCTGAGTACACAAAATTATACTCATTTAATATAGAGTCAATTTGCGTTTGAGTTAAATCCCTTTCTTCAATTACACCAATTCTGGGTTTATCATTATTACATGATAAGAAAAATAAAATAATAATAAATAATAGTTTTTTCATAATTAAGTACAACGGTCTTGTGTGTGGTTTCGTTGCTCTTATACTAAATTAGGAAAAAATAACGACTCATTGTTCAGCCGCAAGGACTTTCCGAAGGAAATGTCAGAAGCAATGAACTATACACGTTGTTGGCAAATCGTATTTTTTAATCTACCCAACCTTGATAATCTATAGCTTTCAGTGTGTCATTCTCAAAAGTAAAAATGAAAACGGATGTATTCTCTAAATCTCCAATTTTGATTAAATCAGTTTTTAATTCCGATTTCAATATATTTTCAAGAGATTCTTTATTAACTCCAATTTTGATAGATTTTAAAAACTTAAATTCTGAACTCCTTATTTTTGCAGAATAAATCCATTCTTTGTCTTTAGCTTGGTAAGAGTAAATTTTTGTTTTGTCAAAAGTCTGTGTTTTAACTGTATCAGTTATTGTTTCGTCGTGTGTGTTTATTCTCGATTCAGTTTTTAAATCAAATTTTGGGTTTAGAGTAAGTTTTTCTAAATCGGATTCCAGTAAAATTCGTAAACTATCATTTTCAAAATATTGTTCAGGAATAAGAATTTCCTCAGCTATTTTTTCCGTTTCTGCGTTTAATTCAGTCGTTGGTTTTTGTTCGAGAATTTCAATCTTTTGAGTTTCTTTTTGTTTGCAAGAAACCATTAAAATTAGAATTCCGATTGAAGTTAGTAAGTGTCTTTCCATATGTTTGCCAACGTGTTTGTGTATGATTTCATAGCGTGTTTCAGTAATTAAAATAGCAAATACAAACCGAATAGAAAATCCGCGAGGATTTTCTTGAGTAGGCGAGTACTAGCAATGAATTATACATGGTGTTAGTTGTAGTTTTTTTAATATTTTTCAAGCCTTGGTTTATCTCCTGCTAAAAACCAAACCTTATTATATTCAAAAATGGAATTTAATATTAAACGATATGATTTAGTTTTATAATTAAAAATCACATTCAAATCCGTCACTGGAATAGTTTTGCCTTCTTCACTTATTTGCTATTCACGTGTATTTATCTCGATATCTTTGAATTCAGCAAATTCCAATTCAATTCCAAGCTTAATTCCGTAATCTTTTAGATTTTCAAAACGATTTATGAATTGTTTTACTTCGTTTGGATATTTAGTAAAGAATTCAGTTATCTCTTTTTTATTTCTTTTAATTCCGATACTCTTTGAAAATTCAATCAAGGTTTCAGGCTCAGGAATGATTTTCATAATTTTAGTTGAGTCATTAGACTTTAGAGCATTAAAAAAATCTATTCCAAGTTGTTTAGGACTATTTTGCCCAAAAGATTTCGAAATGGTTATAATTCCAATCGATAGGATGATTATTATTCTGTTTTTCAACGTCATTTTTTAAATTAGAGCTAACGGGTTGTGTATGAAACGTAGCGTGCAAAAAGACACTAATTTTTCGGATTAACACAGAGCCGAATTTTTATTTTTTGTTTTTATTTTTTTTCTCTTTTTAAAAGCCAAATTAAAAAT
>NZ_LQRT01000006.1 GCF_001632745.1 Aquimarina aggregata | reverse complement strand
TGTCCAGTGGCTCCAGTTTGTCCTGTTGCACCAGTAGCTCCTGTTTGCCCAGTGGCTCCAGTTTGTCCTGTTGCTCCGGTAGCTCCAGTTTGTCCAGTGGCTCCGGTTTGTCCTGTTGCACCAGTAGCTCCAGTTTGTCCAGTGGCTCCTGTTTGTCCTGTTGCTCCGGTAGCACCTGTTTGACCTGTTGCTCCTGTTTGCCCAGTGGCTCCGGTTTGCCCAGTGGCTCCGGTTTGTCCTGTTGCACCAGTAGCTCCTGTTTGCCCAGTGGCTCCGGTTTGTCCAGTGGCTCCGGTTTGTCCTGTTGCACCAGTAGCTCCAGTTTGTCCAGTGGCTCCAGTTTGTCCAGTGGCTCCGGTAGCTCCTGTTTGACCTGTTGCTCCTGTTTGACCTGTTGCTCCGGTAGCTCCAGTTTGTCCAGTGGCTCCTGTTTGCCCAGTGGCTCCGGTTTGCCCAGTGGCTCCGGTTTGCCCAGTGGCTCCGGTTTGCCCAGTGGCTCCGGTTTGTCCTGTTGCACCGGTAGCTCCTGTTTGTCCAGTGGCTCCAGTTTGTCCTGTTGCACCAGTAGCTCCTGTTTGCCCAGTGGCTCCAGTTTGTCCTGTTGCTCCGGTAGCTCCAGTTTGTCCAGTGGCTCCGGTTTGCCCAGTGGCTCCTGTTTGTCCTGTTGCTCCGGTAGCACCTGTTTGACCTGTTGCTCCTGTTTGCCCAGTGGCTCCGGTTTGTCCTGTTGCACCGGTAGCTCCTGTTTGTCCAGTGGCTCCAGTTTGTCCTGTTGCACCAGTAGCTCCTGTTTGCCCAGTGGCTCCAGTTTGTCCTGTTGCTCCGGTAGCTCCAGTTTGTCCAGTGGCTCCTGTTGCTCCTGTTGCTCCTGTTGCTCCTGTTGCTCCTGTTGCTCCTGTTGCTCCTGTTGCTCCGGTTTGACCTGTTGCTCCGGTAGCTCCTGTTTGCCCAGTGGCTCCAGTTTGTCCTGTTGCTCCAGTAGCTCCTGTTTGCCCAGTGGCTCCTGTAGCACCAAAAGTAGTAGTACTTCCGTCTTCGGCTCTATACGTATATGTTCCGTCTGAGTTTAGGGTAAGTGTAGATATTGTTTCGTTAATACTTCCGCCACCGTTCGAGAGGGATATAGTATTACCTGTTTTTGTTAATGTTTGTATTAATGAGGATAAATCGACTTGATTGCCGTTTTGAATGGATAATATATTAGTGGAAGATTCAAAATTTAATTGTTGATTATCATCTCCATTACAAAGACTTGTCCAACTATTATTTCGGTATTGGAAAATACAATTATCATCAGTATTATATACCAAACCACCATTCAGAGGAGTGATATTATTCATCTGAGCCGTGGTAACTCTTGTTAGTACAAGGACTCTATCGGTACTTTCTAATTCAAGAATAGATGCATTATCTATCTGATTAGGGTTGTCACCAACCTTTACCTGAGCATGTAGGTTAACAAAAGATAAAAATAAAAATAATCCAAGTAATTTTATTTTCATATTTGGGGTAATTTCTTAATATTAATACAAGGCCTTATTTTAATTACGGTAAAACCATAATAATGCTTTTAAGCAAAAGAAAAAGTTCTCCCTAATTTTAATTAAAGATAAACCTTTATGCAATATATTAATATTTCTTTAACTACAAAAATACACCTTTTTTTCGATTAACAACTATTTTTCACGATAAAAAGCATATTTTTATTTTTATTTCTAGTGAAATATAGTATAGATTGATTAGGTTTAATCTGACTTTATTGTGTTTATTTGAAAATAATTTTATGTATTATTGATTGTTTTTTTAAAAAAATCTAATACATTTGTCGCCGTTAAAAGCGGGAGTAGCTCAGTTGGTAGAGCGTCAGCCTTCCAAGCTGAATGTCGCCGGTTCGAACCCGGTCTCCCGCTCAAAAGCCTTATCTATATAGATAAGGCTTTTTTATTCTAGACGAGTTTAATTTCTAACAATTGTCTCGTTGGTAAATGTTTGATATCTGAAAAAGTGTAATTTCTTTTAGCTAGCATTATATATGATTAATTAATAAATGATAGGTGATGATTATATATATATTACTTTTCTTTTTAATTAAAAAAAGACTTAGTTTTATAAAAACTTTAAATTTCTATGGCTAAAACTTTGACGATTATTATACCTGCTTTTAATGAAGCTGATTCGTTACAATTATTTTTTCCTAAAGTAATAGATCATTGTCAGGACAAAGATTATAAGCTTATTATCGTTAATGATGGTTCTAGTGATCAGACTTTAGAAGTGCTTACAAAATTTCAGAATGAATCTAGTTATAAGTTTAATATTGTTTCTCATAAAGTTAACAAAGGATATGGAGGTGCAATAAAAACCGGTATTAAGTCTAGTAATACAGATTATGTAATTACTATGGATGCAGATGGTCAACACTATCTACAGGATATAGATAAATTGTTTAGTAAAGTTTTAGAAACAGATGCGGATCTTATAGTGGGGAGTAGAAAAGGACAATCATCTGCTTCTTTGTTTAGAGGTATTGGTAAACATATTATACGTATGGTTGCAAAGGTATTGATGAAATTATCAATTTACGATATTAATTCAGGAATGAAAATCTATAATACTGAATTAGTGAAAAAGTACTTAAAACTCACTCCCGATACAATGTCTTTTAGTGATATAATTACCTTAACGTTTGTTAGTAATAAGCATTTGGTAATTGAGGAGCCTATTAGGATAAAAGATCGATTGAAAGGTTCTAGTACTATTGGTGTTAGGACTGCTTTTGAAACTGTAATGGAAATTATTAATATTATAATTCTTTTTAATCCTGCAAGAATATTTTTGCCTATTTCTGCTTTCTTTTTTGCTTTTGGATTGCTTTGGGGTGCTAATTTTTTCTTTCAAGGCAAAGGTATTAGTATAGGAGGTAGTACTTTGATACTTGCCGGGTTGATTATTTTTCTCTTGGGATTAATAGCAGAGCAGTTATCTGCTGTTAGGAAAAATCAATAGTTTCTAATTATTAGAATAATTCATATGTAATCATAATGAAAAACCAAAAGGAGAACATATTTTTATTCAGTGTAGATCTTGAGGATGTTAGATTGAGGGTAAATGAAGGGCTGATATATACTGCTAGAGTTGAGGATTTAGTTGAGAGTTATTTAACTTTTTTGAATAACTATAAATCAAAAGCAACATTTTTTACTGTTGGAGATATTCCTAAATATTATCCTAATTTAATAAAAATGATTGTCGAAGAAGGACATGAAATTGCTTGCCATTCAAATAAACATAAAGCAGTAGCTAATCAAACTCCCGAAGAATTTAGAGATGATTTATTACGAAATATGGAAACCTTATATAATTATGGGGCAAGAGAGCTTATAGGTTATAGGGCTCCGACTTTTTCAATTACAAAAGATGTACTTTGGGCCTTTGATATTTTGACTGATTTAGGATTTAAATACTCTAGCTCAATTCTCCCTGCAAAAAACCCATTATATGGATGGGAAGGTTTTGGTGAAAGTCCTAAAAAAATGAACGATGACTTGTGGGAAATTCCAATAAGCTTAAGAAAAAGTACATTTTTAAAAGTACCATTCTCGGGAGGTGTTTATTTTCGATTTTTGCCATATCATTTGATTAAGAAGAGTTTTGGCCATCACTTTAATAATGATTTGGCTGTTACTAGTTATTTTCATCCTTATGATATTGATTTAAAACAAGAGAAATTTATGCATCCAGAAATTAATAATAATTTGATTTATAATCAGCTAATGTATTATAATAGGAGAAAGGTTTTTCCTAGATTAAATGAAATAATGAATACTTTTAATGCTAAAATAATGACATATAAAAGTTATATATCTGGTTTAGACAATAATGGATTTGTAGATTAATATGTTTTAGGTACTATTAAAATAAATTTCAGTTAATTTTCAATAATAAATGAATTACAAATTTTCACCAATTAAAACAGATAATATTTCAATTAAAGAAATAACAAGTCTTTTGAAACTTACTTTTCCGAATGCTAAAAAGTATACGGAGAAATTTGTTTCATGGCAATATGCTAAGAATCCTGTTGGACCTATGATTGGATATAATGCTTATCTTGATGGAGAACTAGCCGCTCATTATGCATTAATGCCTATCAAAGCATTTGTTTTTGGAAAGGAAGAAAAAGGACTTTTGTCTTTAAATACTGCTACACACCCTAATCACAGAGGAAAAAAACTATTCACAAAATTAGCTAGGGAAAGTTTTAAAGCTGCCACTGAACAAGGTTTTGGTTTTGTCATTGGTGTTGCCAATGCACAAAGCACTCCTGGATTTCTTAAAAAGTTAGATTTTCAATTTGTAGGAATGCTTGAAGCTAAGTTGGGTTTGGGCAAAATTACACATAAGAAGGAAAGTACTTCGATCGATTATCAAAGAAATTGGGACGAAGATGTTATACAATGGCGCTTATCTAATCCAGAATTACCATATGCGATTAAAAATAATAAAATAACATCAGCAACTGCTCATTTTGGTATACAAGCGATGCTAAAAAAATTTGAAAAAAAGTATAATATTGAAGATACTCAGACCAATTTAGGATTTAAACCTATCAAATTATGGATCGGTATTGATGATACTATTAATTGGAAAAAATCTTTTTATTTTGATATCCCCCTTAAAATGAGACCATCACCACTAAATCTTATTTTTAAAGATTTAACTTCAGAGAATCGCAAATTTGATTTTTTGGGAGTGAGATTTAGTGCATTAGATTTTGATGCCTATTAACGTTTTAATCGATTCGTAATTAATTTAAAGATTCTGGATCTGTCTTTATAAAAAGAAATCACCTATATTTAGATACAATGGCGAATGTTTATAATATGAAATTTTGAAAAACAAAATAGCAATATCCCAATCGAATTACATCCCTTGGAAAGGGTATTTTGACATGATAAATATGGTAGATGTATTTGTAATCTATGATGAGGTTCAATATACTAAAAATGATTGGCGTAACAGGAATATTTTGAAAACAAAAAATGGGCTGGAATGGATAACAATACCAGTAAAACAAACTAAATTAAACCAATCTATTGAAGAAACAGAAATCTTTTTATCAAAATGGAATATAAAACATTGGAAAACCTTGCAGTCGGTTTATGGGAAAGCTCCGTTTTTTAAAGTATATAAGGAAAAGTTTGAGAAACTCTACTTGGAATGTGATTATGCGCTATTAAGTGAAATTAATAAAAGATTTATTTTAGAAATTTGTAATATATTAGGGATTAAAACACAGATTATTGATAGCAAAGAATTAAATCTTAAAGGAGGTGCAAATGAAAGGTTGATTGATGCATGCAAAAAGCTAGATGCAAATAGATATCTTTCTGGTCCTGCTGCAAAAGCTTATATAAATGATACACTTTTTAAGGAAAATGATATAACAATAGAATGGATAGATTATAGAGGATATAAAGAATATAATCAGATGTCAGCTCCTTTTGAACATGGCGTGAGTGTTTTAGATCTTATCTTTAATGAAGGTGAAAAAGCTAGTACATTTCTTAAAAGCACTAGAGTATGAAATTATCAATAGTTACTACATTATATAAGTCGGAAGGGTTTGTACAAGAATTTTACGAAAGGGTTCATAAAACAACTCTAAAAATTACAGAAGATTACGAAATTATATTCGTTAACGATGGTTCTCCTGATTATTCTCGTCTAAAAGTTTTAGAAATTCGAGATAAAGATACTAACGTGAAGTTAGTTGATTTGTCTAGAAACTTTGGACATCACTATGCAATACAAGCAGGATTAAGTATAAGTGATGGTGATATCGTGTTTTTAATTGATTGTGACCTAGAAACTCCTCCTGAGGTACTTGAAAAATTATATGCTGTTTTTGATAATAAAGAAAAATTTGATGTTGTATATGCATATCAAGAAGTAAGAAAAGGGAATTGGTTTGAGCAAGTTTCAGGTGATATGTTTTATACTTTTTTAAACGCTTTGTCTGAAACTTTGATTCCCAGAAATATACTTACGGAACGTATAATGCGGAAAAAATATGTTGACAGTCTTTTAGAGTTGGGAGATGCTAACTTATTTCTTGGCGGAATGATGTATTGGGTTGGTTATCATCAAAAAGGAATTCCAATATCCAAATCACAAAGAAAAGGAAAAAGTACGTATACGCTTAAAAAAAGAATAAGTTTATTAATAAATGCAGTTGCTTCTTTTTCTGCGAAACCACTAACTTGGTTGTTCAATTTTGGGGTTATTATTTCTTTATTAAGCTTTGTTACAGGAGGATTGTTGATACTTGTTAAAATGTATTACGGAGAACAGATTCAAGTAGGTTGGACCTCATTATTAGTGATCAATATATTGATATTAGGTATCATTTCTACTTTTTTAGGTGTTATAGGGATATATATGTATAAAATATTTAAACAAGTGCAGAACAGACCTAATTTTATAATAAAAAAAATATATGAATAAGAAGATAAAACTTGTCATATTTGGATTAGGCGAATTTGGTGAATTAGCACATTTTTATTTCACCAATGATTCTAAATATGAAGTTGTTGCATTTTGTGTAGACAAAGCGTTTAAAAATACAGAAGAGTTTTTAGGGTTGCCAGTAGTTGAATTTGAAAACGTAGAAATAATTTATCCACCATCTGAGTATGATTTTTTTGTTGCAATAGGGTATTCTAAATTAAATAAAAACCGAATCGAAAAATATACTATTTCTAAAAGAAAAGGATATTATTTAGCCAATTATGTGTCTTCAAAAAATTCAGTTTGGAATGATTTCAAAGTTGGAGAAAATACTTTTATTATGGAAAACAATACCATAATGCCTTTTACGAAAGTAGGAAATAACGTATTGATTTGGGTAGGAAATATTATTGCTCATCATATGGTTATAGAAGACCATGTAACGATTACATCTCATTGTGCGATTGGAGGTAATGTAATTATAAAATCAAAAGCATTTATAGGGCTTAATGCTACTATTAGAGATGGAGTTATTGTAGGAGAACAGACTATTGTAGCAGCTAGCTCTAATTTAGTCAAAAATGCTGATTCAGGAGAAGTTTATATGGGTAATCCCGCTAAATCAATTGGTAAAAAATCATATGAAATTGATTTATAGTGATTTAAAATAATAGAAAAAAGTACTTGTTTTAACTGTCTAACCACTAAAATCATTTTTTAAATTGAATATTATTAAAGAAATATTATTTAAAAAAATTTCAGCCAAAGGACTTGCTATATTTAGAATAGCTTATTCTATTAACTTTTTATTCGAGATAATTTATATATATAAGTATAGACAACTATATTTTGATAGAATTCCTTACTTGGACGTCCACTTTCCTGATAATGGATTATTACTTTTATTTTGGATGGCTGTAATTATTTGTATGGGTATTGGATTCTCTACAAGAATAATGACAATAATTAATTATCTATTTACAATCGTATTCATTTCAAGTATGACCGATTATGAATATCATATGGTTTATACCTATACTGGGGTAAATTTTCTTTTGATGTTTTTGCCAATCTACAAATCCCTTTCTATAGATTTATTAAAGAAAAAAATAGTGTATTTGAATAGAAATCAAATCTATAATGAAGAAAAGGTTTCAAAAATTAATTATTTTGCTCCAGTGCTTTTAGGTGTTGGTTTAGTTTATTTTGATTCGGCATTTGTTTACAAAATAAATTCTCCGCTTTGGCTTAATGGTTTGGGAGTATGGTTGCCTTCATCCGTTCCTATATCGACAATAACGGATAATCAGTGGTTTTTAAATCAAGAATTTCTAGTCAAGCTTTTATCGTATATAACAATGGTTTTTGAGTTTATGTTTATTTTCTTGTTTTGGAATAAAAAATTTAGAATCATTCTTTTTGTAATTGGTGTGGGTTTACATATTGGGATACTTGTTGAATTTCCAATCCCCTATTTTGCTCTTGGGTATTTATCTATTTACCTGCTCATGATACCCGTATCGATATGGGATAAAATTAAAAAAAGAATTCAATCAAAGAAAGCTAGTCTAAAACTGTATTATAATAGTACCAATTTAGATTGTAATAAAGTCGTATTGCTTATTAAATGCTTGGATGTTTTTGGGAAAATAGATTCAATTGAAAAAAAAGAAATAAGTGAAAAAGAAAATATAAATGAATATGTTTTTGATAAGAATTTGGCTGGATTAAGTTTCGATGGAACTCCTTATGTCGAAATGGCTTTATTCAAAAAGATATGTAAGATATTACCATTATTTTATTACAGTAGTAAAATTCTTTTTCTAGGGAAAGTTTTTACCGAAAAGAAACGGGATCAAAGTCAATCATTAAATTTAATAGAGAATACTAATCAAGCTTACTTCTTTCCTAGTGTCTTTAAGACTGATAACTTTCTACTATTTTTTTTATGTATTGCTATGCTGCTGCAATTTCAAATCAATTATAATTTTTTTGGATATAACTCAACGACAAAGTATTTGGTAAATAACTTTGCAAAGAGGTATTATGGAATTACTAATCATGATGTGTTTTTAGATGATCATTTCAAAGGTTTTGAAAACATGTATACTTTAAAATATAAAGGAGAATTACTTCCTTTTCTAGATGAAAAAGGAATGTGCGATGCATATATATCAGGTAGTACTTATGCTTATTGGATGTTCAGAGTCAATAAGCCTTATGTTAAAGAAAATGCTTATTCCCTTCGTAAGGGGTTTATTGAATATTCTTCTTTTTGGGCACATCGGAATAATATAGATTTGTCTGATTATCAAGAGTTTGAAATCGTAAAAAAGAGATTAAAAATTTCATTTGAATGGGAGGAAGACTTATTGCAAAAAAATATTGATCAACCTTGGGAGAGAGTAGGTGTGTTAATATGGAATAATAAGAGCACTCAATTTTTGTGGGATTCAACAAATAAATAAAAAAATGATACCTTTTAATAAGCCATACATGACTGGAGACGAGTTGTATTATATTAAAGATGCAGTGTCTCGTGGTAAGATTTCTGGTAATGGTTATTATACTCAAAAATGTCATAATTATTTTAATGAACAAATGGGATTTCGCAATTGTCTACTAACGTCTTCTTGTACAGACGCTTTAGAGATGGCAGCAATTCTTATTGATATCGAACCAGGAGATGAAGTAATCATGCCTTCATATACTTTTGTCTCTACGGCAAATGCCTTTGTTTTAAGAGGTGCTAAAATAGTTTTTGCAGATAGTTACAAGGATAACCCAAATATTAATGCAGATACATTACATGAATTAATTACTTCTAAAACAAAAGCGATTGTTGTAGTACATTATGCAGGAATAGCTTGTGATATGGATAAAATAATGAATCTTGCGAGCACTCATGATTTATTTGTTATAGAAGATGCCGCACAGGCAATAGATTCTTATTATAAAGGAAAACGATTAGGTACTATTGGACATTTAGCCGCATTTTCATTCCATGAAACCAAGAATATTATTGCAGGAGAAGGAGGTATGTTAGTAGTTAATGATGAACGTTTTGATCAACGTGCAGAGATTATTTGGGAAAAAGGAACCAATAGATCTGCTTTTTTTAGAGGAGAAGTTGCAAAATATTCATGGGTTGATATAGGTTCTTCATTTTTGCCATCAGATGTTACAGCAGCATTTTTATATGCTCAATTAGAAAATCTTGAAAAAATTCAATCCAGAAGGAAAAAAATATGGAACTCTTATTTCGAAGGTTTAAAAAAACTAGGCGAGAGTGGTTTTCTGAAGCTCCCAAACATACCAGATTATGCATCTGTAAATGGTCACCTTTTTTATCTGGTGTGTAAAAATATACAAGAACGAACAGCATTAATCTCTTTTTTAAAACAGAATAATGTTCATAGTGTTTTTCATTATTTATCACTTCATAAAAGCCCTTTTTATCATAAGGATGGAACATCTTTAGTATTAGGGAATTGCGATCATTTTACAGATAATTTGTTACGATTGCCTTTGTATTATGAGTTGGATAGAGAGGATCAAAATCAAATTGTATTTTTGATAGCAAAGTTTTTTAAAGAAAAATAGGAAACATGAATCTTGATTTTATTTCTAAAATAGATTATCGTAAAGCCTTCATACTATTAGGGCTTTTTATAGTTATATTAATGTCGGGATTAAGTATTAACTACAGTATGACCGAAGATGCTAGAGTGCATCATGAACATGGAAAACGCATTCTAGACTATTTTAAAGGAAAAAATAAGATTGCCCAATTGTCTCCTCTAGATAAAAAAGGTAAATATATAAATATCTCTCTTAGTCAAGAACATCTAGAGAAAGGGATGAATGGTTTTGGTGGTTTTTTTGATCTGCTATGTAACTTTTTGTATCAATTTTTCGGTTTTGTAGGCGAATATGAATTTCGAAATATTATCAGCGCTATTATTGGATTTTTATTGTTTCTCTTTTGTGGTTTAATAGGTAAAGAATTAGGAGGTTGGCGTTTAGGGATAATCACTTTGGTTTTTGTGGTATTGACACCAGTTTTATTTGGGCAAGCGATGAACAGTCCAAAAGATATTCCTTTCGCTGCATTTTATATATTTTCTATTTATCATGTCATTAAATTGCTAAAAGAATTACCTGAGATAAGTTTTAAAAGAGGATTTTTTTTAGTTTTTAATATTTCAATTCTAATCAATATAAGGTTGATAGGCCTTGTGTTTTTAGGAAACTTAGGGATTGCATTTTTTTTATGGTGGTTTATCGAGAATTATCAACAAAGGTTTAAAAACATCGTTTTAAAAGATATTTTTTTGTTATTATTAAAGATTTCAGGAATAGCTATATTAGCTTATTTAGCTACAGCTATTTTTTGGCCTTATGCTCAAACGAATCCACTTATTGTTCCTATTGATTTATTTCTTAAAGCTACACAATACAAGGGTTTTGTAAGTACACAAATATTTGAGGGAGTTTGGCGTAATAGTTATGATATGCCTTGGTATTATTCTTTTAAAAGTTTATTGTTTATTTCGATGCCATTGCATTTAATTATTGGGATGCTTCTTATCCCATTTATTTATGTTAAAACTGACTCAAAAATCAAATTATACAGCTCTTTCCTGTTGTTTACATCTTTGTTTCCATTGGTTTTACTTATTTTAGGTAAGGCTAATAGTTATGATCATTCGCGTCAATTTTTGTTTACTGTGCCGCCAATGATTGTTGTATGTACCTTTGCATGGAGTAGATTTAAGGTTTTTATGTCTAAATACATTAAGAGTAAAGTTATATTACCCTCTATACTTATTCTATTTTTATTAGAACCGTTACAGTTTATGGCTAAAAATCATCCTTTTGAGGCATTGTATTTTAGTCCTCTTATAGGAGGGGTTTCAGGTGCATATGGTAATTATGAGATTGATTATTTAGGATTTGCTATCAAACCGGCAGTAGATTGGTTAGAAAATAACATAAGTAATACAGATCGGCACGAACCTGTAAGAGTGCGAATGTATTACGGAGAGCAGTTAAAAATAAAATATTATCTAGATAAAATACCAAATTTAGAGTACGTGGCAGTAAGAGAAGATAGTCCTGATTGGGATTATGGAGTTGTGATGCTTACTGAAGCTAAGTTTGACAAAGATCTCGATAAAAACTGGCCTCCGAATAATACAGTGCATAAAGTAACAGTTGATGGAGTTCCTATTTGTTTTATTGTGAAAAATAATTTTAAAGTTGATACTATAGAGGCTTTAGAACAAAAGTTAAGTAAACAGCCGACTGAAAATGGTTATATTCAATTAAGTTTAATGTATTATAATAAGGAAAGCTATTTTAAAAGCATTGAAGCCTCACAAAAAGTTGTCGAATTAAATCCAAAAAATAGTATAGCTTATAATAATATGTGCTCGGCATATAATATTCTTTTGATGTATGAGAGAGCTAAATATGCAGGAGAAAAAGCACTAGAGTTCTCTCCAAACATGACTTTGGCGACCAATAACTTAAAGATATCTAATGAAGGGCTTAATAGAAGAAAAAATAATAAATTCACAAAAGAAGAATATCTTAGATTGGGATATAATTACTATAGTATAAAAGATTATAGATCTTGCATACTTATAAATCAAGAATTGCTAAAAGTTGAACCCAAGAATAGTATAGCTTATAATAATATATGTTCTTCTAATAACATGTTAGGCAATTATGAAAAAGCTATAGAGGCTTGTAATAAGGCCGTAACGATAAGACCAGATTTTCAGTTAGCTAAAAATAATATGAAATATGCCAAGAGTCAAATAAAGAATCGTTAGAAAGTGTCTTTTTTGGTAAAAAATAGATTTAACATTATTGTTTAGATTTTTCACTTTTCATCCAATTTATATTATTTTTAGCAAGTTGGAAGTTAGGATTTAGTTCGATAGCTTTTAAGCAATATTCGATTCCTTTGTCCCATTGTTTTAGATTTCCATACGCAATGCCAATGTTGTTGTAAGCTATACTATTTTTTGGGTTTAATTGTATTACTTTTAAATGCACTTGTATGCTCTCTTGATATTTTTTTTTATTAATTAATGCAACTCCTTTATTAATTAAGGTGCTTTCTTGGGATAATGTTTGTTTAACAGTGTTTTTACCTTTCGTATCGATAGTATTTAATCTATTCTTGTTTCTAATACTAATAAAAAGAAATACCGTAAAGGGTATAATCAGAAAAATGAGATATTCTAATAGTATGAGAATCTTTTTATTGGTTTTTCTATTGATCATTTTCTTTTTTTTGAAAGGATATATTTAATTTCCCTTATTTTTGATAGCCCAATTATAATTATTTTTTAGGAGCTCGTTATTTGGATTTATAGTTAAGCCTTGTTTACCTGCCTCAATTGCTTTGTCCCAATTTTTCAGAGAGTTATAAGCAGCACACATATTATTATATAAATTATCAGAGTTTGGGTGTGATATAATTCCTTTTTTTGTAATCTCAATACATTTTTGGTAATGTCCAAAATTGAAATACAGTAAGCCTAGATTGAGGTAATTTCCTTCATTTTGATCTTTTTCTAACAAAGAAGTAAGCTCTGTTATTTTAGTATTTCGAGTAATCGCATAGTTTAGATTGTTTTTGGCAAGATTGAAGTTAGGGATTAATAGGATTGCCTTATTACAAGCTTCTATAGCTTTTTTATATTCTCCAAGTAGATTGTATGCTGTACAGATATTATTGTAAGCTTCATGAGAATTAGGTTTAATCGCTATAACCTTATTAGCAATCTCAATACTTTTTTTGTAGTGCTTTTTTTGATAATACTTTAAGCTTAGATCTAGGTATTTTTCTGCTGTAGGGTTTTTAGAAATAGCTGCTTCTTCAGTTTCAAGTGCACTTTTTTTATCAATGCTTGATTGTAAAAAGATTTGTGATTTTGTGTCTGATTCATCTATTTTTAAAGTGCTTACTGCTATTTTTTTTAAACTTGACCAATCCTCAATAGTCAAATAGTTATCCATTAAAAGATATCTAGTTTCCATATGAAACGGAGACAATTCTGTAGCTTTAGATAGTTTTGTAATAGCTTCATTTGCTCTTCCTTTTTGAGATAAAAATCGCCCATAATAGAACCAAGAAGTATAAAAGTTGGCGCCGTGTTTAATTGCTGATTTAAAATGTTTTTCAGCTTCAGAAGCGTTTCCTTTAGCATTGTTAAGGATACCCAAGTTGATATACAAACTATGATAGTATGGTAGAAGTTTGAGCGCGCTTTTAAAATAAGACTCTGCTGTATCATAGTCCCCTTTTGCCATCAAAGTCAATCCGTAATTCATTAATCCTCTTCCATTTTTTGGACTTTTAATTGTAACATCTTTCCATAAACTTTCCTCATTGTGCCAAACCTTATTTCGTTGGTAAGTCCCAAAAGCATAAATGGATAATATGATGGCAGTACATGTAATAATATGTATGTTGATTAATTGATATTTTTCTTTTAAATATTGCAGGACTAATCCTATAGTATATCCTGTACTAATAATTAACCCAACATAGGGAAAAAACATTCGGTGATCATTCATGACTTCTGCCAATGGAATGATACTAGATGTAGGAGCAAGAGCTATCAAAAACCATAAAATCCCAAAACTAATAGGGGCATATTTTTTTGTTTTTGAAGAGAATATAGCAATAACTATTAAAGCTAATAAAACTAAAAAGCCAATTAAAAACTTAAATGACCAGATACTTTCTAACATTGTCCAATCTGTATCAGCACTAAGATGTATAGGAAAGAAAATACTTCCGAAATAGTAAGAAACTACATAAGGTTGTGTAATTAAATAATTATATGTTTTTGAAGAACCCGTACTAAAAGTCTCGGGAGTCATCATATGATGAAATACAAATAATAAGGAACAAAACAATACCGAAGGAGCGACTTTTTTTGCCATTTTTATAAAGGTATTCAAATGTTTTTTTGAAAATAAAGTTAGAAAACTCATTTTCTCTTCAAAAATAAAGACATAACAAACAAGTAAAGGGGCGAACATAATAGTCGTAGGTTTTGATAATGTACCTATGGCTACAGGGATTAAATACAGATGATATTTTTGAGCAGTCGAAGAATGTTGGTATATAACAAATGCTAACACTACAAAAAATGTAGATTGTAAGTCTGATCTGGCAATAATATAATTTACAGTTTCCGCCATTACAGGATGTAGAACATACCATAATGTTATCCCTGCGGCTATGTAATAGTTATGGTTATTATAAAATGTTAAATCAAGAATCTTGAGAGTAAAAAAGAAAATAAGTACTCCTAAAAGAAGAAATAAAATAAAAGATACTAAATGAAAGTAAAAGACCTTATATCCACCTCCTAACCAATAATCAATTGCTAATGACGTTGTAACAATTGGCCTGTAAGTTTGATTTTGAGGTAAAGAGCTTATTGTTCTACCATCGGTAAAAAAACTAGGTATGTTTTTTAAACTTTTGATATTAGGGTTTTCGGTAATAGTATGAAAATCATCAAAATGAAAAGAATTATCAAAATGATTAAGATATGTTATTGTTGTAACAATGAACATTAAAACAATAAAATACAGGTTTTTATTTTTTAAAATTGGGGTCAATTTTTATTTTTTTTAGGATTACTTAAAATTAGTGGTTTTTATGTAGCTTCCAAATTTATGGCTTAAAAAATCGAATACCCAGTTAATGTAGTTAATCGTTCAAGAGCAAACATTCCTAATTCTGAATTTCCTTTGGGGTTTAAAATGGGGCTCCAAACCGTTACAGCATATTGCCCTGGATGTATAGCTGTAATACCACCTCCAACGCCACTTTTGCCAGGTAATCCAACTCTAAAGCTAAATTCCCCGGCCTCATCATAAAAACCACATGTTTGCATTATTGCGTTAATACGTTTTATTTTTTGAGGATTAAGTATTTGGTCATTTGTAGATAATTTTTTGCCTCCGTTAGCATAGATCATAAAGGCTTTGGCTAATTCTTCACAAGACATCTCTATTGCACATTGATAAATGTAAAAATCTAATACAGTTTGAATATCATTTTTAATATTGCCAAAAGATTTCATTAAATTTAATAAAGCTGCATTACGATGGCTATATGCTTTTTCAGAATTGAATACTGCAGGATTAATGCCTATGCTCTGTTCTCCTGTTAGTTTATGTATAAATTCTAAAAATTGTTTTTTTGGATTTGCTAATTTAGATATTAACATGTCAGAAATAACTAATGCACCCGCATTAATAAATGGATTTCGAGGGATGCCATTTTCATATTCTAATTGTATTAAAGAATTAAAGGGATCTCCAGAAGGTTCCACATCTACTCTTTTAAATAATTCGTCACTATATAATGACATAGCAAGCGTTAAGGCAAATACTTTGGATATACTTTGGATAGAAAACCGTTCATTACTATCTCCAAAATAATAATGTCCCGAGTTAATACAATACAAATGTATTCCAAGTTTTTTAGGATCAATTTTTGCCAATTCAGGGATGTAAGTTGCTACTTTTCCTGTATGTTTTTTTGAAATTAATTCAAGTTGTATAGTATTAAGTATGTCTTGATATTGCACAGTATGTCTTAATTTAACGTGGATAGCGAATTTCCAGAGTCCAGTTCGTAAGGGGCTTTATTTTGTTCAAATATTCTTGCTGATAAATCACCTTCTAAAGTAATTTCTTCATCTCTTATTCTTAACCAGCTTCCTTCTCGTAAACCAACTACAGGTTGTGAATTTAAGTTATGAAATTCTTTTATTCGAGTTTCTCTTGTTTCACCTTTGTGAGTAGAGTTTGGATCTGGATCCAAATAATGTGCATTTATATTAAAAGGAAAAATACCTAGTGTTTTAAAATTTGGAGGATAAGTAATAGGCATATCATTAGTCGTTTGCATTGTGAGACCACAAATATTACTGCCGGCACTAGTTCCTAGATAAGGAGCGCCAGATAGGATAGCTTCTTTTAAAGGAGTTATAACATTGTTTCGATATAGTTGATCCACTAATAGAAAGGTATTTCCACCACCAGTATAAATGCCTTGAACATTGTTAAAAGCATCCTGAGTTGATTTGAACATGTGAATGCTAACAATCTTTTTATTAATCTTTTTAAAGATATTATTGATTCCTATCGTATACTCATCATGTGAAATCCCTCCGGGTCTTGCATAGGGTATAAAAAGTATCTCATCAACATCAGAATATAACTCAATTAATGCATCTTTTAAATACGCTAATGGTTGACTTCCATGTATTGTAGAAGTGCTTGCTATAATACAATTTCTCATTGTTTTTTAAATAAAAGTAGTTTAACGTTTTCTTATATTGAAATCCTGAGTGAAGATAAAAAAATGTAGTATCTTAATCTTGAATTTATCTTAATTGTTATGAAAATAAAATTATCTATTTTTCTTATTTGTTTTGTGTGTAGCCTTTCAATAGCTCAAATTACCTCTAGAGTAGTCATCGATGGAAAAGTAACTGTGCCTATAGGAGATAACGTCGAAGGTGTGGTTGTTTACAATAGAAGTACCAATCAAGGGACAATAACAAATAAAGAAGGTGTTTTTAAAATTAGTGCAGGAATTAGTGATAGAATTGAAGTAGTTGCAATGCAATTTCAGCATTTTATTGTATTAATCGATAAGGGTATTGTGGATACTAAGCGATTAAATATTTTTCTTAATGAAACAGTGACTCAATTAGAAGAAGTAGTTGTAACTCCATATGATTTGTTAGGAAATGTATCTGTTGATGTAAAAAAAATAGGTATTTCTGAAAGCGGTATTGGAAGAGTTGCAGAAGAAACCTCTAAGAGGATTAATGATGTTGAATACGATTTTAGACAAGACGAACTATCCACCCTTGAGAACACTGTTTTTTTAGAAGATAGAATGATTAATGGATTAAATTTTGTTAATCTATTTAAATTGGCTTTCAATACTAAAAATAAATCTAAAAAAGAACTTGAAGAAAAAGATATTGATGTTCAAGTAAGAAATGTATATAATGATGATTTTTTTAAAAACTATCTGGCTTTAGAAATTCATCAAATCAATGATTTTATATTTTTTGCAGAAGATAATGGCTTAAATACTTCTTATTTTAAAACAGGAAAAGAACTTGATCTTCTTCAGTTTTTGGTGTATCAAAGTAAATTATACAAACAACGACAATAATAGTGTAATATCAAGATTGTTCGATCGTCCTTATAGTTGACCTTTACAGTTAATAAATACTATAGTAAGGATGATTATATGATTAGATTAGTACCATTTCTTTTTATACTAAGTACACTACATACTTTCTGCCAATCAGAAACTTTAGAAGGTATGATTTTGGCAGATTCTCTACAAGGATATGCTATCAATATTGTAAATTTCACCAAAGAGATTGGAACAACAAATGATGAAAAAGGTTTTTTTAAAATTCCGGCATCACAAGGAGATTCTATAGTTTTCTCATCTGTGCAATATGAGACATTATCTCTTATTGTTGAGACAAAAAATTTAGGAAGAGAAAACAATAAGATTAGGTTGACGTCAAAGGTGCAACAATTAGAAAAAGTAAAAATTAGTAATATTGAACTCTCGGGTAATCTAAACAGTGATTCTAAAAACATAGAAATTCTTCCTTTTGTAGATAATAAAATATTAGGACTTCCATTTAGCGATAAGCCTCAACCTACATTAATTGAGAGAAGAATTTATACCGCAAGATCAGGAATACTTGAACTTCCCATTAATTATCTTAATGGCAAATTGAAAAAATTGAAACGAATTAAAGCGTTAGAAGATTTAGATAAGATAGTTTTGAAAGGGGAGCAAACATTTGATACTGTTTTTTTTATTGAAGAGGCAGGAATCCCCGAAGATTTAATATCTGATTTTATGTATTATTGTGCAGAAGATGATTATTTTAAAGACTTATTGGTAAATACAAAAAGACTTAGTCTTTTAGAGTTTTTTAAAGAAAAATCAATAGCATATAAAGCATATAAAAAAATATAAACAAATTTCTACACATGGCTTTTTTCTTAGATAATTAACTTTGGCATGATTTTTTGAATCAGATTCTTAAAATTAAGTACATTTATCACTTGCAAAGCAAAAAAATGAAGAAGACCATATTATTTTTTCTAATTCTGGGATCAATTACTCTAAGCTCTTATACAGTACATAAGTTTTATGTTAGTGTTACTCAGATAGAACACAATAAAGAACAGCAAACATTACAGATAATATCAAGGGTTTTTATTGATGATATAGAAGATCTATTAAAAATTAGGTATGACGAATCTTTAACAATCGATACCACAAAGGATGATCCTAAGTTGGATGAATATTTAAAGAAATATCTTGATCAAAAAATAAAGATTAAAGTTAATGATAAAGATATAGCATTTAATTTCCTAGGGAAAGAGTATGAAGATGATCTTATGATATGCTATTTGGAGGTTCAAAATATCAGTTCTTTAGAAGAAATTAATATTTCAAATGAAGTGTTAATGGATGTTTTTGAAGAACAACAAAATATAGTTCATGTAAAGAAAGAAAATCAACGTAAAAGCCTTATTTTAGAAAAAGGAAAAAGCGAAGGGCT
This sequence comes from Aquimarina aggregata, assembly GCF_001632745.1. GTDB lineage: Bacteria > Bacteroidota > Bacteroidia > Flavobacteriales > Flavobacteriaceae > Aquimarina > Aquimarina aggregata. Next base: position 128,853 of record NZ_LQRT01000006.1, on the reverse strand, counting down.
GTTAAATTTTAGTGAATAAATCATTAAAACTTTAAAAAACAGTTATTTTGCAGTTTATTTTTAGTTAAAACAACACATCTCAAATGAAAAAAATCCTGTTTACCCTGTCAATGAGTATTTTCTTGTCAGGAACTATGGTGTATGCTCAGAATAATGAGCAATCTAAAAACACTCGTGAATTAGGTCACACTAATCAGAATAAATTTAAACAAATGTATGAGGAGTTTGCAACTCCAAATATGTATCGTACAGCTTCCGGAGCTCCTGGTTCTGCTTATTATCAACAACAAGCAGACTATAAGATGGATATCGAACTTGACGATAAAAATAAAAAGTTAAGTGGTAAAGAAACAATTACCTACACAAATAATTCTCCTGATCATTTAGAATTTTTATGGGTTCAGTTGGATCAAAATATGAGAGCAAAAGATTCTAAAACGCCATTGATTCAAGGTAGTGGTGTTAATCCAGCAAGTTCTCCAAAAGGTTTTTTTACTCAGTATCTTTCGGATCCATTTGATGGAGGCTTTAATATAACTGCAGTAAAAGATGCCAATGGTAAACCATTACAACATACAATCAATCGCACGATGATGCGAGTAGAAATGCCTAAAGATTTAGCTCCTGGGGGTAAATTCGTTTTTTCTATTGATTGGTGGTACAATATCAATGATCATGTAAATGGTAGAGGTAGATCTGGATATGAAGAATTTGCAGACGGTAACAGAGCTTATGTTATTGCTCAGTTTTACCCTCGTATGGCAGTATACAATGATGTAGAAGGATGGCAAAACCATCAATTTTGGGGTAGAGGAGAGTTTGCATTGCCATTTGGTAATTTTGAAGTAAATATTACTGTTCCTGCAGACCATATTTTAGATGGTACAGGAGTACTAGTAAATAGAAAAGAAGTATTCTCTAAGGATATGATGAGTCGCTATGAAAAAGCGAAGAAATCATATGATACACCTGTAATGATTGTTACTCAGGATGAAGCTGTAGCAAAAGAAAAAGTATTTTCTGAAAAGAAAAAGACCTGGAGGCTTAATGCAGAGATGGTACGTGACTTTGGATTTGCAACTTCAAGAAGATTTTTATGGGACATGATGGCTGTTAAAATTGGAGATAGAGATGTAATGGCAGTATCAATGTATCCAAAAGAAGGAAATCCACTTTGGGAAGATTGGTCTACTAAAGTTGTAGCAAGTACCCTTAAATCCTATAGTCGTATGACATTTGATTACCCTTATCATAAGGCAATTTCTGTTCATGCTAAAAATCAGGGTATGGAGTATCCTATGATTTGTTGGAATTATGGAAGACCAGATGCTAATGGAGCATATAGTGACCGAACAAAATATGGAATGATGAGTGTTATTATTCATGAGGTTGGTCATAACTTTTTTCCAATGATTGTAAATAGTGACGAACGTCAATGGACATGGATGGATGAAGGTCTTAATACTTTTGTGCAATATGTAGCCGAACAAGATTTTGGAGAATGGTATCCAAAGGCATTAGGAAAGGATAAGGCATATCCGTCAAGACGTGGACCTGCTCAAAAAATTGTTCCGTATATGAGTGGAAACCAAAACCGTCTTTCTCCTATAATGACGCAGTCAAACAATATTCATCAATTTGGACCAAATGCATATGCTAAACCAGCTACAGGACTTAATATACTAAGAGAAACTGTAATGGGTAGAGAGCTATTTGATTATTCATTTAGAACCTATTCACAACGTTGGATGTTTAAACATCCAACGCCAGAGGATTTCTTTAGAACTATGGAAGATGCTTCTGCTGTTGATTTAGATTGGTTTTGGAGAGGATGGTTCTACACAACAGATTACACAGATATCGGTGTTAGTGATGTAAAGAAATTTGTAGTGTCAAAAGTACCAACACTTGAAGCGCAACAGTTTGCTGCCACAGATAGAAGTTTACGATTTGCTAATCCTTCAGATTTAGTGGTAATGGTAGAAGAAGGAAGTAAAGATTATACAAGAATTAAGGCTAATGACGGTATCATTGAAGATGCAAAAACATTAAAAGAATATTTAATGGATAACTTTTCTGCTGATGAAAGAGATAGAATGAAAAGTCCAAAATATTTTTATGAAATTACTTTTGAAAAACCAGGTGGACTAGTAATGCCCTTAATCGTTGAATATACATATGAAGACGGCACCTCAGAAACTGTAACGTATCCAGCTCAGATTTGGCGTAAAAATGATGCTACAGTTAAAAAGGCACTCGCATCAGAGAAAGCAATTTCTAAAATTGTAGTAGACCCTAAACAAGAAACGGCAGATATTGATACATCAAATAATAGCTGGCCTAAAGGAACACAAGTAGGTAAGTTTGAAAAATTCAAGAGTAAGGTTAAAGGTCAATAAACTAATAACCAAAAAAAAACATAAATATAGCCATCCCTGTATATAGGGATGGCTATTGTTTTATGGATATTGTATATATTTGTATTGTTATGATGACTTTACCTTTATTTATTAGCGGAACAGAAATAACTTTTATAGTTTTTATACTCGTAATGGTGTTTGGAGCGGATAAAATTCCTGAAATAGCACGTGGGTTAGGCAAAGGTATGAGGGTGATTAAAGATGCTACCAATGATATCAAGACAGAGATAACCAAAAGTGCAGAGAAACATGGTCTTGATACAGATATTACTTCTTCGATAACTACAGATATTAAAAAAGAAATAGACCAAGTTAAAGATGATATTAATGAAATTACTGGTCCAGTTAAAAGAAAATTCTAAGGTATACTATAGAACCACTTCATCGTTTTTTTTATAAACTCTACTTCTCTACATTCTAAATTTCCTTTAAACAGTGTTTTAGATTCTTATAGCACAAGCTAATAACGATTCTTATATTTTCCAGTATTTTTTTAGGATTAAATACTTGTCAATTTTATCAATACACTAAAATACCTACTTTTTTTTTTAATAATTTTTATATAGATAAGCCTTTTATAAAGAGGTCAATGTTTACTGGGGTTTCAGGGAAAAATTTTCTTAAAATTTAGTGTTATGCAAGCATAATATTGAAGTTTTAACTGATTATTTGTTAAAATTAATGTCAATAATTTGAAGATTATTTAATATATTAGTAACTTAATTATATAAATGATAATTATCTGTACTTTTTTTGTGGATTTGTCATTTGTTAATTTTATACACAAACTCATAAATTTTATTCTAAAAATGAAAAAGATTATTCTCTTTACTTTAGGTATGCTTCTTATTATTTCTTGTTCTAAAGAAGACCCTACTAATATGACAGAACAGACCCTTGAATCTTTGGATACGCAAAGATTGCTTTCAACAAAAGAAATTAATTCATTTATTGATGCAGAACTTAAAAAAGGGAATCAAGATATTTGGCGCAATGCATCTGCACAAGTATTATGGAGTGCAGCGGTGCAAGGTAATGAGGTCTTAAGTGTAGGTTTTGGTAATAAAGGAGAATCGTTTTCTGAAAATAGATCTCCACGACTTTTAGAAATTATTGAAAATATTTCAAATGTTGTAGCATCAAACGAAAAAACAACAAAATCTGAAGCAATTCGAGCGGCTGATCAAATTCTTAATGTGATAGATGTAAATGTAACCAATCTAAAGACTGTTGAAGAATTACTTAAACTACCGGGTATTAGATATATAGAACCAATAGGTTATGCAGAATACAACAAAAGTTTGCAAAAATCTGCCGGTTGTAGTCAAGAAGGACAAAATATTAATGGAAATGATTACCGAATGATTTCTCCTAATACACAATTACCATGGAACTATGATATTCATAAAATACCACAAGCTTGGAATTATAGTACAGGATCAGGAATTACTGTAGGGTTAATTGATACTGGATTATCGGCGAATCAAAATTTACTAGGAAGTGGCTTTAATGATGGCGTATCGAGTGGAAGAAGCGTACAACGTTTTGGTACGTATATAGACTCAATTTGGTGGTGGTCCAATAATCTAGATGGTCCTAATGATCGATGTGGTCATGGTACGCAAATGGCTTCTGCTATAGCTTCTCCTCGTAATGATAATGGTATGCCAGTTGGAGTAGCTTATAATTCGAATTTAGTAGCTTATAGAGGAACATCAGATGTATTGCTAGACGATTATCATGAAAGAAAAGGTGTGAGTAATGCGTTGAGAGCTATGGGAGATCGAAGCGATGTTAAAATAATTTCTATGTCTATAGGTTGGGTTTTTAGTATTGGTAATATTAAAGATGCGGTTCGATATGCGCATAGTAGAGGTAAATTAATTATTGCAGCAGGAGGTACTTCAACTTCATTTACAAATTTTGTTGGAGTGATTTTTCCGGCAAACATGAATGAAACAGTTGCAGTTACAGGTTTAAGAGATGATGGTTTACGATGCAGTAATTGCCATGATGGTAGTAAGATCGATTTTACGTTAATTATGCAAAGAGCGGGTAATAGTGATAGAAATGTACCCGTATTAGGATTTAATAATGGTACGAGGTCATATGTAGGTGGATCTTCTGTAGCAACAGCTATGACTGCTGGTATTGCGGCATTAGTATGGGCACGTAACCCTAATATGTCAAGAGAACAAGTACTAGATAAATTAAAACGAGCTGGGGCAAATTACCCTAATCGTAATAGTAAATTTGGTTACGGAAATATTGATGCACTTAAAGCGGTACAATAGGTAAAATAGTAATTGTGAGATATAAAGAGGTGAAGAATATCGATTCTTCATCTCTTTTTTATAGTACCCTACTTATCGTTAAACCATCTCGAATAGGCAATACTACCGTTTCTATTCTTTTATCTTCTACAAGTAATGTATTGTATTCTAAAAGAGCTTTTGTAGAAATGTCATCTTGTTGAATTTTCTCAATAACTTTTCCACTCCATAAAACATTATCTGATAATATAACTCCGCCTTGATTCATTTTATTAATAATGATATCAAAATAAACAGGATAATTCGGTTTATCAGCATCTATGAATACTAAATCAAAAGTAAGATCAAGATTTGGGATAATAGTAGTAGCGTCTCCAATGTGTTGACAAATTTGCTTTCCAAAGGGAGAAAGGTTAAAATACTTTCTCTGAAAGTCTTCTAATTCCTCATTAATATCTATAGTGTGTAATACTCCATCTTGTTGTATGCCTTCTGCTAAACATAAAGCAGAATACCCAGTATAGGTGCCAATTTCTAATATGTTTTTGGGATTTATAAGTTTAGACAACATACTTAAAACTCGGCCTTGATAAGGGCCGCTAAGCATTCTGGGTTGTAGTATCTTTTGGTAGGTTTCTCTTGTGAGCTGTTGTAGTAATTCGGGTTCTTTTTCAGAGTGTTGTACTACATAGTCGTCTAGTGCTTCTGGGATGAAGTGCATGTCCTTTACTTTTTTGCAAAAATAACATATTTACATTTAAAAAATAATAGTAAACAGAAGTCGAATCATGATAATTAAGGCTTCCGTTTAGTTCGTATTAGATAAAAAGATGTTTTTCTAACATCCTACATACCTAATGATTATTAACTTTTTTAATTAAAAATCAATGTGCCAACAAGCGCTAAGTACGTGTGTCATAGCTTAATCATTGTCATCAGTAATGCAACCTCCACATTTATCAATTATACATTCGGCATCTGTATCTCTGTCATGAATTGACGATTCTCAAATCAAATACGTATTTTTGAATCAAAACGCTAAGAATGTACTTCGAAAATACTAGAGAATTTGCCCAGAAACTTGATCAAAAAGATCCCTTAAAAAAGTACAGGGATCAGTTTCTTTTTCCTAAGGTAAACGATAAACGGGTACTATATTTTACTGGGAATTCTTTAGGACTTCAACCCAAAAATACCCGACAGTTCGTTAATGATGTAATGAAAGATTGGGAAGAACTTGCAGTAGAAGGACATTTTTATGCTCAAAAACCATGGTGGGATTACCATGAGCGTTTAGCAAATCCTCTTAGTAAAATAGTAGGAGCAAAACCCGCTGAGATTACTGTAATGAATACACTTACGGTTAACCTACATTTATTAATGGTTTCTTTCTACAGACCTAAAGGAAATAGATATAAGATCATTTGTGAAGAAAAAGCATTTCCTAGCGATCAGTATATGCTTCAGAGTCAAGTGCGTTTTCATGGGTATGAGCCCGATGATGCTATTATCGAAATTAAGAAACGCGATGGGGAACATAATTTTCGAACAGAAGATATTCTTAAGACCATAAAAGAAGTTGGAGATGAATGTGCATTGATACTTATTGGTGGTGTAAACTATTATACCGGTCAGGTCTTTGATATGAAGACAATTACTAAAGCTGGCCATGATGTTGGAGCTTTTGTAGGGTGGGATCTTGCGCATGCTGCTGGGAATATTAAACTTGACTTGCATAATTGGGATGTAGATTTTGCTGCTTGGTGTAGTTATAAATATATGAATAGTGGACCCGGTAATGCTTCAGGATGTTTTGTGCATGAACGGTTTCATAACCAAAAAGAAATACCTCGATTCGAAGGATGGTGGGGTACAAGTAAGGAAACTAGATTTTTAATGAAACCAGAGTTTGAACCTATGGCAAATGCAGATGCTTGGCAACTAAGTAATGCTCCGGTATTGTCTTTGGCACCATATCTGGCATCTTTAGAAATGTTTGATGAGGTAGGAATGGATGCGATCATAGCAAAAAGAAATCAAATAGTAGCATATTTAGAATATATTCTCAAAGAAATAGATGAACAAGTAGAGAGTTCATTTGAAATTATTACCCCTTCTAATCAAGAAGAAAGAGGGACACAACTATCTGTGTTTTTACATGGAGAAGGAAGAAAGTTGTTTGAGTATCTTATGAAAAAAGGAGTTATTGTAGATTGGAGAGAACCCAATGTAATTAGACTTGCACCTGCACCATTATATTGTTCTTACAGTGATATGTATGAATTCGGACAAATATTAAAAGAAGGTATTCTTAATAAAGTTAGTTAATCCTATTTTGTTTTATTAGTAATTGTTTTGTGAATTTAGAGGGAGAAGTACCTGTGTATTTCTTAAATTGTTTTGAAAAGTATGAAGGATCATTAAAACCACATTGATACATTACTTCTGCTATGGATATATCATGATGTTGAAAATATTCTTGCGCCTTTTTTATTCTAAATTCATTTAAAAAATCAATAAAATTCCTGTTAGTTACGGTTTTAAACATTCTACAAAATGAGTTTGGAGTTAATCCTAAACGTTTGGCTAATGATTCTGATCGTATTTCTACATTATAATGATCATTTATATATTGATATACTTTTGCAATTCTTTCTAACGAATGTTTATGAATATCTAAAGACAGTTGAGTTTTTAGTATAACACTCTGATCTTTGCAAACAGAAAGTTGATACAATATATTCATAAAATTAATGAGCCTTTCTGTGTTATTTTGTTTACCAAACTTTAAAAATTGCGATGATAGTCTTTTATGTACTTCAGAAGAAAATATAACACCGTTTCTTGAGTGTTCAATAAATTTTAATACGGTTTTGAATTCTGGGAAGTGAGATAGTTTTTCATGAATAAAACTTTCGGGAAACTGTATGACAACTTCAATATTGTTTTTAAATTGACTGTTTCCAAAGGGCATATGTGGGATATTAGGCCCAAGAAAAACAAGTAACCCGTCATGGTAATTTTCAAAATGAGAATCTATTTGTAAACTACCACTTCCACTTTTAATAAAAACAAGTTCATATTCTGGATGTAAATGCCAACTAACAATATCGCATTGTGATTTATCAGTATAACTTTCAATTTTTAAGGACCGTGATTGATCAAAATAGATGTTTTCATATGAGATTTTCATAAAATAAAATTATCATTTTATTTTTAATAAATGTATATCAAGGAATGTTTTGTCTTAGTATTTGAATATTTTGTTTTACCCAACAAGAAACATGGTGCTTAATTTTGATGCTTTAGTTTAGAACTTGATATCATTTACGTTTAAGAATTTGTAGTTATGAACTCATTGCAATTAATTTTAACAAAATCTCGCTATTTAGGCCCTGCTTGGGTGTTTGCATCGCTAAATATAATGACAGGCACCTGGGTGCTTTATATTCCTAAAATAAAAGAGACATTAAATATTGATGATGCTCAATTGGGTATCGCATTATTTTGTTTTGCTTTAGGAACACTCACGGCTATACCGTTTTCTTCTAAATTGATTAAGAGAATAGGAGTAGGCAAAATGACACTTATTGGAATAATTATGTATTCAATATTGTTTTTAGTTCCGCTAATTGCTCCAAGTTATATAATGCTTTGTCTTTCACTTTATATTGTTGGAATATTTGGTTGTCTTACAGATATATCTATGAATGCTTTAGTCTCTGATATAGAACAAAAGGATAATGTTCATTTCATGTCGGCATCACATGGTTTTTTTAGTCTAGGAGGTGTTATAGGTGCGGGTATTGGCAGTTTTTTGATAGAATATATAAAAGTGCCTGTTACTCATATGGCTTTTGCCATGATTTTTGTAATAATTACAAATGTAATATTAGCAAAAGTGTATTTGACTATTCAGGGAAAAAAAGAGTCTAATACTAAAAAATCAAAACCATTTGAGTTAATGAAACCCCTTTTTGGTTTTACTATTATTGCTTTTTTAATAATGGGTAGTGAAGGTGCGATTGAGCATTGGAGTAAGTTATATCTTCAGGATATTGTCTCGGTTACTTCAGAAAAAATTTCAGGTTTTGGATTTGTGGCTTTTTCTGCAATGATGACGCTAGGAAGATTTTTTGGGGATGCTGTTAGTAAACGTTTTGGGTCTTTTGTTATTATTATAGGGGGATGTTTAATTAGTATATTAGGTTTTATAGCTGTATTATCGGCTCAATTACTAATTACAATCATAGGTTTTGGTCTTGTTGGATTAGGTTTCTCTGTTGTTATTCCCGAATTATTCAGGTTGGCGGGGAGAGCCAAAGGAATTTCTTCTGCAGAGGGGATATCATTTGTAGCCGGTTTTGGTTATTTAGGCTTTTTATTAAGTCCGCCAGTGCTTGGTTTTATATCCAAATTAGAAAGTCTTAAATTAAGCTTTACAGTGTTGCTTATAGCTAGTTGTATAGCCATGATCATTACACTTTTTTTGAATAGAAAGCAAGGCTAGTAGAGCGTTGCTTAATATGATTAAGTAATTTAATAAATAACCTCAAAGATATTATCATCTTTGAGGCTAGTATTAACGTTTAAATTGGTTATTAAGTTTTAGTCTGTAATTACTTCAACTCCTGTAAAATACAATTTCCAATTACCTTTATTTATTTTATAAGTTTGAGCAATTTTGATTCCGTTATAATTTTTATAATCTTCCCATGAAGTTATAAGAGAAGGTTCAGGAGTGTTACCTTGTCTAAACACCCATTCTTTAATTATAAAATCACCTTCAAAATAAAAATCATAGGCATCTCCAGGTGTATATCCTCCTTTATCTTTATAGACAATAGTTAATTTTTGCATTTCAGTATTGCTTATAGGAGCAGTTGCTTTTATTTGATGTTCAGAAGTAAAACTCTCTGCATCCCAGATAAGATTATACGGGGTTAATAGCCAATATTTATCATTAATAAATCCTCTGTCAACTTTTGTCGTTATACTATCCATGTTTGCCCTATTATAGGTTATGGTATCTTTTTGAGAAGTTAATGTTACTATATCCTCTTTGGGTTTCCAGGTCCATGAACGTTCAGAATGAATAGTATCACGATCTATATTGAATGTAAATTTAATTTGAGACACTTTATCCCAGTTTTTAAAACCATTTGCATATGCAATTGCTTCTGCTGTAGTTGTAATTTTTTCTTTAGTATCGGTAATAGGTTCTGGGTTTTTAACCTCTGTTTCATCCTCGTAACTTTGAGTTTGTTTCACCTCATTTTTACAACTAATACCTGTTAACAATACTAATAGTAATGCGATTATACTTTTCATTTTAGTTTAATTTTTTGCAAAAGTAGAGAAAAGATCAGATTGTCATAATTTACAGCACTTTGTGTTGAAGTTTTTAACAGAACTTTACAAAATGATACGCCGATATAATGTTATGCAAGAGATAAATAATACTATAACTTATATACGTTGTTTGTTTTGAAAAAGAAAACCTTGCTGATAACGTAAAACAGCAAGGTTAAACTCTTTAATATGTATTACTTTATTAATTGACTTGTACAGCTTCTAAGGTTTTCTTTGCAGCTAATACAGAGGATTGAGGATTTTGTCCTGTAATAAGATTTCCATCTTCAATTACAAACTCACTCCAGTCTTCACCTTTGCGATAGATTGCCCCATCATTAGTAAGTTCAGTTTCAAGTAAAAAAGGTACTACCTCTGTTAATTGTACAGCGGCCTCTTCAGTATTTGTAAACGAAGTAAGTCTTCTTCCTTTTACAAGAGGGGTATTATTATCTAACATAACCCCTTTTAAAGCGGCTACTCCATGACATACTAATCCGATTGGTTTATCTTCTGTATTGAATGCGGTAATTAATTTTGCAACTTCAGAGTTATCACTTAGATCCCACATAGGACCATGACCACCAGGAAAAAATAAGACATCATATTCAGATGGATTGATGTCTGATATTTTTTTTGCATCTTGAATAGCTGCTGTGGCTACTGTATCATTATTGAATTGTTTTGTATATTCTGTTTGCCAATCTGGCTGCTTACTTGTTGGATCTAAAGGTACAATGCCTCCTTTTGGTGAAGCAATTGTTACTACTGCACCTTCATTAATAAAATTATAGTAGGGGGCAGCTAATTCTTCTAACCAAACTCCAGTTTTTTCTCCTGTATTACCTAGTTTATCGTGTGACGTTGTTACGATTAGTACATTTAAGTTTTTCATTATATAAAAGGTTTTAAATTATTTGTTTTTATATCAATTCAGAATATTAATTGGATTACTGAATGAGTTTACAAATTTCGTAAACCTTCAAATAAAATGTAGTTGATCTTTGTTATGAAATTTTATTGACCTATGTTAAGAATTTGCCTACGAAGACGACTTAAACTCTCTGGTTTGATACCAAGATAGTTGGCTATGTGGTAATTGGATATGCGTTGTTCTATGTTAGGATATGTTGATAAAAACTCTAGGTATCGTTCTGCACTTGTTTTTTCTAAAGCAGATAATATTCTATCCTGAAAAGCAACAAATGCATTTGTAAGTTTTATGCGAAAGAAACGTTCTAAATTTGGAATCTCGAGAAAGAGTATTTCCAAATCTGACTTTTTGATTCCGATTAACTCTGTGTTCTCGATACAATCTATTGTTAATCTTGCTTTTTCTTCTTTAAAAAAAGCTTTAAAGTCGCTAATCCACCAATCTTCAACTGCAAACTGAACGATATGCTCATTCTCATCTTTATCAATATGGTAGGCTTTAAGACATCCTTTGATAACATAATATTCGTACTGAACATCATCACCTTCTTGGATTAGGTATTGTTTTTTCCGAAGTTTCTTATAAATAAGCAGACTTGTAAACCGATCCCATTCTTTTTGAGTTAGTTGAATGTGTTTTGCAATATGTTGTTCAATTTCTGAATACATATCGCTAAAATAAACAAAAAAAGCTTCCTGTTACGGAAGCTTTTTTTATCTAATTTCTAAGATAATTACTCTACAGTAAGAGTATATGCTGGTGTTTTATTTAAAGGACAAAAGTACTCGTATTCTCCTTTTTTAAGAGTAACAGTTTTAGAACTTTCAGTCTTTCCGTCAGCAACTACTTTAGTTACGTATGCTTCTTTTATATGATTTTTAGCATCAGATGCGTCTTGACCTTTCTTTACTAGTACAAAACCTACATCAGTACCTACATTATTATTAGAGATGTTAAAAACATAACTTCCTTCTGATAATGTAATTCCTTTTTGAGTAAATTCTCCTTTTGTTTGCTCTAAAGAAACAGTTTTTACTTCTTGAGCAGTTGCGCTAAATGTGATAGCTAAAATAAATGTTAATGCTGTGATTACGTTTTTCATGGTTTTACTAATTTAATTTAAATGATTTTTATTAATTACTTGTTTGTTTTGTCATAAAAAAATGAGAACCTTACTTAGTTATGACAATTTTTTATTTATTTTTTTTACTCCTTATGCATTTGCCGCTTCAAGTGGCTGTGCTTCTGGGAAATCAACAGGTACTTGTGTAGTTTTGTGTAGATAATTACTTATTGTTTTGTCACCTACTAATGAAATTACATCTATAACGCTACCTTTAGTGTATCCTGCGTTTAAAAAGTTTTCTAATACCTCTGTGTCAGTTGCCCCTCTGTTTTCTGTAATATTTCTTGATAATTTAGCTAGTGCGTCTAATTTAGTATCAAAAGAAGCTTTTCCTTGTCTTAGTTCTAAGATTTGTTCTTCAGAAAATCCGTTCATTTTCCCAATAGCTGTGTGGGCAGATAAACAATATAGGCAATTGTTAACTTGGCTAACAGCAAGATTTACAACTTCTTTTTCTTTGGCAGATAGAGATGTTTTGGCATTAGAGAAGTTTAAATAATTTTCTAAAGCAGTGTCACTATGTGCATATGTTGCAAATAAATTAGGAACAAAACCTAATCCTTTATTCAGGTTATCAAATATCGCTTGATTATTTGCGCTTACTTCTTCTCTTGTTGGAACATTAAATGTGCTCATAATTATATATTTTATTTTTTTAAATGTTTGTTTTATTTGATGATACAAAGATCAGGTAGATTTGGATGAGAAAGAATGAATGTTTTTCCCGATAACTTGTCAAATCTTCCTGACCTTAATTTTTCATTTTATTTTTGAACAAATGGGCGTTCTACATCACAGTAAAAATCATGAATACCTTTTTGTTCACAATGTGTTTTTGGTGATATAGCGTTAATTACCTTTTTTCTTCCTTTAGTAAAAATTTCGATTAGATTGAAAATTGATTTATTATTATTTGTCATCTTTTGTTATTTTAATTGATCCAATATTTATACAAGGATCAGTTACTATTTATTTTAATTTATAGTACAAAGATGCGATATGAATAGAAGCGAAAAAATGGTAGTTTTTCCCGACGGCTTGTCAAAAACTCCCGAATATAAAAAAAGGCCTCTCAAACTTGAGAAGCCTTTTATTTATATAATAAGAATATGTAATTTTAAATTTGTTTTTTAAAAGAATTTAACTTCTTTTCTTTTTATCCAAAGAATAATGGCGCTTAATATAAAGGTTAATACAGCAGTAAAAAACAAAATACCGCCATCTCCATTAATCTCGATACCTAATTTGGTTAAATGCATCATTATGGCACCACCAATAATTCCTAATGTTAACATAGCTCCAACCCACGCAGTTTTGGGTATGAGTAACAAAATTCCAGCAATTAGTTCACTAATTCCTGTGGCTATTCTTCCGTAAGGTTCTAAACCAACTTTTGTAAAAATGTATACGCTATCAGGATGCGCTGTAAATTTAAATCTAAGTGTTTGAATCAAAATAATTGCAACGATAATTCGTAGCAATAGGGGTGCTATTTTTTTCATGGTTGGAGTTTGTGTTGATTACGTTTTTAAGGGATTTTAGAAATCTATAGAAAGTACACTAGGCAAATCATCTATTTTACCATTAAAAGTACTTTTTCTTGAAACACTATATAGTTGTTGTAAATTATTGTCTTTTTTAAACTGATGTTTTAATTCGGGTAATTTATCTCTAAGAAAAGCAGCAAAAGCTTCAGCATCACGACTTCGATTTGCCCCTTTGCGAATAGTTTTTAAATATCCTGCAGTCAAAATTTCTAAATTACTTCTTTCCGAAAGAAAAAGTAAAAAGCGTCCTTCTAGTTTTGCTTTTTTAATTTGTTTTCTAAAATCAATTTCATCAGAAGAAATTAAATTTTCGTTATAATTACTAAAATTATTTGTGTATACAACTTCTTCAAGATTGTCATTTAGATAAACAGTCTCTAACTCTTCTTCATATCTTGTTTGGGCATTACTTACGGCAAAAGCCAAAAACAAAATGCTGAGTAATCCTAGTTTAATTTTAATTATCAAATTTTTCATATCTATCCCCTTTATTCGAAATTTGTTTTCAATGATATATTTTACTTTTTTGTTCAACAAAGTTGCAACAAAATTAGGTGTGATAGAATGGAGCTTTTTCCTTTACATTTGTCAATAATTCCCTTGAGGTTCTAATTTTAATTGTTTTTTGAACTCCGACGGAGAAAATGATGTATGCTTTTTAAACATTCTGCTAAGATGAGAAGCATCCTCAAAACCTAATTCATAGGCTATTTCTTTAGCAGTTTTATCAGTATATATAAGTAGGCGTTTGGCTTCCAAAATTACGCGATCATGAATGATCTGCAAAGGACTTTTCTTAAGTTTAACAAAATTATTGGATAATGTTTTAGGTGATTTAAACAATTTTTCTGCATAAAATGCTACAGAATGTTCTTTTCTGAAATGAGTATCGACAAGCATATTAAACGATCGGATCAAGTCTCCTTGGTCCTCAACATGATCAAAATTACTTTGTTGCTTAATAAGACGAGTGGTAGTGATAATAAATCTGGCCATTAACATGCGTAGCATCTCTGCCTGAATGGTATCTACAGTATCAAGTTCATCTAAAAATACACTATGTAGTTGTTCTAGTTTATTACGTTCAGAAACACCAAGTTTAACTAAAGAAACGGCACTGTTGCCATGAAATAAAACACCCATACAGCTTACTTCTTTATCGTGATCCTTAATACAATAAAATTCACGATTAAATTGATAAACTATAAGATCAGAGCCGCTTAAGTATTTAAAATATTGATTTGGAGTTAGAACAACAATACTATCTTTTTCTAGGGTTGTTACAATTCCATCAATTTCGATAATTACTTTACCATTTTTAGACCAAATGAAAGTATAAAGACTAATTAGTTTTGATACTTTATAGTCTAATAACAACTCTTCATCGGCTACTTTTAATAAAGCTTCGGTTGAAAATTCTTTAAACTCCTTAATCATATGAGATGTTTGTCGATTTTTTGTTAGCTACATTACAAATAATAAAGGTAAGTTTTTTTTGGTTTTATTATCGACAGGGTTATTATTTTCATAAAAGTAATTGGGGGTAGCTTTTATAATTATGATAGTAATATCCTTTTGTTTAAGATTAGAATATAGGTGTCTATTTTGTGTTTTTAATTCTTCTAACGTATTTATTCTTGTTTTTTAAACCCTTCTGGAAGTTCCCAAGTTTTAGATGACTTTTTTATTGTTTGTGCCACAGAATAACCTAAACTGTACAGTTGTTTTTTATCGTTTGTCGAGATGTTTTTAAAATTCACTTTTTGAAGCTTTTTAATAAATTCTCCAAGTTCTACCATTTTAGCTTCTACCTCACGGTCTTCTACAGCAGATAATTCTACCCAATACAATTGCCAGAATCTTTTTAGAGCATGCTTACATTCTTTGGATTGATAATCATCTGCATAAATTATACTAGATATTGTTTCGGTAGTTTCTTTATATTTAATTGATTGGATTTCTTTGAATTTTGAAATGGCTTCAAACTGATTTCCCAGATGTATTTTTTTGAGTTCAAATGCCCTTTGTTCTAGTTCGTTTTCTTGTAATTTTCTTTGTCCTTTATTAAACTGATATACCCCAATTAGTATTCCTGCTAGAGTTACAACAGAGGTTAGTGACTTGATTATTAATTCTGATTGTGTCATAGTTATTAGATTTTATTGAGTAATTATAATCCTTTCTTGAAATCAATCTTATCGCCCAATTCCGGAAAATCAATTAAAGGGTTTCTATTGCCTTGCATTTGATGAATTTTATAGTTTCTATGTTTTTCATAAATAGTTACTGGGTGTTTTTGATTCCATTGTAGTAGTGTGTTTAGTCTTGATTCGTCATAATTATTATCTAACATTCTTGGGTATCTTAGTAAATAATAGAGTGTGGCTCGAGCTACTGCTCCTTTGTTAAATTCGGGCTCGAATTTTTTACCCTCTCTTTTTCCGCATTCTTCTTGAACTACTTCTTCAATTTGAGCAGGATTATAATCTGCAAAATCATAGTAGGGGATATTACTTCTAAAACTGTTGCATCTAGACTCACAAGCAAAGAGATGATGTAAGTCACCTTTCATAGGATTGCGTTTGGTAAACCAAGATTGAGGGACAACATGTTCGCAATTATAGGGTAGACTATACTCTATGCTATCTATAGAGGCTGAATAATCTTCAAGTAATACTAGATTATTATTTTTCTTAAGTTCTAATAATTTTGATTTCCTTTCTAAATCAACTCGATCATCTTCTAGTATAAGCTCTTCTACTGTAAATTCTTTTCCTGAGTAAATACTGCGAATTTTTCCGTTTTCTTGTACATCGACTTCAGGATATACATATTTAGAAGGCTTATACGGTAAAATATTTTGGTGAGATCTACGAAGTAATATATTTAGGTCATTAAATAATTGATCATTATTATTTAGATCAATAGTTGTATAATATTCTTTGATTTTTAAATTATCCTTTTCACTATTATAATAATCATTATCTACCCCAATACTGGGTCTTTTTATGGAGCCATTTACAAGATTATTGCCTTGTAGAATTTGACGTAAGAAGACTTTTTGATTTTCTGTAGCATTTAACCGAAGGTACTTAATGATTGAGCTAATTCGTATTCCCTCATTGGCTATCCAGTTAATAGCTTCTTCCCCGTCAAAATGACTCCATATTCTTCCGTCTTTAGTAAGAATATTACCTTTAGCATCTCTTTCTGGAACACCAGAATGATGTAACGCAACTACTTCCCAATCCTCGTTAAAGACAGACGATCCCGATGATCCGGGTTCAGTATCAGTTTTATAATGTACAAATTGATCAAAAATATCAATTACTTCATTATTCCTTAGAGCAATTTGTTTTCTTTCTCCATTTGGATGTTGAATTATAGATACTTTTTCTCCTATTTGCAATTTCCCGATTTCTTCAATTAATTTAAGACTTCCAAAATCTGTTAAATTACTTCTTCCGTCATAAGAGACACCTTTTACAAATACAATTGTAAAATCAAGATCTTTTGATGTTATAAAAAGTTTATCTGGTTCAAAATTAAAAGCAACAGGATTTGTGGGATATGAATTCTGATCTTCTTGATAATTAAACTCTATATAGCTTTTATGTGCATCACTTTTAGAGGTAATAACATGATTATTGGTAATCATTAAATTTTCCCCGATCAAAAAGCCAGTACCATAGCCTTGCCCGTTATCAGAGTTAATTGTGATACGACCTACTGCATGTGATGCATGCAATCCCTTTGATAAAAAATTAATATTTAGTAAATCATCAGTTCCAATAAGTCGTTCTCGTGTTATTTTATCTGTAAACAAAACGCTATTACTTTCTAACCCTTTGTATTCTAGTCTTTTAAGAAGTTGACTTGTGTCAATGTATTTTCCAGAAGGTTTGAGTGCATTTACTTCTGTTCTGTAATCTTTTCTTCTTTCATATCTTTTTTCTGTTATAGATAGATTTTCTAAAAAGCGGTCTACGATGATCATTTGGTGGTGTATTTAGTGAATAATAATTTGTTGTTTCAAAATTATCTTCATTAAAGACATAGTTCAATACCCAATAATAGGTATATTGAAAATGATTGATATACAGTTGTTTAGGAGAGGATGAATAGTCAAACAAAATTTTCTACATGTACAAATAATACTGAGAATTCCGTAGATTTAAGAAGTTGTTATTTCACTGTAGAATCAATGACTTTCCAAAGGACATCAATAATAGCATTCCAAACGGTCTCTATGGTTGCAGATAAAATACCTTTAAGTGTATTTACAAAATTTGTTGTCATAGCTTCTAAGCCATCTAAAAAGAATTCTTTTAATTCTTTATCAATATCGCCATTTTCAACTCCTTTTTGAATAATTATAGTTTGTTTAGCAATAGCTTCTACTTGGCGTTCACTAAAACCTCTAACACTAGAGATGTCTTTTTCTAAAATCAAAGAAGCAACATTTTTAATCTCTGTAATGAGATTTACTACTTTTTCGTCCATTATATTATCGTTTTAAAAAGCTTTCATAGGTTATTGCTTGATCAAGAAAGATTTCTATTTGACCTTTAAATGCTTCTACAGCAAATGGTTTAATGCCTTTAGATCTATCGGTATCTTTCATTTTAGTTAGTGTTTCTGCTATTTTTTGAAATGCAAATGCACTAGGGTAATATTCATCTTTTACAGTTGTATGCCCTTTGATTTTAAGGAGCTTGTTAATTTGTTTTGTAGCTACATTTCGAGGCACAGGTCTGGCTCTTGCCTGAAGTTTTAATGCATCAAAAGCACCTATTAAGTAATTGTATATTGGTTCTCGATTTTTAAAAGTTTCCTGAGTAACACCATTACTTACAGATGCCACAAAACTCATCGTCTTTTGACTTGTAACACTAACACTCTCTACAATAGCTTTATCATATTCTGGTGCTAGTACTGTTTTGCAGCTTGTTATAAAAAGCATACTGCATAGTAAAGTAAGTTGAACAAACCTTATACTTATGATACTCATAGAGCTATTTTTGTATTAAAAGTTATTCTCTTTTAACACGGAAGATAAGAACTATTTTTTGAATTTTAGAAGGATCAAAAAATTATAGCAAGTCTATATTAGCGCTATTGTTTTTTATTGCTTCTCTAAACCAAAGTGCCGATTTTTTTGGTTTACGCTGTAGTGTTTCAAAATCTACGTAATGTAGCCCAAATCTTTTGTCGTATCCAGAAGCCCATTCAAAGTTATCCATAAAGGACCATGCAAAATAACCTTTTAATTTTACGCCACCTTCAATAGCCTGTTGACAGGCATTTAAGTATCCTTTGTAAAACTCTAAACGTTCTTGATCATTAACTTTTCCGTCGATGAGTTGATCGGCATAGGCGCATCCGTTTTCTGTAATGTAAATTTCTGGTTTATCATAACGATTATCGATCCATTCTAACATTTTTTTACATCCCCAAGGTACAACAGCCCAGTTCATTAAAGTAAGATCCCAATTTTTATCCAACGACAGATCCACTTCTTGATCTTCAGAGATACCACCATTTCCATAAACATTTCGGTCTTTAGGACTACCATCATCATGGGCTGCATACATTGTAGTATAGTGATTTAATCCAAAAAAATCAGAAGTGCCTTTAATCATTTTTTGTTCTTCTAAAGAAAATTTTGGTAATCTATCTCCTAAACGTTCTTTCATTGTTTCAGGATAATCTCCTTTGTATATAGGATCTGCAAACCAAGCCAGAAAAAACTGTAAAGCTCTTTCTGCAGCCTCTTTATCTTCATTACTATCTGTAAGGGGTTCTCTCCAGTCACAATTATTAGTGATCCCTATTTGGCCTTTTTGATGTTTATATTTTTTTCTATAGATATGTACGGCCTTAGCATGAGCAAGAATTAATTGGTGACCCGCTAAATACGGTTCAGAAGTAGAAACTCTACCAGGAGCAAATACACCTTGTCCATAACCAAGAATGGCAACAACCCAAGGTTCATTTAGGGTTATCCAGTTTTTTACACGATCTCCAAAACGTTCAAAGCATAAGTCAGCGTAAGTGGCAAAATGATCCGATATTGAATCTCCTAACCAACCATCGTCCTCTAATTGAAGCGCTAATGGCAAATCCCAATGATATAAAGTCACCCAAGGAACAATATCTGCTTTTATAAGTTCATCGATTAATTCAGAGTAAAATTTAATTCCTTCTTCATTAATTTTTCCTTTTCCTGTTGGCATAATTCTAGACCACGCTATTGAAAAACGATAGGCTTTAATCCCAAGATCTTTCATGAGTTGGATGTCTTCTTTGAACTTATGATAGTGATCACAAGCAATTTCACCTGTTTCGCCATTATGTGTTTTACCTGGAATACTCGAAAAAGCATCCCAAATAGAAGGCCCTTTGCCATTTTTTGTTGCAGCACCCTCTATTTGATAAGAAGAAGTAGCGGTACCCCATATAAAATCATTTGGAAATGTGTTCATTTTTAAAAATTGTGTAAGTATGGTTATTGATAAGAGCTAGTTAATTTATAATTTGTTATTCTGAAATTCTTCTTTGATTTAAATCAGAAGTTATTTGTCCCATTTTTTTACTAGTTAAAGGGTACATAAGCATCATAGCTGCAGCAATGAGTGCCACTATAGTAGGAATCCAGCTCATCAACATAATCATACCGGGAATAGCACCTTCTATAGTTAACGTATCTTGCCCATTGTAATTAAAAGCACTTAAAGTAAAACCGACTATAGCACCAGCTATCCCACCACCAAATTTTGTGGCAAAAGAGCCTGCAGAGTAAATGAGTCCTGTTGCTCTTCTTCCGTTTTTCCATTCTGAAAAATCTGCTGCATCTCCTAACATTACAAAAAATAAAGTAGGAAACATTGCAGAAGCGAATTCTGATATAATTCCTATTGAGAATATTGCACCGATGCTTTCTTTTGTGCAGAATACAAATAAGGCATTTACAACACCAGAAAAAATTAAGGCATAAATAAATAGATTTCTTTTTCCGAATTTTTTACTCAATGGGGCAGTGAAAAATGCTCCTGCAATTGAAGCTAGCATTAAGCCTACTAAATAAGAGGCGGATAGCAATTGATCATTTAAATAATGAGTGAAATAAATAATTACAATACCTTGTTTAATAGAGTTGTATATATTAAACAATAGACCTATAATAAGTAAAACAACCCAAGGTTTATTGGTAAACAGATTTTTGAAATCTTTCCATAAATTACTTTTTTGATCTTTTGGAGGTAATATTCGCTCCTTAGTGGTCAAAAATGTAATTAACATTAATAGGGCTAATAATGCCGACATTACAAACATAGATTTACTATATCCCTGTTTTTGATCAATAATTGAAATGTCATCATTTGATAGTTCTTTCTCTCCAGTAATTGTAAAGCTATAATTTTGCCCTTTTGTCATTTGAAAACTCTTACCTGTAGTTGGTGCATTTTCAGTTTTGTTTGGGTCGTTCCATACAAAAGTGGCAATACCATCTTTAGTTTTAATGTTTACATGCTCAACATCTTTCGAAGCTAAAATATCTACTTTGAACGTTTCTTCATTTATTTTGGAAATTTGGATTGATGGATCTACATTACCAAAATAAGCTACCAAAAAGAGTAAAGCTCCTTGAACTAGCATACCTCCTGCAAAAGCTCCTGCCATTCTAAAAGAACCAATACTGGTGCGTTCTTTATCATCACCAGTCATTACACCCATAAGCGCCCCATAAGGGATGTTATTTGCGGTATAAACTAAAGTAAAAAATAGATAACTGGCATATGCATAAAATATTTTGCCATTTTCTCCTAACTCAGGAGTAATAAATAATAAAGATAGAGATAAGCCTAGAGGTATAGCAGTCCACAAAATCCATGGGCGAAATTTACCATATTTAGAATTGGTTCGATCACCAATAATACCCATTAATATATCACTAATACCATCGCTTGATCTGGCAACAAGTAATACGAGACCTGCAGTTGCAGGAGTTAAACCAAAGACATCGGTATAAAAAATAAATAAAAAGGTAGCAACACCTCTCCATGCAATATTTGCAGCACCATCACCAAGTGCGTAACCTATTTTTTCTTTTAACGAGACTTTGTTATTTGTTTCCATCTAATATGGTTTTCTAAAAGTTTATATTTTGGATTTTGCCTCATGGATATGTTTCTTCTTTTCAAAGAATTCTATTAACTCATGTGGTAAGTATGGGGTATAGAAGAGTGAAATAAGAAAGTATCACAGACAAAAGATGTTGTTCTATCGGTCAATTTAATATGACTATTGTCACTCAAATATATATTTTTAACTTCACAATAGAATGTTTAGATATGAACTTTACTAGACAATTTTAAAAATAAGAGGAGATTTTTCGAATTTAAGTAAATTTGTTAAGATTTATTAAAGATTTAATTTTCGACAAAAATTGAAAATTGAGATGTAAAGATGATTAATTCGTAAAGTTAAATAACAAAATGTAATACATTTTCTAAAATTACTTTTATTATATGTCAATACTATAAGTTTGGATTAGTTTTGTTCTGAGATTAATTTTTCATTTAGTTTTTGAAGATAAACTTTTTGGAGTTTACTCCAGTAACTTGAAGTCATAGGGCTTTTATATAACTTTTCTGTTTTTCTGTCCAGAATAGAAAATTTCTTTACGCTATATAGGTAATCTCTTTGTTTCGAATAGTTGTATCCAGCAGATTGATAGTTGTAATCAAAAATAAACCTATAGATATCGGTATTTTTGTATTTCTCATCTTCTAAGAATTCACTTTCAGTAACAAACTCGTACTTGCCTTTGTAAATCTTCTTGACATTCTTTTTTAAATATTTATTGTAACTTCTGTGATGTGTTATAAATATCATTGTAGTAGTATCATCCTTTCCAAATTCTACGGGGATGGCTCCTTTTTCTTCTGTTAGTTTTTTGTTTGCAACTGATTTGGTAATAGCTCCACAAGAACTTAGTAAAAAAGAAAAGAGTATTAAAAAGACTGTTTTTTTGAGAGTATTCATAGTAAACTTGTTAAGGTTTTATTGTTCGATTGATGCTTTCCTGTTTACTAAAATACAGATTAATCTTGTACAGATTTTTGTGGACTTATCTAATGGGTAAAAATATATAAGTGTGTGATGTTATTTTAATCTCCTGTAAAGTTCAATATTCTGGTAAATAGTGTCGTTATTTTTATATTGAATGATCTGTTTTAATACATCTTCTTTAGATAGATCTATTTTTATTGGATAGATGTTAGTATATGCTCTTAAAGGAATTGACATTGATGTTAATGTTTCTGTTAGAGTATCACTTTTATATGTATAAGTTCCGTAACCATGCCATTCTAAAGAATCAATAGTTGCATTAGATGTCCACATTACGTAGCCATCAAGGTAAATTTTATGTTGGACTTTAGTACTATCCGAGATTATTGTATCACTATTTGAAAGACGGTAGAAGTTGGTTTGTTTCCATACACCTTCTAAGGGATCTATTGTTTTATGAATTGAAGTATGCTCTAATTTCTGTTTACAAGAGCAATGCATAAATGTAAACCAAAAGAAAAGAACTAAATACCTTAAAATCCTAATAGTAATAAAACTAGTGCTTTTCATTATGGTTTGAGTTTAATGATTGAAGGTAGTGATTATTAAGATAGGAATTTAAAAGAATTTGAGTTGTTACAAGATAAAGATTTGATTTAATCTATTCTTCCTATTCATTGGCAGAAACAGTAAGGTTTATTTCGAATAAACAAACTGGACCTTGCTTATAGTGTTCAGGTAATCCTTGAGTATTTTTCAGGTCAAAAAAACCTAGAAAATCAAACCCAGATTTTTTATAATGAGCTATTAATTTTTCATTATTACCTATGGTGTCTAATCGAATATACTTTTTATGTGCTTTTTGTGCATATTCTTTTGCCCACTCTACAATTTTTGTCACAAAGTTGTGTCCTCGAAAATCTGGATTAGTAGCAATTCGATGTATATAAATTGCGGGATCACTATTTTTTTCTTCCCAAATTTGTTCATCGCTAAATGTTGTAGCCCAAATACAAGCGATTTGATTATCAATAATTATTTTCCATTGGTGATTTTCTGTAATCTCTTGAGTTATAAGTTCTCTTTGAAACTTAGGCCATAGAACTACTGTTTCTTTTGATTTTTGATATGCTGTAGCAATTTTATATAATCTAAATATTTCATCAATGTCGGTGATAGTAGAATTTTCTATATTCATAATGGTCCTATTTTGTGAATACAAATATCTTAGTAATTTTTAGGGAATAGAACCCGAAACTTGCTAAGGTTTAAAAATTAAACAAGAGTCATATAATCTGTAAACGGTTTAATATTGTAAGAAAGATTTGTGTTCATAGCACCATGCCCATTTTTCATTTGGTTCAGCAGAGATTATGACAGAATGTGCATTGTGTGATGCATAATGATTGCTCGCATGTTTATTGGGTGAAGAATCACAACAAAGTGTAATACCACATTCCTGACAAGTTCTTAAATGAACCCAAGAGTCTCCTGTTTTGATACATTCTGAACATTGATAACTATCGTTTTTTTTGATCGTATTTTTATCAAAATGTTGTAAATGATCACATATTTTTGGTTTAAAAGCCATAGTCTTATCTTTCTGCTAAATATTCGTGTACAAATTTTATAGCCATAGCTCCTTCACCTACAGCAGAAGCAACTCTATTCATAGCGCCTGCTCTAACATCTCCAGATGCAAATATTCCAGGACTGCAGGTTTCTAATAAAAATGGTTCTCTATCTTTTTTCCAGATTTTTCTAAAATTATCATATCTGGTTAAATCTCTACCTGTTTCAATAAAGCCTCGTTCATTTTTAATAATATCAAGAGCTAACCAATCAGTATAAGGTCTCGCACCAATAAAAATAAATAATGCATCTGCCTTTACTGTTTTTGTTTCTGCAGTAGCGCTGTTGCTAAGTTTTAATTCTTGAAGACGTTCGTTTTTGCCAATTGCTTTGGTGATATTAGTATGTCCTAATACGATAATATTTTCAATAGCATCTATCTGATCAATAAGATAACTAGACATACTACTTGATAGGTCTTTTTTACGAATTACAATATGTACATTTTTTGCAAATTTGGAAAGGTATACAGCTGATTGTCCGGCAGAGTTTCCTCCTCCAACGATATAAACTTCTTTATTATGACATGCTTGCGCTTCGGTCATTGATGATCCGTAGTAAATCCCTGCTCCTGTATATTCTTCGATACCTTCTGAGTCTAGTTTTCGGTAATTGACGCCTGTGGTTATGACTACACTTTTTGTACTAATAGATTCCCCATTACCCAACATAATATTTTTATAGCCATCTTTTTCTGAAATAGAAGTAACTTCCTGAGGGGATAAGAATTCTATTCCAAATCGTTTAGCTTGAGTGATAGCTCGATGTGTTAATTCTTGACCACTTAGTCCGTTAGGAAACCCTAAATAGTTTTCTATTCTAGAACTGGTGCCGGCTTGGCCTCCTGGCGCATGTTTCTCAATTAATAAAGTTTTTAAACCTTCGGATCCTCCGTATACGGCAGCAGCAAGTCCCGATGGTCCAGCACCTATGATGACTACGTCATATAGATTGTCTTTAGGATGTGCATTTAATCCAAGTGCTACAGCAATATCTACAATGTTTGGGTTTTTTAAACATTCCCCATTTTGTAAAGAAACAACAGGCATATCCTTTGCGGTAAGACCATAAAGATTGATAATCTCTTTAGCTTTTTCATTATTTTCTACATCTAACCACTGAAAAGGAAACAAATTGGCTGATAAAAAATCTTTTATATCATGAGATTTAGGAGAAAATTGATACCCTAAAACTTTAATACCGTCAAATTCTGGTTGGAAATCTAGTTGCCAAACGTCTAATAAGTCATCTAATGTTGGATAGAGCTTTTCTTCAGGCGGATTCCAAGGTTTAGTTAAGTAATAGTCTAGCTGAACATCATTAATAGCTTTAATAGCTGCATCAGTATCAGAATATGCAGTTAGTAACACTTTTTTTGCTTTCGGATAATATGCTTTGGCTTTCGTTAAAAATTCTACACCTAACATTTCGGGCATTCTTTGATCTACTAAAAAGAGTGCAATAGTCTCACTTTTCTTTTTTAAATCAACTAACGCTTCAAGTGCATCATTTGCAGAATCAGTACTCATGATCCTGTAATTACTTCGATACTCTGATTTTAAATCTCTAGTTACAGCGCGTAATACCTGTGGATCATCATCTAATGCAAATATGATAGGTTTCTTCATGTTTTAAAAATTGAAATTATCAGGATCTGGCCCAGTTCTTTGATTTTTATCTAATGCATCGATATAATTCATATCCTCAGCAGATAATTCAAAATCAAATAGATTTGCATTAGCGATAATACGTTCTTTTTTAACGGACTTCGGAATTGTAATAACCCCTTTTTGTAAATTCCAGCGTAATACAATTTGAGCTACAGTTTTTTGATATTTATGAGCTAAATTATCTAGTATTGATAGTTCGAAAATTTTTCCTTGCATCATAGGTGACCATGCTTCATAAATAATTTTATGTTTATTACAAAAATCGATTAGGTTTTGTTGTACCAAATGAGGATGAAATTCCATTTGGTTTACCATAGGAATAATTTCTGAATGGGATATTAAATCTTCTAAATGATGTTGCATAAAATTACTAACACCGATAGCTCTTATGCGTTTTTGTTTATACAACGTTTCTAATGCTTTCCAGGTGTCATTATATTTACCTTTTACTGGCCAATGTATCAAATATAAGTCTAGGTAATCCAGTTGTAATCTTTGAAGACTTTCCTCAAATGCTTTGATGGTGGTGTCATAACCTTGATCAGAATTCCACACTTTACTAACAATAAAAAGTTCTTCTCGCGATACTGAAGCAGTACGAATCGCTTTACCAACACCTTCTTCGTTTTTGTAAATACTTGCAGTATCAATATGTCGATAGCCATGGTCAATAGCCCAATGTATAGCATTAATTACTTCACTATCGTTATCGGCAAGATATACCCCCAATCCTAAATAGGGCATTTTAATGCCATTATGTAAATCAAAAGTTCCTTTGATATTTGTAATGTTACTCATTTGTATTTGTGTTAATTGATAGGTAAGCATACGGTAAATATTGTTTCTCCTTTTGTTGAGGTAACTTTAATACTTCCGTTATGTTGATTAATAATTCGTTGAACAACTTCTAATCCCATTCCTGTGCCTTTACCAATACTTTTTGTCGTAAAGAAAGGATCAAAGACGGCATTAATATGTTCTTTAGATATTCCTTTTCCGTTATCGATGATTTCGATTTTTATGAAATCCCCATCATCTTTTGTTGTTATAATAGTTAATGTGCCACCGTGGTCCATAGCATCAATTGCATTGTCAATGAGATTAGTCCACACTTGGTTGATCTCACTAACAAAAATCTTAGGAGCAATGAGATTGTCTTGAAATTGTTTTTTTATAATAATGCCTTTTTGCTTTAACTTATGATTTAGCATTGTTAATGTACTTTTTATACCTGTATGAATATCTGTGGCAACCTTTTCTGGAGTTTGATCCATATGCGTATAGCTTTTTACAGATTGTACAAGATTAGAAATTCGATCAGAAGCTTCTTCTATTTCATCTACCATTTTTTCGGTAGTTAGTACATTTTCAATCCATTCAATAGTCGTAGGAAAACTTTTAGCTCCTATTTCTTTATGGATACTTTTTATTGCAGAAACGTCAATACAAAAATCTAATAGTGTTTCTGTTAGTTCATAGGCATTAGTGACATTATGGTTTTCTAGCCAATCTTCAAGTTGATCTTCTTTTTCATTACGCTCTATTAGCGACATATTATTTTCAGGACGATTGGTGATTTTATCAAATAGCAGGTTGTTAACAATATCTATTTCTTCGTTGGTGGCCTGAATTGAAATAATTCTTTTAAACTTTTCTGGCACATGTGATAAGTGTTTTTTAAGAGCTTTTGCACTGCGCAACATAGCAGAGGCGGGGTTATTTAATTCATGCGCTAGTCCTGCAGATAATTTACCAAGTGCCATCATTTTTTCAGATTGTAAATTGTTTTTTGTAAACTCTCTGACTCTTGATGTCATGTTATGCACTAAACTTTCTGTAAGTTCATAGTGTTTAGCGATCATTTCTTTAAAAAATGATTTCTCTAAGATTAAAAGCTCTGTATCTTCAGTTACTTCACCATAACCAAGTGCAGACTGAGCTCTAGAAAAAGGGAGTAGACCACCAATGGTGTTGGTATTGATGTAACTAACAAATTTATAATTTCCGTTTTGTTTGATTTTTATAGCAATTTGACCTTTAAGCACAATAAATAAACTATCAATGGCGTCACCTTTTTCAAAAGAGAAATCTCCAATGTTATATTTCTGAAGATGCGAGTGATCTATAAGCCATTGCAATTGGTCATCAGGTACGGTACTAAAATCAGGAATTTTATGAAGATGATCTACAGAAATTTTCATCCTTTAAAATTAGTCAATAAAAAAAGCCTCTGCAATATTTCGAAACGTTTGAATTCTTAAGGTTTTTATAAAATTAACTGTAGTTCTTATGAATTGTTTAGCAAAGATTTTGTTTTTAGGTCTGGTTTAGCATAAGCAAATCGATCAAGTAATGTGGGTAATGCATATCCATCTAAACCAATAGAAGCAACCGTTTGAGCTTTATCAAGTTGTACCCAACCATCTGTATGGATGTAATCATTATTAATATACAAATGTTCAACAGATCCAATAACTAAAATTGTGTCGTTTTCTTTTATTAGATATTCATTTACATACTTACAGCCTAATTTTATAGGACTATCTTGAACATAAGGAGGATAAAAGTTATCAAGGAATACTTCGTTGAGGTTTGTCTTTTCAAATTCTGAAATATCTTCATCGTATTTAGCAGCGGTATGATGCGCATCTTTAATCATATGCTCAGATACTTGATTAATAGTAAAAAAATCTGTTTCCCTGATATTTTTATAGGTGTTTCTAGGAACTGTTGTTGGACGCATTATAAAACCAATCATTGGGGGATTACTACCAATATGAACGATAGAGTTAAAGATTGCTGCATTTGTAGTTCCATTTTTACTTTTTGTTGCAATAATATTACAGGGTTTATATCCTGTGCAGCTATTCATTAAATTTGCGCGATATCTAGAGGGTAATTCTTTAAGTTGTTCTGATGTAAAATGATTCATTTATATTTAAAGATTATTTTGATAAAATAATTGTTATTCAAATCTAATTAATCTTAAAGCGATGTCTGAAAAATTTAAAGAGTATTTTGAAACTAATAAAGAAACTTGGAATAAAAAAGTTAGTGTTCATGCCAAAAGTGCTTTTTATGATATTGACAACTTTAAGAAAGGTGAAACCTCATTAAAAAAGTTTGAATTAGAAGCCCTTGGCGATGTATCTGGTAAATCTATATTGCATTTGCAATGTCATTTTGGACAAGATACTTTAAGTTGGAGTAGGATGGGAGCTAAATGTACAGGGGTAGATTTATCAGAAGAAGCGATTATATTGGCAGAACAATTAAATTTAGAATTAAATCAAGACGCTAAATTTGTATGCTGTAATGTTTTGGATACGTCTACTTTTGTTAAAGATAAATTTGACATTGTTTATACAAGTTATGGTGTTATTGGTTGGTTACCAGATTTAAAACCTTGGGGTAAAATGATCGCCGAACGTTTAAAGTCAGGAGGAACTTTTTATATTGCAGAGTTTCATCCTATTGTTTGGATGTTTGATTACTTAGAAAGTGTACCGACTCTCAAGTATGGATATCATCAAAAAGATGTTATTTATGAAGAGTATCAAGGAACCTATGCTGATCAGGATTCTAAAATGATTAGTAAAGAATTTGCCTGGAATCATGGTTTAGGAGAAGTGGTTTCGGCACTTGCCGAAGCAGGACTTACGATAGAATATTTAAGAGAGTATGATGAATCTCCTTATGAAATCTTTCCGGATTTAATTCAAAATAGCAAAAAAATGTTTGAAACTAAAGATAAATTGTATCCTTTACTTTTTACGATTAAAGCTACACTTAAGTAAATTATACTTAGCACATCCGTTCGTATTAATTTGAGATGTATCAGATTGTAGATGATTGTATATTAATTCGCTAATAATCGTTACATTTACCGAAGGTTTTAATGTCTGCATATGCTCTTTATAAAGATTGTAGCTTACTTTGTTGGATGCATTAAAACTCGAATCTTTCCAGATTGTATGTAGTATTCCAACTTGTTGTTAATTGCAAATAATATATGCAAACAAAAAATATAGCTATAATAGGTAGTGGGCTTGTCGGTTCATTATTAGCACTCTATTTAAGAAAAAGAGAATATACAGTTACAGTTTTTGATAGAAGACCCGACATACGAACGATAGAGTTTAGCGGTCGTTCTATTAATTTGGCAATGTCTGTTAGAGGTTGGAAAACACTTGATAAAATAGGAATAGGTGATGAAGTTAGAAAACTGGCTATCCCTATGAACAAGAGAACAATGCATGTAACGGGAGAACCGATTTATCATCAATATTATGGTAAAGATGGGGAAGCTATTTCTTCAATTCCTAGAGGGATATTGAACAAAAAAATGATAACCCTTGCAGAGGAAGCTGGAGCAGTTTTTAGATTTAATGAAAAAGTATGGGATATTAATTTGCCAGAGGCAAAGATTTATACAGGAGAAACGGAAAGAGGAGAGTGGAAAGAATATAAATACGATATGATTTTTGGGTGTGATGGCGCTTTTTCTAGAGTACGTCATAAAATGCAAAGAAGAAGTAGATTTAATTATTCTCAGAAATTTTTAGATACGGGGTATAAAGAATTAGGAATTCCTGCTAATACCGATGGGACTCATAAATTAGATAAAAATTCATTGCATATTTGGCCAAGAGGTAAATTTATGCTTATCGCATTACCTAATCTTGATGGTAGTTTTACGTGTACATTGTTTATGCCCCATGAAGGTGATAGTTCTTTTGAAAAATTGACAAACGATGAAGCCGTAATGCAGTTTTGGAAACAATATTTTCCTGATACAATTGCTATCATGCCGACTTTACTCGAAGATTTTAAAAGTAATCCTACTAGTGCATTAGTTACGATGAAATGCTACCCTTGGACCTATTGGGATAAAGTAGCGTTAGTAGGAGATTCTGCGCATGCAATAGTGCCTTTTTACGGACAAGGTATGAATGCTGGTTTTGAAGATATTTCAATTTTGGACGAAATTATAGAAAATGAAGGAGATAAGAATTGGGAAGAGATTTTTGAAATGTATCAAAAATCTCGTAAACCTAATGCCGATGCGATTGCAGAACTTTCATACCGTAACTTTATAGAAATGAGTAGCAAAACAGCAGATCCAGAGTTTATTTTAAGAAAAAGAATTGAAAAACAATTCTCTCAAAAATATCCTGATAAATGGTTACCGTTATATTCTAGAGTGACATTTAGTCGTAGACCATATTCTGAAGCTCTTAATATTGGAGATCAACAAGCTGCAATTATGGATAAAGTAATGAAGTTAGATGATATAGAGAACATATGGGATACCGAGCAAGTAGAACACTATATTCTTGGACTTTTAGAAGATAAAAAAGTTATCCAATAATTTTCTTAAGCCATTTTAATTTTTTGGCGCTATATGGGGCATATTTTAAATCAAGCTCTATTAAAAATGATTTTTGTAGGATGCTTTTGTAATGTGAAAAAGTTTCGAAACCATATTTTCCATGGTAATTTCCTATTCCGCTATCACCAACACCTCCAAATGGAAGTTTTTGTTCAGTAAAATGCATAACAGCATCATTTACGGCACCACCTCCAAAAGAGATTTCATTTAAGATCTTATTCTTTAGTGCTATGTTTTTAGTAAAAACATAGCAAGACAAAGGTTTTGACAATGTTTTTATTTGTTTAATAGCATCGTTAATATTAGTATACTCTATAATAGGTAAAATAGGTCCAAATATTTCATCTTGCATAACCTTATCTTCAAAATCTACACCTGTTAGAATGGTAGGAGGGATGATGCGATTTTCTTTATTGCAATTTCCTCCAATATAGATTTTATCACTGTCAATTAAACTCTCGAGACGTTCAAAATTCTTATCATTAATAATTTGAGTATAATTATGATTGTCTACATTATAATCAGCTTTTTCGATTTGTTTCTTTATCGCCGATAAAAATGTTTCTTTTATGCTAGATTCGACCATAACATAATCAGGAGC
Source organism: Aquimarina aggregata (assembly GCF_001632745.1). Classification (GTDB taxonomy): domain Bacteria; phylum Bacteroidota; class Bacteroidia; order Flavobacteriales; family Flavobacteriaceae; genus Aquimarina; species Aquimarina aggregata. The sequence goes on along the minus strand of NZ_LQRT01000006.1, from coordinate 96,831 downwards.
TATACAGGTTTGACCTGCATTTAAAAATTTACCCCAGACTAATCTTTTAGCGGTCATTTCTATATTGACATCTTTAGTAATAATTGCGGGACTTTTGCCACCTAATTCTAAGGTTACCGGTGTCAAATGTTTTGCCGCTGCTTGGTAGATGATTTTACCAACAACTGCACTACCTGTAAAAAATATCTTATCAAACTTGTGATTAAGCAAGGCTGTAGTTTCTTTTACACTTCCTTCTACTACTTTAAAAATTTTCGGATCAAAATTTTCATTAACCAATTCAGCCATTATAGCTGCAGTTTGTGAAGGTATTTCACTAGGTTTTAAGATTACGGTGCACCCAGCCGCAATTGCTGCAATTGCAGGGCAGAGAGATAATTGATACGGATAATTCCAAGCGCCAATAACTAAAACAGTTCCATAGGGTTCAGGAATAATATAGCTTTTCCCTGGGAGGTTAGCCAAGCCTGTTGATACCCTGCGTTTTTTTGCCCATTTTTTTACTTTTGAAACCGCAAGATCAATTTCATGATAAATAATAGATAATTCTGTAGTATATGTTTCGAATTCTGATTTTTTAAAATCTTGATAGATCGCTTCATATAAACGTGTTTCATTTTTTAACAAAACACTTTTTAAACGTTTTAACTCATTAATTCTATACGAAAGGTCTTTTGTAGTATTTGTATTGAAAAAATGACGCTGTTGATCAATAAGGTGCTGATAACTCATGGTAAAACTAGCAATGGATTATAAAAACAAGAAACGTATGGTTGATACTAAGTTAAACTTTTTTGTTTATTTAATTCAAGTTCGCGTTGCATTTGTTTTACCGTTAATGTGCTGCCATCATGACTCCATCCTGGAGGTCCAAAAATGTACATAAATTTGTGGTACCAGTTTTTAGATTTTTTAGTGTCATTCCATATATCCTTGTACTCATGAGTTAAGATTACCCATGGGTTATAAGAATTGGGAGCGTGAGTTACTCCATACTGTACTTCTATATTTTCATCTAATTCTTTCCAAGTACCAAATATTTTATCGAATATATTAAGAAATCCACCATGATTTTTATCCATGTACTCTACATTTTTAGCATGGTGTACTTGATGCATAGTATGGGTGTTAAATACCTTTTCTATAATTCCCATTTTGGGTATGTAAACAGAATGTAACTGGAATTGCCATAGTGCTTCTATACCAAGGCAAACAATAACCATTTCAGGAGGAAATCCAATAGCTGGCATCCACATATAAAATAAGGGTTTATATAAAAGTGTAAACCAACCGTTACGTACTGCTGTTCCTAAATTGAAATTATCTGAAGAATGGTGTACTATATGTGCAGCCCACAAGGCTCTTACCATATGGTTTTGTCTATGAAACCAATAGTATGTGTAATCATCTGCTAATTGACATAAAAGCCAAATATACCAAGCATAACCAAAAGATTGCCAACCCATAATGTTTGTGCGGACCCCATTAACCTCAGGATTAAAAAATTCATATACATAATGAAAAAGGACAATCGAAAAAACAGTTTTAATTAATGGCCCCAGTATTGCGGAACCTACCCCCATAAATACGCTTGCACCAAGATCTTTCCATTTGTAAAGATCTTTTTTGTCATGATCATGAGTTTTACTGTAAGTAAGTTCTACTAAAATTAGTCCTAAAAAGCAAGGCACTCCATAGACTAAGGGGTTTGTTAAATCCATTTTTTCTTTTTCGAGTTATTCTGGGAGCGGAATATATGAAGATTTTTTTAGTATACCTTTAACAATATACCGGTAATTATACAAAAGTTGTTTTTTTAACGATTGTCTAATGTTAAATATTGTTTCTGTGTCTAAAAGAAGTGTCGAATACTTTTTTTATCACTTAATATTTCCACCAAGTGCCACATATGCTTCTAAAACATTTTTGATAGCTTTCTTTTCATTTTTGCTAATCGTTCTGGTACTTACATCATCTTTTCCTACAAATCTTATCTTGGCAATTTTACTAGAAGCGATAGCTTTAGTCATTAGCATATCTTCATTTTTTATTACGCGATCTAACCATTCTCTTTTTCCTCCTGATTCTTCTTTAGAATTAAATTCACCAGGCGTATTTTCTTCTAATTCGAATGTCTTCTTATCGGCTATAATTTCTATTCTTTCTATAAATAGCCATTTCTTTTTAGAGAAATAGTTAATAGATATTCCTATCCATGGTTTTTTTTCTTTTTTGCCAATATATGCTTGAATATAATTTTTGGTATTCAATTTGGTTGAAGATTTGTCGGAATACCAAGTGACATCATCATTGATATCGTATTTTTTGTTCATTTTGGCAATTGCGGCTTCTTTCTTTTTTTGTCTCGCTTTTCTTTCTTTCTCTTCTTTTTCGCTTAAACCTTCATTTTTCTCCTCTTCTTCAACCTCGGTATCTTGATCATTTTGAGCACGAGCTGTTTCTAATATTTTGTTCTCTACCCTTTTTAGTAATCTTTTGCCTTTTTTTCCTTCATCAGAATTAGCATACTTTGCAATCAAAGTCTTAAGTTTTTCACGACTTTTAGTGAAATCCGAAGCATCATAATAAACATTGGCCTTTTCTAAAATTTCTGCAGGAGTTAACTCACACTCAGCAATTTCTTTTTTTAGCTTTTCGTTTTCTTTTTTTAGTCTATCAAAATCCGCTTGTGGAACACCACAGCTTACACTAAATAACAACAATAACGTGTAGGTTAATAGGGTAACGTTTTTCATGGTTAGGGAGTATTTATCACTTGATTATGAATATTTTAGCGATTAAATATACTAAAAAAGTGTTAACCTTTGTGATTTTATGTTAAAACCCTAATGTTTTTGTTTGTAAAATGTGGTATATGTAGTTATTTGGCAAAAATTTGTGAAGTATTTTTAAAGGCTTTAAATTCTAAGGCGTTTCCGCATGGATCGTAAAAAAACATTGTGCCTTGTTCTCCGGTTTCTCCTTTAAATCGAATGTAGGGTTCTATTACAAATTTAATTTCTTTTTTAGTTAATTTTTCTGCAAGTGTTTCCCATGTATTCCATTCTAAAATAACTCCGAAATGTGGAACCGGAACGTCTTTACCATCCACAGGGTTGCTGTATGTAGTTTCGTGATCTGATTTGGCTTTATAATGAATGACTAATTGATGACCAAAGAAATTAAAATCTACCCAATGCTGACTAGATCTGCCTTCTTCAAGCTCTAAGATGTCACGATAAAATTGCCTAGCTTTTTTTAAATCATCTACTGGTATGGCTAAATGGAATGGTGAAATTTGTGTGTTCATGCTCTATAATGTAATAAGTAAGAAATTTACTTAATCTATAGAATATGTATTAGTGAATACTTGAAATTGACATTTAATTAACAATTAACCTTTTAACGATCTCGACGTCTTTTATTTCTTGGTTTATGGGTAGTGTGTGTCTTTTTAGGGGTTGAGTTATTAAATCGTGTTTTTCGTTTTGGGGTTTCTAAGATAGACGCTTCTTCTGTTTTACTAGAGTCATCAACATCAGAGTTAAGCACCTTTAATTCTTCGTCACTTAAATAGCGCCATTGGCCAACAGCAACATCTAATGCTACATTCATAATGCGAATTCTTTTTAAGCTAGTAACTTCATATCCTAAATATTCACACATTCTACGAATTTGCCTATTAAGCCCCTGAGTTAAAACAATTCTGAAATTGTATTTGTTTATTTGTTCTACTTCACATTTACGAGTAATTGTATCTAGAATTGGAATACCATTACTCATTCGTTTAATAAATTGAGGACTTATTAGTTTATTAACGGTAACTACATACTCCTTTTCATGATTATTGCGAGCTCTTAGAATTTTATTTACAATATCTCCGTCACTAGTTAAGAAAATAAGGCCTTCACTGGGTTTGTCTAATCTACCAATAGGAAAAATTCGTTTGGGATAATTAATATAGTCTATAATATTATCTTTTTCATTTTGTGCTGTAGTACATACGATTCCAACAGGTTTATTAAAAGCAAGATACACATGTTTTTCTTTAGGTGCACTAATCAATTCACCATCAACATGTACTGTGTCATCCGGACTAACTTTAGTTCCCATTTCGGGAATTTGACCATTTATAGTAACCCTTTTTTGATCGATTAATTTATCGGCTTCGCGACGAGAACAATACCCTACTTCACTTAGGTATTTATTTAATCTGGTAAGTTTAGAATTTTCCACGCACAAAGGTAAATAATATAAAATTATGAATACCTAATTATTGGTTTTTGAATATTAGTACTTTATATAATAACATCAATACGATATTGATTATTTGCTTAAAAAATCCAAAATCATAGTATCGACCTCATTAAAGAAGAGAGAGTGCCCATAATTCTCGGTTGTAATAAAATTAATTCCGCTCCAATTATTCGCTATTCGTTCTGCTTCTGCATAAGGTGCAATGTCATCGTTTTTATCATGAATTAAAAGCCCTTTTTGAGAAATTTTTTTTGCAAATTCAGAAATTGTAAACTCTTCAAAATAATGTCCATGTTTATCCTTAAAATATTGATTTAATGCTTGCATGAATTTTTGAGAAAGTTTCAATATTCCTTGATACTGTTTCATAATTCTTGATAAATCTGATGGAGGAGCCAGAATTACTAGCTTATCTATTTCTTGATCAGGATAGGTGTATTGATGAAATATGGTAGTCATGCCACCTACAGAATGACCTATAATGTGATTTGGACGATATAAGGCTATCATTTTTTGAAGACATTCTGTATATAAAGGTACATTTAAGATTTTACCCGATGAATTGCCATGTGCAGGCGCATCAAAAGCGATGATGTTATATCCTTTTTTGTGTAATTTTTGTATAATATTTTTCCAGCGGTGTGTATTACTTTCCCATCCGTGAACCATTAATATTGTTTCCCCAAGACTAGGCCATCTATAGGTTTGAAGACGCAAAGATTCTAGTGATATTAATTCATCTTTGGCATCTTCTAAAAAATCTTCTTGTTCAGGTAATACCTTACCTTTTCTAGGAGTACAAAATAATGTATACGCTTTACGAATTGCTTTTTTAGGGAAAAAAAAGAATAAGAATTGGAAATATTTTCCAATCAAGACGGGTAGATGTTTTTTAAACTTTTCTTTCATTCATTTTCTCGATGTACAGATTCTGGTGTAAATGCAGGTGTGCAAATTGCCAGATATTCGCAAACTGTGTCAAAGGGGTTGGGTATATTGAACCCTAGTGTTTTTTTCAATTTTAATAGATTGACCTGATGATAATATTACAATTTCTCCATCAATAGTGAATTGCTTTTTACCTTTTATAATATAAGTGTACTCATCAAATTCTGGAGTTTGAAACGGCTCACTCCAACCAGGTGGTGCTATCATATGTGCAATACTAATTTTAGAATTACCATCTGTAGCTTTACCAAAATGCTCTTCAATTAATTTACCATCGGTTGTAGGTACCACAAAAGGAGAATCTTGAACTGTATATTTTTTTGCCATCTTCATTTAATTATCATTCCCATTGTAACCAGAAATGTTTAATTCTAGCAGTATCAGGAATATCTGAAATTTCAATTTTTGAATCTGTATTAAACTTAAATTTTTCGGGTAACTCCTTTTTGTCAATAGTAAAATAAGCTTGTAGACTATCCACAAAAATTACAGCAGTACTTAATGTATTATTAATTTTAGAAACATTGTATTGTTCTTTTATATCTTTAAAAGTACTGTTAGAGGATAAACCTGAAGCTGTCTTATATCTAGGGTCTATAACCTGTATATTCCCTATAGTAGAAGAAACGTCTGTGTCTTTCTTAGGTTCAAGAACAAGTAATTTAGCTCCTCCTTTTTCATAAATCTCTATTTCATTTGTGGTGCCTAATAATTTATTATCAGGAGAACTTTTGGCAATAGAATCATTTGCAAAAATAGAATCTAATTTGTTAATAGGGATTTCATTTGTTAATAATCCAATCCTATTGATCGAAATTTCAAAAGGGTTTTGTTTTTTTTCTTTTTGGCAACTTAATATAAGTACTAATGCCAGTGCTGTTTGAAAAATTCTACTTTTCATAATTGATTAAATAATTTGGTTTTATATGTAAACGAAAATTATTTTAATAACTTATTTAGGACTCCTAATGCACCTCTAATAAAAGTTGCACTGGTTAAAACTTTGATAACGGCTTTTTCTGTTGCACTTGTTCTACTTCTTCGAGATCTAGAGCCGGAAGAGGTTTTTTCAAGTTTTTCTCGTTCTTTTTTTGCTGCCGCTTTAGCTTCGTCAGCTTCAGCTTTTTCTATTTTCTCATTTAAAAGTTCATAGGCACTTTCTCTATCAATCTCTTTATTATATTTTGAAGAAAGTTTAGATCTTTTTAATAGGTCTTTTAATTCACTATCGGTTAACACATCCATTCTACTCATGGGTGCTCTTAACATTGTAGCAGCTAGAGGGGTGGGGCGGCCTTTTTCGTCAAGAGCAGATACCAATGCTTCTCCAATCCCTAAGGATGTTAGTATTTCTTTGGTGTCATAATATTTTGAATCCGGGTAATTCTCTGCAGTGAGTTTAATGGCCTTTCTGTCTTTTGCAGTAAAAGCTCTTAGAGCATGTTGTACTTTTAACCCTAGTTGACTTAAAATTCCATCAGGAACATCAGTTGGGTTTTGTGTTACAAAATATAAACCTACTCCTTTAGAGCGTATTAATTTAACAATACTTTCGATTTGATCCATTAGTGCATTCGAAGCTTCTTTAAAAATCAAATGTGCCTCATCCAGAAATATTACCAATTCGGGTCTTCCGCTATCACCTTGCTCAGGAAAAGTACCATATATTTCAGCAAGAAGACTCAACATAAAGGTTGAAAATAACTTTGGTTTATCTTGTATGTCAGTTAACCTGATAATGTTGATCATACCTCTTCCGTTATCATCTAATCTACATAAATCTTGAACATCGAAGGATGTTTCTCCAAAAAATAGATCAGCTCCTTGTTGCTCTAGTTCTACTATTTTTCGCAAGATAGCCCCAGTAGAGGCTGTAGAAATTCGACCATAATCTTTTTCTAATTCTTTTTTTCCTTCTTGTGTAGCAAATTGTAGTACCTTTTTTAGATCTTTTAGGTCTAATAAAGGTAGTTTGTTGTCGTCACAATATTTAAATATGACAGATATAATACCTGCTTGTGTAGTCGTAACATCCAGAATTCTAGATAGTAATACAGGTCCAAATTCACTAACAGTAGCTCTAAGTCTAACACCGTTTTGTTCTGATAACGATAAAATCTCTACCGGAAACCCTTTTGCTTCGAACGGGATTCCAATTTTTTCATGGCGTTCATCGATTTTAGGGTGTCCTGGACTTGCAGCCGCAATACCACTAAGATCTCCTTTTATATCCATTAACAGGACCGGTATTCCTTGATCACTTAAATTTTCTGCTATTACTTGTAACGTTTTAGTTTTTCCTGTACCCGTTGCTCCCGCAATCAAACCATGGCGGTTTAATGTTTTTAATGGCACCTTAACATGAGCATTTGTAACAGTTTCGCCTTCATGCATGGCAGCTCCCATGGTTAAAAAATCACCTTTGGTTTTATAACCTTCATTAATATGATCCAGAAATTCTTGATGGTCACTCATAATAGCTTTAATTTTTGATAAAAATAGGAATCTTAACTTTTCTATAGAAATTATAGTTTACTTTTAATGTAAAATACGTTTAATTTAGAACTTTTAATAGTATTAAGTTTATGAAAAAATTAGTGATGATCATTTGTCTTTTTTTAATGGGTATAGGTTGCAATGCACAGTCAACTGAAGTTACTTTTCATAAAACCCATGAGCCTAAAAAAGAAGGAGCTCCGTTTTCAGACGCAGTTCAAGTAGGTAATTTGTACTTTTTATCAGGACAGGTGGGTATGGATCATACTACCAGGAAATTAGTTGAAGGAGGAATTAAAAACGAAACAAAACAAACGTTAGAAAATATTAAAGCTGTTTTAAACCATCATAGTCTGACTATGAATGATGTAGTTAAGTGTACCGTAATATTGGCAGATATAAATGATTTTTCTGCATTTAATGAAATATATAAAACATATTTTCCTCAGAAACCAGCGCGTACAACTTTTGCTGCAAAAGGTCTTGCTGTAGGAGCAAGTATAGAAATAGAATGTATCGCCGTTAAAAAGTAATACAGCTTTTGTATTGATACTAAAGATTTCAAGAATAATTATTTTATGTTGCGTACCTTTGCGCTCTTATGCAAGAGAGTGTACAAAAATTGGTAAATATTGGAGAAATGCTTCCTTTAATGGAAGAGTTCTATACAATACAAGGAGAGGGATATCATAAAGGAACGGCCGCTTATTTTATTAGAATCGGAGGTTGTGATGTAGGATGTCATTGGTGTGATGTAAAAGAAAGTTGGAATGCAGATTTACATCCTCCTACGCTTACAGAAAAAATAGTTGATAACGCTTTGAAATATAGTAATGTAGTTGTTGTAACAGGAGGAGAGCCCCTTACTTGGGATATGACATTGCTTACTCAAGGACTTAAAAGTAAAGGTGCCCAAACTCATATCGAAACTTCTGGAGCGTATCCTCTTACCGGTGACTGGGATTGGATTTGTCTTTCTCCTAAAAAGGTAAAACGACCTACTAAACAAATTTATGGGGTGGCCAATGAATTAAAATGTATCATTTATAACAAAAGTGATTTTGCATTTGCAGAGGAGCAAGCTGCTAAAGTTTCAGAAGATTGTATATTGTATTTACAACCTGAATGGAGTGTGAGAGATAAAATGATACCTCTTATGGTAGATTTTGTAATGAAGAATCCAAAATGGAGAGTGTCTTTACAGACGCATAAGTACTTAAATATCCCGTAAAAAAAGTAAGGTAAATAACAATATAGAGATTTTGTTGAAAACACAAGTGTTTGATTATAAATACTTTACGGTTTTTCCGTAAGAAATAGAGAAATCTCCCTTAGTTTTTAATGTTAAAAAGTGAGTAATTCCTTACTTAAATTGTTAAAAATTTACATTTTTATTACCAATAATCTTATTCAATAATTATTCTGTCGATTTTCTATCTTTTATTTTAACATTTATTTGGAATAAAAACTAATTGTTGTTAGTTTTAAATAAGTAATTTAAAATCAAGGGGCTATGAAACAATTCTACACTATTTTTGAATCAAATTTCAAAACTTTCGTTAATTTTTTAAGCGAATTACCTGGTGCATCTAGATATGCAATGCGTAAATAATAATAAGATCCTAATATGACATTAGAATTTTAGTATTGCTTAGGCAATTGGTATAGTATAAAGAGAGATTATCATAATTGATAATCTCTCTTTATTTTAATAAACTTCAGAAATTAATATGTTTATTTAAGTATTCTCTATAAAAAAGCATTTAATAAAATAGATTTAGACAGAGTTCCTTAGTTTGCTAAGTATGGTTTTATGTTATAATCCTAAACCAGTGGTCTAATAGTATAGTAATTTAAAATAGACTACGTGAAAAATAATGAGGTGTTTAATTGTCACAATTACTTTCTATTCTGTAAAGTTCATTGTTTTTTATCCTAGTATAATGATATAACATCAAAAACTAAGATTGAAAAGTATGTCAAAAAGGGGGAGAATACCCCTAAAACAGCACTTTTTTAAGTAAGAATTTTCTTATTTTTATTTAGCAACATAAGCTTTTATTATGTTTTTTATCTAAGCTAACATGTTTTATATCTAAAACGATTAAGAGTAAATGTTAATTTTTTTATTGAATTGTAAGATGCAATGTATCTTTGTAAAGCAAATAGTAACAAATTATAAATCAACATATTATGAAACTTTTTTTCGGTATTTTAGTAATTAATGTAAAAGCTTTAAAAAGATTTATTGGAGAATTACCTGCTGCAAGTAGTAATGCAATTCATAGGTAGATTTTACTAGTTTATCTTTTGCTTCTTTATTCTTTAAGAAGCGCTTGTAAATAACAAATTAGGGAATTGATACATAGATAATTTAAGGGAAATTACCCGGTGCATTAAAAAAAACACACATATATAAACTGATATTAAATTAATTAATGTGTTTTGTTTCGAGAAGGACTTTGAAATGCGTTTAGTTAGGGAAATAAATACTTTTGATAATATCTTTTAGTAGTACACTGTACTAATTTTTGTAAAAAATTAAAAACCAATTGATTATGAAGCTATTTTACGGAATAATCACTATAGATATAAAGGCTTTAAAGAAATTTTTGAAACAATTACCAGCAGCATGCAGTAATGCAATTCATAGATGATTTTTATGAATTTGGGATTAAATTGTTGTCAATATTGAAATAAAAGAGATAATATTTTTGGGGAAATTACCCTATTTATCTTTGTAAAAAATAACAATTACTTGTAAATATGATTGTTAGTTTTTGTCACTCTGTGTATGTTATCGATAAAATCTTAAATTATAACTAATTTATATATAAATCATTGACATCATGTTATTAAGATGTTATATTTGTTCAATTAATTAAAAATAAAAATATGGGGCTATTTTACACAAAATTTAGAATTACTTTTAGGATTGTAATGGATTTTTTATCTGAATTACCAGGGGCGTCGAGTCACGCTATTCACAGATAAGATATCTAAGGAAAAAATTGTATTATCATTTGATAATAGTATAATCATTCATTTTGGGCTTGAATGATCATTAGAAATAATAGCTCGGTAACTTAGTTACCGAGCTATCTTTTTATATATACTTACTATAGGTAAAAAGGAACTTCTACACGTGCAGTATCCCACCCCATAACCATGTGGTAACCTTTGTCTACTTTTTTAAAGGCTATAGAAAATACTTCTAAAGCGTCGCCAGAAGCAGCTGGTACTTTTATTCTTGCAACATCTTTGCTTTCGTCATATGTATATGCACCCCATACATCTAGAGTAGAGCTAAGTATAATTGTCCATTCTTTTTCTCCAGGAATAGTAAAAAGTGAATATGTTCCAGCTTTTACTGTTTTGTCTCCCATTTTTACATCTTTAAAGAACTTAATCTCAGTAGCTTCGTCAGCCCCGGTTCTCCAAACCTTGTCAAATTTTACTAATTCTCCAAAGACTTTTCTTCCTTTTTTCTGAGGACGACTATAAACAACTTTAATTGCTGGCGCAGCATTTCTATCTGCTTTAGCATATGTAATATCTGTTGGACTTTTTTGTAATCCAGCAAATTTTTGCGCAGTAATAGTAGATAAACTACCTAATAGCATAATGGCTACAAGTAAGAGTGATTTTTTCATAATAGTGATTTTATTTTAATTATTGACGTAAAGATATAGGCGAACTTACAAGCTAAATGTTAATCGAGTCTATAATTTCTGTTAAATATTAAGAATAACAGATTGATAGTATGTCTTCAAAATTTTAATAAAATAGTTGTTATTCGTTATTAATAATCTTGTTTTAGTTATAATTATTAATTAAAAGATGTTTTAATGTTTAATAAATGTAATCTATATCTCATATTTGAATTCTCAAATAAAAGAAAAAGAAGATTATGTGCGGAATTGTATGTGCTTTTGATTTAAAGCAAGATTCAGAGGTGTTAAGACCTCAATTATTAGAAATGTCAAAAAAAATTCGTCATAGAGGCCCGGATTGGAGCGGTATATATTCAAATACAAATGCAATACTTGCTCATGAGCGTTTAGCAATTGTAGATCCAGTTTCAGGAAAACAACCTTTATTTAGCGAGGATAAAAAGTTAATACTAGCAGCAAACGGAGAAATCTATAACCATAGTGAGTTGCGTGAGCAATTCGAAGGTAAATATAATTTTCAAACAGAATCTGATTGCGAAATCATATTGGCACTTTATAAAGAAAAAGGAGTAGACTTTTTAGATGATCTTAATGGTATTTTTGCTTTTGCTTTATATGATGTAGAAAAAGATATTTATTTAATTTCTAGAGACCATATGGGGATTATTCCATTATATATGGGGTGGGATCAAAACGGAACATTTTATGTAGCATCAGAACTTAAAGCCTTAGAAGGTGTTTGTTCAAAAATTGAATTGTTTCCTCCAGGTCATTATTTATATGGTAACGATAGTGAGTTAAAAAAATGGTATGTTAGAGATTGGTCAGAGTATGAAACAGTAAAAGAAAACCAAACTAGTATAGATGAGCTTAGAGATGCTTTAGAGGCTGCGGTTCATAGACAATTGATGTCTGACGTCCCTTACGGAGTTCTTTTGTCAGGAGGATTAGATTCTTCTGTAACTTCTGCGATAGCAAAGAAGTATTCAGAAAAAAGAATAGAGTCTGGAGATACTAAAGAAGCTTGGTGGCCTCAATTGCATTCCTTTTCTGTGGGGTTAGAAGGATCTCCAGATTTAGCTGCGGCACAAAAAGTAGCTGACCATATAGGTACTGTACATCATGAAATAAAATTCACAATACAAGAAGGATTAGATGCGATTAAAGATGTGATTTATAATTTAGAAACCTATGATATCACAACTATTAGAGCGTCTACGCCAATGTATCTTATGGCAAGAGTGATTAAGTCAATGGGCGTGAAAATGGTACTATCCGGCGAAGGTGCAGATGAAATTTTTGGGGGTTACCTTTATTTTCATAAAGCTCCTAATGCACAAGAATTTCATGAAGAAACAGTACGTAAATTAGATAAACTACATATGTACGATTGTTTACGAGCTAATAAGTCATTGGCTGCTTGGGGTATTGAAGGACGTGTGCCATTTTTGGATAAAGAATTTATGGATGTAGCAATGCGAATCAATCCTAAGGATAAAATGATCAATGGAGAACGAATGGAAAAATGGGTGATTCGTAAAGCATTTGAGTCTTACTTGCCAGAGAGTGTAGCATGGAGACAAAAAGAGCAGTTCTCTGATGGTGTAGGGTATAGTTGGATAGATACTTTAAAAATGGTGGTAGATAACGAGGTGTCTGATGAACAAATGGCAAATGCACATTTCAGATTCCCGATACAAACACCACAAAACAAAGAAGAGTTTTACTATCGTACAATATTCGAAGGACATTTTCCTAGCGATGCAGCAGCTTTAAGTGTGCCGCAAGAACCATCTGTTGCTTGTAGTACTAAAATTGCATTAGAGTGGGATGAAGCCTTTAAAAACATGAATGACCCAAGTGGAAGAGCAGTGGCTAATGTACACGATGAAGCGTATTAAAATATTTAAGATAACCAACAGCCTTTATAGCTGAAAGTTGAGTAAATTGAGAAGTAAAACCCCGAAAAATCTTTCGGGGTTTTCGTTTGTTATGACTTAAATTTAATGTTGTTTAAGTATTTTTATACTTATGGTATTGATGTGTTTTGAATGGTTGGAGTGCAAAACAGCGTCTTTTGTATGTTTTGTCTGCTTGGATTTAAGGGTGGTGAGATAATAGAGAAATTGAAAACAGTTTTTTCATCGCGATAGGAGTAAGTGATAGTGTGAAAAGCAAAGAAATTAAAATTGTTTTAAATCAAAACTTAAGCGTATTAAAAAAGGCTATGGTGAAAACCATAGCCTTAATGTTATAATGAATTTAAAAATGTTCTTAATTAGCACATTGTCCTAAATTAGACCATCTTCCATTACTTTGTAACTCGTATAAGAATCCTTGAAAAGTAACTCGATCTCCAGCTCTATATCTTGTACCTCTATTATATGCGGCTACACCCTCGCAAATATCTTGAGGAGTTGTTGCATCACATTCTTTGATACGATTCCATCTAGAAAAATCTCTTTCATATAAAGAACCTCTGTAGGTTACTCTGTCTCCAACAGTATATTGTCTTCCTCTTACCCATTCGTCAACGCCTTCGCAAGTGTCAGTGTCTCCACCGCCATCACCACCGTCACCACCTGGGTATAATTGGTTGGTTCCTGCAATATCACCAGCAGATAATCTTGATCTAAACGGTATACGACTACCGTCTAATTCTAACATTACCGGTTGTCCATTTTTAGAAAATGTGAAACTACTATAGATCATAATAGATTCTACATCAAATCTTCCTGGATTTACTGAGTTGTTATCCACTCTAAATTGGCTAATAGCTCCATCTTGAATATTTTCTGGAAAAATTCGAACAAATTGATCCCTGTCACTACGATTTTGCTCATGTAAATACCCTAAAGTATGCCCGATTTCGTGTGTCATTACTCCAAACCCAGTTCTTACTCCCATATTGATAGTACCACGAGTACCCTGAACTCCAAGAGATGCAGAGGCACAATTACATTGAGCACCACTGTTACGGATTGTTACATAAAAACTTTCATTAGTTCTTTCTTTGAAACGAATATTAGTTTTGTTTTTCCATTCATCCATAGCATCAAAAGTAACTTGACGTTGATTACTTGATAAACTGTTGTCTAGAACATAAATAATGGTATTGTTGGGCCATTTTCTAACACCTCCAGCTAATCCTAACTTAGGATCTGAACTTAAACCTGCGCCTGGTTCTGGATTCGCGTCATACGCTACTATTTCATCAGAAAGTTGAGCTGAGTCAAATAAAACATCTCCAAATTTAAAAGTATTGTTTCCTATGTCTTCAACCTGTATTAGGTCTCCTTTAAAATATTTGTCAACAAGTTGTTCTTGTTCTCCGCCTGTTTCTTCTGGTAAGTCTTCAATACTCTCATTAGAACAAGAGGTAAAGAAAAGTCCCAAACTTAATGCTGAAACTTTAGCAAGATTAATAAGATTTTTAGTTTTCATTTTTTAAATTAATTGTTTTGAGTTTGTAAATTATTTCAGTGCTGATAACTGATTTGATGAGCCCGTTATTTCAAATGAGCGGGTTAAAAGTATTGTAAATAGTGTTAATTCCTGTTAACAGTTGATTATTCGTTAGGGATTAGTTATTAAGCGTATTCGTTTTTTTTGAATTTGTAAATTAAATAATAGTACTTGTATAAATAATTAAAAATTTGATGGGATGTATTGTTGAAAACGATCACACTAAAAGAGGGTCGAGGTTGGGAAATATAAAGTAGACCGATACAAAGAAATTATGATAATGATTTTAAAGCCTCCAGATCGAGTTTTAGAAATGTTATAGAAATTATAAAATAACAGCAAATCTTGTTTAAGGTTGTTTTTAGCTATTTTAAGCGAGTTTTTTCTTTTTCTGGTACTTTTCTTAACGAATTGTTGATAACTCTTTAAATCATCTTTGGTAAAACGCTTTCATCCTTTTACTGTTTTTTTATCTTTGTTTGTTGTCAAAAAAATAAAATAATTAATAAGGGATATTTTATGAGCGAAGAAGCTAATAAGAAAAACTATTCAGCAGACAGTATTCAGGCACTCGAAGGAATGGAGCACGTACGTATGCGTCCGTCGATGTATATTGGAGATGTAGGGTCTCGTGGTTTGCACCATTTAGTATATGAGGTTGTTGATAATTCTATCGATGAAGCACTAGGTGGATATTGTGACGCTATAGATGTTACTATTAATGAAGATAATTCTATCACAACCAAAGATAATGGTCGTGGTATTCCTGTAGGGATACATAAAAAAGAAGGTGTCTCTGCTCTTGAAGTTGTAATGACAAAGATTGGAGCTGGGGGTAAATTTGATAAAGATTCATATAAGGTTTCTGGTGGTTTGCACGGGGTTGGAGTTTCTTGTGTGAATGCATTATCTGATCATTTGCATGCAATTGTGCATAAAGATGGTAAGGTATGGGAGCAAGAGTATGAAAGAGGTAAGCCTGTATACCCTGTAAAATCAACAGGAGATACTGATTTTAATGGTACAATAGTTACATTCAAGCCTGATGCCAGTATTTTTACACAAACACTAGAGTATAATTATGATACTTTGGCAAGTCGTATGAGAGAATTGGCATACCTTAATAAAGGTATTACAATAACGCTTACAGATTTGCGCCATCAGGATGAAAAAGGAAATAATGTTTCCGAAACTTTTCACTCTCAAGAAGGATTAAAAGAATTTGTAAGATTTCTAGATGCTAGTCGTAGTTCGATCATTGCAGAAGTGATTTCTATGGAGGGTGAGAAAAATGATATTCCTGTAGAAGTTGCTATGATTTATAATGACTCCTATGCAGAAAACTTACATTCTTATGTAAATAATATTAATACTCATGAAGGAGGTACACACCTTTCTGGTTTTAGACGAGGGTTAACAGCTACTCTTAAAAAATATGCAGATGCTTCGGGGTTATTAGATAAATTAAAGTTTGAAATAGCGGGAGATGATTTCCGAGAAGGATTAACGGCAATTGTTTCTGTAAAAGTTCAGGAGCCACAGTTTGAAGGGCAAACAAAAACCAAATTAGGAAATAGAGAAGTAACATCTGCAGTGTCTCAGGCTGTGTCTGAGATGTTAGAAAACTATCTTGAAGAAAATCCTAATGATGCCAAAACCATTGTGCAAAAAGTAATTCTTGCTGCTCAGGCACGTCATGCTGCCAAAAAAGCACGTGAGATGGTACAACGTAAATCCGTAATGAGTATTGGTGGTTTACCAGGTAAACTTTCGGATTGTTCAGAGCAAGATCCTGCATTATGTGAAGTGTTTCTTGTCGAGGGTGATTCGGCAGGTGGAACTGCAAAACAAGGACGTGATCGTATGTTTCAGGCAATTCTTCCACTTCGTGGTAAGATATTGAATGTAGAAAAAGCCATGCATCATAAAGTTTTTGAAAACGAAGAGATTAAAAATATATTTACTGCCTTAGGTGTTACAATTGGTACAGAAGAGGATAGTAAAGCATTGAACCTTTCAAAATTAAGATATCATAAAGTAGTTATTATGTGTGATGCCGATGTCGATGGTAGTCATATCTCTACTTTGATTCTTACCTTCTTTTTCCGTTATATGAAAGAATTAATTGAAGCGGGACATATTTATATTGCAGCACCACCATTGTATTTAGTGAAAAAAGGAGCTAAAAAACAATATGCTTGGAATGATGATCAACGCGATAGAATCGTTAAAGAATATGGAGAAAATTCGAAAATTCAACGATATAAAGGTCTTGGAGAGATGAACGCAGAACAGTTGTGGGATACTACAATGAATCCAGAGTTTAGAACAATGAGACAGGTAACAATAGATAATCTAACAGAAGCAGATAGAATTTTCTCAATGCTTATGGGAGATGAGGTTCCTCCACGTAGAGAATTTATCGAGAAGAATGCCGTTTATGCTAATATTGATGCATAAATAGTATTTTAAAAACGTATTTAAAATCCGCTATATCTTGGTATAGCGGATTTTTTTTATATTGCACTGCCTATTAAATCTAAACTTATGAAAAAACTTACAGTATTAATCTTTTTGTGTTTGAGTCAAGTTACCTTTTCTCAAACAGATATCGATCAAATCCTTGAAATAGGTGTCGAAAATGCACAGAAGTTTAGTGAGGATTATTTTGCCCCTGCTGGCGAAGCTCTGATTAATAATATGTCTAACGGTTGGTATACAACAGCAAAAACAAAAAAACTTTGGCATTTCGAAGTGGGATTTGTGGGTAACCTTTCTTTTGTGAGAGAGGATAAGCAATCCTTTATTTTAAATGTAGTCGAGTATGATAATTTGACCTTTAGTAATGGTCAGTTTAGTCAATCAGTAGCAAGTACGTTAGGAAATAATACAGATAATATTTCTGTAATTATTAATGAAGGACAAGCTTCTGAGTTAGAAGTTGTGTTACCAGATGGTATAGGGAGTTCTGTAATTAAATCTTTACCGTCGGGCTTTATTCAAGCATCAATGGGATTAATAAAAAGTACCGAGGTTAAGATACGTGTTTTACCTAGAATAAAAGCAGTAGAAGATGCAGAGATACAGTTATATGGTATAGCATTTCAACACGAAGTTACAGATTGGGTGTATTCATTAAGAAGATGGCCAGTTAAACTTGCAGCCCTAATTGGGTATACAAATGTAAAAGGATTTTATGATTTAAATGCAAATACCGGCGTTGTAGGAACAGATCAAGAAGTTCGCTTAAATTCTAACTCTTGGTTACTTACTACGATTGTATCCACCAAAATGCCTGTTTTCAATTTTTATGGTGGTTTAGGGTATTATTTTGGTGCTAATAATGCAGATTTATTAGGGACATATCAAATTCAAAATGGACCATTCACTTCAGATGAAATTACAGATCCTATTAGTGTTAAAACAAAAACAAAAGGAGTAAAGGCGACTTTAGGAGCTAGAGCGACTTTTGGAGTTTTTAAAGCTAATCTGGATTATACACTTCAGAATTTTAATAATCTGTCTTTAGGACTTAGTTTTGGCTGGTAATTAACACTTTATTTGTTAATTAATTCATTAAAGAATTCGTATTTTCGCGGGACAAATAAATTTTTAATTTCATTCAAAAAAATATATCATGAAAGTTACAGTAGTAGGAGCTGGTGCAGTAGGTGCAAGTTGTGCTGAGTATATTGCCATAAAGAATTTTGCTTCAGAAGTAGTATTGTTAGATATCAAAGAAGGATATGCAGAAGGTAAGGCGATGGATCTTATGCAAACTGCGTCGTTAAACGGATTTGATACAAAAATAACAGGAACTACAGGGGATTATTCTAAAACTGCTGGGAGTGATATTGCTGTAATTACTTCAGGAATTCCTCGTAAACCAGGAATGACACGAGAAGAGTTAATAGGAATCAATGCAGGGATCGTAAAAACAGTTTCTTCTAGTTTGATAGAGCATTCTCCAAATACAATTATTATTGTAGTAAGTAACCCTATGGATACAATGACGTATCTAGTGCATAAAACCACAAACCTTCCTAAGAACAGAATTATAGGTATGGGTGGAGCATTAGATAGCGCTCGCTTTAAATATAGATTAGCTGAAGCTTTAGGAGCACCAATATCTGATGTAGACGGAATGGTAATTGGTGGTCACAGTGATAAAGGAATGGTTCCTTTAACAAGATTGGCAACTAGAAATAGTGTTCCTGTTTCAGAATATATTTCTGATGAAAGATTAGAGCAAGTAGCAGCTGATACCAAAGTAGGTGGAGCTACACTTACTGGATTATTAGGAACATCTGCTTGGTATGCACCAGGAGCCGCAGTGTCTGGATTAGTGCAGGCAATAGCTTGTGATCAAAAGAAAATATTTCCTTGTTCTACACTTTTAGAAGGAGAGTACGGGTTAAATGATCTTTGTATCGGAGCTCCAGTTGTTTTAGGTAGCAATGGTATCGAAAAAATAGTAGAAATAAATCTTAGCGATGCTGAAAAAGCAAAATTAGCAGAAAGTGCTGAAGGTGTTAAGAAAACAAATGGATTATTAGAATTATAATCTAAATAACAATATTTTAGAATAAGGAGCTACTGAATGAAGTAGCTCCTTTTTTTGTTTAGAAATACTGTGGCTACAGTTTTAATTGATTGTTTTTGTGATTTTAGATGGGTTTGTTGGTTTTAAGTTTTTGCATGTCAAATAGTTACTAGTGTTAGAAAAAGGGCAATAGATATTTGTAAGAAGACGTTATAAATGCAGTTTATATTTTTTATATTTGCGACGATGAAGAAAAAATGGTATTTCGGAATTTTGATTACTGCATTTACAGCGCTTGTTGTAATGCAGGATAATGCCGTTATACCAAATCAAGAAATTGTATTAGAATTTGTTGATATAGAGATTAGTTCTCAGGAAGCTCAAAATGCCGTAGCATCAGTAAAAATAAAACTAGAATCTTTAGGAGTAAAAAATCCAAAAATTTCTAAAGAACTAGAAAAAGGAAAACTTAAAATTTCTTACTACAGTGATGCAGATGCGAGTTTTATAAAAAAGATACTATCTAAAGAAAAAAATATAGCGCTTGATCATGTTTTATATGATCAAAATAATAAAGAAAACCAGTTTCCTAAACACAAAAATCTTAAAGACTATAATCTAGATGTCTATGAACTTCAGAAAAGCTTAGACTCTGATGTTGATTTTAATGGGAAATATGTTTTAGAAATAGAACAAGAAGGATATGCTAATTTTAGTGCCCTTAACTTTATTACACTATCAAACGAAGATGATGTATACCGGCGCGTTAGAGTAGCTCAAAAAGTAAATGATCGTATTGCAATAGCAATAGATACTATTTCTTATGTAATTCCCGAGGTAAGAGCTGGCCCAATTTCTTAATTGGAATTCGAAGCTTTTAAAGATTCCCTACTACTATAGTTTTTTATTAAAAGTTACACATCACTTTTGTAAAGTGATGCCAAAAAGCAGGTTAACTTTTCAATAGAGCTGTTGTCAATAAACTGATAACACTCAATCACAAAAAAGTAAATAATTTATAAACAACTGTCAAATCTTAAATGAGCTATAAAGATGCTTGTTTGTATAGATTTGACTAAAATAACTCAATAATGCAAAATAAAGGTATTGTTAGGATATTTGCGGTTTTATTTGGTTTGGTATGTATTTACCAATTATCATATACGTATTTGACCTACACAAAAGAAAAAGAAGCAGAGGCTTATGCTATACAAAAACATCCAGGAGAAGATGCTTCTAGATTAAGAGAAGTAGCACAACGTGTATATTTAGATTCTATTGGTAAAGAAGAAATCTTTGCTGGTATTTCATATAACGATGCAAAGGATAAAGAGCTTAATAAAGGGCTTGACCTTGAAGGAGGTATTAATGTTATTCTACAAATTTCTGTAAAAGACATTTTAAAAGGGTTGGCGAATAATTCTAAAGATCCATCTTTTAACCAAGCATTACTTGCAACGGATGAATTACAAAAGGATAGTCAAAATAACTATATAGACGATTTCTTTTCTGAGTTCGAAAAAATTCCTGATGCAAAATTAGCATCTCCAGATATTTTTGCAAACAAAAACCTGAGTGATGATATCATTTATGATATGACAAACGATCAGGTAGAGCCAGTGCTTAAAAAGAAAATAGATGAGTCTATTGCTTCTGCATTTGAAGTGTTACGTAAACGTATCGATAAATTTGGGGTTACTCAACCAAACATTCAACGTCTGGGAGAATCAGGGCGTATTTTGGTTGAACTTCCAGGTGCCAAAGATATTGAGCGTGTAAGAAGTTTAGTAACTAGTACAGCTCAACTTGAATTTTGGGACGTGTACAAGTCTGAAGAAATGTTCTCTTTCTTGTTTTCTGCCAATAACTTATTAAAAGAACAAACTGATAAGGTTGAGAAGATTAAGGAAAATGTTGAGGAGAATACAGAAGTAGATAGTACAAACATAGATACGACTCAAGTTGATTCTCTTAAAACAGATGCAGATGCTGCAATTGATGATCTATTAGCAGATGCAGAAGATTCAACAAATGTAGAAACACAAGTAAATCCATTATTTGATCTTGTTGCTGGTCAAGGAGGTCAAGGAGGTCCAGTACTTGTTTCTGTATTAAAAAAGAATGCTGATCAGTTCATGGCATATCTTAATGATCCAAAAGTAAGAGCACTATTACCTGCAGAGCAGCGATATGCGAAATTTGCATGGGGTAAAGCAGAAAAAGATTCTGAGATTTTAGATTTATATGCTATTAAAGGCAATCGTGATAATAGCCCAGAATTAAGTGGTGGAGTTATTACAGATGCAAGACAAGAATTTAATCAGGTTGGTAAAGTTACTGTTACTATGCAAATGGATGGTAAAGGAGCTAAGAAATGGGAAGAAATGACAGGTCGAGCATTTACGCAAAGAAGTCAAATTGCAGTTGTGCTTGATAATGTAGTGTATTCTGCACCAGGTGTTACTACAGGAGCAATTAGTGGAGGAAGAAGTGAGATCACCGGAGATTTTTCTATTGAAGAAGGGCAAGATTTAGCAAATGTATTAAGAGCAGGTAAATTACCAGCTTCAGCAGATATTATCCAAAGTGAAGTAGTGGGACCATCTTTAGGTCAAGAAGCTATTGACAGTGGTATTATGTCATTTGCTATTGCATTAGTATTAATATTAATTTGGATGATATTTTACTATGGTAAAGCAGGTGCTTTTGCAGATGTAGCCTTAGTAGTTAATATTCTATTTATTTTTGGTGTATTAGCTGGTTTAAAAGCAGTATTAACATTACCTGGTATTGCAGGTATTGTATTAACCATTGGTATGTCGGTGGATGCAAACGTGTTAATATTTGAAAGAATTAGAGAAGAACTTGCTAAAGGCAAGTCACAAGCCGATGCTATAAAAGATGGATTTAGTAATGCATTATCTTCAATCTTAGATGCAAACATTACTACAGGTCTTACAGGATTAATCTTATTGATTATTGGTACAGGTCCAATTAAAGGTTTTGCAACTACATTATTAATAGGTATTCTTACATCATTATTTACAGCGATTTTTGTAACAAGATTGTTTATTGATGGTTATGGTAAAAATGGTAAAGAACTTGCATTCTCTACGGGAGCAACTAAGAACTTGTTTAAAAATGTAAATATTGATTTCTTAAAGAAACGTAAGGTTGCTTACGCAATTTCTTTAGTGATCATTTTAGCAGGAGCAGGGTCATTAGCAACTCAAGGGTTGGATTATGGAGTTGATTTTGTTGGAGGTAGAACATATACTGTACGTTTTGCAAAAGATGTTGTACCTACAGATGTTGAAAAAGATCTTATCGCAACGTTTGAGAGTGCTCAAGCAAAAATATATGGATCAAATAATCAATTAAAAATTACAACAAAATATAAGGTTGATGAAACTGGTGAAGAAATAGATGCAGAAATTTCTAATAAATTATATACTGCTTTACAACCGTATTTAACAGATGGATTAACGTATGATGAATTTACTAATGGGGATGAAGATAAGCAAGTGGGTATTATGCGTTCTATGAAAGTTGGACCTACTATTGCCGATGATATTAAACAAGCAGCTTTTTGGTCTGTATTAGGGTCATTAATTGTAGTGTTTATGTATATTTTATTACGATTTAGAAGATGGCAATTTAGTTTAGGAGCAGTAGCCGCTGTATTCCACGATGTTCTTATTGTATTAGGGATCTTCTCACTTACCTATAAGTTCATGCCGTTTAATATGGAAATTGATCAAGCATTTATTGCAGCCATATTAACGGTTATTGGATATTCATTGAATGATACGGTGGTAGTATTTGATAGAATTCGAGAGTTTTTTAAAGAACATACTGGCTGGTCATTAGATAAAAATGTAAACGGAGCTTTAAATAGTACATTAAGTCGTACGTTAAACACCTCGTTAACTACTTTATTAGTGCTTATAGCTATCTTTATATTTGCTGTGCCTTTAAGAGGATTTATGTTTTCATTAATAATAGGGGTGTTAGTAGGTACGTATTCTTCATTGTTTATTGCAACACCAATAATGCATGATACAATTAGGAAAGTTGGACTTAAAGATAAAGCACCAAAAGAAGAAGAAAAGAAAAAGTAATTTCAATGGGTTTAACTTTTATAGTTGAACCCTTTTTTTAAATATTGATAGAGACTATTATAGAATTTTGACTATACGTCTTTGATAACATTAAAAACCCCCCAAGAATTAAATTCTTGGGGGGTTTTAATGTTAATACCAATACTAATGTTTTAGTGAAAACCAATCATACTTTTTAAATATTGAATAGGTTATAAAACAAATTTGATCGTTTTAGTTTCACCATTAAGTACAACTTTGGCAATATACATTCCAGAAGCTAAAGTTCCTTCAATTAGTCGAACAGTTAGATTTGTCGAAGGAGTGTTAAAAGATTTTGAATATACTTTTTGACCTGAACCTAAAACACTATATACATCAACTTTAAGATCGCCTCCGTTTTGAGACTTAATATTTAAATCAATGTTTCCATACCTTTCATGTACCGCAGATAAGCTAAAAGCGCCGGTATCTGATGTTATTTTTACAGACTTGGCAGCATTGGCCATTCTATAAATTTTGGTATTTACGTCTGTTATCCATACCGATCCATCTGTACCGCATCCGACATCATTTACATTTTGTCTCATATTGGTCCAAGTATTGTTAGAAGGATTATATCTATAAAGGGTGTTATTATTAGTTACTACCCATGCTCTTCCTTGTTTATCAACATCAACTCTTGTTGCTCCGCCACCACTGGTTTGAGACCAACTGTTGTTATTATAAAAGAAAATTCTACCATTAGAATCAACTCTGTATATAGAACCACTAGTACCGCTACAACCAATATCTACGGCATTGCCAGGAATTCGTGTCCAGTTTCCTCCATCTCTCCTGTAAATCTGATTGCCAGCATTCACTACCCATGTTCTACCTTGATTGTCTACATCTACTTTTAATGCTGTACCTCCTAATCTACTAAAGTTATTATTAATGCTATTATTATTTTTTGAAGAAATCTGGCTATTTGTCTCTGTAATTGAAACACCAAGTCCTGCACCAGCATCTTGTACATTTCCTCTAATGAAACTCCAAGAATTACCATTTCTTGCATACATCTGTCCACCTGCGGCAACTACCCAGGCTTTACCAGCATTATCAACAGATACGTTTGAAGCGCCTCCACCAATTTCGACCCATCCAGAGCCACCAGGAGGGTTACCGCCCCCAGATTTTGGTTTCCAAGTTCGTATGTATTTAAACCTAGCAACCTTTTGGTATCTGTTATCTATAGCACCTTCGACCTGTTGGATAGAAGGAAAAGGTGTCATCCAACTATAGGTTTCTGTATTAAGCAAAGCATGCATGGGTTCAAGAGTGCTGTTTGTAACTAAGTCTCTTACTAAATTTCCATCTAAATAAAAATGAATTCGACTTCTACCGACCCAATGTAATCCGTAGGTTACAAAATCAGTACTAACTGTTTTTCCGTTAGGTAGGGTAAATGATTGCGGTTGTGGTTGATCGTTTGTAAAATTAGGTTGTGGATTGTGAACGTTTGTATTATGTTGATTTCTTGAAGCAATACCTCCAAATGCTTCTTGAATATCGATTTCATCGGCTCTACGGTTAGCATCCAGATCATTGTTTACTAACCAGAACCCCGAACCTATTCGTAATCCAGAGGCCTTGTATTGAGCTTCTATATACATTCCTTGTTTCATGGCTTTCGATGCGCTATATATAGCACCACATCTAAGATAATCTCCCTGACCATTTCTGTTTTGGACAGACGTTTCCATCCATAACTCTCCATCTCTAGTATAGGCATTTCTGCCTTGACCAAATAAACAAGGTGTTCTTCCTTTCCAAAATGGGTGTCCGAATTTCCATTTGTTAGTGTTTAATGGATTGTTAAATTCATCAGTAATTTCGGGTACAGCTTCCCACGCTCCGGGGTTTTGTTGTATAGGTGATTGAGCGGTTACTCCCAGAAATGTTAAATAAACAAGTAGGGTAAATAAATACTTTGTTTTCATAGTGATATTTGTGTTAAGTGTTAGTTAACAACAAGTTATTGTTTAAAACAAGCGAAAACTTTAACTAAATTACCTTATGGTTGTATATAATTATCTTTTGTTGGTGTATTTGTCTGAATATCAATATCTTCTGAAGTATGTGGATGTGTTAGAACTCTTTAACTAGTGGAGAGATAAAACTAACTAGACTTCTTTTTGTAAAAAAGGTATAATTATTACTATTATTATAATCAATGTTGACTAGACAATTTTAGGATATTCATTGATACTCTTATACTTTGGATTGAGCGAGTGTAAGAATATCTTGTAAATATTGATTGACTTTTTCAAAGGAACTATAAATCCTTATAATGTTATAAGTTTTAAAGATTCTTCTCTGTATTCTGAAGGAGTTTTCCCCACTAGTTGTTTGAATACTCTGTTAAAAGATGTTTTACTATTAAAACCTGCTTCATATCCTATTGCTAAAATTTTGAAGTCTTTATATTTTGGATTTTTTATTAAGTTTTTAGCTTCGTTTACGCGATAAAGATTTATAAAACTATTAAAGTTTTTTTCTAGACATACATTTAATACTTCAGAGAATTGATGAATGGTCATAGATAAGTTTTTGGCTATATCTGATTGTTTGATTTCAAAATCTAAATAAGGTTTTTCGTTATCCATATAATCAAGAATCTTTTTCATATAAATCTCTCTATCTTTTTGTGACAATAAAGATTTCTGATAAGGAATTTGAGTTTTTTCTTTTGATGAACTTAAGGCTAAATTTTGTTTAGCAAGAATCTGTAGGTTTGTTTTCAGTGTTTCATTTTCATTCCTTAAAAGTATCCGATCCTTTTTTAACTGCTCGGCTTCTTGACTAACTCTTTTATTCTTTCTAAGGTAATAAAACAATACGCATAGCAGTATTGAAATAAAAATAATACTAGATAGATAGAGTATCTTTTTTTCTCTAGATATTTCTCTTAAGTCCTCTTCGATTTTTTTTATCTCTATTTCCGTTTCTAAACGTTTGGCTTTGGACAAAGAATTATAGTATAATCCTTTTACACGATCATGGCCTTTTTGATGATTTACAGCTTTTTCAAACTTTCCAAGTTTGTCGTATATGTAAGCAAGCTTTTTGTGCGTATACATTTCTGTTCTTCTGTACTCATACGTAAAAGCCAGTCCCAAAGCCACTTGTAAGGGTTTTTCTGCCTCCTCTAATCGATTAAGTTTTATCAGTGCACTACCCATATTATAATGGGTTGATGCATTGAGTTCTTTAGATAGTTTTTGATCATTTAGTGTTAATGCTTCTTCACTATACTTTACAGATTGCTCATACTGTTTTAATTGATAATAACTATCGGCTATACTATTTAGAGCAGATACAATGATATCATTGCGTCTAAGTTTTTCTCCTATTTCTTTTGATTTTTTGAAGTATTCTAATGCTTCTTTATATTTAGTATTGGCTACGGTTAATTCTCCTAAACCTGAATAAGTAGCCATTCTATATATGTCTGGTCCCTCGTGCTTGTTTATATACCCTAGTGCTTCTTCAAATACTAATTTGGCTTTATTGTGATATTCAATCTCATTATAGATATTTCCCAGGTTAATTAAAATAACAGTGCGCCTCTTGTAGCTTTCAGGTATTGATGTAACTAATTCTAAAGATTTCAGGTAGTAGTTTAAAGCTTTGTCATATTCAGCTTTCTTTTTATAGTAAATCCCTAGCCGAGTGATTGCATCAATTTCAATCTCCTTTAGATTATTTTTTCTTGCAATACGTAAAATAGAATCTGTAAATATTTTGAATCGTTCGTATTCACCTTTGTTGTAATAATCTCCCTGTAGTTTTGTTAGTCTATCAATAGTTTCATTAACTATAGTTTTATGTTTTTGTGTGGCTCCATTTTTTTCTTGAGCGCCGATATGTGTTACAGAACAAATACATAGGACAAGTACTATTTTTAAAACTAGGTTAGTCATATGATAAAAGAAGATTTAGTATCTAAAGTTTTGAAAAGGAAATAGAATCCCCTGTTTTAAGATTCCAGAGATCAGTTAGTTTCGCATTTACTTCAAGAATGTATTTGGCAGGACCTTTTGAAACTAAAGATTTTTCATCAAGAGGTTTTGCCTCTTTTTGTATGCTTACTACTTTGTGCCCTTGATCTATATAGATAATATCTAATGGAATTAGTGTGTTTTTCATATAAAAGCTTTGAACCTTATTTTCTTCAGATATGAATAACATTCCTTGTTTATTTTCCATAGTTTTTCTGTACATCAAGCCTGTCTCACGTTCATAATCCGAATCGGCAATTTCGATATCTAATTGGGTAATAAGTTTAGGGATTGAGTCTTCTAAAGTAAACAAAGATAGTTCTCCTTCTTTGGTGAAACTTATTTCTTTAGTAATTGTTGTATTGCTTTTTTGGTCTGTTTTGCAAGAAAACATAGCCAGAGTTATACATAAGAGACTAAGCGAATAAATATGTGTGGTTTTCATGTTATTTTCTTTTGTAGAAGCTAAAAGTAGCCAAAAAAGCCACATTTCAAAAATATGATATGCAGCTTTTGTTGATTAACTAGTAAGTGTGTACTATATGCTTACCATTTTACTAAATGAATGATAATAGTTTTTTCGTCTTTACAAAAACCTATAAAATGATAATCATTACCTTTATTTGATGAAGCAAAGAATACGTAATTTTGATCTCCTGTTTGCGCTTTTATCCAGTCGTAAGGTTTGCTGCCGGTATCTTGATACTCCATAAGTTTTTTAGAATTTTTTACTTCAGAAAGTAGCTTTTTAAAATCATTTTTATTTACAGATATCGCAGCAGCCGACATATATTCACCATGAAAATCTGGATATGTTGCTTTTTTAAACTTAAAATAAGCACTTTTAGGTAATTCAAGTTCTGTTATGGTTTGAAACTCTTCTGTGTAAAAATCATCTTGGGGTAAGCTATCAATATAAATCATTATGCTACTATCACATAAGGAATAACAAAAACCACCAACCCAATCATTAACGCCTTATTTGGATAATATTTTTTAATAATTTTAAAGACTATAAATGAAATTAAAAGAGGTCCTCCAATAACTATTATTAAGAAGATTAGAATTATCATGAACATAGCATTTTATTTAGTGATAGCGCAACTCCTTTTTTTTTAGATTGACGAAGCTCTAATCGTTTTTCCAATCTATTCTGCGAGAGATCATCATTATACTTCCTAGAATTAGGAATAGTCCAATGCTACCTACTAGTAATGCATAATTTTCTAATTGAATGATCACAAATATAAAGGTGTATAAAGCGGCTAGAGAAGCGGCTACAAATCCCATAAACTTTATACTTTTTAAAATAGCTTTTGCATACATGGATATAAGGATAACAACAGAGAACCCTGCAATCATATACGCATATAAAAAACTAGAATGTTCAGAAATAGAGATTAGTAATGTGTAAAACATGGTAAGTGCCAAACCTATCATTAAATATTGAAAAGGATGTATATCAATTTTGCTGATCGTTTGGATTAAAAAGAAAACTAAAAAAGTTAATGCGATTACTAGATACCCGTATTTGCTTGCGCGTTCACTTTTTTGATATTCATCGACAGGTATTAATAATTTTACTCCAAATGCAGATGAATTGATATAAGGTAATTCTCCAAAAAACTCTTGTTCAAATTCTCTATTTATTTGTAGTACTTTCCAATCTGCTTTAAATCCGTTTTCAGTTATTTCTTTAGTTTTTGTGTTTGGTAAATAATTACCATTAAAACTTGGTGATGCCCAATTCGAAACCATTGAGACATTGGTTTCTCTACCAACTGGAATGAAACGTAGTTGTTCACTACCATTAATAACTAAATCTAAATTAAAGCTAATGGCTTGATCTTTTGGTAATGAATTTTCTTTAAGAAATTTAGTTTCTAAGGTGTTGGTGTTTGAATTTTGAATGTAACGAGATCTTAGCGGGTAAGCGTTGTTTCCAATATTGAGTTCTAGGTTACTCTTAATTCCTTTAAGATTTGTAGAATTTATAATTACTGTTGCTTTATTCCATAAAATATCTTCATCCTTAATGTCCTGGATGTCAAAATTAGGAGATTCAAAAGAACCTTTAATTTTCATATCGGCGGTATATACAACAGATTCGTAGATGCTTCTTCCTAAGGTTTCGGATTCTATCTTAGACTTTATATCTAAAGTATTAGGAAAGAAAAATGCATGTTTTATTGTAATGATATCTTCTTCATTATAGGCTTTAGTCTTGTCATCCCAGGTTTTTTTGAGAGAGTGGATTTGATAGGGTATTTTAAGAACTGGACCATATAAAAGTACCTCATTTCCCCATTTTTGGTTAATTTCTTTTACGACTTCTTCTTGACGATAAGCACGCTCTTGTATTAAATTTTTTATATAGGATAAGGGAATCAATAAAACTAAAATCAAAATACCAACCATAAGCATACGTATGGTGATAGATGTTTTGATCCATTGTCCAAATGACTTTTTTTGTTTTTGAGTTTCCATAGTTTTTAAAATTATATTGTTACTAATTATTTGTTTTCTTGACAGTATTGTATTAGCCGATATGTAATGATCAAAAAGAATCCAAAACCAATAGTGAATGCCCATGTGTTTATGTGTTCAATAGGAAATAGAACTCTTTTAAAAATATCAGATAGAATTGCTAAAGGGTTTTGAAGAATATCCCAACTGTTCCATCTTAATACTCTTCCTAAATAGATTCCGAAACCACAAAGTAATAATGTAGCATTGATGATGATATGAGTTTTGAGTTTTGAAAATTGTGCTTGTAGTAGTTTTTGCATCATTTGTAATGAAACAAACCCGATGATCATACCGTTGATAGCAAAGGATAAAATAAGGAGTACATCAAACCAAATCGTCTGTAGAGTGCTAATTCTAATATGCTGTAAGTCAGTTAAGATATAAGGCGCATTGGGAAGAAATACTAACCAGATTGTAAAACCAAGCCAGAACACAAAACGATTTGTAGTTTTTATACCTAGTAAAAATGTTACTAAATAAGGGATACATGCTAAAAAGAGATTCCATACAAGAAATAAGTAATAAATAGAATCAGTTTTTATAATTCTGATTAGTAAGAGTATAAAGCTAAAACCTACAGAGATAGTAAAGCCTTTTATAAAAGGTAATTGTTTGTATATGGTATTCATTGTCTTAAGTGCTATAAAATGATGGTTAATATGTATCCAATAGTAATCGGGATGTTGAGTAAAAAAATCAAAATCGTCATTCTGTTTTCTTTCTGGTATTGCGGATTTATAAAAGAGCTAATTGCAAGATCAATTAGAATAATGGTATTTAATACTGCTGCGATTATTACATACAATAATCCTATTCTTACTATTTGTAGAGTTTGATGTAAATGAAAGGTTAGCAAGAGTATTGTGCCGATTAAGAAGCTGATCAAAGCAATTATAAGGGCAGTTTTGTTTTTAGTTTGTGTTATTTCCATAAGGGTATAATTGAAAGCGTTGTTTGTAATTCTTTTAAAGGTTGATATAAGAGGTTTTTATAATTTAATTGATGAAAAGGATGCGCTTTTCGCCCTTTTATATAGAATGACTTGAATGTCTTTAGTTTATCGGGGTAGAGTAGACTTCCTAAAAGGATTACAGAGAATAAATAGATGCTTCGTTTGCCATTTCCTAAAAGATAAAATTGCATTGATATTTCTTCTGAAACAGATATGCCAATACCTGTAAGTACATGAAAGACATCATGGTTCTCTAATTTTGGTTGAGGTGTGAAATCATGTTTAAGTAAGAAACATCCTAAATGAAAACCAAGACTATTCTTGGGATAGTAGATTAATTGTTTAATCGATATATCCCAAGGGATTTCTTTTTTGAACCACTTTTTATATGGTTTTTTACTCCACTCGTATATAGTTTCTAGTATAAATGCTCTCATTTTTATGTTTTAAAAGTACTTTGAAATTCAAAGTAAAAGAATAAAAAAAATACCTATCCTTTTAATAATTTTTCAATGGCTTCTACGTGTTTTTTAAAAGCTTCTCGCCCTTTTTTAGTGGCGCTATAACGTGTGTTAGGCTTACGACCGATAAATGATTTTTCAACTTTTACGTATTCTTCTTTTTCTAGTGCTTTTGTGTGACTTGCCAGATTACCATCGGTAGCACCAAGAAGTTCTTTTAGCATTTTAAAATCGGCAAACTCATTTACGACTAGTATGGACATAATTCCTAACCGAATTCTATGATCAAAAGCTTTATTTATATTGTCAATTATGTTTTTCATCTGTGATTCCTGTTTTTATCAGGAATTTTTTGTTATGCTTCGAAATCTATGATTACTGTATGATTTTATCTATCATGATTGAAGTAAATCAGGCTCCCGTAAACGATATGCATTACTCCAAAACCAAGTACCCAAAACCAAAAACCATACCCTGGATAAATTGCGCAGATCAAACCTAATACAATTTCTGTATATCCCAAATATTTTACATTACCAATAGTGTATTTTGATGCATTCACTAATGCTAGACCATAAAAAATAAGCATTAATGATCCAGTTAACCCATAATGATGACTAGAGATTTTTATAAGAATATAGGCTCCACCAGTGAGTAATGGTATCAAAAAAGCGGTAATTAATCGTTGTGAAGCACTATTCCATAAAGTTTCACTGTTTTTTCGTGCTTTTCTAGTGCTTAAAAAAATAGCTGTGACTATACTTAAGGTAGCTACGACTATTAGGTCAAGCAATATATAACTGAATATTTTGCCATCAAGGATTAAATAGTCTCTCCCGCTTATACTTACAAGGTAGTACGCAATTGCAGCGCCTATAAGTGCATAGATACCTGCCATGATTCCTGATAAACCACTAAGCGAAAAAAATCGTGATGATTTATTCATCATATCCTTGATCTCGGTAATGTCTTTTAGATAATCTTCTGTGCTCATATTAAAAGTACTTTGAAATGCAAAGTAAAATTAAAATATTGAATTGTGCAAATTTTAAACGAGTTATACTTCTCCAAACAATAATTAATGAGTGGTTTTTGAGTTAGGAGATGTTATATAGTAGTGTTGTATGTCCGGTTTTGTGATGAACTAAAAAAATGAGTCCAAAATTTTTAGACTCATTTAGCTTTTGGTTACCTAAGGATATTTGCAAGTTCTACATTGGCTTGCTTTTTTGCTAGATCATAAGGAGTGTCACCATAACTATTCTTTATGGTTTTGCTGGCTTTAGCTTCTATTAGTAACTCTACAATAGCTTTGTTTCCAAAAGTTGCGGCAAAGTGCAAGGCAGTGGCGCCATTGTAATTTTGCTGATCAATGCTCACTTTATTTTTGATTAATATTCTAGCGATATCTGTATACCCTTGAAAAGCTACTCCCATTAAAGCAGTATTCCCTGAGGTGTCTGCAAGGTTAATATTTGCGTTTTTAGAGATTAAGTATTTTACTATTTCTGATTGATTATTATAAGATGCTAATATTAATAAAGAGAAACCTTTAGAGTTTTGATAATGTAATAAATCGTTATTTTTTTTAATAGCTTCTTGTAATATTTCAAGTTTCCCTTCTCTTACGACTTGTTCTAAAAGATGAAAATCTTGACTCTTTATGATATTTGGTATTATCAAACTTAGAAATACCATAGTTAACCATATTTTTGTTTTCATAACTATGTTTAGTAGTGTTAAAAATCAAATAGCCTTTAAAAGAAATTAAGAATAGGTTCTGTTAAAGGCTATTTTGTAATGTGTTATTTATCTAAAATCTTTAGCAGAAAAACCTAAAGCTTTTGCTACTCTCATGCCGTAATCTTTATCGGCACGATAAAAATGAGTAATCATTTTCTTTTGAACATCTTTACTATTAACCTGACTTAAATCTCCTACAAGATTTGCGATTAAATGTTCCTTTTCTGTATCAGTTAGAGAACGATAAAATTCACCTGCCTGACCATAATTATTTGTTTTATTTATAGGAGATTGCACAATGATTGCTTTCTCTGCAGAGCTATAAGATGCATTTCTATACTTATTTTCTTCGGCTACAGGTATATGATTACTTGGTTCATAATTAATGTCTGGATTGGGAAAACTACTGTTTCTAGAACTGTTCCAACTATCTGAATTATAGTTTATAACTTTGTTCTTAGGTTGATTAACCTTTATTTGTTGAAAGTTACCACCAAGTCTATGACGTTGCGTATCAAAATACGAAAATAATCTTCCTTGTAACATTTTATCTTCAGAAGGTTCTACACCTGGAATTAGATTTCCGGGAGCCATTGCTATTGATTCTACTTCTTCAAAAAAGTTAACCGGATTGCGGTTCAGAGTCATAGTTCCAATTTTAATTAAAGGAAATTTTTTCTCTGACCAATGTTTGGTGTCATCTAGAGGCCAAAAGTCAAAACTATTAAGATCTTCTGGTTTAATGAACTGAACATATAAATCCCATTGTGGAAATTTTTTAGTTTCTATATCTTTTCGTAAGCTTTCTGTAGCGTGACCAACATTTTTGGCTTGGATTGCAGATGCTTCTGCTGGAGTAAGGTTTTGAACTCCTTGTTTGGTTTTCCAGGTATACTTTAGGTATACTACTTTTCCTTCTTTATTTACCCATTTAAATCCATGAACACTACTTCCATCCATGTATTGATACCCTTTTGGGATCCCTAAGTCAGTAAATAACCTTGTCACCATATGTGTTGCTTCTGGTGAAAGACTCCAAAAATCAAAATATCGATTGGGGTCTTGTTTATTTGTCACAGGAGATGGTTTTACAGTATGAATAAAATCAGGAAATTTTATTGCATCTCTAATAAAAAATATAGGAAGATGATTTCCTACAATATCATAGTTTCCTTCTTCTGTATAAAATTTTACTGCAAACCCTCTTGGGTCTCTTGCAGTTTCTGCGGACCCCTTACCATGGGCGACTGTAGAGAACCGTACAGCTACATCAGTCTTTTTTCCGATTTTTTGAAAAGGAACAGCCATTGTATATTCAGACATGTCAGCAGAGGCTTCAAAATAACCAAAAGCTCCAGTACCTCTTGCATGAACAACTCTTTCAGGAATACGTTCTCTATCAAAAGCAGCAAGTTTTTCGATTAAATGAATGTCTTGTAATAAAACAGGGCCATTTACACCCATAGTTTGTGAATTTTGATTGTCTCCAACCGGGGCGCCAAAATTCGTTGTCAATTTTTGAGAAAAGCCATTTAAATAGAGGCTTAAAACCAAAAGTAATACTAGTGTTTTCTTTTGTGTGATCATGAATAAATTATTTAAAATATATTTAGTTGCACACAAAACTAATTACAAAACAACATTAATAATTTGGACTTTAGTATCCATAAATTATACAGTTATAACTAAAACTTATAGCTTTGTTAAATCAATAAATTTTAATTATCAAAAATAAATGAAACTCAAATCGATATAGTGGTATGGTAATCTGATAGGGTTTTCATTAGCGTATATTATATTTTATAATAAATATTACGAAGAAGATACGGTACGAATTGGATCTTTAAAATATTTGGTGTAGTTAGGCTTGAGTTTGAATTATCGCCATGCTACCTTACGGTAATTATTGATTTCTTTTAGATTATCAGGAATGCTCTTTTTGATAGTCAAATGCAGATCATCTATAAGTTTTTCTTTTGTAAAATTTTTATTAATGACAATACTGATTTCTCTTGTAGGCATAGGGTTTAAAAACGATTTTATAAATCTATCTTCTGATGGGTGGTTAACAGATAGTTGAGGCACTAAACTATACCCTAGACCAGCTTTTACTAATCTTTTAATGGTTTGAATAGAGCCACTTTTAAAGCTAAAATGGTGGTTTGAATGTTCTTTTTTATGCTTACAAATATTTAAGACTTGATTTCTAAAACAGTGCCCTTCTTCTAGTAGCAAAAGTTTTTCTGGAGTGAGATCATCTTGATTTACTTTTTCTGATTGGCTAAATTGTTTTGGATCTTTACAATATAAAAGAAAGGGTTCTTGATAAAGGTGTACTTCTTTCAAACCTGGATCTTCTAGAGGGGTAGATATTATACTAATATCTAAAGTGCCATTATGTAATGCTTTAACGATATGTTCGGTTTGCATTTCTTTAATGGTTAGTTTAATATTTGGATGAGTAGTTAAAAACTCTTCAAGAAAAAGAGGAAGAAGGTAAGGAGCTATTGTTGGTATAATACCTAATGTATATTCTCCAGAAATATTAGTCTTGTCTCCATAAGCATATTCATTAAATTCATTTACTTCGCGTAAAATAGATTTCGCTTTTGCAATCAATATTACGCCGATGGGAGTAGGTTCAAGAGGAGTTTTTTCTCTGTTAAAAATTGTTGAACCAATTTCGTCTTCTAATTTTTTTACTTGAATAGTTAATGTGGGTTGCGTTACAAAACATTCTTCTGCAGCTTTTACGTAGTGTCGTTTATGGTCAAGGGCGACTATATACTTGAGTTGTTGGAGTGTCATATATGTTGGTTGGTTATTGATAATATAAATACTCGTATTTATATTATCAATTTGACGTAAAAAATTATAATAACTTACTTTGTATGTAGAACTATTTTCGAATCTGTTAAAAATACACATGCTAAGATCAGTTACATGTTTTAGAATAGATGTTGATTTTAGTCGACTAGTAATTACTATTTTCCGATTTTTTAATTTCAGTAACTATTAGTGATGCAGTATTAATTCTGTAGTATTACACATATCGTTGAAGCTATCTACCACTTGTTTTTTGCAACATTTGTAAAGAGTAAGTGGTTAGATTTTTCAATTTGAAAAGGAATATTTATATTGTCATATCTTGATTGTATAATGATATGAATCCAGCAGAAACCTATATTCTTAATCAACAAGAACCGTATAAAACTATACTACTACATTTACAAGTGTTAATAGAGAATACGGTTTCTTCAGTAGAACTACTTTATAAGTACAAAATACCCTTTTATTATATTGATGGTAGACCATTTTGTTACTTAAATGTAGCTAAGGATTATGTAGATTTAGGGTTTTGGAATGCTGGTCATATTACTGTGCACTCTGATCAAATGGTCACCGCAGGACGTAAGGTCATGAAATCTCTACGATATAGAAATATTGAAGAGATTAATGAGATGGTTTTAATTGAAATTCTAGAAAATGCCTATCAAGTAAAAGATAAGAAGTTTTACTAATAAGTATGTCTATAGATTATTAATTGTTTGTCTTATTGCAACTAAATTACTTAATAACTTTTCTAAGTATTGTAAGTCTAGCATATTTGCTCCATCACTTTTCGCATTTGCAGGGTCGAAATGTGTCTCTATAAATAAACCATCAACACCAGTTGCAATACCTGCACGTGCTATAGTTTCTATCATATCAGGTCTTCCTCCAGTAACGCCACTTGATTGATTTGGTTGCTGTAAAGAATGTGTAACATCTAAAACCGTTGTACCATATTGTTTCATTGTAGGTATTCCTCTAAAATCCACAACCATATCTTGATATCCAAACATGGTTCCTCTATCTGTAATCATAGCTTTAGAATTACCAGAATCTGTAACCTTTTTTACAGCATGTTGCATGGCCTCTGGGCTCATGAATTGACCTTTTTTTAGGTTAACTGTTTTTCCGGTATTAGCTGCAGCCACAACAAGATCAGTTTGACGTACAAGAAACGCTGGGATTTGTAGGATATCCACATATTCTGCTGCTAGTGTAGCGTCTTCGTTTTCGTGAATATCTGTTACTGTTGGGATTTCAAAAGTTTCTCCAACTTTACGTAAAATTTTTAATGCCTTTTCATTGCCAATTCCTGTAAAACTATCTATACGACTGCGGTTGGCTTTTTTAAAAGAACCCTTAAAAACATATGGTATCTTCAGTTTTGATGTGATCTCTACGACTTTTTCTGCTATGCGTAGGGCCATTTCTTCTCCTTCTATAGCGCAAGG
Organism: Aquimarina aggregata; assembly: GCF_001632745.1. Classification (GTDB taxonomy): domain Bacteria; phylum Bacteroidota; class Bacteroidia; order Flavobacteriales; family Flavobacteriaceae; genus Aquimarina; species Aquimarina aggregata. The sequence continues at coordinate 59,337 of NZ_LQRT01000006.1, read as the reverse complement.
CCCAGCAAGTAAGAAAAAGTTATTGGCATCAAGATTTTTTAAGTTTTCAATTTCAGAAAGATCCATATGATATTTTTAAAAAGGCAAAGATAGGATTTTTAATAGTTGAAGTAAAGAATTATTGGTAAAAGTAACTATGGCAAGATGTTTGATTTCGACATAGACATTCACATAAAAAAACTTAGTATAATGAAAAAAATATTCACAGCATTTTTATTTTTAACTGTAGCTTTTGTAAACGCTCAAGGAAACACAAATGAAGTAGAAAAACATCAATTTAAAGCAAATCTATTACTAACTCCTGGAATAGAATATGAAGTTGGGCTCAATAAAAAAACTACCTTAGATTTTAGACTAGGTACCGGGCTTATATATGTGAAATCTAATGATGAAGAGGAGTATGGTGTTTTTTTGACCTTTGAAGGTGCATATCGATATTATTATAATTTTGAGAAAAGAGCACGTAAAGGGAAAAAGACATCTGGTAATTCTGCAAATTATATCGCTTTAACCTCATTGTACACGAATTTAGACCCGATACTGGGAGACATAGATATTAATGATAGCTATTTGGTACAGGTTGGACCTGTTTGGGGATTTCAACGCACATATAATTCTGGTTTAAATCTTGGTTTGGACTTGGGTGTTGGTTTTGCATCTACCGATGACTATGGTATTATAACACCAATTGTTAATTTTAGATTAGGTTGGGCATTTGGGAAATAATGTAGAATAAGAAGTATTAATTTTTTAAAATACAAGCAGCTTTATATGAAGGTTTTGTAAACTTTAATATAAAGCTTTTTTAATAATTAAGTTTTCATATACAACCTGTTGAAATAACTCGTACCTTTGCAGCCTTAAAAATGAGGCGTTTATGACAGCTATAAAAAATATTGCGATAATTGCTCACGTAGATCATGGTAAAACTACGTTGGTAGATAAGATTATGTACCATTGCCAATTATTTCGTGAGAATGAAAATACTGGTGATTTAATTTTAGACAACAATGACCTGGAACGTGAAAGAGGTATTACCATTACTTCTAAAAATGTTTCTGTCATATACAAAGACACTAAAATTAATATTATAGACACTCCTGGTCACGCCGATTTTGGAGGAGAAGTAGAGCGTGTATTAAACATGGCAGATGGAGTATTATTACTTGTTGATGCTTTCGAGGGACCTATGCCTCAAACACGATTTGTACTACAAAAAGCTATTGATCTTGGTTTAAAACCTTGTGTAGTTGTTAATAAGGTGGATAAAGAAAACTGTACTCCAGATGAAGTTCATGAGAAAGTATTTGACCTTATGTTCGAATTAGGTGCAGAAGAATGGCAATTGGACTTTCCAACAGTATATGGTTCTGCAAAGAATAACTGGATGAGTGAAGACTGGAAAAATGAGACGGATAACATCGAGCCATTATTAGATATGGTAATAGAACATATTCCTGCTCCAAAAATAGAAGAAGGTACAACTCAAATGTTGATTACTTCGTTAGATTTTTCTTCATTTACAGGACGTATTGCTATCGGTCGTTTACAAAGAGGTACATTAACTGAAGGAATGCAAGTTTCTCTGGTAAAACGTGATGGATCTATTAAGAAATCAAAAATAAAAGAACTTCATACTTTCGAAGGTTTAGGAAGAATGAAAGTAGAAAAAGTCGAAGCTGGAGATATATGTGCCTTAGTTGGACTAGAAGGTTTCGAAATAGGTGATACAGTAGCCGATATTGAAAATCCTGAAGGATTAAAAACTATCGCTATTGATGAGCCAACAATGAGTATGTTGTTTACAATTAATGACTCACCTTTCTTTGGAAAAGATGGGAAATTTGTAACCTCAAGACATATTAAAGAAAGACTAGAGAAAGAACTTGAAAAAAACTTGGCATTACGAGTTAATGAAACAAATAGTGCTGATAAATTTTTAGTATTTGGTCGTGGTGTATTGCATTTATCTGTCCTTATCGAAACAATGAGAAGAGAAGGTTATGAGTTGCAGATTGGTCAACCTCAGGTAATTATAAAAGAGATTGATGGCGTAAAATGTGAACCAATAGAAGAGTTAACTATAGATTTACCTGAAAATGTTTCAGGAAAAGCTGTGGAAATGGTTACCCTACGTAAAGGTGAAATGCTAAGTATGGAAGCAAAGGGAGATCGTATGGTTTGCGAATTTTTAATTCCATCTAGAGGGATTATAGGTTTACGTAACCAACTTTTAACTGCTACTGCAGGTGAGGCCATTATGGCTCACCGTTTTAAAGAATATCAGCCTTTAAAAGGAGACATTCCAGGAAGAATAAATGGTTCTTTGGTTTCAATGGAAAAAGGATCTGCTATTCCATATTCAATAGATAAACTACAAGATAGAGGTAAGTTTTTTGTTGACCCAGGAGAAGATATTTATGAAGGGCAAGTTATCGGAGAGAATTCTCGTGGAGATGATATGACCGTGAATATCACCAAAACTAAAAAATTATCTAACGTACGTTCTTCTGGAGCAGATGATAAAGCTAAGATTGTACCTGCAATTAAATTTTCACTAGAAGAAGCTTTAGAATATATTCAGAAAGATGAATACGTTGAAGTGACTCCTAATCATTTAAGATTGCGTAAAGTATTCCTTACTGAAGTAGAACGTAAGAGAAATAAAATTGTATAAATATATTGTATTACATACATAAGGAAACCCCAAATCATATGATTTGGGGTTTCTTTTTTACCAGTATATGTTAATAGTAAAAACTATACAGAAAGTTAAGACTCTAGAAGAAGGTTCTATAACTCGTACGTGCATCTAATAATCCACTTTTAACACCACTTCTAAAAACTTGAATATGGTGTAAATATTGATCTAGTCCACCAACTAATCTAAAAGAATAAGATCTGTTAGTTTCTGGTAGTGGTGTAACTGATTGTCTAAAGAATCTGTTATAACCATTTCTCCCAGAAATTACATGAACCTCAGTACTTCTGCTACCTGTATTGGATTTTTTAATTGCGTACATTGTTAACCCTCCTCTTGGTGTTAGTCCTACTAAGAAATCAAAGTTTGATCCAGTTTCGTGTAGCGCTGTGCCAGTTTGTATGATGAATTTTGTAAACCCAGATTTTCCATCTAAAACATGTATTTCTGTACTTCTAGTACCAGTACTTCTGGTTTTGATTGCTACTAAGTCAGCAAACCTATCAAAATTTACATCTAAATAAAAGCGTCTAAAATTACTACCGCTAACCGAAGAAATTAGATTTTTTGAACTGGGATTGGCGATTTCTCCTGTCCATTCTTCTTCAGAAATACCTATTTCTTGTATACTTTCTTGAGTTAACTCATCTTCTTCATTTTTATCACAACTATAGGTGATAAGTAAAATAGATAATAATAAAACTGATTTTGTTAAAAGATTAATTGTTTTCATAAATAATTAGGTTTTAAAATAAAAGAGTAGTTTAAAAATCTATTGTTAGTGCCTGCTCTTTTGGGTTAATGATTTTCTTAAAACCAAAGGTAATTGTGTCATTATTAGAAATAAATCTATCGTTGTTGGGATTTATAAATTAAGAGTTTAAATTTATAAATATCATGTGTCATGTCAAGGTTTTAATTATTTAGTTATATGAATGTTACGATGTTTTTTCATGAAAAAAATAAGGTTTTGTGAACCGATAAAGTTTGTTGTAAGGGTTTAAAGTCTTTTACAAGTACTACTCGATATAGTGTCTAAAAAAAGACAATACAAAACGTAATAATTTAATATAAAAAAGCAGTCTGAAGTATATACTTCAGACTGCCTGTCGATATTTTGGGGTAAATTTGGGGTAAAATTAGTTGTTTGGTTGGGTTAAATATTTTTCGGCTAAGTCAAATATTTGTGGTTTTTCAATTTTGGGGCGAAATACCATAAAAACATTAATCTAATTTTATACTACAAAGTTAAGATTACTTTCTTGAGTAAAACTTGTAAAAATCAATAAAATATCGTTAAAAAGTTATTTTTTTACGATTAAAGGTGCATTTATTAAGGTTTTATAGGGTTTTGAGAGCTTTTTTCTTTCGTTTTTCGAACGAGAATCTAATTACAACACCTAACTTGATTTGAATGATATTTTCATAAAGCTTTTGAACTTTTATTTCATATAAAGAATAGTTCTGTTGATAGTACTAAAATGAATTAATTTGTAGATTTATAAGTGCTATCTACTTATGCTAAAAGCAGTGTTCTTAATAGGGAAGAGCTGTTTTTTTAAAGAAAAGTCCCGAGAGGGGGATCGGGACTTTAGATAATATTTTGGGGTAAATTTGGGGTTTATTTAATTTTGGGGCAATCAATTGGGCTTTTCGATTTTGGGGCGAAGTGCCAAAAACAATGTCTTAATTTTATATTACAAATGTAAGAAGAAATACCGTTTCGTAACTTGTAAAAACCAACAAATATTCGGTAAAAAGCAATTTATTTTCGACAAAAAACACATTTTTTATTTTTTACCATCAAATGTAGTACTGTTTATGCGTAAAATGTACGAACTAACATATAATCAATTAGAAACTTTATTATTTTTATCATACTACATAAAAAATGATTATTTAATGGAAACACATTTACACTGGGAAGACTTTATGAAGGTTGATATGAGGGTTGGAACAATACTAAGTGCAGAATTATTTAAAGAGGCAAAAATGCCAGCTTATAAGATGATTGTAGATTTTGGAGAGTTTGGTAAAAGAAAAACATCAGCACAAATAACAAAATTGTATGCAGCCAAAGAGTTGATAGGAAAGCAAGTAGTTGCAGTTGTTAATTTTCCACCAAAACAAATAGCCAATATGATGAGTGAATGCCTTGTACTTGGAGTAGTAGGTCTAGACAATGATGTCACCTTGTTAAGTCCTACCAAAAAAGTAATTAATGGATTGCGTATTGGCTGAAAAATTTATGCTTTTCGTTGTACTACCTCAAAAACTTTGTTGCCATCACATTTTAGAGTTTTTGAAGGATATTTAAGAAGAAGAGCGTAGTCATGGGTAGCCATAAGAATGGTATTACCATTTTTATTAATGTCTTGTAATACTTCCATAACCTCTACAGAGGTTTGTGGGTCAAGATTTCCAGTGGGTTCATCTGCTAGTATAAGTTCTGGGTCATTTAGTAATGCTCTTGCAATCGCAATACGTTGCTGCTCGCCACCAGATAATTGATAAGGATATTTAATACCTTTTGTTTTCATACCAACTTTGTCTAACACATTATCAATTTTACTGTCCATTGCTTTTTCATCTGTCCAACCGGTAGCTTTTAAAACAAATAACAGATTGTCTTTTACAGTTCGATCATTAAGTAATTTAAAATCTTGAAATACAATACCCAATTTCCTACGCAAAAAAGGGATTTGATTTTCTTGTAAACTTGGTAAATCAAAATCCACAATACTGCCTTCACCTTCTAACAAAGGTAGATCTCCATATAGGGTTTTCATAAAGCTACTTTTTCCGGTTCCGGTTTTACCGATCAGATATACAAAATCTCCTTTGTTAACTTCGACATTAACATCAGATAGAATTAAGCTTTCGCGTTGATAAATTGATGCATCTTTTAGGCTCAATACCGTATTGGACATAGTTTATAGTTCTGGATTAATAATACTTCGTAAAAGTAAAAAGTTTTCGTTAAAAAAATGACTAATATTTAAATAAGCAATTTATTATATAAATAGACCATGAGTTAGTAGAACCAAAGTTTTAAATAATTTATTGTAAAATCAGTATAAAATATATATAAAATCGGTTTTTATGTAATAGCGTTAATAATGCAAGAAGTTTTGAAAGATGAAATCTCTAAGTACTTAATCTTATAAGAACCATTAATAGTTTAAGATTGACTTATTTTTTTGATATCACAGTCATAAAGAATTCATAATTCTAATAATGAGGTGTAATTATCTCTAAAATGTTTCGTTATTAAAATGAAGATTAGGCTATCTTTAACACAAAATTTATTCGCGGGAAACGATATTTACTTTTAATTAAAAATAAGACTATTAACACCTAACAGGATTTACTCTCTAGTTATATAGATACTTGGTGTATCTATAAACAAGGGTTGGTTCTAGTTGTTGGTTTTCTAATATATTAGATGAATACTATGAAATACATCGCTTTGATGCTTTTTGTGATTAGCCTGTCAGTCGATTTAACTGCTCAGCAATCCGAAATTTATACGAATGAGTTAGTCTTGTATAATCAGGCACTAGAATTGTATAATAACAAACAATTTCTCGCAGCACAAAATCTTTTTGATAAAGTTCGTGATGCTGTAAATGACGAGAATATTGATGCGAATTGCTCATATTATATAGCAAATTGTGCAGTATGGTTAAATCAAAAAGATGCAGATCAACTTCTTGAAGATTTTGTAGTACAATATCCAACCAGTATTAAACGAAATGCGGCATATTTGGATGCAGCAACCTATTATTTTGATAATGGAAAATACGCTTATGCTAGGAAATGGTATGAAAAAGTAGATCAAGGTAGTTTAAGTAGAACCGAAAAAGAGAAATATAATTTTAATAACGGTTATGCATACTTTAAAATACAACGGTTTAACGAAGCTAAAAAGTATTTAAACCGAGTTCAAGATTCCCCGGAATATGGGGCTAAAGCAAAGTATTACCTCGGTTTTATAGCCTATGAAGGAGATAATTATCAAGAGGCAGATAAGTTATTTGATGAAGTAAAAGATTTAGATCAATACAATAAAAATCTATCCTATTTTCAGAGTGATATGAATTTTAAATCTGGAAATTTTCAAGAAGCTATTACCGAAGGAATATCGCAATTGCCAAAATCAAAACCATCAGAAAAGTCAGAGTTAAACAAGATCATAGGAGAAAGTTATTTTAATCTTGGTCAATATGATAAAGCAATACCTTACCTTAAAGGATATAAAGGAAGAAAAGGAAAATGGAATAATACAGATTATTATTTCTTGGGATATGCCTATTATAAACAAGGCGATTATCAAAATGCGATTTCTGAATTTAATAAAATTGTAGGGGGTAAAAATGCAACTGCACAAAATGCATATTACCATCTGGCAGAATCATATTTAAAAACAGACCAAAAACAGCAAGCGCTTAATGCGTTTAAAAATGCTTCAGAAATGAATTTTGAAGCTAAAATTAAAGAGGATGCGCTATATAATTATGCCAAATTAAGTTATGAAATAGGGAACTCTTATGAAAGTACACCAAAAGTTTTATTGAGATATCTAGATGAGTATCCAAGCACAGAATTTAAAGAAGAAATCAAAGAGCTTTTGATCAGTTCCTATATAACCTCTAAAAATTATAAGGAGGCAATGGACTTATTAGAAGGTAGCCGCAATTTTGCAGATAAAGAAGTGTATCAAAAAGTAGCTTTTTATCGTGCTATAGAATTATACAACGAAAACAATCATGCAGAGGCGATAACCTATTTTGATAAATCTTTGAAACAACCAGTAGATCCAAATTTTACATCTAGAGCGACATATTGGAAAGCAGAAAGTGAATATCTGCTTAACGATTATGATAGTGCTTTAATAGGATTTAAGCAGTTTCAAGGAAGCACAGGAGCTTCAACTACAGTAGAATATCAACAGATAGACTATAATTTAGGATACACATATTTTAAGTTGAAACAATATCCACAAGCAGCAAAGTATTTTGAAACTTTTTCTGAAAAAGATAATGTTGATGAAGCTAGACAAATAGATACATACCTTAGGTTAGGTGATAGTCATTTTATTTCTAGTAAATATTGGCCGGCTATGGAAGCCTATAACAAGGCAATCAAGAAAAACGGACCAGATTCTGATTATGCACATTACCAAAAAGCTATTAGTTATGGTTTTGTAAATAAGCATGATAAAAAAATACAGGATTTAGAAATGTTTCTAAAACAATACCCAAGATCAACATATAGAGATGATGCGATGTTTGCTTTAGGGGATGTTTATATTTCAGAAAATAAAACAGAACGCGGTATCCAAGCGTATGATCGTTTGATACGAGATATACCTAGAAGTTCATATGTGCCTAAAGCATTATTAAAACAAGGTCTTGTGTTTTACAATGGAGATCAAGGAAATAAAGCCTTGTCTAAATTCAAAAAAGTAGTAGCAGAGTATCCTGATACAGACGAGGCGTTACAAGCGGTAAATACTGCAAGATTAATTTATGTAGATTTAGGTAGAACCGATGAGTATGCTACTTGGGTAAAAGGGTTAAGTTTTGTTGATGTTAGTGACGCTGATCTGGATAACACCTCATATGAAGCAGCAGAAAAACAGTTTTTAGAAAATAATGATAATGCGGCTATCTCAGGATTTGAAAAATACTTAAATGAATTTCCTAATGGCTTACATGCGTTAAAAAGTCATTTTTATCTCGCACAATTATATTTCAAAAATAACGATAAAGATGTAACGATTCCTCATTATGAATATGTGCTTAAAAATGATAGAACAGAATTTACAGAGCAAGCATTGGCAAGATTGTCACAGGTGCATCTAGAAAATCGTAGCTACGAAAAAGCCATCCCGATATTAGAACGTCTAGAAAGTGATGCAGATTATCCGCAAAATATCATTTTTGCACAATCTAATTTAATGAAATCATATTATCAATTATTGAAGTATCAAAAAACAATCGAATATGCAGATAAGGTATTGGCTAATCCTAAAATTCAAAATGATGTAAAAAGTGATGCTAAAATTTTTACTGCAAGAGCAGCATTAAAAACTGTAGATATGGTACGTGCTAAAAAAGCGTATGCCGAAGTACAAAAAATAGCTACAGGAGAATTAGCAGCAGAGGCATTGTATTATGCAGCATATTTTGAAAATGACGAGGGAAAATACAAGTCGTCTAACGAAACCATTCAAAAATTGGCTAAAGATTATCCAGGATACCGATTATATGGTTCTAAAGGGTTATTATTAATGGCTAAGAATTTCTACGGACTTAAAGATGCCTATCAAGCCACGTATATTTTGGAAAGTGTGATTAAGAATTTTGCAGATTTTCCTGAAGTAATTGATGAGGCAAGTGCCGAACTCAAAAAAATCAAAGCCAAAGAGGCAAAAACAAATTCATCCATCCAAACTGAAGAGCAGTAGTAATTAGTTTTAAAAATGACGCGTATCTTATGATTAGATATTTTCAAAAAACAATACCTTTTATTTGTATGGGTATAGTAAGTTGGGGAACACTTGCACAAGAAAAAGAAGAAGAAACCCTGGATACAGAACGTGTAGTAATTGTTAAAGCTTATACGCCTACAATTAGCGATGCATTTAAGATAAAATCTACACCGATACTTAATGATTCTGTTACCCAAAAGAAAAAGCAAATACGATACAGTATTTTTTCTGTTCCAGTGGCATCTACTTATACACCTGCAAAAGGAAAAGCGGCTAATATTGATCGACCTAAACGTATTAAGATTTATGATAATTATGCAACATTAGGATTTGGAAACTTTACCTCTGCACTAGCAGAATTTTATAGTAATTTTCAAATCAATCGTTCTGATAATCTAGGGATATACTTGCATCATAATTCTTCGCAAGGGGGTATCGATGAAGTGCAATTAGATGATAAATTTTACAATTCATTTTTAGACGTTAATTATACTTCGCGTAGTAGAAAATATACTTATGGTCTAGAAGTGGGAGCAGAACACCAGTTGTATAATTGGTATGGGTTACCTGAGGTGCCCACATTGACTCAAGAACAAATTGCAGCTATAGATCCTCAACAAAGTTATTTCGGAATTAAATTAGGAGGAAAACTTCAGTTTGATGATTTATACTTTAAAAAAGCTTCTTTAAGATATCGCTTTTTTGGTGATGCTCTAGGGTCTACAGAACATCATGTGGTGGCAAAACCTACATTTGAGTTCGAAATGGGAGACTCATTAATCAATACCGATTTTATTGTAGATTATGTAAGCGGAAGTTTTGATCGTGACCTGGATCCTGTCTTACAAACCCCAAATAATTATGGGATACTTAATTTAGGTGTAAACCCCAGTTTGGTTATTTTGAGAGATAATCTTACGGTGAATTTAGGAGCAGCAGTATATTATAGTATTGATACCGAAAACAGTGATAATGATTTCTTTATTTATCCAAAAGTTACCGCATCGTATAGATTGTTAGATGAGGCTGTAATAGCTTACGGTGGGTTAGAAGGAACATTGCAACAAAACACGTATAGAAATGCAGTGCAAAAGAATCCTTTTGTTTCACCAACATTAATTTTGGAACCTACAAATATGCTTTATGATGCCTATATTGGATTAAAAGGTAAGATTTCAGATATAGTGAGTTATAATGTTCGTGGGAGTTATATTTCTGAAGATGAAAAGCCTTTATTTGTTAACAATAGAAGTGCTACACTTCAACTGGAAGGTTACGATTTTGGAAATTCTTTTTCTTATCGTTATGATGATGTAAATACAGTTATAGGTTATGGAGAACTTAATTTTGAAATCAATAAAAAGTTTAAACTAGGAGCTGCTGCAGAATATTTTAGTTATAGTAGTGAAGATGAGCAAGAAGCTTGGAATCTACCAGAAATAAAGGCATCGGTATTAGTAGACTACCAAATCAACAAGCAGTGGTTTTTAGGAGGGCAATTATTTTATGTAGGTGAACGAAAAGATATAGATAATACCGTTGCGGTTGTACCTACAGTTCCCGAAGCAACAGTTACATTAGATTCTTATTTTGATGCTAATATTAACGTCGGCTATCGATTAAATGATCAACTGTCTTTCTTTGTAAAAGGAAATAATTTAGTAGGAGATAATTATGAAAAATGGGTGAATTTTCCTGTTCAGGATATTCAAATCTTAGGAGGAGCGACATATAAGTTTGATTATTAACAAAATCAGGAATAACTTTTGTTATATTTAATAAAAGTAAACCCCTATGAAAAATACTATTCTGGTTATTTTAAGTTTATGTTCATTGATTGTCTTTTCGCAAGATAACTTTAAGCTTTATTATGAAGAAACAGATAATGGATTTGTAATTCTAGCAGATAACGATGAGTATAGTCCGGTTTCTGCCAAGATGAATTTTACACTAGAAAATCTTAAATCGTCTAATGGAAATAATAAAGTATTTGTAGTGCCAGCCATGACTAAGCGACATATAATTACTAATTTAAGCGTGATTGATCGAAAAAAACGGGTGAAATTAGGGTATGAGTCGGTGTATAATCATGGTGATCATAATCAAAAAGAGTATGATAAAGATTTCAACTATTATCTTCCCTATGGTAAAGGAAATACATTTTGGCTTTCTCAAGGGTATAATGGAGCTACTTCTCATAAAAATGAAAATGCATTAGATTTTAAAATGCCTATGGGTACCAAGATTTATGCTGCTAGAGGAGGAGTTGTTATAGATGTTGAAGAAAGTAATAGCAAAAGCTGTACAACACCAGAATGTGCGAAACTGAATAATTTTATATTGGTCTATCATAGTGATGGTACTTTTGCAGAATATACACATATCCAAAAAGGCGGAGCCAAAGTGACTGTTGGTGATCAGGTAAAAATTGGTCAGCTAATCGGTTATAGCGGAGATGTAGGTTGGGCAACAGGTCCTCATTTACATTTTATAGTGTTTCTTCAAGAGCTTAAAGATAGGGTTACTTTAAAAACAAAGTTCCTTATAGATACCGGAAAAAAAGCCATTCTACTTTCAGAAAAAGAACAATATACAAGAGCATACTAGCCTTGAATCATTTTATAGGGTTTTTGAGCATAAAATGAGGTGACCTTAATAGGTGGTAAATTAATTAATATTATTATTTAAATGCTAAATTTTGATTTTTCAAAAGTATATGTGCTCGAAGATGATTTTGTAAAACTTCGACCATTACAAATGAACGATATAGAGCATCTGTTGGATATAGCTAATGAACCTGGTATTTGGGACTACTCATTTATAAAAGGGGATGGAGAAGAGCGGCTTACAGCATATATAAAAACTGCGATAACTAATAGAAAAGCTAAAAAAGAATATCCATTTATTGTATATGATAAAATAAAAGATCAATATGCGGGTAGTACTCGATATTGCGAAATATCATCCATATTATCTGCGATACGATTGGGGTATACCTGGTATGGCTCTGCATTTAGAGGAACAGGGTTAAATAAACATTGTAAATATTTGCTTTTTGAGTTTGCTTTTGAAACCATGGGAGCACAGCGTATAGGGTTAGGTTCGTATGTCGAAAATAAAGTGAGTATCGCTGCAATGCAAAGTGTTGGTTGTGAGCAAGAAGGAGTTTTAAGAGGTGTTTTTCCTGCAATTAATGGTGAAGGAAGAACCGATGGCGTATTATTGAGTATCCTTAAAGATGAATGGTTAGCCGAAGAAAAAGCAAAACTCAAAGCAAAATTTAAAGTGTAACCTAGCAGGTAATTTACATCTTATAAAATTTGATGTAATCGATAAAATTTTCACCACCAATCTTCTTAAGGTGAGAATCTACATTTTTTTAATTAGCATAAAGAAATATTAGAAAAAAAGGTAACACTTTAGGTTTCTAAGACATTGATATTTTAGTAAGTTTTCTAATTAATTTTTAAAATCTAATAAATATGAAATTTAGGTATTTAATATTGCTATGTTTAACAATGGTATATGTTGGTTGTAGTGAAGATGAACAAGTGAATAGCGATATTGTAGCAAAGACAATATCAATTGTCAATGTATTAGATCATGGAGCATTAGGTGATGGTGTAACAAATGATACGCAAGTAATCCAAAATTTGCTTGATGATACTTCTATCCAGACAATATTATTTGAAACCAATAAAGTATTTGTAATAGATGATTTAACGATACCTTCTAATAAAACACTAATAATAGACGGGACTTTACAAGTGAATAGTAATATGAATTATGGATATGAGTATTATAACTTTATATATGGTAAAAATGTAAATGATGTAATAATTACGGGTAATGGTTTTATAGATGGTAATAAAAGAGCTCTTAATAATGGGTATTTTTCTCTTATTAAATTTGAAGATAGTAATAATATAGAAGTGTCTGTAAAAAAGATCGGTAATAATAGATTACCAAATCCAAAACATAGCTCATTGACACTTGGTTGTATATATATGATCAATTGTAATGATGTTAAGGTACAAGATATGACAATGGAAAATTGGAGTAGAGAAGGGGTTTGGCTTTTGAATTGTAAAGATTCTAATATAAATAATGTAGATTTTAATGGTGATGTTGACTCTTGGTCGGGAATTCAAGTTGGCGATGGCTCTAATAATTCAGTAAGCTTCTGCAATGTAAAAAATGCAGGAGCTAGTGGGATAAGTTTTGATACTAAATTTTCCACACTTAGTAACTGCATTGTAGAAGATAATACATTTCATCATGGATTTAATTTTGGACACTCTGGATTACCAACTGAAAATTGTCGAATTTCAGATTGTATATCCAGAAATTCAGCCGTAAACGGATTTAATTTTGGGTTCGGTTCAAATAACAATAATGTTAGTAATTGTCATGTTGATAACGCCAATGATAAGGGGTTTAATGTTTCTAATAATGCGACTAACATTGATTTTGACAATATTTCCGCAAAACAGAGTAATGTTGGATTGGCACTTTTTGAAACATCGGTCAGAGTTACTAATTCTGAGTTTTTGAATAATACTACATTCGCATTTTTTAATATTGGAAACAGTGCGGATTATGTGTTTAGAAATGTAAGATTGTCTAATGATCCAATGCAAGGGGAGATAAACTTTACAGACCCAGAAATAGATTTTACAAATTTTAGAATCTCAAATGGAAATGTTCGTAAACTTTCTAAAATAAGACTAGAGTCCGCTCAAGGTAATACAGCAGTAGCTTTTCTTAAAGAAATAGGGAATGGATATTTTGTTGTAGAAACAGCGTTAGAACCAAATAGTTCTGCGCATTTAAAATATTATATCGAATAATGTATATTTAAAATAAAAAATCAGTAAAAGCTTTGAGGCATAGAAGAAATTCTATGCCTTCTTTTTATAATAGTATAACTCAAAGCAAAACTTAGGACTTAAGATGTTGTTAAGCAGTAAATCTTCTAGAGCAAATTTTGCTATCTTTCAACACTCAAAACAAAACACATAATACCATGATTAAAAGAATACTTACTGTAGTTTATCTAGCAGTAGTTTTTACCGCATGTAAAAATGAAGTCACTACAAAAGAACCTGAGGCCAATGTTGATGTTAGTGCCAAGTTTAATAAAATGCTGGATAATTATTATGAAGAAGGACTTAAACTAAACCCTGTACAAGCTACCTTTGCAGGGGATAATCGTTTTAATGATCAGTTTCCTAATCCATTAGCAGATGAAACAGTAGCAAAAGTAAAAGCATATTATACTACATATAAAGAAATGCTAGATCAATTTGATGATGCTTCTCTTTCTGCTAGTGAAAAAATGAGCAAAGCTATCCTAAAATGGGAGTGTGATATTAACCTAGAAGCTTTTAAATTTAAAAAAGAGTATTTCCCGATTGATCAAATGTGGTCGATTAATCTTGTTGCAGGTCAGTTAGCAAGTGGTGCAAGTGCACAACCTTTTGAAACGGTAGAAGATTATAATAATTGGCTAAAACGTCTTGAAGGGTATTTAGAATGGTTGACTTCAGCAGAGTCAAAAATGAAAGAAGGTATGCAAGCGGGATACGTTCTTCCTAAATCTTTAATTACAAAAGTCCTTCCGCAGTTAGAAGCGTTAACAGTAGAAGATTTAGATAAGCATCTTTTTTATACACCAGTCAAAAATTTTCCAGAAGGTTTTTCAGAAGAAGATAAAAAACAACTCACTGAAGCATATACTAAAATGGTTTCAGAAAAAATTGTTCCTGCATACAAAAGTTTGCATAAGTTCATGAGTGCTGAGTATATGGAAGCAGGTAGAGCAAGTTCTGGGATTTCCGATATTCCAAACGGAGCTGATCTATATAAGTATCAGATTAAATTGTATACTACTACAAATATGACTGCCGATGAGATTCATGAATTAGGATTGTCTGAAGTGGCACGTATTTCTGCGGCAATGGAAAAGATTAAAAATGAAGTAGGATATAAAGGGGATTTAAAATCATTCTTTGATTATGTACGTACTAAGAAGGAACTAATGCCTTTTAAAGATCCTCAAGAAGTGATCGATAATTTTAATGCGATTCATAACCGCATGAAACCACAGATTGAAAAATTATTCGATGTTAAACCTAAAACGCCTTTTGAGGTACGTCGTACCGAAGCGTTTCGTGAGAAATCTGCAAGTGCAGAATATAACCCAGGTTCTTTAGATGGTACTCGTCCTGGGATTTTTTACACACCAATACCAGATGTAACAAAGTATAATACCTATAGTGATGAGTCTTTGTTTTTGCATGAGGCAATTCCTGGACATCACTATCAAATTTCATTAACGCAAGAAAGTAAAGATCTTCCGCAGTTTAGAAAAACACTTTGGTATAGTGGTTATGGAGAAGGTTGGGCTTTATATAGCGAATCTTTGGGTAAAGAACTTGGATTATATACCGATCCTTATCAATATTTTGGAATGTTAGGAGCAGAAATGCATAGAGCGGTTCGTTTAGTAGTGGATACAGGGCTTCATGCTAAGGGTTGGACACGAGAGCAAGCAATACAATATTCTTTGGATAATGAAGCAGAATCTGAAGCAGGAATAACTTCTGAAATTGAACGATATATGGCTAATCCTGGACAGGCACTATCTTATAAAATTGGACAATTGAAAATAAGAGAACTTCGAGCTAAAGCAGAGGTAGCATTAGGAGATAAATTTGATATTCGTGAGTTTCATAATCAAGTTTTAGAAACAGGTTGTGTGCCATTGGCGTTGTTAGAAGATAAAATAAGTACTTGGATTATTGCAAGTAAATAATCTAGAAGTTTTTCAAAAAAAACACACCCAAAATCTATTGATTTTGGGTGTGTTTTTTTTGAAACAGATCTAATGTATGATATGGATTTGAGTAAAGTTAAAGTTTACGGTAAAAAATATGAGCATCAACATATCCTTCCTGATAATGATGAAAACCTTCTGGGATAGTGCCAATAATTTTAAAACCATTATCTAACCATGTTTTTATTGCTCCTTTGTTTGTGCTTACTACTAAGTTAAATTGCATAGCTTTATATCCTACTTCTTTGGCTTTGATTATAGAATGCGCACATAATTGATGTCCGATTCGTAATCCTCTTCGTTCTGATTTTACCATATACGAAGCATTTGCGATATGATTGCCATAACCTGGTTGATTATCTTTAAAAATATAAGCACCTACAACTTCATTTTCTATAGTAGCAACATAGATATGGTTTGTAAGATTAATCCAACTTTTTTCAATTGTTGCTCTTGTTGAAGTATGATTATATGAAAAGTAAATCTTTTGTGCCATAACATCATGCCACATCTGCCAGATAAACTCTAGGTCATCAACTTCAGCTCTACGAATAGTAATATTCATATATTGGTTTCTTCAGTTAGTGTTATTTAATTGGGCCAGTCATAGTCGTTATCGTCGTTAAACGGAACCCCAATCTCTATATTAATTACAATTCCAAATTCTACATTAAGTGTAATCCAATAGTCATCATTGCTATGGGTTGCAAAAAAATCATAGTCCTCAATTTCCCAATCAGAAATAATGTCTCCAAATATTTTATCTTTTACAAAATCTATTTTTGAATTTATAATAGCATGTCCATTAAATTCTAATTTTGGATTCGAGGTTTGCAAATATCCTAGACGATTATCCTCATTCTTGTATATAGTTAATCTTAATTTTTGATCATTATATTCTAAAAGTTGCTGATCGTCGTCGTCGTCACTAATTCTTTTTCTATCTGGCATTCCTAGCACTTCATAAACCTCTTTTTTAGACATTCCGAATGTAAGATTATCTAAGCCCAGTTTTGGTTTTAAATCCATGTGTTTATTTTTTTAGTTTATACAAATTAAAGAAAAGAAGAACTATAATCACGATAGTTTTAAGTTTTTACCATAAGGTTATGATAAAGGTTATAATTAATAAAAAAGAATAGTATTTATTTGTCCTTTTCTAATTCTAATAAAGCGCATTTTTGTAGGTCATTTTTTGCTTAATTTATCGCTTAGGATTTTGTAAGTCAATCTTTATTAAGAAAACCTTAACCTTTTAAAATATAGATATTCCTACTTTTAAGCACTATTACATACATCAAACTCAAATACACAATGCAAAAAGTTATTCTATTATTTAGTATTACACTGTTTTTTATTTCTTGTCAAGAACCCAAAAAAGATGCAGATCTTTTGGTATTAAATGCAAACATATATACAGTAGATGATGATAAACCAAAAGCAGAAGCTTTTGTAATTAAAGACGGAAAATTTATAGCGGTTGGAACAAGTGAAACATTAATGAAACAATATAATGTTTCTGATACTTTGGATGCAAATGGAAAAACTATCGTTCCAGGATTAATAGACGCACACTGTCATTTTTATAGATTAGGATTACAGCAGCAAAAAGTTGATTTAAGAGGGACCAAAAGTTATGATGAGGTACTAGAACGTATCGTATCATTTCAAAAAGAAAATAATGTAGCTTTTATAACAGGTAGAGGTTGGGATCAAAATGATTGGGAAGTGAAAGAGTTCCCAACCAAAGAAAAATTAGATAGTTTATTTCCTAACATCCCTGTAGCGATGCGACGTGTTGATGGTCATGCTTTGTTGGTAAATCAAAAAGCATTGGATCTGGCTAAAATTACGGTAAATACTAAAGTTGAAGGAGGGGATATTATTATAAAAGGAGGTAAACTTACAGGAGTACTTATTGATAACCCAATGAGGTTAATAGAATCAACTATACCGGAGCCTAGAGTTCACGAACAAGTTCAAGCTTTAAAAGAAGCCGAAAAAATTAATTTCAGTTATGGTTTAACTACTGTTGATGATGCAGGATTGAGTCCTCAGGTAATACAATTAATTGATAGCTTACAAAACAAAAAAGAGCTTAGTATCAGGATGTATGCCATGGTTAGTAATGTGCCAGAGTATGTGGACTATTATTTAAAAAATGGAGTGCATAAAACAGATAAATTGAATGTCTCATCTTTTAAAGTGTATGCAGATGGGGCTTTGGGATCTCGTGGTGCTACTTTAAAAGAACCATATAGCGATCAAGATGAACATTTTGGAGCTATGGTAATTGGCAATGCAGAATTTAAAGCATTAGCAAAAAAATTGGCGGGATCTCCTTTTCAAATGAATACACACGCTATTGGTGATTCTGCGAACGCTGTTGTCATGAAAACGTATTATGAAGTTTTACAAAACAAATCGGATCGTAGATGGAGAGTGGAACATGCACAAGTAGTAGCTCCAGAAGAGTTTGAGATTTTAAATGATAATTTAGTCATGAGTGTACAACCTACTCATGCTACTAGTGATATGTATTGGGCAGATGAACGATTAGGAAACGAACGTATTAAGGGAGCTTATGCTTATAAAAAGTTATTAGAAAAAACCGGTAAAGTAGCTTTAGGTACTGATTACCCTGTAGAACAAGTAAGTCCTTTTTATACTTTTTATGCAGCAGTAGCAAGAAAAGATCTAAAACAATACCCAGAAGGTGGTTTTCAAAAAGAAAATGCGCTTACACGAGAAGAGACTTTAAAAGGAATGACAATATGGGCGGCTTACAGTAATTTTGAAGAAACAGAGAAAGGGAGTATAAGCATAGGTAAATTTGCAGATTTTGTAATCCTGGAAGAGAATATTATGGAAGTAGATGAAGATAGGATTCCAAATATCAAAGTGAATGCAACGTATTTAGATGGTAAAAAAGTTTTTTAAATAATAAGAAATAACTCCATTAAAAAAGCATCACTCTGTATTAAAGTGATGCTTTTTTGGTAGTATTTTGTTTTTTTTATCTTCCTCCGTTAGCACGTAAATCTGCGATACATTGTGCATCTAATTCGGGTACTATTTCTCCCATTCCCATCATACCGCTGGCAAATTCTATTGCAGCTTCCATAAGGCAGCTCTCTACGTTACAGTGACCACCTGCTTCTGGATCTTCATGATCAGATTGTAAAGGAGTACCAATGTTAACTAATCCCATAAGGTGTGCAAATTCATGATTGAGTGTTGCTGTTTCTATCGTAGGAAGAGATGGAGCTCCAGGTCTTGTGCTAAGTCTACGTAGTGTGCTTTCATAAATAACCATAGACGTATTTCTATAGGCTGTTCCTAATGTTACCTGCGTATTGGTGTCTCCTTCATTATTTCCATCAGCAAAGTACACATAAACTGTTATTTCATCCCCTGCATTAAATAGACCTCTATTTCCATCTTCAATTTCTCTGATTTCGTCTACGGTAAAAGGAGCTCTATTAGACGAAGCTACAGAGCGCTGGTTGATGGTGATTCCATCTGGTTTAAATATTCTATTTTCTAAAAACTGTCTAAAAGCATCTACTGCAGTAGATGTAGGCTCAAACCCTTGAACAGATACGATTTCTATTGTTATACTTTTAAATTGATTATCACTTAAAAGATCATTAGCAGAACTCCCAAGAGGTTGTCTGTTAGCAACATTAAAAGAATTTGGTGTATTGTTGTTATCTGGGGCTGCATCATCATCGTTAGAACAACTTACTAGTAAAAATGAAGTGATAAATAGATAACTTAGAAACTTTGTAATTTGCACGGGATATAGTTTTTAGTGAATAATAGTTAGTAAATAAAAAAGTTTAGTAGATGATTGTTTAAAAATAGGAGTTTACCCACAAATAGTATACCACTATGACATTACTTACTTTTTTAATTGCTAAAAATTAGTTAATTATTGTACATTTAACTAGGTAGTCGTTATTTTCTCCTTCAGATAACAATTCACATAAAAATCCATGGGTATTTGCTGCATTTTGTAATGTGTTATAATCTATATACAACCAATCAAACCAATCTGATTCTAAATTTTTGTACTTGAGTTTGTATTGCATTTCTCCGTAATATCCGGCAGAAGCATCAACCCAAAATCCCCCATCATTATCAGTAAACAAATATGAGATATCAGAAGAATCTATAAGAATTTGTCCTTTTGGTGCGAGAAGTGTTTTTATGTGGCTGAAAAATCGATCGATATTTGATAAATTACCTATAATTCCGCTTCCATTCATTAAAAATAGTAGCGTATCATATGTAGTATTTTTCAATTCGAATATATCCTGAATTATAGCTTTTTGTAGTCCTCTTTTTTTGCAAATATCTATAGCTCCAGCTGAAATATCAATAGCAGTTACATCTATATCTCGAGTATTTTGAAGATACAAGCTATGACTTCCTGCTCCAGAACCAACATCAAGTACTTTTCCATATGATAAATCCAATGCTTTTTTTTCTAGTTCAGGCATTTCATTATAGGATCTAAATAGATATGGTATGGGTATAATATCATCATCAAAATCAGGAGCTTGTACTATGATATCTTCAGTGTATTTCTGATTGTAAAAGTCTTTAATGGCTTCTCCAAAAATGTCTTTATTCATAATTACTGTTTCCTAAATGATAATTCATTGGTTTAGTTGTAATTTTGCATCTATGCAGCAATTTATAGATCAATTACCAAAACTGGCCAAAGATAAACATAACGAGAATAAAAAGTTCTTTACTAAGCTCAAAAAAAAGCCACCAAAGAAGTTAGACGAAATCATGCAAGATTTGCACCAAGATGAGTTTGAAAAAACAGATTGTTTAGCGTGTGGTAATTGTTGTAGAACTACTGGTCCATTATTTTTAGATAAAGATGTAGAACGAATTGCGAAGCATTTTAGAATGAAATCTAGTCAATTTGAAGCACAGTATTTACGAAGAGATGAAGATGGAGATTTGGTATTACAAGAAACACCTTGCGCTTTTCTTGGAGATGATAATTATTGTTCAATTTATGACGTAAGACCAAAGGCTTGTAGAGAATATCCACATACAGATCGCAAGAAGTTTCAGCAAATTTCTGATTTAACCTTAAAAAATGTAGCTATATGCCCTGCTGCTTATAATATCGTTGAAAAAATGAAAGCGACTATAGATCTTGAACATAAAAGCAATAGAAGGGCTTAAGCGATTATTAATATTGTTGTGAGTTGATGATTCTTTGATCCAAAAGTGTTTACTCGTAATTATCCAAATCATCTTATTTGTACAAAAGATATTGTTGTCTTTTGATTTTATACGCTTTTAAATCTTCGCTCCAAGATTTCTTGATTTCCTGAACACTTATTCCATCTTGAATTTGTTGCTGTAGTTTCTCTGTTCCAGCATGAAGTGTAAAAGATTTGGTATTAAAGAATTTGTCTTTGTCGTTTGAGTTTTTATAGGCATTTACTAACCACCATAAATTTATAGAGCTAAGCCATTTTGTTTTTCTTAAATCATTACCATAACAAACTTCTCCGCGATGTTTAGGATATTTTGCTCCAAAATTTGGTTTTGGAATGTATGCAAAATTATAATGCTCTATCGCTAGATCAGGAGATCCAAAAATTTGAAATTGTTTTTCGGTGCCTCGACCAGCATTTATAGTAGTACCTTCAAAAAAACCTAAACTTGGATATAGATTTATAGCTTTATCATTAGGTAAGTTTGGAGAAGGTCTAATCGGTAAATTATAAGAACTTTTATGGGTATAGTTTTTAAGAGGTATAATCGTAATTTCACAAGTAAGATCTTTGCCTAGCCAGCCTTCACCATTAATCATTTTAGCGTACTCACCTATAGTCATACCATGTACGAGTGGGATAGGGTGTACTCCTAAAAAACTTGAATGTTTAGGCTCTAAGGTAGGTCCATCTATATAATGCGCATTTGGGTTAGGTCTATCCAGAATTAAAACAGGAATATTGTTCTCTGCACAAGCTTGCATAACATAATGTAATGTTGATATATAGGTGTAAAACCTAACGCCAACATCTTGTATGTCAAAAACAACTATGTCAATACCAGATAGGGATGCTACAGAGGGTTTCTTGTCTTTGCCATGTAGTGAAAAAATAGGCAGACCAGTTTTAATATCCTTGCTATTTGCAACTAGTTCACCGGCATCTGCTTTGCCTCTAAAACCATGTTCTGGGGCGAATACTTTTTGTATTTTAATATTTCTAGATAATAAAGAATCAACTAAATGTGTGTACTGTTTAAATTCTGTAGATTCAATCCCTCCTTGCTCTTCAATAAGCATGTTAAGATTTGGATATCTAAAAATAACTGAAGTTTGATTACCAACTATGGCTACTTTTTTACCTTCTAATATCGGAAGATAAAGTTCTGTTTGGTTTGCACCCACAATAATTGGTGCAGTAATTTGAACACTATCTTTAGTAATAGCATTTAATTGTCTTACATTTTGACCTTGTGCAAATGTTTTTGTTACACTTCCATGAAAAATAAGAAGGGTGCAAAAGAATAAAAATGTATTTTTGAATGCATTTCTAATAAAAATCATAGTTAAGCTTGAATTTCGAGTATTTTATCGCCAAACGCCTTATCAAAGGTAAGGAACATAAAAGTAGCATTTCGACACCAATTATAAAAATTGCGATTTCGGCTATTGCTATTGGTATGGTTATGATGCTTATTACAATTGCTACTGGCATAGGTTTACAACGAAAAATAAGAGAAAAAGTTGCAGCGTTTAACGGACATGTGCTAATATCAAGCTTTGATAATAATAGTAGTTTAGAATCTTTAATTCCAATTTCGAAAGATCAAAAGTTTTACTCCAAAGAATTTAAAGCTCTAGTAGAAAATTCAGATTGGACAAATTGGATAGAAAAAGGAAGTCCATCTATATTCCCAGAGGTAAAAGGAATCGCTCATATGCAAGGAGTTGCAACTAAAATGGGTATCATACGAACTGAAACTGATTTTGATGGTGTCGTTGTTAAAGGTGTAGGCAAAGATTATAATTGGAGTTACTTTAAAGAGTATTTAATAGAAGGTAGAATACCTGATTTTAGGAATGAACTAAATGAAGAGATTTTATTGTCCTCACATATAGCAAGTCGTTTAGGACTTACTGTAGGTGATAAAGCCATTACATATTTTTTAAAAAAGAACTCTGTTTCAAATTCCAAAACATATATTAGGGCGTTTAAAATAGTTGGAATTTATAGTTCAGGTTTTCAGGAGTTTGACGAGAAATTTCTTTTTGCAGATATACGGCATATTCAAAAAATGAATAAATGGCAGACTAACGAGATCGGTAATTTTGAAGTCTTTATTGACGATTTTACTGCGATTGATACTAAAGGCCAGGAAATCTACGAAAATATACCCTCTACACTTGATAGTCAGACAATAACGTTGAAGTATGCAATGATTTTTGAATGGCTTAAACTTTTTGATCTCAATATTATTGGGATCATTGGGATTATTATTCTAGTAGCTGGGATTAATATGATTACGGCATTACTGGTTTTGATTTTAGAAAAAACCCCTATGATTGGTATTCTTAAAGCATTAGGTAGTTCTGATTGGAGCATTAGAAAGATGTTTTTATATAATGCAGCTTATTTAATTTTAATAGGTCTTTTTTGGGGTAATCTTATAGGTATAGGCTTGTTGTTAATTCAAGATTACTATGGGGTAGTTGGACTTAACCCCGAGACGTATTATGTAGATACAGCTCCCGTATATATAAACCTTGGTTATATACTATTGCTTAATGTAGGAACTATACTTTTATGTCTAATAATGCTATTAATTCCTTCATATATCGTTTCAAAAATATCTCCTACAAAATCAATTCGATTTCAATAATATCGATTATCTATTTAAAATTTTTGCATCGGTAATCTAGATTGTATCTTTGTACGATTAAATGACCTATTTCTTTAGGTTGCTAAATATACACTAGTGGAATACGCAGAAAATATATTAGAAACTATAGGCAATACACCTATGGTTAAAATGAATGCATTGGTAAAAGATGTTGATGCATTGGTGTTGGCCAAATATGAAACATTTAACCCAGGGAATTCTGTAAAAGATAGAATGGCGTTAAAAATGATAGAAGATGCTGAAGCTGATGGAAGGTTAAAACCTGGTGGTACCATTATCGAAGGGACCTCTGGTAATACAGGTATGGGATTAGCGTTGGTGGCGATTATCAAAGGATATAAATTGATTTGTGTTTTGGCGGATAAGCAATCCAAAGAAAAAATGGACATTCTGCGCGCAGTTGGCGCTAAAGTTATGGTTTGCCCAACAAATGTAGAACCCGAAGATCCAAGATCGTATTATTCTGTATCAAAAAGATTAGCAGAGGAAACTCCAAATTCATGGTATGTAAATCAATACGATAATCCATCTAATGCTTTGGCGCATTATGAAAGTACCGGTCCTGAAATTTGGAAACAAACAGATGGCAAGATTACCCATTTTATTGTTGGTGTAGGTACAGGTGGAACCATTTCTGGTGTGGGAAAGTATCTAAAAGAACAAAACCCTAATGTTAAAATTTGGGGGATAGATACTTATGGGTCAGTTTTTAAAAAATACCATGAAACAGGTGTTTTTGATGAAAACGAAATTTATTCCTATATAACAGAAGGTATTGGTGAAGATATTTTGCCTAAAAATGTGGATTTTTCTGTTATAGATGGGTTTACAAAAGTAACCGATAAGGATGCTGCAATATATACGCAAAGACTAGCCAAAGAAGAAGGAATGTTTTTAGGAAATAGTGCAGGTGCGGCTATAAAAGGATTACTTCAGTTAAAAGAAAATTTTACTAAAGATGATGTCGTAGTAATCTTATATCACGATCATGGTAGCCGATATGTTGGAAAAATGTTTAATGATGATTGGATGCGTGAGAGAGGCTTTCTTGAAGAAGAAGTTTCTAATGCCGAAGGTTTGATAAAGGATCATGCAGATAAACCATTAATTACCGTAAAAACAGAAGAACTTGTTTCTCATGCGATTGAACGTATGCGTAAATTTCAAATTTCACAAATACCGGTAATCGATACTGATGGTTTTGTAGGATCTGTAGATGAAAGTGCTTTATTTAAAGCTTTTATGGAAAATAAAGATATGGATAGTACTCCTATCAAAGAAGTAATGAAAGAACCTTTTCCTATAGTAAAAGCTAAAACGTCACTAGATGAGATATCTAAACTTATTAAAAATGGAAATCCAGCAGTTCTTGTAGCGTTAGAAAATGGCAAGCATCACATTATCACAAAATATGACGTAATCAGTCATATAAAATAAATTATTATATTTATATCAAGTTTAATATACCCCCTTTATTAGTGTACGCGCTGATAAAGGGGTTGTTTATATCTGTCGATCTTTTACAAAGGCTAATACGCAACTTAAATGAAAAGTATTGATCTTATAAGAATATAAACATATGTAAAACCTAAATGAGGATGTATAAATATTCGTTTGATTTTTCAGATATAGATAAGTTAAGAAACTATTTTAGATCACAATTAGATCCAAATAGCACTTCTGATCATATCTATTTTCCACCTGAAATAGGAGAAGGGTATTTATCATATTATAAAATCTCGCCCGAGGTTTTTTTGTTGGTCAATAATTATAAGGCAAATGCAGATATAGAGTATATAAGACAACCTATAAACGAACGAGATATTATTCTTCATTTTAGAAAGTATGCATTAGATCATCAACTAGAGAAAGATCAAATTATAAGTACATATTCTGATAGCTATACGCCAGGCAATATGAGGTGTATGGATTCACAGCAGGGAGAGCAGGTTTTTATTCCAAAAGGAGCAGTAGTTAAATCAACAATGATAGTGCTTAAAAGTTCGTATACACGGTCTTATTTTATGAAGAATAATGATATGGCCGAACGCGTAGATACTTATATACGATATTCTCATCAACACATCAACAAGTTTTACCTTTCTTATAAACAATCTAATCTTTTTGATCAGATTGTGCAACCAGATATTAATAGGGTTGAAAATTATTTATATTATATATCAAGAGGAATCCGATTATTAGAGACATTTTGGAAAGATGTTTTAAAGTGGGAGACAGAGAGTAATCCATTTAATATTAATAGTGCACAAGTTGGTAATATTTATAAAGTAAGTAACTATCTTAAGAACAATTTACATGAACCATTTATAGGAGTAGATCAGCTTGCTGCGATGGCTCACATGAGTCGAACAAATTTCTTTAATATGTTTAAAGAAATTCATAATCAAACTCCGCTAGAATTTTTTAACAATAAAAAATTAGAAAGCTCTTACAATATGATATTTGGTGAGGGGTTACCTCTTAAAGAGGTTATGGATACGCTTAATTATTCTAACTCATCTAAATTTAAAAAATCCTTTTTCAATAAGTTTGATATTTATCCTGATATTAACTTATAAAAATAAAGATGGCTATCAAAAATGACAGCCATCTATAACCTAACACAAACTCAACTTAGCTTAGGGTTTTGTAATCTTTATGTCGTTGTGAATTAATTTCCCCATTAATTGTTAAACAAAGAAAAGAAAAGTAATTGTTGTACGGTTTTCCATTAATACATAAAATCTTACCAATAGTACATTTCTACTTGTAATTAACGTAGTTTTAAGAATTAAATGTATTTATGACATTAATTATGACCTATTGTAACCTCAATTTTGTTTAGGATATTTTATTTCTAGTTTGATTAGAATATTTAGTCAATAATGTTTTGATCAAGAATTTTAAGAAAAGTTTCGGGCTCTGGTCTTACTCTATAGTTATTGGTAAGATCGGCAAAGATAATTTTTCCAAATTTATCGGTTATAATTACTGTTGGCATTACGGTGTCACTTGTATATCCTAGGGCTTGAAAACCCATAGGTAATCCATTTTCTGCAAGAATTTTAAGCTCTTTGGCTACTTTATTTCCTTGATCTACTAGAAAATTAAAGTTTACATTAAATTTCTCTGCAAGAGTTTTAGTGTATTTGTGTGGTTGCGGGCTTACCAAAACCATATTTACATTTCTTTTTTCTAGTTCTTTGTATTGCTCGGCAATTTCTTTAATTTGAGCCATACATAAAGGACACCAATTTCCTCTGTAAAATAAAAAGATAGAAGGGTTGCCGATAAAACCAGACATAGGCACAGTATTTTTATCAGAGTCCTCTAATTCAAAAGAAGGAAGTTGTTTGCCAACTTGAATTGTGGTATTTGATTTACGATCTGTAAAAATAGAATACCATTTGATATAAAGAATCCATCCTAAGAATAATCCAACGCTAGGTAATGAGCCATTGATATCCTTTTCGATAAGACCACCAAATACAATGCTGATTAAGAATCCAATTGCAATTAAAATGGTATTGATTTTTAAATTAGCATCTGTTCTCGCCACAGGTTTTATAAATAGCATAGCAAAGAAAAATAATATAGAAAAAGATGCAATTAACCTACCAATATATCTGTAAGACAATCCATGATTGGTTAAATGTAATATGCCGTCTATCGAAAAATATAAAGCAATAAGCGGAAATACCGAAATAAAAATGGATTTAAGTACTGAATTCATGATGGATAGTATTTATTATTAGTCTGTATTGGTCAAGGTTCTAATTGATGACTTACAAGATTAAAGTAAATTTTAGTATTTTCACATTCAAATTTAGATAAGCTAAAGCATTTGTCTTAATCCTACCCAAAATGTAAATAGCATCTTTCTGTGGTTATCAATAATTGATCTGCAGAATAACAAAGCTATATACAAAAACACATGAAAGAAGATTTTCTCCAGTTTCTCTGGAAATACAAGAAGTTTAACCCTTCTTGTTTAAGGACTACCGATAACCACGAAGTGATTATTAAGCAGGTCGGAACACACAATGTAGAAAATTCTGGGCCAGACTTTTTTAATGCGCAAATAACAATACATAATCAAAAATGGGCAGGGAATGTCGAGATTCATATCAAATCTAGTGATTGGTATGCACATCATCATGAAAACGATCTTGCTTATAATAATGTTATTCTACATGTTGTATGGTTTGATGATATAAAGGTCTTTAGAAAAGATAATAGTAGTATTCCCACATTAGTGTTAAAAGACTATATAGATGAGAAACTTTTATTTAGGTATCAAAAACTTTTTGAGCGTACTTTTAAAAAATGGATTTTATGCGAAAATCAATTGTCAAATGTTTCAGATTTCGTCCTAGTAAACTGGCAAGATAGATTGTATTTAGAACGATTAGAGCAAAAGTCTATTCTAATTTCAGAATTATTGAAAAGCTCTGCAAATAATTGGGAAACTGTAATGTTTAAAATGTTAGCAAAAAACTTTGGGTTAAAAGTAAACGGAGATGCCTTTTTAAGTTTTGCAAACTCATTTAATTTCTCTGTACTTAGAAAATGTACTCATGATCTGGGTCAATTAGAAGCTTTGTTTTTTGGACAAGCCGGTTTTTTAGAAAAAGAAAAAGATAATTATTATTCAAAAAAACTTAAAATAGAATATGATTTTCTAAAAACTAAGTTTGGCCTTAAACCAATACATACAATTTCAATGCAGTTTTTTAGGTTAAGACCGTCAAACTTTCCAACAATACGATTAGCGCAATTGGCTAAATTATATTTTAAAAATGACAGACTGTTTAGTAGAATTATTCAGACATATGATATAAACGAATTCTATCAGATCTTTAATGTTGGTACTAGTAGTTTTTGGGAGCGTCATTATACCTTTGATAAAGAGTCAAAACCTCGGCAAAAACAGATAACTAAGCAATTTGTGGATTTAATAGTGATAAATACTATAATCCCTATGCAATTTAGTTATGCCCGTAGTCAAGGAAAATATGTAGAAGAGGAAATTTTTAAGTTAATTTCTCAAATATCTTATGAGAAAAATACTATTATAGATAATTTCATAAAACATAAAGTGCCTATCAAAACGGCAATGCACTCTCAAGCGATGTTACAACTTAAGAATATGTATTGTGATCAAAAAAAATGTTTAAAATGTGCAATTGGTAATAATTTACTAAATCAAGATTAAAGTTTGAGATAATATAATTATTTTGCAGGATGCTATATAATCTAAGACACTTTTTAGAACGAAATGGATTTTATGTATCATCACGATTAGCTGATAGATTGGGTATGCGTGCAAAAATTGTACGTTTGTTTTTTATTTATTTGACTTTTGCTACAGCTGGTTTAGGTTTTGTGATTTATCTAAACATGGCATTTTGGCTAAAAATAAAAGATTTAGTGTATACTAAAAGAACTTCAGTATTTGACCTATGATAAAAATTTACAATTGGGGTAGAAAAAAGGTCTATATCGCTTTAATTTTATTAATTGTTGTCATATTGATCGGCGTATTAGGATTTCGATTTTTTTCTGATTATTCTTGGATTGATGCTTTGTATATGACGGTAATAACCATGTCTACCGTTGGTTTTAGTGAAGTACATCCACTCGATGAAAATGCCAAATTATTCACTATCTTCTTGATTGCTACGAGTGTTTCTATATTTGCATATTCTGTATCTGTAATTACAGACTATATCGTTAGTAAAAATGACCCGAAAAGAGTTCAATATCGAAAAATACAAAAAATGATACATAAGCTAGAAAACCATATTATTATCATTGGTTATGGTCGAAATGGAAAACAATCGGCAGTAAAATTATTAGCGTATAATAAACCATTTATTATTATTGAAAAAGACGATGAGATAATAGAACGATATCAGAATGATCAATTATTATTTCTTAAGGGTAATGCAACAGAAGATCAAGTTTTAATTGAAGCTGGTATCAAAAATGCTGCTTGTCTAATATGTACATTGCCAGAGGATGCAGACAATCTATTTATAGTGCTGTCTGCAAGACAGATTAATAAGAAACTTAAAATAATTAGTAGAGCTTCTGAAGATGCCTCATATAAAAAAATAAGATTGGCAGGAGCCGATAATGTAATCATGCCAGACCGTATAGGTGGAGATCATATGGCTTCGTTAGTGGTAGTGCCGGATTTAATAGAGTTCCTCGACAATCTTTCTATTGTAGGAAAACGATCTATAAATATTGAAGAAGTTTCTTTTGAAGATATGTTTGATGACCATCAAGAGCGAACTATACTTAATATAGATATGCGATCAAGAACAGGTTGCACAATTATAGGGTATAAATCACCAAATGGAGAATATATTGTAAACCCCGAAGCAAGTACAGTGTTAAAACCGGGTTCAAAGGTTGTTGTTTTGGGTCGTCCAGAACAAATTAATTTACTTAATAAAGAGTTTAATATTTAACCGTTACAAAACATTTAACTTCCTAAAAATTGTACACGACCGTTTTTTTTAGCATCTTGCTAACCTCATAAATAACTAAATTTAATTAACTCACAGAATTATGAAGAGAATTCTTCTTTCATTTTTAGCGCTTACAATTCCATTTTTATCATTTGCACAAGAAGTTACAGAAAAAGGTTTAGATCAGAAAATTGACGAGGCTTTTAAGCCATTTTCTGATACAATTTCTAGTATCATCTTTTTTGAAGTATTTGATGGTGCACCATTTGTAATTATACTATTAGTATTAAGTGCATTATTTTTTACGCTTTATTTTGGTTTTCCTAATATTAGATATTTTGGAAAAGCAATTAATGTAGTACGAGGAAAATACGATGATGTTGAAGGACATGGTCTAGGAGATTCTTCTGCAGCGGTAGATGGTGATATTAAAGATACTATCAGAGATGAATCTAAAGAAGGAGAAGTTTCTCATTTTCAGGCACTAGCAACTGCAGTGTCAGGAACTGTGGGTAATGGTAATATTGCAGGGGTGGCATTGGCAATTGCTTTAGGCGGTCCTGGAGCTACTTTTTGGATGATCATCTGTGGGTTACTAGGTATGTCTACTAAATTTGTAGAATGTACACTTGGTGTTCAATATAGAGATGTTGGTGAAGATGGTACTATATATGGTGGGCCTATGTATTATTTAAGCAAAGGACTTAAAGAAAAAGGTTTCGTGACATTAGGTAAAATTGCAGCAGCAATATTTGCAGTATTTTGTATAGGAGGATCTTTTGGTGGTGGAAACGCTGCACAATCAAATCAGGCGACTATAGTTTTAAAAGAACTAATGGGACTTGAAAGCACGGGAGCTGGTTTTTGGATAGGAATAATACTAGCTATTTTAGTAGGAATTATAATTATCGGAGGAATAAAACGTATTGCTTCGGTTACAGAAAAAGTAGTGCCTTTTATGGCAATCATGTATTTGTTAGCATGTTTGTATATCATTTTTAGTAACTTCTCTTTTGTGGATGATGCTCTTGGATTGATTGTTACAGAAGCTTTTAATCCTAAAGCTATTGGAGTAGGAGGAGTTATAGGAGTGTTACTAGTAGGATTTAAAAGAGCAGCATTTTCTAACGAAGCTGGAGCTGGTTCTGCATCAATTGCCCACTCTGCTGTAAAAACTAAATATTCTGCCAGTGAAGGACTTGTTGCCTTGTTAGAGCCATTTATTGATACAGTGGTTATATGTACAATGACAGCTTTAGTAATCATAATTTTTAATTCAGGAGGAGCCTTTACTTATGGTGGTGATGGAAGTGGTTCTGTTTTAATCGATGGTGTTGCTTATGAAGGTGCTGGTATAACAGCCCAAGCTTTTGGGAAATATATACCATATTCTAATATATTTTTAACTATTGCAGTGGTATTGTTTGCAGTATCTACTATGATATCATGGTCGTACTATGGTTTACAATCATGGAAATTTTTATTCGGTAGAGGAAAAGTAGCTGATTTAGTTTATAAACTATTGTTCTTGAGCTTTGTGGTTATAGGAGCTGCTGCAAGTATGAATTCTATATGGGCGTTCTCTGATGCAATGATTTTTGCAATGGTATTCCCTAATATGGTAGGATTGTTTTTCTTGTTCCCAGTAGTTAAAAAACAACTAGCACGATATTTTGAAGCGATAAAAGCTTCGAATAAATAAGATTTAATACATCATGAATAATATAAAATCCCATTTCGATATACATTCACGTTTTCGAAATGGGATTTTTATTTTAACCCTTATCCTTTTGGTAAGTATACTGGGGTATTTTTTTTATCCTAAGTCTACACATGTAGAAAACGATTTGGTTGAACTTACTACCTTTCAAGTTCAAATAGATTCCTTAAAATCCATTGCAGAGCAGAAAAAACAGAAGTTTAAATTAAAACCTTTTAATCCTAATTTTATTTCAGATTATAAAGGCTATCAATTAGGATTGTCTCCTGATGAACTCGATAGAATTTATCGGTTTAGGAAACAAGATAAATGGATAAATTCTATTTCTGATTTTAAAAAGGTATCAGGAGTGTCGGACTCACTTCTTAAAGTAATTGCTCCATTGTTTAAGTTTCCTGAATGGAAAAAGAAAAAAACAGCTGCAAAGAAAAGTACTTTTACTAAACCATATACAGAAAAAGAGGATCTGAATAAAGTATTGGCAAAACAACTTATAGATGATTTGCAAGTTCCCGACTTTATAGCCGAAAGAATAATTAAATACAGAAATAAAATAGGTGGATTTTTAGATGATGAACAGCTTAAAGATATTAAAGGTCTTTATGATTTTCAAAGAAAGAAGATTTTATCCAACTTTACTGTCAAATCTTCACCAAACATAAAAAAAATTAACCTGAATAGCGCTTCAGTTAAAGATCTGATAGAAATACCTTACTTCGATTTTGAAACAGCCCTAGAAATAACTGATTTTATTAAAAAGAATGGAAGTGTTTCAAATTTTAACGAATTAGGAAAAATCGAAGGTTTTTCTTTAGAAAAAATTGACAGAATAGCTTTATATTTGACATTAAATTAAAAATCGGAAAAAATTGCTGTGAATTTTGATAAATCCTCAATTAATAATACAAAAACTATTGTTGGATTACGATATCTTTATTTTTGCTGATAATCTCAATACACGGCCTATATTAATTAAAACAGTCAAAATTACCATATGTAAATAGTTTGGTGCATAACAATAAGAATTGCACTATAATATTGGTAAATTCTATCTGACGTTTTTAAAAAAAAAGAAAAAGAACAGATGAATAGTATGTATTTTACAGAAGAGCATGAATTGTTTAGAGAAAGCCTTAAAGAGTTTTTGAAAAAAGAAGTTGTTCCGCATATCGATAAATGGGAAAAAACAGGAGATATAGAGCGCTTTATTTGGAGTAAATTTGGTGAAATGGGATATTTTGGCATTGCTTATCCCGAAAAATATGGAGGTCTAGACCTGGATCTTTTTTATACTGTTATCTTTTTAGAAGAGTTACAGAAAATTAATTCGGGTGGTTTTGCAGCGGCTATGTGGGCTCATGCGTATCTGGCAATGACTCATATCAATAAAGAAGGAGACGATAGAATAAAAGAAGAATATTTAACACCAAGTATTTCTGGTGAAAAAATAGGATGTTTAGCAATAACAGAACCATTTGGAGGTTCTGATGTTGCAGGGATGAGAACTACAGCGGTTAAAGAAGGAGATCATTATGTAATTAATGGATCTAAAACTTTTATCACTAATGGGGTATATAGTGATTATCTTGTAGTGGCAGCAAAAACAAGTCCAGAATTGGGTAATAAAGGTATAAGTATCTTTGTTATGGATAGAGATACTCCGGGTATTTCTGCTACAAAACTTGATAAACTAGGATGGAAAGCTTCAGATACTGGAGAGATTGCTTTTGATAATGTGAAAATTCCTGTAAATAACCTTATGGGAGAAGAAAATAAAGGCTTTTCATATATTATGCAGCATTTTGCTCTAGAACGATTAATTATGGGGGTTAACTCTCATGCACGCGCAGAGTATGCTGTAGATTATGTTCTAAAATATATGTCAGAAAGAGAGGCTTTTGGAAAGACAATTGATAGATTTCAAGCATTAAGACATACAGTAGCTGATATGGCGAGTGAAGTAGAAATGTGTAAAGAATTTAATTACTCAATTACCAAAAGACTAAATGATGGCCAATATGTAGTTAAAGAAGCAAGTATGTCTAAATTACTTTCGACTAAAATGGCAGATGAAGTTATTTATAAAGCACTGCAACTTTTAGGAGGGTATGGTTATATGGAAGAATATCCTTTAGCACGTTTGCTTAGAGATAGTAGATTAGGGCCTATTGGTGGAGGAACTTCGGAAATCTTAAGAGAAATTATAGCAAAAATGATTATTGATAAAAAAGAATATAAACCTGCAACTTAGTAGAGTTATTCTTTTAGTAAGTATATAAACAAATACCCCGAGGCAATACCTCGGGGTATTTGTTTACTAACATCTTTTTCAAACTAATGATAATGTTAAAGTTTTAAATTTTATCAACACGCAAACGTTTTAGTGAAATTTCAAACGTTTTCGATACTCTGAAATAATTAATTTGATAATAATTTAACACAAATATCAATTAATTATGAAAAACAAGACTTTTTTTTACGGAATTCTTTCCGTCGTACTGCTGTATTCGAGCTGTGTCAAAGATGAACTTATAGATGAAGCAGAAGAACAAACCGTAAACCTTGAGAAAGAGGTTTCTTCTAAAGCTCTAAAACAAATAGGTTCTGGAGTAATGATGCAAGCATTTTATTGGGATGTACCGGCAGGGGGTAATTGGTGGAATACGATCAAAGGAAAAGTGAGTGATTGGAGTAATGCAGGAATAGATGCTATATGGTTACCACCGGTAAGCAAAGCTCAGAACGGACGTTTTTCTATGGGTTATGATCCTTTTGATTATTATGATTTTGGAGAATTTAATCAGATGGGTAGTACAGAAACTAGATTTGGTTCAAGATCCGAGCTAACTAGTTTAATAACAACTGCGCATAATAATAGGTTGAGTGTAATAGCAGATATTGTGATTAATCATAATAGTGGTGGTGATTTAGAGTCAAATGAATTTGCTGGGAAAGAGACATACACAAAATTTACTCCAATGTCTGGTAAATTTAACAGAACAAAATATGATTTTCACCCTAATGATAAATATGACGCAGATAGTGGTTTTTTTGGAGGTTTTCCAGATCTAAGTCACAAGAAACCTTATGTTCAAGATTGGTTATGGAAAAAATCCAATTCGGTAGCCAAATATTATAAAAATACAATGAAGTTTGATGGTTGGAGATTCGATTATGTAAAAGGTTTTGAACCTTGGGTAGCAAGACAATTTAATCAAGCTGTTGGTGGTTTTGCGGTAGGCGAGTATTGGGATGGTAATGTAAACGCTCTAAAGTGGTGGACTGATAATGCGCAGATGTCGGCTTTTGATTTTGGATGTTATTATAAAATGAGAGATGCATTCATGGGGAATAATTTAAATGCGCTAAGTGGTGATATGCTATGGAAAAGAAATTCGACTAGAGCAGTAACTTTTGTGGCTAATCATGATACAGACGAGATTATTAATAATAAAATATTAGCATATGCTTATATATTAACTCATGAAGGATATCCAGCAATTTTTTATCGAGATTATGAAGATTGGTTGAGT
The DNA here is from genome assembly GCF_001632745.1 of Aquimarina aggregata. GTDB lineage: Bacteria > Bacteroidota > Bacteroidia > Flavobacteriales > Flavobacteriaceae > Aquimarina > Aquimarina aggregata. Next base: position 23,641 of record NZ_LQRT01000006.1, on the reverse strand, counting down.
AAAAGTAAAATGAATAATTTAATATGGATTCATAATAACCTTGCAGGAGGAAGCACCACAAATTTATGGACAGATAATGATGAATACATTGCTAAAAGAAATGGGGGTAATGGAAAACAAGGATTGATTGTGTATATCAATAACTCTAATTCATGGCAAGAGAGATGGGTACAAACAAATTGGTCTAGTAGAAAAATTAAAGATTACACTGGAAATTCAGGTTGGGAACCAACAACTCAAGGAGGAAAATGGGTTAAAATTCAAGCACCTCCAAAAGGATATACTGTGTGGTCTTTGAAATAATATTAAATATTTTAATAGAAAGCTTTGTCAGTAATACTTTTGTATTATCTTTGCATCCTAATTTTTAAAGAAAGGAGGTACCCACTATGTTAATTATACCAGTAAAGGACGGAGAAAATATAGATAGAGCGTTAAAACGTTTTAAAAGAAAATTTGATCGAACAGGGACAATGCGTCAGCTTCGTAAACGTCAAGCGTTTTCAAAACCTTCTGTTGAAAGAAGAGCGCAAATCCAAAAAGCGCAGTACATTCAGCACTTAAGAGATCAAGAAGAGATTTAAAAAGTTCAAACGTGGTCTATAGTTCTTTCTGAGTTCTAGAAAGACTTCGTTTTTCAGTATAAAATTTAAAACCGTTAGGATAGCAAAAGTTTCATACTTTTGTGTCCTAACGGTTTTTTTATGTTTATTTCTGAGTTTCTTGATTACTTACTTCTTGAAAAAAAATATTCTGAACATACAGTCAAAGCGTACAAGACTGATTTGTCAGCTTTTCTTATGTTTTATCAAAATGAATATGAGAATACTTTGCTTGCTGAAGCAAATTATCAGCAAATTAGATCCTGGATTGTGTCTTTGGTAGATACAGGGGTTTCTAATCGATCCATAAATAGAAAGGTGTCTTCATTAAAAACGTATTATAAATTCCTGCTTAAGATTGATCAGATTGAGAGCAATCCATTAGCTAAGCATCATGCTTTGAAAAGTCCTAAAAAACTTCAAATTCCATTTTCTGTTAAGGAAGTAGAGGAGGTGTTGGGTAATTTTGTCGATAACGAAGATTTTGAAAGCGTTAGAGATAAACTGATCGTTGAGCTTTTTTATGCAACAGGAATTAGAAGAATAGAGCTAGTTGGTCTAAAAATGACTGATATTGATTTAGCAAATATGCAAATTAAAGTAATGGGGAAAAGAAGTAAAGAGCGTTATTTGCCATTGCTTCCATCTGTTAGTGAAACATTAAAACAATATTTAAAAATAAGATCAGGTGTTTTGTTAAGTGATGATGAATCTTCGTTATTATTGACTAAAAAAGGAGTTAAAATATATGAAACACTTGTTTATCGCATCATAAATGGCTATTTTAGTAAGGTATCTTCAAAAGTTAAAAAGAGTCCGCATATACTAAGACATTCGTTTGCTACTCACTTACTTAATGAAGGTGCTAATCTTAATGCCGTAAAAGAATTGCTTGGTCATTCCAGTTTAGCAGCTACTCAAGTGTATACACATCATAGTGTAGCTCAATTAACAAAAGTGTATAAACAGTCTCATCCAAGGAACAAAAAGTAAAAAAAAAACAAGCCCCCTAGTTTGTTCTTCTTTTAGGCTTAAAATATTTTTTAAACCAATTAAACTAGCGCTTATGAAAGTAAACTTGCAGTCCGTAAATTTTAATGTAGATCAAAAGTTGGTTGATTTTACCCAAAATAAATTAGATAAACTAGAAACGCATTTTAATCGAATAATTCATGCTGATGTATTTTTGAAAGTTATGAATACAAGTAGTAAAGAAAATAAAATAACAGAAATTTTATTGAGTGTGCCTGGAGATGAGTTTATAATTAAAAAAATCAACAAATCGTTTGAAGGAGGTGTAGATGAGTGTGTTAGTTCTTTAGAAAGACAATTGAGAAAACGTAAAGAAAAATTAAATGCACATGTTTGATTATTTTTTTTGAAAAATAGTTTTGTGTAATAAATAATTTATATACATTTGCAGTCCGTTAGAAATAGCGGACTTTTTTATGCCTTAAAAAGCATTAAAAAGCCGATGTAGCTCAGCTGGCTAGAGCAGCTGATTTGTAATCAGCAGGTCGTGGGTTCGAGTCCCTCCATCGGCTCTTAAAAAGCTAAAATTTTGAAAAAAAATAGAAGCTTTTGAAATGAAATTTTGAATTGTAAAATATTTGATTACTTTTGCGCTCGAAATTTATAAGTTCATTATAAAATATTGAAATGATATTAGGGGAGATACTCAAGCGGCCAACGAGGGCAGACTGTAAATCTGCTGACTATGTCTTCGCAGGTTCGAATCCTGCTCTCCCCACAATTTTTTGAAATATAATTTGTTTCAAAAAATGATTGATTTATAATCGATCAAGATCAATTTTTTTATTTGATCTATTTGTGAAATATCATATGTTTCAAATTACTTTTATATAAGTGATTTGAAATTTCAAACGCGGGAGTAGCTCAGTTGGTAGAGCGTCAGCCTTCCAAGCTGAATGTCGCCGGTTCGAACCCGGTCTCCCGCTCTAAATAGAGCTAATTTTAATAATCACAAATTAATATTGGATTTTTAAAATAGATATAATGATTTGTCAGATTTCTTTCTAAGATTTAGATAAGGTGTTCTGGTTTATCATTATACTCATTAAAAAGCCGGTGTAGCTCAGGGGTAGAGCGTTTCCTTGGTAAGGAAGAGGTCACGAGTTCAAATCTCGTCATTGGCTCTATGTTCAGGATTTTAAATTGAACACTAATATATAACTAAGATTAAATAAATTAATTATGGCAAAGGAAACTTTTGATCGTTCCAAACCGCACTTAAATATTGGTACTATTGGACACGTTGATCACGGTAAAACGACTTTAACTGCCGCTATTACTAAGGTTTTAGCTGATGCAGGTCTTTCTGAGGCAAGAGATTTCGATCAAATCGATAATGCTCCTGAAGAAAAAGAAAGAGGTATTACTATTAACACATCTCACGTAGAGTATCAAACAGAAAATCGTCATTACGCTCACGTTGACTGTCCTGGTCACGCCGATTACGTAAAGAACATGGTTACTGGTGCTGCTCAAATGGATGGTGCGATCTTAGTGGTTGCTGCGACAGATGGTCCAATGCCACAAACTCGTGAGCATATCCTTTTAGGACGTCAGGTTGGTATTCCAAGAATTGTTGTATTCATGAATAAAGTGGATATGGTTGATGATGAGGAATTACTTGAATTAGTAGAAATGGAAATTAGAGATTTATTATCTTTCTATGAGTATGATGGAGATAATGGACCTGTAATCGCTGGATCTGCTTTAGGAGCACTTAATGGTGAGCAAAAGTGGGTTGATACAGTAATGGAATTAATGAAAGCAGTTGATGCATGGATTGAAGAGCCATTACGTGAAATTGATAAAGATTTCTTAATGCCTATTGAAGATGTATTCTCTATTACTGGACGTGGTACAGTAGCAACTGGTCGTATAGAAACTGGTATTGCTAACACTGGAGATCCTGTAGAGATCATCGGTATGGGAGCTGAGAAATTAACTTCTACTATAACAGGTATTGAAATGTTCCGTCAGATCCTTGATAGAGGTGAGGCTGGAGATAATGCAGGTATCTTATTAAGAGGTATTGAGAAAACTCAAATCTCTAGAGGTATGGTAATTACTAAGCCGGGTTCTGTAACTCCACATAAGAAGTTCAAAGCTGAGGTTTATATCCTTAAAAAAGAAGAAGGTGGACGTCACACTCCATTCCATAATAACTACCGTCCTCAGTTCTACGTACGTACTACTGATGTAACTGGAAATATTGCACTTCCTGATGGAGTTGAGATGGTTATGCCTGGAGATAACTTAACAATAACAGTTGAGTTAATTCAAACAATTGCAATGAATGTTGGTCTTCGTTTTGCTATCCGTGAAGGAGGTAGAACAGTAGGTGCTGGTCAGGTAACCGAAATTTTAGACTAATTTAGTATATATTATAGATAAGTGAGGTATTCGTCTCGGCGAATACCTTGACTTATGTATATACGGGTTTAGCTCAGTTGGTAGAGCACTGGTCTCCAAAACCAGGTGTCGGGAGTTCGAGCCTCTCAACCCGTGCTTAGAAATTGTTTGTTGTTATGTAAGCAATTTTGAAATGAAAAATTAACGTGACTATATTTCTTTTTAAGATTTATATTCCGTGTTAAAAAATAGATAAGATGGCTGGATTAGTAGATTATATATCAGAATCATATAACGAATTGAAAAATCATGTAACATGGACTCCTTGGGCAGAAGCTCAAAGACTTACGGTTGTTGTGATTGTTTTTTCAATTATCTTCTCTCTTGCAATCTGGGGGATAGACACTGTCTTTAGTAATTTGATAGAGTTTTATTTTGCTAAAATTAAATCTTAATTAGTTAGAATGGCCGAGGTGGATAATACAAAGAAGTGGTACGTTGTTAGAGCGGTTAGTGGTCAAGAAAATAAGATCAAAGATTATATAGAGCGAGAGATTGCTCATATGGGTCTTGAAGATTATGTGGCTCAAATTCTAGTTCCTACAGAGAAAGTGATTCAAATCCGTAATGGAAAGAAAATTAATAAGGAAAGAGTATATTTTCCAGGGTATGTCATGATAGAGGCAAACCTTTCTGGAGAAATACCACATATCATAAAGTCAATAAATGGTGTTATAGGCTTTCTAGGAGAGGTAAAAGGAGGAGATCCTGTGCCTTTGAGAAAAGCTGAGATCAATAGAATGTTAGGTAAAGTTGATGAATTAGCTGTGAAAACAGATAATGTAGCGATACCATACACGGTTGGTGAGACTGTTAAAGTTATTGATGGGCCGTTTAACGGATTTAATGGTACTGTAGAAAAAGTAAATGAAGAAAAGCGTAAACTAGAGGTGATGGTTAAGATTTTCGGAAGAAAAACACCATTAGAGCTAAGTTATATGCAAGTAGAAAAAGTATAATAATTGTTACATTATATATCCAGGATTGTTCTTTTGCTTCCACTTATAGAACAAGACTAAATTTAAACTTAGAAAAATGGCTAAAGAGTTAAGTAAGGTTGTAAAATTACAAGTACGTGGAGGCGCGGCGAACCCGTCCCCACCAGTTGGACCTGCTTTAGGTGCTGCCGGAGTAAATATCATGGAATTCTGTAAGCAATTCAATGGTAGAACACAGGATAAAGCTGGTAAAGTATTACCAGTAGTTATTAATGTGTACAAAGACAAGTCTTTTGACTTTGTTATTAAAACTCCACCTGCAGCTGTTCAAATACTGGAAGCAGCAAAACAAAAGAAAGGTTCTGGAGAGCCTAATCGTAAAAAAGTAGCAAGTGTTACTTGGGATCAAGTTCGTACAATAGCAGAAGATAAAATGGCAGATTTAAATGCATTTACTGTTGAGTCAGCTATGAAAATGATTGCTGGTACCGCTCGTTCTATGGGTGTAACTGTAAAAGGACAGGCTCCTTTTTAATCCAAAAACGTTTACAAAATGGCAAAAGTAACTAAAAAGCAAAAAGAAGTAAGTGCTAAGGTTGATAGCAACAAAGCATATTCAGTAGAAGAAGCTTCAGCTTTAGTAAAAGAGATAACAACCGTTAATTTTGATGCTTCTGTAGATCTTGCTGTTCGTTTGAACGTAGATCCGCGCAAAGCAAATCAAATGGTACGTGGTGTGGTAACATTACCACATGGAACAGGAAAAGATGTAAAAGTATTAGCATTAGTAACACCAGATAAAGAAGCAGAGGCTAAAGAAGCTGGAGCTGATTTCGTTGGTCTTGATGAATACTTGGATAAAATCAAAGGCGGATGGACAGATGTTGATGTGATCATCACAATGCCTAGTGTTATGGGGAAATTAGGACCACTTGGTAGAGTATTAGGACCTCGTGGATTAATGCCTAACCCAAAAACAGGAACAGTAACAATGGATGTAGCAAAAGCTGTTTCTGATGTTAAAGCTGGTAAAATTGATTTTAAAGTTGATAAAACTGGTATCGTTCACGCGGCTATTGGAAAGTCTTCTTTCGACGCAGAAAAAATAGCCGGTAATGCTAAAGAATTAATAACAACATTGGTAAAGTTGAAACCACAGGCTGCTAAAGGTATTTATATTAAATCAATATATATGTCTTCAACAATGAGCTCAGGTATCGAAATAGATAGTAAAAACTTTGCTGGGTAATTAAGAAAAACGATTATGACAAGAGAAGAAAAATCACTAGTAATTGAAGACTTGACTGCTCAGTTAGCTGAAAATGCTAATATCTATTTAGCCGATATTTCGGGATTAGATGCAGGTACGACTTCAAATTTACGTAGAGCTTGTTTTAAAGCTAATGTATCATTAAAAGTAATTAAGAACACACTCCTTGCAAAGGCAATGGAGAACTCTGATAAGGATTTTGGAGAATTACCAAACGTTTTAAAAGGTAATACTTCATTAATGTTTGCAGAAACTGGTAATGCACCTGCAAAGGTAATTAAAGAGTTTCGTAAGAAATCAGAAAAACCCTTATTAAAAGGAGCTTTTGTTGAGGAAGCAATTTTTATTGGTGACGAAAACTTAGACACCTTAGTTAATATCAAGTCTAAAGAAGAAGTTATCGGTGAAATTATTGGCTTATTACAGTCTCCTGCTAAGAATGTTATTTCAGCATTAAAGTCAGGTGGAGGTACTATAGCTGGTATCCTTAAAACATTATCCGAAAAAGAAGGATAATCAATAGTAGTGTACGCACTTTTTAACAATTATATTTCAATTAAAAAAAATTATTTAAAACGATAGAAAATGGCAGATTTAAAAGATTTCGCAGAACAATTAGTTAACTTAACGGTAAAAGAAGTTAATGAGTTAGCAGATATATTAAAAGAAGAATATGGTATAGAGCCTGCTGCTGCTGCTGTAGCTGTAGCTGCTGGTGGAGGTGCTGCTGGTGGAGACGCTGCTGAGGAGAAATCAGAATTTGATGTAATCCTTAAGTCAGCTGGTGCTTCTAAACTAGCGGTTGTTAAATTAGTAAAAGAACTTACTGGTTTAGGTCTTAAAGATGCTAAAGGATTAGTTGATGAGGCTCCTAAAGCAATCAAAGAAGGAATTGCTAAAGACGAAGCAGAAGCTCTTAAAGCTCAATTAGAAGAGGCTGGAGCAGAGGTTGAGCTTAAGTAAGCTTACCATAGATTAACACTTAGGTTTAGACCCAGAGAATTTTCTCTGAGGTCTAAACCCATTTTGTGTATATAAATAGTATATAATTTTTACGATACATAGAAATATAAAAAAATGAAGTATTTTTATTTTGAAACATTAGATAAAACCTTCATTTTAATTTAGTAATTTTAAGTATAAGTTATATTGAATTGTAGATTACACAACCCTTTTTTAAAATTTTAATTTAATTCCGTCCATTGATGTTAGCAACGCAAACTGAAAGATTGAATTTCTCTTCTGTAAAGAATAGACCTGATTATCCTGATTTTCTAGATATTCAGATCAAATCCTTTCAGGATTTCTTTCAATTAGAAACAAAATCTGAAGAAAGAGGAAACGAAGGTCTATACAATACCTTCATGGAAAACTTCCCGATTACAGATACACGTAATCAATTTGTATTAGAATTTATAGATTATTTCGTTGATCCTCCAAGATATGACCTTCAGGAGTGTATAGAGAGAGGACTTACCTATAGTGTGCCTTTAAAAGCACGACTTAAACTGTTTTGTACAGATCCAGAGCATGAAGATTTTGAAACAATTGTACAGGATGTGTATTTAGGAACAATTCCTTATATGACACCAAGTGGTACTTTTTGTATCAACGGTGCAGAACGTGTAGTAGTTTCTCAATTACACCGTTCTCCAGGTGTGTTCTTTGGACAATCTTTCCATGCAAATGGAACAAAATTATATTCTGCAAGAGTAATTCCTTTTAAAGGATCTTGGATAGAATTTGCTACCGATATTAATAGCGTAATGTATGCTTATATCGATAGAAAGAAAAAATTACCGGTAACTACACTTTTCCGTGCAATTGGTTTTGAACGTGATAAAGATATATTAGAGATTTTTGATCTTGCAGAAGAAATAAAAGTTTCTAAATCCGGATTAAAGAAAGTATTAGGCCGTAAATTGGCGGCACGTGTTTTGAATACATGGCACGAGGATTTTGTTGATGAAGATACTGGAGAAGTAGTATCTATTGAGCGTAATGAAATTGTCTTGGATCGTGATACAATTCTAGATAAAGATCATTTAGAAGAAATTATCGAATCTGGAGCAAAAACAATTTTACTTCATAAAGAGGATAATCAAAAAGGAGATTACGCAATTATTCACAATACATTGCAAAAAGATCCTACCAATTCTGAAAAAGAAGCGGTAGAACATATATACCGTCAACTGCGTAATGCAGAGCCGCCTGATGAAGAGACTGCAAGAGGTATTATTGACAAATTGTTCTTCTCAGATCAACGTTATAACCTTGGAGAGGTTGGACGTTATAGAATGAATAAAAAATTAGGTCTTGATATTGCCATGGATAAGCAAGTGCTTACCAAAGAAGATATTATTACCATTATTAAATATTTAATTGAATTAATTAACTCTAAGGCAGAGATCGATGATATTGATCACCTTTCTAATCGTCGTGTTAGAACTGTAGGAGAACAATTATCTCAACAGTTTGGTGTTGGTTTGGCTCGTATGGCACGTACTATTCGTGAGCGTATGAATGTAAGGGATAATGAAGTTTTTACGCCGATTGACCTTATTAATGCAAAGACATTATCTTCTGTAATTAATTCATTTTTTGGAACAAATCAGTTATCTCAATTTATGGATCAAACAAATCCATTAGCAGAGATTACTCATAAGCGTAGACTGTCTGCTCTTGGGCCTGGTGGTTTATCTCGTGAACGTGCTGGATTTGAGGTTCGAGATGTACACTATACTCATTATGGTCGTTTATGTCCAATTGAAACTCCTGAAGGACCAAATATTGGATTAATATCTTCACTAGCGGTATTTGCTAAAGTGAATTCTATGGGATTCCTTGAAACACCGTATCGTAAAGTAACTGATGGTAAGGTTGATATCAATGAGTTTAGATATCTTAGTGCAGAAGAAGAAGAAGAGAAATTAATAGCGCAAGCTAATATTCCCATGACAGAAGAAGGTAGTATTACCTCTGAGAAAGTAATTGCACGTATGGAAGGGGATTTCCCAGTGATTGATCCTACAAATGTGAATTATGCGGATGTTGCACCTAATCAGATTGCTTCTATTTCAGCATCTTTAATTCCTTTCTTAGAACATGATGATGCAAACCGTGCATTGATGGGATCAAATATGATGCGTCAGGCAGTACCATTATTAAGAGTTGACGCTCCTATTGTTGGAACAGGTTTAGAACGTCAAGTGGCTTCTGATTCAAGAGTATTGATTAATGCAGAAGGTTCAGGTGAAGTTGAGTACGTAGATGCACAAAAGATCACTATTAAGTACGATAGAACCGATGAGCAAAGAATGGTAAGTTTTGATACTGATTCTAAAACTTATAATCTGATAAAATTCCGTAAGACTAATCAAGGTACAAGTATTAACCTTAAACCAATCGTAAGAGTTGGGGATAGAGTAAATAAAGGTCAAGTATTATGTCAAGGATATGCTACAGAAAATGGAGAGCTTGCTTTAGGTAGAAATATGAAAGTAGCCTTTATGCCTTGGAAAGGGTATAATTTTGAGGATGCAATCGTAATTTCTGAAAAAGTAGTAAGAGATGATATTTTTACATCGATCCATATCGACGAATATTCTCTGGAAGTAAGAGACACAAAACTTGGTAATGAAGAATTAACAAATGATATTCCTAATGTTTCAGAAGAGGCTACTAAAGACTTGGATGAAAACGGAATGATTCGAGTTGGTGCCGAAATTAAGCCAGGAGATATTCTTATCGGTAAGATTACTCCAAAAGGAGAAAGTGATCCTACACCAGAAGAAAAATTATTAAGAGCAATTTTTGGAGATAAAGCAGGAGATGTTAAAGATGCGTCTTTAAAAGCTTCACCTTCATTACATGGTGTTGTAATTGATAAGAAATTATTTGCAAGAGCAGTAAAAGATAAGAGAAAACGTTCTCAGGATAAAGAAGATATCGATATTCTAGAAAGATCTTATGATACTAAATTTGAGTTGTTAAAATCCGAATTAATAGATAAATTATTTATCATCGTAGGAGGAAAAACTTCTCAAGGAGTAATGAATGATCTAGGAGAAGAAGTACTTCCAAAAGGTAAGAAGTATACTCAAAAAATGCTTAACAGTGTTGATGATTATGCTCACCTTACTAAAGGAACTTGGACTACTGACGATGACTTAAATTCTATGGTTGCGGATCTTATCCATAACTATAAGATTAAAGAGAATGATTTACAAGGTAATTTAAGAAGAGAGAAATTTACAATCTCTGTAGGAGATGAATTACCAGCCGGAATAATAAAACTTGCTAAGGTTTATATTGCTAAAAAGCGTAAACTGAAAGTAGGAGATAAAATGGCAGGACGTCACGGTAACAAAGGTATCGTAGCACGTATTGTAAGAGAAGAGGATATGCCTTTCTTAGAAGATGGAACACCAGTTGATATTGTATTAAATCCACTCGGGGTACCATCTCGTATGAATATCGGACAGATATATGAGACAGTATTAGGATGGGCAGGACAAAAATTAAATAGAAAATTTGCTACACCTATTTTTGATGGAGCATCTTTAGATCAAATTAACGGATTTACAGACGAGGCTGGAATTCCAAGATTTGGACATACATATCTATTTGATGGAGGTACTGGAGATCGTTTTGATCAACCTGCAACAGTAGGTGTGATTTATATGCTTAAGCTAGGGCATATGGTAGACGATAAGATGCACGCACGTTCTATTGGTCCATACTCATTGATCACTCAGCAACCACTTGGTGGTAAGGCTCAGTTTGGAGGTCAACGTTTTGGAGAAATGGAAGTTTGGGCTCTTGAAGCATATGGTGCTTCTGCCACGCTGCGTGAGATACTGACAGTTAAGTCTGATGATGTTATAGGAAGAGCCAAAACATACGAAAGTATCGTTAAAGGTGAGCCTATGCCAGAACCAGGATTACCAGAATCTTTTAATGTATTAATGCATGAATTAAAAGGTCTTGGTCTGGATATCAGATTAGAAGAATAATATAAAAACAATCAAACTGTTTTCCTGAGCTTGTCGAAGGAAACAGTTTGATATCATATGTTATTCAATTTTAAATTACAATAATTCTTTAGCAACCATATATTATGGCAAGAAATAATGATAAGAATACAGTAAAGAGATTTAACAAAATCTCTATTGGTTTAGCTTCTCCAGAATCTATTTTGGCAGTTTCTCAAGGAGAAGTACTTAAACCTGAAACTATCAATTATCGTACTCATAAACCAGAGCGTGATGGTTTATTCTGTGAGCGTATTTTTGGACCTGTAAAGGACTTTGAATGTGCTTGTGGTAAATATAAAAGGATTCGTTACAAAGGGATCGTATGTGATCGATGTGGAGTAGAAGTAACAGAAAAGAAAGTACGTAGAGATCGTGTTGGTCACATTAACTTAGTGGTTCCTGTGGCTCATATTTGGTATTTCCGTTCTTTACCAAATAAAATAGGATATTTACTTGGATTACCATCTAAGAAATTAGATATGATCATTTACTACGAACGTTATGTAGTAATTCAACCAGGTATTGCAAAAAACGAAGAAGGAGAACCAGTACAAAAAATGGATTTCCTTACAGAAGAAGAGTACCTTAACATCCTAGATAGTCTTCCTCAAGAAAACCTTTACCTTGACGATACAGACCCAAATAAGTTTATCGCTAAAATGGGTGCAGAATGTCTTATTGAGATTTTAAGAAGAATTGATCTTGATGGACTTTCTTATGAGTTAAGACATAAAGCAAATAACGAAACTTCTAAACAACGTAAAACTGAAGCATTAAAAAGACTTCAAGTTGTAGAGTCGTTACGTGATGCAAATAAAAATAGAGAGAATCGTCCAGAATGGATGATCTTAAAAGTGGTTCCCGTAATTCCACCAGAATTACGTCCGTTAGTGCCTTTAGATGGTGGTCGTTTTGCGACATCGGATCTTAATGATTTATATCGACGTGTAATTATTCGTAATAATCGTTTAAAACGTTTGATGGAAATTAAAGCTCCTGAAGTAATTTTACGTAATGAAAAACGTATGCTTCAGGAATCAGTAGATTCATTATTTGATAACACGCGTAAAGCATCTGCGGTTAAGACAGACTCTAACAGACCATTAAAATCTTTATCAGATTCATTAAAAGGTAAGCAAGGACGTTTCCGTCAGAACTTACTTGGTAAACGTGTAGATTATTCAGCACGTTCTGTAATTGTTGTAGGACCAGAATTAAAATTATTTGAGTGTGGTCTTCCAAAAAATATGGCAGCAGAATTATACAAGCCATTTGTTATCAGAAAACTGATTGAGCGTGGTATTGTAAAAACAGTTAAATCTGCTAAAAAGATTATAGATAGAAAAGAGCCTGTAGTATGGGATATTTTAGAGAATGTCTTAAAAGGACATCCTGTATTATTAAACCGTGCTCCTACGCTTCACCGTCTGGGTATTCAGGCATTCCAGCCTAAACTTATCGAGGGTAAAGCAATACAGTTACACCCATTAGTATGTACTGCATTTAACGCCGATTTTGATGGAGATCAGATGGCGGTGCATTTACCATTAGGACCAGAGGCAATATTAGAAGCTCAGTTATTAATGCTGGCATCTCATAATATCTTGAATCCAGCGAATGGTTCACCGGTAACCGTTCCTTCACAAGATATGGTACTTGGTCTATACTATATGACAAAATCTCGTAGATCTACGCCAGAATTAGAGATAAAAGGTGAAGATCTTACGTTCTATTCTCCAGAAGAAGTAGTTATTGCATATAACGAAAAAAGACTTGATATTAATGCTAATATTAAAGTACGTACAAAGGATATTAATGAAGAAGGAGAAATAGTAACTAAGATTATAGAAACTACAACAGGTAGAGTTCTATTTAATGATAAAGTTCCTGAAAAAGCAGGTTATATTAATGAAGTTTTAACTAAAAAATCTCTTAGAGATATTATTGGTGGAATTCTTAAAGTAACTAGTGTTCCTGAAACGGCTGCTTTCTTGGATGAAATAAAAACTCTAGGGTATAATTTTGCATTTAGAGGTGGTTTATCATTTAGTTTAGGAGATATTATTATTCCTAAAGAAAAACACACCATGATTGCTGATGCAAATTCGCAAGTAGATAATATTGTTGCGAATTATAACATGGGACTTATTACGAATAATGAACGTTACAATCAGGTTATTGATATATGGACTTCTACGAATGCAGAATTGACAGAATTGTCAATGAAACGTATTAGAGAAGATCAACAAGGATTTAACTCTGTATATATGATGCTTGATTCTGGAGCAAGGGGATCTAAAGAACAGATTCGTCAGTTAACCGGAATGCGTGGATTAATGGCTAAGCCTAAGAAATCGAATTCTGCAGGTGGAGAAATTATTGAGAATCCAATTCTTTCTAACTTTAAAGAAGGTCTTTCAATTTTAGAATACTTTATCTCTACTCACGGTGCACGTAAAGGTCTTGCGGATACGGCTCTTAAAACGGCAGATGCAGGGTACTTAACTCGTCGTTTAGTAGATGTTGCTCAAGATGTTATTGTTAATATCGAAGATTGTGGCACGCTTAGAGGTGTTGAAGTTGCTCCGTTAAAGAAAAACGAAGAGATTATCGAAGGCCTTGGAGCGAGAATAGTAGGTAGAACAGCATTAACAGATGTGATCAACCCACTAACGCAAGAGGTACTAATTGAGGCTGGAACAGAAATAGATGATGCAACGGCTAAACTTATTGAAAACTCACCAGTAGAAACTGTTGAAGTACGTTCTGCACTTACTTGTGAAGCTAAGAAAGGAATTTGTGTAAAATGTTATGGTCGTAACCTTGCTACTGGTAAAACGGTACAAAGAGGTGAAGCTGTAGGTGTTGTAGCTGCCCAGTCAATTGGAGAACCAGGTACACAGCTTACGTTACGTACATTCCACGTAGGAGGTATTGCAGGTAACATCTCTGAAGATAACCAATTAAAATCTAAATTTGCTGGTAAAGCAGAAATAGAAGAACTTAAGACGGTTAAAGGAGAAGATAATGATGGAAAAGAAATTGATGTAGTAATTTCTCGTACTTCTGAAGTAAAAGTTATAGATCCAAAGACAAAAATTGTATTAAGTACTAACCTAATCCCTTATGGATCACAGTTGTTCATTAAGGATGGTGATAAGTTAGAAGCTGATCAGGTTATCTGTCAGTGGGATCCATATAATGGTGTTATTATTTCAGAATTTGCTGGTAAAGTAAAATATGAAAATATAGAGCAAGGTATTACATATCAAGTAGAGATTGATGAACAAACTGGTTTCCAGGAAAAAGTAATTTCTGAATCTCGTGATAAGAAAAAGATACCTACACTTTTAATTATGGGTAAAGGAGACGAAGTTCTTCGTTCTTATAACCTTCCGGTAGGAGCTCACTTAATGGTGGATGATAATGATAAGATTGGAGTTGGTAAAATTTTAGTTAAGATTCCTCGTAAATCTGCAAAAGCGGGTGATATTACAGGAGGTCTTCCTAGAGTTACCGAGTTGTTTGAGGCGCGTAATCCATCTAACCCAGCTGTGGTTAGTGAGATTGATGGTGTTGTTTCTTTTGGTAAGATCAAACGTGGTAATCGTGAGATCATAGTAGAATCAAGAATAGGTGAGATCAAGAAGTACTTGGTTAAGCTTTCTAATCAGATTCTTGTTCAGGAAAATGATTATGTACGTGCAGGAATGCCGTTGTCTGATGGTTCAACTACACCAGAAGATATTCTTAAGATCAAAGGCCCATCTGCGGTACAACAATACCTTGTAAACGAAGTACAAGAAGTATATAGATTACAAGGTGTGAAAATTAACGATAAGCATTTTGAGGTAGTAGTACGTCAAATGATGCGTAAAGTTAGAATTCAAGATCCGGGAGATACTATTTTCTTAGAAAATCAACTAGTTCATAAATCAGATTTTATCGAAGAAAACGATGAGATTTTTGGAATGAAAGTAGTTGAAGATGCTGGAGATAGTGCTAACCTTAAAGCAGGACAGATTATTTCTCCTCGTGATTTAAGAGATGAAAATTCTGTATTGCGTAGAGATGATAAGAATCTTGTTACTGCAAGAGACGTATCGCCAGCGACTGCAACTCCAATACTACAAGGTATTACAAGAGCATCGCTACAAACGAAATCGTTTATATCTGCTGCGTCATTCCAGGAAACTACCAAAGTATTAAACGAAGCTGCTGTAAGCGGAAAAGTTGATACGCTAGAAGGTCTTAAAGAAAATGTAATTGTTGGTCACAGAATTCCAGCAGGTACAGGTATGAGAGATTATGAAAGCATCATCGTAGGATCAAATGAAGAATTTGAAGAGCGAATGGAACAGCGACAAGAAGTAAATTATAACTAAATTATAATAGCCTGCCTTTTTAGGCAGGCTTTCTTTTTTAAATAGAAAAGTAAACATAAAACCGGAAGTACTATACATTCGGTTTTTCTTTTCTAAAAAACCAAAAAAATAATGGCAACCCAAACGGGTTACAAAAAAAAGTGACATGGCAGAGAATAAAAACCCAAAGCAGAATCAATTAAATATAGAATTAGATGAGTCAATCGCGGATGGCATATACAGTAATCTTGCAATTATTAATCACTCTGTATCAGAATTTGTAGTTGATTTTGTGAATATAATGCCGGGAAGACCTAAAAGTAAAGTAAAAAGTAGAATTATCTTAACACCACAACATGCAAAAAGACTATCTAAAGCTCTTATTGATAATGTAAATAGATTCGAAGCTGCTCATGGTGAAATTATAGATTACGAGCAACCACCTATCCCTATGAATTTTGGACCAACTGGTGAGGCTTAGTGCTAACTACTTTGTTAGAGATCTAATTTTTATACACATTAAGTTACTCTATTATATAATAAACGTATAGAAAATGCTTTTTTTTGATGATAAATAAAGACTAATTTTTAAAAGTTATGTTTTTAGTATATTTGAGATAAACATATAAATTAGATATGTAATGTCTGATAGAATCAAAACATTTAAGGAGTTTTATAAATTTTATTTAACAGAACACCAAAATAAAACAAGCCGCACGTTACATTTTATAGGAACATTTTTAGTTTTTATATGTATAGGAATTGCCATCTATTTTAATTGGACCTGGAAATGGTTTATCGTACCTATTATAGGTTATGGTTTTGCATGGGTTGGTCATGCTTTTTTTGAGAAAAATAAACCAGCTACATTTAAATATCCCTTTTGGAGTTTGATTTCGGATTTTAAATTATTTTTTGAGATCCTGTTCGGTCAACGTTCGTTAGACAGTGGTAAAGATTAATAATAAAAAAAATCTATATAAGTAGTAATAGTCATTGGTTTTAAGAATATAAATATAAAAACGGCTTGCAATAAATCGATTGCAAGCCGTTTTGTTTTATAATAGTATATATGTCTGTTTTGATCTATTATTTGTCCTTAAATAGCTTTAAAATCTTTTTAAGGATAGTTATCTATATATTGGTCTGAGTTGTTTTAAAATTCGGATGTGAAATGAAAAACAATAGAAGGATATTTTTGTTGTGTCATTTGTAAGCTAAATGATGAATCTGCAAAAAACACTAATTGACCCTGCTTATCTTTTGCCAGAAATTTACTTTTTACTCGTTTAAAATCCTTAAACTCATTTTCATCTGCATCTTTAATATCTACCCAGCATGCTTTATGTACATTTAAATTTTCATAAGTACATTTAGCTCCATATTCATGCTCTAATCGGTATTGTATTACTTCATACTGAAGTGCTCCAACTGTACCAATAACTTTTCTTCCATTCAGTTCAAGTGTAAAAAGCTGGGCTACTCCTTCATCCATTAATTGATCAATCCCTTTGGCCAATTGTTTTGATTTCATTGGATCAGCATTATTGATATATCTAAAGTGTTCTGGAGAAAAACTTGGTATTCCTTTATAATGTAAGATCTCGCCTTGAGTAAGGGTATCACCAATTTTAAAGTTTCCGGTATCATGTAATCCCACAATATCTCCAGGGTATGAGGTATCTACTATTTCTTTTTTCTCTGCAAAAAAGGCATTTGGACTAGAAAATTTTAATTTTTTATTGTGTCTTGTGTGCAAGTAGGGTACATTTCTTTCGAATACCCCAGAAACAATTTTTATAAAAGCTAAGCGATCTCTATGTTTAGGATCCATATTTGCATGAATCTTAAATACAAATCCAGTAAAGTCTTTTTCTTCTGGATTTACGACACGGGTATCACTTTCTTTTGGCCTTGGCTTAGGAGCAATAGAGATAAAACAATCTAATAATTCTCTAACACCAAAATTGTTCAAAGCAGAACCAAAAAATACAGGTTGCAATGTTCCATTTTGATAGGCATCTTTCTCAAATTTAGGATAAATCCCTTCTACTAATTCGAGTTCTTCTCTTAAAGTTTCGGCTGCACTGTCACCAATGGTAGTATTAAGTTCTTTAGATGATAAGTCAGAAATCTCAATAGTTTCTTCAATGTTTTTACGATTATCACCACTAAAAAGATTAATGTTTTTTTCCCAAATGTTATAAATTCCTTTAAAGTCATAACCCATCCCAATAGGAAAACTTAGAGGTGTAACAGTTAAACCAAGTTTTTGTTCTATTTCATCTAGTAATTCAAATGCATCTTTACCCTCTCTGTCTAATTTATTAATGAAAACAATCATTGGGATATTTCGCATTCTACATACAGAAACTAGTTTTTCTGTTTGTTCCTCAACACCTTTTGCTACATCTATAACAACGATGACACTATCAACAGCGGTAAGTGTTCTAAAAGTATCTTCGGCAAAATCCTTGTGTCCAGGGGTATCTAATATATTAACTTTGATGTTTTTATATTCAAAAGCTAGAACCGATGTAGCTACCGAAATCCCACGCTGTCGTTCGATTTCCATAAAGTCACTAGTCGCTCCTTTTTTTATTTTATTAGATTTTACAGCCCCAGCTTCTTGTATGGCACCACCAAAAAGTAATAATTTTTCAGTTAAAGTAGTTTTTCCTGCATCTGGGTGAGATATAATTCCAAAGGTTCTTCGTCTCCCTATTTCTTCAATAAATTTCATAAAATCTTTATAGTAAGGATGCAAATATAATATTAAATAGAATATATGTAGGGGAGAATACTAAGACAATATTATAAGAGCGCGCGTAGGATTATAGGAATAAATTTTATTTGTAATGTATTTTATCGTTAAAAAAATTATTACATCGATTTCCTTGAGGTTTTCCATAAACTTAAACTTTAATCTTTATAAATTTATATGAAATTTGATGTTATTGAGCATGTTAGATATGATTAGTGTATTTAATGCTCGAGCTTTAGTTGCTATTAAAATTAAAAAAAGAGTCGATTAAATTATTCCATACTATACTATGAGAACTAGTATTTTTTATAAAAGTGTAAGTAGTATTTACTAAAGGGATGTGTATTTTATCGTGTTAAATATGTATTTCGTCGATATATTTAACTAAATAATGAGGTTGGCGCCTAGTAATTTAACTTTATTTTCTTAATTTTGAATCAGGGACTACGGTAAAACCATAATTTTTATACGCCTTAAATGTATTTTAAAGGTGTTTTTGTTATAATTTATGAAAACCGACCCTAACATGTTTTCGTAGATATATTTGTAAACACATTGTTATATGAAAAAAATTACCCAAGTCTTAAGGGGTTTAAAAAGAAGTATTTCTTTTTTAACTCTTATTTTTCTTTTCAGCACTAGTATTTCTGCTCAATTTTCTACAGCAGGATCTGGATTGTATTTGGATGAAATTTACTGGTTAGATTTCTCAAGTATGATTCCTGATAATGATGTATCTGGAGAAACTTTTGGTCCTACCGTTTTTAATGTACCTGGAGGTATAGTATTAAGTGTTACAGTTCAAGAAATTTCTTCTGGTGTGCAATCACAAGTTGCTGGTGCACCTAGAGCGATTACTCCTTTATATACTTCAGTTTTAGAAAGAACGTTAAGGAATAGGAATGTTAGCTCAGATGCGACTATTAAAGTTATTGTATCAGCTACATTAAATGGTAACCCGTATCCAATTGGAATTGTCATGGCAGATGGTGAGGCATCTGGAACTGGTGAAGATTTTGTGTTGACAATAAATAGTAATACGGGAACAAATTGGGCTAAAATAGATGAAATTAATCCTACTCTCTTCTCTGATTCAGGAGTAGGTACACAGACATATTCTTTTTTTGGAGCAGGATCGGTTCCAGGTCCAAGTGGTTATGGTACACCAATAATGTATACAGAACAAGCTGCTTTAGCTAATCCATTAGATATTAATGCAGAGTTGATTAGGACAGCAGGAGGTACGGGTATAGCAATTGGTGTATTTGTACATACCGATTATGGGGATGCACCTGGGTATGCAGAAGCAATACATACTTTTTCGGGTCAGTTTACACCAACAACTAATTTGTTTTTAGGTACAACAATGCCAGATAGTGATGGTGTTATCGCAGATAGAACAAATGCTACTGCAACAGCTGATAGGGATGAAGGAGTTCCTGTATTTGATCTTCTTACTACCAATACATCTTCATATAGTGTAGATGTTACAGTAAATAATAATGAAGGAGTAACTGCTAATCTTGCAGGATGGATTGATTTTGATAATAACGGTATTTTTGATACAGATGAGTACGCCACAGCTAGTGTGCCTGATGGCACAACTAATGGTATAGTTACGCTTACATGGAATAATATTAATAGTTCAGGACCCAATAGTGTAGAATCTTCTACTTTTGCTAGATTTAGGTTATCTACAGAAACGTTAACCGCTAGTGACGCGTCAGGTAATGTTAGCAATGGTGAAGTTGAGGATTATCAATTAAATGTTGTATTAAGAGATAATGATGGTGATGGAGTCGATGATAGCACAGATTTAGATGATGATAATGATGGTATTACTGATATAAACGAAGGATTAAATTGTGCATCTGGTGTGATCAACGTTGGAACAGCTCCTTCTGGAAATCAAAATGGGGTTGGAGCAATTAACGATATTTATGATTTTGATGGGGTTAATGTAGATGTGACTGCCGTAGCAAATACAATAGATGGAGGTTCATTGTCCCAGTTATTAGTAGAAAATACAACTTCTTTAAGAATACAGGGACAGCAAATAGATGATGGTATAGGAGAAACAGTAACGTATACATTTACGTTTAATCAGACGGTTTCTGGTGTTAAGTTTAGGTGGTCAGGTATTGATCAAGGGGATAGAGTTACTGTAAATGCAACTGGACCTAATGTCGAATCTGTATATATGGGTAATTTGATGGATCCATCATCATTTCCTAATGCAGACTACTTGGCTACTTCTAATGGTAATTCTCATATTATAGAGAATAATAATAGTTTGTCTCCAACGATAACGGCATATTCTGATGGTGTTGTAAATACTGCACTTAATTACACAGAAGTAACAATAAATGGGCAAGTAACTTCCTTTAATGTTATTACAAGAAAACAAAGGCAAGATGGTGATGTAACCAATAATGGTAATGTAACATTTTTGTTTTCAAATTTTGAATACTGTTCATTAGATGATACAGATGGAGATAATATACCAAATTATTTAGATACAGATAGTGATAATGATAGTTGTTTTGATGCTTTAGAAGGTAACGGGGGGATTTTGGCAACTCAGGTAAATAATAGTACTGGAGAAATTACAGGAGGAGTAAATACGGGAACAGGAGTTCCAAATACTGCTGGTTCTGGTCAAAGCGATGTAAGTAGTACAGATAACACTACAACAGGAGCACAGTGTGATGATGATAATGACGGAGTTGTTAATGTCAGTGATGTATGTCCTAATTTTGATGATTCAGTAGATACCGATGGAGATTTGGTTCCTGATGGTTGTGATTTAGATAATGATAATGATGGTATTTCAGATATAACAGAAGGTTGTAATTCACTTACTTTAAATATAGACGGTACAGAAGATTCCAGTTTTCCAACCGGGTATTGGGCAGCTTCATATTATGAAGGACATCAGGCAGTAGCTGCCTCTAGTTTTACCGTAGAAAGAGACGGATCAGGAAATCCAGGTTCAAGAACTTTTAGAGGGGAGTCATTTTTTGGTGTTAATAGTAATTCAGCAACATATTCGTCTGGAGGTTCGGCAATAAATGATAGGTGGAGTCAAATGGAAACACCAACAATTCCTTTACGTCCAGATAACTATATAGGTACTACATGGGCTTCTTCAGGGAATCCGTATTATGAAATTGATTTTAGAAGAACTTTTCCAACTGCAGGAACACTTTCTTTTGGAGGTGGGGCTAATGAAATCGTAGATGATGTTATTGAAGTTTTTGTTGATGGGGTTAGAGAATATGCTTATTTCCCTAGCGGAGGAGCACCTGATCCAAGACCGGGTAGTGGAGTTGCAGCGTCTATTCCAATTACAGCAGGAGCAGAAGTAGAAATAAGATTCATGAATTTAGGTTTTATAGGAGGTTTAACGTTTACTTTTAATAGCCCTGCAGAACCTCTTGTAGAAGTATTTAGAGATTCAGATGGTGACTCAATACCTGATTGTTTAGAGTTAGATAGTGATGATGATGGGTGTAGTGATGCTGATGAAGCTTATAATGATACAGATGCAGATGGTACAGATGGAGGCCAATTTGGAGATGGTACTCCTGCGAATATAAACCCGGCAAATGGACTGGTTGATGCTCCTGGAGTAGATTATGGTTTGGCATTAAATGCTGGGGTGACTGACGATACAATTAATATTTGTACAGTACTATCCGGACAAATTTTTATAGATGTTAACGGAAATGGAATTTTTGAAGGGGCTGAACCTAAAGCAAGAAATGTTGATGTTAGAGTTACTGATGCTCTTAATAATGTCCAAGTTGTAACAACAAATTTTAATGGTATCTGGACAGCGACATCTTTAGCTCCTGGAACAGCAACTGTTGATATTATAGATCCAGATTATGGAACTACTTTTACGCAAACACTAGGAACAGATCCTAGCAGTCATTCAGTAACAGTCAATGTATCAAATGATGGGGGAATAGACGGATTTGTACTTCCTCCTCCAAATGTGCTTCATACAACTCCTGCTTGTGATGGTACGTTGTATAGCCTTAATTGGGATACAGTACCTGAAGCTACAGCAGATAATGAATTTGATTGGGCACCAGATGGGGCTTTAACAAATACATTTAATGATGTTAATAGTTCAGGAATTAATATAACACATACTTTTACAGGAGAGACAGGTACTTTATCAGCTTGGCCTGGTTCAACACTTTCTCCAAATATTGGATTTAATGCAACAGTAAATACGCAAGAAGTATTACAAATACATACTGACGGATTGGCTACAGGTAGTGCTGGGATTATACAAACGATAACATTTTCGGATGGTAGCGGTGCCACTAATATTTATTCTATAGGTTTTGACTTATTTGATATAGATTTTTCTTCTTTAGAAAGTAGTGGAGATAGAGTAACAATTACAGCAATAGATGGTTTAGGAAATACAATATTCCCGACGTTTACAACAGGCGCTACACCTAATTTCACAGTAGATGGTGCTACCGGTGTTGTTAATGCTAATAATGGAACTAGTAATGTAGAAGATAGTCAGCTAGGAGTTAACTTTTTAGATACTGATGGAATTACGAGTATAAGTATTGTATGGAATAATTGTGCAGGCTGTGCTCCTTTAGAATCTCGAGGAATTGGTTTTGGGAATACACGATTTTGTACTGAGTTCCCTCCTACATTAAGTATTAGTAGCCCTACGGTTACAGAAGGTTCTAATTTAGATTTTGCGATAAGTTTAAGTAATGCGAGTACGAATGCTATAGAATTTACACCAGCTTTAGCGGGTACAGGAGTTAATCCAGCGACTATAGGAACCGATACGGGTACTCCGTTACAGGTACAGATTGGCAGTGGTGCTTTTGTAGATTATACAGGAGGAAGTATTACGATTCCTGCAGGTGAGACCAGTGTTACCTTTAGAGTTCCTACTACCAATGATACGATAGATGAGCCAAATGAGACCTTAAACCTTAATATTACCGGTATTACCAATAGTAGTAATACTACTGCTAGTGGCACCGGAACAATTACCGATGATGATAATGCTCCTACAGTAAGTACAGTAAGTAGTCCAACGGAAGAAGAAGGCGATGCTTTGGTTCATACAGTTACGTTGAGTAATGGTAGTAGTAGTGCAATCAGTATCGGAGCGAGTGTTGCAAATGGTACAGCAGGTAATGGTGATTATGATAATGACTTAGCCAATGCTACGTTTAG
>NZ_LQRT01000005.1 GCF_001632745.1 Aquimarina aggregata | reverse complement strand
CAGGATGAGGTTAAGTTATCAGATTTAGATTTGTTATTATTAACACAGGGTTGGAGTCGTTATCATTGGAATAATATCAAGAACAAGGAACCTAAAGTATTATATGATTTTAATAGGGGTTTGGTATTACGAGGTAGGGTTCAGAATACTAGAGTAAGTAAGATAGATAAGGTGTATTTGTTTCCCTTTGAGAATAACCCTGGCAGTGTTATTGATTTAGATCCTAAGGACAATAGTTTTGTAGTAAATACTTTGTTTTTAAAGAAGAATGAGAAGCTTCGTTTTTCTACGATACGCAGTAATGGTAGTATGGCTAGAACGAATATGTATTTAAAGGTACAGACGAATCGATTTAAGAAGCCTTTTGAGACAAATTTGTTGGATACCAGTATAAAGAAAAGATTATCTATGCCTGATTTGACAGAGATTGTGGATAGTTTTTATAATGATGATGTTGAGAAATTAGAGAAGGTAATAGTTAAGGGCGCAAAGAAGAAGGAAGAGTTTAATGACGCCTTTATATCTGATAATGTAAAGAGAAATGCTAAAAAAATTACAGAAAAAGACACACAGGATTTTCCTAACATATTAGACTATATAGCTACAACAGGATTTAGAGTGAAATATGGATATTGGAATAATAGTGATAAACAAGTAGAAATACTTCCTATTAATAGTGTAACTTTAAACGGGTCTGGTGTTGCCGTATATATCGATGATTTTAGGATATCAAACCTTGATATTTTATTCAATTTACAGACTGCAGATATTGATCAGATCTTGGTGGACAAATATGGATCAATAACTGGATTAAATGGCAGTGGAACAATTCTTATTTATACCAGAAAAGTCCCATTGGGAAAATATGGTAATCAAAAGCAAAGCTCTTATATCACAGAGTATAGCTTAGACAAAGGCTTTGAGCCTATCAAAGAGTTTTACACGCCTAAGTATCTTAATTATTCAAGTCCTGGGTTTAAAAATTATGGTACGATTCATTGGGAGGCACAACTACAACCCGATAAAAACGGTTCGGCATTATTTAAGATTCCAGATACGGGATTAGAGGGTGTTACTTTTTATATCGAAGGTATGGGAAGCGACGGAACGTTAATTTCAAAAATGCAGACCTTAAAAAGTAACAATACAAATTAAAACTTTTTTTGGTGTATTGGTAAGCACAGGTTTATAAGGTGAATAGCGCTTATTCTTAAAAATTGTAGAAAACTTTCTATTGAGTATAAAATATTCCTTGAATTTTGACATTATATTTAGCAATTATAAAAATTCCAAATTCCAATGAATACAGTTTCTTTTATAGCTAAACAAACTCCTATTTCCGAAAAACAAATTACTAAAACCGTTTCTTTATTAGATGAGGGCGCTACCATCCCTTTTATTGCAAGATATCGTAAGGAAATGACTGGTGATCTAGATGAAGTAGCAATAGGTGAAATTGTAAAATATAAAACTGCTTTTGAAGCATTAGAGAAGCGAAAAGAAAGTGTGTTGGCGGCTATAAAAGAACAAGAAGCACTAACACCCGAACTTGAAAAAAGAATAATAGCAGCAGATACGCTTACACAAGTTGAGGATCTATACTTACCTTATAAAAAGAAGCGAAAAACGAAAGCTTCTGCAGCCAAAGAGCAAGGATTAGAACCCTTGGCGAAGGTCATTCTAGAACAAAAAGAAGAAGAAATTCTTTTTGTAGCTTCTAAGTACCTAAACGATACTATAGTAAACGAAGAATTGGCCCTGCAAGGTGCTCGAGATATTATCGCAGAATGGATTAGTGAAGACGAGAAAATCAGAAATAGACTGCGCAGATTATATCAACGTAAAGCCACCATAAGTTCTACAGTAATTAAAACTAAAAAAGATGAAGAAGCCGCTCAAAAATATCAACAATATTTTGAGTGGGAAGAGTCACTTCATAAATGTCCATCTCATCGACTTTTAGCAATTCTAAGAGCAGAAAACGAGAAAGTAGTTAGAGTAAAAATTGTTGTTCCAGAGGATGATGCGTTAGATATCATTGATGATGTAATGATAAAAACTAATGTTGAAGCCTGTACCGACCATATGTTTTTAGCAAGTTCAGATGCATATAAGAGGTTATTGGCTCCTGCAATTTCTACCGAAATTTTAAATCTGGCAAAAGAAAAAGCTGACGATAGTGCAATTAAGGTTTTTGCACAAAATTTAAAACAACTACTATTAGCTTCTCCCTTGGGTCAAAAAACAATACTTGCGTTAGATCCTGGTTTTAAGTCAGGTTGCAAAGTGGTTTGTCTTGATAAACAAGGAGGTTTATTGCATAATGAAAATATTTATCCTCATCCACCACAACGTGAGGTTACTGGGGCGATCAAAAAAATACGGTCTCTTGTAAATGCATATAAGATTGAGGCTATTGCCATAGGAAATGGCACCGCAGCAAGAGAAACAGAAGCTTTTATTAAGAAAATTCCTTTTGATAATCCTATTCAGGTATTTATGGTAAATGAAAGTGGGGCATCAATATATTCTGCATCCAAAATAGCGAGGGCAGAGTTTCCTAATTATGACGTTACCGTACGTGGTGCAGTATCCATAGGAAGAAGGCTAGCAGACCCCTTGGCAGAACTTGTAAAAATTGATGCCAAATCCATTGGTGTTGGGCAATATCAGCATGATGTAGACCAAACAAAACTTAAAAACGAATTGGATACTGTGGTAATGAGCTGCGTAAATAGTGTAGGTATAAATGTAAATACAGCTAGTGTACCGCTATTAAGTTATGTCTCTGGTATCGGTGAAAAATTAGCAGAAAATATTGTGGCGTATAGATCTGAAAATGGAGCATTGCAATCACGAAATGAACTAAAAAAAGTACCAAGATTAGGCGGGAAAGCATATGAACAGGCTGCAGCATTTCTTAGAATTACTAGCCCAAAGAACCCATTAGATAATTCTGCAGTGCACCCAGAACGGTATGCATTAGTAGCTAAAATGGCTAAAGAATCTGGTGTTTCTTTGCAAGAACTAATAGGAAATAAAAATGCAATTGCTAAAATTAAGCTACAAAACTATATTACCGATGAAGTCGGTCTTCCTACCTTAACGGATATTGTTAAAGAATTAGAAAAACCAGGAGTAGACCCAAGAAAAAAAGTAACAGTTTTTGAGTTTGACCCAAATGTAAAGACTATTGCTGATATCAAGGCAGGAATGAAACTACCAGGAATAGTTAACAACATAACAAATTTTGGATGTTTTGTTGATATAGGAGTCAAAGAAAGTGGCTTGATACATATTTCAAAACTTGCCAACGAGTTTATTAGTGATGTTAATGCGGTAGTACAATTACATCAGCATCTTATGGTTACTGTGTTAGAGGTAGATATGAGTAGAAAAAGAATCCAATTATCACTTATTGATTAATCTATATAGGGTTTAATAGTAAAACATAAAAAAAGCCTAACTAAAGATAGTTAGGCTTTTTATTATTCTGTATTCAGGAATTAGTTTTTATCATCAATTTTAGGATCCTCTTCTTCTTTAGAAGCATCCTTAAATTCTTTTATACCACTACCAAGGCCTCTCATTAGTTCAGGAATTTTTTTTCCTCCAAATAAAAGCAATACAATTACAACAATTAAGGCAATTTGCCATGGTCCTACTAATCCTAAAATTATACTAGCTGATATCATGATCTTCGAAATTAGGATACAAAGTTAGCAAGAAAAGAGCAGATATAAAATTATGAGTAGATATTAACACCTTTTAAGAGTGAATTAAGTACAATAGTCGAAGAAAAGCACTTTTTACGAATGTAGAAACAAAAAGAGACGCTTCTTATCGTTAAAAAAGCATTTTAGAAATGTTATTTTTTCTATAATTTAGGCTAAACTATTAATCGATAGCGTTATATTCTTTAATTACAAGAATATGTATATTTGCGGTTATCGAGCACAGTTTTGATAACATGCGGCATTCAAGATGTAATCCATGGCAAAAAAGAACAAAGAACCAAAGAAAATTACAAAAAAGCTACTTAATAAGTATCGCCTGGTGATTCTTAATGAAGATACTTTTGAAGAGCGAATCTCTTTTAAACTAAATAGGCTTAATGTTTTTGTAATGGTTACTATTACTGCTATTGTATTGATATCAGGCACCACTTTTCTAATAGCATTTACTCCATTAAGAGAATATATTCCGGGGTACTCTTCTACATCACTAAATTTAAAGGCAACAAAGATAGCCGCTACGACAGATTCATTAGAATCGATCATAAATATTAATCAAAAGTACTATAAGTCTATAAAGAAAGTATTAACCGGAGATGTAAAAACGGTAGAGTTTGATATTGACTCTGCAATACAGTCTCAAAAACTTAATCCGGAAGAAGTAGATTTGACTCCTTCAGAAGATGATATACAGCTGCGTGAAGAAGTTTCAAAAGAAGATAAGTATAGTCTCTTTGAAAGTGAGAAATCAAATTCTGGTTTTTCCTTGTTTCCACCTGTAAAAGGAAATATTACATCAGGATATAATGTAAACGAAAAACATTATGGTATAGATGTAGCAGTTCCTAAAGAAACTCCTGTAAAAGCAGCTTCGTCAGGTACTGTTATTTTTGCAGAATGGACCGCAGAAACTGGACATGTAATTATTCTTAAACATAATAATAATTTATTAACGGTATACAAGCATAATGCATCACTGTCAAAACAACAAGGAGAACAAGTAAAAGCAGGAGAGGTCATTGCATTGGCGGGTTCTACAGGAGAACTGTCCACAGGTCCTCATTTACATTTTGAATTATGGAGAGATGGGTATCCTACAAACCCAACTAATTTTATTGATTTCGAACAATAACTATTTATGTCTTTAAAAGCATTTGGAGCTAAAGTCTTTGCAAAACGCATTCGTAAAAAAATTAATAAATGGGCCAATGACCCTATAAAAACACAAGAACGTGTTTTTGCAACTTTAATTAAAACAGCTCAACAAACAGCATTTGGTAATGATCATAATTTTCGGGATATAAAAACATATTCTGACTTTGCCAAGTATGTACCTATACGAGATTATGAAGCATTAAAAACATATGTTAATCGCGTTGTCGAGGGTGAAGAGAATATCTTATGGCCAGGAAAACCCTTGTATTTTGCAAAGACATCTGGAACTACTAGCGGAGCAAAATATATTCCGTTGACTAAAGAGTCAATGCCTACACATATACGAGCTGCTCGAAACGCTATATTGTGCTATATACATGAAACTGGCAAAACTGATTTCGTAGATGGCAAAATGATTTTTTTACAAGGAAGTCCAGAAATGGAAGAGAAAAATGGAGTAATGCTTGGTAGATTATCAGGTATTGTTGCTCATTATGTACCTAAATATCTTCAAAAAAACAGAATGCCTAGTTGGCAAACGAACTGCATTGATGACTGGGAAAAGAAAGTAGATGCTATTGTTGAAGAAACTGTAGATCAGGATATGAGAGTCATTAGTGGTATTCCACCATGGGTGCAAATGTATTTTGAGAGACTTCAGAAAAAAACAAATAAAACAATAGGGGAACTATTTAAAGGGTTTGAACTGTTTATTTACGGAGGTGTAAATTTTGAACCTTATAAAAGTACATTTGAGAAACTTATCGGAAGAAAAGTTGCTGGCATCGAATTGTATCCCGCTTCTGAAGGTTTTTTTGCATTTCAGGACAGTCAACAAGAAAAAGGAATGTTACTTCAATTAGACTCAGGAATGTTTTATGAGTTTGTTAAAGCAGATACTTTTTTTGAAGAAAACCCAAAACGTTTGACCCTTGCAGATGTAGAGACTGGTGTAAATTATGTTATGCTAATATCTAGTAATGCAGGATTATGGGCATATAATATTGGAGACACAATACAGTTTACCAGTACCGCTCCCTATAGAGTTATAGTTTCTGGCAGAATAAAACATTTTATTTCTGCTTTTGGAGAACATGTCATTGGTAAAGAAGTTGATCAAGCTCTTAAAGAAGGAGCAGATGCTAGCGGTGTTATAATTAATGATTTTACTGTTGCACCTCAAGTTAATCCAAATGAAGGAGAATTGCCGTACCATGAGTGGTTTATTGAGTTTCAAGACCCTCCTAAAGACCTGGATACTTTAGCATTAAAGATAGATGAGTCATTAAGAAATCAGAATTCATATTATGATGATTTAATAGAGGGTAAAATTCTTAAAACGTTAAAAGTAACGATCGTTCCAAAAGATGGGTTTAGGAATTATATGAAATCTATTGGTAAATTAGGAGGGCAGAATAAGTTACCAAGGCTATCAAATGATAGAAAAATTGCCGATGTACTCACCACTATGATAGACAAATAAGTTATATTTGTCAGGAAAAATTTATGGCTAATCTTATCTTACAAGGAAGAACTAGAGCTCAGGAAAGTTCGAGCGCAATAGAACGCATGTATATTACTATGCGTCACCTTTTTAATCGTGGTTTTTATAAACCTATGGGGGTTTCAGGAGATACATTAAGAGAAGCACTGTTAATACTACGTCCCGAAATATACGGGTCAGTGGCAGAAGAAAAAGTCGAATTAAACGGACTTTTGTATGTAATAGACAGATTACCTTTCGGAATAGAAGAATGCAGATATATAAATCTAACTAGCGAAGAAGGCTATAAAAATTCTCATTTTAAAGCAATAGTTCCACCAAAACGACGCAGAAATTGCTATCGTATTGATCAGGAGCAAATGAATATAGAAATCACCCGTGGTCGCTCAGAGATTTATGATATCCTAACACATCTTACATTTCTTTTTATAGAGTCACACAAGGTCATGAATCGAGTGGTGATTAACGAGCAAGGTAATGTAACTAGAGATTGGGAAAAGCTTGAGAAAGCAGTGTTAACTAAAAAAGAGTTAACAAAGGCAGAAAGAGAAGTAGCCTTAACGCATACAGCAAATATATTAGGTCGTACTTTCGAAGAGGTTTCAACAATTTATAGTGATTTTTCTTGCCCTGAAAACAAAGAACGATTTTTACATATTATTTATTGGTTAGGTAAGTTGGCTATAGAAGAATCTATCGAAGATAAAAAACGAATAGTAACCTTTAGTCCAGTACTTAGAGAAAGATTAGGTCACCATATTCATGGTGAGATCTGGGCAAATACAATCAAGAGAAGATTAGAAGAGCTTCATCTTTTAGACCGCCCTATCCATATCATTAGCGCCAATATGCATAGTGTCATGAATACACTTTATGCTCCCATTGCGTTAAAAAATGAATTAAAAAACAAGACTACATTTGATATTTATGAATCCTTAAGTGATCAAAAAAATGATAAGCTAAGAGCTAAAGTAGAGAAATTAGCATTGCAAAAAGGGATGACATATATCGAGGATGAGAGCGGTGCTAATATTAATGTGCAATTGTTCGATACCGCGAAATATACAGAAGGAATTTATGCAGACTTAATTAGAGATGTAGAAGAACCTAATAAGCCGGTTATCTTAGTTATGGATTATGCTTTTGGAGAGCAAGCTTATGAAACCATGGATGAGCTTTTAAAACCATACATAAATAGTCTTGGTGTTAAAACACATGCAGATGTAAAGTCGGTTTCGATAATGGGTAAGGCTGGTATTTTAGAAGGGGGCAAAGGAGATATTATGATCCCTTCTGCTCATGTTTTTGAGGGAACCGCAGATAACTATCCGTTCAAAAATCAATTAAGAAAAAAAGACCTCGAAGGATGTGGTATTGATATCTATGACGGAGCAATGATTACAGTTTTAGGAACATCATTGCAAAATAGAGATATTTTGAAGTTCTTTCATGACTCAACATGGAATGTCATTGGTCTTGAAATGGAAGGAGCCCATTATCAAAAAGCGATACAATCAGCGTCAAGACTTAGAGGAAGTATAAGCCCTAAAGTGAAAGTAAGGTATGCATATTATGCATCTGATAACCCTTTAGAAACAGGTAGTACATTAGCATCTGGCGGATTAGGAACTACAGGTGTAAAACCAACATACTTGATTACCGAGAAAATCATAGAACAAATTTGTAAAGAAAGGTAACAAATAGACTTTTAAGGACATATAATTATATAGATTCCTTATCGTAGTGTCAGAAAAGAAAGTAACTTTGCCCAAGAAACTAAGGATAAAACAAGAATAAATTTATGAGTGCCCAAGAGAATACATCTGAAGAAATAGACTTAGGTCAATTATTTAAATTAATAGGTAACACTATTGATAAATTTTTTAGATTTTTAGGAAATATTTTTAAGGGGATATTTCATTTTTTGATATTGTTTCTACAATTCTTACAAAAACATTTTTTAAAATTTACTGTAGCTTTAGTAATTGGTGTATTAGTAGGCGGTTATTGGGATCATTCATCAGATGATGTCTATCGATCTTCTATGATAGTAGAACCAAATTTTAATAGTGTACAACAATTATATAATAATATTGAATTTTATAATGAACTTGCAGAAGGAGAGGAGTTTCAAGCACTAGAGGAGGCCCTTAATATTGATAATACTTTGGCGAAAACATTGAAAAAATTCACCATAGAGTCTTTTTCTGATCAAACACAAAAGATTAAACAATTTAGTGAGTTCATACAGGGATTAGATACAATATCTCAAAAAATGGTCAATTATGATGACTATTTAAAAAACTTTAATAATATCAACGCAAAATTTCATAAAATTACTATTGAAGCTAAAGATCCTAAGGTCGCAAAAAAATGCCAAAGTATACTTTTGCGTTCTATAGAGAATAACCAATATTTCAGACTTCAAAAGGAAATTAATGAGGTTAACCTGGCATTGCAAGATTCTATTGTGGCTAGACAATTAACAGAAATTGATTCATTACAGAAATTCTATCGAAAAATAAAAACATTAGAAGCAGGTAAACCAGAAGGCAACACTAGTATCAACCTTGCGGAGGGTGATTCTAAAGCTACTCCTGAAATAGAATTATTAAGCCAAATAAAGCTGTTAAAGAATGAACTTGTACTTTTAAATAATAAAAAGGCAAATACACAAAGTACTATTAACATTATTTCTGCATTCCCTAATAAAGGAGTTTTGATAAATGACTTTTTTAAGAAAAAAATGGTATTACTTCCGATACTATTAGTTGGAGTAGTTTTTGTATTTTTAATATTGTTATCAATAAATAGTTTTTTGAAAAACTATAATCCGAAATAATATTATAAAACATTAGTAATATGCTATATCCCTTAAAATTTCATCCTATTTTAAAAGAAAAAATATGGGGTGGTAATAAGTTGAAAACCATCCTCCACAAAAAAACAACTCAAGAAAATGTTGGAGAAAGTTGGGAGATTTCTACAGTAAACGAACAGATTTCCATAGTTTCTAATGGGCAGTTTGAAGGGGAAAGCTTAAAAGGACTTATCCAAAAATTTAAAGGAAAAATACTTGGAGAAAGCATATATCAAGAATTTGGAGATCAGTTTCCTTTATTAATAAAATTTATAGACGCTAAAACAGACTTATCTGTTCAATTACATCCAGATGATGAATTAGCTAAAAAAAGACATAATTCTTTTGGTAAAACTGAGATGTGGTATGTAGCACAAGCGGATGAAAATGCCAAATTGATTATCGGTTTTAATAAAGATACTAATAAAGAAGAATACGAAGATTTTTTAAACAAAGGTAAAATAACTGAATTGTTAAATTTTGAAGAAATTTCAGAAGGAGATAGTTATTTTATTAATGCAGGTAAAATACATGCAATAGGTGGTGGGGCTTTAATTGCTGAGATTCAACAGACCTCAGATATTACGTATAGAGTTTATGATTGGGATAGACAAGATAAAGAAGGAAACTATAGAGAGTTGCATACAGATCTGGCATTAGATGCTTTAGATTTCAAAGCAGAAGATGATTTCAAATTAAAATACGCTTTAGAAAAAAATAAAGTAAACCAATTAATATCATCAAAGTATTTTACTACAAATACTTTAAGTATCGATCAAAGTACAGAAAGAACATATAAAGATTTAGATTCTTTTAAAATACTAATGTGTGTAGGAGGAAAAGGTGAAATAAAAACAAATGAAATTACTACGACAATTTCACTCGGAGAAACCGTTCTAATTCCTTCAAGAATTGATAGTCTGTTTTTAGAAAATGTTAGCAACGAGATGAAGCTCTTAGAAGTTTATATTAAGTAAATAGAAAAACTACCAATTTGAAATTATTTTGAAATTATTAGTAAGTGCATGGTAAACATCTTGATAACAGGAGGAGCAGGGTTTATAGGATCTAATTTTATTCCGTATTTTTTGGATAGGAATCCAGATAAGTATATTGTAAATATTGATAAATTAACATATGCAGGTGATCTAAATAATTTAAATGATGTCAAAGGTCATAAAAACTATACTCTTGTTAAAGGAGATATTTGTGATAGAGAACTACTACTCTCGCTTTTTGAAAAATATGATTTTAGAGGAATAATACATTTTGCTGCAGAATCGCACGTTGATAATTCGATTGCTAGTCCTGATGAATTTATTAAAACTAATGTTTTTGGGACATTTACTTTGATTGATGTAGCAAAAAATCATTGGATGCAATCCCCACAGCAACATAAAGCCGGTTATGAAAATTGTCGTTTTCATCACATCTCAACGGATGAAGTTTATGGAACATTAGGAGAGAAAGGACTATTCAAAGAAACTACGCCTTATGCACCCAATAGTCCTTATAGTGCATCTAAGGCTTCATCGGATTTTATTGTAAGAAGTTATTTTCACACCTATGGTATCAATGTGATAACTACAAATTGTTCTAATAATTATGGACCTAAACAACATGACGAAAAACTGATTCCGACTATCATAAGAAAAGCATTAGCACAAGAAGGCATTCCCATTTATGGAGATGGAAAAAACATTCGAGATTGGTTATATGTTTTGGATCATTGCAAAGGGATTGAGCTAGCATATAAAGAAGGAATATTAGGTGAAACTTATAATATAGGAGGAAGAAATGAACACAATAATAATTACATTGCTTTAAAAATTTGTGAACTGTTAGATAAAAAAGCACCTAGAAGTAATGGTAAATCCTATAAAGAATTGATTACCTACGTAAAAGATAGACCTGGTCATGATTTACGATATGCTATTGATGCTTCAAAAATCGAAAATGAACTAGGTTGGCAAGCTAATGAAAATTTTGATTCTGGAATTGAAAAAACAGTAGTTTGGTATTTACAAAAATATGTATAACATCTTATGTTATAATTAATCGATAGAGGTTTTATAATTAATAGTATGAAAGGAATAATTTTAGCAGGGGGGTCGGGGACAAGGTTACATCCACTTACGTTAGCAGTTAGTAAACAATTAATGCCAGTATATGATAAGCCTATGATATATTATCCATTGTCTACTCTTATGTCTGCAGGAATTAGAGAGATTCTTATTATTTCTACTCCGCAAGATGTTCCTCTGTTTAAAAAACTTTTGGGTGATGGTAAGATGTATGGCTGTATATTTGAGTATGAAACCCAAGAAAAGCCAAATGGTTTGGCAGAAGCATTTATTATAGGAGAAAAATTCATAGGCAGTGATAAAGTAGCTCTAATACTAGGAGATAATATCTTTTATGGTTCAGGTTTGGAGGCTCTTTTAGAAAGTAATAATGATCCGGACGGCGGTATTATTTATGCATATCACGTACAGGATCCGCAACGATACGGAGTAGTAGATTTTGATACTAATGGTACTGTAATTTCTATAGAAGAGAAACCTTCACAGCCCAAATCAAATTATGCTGTTCCAGGAATTTATTTTTATGATAATGACGTTGTGGAAATTGCAAAAACAATAAAACCTAGTAAAAGAGGAGAGCTTGAAATAACAGATGTAAATAATGTATACCTTAAAAAAGGAAAGTTAAAAGTAAGTATACTTGATAAAGGAACAGCGTGGTTAGATACAGGAACTTTTAATTCATTAATGCAAGCATCACAGTTTGTACAAGTTATTGAAGAAAGACAAGGACTTAAAATAGGGGCTATAGAAGAAATAGCGTACAAAAAGGGGTTTATTAATAAAAAAGAACTTGATAGCTTGGCAGAGCCTTTGTTAAAAAGTGGTTACGGGCAATATTTATTACAATTAGATTAAGATGGAAATTGAACCAAGTTTTATAGAAGGATGTTTTGTTATAAAACCAAAGGAAATTAAAGATAGTAGGGGCTCTTTTTTTGAGACATTTACTAAAAAAAAATTCTACAAAATAACCGGTCTTCAAACAGACTTTGTGCAAGACAATCAGTCAATCTCAAAGAAAGGAGTATTAAGAGGTTTGCACTTTCAAAAAGGAACCCATGCGCAGGCAAAGTTAGTAAGAGTAATTTCAGGAGAAGTATTAGATGTTGTTGTTGATTTGAGATCTAATTCTGAAACATATGGCAAGCATTTTTCAATTGTTTTAAACGACAAAAACAATTATCAACTATTTATTCCCAGAGGATTTGCACATGGATTTATCACATTGAGTGAACGTTCTGTTTTTTCATATAAATGTGATAATTACTATTACAAATCGGCAGAGTCTGGGATTATTTATAACGACCCAAAACTAAATATTGATTGGAGATTAGATAGTTCTGAAATTCAATTATCGGAAAAAGATAGAGAATTACCTTTTTTCAAAAATATAGATGTACAGCATGTCTAACAAATATGGTAAAATAAAGATTCTTGTTACTGGTTCTTCAGGACAATTAGGGCAATGCATTAAAAATATTGAACGAGATTATAGAGAGCTACATTTCTATTTCGCAAATTCAAAAGAGTTAGATATTACACAAAAACAACAAATTCAAAACTTCTTCTCAAATAAGAGTTTTGATTTTATAATTAATTGTGCAGCTTATACAAATGTCGAGCAGGCAGAAAAAGAACCCAAGAAAGCTTTTTTGGTGAATGCTCAGGGAGTTAAAAACATAGCAGAAGTATGCAAAGAAACAAATATGACTTTAGTTCATATTTCAACTGATTACGTTTTTGATGGAAAGAAAAAAACTCCTTACAATGAAGACGATGTAACTAATCCAATCAACGAATATGGTAAGTCTAAATTAGCCGGGGAGAAATATATTCAAGAAATTTTGGACAAATATTTTATTATACGTACATCTTGGTTATACTCAGAATTTGGACACAATTTTTTTAAAACAATTTTAAAAAAATTAGAATCAGAATCACAATTAACTATAACTACATCAGAAATAGGAACTCCTACAAACGCAAATGATTTAGTTAAGTTTATTCTCTTTCTAATAGAGGTAGAGACTTCAGATTATGGGGTTTTTCACTATAGTAACTTAGGAGAAACAACTTGGTTTGACTTTGCTAAAGAAATTTTAAAACTTTCAGGTAAACTTGATACAATAAAACTTGAAAAAACAGATAATTACGTTATTTTTGCAGATAGGCCTGGGTATAGTATTTTGAGTAAAGTAAAGTCGTTACAATATTTTAATTTAGAAATTCTTAATTGGAAATTGTCTCTAAAAAAATTAATAAAAAACTAATTTATACTTACCTAAGATTTAAACCAATTTTGAGAGATTTTTAGGATTTCTTAATGCTTGAAAATTAGCAAATTGCTCGATGAAAGTAAGGCAAATAAAATAGATAGATTTTTTATTAAGGCTGAAAACTATTAGAGATGCTTTTGTTTCAGAAATACAACAAACATCATAGATTATACCATTTATATGATTGGTATAACAAAGATGATTAAGATAAAGGAAAAAAAATTACATACAGAATTTGCGTTGGATGCATTAAATTATCATTATAAAAGTAATTCTGAACAGACGTATAGTATCATCATAAATGAACCTTATGAAATTACTTCCTAGCGCAATAAATCATATAGAAATTATAAGAATCAATTTAAAACTTTTATAGGTTTATATTAAGTAAAACTCCCTTAGAATGAGTAAGATTTTTAATGTAGTATTAAGTGGAGGTTCTGGAACCAGGTTATGGCCACTTTCAAGAAAAAATAACCCAAAACAATTTTTGAAAATTTTTAATAACCTATCGTTGTTTCAGCATACAATCGATAGAAATAAAGAACTTGTAAATGACTTCTTATTGTTGACAAATAAGGATCAAATAAAAGAGGCTAATCGACAGATAAAAGAGACGTCTCAGAATTTTAAACAAGTAATTATTGAACCAATAGGGCGTAATACTGCCCCTGCTATTGCTTTAGCGTCATTGGCGGTAAACCCTGAAGACATATTATTTGTAACCCCATGTGATCACATGATAACTAATAACGAGACGTATAGAGCATGTTTTGGTAGGGCTGTTGAGCTGGCTAAAGAAGATTATCTGGTAACTTTCGGGATTAAACCAGAAGCTCCAGAAACGGGTTTTGGTTATATAGAACATAATGATGAAGATGTTGTAAGTTTCAGAGAGAAACCAGATCAGAAAACTGCAACGGACTTTATTAAGGCAGGTAACTTTTTATGGAATAGTGGAATGTTCTGTTTTAAAGCAGGAGTTTTTTTAGAGGAACTAAGAAAATACAGAAAAGATATTTTTGAAACAAGTGTAAAAGCTATAAATTCTATAGAAAATCAAATCATAGACATAGATGCAATGATAGCGATACCTGATGAAAGTGTAGATTACGCTGTTTTTGAAAAAAGTGATAAAATCAAAACTGTCCCGTCTAATTTTGAGTGGACCGATTTAGGTACTTTTGATGCCTTAATTAATTTCAATCAAAAGAATCAAAATAGTATCGATTGTATAAGTGAAGTAGGAGGAATCTCAACCGAAGGAACATTTTATTTGGGAAATAAGAAAGTATACAGCTTAGGGGTGTCAGATATAATTGTTGTAGAAACAGATGATTGTATAGTACTTTTGTCTAAAGAAAAAAGTCAAGAGATTAAGAAGTTGCATAAATTAGTGGAGAATAATGATGAATCATTACTCTAGAATCAAAAAAACTTGAAATAATATAATTAACGTTGTTTTAAATGGATATATTAAAACTAATAGGAAGGAAAGAAGAACTATTTTCTTATGATATAACTGAAAAAGAAACTGAATTAAAAAGTATTATTTCTTCATCATCTTTTCTAGTTATTGGCGGAGCAGGTTCTATAGGACAAGCTGTTACCAAGGAAATCTTTAAAAGAAACCCAAAGAAATTACATGTAGTCGATATTAGTGAAAATAATCTGGTAGAATTAGTTAGAGACATTAGAAGTTCTTTTGGATATATAGATGGAGAATTTAAGACTTTCGCTTTAGATATTGGATCACTTGAGTATGATGCTTTTATAGAAGCAGATGGAAAATACGATTACATTCTTAATTTGTCCGCACTTAAACACGTAAGAAGCGAAAAAGATCCATTTACATTAATGAGAATGATCGATGTAAATATTTTTAATACAGATAAAACATTGCTTCAAGCAATTGAAAAAGGAGCTAAAAAATACTTTTGTGTATCTACCGATAAAGCAGCCAACCCTGTAAATATGATGGGGGCATCTAAGCGAATAATGGAAATGTATTTAACAAGACGAAGTAAAGATATTAAAATTTCTACTGCACGTTTTGCTAATGTTGCATTTTCAGATGGATCTTTACTACACGGGTTCGATCAGAGAATAAAGAAAAGACAACCTATTGTTGCTCCAAATGACATTAAAAGATATTTTGTGATACCTAAAGAGTCAGGAGAGCTTTGCTTGATGTCTTGTATTTTTGGAGAAAATAGAGATATTTTTTTCCCTAAACTAAGTGAAAACCTTCATTTAATCTCATTTGCAGATATAGCAATCAAGTACCTTAAAGAACTGGGGTACGAACCATATTTGTGTAAAGATGAAGAAGAAGCAAGAGCTCTTGTTGAAACATTACCAAGTCAAGGAAAATGGCCTTGTTTGTTTTCCTCGAGCGATACTACAGGAGAAAAAGACTTTGAAGAATTTTTTACCAGTAAAGAAACATTAGACCTTAACAGATTTCAAAATCTTGGAATCATTAAAAATGAGCTAAATTTTGATAATGAGGCCCTAAATTTCTTTACCAATAGTATTCAAAATTTAAAACAAAACAAGAAATGGGATAAGAAAGATATTGTTGATCTTTTTTTCAAAATGATACCTGATTTTGGACATAAAGAAACAGGTAAGTATTTAGATAGTAAAATGTAAATTTATGTATCAAGAATTCATATCCTTTGCTCGAAAAACATTTAATTCAGAAGAGTTTATTCCTCTTCATGCACCAATATTTATAGGTAATGAGAAAAAATATCTAAACGACTGTATTGATTCCACATTTGTTTCTAGTGTAGGAAAATTTGTGGATCAATTCGAAGCTGAAGTTGCCAGATTTACTGGAGCAAAACATGCTATAGCTACTTCAAATGGAACGGCAGCACTTCATATAGCTTTATTACTTGCCGGCGTGGACTATAATGATGAGGTAATAACGCAACCATTAACCTTTATTGCGACTGCTAACGCAATTAGTTATATTGGAGGACAACCTGTTTTTGTGGATGTAGATAAAGAAACGCTTGGCTTGTCTCCAGAAAAATTAGAGCATTTTTTATCAAATAATGCAGAGTTGATAAATGGAGAATGTATTAATAAAACGACCAAAAGAAGAATAAAAGCTGTAGTTCCTATGCATACCTTTGGGTTATCAGCAAGAATTGATGAAATCATATCAGTTTGTAATAAGTTTAATATTACAGTAGTGGAAGATGCTGCAGAATCACTAGGAAGTTATTACAAAGGAAAGCATACAGGAACTTTTGGTGCGATGGGTACTTTTAGCTTTAATGGTAATAAAACAATTACAACAGGTGGTGGAGGAATGTTAGTAACTAATGATGCCGATATTGCTAAGAGAGCAAAACATATCACAACCACAGCAAAAATACCGCATGCTTGGGATTATATGCATGACATGATAGGATATAATTATCGCTTACCTAATATTAATGCTGCGTTGGGATGTGCTCAAATGGAAGAATTATCGTTTATCTTAGAAAAGAAAAGAATATTATCGCATAAATATGAAGTATATTTTAAAGATTTATCTTTAAAATATATTAAAGAACCAAAAGATTCAATTTCTAACTATTGGTTAAATGCTGTTTTGTTAGAAAACCTGAACGAAAGAAACGATTTTCTGAAAGAAACTAACGAAAAAGGAGTAATGACTAGGCCTATTTGGAAATTAATGAATAATTTAACAATGTTTAAAGATGCAGTGACTGGTAACCTTGATAATGCTGAATGGCTTGAAGAACGAGTTGTTAATATTCCAAGTAGTGTTATTGTTTAAAAATTGACACAAAATTATTTGTTTTAAAAATGTATAAATATGGGGTGTGAAATTACTCATGTAGAATATTATTTACCGGAAGAGGTTTTTTCCAATGAAGATTTAAAAAAAGAGTTTCCAAATACGGACTTAGATAAGATAGAAAAAATAGGAATTCGATCACGTTCTATAGCCTCAGAAAACCAAACATCTTTAGATTTAGCATATAATGCAGCAATTAAACTTCTCGAAAAAGTTGATAAGGCTAATATTGATTTTTTACTTTTTTGCACGCAAACTCCAGATTATTTATTACCTACTTCTGCATGTATATTGCAAGATAAATTGGGATTAAAAAAGAACATCGGAGCATTAGATTTTAATTTGGGTTGTTCAGGTTATATTTATGGTCTTGCTGTAGCAAAAGGTTTAATAGAAGCGGGTATTGCGACAAAAGTTTTGTTATTAACAGGAGAAACATATTCGAAATTAATTAATAAAAACGATAGAGGAAATAGAACTATTTTTGGAGATGCAGGAAGTGCAACAATAATCTCAAATTCAAAAATAAATAAACTATTTAATTTTGAATTAGGAACCGATGGTAGTGGCGCAGAAAATTTAATAGTTAGAAATGGAGGGGTTAAAAATGTAAAAGAAATTGATCCTGAAATAAAAAAATATGGAACTGATAATCATTATACAAATAACGATTTGTATATGAATGGCCCTGAAATATTTAATTTTACAATTAAAAACATTCCGCTATTAGTGAAACGCACTTTGATTAGTAATGGATTGGATGTTAATGATTTATCATACACTATTTTTCATCAAGCTAATAAGTTTATGCTTGAATATCTTAAGAAAAAAAATAAAATTCCAGATAGTAAATTTTACATAGATTTAGAAGATACAGGGAACACAGTTTCAAATACAATACCCATTGCATTGAAGAGATCGTTGTCAAAAGGTTATGTGAAAAAAGGGGACAAGGTTCTTTTGGCAGGTTTTGGAGTTGGTTATTCATGGGGTAGTACTATAATAGAAATTTAAATAAGGATGAATAAACAAGATTTTTTTGAAGAGTTGCAAGAATTACTAGAACTGGATTTTACGTTAACGGAAACAACTGTAATTGGAGAGATAGATTCTCTTAATTTGTTAAGTTTAATTACCTTTTTGGATGAAAACTTCGACATTCAAAAAACAGGTGAGGAGCTTAAAAGTATTACTTCGGTTAAAAATATTATTGATCTTATTGGAGAAGATAGTTTATCCTAAATTATGGACACAATGTTTTCATTAAAAGAAAAAACTATTGTTGTTACAGGAGCATCTTCTGGAATAGGGAAATGTACTTCAATAGCAATAAGTAAAGCAGGAGGACGAGTTGTACTAATTGGCCGAAATGAGGATAGATTGATTGAAACGTTTAATAAGTTGGAAGGAATAGGACATAGCTATTACACATTTGATTTGTTAAATTTTTCCGAAATAAAGTCTTTAGTTTCAAGAATAGTTACAGAAAATGGTAAGATAGATGGTTTAGTAAATTCTGCTGGGGTCGAATCTACGGTTCCTTTAAAGGTGTTGTCATATAAAAATTTAGAAGAAACATTTAAAATTAATGTTTTTTCCGGAATAGAGTTAACAAAACATTTTT
The DNA here is from genome assembly GCF_001632745.1 of Aquimarina aggregata. Lineage (GTDB taxonomy): Bacteria > Bacteroidota > Bacteroidia > Flavobacteriales > Flavobacteriaceae > Aquimarina > Aquimarina aggregata. Next base: position 166,762 of record NZ_LQRT01000005.1, on the reverse strand, counting down.
CGAACAAAAAGAACTTTAGTTCAAAAGGCAGTATCATTTTTTTAAGTTCGGTAATGGGGTCTTTAGGAGAAAAAGGGAAGATAGCATATTGTGGATCCAAGGCAGCAGTCAAGAATATGATTAAACCTTTGGCTTTAGAGTTAGCAGATAAAAATATAAGAGTTAACTCTATTTCTCCAGGATTAGTAATGACAGAAATGACCGACAAGCTATTTGCCTCTATTTCTGAACAAAGTAGTCAAGATATTATTAATAAGCATCCATTAGGTATTGGAACACCTAATGATGTAGCTTCTTTATGTATATATTTGTTGTCAAACTCTTCGAGATGGGTTACTGGTACTGATATAATAATAGATGGCGGATATAGTATAAGTTAATATGAAATTGTTGACTTAATTAATATTTGGTAAATTTTAATTCTTGACCCTGTGTTATTAAGATTGATCGGTTTTTTAAAATAAGTATTTAGAATTATGAAAGATATATACATATTAGGCTCAGGTGGTTTCGCCAAAGAAGTTTATTTTTTGATTAAAGAAATAAATAAATATAATGTTAAAGGTTTTATTGATATTGAATCAAGTGATTCTTTAATATTCAAGGAAAAAAGTATTCCAATCCTTTCAGAGGAAGAATTTTTGATTTTGAAATTTGAGACTCCTCCATCCCTTGCAATTGGAGTAGGAGAGCCAAAATTAATTGACAAATTAACTAATAAGTTTAAGAACTTTCATTTTCCTAATTTGATACATCCTTCAGTAGTTTTTGATAAAGAAAACGTAACTTTTGGTATTGGTAACATTGTAACGGCTGGTGTTATTTTTACAACACAAATAAGAATAGAAAATTTTAATATTTTCAATCTTTCAACTACAATTGGGCATGATGTTTTTATTAATAGTTATAATGTAATTAATCCAACTGTTAACATTTCTGGAGGCGTAGAAATAGGGAGTTGTAATTTATTAGGTGTGGCGGCAACGATTTTACAGTACAAAAAAATAGGAAATAATTCTACTGTTGGAGCATCTTCTTTGGTCACCAAGGATGTTGGAGATAATCAAATTGTATTTGGTGTTCCTGCAAAAAAATTTAATAAATAAGAGGTGCTTTTAAGCAGAACTCTAATTATTTATATGTACTCATGAATAATATTGTAGCATTTGTCTCGGTGATTTTCCCAAATAATTTAAAGTACTTTGATTCATTCTTAGAGTCTTTGGATAAACAAACATTTAAAAAATTTGATTTATTACTATTTAATGATGGTTGTGCGAATGATGATTTGTTAAAAAGACTACAAAAATATAATTTGAGATTTGAGATTAAAAATCCAAAATCTAAAATACCAGTTCTTATTAGGTCAGAAATTTTGAATTACATAAAAGAGGCCAAATATGAATTAATAGTTTTTGGAGACACAGACGACATGTTTTCTAAAAATAGAATTTTTGAATCATACAAAATGATTAAAGAAAAAAGTTATGATATAGTTTTTAATGATCTTTCCATAATAAACGATGCTGGCAATATTAAACATAGAAATTTCTGGAATGAGCGCTTTGTTAATGGTAAATTGAAGGTAGACTTTGACTTTTTAAGTAATTATAATGTTTTGGGCTTAGGTAATTCAGCAATGAGAACACATATTTTAAAGGGCTTTGTATTAAAAATTGATATTTCAATTCCAGCGTTTGATTGGATATTATTTTTACAATTATTTAATATAACCCCTAAGCTCTTGGTTGGTTTTTCAAATGAAGAAACCTTTTATAGGCAACATGATCAAAACACATTAGGTTTGTCAAATAAAATAGGTAGAGAGTCACTTAAAAAATTATATAATATAAAATCTAAAGTTTATGATTTTTGTAAATTGCACGGAATAAGAATATGCGAGAAAAAAGTGGTTGAACATGAAAGATTTGGAGAATTGATTTTAAATGACAATAATCATCTCGATAATCATCTCGATAAAATTAATACAAATAAAAACAAACTGTTTTGGTTTGAAGAGGTAACTTTATAAAAGAAGAAATGAATAAAATAAAAATTGATAACAGAAATCATGTTCAAAATTTTGGAGCACCATATATCATAGCCGAAATTGGAGCAAATCATAATGGGGATATGGATTTAGCAAAAGAGATGATTCTTTCTGCTAAACAATGTGGGGCACATTGCGTGAAATTTCAATCTTGGACTCCAGATTCGTTAGTGAGTAAAGAAGAGTATGATAGAAATCGAGTATATAATGATTCCCCTAAGAAACATTTTGGTTCTTTAAGAGAAATGGTTAATAAATATACACTGACTAACGATCAACATAAAGAACTTAAAGAATTTTGCGATTCGCATTCTATTCAATTTGCATCGTCTCCTTTTTCGACTGGAGAAGCAGATTTGTTAGATGATCTAGGAGTGCCATTTTTCAAGATTGCATCCATGGATATTAACAATCTGGATTTTATTCGCTATGTTGCTTCAAAGAAAAAGCCTATCATAATTTCTACTGGTATGGCAAATTTAAGTGAAATTGAGAAAGCGGTTGCTGTCTGTAATGAAGTAGGGAATAAAGAGGTTATTCTTTTGCATTGTATATCTATATACCCGCCTGATTATCAAGATATACATTTGAATAATATTACGATGTTACAGAAAACATTTGGGCTACCAGTTGGTTTCTCGGATCATACTATTGGTACCTCGATCCCTTTGGCATCAGTAGCATTAGGAGTTTGTATTATTGAAAAACATTTTACATTAGATAAAGAATTGCCTGGTTGGGATCATGAAATATCTGCTGACCCTAGTGAATTAAGTGTTATTTGTGAAGGATCTCAGCATATTAATAAAGCTTTGGGCAATTATAAAAGAACAGTTTCTGAGGCTGAAGAGTCTAAAAAACTTAAATTTAGAAGAAGTTTAGTTGTTAAACAAAGCCTTAATAAGGGACATTTATTAACAAAAGAAGATTTAACGGCTAAAAGACCTGGAAATCAAATACCTCCAGACCAAATTGATTTTGTAATTGGAAGAAAAATTAATCAGGATATAGGGGAAGATGAAGTTTTGAAATGGGAATATTTATAATAAAATGGACAATAATAATATTTTAATTCATAGAGATAAAACTATCATTCAAGCTTTAAATCAGTTGAACTCGATAACTGATGTTAGTAGGCTAATATTGTTTGTGAAGAATGATGATAATGAAGTAATAGGTTCATTAACCGATGGGGATATAAGAAGGGCAATTGTCAAAAGTGAAGATTTAAATGAAACAGTAGATGCCGTTTGTAATAAAAATTTTGTATTCACAACTAATGATAGTTCTTCGCCAAATCTAAATCAATACCGACAGAAAAAGTTAAAAATCCTTCCTGTTCTCAATAAAAAAAATGAGTTAACGAGGATAATAGATCTAGATAAAACAAAATCATTATTACCTGTTGAATGCATGATAATGGCAGGTGGACGAGGAAAAAGATTGAGTCCATTGACCGATAGAGTTCCAAAACCAATGTTAACTTTAGGTGACAAACCTATCATAGAGCATAATATAGATAGGTTAATTAAGTATGGGATTAATAAAATATATATATCAGTTAAATATTTAGGAGAACAGATCGAGGAATATTTTGGAGATGGTACGTCAAAAGGAATTTCTATAGAATATGTATGGGAGGATAAACCATTAGGTACAGCAGGGGCATTATCATTAGTCGAAAATTTTAGCACAGAAAATATTTTACTTATGAATAGTGATTTATTTACTAATGTAGATTTTGAAGATTTATATCTTGGATTGATTAATGAAAATGCAGATATGGCAGTTGCTTCAACTGAATATAAAGTTGATGTACCTTATGCTGTATTTGAGACCAATGGACCTTTTGTTAAGAACTTTAAAGAAAAGCCATCTTATATATATCATTCAAATGCAGGTGTTTACCTTTTTAAAAAAGAATTGATAAAGGAAATACCACATAACGAATTTTTTGATATTACTGATCTGATGGAGAAAATAATTAATAGTGAAAAAAGATTAATTCATAAACCAATTTTTGGGTATTGGATTGATATTGGAAAACCTCTGGATTATAAACAAGCACAAGACTTCGTTAAACATATATCGTAATTAAATATTTTATGCTAGCAATTATACCTGCACGAGGTGGATCAAAAGGATTACCTGGTAAAAATATTAAAGAATTAAACGGCAAGCCCCTTTTAGCCTATACTGCAGAAGCTGCTTTAAAGTCTAAAAGTATTACTCGAGCAATTATAAGTACAGATGATGAAGGAATTGCTAATATCGCGATTAAAAACGGATTAGAATGCCCGTTTATGAGGCCAAATCATTTGGCAACAGATGATGCAAAGGCAATTGATGTATATAATTATACATTAGATAAAATATGCGAGGATGAAAAAATTGAAATAAACGAATTCGTTGTTTTACAACCAACAAGCCCTTTGAGAACATCAATACATATCGATGAAGCGATTGATTTGTTTTTTAAAAAAAGAGCAGATTCTATTTTGAGTTACTGTCAAGAGCATCATCCAATTAGTTGGCATAAATATATTAATGAAAATGGTAGTTTTGACGAGATTTTTGACGAGAATAATCAGCTAAAAAACAGACAAGATCATAGAATGTCATACTTTCCTAACGGTGCAGTCTATGTGTTTAGTAGAGAGTTGATAAAGATGAAAGAATATTATTCTGATAGGTCCTACGCTTATATAATGAAAAAAGAGGATTCTGTTGACATAGATACAAGATTCGATTGGTTAATTGCAGAACAATTATTAAAAAATAGTAAATGAGAATATTGTTTATAGAAAATAGGTACAAAACATTTTTTTTTGAAAAAATAGCAATCGAGTTATTGAAAAAAGATCACGAAATTTTTTGGCTTATTCAAAATAAAGATTTTGCACCTACTATGAAAAAAGCTAAAATCTTTAATATTCCATATCCTAAAAACAATTTTGTAAATAGGGGAGAGAAACAGATAGAGTATATTGAAGAAGCAATTGTTTCAGATAGACAAGTTAGTTTTTTTAAGAAAAAAGGGATTGAGTATTTTTATTACTACAATAGTAAGATAAAAGAGATACTTGATGAAGTAAAACCAAATATTGTTTTTGGTGAGGCAACTGCATTTCATGAATTATTAACCATTGGAAATTGCAAGGAGCAAAATATTTTATTTTTAAACCCAGTAACCTGCAGATACCCTGTGGGGAGATTTTCTTTTTATAAATATGATACATTAGATCCTTTTTCTGGTAGTGGTGAAATTTTAGAAAGGGAAGAGGCGATAGAGATTATAGACGTAATTGTAAATAAAACGATTCGTCCAGATTATATGAAAAATATTGCTAAATCAAAGAGAGAAAAGAGCCTTGATAAAATTAAAAAAATAGCTTCTTACTATAAAGGAGATAAGTATAATATTCCCAATCCATTTATCAAACTAAATCTAGAAAAAGAAAAGAAAAGGAATATTGAAAAATGGGACCTTAGTTCTTATTCTAGAGTAGAAAAAGATAGTAAGTTTGCCATCCTATATCCACTTCAAATGCAACCAGAAGCAAATTTGGATGTATGGGGAAGAAAATATAAAGATCAATCTAAGTTAATAAGATCAATTTCAGAGACTATACCTGATGATGCTATTTTATTCATTAAGCCTAATCCAAAATCTAATTATGAGCTCAACAAAGATTTGTTACGTGTTGTTTCGAATTGTAAAAATATACGAGCATTACATCATAGCGTGAGCATGGAACATGCTTTTAATAATTCGGATTTAATAATTACAGTAACGGGTACTGTAGCTATTGAAAGTGTATTAGCTAACAAACCGGTTGTTACTTTAGTAGAAACAATAAATAACGAAGCTAAGAATTGCAAATTTATTAATTCATTAGAACATTTAAATGAAATAATAAAGAGAGTACGTAATAATAAATTTGAAGAAATAGATTTAGATGAGAAAATTGATTTTATTAATAAGATTAATAAAACAAGCTTTAAGGGGTTATTAACAGATCCATATACCAATGTTAATGTTATTAGTGATCGAAATACTGAAAAGGTTATAAATGCTTTTGAAAAGGTTCTTTCAGAAATCTAGTATTTTACAAATGAAAATATATTTTCTTATCGGTGTTAATCTTTAGTTGTGAAAATGATGATGAGAACTTATCACATTCTATTCAAGGTACGGTAAGTTTACTGATCTATTTGCAAATAATCAAATAGATTCTGGAGAATATTCAGTTATGTTAAATGTCTATAATCCATCGTGTTTTACCTGTTATGGTTAATGGGAATTGTCAAAATTAAAATGTGTTACTCTTATATAGATGTCGAACTTTGCAATTAACCTTTATAAGGTGATTCTATCCTTATATTAATTTTATGAATTATATAAATAAAAGTTTTCTATTAAAACTAAGCCCATATAAAATTACCGTTTATGGTATAGTATTTTGGTTATTTTTATTTATCACAACTTCTTTTAAAGTAAATCACAATTTAGATTTTTTGTCCATTTTTTTTATCGTTATTAATTATATTTTCTTTTTTTTAGGATATTTTTTGTTCAAAACAGATAGTGTAAGCATCAATAATGAAAAGCTATTCTTTTATGACCAAAATATTCTTAAGAAAGTACTTAAAGTAGTATTAATTATAGCAATCTTTGGACTCTTATTAAAATTTTTTGATAAGTTTTATTTGCGTGAGATTTCTATTTCCAATAGTGTATCTGATAACAGAATGCTATTATCACAAAAGGGACCATCAATTATTAGTATTATCTCTGCTATTATTAACCCATTTAGTTTTTTACCATTGTTTTTATATTATAGTATAGGTGAAAAAAGAATAAAGTTATACATCATATGTCTTTTTCTTTTTTTAGTTACTATATATGAATTTTTAAGTACTGGATCGAGATCTGGTATTTTTGTTGTTATTCTACTATTAGTAATATATTTAAGATATTTTAAAAAAATAAGGTTAAATTTAAAACAGATTCTATTGATTGGTACAGGAATATTTTTACTTGGAATATATTCTTTTAATATGTTTATCGATAGAACAAAAGAATATACGATTACTAGAGATAGAGCAGTTAAACATATATTGACAAATGCAGGTTATAATTTTACGTTACAACCTAAAGAAGAAGCAGTAGAAAGAATAGTACATACTAAAAATGAATTGTCACAATCTTTAAAAACGTTTTCTCTTAATTTTGTGCAATATTATATTCATGGTGTATATGAGTTTTCTTTTTTAAGAAAAAATTACAAAGAAAAATTTCATTTTGGGGCATATACTTTTAATATACTTGCAAAGTTTTCGAATATAATTTTTAGAACAAATTTTGATTTAAAAAAAATTCAAAATAGCCCTCCTAGAATTGCGGTTTATATCACTTTTTTTGGACCTTTGTATGTTGATTTTGGATGGTTTTCGATATTTTTCATGTTTTTTTTGGGTGTTTATCAAAAAAATGTATTCAAAAAAATACTAAAGGGTAAAGTTCAATATTTACCGTTATTTTTTTATTTTTTAGTTATCAATTTTTTCATGCTAGTTGTTAACTTTATTGTTGTGGCTCAGGGCATTTATAATATTGTAGCTTTTCTTCTCTTTGCTTGGTTTTTTAGGATATTAACTAGTAAGATTATTTTAAAACATAAAGGAGGCGGTTATAAATATTTTAGAATTATTAAATAAATACTTTTACTTAAAATATGAAGAAATTTTTGACAATACTGTGTTGTTTGTTCCCTTGGAAAATGGCAAATTTATGTCTAAAACTTTTGGGTCATCAAATTGCTTGGAGCGCTAAAATAGGTTTTGTATTTCTATGTGTAGATAAATTAATATTAGGGCCTAAAGTTACGATAGGCCATTTCAATTTTATATATATAAAGAACCTTACAATAGAGGATGAAGGTTACATAGGGAAATTAAATGTAATAAAAGGCCCCCTAAGCTGTGTTTTTAAGAAAAGAGGAGCGATAGGGAATTTAAATTTTATTAAAAGATCTGCTATTGGTATTACCTATGGAGAGGCAAGACTTGAGTTGGGAGAATTAACAAAATTAACTACAAGACATTATATAGATGTAACACGAGATATTATTTTTGGTGATTTTTCTATCCTAGCTGGTTCGGGTTCGCAAATGTGGACGCATGGTTATGTTCACGGTCAAAGTGGTGCAGAAAGAATTAGGGTTGATGGGGAAATTAAAGTTGGGAATAATGTATATATTGGATCGAGATGTATTTTTAATCCCGGAGTTTTAATTGGAGATGGTGTAACTGTGGGGGGGAATTCAGCTGTTACCAAAAATCTTATCGAAAAAGGTATGTATATGTCTCAACGATTAAGACATGTTGAAAAGGATATAAATGAAGTTAGAAACAGGTTAATAAAAGTTACAGATTTTGATACCTTAGATGATGTATATGAAAAGTAAAGTAGTCCTGTTTTTAGTGATTCTCTATTCCTTTAACTCATGTTTAAAAAATGAAAACACTAAGAATATAAATTTTGAAAGTACTCCTAAGAAATTAATTGATGAAGCAAAATATGTCCTATTTGATACATATAAAATAGGAGATGTTAGAAGATATGGCGTTTTTCCAAACGAGAGAATAGGGATGAATCCAAAATCAAATAAAAATGCACTGGAAACTGTAATTGATTTGGCAGAAGGAGGTGTTGAAATTATTTTTCCAGAAGGGTATTATAAAACGAATTTGGTGCTGGAAGGAAGAGAACAATTACGATTACAATTTGATAATGCTAGTTTTGCAGGTGAAATTCGAATTAATGAAAATCTAAAGAAAGAATCTTCTAATATCATATTTTTGGGAAAAGTTACTTCATATTCTCGATTCTTTGTTAGAAAATCGAGAATGATTCGTATAGATGAAATGATTGTTAAAACAGATACAATTTTGAGTTGGGATAAAAAAGAAAGTAGAGGATGTAATATATACCAGGGAGTCGAAGATATTTTTTTTAATAAAGTTATAATTGATGGATTAGGATCTGGAGAGTCCTATTATCAGTATACAAGTGCCGCTATGCAGATTTATGGTTGGAATGATAACCCGAAAAATGTTCGTATTGATAGTTTAATAGTAAATAGTTCTGATCGTAATGGAGCATATATTACAGGTAGTGATCATAAATTTAATTATATTCATATCAAAGATTATGCAACTGGAACTACTAAATTCATGAAACCAATTGAAGATACTTCGGCAGGTGAAGAATTAATTATGTGCGGATTGTGGATTAATAGATGTAATGGTTGCGATTTTAAAGAAATAATAATAAACAATAAAGATAATGATAACTTAGCACTCAAATTAGACGAAGGAAATATAAAAAGCTCTACTGTTATTGACAATATTAATATTCATTATAATAACATAGATTCCCTCCCTATATTTGACCATGAGCTTACGAATATAATAGTTAAAAGTTTAAATTAATGATGAAATTATTGTCAAGAGAAAATATATACACATTTTTATTGTCAGTTTTTTTGGTAACATTACCAATTACTTTTAATCTTAATTCAATATTGCTAATAGGGATAGTGGTATTTTTTGTATTGGATAAACAGGAAAATTTAAAAAATAAAATAAAAAACCAATTAAAAAATAAATTGGTTTTGGCTATGATCCTTTACTTTTTAGTTCAGTGTATCGGAATGATATATACAGAAAATATAGATGAAGGTCTAAAACGTATTACCACATGTATTCCTTTTTTAGTATTACCAATAGTGCTTGTTTCGGAACCTATAAGTAAAAATAAAATAAAGTTAGTAGTAATGATATTTCAAATTGCAGTTATTTTTGCGCTTTGTTACTATGCACTTTTGCAAAAGTTTGAATTTGGAAGATCATTACACTCGATGTCAAGTTTTGCATTTTATAAAGTAGGGATAAGTCAAACGTATCTTGGAGCTATGATTTATCTAGCTACTATTATTAGTATTAGTGAGGCCTATAAAAATAGGAATAGAGCTTTTAATTTGTTGTTAATACCATTCTTTTTATATTTTTTGTTTATATCATCAAGTAGAGTAGCATTATTGGTGTTATTTATCGCGTTGATGTTTTTTGTATTTGTAGAACTTAAAGAAAAGGCAAAGTATATTAAAAGTTTTATAGTTGTTTTAGTTTTAGTTAGTGTTGTTTCGGGAATTTATCTGAGCCCAAGGCTTAATCAGAAATCAAGTGCTTTTTTTAGAACATTTGATTTTGACATGGAAGTAATAATCACAAAGAATAGAATTACAGAAACTAAAAACACTGTAGAGCATAGAATGCTGATTTCATACTTAGCTTTTTCTATAATAAAAGAGAATCCTATATTTGGAGTGGGAACAGGAGATTATAAACAAGAATTATTAAAAAAATACAAATTGATAAACTTTAAGGCGGGTGTCAAATCTGTTTTTAATACCCATAATCAATATATCGAAGAATATTTAAAGGTGGGTTTTTTAGGAGGAATAACGATTTTAGGGTTAATCTTTATATTTTATAAATTAAGTTTGGATCATAAGTCATATATGATGTTTTATGTCACATTATATATTTCTATTGTATGTTTAACCGAATCATTTTTCGTAAGACATCATGGAGTGGCCTTTTCAGTGTTTTTCATTGCTTTTTTTTATAAGTATGAAAAAATTTTTAGTGTATAAAAACCGTGAAAGGACTATTCAAATTTATTAGAGATTACGCACTGTTTGGAATTATTTTCATAGGTACCAAAGGATTAGCATTTATAATACCAATCTTACTTGCTGATATACTACCAACCAACGATTTTGGGATGTTAGAGTGGTCTCTTGGTTCAGTTGCTATGATCATTAGTGCTTTCATAAGCTTAGGTGTACCAGGTGCTTACCCTTATTTTATACTCAAAAGGAAAGAATTAAATCTTAAAAGTGGTTTTGTAATACATCCAATAAGTTTAGTTTTAGTGTTTATTGTTAACCAATTTATTTACTTCATTTTTAATATCCCTTTTGTTTATTATTTAGCTGTAAATATTGCTTTTGTATTAGCAAACCAGTTGTATTATTCATCTGTTTTAAAAAGTAAAGAATTAATATTGAAAGCTGTATTATTCGATACAGGTATTTATTTGGTATTAACAGTTTATTTTTTGGCCGCAAAAATAAACCTAGTATCAGTTTCACTTCAGACAGTGAATTCTTTAATTGTGGGATATGCAATAATTTATGTAATCTATGCAATTTATGTAATTATAAAAACAAAGAATGGACAGATATTTCAGAAGTACCTAGAAATAATAAAATTCAGTTATCATTTATTAATCTCAAGTACATTAATCTTTTTAGTCATTGTTTCAGGAAGAATTTTAGTTGAACACTTTTTTGATGATTATACATTGGTTGGGGTTTATGGGTATTATTATAGAATATCAGCGGCAGTGGTAATGATATATCAAATAATATATATAGTATATTTTAAGAAAATTTACACAATTGATTCTTTAATACTAGACAAATATTATAGTTTTTTTTTCATTTTCATTTTCATTTTTTCTGTAGTCCTTTTTATGGTATCACCATTAATACTTCCACATATTTCAAATTTCTTTTCAGAAACCTATCAAGAACATAAAGGAGTATACTTTATTCTTTCTGTTCAAATGGTAATGTGGATAGCAATTTCTTTGAATTCAAGTATTATCGATAGAGAAAACTTAGCATCTATAAATAATAAATATTTTATTGTACTATTAATTTCGATAGGACTATTATTTTATCTTCTAAGGGATATTTTAGTTTTTAAATTATTAGTGTTTTTGCATTTTTCAACCATTTATTTGGCCGTAATATTACAATACTTTAATTTGAGAAAGAGAAATATTCTCTTTATAAACTCAAGTATAATAATCTCGTTGTTTTATTTTATCACAACAGTTATATTTTTTGTATACTTATTTTAAATTGTTAATAAAAGAAATGTATTTATAAAATTATTTGTTTAACAAAAGCGGGTTAATTTTTTTTTTAAATTAAATTCAGCATAGCTTTGCAAAATAATAATAAAAAGATAGAAAGGGTTGTTGTAATCATTATTTACTAAAAATGACTATACTGTTTAGACCAATCCTAATTTGTTTTAGTAATAAATGCAGATAACATGAAAATTAATTTAGTAATAGATATCTTTTATCCTCAAACCGGGGGACAGCAGTTTAGGTTCTATGAGTTGTTGGAATGCTTCTTAATAGATGGACATGAGGTAGAAGTTTTTACTGTTGCTCATGAAGAGAGTCTTCCTTTACGTGAAGAATTATCTAATGGAATAATAATTAATAGGATTGTCAAAGATTCAGGGTATTATAAAAACGGAGTTTTTGGCAGAAAACTCTCCACATATTTGAAATTTTCTTTCTTAGCAAAGAAATATTTAAAAAATAATGAGGGAGATATGATTATTTTTGACCAGTTTTCTTTTTTAACTGCAATTCTTTATAATTCCAAAACGGTTTTTACAGTTTTGGATTTCGTAGAGTTCAGAAAATCAATAATTTGGAAAATTATTAATAAAAGACTACTTAGATCTACTAATAAAATTGTATGTATAAGTAAATATCTTAAAGAAGAAGTAGATCAATATTTAAAAGACAAATCTAGAACCGTTTTAATTCCCAGTTTAGTACAAACAGAAAAGTATTATTTTTCAAAATCAGAAGAAGAATTTGGTTTATTTATCGGTAGGGTAGAATCACATAAGCATCCAGAGTTGGCAGTATCATCTGTTATAGAATATAATAGAAAGAACAATACTAACTTAAAATTAAAAATAGCAGGGGGGGGATCTATTCTGAAAAACCTTCAATCAGCATATAAGGATAATAGTGTAGTATCATTTTTGGGGTATATAGAAGATAATGAAAAATATGAGTTACTATCTAAAGCAAAATTTTTAATCCTTCCATCTGAAAGAGAAGGGCTCCCAAAATCTTTTATTGAAGCCGTATCATCTGAATTACCTATTGTAACTATTAATTATACTGAGAATTACGGTAGATATTTTGTTGAAGAAAATAAGGTAGGAGAAGTAGCTTCTGGTCCAGAGGATTTATCAACGGCTATAGAAAAAATCATAAATAATAGAGATTTCTATAAAAATAACTGTAAAAATATTATTAAAGATTACGACCTTATTAATGGAGCTAAACAATATTTGAAACTTGTAAAAAAATAAAATGAAAAATATAATAGTAACTGGTGGTGCAGGATTTATTGGTTCTCATGTAGTAGATAAAATAGTAGATAGTGGACTTTATAAAGTAATTGTAATTGACAACTTGTTGGGATCAAACTTTAGTCCGCCGTTTTTTAAAAATGAAAAGGTAATTTACGAATATGGTGATGTAAGTAACTATATGCAGATGAAAGTAGTTTTCGAAAAGTATTCACCATACTATGTTATTCATTTGGCTGCGAACGGAAATGTGCCACTATCTGATGTATATCCATCAGTTGATTTTAACTCAAATGCATTAGGCTCTTTTAATATTCTGAATTTATCAAAAGATTATAATGTTAAAAAGGTTGTATACGCAAGTACGGCAGCCGTGTACGGGGAACCTATTTATACACCAATTGATGAAAAACATGTATTAGGTCCAATTTCAAATTATGGAGTAAGTAAGTTATATGGAGAGCAGCTTGCACGAGCTTATTCAAAGACATATGATCTGCCTTTTACGGCTTTTAGGATATTTAATACTTATGGTCCTAGACAACCTAGATATGTATTGTTTGATTTAATCAAGAAGTTGAAAAATGATAAAGAAAACTTGGAAGTACTCGGAACAGGAGCCCAGATTAGAGATTACGCATATGTAAGCGATACTGCAGAAGTGTTTTTTAAGGCTCTGGATAACGAAAAATCGAATAACAATGTGTATAATATTGCTGGAGGAAACCCTATTTCCATAAAGGAATTGGTTGAATTAATTTGTAACGTTTACGAAATTAGTCCTAGAATTAATTATACAGGTAAGAGTTGGAGAGGAGATATAAACAATTTAACAGCAAATATAGAAAGGCTTAAAGAAGATTTTGATTTTAACCCCCAAGTTAATATTCATAAAGGAGTAAGAAAAACTATAGAATGGTTTATCGAGAATAGAAACTTTATTGAATAAATTCAAAATAATATGAAAATATCAGTAATCGGAACCGGTTATGTCGGCTTAGTTACAGGAACTTGTTTAGCAGAAACAGGTAACGAAGTAGTATGTGTTGATATTGACGAAGAAAAGATTAAAAAAATGAGTAGCGGTGAAGTTCCAATTTATGAACCACACCTTGACGTTCTTTTTGAAAGAAATATTAAAGCAAATCGATTACAGTTTTCAACTTCTTTAGAAGAAGGGTTAAATCATGGCGAAATTATTTTTTTAGCACTACCAACACCAGATAATGGTAGTGGAGCAGCTGATCTCTCATTTGTTTTAGAAGTAGCAGATCAAATAGGTAAATTAATCACGGAGTATAAAGTAATTGTTGATAAAAGTACCGTGCCAGTTGGAACGACAGAAAAGGTGAGAGAAGTTATTGAAAAACACTCTGGATGCAAATTTGATGTAGTGTCAAATCCTGAGTTTTTAAGGGAAGGTTTTGCTGTAGATGATTTTTTAAAACCAGAAAGAATTGTAATCGGCTCAAGTTCTGAAAAGGCTACAGAGTTAATGAGAAAGTTATATAAACCCTTTGTAAGGTCTGGTAATCCTATTATTGTAATGGACGAAAAGTCTGCTGAATTAACTAAGTATGCCGCAAATGCGTTTTTAGCTACAAGAATTACTTTTATGAACGAAATTGCTAACTATTGTGAAAAGGTAGGTGCAGATGTCGATAAAGTGAGAATAGGTATTGGCACAGATTCTCGGATAGGAAAACGTTTCTTATTTCCAGGTATTGGTTATGGGGGGTCTTGTTTTCCTAAAGATGTTAAGGCTCTTCATAATTCTGGAAAAGAGGTGTCTTATGATTTTGAAATTCTTGATGCTGTAATTAGGGTAAACAAAAATCAAAAACAAGCGCTCTTACCTAAGATAAATAAATATTTTCAAGGCGATCTCAAGGGGAAAACTTTCGCGATATGGGGGTTAGCTTTTAAACCAGAAACTGATGATATAAGAGAAGCACCATCAATTGAAATTATTAATAATTTGTTAGATGAAGGATCAAAAATTAATGCATTTGACCCTGAGGCAATGACAAATGTGAAAAATAAATTGGGGGATAAGATTAATTTTGCAAGTTCTATGTATGATGCATTGCAAGATGCAGACGCATTAATCATTTGTACAGAGTGGAGTATATTTAGAACACCTGATTTTAATAAAATAAGAAATAAATTGGTTAATAACGTTATCTTTGATGGTAGAAACCTTTACGATATTCAGGATATAGAAAAGGAACAAATTACTTACTTCTCTATAGGAAGAAAAGACATTAAATTATAGGCATGCAAAAAGTTCTAATTACAGGAGCAGCAGGTTTTCTAGGATCTCACCTATGTGATCGGTTTATAAAAGAAGGTTTTTATGTCATTGCAATGGATAATCTTATTACTGGAGATCTTAAAAATTTAGAACACCTTTTTAAATTAGAGACTTTCGAATTTTATAACCATGATGTTTCAAAATTTGTGCATGTGCCAGGAAAATTAGATTATATCCTGCATTTTGCTTCTCCCGCGAGCCCTATTGATTATTTAAAAATTCCAATTCAGACGTTAAAAGTTGGATCTTTAGGAACACATAATCTACTAGGTTTAGCCAAAGAAAAAAAAGCAAGAATTTTGATTGCATCCACCAGCGAAGTATACGGAGACCCGTTAGTACATCCTCAAACCGAGGATTACTATGGTAATGTGAACACTATAGGACCAAGAGGAGTTTATGACGAGGCAAAACGCTTTCAAGAGTCAATTACCATGGCATATCATACGTATCATGGATTAGAAACTAGAATAGTTAGAATTTTTAATACCTACGGGCCCAGAATGAGATTAAATGATGGGAGAGTAGTTCCTGCATTTATTGGCCAAGCTTTACGAGGTGAAGATTTAACGGTTTTTGGAGAAGGATTGCAAACACGTTCTTTTTGTTATGTAGATGATTTAGTAGAAGGTATTTATAGACTCCTTTTTAGCGATTATGTATATCCTGTTAATATTGGAAATCCTGATGAAATTACTATTAAGGATTTTGCAAAAGAGATTATAAAACTTACAGGAACTAAGCAAAAGATAATTTATAAAGACTTACCGACTAATGATCCACTTCAAAGACAACCAGATATTTCTAAAGCAAAAGAGATAATAGGATGGGAACCAAAATTTGATAGAAATAAAGGGATGAAGAGGACATTAGATTATTTCAAAGAGTTTTCAGAAGAAGAACTCAAAAAAAGTGAACATAGAGATTTTTCAAAAAAGTAATTAAACACTACATGAGTAATAGAATAGGTAGATATTCAGGATACATAAAGCCTCTTTTCTGTTTGGTTGATTTACTTATATTAAATTTCACAATAATATTCTTTGAAATTAATATAAAGCATAAGCTCTTGTTTTCGATATATATATCGGCTTTATGGATTATTCTTTCTATAAAAAATAAGTTTTATGATGTAAAACGTTTTTCGCGGGTTATTCAAATTCTAGCTTCGTTAATTCGTCAGTTTTTAATTTTTGCACTCGTTTTATATGCGTTTATCGGCTTTTTTAAACAACCCCTTATAAGTAGATTAGAGCTAGCAAAGTATTTTATAGCCTTAATAGGTTTAATTACTTTTACTAAGTTCGTTTTAATTTACTTATTATCTAAGTATCGAAAAATCTTTGGAGGAAATATTAGAAAAGTAGTGGTAATTGGGGATAATAAAAATACACATCAATTAATAAAAATATTTAATGATAAGCCAGAATTTGGATATAGATTTCAAAGGAAATTTGGCGTAAAAGGCGAAGATTTTGATCTAGATAATTGTTTTTATTATATAGTCGAGAACGAAATTGATGAGGTGTACTGTTCTATCGCAGAGTTATCAAATGAACAATTACGTTCGATAGTGAATTTCACGGAAAACAATTTGAAAGTCCTGAAATTCATTCCAGATAACAAAGATATTTTTACCAAAAAATTAATATTTAATTATTACGAATATATACCTGTATTATCATTTCGCGAAATACCGTTGGATGACTCTATAAATAAATTTACAAAGAGAGCTTTCGATATATTATTGTCATTATTTGTCCTAATATGTATCCTATCATGGCTAACTCCTCTTATTGGGTTGCTTATTCAAATAGAATCAAAAGGACCAATATTTTTTAAACAGCTTCGCAATGGATTAGATTATAGAGAGTTTTATTGCTATAAATACCGATCCATGAAACCAAGTACAAGTGCTAATCAAGCTACACGTGGCGATGCTAGAGTGACTAAGGTTGGAAAGTTTATTCGAAGAACCAGCATTGATGAATTACCACAGTTTATAAATGTCCTTAAAGGTGATATGTCTGTAGTGGGACCTAGACCGCATATGGTTAAGCATAATGAAGAGTTTGCGCAGAAGGTAGATAAATTTATGGTACGTCACTTTGTAAAGCCTGGAATAACTGGTTTGGCTCAAATAAGCGGTTTTAGAGGAGAAATAGAGACTAAAAAAGATATCGTTAATCGAGTGAAATATGATATATTTTATGTCGAGAGCTGGTCATTACTATTGGATATTAAGATTGTTGTTCTTACAGCATTAAATGCTATAAAAGGAGAAGAGAAGGCATATTAATACTAATATATCAAATGCGCAATGATCAATAAAATAAACTCCTTTTAATTTCATTTTTAATTAGAGGTAATTAGATAGTCTTTCAAATATGAACTTAAGTAAAATCGTAGCTAGTTTTACCAGTATGTTTTACAGGGAAGAAAATAATCTTGTATTAGCTACCTTTTGGAATAGTTTATACATTGCTTTTTTTCTATTACCATTAGGAATTAATTTACCGACCCCTTTTTTTATAATATCAATTATTCTTGGTCTAATTAATATAATAAGGACTAAAAGGAAAATAGTTTTCGATAATAAAGAAGTATTACTCTTTCCTTTGTATTTTATGATCATGGCGATTAGCTTAATTTATACAGATAACATTTCAGATGGAATAGAGTTATTACAAAGATCATTATCCTTGTTATTTTTCCCTATTATCTTCCTTTTTGTTAAAGAAGACGCATCCACAGTAAAAAAACTTTTTGATTTTCTATTGTTAGGATTAATGGTGTCTTTTTTTATAAACCTTTTTTATTCTTTTTGTGACATCTCCCCAATTCTTAAGGCTAATTTTGAATCGTTTAAAGCTTCTCCAGAAGGTGTATCGATACTATTAGGAGCTCTAAATAATGCTTGGAACTATTTTATAAGAGTAGAGTTCTCGGGATTGGTTAACTCTAACTATGTGTCATTGTACATTTTACTGGTATTGAGTTATTACCTTAAAAATAAGCTACAATCCAAACTGCAAGTGTTTATCGTTGTTGTATTGTTTCTTTATCTTTTCTTATTAGCTTCTATAGCAGCATATCTTATTTTAGGAATTATGTGTTTGCTATTGATTTTTAACATTTCTGAAAAAAGCAAAAAGTATACAATCTCAATACTTTTTGTATTGGGATTGATAGTTTTTTTACAGAACCCTAGAGTATTTGTTTTTTATAAGAATGTATCAGAGAATACCATTCAAAACACAAAAATCGATAATACTACCGTAGAAAAATCTAGATTGTTAACTTGGGATGCCAGTATAAAACTAATACAAGAAGCACCATTGTTGGGTTATGGTATAGGAGATACTAATGATGTTTTGATGAAAAAATATGAAGAGTTAAACTATGTAAGTAACTATACAAATAAGTACAATGCTCATAACCAATTTTTACAAACTTTTCTTCAAACGGGAGTTATAGGATTTCTAATTTTGATTTCTATTTTTATTTTGCTTGCTCTAAGAATGAGACGAAGTCGAAATGAATTTTCTGTTTTTCTAATACTCTTTATATCTCTGTTTTTTGAATCTATGCTAGTTAGATTTAATGGGATTGTATTTTTCTCTATTGTCATTCCCTTACTACTTAAAAAAAGAAGCATTTTAAGCAGTAGAATTATACGTAATATACCTTTTAAAAGTAACGAATAAAAGCCAAATTCGTTCTTCTATCAAATTAAAATTTGAGTAAAACACGATCCAACTTGTCTCAAAAAATGAGACAAAGGATAGTTAGTATTGCAGGTGAACTATTAAATACTATATGAGTATGTTGAAATTATTTTCAATATAGGGGTATCATTTCTGGTCATAAAGACATTAATATAAATTAAGCAAAACCAATCAATCTTATGAAAAAGTACATTTTTATAATAGTACTACTTAGCGTAACAGTCATAAATGCTCAAAATTTTGATAATCTAATCGCTAATTATGGAATAAATAAATCAATCACTTGGTTTTCCTCAAACTATGGTTCTGGATTTGGTCATAGAATCATTAATCATGACCCTGGAGGACAAACCTTATTAAAGTTTCAAGGAAGACATAATAGTGCAACATGGTTAGATTATATGACCTTGACATCTAGAGGTAGACTAGGACTGGGAACTACAACTCCTAGTAGTTTATTAACACTAGATTCTCCTGGAACCACAGAGCTTACAATCTCAGGAGATCATACCGGTGCTATCAATGCAGGACTAGTACTTAAAGCACGAAGTAGTGTTAATCAAAGAGGTCTCGGAATGTTTATGTACGATACAGGAGGGCAAAACGAATGGTTTGCAGGTAGACCCTATAGTGGCTCAGATACATTTGTGATATATCGAAGAGATAATATTACAAATCATGATGTGTTAACCTCTAGCCTATCTCATAATACAGGTAATAAGGTCACAAAAGCTCTATTTAGTATTAATAATAAAGGAAATGTTGGTATTGGGACTAAGACTCCTAGCAATGCTCAGGGTTGGCATGGAGCATTAGATGTAAGAGGAGCAAGTCATTCAAAGATTCTTGCTACAAGTAATACCGCTGGAGTAAAAACAGGGATCTTTTCGCACGGTGCTAACTGGAAGGGTGTAGTAGGAAGATTAGGGACAGAAAGTAATCATGATTTACGTTTAATGGCAGGATACGGTAAGGATCAAATTACTATTAAAACTAATGGAAATGTAGGTATCGGAACGACTATACCCGATGCAAGACTTGCTGTAAAAGGAAGCATCCATGCCGAAGAAGTAAAAATAGACTTAAGTGTTCCTGCACCAGATTATGTATTTAAGAAAGATTACAGCTTACTATCAATAAAAGAAGTAGAAAAGCACATCAAAGAAAATGGGCATTTACCAAACATCCCATCTGCTAAAACGATGGAAAATGATGGAGTAGAACTTGGTATAATGAATATGAAGCTTCTTGAGAAAATTGAAGAACTCACCTTGTATACCATTGCGCAACAAAAAGAAATAGAACTTCTTAAAAACCAAAATTTGAAAATTGAAGTATTAGAAAAAATACTAAACGAATTATTAGAAAAGAATTAACGAAACAAATCACATGAAGAAATCTTTACTCATCGTTCTATCCATCGCATCGATTAGTATTTACGCTCAAAATACATATCCTCCCACAGGGAATGTAACGATTGGTTCTAATTTTGGAGCTAGTATATCTGGTACTACTGGAGGTAATGCTATTTTTGGAACTAATTTAGCATTATTACAAGGAGGGGCTAATCACAATAAATTGTATACCCCATTTGGGCATAGTAATAACTATGGTTTTGCAGGTGTACAAGCAAGTTGGAGTAAAATTCTTTTTTACACTGAAAAAAGAAACACAACGGCTAATCAAGTTATCAATCCAACACCAAGAATGATTATTAATGATGTTGGAAATGTAGGAATAGGAACGACCGTTCCTAGAGAAAAACTAGAAGTCAAAGGAAAAATATTCCTTAATTCTGGCCCCGATGATGATGGGATCTATTGGGCACGCCATAATATGACTATGGGAACTATTCCTGGCAGTTATAATCATAACAATTTTCGTTTAAAACCAGGAGGCTCCTCAAGGGGAGTATTGCAATCCGTACTTCAAATGTATACTGCAAATTCTGAAAGTAGCCATACAGAAAAAATAAGGCTACATTCTTCGGGTAATTCATTTCTTAATGGTGGTAATGTGGGTATAGGAACTACAAACCCGATTTCAAAATTACAGGTAAATGGAGATTTTTATTTATACAGCAATGAATCATATGATTCAGGGTGGGGTAAGACTTATTTCTATTGGAGAAGACATTCTCTAATAATGGGTACACCAGCAGGAACGTATGCTCATAATAAAATTGAAATGAAGCCTGGTGGATCGTCTCAAGGAGAACTAATATCCACCTTAGAGTTATATCAGGCCTTAGGAGAAAATGTTCAAGAAGAAAGAGTAAGAATTACGTCTAGCAAAACACATCCAACTTTCTTTAATGCTGGTAAAGTTGGAATAGGTACTACAACTCCAGACGCTAAACTTACTGTTAAAGGACAAATACATGCCGAAGAAGTAAAGATAGATTTAAGTGTACCTGCACCAGATTATGTATTCAAAAACGATTACAATCTATTGTCAATAGAGGAAGTTAAACAACACATTCAGGAGAAAGGACATTTGCCTAATATTCCATCTGCAGAAGTTATGGAAAATGATGGAGTAGCACTAGGTGTTATGAACATGAAACTTCTTGAAAAAATTGAAGAGCTAACCCTGTATACCATTCAGCAGGAAACAGAGATTAAGGAATTAAAACTATTAAATAAAAAACTTCTTGAGTTACAATCAAGACTTGAAATACTTGAGTCTAGATAGCATAATATTCATAAACTATATTAAGAAAATGAAAAAAGTAATATTAGTAATTATTGTATTCACAATTGTACTTACTGCAAAGGCACAAGATGAAACGGTTAATGGAATATTAACTATTAATAAAAATATATCACAACCCCAAAAACCTTATTCACTATTAAAATTGAAAACAAATAATGGTGTTTATGACGGAAATAATGGTCCTGCTATTGAGTTTGCAACCAATATCGGATTAGGAAAGATCGCTGGAGTTGATGAAAGAAGTAATAATTCAAGTACATATCAAGGAGGTTTAGTATTTAAAACGAGACTTCATACCCAAGGAAATGATAGTGGATTTTATGAACGCATGAGAATTACCTCCAATGGTAATATTGGTATTGGAACAAACAATCCTAATGTATTATTAGAACTAAGTAAATCCGAAGATTTAGGAAATGCAGCTATGTTAAAACTAAAGAATCAAGGTGCTGTTTTTAAGAAAAATAGCGGTCCTAGTATCGAATTTTCTACCAATATAGGTTTAGCCAAAATTCTTGGAGTTGATGAAAGAAGTAATAATTCAAGTACATATCAAGGAGGTTTAGTATTTAAAACTAGGCTTCATAATCAAGGAAATGATAGCGGGTTTTATGAGCGCATGAGAATTATCGCTAATGGTAATGTAGGTATTGGTACTGCAACTCCAGATGCTAGACTTACTGTAAAAGGAAAAATTCATGCCGAGGAGGTAAAGATAGATCTAAGCGTGCCTGCACCAGATTATGTGTTCAAAAAAGAATATGAGTTATTAACGATCGATGAGGTTCAACAGCACATCAAAGAAAAAGGTCATTTGCCAAATATTCCGTCTGCAGAAGTTATGGAGAATAATGGTATCGAACTAGGAGCGATGAATATGAAACTACTTGAAAAAATAGAAGAGTTAACCTTATACACTATAGCACAAGAAAAAGAAATAAAAACACTTAAAGAACAACAGCAAAATACAGCATTGACTCAAAGAGTTAAAGATCTTGAAAAAATAATTGAGAATTTACTTAACACATCAACAAATGAAGAATAACATACTTAGGATATCAATTTTTCTAATTACAACACTCGGATTTTCGCAATCTAAGTTAGTGTTTACTTATGATATGGCAGGTAATCAAGTAAAGAGAGAATATTGTAAAGATGGAGATTGTAATACCAAAAGACAAACAGCTCCAGAGGAAGAAATCAAAGAAGAGATCCAAGAGGAGATAAGCGAGCTTACAGAATTTGACAAAAGTATAGCGGTGTTTCCAAATCCTACCAAAGGACTTTTAACAATCAATTGGAATCAAGAATATAGTAGTACAATCAAAGAAATCATATTGATTGATGTGGCTTCTAAGGTATATAATGTAAAATATACACCGGGAAACCACCAGGCTAAAATAGACTTGTCCTCATGGCCAGACGGCCTTTATGTGGTAAGATTTTTTCTTACCGACGGAAACTCTCTTACCAAAAAAATTATTAAAAAATAACAGCGCTATATAGATGAAAAAGTACATTTTATTACTCGCAACCTTCTTTTTAACAGGTGCTTTAAGTGTTTTTGGACAGAACATCAATCTTAAAAATTCAAGTACAGAATTACATGAAAGTAAATTAGAGACTAGTCCTGATGAAGTTGCTAACAAAAACATATCGACTGCTACTTCTTCTGCTCAAGGATTGTCATCAACTGGTGGTTTATCTGTCTCACTGTCAGGTGCAGCAAATTATCAAGTGCCATTTAAGTTGCCTCCTGGAATTGGAGAAAGCCTACCCTCTGTCGGATTAGTCTATAGCAATCAATCCTCTGATGGGATTGCCGGTTGGGGATGGAATATTACAGGATTATCTGCTATCACTAGAACCTCTTCTACCGTATTTCATGATACGTTTATTGGCCCGGTAGATTTCAATAGTGACGACAGGTATGTTTTAAACGGACAACGTTTAATTTTAAAGAGCGGTGTCTATGGAAAAGCAGGATCTGTTTATGAAACAGAAAATTACTCTAATGTAAAGATTATTGCTCATGGTACATCGCCTTTCGGAGCTCAATATGGCCCCGCATATTTTGTAGTACATAATCCGGATGGTTCGAGATTTTGGTATGGTAATAATGGATCACATAGTAAATTAGAATGGTCTATCTCCAAGACACAAGATACTCAAGGAAACACCATAAATTATACATATACTAGTAGTAATGGGGTACTTTTGACAAATACCATTACCTATGGTGGGCAAGTCAACCAAACAGCCCCAAATGTAATTCAGTTTTTTTATAAGGATAAAAAAAGAGGAGAATTAGCATACGTTGGCGGATTTGGATTTAAAAATGATAATATATTAGATAGAGTGGAAATTAAATCTGGAGGTAAACTATATCGAAAATATGATTTAGTATATAGTTATAGCTCTTTGGATTATGAAAGACTAAGCAGTATTATCGAACAGAATGGGTCCTACGTCTCTTTACCCCCAATTAAATTTTTCTATCAAAGTACAGCAGACGATTTAGAAAAAATCAATCAAACTTTTAATATATCTCCCGGCATTTCTGCAGAAGATGATCGTATGGTTAATGGTGACTTTGATGGTGATGGTAAAATAGATATTCTTGTTTATAAAAAATATAGACACACCACAGAGGATAAGAAAATAAATGTATTTCGTAAAATTTTTAGTTCCTCTAATGCTACAGGTAGGAAAATGGCAATAGATGATTTTGATGATATTTATACAAGTGTTTTAATGGACGCTAATAATCGAATAAAAAATAATCAAGGAATTCTTACTCGAAAAGGAATAAATTTTAAAGTGTTCAGCCTAGGAAATAGTGCAAATTTAGAGTATACCAAAACCTGGAGTGATGCCCCTAGATATGTATCAGAAAGTGAAGAGCCAGAAAATTTAACAATAACTAGACCTGTAAATGGAGGTAGTCAATCAAAATCGGGTATTAAAGTAAATGCTCAAAATGTAATATCAAATAGTGCAACGGTAGATTACAGCGGATTTGATTATCTATTATTAAAACCTGGATTTCATGCTAAAAGAGGAGTTAACTTTAAAGGAACTACAAATTATAATAGTGGAAGAGCAGTACCCATGAATTATTTGAGCGGAGATTTTAATGGCGACGGGATTACAGATATTTTGGCAATAAGCAAACCATATACATATTTTAGAAATTGTCGAGAAGAAGACATTAGTGATCCTTATGAACAATATGATGAGTATGAAACAGTTTGTGATGATTATAGATATAATTATTCTGATGCTTATTTTATTAATCTAGATAGAAGAGTTACTAGTAATTTCTCTCATGAATCTGGGAGGTTAAAATATCCAGTTGACAGAAAAGATAGACTCACAACGGCTGATTTTGATGGGGATGGGAAAACAGATATTTTACATTATAAGAAAGGAAAAGTATATGTATACAAGCTTTTAAAGAATAACACTTTAAAATTAATACTAGAGAAAAGCAATCCTAGCATAGATCTTGATTACCCTATATTACCTGGAGACTATAATGGGGATGGAAAATCCGATTTTGTAATTCCTACAGCAGACAATAGTAGCATTTGGAAGTTTTTTATTGCCACAGGAAACAACTATGTGATTTTTGATGAAGATATACAAGTAACCTATAGTAAATTTAGTGGTGGTGGATCGTATTATAAATATAAAGGGAAAAACTATAATTATGGCCCTACAACAAGTCCTGGGGATAGATCAATATTTGAGTATAATTTTACCCCAATAGATTTTAATAATGATGGTAAAACCGATATCATATATCATAAAACAATTACTCCTTTAAATTCTGATAGCCATTCACATCAAGCTGTTGGTATTGTGGCCAATTATGGAATGACCTCTTCAAACACTATTAATTTCAGATTTACGAACTATCTCGAGGCAGATAATGATGGTATTACTAAGTACGGAATTCCTGTTTATACTGATATTACTAGTAGCAGAAAAGGTTCAGAATATGCATTTATTTGTGGATCAAAAGTGCAAGCATACGATATCAAAAAAGATCATCGATCAGATGTAAGTCTTAATTTAGTTAATAATAATGGATTAATCAGTTCAATCACGTATGAGAAATTAGACAGTAATACTTCTTCTGGAATTTACTCGAAAAGTACAACCGCCCAGTATCCATATGTCGATATTGCTAATGCACCTTCATTTATGCTGGTTAAAGAAATAGGCGAATTAGTTCCTGGTATACCCATGGCCAAAACACAACGTTTTAGATATCATGGAGCAGTTTCTAATACAGAAGGATTAGGATTTATTGGGTTTAAAAGAGTATCAAGAACCAATTGGACGGGCACAGATGTAGGTACATTATGGACCACTACAGTTAGTGACCCAAAGAAACGAAATGCGTTAATTCAGCAGTGGACTACAGAAAGTTTACAAACTTCTTTACCGTCAAGTGGTTTTGTCAACAAATCTCTATATACTTATCGTACAGAATTAAATAATAGAAAAGTATTTGTAAACATACCAACACGAATAGTTACCTCTGATGGATTAACTGGAGTAACTACTACGCAAACATTAGAACATGATTCGTATTTTAATACTGTTTCTACCTTAAATTCATATCCAGGAGGTTCGAATTTAATTACAGTCGAGTATGCTAATAATCCAAGTGCCGCAAATGAAAACTTTCATATAGGAAGACCGGTTAAGAAAAAAGAAACAGCCACATTGAAGAGTGAGCGTTTTAGCGCAGAAAAAAAATATATTTATCAAAATAATTTAGTAGTTGAAACGCAAAGTAAGGCCAATAATAGTAGTGTCCTAACCGAAAAGTTTAAGCACGATGACTTTGGAAATATCATCGAGAAAGTACTAAGTGGTCCAGGGATCGCGTCACGTAAAGAATTGTTTAAATATGACGTAAGTGGGCGTTTTATTATTGAGCAAACCAATGTAGAAGGATTGGTTACTAAACATGCATATGATAATACAAATGGTCATTTGCTAAATACCACAAATCCATATGGGCAAAAGACAGCATTCGAATATGACAAGTGGAATAGATTAACTAAAGAAACCGACTACCTTGGCAACACAATTACTACCAAATATAGTAGTTATTATGGAGGAGGAACAAAACGAGAAGTGATTACCTCTTCTGGAGGTGGAGAAGAAACCTATATCAATCGCTTGGGTTGGAAAATTCAAGGTAGGGTGCGAAACCTAATGAATCAATGGGTGAGCACTGTAATAGAATATGATCTAACCGGAAAAAAGAAAAGAGAAAGTGAACCTTTTATTGGCGGTGGAGCATCTCAATGGACTAGCTATACATACGATCGATACGGAAGAGAAATCAATAAAAAATTACCAACAGGTAGAGTAATTACATCTACTTACAATAAATTATCTCGAACAGTAGATGATGGGGTAAAATCTGTTACTTCAACAAAAGATGTGATTGGTAATATAGTTAAAGTTACTGATTTAGGAGGTACAATAAATTATACGTATCATGCCAATGGGGAAATTAAACAAACCAATTATCAGGGGTATATTACAACAATAGATATCGATGAATGGGGTAGAAAAATTAAACTTTCAGATCCATCATCAGGAACATATACATACAAACATAATATATTTGGTGAGCTTCTAGAAGAAACAACTCCAAAGGGAATTACTACTTATAGTTATGATACCTTCGGAAAAACCTTAGAAAAACATGTAAAAGGAGAAAATACAGATTTAAAACTTAATTATGAGTATGACAATACTTCTAAATTAGTTAAAAAGGTAAATAGTACAGATCTGATAAATAATAAAAGTTATATCTATGCATATGAATATGATAGTAATAAGCGATTAACAAGTTTAATTGAAACTAATAATGATGCTATTTATCGTAAGAACTTAAACTACGATACAAAAGGTAGAACTAATTTTGAAGAATACATCTCCAGAAGCCTACATAGTGGTGTAGAAAGTAAAGTAAAAATAAAAAACCATTACCATTCTAGCTCGGGAGGGCTGTACATGATTACCGATTATAATTCTGGTGATTTGATCTGGAAAGGTGATGCCATTAATGGTCGTGGGCAATTTACACAAATGAGTTTGGGTAATGGTCTTATTAAGACAAGAAGTTATGATGCGTACGGTTTACCTTCAAAATTTAAAGATTTTGAGGATAAAACAGGTGGTGTCGTGGCTCTGGAGATAGATTATACATTTGATGCGCAAAGAGGTAATTTGCTAAATAGACATAACAAAGCATTTACAGGCAAAGAAAATTTTACCTACGATAGCTTTGATCGTCTTACTAGTATAAGTGGTGCAATTCAACATACGCAATCCTATGATACTCGAGGTAGAATTGATGTAAATTCTAATATAGGGAAATATGGATATGCCAACTCAAGCAGTTATAATCTAAAAGAAGTAACATTAAATAATCAAGGTGATGCTCACTATTTAGATAGAGCATTACAACAAATAAGTTACAATTCTTTTAAAAAGCCGGTTGATGTTTTAGAGGAAAATAAAGGAAGGGTGACGTTTGAGTATAATCCTTCAATGGAAAGAAGTGTTGCCTACTATGGTGGTCTAGATGAAGATAAAGAACAACGCACCTATAAAAAGTTATATTCTTCAATACTTCCTGTAGAAATTGTACATAATAAGGATGATAATAGTACAAAAATCATCACGTATATTGCCGGAGATGCATATACCGCACCTGTGGCACATGTTAAAAAACAAGGAAGTTCTTCAAATATAAACTCCTATCATTATCTGCATAGAGATCATCTGGGAAGTATCATGGCAATAACAGATAGTAATGCCAATATCATAGAACAAACTCACTATGGAGCCTGGGGTAATATAGAGAAATATACTTCTAGTAGTGGCGCTACCAATTTTGGATATGAATCATTATTAGGACGTGGGTTTACGGGTCATGAACACTTTGTGAGTGTGGGGCTTATCCACATGAACGGAAGAATGTATGACGCTAATTTGGGAAGGTTTTTGTCTCCGGATAATTATGTGCAAGACCCTTATAATTCACAAAGTTATAATAGATACGGATATGTATGGAATAACCCACTATCTTTAAGTGATCCAACAGGTGAAATTGTTTGGATTGCAGTAGCTATTGGCGCGATTATAGGAGCTGCTACCGCTGCAATTAGTTATGCCGTACAAGCCATAAGAACAGGGAACTGGAACTGGGGTTCTTTTGCCTTGTCTGTTCTAGGAGGAGCCCTCACAGGAGCAATTGGAGGTATTATTGCCCCCGCATCGGTGTTGACCGCAGCAGGAAATTTTGGGCTCACCCTCATAGGTGGAGTCTTGTCAAGCTTTCTGCCTAGTATTACCATTCCGATAGGAGACTTTTCATTTAGTTTAAGTCCTTCTATAGCATTTGGAAATGCCGTAAGCCTTGGAGCTAATTTTAGAGTAGGGTATAGAGACGGTAGTTTTAATGCTTCTGTAGGTTTCGGAGTAAGCTATGCCGGTTCTGCGCAAGGCACAGGAGATAGTGGCTGGGAATACAGAGGATCATATTCTGTAGGGTATGATGATGGTAAATTTAGAGTATCTGTTTACTCTACTTCTTTTGCAAGTGGAGAAACCTCGCAAAGAGTAGCGGGGATAAATATTGGGCATGGTGACTTTAATTTGAGATATGAAAATGATGGTAGTCCTTTTGATAGGTTAAACAAGCTAGGGCTTGGTAAACCACTTGTAGGAGAAGATAGTGATCGATATAGAACCGCGGCCATGAGTTTGAGTTACAAGGACTATTCTGTAGGCTTTAATCTATTTACAGGAGATCCAAATGGTGATAAAGATAAAGGTATTACGAAAGATGTACCTGGACACGGTGATTTTACAAAGTATAAATGGAAAGGCGACAAGTTAAAGAAAATAGGAGAGTTTACAGGAGGACAATATTCTGGTGAAAGTGCTAGCAAATATCGATTGGGAGCTGCCTATGTTTCGTATAAAGGTTTTAGATTTGGTCGTAATTCTGAAGGAATCAGGCATACAATACAAAATAAGGTAGCACATACAGCTATTTCGTATCAACCGTGGTTTAAGGTATTGGATATACAACCGCAGGGTTATTTTCAATATCAGTCACCAAACCCATATACATTATGGTAAGAATATTTTTTAGCATTTTATTAATAATAATTACTAGTTCCTGTGGTTCTTTTCTGTGTGATTATACAGGGACACAAGAAGGTGGTTTACGAAGTAAAAACAAATATAAATCATATATAAAGAAAAGGATAAATCCCGCCATTGTAGGTATTGATACAAATGTTATCTATAAGGATATTCATCATAAATATACCGAAGGAAATGAAAAATTTGGCCCAGAAACGGACTCATTATCCTTAAATACTGATGTTTATCATAAATTTCATGCAAATGGGACATACTATACGTTTATTAAAAAAGGCCAAAATAGAATATTAAATGCTGGTTCATTTAATCCAGATATTGGGATTATAGGATTTGTACTCAATAGAAAAGATAAGTATCATTTTATGAGTTATTCTACAATAAATTGTGGGTCTTTTAGTAAACAAGAATTTGAAGTTAAAGGGGATACACTTATTGTTAAACATGGTAGTAATAAAGGGTTTCGTACTTGGTATTATTATGTAAAGCATAAAGTTCCAAAAGAGTGGTTGGATTTTAAATCAGATATTTAACTATAAACAAGATTATAAATTTGAAACAGCTAGGTCATTAAGATCTGGCTGTTTTTTGTTTTGAAAACATTGTAAAATTACTAAAACATTTATTATTCCAGTTTCAAAAAATGAAACTACAATTGAATAGGTTTGTGTCTTAAGAATAAATAACAACCTTACTTAAAACCTATGAGAAAAATTATGATTAGCACAATGATAATTGTGTTTATGCAGCATATTAATGCGCAAGATTTAATTGTTACTTCACAAAACGACAGTATCAATGCCAAAATCACTAAAATTAAAGAAGGTAAAGTGAACTTTCGATATATGAAAAATGGAAACCTTAAAAAAACATTGCTTCCGCTTTCAGAAATAGAAGTTTACGAGAAGAATTTTTACAAAACTTCAGGGATACCTTCAAAAGCAAAATTAGAATCAAATTATAAAGGTAAACGATTACATGTTGGAGCAAATGCAGGTTTTGCTTTTAGAACGGCCAAAATATCAGGGATTCAGGATGAAACCTTAAAAAAACATGTTAAAAAATTAAAATCAGGAGTAAACTTTGGATTAGATGCACATTACTTTCTAAAAGAACGTTTAGGTCTAGGTTTAAAATTTAACTCTTTTTATAGTACTGCAAAAGAAAATAATTTAGTAGCTTCTTTTCCCAATGGCGACGTAGGACGAGGGCTTGAAAATAAAATTTCCATTAATTTTATCGGCCCATCACTAATGACAAGACTCCTATCTAAAAATAAAAAACACACTCTTTTACTTAGTACCGCAGCTGGTTATATTAGTTATAAAGACGAACAAACAATCGGAAATCGTTTATCTAAAACCACAGGAAATACCATAGGAGTGTCGGTTGATTTAGGATATGATATAGGTCTTACCGACTATATGGCTCTCGAATTTTTGACGTCGTGGACAACAGGTGCTTTAGATGAATTAGAAGTAGAAGAAAATGGTGTTGTTACTACTATTGACCTAGTCGACACTACGGGAGATAGAGAAGGCTTGTCAAGAATCAATATCTCAGCAGGATTACGTTTTTATCTGTAATACAATAACATTTATAGAAGGATATATTATTTGTTAAACCTTGGCTAATAAGGTATAACAGGAGTATAGATTTAAAACAGTTAGGTCATAAAGATCTGGCTGTTTTTTGTTTAAGAACTCTGTAAAACCTCACTACGAGTATCTGGATTAATACTACAAGAAGTAGATGTGGTCATGGTATTATACTATCAATTCTGAAAATGTTACGTTAGAACTCAAGTTTTTAAGACAAAGAAGTAGTGATACCAAAACGAATACACTATTTTTGATGCCATAAAAATTTAAGCAATACTCAATCATGAATATTTTAGTACTCGGATCTGGAGGAAGAGAACATACATTTGCCTATAAAATTGTAGAAAGTGAACTTTGTGATCAACTATTTGTAGCACCTGGTAATGCGGGTACTGCTGCTATAGCAACCAATGTGCCTATATCGGTTACCGATTTTGATGCCATTAAAGAACTAGTACTTAGCAAAAATATAGAAATGGTCGTTGTAGGGCCCGAAGATCCTTTGGTGCAAGGGATTAGTGATTACTTTGCAAAAGACGAGGAATTAACAAACATTGCAGTGATAGGACCTTCAAAAGAAGGCGCTAGATTAGAAGGAAGCAAAGAATATGCAAAAGAATTCTTAATTAGACATAATATACCCACAGCAGCATATCAAAGTTTTACGGCAGAAACAGTAGACCAAGGAAAAAAATTCTTAGAAACACTTTCTGCACCATATGTACTTAAAGCAGATGGTTTAGCTGCCGGAAAAGGAGTTTTGATTTTACAAGATATCAACGAAGCTAAGACTGAACTTGAAAATATGCTCACCAATAAGAAATTTGGTGCAGCAAGTGAAAAAGTTGTAATCGAAGAGTTTCTTGATGGTATCGAGCTTAGTGTATTTGTGTTAACCGATGGTGAAAATTACTTAACCTTACCTACGGCCAAAGATTATAAGCGTATTGGTGAAGGAGATACTGGTCTTAACACAGGAGGTATGGGAGCAATCTCACCAGTGCCATTTGCAGATAACGTCTTTATGGATAAGATCGAAAATCAAATTGTTAAACCAACTGTAGAAGGTTTGGCAAAAGAAAATATCGATTATAAAGGCTTTATTTTTATCGGATTAATAAAAGTAGGAGATGATCCAAAAGTTATTGAATATAATGTGCGTATGGGTGATCCAGAAACAGAAGCAGTGTTACCAAGAGTAAAAACTGATTTGGTAACATTATTCAAGCATGTTGCTGAGCAAACTTTGGATAAAGCCAATCTCGAAATTGATCCTAGAACAGCTACAACAGTAATGACAGTTTCTGGTGGATATCCTGAAGCATATGAAAAAGGAAAAGAAATCACGGGTGTTGATACTATTACAGAATCTATAGTTTTTCATGCAGGAACAAAACTAGATGGAGATAAAGTAGTAACAAACGGCGGCAGGGTAATAGCGGTAACTTCATTTGATGATAATTTTAAAGACGCTTTAAAAAAATCATACGATAATATTAAAAAACTACACTTTGATAAAATGTATTACAGAAAAGATCTTGGTTTTGATTTGTAATACTTTAAAAGTAAAGTATAATAAAAGCCACATATTTTTTAATATGTGGTTTTTATAATTTTATATAAAAAGAAATAAAAATTTAGTCAGGCTTTAAAAAAGAGTGTGCCTTAGGATCTCTATTTTCTTCATTATTATCATTAAACTTTTTCAATTCTTTCATCCAATATAAAAAGGCTACAAAACCAATAGCCATAAATAACCAGTTAATAACATTAGCCATTGTCCAGCTTTCTAATTCTAATGCTCTTAATGCATCAAACGGTAAAAATAATCCATCTACAAAAAGAGATTGTATAGCTTCAAAAAATTCTTTCATAATTTCACGATATGATTGGGTTATAAAAAGCTTAAAAATAGTATCTTAAACCCTTATATAAATTAGTTCTTCAATATAACAAAACCATACGATGGTATAGTTTGTTGCAAAAATATAAAAAATACTAGTGTTATCAAGCTTTTTTAGTAAATCTAAACCTATTAATTATATTGTTGTAGCTCTGTATATGAGTTTACTATATACTTTGGCGCATTATGTGCGAGGTTTTGATTCAGAAATTTATAGCATAATTTTGTTTTCGATTGGGATTTTGTTCTATGTATTACCCATGATTATGCTTAATTTTATTACTCAAACAGGGGGGCTCACAGAAAAAGGAACGTACACAATAGTATTGTATGCATTCTTTACGAGTATGTTGCCTAATGGGCTAACAAATATTCATATGCTTGTGTCCAGTGCATTTATTCTGCTTGGATTAAGAAGTTTGTTAGAACTTAGAAACGGAAAATTTATAAAAGCAAACTTGTTTAATGCTTCACTGTGTATAGGGATTGCCTCTGTAGCGCATTTTTGGAGTATCGGATTTATACTTCTATTATTTTTAGCAATATTCTATTTTGAACCTAAAAACTATCGAAACTGGATGATTCCAGGGCTTGGGTTATGCACAGTCTTTGTTTTTGCAAACTGTTACACCTTGTTGGTATATGATTCTTTTTTTTCAATATGGGATTATATAGCACCTTTTTCATTATCATTTCAGAGTTATATTGGCAAAAGTCAATTGTTTTCTGTAGGAATATTGACAATATGCGTTGTTTTTTTTCTAGGGATTTATATTATTAAATTTAGTCGAAGAAAGACGAACGTCAAACCAATACTAAAGTTAATTATAGCCTATCTGGTAATTGCCATTGCTGTGATGATGATTTCAGAACAAAAGAATACTTCAGAATTGTTTTTTATTACTGTACCGCTTGCTATCATGGGATCGACATATCTGGAGATGGAGTATCATTGGCTTGCCAAAGAAATTAATATTTGGGTATTTGCATTACTTCCGTTTACAATTTTATTGTTCTGATTTTGATTTGAAAAAGCGATACTAATTAGATGCCTTTACTAATACAAAATATAATACCTTTGTAGCCCTTAAGTAATACTATATAGTCATTAGTTTCTAGAATTAGAATCAGAAAATGAGCTTGAAATCGTTTTGAAAGATATAGTAAAGAAAATAGAAGTACATATTAAAAACAACATGCATGTTTACCGATAAAGCAAATATTATTTTTAAAGAAGTTATAGATACATATCATGTAATTGATAGCGTAGATCAGGAATTTACCAACCCATATGATCAAAAATCTCAGGTATTAGAACATTTATTGTATCGAAAATGTTGGATAGATACGGTACAATGGCACTATGAAGATATCATTCGTGATCCAGAAATTGACCCTGTAGCTGCACTAACTTTAAAGAGAAAAATTGATGCTTCTAATCAGGATCGAACAGATATGGTTGAGTATATTGATAGTTATTTTTTAGAACAATATAAGGATGTAGAAGCGAAAGCCAATGCGACTATCAATACAGAGAGCCCAGCTTGGGGAGTAGATAGACTTTCTATTTTAGCCCTAAAAGTATATCATATGCATGAGGAAACAGTTAGAGAAGGGGCAAGTGAAGAACATAAAGCTACTTGTCAGACAAAACTTAATGTATTATTAGAACAAAGAGTTGATCTTTCTACTGCTATTGATACACTGTTAAGTGATATAGAGAAAGGTGATAAGTATATGAAAGTTTATAAACAGATGAAAATGTATAATGATGATGAACTAAACCCCGTATTGCGTGGCGAAAAGTAATTCTGAAACATCTGAAACGAACGTTCTTGTAATTCGTTTATCGGCCATGGGTGATGTTGCAATGGCCGTTCCTGTATTACGAGTTTTTAGGGCGGCATACCCTGATGTAAAATTAACAGTACTCACCAGAAAGTTTTTTGCACCAATATTTGCGGATATAGATAATCTAGAGGTATATCATTCGGATGTTGAAGGGAAACATAAGGGAATTTTTGGACTTACACGATTGCAAAACGAACTTCAAAAGCTTGGTATTACTGCTGTTGCGGACTTACATAATGTGTTGCGATCAAACGTATTAAAAACATTGTTTTCTTTTAAAGGAATAAAAGTTGTTCAGGTTGATAAAGGAAGATCAGAAAAAAAAGCATTAACCAGGCCAGTAAATAAAGCATTTAAGCAATTAAAAACCACACACCAGCGCTATGCCGATGTTTTTAAAGAATTAGGATATCCTATCGATCTTAATGATCATGAGTTTCCTAAAAAGCAATCACTTACTTCTAATATTATAGAACTAACCCAACAATCTACAAAAAAATGGTTGGGTATTGCTCCCTTTGCGCAATATGAAAGTAAAACATATCCTTTAGAATATATGGTTGAGGTTATAGATGCCTTGGACAAAGGGGATCAGTTTGAAATTTTCCTATTTGGTGGCGGAAAAAAAGAAGCAGACATCCTTAATAATATCGATAGTAAATACAAAAATGTAACCAATATAGTGGGCAAACTATCTTTTGAAGAAGAGCTAAAATTGATAGGTAATTTGGATACAATGCTATCTATGGATAGTGGTAATGCACATTTAGCATCAATGTATGGTGTACCAACAATCACGCTTTGGGGAGTTACACATCCTTTTGCAGGTTTTATGCCTTTTGGGCAGCCGATAGAAAATGCAATCTTACCTAATCTTGCAAAGTATGATCAAATTCCTACTTCAATTTATGGCAATAAATTTCCGCCGGGATATGAAAAAGTAATGGATAGTATAAAACCCGAAACAGTTATTAATACTATTAATGCATTGATATAACCAATCAATTATACGTCGTCAAAATCAATTTTAAGCGATGCACTTGTAGGATGTGCTTGGCAAGCTAGGATTAGTCCTTCGGCAATCTCACCATCGGTTAGAATGCTGTTTTTTTCCATTACCGCACTACCCGCAGTAACTTTACATATACAAGAACTAC
This sequence comes from Aquimarina aggregata, assembly GCF_001632745.1. Lineage (GTDB taxonomy): Bacteria > Bacteroidota > Bacteroidia > Flavobacteriales > Flavobacteriaceae > Aquimarina > Aquimarina aggregata. Next base: position 129,967 of record NZ_LQRT01000005.1, on the reverse strand, counting down.
ACACACCACCTTGACAAGAATAAGGGGCATCTATATCTTCATCCAAAGCAGCATCAAGAATTGTTTTTTTCTGATCCATAACAAAATTAAACTCCTCATCATCTACCAAAATAGTAATTTGAGTTTTTCCGTCGAGATCGGCGTCAATTTCAACAGTTTCTGTACTACTGGTAAATAATTCAAAATGGATATGGTCTTTTTGAATATTATTTTCAATTAAAATTTCGGTAACTGTGTTGATCATTTCTTCTGGACCACATAAATAGAAATCAGAAAAGGAAATATCTTTGTATTTATTCTTTATAACATAGTTTATCGTAGACTTTTCGATTCTACCAAAATGAGCGTTTTCTTCTCGGGTTCTACTATAGACCATCTCTAAAAAGAAGCGATCGGGATAGCTCGTTTGTAAATTAGAGAGTTCATTAAGAAAGATCGTTTCTTCTGGATTTTGGTTTCCATAAACTAAAACAAAACGACTATTTTCCTCTTCTTCAAGTACAGCCTTGATCATACTCATTACAGGAGTAATACCACTTCCAGCAGCAAATGCCGCATAAGTTTTATTCGCCTCAGGAGAAGTGTTTAATAAAAAATTACCCTCTGGAATGTGTACTTCTAGGGCATCTCCTTCTTTTAATTGGTTATTAGCAATAGAAGAAAAAGTACCATTAGGGATTTCTTTTACAGCAACCTTAAGAACTCCGCTATTAGGAGTACTACAGATAGAGTAAGCTCTACGGATTTCTTTTCCTGCTATTTCAGTCTTAATAGTGATATACTGTCCTGCAGAAAAAGAAAAAATATTCTTTAGGTTTGATGGTACTTCGAATGTTATTGAAACCGCTTTTGACGTTTCTCTTGTAATCTTGTTTATGGTAAGTTTATGAAAATCTGACATGCAATTATTAATGAAATTCTAATTCTGATTATCGTATAAATTTCTTGAACTAGAAGGTTAATGTATTCTATACTTTCTTTGAAATTAATTCAACATATAGAATGTTCTACTTTTTGTTGCAAAAATAGTAAATGCGCGAACAGCAAAAGGCGTTTAAGAAAAATTTATCTGAATCTATTTTGTAACAAAACTTCACTTTTGATTACTAAATAGTATAAATACCTTCTACTATGTTCAAGCATTTTATCGTTTTACAATGGAAATCCTTTTGGAGATCTGCATCTTTAACCTCTGGACTTTTCATGAAGCTTTTTATGGGATTCTGGGCATTATGGATTGCTTTTATGTCTGCAGTTGGTGGTGCCGCTATCTTTAAATTAATTAAAGAAAAGCTTCATTTAGAGCCATTAGAAACTATAAATAAATTTTTAATATACTGGTTGGTATTTGATTTAGTGTTTAGATATGCGCTTCAAAAAATGCCGGTGATTAATATAAAACCACTTCTATTACTGCCTTTTCAAAAAAATAAGATTGTTTCTTTTGCATTTGGAAAAACAGTGTTTTCGTTTTTTAATGTAATTCATGCCTTCTTTTTTATACCGTTTTCTATAGTATTGATTAGTAACGGATATCCAGTCATAAATGTACTGTTGTGGAACTTAGGTTTAATAGCGTTGATTTATGGTAATAACTTTCTAAATATTATTCTTAATAAAAAAGACAACCTTATTTTTATTATAGGCGGGATAATGATAGTACTTGGGGGATTGCACTACTATGACTATTTTAATATAACTACGTATACCGCACCATTTTTTCAAGGCTTATACGATACTTCATTTTTTGTAGCAATACCGATTGTAATTACTGTTGGATTGCTATGGGTTTCTTTCAGATCTTTTGTAAAAGATTTGTATTTAGATGCCGGTTTGGCTACAAAGGCAAAAACTATAAAAACAGAGAACCTGGATTGGTTGGATCGATTTGGTAAAACAGCAACATTTCTTAAAAATGATATTAAGCTTATTAAGAGAAACAAAAGAGCAAGATCTACAGTCCTGGTTAGTGTTTTGTTTTTGTTTTATGGATTGCTGTTTTTTACAGGTACCGTAGAAACGTACAAAGGTCCAGTGTGGCAAATCTTTGCGGCAATTTTTGTGACAGGAGGCTTTTTGCTCAGTTTTGGACAATTTGTTCCCAGTTGGGATAGCTCATACTACCCGTTAATGATGAGTCAAAATATTAGATACAAAGAATATCTATCTTCTAAATGGTGGTTAATGGTAATTGCAACCTTGATATCTACAATTTTAGCCTCAGGATATTTATATTTTGGGTGGGATGTGTATCTGGCAATATTGGTAGCAGCGTTGTACAATATTGGAGTTAATTCTCATGTGGTATTATGGGCAGGAGCCTATGTTAAAACGCCGATAGACCTTACAAGTAACAAGAAGGCATTTGGCGATAAACAAGCATTTAATACCAAAACACTATTATTATCCTTACCTAAAATGGCATTGCCTATGATTCTTTATGCTATTGGATATTATGCATATAGTCCCTATGCCGGATATGCTCTGGTAGCTATTGCCGGCCTGGCAGGATTTGCATTTAAGGATGCAGTTTTTAATAAAATCGAAAGAATCTATAGATCAGAAAAGTACAAGACCATAGCGGCCTATAAACAAAAAAACTAAGCATAATGATAACAGTACATAATCTTACAAAAACATACACAGGAAATACAGTTCTAAATATAGAGCACCTAGAAATACAAAAAGGAAATAGCTTTGGACTTGTAGGCAATAATGGTGCGGGTAAAACAACCTTGTTTAGTGCACTTTTAGATCTTATTAACCCAAGTACAGGGCATATAGAAAATAACGGATTTAATGTGAGCAAGAGTGAAGACTGGAAATCTATTACTGCTGCATTTATTGATGAAACTTTTTTGATAGGGTATTTAACAGCAGAGGAATACTTTTATTTTATAGGAGAATTAAGAGGGCAAAACAAGGCAGATGTTGATGGTTTGTTATCAGATTTTGAGGACTTTTTTCACGGAGAAATTTTAGGACAAAAAAAGTACTTGAGAGACCTTTCTAAAGGAAATCAAAAAAAGGTAGGGATTATCGCCGCCTTGATTGGTACCCCAGAGGTAATTATTCTTGATGAACCCTTTGCTAATTTAGATCCAACGACACAAATACGATTAAAAAAGATTATAAAGGACTTGGCCGCTAACCCAGAGGTTACTGTACTGGTATCTAGTCATGACTTGATGCATGTTACCGAGGTTTGCGAACGTATAGTCGTTTTGGATAAAGGTGAAGTAGTGAAAGATATTACTACTTCAGAGCAAACACTAAAAGAACTTGAAGCACATTTTAATAAGTAATATATTACCGTTTTAGAATTTAAATATTTTCTTAGAACCAGTAATAAATAATAGGAAACAAAGAAATTCTTTGTGATGACGTTGTTGTTAACAACTTTAAAAAGCGTAATAAAAATCATATTTAAACTTAGAAAAAGATGTTAACAACCTGTTTTTTAACGAAAGAAATGTATTTTTACGTTTCACACAATATTTTTGTGGGTCAAATACACTAAAAAACTTGTTTTTTAGTTATCACACTATATAAATTATCTGGCTTTGGGGAAAAAAATATCACAAATCACGTTGGTATTGCTTTTAGCAATCGTTGCACTTGCTTGTTCTCGTAAAAAAGACAAATTTGTAAATCGTGCTTGGCATGATGTTACAACAAAGAACAACACACTTTATAATGGTCGGATAGCCTATGATCTTGGTCGGCAAGATATTGTTGATACGTACAAGGATAATTTTTGGGAAGTACTGCCGATAGAAAGAATGATCGTTAGTGAAGATGTTCGATTACCAAGCGAAGTTTTAAACCAAAATTTTGACAAGGCAGAAGAAAAAGCAGTAAAAGCAATTCAAAAACATAGTATGTTGATCGATGACAGGGAACGTAACCCTAAAATCGATGAAGCATTCTTACTTCTAGGAAAATCAAGGTACTTTGAACAACGTTTTATTCCTGCGCTAGAGGCCTTTAATTATATTCTATATAAATACCCTACAAGTAACACAATCAATCATGCTAAAGTATGGAGAGCAAAGGCAAATCTTCGTTTAGATAACAACGAGAAGGCTATTGAAGATCTTACCAGGATGATCGAGCAAGAGTATATGAAACCTCAAGATTATGCAGATGCTGTATCAATGATGGCACAAGCATATATTAATTTAAAACAAAAAGACTCTGCCGTAACATTTATTAATAAAGCTGCGATTCATACCAAAAATTTTGAGGAAAAAGGTCGTTATTTATATATAAAAGGACAGTTGTTAAATGAGTTAGGACATAAGGATAGTGCAAATTGGGCATTTGATCAAGTAATAGATCTTAACAGAAGAACACCTAGAAGATATTTGATCAATGCACATATGGCTAAATCCCGAAACTTTGATTACGATAGTGGTAATAAAGAAGAGTTTTTAGAACTATTAACAGATCTTGAAGAAAATCGAGAAAACAGACCTTTTTTAGACAGAATCTACAATCAAAAAGCAGTTTATTTTAAAACGTTAGATTCAATGGATTTAGCGGTAGAATATTATAATAAATCACTGCGTACAAATTCTGAAGACAAATATTTAGAATCCATAAATTATTATACGCTAGGTAATATTAATTTTGATAATAAGGAGTATGCTATTTCTGGAGCATATTATGACAGTACATTACAACGTATGACTGTCGATTCTAAACGATATCGAGTATTAAAGAAAAAACGCGTTAACCTTGATGACGTTATTTTGTATGAAGGTATTGCAAAAACAAACGATAGTATTCTTACTGTAGCAGCAATGTCACCAGATGAAAGAATAGCATACTACTCAGAATTTACCGAAGCCTTGAAAGCAGAAGCAATCGCTGCAGAAAAAGCAGAAGAGATTGCTAAGATTAAAAACCAATTACCAACAGAGCAACGTTTTAATCAAAACGGAACTGGGGCTAGAAGAGGTAAAGAAACAAGTAAAGGAGCTAAATTTTATTTTTACAATCAAACTGTAGTAGCTTACGGTAAAACGGCTTTTAAAAGAACTTTTGGAAATCGAGAATTACAAGATAACTGGAGAGTTTCAAGTATTACTAATCCAGCCGCAGTGGCAGATATCGATCAAGAGAGAAAAGAAGAATATTCTATAGAAAGTGATCCAGCGTTTGATCCGCAGACATATATAGCACAAATCCCTACAGACCAAAATGTGTTAGATAGCTTAAAGACAGAGTTTAATTTTGCATATTATCAATTAGGAGTAATCTATAAAGAAAAGTTCCAAGAATATGGATTGGCAACAAGTAAATTAGAAGATTTACTACAAAATGATCCAGAACAACGTTTGATTATTCCTGCAAAATATAATCTATACAAGATTTACCAATTACAAGGTAATACTAGCAAGGCCGATGAGTTTAAAAATAACATCATTACAAATCATAGCGATTCTAGATATGCAAAGATTTTGCTGAATCCTGAAGAGGAACTACAAGATGATAGTAGTAGTCCTAATGCTGTGTATAATAGATTGTATAAAGACTTTAGAGACCAAAAGTATGCCCTGGTAATTAGTAAAAGCGATGAGTTAATTACAAAATATGGTGGTGAAGATGAATTTTTGCCAAAATTTGAATTATTGAAAGCGCAAGCTATAGGAAGATATAGAGGGTTTGAAGCATATAAAGAAGCTTTAAATTATGTTGCATTAAATTATCCTCAGAGCCCAGAAGGTAAGCAGGCACAAATAATCTATCAAGTAACAATACCCCAAATAGAAAATAATGTATTTGTAGAAGGTGTAGATGAGGAAAAGAACCACAAATTAATGTACACTTTTTCTACTGCAGAAAACGAGCAAGCTCTTGCATTAAAAGAACATTTAGAGAATATTATCAAAGAACTTCGATATGATAAAATGAAAGTTTCTTTAGATGCATATACTAAAGATCAACAATTTTTAGTTGTACATACTAGAAGAGATAGATTAGGAGCTGAAGGTCTAGGAGAATTACTAAGTTTAGGAAAAACCGAAGATAGTAGAGGTGTTGATTTAACTAAATGGAATAGAAGAAAAAAATATTATAAAAAGGTAGAAGCTGAATATTTTACGGTAGCATCTCCTAATTATCGCATACTTCAGATTCATAAAAATCTTGAAGGATATAACAAACAACCACAAACAGAAGAAACCGAGTAATTAACTTAATCCCCCTTAAGAATATGTTTTCAGACAATAAAAAAGGAAGAGATCACGGCAATATGACTGACTTTTCTCGTAATCAAAACAAAATTTCAGAAGGAACAAAAATCGTAGGTGATATTGTTTCTGAAGGAGGTTTTAGAATAGAAGGCACCATTGAGGGTACATTTAAAACTACAGGAAAAGTAGTAGTAGGATCCTCAGGGTTTATAAAAGGAACGTTAGAATGTTCAGATGCAGATTTTGAAGGTAAATTTTCAGGAACTCTTAATGTTGCAAACACACTATCTTTAAAACCAACAGCACATATAGAAGGCGAAGTTACCGTAGGTAAGTTAGCTGTAGAGCCGGGAGCAAACTTTAATGCATCATGTTCTATGAAAGGTGGTGTAAAATCTTTAAGCAAACCAGGTGAAAAAACAGGACAACCAGGACAACCACAAGGGCAAGGAAAATCAGCTTAAAAAGTACATAGCCTTAACAGGAATAGCATTCCAAATGGGAGCTACAATTTTTCTGTGCGCCTATGCTGGAAAAAACCTCGATTTATATTACCAATTAGAAAAAAAATGGTTTACTATGGGGTTAGTGCTATTTGGGGTTGCTGCTTCATTATATTTGGTGATTAAACAACTCGATAGAATTAATAATTCTAAAAAATAAATCGACTTTAATCCCGTATTTTTTTTGAAACATGAACAACGTTTTTGATAGTAAAACACTTCAGAGTTTATCCCGCTTTTTAATACTATTTATAGGAATTTTAGTAGTAGGTTATTTTATACATACCCAAACTATACAATACTTCTCGTTTCATAGTAATACCTATATATTAGATCTGTCTTATCTTTTTAATGGAGCCTTTACAATTGTACTTTTTCTTATAATCATTGTGTTTAGAAAAAAGTTTAAAGACCAAATAGGTTTTATTTTTATGGCAGGAAGTCTTATTAAACTTGGGATTTTTGCAGCTATTACAAAAATGGGAGGAGTAGAAATTGATAAAACGATCTTTCTGGATTTTTTTATTCCGTATGTGATTTCAGTGGTCTTAGAAGTCTATTATATTTCCAAAATCCTGAAGAATACACAATACACTGATAATCAACAAATTAAATAACAACTAATAATATCAAACTTATTTAGTTAAATATAGTTTAAGATTATAACATAATTATGTACATTTGCACCGAAATTTAGGAACCGAAATTTTCCGTGAAAATGCAAAACCGTACTGTAGTTAGAATTTTATTGATATTTGCTTTGGTTTTTACCACTGCAAATTTATCCGCAAAAGAATCTGAAAAAGAAGGTAATGGAGATTTAAAAACTGAGATCAAAGAATTTATAGATCATCACCTTCAAGACTCTCACGATTTTACATTATTTTCTGATAAAGAAGCAAATAAACATTATGGTTTTCCTTTGCCAGTAATTCTTTGGGATAATGGGGTAAAGGTGTTTTCTTCTTCAAAATTTCATCATGGAGAAACTGTTGCTGAAGTAGATGGTAACTTCTACAAATTGTACCATTCTAAAATCTACAAAACAGATGCAGCGGGTACTATTAATTATGATGACCATCATCATGCAACAAATGCAAAACCATTAGACTTTTCGATTACTAAAAATGTAGTAAGCATGTTACTAATTGGCTTACTAATGTTTTTTATGTTTAGTCGTTTAGCTAAATCATACAAGAAAAATAATGGGATCCCTACAGGAGTAGGTCGTTTCTTAGAGCCTTTAGTGCTTTTTGTTAGGGATGATATTGCAATCCCAAATATCGGAGAGAAAAAATATAAGAAGTATATGAGCTTTTTGCTTACAACATTCTTCTTTATTTGGTTGTTAAATCTATTAGGAATGACTCCTTTGGCAGTTAATGTTACAGGTAACATAGCTGTTACTTTAGGTTTGGCATTGCTTACTTTTTTGATCACAAACTTTACAGCGAATAAAAATTACTGGGGTCATATTTTCTGGATGCCTGGTGTACCTACATTTATGAAGATAGTTTTGGCGCCGATAGAATTACTAGGTATTTTCATTAAGCCATTTTCATTAATGATTCGTTTGTATGCCAACATGACTGCAGGTCACGTTGTACTTATGAGTATTGTTGGGTTAATATTTATTTTCAAAAGTTGGATTGGTAGTCCATTATCATTTGGTTTAGCATTTGCGTTATCAATATTAGAATTATTGGTAGCTGCATTACAAGCATATATATTTACGATGTTGTCTGCACTATACTTTGGTATGGCAAATGAAGAGGCACATCATTAATAGTTAATTTGAAGTTTAATTTTTAATTATATAATCATGGATATCCCAAGAATTGTTGGAGCAGGTTTAATTGTTATAGGTGCTGGAGTTGGTATCGGTAGAATTGGTGGACAAGCGATGGAAGCTATCGCACGTCAACCAGAAGCTTCTGGTAAAATCCAAACAGCTATGCTTATTGCAGCCGCTCTTATTGAAGGTATTGGATTTGCTGCGTTATTCGCATCTTAATTCATTATTACAAATGATAACAACTGTAACGGTTGGTTACAGTTGTTGTTTTATATTTTTAAAGATTAAACCATAAAGAAAATAACATAAATTAATTATGGATAAGTTAATAAACGATTTTTCATTCGGTCTTTTTTTCTGGCAGATACTACTTTTTGTAGGATTACTTTTATTATTAAGAAAATTTGCTTGGAAACCTATCTTAGAAGCTGTAAACAACAGAGAAGAAGGAATTAAAAATGCATTAGAGTCTGCAGAGTCTGCAAGAAAAGAAATGCAAAACCTTCAAGCTGATAATGAGCGCATCTTAAATGAAGCAAGAGCAGAACGTGATGGTATGCTTAAAGAAGCAAAGCAGCTTAAAGAAAATATAATCGCTGATGCAAAAGCTGAAGCGCAAACAGAAGCTGATAAAATCGTTGCACAAGCACAGGCTACTATCGAAAGCGAAAAGAAAGCCGCGATTGCTGACCTAAAAAGTCAAGTAGCGGGAATTTCTGTAGAAATTGCAGAGAAAGTAGTAAGAAAGGAATTAGATAACAAAGACAAGCAATTAGAATTAGTCGAGTCTATGTTAGGAGATGTTACTTTAAACTAATCATAACATGAGTAGAGCAGCAATACGTTATGCTAAAGCAGTTTTGAGTTTGGCTCAGGACAAAAAAACTACTGAAGATGTTCAGAAGGATATGCAAAGTATTATCACTACCGTTAGTGATAGCGCAGAGCTCAAAATGGTATTAAATAGCCCTCTTATAAAAAGTGAAATAAAACTAGCTTCTTTAAAAGAGATATTTAAAAGTACTGGAGAACTTACGCAAAACCTTTTTGATGTTTTGATTGAAAATAAAAGAGTTGATCTGTTAGGTGATGTTGCAAAACAGTATATTGTTTTATTAGATAAGTCAAATAACACTCAGGTAGCTACAGTGACTACGGCCATCCCTTTAGATAAAGGATTAAGTGCAAAAGTACAAGCAAAAGTAAAAGAGTTAACAGGTAATGAGGCTACTATAGAGAATGTAATCGATGAAAGTATTATCGGTGGATTTATTCTTAGAGTAGGAGATTTACAATACAACGCTAGTATAGCAAATAAGCTTACGAATTTAAAAAGAGAGTTGAGTAATTAATAATTACACCAATTATATAAATTTAATAATAAGAGAAAGAGTAGTTAATACTTGTTCTTACAAACTATTATAAAATGGCAGAAGTGAATCCTGCTGAAGTTTCAGCAATATTAAAACAACAATTATCTGGATTTGAGGCAACAGCTTCATTAGAAGAGGTAGGTACTGTATTACAAGTAGGTGATGGTATCGCCAGAGTTTACGGATTGTCTAACGCTCAATATGGAGAGTTAGTTGAATTTGAATCTGGTTTAGAGGGTATTGTACTTAACCTTGAAGAAGATAATGTTGGGGTAGTACTTTTAGGTTCTTCAACAGAAATTAAAGAGGGTGCAACAGTAAAACGTACACAACGTATTGCATCTATCAATGTAGGAGAAGGAATCGTTGGTCGTGTAGTGGATACTTTAGGTAACCCTATCGATGGTAAAGGACCTATTGAAGGTGAAACTTTTGAAATGCCATTAGAGCGTAAGGCTCCTGGTGTAGTTTTCCGTCAGCCGGTAACAGAACCTCTTCAAACAGGGATCAAATCAATCGATGCAATGGTACCTATCGGTAGAGGACAACGTGAGTTGGTAATCGGTGACCGTCAAACAGGTAAAACAACAGTTTGTATTGATACGATTCTTAATCAAAAAGAATTTTACGATGCTGGTGAGCCAGTATATTGTATATATGTTGCTATAGGGCAAAAAGCTTCTACAGTAGCACTTATTGCTAAGGTTTTAGAAGATAAAGGAGCAATGGCATATACTACGATAGTAGCAGCAAACGCTTCTGATCCTGCACCAATGCAAGTATATGCACCATTTGCAGGAGCTGCGATCGGAGAATATTTCCGTGATACAGGTCGTCCAGCATTAATCATTTATGATGATTTATCTAAGCAAGCTGTAGCATACCGTGAGGTATCTTTATTATTACGTCGTCCACCAGGACGTGAGGCGTATCCTGGAGATGTTTTCTACCTTCACTCAAGATTATTAGAGCGTGCTGCAAAAGTGATTGCTGATGATAGTATCGCAAAAGATATGAATGACTTACCAGATACTTTAAAAGATAAAGTAAAAGGTGGTGGATCATTAACAGCATTACCAATTATCGAAACACAAGCTGGTGATGTATCTGCATATATCCCAACCAATGTAATTTCGATTACCGATGGTCAGATATTCTTAACTTCTGATTTATTTAACTCTGGTGTACGTCCGGCAATTAACGTAGGTATCTCGGTATCACGTGTTGGAGGATCTGCACAGATAAAATCAATGAAGAAAGTTGCGGGTACGCTAAAACTGGATCAAGCACAGTTTCGTGAACTAGAAGCTTTTGCTAAGTTTGGTTCTGACCTTGATGCAGCTACCTTGAATGTAATTGAAAAAGGTAAGCGTAATGTTGAGATCTTAAAGCAAGCGCAAAATGATCCATACACTGTAGAAGATCAGATCGCAATTATTTATGCAGGATCTAAGAACTTATTAAGAGATGTTCCTGTAAATAAGATCAAAGAATTTGAAGGTGATTTTATCGAGTACCTTAATGCTAAGCATAGAGATACACTAGATACTTTAAAAGCTGGAAAATTAACAGATGAGGTAACAGATGTGTTATTATCAGCTTGTAAGGAGATTTCAGCTAAATATAAAGCTTAATAAAAATTCATAATTCTGAATTCAGAATTCATAATTATAAGAAATGGCTAATTTAAAAGAATTACGTAGTAGAATTACCTCTGTATCTTCAACGATGCAAATCACAAGTGCCATGAAAATGGTATCTGCCGCAAAGTTGAACAAGGCACAGCAGGCGATTACTGCTATGAGACCATATGCAGATAAACTTACAGAGCTTCTACAAAGCTTAAGTGCTTCTCTAGAAGGAGATAGTGCTAGTGTTTATGCAGAGCAACGCGAAGTAAATAAAGTATTGGTTGTAGGGATTGCTTCTAATCGTGGACTAGCAGGTGCTTTTAATACTAATATTGCTAAAGGTGTTAAAGGATTGTATGAAAATGACTATGCAGGAAAACAAGTAGATTTTGTTACTATAGGTAAAAAAATCAACGATGTAGTTTCTAAAACACACACAGTAGTAGCTAATAAAAGTGAGGTGTATGATGATCTTACTTTTGCTAATGTAGCTGCTATTGCCGAAGAATTAATGGAGTTCTTTACAAACGGTTCTTACGATAAGATTGTAATCGTATATAATAAGTTCAAAAATGCTGCAACGCAAGAGGTAACTACAGAACAGTTTTTACCAATTGTTCCTATAGAAGGTGGTACTGCCACTAATGTTGACTATATTTTTGAGCCGTCTAAAGAAGAAATTGTAGAACAATTAATTCCAAAGTCATTAAAGACACAATTGTATAAGGCTATAAGAGATTCTTTTGCTTCTGAGCACGGTGCGCGTATGACAGCGATGCATAAGGCTACCGATAATGCTACAGAGCTTAGAGATGCACTTAAATTGTCTTATAACAAAGCAAGACAAGCTGCAATTACTAATGAGATCTTAGAGATCGTTGGTGGTGCAGAAGCATTGAATAACTAATTATTTTAAATCATATTATAAAGCCTCTTCTATACTACAGAAGAGGCTTTTTTTATTTAAACATTCTTTCTTTTAAGTATTTATATCGCGTTCGCCCAATAGGTAATAATTCTTCATTTTTTAACTCTGCAAAGTACTTACTACCCGAACTGATTTTAATAGCATTAATTTCTTCAATTTTTAGAATATAAGATTTATGTGATCTAATAAAAGTATCTGGAAGCAATTGCTCTAGTTTTTCTAGAGATTTGTCGTGTAAAAAGCTTTTTCCATTAGTAAGCACAAGTTCTGAATACATACCAGCACCCTTGATATAAATAATGTTTTCTATAGTAACGAGTTGAATTTCTCCACGCTTTTTTACGGCTAAAAACTTAATGTTTTTTGTATGTATATCTTCCTTATTAAGTACGCGATTAAATGCAAGATCTAACCTTTCTTTATTAAAAGGTTTGGGAACAAAATCCAAAACACCGTGTTCAAAAGCTTTTAAAGCCTGTTCTTTATATGCCGATATAATAATGGTATGAAAAGACTCAGAAACTGTATTTTTTAAAAGATCAAAGCCGTTATCTCCATTAAGATTAAGATCTAGGAGTACCAGGTCAACCTTATGATGTTGTATATAAGTTATACCTTCTTGTAATGACTCTATATGTGTTATTTCATTTAACGTATTTAAAAAGAATTCTCGAGTCATTCTCAAAATTCTTTTAGCTATTCTTGATTCATCTTCAATGACTAAAATATTCATAAACTAGTGATATATTGTTATTGTGTTTTCCCACCCATTGGTTGTTTTTTGGGAGGTAAAGTGCCATTTTTCATCATAACTTTCAGTTAATCGAGCTTTTATATACGCATTACCTGTTCCATCTTGTATTTTTTTATCAGGTTTTCTTAGAGAAGCGATGGTTTGTAAAATGTATTTGGTGCTATCAGAATCTGATTCATGACTAAATCGATACCTTATTTCATTATGTTCATTAGGGAGACCGTGTGTGATGCCATTTTCGACTAAAGTGTGAATTATAGCCGGAGGAATTTTTTTGGTTTGATCAATGTTCTTTTCATCCCACGAGTAAACGATTTCTTTTCTATATTTCATGATATTTAAAAAACTCTTACAAAGTTGTATTTCCTGGGTGATCGGGATTAGTTTTTTGTCTTCGATTTGGTTTAATAAATTAAATTCTTCTGCCAAAGCCTCTATAAAATTAACCCCTTTGGCAGGTGATTCTTCTACCCAATCTATTAGTGAGGTAAGTGTATTCATTAAAAAATGAGGTTGTATTTTTTTCTTTAGCAACTCGTTTTTTAATCGACTGGTTTGTAGTAATGAATGCTCATACGATTTACGTTGTTCTCGTATTTGTAGTGCAAGAAGATAGAACATACAAAGTAAAAGAAGCGTAAAACTTAGTATCAAACTCATGTCATATGCTAAGAAATTGTATAATAGAACATTGATTAATAGAGTAGTAAGTACAACGATAGCCTGTGATTTTTTTCTAAAAACAGCATGCCCAACAATACCCGCCGATGCTATCCACATACTAACGATTAGTAATTTGGTAGTAAAATCATAATGACCTCTATTTAGAAAGTAAAGTAAAATCAAAAAAAGAAAGTATAATGGGACTAGTATTTTTCTTTTTGGAAGTGAAAACTGAATAGAAAAATAAACAGGTATCAAAAATGATATCAAAAAGGTCAATACTCCTATAATTTCTAATCTAATATAAAAATCACTGTAATGTATGGGGAGATAGAATTTGACATATTCTATAATGATTAAAAGAAAGAAGAGAAATGAGCAAATGCTAAATAATAGAACAGGAAAAAACTTTCGATTATTGAAATAAAGTATAAAAAAGTAAATAGCAGTAAGGAAAAAAGCACCTGCTAGAATATATGTAATTGATGTTAATACAAGTGGTGCTTGAATTAAGTTCTTGTAATTTGAGAAAACCAAGCCAAATCCTCTGTCTTTATCTGGATGATATTTTTGTGATACTCTAAATGCTACGCTATGTTCTCCTTTTTTTGCTAAATGATGAGGAATGATAAAGGACCTATCAACCTCGCCTATCTTATCAATATTGTTTTCTTTACCAGGCGTCCCATTAGTACCAATAAGAATGTTATCCCAATATAGCTCATAGGCGCCAAAAGCATAAACAAGTACACCTTGTGGTTTAAATGGTTCTGGATCTTCAGGAAGTACAACTTTCATACGTACCCAAAAAATGCGATCGTTATAATTGTCTCTTTGATTTGCCCAAGTACTATCATCAAAATTTTTCTGTGTCCATGAAGGATCATCGCCTATTTTGTATTTGGCCTTAGGTGCTAACACCAGGTAATCATCTTGACATGAAATCACAAGCAAGACGATGATAAGAAAAGACAACTTTTTAAACAGTTTATATAGCATGTATTAAAAATAAATCGATTATCAACGGCTAAGTTAGTTTAAAAATAGAGTTCAAAAATGCAGTTTAAATAGCTATAGAGCAGTTGGTAAAAAAACACTTTTAATCTCGTAAATAAAACATGAATTTGTATCAAAATCAATTTACGAACTAATATGTTATTACTATGAAAACGATAAAATTTATAATTGTAGCCCTTATAATCGTAGTTAGCGATTATACATTTAAAATTAATGCACAACAAAATAGCAACTTTCAAGAATCTTCAGAATTTGATGCTTTGGCGGTAACTATTAAAGAAAAAATGGAAAAGCATAAGCTGTATGGATTAAGTGTAGCTGTTTTTGAGGATTATAAAGTTATTTGGACACAAGAGTGGGGTATAAAAGCTGCAAATTCTGATGATAAAATAGATGCCAATACATCATTTTCAACAGCTTCTACATCAAAAGCTGTAGTGGCAATGCTGTGTGGAGTTTTAGAAGAGAAAGGATTAATAGATTTAGATAGTCCAATTTCAAAATATCTGCAACGTTGGAAGTTGCCAAAAAGTAATTTTAAAAAGTCAGGTCAAATCACTTGGATGCAACTATTATCACATACGGCAGGAACTACTCAAGGAGGTTTTGCTGACTTTTACGAAGGTGATAAAATCCCAACTATTGTGCAGAGTTTAAAAGGAGAACTGCTTCCGAGATATGATAAAGAAATTGGATTTATTTTTGAACCAGGAACAGATTGGGAGTATAGTGGTGGTGGATATGTAATTATTCAAATGGCTTTGGAAGATCATTTCAAAAAACCATTAGCAGAATTAATGCAAGAACATATTTTGACTCCTCTTGGATTAGAAAACACAACTATGAAACAGCCAAATGAGGATGGTTTTCTTACCAATGTTGCAAAAGTGCACAATAGTAAAGGAGAGATTATTAAAACAGGATTACCTATTACTCCACAAGTTGCACCATCCGGAATGTGGTCTACGCCATCAGATTTATCTGTGATCGCTATCGAAATGCAAAATGCGTTACGTAATAAAAACAACAAAGTAGTATCAAATGCTGTTGCCAAAAGAATTACTGATATTGTTACTCTTGACAAAATTGGGGGTTGGAGCGCTGGTTGGAGAAGATCTTTTGGAATCGGTAACCTAGATTGGTTTTCTCACGGGGGATCAAATACAGGAGTTGGCGGAGAATTTATGGCAACCATGAACGGTGGTAATGGGATTGCGATATTAGCTAACGGAGATAAACCCAATAGAATGCCAGTAATGGGGTTTTTAAGAAACGAGGTAATTACCATGCGCGGTTGGAAAAAACCTATTCAAAAATCACTACTACATAAAGCGCCTCAAGAATTGATATCAGCCATTCAAGGACCTTATTTAGATTTTTTATTTAGTGCTCAAGTCATCGATAAAATTTTCGAAGAAAATGGAGAGGTATACATTAATTCTCCTCTGTTTGAATTCATATTAAATAAGAAAAAAAATAAAATGTTCTACTTGGGCAACAACACTTTTAAAATTGAAGATTACCCAAACTATGTACAGTTTAATCTAAGTGCAACAAATAAATTCGAAGGAATAGTAATTTATCGAGATGTAGATAAAAAAAATAAAGTGATTATTAAAAAAGAAGCCGTTAGAAATCATAAAACCGAGTTGATCAATGCTTTTATGCAGAATGACATCAATGATGCGATAATCACATATAAAAAAGTAAAAAAAGAAGCACCTAGTTTAAATTATGAAGCAATGCTTAACGAATTTGGATATCAGTTTTATATAGAAAATAATATGGAAAAAGCTATTGCAGTATTAGAGTTTAATGCAAAAGAACATTCATCGTCATATAATACATTTGATAGCTTAGGAGAGATTTATGAGTTAACTGGAGCCATAAAAAAATCTATCGCTAATTATAAAAAAGCAGCAGCACTTAATAATTCTGATGATTACAAGGAACGTGTGGCGCAAAAAGTTTTAGAATTAACTCGTAAATTATAATGATAAGCTCAGTATAACATTGCTGGCGAAAATAAAAAGATGTATAAAAAAAGAAAAATTAGTGCTAAAGACCTTCCGTTGGGCCAAAAAGGCCCTCGGTTGGATCTGTTAGACGGAATTTTAGACGTCAGAGCGCTAAAATTAGAGAGGCATGGTCTAATTTTTAACCTAAAGGGCTCAAATTTTAACCGTATTGACCCAAAATTACACCCCAAAGATTCAACACTTCGTCAAAATGACCCAACGGAAGGTTAAAAAGGCTCATAGCATGGTATAGGTAGCTCAAATTTTAGATTGCGAAGCCTAAAATTACACCCCGGAGCTCGAATGATGAAGACTATATGCATAAAACATATAAACTGCATTTGTTGAGCGGGCAACTAGTTTAAACTTCTTTTTTTAATTGATGACGCAACTTTTACAAATTAGACAGTCTAAAGGGTGTACGAATAATTTTAAGCTCTGATTATGAAAAAATCTCACATACAATTACTGGTTGTCTTTTTACACGCTATCATGCTCGTCTCTTGTAATAATGATGACAATACAAGTTTTGATGACCGTATCGAAGAAGATCCTTGTGCAGATTTTATTAATAAAAATGATGAAACTTGCGGCGTAAGACTGTACAATTTGGATTCAATACCAAGAACAGGTGCTATTAGAATGTATGGCGCTACCAATACATTAGATAATCCAGGATGGATTTGGGGTATAGCAGAATCTGTTGTAATTGAAAAATGTTTTTCTTTTATCGCAGAAGAGGAGCTCATAAATTATGGGGTTAGAATACTAAGTACTTCAAATATAGAAGAAACATATACTGTTGAGTTTTTAGAGGATTCTAAAGAAGTATATGTAGCAGTAAAACATTTATCGGGAGATGATGTAATCTGTATTTCTGGAGTTCGTCAATCGGTTAAAAAATAATAAGAGTGGTAAGCGACTTATTCAATTTCCTATTTACTTTTTGATATGTTTTGAAGAATTTGGCTTGTGTTAAAAGTCTACCATAGATAAGTTAAACATATCACAAAAACATTTTTGTGAATCTAGTAAATTGTTTATTATTAATTAGTTGTGTTCTTAGGTGTTCTTTTATAAATTTTTCCTTGCGGAAACCCGTAACCAGATTTCTAAAAAGCATAGTATATTTATTTCGTTATTCGATAACAGTCTTTTGTACCTACCCAGAATCGAATTTTCATAATTTTTTTGATGTACACTATTGACTTAGACAAGTTTTGTTTAAGCAAGATTACTTATGGCTTTTTTGAAAGAGCTAAAAGAGCCGTGTTATATCTAAAATGTAACATTAGAAAACCGTTTCTGTAATTAATAAATACAACAAATCATTAATTTTTAAAATCTAATATCATATGAAAAAAATCGTTTTAACTTTAGGAATATTATTAGGTACAATATCTACCTATGCAATAAGCACAGATTTGAATATAAATACAAAAATGAAAAATAGCGCAGAAGTAACTTCTACTGAGGATTTAGAATTTTGTACTAGAATTACGCATATTTACAATCATGACGGAGAGATAGTTGATGTCGTAATACAGTCTTGTTAAACTCTGTAGAATAATTTAAATCTTTAATAGATAAAAGTAATATAATTTTTAAATTATAGAAACGGTTTAAAACTAAAACTAAAATGAAAAACATATTATATCTATTTGTATTAGTAGGGTACTTTGCATTTTCACAAGTGCCAAATCTTGGAATTGTAGAGTATCAAAGAATTATTAATAATCCTGGTGGTGTATCTTTTGGCACAGCATATAGACTTTATTTTGACGCTGAAAGGTCTATGTATAAAAGAATGGGAGATGCAAAAAGAATAAATAAAAACGAAGAACAATCTTACGGATCAGAAGGGCAACAAGTAACAGACAAAATTTTGAAATCTAGCCTGCCATTTTCTTACTATTATACCAATACAAAGGATAAAAACTTATTGTTTAGAGAAACAATAGTACAAAAATCCTATATAGTTCAAGATAGCTTAGAGGTAATTCCTTGGAAATTAGAAGAAGATTACAAAGAAATAGGTGAATATGAATGTCAAAAAGCAATGGCAAAATATAGAGGAAGAGAATATATCGTTTGGTTTACAACAGAAATACCAGTATCACATGGGCCTTGGAAATTAAGAGGGTTACCAGGTTTAATTCTAGAAGTTACCGAAGAAACGGGGAAATATGAATTTAGAGCCACTAAAATTAATCTAAGTCCTGATCATGAAAAGGTAAAAGAGGAATTACAAAAGCCTAAGACTAAAGCTAAAGATATAATAGGTTTCGATGGATACAAAGAAGTTATAAAAAATAAGGCTAAAGACGAAAGAGCAATGATGCTAGCTTCATTGCCTAGAGGGGGTAAATCATTAGAGGGCTGTGATATTTGTCCTGATCCAAATAATCGAAGTTTAGAAAGATTTGAGTAACCCTAAGTTTATGAATAAAGCATTAGTATTACTATTGTTTACAATAACGATTACGGCGCAAGATCAATATAGCGGTATTGTTGAATACCAGAATATTATCAACAATAAAAACGGAGTGTCTTTTGCCAATCCATACAGGCTTTATTTTGATGAGACTACATCTTTTTATGAAAAGATCGGTGATGCAAAAAAATTGGTAGGAAATAAACAAAAGGAAAGAGTAGGGCCAAATGGTGAAATGATATCCGATAAAATTGTAAAGAGTAATTTACCTAAGCCGTATTATTATACAAATACTAAAACCAATGAATTGATTTTTAGAGAATCTATAGCCCAAAAGCTATATTTTATAAGAGATACCATACAAAAAATTCCATGGCAATTGCATGAGGAACGCAAAAAAATAGGAGAATATACCTGTCAAAAAGCTACAGCTAAGTTTAGAGGACGTGAATATACGGTTTGGTTTACTTCAGAAATTCCAATATCGCATGGTCCATGGAAATTAAGAGGGTTACCTGGCCTGATTGTCGAAGTGAGTGAAGAAACAGGAAAGTACGAATTTAGGGCTACTACAATAAATTTAAATCCTGATATTAACGAGGTTAAAGATAAATTAAAGAAGCCCGATATCAGTAAAATTAAAGATCTGAACACCTACATTACGGCACTAAAAAACAAATATGATGAAACGATGGCAAAGGCAAGAGCTTCATTACCTAGAGGAGCTAGGATAATGACGGATTGTGATGTTTGCCCTGATCCAAAAAATTATAGCTTAGAAAGGTTTGAATAGTTTTAAAAGTATACTTTGATCAATCAGAAGACATTAACCTACTATAGTTGCCTAATACTATTTTTATTAGGCAATTTTTTATACGCCCAATCTACAATTAAGGGTATAGTTACAGACAGTATAGCTAATCCTATTGGATCCGCTAATGTGTTTTTAAAAGATAATAGCACCAATGCGATTACCTCTTTTGCATATACAAATCAAAAAGGAGAATATGTGCTACAAACTAATGAGATAGACGAAGTAATACTTAGTTTTTCTGCTTTGGGGTATGCAACAAAAGATATTAAAATTATTGTAAAGGAAAATGAAGAGATCGAGCATAATGCAGTACTAAAAGCTACATCATACGAGTTAGACGAAGTAATTATTGCTTCAGAAAAAGCGATAACCGAGAAAAAAGACACCATTGTATTTAATGTTTCATCTTTTAAACAAGGAGAAGAAACCGTAATACAAGATTTGCTTAAAAAACTACCGGGTGTTGATGTATCAGAAACGGGTACTATTAAAGTAGATGGCAGAGAAGTTGAAAAAGTAATGGTCGAGGGTGATGATTTCTTTAAAAAAGGATATAAGCTGCTTACCAAAAACTTAAATGTAGAAGCAGTAGATAAAGTAGAGGTGCTTCGACGATATTCTAATAATAAATTACTTAAAGGTATCGAGGAGAGTGAAAAAGTAGCTTTAAATTTAAAGTTGGATGAAGATTTTAAACGACAATGGTTTGGGTCTGTTTCACCTGGATATGGAGTAGTATCAGAGAATAGATACGATATCGAATCAAATGTGTCTAGTTTTGGGAAGAAGAATAAGTACTTTTTATTAGGGAGTATAAATAATATTGGAGAAGATGTGACCGATGATGTACGAGGACTTATAAATGCACAAAATTATAGTGACGAACCTGGTATGATAGGAGAAAGTCAAAGAGCATATTCTTTTATTAAGCTAAATGCCGAAGTACCAGGGTTAAAAAAAACTCGAACGAACTTTAATAATGCAGAGTTAGTCTCTTTAAACTCTATTTTTAAACTATCCTCAAAAGTAAACTTTAAGGTATTAGGGTTATTCAATTCAGATAATACTAAATTTTTTAGTCAAGGTTTTACTTCTTTTACAGGAAACACAACTTCATTTACTAATACTGAGAACTATACATTGGGCAAAACTACTAATGTGGGATTTGGTAAAGTAGAATTAAACTATGATATATCAGAAACTCAATTGTTCGAGTATGAAGGGAAATTTAATACATCATCGGTTAATACATCTACAGAATTAATATTTAATGAGCTAGAAAATAATGAAAGATTAGAAGACGAGAATCAACTTCATGATCATATGATTAAATACAGTAATAGATTTAAAAGTAATAAAGTGTTACTAGTAACAGGTAGGTATATTAATGAAGAAAAACCACAAGAATATACTACTAATCAATTTTTATTTACAGAGCTGTTTCCATTGACTCAAAACATAAATACTGTACGACAATTAAATAAAAATAAATTTAATTATGTTGGGTTTAAAGGGCACATGCTGGATCGAAGAAAAAACAAGGATTTATTGGATTTTAGTGTAGGATACGAATTTAGAAAAGATAGGTTGCGCTCTGATCTTTTTTTTAAAGAAAATAGTACGGTTTTAAATGCTCCAGATGAGTATATGAATCTTTCGAGATATACAACCCATGATTTATATATTATCTCAGGGTATAGAAAAAAATTAAGAGAAGTAGATATTGCCATAAATATTGAAGGGCATCAGTTATTTAATCAGTTAAAAGAGACAGATAAACGACAAAAGGAATCTCCTTTTTTAGTTAATACTAAACTAAATTTTAGTTGGGAAATCGATAAGGCAAATAGACTTTTTGCATATGTTGAAAATGTAAATTCTAATGCTAACGTGTCCGATATATACAGTAATTATTTACTCACAGGGTATCGAAGTTTTTTAAGAGGTACAGGAACATTTAACCAACTAAACGCTACTCGGGTATTTACGGGATATAACTTGGGCAATTTTGGAGATCGTTTCACTGCTAATATATCATTGTCATATCTTAAAGACAATGATTTTTTGAGTACAAATTCTATTATCACACAAAATTTTGTTCAAACTACAAAGTTGATTATACCAGACAGAGAGTTTTATAGTGCTAGTGTTAATCTAGATCGATATTTAAGATTTATTAGAAATAACATTAAGCTCAAACTTTCATATTCACTAGCAGAGTTTAAGAATATTGTAAATAGTACTAATTTAAGATTGGTAGAAAGCGAAGAATGTAAATATGGATTTGAAATACGATCCGGATTTAGAGGCATTTTTAATTATCATGTTGGCACCACTTGGAATACAACTCAAATTAGGACTTCAATAAAAAATACAGCAACACAAAATATCTCGTTCATAGACTTATCTTTTGTGTTAAGTTCTAAATTTAATATACAATTACAGTCAGAACGATACTTTTTTAATAACCTGGATGACGATAATGATACCTATTATTTTATGGATTTTGAAGTAAATTACAAACCAAAGAGTAAAGGAGTAAGTTTTTCTTTGATTGGAAATAACCTTTTAAACAGAGATAACTATAGAGATTATAATGTTACTGATACATTTATTTCTAGTGCCTCGTATCGATTACTTCCTAAATACGTATTACTAAAGGCAAATTACAAATTCTAATCACCTTAAATTTTTAAGAATGGTTAAAAACAATTATAAGTGAATATTTTAATTGTTGTAAAAAAGACATTTATCCAGAATAATTGCTAAAACCTAAAGAAGTAAAGTTCACGAAATGAAATATCAAACCACAGCGAAAAAAAGTATAATTCTAATACTTATGTTGATTTGTTTTAAAACAATTGGCTATAGCCAGTATCAATGGGATATAAAAGCCAAGAAGAAAAATGAAATACATCGACGAGACTCTGCCACTTGGGATAATAAGCTTTTTAAGATGGATTTAAATTTTTTTAAAGAACATAAATTATCAGGGGGTATTTTTCCTGTACCCAAATATAATCTGGTAGGAGAAAATAGTTTTATAGGTTTAGGATATGATGGTAATTTTAAAGGATTAACAATAAATAATAAACGTTTTCTTTATAATTGTTTTTATGCTACAAAAAATAAGTTTAATAAAGCTTTTATTAAAGATGTAGAACAAGATGTTTTCTTTATTATTGCTATCTCGACAGATTTTATAGACCCCGAAAAATTTAGTCACTTTCGATCATTAATATCTTCTAGAAACCACCCTAACTATTTAGCTAAAGGATATTATAAAACAAAAAAGAACACTATTGATTTTAATGCTTTTGTCTCAGGAGATCGTAATGGCTATGCTATTGTAAATGAACGTATTTTTGACTTGACAATTGGTGAAATGATATTTATAGTTCCACAAAAAGATGGTTCTTTGAGATCAATGCAAATAGAAATCCCTTTACTATCCATACAAGAAACTAAAAATTATGTAGAAAAATTGCTAAGAGAGAATCAAAGCGTAATTGACTTTTATTCTTGTAAAAGCTGTATTTAATCAAGTTGTTGTCTTTTTATCTTCTGTAATGTTATACTATGTAATAATGATGATAATAGATTTTAAGATTAATAAGTAACCATTGAAATAATTGTTTTAAGCCTATTTTCAATTTTTTATCTTTACTAAAATTACAAAATGGTATTAGTTTTGATATCTTGAGAGTAGTTAAAAGCAATTACATATGAATACTTTGAGAACAGTGGGCACAATAATAGGATCTTTATTCTTGTTTATGATACATATACAATGTGCTAGTGGTCAACAATTAGATATGAAAAATCCTTTACCAATTAAAGAAGCGTATTTTCAGAAAATTTTATCTGGAGTTAAAGGTGGCGCTAATGGTTTTTTGATCGCTATAGAACTTAAAGATACTTCAGGAATTAACTTGAAGTATGCATATTTCAAAGGCAAAAAGGTAAAACTAGCTCCTGAATCTACTAACAAAATAGTTTATATAGGGCATTACATGTATCCCCGACAAATAAACGATCTTATCATGAGTAGTGACCCCAAAGAAGAGTTTAAAAATAAACCTCCGGGGATAACAGAAAAGATTCCGTTTGCATTAAAAGAAGGAGAGTGTGTCATAGAATACACTAAAGACAATAAACAAGAAATCTTTAAACTAGATAATTTACCAGAAAAACCCTTGAAAAATTTTCCAATGTAATTGAGGCAATAAAATTGTATTTTTACCCATACAATTAAACTACCAGTTGAGCATATTTCAGAAACTTTTTAAGCAAACTTTTATTTATGGTCTGGCTACTGTGTTACCAAGAGTTCTTGGTATCGTGTTAGTACCACTATATGTAGATGTTTTAAATAAAAATGAATATGGGGTTTATGCATCTATTATGGCGTTGTTAATTACCGGAAATATATTGTTTTCTTATGGTATGGAGACTGCCTTTTTTAGATTCGTAAGTAAAGATCCAAAAACGAAAAACAGTGTGCAATCTACCGCTTTAACGTCATTAACCAGTACGACAATTCTTTTATTAGGAATGGGGATTTTATGCCGAAATGAATTGGCAACCTTCCTAGAATTTGAAACTCAATATATTGTATTTGGATTATTAATCCTAAGTTTAGATGCTTTAGTAGTGCTGCCATTTGCTTGGTTTAGAATCAATGAGCGACCGATGCGGTACGCAGTAATTAAAATTTTTAATGTTATCATTAATTTGGGGTTTAACCTCTTCTTCTTTTTAATACTACCTCGTTTAGCCATAGGAAATGATACTTTTTGGGATTCAATTTATTTTGAAAACGATAAGGTCATATATGTATTTATCGCAAATTTAATTGCAAGCGCAGTTACACTTTTACTATTGCTTCCTATCTATGCTAAAATCAGATTTGGATTTACTAGTGCTATTTGGAAATCAATGATTAAATATGCTTTTCCGGTATTAATAGCCGGAATTGCTTTTTCAATTAATGAAGCGTTTGATAAATTACTTCTGAAATATTTATTGCCAGAAAATATTGCAGATGGTGAGGTAGGAGTGTATGCAGCCTGCTATAAATTAGGGGTTTTTATGACATTATATAGCACCGCATTTAGGCTAGGTATAGAACCTTTCTTTTTTAATCATGCAAGTTCTAAAAATGCAAAAGAAACATATGCAAAAATTACATTGTATTTTTCAATTTTGGGTAGCTGTATATTGCTTGGAGTAGTCGTTTTTTCTGATTTTTTGAAACAATTAATTATTCCCGATTCAACATTTTGGGAAGCGATGATAATAGTGCCAATTATTTTATTGGCTAATTTATGTCTGGGGATTTATCACAACTTATCAGTTTGGTATAAGATAACCGATAAAACAAAATTTGGCGCATATATCTCGGTAACGGGTGCAATAATCACCCTAACACTTAATTTTTTGTTGATTCCTAAATATACCTATGTAGGATCTGCGATTGCTACATTATCTGCATATGGCACTATGATGATTTTATCTTGGTATTTTGGAAGACAATATTACCCAATTCCGTATAACCTTAAGAAGATTGGGATGTATCTTATCACATCAATTAGTTTTTCAATACTGTCATTTTATGTTTTTGATAGTAATTATATGGTTTCTATTCCCCTGTTACTTGTGTTTTTAGTAATTTTGTACGCCTTTGAAGGAAAAGAATTAAAACAGATTTTAAAAAAATAAACGAATTACTAAAACGTTGTTTCTTATGTTTAGAAACAGATTTGTATCGTTTAAAACTAGTAGTATGCAAATAAGAATAATAAATAAATCATCTCACGAGTTACCGCATTACGAAACTATTGCCTCGGCGGGGATGGATTTAAGAGCAAATATAGATGCACCAGTTACGTTAAAACCTTTAGAAAGAGCCATTATCAAAACAGGACTTTTTATGGAACTTCCTGTTGGTTATGAAGCACAAGTTAGACCTCGTAGTGGATTAGCGGCAAAAAAAGGAGTAACAGTTTTAAACGCACCAGGAACTGTAGATGCAGATTATCGAGGAGAAGTAGGTGTAATTTTAGTAAATCTTTCTAATGAGGATTTTGTAGTCGAAAACGGTGAAAGAATTGCGCAGATGGTGATTGCAAAACACGAGCGTGCAGAGTGGCTAGAAGTTGCTGAATTGTCTGAAACTTCAAGAGGAGAAGGTGGATTTGGTAGTACGGGAGTCAAATAATAAGAATAGCATTTAAAATCAATCGAAAAGAAAAAAATAGCATGAAAATTATTGTACCTATGGCAGGAAGAGGTTCTAGATTAAGACCTCATACGCTTACTGTTCCAAAACCTTTAATCCCAGTAGCAGGACAACCTATTGTGCATCGTTTAGTGTCTGATATCGCTAAAGTTTTAGGAGAACCTATTGAAGAAATCGCTTTTATACTAGGCGACCCTGCTTTTTTTGGTGATGATGTGGTTTCTAGTTTGACATCTTTGGCAGAAAGCCTTGGGGCAAAAGCCTCTATTTATAGACAAGACGAACCATTAGGAACTGGGCATGCAATTATGTCTGCTGCACCATCACTTTCTGGACCTGCTGTTATAGCATATGCAGATACGTTGATACGTGCAGATTTTGATTTGGATAAAGATGCAGATGCTGCAATCTGGGTAAAGCAAGTAGATAGACCAGAAGCCTATGGTGTAGTAAAACTTAACGATAATAAAGAAATCGTAGAATTGGTAGAAAAACCGCAAGAATTTGTATCGGATCTTGCAGTGATAGGAATCTATTATTTTAAAGATGTTGGAGTACTAAAAAATGAACTGCAATATGTTTTAGACAATAACATTATTAATGGAGGAGAATATCAAATTAATGATGGTATCAAAAGAATGATGGCCAATGGCAAAGTTTTTGTGACAGGAAAGGTAGACGAATGGATGGATTGCGGAAACAAAAATGTTACTGTAGAAACCAATACTAGAATGCTAGGTTTTTTAGAAAAAGATGGAGAAAAATTAATAAGCGGTGCTATTACTCAAGAGAATGCTACAATAATACCACCATGTTATATCGGAGACAATGTCACACTAAGAAATACAACGGTTGGCCCTAATGTTTCAATTGGTGATGATTGTGTTCTAGAAGATACAACCATTAAAAATAGCCTTGTGCAGACTAAAACTGTCATAAAAAACGCTACCTTAGACAATGCTATGATCGGTAATAATGCCGTGTATAATGGGAGTCACACAACAATAAGTATTGGTGATTACTCGGTTTTAGAATAATTTATGATTAAATAAGAATACCCTTAATACAATTTATGCTTAGGAGTTGGAAACATATAGGTCTATTTTACATATTCTTTGGAATTGGATATACGTATGCAGTAGCACAAGATATCGAACCTAAGCAAGAGATTAATATTGATGATTTGGGTAATGTTTCAGACGAATTTCAAGAACACTTTTTTGAAGCTTTGAAACAAAAAGCAATTACTAATTATGACAAGGCAATTCTATCATTAGAAAAATGCATTGCATTAGATCCAAAACCTGATTTTTTATATCATGAGTTGGGTAAAAACTATTTGGCACTAAAAGTGTTTGGACAAGCCGAGAAAAACCTTAATAAAGTACTAGAAGCAAAGCCAAGTGATAGGCATGTTCTAGAACTTTTATACGAAGTCTATTTTCAGCAACAAAAGTATAGTGAATGTATCGAAGTTGTCGAAAAGCTTGTTGATTTTGATGCCATGTTTAAAGAACAGTTGGCAAATTTGTATTTTCTTGAAAAACGATATGATGAAGCACTAACGGTGCTTGATGGATTAAACGAAGAGTATGGTACTGATCTTTATCGAAATCAATTAAGACAAAGAATAACTTCAAAAATTACAAATCCAAATAGTCGTATTGCTATTCTTGAAAAAAAAATACAACAAAACCCTAAAGTAGAACAAAACTACCTTAACCTTATATTCTTATATAGTAAGGATAATCAAAAAGAGAAAGCGTATAGCATTGCAAAACAACTAATAGCCAAAAAGCCAAAATCAGAGTTAGCACATATGGCTTTGTATAAGTTTTATCTTGAAGATAATCAGACTGAAAAAGCAATTAAATCTATGAAAATTACTTTAAAAAGTGATAAAATAGATACAGAATCTAAATATAAGGTGATTAATGATTTTCTTCCGTTTTTAGATAAAAATCCGCAATATGAGTCAGAGCTAACAGGAATTATTTCTTTGTTGTCGGGTAATAGTAATAATGCTAAGGTTTTTACAGAATTAGGACACTTTTATTATAAGAAAGATAGAAAAGAGCAGGCGCTTAATTTTTATGAAAGAGGTATAAAAAGTAATGCAAATGATTTTGGTCTTCTTAAAAGAATTTTGCTTTTACAATTGGACTTAAAGCGATTTGAGAAAGCAGAGGTCGGAAGCGAATTAGCAATAGAAATGTACCCTGCGCAGCCTGTTTTTTATCTTGTAAATGGAGTTTCTTTAATTCAACTTGAAAAGGCAAAAGATGCAATAGATATTCTATCGTTAGGTATAGATTATGTGATAGATGATGTTAAAATGGAAGCTGATTTTTATAAGCAAATAGGAGAAGCATATCTTAAAACAGGTAACGAAAAAAAAGGAGCAGAATATCTCGAAAAATCAAATAAACTTCAGAAAAAATCTTAATGAGTAAAATAAGGATAGTAGGGTATATGTTATTTTCTTTGGTTTTGCTTAGTTCTTGTAAAAGTACAAATGCAGTAACAGGTACTAGACTTAAAAAGTTAAGTTCAGAAAAGATCATTGCTAATCATTATAATCGATCTTTTAATTTTGAAACACTTAATGCTAAACTTAGAGTAAAATATGATGATGGTAAAAACTCATATAGCCCTGCAGTTACATTAAGAATGGAAAAAGATAAAGCCATTTGGATTAGTGTTAAAATGATTATACCTCTGGCAAAAGTCCTGATCACTCCAGAAAAAGTAAGCTATTACGAGAAAATAAATAACACCTATTTTGAAGGAGATTTTACGGTTTTAAGTGAATGGCTGGGCACTAATGATCTGGATTTTGATAAAGTACAGCAAATGTTATTAGGACAAGCGCTATTTAATCTAAGAAAAGATAAGTATAAATCTACGGTTACAGATCAAACATACCAATTAGTTCCTAAGGCAGACTTAGCATTATTTGAACGGTTGTTTTTAATACGCCCAGACAGTTTTAAGATGGCATCTCAACAATTAAAGCAACCTATAGAAAATAGAAATCTTGCTATAAATTATCACACGTATCAAAAAATTGGCAATCAGGATTTTCCGAAGCAAATTGGTATAGAGGCTGTACAAGGAGATGAAACTACAAGAATTGATATCGAATATAAGGCAGTAGATTACAATGCTAAGGTAAGTTTTCCGTTTAAAATACCATCAGGCTATAAGGAAGTTACTATTCAATGAGGGTTCTAAAAGTTACATATTTGATTGGTTTGCTGTTATGCATGTGTACACCATCATTTGCACAAAGTAAAAAACAACAGCAATTAGAAGAAGAACGTCAGCGTCTTAGAGAAGAGATCCAACAAATGATCGAGTTGAGAGAAAATAACAAACTCAAAGAACGTTCAGTTCTTGATGAGGTTGAAACAATTAACTCACAGATCAATACAAGACAAAACCTTATTAAGATTACGAATCAACAGGCTAATTTATTAACGCGTGAAATTAATGTTAATTTCAAAAAGATGGAGGCGTATCGTACAGAATTAAAAGCGCTGAAAGAGGATTATGCTAAAATGGTGATTAAATCTTATAAAAGTAAATCACATCAAAGTAGGATTATGTTTTTATTGTCTTCATCAGATTTTGCACAAGCCTATAAGCGATTGCAATACATGAAGCAATACAATGAGCACCGCAAAGATCAGGCAGATAGAATAGAGAGTGATACGCAAGAACTTCAAAGATTAAATGCTAATTTATCGAATCAAAAAGAAGATAAACAAAGACTTATTGCAGAAAATCGGGACGCTCAAGAAAAGCTAAAAGAAGAGAAGAAAGAGCAACAAGTTTTAATGGCTTCTATTCGCAAAAAGCGAGGAACCTACACCAAACAAATTAAGAAAAAACAAGAGCAGGCTAGTGCGATAGATAAAGCTATCGAAAAGTTAATTCGTGAAGCAATCGCCAGAGCAAATAAAAAAGCAGGTAAAAAAGTTACAAAAAAGGGATCTGCTACAACATTTGCGTTAACTGCCGAAGCAAAAATATTAGCAGATAACTTCACTTCAAATAAAGGAAAATTACCCTGGCCTGTAGGAACTGGGCGCGTAACCAAAAAGTTTGGACGGCAACCACATCCAACGCTTCCAAACATACAGATTAATAGTAGTGGTGTAGAGATAGAAACTCGAAAAGGAGAAAAGGCTAGAGCTATTTTTGAAGGCGAAGTCATCGCTATACAAAAACTAAGAGGAGCCAGCCGCCTTGTGCAAATACGACACGGTAATTATATTACTACCTATTATAATATAGAAAACATATCTGTTAAAGAGGGGCAAAAGGTAGCTACAAAACAATCAATAGGTCAAGTACGTGTAAATCCAACTACCGGTAGAGCTATTATGAAGTTTTTAATCTACCAGAATGCAAAACGCTTAAATCCCCAAACTTGGGTGTATAAGATGTGATTAATTCAGGCTAATTTGATAATAAAATCATTATAAAATTTACTCAATATCTTTTAATAATTCGGTAATGGTAATGTTATGGATGTCTGCAAGCATAAATAAGGTATCTATTGTGTAGTTTAATCCTTCTTCCCATCTCCAGACACTTTTATTCTCAAGATTATGTTCTATAGCGAATTTTGAGTAACTAGTATAACCAGCATTAATTCGCAGTTCTTTAATGCGTTTTCCGATTGCTTTATGCCTTTGTTTTTCTTGGTCAGAAGCCATTAAACAAAAGTCCAGTTAAATACAAAAAAAATATACGTCGCAAAAGCCGATAATTTAAGACTTCTTAGTATATTGCTAAAAAACAAATAGTACCTGCTACAGATTTCTGTACTGTAATATATATAGTATTCTGTAAAATTGCAGTGTATATACAAGAACATTTCTCTCAAACCTCAAATCCCCACCAGAGAAACAATTATTCATTATCAATACGTTATAATGGGCTATGTAAAGGTTGGCCACCTTGATGAGAAATGGGAGGTACACTGAAAATCCAAAT
Source organism: Aquimarina aggregata (assembly GCF_001632745.1). Lineage (GTDB taxonomy): Bacteria > Bacteroidota > Bacteroidia > Flavobacteriales > Flavobacteriaceae > Aquimarina > Aquimarina aggregata. The sequence continues at coordinate 98,592 of NZ_LQRT01000005.1, read as the reverse complement.
AACAAACAGAGTAAGTACACACAAATTATTTTATTAATGAAAAATTATCTAAATTCACACTTTAAATCACCTTTAAACGTGAAATCTCTTAAACCATTTTTTTATATAGCCCTGTTTTTAATCACACTTTCTGGCTGTGAGACAGAGCACATTAATCAACCTACACAAACTATTGAGCAAAGCCTGGAACAAGCATTTTCTCTAGACGATTTTAAAGACTCACCTGCATTACAAAAAGAAGATATCCTTATCGATTGGACTTCTGCTGTAGAACGTAAATTTGATACCTCGATATTTTATGAATTTTCTGTTACACATAAAAATGCTTCAATAGTAAATATAGAAGGGTATGTATCAAAATCAAGTTATCGCCTATTGGCTCGATTTGATGAAAATGATCAACCAGAATACTTTTTGGTAGAGTTATTACCTTCTGTTGATAATACAACAAAAGAGTTGTCATATATCGCTATAGCCGATTATTCTGGTATGGCATATGTATTTGATACTACAGGAGAAAAAATAGCAAGAGAATCTTATGAGGTTGGCGTTTTACAAACAAAATCTATAGGTAATGGTATTGGCAGGAATTTGCTGCCTAGACAACCTGCTAAGTGCGCTATTTTAGAAGGTTTAGAACCCGTTAACTGTAGTGGTGGCGGTGGTTGCTCTACAAGTACAGTAACTATACAGCATTGGGAGTATTTTTATGATGTAAGCTATTATACAAATACAAATCAAGTTATTGATATCACTTATTCACACAGAGAATCAAGAGGGCAAACAGTAAAACAAGTAACAAACTGTCATACAAGTTATACACCTCCTGTAAATAACACAACTGCCGAGAGTGTTAAAAGTAATCCGCCTCAAGTTTTATCAGATAACCCTGAAGAATGGCCTTTTCCTGATTGTTCTAGTTTTGAATATGCAGCTGTTGGGGGTAGTAGAGTTGCAGCAGTTAAAGGTGTAAGGAACTATTTCGTAACAACTCATGCAGATGGAAATGATCTTAAAATTGAATTGAGTGATATTGTGATACCTGGTGTAGTGTATTTTAATACACCACTTGTTATGACAAATGGTGAAGCACAAACGGCAACAGCGTTATTGGTAAATGAAGCAATAACGGCGACAGCATTGTGGTATGATGCCAATCCTACGGCTAGTGCAAATCAATTAGAATTTGAATTTTTGAATGAAATCAATCTTGCTATGAAATCTATTGGAGGAGCAGCATCACGAAATAATCTCTATGGTATTAGTGCTAGAAGTGTATCGCAATACAGGCGAAATTTTTTCACAACAGGTAACTGTAATTAAATTATGAATACAAATTTTATAGCTATTATAGCTCTTTTTATGACTACAAATCATTCTATACAGGGTCTTATCGGCACGCATATTAATGAAGTTTCTAACGCTATCCTTATACAAGATGAGAGTTTTACTAGTACGAAATTGTATAAAATTAATGAAGAAAAGGTTTTTTTAGGCAAATCATATAATTCAACATTTATCACAACAAATAAGGAAGACCTTGTAGAAGAGATTGCTATTAGCCTTATGGAAATTATAGATAAATCATTTTATGAGCGTATGGTTGAGGTGTATGGGGTTCCGTCTTTGATGTTAGGGCCAGATAAAAGTACAGTTGATATGATTAGAGACAGAACAAACGCAACCGAATCTGCTCAATTTACAGGTAATTTAGAGGATTATAAGTTTGAAGATAAACCGCTATATATACTTTGGGAAAAAGATCATTATAGTATTAAAGTTGTACTAGGAATGGAAACAGACACATTTCATTCAACTCAAATAAAATTCAGTAATAAGAATTTTTTAACCTTTAAAAAGTAACGTAAAAATAGAAAAGCCTCACATAAAGAGGCTTTTTTTATTTGTTTTCTAACTCATTTAGAAAGCTATCTAGGTGATCATAAGCATCAATTAAATTATAGCCTTTATGTTCAAGTATAGCATGGAACATGTCTTTTTGAGCTAGTAATATACGAAATTCACAACTTTCTAGTTTAAAATTAAACGGAGGATCATCTAGCTTTTTAATACGATCTGTTATCGTTTCAATTCTTGATAATAATGTAATTATTTCTTGTTCAGTTTTCATAAATGTAAAAATAGTAGAAACGTTCTTTAAAATTTCAAAAAATTATGCAAATTAATAAACTAATCCAAAGTGTTTATTTTTGGTAAATGAAATCTATAGTTCCATATTCTTTAGATTTTGGACAACCATATATAATCGCAGAGGACTTTACAGCTGAAAAACTTGTTTAATGAAACATTTACTAACTTTATTCATATCTATTCAATTTACTATAGCACAAAATTTAGAAGGTAAATGGTCTTTAATTATTTCTAATGAAACGTATTCATATCCAGAACTAACAGTTATAGAAATAACTAAAAAAGATATTATTACCTACAGTTTTGATACCCTTTTGTATAGAAATAAACTTAAAATAGATACCATCAACAACTATTTTAAAGAAGGGTTTAGCAAATCCTATCATGAATATAAATATGGCCTCCCAAATAAGAACAAATTAATAACCTATCTGCCAACAGTTCATAACGCAGAAAAAGCCAAGTTTGTTTACGTAAGATTACTCCCAACAATTATAAACCATCCTATAGATGAAATCTTAAAAAAACAATATAAACATTTTTACCCTGTCACCTTTGCTAATAAACAACCTATAATTAAATTAAGCGGAGTCATGTGTTCTGAACAAACAATGAAGTTTTTAGGACAAGAAAATTGCAACCGATATCGATTAGAGATTATAGACTCAACATATTTTATTGTTTACTATACCAATCAAAAACATAAACAATGGATGGTTCCGATAAAAGAGATTAATCATGATCACTTAATTGTTTATGGAGTGCATGGCAAAGAAGGATTCGTTAAACTCAATGAAATTAAAGAAATTGTTCCCACACAAAAAGTTTTTATAAAAAATTAAAAATAATTACTCAATTATAATTCGAAATTTAGTTTCAACATAAAAATATACAATCCATTACACTGATTTATGCCAAATAATGATTTAATAGATTTATTAGGAAAACACATAAACGAAGTTCCTAAAGCCTATACAGATACTACAACTATCGACAGAAAAGAAGATGTATATACCCTTGATATAACAGACCATTATTTTAATAAACCTTATGAAATGGTGTTTCTATCTGTAGATGATAACCTTATTATAAAACAGATTTCATTTGCTGTAAACGAAACAATAGATCAATCATTATATCAGTCAATGGTATCAGCATACGGTGAACCCAATATTATGCTAAAATTTGGCGAACTTATAAGTATAGATCCAACAGTCACACAAAATGATTGGTTTAAAATTGAAAATACACTAACTTATAATATAGAAAAATGTACCTTCGATGAATCGCCATTTGTGTTTGGGTGGCATAAAGAAAATTATGATATACAAGTTCTTATCACAGATCAAAAAAATCAAAGACCAAGAACTTTAATTGTATTTGGCAAAGGCATTTTAGACGAGTATAAGAAATTTTAAATGACTTATTGATTAATTTTTTTTAATCAAAAGTTAATACGAGATATAAAAGTTCTTGATCAAGGAACTTTTATATCTTATTCTTCTTCTAAATCATCCAAATACTCATCAATTCCATCATAAGCATCAATAAAATCATACCCTTTATGTCCTAATATCCATAGATACATATATTTTTGTTCTAATAATAAGCATAGTGACTATTTTCTTTTTTTAACTCATTAGGAGGGTTTTTAAGATTTTTTATTCTATCAATTTTTTTTCTACTCTTGATAGTGCTAGTACTAACTATTCTTCTGTTTTCATAAATGTAAAAATAGTAGAAATGTTCTTTAAAATTTCAAAAAATTATGCAAAGTAATAAACTAATCCAGAGTGCTTATTTTTGGTAAATGAAAACTATAGGAGGTACAGTATCAACAATTAACTCTAATTAATATGATTAATCCTGCCCCCTATAAAATCGACTTACTTTCACTAAATAATTGTGACTAAAATTATGGTATTTTTAATTATAAACATTATCACATTGTTAAATACAAACAACCCTATCGACGGTAATTTATTGGGGAAACATATTAGTGAACTCGATATTGCCCTTGTAGAAGAAATAGATTCAATTACAAATAAGAAAAGTTTTAGAGTAAAGGAGAATATTGATTTCCTTGGTAAACAATTTGACCATGTCTCTATACGTACATCATTAAATGACACCATAGAATCTATTTATATTGGTTGTAGAGGGACAATAGAAGAAAAAGGATTTCTTAGCGCTATGATATCAGAATATGGCGAACCTAAAATGTATAAAAATGATGTGATTAAAGAAATTAAACAACATCTACCAGATAAAAATGGTATATCAGCAACAACCTTTAAAGCATCAATGAAAGAATGTGCCTTTATAGAAGAACCTCTGTTCATAATATGGCACAATGAAAAATATATAATTAAACTTAATATTTCTGTAAAATCTAGAACTAGTATAACATTTAAAAAAAAATTAAATAAAATTTTGCTTATAATCTAATCCTTATATTAATAATGATAAATAACGTTCCTTTAGATGTACTTGAAAAGCATATTAGTGATGTTCCTGAAGCTTATACGTTGTCAACAACAAAGTCTGATAATGGAATTATATATATGGTAGATGTATTGGACTATTATTTTGGGAAACCTTATACGATGGTTTTTATTACTGCGGACAATAATGATATCATACAGAATTTTGCAATATATGTTGATGAAATTATAGACAAGCCATTTTATGAGGAAATGGTAGCAGAATATGGTGAACCTAATTGTATGTTTAAAAAAGGCAAAATTACATCGGTAGATACTACAATAGCAAAAAATGATTTATTCGAATCTAAAGGCAGAACTACCTATGAATTAGAAGAATGTACTTTTGATGAATCGCCTGTCGTATTTGGTTGGCATAAAGAAAATTATGATATACAGGTGATTATTGGTGATGAAAGTGATACCTTTCAAAAGACCAGAATAATATTTGGAAAAGGAATTTTAGCAAACATTGATAAATAAAAAAAGAAATTAGAAATAGGATGTCTTTTTTAGATATCCTATTTCTTCTTTTAGTTATTATAAATATGAAATTAGAATAATTAAACGAACAACGCTTTTAACTCTGTTGCATCGTTTGGTTTCATCTTTCCAGCTAAAACAAGACTTAATTGTTTTCTTCGTAAAGCAGCGTCATAACGTTCTTTTTCTAATGCGGTTTGTGGTTCTATAAGGGGTACTGCTACTGGATTTCCAGTTTCATTTACCGCCACAAAAGTGTATATGGCCTCATTAGCTTTTGTTTTTTCACCACTTTGGCGATCTTCTACCCAAACATCTATATAAACCTCCATAGAGGTGTTAAATGCCCTTGATACTTTTGCTTCTACTGTGACAACACTTCCTAAAGGAATAGACTTGTTAAATGCTACGTGATTTACAGATGCAGTTACTACAATACGACGAGAGTGTCTTCCTGCAGCAATTCCTGCAGCGCGATCCATACGAGCCAATAGCTCTCCTCCGAATAAATTGTTTAACGAATTGGTCTCGCCGGTTAGTACAAAATCAGTGAGTATAGCAAGAGATTCTGAAGGGTGTCTAACTTCCATAGAAATACTTTTTTTGACAAAGATAGTGACGCTGAGAGAACTTTTACTATACGATTGAATAAAAGTGAATTAAGCCTATAATCGTAGCATTAAAGATTTCTGTAAGATTTTATAGATAAACTGAAAAGACAAAACAAAATACATCAAAATAGTGCTAAAAATGAAGTGTTTTGGGTCTTTTTATGAAAGAAAAATTTTATAGAATACTGACTATAATTCTTGAACTAACATCCAAGCTTTAGGACTTTGTTCTTTTTTGATTTTTCTTAAGGCTTGTAAAGCCTCTATTCGATTCGAATAACTTTGGTATACAACCTGATGAAGCCCATATTTGTTTTTGCCGATAAGACGAGCATTATCATATCCTTTAGAGATAAGTTTTTGTACTTTGTTATCTGCATTAGAAGCAATTCTAAAAGCTCCAGCTATAATATGGTATTTCTCAGATATGCTTTCTGAAGTTGTGCTGTTCTTTAAACTTTCTTCTTTAGATACAACAAGGTTTATTGCTGGCAAAGGATTTGAAATTTCAAAAGTAGCTTCTTGTATTCTATGTTTAACTTCTATATCAGCTTCGTTGTTTTGAGTATCGTTGTATGTAATGTTTTGATTACTTACTTGATTCAAACCAAAAAAACCACCCAAACCTAAAACTACAACTGCAATTGCTGCATATTGCAAATATGGTTGTTCTCTTCGTTTTTCAGGAGTAAAAGTAAGTGGTACGGCTTCTTCAATAGCCTCAACTTCTTCTTTATATACTTCACGTGTAATCTCAACTTCACGTTTTATGGCAGGAGAAACAAAAGAACTTAAACCAAAGGCTTCTGACAAGTAATTTACGTCATCTAATGGTTCAAATTGTAATGTGTCTTCTACAGAAGAATAAAATGAACCTATTTTGTCTAAAGTGATTCGTTTACCTTGCCCTATTTGCTCTTTTAGAGATAATACATAGCGCTGAATTTTTGCAACGGCATCTGTATAAGATATGTTTTCTGCAGCAGCAATATAATTAGCTAGTAATCCATCATTATTTTTTAACTGACTATTAAAAGAAATTAGTTTTTTTGGAGGGTAAAAAGAATGTGTAGCTTCTTCAATGGTAGCGGATTGACGTCTTGTTAAAAATGCGCCAAAACCGGGTAAGATTACGCATTCGTATCGATATAATAATTCGCTTATATATGTAGCTGTGTTATTCATTGTACCCCTTAAAATATGATGTTTGTTAGTGTTGTTTCCTTATTTCAAAGGTATGAAAAAATGAAACCGATCAGAACAATAGTCTGTGATTTTATTAACAGTCTTGTTTTTTTTTGTTTCTTGTATACGTATTATTTATTTCAAATTTACAAGCTATTCTTTTTGATAAAATATAGAAGTAACGCTAGTAAGGTCATTCTCTAGTTTTTAAAGAATAAAATAACAAAATGTATGAGTACTATTTCAATTAGAAATGCAGGCGAAAAGGATTTTTCTGAATTGATAAAATTATTTAAGGAGTTTGCCATTTTTGAAGAATGTGAAGACAAAATGATAAATTCTGTAGCCCAAATGAATGCAGAAAAACACTATTTTAATGGTTTTGTTGCCCATACCAATGATGATACAATCATTGGATATGCTACCTATTTTTTTTCGTACCACACATGGGTTGGAAAATCCCTTTATATGGATGATTTATTTGTAAAAGAGGCTTTTCGAAAGAATGGTGTTGGTAAAAGATTAATTGACGCTGTAATTCAACTGGCTAAAGAAGAAAATTGTAATAGAGTACGTTGGCAAGTATCTAATTGGAATAAAAATGCACAAGAGTTCTATAAAAAAATAGGAGCCAATATTAGTGATGTGGAACTAAATTGTGACCTTATCTTAAAATAATTAAACACTAAGTTGTACATGATCACCAAAAATCTGCTTGCTTTACTTGCACTTAAAAAGGTTCCTAACCTAGGAGATAGCTCGATTAAAAAACTAATACATACTGTAGGTTCTGCAGAAGGGGTTCTTACTGAAAAGCCTAGCAATCTCTTGAAAATAGATGGCATAGGAACTACAAAAATTAAGGATTTGTACAATCCTGAACATCAAAAAGCTGCAGAAAATGAATTGAAATTTGTTGTCGATAATAACATCAAATATTGGACATATGATCAAGCAGCATATCCCGAAAAGCTAAAACATTGTATAGATGGTCCAATTGTTTTATTTGGTTCTGGAAACATAGATTTAGAGCATAAAAAAATAATAAGCATTGTGGGTACGCGTAAAGTGACCCGCTATGGGGTTCAGTTCTGTGAAGAACTAATAGAGGCTTTGGCTCCGATTAATCCTGTTATCGTTTCTGGTTTTGCTTATGGGGTAGATATTACGGCACATAGAGCTGCAGTAAAAAACAATTTGCAAACTATAGGATGTCTTGCACATGGATTAAATCAAATATACCCTAAAGCACATAAAAAATATGTTGCCGAAATCGAAGAAAATGGTGGTTTCTTTACTGATTTTTGGAGCACAGATACTTTTGATCGTAAAAACTTTCTGGGACGTAATCGAATTATTGCTGGACTTAGTGAAGCGACTGTTGTTATCGAAAGTGCCGATAAAGGTGGATCTTTAGTTACTGCTGATATTGCTAGTTCTTATAATCGCGATGTTTTTGCAGTACCGGGTCGGGCCAATGACATTTTAAGTAAAGGTTGTAATATGTTGATTAAAACGCAACGAGCACATATGCTTACTAGTGCCGCTGATCTTGTCTATATGCTAAACTGGGATGTAGAAACAAAAGAACATCAAGTAGTACAAAAAAAACTTTTTATCGAGTTAGAAGGTGATGAAAAAAAGATCTATAGCTACCTTAATGATAGCGGAAAAGAATTGCTGGATGTTATCGCTTTGCACTGCGATATGCCAACATTTAAAGTAGCATCCACACTACTTAATATGGAACTTAAAGGCGTTGTAAAACCTTTACCAGGAAAACTTTTTGAAGCCGTGTAATTACATTATTGATAAAAGAATTGTTCTTTGCTAATTTTTCCATTAGTTACTTGGTAAATGATGATTTCATCAATAGTAACTTTTTGTTTCGTTAGTAAAGTTACATCTGTCATCATTCGTATACTAAAATAGTCCTTGCTAATTACTGGATCAGAAACTTGAAAATGATGCCAATGTTTGATGTTAGATAAAAAAGTTTTTTCTTTTTTAAGTATTGCTTTTAAACCTTTTACAGATCGTTCTTTATACATACTGGGTTCAAGACTAATGGCATCTTGAGCAAATAATTGTTCTTGTGCTGCTACAAATTGTTTTTGTCTAAGTAATGTTACTAAAGTGTTCGCTATGTTGGTGATCATGATTGTTGTTTTGAATTTTTAAAATAAACGGGTCTCCAGATTAAACTGCCAAATATGATTTTGAATCTATCTTTCCATGTTTTGCATTGTTTTACATCTTTCCAGATGTTTTTATATTCAATAAAATTAATTGTAATGGGATTATAGGTATGTATATTTTTAGTTAAACCATAAACAACCTTTTCTTCTTCTCTTTGAAAAGTGCCAAATAATTTATCCCAAAGAATAAGAATACCTCCATAGTTCTTATCAATATATTTATCATTAGATCCATGATGTACTCTATGTACAGAAGGAGTGTTAAACACTTCATCCAACCATCCAAGTTTGATGATTCGTTCTGTATGTATCCAAGTTTGATATTGTGCTACAAAAACTAATGAAATTATTGCCTGAAAAGGGTTAAAACCTATAAGTATCATCGGTATAAGAAAAATCCATTCTATGACACCTTCTACAATACTTAATCGCATTGCTACAGTTAAGTTGTAATCTTGCGAAGAATGGTGAACACTATGGTTTGCCCATAAAATCCGATGTTCATGCTCAAGTCGATGCATCCAATAATATGTAAAATCAGCAACTATAATACTAAAAATCCATGTCCAACCATGTAGTGGTATTTCGAAAGGAGATAGATAATAGAATGGCAATAAGCATAGTATACCTATAGTGCCAAGTATAGTTTTTTCTAGTAATTGTCCGAAAAAGAAGATTATAATATTAGCACCCGTATCTTTCCATCGACGTTCTTTTGAAGTAAAAATATCCAGAAAAATTTCAAAAAGAGTGAGTAGGCTATTAAAAATAAAAAAATAAGCTACATAATTTAATATTTCTGAAGTCTCAAATAAACTTAAAATTTCTTCTATATCCATAGTCATAAGTATATATCACAAAAATATATACGATAGATGCGCAACTGTTTGTCATTTTTGGACAATCTAGGATTTAATAGGAATGTAAATTTCGGTAAGGAGTTCACTCGCAGGAGTAGTAGCATCATCATTTAGAAAAAACTCTAAAGTCGGTTTGTCTTCGAGTTCCAAAGATATATCTGTGATCCAATAGGAGTATATGCGATCATAGGTGAGTAGAGAATCTTCATGACTACCTTTATGAATAAACTTTAGATATTTCTGCTCAGGTATAATTTTAGTTCTAAACAAACCATCTGATTCGACAGTTTTAATGTTTTCAATAATAATCCCAGCATTATATCTGCAGTACACATTTTCTGTTATTTCATTATCGTCTAGTATTTCTGCTAGGCAAATAGTATCCTTATTAAATAAGCCTTTTTTAGTGGCATAATTTATAAGTCGATCCCAGGTTTCTTTAATACCTTTTATGTTGTCATAGGTGCCTTGGTACGTTAGGTACAATATAGCGATACTTGGTAGTTCTTCAATTTCATAAGCTAGTAAAGGGGAAGGATGTTTATGATCTATGCTTTTTTTTTGGATAGTATGTTTGATTTCTTGAGTGAGTCGAAATTGTGAGGGAGCGCAATTAAACTGATTTTTGAAAGCCTTACTAAATGCGGCTATATCACTATAGCCAATTTCATAAGCAATATCGGTTATAGAAGTGTTAGAGTATTTTAAGTATTGTGCTGCCTTTTCAAGCTTCATTCTTTTGATGTATTTCCCGATGCTTTCATGATGTAATGCCATGAAAATGCGATTAATGTTTCGATAAGAATAAAAGGAGATTTCTTCAATATCATTAATATTAATATCCTCTTTGAATTTTTTATCTAAAAAATCTAGTAAAGACGTATATCGATCTAATTGAGTAAGATTTTTCATGAATATAGCTTTTGAGAAAGGTACTAATATCTTGAATATAGGTACTTGTTTATTTTGGACAATCAAAAAATAAAAAATATCTTTGTCAAAGATTGACAAGTCAAATGAAAGAAACTTTTGGAGAATACATCAAGCTTCTTAGAACCAAAAATGGGCTCACATTAACAAAACTAGCAGCTCAGTTAGATTTAGATGCCGCAAATTTGAGTAAAATTGAAAATGGCAAACGTGATTTTGACGAGAAGCGGCTTAGTAAATTAGCAGCTATTTTTGAGCTAAGCGCTCAAGAATTGCAAGATGAATATGTTAGTGATCGATTAGCAAAGCATATTTATGAAATGGATTGCTCTTCAGAACTATTAAAAGTGGCAGAAGAAAAAGCTGCTTATCGAAGAACATTAAAAAAGTAATTTTGTACAATGTTTAAATTTAAACCAATCGTTTCATTTTAAAGCCACGCTCTAACAAAGAGCAGAATTATACCCGCTTTCAGAAGAAAGACAGCACTTGGTATGACATTAAGATATAATGCATATTTCAGCAAAGGCCGGGAACTACGCTATTTTATACGATAATTTTAAAAATCTAAAATAAATAAAAGATGCAATTAGTTCTGGATCCTAAAAACTTTCCGAAGTTTCAGTTGTCTACATCACAAGATATTATCTTGTTTTTGATTAAAAATGAATTGCTACATATTAAATTTGTGAACCAATTACATACAATTGGATTTGACACCTCTGCTTTTACTATCGAGTTAGGTACAATGATCTTATCGTTAATGGGGTTTAAAAACCGAAATGATAGTTTATGGGACTGGTATCATACTACTTTAGATAGTTATGCAGCAAAAATTGATATCGAAAATCAAAATTCGATTAATGAGGTGGTTTTTGATTTTTATGTCATACTACAAGTAAAGTTAGAAACAGAAAAAAAGAGTGTATAATTAGCAATGATTCTATATACTCATTGTTATTTGGTAGATTCGGTATATTAGAATATATAATTTGTAAATAATATTATTTTCATGAAAAAACACAAGGTTACCTATTACTATGATGCACTATGTGGTTGGTGTTATGGATTTAGCCCAGTTATAGAGAAAATTTATCATAAGTATAAAGACATGATAGATTTTGAGGTAGTAAGTGGTGGATTGTTTTTAGGAGATAGAGTAGGAGCAATTAATGATATCGCTCCCTACATAAAAGCTGGGGCATATAAAACTGTAGAAGAACGAACTGGAACTAAATTTGGTGAAAAATTTATCAACGAATCACTAGAACACAATACGATGGTATTAAATTCTTTGCCTCCGGCAATAGCTCTTTGTGTAGTTAAAGAGAACTATCCTGAAAAAGAAATGGCATTTGCGGCTATGCTACATAAAGCAATTTATGTTGATGGTGTAAACCCAGATGATATAGCTAATTTCTCAAACTATGCTCAAAAACTTGATATTAACTTAGATGATTTTAATACAAAAATAAGAGATCCAAAATATGTAAAGATAGCCAAAGAAGAATTTGCCACAGTGGCTTCTGATGGGGTGCGAGGTTATCCTGCTACACTATTGAAGAATGGAGAAGACAGGATTTTATTATCAAATGGGTATGTTGATTTCGAGGTGCTTGACCATAAATTAAATCAATTAATATAATAATCAAAAAGGGATTTATTATTCTTCAATATGTAAAAAGGATTTTGTAGATACCCAAAATATGTCCCACCCCATCTTGTCGTCTTTATATTGATGTGTATAAAAAAGAAAAGCACCATCTGGTGTTATATATGGATTTCCTTGATTATTTTGATTAATGGCGGATGGTAATTGTTCTGGCGTTGACCACCTGTCATTTTTTTTGTAGCTAATATTTAATGTTAGAGGTTCACCTATTGAGGCATAAAGTAAGAAAGTACCGTCTGGAGCAATATAGGGCGTACAATATCCATTAGAGTGTTGTGGTATTAAATGTACTTTTTTTGCATCTTCAAATTTGCCGTTTTTTTGATTCGAAAAATAGATGGTCATGTCACTGTAATCTATGTTGCTAGAATGAAAATACAATGTGCCTTTATCAGTAACACTTGGATGAGAAACTAGTTTGTTGCGTAAATTTGGAATGTCTATGAATTTTGGTGTGCTCCAGTTTCCGTTTATGTTTTCGCATTTCCATAAATGCCAGGTATCCGGAATACCTTTAATATCCGTAGGTCTTGTTGAACTAAAATATAAAGTGTTTCCATTGGGAGAAAAACTCATACCATGATCATTATACGAACTATTAAAAAAGGCAATAGTAGGCTTCGACCATTTACCATTCTTTTTATGGATCATTTTGATATCGAACTTTGAGAATTTCTTGTCAGAAACAGTGTAGTAATATCTTGTATAATCATTAGAGAATATCCCTTTATGAATAAGAGAATCTTTGGATACTAGATTAGGCATAAATGCAACAGGAATTTCTTTAGGAACCTGACCCGCCAAGAACTGTTCTTTAGGTTTCAGAGTTTCGGCTCTTTTAGTACATCCTAAGTAAAGGAATACCGTAAAAATTAGTAAGATTTTTTTCATCTATTTTTTATGAATATGTAATAACCCAAAATCAAATGGGGTCCAAAGACTAGCTTTTATTTGGCTTTGTTTTAAACCTTCATTGACCCATGTATTACAAGTATTAAAGCAATTATAGTTACCGTTAGCGTCATAAAAATTATCGGTATTGCCATAGCTAATATCTGGTAATCTTATTTTTTGAAGTGTAGTTGTCTTTTTAAAAGTGTTGTTTATATACGTTTGTAGTGTAGCAAGTTGAGAGGCGGTTATTTTTATTTCTACCCAGTTATTTTGTTTAGTAAAATACCCTTTAATGTGTAATAAAGTTGGAGTATTCATAAATGCTGCTTGCAGTTTATTTTTAAATGTGAAATTAGACGAAGTGGATGCTTTAATGTAAAAAGTTCTATCTCCCCAACCAAAAGATAAATAGTTTTCTTGACTATTTTGTTTTAAACCATTTAAAAGTGCTGTGTCTAATTTGTTTTTGGGGATAATGATCTCAAGATGAACGCCATCAGATGCTAAGTATATACTCGAGTTTTTATGTGTTCCTGTTATTTCTGGATTTATAGTGATATAACTAAGAACTAAGGATAGTAAAAAATATGTAATAGGAAGAAACACAACAAACGATATGTATTTTAGTATCTCTTTTAGTTCGACCATATTGCTAATTAAGAAAAATAAGCTGCGATTTACAATTAAATGGTAAAAATCATGATAGTAAGTGACAAATAGCTTAAAACCAATTGTATTTTAAGCATATAAACTGAAGTTGGCAGATGAGGTTTTTTTTGAAGTAATCATAAAAAAATAGCGACTCGAATGTTAATTCAAGCCGCTATAACTTTTGTTTAAATACTACTAGAAGTTATTTCTTTTCCCAAGCAAATTTTTGGAAAGCATCATCAACAGGGGTCTTGGCTATATGATTGGTATAATTACTAATTACTTTTTGAGACAACCCTAAAATAATCTCTAACAATTGCCTTTGTGTATAACCAGCTGCATAAAACGTCTCTATTTCTGCACCACTTATATTTCCTCTGTTTCTTACAATCGAAAGTGTTGTTTCTTTTAATACTTGCAATTTTGCATCAGGTAAGGTTTCATCATTTCTCAAAGCCTCGGTTAAAGCTGGATCAACTTTCATCATATGGGCGATACCAGTATGTGCCGGTACGCAGTAATGGCATTCATGTTCTACGTTTATAGTTTGCCATACCACTGTTAACTCTTCATTGTTGAATGAAGATTGTTGAAACAAGTCATGAAGCATTTTATAGGCTTCTAATAGCTCTGGAGCTTCAGATAATACACCGTGCAAGTTAGGAAGCATACCGAAGCTTTTTACAGATGCTTCTAGTTGTGATTTACTGGCTTCTGGAGCTGTTTCAATACTGTGAATTTGTAATGTACTCATAGGTTTTCTAATTTTTATTGTTATATATATATTTAAAACTAAATGATCGTTTAGTTATGGATTAAAAAAACGGTTAAAGATTAGTAAATGTATTTTCTATATAATTGTTTAGTTGCTTGGTATTAAAAACTCTAGAGGCAGAAGACAATCCGAACATAGCAACAATTAAATAATCTGCTTGTTCTATCAAGGTAGCATCATCTTGAGTTGAATTTTGTTTTAAATTATTTGCAAACAAACTTCTAATAGTATTAATAAATTTGGTTAACTCTTCTTGTATTTTAGGATCAGCATCTTCACCCAATTCATTAGCGGTATTAGTAA
This sequence comes from Aquimarina aggregata, assembly GCF_001632745.1. Taxonomy (GTDB): domain Bacteria; phylum Bacteroidota; class Bacteroidia; order Flavobacteriales; family Flavobacteriaceae; genus Aquimarina; species Aquimarina aggregata. The sequence goes on along the minus strand of NZ_LQRT01000005.1, from coordinate 83,396 downwards.
TTAAACAACCTTTAGCGATATTAGTTTCTTTTGAAAACTCTACGAAATCATAGAAATATTGTTTTAATCCTATAGACCCATTAGAAGAGGCTTTTAGCTTATCGGTAATTTTTCTTAATTTTTCTTTATAACATTTTATACTTTCAAGGAAGACGCCATTTTTGCTGCCAAAACTAGAATATATAGAAAATTTGTTAATGCCCATTTCTTTTTCAAGCATTTGCATTGATGTAGTTTCGTATCCATTACGCCAGAATAAATTCATAGCCTTTTCAATTACTTCTTCTTCAATATATTCTTTTTTTCGAGCCATAATTTTAAATACCACACAAATCTAAACAACCGTTTAGAAATAAAAAATGTTTTAACATTTTGTTTTTAAGAGTGTATAGACGACAGCTAATTCGTTTTTTAAGTATTCTGTTTTTGAAATCAAAGTTTGTTTATGATTTTCCATTTCTTTTTGAAATGATAAGTCGATAAACTTTTTTCCAAAAAACTTTAAAAATGCAATAAAAATTGCAGATGCACCTGATATACTAATCAATATGTCTGTCCACTTTATCATATACTAAGAGTTTGATGATTTTTGATTAATTTCTCAAAACAATTATGATCAAATAAAATAGACATCTCTATTTTACAGATCTTAACAAATCGCAATATTTTTAATCCAAAAAGGATGACAAATTATCTATAAAATTGAAATTACTACTCCGCCGTTTTATGAATACTATTATAATTTTCGGTTTCAAGGGATCTTTTAATCAAGGCCTCTATATCTAATAAGTGAAATTTAATAATTCCATCATTATATCTTGATGCAGAATTACTTGTCATTGCTTGAATTGTTTTAAGTTCTGCTCTTGCAATGGCACTAATGTCTGATCTTTGTTTCTTATCTTCGAACATTAGTTTTCTTAAAATGGCTACATGCTCTCTTTGCAGGTTTCTACGAAAAACATCTATAGATTTATTTTTTTCTAATTCACTCCAAAGGCCAATACGCAATTCTTTAAACAGACGTACTATCGAATACGCTTGTTTATCATTAAGAGCTTGGTTATCAATCATTCGATTTAGTCGATCTTTGTTCAATAAATTAGTAAGTTGTCTTGTTTGCATACTTCTAATTCTGTCTACAGATCCACTTGGACTTATGTTATTTATTATTTCTTTTTGCAATAACCATTTTGGAGTAGTAAATACATTCTTATTTAAAAACTCCATAGCTTTTATTTGCTGGGATTTATTAAGGTGCGTATAGGTAATACCAGATTGATCCGAGGTTTTAATTTTTTCATATATTCCTCCAATATTCGTTATTACATGTCCGACATATCTTGACCAAACTTGAATTAATTCTGCATATAATTCTTCAAGATCTTCATAACCTTCGCCATTGGCAGTAGTCCATTTTACCAGATTTGGAGCTACTATTTTTAGGTTTGAGAGACCATACGAACTAGCTATAATTGGGTCATCACCTACAGATTCTGTTTGAGAACTGGGGTCATATGAATTTCTACCACCAAAGAGGTATTTTGGATCTCCTGATTTTTCGTTAATCCAGGTGTTTAAAGTTACTTTTTCTTTTTGTGGAGTATCAGTATTGCTAATATATCGGTAGCCCCAGTTTATAGCATAATGGTCATAAGGACCTAACATACGTATCCATCGTACTCCTTTATCTCCAGGTTGTGCTACATAGTTATACCGCGTATAATCCATTATTGTACTTGCCAGACCCCATTTTTGTGTAAAACTAGCCGATCTTAGAGAGTCTGTGGGATACGCAAAACTGGCTTTCATATTATGAGGTAGGCCAAGAGCATGACCTACTTCGTGAGAAATAACTCTTCGGATCATCTCTCCCATTTCACTCTCTGGAGTATCAAGAGAGCGTGCCAGAGGATTTGCGGCACCAGTTTCAAGTAGATATCTATTGCGATACGATTTAAGGTGATTGTGATACCAAATAATGTCACTTTCAATAATTTCTCCTGATCGGGGATCAACTACACTGGGTCCAACAGCATTTCTTGTAGTCGAGGCTACATATCTTACCGTAGAATACCTTGAGTCTTCTGGACTCCAGTCAGGATCTTGTTCTTTTGTTGGTGCATCTTTAGCTAGAATTGCATTTTTAAATCCTGCAGTTTCAAAAGCGGCTTGCCAATCTTCAATACCTTTTTTAAAATAAGGGCGCCATTTTTTTGGAGTCGCAGGGTCTAAGTAATATACAATTGGTTTTTTTGGTTCGACCAGCTCTCCTCGCTGATAAGCTTTAAGGTCTTTAGGAATTAATTTCCATCTAGTAATGTAAGTTTTACGATCGGCCTTAAGAGCTTCAGAACCGTAATCGAATTGATTTATAGTAAACCAGCCAACCCTTTTGTCATATAACCTTGCTCGCATTTGTTTTTTAGGTAATACATACATGGATTGACTCATTTCTAATGAAATAGTTCCTGTTCTCGAATTAGAGGGGGGCTCTGTTGCAGCATAAGTCATATCATGCCTTACTTCGATATTTTTTGGATAACTAGAAATATAATTAATAAAGCTCCTCTTTTTATCTAAGTTTTTTACTTTGTATTGCTTGCGTAACCTTTGAGATAAACCACTAATTGCAGGAACGTCTGTTAAGAACAAATCGTTTATTTTAATTACGGCTGCTGTAGAATCATTGTTAAACGCAGTAATTTTGAATACAGATATAACAGGTTGATAATTATTATCTTTTACTGAATTATAAATAGGTAAACTATCATTCGCAATACTATTATAAGAGACAGATTTAAGATGAATTGTATTTCGCACTCGTGTCCAATGCACAAGTTGTTCATTAGTTTTAGAGCCAGCATTCATGTATCCTCCTCCCAGTTTTGAAGCATTTTTAGAAATACGACTTACCAAAAGCATATCTTGATTAAGTAAGGTAAATGGAATTTCATAATAAAACTTTTCTCCATCTCTATGAACCTTAAAAAGCCCATTATCAGAAATTGTTTTTGTGTTAATTATTTCATTATACTTTTTTATTTCGATGTCTGTCTTATCCTCTTGTTTTTGATTCTTTTCTTTTTGTGCTAAAATGGGTTGTACTGACAAAACACTTAAAAAGAGAATTAAAATATTTTTAATTATTTGATGCATTCTTAGTTTGGTATTATTGATTTATCTAAATGCGTGTCAAGAGAACATTTATATTATTCCTGCGCAAAGTTTTAATCGTAATATTTTTTTAACAGATTCGGTTACCTGTGTTTTATAACCTTCGTTAATTTTGATTTCTTCTAATATTGAATTCATAGTTTTTTTCTCGTCTTGTGGCATCAATATCATATCACAACCTGCTTTTGAGGCAAGTAGAGGTGCATTGTCTAAGATCGTAACGGCTTTCATAATGTTTAAAGCATCAGAAATAACGATGCCGTCAAAGCACATGCCATCTTTTAACAAATCAGTTATAATTCTTCGAGAACAACTAGATGGCAGTCCATTAGTTCCAAAAACATCATTATTTACTACAGTAATATGAGCAATCATAATGGATAGTACACCGTCTGCAATAATTGGGATGTAGTTGTCTACTTCTTGTAAAGGGCCATCTATATAAACGCTTTGTTTATGCGTATCGCCTTTTACTAGACCATGACCAGGAAAATGTTTAGCGGTGGCAATAATGCCTCCTTCTTGAGTGCATTTTATAAAACGATTGGCCAGATTAATAACCGAGTCTTTATTATTACCATAACTGCGGGATTTAATAGCTTCGTTGCTAGGGCTTATATCTAGTACTGGAGCAAAATTATGATGTACACCAATTTCCTTGAGTTCGCGATTGATAATAGTTACTACAGAATCGGATTTTGATTTTGTCTTGATATCTATAGTTTTTCCCACATCTTGGGCACCTTTTATTCTACTTGCAAATAAACTTGGTTCTGCGTCCATACTAAAGATAAGCGGTAAGGTTTTGTTTTTTTTAGAAATCGCATTAAGCTCATCAATTGTTTCTGTATGGGTTTTTTTACTTCCTTTTAGAAAAACGACTCCTCCAATAATGTCATCTTCGGTTAATTTTTTAACTATAGCCTCTGGTTTACCTAATTCGCCAGTGCAGCTAATAATCATCTGCGCTACTTTTTGTTTATCGGTTAGTGCATTAAATATAGAGTCTACAGCACGGTCTAGTTTTGGATTAACAGTATAAAAATCATCCAAATCAAATTTCGAATTTTGAGCATTACATATAGAAAATGGAAGAATAATAAGTAGGAGTAAAACGAAAAAATATTTCATGTTTGGAAAGGTATATAGTATTAACATTGGATTGGAACATTGTTTAATTGTCCCCATTCGCTCCAAGACCCATCATAAACAGACATATTTTTATATCCTGCAAGCGTTGCAGCTAACATAATAATACATGCTGTGATTCCTGATCCGCAAGTAAATATCAGTTTTTTATGTTCAATATTAAAATTCTTAAGTAACTCTTTGAGTTCGTTGGTAGGTAACATTTTGCCATTTTGTAATACAGTGGCATAATATAAATTCATAGAATTAGGGATATGACCACCTTTAAGACTTGCTCTTGGTTCAGGTTCTTTGGCTTCAAACCTCGCGGGCGATCGTGCATCTAATATTAAAGTGTTTTTACTATTTATTTTATCCAAAACGACTGCGGCGTTCGAATTTAAAAGAGGATTATAAGTAGCTGTAAAATCACCTTTATCCCATTGTTGGGCATATGTTTTTTCTAAAGGGTATCCTAAATTGTCCCACTCTGGTAAACCACCATCTAATACAGCAACATTTTTATGTCCCATAGTCATAAACATCCACCATACTCTTGGACTTGAATAAATCCCTAGTCGATCATAGATGATAATAGTGCTATTAGAACTTATACCTAATTCTTGACAAGAAACACTAAAATCTTCTGGAGAAGGAAGTGTATTTGGAATGTCTGTAGTGGTATCAGAAAAAGTCTTTTTAATATCAAAAAACCTTGCGTTTTTAATAGTTGTAATCGTGTCTGAATCTTTTTTTGAAGTCACTTTTGGAATAGTAGCATCCAAGAGAATGAGGTCAGGGTGATTGATATGTTCTGCAAGCCAGGAAACAGAAACAAGTGGTTGTGAGATTTCTAGAATGTTCATTACTTAGGTATTAAGATATAGAAGCCATAAATTTATCTAGCAATGTATTGGTTTGTAGCGTTAGTTTTTTCTTAAAAAATTTAGTTCCACCAAGTAATTTTCCTTTCCAACCAATTGCTTGTGATGCCCAACGGTGTAAGTTAAAGTGATCTGTATGTTTTATAATTTTACCATCTTTAAATTCAAATTTAGCATCGATGATATTATGAACAGGTCTTCCTGTTTTGCTAAATGTATACCATGCTTCCCAATGTGCAGAACCATGTTGGTCATCGCTTTCGATTTTTGAAAATTCTACTTTAAAATTTCTAGCATTTTTACACAGCATACGCCACATAGCTTTTGCTCGATCTCCCTTTAGTTGACCAAAACCAGGGTCTTCAAAAATAACATCTTCATGATAGCAAGAAATCATCTTATCGGCATCAAGTTCACTTAAACCAGTATAAAATGTTTTAATAAGCTCTTTCATAAGTACTAAATTTAAGTGTGAATAATGTATGTTTTTGTGCTTAATCTAATTTATCAGCTAATTTTTTAAACACTTTTTTTGGATTTTTATTCTCATATAAAATATCGTGTACAGCATCAATAATTGGAGTTCTAGCTTCTGCTGTGGCATCTAAATCATATGCTGTCTTTGCAGCATAATATCCCTCTGCAATCATATTCATTTCCATTTGGGCACTTTTTACAGTATACCCTTTACCGATCATATTCCCAAACATGCGATTACGGGAAAAAATAGAATAACCGGTTACCAATAAATCACCTAGATAGGCCGAGTTATTAATATTTCGTTTCATTTTATGTACTTTTTTGATAAAACGTTTCATTTCACGAATTGCGTTACTCATCAAAACACTTTGAAAATTATCTCCATATCCTAATCCATGTGCAATTCCGGCAGCCACAGCATATATATTTTTTAATACAGCAGCATATTCTGTACCTATAATATCATCACTTGTTTTACATTTAATGTAATCACTGCTTAAATGATTTGCCATTATAGTGGCTTTCTGTTCATCATTTGAAGCAATAGTAAGATAGGATAAACGCTCTAAAGCTACTTCTTCTGCATGACAAGGCCCGGTGATAACACCTATATTATTAAAATCAATATTATATGTATCATGAAAATGTTCTCCTACGATAAGGCCAGTCTCCGGAACAATACCCTTGATAGCAGAAAAAATCACTTTGTCTTTTAATGATGCTGTGAGCTTTTGAAGTTCTGTATGCAGAAATGCAGATGGAATCGCAAAAATAAGATAGTCTGCATATTCAACAGCTTCATTAATATCATTTGTAAGTTTAAGCTGATCAATTTTGAATTCTACCGAACTAAGGTAGTTAGGATTGTGTTGTTGTCTTTTTAGGTGTTCTATTGCATAGACGCTGCGCATATACCAACCTACTTCATTTAGGTTTTCGGTAAGCATTTTTACAATAGCGGTAGCCCAACTACCACCACCTAAAACAGCAAATTTTAGCTTTTTTTCCATAGAGAAGATTGTGTAGTCAAAAATAAGTAAAATAGAGCGCAAATTAAAAAACTGATAATCAATTAAATATAAGTTTGGCACGCCTTTTGGTTTTCAGTAAAAGAATATTGAAAAATACACGGCTTATGAAAACTATTAAATTACTTTCGATCATATTTTTAGGCGCTATAGCATTATCTGCATGTACTGCAGAGGTAATAATTGATGATGATAATATTATTGATGAACCTAGAATTAGTTTAAATGCGTTATTAAATTCATATGAAATTTGGTATGTTGATGTAGAACGAACTAAAGGGAATGTCGAAATCCCATTTTTTCAAAAAGCATTTACAGTATCTTTTAAAAATGGTGCGTTTTATGCCAATAATAATTTAGTAGGGCTAGGTAGCAACGGAAACGGTTTTGGGTTAGATGTTGGTTATTATGATACTAACAGAATGGAACTTGAGATAGATCATGATATCGATGGATTTTATCGATTGGTAGTATCACAACTTTCTAATAACGAAATAGAAGTTTATAATCGTTCAACAAATACGAGTTACTATTTAATAGGTTATCAAAGAAATTCGTTTGATTATGATAGAGTGTTTTATGATAATATTCATTATTTCTTACAAGAGTATGAAACATGGGAAAAAGTATACACTAGTGAATTTGGAGCATTAAATGCATTTGACAATGAAAACTATTTAAGGTTCGAATATTTCGGAGCAGGCGATAATTTTAGGAGTTCTGAAGATCAAAACGGAATTCCGATAGATGATATTTACTATGATTATACAGGACATTATGATGTATATGACATTGCAAATATTTTTGATAAGAAAACTTTAACACTTGATTACGATTCTCCGGACAATGAAATCTTTGAATTATCCGTTATCAATGACAGTAAAATACAATTGTTGCACGAACCGTCAGGTACAGTCTATCATTTTAAAGGCTTAGGGCAATTACAATTTAAAAATGCTAAGAACGGAAGCAAATCTGTTCAAAATGATATAAAAAGACTAAAAAAGGCTGATTTTCTTAAGCTTTCAAAATAAAAGTAAGGACAGCACTTTACAGCATTAACTTTTTGGTTGGTTATTTAGTTGGGAATCGCTCTACAAAAGAAATTTTGTTTGAGCGATTTCTTTTTTCTAAATAGAAAACTCTTTATTGATTGAATTTTAAAATTTTCAATGCCAATTCCTTATTTTTATAGCACTTTAAAATAGCATATATGGCAATTCAAAAACCATTCAATCTTAATCAATGGATTGAAGAAAATAGAGAGACGCTTAAACCTCCTGTTGGCAATAAAAACTTATATAAAGATGCAGGAGATTATATCGTAATGGTTGTTGCAGGGCCAAATGCCAGAAAAGATTATCATTATAATGAAACAGAAGAGCTTTTCTATCAATTAGAAGGAACAATCGAGGTACATATACAAGAAGAAGGTGAAAAGAAAACCATGCAATTGGGACCTGGTGATATGTATTTACATCCAGCCAAAGTTCCACATTCTCCCGTGCGACATGAAGGATCAATAGGATTGGTAATAGAGAGAAAACGAGTAGATCTTAATGCAGAAGATGGATTATTATGGTTTTGTGATAATTGTAATGAGAAATTACATGATGTATATTTTAAATTAGAAAATATAGAAAAAGATTTCCTAAAACATTTTAAAGATTTTTATGGAAACAAGACATTAAGAACTTGTAATAATTGCGGCACAGTGATGCCAACAGATAAACGATTTATATCAGAAGAATAGGGTGTCAAATTGATGCTTTCAATTTTATTTTTTTATCGATTTGATTTTTTTAGATGCTTTTTTCTGAAAAATCATTCAATTTTAACTTTAGAATCTATCAAAATTTAATTTATCTGCAAAACGCAGTATCTTTACCTTTTCAAAAAGCATTATAGTATATGGCAACAGCAATAGTAGATTTCGGAATTAAAGAAGCACTTAAAGAACTAGGTGTTTCAGATCATAATAAAGGAACTTCAACGGGAGCAAATTGGTTTTCGTCAAAAGAGACCATTTCATCATTTTCGCCAGTCGATGGTGAATTAATCGGAAATGTAGAAACCACTACTGCCGAAGATTATGAAAAAGTAATTCAAACGGCTACCCAAGCTTTTAAGAGTTGGCGAATTCTTCCGGCTCCGCAACGAGGTGAGATTGTACGACAATTTGGCGAAGAACTTCGTAAACTAAAAGAACCATTGGGTAAGCTAGTATCTTATGAAATGGGGAAATCATATCAAGAAGGATTAGGAGAGGTTCAAGAAATGATCGATATCTGTGATTTTGCTGTTGGATTATCAAGACAACTTCATGGTTTAACAATGCACTCTGAGCGTCCGGGCCATAGAATGTATGAACAATATCATCCTTTAGGAATCGTAGGAATTATATCTGCATTTAATTTTCCTGTGGCTGTTTGGGCCTGGAACACCGCTTTGGCATGGATTTGCGGAGACGTTTGTGTTTGGAAACCAAGTGAAAAAACACCGCTTTGTGGAGTGGCTTGTCAAAACATTATTACCAAGGTTTTAAAAGATAATAATTTACCAGAAGGAATCTCTTGTTTAATCAATGGAGATTATAAAGTAGGAGAGATGATGACCACAGATAAACGTGTTCCATTGATCTCTGCAACTGGATCTACAAGAATGGGTAAAATTGTAGGTGCAACAGTAGGTGAACGTCTTGGAAAATCACTTTTAGAACTAGGAGGTAATAATGCCATTATTGTTACTCCAGATGCCGACATAAAGATGACTGTTATCGGTGCTGTTTTTGGAGCTGTAGGAACCGCTGGTCAACGATGCACTTCTACTCGTAGATTGATTATTCACGAGTCAATTTATGATAAAGTAAAGAATGCTGTTGTGGATGCTTATGGGCAATTAAGAATAGGAAACCCTTTAGATGAAAATAATCACGTAGGTCCGCTTATTGATACAGATGCGGTAAAAGGATATCAAAATGCATTAGAAAAAGTAGTAGAAGAAGGCGGAACTATTGTTGTAGAAGGAGCAGTGTTATCTGGTGAAGGGTATGAAAGTGGATGTTATGTAAAACCGGCAATTGCAGAGGCCGATAATTCATTCAAAATTGTACAACATGAGACATTTGCGCCTGTGCTTTATCTTTTAAAATATAGTGGCGATATAGAAGATGCAATTGATGTGCAAAATGGAGTGGCTCAAGGATTATCATCAGCCGTTATGACAAATAACTTAAGAGAAGCAGAGCGATTCTTGTCACATGCTGGATCAGACTGTGGTATTGCCAATGTTAACATAGGTACATCAGGAGCAGAAATTGGTGGTGCCTTTGGTGGAGAAAAAGAAACCGGTGGTGGTCGTGAATCTGGATCAGATGCCTGGAAAGTATATATGCGCCGTCAAACGAATACCATAAATTATACAACAGAGTTGCCTTTGGCACAAGGGATCAAATTCGATTTGTAACATAAAATAAGTTTAAAACAAAAAAAGCATCTTGATCAATCAAGATGCTTTTTTTGTTCACTTCTTTGGATTGCGTAACTTTCTACAAACAAACATCGATATGATGAAAAGAAGAGAATTTGCGAAAAAAATAGGAGTGAGCGCAAGCTTTGCAAGTCTTTCAGGAATATATGCCTGCAATACTGAAACTACCACTAAATTAGAAAATGAAAAAGAATGCCCTTCAATATTTAAAGTAACTCCCGAATTGTCTAAACAGATGTACGATCGAGCGATAGAAATTACAAAATCAAAAGTACGAGGCGGAGATACCGAAGCATTTTTTAAAAAACCTTTTATAGATGCTGCTTTTTCCAAAAACATTTTTCTTTGGGATACGTGTTTTATGGTTTGTTTTGCTAAATATCATCTTGATGAACTTCCAGTTTTTCAGGCTTTAGATAACTTTTATGATCAGATGGATGATGATGGATTTATTTGTCGAGAATATCGTCATAACGGACAACCTCTTTGGCCAAAAGACCACCCTGTTTCTATAAACCCACCTTTATTGGCATTTGCAGAATTAGAACTATTCTCTGTTACAAAGGATAAAGAACGGTTAAAAAAAGTGTACCCTAGTTTAAAAAAGAATTTTGAGTTTTTGATTAAAAATTATCAGGCAGAAGATGGTCTTTTTTATGCAGACACGTTAGGAATGGGTATGGATAACATACAGCGATATCCGAATGGATGGAATAATGAAGGTAAGGGGATTTCGCATCATGAGCTTGGTGAAAAATTAGGAAAAATGGGCGTTTCTGGAGAAGAATGGTTAAGTACCTTCATCCTAGAGTATCAAAAGACTCTACAAGGTGTTTGGAATGTACAAGGAAGATTAGTTGATTTTTCTTGTCAAATGGCAATGTTAGCCGATCAGCTAAAGACTATTGCTAGCTTAATAAATGTTTCAGAGGATAGCAAAGCGTACACCTCAATTCATAATACCATAACAGTAGCAGTTAATAAGTGCTGTTGGAATGAAGAGGACGGAATGTATTATGACCTTGGGTTTGGTAAACAAATAAAGCGTAAACATATTGGTATGTATTGGGCTTTATTAGGAAAAGTTGTTCCTGATAATAGAATAGAAAAATTTATCTCCCATCTCGAAAACCCAAAAGAATTTGGTCGCCGAACACCATTGCCTGCACTTTCTGCAGACGAACCAGAGTATAAAGGGTGGGGAGATTATTGGCGCGGTGGGGTATGGGCTCCAACATCATATATGGTGCTTAAAGGTTTAACAAAATACGGCCATCATGATTTGGCAAAGCGACTTGCTACTAAAACGTATTCTAGGGTAGCAGAAGTTTTCGCAATGACGCATACATTTTGGGAAAATTATTCACCAGATTTAGTATCTTATGGTATGCCAGCTAAAAAAGATTTTTGTGGTTGGACGGCTTTGATTCCTGTTGCGATATATCATGAATACCTTAGCTAATTAGTAAACAAACGCAACCACATTAAGTTTATAGCATCTTTATAACATAAACAAAAATTATAAGAGAGATGAATAAGTTTTTTTTGATTGGTCTATTATGTATAACAATAGCATGCGGAAACGATGATGATGGTACAGATAATCCAATCTTTTGCACACTAGATGTTAAATCAGGATTAGTAGTGCAAGTAAAGGATGGTATTGGAGGATCACCTCTTATTGATGGGGTAGAAGTTATTGCAACAGAAAATGAATATAGAGAAACGTTATTGAATAATGGAATCGATATTTTTTATGGAGCACAAGAACGTATAGGAACATATGTTATAACCGTTAGTAAAGAAGGATATGGTACAATGACCACAGAACCTATTGTAGTGACAAAAGATGCTTGTCATGTGATTACTCAAAACCTAGAGGTAATTTTAGAAAAAAGTAATTAAAATTAACATTTTAATCATTTGTTCATCTTAATACATTCTTTACCCTGTATAGATTAAAGTAGTTGATTACCGTAAACTTAGGTCTTTTAAAACCTTGTAAAAAATACTCTAAAACCCCAGTAATTGCTAAATAACACGGCATATACAACCGTAATATTTTAAGTTTTTGTTACAGAAAAACCAATAATTTGCTAAAATTCCTTAAATTTTAAGAAAAAAATCAAATTTTTTGAGTTAGATTTGCGAATTACTCACAAATCAGCTTTAAAAATGAAAACATCATTATGTTATCTCAAACGTTCTGTTTGGGGAGTAGCTATGTTGGGGGCTATTACTTTCACAAATGCCCAACAATCAGGTCAAATAAATGGTAAACAAGTTTACCGTGATATCAATCAACTTTATAACGGTCATACAAAGACATCTAAGTCTAAAACGTGGTTTAAAGTTGGTGATAATGCAATAGACAGAGCCAATCATGATTTTGAAAGACTTAAGGATCCTTCAACAGGTAAGATTCCAGAAGGGATTGTAAAATTTGAAAGAGATTTCTCTAGTAAAATTGCTATTAGCGACGATTCAAAAAAATCATTAGCTACTGCAGCAAAATCTTCTAAAGCGGGTCGTTTTGAATTTTGGAAAAATAGAGGGCCTTGGAATGTAGGAGGAAGAACAAGAGCATTAGCTATTGATCGTAGAAACGAAAATGTTATCCTAGCAGGAGGTGTTTCTGGAGGTCTATGGCGTTCTGAAAACGGAGGAGAATCTTGGAGAAAAGTAACTAGATCTTTTCAAAACCCTAGTATTACGGCTATTATTCAAGACCCAAGACCAGGTCGTAGTTTTACTTGGTATTATGCATCAGGAGAACGTCAAGGAAACTCTGCTGGAGCAGGAGGTGCCTTTTACCAAGGATCGGGGATATACAAATCTCAAGATGGTGGTCGTACCTGGGAACAATTAAGAGGTTCTGATGATAATGACCCAAGAGCTTTTGGTCCTTTAGATTTGATCAACTCTATCGCTATTGATCCTACTACAGGAGACCTTTATGTAGGAACAATAACTGGTGTTCAGAGATCTCAAGATGGAGGAAATACGTTTACAGAAGTATTATCAGGTGGATTTGATACTTTAGCAGAAGTTACTATTTCTTCTACAGGTCAGATATATGCAACTATGGATTCTGGTAGTGCCCCAAATAATGGTTATTTCACATCTGCAGATGGAGATACATGGACAGAAATTACTCCGGATTTTTTACCTGAAGCTTATGGTAGATCAGTTATGGGAATAGACCCATCAAACGAGGATGTTGTATATTTCTTTACAGCAAATCAAACTGATGGTATTGCTGCAGATGCTTTTTTACATAGATATAATGCTTCAGCTGAAGAAGAAGAACGTTGGACAGATCTTACGGCAAACCTTCCTGGAGATATTGGTTCAAGAGGTGGAACTTTTAATATCCAAGGAGGATATGATATGGTAGTTAAAGTAAGTCCTTCAGATTCTAATTTAGTATTTGTAGCAGGAACCAACTTATACAGATCTACAACTGGATTTACAACTCCTGCTGGAGCAGGAGACTGGATAGCAGGATATAGTTCTGCAACACCAAATGCTTTTAATTTATATACCGATAATCACCCTGATCAACACGCTTTGGTATTTTACCCATCAAACCCAAATAGAGTTTTAACTGGTCATGATGGTGGAGTATCGGTGACTGAAGATATTACTGCAGCTAATGAAGGAGAACCTGTAACATGGACCTCTTTAAGTAATGGATATCTAACAACACAACCATATCACGTATCTTTTGATCCAGAAGCAAATAGTGATGATTTATTAGCAGGTTTCCAAGATAATAGTACTTGGTATACAAATTCAACAGATCCTAGAGCAGACTGGGTAGACCTTTTTGGAGGTGATGGTGCATATAGCGCAATTGCTGATGGTGGTAGAACAAGATATGTGTCTTCTCAAAGAGGAAACATAGTACGTTTTAACTATAATGAAGCTGGTGAAGAAGAAGCATTTACATCAATTACACCAGCAGGTGCAGCAGGGTTTGCATTTATTGCTCCGTTTGTATTAGATCCAAATAATGACAACATTATGTATTTGCCTGCAGGTAACAGAATATGGAGAAATAATGATTTAGATGGTGTGCCATTGTTTAATAATTCAAACGCTACGGTAAATTGGGTTAATGTAACTACATCAGCAGTTCCTGCTGGTACTGTAACGTCTTTAGATGTATCTAAATTTCCTGTAGCAAACAGATTGTATTATGGTACAAGTGCAGGTACAGTTTTTAGAATGGATAATGCTAATGTGGACGGTCAGGAAGCAATAGATCTTACTACAGGTAAAGGTTTGCCAGAAGGCGCTTTTGTAAATGATATAAACGTAGACCCATCAAACTCTGATAGAGTAATTATTACTTTTTCAAATTACAGAGTTCAAAGTTTATTTATAACCGAAGATGGAGGAGAAACTTGGACAAATATTAGTGGTAATTTAGAAGAAAATGCTGATGGATCTGGAAATGGACCTTCTGTAAGAAGTACAGCATTTTTAGGAGGAAGCCAAGGTTTCTTTGGAGCAAGATTACAAAGAGTTTTTGCTGCTACAAGTACAGGACTTTATACTACAAACCGATTAAATGGTACTAATACTGTTTGGAGAAAAGAAAACGTAGTTATTGGTACTGCAGTGACCGATGAGGTTGTGACACGTAAAGATGGTTTTATTGCAGTTGCCGCTCATGGTAGTGGATTATTTAGTGCAAGGTTTCCTATTTTTAATGAATTACCGGAAGCTAGCTTAAGCGTTGCTTATTTATTAGATGATATTACTATAGATATTGAAAATCCGGGAACTCCAGATGCAACTATACCTGAAGAAAGAGAAATAGATGTAACAGATTTATTTGTGCAATCTAACGGAAACGCTATAGATATTGCCTTTGAAAATTCTAATCCTGATGTGGTAACAGCTACGTTAGAAGGAAATACAATTAAACTAGTTTTTCAAGCTGGATTAGATGCTGGAGATGAAGCTACGATATCATTAGTGGCTACTTCTGGAGAAGAGCAAGTATCAGAAGGATTTACAATTAGAATTTCTGAAAGACCAGTTTATCAGCAGAATGGAGCACAAACAAGTGCAATAATATCGCAAAATAATGCTCTTGGCGTTCCTGGAGCAATCGTACAGGTAGCTGATGATTTTGTAGTGCCAGAAGGAACTACATGGTCGATTGAAAGAATTCTTGGATTTGGAACAGCAAGTGGTGGCCCTAGATTAGACAATGCTACCGTAGTTATTTATACTAATGAAAATGGTATACCAGGAGAAGAAATATTTAATAGTGGTGAATTAACTCCTATCTCTCAACCAGATGATACCAATATTAATCTTTTATTGCCTGAAGCTGTTTCATTAGAAAACGGAACGTATTGGATATCTATTTACGCTAATATTGCTACTGGTAGATGGAATTGGGCTGCTCAAGCATCGGGTATTAATGTAGAGTCACACTTAAGAGATGCGCAAGATGTATTCGGAGCAGGGGCTACTGATTGGGTTTCATTATCGTTATTTGGTATTGACGTTGATCAAATATTTGATATATATGGTAAAATATCTAATGGTAATCAAGATGGTGGATCTGAAGTTGCACCTCTTATAGGATTAGATGCAGAAAAGGCTATTTCAGTTTCGCCAAATCCTTCAACAGATAGATTTAATTTCAATTTAAGTAATCTTAAGGCTCAAGAAAAAGTTTCTATAGCTGTTTATAATATTACTGGTAATTTAGTATTTCAGAGATCCAATTTAAATTCACAATTTGAATGGGACGCTTCTGCTATGACACGTGGATTCTATTTTGTTAGAATTTCTGGAGATGCAGGAGTTAAGGGTATGTTTAAATTACTTAAGAATTAGTAAATAAATTATAATACTGTAAAAAGGAGTTGAAATTTCAACTCCTTTTTTTATTTTTATAGTATGAATAAAGTAATGTGCATATTGGTATTAATAGCTTTGTTTTCTTGTAAATCAACTAGTGTCGCACAAGAAAAACAGATAGAGAAAACGAATAAACCAAAAATAGAAAAGCCTGGTTTTGGAGATCCTAGAGACAATGAAATAACAAGTTTTGAGCCATATTTGCAGGATCAAATAGCACCAGGTACGATTCATTTTACAGCAGTCATTCAGGAAATGAACAAAGATATAAGTGTTTGTGGAACACAATATAAAGCCGCTGTTTTAGTAAATGTAAAGAAGGTTAAAGGCTCTGGGTCTGGTATTGTAAATGCTCTTTCTTCTGGTCAAAAAACGACTTTAGTATATCCTAATGCCAATGTCAAAAAGATTGATGAATTAAAACAAAAGTTCACTAAGAATCAAGAAGTAATGGCGGTTGTTAAAGAAAGTTTATGTCCCGACATGTCAAAAACTGTTTATGAGATCTTAAAATTAAGTAATAAATAGTTGCATTTATTTAGATAGCATAACCAGAACAAGTATTATCATAATGATAAATAGTACAAAGAAGAATATCTTCCAGAAAGAATAAGGTCTGTTTCCTGATATACTACCAGTTTGCCCATTCACAAAGAAATTATACTTTTTACCATTATACTGGTATGCACTAATGTAAACAGGTAACAAAATGTGTTTAAAGGTTTCTTCACTCAAACTCATATCAACACTGTTTACTCGTTGTGTATCCCCGCCAATATCTCTTTTTGCCCAAGTGATTGCTATTTTTTCTGCTTCTTTGGTAGAGGATAAATGACCGTCTTTTAACGGAATAGTATATTTTTCTGTAACAAATCCCGATAAGAAACTAGTATTAAATGCTTCAAGGGCATTAAGGTTCCAATTTGAAATTTTTTGGGGGATTGCATTTTTTCTTTGATGAGAGGCTTTAATCAATGTGTCATCGACAAAACCATTTACGTTTCCACGAGTGGGTGTCCATCTTGTTCTGCGCTCTTGTCTCGTTCTTTGTACAGTTTTTCCATTTACTTTAGTGGTATACGGAACGCTTACATAATAATAATCTCCTCGTTGCCCTGTATAAGATGCGTATAATTGCGCATCAAAAGTCCAGTAGGGCAAATACAGTCCTTTTGTTTTTTGAGGATCTAATGCAGCCTTTTTAAGGTTATTTGGTGCAAACCATAATCCCTTTACCCATTTAGAAAATATTTGATGCGATTTTTTTTGATCGAACTGAAAAGGAAGTACAGCTCCTGGTAAAATCCAATCTTCTTTGTAAGCATCTTCGATAATTAAAGGCATAGTACAATAAACACAATGCAATGACTTATAATTCTCTTCGATATGCTGATTTGCACCACAGTTTTTGCAATGTAGCATCATAATCTCTTCAGAGTGTGACTGGGAACCCATCTCATCGAGATAAGGTATAAGGTCTAATTCTTGTAACCCATCTTGATGCTGAACGATAGTTTCTTCGTGGCCACAGTACTCGCAAGTAATTTGCGTGGTACCTGGCTTATATTTTAATTCTGCACCACAATTGACACAGGATTTCTTTCGCTCTGAAACGACTTTGTTTGCTTCTTCTTCCATATGGCTGTTATTCTTGACCTTTATATCGCTAGGATAAATTTTAGGTAAGAATCTTCATGAATATATCAATAAAATTAGGCACCTGGTAATGGTGGGGGTGTGTTTCCGCCAAGAAATGATTTTAATTCTTCGATATCTTTTAATGCAGTCCAATTGGCCATTCCTTGTTTCCAGATTAGAGAATCTTTGTTAATGGTTCTGTTGGCAAAAAGGACTTTTAACTGATCCATGGTTACGGGTCCAGCTTGTTGACCATTACTAGCATAAAAATACTGTACTTGTATTGGCATTGGCGGTGGTGTAACAGGAACATTTTGTTGTGGCACAGCAGCATTTTGTTGTCCGGTCATTGGATTCATCATACCTCCCATTTGTTGAGCGAGTACAAATCCCATTCCCATTCCCATTCCTGCGCCAGCAGTACCTCCTTCATTTGCAGCTGCCGCCTCTATAGCTTTTGCTGTTTTGAATTTGGTTAACTTATCAAGATCTAGTTTGTCGATTCGGCTGTATTCAAAAATCTCTTTTTTCAATTCTTCTGGCATAGATACATTTTCTATGTAGAATTTTTCAAGAGATATTCCTACCGAATTAAATTCTGGTTGCATAACATCCTGACAAGTCTCGGATAATTCTGTAGTATTAGCGGCATATAGCTCTATAGGTAAATTTGCTTCACCGATAGTGTCTGTAAAACGAGTTGAGATTAAACTTTTAAGATGCTCGTTAATTTCAAAATTGGTAAAATTAGCATCAGTACCCACAATGTCTACGATAAATTTACCGGCGTCATTAATTTTAAAGGCATAAGTACCAAAAGCTCTAATTTCTACTAATCCAAAACGATCATCATTTAATGTGATTGGGTTTTTTGTTCCCCATTTTTCGTCTGTGAATAAATGAGTATTCACAAAATATACTTCTGCCTTAAATGGACTGTTAAATCCGTATTTCCAACCTTTCAAGGTTGCTAAAATGGGTAAATTTTGAGTGTTTAAGGTATAAGTGCCAGGCTTAAAAACATCAGCCAATTGTCCTTCATTAATAAAAACAGCTGTCTGTCCTTCTCTAACAATAAGTTGCGCTCCGTTTTTTATTTCATTTTGATAGCGTTCAAACCGATGTACAATGGTATCATCTGTATAATCTAACCATTCTATTATATCTATAAATTCGTGGCTAAGCTTTTCCTTTATCTTGTCAAAAATTCCCATTGATGAATAAGTTTTAAAATTGGTGTCCTAAATCTACAAAATTGTGGGGTTGAAGAAAAATTAATTTTACATTTATAGAAAAGAAGGGAGTAATAGTGGGTAGATATAAAAACTTCGAAGGATAAAGATCCTCCGAAGTGCTTAATGATCGTTTGTATTGATCTAATGGTTGAATTTGTGAGGGGTAGAATCAGAAACAACTTTTTCTGGTAATTAATTTTATGTTTTGTATTAATAATTTGTGAACAATAAATACCCTCCAAAACGATGCCCCGCTTGTCCTGTAGCACTCACTGTAGTCTTTCTGTAACGCTTTGATAGATATCCTTTACTCCAGAATCTAGCAGTATTTGGAGCAATATTAACGGTGTGACGATGTTTGTAATTATTGAATGCATTTTTGTAATATGTTCTGGCCTTTAATGTTTTGTTATTGCTACAATTCGAAAGCCACAGTTTTACTTCTTTGCATTTATTACCACCACTTTTCCAGGAACTATAGATAGTAGTGCCATTGCCACCTGCAAGATAGTTTTTATAAGTACGATAATATTGACCAAAAGCATCTGTACTATAGTAGCCCGGAGACCCTGAACAATGAGCAGGATTAGCTGGAGCCTTAAGATCTGATAAGGATAGTTTAGCGTTTATTTTTGTGATATGTTTTTGGTTTGTACCTCTTTTTAAAGCTTCACTCTTGAGTTTTTGATTGTCTTCTAGAAGAACAAGGTCTTCAGGAACCAATACATTGTCATTAGTTAGTGCTAAAAATTTCCCCAAAATGCTTAAGTTTTCTAAATCTCCCAATCCTTTAAATGTATCAGGATGACCTGTTGCTTCAAATATTACTCCATCTTCTTCGCTTTTAAAAGTAATTTCTACATCATTAGAAAATTCAATAGTGGCTAAAGTTTTTGGCTGTAATGCAATGTCTTCTGTTTCTATTTCTGCATTATTTTCAGGAATAGACTCGTCTTCTTTTGAGCATGAGAAA
The DNA here is from genome assembly GCF_001632745.1 of Aquimarina aggregata. Taxonomy (GTDB): domain Bacteria; phylum Bacteroidota; class Bacteroidia; order Flavobacteriales; family Flavobacteriaceae; genus Aquimarina; species Aquimarina aggregata. The sequence goes on along the minus strand of NZ_LQRT01000005.1, from coordinate 63,478 downwards.
CATAATAGTAATGTGGCAATCATAATCATGCTTATGCTTGATTTTATTTTGAATAGTTTTTTCATTTTTGGTCTCTTTTAAGATTAGTGTGTTATTGTTTTTAAAATTTAATGATCTGTGCACGAGGCAAATGTAATTAGTTTATATGCTTGTAAACAAGTGGTGTATATCGAAATTCACGGAAATCAGTATCCAGATTCACGGAAATTCAATATCAATATTTAAGAATAGTTATTGTTGAAAAGTAGGTTTTTTCTGATAGTGATATGGGGTGTTTTATGAAGTGTTTTTTTTATTCTAGATAGTACCTTTGTACTACCTGCAATTAGATTATTTTAACCAATAATTGATGCTTTTGAAACCAAAAAAAACATACTTCTTTTATGAATCATGTAGTTTAACACTACTATGTATATATATTCTTTTCGGAATACAGTTTAGTATTGGTCAGGAACAAGATTTTAAAGTTCCTGATTCTCTAAAAAAACAGAGTTATGATGAGTTGTACGCTTCATATAGAAATGTGAATCGAGATACGATACAATCAAAATTATATTTATCAGCATATTTAGAAAAAGCAATCAAAGACAAGGATACTATAAAAATGGCAATGGCATATAGTTCTATATCCTGCTATATTTCTGAAGAATCAGAAAAAATTGCTTTGTTAGATGAGGCTATAGCAATTAGTGAAGGATTAAATGATGATAAATACCCCATTAAATCTTATTCTTTTAAAGGGGGATATTATTTAAAGAAAGGTCAGTATCAATTAGCATTAGATAATTATATAAAGGCATTAAAACTATCTGAAGAAGTACATAACGAACCGTATATTGAAATTACAAAACATAATATAGCATGTATTAAAACAAAAATAGCTAAGCATAAAGAAGCACTTATATTATTTAAAGCAAATTTTGAATACAAGAAAAAGAAATATCCTAAAAATGATACTTATGTTTTGAAATCTCTAATCCCTATGGCAGAGTCATATAGGTACAATAAAATGTTGGATTCTGCTACTATATATAATAGAGACGGAATACGGTTATCGATAAGAAATAGAAAACTACGTAGTAGATATTATGGAAAACTTGTCCTAAATGAGGGAATCAACCTATTCTATAAAGAACAATATGAGAGTTCTTATGATAGCATAGCTAAGGGTATTTCTTTATTACATAACAGTTCTGCAGCAAATCAAGAAAGTTATATACTTGGTTTTTTTTACTTAGGGAAATTAAAATTAGAGCAAAAGGATACGTTATTAGCTCAAAAAGAATTCATTAAAATGGATTCTATTATTCAAAGAGAAGAAATTGCATTGTTAGAAACTAGAAAAGGGTATGAGTTTTTGATAAGTTTGAATAAAGCAAACAATAATACAGAACAAGAGTTAGTATATGTTAATCGCTTATTAAGTTTTGACAAAATTCTAAATCAACAAAGAGATTCAATTTCTAATAAGTTGTTTAAAGAGTTTGATACTCCAATGCTATTAAAAGATAAAGAGTCATTGATATTAGAGTTAAAAAATAGTGCAAGAGGTATGATTTTTCTGATTAGCTTTTTAATAATTCTCTCTATTATAATTGGTGTCTTTATGTATTATCAGTATAAAAATAAGAAGGAGTATAAGGAAAAATTTAATGAGTTAGTAAATAAGAATAAAAGTATACATAAGACACAAAAAAAATCTCTTGATGAAATTGGAATAGCAGAAGAGGTGGTTGAACATATTCTAAACAGCCTAGAAGTATTTGAGCAAAAAAATCAATTTTTAAAGAAAAACCTTAGTATTGGTTCTTTGGCTAAAAAGATGAATACAAATACAAAGTATTTGTCAAAGATAATTAACCATCATAAAGATAAGAGTTTCACTCATTATATAAATGAATTGCGAGTAGAGTATAGTGTAGAGCAATTGCAAGAAAGCGAAAAACTTAAAAACTATACTATTCAAGGAATTGCTGAAGAAATGGGATTTAATAGTGCAGAATCTTTTTCATCAGCTTTTAAAAGAAGCACAGGAATTAAACCATCTTACTTTTTGCAAAAACTTTGCGCATTAAATGCAGAGTAATTTATCGAAATTCATGAATTTCTTGATAGCAGTGGATGTTATAGTGCTGATTTTTTGACTCTTAAGCTATATTTGTTTGTCAATAGTATAATGGAAAAAATGTAAAAACTCAGATTATGAAAAATTCAAAAACAAAAAAACTAAGTCTCCAAAAACTTAAAATTGCAAAACTTGATAATATAAATACTGTGCATGGGGGTAGTATTATTATCACAGTGCCAATACCTCCTGTTGAAAGTGATATTGAAAGAGAATGTCCAGGAGACACCAAAGGTATGGGATGTCAAAGTATGATACGTTGTGTTATTTTAGGGAGATAATCATTTCGTCATTTAAAAAGGGTCATTTTGGAGCATAGAGAGAAAAAAACTTAATTCCTTCCGCTTTCATTAGGATATAGTTTATAAGCTGGCTCACTTTGCCAAAATTCTTTAGTGTGTACATCCAAAATAGTAAGAGGGCCTTTAAAAGCTGCTCCGGTATCAATGTTCCAAACACAAGTGGCATTTACCGGAGTAGTTTTATTAATTCTAGTTACCGGTGTGTGCCCAATATAGATTTCATTAAATAAACGCAATCTTTGTGGGTAGAGCATATCACTTTTTTTAAGATTGGGATCTATTGCAAGTGCTGTTTCCCAAAGTGTTCTGTCCCAATAAAACAACTTGCTAAAATATTCACGATCCGGACCATGTAGGTTTGTAAAACCGGCGTGTAAAAATAGGCGGTTGCTATCATCTACATAATAATTAACCAGTTCTTGGTAAAATTGAAGATGGGTATTAATTTCTTCAGAGGATAATTTTGCGTAGGAATCCATAGTCGCTTGACCACCATGTTTTATCCAATCCAGATTGTATGTGGTCTTAGTAAGCCATTCATAACACAGTTCATCATGATTGCCTCTAATAAAAATACAGTTATGAGTTTTTTTTAAGGTGATCAAAAAGGATATTAATGCAGCACTATCACTCCAACCATCGACATAATCACCTAAAAAAATCAAGGTGTCTTCTTGTGTTATTTTTGCCTTGCTAAATACTTGTTGTAATGCTTTTAATGCACCATGTATATCTCCTATGACTAGCGTTCTGCCCATTTTAATAATTGATTGTTGTTGGTTTGGTTTTAATTTTATTCTGTACTAAAAAGACTTTAGCTAAATGTATAGCCTTTGGGTTTTTAGCTGTATCGTACTTTTCTTAATATACGTATACTCTCTTTGTAAAGAGAATACACAGTTGGGTTGTTGTATGTTTTTAAATATGGTTTTGCTTCTTCTAGTTTTTCTTTGGCTTCACTAAAGTCATTAAAATAACAAATTAGATAAGTTGCAGAAAGATTAAGAAGGTCTTTTTCTTCACGTTTAGATAGTTGGGATTTATGTTTTAATTTATCCAATAAAGCATTGTTGCTGTTATAAAGATGATATAGTGTTTTGCGATCAAATTGTGGAGGTTCAAATAACAATTTGCTTTCGATATCATAACCTGCATTATCTTTAAAGGTTATTACTACTTCTTCAAGAGGATAATATTTATTGGTGTCATGAAGCCCTAGTTGCACGTATTCAATAATTTTATATTGATCATCATCTATTGATATACTTACTTCGTCGAGTTCTGAATAAAATAACTTTACTTGTTCATTTATAAGTTCAATATCAACTCTTGAATAATATGTTTTGCCATTTTGTCTTTTCTCTTTACCCGCCCAGCAAACCACGAAATACTCTTTAAAAACTTTATAAGTTGGATTGTAATCTTTTCTAGAATTCATAAAATCAAAAACCCCATCCAAAGTTAGTTCGATATTGTTTTGGGCATGACTTTCAATTGCGCTTACAATTTCTGAATTAACATCTTTAATCTCGATATCAAATACTTTGGGCATACTAATGCTACCATCTCTTAAAAAGACAGCTCCACCGTAGTATTTCCATATGTTTTTTCTTAGAGAACAAAGTTTGTTGGTCTGGGCTTTTATAGAAACCAAACCCACCACTTTATCGCTAGGAAGATGAGGAAAAGGAATATTTTCGTATGCTACTCTTGGGGGATTAGCTAGGTATGCATTAACTAGGTTTTGAATTTTGCTATCGTCAAAAAAATCGACACCTATAATTTGATTGTCTTCATCTTCGACACCAATAACAATATACGAGTTGTTTTTTGGGTTAGAATTGGCAAGGGCACAAATATGTTTCAAAAGCTTAGCTTTGCCTTCTTTCTCGCCAATATTAAGTTTACGTTTCTTATCATAAAAACTATTCTCGTCATTATGTGCTAAGAGGTTTTTAATAAGAAGACGTTTGTTAATCATTCCTTTGAAATAGCAATTGATATTTTCCCTAGATAAACTTAGCCATTTTTATTGGCTCAACAATGCATTGGTTACAAAGAAGTTATAAATTCTTGTTCAAAATAGTACTAGTTGCTTGTGCTGTAGGTAAAACTACCAGATCAGCTATGTTAACATGATAAGGTCGAGTGACTACAAAGGCAATAACGTCTGCAATATCTTCTGGAGTTAACGGGTCAAAACCTTTGTACACATTATCTGCTTTTTTATCATCATTTTTAAAACGCACATTGCTAAATTCGGTCTCTACTAATCCAGGATGTACAGCGCCTACTCTAATACCATGTTTATTAAGATCGATACGCATACCTTTGTTGATAGCATCAACGGCATGTTTGCTAGCGCAATACACATTTCCGTTAGGATATACTTCTTTTCCTGCTGTAGAGCCAATATTGATAATATGACCAGATTTTTGAGCTATCATTTTAGGAATAATTGTCCTAGAAATGTATAATAGACCTTTTACGTTAATGTCAATCATAGCATCCCAATCTTGGATATCCCCAGTTTGTATTGGGTCAAGACCATGAGCATTTCCAGCATTATTTATAAGAATTTCGATTTGATTAAATGTTTCAGGAAGGCTTTCAATGGCTTCGTGAACTGCTGTTTTATCCCTAATATCAAAACAGAGTGTATGAACATTTACAGTTTTGCTTAATTCGTTTTGTAAGGCGTTAAGACGGTCTTGTCTTCTTCCACAAATAATAAGGTTTATATTGTGTTTAGCTAATTCAATTGCAGTAGATTTTCCAATTCCACTTGTGGCACCAGTTATTAATGCTGTTTTCATGTAAATAATAGATTTGAGACTTTTTTTAATCTTTGTTTAAAAAATGCAACACCAATATATATCGTTCGTCTTTTGATAAACTCATCATGAATATGATGTAAATTGTTATGTCTAATTTTTAGTAAAGCGGTTTAAATATACTGTAAAATTTGTGCTTATGGTCGGTGTATCAATGTACTTTTAACCAAGAATTAACAAGAATGCGAAAATTATTTCGACAATTTGCAATGTTGGATTAGGAGTATTAAATTCACCCCTTTAAAAAAATAAAATAGATGGAAGAAAATAGTGCTATTGATATTGCTTCAATCAATCAGAAAATAGAAAAAGAATCTGCATTTGTAGAACTACTTACTTTAGAAATGAATAAAGTAATAGTAGGTCAGAGCCATATGGTAGAACGTTTGCTAATAGGATTATTAGGTCAAGGACATATCTTACTCGAAGGTGTTCCTGGATTAGCAAAAACTCTAGCTATTAACACATTGTCACGGGCTGTTCATGGTAGTTTTAGTCGAATCCAATTTACTCCGGATTTATTACCAGCAGATGTTACGGGAACTTTGATCTATAACATGAAAGAGAATGATTTTTCAATCAAGAAAGGTCCTATTTTTGCCAATTTTGTATTGGCAGATGAGATTAACCGTGCTCCGGCAAAAGTACAAAGTGCTTTACTTGAGGCAATGCAAGAAAAACAAGTAACTATTGGTGATGAGACGTTTACTCTGGATAAACCATTTTTGGTAATGGCAACTCAAAACCCTGTAGAACAAGAAGGTACGTATCCGTTACCAGAAGCACAGGTTGACCGTTTTATGTTAAAAACGGTTATTGATTATCCAAAATTAGAAGAAGAACAACTTATTGTTCGCGCTAATCTTAAGGGGTCTTTTGAAAAAGTAAATGCTGTAGTATCTGTAGAACAAATTCTTAATGCTCAAAAAGTAGTAAGAGAAGTTTATATGGATGAAAAGATCGAAAAATATATTCTTGATATTATTTTTGCAACAAGATATCCCGAAAAATATGGGCTTGAAGAGTTAAAGCCATTAATAAATTTTGGAGCATCACCTAGAGGGAGTATCAATTTAGCTACTGCCGCAAAATGTTATGCGTTCATAAAACGAAGAGGATATGTTATTCCTGAGGATGTTAGAGCGGTAGTTCATGATATTTTACGTCATCGTATTGGTATTACTTATGAAGCCGAAGCCGAAAATGTAACGTCAGAAGATATTATCAATAAGATTGTTAACGAAATAGAGGTGCCATAGCCTGTTTTGTTTGAAGCTTTTGTTTAAAATAGAATGCAAAAGCTAAAGCAACCGCGATTAGAAGCAACCTGAAACAAGATTATGGATACTAAAGAGTTACTAAAAAAAGTTCGAAAAATAGAGATTAAGACACGCCGTCTAAGTGATCATATTTTTGGAGGAGAATATCATTCTACCTTCAAGGGTAGAGGTATGACTTTTAGCGAGGTGCGACAGTATCAATTTGGAGATGATGTACGTAGTATCGATTGGAATGTAACAGCCAGGTATAACGAACCCTATATCAAAGTATTTGAAGAAGAACGAGAACTTACAATGATGCTGATGGTGGATGTTTCTGGATCTCAATTATTTGGTACGCAACAGCAATTTAAGAAAGAAATTATTACAGAAATTGCAGCTACATTGGCTTTTTCTGCCACTCAAAATAATGATAAGATTGGCCTTATTCTGTTTACAGACGAAATAGAATTATTTATACCACCTAAAAAAGGTAGATCTCACGTGCTTCGTATTATTAGAGAGCTTTTAGAATTTCAACCTAAAAGCAAAAAAACAAATATCACAGAAGCATTAAAGTTTTTATCAAATGTGATGAAAAAGAAAGCTATAGTTTTTATGCTTTCAGATTTTGTGGCAGATGATTATCAACATACGCTAAAAATAGTTGGTGGTAAGCATGATGTTACTGGGATTAGAGTGTATGATCGTAGAGAGGAAGAAATTCCAAATCTAGGTATGGTACAAATGGAAGATGAAGAAACAGGAGAGTTATTATTAGTCAATACAGGTTCAAAAAGGACACGAACAAATTATAGTAAATATTATCAAGAAAGAGTTGATTATTTTAAAGATAGCTTTACTAGAAGTGGTGCAGGTTCATTAAGTAGCAGAGTAGATGAAAGCTATGTAAAAAAATTACTAGGATATTTTAAACGAAGAGGATAGCAGACATTACGAATGAAGAATTACGAATTAGCAATTAAAAATAGACAAAGTTTGCATCGGATAAATGCGCTACGGATAATCATTATCCTTATACTGGCTACATTTGCGAGTCATGGGGCTTCTGCACAGGTGTCCGCCACTATTGATTCTACTTCGATACGAATAGGAGATGAGTTGCGATACAAAATGAAAGTAGAAGCAGATTCTACCCAGATTGTTGTTTTTCCAGAGGGGAAAACATTTACTCCGCTAGAAGTCATAGAATCTTATAAAATTGATACCGCTAAGAATGGTAATAAATTAGGATTAACAAAAGAATATGCACTTACACAATTTGATTCTGGTCATTATACGATTCCTAGACAAAAGGTAATGGTTGGAGATCAAATATTCTTTACAGATTCACTTAAAGTAGAGGTGCGGGACGTTTTGGTAGACACTACCAAACAAAAGATGTTTGAGATCAAACCAATGGCAGATGTCGATGCTTCTTTTTTTAATTGGAAGAAATATATATGGTGGATTTTAACACCATTACTAATTATTGGATTAATAGCGTTTTTACTTTTTAGAAGAAAAAAACGAAAAGATGCTAAGAAAGACGAACTTCCGCCTTACGAGAAAGCAATGTTAGCACTTAAACGCATAGACGAATCCCATTTGTTAGAGGATGATTCACATAAAGAATACTACTCTCAACTAAGTGATACAGCTCGTAAATATATAGATGAAGAAGTGTATGACCATGCCATGGAAAGCACTACCGATGAGCTTATTGCTAGACTGGATGAGGAGATAAAATCAGGAGCATTACAATTAGATAAGGCAACTATAGAAGAACTTAAAAATGTATTGAAGACTGCTGATATGGCCAAATTTGCCAAATCTAAACCAGATATTTTAACGGCTAGGGCAGATCGTAATGTGATTGAAAAAGTAATTAATGAAACTAAAAGCGCTATTCCAGAGCCTACAGAAGAAGAATTACTTGCGGATGAAGAATACAGAAAAACGGTAGCACAAAGAAAACGTACTAAAAATATCATTTTAGGAAGTCTGGGAGGTTTTTCAATTATCGTAGTTACACTACTTATTTTTATTGCAATAAAAGGATACGACTTGGTAAAAGATACCTTGTTAGGGCACCCTACAAAAGAGTTAGCAGAGACAGAATGGATTTCTAGTGCTTATGGCGCGCCACCGGTTACAATTTCGACACCTAAAGTTTTGATTCGAAATGTGTACCAGATGAGTGAGGAGCAAAAACAGATCTTAAAAGGTAACGAAACGTTTGTGTATGGTAGTTTGCTAGGAAACTTTTATGTCGTAGTCTCTACCGTGCAATATAAGCAACAAACAAAAGTAGAGTTGGATAAGGTGGTAGACGGTGTTGTAACAACTTTCGAGTCTCAAGGTGCAAAAAATATTTCAGTAAAAGATGAAGAGTACGAAACCTTAGGTGGTGCAAAAGGAGTAAAAGTATACGGAAGCTTAGAAGTTGTTAATCCAGTAACCAAAAAGAAACAAAAAAGTAATTATCTCATGTTGAATTTTGCAGAAAATGGAGGATTTCAACAAGTAACGCTGGTATATGATATAGAAGATCGATATGCCAAAGACGTTGCCGAACGCATTATCAATTCTGTTGAACTTAGAGAAGCCAAATAGCATGTTTGAAAATTTTACATTTGAAAATCCTCAGTTTTTTTGGTTGTTTTTGCTACTACCATTGGCGATAGGTTGGTTTATATGGAAACGTAACAAGCAACAAGCCGAACTTAAAATATCAAGCATAAAAGGATTTAAAGTCTCAGGGAGTCTCTTAACTAAATTAAGACCACTGTTGTTTATATTAAGACTTTTGGCAATGGCATTAATTATTACGGCTTTGGCAAGACCAAGAACTGTTGATGTTTCTACCAAGACCAAAACAACAAAGGGGATTGATATCGTAATGGCGATAGATATTTCTGCAAGTATGTTGGCAAAAGATCTTAAACCAAATCGACTAGAGGCTTTAAAAGATGTTGCGGCAGAGTTTATAAAAGATAGACCAAATGATCGTATAGGTTTAGTAGTTTATGCAGGAGAAAGTTTTACAAAAACACCTATTACTAGCGATAAATCTATAGTACTTAGTAGTATGAAAGATGTACGGTATGATAATGTGTTAGAAAATGGAACTGCAATCGGAATGGGATTAGCTACTTCGGTAAATAGACTTAAAGATAGTAAGGCAAAAAGCAAAGTAATTATTTTACTTACCGATGGATCAAATAATGCAGGTTTTATTGATCCTAAAATTGCTTCAGAATTAGCAGTAGAATATGGTATCAAAACATATACTATTGGTTTAGGTACCAATGGTATGGCATTGACTCCTGTTGCTATTTTGCCCAACGGCTCTTTTCAGTACGGTATGGGTAAAGTAGAAATCGATGAAGATTTGCTTAAAGAAATCGCAAAGGCTACAGGAGGTAAATATTTTAGAGCTACAAATAACAAAAAATTAGAAGATATTTATCAAGAAATTGATAAATTAGAAAAGACAGATATCGAAGAATTCAAGTTTTATAACTATGAAGAAAAATTCAGATCATTAGTGCTATTGGCTGGATTGTTAATCTTCATAGAGTTTTTGTTACGATATACAGTATTTAGAAGTTTTATATAATAGAATAATAAGACCCAAAAGGTTTTCAAAACCTTTCGGGTTTGAAAAAATAAGTTTTCAGAAAGAATATGTACTTATTAGAAGAAAAAATATATTTCTGGTTGTTACTGTCTATTCCAATACTAATCCTATTGTTTTTAGGTGTTTTGGTTTGGAAAAAGACAACTCAGAAAAAATTTGCGGATGCAGCATTACTTAAAAAACTAAGTCCAAATCAATCTGTTTTTAAATCTATTTTAAAAATTATTGTGATTGGAGCAGCATTGGCATGCTTTGTATTGGCTTTGGTTAATCCTAAGGTGGGAACAAAACTAGAAACTGTTAAACGTGAAGGGGTAGATGTGGTTTTTGCTATCGATGTTTCTAAAAGTATGCTTGCAGAAGATATTGCTCCTAATAGGCTAGAGAAATCTAAGCAATTAATTACGCAAATCATTAATAACCTTGCTAGTGATAGGATAGGGATTATAGCTTATGCAGCAAGTGCTTTTCCGCAGTTACCCATTACAACCGATTATGCTTCTGGAAAAATGTTTCTGCAATCCATGAATACAGATATGCTTTCTTCTCAAGGAACAGCAATAAATGAAGCAATCGAGTTAGCCAAAACATATTATAACGACGAAGAACAAACCAATAGGGTATTGTTTATAGTAAGTGATGGAGAAGATCATGAAGGTAATGTAAAAGCAATAGCAGAAGAAGCGTCTAAAGAAGGAATTAAAATATTTACCATAGGAGTCGGATCAGAAAAAGGTGGACCGATACCTATTAAACGTAACGGAATTGTACAGAGTTACAAGAAAAATAGTCAGGGTGAGACGGTAATTACAAAATTAAATACGACAACTTTACAGGAAATCGCCAACGAAGCAAATGGCACATACATTGATGGTAGAAGTACAAATAAAGTAGTAGAAGAAGTGACAGAAATCTTGCAAAACATGGATAAGAAAGAATTCGAAGCCAAGCAGTTTGCAGATTTCAAAGACCAGTTTCAGTGGTTTCTTGGAATTGGATTAGTACTATTGTTTTTAGATATTTTCTTATTAGAAAGAAAAACATCTTGGCTAAAGAAACTAAACCTGTTTAATGAGCAATAACTATTAATAAATGAGACATTATTTAATACTCATATTATGTTTCCAATTTGGAATACTCTTTTCTCAAGAAGAAACTCTTGAAGAAGCAGCTAATGATGCAAAGAGGTTTGTAGCTACAGGAAACGATGTGTTGGTAAAAGAAGGTAATTTTCCTAAGGCAGAAGGTGAATATAGAAAAGCAATTGCAAAAAATCCTGTAGACCCTACTGCAAAATATAACTTAGCCAATGCGTATTATAATTCAGAAAAATATGATGAAGCTACAATACGATATACAGAAGCTTCAAAAGTAACCACGGCTAGCAAGGCTGAAAAGCATAAGGCATTTCATAATCAGGGGAATACCTATATGGAACAAAAAAAATACAAAGAGGCCGTAGAGGCGTATAAAAATGCACTTAGAAACAATCCAAAAGATGACGAAACGCGTTATAATTTGGCATTGGCTAAGAAAATGCTAGAGCAACAAGAACAGCAAAACGACCAGGACCAGGATAACAAAGATCAAAATAAAGATAATAAGGATCAGAACGAAGACAATAAGGATAAGAAAGAAGGCGACGATAAAGAAGATAAGAAGGGTGAAGATGGAGAGAATAAAGAAGATCAAAAAGACAAAGGCGATAAAGACGAGGATCAAAAGAACGAAGGTGATAAAGAAAAAGACGAAGATGGCAAGCCTAAAGATGATCAAAAGGATAAAGGAGAAGAAGAAAAGGATAAAGGAAAGCCTGAAAATCAAAAACCACAACAGGTGCAAGGGCAGTTATCTCCTCAGCAAGTAAAAAGCTTGTTAGAAGCTATGAATAATGAAGAAAAGAAGGTGCAGGATAAGATGAATGCTAAAAAAGTAAAAGGAGCAAAAACAAGGACCGAAAAAGACTGGTAATTAACCGTAGAGACCTTTGGGGTTTTTAAAACCCCAAAGGTCTAAATGAAATAAAAATGAAACTAAAATTAATTTTTCTAACCATTTTTCTAGCTTCAGTACAGCTAACTTTTGCACAGGTTAAATTTGAGGCAAAAGTGAGTAAAAAGAAACTGGGTGTAAATGAAAGATTACGTGTAGATTTTGAAATGAATCAGGATGGAGATAATTTTACTCCACCTTCTTTTTCGGGTTTTACTGTTGTAGGAGGCCCTAATCAATCTATTAGTAATTCATGGATTAATGGAAAACGTTCTTATGCCAAAACATTTAGTTATTTTTTAGAGCCCACCAAAAGAGGAAGGTTTACAATCAAGCAGGCCACAATAGAAATTAAAGGGCAAGTCTATAAAACTTTACCAGTAACTGTTAATGTAACTGGAGCAGTTGATAAGCCAAAAGACGGTAATAACACTGATTTTGTAGCTAGCGAAAACTTACACCTTGTTGCAGAGGTTTCAAAAGCAAACCCATATTTAAATGAAGCTATAACGGTAGTCTATAAGCTGTATGTAAGTCCGCGAATAAGTGTAAGCAACTGGAGAGAATTAGATAGCCCAACGTATAGTGATTTTTGGAGTCAGGCAATTGATATGAAACAGTTAAAGATCGAAAATGGCGAATATAATGGTGAGCCATATCGATTTGTAGTCTTACGTAAAACAGTATTGTATCCACAAAAGACAGGGAAACTAAATATAGAACCCCTCACATTAACGGTTTCTGTAGATGTACCAACAAAGAGAAGAGATATTTTTGGAGGAAGACTTTATAGTACGGTTAATAAAACTGTAGCTGCAGGTAACAGAACCATAAATGTAAAATCACTACCAGAGCAAGGCAAACCAGACGATTTTTCTGGAGCTGTAGGATCGTTTGATTTTAAAGTAACAACTACCAAAACAGAGCTCGACGCAACAGAATCTCTGGATGCCAAAGTTTTAGTTTCTGGTAATGGTAACTTAAAATTGTTTGATTTACCAAAACTTAGTGTACCTACTGGTTTAGAACAATATGAACCAGAACATAATGAGAGGGTACGAACAAATCTTAGTGGTATGGGGGGAAATATATCAGATAATTATACGCTGGTTCCTCAGTATAAAGGAAAATATCCAATACCTTCAATTTCATTTTCATATTTTGACCTTAAGACAGAGAGTTATAAAAGAATCACTTCTGATGAAATTGTAATTAATGTTAAAACAGGACCGGATGGAGGAGATGCGGTAGCATCATCAACACCATCAAGTGCTGGTAAAAAAGCAGTAACGCAAACGGGCAGCCAATTTAGATTTTTAAAATCTAATGCAAACCTCCAGTTAATACAACGCTCTCACTTTTTTAAATCTACTGGGTTTTGGATGTCTTTAACCGCTCCTTTGCTAGCTATTCCACTATTTTTATTCTTCGGGAAGAAAAGAGAAGAGCGATTAAATGATGTAAGCGGGAATAGAGTGCGTAAAGCAGACAAACTTGCTCGTAAGTACCTTTCTGAAGCAAAAAAGAATTTAGGAGATCAAAAGGAATTTTATATCGCCATGGAACGAGCTTTGCATAACTACCTAAAAGCAAAACTTAATATCCAGACTAGCGATATGAGTAAGGATCGTATACAACGATTATTAAAAGAACAAGAGGTTGAAGATACAGTAATGATAGAATTTGTTGCTTTGTTAGAGAGTTGTGAATTTGCAAGATATACACCTTCTTCAACTTCTGCTATGCAACAGGATTACGATAAAGCATCTAGAGTTATTGCAGCGCTAGATAAACAATTATAAAATTGTATAACGGTGAAAAGAATAGTTGAACTACTTATTTTTTTGATGATTACATCAGTTTTTTCTCAGGATGAAGAAGCATTCCAAAGAGGAAACTCATTATATAATCAAGAAAAATATCAAGAAGCAATTGATGCCTACAAATCGATTATAGATGCAGGAAAAGAATCTGCATCACTATATTATAATTTGGGTAATGCACATTATAAATTAAGTAATATAGGGCCAAGCGTATATTACTATGAAAAGGCGTTAGAACTGGCACCAAATGATACAGATATTAAAAACAATCTTAAGTTTGCGCAAAACGCAACTATTGATGCTATAGATGTAATTCCTGAAGGAGTTATTTCTAGAACTATTAATACGTTTACCAATACATTAGATTTTGATAGCTGGGCTTGGTTCTCGGTGTTTTCTGTTATAGCATTTGTACTTCTTTTTATCTTGTATTATACAGCACGTACATCTACAAAAAAACGAATATTTTTTATAGGTTCTTGGTTAGTTTTGTGTATTGGTTTGATAGGTGTTTTGTTTGCATTTAGGCAATACAATGCGATTAAAAACAATCAATTTGGAGTTGTATTTGCACAACAGACAACGATAAAAAGTGAACCAAACCTTAGAAGTGAAGAAGTTTTTGAATTGCATGAAGGGACAAAAATACAAGTACTTGAAACTGTAAATAATTGGAAAAAAATAAAACTTGCCGATGGTAAAATTGGTTGGATTCCTGCTGCAGATGTAAAAGAATTATAGGTTTTTTCAGCATCTTATTATGTAAGATTTGTTTTTATTGTTTTAAGTGATTTTTTTTAATATTACTTATTTATCAATTAAGAAGGTGTCATACCCTTCTATTGCTTGTATAATTAGTTTTACAGCTTCGATATAAAACTTAGGGTTAATGTTCTCAAAGGTGTCTGTGGGTTGGTGATAATCTTTGTGATCTTCTACGCCAAAATAAATAAACGGGATTTTTCTTTCATGAAACTCTCTATGATCAGAAGAATAAGTCCAATCTTGTACATCTTTATTATTGGGATCGTCGTGACCATATAATAGATCTATAGATGAAACGATCTCATCTAGAGGTTTTTGTAATTGTGGGTAGTGATACAATCCAGATGCATATAATTGCGAAGAATCATTGTGCGAGATCATATCCATATTGATATTTAGTACAATATTTTTTATGTCTAAGGGGAAATTATCTAATAAATAAGCACAACCAGGTGAACCAATTTCTTCGGCATCTACAGCGGCGAAAACTAAATTATGTTGGATGTGTTTGGTCTTAAAATAAGAAGCAATGGCAAAAAGCGCTGCGGTTCCTGAGGCATCATCATCGGCACCATTATAGAGTTGTCCATTTTTTATCCCTAAGTGATCTAAATGCCCAGTAATAACGATGGTTTTATTAGTTCTGCCTTTAAGCATCGCCACAACATTACCACCTTTTACAATAGTATCTGTCACATTACTATAATCTTCTTTTACATTAGCAATGGGATATATTCTTTGCCTTGATTTGCCACTTAAGGTATGTGGAAATTGTTGAATATATCCGTCGTTAAAGGCAGGTGGTATATTTAAAGAGGCAAATTGCTCCTTAATGTATTTTTGGGCTTTGTAATTTCCCGGTGTCGAAAAAAATCGACCTTCCAAAGAGTCATGAGAAATAACTTTTATGTGTTGTAGTAATGCTTGCTCATCAATGACAATATTGTTAACCTTAGTACTTTGACAAGAACCTAATGAGACGACACCTACAATTAAATAGATAGACATACTTAAGAATTTATAATGTAGAGTGTCTTTAAAAGTCATAGTGCTTATTGTTGCTATTGAAATACTAAAATACAATCTTTAGTATGGTATTATTTGTAATACGACGTTATTCGTACGATAAATTAGTTTCTAGCTTTTAATTAATAGTACTTATTAATTATAGCTATTCTTACAAAGGAATTTTAATTCCAGAGATGAAATAATCTGGATTATCAGTTCCAAAAGCCATAAAAATATATAAATTATCATTTTTCCGTATTGGAGATATAAATGCTCCTAAATGATCCCATGCCCAATTATATGTAGCGTATTTTTTATACAAATTTACTGGGTTAACCAATATAGGACTACGTCGATCATTTTTCCATATACCTTTCTCAAGACTCATTAATCCATATTGTCTGTTATTTGAAGTTAAGTATGATGAAGATCTTTCTTCACCAGCTAATAATATATATAATTCATTATTAAACTTTATATAGGTAGCATCATCAGCTTTCCCTCTTAAATAACCACTACTAGTACTTCCTTTTTGAATCATTGTTGAAGAAACTATAGATCCTCCATTATTTAACGCATCAAATAAGTCTGTGACAATAAGTTCATGAACTTCTCTATCTATTAAATTAGGAAACCTTCTGTGTAACAGTATTCTATAAGAGTCATTATGTTTTGTAATTGCTAATGGAAAACTATTCTGTTCAGGACCATTCCACCCTGAGATCATTATTTTAGTTGGTTGTTTTATAATAGTTAAATCTTCATCGATGATCATATAGGCAGATGTATAATTTCCATTGGGTTGTTGAACGCCTAATAGTACAAGAAATGTTCCATCATCTAATTTTAAAGGATTGTCTGTAGAAAATACATTACCACTTGTTTTTGCAAAAGGAATAGTTTCGGTACCCAGAAGTTTTTTGTTCTCGAATGTCCAGTCTTCTAAATTTGTGCTGGTAGCATAGTAAATACTTCTTTTATCATGAGCTCCAAAAACGACAGGAGTTAGTAACACGTAAGAGCCGTCTGATTTTTCTATAATCCCTCCGGGTTGGATATAATTAAAATTACCCTCACTTACCGAAGTAGGGTAGGGATCAAATAATGGACGATTATTAATAATACTATAGTTAACAAAAGGGTTAAATAACTCTATAGAAGCGCCAATCATATAGTTTGGTTTGCCTAAGTAAGTCGTGCCCAAAGAAATCCAACCATTAGTAATGTCTATATCAAGAATTTCAACAATGGTCGACGCTTCACTACCCTGAACCATAAACCAACTTTGATTTTCATTACCTTTTTTACGCAATTGGTCTAGGCTTTTGTAATTGGTTTTGATACGATTATTACCTTGATCATATTGTAAAATTTGTATAGGATTTTCTCTTTTGATATTATCACAATGATCAGAGATTAGTGTATTGGTAAATACCTTATTAAAACTGCCAGATAGGAAATCTTCTTTTTCACAGTTTATAATTTCTTCATTTGGATTTTCTTCAATGATTTCTATTTCTTCTGGATCGTCCTTACTGCATGAAAATATTAGAACGACAACCAATAACAATAATACTTTATACACGGTAGTTTTTTAATAGGGTTTTAAAAGAATGTAAATGTATGAAAACGTGAATACACAAAAAAAGTTGTCTTCTGATGCTTTATTGAAGTACGAATAAAGTTTTAGATAAGTTTGCATGAAATAATGATTAGTTTGTATAACTGTCAAACAACGTTATTACTTTTAATTTCTTCTTAAATGTATTTAATGTCTCTGCATTGGTTTTTTTGATTCTTATCGTTTTTTGCATATTCGGAAGCATATCAAAATAATTATCTGTAAAATTTTGGTCAGAGCCTGAAGAAATAAAAACGTCTTTTGCTATTTTTTTGGTTACTAAGGATACTATAAAATGGCTATCATCTTCACTAATTGAATATGTTAAATCCGGTTTCGGGAAATTAAGAGATTTATAGGGTTTTAAATAAAAGGTGTTTTCAGCAATAGTTTTTTCATTAGCTATTAATTGCGCATGAAAGAACACATTATCTTGAGAAGCTTCTTTAATAAATTCGTTTTTTAATAACTCAAAATATTTTTTGGATTGGTTTTGATCAATCACAACTTGTTTTTGCCATTGTTTTAATTCATTACCATCAAAATCCAATAATCGTATTTCTAATTGTGCATTTATATTTTTTAAAGAATCAGAAACTACAAATACATCTAAGTTATCTTTTTTGTTCTCGAAACTAATCAAGATATTTTCAAAGGATTTTTTAGCAGTATAATGTAGCGCTTTCCATTTTCCGTAATAATCGATACTTGACCAGGAAGCCACAGGCCAGCAGTCGTTAATTTGCCAATAAAGACTTCCCATACATCGATCTCTATTTCTTCTATGAGCTTCGATACCCACTTTTATACCATGGGCTTGTAGTAACTGACTCACGTATAAAAAACTTGCAAAATCTTTGGGTTTCTGGTAATGTC
This sequence comes from Aquimarina aggregata, assembly GCF_001632745.1. Taxonomy (GTDB): domain Bacteria; phylum Bacteroidota; class Bacteroidia; order Flavobacteriales; family Flavobacteriaceae; genus Aquimarina; species Aquimarina aggregata. The sequence goes on along the minus strand of NZ_LQRT01000005.1, from coordinate 45,230 downwards.
TTAGCATATATTCTTCAATGGTTTCATTACCAATACTAGATCTTTGATGTGATTTCATTACTTCTGAATATACATCGTGATCTTCGGGCAAGGTATATTTTTCTACAGTTGATAATTCGGGAAAAGACTGAAAACCATATTCTGACATAAAACGAGGGATTGCAGTATTATAATTGTCAAAAGGTTGTTTACCCCACCAAACTAACCAATAATGAGCATCACCTTTTTCAAAAGATTCTTTTTCTCCAAAATCACTTCCAGGAGATGAGGGCCAATACGTGCGAGAGGGATCGTACGTATCTACAACTTCTGGAAGAACTTTATGAAATATATCATCATATGCGTTCCAAATGGTATTGGCAACCTCTTGAGATTGTTCCTCGATTACCTTGTTTTTCCAGCCCCAGTTCTCCCATGCAGATAGTATTTCATTATTACCACACCAAAGAGCAATAGAGGTATGATTTCTTAATCGTTTAACATTATCAATAGCTTCTTGCTTTACGTTTTCCAAAAACGAAGCATCACCAGGAAACATGGCACAGGCAAACATAAAATCTTGCCAAACTAATAATCCCATTTCATCACAGAGTTCATAGAACTCATCATTTTCATAGATGCCCCCTCCCCAAACGCGTAACATATTCATATTAGCCTCTTTTGCAGAGGATAAAATATGCTTATAATTTTCGCTTTTAGCTCTGGTTAAAAAAACGTCTTGAGGGATATAATTTGCTCCTTTCATAAATACTGGGTGACCATTTACTTTAAAATAAAATGAGGCGCCAATACTGTCTTTTTCGCGGATCAATTCTATAGTTCTTAAACCAATTCTATGCGATTTTGAATCCATATATGAATTTGCCGTTACCTTTGCTTCTATAGTGTACAAAATCTGATCTCCCATGCCATTGGGCCACCATAGCTTTGGGTTGTCAATTTCAAAAGGGATTTTTAAGTGATTTATTCCTTTGTTTAGTTTTAATTCAACAGTTTTTAGAGGTTGTTGACTTTGATTAAGGTGCAAGGCAACAATTGCATTATCATTATCCTTGTCAGCTTCTACTTCAATTTGCGCGGTTAACTGCGCTTTTTGACCAATGTTATTTTGTTGTATGAATAGATCGTTGATCTTGTGATGATTCCAACTTTTCAGAATTATTGGTCTCCAAATACCCGATGTCACTAATCTCGGACCCCAATCCCACCCAAAATGATATCCGGCTTTGCGTGTGTATATACTAACTTGTTTTTCATCTGTTACTTTACCTATTTTAGATAGATCATTATCAGAAACAGGAATTTGATATCCTAGACTATCATATTTTTGAATACCTCTTTGTATTGGGGAATCAAAAATGATATGCAATTTGTTACTACCAACTTTTAATAAGGGTTTAATGCTTGCAGAATAGGTTCTAAACATATTATCTGTTTGCATTACTAATGAATCATTAAGGTATATTTTGCTATACGTATCTAAACCTAAAAAGTCTAATGATATATGTTGCTTACGCAGATCTGTCTTAGAGAGTTCAAAATTAGTTTTGTACTCCCAATCTTCTTTATCGATCCATTGTAAATCATGTTCATTTAGACGATAATAAGGGTCTTTTATAATCCCGAGATCAATAAGGTCTGTATGCACTGTGCCTGGCACGGTTGCCGCATGCCATTGGGTATCTTTTGATGTTTTGAAATCCCAATTTTGTTGTAAGTTAATTTCTGATACAGAGGAGTCAATTCCGCATCCTGATAAAAAAATCACAATAATAAAAAGTAAGAGTTTAAAATAATCTACATTATTTTTCATAGCAGCACCGTGTATAATTGTATTCTGAATTGTGTGGAAAAAAGATACTTAAATTATCATTTATGATCATTTTACATTTAGTTTATTTTTTTGAAATAAAGGTCTTGTTTAGTTAAATTTAAAATTTAATTAACAGAATTTGAAAGTAATACTATTATTTTCGTCTCTAAAATCTTTTTTAAGTGTTTCATAAACGTAAAATAGCAAAGTTTTTAATCGTGTTCGGTTTTCTCCTGAATATGATGAATTACACGGTGGGATTGATTGATTTCTATTCCTGCGAGGATAAAACTGCTGTTGTTCTTGAAGAAACTGAAAATTCTGAAAAAAAAGAAAAAGAAAATACCGAGAATGAAGATCATAAAGAAAAAGATAAAATTTCGCAGTTTTTGTACGAAAATACTGCGTCAGTCGTTCATACGATCGACTCATTTTATCCAGATTTTTATTTTAATCATTCTTCTGTATATCTAGAATACAAAGCGCCACCTCCAAAATTTTCTTAATTTGTATTGGCTGTTTTTATCGCAAAAGCTGTCTTTGTGTTAAGTAAATACTAAGACATATTCTTTTGTAAATTATTTCAATTTTATTTTATCTAATTGTTCTTAATCTATGATTAAGATCGACTTACAATTTTTATAACTATGAGCATTTTCAAGAATTTAAAAAATGATCTACCGGCTAGTGTAGTAGTGTTTTTTGTAGCATTGCCACTATGTTTAGGTATCGCCCTTGCCAGCGGGGCTCCGCTTTTTTCTGGTCTAATCGCAGGAATTATTGGCGGAATTGTTGTTGGAGGCTTGAGTGGTTCTAAGATAGGAGTTAGTGGCCCTGCAGCAGGTTTAGCGGCTATCGTACTTACCTCTATTGGCACGTTAGGCGGATACGAGAATTTTTTAGTGGCAGTAGTACTTGGTGGTGTGATTCAATTAGTTTTTGGATTTCTAAGAGCTGGTATTATAGGGTATTATTTTCCTTCTTCGGTGATAAAAGGAATGCTAACGGGTATTGGTATTATCATCATTTTAAAGCAAATCCCACACTTTTTTGGATATGACTCAGATCCAGAAGGAGATTTTGCATTTTTTCAAGTAGATGGAGAAAATACCTTCTCTGAAATATTTAATTCTTTAAATTATATAAGTCCAGGAGCTACGATCATAGCGGTTATTGGATTGGCGATATTATTATTCTGGGATAAGGTATTGGCTAAAAAGGCTAAATTTTTTCAAGTTATACAAGGGCCGTTAGTTGCTGTGGCTTTGGGAATTCTTTATTTTATTTTTACACAAGGAAATGAAAGTATTGGTATTGCTAAAGAACATTTAGTAAGTGTTCCTATACCAGGAGATTTATCATCATTTTTGGGGCAGTTTAGCTTTCCTAATTTTGGAGTGATTTTAAGTGGCGATATTTGGATCACGGCCTTTACTATTGCTTTGGTGGCGAGTTTAGAAACATTGCTTTGTGTTGAAGCTACAGACAAATTAGATCCTGATAAAAATGTTACTCCTACTAATAGAGAATTATTGGCGCAAGGAACCGGAAATATTATTTCGGGTATGATAGGAGGGTTGCCAATTACTCAAGTAATTGTTAGAAGTTCTGCTAATATACAATCTGGAGGTAAAACAAAACTATCGGCTATTATTCATGGATTTTTGTTGCTTATTTCAGTAGTTTTAATACCTCGATTGCTTAATATGATTCCGCTTTCAGTATTGGCATCAATTCTGTTAATTGTTGGTTATAAATTGGCAAAACCATCTTTGTTTAAGAAAATGTATTTAATGGGATGGAAACAATTTATACCTTTTACAGTTACTGTATTAGGGATTATCTTTATTGATCTTTTATGGGGTATTGGGCTTGGCCTGTTGGTAGGTATTGTTGTAATTTTGATTAAAAGTTATCAGAATTCACACTTCTTACATATTGAAGATAAAAGTAATGGGAAACATAAAATTACTATGACCCTTGCAGAAGAGGTTACCTTTTTTAACAAAGGAGCAATTTTAAAAGAATTTGATCGATTACCAGAAGATACGTATCTTACTTTAGATGTTAGAAAAACGAGATATCTGGATAACGATATTATAGAAATTTTAGAAGATTTCTCTAGTAAAGCAAAACAAAGAAATATAGATATTAAGTTAATATCAGAGAGAGGAGAAATTGAAAACCCAGATAGTTATATCAAGTTTTTTAGTCTTAGACCAAAAAACACATAACTATTTAAATAGAAAAAAGAATACAAAATATAATAATACTATGAAGGCATATACTAAAGAAACACAGGCATTAATTACTCCAAAAGGAGCGTTAGATTTACTTAAAGAAGGTAATTTAAGGTTTCAGAAAAAGAAGCAGGCTAATAGAGATTTACTTGAGCAAGTTGCAGATACAACTAGTGGTCAATATCCTTTTGCAACGATATTAAGTTGTATCGATTCTAGGGTTTCTTCAGAATTGATATTTGATCAAGGGATCGGAGATATTTTTAGCGCTAGAGTAGCAGGTAACTTTGTAAATGAAGATATTTTAGGTAGTATGGAGTTTGCTTGCAAATTAGCAGGAACAAAATTAGTATTGGTATTAGGCCATACAAGTTGTGGCGCAGTAAAAGGCGCTTGTGATGATGCAAAACTTGGTAATTTAACTGCATTAATTAGTAAGATAAAACCTGCAGTTGAAGCAGTAAGTGAGCCTGCAGATGCTTCACAGAGAAATTCAAAAAATATTGATTTTGTAAATGAAGTAGCTGTAAAAAATGTACAAATGACTATTGACGCCATAAGAAAGGATAGTGAAGTCCTTAAAGAAATGGAAGATAACGGTGAAATTCAGATCATTGGTGGTATGTATGATATCAGTAATGGTGCTGTAACTTTTTTATAAAGTCTTCAAGTCATAAAGTTTTCCCAAAACAACCATTGTTTTAATTTCAATGGTTGTTTTTTTGTTTTTAGTTTTAATAGTTTTACTATTGTCGAATACAGAAAGAAAAATAGTTATTATGAAAGGTTTTTTTAATCATCTTAAAGGAGATGCATTTGGAGGATTAACTGCAGGGATTGTTGCATTACCGTTGGCCTTAGCATTTGGCGTATCCTCTGGCTTAGGGCCTAGTGCGGGTTTATACGGGGCAATTTTTATCAGTTTTTTTGCTGCCCTGTTTGGGGGTACAAATACCCAGATTTCTGGACCAACAGCGCCAATGACAGCAGTAAGTATGCTTGTTATTGCTGGATTAATAGGAGCCAATAACGGAGATGTAGAAAAAGCATTACCTGCCATTTTAACGATATTTCTTTTAGCCGGGCTTATGCAAATAGGACTAGGTATTATTGGTATTGGAAAATATATTAGATATATCCCTTATCCTGTAGTCTCTGGATTTATGACTGCTATTGGAGTGATGATCTTATTTACGCAGTTTTTACCGGCTTTTGGATATTATCCTAAAGAAGACCAAGCTTATGTTGAACGATTCAGGCCACAAGCAGAAGAGGTAATTCTAGATAAAATTTTAAAAGATGAAGCAGGCCAAGGAATTCTCGTACTCGAAGATTTTAAAGAAACTATAAAGAAAGCAGAAAATATAGCTGATTCAGAAATACAATTAGAAGCAGTTGCCCTTGCAGGAAGCGAATCAGCAGGAGTAATGGGAGCTATTAAAAGTTTACCCAGAGCAATAAAAAGCATCAATTATCTTGAACTAATACTCTGTTTAGTAACCATATTTATTATTTATGGTTTTAAGAAGATAACAACCGCGGTTCCGAGTACATTAGTAGCTTTGGTTGTGGTTTCTGGAGTAGCATTTGGTTTTAATTTAGATTATAGACCTATAGAGACCATCCCAAGTGGTTTTCCGCTACCAAAACTATCGATTATAACAGAGTTTAATTTGGCATCAGTTGTCCCATACTTTTTTACGGCTTTGTCATTATCCTTTTTAGGCGCTATAGATTCATTACTAACCTCTGTAGTAGCTGATAATATGACTAGGACAAAACATAAACCAAATAAAGAATTAATAGGGCAGGGTATCGGAAACAGTATAGCAGCGTTTTTTGGAGGAATTCCTGGTGCAGGTGCTACCATAAGAACAGTTGTAAATATTAATGCTGGGGGTAAAACCAAATTATCAGGTATGATTGCAGGAGTTTTGTTGTTAATCGTATTATTAGCACTAGGACCAGTTGCTTCTCAAATACCAGCTTCTGTATTAGCGGGTATTTTGATAACAGTAGGTATCGGTGTGATGGATTATAAAGGGTTGAAAGCAATACCCAATATGCCAAAGGTCGAGGTGATTATTATGGTGGTAGTTTTAATACTTTCTGTTTTCTGGGACTTAGTATATGCAGTAGGTATTGGAATGATTTTAGCGTCATTAATGTTTATGAAGAAAATGGGTGATGTTACCGCTAGTGGATCTAAAATACAATCGCTAGATGGTTTAGAGAATAGTGCTAGAGAAAAACTATGGAAGGATGAAATTAACTTTCAGAACGAACTTAAAGAAGAGATATTTATTAAGCATCTAGAAGGTCCAGTATTTTTTGGGGCGACTAGTGAGCTACAACGATTGGCAAATCAAATACCTGAAAGAGCTAAACATGTTATCTTGAGGATGGATAAGGTACCTTATATGGATCAATCTGGAGTATATGCACTCGAAGAAATTATTTTAGGTCTAGAACAAAAGGGTATACAAACATATATTGTAGGAATTCAAAGGCAACCATTATATCTGGCAAAAAGTATAAATATTGTACCGGATCTAATACCCGAATCTAATGTGTTTAATGATTTTTACACGTGCATTACATATTTAAAAGAACTAGTATAAGATAGGTTCTGCCTAATATAAGGCATTTCCAGAAGCATCTTTAGGAGTTTCTTTTAGCACTGTTGGCAATACCATAGGTGCCAGTTTTCGAACGGGAGTATATAGTATAGATGTATTTAGCGTGTCTGCTTTAATTAATGTTATATTACGGTTTATAGCCTCAAAGAAGATAATCACAACACTAGCAATAAATGCAAATTTTAGCACTCCAAAAGCGGCTCCTAATATCTTGTTTAAAACTCCTAACGCAGCATAATCTGCAATTTTAGTAAGTAATTTACCTGCCAAAGAAACAAGAACTACAACTAATATAAAAGTTAAGGCAAAAGCCGTTAATTTCATGGCACCATCTGGCCAATCTACATATTGTTGTAAGTATTCACCTATGATATGTGAAAAGTGGACTGCAATATAAATCCCTACAACAAGAGCAACTAAAGAGGCTAGTGAAGAAAATAGACCTTTGCTAAACCCATTTATTAATCCCCATAATAATAAGATCCCTAATATGATGTCAATGTAATTCATGAATGAATGATTAGTAATTCAAATATAATTCATTCTATCCATACCTCAAGATGGTTTTTTAATTCGCAACTTTTAAGCTTTGGATGATTTACATTTAACAGAATAGCATTTTTGTTCTTAGAAAATGGTTATTCAAACAGAAATTAAATTCATAAAATTTTATATATTTAACATATAATATATACAATATATACAATGAGAAAAATTATAGATATTGATGAAAGTTTAATCCCGAAACTAAAGCTATTAGCGGCAATAGAGAGCTCTAATGTGAAAAAAATCATGGAAGATGCAATATCGTGGTATGTAGAACATAAGCAGAAAGAGCAAATGAATAGCATGTCTTTAGAACAAAAGGAAGATTTTGGTTTATTACTTCTTTTACAGCAAGCACAAAATATAAAGACGGTTAACGAAGATGAATTATTTAATTCATAAGTATGCAAACAAAGATATCTATGCAGTTTGCTACAGACTTTAAAAACGTGAATGATAATTCTCTTGATCTTAAGGTAAAAGATGTTTTACAATCCCTTAAAAACGCAAATAGGATTGATGCTCTACCTCAGTTTAGAAAAATAGATGGAGCGACTGGTGTATATAAAATGAGTATTGGTTTTTATATATTGATTGGCGTTATTACTTCTGAAGATGAAATTACACTTTCTCGATTTTTGCATAGAAATCAAGTAACTAACGTTGTCAATAAATTTAAATAAAAGAAGTTTTAAAAATACATCCTGAAAATTAGGTTTGGTGTAATGCCGAGAGATTCTTGTCGTAGTACCTCTAATTCAACTTCATCTGTATTAGGATTTTCATCTGCCTGATAGCGTATTGATATAGGTATTTTTCGATTATAAACATTTTGAATAGAAGCGCCTAAATGCCCTCGCCAACTACCAGATGTGTTAAGATTGAATCGATGAATTGCCGATATATCTAATCTATGATAATTTTTTAATCGTTTTGCATTTGGAGTGCCATATTCGATTTCATCATTGATTAAATCTGCCTCTGTAAAAGGAGCTCCAGATCGCCATAACCAGCCTAAAGAAAATTCCCATTGATTAACCTCATAAGTGTTCGAAACCCGAAAATTGTGTGTTATATCATTATTACCGGGAAAAGGCGCATCTTGTATTTCAGGAAAAGTATATTCAATATCATTAAAGGTATACCCAATCCATGTTCTAAAACCATTAAACTTTTTCTTTAAAAGTATATCAACTCCTGTAATCCTACTTTCTCCTGTAGATAATTCTAAATTACCAGTATTAAATCCGTTGGTAATCGATGTTAACCCGTCAATATTTTTATAATATCCATCGATTTCGATATTCCAATCATTTTTAGAAAACAATAAACCGGTAGAAAACTGTGTGCTTTCTAATACGGGGATTTCGTCATTTGCATGAATCCAAATATTATTTTGTAGTCGTAGTTGTGTGTCTTCAAATTCTATAAGTTGACTTATTGGCTGGTAACGCAGCTCACCTGTAGCTTTTATTCTTAATGTATTTGTGATAGGATACTCAATATTGATTCTGGGTTCTACATAAACATTATCAATCACGTCATAATGAGATGCTCGTAAACCCAAAGCAATAAAACCTTTGTTCTTTGACAAAAATTGATAGTTACCGTAAAAGGTATTCGCTATATTCTTAACAAGGTCTGATTCATTCAAAGGGGTTTCGAATTCACTTTCTTCTGTAATTGTGTAGGAGACATCATTGTTAGAGAATTGGTACCCTAGCGTAAAAGAGTTTTTTTTACTGATATCAAATGTTATATTGGCATCTAACCCAATGTCTTTTACAATATTAGTTCTAACGGCTTGTTCTTCTACGGTGTTTTCTTCTCGTTCTGTATACAAGTAACCAGAATCATATTTAGAGTAATATCCTTTTAAACTGTGACGAAATTTTTTCCTTTTGGTACCTTCCCAGGAGAAACTAACCCCTTCGTTTTGAATTTTAAGATCATCTGTAATTTGATCTTCTTCATTGTCAATTTCAAAGGTTAAATCATTACTGGTATATATGCTACTGATCATTATTTTATCATTTTCAGAAGCGTCAATAATTAATTTTGCGCTTAGATCATAGAAAAAAAAGTTGTTTTCTCCAATAGCTGCTTCTACTTCATCTTCATCTTCTTCTTCATCAATTAGTGTTCCAGGAGATGCTGTTATTTTTGTGTTTTGAAAAACTTTTTCTGAAAGTGCCTTATATGTTGGTGTTTCTAAAAGATCAGTATAAGATCGTCTTCCAGAAATTATAGCTCCGATCTTTTTGGTAATAGGAGTTTTAAAATATAAATCAGCATGAGTACCATTAATTCCTGAACCACCACCGAATTTCTCTGGTACTTCTTTATCGCTTGAGATATCTATGACGCCAGATGCTCGATCACCGTATTTGGGATGTGCACCCCCTTTGAAAATTTTAGCATCTTTTATAATATTGGGATTAAAGGCAGAAAGCATTCCAAAAAAATGCCCCGTATTATACATCTTAATATTGTCCCAGAGCACAAGGTTTTGGTCTGATGAGCCACCTCGTATTTGTATTCCAGTAACGGTCTCATCAGGACTATTTATGCCTGGGATTAGTTGTATGCTTTGTAAAATATCAGGTTCGCTTTGACCGGGAAGAATACCTAAATCTTCATTTAAAATAGAAAATGATCCATCTATTTTTTTATCTATTCCTTTGGTTATATATTCTATGATTAAAACCTCTTCTAGTGCAGTGTCTTCTTGAAAAAGAGGTATTTTAGGACATCCCGATTTTTTAAAATCACTAGCAGAGATTTTCTTATCCATATATCCAACATGTTGTATAGTAATTTGAGAATCTTCTTTTATGTCACCTAATTGAAAAAAACCTTTATCATTAGCTACAGTACCCATATTTTGACTCTTGATAGATATAGTAGCAAAAGAAAGTGGGGCATTAGTTGTTTCGTCAAATAGATAACCACAAACTTCAACTTTTCTATTAGGTGCACTTATGATTACTTGGCGATTAGATATTTTTTTAAAATTGAGTTTAGTTAATGTTCTTAATGCAACCAAAATTTGATCCAGAGGTGTATCATTAATTACCAAGGTAATCGTTTTGTTTTTGATTATTTCATCACTAAAAGAAAAAATCAAACCGTAGGATTCTGATACCTCGGTAAGTACCTGTTGTAAGGGTGTTTTTTTGTAATCTTTATTAATTTGAGCCAGTAAAGAATAGCTGCATAAGAAAAACAAAAACAAAACTTTTTTCATATTGAAATTTAAAGATTTTGACAAGATTGATGTATGCAGACAAACTACATTTATTAAACTTTATTGGGTAGAAAGTAAAATTTTGGAACCATTAATAGTGTAGTCTATTCCCATAGGAATGAGCACAGATTCTAATGCAATGTTTACATCCTTATTGTTAAAGCCTCCTGTAAAAAATTTAGTTTGATCTATGTTTTCACGTATGAAGGTGATACTATATTGTCGTTCAAGTTCATCGAGTACTTCTTTTAAAGGAGCGCTGTTAAAAATGCTTTCACCTATTTTCCAGAGTGGTTGAGAGTCGATAATACGCTCATCAAGAAGTTGTTTGTCTTGTAACACGACTCCTTGTCCTTTTTGAAGTATTTTTTGTTTGTTCTGGATAGTAGACACTCTAACTTTTCCTTCATAACACCCTACTCTAAATTCTTTTTCTCTTTTCTTGACATTAAATTGAGTACCTAATACTTCTATAGTACCTAAATTGGTAGTAACAGTAAAGGTTGAGCCGGATGTAACTCTAAAGAATGCCTCTCCGTCTAATTGCACCTCTCGATTTTGCATCCAAAAAAAACGTTTGTGACTTAAGGTGGTAGCAGCATTAAGTTCAATATTACTACCATCAGGTAACACTATGGCTAATTGTTGCCCACTAGCTGCGGTATAGGTTACTGTATTAAAAAACAAACCAATAATTAAGACAATTGATGCAGCAGCAGAAATGGCATATATAAAAGGTTTTAACTTGATGACCTTCGGTTTTCTTGGCTGGTCCAGTTTATCAACGGTAGTTTCTAAGGACTCTTTAAGATCAAATGAAGGTGCCTTGAAGTATTCAAGCCCAGTAATGATTTTTTTATAATCATCATATTCGGGCATGTTTCTAAATTCTTCAAGTTCTTCAGGACTTAAATCATTAGATAACCATTTGGCTAGATATGTATTTTCATTTTCGTTCAACATAAAAGTTAACATAAAATTTGGCCGAATTACCAAATATTTAACTCATAACAGGTGTAAAACAAAATACCCTACCCTGTTTAAAATAAAAAAATAAGATTAAATACCTTTTACTAGTTTTCTTAGTTGTTTTAGGGCATTATGCATTCTTTTTTCTACTGCTTTTACAGAAATGCCTAACATTTCTGCAATTTCAACATAGGTCTTTTGATCTATTCTATTCAATAAAAATACTTCTCGTTGAGCTTCAGAGAGGTCAGCGATGGCATTTTGTAATGTATCCATGAATTCTTTTTCCTCTAGTACAAAATCCGGGGATTCTGTGTTTTTATTTCTAGGTGCAATTCTTGTGTACTCTAATCTAACCTTTTTGCGTGCGACTTGATTTAAAAAGATATTATTAGCTACTGTACATAAAAAGGGTTTAGTTTTTTCAAATAGTACTTTTTTGCAATTATCCCATAGTTTAATAAATGCTTCTTGCATTACATCCTCTGCCTGTTCTTTATCTCCGCATTTGTAATAAATAAAATTTCTAATAGCAATGGCATGTTTTTCAAACACTTCAGTGAAAATAGGTCGGTCACAAACAGATTTCGAAGATTCCTGCATAATTTTTTTTTCAACTCATGGGTAGGGTAAAATTAATCATACCTGTTATGAACACAAAATAACTGATAATGAATTTAAAAACAAATCTTAGAACGGTATTGATTTTAGTTAGTGTAGTGGCGATAGTCTCGATTGGTCTTAAACTAAAACCTATTCTAATGAATTATGATAACTTTAATCCAGAAGTTGTTTACAAGGTAAATTATGATTACTTCTTTAAATCTGGAGATAAGCATACTGCTGTAAAAACATTTGTTCCTTATCAAAATTTACGGCAACGTATTTCTGAAGAAAAGATTGTAAATGATACTACTCTTACCTTCATAAAAGATACTCTAAAAAATGGTAATATTAAGGGCGTTTGGAATACCGAGATAGCTAATCAATATCATGCTGTAAAGTATCAATTTGTTTTTGAAGGAAAGGAAACGAGACATACACTTCCCTTACGATTTGATTTTATTTCTGAAAAACATAAAGAACATCTTCAAGATTACCTATTACCAACAGAGAACATCCAATCAGATCATAGTAATATTAAGAATATTGCAGCTCAACTGCAAGAGGAGACTCAAAATGATAAAGAGATCATCCAAAACGTTTTTGATTATGTTGCAGCGATCCCTTCTGCACCTATTATTACGTTAACAGATGCGTTGACCGCAATAGAGCAGAATAGAGCTTCTTGTAATGGTAAGAGTAGATTATTTGTAGCAATTTGTCGAAACTTAGGATACCCTGCCAGAATTAAAGGAGGAATCATTTTAGAAAATACAAATAAGAGAACATCTCACGTTTGGGCCGAGGTTCTGATCAATGAAGTATGGGTTCCTTTTGATGCTTTAAATAACCATTTTGCCTATATCCCTGCCAACTATTTAGAAATTCATACGGGAGATGAATTCTTAATTACACATACTGCTGGTATTCAATTTGATTATACGTATCATATCGATGAGACTCATCATATTTCTTTTCTAAATATGAATTCTGAAGAAATTAGTGAGTTGTCAAGTATATCTTTATGGAGCCTTGTAAAAGGAGGTGTAATGCCTAAAAATGCTCTTAACTTACTTCTTTTATTGCCAATAGGTGGTCTTTTAGTTGCTTTTTTAAGAAATATAATAGGGCTCAAGACTTTCGGTGTTTTTCTACCTGTTTTAATTGCATTTTCATTGTTGCATACAGGATTTGTTTTTGGGATTGTTTTATTTGTAGTTTTAATACTAATGGTAGGCTTAGTATCCTATCCATTTGAGAGATTAGGATTATTGTATACACCAAAGTTAGTTATCTCTTTAACCTTTATGGTTAGTTTAATGATAATCACTACCATGATTGGTATACGTTATGATATTCTTTGGTTAACAACACTTTCTTTTTTTCCCACAATTATTCTTACCATAGCGGCAGAACGTTTTGCACGGGCAACTACAGAAGATGGTTATAAAGAGGCCATTGATAAACTATTACAAACATTATTGGCAACAACAATATGCTACCTCGTTTTATCCTGGTCATGGTTACCATCTGTATTAATCATTTTTCCAGAACTACTTCTCTTGATTATAATATTAGCAGTATTCCTAGGAAGATATATCGGCATACGATGGGTAGAATTTTATCGTTTCAGACCGCTTTTTAACGAATCTATTAGTAAATAAATCCAGTTATGCTTTCAACTTTTTCAAATATGAAATCACGGAGAAAATCTCAAGTAGTAGGTTTAAATGAAAGAAATATAAATCTGATCTACCCTAATAACCCTAAAAAACATTATCCCCTTGCAGATGATAAAGTACTTACCAAAGAAATCTTGCATCAATACGCTATTCCGTGTGCGGCAACTTATGCAGTGATTGAATATAATAGCGACATCAAAAAAGCTTGGGAGTATTGCAAAAAATACACAACTATGGCCATAAAACCTGCAAACGGTTGTGGGGGAGGAGGGATTAAAATTATAAAAAAAGACCTTGATCATAACTGGATTTCTAGTGGAAAAATTATATCAGAGCGCCAAATTTTTCAGCACATGGCGGCTATTATTATGGGTTTCTTTTCCTTAGGTTCACACGATCGGGTTTTGATTGAGGAATGTATAGAACCACACCCCTTTTTTCATAAAATATATCCACAGGGCGTACCAGATTTTAGAATCATAACACTAGAGCATAAACCCTTAATGGCAATGCTTAGAATGCCAACAGATAAATCTGATGGTAAGGCAAATCTTCACCAAAAAGGAGTAGGAATTGGAGTAGATATGGATAATGGAACCTTAACAGAGGTATATGATGGTAAACAGTATTTTGATCATCATCCGGATACCAATTTTAAGGTTAATGGGATTTCTATACCCTACTGGAAAGAAATACTTGAAATATCAGTCGATACAGCAAAAGCGTTTCCGCTAAACTATCTAGGAATAGATATAGTAATCGATAAAATAAAAGGCCCCCAAATTATGGAAATCAATGTTCGACCGGGATTAGGGATTCAATTAGTAAATAAAAAAGGTTTAAAAGAAGTAACTCAAAAAAAATAAACAAGAAGATAAAAATAATGACAGATATAAGAAAAATTGCTTTTGGATGTGCAGTTATGATTACAAGTTTTGCTTTTACCCAAAGTAAAACAACACTGGATATCAAAACACTGGGAGGTTATGAATACAATTACTTTAGAAGCCCAACAGAAATACGAGTAAACGATGTGATCCTGCCTAAAGAAGACTTAATCGCAAGCAGTCTATATCAAGACGTATCTGTTGATTATAAATTTCGTTACAAATGGAATAAAAATAGAATACGGTTCTCGGCAACTCCTTTTTCTAGAATATTCTATGAAAATCTAGATGATAGTTATTGGAGACTAAAAACCTGGGTAAAATACGATCATAAGTTCAATAAAAAGATAACTTTTCTTGGAGAAGCTAGATTTACCAGAATGAACAGAGAGGGGTTAGGTGGTGATCAAGATGTACTTATCAATCCACTGGGATTTACCAACTATGGGGCTACTTTAGGTCTAGGATTTATACCATTTAAAAACAATAAGATGACTGTAGAAGGATTTTATAATCTCAAAAATTTTGATGCTTTTGGAGTTCGTGATTTACAGTTTGATGAGTTTGGCATGTTATTCACTACGACACACTCTTTTAAAGTAAGACAGTTAGAACATAAATTAGGACTGACCACCTATGTAAAAAAGCGATTATACGATACATTTAATGCTAGTGAAATCGATACAGATGGAGAACGCGATTGGGATTATGCAAGAGCAAGTGTGTTTTACGAATTGCCTATTAGTAAGGAACTGAAGGTTAGGCCCAATATAATGTACTATACCCGAATCGATAATTCTACTAACAGGTCAGGATTTAATCAATTTGGTCCCGGAATTATTTTGTCATACAAAAATAAAAGAACCAAAGTATACTCGTCATTTTCGTTTATTACCAGAAATTATAAACAAATAGAAGCTAGAAATACAGAGGGATTAATCGGTGAAAAATTAACCTACGAATATGCCAATGCCCAATTGCGCATCTCGCATAAAATTAGCAAAGGGTTTTCGATAACAGGAAGTTTGTTTTCTAGAATAAGAAGTACAAATTATACAGATATAGATGCAAGGTCTTTTAGAAATTATAGGAATCAGTATGCTGGAATCGGCATATTGTGGGAGTTGTAAGAATTCTCCTTTTTAATTGGTTATTTTTTTATTGTTAAGCGCTACTTTTGTAGCGCTTAATTTTTTAGGAAAATTTTGCTACAAAGTTTAACAAAAATGTCTTTTTCAAAGATACTCGAAAAGGATACCGTATAAAAAGTAAACAGAACAATGGCTAGAGATGAAAAATTAAAAGAACGCTGGGATATATTGGTCGATAAGCTTTCTGAACAATTTGCTGAAGGAGAAAATCTAGATCTTGATGGTATTATCTATTTAATAGGAGTACAAGAATTAGGTCAATTACATCGAAAATTTAAAAAAGATGAAAAACTTGACCTTATGCATATTGCAATATGTAGACTTTTAGAACCTTATGGTTATTATGAATTTGATTTTTTTGATGATGAGGGGTGGCCGCACTATAAAGTCAAAGAACAGCTGCCCAATTTAAAAGCAGGAGAACAATCTGTTTTAATGAAAGAAGCAATTGTCAATTACTTTTTAGCAAGTCAGTATATCGCCTAAAAACAAGTAAAACAATTCGTATTGGATTTGTCGAAATTATGTAAATTTGCGTTTCCATTAACACTATAGTGATGATTGACAAGATTAAAGAATATATTGCAGAGGTTGATACTTTTAAAGCCAAAACGAAGGAAGATGTAGAAGCATTCAGAATTAAATTTTCTGGAAAAAAAGGATTAATTAATGAGTTCTTTACCGAGTTTAGAAATGTGGCTAATGACCAGAAAAAAGAATTCGGTCAAGCGATTAATGCACTTAAAATAGCTGCTGAAGATAAAGTCAAGTCACTTAAAGAAGATTTTGAGTCAAAAGAAGAAGAAAACGGTAAATATGGTGATCTTACAAGACCATCAGAACCTATTGCTATAGGATCTAGACATCCTATTTCTTTAGTCAAAAACCAAATTATTGACATCTTTTCGCGTATTGGATTTAATGTTAGTGAAGGTCCAGAGATTGAAGATGACTGGCATAATTTTACTGCACTTAATCTTCCAGAGTATCATCCTGCTCGTGATATGCAAGACACTTTTTTTATTCAAACAGATCCAGATATATTACTGCGTACGCATACGTCATCTGTGCAAGTACGTTACATGGAAAATAATACACCTCCTATACGTACTATTTCTCCAGGAAGAGTATATCGTAACGAAGCTATATCAGCCAGATCGCACTGTTTTTTCCATCAAGTAGAAGGATTGTATATTGATAAAGATGTTTCGTTTGCTGATCTAAAGCAAACATTACAATATTTTACTACAGAGATGTTTGGTAAATCCAAAATCAGACTAAGACCTTCATATTTTCCGTTTACAGAGCCAAGTGCAGAGGTAGATGTATATTGGGGATTAGAGACAGAGACAGATTATAAAATGACTAAAGGAACAGGTTGGTTAGAAATTATGGGCTGTGGCATGGTGGATCCAAATGTGCTAAAGAATTGTAATATTGATCCTGAAGAGTATAGCGGTTTTGCTTTCGGAATGGGAATAGATCGTATCGCATTATTACTATATGGGGTATCAGATATTCGTATGCTTAGCGAAAATGATGTTCGTTTCTTAGAGCAGTTTAAGTCTGCATTATAAAGATTCATGAAAAAAGATATTGAAATACCAATTGTAGAAGGTGTCTATATAGCCGTCCTTAAAGAGTGGGATGATGAGTTTTTGGCTCAAACCTGGAATTCATATATTATTAATGATCGGGATGTCACTATAGAGATGGTATTGGTAGTTACAAAAGGATATGACGAGGAGCGAAAAACATCCTTGTTAAGACATGGTATTGGTACCATAGCTCCAAAATCTTCTGCAAAAATTGAAATGCTACAAGAAGAATTACTAAAAATGAATAACGAATTTGCTGTTACCTTCTTTGCGGATAGTAAATTGTATGAGAAAAAGTATATTTTCAAAAAAAATACGATTAACGAAAATGCCTTTCAGGATATACCTGTTATGGATCAGCGAGGTGTTTTGATAAAATAATCTACAACGCTATAAAACCAACAAAAAAGGCGATGTTCTTAGAACATCGCCTTTTTTGTTGGTAACTATCTTTTATAATATCTTAAAAGCAGTTTATTTGATATCAAATACTATTGGTAAAGAATAAAGTACAGCTACATCAACACCATCTTTGATTCCTGGTGTCATGTTTGGTAATTTCTCAATAACGCGAATTGCTTCTGTCTCTAAGGCTGTTTCTGGACCTCTTGCTTGCACATCAACAATTTTTCCGGTAGTGTCTATTTTAAATCGTACGTATATTCGTTGCTGTCCAGAAAGTCCAAGCTCTTTTCCTAAACTCGTATTAAATTCTTGATTTACAAATTGTCTTATGTTTTGCGTAAAACATGCTTTGGCTTCATCTTCATTTACGTTAGTACAACTTGGATGTACAGGAGCTTTGTCCAATTTAATAAATGGAACTCCATCAGAACCCTTCTGATTTGTCTTTTTTACTTCTGATATTTTTTGAATTAAAGTCTGAAAAACACTTCTGTCTTCATTGGATAAGGCTTTTTCATCAGTATTACCTACGTCTGTCATTAATTGGCGAAATAGCGTCCTGCTTTCTTCAGAGTATTCCCCTTCATTTTCTACCACTTTTATTAAATCATATGCTCGTTGAGTCAGTTCTCCTTTAGCATCTAAGGCTCTTTTAACAGAAATATCTTCAGGTGAATTATTCTCTTGATTACAGGATGTATACGTAAGCATGACACCAATTACAGGAATAAGTAATAAGTATTTTAACTGAAAAACTTTTTTCGATTTTGATTTTTGCAACATTAGTATTCTGTTTTTTATTAATGAATGATTAAAAAATGTATTGATAAATGAGATTTTGTCTGTTTGAAAGATTTGAGATAATAGATCCTGATAGTATGCTGCTTTATCCGTTTTTGAAACGGCCTTTGAGTCTGCAATATACTCTTGTAGCACGGCCATTCTATTTTGATAGATATATACTAATGGGTTAAACCAGAAGATAATACGTAGTATTTCAAAGAAAATCAGGTCAAGTGAATGATACTCACTAACATGAACTTTTTCATGCAATAAAATATTAGTCTTTTTGATTTCAGATATACGCTCTCCAAGAAAAATGGTAGTAAAAAAGGAGAATGCTGCATGCGTATTAGGTAGAAAAACAACGTTTAAATCATCTACTTTGCCTTTGATTCCCGATTTTTTTAATTTTAATATCTTCTGAAATTTGTAGGAGAAAAGAAGTAAAGAAATAAACATTCCGAAATACCATAGATAGGTAATTACTTCAATTAAAATAGTAAAAAAAGATGTAGTTTCAGGCACTAATGATTGTGTTGTTGTATCAGGATTTCCTATAAGTAATGCTGGTAACTGTACAATATATTCTTCTGGAATGTTTTGCTGTATAGCAGTAATTTTAAGAGTCGGTAGTATAAAACTTAATAGTACCGTGATGAGGATATAGGCACGGTTATAATTAAAAAAAGTCTCCTTTTTTAGAAATACATCGTAAATGATTAAAAAGAGTAATTGAAAAGCCAATACCTGTAAAATGTAATGCATCATAATTTCTTTTTTTCTTTATTAATTTCTCTCATAGCTGTTTCCATCTCTTCAATACTAATGTCATTTTTCTTCATAAAAAATGAAACCATGCTCTTAAAAGATCCTTGAAAATACCCATCAACTAGTTTAGTGATACTCTGGTTACTGTAATCGTTCTTTTTAACTTCTGGTATATAAATATGAATACGACCTTCTTTTCTATACTTTACGAATTTTTTGTCTTCTAGAATTCTAACAATGGTAGAAACTGTATTATAAGCCGGTTTAGGCTCTGGTAGCTTTTCTAATATAGCGACAACGCTACCTTCATTAATATCCCACAGGATTTTCATGATATCTTCTTCAGCTTTTGTGAGTTGTTTCATATATACAATGTGATGTTTCGTGAAACGAATATAAACTAAATTTTTAGTTTGAACTAGTGATTTAGTTTAAAAATAGGTTTTTTGTGTTTTTTAGCATGAATATACAGAGAAAAAGGAGGGGCGTATTTATCTAGAATTCAATAAACTACTAGGTTTATTTAAATAGGTACTGTAGTAATAGTCAAAAAATAATACCAAATTACAAAATCAGGTAAAATGTAAAAATGTAAAGGTAAGTGAGGTTATTTTGTTAAAAGAGTAGATGTTTTATAGTGTTTTAAGATGAGTGCTGATCTATTTTTAATAGATATAAGTGCCCATAACACCGACAAAAAACCATAATACACGATAAAATACATAAATATGATGTTAATAATTTGTTAATTATAAGTTTTTTCTGTAATTTTGAACTTGTAATTGGAAATACAACATATGGATAAATTTTTACGTACTAATTCGGCACGATTAGTTGTGTTAATTTTAATGGTGTATTCATGCGGAAGTAGTTATGCTAGCGCTTGTCAGGAGCGTATTACGGGTAAGTGGCAGTTAAGACATGAATATAATAACGAAGGAGAAGGTACTCTTCTTAAAGAATTTCCATTGTCGAAATGTGATAAGCAAACGACTCTAGAAATTTTGAATAATGGTAGGTTTATAGAAAAAAGTTACTATGAAAGTTCAAGTTTAGCAGGAGAATGTGCAAAAGATACCGAAGAAACCACAGGCGATTGGAAGAAAACATCAGGAAATGGTTTTACTTTTTTATATGATAAAAATAGTGTGGTGACTCCTATAGAGTCTAAGGTATCGATTGAAAAAGGAAAGCTAAAGGTTACCTTGGCATATAATGATAGTGATTCGGGGCATAAAATTACCTTGAAGTTTATATACGTTAGAATAAGTTAAAAGTCAGTGATGTAATAATAATGTTATATAGACCCCAGAACTCATTTGTTTTGGGGTTTATTAATTGTGTTATGTTTTTTAATATGATCAAGGGCCCATCGATATTGCTGCAGTACTTCTTCGGTAATACCATGTTTATTTTTGTAAATCATTAGTTGTTCGTATAGCTGCTCCTCGGTCATTGTTTTAACTTATTTCTTTTTATCAGTTTTATTGGCACAATCAACTTTAAGACTCTCTATGATCTCAATAAAATTACTTTGTCCTTTAAGGGTAAACTGATGCTCTTGTTGGTAGGCGAGCATATATTGATATAATTCTTTTTTTGTCATATGTGCCAATATCATACAAATATAATATAAATGACCGAACGGTAATTAAAATTTCCCTTTTTTAACCTGAATTTTCGAATGTGAAAGAAAATGATAAAAATGAACTGCTACGTAAATTAGCAAATAGGGTTAAAATGCTAAGGCAACGAAAAGGCATTACCCAAGAGGATGCCCTAAATGATACAGGCATTCATTTTGGGAGGATAGAGCAAGGAAAGAGGGATATTTCTTTTACGACCTTACACAAAATCTGCATATATTTCGAAATATCTTTAGAAGATTTTTTCACTAATGACTTTAAGTAATTTCTTTAGTCATAATTACTCCAAAACTATAAAAGCCAATGCTTTTTCGCAGAGGCTTTAATGTCTTTAAATAGCTGTTCTTATAAAAAAATGAAGGGTAGAACAAAATAGATAAAGACTACGTTTTAGTGTATATAATATCCTTTTGTGGTAGTGTATTATTCCTGTATAACTTCTTCTTTTACGTTAATATCTACTAAGTTAATCTTGGTAGATCCTCTTTTAGCTACCATAGTATTATACTGTTCGGTGATCGTATTAATTTCTTTTACAACAACCGCATACTTTTCTAAAAGGGTTAATGTTCCGTGAGCAGTAATGTGATCAATTAGGAGTATAAAACTTTCTTTAGCTTTGTCTCTTAATTCAGTAACATTTACTTTGCTATCAACAACGTATTCTTCATTACGTTCTAAGTACTTTCTGTTAAAAGCATCATTACTTTCTTTAAGTTCTCCTGCCCAGTCTGTAAGACCTAAAATAGCTAGAGCTCCCTGTAGTATAAGTACAGAGTGCCAGTCATTTGTAAGATTTTGTATGGTTACTGTCTCGGCTAGATAGTTTTGTCTACAAATTGGACTTCCGTATTTATCGATACTTTTTAATAATTCTTCACCTGCAGCACGTTTTGCAGGATCAAAGTGATTTGTGTTTCCTTCTGCTACTGCACGTATGCCGATAATTGCAAGATCTCTGCGTTTATCTAATGCTTCAAGTTCTTGAGTTATGGTACTTCCTAATTGGTTTTTATATACATTTTCTAGAGCAGTTAATTGCTCATTTAATACATATGCTTGAGGTACTACTTTAAGAACTCTTGGATCTCTTCGATTAACAATTTGTTTAATGTCATTTAGATATTGGATAAACTCACAATTACGGAACTTATTAAATGTGGGTGTTGTAAACATATAGTCTAAAAAATTACAGATTAACAATGGTTGTTAATCTAAAAATAAAATGTTAAACTTCATTACGGTAAACCTTAACTAAATCAGGGGGTTTTTCCCCCTATGATCCTTTGAAGCCCCTATTAATGCTGAGTTTTTTTTCCGAAAACAGAATGTTAATTTTTTTTAATTTTTTCTAAAAACTTAGCTATAAATGTTAAATAAGGCTAGTGAACATAAGGGTTTAGCCAAATTTTATTTAAAACCCCAAAAGGCCTCATTTTTGCCCAAAAAAGGGAGTTTTAGAGAGTGTTTTGCCTTGTTTTTTTAGAGAAAAACGTCAAATAGGACCATTTTCCTTAAAAAAAGTGTCGTATTTAAGGTGGTAAACCAGATCAAAAAATAAGGAATTTATGTAGTTTAAAAATGATATCCTTTTTATTTACAAACAATAAATATATTATGATTAATATCCTACTTTCTCACGTACTCTTTCAAGAACAGTATTAGCAACGGCAGTTGCTTTTTTTGCTCCAATAGCAAGAGCCTCATCTACTTCATTTAGATTCTCCATATAGTAGGTATATCGTTCGCGTACAGTTGCAAATTTTTCGATCAGCAATTCAAAAATTGCTTGTTTTGCGTGCCCGTAACCATAGTTACCTCCCAGATAATTCTGTCGCATTGCAGCTTCTTGTTCAGATGTAGCAATTAATTTGTATAAAGCAAAAGCATTACATGTATCAGGGTTTTTGGGTTCTTCTAGAGGTGTACTATCTGTCTGTATCCCCATTATTTGTTTTCGTAATTTTTTATCAGGTAAGAACAGATTAATAATATTTCCTTTTGATTTACTCATTTTACTGCCATCTGTACCAGGTACGTACATGGTTTCTTTTTGTACTTGCGCTTCAGGCAGTACAAATAATTCCCCTACTTGATTATGCATTCGGGATGCTACATCTCTTGTCATTTCAAGATGTTGTAATTGATCTTTACCTACCGGAACTATTTCTGCATCATATAATAGTATATCCGCTGCCATTAGCATGGGATATGTAAATAGACCTGCATTTACATCCTCGAGTCTATCTGATTTATCTTTAAAAGAATGCGCTAATGTTAATCGTTGATACGGAAAAAAACAATTAAGATACCATGATAGTTCTGTTACTTGCGGGATATCACTTTGTCTATAAAAAACTGTTTTTTCGATATCCAATCCACAAGCTAACCATGTAGCAGCAGTAGAGTAGGTATTTTGTCGTAATGTTTTCGCATCTTTTATTAAGGTTAATGAATGCATATCGGCAATAAACAAAAAGGATTCATTGTTTGGTTGATTTGCCATTTCAATAGCTGGGATAATAGCTCCCAGTAGGTTTCCTAAATGTGGGGTTCCTGTACTCTGTACACCGGTTAAAATTCTAGACATGGTTTTTTATAATTTCTCTGGCAAAGGTAATTTTTTTGTTTACATAGCTCAAAGCAATTGTGTATTTTTGGATGATGTCTATACTTAAGAACATATTAATCCTTTTTTGGCGTATTTGGTTTTATATACTCATGGGGATTCCGATTATTATTATGTTTCCTATACTACTTGTTTTTACGTCAAGGGAACAGTGGTATCCACAATTTTTTGTAGTCGCTCGTTTTTGGGCAAAAATAGTTTTGTATGGTAGTGGATTTTACCCAAAAGTAACTAAAGAAGCCAAAATAGATCGCACAAAGAGCTATATGTTCGTTGCCAATCATACTTCTATGACGGACATTATGTTTATGTTGTATTGCGTTAAGAATCCTTTTGTATTTGTAGGGAAAAAGGAATTAGCAAAGATTCCTATTTTTGGTTTTTTTTACAAACGTACCTGTATCTTAGTCGATAGAAATAGTCAACGAAGCCGAAAAGAAGTTTTTGATAGAGCACAAGCTAGACTTAAAAATGGAACAAGTATTTGTATTTTTCCAGAAGGAGGTGTTCCTGAGGATGAATCGCTTCTTTTGGATGATTTTAAAGATGGAGCGTTTAGATTAGCTATAGATCATCAAATACCTATTTTACCCCTTACCTTCTTTGATAATAAAAAACGTTTTTCGTATACTTTTTTTAGTGGTAGCCCTGGGATTATGAGGGGATATGTTCATGCCGAAATTCCTACTATTGGAATGACTCATGCAAATAAAAAGGAACTAAAAGATAAGACCAAAGCAATTATTTTAGAAGCATTAGAGACAGATCTTAACAAATAGAAATTTTATATAGCTTTTATAGCCAGATAACCTGAGTATGTATGAACGAAAAACACCTTTAAAAAATGATTGTGCTATTGAAAAAGCACTAAATAGCATTTCAGGAAAATGGAAACCAGCGATATTAAGTGGTCTTCT
This sequence comes from Aquimarina aggregata, assembly GCF_001632745.1. Lineage (GTDB taxonomy): Bacteria > Bacteroidota > Bacteroidia > Flavobacteriales > Flavobacteriaceae > Aquimarina > Aquimarina aggregata. Next base: position 20,707 of record NZ_LQRT01000005.1, on the reverse strand, counting down.
TAAACAGAACTTAAGGTTAAAGAATATCTAATAGGACCGAATATTCAATTACTATTTTAGGTATTCAACTTTCTTCAGTTTTTTGCACTTTCTAGATTTAGAGATAGATTATAATAGAGTACAATTTATCCCTTATTTGATAGCTTATTAAGAACTTAGTAGCTTTGCAGGAAATCATACATTAAATGAGTATAAGAGGAGTTATAGTGCAAGGAAGTTCAAGAAGTAAAGGAAATACCTATCAAATAAGTTCTTTTGTTCAGGACAATTCGGGCTTTGATATTGTAGATCTTAAATCAAAACAAATAGGTCAATTTGATTATGAATTTAAAAATCAAAATGATGACTTTATACCCTTAATAAGAGAAATAGTAGCTAATTATGATATTATAATTTTTGTAACCCCTGTATATTGGTATGCTATGAGTGGGATTATGAAAGTTTTCTTTGATCGTATCACAGATTGTTTACAATTGGAGAAAAAAATAGGAAGAGATTTAAGAGGAAAAGCAACGGCAATGATAAGTTGTGGTTCTGATCAAGAACTAAAAAAAGGATTCAATATGCCGTTTGTAGAAAGTGCAAATTATCTTGGTATGAATTATCTGGGAGATGTTCATTGCTGGATAGAAGATACAGAAATACCAGAAAAGGTCAAACAAGATTTGATTGATTTCATTACAACTATAATATAGAAAATTTAGGAGTTAATCTTAAATCCATTAAAATTAAAGTCGCTCTTGGGGGTAGAGCGACTTCATTTAGTATTGTATAATACAATAACTACGTAATCAACTAAAATTTTATACCAAGACCGGTATAAATACCAAAATAATAAGGTTTAAAACCATCGGCATTATCATTAAAAGCATTGAATTGATATTTAAAAATGGGTTCAAGATTGATTTTAAGTTGATTGGATATTTTATAGTCTAGTCCTAGACCAATATTACCACTAAAACTTATATCATTAAGATTATTAGCTTCTCCTATTGGGGATTCAAAACTACCAGCTTCTATAGAGATCTCATTATCTCTTACAAACAATGTGCTTAACCCACCAATCATGTGTACACCAAATTTAGTATCAACCAGAGCGTATTTCATTTCAACAGGAACCTCGATATAACCAATGCGTTGATTAAGTAAGCCAACATTTTGTTGTTGGTTAATACTTCCTATAGTTTCTGAAAAATCATTAGTGCCTGTGCCTCTCCCAATATCAGATACTAAAATAGAGGATGCGTTATTGTTATAATTTATACTTTCAAGATTTTGACCACGCGAACTAGAAGCCGAAAACCCAATATCTTTTGTGTTATAACTAAGATCTAGTTTATGAACTCCCGAACGAATACTTAATTTATTATTTATGGCATATGATACTTGTATCCCATAGCTTAAGTTTACTTCTCCACCACGATCATTATCAGAAAATTCAGCGGCTATAGAAGATCCATTACCAATGGCGTTATAATAAACTGGAGCAACATTTGGAGAAATATTCCATTTTTTGATATTTGTTTTCTCTTCTTTCTCCTCTTTTTCTGCAATAGCTTCTTTTTGATCAGAAATGACATCAAATATAGACTTCTTAGCAGATTCTATTTTCGTTTCTTCTTCATTAATCGAATCATGCTTTTTTGTTATACTATTATTTGAGTTAGTAATGTTTTCAAGTTTAGCAATTGGAGCTTTAGTATTTAGATCATCCTTTTTATTTGGTGCTAGAAAAACTTCACTATCATTTTTGGTTTTTGAAGGATTGGATTCTGTGGATACAACATTATCAGTTATTTCTTTGCGTAAAGTGTTGTCAACTTTTGAATTGTTCGATTCTTTAGCAGTTTTCGAAGCCCCTTGAGCGAGCATGATATTAGGTTTGTTTGAGTTACCCTTGTCATTTGTTTTTTGCTGTGCTACGGGAGCTTTATTAGGGTGTTTTACTATGGTTTTCTGATTTTTATTAAATATGTCTTCTTTTTTTTCATTAGAAATTGTTTCCTTGTTGTTTTCACTTACATGATCAGAAGTAGTATTTTTATCAGTATCAATAGTGGTACTTGTAATGTTATTGTTTTTAGTAGTTGGTGTTACATCGTTAGGGCTAGACATGTCTTTTGGGACAGTGTTATTTTGTAATACGATTACCTCATTAGGTGTTGGAGATAGAGCGACATAACCTACGGTAAAAATAATTGCAAATACCGCGGCTACACCAGCTGTTTTATACCAAAAAACAGGAATGATTTTACGTTTACGCTTATTTTGACGAGCTTGGATTTTTTTCCAAACCTCGTCGCTAGGAGAAACTTCAAAATCTTTGAATTTTTCCTGAAATAATCGATCTATATTTTTCTTAGTATTCATATTTGTTAGTCGATTGCTCGAGCATAAGGTTCTTTAGTTTCTTCTATTTTTACTTTTAAGATATTTCTGGCTCTTGCGAGATTTGATTTAGAAGTTCCAACAGAAATATCCAACATTTCGGCAATTTCTTTATGAGAATAACCGTCTAATACATATAGATTAAAAACTAACCTATACCTATGTGGTAATTGTTGAATAATCTCTAAAAGATAATCTAATGATACTTCTTCGTCATTTATTTCTACATCTACTTCTTCTAATTGCTCTTCATTAATAATATCAAAAACTTTTTGTTTTCGATATTTCTGAAGTGCTGTATTTATAGTTACTCGTTTTATCCAACCTTCAAAAGACCCCTTGTTTTTGTACTGTATTATCTTATCAAAAATTGTAATGAAAGCATCTTGCAAATTATCTTCTGCACTGGCATGATCGTTAGAATATTTTAAGCAGATAGAAAACAACTTACTGCTGTATAGTCTATACAGTTGCTCTTGCGCTTTTGCATTTTTTTGTTTGCATTTTTTTATAAGCTGGTCTAAACCCACTAATACTTTTTTTGAAATGTGTGATTATAAATCTACGGGGACTTCTATAACTAAAAACTGATTATTTCCTTCATCATCTTTCCCTTGCCAAAATCTAAAAATGTAGGAGCTCTCAAGGCCAACTAAAAAATCAAATGATTCTTCGACAAGAGTTTCTGGTTCTATATCTTCACAATCGGGACCATCTTCTAACACTACATTAATAATTGCAAAGGTGCGTTGATTGCCAGACCGATTAAAATCATATCCAGAAAAGCCATGACATGTTGATGGTCTAAAATAAGAGGTAGTAATTGTTACTGTTTCTCCTCTTGTTAATCGATCGGGAATATCTACCTCCTCAATTGGGACTGCTTCAAAAAAGAAACGAGTATTGTTATCATCATCAATAGAACATCCTGCTGTGATGGCGATAAGAAAAAATGCTGAAATAATTTTTATCCTTCTCATTTGTTGGGGTTTAGAAAAATAATACAATTAATCTACTATGTAGATGTAAATACAGTAATAAGGTTGCTTTAAGGAATCTAAATTTACGGCTATTTATAGTTTTTGTCTTTTTTATGAATGTTATTTCTGAAAAGGCCAAGGATTAATTCTCAGTTTTGGTAGGGTATTCATGCGATTTTTTGTTTTAGTGTTTTAACAAATCTAAAAACTAAAATATACTTTAAGTTATGCAAAGACCAATATTAAAAGCAAGCAGATTGTTTCTATACCTTTTTGTGGGCATTTTATTAGTAGGGTGTAATAATGATGATGACAATGCCATAGCATCGCAGTTTGAAGCAACTAATTTACCAGATGATGTTTCCAAACTTTTTGTTACCAAAGGAAATACTAGCTCTAAAACTGTAGTAATTTTTGCAGAAGGTGGTCCTTCTGATGAGTTATCTGCAGATGATCTCGAATCCATTAACCTTGATGGTTTTACTGGATTTAATGATTTTTTAAGGGTATACATTCATCAAATAGGAACCTATAACAGCAATATATTCAAATTTGATGCAACAGTTGCAGAAGCTACAAGAGAAACCGATTTAAATACCGAAATTCTTGATAGGGTAATAAAACATTATAAATCTCGAGACAAAGTAGTGTTTGTTATTGGGCATTCGTATGGCGCTTGGGCAATTGCTAGATATATTGCAGATAAAGGAAATACTAGTGCAGATAAGTTTGTAATGATGGCAGGACGACTTGATATAGAACAAAAAGTAGTCGATAATCTTTTTAAAGGGAACCGTTATTTTTTTCGAGACGGAGTAACACTTTATAATGATCCTGAAGAAAGAGCTACCGATAAAGAAACAGAACTAATATATTTTTATGCAGGAATTATGATAAAAGATCGATATACAGAACGTATAAAGGCAACGGATTTATCAAATGTCATTTGTGTTTTTGCTAATGATGATGAGCAGTCGGGAAGAATGACAGCATCAGAAAAGAATTTTTTAAAATCTAAAAATGTAGATCTATTAGAAATAGATAAAGGGGGGCATAGTATAATGTTTGAAACGCCTTATATTCAACAAATATTTGATAAAATCACAAAATAAGATAAGTAAAAAGCCTCAAGGCAAAATTTTCCCTGAGGCTTTTCTTATTGTTTAAGATATTTAGGATGACTAGTTATCTTTTATAATCTTTATTGCTTCTTTGATTTTACCTTCCAGTTCTTCCATTAGTTCTGGATTATCATTAAGTAAATTTTTAACGGCATCACGACCTTGCCCAAGTTTAGTATCTTGATAGCTAAACCAAGATCCACTTTTCTTGATAATTTCATAGTCAACACCAACATCTATAATCTCACCAGTTTTAGAGATACCTTCACCATACATAATATCAAATTCTGCCATTCTAAAAGGAGGAGCAACTTTGTTTTTTACTACTTTAACACGAGTTTTATTCCCTTGTACTTCACTATTACTATCTTTTATCTGTGTAGATCTACGAATATCTAAACGAACAGAGGCATAAAACTTTAAGGCATTACCACCAGTAGTAGTTTCAGGATTTCCGAACATAACCCCAATTTTTTCACGCAGTTGATTAATAAAAATAACAGTACAGTTTGTTTTACTAATAGAACTGGTAAGTTTTCTAAGTGCCTGCGACATTAACCTAGCATGAAGACCCATTTTAGAATCTCCCATTTCTCCTTCAATTTCACTTTTAGGAGTTAAAGCTGCAACAGAATCAATTACGATAATATCAATAGCTCCAGATCTAATTAGATTATCTGCAATCTCTAAAGCTTGTTCACCATGATCAGGTTGCGAGATGATCAAATTATCAATCTCTACTCCAAGTTTTTCTGCATAAAAACGATCAAAAGCATGTTCTGCATCAATAAAGGCAGCAATCCCTCCTGCTTTTTGTGCTTGTGCTATAGCATGAAGTGTTAATGTTGTTTTACCAGATGATTCCGGCCCATAAATTTCGATCACTCTTCCTCTAGGATACCCACCTACTCCTAAGGCAAGGTCTAAACCAAGAGATCCCGTAGGGATAACATCTACTTCTTGAACAGAGCTATCGCTCATCTTCATTACAGTTCCTTTTCCGTAAGCTTTATCTAATTTATCTAGGGTAAGTTTTAGTGCTTTTAATTTTGCGTCTTTCTCTGTACTCATTTGTTGTTCAAATATATCGGGATTTGACATTCATATTAACTTTGTGCTAAAGTACTATTTCTTTTTGTAGATGTGATATGGTTTCTAAATTGGTTATCAACAACTCATAAGTTACTTTTATAAAAATACTAGCGCAACCTTTTTAATTATTTTTCATCTACTCTAAAAGCAAATAAGAACAAAATCTTGAAGCAGTAGAGAGCAGATGAAATTTCTTAAAAAAGTCATTAGAAATAACCTAAGCGAACATACAACTGCTAATATTAGCAGTTGTATTTTTGAGGGTGGTTAGCGTTATTGTTGATATTATTGTCGTTAAATCAATACATTAACGAATTAGCCAAAAAAAATGCCTTGATGTTAACATCAAGGCATTTTTTTTACATAGAACTGTCTAAATAGTAATTTAATACAGTTTTTTCGAATTAAAACTAAAGACAATAACAATCGCTTTGGTTACAAGTATTTCCAGAAGGAAGTTTTGTAGGATTACAGCCAGTTTGCAAAGTCGGATAACAATTAGTGCTTCTTCCTCCTCCTTTAACAGCTTGGCTTTGAATATTGGAAATAACAATTTTGTTTAATCCTAGTTTTGAAATTTTCTTTTTGTTTTTCATGATTTACTATTTATAATTAATGAAATTCTTAGATTTATATTTATGCCCTTAAAATTAGGGTCTTATGAGATGCAAAAAATTTGTGTTAACCATAGTTCCAAAAGTTGTTTTTGGGTAATTGAAATGTTGATTTTAAGACTTAGTGTCTTGAAGAGATAAAAATGTTACCTGTTTTTCTAGATATATTTTTATTTATGGTTGTTTTCCTCATGAATTCTTGAATATTCAAGAGTGATTTTTTTAGGCTTTTGTCAATTATTTGGATAATTAGATTAAATAAATGCATTATGTTCTGATAAAAAAGTACCGTCGTTTGTTTATAAAAGCAGTATTTGTATTTTTGCCCGAAATAAATTATTCTTTTTAACTTAAAATAGTAGTATAGCATGCAACTGTACAATAAATTAAGTGCAAAAGAGAGAGCAATTTTAATCGATGAGGCCGGTACTGATCGCCTTACGCTTTCTTTCTATCAATATGCACATATAGGTAATCCCGAGATTTTTAGAAACCACCTTTTTATCCATTGGGACGAACTTGATGTTTTAGGACGTATTTATGTTTCTAAAGAAGGTATTAATGCACAATTATCCGTTCCGGCACCAAAGTTCCAACAATTTAAAACACATCTAGATAGTATCTCCTTTTTAGAAAATGTTAGATTAAATATAGCAAGAGAACAAGATTTAAAATCGTTTTTAAAATTAAAAGTAAAAGTACGTAACAAGATTGTTGCCGATGGGTTAAACGATACAACTTTTGATGTTACAAATAAAGGTGTACATGTCGATGCAAAAAAGTTTAATGATCTTATAGAGGATCCAAATACTGTTTTGGTGGATATGCGTAATCATTACGAAAGTGAGATAGGGCATTTTAAAGGTGCCGTAACACCAGATGTAGATACTTTTAGAGATTCACTTGATATCATTGAAGAAGATCTTAAAGACCATAAAGAAGATAAAAAACTAGTAATGTATTGCACTGGTGGTATACGATGCGAAAAAGCAAGTGCATACTACAAGCATAAGGGGTTTAAAAATGTGTTTCAATTAGAAGGCGGAATTATAGAATACGCTAGACAAGTAGAAGATCAAGGTCTCGAAAATAAGTTTCTTGGTAAAAATTTTGTATTTGATCACAGAAGAGCAGAACGTATAACAGACGATGTCATTGCACAATGCCATCAATGTGGCGAAAGTTGTGACACGCATGTTAATTGTGAAAATGAAGCCTGCCATTTACTTTTTATTCAATGTGAGAATTGTGCCAAAGCGTTAGAAAATTGTTGTTCTACAGATTGTATGGAAATAAATCGATTGCCTTATGAAGAACAAAAGGAATTAAGAAGAGGAAAAGGAAACAGTAATAAGATTTTCAAAAAAGGCCGTTCTGAAGCACTGAAGTTTAAGAAATAAACTAAGTGTACTAGTTTGTTTTAGAAACAAATTTGCAGATAGATAGTGTTGTTTTTGAAAGTAAAATATTACTATTTAAATATACTTAGTAATGCTAAAATGTAAAGATGCCATGGTAAATAATTTTTTTCATAGTATCTTTAACGATTGAGATATTAGAAGCGAAATGCGTTTCTAATTATAATAAGAACCATTTTTGTTATGATTTTTTAATCATAGACAAATTTCAATATAGATATAAAATATGGGGTGTAACAGTTGTTCCTCCGGAAAAGACGGACAGCCTAAAGGGTGCAAAAATAATGGCACCTGCGGGACAGATGGTTGTAATAAACTAACGGTTTTTGATTGGTTATCAAATATGTCACTTCCTGGTGGCGCAGTACCTTTCTCCTGTGTCGAAATACGATTCAAAAACGGAAGAAAAGGATTTTTCAAAAGCGCCGAAAACTTATCATTAAGTATTGGGGATATTGTTGCTACAGAAGCATCTCCTGGTCATGATGTCGGCATGGTTTCTCTTACTGGAGAATTAGTGCGCATCCAAATGAAGAAGAAGAAAGTAGAAATAGATAGTGAAGATGTTAAGAAAGTCTACCGAAAAGCCTCACAAAAAGATATAGATATTTGGCAAAAGTCAAGAGATAGAGAAGAAACAATGAAAGTCCGTGCAAGAGAAATTGCAATAAGACTGGAGTTGCAAATGAAAATCTCTGATATAGAATTTCAAGGAGATGGCTCTAAAGCTACATTTTATTATACTGCAGAAGAACGAGTTGATTTTAGACAGTTAATCAAAGAATTTGCTCACGAGTTTAGTACTCGTATCGAGATGCGACAAGTAGGATTTAGACAAGAGGCTGCCCGTTTAGGTGGTATAGGGTCTTGTGGTCGCGAACTATGTTGCTCTACATGGCTTACAGATTTTAGGTCTGTAAATACAAGTGCAGCTAGATATCAGCAATTATCTCTTAATCCACAAAAGTTAGCAGGGCAATGCGGAAAATTAAAATGCTGCCTTAATTATGAATTAGACGCCTATGTCGATGCATTAAATAGTTTTCCGAAGTCTGATACCAAGTTGTATACAGAAAAAGGCGTTGCTGTTTGCCAGAAAATAGATATTTTTAAAGGATTTCTTTGGTATGCTTATGAAGGCGAATGGATGAATTGGCATAAGATCTCTACAGAACATGCAAATGAAATTATTACTGCAAATGCAAATAAAGAAAAAGTAGTGGGTCTCGAAGAATTTGCTTCAGAATTAATTGAAGACACTAAAATGGACTTTGAAAACGTTGTAGGACAAGATAGTTTAACTAGATTTGATCAACCTAAACACAGTAAAAGAAGAAGGAGAAATCGTAATAAGAAAAAGAATACAAGTAAAGGAAATTCTGAAAAACAAACTGTTGCATCAAATAAACCTAAAACAGGAAATTCTGAAAACAAAACCAAAAGTAAAACAACCAACCAACGCAATAAAAGAAATAGATCTCGTAATAAGAAAAATGATAAAAAGTAAGCTTGTCATAGTAGTTCTGCTTTCTCTAAGCGTAATTTCATGTGATGATAAACAAGTTTTTGATCAATATCAAGCGGTTTCAGAAGCATGGGAAATAGATGAGAAAGTAAGTTTTGCTTTACCAGAGTTAGACTCATTGCAGACCTATAATTTATTTGTTAATATTCGTAATAATAATGAATATAGATTTAGCAATTTGTTTTTAATTAGTGAAATGAAATTCCCTAATGGAAAAGTACTTACGGATACATTAGAATATGAAATGGCAAAACCAAGTGGAGAATGGTTAGGTTCAGGTTTTTCTGATCTTAAGGAAAATAAACTTTGGTATAAAGAAAATATCCGTTTTGTAGAAGAAGGAGTGTATACAATAACACTTCAACATGCAATGAGAAAGAACGGCGATACCAATGGGGTAACCTCTTTAGAAGGAGTTACAGATGTTGGATTTAGAATAGAACATGCTCAAAACCCTTAATTTAAGATATGGCAAAGGCAACACCCAAATCGAAAAAGAAAACAACGAAGAGTTCGGGAATTAATACAATTAAGTTTATAAAAGCATTTTGGATCACTTTTGCTTCAGGAATCCTTTTAATCGTGCTAATGTTTTTATTAGCAAGTTGGGGAGCATTTGGTGAAATGCCAAAATTTAAAGAATTAGAAAATCCGCAAAACGACCTTGCAACACAAATTATTTCTTCTGATGGTGTGCAGATAGGAAATTTCTATGATGAGAATAGAACTCCGGTTAATTATGAAGAGCTACCGCAACATTTAGTAAATGCACTTGTGGCTACAGAAGACGCTAGATATTATGATCATTCAGGAATTGATGCACGTGGTACGTTAAGAGCTTTCGTTTTTCTAGGAAGTAGAGGTGGAGCTAGTACATTATCCCAACAGTTAGCAAAACAATTGTTTACAGGTGGTTCAAGAAATATATGGGAGCGTATCAAGCAAAAAATTAAAGAGTGGGTAATTGCAACTAGATTAGAAAGACAATACACCAAAAACGAAATTATGACCATGTATCTCAATAAGTATGATTTTCTAAATCAAGCTATTGGGGTAAGTTCTGCTTCAAGAATATACTTTAATAGGGATAATCCAAAAGATTTAAAAATTGAAGAAGCTGCGGTTTTGGTTGGGATGTTAAAAAATTCATCATTATTCAATCCTTTACGTAGACCAGAAATGGTTAAAAATAGAAGAAATACAGTATTAAGCCAAATGGCTAAATATGATTACATCACCGAGAAGCAAAAAGATAGTTTGCAAAAATTACCTCTGGGATTAGATTACTCCCCAGAAGGTCATAATGATGGTACTGCAACCTACTTTAGAGAGTTCGTAAGGAGCTGGATGAGTAAATGGGTAAAAGAAAATCCAAAAGGGTTAGATGAAGATGGAGATGAAGTATATTATGATATCTATAGAGATGGATTACGTATTAACGTTACTTTAGACTCTAGAATGCAAAAATATGCTGAAGAAGCTGTGTCAGAGCATATGGCTAATCTTCAAAAAGAGTTTGACAAGCAAGAAAAAGATAATAAAACTTCGCCATTTAGAGATTTGTCAAAAGAAGAAGTAGATCGTATTATTAAAAGATCAATTAGAAGTTCTGCTAGAAGAAAAATTTTACTTGATCAAGGTAAAAGTGAAGATGAAATAGTAGCGTCTTTTGATGAGAAAACTAAAATGAAAGTTTTTAGTTGGAAAGGTGAGATAGATACCATCATGACTCCGAAAGATTCAATATTGTATTACAAACAGTTTTTACGATCAGGATTAATGTCAATGGAACCACAAACAGGTCACGTTAGAGCCTGGGTTGGGGGTATTGATTCTAATCACTTTCAATACGATCATGTATATCAAGGAGCACGCCAAGTGGGGTCTACTTTTAAACCTTTTGTATATGCAACAGCTATAGACCAATTAAAACTTTCTCCATGTGATACGTTACCAAAATCACAAATTACAATTCCTGTGGGATCACATGGTGTTGTTGAAGTAGATTGGATACCTAAAAACAGTGATGCAGATTATATGGGATATATGAATCTTAAGGATGCTTTAGCAAAATCTGTAAATACCATTTCAGCTCGTTTATTAGATAAAATTGGACCAGAACCGATTGCGCAATTGGCCAGAAAAATGGGAGTAACCTCTGATATTCTTCCTGTAGCTTCTATAGCACTTGGATCTGTGGATTTAAAACTATCTGAGATGGTAGGCGCATATAGTACTTTTGCTAATCAAGGGATATATACCAAACCTGTAATGATTACCAGTATTGAAGATAAAAACGGAGTCATTTTATATCAATTTGTTCCTGAAACTAGAGATGTAATTAGTAAAGAAGCTGCCTTTGTAACTATCAATTTAATGGAGGGAGTAACGAGATCAGGATCGGGAACAAGATTAAGAACTGGACCATCTTCACGCTACTCAATTAAGAATGTAGTAACGGGTCACCCATATTATTTTGATAACCCAATTGCAGGTAAAACAGGTACAACGCAAAATCAAAGTGACGGATGGTTTATGGGGATCGTACCAAACTTATGTACTGGTGTTTGGGTAGGAGGCGATGATAGAGCAACGCACTTTAAAGATACAGATTTTGGTCAAGGTGCTACAATGGCGTTACCGGTTTGGGCATTATATATGAAAAAGTGTTATGCCGATAAAACATTAAAAGTATCTAAAGCAGCTTTTGAAGAACCGGAAAACTTAACGATAGAGATTGATTGTAAGGAGTTTAAGAAGAGAAATACTATAAACGAAAATATAGAAGATGAATTTAGTCTTTAAGACTTGTTTTCTTATCGTTTTAAATTATTCATAAAACTATACGGTTTAAGGGGTCTAGTATTATTTTTTTAGTACTTTTAGTTTGCTAAAATTAAGAATATTATGATTCGTAAAACGGTAACCAATGCTACCGAAGCTTTATTAGGCATAAAAGATAATATGACCCTTATGCTAGGAGGGTTTGGTCTTTGTGGAATTCCCGAAAATGCAATTGCAGAACTTGTAAAATTAAATAATACAGGTCTTACCTGTATCTCTAATAATGCAGGAGTCGATGACTTTGGTTTAGGACTATTACTTCAAAAAAGACAGATCAAAAAGATGATTTCCTCTTATGTAGGAGAGAATGATGAATTTGAACGCCAAATGTTAAGTGGAGAATTAGATGTAGAACTAATACCACAAGGTACACTTGCAGAAAGATGTAAAGCTGCCCAAGGTGGCTTTCCTGCATTTTATACTCCTGCCGGATATGGGACAGAGGTTGCAGAAGGAAAAGAAACTAGAGAGTTTAATGGTAAAATGTATGTCCTTGAAAAGGCATTTAAAGCGGACTTTGCATTTGTAAAAGCTTGGAAAGGAGATGAAGCTGGTAACCTTATCTTTAAAGGTACAGCAAGAAATTTTAACCCTTGTATGTGTGGTGCCGCTAAAATTACGGTTGCAGAGGTCGAAGAATTAGTTCCTGCAGGTACTTTAGACCCTGATCATATACATGTTCCTGGGATATTCGTTCAACGAATATTTCAAGGTGATCACTACGAAAAAAGAATAGAACAACGTACAGTTCGTACTAAACAACAATAAATATATATACGTCATGGCAGCATTACGATTAGGAGACGAAGCTCCAAACTTTACAGCGCAAACAACAGAAGGAGAAATAGATTTTCATAATTGGTTAGGAGATCAATGGGGAATACTATTTTCTCATCCAGCAGATTATACCCCTGTTTGTACCACAGAACTAGGAACAGTTGCAAAATATACAGATGAGTTTAACAAACGTAATGTTAAAGTAGCAGCATTAAGTGTTGATGGAGTGGCATCACATCACGGATGGATTAAGGATATTAACGAAACACAAAACACTACTGTAAATTTTCCTATAATAGGGGATGAGGATAGAAAAGTATCAGAATTATATGATATGATTCATCCTAATGCAGATAGTCAATTAACAGTAAGATCTGTTTTTGTTATAGGTCCAGATAAAAAAATTAAGCTTACAATAACGTATCCTGCATCTACGGGTAGAAACTTTGATGAGTTATTACGAGTGATAGACTCTTTACAATTAACGGCGTATCATAAAGTAGCAACACCAGCTAATTGGAACTCTGGAGATGATTGTGTTATTGTACCTTCGGTTAGTAATGAACAAATTCCAGAGTTATTTCCAAAGGGACATAAAGAAATTAAGCCATATTTAAGAATGACCCCACAACCAAATTAAAGCACAGTAAATTTATAAATAACAATCTGTCGATGAGATTAGAATACACGTGTTCAAGTTGTAAAAAACAAAATAAATATATGCCAATAGCTGCCACTCGTGGTGATTTACAAATGAAGGTGGGTGATGAGGTAACTGTAAATTGTGATAATTGTGGTAAAAATGATAAAAAACATATCAATAGAATTGATGCTGTGGTCGATACCAAAAAAATGCTAATAGCATTTGTTATAAGCGCCATAGTCACATTGGTGTTATTTGGTTTTTTTGGATTAGTAGGAACGATAACATTTTCTATCCCTTTTTTAATGTGGGTACAGGAAAGTAAATCGATCAGTAATTTTAACTCATACAAGATCAGAAGGAGGTAATTATGTTAGATAAAAATGGAATTGCAAAACGTATTGCAAAAGAATTAAAAGATAAATACTTTGTAAACTTGGGTATAGGTATTCCTACTTTGGTTGCGAATTATATCCCAGAGGGAATAGAAGTAGAGTTTCAAAGTGAAAATGGTGTTTTGGGGATGGGTCCTTTTCCTTTTGAAGGGGAGGAGGATGCAGATATCATTAATGCAGGTAAACAAACCATTACAACTATGCCCGGAGCCTCCTTTTTTGATTCGGCAACCAGTTTTAATATGATTAGAGGTCAGCATGTAGATTTAACCATACTTGGGGCAATGGAGGTTTCTGAAGATGGAGATATAGCAAATTGGAAAATCCCAGGAAAAATGGTTAAAGGAATGGGAGGAGCTATGGATCTTGTAGCAAGTGCAGAGAATATTATTGTGGCAATGATGCATACCAATAAGAAGGGAGAATCAAAATTGCTAAAAAAATGTTCCTTACCGCTTACAGGAGTGAAATGTGTGAAAAGAATAGTTACAAATTTAGCATTGTTAGAAATAACAGAAAATGGCTTTAAACTTTTAGAAAGAGCGCCTGGTGTAACTGTTGAAGATATTCGTAATGCAACAGAGGGAAATCTTATAATTGAGGGAGAAATCCCCGAAATGATTCTAAATTGATTTTATTTCTAATTCTTTCAATACCTCGACGAATAATAATTAGATCATAACGAATAATAAATCAATAAAATTTCCGTTATTGTATAGGAAGTAAGAAAACAGTGTTTTTGAAAGAAAAATACTACGTTTCTTACGTCTTTTTTTGACCTTAAACCTTTACTTTAAGTTGAAAAAGCAATCAAAACCATAATAAATGTTAAAATTTTGAGTATTTTGTCGATTTTTTGAGCATTTAAACGTTAGAACTGAAAATAATTTGCATATTGCAATCCCCTTAGAAAATTATGTTCATTTAAAAACACGATTTCCTAAAAAGTAAAATTAATTATTAACCACACAAGTTTCCCCTATTATGAAAAAGCGTATAAATCGTATTCAGAGATCAGTTAAACCAACAATGGAGTTGATTTCAAATTGTGTTTATGTTGCAAAAAAAGTATTTTTGTTAATGTGATTTTTTGTTTTTAATCAATCACAATTTCCCCAAATCGTGATGAGTTGAACCTGTTAAAACTTGCTAAGTGTAACAGGTTTTTTTATTTCCCTTTAGGTATAGCCTCGATTAACTTTTTAGTATATTCTTTTTGTGGATGATTATAAATGTTATCAGCTTCTCCACGCTCTTCTATTTTACCGTTATTCATGACCAACAGTTGATCAGACATGTATTTTACAACCGAAAGATCATGTGAAATAAAAATGTAAGTAAAACCAAGTTTTTCTTTTAACTCATTTAATAAGTTTAATACCTGTGCTTGTACAGATATATCCAGTGCGCTTACAGATTCATCACAAATTATTAATTTGGGTTCTAAAGCTATTGTTCTAGCAATGCCAACACGTTGTCTTTGTCCCCCGCTAAATTCATGGGGATATCGTTCAAAATGTTCTGCTGTTAAACCTACACGATTTAATAATTCAATAGTTTTTTCTTTTCTTAAAATATCATTGCTATGTAGTCCATGAGCTTGCATAGGCTCCATTATTGCTTTTCCTACAGTTAACCTTGGATTTAAAGAGGCAAACGGATCTTGAAAGATTAATTGAATCTCTTTTCTTAGACTTCTTAAGACAGATGTAGCTAGTTGTGTTATGTCATTGCCTCGATAAAGAACCTGACCAGCAGTTGCTTTATCCAATTGTAAAATAGTATTTCCTAATGTAGATTTACCACATCCTGACTCCCCAACAAGCCCAAGTGTTTCGCCTTCGTATAATTTAAAACTCACATCATTTACGGCCTTAAACTCTTGTTTTCCAAATAAACCAACTTTAGAAAAATAGGTTTTTTCAATATTTACGACTTCTAGTAATGGGGGAGTGCTATATAATTTTTTATGATGATCTTGTCTTGTCTCTTGAGTAATAACTTCTTGAGATTTTTGCTGATCCTCTAAAAAATCAGTTATAGTGGGTAGTTTTTTATAGCGAACATCAAGAGTTGGCCTGGCGTTTAATAAAGCTTTTGTATAGTCTTTTTCTGGAGAATGAAATATTGTATTTGCAGCACCGTATTCAACCATTTTTCCTTGATACATTACCAACACATTATCGGCAATTTCTGAAACCAAAGACAGGTCATGAGAAATAAATAAAATACTCATTTTATATTCTTTCTGCAGGTTTTTTAACAGACTAATGATCTCTTTTTGAACCGTAACATCCAAAGCGGTAGTAGGCTCATCTGCAATAAGCAATTTTGGTTTACAAGCAATCGCCATAGCGATCATGATACGTTGTTTTTGCCCACCACTTAGTTGATGAGGATAAGAGCGATATGCTCTTTCGGGATCAGGAAGCTTTACTTTGTTAAATAATAAAAGAACTTCTTTTTTAATAGCGGTCTTTGATAAAGACGTATGCTCCAGAAGGATCTCTGCAACTTGTTTGCCACATCGCATAGAAGGATTTAAGGAGCTCATGGGTTCTTGAAAAATCATGGCAATTTCATTTCCTCTAACAGAACGATATTGTTTTTCGGTAAGGCCTAAAATAGAGCTATTAGAGTATATGATATCTCCTTGAGTAATTTTCGAAATTTTCTGAGGTAATAACCCAAGAATAGCTAACGAAGCAACAGATTTACCACTTCCTGATTCTCCTACAACCCCTAATATTTCGTTTTCATGAATGTCGAATGAAATATGATGCAATACTTTGTTTTCTTTTTTATCCGAAAAAAAAGAAACACAAAGGTCTTGAACAGAAAGCAAAGTTGTTTTATCCATATAATAAAGTACTGTAAATTTACTAAATTCAATTCGTAATTAAGATCAAGTGATTTCTTTTTGTGAATATGGGTGGTGTGTAAAAGGGAATTAAATGATTTTGGTGTGATATTTGCTATATTTATGATTCAAAAAATATTATGAAGCTACTCCAACTATCTCTCCGTACACGGATTTTTATCTCAATGACTTTATTAATATTTTTGGCTTCAATCTTAATTGCTGCAGTAACAATATATCAATATAAAGAAGAAGCAGAGGAGTATCACCAGGAACGATTAGAAAGAAAAGAAGAACGTATACAAATTGCTATTGATAATGTGCTCGAGAGCACTACCTATTTGGTAGATGAAGATCATGTAAAGCTTATTTTTAGAGATAAAAATCGGATATACCAAATCTCGCAAGAACATTCGTTGCCTATTAAAATCTATGATTTATCAGGCCAGTTATTAATTAAATCAGAAGGAGACTTTGTAGCTGATACTACAGATAAAGTACTTAGTCATGTGATTATCGATACTTTATCAGCTTTATTTGACAAACGTTATTTGGTTAAATCTGAAAAAGATGATAAAAAGTTCTTGTCATCTTATACCTATATCTCTGATAGTAAAGCAAAGCCTTTGGCAATTCTTAACCTTCCGTATTTAGAAGATGATGATTTAATTACGCGTGAGCTTATAGAATTTTTACAGCGATTGGGGCAAGTGTATATATTAATGTTACTTATCGCCGTTGCGCTGGCTTATTTTTTATCTAGATATATAACAAAATCATTAAAAACAATTTCGGATACTATAGATCAAACGCGACTTGATAAACGCAACAAAAGAATAAAAATAGGGGATGCCAGTGATGAAATTTATAGGCTGGTAAATGCATATAATAGTATGATCGATGAGTTGGAGCAAAGTGCTGCGATGCTTGCTAAAAGTGAAAGAGAAGCAGCATGGAGAGAGATGGCCAAACAAGTAGCGCATGAGATTAAAAACCCATTAACCCCAATGCGATTAACTGTTCAAAGTTTTCAAAGAAAATTTGACCCTAATGATCCTAATATACATCAGAAAATTCAAGAATATAGCGATACGTTAATTCAGCAAATAGATACGATGAGTTCTATTGCCTCTGCATTCTCGAATTTTGCGCAAATGCCTGCACAAAAGAGTGAAATGTTAGATGTGGTTAAGATTGTTGGTTTGGCATTAGATATCTTTAATGAAGATTATATTATTTTCCCTACCGAGAAAGAAGAGATTATTGCTAAGTTTGATAGAACGCAATTGATACGTGTTGTTACTAATTTGGTTAAGAACGGAACCCAGGCAATACCCAAAGATCGCGTTCCTAAAATAATTGTAGATGTATTTTCAGAAAACGGAGAAGTGATCATCACAGTAGCTGATAACGGACTAGGAATTACAGAAGAAAATAAAAAGAAAATATTTGAACCTAAATTTACGACGAAAACAAGCGGAATGGGACTTGGTTTAGGAATGGTGAAAAATATTGTTGAAACCTATAACGGAAATATTACCTTTACATCTCAAGAAGGAAAAGGAACTGTTTTTAAAGTTAGATTTCCGAAAGAATAAAACAAACAAAATATACTTTTTTCATGTACACAAATATCCTAACATCTCAACGTAATGGGGTGACGACAATAACTATAAATCGCCCGTCTAAATTAAACGCACTTAATAAAGAAACGATACAAGAGTTACATGCTGCTTTTAGAGTGGCTGATCTTGATGCAGATACCAAAGTTATTATTATAACAGGTAGCGGAGAAAAAGCATTTGTTGCAGGTGCAGATATAAGTGAATTTGCAAATTTTTCTATTGCCGAAGGAGGTAAACTAGCAGCAAAAGGACAAGAATTGTTGTTTGACTTTGTGGCTAACTTATCTACACCAGTTATCGCGGCTGTAAATGGTTTTGCCTTAGGTGGCGGACTAGAGTTAGCTATGGCTGCTCATTTTAGAGTGGCAAGCGATACTGCAAAAATGGGATTACCAGAGGTATCTCTTGGTGTGATTCCTGGATATGGTGGTACACAACGATTGCCACAGTTAGTAGGTAAAGGAAGAGCGATGGAAATGATTATGACTGCAGGTATGATTGATGCAAATCAAGCAATGCAGTATGGGCTTGTTAACCATGTTACCACATTAGAAGAATTAATACCATTGGCAGAAAAAATAGCGAGTAGAATTATGAGAAACTCTTCTGTAGCGATAGGGGCAGCAATTGCAGCCGTTAATGCGTCTTACGAGGATGGCGTTAATGGATTTGATGTAGAGATCGAACAATTTGGAAATTGCTTTGGTACCGAAGATTTTAAAGAAGGAACTACTGCTTTTTTAGAAAAACGTAAAGCAGATTTTCCTGGAAAATAAATAGTTATGTATTGCTAGAGAGATCTTTCGAGATTAACAATCAATAAAAACGGGAAGTAGTTTAAACTACTTCCCGTTTTTATTTGAATCATCTATTTGACTATAGATAGTAATATTCGCATTTTAGAATATTATTGTTTTGTATTGAATTTAATAGTCTATTCTAACAGGAAAAGAATTACTTTCATACGCGCCACTGCGAATAAAAACTTCACCTTCAAAAAATGTTTGATCTCTATCTGAAAACAGAAATGATTCTGATTTTAAAGGGATTTTAAAGCTAAGTTCTGTTGCGGCGGGGTTAATGTTCTCAAAATTTTCATCGTCTTCATAAGCACCAAACGAGAATTGAAAATCACGATTTTGATCTTTAAAAATCAAATCAGTTCTTGTTCTTATCGTACTTAAGCCATTAGTAGGTAATAATTCTTCATTTACAAAATATCTTAATGCCTCTCCTGTTATAGTCAAGGTTTCGCCTTCTACAAACATCTCTTTGTTGATTGCATTAATTTTTGGAAGTTTTTGCTCCATAACAACAATATCTTTTTCATAATACGTACTAAGCCCGTTGTTGTACACTATAGATAAAAAATACGTGCCTACAGGTATTGTAAGAGGAATATCAAACCGTAAAAATCCATTAGTATTTACTTCGTGCCCTAGAGTAAATGATTCAAAAGTTGTTGCGTTTTCAAGTCGTACTCTTTCGATTCCGTTTGTAGTAACACCTTGTGTTATGGTATTAGAGGTATTTTGAAAATATAAGTAATCCGGAGTTTTATTGGTTCCGTCACCAATTGTATATGAAGTAATGGTAGTAGGTTCTATATTCGTAAAAATATCACCACGTACTAAAAAAGTATCACTGTATATTTGATTGGTAGTATTGTTTTTGATAGTTAAGGTATAGTCACCATTTCCAAAGGCTGGTGCTTTTATATATATTCTTTGCAAGTTACTTTCTGTATTTACCCATCCAAAACGAGTAGTTTCTACTTGGCTAAGTGTTACAGGAATATTTTTTTGACCATCACTAAGTGTAATTTCCCAATTACCGATATTAGGATCAAAATCTATGGCAAAAAAAGTGATATCTCTTTCATTTAATGCAGGTAGTAAGACATCTTTTTCAAACTCTAAAAAACGAAAAGTAGGCGATATGCTTTCTTCATCACTACTACATGAGTAAAAAAGTATACCGGTTAGTATTGTTACTACAAAAATTAGTTTCTTCATTATTGTATTAAAAATTTGGGTTAGCGTTATCTGTTATTAATTAAGGATGTTTTACAAAATAAATTTTCTAAAATAGGATATTTGCTCGTGTTTATATAGAACATTACTAGTTAAAAGCTCAATATTACAAAAAATCAACTTAACTAGACTAGATAACACTAATCTGGAATTCGCACTACAGGATTTTGTATATAAAAAAGCCATAACATTTTTAGATGTTATGACTTTTTCACTTTTGTTTCTTACTTATACGCAGCACGGAAAACATTTCTGCGCTATCATATCCGAGCTATCCTTTAGATTAGCATTTATATATTTTATGGTTAAATTAAGTTGTAAAATTTAAAAGAACGGAGTGAACTTTCGAGCGATCTAGTATTAAGGCTCTAACCCGTATTAGTCTCCGTACT
>NZ_LQRT01000004.1 GCF_001632745.1 Aquimarina aggregata | reverse complement strand
GAACTTACATTGACTGGGTTTTCACCTGCAGTAAATCCTTCCCAAATAAAAGTAACATTTGGAGTTATTGAAGTAGCTGTCAGAGTTACTTCTGTTACATCACAAGTGATCGTTCCACTCGCAGCAGCTTGTAGTTCTGGTTTAGTATTATCAGCAGTAACGATTACTGTTTGTTGGCTAGTGCATCCTGTAGCAGCATTGGTTGCTGTTACAATATATCCCCCTTCCGAACTTACATTGACTGGATTTTGACCTGCAGTAAATCCTTCCCAAGTAAAAGTAACATTTGCAGTTGTTGAAGTTGCTGTCAGAGTTACTTCTGTTACATCACAAGTGATCGTTCCACTCGCAGCAGCTTGTAGTTCTGGTTTGGTATTATCAGCAGTAACGATTACTGTTTGTTGGCTAGTACATCCTGTTGCAGTATTGGTCGCTGTCACACTATATTCCCCTTCCGAACTTACATTGACTGGATTTTGACCTGCTGTAAATCCTTCCCAAGTAAAAGTAACATCAGGAGTTGTTGAAGTTGCTGTCAGAATTACTTCAGTCATATCACAAGTGATTGTTCCACTAGCCGTAGCTTGTAGTTCTGGTTTGGTATTATCAGCAGTAACGATTACTGTTTGTTGGCTAGTACATCCTGTTGCAGTATTGGTTGCTGTTACACTATATTCACCTTCCGAACTTACATTGACTGGGTTTTCACCTGCAGTAAATCCTTCCCAAGTAAAAGTAACATTTGGAGTTGTTGAAGTTGCTGTCAGAGTTACTTCCGTTACATCACAAGTGATCGTTCCGCTAACAGCAGCTTGTAGTTCTGGTTTGTCAATATTTTGAGTTACAATTGCAGTTGCAAATCCAGTACAACCAGCAGCATTGGATACTTTTAATATGTATTCTCCAGGTTCATTTACATTTATCACTTTTGTGTTTGCAGAGAAATTATTAGGACCTGTCCAGGAATAGGTAACATTATCTGTTAAAGATGATCCGGTAATTTTTACAGAATTTTGAGCGCATGTAAGCTCACCATCTACAGATGCTGATGCATCAATTACTGCTTGGTTTTTTGCTGTAACTTTGACATTATCGAAATAATAGATCTCTCCCGAAGTTGTTGTGCGCGATTTAATTATGATCTCTAAACTTGTACCTTTTAAGGAACCGATTGAAACTTCTGTTCCCGAGGTGCTATTGCCATTTATTGATCCAGAATTTTTACTAAAAAGAATTTTTGGACCACTATCAAGTCGATAATATAAATCTATAAAATCCAGATTTTGACCTTCGCTTTCCATATCACCTGTACTGCATAAGTGCACAGAAATAGTTACATCATTTTTATCTGAAATATTGATTGATTCAGAAGTCCAAATCCCTTTTTTATCATTTCCTGTATTTTCAACTTTGAATATATTATTGTGTACTTCAAATCTCCCTGAACTTGGGTTTTGTGTTGTCCAACTTGTAATTCCAGTATCTAATGTTGTCCCATTAGGTAAATTAAATTTTTCTAACCAAATGTCTGTTTCTGTAGTATCAGAATTTATAACATTTACTACAAAAGAAGAAGAGCAACCATTGCTTATATCAGTAACTGACACTGTGTAACTTCCTGATTGATTTGTAGTTGGATTTTGTAGTGTAGAGTTAAAACCGTCAGGTCCAGACCAGTTATAGGTTACATTAGGAGTCGTAGAATTAGCTAGAAGTGTAACTTGAGATACAGAACAGCTTAGTGTTCCGTTTACAGAGGCTGACACATTAGGTTTAACGATATTTTGAAGAACAGTAACGGTCGTATGTCCCGTACATCCTGTACTGTTAGATACGTTCAAAGTATACTCTCCTGGTTTATTTACCTGAATTACTTCTGTGTTTGCTGTAAAACCATCTGGCCCAGTCCATGAATAATTTACATTATTTGAAGAAGAGGAACCTGTAATGGTCACTGATTCATTAGCACAAGTTAAAATTCCATCTACCGAAGCTGTTGCGTCTATAGTAGCGGGATATATTTCTGAAACTTTAACATTATCAATATAGTACAATTCGTTAAAAGCAGTAGTTCTGGATTTAATTATAATCTGTAAACTAGTACCACTTAATGAGCCAATTGATACCTCGGCACCAGAAAGATCATTCTCATTTATTGGCCCAATATTTTCACTAAAAAGGATTTTCTGACCTCCATCTAATTTATAATAAACATTTACATAATCAAGTAGTTCACCAAAACTATCGATGGTACCTTCACTTGCTAAATGCAATGATATCCTTACATTATTTTTCCGTGAAATATCAATTACCTCAGATGTCCATATACCTTGTTTGGTTTTTCCCATATTTTCAACAATAAATTGATTGTCTAATACATTAAGATTACCAGAACTTGGATTTTGGGAAGACCAGCTTGTTGTACCTGTGTCGGAGGTTGTGCCATTGGGTAAATTGAATTTTTCTAACCAAAGAACATTTTCTGTACTATCAGAGTTTAGTACATTAATTATATACGAAGAGGTACACTCACTATCCGGATCAGTTACCTGTAATACATAGGTTCCTGCTTCATTTACCGTAGGATTTTGTATCGTTGAACTAAAGCCGTTAGGTCCTGACCAGTTGTAAATCACATTTGGGGTAGTAGAGTTACCTGATAATATAACTGAAGATATCGAGCAGCTTAAAGTACCATTGACTGAAGCTGATATATTAGGTTTTCGGATATTTCGTTTTACAGTTGCTGTTGCAAACCCTTTACAACCTTGATTATTGGTCACTTTTAATCTGTAATCCCCAGGCTCATTTACATTTATTACCCTTGTATTTGCAGAAAAATTATTGGGTCCTGTCCATGAATAAGTTACATTATTTGCAGAAGGTGCTCCTGTAATAGTTACGGATTGATTTTTGCAAGTAAGTATATCATCTACTGAAGCCGAAGCATTAATGTTTCCTTTTCCCGTTACTTTAACATGATCAAAATAATAAAATTCATCAGACGCTGTAGTCCTTGATTTGATTATAATTTGTAGACTATTTCCATTCAATGAACCTATAGAAACGACCTTACCAGAAGCACTATTACCATTTATAGATCCCGAATTTTCACTAAAAAGAATTCTTTGACCTCCATTTAGTCTATAATAAAGATCAATAAAATCTAGACTTTCGCCAGAGTTTTCTAAACCACCTGTACTATGCAAATGAACAGAAATGCTCACATTGTCTTTACCAGTAATATCAATTGATTCAGAAGTCCATATTCCTTTGTTATTCTTTCCTGTATTATTAACTTTAAATCTATTGTCTCTTACATGAAAATTACCAGAACTTGTATTTTGAGTAGTCCAAGCTGTGGATCCAGAATCAGATGTTGTTCCGTTGTTTAAATTAAATTTTTCTAACCATATAGTCTCTGAACAATTAGTAGTTAGATTAGATGTTTTTGTGTTTTCATAATGTTTAGTTTTCTGATGGTTGTTTAACTTTTTGCTAAAAAAGAAGTCACTTATAGTATCATTATTAGTATACCGCTTTGTGTTTTTTGGATTAAATGTATTTTCAATTATAAATCCAATAGAATCTTCTTCATGTATAGGGTGTTCGGGGCTTGCCTTTATGTGATTTATCAATAGCCCTATAAGTATTGATAGAATAAAAGGTTTTAAGTAATTTTTTTTCATTTTTTAGGGGGTTGGTTAGTTAGAAAAAATAGTTATATACTACTAGTATTTCATACATGATATTCTGTTTTATGATACTAGTATAAAATTTGTGAATGATCTATACTGAAAGTAAAAGTGTATTACTTTTGCTTATTCTTTAATTTAGTGTTCTATTGGTTTTTAGATCGTATTATTTGACAATGATGAACTCACTTCGTCTATTTTTTTGGTGCTCTTCTTCTGAACAAGGAACCCCATCTCCACAATCGTTGAACAATCTACGCTCTCCATATGCTCTACCTCGTATACGTCGCCAATTAATGCGACCTTTTTCTGTAATATAATTAAGTGTAGCTCTCATTCTTTTTACACTAAGTTGTTTGTTATACCAATAACTTGATCTGCTATCTGCATGCGAGTGAACTTCCATTTTCATACTTTGATACGTATTCATTAGTTCGATAACTTTTGTTAGTCCGGTTTCAACTTCGGGGCGTATTTCTTCAGAATTAAAATTAAAGTGAATTGGTAAGGGAACAACCATCATTAGTTTTAGTCTTTCTTCTGGTTTTATGGTGTTTTTGGATACTCCTTTTGCACTTAATCGGTACTCCGGTATTCCTTTGTCAATTAAATACAGTTTAATTGCTTCAGCTTGATTTTGAGCAATTACATTGTCACTATTGTTATCGTAAGTATATGATTTTATATCGGTGTATACTTTTGGATATTTTTTCATTAAGAGGATTAATTCATCTAATTTATCCTTTGATTTTTTTGAAATATTTGTGAGGTCATTTTGAAAATGTATGGGGTCTATTATCAATTCAAAATTGAAAACATTTTCCAGTTCATTAGAGCTTTTGTTTACTTTATCTAGAGCAAGATCTTTATCGTAATTCTTTTCTAGTTTAATAAGTTTTTCATAAACATCGGCAAACTCTTCCTTATAAATAATGTGTTCAT
Organism: Aquimarina aggregata; assembly: GCF_001632745.1. GTDB lineage: Bacteria > Bacteroidota > Bacteroidia > Flavobacteriales > Flavobacteriaceae > Aquimarina > Aquimarina aggregata. Next base: position 185,766 of record NZ_LQRT01000004.1, on the reverse strand, counting down.
AAGGCTTATATCCGGTTTTGTTTACCGTAATTAAATATGCATCTTTTAATTTTTCATTATCAGAAAAGATATAATTACCATTATCTACCGAAACTTTTTCTTGTATGACATTGTTTTCATTATCATAGATAGTAATGGTCGCATCATTTAAGGCTTCGTCATTATCATTATCTATGATTGTACCTAAAACTGTGGTAAGGTCAAAACTCCTAATTGGTTTTAATTGTAATACACTATAAATATCATCACCACCTTTTCCGTCACTTCTATTAGAAGAAAAGTACCCTTTTTCGGTTTGAGCGTTTAGTACAAAAGAAAAATCATCTTGTGGACTATTTACAGGTCTTCCAACATTAATAATATCTAAAAAAGGAGTGTTGATTTTGGTAACGAAAATATCTAAACCTCCTAATCCCGGATGTCCATCCGAAGAAAAATACAATTCATCTTGTGTTACAAATGGAAAAGTTTCTTTTCCTTCTGTATTTATTTGGTTACCCAAATTAATTGGCATACCAAAGCTCCCGTCATTATTGATAGCGATAGAATAAATATCAGACATCCCATATCCTCCGGGCATATCTGAAGAAAAATATAGTGTTTGCCCATCTGGACTAATTGATGGGTGAGAAGTGGAATAGGTATTATCATTAAAAGGCAGATCTTCGGGAATAGTCCACTCACCATTATCATTTTTGTAAGACCTATATATTTTTAATCGAATCATTTCATTTTTATTGGCAATGTCATGGTTTCGTGTAAAGTATATGGTACTACCATTATTTGTAAATGCAGGAGTAGATTCATGAAATCTTGTACTTAACTCTTTTGAAAACGGTTTAGGATCTGAATATAAATTGTTTTCTGGATCATATTTTGTGAGATACAACTCTAAGAAAGACTCCTCGGTCCATTTATGTACTCTTTTGTTAAAAAGCAAAGTATCTCTTGATGAGCTAAATACAATTGCATCTTCATAGTAGGTTGCTCCAAAATCAGTAAAGCTAGAATTAATAGCTAAATTATCTATTTGATACCGCCCAGATTGATATTCGACTCGTTCAAGATAATCTCTTTTCTTATCAAATAGGTTGGCCCGTTGATCCTCTGGTCGTGATAACAGTAGTTGATCCATATAGTTATCGGCACTGTTATAATCCTGTATAGATTTTAGAGATTGAGCATATTTAAAAAAGTACTCGGGTTCGACTTGATCGGCATAAGATTCTATAAATTCTTTGTACCATTTTGCAGCATTTTCAGGTTGTCCATTTAGGTAGTAACTATCTCCAAGATTTTTTAAGATTTCTGCATTTTTATATTGTCGTTCTACTGCTTTAAGGTAAGCTTCTTGTGCACTAACATATTTATGTTGATCAAACATTTTGTTAGCGATATTTACTATTCTTTGTTGTGCTATTCCTGAACCTCCCCAAAGTGAGGTGATAAAAATAATAAGTGGGGTATATATTACTTTGTTCATTGGTGTATTGAATTTGTTAAAAGAATCTAGGCGTTAGAAACTGATGATGGTTGTTTTTTAATTCAAAACGCAGTATGGCTTCATAAGATCCATTATTAAAACGTGTTTGCCCTAGATCAGTGATTTCTCGATCATACGAAAACCCTATCATTAAACTGTCTGAAATTTGAAATCCTGCAATAGCACTAACAGCTTTACTCCACCGATAAGCTGTTCCTATAGTAAATTTCTCGTTAAACATAAAGTTTGCAGATGCATCAAATTGAATTGGGCTTCCTTCTATATATTTAGCTAATACTGCCGGCTTAAATTTTATGTAGGGGACTATTTCGAAAACATGACCCGTTATGAAGTAGTAATTCACGCGTTCTTTAGCAAAAACACTTACTTGATTATCAATGTTTGATAAGATGTCTTTGTTGAAATGATTTGTTTCTAATAGATTAGGAGTACTGATGCCTAAATAAAAGCGATTTGTATGATAATAAAAACCTACCCCAACATTAGGGCTAAATTTATTGTCAATGTTATTTTCAAGTAATGAATCATCAGGGTTAAATCTTCTTAGTGTTATGAGGTCTACATTTAATAAATTTCCTCCGGCATTTACACCAAAATTTAACTTACCAATTCTTGATACAGGAATAGTATAAGAAATACTTGCATTAAAATTTGTTTCGTTTGTAGCACCGATTGCATCATTTATGATGGATAATCCGATTCCTAATTTATTCTTTTCGTTTATAGGAGAATTTAAAGTAAGAGTTTGTGTACTTGGTGCTCCATCTAATCCTACCCATTGAGTTCGGTATAATCCCATTATACTAAGTATTCCTCTACTACCTGCATAGGCAGGGTTAACACTAATGGTGTTATACATGTATTGCGTATATTGACTATCCTGTTGTGTATAGCATACAGCAGGAATAGAACAAGTAATTATGGATATAAAAAGTAATAGTTTTTTCATAAGCGGTAATTTTTGTTGATTGATATAGGGGTAATGTCATTTTTTAGTTGATGTGTATAAACCCAGATTTACTAGATGAATTGCCAATTGTATTTTGATATTGTAATGTGAAGAAATAGGAACCTGTTGGGAGTACTTTTTTTTCTCCTTTGGCAATTCCATTAAATAAAGGGACACCTTTTTGTTCATAGCCGCTTGCTTCAAAGACTTTAGCACCCCAACGATTATATATGATTATGGTATTATTTGGAAACTTGGTTAATCCGGAAATCCTTAATTCATCATTTAATCCATCTCCATTTGGAGTAATTATTTCATATACAATCAATTCATCTTCAATAATAAGATCAGTAATTGTTGGGTCTTCACCATCGCCATCATTGTCATCATCAATATTGGTATCGTTATTTGGATCATCAGAAAAGTCAATTATTTCCATATTTAATGGATCTATACCGGTTACAAAAGCCTGATTTATAACACTACCCGTAAGAATATCATTTTCGGTAAGTTCATATATTGCAGTAAATGTTGAATTATCAATTTCGCCAGAATCAAGATTAATTGATTCTCCATTCAAAATAATCCCAGGTAATGGATCGGTAAGCCTAATATTGGTAATTGTTTCAGTACCATTATTTTCAATAGTAAAAGTATATACAATTTGGTCTCCTAGATTTAATACGCCATCATTATTTGAGTCTTCATAGTTCCCGATTTTTGATAAAGCCAAATTAGGGTTTGGTGGAATATCATCATCTGTTATACTTGCGGTAGCTGATGATGCATTAATTGATCCGATATTTGGAAATGATATTGTAGCAATAATAGTTTCTAATGGTTCTACTTCGGTATCATCAATAACAGGAACTACTACTGTTTGGGTAGTACTACCGTCAGGAATTGAGAATGTCACTACGTTTGTATAATCTACTCCGTTACTTGCTGTTCCTGTAAGTACTATCGTTCCTGTAATAGGAGATCCGGTTTGATTGGTTACTCCGTTATCTAAGCTTATCGTAAAATTCACATCAGAAAACCCTTCTACCGCATCTATCGGGGATCCAATAGAAATAGTGAGCGATGTACTTTCATCATCAATTATATTAGCTATGGCGCTAGTATTGTTAATATTTATTGCTCCAATATTTGGTGCAGATATTGTTGAAATTATAGTTTCTATAGGTTCTACTAAGGTGTCATCAATGACAGGAATAGTTACGATCACATTAGAAGCTGCATCTGGAATTGAGAAAGCCATTATGTTTGTATAATCGATACCATTAATTGCCGTACCGCTATAGGTAATCGATCCGATAATAGGGCTTCCTGTTTCATTGCGTAATCCGTTGTCTAAGCTTACTATAAAAGTAGCATCTGATGTACCTTCGACAGCATCTACTGGTGATCCAATCGAAATAGTTAATGATGTACTGTCATCGTCTGCGATAATCGCAGTATCTGTAGTATTTGTAGAATTTATATTTCCTATACTTGGATTAGAAATTTCGGCAATGATAGTTTCCGGTAATTCTACTGCGAGATCATCGATTATCGGAATGGTAACTATCACACTAGCACTTCCGTTTGGAATTGAAAACCCTGTTACATTGGTATAATCAACTCCGTTAGTAGCAGTACCACTAAATGTAAATATGCCTGTGATAGGCATTCCGGTAGTATTAACAATTCCTCCATCAATACTTACGGTGAAAGAAGCATCAGAAGTACCTTCAATGGCGTCTGTTGTTTTGGTAATAGAATAGGAGAGTGCCGATGCATCATCATCTGTTATGAATGCAGTATCAAAATTGTTCAATGTATTTATAGTCCCTAGACTTGGTGAAGATATTGTGGCAATAATAGTTTCTTGTGGTTCTATCTCATTGTCATTAATTACAGGAATGGTTATCGTTGCGGAAGTACTCCCGTTTGGAATTTCGAACAGACTCACATTGCTATAATCTGCTCCGTTAGTGGCAGTACCTGTAAGTGTAAGTGTTCCAGTAATTGATGTACCGGTATTATTACTCACACCGTTATCTAAGTTAACAGTAAAAGTAGCATCAGAAGTTCCTTCGATAGCATCTACAGGAGATCCAATAGAAATAGTTAAAGATGCACTATCATCATCTGTTATTGTTGCAATAGCGGTATTATTTGTAGCATTTATATTACCAGTATTTGTGGTAGATAAAGTGGCAATAATTGTCTCGAGTACTTCTACTTCTGTATCATCAATTACCGGAATGGTGACAATAATATTGGTATCTCCATTAGGAATAGAAAATGTAGTTACATCTGTATAATCTGAGCCATTAGTGGCGGTACCTGTTAGTGTAAGTGTTCCTGTAATAGGGGCTCCGGTAGTGTTGATTATTCCTCCATCAATACTTATCGTAAATGTAGCGTTTGAAGTGCCTTCAATCGCATCTGTAGTTTTAGAAATGGAAAAGGCTAATATTGATGAGCACCCCAATCTATCCCCATTAATAGTCCATAAATCGTTGTTGATTAATCGGTTTCTTTCATTTCCGGCCAAGCAGTATGTTAATCCATCTGCACCTAAAATTACATTAGTTAATACGGTTTGACTTTCCCATCCTATTAATGTAGCATCATAATTTTGTGTAGATAAACCAGAATTAGAAAGTGCATCAGACATTGATGCTACCTTACTAATATTCCAACCACCAAGATCTTGATTAAATGCAGTTGCTGCATTAAATATGGCACTCATATCAGTTACATTATCCGTAATCCAACTACCAATATTTTGATTAAATTCAGGAGCATTGTTAAACATGTTTGACATATCGGTGACAGTATTTGTGGACCAGTTGCTTATATCCCGATTAAATACAAGAGCATTATTAAACATAAAGCTCATATCATCCACTTTGCTTGTATCCCAACTTGTACCTGATGTTCTGATATTTTGATTGAAAACAATTGCATTTTCGAACATAGCATCCATTTTTAGAACATTACTTGTATCCCAATTGCTAATGTCCTGATTGAATGTTGTAGCATTGTTAAACATAGAACTCATACTTTCGACATTGGCTGTATTCCATGTACTAATGTTTCCATTAAAAGCTGTAGCACCAAGAAAAGTTCTATTCATACTTTGGATAGTGATGACATTCCACCCTGAGAGATCAGCATTTACTGTAGTTGCACCATTAAACAAGTTATCAAACGAAGTTACTCTTGATAAGTCTGGCGCATTGATGTCGTTTATTTGAAAATTGATAGCATCTTTGAAGTTAAGTTTTGATACTAACAAGTTTCCCCATTGTTCTACAGATAAGATATTTGTAGTATTGTTAGGAACCGTTTCAAAATCAAAACTCTCGAACTGCCCATCAATAGTCACTGTGTATACACCAGGTATAGCGTAGGTATGTGTCATATTAGGAGTGGTAACATTGGTTTCAATAGCTGTGCCATCTCCCCAATCAATACTAAAATTATATTGTAGTGATCCATTACCATTGTCATTAGGTAAAGTGATCATTTCACTTGTAGTGTTGGTTTCCCAAGAGGTTATAAATAAAGAAGAACAATCCAACCCATCATCAGTTATTACCCATAGATTTGGAGCATTTGTTAGTGTATTTCGGGCAGTTTCTCCTAAACAGTATGTCAATCCATTTGCTCCTAAATTAAGTCCAGATTGTACTGTCTGATTGGCCCATCCTATCAATGTCGCATCATAATTTAAGGTAGATAAACCAGTATTTGATAAAGTATTGAATAGTGATGTAACCTTACTGATATTCCAATTTGCTAAACTTTGATTAAATGCAATGGCACTATTAAACATAAATGACATACTAAGTACATTAGCGGTATCCCAACCACTAATATTTTGATTAAACGCTCTGGCATTAGCGAACATAAATGCCATTCTTTCTACTTTAGTAGTATCCCAACTTCCAATATTTTGATTAAACCTTAAACTACCAGAAAACATACTGCTCATATCCCTCACTTCACTAGTAATCCATCCGCTAATATCTTGATTAAATGTTGATGCACTTGCAAACATAAAGGTCATGTCGGTTACCATACTTGTATTCCAACTACCAATAGTTGCATTAAATGCTGTAGCTCTAAAAAACATAAAACTTAGGTTAGTTACTTTACTTGTATTCCAGCCACCAATATTTTGATTAAATCTAGCAGCACCGTTAAACATTCCTGTCATATTAAGAACTTCATTAGTAACCCAACCGCTTATATCTTGATTAAATATTAAGGCGTTAAAAAACATAGTTGACATGTCGGTTACTTTAGCAGTATTCCAACCAGAGATATTTTGATCAAAAGCAGAGGCTCCAGAAAAAGTGTCTACCATACTCGTTACCTCACTTGTATTCCAAGTACTAACATTTCCATTAAATGCTATAGCATCACGAAAGGTTCCGTTCATACTTGTAATTCCTGAAACTATCCAACCAGATAAATCAGCGTTTACTGTAGAGGCACCACTAAATAGGTTGTCAAATGAAGTTACATTGGTTAAATCTGGATTATCGGTTGCTGTAATTTGAAATCTGCTTGCACCACTAAAATTAAGTTTAGATACGGCTAAATTTCCCCACTGGTTAACAAATAATAAATTGTTGGCACTCGGACTTGTTGGGGTACCAGTAAAATCAAACTCTTCAAATTGCCCGCTAATCCTGACTGTATAAGTACCAGGGGTTATATATGTATGCTGTTTTCCGGGAGTATTTACATTTAATTCAATCGGTGTTCCATCTCCCCAATCTACAGTAAAATTATAACCTGCAGCCATTCCACTATTGGGTAGTGTAATAATTTCATTTGCAGTTGTTGTTTCCCATGTAGTAATAAAATCCTGAGCATGGATTGATGTTCCAAATATCCAAAAAAGGCAAATGATTATTGTACGTTTTTTAGCTATTAGTAATACTTTACTGGGTTGTAGTGTCTTTCTAAAATTTATGGAATTATGTTTATGTTTTAAGAGTGTTTTTTTTGTCATATACTATTGATTTAACGGGGTTTATTAAAACAAAATAGGTGACCCAAACATTAACGGTAGCGACAATACCGTATATTTAACCATCTCTTTCCAATTAAGATAGATGTATAGAAGTATTGCGTTCCACTATGCAAGTAGTACGATTATTTTATTTGTGGTAGTAGTTTCTCAAGTGTGAATAAGATCTTGAGTAGTAACTAATAAACCTTTTTAAAAAAGTAGATAGTTATTTGGTGTTTTCATTACATTTTTGGTTGGTACTTAGTACATTTTATGTAAGAAGACTGTCTAAATAATCCTTGTGTTTTAAAAGGTTTTAAGAGTATTTTCTTGCCATATAGTATTGGTTTAATGGGGGGTTAATTAAAACAAAATAGCTGTTATATGGTTTATTAGTATAACAGTAAATACCATTCGCTCATTGCACGACTAAATGTATGGTAATAGTAAAGGGGTTGCCATATCATTTTAGTATAACAATGGTCATTTCGATATAAATTTTCTGTGATCAGTCTGAACTGATATTGCTATAAAATGAAGAGTAATTACTTCAAGCTGTCTCTTAATTTTATGTATAGAAATAAGAGAGCTTTAGTGATTATATCTTATAGGTAGTAGTGTATTTTTTTGCCATATGATGTTGGTTTATTGGGGTTTTAAAAAAGCATGTCTTACAAATAGTTTATACTAGTTGTAGTTTTTTGCATTTATTCCTTTAACAAATGAAAAACTAAAAGATGGCTATTAGTATAATAGTCTTAATAAAAGTATTTTTCTTGTAGTTTGAATAAATTAGTGTGTCTATAAAAAAAGAAGATAATTATTTTACATTTTCTTTACACATCTAAGAGAGTAATTGTGATGTGTTGTAAAAGAATTTTGATAATTAAATTTAAATCTTATAGGGTTTAAGAGTATTTTTCTTGTCATATATTACGTTTGTTTAATTAGGGGTTTATTAAATCAAAATGATGTACTATGATGCGTTAAAAGTATATGTTTATCGATTTGAATCCTAGTGATTTTATGTTTTTATTATGTTTTTTAACGTTATTTTAAGAAAAAACATTGAAAATCAATACATTAAATGTTAATTATATCTTTATGTGTCTGATAATTAAGATTTTAATAAAATTCAAAAAACATAATCTTTTCTTATCAAAACCAAATTAAAAATAACTTTTCTATATGAAAGAACTAGTTGTTACAATAAACAATTATTTTAAGATAAAATGAAATAAATAGGGTAGTAGTATGTATGAGATTTTTAAAAATGAAATCATTTCATTGATAAAATTTATTTGTTTTAGGTGCCTTTTTAATGATGTTTTACCATTTTCGTATTGCAAAATAACCAATACTTTGTTAAGGATAATATAACGTAAAAGTTGGGCGTATTATCATGTATTCAAAAAGTGTTGTTATCGTTCTTTATAATTTCCAAGAATTCATTTCGTAAAGAAACTTCTTTAAACTGCCCCCCATATTCTAAGGTTGTTGTAAAACTACTTTTATCTTTGATTCCACGGGAAGAAACACATAAATGTTTCGCATTTATCACCACAATAACATCTTTGGTTTCTAAAGTTTGTTGTAAGTCTTTTAGAATTTGTAAACAAAGTCTTTCTTGTACCTGCGGACGATGAGAATAATAATCGACAAGTCGGTTAATTTTTGACAATCCAACTACTTTATCTTTTGGGATATATCCAACATGGGCAGTGCCAACTATCGGTAAGAAATGATGTTCACAAGCAGAATCTATGTTAATATTTTGTTCTACTAACATCTTTTGATATCCATATTTGTTTTCAAAAGTCGATATTTTTGGTCTATTGTGAGGATTTAGACCATAAAAGAGCTCTTTTACATACATTTTAGCAACCCTATAGGGTGTACCTCGAAGACTATCATCGGTTAAATCAAGTCCTAATTCTTTCATGATTTCCGAAAAATGATGTTGAATATTTTTAATTTTATCATTGTCGGATGTTTCAAAAGCATTCTTAACCAAAGGAGTGTCCACGCTGCTAGAAATATGTGCATCTCCTTCATATTCTATTTTTTCTCTATTCATTTTGTTCATATTTCAATTAATTAGCACAACACTTTTCACGTTTACAACCGCAGTATTTTTTATTATAAAAATGTAATCCTACTAATAGTATGGATACTATGTAAATAACTTCTTCAAACAAAGGAAACAAGGATAGCTTTTCATTGACTATAATACATAATAGTAATACCCAATTTATCCAAAAAGCATATTTTATTGTTGGATTTGTAGTTGTTTTAGTAGATCGATGAATCGCTATAAAGGAGAGTGCTAAAAAGACGATGTCTAATGATTTCCACAAAACAGAATATCCATCTTGATATAGGACAGATCCCGTATGGGCAATAAATAAAAAAGGAGTAAACAAGCAGTGTATTAAACATAAACTACTGGCTATAATTCCTAAGATGTCTGAGTGAGTGCGTTTGTATAAAATGTTCAAAATAAAAGAATATGTGTTTTAATGAGGGGCAAAGATAATACATATTTTATTAATGCAACAAAGTTGCATTAATAAAATTTATTTATTTTTGGCAAAAATGATTTTATGGTCCGAACGACATCATTAAGTTTTGCATATCAAAATTCAAAAAATCATACTTTTTATTTCCCTCGTATAGATTTAACATCTAAAGAAAACGCTTTAATTATAGGACCTTCGGGTATCGGGAAAACCACTTTACTTCATCTTATGGCAGGTCTTTTGATTCCGAAAAAAGGAAATGTATATATTGGTAATACGCTTATACATCAACTCACAAGAAGTCAATTAAACGATTTTAGAGGAAAGCATATTGGGTTAATTTTTCAAAGAGCATATTTTATTAAGTCTTTGACTGTACAAGAAAATCTAAGCATGCGTGAAAAACTGTCTAGAAAAACAATAGATCTACACAGAAGAAAACAATTAATCGAACAATTAGAATTGACTGAAATTAAAAACAAAAAAGTACATGAAATAAGTGAAGGACAGCGGCAGCGACTTTCTATTGCCCTTGGTGTTGTACATAAACCAAAAGTGATATTAGCAGATGAACCTACCTCTAACTTAGATGATGCGAATTGTGAAAGGGTGATTTCTCTGCTAAAAAAAGAGGCTCAAATTTGTAAAAGTAATTTGGTAATTATTACCCATGACCAAAGAGTTAAATCACATTTTAAGAAACACATAACTTTATAAAATTGTTACACTTAGCTTTCAAAAATCTTATTTCCAAGCCTTTGAATACTGTTTTGAGTATTTCACTTTTAACATTAAGCATTGTGTTAACTACTTTTGTTTTACAAATAAGTAAACAACTTAATCATCACTTGCAGGAAAATAGTAAACCATTTGATATGGTAATTGGTGCAAAAGGAAGTCCATTACAATTAGTATTATCAGCAATACTTCATATAGATAATCCAACAGGTAATATATCTCTGGATGAAGCTTTAGGAGTACTTAAAAACCCTATGGTAAAAGATGCTATACCAGTTTCTTATGGTGATAATTATAAGGGGTATAAAATTCTAGGTACTTCAGACAAATATTTACTTAGATATAGAGCTACTTTAAAAGAGGGTGCACTAAATGTTCAAGACTTTGAAACAGTTTTCGGTTTTGAAGTAGCAAAAAAACTGAATATTCGTATAGGGGATTCTGTTGTAAGTTCTCATGGATTATTACAAAATGAAATAGAAGTACATGATGAAAAACCTTTTATAGTGACAGGTATCTTGGCGCCTACAGGAACGGTAATAGATAATCTAATAATCACAAACCTTGAAAGTATTTGGAAAGTTCACGATTTTGAAGATGAGCATGAAGAATATAGTGAAGAACATAAAGAAATTACAGCGTTATTGTTAAACTTCAGGAATCCCATTGGGGCATTGCAATTTTCCAGATTTATCAATAAAGAAACGGGATTACAGGCGGCATTCCCAAAATTCGAAATTGATCGGTTATTAAAGTTTCTAGGTATTGGTTTTCGAACGATAAATAGTATTGCTATAGTAATATTTCTGATTGCGGGCTTAAGCATTTTTATTAATCTTATAAAAACAGTAAGAGAAAGAAAACATGAATTGGCTTTATTAAGAACCTATGGAACTAACACCTTTCAACTATTAAAATTAATTTTTTTTGAAGCACTTTTTTTATCTTTAATCGGGGGTGTCCTGGGGTGGTTTTTAGGAAGAGTAGGCATTTTATTGTTTTCAACTTTGGCTACAAATGGTTATACATATCATTTTGAGATAAGTGTGCCAGATATAGAAGAGTTTTTTTTATTAATTGCAATAATTTTAATAACAATACTTGCCACGATTTTGGCTTCTTTCTCTTTATTTAAGTTAAATATTTCTAAAACCCTGGGAGATGCGTAAAGTACTTTTATTGCTTATTTTTATAAGTATTCCATTTCATTTTTTTGCTCAACAGAAATTATCTTGGAGTGATTTATCAAATGTTAGTTTTCATAATATTTATAATGTATACTATGATGACTATTTTTTAAAACCAACATTTGATAATAAAATAAAATCATATCAAGGATCCAAAATTAGTATCAAAGGCTATTTCTTAGATTTTTCTTATGAAGAAGAATTTTATATGGTTTCCCGAAATCCAATGTCTTCCTGTTTTTTCTGTGGGGGTGCAGGCCCTGAAACTATCATTGAAGTTATTTTTAAAGATAAACCAAACTATAAAACCGATCAGATAATAGAAGTTGTAGGAATATTAGAATTGAATGTAGATGATGTAGATCACTGTAATTATATATTAAAAGAAGCAACAGCTAGATTAGTGCAATAAATTGAATTAAAATTATACATTAGCTATTAAAGAAGAGATTAATTAAATTTAAGAATAAATGGATAAAATAATATACCATAATTGCTGCATAAAAAATATAATTAGTAAAAGTCTTTTTATACTTACATGTATAATCACCCTTTCTTCTTGTCAGAAAAATAAACATCTTGTAAAGGTAGAAGGAGCAAGGATTGAAGTAAATAATACCACTCCTGATAATCCAGACATCCAAGCTTTTGTTAAACCTTATATGATGCACGTAAATAAGACTTTAGATAGTGTTCTGGCGTATGCACCAGAAACATATTCTAAAAAGGATGGTATTTTGAATACAGCTATAGGAAATTTAATGGCAGATATTGTTTTAGAACAGTCAATTCCTTTTTTTAAATCAAAGACTAAAAATACAATCGATATGGTATTGTTAAATCACGGAGGAATACGAGCACCAATACCAAAAGGTAATGTTACTGCACGTACCGCTTATCAAGTGATGCCATTTGAGAATAGTATTGTAGTAGTTGAAATGAAAGGTACTCATATTTGGAAATTGATTACTTATTTACAAGAATCTCAAAAAGCACATCCAATTTCAGGATTAAAATTGACTATTGATGCAGATAATAATATTGTACAAGCATTGATCAATAACAAGGAAATTGATGACAAAGAGGTGTATTTTGTTGCAACCAATGATTATCTGTATCATGGTGGTAGTGAGATGTATTTTTTTGAAGAAGGAGGCAAAGCTCATAAATTAAATTATAAAATTCGAAATGCAATGATTGACTATTTTAAAAAAGTAGATACAATTGCACCAAAGATTGATGATAGATTTTCACAGATCAACTAATTAAATAAAGAAATGAAACGAAGAGAATTTATAAAACATACGGCATTAACCACGGGTTTGATGACTATAGGAGGAGTTGGTTTATCATCTTTTGCTGATAACAAAGCAAAAAAAATAACGATTTTACATACAAACGACGTACATAGCCATATAGATCCATTTGGCCCTGATGATGGTAGAAATGCAAATAAGGGCGGAGTGGCAAGAAGAGCGACTATTATTGAAGATATTAGAAAAGAAAACCCAAATACTTTATTACTAGATGCTGGCGATATTTTTCAAGGAACTCCTTATTTCAATTTTTATGGGGGTGAACTTGAATTTAAATTAATGAGTATGCTTAAATATGATGTTGTCACTATAGGTAATCATGATTTTGATAACGGGATTGAAGGGTTACATGCCCAAATGCCGTATGCCGGATTTAAATTTGTTTCTGCCAACTATGATTTTACCAATACAGTTATGGATACGTTTGTTAAACCTTATGAAATCATCATAAAGGATAATATAAAAATAGGAATATTTGGTTTGGGAATTGCCCTGGAAGGTTTAGTAATGAAAGATTTATATAAGGAAACTAAATATCTTAACCCTATAGAAATTGCTCAAGATATGAGTGCTACATTAAAAAATGAAGAAAAATGTGATTTGGTTATATGTCTATCACATTTAGGGTATGATTATAAAAATGAATCAAATAAAGTAAGTGATTTAAGTCTTGCCAAAGCTACAGATAATATTGATCTTATTATTGGCGGACATACCCATACTTTCCTTAAAGAACCGACTTTAGTAAAGAATAGAAAGGATAAAGATGTGCTTGTAAATCAAGTTGGGTGCTATGGTTTGTATTTAGGAAGAATAGATTTTTATTTTGATAGTCAAAAAAATAAAGCTTCATATGGACGAGCCCTCATGGTGTAAAATTCTAATAATTAGCTTATACACATATAAATTTAATAAGATTAAGATTTTAGATGCAGAAAATACTGTAGCAACAAATCCGGTAAGATTGTAGGCAAACCGGATTGTTCATTGTTGCATATTATTCTATTTTGAATTCATTACATTGATGACTCTTGATAATTTGGAATTGGCCAATTATCATTTGTAGAGAATTCTCCTTTTTTCCATTGTGCAAGTTCTGGTTCTGTGAGTAAACAGTCATCCAGATGTTTAGTGACCAATTTTACATCGATATTTTGACCGATAAATACTAATTCAGTTTTACGGTCGCCAAAAGAAACATCCCAATCTTCTTCTATTGTATTTTGATTATCTAAAAATGAGGCATAACTAATTCGTTCGCTAAAAGGCATAGAAGCCCACCAAACTCCTGCAGGGTCTGTTTTAAGTGATCCTCCAGCAGAACCCCAAACTAGAGCTTGGTCGGGACGAGAGGCAAGCCAAAATAATCCCTTACTACGAATAATATTTGAAGGGAAGTGATGTGTAGCAAAATTTAAAAATCGATTAGGATGAAAAGGGCTACGTTTTCTATAAACAAAAGAACCAATTCCATATTCTTCGGTTTCGGGGATGTGTTCATTTTCAAGTTCTTGAATCCATCCTGCCGATGCTTCTGCTTCCTCAAAATCAAATAGACCTGTATCAATTACTTCGTGCAAGGAAACTTTAGAATTTTGAGTAGGAATAACATGAGCATTTGGGTTTAATTTATGAATAATATCATATAAATTCCTTAATTCTGATTCTGTTACCAAATCCACCTTATTTAACAAAATTACATTCGCAAACTCTACTTGATCGGTAAGTAGGTTAACAATAGTTCGGTCATCACCTTCAATATTGGTGAGTTCTCTATCTATTAAATACTGTGAGCTTGAAAAATCTTTTAAGAAATTATATGCATCTACAACAGTAACCATTGTATCAACATAACTGAATCGGCTTAGATCTAGTTGTCCATCTTCACTGGCAAAACTAAAAGTTTGTGCTACAGGAATTGGTTCTGAAATTCCAGTACTTTCGATAATTAAATAATCAAACCGTTGTTCTTTTGCTAGTTTTTCTACTTCTAGCATAAGGTCTTCTCGTAAGGTGCAGCAGATACATCCATTTGACATTTCCACAAGTTTCTCTTCGGTTCTAGAAAGTGTGTTTTCGTTTTCAACAAGTTGCACATCAATATTGACTTCACTCATGTCATTTACAATAACAGCAACTTTTAGTCCCTCTTTGTTATGTAAAATATGATTTAATAATGTTGTTTTTCCTGCACCAAGAAAGCCACTTAATACAGTTACAGGTAGTTTTTTCATTTGCTTGAATATTTTCGTTGTAAATTTTAATGTTTTAATAAAATTCTATGTATTACTTTTTAAACAGGAGTTATACATTAGAGTCTTTTAAGGATTATTTCTGTAAAGCTCATCAAAGTCCCAGATCGATTCAGTTCCTTGATTAGTGATGGTAACGTTACCTAATTGGGTAATACTATCATCTTTATCATTCAGTCGACAAATTATTTTAGTGATTCTACTATATTCAATCTGATCAGAAGGTTGTATGTTAATGATAATATCCTCACTGGCAATAGTAAGTATATTGCCTTTTTTTTCTAAGAATTTACATCCTAAATAATTCAATTCCTGAATAATACGACGATAATCATTTAAAGTACAGTTTAAGTAAATTTCTTTAATTGCATTAAAAAGTTTTTGATCTGTATATACCGGTTCAAGGAATGCTTCGCGTGAATATGTAGCATGATAGTTTCCATAAAGACTATCTAAAAAAGTAGGATTATAGAAACCATACCAGGTATGTAAAGCTGTACCGGGACTAGGCGTATAAAAAGCCTTAAACCACGTATGTTTATGGTTTCTCAAAGGCATTTTTACAGTTTCGGTAGCATAAAGAAATGAGTTTTTAGTTATTTTCAATCTAGGTTTGACACCTAAATGAAAATGTTCATTTTTGTTTTTTAAAGAGAAACCAATACCACTTTTCCCTATAGGTTCATTGTATGAATTTTTTGGACTCAAAATCTCAATATAATGCTGATGCCCACGTAAAAAACAAGTAAGTGCCTTATCATGAACAGGTGCAAAATCTGGTAATCCTGAATCTAGAGAACCATACTTATTTTTCCATTGATTATCTTTTGTTAGTTTGGTATATGTAATACTATCTACAACCACATATAAATGGTCCAATAATACTTTAGATATATCCTTATTAAAAACTGCATCAATCTTTTTTCGATCGATAATAGTATTGTCATTTTCTTTTTTTCCTTGTGTAATACAAGAACCAAAGGATAGTAAAAGAATCGAACAAATAGCTATACGTTGAAACATAATTGAAATCATTTTTTAAAAGTGAATTTTGCTAAATAATTAGTTTTCGTAGTAACAATTATTGATTCATTATTGTACATCGTTAACAGCATTTAGTAGTATGGTTGCGGCAATACCAAAACCCGCTCCAGAGATAAATAAATTCCATTTAAAATGTGCTCCATTTATAAATTTTGTATATAACCAAAGTGAGGTCATAAAAAGTAACACAATAAATATTTGCCCTACTTCGATACCAATATTAAATGCTAATAAAGGCATGATAATACTGTCGCTAAATAGCATGAATTTAAAATTGCTTGCAAATGCTAGTCCGTGAATTAAGCCAAAAACCAATGCGATTCCATATTTTACTTTCGTATCAGAAAATTTACCATGTTTATTATAATTAATGATGTTTGCTAGTGCTGTGATCATTATGGTAAAGGGAATTAGCATATCTACTATTGTAGAATTTGCAGGAATAATATCTAAAGCACTTAGTATAAGAGTTCCACTATGTCCTATGGTAAATGCAGTTATAATTACCAGTATTTGTTTCCATTGTGTTAATTTGAATGCTGCGCATAACGTCATAACAAATAACAGATGGTCATACGCATGTATATCAACAATATGATCCCATCCATTAGTAAAAAAAGAACTTAAATTATTCATTAGTAAATATGTTTATAAATTTATAGGTAAAGAAAAGTCGTCAAATGTAGCTTCAAAGTAATTTTCATTAATAAAAGGAGGGACACGTACTGTAATCATATTGGTTTGCATAAATGCAAATTCTTCAAAAAAAAGAGTATTTTCTACACAAAGTTGATCGCCTTTTTTAATGGGTAAGACCTCTTGCGAAAACTTAAGAATAAATACATTGTGTTCTTCTAGAACCTTAGAATTCTCGTATTTTAGAGGAAATCTATGGTCATTAATGGTTATTGGATAAAATTTTTCAAAGTACCTTTCAATTCCTTTTTTATCCTCTTTTGAGAGGTTAGAAAGATTTATGTTATTAGTAAATGTACCATCTATACTGTATGTGAAATCATCAATAAAAACTCTGCATTCTATTTGTAAACGAGATGTTTTAGGATTGTATTCAATTAAAGATGAGGTTAATTTAATAGGATGTGAACTTGTAAATGAGGTAGAAAAAAATACTACATTTACTAGTAACCATATGGTATAAAATTTTGTTGATAGTTTCATTTTAATATGTGTTAGTTATTTGTAGGGGTTTTTTGGCGATACTGTTATAGTTGTACTGATTATTACGTTTTTTATGATTAGCTCGGTTTTATTCTTTTCTATACCCAAAAAATCATGAAGAAAAGTGTAGATTTTAAATTGATTTAACATATTAAAACTGTTTTAAGAAGGTTATTTTACTAATGAATTGTGTATTGCGCTGTAGCGGGTCAAATACATCAGTTTGTGTATCATTAAACACTAAATAAATAAACGACAATGGCATATACTCCCAGCTAAAGCGAACATTCCATCTACCTTGTTCGTTAAAGCTATTGTATTGATAAAAAGTTGACAGTTGCATGCGAGGATTAAGAGCCAATCGCAGATTTGCAGTATACAAATCGGTATCTAGGTCTTCCTGTAATATTCCTAATCCATTAATATCATTGTGTTCATAATCTGCAGAGAGTGCAATATGCGGAACAGGAGCATAGCGTAATCCGGCTATAACAGTATTTCGCGTACCATTATAAAAATTCCCAAAATCATACCGAATAGATGCTGATAACTTTTTAGATTGGTCTGTATTGTATCTCAATAGAAACCTAGTATATTGGTATTCATCTTCTTGAATTTCCAGACCTAGAGGAGCAAAATTAAAATTTATATTTTGCCAAGTAGGAGTAAAAGAAGCTTCGATAAAACTATTATCCTTAAACCATGTATAAATAGGAAAGATATAAATACTTGCTTGTTGAAAATTACCAAAATCTTCAAAGTCATGATAGTAATTTAAAAAGGCCCCAGGATCCCATCTTCGTACAAAAGGTAACCATTTAGGTCGAACAATAGCGTATCCTCCCGGACTATGATACATGACGTCTTTTTGAAATACAAAACCCATATCCGGAGCATAGGAATTGCTTACAAAAGTATTAACATAACCAAGGTAATATTTGTTAGTTCGAGATCCTGCAAATACTCTTCCAGAATAACCTGTATCACCAGTTTCACTATCTAATGATGTAGATAGTAAATAAGAAAGTGTGATTTCGCTTTTAGGGCGGATAAATCCATCAATAGAAATGGTTGTGTTATTTTGTGAAGAAACTCCTAAATCTCTAGAAGAATCGTCTAATCGATACGTAACCATAGCTCCGATATTATTTTCTTTGCCATAGTTTTGGGTGTATCTGGCTACACCAAAAGTACTAGCGGGACTATTATCGGTATCTCGTTGACGAACAGCAAGCGCAGCGATTGTCCTGTTTTCGTTTCTGTCTGTATAACGAGCACCAACATCTAAAGGAGCGGGAGCGGCATTAAAAGTATTTTCTAGACCAATAGTTCTACTAAAGAAAGGACGAACTTGAGAGTTACCTCCTCCGGCCCATATACCAGAATTTTCCAGAAAGAATTGCCGTCTTTCTGGAAAGAAAATTGTAAAACGTTCTAGGTTATTTACAGCCCTATCAACATCTGCCTGTGCAAAATCAGTATTTAAAGTTAAATCTAGTACGGCATTAGGATTGATCGCCCATTTTACATCTCCTCCAATTTTTGGGTCATTCGATTTATTTGTAATGGTATTACCAGTCTTATTTTCATCATATTGATACAAAGTATATGGTTCGATGCGAATGTTAGCTGATGGGGGAGGTACTTCTAAACCTATAAGTTTGGCTGCATAAACCATCCTGTTTTGTGAGAAAGATTGTGGAATTGCCGGAAAAACTGTCTTTTCAAAATCTTTTCTTGCAAGTCGATAAAAGGTAATGCCCCATTCTACTGGAACTCCTTTAATAGATTTATCATAACGTATAGATTTAAACGGAATTGCGAACTCGGCATAATATCCTATATCTGTTCGCTTTGTTCGTACGCTCCAAAGTGCATTCCAATCTCTATCAGTGTTATTATCATTAAAGTTCTGAAGATCTAATTGATTACCGTAAGGTGTTGTTTGAAAAGAAGCGGCATACTGTTTGGTATTCTGCGCATCAATTTGAATACCAAACACATCATTTTCTCCACTATTAAAGTCACGCCTTAGGTCTTGTATACGGATACCTTTTTTACCCATAGAATCCTTGGCAAATACACCAAAATATAGATTCTTATTATCATACAGTACACGAACTGTAGTTGCATTTTTAATGGATCCGCCTTGAATCGGTTCTACTCTAAAAAAATCTGTGACCGCTTCGGTATTTTGCCATTCAGCTTCATTTAACTCCCCATCAATTGTTATTTTTCCTACCGTTTTTGTTGCCTTAATTTCTAAAGGTGTCTTTTGAGGAGGAAAGTTTTGTTCTTCCTTCTGGGACCATCCATTAAAATGATATATAAGAAGCAGTAAAATTGTAACTCTAAACATGTTCTATACATTATCTTAGTTAAGTGATATTTGCCCGTGCGATAACACCTTATTTTCAATTATTTTTGGGGGATAAAAAATTTGATTATTAGGGTGGTATACAAAACTTTGGGTAGTGACTTCATTATGTTTCAAGACTTTTCCTAGAATAGCAGTTTCTAGCATATACTTTTGTTGTGTTTGTAAATGCCGAGATGCTAAAAGCATTGTTCTTAAAATAGGATGACTTTGATTTAATAAGTAGTCCGGTAACGTCTTATCCAGTTGTAAAAATGTTTCACTAACATGAAAAAAAGGTTCAATTTCGGGTTCGAGTATTTCTTTATAGAACATGTTCGTGTATTTTGTTACAAAAACAATTTGGGCTACTTTTTGATTCTCGATTAGGGTAATAAGGTTTTTTTGAGTATCAATGTCCCACCTAAAATTAGCTCCAAGAGCCGTATAGAAAAATGCATTAGTACTACAAGTTTGCCTTAAAATAATTTCTATATGATCTGTTGGACAAATCAGAAATAGGCAGTTGCTGGATTCTAGTTTATTAAAACTCATACACTTTCTTCTATATTAAATGGTAAAGACGAATGATGTACGTCTATTTTTAGTTTTCCATTCGTGTCTTTGCGATACCCAAAAGTGTATTCGACTTTGGTATCTTGTCCATTTATATCAGTGAAAAAATAATTACCCATAGCTAGCGCTCGGTTTTCTTCTAAGATCAAAGCAGCATTTTCAAACCTAACTTATGTCCAGGGTTGGAGAGCAAATCCTTTATCTTCTGTATATTTTGAATTTCCGCCAATGAAATACGAAATGGCACTTTTACTAGTAGTTCTGAATTGATCAATTGCAGCCTTAGTAGGTTTAAATAATACCTGTTTGTTTTTAAAGTCATAAAGTTCATCTACAAAATTTTGCGTATAATTTTCGCATTGAACTCTATCAGATTGTAATGTTCCGATATGCACTACTCCTTGCCCCCATACTTTTTGAGCATTTTCTAAATCTTGTTTTGTAATCATTATTACTGAATTTATATTTGTAAATAGCAGAAAAGGATACATTCTGCCGCTGTATCTTTTAAATTACGGAGAGAATAAGTATTGCAAAAGACGATATTCCGTTAGAAAATATGCTAGTATTTGTATATTAGAATATAATAGATGTAATTACTACAAGCAGGCTTATCCCTATAAAGTCAGGATGAAGCATTTATCAGATTAAAAAAAAATAGAATATGATTAAGTAATAAAACAGATTAATGTTCTAATAATAAAGCAATACTTATGACTTTGAAGGAGGGGGTTTGTTATAAATACTTTTGGGTTGTGTAATACTATATTGAGAAGTTTCGTAACAAAAATTAATCTTCTGTTCCTGAAAAGCAACTATGAACTTTTGTTCTATTTCCGTTAACGAATTATTGGTAAAAGGTGTGAGCTGATTTGTGGTGGTGAATATTTCACATAGCTCACAATGAGTTTGATCATCATCGTCTTCAGAAAAATGAGAAAAAGCATGAGCATTAACAACTTTAAGAAATATAAAAGCCGAAACAAAAAAGAGAGAAATTATATTTTTATTAATGTTCAATCTCATTTGGTAAATATAATAATTAAAAAGGTTCGCCTACCTGAAGATGATCAAAAGAACTAATTTTGGCAAAAGATTAAATAAAAAATAACTTTTATTTAAAATAAATTACAAATCATTTAACAATTTTAATTTTGGTTATAAGTAAATACTTTTTTGACACTCCTTGTTAGATAAACGAAGTGTTTAATTTAAAAAAAGAGGACTTAAAATAATTTAGTGAAAAATTAGTTTTATACATTTGAAACGTAAACCAATTAATCAAAATCATGAAAACACTTAGTAAATTAGCAGTAGTTGCAACAGTTCTTTTGTTTGTTTCTTGCAAACAAAACCCTGCCGAAGCACCAGAGCATAAAGCAATGGTAGAAAAGCATCAAGAAATGGAGGCTTCTCATGAAGCTATGGCCAAAGAGCACAATGATATGAAAGATGATCATCAACAAATGGTAGATGCTCATAAAACTATAGAGAACGATTCTATACATATAGTTACTGAAAAGAATCACACAACTTTATTAGCTAAGCACAGTGAACTTATCTCGGCTCACAAAGCATTAATAGAAAAACATAAGGAGATAGAAATTAAACATGCTTCTGGTCAGATAACTTTAGAACAAATGAAAGAAGAACATGAGTCTGTGAAAGCTGAACATGAAAATATGGAGAAAGAGCACAAAAATGTAGCAGCCGAACATAAACGAATTACTGAAGAAGATGAAAAAATGATAAAGGAAGATAAAGAGAAAGCTACAGAAGAAGTTTCAGACCAAAAGTAAATAACAATAGATGTAGTCATCGAAAAACCCATACATAAAAACACTTTTTATGTATGGGTTTTTTATTGTCAAATTATTAAAAATAAAACACTGATTTTATTGCATACCTAAAGTTTAAAAAACTAGTAAATTTAGCATATACGTGTATCATTAATTTTTTGAAATAGGTGCATTCATACAATGCTCTGGTATCCCATATCCATCGACTAATGTTTTTATATGAGGTCTCAATTCTGTAGAAAGTCGTTCTACACGACTTCGTATCGCTTTTGATTTTGTACCACTGATATATCGTTGTTCGAGATACCAAGATGCATCTTTTCGTAATTCGTGTAATGCATATATAGTACCCATTTTCTGAAATAGTTGTCGATACTTTTCATCTTCGATGGTTTCTGTAAAATTTGTGAAGGTTGTATATGCTAGTTCAATACTGTATGCTTTTCCTAAGGCTAATAAATGTGTTTGTACTTTCAGAAAAGCTTGATACGAAGGAATTCCTTTTTTTACATAATCTCGAATTCGCATAGCTAGTGTATAGGTAAGCCTTCTGGTGCGATAATCAAATGCATGTTTATGAAATTTTGAACTATATAGGTGATCCTTATCTGTATTATTGGTATATGCAGGGTTGATAGTGCTTAATTTATCAGTAAGTCTAGAACCTAACAGTTTTAATACTGCGGTAAAACCAGCACTATTAAACTCGGATTTAAATTCTGATAATATGCCTTTGGCTGCTAATAGAAGTAATACATGGTTATCTCCTTCAAAAGTGGTAAAAATGTCTACATCATTCTTTAGGTTGGCAATTTGATTTTCTAATAAATATCCTTTTCCACCACATGCTTCTCTACATTCTTGTATTGTGTTATTTGAAAACCAGGTAATTATTGATTTAAGTCCGGCTGCCTGAGTTTCAATTTTTCGTTTATCTACTACGGATTTGTCACTGTATATTTCCATCATATGTGTTAACGTAACGTCATATACATAACAGGCGGCAACTGCAGGTGTTAATCGTAATTGATGTGTTGGATAATCCATAAGAAGATCTTCTTGTATTTTGATACTGTCATTAAATTGTCTTCTTTTTAAGGCATGTTTAACTGCTATGGCCAGAGCTTTTTTAGCGCCTCCCAATCCAGCTCGAGCAACACATATTCTACCTCCAACCAGAGTCCCCAACATTGTAAAAAACCTTTTGTTTGGATTTTTGATATCAGAATGATACATACCATTGGCATTAATATCACCATACTTATTTAATAGGTTCTCTCGGGGAACACGCACTTGATGAAACCATATTTTTCCATTGTCTACGCCGTTAAGCCCCAATTTGTAACCGTTGTCCTCGATAGTAACACCAGGCATTAATTTGTGTTCCTTATTTCTAATAGGAACCAAAATGGCATGTACTCCTTCATTTTTACCATTAACGATTAATTGAGCAAAAACAGATGCCATTGTAGAATGTAATGCATTCCCAATATATTCTTTATTATCATTTTTGCCAGGTGTATGTACTATAATACTATCTGTTTCTTTATGATATGTAGCAGTGGTTTTAACACCTCTTACATTAGATCCATGACCAGTTTCAGTCATGGCAAAACATCCTAATAGTTTTGTTTCGCCAGTATTTGTTAGATATTGATCATGATGTTTTTTTGTTCCTAATTTTTGGATACTTCCTCCAAAAAGACCAAACTGAACCCCAAATTTTATAGCTAAGCTGCCATCTACATACATTAAGTTTTCAAAAATAGCTGCATATCCAGGCATATTTTCTGTACCTCCATAAGCCTCTGGATATGCCATTGCGCCATATCCTTCTTTAGCAAGGAATTTTACTTGTTGTAAAACATGTTCCCTAAACTCTTCTTTTGTTCTTTTAATACCCCAATCAAAAATGGGGGCTTTAAGAACTTTTCTAAAATCATCCACAACAGTAGTGTGTTTTCCTTTTAGAATTAAGTCAATTTTAGAAGAATCATAATGATTAGATGTAATTTCTTGGACTACTTCTAAATCAAATAAGTGCTTATAGTGGTTGGGCTGAATGCCAAGATTTATTTCGATGTCTTTTAAACGAACATTAAAAGGGCAATCAGCATGATAGTAACAGACTAATTTTTGACAGAATGTAGTAAGT
The DNA here is from genome assembly GCF_001632745.1 of Aquimarina aggregata. Classification (GTDB taxonomy): domain Bacteria; phylum Bacteroidota; class Bacteroidia; order Flavobacteriales; family Flavobacteriaceae; genus Aquimarina; species Aquimarina aggregata. The sequence goes on along the minus strand of NZ_LQRT01000004.1, from coordinate 161,175 downwards.
GGATGCACTTCACTTTCTACAAGTTTAATATAAGAATTTGTTATTGTTTTTTTCCAGTTTTTAAGTTCCTTATCTTTAGGTGGGGCTTTTGGGTTTAACCAACTAATCAAAATATCTTGATCATCTTTTCGCAGTGTTTCGTCTTCATGTATTGCCGTTTTTATGACAGAAATTTCAGAGTAGGATAACAAATCATCAGACCAGATTACATAAAAGAAAGGAATATATTGTAAAACTCCTTGGGTATAGTTAATTACATTCATAGAATGAAAATACAATAATTATTTCAGAATGATTATAGATAATAAGATGAGGTTATCTATTTACATGACATGTTTCTCAGGTTAAGTGGATGCTCATAAAACTCACCCTTTATTATAGGTATATTCTCTTGGTCTGTTAACCTTTTAAGCATTCATGCTTTTATTAACGATGTTAACATTTAATAGTAGTCATGGATTTTCTGATTAATTTTTTTGGTATACACTATTGGGGCATTTTTATTAATTCTTAAATTAAATCTTGAGTTACTATTTTATGTAAAACGGAATTTTAAAAAAAAGTACACAAAAAAGTTTTTGATATTAGTTTTTTATTACATTTGAATATAACAAATAATGAGTCCACTAAGGACGCATTGCCTACATAAATGAAAACGTTTTTCAGATTCGGGCTTAGGAGCATAAAGAAGTCTACTCCAAAAGCTGCCTCAGGGATGAGGAACCGAATTCTCAGGCTGACTTCCAAAAAGTATACAATTGCACTTCAATTTTTTGAACGAATGTCATTCGTTCCCTATACTATTTCCATTATTCGAATATGAAATAATTTATGTAAATGATTTAACCATTTATTTTATCTATTTCTGATTTTTTAAATCCCTTATAATGGAATGATCTATTGATCGCAGGACTACTCTGGTCCGTGCATGCAATGGTGATTTTTATCTGCAAAACAAAAATAAAACAGATGAAAACAAAATACATCGATCTTATCGACCAAACCTTTCATTTTCCTCAAGAAGAGTTTAAACTAGAGGATAATCAATTACAGTTTCATGGTATTAATCTTATGGAGCTGATTGCTCAATATGGAGCACCTCTAAAATTCACCTATCTACCAAAAATATCTGAAAACATTAACCGAGCAAAATACTGGTTCAAGAGTGCCATTAAAGCGAATAATTATGCTGGTGATTATAGCTATTGTTATTGTACTAAAAGTTCTCACTTTCGACACGTGTTAAACGAAGCGTTAAAAAATGATATTCATATAGAAACATCTTCGGCTTTTGATATTGATATCGTAGAAAACTTAAAGACCCAAGGCAAAATCAGTAGTAATGCATATGTGATCTGCAATGGTTTTAAAAGAGACCAGTATATCCAAAACATAGCTCGATTAATTAATAAAGGCCATCGTAATTGTATTCCAATAATTGATAATTATGAGGAGTTAGATTTATTAAGCAACGTAATCAATGAAGACTTTCAAGTAGGGATCCGCATTGCCTCAGAAGAGGAACCAAAGTTTGAGTTTTATACTTCTAGGTTAGGAATAGGGTATCGAAATATTGTGTCTTTTTATAATAACCAAATCAAGAATAACCCGAAAGTGAAATTAAAAATGCTTCACTTTTTTATTAATACAGGTATTCGTGATACCGCTTACTATTGGAATGAATTATTAAAATGTTTAAAGGTTTATATAAGTCTTAAGAAAATATGCCCGTCGCTGGATAGCTTAAATATTGGGGGTGGATTCCCCATAAAAAATTCTTTGGCATTTGATTATGATTATCAGTATATGATTAATGAAATCGTAAATCAAATTCAGATTGCCTGTGAAGAAGCACGAGTAGATGTTCCTAATATCTTTACAGAGTTTGGAAGTTTTACAGTTGGCGAAAGTGGTGGTGCTATTTATGAAGTACTATATCAAAAACAGCAAAATGATCGTGAAAAATGGAATATGATCAATTCGTCCTTTATCACAACAATTCCAGATACTTGGGCAATAAATAAGCGTTTTGTAATGCTTCCTGTAAATAGATGGCAAGATGAGTATGAACGAGTGTTACTCGGAGGATTAACCTGTGATAGTGATGATTATTATAACTCCGAACAACATATGAATGCCATTTATCTACCTAAATATAAAAAAGATAAACCGTTGTATATCGGGTTTTTCAATACTGGAGCATATCAAGAAACTATTGGTGGTTTTGGTGGATTACAACATTGCTTGATCCCACAACCTAAACATATTTTGATAGATCGTGACGAGAATGGAAATTTAACTACAGAAGTTTTTGCACCGCAACAAACTTCAGAACAATTATTATCCATTCTTGGATATCAAAAAATAACAAAAGAAGAAGTTGTAGAATATTCACAAAAAGAAACATTTATAAATCCTAATTAATTTATTAAATCCAAACATTGTTAAAATGGAAACTCAGAAAACATATGCCGGAATTCCAGAACGATTTGCTGGCTATGACAAATCAAAAGTAGTATTAATACCTGTTCCGTATGATGGAACTAGCACTTGGGGGAAAGGAGCAGACAAAGGCCCTGAAGCATTTTTACATGCTTCAGAGAATATGGAGTTATATGATATAGAAACCAATAGCGAAGTATATAAGCAAGGTATTTACCTTACAGAAGCTGTTAATGAAAATGATTCTCCAGAAGCTATGGTTACAAGCGTACATGCTATTGTCAAGTCTAATATAAAACGTAACAAATTTGTGACTCTGGTAGGAGGTGAACATTCCATTTCTATAGGAGCTATACGTGCTTTTGATGAGTGTTTTAAGGATTTAACAGTAGTGCATATAGATGCCCATGCGGATCTAAGAAAAGAATATGAAGGTTCTAAGTACAATCATGCTTGCGCGTTATATGAAGCTAATCAAAATACCAACCTTGTTCAAGTAGGTGTTCGGAGTATGGATGCTTCAGAAAATTTAGTAATGAATAAAGACCAAGTGTTTTTTGCTCATGAAATGGCAACAGATGATTATTGGATGGATAATGCTATCGAGCTAATGACAGATAATGTCTATATCACTTTTGATCTGGACGCTTTAGATCCTTCTATTTTACCTTCAACAGGAACCCCAGAACCTGGCGGGTTGTTATGGTATGAAACCCTTGAATTTCTTAAGAAAATATTTGAAGAGAAAAATGTAGTAGGATTTGATATTGTAGAATTATGTCCAAATAAAGATGATAAATCCTCAGATTTTGCTGCAGCCAAATTATATTATAAAATGTTGAGTTACAAATTTGAAGAACAAGATGTTGATGATGAGAATGAAAATTTATTTGTTCTTAAAGGAAATGATAAAAATAACTCCCTAAAATTTACAGATGATGAATATGAAGGATAAAGGAGCTATATCTCAATTTTTAGAAAAGTATTACCTACATTTTAATGCAGCTTCCGTAGTAGATGCTGCCAAAGCATATGAAACCCAAATAGAAAAGGATTCAAAAATGCTGGTATCTCTTGCTGGAGCGATGAGTACTGCCGAATTGGGAAAAATTTTTGCAGAAATGATTCGTAAGGAGAAAGTGAATATTGTTTCATGTACTGGAGCTAACCTCGAAGAGGATATTATGAATCTGGTGGCGCATAGCCATTATAAAAGAGTGCCAAATTATCGAGATTTAACACCACAACAGGAGTGGGGTTTATTAGAGCAAGGATTAAATCGTGTAACCGATACTTGTATACCAGAAGAAGAAGCTTTTAGAAGATTACAAGAACATATTTTTAAGATTTGGAAAGATGCTGAAGAAGCGGGAGAGCGATATTTTCCACATGAATTTATGTATAAGATGTTATTGTCTGGAGTTTTAGAACAATACTACGAGATAGATATTCAAGATAGTTGGGTGTATGCTGCTGCAAAAGCAAATTTACCATTGGTAGTTCCAGGATGGGAAGATAGTACAATGGGTAACATTTTTGCTAGCTATGTAGTGAAAGGAGAACTCAAAGCAAGTACAATGAAATCCGGTATCGAGTATATGACCTTTCTTGCAGACTGGTATACCAAAAACTCTAAGGATGGAATAGGTTTCTTCCAAATTGGAGGCGGTATTGCAGGAGATTTTCCTATTTGTGTCGTACCAATGTTATATCAAGATTTAGAAAGGACAGATACCCCGTTCTGGAATTATTTCTGTCAGATAAGTGACTCAACCACAAGCTATGGATCTTACAGCGGAGCAGTACCTAATGAAAAAATCACTTGGGGTAAACTGGATGTAGATACTCCAAAGTTTATCATAGAAAGTGATGCAACCATTGTGGCACCATTAATATTTGCCTATTTATTAGATATGTAAACAAAATGAAAACAGAACGAAACGCAAATTTGAAAAGAGTAATTGTTGATTATAAAAAATTAAACAATACTATTTTAGATCTATTGGTAAACGAATATCCTGATGGATATGATGATCAAAATATCATTACGTTTAGAAATGCACAAAACGAAATCGTAGAATGTGTAGAAGTAAAAACAGAAGATACCCTGTACTTGGTTAAAGTTAGTAAACGCCTGGTTAGTGCAATGGAAAGCCATGAAGATGAAGATGACCAAGGTGAAGAAACTGATTTACCAGAGGAACCAGAAATGGAATAATCGTAAAACTTTAGAATAATGAAAAATGCAGAATTTCATTTGGCCCTTCCCTGTGAGGATATAGAAAAAACAAAAGATTTCTATACCTATAAACTAGGTGCTAAATTAGGAAGATCTACAGATGGTTGGATAGATATCAATTTGTACGGAAATCAGATCACTTTTACCAAAGTAGGAGATTTTAACTTTGATTTCAAAAATTACCGTTTGGGAGATCATGTATTACCTTCTTTTCACTTTGGCGTGATCATAGATATCCATAGTTGGGGTAAATTGTATTCTAGACTCTTCTCTATGGATCTTGATGTAACTACCGAAGTAACGTTTTTTGAAAAGAAGGTTGGAGAGCACCTTTCCTTTTTTGTGAAAGATCCCAATGGATATATGGTAGAGTTTAAAAGTTTTAAAGACCACAGAGAAATATTTACTGTGTAATAAAAATAAATACAGAAGCATACGCGGTACAAATTGCTGATGCAATTTTTATAAAGGATTATAGAAAAGAACTTTGAGTCAAAATTACTATACCAAGATACTGATGAACTCTTTTACGAGAGCTCTCAGGAACTAAATATATAAGAAAACAAATCAAGTGGTAAAAACTTTAATAAATAACGACCTAAAAATAATAGGAAGTGAAGAATGGTGTGTATTCGGAGAGTTTGGAATACCCGCAATAAAGGCACGTGTGGATTCTGGAGCAAAAACCTCTTCTATACAAGCAAATAATATTAAACTTATTCATAAAGGAACCGAAGAATGGGTACGTTTTGAGGTAAACCCTATTCAGGATAATAGAAGTATCGTGATTCGATGTGAAACTAAAATACACGATAAACGTATAGTAAAAAGTTCATCAGGTATTTCCGAGCAGCGTTTTGTAATCAAAACACCTGTGAATCTGGGTGATACAACCTTTGATATTGAACTTACACTTGCGAATCGTGACGCAATGGAATTTAGAATGTTATTAGGACGTGAAGCCCTTATGAATAGATACATTGTAAACCCATCTATTAGTTTTGCACAGCAAAATTTTACAAATGAAGAAATTCTAACAAAGTATAGACCCTTTTTTAAAGAAAAATCAGGACTAAAGATTGCATTACTGGCTAGTAATCCAGAATTGTACAGTAATAAACGTATCGTTGAAGCAGGTATAGCCAAAGGTCACGAAATGGTATTTCTAAATGTAGAGCAAGCTTATATGAAATTAGATGCTACAGAACCTGAAATACGGTACCGCGGAGGGAACATCATTGATGAGTTTGATGCTATTATCCCTAGGATACGACCCTCAATGACATTTTATGCGTGCGCCTTAATAAGACAATTTGATTCTATGGGAGCCTTTTGCTTGAATACAGCAGAAGCGATTACCCAATCCAGAGATAAACTATTGGCAACCCAGCTTTTTGCCAAACATGATATCCATATTCCCATAACTGGATTTGCAAAATCGCCTTTAGATACAAAAGATTTAATAAAAATGGTAAATGGTGCTCCATTAATCATTAAACTTTTAGAAAGTACTCAAGGAAAAGGAGTCGTACTGGCAGAAACAAATAAGGCTGCAGAAAGTGTTATTAACGCTTTTAAAAGTGTACAAACTAATATTCTTGTACAGGAATTTATAAAAGAAGCTAATGGACAGGACATTCGATGTTTCGTGGTAAACGGAAAAGTAGTAGCATCCATGCAAAGACAAGCTGCAAAAGGAGAATTTAGAGCTAATATTCATCAAGGTGGATCGGCCTCTAAAATCAAAATAACTACCGAAGAGCGTAAACTAGCGATTAAGGCGGCTAAGATTTTGAATCTTCCAGTAGCTGGTGTTGACATTATTCGATCCAATAAAGGACCCTTATTATTAGAAGTGAATTCATCACCAGGACTAGAAGGAATAGAAAATGCTACCGGATTGGATATAGCTAATATTATGATTGAAGCTATCGAAAAGAAATTAAAATTTAAACGATGATACACCCCGATACAGAAATACGGTTTATAAGCAATGAAATTGGTTACGGTGTAGTTGCTAAAAAAATAATTCCCATTGGAACGATTACTTGGATATTAGATAAGTTTGATCGTGAGTTCACTCCAGATCAATATGAAGTATTAGAACCTGTATATAAGAATATTTTAGAAACTTACGCCTATAAAAATAATTTGGGGAATCAGGTGTTATGTTGGGATAATGGACGCTTTGTAAATCATAGCTTTAATGCCAATTGTCTCACTACAGCTTATAATTTTGAACTAGCTATTCGGGATATTCATCCTGGAGAACAATTAACAGATGATTATGGCTATTTAAATATTGATAATCCTTTTAGAGGTATCGACGAAGGAACAAAAAGAAAAATTGTGTATCCTGATGACTTATTAAGATATCATAAGTCTTGGGATAAAAAATTACTAAAAGCTTTTAAGTACATATCAAAAGTAAAGCAACCATTAATTGGGTTACTAGATGAAGAACTATGGCAATTAGCAGTACAAATTAGTAAGGGAGAAAAAGAAATGGACTCTATTTTAAAAAATTACTATTACAAAATATAAGAGTTAGAAAACAAATCAATATGGTTCTTTAATGTAATTTTTTTTGTGTAGTGATTATACAAAACCATTTTTGCTTGCTGAACCACATAAGTTGAGAAAAATCGAGTGGGTGTATTGGAAAGATACCGTAAAATTTATGGGAAAATCAGATAAAAAGTAGTGAAATCTTTATTTAAACCTTGTAAACTGAATTACGAAAATTAACAAACATGAATGGCTCAATTATTAATCAAAATGTAGAGTCTGGAGTATTTAAGAAATACTATGACGGATACTATCAATTTGTAATGGATAACGAAGAGATTATCGTATTTGAGGAAGTATCTCCTAATGTTATTAGAAAATTCGATCTTAAATCAGATAGGTTTAAGGACAAGAGTTTTGAAATTACTTATTCAGAATATATCGAAGATGATGATGAAGATCTTGTGTCCTTCAGAATTGAGAAATTAAAACTTATCTAAAAGAAGTAAAACACAAGGAAAACAAAAACCTGCTAAAAGGAACCTATTTCCCCAATACAATATGTAATACACCTTTTTAAATAAAGGGGTAGGAGAGTTGGAGGTGAAATGGAGGTGCTAGATTTTGTTTTCTTTTGATAAGATGATGATATCTCATTAGTATGTTAAACAAAGTAAGGTAAAACCTTACTTAATCGAGTTTTTTGGTTTTTTGTCGATAATTTTGCTTGTAAAATGAATCTTTTTTGCTTTATTTTGCTAAGCAAATGTTAAATTCATTTCAAGTTTGCTAACATTAAGTCCTAACCTCACCATTTGTTCATGAACAAATCTACCATCGTCAAACCGTTGTATAAAATTTATATAATATTTTTTCTTCTTTTGGTTTTTACCCAAAACGTACAAGCTCAAACTAAAGGACTCATTTATGATCCAGCCGGAACAGGGCAGATAGTACTTGACCCCGATGGAAATGGATATACTTCTACATCTTCTTTAGGTTTCATGAGTAATGATGAGGCCGAAAGCGAGATTGCTTACACTCCGCTTCCGTCAGCTGGAGCTTTCGAACCCGATAGCGATCTACAACCCGGACCATCTTGCGGATTTACCGATTTAGTAAAATCCGATAATAACCATACGATATACACGCATTTTGACGGTAACCAAAATTTAATGTTCCGCTTTAGATTAGGAGGAACAGCTAATAATTCCAAAGGATACACAATACTCATAGATGTAGATCAGAAATTCGGTTTTACCGGCATAAATGCTGATCCCAATGCCGTCGCTGGTAATCCTGGTTTTGAAATTGAACTTGTGTTGCTAACTAATTTTGGTGTGGGATTGTATGATGTAGATGGAACTACTTCGCCTACAGAAATAGGTGATGCTACCATAGATAGACCTTTTGATGATTTTGCGCAAAAATCCATTGCTTTTTCAGAAATCTGTGGAGATGACGATTATTTCTATGACTTTTATATTCCATTTGCTGATATTACAGCTGCTTTTCCAGGTGTAACGACCGGTACACCCTTACGAATGGTAGGTACTACAATTATAAATCCGAATGAAGCTATTGGAAATAATGGTATATCGGATATCGGAGGGATTGATGATCAGGCAGGTATTGATGATGATTTGTTCGAGGATTTGATAGATATTTTTCCTCCAACAGATCTCGATGATATAAATAATGGTTTACCTTCAAGAGCTGATTGTCCAACTATTACAGGCCCGTTAGCAGTGGGATCGACTGCGGTTTCCGGAACGTCAACAGAAGTCGATGGGGCTGCTATTACAGTTTATAGAGATGGTATTGCTGAAGTTAGTACAGCGACTGTTTCAGGGGGAACTTGGTCACTTTCAGGATTAACACCGTTTGTTGCTGGTCAGGTTTTTACTGCTACTGCTCTGGTAACCGAAGCTGTGGCAACCGCAACTGGAACAACAGAAAAATCCGAATCCTACGATACGTGCAACTTAATTACTGTCGGAGCAACGTGCTCTGCAACACCAACAACCGCCAATATCTTTTGTGCGGATACGAATAGAAGAATTGTAGTTACTGGATTACCAACTGGAGCGACCATTAGATTCTATAATACTGTTACAGGATTCGTTGGAGATGCAGTTGAGAATGGAACTACTGGAGACTTTGCATTTAGTTGTAATGGTAATTTCAATACTTCAAATTGTAATCAGGGAGGTAATTGTGGTACTCCTTTGTCCGGAACGTATTATTTTACAGTTCAAGAATCGGGGAATTGCGAATCCGATCCATCTCCTTTTATTTGTATTTCAGGTACATCCTCTTCCCAAATTCCTACTATAACAGCCACGCCTATACTAGAAAATACAACAGTTATATCTGGAACGTTAGATGCTACACCATCGGGTACAACCACAATCATATTGTATATTAATGGGATAGCATCTTCTTTTACTACCACTACTATTGGAACAAATTGGACGATCTCGGGTATTTCCGGCTTAATGAACGGAGATGTGATTTCTGCATTTAATCAGGAAGTAGGAGAGTGTCCTCAAGAATCTGGTACAGTTAATGTTCAAACACAATCTTTAACACCGATTATTGAAGGAGAATATTGTACTTCAACCGGTATCATTAACGAGATTAGTGGTATTTCAGCAGAAAGTGGAGCTACTCTTAATTTGTACATATCTGCAACGCCTCCTGTTACGATAGGAACACCAATTGGTATGACAACTGTTACAGCAAACGGAAGTTGGACAGTAGGTAGTATTTCTGTACCAGTTGGTAATTTTCTGGCTGCAACGGTAACTAATACTGGGGAATTAGAAAGTGCCCTTTCTAATGAAGTAGAGGTGCTAAGTCAAACAACTGATGCAATTACAGTTGACGCAACCCCACTTGAAGAAGGAGACTCGAGTGTTTCTGGTACCACAACTGCCCCAGATGGAAGTATTATTCAACTTTATATCGACGATACTGAAATAACAGGTTTTACAGCCTTGGCTTCTGGTGGTCTTTGGACCATTACTGGATTAGATGCGGTAAGTGCTGGATTTGATGTTTTGTACGCAGGGGGAGTAGTAGGTGTTACAGTTCAAAATGGTGTATTGTGCGAAAGTATTTTAGTTACGGGGCCAACAATAGTTTGTAGGTTACCAATCAATCAAACATTTAGTGCTACTTCAACTACTGTTATTTGTGAGGGAGAAACTATTAACTTCAATATTTCTGGAACAGAAAATCTAGTGATTTATGAGTTAGTGGATCAAGCTGGTAATGGTATCGGTCCTGCTGCTTTAGGGGATGGTTCTGCATTAAACTTGACAACTTTTGCACTGTCAACATCCGTAACAAGTGTTTCGGTTAAAGCTCAAAAAACTGGAGGAATCCTATGCGAAACGGTTTTATCTCCTCCTATTAATATTATAGTTAACGTATTACCAGAAATATCACTAACATCAAATTCGTTAGAAGTATGTGAAGGAGAAACTTCTGTAGATTTAGAATATTTGGTTGCTGCCAACGGCCCACCTAGTAATTATAGTATAGATTTTGAAGCGGATGCCAATACAGCCGGGTTTATTGACATTTTAGAAGACACTAATTTTACTAGCCCAATAACTATCGCTATACCTTCTAGTATTCCTATAGGAACGTATACGGGAACTTTTACCATAAAAAATTCAAACTCTATCGAATGTGAAAGTTTGCCTGAAACATTCACAATAATCGTTAATGGAGTTTCAATTAGTTCAGCTGTGCCAACAAACCCCACAACCTGTGGAGGAGTGAATGGATTTATTACCTTGAGTGGGTTACAGTCTTCAACACTGTATGATGACCTGAACTATGAGGATGATGGAGTTTCTGTAAATCACGGAAGCTTTACTTCAGATATCAGTGGAGCATATCAAATTACAGGGCTAGATGCAGGATCTTATACCGATATCATCGTTACATTAAATGGTTGTGATTCGAATACAGTAGGGCCTGTTATTATTAGTGATCCGGGAGGAGCAGTGATCACAGAAGGAACTCATATCAATCCTACTAATTGTATTACTCCGGATGGAACAATTGTAATTACGGGTGTAGTTTCGGGAACCTATAACGTTAATTTTTCTTTTAACGGAACCCCTCAACCGACACAATCTTTAACAGCTTCAGCTAGTGGAATTCAAATAACAAGTTTAGGACCAGGTAATTATACTAATATCTCTATTTCGGACGCTACTAGTTGTCAATCAAATACAATACCCGGACCAACAACATTAGTAAATTTGAGTGGCCCTACTATTACATTGGGAACTAGTCCTACTGTAAGTTCAGGAGTAACAACCGCTAATTTACCCTATATTTCTATAACTAATACTCCTGATCAATATACCTTGGATTATGATGAAGTTGCAAATACAGCCGGGTTTACCGATATTACTACACCAACTTCGTTACCCATTTCTCCTATTATATTAACAGTTCCGGCAGGAGCTCCTTCAGGTACTTATAATGGAACAATAACCGTTATTAATTCAAGTACAAGTTGTATTTCTGTACCAGTTCCTTTTACGGTAACTATAGATGGAACTTGTACACCTCCAGCAGCCCCATCGGTTACTTTTAACTCGAACACTTATTGCATTGGAGATACCATTACACCACCTACTGCTACAGGTACATCACTACAATGGTATAGTGACGCTACATTAACTTCTCTCATTACTACAGCTAACCCAGCTGCTCCAACGGCTGTTGAATTAGGGTTCGATACGGTATCCACCGGTGTAACAATGGTATATGTTACGCAAACAATTGGATGCGAAAGTACAGCGACAATAGTTACTTTGACGGTAGATGCTTTACCGATTGCTGCTACGATCAGCTCGAACACACCTGTTTGTTCAGGAGAAGATGCAGTTTTTACGATTAGTGGAACCGCAGGAGACATCGTTACCTATACTGGCGCTGCAACAGGAACAGCAACCATCGGAGCAGGAGGCACTGTAGATGTAACGATTAACGGAGTAACATCTGATACGACTTTAAACCTAACCAATGTTAATAATCCAACTACGGGTTGTGACTTGCCATTAAGTGGAGTTAGTGAAACGGTCATTGTAGATGCCTTACCGATTGCTGCTACGATCAGTTCGAATACACCTGTTTGTTCAGGAGAAGATGCAGTTTTTACGATTAGTGGAACCGCAGGCGATGTAGTTACCTATACTGGCGCTACGACAGGAACAGCAACCATCGGAGCAGGAGGAACTCTAGATGTAACGGTTAACGGAGTGACATCTGATACGACTTTAAACCTAACCAATGTCAATAATCCAACTACCGGTTGTGACTTGCCCTTAAGCGGTGTTAGTGAAACGGTCATTGTAGATGCCTTACCGATTGTATCTACGATCAGTTCGAACACACCTGTTTGTTCAGGAGAAGATGCAGTTTTTACGATTAGTGGAACCGCAGGAGACATCGTTACCTATTCCGGAGCTGCAAGTGGAACCGCTACCATCGGAGCAGGAGGCACCGTAGATGTAACGGTTAACGGAGTGACATCTGATACGACTTTAAACCTAACTAATGTCAATAATCCAACTACCGGTTGTGACTTGCCATTAAGTGGAGTTAGTGAAACGGTCATTGTAGATGCCTTACCAATTGCTGCTACGATCAGTTCGAATACTCCGGTATGTTCAGGAGAAGATGCAGTTTTTACGATTAGTGGAACCGCAGGCGATGTAGTTACCTATACTGGCGCTGCAACAGGAACAGCAACGATTGGAGCAGGTGGCACCGTAGATGTTACGATTAACGGAGTAACATCTGATACGACTTTAAACCTAACCAATGTTAATAATCCAACTACGGGTTGTGACTTGCCCTTAAGCGGTGTTAGTGAAACGGCTATAGTAAATACTTTACCCACCGTAACGGCAAATGCTTCAGTTACTGAGGTATGTTCAGGAGAAAGTGTAACCTTATCCGGAGGAGGAGCTGCTACATACACTTGGAACAATCGTGTTACAGATGGTGTTGCCTTTGTGCCTACTATAACAACAACGTATACTGTTACAGGAATAGATAGCAATGGATGTGAAAACACCGCAGCGATAACGGTTACAGTCAATGATTTACCATTACCGGCTACTTTGATTGGTAATAGTCCAATATGTTTTATGGAAGATGCAGTGTTTACGATCATAGGAACTACAGGAGATGTAGTAACTTATACAGGAGCAGAAAACGGAACGGCTATTATTGGAGTAGATGGTACTGTCGATGTAACAATTAACTCAGTAACTTCAGATACGACATTAAACCTGACCAATGTCAACAATCCAACGACCGGTTGTGATTTGACTTTAAGTAGTTTGGCTGAAACAGTAAGCATAGTCCCTTTTGTGGACAATGATAATGATGGAGTAGACGACTGCATTGATCCAGATCCTTTTGATCCTTGTGTCCCAGATGTCTCTAATGTTTGCGATACAGACGGAGATGGAATTCCTGATCAAGATGAGATGAATGACGACGACAATGATGGTACTCCGGATAATGAAGAAGCAAATAATGCTGATCCCAATGCAGAAGATGGAGTAGAGGTATTCAATGTAGTGACACCAAATGGTGATGGAGATCATGATGTATTAGTGATAAGAAATATTCAAAATTTCCCTGATAATGAATTGAAAATATTTAATAGATGGGGAGTTGTAGTATATGAAACAAAAGGTTATGGCATAAATGGAAGATTCTTCAGAGGTGAATCAAACGGTAGAGCTACGGTCAATACAGAACGACAACTTCCGGTAGGGACCTATTTTTATACCCTTATCTACAAAGTGCCAACAGGCGAAACCAAGAAGAAATCGGATTATTTATACATCAATCGATAAATAAAGAATCTATGGAGAGCAAAGTAAACTCCCATATCAAAATAACAACCCCATATTTTAAGATGAATAAGATATATATCCTAGTTCTTTTACTAATTATAACAACCAAAGAGATCTTAGCACAACAAGATGCTCAATACACACAATACATGTACAACACTCTAAGTGTAAATCCTGCCTATGCAGGCTCAAGAGATGCTATTAGTATTACTGGGTTGTACAGAAATCAATGGGTAGGTATTGGCGGAGCTCCAGTTACACAAACACTTAACATACATTCTCCTATTGGTCCAAGTGAAAAAGTTGGATTGGGGTTTTCTATTGTTAATGATAAGATAGGTCCTACGCAGGAAACCTATATTGATATTGATTTTTCCTATACTTTAAACACTTCAGAAGAAGGTCAATTGGCTTTGGGAATAAAGGCAGGCGGGCACTTATTGGATGTTAATTTTGATGAGTTAAATAGATTTACGAATTCAGATATTCTTTTGGATACCAATATTGATAATAAATTTTCTCCTAATGTTGGGGTAGGAATTTATTATCATACAGAGAAATTTTATTTAGGGATATCAGCCCCAAATTTGCTTCAGACAAAACATTTTAATGAATCTTCTAATGAAAATCTGGCTTCATCTTTTTTAGCAACCGAAAGAATTAATTATTATCTAATTTCAGGATATGTTTTTGAGCTTAATGAAAACCTAAAATTTAAACCTGCAACATTATTTAAAGTAGTTGGAGGTGCTCCTTTACAAGTAGATGTGTCAGCTAATTTTCTTTATAGAGAAAAACTAACTTTAGGATTAGCTTATAGATGGAGTTCGGCTTTGAGTGCATTGGTAGGTTTTCAGATTGCGGATAACCTTATGTTAGGGTTTGCTTATGATTGGGAAACAACCGGGTTAGGAAATACAGAATTTAATTCAGGTTCATATGAATTTATACTGCGTTATGAGATTTTCAAGAAACGCGAAAAAGTTGTATACCCAAGGTTCTTTTAATGCTAAATTTTACACTAAAACTATGAAACCATTCATTACATATATATTCTTGATAGCTTTGATAGGTTCTGTATTTCAAATTAATGCACAACAAAAATCTACTAAAAAAGCTCATGATTTGTTTAATAATTTTGCCTATTCTGAAGCTATAGATTCCTATAAAAAAATAATTAAAAAAGGAAACGGTAGCTTTGAAATATACAAAAGGCTTGGAGATTGTTATTATTATACTTCTAATCTAAAAGATGCTGCCAGATGGTATGATAAGATGTGGAAAAGACAAGAAGAAATAAAAACTAAAGCTAAGGATGTTTCAACACTAGAAGATCAAACAGAGGAATCATTTAATATCTCAGCAGAATATTATTTTAGAACTGCACAATCATATAAATTTATGAAGAGATATAAGGCATCAGATAGCCTGATGGTTCTTTTGAAGTCAATTAGTAGTGAAGATTCACGTGTAAAAAGACTTATCGAACAACCGGATTACCTGGACAAAATAGCATTGCAATCGGGTAGGTATAGTATAAAGAATATTTCTCAAAATTCTTTGGGGGTAGATTTTGCACCTTCATTTTATAAAGAAGAAATTGTTTTTTCCTCTTCAAGAAGTAATAAGAGTTCGGTTAAAAAAAATACATGGACAAACCAGCCTTATCTGAATCTATACAAGTTTACAAATAGTGATTCCCTGGAATTAAACTATTCTCTGAAATTACCGGAGACTTTAAATTCTAAATTTCACGAATCTACCTCTTCTTTCTCAAAAGATGGAAAGATGGTATATTTTACAAGAAATAACCTTTCAGGTGCAAAATTAGGTAAAGATTCTTTGGGAGTGAGCCACTTAAAAATTTACAAGGCATCTTTAAATCAGGAATTTGAATGGAATTCAATAAAGGAGCTTCCTTTTAATAATAACCAATATTCTGTTGCGCACCCATCATTGAATGCTGATGGAACGAAATTATACTTTGCTTCGGATATGCCGGGAGGATACGGTATGTCGGATCTATATGTTGTAGAGATTAATAAAGATGGAACCTTTGGAAATTTACAAAATTTGGGACCTGGAATTAATACAGAAGGAAGAGATTCTTTTCCTTTTATGAGTAAATCTGGAATATTGTATTTTGCCTCAGATGGGCATTTAGGGCTAGGAGGGTTTGATGTTTTTGCAATAGGCCTTAACGACCGAGATAAAAATGTATATAACCTAGGAGAACCGGTTAACAGTGCTGCCGATGATGTTACTTTTATTATTGATGACAGAAGTAAGAAGGGGTTTTTTGCTTCCAACCGATCTGGGGGGAAAGGAAGCGATGATATTTATTCGTTTGAAGAAACCAAACCTTTGGTTACTATTTGCAAAGGGAGTTTTAAAGGAATAGTAAAGGATCAAAAATCGGGAAATGTAATTCCAGAAACGAAAGTCGAGATTAAGAACCAGGAGCAGGAAATTATTTATAAGGGATTGACAGATTTTAAAGGAGTTTTTTCGTTAGAACTAGATTGCGCTGATCAAGCTTATGAAATTACTTTAGCCAAGAAAGATTTCGATACAAAGGTTCAAAAAATTTCTTTTTCCAGAGATGAACCAAAGAAAGAACAAATCTTAAATCTGAAAAGCAATCTTCCTGAGAAAGGGACGGATTTAGCCAAATTATTGAATTTAGAACCGATATATTTTGCTTCAAATAAAGCATTAGTTATTGGTAATACAGCTAAAGAATTGGATAAGATTGTAGCATTTATGAAAGAAAACCAAAGTATTAGGATTGAAATAGGATCTCATACAGATAGTAAGGGAAAAGATAGTTATAATATGAAACTTTCTCAACGCAGAGCCAAGTCGACAGCTAATTACATAATTAGTAAAGGTATCGACTCATCAAGAGTAAAAAGTAGAGGGTATGGCGAAACAATATTGATCAATAAATGTGGTAATAGGGTTGAATGTTCTAAAGATGAACATGCGCTTAATCGAAGAAGCGAGTTTGTTGTTTTGGATAATTAAAATCCGAAAAGTACTCGGGGTGAAATCTATTTCCCAATACAAAAATTAGCAAAGATGTTGCCTAGTAAATCATCACTCGTAATTTCACCAGTAATTTCACCAAAGTGATATAGGGCTTGTCTAATATCGATAGCCATTAGGTCTCCTGATAATCCAGAGTCTAAGCCATATTGTACTTTTTGAATTTCTTCTAAGGCCTTTAGTAAAGCGTCATAATGTCGAGTATTCGTTACTATCGTATCATTATTACGTAAAGCACCAGTATTTACAAATTCTAAGAGTTTGTTTTGTAAGTCATCAATTCCTATATTTTTCTTAGCAGAGAGCAAATGAATATTTTCAATTTCAGTAGTTAATACATTAATTTGAGAATCATTTAATTTGTCTACTTTATTGGCAACAATAATCAAAGGTTTTTGCGGGTGTTGATTTTTAATTTTACCAATTTCAGTTTTTATTTCTAGTAAACTTTCTGTAGTCAGGTTATAACTATCTATTAAATAAATAACTACTTGAGCCTGTTCAATTTTCTCAAAAGTTTTTTTGATACCAATCGATTCAACTACATCTTTAGTGTCTCTAATCCCAGCAGTATCTATAAATCTAAATCCAATACCGCCGATATTGATTTCATCTTCTATAGTATCACGTGTTGTTCCTGCAATATCAGAAACAATAGCGCGCTCTTCATTAAGTAAAGCATTTAGCAAAGTAGATTTACCAACATTAGGTTCTCCAACAATAGCTACAGGTATTCCATTTTTGATAACGTTTCCAACGGCAAAAGAATCGATAAGACGTTTTAATACATCTATAATTCTTGAAATTAAACTTTTGAATTGAGTTCGATCTGCAAACTCAACATCTTCTTCGGCAAAATCAAGTTCTAATTCTATAAGTGAAGCAAAATTGAGTAATTCTTCTCGCAGTTTTTGGATTTCATTAGAAAATCCACCTCGCATTTGTTGCATTGCAATTTGGTGTGAAGCTTCAGAGTCTGATGCAATAAGATCGGCTACAGCCTCGGCTTGAGATAAGTCTAATTTGCCATTAATAAAAGAACGTAAAGTAAATTCTCCCGCATTGGCCATTCTGCATCCTTTACGAAGTAAAAGTTGAATAATTTCCTGTTGTATATAAGTAGAACCATGACATGAAATTTCTATAGTAGGTTCTCCCGTATATGAACTAGTTCCTTTAAAAATAGATACTAATACCTCGTCTAATATTCTGTTTCCATCAATAATATGTCCAAGATGAATTGTGTGACTTTTTTGAACACTGAGATCTTTATCATGAATGGATTTAAATAGGGGAGCGCATATAGTAATAGCATCTTTACCAGAAATTCGGATTACGGCAATTGCTCCAGCTCCAGAAGGTGTAGCTAATGCTACTATAGTATCTTGTGTGATCATTTTTTATGCAATGAAGTGCAAAAATAGACATTAATATAATTACTATAAATTTTGGAAGATATCTTTTTTGAAGAGTTGTTTTTCTTTCTTATATTGTAACTCAATTCCAATAGTGTGCACTGCATTACTATCTTCCATATCATCTGGAAGAAAAAAAATAAGAGAAAAATTTTCCTTTCTATCTGATTAAAATATTGGATAATTAGTTCGTAATATGGAATACAAGATAGTTGTAACAAAAGTTATGACCATTCAATTAACTAACGAATTTAATGTCTTAACCAATAAATTTTAATCTTATTCGTATGAATTTTTACAACACAAACTCAAAAAACTTAACAAAATTTAAGGGCCGTTATTCCTTTCGAAGATTTGGAGTACTTATGCTCATGGCTTTCATGTGTTTGCCATTACTTAATTGGGGGCAAACAGGAGGCTTGCCTCAGCATATTAAAGCTTCAAGCTTAACATTGAGAGCAGGAGATAACATTGGAAAAAGTAGTGCTCAGGTTATAACCAAAACCATTTCAGAGAAAGATGCAATTTGGCTACGTTTATTCTTTAAAGATGTTAATTTAGGTGTAAATAGTACCTTGACTATTACTTCCAAACTTGATGGTGCAAAACAGATACTAACTACCTCTAATATTAAAGATTGGAAAAACTCTAGTGCCTACTTTAACGGGGATAGTGTTATTTTAGAATTGTCAATTGCTCCAGGTGAAACCGCTATTGGGTTAGATGTTATGGAACTAGCAGTTGGAGATCCTTCTCTTCAGATTAAATCTCAATGTGGATCAGTAGATGATAGAGTAGATTCAAACGATGCAGCAATTGGAAGAATAGTTCCAATTGGGTGTACTGGGTGGATTATCACCAATGGTAAATTAGTAACTGCAGGACATTGCGTAAGTAGTAGAGCAGAGATTATAGAGTTTAATGTGCCTAAATCTAATCCTGACCGAACTATCGTACATCCTGGACCAGAAGATCAATATCCAATAGGAAATTTTGTGACTCCTTATACAAATCAACCAAGTCAAGCAAATGACTGGGCAGTTTTTACAGCAAGTGCAAATTCTTTAACAGGCCAAACACCTATTCAAGCACAAGGTAAATCGTTTAATGTAGTGCAAAGCGCACCAGGGAACAATATCACAATAACAGGTTTTGGTACAGATACTGGTATTGATAATCAAACACAACAAATCCATACCGGACCTCTTAGTTCAGTTACAAATACTTTTGTGCGATATAGAACAGATACAACAGGAGGAAACTCTGGTAGCCCTATAATTGATACCGCTACAGGAAATGCCATTGGAGTTCATGCCTATGGGGGATGTACAGGATCAGGAGGTTCTAATTCTGGAGAAAGAGCGACTATTCCTGCATTTTGGGATGCTATGGGGCTTGATGGAGGAGGTAATCCACCAACAGATGAGTGTACCGGTGATGTTTCTTCTTTTCCTTTTAGTGAAAGTTTTGAAAGTAATCTTGGTCAATGGAAACAAGCTACTTCGGGAGATGATATTAACTGGACAAGAAACTCTGGGGGAACACCTTCTAATGGTACAGGTCCAAGTGCAGCTAATGATGGTTCAACTTATCTTTATGTAGAAGCTTCTGGAAACGGAACAGGTTATCCTAATAAGCGTGCAATTTTAAACTCACCTTGTTTAGATTTTGGAAGTTTAACGTCACCAAAATTAACATTTCAATATCACATGGTTGGTAGTGCAATAGAAAGTCTTGCTGTAGAAGCAAGAACGAATAATACAGGAAATTGGGTATCTGTATTTAATAGAACGGGAGCGCAAGGTTCAGATTGGAATGCTGCAGATGTAGATCTTTCTTCTTATGCAGGTGAAGCAAGCGTGCAATTACGATTTAATGCAGTAACTGGTGATGGTGGACAAGGCTGGCAAAGTGATATCGCTATAGATGCCGTTGCTATTCAAAACGGAACAGGAAATCCAGATCCAAGTTGTCCAACGTTAAACTTTAACGATTTTCAAATTAATGCGTATGCTAATCAGGATTCTTCAGGTAATAATTCATCAGTTGTAAGTGGTGGTTCGGGATTGTCATTATCAAATAACACTTGGAAATATATAACACTTAATTATAACGTGACAGCAAACACAGTACTTGAATTTGATTTTAGTAGTAGTGCTGAAGGAGAGATTCATGCCGTTGGTTTTGATGATGACAATGCATTAACAGCAAATCGTTATTTCAAAGTACATGGTACTCAGAATTATGGAGTAACAAATTATGATGATTATACAAGTGGTACAAAGAAATATACAATTCCTGTTGGTAATTTTTATACTGGTAATATGAATCAGTTAGTTTTTATTAATGATAATGATGCAGGTTCTGGTAATACTTCTATATTTTCAAATGTGAAAATTTATGAGGGTTCTTGTGGACAATCGGCTACAGCTGAAAGTTTAATTTCGGCATTAGAGTCTGTAACACCAATATTAGGAGATGAAAGCGAAAATAGTTTATTGAATACAAGAATTCACCCTAACCCTGCAAAATCTAGATTTTCAATTTATATCAATGATTACGTAAAAGGTAATATTAACGCGACTTTTTATAGTGTTCTTGGAAGAAAAGTGGGGCAAAAAGAACTTAAGCCCGGTGTTAATATAGTATCAGCGCAAAGTTTATCATTAGGAAAAGGCATTTATTTGATTAGAATAGATAGTGAGGATGGATTATCTACTCAAAAATTAATAATAAATTAAAAAATAAACAAAAGACATTAGATTATTAAATATACATCCTAAATTAATTTTTAGGATGTATTTTTTTATGCTGTAACAAAATATAGATTCTTTCGTCATATAGATATATGCTAATAATATTAGCAATTCATCAATCAATCAAAAACGTATAGAAATTATGAGACAGGACAAATCAGTATTGGTTATTACCCATTTATCACAGTTATTAGATATTGTAACAGGCTTTGGAGGATTTATTGTTCCTTTACTACTGTGGCTAACGCAAAGAGAAAAAGTGTTAGCTATGGATGAGCATGGTAAATCTATTATGAATTTTCAGATTAGTATGTTTATTTATGCAATAGTATGTGTGCCTTTAATATTACTGTTTGGCGTTGGTATATTAGGATTGATGCTTATCGCTTTGTTATGTTTTGTTTTTCCAATACTTAATGCAATTAAAGCCAGTAATGGAGAACCACCATCATACCCTTTATCAATACAGATCATCAAATAAAAATAACCCGGGAGATCATTGATCTCCCGGGTTTATACTATCTATCTAGATAAAAAATAAATCTCTATCTAATCTAGTGTTGATTAATTCTAAAATCTGGATAAGCATCCATACCATGCTCATGTCCATCTAAACCATCAATTTCTTCTTTTTCAGAAACTCTAATGCCGATAGTTTTCTTAAGTGCAAAGATGATGATAAAAGAAGTTGCTACACAAAATACTCCAGCCGATAATACACCTACTCCTTGTATTAAAAATTGATCGAAACCTGCTTTAGCTCCAAAAATACCTACAGCTAAAGTTCCCCAGATACCACATATTAAATGCACTGCAATAGCTCCAACAGGATCATCTAATTTTAATTTATCGATTAAGGCAACACCAAAAACGATAATTGCTCCTGCAATTGCACCTATTAATACCGCATCTGTTGGACTCATTTGATCTGCACCAGCTGTTATACCTACTAGTCCTCCAAGGATACCATTTAAGAACATAGTTAAGTCATAGTTCTTATATAATAAGGTAGACACAAGAAATGCAACTACACCTCCTGCTGCTGCTGCTAAAGATGTTGTAACTAAAGTAAGAGAAGTACCTGCTGCATCTGCAGAAAGAACAGAACCACCATTAAATCCAAACCATCCTAACCAAAGAATAAGCACACCTGCTGCTGCTAGAGGTATGTTGTGCCCGGGGATAGCTTGTGGCTTTCCGTCAGAACTAAACTTACCTATTCTCGATCCTAATAAATATACCGCAACTAAAGCTGCCCATCCTCCTACAGAATGTACTAGCGTAGAACCGGCAAAGTCATAAAAACCTTCAGTCTCACCAATCTTGAATGTAGATAAGAATCCACCTCCCCATTGCCAAGAACCAACAATTGGATATACTAAACCTACATATATGATAGTGAATATCATAAATGATCCAAGTTTAATACGTTCTGCAACAGCTCCAGAAACTATTGTTGCTGCTGTAGCGGCAAACATTCCTTGAAATAAGAAATCTGTCCAATAGGTATACCCTTCGTTATACGTAAGGTCAAGTGCTCCTTCAGCAGTTAATGGAGAATCTAATCCAAATCCTGCAAAACCTAAAAATCCAGCAGCACCTTCTTCAAAACCTGGGTACATTAAATTAAATCCTACTAAGCAATAGAGTAAAAGACCTACGCAGATAATAAAGACATTTTTAAATAAAATATTAATTGTGTTTTTTTGACGAGTTAATCCTATTTCTAAAAAAGAAAATCCTAAGTGCATGAAAAAAACTAGTGCTGTACACACCATCATCCATACATTGTTTATAGTTAACATTTCCATTGTTTAAATACTATTAAAGTTATTTTTTGTTTTCAGTTGGGTTAATGATAATAAAGACTTAATTTAAGGTGCCTCCACCTTTTTCTGAAGTACGAATTCTATAAGCTTCATTTACATCCGAAACAAAGATTTTTCCATCACCAACTTCTCCAGTCTTTCCTGCTTCTAGAATAGCAGAAATAGCAGCTTCTTCAAAATCATCATTGACTACTATAGATAAATATCGTCTTTGGATATCTGTTGTGCTGTATGATACTCCTCTGTATACACTTCCCTTTTGTTCGTTTCCTACACCAGTTACATCCCAATATGAAAAGAATGTTATTCCTTTATCGTGAAGAGCTTCTTTTACAACTCGATATTTAGACCTTCTGATGACTGCTTCTATTTTTTTCATATAGAATAAAAGTTAAAATTAATGTTAAATTCAGGTCAAAAATATGTGAAATTATATTTTACATCCAAATTTTATAGGGTAAAGACGTAATTTTTATCATTTTATAATATTTACCCCCTAAAAAATTGGGGGTATGTAATTTTTCTATTTAAAATTGAAGATTTCATACTTGATTAGTAGATGATAAATACGAAAACGTTTTCATTTGAAGTAATTGGTTATCAAAAGGCTATAATTTTGGTGAAACCCTAATTTTATTGAGGTTATTTAACAAAAACCGCGTTATCAAATTCGTAATCAGAGATCATTATTTTGTGATTATTTTATATAAGTGGCACTTTTTTTATGTAGCTCAAAAAAGTGAAGTAGAATGGTTCTGTTTTCTTTTTCATTCCTTAATGATTTGTTAATTTCAAACTCTTGAAACATCAAAATTCAAGAATAGTTCACAATTAGATCGGAAAATATTATGAAGAAACAAGGAATGTATCTACCAGAATTCGAACACGACGCATGTGGTGCTGGATTTATATGTAGTTTAGAAGGGAAAAAATCAAATGACATTATACACAAAGCATTAGAAATTCTTGAAAAACTAGAACATCGTGGTGCAGTAAGTGCAGATGGTAAGACAGGAGATGGAGCAGGTATCCTAATAGACATTCCTCATGATTTTTTTGTAGAAAACTGTGATTTTGATTTGCCTGAGGCAGGAGAGTATGCAGTAAGTAATGTATTCCTTCCTAAAAAAGAAAACCAAAGAAAATTTTGCATCGATACTTTTGAAAAAAATATTGTCGATCAAGGATTAGAGTTATTGGGTTGGAGAGATGTTCCTGTAGACCATATTCATTTGGGAGAGATAGCTGTAACGACAGAACCATTTATTAAACAAATTTTTATTGGTAAATCAAGTGATGAGCAAAGCTATTTTGATTTCAATTTAAAACTATTCACGGCAAGAAAAGTTACAGAACATACTATATATGGTTCTAAACTTTCTGAAAGTAAATTTTTCTATTTACCAAGTTTGTCTACAAAGACTTTAATATTTAAAGGGCTTTTAATGCCAGAGGATATTAAATTATATTATACCGATCTTATGGATCCAAAGGTGGTGACAAGGCTAGCTCTAGTGCATCAGCGATTCTCAACCAATACGTTTCCGACTTGGGATTTAGCACAACCTTTTAGATATATGTGTCATAATGGTGAAATCAATACGTTGCGCGGTAACGTGACAAGAATGAGATCCAGAGAAGAACTCTTAGAGAGCGATTGGTTTGGAGAGGATATTAAAAACATATTACCTGTAGTGTTAAAAGGTAAGTCAGATTCTGCTTCTATGGATATGGTCGTAGAATTGTTGTTAATGACAGGAAGATCGCTACCAGAAGTTATGATGATGATGGTTCCAGAAGCTTGGGAAAAAAACCCAGACATGTCTGAAGCAAAAAAAGCTTTCTACGAATACAACTCTTGTGCTATGGAACCATGGGATGGCCCAGCTTCTATTCCTTTTACAGATGGAAATTATATAGGAGCCGTACTAGATAGAAATGGGTTACGACCTTCTAGATATAGTGTTACTAAAAATGGATATGTGATCATGTCTTCAGAAACTGGAGTTGTAGATCTTGAACCTAGTAATATAGAATATCATGGTAGATTAGAACCAGGAAAAATGTTCTTGGTTGATATGAGTGAAGGGCGAATTATTAATGATGAAGAAATTAAAGAAAAAATTGCTTCTAAACATCCATACAGAGAATGGCTAGATAATAATTTAGTTCATTTAAAAGATATTCCGTATAACGATTGCCCATTGTTTTTAGGTGAAGAAACAGTAACAAAACGTAAAGCTGTTTTTGGTTACACGCAAGAAGATATAGATACAATTATTGCCCCAATGGGACAATTAGGTAAAGAACCAATAGGATCGATGGGATCTGATACGCCTATAGCGGTTCTTTCTGAGCGTCCTCAATTAATATATAATTACTTCAAACAATTATTTGCTCAAGTTACTAACCCTCCATTAGATGGTATTCGTGAAGAGTTAATTACAGATATAAGTTTAACATTAGGAGCTGATCATAATATTTTTGATATTAATGAAAAACATTGTAATAAATTAAAAATTCAAAATCCTGTAATCTCTAAGGAAGATCTTGATAAAATAAAGACATATACTGATAAAGGATTTAAAGTTAGTTCTATTCCTATACTTTATAATGTAAACAGAGGACTAAATGGTCTTGAAGATGCATTAGAAACTTTACTTCACAATGTGTCTGATGCTATCGATAAGGGAACTAATGTAGTTATACTGTCTGATAGAAATGTAAGTAAGCATAGAGGACCAATTCCTGCATTATTGGCATGTTCATATGTAAACAGTGGATTGCAAAAACTAGGAAAACGTTCTAGAGTAAGTATTATCATAGAATCTGCAGAACCAAGAGAGGTTCATCACTTTGCTTTATTGTTTGGATACGGAGCTAGTGCAATAAATCCTTATATGGTAAATGAAATTATTGGGGAAGAGATCCAAGAAAATAATATCACAGGGATAACGGTCGACGAAGCTATTAAAAATTATAATAAAGCCGTTGGTAAAGGTGTGCTTAAGGTGATGAATAAGATTGGGATTTCTACCTTAAATTCATATAGAAGTTCACAGCTTTTTGAATGTATAGGGATTAATACCAAAGTTGTGGATCAATACTTTCCCAATACAGCAACACGAATTGAAGGTATTGGATTATATGAATTAGAGAAAGAGATTGCTAAACGTCATAAAAAAGCATACGTAGAGCAAGAAGTAGCAGCAGATTTAGAATTAGAAATAGGAGGACAGTATCGCTGGAGACGTAATGGAGAAAAGCATCAATTTAATCCATTGTCAGTTGCAAAATTGCAAAAGTCAGTTCGAGATAATGACCCTAATACATATAAAGAATATGCCGAATTGATTAATGAACAATCAAAGAGTTTAATGACAATTCGTGGATTGTTAGAATTTTCTAACTATGATCCAATTTCAATTGATGAGGTAGAACCGTGGACAGAGATTGTAAAACGTTTTAAAACGGGAGCAATGTCTTATGGGTCCATTAGTAAAGAAGCTCATGAAAATCTAGCTGTTGCTATGAATCGTATTGGCGGTAAAAGTAATTCTGGAGAAGGAGGGGAGAATCCACTTCGTTTTTATAAAGATGTAAATGGAGATTGGAAAAATAGCGCAATAAAACAAGTTGCTTCGGGACGATTTGGAGTGTCTTCAAATTATTTAACCAGTGCTGCCGAAATACAAATAAAAATGGCACAAGGGGCTAAACCTGGAGAAGGGGGGCAGTTGCCAGGACCAAAAGTAAACCCAGAAATAGCAAAGACAAGAAACTCTACTCCATATGTAGGATTGATTTCGCCACCGCCACATCATGATATTTATTCAATCGAGGATTTATCACAATTAATATATGATTTAAAATCTGCTAACAGAGATGCTAGAATCAATGTAAAACTTGTTTCAGAAGTGGGTGTGGGAACTGTTGCTGCTGGTGTGGCAAAAGCAAAAGCAGATGTGGTATTAATTTCTGGTTTTGATGGAGGTACAGGAGCATCCCCATTAACTTCATTAAAACATGCAGGACTGCCATGGGAGTTAGGAATTGCAGAAGCACAACAAACTTTGGTGGGTAATAATCTACGTAGTCGTATTGTGTTAGAGTGTGATGGGCAGTTAAAAACAGGAAGAGATGTTGCTGTAGCTTGTCTATTAGGAGCAGAAGAATTCGGTTTTGCCACTGCACCTTTAGTGGCTTCAGGTTGTGTAATGATGAGGGTATGTCATTTAAATACATGTCCGGTAGGTATTGCTACACAAAACCCTGAACTACGTAAGAAATTCAAAGGTAAACCAGAACACGTGGTAAACTACATGTATTTTGTCGCTCAAGAATTACGTGAGATTATGGCACAATTAGGATTTAGAACTGTTGATGAGATGGTGGGGCAAGTAAATAAATTAGATCATAATAAAGCTATTGCACATTATAAAGCTGCAGGTATCGATCTTACGCCTATTTTACACCAAGTAGAAGCGCCAGAAGGTGTAGCTATTTATAATACAGAAACACAAGATCATGGACTTGGAAAATCAATAGATTTTGAAATTATAGAACAAGCGCATCCTGCATTGTTTAGAAAAGAAAAAACAACAATAGATTTCGATATCTGCAATACCGATAGAGCAGTAGGAGCTATTTTAAGTAATGAAATTTCAAAAATATATGGAGCCCAGGGATTACCAGATAATACATTGAAATTAAACTTTACAGGGGCAGCCGGACAAAGTTTTGGAGCATTTGCAACAAAAGGATTAACTATGGTTGTAAATGGTAACACCAACGATTACTTAGGAAAAGGACTTTCTGGAGCAAAATTAATAATTAAAGTTCCGGAAGAAGCTACTATTATTCCAGAAGAAAATGTAATTACTGGTAATGTTACTCTTTATGGTGCTACTGCCGGTGAAGTATATATTAATGGTAAAGCGGGAGAACGTTTTTGTGTACGTAACTCTGGAGCTAAAGCAGTTGTAGAAGGAATAGGAGACCATGGTTGTGAATATATGACAGGTGGAGTTGCAGTTATATTGGGAGAAGTTGGTAGAAATTTTGGAGCAGGTATGTCAGGAGGAATAGCATATATCTACGATGATAAAAAGACCTTTGAAGCACATTGCAATAAGGAAGCCTTAAATCTTGATCCAGTTGTTGAACAACAGGATATTGAAGAGCTAAAAACACTAATAGAGAATCATTATAATGCTACATTAAGTCCATTAGCGCAACGAATTCTTGAAAATTGGGAAAAAGAAGTGTCAAAATTCATAAAAATATTCCCAGAAGAATATAAGCAAGCACTAAAGAGATTAGAAGAAGAAAAATTAGCACAAGCATAAACGATAGTAAACATGGGAAAGATAACTGGATTTTTAGAATTTGAAAGAGAGATCGAACAGTACGAACCTGTTAAGGATCGCGTAAAAGGTTATAAGGAGTTTACTGTGGCCATGCCAGAGAAAAAACTTAAAGATCAAGGCGCACGTTGCATGGATTGTGGTATTCCATTTTGCCATAGCGGTTGTCCATTAGGAAATTTAATACCGGATTTTAATGATGCTGTTTATCGTGGTAAATGGGAAAAAGCGACTAACATACTACATTCTACAAATAATTTTCCTGAGTTT
Source organism: Aquimarina aggregata (assembly GCF_001632745.1). GTDB lineage: Bacteria > Bacteroidota > Bacteroidia > Flavobacteriales > Flavobacteriaceae > Aquimarina > Aquimarina aggregata. The sequence continues at coordinate 132,400 of NZ_LQRT01000004.1, read as the reverse complement.
ACCGGACGATTGTGCCCAGCACCTTGCGAAGAAGCATGTGTGTTAGGAATTAATGAAGACCCGGTAACCATAGAGAATATTGAAAAAAATATTGTAGAAGAGGCATTTAAAAATGGATGGGTAAAGGCAAACCCTCCTAAAGAAAGAACAGGAAAAACTGTAGCTGTTATCGGTTCAGGTCCGGCAGGTTTAGCAACGGCTCAACAATTAAATAGAGCGGGTCATTTGGTAACTGTTTTTGAAAGAGACGAAAAAGTAGGAGGATTATTGCGATATGGTATCCCCGATTTTAAAATGGAAAAGAATGTCATTGATCGCCGAATTACAGTTTTAGAAGAAGAAGGTATTGTATTTAAAACGAATACTGCAATAGGAAAAGATATCCTTGCTGATCAGTTAAAAGAAGATTTTGATGCTATTGCGTTGTGTACAGGAGCTACAGTACGCCGTAATTTACCAGTTAAAGGGTCAGATTTAAAAGGCGTTGTGCAAGCCATGGATTTTCTGCCACAAAACAACAGAAGAGTTGATGGTATCAAAGATTTAGGAGAAGAAATTTTAGCCACAGATAAAAATGTAATTGTTATTGGAGGAGGAGATACAGGGTCTGATTGTATTGGTACTTCTGTGCGTCATGGAGCGTCTTCTGTAACTAATTTTGAGATAATGGGTAAAGGTACTACAGAGCGTCCGGCTAATCAGCCGTGGCCTTTCTGGCCAATGCGCTTACGTACAAGTTCTTCTCATCAAGAAGGGGTTGAGCGTAACTGGAGCATCTCGACCAAAGAATTTTTAGGGGATAAAGATGGAAATTTAAAAGGATTGATTACTTCTGAGGTAGAATGGGTAAAAGAAAATGGAAGATTTACCTTAAAAGAAATTCCTAATACAGAAAAAGAATGGAAATGCGAACTTGCATTATTAGCTTTAGGGTTTACAGGTTCAGAACCTACAATTGCAGAGCAATTGGGAATTGAAATGGATGCAAGAACAAATATCAAAGCAACAGAAAATGATTATGCAACTAATGTGAAAGGAGTTTTTGCCGCAGGTGATACACGAAGAGGACAATCATTAATCGTTTGGGCTATTGCAGAAGGTAGACAAGCGGCTCATCATATAGATTCATATTTAATGGGAGCATCAAATTTACCACTAAAAGGAGAAGGAGATTTACCAAGAGTATAAAGATTAAGCTTTGGAAACTTAAATTTCCAAAGTTTTTTGAGTGTTAAATGAAAGAAGGATAAAGGCTGTTAATATGGGAGTTAACAGCCTTTACTATGTTTTAGAAATAACTATACTATTAATGAATTAGTTTTTTTAAATATTCTCCAGACGAATTTTTAACTTTAATCAAATATAGCCCTCTGGACCTTAGGACACTTTTATCAATTTGATATTGTGAGCCTTTAAAAGTAGTATTGATTAGTTCTCTTCCTTGAATATCATAGATCGATAAAGCACTTGTTTCTTCGGCTTGCCCTAAGTTTAAGGTGACTTGTTTTCCTAAACTTGGATTTGGTGACATTGTGAATCCTGCATTAGTATCATTTGCAAATGTTTTTGATAAACCAAATTGAATGGCAAACTTTTCCTGATCACCAATGTTTGTTTTGTTACACGTCATTGCACCGTTACCATTTACAGAGCTTATGTACTTTCCGTTGTTTCCCTTAAAGCTATAAACGTTGTTACCGTGGTTTATGAGTTCAAATTTTTCCCAACCTAATGCACTATTTCTATTACATGTTATGGGTTTACTTCCATTTTCGGAACTTACATATTTACCATTATTACCTTTAAGGGTTACAATATCGTTTCCGTTAGTAGAACCCACAACAGAAATATCAAATTTCTCCCAAGCTCCAATACTATTTCGATTACAATTCATAGGTTTTGTTCCATTTTCAGAACTTACATATTTACCATTGTTTCCTTTCAGTGCTGATAATGAACCACCACCTCCACCTGGAGAATCACCATTAACAAGGCGGTATGTGCGAACCCAGTCATAAAAAGCTGTGTTTTTGTTTCCGTTGTTTAGGTCATTATTTGAAGGAAGACCTGGTCCCCAGGTAAAGGCTTCCATATCAAAAAACATGTACATATCTTCATTAAAATCATGAGATAATGTAACGCTTGCAACTTGCACACCGTCTCGATACCATCGTATATTACGACTATCCACCCACCAAACGCCATAAACTGCATATTCAGCAGAATTGCCTACATTTCCTGGATTAGTTGCATGTTTTGGTGTTTTTTTATCACATGGCCATCCGCATGGTTTAGGATAATAATGGGTGTTCATTTCCATGGTGTAGTCAAGGTATCTCCATTGGTTGTTTTTAACTTCACCCCAATTTTCGATGACATCAATCTCACTATAATTTCCTTGCATCCAAAAAGATGATACAATAGCCATATCGGCATTTTTGATTCGAGCCTCGGCATACATGCCTTTTTTGAAACTTTTAGCTTTAGAGGTCAGACATGCAGTCCATATAAAATCCCCTTGTCTGTTTGGGTATCGTAAGGTTCCTTTTAGCCTTAAATTTCCATTTTGCCAGGATAGGTTATTGTTATTAAACTGGCTAGGGGATCTCCCTGCCCAATAGGGATGTCCTTTTTGCCATTTACTACTATTAAACGAATTAAAATCGTCTGTGAGTTCATTTACAGCTTGCCATTTTTTTCCAGAAGGGGCATTGGGTTGTGCAATCATCTCCCCAAAGCTTAGGCTAGTGATAAGAATAGACATTACTATTCTTAGGAAAGAATTAAATTTCATGAGTATAGTGTTTTTTGTGTTACCAGAATTGTTTTTAATGCAATTCATATATAATTAATTAAGTGTATAAGATACAAATAATAATTCATAATTAACTAACAATCAGTAGTGTGGTTTGGTGAAGTAATGAGTTTATTGTTAATTTTATGAGGATATCTAATAAAAACTATTTTCAAATAAAAAAGATCATTAACAAATGAGCTAATGATCTTTTTCGTTTTTTGATTGATTGAATGTGTTTTGGCTACTGATAAACTGTTTTTAAAAATGAATTTTGATTCTAATGGCTTGATCTAATGAAATATTAGGGTCCTCGTCTTTTAGTTTTTTTACAAATTCTGGGGTAACTCCATGAATTTTTAAGCTTCTTGCTTGATCTGCTGTAACGTTTGTAAACCCTAAGTCTTTAAAAGATTTTACAAATTCAGAAGTTACATTATGGATTTTAAATGAAGTTATTTCATTTAAAGAAAGGTTGCTAAATTGTGTTTTTTGAAACTTCTTAATGTACTCAGGAGTAACATTATGTATTTTGAGTTTTCTGACGTCGTCTAAAGAAATGTTTGTATACCCAAGTTTTTTATAGGCAGCTGCAAAATCAGGGGTAACATTATGGATTTTTAAAGAACGAGCATCATCCAAAGAAATATTTTTATATCCCGCTTTTTTGAATGAATTAATAAACTCTGGCGTTACGTTATGTATTTTTAAACCAACCACCTCGTCTAGAGGTATGTTTTTGTATCCTGCATCATTATACTTTTTTATAAATTCAGGAGTTACATTGTGTATTTTTAAGGCAATAATTTCATCTATTGATGCATTTTCATATCCTAATGCTTTAAAACGTTTAATAAACTCGTTTGGGTTTTGTTGATCATCATTTAAGTCTCCTGACCCCATACTATTGGTAGAACTAGATTTTTGATCTTGATACCCGTTTTTGTTTTTTGAATTCTTTTTGATAGCCTTTACATGTGAGGGATTGATATCATGAATTTTTAGTTTAATAGCTTCTTGTAGTGTGATATTGGTTTGACCAGTTTTTTTATACGATTTTATAAGTGCTGGTGTAACATTATGTATTTTAAGTTTCTTGGCATCCTTTAGTGATATATTTGGATAGCCTATCTTTTTAAAACTGTCAATAAATTCTGGAGTTACATTATGTATTTTTAGGTTTTTTACTTCTTTAATAGAAACGTCAGTGTATCCTGCTTTTTTGAAAGAATCCATATATTCAGGAGTTACTTTGTGAATACTTAAATTCATGTATTCTTTAAGCCCTATTGAATTAAATCCTTTCTTTTTGTAAGCGTTTACAAATTCTTTAGATAAATTATGAATTTTAGCTTTAGTAATGGTTTTTAACGGTTGTTTGTCATTAGTAATACTATTAATAAATTTTATATAGGAAATGTCTACATTAAATAAATTGAGTTTACTAATTTCTTCCATTGTGTAGTCTTGATACCCAATTTTTTCAAGCTCTTTTCGATACATTTTTAATTTGTCTAAAGGAAGAGATTTGTGAATAATATCCTCAAAATCATCTTGATTGATATCCAATTTTTCTTTTTTTAGATAATCAAGATAAGCTGTATCAAAACCGGTAAGAAAACAATGAATAAGATCATTTTCTTCTACAGTCAAACCGTGTTTTTTTAATGATTGTATAAATGCTGTATTTGGAGTAAAGGTATATCTACCATCTCCTAGAGTATTGTCGAATTCTCCTACAAATGTTAAAGTTCCGGCATCTTTTGTGATAGCAAGTTGCTGTTTGTCTCCTTTTGGAAAATTAGCGAAAAATGAAGGGTCATAACATCTGGTAGTGGACCAAAAACTACGTTTTAAAGGTTCTGCATTTCTAAACATTATACAGAGCTTTCCTCCACCAACTTCTGCATCCCAAACTCCTTTTGTAAAATCATTTTGATTTAGAATTTTTACTTGTGTTTGTACTTGGGTATTCACATTTCCTTCAATTGTACTGCTAAGAGTTTGTTTAGGTTGTACGGGATTAAAAGAGAGTACTGTAATAGCAAGTAGTGGAATAATGATTAGGTATTTCCACCCAGATTTTGTTGTTGATTTTTTTGAATTCATCATGATTATTCGTTTTTTGAGAAATGATTGATTGTAACTTGTTGCCAAGCCAGTAGGCATATCGGGAGTCGAGACTTTTAAAAGGTTCATTTGATATACTTCGGGATCTTCACCGATGTTGAGCATGTTATTGTCGGTAAGATATTCTAAGTTATTGTCAATTGCTTTGCGGTAAAGCCACGCAAATGGATTGAACCACTGCAACATGACAAGTAATTCTACCAATAACATATCAATACTATGTTTACCTTTTATATGTACTTGTTCGTGTTTTAAAATTTGCAGATAAGTATCAGGAGCATATTGACTTGGATTCATAAATATTCGATTCCAAAAAGAGTAGGGGGCATGTTTTTTATTAGTTTCAATAATTTTATAGTTATCAACTTCTACGGTAGGATATTTTATCATTCGATACAGTAAAACACCTAGTTGTATCAAGAAATGGATCCCAAAAACTAAAATACCTAGAATATAGATATATTTTATAATCGATCTCCAATCAAAATCAATGCTCGCGCTACTTGTGGTTGTAGTGTCTTTTGTAACAGTATCATCTAAAATTGGTTCTAAATTATCTGTTATAGATGGATTTGTTGTTGTTATATTTTTTGTGGGTGGCAGTATACGTTCTGAATGATTTAGTGACTTAAAAGATAAGTTCTCAGGAATACTTATAAAGGGTAATGTTAGTGAGAGAACTATTAAGGATAATAACACCCATCTATTTAGATGATAAAAAGTTTCTTTAGAAAGAAAAAGTGTATAGACCATATAGGATAATCCTATCAAAGCCGAGCTATGTATAAGATAATTCATTATTTCTTGTTTTTGATCAGTTTGATGATTTCTTCTAATTCTTCTGAGTTTATTTTCTCTTCTTTAGCAAAAAATTTAACCAAGGCTAATGGTGAGTTATCAAAATAATTATGAACTACATCTCCTAATACTTCTTTTTGATATTCATCTTTAGATACAAGAGGGTAATATTGAAAACTATTGCCATAAGCTACATGATTAATAAACCCTTTTTCTTCAAGGATTTTTACAATTGTCGCGGTTGTATTATAATGAGGTTTTGGCTCTGTAAGCTCTTCAATAATTTCTTTAATAAAAGCCTTCTCTAACTTCCACAAACTTTGCATAATCTGTTCTTCTCTCTTAGCTAACTTTTGCATAGTATTGATTTTATTAAACAAACATACTACTAATCTTTTAGTTAAACAACTAATCAGTTAGTTTTTCTACTAATCAATTAGTTTTTGTTATCGCAAATTGTTAAATTTCATATTGTTGAGCTCATTTTATGTTATGTGATCTTATTGTTAATAATTTAGAAATAACACAAAGGTTTTTTAAATTGTAAGAATAATTAACCAAACTCCCTCGTAATGATATATACACTAGCTCAACAATTAGAGCCCCTTGCTATTGATTTTGAAGTTTTACAAAAAAAGTATAGTCCAATGTTGTCATTGGTAAACGAATTAATAGGTGTTATTCCTAATGCCGATCCGATTATGGAAATATGGCCTACAGGATTCAGAACATATAATTTACTAGTTCCGAATTTGTTAAATTTGCCACATTCTTTATGGAAAAATAAACCTTTGAAAGCATTAAAAGGGCTTGCTATGTATACTTCAAGTAGAGTAGCAGAATGCCAATATTGTTCTGCTCATACCTGTTCTTTTGCACTTCGTAGAGGGCTAGATCCGGAAGTGATTTCTGGAAAACGAAAATATACAGTATTAGAAAATGCTATTGTAGAATTAGCAAAAGGGATATCCGAAGTTCCTGTCAAGATTACTAAAAAAGAATTAATACTATTAAATACTCATATTTCTAAGGAAGAAATTGAGGAAATAGTATTGTCTGTGGCTTTAATGGGATTTCTTAATAAATTTATGGATGCTGTAGGGATTGAGTTAGAGAACTCCTCGCTTAAAGATGTGGGTAAATTACTTTCTGCCACAGGTTGGCATCCAGGTAAACATAGAAGAGATGAAATTGATTTTGATGGACTGATCTCTTCACCAATACAGAAAGATAATTTTTGGACCTATTTGCGTATCCTTAAATTTGCCCCGAAAGCAGTATTATTAGAAAAAAAATGGACAAAAGGGGTTCCTGATAATTATACACAAAGTGCATTATATCTTAAAAAGCATACAGGATATACGTTTCCAATTTTAGAAAAAATAAAAAGTAAACGAGTGATTAAAGCTTTGACCACTGTCTTAAAAGATAATCTTGATCCTGTTAAAAGTGAATTGGGAATTAGAGTCAAATATTTAACTAGTCTGGTCTATTTTATTACGATTAATAATATAACATTGGCAAAAGAAGCAGAAGTAATTGTTACAAGATTAACACCAGAAATAGGTCTTATGACTTTGGATAAAGTTAAAAATATAGCGAAACAATGCACTCCTAAAGAGTCTAAAGTTTGTAAAAGTATTTTATCAGATTTCGAAGAAAATACATGTCTCACCAAAGAAGAAGCCGCTGCTGTTATTTTGGCAAAAGCAATGTCTACCAGCCCGGCAGAAGTAAATAAAACTATTTTGATAGAAATAACACCATATATGAAACCCGAAAGTGCCATCGAACTGGGAATCTGGATATCGATACAACAGTTGTTTCATAGATTACAAACATATTATCAAATCATCTAAAATTAGATTTTTACTCGATAGGTGTTAAGACAAAATGCATGATATATCTAGTGATCTTACTTAGGTAATAAATTTTTATGTACCCTGTTTTGTGCTCTTTTTTTAAAAAGGTAAATTTCCCAAATCTACATTTCCTCCAGAGAGGATAATACCCATTTTTTTGTGCTTAAACTTTTCTTTTTCTTTAAGTAATGCAGCAAAAGGCACAGCGCAAGAAGGTTCTATTATAATTTTCATACGCTCCCATATAAGCCCCATAGCATCAATAATTTCTTGTTCTTCAACACGAATGATTTCTGAAACATGCTTTTGTATAATAGGAAAATTAATAACACCTAATTGCGTTTTCAAGCCATCTGCGATAGTGTCGGTAGTGGTATTTGTTTCGATTTTACCACTTAACAAAGAACGATAGGCATCATCAACTTCAAATGGTTCTCCTCCGATTACTTTACAATTATTTCCATAATAATGAGCAGCCAAGGCTGTTCCGGCAATAAGTCCGCCTCCTCCAACAGGAGTAAAAATATAATCCAAATCAGGGTGATCTTCTAACAACTCTAGTGCTGCTGTTCCTTGACCTATTATTACATCAAGATCATCTGATGGATGTATGAAAGTAGCTCCTCTCTCATTTTGAATTTTTGTAGCGGTTTCTTCTCGATCCTGAAGGGTAGGAGGGCATTCTATAATTTGACCACCATAACCTTTTACAGCGTCTTTTTTTACTTGCGGTGCATTAGAAGGCATAACGATATATGCTTTTACACCAAGGCTTTTGGCAGCAAGCGATAATGCTTGCGCAAAATTACCTGATGAATGTGTTACGACACCTTTTTCTTTTTGAAGAGCGGTTAATTGTGAAATACCATTGGCAGCTCCTCGCATTTTGAAAGCTCCCATGCGTTGAAAATTTTCGCATTTAAAAAACAAATCAGCCCCAGAGATTTCATTTAGTAAACTAGAAGTAAGCACTGCTGTTCTATGAATATAAGGTTTAATTCTGTCATGGCATTGTTTTAACTCTTGTGAAGTCATTTGTATTGATGTTACGTTTTCAAAATTATAATTTTTACACTATTGGTTACATTACTTTATTTCCAATTAATAATGTGTTTACACCCTCTACTTTATTATGTTGTTTACAGATTGTGTTTGGTTCTAAAATAGATTTTATTGGAGCTATTTTCGAAGTATCTTCGAGAAAAATACCTGCATTAAAAATAATATAACCTCCTAATTTTACTAGTTGGTTTAGAGAACTCCAGAATTTTTGATCATAAAAGGATTCGGGAACTGTATGATCAATAAAAATATCTACTATAATTAGATCATAACACTTTTTACAATGGTTAACATATTGTATAGCATCACTATGAATTATACGTAATTGTTTATTTTCTTTGATATCAAATTCGTCCTTTGCGATTTGGATGATCGTATCGTCAATTTCTACAGCAGTGATTTTACCTTGATAATTGAATCTATTTTGAAGAGATTTAATAACTGACCCACCTCCGAGGCCTAAAATCAATAGTTCATTAACCTGTTGCATTTCAATTTGTAAAAGCCCATATTCTAAGACTTTTTGCAATGCCCCGTAAGAATAATTAGCATTTTGACTATCAAGTACTTTTTTTCCATTAATCCAGGTAACCTCTAGAGGGCCATTTATTTTGGATGTTTTTCTTTTGGTCAGAGGCCAAATATGGCTTACGATTTTTTTCATAAATAAATGCCGATTGTTGTGATACAATATAACAACAATCGGCATTGTTCTACTAAAAAAAGTATTATAATGTTAATGCTCCAGCTTCTGCTACTGCATGATCATTTTCTACGGTACTTCCGCTTACGCCAATAGCACCTATTATTTCTCCTGTATCATTTTTAATAGGTACACCTCCAGGAAATGTAATAAGACCATTATTAGAATGTTCAATATTGTAAAGTGGTTTTCCTGGTTGAGATAATTCTCCTATAGCTCCAGTATTCATATCAAAATATCTAGCGGTTTTTGCTTTTTTGATAGCAATATCTGTTGAACCTAACCATGCTTGATCCATACGAATAAAAGATATAAGGTTAGCTCCAGAGTCTACAATTGCAATATTCATTTTTGTATCTAAAGCCTCGGCTTTTTGTTTTGCAGCTTCAGTAATTTTTAGAGCTTGTTCTAAAGTAATATTCATGTTTTTGTGTTTAAAATATAATTAAAGTTATGTTACGTGTTTTAATAAATGGATAAGGAGGCTAAGAATAATTATTACAATCTTATAGCGATCTTTTTTCCACCTTCTTCTATAGATTTATAAATAGATTTTACGATTTTAATATCACGAAGTCCCATACTACCGGGTACTTTATTTGGAGTGTCGTGCAGGATATGTTTTGCAAAATCATCCATTTGTAAAGCTTGTTGTCTTTTATGCGGAAATTTTATTTCAGTTCCTTCAGAGGTTCTCCCGTGTAATGGCCCGTAAGTGTAAGCGGTATCCAGTTCATACCAACCTTTTTCGCAAGAGGCATAAAGTCGATCAGCTTTAGCATTATGCGAGGTAAATAAGTTGCCAATAGTCCCGCTAGGAAATTCAAATTGAGCAGTTATGGTCTCATCAGTATCTTTGAAATTTTCTGGCATTGTACTAAACTCTTGTGCGGTTACTGATATTGGTAACTCACTTGTGCCGTAGATTAATCCTTGTATAGCATATACTCCCATATTCATTAATGCACCACCCCCAGAAAGTTTTTTATTAAACCTCCATTGATCCCAGTTTCCTCTAGATAAGTAAGCAGCTTCGGCGGATATATAATTAACCTTACCAAAAGTTTTTTCTTTTACGATACGTTTTACTTCTTGTGTATATGGTTCTGAGTGTAAACGATAACCAACGCTAAGTTTTACATTAGCTTTTGCACAAGCATCAATAATAGATTCACATTCTTCTACAGAAACGGCCATGGGTTTTTCACAAATGACATGTTTTCCTGCATTTGCCGCTCTAATACAAAAATCTGCATGCATGGCATTTGGTAATACTACATATATAATATCAACTGCATCATTAGTAGCTATAGTATCAAAATTTTCATAATTATATATGTTCTCTTTGGGAATGTCGTACTTAGCTGCCCATAGTTTTTCTTTTTCAGGAGTTCCTGTAACAATAGCTGTTAGTTCACAATATTCTGTTTCTAACAATGACGGAGCTAATTCATGCGTGCTGTACGTACCTAAACCCACTAATGCAATTCCTAGTTTTTTCTTTGAATTAGAATAGGTACTCATACCGCAGGCCATAGGAATGTGACTAGCCATTATAATACCTCCCATTCCTTTTATAAAATTAGAATTGAAGGTTCTTCTGGAAATTTTTTTCATAAGTAGCTTATTCTAGAGTACTAGTTTAGTTTAAGTATTATTGTTATCCTAGAGATAATTACATAATACTACACGCTACTGTTAGTAGGGTTAATTAGTAAAAGCTAACGATTGTTTGCAAAAGTTATTTTATTGCATCAAACCATAGTAAGGTTTTTTTCCAAAGCGTATCTTGAAATTTTCTGCTAAAAAAACCAAAATGCCCTATTTTGTTAGTAGGAACACTACTTACTGGTATGATTTCTAGTTTTTTGTCAGATCTTACAAATAAATCATGTACTCTTTTAATAGCAATTTTTGTACCTATAGGATCATCTTCTATACCGAGAGTTAGAAGCTTTGAAGAATATGTATTATAAAAGAATTGTACACCCATAGCTTCCATTTGTTGTTTCATATTTGTATGTTTTCTTCTGGTATGCCATTGATCTACAACTCCTTTGGGAACATCTTCTAGTAGCCCTAATCTTTTACCCGGAAAGTAACCTATTACTTTTGTGACTAGCGGGAAAATAACATGCCATAAAAAGTATATTTTCTTTTTTTGTTCTTTTGACCAATCCTTATAATATGCAGTTTGTGCGGCAATTGTTATAATACCTCTTATTTCGGTGTTTTTAGGAGTCATACCAATTATAGTACCGCCAATACTATGTCCAAGAGTAACAATACAATCATTCGGAAATTCTTGTTTTACAAAATCAATTACTCCAGAAAAGTCTTTTTCACCCCAATCAATAAATGAAGTTTTAAATCCTTTTAGTTTTTTAGGCCTCGAATCTGCAATTCCTCTATAATCATAGGTCACAACATTGTAACCATGTTTAGACATATAAGTTGCGTAGTGGTGATATAAATTTTTGTGTACTGCTGTTGCTGAATTAATAATTAAAACCTTATTTTTTTGTAAAGTTTTGTTTCCTAAATATACTTTAGCAGAAAGGCTGTAATTGTCTATTGCAGGAATTTGGATCATTTATTAAGACTATATTATCCTTAAGTTTAATATTTTATAGTTGAAAGATAAATATTAAAAAATTGATATTTGTGTACAGATTAGTCAGTAACCGTTCCGGTTTCACCATTAGGCCCTGCATGTAATTTTATTAGTTTGCTTTCTTTGTTATAGTTTTGTGACCACCCCCATTTTTCTCCATTTAGCATGACAGAAACCACGCCTTTAATAGAATTGTCGGGTTTATTTGTGAGTATAATTATTTCATAACTTCCTACATCAAGTTTTTTCTCAAATGGTGTTTTGATGTTTTCTAATAGTGTTTCTTTTGATTTTGAGTTGTGAGTAGTTTTGCTAATTATTTTTAAGTTAAAATTTTCAATTTGATCTGTTGTCGAACTAATAGTAAGTAAATAAGTGTATTCATCATTTTCATTAGTATTTGTTGTAAACCCTAATGTAATAGAACATAAAAGAAGGATTAAAATTTTAGTATTCATGATTTTGTATAATAAGTTAAATAATCTAATTTAAATATTTGTAATATAAATGAACTAAAAATCACTCTATTTCTTCAGTAGTACTATCAAAGTTTAGTTGTCGTAAATTCTATTACTAAAAAAACCAATCATATAGTATGATTGGTTTTTAACAATTTAATCTTTGTTATATTTTAACTATTAAGCATCACAGGCATTACTAACATAGTAACATGTTCTCCTTCATCCAATCCATCTACAGGTGTAAGAATACCGGCTCTGTTTGGTAAAGACATTTCTAATTGTACATCATCTGCATTAAGGTTATTAAGCATTTCACTTAAGAAACGTGAATTAAATCCAATTTGCATATCATCGCCTTGGTAGTCACAAGTTAAACGTTCTTCTGCTTTATTAGAGTAATCAATATCTTCTGCAGATATATTTAATTCTGCACCAGCAATTTTTAAACGAATCTGATGTGTTGTTTTATTAGAGAAAATAGAAACTCGACGAACAGAGTTTAAAAATTGTGTACGAGCAATTGTTAACTTGTTTGGATTCTCTTTTGGTATTACAGCTTCGTAGTTTGGATATTTTCCATCAATTAATCTACAAATCAATTGTGTCTCATCAAAAGTGAATTTAGCATTTGATTCATTATATTCTATTAATACCTCACTATCACTACCTGCTAAAATTCCTTTAAGTAAGTTTAACGGTTTTTTGGGCATAATAAATTCTGAAGATTGAGATGCTTTTATGTCACCTCGAGTATATTTAACTAATTTATGTGCATCTGTAGCCACGAAAGTTAATCCTTCTGTCGAGAATTGGAAAAACACACCACTCATTACTGGTCTTAAATCGTCATTACCGGTTGCAAAAATAGTTTTACTTACAGCAGTAGCTAAAACGTCTCCTAAAAGTGTAGTAGCACTAGGATCTTCTAATTCTACAGCTTTCGGAAATTCTTCTCCATCGGCATACGCTAAAGCATATTTACCATGATTAGAGCTTATCTCTACGGTGTTGTTGTCTCCTGCCACAAAGGTAAGTGGTTGCTCAGGGAATGTCTTTAACGTTTCTAATAATAATTTAGCAGGTACAGCAATGATTCCTTGATCAGAAGATTCGACTTCTAATTTGGCAGACATTGTAGTTTCTAAATCCGAAGCAGATACTGCTAACGTATTATTATCTAATTCAAATAAGAAGTTATCTAAAATAGGTAAGGTGTTACTATTACTAATTACTCCACCTAATACTTGTAATTGTTTTAGTAAGTAAGAACTAGATACTATAAATTTCATCTGTATTTCTTTATTGTTTATTAGTTTTCAGATGTAATTCACCGCAACGCATTTATATTGTTTTATATAGTACTGTAGCGGGTCATTTCATGTGTGATTCATTATGTACAGTTACGCAAATATAATTGTAATCTATAAGGATTTCGGTATTCAAAAAACCATAGTTATTAACAAACCTTAAGGAGTTATTGACTATAGTGTACAATTATAGATTAGGCATAATCAAATATAAATTCTTTAACCTAGTAATTAATTAGAAGTATCGTCCATTAATTTATCTGTATAATGGGCTTTATGTTTTGGAGTTGCAAAACGTTTTTTATTAAAGTCTGATGATTGTCCTTTCGGGATAGACAAACTTTCCCATTTCGTTCCATTACTCATTTTTCCTAGAAATACAATTTGACCGATATGATACGCATAATGAGCTAATTGTCTATTAATAGCTTCAGTTATGCTATGTTCAATATTTCTAATGTAAACAGGTTGATTAAAGTTAGAGTCATTTATACTATTGAGCGCTTCAAAAAGACAACTCCAGCCTTCATTCCATTTAAGAAAAAGTTCTTCTTTTGTCCTAATATCACTGTCAAATTCTGCATCTCTTTGTCTCCATTCTTTTTCCCCATCTGATATTAAGAAATCTGTCCAACGAGACTTCATGTTTCCCCATAAATGTTTTACAATTATGCCAATACTATTACTCTCATCATTGTATTGCCAGAATAATTTCTCGTCAGGAAGTTGGTTTATGGTTTTCTCACCTAATGATTTATAGTAATTAAATTGTTTTTTAATTCCTTCAAGATATACAGATGCAGTCATAATTCTTTAAATTAAACTAAAGATAGTTCTTTTGGACAAGAATGATATATTTCAAATTTATAATTGAGTAAAAAAAAGAAATTAAAAAAGCATTTTACGCTTTCTTACTAAAAGCCAAATTACAACCGGAGCCCCTATAAGAGATGTGATTGCATTAATTGGGAGGGTGTATTCGCTTGATGGTAATTGAGCAATACTGTCACAAATTAACATGATAATACTGCCAATTAATATAACCGCCGGAATCAAGGTTTTATGATCCGAAGTATGAAATAGTTGCCTAGTTAGATGGGGAACAGCTAATCCAATAAATGCAATTGGACCAGCAAAAGCCGTACTACTGCCGGCAAGTAAACCAGTTGCTATTATAATTAAAAATCTACTAGTTTTAATATTTAACCCTAAACTGCGAGCATAGTTTTCACCTAATAATAACGTATTTAACGGCTTTATAGAAGCAATAGCCAGAAGCAAGCCAAATAAAGAGATGCCAAAAAATATAAGTACTTCAAACCAAGATAAATTACCTAAACTTCCAAAACCCCAAAAGACATATTGTTGCAATAAATCTGCAGGAGCAAAGTAGGAGAGTACACTTACTATGGCTGTGGTTATACTACCAAACATAAGACCTATAATAAGGATAGCCATAGTATCTTTAACTCTAACAGATACAATCATAACGGCAAACAAAACGATAACGCTTCCTAAACTTGCTGCAATAATCAATCCCCATTTTGATGTTAAAAACGAAGAAACTGCTATACCAGTAAAAGTACTTCCTAATATTAACAAGGCAACTCCCAGTGTTGCTCCAGAACTTATGCCTAATACAAATGGGCCGGCTAATGGGTTTCTGAATAAAGTTTGCATCATTAATCCAGAAACACCTAGTCCACTACCTACAATTATAGCGGTTAAAGCTTTTGGTAATCGATATGCTATAACAATATGTCTCCATGATTCTTTTTCTACAGAAGCACCTATTAAACTACTTAAAGTATCTAACCAAGGGATAAAAACAGAGCCTAAGCTTATATTGGCAATAAAGCACAGTAATAGTAGGGCAATTATACCAATGAATACCTTTTTGTATGATTTATTTGGGGTCAATTAATTTAGTTTTTCTAAAAAATAAGGTTCGTAATCTATTAAAACTTCGGGGTGTGCAATTTGGATAATATCTTTGAGAATTAAGTCGGGTCGCATAGGACCTAATTCATAATATATTGTTCCTCCGGTAGCACCGGTTTTTATTGCAGAAGAATATACGGTTTTATTTTTAAACGCATCAAATAAAGCATATTGATGATTTTTTTCTTTAAGTTCAGAAAGTGACTTGGCTCTTCCTGCACGAATCCATAAATTCGCATTTTGTGCTTTTTCCAGAACACTTTCAAAACTTAAGGTAATGCTTCCGGTTTTGTTTATATCAGACCAAAGGTAATTTGTATTGGCATCTTTTAGGAATTTTGCAAAATAGCTATTTCCGCCAGGTACATACCACACATCTTTAAACATATTACCTGATAAAACAGTAGGCTTATTCTTGGTGTTTTTTGCAAGAGTTACGGCTTCCAAATAATCTTTTTTAATATTTTGGAATATATCTTCTGCTAAAACTTCTTTCCCAAAAAAAGCTGCCACAAACTTTATCCATTCAGCTCTTCCTAAAGGATGTTCTTCCATCCAGGAACCGTTCATGACTACTGGGATACCGGTTTTTTGAATCAAATCATAGGCCTTGGTGTCACCTGTTGCAGAGAATCCAATAACAAGTTCTGGAGATAACTCTAAAACAACTTCTGTGTTAAGGTTATACTCTTTACCCAGTTCTTTGATTTTACCTTGATCAATTAATGCGCGTGTTTTTTCTGAGGAAATATAATCAGTATGAGGAAATCCAACTAGTTTTTGTTCTTGATTCAAATATTCGAGCATAGGAATATCTGTAGTCGAAGTAACTACAACTCTTTCTACAGGTACTTCTATAAAGATAATACTGTCTGATTGAAATGGTTTTTGAGTTCCTTTCGGATATAGAATATATTTAAGTTTTTTTTCTGCTTCTGGCCAAGGTGTAGAAACTACAATTTCTTTATAACCCTCAAGGTTTTTGATTGTAAAACCAGACGCGTATTCTAATTTTTGAGTGGCGAGTGGTTGAATAGTTAATGCATCAGCTTCTTTAATTGTCTTTTTACAAGAATTAAATAATAAAGCAATTAAAAAGAGATATGTAATATTGCGCATAGCGTTAATCATTTCAATAAAAATACTAAATAGAGACGAGTTCAAGAACAAAAACAAAATTCATAAAAAAGGCGCGGTTAATTTTTAGATGATAAATACTACTACTTGACATCAAGTTCAATGACTTGACCATATTCGATTTTGATATCAAAAGAATCTTTAAGGTGAACCTCTTGAAGGTGCGATAACAAAGCTCTTAATGGTCCTGCATGGGATACAATTACATTTTTTTCGTTAGTAGTTTTATCTAAAGAATAAAAAAAATCTAACATGCGTTGTTGAAGCATAACATATGATTCTCCATTAGGGGTTTTTATGTTTACAAAATCTTTCATCCATGGATCTAGTTCTTTACTATGTATGGCATCCCAAGGTTGCAATTCCCAATCGCCAAAATTTAACTCTTTTAATCGATCATCAAAAATGGTCTCTTTTTTAAATGTTTGTGCTAGCAATTTACATCGTTGTAATGGACTACTATAGACTTTAGAGATTTCTTTAATCGGAATTTGATTATGTATTTTATGAACTTCTGAAGGAAATGAATCGGTTATTCCAAGATCACTTTGACCATAACAAATTCCTTTTTCGATGTTAGGAGTAGTGTGTCTTACCAAATATAATTCCATAGTGCTATTGTTGTAAGATAAAAAACTACTTCACTTAATTGTTGTACTGCGCCTGCGCAGTCTCCTGTTTGCCCACCAATCCATTTTTTGAATTTGACTCCTAAAAACATTTTTGATAAGTACATAGGGATTAGTGTAATGAAAATCCAAGGGTTTTTGAAAAAAAACAATGGAGCGATTCCAAAAAAAGCACTAATTATAAGTAACCTTAAACTCATGCTTTTTGCAGCAGGTTTGGCTTTACTATCTTCTGTATCTCGTACATAAGGGTGTGTATATAATAATGTAGTGGCTATAAACCGACTCAAAGCATGTCCGGATATAAGAAGTAAAGGAATATAAAGCACCTCTGTTTCTCGCAATGATGCAAATTTAATAGACAACATTAATACGATACCTAGTGTACCATATGTGCCTAATCTAGAATCTTTCATAATCAAAAGAATCTTATCTTTAGTCCAACCACCACCAAAACCGTCACATACATCAGCGAAACCATCTTCATGAAAAGCCCCTGTAGCATATATAGTTGAAAACATAGAGAGTAAAAGAGAAACTTCTGTAGAGAATAAAAAAGAAGAAGTATAAAAAACGATGGCTCCGATACTTCCGATTAGTATGCCAACTAAGGGGAAATATTTTGAGCTTTGTTGTAAATAATGTGGATCATGATTTACCCATTTTGGACAAGGTATTCTTGTAAAAAACATTAGAGCGGTAAAGAAAATATGAATTTCTTTTTTCATGACTTATTCAAATATTATATCCAAATTCTTTTATTGTATGGCATATTGCCAAAAAGGAATAAAAGTTAGAATTATCAAAAATACGGCTAAAAGAATTCCAATACTCCCAATTTTATGTTTTTTAAGAAATGAGATTATTCCAAAATAAAGACTTAATAAACCTATACAAATTGTTGTAATGCGATACGTTTTACTTATCGTAAGAATAGTTTTGGGCACTTCTATCGTATTTTCTTTAGGATTAGTTAAGGTTGTCATATGTTCTAGAAGGCTATGATTAAACCAGTAGATAAAATAAAATCCAATAAGGGCAATACTAATAGATAAAATTCCTTGTTTCATTATCCTATGTTTAGTTACCATCAGATACTCCCGCGCTTTCAAAGCTAGCCATGTTATTTAAGAAAGCAACAGCAGATTTGATTATAGGATAGGCTATTGCTGCACCAGTACCTTCGCCTAAACGCATACCCAAATTGACAAGAGGTGTTTTGCCAATATATGCTAGCATTTTTTGATGACCTTGTTCTCCTGATGTATGCGCAAATATACAATAATCAAGTACCTCAGGATGCATTGCATGAGCACCTAGAAGTGCTGCTGTTACAATAAAACCGTCGATAACAATAGTCATTTTGAGCTCTGCAGCTTTTAAAATAGCGCCCGTAATCATTACAATTTCGAACCCTCCAAAGCAGGAGAGTGCTTCTTGAGGTGAAGTAGGATTATGTTTATGGTATACTTCAGATAAGATTTGTTGTTTAATAGTAATGGATTCAGGTTGTAAACCTGTTCCGGCGCCAACACATTCTGCAATTGGAGTATCCGTGAAGTATGACATTAATAGGGACGCGGCAGATGTATTACCAATTCCCATTTCACCGAAACCAATACTATTACAATCGTTATGAAAAATCTGTTTAGCAATATCTCCTCCTTTTTTTAATGCGTTTTCATATTGTACTTTGGTCATGGCTGGAACTTCTTGGTAATTTTGAGTGCCATAATCTATTTTGGCATCAATAAGATCAGAAATCCCATTAAAGTTATGATTAACACCTGCATCAATAATGTGCAGATCAATATTATTTTGGGTACAAAAAACGTTTATTGCGGCACCTTTATTTAAAAAATTATAGACCATTTGTGCTGTTACTTCTTGGGGGTAAGGATTTACTTCTCCCTTTTTAGCAATCCCATGATCCCCTGCAAAGACTGCAATGGTTGGGTTTTTTAAAATAGGCCGATCTGTACCTTGAATTAACCCTATCTGCAAAGCGATCTTTTCTAAAGAGCCAAGAGCACCAATAGGTTTGGTTTTTTGATCTATTTTTGATTGAAGTGCTTCTGCTAGATTTTTATTTGAAACAGATTTAATTTTAAAATCCATGTACGTTTGGTTAGTTATTGTTTTTGATTTCTACAGGTATTCCAGATACCATAATTGTGGCCTTATCTGCATGTTTTGCAATATGTTGGTTCATCCAACCTTGTAGTTCTGTAAATTTTCTACCTACTTCTGTGGTGGCATGAACTCCCATACCAATTTCATTAGATATAATAATGATTGTGGCTTTTTTCTGTAAAAGTTTATAAAACTCTTCTTTAGCCAGTGCCAAAGATTCTTGTACATTATTTTGAGTATCTACAAAATAATTTGTCAGCCATAGAGTAACACAATCAATCACGACAACACTATTCTCTACAATTACTTTAGAGATTTCTTTTTCTTCTTCAATAGAAATCCAACGTTGGTCACGATCAGCAACATGCCTATCTATACGTTGCCGATGATTTTCGTCCCATATTCTAGATGTTGCCAAATAGTAAGGTGTGGGTGACAGTTGCAGGGCTAGATTCTGTGCATAACTACTTTTTCCAGATCGCTCTCCTCCTGTAATGTAATGTAACATTTGCTTTTTTTAAGAAAGCAAAGTTAATTGAATACATTATTTATTTGTTAAAGTAATCTCAATTTCCATAAAATATAATACATTCGCGCAGAATTTTGGTTCTTAACTCTTTGAATAAGAGTTAAGATTAAAAGGGAATCAGGAAAAATATACTGTAAACACTAAACTTGAATTTTTAATTCAATACTCTTAAAACTTGTATAGTAAATTAAAAGACCTGAGCTGTTCCCGCAACTGTAAGCTTAGCCAATTATAGTATTAATTGGTGTTTGTTATAATTCTTTAAACCACTGTATGCACTAATATATGTTAGTTAAACGGGAAGGTAAATAACAAAACGCAAGCCAGGAGACCTGCCTTAATTCGATAAGTCAAACTGTCGGGATAATAGTTTGGGTATGGGTAAACTGCATACTTTTTTCCGGTTATTGTAAAAAATAAGTATTTAAGTAATGAACAAAAAGATGTTTTTTGGAGCAGCATTTTTGATGCTGGGATCTTCGTATTTAACAGGGCAAGAGGCAACGTCTGAAGAGAAGGTTAATGAACTAGAAGAAGTGGTTATTTCTGATTCTAAATTTAATCTAAAACGAGAACAAAGTGGTAAAGTAATCACTAAAATTACTTCGAAAGAATTAGAACGAAGTCAGGGAGAGTCTGTAGCTACAGTACTTACAAGAACCGCAGGAGTATTTATTAATGGTAGCGGAGGTGCTGCCGGACAGAACTTAGGGGTTTATGTTCGAGGAGGAAGAAATCGTCAAGTTGTAATAAGAGTAGATGGCGTGACGGTTAGTGATCCTTCATCTTCTGCTGGAGATTTTGATTTAAGATTATTATCTGTAAATCAAATCAAAGAAATAGAAATCCTAAAAGGTGCATCCAGTACCCTTTATGGATCAGGAGCAGCGAGTGCAGTAATTAATATTACTACAAAAGGAGAGAGTAAAGAAAAGATTGCTGCAAGCTTTCAATCTACAATAGGGACTAATCAATCTCAAGATGATCAAGATTATGATATCAATGAGTTTGTTAATCTAGCTTCTATTAATGGAACTTTAGGAAAAGTAAGTTACTTAACTAGTTTTAGTAATCAATTTGCAGATGGATTGTCTACTGCAGAAGCAGAAGGAGCAGAGACCGATGCTTTTTCAAAATTTAATGTGTATACAAAAGTTGGATATCAATGGAATACCAATTTCAAATTTCATTTTTTTGGAAACTTAGATCAATATACCAATGAATTTGATGCAGGAGCAGGCTTAGATGGAGATAATGAATTTGAGAGTAAACAATTAAGAGCGGGTTCTTTTTGGGAAATTAAATATCCTAATGGTAGTGTTACTTTTACAAATAGTATAGCAAAATTAGAAAGAGATCTTACACAATCAAGTTTTCCTTCAAAGTATGAAGCAGATGTATTTACATTTGATATTTATAACAAATACAAAATTGATAATACATTTTATACGGTTATAGGGGCAAATGGTTCATATAGCGACTTTAATTTACTAAGTATTCCTTTCGGTACTTCAGATCTAGTTGAAACGATAAGTGATGATAATGCAGAGTTTGATATTATTGATCCTTATGCAAATTTTGTTTATGCATCTGATTTTGGACTAAATGTAAATGCAGGAGCTAGACTTAATATCCATAGTGTATATGGTAGTCAATTAGTTTATAATCTTAATCCATCTTATGTACATACATTTGGAAGTAATTATATCAAAGGATTGGCTTCATATAGTTCTGCTTATATAACGCCTTCTTTGTTTCAATTATATGATACAGCATTTGGTAGCGGGAATGTAGACCTTGAGCCTGAAGAAAGCAGAACGTTAGAAGTAGGAGTAGAACTATCTCATGCAAAAAGAGCATTGGTAAGTCTTGTGTATTTTAATCGTACTTCGGAGAATTTTATCACTTTTGACCCAAATACATTTGTAAATTTAAACTCAGTCAATGATATAAAGGTAGATGGTGTAGAATTAGAATTATCAGCTACAGTTTTAGATGACAAGTTGTTTATAAAGAGTAATTATACCTATACAAATATTGGTAAGTTAGATGATAACATTAGAATTCCTGAGCATATGGTTAATGCAAATATAGGGTATCAATTAAACGACAAGACCTATACCTCTTTAAATTACCAATACAATACCGAGCGATCAGATAATGATTTTTCTAACCCAGACCCTATTACTTTTGCCCCAGCACAAGTGACTCTGGATAATTTCGGATTATTAGATTTTTATATTAATCATAAATTGATGGATAATTTAACCGTATTTGCGGCATTGAATAATATAACGAATGAAGAATATCAAGAAGTTTTTGGATTTAGTACAAGAGGAAGAAATGCAAAAATAGGATTTAATCTTACTTTTTAACGATAAGAATTAAGTATAAAAAAAGTCCTGAGCAAAACTCAGGACTTTTTTGTATTTAAAAATTGATGTTTATTCTTTCTCTTCAAAAGTAGAGAAAGGAATATTGTCAATATACATTCTTTGATAAGAACTACTATTCATTTTACTATTTCCGATTAATTCAAATTGTATTGTGCCTTGTTTTTTTGTTGCTAATGCTGCTCCATTAACAATATATTCTAATGCTGTATTAAGAAAGGGTTCATTTGATTCTCCAAGAGTGCCCATGTTTTGAAAATCTTCACTGAATCTTACTAGTGGTGTTAGTCCATTAATAAAATCAGTATTATCATCTTTATTTGATATTTTACTAATCAGTGGTTGAAGAGCATAGGTGTGATCAGGATTGGCTCCTTCACGATTTAAATCTCCAGAATCATAAAGTGTTCTAGAGGCTTGAAATTTTCCACTTGTTTCAGTTCCAATCTGAATAACATCTATATATGAAGAAAGACTATTAATAACCAATTCACTTGCTGATGCACTACTTCGTGAGGTTAAAATATAGATCTTTTGAAGTCCTAAGGAATTTATTGGCTCCTGAGTATTGTTATCAAAATCAGTGATTATATTATCTAAAAATCTATCATTTAAAAACTCATCTGCATTGTCTTGATTACTTACGATATCTAATATGTCCTGATTGTATATACTTTTGGCAAAAATCTGTCCTGTGTAGTTACCTGTGATCATACTTGATAATGCCACAGCAGTATATACAGAACCTCCTCCATTATAACGAAGATCAAGAATTAAATCAGAAATCCCATCATTTTTAAAATTAGCAAAAGCATCATTCATTTGTTTATTAAAACCAAAAGTAAAACCATTATACATTAGATATCCTATTTTTTGTCCCCCATATTCAATGTTTTTTGCAATAAATATTGGATTCTCAGTATATTCAGTTTTAATTAATGTAAGGTTTTTTGTTGGAACAAGAGCACCATTTTCTATTACATTAAACTCCACTTCATAACTATCTAAACCAAAAAGTAGACTCCTGTAATTATCAAGGTTAAGTTGCGTTCCATTTATTCTAGTAAAAATATCACCTCTCGATACTCCTTTTGACTCTGCATCTGTGCCTGGTAATACGTATCTAACAAATCCAAAAATATCATCTGTATTAACAATTCTACCAAGGTCAAATTCCATTCCGTTATTTTTACTTGTTCCACTAAGATTTTGTTCTAGAGCTATATAGTCATTAACAATACGGCTAAATCGATCTTCTTGTACGCCTTGTAAAATGTTTTTAGTTAGTAAATCATCGAATAAATTTTCAGGTGAGTCATAGGTACTAAGAAATTTTCTATATTCATTGGTATTATCTATTTTACTATCTTGAAGATTTGGAACATCATCTTTGTATAAATACCAAAAATTCATGGCTCTCCAGACAAAAGAGTCAATGTTTTCATCATCATTTTGAATAGATACTGGATTTGGATCTGGAGCATCATCATCACTAGAGCAAGAGACGAGAAATAAAAATGTGAATACTAGTACTGCGGCTCTAAATATTTCCTTTTTCATTGAGTTATGTTAAAATGTGTTACTTTTTTAAGCTAAAATACTCTTTTTTTTGAGTATTCTTAGAGTTTTAAGAACTGCAACAAGAATTATACCAGTATAATATTTATTTGTACATAAGTTCGTAATCAGGGTTTAACATATTACTATTACCCAAACTTTCTAGTTGCTCTGTGAAATACGCTTTTGCATTTCTAGTACCAGAAATATTATCTATTGCGGCTTTTAAAAGAGGTTCGTTAGGATCGCCAAGAATGCCTAGATTAGAAAAATCTTCTGCAATTTCTATTTCAGGTGTAAACCCGCTGAAGTAATCTGTGAAACCTACAGAATTAATAGACCTAAGTACCAATGGTTGCATTGCATACCTATGCCCAATATTTGCTCCTAATCGCCTAAAATTTGGCGAATCATATATAGTTATTGAAGCTTGAAATTTACCTCTAGAAGTTGATCCTACTTGGATAACATTGATATAAGGGTCTAATCCATTTATAACAAGTTCACTAGCAGATGCAGAACCCCTAGTGGTCAAAATATATACCCTAGATAACCCTAAACTGCTAATATCCTCACCATTTCTAATTCGATTATCAAAAAGATTGGTACTTCCACGTTCACCATTTAAGTCTGCGTTCCATTCTTCTGTAGAAAAAACTTGACCATTAAACTGTCCTGTAATCATACTTGATAAATCAATAGCAGAAGTTACAGAACCCCCACCATTATATCTTAGGTCTAAGATTAAATCCGTTACATTATCTGCTTTGAGTTGTGTAAAAGCAGCATTTAATTGAGAATCAAAATCGGCTGTAAAGCCGTTATACATTAAATACCCTACAGGGTTGCCACCAACATCAATAGTTTTTGTAATAAAAACAGGGTTTTCGGTATACTGCACTTTTGTAAGAGAGATTGTATTGGTAGTTGGTGTGACTGTAGTGCCATCAAAAGTAGCTAATCCAATTGTATAGTTATCAGGAGCTATTAGTTGTCTAAAGTTTTGTCGAGTGATCTGTGTACCATCAATAGTATTAAAAACATCTCCTCTTTTGACTCCTTTATCCTCTGCATCAGTATTAGGAAGAACATAACGCACATATCCAAAAACATTAGTATCATCATTTGGATAGCCCACTAGACCAAATTCCATTCCATTATTTCGCGTAATTCCATCAAAAGACTGTTCTAGAGCAATATAATCACTTACTAAAAAACTAAATTCGTCTACACCAGATTGCAATGCATCAAAAATAGCTTCAGGCGAATTAAACCCATCTAAGAATGTAGTGAAAGCCTGATCAGAAGAAAAACGATTATTTGCTAAATCAGGAACATCGGCTTTGTATAAATAAAAATTATTCATACCTCTCCATATAAAACTATTAATTTCGGTAGTGCTTGATATTCTTAATACATCATCATTATCATTAAAGCATCCAGAAAGGAAACTACTACACAGAAACAATATTGTAAAGGACTTGAGGTATTTCATAATGACTTCTCTTAACTATATAGCGCTAAAAGTAACTACTTTATTATTATTTTAAAAAAGATTGTAACAAATTATATGTATAGTCGTCTCCCTAGTATAAAGCTGACAAAGTTTTAATGCAACCAACCAAAAAATGAAAGAAAGAGTATTTATAACACTAACTAATGGATTTAAGGACAAACTATTTAGGTTGGCTAAGCGTTTATTGGTAAGTAATGAAGAGGCTGAAGATGCAACACAAGAAGTATTGCTAAAGCTATGGAAAAATAAAAAGAAGATAGAAGAGTATAAGAATGTAGAAGCCTTTGCTATGACGATGACTAAAAATTACTGTTATGATAAGCTTAAAGCAAAAGAAACTGGAAATCTAAAAATTGTACATAGTAATTATAAGGATGAAAGGCCTTCGTTACAAAGACAAGTAGAAGCTAAGGATAGTTTAGATTGGGTTGGTAAAATTATGAATGATCTGCCAGAACAACAACGAATGATTATCCAGCTTAGAGATATAGAACAATATGATAATGCCGAGATTGCAGATATGCTTGGCCTAAATGAAACAGCCGTTCGAGTAGCATTATCAAGAGGAAGAAAAAAAATTAGAGAAGAATTATTAAAAAAACACAATTATGGAGTTGTCTAACATAGAAAAATTACTCGAAAAGTATTTTGAGGGTGAAACGACCATTTCTGAAGAAAAAGAATTAAAGGTTTATTTTACCAGAGAAACTGTGCCGTCACACCTCGAGAGATATAGAGATTTGTTTCAGTATTTTTCTGAAGAAAGCACCATAACTGCTACTAGGGATCTAAAACTAAAAACTCGTAACAGACCTAAGTTTGCTTGGGTTGGCATGGCGGCATCTATCGCTTTGATTACAGGCTTGTTTTTAACAAGAACTAATCCGCCTCCTGAAAAAGTAGATACGTTTGAAGATCCAGAAATAGCATTGCAGGAAACCAAAAAGATCCTCAGTATGGTTTCTCAATATATGAATGAGGGTAAGCAGGGGTTAGTGTACCTGAAGGAATTTGAAAACACTAAAAGTAAATTTATAAAATAGAAACACAAACACAAACAACGATCTCGATTAACTTCGAGGTAATTTAAATTAAGAAATATGAAAAAGTTAGCAATTATTTTAGTACTGGCTGTATTACCATATGTGTCTAATGCACAAAGTTATTTTGATAAATATGAAAACATGAGTGACGTTACCTCTATGGTGATCACCAACAAAATGTTTAAACTATTAAGCAAAATTGATTTCGAAAGTTCTGATAAAGAAACTCAAGAATATCTAAACTTGGTAGAAAATATTAATAATATTAAAGTATTTATCACAGATAATAAAGAGGTAAGTCAGAAAATGCAAGGAGACGTAGGAAACTACTTAAAAAGTTCTTCTTTAGACGAATTGATGCGTGTTAAAAGTGATGATGGTGAAAATATAAAATTTTATATAAAGCCAGGTAGTACCGATGACTATGTAAGTGAGTTATTTATGTATCTAGAAGGAAATGATAAAAAAGATGGTCCAGAATCTATCATATTAACCATAACAGGAAAAATAGATCTTAGACAAGTATCAAAATTGGCAGATGATCTTAATATCCCAGGTGGAAAAGAATTAAAGAAGGTTAAAAAAGGAAATTAATCACTAGTATTTAAAAAACTACTATCATTTTAAACGAAGTCATTACTAACCGGCTTCGTTTAAAATAGTAGTAGATTATAGTAACATCAATCAAAAACGATCAACCAGCCTTATCTAATTAAGGCAAAAAACCAAAAGAATGAAAAATGTATTTAAAACTTTAGGCCTTGTAGGTTTATTAGCTTTTGCAAGTTGTAATAGCGATCAAACATTACAAGAATATTTTGTTAATCATCAAGACGATAATGATTTTATAGCAGTAGATGTTCCTACAAGCCTATTAGATAAAGATGAGATAGAACTAAGTGCAGATGAAAAGGAGACGTTAGAAAGTATTAAGAAAGTAAATTTTTTAGCATTGAAACTTAATGACGATTTAAGAGGTAAGTTTGATAAAGAAACTGCTGCTATTGGTAAAATATTAAGCTCAGACAAGTATGAGACGTTAATGAAATTTGGTTCTAACGGGACTAAAGTAGAATTAAAGTTTCAAGGAGACGAAGATAAAATTGATGAGGTAATCGTATTTGCTAACGATCAGGAAAAAGGACTAGCACTAATACGAGTTTTAGGAGATAATATGAAACCTGCAAATATTGCAAAACTAGCAAAGTCTATGGAAAAAATGGATCTAAGTGCTTTTAAGCAAATTGCAGAAACTATAGATATAGATTAATATAGATGGTTATAGTTAAACATAAAAAAGCCTCTACTAAATTTTAGTAGAGGCTTTTTTAATGTTTTTATGTCTCACAGATTAAATCCCTGTATAATTAGAAGGATTTATCTGTTTTAGTTCTGCTTTGATCTCGTTAGAAACCTCTAAAGTTTCTATAAAATCAGCGATAGATTTCTCGTTAATAGCTTCATTGGTTCTGGTTAACCCTTTTAATGCTTCATAAGGGTTAGGGTAGGCTTCTCTCCTTAAAATAGTTTGTATTGCTTCGGCAACTACCGCCCAATTATTTTCTAAATCTTGTGCAAACTTGCTTTCGTTTAATAACAATTTGTTTAAGCCTTTTAATGTAGCTTGAAATGCAATGATAGTATGTCCAAAAGGTACTCCAACATTTCTAAGTACAGTACTGTCTGTTAAATCACGCTGCAATCTACTTACAGGTAGTTTGGCAGCAAGGTGCTCAAAAATAGCATTTGCAATACCTATATTACCTTCACTATTTTCAAAATCAATAGGATTCACTTTATGCGGCATTGCCGATGAACCTACTTCGCCTTTTTTAATTTTCTGCTTAAAATAATCCATAGATACATACGTCCAAATATCACGATCTAGATCAAGTATGATGGTGTTAATGCGCTTTAAGCCATCAAATAAGGCAGCCATATGATCATAGTGCTCAATCTGTGTAGTAGGAAAAGAGTGATGTAAACCTAATTTTTCTTGAACAAAACGAGTTCCAAAAGCTTTCCAATCGATATTTGGATATGCAACTTTATGTGCATTGTAGTTTCCTGTTGCACCACCAAATTTTGCAGCACTAGGGATATCATTTAATAAATCAAATTGTGCTTCTAGTCTGGTAACATATACTTGTATCTCTTTACCTAATCTAGTTGGAGAAGCTGGTTGACCATGTGTACGGGCAAGCATTGGGATATTAGACCATTCTTTGACCAGAGTGGTTAATTTATCTTTTAATTCTAAATATTGAGGAATATACACATCACCTATAGCTTCTTTAATACTTAAAGGAATAGCCGTATTGTTTATATCTTGAGAAGTAAGACCGAAATGAATGAACTCCTTGTGTTCCTGTAACCCGAGGATGTCAAACTTTTCTTTGATAAAATATTCTACGGCTTTTACATCATGATTCGTTACTTTTTCAATATCTTTTATAGCCTGAGCGTCATTTGTAGAAAAACCTGTGTAAATAGCTCTTAATTTTTCAAAAACAGCATTGTCAACACCTTGCAGTTGGGGTAATGGCAATTCGCAAAGCGCAATAAAATATTCGATTTCTACTAAAACACGATACTTGATTAAAGCTTCTTCGCTAAAATATGCACTTAAAGATTGAGTTTTTGATGCATAGCGTCCATCAATTGGTGAGATGGCTTGCAAAGGAAATGATGACATAATTTTTTGTTTTTTGAAAGGGGCAAAGATAATTTAATTAATTACCAATTACGAAGGACTCGTAATGATTTTTTGATGAAATTAGATGCCTATGTCTTGAATATGAATCAAGTCAATAAAATTAATCTAGAAGATAAAAGAACTCATTAAATCTAATATAGTCGAAACTACAACTTTTTTAAAATCATTCTTGATCGTGCTTTATAGGCGGCACTGCCTTCATTGTAGTTATTTTCTAAAGTAACTTTAAGTTCAGGATGTACCCAATCAAATTCTGTACCTAGCAAATACAGTGATGTTATAGAATATGCTTTAGGAGCTACTTTCTGATCTGTGATTAACCAATCAAAACAAATTTCAGTAATGTTTTCTCTATGTTGCCGAGATAATGCTTTTCTAACCGCTATTGATTTGTCTTTATAATATGAGATACATAAATATTCAAAAATTTTGGCCATTGGGCGCACTGCAGGATGTTGATATACTGATGGTACAATGGTAATAAGTTCATCTAGGTAGGGTAGAATAACGTTTAAATTCTTTTTTGATAAAAATTCTAAACCCCAAGACGCTCTGCACGAGATTTCATGATCAACTTCTGCACAAATCTCTAAAAGTTCAGGTAGTAATTCTGGAGAATCAAGAATTAAATTTGCAAAGTAATTTCTTTTTTCACGAGAATGATTAACGGTATCCAGTACATCTTTTAATACGATCATTATAATTTGATAGTTGTTCAAATCAAAATTAGAAAATAATATTTAAGTGTTAAAATCGTTATTACTTGTATAACACACAATTATCTAAATTGATTTTTGTTATGAATGAATCTTAATATTTTGTTTCAATTCAAAGAAAAAAATTAAGAGATGTTCATTACTAAAGGGAATACGTCATGTTTAAAAATTTACTTTTTTTATTAGTATTAGTACTGGTTATTTCACAATTTTTAAGACCAGATAAAAATGAATCCAGTTATTTAAGTATTACTAATTTTGAAGAAAGTGTGGGGGTTACAGGTGAGGTTAAAACAATTTTAGAAAATAATTGTTATGATTGTCACAGTACATTTACCAGATATCCTTGGTATATGCAAGTAAGTCCTATCTCGCATTGGATGGCCTATCAAATTGAAGAAGGTAAAGAACATTTTAATATCTCTGATTGGGAATCATATACTATAAAACAAAAAGATCACAAACTAGAAGAGTTTATAGAAGAGCTGGAGAAAAAAGAAATGCCACTTAAACCATATACATGGGTACACGGGGAACTCTCTTCATCAGACTCAGAAGTATTGATCAATTGGGCTAAAAAGACTAGAGAAAAATTAACAGATACGATAACTCCCAAAATTACAGATACCCTCGCACAAGAATCTTTACAACTAAATAAAGATACGATACAGTAATATTACAAATTTGGATTACTTCATTAATTCAGTTACCACTTTTTGTACTCCGGTTGTTGCTTTTTCTGATAAAACAGTCAGGCGTTCGTTTGCAGATATAGAGGGTTTGGGATCTATAAAATAGATAGGTGTATTGTTGGGTGCATATTGAACCAGTCCTGCAGCAGGGTATACTTGCATAGACGTCCCAATGATCATAATAAAATCAGCTTGTTCTGTTATTGCAATAGCCTTATCCATCATAGGTACATCTTCGCCAAACCATACAATATGAGGTCTTAATTGTGAATTGTGTTCACAAAGATCTCCTGTGTTTAAATCTTCTTTCCAATCTAAAACAAGTTGCTCGTCAAATTGACTACGTACTTTAAGTAGTTCACCATGAAGATGAATAATTGAGGAACTTCCTGCTCTTTCATGAAGATCATCTACATTTTGTGTAATAATAGTGACATCATATTGTTGTTCGAGAGTAACAAGATCAAAATGTGCTTTATTAGGAAGCACGGTTTGTAGTTGTCTTCGTCTTTTGTTATAAAAATCTAATACTAAATCTTGATCATTTCTCCATCCTATAGGAGAAGCTACCTCCATAATGTCATGACCTTCCCAAAGCCCATTTGCATCTCTAAAAGTGTTGATGCCGCTTTCGGCACTTATTCCTGCTCCAGTAAGTACTACAATCTTTTTCATAAGGTAAAATTAAGACAAAACAGAGTCTCTTTACAAGATTTGCTACAAATATATTTTAAGACTTTAATGCTAAATAATATTAATAAGATGGTGTTTTATAGTTTTTGGTAATCATTTAAGATGTATTATTCATGCATTTAGTAGTGCAAAGACTTAAACTTTTATTAAAATTTTAAAAAATAGTGGTTGCGGGGTGTCTTATTTAATGAAATTTTAATAGTTGTTTAATAAGTCAAGGTGGATTTTAAACTACTTTTGGCCGGTTTTTGGTAATATAATTATGGGTTCTGTAATTTTTCTATAAAAACATATACTATAATTCTGCTTTTGTCGTTTAAGGATGGCTGTATTTTTGTTTCGATTAAATGTAGCTATTGATCGATAAAGAACAGTCTGTGAAGCCTTGCTATCAAAGGCTCTCCATAAAAATGTTACGGTAAAACCGTATTTAAAAAAGAGTTAAAAATCCTATCTTGTAAGAACAATAATTTGATGTTCATTAACCGACACTAATATTTTAATTTTTACCCTATGAAATATCCTTATGTAATTATTGACAATGATCAAAAGATTGCAGATTCCATTCAAATAGCATTAGATGAACAGACAGATTATATTTGTACGGGAATTGCAAAGGATGAGCAAGAAGCATTAGATCTTATTTTAGAAAGAAAGCCAAGATTAGTGTTTTTAGAACCAGAAGTTCCAGGAACACATTGTGCTAAAACACAATACACGTTAATGACCGAATTAACAAAGTATATGACACAACTGCCAGAGTTTATTGTGATCACTAAAACATCAGATTATGCTATAGAAGGGATACGTAATAGAATTTTAGATTATATACTAAAACCAATGAGCAAAAGCCAGATAAACCGAACGTTGTTAAGGTTTGAGAAGGATTTTGATAAGGTAGAAGATAATACATTATGCTTTAAATCCTATGGGGATTATAGGTTTGTAGATGTAGAAGAGATATTATATTTAAAAGCAGATAATAATACTACAGATTTTATTATGAGTAACGGCAATAAGGTAGAAGCATTCAAAACCTTAAAGCATTTTCAAAATTTATTGCCAGATCATTTTGTAAGAATTCATAACAGTTATATTATAAATACCAACTATGTTTCTAGGATTCATTTTGGTAAAGCAAAATGTGCAATCAAGAACACAGACGATATGATTCCGTTTTCAAAATCATATAAGACTAATGTAGAAGAAATTAAAGATGCGCTATCTAAAAAAAGTTTGATACATATATAGTTTAACAAAGTATTATTTAAAAATTAACCGATAGATAACGTTATCTATCGGTTTTTTTTATTAAGCCTGTCATACTGTCTTTGAAGTCAGAAAAGACACTTTTTTCCTACAAGAAAAAACCTGTATTTTTAAAATACGTCCAACCACCCGTATAATCGATCCAACCACACTTAATTGGGGGTCAATTACTAAACACACCTTAATATATTGGGCGCGCGCGAGGTTTAGGTCTACATTTGTAGTGTACAAACAGAGAAACACACTATCAAAATTGCATAATGAGTCTCTAGTACAAATTTTCGCAAGCGCAGCGAAAAACCCCAAAGTAAAAGTAAAAGTTAAACTAAATAAACAAACAATTACCCCAACTTAAGACGTTAGTTTTAAGGAGTAAACAAACTAATAAAAAAAACAGTTATGAAAACTATAAAGACATTATTCGCAGTTTTATTTTTAAGTACATTTTTTATCGCTTGTGAAGCGGATGTAGTGAGTGAAGAAATTGGAATTGACGGAAATGAGAATTTTATTTCTGAAGATGCGGAAGGAGAGGGTGTAGTCCCCGAATTAGATAATGGTGCTAAATTTGAAGATGCAGAAGGAGAAGGTGTAGATCCAGAAGTTGGTTACATAAGTAAAATAGAGGATGTTGATGGAGATGGAGTAATTCCTGAAGAATAAGCCTTAATGAATTGAAGAAAGTATAAAAAATATAAATAATATTAAATAAAGAACAAAACAATATGAAAACTATAAAAACACTATTCGCTATATTATTTTTAAGTACAATGTTTTTGGCTTGTGAAGCTGATAATATTAATGAAGAAGTAGGTATTGAAATTGAAGATGAATTGAGAGGAGAAGATGTTGAAGGAGATGGCGTGGATCCAGAATAGTACATTATACTATCAAAAAATATAGAAAAAGAACTTTTATTTTAAAGTTCTTTTTTTTATTGTAATTTAATTGATTATTTTAAATTTTGTAAAAATTTGTTATGACCAATTTCTTTAATAATTTTTTTCTGGCATGCTTTGGATTGATATTATTTAGCTGTAATAACTCAGATGAGACTGCTCAAGAAAAAGTATCAATGTCAAATTTAGTTGAATCTTATATTGAAGAATCTAAAAGTAAGGAAATTTCTATTGATGAAAAGAAAACTATTCTTAGTAAGGCATATAATTTCTCTTCAACACTTGCAGATGGGAAATATAAACTAGATAAAATTCATACTATTTCTATTGGTTATTATACGATTAAGGATTATGACACCTATAAAAAAATGAATGAAAAGGCATTGAGGTTGTCAAAGTCGATAAATGATTCGCTTGGAATAGCAAAGTCGCATGGAAATATAGGGATCTATTATAATAAAGTTTCTAAAATCGATAGTGCATATTATTCCTTTGATCAGGCAGAACGGATTTATTCAAAAATTCAAGGGTCTGAATATAATCATGGTAAGATACTAATAGACATTGCTTTGATATTAAGAAAAGCAAAAGATTATACTGAAAGTGAGGCTATTACAATAGAAGCAATTGAAAAGTTTATTAGTGCAGGGAATGAAAAATATTTGCCTTTGTGTTATACTAATTTAGGTATACTGGCGAAATATTTAGAACGTTATGAAGAGTCTATTGACTATCATTATAAAGCAATAGAATATGCTAAAGGTACTAATAATGAAGTTTCTCGAACAATAGCTTCTTTTGTTAATATAGGAACGATTTATAAGTCCCAAAAAAAGTATGGTAAGGCAAAAGAATACTATAACAAAGCTTTATCATATAAAGATTTTTTGGCTAAGGCCCCCAAATTAAGAACTACATTAATTGATAATTTGGCATATGTGAACTTTTTATCTAATGATACATCTGAGATACCACGTCTTTTTTATGAAGCTTTAAAAATAAAGGATAGTATTAAGGATAAATATGGTATTGCTACTACCAGTCTACACTTGGCGGAGTACTATATGTCTATTGGTAATGATAGTCTTTCTAAATTATATGCTAAAAAGTCTAGTAACATGTCACTGGAACTACAAAATAATGAAGAATTGTTAAAAGCATATAAAATATTATCTGATATTTCAAGTAGTGATATAGGTTTAGTATATGCTAATAAATATATTAAACTCAATGACAGTTTAGTAAAGGAAGAACGTTTGTTTCGAGATAAATTTGCAAGAATTGAATTTCAAACGAATGAAATAAAAGATCAAAACCAACAGATAAGTAAAGAAAACCAAATCCTTATCATTGCTATATTAGGATTAACGGCTTTATTTTTATTGGGATATATCATATTTAGACAACAACAAAGCAATAAAGAACTATTGTTTGCCCAAACACAACAAGAAGCAAATCAAGAAATTTATCGATTGCTACTTAATCAACAAATAAAACTAGAAGAAGGAAGGCAGTTAGAACAACAGCGAATGTCTGAAGAACTGCATGATGGTGTATTAGGACGATTATTTGGAGTACGGTTAAGTCTAGATGGGATTAACCAACGTGCCAATGACGGTTTTACAGAAGCCAGAAATAAATATATAGACGAACTTAAATCTATAGAAAAAGAAATACGATTAATCTCTCATGATCTAGGGGCAGAAACTTTGCCGTCTGATGTAGCATATATAGATGCTGTCGAAGATTTGATCAAGGACCTTTGTGCAATACATAAAATTGATTTTGAGTTTAATAACGATGAAGATATCGATTGGGAAGAAATCGATGACCAGAAAAAAGTAAACTTTTTTAGAATTTTACAAGAATCAATGCAGAATATTTTTAAGCATGCCAATGCAGAAAATATAAAAATTGATTTCGATTATTTAGAAGATAAAATAAATCTTACTATCTTGGATGATGGAATCGGATTTAAAAGTACTAAGGTTAAAAAAGGGATTGGTTTAAAAAATATTACATCAAGAGTCAGTCAGATGAGCGGTGTGGTGCAGTTTTTGAGTGAAAAAGACGAGGGTACTAAAGTAGCCGTAAGTGTACCAGTTTAAACTAACAATCTAATTATAATAGTAGGATCATACTATTTTTCTTTTGTAAAAGTTATATACGTTGAGTCTACTGTTTTTTTTAGGTAAAAAAACAACAAATTTTAAAATGAAGAAAAAGCTAAAAGTTCTTATGATTGATGATCATCCAATGATTATCGAAGGGTATAAGAATACCTTATTAGGTGAAAACCAAAATGAATATCAAATCAAGATAGACATTGCCTCTAACTGTGATGATGCCTATGCAAACATTGTCAAATCTTCAGAAACGATTCCTTATGATATGCTTTTTGTGGATATCAAATTGCCACCATCTTCTGATGGTACAATAACTTCTGGAGAAGATTTAGCAAAGCATGCAAAAGAACTGCTACCTAAATCAAAAGTGATCATTTTAACCATGCATAGAGAAGATCACAGAATACATAATATTCTTAAAAATATTAATCCTGCAGGTTTTTTAATTAAGAGTGATCTTACATCTAGTGAATTGCTACTGGCTTTTAATAACATTGTAAAAGGTAAAGCGTATTATAGTGCAACGGTTAATGACCACTTCAGAAAAATGATGACAAATAAGTTTTCATTAGATGAAAAAAATCTGAAGATTTTATATCACTTATCACGTGGTGTTAAAACTAAAAACTTACCAAATTATGTAAGTCTTTCATTAAGTGCTATAGAGAAAAGGAAGAATCAAATTAAAGAAATGTTCTCTATTGCAAAGGCAGATGATCAACAGCTTTTAGAAGAGGCAAGAAAACGTGGTTTTATATAATTTATACATTTTAATTATATAAAATTGTACAAAACAAAAGAGAGGCTATCCTAGGATAGCCTCTCTTTTGTTTGTAACATTATTTAGATTTTAGTCTATAATCATCGTTTAATTTCTAAATACGATACGTTATAGTATAAAAATATGGTTATAACTTATAAATATTGAGGTTATACCATGTTGTTAATTGAAGTATTATGTATAAATTTATAATGTTAACAAAAACATAATAGATTAGCGATACCCACTAATTGTTATTGTTACACAAAATTAAACACGATATTTTAGTGTTGTTATACATTATGTAGAAGCGGTTTAATTTTTAGATGTTGATCATTTTGATTTAAGTAAGTAGATCGTCAAAATCTGATTGTAATACTCTCGCGCCCTAGGAGATTATAATTGTAGTAACTTAAATTATTGAAAAACACATTGTTTATGAGCAAATATACGCTAGTATTTTCTGTGAAAAGGTTATTGTCGTTCATATCTTTTTTCACCTCTTATCGGGATAGTCGTAATCCGGATTTTTTACAATCTTTTTTTGTGTTACTATATAATAATACCATTCGAGTAAAATCAAATTAGGAGTAGGTTGTACCTGCTTTTGTAAATATAAGTTCACATTTTTTTAATTAAACATAAATTATATAATGAAAAATTAAAATCTAAAAGAATTACCTCGTTGCCAATAAGGCATTCTCTTTAATCTAAAAAAAAAACAATCTTATAATTGTGAAATTTGTGGCGAGCCAGCAAGAAATGAGATTTGAATAACGATAAATTTTAAAAGTAAACCAATAATTATGAATTCATATTCTTTTTCGTCAAAAAGCATAAAACCACCTCCAACTTCTAAAAATAATAATCAGCAGTTAGATACTGATAATAATAAGGAACCTAAGAAGAGTAAAAATAAATATTACGTATTGTTAATGTTGATCATAGCCCTTTTTTTAGTAGGACTCTATTTGTGTATTGCTGGTCTGTTTTTGTATAGATCCTCTAACGACAATTTGGATACCTCATATAAGAGTAATCTCACGATGTCTAGTAAACAGTATTTAAATGTCTATGAGACTAAAATAGATTTGGGAACAAAAAAAAGAAAAGATTTTTTGGTTAAAATCAATAGGTCTTAATGCATAACAACTCATCGATATAAAATCGTAACCCATGGGGTGAAATGTGTTATAGATAGATATTTGAACATATACTATAGTAACTTTTTTACATTGTTATAGAATTTATAAAAACTTTAAAAAAAGTATTTCAAAATATTAATAAATGTAGAACTGTAGGAGTATCTAGATAATATTAAAGGAAAGCGAATGAAAAAAATACACAAAATAATTGTTACTGGACTTTTAAGCATTGTGTGTACTATGGGGTATACCCAACAAGATGCTCAATATACGCAGTATATGTACAATACAATTAGTGTTAATCCCGCATATGCAGGAAGCCGTGGTGTCATGAGTATCATGGGGCTGCATAGGAGTCAATGGGTTGGTCTTGAAGGAGCTCCGCGTTCTCAAACACTAACACTTAATACACCTATCGGAAATAATGAAAGAGTTGGTTTAGGGTTGTCTATTGTGAATGATGAAATTGGCCCCACAGATGAAACGTATTTTGATATTGATTTTTCGTATACAATTCCGACCTCAGAAACAGGAAGGTTAAGTTTTGGTTTAAAAGCAGGAGCACATTTACTGAATATAAATCTACAAGAGTTATCTCAATTTAATCAAAATGATGCACTTTTTGAGACGAATATAGACAACAAATTTTCTCCTCAAGTAGGTATAGGTGTGTATTATCATACAAATAGGTTTTACTTTGGATTAAGTGCGCCTAATTTGTTAGAGACCAATCATTTTGATGAAAGCACAACGGTTAGCGGCAGTGATGCTGTTAGTTTTCTGGCAGAAGAAAGAATCAACTATTACTTTATAGCAGGACATGTTTTTGATATAGGTAGCGATCTAAAATTTAAACCAGCAGTATTAAGTAAGGTTGTGTTTGGTGCACCGTTACAGGTTGATGTCTCAGCAAACTTTTTAATGTATGAACGATTAACTTTAGGTGTAGCATATCGTTGGAGTGCGGCAGTGACAGGACAACTAGGTTTTCAAATTTCAGACTCAATGATGATTGGATTCGCTTATGATCGAGAAACAACAGAATTAGGAAGATCTCAATTTAATGATGGAAGTTATGAAGTTATGTTAAGATTTGAGCTATTCAAAAAATATAATAGAATGTTAACTCCTCGTTTCTTTTAACGGGACAAGAGGTTAAAATTTTCATCTTATTCAGATTAAATATTAGTATAACCAGGAATCATTTACACATCAAAAAAATTAAAATGATTTTGGGTTTTGATTAAATGTAAATTGAATATATGACAGGTTGCAAAAAACATTTTTTAGTATTAGCACTAGGACTAGTAGTTTCTTGTATGCTCTATTCTCAAGAAAAAAGACTAGAAAAGGCAAATGAAAACTTTGATCGTTATGCATTTGTCG
Source organism: Aquimarina aggregata (assembly GCF_001632745.1). GTDB lineage: Bacteria > Bacteroidota > Bacteroidia > Flavobacteriales > Flavobacteriaceae > Aquimarina > Aquimarina aggregata. The sequence goes on along the minus strand of NZ_LQRT01000004.1, from coordinate 93,389 downwards.
ACGCTCGAAAAATATACCTTCAAGTAGCAGAAAAAGGGTATGAATCACCAGAACTTTTTAAAAAACTCGCAGATTCATATTATTTTAATGCACAATTAGAAGCTGCAGTGCCGTGGTATGAAAAGTTGATTAACAAAAACCCTGACGAAGTAGATTCAGAATATTTGTTTCGATATTCTCAATGTTTAAAAAGTATTGGGCAATATGAAAAAGCAGATACAGTAATGGAAAAATTTAATGCCCTTACTGGTAATGATCAACGAGCTCAATTTTTTATGAATACTAGGGATTATTTAAAATTTATTGAGATGCAATCTGGTAAGTTTAATCTGTCAAAATTGGATATAAACTCTAAATTTTCTGATTATGCACCAAGTTTTAACAATAGAGGGCAATTAGTATTTGCCTCGTCTCGTGGTAATCGAACCGGAATATCTAAAACCATACATGAATGGAATGAGATGCCGTTTTTAGATTTGTTTTCATCTAATATTCTTGAAGCAAATGGTGTTCTTGAAGCTCCTAAAAAGATAAAGGGAAGAATTAATACTAAGTTTCATGAATCTTCTACAGTGTTTAGTAAAGACGGTCAGACGGTCTATTTTACACGCAATAATTATACAAAAAAGAGACTAGGTTCTAATGCAGCGGGAACTATATTATTAAAGATGTATCGAGCAACATTAAAGGATAATAAATGGACTGATATAGAGGAGTTACCATTTAATAGTGATGAATATTCGGTTGCTCATCCTGCATTAACTTTAGATGGTAAAAAATTATATTTTGCTAGTGACATGGCTGATAGTAAGGGGCTTTCTGATATTTATGTGGTTAATATTAATGAAGATGGTACTTTTGGAGTTCCTAAAAACCTTGGAGATAAAATTAATACAGAAGGAAGAGAAACTTTTCCATATATAAGCGATTCGGGAAGACTTTATTTTGCCAGTGACGGACACGTAGGTCTTGGGGGCTTAGATGTATTTGTTGCTGTGTCTGAAAATGCTAACGAATTTTCAGTTCCTTATAATGTAGGAAAACCAATTAATAGTAAAGAAGATGATTTTACATTTGTTCTTAATGAAGCTACAAAAATAGGGTATTTTGCGAGTAATCGTAATGGAGGAAAAGGAAATGACGATATCTATAGCTTTAAGCAGATAGGCGAGTTAATAACAGAATGTAGACAATACGTAAAAGGTGTAATTACCGATGCAGTAACAAAAGAGGTAATACCTAATACAGAAGTTATATTAATGGATGACGCTAATAATGAGTTACAACGTATAAAGAGTGATCAAAACGGAAAATATTCCTTTAATCTAAAATGTGCCACTAACTATATAGTTAGAGCAACAAAAGATGATTATAAACCTACCGAAGTGATTTTGACAACACACAACGTGTTAGAACATGAGCATAATTTAACCCTACAACTTAGTAAAGGTGGGTTAGCAGAAAAAGAAGTTAAACCTGGTGATGATTTAGCAAAACTATTAGAACTTGAGATTATTTACTTTGATCTTGATAAATCTTTTATTAGACCTGATGCCGAAGTAGAATTACAAAAAATTATAGCGGCTTTAAAACAGTATCCTCAACTTAAAATCGATGTAAGATCTCACACCGATAGTAGAGCAGGAGATGATTATAATTTGTTGCTAAGTCAGCGACGTGCAAAAAGTACTATTCAATATATAATTGAAAAAGGAAATATTGATAAATCACGTATAACTGGCAGGGGCTATGGAGAATCTAGTCTTGTAAATAAATGCGAAAATAATGTGCCTTGTAGCGAAAGCGAACATCAACTTAATCGACGGAGTGAATTTATTAGTATAAAATAACGGTTTTAAAAAGGCACTGTATCCAACTCCTTATTACTTGTTTTTTAATAATTTTTGTAAGTTAACGTGTTTTTAACTTTCTGAAAAGATGGTTTTTATAACTTGAAATGATAAAAACAATAATAGTCATTTTATTACAACAAGAAATATTAAAATAATTTCAATTTAATCACTAGATAATTTTTACTAATGGAAAAAGCAGAAGAATGGTTTAATTACGGTATTGAACTTGCTAAAGAATTTGGGCCCAAATTGATTACCGCAATACTGATATTTATAATTGGTTCTTGGTTGATCAAAAAATTGATTAAAACGATAGGGGGAGTAATGTCTAAGAGTAAATATGACGAATCCTTGCAAAGATTTCTTTTAAACCTTATTTCATGGGCGTTAAAAATATTTCTCATCATAATAGTTATCTCTAGATTAGGAGTTGATGTGACTACATTTGCTGCTGTAATAGCTGCTGCGGGTTTGGCCGTAGGTTTAGCACTGCAAGGATCTTTATCAAATTTTGCGGGTGGAGTACTCATTATGATATTCAGACCTTATAAAATAGGTGATCTAATAGAAGCTCAAGGTGTACTGGGGGCAGTTAAAGAAATTGAGATTTTTACTACCAAATTAATCACTCCTGAAAATAAACTTGCAATAATACCCAATGGAACATTGGCTAATGGAAATATTATTAATTATACGGCAGAAGGCAAGATGCGAGTAGATATTGTTATAGGAATAGGCTATGACGAGGATATTAAACAAGCAAAAGAAGTATTATTAGAAGTACTAACATCAAATGATAAAGTTCTTAAGGATCCCGCTCCGTCGATAAATGTATTAAATTTAGGAGAGAGTTCTGTGGATCTTGCCATAAGACCGTATTGTACCCCAGAAGATTATTGGGATGTTTATTTTGCAATTACAGAACATTGTAAGATTGCTTTAGATAAGGCAGGAATAGAAATTCCTTATCCTCACGCTGTAGAAATCCAGAAAGATGCTTAATAATACAAGTGAAGAACAATTTTGTATAAGTATATTGATATCACATTAATATACTAAATGTATAACTATAGGATTAGTAGGGTAGTAGACTTATTTTAAATTAATTAAGTGTATTATAATCTGAAAAAAATAACAATTCTAAAATTAAAAAGAAGTAAAATTCAACCATTATAGCAATAAATTAGCAAGATATAAGGAAGAAAAATCCTACATTTTTAGAATATTGCAAAACCAATGAAAATTGTAACTTTTTTTATAAGTATTTGTTTTTCAGTTGTTTATTTGTTTTTGAAACGAATTTTTACTTTCTGAAATATGTTTAAAACTGCCATCTTGATGGGTTATTGCATTTTTTTACGGTAAAACCATAGTAATTATGTGGTTGCAAAATATGATGATCTAACAAATTGTGATTATATTTAAGTATTGTTTTTAACTAAGAATATAAAGTCATAATTGATTAGAATATAAATAGTTTTTCCTCACCCCATTATTTGTATTCTTAATTGTAGATAATTTGAGTCATTTTTTATAAAATGATGATTGAATTGTAGGTTATAAGTTTTCAATAATTAATAACTTATAATATATGAAAGGTAAAGTACTTTATATTGTACTTAATCAGGGTAAAATAAAATATTAAAAAGCTTATTGTTACTTATTTTTAAGAATCAAAAGAGCTTTAAAAACAACCCCGCTATTTGTGAAACTTTGGCGAGCCAACAAAAGCAGGGTCTGAATAACGATTAATTTAAAAAAATTAACCATCATGTTTGGGATATTACTTATAGTGTATATAAGATGTCAATTATATTTTGATAAAATCTCTCTTTACTTTAAAGAAAACGATTTTAATTTCTATCACATTTTAATATATGTGAAATATAGGAATTCTTCCGCTTTTTTACGGTCGTGCCGTAAGTTTTTTAGCAATTTCTTAACAAGTTTTTTAATCAGTCCGTTATCGATAATATTTCGTCGTATGGGTGTGATTGATCTTAACATGTTGATTAATAATTATGTAATGATGTTTTTAAGTTTTTACTTCAAAAATACGTTACCAAGCTATAGATCAAATTAATTTTTCTATAACATTATTAAACTAATAAGTTATTTGAAACTAGAATATGATTAACTAATAAAAAAAACAAATAAAAAAAATTAGTAGAACGTATATAAAGAAGCATTTTGACGATGTGTTTACATTAAAACCTCCTGTTTTTAGGGGTAATTTCAGGAGGTTTTTAAACTACTAATTCATAAAAATATACAGCTGTTTTTCTTTTTAGAAAAAGGCTATAAAGAAGCATTTTGACGATGTGTTTACTTTAAACCTCCCGGCGTTAGGGGTAATTTCGGGGGGTTTTACTTAAAAAGAATGAAAATAAGAAAATATACGGCCGTTTTCTTTTTAGAAAAAGGCTATAAAGAAGCATTTTGACGATGTGTTTACTTTAGACCTCCCGGTGTTAGGGGTAATTTCGGGGGGTTTTTTTAAAAACTAGTATCAAATGTCATTTATTTACAAGTATAGTATATGACATAAAATTATCTTTTGAGTGTTTTTTTTAATTCAATGTAGATTTAGGTAAAACTGCCTGTTTTTCGGGCAGTTTTTTATTTACCTAATATATAAGACTTGTAACTTAAAATTTCCCATAACTTAGGTTTATTGAAATAGTAGCTATTTGTTTATTTTAGCACTATGACAGATTTAAAACTTCTTGAATATTTAGAATCATTTTTAACACCACGTAGACTTGGATTGTATAGTAAAGTATTAAATAAGCGTACAAACCATTTTACAGTGGCTGTAGAAGATGTTTACCAATTGCATAATACTAGCGCAGTTATTCGTAGTTGCGATGTTTTTGGAATCCAAAACATTCATGTGATAGAGGAGATTAATGTTAAGAGAATTGATAGAGAAATTGCTATGGGTGCTCAAAAATGGGTAGATATTAACAGATATCCAACTACAAAAGAATGCCTTAAGACTTTAAAGGATAAAGGGTATCAGGTGGTCGCAACAACTCCGCATGATGACTCTGTAGTGCTTTCAGAATTTGATATCACAAAGCCATCTGTTTTTTTCTTTGGAAGAGAATTACAAGGACTTAGTGATGCGGTACTTGAAGCTGCAGATGTCAAACTTCATATACCAATGGTTGGTTTTACCGAAAGCCTTAATATTTCTGTTTCTGCTGCTATTGTGCTTCAACATGTGACATCTTTATTAAGGAAATCAGAAATCAATTGGCAATTGTCTGATGCAGAAAAATTACAAAAGCGTATGGAATGGACTAAGAAAATTATCAAAAGTCATGAACAAATTATAGCTAGATATCATGAAGAAAATTCATGAAATTTCAGGTTTAAATAACTTATAGTATTTAGTGGTTGGTTAATATGTATTTATGATATAAAAATATTAAGTAAATTGTTTTTGTCTAATCTTTAAAACATAATCAAATGGTTGCATGGTTTGAAATTCCTGTGATGGATATGAATAGAGCTAAAAGTTTTTATGAGAAAGTTTTTGATATAGAAATTGGGTTACATAAAATGGAAGGTTTACAAATGGGTTGGTTTCCGAATAAAAATGAAGCAGGAGTAGCTACAGGTTCTTTAATCTATGCTGGCGATCACTATAAACCAAGTACTGATGGGATCTTAATTTATTTTTCTTGTGAAGATGTAGCAAACGAAATAGGAAAGGTTACAGAGGCTGGCGGAAAAGTAATATCAGAAAAGGAACTTATTTCTGAAGAACATGGTTATATGGCTTATTTTATAGATTCTGAAGGTAACAGAATCGCATTGCACTCCTCAAAATAACACTTGTTTATTTTCTGTCTAAAATTTTGTACTCCTCATAACATTCGCTAATCGCATCTAAAATTTGTAGATCATTGGCAAATTTAATGAAGTCTACAGAGTAGTTACAGTTTCTTAGGATTTCATCTATATCCAAACGTTCTACTTGTAATAGGGCCATAAGGGTTTCACGATCGAACTTAGTTTCAAGAAGATTTCTTATTTCATCATCTTTTTTCATTTTCCTAAGTTTTCTAAGTTCCTTAGACCTTTTACTGAATATATTATATAAAAAATCGGCAGGGTTAAATATAGCACCCAATACCTTGTTTACCGCATTAGGCTGTTTACTACCACCTTCATATCCAGAATTTAGACCAGAAATACTATATCTGTAATTGTTATATATAGGTATTCTTTTGGCGTCTATTTCTAGATAACCGGTTAATTGAACATCCGCAACAACGACTTCTTCAAGAGCGATACCTAACTCTGTCATTTTGATTTTTACATCACCAAATTTAATCCAGTCGTTAGTAACTCTAACACGCAAAGGTTTGTAGCCTATATATGAGAAATATAATGTATCATTTACTTTAGCTGGAATAGAAAAATCTCCATCATTGTTAGTTATAGTACCAATAACTTGACTTAAGTTAACGATGTGTACATTTTCAAGTTTCTTGTCAGTAGAGGCATTTAATACTTTTCCTGACACATTTCCAGATGTATCTTCCTGGGCATAAAAACTTATGCTGCTAATAACTAATATGTAAAATAATATTTTTCTCATATAATATAGGACGTTCAATTACATATAAGATAACATAAAAATCACGCCAAAAATCATATTACTATGTTAATGTGATTAAATTTATCTTCGATCACTGCGTTTTCTTCTGTCTCTTCTTTGATTATCACCACTTTGACTATCGCTACCAAAACGTTTTTTACCTTTTGGTTTAAATCCATCACTTCTTCGTTTTCCTTTGTAGCCTCCGCCATCATTATCTCTACGGCGTCTTCCGCCACCACTACGTCTACCAGAATCTTTAGAAACTTCTACGTTTACTTTCCTTCCATCCATCTTGAAATCTTCAAAAACAGAAAGAACAGTCTCTTGTTGTTCTGAACTTGTATTAAAGAAAGAGAAATTTTCTTTGACATCTACACGACTTAAAGCATCGCGACCTAACCCTAGAGTTTCTTTAAGAAAATCTTTAAGAGTCATCCAATCAAAACCATCTTTTTCTCCAACATTTATAAAGTAACGTGTGCTTCCATCATCACTTCTAGATTCTCTATCTCTGTCATTAACAACATTTAAATCTCTAGACTTTTTATAGTAATTATGGAAACGAGAAAATTCTACAGAGAAGAACTTTTTAATTAACTCTTCTTTAGAAAACTCTTCTAAAACTTCATTTATAGAAGGAAGGTAACTATCAATTTCATGGTTTATTTCTGCTTTACCGATATCACTTGCAAGGTGAAATAGTTGCACTTGGCATATTTCTTCTCCACTTGGAATTTCTTTTTTCTCGAAACTCTTTTTTATAATACGTTCTACAGATTTAATTTTTCTAATTTCACTTTTAGAAACAATTACCATAGAAACACCGCTTTTACCAGCACGTCCAGTTCTTCCACTTCTATGAGTGTATGTTTCTATTTCGTCAGGTAATTGATAATTAATAACATGAGTTACATCATCAACATCAATTCCTCTTGCTGCAACATCTGTAGCAACTAACATTTGAATTTGACGATTTCTAAAACTTTTCATAACCAGATCTCGCTGATTCTGACTTAGATCACCATGAAGTGCTGCAGCATTATATCCATCTACAATAAGATTCTCGGCAACTTTTTGGGTATCGCGTTTCGTTCTACAAAACACAACAGAGAAGATGTCAGGATTTGCATCTGCAAGACGTTTTAAGGCAGCATAACGATCTCTAGAGTTAACTACATAATATTCGTGAGATACATTCTTAGATCCAGTATTTTTATGACCAACTGTAATTTCTACAGGATCATGCATAAAACGTTTAGCTATTGTAGATACTTCTCTAGGCATTGTGGCAGAAAATAACCAAGTACTTTTATCATCTGGGGTATGAGATAAAATAGCATTAATATCTTCATAAAATCCCATGTTAAGCATTTCATCTGCTTCATCAAGAATACAATAACCGATATTACTAATATCAACCAATTTACGATTGATCATATCTTGCATACGACCAGGAGTAGCAACTACTATTTGGGCTCCACGTTTGATTTGTTTAGCCTGATCAGTAATGCTAGCACCACCATAAATAGCTACAGTATTAAGTCCTGGAACAAATTTAGAGTAGTTTTTAAGTTCGTTTGTAATTTGTAAACAAAGTTCACGAGTAGGAGATAAAATCAATCCTTGTGTGATTCTGCTTTTACTATCTATTTTTTCAATTAATGGAAAACCAAAAGCAGCTGTTTTTCCCGTTCCGGTTTGCGCAAGAGCTACAATATCTGTATCTTGATCAAGTAAAATAGGAATTGCCTTTTCTTGCACCTCACTTGGGGTCTCAAACCCCATATCATTCACCGCCTTTATTATGGCTTCACCTAGGCCTAACTCTTCAAATTTGTTCATATAGCTAAAAATAAGCCGCAAAGGTACGGTTTATTATTTGTCTATTACAATAACGAGATACTTATTATAGTGTTGCATAATAAAAGTTTAGTTTCTTGTGTTGAGAAACAAAAAGATAGAGTGGTAGGGTTTAAATAGTGTGTTTTAGAATCAGATGTTATGAGTATACATTGTTTTATGCTTTTGCTTAACTAATAACCTTCGATAAGTTAAGAATACAAAATAAAACCTCTTTTTTAAATGTGAATTTTGATATTATTTAATGATTTCGATTTCAAAAAGTTTATCCCAATTTTTACCAGTCACAAACAGTTGTTTGGTTTCTGGTTTGTAAGCTATACCGTTTAAAACATCTAACTCTTGATGTTCTTTCACTTTTTTTCGTAATCCTGATAAATCAATAACAGCTTCTAAAGCTCCATTTTTAGGGTTAATAATTGCAATACCATCTTTTTGCCAAGTATTAGCGTATATTTTACCTTCAATCCATTCTAATTCATTAAACCTTGATTTTACACCTTTATTCGTTGTAACTTCAATGTATTCTTTTTCTGCTAGTGTTTGAGCGTCTAGAATCCATATTTTTTTTGTGCCATCGCTTTTGTAAATACGATTTCCATCATTACATAATCCCCATCCTTCTTTACTTTTGTTAAATGCAAAATCCCCAGTCTTTTTGAGAGTTGAAAGATCATAAATAAAACCTAGTTCTGATTGCCAGGTAAGTTGAAAAATTTTATCGTTTAAAATAGTGATACCTTCTGCAAAGTAAGAAGCATCGATATCTTTTTTCACCAATACTTCTCCTGTTTTATAGTTTACTTTTCTTAAAGATGAGACTCCTTTTTTTCCTGTGCTTTCATATAATGTATCTCCAGAAAATTCTAATCCTTGTGTAAAAGCTTTTGGGTCGTGCGGATATTCGGCTATGATCTTGTACGTATATAGTTTTGGAGATTTATTATTAAGGAAAGTAAGTTTTTTGGTTATAGTATCGATCTTTCCTTTATAAAATACATGCGCTTTTAAAATATGAGTACCTAATTTTTCAGTATCAATTTCTTCAGTATAGGTAAATCCTTCTTTCGACTTTACTTTTTTGTCATTAAACAGATAGGTTACCGAGTCAATTTCTATGTTTTGGGCATTTTTTATAGACGCTTTTACAGTCTCGCCTAGTTTAAAAATGACTTGATTATTCTCTGTAAGAATAGAAAAATACTTTTTTTTCTTATTCTGATTACTTCCACAAGAAAAAAAGAATAAACTTAATATAATGACGACGAATGAGTTACGGATGTTCATTGTAATGGTTAAATTTTAGACCAAGATATTTATTTTAATTGGGTTTAAAAAATCATTGTTTTATCTATTAAAGATCGTATCTTTGCACCCGGCAAGTCCTACACAACTAGCTCCTGTTGAATCCTCCAGGGCGGGAACGCAGCAAAGGTAGACGGTTGTAGCGGTGTGATGTAGGTAGCTTGCCTTTTTTTGTGCCTTGTTGTTAACAAAAATAAATTTCATTTCTTCTTTATAGTTGTCAGTTTTTTAATCCTAGTTGTATATTTGTCACCATGAGTATAGACAAAAATTCTACTGTTGTTTTAATTACAGGTGGTTCTTCAGGAATAGGAAAATCAATAGGTACATATCTCGTAGATAAAGGATTTATTGTTTACGGCACAAGTCGTAACCCTTCTAGATATTCCGATTTTAATATGTTTCCGTTATTATCATTAGATGTAGCAGATGTTGATAGCATTAAAGGAGCCGTTGATAGCATTGTTAAAAAACATGGTAGATTAGATGTTTTAATTAATAACGCTGGTGCTGGCATTACAGGGCCTATTGAAGAAATACCAGAAAACGAGATTTTGAAAAATTTTACTACAAATTATTTCGGACCTATTAATGTTACTAAAGCTGTTTTACCTATAATGCGAGAGAATAAAAAGGGCTTAGTCATAAATATTACCTCAATTGCCGGATATATGGGATTGCCATATCGCGGAATTTATAGCGCTTCTAAAGCTGCACTAGAAATTACAACAGAAGCATGGCGTATGGAATTGAAAAAGTTTAATATTGATATGACAAATATTGCTCCGGGAGATTTTGCCACGAATATAGCGGCTGGTCGATATCATGCACCGGTAATTAAGGACTCTCCATATGAAAAACCATATGGTGATACCTTAAAATTGATGGATGATCATGTGGATTTAGGAAATGATCCTTTAGAAATGGCAAAAGTAGTTTATAAAGTTATATATGCTAAAAAACCTAAAGTGCATTACAAAGTAGGTGCGTTTATGCAAAAATTTTCTATAGTTCTAAAACGTGTTTTACCAGATACGATGTATGAACGATTATTAATGAATCATTACAAATTATGATATAAATTGTTGTTAATACTAACAATCAAAAAAAAATAAAGAGTATTTAACAGTCCAAGAGTGTATACAAGACGAATATTTTTATATTCGCATTCTTTTAGAAAACTATTAAATTAAACACAACAACATGAAATTTTTTATTGATACCGCTAACCTTGATCAAATTAAAGAAGCGCAGGATTTAGGAGTCCTTGATGGAGTGACAACTAATCCTTCATTAATGGCAAAAGAAGGAATTACTGGTGCAGATAATATTATTAATCATTATAAGAAGATTTGTGATATTGTTACAGGTGATGTAAGTGCAGAAGTTATTGCAACGGATTATGAAGGAATTATTAAAGAAGGGGAGCAGTTAGCAAAACTTCATGATCAAATCATAGTAAAAGTTCCTATGATAAAAGATGGAGTAAAAGCAATCAAGTATTTTAGTGATAAAGGAATCAAAACTAACTGTACTTTAGTTTTTTCTGCCGGGCAAGCATTATTAGCAGCTAAAGCAGGTGCTACTTATGTATCTCCTTTTATAGGAAGGTTAGACGATATTTCTACAGATGGGTTAAATCTTATAGCAGAAATTAGATTGATTTACGATAATTACGGGTTTAATACTCAGATTTTGGCAGCTTCAGTAAGACATACAATGCACGTGATTGATTGTGCAAAAATTGGCGCAGATGTAATGACTGGTCCTCTTTCATCGATTGAAGGATTATTAAAACATCCACTTACAGATATAGGATTAGCAAAATTCCTTGCTGATTATAAAAAAGGAAATTAATTAGATAACTACTTATTACTTATTGGAGGTTATTAAGTATACCAACATTAAAAAAGCTACTTTCTATTTGAAGCGTAGCTTTTTTTGGCTTCAATAGTAGATAAACGGGTGGTATATTTTATCAATTGCTTTTCAAAAATAGAAGAAAATAAATTAGCATTTGAATTGATTATATTTCCGTAATTATCTACTAGAATCACTTTATTTCTATTAAAAATTACAAGTTCTTGCGAAGAGCACTTAGGATATTTAAATTCATATTCTTTACCAAGGTTATAATGATTACGCTTAATAGTTTTTAACCAATTTTTTGTTTGCTCATCATCTGTGTTTATAGCTATAAAATCAATATCTGGATATAAAGAACTAAGATAAGAAGCTTTTTTATGAGCTCTTGTATAATGATCCTTTCTATCCATCGACCAAAAATAAAGAGCCGTAATTGGTTTGCTAAATAAGGACGATAATTTTATGATTTCACCGTTTGAAGCAATAAGTTCTTGCTCTGGTAAAGAACGATTAGGCCTCAGTCTTGAAATAGATCGAGCAAGTTTCCTTAACTCTTGTTGTGAATCTTTATTAGTACTTACAGATAAGTAATGACGCAGCACTGTATTCGAATCTTTATTGTTTTTACTTCTTAATAAAAAGTTAGTGGTTACCCGTCGTAATAAGTTGTCCTTTATATAAGGATGTTGCACTATGCTATCTATAAGATTTAATTTATGAGTAACATTTCCAACGCGTCCTCGATATGTAATTTTAGTGCTATTAGAATATTCGGTAAGAGAAGAGTTAGTAAAGTAGTAATTAAGATACCTATTGTAAGAAAACAAATGTTTTAATTGTTCATCATTAAAATTAATGCTATTTCTGTAATTAAAAAAAGTTCGAGGTAGATCCTTTGTCGCGTCTAAGCCTCCAATACCATATCTGTTATGAAAATATAATTCATGTCTTGTATAATAATCAAAAACAATACATGCTTGAGCTACTTTTTTTGCCAAAGGCGTAAAATGATATTTATCTATAAACTGATCAAAAGCTTTTAATTTAGAAGAAAGTAAAGAGTCCTGGTTTTTTTGAAAATAAGAAGGTGCTAATTGAAGTTCAGATTTCTTTAATCTTTCACGTTCCATCTCATTTTGTAAATACATCTCTACAAGGAAATTATTTTTTCTAGCCCCGTCACCAGTAAAAACAAGAGATTCATCAAATTCGATAGTGTTTAGACGAACTAAAATACTATCACCTTTTTCTAATAAAACAATTTGATTTTCTGGCTTATGCTGAAAGAAATAAAGCCCTTCTTCTAGATTTTCAATTTTATGTAAAAACCTATTGTTTTTATCTAAAGGAATGGTGTCAATTAGACCGTTATCTTTTGATAATATTACATAATTAGTATTTGGATTTACAATTTCTCCGCCAAAATAAGTGTAACTCCTCTCATTTTTTTCTGGAGAACTACAACTACTTAAGCAATAGGATATCAAAGAAACCTTTGCAAGATATAATATTAAAGAAAAACGCATTTTGGGAGCTATAATTAACTTACAATTTTTCCAAAAGTAAAAGGAAACGAGTTTTACAATTGTTAATGCTACGTTAATTCTTTAATTATTAGCATATTATTTAGAATTGATATTCTTAATACATGAATAATTTCTACAGAATAAAAAGTTAGGTTTGCCCACCATTAAATTAATGATAGATTGTTTCTAGTTGTGGATCGATTTTTCTACTTTTGCCGCAAATTCAAATTTTACAATTTTCTTATCATGCTATCAGTTTCAAATCTTTCGGTTCAATTTGGTAAACGAATACTTTTCGATGAAGTAAATACATCTTTTACACAAGGCAATTGCTATGGTATTATCGGGGCCAATGGTGCAGGTAAATCTACTTTCCTAAAAATATTATCCGGAGCGCTAGAACCTACTTCAGGTCATGTGCACTTAGAACCAGGAAAAAGAATGTCTGTTTTAGAACAAAATCATTATGCTTATGATGAGTATACTGTTTTAGAAGCTGTTATAATGGGAAATAAGCCTTTATATAAGATCAAAACAGAAATTGATGCGTTATATGCTGATTATACAGATGAAAATGCAGAGAAAATAGGAGAGCTTCAGGTTCAATTTGAAGAAATGAATGGTTGGAATGCCGACAGTGATGCTGCTACAATGTTATCTAACCTAGGTATCAAAGAAGATTTACATTATACACAAATGTCTGACTTGGATACTAAACAACGTGTACGAGTGTTAATTGCACAATGTTTGTTTGGAAAACCAGACGTTTTGATAATGGATGAGCCTACAAATGATCTTGATTATGAAACTATTTCTTGGCTAGAACATTTTTTGGCAAATTATGATAATACGGTAATAGTAGTATCTCACGATCGTCACTTCTTAGATGCTGTTTGTACTCATATTTCTGATATTGATTTTAGTAAGATTAACCAGTATAGTGGTAACTATACGTTTTGGTATGAATCTTCTCAATTAGCAGCCAGACAAAGAGCACAACAAAACAAGAAAGCAGAAGAAAAGAAAAAAGAATTACAAGAGTTTATCGCAAGATTTAGTGCAAACGTAGCAAAATCCAAACAAGCTACATCTCGTAAGAAGATGATTGAAAAACTAAATATTGAAGATATCAAACCGTCAAGCAGACGTTATCCTGCTATAATATTTGAAAGAGATAGAGAAGCTGGAGATCAAATTCTAAATGTTGAAAATTTAGCAGCCAGTGTAGAAGGAGAAGTTCTTTTTAAAGGGATTGATATAAATCTTAATAAAGGAGATAAAGTAGTCGTATTTTCAAAGGACTCCAGAGCTACTACAGCGTTTTATCAAATAGTAAATGATAATCAAAAAGCAGATGAAGGTAAGTTTTCGTGGGGTATAACTACAACACAATCTTATTTACCTTCTGACAACAGTAGCTTTTTTAAAAATGATTTAACTCTCGTTGATTGGTTACGTCAATGGGCGACTACAGAAGAAGAAAGAGAAGAAGTTTTTATTAGAGGTTTTCTTGGTAAAATGATTTTTAGTGGAGAAGAAGCTTTGAAAAAATCGAATGTACTATCAGGAGGAGAAAAAGTACGTTGTATGTTGTCTAAGATGATGATGACTAGAGCAAATGTGGTAATGCTGGATGAACCTACAAATCATTTAGATTTAGAGTCGATTACAGCTTTTAATAATTCTCTTAAAAAGTTTAAAGGAACGGTGTTGTTTACAACTCATGATCATGAGTTTGCTCAGACTGTAGGAAATCGTGTTATTGAATTAACCCCGAACGGAGTAATAGATCGATACACAACTTTTGACGAGTATATGAGCGACCCTAAAGTTAAAGAACTACGCGAAAAAATGTATGCTGTTAATGCATAATAGCATTTAATTAGAGATTGTATTTCTTCTTAAAAATTAAAAAATAACGTTTACCTCAAGGTAGACGTTATTTTTTTTAGGTATATAAAAATTGATAAAAACAGAACAATTGTTTTTGTTTTGTTAAATAGGTTTAGAAAGTATTGAGTTCTCTAAAAATAAAGCTAATTTAGAGCTAGTTATACAATGATATTATAGTAATAAAAAGTATAATCTAGTTACTTAAAACCCTCTCCAAAATAAAATAATAACAGTCAACAATCATTTAGATTAAACTTTAAATTAACCTAGTAAAGTACTAATCATGTTGTCAAAAATAATTACGGTTAGTTTTTTCCTGAGTCTGACCATTTTTTCATTTGCTCAATGCAAATCGGGTAAAAACACCGCACTTCAAAATAAAATAGTCACACAGCCTAATAATCCAATGGCAAACCAAAATATTACATCAAAGTTTAATAGTGATAAGTCAATGGAGCTCTATCTTAAAAAGAATATAAGAAGAGCGGATCCAGCAATACATTTCGAATATACGGTGTATGATGTGAAGACTAGAAAGGTTATAAAGAAAGGCACTTTTAGAGGCGCTAGAATAGAGTGGAATGATAAGATGTCTTTAAAACTAATAGCCTACGTAGGAATGGAGCAAAAACCAACTTCAGAAAACCCTGAAGAAGCCCTTCTTAATCAATCTCCAGCAAGAATAACAATTGTCAAATTACACAAATAACAACTATTAAATTTACTAACTTATGACACACAAATTTTATTGTAAGAAGCTACTTCTTTTGGCTATGATGCTGGTGATTTATTCTGCCTGCACTACAAAAAAAGAACAAAAAATCACAACTTCAGAAGTTGTTGATAATACCAAAAAAGAAAAGGTAGAAAAAGAGTATACCAAAAAGAAGGGAATAGAGGTCATGGCTGGATACATAGCCGATCTTTTAAAACCTATAGGAGCAGAGAAATCTACGTATAAAGATGGATTTTTGATGACAGAGCATCAAAAAGCAATGAAAAATAGATTTACATCTAAAAGTTCTAGTATTATTAAGTGGAAAGAGAGAGGTCCTGTAAATGTACCAGGTAGAATACGTGGTATTGTAGTGGCTCCTGATGATAATGATAAATGGTATGCAGGAACTGTAGGTGGCGGTCTTTGGGTAACCGAAGATGCTGGAATTACCTGGGAAAATCTAACAGATTTTAAAGTGCCTAGTTTATCTACATCAACCGTAGCAGTAAGTCCAAGTGATCCCAGAACACTATATGTTGGTACTGGAGAACCTTTTGGTAACCTCGATGCTATAGGTGGATTAGGAGTGCTTAAAACTACAAATGGTGGACGTAGCTGGGAGTATTTGAATAATACAAAAGATTTCGGCGGAGTAGGTAGACTTGCATTAAATCCTGCAGATGAAAATAACCTAATTGTAGCCAGCTCTAACGGAATTTATGTTACTACAGATGGAGGTGACACTTGGCAAAATACTTACACAGGTGGTAACGTTCAAGATTTAAATTTTGACCCTACAAACTTTAATACTTTATATGGTGGTGTAAATAGTGTAGGGGTTATAAAAAGTGTAGATGGTGGTTTAACATGGGATTTAGTACTTAATAAGGATGATTATAATCCGGCGCATGCTCGTTTTGAGTTAGATGTGTCTCCTGCAAATCCAAATAAAGTATTCATTTCAGTATACACACCAAATAGAAACGCCTCAGGAGATTTTCCTGCTACGGCTGCAACTACAGCTGTAAATACAGATTTGTATGTTACAAATGACGCAGGTGAAACATTTACACTTCTTGGATTTAAAGGAGAACCAGCAGCAGGAAACTTGGTTACAGGTCAAGGATGGTATGATAATCTTGTTATGGCGCATCCTTTTAATGAAAATGTATTCTATGTAGGTGGAGTAGTAGTATATAGAGTCGAGCTAAGTAAAGGAGGCAAAAAAACAAAAGGAAGACCTCAAGATTATACATTTACACCAATTGCTGCAGGATATAATAACGAACTAAATAATTATGTTCATGTAGATCAACATGGTTTAACATGGACAGCACAACCTGCAGAAAAAAGATTTAAGCTTATTTTGGCTAACGATGGAGGGGTCTACCATACCGATTACCTTGCTGATCCTGGAACAACTTTTAATGATTGGTCTCAAGCTGCGGTAGGACTTAATTGTTCTCAGTTTTATGGTGCTGATAAGCAAAATGGATCAGAAGACTATATGGCAGGAGCACAAGATAACGGAACATGGATATCGGCGACCGATCAAGGAGCAGATGATGAAACTGCTTATCGATTTATAATAGGAGGTGATGGTTTTGAGGTATTATGGAACTATAATGATCCGCAAAAATATATTGGTGGTTCCCAATATAATAATTTTGTTCGTTTCGAAAATGGACGAGGATTTAGTGCCAGACATGGAGAATCAGGAAACGGAACGTCTCCATTTTATTCAAAAATAGTAAATGCAAATAATAATCCTGATGTTATTTTTAGTCCGGCGATTAGTGGTATATGGCGATCAGTTAATTTTGGAGAGTCATGGGAGTTAACTCCATTACCAAATAACTTTTCTGTTGGAGCTTCAAGTGCTTTGGATGTATCTGTATCTACTGCAAATCCAGATGTAGTATGGGCAGGAAATGCAATGACAGAAACTGGTAGCTTTACACTACATGTTTCAGGAGATAACGGAGAAACATATACACCTGTAACTACATTCTCAGATCCAAGAGATGGTGTTGGGCATAATTACTTTATTGCAGGATTAGAAACGTCCCCTACAAATGAAAATAGAGCATACGCGCTGTTTTCTGGTCAAGGAGCTGCAAAAGTTTTAAAAACAAATGATTTAGGACAAACCTGGGAAGATATATCAGGCTTTAGTTTAGGCGAGGATAGAGGTTTTCCTGATGTGGCTATTCATAGTTTAGTTGAAATGCCATTTGATGAAAATAGAATTTGGGTAGGAACCGATATCGGAGTTTTTCAAACTTTAGATGGAGGTAAAAATTGGTCTTTATTAGCCGGATTACCTGCATTTTCTGTTTGGCAAATGAAAATAGTAAATAATGAAGTTGTAATGGCTACCCACGGAAGAGGTGTATGGACAGCTACACTAGACGAACTAGAAGGTTATGAACCACCTACATACTTTGGTCCTCCTGCAATTGTAAATGTATCTCAAAGCTCTGTAGAGAACAAAAATGGTACAGTTACGTATGTTCAAAACAATGCAGATGTGCAAGCCATAGTTGTGTACTTAGATGGAGTAGAAGTAGCTCAAATAACAGATAATATCGTGCAAGGAGAAACATTTTCTTATACCATTGAAAATATTTCAGAAGGACCACATACTGTAGGGTTACAAGCTGTAGATAGTCAACAAAATGCGACAGTAATTTCTTCAAAAGCATTTGATATTATCGAGTTTAAAGCAGCAGAAGAAGTAGTGTCTATCGAAACATTTAAAGATGAAGACGTATACTCTTTTGGTGGAGAATTTGTTGTTAATACTGTTGATGAAACAGTAAGCCAGCCTGTACTTAATAATACAGGTCACCCTTATTTGAACAATTCAGAGTATAGAGCAGTATTAAAACACCCGATTATAGTTTCTACAGATAATGCTAATTTTAGATATGAAGATGTTGCAATTACCGAATTTGATCCAAGACCAGGTAGATTTTTTGATTTTGTAGCAATTGAAGCATCCAGCGACTTGTTAGATTGGAAACGATTAGATACTTATGATGGAGAACGTTTTACAGAATGGATAGATGTTGTCAATTCTGGACCTACACCTTCAATCAATGATGAATTATTTAAAGAACAAACAATCAATTTATTAGATTTCTTTAATGAAGGAGAAGTGATAGCCATACGTTTTAGATTAGTCTCTGATCCATTAGTTAGCTCTTTTGGTTGGGCAATTAAATCGATTAATGCTGGAGAACAAGGCAGTGCCGAAGAAGAGATCGTAACATTAGATAGACTAGATGGACCTCGTTTATTTCCAACAGTCTCTACAGGAAATGTTTTTATCTCTTCAAAAACACCAATTAAAAATAGTGTTATTGAAATATATGGTTTAAATGGTGTACTCGCACATACACAAAACTTAGGGACGTTAAGTCCATCAAAAAAAGCACTTGCATTAAATGATCTCAGGTCTGGGATTTATTTGGTTAAGGTTTTTGGGGATAATGTACTTACGCAACCTTCCAGAATTATTATTAGATAATTAGTTATTCGTGTAATTTACAATGACAAACCTATAAACATCAAGTTTATAGGTTTGTTTATTTCATAAGCCCTTCGAACTTTAAAAACATATAATCTCTAACGGTTGTTTCTAATGTTTTTTGTGTTTGTACGAAAAAAGTATCGTCTGTTATTAATTGCATAATAAAGTACTCATCTAGTTTGGCAAGTAATTCTACCGATATCGATTTAAATACACCGCTTTGAATACCATAAGTGTAAAGTTGCTTTAAATCTTCCAGAAGACCAGATAAAAAATCTTCAATGATTTTCCATGCAGTAGGGTAGTGTTGTTTTAATTCTTTGAGATAAAATGATGAGATATCCTTAGCTCCTTCAGCAAGGATTTTAGCAAGGGTTTCATAATGATAGTCTAGCTTTAAGATTTCTCCAGTAATTTCTGTTTTATATACGTTTAAATTATCAACTCTTACTTGTGTGATGTATTCAAAAATTTCTTCTTTAGTAGTAAAGTATTGATAAATAGTAGATTTACTTTTGTTCATTAACAAGGCAAGATCGTCCATAGTTAAACTTCCGAGCTCTTGGTTTTTTAATTTTGGCAATAGTGCCAATGTCCATTGTTCTACTTTTTTATTTTTTTCCTTTCGGTTTCTATCAATAGATTTTCTCCCCATTTTTGGTAAATTAACAAAATCAAACTATATTTGAATTCATAGTTCGATTTTAAATAGTTAAGCTAGATTTTATTTACATAAAAGATCGAGCAGTTTTGCTAAAATATAGAGGAAAGGTGGCTTTGCCAACTATAGCCTTATTTTTTATACTCCTTTTGGAATATATGGGGTTGAATTACGAAAATAAAAATCGATAACGACTAGTTTTAATATCAAAGACTCTAGTATTAGAATTGTTTTATTTCGTTGTTGTTTCTCAAAAACCAATAGTAAAGTAGTGTTATGAATGTAGAGAAAGAATATGATTATATCATTATTGGTAGTGGTTTTGGAGGTTCTGTTAGTGCGCTTAGACTTTCAGAAAAAGGATATAAGGTTTTAGTCATAGAAAAAGGAAAATGGTATACGTCTAAAGATTTCCCTAAATCTAATTGGAATCTTAAAAAATGGTTATGGATACCTTTTCTTAATTGGTTTGGGATCATGAAAATGACTTTCTTTAAACATGTTGTTGTCGCCTCAGGAACAGGAGTCGGAGGAGGGTCATTGGTATATGCAAATACATTACCTGTACCTAAAAGAGAATTTTTTACCTCGGGTAGCTGGTCAAATCTTGAAGATTGGCAAACTTTACTACAACCGTATTATGATACAGCTTTGCGTATGTTGGGGGCTCAAAAGAATCCAAAACTTTTTGATGGTGACGATGCGCTTCATGAATTAGCAAAAGAAATGAATATCAAAAAGAACTTTGAAGAGACAGATGTTGCAGTTTTTTTTGGTACACCTAATGTTACAGTTCCTGATCCTTATTTTAAAGGAAAAGGTCCCGATCGTACTGGTTGTAATTATTGCGGAGGATGTATGACTGGATGTAGGTTTGGTGCAAAAAATACATTAGACAAAAATTATTTGTACTTGGCACAACAATTGGGAGCAGAAATTCTTGCAGAGCATGAAGTGGTTGACGTATTACCGACTAAGAAAGGATATGAAGTAAAATTTAAATCTTCTACAACGTTTTTTAAAGTAAAAAAAACGATTCAGACAAAAGGGGTTGTTTTTTCTGGGGGAGTGTTAGGCACCGTAAAATTATTGTTAAAGCTAAAGAAAAAGTCCTTACCGAAAATTTCGGATCGTTTAGGGCACGATATCCGAACTAATAACGAAAGTTTAATTAGTGTAACTAATCTGGACGGTACAAAGAACTTGTCACAAGGAATCGCAATTGGTTCTATCTTAAAAACAGATAAGAATAGTCATTTAGAAATTGTGCGTTATGCCAAAGGTTCTGGATTTTGGAGATTATCACATTTGCCATTAACTCATGGTAAAAACAGTATAATTAGAGTTGTAAAAATGTTAACTAGTTTTGTGAAACACCCTTTGGCATACATCAAATTATACACTGTAAAAGATTGGGGTAAAAGCACGGTAGTTTTGCTTTTTATGCAAACACTAGACAGTACGCTTACCTTTACTAGAAATAGTTTTGGGATGATGAATACCAAAATTGCAGATGGAAAAAAACCATCAGCATTTATCCCGCAATCATTAGATTTAGCAAAAAGATATGCTAAACTAATTAAAGGAAAAGAAACAGTATTTGCATTAGAACCATTAGCAGGAATACCTTCTACAGCCCATATTCTAGGGGGAGCAGTTATGGGACCGGATACGTCTAATGGTGTTATCGATAAAAATAATAGAGTTTTCGGATATCAAGATATGTATATTTGTGACGGTTCGATGATATCTGCTAATCCTGGGGTAAATCCTTCACTTTCTATAACCGCTATTTCTGAGCATGCAATGAGTTTAATACCAGATAAATAAGTGTGTATCTTTTTACGGTAAAATTTTCTTTTCAAATAATTAATAGAATATCAATTGCAACTTTCTAAATCTACAAAAGTCTTTTTTGATGGTAAAATTATCGTCTTATTGAGTATAGATTTCATATAACCTGATTTGCCTGTTTAATTTATTTACAAAAAAAGGTAGGGTATTTTTCTATTTCTTTGTTTTAGGCGTATAGGTAGTTTAACGTACCAAAGAAGATTGATATGAATTATTAGATATTATCTTTAAAATGTATTACTGCCTTTGTATGAATTTGATTAACAACAAAAAATAAAACGCTATTTATTTTTTAAAATTAACAACGCTTATGAATGTGCAAAGTCAATTTAAACCGGATTACGCTTTAATTAATTTTTTTTCAGGTCGAGCAACAAGAGATGAAGAAAAACTTGTTCAAAATTGGATTTCTCAGAATCCAGAAAACACCTCATACTATTATAAAATACAACGCCTATGGTTTCAAAGGATAGTACTTTAACAACCACTATATAGTAGCTCATACCATACACCTCTAGTAGATAACCAATAAATCTAAAAAAATTGAAAACAAAACAAGTAGTACTTGTCTTTTTGGGACTATTACTATGCTTTTTCTCTGGGCATAGTCAAGAAAAAACAGCAAAACAAGCCTCTAAAAAATATACCATTAGTGGCTATATTAAAGAGAGTGGTAGTCAAGAATCTCTTCCTACAGTGTCAATCTATATTCCTGAAAAAGGAGTAGGAACAACCACCAATGATTATGGTTTTTATTCGCTAACCATTCCAGAAGGTACACATGAGTTAATTATTTCATTTATAGGGTATAATACCATTAAAAAAGTGATTGACCTTAGTGCAAATACCTCTCTTAATTTTGATATGAGTTTGGGAACAGAAAGCCTTGATGAAGTTATTATTAATTCGGATAGAGGGGTCAATGAGAGTCAGGTCACACAGATGAGTGTTGTATCTATTAAACCTTCAGAAATTGAAGATATTCCGGCTATTTTAGGAGAAAAAGATGTGATCAAAGCTTTACAATTATTACCAGGTATTCAACGTGGTAATGAGGGAAGCGCAGGATTCTTTGTTCGTGGTGGTACACCAGATCAAAACTTGATTATCTTAGATGAGGCTCCTGTATATAATTCAAACCATTTATTTGGTATTTTTTCTGTTTTTAACGGAGATGCAATAAAATCTATAGATACCTATAAAGGCGGGTTTCCGGCACGGTTTGGCGGGAGATTGTCTTCGGTACTTAAAATAGATACTAAAAATGGTAATAAAGAACGATTAAGTGGTAAGGTAAATATCGGCCTAATTTCAAGTTCTTTATTACTAGAAGGACCGATTAATAAAGGTAAAACTTCATTTATTTTTAGCGGTAGACGTACCTACGCAGATGTACTTACTAGACCTTTTCAGCCTTCAGATTTTAGAGCAGGGTATTACTTCATGGATCTTAATTTTAAAATACATCACGTGTTTAACGAAAAAAATAAACTGTATTGGAGTAATTATTTTGGACAAGATAAATTTAGTGCAGTTGATAAATTTGAAGGTGATGATTTTAGAACCAAATTAGGTTGGGGGAATATAACATCTACATTACGCTGGAATCATCAATTTAGTGATAAGTTCTTTTCTAATACGTCCCTTATTTTTAGTAATTATAATTTTGGAATTAAAGTAGAAGAAAAATTTAATGATGAAGTTTTTGATTTAAAAACCAGCTCTGGTATTAATGATTATGGTATCAAAGCTGATTTTGATTATTATCCAAGTCCATCACACTCTATACGTTTTGGATTGGCGTCTACCTATCATAATTTTAAACCAAAACAATCAAAAATTAATCAGACAGGAGAAGATAAAGTAGATATTACTCAAAATATAGAGTCTTTAGAAAGTGCTTTGTATGCAGAAGATGACTGGAAAATCACAAAAACATTAAGTCTATCACCAGGATTACGATTAACACATTTTCAATTTAAATCTACAGATTATCTTAACTTAGAGCCACGGGCTACTATCTCATGGAATGTGAAACCTGACTTAGCTGTTAAAGCTTCATACTCTAAGATGAATCAGTATATTCATTTATTATCTAATTCTGGGATAGGATTGCCAACAGATCTTTGGGTATCGTCCACAGACAGATTAAAACCTCAGGTGTCAGAGCAGTATGCTTTTGGAGTAGCCAAAGACTTTTTGGATAGTGGTTATGCAATTACTTTTGAAGGATATTATAAAAAAATGGATGATGTGATCTCGTATAAAGAAGGTGCTTCGTTTTTGCTGTTAGAAGATTTAGAAACAGGAAACGAGATCGATTGGGAAGAAAATATTACCACTGGTCAAGGTTGGGCTTATGGTGCAGAAATTTTATTGCGAAAAAAAACCGGTAAGCTTACAGGTTGG
This sequence comes from Aquimarina aggregata, assembly GCF_001632745.1. GTDB lineage: Bacteria > Bacteroidota > Bacteroidia > Flavobacteriales > Flavobacteriaceae > Aquimarina > Aquimarina aggregata. The sequence goes on along the minus strand of NZ_LQRT01000004.1, from coordinate 69,294 downwards.
TTAGGATATACATTGTCGTGGTCAGAACGACAGTTTGATGAACTAAATAGAGGAAGAAAATTCTTTTCTAAATACGATAGAAGACACGATTTATCTTTAGTAGGGATATATAAGCCACACGATCGTATTACTTTATCAGGAACTTGGATATATTCTACCGGGAATAATTTTAATCTTTTAGATAAGACCTCGGTGTCTAGCGCAGATAATTTTCCTGTTAGTACAGCTAGTCTTTTTGGTGGTGGTAATGCTTTTAGTACAGAGAGAAATAATTTTAGAGGAGAGAGCTATCATCGATTAGATTTAGGAGTGCAATTTCATAAGAAATTTGCTAAAAACAGAGAGCGTACATGGGGTTTCTCCGTATATAATATCTACGGAAGAAAGAATCCTTTTTTCTACTATTTTGATAATTCACAATTAAAAAAGGTATCGATATTACAATTTATACCGGCCTTTAATTACACTTATAAATTTTAAATAACCTTAGCTTAATTAGAAAACGTTTAATCATGAAATATTTTCAATATATAACACTTGTACTAGTAAGCATATTTTTGCAAAGCTGTGAGACCAGTGTCGATGCTAGTGGATTGTTAAACCAAGAACAATTAGTAGTCATTAATGGATTTTTATCTCCACAAGACACAACATTAAAAATACGTGTATCCAAATCACGATCAAAAGCGAGTACAGATACCTCTAGTTTATTAATTACAGATGCTACAGTTACGATTACAGATGAAACTGATAATGAAGTTATGCTAACCTATAATGCAACAACCTCTAATTATGAAGCACCTGCAACCGATTTACCAATTATGCCAGGCAAAAAGTATTTCTTAAAAGTAATGGCAGAGGGTGAAGAGTATAAATCCTCATGTACTATTCCATTAGAACGAGTAACTAGGGTAGAACAAGAAATTAAACTAGAAACAAGAGATGACTTTTTTGGAAATCGAGAAATGAAATTGACTGTAGAAGATATTAAAGATGTAAGTAATTATTATATTGTAGGTGCTGTTGTTACAGGTAGATTTCCTGGAGGAGGGGATACAGATGTATCTGTAGATTTTGAATTTAATAAATTTGTAACAGACACTAATCGAGAAAATACGGTTGTAAATGCTGATGGATTCTTTTTCCTTTCTGAAGATACAGAAATTACCAAAATAGTTATTCGAGTAGCGAATAATGAAAAGTTACTATACGATTCGCTTAGAGCAGAGTTTTTTAATAAAGAAAATGAAGATAATCCTTTTATAGAGCCAGTCATTTCACCTACCAATATCGAAGGTAAAAATGGATTTGGTGTTTTTGGAGGATATCAATTTGTAGAATTTGAAATCACACCATAAAAAACACAATACATATTTGAATTGCCATAACATACCATTAAACCTTACAAAAATATGTATGGGTTTGATGGTTTTGTTTTAATATTACTTTTTAGAAGAATTCTGAAAATGACGAAAAATAAGATATCCGCCATAAAGCATAAATGCAATAATAAAAATAGGTTTATAACCCCATTCGAAACTATTTTGTGTGGTATTATAAAGGCGTAAACCTCCAAACAACACTAGCATTATACCAATGATAAAATCCCAGTTTTTGCGATGTGATTTGTGGTTCTCATCCATAAGATTAAGATAAACTTTTTTCGATAATAGGTAATGCTTCTTGTGTATCTGTTTTTTTTACAAAAAGTTGCACGTGATCAGGAATACCGCCACCAAAACCTGCCATCATACCTGATTTCATATCATCTCTTGTGACAGAATTGATACCGCTATCTTGTAACATGTTTTGCAAAAATTGAATAGTAATTAAACTACCGGTATATACTCTTTCATATTCACTTTCGGGGAACATAGATATTATTTTTATGCATTAAAATATTTACTATTCCAGATGGCTGTATTAAAGTTTTTACCAAGTGCAAATCCGTAAAACAATACTACGGCTGCTACAGATTTAAACATAAAGAAAAAAATCATGATAAAAGTTGAAGTATCACTGGTTTTACTAAACATTCCATTAGGAACCATAAAAGTAAGTAAAAGACTTACTAAAAAAGTAAGAATAAGTAAGTTTTCGAAACTTTTAAAAAACCACATCATCATTTTGCGTAACGGATGTAAATCGTTGCCCCATTTATGAACCAGATAAAAATAATCGTTTCCCATAGGAGCAAAGAGTAGGGGGTCATCTGCATTTTCTAACTTGAATAATTTAGAAGGTGCGATAATTTTAAAACCTCGAAGTTCGGTTTCATGTTTTTTTTCTAAATCTTTAATCGCAAAAATGGCCTCATTAGGTAATTTTCCTTTAAAATATTTAGAATCCAAAAATCGCAAGCGATAATCGATACATATTTTTTTAATTTGATCAATATGATAAATTCTAGATGTTTCTAGCTGGTCAAAATCAAAAGTATTACTTGTTTCTTTGGTTAGCGTATCTAGATTTTTATGGATTTGATCTTCGTGTTGTTTTTCTGCATTAAAAATATTCTGGACTTGCTGTCTCCAGGTAGAAAGGTCAGCATTTTTGGCACGTAATAGATTTAACTTTTTTTCGATGTTTGTTCTGGGCAGTAGCATTATTGTAGTCTTTTTCATTAGCCTTACTAAAGTAAGGATTTAGCATTAGCTTTAAAAATATAACGATAGTTAATACGTTGTAGTATAGCGTTTTTAACGCTTGTTGAAGTTTGGGTATCGTAAAACATTGAGACTGTAATTTGAGTTAATATTTAAGTTTTATGTATATTTCCGTGTAAACTATATGAGAATAAAAATGACAAAAATGCACATTAGAATAGGGGCACTAAGCATATTAAGTATTTTACTTTTTAGCTGTAGTAGTAGTGATGACCCGGAAACCGAACAAGTAAACCCACCAGACCCAGATCCTGACCCAGTAAAAGAATGGAGTTTAGTTTGGGAAGATAATTTTGATACAGATTTAAGTGCCTGGAACGCTTGGGATAGTGGCGCTTTTAATGAAGAAGTACAATTATATACACCAAGTCAATTGGTACTAGAAAATGGAGTTTTATCGGTTAATGTAGAACGAAAAGAAGTTACAGGAGCGACCATTCCTGGCAGTATGGATCAAAAAATGTTTCCGTATACATCAGGAAGGATAGAAACAAAAACAACCTATGGCCCTTCTAGTGCAGCTGGTGAACAAGAATATCGTTTTATGGCTCGCATTCAATTACCAGCGGGAGCAGGAATGTGGCCTGCGTTTTGGTCTTTTGGAGATCCATGGCCTACCAAAGGAGAAATTGATATTCTAGAAGCAAGAGGTAATGAACCTAATCAGTTTCAGTCTAATGTTTTTTATGGTACTACTGCCGGAACTGCAACCAGTTTTAATAACGAAGAGATATATACCAATCTGGACGATCTAACCGCTGATTTTCATACGTATGAGCTTATTTGGGCTAAAGACAAGCTAACTATCTTATTAGATGATGTAGTAAAAGCTACATACACAACCATTAGAAATCATAATATATCTGATTTGTTTGATAACAAGCATAAAATCACTTTAAACGTTGCCGTAGGCGGGATTTTCTTTCCTCCTGGTGATAGAGACATTACAGCATATGCTGATACAGCAGTGATGAAAGTAGATTGGGTAAAGGTGTATAAGCGATAAGTTTGTACTACTCTATTATACTTAAAAATATAACTATATAGAACGAAAAACACGGAGGTATAATCTGTGTTTTTTGTGGTTTTACCCAGTACTCTAGTTTTTAGACTTTACCTACTCAATTTTAAGCTTAACAAGCTTAACTTTAGACTTATTTAAATGAGTGATGGACCTTTTTGACCTTCTGTTGGGCTATTCTGACGAAAATTTGAGCATCATTGACCTAAAATTGAGAGAAGAAGGTCGAAATTTCAACACATCTTCTTAAAAATTCGACGTTGACTCTTAGATTTTGAGTCTATCGAGTTAAAAATAGTACCTTTTAAGTTAAACGGAAGGCCTTTTTGGCCCATCAGATGGTCTTTTGAGTTAAACATTCCGTATTTGATACCAATAATGCGATAACATGGGTTTGCAATCCGTGTTTTCTATTCCAGAATATATTTAAAACTATGATTTTTATATTATTAAAGGACGTTTCTAAATACTAATATAAAAGTCGTAACGATAAAAAGTTACGACTTTACTTTACTTACTCATACTGGCACGGAAAATATTTCCGCGCTGTCAAGGTTTTAAACTGAGTCATCTTTAATTGATTCAAGAAGCCAACAGTCATTTATTTGTTTAAATTGAAATTTTACACTTATTCCATTATCTATTCCCAATTGATAATATATATATGTATCCTCTTTCTTTTTTTCTATTTCAGAAGTAAATCTATTGGTTTCTCGATCTTCAGCTTCACCATCAATACTAAGATCGAAAAATCGATAGTTTTCCACTTTTATATATTCTTCAATTGGACTTGTAGAATCAGAACTATAAACATCATAATATTCCATCTTTAAAGGGAATTTAATCCTGCTAATTTGAAAAGTGCTATCTGAAGAAAATCTAATAAAAAAAGTTTTAAAATTCATCCCACAATCTTTTGGAGAGGATGGGTGTAGAACTATCTTAGTAGTATAATTTTCTTCTTTTTTATTTTCTGTTTTTAAAGGTGTCTTTGATTGCTTTTTTTTATCGATACACCCTATAAGAGTTATCATTAATACTATAATTATTACTATTCTTGTTCTCATATTACTTAATTTAAAACTAATCGATAATGGGGTCAAAGGGAATTATTACAGGGTTTACTGGATCGGGAGCTGGATTAGGGTTTGGCAATGGAATTGTTCCTCCACCAGGATCAGGAGCTGGAGCTGGAGAAGGAGCAATTCCTTCAGGTGAAATTGTACTAGCTGCACTGGCTTTAGGTAATGCTTTTCTAGTAGCAGAAGTTTTTCGTGCAACAGTTACTCCTGAAAAATTATAAAAAGCAAAATAATTGTCATTATTATAATAAGATTCTGGCCAAGGTCCTGCAGTTATCCATGTTTGAGGGTCTACTAGATAATCTGGATTTTTGCCATGTCCTTCAGTAGGATCATACCAACTATGATCATCCCCACTATCGTTAAAAGGAGCTTTTATTATACCATAATGTAAATGAGGTACATATCCCACTTTGTTTGTTCTTTTCTCAAATCCTTTTCCTGAACCTCCTATTAAACCTATTGTCATACCTTCACTAATTTCCTGATCTTTTTTTACTAAAATAGAACTTAAATGGAAATACCTTGTTTGAAACGACCCATCTGGGGACTGAATATATACATTTCTTCCTGATCCATCTAAAGTAGTTTTAATTGAAACCACTTTACCTGAATGTGTAGCTAATACTGGTGCCCCATAATCTGTAGCTCCACCCCCGTCGAAATTAATATCTACTCCTTTATGCCATCGACTACATCCACTACATGTTCTTGGACCACCAAAAGGTGAATCCATTCTTCTTGTCCATTGCTTGAACATTTCAGGTACAGGCCAAGGTATATTTCCTCCGCTATCACTAAAATATATTGGATTGTTAAACCCAAAATTGTAGGGAGATTGAGATCTCATAAATTCTGTCAATGGGTCAATATTAAACCATCTTCCAAGAGTAGGATTATAGTTTCTTTCACCAAAATCATAACTATTCAAATTTAGTTCCTCTGAGAATTCAGTTCCTCCAAAACCATAATTATGATTTCTACCTCTTAGTATATTATTATATCCTTTATGAGTAAGCCCAAATGGATAATAATTCTTTTCTTGAATTATTTCGTTCTGAGTTATAGTACCATCCTTATTTTTATCGGAGTAAGACAACCTAATATTTCCTACTTGATCTTTAAATTGATATACATATTTATAACCATCATTCTCTTTTTCTACAATACCTTCAGAATGACCAAAGAATTCAAGATTACCAGATTTATAGACGTAGTTTCCAGCATATTCTGTTTCTATTAAAGAACTTCCACTAGGTGCAATCTTTTTTAACTTTGTCCCAGTTGCATTGTAAATATAAGTAATATTTCCTGTTCCTTGAGGATTCGATATAGAGACTGTTTCTGGCAGATTTAAATGATTATATGTGATATTGGTAATGCCCTTGTTTTTATCTTCGATCATATTACCGTTGATATCATATTCAAAATCGTTACCAGAGGTATTCTCGTCTTTGAATCCTCTGTTGAAACCAGTATCGCTTACAGATAATAATTTATTGCCACTATCATAAGTATATGTAAGATTATCCATTATATTACTATATCCTCCTGCATCAAAGCGATATAAATCTTTTATATTTCCATTCTTATCATAACTAACGCCCATATCATATTCTGCAGAACCTGGATTAGTACCTGTAAAAGCTCCATATTTTAGTCTATTTAACGCATCATAAGTATACGCATAACTTCTGGTCACATTATCATTTGCGGTTTGCCATGAAGTTTTAGCAATATTGCCGTTATATAAAGGGTTGGTCTCACTATTGTAATCTATAGCAAAGCCAAATAAATCTCCATTAGCTGTAGTACCCTGATTAATACTCTTTAGCCAACCACGTACGTTGTACGTATAATCCACATCTTGCAATCCACCACCGACTTCTTTAGATGCTAATTGTCCAATTTCATCATACGTATTAGAAACTATAGTTTCTGGTGTTTGCGAGTTGATTTGTTGTGTTTGAGTTAACAATCTAGCTACATGATCATACGTAAAACTATCTATCGTTACAATGGTAGGATTACTATCTTTGGTATGGGTAGTTTTGGTTTGTAACACTTTACCCGCAAAATCTAATTTACTTTCTATGACATCAGTAGTATTTAAAAAGTCATTTTTACTAGCAACATAAATTGGTCTGGCTTTTTTGTCATACCCAGTAATGGTTGTAATCCAATTGTTAGTGGTCAATACCTTAACGCGACTCCCTGTGCTAAGACCTCTAGTTTGTGTTGTATTAGCATCATCATAATTTACAATATCTACACCATAACTTTTTGATGGTAAGGCAAGTGTTACTTTATCAAAATAGTAATTGTCATAATAGTTTACCGTTAATACCTCAAGGTTGGTATTTGGGAAATCGTCATTACTATAATAGGTATTGTCATACCCAGAACCCGTAGATACTTTGGTTTCATAGTTTTGTAGCGAAGTTTTATCAGTAAAATGATCTGATTGTATAGCAGCTCTATTTTTATTGTTTTTATGAATCCCAGTATAGATAACTCTGCTTAAAGCATCATATTTGGTAAATAACCATTCTTTAGGGTTTTTGGCTGCTTGATTTGCATCTTGTGTAAGTACAGGACGATCAAGATTATCGTATACAATAGATTCCATCCCTTTACCTGGTATTTTCTTTTCGATCAAGCGGTTTCGGTAATCATATTTGTATTGATAACACAACTCAGATAACTCAGTAGTACTTACTCCATCTGTGGCACTTAAGGTTACTTTTGGAGGGATCACATAAGTAAGATTACCAAAATCATCATATATATAATAGGTATCATGAGGGACATTGGTATTATATGTTCTTTTTAAAAGTACATTACCTTGTTTATCCCTATACTCTTTGGTAGTATGATCATTAGGATGTGTTTGTCCAAGTTGCCAGTTTTCGTCTTTAGTGATGGTTATTAATAACTCATCTGCATTGTAATATCCATTTTTGATTAATGTTGGTGTTTCTGGGTTATCATTTGTAAAATTGATATCAAAATAAAATACTTCTGTAGCTGTATTTGTAGCCCAATCAAATTTAACGGTATGATCTGTATCAGTATTTGGATTGGCTTTCCAGTCTGTACCGGGTGCTCCTTGCTCTAGCACCCTGTTTAAAGGAGAAGATTCAAAATTACTCTCTGAATAAGCGTTTACATTTGCTTGTGTAACTCCTGCAAAATCTGCAGCATATTTATTTTGGTAATAACTATTAATATCTGTATTGATATTGACAGGATTATAACTTCCTACAGCACCAGCTTGGCGCTCAAAAGGAAGATATTGTTTCGCTTGTCTCCCAAGAGTGTCATAAGTAATATGACTAACAATATCTTTTTGATCTGGAGATGCCTTTATGGTTATTTGTTGTTTTGGTCTACCTAAGCCATCAAAATAGGAAATGCTCTCGATCACATCGCTATTATTTCTAATAGCACTAGATGTCGTTTTAGCTTCTTGATATACTCTAGTAAATATATAGTTTTCATCTATATTCAAACTAATAGGGATGTATGCATCTGGTGTAACCACTGCAGAAAAATTACTTCCTGCTTTGATCCAGGAATTAGGTTTTAAGGTGATACTTTGTGTAGCCGTAAGTGTTTCTGTACTTGTAATTGTATAATCTCCTTCTTTTACGATGTTAGCTGGAGTTTGTGCCTGCGCAATACTACCTACAAAAAGTAAGGCAACCGCGATATATTTAACTATTTTTCTCATGGTCTTGATTAGTTTTTGTAGTTATATTTATTTTCTGATACGAGATTACCATCGGCATCTTTTACAAATTTCAAACGGTTAAAGAGATCATAATGATAATACATGGTATATCCCCTTGGATCAGTCATACTAGTGACACCAATAATTGGATCATAGGTATACGTAGAAGTCATTGCTTGTGGTAATTTTTCTCTTAATGAATTTAATGAAGACATAGCGCCTTCATCCAAATTTTTGAGTGCTGCTACGGTAATACCTAATGCACCTGCAACCTCGGCATATGTGGTGTTTTGAATTTTAGCAATGGCATATTGTTTATTGTACCCCCAAACATAAACCGTGTGTGTATCCTTAGTTAAGGAAACTTCTAATACATTATTATTGGCATCATAGTCGTGAAAGAAAAAGCGATCCTCTAAATTCCCTGATTGTTTACTATCCTGTATTTTAGACGGTAAAATCATATTAGTTGTTGAAAATTCATCAAAAAATGTTAATCGTTCATTTAAAACAGTATTGTCTTTTAAATTTTTTGTGAATACAGGAATTGCTATTCGATTTTGATTTACTAAATCTTGCATATATGGTTTTGTTGAAATCCCATTTTCGCTATCAAAAGGGTAATAGGTATATGATTTAAGGATAGTGTTGTTTTCTGAAGTAGAAGTAGTACTTAGTTCTGGTAAATATCTTTCGTTATAGGTATTCGTTTGAACGGTCTTTATAACTTTGTTGTTATGATATTCGGAATTTTCTTTTTGTGTCAAAAGCGATAATTGCCCTTTTTGAGTATATCCATATGAAGCAATTACATTAACAGTTGTTAAGTGAGCTCTTACAACAGGAACTGATGTTAAAGTAACATCTTGATATGTGGCGTAGTTAATGAAAGATTTAGTTTCACCATTTACATCAATAATTTCTTCAGTAAATAAATTACCGTTTTTATAGTCAAAAGAGATAGGGTCTACACCAATCAAATAGGCATTGCCGTAGTGGACATCTGTGTATGACTGACTAATTTGTGCTGATTCTAATGCATATTCATAGGTAGCTCCTATAAACATTGAAAGGTGTTGGTTTTTTGTGTTTACAAAATTAGATCTAATTACTCCATTGTTACTACCGTCTTCGGTTTCATTTCTTTCTTCGACAAAACTATAGCCTATATGACTTCCTTGTGCGGCGTAGTCTAAGTTTAGTGGATTACCAGAAGACATTGTGAATCTTCCTCCAAAATCTTGAGGCGTGTAATCATAAACACCAGCTTTTGAATGGTATACTAATTCATTCATAAGAACTCCAGAAGAAACGGTTGTTCCGTACTTGCCTTCTGTATAGGTATATGTTTTTTTAGTAATGAATTGATTATTATGATCTTTATTAGTTACAGATTTTACTCGAGCACCTCCGACTTCAAATTCTTCAAAAGGAAAGGAATTTACATCTGGGGATTTGATATAGAATGCTTTAGGGTTTTTTGCCGAAACAGCTGCTGAAAACCCTCCAGGAGGCCAGTCATAAGAATTAATTTTTAGTTTATATGTACCGTTAGGTAGATTAAGACTTTCTTCGCTTACAGAAGAGACATTGGCATATTTTATGATTTCATAGACCTTTGATGGATCGTTAACATTTTCTATTCTAAAAACATATTGTGGTCCGGCAGCACCTAAGTGACAGTTATAACCACATTGAAAACCTGTAGAAGCTTTGAAATTATAACTAAACGGTAAATCTTGTGCAGAGTTAATGGTAAATATGCTTCCTGATCCAATTGGGGTATAGAAACTTTGTAGGTTAGTACGTTTTAGATATTGATAATTATAACTAAAACCGGTTGAATTTGTATATGGATCACTATAGTCAACAGTAGGTTTATCAATAGTAGCCTTATTACTTTCATACTCAAAAACTGTATATCCTTTTGTAGGATAAGTAACCTTTTCTAACAATCCAATTTTACCATACGTAATATCACTTCCTCGATTTACACCTTCAAAATCTAAAAAAGCATTTTTATTATTGATTGCGCATCTCACAACTCTACCAAAAGATGGTATACGGTTAGTGTTATCTTTTCCATTATAAAATCCCCAAAAATCTTCAGCTTTCGAGTTTTTTGCAGGCAATGAATTTGAAGATATATAATCAAAGCTAAATTTTTGATTAAGAACTACTACCTCGTCAAGTTTCAAACGAAGGTATTTTTCTTTTTTATAGTCATCTGTATCTTGATTTTTATCGGCATTAAAATAGGTATGAGTTAAACTGGCAGATTTTCTAATTACTCCATTATAATCTTTAATAACAATAGAAGATAATTTTTTAGGTTTTTGGTTTATATCTACCGGAATGGCTAAAGGAAATGTAAATGGAGTTTGAAATCTAGAAGAAATATCTTCTCTATCCGTAAGTCCAAAAGTCACACTTCCGAATCTACCAGAAATTTGATTTAGATATAAACTTTCAAAACCAGTAATATATCCAGTGATTGTTTTAGTAGATACTTCGCCATCGATATGATCAAGACCATTTAAAGTTCCTCCAAAATCACATAAGTTAAAATCACGAGATTCTGAAAATGAAGGATAACTCATATGAAACCCTTTCTGATAGGAGAAAAACAACTCCTCATCATTGGGAGCTTGTATTTTATCTAAATGCCAAGAAGAAACTTTGTGTCTTGTTCTGCTACCATCAGCTGTTTGATAATTAATTACACCCAGAGCACTTTCCTCGGTATCTAAAGTACCAGATCCACCTAAACCACTTCTATATGCTGTGGTAAACTCTTTACTACCAAAAAAGAAGCGGTAGCCAAGACTATTAATAATTTCAAAAGATTTAGTACTTGTGTTATAAAATACCTTTGTATTTGCATTGTTTAGTACGTTTGCGCTAATAGTAGTGGTATTTCCTTTTTTTGGAAGAGTAAACTTAATAGATTGACCAAAAAGACTAATGTTAAACAAATCTGGTTCAGTATCTATTGGATTTGTCCTATATGCGGTTACTAACTCTTGTTGTTGAGTAGCTGATAGAGGATAAGTATAATTGTTACTAAACAAATAACCTACGGCTCCTTCATTATTGGTCAAATCATCATATCCTTTTATCTGTCTGGATATAATAGCATTTGCAGATAAATTCCATCCTAATCCGACCCAAGAAGCTTCTTGTGATACCTTAATTCCACCAGTATTATAAGAAAGACTAATGGGAATAGAAATTTCTTGAAAAGAAATTTGATGAATTGGGACGCCAATATTTGCAGTTCCATTATATTTTCCAACAGGAACTTCTCCAAATTTCCCTAACTCCGAAGTAGTTGGGCTTGGAGGAATTAATTCTGAAAAATAGCCTTTGCTATCTTGAGATGAGCCTACAAAATGCAGTATAGATAAGATTGTTAATGCAATATACTTTTTCATGGATTTATTCTTTAATAAGTAGTTTTTCTATTGTAACAAGTCGAGCCTCCAGCTCATTATTCTTACTTTGAAGTTTTTTATTGATGGTCGTTTGTTGCTGTAATCGTTTCTCTTGATCGATGGTGTAGAGGGTAAGCTCTTCAATTTTTTCTAAGAGTTTCATATTCATAATCCCTAAGTCAACACCTTCGGTTTCTAAAACTTTTGCAGATGGGATATTGGGTAAATGACCCTTTTCTTTGATATGTTGTTGTACTTGTGCTATAGTTAATAGATCATAGTCTTTTTTAAATACATAATCCGGTGCAGGAACACTTAAATCTATTTTTACTTCTTCGGCATGTATTTTTCCTTTCACGGTAAGTTTTGAGTCTGGATTTCTTGTACCAATACCTACTTTTCCTGTATCTGATAACATCATAACATCAACATATTTATGTCCTATAGTTTCATTATGAACGCGGAAAAAATAGCCTCCCCCATAAATTTTATTTACAGAATTGTCAGCTATAATTCTATCATTTAAACCATGTCCAAAGCGAATACTGGAGTGTAGACTTTGTGGATTATCAATAATTGCAGAGCCACTTACATGAAGTCTTGCAGATGGCTTTGTTATTCCAATACCCACATCACCTTGATCAGATAACATCATGACATCTATATATTTATGAGCTAGTGTTTCATTATGGACACGTAAGAAATATCCTCCCCCGTAAATTTTGTTCACAGAGTTATCGGCTATAATTTGATCATTTCGATCACGTCCAAAACGAAGGCTAGAGTGTAGACTAGAAGTGTTGTCGATAATAGCAGAACCATTTACATGTAATTTAGCAGAAGGATTATAGATTCCTATACCTACATTTCCAGATCTAGCAATCGTTAATCTTAAAGCAGTTTGTGTGAAAAAATTAATCCCGCCATAACCAGATAAATTTGCTTCAGCAGAACCAGGTATTTGGTACCACCCTAATGAATAGTTACCAATTTCTTTATTATTAAAAGTAAACTTATCATTTGTTGGGCTGAATCCGAAGGAATACCCCAATCCTATTGTTTGATGTTGCGCATTTATTTGTATAATAGACAATAGCGTTATTACTAAAGTTATTTTTTTCATTAGTGTTTTTGGTTATATTGAATCCTCCTTTACTTATTATGTCACGAACTTGGAAAATGTTACTTTTTATTTTCTATTATTTTTTTAACCATAGTTTTTAATTCAGTAATTTCTTCTTGTTGTTGTATGGTATAGAGGGTAAGCTCTTCGATTTTTTCCAACAATTTCATATTCATCAATCCTAGATCAACACCTTCGGTTTCCAGAACTTTTGCAGATGGGATATTGGGTAAATGACCCTTTTCTTTGATATGTTGTTGTACTTGTGCTATAGTTAATAGATCATAGTCTTTTTTAAATACATAATCCGGTGCCGGAACACTTAAATCTATTTTTACTTCTTCGGCATGTATTTTTCCTTTCACGCTGAGTTTGGCATCTGGTGCTGTAGTGCCAATTCCTACACGTCCGTTGTTAACAATAAAATTTCCTCCGGATTTAAACTGATAATTAATGATATTATCTTGTTTGATTTTTAATCCATCACTTTCTATTTGAAAATTATAAATTTGATTAGGCGAATAGTGTGTATCTTTTAATGTCAAGAGCGAATTAGACCATTTATCTGTTTCAATTTGTAGTTTTCCTGAAGGAGAATTGGTTCCTATTCCTATGTTACCATTAGTTTGTATAAAGAATTCTTCTTTTCCAAATCCATCATAACCACCAACCCAATAGTGTAAACCTTTATCGTCTGCACCAAAATCAACCTTTCCTTCGCCGCTTCCAACTCTGTTAAGTTGTACTTGAATAGAGCTATTTAAAGCGTCAACCTGTAACTTTTGAGATGGGTTTGTAACACCTATACCAAGATTGCCTTGATTTACAATAAAGTTCCCACCCGATTTAAATTGGTAATGGATGGCATCATTTTGTTTGATTTTTAATCCATCGCTTTCAATCTGAAAATGATAGGTTTGAAACGGAGTGTAATGGGTGTCTTTTAAGGTAAATAAGGATGGTGACCATTTATCGGTTTCTATTTGTACTTTTGCTTCGGGAGTAGTAGTTCCTATCCCAACATTTCCATTTGGTAATTCTGTGATTTGTGCTTGTGTTACTATAAAACTTGCTAATAAAAATCCTGTTACAATTATTTTTTTCATCTTATTTCTTTAGTTGTATTATTAGTAATGCTATTTTTTTCTCTAAATCTTCAATTTTAGAGCTTTGATTTTCTAATTTTTTTATTTTATTTTCTTGATCAATAGTGTAAAGGGTAAGCTCTTCGATTTTTTCTAACAATTTCATATTCATAAGTCCTAGATCAACACCTTCGGTTTCCAGAACTTTTGCAGATGGGATATTGGGTAAATGACCCTTTTCTTTGATATGTTGTTGTACTTGTGCTATGGTTAATAAATCATAGTCTTTTTTAAACACATAGTCTGGAGCAGGAACACTTAGGTCCACTTTAATTTCTTCGGCATGTATTTTTCCTTTTACGGTTAGCTTAGAGTCAGGAGCAGTAGTGCCAATACCTACATTTCCCAGATGATCTATAACCATTCGTTGAATTGTACCACTATTTGCAACACCAATAGTTTCAAAACTTAAAAGACTAGGGCTTGTGGAACCATTCCAATTTCCAGTTCCTAGAAACCTAATTGCTGCCGCAGTTTCACTAATTCTTCCTGCACTATCATCATCTACAACCCATGTAATTCCATTAAGGTTTTTTCCATTGGCTATTCCTTGGTTTGGAGTTGATAAAGTAATTCCTCCTTGATGAATATCAAATTTGTCAAATGGATTATTAGTTCCGATTCCTACATTTCCTTTATGATCAATTATCATTCGTTGAACAGTTCCTTCACCAGCAGCACCAATAGTTTCAAAACTTAAAAGACTAGGGCTTGTGGAACCATTCCAATTTGAAGTTCCTAGAAACCTAATTGCTGCCGCGGTTTCACTAATTCTTCCTGCACTATCATCATCTACAACCCATGTAATTCCATTAAGATTTTTTCCATATCCTATTCCTTGATTTGGAGTAGATAAAGTAAGTCCTCCTTGATGAATGTCAAATTTATCTAATGGAGTAGTAGTTCCTATGCCGACATTTCCATTGGGTAATTCGGTGATTTGTGCTTGAATACTAATAAAGTTTCCAAGTAGTAAAATAATCGTTAGTATTTTCTTCATTTTTGTTTAGAGGTTTGTAGTGATATGTATTTATGTCTTTATAATTAAATTTGTTACCTAATTAATTTATTTTGTTTTTTGAAATTTTGAGATACAGTGTATTTCCTGCTAAAAAAATATTCTTTTCTATAGAGGATTAATAAGGTATTTCAAAGAAATAGGTTGTAAAAGTGCGGGCGAAGATATAAAAGAATACTACCTATTAGGACTTGGAGAATATTTTGTTAATAACTACTTGATTCAGATTTTAGAACGTATGGTAACTACTTGTTTTTAATGATTTGGAGATCATAGTTTTATTAGTAGTGTCTGTTCTTCTTGATTGCTTATGTTATTCACATAAAAAAAGCAACTAAAGAAATTCCTTAGTTGCTTTTGACTAAACAAAACAGTTTGAATACTAATCTGTAAATGAAATTAGATTAGCAGAAAATTATATAATTGTAGATTGCCCTACATGAATATTTTCAAAATTAATATTAGAATCTTCTGGATTTAAAATGTAATCTGTAATAAAATCTCCAACCTTTTCTGTAGATAGTGGATTACTAGTATTTAAATCTGGTGTCGTAATATTTAGTTCTAAGGCTTTTTCTACAGCGTCTCTAATAGCATTAGCTTCTCCTACTAAATCAAAATGTTCTAATAACATCGCAGCAGATAAAATTGCAGCAATAGGGTTAGCTATTCCTTTTCCGGTAGCTTGTGGGTACGAGCCATGTATAGGTTCAAACATGCAACAATTATCTCCAACAGAAGCAGAAGCTAATAAACCGATAGAACCACCAATAACGCTGGCCTCGTCTGATATAATATCGCCAAACATATTTTCGGTAAGGATGACATCAAATTGACTAGGGTTTAAGATCATTTGCATAGCAGCATTATCAACAAATAAGAAGTCCAGTGTTACGTCTTTATATTCTTGCGCTACCTCGGTTACGACTTTTCTCCATAATCTTGACGATTCTAACACATTGGCTTTGTCAACCAGAGTAAGTTTATTTTTTCTTTTTTGTGCAGCTTTAAATGCTAAGTGAGCCACTCTTTCTATTTCCATTTTAGAATATTCACAAAGATCAGAAGCTACAGTACCGTCATCACTTAAATGTTTTTTTCCGAAATAAATACCGCCTGTAAGTTCTCTATATATTGAAATATCAGTACCTTCTATGATATCTCTTTTTAAAGGAGATTGATCTATCAGTGTAGGATATGCTTTTACGGGTCTAATATTCGTATATAATCCAAGTTCTTTTCTTAATTTTAAAAGCCCCTGTTCTGGTCTAACGGGTGCGCTGGGATTATTGTCATATTTAGGATCCCCGATTGCACCAAACAAGACAGCGTCTGTATTAACACACAATTCTAATGTCTCGTTAGGTAAAGGGTTTCCGGTTTTGTCTATTGCTATAGCACCTACTAAAGCTTCTTTAAAAATAAAAGTGTGGTCAAAACTATGGGCAACAGCCTCTAATGCCTTTATAGCCTGGGCGGTTACTTCTGGCCCAATACCGTCTCCTGATAATACTGCGATATCTAATTTCATCTATTTATTTCTTTATTTCAATTTTTTATTTATTTGGTTATATCAGGATGTTCAAAAATGTGACTTCTATTTGCACAAGCCTAATTATAAAGGTAAATTATATTTATGATAAGGTTTTCTCGAAAGCTTCTATTTCTGAAGTATTGCTTAGTAAAAAATCAATATCATCATATCCATTAATTAGACATGTTTTTTTGTACGGATTAATTTCAAATATAGCAGATGCTCCTGTAGCTAAAAGTGTTATTTGTTGGTTTTCTAAATCTACTTGGATTTCTGTTTTTGAATCTTTTTCGATAGCATCAAATAGTTCTTTTAAGAATTCTGGAGACACTTGTACAGGTAATACTCCGTTATTTAGTGCATTTCCCTTAAAAATATCTGCAAAAAAACTTGAAACAACAACTTTAAATCCAAAATCATGAATGGCCCATGCTGCGTGTTCTCTACTAGAACCGCATCCAAAATTATCTCCGGCAACTAGAATACTGCCTTGAAATTTTGTATCATTTAGAACGAACTCTTCATTTTCACTTCCATCTTTATGAAAACGCCAATCTCTAAAAAGATTTTCTCCAAAACCATCACGATTGGTAGCTTTTAAAAAACGAGCCGGAATAATCTGATCGGTGTCTACATTTTCTATAGCCAATGGTATAGCAGTAGAGCTTAATTTTACAAACTTATCCATGATTAATTAAGTTGTTTAGTAATGTCAATAATTTTTCCTTCGATTGCCGTTGCTGCTGCTACCAATGGGCTTGCTAAAATTGTTCTTGATCCTTGTCCTTGTCTTCCTTCAAAATTTCGATTCGAAGTAGATACACAATATTCTCCTTCTGGTATTTTATCATCATTCATGGCTAAACAAGCTGAACAACCGGGTTGTCTAAGGGTGAACCCTGCATTTTCAAAAACTTCATTAAGACCTTCTTGTACGATCTGTTCTGCAACTTGTTGTGAACCAGGTACGAACCAGGCAGTGACGTTATCAGCTTTTTTCTTTCCTTTTATATAATTTGCTGCTACTCTAAAATCTTCTATTCTACTATTTGTGCAGCTCCCTATAAACACATAATTGATCTCTTTATCTACTAGAGATTGTCCTTTTTCAAAATTCATGTATGCTAATGATTTTTCAAAAGAAGCATTATTTTCTACTGGGATATTTTCTGATATTTTAATACCCATTCCAGGATTAGTTCCGTAGGTGATCATAGGTTCGATATCGGCGGCATCAAAGTGATATTCTTTATCAAAAATCGCATTTTCATCTGTCGGCAATGTTTTCCAATAGGCTACCTTTTTATCAAAATCAGCCCCTTGAGGAGCAAATTCTCTTCCTTTTACATAGTCAAATGTAGTTTGATCAGGAGCAATCATACCACCACGAGCTCCCATTTCAATACTCATATTACAAACCGTCATACGGCCTTCCATAGACATTTCTTCAAATACATTACCTGCGTATTCGCAAAAATACCCTGTACCTGCATTTGTACCTAGTTTTGAGATAATATATAGTATTACATCTTTTGGTAATACACCAGACTTTAAGGTTCCGTTTACGTTTACACGAAGACTTTTTGGTTTTTGAAGTAGTAAACTTTGGCTAGCAAAAACTTGTGCTACCTGACTGGTTCCAATTCCAAAAGCAATAGTGCCAAAGGCTCCGTGAGTAGAGGTGTGGCTATCACCACAAACCATAGTCATTCCTGGTTGTGTAATCCCCAACTCTGGTGCCATAACATGCACAATGCCATTATATTTATGACCAAGTCCGTATAAGGTAATGTTGTTTTTTTTACAATTTTCGGTAAGCTGAGCCAATTGATTTCTTGACAAAGCGTCTTTTACGGGTAAATGTTGATCGACAGTTGGTGTATTATGATCGGCCGTAGCTACAATTTGATCTGGTCTAAAAACAGGAATTCCACGTTGTTCTAGCTCTCCAAATGCTTGGGGACTTGTAACTTCGTGGATAAGGTGTTTATCGATATACAATATCTGAGGACCGTTTTCTATCTCTTTGACGACATGTGCGTCCCAAACTTTATCAAATAAGGTCTTTTTCATTCGTTTCTCTTAAAAATACTTCAAATTATTAACTGATATGTGTAATTTATATTTCGAAGTATGTTATATAGTATTTATGCAACAACGGCGGCTGCTACATTTGTATTTTTCATGATTTGATGAATATCTTCATCGATAACTTCTTTCTTTTTATCTGCAAAATTTAAAAATTCTGTATAAACATCGTCTAATTGTAACTTGGTTAATTCATATCCTACTTTCTTTGCTCTATAGGCCAAAGCTGCTCTACCACTTCTTGCGGTTAACACTATTGCAGATTCTGTTACTCCTACGTCTGCAGGGTTTATGATTTCATAAGTCTCGCGATTTTTGATCACGCCATCCTGATGTATTCCTGAACTATGTGCAAAAGCATTAGCACCTACTATAGCCTTATTTGGTTGCACAAGTACTCCCATATGATCAGAAACCATAAGACTTGTTTCGTACAATAGTTTTGTGTTAATTCCTGTATTTAATGCTAGATCCGGATGCTGTTTTAATACCATTACTACTTCTTCTAACGAAGTATTCCCAGCACGTTCTCCAATTCCATTAATAGTGCATTCTATTTGTCTAGCGCCATTAATAGCTCCAGCTACTGAGTTGGCTGTTGCTAATCCTAAATCATTATGGCAGTGACAAGAAATAATTACATTGTGTATGCCTTTTACATTTTCTTTTAGATACTTTATCTTAGCACCATATTCTTCGGGTAAACAATATCCTGTAGTATCAGGAATATTAAGTACGGTAGCTCCGGCTTTGATCATTGCTTCGCAAACTCTTGCCAAAAATTCATTATCCGTACGTCCTGCATCTTCTGCATAAAACTCGACATCTTCAACAAAAGATTTTGAATATTTTACGGCAGCAATACCACGTTCGATTACCTTTTCTTGTGTAGAATTAAATTTATATTTGATATGTGATTCAGAAGTTCCTATACCAGTATGTATTCTTGGTCTGGCAGCATACTTTAATGCCTCTGCAGCAACCTTGATATCATTTTCTACGGCACGTGTAAGGCCGCATACTGTAGCATTTTTTACAATTTTAGCTACTTCATTGACTGATTTAAAGTCTCCGGGGCTTGAGACAGGAAATCCTGCTTCTATAATATCGACTCCTAATAGATCAAGTTGTTTGGCAAGTACTACTTTTTGCTCAGTATTAAGTTTACAACCTGGGACTTGCTCTCCATCTCTTAGGGTAGTGTCGAATATTTGGACTTTATTATCGCTCATGAGAATTTAGTGAATTATATGTTCAGTACTTTTATAAAAAAATCATCTTTTTAAAATATTATTGAGAAGATGTTTCTTAAATCTCTTACGAATTTATATTTTGGGAATTCAAAAGGGAAGTATTTGATAGCTGGTTTTACAATGCTAAACTAATTTTGTGAAACTTTAATCAACTACAAATCAATTAATTACAATATATTTTCTTACAATGACTATTGATCAAAAAGATCCTTTGTTTGTTTTAGTGAAATCACTTTCTAAATCTGAAAAGAGGCAGTTTAAGGTGTATGTAGGGCGATTAGGAGTAAATACAGATTCTAAATTTTTAGCACTTTTTAATCATTTAGATAAACATGATATTTTAGACGAGGATCTTATTGTAAAGAAAGGAATTGTGAAAAAACAACAACTTTCAAATTTAAAAGCTCATCTATACAAGCAAATATTAATAAGTTTAAGATTGAGCCCTCTTCACCAAAATATGCGTTCTCAGATAAGAGAACAATTAGACTTTGCATCTATTTTATACCATAAGGGCCTGTATAAACAAAGCCTAAAGATATTAGAAAAGGCAAAAGTCATGGCAAAAGAAAATGAAGAACATAATGTTGCTTATGAAATAGTTGAATTAGAAAAAATAATAGAAACCCAATACATAACAAGAAGTATTAATAGCAGAGCCGATGAACTGACGATAGAGGCTAAGATGTTGAGCATGAAAAATGTATTAACCAGTCGTTTATCAAATTTGTCACTTCAGTTATATGGTTTGATGTTAAAAAGTGGATATGTACGTAATGATAAAGAGCATACTATAATTACGAATTATTTTAATAGTAAATTACCCAAGTACGAATGGAACTTAATGGGTTTCAGAGAAAAACTATGGTTATATAAAGCACATTTATGGTATAGTTTTATGATTCAAGATTTTTTATCGTGCTATCGTTATTCTAAGAAATGGGTGGACTTATTTTATGAACATCCTAAAATGATGATTCAAAACCCAGTTTTCTTTCTTAGAGGAAATCATTATTTGTTAGAATCTTTATTTTTAATAAAGGATAAAACGCAATTAAAATCTACCTTATTTAATTTTGAAGAAGCTATTAATAAAGATACGTTTCCAAAAGATGATAATATAGAGGTTTTATCATTTCAGTTTATTTATAATAATAAACTTAATATTCATTTTCTAGAAGGAACTTTTGATGAAGGAGAGCATTTGGTAAATGAAATTCTAAAGGGTATAGAAGATTATAAAAACCGTCTTGATGATCATCACATTATGGTTTTTTACTATAAAATTGGATGCCTTTATTTTGGAATGGCAAATCATAAAAAATGTATAGAATATCTTGCTAAAATCATCAATAATAAATCATTAAAAATGCGAGAAGATTTAATGTGTTTCTCTAGAGTTTTAAGCTTGGTTGCCCATTATGAAGCCGGAATGGACTATCATCTGGAAACACAATTAAAAGAAACATATCGTTTTTTAATTAAAATGGATGACCTACATGAAGTCCAAAAAGAAATGATCAAGTTTCTAAAAAACCTCGGGGATATTTTTCCACATCAAATTAAAGACGAATTTAGGAAGTTACATAAAAGATTAAAAGAATATGAAGAACATCCTTATGAGAAAAGAGCATTTTTATATTTAGACATCTTATCATGGTTAGAAAGTAATATCGAGGGTCGCCCTGTAGCAGATATTATTAAAGAAAAATCTAAAAAATCTTCACGTTAATTTTGTTTAGAGATTCTAAAGTAATAAAACGGTTAGTATTGTCTGTTAAGTAATATCAGATCTGTAGAATAAGTTGTGTTAAGTATTTGTTAAAGAATTGATGTTTAAGTAGGGACTTTTATACTTAATGTGTTATTAAGCTATAGCAATTACTATGAAAATCTGTTAGATACAGAAAATATGAAAGTAAAAAGAATACTTGGTAATATCTTATTCATAACCTTAATGATTTTTACCAATATTGTTAAAGGACAAATTACCGTTGATGATCGTTCATTTACAGCGCAACAACTTATCGAGGATATTTTAATTGATAGTCCATGCGCTGTTGTAGAAAATATAGTATCTTCTACAGGCACTGCAGCTGGTTTTAATGGTATTGGATATTTTGAAGAAAATGGTTCTGGCTTTGAGATCGATAGAGGTATTGTATTAAGTACTGGGAACGCAAGAAGTGCTATTGGTCCTAATAACCCTGACACCACAGGAGAAGGAGATGGTACTGGATGGAGAGGAGACGCTGACTTAACTCGAATTACAAGCACTCCAAATTTGTTTAATGCATCTTTTATTCAGTTTGAATTTGTTCCAGCAATCGATTTTATAAGTTTTGATTTTTTATTTGCTTCAGACGAATATGTTGGTACTTTTCCTTGTACTTTTTCTGATGTTTTTGCTTTTATTCTTACAGATTCTTCTGGGAATTCAAGGAACTTGGCTGTTTTACCAGGTACAACGATTCCTATTAGAGTAACTACTGTTCATGATGGGGTTGATTTAAATATGGATGGAGATTACATAGATACATTTGTTGATTCAGCAGAATGCCCTCCTACAAACGAAGAATTTTTTAATACCAGAAATTTAATAGGCTCAAATTCACCTATAAATTTTAATGGATATACTAAAGTGTTAAAAGCATCGGGAAATGTTATACCTAATGAGCGATATACTATAAAATTAGTAATAGCAGATAATATTGATGGTAATTTTGATTCTGCTGTATTTTTATCTGCAGGTAGTTTTAATATCGGTGGAGATTTAGGAGAAGATAGAACTATTGCAAACGGTAATCCGGGATGTATAGGAGATTCGATTATCCTGAATGCTAATGTTGGATCAGGATCTACTTATGTTTGGATGAGAAATGGCATTCCATTGGTCCCAGAAGATGGAACCACAATATTAGATGGAGGCGCAAAATTAGAAGTTACACAAAATGGGACGTATACTGTTGGTATTGATATTTCAGGTAAATGTAGGGCATCAGATTCTGTAATAGTTGAGTTTGTTGCTTCCCCAGAAATTATAAATGCACCAGTAGATATTAATTCTTGTAACCCAGAGGGAAATACGACAACGGTATTTGATCTTACTAGAAATTCTAGTGTCGTACTAGGGGCACAAGACCCTTCATTGGTAAATATTTCTTATCATTTAAATGAAAACGATGCAAAGAATTATACAGGATTAAGTACAGATAATGTAATAGATAATCCCGGAGCATATACGAATACAAGTGCAAATCAGACCATTTGGATTAGAATAGCAGAACTTAATCAAAAATGTTATGAAATAGCTTCGTTTAAAATTTCAGTATTTCCTGTCGAGCCATTTCAAATAGAAAATGAATATTTAAGATGTTTAGAACGGGATGGCACATTAATCAATTTAAAACCTACAAATACTATCGACCTCAATCTAGATCCAACAATATATGATTTTCAATGGTATACAGGTATTCAACCTATTACAGGAAATGAGATTATCGGAGAAACAAGTAGTTCATTTCTACCACTTACTGCGGGAGATTATACAGTTTTAGTTACAAATAAAACTATTGGATGTACGCTACCTAAGACTATTAAAGTTATAGACTCTTATCCTCCCGAAAGTGTTACTGCAGAACTTATTTCAGGAGCATTTTCTAATAATGGTACAATTGAAGTTACAGTTACAGGTTTAGGAGCGTATGAATATAGAATTGATAATAGCGATTGGCAAGAAGCAGCAGTATTTACTAAAGTTTCAAAAGGAGAACATACAATAACAGTAAGAGATAAAGGAGAGTGTAATGAACTATCTACCACTATAAGTTTAACATCTGATTATCCTGAGTATTTTACACCAAATGGAGATGGTTTTCATGATCTTTGGCAGATTAAGGATACTAAAAATATTACAATTTCAGAGGTTTTAATTTTTGATCGATATGGTAAATTACTTGTAAATCTTGGACCGAAAGGAAACTGGGACGGTACTTTTAACGGAAAACCATTGCCATCTAATGATTATTGGTTTAAAGTTTTATATAGAGAAAATGAAGAATTTAAAGAATTTAAAGCTAATTTTACACTCTTAAGATAGATACCATTGCCAAAGAATAATCACCACCTTAAGAATATTTTAGAGTTAAATATAGCAATGCTCCTTATTAGTACTTCGGGAGCGTTAGGAAGGTACATAGATATGCCTGTACCTGTAATTATAGGTTTTAGAGCAATTTTTGCAGGAGCATTACTTTTTGCTTTTTGTAAATGGAAAAAAAATTCGTTTCAGATAGGGAGTAAGGATAGGGCTACAATTATATTAAGTGGTATCCTAATGGGATTACATTGGATTACATATTTTTATGCCTTGAAGTTGTCTAATGTTGCAATAGGTATGTTGTCGATCTTTACGTATCCAGTAATTACAGCTTTGCTAGAACCTATTTTATTGAAAACAAAATTTCAAAAAATACATATACTATTAACTCTTTTAGTATTAATAGGAATATACTTTTTAGTACCTGACTTAGATTTTAGTAATACATATACAAAAGCAGTTGTTTTAGGAATAATTTCTGCGGTATGTTATTCACTTCGTAATCTTATTATGAAAACAAAAGTAAGTAGTTATAACGGTTCTGTACTAATGTGGTATCAATTGGTAGTAGTGAGTACTATTCTTTTGCCGTTTATATTTTTTATGGATAGTTCTGGTATCACTTCACAATGGTTCCCTACTTTGATGCTGGCGTTATTAACCACGGCAATCGGTCACACATTGTTTTTGGGTAGTTTTAAAAAGTTTTCAATCACTACGGCAAGTATTATAAGTAGCATACAACCAATATACGGTATTATTATTGGTATGATTTTTTTAGGCGAAATACCTGAAATTTCAACTATAATTGGTGGAGTTTTGATTTTAACTTCGGTGGTCATAGAAAGTGTACGGGCATACAGATAAAACGAGATGCTCATTTTATACCTTTAAGAAATGCTAAATTCTTTTTATTAAATACAAGCTTTCCAAATAGGATCAATAGGAGGGGGCGCTATAATGTGAATAGGTTCTTTTTTTACAGGATGTATAAGTTTAAGTTCTCTGGCATGTAGATGTATACTACCATCTTTATTACTGCGTTGTGCTCCATATTTTAAATCTCCTTTTATAAAAGACCCAATAGTAGAGAGTTGTGATCGTATTTGATGATGTCTTCCTGTATGAAGTGCGATTTCAAGTAAAAAGTAACGCTCTAGTTTTTTCAATAGTTTATAGTCTAGTATAGCCTTCTTACTATCAGAAACTTCATTTTTATGAGCGTATGATTTATTTTGTTTTGGATTGCGTTTTAGCCAATGTACTAGAGTGTCTTTGTCTTTAGGAGGTTGGTTTTTTACAATTGCCCAATATGTCTTTTTTGCTTCTTTATCAGCAAACAATTTATTTAATCTAGGTAAGGCTTTACTAGTTCTTGCAAACAATACTATTCCACTAGTGGGGCGGTCTAATCTATGAACTACGCCAAGATAAACGGCGCCAGGTTTATTATATTTTTCGGCAATATATTCTTTAACAACATCGCTTAAAGGTTTATCTCCTGTTTTGTCCCCTTGTACAATATCTCCAGGTCTTTTATTTACAACAATAATATGATTGTCTTCATAAAGGACTTGAAGGTTAGCTTTAGTCGAGATAATTTTAGACATTTTAAGATTCCTCTAATATGTTATCATTTAATGGCTTTTGTGTATGTTTCAAAATCCATTCTAATGTATTTGTATTTACAGTATTTGGGGCGTTAATTTTAATAATAACAATATCATTAAACATGAGTTGAATTTGGTGATCTGATTTTTCAATAGTAAGTGAAGACACATCACCTTCGATAGTTTTTTTACCGATATCAAAAGGCTTTTTAAAATAAAAAGTAGCGTTATTCACTTTAAATTCAAACCCAAGATACTCGATAAATCTGCTAAGACCATTAATAATCATTTTTATTCCGGATAACCCAATCGTTATTAAAAGAATACCCATAAAAAAAGAAAATAAGTTGAGCTTTTCTTCGCCAATAAAAAGATAAGAAATGTTACCTAGACCTATGATACCGATAATAAAAAAAATAAGACCAACAATGATGGCCAAAATATCAATAAGTAACCCTTTTAAAGATCTTTGGATTTCAAAAACTGTATCACCAGATTGTCGAATTGTAAGTCCTAGGTTTCCTAAATACTTAAAATCTCGTATTTCTTTTTGTTCAAGATCTATATCCCTTACTAAATCATCAAACAAAGACGGGTGTTCTATATCGTTAATAGTTCGACTTAAAAACTCTTTTTTAAGTTCTTTTTTAGCAATAAAAGACAATTTGGTATGTCTTGATAAAGTAGTTTGTAATTCTTTATCAGTAAATTTAGAATATAAACCCATATATTTTTTTAATACTGCTCACTATCATTAGGAAAATCAACAGCCTTTACATCTGTAACATATTGTTTAAATGCATTAGTCATTTCGGTATACAAATCGAGGTAACGTCTTAAAAAACGTGGATTAAATTCGTGTGTCATTCCTAGCATGTCATGTGTTACCAATACTTGTCCGTCAACACCATTTCCAGCACCAATTCCTATAATTGGAATAGTTAAGCTTTCTGCAACTTCTTTAGCCAATTTGGCAGGGACTTTCTCTAATACTATAGCAAAACATCCTGCTTTCTCTAGCATTAAGGCATCTTCTTTTAGTTTTTGAGCTTCTGCTTCTTCTTTTGCTCTTACTGTATATGTACCAAACTTATATATAGATTGCGGAGTAAGACCTAGATGTCCCATAACTGGGATACCTGCATTAAGAATTCTTTTTATAGATTCTTTAATTTCTTTACCACCTTCTAATTTTACTGCATGTCCACCTGATTCTTTCATAATTCGTATCGCAGATCGAAGTGCTTCTTTTGGATCACTTTGATAACTACCAAAAGGTAAATCAACAACGATTAGAGCTCTGTGAATCGCTCTAATAACAGAAGAAGCATGATAAATCATTTGATCTAAAGTAATTGGTAAAGTAGTTTCATGACCAGCCATTACATTAGATGCAGAATCCCCAACAAGAATTACATCAACGCCTGCACCATCTACAATCTTAGCCATTGTATAATCATAAGCTGTGAGCATGGATATTTTTTCTCCATTAGCTTTCATTTCCACAAGGGACTTTACGGTAACGCGTTTGTAATCTTTTTTTGCTGTAGACATTTGAAATAATTTTTTGAGATGTAAAAGTAATCATTTACCAATATCGTAACAAGTGTATACCATTTTTGATGCTTTTTTATTTTAAAGAAATAAAAAATGATAATATGAAAACCTTATTTTTGATAAAATCAAAAAACAATATTATGTATAAGCTATATATATCTGCAGTATGTATTTTTTTATGTTCATTTAGTGTTAATGCCCAAAAAGATGGTTCAAAAGATGAAGTATCACGATATAAAGAAGAGGTAAAGCAAACTATTTTGAACTTTTTTGAAGGTTTTCATGAAGGTGATACATCCAAAATAAAAAAAACTATAGATCATAATATTGCTATGCAAACTATAGCAAAAAACAAAGAAGGTAAATTAAGAACAGTACAAACAGATGTAAAAAAGTTTCTTGATGTAATACATAATCGACCTGCTGATCAGCGTTGGGATGAACGATTACTACTTTTTAAAATAGATACAGATAGTGGTATTGCTAATGCCTGGACACCATATGAGTTTTATGTAAATGATAAATTTAGTCATTGCGGAGTTAATGTTTTTCAATTATTTAATGATGGAAATTCTTGGAAAATAATTGCTATTGCCGATACTAGAAATAAAGAAGGCTGTAAATAATTTTACGTTAAATTGTTGTTTGAATATAAATATGACTAAACGTGAATGTTGTTTAACAATCACTTAAACTTACTTTAACGGCGAGACCACCTTCGCTTGTTTCTTTGTACTTTGTATTCATATCCAGAGCAGTTTCCCACATAGTTGCAATAACTTTATCTAAAGGTACTTTGGCATTTGCAGCATCGGTATCCAGTGCCATTTCGCAGGCGTTTATAGCTTTAATCGCTCCCATAGCATTACGTTCTATACAAGGTATTTGTACTAGACCGCCGATTGGATCGCAGGTTAAGCCTAAATGATGCTCCATTGCTATTTCACTAGCCATAAGAACTTGTTCAGGAGTTCCCCCCATTAGTTCTGTTAATGCTCCTGCTGCCATTGCAGAAGAAACACCAATTTCAGCTTGACAACCACCCATCGCGGCAGATATTGTGGCACCTTTTTTAAACAAACTACCAATCTCTCCGGCAACTAACATAAATTGTTTTACATCGTCAAAATTAGCATCGTGATTTTCGATAACCATATAATACATCATTACTGCCGGAATAACACCTGCACTGCCATTAGTTGGAGCTGTTACAACTCTTCCTAATGATGCATTTACTTCGTTTACAGCCAGAGCAAAACAAGAAACCCATTTTAAAATCTGACGAAATTTCACTTCGGTGTCACGAATAGATTCTATCCATTCTGTTGGGTTGGTATATGTAGTGGTACCTATAAGTTTCTTATGAGTGTCAAATGCTCTACGTCTTACATTAAGACCCCCAGGCAATGTTCCCTCTGTATGACAACCTGTATACATAGATGAAAGCATAACATCCCAGATTTTTGTTATTCTTTCATCAATTTCAGAATCACTTCTTAAAGAACGTTCATTTTCAAGAACTATTTCTGATATTTTTTTGTTTTTGGCAGTACAATATTCTAATAAATCTGTGGCTTTTTGAATAGGAAGAGGAAAACATTCAAAAGCTTCTAGTTTTTTTTCTTTTCTTTTTCGTTCCTCTTTTACTACAAAACCGCCTCCAATAGAGTAGTATGAAGATGAAATTTGCTGACCATCATTTAATATAGCATGAAATGTCATTCCGTTAGGATGAAATTCTTTAAATTTTGAATTAAAATTGATTTGAGACTCAGGATCAAAAGAAACCGCTAACTCATTATTAAATTGAAGTTGTTTTGAATTCTTGATGGTATCGATTATCGAACTAATTTGGGATACATCTATAGTTTGCGGATCATAACCACATAATCCTAAAATAACTGCAATATCAGTAGCATGTCCCTTGCCCGTAAGAGATAATGAACCATAGAGATCAACTGAAATTGTATCAACAGATGTAAAGGTGTTGTTGCTTTTTAGTTCGGCGATCCATCTTCGACCGGCTCGCCAAGGGCCTAAAGTATGTGAACTAGAGGGGCCAACTCCTATTTTGAGCATATCAAAAATACTGATACATTCCATAATTCGTAATTAGTCAATAAATTTATGGGTTAAATATAGTTTTTTGATAATAAAGAAACTTACTTTTTGTGAAATACTTAGAAAGTATTTTAAAGAGCATTAGTATCATTGTTTTTAGAATGGTTAAAGAAATCATAATGACATCCTGTCATATAAAAAGCAATGGCATAATCATTGACTTAAGAGAATTAAATTATTATGAACAGTAGTATAACAATTTATTATAAAAGATGAGTAAAATAATAGGAATAGACTTAGGGACAACCAACTCTTGTGTTTCTGTAATGGAAGGTAATGAGCCTGTAGTAATCCCTAATGCCGAAGGTAAAAGAACAACTCCTTCAGTAATTGCTTTTGTAGAAGGTGGAGAAATTAAAGTAGGAGATCCTGCAAAGCGTCAGGCGGTTACGAATCCAACTAAGACTATCTCTTCTATAAAGAGATTTATGGGAAATAAATTTTCTGAATCAGCTAAAGAAGCAGAAAGAGCTGCTTACAAAGTTGTAAAAGGAGATAACGATACACCTCGTGTTGATATTGATGGTCGTCTATATACACCACAAGAATTATCTGCTATGACACTTCAGAAAATGAAGAAAACAGCAGAAGATTATCTTGGACAAGATGTATCTAGAGCAGTAATTACTGTACCAGCATACTTTAATGATGCGCAACGTCAAGCGACTAAAGAAGCAGGAGAAATTGCAGGACTTAAAGTAGAACGTATAATCAATGAACCTACTGCCGCAGCATTGGCATATGGTCTAGATAAAAAAGGTACTGATCAAAAAATCGTAGTATTTGATTTTGGTGGAGGTACTCATGATGTATCTATCCTAGAATTAGGAGACGGTGTATTTGAAGTATTATCAACAGACGGTGATACACACTTAGGAGGTGATGATGTAGATCAAAAAATTATAGATTGGTTAGCAGAAGAATTTAAGACAGATGAAAACATGGACTTACGTAAAGATCCAATGGCCTTACAACGTCTTAAAGAAGCTGCAGAAAAAGCTAAAATAGAATTGTCATCTTCTGCACAAACTGAAATTAATTTACCATATGTTACTGCTACAGCTAGCGGACCTAAACACTTGGTAAGAACTCTATCAAAAGCTAAATTTGATCAATTAATTGATGATTTAGTAAAGCGTACTGTAGAACCATGTCGTACAGCTCTTAAAGCAGCTGGATTATCAACTAGTGATATAGACGAAATTATTTTAGTAGGAGGGTCTACTCGTATACCAGCTGTACAAGAAGCTGTAGAAAAATTCTTTGGAAAAGCACCAAGTAAAGGGGTGAATCCAGATGAAGTAGTAGCAGTAGGAGCAGCAATACAAGGAGGAGTACTGACAGGAGATGTTAAAGATGTATTGTTATTAGATGTTACGCCTCTTTCTTTAGGAATAGAGACTATGGGTAATGTAATGACAAAGCTTATTGAAGCTAACACAACTATCCCTACTAAGAAATCACAGGTATTCTCTACAGCAGCAGATAATCAGCCATCAGTTGAAATCCATGTATTACAAGGAGAACGTCCTATGGCGGCAGATAATAAAACAATTGGTCGTTTCCACTTAGATGGTATTCCACCAGCGCAAAGAGGTACGCCACAGATTGAAGTTACTTTTGATATTGATGCAAATGGTATCATTAAAGTATCTGCTACAGATAAAGCAACTAATAAGTCTCAAGATATTCGCATCGAAGCTTCTTCAGGATTAACAGAAGAAGAAATCGAGAAAATGAAGCAAGAAGCAGAGGCTAATGCTGAAGCAGATAAAGCGGCAAAAGAAACTGCAGACAAGTTGAATGAAGCTGATGGAATGATTTTCCAGACAGAAAAGCAGTTGACAGAGTTTGGCGATAAAATTTCTGAAGATAATAAGAAACCTGTTGAAGAAGCTTTAGAAGAATTAAAGAAAGCTTATGAAACTAAGGATCTTGCTATTATACAACCAGCACTTGATAAGATCAATGAAGCTTGGAAAGCTGCTAGTGAAGAAATGTATAAAGCACAGGCTGAAGCACAACAAAATGGACAACCAGGACCTGATGCAGGTGCAGACCAAACAGGCGGTGGTTCTGAAGGTAGTGATGTAGAAGATGTTGACTTTGAAGAAGTAAAGTAACATTTACAACATATAGATTAAAAAATGCGCAGTATTACTGCGCATTTTTTTATTTACTTAATCCTCTTTAAAGCTTCTTTATTTGATAAAGGTTTAAGTCCCGCAGTCGAAACGAACTGAAGAACCTCTTCAGGATTTACTTTTGAATATTCCCGTAGTGCCCATCCAATTGCTTTTTTAATAAAAAATTCGTTAGAATATTTGTGGTTATCACATAGAGAAAACAACAATTTTGAATCAGTCTTTTCCTTATACCCAAGCTGAAATAAAATAGCACTTCTGTTTAACCACATATTCTTTGAAGAAGAAAATTGAGAAGTTACAATAGCGACCTGATTTGGAAACTGAAGAAGATAATTCCCTAAAATATGTTTTGCAATAAAATCAACAGAATCCCACCAAGAGTTTGTTATGATTAATTTTTGAATAAAGTCTATATCTGTTAGTTCATACTTCTTTTTAAGAAAACGATCTATAAGTTCTATAGCGCAATAATGTAATTCTCGTTGGGGTTTTTGGTATAGTATCTCTGTTATCTCAATAACTTTTTTTCTTGTTAGTTCAGTTTTAAAACTAGTAATAGTTTCTTTCAAAATTGCTTTTCTGATAGGAGCTTTTACTCCATATAATTTGAAAATATTTTTCAAATATTTTTCCATAGCAAAAGCTGTATCCGCATCTGCATTATTTTCAAATTTTAATATTAACTCAGAAATAAAATTCATCATCTTAAAATCCAACAGCTGTATCATCACCACGTCTATCTGCACCTCCTTCTAGGGTGCCATCGGGTAATACAAGAATGCCATCAACCTTACCAATAATTTTAGAGGTTTCTTCATCAATTTTGTATCCTTTTTGCCTTAAACTGTCCAGAATAGCAGTATCAAATAAGTTGGGTTCAAAAACAACTACATCTGGCAGCCATTGATGATGAAATCTAGGTGCATTTACGGCATCTTGCATCGTCATACCAAATTCTTTTACATTAAGTATGGTTTGTAAAACAGAAGTGATGATAGTTGAACCACCTGGAGTTCCTACAGACATCCAAAATTTTCCTTCTTTTTCAACTATAGTAGGTGTCATAGAGCTAAGCATTCTTTTTTCGGGTGCTATAGCATTGGCTTCGGCACCAATTAACCCAAACATATTAGGAACTCCGGGTTTGGCACTAAAGTCATCCATTTCATTATTTAGAAAGGTTCCTATTTCTGGGGCATATAGTTTTGAGCCATAAGCTCCGTTAAGTGTTATAGTAACCGAAATAGCATTTCCAAATTGATCGACAATAGAGTAGTGAGTCGTTTCATCGCTTTCATATCCAGGAATCATACCGCAATTTATAGCAGAAGATAATGTTGCTTTTTCAAAGCTAAAATCTGCCATTCGTTCTTGTAAATATGGTTCTCCTATTAATGTATCTATTGGTATTTTAGTAAAATCGGGATCACCAAGATAAAAACTACGATCTGCATAAGCTCTGCGTTCGGCTTCTGTAATTACCTGAATAGTTTTTGTTTGGTTATGCCCGTATTTGGAGAGATCATACGGTTCTATCATTTTCATGATTTGGGCGAGACAAACTCCTCCGCTAGAAGGAGGCGACATAGATATAATAGAAAGGTCGTTATACGTAAAACGTACTGGTTCTCGCCATTTTGCTTCATATTTAGCTAAATCTTCCATGGTGATAATCCCACCATATTCCTGTACTCGATTTACAAGTTTTTTTCCAGTTTCACCTGTATAAAACTCAGATGCACCATTTTTAATAATGCGTTCTAAAGTAATAGCGAGTTGTTTATTTTTTAAAGTATCTCCTGTATTAAAGGAATTCGCAAACAGTATAGTATCTTTATTTACTTCAATAAAAAGGTCTTTAAAATGATCAAAACGTAGTTTTTGCTTTTCGGTGATAACGAAACCACGGTTTGCTAATGCAACTACTGGGGTTAAAATTTCTTCTATAGGTAATGTTCCAAATTTTTTGTGCACCGCAAAAATTCCGGCAATTGTTCCAGGTACCCCAATGGCTAAAGCACCTACCTGACTTTTTTCAGAAACAACTTCACCATTTTCATCCAGATACATGTCTTTTGTAGCTGCTAGAGGTGCTTTTTCTCTGTAATCTAATGCTCCAGTTTCTCCATCTGCTTTGCGATACACCATAAAACCACCACCACCTAGGCTACCAGCAAAGGGGTATGCAACCGCAAGTGCCATTTCTGTTGCAACCATGGCATCAAAAGCATTGCCTCCTTTTTTCATAATCTCGGTCCCAATCTTAGATGCTTCTTCTCGTGCAGATACTACCATAGCTTTCTGTGTGATATTACCACGTAATGGTGTGTAGGTAGAAAGTGCTTTTTCAGGAGTTTTTTTACAGGAAATAAAGAGTAAAATAGTAAGTAAGAAATAGACTGTATATTTCATTTGTATAGAGAATTAAAGTTTTGACATTTCGTCTTTGGTGTAGTGTTCAAGCTGCTTAAAAAAAGAATGAAATTCTGAATTAAAGTCCTCATAATAACTTTCGAGTTCTACAACAGCTAGATGCATCTTAGATTTATTTTTTGTCCTTCTATTCATGCCAGCCAATACATCTCCAATTCCCGAAACTGTTGCATAACTAAGTAACCAATTATCTTGGATCATATAGGGAAGAAAATTTTGAATTCGTTTAGGTAAAATATCATAGTTTTCTTCTAATAGCTTATAAAAACCTAAAGTATATTCTTTAAGCGGAATGTTGGAATACTCACTCCAATTTGCAGCCAAAAAATGATCATAAAGGATATCAACAATTACAGAACTGTAGTGGCCGTATTTTGGGAATAACCTTGATACACTTTGTCGTACAATAGCATTTGTATCTGTATAAAAGTCAATTTTACGATGTAATGTGATGCCTTGACTAATGCGTTCAGGATAGTCTAGATACTTTTTTCCTTTTACAGAATCGGCTATAAAATTGCCTATTTTAAGTTCTGGATCATCACCAGAAAGATAGATATGGGCTAAAAAATTCATTGTGTTAAAATACGAGTTTTTTTAATTATACATTCTACTTTATTGCTGTTTATAGTTCTATTACAGTCATTGATATAAAAAAAATGTTTTTCGTGGTTTAAGATTCTATTTTTGAGAGGATAACTGAAAAATGTATGAAACATAATCTTATTTATACGCTAGCATGACAAAAATTAGATATTGTCATCTTGTATATGTACTTCAAGTAGTTGTAAATGTTATTGTTGTAAAATATATGTTGTTGGTTTTTATGTTATGTCTCTTTTTGTATTCGTATACTGTAATTAATGAAAGTTCGGACTTTACAGATGAGGGAACATTCACGAGTGGAATTGAAGGACCAGCTACAGATGATTCAGGAAACATTTATGCTGTTAATTTTGATACGGAAGGAACTATAGGAAAAGTAACACCAAACGGAATAACTTCTATTTTTTTAGAACTCCCTAACGGAAGTATAGGAAACGGAATACGATTTGGAAGTAAAGGAGACATGTATATCGCAGATTACAAAAATCACAATGTATTAAAGGTTGATATGAAAACGAAAGTAATAGACGTTTTTGCACATGATTCTAGTGCTAATCAACCCAACGATATAGCAATAGGAAACAATAATGTTATTTATGCCAGTGATCCTAATTGGTCTAATAATACTGGGAATCTTTGGAAAGTAACTAAAGAAAAAGGATTCGAATTGCTCGAAGGAAATATGGGCACAACTAATGGAATAGCAATGAGTCCAGATGGAGAAAAGCTTTATGTGAATGAATCTGTTCAAAGAAAAGTATGGGTTTACGATATAAATGAAAGAGGTAGGTTATCAAATAAAAAATTATTCTTTTCATTTAATAAGTATGGTTTAGACGGAATGAGATGTGATGAAACAGGAAATCTTTATATATGTCGTTATGAAAAAGGTACTGTTGTCGTATTATCTGAAGAAGGAGATTTACTAAAAGAATTTAGACTTAAAGGAAAAAAACCAACAAATATTACGTTTAGTAATGATTTTAAATTGTTTTATGTTACCGTTGCAGATAGAGGCAATATTGAAGTAGTAAGAAATACATTACAAGCGATGTAAAAGCTTAAAAAAGAACCTCTTTCTTTTCAAGATTTTATAGTACATTAAATTGTACCAGTTCATTGTATCTTGTACATTTGTTTAAAATTGAAACAAATCAAGGAAGATATATATGACATTAATAAAATCAATTTCAGGAATTAGAGGTACAATTGGAGGATCTGTAGGTGAAAATTTAACACCTATAGATACGGTTAAATTTGCTTCCGCTTATGGTAGTTGGTTAAAAACAGATACAAATAGTGACCATCCTACTGTAGTAGTTGGTAGAGATGCCCGAATTTCTGGTTCGATGGTACAACAATTAGTTATGAATAGCCTAATTGGGTTGGGGATAAATGTAATTGATCTTGGACTTTCTACAACGCCAACGGTAGAAGTTGCAGTTACTTTAGAAAAAGCCGACGGAGGAATTATTCTTACCGCTAGTCACAATCCAAAACAATGGAATGCTTTGAAACTTTTGAATAATAAAGGAGAGTTTTTGAATGCAGAGAATGGAAAGAAAATCCTTGAAATAGCAGAAAACGATGCATATACATTTGCTGAAGTCGATGACTTGGGAAGTATTACTATAAATGACACCTATATAGACAAACACGTAGATGAAGTTTTAAACTTATCTCTTGTGGATGTAGATGTTGTTAAAAATGCAGGTTTTAAAGTAGTTGTAGATGCAGTTAATTCTACAGGAGGAATCGCAATCCCTAAATTACTTAAAAAAATGGGGGTTGACGTAGTTGAATTGTATTGCGACCCAACAGGTCATTTTCCGCATAATCCAGAGCCCCTAAAGGAACATCTTACCGATTTGTCTGAACTAGTGGTAAAAGAAAAAGCAGATTTCGGTTTAACAGTAGATCCAGATGTAGACAGATTAGCATTTATGAGTGAAGATGGTGAGATGTTTGGAGAAGAATATACTTTAGTAGCTTGTGCTGATTTTGTACTAGGAAAAACTCCAGGAAATACTGTTTCTAACTTATCTTCGAGCAGGGCATTAAGAGATGTCACTCAAAAACATAATGGAGTTTATGAAGCAAGTGCCGTTGGAGAAGTAAATGTAGTAGAAAAAATGAAAGCAAATAAAGCGATCATAGGGGGAGAAGGTAATGGAGGGATTATTTATCCAGAATCCCATTACGGAAGAGACTCTCTCGTAGGAGTCGCATTATTTTTAACACATTTGGCAGAGAAAAAGTGCAAGGTAAGTGAATTAAGAAATAGTTATCCATCTTATTTCATGAGTAAAAATAAAGTGCAACTTACACCTGGATTAGATGTAGATGCAATTTTAGAAGGTTTTCATGAAAAAAATAAGACAGAAGAAGTTTCTACTGTTGACGGAGTTAAAGTAGATTTCTCTGATTGTTGGGTACACTTGCGTAAGAGTAATACAGAACCTATCATTAGAATTTATACTGAAGCATTGAGTCAAGAAAAAGCAGATCAACTTGCAGCAGAAACTATTACTACGTTAAAGAATATTGCGGGTATTTAAACTGTAGTACTTTACCGTATATTAGGTAAAATATAGCAAACAGTCCATTCATTTCTATTAGTTACATAAATGAATGGACTGTTTTTTATTTCAATAGTATTGTTTTTTACTTGTATTTATGAATTTGTTTTATGAATAATTCTAAACATCATTCTCTTTTCTAAAATATTTTTAGCTTCATACTCTTGGCATTAGAAATGTCTTTTTTTGTTTTGGATCAAATAGAAGTGTATTTTGTACATGATGAATTTCGTATATTTGAAAACCTCTAAAAACAGTTAGTCTATTACCATGAAAAAAATAAGGATCATACAAGAATTAAAAGAACATATTGTTCCCTTATCCAAAGAAGAATATCATTTATTGAGTGAAAGTATAATTTCTGAAGGATGTAGAGAAGCTTTGTTGGTATGGGAAAAAGATGATGACCTTATTCTTATCGATGGGCATAACAGGTATCAAATTTGTACCGACCATAATATTAAGTATAAGACTAAAAAAATGATTTTTTCTAGCATTGAAGATGTCAAATTTTGGATGCTTAATAATCAACTTGGTAGAAGAAACCTTAACCCAGATCAGTTAAGTTATTATAGAGGCTTAAAATATTGTTTTACCAAAAAAAGTAGAGGAGGATATGCAAATGTAGAATCAAAGGGTCAAATTGAACTTTCGACTTCAAAATTATTGTCTAAAGAATTTAATGTTAGCGAAAGTACAATTAAACGCGATGAAAAATATACCATGGCTCTTAATTTAATAGGGGATACAAACCCTAAACTCAAACTACAAATATTGATGGGTGAGATCAGAATGAAAAAATCTGACCTAGCGGTATTATTACAAGCCCAATCTGTTGACGATTGGATTATTGTTAATGAATCAGATTTAAGACACAAAATTAAAATTACTAAAGAAGATTTAGAAAGAAAAAAAAGCATTTCCGAATTTGATAAAATCGATACTTCATCTTCATATGAATTGGTCAATGGTGTCGATACATTATTCTTAGATCAAGACAGTAGACTTAATTTGATTAAAGGTAAAATATTATCAGCTGTTAATTCACTTATTAAGAACAGAGATAAGAATTCATTAAAATTGCTAAAAAAGCAGATAAATAAATTAGAATTAGAAATACTACATACTAAAGAATTAAAAAAACACTAATAATTTCAAATAACTTGATTTCAGTGTGTTATTTATTAGTTGTCTACCTACTGTTTACCTTTTTTAACAATTTATTATTTCAAGTCTACTTATTGTAGACCTTAGTTATGTCTAGAATTTATCAATATTATCTATTTTTGAGCCCCCAAATAATAGTCTTTAATAACACTATTATCTTTAAAATGATGTAAGTACAGTTTGTATTTTTTGTAATACGTAACTATATACATAAATTTAAATTCAAATATTCCTTATGAAAATTTCGAATTTATAATTTAAAAGATATAATAAATCAATTATGTTTATTTAACGTTTATTTAAAAGCCCAGTTGCATTTCGTTAAATTTTAATTATTCATATTTGCAGTGTAATAAAGTACAAATATCCCCTCATATATAGTCGTCATAAGAGTAAATTTATTTAAATTTTTAAAGCTAAACCTGTTTAGTTTTGAAAAATAGAGAAACGCTGGAATAATGTCAATAATTAATAATTAAATCACTTTTTGTGATCTTACTTATTAGTTAAATAGTTGGCTAATTCTAGAGTTTTAAAACAGAAATATATTATTTTATTTTAAAATATAATTTATGTGAACCTATGTAATAACAATCAATTAGAGCATTTTTAAGTAGCCTAGTGAAATGCAATGAAATAGTTATGACTTAAATAATATTTAATTTTATCTCGTAATTAAAAAATGATAGTTGATCTTTTTGTATTGAAAACAATTTATACTTGGGGTATAAATGAGTTCATCAGAATAAACAGGAATATATTCTTATAATATGAGAAGGTCGATTTATTAAAGAAAATTAATACTCTTAAAACCTTTTAAATGGAAACAAAAAATTTTAAATCAATCGCAGAGATCTTGTACTGTAGGGGTGAAATCGAAGCGAACAAAGTAGCTATTACTTTTTTACAATCAAAAGACAAGAAAGAAGAAATCACGTATGGTGAATTGTCAAATAGGGCAAAAGCTATAGCAAAGCAACTTAAACAAAAATTAAGTTTTGGAGATAGAGCTCTTTTACTTTATCCTCCTGGACTAGAATATATAAGTACTTTTTTTGGATGTCTTTATGCAGGTGTAATTCCTGTACCAGCTTATCCGCCAGATAGCAGAAATACAGAAAGATTGTTAATGATTATTAAGGATTCTGAAGCAAAATATGCGTTAAGTACATCTCCTGTTATAGAATATGTAAATTCACTGGTTGGAAAAAACATTTCTAATGACAACAGAAAAGAAGGAATGGACTGTTTAAATAACATAGGTTGGATAGCCACCGATTTAATAGATTCTTCTAGTACAATAGCATATGATACAAATGAATTAACTCCAAATGATATTGTTTTTTTACAGTATACATCTGGTTCGACTGGAAACCCTAAAGGAGTTATTTTGAACAATGAAAATCTTCTTGATAATTTAGAGGTAGCTCGAGAATCGTTTGGGTTTTATCCAGATACATATATGGTAAGTTGGTTACCTCCTTATCATGATATGGGATTAATAGGAGGTATATTGCAACCGCTATATAGCGGTATTGGATTAACGTCTATGGCACCGATGACATTTCTTAAAAATCCTTTTATATGGTTAGAAGAAATATCTAAAAGAAAAGAAAAAGGAGGTGTAATAAGTGGTGCTCCAGATTTTGCATACCAATTATGTACAAGAAAAATAACCGATGATAAATTAGAGTTATTAGATTTAAGTAACTGGAAAGTGGCTTTTAGTGGAGCAGAACCGGTGAGAGAAAATACATTAATTGATTTTAATGAAAAGTTTAAGGCATCTAATTTTAAACCAGAGTCATTTTTTCCAGTATATGGTCTTGCAGAAGCAACACTATTAGTTTCTTCAGGAAAAACACAAGTAAATCCAAAAATTATTAGTGTAGACAAAGAGGTTTTAAAAGATCAAATAGTAAAAGTTCTTGATAAAGATAATAATGATGAAAGCTTATCTTTTGTGTCATGCGGTACCAAAGAAGATGGTCATGAAATAAGAATAGTAGATCCTGAAACGCTAACATTATCTGATGATTTAACTATTGGGGAAATCTGGATTAAAAGCCCAAGTGTAGCTGTAGGATATTGGGGAAAAGAAGATTTAACAGAAGAAATGTTTCATGCGTTTGTAAAAGATACTGGTGAAGGACCATTTTTTAGAACTGGAGATCTTGGGTTTATGATAGATGAAAATTTATATATTTCAGGAAGACATAAAGATTTGATAATTATTCGAGGTAAAAATTATTACCCTCAAGATATAGAACATACAGTACAAAAAACTCATGAATCATTAAGACCAGGATGTGGCTCTGCTTTTGCAATAGAAAATGAAGATGGAGAAGCGCTTATTGTTGTGCAAGAAGTGAAGCGAGAATTTAGAAGAAAAGTTGATGTAGACGAAGTTACAAATGCGATATGTATGGCAGTGTCTAAAGAATACCAAGTACAGGTAAAAGATGTTGTATTAATAGAGCCATCTTCGTTTCCTAAAACTACCAGTGGAAAATTACAAAGATTGGCTTCAAAAGATATGTATTTAAAAAATAACTTACAGCCCGTAAAAGCAACTTTAGTATGCTAATAACTAATTAATCGTACCAAATACGTAAGATTAATTCGATTTATTTTTAAACTTCATAAACATTGACAAAATAGGTATTCATAAATGATACCCGGTTAATGTATTGATGAATGTTTGATTGATTATCTAACTAAATTAAGAAAGAATATGTCTGTAGATATAATTAAAATACAAAAATCAATAATTTTTGATAGACTTGCTATTGTAGAAGAGTTGGAACAATTTCTAGAGAGCCCTTTTGATGAATCATCAGCAATTTCATTTAAAAAATCAGCCGAACTTGATGAAAATGAAATATTTCCTCATCAAGAAATTAAAGAATTACATAAGTGGAGATATAATGAATATTATATTCCCGAAGAATTTGGTGGAAAACTAAAATCTTTCGAAGAGTTATTATTTCTTACAAGAATGATTTCTAGAAGAGACTTATCTATTTCGATTACCGATGCGCATACGCTCTTAGGATCACTTCCAGTTTGGATTGCTGGATCAGAAGAACAAAAAGAAGAGTTAGCCGAAGCGATAAGAAATAGTAGATCTGCTTGCCTTGCAGTAACAGAAAGATCTCATGGAAGTGATCTTAATTCGAATGGGGTATATGCAGTGCAGTCAGATGATGAAGTGTATCATTTGACAGGAGAAAAATGGCCAATTAATAAAGCTACATTGACCGATATCTTATGTGTTTTAGCAAAAACTAATGATAAGAAAGATTCAAGAAGCTTATCTATTTTAATGGTAGATAAAGAAAAACTAACACCTGATACCTTTTCGTATCGTCCAAAGATCAATACACTTGGCATTAAAGGATGTGATATAAGTGGTATTGTATTCGATAATGCAGTACTACCAAAAAATGCACTTGTTGGAAAAGAAGGTGCAGGTCTTGAAATAACATTAAAAGGATTTCAAATAACAAGAACTCTTTGTGCCGGTTTATCTCTTGGTGCAGCTGATACGGCATTAAGAACTACACTGAATTTTGTCTTAAAAAGACAATTATACGGAAAAACTGTTTTTGATATACAACATTCAAGACATACATTAGCCAAATCATTTATTGATATTTTAAGTTGTGATTGTCTAGCTATTGCTTCATCAAGAGGGTTACATGAGATAACTTCTCAATTTAGCGTGTGGTCAGCAATTGTAAAAAATTATATACCACAAAAAGTAGAACAAAGTATACAAGAATTATCTGTTATTTTAGGGTCAAGATTTTACTTTAGGAATGATCATGACTATGGCGTTTTTCAAAAAATGATGAGAGACAACTCTATTATTAGCTTATTTGATGGTAGTACAATTATTAACAAGCATTCTTTATC
Organism: Aquimarina aggregata; assembly: GCF_001632745.1. Classification (GTDB taxonomy): domain Bacteria; phylum Bacteroidota; class Bacteroidia; order Flavobacteriales; family Flavobacteriaceae; genus Aquimarina; species Aquimarina aggregata. The sequence goes on along the minus strand of NZ_LQRT01000004.1, from coordinate 26,960 downwards.
ACTTCAACTTAAATTTTTAGCAAAAAAGAGAGCAAAAAGTAGAGGTATAGATTTAGAAGAGAAATTAGAAAAGATTTTTTCTCTAAATAAAGATGTTAGCAATATCAATTTTGATAAACTAGACCTTTTTAGCAAAGGAAATAATATAGTGCTACAAGGTATAGAGTTTGCGCTTTCTAAATTAGGAAACTTAAAAGGAAAAAGTAATGTTTCTCCTAAGACATTATCCGAAATCCTTAACTTAACAATAGATCTTATTAGTAATTTAATGGATCTTGAGAATAAAGTAGATAAATTACCTGTAGTAGAATCAGGACACAATCTTGAAACCGAATATTTTGATCTTGCTCAGGATTATTGTCAATTGCATACAGCGGCTACCTCAGTATTTATGTGGATATATAATCAAGAAGAATTAGGACCATATTTTGCAAAAGGTGAATGGCTGGTCCTTGCTTTACAGAGAACTCTGGACTCTTTTACAATTTATAAGAAAGAACTAGATAAAGAATATCTAGAAAATACAGCAAAACATTTATTAGAATTACATCAAGAAGGTAAGTTATTTTCTATAACACCTTTTCAACTTTCAAATTAATTAAAAACAAAAAAAATGTCAGAAAAAACTGAAACTATAGAAGTGGGGGCAAAAAATACTTCTATAATTGAAATGGAAAATTGGTTAATCAATAAAGTGGCAGAACATTTAAGTATGGATAGTGAAAAGATTTCTGTTCATGAAGAACTGGTGCTATATGGTTTAGACTCTATGAGTGCTATTATGATTTCTGGAGATATAGAAGAAAAACTTAATATAGAATTACCTTCTACTACACTATGGGATTATCCAACAATAGATGCAATTATGTCGTTTCTTAAAGATAAAATTTAATAAGAAACACCATAACCAATTATTAAGAATTTAAGAAAGTAACCAAAACAACTAGTATATATTTTCTTTTTTATTCTTAAGGCTTACCATATTCTTAAAACTAAAAAATAATGAAAACTGATTTTAACATAGATCAAAATACATCTCAATCATATCCACTATCCAAAGAACAAGAAGGATTGTGGTTTTTACAACAACTAGACCCAGATATTTCGGCTTATAATGTCGTTTTTGGTGGGAAAATAGAAGGACATCTAGATATTCAAACTCTTGAACGTACATTTAATTTTTTAATTGAACGTCATGATGTTTTAAACACAACATTTGAAACAATTGAAGGTAAACCGTATCAAAATTTTGAAAAAAATATTGTTAAAGGGTTTGATATTCAATTAAATACAGGTGTGTCTGATATAGAAGAAATAGTAAAATGTATTGATAAGGATACAAAAAAACCATTTAATCTTAGTACAGATAGGTTAATTAGAGCAAATTTATATCAAAAAAATGATCAACAGCATATATTGGTGGTAACGGCACATCATATCGCTATTGATCTATGGGGATTGGCTATATTACTTAATGAGCTAAGATTAATGTATACGGCATTTAAGACTAATGAGACTCCACAATTAAAACCAATAACAGCTAATTTCAGAAACCATGTAAATGATCAAAAAGCACTCTTGTTTTCTGAAAAAGGAGATAGTTTATTAACCTATTGGAAAGAAAAATTATCGGGAGAATTGCCGGTATTAGACTTTCCAATAGACAAAGTGAGGCCAAAATTATTAACTTATAATGGCAAAGTAGAACGATTTTCTTTAGACCAAGAATTAAGCAATGAGCTTGTAGAGTTGGCTAAACAAGAAAGTGTAACGCTTTACATGTTGTTATTAGGAGCATACAGAATTCTTTTACAGCGCTACACAAATCAAGAAGATATTTTAATAGGAGTTCCTGTTGCTGGTAGAGGTAAAAAAGAAACAAGAAATATCATAGGTAATTTTGTAAACACCATTGTATTAAGATCTTCTTTAGATACATCTAGAAACTTTTCTGATTTTGTAAAAGATATTCGTAAGGATATAATCGATGGGATGAAACATCAGGAATATCCTTTTTCAGAACTTGTAAAGGAACTACTTCCTGATAGAGATCCTGCAAGATCTCCTTTAATTCAGACCGCATTTGCTTGGGAGAGATTACCTGTTTTAGATGATGTTATGGCATCTTTAGGAACAAGTCAAGATTCGTTATTAGATATAGAGTTGTTTGATGTTGATCAACAAGAAGGACAGTTTGAGATAAGTCTTGAAATGGGGAATGAAGTCGATGGAGAATTACATGGATTATTTAAATATAATACAGATTTATTATCTAGTGAAACTGTGGTTCAGGTAATCCAACATTTTAAAAACCTACTACGATCGATAGTAAAAAATCCAGAATTATCTATAGCTAAACTCCCAATATTACAGGATGCCGAACAAGAAGAGATCCTAAATATTTGGCAGGAAAAACCACAAGAGTTTCCTAAGTTTAATACGTTACATCAAGGATTTGAAGCAATGGTTGTTAAAAACCCAAATGCCATTGCCGCAGTGTATGACAATACCGAAATAACCTATGATGAATTAAATAAAAAAGCAAATGCTCTTGCTCATCATTTAAAAAGCCTGGGAGCTAAAAAAGGGACATTAATAGGACTTTGTGTGGATAGATCTATCGAAGTACTTGTAGGAATAATGGGGATTTTAAAATCTGGCGGAGCATACGTTCCATTAGACCCTAAAAACCCAAAAGAACGATTAGAACTAATTATTGATGATGCTAAGACTCCTATAATAATAACGCAAGGAAAAGAAAAAATAGCAATAGTAGATGATCAAATTGAAATAGTTGATTTAGACATGGATTGGCCATTAATAGAAACCAATTCAGATGAAAATTTAGATCTGGTTACAGGAAAAGATGAATTAGCATATGTAATTTATACATCTGGCTCTACAGGAAAACCAAAAGGAGTATTAAATACACACCATAATGTATTACGTCTCTTTACTGCTACGGATCATTGGTATAAATTTAGTGAGAACGATGTATGGACTTTGTTTCATACCTATGCTTTTGATGTTAGTGTTTGGGAAATATGGGGAGCACTATTATATGGCGGTAAACTAGCTGTTGTTTCTTATGAAGTAAGCAGAACACCAGAGTTGTTTTATGATCTACTTGTAGATAAAAAAGTAACCGTATTAAGTCAAACACCTTCGGCATTTAAACAACTTATAGAGTATGAAGTATCTTTGGCAGCACCAAAAGATTTATCACTGTCATATGTTGTTTTTGGGGGAGAAGCTTTAGATATACCTGCCTTAAAGCCATGGGTAGAAAGACACGGGGATCAATCCCCTAAGCTTATAAATATGTACGGTATTACAGAAACTACTGTACATACAACATATAGAGAAATAGTAAAAGAAGACCTATTATCACCAAAAAGTATGGTAGGACAGCCAATTACTGATATGAAAATTCATTTATTAGATGGTGAATTAAACCCTGTACCATACGGAGTTACAGGAGAGATTTATGTTGGGGGAGAAGGATTAGCTGTAAAATATCTAAATAGAGAAGAACTCACCGCAGAAAGGTTTATAAAAGACCCTTATAGTACTGATGCGAATGCACGATTGTATAAAAGTGGAGATTTGGCACAACTTTATAAAAATGGAGATTTAAAGTATATAGGAAGAGCAGATACTCAAGTAAAAATTCGAGGCTTCAGAATTGAACTTGGTGAAATCCAAACATTATTAACAGCACATCCTAGTATTAAAAATGCAGTAGTAACAACAAAAAATATAAATGATAATGATATACGAATTGTAGCTTACTACAGCATAGAAGAAGAGAAAGAAGTTACTGATAAGGACTTGAGAAATTATTTAGTAAACAGATTACCGGATTACATGATACCATCGATTTTTATGGAAATGGAATCATTTGCACTTACTATTAATGGAAAAATAGATTACAGAAAACTTCCTATGCCCGAAATTAAAAGAGATGATGTTGAATTGATCTTACCACGAGATGTAGTTGAATTAGAATTACAGAAGATTTGGGAAAAAACTCTTAAAATTTCACCTATCGGTGTGAAAGATGATTTTTTTCAACTAGGAGGACATTCAATGTTAGCCGTGAGTATAATGAGTGATATTAAACTATTATTTGGTGATAGTTTTGCAATTTCTGTTTTGTTTCAATACCCAACAATCGAAAAATTAGGTGAAATAATCCGTGAAAAGAAAGAGATCGCCAAAGGTTCACCTCTTGTACGTTTACAAAAAGGAAAATCAGATAAACACCCAGTATTTTGTATTCACCCAATAGGAGGTAACGTTTTTTGTTATTCACCAATGGTAGAATCTATTAAAGATGAATATGAAATTTATGGTTTACAAGTGCCTTATTTATACGAAGATGGTACACCTCATATTACAGTAGAAGATATTGCAACGGATTATATTGATAACATTAAATCGGTTCAGGAAGAAGGACCCTACCATTTAGTTGGGTATTGTTTTGGAGGATTAATCGCTACAGAAATTGCACATCAGTTAAAAGAACAAGGAGACCAGATTGGGACACTAAACTTATTAGATACACGATCCCCATTGTATGATGATGCAGAAGAGTTTGATGATGCTATTCTTTTATCATGGTTTGCAAGAGATCTTGCATTACCATATGGTAAAACACTTACGATATCTCCAGAAGAGTTAAGAGAATGTGAATCTGTAGATAAAATGTTTGAACTTGTGCTATCTCGTGCAAAAAATGAACATATCGTAACAGATGATATTAATCAAGATCAAATGAGACGATATCTTGATGTGTATATCTCTAATGGAACCGCATTATCACTATACGAAGCTAAACCATACAACGGACGGATAAATTTATTAAGAGCAGTACATGAACCACTTATAGAACAAATAGGTATTAACCTAGGGTGGGATCGTTGCGAAGTTAAAGATCTTAAGGTTTACGATGTACCAGGTAATCATAATACTATGATGTATAATCCAAATGCAATTGTACTAGCAGGAACGCTTCAAAAGGTACTAGCAGAGTATAAAGAAGTTGAAACGGCGGTATTACTATAAATGGTAATAACTAAATAAAAAAAACAATAGCTCGTCAGAAAGTAATAATCATAACTTTTTGGCTAATTCAAGTAATACTAATTAATATCATTTTACGCTTTCTGATGAGCCTTTTATTTAAAAAACACCAATAAAATAAGCATTGATAACAGTATCAAAATAAATAACAAAACACAAAATCATGATATCTATTAAGCAAACATTTTATTTAGATCATAACATCAAGGATGTTTATGAATTTGTAAATGACTCAGGAAATGAAGTCGATTGGGTTTCTTCTGTGAAACAAGTCGAACAATTAGCAAATGATCAATTAAAACTACTATATGATTTTTTAGGTAGAAAAGAAACTTTTGTTATGCAAATCACAACAGAAGCATATCATCTAAGAAAGTATACAAGTACTGAAGGAGTTTTTCCTATGAAAGGAGAACAAAGATTTGAATCTATAAAAAACGGCAATGCAACAAAATTTGAATGGTATTTCGAAATGGATCCAGGAAAGTATTTTGGGATCATACCATTACTAATTATTAAAAAAGCAACAGAGAAAGTCATGAAAAAAGATGGAACAAATCTTAATAAACTGATTTCTCAAAGTATGATGAGTGTATAAGAATCATAACCCCTAACTAATTTTATTTTTTAAAATGAAACTCATAGCTAATATTATTTATAAGAGACCATGGATTGTCCTTATTGGACTTTTGGTCACTACTGTACTCTTAGGAACAGGAGTTACAAAACTTGAAACCAAGAATAATCAGGACTCAGAACTACCAGAAGATGATCCAATTGTAAAAACAAATGATTATCTGGAAGAAGTTTTTGGAAAAAAAGATGTTTTAATAGTTGGTATAGAAACCGAAAATATCTTTAACAAAGAAACACTTAGTAAAATCATTAATATCTCTCAGGAAATAGAAACTGTACAAGGTGTTATTGGAGATGAAATCACAAGTTTATCGACAATTAATAACATACAAGGTAAAGATTGGGGGCTAGATGTAGGTCCATTAATGGAAGAAGTTCCGGCGACCAAAGAAGAAATTCTAGAACTTAAAAAAGAAGTTTTTTCTAACGAACTGGTTATTGGTCGCTTAGTGTCCGAAGATGCTACTTTTACATCTATAATAGCTAATCTTGACGAGGATTATGATCAAACTGTAGTTTATAATGAAATTTCTGAAATTATTAAAAAGCATGAAGGACAAGAGAAATTTTATCTTGCCGGTGCACCCATAAATTCTCATGAAATTGATACGGGTATTCAAGATGATGTAAACCTTCTTTTACCCTTAGGGCTTTTATTAGTACTTATTGGGTATTTCATTTCGTTTCGCTCTGCAAAAGGCGTAATACTGCCATTTGTCGTTGTTGTTTTAAGTATAATTTGGACAATGGGTTTAATGGGACATATTGGTTTTCCTATTACAGTTGTATCTTCGGTATTACCAATGCTTATGATTGCTATATCAAGTTCTTATGGTATTCATGTTCTTCATCGATATTATGAAGAAATCTTAACTAGTGAGAACAGAAAAGTAGCAGCCAGAGAAACGGTAAAAAAAATAGGACCAGCAGTATTAATGACAGGGATAACCTCGGCAATAGGATCTGCTACTCTAATAATTTTTAAAGTCACCTCTATACAAGAATTTGGAATTATTACTTCATTGGGTATAATCTCTACGTTATTAGTATCTATTTTATTTATTCCTGCAATACTTGCATTGTCAAAGAAAAAAGGAGAGAAGAAGAGTACAAAAAATAGAGAGGTACTTCTTAATAAATTTTTATTGTGGGTAGCCGCCGTATCCTTAAAATATAGGGTAAGAATTTTGATCTGTACATTACTACTATTTGTTATTTCGGGTATTGGGATTAGCAAAATTAGAGTAGGTAACGATTTTATAAAGTATTTTCCAAAAGAACATGTTTTACGTTCTACGTTCAATAAATTTAATGACAAACTAGGAGGAGTTCGTACTATGGATATAATGATAGAAGCTAAAGAAGCTGATATGATTAAAGATCCAACATTTTTAAAAAAGATAGCGAATTTTCAAAAATTTGCAGAGTCTCAACCAGGGATTGGTTATAGTAGTTCGTTTTCGGATATTATTAAGCGAATGAATCTACAAATGAACGATGCAGATCCTAAGTTTAATACCATTCCAGATTCAAAAAATACGATCGCCCAGTACTTATTATTGTACTCCATGTCAGGAGATCCAGGAGATTTTGGAGATCTTATAGATTATGATTATCAAAGAGCCAAAGTCAAACTTTTCTTGACCACATCAGAGCAAGAAGAACATATAGCGTTGTATAAGAAGTTTGAAACCTATGTTAATGAGAATTTTAAAGGAGAAGCAAATATTGAGTTTGGAGGAGAAGTAATGTTCTGGTTGGCTCAAATACGCTACATCGTTAATGGTAAAATTCAAAATATTTTCTTAGCCATTTTAATTGTTTTAGTGTTTTGTGTTATCGTATTAAGATCAATATCTCTTGGGTTACTAAGTATTGTTCCATTAACAGTATCTAGTATTTTAACTTTTGGTTTTATGGGCTTTTTAGGTATTCGATTAGAAACTGGTACAGCTATTATAACTGCAATAGGAATAGGTATAGGTATCGATTTTGCAATTCATTATTTATTGCGATTTAAAGAAGAAATGATGATTACAAACGGAAATTTAGAAAAGGCAACCGAGACAACTATTCTAACTTCTGGGAAAGCAATAATTTATGATGTAGTATCCAATATTCTTGGATTTATCGTATTTATTTTCTCTGGATTTTTACCTATACAATATTTTGGATGGTTGATATCATTAACTATGATAACAGTGGCCTTTGGTTCTTTAGTATTGTTTCCTTCACTTCTAGGAATTTTTAAACCTAAATCGTTGTTTCAGCAAAAAATGATTGTGGTAAAAGAAGAAACACCACCAAAGATTATCAAAAAAGAAATGGCATTATCAGAAGAATCTAATTAAAAAAATATAAAATACTTAAAACAATGAAAATTTTTAAAGCAATAAAGCTATCAGCAATTCTAGTTGTATTTTCTCTTAACGTATCAGTGTTATCAGCGCAAACAGGTTTAGAGGTTATGACCAAAAATGAAAAACAAGTTTTTGCAGATGACGAGAAAGTAGATATCACTATGACTCTAGTAAATAAGAAAGGAAAAACTAGAGTTAGAACCATAAATCAAGTAACAAAAAGTGATGAGGCTCGAAATCGTTCATCGATTATACGATTTACATCTCCATCAGATGTAAAAGGCACTTCATTTTTAGCGATAGAGTACTCTGATAGAGATGATGATCAGTGGTTGTATCTACCAGCTTTAAGTAAAACCAGAAGAATCTCATCAAGCAATCAGACAGATAATTTTGTTGGATCTGATTTCACATATGAAGACTTGGCAACAGAGGATCTTGAGGATTTTAAATATACAAATGTAAAACAAGAAACTTTAGATGGTCAAGATTGCTTCTTAGTAGAGGCAATACCTGTTTCAGAATCAAAAATCAAAGAAACAGGATATTCAAAAAGAGAAATATATGTTAGAAAATCAGATTTTGTGATTGCTAAAGTGAATTTCTATGATAAAAATGGAGTTCATTTCAAAACACTAACTACTGGTGATATTAAAAAGGTAGTTAATAATGAAAAATCCAGAGCATATGAGATAAGCATGAATAATCTTAAAACGAATCATAAAACCATTTTAAAATTTTCAAATTTTCAAATTAATACTGGAGTAGAAACAGATTTGTTTTCTAAACGAAACTTAGAGAAAGAGTACTCTTACGACTAGAAAAATTATTGTATAACCCTTAATATTTGCCTATGGAATTATAGTTAAAAAAACCAAAAAGTAATAGAATAGGTATTCTTATAATTTGTTTAAAGCCACGTACTGATTGATTTGTGTGATTTTACAAGAAACAAATTAGAGAATATCTATTCTTGAATACTAGAATTCATAGAAAACTCAAAAAAGGGATAATCAAATACATAATAATATAAACTTATAATCAATTGTCATTTTGAGTTGTAGACAACTATATAGAAACAATACAAAAGATACTAGAAGAAACAGTTTTTGTAAAATTAAGTTTGCTAGTCTTTTGTTGATAATAACAGCCATACAATCTACATTTTCCCAAAAGGAGAAAAAGTATAACATCGGTGGTTTTGTTGAATTAGATCACATTAGTTATTTTAAAAATACAGAAGAATATGATACCAAAGTCAATTCTAGAAATCAAGGTATTTTACAATTAGAGTTAGACGGTAGTGTTAATGATAAATACCATTTTTTTACCGGTATCGAAGTAAGAAACGATATATCAGATGCAGATCGTGAACGTGTTTTTATTGATGAAGCTTATATCGATATTTACATGAAAACTATGGATGTAAGAATCGGAAAACAAATAATCAATTGGGGAGAGGCAGATGGTATTAACCCAACTAATAATATTAATCCAATAGATTTTTCAGATATAATTGATACCGATGACGAACGTATAGGGGTATATTCAATATCATCTAAGTATTATATAGATGATATTACTATTCAAGGGGTTTTTATTCCCGTTTTTCAGTCTAGTAAAATACCTAGTACAAACTCTAGATGGTTTGTAGATTTTCCCACAACGGTTGCACTTCCTACTGGAGAAATAATTCCCGCTCAATTTGTATTACAAGAGACGCAAGAACCTCAAAAGGATATAGAAAGTGCTCAATTTGCTTTAAAAGTAAGTACAACAATTAAAGGATGGGATTTTTCTGTTAGTTATTTTAATGGTTATGATGATTTACCATCTTTTAATCGACAACTTTCACAAGATCAAAACGGACTAACAAATGTTTTGATTACTCCAGAAATTGAACGGCTACAAGTGTTTGGGGCAGATTTTTCTACAGCTTTGGGTAGTTTTGGTTTACGTGGAGAAGCAGCTTATTTTAGAACTGAAGATCAGGATGGTACCAATCCTTTTATAGATGATTCTTTTTACCAGTATGTTATAGGATTAGATAGAACATTTACTGATATTATCGGCGAGAATAATTTATTTGTAATTGCGCAATGGGTACATCAGATTATAGAAAGTGGTGAAGATGCACCAAACACAAATCTTAATAATATTTTTCAAGAATCTTTTGTAGCAAGAGCAGAATATGAAATCAATAATGATGCAAAATTTATTGTTCAAGGTATACATGATATCAAAGTAGACAATACCTATGTTCAATCAGAATTGCGTTATAATTTAAGTAGTGGTGTTAACTTAAGCGTGATAGGCGATTTTTTTGGCGGTAAGGACAATACTTTTTTCGGTAATTATCAAGATAATAACAGGATTCAAGCACGATTAAAATATAGTTTCTAGGAAATATTAATAACTTATACGAGTAAAAGTAATCATCGAATGGTAAATCCTTTCTTGTGATTTCGATTCTAGATTATTTTTACTTGTATTAATCAACAACAGCACCTTCTGGAATTGGTCCATTTCTATGTTTCCAACGTTTATGAGTCCAAAGGTAATATTCTGGGTTTTTATGGATTTGCTTTTCCAGTAAACGTAGATATTGTTTTATAACAAAGTACTTTTCTTCTTCTTTACTATTTTCTGAGATAGGTATAAATCGCACTTCATAATGTCCTCGTTTCACTTTTTCGACATGAAGATATAGAACAATAACATCAAGACGTTGCGCTAAAAATTCACCCCCCATAAAAATAGGTACTTTGATTCCCATAAAATCAGTCCAATATTTTGCATTAGAAATTTTAGGAGATTGGTCAGAAATCATACCATATCCGCATACAGTGCCGTCTTGTTTGTCTTTAATTATTTGTCGGGCAACTTTATGACTAGCAATTAATCTTGAGTTAAAACGTCCTCGAATGCGATGAGCTAACTTATCAAAATGTTTGTTTTTAATTTGTTTGTAGATGCCAACACAAGGATTTAATGATACGAGATCTACCGCATTAGACCATTCAAAACTACCATAATGTCCCATTAATGTGATAATACTCTTATTCTTTTTTTCAAACTCATGAAACTCATCAAGATTAACGACCTTATATCGTTTTATTAATTCTTCGCGGCTAATAGATAATGACTTAGTCATTTCTAAAAACATATCACACATATGCTTATAAAATGCTTTTCGTATTATTTGTATTTCTTTTTTAGTTTTTTCAGGAAAAACAAGGGTTAAGTTTTCCGTAACTGTAGTTCTTCTATACCTAATAATATAGTAGACAATTAAATATACAAAAGTAGAAAAGGCATAAAAAATTCTCCATGGTAGTTTAGAAATTCCTAATATAATTGGATAGGCTAACCTATATATAAGTAAGTGCATGAATTGAAGATTAGCGGACAAAGGTAAACTTATTTACCATTAATAAGTAAATAAACTCTTTAATCTACTGTTGCGCCTTTTGGTTTCTCTGCATTACGATGTTTCCAACGTTTATGGGTCCATAAATAATACTGAGGTTCTTTATAGATCTGTTCTTCTAACATTCTTAAATAGTCTTTAACAATGGCATAATCCTCACAACTTTTAGGATCATCTGTAATGGGGACAAATGTAGCTTCGTAATAACCTCTTTTAATTTTGCTCACTTTTAGGTAAAATACATTTAGATCTAATCTTTTGGCTAATACTTCTGCTCCTACAAAAGTGGGTACTTTAATGCCCATAAAATCAGTCCAATATTGTGATCTATGTAACTTTGGAGATTGATCAGAAACCAAACCGTACATATATACTCCATCTTTTTTCTGATCTTTAGTAATTTCTTTCATGGCATTTCTGTTAGGTATAAGACGCGAACCAAAACGAGCACGGATTCTTTGAACTAATCGATCAAAATATATATTACCTAAAGGCTTGTAGATACCAACTGCTTGTATTTTTGTTTGTATATCAACAACATTAGACCATTCATAACTTGCATAATGTGCCATAAAAACCATCATACTTTTTCCTTTAGCTTCTAGGTTCTTTAAATCGTCAAGATTAGTGACTTTAAATCGTTTGATCATTTCTTCATTAGAGATAGAAATAGACTTTATCATCTCTAAAAACATATCACACATGTGCTTATAAAAACCTTTTCTAATCTTCTTAATTTCTTTAGGTGTTTTCTGGGGGAAAACCAACTCCAGATTCTCCTTCACTGCTTTTTTTCTGTACCCGATAATGTAATATACAAAGTAATAAATACCAGTAGAAAACGCATAAAATAACCCCCATGGTAGTTTAGAAATACACCACAAAATGGGGTAGACAACTCTATAAATAAGTAAGTGCATGTATAAAGAAAAATTTGATTGTAAAAATAAGGGTATTTTATGAAATCTAAAAAAATCAAAGACCCATAAACCGTAGTATAACTCCATTATATTATTGGATAAAGTACTTCTTTAACAAAATTAAAATGGGTTTTGAGAGGACAAAATATGTGGTATATTTGAATAAAATTATTGTTCCGTATGGGAAAACTTGATCTTGATATAGTAATTATAGTAATTATTGGTGCTAATATTTTAATGTCGTTAAAAGGGTTTAATGACTTTTCTTTTTTCGAAAAATTTAAATTTAATATAGGAGGGGTTCGTAGAGGAGAGCAGGTCAGAATGTTAACTTCTGGTTTTTTGCATGTAGATATGATGCATTTGTTTTTTAACATGCTTACTTTATATTTCTTTGCACCTGTTGTTCTAGGTTTTTTAGGAAATGTAAAATTTTTGATTTTGTATTTTGGAAGCTTGTTAATGGGGAATTTATTTTCATTGTACTTTCATAAAGATGAGTATCATTATAGTGCCGTAGGGGCGAGTGGCGCTGTTTCAGGGATTATCTATGCGGGAATTTTGTTCAGACCTGATATGAGTTTATATCTTATGTTTATTCCTATTCCTATTCCGGCTTATATTTTTGGGATTGGTTATCTATTATATTCTATTTTTGGAATGAAAAATAGTGTTGGTAATATTGGTCATGATGCACATTTTGGAGGTGCAGTTGGGGGATATTTTATAACATTAATTATGGCACCATGGCTTTTTCAAGAGAATTTTTTAATGATAATATTATTAGCTGTGCCAATTATTATCTTATTTGTTATGCAAAGACTAGGAAAACTATAAGTATAAAAAAACGACCCATTAGGGTCGTTTTAAATATTAGTATAATTCAATATATTATAAAGACTTTTCTCCTAATAATTCTGAGATTTTCTTCTCTAGAGCAGGACCACGTAGGTTTTTAGCAATTACTTTACCTTCTTCATCTATAATAAATGTAGCAGGTATAGAACGTACCCCGTACGCTTGCGCTATTGGATCTTGCCAGAATTTTAAATTAGAAACATGATTCCAATTTAAATCATCATCAGCAATAGCCTTTGTCCAGGCTGTTTGTTGTTTATCTAAAGAAACACCAATGATGTTAAGCCCTTTATCATGATACTTATTGTAAACTCTAACTACATTAGGATTTTCCATTCTACATGGTTTACACCATGAAGCCCAAAAGTCTATAATTGTAATTTTACCCATAGATTCTTTTAGAGACAATAATTTACCTTCTGGAGTTGGACCAGAAAAATCTTCGGCAGTACTACCCATATCTATACGTTTCTGCATAGATACTGCTAAGGTTTGAGCGATTACTTGATTGAGATTTTTACCTAAACGACTCTGTTTTACAGTATCCTGCAACGCAGTATAGGTTTCTTGAGCTTCTTTAGGAGGTAACATTTTAAGGTTAAGCAGATCTCCTAATGCCATAACAGCTACTAATGAACTAGTGTTATTTTCTGCTATTTTTAATCTATAATTTTTTTCGCTATCTCTTAATTCTTCTTTTTTGGCCGCGATTGCAAGAGCTTTATCACTTTCGTTTAGCCTAGATGCAATTTGATATTGATTATTAAGTTCAACTCTCTCTTTGCCAAACTCGTTAATTTTTTGGATGTATTCAAAAAATAATTTGTTTTCGTTACCTCCTTCAATAATAGAAGAACGTAAACTATCCTTATGAATCGTCATCTTAATTGCATTATTCTCTGGAAGAAACAATACATTACCTTGAATATTATTAAAAGTAAGATAATTAAAATCATTACTTTCTGCAGGGGGTAAGTTTAGTTTAAATTTTTCCTGTTCAATTGTTGTAGAATCAACTATTATAGGACGTCCGGAGTGGCTAATGGCGTTAATAAACACTTTTGTTCCGTTTTCAAAACCAGCTGTTTTGGCATTGATCGAATATCCTTTTTCTTCTTTTGTGCAAGCTGCAACTAATACTAGTAAAGCAAGCAGAGCAATTCTTTTCATAAAATTCATATTTCTTGACAGTAAAAGTAAAGAATCATATGTATATACTCAAAATATTAACGTTGCAGATGGGGTAATTGTTAAAGGATTCTTATAAAGAACCTAAAATTACACCTAAAACTGACAAAATGTTGTAACAAATACCCCTTTAGGTCGTCTTATAATTGTTTTGATAGTAGATTGAAAATAAGAATACTATGTAATGATGTAATTAATAAACCGACTAATATTTATTTATTTGATTTTTTTCTGACTTTCGGTCCAATTATTGTTAAAGTATTCGTCTTAGTAACAGAAACGATATTAAAAAAATAAAATTTAATTAATTGTTAATATCTGTTTAACCAATTTTTAATGCATTATTTTTGCTAAATTAGGGTAAATAATTATATATGAGGGCTTTAGATCAGGATTTTCCACTTGACATTTGGATTAGTTTTTCAAAGTTTTTTGAACAATATAGAAACTACTTAAAGAGTGATAATGAACTCCTTAAGGATAGAGCTATACGTGTTTTAAAGATAGCTGAAGAATATCCTGAATTAGAAGAAGGTATAAGATCAGAAGAAAGAGTACAAGAATTATTACCACAAATTAAAATGGTTCTTGAAGATTCTTTTGCCCAAATATTACAATCCAACGAGATTAAAATAGCTACAATACCATTTAATAATAATGTTTTACAATCTTCTGAACGTTATAAAAATATTATTAAGGCAGCTGGTAAAGATTTTGAACCAGAAATTAAAAATCTTGATGAAGATCACTATTTTATAATGGGATGTAGTATTATTTTAAAATCATACTATGGGTATAGTATTGATTTTAGAAGACCATTTTTTTACGATATTCCTGATGAGAATGGTATTACAAGACATTACAGAATAATGTATAATGCTGATTTTATAGAAATTATAAAAACCGATGATGCTCGGGATATTACTAAAGAAGACGTAGCAGAGTTACTAGATAATTTTGATAATGTAGAAGTTTGGAAAGAAAAGTTCCCGCCAAATAGTTGGATTTTTAAAGGTATAGTTCTTGCTAATATGTTTGATGTTACTACAGATGTTTCTTTATCTGATTTCAAGACAAGCCTTATTAAATATGATAAAACCCAAGGGGATTTTGTAGATAGTTTTCAGGCAATCTTTAGGGCTATATTTAATTTACATGAAATAAAAGTAGGATTCTCTAATTATAACCCAGAAGAAGAGGTACTTGAAAAAGTACCTTTGCGTAATATAGATAGTTATATTCTTTTTAATAGATATTCTGATAGATGTGACACTGCACTTTGTGGAGGGACAAATTATTACCTTTTTGAAAAGTCGACGTATTTTGCAATATCAGATGTAAAAAGATATCAAAAGTCTACTCCAGAGGAGAAGATGTATGCTAATTTAATAGAACAAAATATAAATAGTGCCATTCTTGCTCCCATAAAGAGTGAAGGAAAAATGCTAGGAATTCTTGAAATTGTTTCACCTAATGTACATGAGCTTAATAGCATCAATGCAAATAAATTGCAAGATGTGATGCCATATTTGGTGGATTCAGTGTTACGCTCTAAGTCAAAAGCAGAAAATGAATTAGAATTAATCATTCAGCAGGAATGTACATCAATTCACCCTAGTGTACATTGGAAATTTAGGCAAGAAGCTAAACAATTTATGCGTTCAATGTTAGAAGGCACTCCAACTTCATTTAAAGAAGTTGTATTTGATAATGTATATCCACTATATGGGCAAATCGATATTAAAGGGTCTTCTGAAGCACGTAATTTTGCCATACAAAAAGACTTAGTTTTACAGCTTAAAGGTATAGCTAAAGTTCTGAATAAGGTAATAGAATCTGATCCATTACCAATATATGAGCAACTAAACTATAGAACAAATCGCTACATTAATTCTATCACAGAACAATTACAGGTAGATAGTGAACAAAAAATTGTAAACTTTATAAAAAAAGAAATTACACCGCTATTTAAGCATCTAAAGAAGAAAAATAGTGAGTTAAATATTCTTATCGAACAGTATGAGGATGTACTTGATAAAAACATTAAAACGGTATACAAACATCGTAAAGCTTATGATGATTCGGTGATGTTGATCAACAAGAAAATGGCCGCATTATTAGATCAAAAACAAGATGAAGCGCAGGGTATGTATCCACATTACTTTGAAAGATTTAAAACTGATGGTGTTGAGCATAATATGTATATCGGAGAGTCGATTACAAAACAAAATAGTTTTAATAAAGTATATCTTTACAACCTTAGACTTTGGCAATTACAAGTAATGTGCGAAATGGAAAATGCATATTATCAAATGAAAACTGATTTGCCAGTAGCACTAGATGTAGCATCTATGGTTTTAGTTTTTAATGCCTCATTATCTGTTAGGTTTAGAATGGATGAAAAACGTTTTGATGTCGATGGGACCTATAATGCCAGATATGAAGTTGTAAAGAAAAGAGTCGATAAATCTAAGATTAAAGGTACAGATCAAAGAATTACAGAAAAAGGTAAGCTAGTAATAGTATATTCTCAAAGTTCTGACGAAAGAGAATACATAAAATATATCAACTTTTTACAGTCAAAAAACTACCTAGAAGAAGAAATAGAAGTTGTAGAGATCGAAAATTTACAAGGTGTAACCGGACTTAAAGCATTACGCGTAAATATTCTTTATCATAAAAAAGAAGATAATAAGGAGTTTTATACTTACGAAGATTTAATGAAAGAACTTAATTAAATCTTTTAAATAATAGCATAAGATATTTCTTAGTTTCTTGATTTAATAAGGTGTTATGCTTATTATTTATTACTGTAATAAATTAAAGGCAAGCGCAAAAGAAATTACTGAAGTCACGATCCCGATAATAAATACAGTATAGGTTATTCTTAGTATTTTGTATTTCTTATGTAATACTTTTCCTAAAAAGTACAAATCCTTTATCATGGTGTCATAAATATAATCTTTATCGGCCATAAGTTCTTCCATTGCCCATTTGTATTCATCTAATGGCATTTTATGAAAGTTTCCAAAAAACAATAGGTTTACTTTTTTTTCTTCAATTTCCTTACGAGTAAACTCTCCACTAGTAACATTAGGTCTTGTAGCTAAAACCGATAAAACAATAGAAGCAATACTAAAAATTAAAAATATCAATGTTGGATATATAAGATATTGGTTAGACGGGTTATCAAGTTTAGGAATAAGGTTAGATAAAGCTAATGATATAATAATAGCATTTACCGAGAGCAGAATATTGGCCTTGGTGTCTGCAATATCACTTAATTTTAAATGATTTCTTAGTGTGACTCTAAATAATGTTTGTATACCTTTCTCGGGACTTTCTTCTTTTGCTTGTTTTTTTTCTTTTTTCTTTTTGATCTTACTTCGTTCTTCTATCATCTTAGAAAGGTTTTCCTCTTTTCTTGATTTCCAATGTTCTTTAGCGTAAG
Source organism: Aquimarina aggregata (assembly GCF_001632745.1). Lineage (GTDB taxonomy): Bacteria > Bacteroidota > Bacteroidia > Flavobacteriales > Flavobacteriaceae > Aquimarina > Aquimarina aggregata. The sequence goes on along the minus strand of NZ_LQRT01000004.1, from coordinate 9,032 downwards.
AAGTATAGTAATGGTGTTTGTTTTCAAATAAATCAATATTAGCTTTAAGCCATTGCGATTTGTTCAGATCACAGACATTAGTTAGTTTAAATTCTTTTCTTAAAAGTTCACTAGCCTCTTCATAATAATCTTTTGCAAAATGAGAAGCATCAGCATCTCTAATAATTTCTTCTAAAAGATTTGTTGGCTCATGCTCCATTTTAGTAGCCATAATCAACACAGAGACCTTGTCAATAATATCTTGACTCACTTTATGTTGTGCCAAAAATTCTTCAGAAATAGTAACACTATGGGATTCATGATCTGTAGAGCTTTTAGAATATCCTGTATCATGCAATAAAGCAGTTAATAACAAAACTTCTTTATCTTGATCAGATATATTAGTATTATCAATAATTTCTTTTGTACTTTTAAGTACTCTTTTGGTATGATCGTAATTATGATAAGTACAAGTGTTCGGCAGCTCTTTTTCAAAAAGTTCTGCAACAAAATTATCAGTTAATTCTAGTAAAGAAGACATATTTGTTATTTTTCGGTAACCAAAATAATTAAAAAAAAGAGATTGTAGTTTACAACAATGAATAAATATAATAAGTTTCTGATTATTAGTGTTGCATTTTTGCTTAGTTCTTGCGCAACATATTCTCCTAAGTATAAAGTCGTAGATTTTAAAAAAACATTACCAAACGGCACTATAGAAAGTACCTTTTATTTAGTAGGAGATGCTGGGTATGCTAAAAAAGGAGAGAGTACAGAGGGTTTATCTATGCTTAATAAAGTTTTGGATACAGCAAAAACAAAAAATGATTACCTTATTTTCTTAGGCGATAATATATACCCTAAGGGTATGCCAAAGAAAAATACTCCAGAAAGAAGTTTAGCAGAACATAGAATCAATGCACAAATAGAAGCAGTTAGAAATTTTCAAGGCGATGTCATTTTTATCCCTGGAAATCATGATTGGTATGCTAATGGAGTAGAAGGGGTGAAACGTCAAGAGAAATTCATTTTATCAAAAACAGGGAAAAAAGTTAGTCTCTTACCTTCTAAAGGATGTCCGATCGAAAGCATAACGGTTAGTGATAAAGTTCAACTATTGCTTTTAGATACGCAATGGTATTTGGCAAATTGGGATAAAAACCCTACTGTTAACGATGATTGTGAAATCAAAACCAGAGAAAAGTTTTTTCTTGAGATAGAAGGTGAAGTAAAAAAGCATAGTAAGAAAACAATAGTAATCGCGATGCATCATCCTATGTTTACTAATGGTCCTCATGGTGGAAAGTATAGTTTTGATAAACACATTTTTCCATCTAAAAAGAAAATTCCGCTACCAATTTTAGGGTCTTTGGCTACATTAATACGTGCACAAGGAGGTGTTACGGCACAAGACTTATCAAATGTTCACTATAATGGTTTAATGAGAAGATTGTCTACAATGACTAGGGGAGTAGATAGAGTTGTATTTGCCTCTGGACATGAACATTCTTTACAGTATATTGATAGTCCCGGCGGTAAACAAATTGTATCAGGATCGGGGTCTAAAGTATCGGCAGCAGCATTGGGAAAAGATGGTGAGTTTTCATATCCAGGTCAAGGTTTTGCTGTCCTAGATGTGTTTAAAAATGGAGCATCAAATGTTCGTTTTTTTGGTGGAAAAAATGGTAAAACAGAAGTAGTATATCAAACCGAAGTTCATCCAAAAGAAGAAATACATGATTATAGTGGCATTAATAATACTTTTGAGCCCGAATTTTCTGCTTCAATTTATAAAAATGCAGAGGTTGAAAAATCATGGTTCTTTAAAACGATGATGGGAGATCATTATAGACATGTTTATGGTAAAAATGTAAAAGTTCCTGTTATTACTTTAGATACACTTTTTGGAGGGGTAACAATCGAAAGACAAGGAGGAGGTCAGGTAACAAGATCCTTAAGACTTATTACCAAAGAAGGAAAACGGTATAGTCTTAGAGCAATGCGTAAGAGTGTTACTCAGTTTTTGCAAAAAGGAGCCTTTAAAAACACATATGTAGGAGACAGTTTTGACGATACGATGACAGAAGAGGCTCTCTCAGATTTTTATACCTCAAGTTATCCATATGCTTTTCTTACCGTAGGAACATTAGCCGATGCTATAGGTGTGTATCATGCCAATCCTAAACTATACTATATGCCTAAGCACCCCGCTTTAGGAAGATATAATGATAGTTTTGGTGGAGAACTTTATTTTTTAGAAGAACGTCCGGGAAAAGAATATAGCGACGAGGCTTCCTTTGGTAAACCTGATGATATAGAAAGTACAGATGATTTACTGAGTAAGCTACGAAAAGACGAAGAATACCAACTTGACGAAGAACATTATATAAGAACCCGACTTTTTGATATGGTATTAGGTGACTGGGATCGTCATTCTGATCAATGGCGCTGGGCACGATTCGATACAAAAAAAGGTAAAATATATAGACCGATCCCCAGAGATAGAGACCAGGTTTACTCTAATTATGATGGTGTGATTTTGGATGTTGTCAAGTTTGTAGTGCCATTGGCACGTAAGTTTCAGGTTTATGATGATGAACTTAAAAAAGTAAGATGGATCAATCAATCGGGATTGCCATTAGATAAAGCACTAATACAAAATGCAAATAAAGATACTTGGATTAAACAGGCACATTATATTAAAGAGAATATTTCAGAAAGAACTATAGAAGAAGCCTTTAAAAATCTTCCTTCAGAACTTCATGGGGATACTGTAGAAAAGATTAAAAGAGATCTGAAAGTTAGAATTGAAAATATCGAAAGTTTGGCACTTCAATATCATGAATATCTTTTAAAGCATATTATTGTAAAAGGAACTGATAAGGATGATTATTTTGAGATTATACGAGAAGATAATAAGACAACAATAAAAGTTTCAAGAATTAAAGGAGATAAAATTAAAAAACCATATATCAATAGAGTGTTCAATTCTAAAGAAACTAAAGAAATATGGATTTATGGTTTAGATGATGATGATCAATTTGTAGTCAAAGGAAAAGGAAAAAGGCCGATCAAATTGCGTATTGTTGGAGGTCAAAATAATGATGTTTACGCGATAGATTCAGGAAGAAAAGTTAAAGTATTTGATCATAGATCAAAACCAAATACAATAAAGAAAAAAGGAGGAGCAACATTTAGACTAAGTAATATTTATAAATACAACTTGTACGATTTTAATAAATATATAGAAAAAACGAATGTGGTTACTCCATTCGTAGGTTTTAATCCCGATGATGGGCTTAATGTTAGTCTTACAGATGTTTATACTGTGAAAGGATTTAAAAATAGTCCCTTTCATAGTAAGCATACTTTTAGGGCAGCCTACTATTTTCAAACCTCAGGGGGATATGATGTTTCATACTCTGGAGAATATATGAATGCAATAGGAAATTGGAACGTCTTGGTAAGCGGATTACTTACAAGTGAAAATTTTGCTCAAAACTTTTTTGGATTAGGAAATAATTCGATTAATAATGATGATGAATTAGGTTTTGATTTTAATAGAGTAAAGATAAGTACTTGGGCTGTTGGTTTAGGTTTCTCTAAAAACGGATATTATGGATCTAAGTTTTCAATCAAAGCAAATTATGAGGGGATAGAAGTGCAAGATACCTTTGAAAGATTTATCACCTCGGGACTTGATTTTGTAGCAGATGATCCAGATTTTTTTGAAAGAAAGTTTTTTGCAAATGTAGACATGCAATATGTTTTTGAAAGTTATGATAACGCCGTTAATCCAACAAGAGGAATGCTTTTTAAGGTTCAAACAGGAGGAAGAACTAATGTAGAAGACACCGATCGTACCTATGGGTATCTCTACCCTAAGTTAGGATTTTATAATGCTTTGACACGAAATAGAAAATTAGTCCTCAAAACAGATGTTATGGCACAGATAACTATTGGTGATGAATTTGAGTTTTATCAAGGAGCGTCATTAGGCGGAGTTAATGGATTAAGAGGTTATCGAGAAGAGCGTTTTACAGGAGAGAGTGCAGTGGCATTTAGTGGAGATCTAAGATATAGTTTTAATAAATTTAAGACAGGTTTGCTACCATTACAGTTAGGAGTTTTTAGTGGATATGATATAGGGCGAGTATGGTTAGATGGTGAGGACTCTGATAAATGGCATGACTCTGTTGGTGGTGGAATGTGGATTAACGCAGTGGATACAATAGGGGGGCAGTTAGGATTGTTTACCAGTGACGATGGCTTACGGTTTACTTTTGGGTTTGGATTAGATTTCTAACAAATTAATCTAAAGTATATTGATATAATGTCGCCTTCTTATGTTTCATTTTTTCATCTGTAATATATAAAGTAGAGTCGTTTTTAAAAGAAATACCCTCTTTCTGCGAATAGTGATGTAATTTTATTTTTTTAACAGAACCATTAAATAAGCTATCTCCTTTAAAATTTTGAAGTAAAAATATTTTATTGTGAGCAAGCAATGCTATTTTGTTACCCGATCGATTTACCGCCGCCGCAGTAATTAGACAGTCAGAAGGGTCTTTGCAAGTGTCATACTCTCCAATCAGTTTTGCCATATACTTACCAGGTTTAGCAGAAATCTTATATAATTTTGTGGTAATAGGAGATTTTTTAACCCTATTTTTTGTAAAGAGATAAAGACTCCCATTAAGATGAATAAATGCTTCTACATCAAAGTTTAGGTTACTCTTTTTAGGAGGAAACCTTTTTTGATCTTCAAAAATAAATTCGATTTTAGAAACCGAAATAGTATTAGATAAGATTCCAGAAACTTTATAAATAACTAGATCTTTTCTGGTATTTTGATTATTTCCAAAATCGCCAATATATATATTGTCGTTATGATCATAGGTAAGATCTTCCCAATCAATATTTTTTGAATCAGGAATTTTAATTTCTTTTAATATCTTACCATCTTGATTAAGACAGAACAAAGTATTGTCATTTCCAGAATCATTAATTGCATATAATTTATTGTTTTCAAGTGTTGTAATACCCGATATTTCATGAAGAGCATTTGATAAAGGGGCAATCTTTATCAAAATAGAAGCTTCATTCTTTTGACAGCTAACTTGTAAAGCCGTTAAAAGAATGAAACATAAAAGTGCTGATATTTTAATTTCTCTGATTCCAAGCATTAAGCATCCAACTTGTTTTTTCGAGCTCTCCAATATAAGTTCCAGTAATATCTAAGGTGCCTTCATCTTTAACATCTGCTGCTTTTTCCGCTACATTTTTTAGTTGACTTAAAATTATGTCATGATCTTCTAAAATAGCCGAAACCATTTCGTGATCAAGCAGATTGCTTTCAGATTCTTTAATATTAGAATTATTTAGATATGAACTGTAGTTGCTAAAAGGTTTTGCTCTAAGGGTTAATATTCTTTCGGCAATTTCGTCAATTTTAAGTTTAGCATCCTCATAAAGTTCTTCAAATTTTTCATGTAACTCAAAAAAGTTGGATCCTGTAACATTCCAATGAAAATTTCTTAATTTCTGATAATGCATATGATAATCCGCTAATAAGGTGTTTAAAGCCGCTATGGTTTCTTTATTTGAATATGTCATAGTTTTTGTTTATTGATTATTTATTTTCAATACAAAAATACTATAGTTTGTTATTGTTTATTGTAGATGCTCATAGTTAGTGGTGATAGTGGTATTATTATAGTCGATTTGAAATTTCATCTAAAACAAGTTCAAAATAGGCTGGATCATGAGGAACATAATTTAGGGATTCTGTAGAACTCATGATTTTATCTTTAAATATATTAATATCAATGTAATCGACCTGCGCTACTTCTTCAGACTGTAATGTGAATTTGTGAATAGGAAGGTGAAGAGCTAACAAATATATATGATGAAATTCATTATCATACAGATTTGGTTTAGGTTTTTTCTCGGCCAAGTATATACCAATGTATTCTAGATTATTATTTGAAATATAGATGCCAATTTCTTCCTTTATTTCACGAATAGCTGAATTTTCTGGAGATTCTCCAGCTTCAATATGACCAGCCACAGACACATCCCATAAATTTGGATAAGTGTCTTTATTATAAGAACGCTTTTGTAACAGTATTTTACCTTCTTTTGTATATATCCAGATATGCACACTAGCGTGATATAACCCCAATCGATGTGCTTCAGATTTAAGTCGAGCTTCACCAGTAGGAATACCTTTATCATTAAGTATATCTATCATTTCATCTGCCATAGTCTAAAAATAAAAAATCCTGTTTGAGAAAACAGGATTTAGAATATAAAAAACGAAGTCTATTTGTCAAAGTAACTAAAAGTATCACCCGATTTAATATTTAATAAACTTTCATAAATCAATTTGATAACATTTTCAACATCATCTCTGTGTACCATTTCGACAGTGGTATGCATATAACGTAGTGGTAATGAAATCAAAGCAGAGGCAACCCCACCGTTACTATAGGCAAATGCATCTGTGTCCGTACCAGTCATTCTACTAGAAGCCATTCGTTGAAAAGGTATTTTCTTGTCTTCGGCAGTATCTATTAATAATTCTCTTAATCTATTTTGTACAGCTGGAGCGTAAGAAATAACAGGTCCATCACCAATTTTAGTTTCTCCTTGAGTTTTCTTTTCTATCATAGGAGTAGTGGTATCGTGACAAACGTCTGTAACAATGGCAACATTTGGTTGTATCGTTTGTGTAATCATTTCTGCGCCTCTTAGTCCAATCTCTTCTTGGACAGAATTTGTGATATACAATCCAAAAGGAAGTTTCTTTTTATTTTCCTTTAATAAACGAGCAACTTCTGCTATCATAAAACCTCCCATTCTATTATCAAGAGCTCGACAAACAAACTTATCCTTGTTTAGAATGAAAAATTCATCAGGATATGTAATAACACAGCCTACATGAACCCCAAGTTTTAGTACTTCTTCTTTATTAGTACATCCAACGTCAATACAAATATTCTCTAAAGTAGGAGCTTGTTCTTTAGCACCTTTTCTAGTATGAATTGCAGGCCAGCCAAAAACCCCTTTTACGATACCTTTTTTTGTATGTATATTAACACGTTTGGATGTTGCTATCTGATGATCACTACCACCATTACGTATTACATATATAAGTCCATTATCAGTAATGTAATTTACATACCATGAAATCTCATCAGCATGCCCTTCAATAACAACTTTGTATTTCGCTTTTGGATTAATTACACCTACAGCAGTTCCATATGTATCAGTTATAAATTCATCTACATAAGGTTTAAGATAATCCATCCATATCTTTTGCCCTTCCCATTCGTATCCTGTAGGTGCAGGGTTATTTAGATATTTTTCAAGGAAGGTTATAGATTTTTTATTCAATATGCTCTTTTTAGCCATGGTATTTTAAATATAATTTTGTTTTTTGACTAAATTAACAATATTCACATAGATTTCACGCTTTAGAATCTGTTAATTATTACTTTTTAAAGTAATTTTGAAGCCTTAGAAAATATTATGTTTAGATATTTACCATATATAGTAGTATTCTTATGTACTCCTTTGCTTTATGGACAAGGGAAAAAGAAACCTGTTGATTCAATAAAAGCAGATACAACTGGGTTTGTACAATATTATATAATAGAAGGAGATACTATCCCTCATGATGCTATAGACCTTGATGAAGTAGTTATATTAGGTAAATTAAAGTTTGATGATAAACTGGCAAGAAGAAAATATCTTATTCTTAGACGTAAAACACGTAAAGTGTATCCGTATGCAAAATTAGCTTCAGAACGATTAATTACATTGAACAAAAGGTTAGAAGGGATTAATTCGAAGAGGTCAAAGAAGAAGTACACAAAAATACTTCAGAAATACATGGAAGAGGAGTTTACCACAGAACTTAAAAAACTTACACGTACCGAAGGACAAATATTAGTAAAGTTAATCCATCGTCAAACTGGTAAAACAATGTTTGAGCTTATTAAAGAGTATAGAAGTGGTTGGAGGGCGTTTTGGTATAATAATACGGCTAAGATTTTTGATATTTCTTTAAAAAGACATTATGATCCTATTAATATAGAAGAAGATTATTGGATAGAGGATATATTACAACGTAGTTTTCAGTCGAATATCCTTGAAGAACAAAAGACAGCACTTGATTTTAGTTTTTATGATTTAAGAAATAAATGGACAGATACAATCAAAACTAGTACGGTTAAAAAATAACTTGTTCGGGTTTTAATACTAGGGGATAGGCTACTTATGTTCTCTCAGTGTAACTAAAATTTAAAAAAATTGATTTCTAGTTTCATTATTTTTTATTATCTTAGCTTTCTATCTTTTTTAAAATCAAGGCTTTTCATTTCTTTTGAAAAAAACATTAAAAAAGTCATTGTCGAATAGTTTTATGTGTGTAGATTTGCGCCCTCGAAACGGGGTAATATGTTTCGGGTAGTTCATTGAGATTTGGTTTTATTTTTAGGTTAAAAAAACTTTATTTTTTTTCTATGAAATAGCTTGTCAGAATAAAAAAGGGTTGTATGTTTGCATCCGCTAAGCTCGAGGGCTTAGGAGTTCATTGAGGGTCTTGTTTTGGTTAGGGATTTAGGAAAAAAGTTTTTTAAAAATAATTTCAAAAAAGCTTTGTAGAATAAAAAAGGGTTGTATATTTGCATCCGCTTAGCGAAACAGAGCGAGTTCATAAAAATAATTAGAATGGTTTTCTACTGATAATTGAGGTAGAATTGGGGTTCGATTCCTTAGGTAATAACAAGAGTAATTTTGGCTACTAGATGTGGTTTTAGATTGCTAAGAAAGTTCATAGACATATTGATTGACAGCGCGTATTTAGCTATTTTATTTATAGAATAGTTAATACATACGAAATTAAAGACTAGAATCATTTAGAGATACGATTGTAATTCCGTTGTATTGTTTTCAAATAATATTTAAAGACAAACGATGAAGAGTTTGATCCTGGCTCAGGATGAACGCTAGCGGCAGGCTTAACACATGCAAGTCGAGGGGTAACA
>NZ_LQRT01000003.1 GCF_001632745.1 Aquimarina aggregata | reverse complement strand
TCGTGGAAGAGTAGGTCGCCGCCTTCTTTGAAACCCTTCATTAAAATAATGAAGGGTTTTTTTATGCCTAAATTTTATCCAACTAATAACAAATCAAAATAGAAACAATATACTACTTAGGTAAATTATTGTACATACTATAGCATACCTCTAAGTATGATGAGAATTAGTATTTTTGGATAATAAACCGGTTTTATGTCCTATATAAGAAAAATAATAAAGTACTTTTTGTTTATCGTAATTATTGTTGTGGCGGTATGCTATATTCGCTTTAAACACTTTAGCATAACTCAAGGAGATTTGGCACCGGATTTCGAAACTACTCTCATAGATGGTAGTTCATTTAAGTTATCTTCGTTACAAGGCGGTTATGTGCTTTTAGATTTGGGTGGTTCATGGTGTGGGCCTTGTCTTAGAGATTATCCAAAGTTAGTTGCTCTTGATCAGAAATATGCTGATCGCCTTACAATTGTAAGTGTAGCTCTTGAGAAAGATGCTAAATCATGGGATAAAGCTATTAAGAAATTTGGTTTTTTATGGAAGCATCAGATAGTTGATCAAAATCGCTTTGTGATGATGTCTTCCATTGCAAGAACTTATGGAGTTACAGAAATACCTGCAAAGTTTTTAATAGCACCTGATGGAAAGTTATTAGGAAAACTCTCTTTTAGAGAAATAGAAGAAGTATTAGAGAAAGAATGAAATCAAAAAAACGGTACCTTCATAAGTAAAGATACCGTTCTAAAAATTTTATTTTGGGGCTACAAAATAAAATTCGATTTTTATTAATTGTCTACCATATTAGAGCTAGCAAATTGTTGCATAGCCGTTTGGGTAAGTTCTTTAACTCTGTTTACATAGAAATTCTTTGTGTCATCAAGTGATTCATTTTTTAATTCACTTTCACTGCGAGAATAATCAGCTTGTGATTCAAAAGGTGCTTCTTGATTTAATACAACACTCAATTCTTGAAGCGCATTCTCTAATTTCTGTAAAGCAATTTCGGCTTTTGATTTTATCAAAGTTTGTTCTTTCAATTCTGCAGCACGTTTTGCCTCAAATTCTGCTTTTTGCTTACTTTGAGCAGCTATTTCCTGTTCTAGTTGCTTTTGTTCTAATTCTAGTTGTCTTTTCTTTAACTCTAATTCTTTTTGTTTAAGAGATACTTCTTCACTAGCATCTGCTATATCATTTGCCTCTTCTGTATATTCTTCTTCATCAACTTGGGCATAAGAACCTGTGCTAGCTTGACATGAAGTTAGTTGCTCTAATAATTTAGAACCTAATTCTTTTGCTCTTTTAGCAAAAAAGCGACTACGCTCATAGGTGTCTTCTTGTAAAGAACTTTCCATATCTACTCTGGCAGCATAAGCTGTTTCGTTAGCTTTTTTACAATTACATTGTTCAGCTAAGCCTTCTACTTTTTGAAAAGCTTCTATGGCTTTATCGGCATATTCCTGAGTATGATAAACGTTGTTTGAACCATGCGCTTTTTTACTATGAGCATATGCGTAACTGGCAGCAGTCAAGGCATCATCATAGATGTTTTGAGCATTGATTTGAGGAATAAGACAAGATAGAAATACAATTAGTGCAATCTTTTTCATTCTAAAGGGGCTTTTTAAATCACTGTACAATAGTACAATATTTTTTGAGTACAACCTAGAAAAAATGTCATTAATCGATAAAATGCGCATTTTATCTTGATTTTTACGGGTTAACCTTAGTTTTAATGATAAATTCCTTAATGGCTTGTAAGAATTAGGAATTATTATGTTGTTATGAATTATCAAAACGTTATTTTTGAATTAATATTTTAGTAATAGCTTATTAAAAATTAAATTTGAACTTTGATAGATACCTTTGTTAGTTAATTATGTATCTTACGTCTAAATTCTCTATGAAAAAACGTATAATATCTTCGATAAATCACAATCTTAATAATGCTATTGCCCTATTAGACGCAATAGATTCAGATACTTACAAAGACGTTTCTGTGGGGCCATACTATTCTAGTATAGGTTCACACATACGTCATACTTTGGATTTTTTTGATTGTATAATTAATGGTTTGGATTCTAATAACATTGATTTGACAGCTAGAAAGCGGGATGAAATTTTATCTACCGACAAGTCTGCTGCAATACAGCATATATATAATCTTCAAGAAACATTAGTATCTTATATAAATGTAAATACAGATTATCTGATTCATGTTACCGATAATATGGGGCAGGGAAAAATAACTGTGAATTATACTATAGAGAGTATCCTATCACATGCTAATAGCCATGCTGTACATCATTATGCAACAATTGGTTATATTTTAGATAATTTGGGGATAGATATCAAAATCCCTGGTTTTGGTTATAATCCAACGACTCCCGTGAATAAAAGGGAAGGTATATAATATATCTTTTAAGTTGTCCTTGTATTTTTTTTGATAATCTCATAATTTGAGATTACTAAATCATATGAATAGTGGAGGGGGTTATGGCGGTCACATGGATACTCATGGAAAACTTTAATTCTTGTTTATAGAAATAACTATATATCCCGTATGAATTTTTATACGGGATTATTTTTTTCCGAACATAGAATCCATAATAGTTTTTAATCCTTTAAATGCCATAAATATTGCAAATGCTGCACTTATTAATCCTAGTATTAAAATAGGAACGTATAATGGGTGCTCCTGGTTTTTGAATGAAGAGTATATTATCACAGGACTAATAAACATAAATATAAGAGCGATCGCCATACGCTGTATACCTTTGCCTAAAAGTTCTTTATCGGTACGTTTAGTTTCAGGTTCTTTCATGATTTTCTATTGCATTTCTGACATTACCATATTTCTCTAATAGATTAGCTGCTACTTCTTCTGCAATATTTAGCTCTTCCATAATCATTTTGGTTCCTCTTTCTACAAGTTTATTATTGCTTAGCTGCATATCTACCATTTTATTCCCTTTAACTTTTCCTAATTGAATCATGGCCGTGGTAGAAATCATGTTTAGGACTAGTTTTTGAGCTGTACCAGCTTTCATACGTGAACTTCCAGTTACAAATTCAGGTCCAACAGTAACTACGATCGGAAGTTTAGCGGTAAGAGCTAAAGGGCTACCCGCGTTACATGTTATGCATCCTGTAGGAATATTATTAGAATTGCAATGCTCTAATGCGCTAATAACATATGGAGTAGTTCCAGATGCAGCTATACCTACTACTATATCTTTTTCAGAAATATTATACTCTTTTAAATCACTCCACCCTTGATTTGTACTATCCTCAGCAAACTCTACGGCTTTTCTAATAGCACTATCTCCTCCAGCAATTAATCCTATTACCAAATCATGAGGAACTCCAAAAGTAGGAGGGCATTCACTTGCGTCGACTATTCCTAATCGACCACTAGTACCAGCGCCAATATAAAAGAGTCTACCCCCTTGTTGAAGATTTTTTACAATTTGAGAAATTAGTGCTTCAATTTGGGGAATGGCTTTTTCAATAGCATTTGGAACAGTTTTATCCTCGGTATTAATGTTAGTTAGAATCTCAGTTATGCTCATCTTTTCTAGATGATTATATTTTGAGGATTGTTCTGTAGTTTTTATAAATGACATGTGTCAAAAATACTCATTTTTAGTGTGAGATGGTTATATATTCCTCATGATTAAAAAAGAACTATTTTTCCTGAATAGTAAAGTCTAATTGATTTGCTTCTGAGAGATTAAAATATCCTAAAGCATAATTGTCGGAGTTTGTTGTATTGATTACATTTCCTCTTAACAGAGCAGGAGGAGTTGCAAATGGTCCCCCACCATCAGGATCACTTTGATCTATTAATAAACCTGCGTAATTAAAAAATCGCTTATCGATACCTAGAATCTTGATTGTAATGTTTTGCCCAGCTGTCACGTCCTCATAGAAATACGAAAAATTGAAAGATTCTCCTTGATAAAAACGATCTTCACTTACTTCAAGTAGGTCAAAGTCAAAATTGAAAAGATAAAAGTCATCTCTGGCTCCATCATCTGTAAAACTAACTATTATTTCGGTTTCATCTCCCTCAAAAAGAGTACCATCTCCTTGTTCGATATTATCTATAGGAACTGAAGCAAACATTTGGGTTGTTGCTTTGTAAGTTTCAGAATTATAAATTATAGTAAGTTCATAATCTACATTGAACTCTGGTAAAAAAGTACTGCTTGGGATATAAAATCCAGTTCCGTTGGTTTCGGTATAGTTTATAATTGTTCCATCACTAAGATCCGTAATAAATACAGTTGCATCATTTACTTTTGGGATAGTATTACCAAAGAAAGGAGCAGATAATGATAGTTGAATACTGTTTTTAACAGTTACAGGCACTTCATTAAGGTAGACTTCAAAAGATGCATCTACAACAAGTCTAGGCTCTCCATTGGGTACGTCAACATCAATAACATCTTCACAACTTGTGAATCCTAATAGTAGTATGAATATATAGAATAGCTGTTTCATTAATTTAAAATTTAAAATTATAAGTAACTGCAGGAACAATACCAAAAATGGCTGTTCTGGTAGCTTCATTTACACCTGTATCTGTATTTCGACCAAATGTTATTGAGGCAGCATTTTTACGATTATATAAGTTATAAACACTAAACACCCATTCTCCTTGCCACTTTCGTGATTTGTTTTTTCTTGGTGTTAATGTAGCTGAGATATCTATTCGATGGTATGAAGGTAAACGTTGGTCATTACGTGGACCATCATAAATGGGAATGACTAACCCTTGAAACTCAAATTGACCTGATGGATAGTTTGTTGGTTGCCCTGTTTGGAATACAAAATTGGTCCCAAACTTCCATTTTTTATTTAGTTCATAACTCCCATTAAATGATATGTCGTGCGTCTTGTCATAGGGAGTGTTATACCATTCTCCATTATTAATACCAGTTTCAATAGGCGTTCTTCCGGGTGTTCTTTGTTCAGATTTAGACAAGGTATACGCAAACCATCCTTTAAATTTCCCTTCGTTTTTTCTTAGCAACAATTCAAGTCCATAAGCTCGTGCTTCACCATTAAGAATGTCTTGTTCAATAGCATTATTAGCGATAAGATCTGCACCATCGATATAATCAATTCTGTTTTTAATGTCTTTATAAAAAATTTCTGTTTCTATAGAGTATTCATTATCCTTTATATTTTTAAAATAGCCGATAGCGTATTGATTAAGTAATTGTGGTTTTATATATCGACCACTGGGAGTCCAAACATCTAGTGGAGTAGGAGAACTAGTATTGGATAGTAAATGTAGATATTGAGCCATTCTATTGTAGCTAGCCTTGATAGATGTATTGTCATTAAAAGCATAAGCAAGAGATACTCTAGGTTCAAAATTGGTAAAAGTTTCTATTTGCTTACTTCTACTAATGCTTTCTGTACCTACTGGTTCTGCTGATTCATAAATTTGTAATTCTGAATTGAATAGTAAAGGATTGTCGTTTTGATATATATTAAGCTCATCTTGTCCCAGTCGTATAAAGTTACTTAGACGCACTCCATATTGTAAAGTCAGATTATTTGATACTTTATGTTCAGCATCAATATAAGCACCAAATTCGTTAGCATATTTATCGATTAATTTTTCTCTTAGAATACCCGATTCAGGACTGTTTGGTTTTATTTCACCAGGGTTAAATCTAAAATATATATTATTGATTCCGTAATTAAGTTGAAAATTATCGCTGAGATAATGTTTCAAATCATATTTTAAGTTAAAATTACGAATCCCTGAATTCCATTTGAAACCAACAAAATCAAGTTCTAAACCATAAAAATAATCCGAATATATTAATGAAAGATTTGAGAATAACTTATCTGAAAATAAATGATTCCATCTCAAGTTAAGCACTGTGTTACCATAAATATTTTCAAAACTCTCGTCTATTCTAAACACATCTCTACCAAAATAACCTGAAAGATAAATATTGTTATTGTCGTTTAACTTGTAATTAAGTTTTGTATTTAAGTCATAAAAGTAGGCTATATTATCATTGTCAAATAACGGTAAGAATAGATGGGCATAAGATGCTCGTCCTCCTATTAGAAATGCGCCTTTGTCTTTTACGATGGGACCTTCGGCTAATAATCTACTTGATACGGCTCCGAGTCCACCACTTAACTTATAATTTTTACTATTTCCTTCTTTCTGATAGATATCAAGGACAGATGAAACACGTCCTCCATATTTTGCGGGAATACCTCCTTTGTAGAGTTTAATATCTTTGATGGCATCTGGATTGAAAACTGAGAAGAAACCAAACAGGTGAGAGGAGTTAAAAATTGTGGCTTCGTCTAACAAAATTAAGTTTTGGTCGGCAGCTCCACCTCGCACATTAAAACCAGAAGCACCCTCACCGCCACTAGTTACTCCAGGTAAAAGGATAATCGATTTGATCACGTCTGCTTCTCCTAAAACTACTGGGATTTGTTTTATAGTGCTGGCAGAAAGTTTATTAAGACTCATTTGAGGTTTCTTAATATTTATTTTTTCTGCTTTTTCAGTGATAATTACTTCATCAAGCATTTCTGAAGACTCATTAAGTTGAAAATTTATCTTTTTGTCTTCATTAAGGTTAATTTGTTGAACAATATCTTTAAAACCAAGGTAGCTTACTTGTAACTTATAATTTCCTTGCGGTAAAGTAATTGAATAAAAGCCATATTCATTTGTTACTACACCTTTACCCACTTCAGGAAAAATAACATTTACACCAATAAGTGTTTCATTACTTGAACTTTCTGAGATTGTACCACTTAGTGTGAATTTTTCTTGACTTATTAGAGATAAGGGTAGTAGAAATGCTAAAACTAAACTAGATACTATATGTTTTTTCAAAAGGAGTTTTTTTTATCAATTAAGCACTTTAATAATATGAGACAAAGAAATGCATACATTACTAATTCTACAATTATACAAGAGTTAATTGTTAGTTATATTATTTTTTTGATAAAATTTATATTATTTCCCATTGAAAATTTGTGGGGAACCACTCATCGCATTTAATACCATTATTTTTGAAAGTTTCAGTATTAGAATGTTTTCTTACAAAAACTTGATTGTTTTTTGAGAATACGTAAATTGTATTTATTGTATTGTTTTGTACTGTCTTTTTTAAATTCTGCATTTTTAATGAGGTTTTATGTTTGAAGTACTAATCAATTTCTATGCCTAAACTAGCAAAAGCTTTTATTCTGTATCCATATTATAATTTATATCCTAAGCCTACTTTTAATATGTTTACATTTCTATTAAAACTTGTATTTGGTATGTCATCTTCTTTACCAAGTTTAATAAAATCATATTGAATTTGGGTAAAAAACCTGTTATTGATATCGTATGAAACTCCAAAATTTAAATTAAATCCGTTTTGATTATCTACGTCATCATCTAAAGGTCTTGATACATCAAATATCATGACTGTATACCCAATACCTATAGAGGGATGTATTTTAGGAAGTGATTCTAAATTCAATTCTCCAAATATTCTGGGTTGTAGTGTATAAGAGGTAATTTTAAAATCATCTCCAACATTATTTTTTAATAATCCTCCGTTTAGTGATACTCCAATGTTTACTGGGTTTAAATTAGCAAACTTATAATCAACTCCTAAGTCGATAATCCCGTTGTAACCATTTTCTATAAAGTTATCTCCTACGGGAATAGGGTAATTTAATTCGAAACTAACTTTTGAATCTTGTGAAAACGTTTTAGAAATAAAGGTCAATACAAGTGCTAATAGAAGTAATTTTTTCATGTTTTTTATTTTCTTAATTAGTGTTTATAGCTTATTATTTATCTTTTAATTCTTTCTTATATCTGTTTTTTCCCAAATTGAATACACCGACTTTTACTCCAAGATTTATTGAGATACCGTTAATATTTTCTATAACAGTGGGTACGGGGTCAATAGGAGTTGAATATCGATATTTTACACCTCCTTCGAATTGTATGTATTTGTTTAGATTAAAAAGCGCATTAATTCCGGGTTCAAATACTAGCATCATGTCATTAGACGTTAAAATAGAATCTCTATGAAGTTCTATATATCCTAGACCTATTAGAAAGGGAATAGACAGTTTTATTTTTTTTTCATTAAACAATACATTCTCTACATGTAAGCCTCCGTATACACCATAGATTTCAAAATCTCTATTTAAGGATCGATCGACTTTTTTTAATGGAGAATAAAATGTCTTTACAGCAACGCCCAGTTCCATTGTTCTATTTGCAACATAAGCCAGTTTGGTACCTGCAAGAAAAATTTTATTTCCGCCATCAATTTGTCCATATCCTACATCCACACCGAGATATACACCATGTAAAATGTTTTTTCTGTCATTAAATTCTATATAATCATTATTTTTTTGTTCCTGAGAAAAACAGTTATAGCTATTTGCTAATGTTAAAATAGATATGATGATGATTAGCTTTTTCATTTTCATTAATTTTTGTGTCACTAGTATTGACAATTGGGATAAAGAATGGTTGCATGTGATTTGATTTTTAACAACCATTTAAAATAATCGCTATGTTAAAGAGATAATTATTGATGTTATTCTGATAATACTATGATTCCTTTTTTGCCAATAATTTGAAATTTTCCTTTAGAACTATTTTTGCCATAAGAAGCACTAACATCTCTAATTCTTTTTCGTTTATCAATCATATCCGTTTTTATGTTTGTAAACGATTTAGGAATTCGTAATACTCCTTGTTCGAGAGATGCATTAAAATCTATTGAGGTTCCTGAAATATTAATATTAAGTTCTGAGGATTCTTGAGTTATAATTACGTTTGTATTACTTTTTTTGAGTTTAGAGACCCAAAAATCGGCTACTTCCATCGTAAGATTAATATCATCGCTTACACTATTAAGATTCATATTGCTAAACATAAGTTCACCTTTTATATTTCCTAATTGTTGTATGTTGATTTTGTCTTTACTTGAGTGTATTTCTAAAGAAGCTACATTTTCTATAGAGATAGTAGTCCCGCTACTATTTATTTTTAATTCTTTAGATTCTTCTATATCAATTTCTCCGTTTTTGAATTGTATATTTCCGTATGTAATGGATTTAGTTTTCAGTTTACCAAATTTCATTTCAATATTGGCATTTTCTAAACTTTTATTTATCCAAATGTCGCCATGTTGTTGATTCATTTTTAATTTTCCGTTCCAACCGCTCATAATAATATCCCCAAATTTATTTGTGATGTTGATTTCGGCGTTTTGCGGTAAATAGATGTCATAATTAATTTGAATGTTTGCTTTATCAAAATCAAATGGATTGGCTTTTTCAAAAAGACGAGAAAACATACTATTACTTTTTTCTTCGATTAAAGACGTAATGCTTATAAAGTCATTTGTGCTATTAATTTTAGGATTGATACGGGCTAACAAGTCAAGCGCATCTTCTTTCTTCTTTTTACTTACCTCTATTTCAACAACAATTTGAATTGTATTTTCTTGCCAGCCGTTTATGATAATATTTCCATATTTATTGTCTAGGTGTAGTTCTCCTGTATTTGTTAATGGATATGTTTTTTCAATTGTTTTGGATACTTTTTCTTGTGACCATATACTATGAATAGAAAACAACAAAAATAGTATCGCTAATGTGAGATTATAAAATGTAGTCTTCATCACTATTTATTTTTTTGGAATTGTTTATCTGACTTAATAAATTTTCTATTAGTTCTATTCTTTTTTTATAGTTGTTAATAATAGCTTCTAGGATGTACTCATTATTAAGATTTTTTGTCATTTCTAGTTTTAGAATTTCATATTCCTGATCCAGGTCATCCATAAAAGAGAGAAACGCTACTTTATCCTTTTCTTGTAACTTAGGATGTTCTTGTATTAGCTTAACTTGAAAAGAGACTAACCCCTTGTAGTAGGTGTCAATATCACTTAATTCATTGTTTACTATCTGATGTTTTTCGGTACCATTAAATTTAGAAGAAACAAAAAGGTGATATGTAGAGAATCCACTTAATATGATTAAAATACTAGCAGCAATTTTCAAAAAAGGTGATTGCCAAAACGTAGTGGATTTTGGAGTATCTAGACGTTCATCTATAGTAGCCCATATTTTGGCTCTATCAGCTTTATGTTCGTCAAACAAAGGTTTGTTTTCCTTTATATATTTTTCTAAATCTTCCATTGTATTTATGGGGTGTTTATAATTTTGATTAATTTTTTCTTCGCTCTATGATATTGTGATTTTGATGTTGATACAGAAATGTTTAGTATTTCTCCAATTTCAATATGGTCATATCCTTCGATCAAGTATAAATTAATTATCTGTCGATATCCTTGAGGTAACATTGTAATACTTGTTTTTATTTTTTGAATATCAAGTGTTGTAATTACTGGGTCGATTTCTTCATTTAAATGATATTCATGCTGATCTAAGGGAACAAGAGCAATTTTTTTTTGTTTTAATTGATTGATACTTTTATTAATAACTATTCTTTTTAACCAAGAACCAAAAGTACTTTCATATCTAAATGATGATAAATTTTTAAAGGCATCCACAAAACTATCTTGTATAACATCTTCAGCATCTTCTTTGACATTAAGAATTCGCATACTTACATTATACATGGCATCCACATAGAGGTCATACAATTGGTATTGTGAATTTCTGTCCCCAGACTTGCTTTGTTCAACAAGATCCTTATGTGTATAAAGAATTTTGGTTTTCAATAGATTATAAGTTTCTTTAAAGACACTTTTTATTCTTAGTTATTAGTATTGACAAGATAAAGGTACAAAGGTTGCATTTGTGATAAATTAATTTGTTTTTTTTAGTTGGGTGCAGCTTTGAAATACAAAAAGCCCTGTGTAAATCATTTACACAGGGCTTTTTAGAATTAATTCTTTTTTACTATTTCTAATTCATAATAGTATTAAATGTTTCACTTGGTCTCATGGCTTTTGCTACCTTATCAACATTTGGCCAGTAATACCCACCCATATCTACAGTGCTGCCTTGAGCATCATTTAATTCATTAATGATTTTTGTTTCATTTTGTGCTAATGCATCGGCGATACTAGCAAATTCTTTTTGAAGCTCTGTATCTTGAGTTTGAGTTGCAAGCTCTTGTGCCCAATAAAGAGAAAGATAAAAATGACTTCCTCTATTATCCAATTCATTTACTTTTCTAGAAGGGGATTTTTTGTTGTCAAGAAATTTTATTGTTGCTTGATCAAGGGCTTCAGCAAGTAGTAATGCCTTTTTGTTATTATTTGTTTCTCCTAAATGTTCAAGAGATACAGCAAGAGCTAAAAATTCTCCTAAAGAATCCCATCTTAAATGACCTTCTTTATTAAATTGCTGTACATGTTTTGGAGCAGAACCTCCTGCACCAGTTTCAAAAAGACCACCACCATTCATTAAGGGTACTATTGATAACATTTTTGCACTAGTTCCTAATTCTAAAATAGGAAATAGATCTGTATTATAGTCACGTAATACATTACCTGTAACAGATATAGTGTCCTTACCCTCTTTTATTCTTTCTAAAGAAAAACGAGTCGCTTCTACAGGAGACATGATTCTGATATCTAAACCATTAGTATCATGCTCTGGTAAGTATATTTCTACTTTTTTGATTAACTCGGCATCATGAGCTCTGTTTTTGTCTAACCAGAAAATAGCAGGAGTGTTAGTGGCTTTGGCTCTACTAACAGCAAGTTTAACCCAGTCTTTTATTGGAGCATCTTTTGTTTGGCACATTCTCCAGATATCTCCTTTTTCGACAGTATGTTCTGTTAAAGTAGTTCCTGAAGCGTCAACTACTCTTACAATACCATCAGCTTGGATTTCAAAAGTTTTGTCATGAGAGCCATACTCTTCGGCTTTTTTAGCCATAAGTCCAACATTAGGAACGGTACCCATAGTTGTAGGGTCAAAGGCACCATGCTTTTTACAGAAATCTATAGTTTCTTGATAAATTCCAGCATAACTACTATCAGGAATAACCGCTTTGGTGTCTTGTTGTTTTCCATCTACATCCCACATCTGACCTGAAGTACGAATCATTGCAGGCATTGAGGCATCTATAATTATATCACTAGGTACATGTAGATTGGTAATTCCGAGATCAGAATTTACCATAGCTAATTTTGGACCTTTTTCATAACAAGCCTCGATATCAGCTTTTATTTCGGCTCTCTTATCGTCGGGAACTTTTTTCAGTTTATTTATTAAATCTCCAAACCCGTTATTTACTTCGACTCCTATTTCTTCTAAAACTGCGGTATGTTTTTCAAATACATCTTTAAAAAAGACTTCTACAGCGTGTCCAAAGATGATAGGGTCAGAAACTTTCATCATTGTTGCTTTCATATGTAGTGAAAACAATACATCTTTTTCTTTAGCATCTGCTATTTGTTGTTCTAAAAAAGCAATAAGTGCTTTTTTGCTCATTACAGATGCATCAATAACTTCTCCTTCTAATAAGGCGGTTTTTTCTTTTAATACTGTAACGTTGCCATTTTGTTCTACAAGTTCTATTCTTACATCACCTTGTTTAGAAACTGTAACGGATTTTTCGTTAGAACAAAAATCTCCGTTAGACATAGTAGCAACATGTGTTTTAGAACTAGAACTCCATGCACCCATTGAATGTGGGTTTTTTCTAGCATATTGCTTTACAGGTTTAGGAGCTCTACGATCAGAATTCCCTTCTCTTAAGACAGGGTTTACTGCACTACCTTTAATTTTATCATATCTACTTTTGATATTTTTTTCTGTATCATTTTCTGGTTCTTCAGGATAACTAGGTATATCATAACCTTGAAGTTGTAATTCTGCAATTGCTGCTTTCAATTGAGGAATCGAAGCACTTATATTTGGAAGTTTAATGATGTTAGCCTCTGGTTGTTGTGCAAGTTGGCCTAACTCTTCTAAAGCATTAGCTTGTTTCTGCTTATCACTAAGTTTTTCAGGAAATATAGAAAGAATTCTAGCTGCTAGCGATATGTCTTTCGTTTCAATAGTAATATTTGCACTTCTTGTAAATTTTCTAACCAACGGTAGGAAAGAATAGGTAGCTAAAGCTGGTGCTTCGTCAGTTTTAGTGTAAACAATTTTTGAGGTGTTAACTCCCATATTTCTTGCTTTTTGTAAAGGTATCTTGATTTCTTGTACGACTTAGGAATTTGATACCTGATATATTATTCTATTATTTTAAGGAAATATTAGTCGTTTAATTTTTCTGTGACAAACAATATTAGCAGTAATTTTGACAATATATCTTAAATATTTCTATTTGTCATAGAATTTTCCGTGCGCGAAGATACAAATCTAGTCAAGCAAATGCAACCTGTAGATTGTTAGTTTTGAGTTAAAGAGACTGAATTAGAATTTCTTGAAATAATGATAATAATAAATATAGAATGAAGAATTTTTGACTCAAATTTAAAGGTATTCATAATGCATAAAAAAAGCCATATCAAGAATATAAATATTTTGACATGGCTTCATTAGAAATATTCTTTATGGTAGCTGTTTTACCCGCTATAAAATAAAAACTTTCGTTAGTTATAACATAAATAAAATACTTCTATTTTGAGTAGATTTACTTGTTAAATAATGATTTAACTATGCGATACTACTCATACGACTATTATGAACGCTGCGTTTTTAAATTGTGATTGCAATTTTTCAGTGTATATGTTCATATAGTCAAATGCCATTTAAAATTAAAAAGGTGTCAAAACTTAATTTTTTCCTTCAAACTTCATTTTGAAATGATTTTAAAGTAAGGCCTTTAAATTGATTTCAAGGATGTATTCAAAAAAATAACTTTCGTTTCATATTTATTTTAATTCTAAGCTGGGCTTTTTATGTTCAAAGAACGTTTAGTAAAATTACAAAGCTTTAAGAATCCTTTTGTCATCTTGATGATTTTGTAATCTACTTTAAAGATAAGAAAAATAGATAAGTCTTTTGTGAATTGTTATATTATTAGTTATCAAATGGTTATGAACTATACTTGTTAACTATTGTTCATAAAAAAAGGCTGCCTTAAAGACAACCTTTTTTTTATAAAACTATATGAACTAGCTTCTTTTTTCTTTAATTCTAGCTTTCTTACCAGTAAGACCTCTAAAGTAGAAAATACGAGCTCTACGTACGCTACCTTTTTTGTTTACTTCAATTTTTTGAAGTGCTGGTAAATTTATAGGGAAAATACGCTCAACTCCCACAGTTCCCGACATTTTTCTGATTGTAAAAGTTTCTGTAGAACCAGAACCTCTTCTTTGTATAACAACTCCTCTAAAGAACTGGGTACGTGTTTTATTACCCTCTTTAATTTCATAATAAACAGTGATAGTATCACCGGCAGAGAATTCAGGGAATTCTTTTTTTGTTACAAATTCGTCTTGTACGAATTTTACTAAATCTTCCATTTTGATATAGTTTCTTTGGTTTTATTAAAGCAACATATTCACGATTTTCGCCAGAGGTTGTTTTAATCAGGGTGCAAAAATAAGTATTATTTAATTATTTGCAAGATTTTTATTATTTAATTTTTGCTTTGTCAAAGTTTTCTTTTTTTTTGATAAATCTATGAAATTCTGCGTTTTAAGATTTTTAATCTTTTAAAAGATCAGGTCTTTTTTCTTTTGTTCTTTCATAAGCTTGATCTTCCCTCCAGGTTTCTATTTTCGGAAAATTACCAGAAGTTAATATTTCTGGAACTTTCCATCCTTTATAATCGGCAGGTCTTGTGTAAATAGGAGGGGCTAAAAGGTTGTCTTGAAAAGAATCGGTAAGGGCCGATGTTTCATTTCCTAATACCCCTGGGATTAGACGAATAATAGCATCACATAAAATTAATGCGCCCAGTTCACCTCCAGATAAAACATAATCTCCTACAGATATTTCCTTAGTGATAAAATGATCTCTAACGCGTTGATCTACACCTTTATAATGCCCACATAATATAATTAAGTTGCCTTTTAAGGATAATTGGTTTGAAATTTTTTGATTTAATGTTTCTCCATCAGGAGTCATGTAGATTACTTCATCATACGTTCTTTCTGACTTTAGTTTGGAAATACACTTGTCTATTGGTTCTATCATCATAACCATGCCTGCTCCTCCGCCAAACTGATAGTCATCTACTTGTTTGTAGTTAGTAGTGGTATAATCCCGTAAGTTATGCAAATGTACTTCTACGAGCCCTTTTTCTATTGAGCGCTTCATGATTGAGGCTTCAAAAGGACTTTTTAATATTTCTGGTACTACAGTAATGATATCTATACGCATTCTAGCTTTACATTCTTTGTTGAGTGCAAAGATGCAAAAGAATATACGATACTAAAAATCTAGTATTAGAAAAGAATTATGTTATTTAGTTCCTGCTTTTCTTTGTTTATTGATTTCATCTTGAAGTTTACGCATTACTTTTTGCTCACGCTCTAAGGACCTGCGTCTGTGATCTTCAAACTCTTCTTCAGTTTCAGCAAGAGCTTTTTTGGCTTGTATAGTTACTGCATTACTGTTTTTAAATCGGTATATAAAAAAGCCTAGAAGTCCCAAAAGGATTCCGATAATAACAAGCATTATTGTGTTATAGCTAGCTTTGGTTACTGCAATACCAAAAAAGCTCATACTATCTTTTTCTTCTGTTACAGCAGAGAGATCACCATTTGTTTTGGCTAAAGATTCTTCAAGCCCTGTTATAGTAGTTTTTTGATCTGTAATTTGTTTATTCGTAGCAGTTAACTTTGATTCCAAAGTTTTAAGCGTATCTATAGTATTTGCTTTTAGCTGATTTATCCAAACTTGTTTGATTACTTTATACTCTTGGTATCTACCAGATTTTTTGATTACAACATCAAACTGTTCTGATATGTTGGATTGTTTTAAAGCTTGCTCTGCAGTGAGCGTAGATTCTTCTTGCGCCTGAATGGTTTGGGAAATTGGTGATAATATCACCATCAATAAAAGTAGATATTTAGGCAATTTCATGTGTTGTTTTTGAATTTTTAAAGATTGCACATAAAATTAATGAATAAAAGAATAATTTAGAAGATACGAGTAAGATTTTGGTCATACGGATTTCTGCAAATATCTGGGTTATTCATTAATTTCTTCTGTAACGTGAATAAATGTACGATATTGTAGGTAATGTGCAAGAATTTTTGACTAGAGTTTGTAGTTTAATTTTAAGCTTTTGTTATTTCTCTAATAAGAAATAAATAAAGAATATGTAAATCAATCTCATTTACGATAACCTTTTTTTGAAGTAAATGTTTTAAATTCTTACAGTTATCGTTGTTTTATTTAGTGCGAAAGAATTAGGATCCATCGTTATCGAGAACTATAAAAAAAACCTCTTAAAAATTAGTTTAAGAGGTTTCGTAGATTGTGCTAGTATAACCCTAGTAGTACGTAAAACGTCTTACTTTAGCAATATATTTAGATAAGCGAATTACTTGATGGCTATATCCATATTCATTATCATACCAAACATAGACTATAGCATTATTACCATTGGTGTCTACGATTGTTGCGTTACTATCATATATAGATGGGGCAGAAGACCCTACAATATCACTAGAAACTAGTTCATTATCTAGAGAATATTTAATTTGTTCTACCAAATCACCTTCGAGCGCGTATTTTTTTAGAACAGAGTTTAAACTTTCTTTAGATGTTTTCTTTTCTAATTTAAGGTTTAAAATAGCTAAAGATCCATTTGGAACAGGAACTCTAATAGCATTAGAAGTTAATTTACCTTCAAAACTTGGCAATGCTTTAGAAACAGCTTTTCCAGCACCGGTTTCGGTAATAACCATGTTTAGAGCGGCAGCACGACCTCTTCTATATTTACTATGCATATTATCTACCAAATTTTGATCATTGGTATAAGCATGTATAGTCTCTAAATGACCATTAATGACCCCAAAACTTTCATCTATTGCTTGCAAAACGGGCGTGATTGCATTTGTGGTACAAGAGGCTGCAGAAAAGATATTTACTTTATCTGGATCGTGTTCTTTATGATTTACACCATGAACAATATTTGGAATGCCTTTTCCAGGGGCAGTTAGTAATACTTTATCAATACCTTTTGCTTTTAAATGTCTGCTTAAAGCTTCTTTATCTCTAAAAGCTCCTGTGTTGTCAATAACTAAAGCGTCATTTATTCCATAAGCGGTGTAATCAATTTCTTCAGGTGCATTTGCGCTTATAATTTTAACTGTAGTTCCGTTAATAATAAGACAGCTGTTCGCTAAATCTGTTTCTACCGTGCCTGCAAAGTCGCCATGTACAGAGTCATTTCTTAAAAGTGATGCTCTTTTCTCTAATATTTCTTCTGTAACAGCACCGCGAGTAACAATAGCGCGAAGTCTTAATTGACTACCTTTACCTGTAATGGTCATTAATTCTCTGGCAACAAGACGACCAATTCTTCCAAATCCGTATAAAACGACATTTTTGGGTGAAATAGGTTTTACTTTTTTAGCATCTTTTAATTTATTTTGAACAAAACGATTTATAGAGCCATGTTCATCATTTGATAAATGGTATTCATAAGTAAGTTTACCAATATCCAATTTTGAAGGTGGTAAATCCATTAATTTGATCGCTTGAGCAATTTCTACAGAATCAAAAATTGAAATTGGTTTTTGTACAAATTCTCCAGCATATTCGTGAAGATTAATAATTTCACTAACATTTTTATCAATTAATTGATTGCGAAAAAGTACCAACTCTACTGAGTTGTCGTACCATAAATCGCTTACAGTTTTAATAAATGCTACTGTTGCGCGACGCCTATCTGCTTGAAAGGCTAATTCTTTTTCATAAACTTCGTTAGAACTCATAATTCGTTGTGTTTTTTACAGTCTTGAAATTTCGTGCAAAAGTATATATTTCAAACGTTTTCGTAAAGCTTTTTTGATAAAAAAAATCCCGATACCTTTTTAAGATATCGGGATGCCTTATTTTATGGGGTGTTGTGATTAGTTTTGAAACACAAATTCTTTTTTGTCTCCATTGCGATCAACCAAACTAATCGTAATATCTTCATCGGGATATTTGCTATCTATAATTTCTTTTACTTCTAATACAGTTTTTACTTTCTTTCCATCTATTTCACTAATAATAAGACCTTCTAGATTGTATCTCTGCATTCGTGCACTTAGTGCTTTGCTTATTACGACTCCATGATCTAAATCAAATTTCTTGAGATAATCTTTAGGTGGATTTGTTACTTCTACACCGACATCTGCAATATTATAGTTTTGAATCACGTATTTAGATAGGGTTACTGGTAGCGTAAGTTCTTTGTCTTTTCTAAGTACTTTTACGCTAATAATATCTTTAGGTCTTTTGCTATTTACATACCCTGTTAAGTCTGCAAATTTTCTAATGGGTAATCCATCGATTTCTTTAATTACATCTCCAACTTTTAATCCGGCTTTTTTGGCACCACTATCATCTGCTACAGAAGCTACAAAAACTCCTTGCGACGTTGAAATGTCATATGTCTCTATAGCCTTAGGGTTAATCGTTCCCCCGGTAATTCCTAGAATTCCTCTTTGCACATCTCCAAACTCGATTATGTCTTCTACAATTTTACGAGCATTATTAGAGGGAACAGCAAAAGCATAGCCAACATAACTACCGGTCTGAGAGGTAATGGCTGTATTGATACCTATCAATTCACCTTTTGTATTTACCAATGCTCCGCCACTATTTCCAGGATTAATAGCTGCATCAGTTTGTATAAAAGATTGGATATTGTCATCTCTTTCATTAAGATCTCTAGATTTAGCACTTATAATTCCGGCTGTCACTGTAGAGGTAAGGTTAAAAGGGTTTCCTACTGCGAGTACCCATTCTCCAATTTTTGCCGAATTAGAATCACCAAAAGGTATGTAAGAAAGTTTATTGTCGGTATCAATTTTAATAAGTGCAATATCTGATTGAGGTGATGTACCTACTACTTTAGCCTTGTATGATTTATTATTATTTAAAGTGACTTCAAGATCACTTGCACCAGCAATTACATGATTGTTTGTAACGATGTATCCATCTTCTGTAATGATAACACCAGATCCAGCTCCTTGTATAGTCCTTTCTTGAGAACCACCATTTCTAAAAAATTCCATTAAATTTCTGGGAGTACGACTAATACCATATTGCTTAACATGTACTACTGCATTTACTGTTTTTTCTGCAGCAACAGTAAAATCAATATCGGATGCTGCAATAGTATTTGCACTTGTGTTGGTAAAGTTATAATTTGTTGGAATCAGGTTAGGTGTAGTTTCACTTTGGTTAACAATAGTATCTGGTTCTAAAAATATTTTATATGCTCCTAGAGTAAATATTCCTGCTAGAATTGCTACTGCCAATAAACTCAAAAATCTTTTCATCTCCTTAAATTTCTTTTTTTAGTTTAACATTATTTATCTTAATAGACTCTCTATAAATCTTAAAATTACAATTATTGCAAACTTTTTTTCGATATTTAACTCGCAATTAACAGCGGTTTTTTGTTTACATTCTTTGTACCTTTGCCTACATTAAATAAAGAATAATGACCCTTACTTTTTATAAATATCAAGGTACAGGTAATGATTTTGTAATCATTGATAATAGAAAATCAATACTCTCCAAAAATAATACCAAATTATTTGCACGACTTTGTGACAGAAAATTTGGAATAGGCGCAGATGGTTTAATGCTGTTAGAGCTTCCTCAAAATAAGGAAGATGACTTTACAATGGTGTATTTTAATGCTGATGGTAATGAAAGTTCTATGTGCGGTAATGGAGGAAGATGTCTTGTTGCTTTTGCTGCTTTTTTAGGCGTGATAAAAGATCAGGCTGTGTTCACAGCTATTGACGGAAAACATAAGGCAGAGATTAAAGATGGTTTAGTGCATTTACAAATGCAAAATGTCTCAGAGATCGAGGAGCATGATTCTCACTTATTTCTGGATACCGGATCACCGCATCATGTAACTTTGGTAAATGAATTGCAAAATTATGATGTAGTGTCAGAAGGGCAAAGAATCAGGAATGGAGCTCCATATTTTGAATCAGGGAGTAACGTAAATTTTGTTGAAAAGAAGAATGGAAAATTGTTTTCTGTAAGAACATATGAAAGAGGAGTCGAAAATGAAACTCTATCTTGTGGAACAGGAGTTACGGCAGTGGCATTGTCGATGTATCAAACAAATCAAACCGATAGTAAAGAAATTGATATCGAAACTCCTGGAGGTGCACTAAAGGTGACTTTTCAGAAAAAGGAAAAAGGATATCAAAATATTTTTTTAATAGGACCAGCAGAGCAAGTTTTTAAAGGAGAGATTGAATGCTAACATTAAAAGGAGAAAATATCTATTTAAGAGCTTTAGAACCTGAAGATCTGGATTTTATTTATCGAATTGAAAATGACGAGCATATTTGGGAAATGAGCGCTACTCAAACGCCGTATTCTAAGTTTTTAATTAAACAATATTTAGAACATGCGCACAAAGATATCTATGAAGTAAAACAATTGAGACTAGTAATTTGTTCGAAAGACGAGATGGTGTTAGGTTTGATTGACTTGTTTGATTTTGACCCTATGAATAACAGAGCAGGAGTCGGAATATTAATTGCCGGGAAAGAAAATAGGGGTCACGGATATGGTACAGAAGCGCTTCAACTTGTCGTGAATTATAGTTTTAAGCATCTTCATTTACACCTGTTATATGCAAATATAGCAAGTGATAATGCTACAAGTATTAAATTGTTTGAAAAACAAGGATTTAATAAGGTAGGGGTGAAGAAAGATTGGAATTTAGTAGGAGACGTTTACAAAGATGAATTTTTATATCAATTAATACATGTACATTAAGAAAATATTATTGGCTATTGTTTTATTAGGTCTTGTTGGAGGAAGTATTTTTGCCTATTTCGTTTATCAAGCTATTTTTTCCCCGAATACAAAATTTGAAACAGAGACGGCGACAATTTATATCCCTACAGATGCCACTTATACAGAGCTTATCGAGGAAATCAGTCCCTTAGTAAAAGATGTATATAGTTTTGATAGAATTGCTAGAAGAAAAGGATATATAGATCATATTAAGGCAGGACGTTATATTTTAACTAAAGGACTTAATAATAACGATATTATTAATACGCTTAGAAGTAAAAACAGACCAATTCAACTTAGTTTTAATAATCAAGAAAGACTAGAAAACTTGGCAGGAAGAATTGCTAAACAGATTGAAGCAGATAGTATATCTTTATTAAATTCTTTTAAAGATTCTATTTTCTTGAAATCTAAAGGTTTTACTGAAGAAAGTGCTTTAGCAATGTATGTTCCTAATAAATATGAATTTTTCTGGAATACATCTGCAAGTCAATTTAGAGAACGAATGTTTAAAGAGTATACTAGATTTTGGAATGATGAGCGATTAAGAAAGGCAAAGGAGATAAAACTAACACCTATACAAGTTATGACTATAGCCTCGATCGTTCAAAAGGAAACTGCTAAAGTTGATGAGCGTCCCAGAGTAGCAGGAGTGTATCTAAATAGATTCTTAAATGGATGGAAATTAGATGCAGATCCAACGGTAATCTACGCAATTAAAAAACATCGAAATGATTGGGATACTGTTATTAAACGAGTTCTTTATAAAGATTTAGGGTTAGATAGTCCGTATAACACCTATAAATATGCCACTTTACCACCTGGCCCAATAGCAATGCCTGATATTTCTTCTATCGATGCTGTTATTAATTATGAAAAACATGATTATTATTTTTTTGTGGCCAACGTAGAAAATTTTGGATATCACAAATTTGCTAAAACAATTGGGCAACATAATCGTAATAAAAAACAGTATATAAATTGGGTAAATAAGCAAGGTATAAATCGATAAAATTGTAAAACTTTTTCTTGAAGGTAAAAGGTGCAAAAGCTTTGTTTTTAATTTAAATCGATGCTAACTTATTAACAAAATCCTTGTTTTTTTGTGAATTACTCATGGGAGATCTTGTTTCGTTTTTATCGTTAAAATAACCTTGTTTGACGTTTAAGTGTTTTTTTGATAGCTTTTTTAACACTATTTTGACTTTATTATCGCTTTTTTTATATGTAAATCACTGTTTTTCAGTATTATAATTATTTTAACATGTGTTGGTTGGTTATTAATTTATAATATGTATCTTTGCACGGCAAAAATTTAAGTAGAGGGGACCATTTTTTTAATGGCTACTTAGAAATTTTTTATATGATAAAAAGGATAACAGGATTATCTGTAACACTCATTATTGGGGGCGTTCTTTTGTTAGGTTTTAAGACGAAAGAATCTGTAGATTTTAGTTCATATAGTACTGCCGGTTTGGATTTGTATTATGTGGCGCCAAATTTTAATGAGATAGAGGATGAGGGTGTATTTATTTCACCTGAACTTGGGAAATCTTACACAGGATTTAAAGAGGCAGTTGCTTTTAAAGAATCAAGAGGAGATTACGGAGTTGTGAATCAATTTGGTTACATGGGGAAATACCAATTTGGAAGAGGTACACTAGAGCTTATAGGGATTAAGGATATTAGTCGAAACGATTTTCTTAATAACCCTCAACTTCAAGAAAAAGCTTTTTATGCGTATTCATCTCGTAATAAGTGGGTTTTACGAAGAGATATGAAATGGTTTATTGGTAGAAGGATGAATGGTGTTGAGGTTACTGAATCTGGAATTTTAGCCGCAGCTCACTTAGCTGGTCCTAATGCTGTCAAAAGATATCTGCGTAGTGGAGGTGTAAGTGGTTTTGCAGATGCATTTGGAACGACTATTAGATATTACATGAAAAGATTTGGGGGTTATGATACTTCATTTGTAGAGGCTGATAGAAGAGCTAAGGTTAGTTTGTAATTTTTAATCTTTCTGGATGATGTATATCGCAGGTCTTTTGTGAAGATCAATATTTTTTTCTTTCCATTCTCTAATTGTTTTAGTTGAAATAAACTCTGTGGTAAGTGTTATGTCGCAGGCGATACATAATCGGGTGTTATCTTGTAGTATATTTTTTAAATCATCAAGCATTTTGTCGTTTCTGTACGGGGTTTCAATAAAGATTTGAGCCTGATTTTTTTCAAAAGAAATTTTTTCTAATTGTTTTATGGCAGACTTTCTTTCTGCTTTGTCAATAGGTAGGTAGCCATTGAAAGTAAAACTCTGTCCGTTCATACCGCTACTCATCATAGCTAGAAGGATAGATGATGGACCTACTAAAGGAATAACCTGTATGTCTTTTTCGTGAGCTATTTTTACAATTTCAGCGCCAGGATCTGCAATACCCGGGCATCCAGCATCTGATAATAACCCGATAGATTCACCATTAAGACAGGGTGTAAGATATCCTGGCATTTCGGCAATATCTGTGTATTTGTTTACTGTATGTATTATTAATGATCGTTGTGACTTGCTTGGACTTATTTTTTTTATAAATCTACGTGCGGGTTTTTCGTTTTCAACTATATAGTGATTTATTTGTTCCAAGACCTTTTTTATAGATATCGGAAGTACTTCTAAGGGTACATCATCTCCTAGTCTTGTAGGGATGAGGTAGAGTTTTCCTTTGGGGTCCAGAGGTTTAAGCTCCATAGGTTTATTGGGTAAGGGTTTGGTATTTTGTAATTTGTTGTTTTAGCGTAATTGGTTGTATATTATGATATCTGTATCTAAATATACGAAAACTTTATTTTTAAAAAAGTTAATGCTGTTTTTCGAGTTTGTGAGCGATATGGTTGCATGCTTTGTTAAGCATCTGATAAACGTTTTCAAAACCTTCAGATCCCCCGTAGTATGGGTCGGGGACTTCTAGGTTTTCGTTTGGATAAAGCTCGTTAAGAATAAGATTAACTTTATTTTTGTCTTGGTTTTTATCTGTGAGTTGTATGATATTCTGATAATTTGATTTATCCATTACATAGATGTAGTCGTAAGTAGTAAAGTCGCTTTTATTAAATTGCGCTGCTCTTTGTTTTGAAATATCAATATTGTATTTCTTGCTTATTTCTATTGAGCGCACGTCGGGTTTATTGCCGATGTGGTAGTTACTTGTTCCACATGAGGCGACAGTGTATTTTTCTGGATCTAATTTGGATTTTAGGATACCTTCAGCTAATGGTGATCGGCAAATATTACCGAGGCATACCATTAAGATTTTGATTTTCATTTTTTAATAAAATTACTATAGGGTAAGCTTTTTTCCTAAATCTTCAACATACTTTCTGAATTGTTTGTCTGTAGAAGAGAGGTTGTCTACTGTTTTACAAGCATGTAATACTGTAGCGTGATCTCTTTTTCCTATTTGTGTGCCAATACTAGCTAAAGAAGCTTTAGTGAGTTTTTTGGCAAAAAACATAGCAAGTTGCCTGGCTTGTACAATATGTCGTTTTCTAGTTTTAGACTGTAGTGTTTCAACATCCATTTGGAAATAATCACTAACTACTTTTTGGATATAGTCTATTGATACTTCGCGTTTGGTGTTTTTGACATAATTATCGACAATAGCCTTAGCTAAATCTATAGTGATGTCTTTTTTGTTGAAAGAAGAATGTGCAATTAATGAGATAATTGCTCCCTCTAACTCACGAATATTAGTTTTTATGTTGTTGGCTAAAAATTCAACAATTTCTTCTGGCATTTCAACACCATCACGATATAATTTATTTTTAATGATTGAGACTCTTGTTTCAAAATCAGGTTGATGCAGCTCGGCAGATAATCCCCATTTAAACCTAGAAAGAAGGCGTTGCTCAATATCTTGCATATCTACAGGAGCCTTGTCACTAGTAAGGATTACCTGTTTTCCATTTTGGTGTAAATGGTTAAAAATATGGAAGAATACATCCTGAGTTCCAGCTTTACCTGATAAAAGTTGTATGTCATCAACAATAAGTACATCTATAATTTGATAAAAATGAATAAAATCGTTTCTATTATTCTTTTTTACTGATTCTATGTATTGTTGGGTAAATTTTTCAGCAGAAATATATAAAACTGTCTTTTCTGGGTAGTTGTCTTTTATGTTTACACCAATAGCATGTGCCAAGTGTGTTTTTCCAAGACCTACTCCTCCAAAGATTAGTAACGGATTAAAAGACGTTCCTCCTGGTTTATTAGCTACAGCCATTCCTGCAGATCTAGCCAATCTATTTGAGTCTCCTTCTAGGAAATTTTCAAAGTTATAACTAGGGTTTAATTGTGATTCTATTTTTACGTTTCGTATCCCTGGAATTACAAAAGGATTTTTTAATTCAGGATTTTTACTCTTAATAGGTACATCAACCTCTTGAGAATTTACGGCTGTGCGATTTGCACTAGGTATTTTTTCAGTAAAAGGTTTTTTGTTGCCATAAGTATTTTCCATCTTAATGACATATACCAATTTAGCGTTTTCTCCTAATTCGCGAGTTAAAGATACTTTAAGAAGGTTGACATAGTGTTCTTCTAACCATTCGTAGAAAAACTTACTGGGTACCTGAATGCTTAAAGCGCCATCTGTAAGTTTTACAGCTTTGATTGGTTCAAACCAAGTTTTAAAAGCTTGTGGCGTAATGTTGTCTTCTATAAAAGATAAACAATTATCCCAAACTGATTGCGCAGTTAAATTCATGCGAGTGATTAGTTTACTATTTTTCTGTTAAGTTACTAAAAAGAATTGTTGAAAAACTCCTTACTGTTTTTGCTTGACAAATATGTGAACAAAAAATGTAAAAAAAAAACGTTTTAGGGGTTGAATTTTAATTATTTTTTTTGCATAATTCGTTAATTCTACTGTCAACAATATTCTATCAATAATATGAAAATTATTTCAGAAACCAAGCTAAAAGTTCGATATTCCGAAACAGACCAAATGGGTGTCGTTCATCATGGTAACTACGCGCAGTACTTAGAATTAGCTAGAATAGACTGGCTGTCGAAACTAGGGTTTTCTTATAAAACAATGGAAGAAAATGGTGTTATGCTTCCAGTATTTACCTTAGATCTTAAATTTAAGAAATCTGCTTTTTTTGATGATGAATTGACTGTTAAAACTTCATTAAGGAAAATTCCTACAGTAAAAATTATTTTTGACTTTGAAATCTTCAATAAAAATAAAGAATTATTAACTACAGCCACTACTACATTAGTCTTTGTTAACAGTAAAACAAGAAAACCCATCATGTGTCCTTCTTATTTACTTGAAAAAATAGAAGACAATTAATTAATCAAGTCTTTCTATTTTTATTTCATACAACGGAGAAAAAATCGGTTTTATTTTATCAGCAAGCTTTTTTCTGACAGAAATGTGAATTTTGCAATTTAGTTCTAGTTCTTGTTTTGTGATGTTTAGATTATGTTCTTTTATAATTCGCATTACTTTATTCATGTCTTTGTATTCAAAAATGATGATAAAATCAATATTGATAGTTTTTTCAATAATATTTGAATTTTCTAAAGCCAATTGAGCCGATGTTCTGTAGGCATTGATTAATCCACCAACACCAAGTTTTACACCACCAAAGTATCGAACAACTACAATTAGAATGTTAGTTACATCAAAAGATTGAATTTGCCCATAAATAGGTTGTCCTGCAGAATTCGAAGGTTCTCCATCATCATTGCTGCGGTACCGAATTGTTTCTGTACCTATTTGCCATGCGTAACACCAATGTCTGGCAGAATGATGTCGTTTTTTGAGTTGATCTATAATTTGTTTTACTTCTTCTTCGTTGGTAACCGGAAAGGAAAAACCAAAAAACTTACTATTCTTATCTTTAAAAAGAACCTCTTTAGAAGGGGCAGTAATAGTTTTATA
Source organism: Aquimarina aggregata (assembly GCF_001632745.1). Classification (GTDB taxonomy): domain Bacteria; phylum Bacteroidota; class Bacteroidia; order Flavobacteriales; family Flavobacteriaceae; genus Aquimarina; species Aquimarina aggregata. The sequence continues at coordinate 276,692 of NZ_LQRT01000003.1, read as the reverse complement.
TGTGTCTTTATGATCCAATAGCTAGTCCTGGTTTATATAGAAAAAGTAACTAAGATAATGCTAAGAATAGCTAAACCAATACCAATCCAATTTTTGAGCATCAACTTTTCTTTGAAGAATAAGATACCTGCAATGGTCGATACTAGTAAGACTGCTACATTGTTAATAGTAAATACGGTAGAACTATCCATGTTTTCATATCTAAGTGCTTTTATTAAAAAGTAAATTGAAAAATAGTTAGGTACTCCTAGTCCGATTCCTGCAATAACGTTTTTTAATTGGAGTTTTAATGTGCCATTTATTCTTTTGTAAATTAAGGTACATACTCCAATAATTGCAGCAAAACCAAAGATAGTTGCTGAAAAAATAGAAACGTCATTTGCGGCCACATGATGTGTTTCAAAAAATTTTAAGCTGGTGTCGATTATCCCACTACCAATAAAAACCAATAATGGAAATATTAAGTTTCTTTTTGTAAGTGAAACACCTTCTGTAGTTTTTGAAGAGGTTAGATATACGGCTACTAGTGCAATTAGTATCCCCGTAATTTTTAGGATGCCTGTGCTTTCTTGATATACAATAACTCCAAAAATGATTGGGATCGCTAGGCTCATTTTAGTCGCTACGGCAGCAACAGATAATCCGTTTCTTTGTGTGGTTATTGCCATTAAATTAAAAACGGAAATGAAAACAATCCCTAAAATAGCAGCTCCGTAAAACCAACCTTGATTTGTAATGTACGTTATTTGTACAGGTTCAGAATAAGCAATGATTCCTGATACGGCAGCTACTACGTAGTTAACAATAATAGCTTGAAGAGTGTCGACATTATATTTTGCAAATAGTTTGAAAATGACAAAAATCAAGCTTGAAGCTAAAACGCTAAAGATTAAATAGATCAAAATAAATTAGATTTTAATGTAAATAGATTTGACACGTCTTCTGTTTTGGGGTCGTTATTCCAGATGTGGATCCCAAGTTTAGAAGCTGTATCCGTATTTTCTTTGGTGTCATCGATAAAAATTGTTTGATTGGGCACTATTTGGTGTTGCTCTAATACAAATTCAAAAATATCGGTATTTGGTTTTCTTAACTGTATTTCATGAGAAAGATAAAAATAGTTAAAGGAAGATCTGAATGCTTCATAAAATGAGACATTCTTTTTGATCCAATCAATATGTAACTCGTTCGTATTACTTAAAAGTATAAGATTATATTTTTTTTCTAATGCTAATTTTTGAATAAAATCTAATCTATGTTTCGGAAAATCTAATAAAATAGAATTCCATGCATGAGTAATTTCATCTTTAGATGCATTAGTGAGTATTTTTTGAAATAAATTAATACATTCAAAAGTAGAAATCTTTCCTACCTCATAAAGTAAATTAATTTCAGAAATTTCTTCAGTAGAGATTGGTCCTAATAATGAAAGTTCTCTAAATATTGCTTGTTTGTCTAAATTGATAAAAACATCTCCGAAATCAAAAATAATGGTCTTAATCATTTTGATATATTCTTAAAGTATCATTTACTGTTTTCTCTTCAGCAATAAGGTTTCCTTTTAGTAAAGGGGCTTTTATTCCGTTTTCAAAAGTAGTGTTTCCCTCAAAAACTCTGGCTTCATCCCAAAGGTTTTCATCAATGAATGATTGGATTGCATGTCTACCACCTTCTATAATAATGGATTGAATCTCTTTGCGGTATAAAACATCACATATTTCTGTTAGAACATTCGTGTTTTTAGGAACCTTTTTATATTGGGTATTGCCCTTGTCTTCTTCCTTGTTTTCTTCTGAAGTAATAATAATAGTTTCTGTAGTTTGGTCTAATATTGATGATTTTAAAGGGATTTTATTGGTAAGATCAATTGCTATTCTTGTTGGGTGATTTCCATGCCATTCTCGAATGGTTAATTTAGGATTGTCTTTAATAACAGTTTGATTTCCTACTAAAATAGCGGACTCTTCTGCACGCCATTTATGTACTAGTTGTCTCGAACTTGGATTTGTTATCCATATAGGTTTTCTCTCAGTATTGGTGTTGATAGGTGCTATGAAATGGTCGCAAGTTTGAGCCCATTTTAATATAATATAGGGACGCTTTTTATTGTGAAACGTAAAAAAACGTTTATTTAAATCATTACATTTTTTTTCTAATACGCCAACTACTACATCACAACCAGCATTCATTAATTTTTTAACTCCTGATCCAGATACTTTAGCAAATGGGTCAATTGTACCAATTACCACTTTTTTAATTCCTTTTTCTATAATTAAATCACTACAAGGAGGGGTTTTTCCATAGTGGCTGCAAGGTTCCAGGCTTACATATATGGTAGCTTCTTTTAGTAAAGACTGGTCTTTAACAGAATTAATAGCATGTACTTCGGCATGAGGTTCACCAGCTTTATAGTGCCAGCCCTCGCCAATAATTTTGTGATTTAAAACAATCACACTACCTACTAATGGATTAGGATATGTAGTCCCCAATCCGTTTTTGGCTAACTGGATGCAACGACTCATGTATTTTTGGTGTGTATTCACGTTACTTTATGCTTACCTGTTGTTGTTTATTGATTTTATAAGGATAAGAAAAACTTCCTAAATGGTATCTGATCGTACCTTTGTATTCTATATTTAGTGAATCTGTTTGTATTACCTTAAGAACGCTATTTAAAATACTATTTTTATTGTTTTTATAGATTTTAGAAAGAGAAAAAGTTCCTTCTAAAGGAATTGTAAATTCACTTTTTCCTGGAATGTCGAATTCTTGAGCAGAGATTGTTCCAACATCAATATTATCAACAAAAACATGAAAATCTTCTATAGATAGTTTTCCATTTAGTCGATTTGGGTTGTCAAAAATGGCATTTGCTTTTATGGTAACATCACGAATACTGGCATTTTTAATTAGAATAGCATCGACATATTTAAATTCTGGTTTTTTAGATAAAGAACATGCTGTTAAGAAGATAAATATTGTTAATAATAATAAAGGTCTCTTCATTGACTTCTGTTTAGATTTAGCTTATATTTCGATATCTATTAGAAATAATAGTATTACACAAAGTAAAATGTGTTTTCTGATTATTATTTCTTTAATAGTGTCACAAAAGTAGTATTTATAAATAGAATGAGTAGTATAAAAATACGTTCGATAGAATATAAAGATAACGAGGCAATAGCACTAGTAATACGAAGTGTTTTGTTAGAAATGGGCGTTCCTAAAATAGGTACTGCTTATGAGGATGAATCTTTAGATAAGATGTATGAAACGTATAGTAAAGACAATCAAATGTATTTTGTTCTTGAAGAAGAAGGTAAGATTGTTGGTGGGGCGGGTATTGCTCCTCTAAAAAATGAAGATATTACCATTTGTGAACTTCAAAAAATGTATTTCTTATCAGAGGTTAGAGGAAAAGGAGTTGGATTTATGATGATAAATACATGTCTTGATTTTGCAAAAGAACAAGGTTTTTTGAAATGTTATTTAGAAACAATGCCTTATATGACGGCAGCAAGGAAGCTGTATAAAAAAGTAGGTTTTCAAGATCTTGAGAAACCTGTTGGAAATACAGGGCACTATAGTTGTCATGCATGGATGATAAAAGACCTTTAATTCAAAAAGATTTACATTGAAAATAAAAGATCTTAGAACAGGTTTTGTAAATTCTTTATCTGACCTTTATGATAGAGAAGAGGTATTGTCTTTTTTCTATCTTCTTTCTGAAAAAATTTTAGAATTAAGAAGAGTCGATATAGCGCTTAAATTGAATGATTCACTTTCGGTAGAAAGTGTAGAGCAATTTAGGAATGCTCAAAATAGGTTGCAATCTCAGGAGCCTATTCAATATATTCTTGGGGATACAGAGTTTTATGGGGGGGTATTTACTGTAAATAAACATGTGTTAATACCTAGGCCCGAAACAGAAGAGTTGGTAGATTGGATCTTGCATGATCAAAAAAATAAAAATACTTCGCTGAAAATTTTAGATATAGGAACAGGTAGTGGTTGTATCGCTATTTCTTTGGCTAAAAATTTAAAAAAAGCAGAAGTATACGCTATTGATGTGTCTGAGGAAGCTCTTAAAGTGGCCAAGGCAAATGCAGAAAAAAATCAAGTAACTGTAAAGTTTATAAAACTTGATGTGTTAGCGGCTAGTGATTTATTTCAGAGTTTTGATATCATTGTTTCTAATCCGCCTTATGTTAGAGAATTGGAAAAAGAGGAAATGAAGCCTAATGTTTTAGATAACGAACCTAACTTGGCATTATTTGTTTCAAACGGAAAACCCTTGGTATTCTATGAGAAAATAACCAAATTGGCAAAAAAAAGATTGGATAGAGGAGGTGCATTATATTTCGAAATCAATCAATATTTAGGTAATGAAACAAAACTAATGATAGAAAATCTGGGTTTTAAGACCGTAGAATTACGTAAAGATTTGTACAATAGTGATAGAATGATTTGTGCAAAACTTTAAGATGTCAACTATCTGTTACTTGTTTAAAAGAGATAACTATATAAATATAATATAAATGACTACTCTTAATTCGATTTGTGTATTTTGCGGAAGTAGTGAAGGGAATGATATCACTATAATTGAAAAAGGTTTTTTACTTGGTGAAGAATTAGCTAGACGACAAATTACATTGGTCTATGGGGCGGCTAAGATTGGTATAATGGGAAAAGTAGCAGAAGGTGCTCTTACATCGAAAGGAAAAGTGATTGGTGTAATTCCAGAATTCTTAAAGTTAAAAGAAGTGATGCATTTAGGATTGCATGAGTTAATCACTACAGAAAATATGCATCAACGTAAAATGAAAATGCATGATCTTAGTGATGGCTTTATAACACTGCCTGGTGGATTCGGAACTTTAGAAGAGCTTTTTGAAATTATTACTTGGGCGCAACTAGGTTTGCATCAAAAACCAATTGGTTTGCTAAATGTTGGAGGGTTTTATGATGATCTCTTGCAACTGTTGGAGACTATGGTACGTAGAGGGTTTTTGAAAATAGAAAATTATGAATTATTGATTGTAGATGATAGTATAGATCAACTTTTAGAAAAAATGAAAATGTTTAAACCTAAAGAAGTGCCTAAATGGTTAAAACCAGAAAGGACATAGGAAATTAAATTTATAGATCGGTAAATGTTCGTAGCGAGTCTAAAAAAGGAATCATTAAAAGAATTATCATCAATCAAAATCAATAAAAAGGGAATTATCAAATGAGTACAGAAGAACAAATTAATCAACTTAGAGAAGAGTTACGTAAGCATAATTATAATTATTACATTCTTGATAAGCCTACAATTACGGATTATGATTTTGATATGAAGTTAAAAGAACTTCAAAAATTAGAAGAAAAACACCCTGAATTTTATGATGCTAATTCTCCTACATTAAGAGTAGGAGGCGAGGTAACCAAAAATTTCGAAACTCTGGTGCATGAATTTCGCATGTACTCTTTAGATAACTCCTATTCAAAAGAAGATTTACTGGATTGGGAAAAACGGATCAAAAAATTAGTTGATGGTGAGGTTAATTATACTTGTGAACTTAAATATGATGGTGCATCAATTAATTTGACTTATGAAAACGGAGAGTTGCTTAAAGCGGTTACAAGAGGAGACGGTATTCAAGGTGATAATGTCACCACAAATGTAAAAACAATAAAGTCTGTTCCATTAAAATTAAAAGGAGATTTTCCTGCAAAATTTGACATTAGAGGAGAAATTGTTTTGCCATACGAAGGTTTTGAGCAAATGAATAAAGAACGTATTGCTCAAGGTGAAGAACCCTATGCAAATCCAAGAAATACAGCTTCTGGAAGTTTAAAATTGCAAGATAGTAGTGAAACAGCTAAACGACCTTTAGATTGTTTGTTATATAGTATACAAGGAGAAAGGTTAGGAATTACTACGCAATATGAAAATTTAGAAAAAGCTAGAGAATGGGGGTTTAAAGTTCCTGTAGAATCAAAAATGGTAAACTCAATTGATGAAGTATTAGAGTTTGTGAACTATTGGGATAAACATAGGCATGATTTACCATATGAAACCGATGGAGTGGTTATTAAGGTTAATAATTTACAACAACAAGAAGAACTTGGTTATACTGCAAAAGCGCCTAGATGGGCTATGGCTTATAAATTTAAAGCAGAGCAAGTATTTACCATACTTAATGAAATTACATATCAAGTAGGTAGAACAGGTGCAATAACACCAGTCGCAAATTTAGAGCCAGTACAATTAGCAGGAACTACCGTAAAACGAGCTTCTTTACATAATGCCGATCAGATTGAGAAATTAGATGTTCGAATTGAAGATACTGTTTTTGTTGAAAAAGGAGGAGAGATTATACCTAAAATAGTTGGGGTAGATCTTCTTAAAAGACCTGAAAATTCAATGCCGACTTCTTATATAACAGAATGTCCGGTATGTAGTACAGTATTGATTCGGAAAGAAGGTGAAGCTCAACATTATTGCCCAAATTATTATGGATGTACTCCTCAAGTTGCGGGTCGCATTCAGCATTATATTTCTAGAAAAGCAATGGATATAGAGGGATTGGGAGGAGAAACTGTTTTGTTATTGGTTAATGAGGGGTTAATAAAAAATTATGCGGATTTGTATACGTTAACCAAAGAACAGGTTGTCCCGTTGGAACGAATGGCAGATAAAAGTGCAGACAATCTTATTCTTGGTATAGAAAAATCCAAAGAAATCTCTTTTGAAAGAGTGCTATTTGCATTGGGAATTAGATATGTCGGAGAAACTGTAGCTAAAAAACTCGCAAAGCATTATAAAACTATAGATGCTATTATGCTAGCAACCGAAGAAGAATTGGTGAATGTAGATGAAATTGGAATTAAAATAGCGCAAAGTGTAGTGGAGTTCTTTTCTTCTGAAGATAATAGGAACTTAATTAATCAATTGAAACAACATGGTGTGCAGTTGGAAATCTCTGCTGAGAAATTAGCCAATCAAACAGATACGTTACAAGGTCAGATTTTTGTTGTATCTGGTGTGTTTGAAAAAGTAACTCGTAACGAACTTAAGAAGCTCATAGAAGATAATGGAGGTAAAGTTTCAAGTTCAATATCCTCAAAAACATCATATATAGTTGCTGGAGCTAACATGGGACCAAGCAAGTTAGAGAAAGCGAGTTCATTAGGGATTTCAATTATTAGTGAAGATCAGTTTCTTGAAAAAATAGAATGAAAATAAGAACATTAATTAAAGTACTATTAATTTTAACAGGAGGACTTTGTGTGCTTAGTGTAGCGCTGCAAAACTCCAGTTTAGAGTTGTATGTGAAACCAATGACAGTTCCATTGTTTTTCATGTTGTATTGGTTTAATGTGAAAAAAATTGACATCTTATTTCTTGTAATTTTATTGCTTTGTTTTCTAGGAGATGTGTTTCTATTAACAGATATAAAAAACAGCTTTATTTATGTTTTGATAAGTTATGTGCTTTGCTATGTAATTTTATTCTACTATCTATTAAAAAATCACAAAAAGATTAATTTTAGTACTACTGATATAATTTACTTGTCAGTGTTTTTTGTGATCTGGACATATGTGGTTTATGAAATTTATTCGGCCATAGAAGGGCAAATGGGAGATATAAGATTATATGGATTGATTTACATGATTGTTTTGTATTTTTTGCTTCTTGGTGCGGTTTTTCAATATACTAACATTAGATCAACAAAGTCTTTATGGTTTTTAATAGCAATTCTTAATTTTGTGATAAGCGATTCTTGTTTTGCTTTAAATAGATTTTATATTTCTTCAATAGAGTTAGAGGTAATTAATGCAATCTATCAATTACTTGCTGTGTTTTTTCTAGTTAAGTATAAAATATCAAGCCCAGTCTCCTTAAAATTAAAAAGCCCATGACCTTGGGTGTATTGTGATTTTTGATTCTTTTAAAAATTAGTATATTGTGCTTAAAAAGAGTCTTTTAAATGTTTGCGTGATTAACTTTTTTGGGTATATCACATAATTGTTTTTGAGTACAAGAAAAATTAATGAATGGAGAGAAAATACTAAAGCTTTTTATTTCCTTTTTGATTGTATTGCAAGTATTAGAATTTGTGTTTTTTACAAGTTACTTAAATGCTTATCTTAATATTGCAATTTTGATATCGATAACGGTTCTGTATTTAGTAAGTACAAAAAGTATAAAAACCCTACATATTATTGTTTTGTTGGTGTTTTTGTTAAGGGAGCTAATACCATTTTTTGGTGATTTAAGTAGTATGATAGAATATCAAATGACTGCAAATCTAATTGCTAATATCTTGTTGTTTTATTTTTTGTACTATAATCACAAGTCCTTTGTATATAACAAAAGGGATGTTTTTACTTTAGTTTTAGGTAGTTCCTTGTATACTGTAATCTTTTTTATGGTTTATCAAATCCTTAAAGAACCTATGGGAGAATTGTATTTACTAGGTTTTCTTCATTTAGTATTGCTTTATATATTGTTGGTAGTAGGGGCGATGCATTATATAAATATAAGATCCGAGAAATCTTTATGGTTTTTTTTAGCAATGTTGAATTTTTCATTTAGTGAAAATATGCTGCTAATCGATCGATTTTATTTAGAATCTTATGAGTTAGAGGTTTTAATACTAATATGTAAACCATTAGCAATGTTTTTTTTGGTTAATTATATGATAACAAAATCTCTTAAACTTAAATCAGAAGAATTTGAAGGTTTTTAAAAAACATAATTTTAAAAGGAGTATTTGGATACAAAAAAAAGCACATATCATTTGTTTTATGCCACTAGTTTTTTAACATTAATTGTAACAATTTTTGCGAAGGATTTAGTGATTTACTTTAAACCTCCGGTTATAATCTCTTTGGGGATACTTTACCTAGTAAATGCTGAGCATAGAAATTTTGGTGTAATTTTAAGTCTTATATTAATCATAATATGTGAAGTGCTTTTTTTGCAGGATTATTTAGGTAATTTCGAATTGCTACATATTTTGTTTTCCTGTTATTACTTATTAAATATTATTTTACTTTGGAAAAGTCTTAAAGTGATAAAAATACAGTTTAAGAAAGTTGTGACTTTGCAGTTAATTGTTTCAATGTTGTTAATAGGTTATGTGTTGTATACTGTAGCTCATTTGATTTTACCTCAGGTAAATGATCATGTTGTGGTTTTGATTGTTCTTATTTTCTTTTTCGCAGTTTTTATAGGGGTTTGTTATTATATATATTTAAATAGTAAAACTGTGGTTAGTTATTCTTTAATGGTTGCGGCTTCCTGTTTTTTGATTGTGAATATTGTAACTGCATTAAATAGACTTTATATTTATTTAGAAATTTTTCCGGTTATCACAACAGTTTTGCAGATTTGTGGACAGTTTTTTTTGATAAAGTTTTTTATAGAGAGGCATAAGTTAATGCCTAATAATGAAGAATATTTTTAATTATAAAATTTTATTTCTATTTGAAAAAAACAAGTATAACATATCTGTTTTTCTATTTTTCTTTTTTATTGATAATAGGTGTTTCTATATTTTTTGAGAGAACGTTACTTCTTGTTGTAAAGCCAATTATTCCGCTATCTTTAATAGTGATTTATCTTCAATCTGTAAGAGAGAGAAATATTCTTTTCTTAATATGTATGCTATTGATTTTAGTTGTTGATATTTTTATTTACACAGATTTTGTGAGGTATTATGATATTATAGCGGTATTGATTACGTTTTTTTATGCTTTAGGATCTTTTTTGATTAAAGATTATATTTTGAAAGAAGATTTGCAGATAAAAAAACTGATTTCGATATCGGTAGCCATAGGTACTCTCTTTATTGTTTATTTGATATATTCAATAACAGAATTGGCAATGCCCAAAATCAATGACTCTCTGTTTTCTGTGGCATCAATTACGATTAGTTTGTTGTTGTTTTCAGCTTGTAGTTTTATTGTGTATAAAGCTGATCGATATGAAAAAGGAATTTACTTGTTTATAGCAACTTGTTGTACATTGTTTACAGATGCTTTATTGGCAATTAATGAATTATACTATTATACTAGGGAGTTTACGGTTCTTGCCAATATTTCAGAAATAATAGGTCTGTACTTTTTTACAAGTTTTTTTGTTCAAACTAGTTTAAAGGATAAAACACTTGATGAAAGTGATTTTTTCTAAAATTCCCTTAGTTTTATTTTAAAGAGTAGATCTTTTGGTTACCTTAGGTTCTAAATTTTGTTACTTTTTGAAAAGATCTGGTATTACATATTTGTTTTTCTATTGCACCTTTCTCATTGTAATGTGTTCTGCGATTTTTTTAGATAAATCAAGTCTAATATATACTAAGCCATTTGTTCAAATAGCACTCATAGTCCTTTACCTTACAGAAGTGAAAAGAATTAATTTTCTATTTCCAATAATGATGCTTGCAGTACTTGTATTAGATGTCTTTATTTATATCGATTTTGTCAAATATTTAAATCTTATAACTGCATTAGTTTTGGTATATTACTTGGGAGGCGTATTAATGCTAAAACAATATATCTCTAAAGAGGATATAAAAGTTAGTAAGCTTGTTTCTCTTCCAGTACTTGTAAGTGTTGCTTTCGTGTCATATTTAATTTATGCTATCGCAGAACTTGCTTTACCTAGAGCAAAAGATTCTATTGGTGCTATATTATTAATTGCAACAGGGGCATTAGTATTTTCGATGGCTAATTTTATAGTGTATATGGTGGATAGATACGAGAAGTCAATATATCTATTTGTTACCGCCTGCTGCACATTGTTTATCGATGGTCTTTTGGCGATTAATGAGATGTATTATTATGCAAAAGTATTTACAATTTTGATTAATCTTGTGGAAATAACAGGATTGTATTTTTTAACAAGTTTTTTTATTGAAACCAAGCTTATAGAAACAAAATCTTCTAAAGGGAAATATTTTTGAAGTAAATATGTTTAAGGTGTATGTCTGATTATCAAGGCTTTCCTTTTTTCTTAGAAGGGAGTAGGTGATTTTAATGAGTAAAATGGCTACATTTGTGGCTTCTTAATCTTTTTGTGAATGATTTTAAAGGGTCTTAAAAGAAATGCTATCAAAAAAAATATTGAAGCACATTTGAAGAAAAGAAATTCTTCTTCAGATAGTATTTCTACTCTTAAAACGCTAGCAGTTCTTGTTGATGCCTCTTATGATATAAATATTATTTCCTTAATTAAATTGGCAAATGAATTAGGGGTTTCACCAGATAAATTAAAGATAGTTGGCTATAAAGAAGAAAAAGATTTAGATAATGATAAAGATGCAGCGTATTACAATGATAAAAGTTTTGGAGTTAGTGGGGGAGTTAAAAGTAATTCTTTACAAGAATTTGTAAATAAGGATTACGATGTTTTGATTAGTTTTTATTCAGAAAACAAACTCGAACTTAATTATGTTGCAGCAGTTTCAAAAGCTAAATTTAAAGTTGGTTTTGGAACCGTAGATAATAGGATTAATGATTTGATTATAGGAGCAACAGTTGATAATCCTAATCTATTTATCAAGGAACTTAAGAAGTATTTAAAAATTTTACAGATTATATAATTATGAGTGGTTTTCTTAGAGGGACAGGTGTAGCATTAGCTACTCCATTTAATGAAGATGGTTCAATAGACTATCCTGGAGTAACATCTTTAGTTGATTTTTGTGTCAAAGGTAATATAGAATATCTTGTAGTATTAGGGACTACTGCAGAATCGGTTACCTTATCAAAGAAGGATAAGGTAGAATTAGTAAATCATATTATTAAAGTAAATAACAAAAGGCTTCCTTTGGTAATAGGTATTGGCGGCAATAATACACAGTCAATTCTCGATGAAATGAAAGACACAGATCTATCAGATTTTGACGCTATATTATCTGTAGTTCCTATGTATAATAAACCAACTCAAGAAGGTATTTATCAACATTACAAGACTATTAATGATAATGCTCCTTTGCCAGTACTCTTATATAACGTTCCTTCTAGAACAGGGACTAATATGACCGCAGAAACTACGCTTAGATTAGCAAAACTAGAAAACATAGTTGGTATTAAAGAAGCGGTTGGAGATTTTACTCAAGTGCTTAAAATTATAAAAAACAAGCCACAGGATTTTCTTGTAATTTCAGGAGATGATGCATTGGCATTACCTGCAGTTGCTGCTGGTGGTGATGGCGTGATAAGTGTTGTTGGTCAGGGATTTCCCGAAGAATTTTCTGAAATGATACGTCTAGGATTAGCAGGTCAAACGCAAAAGGCTTTTGCTATACTCTATAGTTTGCTTCCTGTTTTAGATTATGCTTTTGAAGAGGGTAATCCTGCAGGGATTAAAAATATTTTAAAAATAAAGGGTATTTGTGATGATTATCTTCGTTTACCGCTAGTTTCTGTTTCTAAGGAGTTAGAGGAGAAAATAAAAAAATTTATAGAGAACTATAAGTAATGGTAGCTTAAATATGTACTAGTATTTGTGTGAAGATGGCTAAAAAAATTAAAGATCCAGGAATAGGAAAGCATTCTAACAAATACGCTAGACGTTTTATTAATGCAGATGGTTCGTTTAATATTAAACATATCAATAAGGTTAATTCCTTGTCTGAAAGTTATAATTATCTCATAAACATAACATGGGGTAAATTTTTTTTATGGGTTTTGCTCGGGTATACATTGGTTAATTCCTTATTTGCTTTAGTGTATACATTTTTAGGGATAAGTAATATTGCACAACCAACTGGAGATATTTTTAAAGATTTTTTAAACGCTTTTTTCTTTTCCGCTCAGACTGTTACAACTGTAGGGTATGGCGCAATGGCTCCAAAAGGATTGCTTTTTGGGGTGATATCGTCTTTTGAAGCATTGATTGGCCTACTTAGTTTTTCATTTATAACAGGTTTGCTATACGGGAGGTTTTCGAAACCAAGGGCGAATATTAAATTTAGCTCTAGTATTGTTTTGAAAAAACATAAAGAGGTTGATGCAATTATGTTTAGATTAATGAGCAAAAGTGACAATGTTATGATACGACCTAATATAGAGGCTACACTAGCATTATCCTTAAAAGATAAACATAATGAGTTTACTAATAATTTTTATAAACTGAAATTAGAGAGAGATGCGATAACATATCTTCCTACCACATGGACTATTGTACATGGTATAGACGAATCTAGCCCATTAAAAGAGTTTAGTAGGGAAGAATTGAAGCAACTTCACGGGGAAATTTTACTTCTGGTAAGCTATTATGATGAATCATTTGCTCAAGAGGTGCATCAGGTACATTCTTATATCTTAAAAAACATTAAGTATGATCAACGCTTTGTTCCAGCATTTTACTACGATGATGATGGGTATACGATCCTTGATCATGATAAGCTAGATCAAACAACTAAATAGTCCTTGATAGCAATAAAATCCATGTAATACCACTTTTTTCTTTGCAACAAGAGTTTGAAAATTACGTCCTTTAAAAGGATCATTGTGTCATGTTAAACACAAATTAAATGATTTATTTATCAATTCAATTGATATGCAAATGAATTGGTGAATTAAAAGTTTTTGTAATAGCGCAGAAATATATATTTTTGCCTGATGTTTTTTTATCTATGAAGAGATTATTTTATTTATTGATTTTTGTATTATTCCTTGGTTCTTGTAGTGAATACCAAAAAGTATTGAAGGGTGAAAATGTGGGTGACAAGTATAAAGCCGCAGTAAAATTGTATGAAGACGGAAAGTATACTAAAGCACTAAGACTTTTTGAGCAGGTTGTACCACAATACAGAGGGAAGCCACAAGCAGAAAGAGTGATGTATTTTTATGCAGATACGTATTATCAATTGGGGGATTATTATTTAGCTGGATATCAGTTTGAAAGATTTACAAAATCATTTCCGAAAAGTGATAAAAGACAAGAGGCAGCTTATAAAGGGGCAAAAAGTAATTATCATTTGTCTCCGAGGTTTAGTTTAGATCAAGAAGAAACAACTAAAGCTATAGAAAAACTTCAAGCGTATATCAATACATATCCAGAGAGTGAAAATCTAAAAGAAGCAAATACTTTAGTAGCCGAACTTAGAGAAAAAAAGGAGAAAAAAGCATATAAAATAGCAAAACAATATCATCATCGAGAAGATTATAAAGTAGCGATAAAAGCATTTGATAATTATCTAATCGATTACCCTGGTTCTGCTTACAGAGAAAAAGTTTTGTATTATAAGCTTGAATCAGAATACCTCTTAGCTGTAGGAAGTTATGCAGATTTAGTAAAAGAGCGTTTAGAAACAGCTAATGGTTTTTATAATAACTACAAGAAGTATTATAAAACAGAAGGGGAGTACATTGAGAAAGCAGACGAATTAGGAGAAGATATAAAGACTAGATTAGAACAGTATAAATAGAAAAAAAGTAGAAGATGGATTTGAAAAAAAGCAATGCACCAGTAAACACAACTACTATTGATAAGAATCTTATTGATCAACCAACAGATAATATATATGAGGCTATTTCAGTAATATCTAAAAGAGCTACTCAGATAAATACAGATATCAAAAAAGAGCTTCTTGAAAAATTAGATGAGTTTGCAACTTATAATGATAGCTTAGAAGAAATTTTCGAAAATAAAGAACAAATAGAAGTTTCTAAGTTTTATGAAAGATTACCTAAGCCACATGCTTTAGCTGTTCAAGAATGGTTAGAAGGTAAAATTTATCACAGAAATACTAAATCAGACACAGAATCTCTATAAATCTATGTCAATTTTAAGCGGTAAAAAGATTTTATTAGGTGTCACCGCTGGTATTGCTGCATATAAGACTGCTGCTCTTGTAAGATTATTTATCAAAACAGGAGCAGAGGTAAAAGTTGTTATGACTCCCGCAGCAAAAGATTTTGTTACTCCACTTACACTATCTACATTATCAAAGAATCCTGTTTATTCTTCATTTTATGATGAAGATGATGAAAATGCGGTTTGGAATAATCATGTGGATCTTGGTTTATGGGCAGATGTAATGATTATTGCACCAGCTACAGCAAATACATTATCAAAAATGGCTTCAGGAGCTAGTAATAATTTATTACTAGCCACGTATCTATCAGCAAAATGCCCAGTGTATTTTGCTCCTGCAATGGATTTAGATATGTATAATCACCCTTCAACGCATAATACATTTAAGAAATTACAAGAGTTTGGTAATATAATGATTCCAGCAGAATCAGGTGAATTGGCAAGCGGCTTAGTGGGGCAAGGAAGAATGGCAGAACCTTTAAATATTGTCGACTTTATAGAAAACGATATTTTAGATAAATTGTCACTTCGAGGTCAGAAAGTACTCATTACAGCTGGTCCAACATATGAAGCAATAGATCCGGTACGATTTATAGGAAACCATTCTAGTGGAAGAATGGGGATTGAATTAGCTAAGACTGCAGCAAATCTTGGAGCCCAAGTTAGCTTGATCTTAGGTCCGTCATCATTATCCGTTAATCATAACTTGATAGATGTTGTTAATGTTGTAAGTGCAAAAGATATGTATGAAGCGGTTGTTTCTAGATATCATGACTGCGATATAGCAATCGCATCTGCCGCAGTAGCAGATTATAGACCTAAAAATATATCTGATCAAAAAATTAAAAAAGCAGATACGGCATTTTCTATCGAGTTAGAAAGAACCACTGATATTTTAAACTGGATGGGAACCGAAAAGAAAGATCAGTTTCTTGTGGGCTTTGCTTTAGAAACAGAAAATGAAGAGGACAATGCTAAAAATAAACTAAAAAAGAAAAACTTAAATCTAATTGTTCTAAATTCACTTAACGATAAAGGAGCTGGTTTTAAAGGGCAAACGAATAAAGTGAGTTTAATCAATCATAAATTAGAAATTAAAGCGTTTGATTTAAAAACAAAGTCAGAAGTCGCACAAGATATATTCAACGAAATTAATACGCTAAAAAAATGAATAAATTATTCTTTGTTATAGCCCTTGTATTTAGTATTACTGTAAATGCTCAAGAATTTAATGCTCAAGTAGTGGTTAATGCAGAGCAAACAGCAAGTCCTGATTTACAGGTGTTCAAAACATTGGAGCGATCGTTGATCGAATTTATTAATAATACAAAGTGGACAAAAACAGACTATAGGACAGAAGAACGAATTAATTGTAGTTTTTTTATTACCATCGTTAGTTTTGATAATGATGCCTTTACTGCGACTGTTCAAGTACAAGCGTCACGACCTATATATGGATCGAATTATGAAACTGCTATTTTAAATGTTAATGATAAAGATTTTAATTTTGACTATGTAGAATTTCAGCCATTAAACTATAACCCAAATAGTTTTGATTCTAATTTAATTTCGGTAATATCTTTTTATTTATATACAATACTTGGTGTAGATGCTGATACTTTTTCGTTAAATGGAGGGACCAATTATTATGAAGAAGCTAAAAGTATTGTGGGTAATGCTCAAGGAGGTGGTAGTACAAAAGGATGGCTTCGTGAACAAGATCCTAACAGATACAGGTTAAATGATGATTTACTTTCTGGGGCATACGATGGATATCGATCAGCGATGTATACATATCATAGAGAAGGATTAGATGTTATGTATAATAATATTAAAAAAGGTAAACAAACTATTACAGAGTCAATAAAACCGCTACAAGAAATGAATAATAGTAAGCCTAATTCTTATCTTATGCGTGTATTCTTTGATGCTAAGGCTGATGAGATTTCTAGCGTGCTATCCGGAGGTCCATCTGTAAATATAGCAGAAACTATACAAATGCTTAATAGAATAGCTCCTACCTATACTGATAATTGGAAAGATATTAAATTTTAGATTCTTTCAACTACAAAAAATTAAATATACAGGTGTAATCTTTTTAAAACTGTAGTATATTTACTTTTTAAACATTAAAAATATTTCTATCCCTTGCTTAGAGGTCTTTCTATAAAAAATTTCGCTTTAATTGAACAGCTACAAGTGTCTTTTGATACCGGTTTGATAACAATTACTGGAGAAACAGGAGCAGGTAAATCTTTGCTTTTAGGTGCTTTGGGTTTACTTCTTGGAAAAAGAGCAGATTTGAGTAGTGTTAAGGATAGTTCAAAAAAATGTACCATCGAAGGTGTTTTTGATATAGCGCATTATGAATTGGTTGCTTTTTTTGAAGAGGAAGATTTGGACTATGAAAACGAAACTATTATAAGAAGAGAGATCTTACCTTCGGGAAAATCTAGAGCCTTTATTAATGATACTCCTGTAACATTACAATCATTAGCAGCATTAGGTGCTAAACTTATTGATATCCATAGCCAACATCAGACGTTAGAGGTTACTACTACCGATTTTCAGTTCGAAGTATTAGATGCGTTGGCAGGAGCAGCACGCGAGATTAAATCTTACAAAAGAGGGTTAAAGTTGCTGAAAGAAAAAGAAAAAGAAGTTAATAATTTGGTTGCAAATCGAGAAGTGTTTACCAAAGAATATGAATACAATACTTTTCTTTTAAAAGAACTTGAAGATGCCAAACTACAATCAGGAGAATTAAAAGAGTTAGAGGAGCGTCATGATCGTTTAAATAATATCGAAGAGATACAAGAAAGGTTATCGGGATCAATTGCTATTGTAACCTCTGAAGAGATAGGTGTTTCTGATCAATTAAATGTTATAAAATCTAACCTTTCTAAAATAGCTTCTTTTTCAAGTGGGTTGAATGACCTTTCAGAACGGATTCAGAGTATTTATATAGAGTTAGATGATATACAAGTCACTTTACTTGATGAATTGGATAAGTTAGAGGCAGATCCACAGCAACTAGAGCAGGCAAGTCAAAGATTGCAATTGTTACATAATTTGCAGGTAAAGCATAATGTCTCTACAATTGATGAACTAATCATATTAACTCAGGAGCTTCAAGAGAAGGTTTCTAAAACAGAATCATTGTCTGAAGATATAGAAAAATTGAAAAATGAGATGATTACCATACAATCTCAGTTGGATGAGGTAGCGGGTAAGATTCATAAAAAAAGAAAAAAAACACTTCCAGTATTTATAAAAGAATTAGAAGATATTCTTCAAGCATTAGGAATGCCAAATGCCAGTTTTAATGCCGAATTGAAACTTCAAGACAATTATTTTTCTAATGGTAAAGAAATATTAGAATTTTTATTTTCGGCAAATAAAGGAGGTTCTTATGGCGAGCTTAAAAAAGTTGCATCTGGTGGTGAACTGTCAAGAATAATGATTGCCATAAAGGCTATCCTCTCAAGATACGCACAATTACCAACAATTATTTTTGATGAAATTGATACAGGAGTGTCAGGTGAAGTAGCACATAAAATGGCTGATCTAATGATGAATATGAGCAAGAATTTACAAGTTTTTAGTATTACTCATTTACCACAGATAGCTGCTAATGGCCAAAATCAATACAAAGTATATAAAGAAGATATTGATAATACTACAGTTACACAACTTAAGTTATTAGATGAAAATGAACGAGTTAGAGAGATTGCCGAAATGATCGGCGGTAAAAATATTTCTGATTCTGCAATTACACATGCCAGATCATTGTTGAAACTATAATGATCAAGTTATGTTTTTGATCTAAAAATCGTTTTGTTTAACAACAGTTTGGGGCGTTTTATTATCTTTACTGCTTGTATAACTATACTTTAATTTACAACTAAATGTCACACAATTTATTAAAAGGTAAAAGAGGGATTATTTTTGGAGCACTTGATGAAAATTCAATTGCTTGGAAAACCGCAGAGCGTGTATTTGAAGAAGGTGGGAGTTTTGTGCTTACTAATGCTCCAGTTGCAATGAGAATGGGAGCTATTAATACCTTAGCAGAGAAAACAAATTCACAGATTGTTCCTGCTGATGCCACTTCGTTAGAAGATCTTGAAAACCTTGTAGAGAAATCGGTTGAAATTTTAGGAGGTAAAATAGATTTTGTTTTACATTCTATAGGAATGTCAGTAAACGTTAGAAAAGGACGTCATTATACTGATCAGAATTACAGTTTTACTGAAAAAGGATGGGACGTGTCTGCACTTTCTTTTCATAAGACAATGCAAACGTTGTATAAAAAAGATGCTATGAATGAGTGGGGGAGTATTGTTGCATTAACCTATATGGCTGCGCAAAGAGTATTTCCTGATTATAACGATATGGCTGATAATAAGTCTTATTTAGAATCTATAGCGCGTAGTTTTGGATACTTCTTCGGAAGAGATAAAAAAGTACGTGTAAATACAATTTCACAATCCCCGACACCGACAACAGCAGGAAAAGGAGTAAAAGGTTTTGATGGGTTTATTGAATATGCAGATAAAATGTCACCTTTAGGTAATGCTACAGCTGGAGAATGTGCAGATTATACAGTAACTATGTTTTCTGATCTAACTAAGAAAGTCACTTTACAAAACTTATATCATGATGGCGGTTTCTCAAATATGGGAGTAAGTCAATTGGTAATGGATAAATTCATCGATGAAGAATAATACTATTCTTATATATAATTTAGATAATCCCATTCATTGTAAATGGGATTTTTCTTTGGTTAACTTTATGATATGAAACCAGACTTTTCCTTTATAATACCCGTTTATAATAGGCCAAATGAGATTGATGAGTTGCTTCATAGTATGGTAGCAATGCAATATGATTCATCTTATGAGATTGTTATTGTAGAGGATGGTTCTAGCGATAGTTCTAGTCATATCGTAGAAAAATTTACGGATAGACTATTCATAAGCTATTATCAAAAACCAAATACAGGTCCTGGAGATTCTCGAAATTACGGTATGCGTAAAGCAAAAGGGAATTACTTCATTATTCTTGATAGTGATGTGATATTACCAGAAAATTACTTAGCTAAAGTTGATGATTTTTTATGCCAAAATTTTGTTCATTGTTGGGGTGGTCCCGATGATGCTCATAAGAGTTTTTCGGATCTTCAAAAGGCAATAAGTTATAGCATGACTTCGTATCTTACTACTGGTGGTATACGTGGTAGAAAAAAGACTATGGGTAAATTTCAACCACGTAGTTTTAATATGGGGTTGTCTAAAGAGGCTTTTTTAGCTTCTGAAGGTTTTGGAAATATCCACCCCGGAGAAGATCCTGATCTTACAATTAGACTATGGAAATTGGGTTACGAAACTGCTTTAATTCCGGATGCTAAGGTATTTCATAAAAGAAGAATCTCTTGGAAAAAGTTTTACATTCAAGTAAACAAGTTCGGTCTTGTTCGGCCAATATTAAATAAATGGCATCCAGAAACAGCAAAACTTACATATTGGTTTCCTTCTTTATTTATTGGGTATACTCTCTTTTCAATGTTAACAGCAGTTTTTGGGATTTGGTATTTTTTAATGTTATGGGGGATATATTTTTCACTTATATTTTTAGGTGCAACTCTTATGTTTAAAAGTATTTCTATAGGGATACAATCTATTTTAGCCGTTTTGATACAATTTTATGGCTACGGAAAAGGATTCTTAAAATCTTATTATTATATTCATATACTTAAAAAGGTTCCAGAAAAACAATTTAAGAACCTGTTTTTTTCAAAGTAAGTATTTATGTCAAATAGAAAAAAGAAGATTTTTTCATTCAAAAGAAATAGCGTAAAAACCTTTTTGTTTTTTCTAATATTTACATCCGCTCTTTGGTTGCTAATCCAATTTTCAAAAAACTATACTAAAGAAGTAGAAATCGCTATTCGATATACGAATCTTCCGGAGGATAAAATTTTTAATGAAGAAAGCGATCAGATCGTAAGAATGACGCTTAACGGGAATGGTTTTAGGCTTATGAATCATAGTTGGAAGAAACCTATTTTAGAATTTAATATTGATGATGCGTCTTCTATGATAAACGATCAATATTATTTTCGACTTGATAAAGGATCTCGTATTTTAAAGAATAAACTGGATTTTAAAGGTAATATTCTTGCATTGCAGAAGGATAGTTTACGATTAAAATTAGATATAAACCTACAAAAGAAAGTACCAGTACAATTAGTTCAAGATGTTAAGTATTCTGTTGGTTACGGAAGTGATAAAGGGCTGGTTATACAACCGGATTCTATTGTCATAAGCGGTCCTTCGAAAATTATAGATACTATAAAGTCTGTTAATACAGCGTCTTTGCAGTTAGAAGGTCTAAATGTTGATTATGTTGATGAATTAACTATAGATCTTGAGTCATTGCCTGAAATTATAAAAATCAAACCTGATAAAGTTACTGCTACTATTGAGGTTAGTAAGTTTACAGAGGGAAATCAGAAAATACCTATTACAGTCAAAAATGTACCTGAAGATACAGAAATTAAAATTTTCCCTAAAGAAGTAATGGTTGTATACAGAGTAGGCTTGGATAAATATAACGAGATAAGTCCAAGAGATTTTATGGTGGTTGCAGATTATGCAAAATCAGGAGAAAGTTCATTTTTGACATTAGAACTTTTTGATAAGCCAGAATCAATACATGATGTACGTTTACGAGAAAAACAAATTCAATTTGTAGTGCTAAAATAACGCTATTGTTATGAAAGTAGTTGGTTTAACAGGGGGCATCGGTAGCGGTAAATCTACTATTGCCCAAATGTTTAAGAAATTAGGCGTGTCTGTCTACATTGCAGATGATGAGGCAAAACTATTGATGAATACCAATCAAGTGGTAAAAAAGCAGATTAGTGAATTATTCGGTGATAAAGCTTATAAATCTGGCAGTTTGAATAGAGAGTATATAGCCAGTGTAGTCTTTAATGATTCTTCTATATTGAATAAACTAAACGGGATAGTGCATCCTGCAGTAGCAGAGCATTTTGCCCAATGGAAAGAGAAACAAACTGGAAATTATGTTATTAAAGAAGCTGCCGTTTTAATTGAAAATGATGGATACAAGCAATGTGATTATACTATTCTTGTCACAGCTCCTATAGATATTAGGATCGAACGAGTATTAAAAAGAGACAATATAACTCGAGATCAGATACTTTCAAGAATAAATAACCAGTGGGAAGATTCGAGAAAAATTCCATTAGTCGATTTTGTTATAGATAACGTAGATTTAGAAGACACTGAAAACCAGGTGTATGAAATTCATAATAAAATATCTTTTTAAAGGGGTTGTAATACGAATCCTTCATTTTGTTAACATTTGGTTAAACCGTAAAGTAGCTAAATGTTAAAGTCTTACTTTTGACCTATGAATAAAAGGTTATTCGTATTGCTGATAATCTTAATGAGTTTATCGCTAATTGGGATTATTTTCGTTCAGGGATATTGGATTAACAACACGGTTGAGAATAATAAAGAACAATTTTCTTTTAATGCCAAGCAAATATTAATATCAGTATCTAATGGTATTCAGTATAGAGAATTTGAGGAAATGTTTTTTCCTCTACAGGGAATTTTAGATAGTATAGATGAACCTGACAATAAGACTATACGTCAGTTATTAGATATTAGTATTGATAATACAAAGTCGTTTGCATATGCAAATGGTATTTTAGAAGAAGACTATAAATTGTTTTCATCATTTGTTAACTTTAATATAGATACGGTAAAACTGAAGAATATCCTAAATCGAAATGTAGATACTGCGGCACAAGATACTAAAAGTGATATTGTAAAGCAGAATTCTAAATCTAAGTTGGAGAGAATAAGAGGATTAACGGATCTTCAACGTAGAGATTATGAGATTGTGATTGGAGAAATTGCTAGTTTTATACCAATACATAGAAGAGTTCAGAAAAAGGAAATAAAATATTTGCTTAAAAAAGAACTCGAAGAACGGGATATAAAGGTAGATTTTGAATATGCGATTTACAGCAATGCTTTAGCAACAAAAGTACGTTCTGACGATTTTAGTTTGGATTATCCAACGACATATGCGATACCACTTTTTGTCGACGATGAAGGAGTGAGTGATTATCAGTTATATGTTAATTTTACTGGAAAAAAGCAATATGTGCTTTCTACCATTAAGGGTATGGCGATACTATCAATAATTTTTACTTTGATTATTGTAGTTGCGTATTCCAGTGCATTGTCTCAGCTAATGCAGCAAAGACAGATATCCCAAATTAAAACTGATTTTATTAATAATATGACCCATGAGTTAAAAACTCCTATTGCAACAATAAACTTGGCATTGGACTCTATCAAAAACCCAAAAATTGGGGGAGATCCAGAAAAAGTGCAGCGGTATATGAAGATGATACGAGAAGAGAATAAACGAATGCATGCTCAAGTAGAGAACGTTTTAAGAATATCTCAGTTAGAGAAAAACGAGCTTAATATCAAGAAAGAAAAACAAGAGTTGCATGATATTATTGAAGATGCTGTAACACACGTCTCTTTGATAGTTGAGGATAGAAATGGGTACATTAAAATGCATTTGGGCGCACTTAAAACAACAATATTGGCAAATGATAGTCATATGACCAATGTAATTGTGAATATTTTAGATAATGCCGCAAAATATTCAGATAAGGAGCCAAAAGTAGATATATATACAGAAAATGTAAAGAACAGTATAATTCTTAAGATTCGTGATCAAGGAATAGGAATGAGTAAAGTTGCTGTGAAAAAAATCTTTGAAAAGTTTTTTAGAGAACACACAGGTGATTTACACAATGTAAAAGGTCACGGATTGGGATTAACATATGTAAAAAGAATCATTGATGATCATCACGGTCAGATATGGGTGGAGAGCGAAAGGGGAAAAGGCTCCACATTTATAATTAAATTACCATTAATATCATAAAATATGGAAACAGAAAACAAAAAGATTTTGCTTGTCGAAGATGATCCAAACTTTGGAACGGTACTAAAGGATTATCTAGTAATGAATGATTATGATGTTGTGCATGCTAAAAATGGTATGGAAGGCTTCGAAAAGTTCAAAAAAGATGACTACGACATGTGTATTCTTGATGTAATGATGCCTTACAAAGATGGATTTACGTTGGCAAAAGAAATTAGGGATAAAAATGAAGAAATACCTATTATCTTCTTAACTGCAAAAGCAATGAAAGAAGATGTTTTAAAAGGATATAAGGTAGGAGCAGATGATTATCTTAATAAACCTTTTGATAGCGAAGTCTTATTAATGAAAATACAGGCTATCATGCAACGTAAAAGCACAGAATCTGTAGCTGATAGTAAACAATTTGAATTTAAAATTGGAGGATTTCATCTTAATTCTAAATTGCGCTTTTTGACGTATAAAGAAGATGATGCTATAAAGTTATCTCCAAAAGAAAATGAATTACTTCGTTTGTTAGCATTACATCTTAATGATTTAATGCCAAGAGAATTAGCTTTAACAAAAATCTGGAGAGATGATAATTACTTTACATCTCGTAGTATGGACGTTTATATCGCTAAGCTTAGAAAGTATCTAAAGAAAGATGAGAATGTTGAGATACTTAATATTCATGGAGAAGGATTTAGGCTTGTTGTTAGAAACGAAGAGGCCTAGATAGTTGATAAAAATTATAAAAAATCATTATATTTTTAAAAATATAGTGATTTTTTTTATGTCTTGAAATTTAAGGAGCAATATGTTTTGTTACCCTGTCTAATTGACTTAGATAATCAAACCATTCTATTTCTGTATCTTTTTTAAACCAGGTTAATTGTCTCTTGGCAAAGCGACGCGTATTTTTCTTAATTTCAGAAATGGCAAAATCTAATTCCCATTCCTGGTCGAAATATTTAAATAATTCTTTGTACCCTACAGTATTTAAAGCATTAAGTGTTTTATACTCGTAAAGATTTTTTGCTTCATCCAGTAAACCTTCTTTAATCATAAGATCTACTCTCATATTTATTCTATCATAAATGATATTTCTATCTGCTGTGATACCAATTTTGATACATTTAAAAGGTCTGTTTTTTTTACTAGAAGTAAGAAAAGAAGAATAAGGTTTACCGCTGCTTAAACATACCTCAAGAGCTCGCATTACACGATGTGTATTTTGTAAATCAACGCTGTCATAATATGATTTGTCAAGCACTTTTAGTTGTTCTTGTAAAGTTTGAATACCATTAGTATCATATTCTTTTTGTAGTTGTTCTCTAGTATTTATATCAACTTCAGGAAAATAATCTAAACCTTTGGTAACGGCATCAATATATAAGCCGGACCCTCCAACTAGGATAGCATAATCATTAGTGTCAAAAAGTATTTTGAGCTTGTTAAGTGCTTCTTTTTCAAAATCTCCTACGGTATAGGTTTGGTGAATACTTTTATGTTGTATAAAATGATGTTTTGCTAGTGCAAGTTCATCATCACTTGGAACAGCAGTACCAATCTTCATTTCTTTATAGAATTGCCTGCTATCTCCGGATATAATTTCACAATTAAAGTGGTTCGCAAGTTGTATACTTAGATTAGTTTTACCTATTGCTGTTGGCCCGACAATTACAATTAGATTTTTATTCATTACGTAAGTCTTCTCCACATTTACGGCAAAATTTGGCTTCGTCTCTATGATCAGATGCATTACAATTTGAACAAACTTGCGTGTTTATATTTACTTTCTTAGGTTGATGTCCAGAAGAAGCATATTCAGCACTTACAATACCTGTAGGTACTGCTATAATACCATAACCAACAATCATTATCATTGCGGCAATAAGTTGTCCTAAAGGGGTAGCAGGAGCGATATCTCCGTATCCTACAGTAGTTAATGTAACAATACACCAGTAAACACTTATAGGTATGCTTTTAAATCCACTTTCTTCACCTTCTACCAAATACATTACTGTTCCTAAAATGATGCAAAGTACTAGGACAGCAAATAAAAACACAAGAATTTTAGCACCACTGTCTTTTATAGCTTTAGCTAATTTATTTGATTCTCCTATATATCTAGAAATCTTTAATATTCTGAATATACGAAGTAGTCTTAAAGCTCGCACAGCTAATAAAGCGCTAGATCCTGTAATGAAAAAGGTTAGGTATAATGGTAGTGTAGATAATAAATCAATGATACCATAAAAACTAAATATATATTTAGAAGGTTGTTTTATAGAAACAATTCGTGCGATATACTCAAAAGAAAAGAAAATTGTAATAACCCATTCAGCATAATATAGATACCTGTAAGTCGCGGGTGTTAGTCCTTTAACACTTTCAAGCATTACAAAAATGATACTCAATAAAATAAGAATAAGCAAAATAACATCAAATGCTTTTCCAATAGGAGTATCGGCTTCATAAATAATATCATGAAGTTTGTCTTTCCAGGTTTTATGCGATGAATTGTTTTTCAAAGGTTTTATGTTTTAAATAAAAGTACTAAAAAAACTAGATTAATTTTTTTACTGTAATTAGTGTATCATTTTCTATAGCTACAATAAGGTTAAAAAACTCTTTTAATATGGTGTAGTATTCTGTGGGATAGTAAGATGAGTTAAACAAAATTCTGTGCGTTATAATAAGTTGGTCTCCGCGAAGTAGAAAATTGGTTCGTATGCTTCCTAATTTATTGGGAATAACATATGTAGAATTTTTTGGAAGATCAATAAACTCATAGTTTTTGGGTAGTTTGATAGATACATTATAGGTGTAGGAATCTTTGTGTCCAAAATCCACTGGATACGTTCTTTGATTTAACTT
Source organism: Aquimarina aggregata (assembly GCF_001632745.1). GTDB lineage: Bacteria > Bacteroidota > Bacteroidia > Flavobacteriales > Flavobacteriaceae > Aquimarina > Aquimarina aggregata. The sequence goes on along the minus strand of NZ_LQRT01000003.1, from coordinate 250,009 downwards.
AAAAGGATTTTCTTTAAAAAATGGCCTATTAAATGGTTTGATGTATAAAATACCATCTAATATTTCTATATTCTGATTAAATTCATATTCTTCTTTGTATGTTTTTTCAGGATCGTCTTCATTTTTAATAGATATATTAGTTATAGTAACTTCTTGATTCTGTCTTTTGGTTTCTTCAATCAGTTTCTCTTTATTTAAATGTTCCAGATCTTTTCTTCGGTCTGAAGCATGATAACCAGATAATAAGTATGCGCCTTTGCCATTAAGATTATGGTTTTCTTCTAAAATTATCTCTTCTTTATAATAGAAAGAAGATTTTTTAGTTGGTTCTATCAAAATCCAAGAGCTTCCATTTTTAAAATCTAAGACCCTACCATCTCGATTTAAACACCTAAAAGGTAATTGACCAAAGGCTAACATTTTTTCTGTAGCATCTAATACGTATTTTTTTCCATCTAAAGATAGTTGTACGATCAAATAATTAAAATCATAGATTACAGGATATATTTTTGTTACATATCCATTTTTTCTTGTAGATAATAAAACCGGATTCACCTCAAAACCTTGTTGCTTTAAAGTATTGTGTAAAAGAATATTAATACCTGATACATTACCTGTTTTATGGGCTATAACTTCTTTGATTTTTACATTTCGAAATATCTCAAATTTATTATTCCAAGCATATGTTTTGCTAATGTAGCGATATATTGCGGTGGCTTTATCAATGGTATTCGGTAATAGAGAAATTGTATCGGGAAGAATATTTTTGGTTAAGTTAATTTTATTTAATTGAGAACCAATATTTGGATCTTCTTTGAATTTTCTATCTGCATTTTCCCAGGTTTCAGTATACTTTTTGTTTATTCCATCAAAACCTTTAAATTCTTTAAGTTCATAATCAATTCTGGAAAAATAATTTCTTTTGGCGGTCATATATTTTTCCTCCTTAAAAGCAGGGATATTCTCCATAATATAGATATTATGAGAGCAGTCAGCATAACTTCCATTAGCTATTTCTAGACACTTTTTTTTGATAGTTGATTCACTTACCTTTAATTTTAAGGTGCCTATTAGTTTTATGTTATAAACATAATTTCCGGGCAGATCAGCTACACATTCACTATATAATTTGGGGATAGTATCTTGAAAATCCCATCCATTAAATTTAACAATAAAAGGAGATTCTATTTGATAAGAATATCTAATTATAGAGCCGGGCTTAACATTGGGAAAGGTAAACTTGATTAGCGTATAGTGTTCATCGTATTTTTCAGTATGAATATCAGTTTTAGAAACTTCTGTTCTAACTATTTTGTTATTTTCGAGATTATAAGTGTGAGCAACTAAATCATGAATTGTTTCTCGATTACTTTTATTCCTGTATAATAAAATTTCTATACTTGCTTGATCAAAACCTTTGCGGTTAAGTATTTTAATCTTTCTTTCGTAATCTGTTAATAGATTATAATTTCTGCCATTTTCAACTCTGCTATACCCTTTTTCATAAATAAAAAATGCATTCGCTGTACTATCGTTTTCAAAGGTGTTGTTTTCTAAATCTGCCATGGTCACTACCATACTGGCAGTATTGTATTTTTTCTGTGCGGATAGTAGAAGTGTGATGCAACACAGAAATAAAGCTAGTAAATGTTTAATCATTTTTAGGCAATTTGGTAATCTTCAATTTTTTATTCTGCCGAACATAACTTTGTATTATGTGTTTGGCATCCCTATTATGACTCATGGGGGTAATAATAGATCGTAAAATTTCTATATTATTTATTTGATGATTTAAGGTAAAATGACCAACCCCTATAAACTTTCCTTCTTCTATTAAGATAGCACTTTGTTCATCAATATTTCTACCTCGATCTATAATAAGCATATCTTGATTTTCAAATGAGTTTTTTAGAATCAGTTCTTGTACTCGTTCATTGTATTCTTCAGGAGATTCGTCCAGAATACAAGCACCATTACATTGTTTTATAGAATAATTAAAGCAATTCCCTGTTCCAGAGTCCAATCCCATTAATCGTTGACATAAACGAAAAGTTTCTGCCCATTTATGCATATATGATTTAGCTTGTTGTCTATTTGAAAATGTAGTAATATTTTTTTTGCGATTATCGTTTTTCCCTATTTTAAGATTAATATATCCGTTATTATCTACGAACTGATATAAAGCTTGGTCAAATTTGCTTTTCCTTAATGCTCTATTGTATTTGGGTCTATTTCGTTTTATTTCTTCATTTTCTTTTAACAATGCAACGAGCTCGCTACCCGTAATTTCATAGGAAACACTAGTGACTTCTGTTTGAATTCTTCTAGATTTTTTATTATCATTTGTAAAATGCTGATTAAGACGTTTTTTAATGTTTTTACTTTTTCCGATGTAAATGATTTTACCATCTTCTCTATGTATATAGTATACTCCGGTAGCAATAGGGGCTTTTTCTAGTAGCCTTAACAATTTATCGTCCATTTGACGTCTTGTATCTGCACGAACGGTATCTGTAATGATGTCTTTTTCTACATCTTTACTTAATAAAAGTTTGAATAACTTAACAGTGGCTAAGGCGTCACCATTTGCACGATGACGGTCAGAAAGAGGAATACCTAAACTTCGAACTAGTTTACCAAGGCTGTAGGATTCTTGATCAGGAATTAATTTTTTTGATAGTTCGACAGTACAAAGTGAGTGTCTTTCATAATCAAAACCTAGTCTATCAAATTCTGTTCGAAGAATACGATAATCAAAACTAGAATTGTGAGCTACAACAACGCAGTCTGTTGTGATTTCAACAATTCTTTTGGCGACTTCGAAAAACTTAGGAGCATTACGCAACATTTCGTTATTAATCCCAGTTAGATTGGCTACAAAGGGTTGTATTGGTCTTTCGGGATTAACTAGAGTGATAAACTGATCGACAACCTCATGTCCATCAAATTTATAGATAGCAATTTCAGTAATACCTTCTTCGTTATACTTACCACCGGTAGTTTCTATATCTAAAATTGCATACATACTAGCTAAAAATAATAAAATTATAGAGGTTCGTAAATCTGTAGTGTACTAGTATGTTCATTAAATAAAAAAACTAAAGGTGTTATACCAAAGATCAAAAGTACTAATATAATATTAAATATAATCCTTAAGAAGGTTTCTGTGTAATGAACTAGGCATTTGAATAGTCTCTTGCTCCAAAAATAGAACTTCCTATCCTAACCATTGTACTTTTACAAGTAATGGCTGTTTTATAGTCACCACTCATTCCGATAGATAGTGTTTTTAACTCAGGATATGTTATTTTCAATTCATCAAAAAAAGTACTAATCTTCATAAATTCGTTCTTTATTTGTTTCTGATCATCAGTAAATGTTGCCATCCCCATAAGTCCTTGTATTTTAATGTGATCTAGATTTTTCGTTTCCTCAGCAGTTAATAAAGAAAGTACATCTTCTTTACTTAAGCCAAATTTACTCTCCTCTTCAGCTATTTTTACTTGCAATAGACAATTGATAACTCTGTTATGTTTTTGAGCTTGTTTATTAATTTCTTTTAATAATTTCAAACTATCAACAGCGTGAATTGTATCTACATAAGGAGCCATGTATTTAACCTTATTAGTTTGCACATGACCTATCATATGCCATAGAATATCTTTTGGCATTTCTTCCCATTTCTGGGTCATTTCCTGAATCTTATTCTCGCCAAAAATACGTTGACCAGTTTCGTAAGCTTGTAGTATATCAGATATAGGTTTGGTTTTGGATACAGCAACTAAGGTAACATCTTTTGGTATGGATGCCTGTATAGCTTTAAGGTTCTTTTGTATAGAATTCATAGGTAACAAAGATATCTAAAAAGCACTTAGCCATCAAAAGGAATTGAAAGGTTATCGACTGCAAAAACTAGTTTTTAAAAATAGAGCTAAAACTCATAAATAGTAATGCCACTTCTTAATTTGGGTTCTATATATGTACTTTTAGGAGGCATTTTTAATCCTTGATCGGCTATTTTTTTCATTTGGTCTACAGAGGCAGGAAATAAAACAAACCCAACTTTATAATCTTCATGATCAATTTTACTTTTTACAGAGACAACGTCATTTCTACCATGAGAGTATTCAATCCTTGTATCTGTTCGTAGATCGTGGATTCCTAAAATGGGTTTAAGAATAGTTTTATACAAAATCTGAGTATCAAGTTCTTCAAGAGCATCTGTAAACTCATATATTGTTTTTCTTAAGTATAAAGAATAAAAATCACCATCTAAGTACATGCTAAAGTGATGTGGTTTTGAAGGTTTATATACTTCGTTACCCCTATTTTCGATTCTGAACCAGGTGTCAAGTTGAATTAAGAATTCTTCTTTAGAGAGCCCGTTTAAATCTTTTATAAGTCTATTAAATTCATATATTTTAAGATCTGACTCCGGAATTAAATAACTCATAAAAAAGTTATATGGCTCGGTACCCTTATGATCTGGATTGTTGTTTTTAAGATCTTTGGTAAGAAGGTACGAAGATGCAGAACGGTGATGCCCATCTGCAATATAAATTGCATTAATTTGTGAGAATGCCTTTTCAATTGTTGTTACATCATCTTTCTGATCTACTTTCCATAGGTAATGCGTGTCTCTGTTAGTTGTGGTAAATTCATATTCGGCTCTATTTTTAACAGTATTTGATACAACAGTGTTTATGGTATCATTATCAGGATAGGTTAGTAATACGGGTTCGGCATTAAAACCAACGGTTTTTAAATATTCTTTAAAAGTGTTTTCTCGATGTTGTATGGTATCCTCGTGTTTTTTAATGATATCATTTTCATAATCTTCGGCACTGGCCGCAGCAATGATTCCGCAAAAAGATTCTAATTCGCGATTAACAATTTTATAAATATAATAGCATGAAGCTTTATCTTGGACAAAAATCTCATCTTCTTTAAATTCTAAATATCTGTTTCGTACTAATTTATACCGTTCTTCTCCTGAGATTTCTTTTTGGTATTTATATCCCGGATTTACAATATGCAAAAAGGAGTAAGGGTTATAATCCATTCTAGAATCACGTTCATTTGCTGTGTAGCTTTGGTATGACCTAGAAGCTACTAGACTTACTTTGTCTCTAGTGGGCCGAATTGCTTTGAATGGAAGGATCTTGGTCATGTAGAAATGTATTAATTAAAATAATTCACCAAGCTTATCATGTAATTCTTGTCCTCTAAGATTTTCGGCAATGATAATACCTTGTTCGTCGATTAAAAAATTATACGGGATTGCATAAATCGAATAGGCGATAGCAGGGAATGTATAATTTGCCTTTAAATCACACAATTGTGTCCAAGGTAATTTGTCGGTAGCTATAGCTTTAATCCATCGGTCTTTTTTGGAATCTAGTGATACTCCTATAATTTCGAAACCTTTATCCTGAAACTGATTATATGCTTTTATTAGCGATGGGCTTTCTTTTCTACAAGGGCCGCACCATGATGCCCAAAATTCTACCAATATATACTTTCCTTTTACATCAGAAAGTTTTAATAATTTACCTTTGGGGTCTGGTAATTCGAAGTCTACATATTTATCACCTATTTCTGGTTTTTTGGGTGCTGAAATAAAATTATTGATAAGTTTTCCATTTTTAGAATTTTTAATTTTATCTGAAAAACTATTGTATAATGTTGTTACTTCTTTTTTATCAAAAACAGATTTCATCATATAAAGACTACTACTGCTAACATATGAGTCAGGGTTAGTGGCTATAAATTCTTTGTCTATACCATATATTTGAGTCAATATTTCTGTACTTCGTTTTCCTAAAGAGTCCAGATATTTTTCAGTACCGGTTTTTGTTCGAAGGGGTTTAATGGTTTCGCTATATTCTTGTTCAAGATTTTTCTTTTTAGATACAAGAATTTCAAATTCTTCTTGAGTTTTTCCACCAATCACTTGGGCTTCTGAAAGGTTTCCATTTTGGATTTTTACATCTATTTGTTGATTTTCTAACCATACATAAGTAATCCCTTGTTGGTAGTCTTTGGTGTACAAATAAATTAATTCGGGTTCTTCAACTTCTCCATCAAGTTCAAATTTCTCATTCATAACCATTATAGAATCTGTATTTTTACTAGTTCCGTAAAATACCCAGGTACTATCCGGAGTGTTTTTCATGGTTACCAATACATTATATCCAGAAATATTTGGTTTTGATTCAAGTACTTGTTGTTCTTTATTTTCTTTTTTACATGAGAAAATAGAAAAGACAACTAAGAAAACAAGGAATAGAATATATGATTTAGACTTCATAATTAATTTTTTTATAGAGAAGGGATTATAAAAAAGTTGGAGATATAACTCTCCAACTTGTAAATATATAATTTATGTATGTTGCAAACTAATCTTTTACGAGAATTGCTTAGCAACTGTTTCTGCTTTTCTGCTTTCAGAATAATCATAAAAGCCCTCTCCGCTTTTAACTCCTAATTTGCCTGCCATAACCATATTTACGAGTAGGGGACAGGGTGCGTATTTAGGGTTTTTAAAGCCGTCATACATTACGTTTAGAATAGATAAACAGACATCTAAACCAATAAAATCTGCTAACTGCAAAGGCCCCATTGGGTGTGCCATACCAAGTTTCATCACGGTATCGATTTCTGATACGCCAGCAACACCGTTATAAAGTGTTTCAATAGACTCATTAATCATTGGCATAAGGATCCGATTCGCTACAAATCCAGGATAGTCATTTACTTCAACGGGAGTTTTGCCAAGTGTTTCGGATAACTTCATAATCGTATCAGTAACTTTATCCGAAGTATTATACCCTCGTATAATTTCTACTAATTTCATGATAGGTACAGGATTCATAAAATGCATCCCTATAACCATTTCAGGTCTATCTGTTACTGCAGCAATTTGTGTTATTGAGATAGATGATGTGTTTGATGCTAAGATAGTCTCATCAGAACAGGCGTTATTTAGCTCTTTAAAAATATTAAGTTTTAGTTCTAGATTCTCTGTTGCTGCTTCTACAACTAATTCTGCATATTCTACACCTTCTTTAATATTAGTAAACGTAGAAATGTTACCTAAAGTAGTTTGCTTGTCAGTTTCCGAAATTTTCTCTTTCGCTATCATTCTATCCAGGTTCTTGGTAATAGTAGACAATCCTTTGTCTAAAGATTGTTGAGAAATGTCTATTAATTGTACTTTGAAACCTTTTTGAGCAAAAGTATGCGCAATACCATTACCCATGGTTCCTGCACCTATTACTGCAATGTTTTTCATCTGTGTATTGTTTATGTATGTGTGTGTTTAATGTTTGAAGCAATCGATAATTTTTAATGCCACTTCTAATGCTTTTTTTCCTTGCTCAAGAGAGACAATAGGAGTCGAATCATTTTTGATAGCATCGGCAAATGTATTAAGTTCGTCTAATATTGCATTATTAGAAGGTATGTTAGGATTGTCAAAATAGATTTGTTTTTTAACACCTTCAGCATTTTGAAGAATCATCGCAAAATCATCTGGTTTTTCAGGAGCGTCTTTCATTTTTACAACTTCGCATTTTTTCTCAAAAAAATCAACAGAGATATATGCGTCACGTTGAAAAAATCTGGATTTACGCATATTTTTTAGCGAAATTCTACTGGCAGTAAGATTTGCAACGCATCCATTTTCAAATTCGATACGAGCATTAGCAATGTCCGGGGTTTCACTTATAACAGAAACACCACTAGCACTTATATGTTTTACTTCAGAATGTACTACACTTAAAATAGCATCAATATCATGAATCATAAGGTCTAGAACAACAGGGACATCTGTGCCTCTTGGATTAAATTCTGCTAACCTATGAGCTTCAATAAACATTGGATTTTCTATTTTATCAGCTACTGCGGTATAAGCAGGATTAAAACGTTCTACATGACCAACTTGCCCTTTTACTTGATTGGCTATCGCTAAATCAATAAGTTGTTCTGCTTCTGCTACAGTATTTGTAATAGGTTTTTCTATAAATACATGTTTTTTAGCAGTTATAGCTTGTTTGGCTACTTCAAAATGAGCAAAAGTAGGTGTTACAATATCAACAACATCAACAGCATCAATAAGTTCTTCAACAGAATTAAAAAGACGATAACCAAATTCTTCAACAATAGATTTTGCTTGTGTTTGACTAGCATCATAGAAACCTACTAATTCGTATTTTTCTGATTGTTCCAGAAGTCGTAAATGGATTTTTCCTAGGTGTCCCGCACCTAGCACTCCAGCTTTGAGCATAATTCAAGATTTTACACAAAAATAGTATTATTTATAAATTAAGTGATGTTAGGTTTTGAAAATCCTAATTTTAGACTGTTAAGATTTTAATAAGGGATTTATTTTGTAATTTTTAAGTTGAATAAAAACTAGAAAACATATCTACAAATAGAGTTTATAGTTCATGTTTAATTGTTTTTAAAACACTTGAAAAATGTTATATTACAAGAAAAAAGTATACATATGAAAGCAAAAAATGTGGTACCCTTCATTTTATTTTCTTTGCTATTCTGTTTGCATGTTCAAGGCCAAAAAGAATTAGAAGGATTAATAAAAGTAGGAGAACAAGAACTTAAGAACAAAATTACATTTAAACAGGATATTGCAGATTTACCTTTTTATGATTTAGAAGGGGAGAAGATGGATATGAATAAAGTAAATTCGTTATTAGACTCATATAAATTTTTTCCTCAATTTTATATAAATGAAAACAACGAGGTTGAAGCTGTAGTACTTAGAAAAATGTTAGATGAAACGCCTTCAGCGATGGCAAAAATGAATAGTCTGCGAATGTTAAAGAAGAAGACTAGTGAAAGCCCAGAAGCATTAGAGTTTTCTGTGAAGGATATGGACGGGAAATCATTCGAACTTTCTGAACTTAAAGGAAAAGTCGTGGTTATTAATTTTTGGTTTGTAAATTGTAAACCTTGTGTAGATGAGATGCCGGGTTTAAATAAAATAGTTGAGAAATTCAAGAATAATCAAAATGTGATCTTTTTGGCTTTCTCTTTTGATAAAAAAAATAACATAGAATTATTTTTGAAGAAACATCAATTTCTATATAATATTATTCCCGAAAGTAAGCAAGTTGTTACAAATTATGGAGTAAGATCATTTCCGACAAATTTGATAATGAATCAGGAAGGGAAAGTGGTTTATAAAGAAAAAGGTTTTCATCATGATACTATTTTCGAATTAGAAAATACGATATCTTCTTTGATAAAATAATTAGAAACATTCATGATGTAAATATTCCAAGAATTTATTCATGGTCTTACCCATTTGTTTATGTAACTTTGGACTGTTAATCTACCCTAATGAATTCTAAAGACACATTAAAACACGCTGGAAAAAGAAAGCAGTTGGTTAATATTCTAATTGAAAAAGGAATTAAAAATAAAGGTGTTTTATCTGCTATAAGTAAGATACCAAGGCATTTATTTATGGATTCTAGTTTCGAGGACCATGCTTATCAGGACAAGGCATTTCCTATTGCCGCAGATCAAACCATTTCTCAACCATATACTGTAGCTTTTCAAAGCGAGTTATTGCAAATTAGCAATGGAGATAATGTACTCGAAATTGGCACAGGATCAGGTTATCAAACTGCTGTTTTATGTGAGCTAGGGGCAAAGGTTTATAGTATTGAAAGACAAAAAGAATTGTTTAAAAAGACAAAATTGTTTCTATCTAAATTAGGGTATCGCCCTAAACATCTTTCTTTTGGAGATGGATATAAAGGGTTAGTAGAGTATGCTCCTTATGATTCGATTATTGTTACAGCTGGTGCGCCTTTTGTGCCAAAACCCCTATTGAGCCAATTAAAAATAAATGGACGGCTTGTAATTCCTGTTGGAGATGATGTGCAAATCATGACCCTTTTTGTACGCAAGAGCGAAACTCAATTCGAAAAACGTGAATTTGGAGAATTTAGATTTGTACCCTTATTAGAAAATAGAAACTAGTTACAGGATAGTATAATTTTAGATTTAAATCCTGAAGATCCTATTTTAAGAGAAAAAGAGCGTGAAGAATTTAATAAAATATTGAAAGGAATTAATGAATAGATTATTTATAATCTTTTTTAATTCTATCTAAAGCCCTCTTGTTATCGCGGTCTTTTATTGTCTCACGTTTGTCATACATCTTTTTACCCTTGGCCAAAGCAATATTAAGTTTAGCTAATCCACGATCATTAATAAACAAGCGAGTAGGAATAATGGTTAGTCCAGAATTTTTTACTTCTTTTTCAAGTTTCTTTAACTCTTTTTTATTCAGTAATAATTTACGTTCACTTTTTGGTTGGTGATTGAAGTATGTTGCATGAGAATATTCCTCAATATGCATGTTAATAACAAAGAGTTCATTATTGTTAAACTCGCAAAAACTCTCTGCAATACCTGCTTTTCCTTCACGAATAGCTTTAATTTCAGTTCCTGCGAGTTTAATACCAGCAGTGTACTTATCTATAAATTCGTATTCAAATTTAGCTTTACGGTTTAATATATTGATTTTATTTTGACTCATTTTTATAGTTAGGTTCGAAATAAGTATATGCAAAAATACAAAGCTTTCTCGAAAGAAAGCTTTGTATGAAAAATGAATATTTTAAGATAGTTAAGACTCTTGAAATTGTATAGCAGAAATTTTTCCTTCTTTATTTAATTGTAATTCCATAACCAACGTCAATTTATCAAATTCTACATCATAACTATATATGCCCTCTGCTGCTTCGATGAATGTAAAACCTTTGAGTTTTCCAAATTGGTCATGACAACCGTTTACAAAACGTTTTACCCCTTCTTTAGTCATTTCTTTTTGCATTTCTGTAGTATACAAATCAAAAATAGCATCTATATTTTGTGCGTTAAAATTTTCTTGAAATGTTTTTGAAACTTTATCATATGTAGCTTTATCTTGAGCTATAATTGATGAGGTCGAAAAACAAATTAATACTAAAAATATATATTTCATAACGTTTCTATTTGGGGTTCTATATCATGCAAAATAAATATCTTTTTTAAAAATTAAAAAAATTATGACAAAATAAATGATAAACCCCTCTTAAATACAGTGAATTAGTAGTGGTTATAAAATTAATTTGACAAATAAAGTATTCTATCGATCAAGGTACGATTAGTTGCTTTGATTGAAAAATACGGTGTTATTATCACCATTTTGTATAATAGAGTTAATAATAGCTGTACCTGTTTGATATGTTAATATAGTATTAGATATACCGACTTGAGAAGTGTTTATAATATTAAGGTCACCATTTTGCCTGCTATCAACAGTGTTTAAATCACCATTTTGAAAGTTATTTACTTGATTGTCATTTCCTTCTTGAAGTTGAGTGATCAAATTATTTGGAGAAAGAACACTCATGATTTGTCCTGCTTGAGCAGTATTTCCGTTTCCAAATTGTGCTTGACGGATGGTGTTGTTTTCTGCATTAAATTGAAAAGCACTTACGGTATTTTCATCACCATTTTGGTTTTGTTGAATAGTGTTTGTTGTACCAGAAATTTGTGTAGCATTACCAATATTTCCTGATCCAATTTGAAATTGACCTAGTGAGTTGAAGTTACCTGCGTTTTGCTGTGCATTTGCAATATTTATAGAGCCGTTTTGATATTGTTCTATTGTATTACTTATTCCTGTTTGAGAGCTTTCGGCATTGTTTTGATCTCCTTGTATTTGTATTGTTAAAATAGTATTTGAAAAGCCTGCTTGTTCTTGAGATATTGTACTTGAAAATTCAAAATCTTGAGTAGCACTTATAGTACCACTATCCCCATTCTGATTTTGATCAATTAGATTGTTCCCACCATTAATCTGTTTGGATATTATAGTATTTAGAATACCGCTTTGAACACTATTAATAGAATTACTGTCACCATTTTGTTCTTGATCTATACTGTGGTTTTCTCCGTTTTGTACACTTGTAATAAAACCACCAGAACCAGATTGAAAAGATGTAACATGGTTGTTTGCCCCGTCTTGTAACTGACTGTTTTGTTCAAAAGTACCACTCTGGAATGAAATTACCTGGTTGTTTGTCCCTAATTGCCTTTGTTGAGCATCGTTTATTCCTGTATTTTGTAAGATAAACGCATTATTTGACGTACCTGTTTGATTTTGTGTAGCATTATGTGGTAAGCCTTCTTCTTGTATTATTCCGGCAGAGTTGTTGTTTCCGCTTTGGTTTTGTGAAGCTTTGCTCCCAGAAGCACTTTGTGTAATGGCCATTTTATTTGAAGTTCCACTTTGATTTTGATATGCTTGATTAAAATCTCCAGAAGTAGTAATGGTAGCTCTATTATTAAAACCTTCTTGATTTGTTACTCCCAAATTATTATTTCCTGTTTGACTTTGAAGGGTTGTATTTTCATCTCCAAATTGCGTTATAATATTACTGTTTTCATCCCCCGTTTGAGATTGAACAGATCTATTAGTATTTCCAATTTGAGATGCTCCTAAAATATTTCTATTACCTCTGTGGCGTTGATTAACATCATTGTTTTTTCCAGACTCTTGAGTTATTGTGGCATTATTGTTATCCCCAAGTTGGAGTTGAACACTTTTAAAATTACTATTTTCATGATACGAGGATGCTGTATTTTCATTACCGATTTGTATTTGATCTACATCTCCTCCTTCAGCATTAGAGTCAATGTTTCCTTGTGAAGATGTTAATGAATTGCCTATACCGCTTTGGATTTGAAGTAGTGCATTGTTGTTTCCTATTTGAACTGAAACCGACTTATTGTTATCAATAGCCTGAGTTTGTTCGGCAGAATTGTTATTTCCTTGTTGTGCGATAGATATAAAATTAAAAGCCCCTTGTTGATTAGTTTTACTTATGTTTAAAATACCCTCTTGACTTGTTTCTACAAAATTGCTCGTTCCTACTTGAGTTTGGTTAGCATTATGTTCTATTCCTACTTGATATACATTCGCTTGATTAAAATCCCCAGTCTGGATTTGTGTGATAGTTGCTCTTTCTGCGTCTTCATAATCAGTTCCTTGAGAAACATTAGAAATGTTATCATTTCCTGATTGTTTGATGTCTAATGTGTTTGGGCTTCCAAATTGTGTAATATTAGAAATATTGTTTTCTCCTGTTTGTTCGACATTATTTTTGTTGGTTTGCCCTAGAGATACAGACACGGTTAACAAGGCTATACAGCCCAAAAGTACTTTTTTCATAATTAGAATTTTAAGATTATTTATGTTTAGATTATGAAAAGAATAGAGCAGTGGGTAGGAAGCTAAGCTTATCTCTCTTTTTAAAGTTATTCTTTTTTAATACCAGAAATATAAGTTTTTGTGGTTTTTCGATAAGATGTCCTTATTGATAGCATACTAATGTTAAGATGTAAGTAAATTCATACTTTTAAGAGAGTCGTATCTATAAATGAATGCGACTCTCTTTTAAAATACAATCGATAAAGATTTAATTATTTTGATTAAGAATCACAGTATTGCTTTCACCATTTTGCGATATAAGAAAAGACAACTGATTTCCTGATTGTGTCATAATTGCAGTATTAGAAGTGCCTATTTGGATAGTGGTTAAATTATTTTCGTTTCCAATTTGCATACTTTCACTGGTATTACTATTGCCATTTTGAGAGATAGTAGCAATATTGTCGTTTCCTTCTTGGGTTTGTAGTATTGTATTTTGAGAAGAATAAGAATCTGTGTCACCTTGTGTGGCTTCGACTGTATTGTTTTGACCTATTTGATTTTGTTCTATTTTGTTTCTAATACCAAAATCTTGTCTGGCAGTACTAATATTTGAATTTCCGATTTGACTTTGTGAAATTTCACCTTCGAAAAAAACAGAATTTTGTTCGGCCAATGCAGTATTATGATCGCCATTTTGATTTTGATTTATTCTATTGTATTGCCCTAAGTTTTGGTTAGCTGTTGCATTATTATATGCTCCTTTTTGAGTTATTGTAATTGTACCAAAAGAACCATTTTGTGTTAGTGAAATGGTATTTTGCTCTCCTGTTTGCTCTGTTACTCCTACATTATACTCTTTGGATTGTCTAATACTAGAGTTATTTTCAATTCCATTTTGTGTTTGATTCGATTCATTTACAGCTCCTTCTTGAAGGGCAAAAGCTTTATTAAAATTTCCATCTTGTACTTGTGTGATTTTATTTTCAGAACGTTGTTGCGTTGCAATTAATGTATTAGTATCCCCGTTTTGGTCTTGAAAAATAGAGTTATCATCTGTAATTTGATTAATTGTTGCTGTATTAAAATTCCCAGTTTGATTTTGTAGTATGCTATTAAAGTTACCGTCTGCTATAACTGCAATTGTATTTGATGATCCTCGTTGCTTTTGATTAATTGAACTATTTAGGCCATCAACAATGGTTTTGTTTGTTTGAAGATTACCGATCTGGCTTTGAATTATAATTGTGCTTTCAGAGAAGAAACGAACCTTAGCTTCTGTATCATTATCATCGCCACTTTGTATTTGTTCTATATGATTAGAATCAGTAACAAAATCTTGACTTGCATTTACGATATTGTTATTACCAGTTTGATTTTGCACTACTTTATTGTTATTACCTACCTGAAACACTTTTGCACTATTAGCAATACCATTTTGTTTTTGTGTAATCAAATCATTAATTGCTGGGTCATCTAGAACTCCTTGTTCTATTTTTGAAAAGTTGTCGTTTCCTGTTTGCGTTACCGTTAAAGAGTTTGGGCTTCCAATTTGAGATATTTCGGATGTGTTGTTGTTTCCTAATTGAGAGACATCATTTACTCCTGTTTGTGCGATAGCCATGGTATAACATAAGGATATCACAATTGTTAAAATTGCTTTTTTCATAATTTGGTTTTAAAAGATTAAGATTTTTTAGAGTACGATAAAGTAGAGAACGAATATGTTGGGATAACTTTAGTGTTTAAAGTTATTGCTTTTTGAAAAGGGGGATAAGAACTTTTTTGAATTTTCGATGAGACGAGAAAATATTCAGATAATTGTATGTTTTATGGGGCCTATTGTTTTAATGAGAGAAAATCTATTTATATGTTATGAATGGTTCTAGATAAAGTTAATAATGTAATTCATAGAAAAGGTTCGGAAATATAATTTCCGAACCTTTTCTATGAATTTACCGTAATTGTATTTTAATTTTTTTGAGTAAAAATCACTGTGTTATTTTCGCCATTTTGCAAAATACTATTTGATAGTAACGTACCTGTTTGCGTTGTGAAAATACTATTCTCTATTCCTGTTTGAGAAGTATTTATGATGTTCTGATCCCCTAATTGAGTACTTTGGATAATGTTAAACTCACCATCTTGACTATTCACCATACTGTTATTATTACCATTTTGCGATTGCGTAATAATATTTCCGATAGAGTTTAAGCTATTTGTTCCCTGCAAAGCAGAAGCAGCATTGTTCTCACCAAATTGAGTCTGTACAATACCATCAGAGGTACCATTGTTTTGAGTTGCTTCCATAAAATTATTTGCTCCAGATTGTACTTGCTGAATTGTATTAGATGAGCTATTGATTTGTAGAGCAAAACTAGTATTTGATTCACCTGTCTGGTTTTGATTAATGTCATTAGATGAGCCACCTTCTTGTAGTGCAGATAAAGTATTGTTAGCACCACTATTTTGAACCTGATTAATACTGTTAGACTCTCCTGATTGTTCTGCTAAAGCATTGTTTCCTGCTCCTTCTTGCTGCTCTGTAACTGTTACATTATTTAAACCACTTTGGTTTTGCAAAATAGTATTTCCGTTACCTTGATTTTGATTTGCAGTAGCAGAATTTTCTTGCCCATTTTGATTTTGAGAAATAGAGCTTAAAACCGAAGTGTTTTGTTGGGCAGCAGCGACGTTAGCGTTTCCTCCTTGATTTTGAAATACTTGATTTTGTTTGCCATCTTGAGTAACTGTGGCATTGTTTAATTCACCATCTTGAGAAGTGCTTATAGTATTCTCCATCCCAGTTTGGTTTTGAGTTATACTATTGAAGTTGCCAAATTGGTTTGCAGAGGCAGATGAAGATTTTGCAGATTGAAATGTATTAACCACATTTCCCTCACCATTTTGAGATTGATTAATATTACTGTTGGAACTATTGTTTTGAGTTATAGCAGCATTATTTCTTAATCCAGTTTGACTTTGAAAAACGTCGTTGTTAGAACCGTTTTGCTCAATAGTTGCATTGTTCTCTTCGCCATTTTGATTTTGAACACTACTATTTTCAGTCCCTTCTTGAAACGTAAATGCAGCATTACTAGAACCTACTTGTACTTGTTGAATTCTACCTAGTGTACCTGAAGCAATAATATTTGCATAGTTTCCTGTACCATCTTGTTGTTGATCAACTAAACTTTCTGCATTTGTTGCTTCCAAAATGTTATTATCTCCATTTTGAGTTTGATTAATGGTAGCGCCACCAATTAAGGAGTTTTCAAAAGTAGCAGTAGCTGTATTGTTTGTTCCTGTTTGTATTTGGTTTATGATGCTAAAGGATGTCGAAGCATCTTGGCTAGCAGAGGCAATATTGTTATCTCCTGTTTGTGTCTGGTAGGTTTCATTACCAGTTCCTAGTTGAAATATGATTGCGTTATTTTGATTTCCTGTTTGGTTTTGAGATATAATACCTTCTTTTGACGGGTTATTTTCTAATCCTTGTGTTACTTCAGAGATGTTTTCATTACCATTCTGTGTAATGTCTAGCCCCGTTGGCGAACCATACTGGGATATTGTAGCAACATTGTTTTTCCCCTTTTGACTCACACTATTTTTTTCTGATTGCCCGAAACTTAATGACATACTTAATAAGGCTATACAGCCAATAAAAACTTTTTTCATGTTTTGATTTTAAAAAAGAATTAATACACTATTTGATTTTGAGGTAGAAAGAGTAGTATTGATTTGAGAAGGGGCTAAGTTTTTTTGTGCAGTGGAAGGTATTCTTTTTTTAAAGAAAGGATAGAAACTTTTTAAAATTTTCGATAAGAAGTGAGAATAGAGGGATAACCGTAAGTTTTATATAGGAATAATGTTCTTTTTTTGAAGAATTTGTAAGAAATTAGACTAAAAAGCATTTCAAATTTAATCGATATTTAATACGATATCTGCAATTTTATCATCTTTAATGCTAATTATAAACAATTTTCCATATATTTTTTCATCAATAGATGCATATTTATCATTTCCGATAATTTTATTTGCGAACGTCGGAGTAGTGTTACTATGACCAACAATGACCACAGTTTTTCCTTTGGTCTGTTGTTGAAAATCTTCGTTATATAGGTTCCTGGGATCGTATAGTTTAACCTCCAGATTTTGACTGTCAGCTATCGGTTTAGCAGTTTCTTTAGTTCTGAAGTAATCTGTTGAAAAAACCATGTCAATTTTGGTGTCCTTGAGTGTTTTTGCCCAATTATGAGCTCTTAAAACTCCTTCTTCTGTAAGCTTAGGATTTCTATTTTTAGGATCACTTAGGTCTTTTTCAGCGTGTCTTACTAGAAAGTAAGTAGTGCTGGTTTTTTGATCTTGAGCGAATGATATAATACAAATAAAAAAAACAGATAAAAAAGTAATTGACTTCATAGACTAATATTCTATTTATAAATGTATAAAAATAATTGTTACTACTAAAATCAATTACTCTAACATTCCCATTTGCCAAACGACAACTACCATAGAGACTATAGCCAATATAAAAAAGCCTATGTATATATAGGAACTTCTTTTCTTATTAGAAGAGTCTAGGTCGCCAGAAGATTTCATATGGCTAGGTTTTTTTACGTGGTTGTTTTTATAAGACTATAAAAAAAAGGTAATGTTACACTTTTTGTGGTTTAAAATGCAAAATTCTTTGTTCAAAACTGTTTTCTGATACTGGTGATACTATATTTTGGAATAATTCTATTAGTTCTGGACTATGACTCCAACGTTTTTGCTTTAATAAATTAAAATGTACAAAAGTACTCCACATGACCGCTTTGAGTTCTGTCTTGTTATGATTCCACATTCTAATCTCTACATGTAATTGATTTTCTGAAAATCGTATTAATTGAGAATCAATACATACTTCTTCCATTAGTAATGCAGGTTTTAAATAGGCTATTTGATTTGTTCCAACAACCCAACTGATACCTTTTGTCTTAGCGAGTTTAAAAATATCCAGATCATAGTATTTTTCAATTTGATCTTCACGAGCATTGATCATATAATTTATATATGATGCATTATTCAGGTGATTAAAAGGATCACAATCTTGAAATCTTATTTTGGCTTTGGTTTCTACTACTTTTAAAAGTTTCATATTTGTCTTATTTTTTATAATATACCAATTGGTATATTTTTAAGTAAAAAAATTATTTTTTAAGTTCTTTATGAATCATCTGATCTATTTGATCCATAGTTTCCAATAAATAATTATTATCTTCTATAGTATGGGTCATAAAAATGGCTCCTATGATCATTGTATATAGTCTTTTTGAATACAGAATAGTGTCTATATCCAGTTTTATCTCATTTTGTAGTTTCCCTTCTTCTATTAGTTTTGCAACGTTATTTTGGATTTTATGTATCGTGTACTTTACATGTTGAAACATTGATGGGTTTTGATGTTTCGAATCTACACCCATATTTAAAACAGGACATCCTCCCAGTTCTTGGCTGTAATTATAATAATTTCTATAAAAGTCTGTAATAAGATATAATTTTTCTATAGGTGAATTGCTCAATGACTGGTGATCGGTAATTCTACGAAGCATATTTTTTACCGTAAAATTAAATGTTGCAATGGCCAATTCTTCTTTATTTTTAAAATTACCATAAATCGCTCCTTTTGTTAATCCAGTAGCTTTGGTAATATCACTAAGACTTGTTGCTGCATATCCATTTTTATTAAAAATGGGTGCTACTGTTTGAATGATAAAATCGGATGTTTGTTTGGCCTTTGTAAGCATAATGAGATAAAAAGATAATCAAATATACGAATAATATACCAAATGGTATATTATTTTATATAGTTATTGTTTTTTAAAGATAAAATCAGTGCTAGTTTCTACTGTTATTTATAATATCAATAATTTCAGTTTTGGTAATACTCCTTGGTAAGTTACATGCATCTTTGATATTTATTTCCTGATACTGTAGTAGGGTATTAAATTTTTCAAGAGCATCTTGAGCTTGATCACAACCTACATTTTTGTTTCTAATATGTTGTGTTTTTATAATTTTGGGGGTATTGCTTCGATTTTCATAGTCTTTGAATTGACATTTTATAATAGCATTGTTTTCGAAGTAAAAACGCTCTTCTAAGGTTAATGTCACATCTACTTTTTCTAGTTTGCCTGATTTATTTCTTTCATAATCTTTATACCAGATATTATGAATTGAATACTGGAAAAACAATTCATCATCCCAAATGTAAAACTCATCTCTATAATTTACATGTCCTTTTGTATAGTTGTGGCTAATATGTTTTAATTCACTACTGTTATAATAAAAGGTAAGGGTTCCTTCTTCTGAAGTCTCTTTACATGAATAATCTGTATGATGTTGTCTGAGCGCATTAGAATCTAGTAGTTCTCTTATCAATTGATATTTGTTCCTAATATCAGATAATGCACTTTTTCTGCTTTGTCCAAAGCAGGTATATGTTGTAAGAAGTAATAGTGCTATTATAGTTGGCTTCATTGCGCCTGCAATGTAACTAAAAGCTGTTTTTTTTCTAGATTTATTTATTAACCGTTGTAGGAATAAATTTGTTAATAACTACGGTAAAACCGTAATCCATAAGAATTTGATTCAAATATATAAAGTTGGCATTTAATACTATTTAACATTTAAATGCCAACTTAGGTTTTAATTTTACTTTGATTTTGGTTATTTAGGTACTAAATCTATCTGATTTCTAAAAACAAGATTATCATCGAACTCATCTAGTAGTATACTACTTTCTGTAGAAATTTTTCCAGAAAGAATCTCTTTAGATAAGGCATTTAGAACTTCTTTTTGTATTGTTCGTTTTACAGGCCTTGCACCAAATTCTGGTTGAAAACCTTTTTTAGATAAAAAAGTAATTGCCTCGTCTGTAGCATCTAATGATATGTTTTGCTGTTCTAACATTTTGGATACATTTTTTAATTGAAGCTTAACAATTTCTGTAATGTTTCTTTGTGTAAGAGGAGAAAACATAACAATGTCGTCTATTCTGTTTAGGAACTCAGGTCTTACAGATTGCTTTAATAATGCAAGTACATCAATTTTGGCGGCTTCCATTGCAGTATCAACATCTTTTATGGCTTCAAATTTATCCTGTATAATATGACTCCCGATATTGCTTGTCATGATTATGATTGTATTCCTGAAATCTGCAGTCCTTCCTTTATTGTCAGTTAACCTACCTTCATCTAATACTTGTAGTAATATATTAAAAGTATCTGGATGTGCTTTTTCGATTTCATCTAACAATACAACAGAGTATGGTTTTCTTCTAACAGCTTCTGTTAACTGACCTCCTTCATCGTATCCAACATAGCCTGGAGGTGCTCCTACTAATCTGCTTACTGCATGGCGTTCTTGATATTCACTCATGTCTATTCTTGTCATTGCGCTTTCATCATCAAAAAGATATTCTGCCAAGGCTTTTGCTAACTCTGTTTTACCAATTCCTGTAGTTCCTAGAAAAAGAAAAGATCCTATCGGTTTTTTTTGATCTTGTAACCCAGCTCTACTTCTTCTAACCGCGTCACTTACTGCTGCGATAGCTTCGATTTGACCGACCACTCTTTTTTGCAGTTCTTTTTCTAAAACTAATAATTTTTCTCGTTCACTTTGTAACATTTTGGTAACAGGAATTCCTGTCCATTTTGCAACAACTTCGGCTATATCATCATTTGTAACTTCTTCTTTTATTAAGGACGAATTGCTTTGTTGTTGTTCTAATTGTAAATGAAGTCTCTCAAGTTCTTCTTGAGTTTCTTTTATCTTGCCATATCGTATTTCTGCTACTTTTCCGTAATCTCCATTTCGTTCTGCTTTTTCAGCTTCAAGCTTATATTCTTCGATGGCAGTTTTGGTATTTTGTATGGCATCGACAACTTCTTTTTCGCTCTGCCATTTGGTAAATATTTCGTTTCTTTCTTCTTTGATGTTGGCAAGGTCTGCATTAAGAACTCTTAATTTAACTTCATCGTTTTCACGCTTTATGGCTTCAATTTCAATTTCTAGTTGCATAACTTTTCTATCCAGAACGTCTAATTCTTCAGGTTTAGAATTGATCTCCATACGTAATTTCGAAGCAGCTTCATCCATTAAATCAATGGCTTTGTCGGGTAAAAACCTGTTGGTAATGTAACGTTGCGATAGCTCTACAGCGGCTATTATCGCTTCATCTTTAATTCTTACTTTATGATGTGTTTCATACTTTTCTTTAATACCTCTAAGTATTGATATGGCGCTTTCGGTATCAGGCTCATCAACAATAACTTTTTGAAAACGTCTTTCTAGGGCTTTATCCTTTTCAAAGTATTTTTGGTACTCATCAAGAGTAGTGGCTCCAATAGCGCGCAGCTCGCCTCGGGCTAGTGCAGGTTTTAAAATATTAGCAGCGTCCATAGCTCCTTGGCCACCGCCAGCACCAACTAGAGTGTGGATTTCATCGATAAATAATACAATATCCCCATCACTAGTGGTTACTTCTTTTACAACGGCCTTAAGGCGTTCTTCAAACTCCCCTTTAAATTTTGCTCCTGCAATCAAAGCTCCCATATCCAATGAGAATATTTGCTTGTTTTTTAAGTTTTCTGGAATATCTCCAGCGATTATTCTATGCGCTAGTCCTTCTGCGATTGCTGTTTTACCTACACCAGGTTCACCAACTAACATAGGGTTGTTTTTAGTTCTACGAGAAAGTATTTGTAGTACTCGGCGTATTTCTTCATCACGACCGATTACGGGATCAAGTTTCCCATTTTCTGCCATATCGTTTAGATTCTTGGCATATTTACCTAGGGCTTGATATGTTTCTTCTGCACTTTGAGAGGTCACACGTTCACCATTTCTTATTTCGTTAATCGCTTCGGTTAAATGTTTTTCGGTAACGCCCTGATCTTTTAAAATTTGAGAGATTTTACTTTTAGACTTAAAAATTGCAATAACTAAATGTTCTATAGAAACATAGTCATCATTCATTTTTTTTGCAATAATGCTAGACTCATTTAGTGATTTTCCTGCTTCACGAGATAGTTGAATATCACCTCCAGTAACTTTAGGGAAACTTTCGAGAGTGCTGTCAAGAACTTGTTGTAATAACGTAATATTGACATTTAATTTTTTCAATAAAAAGGGAAGAACATTTTCATCTACATTAAAAATAGCTTTAAAAATGTGTTCGTTTTCTATTTGCTGATGCCCAAATCCCTGTGCAAGCTGTTGGGCTTGTTGGATGGCTTCCTGTGATTTTATAGTGAAATTATTAAAATTCATAGTTGTCTGTTTTTGAATATGTTTCAAGAAAAACAAATAGTATTCCTGTTTTAAAAACATGTCATATTGACTTGTTTTTAAAGTATTTTCAAGTCATTTTGACATTTTTTTGATATTGATTCCTTTTTTTTAAAATCATTTGAATACCAAAGAGTAGCATTTTAAGAGTGTTGTAATACAACTTAAAAATGATTATTATGTGTTGGGTAAGTTATATAGTACTACCTCAAAATCCATTGTAAAATTAAAAGTTTTGAATCTCAAATACTATTAAAAAAAGACTAATTCTGTATTGTGCATTATTGATTTTTATCTTTAGGTCACTCGTGAATCAATATCGTTTTTGAGGTTAAAAAGAAAAGGTTTGTAAGTGAAACATCTAGCTTAGATAAATCAAAATTTTTCGTTGTTCACAATGTATGGTATACTGAATCTAGATCAGCCGGATTTGGAGTTAATTTAAAATCGTATAAATTGCCATAGAGATTTAAAGAAATATTTAAGTATTAGAGTCTTTCTTTCTACTTTGTTTAATGGCACTATGAATTTATTTGAAAAATTATTAAATAAGATATGTCTGGTAGATTTTTTTGAATGTAAGTTTTAGTATTTTTGGCAGACTGAATACAGGAATTAGAGATACTTTTTATACTACATTTGGGAAGAAACTAAAATTATATGGGAATATTTAATAAACTTTTTGGATCAGAAGGAAAAGAACCAAAAGAAGAAAAACAACCATTACCTTGGCAAGAGCTTAAGACTATTGACCAATTGAATACAATAACAAAAGCATCGAAAACAAAAACTCAAGCGATATTTAAACATTCGACCCGTTGCGGTATTAGTAGGATGGTGATTCGTAATTTTGAAAGTAGTTTTGATTTAACTGCAGATGAGGTAGATCTTTATTATCTGGATTTGTTAAATCATAGAAATATTTCTGATGAAATATCTGCAAAATTTCAGGTTTTTCATGAGTCTCCGCAATTTATCGTAATACGAAACGGAGTAGCAGTACATCATTCTTCACATAGTATGATTACTCCTCAGGTTTTACATCAATACGTATAAGAAAATAAATCTCCCATATTTACAAATATGGGAGATTTATTCGTTTTATTGAAAACGGTAACTTGTAATAATACTTTTTAATTTATTTTTAAGTCCTTCTCCAGAATCATATACCATTTGTTCATTGGTAGGGAATTGGACAGCTTGTAATCCCAAATAACGAACTAAATCATCTTCAAGTGCTCGTTTATCTCCATTAAATTTTGCATAAATATGTTCGAAAACATATTCACTAGCTATAGGAAAAGCATCTAATAGTTGTTTTGTTCTTAGATTTTTATATTGCACGTTACCAACAACATTAGTTGCTTTAAATTGAGTAAATTCATAATACTCGCAACGCACCTTTGTCATCTTATCTACTTTTATTTTATTGCCTTCATCATCTTTTACAAACTCTCCTTCGTCATCAACTAAATATTTCCATCCGTCTTTAACCAATTTTTCACGTTCTAACTGGCGTTCTCTAATTTTTTCTGGTGAAATGTTGATTTCCCTTAGAGTAACCTCCATGGCATAGTCATATTTAATCGTTTTTTGAGGTTGACTATGGTAAACGGTCCAAAGGTCATCAAGCCCATATGTACCAAAGTTTAGTAGGTCACCTTCTAAACGTTTAGGAATAATAACATTGGTTTTATTTTTCATATTTACCCTAACAAAATCAGTTCCTTTAAAATGTGCCTCCTCTATTAAATCAGTTGTGTTTTTATAACCCGGTGTGATTTTGTTAAGATAAATGAGGTTTTCATAAACTGCTCTATAATCAGATTTTTTATTAGCAGACGATAATAATCCTTTTGCGTTATCATATAAGTATTTAGAAAGTTTGTCTTTTGTGGCAATTATTTTTTGATCATAATTATCCATTGCAAAGTTGGCATTACGACCTTGTTCAACAAGATATAATGGTAATAATGGTTTTATGCGTTCTTGCCTATTTTTTAGAGCTACATAGGTATTGTACATTCGTTCTAAATTAGCAGGATTACCTTCTTTTTCTAAATACACTACAGCATTTTTATCACGGTCAACAACTTTAGCATACGCTTCTTCCAACATAAGAATATAAGGTTGTTTTCCTTTTTTTTCTTTATTGGTTCTAAGTTTGTTTAAGGCGATACCTATGGCTTGATCATAGTTTCCTGTATTAAGTGCTTTTTCGGTTTGTTTTACACTACTACACGAAGCAAGGGTAGCAGATACAATAAGTAATAGTAGTAGTTTTTTCATGTTGATAATATTTGAATTTGGGTAACATAGACAACTTTAATGCCAAAAAGATAATAAAAAAACCTCGAAATTATAATTTTCGAGGTTTTATAAGGGTTTATAAAGGTTTTATTTTTTAAATACGGGTAGTAATTTTGTAGATACTTCTCCAAAACCAATTCGTGTTCCTTCTTTTTCACAATACCCTCTTATAATAACCGTATCATTATCTTCAATAAATTTTCGGCTGCCACCTTCATTAAGTTGAACTGGTTTTTCACCTCTCCAACTTAATTCTAACATTGATCCATAAGAATCAGGAGTTGGGCCTGATAAAGTACCGCTTCCCATCATATCCCCAGAGTTAACAGGACATCCATTTACCGTATGATGAGCGAGTTGCTGGGCCATGTTCCAATACATGTGCTTAAAATTGCTTTTAGAAACTATTGTTTCTTTTGCATTTTCAGGTTGTATAGAAACTTCAAGTTTGATGTCAAAACTCTTTTCACCTTTATATTGAAGGTAAGGAAGTTGTTTTTTTAATGGTTTAGGTCCTTTAGTTCTATAGGGTTCTAAAGCATCTAATGTAACTATCCATGGGGATATAGATGATGCAAAGTTTTTTCCTAAGAAAGGTCCAAGAGGAACATATTCCCATTTTTGTATATCACGAGCACTCCAATCGTTAAATAAGACCATACCAAAAATATAATCTTCAGCTTCGTCGATAGGGATTTGTTCACCCAAGTGATTAGCATCGGTAGTTATAAATGCCATTTCTAGTTCAAAATCTACTAGTCTAGAAGGGCCAAAAATAGGTTCTGTATCTCCATTAGTTAATTTTTGCCCCTGTGGACGATGTATAGGTATTCCTGAAGGAATAATAGAACTACTTCTACCATGATATCCAACCGGCATATGAAGCCAATTAGGCATTAGCGCATTTTCTTTACCTCTAAACATTACACCAACATTGGTTGCATGTTCGATACTACTGTAAAAATCAGTGTAGTCACCAACACTAACTGGAAGTTGCATTTCTATTTCATCTAGAGAAAATAGTACTTCTTTTCTATGCTTCTCATTATTTTTTAACGTATTATTTTCAGCATCAAAAATATCTGCAATTCTATTTCGAACCAGTCTCCATGTTTTTTTTCCGTCAGAAATAAAATCGTTCAAAGAATCTTGTAAGAATATATCATCAGTTAGAGGAATTCCTTCAAAATACCCTAATTGATGAAGCGCTCCTAAATCAATAGCAGTATCGCCAATTCGAGTTCCTATAGTAATAATATCATCTCTGGTAAGAAATACACCGAAAGGAATATTTTGTAAAGGAAAATCTGTATTTGATGAGATTTCAATCCACGTTTTTCTATTAGGATAATTTGCGGTTATGGGCATTATAATATTTTTATTAAGTTGTTATATTGTTGAAGGTATTAAAAGTTTTTCTTTTGATTACCTATCTGATTAGGTAAAGTTTAAAAAAAAGACTCTTTTGTTTGACAAGATGTTGCTACAATCTACAAAAAAGCCATATTTATCGAATTTTTGTTGAAAAGTAAAAACTTAAAAAGTACTTCAATTTCATGATCAAATATATAATTTTCGAGCGGTTAAAAGTTTTTAATTATGTGAAAAATACTTAAAATAATGATAAGATAAGGTTATACATCTGTTTGGATAAGGTTTAATAATCTTGGAGATTATTTTTACCAGTGTTCTAGGAGTATTTGAGGTTTTAAAGATGTAAATACATTATTAGAGTAAACAAAAGATATATAAGCCTATGAAATAGATGATTAGATATAATCAAAATGTGAACAAGTTGTTCATATTTATTAGGGATTGTTTAAGCTGATTTAAGGAATCTATTTCCTATTTTTGCAACTTTATTAACAAACTAAGAATACATGCAACGCGACGAACAAATTTTTGATTTAATCCAGGACGAAAGGGAACGTCAAATCAATGGGTTAGAACTTATTGCTTCAGAGAACTTTGTAAGTGAACAAGTAATGGAAGCAGCAGGGTCAGTATTAACTAATAAATATGCTGAAGGGTATCCTGGGAAAAGATACTACGGAGGCTGCGCGGTAGTAGACGTTGTAGAACAAATCGCTATTGATAGAGCAAAAGAATTATTTGGAGCTGATTATGCTAATGTACAGCCTCATTCTGGATCACAAGCAAATACAGCCGTATATCACGCTTGCCTCAAACCAGGAGATAAAATATTGGGATTTGACCTATCACACGGTGGGCATTTAACACATGGTTCTCCGGTTAATTTTTCAGGTAAATTGTACAATCCAGTTTTTTATGGAGTAGAGAAGGAGACAGGAAGATTAAACTATGATAAAATACAAGAAATAGCAACAGAAGAAAAACCACAATTAATTATTGCGGGTGCTTCTGCGTATTCTAGAGAGATAGATTATAAAAGATTTAGAGAAATAGCCGATAGTGTTGGTGCTATTCTTATGGCAGATATTGCACATCCAGCTGGTTTAATAGCTAAAGGAGTAATTTCTGATCCAGTACCACATTGTCATGTAGTAACTACTACAACTCACAAGACGTTAAGAGGCCCAAGAGGTGGGCTGATTTTGATGGGGACTGATTTTGAAAACCCTTTTGGAATTACTCTTAAAAGTGGTAAGAAACGAATGATGTCATCTTTATTAGATAGTGCAGTTTTTCCTGGTAATCAAGGAGGACCTCTAGAGCATATTATTGCTGCAAAAGCCATAGCGTTTGGAGAAGCACTTACTGATGATTTCTTGCATTATATTGTGCAAGTAAAGAAAAATGCAGCTGTCATGGCAGAAGCGTTTGTGAATAAAGGATATGAAGTGATTTCTGGTGGAACAGATAATCATATGATGTTAATTGATCTTCGTAATAAAGGTGTTACCGGAAAACAAGCAGAAGAAGCATTAGGTTTGGCAGAAATTACAGTAAACAAAAATATGGTTCCTTTTGATGATAAATCTCCATTTGTAACTTCTGGTATCCGAATAGGTGTATCCGCAGTAACAACAAGGGGATTGAAAGAAGATGATATGAAAGCTATTGTAGAACTTATCGACAAGGTTATTGCGAATATAGAAAACGAAGAAGCTCTTCATGGTATTGCTGACGATGTAAATGCTATGATGGCCGATAAACCATTATTTATAGCATAAATCGAATTTCATATAAATTATAAGAGCACGCATAAATTTTAGTTTATGCGTGTTTTGTTTTTAAGAATGCCCCCAATTTTCTGGATCATCATTATCGTTTGGTGATAGTCCTATAATATCACCTTCGGTATTTACTCCAAGTCCTACGACGGTTCTATTAACATAATTAAAATAACTTACTACTTGGTTGATTTCCAATATTTCTCCGTCAGATAAATTTTGTATTCTTAAGGTACGTATATCAGCTTCACTAATAGTATGGTGAGATAATGTTAATTGTTTTGCATAATGCAATCCAGCTAGGTGTTTATTTTTAAAATAGATTTTAACATTATCGCTAATAAGACAGGAAATAATATCGTTAAATTTAGCATCATCATTAAGTAAGCGTTTCAATCCCGCACTGTGATGTTCTACGCAGTAGTCACATTTATTAAGATAACTAACATAAACTCCTAGAGTTTCTAAATACCACTTTGGTAATGTGTTATTAGCATTATGAAGTACATTTTTATATAATCCCATATGCCCTATAAGGGTGTGTGGTCTCAAGCTATGAACGGATAACACATTGTCAATGGTGTTATTGGGACCTTTTACACGATCATAGATTTTTTTTAATCTACCCGAGGCTTCTGCATAGGATATCTCTTTAATCCAACTCATTTTTACTTTTTTTTGAAAAAAAATATTCGTCTTATACCTCTTATTTGTAATAAAAGTGTGTAACTATATTCTATAATTAGTTTTTGCAGTATTTGGAATACTCAGAAAGGGCAAAAGCATTATCAAAACTAGTTTTAGTAATACTTTTGTTTTCATTAGAATCATAATCAAGGGTTATTTTCCAATTACCATCTTCTAGTTTTAAAATTACATGAAACTTCCCATAAGAATATGTAGTTTGATTATCTTCGCTTGTATAAGTTACTTTATAAATCCCTCTATCAGAGACTAGGGAGTCCGAATGTACTCTTTCTAATAATCTGAAATCTATAGAAGGAGGATTTTTTTTGGGAACACTCCACCTTTTTTGATACCCTTTTAAATATTGATCAACTTTTTTAATTGACCCTCCATCTCCCGAGACTCTAATCATTTCTTTACTATGAATTGAAGCAAACAAATTGTAATCTGAAGTTTTGTATGCTTTAGAAAAATTATCATACATGTCTAGATTAATTTTGTCATGGATACTACTTTCTTGGGCATTAATGGTATATATCCCAAACACAAAAACGATTAGATAAGCGGTATTTTTTAAAACAATCATGAGTCTAACTATTTTTTTCTTTTTTATATAGTACACATCTCCTTAATCGATTATCATTTAGGAGCTTAGGGTGATCAAAAACTTCAACTTGAACCATGCCGATTTTTTTCATAACCGACTCTGATTTTGTGTTGATTTCAGGGGCTACAGAATAAATAGTTTGTAAACCCAGTTTGTTAAATCCAAAATCAAGACAGGCAAAGGCACCTTCAGTGGCATAACCTTTACCCCAGGTACTTTTTTTAAGTCGCCAACCGATATCCACAAAAGGTTTAGGATCTACTAAGTAATTTTGTTCACATAAACCTATAAATCCAATACATTCATTATTTTCAAGCAGATCAACCGCAAAATAACTAAACCCTTTTTCTTGCTGCATATTTTGCATTCGAAAAATGAAATCTTCAGTGTCAGATTTGGTAGGTTTGAATGGAAAGAATTCCATAACATCATCGTCATCATTAATTTTGGCAAGTGTATCTAAGTCGTTAAGATGCCAATTTCTAAAACCAAGACGAGTAGATTTGAAAATATAGTTGTGCATTTTAAAAAGTAATTTAATTTCCTTCTTCTTCTTCTTCAAAAACTACACTTTCATAGGCTCCAATGTCAGGAGCCGAAGTGTTTCTTGTAGTTCCTAAGATATCTGTTCCTGATGTTGGAGTAGTAGCTTGGCCATTTGCTGCAGAATCATCTCCTATATTAAGTATATTTTCAAAAGGGGTTTTAAAGTCCGGGTCTTCGTTAAGGATAACATTTTCAAATAAACTAGTATTTGTAAAATCATATAGCGGATTATCATCAAAACTATTATCGAAATCATTAAATCTAATCAAGCAATTTTTAAAATTATAGTTAAATGCTTTACTATCATCTTTAGCAAATAAAAGTTTAAAGTTTTTGTCACCATAAATAATACAGTTCGTAAAATTAGCTTCTATTAAATCCAAAGAAAAAGGTTGTCCTTCGATTTCAATAAAGTTATCGATTAGTACAGCAGGAGTATCACTAAAAGGATTTCCGAAATTTTTGTAGTTGTTGAAAGTACAATGGTTGAAATTGTAGACACCCCCAAGAGAGCAGTTTAGGCTTACGAGTCCAGCATTATTAATTACTAGGTTTTCACCAAGAATATTACCGGTTCGAGCCAGGAGCCCAATATTAGAACTATTATATATTTGAGTATTTGAAATGGTAAGAGTAGGGTTAGGACCACCATCATTTGAGTCCATAAGAATACCTACTGTAGCATTTTTTATAGTAGTATGATTAATAGTATGACCTGTACTTCCTGCAGTTAACCATATAGTTCCCCATTGTCCAGATATTTCACTAAAACGAGATTCAAGTCTATCACCTTGTAAAATGACCTCGTTTTCTAATACTTCCGGATCGGTACTTAATGCTCCATTAATCTCAAGTGTACCGTTTTCGGCAACAATAATTCCTGAATTGGCATGAAAATGCACTCTTGCTCCAGCTTCAATAGTAAGTGTTTTTCCGCCGGGAACAGCTGCATATCCATATATCACGTAGGGCTTTTCATTTGTAAAAGTGAGTTCGTTATCTTCTAAAACATAGCCTTCAATTCTAACTTGATCACCACCAACACCAATAGGCAGGGATTCTAGTTCTCCGGTCATAGCATCACGAGATGGGAATAAAAATATAGCATCTCTTACAAGAGTGACTAAATCTACATCTTGTTGATTTGTGCCAGTATCAAAAAGTATTCGATCTGTATAAAGAAATTCATTTTCTGTAGTTTGATCTGTAATATCTGTTGTGGTTTCTACAAAAACAAAAATACTATCCTTGGCAAGTACCTGAATATTCTCAAAAGACTTACCAGGGATACCATCAACATTAAGCCTGTAGTTAGAACTTTCTCCTCTTTCTAGTGCTATTGTTGGTATTGTGAAATCATCATTTGTGCGATTATAGACTCTAAAACTGTATGTGCTTGAACCAATATTGGTAAAAACTGTATCTAAAAATAAAGTGTCTGTAGAAAATTGTACATTTCCGGTACTTGGTCCAGATTCAAAATCATTACGACAAGATCCCCATAAAATTAGTAGTATAAGTAAAAAGAGGGAAGATAGATAGCGCATACTTTATTTTTAATTTCAATCTTTTACGTTGAAACCTCAATTCTTAATTTTAAGAAAAGATGTCTTTGTAACAAAAGGAAGACAATTTGTAAAAGAAATTTTACTACCGGTTTTAATTTTGTTCTAAATGTATAACTTTTCGGGAGTACTAATATTGCTTTTTGATAAAATTTAATACTTCATGAATTATTTCTTTCTTCAATAATTATTTATTAGCTCGAAAGCTTTAACTTTGTTTGTTCATAATTAATCGCACAACATAATAATCTATTATGAGTACATACGATGTAGCCGTTATTGGCTCTGGACCTGGTGGATATGTAGCCGCAATTCGATGCGCACAGCTAGGTATGAAAACCGCAATAATCGAAAAATATACAACACTTGGAGGAACTTGTCTTAATGTAGGCTGTATTCCAAGTAAAGCATTATTAGATTCTTCTCACCATTATGAACATGCTGTAAAGCATTTTGCTGATCACGGAATTGAAATTCCCGGAGATGTAAAAATCAATCTTGAAAAAATGATTGCACGAAAACAAGCAGTTGTTGATCAGACTACAGGTGGAGTAGAGTTTTTGATGAAAAAAAATAAAATAGACGTTTTTGAAGGTGTTGGAGCTTTTAAAGATGCTACACATATTAACGTTACCAAAGCTGATGGTACTGTAGAAACAGTTGAAGCAAAACACAGTATCATTGCTACAGGATCTAAGCCATCTACATTACCATTTATAAAACTAGATAAGAAAAGAGTAATTACTTCTACCGAGGCCTTAAAGTTAAAAGAGGTTCCAAAACATCTTGTTATTATCGGTGGTGGTGTAATAGGTCTTGAATTAGGTCAGGTATATCGTAGACTAGGTGCTGAAGTTTCTGTTGTAGAATATATGGATAGAATTATTCCGGGAATGGATAAAGCATTATCTAGAGAACTACAAAAAGTACTGAAAAAGCAAGGAGTGAAATTTTATACTTCTCATAAAGTTACTGCAGTTAAAGCAACTGCTAAGCAAGTAACAATTACTGCTGATGATAAAAAAGGTAACCCGGTAGAGTTTAAAGGAGATTATTGTCTAGTTTCTGTAGGAAGACGACCATATACCGATGGATTAAATGCAGAAGCTGCAGGAGTGAAACTTAATGATAAAGGACAGGTTGAGGTAAATGATCATTTACAAACAAGTACTTCTAATATTTATGCCATCGGAGATGTTATAAAGGGTGCAATGTTAGCTCACAAAGCAGAAGAAGAAGGTACTTTTGTAGCAGAAGTTTTAGCGGGTCAAAAACCACATATTGATTATAACTTAATTCCTGGAGTAGTGTATACTTGGCCAGAAGTGGCTGCTGTTGGTAAAACAGAAGAAGAATTAAAAGAAGCAGGTGTAAAATACAAATCAGGACAATTTCCGTTTAGAGCTTTGGGAAGAGCTAGAGCCAGTGCAGATTTAGATGGATTTGTGAAAATATTAGCAGACGAAACTACAGATGAAGTTCTTGGTGTTCATATGATTGGAGCACGTTGTGCAGACTTGATCGCCGAAGCTGTAACTGCTATGGAGTTTAGAGCCTCTGCAGAAGATATCTCTAGAATGTCTCACGCCCATCCAACGTTTACAGAAGCTATTAAAGAAGCAGCATTAGCCGCTACAGACAATAGAGCGTTACATGTATAATATCATTTTGATTTAAAAAAGTATTTTAAATCAATAAAATAAAAAAAGCCATTCTATATAGATTGGCTTTTTTTATTTTTTCTTTATGAATTATAAAACTAACTTATCTATATATTAGCTCTATTAAAAATATACTACAATGCAGATTAATGATAAAACCGGAGTGCAAGACTATCAGGCTCTTTCGAGTAGATACGAGACAATGAAATATAATAGATGCGGAAAGAGTGGAGCACTTTTACCTGCAATATCTCTTGGATTGTGGCACAATTTTGGGTTTGTTGATCATATACATAATGCCAGAGAAATTCTTAGGTGTGCTTTTGACCTTGGTATTACTCATTTTGATCTTGCTAATAATTATGGACCACCTTATGGTTCTGCTGAAGAAAATTTTGGTATACTTTTTAAGAAAGATTTTAGAAGCTATCGAGATGAACTTTTTATTGCTACCAAAGCAGGCTATGATATGTGGCCTGGACCTTATGGAAACTTAGGGTCTCGAAAATACTTAATGGCAAGTATTGATCAAAGTCTTAATCGTATGGGATTAGATTATGTCGATATTTTTTATCATCATAGACCAGATCCTGAAACACCATTAGAAGAGACAATGATTGCTTTAGCAGATATAGTTCGACAGGGAAAAGCATTATATGTCGGAATTTCAAATTATGAGCCTAAAGAAACAGCGATGGCAGCTAGCTTATTAAAAGAGTTAAAGGTTCCTTTTATTTTGCATCAAGCTAAATATTCAATTTTTGAGCGTGGAGTAGAAAGAGGTTTATTGGATACCTTAGAACAAGAAGGAGTAGGATGTATTGCATTCTCCCCATTAGCACAAGGAATGCTTACAGATAAATATCTTAACGGAATTCCCGAAGACTCTAGAGCAGCAAAGAGTTTTACTTATCTGGACAAAGAAAACCTTAATACTCATATTTCTAAAATACAACGTTTGGCAACTATCGCAAACAAAAGAAATCAGAAACTATCGCAAATGGCAATTGCCTGGATTCTTAGACAGCCTCAAATTAGCTCTGTTCTTATAGGAGCAAGTTCTGCCGACCAATTAAAGGAAAATGTAAAATCTTTAGAATACTTAGAATTTTCTGAAGAAGAGTTAAGATTGATTGATGAAATTTCTAAGTAAAAGAATAGCAAAAAATAACAGTATTTAGTGTAGTTCGAAAATGAATTTTATAAATCGCAATCAAGATATTAAATGTTCGAATTATTAGAACAAATTTTTCAATTTGAAATTGGAATATAACTAAGTTTATGTTGCGATGTATTCAGAGAGATTTTCGAGTTACATGCTTTCAAGACGTCTTAATACCTCTGCCTTATAGTTTCTGCTTATAGGAATAGAGGTATTTTGTACTACAATTTCTTCATTAGAAAAAGAATCAATTTTAGAGATAGCAATGATGTAAGATCTGTGTGTTCTCATAAATAGTCGTTGAGGTAATTTTGATTCGATAGCACTTATCGTTTCGCGGGTCACTATAGTTTCGGATTTAGAGTGTATTTTTATATAGTCGCTGTAACTTTCTAAATAAATAATTTCTGAGAATTCAATTTTTTTCATTCTACGATCTGATCTAACAAATATAAAATTACTGGTATGAAGTTCTTTGGTTTCTGTTACCTTTGAATGGTGATGTACCTTGAAATAATTAGATATAGCATTAAGAAGTCTCTCGAAAGAAATTGGTTTTAGTAGATAGTCTACTGCATGTAAATCAAAACCCTTTATAGCATATTCTCGATAAGCCGTAGTGAATATTACTTTAATATTAGTATTTATTGATTTGGCAAAAGAAATACCAGATATTTCGGGCATATTGATATCTAAGAAAATCAAATCAACTTTTTGTGTATTTATGGCATTAAAAGCTTCAAGTGCATTACCACAAGTTGCTACGATCTTAATACGATCAATTTTTGATAAATGATCTGTTATAATATCTCTTGCTGTAGGTTCATCATCTACTATTATACAAGTTATTTGGTTACTCATATATTTTTCCTTTTGTAGTGTCAATATTTAGATGTACTTCATACCAATGCTCATCTTTTGTAATGTGCAGTGTATGTTTATCTTTATATAAAAACAGTAATCTTTTTTTGATATTAGCCAATCCAATACCGGTTTCGTTATATTCTTGACTATCAAAAATTGAATTCTTTATTTTAAACTTTACTTGTCCATCGTAATGTTCTAATTCTAAAATAATAGATAATCTTTGATTTCGGATTCTTCCATGCTTAAAACTATTCTCCACAAATGGGATTAATAGCATAGGAGCAATTTGTACAGCATGATCAATATTTTGAATATTTAATGTGATGTCTAATACATCATTAAAACGCATTTCTTCTAAAGCAATATAATCTTTAATGTGATTAATTTCATCTTGTAAGGAAACAAAAGGCTTATCAACATGATATAATAAATAATCCAATAGATTTGAGAGTTTAAGGATCATTTCTGGAGTTTCTTCTGACTTTTTAAGCGCAAAACCATACATTGTATTTAAGGTGTTAAATAGAAAATGCGGGTGAATTTGCATCTTTAGGTATTTTAGTTCTTGCTCTTTGAGCTTAAGCTGAGCTTCTAAAATTTTATTTTTTAGTTTTTGATTGTCAGAATTTGATTTGTAATTATGCTTAACTAAGCTAAAAGCACTAGCAATAAAAACAACAAAATATACTGCTATGAATAAAAATAAAGGACTTCTGGTCATTGGAGCCATATCTCCAATTTTTGTTCCCGTTAAAAATATTAATCCGTAAAAAAATGAAATAACAACAAAGAAGGCCGAAATAATAATGGTATAAATACAATATAAAATGAAGAGAAGGTATTTTTCTTCTAATAAGTACTTCGGAATTAAAATGTTAATAATAGTATATGTTGTACCAATTGTAACAGGCATTAAAAAGAGAGAGAAAGAGAAAACATAATTAATATTCTCTGTATGATATCCAAAAAAGTATGTATAACAAAATAGAACAGCTATCCAGAAAATAGCGTGTAACAATAATTGAACAATCTTTTTAAGTATAAATTCTTTGGAGATCATAATAGCTATACAATATCCGCATTTTTTATTTTTGAAATACATTTTTGAGACTAATAACTATTTTAAAGCTGTGTTTAACAGAATTCGATTAACTTTAGAGATACATTATCTTAATTCTGTATAAACCCATGTTGTTTTGGTCAGTAGACGCAAAAATATTTTTGGAGAAATTCAACTTATTAGTTTTGGAAAAGTTTAATCCAAAATTTACTTAAATATGATGTTATTGTTCTCTATAATTCAAGAAAATCAAACTTATTTTTCTGTAATTTATAAAAGAATGCAGGAAGGAGGAATGTTTTTTATGTTTCCTATCTTAGTAACACTTTTTTTAATATTCTTCTTAATCCTAAAAAAGGTACTTATTCTAAAAAAAGAAGGCGCTCCTTCTTATAAATATATTAAGTTGATTAATTCTCTTGGTCTTATGATTTTAGTGTGGGGTATATTAGGTCAGTTAATAGGTTTAGTAGACGCTTTTGATAAGATCGAAATGTTAGGAGAGATTTCTACAGCAAGACTAGCAGGAGGATTAAAAATATCTGCATTGCCAACAATGTTTGGGAGCTTAGTTTTTGTTATCTCAAGAGCGGCTACAACCATTTTTATTTGGATAACAAAAGAAGTAGACCTCGAGAAATAGCTTTCCAAGTTTTGCTCAAGTTTATTGTAGTATACTATTGTTTTTTATCTGTTGTAGATTAAAAAGTAACCTCTTATGTAAGAGTTTCTCTACTGTAATTTATTAGAAACCATATGAAAAAAATAATCTTAAAAATAGTTTTAGGAATACTAACGGCTATTGCAATAATGGCATTAGGTTTCTATTTCTTCTTGTTTCTTAACCCGTTAGATATTTATCAATCTAATTTGTTGAAATGGATTCCTATTTTTATCGGGGCAATAGCAACGTTTTGCGGCGGTATACTTAATAAAAATACCCCGATTAAATTTTTACCACTTCTTTTTGTGCCTTTTTGCATTTTTGATTTGTTTAGTTTTTTTTATGTGCCCTTTATTTTTGTTTTACTCTTAATAGGAATTCTTGTTCTTATGTTGACAAGAAATAGTATTAGAAAAACTCACAAGGTACTATCAAGTCTAGTGATTTTAGGTATTTTCTTTTTCTTTTTGTTCTCACAGCCTCTAATACTACTAAGGGCAGATTCTGAATTTGATGATCAAGGAAAATTAACTAATGCAAATGTTTTATGGAATTTTGATAAGGATAAAGTATTGACTTTTCCCAATCATATTGTTTATGATGAAGAGGGGACCGAATTCGATTTAAAAAACATAAAAGATGATACATATTTAATAACCTTTTGGGCTACCTGGTGTCCACCTTGTATGCAAGAAAAACCAGAATTAGAAAAACTGAAAAAAGAGCTATACAAAAACACTGAAATCAAATTCATAGATATTTCTTTTGATTCTGATATCGATAAATGGAAACAGTTTATTAAAGGAAAAAAACCAATGGGGATACAGCTGATTTCTAAAAAAGAAAAACTCACAAGAAGGTTATTGCAAATTAGTGCAATCCCAATGCATTACATTGTAAATCCTGATGGGATATATAAAGAGTATGAATCATTTGAACAAGCGCAAAAAGCACTTAAAAAATTATCAGTTCAAAAATAAAACTAAAATATTATGAAACTAAATAGATTCATTATCGCTTTTTTAATAGGCTGTAATTTAAATGCACAGTCTTTTGATAAGGTTAAGTTAGATAGTCTTTTCTCATTGATCGATAGTAAAAAAAAAGGAATGGGAAGTATCTCAATTTCTAAAGATGGAAAAGAAATATATAAAAATACAATAGGATATATTGATTTTGATACCAAAATAAAGTCTGGATCCAACACTAAATATAGAATTGGATCAATAACCAAAACGTTTACTGCTACTTTAATTATGCAGTTGGTTGAAGAGAAGAAACTAAAATTAGAAACGTTATTAAGTGACTTTTTTCCTGATGTACCCAATGCTCATAAAATTACTGTAGAACATCTTTTAAGACATCGTAGTGGGATATACAATCTTACAGAAGATAAAGATTTTAGAACATGGATGATGATACCGCAAACAAGAGCGCAAATGATGGCTAGAGTAATAAAAAGTAAACCTCAATTTGAGCCTGATCAAGATGCTAAGTATTCTAATACCAATTATCTATTGTTGTCTTATATACTTGAGGATTTAGAAGGTAAAACATATCAAGAAGTGTTACATTCTAAAATAATAGTGCCATGTAATTTGAAAAATACATATTATGGAGGCAAAATAAACCCGAAAAAAAATGAAGCATACTCATATGTTATGAACTCTAATTGGCAAATACAGCCCGAGACAGATATGACTGTGCCTATTGGAGCCGGAGCAATTGTAGCATCCCCTCGAGATTTGACAATTTTTTATCATAATTTATTTGCCGGAAAGCTAGTGTCAAAAAGATCTTTGTTAGAAATGACTACTATAGTAGGACATTACGGTATGGGTTTGGTTCAGTTTCCTTATGATTATAAAAAAAGTTTAGGGCATTCAGGAGGAATTGATGGTTTTCAATCCATGACATTATATGTGCCCGATGAGCAATTATCAATTAGTTACCTTTCAAATGGTGTTGTTTTGAGTTTAAATGAAATTTTAGTAGCTGCACTAGATATATATTTTGATCGAGAATATGAACTCCCTAAGTTTAGTCCAGCATTAAAATTAACCGCAGATGAGTTAAATCCGTATTTAGGAACTTACAAGAACCAAGAATTCCCATTTGAAATCACTATAAAAAAAGAAGATGCGGTTTTAATTGTAAGTGCAAAAGATGGTCCAACTTTTCCTGTTGTATCTTATGAGAAAGATAAATTTAAATCTGATCAAGCTGGTGTGAAAATTCAATTTTTGCTAAAGAACAATGAAATGTTGTTACAATTGGGAGGTAAAAAAGCAATTTTTAAGAGAGAATAATTTTATTTTTTAATCTTTTTATAAGTATTGATTTTACTGAGTTTTTTTGTTTTTTGAATCATTTTGTGACTATCTTTTTTGAAAAAAAAAGTAGGGAATCCTGAATCCTGTATGTTTTAGAGTCATTGAAAACATAAAAAGGATAAAGAATGAAAAAAATAAGTTTTGTAATTGTGATATTGATGTTGCTTATAAATAATTTAACTGCACAAGAAGGTCCAAAAAATAGTGTAAGAGTTCACCCAGTATATGCTGCTCTTAATGCAGTTAAAATTGATTATGAAAGAATGGTTAAACCAAAGGGGGCTATAGAACTAAAATTGACATTTACGCGTCTTGAATGGGATACTTTTGATAACTCTTTAGGTGATTATAGAGGAGAAATTGCTTTACTAAATGCAGGTTATAAATTCTATCTTTCAAAAAAGAAAAATGGGCCTCGTGGTTTTTTTCTAAGACCTGGAGTGGTCGGAGGAAGCTTTTCAATTAAAGAAAAATTTGGAGAAAATGAATTGGATGCTAAGGCATTAGGGTTTGGTGGAGAAATAGGGTATCAATGGGTGTTTAACAAGTTTATTAAAGGACTCACAATCGGAACATCATTTGAAGTTAATAAATATTTCTATATAGATAAGAAAGGTACCTCAGTGGGTAATGTGGATCCGGTAATTCCTGAATTGAATATTTCTATTGGTTATTCTTGGTAAAATATTGAATACGATAATTTAAAAAGTGTGATTGTAATTTAAAAGAGAATGTAAAACTAAAACGCTGTTCTATATAGAACAGCGTTTTGCTTAATTTTTATGAGAACCATCGCAATAGGGAGGGTTACTAGTTTGTTTGCAAGTGCATAAATGTGCTTCTTTGGCTTCTGGAACACTAAAAATAGTAGGAGGAGTAGCTCCTTCTTTTTTGTGATTTCCATTACAAAAAGGTTGATTATCACTATGACCACAAGTACACCACGCATAGTTTTTATCTGCCTCTAATTGACAAGCAACGGGAGCTTCACCCCCTCTAATATTATTTTCCATAGTTTTCTTTTTTTATAATTTAAAATTATCAAATCTAACATTAAGATTGATTTTAAATTATAGATAGCCAATATGATTTAAGAGGTAGAAAACACAGCTATATTAAATATTAAGGACTATGATTTAACTACTATTTTATTAGCTGTACTCCAGGAAAAGCGGCTTGATATCCAAACCAAAAGGCATTATGAGTGGGCAATCGATCAAGTTTTTCTTTAGTAGTACTATTTTCAAGGTGATTTTCATGTAATTTCCAAATATCTCCATTTTCGGTAGTAGCTAATGCTCCCTTATCGTAAGATCTGAATTCTAAGTTCTTTGTGAAATACACTCTATGAGCACCACTTTTATCTGTAAATACAGTAAAATTTAAATTATTTATGGTGCCTTTATATATGTTATTCTTTTTTAGGAATTTTGAAGAAATAGCAATATTTTGATCTGTCTTTGATGGTAATCTAATGGCAAGAATTTCTTGTTTATTTTTAAGCCTAGTATCTTTTTTCGGTATCATAAACATTAGCTCATCTGTTGCAAAATATTCTTGATAGGCTACACCCTCATCATAATCTCTTTGATGACCTGTTTTTAAAGATAGTACAGTTGTTTCGGGATGTCTTTCTTTCCATTCTCCCCAGGTTGTAGTAACAACACTTAAATAATCTAATTCAATATTTTTACCAACAAGAGGCCCAATAACCGGTTTTCCCCATAAAGTATTCCATAATGATTGTGTTTTTTTATCATACATTAATTTGTTTGATCGATATAAAAAGCCACTAGTTCCCATTTGATATTTTACACCATCTTTTTCGGTTTTATATAAAATTACTGTCCCACAAAGGGTGCAATATACACCTGCAACAGGAACATTTCC
This sequence comes from Aquimarina aggregata, assembly GCF_001632745.1. GTDB lineage: Bacteria > Bacteroidota > Bacteroidia > Flavobacteriales > Flavobacteriaceae > Aquimarina > Aquimarina aggregata. Next base: position 208,935 of record NZ_LQRT01000003.1, on the reverse strand, counting down.
GACTTGATCCGTGAACATTTCATGCCAAGCAAGAATACGTTTAGGATATGCTCTAGTATCTCCATTTATTGAAATCCCGAAAACAATATCCTTATCATTAAGGTATGAAGCTTTTGCAGGACTTATCATTTTGGGGTTGCGTAATGGGGGGATACCATCTTGTAATACTCCTCCCCAGCGTACTTCGTCTAATCGTATGGTGGATTGTTGCTCACGATCCAAAAAGTATTTATCGAATCTTGGATCTATGGCTTTATGTAATATTGCTTTGAAAGTGTAATAAGAGGAGTGATATGTTTGTTTTTTATTCCATAAATAAGCGAACCAAGCATTGAAATCGTAGCGATAATTCTTCTTTGTTTTTTTTTGAAGGATATTTAAAAGTTTTGAAGAAGCTGATGGGCTTTTAAGAAAATATAGTGATTCTATGGCAAGAATTTCGAAATCTTCTAACCAGTTAGTATCAATATATTTAAGAGCTTTTTTATGTGTCTGGGGATTGCGAGAAGTAAAAAAGTCTAAAAAATATTCGTATTTCTCTTTTGTGATACCTGTGCCGGTTACATTTTGACTATACCCGCAAAACAGGTTTAATATAAAAATTGAAATAAATACTATTCGTACCATTTTACTTACTTTTATAAATAAGTCGTTACGTATATCAATTATCAACAAGGATACTTTTCTTTTTTAAGAATAAGTGATAAAAGTACATTTACGAGAATAAGAAAAAGTATATCAGGATTTTCTAAATAAGCTTTTTTTAGATATTATTTCTTTGTGTCGCTAAACAATAATAATTCTGATAGCTATATTTCTTTTGAAGCTAGTCTATGCTCTTAAACTTCTTAGATTCTATTCGAATTATTTGTTAGTGTAACAACTACGAATTTTTCATTGTTATCCTTACGTTTAATCAGGTTTCTTTCTCTTACTTTCCTGTATTATTGTCTGTAGGAGTAATAACGGTAGCTTCAAGAGTTATTTGTAAAGGCTCCCCAATAGATGGAGTTAGCGTTGCTTTTCCCGAATACATACCTGGCTCTAGACGATCAGGAGAAAATGTAAAAGGAATATCTATTGATGCTCCTGGAGGAATTGGTAAAAACGTAAAAAAGACTCCTGCTTCACCAGGAAACTCTATTGCCGTGTCAAGACTTGTTAATGTTTCAGTTGAGTTATTAGTAAGAGTAACTATCACCTTACTAGATTGGTTTTCGTTTCTTTCGGGATTATTTTGAATAACTTCACCAAAATCAATTTTAGACCTGCTTAATGTAATTAAATCCTTTCCTGATGTAATAGGAGTATCATTGTTAGCAACTTCATTATCAGAACTGCAACTGGATTGGATAAATACTAAACAGAATAGTGTAAAACTGTATAAAATGTGAATACTCGTTCTTTTTGATTTCATAACTCAGTTTTATTAGATAATAACAAAGTTAAATAAAGCTAAAAGTTTAAGAACTGAGTGTTACATAAAATGCAGATATCAATGTATAAAGGGTATGTAATTTATTAATAAAGGATTGCAATACTAAAAGTAAGTATATTAGATTCTGGCTTGATAAGTATATAAATCATAATACCTACCTTTTGCCTCAATCAGCTCTTCGTGAGTACCTCTTTCGGCAATATCTCCAGATTCAATAACTAAAATCTGATCTGCTTTTTTGATTGTACTTAGTCGATGGGCTATAACAAAAGTAGTCCTGCCTTTCATTAACTCATTAAGACTTTTTTGTATTAAAGCTTCACTCTCTGTATCTAGATTAGAAGTAGCTTCATCAAGAATAATAATTTTAGGGTTTGCCAATATGGCTCTGGCAATAGCTATTCGTTGGCGTTGACCACCAGAAAGTTTTACGCCACGTTCTCCAATAAGTGTATTAAGACCATCGTCGAAACGGTCTGTAAACTCATTAACATAAGCCGCTTTTACAGCTTGTTGTAATTGCTCTTCTGTAGCATTAGGTCTAGGAAAAAGTATATTATCTCGAATTGTTCCCTCGAATAGAAATTCATCTTGTAAAACAACTCCTAAGTTTTTTCGATAACTATTAAGATTGACTTTCGATATGTCATTATCATCAATTGTAATTATTCCTGATTCTGGGTTTAAAAATGTTGCAGATAAACCTGCAATAGTAGATTTCCCGGATCCCGAACTACCAACAAGTGCGGTTACAGAGCCAGATGAAGCTTTGAAACTAATATTATGCAATACTTCTTTTCCTTTTTCATAAGAAAAAGAAACGTTATCAAAGATGATATCACCTTTAATTTTATCAAGTACTATGGTTCTATCTTCTATTTCTTCTTCTGGGGTCATGTTCATTAACTCTTCGGTACGGTCAAGACCAGCCAAAGCTTCTGTTAATTGGCTGCCAATATTACTCATTTGAACAATAGGCGCGATCATAAACGCTAGATACATGGTGAATGATAAAAATTGTCCTGTTGTTAAACTACCATCCATCATATAATAACCTCCAATTCCCATTATTCCTGTAGAGGCAATACCTGCTAAAAAAGTTGAAGAACTTGTCATAAGGGCAGTAGCAGTAAGGCTCTTTTTTACATTTTGAAACAGTTTATCTACTCCTTTTTCAAAGATTTTATGTTCTTGTTCTTCTGCTCCAAACCCTTTAATTACTCTAACACCAGCTAAAGTTTCTGTTAACCTACCTTTTACTTCGGCATTAATTTTTCCTCTAATCCTAAAAATTGGTCTTATGTATTTAAATGCTTTTAGAGCTACAATACCAAATAAACTTATGGGGATTAATACAAAAAGTGTCATCCATGGATTTATATTAATTAGTAAAACTACAGATACTATAGCCGTAAAAATACCACCAACCAATTGTACTAATCCAGTACCAATTAAATTTCTAACACCTTCGACATCACTCATAATTCTGGATACTAGCGCACCTGATTTTGTGTTGTCAAAAAAACTGATTGGTAAAGACAGTACTTTTTTTTGCACTTTGGCTCTTAATTCTGAAATTAAAAACTGGGCTTGTACACTAAGGATGCGAGTTAATAAAAACGACGTAGTAGCTTGTATTAATATGGCTATGGCTACAATGAATAATAACTCATACAATTGACTTAAATCTTTACTAGGTACTACATCATCAAGTAAGGTTTTACTTTTCCAAGGTAATACTAGACCTGCTATTCGGTTAAGAAATATTAAAATTAACCCTATAAAAACTAAATTTCTTCTGGGCCAGATAATCGTTTTGAACGCCTGACCCATAGTAACTTTTGATTTTTTTTGGTCTTTATTGTTTGGGGTAGTTTGAAATTCTCTCATACTTATTTTTCAGTTTGAAATAGGGTAATGGTATAGTCTAAAAGCTTAGAATCACCATATGCTCCATGTCCAGGAATTACAATCTTAAGATTTGGATATGCCTTTTTGATCTTAGAAACAGTTTTTGGCCATTGATTAAGGTTAGCATTGGCTAAATTTCCTTTTGAAGCATTAATACTTTTAATCATACATCCTCCAAAAATTAATTGTTCGTCAGGGAAATACGAAGTGATATTATCAGAGGTATGTCCTTCTCCAAAAAAAGTATTTATTATTTTTTTAGAGCCCAATGTAAGTGTCATAGTATTTTTAAATAAGACATCGGGCTGTAATTGGTTATCGTCATGCATAAGTAAAGCCGTTTTCTCACTGGCAATAGTAGGAATTCCTTGACTTTTGAAAATATCAATACCTTCTGTTGCATCATTGTGATAGTGATTAAATACAACGCCTTTTACTTTTACTTTTAGATCATTTTGTAACCAATCTAGCAAACTAGAAGTAGCTTTATCGGTTGCAGGAGTGTCAAAAACATAAGCTTCATTATTATGAACATAAACAAAACCATTACAAGGAAACACTGAACCATTTTCTAAAGTAATATCTGAAACATGAAGATAACTAGATTCATTTATTTTAGTGATTTTGAGACTTTCTGTAATAGTAAAAGATTTTTGTGCATGAAGTATAGTATTTGCAGTAATACATAATAACAGAAAAAAAAGCACTGTTCTTTTTTGATTATGATATCTCAATATATTCTGAAACCCCTTTCTTATTTTGATCATTTAACCATTCCCAATTTAAAGTTAGTTTTATTTTGTTTGTAGCTGTTAATGAGATTTGTGCAATTGCCTTTCCTGCTTTTAATTCATTGTCTATGGTCAGGCATTGATATAACATATTAAGCTGTTCATTTTCTAAATAAGCTATAATTTTACCATAGCGTATAGTACCTCCGTAATAATTAGCCGTAACCAAATCCCCATCTTGTTTATACTCAAAAATAGTATCGGTGTTTACTTTACCATTTTCAGAATTTTCTATTAGCGAGAATTTTTTGTTGTTAAAACTAATTTATTTCATTTTTCTTCCTAAAAAATGCGATTACTAATATATAAATACTACTTGGTATTATCACCCATATTAATTCACTTAACAATACTTTAATGCCCCAAATACTAAAGAATTTACTAGCGCCAATTGGGGAAACTTGTATAGGTCTAAAAGGAAAAAAATACCTGGTATCATCAAAAGGAGATAAGAACGCAATCCCCAATCCACCTGTAGTCATTGCGTCAAGAACCCCATGTGAAGCAGTGCAAATCGAAAAGTATAAAATTAGTAGCCCTCCTGTTTTAGTTAAAAATTTTGAGTTATAAAAAATGAGGGTGACTAATAAACCAAGTAGTATTGCAAACACCAAAGAATGAGAAAACCCTCTGTGTCCCCAAAAGTCTTCATATGTAATGCCGAATGCAAAACCAACTACATCTGCATCTGGAAGAATAGCACACACTATTCCTAAAATCCAAACTTTTGTTGTTGCCAATTCTTTAGTAAATGTTTTACTAAAGGCATATGCTGTAAATGCGTGTGCAAATATTGAAGCCAATGAATATTTTTTTGGATTACGTTACAGTTTGATAACTTTTTCAAGTTCTTCTTTTGATATTGAAAGCAATCCAGATTTTGGTAGTCTTTTTGTGAGTTCTTTCCAGTTACTATCTTTCTCAAAAATATATTTAAAAATAGGTAGAGCTTCGTCTAGTTTTTTATTGTTAGCTAACGCAATTGCTTTCCAGTATTTCATTTCTAAGTTATTAGGAAACAATTTTTCTGCGGCTCCATATTCTTTTAAAGCATTTTTCATATCTCCAACTTCTACAGCAAGGTCTCCTTTGTTCATAAATTCATAAGCCTTATGTACCTCAAGTAACCGTTGCAACTCTACTAAAGGAGTAGCATGATCATCTACTCTTAAGTTTATTTTCTTGTCTTCCCAAGAATTTTTAACTGGTTTTGCTCCTACAACAACTAAAGCTGCCGATTGCTTACCTCTAATATCTCCACCAGCTTCTTGAGCAGCTAGTAATACTTTAACCACACGATCTGCAAGGGGTAAATTTTTGTAGTTTTCAAATGCTTTTGCCATAGCGGGCACAACATTGTCATTAAGCATCATATTGGCCTGGACAGAATAATTATCTCCAATAATATGGTGAGCAGAAGCCACACATTTTTCTCCTGTAAAGGCTGACACATTACCTTGTGTATCCAGAAATGCAACTTGCCTAAAATCTTTCCCTTCGTCCTGAGCTACCAATTGTTCTAGTGCTTCTTTTGCTGTTTTACCTTCTGAGATCAATTTAAGACCGTCAGGTCCATAGGCCGGGTTAACAAAAGATTGAGTAGCTACAACACCTACACCAGATTGACCCCAAGATACAATTGATCCTACAGAGAACCAATGACTTTGCACTGCTACAGCCATTTCTCCTGTAACCTTATCTCTTGCTACTATAGAAAAAGTATGAGCAAACTTTTCTTTATACACTTGTTGAGCTGTAATCTGATTAGATACAAGAAAGGTTAGGAGCGCTATTTTTACTAATGTTGAAAATTTCATGTTTTAATTTATTTAGATACTAAACTTTTGAATCGTAAAAGTATGATGCATTACTACCTTATTTTTTCTTTTGTTTTATGTTTTTAACATAGATTAATTTAGATCTTCCTTTAGACGCTTCGCGCTGTTCTATTTCAAAACTCTTAATGGATTGAATTAGTGGCGTTAATTTTTGAAAACCATAGTTTCTAGAATCAAAATTAGGTTGTTTTTTTTGCAAAAGACTACCAACATCACCCAGAAAAGCCCAGCCATCATCATCGGCTAAATCAGATATTGTATTCGAAATTAGTCTAATATCTTTTTGTGTTATTTGATCAATGCTGCTTTCAGAAACAGATGTATTGCCCGTGGATTTAGATTCATTTTCTGCTGCCTCGTGTTTTAATATTTCAAGATAAATAAATTTATCACATGCAACAATAAAAGGATTAGGTGTCTTCTTCTCACCAATCCCAAAAACTTTCATTCCTGCTTCTCTAAGGCGAGTCGCTAATCTGGTAAAGTCACTGTCACTAGATACCAAGCAAAATCCATTAACTTTTTCCGAGTATAAAATGTCCATAGCATCAATTATCATTGCAGAATCTGTTGCATTTTTTCCTTTAGTATATCCATACTGTTGGATAGGAGTTATGGCATTTTCAAGAAGAATTTTCTTCCATTTGGTAAGATCAGGTTTCGTCCAATCGCCATAAATTCTTTTGATAGTGGGATTTCCATATTTGGCAATCTCTTCCATCATTTCTTTTATATATGTCGATGGTATATTATCACCGTCAATTAATACTGCAAGATTTAAATCCATAGTTTTTTAAAAAATAAATAATAAAGTTAGCATGTATGTACTAATTTAGGGATTACCGTTTCTTCTTTTTATTTCTAAGATTATAGGTTTTATCTCCTTTGGTTTTAGGTTTTTTATATTTCTTTTTAATTTCACGTTGGTACGACCCACCTAGATTTACCTTTTTATTCTTCTCCTTTTTTTCATGAAATGAAGCTCCTACTTCATCATTTGGACGTTTATGAGGATTGTTAATTTCTTTAATCTTTGGGCGTTCTTCGGGAGTTAGTTCTTCAGAAATTTCAACATTCTCAGGGAACTCTAGTTGCTCAACCTTCATTTCCATAAGACTTTCTATCTCCTTAAGAGATTCTTCTTCTTTCTGCGTAGTCAATACTAAAGAAATACCTTGTTTTTGTGCTCTACCTGTTCTACCAATACGGTGCATGTAGTTTTCTGGATAATCTGGAGTGTCGACATTAATTACATGACTAATATCATCAATGTCTAAACCTCTTGCCATAACGTCGGTAGCAATAAGAATTCGATGTTCTCCACTTTCAAATTGTTCAATACTTCTAAGTCGGTAATTTTGAGTTTTATTAGAGTGAATAACAGCACATTGATCTGGGAAAGTTTTCTCAAAACGTTCAAACAATCGATCTGCCATTTTCTTATTACCAACAAATAGTAATACTTTTTGATATTCTTCTTTATGAACTAACAAAGACTCTAGTAAATTTACTTTGGTATAAAAGTTAGATACTTGATAACCATACTGTTTAATATTATCTAGAGGTGTACCACTTTTAGCTATAGAAACTTTATTAGGGTGTATAAAAATTTCAGAAATAAGTTGTTCTACTTCTTCGGTCATTGTAGCCGAAAACATAATATTTTGTCTTTGCTGAGGTAGAATATCAAAAATATTCATTAATTGGTGCCTAAATCCTAAATCCATCATTACATCGACTTCATCTATAACCAATTTTTGAATGGATTTTAATTGTAGTGCTCTACTAACAGCTAGATCATACAGTCGCCCTGGTGTGGCTACAATAATATCTAAACCTTGAGACACAGCTTGTTTTTGAGTGTTGATATTAGTTCCCCCATAAACCCCTGTTATCCTAGTGTTGATGTAGGTGGTTAATTTTTCGATTTCGTCTACAACTTGTACAACAAGTTCTCTTGTAGGCACTAATACTAAAACTCGAGGATTTTGCTGTACAGAATACTTTAACATTCTTAAAATAGGTAACATATAGGCATATGTTTTACCAGTACCAGTTTGCGCAATACCCACTACGTCTTTACCAGACATGACTACAGAAAATGCTTGCTCTTGGATAGGGGTAGGAGTTTCAAACCCTAGATCATCCAGAGCGTTAACAAGTTGTGTGCTTAAATTTAAATCTCGAAAAGTCAATTGATTTCTTTTTTATGCAAAGGTATGCTTATTTCTGGGATTGAATAACAGATCTTCTTGGTATACAATGTAATTAATGTTGTTCCTGTAGCATTAAGAAATAATTAGTGGTATCAAATTATAATTTGACCCTTTTTTTAGAGATGCCGTTATTAATTTTGAATAGAAACTTAAAATCACAAATCATGATATTATTTAAACACATTTCAAAGTATATACTATTAGTCATTTTGTTTTTTACTATTGGTTGTAGTAGCGATTCACCTAACGAAGATCAGCAGCCAGAAGAAACAAGTGTAGAAGATTTTGCAAATTTTGCAGAAGATCCAAAGTTTCTTGAGCATATGGAAAACCTTGTACTCGTTCTCAATCGAATTGAAGACCATGAAAAGGCATTAGAAATTCTAGAAACTTCAGGAAAATCAAAACTAAATGATACCCAACAAATGGAACTTACTACGGCACTAGGGTTTGAAGATACCGAACAAATGAATACCGCGTATGATCAACTTACTGAAGAATGGGGACTATTAAGTCGTCGTTTTGATCTTAGTAATCAAAATTATTCATATACTGAAGCTTTGATGTTCAATAAATTACTTTTGATTAGATATAATTTAGATCTTAGTGAAGTTTTGGGGCTAAAGAAAAAAGACTTGGACAATGAAGAAGTACATTGTTATTACGAAGTATGCTTTCCACCGTATTCAAATGCTCTAAAGCCTTATGATACTGCAAGACTTGTATGTGATGCGATTGATTATACTACAACTGAAGGAAATGAGGCTTATTTAGAATGCGTAAGACCAATAAAGCAACGATTTGCATTAGAACTTCAACGTGCCGATTTTCTTCTTGCGTGTTGTGGCTTTTACCGTTGCAATCTAGAGCGACCAACAGTGCTGGGTACAAAACCTTTTGATTATTCAAAATGCCCAGAGGTACCTTTGTCATGATATTATAAAAGAAACTTAGTTTTAAACTTGTAAAACATAATAATTTAAAATGCCTGTCGATCTTTGTTGATGACAGGTTTTTTTATATTAAAATATACTCCGATTTTACTTATTTTTGATTTTCTAATATATCAATAATGAAAAAAATTCTCGCCTTTGCAGGTTCAAACAGTAGTACATCTATCAATCATAAATTAGTAAGCTTTGTAGTTTCAAAATTGGAAGGTCATGATACTAAGGTGATTAACCTTATCAAGTATACGGTACCCATGTATAGTGAAGATGAAGAAAAAAATAATAGTTTTCCTGCTATGATCTTGTCTCTAAAAGAAGAAATAGCAAAAGCAGATGCCTTGGTTATCTCGGTAAATGAACATAATGGAAGCTGGGGAGCTTTTTTTAAGAACATAATTGATTGGTTGTCTCGGCTAGATAGAAATTTTCTAGAAGGAAAGAAAATTTTATTAATGAGCACGTCCCCAGGAAAACGAGGTGGAGTAGGCTCTTTAGACTTTGCTAAAAGTGTGTTGCCAAGATTTGGTGCAGAAATTATAGAAAGTTTTAGTTTTCCTTCTTTCTACGATAATTTTTCGGTAGATAAAAACGAAGTCACAGATGAGACACTTTTATTGGGATTGAATGAAGTTCTAAGTACTTTTGCGCATCAAATATAGATCCTTGCGTAGCATTAAAAAATATACAGTTAAGAACCCTTCAGAGATTAAATTGCATCTGCAAGACTGGGCACAGCAATTTGATGAGGTTATTTGGTTAGACTCAAATAACTATGCACAAAAATATACTAACTATGATGCTGTTTTAGCAGTTGACGCATTTACTTCGATAAAAACAGACTATTACGATGCATTTAATAAGTTAGAAGAGTATCAGAAACAAACTGAAGATTGGATTTTTGGTTATTTGTCATACGACCTTAAAAATGATGTTGAAAATCTAGCTTCAGAAAATGATGACCATTTAGATTTTCCTGACTTATATTTTTTTCAACCCAAAAGGTTATTCTTTTTAAAAGGAAAAACAATCGAGATGCATTATCTCAAAATGATTGATGATGAAATTGAAGATGACTTTACTACAATTAAAAAAATGTTGTCTATAAAAAAAGACAATACTAATTCTTGTGGAAAAGTAAAAATAAGTCTTCGATTAACTAAAGATACCTATAAAGAAAAAGTAAACAAAATGTTAACTCATATTCATAGAGGTGACATTTATGAAGCTAATTTTTGTCAGGAATTTTTTGCAGAAAATAGTTGTATTGATCCACTACAGACATATCATCACCTAAATAATATTTCAAGACCACCCTTTGCGACCTATCTTAAAATGGATCATTTGTTTCTTTTGTCTGCTTCACCAGAACGATATTTAAAAAAAGAAGGGATAAAGATCATTACACAACCTATTAAAGGAACTGCAAAAAGAGCTTCTGATGCAGTGTATGATAAGAAATTGGTTGACGAACTCAAAAATGACCCTAAAGAGCGCTCAGAAAATATTATGATTGTTGACCTGGTAAGAAATGATTTGTCAAAAACAGCTGTAAAAGGTTCGGTTACTGTAGAAGAATTATGTAAAGTGTATTCTTTTGACCAAGTACATCAGATGATTTCTACAGTGATCTCGCAAGTTGATATTAATAGATCACCAATAGATGTTCTTAAAACAACTTTTCCTATGGGAAGCATGACAGGTGCTCCTAAGATTTCTGCAATGAAAATTATAGAGAACCTCGAAGAGTCCAAAAGAGGTCTTTACAGCGGAACTGTAGGGTATTTTACACCAGAAGGAGATTTTGACTTTAATGTCGTAATCCGAAGTATTCTTTATAATGATAAGAAACAATACATCTCGTATACGGTTGGAGGAGCCATCACAGCTAAATCAGATCCAGATAAGGAATATGAGGAATGCTTACTTAAAGCAAAAGCGATGCGAGAAGTATTAGAAGAAATGTAAGAATTGTGGCTTTCTAATTTTTTTATATAAGATTACGTCTAAAACTTTTTCTAACGTCAATAATAATTTCTTTAACCTCTTGAGAGGTTATACCTCTAATTGTTGCGATTTCTTCAAAGTTTAATCTTCCAAAAACAAATAAGTCAATAACTTTAGAAGTCTCTAAAGGTAACCAACTATAAAATTTACCTAACAATTTTTGTTTTCGACTTTTGGATGAAGACTCCGTATCTATTACTTTAATAATAGCAGAATCAAGATCATCATAAATAAAATTTTGTTTGTTTTCAGAATTTTGTTTGTAGCAAATATCATCTAATTCTTCTTTCATGACGAGTTCATTATCACCTTCTACAGTAAAATGTTCTTCTAGCTTTTCTAGTTCTATTTTTAAAAAATGATTAGTACTAATACTTTTTTGGTGCCACCCTTCTGTATTATATAGTTCATCTATAAGTGTGTCAGCTATTTTAAAAAGTTTAAGTTCCAGGGATAAAGTGTCTATTTCGATATCAAGATCGTCATGATATAGTTTCAAGATAGCATCGTCAATAATACCATTTGAACAATACATGTTTTGCGGTAAGACACCCACGCTTTCAGCTATATATAATCGGTGTTTAACATATGGGTGTAAATGAGGAACAATCGATAATAACTTCTTGCTGAATTCTCTTTGATCATCAGCTCCATAATATTTCTGCAGTTCTTGAGTCCTATTCATTATTGTGGAATTTAAGAGTTGTTTTCTAAAAATAACGAAAACAAACCAATTTTGATGTTAAAAACTTGAAAATCAATACTTAAATGTGTTTTTTGAATAGCTTGTGGTCGCAATACAAAATTGTATATTTGAAAAATAAAACATACAACTTAAAATTTTTGTTACGAGAATTTAAAAACCATATAAAAACTAATCTTTCTTTTTTAGTTGGGAGTAAATTATTAATAGCTTGCAGTGGTGGGTTAGATAGTATAGTACTTTCTAAATTTTGTGAATTGCTAAAGCTTGATTTTGCAATGGCACATTGTAATTTTAAACTTCGAGGTGATGAAAGTGATAACGATGAAGGTTTTGTAAAGTTATTTGCTCAACAAATAAATACAAATGTTTTTGTTACTCATTTTGATACAGAAACCTATGCTAAAGATAATACACTGTCTATTCAGATGGCCGCAAGAGAATTGCGTTATGTTTGGTTTAAAAAACTAGCATTAGATCACAACTTTGATTATGTACTTACAGCACATCATGCCGATGATAATCTTGAAACTTTTCTTATTAATTTATCCCGGGGTACTGGTATTGAAGGATTAATTGGTATTCCAGAAATTAATGAGATTTTTGTTCGACCATTACTGCCTTTTTCTAGAGAAGAAATTTTGAGTTTCGCCCAAGAAAATAAATTAAAATGGCGTGAAGACAGTAGTAATAGTAGTACAAAATATCTTCGTAATAAACTTAGACATCATGTTACAAATGAACTTAAATCTGCCGTGCCTAATTTTTTAAATAATTTTAAAACAACAGTTTCGTATCTAAAACAAAGTAATGAGTTTATTAAGCATCAAATGGTTAAACTTAAAAAAGAATTATTTGATACTTCAGAAGGAGGAAATGTTATAAAAATACCGATAAGCAGATTGAGAGAGTATGGTAATCCTAGAACTTGTTTGTATTTTTTGTTAAGAGATTATGGTTTCACGGCATGGGATGATATAGAACAGTTTATAAAATCACAATCCGGGAAACAAATTTTTTCAAATTCGTATAGATTAGTTAAAGACCGGGATTACCTATTATTAAGCCCGATTGTTGAGGAAATATCTGATCGTTGTTATCAAATTTCTGAAGAAGAAAGTATGTTAATGATTCCTTCTGGAACCCTTAAATTTAAAGAAGTTTTAGAAATGTCTGATATTGATTTTAAGACAATTTTTGTAGATAAGGCAAAATTAAAGTATCCTTTAACTGTAAGAAAATGGAAAGAAGGCGACTACTTTTATCCCATCGGGATGAAAGGAAAAAAGAAATTAAGCAAATATTTTAAAGATGAAAAACTATCTTTATTAGCAAAAGAACGAGTATGGTTGTTATGCTCTGATAATGAGATTTTATGGATTATAAATTATAGGGCAGATGACAGATTCAAAATAACACCCCAAACAAAAGAATTATTAAAAATAACGATAACCTAATGCGATACCTACTACTATTATTAACGGCATTTTTAGTTTCTACCACTGTATTTTCTCAAACGCTTGATCCAATCAAATGGAAAGCAAATGTAGAAAAGGAAACAGACGATACATATATTCTGAATTTTGAGGCTACTTTGGATAAAGGTTGGCATTTGTATTCTCAAAATGAAGCAGAAACAGATGAAATAGCACCAACTCCTACAGAATTCTCTTTTGATAGTACTCCCGAGACTTATACGTTGGTAGGAGAAACAATAGAACCTAAAGGAATCGAGAAATATGATAACATCTTTGAAATGGATGTTAAATATTTTGAAGACAATGTGACCTTCTTTCAGAAAATAAAACTAGTAGATAAAACGACCAAAGTAATTAAAGCAGAAGTTTTCTTTTCTGTTTGTGATGATGAAAGATGTTTAGCACCCGAAGTAGTAGAGTTTACATTGGATCTTAATCAAAAAGAAGCTATAGAAAATAAAGGAGACGTCTCTAGTATTACTGCAGCAGATAAAGAAAAGTCAGAAAGCTTGCATATACAGGTAAAGGGTAAAGAAGCTTTTCCAACAGAAAAAGTAGAAGACAAAAGTTATCTCAATATCTTTATATTAGGGTTTTTGGGTGGATTAATAGCATTGTTAACACCTTGTGTATTTCCTATGATCCCTTTGACTGTATCATTTTTTACAAAAGGAGCAAAGGATCGTAAAAAGGGATTGTTTAATGCCGTATTGTATGGTTTATTTATCTTCTTAATATATGTGTTATTAAGTTTACCATTTCATTTATTAGATTCTTTAGATCCCGAAATATTAAATAATATTTCAACTAATGTGACTCTAAATATTGTCTTTTTTGTAATTTTTATAGTATTCGCAATCTCCTTTTTTGGATATTTTGAAATTACATTACCGGCGTCCTGGAGTAATAAAATGGATAGTAAGGCGACTAGTGTTGGTGGTGTACTAGGAATCTTTTTTATGGCATTAACATTAGCTCTTGTATCATTTTCATGTACTGGTCCAATTTTAGGTTCTTTATTAGGAGGATCTCTTAGTAGTGATGGTGGTGCAATTCAATTAAGTTTTGGAATGGGAGGTTTTGGATTAGCCTTAGCTTTACCTTTTGGATTATTTGCATTATTCCCAAACTGGTTAAATTCTCTACCAAAAAGTGGAGGGTGGTTAAATACAGTAAAAGTTGTTTTAGGGTTTTTAGAATTAGCTTTAGCATTTAAGTTTTTATCTAATGCTGATTTGGTAGAACATTGGGGACTTTTAAAAAGAGAAGTGTTCCTTGCCATATGGATTATAATAGGAATAGGATTAACACTATATCTTTTTGCAAAAATACGATTTCCTCATGATAGTCCGATTCAAAAATTGAGTACCACAAGAAAAGTATTAGGAGTTGTTACTTTAGCCTTTGTAATATACTTATTACCGGGACTATCAAATACTGCATATGCCAATCTTAAATTGCTAAGTGGTTTTCCTCCACCATTATTTTATAGTGTATACGAAAAAGAAGCGCATGGTCCTTTAGGACTTAATGCATACACTGACTTTGAAGAAGGTGTTAAGGCAGCAAAAGCTCAAAATAAGCCTATTATGGTTGATTTTACAGGGTGGGCGTGTGTAAACTGCCGTAAAATGGAAGAGCAAGTATGGAGTTACCCTGAAATTATGAAGATTCTTAAAGATGAGTATATCCTAATTTCCTTATATGTAGACGATCGAGAAAAACTATCCGATGATCAACAGTTTAAATTTTTAAAACCAGACGGGAGAGTTAAAGATATTAGAACTATCGGTGATAAATGGGCTACTTTTCAAACATTGAATTTTCAAAATAACTCACAACCATACTATGTTTTATTAGATAGTAATATGAATCTTTTAAATCATACTACAGCATATACGCCTGACACAAAAGAATATCTAAACTGGTTAAAAAAGGGATTACAGAATAACAAGAAATAATACTAAATCTATAGTGGTATAGAATTTTATTATAGTAGAAGTGTAAGGATTGAATAAAATTTCGACTTCTTTTATATAAAATTACTAACAATGTCAATAGATAAAATAGAACTTTCTAAGTGTTTCCCATTTATTGAAAAAGAACTGGAAGAAGAAATTGTAAATTTCAGTCAATTCAAAAGTATTCCCAAAGGGGAATATGTTGTTAGGCAAGGTAGTTATTTAAATTTCTTACCTATTATTTTAGACGGGTTGATTAAAATGTATGCAGAAGAAGAGGAAGTAGAATTTCTGTTATACTATATACATCCAAATCAATGTTGTATTCTTAGTTTTAATCACTTATTTGGTCAAGAAGCAGTTCGTTATTCGGCTGTTACAGAAAAGGATACTAAGGTACTTTGTTTGCCCGTTGAAAAAGTAAAAGAATGGTTTGTGAAATACCCGTCTTTTACCAAGATTATATTAAAAGATTTTCAACGTAATTATGAAGATCTTCTTAATACTACTAAACAAGTCGTATGTTATAAAATAGAGGACCGATTGGTAAACTATTTAACAAATAAAGCCAAATTACAAAATTGTAATATGATACAGATGTCTCATAAAGAAATAGCATCTGATTTAGGAACATCTCGAGAGGTTGTATCCAGAATAACAAAGAAATTACAGGCTACAAACTTATTAGTACAGCATAAAAGACATATTGAGCTGAAACAGTTTCAAATGATCTAATATCAAGTCCTTTTTTTTCTTCTCTAGACGCTATTTTAGCGTCATTTTGTCGTTGTGTTATTTTTGTTATAATAACCTGATTTACAGATGTTTAAATAACATTTTTTTAACATTTATCGGTGACTTTTGTCACCGTTTATCGTTTTAAGACACGACTATATTTGCATCATATTGATGAATAAATAAAATATAGAAATCATGACAAAAAAATTAACTTATTTACTTATGGCATTTGCAATCTTCGCTTCTTGTAATGACGATGATGATGTTGTAACAGATCCAGGAGGAGATGGTGGACCAGATGCTACCGAAATTAATGTAGTATTAAACGAAGTAAAATACCAAGGTACCGATTGGGTAGAAATTTTTAATGCAGGAACAGGAGAAGCTGATATTAGTGAGTATTGGTTATGTCTTGGTCCTGGTACTTATGTACAAATAGGGAGTGTAACTCCTTTAAGTGGAAACACAACAATTCCTGTAGGAGGTTATTTAGTATTACCATATGACCTACCAGATACAAGTGGAGGTTTAGGATTATATTCGACAAATGAATTCGCAAGCGCAGATGCTATTGTTGATTTTGTACAATATGGATCAGGAGGGACTCCTAGAGAAAATGTAGCTGTAGAAGCTGGATTATGGACTGCAGGAGAATTTGTGCCTACTGTAACTAGCGAAGATAATAGTATTATTTTTGATGGAGACGGTAATGGTGCGGCAAACTGGGCAGAAACAACTACAGTTACCAATGGTGCAGAAAATGTACTTACAATGCCTAATACTGATGTTCGTTCTATTGTAATTAACGAAGTTAGATACGGTGAAAATAAACAAATAGAATTATGGAATAACGGTACCGTTGCTGTTGATTTGGCACCATATTGGTTATGCCTTGGGCCAGGACAATACCTACAGGTTGAAAATGCTACTGTAGTTAGCGGTGAAGCACAATTAGAGCCAGGAGAGTTTTTAGTATTAAATTGGAATGAATTAGGTGATAATGAAGGTTTAGGTTTGTACTCTACTAATGCCTTTACAAATGCTGATGCCCTTATAGATTTTGTACAGTGGGGTGCTTCAGGTAGTGCTAGAGAAAGTGTTGCAGTAGCAGCCGGACAATGGACATCTGGAGAGTTTGTGCAGTCCGTAAGATTACCTAGTTACAGTATTTCATATGACGGAGAAGGAAATGCTGCTGCTGACTGGTCTGAAACCATTAATCCAACTTTAGGTGCTGGTAATGCAACAGTAATTAATAGTACTACTTTTACAGTAACTATAAAGAACACAATTAATTATCTAAATGTGCACACCTTTACAACTCCTGTTGGAGCATCGGCACCAGGTCCATTAGCAACTAATGGTGCACAATACGAAGTGTCATTTAAAGCGGTACCAGGAACTAAATTTACACCAGTAACAATGATGGGGAATAGTAATGACTGGTTTTTAGCACCAACTGATCTTGCAGGAATTGATTTGTTTCCAGGTGGGACAGCTTTGAATAATGTAGATATCGCGAGTCAATTATCTCTTTATGATTTAGGTACTGAAGCTGATGGTGATCCAGCGACGTTTCCTCCTGCAGGAGCAAATGTAGGCCCAGCCGATCCAAATACCTCAGTACGTTTAGTACCAGGAAGAGGTACTGGTGATATATACATGACAGCAGTATTAGATTATGCAGCAGGTAGTGGTAGTGAAGCTGGTACATTTACATTAACAATAACAGCTACTAACGCGCCAAATCCTGCAATGGGAGCTAGTCAGGATAACGGATTCGTAATTACTCCTGGAATAGCTGTGTTACATGCACAACCAGAGCCTTTATTTACTTTAGGACAAGAAGATAGAGGAGTAGGTCTAGAGGGTATTGCAGAAGACGGTATGCCAGGAGTACTATATAATTGGTTTAAAGAAACAGGATCGCAAGGAACGCCTTTACGTTTATCTTCTTCATTAACACCTCTTTCACCTGCTTTTATATATGCTTTTAATACAGAAAGAGATCCTTGGTTTACACAAGGAGAAGCTGCAAAAGGATCAAGTGGTTTAGAAGAAATTGCAGAAGATGGTGATAGAATGGTAGCATATAATTATCTAAAAGATTTCGGTATTCCTACTGAACTCCCTTCGGAAATGGGACCGATACGACCAGGAGAATCTGCTACTTTTACTATCGAAGTACCACAAGGACAAAATTATAAACTTGGATTCGGAACAATGTTCGTAACATCTAACGATTGGTTTATTAGTAATAATAATGTAGGATTAACACTATTTAATGCAGATGGTAGTGCATTTTCAGGAACAAGTGCGAGTTCAAATACGTACTTGTATGATGCAGGAACAGAAGTAGATCAACCAGTAGGATTTGGTGCCGATCAAGTAATGAATCAAAGTGGAATTAATACAGGGGCTGCAGATGCAGACACTACTGTAAGAAGAGTATCATCATTAGAAGATGTACAATTTGGAAAAGGAGTTATTAATAGCGCTCCAGGTGTTACTTGGTCAGGGGATCCAAGAGGAGGTTATAACATTATTGAAATCGATATTCAACCTCAATAATTACCCCGCTCTATTCAAGAGCTAGACAATGTCTGTACTATCTTAATTTATAGTTGCAGTTGCTTTTGTGAAGCCTTTGACAATTTTGTCAAAGGCTTTTTTTATTTTCAGTAAATATAGCCCCCTTATATTTATTTGTCTTTTTTAGTAAAACTTAAAAAACGAGATAAAACAAACCCTGTAGATTCATAAGGTGTTAAAATCTCCTTAAATTATCTTACTCACAATTCCATTTTTTTATCTTCAGCAATAAACTAAACTATAACAAATGCGATTGATCAAATACATTTTTTTAAGAACTGCATTACTCTTATTTACCTTAACCACATTTGCTCAGGAAACTGAAAGTTATGATGTTAAAAAGCATTATACCAAACAAGAAGTAGATATTGTTATGAGAGATGGAATCAAACTTCATACTACAATATATTCTCCAAAAGATACTTCAAAAAAATACCCTATTTTATTACAAAGAACACCATATAGTTCTAGACCTTATGGTAAAGACGAGTTTCGTTCTAAAATAGGACCAAATGAATTTTTAATGAAAGAAGGAAACATTATTGTTTATCAAGACGTACGTGGACGTTGGATGAGTGAAGGCGTTTATGATAATATGCGGGCTTATATACCAAACAAAAAAGGAAAACAATTTGACGAAGCAAGTGATACTTATGATACGGTAGATTGGTTGATAAACAATGTAGAAAATACGAATAAAAAAGTAGGCGTATGGGGGATATCCTATCCGGGTTTTTATGCTACATATTCTTTGTTAGATGCGCATCCAGCGCTTAAAGCTGTTTCTCCACAAGCGTGTATTGGAGATTTCTTTTTTGATGATTTTCATCACAATGGAGCGTACTTATTAAGTTATTGGAGAGTTACAGCACTTTTTGGTCATGAAAAAACAAAACCAGTATCAGAACCATGGTATAAGTTTTCTGACTTACCGAGTAAAGACCAATATCAATTTTTTAAAGATATAGGACCTCTTAGTAATCTAGATGAGTATTACAAAGAGGATAATGTATTTTGGACACAGCTTAAAGAACATCCTAATTATGATGAGTTTTGGCAAAAAAGAGGAATAATTCAACACTTAGAAAAAATAAAACCAGCGGTAATGGTTGTAGGTGGTTTGTTTGATGCAGAGGATTTGTATGGCCCCTTTGAAACTTATGAAAATATAGAAAAGCGTAGTGATAACTATAATATTATGGTCTTTGGTCCTTGGAGTCATGGTGATTGGGCTCGTACTAAGAAAAGACAAGCCGTTGGGAATGTGTATTTTGGAGATGAATTATCAATGAAATATCAAAAAAATATAGAAACTAAATTCTTTAATCACTTTTTAAAAGGAAACGGTGATGATAAAACAGGATTACCAGAGATTCAAATTTTTGATACGGGTAAAAAAGAATGGAAATCATATGATAGTTGGCCACCAGCTGCAGCCCAGAAAAAAGCATTCTATTTAGCAGAAAACGATAAGTTGTCAGAAAGTAAAGGATCTAATTTTGCAGAATTTAGTAGTGATCCTAAAAAGCCAGTACCATATTCTGAAGATATAAAAATGGTATTCACACCAAGAAAGTATATGACAGATGATCAGCGATTCGCAGCAAGAAGACCTGATGTTTTAGTGTATGAAACACCTGTCCTTACAGAAGATATGACACTTGTTGGAGAGGTTTTAGCTAAATTGAAAGTTGCTACAACGGGAACAGATGCAGACTGGATAGTAAAATTGGTTGATGTTTTTCCTAATAATGCCGAAGATACTCAAGAAACACAAGAATACCTTAAAATGGCTAATTATCATATGATGGTAAGAAGTGAAGTAATGAGAGGACGCTTTAGAAATAGTTTTACAAAACCAGAACCATTTGTAGCTAATCAAAAAACAGATGTGAATATTAAATTACAAGACGTGCATCATACGTTTAAGAAAGGACATAAAATACAAATTCAGGTTCAAAGTACATGGTTTCCGTTAATTGATCTTAATCCACAAACATTTGTACCTAATATTTTCAAAGCTAAGGCATCAGATTTTACAAAGCAAACTCATAAAGTATTTCATGATTCTGCTATAGAATTTTCGATTTTAAAGTAACTAACCCCAACCTTTAACAAACTATGATTAATAAAATTAAAATAGGTATAGGACTTTTTTCCATCTTCTTTGTAGTTTATAGTTGCAAACAAGAAGTAAAAGCATTAGAAAAAGATGATATATCTTCTGCACAAAAAATAGAAGATAATTCTAAAAAATTAAATGATTGGTTCGAAACGCAGTTCAAAGAAGAGGTTTTAAGATCACCTATGTTACAAACTAGGCTAGGTATTAAAACAGAAGATTATGGTAAATGGGATGATATGTCATCCAAAAAAGAAGTAGAAGATCTAGAACGCACCAAAGAACGTTTAGCATATTTAAAAGATTCTGTCGATGTTTCATTACTAAACGAAGATACTGCATTAAGTTTTGCGCTATTAAAAGAGAGCTTAGAAAATGAGATAGAGGATTTTAAATATAGATTCTATGATTACCCTGTTAATCAGATGCATGGTATGCAAGCAGAAATTCCGGCCTTTATGATCAATATGCATAGAATAGAAAGTAAAACCGATGCAGAGGCTTACATTTCAAGATTAAATGGTTTTAAAGAGTTATTTGGACAGGTGGTAGATAATATTAAAATGAGAGAGAAGAATCTTATCATGCTACCAAAGTTTGTGTTTGCTAAAGTTTTAGACGATAGTCGAAACATTATCAAAGGACAGCCCTTTGATAAATCAAATAAAGAGAGCACTATTCTAGCAGACTTTAAAAGTAAAATTTTAAAGCTAGAACTTTCTGAAGAAGAACATACCACTTTATTGGATAATGCAAATTTAGCATTGCTAGAAGGTGTGAAACCCGCTTTCGAAAATCTTATCACATTATTAGAAGATCAACAAAAAAGAGCAACTACAGAAGATGGTTGTTGGAAATTTCCTAAAGGAGATGCGTTTTATAATAATGCATTAAAAAGAACAACTACTACCGACTTAACTGCAGATCAAATTCATGATTTAGGCCTTAAAGAAGTAGAGCGAATTCATGGTGAAATGAGAGATATCATGACACAGGTAAAGTATGAAGGTACGCTACAGGATTTCTTTAAATATATGAAAGAAGATAAAAAATTCTATTTTTCGAATGATGAAGAAGGTAAAGCTGCTTATTTGAAACAAGCAGTAGGCTTAATTGATACTATGAAATCTAGATTAGATGAATTGTTTATTACCAAACCAAAATCAGATATTATAGTAAAGGCGGTTGAACCTTTTAGAGAAAAAAGTGCAGGAAAGGCTTTCTATCAAAGAGGAACACCAGACGGAGCAAGGCCAGGAACATATTATGCAAATTTATATGATATGAGAGCAATGCCTAAGTATCAGATGGAAGCATTAGCATATCATGAAGGTATTCCAGGACATCATATGCAAATCTCGATAGCTCAAGAATTAAAAGATATTCCAAAATTCAGAAAATTTGGAGGATATACAGCTTATATCGAAGGTTGGGGATTATATACAGAACTTTTACCTAAGGAGATTGGATTATACAATGATCCTTATTCTGACTTTGGTCGATTGGCAATGGAACTTTGGAGAGCTTGTAGATTAGTTGTTGATACAGGAATACATGCAAAAAAATGGACTAGGGAAGAAGGAATAAAGTATTATGTAGATAATACTCCTAACGCAGAGAGTGACGCTATAAAAATGGTTGAACGACACATCGTAATGCCTAGTCAAGCAACGGCATATAAAATTGGGATGAATAAGATTCTTGAGTTACGTGAGAATGCACGTCAACAATTAGGAGATCAGTTTGATATTAGAGAATTTCATGATGTAGTTCTAACCAACGGTCCCGTACCTCTTACTATTTTAAGTGAATTGGTAGATGATTGGGTAGAGCAGAGAAAATCTCAAAACAGTACTGGTCAGGTAAAACCGTGATGCAATAGATTGAGATTATAATAAATAAAAGCTCCTTATATGATTTGTATAAGGGGTTTTTTTATAAATACTAGTGCTGAATTAAGAGTTCAAGTAACGATATATGTAAGCAATCGGATTTAAAACGTACTAAAATTATGGTAAAACCATAAAATAAATGAAAGAATAGTACTACAAAAATGATAAAATATTAATATTTTGTGTATTTTGCAGATATTAAATAGCATTTAATCTATTAAAGCCCTAAAATAGACTACATGAAAAAAGCCTGCTTAACCTTCGTATTGTTACTAGTATCGTATGCAAATTGTATTTCGCAAGAGCATATATTAGATGATATAATTCCAGAAATAAAAACGCTTTCCGACACTCTTCATTTTGAAAAAGCTCGTCGTGAGGTCCAAAATCTCTTTAATAATAAAGAATCTGACAAAGCACTAACTTATAGTAATACACTTTTAGAAATTTCTAAGCATATTGGATATGATAAAGGAATAGGGGATATGCATAATCAAATAGGAACCATTTATAACTCTGTTGATCAAAGTGTTAAAGCATTTAGGCATTATGAAATGGCAGCTGTATATTTTAATAAGATTAAGTACACTTTAGGCCTTGCTACTACAAATAATAACAGAGCTATTATAGAACAGAAAAGAGGAAATTTTGAAAAAAGTGCAGAGTATTTACTAGAATCAAATACACAATATGAGAGAGAGCAAGATAGTGTTGGCCTTTCTAATAGTTTTAATAATTTAGGGAATGTATATGCAGCTTTAGGAGATTTTGAATCTGCAAAAAAATATTACAATAAGTCAATAATTATTAAAAAGAAAAAGAGATTAGATAGAGTAGGTATCATGATGAATAATCTTGCTCTTCTATATATTGATAACAAAAAGGCAGATAGTGCTAAAAGTATATTATTAGAATCTTTAGACATTGGTAAAAAGGATAATAATAGTAGGAGTATGGCCCAATCCTATAGCATACTGGCAAAAGTAGCCTTATTTAATAAAGATTATAAAACAGCAAAAAAATATTATGATTCAACCTTGGTAACAGGTAAAATAGCACAATGGAAACCTTTACTAATTAATGCAAAACAACAATTAGGTTTAATAGCGATAGAAACTAAAGATTTTAAAAAGGCAGAAAACCTACTTAGTGCGAGTAGAAGAGAGTTTGCCGCGTTAGGAATGACACCTTTATTGCTCAAAAACTATCAATATGCGGCAAAATTGGATTCGGCAAAAGGTAATTTTGCAGGAGCCTTTGTTTGGCAAAAAAGATATCAAGAATTATCTAATCAAAGTAGCTCCGAAGCAACAGCCAGAAAAATTGAAAAAACTGAATCGCATTACAAAGCAGAGTTAGAACAGCTTAAGGTAATTGATGCACAAGAAAAAAGAGAAAGACAGACCAAAGAGACATTGTTTACGTATAGATTGTTAGCATTTATTAGTATCGGGATATTTTTAATCATATCTGTATTTCTAATTATGATTATTAGAACAAGAAAAGAAAGAAAAAGATATATAAAAGAATTAAATGAATCTAATGAGGTTAAAAATAAGTTGTTCTCAATAATTTCTCATGACCTTAAAAACGAAATTCACGGTTTAGAAGGTAGTCTTAATCTTATGAAAGAAGAGATCATTTCTACAGAAGAGTTTAAAGAGATTGTGCCAATACTTGCTAATAGAACTCATCAGACTTCTATTTTATTAAATAATTTGCTTAATTGGTCAAAGTCTCAAATGAAAGAACTTAATGCTCAGCCAACCACATTTGATATTGCTGAGGTTATAGGTAGTAAATTTACATTTTTTAAACCCAAAGCAGAACAAAAGGATATTAAACTAATTAATAAATTAGATTCTACAATGATATTTGCAGATAAGGATATGTTTGATATCGTAGCTCAAAATCTAATAGCTAATGCAATTAAATTCTGTAATCCAGGTGACTCTATAGCATTGTTATCAAAAGAGAAAGAAGATCGCTACGAAATCTGCTTTCAGGATACCGGTGTTGGTATAGATCCAGATCATATCCATAAGTTGTTCGCCGAAGATACTTTCACCACAGAGGGAACACAAAATGAAACAGGAACCGGTCTAGGACTTAAAATTTGTAAAGAATTAATAGAGCTTAATAAAGGTGAAATTAAAGTTGAAAGCACTCCTGGAAAGGGAAGCATATTTAGTATCTCACTACCCAAAGCTGCTTGAAGAGAAGATGATTAATTAGGCTTAAATTAAAAAAACTGAAGCAATAATTATTTATCCATCAAATTTCTGAACTGATAGAAGAAACGTTCTATTAATCTAAGATCTTCTGTTACAATTTCAGCCAATCCTCGCATTTCTTGTTTAAAAGGGATTTCTTTATTATAAGTTGTAATTAATTTTTCAGGTAACGCTACATCTATAAGGTATAAACCATCTTTGTCTGGAAATAAAGGTATATGTTTAACAGTGCCCTTTAATGTTCCGAATTCGTTGTCAGGAAAATTCTCTAGTCTTATATTAGCAACTTGTCCAATTTTTATTTTACCCGAATTTTGAGAAGGTGCTCTGACCTTTGCTAAATATGAAGAGTCTTGAGAGGGTATAATAATAAAAACAAGATCTCCTGATGAAACAGTTTGATTCTGTGCCCAAAAATTAAGAAAAGATACACGACCTTCTATATCCGATTTTAACACAAACTGAAGCTCCCAATCTTTAATACTTTTCTTAAGTTGATCAAAAGATTGCAATACTTTTTTGCGTAGGTTGATTTCTTCTTTTTGTTGATTTATTTCTGTGCCTCTGGATGTTTTTGTTGCTGCACTAATACCTTCATTAATTTGTGAGAGTTGGACATTATTACTCTCATAATTTCTTTCAGATTGAAGGAAATCTATTTTTTTACTTTCGAATTCTTGAGCAGAGATTACACCTTTTTCGAATAGATCTTGCTGTCTTTTGAAATCTTTTCTTTTAAAATCTAATTCTGTTTTTGCAATTCTTTTTTGACCTCTTAAACTTTCTTGTCTTCTATATAATTCTGATAACGAAGTTTGATTTGCCAAGGCTTCATTAGAAAACGGTCTTAATTCTTTATTAAGTAAATATTCAGAATAACTATTTTCAAAAATTGCAAAACTTGTTTCGATATCGCCAAGAAATAGAATTGGCATATCATTTATAGGAAAATTGAAAGATTGACTATTAATAGTAACCGTATCTATGATAGATTTAAGTTTAAATACATCAAGATAGTTAGCCGTATTTCTTAAAATGGCAAGAGGTGTTCCTTCAGGAACGATTTGGCCATCTTTTACCAAGATAGATTCAATTTTGCCACTTACTTTGGCATATTCTTTTTGTGGCGGAATTTGAGTTGTAATTATGGCTTCAGCAGGTATTACATCTGGATATTTAATCAACCAAGAGAGAAATAATAGCAAAAAGACCAAGATTAATATAAGAAGATTACCCCATCGAATCATCCAATGCGGAACTCGAGTTAAGATCTCTTGTACTTCTTCACTTCTTAATTGTATGTCGTCTAAATTATCAGGCATATTATTTTCCGAGTTCTAATTGATTTTTTACCAAATTATAATAATTCCCTTTTTTAGCAATTAATTCGGTATGATTTCCAACTTCAATAATTTCTCCTTTATCTAATACCACGATTTGGTGTGCATTCTTGACAGTACTTAATCTATGTGCAATGACCATTACTGTTTTGTCTTTGAAAAAAGTATCTAATTTTTCCATGATCACTTTTTCATTGTTTGCGTCTAATGCAGAAGTGGCTTCATCAAAAAATAAGAATTTAGGGTTTTTATATACTGCTCTGGCAATAAATAGCCTTTGTTTTTGCCCCGTACTTAATCCAACACCTTCCATTCCTATTTTTGTATTATAAGATAGTGGGAGAGATTCTATAAAGTCTTTGATGTTTGCTACATCTACGGCATGGGCCAATTTTTTCTTATCTACATAATCTTCTCCAATAGCAATATTGTTCGCAATAGTATCATTAAAAATGTATCCTTCTTGCATTACTACTCCAAAATGATCTCTCCATGATTTTTGCGATACATTATGTAAATCATGTGAGCCAATAAAAATTTGCCCTTCTCCAGGTTCATAAAACTTAAGTAGTAGTTTCATAAGTGTTGTCTTTCCACTTCCGCTTACACCTACAATAGCCGTAATTTTGTTTGCGGGAATAGAAAGATTAAGATTTTCGAGTACCGGTTTATCAGAACCAACATATCTAAAGGCTAAATCTTTGATATTAAATCCTGAATTTTCGGGTATTTCTCTTATTTTCTCATCTCCCGGATATTCTTCATTCTCTTTATTATGAATTTCTCCTAAACGTTCAAGAGAAATTTGCGCATCTTGTAATTCACGAAGAAAGTTTATTAATTGAGCTATAGGTGCATTTAATTGTCCTACAATTGCGGTTATAGCCAACATCATACCAATAGTAATATCTCCATCGATCACTAATTTAGCAGAAAATACAGTAATAAGTATGTTTTTGAGCTCATTAATAAAAGAAGATCCTACACTTTGATATTGTTCTAAAGCTAAATTTTCTATAGAAATTCTAAACAATTTTGCTTGTACAAACTCCCAATTCCAACGTTTTCTTTTCTCAGCATTATGCAACTTTATTTCCTGCATTCCGTTTACTAGTTCGATTACTTTACTTTGTTCTTCACTAATTTGAGAAAAGCGTTTGTAATCTAGTTTTTTACGTTTTTTAAAGAAAACAAGAATCCACACAAAATATATTGTACTTCCTAAAGCAAAAATTCCAAAAATAGGTATACTGTAGTAAATTAATACAATGCTAAATACGATAAGATTAACCATAGAAAACAATACATTTAACGAAGACATGGTTAATATCTGCTCGATGCGTTTATGATCATTTATCCTTTGCAGTAAATCCCCTGTCATTTTTACATCAAAATAGGAGATGGGGAGGTTCATAAGTTTGATAAAAAAATCTGATATCAAAGAAATATTAATTCTCGTACTTAAATGTAATAAAATCCAACTTCTAAGTACGTCTATAAGAGTTCTACCTATAAATAGTGATAACATTGCGATAAGAACCAGGTATATAAAATTGATATCTTGATTTTTTATACCAACATCTACAATGCTCTGGGTTAAGAAAGGAGTAATAAGCTGAAGTAAACTACCTGCTATTAGACCTAAAATTAGTTGAAAGAGAAATTTCTTGTATTTGAAAACATATTTCGAGATAAATTTGAAACCAAACTTCTCATCTTTTTCATCAATATTATCATTATAAAATTTGGGTGTTGGTTCTAATAATAGTGCCACACCTTCTTCTGTATTTTCATCCGCATTATTTCCAATCCAAGCTTTAACAAATTCTTCTTTTGTATACGTAATCAAGCCATGTGCGGGATCAGAAACATAGATGGTCATTTCACCTTTTCGAGTGGTTTTTATCTTGTAAGCAACGACATAATGTACTTTGTTCCAGTGTATAATACACGGAAGAGGAACTTCATCTAATTTTTTTAGTGAAAGCTTTACACCTAAGGATCTAAAACCAATTTCTTCTACAGCATCGCTAAGACCTAAAAGTGAACTTCCTTCTCTGGTAGTTTCACTTAATGACCTAAGTTTTTGTGTATTAAGAACTCTTCCGTAATGTTTTGATATTATCTTAATACAAGTTGGTCCACAATCTTTAGATTCTGCTTGTCGATAAAATGGAAATTTTGACATTAAGCGTCTTTAATTAAATTGATTTTGTGTAAAATGATCTTACAAATAAAAGAAATTACTTTTTATTATACTATTTCTATTCGTGAATCTATTAAATAGAAGGATGATAGTTATTTTTTGAATAAAAAAAGAGTGCTAAATTAGCACTCTTTTTAACCATTTTATTGGTTGATTAGTCAATATCTACTACTAGATTATTTTGTAATCGACCATATTGCATAACCTCCTGCGGGCGCATATATGGTAGTGTTACCTTCTGCATCAGTAGTAGGAGTAAGTCTTGTGTTATCAGTATAGTCTACTAGTTTTTTATTAATCCAGTTTGTTTTAACAACACGTTCTTTAGGTTGTTTACTAATGTTCATATAAAGAATTAGCCCTGGGTTCGTACCGTTACCTCCTCTTTTCATGATATATTCATCTTTACTCGCTTCAAGAATCTCAATGTCTCCAACAGCTAGAGTACTGTTAATTTCCATCAAGGTTTTAAGTTGCCCTTTAAAAGCTTCATAGTCTAGATAAAAGATAGTAGGGTATCCATCATGAGTAAGGATATAAGAGTAGGCCAATAGTTTGTTTCCATAGCTTATTCTATTATTAGGATTTTCATCTTTTTCGGTATCATGATTGGCAGTAAAAGTAACTGCCATTGCAGGGTCTAATTTTCTTAGCATATTTCCTGCATCACCTAATGCAGTAAGATCCTTATTTCTATCTAAGGTTTCATCTAATCTATAAAAACATGCAAAATCAAAAGCCGGAGACCCAGATGCATCGACCCAGTCTTTAAGGACTTGTTCATTACCATCAAAGTTTTCACCTACAGAATATCCACCTACTTCCTCGTTCCATGCTGTTACCCATTTTGGAGCAAAACCTTTTACAAAATCAAATCGCCATCCATCAAACCCTATACTTTTATAAAATTTAGCTACAGAGTTTTCATTTTTCCATAACCAATTTTGTACATTTTCTTTAGTATGATTTAGATCAGGAAATCCTCCAAAAACGCTTTCATCTGTAGCACCAGTTTCATCTGGATAGAAATCATCGTACGTTCTAGGAAATAAACCAGATGCTGGATCAAATTTGGTAAATGTATCAGTTCCGGTATTAGGGTTTGCTTCTAATTGCCCACCAGAATTATGGTTAAGCACAATATCTGCTATAACCTCAAGACCGTTATCATGAGATTTCTGAATTAAGTTTTCTAATTCTTGTCTAGAACCAAATCGAGTTTCTACGGTGCCATGCTGATCAAATTCACCAAGATCAAAATAATCACAAGGGTCATACCCCATAGAAAAACCACCTGATTGTGCCTTTCCAGGAGGTGCTAGCCATATTCTATCAATACCAGAAGCAGCCCAATCTTCAATACTTTTACTCACTTCATCGTACCAAGCTCCTCTAGGCTCTACATCCCAATAGAAAGCTTGCATAAATATGCCGGCATCTTCTCTTTTAAATTGGTTTAGATCCATCTTTAAGGACTGACTAGTAACAATGGTTTCTGTAGTATTAGCAGAGTCATCATCATCAGAACAACCTGTCAACCCAAAAACTAACCCTCCTAGTAAGAGGATAGTTTTGGTTGATATATTTATTATTTTTTTCATTTCAACTTTTTAAATTTATAAGTATCTATCCTCTTGGAATAAAAATGTAACCACCATCTAGATCATTAAACCAAATATCATAAGTACCTGCAATTACAGGGATATTTGGAGGGTTACCATCTGTTGTAGCATTACCACTAACTCCAGTGGTACCTCCCCAGTTGCCTGGCCAATCATTACTATGTCTGAACTTCATTTCTCCATCTACCAAATTCACACCTAATATGTACCATAAATGCTCATCAAAAGTTGATTGCGTCATGTCTGTATCCGAGTCCCATCCATCAGGAGTAGAATCACCAATAATACCAATTGTTGTGAATGTCGGGGCAGCACTAGCATCAAAATCGGCAATAGAAAACGTGTTATCGTCAAGGTTAACAGTTAATGTATAGAAACCGTCTGTTGCTACACTAAAAGTACCTGGATCAGAACCAGTACCATCATTTACAGATAATGAGCTACCATCATTGGTTCCCCATTGTGGTTGCCATTGCCCTGTGATTTCAAGAAGTTTGAACGCATTAGATCCTCCTAAAAATTTACCAGTATATGTAAATAAATTTTTATTATTAGGATCTCTTACGATTGCAGGGTTAGGGTGCTGACTAGCTTCACTACCGTTATTCCAATCAGGTGCAGTAGCATTACCAACTAAGAAAAGGTCTTTTTGAACAACTACTGTGTTATATGGTGTTACTGTAAGGGCAATTGGATTTGACGTCAATGCAGCACCTCCACTAGTTCCTAATGATGAAGTAACTCGAAGTTCAAATGAAGCTTCTGTATCTGGCGCTAATCCTAACGTTAATGCAATACCATTAAGCTCTGCAACGGTCCATGAATAAAAACGGCTAGTTGTTACCGCAATTTGTTCTGGTGTTGCAAAATCTGTTCCTGCTGCACCAGCTTCAATAGAATAGGATATAGGCGTATCGATATTATAACCCGCATCATCCCATACCATAGTAAATGCTTGTTCGTCTGCTAAATCCTTATTAAGAGTCACTGATGAA
Source organism: Aquimarina aggregata (assembly GCF_001632745.1). Taxonomy (GTDB): domain Bacteria; phylum Bacteroidota; class Bacteroidia; order Flavobacteriales; family Flavobacteriaceae; genus Aquimarina; species Aquimarina aggregata. Next base: position 177,904 of record NZ_LQRT01000003.1, on the reverse strand, counting down.
TTAGCAGTAACAATTAATGGACCTTCAGATTGATTTGGTTGAATTACAAATGTTGGTTCTTCGTCCTCTACACATGCATTGAAGCATAGCGAAGCTACAAATGCAAATATTAAAATTGATATCTTTTTCATGACTGTATAAATTAAATTTTGATTGTTTATTAAAACCCTGTGTTTTGTCCAAGATTTGGATTTGCTGATCTACTTGAAGATGGAACTGGGTATAGCTTAAAATTCTCTGATATTGAAGATCCATTCTGTGGGCCTCCTTTATAAGACCAATTATATGTACTACCAGTATATAGACCGAATCGGATAAGATCTTGTCTTCTATGGGCTTCCCAATGAAGTTCTCTTCCTCTTTCATCGATGATTAGATCTAAAGTTAATTCGGGATCCGTAATATTTCCTGAAGTGTCTCCAAAAGCTCTTTCTCTAAGATCATTAACATATCCAAGGGCAAGACCACGATCTCCACCACCTCCTCTTAATTGAGCTTCGGCATACATTAAATACACATCGGCTAGTCTAAACAATGGGAAATCAGTATCAACAAATGTTGCATCTTTTCCTGGTGTTCCTGTAGAAGTTAAATTAGAAAACTTAGCCATTAAATAACCTGTACCCGTGTTTGTAAAGTCAGGATCAATATTAATATCTCTATCTACAGGAGGATCAGTACTATCAGGATCAGCACTAATGTCTTGCGTTACAAGACTATTTCTTGCATCATTTTGAAACAATGTACTTGTTACAAATAATTCAGAAAGTTCTTTACGTACTCTAAATAGATTGCCAAAACCTCCGACACCAAAAGAAGCAGGTGTTGGTTGAAGAGAAGCATCAGCATTTTGTTGTCCTTGAATTAAGATTCCAGCACCCCCAAAGTTTCTTACTGTAGCGCCATCTGCGATAACAGGAAAAATGATTTCATTTTGGGCACCATTAGTATCATTGTCTGCAAGGAAATTGAAAGTGTAATTTGGTGTGAGTGAATATCCACTATCAATAATTTCTTGACAAAGTCGTAAACAATCTGCATATCTACCATTACCATCACCTAGATAAACTTCAGCATTTAAATAAAGCTTAGCAAGAATCATTTTTGCTACTCCTTTATTTACTCTACCATATTGTAACGTATTAGCTGGTGCTACATCTAATAAATCTGCTTCTACAGCTAATAATTCAGATTCTATATTTTCAAATAATTCCTGACCTTCTATTTCTGGAACTCTAGTAAATCCTACAGCATCATTTTCTGTAGCAAAAGGAGCTCTACGAAATAAATCTAGTAGATGATAATTAGCCAAAGCTCTAAGTACACGTGCTTCTGCTCGATAAACTCTAATTTCATCTCTTGTTGCGGCATCTACTCCTCGTCCGTCTAATTTAGTATCTGTAGTTTGACGAAGAAACTCATTAGCAAGAGAAATTTCAAAAGTTGATCTGGCCCAAAAACCTAATACAAGAACATTATTGGCGTCCCAACTATTTTTCTGTACTTGTCGTATACCAGGGTCATTTTCAAAATTGAATATCACTTCATCTGTAGATAAATTCTGTAGATTAAATAATCCTCTAATATAATTACCTGTACCTGCATCGATACCAGCAATGTTTGAAGTACCAGGTCCTATAAGACCTACTACGGATAAATTACCGTAAACTCCAGCTATAGCGCGCTCATAACCTCCTGGTTGAGCAAATACATCTTCTGCCAAGAAGTCGTCGTCATCTTCTAATTCGATATCCAAATCTCCTTCACAAGAAGTGAATATGCCAATAAATAGAAATGCGTATAAAAAATTCTTATATAATTTCATTTCCAATGTTTTTAATAGTTATAGTTTAACCCCAACAGGTAGGTGCGTCCTCTAGGAAAAATGGTATTATCAATACCATTATTTTGAATTTCTGGATCAAGACCAGAATAATCAGTAATAACAAATGCATTCTGAACACCAGCCCATAGACGAAGGCTCGAAACACCTTTCATTACATCTCTTAATGTATATCCTAAAGTGATGTTATCCATTCTTAAAAATGAAGCATCTTCTATATAGAAGTCAGAAAGAATAACGTTTGGAGTATTTGTGAAATTGGTTTCTAAAACGCTAACAGGAGTATTGTTAAATACAGTTCTAAAAGTATTACCAATCTGTGCATTTTGAGATTCTACATTATTATAGATTTCATTACCTATACTAGCTCTCATATTAAAACTAAAATCAAAGTTCTTATAGTTTAAACTAGATTGAAGTCCCATAGTAATATCAGCCGCTGGTTTTCCGGAGATATATCTATCATTATTGTTAATAACACCATCTCTGTTAAGGTCTGCATAGGCACCTTCAATGGGTCTACCATTGTCATCATATATTTGAGCAAAAGTAAAGAATGAGAAAGGAGATTCTCCTTGTCTCTGGATTTGGATATTATTACCAATTCCCCCGCTAATTCCACCGGTTATAATATCTTGACCAAATGCTAATTCTTCTATTTCTTGATCTATAAAAGTCACATTATAGCTTAGATTCCAATTCAGGTTATTGTTTTTGATAATATCTGCACTTATCGAAAATTCTACCCCCTCGGTGGTAAATTTCCCTATGTTTTGGAAACCTTGATTAGAAAAGTTTACAGCATCAGGAACTGGAGCTGATGATAATAAATCATTAGATTCTTTTTTGAAAACATCAATTGCTCCAGAGATTCTATCATTAAATAATCCGTAATCTAGTCCAATATTATATTCTGTGATCTTTTCCCATTCTAAATCTTCATTTCTAAATTGAGCTTGCACAATATTTATAACTTCTCCATTTAGTATATACTGCGTATTTTGACCAGCAGTTCTATAGCGTTCTAAATAACCATTAGCAAATGTTCCTAAATCTTGTTGACCAGTGACTCCATATCCCAATCGTAGTTTAAGATTACTCAATGTAGAAGAATTTTGTAAAAAGTTCTCCTCACTAATCTGCCATCCGAAAGAAGCAGAAGGGAAATATCCAAATCTAACATCTTCAGCAAATCTAGAAGTACCATCTCTACGAATGGATCCACTTAAAAAATACTTATCACTTAGTTTTAAATTGGCTCTTAAGAAATATGCCAATAATACAACATCTGGTTCTATTGTAACATCTGGTTCTAAGTTTGGATCGCGTTGATCAAAAGTCTCAAATCGCTCTACTTCAAATTTTTGATAAGAATATCCTCCAGTAGCTTCAACTCCTAAATTTCCGATATCTTTATTGTACACTAAATAGGCATCAAGTAATCTATTTTTTGATGTGAAATCTGTATCTGATTTAAAACCATTAAATTCTCCTAGATTAGAATTAAAAGTATTTGCACTTTCTGTAGATCGTTCTTCAAATCTATTTGTTTCACTAGTATCTAATCCTAAATTAAGTACTGCCCTTACATCTGGAAAGAAGTGTAATTGATAATCAAATTTTGCATTACCATAATATCTTCTAACATTGGCGATATTTCTAGTTTGTAGTAACTGAGCAACAGGGTTTCTTTGCACGTTTGCTTGTGCAAAACCATTACTGTCTGTGTATTCAAAGAATCCTCCGAAAGGAGAACTAGGATCAAAAACAGGTTGTGTTGGATCAAAAGTAATAGCCGACCCTTCTACACCAGGTGCAAATCTGTTTTTTTCAAAATTAAGATTTGCATTTACATCTATTTTTAGATGATTATTAAATAATCTTGGGTTTAAAGACAGCGACGTTGTAGTTCTTTCGAACTTAGATGTTTTTCTAATTCCTTCTTGATCTGATCGTCCGATAGACAATCGAGTAGGTAATGCGTCTAAAATAGAACCACTTACCGATAAGTTATGGTCTGAAGAAAATGCATCTCTATATATTTCATCTTGCCAATCTGTATTAGCATTTCCAAGGTCAGCAACACGATCTGGGAAATTTTCGGCAACATAAGCTCTAAATTCATCTGCAGAAAACACATCAACTCCATCAGTTTGTGTGTTAATAGATGTTTTAGAGTTTAAGCTTATTTGTAATTTCTTTTTTCCTTTTTTGGTAGTAATAATTATTACTCCATTAGCACCACGGTTACCATATATGGCTGCAGCTGATGCATCTTTAAGAATAGAAAATGATTCGATATCATTTGGGTTAATAGCAGATAAGACTGATCTAGAACCGTTGTTCGTATCATTAGGATCATTAATTGGCAAACCGTCTACAACAATTAAAGGATCGTTAGAGGCGTTTAATGATGCCCCTCCACGAATTCTAATCTGAGAATTTCCGGCAGGCCCACCATTGGTATTAATATTTACACCGGCAACTCGACCTGTAAATAGATTTTCTGCCGTAACATTATTACCGGTATTAAAGTCTTCTGTTGTAATTAAAGCAACAGATCCGGTTAGATCTTTTTTTCTGGTAGCACCATACCCGATAAGTACAACTTGTTCGAGCTCGGCAGCATCTTCTTCTAATACAATGTTTATTGTAGCTTGGCCAGTGTAAGCCACTTCCTGTTCTATAAAACCAACATAAGAGTATATAATACTTTCCCCATCTTTGACGTTACCCAAAGAATAGTTACCATCAAAATCGGAAGATGTTCCGTTTGATGTTCCCCTTACAATGATATTTACACCCGGAATGGGTTGACCACTTCCTGCATCAGTCACTGTCCCCACAACAGTAGACTGAGCAAAAAAGCTCATTGGCACCAACCACAATAAAAGCATTGCGCTTTTAGTAAATGTTTTCATAAAATTAAAGTAGTTTTTGATTGTTTTTAGTCCTATATTTTCACTTTCTGCAACCAAAGTATGTAAATTCTATGTTAATTTTTGGGCACTTTAGACTAGGTAGGTAACGCAAACGTTTGCGTGTGGAAAACTTTTGAAATTCCGCTAAAATTTTAAGTGAATTTCTATTCATCTGCCATGTTTTCCTGCTTAAATTTGTTTTTTGATCAATAAGAAATACTTTGGTGAGGATAATCATAAGGATCAGAAAGCTTTTAGCATATTAGCTATTACGATTATTTTGAATGTTTAATTAAGTAAGTCATAAACGAAAACAGATGAAGCAAAAAGTTACATTAAAACAAATAGCAAAAGAACTGGATGTTTCTATTTCTACCGTTTCAAAAGCATTAAAAGATAGTGTCGAGATAAGTTTAGATACTAGACAAAAAGTAAAAGCTTTTGCAAAGTTGTACAACTATAAACCTAATAATATAGCGCTAAGTTTAAAGAATAGAAAAACAAAAACAATAGGAGTTATCATTCCAGAAATAGTGCATCATTTTTTTACCACCGTTATTGGAGGTGTTGAAAAAGTGGCTAATGAAAAAGGATATAATGTAATCATTTGTTCATCAAACAATTCCTTTGATAAAGAAGTAATCAATTTAGAAATGCTTGCTAGCGGAAGTGCTGATGGATTTATTTTATCAGTGGCTAAAGAAACTCAACTTAAAAAGGATTATCATCATATCGAAGAAACCATGAATCAAGGCATGCCTGTTGTTCTTTTTGATAGAATTATAGATGAAATTGTATGTGATAAAGTCATAATAGATGATGCAAAAGGAGCTCAAGCGGCTACAAATCACCTTTTATCTATAGGATGTAGAAAAGTAGCTATTCTAACGACAGTAGATTATATAAGTGTCGGTAAACTAAGAACAAATGGTTATTTAAGAGCTTTACGCGCATATGATATACAGGAAGAAGAAGAATTAATTCTTAAAATAGAAGATGTAGATAATTGTGAGGCGGAAATTTCAGAGTTCCTAAGAAATAAGGATATAGATGCGGTTTTTGCAGTAAATGAGTTATTTGCCGTAACTGCAGCCAAAGTTCTTAATGAGCAAGGAAAAAAAATACCTGATGATATATCTATAATTGGATTTACCGATGGTATATTATCAAAGCATTTTATACCGAGTTTAACTACGATAAGTCAACATGGTGAAGATATGGGTATTAGAGCAGCAAAGTTACTTATTGATAAACTAGAAGGCGATGATACCGTAAGCGAAGAATATAGAACAGTAATAATAGATACAAGTTTAATACAAAGACAATCAACAAAAAAAACGAAACGGTAATACGATATATTGAAAAATAATATATATTTGCCCTCAGTCAAAACTTATATTTTCACTTTCTACTAAATAAGTTTTGATAAGCAATTTCGCTTATCAAGTTAATAATCAAAGATTTACTTGATGAATAAGCGTAAGTTAAGTTTTTGGGAAATCTGGAACATGAGTTTCGGTTTCTTAGGAATACAATTTGGAATGGCCTTACAGGGCGGTTTCATGTCTAGAATTTTTCAAACATTAGGAGCCGAAATCTATGATATTCCGATCATGTGGTTGGCAGCACCTTTAACAGGTTTGTTAGTTCAACCTATAATAGGTTATTTAAGCGATAGAACTTGGAGTCCAAGATGGGGAAGAAGAAGGCCTTACTTCTTGGTAGGAGCTATTTTAAGTTCTATAGCTCTTTTTATAGTACCACATTCACCTTTTTTATGGGTTGCAGCTGGGTTGTTATGGATTTTAGATGCCTCTATTAACATATCAATGGAGCCCTTTAGAGCCTTAGTAGCTGATAAATTGCCAGATTCTCAAAGGTCTTACGGATTTTTAGTTCAAACCTTGATAATTGGAGTCGGAACCTTTGTAGCAAGTAGTTTACCTTGGATGGTATCAAAACTGGGTGCTAGTGATTCTGCTCCAAGTGGTGTTTTGCCAATGTCTGTAAAAGTGGCTTTTGCAGTTGGAGCTTGTATTTTTTTGGTCAGTATTTTATATACTGTATTTACTACAAAAGAGTATCCTCCAGAGGATATGGAAGAGTTTGAAAAAGAAAAGCAAAAGAAAAATAGTTTCATTTCTGATATTTTGGGTAACATAGGTAATATGCCACTAACCATGAAAAAACTTGGGGTGGTTCAGTTTTTTAGCTGGTTTGCCTTTTTTACTATGTGGGGATTAACCAATCCAGCATTAACAGAACATATTTTTAAAACACCAAACCCAACCAAAGAGCTTTATGCCGTAGAAAGTAAAAATACAGATCTCATAAAAAAGTATCAAACAGAGTTTTTAACTATTGCCAAACAGGATACATTATTCTTTAATAATGCTTTACAAGATACTTTGGTTAATGATTTAAACTTAGTACACCTTTATAAAGAACAATATAATGCTATTAAAAATACAGAAGAGAGAGGTAATTACTTAACATCTATTGCTCAAGATTTTGATCAAGAAAAAACATGGTATTGGGTAAGTAATAATAAATTTCAGAAATCCTCTAATCTAGTAGGTTCTTATAATGGAGTTTATGGATTGTCTTCTATGGTATTTGCTTTAATATTAGTATTTTATACATCAAAAAGGAGAATAAATAGAAAATATGTACATATGGTATCTCTTATCTTGGGAGGTATTGGTTTTATATCGATGTATTTTATCCCATCTCCAGAATGGTTAATCCTTTCATTTTCTTTAATTGGGTTTGCATGGGGTAGTATTTTATCTATGCCATATGCAATGCTTTCAAGCTCTGTTGACCCAAAGAAAATGGGAGTAATCATGGGTATTTTTAATATGTTTATTGTGATACCTCAAATTATAGCCGCGTTGGGCGGAATTAATTTTACCTATAAGCTTTTAGGTGATGAAGCAATTAATGCAATGATAATAGCAGGTATAAGTCTAATCATTGCGGGATTGTGTAATTTTTTGATAACTAATAAAGACGCTATTACTTATAATCCAAAAGAAATAAAGAATTAATGAAAAAAGCTTTCATATTTGATTTAGATGGTGTTATTGTGGATACCGCAAAATATCATTTTTTAGCATGGCAGAACCTTGCTAATAACTTAGGAATTTCTTTTTCTGAAGAACAAAATGAACAACTTAAAGGGGTTAGCCGAATACGATCTTTAGAAAAAATATTAGAATGGGGTAATAAAACCATTTCAGAAGAAGAGTTTACTAGGTTAATGACAGATAAAAATGAAGAATACCTAGAATACATAAAAAAAATGGATACGACAGAAATTCTTCCTGACGTGCCAAGAGTATTAGATTACTTGATTTCAAAAAACCAAGGTATCGCATTGGGTTCAGCTAGTAAAAACGCAAGAATAATTCTTGAAAAAGTTCAGTTGCAAGAAAAATTTGAAGCTATTGTGGATGGAACAAATGTATCAAAAGCCAAACCAGATCCTGAAGTATTTCTTATAGGAGCAAAAGAACTAGGTATTTCTCCAGAAAACTGTGTGGTTTTTGAAGATTCTGTTGCAGGAGTTCAGGCGGCAAATAGCGCCAATATGATTAGTATAGGGATTGGTAATCGTCAAGTTTTGCATGAAGCAGATTATGTATTTAATGATTTTACCGAAATCAAAGAAGATTTTATAAATAACTTGGTTTTGACCAAAAAATAAAAAATAGAATAAAGTTAACCACAACGTAAAGTCATCTCACTAGAGAAGAGAATTAAATTGGTGAAGTAGACTAACCACTAAAAAATTAATGAAGAACAGATGAATCAGGATTATGTAAAACCAGATAACTGGTCAATTATTGAAGAAGGGTTTGATGTAGAACGTGTTAAATCCTCAGAAAGCCTTTTTAGTATAGGTAACGGAGCAATGGGACAAAGGGCCAACTTCGAAGAAATGTATTCTGGACCTACTTTTCAGGGTAGTTATATTGCGGGAGTATATTATCCTGATAAAACCAGAGTAGGTTGGTGGAAAAATGGATATCCAGAGTATTTTGCTAAAGTACTTAACGCTCCAAATTGGATTGGTATTAATGTAGAAATCGGTGGTGAGAAATTAGATTTATTTAAATGTAAATCAGTGACCAATTTTAGAAGAGAGTTAAACATGAAAGAAGGTTGGTATCAACGTTCTTTTAATGTTGTTCTTACCAATGGTATTGAAGTATCCGTAAAATCAACTCGTTTTTTAAGTTTGGACCTTGATGAGGTAGGTGCTATCAAGTATGAGGTAACTCCCATAAGTCAAGACGTCGAAGTTGTTTTCACGCCATACTTAGACGCTGGTATTACAAATGAAGATACCAATTGGGATGATAAATTCTGGGATACTTATGATTTAGCGCATAAGGGCAATACAGCACATATTTTATCTAAAACAATGAAAACTGATTTTCATGCCTGTACAGGAATGCTCAATCAAATATTTCTAGATGAAAAAGCAACTGATATTTATCCTAAAGTTGAGATTAGTAATACTTGCGTAAAATTAAACTATACCCTCGAAGTCCCTAAAGGGAAAACAGCAACTGTAGTTAAATTTGGTGGATACACAGTCTCATTAAATCACAAAGAGGAAGATCTCGTTACAGCAAGTTCTGCAGTACTTAAGCAAGCTTCAGAATCAGGTTTTGAAGCATTATTAGATTTACAAAAAAATGCATGGTCCAAAATATGGGAAATGGCCGATATTGCGATCGATGGAGATGTAAAAGCACAACAAGGTATACGATTTAATATTTTTCAGTTAAATCAAACATATTTAGGTAAAGATGCCAGATTAAATATAGGTCCTAAAGGGTTTACAGGAGAAAAATATGGAGGTAGTACATATTGGGATACAGAAGCATATTGCATTCCTTTTTATATGGCAACAAAAGATCAAGTTGTTGCTCGTAACCTGCTTACGTATCGTTATCAGCATCTTGAAAAAGCCATAGAAAATGCCGAAAAACTTGGGTTTACTAATGGAGCAGCTTTATATCCAATGGTAACCATGAATGGAGAAGAGTGTCATAATGAGTGGGAAATTACTTTTGAAGAAATACATCGTAATGGAGCAATGACTTTTGCTATCTATAATTATCACCGTTATACAGGCGATTATAGTTATATTCCAGAAAAAGGATTAGAAGTAATGATCGGAATTGCTCGTTTTTGGCATCAAAGAGCAACATTCTCTACCGATAAGGATAAATATGTGATACTAGGAGTTACTGGCCCAAATGAGTACGAAAATAATATTAATAATAATTGGTATACGAACTATTTAGCAAAGTGGTGTATAGAGTATTGTATTGAAAATATTACTAAAGTAAAAGAAGAATACAGTAATGATTACAAAAGAATAATCGAAAAAACTAAACTTGGAGAAGAAGAAATTAATGCCATGGCCCAAGTTGCAGAAAAAATGTATTTCCCATATTCAGAAAAGCATCAGGTATATTTACAGCAAGATGGATTTTTGGATAAAGAATTAATAACTGTTGCTGATCTTGATAAATCTCAACGTCCGATTAATCAAAAATGGAGTTGGGATCGAATATTAAGATCACCTTATATTAAACAAGCAGACGTTCTTCAAGGTTTTTATATGTTTGAAGACAAGTTTACTTCAGAAGAATTAGGGCGTCATTTTGATTTTTACGAACCTTTTACGGTGCATGAATCTTCTTTGTCTCCTTGTGTTCATAGTATTCAAGCCGCTGCTTTAGATCGTATGGATCAGGCATATACTTTTTATTTAAGAACTTCAAGATTAGACTTAGATGATTATAATAAAGAAGTCGAAGAAGGTCTGCATATTACTAGTATGGCAGGAACTTGGATGAGCATAGTCGAGGGGTTTGGAGGACTTAGAATAAAAAATGATAGATTATCATTCTCTCCAAAAATTCCTAAAGAATGGAAAGGATATACATTTAATGTTAATTTCCGAAATCAAATCTTAAAAGTTAACGTTTCTCAAGAAGGGACTTCTTTTAATTTAGAAGGAAATCAAGAACTTATAATTTATGTAGACGGAAAAGAGATAAATATTTCTCCCGATACATTAATCACTATATAATCTAAATCATATAGTTAAATAAATACCCCAAAAAAATCTTTTTGGGGTATTAACTTCTATTAAGATCATCAATAATTTTTATTAAAATTAAAAATTCACAAAAAAATGAATAGTAGACTAATATTTCTATTCACTTGCTTTCTATTTTCATGTATGTATGGGCAAGTAGAAAAGATAGAACCACCTTTTTGGTGGAGTGGTATGCAACAGAATGAACTTCAGATACTTTGTTATGCTAAGGATATCGCCAAATACGATATAGAAATCAAAGACGTAACTATTCTAGAGGTTAAGAAAACCGAAAACAAGAATTATGTATTTGTAACAATCGATACGCAAGATATAGGACCAGGAAAAATTGCAATTGATTTTAAATATAATAATAAGGTTGAATTTTCTCAATCATATGAGTTTAAACAAAGAAAAGAAGCATCTGCACAAAGAAAAGGATTCGATAGTAGTGATGTAATGTATTTGATTATGCCAGATCGCTTTGCGAATGGAGATCCTAAAAATGATACGCATTCCCATACTTTAGAAAAAGCCGATCGTTCCAATCCCGGAGGAAGACATGGTGGAGACATACAAGGCATAATTGAATATCTAGGATATCTCAAGGATCTTGGTATTACAACCTTATGGAGCACTCCTTTATTAGAGGATAATGAACCTACATATTCTTATCACACCTATGCTCAAAGTGATTTTTATAAGATAGATCCTAGATATGGTACTAATGATGATTATAAACGCCTAGCTTCAGAAATGCATAAACTGGATATGAAGTTAGTTATGGATTATGTAACTAATCATTGGGGATCAAAACACTGGATGATCAATGATTTACCAACCAAAGATTGGATACACCAATGGCCAGAAGGTTTTAAAAGAAGCAACTATAGAATGACTACGCAATTTGATAGTAATGCCTCTAAAATAGATGCTAAAGGTTGCATGGATGGGTGGTTTGATACGACCATGCCCGATATGAATCAAAGTAACCCATTACTTCTTAAATATATTACCCAAAATGCAATTTGGTGGATAGAATATGCAGATCTAGATGGTTTTAGAGTAGATACATATTCATATAATGATAAAGAGGGGATATCAAAATGGACAAAGAGTATTATGGACGAATATCCAAACTTTAATATCGTAGGAGAAGTATGGATGCATAATCAGGCTCAAATAGCATACTGGCAAAAAGATAGTAAAATAGGAGCAATAGATAATTTTAACTCATATCTACCATCAGTTATGGATTTTACACTTCATGATGCCATAACTGTTATGTTTGATGAGGATGAAAATGCCTGGGACAAAGGTATGATTAGAGCTTATGAAAACTTTTCGAACGACTTTTTATATGCAAATATTAATAATGTATTACTATTTACGGGTAATCATGATACGAATCGTATTAATGAAATATACCAGAGTGATATTAATAAATATAAAATGGCAATGACATTAATATTAACGACACGCGGAATACCACAACTATATTATGGTGATGAAATAGGAATGTTAGGTAATAGAGATAAAAATGGAGATGGTGACATACGAAGAGATTTTCCGGGAGGGTGGCCAAAAGATGAACAAAATGCATTTTTACCACCAGAAAAAAATGGTAGAACTAAAGATCAAGAAGCATTTTATGCGTTTACAAAAAAAATATTGAATTGGAGAAAGAATGCTTCTACTATACATAAAGGAAAATTATTACAGTACATACCTTTTGATAACGTATATGTATACTTTAGATATAATGACGAAAAAAGTACAATGGTAATTATTAATAATAATACTAAAGATCGCAAAGTAGATATTGGTCGTTTTAAAGAAGGAATTAAGGACTTTAAAACTGCTGTAGATATTCTAACAGATAATAACATTACTATAACTGAAGAATTTACGGTTCCGGCAAAAACTTCAATGATATTAGAATTAAAGTAATTGTAACCACAGATAATCCAAAAAGAAAATGAAAAAAATACTTATAACTCTTATTGCTACAGGAATCTTAATTTCTTGTGGGCAAACAAAGAAAGAGTCACCAATCGCAAATGTAGAAACAACTAATGAAGAAAGACAAGAATTAGCCCCAATCGATGAGGCTGTTATGGAAAATGCGGTGATTTATGAAGCTAATATCCGTCAATATTCTGAAGAAGGATCTTTTAATGCTTTCACAAAAGACATACCCATCCTTAAAAAATTAGGAGTAAAAGTTCTTTGGTTAATGCCAATATACCCTATTTCAACAACTAAAAGTAAAGGTACACTAGGTAGCTATTATGCAATTTCTGATTACACAAAAGTTAATCCAGAATTTGGTACTCTTGATGATTTTAGAAGATTAGTAAAAACAGCTCATGATAATGAGATTTACGTCATTTTGGATTGGGTAGCTAATCACACCGGTTGGGATCATGTTTGGTTAAAAGAGCGTCCAGAATATTATACAAAAGATAAAGATGGAAATATTACACATACTGTTGATACGGATTGGACCGATGTAGCGGATCTTAATTATGATAATAAAGAAATGCGTGAACAAATGAGGAATGATATGTTGTATTGGTTAAAAGAAGAGAATATAGATGGTTTTCGATGTGATGTCGCAGGGATGGTTCCTGTGGATTTTTGGAATAAGACGGTAGCAGAATTAAAAAAAGTAAAACCAATTTTTATGCTAGCAGAAGGTTGGGAACCGGAACTATTAGAAAATGCTTTTGATATGGGGTATGGTTGGGATACCCATCATAAAATGAATGATATTGCAAAAGGAAAAGCAGATGCAAAAGAATGGGATAAAAGAATGACTCAAATAGACTCTATGTATGCTAAAGATGATATTCTAATGAATTTTACATCAAATCATGACGAAAATTCGTGGAACGGTACTGTAAGAGAAAGAATGGGGGATGCTTCAGAGCTTTTTGCAGCATTGTCTTATGTGACTCCTGGGATGCCACTAATTTATTCAGGCCAAGAATATGATATGGAAAAGAGATTGTTGTTCTTTGAAAAGGATACAATTATCAAAAAAGAGGGAGTATTTTTCCCATTATACGAAAAATTAGGACAATTAAAGAACAATAACCCGGCATTGCATGGAGGAAAAAATGCTGCATCCTATACTAGGATAAAAACATCAAACGACAACAATATTCTTGCCTTTCTTAGAGAAAAAAATAATCATAAAGTTGTGTTTATTGCTAATATGACAAATGAGCCACTAAAATTTTCGTTAGATTATAAAGGAAAGTTCAAAGACTATCTTTCTGGAGAGCTCTACGAGAGTATTCCAAAAGATACTCAAAGTCTTGATGGCTGGAAATATCGTATTCTTATTCAAGAATAATAAAATTTTTAACGATAAACTTTTATAAACGGCTTGCAACTGCAAGCCGTTTTTATGTTATATACAATTTTTCAATTCTTGGAAATATCTTAAAAGACGGCGCTACATTATCGTTTTATTCTTAAAATAATCTATGAAAATGTGTTAAAATAATGCTTTTTATGTAGGTAAAGAGCGAATTTATTAACCGAAAACGTTTTAGTTTTTTTTCAAATTAGGTTATTACTACCATTAACGATAGATTTGACTTCGATGATGGAAAAAGTTCAAAATATAGCCGTTTTAACCTCAGGAGGAGACGCCCCAGGAATGAATGCTGCAATACGTGCAGTGGTTCGAGCATGTAGTTTTTATAAAATAAATTGTTTTGGAATTTATAAAGGATATGAAGGCCTAATAGGGAACGAAATAGAAGAACTAAATGCAAGGTCTGTTCGTAACATAATTAATAAAGGAGGTACTTTTCTTAAATCTGCTCGATCCGCAGCGTTTAGAACAGAAGAAGGGAGAAAAAAGGCGCATGACAATCTGATCAAAAATAATATTGATGCACTTGTGGTAATTGGAGGAGACGGTAGTTTTACAGGTGCTCTTAAATTATCAGAAGAGTTTAACTTTCCTGTCGTAGGAATTCCTGGTACAATTGATAATGATATTAATGGTACTGATTATACGATAGGATACGACACCGCACTAAATACAGTAGTAGAAGCAATAGATAAAATTAGAGACACTGCAAGTTCACACAATAGATTATTTCTAATTGAAGTAATGGGAAGAGATGCTGGTGATATTGCTTTAAATGCAGGTATAGGAGCAGGAGCAGAAGAGATTTTGATTCCAGAAGAAGATATGGGAGTAGATAGGTTAATCGAGTCTCTTAAGAAAAGTAAAAAAACAGGCAAAACTTCTAGTATAATTGTTGTAGCCGAAGGTGATAAATCAGGTAAAAATATTTTTGAATTAGGAGAATATGTTGAAGAGAACTTGGGGGATTATGAAGTAAGAGTTTCTGTATTAGGACATATCCAAAGAGGAGGAGCTCCAAGTTGTTATGATCGAGTATTAGCAAGTAAATTAGGAGTAGGAGCAGTAGAAACCTTGTTAGAAGGTAAAAGTGAAGTGATGATTGGGATTGTACATAAAACAGTGACTATTGTACCCTTAAAAACAGCACTTGATAAACGAGAACATAAACACGACGGATTGATAAAAGTGGCCGACATTACTTCGGTATAATTTTATATAACCATTTAAATTAAAAACAACTAAAATTTTAAATATGAGTACGTTAAAAATTGGAATTAACGGTTTTGGAAGAATCGGAAGAATTGCATTTAGAATTGCTTCTAAACGTGATAATGTAGAGATAGTAGCAATTAATGATTTACTAGATGTAGAACATTTAGCGTATTTATTAGAATATGACTCTGTACACGGAAAATTTGAAGGAACTATTGAAGTTCAAAATGGAAACCTTGTTGTAAACGGAAAAGAAATTCGTGTAACAGCAGAACGTAACCCAGAGGATCTTAAATGGGATGCTGTAGGTGTAGATGTAGTTATGGATTGTACAGGTATCTTTACTACTTTAGGTACTGCAGATGCCCATTTAAAAGCAGGTGCTAAGAAAGTTGTTATTTCTGCACCATCAAAAGATGCTCCTATGTTCGTAATGGGAGTAAATCATAATGATGTCAAGGCTACAGATAATATAGTTTCTAATGCCTCTTGTACAACAAATTGTTTAGCTCCTTTAGCTAAAGTAATAGATGATAATTTTGGAATTGAAGAAGGATTAATGACTACTGTACATGCAGGAACAGCTACACAAGCAGTTGTAGATACTCCTTCAAGAAAAAATTATAGATTAGGACGTAGTGCTTTAAATAACATTATACCTTCAACAACAGGGGCGGCTGTAGCTGTTACAAAAGTAATTCCTTCTTTACAAGGTAAGTTAACAGGTATGGCATTTAGAGTTCCTACTGCAGATGTTTCTGTTGTGGATCTAACTGTAAAAACTAAAAAGTCAATTTCTTATGATGACCTTAAGGCAGTTGTAAAAAATGCTTCTGAAAATGAATTAAAAGGTATCTTAGGATATACAGAAGAAGATGTAGTTTCACAAGATTTTGTAGGAGAATCACAAACTTCTGTTTTTGATGCTAATGCAGGTATTGCTTTAAATGACAATTTCTTTAAACTTATCTCTTGGTATGATAATGAATTTGGATACTCAACTAAGTTAGTTGATCTTTCAACTCATGTGGGTAATCTATAATTAATAAAATATAGCCCCGAGAAATAAATTTTCGGGGTTTTTTCTCTTTGCTAACTACAAACTAGATTTAAATGATTTTAATAGCTGACGGCGGTTCTACTAAGTGTGACTGGATTCTTCTCGATGATTCGGGAGAAATTGTTTTTAAAACCCGAACAGAGGGGTTAAATCCTGCTGTATTTGAAAAATCTCTTCTAGAAGAAAGAATTAGGGATAATCAAGAACTTGCTGATTATCGTGAAAAAATCGATGTAGTTAACTTTTATGGAGCAGGATGTGGAACAAAAAGACCTGCTGCTATGTTGACAAAAATCTTTGAAGAGTATTTTGTTAATTCGGAAGTTGTTGTAAAAGAGGATATGGTTGCAGCTGTTTATGCGGCCACTACAGAACCAGGTATCGTTTGTATTTTAGGTACAGGGTCTAATAGTTGCTATTATGATGGTGATGATATCCATATGACTGTTGATTCTTTAGGATATATTCTTATGGATGAAGCAAGTGGTAATTACTTTGGAAAAAGATTAATTAGAGATTACTACTACAAAAGAATGCCACCAGAGGTAGCCTCAGAGTTTGAAAAAAGATTTGATTTATCTTCTGATAGTATTAAACAAAATCTATACAAAAAAGATAATCCAAATACATATTTAGCTTCTTTTGCTGAATTTATTTTTACAAGTGAACGTAATGGATATTTTTATAAAATTGTTACCGAAGGAATTCAGGAATTTGTAGAAAACCGTGTGTTGTGTTTTGCTGAAGCTCAAAATGTACCTATTCACTTTATAGGTTCAATAGCGCACTTTAGTGAAGATATTATTAGAGCTGCAGTTTGGCCTTATAATCTTACCGTAGGAAATATAGTAAGACGCCCAATAGATGGTATTTTGGATTATTATCGTAACGAGGTGATTAAAAAAAAAACGAATAAAGTCTAGTATATAAATGTTTTTGTAGAAAAAACAGAAAATTAATCTAGATATTGGGGATTGTATAATTTAATGTAATTCGAGTACCTTCTCCCGGAATCGAGTTTAAAAATAATCTACCATTAATATAATTCATACGCTCTTTCATAAAGAATAACCCCATTCCACCTTCTGCATTGTTTTTTGGTTTGGTAGGAATATCGCTAATGTTAAAACCATTTCCGTTATCACTAATAATAATACTTAGAACAGCATCTGTATGATTAATTTTAATCATGATATAACTAGAATTGGCATATTTTATCGCATTATTTACTGCTTCTTGAGTTACTCTATATAAATTGGTCTCAACTAAAGAATCGAATCGATGATCAAAATCTGATAGATTCTCAAAAACGATATTTTTACTTGTTAGTTTAGAAAGTTCCTTTGCCATTTTCTGAAGAGCAATACTAATACCATAGTCTTTTAATTCAGGTGGAGTGAGATTAAAAGTAGCAATTCTGGTACCTTGTATTAAATCCTGAGATAGTTGTTTTAATCCTTCAATCTTTTGAGATGTTTTCTCAATGTTATTTAGGTTGATGGATTCTATATTAAACTTAAGTGCAGTCAACATTTGACCAATACTATCGTGAATTTCTTTGGCTATTCTTTTGCGTTCTTCTTCCTGAGCTTCTACAATTTGACTTGCATTGGATTTTTGTAGTTCTTCTTTCTCTTTATAGTTAGAAGCATTAAGGCGCTCAATCTCGTTTTGAGCTTCCTTGCGTTTCGAAATATCAGAACAAAGGACCAAACGTTCAGAATCTCCGGATTCTTTAAATACAGTAAGTATAGAAATGTCTAGCCATATTCTATTCCCTGTCCGGGTGATAAACTCAAATTCTTCGTTAAATACACCACCTTTATTTTGAGTTATGAGTTGCAATAATCTATTTTTTTGCACGGCATTCAACCCCATTAGATCTGTTAAGTTTTTTCTTTCATAATTTTCTTCAACCAATAGTTTAGAAAAACGTTCCCCTAAACTTTTAATACTTCCTGATGCATCAACTCTGGCATACAATAACGTTTGATCTATGGCTTTTGTGAGTGATGAAAGTTCTTGAATGTTTTCTTCTTGAATTTTTCTTAACTCATCCGTTTTAAAAGCCATTTCTTCGGCTTTACGTTGAGATAATAATAGATTTGAGATTGTCTTTTTAATACTAATAGCTACAGGTCTAAAAAGAAGAACAAATTCGATAAATAAAATTAAAAGTATTAGTCCAAATAGGAGGTATTCAATTTTCTTTAAATAGGAAACTTTTTGTTGTGCCTCTAACTCATAACGAAACACTATTTTATCCATTTGTTTAAGAAATAGAGGTTCGTTTAAAACAATTTCATCTAGATAAGGTTTAAGTATTTTTTGATCTATAGTATCATCTTTATATAGGTCAATAATTTCAACACTATTATTTAGTATTTTTTGAAAATAAGGTTGTAGTACTGAGAACATTTTGTGTATTTCGGTACTATCTTTTTGTTTGTTTTGTAGGGTTTCATTATGCCGAGAGAGTACTTCATGAGATTCGCGCCAAAGGAAAATGGTAGACTCTAAATCTTTAATCGCATTATTTCTGGTTTGTTGTTTTTCAATATTATCAAGTAGTAGAATGTCTTTTAGTAGTTTTTGACTAAGCATTCGTTGTCGTCCAGAAATATTAATTATTCTGGAATCATCTATTTGACTATTTAGGTATTGTTGAATAAAAAATTGACCTCCAATAGTAAACAAAGCAATAGCCCCCAAAGCAATACTATAAATTTTGCTTAGACGTCCAAAGGTTTGATGATCTAAAGATTCTTTTTTATTCAATGTTTAAGATGCTAAAGCTTGCTGAATCAAATCTAATGCTTTTTTAGAATATGATCCTTTTAATGCAGCTTGCTGTCCTTTTTCTGACATTTTACGCCAAGTTTTTTGTAAAATATCAATTACCTTTTCATTTTTATGCTTAGAAAGAAAATCTTCGTAATAGTATGTAAGAAAAACTAGACAGATAATATCTTCGAGGGCTTGTGTTTCCTCATCTTTTTTTAGTTTCTTTTTCTGAAGTAAAAAAGAGACTCTTTCTATAGTCTCTATATCATAATCCAAACTATCTAATATTTCGGAAGCCTTTGCGGCATGAAATTTTTTCAAATCTTCACGCCATTTTAAATATCCCACTCGGTCCATTGGGTAGCTTGATCTAGGTATTTCCCATCTACAAATATGTTGAGAACGAGCTGCCAGCCTCAAAGCTTCAGAAGCATCTTGATTAAAAGATTCTAAGGTTTGGGTCATCCTTTGTCCGTAAATTAATTCTTTTGGAATAGTATCCCCATTAACGGTCTCTAAATTGGGATCTAAGGAGTTAGCTTTATCAAATAATCGATATGCTTCGAGTAATTTTTTGGTTGGCATAAAAGTTTTGAATTGGTATCCAAACAAAGTTAATTCTTTTTAAGAATAGAATCAAATGATTTTATCTATTCGGCAAAACCTACGTAAACATTGTCTCCCTCTAATTTTACTGGATATGTTGCGATAGGAGCAAGGTCTCCGTTTAGATTTTTACCATTTTCAAGAGAAAAAGTTTTTTTATGCATTGGGCAAGCTATTTTTGGAGTGCCTTGATGATCTCCTGTCATACCGCGACTTAAAACCATTTCCATTTTGTGCGGACATACATTCTGACATGCATACCACATATTCTTTCTTTCAAAATTAAATACTGCTATTTGCTTTTCTTTATATTTTATGCATGCTCCCCCGTTTTTTGGGAAATCACTTATTTTGGCAGCTTTAAACCATACGGTTACTTCTTCGGTTGTTGTTGTTTTATATATCTCCAAAATTTCTTCCATAACTAAAACATTCTTGATTGGTTTCGCAGAGGCGAAAACACATTAATACTTTATCAAAATTTTACTATTATTTCCAGTGTTCGGGCATTTTTTGGTCCCTTAGAGGTACAAAAACCAAATTATCATCATCTTCGTCACTATTTACAAAATGACTAAAGCGTTTCATGGTTTCTGGATCTTCTATGGCTTGTTTCCATTCACATTCAAACTTGTTCACAAGCGTATTCATTTCTGTATCTAAATCTGCAGCAATACCTAATTTATCATTAATAACGACTTCTTTAAGATGTTCTATTCCACCTTCTAAACGATCTAACCAAGCAGCAGTTCTTTGCAGTGGTTTAGCGGTACGCATATAAAACATTAAAAATCGATCAATGTATTTGATTACAGTTTCATTATCAATCTGCTCTGCAAGTAATTCTGCATGACGAGGAGTAGCTCCTCCGTTACCACCTACATACAAGTTCCAACCACCTTCTACAGCGATAACTCCAAAATCTTTACCTCTTGCTTCAGCACATTCACGAATACATCCTGAAACGCCTCCTTTGATTTTATGTGGTGACCGCATTCCACGATAACGATTCTCTAATTCAATAGCAAAACTTACACTTTCATCCATACCATATCGGCACCAAGTAGAACCTACACAACTTTTTACTGTTCGTAAGGATTTACCATATGCATGGCCACTTTCAAACCCTTTATCAATTAAATCTTTCCAAATTTTTGGTAACTGATTCAATGTCGCTCCAAAGAAATCAATACGTTGTCCACCTGTTATTTTGGTATATAAATCATATTTTTTTCCTATTTCTCCAAGATCGATTAATTGCTGTGGAGTTAATTCTCCTCCTGCAATTCTGGGTACTACAGAGTAAGTTCCATTACGTTGAATATTTGCCAGGAAACGGTCATTAGAATCTTGAATTACATATTCTTTGTTAGCGGTATCCGCATGAATTGTTGCCATTAATGATGCTATTAAAGGTTTACATAGTTCACAACCATGACCTCCGTTTCCTTTCTTATCTAAAATTTCATCAAATGATGTGTATCCTTTTATTTGAATAATGTCATATAATTCTTGTCTGTTATAATCAAAATGTTCACAAACATTATCTTTTACTTCAATTCCCAAAGATTTTAAGGTAGCATCGGTTAAATCTTTTACCATAGGTTTACAACCCCCACAACCTGTTCCCGCTTTAGTACAGCTTACTACATCGGCCAGATCTTTAGCTTCTCCATTCTGAATAGCACCACAAATTTGCCCTTTGGTAACACTCTCACAAGAACAAATTTGAGCTTCATCCGGAAGATCCATTACATCTCCTAAGAGAGAACCATTGTCCCCACCACGACTTCCTAGAATTAGATCTTCTGGATTCTCGGGTAGTTTCATTGCTGTATTATAAATTTGAAACAATGCATTATAATCAGAAGAATCACCGACAAGGATACCTCCTAATAGTTTTTTTCCGTTTTTAGCGACGTTAATTCTTTTGTAAATTCCTGTACGTTTATTTACGTAAGTGATTTCATCGATATCTTCTTTAGCTTCATTTAGCGCATCACCAAAACTAGCTACTTCGGTACCAATTAGTTTTAATTGAGTAGACATGTCAATATATTCTGGCATTGTATTGTCGCCTCCTGTAATTTGGTTTAAGGCTATTTCAGCCATATCATAACCAGGAGCTACAAGACCATAAATCATATTGTTTAGTAAAGCACATTCTCCGATAGCATAGATATTTGAATCAGAGGTCTGCATTTTTTGATTTACTATGATCCCACCTCTAGTTCCTACTTCTAATCCACATTCTCTTGCGACTTCATCTCTTGGCCTAATTCCCGCAGAGACTACGAGCATATCAACTTTTAATTCTGTTTCATCAATGTATTGTAATCCTTCGATAGATTTATCTCCTTGAATGTATTGAGTTTGTTTTGATAAGTGTACCTGTAAGCCTAACTCTTCGATTTTAGATTGAAGCATATCGCTGGCGCCTTTGTCTAATTGCCTTGGCATTAAACGTGGAGCAAATTCGATAACATGGGCATTTAAACCGAGGTTCTTAACAGCATTTGCAGCCTCTAAACCTAACAAACCACCTCCAAGTACTGCGGCTTCTGTTTTTCCTGCTGCTTTTAATTTTTTTGCATAGGCTTCAGTAGCTTCAAGATCTTCAATTGTTCTATATACAAACACTCCTTCTTTCTCCACTCCTGGAATAGGGGGTACAAATGCAGAAGATCCTGTTGCAAAAATTAAGTAATCATACTCATATTTTGTTCCACGGTGATTGGCGACTGTTTTTTCTATTCTATTAATTTCTGTAATCATTTCTGAAGTATGAAGATCAATGTTGTTTTCTTCATACCAAGTTGCAGATGACATACTTAAATCTTCAGCTGTTTTACCCGCGTAATACTCACTTAAATGAACGCGGTCATAAGCTCTTCTAGGTTCTTCTCCAAAAACTGTAAGCTTATATTCATTGAATCTTTCTGAGGCAACAAATTTTTCACAAAATTTATATCCTACCATTCCATTGCCTATAATGACTACTTTCTTCATGAATTACGTATTTAGAATTCA
Source organism: Aquimarina aggregata (assembly GCF_001632745.1). GTDB lineage: Bacteria > Bacteroidota > Bacteroidia > Flavobacteriales > Flavobacteriaceae > Aquimarina > Aquimarina aggregata. The sequence goes on along the minus strand of NZ_LQRT01000003.1, from coordinate 154,933 downwards.
AAATTAAGTATTAATACGTATAATTTTGATAAGAATTACGTAATTATGGGTGTGTAAAATTGAGAATTTAAAAAAAATAAATAGAGAACCCTGCCGAAATCATGTTAAAGCAGGGTTCTCTATATAAAGTAAAGAAGTTATCTTATTACGGTTTTGGGCTCCATTTTAAAAAGTTAGGTTTTACTACTAACATGGCCCATCCCCAATTTTGAGTACTGGCAGGGTCTGTAACTCCTTTTAGTATTTCCATAGAATCTGAAGCAAACATATGAGAGTAGCCAATTTTTAAGGTAGCAAATGCCAAAAGTTTTTGAGTAAAGACAAGATCAACCTCTGTACCTAAATAATCATCGATATTATCACCTAGGCTTTCTGCACCAGAGAAATAGTGCGCTTTAATTAATAAGCTTGATTTTTCTCCAGTTTTAATAACAGTTTTGGCGTAAAAATCATTTAAACCAATATTATTTGCATGGTTACCCACATAGAAATAATCCATGTACCCATTAAACTTGTGATTAGTACCAAAGATTGGGAAGAAAGATTTTATTTCACCATCTGTTCCTCCGTTTTCATCACCACTTAAGGTTTCAAATCCGATTCCGAATAAGGTTTTTCCTGGTTTGTAGGTTAATTCAAGTAGTGCATTATATGCAGATAGATCAATATCTTCTGTAAATTCACCAGTTTGCCCATAGATATTTGCCATTATAGAAAGTCCTTTTGCTGGTTTGGCTACTAAATGAGTACCAAATGTTTGACGATTCACATTTCCGTCAACTGGGACTTGACCTTCGAGATTTTGATAAGAGTTGTTAGCTATCAAAAGACTACCCGAAAACTTTTCCCAATCTTTATGCAACCATGCATATATCATTCCTTTGTAATCAAATACAGCTCTTGCGTTTCCCCCGTTATTAGGATCGAATAAAGTGGTTTGTGTAGATATACCATTCTGATTAAAGGCTAAACCGATATCCAGTTTAAAACCTTCTTTTGTATATTTTAGTAATGCTGCATCATGAAATCGACCTTGCATTGCCCAATCTAAACCACCAAATATCCTTTGATCATCATAAGATAAAGCTTGTCTTCCAAGTTTGGTAGACCAACCTTTTCCTAGTTTAAAATCAATCCACGCCTGTGCAACAGAGAAACTGTTGTTATTGTCTGCAGCAGCAATCTGTGGAGTATCTCCCCATATGCTTACATCTTGAACACTTAAATAAGCAGCGAATTTTTCTTCTTTATAGGCAAATTTTAACCTTGAACGTTGTTGTACAAAGGTTCCGGCATCTACATTATCCGGGATAAGATTTCCAAAACCGTTTAAATATTCTAATCGAGGTCTAATATCTGCATCAATACTTAATTCTTGGGCTTTACCCTTTAAAATAAATACCATGATTACTAGCGTCGTTAAAAATAATTTGTTTTTCATTTCAATAAGTTTAGATTAATGTATAGGTATATAGGTTTTAAAAATTCGTATGGTTAAACAAAAATACTTGACGATAAAGCGATAAAGTATGACTAGGGTCATATTCTATTTTAGATTTATCAGTATAATTTTGAAAACCAAAACTAAGTAATAATACGTATTTTAATGGTGTTTTTTAGATAATAATACGTAGAATTATTTAACAAGTCTTAAAATTTACTTAGACGTTTTTGAAATATTCATATATTTGGTCTGCAAAGAGGTTTTGAACTTCTAAGTATTTTAAATTACAGCTAATGATAACAATAGTGCTTATAGATGACCATTTTATGGTTAGAGACGGGATAAGAGCAATTCTTGAAGATGAAAAAGAACAATATGGTGTTGTTGGAGAAGCTTCTAATGGAGAAGAGGGAATTAATTTGATTAAATCGTTACAACCTGATATTGCAATTTGCGACATACGAATGCCTGAAATGTCTGGTATTGAAATGGTACAACAATTTAAACTCCTAAATTTAAAGACTAAAACTATCATGTTATCGATGCATGATTCTGATGAATATATACTACAATCCATAAATGCAGGAGCAGACGGATATCTTCTTAAAGGATCGAGTAAAGAGGAGTTTCTAAAAGCTTTAGCGATTATAAGTAGAGGCGAAAAATATTTTAGCGGAGATGTTTCTTCCATATTAATTAGGAAAATTAAAGGAGATGGTTTTCAATCAAATGAATGGGATGAAGAAGATGTGGATTTTAATAAATCTTTTAAGATTAAAAATCAAAACCCTTTTGATCTAACAAAAAGAGAAAATCAGATTCTTCGGTTAGCTATCTCTGGAATGACTAATAAAGATATAGCATTAGAGCTTGATATTAGTAAACGAACCACAGAAGTACATCGTTTCAATTTGATGAAAAAGATGGATGTTAAAAATGTCCTTGAGCTAAGCAATAAAGCTAGAGAATATGGAATGATTCCCTAATCTTACGATATTAGCAAGATGTTTTTAGATTTTATGTGCTTTTTGAAATGATTTCGTAGATCCCGGTTATTTTATTAAAACTTTTAGTTAGGCTGTTTGTAGTATAAAAAACATCTTCTAATGAAAAAGCACCATTTACAAAATCTTTTCTGTTTATTTGAAACTTTTCCCACTGCGACATTACATTGCCCAGTTCTTCTTCTATTTCTGTAGTATTGTAGCTATTAATTAACAAATCTCCAATAACGTTATCAAACTCACTAAAAATTTTAACGATAATACCTTTATATTGAGCTTTCTTGTCGGGAAACATAGATAAAGCAGTATAATATAGACACAATCTTTGAGAAAGCATCCTTTGTTTACCAGAAACATTAATCGTACTCGCTAGGTCTTGATTGGTCTTTTTGAAAAATTGATTATTGTATTTTGAACTCGTTTCTATACTTAATACTAATTCATGGCATTTGCGTAGTAAAGGGGTGTTGAGTTCGAGTACTTTTGCAGAATTCATAAAGTTAGGTGGACTATCAATAGCGGCTTTAAAATCGTTCCAGGACCTCCTGATATCTTTAATAGATAACTTTATAGCAGAGTTAGGAGCATTTTTTTCTAAAATATCTAATTGCTTTTCAAAAATAAACTTACTCGAATTAAGCTCTTTCTTTATTTCTGAATTATCAATTCCTTTAGCAATTAACAGGTATGCTTTCGATATTTTTTGAGATAACATTCGTTGCTTTCCAGATACATTTATAGCCTTATTGTAGCTAATAGATCCATAATTTTGATTTTGCGAATACCCATGGGATGAGTACAGCAAAATAATAGTAACAAAGATGGAAGTTATTTTTATTCGCATGTGTAATTATTCTAGGGAGGTTAATATTAGTTTACGTAAATATACTTAATTATTTTTAACTAACAAATGTTCAAATTTGATTAATTGGTTTTAATGGGGTGTTGACCTAATTCTTACGGTTTTCAATTTAAAGAGGTGTGGAAAAAGCTTTGTAAGGTGTTGTTTTTAAAGGAATTTTTAACTTTTTAGTTTGTTGATATTTTCCTATCTTTAATTTTTTAACAAATGAATTATTGAAAAATCAATTTGATTTATCAATTTTAGAATTATACATAATAATGCCATGAATACGTATTTTTTTTCTTAAAAACTATTAAAAATAAGTAATAATACTTAGTTTTGGATAGTTCTACTTAGTGAAATTTTCAAAACACAGAATTATGAAAAAAACTTATATTAAAATTGTAGTTATAGTTACTGCCATGATTTTAACATCTTGTGCAGGTAAAAAAAAGAAAGGAATAGCATCAAATGACTCTTCTGTAGAAAAAACTTCAGATCTTCTTATCGAAAAACCTCAACTAACGTTTGGTTTTATTAAGCTTACAGATATGGCACCTTTGGCGATTGCCAAAGAAAAAGGTTTTTTTGAAGATGAGGGGCTTTTTGTTTCAATTGAAGCGCAATCAAATTGGAAAAATGTTTTAGATCGCGTTATTGATGGTCAGCTTGATGGTTCTCATATGTTGGCCGGTCAACCTATAGCTGCAGGTGCTGGCTTTGGTAGACAAGCAGAGTTAGTTACTCCTTTTTCTATGGATTTAAATGGTAATGGTATTACAGTATCTAATGATGTTTGGTCAAAGATGAAACCGAATGTTCCTAAAGGAGAAGACGGAAAGCCAATTCATCCTATTTCGGCTGAATCGCTTAAGCCTGTAATAGAATCCTATAAGAACGATGGTAAAGCCTTTAAAATGGGGATGGTATTTCCTGTTTCAACACATAATTATGAAATTAGATATTGGCTTGCTGCTGCAGGAATACATCCAGGTATGTATTCTAAAGAAAATATTCAAGGGCAAATAGATGCAGAGGTATTGTTATCGGTAACACCACCACCACAGATGCCTGCTACTCTTGAAGCGGGTACTATTTATGGATATTGTGTTGGCGAACCATGGAATCAACAAGCCGTTTTTAAAGGCATTGGTGTACCAGTAACTACAAATTACGATATCTGGAAAAACAATCCAGAAAAAGTATTTGTAATGACTAAAAAATTTACAGAAAAATATCCAAATACTGCCGTTGCGGTAACAAAAGCACTGATTAGAGCCGGAAAATGGCTAGATACACCAGGAAATCGTAAAGAAGCTGTGAAAATCTTGTCTATGCCAGGATATGTTGGAGCAGATGAAGTTGTGTTGGCTAATTCAATGACAGGAACTTTTGAGTTTGAAAAAGGTGACAAAAGAGAAATGCCTGATTTTAATGTCTTTTATCGTTATAATGCTACTTATCCTTTTTATTCTGATGGTGTATGGTTCTTAACTCAAATGAGAAGATGGGGACAAATTCCAGAAAGTAAACCTGCAGAATGGTATGATAAAACAATAAAGAATATTTATCGTCCTGATATTTGGACGAAAGCAGCTAATTTATTGGTATCAGAAGGACATTTAGAAGCTACAGAATTACCCAACACAGATGGCTATAAACCTGTGACTACAGATTTTATTGACGGTAAAAAGTATGATGCAAAAGATCCTCTAGGATACATCAATAGTTTCAATATCGGAAACAAAGAAAGTACTAAAGAAGTTTCAAGTATTCAATAATTAATTTTAAAATCCGATCATCAAACAAATTAAAGCTTGATGATCGGTGATTTTATGCTTTAAAATATAAGAAATGAAAGATAGATCAATTCATATCCTAAATTTTGTAGGGTTAGGTTTTTTTGAACCTGCAATAAGACTTGTGGCCGGAGAAGAGATAAAGAAAAATATGGTAGCCTTGTTTAAGAAAATACTCTTACCGATTTTATCTGTAGGGCTTTTCTTGATATTATGGCACTCTGGAGCTAGGTATCTATATAACATTGAAAAAAATGCGCGTATAGAAAAAGCACTTGTGGATCAAGGAGAAGCTGCTTCCTTAGAAATGAGAACCTGTATAGAGTCTGGTGATATTAGTTGTCAACCTAATACTTTGCCATCACCAGCACAAGTTTGGGTGGCTTATAAATCATTGTTGGCAGATCATAGAATCATATCTGAAAAAAAATCTGTGTTTGCAGAAAAAGTGGCTGCCACAAATGAAAAACGTGAGTCTCAAGGTTTAACAGCTATAAAATACACAGGAAGACCATCTTTTGTAGATCAGATTTTGACAAGTTTGAAAACTGTTTTTGCAGGTTTTTTATTGGCATTGTTTATAGCTGTTCCAATAGGGATAATGCTTGGATTAAGTAATACATTGCGGTCATCGGTAAATTGGTTAATACAAATTTTTAAACCTGTTTCGCCTGTGGTTTGGTTACTATTGGTTTTTATGATTGTTAAAACCCTAACTAAAAATTCTGATTCAGATAGTTCGTTTATCATTTCATTTATAAGTGTAGGACTTTGTTCTATGTGGGCAACATTAGTAAATACGAGTATGGGTGTATCATCTGTAGAAAAGGATTATATTAATGTCGCTAAGGTATTACAGCTTAGCGTAGGGCAAAAAGTCTTCAAAATCATCTTGCCGTCTTCTTTTCCTTTAATTTTTACGGGTTTAAGAATCACTTTGTCTGTTGCATGGATGGTTTTAATTGCTATTGAATTGTTAGCACAAAGCCCTGGTTTAGGTTCTTTTGTATGGGAAGAGTTTCAGAACGGAGCTAATGATTCAAATTCAAAAATTATTGTCGCAATGTTTGTAATAGGAATTATAGGGTTCTTGTTAGATAGAATTATGCTAACCATACAAAAGTTTGTGACATTTACTGAAGAAACTACTTAAAAAATAGATATATGGCATATATAGAACTTAGAAATGTTTCTAAATCTTTTGGTGTGGGAAAAAATCGTACTCAGGTATTATCTAATATCAATCTTGAAATTGAAGAAGGCGAGTTTGTTGCTATTGTTGGATTTACAGGAAGCGGAAAAACTACGTTAATTAACTTAATTTCAGGACTTATGATGCCCGATGAAGGAGAGGTTCTTTTTAAAGGTAAACCTGTTACAGGCCCAAGTCATGAACGCGGAGTGATTTTTCAAAATTATTCATTATTACCTTGGCTTAATGTTGGAAATAATGTCGGTATGGCTGTAAAAGAAGCTTTTAAAAAAATGCTAAGAAGAGATAGGAATAAAAGAGTAAAAGAATATGTTGACATGGTGAATTTACTTCCTGCAATCAATAAATTGCCAAAAGAGCTTTCTGGTGGAATGCGTCAAAGGGTTTCAGTTACTCGAGCGTTGTCGATGAGTCCAGAGGTGATTTTAATGGATGAGCCTTTAAGTGCATTAGACGCGTTAACACGAGGTAATCTTCAACAAGAAATTCTTAAGATTTGGAACAAGGATAAGAAAACGGCTCTTTTAATAACTAATGATGTTGACGAAGGAATTTTAATGGCAGATAGGATTATTCCTTTAAAACCCGGTCCAAAAGCGACTTTAGGTCCAGAGTACAAAATTAATTTGGAGCGCCCAAGAGATAAAACTGCTTTAAACCATAATGAAGAATATAAAAAATTGCGTAATGGTATTATTGAGTATTTAATACAAATTGGAGAACAACGTTCTTCGACGAAAAAAAACACTTACGTATTGCCAAATATTAAGCCTAGAATAAAGCCAATGCCTTTTCAAAGGATAAGTTTTAAATAAAAAAAATGTATGGAAGATATACTTGATAAATCTATTATTCGTAGAACGGATAATGGGCTGTTTGAAGATAAATATATGTTGGATATTTCTCAACTAACCAAAATCTATCCCACTCCAAAAGGTGATTATGTGGTGTTAGATGATTTGGATCTAAAAATAAAACATGAAGAATTTATTTCTATAATAGGTCATTCGGGTTGTGGAAAATCTACTTTACTTACAATGATAGCAGGACTTAATCCAATATCTAGAGGTACAATCGTTGTGAACAATCAAACAATAAAAGGACCAGGTCCCGATAGAGGTGTTATTTTTCAATCCCCTAGTCTTTTACCCTGGATGACTGCATATGAAAATGTAATGTTAGGTGTTAAACAGGTTTTTGCACATGGCACAAAAAAGGACAGAGATGATATCGTAAAATATTATTTAGCAAAAGTAGGTTTAGAGGACGCTATGCATAAAAAGGCTAAAGAATTATCACAAGGAATGCAACAACGTGTTGGTATTGCTAGAGCATTTGCAATTAAGCCAAAAGTATTGTTATTGGACGAGCCTTTCGGAATGTTAGATTCATTAACCAGAGGTGAGTTACAGGATGTATTGATTGAGGTGTGGAATCAAGAAAAAATTACTGCTATAATGATTACTCATGATGTGGATGAATCTATATTTTTGGCAGATAGAGTGATTATGATGACTAGTGGTCCCAGAGCAAAAGTTGGAGATATATTAGAAATTGATTTTGAAAGACCACGTTTGCGTAAAGATGTGCTGGATCATCCAGATTATTATAAATATAGGGCGCACTTAATTAATTTTCTTGAGCATTAATTAGTTTTGGAGAATATTCTAATTATCAATTTTAGAATCTATAAACTTTAAAATTCTATTTTTAGTAAATAGTTTACTTGGTAATTATGAATATCATAATAATAGATATTAATACGTAATAAAATACCTAGTTAAATTTTTATTTTAAGTATTTGTACTTAGTTTTGATTGAAATATTTTAACTCTTAAATATAAAAAATCTAAAACTGAGTAATCATGAATAGTAATAGTAAATCTACAACGTTACAACTACTAAATTTTAAAAGCTTACCTATTAGAACCTTTTGGATCACCTCTGTGGCGTTCTTTCTGTGTTTCTTTGCATGGTTTGGGATAGTCCCATTTATGCCGGATGTAGTAAGAGATTTAGGCTTAACACCAGACCAAAAATGGAATTCGATAATAGTGGCGGTTTCAGGAACTGTTTTTGCTAGGTTGTTAATTGGTAAGTTGTGTGATAAATTTGGACCTCGTATTTGTTATACATGGTTATTGATTTTAGGAGCTATTCCAGTAATTTTGATAGGTTTTGTTCAAACACCTATGCAATTTATTGTGTGTAGATTATTTATTGGTTTTATTGGGGCTTCATTTGTAATTACCCAATTTCATACTTCAATTATGTTTGCTCCTAATATAGTAGGAACTGCAAATGCAACATCTGCCGGATGGGGTAATCTAGGAGGAGGAGCTAATCGTTTAGGAATGCCATTAATAGCAGCAGCTGTTGTTAGTTTTGGTATTGCAGAAACCGATGCTTGGAGATATAGTATGATCATTGCTGGTGTGGTTTGTTTTTTAATGGGAATAGTATATTTTTTTTTTACTCAAGATACTCCAGATGGTAATTATAAAGAGTTAAAAGCAAAAGGAGAATTATTACAGCCTAAAAAAGACGAGGTTAGTTTTTTAAGTGCTGTTAAGGATTACAGAGTATGGATTTTGTTTTTGGTGTATGCAGCTTGTTTTGGTATGGAGCTAACCGTATATGGTACTATGGATGATTATTTACAAAATACATTTAATCTAGAACGTGTTACTGCTGGTAACCTAGTTTTATCATTTGCTTTAATGAATATTTTTGCAAGAACCTTAGGAGGTTTTTTCGGAGATAAGTTCGGAAAACTAAAAGGATTAAGAGGGCGTGTACTTTTTTTAGCAATTATTTTAGGTATTGAAGGACTAATGTTATCTTTGTTCTCTGGAATGACTGGATTAACATTGGGAATTGTTTTTTTAGTAGGTTTCAGTTTAACGGTTCAGATGGCTGAAGGAGCTACTTTTTCTGTTGTTCCTTTTATAAATAATAAGGCCATAGGATCTATCTCTGGTATTGTTGGTGCTGGAGGAAATGTTGGGGCTTTTGTAGCGGCATTGGTGTTAAAGTCAAAATCTGCTATAGCAGAAAAAACGGCAATTGCTGCAAACCAAGATTTAGGGCAAGAGGCAGTAGAAGCAGCACAAGCAATAGCTTCTTCGCAAGCGGTCTCTAGTGGGTATTTTATTATAGGGATATTTGTTGTTTTTACCGCTGTTGTTTCTTTAGCTATTAAATTTTCTACTGAAGATGAAAAGGCAGTTGCTAAAGAAATGAAAAATATTCCCGCATATAGTTAAAATAATAATTAAAAAGATAAAATAAAATCTTAAGGATTTCGTTGTAAGATTTAGTGTTGAAACCTTAAAGGATTAGGTGACTTTAAGTGTTTCTTGTGTTGCCGGTTACAAGGAGTTGTAACCGGTTTTTTTAATATGAAAATTGATGAACAAGAGAATAGTTCTAATATCATTTTTAGACTATCCCAGTTTATTGAATTCAAGTTTATTTATGAGTTTGTAGGTAAGTTATTTTAAGTTAAAAAAAATAACTTTAAATCATGTAACTTAAAAATTTCATATTCTTTAAGTTTATTTTGCTTTTGGCTTGAGAAGATTGTAATCAACTTTTTTGCCCATAGTGCATAAGGGTACTTTTCTTAGCAACAGCTTTTTTAAATAATGGAATGATTGTAATTAAAAAGATAATTGGGATCATGATATAAATCCATTTAGGAATGGGAAAAGGATCGCCTTTAGCATAAGAGTGTAATCCTGATAGATAATAATTTACCCCAAAAAATGTCATAATAAGACTACCTAATGCTAGTAAACTGCAAACATTATATGTATATAGATAGTTTTTTGGGATAATAATTCTGATGTGTAATACAAACGAATATATGATTATACTTATTAACGCCCATGTTTCTTTGGGATCCCAACCCCAATATCTTCCCCATGATTCGTTAGCCCAAATTCCCCCTAAGAAAGTTCCAATTGTAAGCATATATAGACCAATTGTACTTGTAAGTTGATTGGTGTTGGTTAATTTTTGAATTGTATTATCTGTTTCTTGCTTGTTTGTTAAAGTATAAATACACATTAAAAGAAGAGTAATTAATGACAGTAATGATCCTAATGCAAGAAACCCATAACTGGCTGTTATCACTGCTACATGAATTAAAAGCCAGTAGGATTTTAGTACAGGAACCAAGTTTGTGATTTCAGGATTCATTAGACTACCATGCGCTATTCCAAGTAGACATATAGCTAATATTGAGGCCGCAGCGGGAGTAAATGAGCTATTTTTGGAAAAACCAAAACCTGCTAGCATTCCTATCCAAGCAATAAAAATACTAGCCTCATACCCATTGCTCCATGGGGCATGCCCTGATATATACCATCTTAATGCAATTCCAAATGCATGTAAAACGAATACACCTACTAAGAAAAACATGACTACTGCAATAAGTCTTTTGATTGTTGTTTTATACTTTTTTAATATTCTTATGAAACTTAACAGCATTAATAGGCTACCAAAGCAAGTATATCCAATAAGGCACCATAAAAAAATATGATTTTTGTTGAACCAAATTTCTGTATTTACCTTTTTGTCAGATAATAAAATAGCTTTTCCATTTTTTTGTTGAAAACTTTTTATTAGTTCAATGGTTTCATTTGCCTTTTGCCAATTTCCTTTTTCAATTCCTAAATCGAGATAAGAAAAATAAGTGGGGATTATTTTGTTTACAAAATGTTTGTCGTTTTTGTTAAATTCAATTTCAGATGTTACGGGTGAGTACCATGTTAAATTGGGATCATCTATTTTTGGGAATATTTTTAAGAATTGACCATTAAAGATACTCCAGACAATATTTAGTCGCTCATCTATTTTTATAATATCTTTATCAAATACGGTTCTCTTTCCTGGGGATTTAGTGTAGGCAGAGGAGACCATTGATTTCAATTTGTAATTTCCTTTAAAATCAAAAAATTGTGAAGCGCTACTATGTCCAGACGTATTGATTTTTATTAATTCCTTTAACTTTGGGATAGCTTTTTTTTCAATTTTAATAAATTCTAATAACTGCCAAGAATCCGGTTTATACTGCATTCCGATAAACACTTGTATAGACGTTAACTGTTTTTTTTGATTTTCTTTATTAATGTAGTCAAAACTATTTTTGCCATATATTTTTCGGATTAATTCTAGAGCTAATGTGCTAATAGGTTTAATTCGACCTTGAAAATCCTGAACTTGTATCGTGGCAAATTTTTCACAATGGTGGGTGTCAATATATTGTCTGTTAACGAGTTCATAGGGTTTTAATCCATGTAACTGTTGTGCTTGTGCAGCATTTAGTGTAACTAAAATCAAACTAAGAAAACTATATATAATGTTTTTTTTCAACGTAAAAGCTTTAGTGTTAATCCAAAATGAGAGTTTTTCCAGAATAGACTTAATAACATACCAAGAGCTAATAAACTGTACCCGATGTAAGTGATCAATGTTCCCCAATAATCAAAATTTACAGAAAGAATAGTACCACTTTCATCTGGTAAATAAGCAGATTGAAAAAATCTATAACCTTTATGATCTAAAACATTGTTCATGAATATTGTATGATTCAACAATTTGTTTTTTTCTTGAATTTCTACATCACTATAAAATGCTGATGGACTATTTGATCCCGGATAGCGTTCTAGTTTAAAGTCTTTTAAGTAAATTGAAAAAGGAAGTTTAATGGGTTTAGCACCATATCTAAGTTTTAGATGAGTACCATTAATAAAAAAAGTACTGAAAGGATTCATATAACCTGGGCCACCAAATAACGTAATTTCTTTATGATCAGCTCCAGATTTTGCTGAAATAATGATAGCGGCCTCAGGATTTTTTATTTCAGAATTCTTTTCTTCGGAAACAAGGGTTCGAACTTTGTTTTCGACTATTTTATTAAATACAATTTGAGTGTTATTTATTTTGCTGAGTGCTTTAAAATGGACAGGAGTAAGTTGATTTTTTGGATAGGAACCAGCTTTATTAAGAATCATAGAAAAATAGTCAGTGATTTCTGGGAAAGAGGCATGCCATGTTTCATTTTTTTTAGTAATCAAAATATCAGTTTTGAGTTTGTTTTGTGTATTAAAAGCAATAGATATTCCATAAATGTTTTCACGAGTCCCTTCCTGGATATAAAAGTCTTTTCTATTTTCGTTTTCAGCAATTACTATATGTAAATAGGTATGCCCTGAAATGGTGTCTTTTAGTTCATATTTAGCTCTTGGTATATATTCTTTTAGTTCAAGTTCGATTTTTTTTCCTTCAAAATCGAAGTTTTCTGTTATATTGTTGAACCCTAACTCACTCATTAATATTGGTTTGCTGATATAACTTTTATTTATAGTGCCATTGCCAGCAATTACCTGAAGATAATTGTCAATAGAGATCATTCTATCATTAGATTCCCCTTCTTTGATCGTAATTAATGCCTCATAACCCCTATATCGAGTAATCCCAGCTCCTAATATGATAATGATAAAAGCAATATGAAACAGAAATATTGGGGCTTTTTGAATACTAAAAAGGTTGTACTTTGCGATATTACCTATAAAATTAATGATTAATAAAAGAAGCAGTATTTCAAACCATTTAGCATTGTATATTAGAGCCTTTGCAGTTTCGGTGTTATAATCGTTTTCTAGAAAAGTAGCTATGGCCATTGATATAGCAAATAAGAGTAATAATAATCCACTAAACCGACTAGAAAAAAGAGTATTTAATAGGTATTTCAATTAGTTTGTAATTAGTAGTTAATTCTTCATTCCGGTCTGCACCCATTTCTTGATAAGTTCAATATTACAACTATCTATTTTGACCCCTTTTTTATAGGGCATGGCGATATAACCTTTAGTATGAGTAATAGATCCAATAAGAACCCCAGACTTTCCGGATTTTTTTAAGCTTTCATAGTCAAATATTTTGTTTCTAGAAGCTTTTGTTTTATAAACATCTTGAGCATGACATAAAAAACAATCTGTTTCTATAATAGTTTTGATTTGTTTTGAATACGTAACTTCTTCTGGGATTTGACAAGAAATTTTGTTTTTACAAGAATTTAGAGTTGATATAGTTAAAAAAAGATAAGGGAAAATGGTTTTTTTAGAGTTCATGATAATCTGCTTTTATTTTGAATTGACATACTTAGTTTTTAATTTTAACCATTCATCTTCACTAAGAGGTTGATGTTTTTTTTTCGATGAAAAAGGATCTTTCCCTCCTTTTAGATAATTTTGTATTTCCTGTAGCGGAATAGTATCTTTTATTTTTTCTGCTACTTTGTATAGGTGATTACCATGAAAATCATGACATTGTAAACAAGTATTCCATTGTTTATTGGCTATAAGAGTGCTGTGTGGAACATCTATAGGATCATTTTTGACTTCTAAATCGTAATGACAATTAACACAAAAGTTTGCCTCAGCAAGAACAACTCTTGTATCATTATGTTCTCTATGACAAGTTTCGCACTGTGTGGCATCAATATTTGCAATTGCATCTTTAAATCTTGGTTCTAGAAATCGATGAGTTGGGTGCCGGTCATTTGGACGATCGTGACATGCGATGCATTTTTTATTATCAACATTTTGTGTTCCAAAATCCACTTTAGTTTTTCTGGTGCCAAAAGTATAAGCAATATTGGATTGTAACTGCTGAATTAAACTGCCTTTAGCATCTGTATGACAAGCATTACAGGATAAACCTTCATGACCGGTATTAAGGGGGCCTAAGCTTAGAAAATCTTCTGTCTGTTTTAAAGGTAGAATTATATACGTAATAATTGTAACCGTAATTCCAATTATTGTACCTACGTATTGTCTTTTTCGTAATGGGTTTCTGTTAAGCATGTACTTGTCTAATCGTTAATAAAACTTATGCTTACATTATTGGATCTTGGAAAACTTATACAAGTAAGTATATGTCCTTCTTCAACTTCTTCTTCTGAAAGAAAATGGCCATCTATCATTTTTACTGTACCAGATATACATTTTGCTTTGCAACTACTGCACATTCCTGATCTGCATGAATATGGTAGCATAATATTATTGGCCATAGCAGCTTGTAATATCGTTTTGTCTCCTTTGATATCAAGTATGTGTTTCTTATTATCATGATATATAGTGACAGCGCTTTCTAATTTTTTTGCATCACTTGATGTTATGAGGTTAGTATTGAAAGCTTCTAGTTTGATTTTGTCTCTTGTAATTCCTCTTTCTAAAAGAATTTCTTTGGCTTTATCCATAAACCCATGAGGTCCGCACATCATATAGTTTCCCTTCTCATAGGTTGCATGGTGTTTTTTTAAGATGTTATCTACGAGTTCTTTGTTTAATAAATCTTGATGGTAATTAGGTTTCTTTGAACTCTTTTTTTCCAGAATATGTTCTACAGCAAAGGAATTAGGGTATTTCTCTTCTAAATTTTCTATTGCTTTTTTGAAAATGGTAGATTCTTCATTTCTATTGGCGTAAATCAAAATTATTTTGGATAAAGGCTCTTTTTCTAATACTGTTTTAATAATAGAAAAGATGGGGGTTATTCCGCTACCAGCTGCAAAAAGGATATAGTTGAATTGTGTATTTTTGTTTGGTACTACATAAAAACTACCTGCTGGTTTTTCGATTTCTATTTTTTGACCTGGTTTAAGTGTGTCACAGATATAACTAGAAACTAGACCTTTTTCAACTTTTTTTACCGTTATTTTTAAAAAATTATCCGTTACAGGACTGCTGCTAAAAGAATAAGCTCTTTTTTCAATTTTATTTTTAATTGGGATTTTTACGGTAAGAAATTGACCCGCCTTATATCTTATTTTATTAAAAAAAAGATTGTTTTTTAATATTACACTAACAGTATCTTTTGTTTCTGGTATTATATCTTTAACAGTTAATAACATGAGATTTAATTTTTTATTTATAATAAAAGACGACACCTATATGAAAAAGGATTAAAAAAGTAATGAAAAACGAAAGTGCGACGTGTGTTATCATCCAGGATTGAAATATCCAGTTTTTTGTACTTTTTATAATATCTAAATTAATAGTTCCGAGTATCATATTAATGAAAAATATATAGGACAAAAGTGCTAAGTAGCCATACCCAAATTCCATAGCATGGAGATAGAAAAAAATAGGAGATAGGATACCTACCCACTTGTGAATGTAGGTGAATTGCATTGCATACTTTCTCAGCCTTTTTGATATTCTTGTAAAAGTAAGTATCCATTGAAAAAGTATGAATGCGCTAACAAATACTCCAGACCATCGCTTATAATTTTCATTAAGCTGTAAGTCATATAATGCAACCCATCTCAAATTAAGAATGTATTGCAGTATATATACTAAGAATAGGATACTGCCAATAAGTATAAAACTACCTGATTTATTCACTTTTATTTAATTCTTTAATTAGAAACTAGATAATTGTTTTTTCTTTTGTCGGAATCCGCTAATAATTTTTCAAAGCTTTTATATGAAGTCAATTTTCTAACACTATCAATAAATACCTCAGCAGTAGGAAGAAAAAAACCTTTAGAAGGCCATTTATTTCCTATAGATGGTTTCGTGCTATCTATTTTAAAAGCTGCTATTTCATCAAGATATGCTGTATATATTGCTTTCGTTCCGTTTCGATACGCTTTAATAACATCAATTGCTTCTTTGTATGACAGTGAATCCGAAGGATATTGCCAGGTAGTTGCCCCCATTACATCTCCAAGTTTCCAATCTGTTTTTGTTGTGTTTTTATGCTCATTATGGCAGTTTACGCAAGGAGCAGCAACTGCTAAATCTGCAAACATTGATGTATATAGTTTTTGATCTTCCTCAAAGAAGTGTTGAGATTCTTTATTGGTTTTTATTTTCTCAAAGAGTTCAGCTTGTTTTCCTATGAACTTATTTGATGCATTGATAGGGAAATCAGATCCTAAATAGAGGCCTAAAGGAACGGGACTTTTTCTTATGTCAGACGATATTCCTCTTAAAAATAAAGCGGGAAGAGGACCAGCTTCAACTTCGTCATCTTGCCAGTCTTCATCAAATTTTAATCCTTGTTTTTTGCCTGCTCCAACAATGGCTTTGGTGTATAATGTCCGAGTAATATCATTTTCTTCTGCTATTAGAGTCAAAATTTCTGCAACAGCGAATACTTTATTAGATTGGGTAGTTGAAGATTTTTCTTCGGGAACACCGCCACATGATTGAAGTGACAGAATGCTATTTATTGCCAAAAGAAAAACCAATTTTTTAATGCCGTAACGATTCATAATTTTTTTTTGATGAGTGTTTGTATTATTGTGTTGTCACAAGAGTTGTGTTAAGCTACTTCTCCATATGCAGCTGTTTTCATTACTGAAGCCATTACGTTATAAGTTTCGGTCCAAGCTTCTTTTACTTCTGGGGTAAAATCTTCTCCAAGCCCTATAGATAATGTTTCTAGTAAAGCTGCGCCCACAGTATCATAATGAGAAACTTCTACATTGTATCCAACATGAGTTTTTCCTAAGTTTTCTAGTATTGGAATTAGCTTGTCTAGCTGAGTTAAACCTGAAACAGCTGAAGCGAGCATAGTCATTAACTTATTTCCTTGTCCCTTCATAGCTTCGGGATTTGAGGCAGGGAATAACTTTTCCAACTCTGGATCCAATTCAAAAAGTTTATCATAAAAAATTTTTGCAGCTGTTTCTGCTATTGGGGCAACTTTTTCAAAAGATGATTGTACTAATTCAATTGTTCTTTTTTCCATAATTACATCATTTATAATTTTAAAATAAATACTTAAGTATTAATACTTAATTTTGATCAAATATATTTGAACTAAACTTAAATAGCAAATATGAAATATTTAATAAAAGTGTATTTTAGGTGTATTTTATTCTCTTAAACACCTATTATTTGTTGATTTTTATGATTTTTTAGTAAAAAATATAAGAATAATTTAAAATCATGTATTCTGATTTTCGATAATCATAAAAATGATGTTTTTTAAAGTTTTATAATACCCTTAGAATCATTTGATTGAAATATTTTTTGATAAACTAAATGCTAAATAGTAAAAGACTTGTTTTTTTTGAAATGCCTTTGTAATGTGTTGTTTTATTGCTATTTTATTTTTAATTTTTTTAAATTAGGCTGCCTTTTTATTTTTGATATTTCTTTTTTTTGTACTTCTTTTAGTAATTTGATAATTAATTTGTCTTTAGTTTATTTCGTAGTTATTTAGAATGTTTTTTACGTAATTATACGTAATTTTGATTCTCAGTAAAAACTTGATAAATTTTTTTATGTCCGTATTCAAATCGTATAAAACAACATGTTCATACTGTGGAGTAGGTTGTGGAATCATTGCAAATAAAGATGCAAAAGGAGTGATGACCGTTTCTGGAGATCCAGATCATCCTGTAAATCGTGGTATGTTGTGTTCTAAAGGAATGAATTTACATCATGTGGTACAGGATAAAAGTGATCGAATTCTATATCCAGAAATGCGATGGAGTAAAGGGCATGACCGACAAAGGGTATCTTGGGATCAGGCTTTTGATAAAGCTGCAGCCGTATTTAACGCAATGATAAGAAAATACGGTCCCGATAGTGTAGGGTTTTATGTATCAGGACAATGTTTAACAGAAGAGTATTATCTTGTTAATAAATTGGCTAAGGGGTTTATAGGTACCAATAATGTTGATACTAACTCAAGGCTATGTATGAGCTCTGCTGTTGTTGGTTATAAGCAAGCGTTAGGAGAAGATAGTGTTCCGATTACATATGATGATATAGAACTAGCTGATTGTTTTATGATAGCAGGAGCAAATCCGGCATGGTGTCATCCTATTTTATATAGAAGAATTGAGGCGCATAAAGAAAAGAATCCGAATACTAAAATTATAGTAGTAGATCCTCGTAAAACACAGTCTTGTGATATAGCCGATTTACATCTTCAAATTTTGCCAGGAACAGATGTTGCTTTGTATAACGCAATTGCAAGAAGACTAATAGACAGAAAAAAGATTGATAAAAATTTTATAGCAAATCATACCGATAACTTTGAGGAGTTAAAAAAATCTTTGATGGCGATGTCGATCTCTGAAGCATCCAAGATCTGTGGTGTTAGTGTTGCAGATATTAAAAAAGCAGCTTCTTATATTGCTGATGCTAAAGGTTTTATAACTATGTGGGCAATGGGGTTGAATCAAAGCTCCATTGGGGTAAATAAAAATAATGCTTTGCTTAATTTGTCATTACTTACAGGACATATAGGTAAACCTGGATCAGGTCCTTTTTCCTTAACAGGTCAGCCAAATGCAATGGGAGGAAGAGAGGTCGGTGGAATGGCGAATCTTTTAGCCGTACATAAAGATTTAGCAAATGATGAACATAGAAGAGAAGTAGCTAATTTTTGGGGAGGAAAAGAAATTTCTGGTAAACCGGGACTTACGGCTACAGAAATGTTTGATGCTTTAGAAAGCGGAAAGCTAAAAGCGGTTTGGGTGATTTGTACAAATCCATTGGTAAGCCTTCCTAATGCAAATAAAGTAGAAAAAGCACTTAAGCAAGCAAAATTCGTAATTGTACAGGATATATCCTATAGATCAGAAACAACAGAATATGCTGATTTATTATTGCCTGCAGCAGGGTGGGCCGAGAAGGAGGGTACGATGACAAATAGTGAACGACGTATAACCCATTTGAGTAAGGTAGTCGATCCACCAGGAGAAGCTATGTCGGATTCTGAAATTCTATGGAATTTTGCAAGAAAAATGGGGTATAGAGGTTTTGATTATAATACTGTAGAAGAGGTTTATAAAGAACATTGTACGTTAACAAAAGGAACAAGTATAGATATCACAGGGCTTAATTATACCCGTTTAAAAAATGAAGGTAGTTTTCAGTGGCCCGTACCTCAAAATAACCATCCCGGAACCTCAAGACTTTTTGAAGATAAAAAATTTCATACAGATACAAGTAATGCGAAGTTCGTAATACCCAGATTTGTTAAGCCTACTTCAGAATTGATTACTGAAAAGTATCCCTTAATACTCACTACCGGAAGGGTACGAGATCAATGGCATACAAGAACAAAAACAGGAAAAGTAAATAAACTACTTACTCATATTCGTGATCCTTATCTTGAAATAAGTCAAGTAGATGCATTTTTGCGTAAACTTAACGATGGCGATATTGCTGTTATAGAAAGTAAGCGTGGTAAAGTACAGGTAAAAATAAAAATTACAGATACAATAAGTAAAGGAGTAGTTTTTCTTCCGATGCATTGGGGAAAAGTGTTAGGGAACGACTATGGTCGAGCTAATAACTTAACAACAAGTATAGTAGATCCTATTTCTAAAGAACCGGATTTTAAATTTTCTGCAGTACAAGTATCTAAATATGAAAAAGCAAAACAAAAGATCTGTATTATTGGAGCAGGAACTGCAGCGTACCGTTTTATCCAAACTTATAGAGAGCATAATACTGAAGATGAGATAATAGTATTTTCAAAAGAACCGTATCCATTTTATAATAGAGTGCTACTACCCGAATATGTTAGTGAAGAGCTCACTTGGGAACAGCTGCAGAAAATGAGAGAGGGAAATATGGAGTCTCTTAATGTAACTTTATCCACAAGTAATCCTATCGAAGAAATAAATAGAGAAGGTAAATATATTGTTGATAGTAAAGGTGAAAAACATAATTACGATGTAATATTAATGGCTACAGGTAGTCGTGCTTTTGTTCCTAAAGAAGTTCCTATTCATTTGCCAGGAAGATTTACAATGCGAGACCGTGGAGATGCTGATAAATTAAAAACATATCTTGCCGATACAGGTTTACCTGAGCATGAACAACATGTAACTATTGTTGGTGGTGGGTTGTTGGGGCTAGAGCTAGCCGCAGCTCTTCGTAAAAAAGGAGTTAAAATAACGATTGTACAACGCGGAAATAGATTAATGGAACGTCAACTTGATGTTGTTGCTAGTCGTTTGTTGGCAGAAGATGTCATAGAAAAAGGAATTCAAATTCATTTTGATAATGAAGTAGATACTGTTTTTACGCAGGAAAAAGGTGATTTATTGGTGAGTTTAAAATCAGGAAAATCATTTGATTGTAATGCCGTGGTGTATTCTATAGGGACCATCCCAAATATAGATTTAGCAAAGAAAATAGGTGTTGATTGCCGTCGAGGGATTCTTGTAAACCAATATTTACAATCAAGTGATGATGCTATTTTTGCTATTGGAGAAATAGCAGAATACGAAGGAAATTTGTTTGGTATTACCGCTGCAGCAGAGCAACAAGCAGATATTGTTGCTAAATACTTGCTAGGTGATTTTAGTGCAGTTTATAAAGGTTCTGTTTTTATGAATATTCTAAAGTTTGAAGATCTTGACCTTTGTAGTATTGGTAATATTGATATACCTAAAAATGACTATTCTTATGAAGAAATAGTATTTATGGACGTTAGAAAACGTTTTTATAAAAAGTGTATAGTAAGAGATGACCGTTTACTAGGTGCAATCTTAATGGGAGATAAAAAAGAGTTTGCCGATTTTAAGAGATTGATTGAAGAAAAAATAGAACTAGGTGAGAAAAGAGAAGAATTGCTAAGAGGATCACAACCTAGTGAGCCTTTAATAGGTAAACTTATTTGTTCATGTAGTCAAGTAGGAGAAGGAAATCTTGAACAAGCTATAGTTTCAGGATGTGATGATTTTAATGCGTTATGTGTTAAGACAGGTGCTGGTTTAGGTTGCGGAAGTTGTAAGCCTGAAGTAAAAGAAATATTAAATAGAGTAAAACAAGGAGCTAATTAAATGAATTATGGAAAAAGATAAATCTTTGCAAAGAGTAGATATCAAAGGAGGTGTGTTATCTCCTTCAGAATTGCAACGAATCATTGAGTATGTTCAGGAATTAGGTTTAGATACTTTTCATTTCGGATCCAGACAAGATATCATATTTCCTCTGAAAAATGTTAATGACGATGTAATAACAGAACATGCTGCTTTTAACACTTCTTTCTTTGCTTCTCATACACAACAGAATATTTGCTCCTCATATGTATCCATAGATATTTTTGATGCTACAGTTTGGTTAAGAGGCACAACTTACCTTTATATATTAGAAGAGTTTAGATATCATCCGAAATTAAAAATTAATATAACCGACCCAAAGCAGCAAATAGTTCCTTTGTTTTCTGGGGATTTAAACTTTATAGCTTCTGCGCATGAAGACTATTGGTATTTGTTTTTAAAATTACCTGGTTGGGATGAAATCTACTACCCAGCTCTAATTTATACATGGGATATCGCAAAGATTGCAGAAACAATCGAAAATATTTATGAAAGTGTAGAAGATGTTGAAATGCTTTTTAAGTATCTAAATGAGAATCTGGATACGAACAATAAAGTAATAGAAAAACCACTACAAGTAAATTTTAATCCATTTCCATATTATGAGGGAATGAATAAAATGAGAGATAATCAATACTGGTTAGGATTGTATTGGAGAGATAATAATTACAATCTAAAATTTTTAAAAGCTCTTTGTGAATTTTGTTTAGAACATAGAATAGGAAAATTATGTCTAACTCCTTGGAAATCGTTTATTGTTAAAGGGATTCCAAAGGAGTCAAAATTGACCTTAGAGAAATTATTGGGGCAATTTGGTATTAATGTTCGACATTCGGCATTAGAGTTGAACTGGCATTTACCAGTTAATAATAAGAGGGCACTTGAGCTTAAAAAGTTTTTGGTTATGAATTTTGACCAAAATGATATAAGTACTTACGGACTTACATTTGGGATTTCTTCTTGTCGAAATTCTAAAAGATATTTTACTTCTATAATGATAGAAGAAAATAAAGCACCAGAAACGATTGAAGGTTTTGTTGTGCGGCCTATGTATAATGTGTTGTACGCAAAGAACTTTAACCCTAGTACAAGGCAGTATATAGTGTATGCACAAGATGTGGATCAAATGGATTTGCCTGGGCTTTTGTTAGAACTGACCAAGACATATTTTCAGAATTTAGGGTCAATACCAGATGAATTACATCAAGGAGAAGGGGTAGAAAAAGAAATTCTTGAGATAGAAGTATTTCAGTGTAAAGATTGTCAAAACGTTTATGATCCTTCTGTTGGTGATGTGGTAGGAGGGATTCCTGTTGGGGTAGATTTTAAGGATCTGTCAGATGATTATGGTTGTGCTTTATGTGGGTTGCCTAAAAGTAATTTTGAAAAGATAACCATTGAGGTAATTTGATTCTTTTGTGACTTAATTGCTATTTAATTCGGTTTTTTGGTAACATTATCCACTCAAATTCATTCTTTTTTTGATTATTATATTAGTAAAAACTTAATTTTATAATTCTGAATTATTAAAAAAATAATTTCTACAAGTTATTTTTCTATAAAACATAAATTTTGACATACAACCCCTATTTATTAGGGGTTGTTTTTTAATTTTATATCTTTTATGTATAAATTTGTAATAAAAATAGGGGGTTGTTATTGATTATTATAGTTTTTTAGTAAAACACCCCTGTTTTTAAAGATATCATTTAGCTTCGATTTGCTTTATGATAGTTTTAAATATTTAATATAATAATAAACAAAATTTATGCTTATGAATTTAGAAGAATTAATTACAGTTTCGATTGCAGAATTTTTGGATGTAGAGGTTCATAGAGATACAGAAAACCTGGATTTATCATCTAAAATAGAGATTGTTAGAAAGAGAATAATTGATAAATCTAAGAACAATATCAATCCTACTTTTGTTAATAATGGTTCTATGAATTATGAATATGAAATGTTTTTTAGTAGTAATCCTAATGACATGATTAAAATTGATGGATGGATCCCAATAGAAACGGATAAAATAGGGAAGTCAGATAGAATTTCAGAATATATTGAAATAGGCCTGATTAGAAAAGTAGAAACGGCTTATAGCTAACAAACATTAGTTATGTGTTTTAAAAAACGATAGAAACGTCTATATTTATAGGATGCCCTAATCTATCAATTAACCTTTCCGGTTACTGTATGTGCTGTAACCGGTTTTATATTTTATATACTTTACCAATGAAAATCCCTGTTTTTTATTTTTGAATGCTCGGGCACGAAAAGGTCTATAAAAGTAGTTTTACTAGAAAATTGTTTGTGTCGATGTTGTAATTCTAAAGTGTCTTTAGTTAGTTTTAAAATTTTAAAGTATTTGTGATTACTTTTCATATTTAAAATTTCAGGAATGTCATTACTGGTCCATTTTATGTAGGAAATACCATTTTTATTCTCTAAAATTTGCCAGTTCCCTCTAAGTGATGGTCCGCAATCTTCTTGTTCTTCATTGTTGTCCTTCATATTACCATCTGGATTATAGGTAATTCTGTAAGATAAAAAACAACCTCTCATATTCATTCGTGTACCTTCGTTAATACGTTTTGATATTTTCCAGGTTTTTCCTTTTTCTCCAGCTAATAGTTCTTTTGCATTTTTTGGTAGTTTATAGTTTGTTTTTTGTGAACAGGAAGTAGAAATTATAATCATTAAACTATAAAAAGCAAAGTGGTGTAGTATTTTCATAATTGTACTTTAGATTAAATACCTATCAAAAATAATACCTACTATGATTAAAAAGAATTGTTAATACTTATGTGTAAAAGTATTCGATTGATAAATTTTAGATATTGATTTATGACATACTTTTGCTTTAGTATAGAAAGGGTTTTTGTAGAAATACATAAGTATAAAAGCTCTTTATAAATTTAGTATATGAATGAATATGTGCTTTTAACGGAAGATCAAAGTTATTTTGTTGAATACCTTATAGGAGAATTAGTTTTGTCTTCTAGTATAAGCGAGGCTATGAAATTTGATGATGAGAACCTTGCATTACGATTTAAGCAAATGCTTCACAATTCCTGTAAATTAATAACCAGTGTAAATACTTATATTGGATAAAAGAACTACTTATCCTTTTATGAGCCTAAAGATATAGTCTAACTCTGCATCTTTACCTAAAATTAAATCTTCTACAGAGTGAATAATATTTTTGTCCGGAGGTATACCCGAACCTAAAGGAATTGACGTTTCTTTAGTATACTGTTCTATTTGTACCATAGACATTACCATAGTGATTTTAGAATTTGGTAATTCGTAGTAAACAGGAAACATTCCAAAAGATTTATAATATCCACCACCAGTTTCTTCACCAATAAGAGTAATATCCGGATTGTTTTTTGCATTCAGGGCAAATGCTGAAGCAGCAGAAAAAGTAGCTCCGCTAATCAAGATATATACTTTGCCATTAAATCTGTTTTTTTGAGGTGCCATTATGGTTTCTAAATCATCAAAAGTAATTCTCCAACCATCATATGTTGGGTGATTTTTAAATTTATCTTCTAGAAAATCCTTTTCATTTAAGAATACTCTCGTGGCATATTTTTTCTCAGGAACAGATAAAGAAATAATAGATTGACTTTTTATTTGCTTAAAAGGGTTTTTGGTAATAAATGAGTAAAGGTGAACGCTATTAGGTCTATACCCTCCATCATTTTGCCGTATATCAATAACAAGGTGTTCTATTTTTTTCTTATTAATTTCTCTGAATATTTTTATCAATTTAGATTTAAACTGACTAATATCTCCTCCAAACGAGTTTATGACCAAAACCGCAGTATTTAACTCATCCTTGTAATATACGAAAGGTGCTTTATTATTGATATGCTTATCAAAATAGTCAAAATTATTTTTCTTTTGGTGGTATTTTGCAAAATAGGAGTTACGTTTCGTATTCCTTAATTTAACTTTGATAAAAGACTCTGCATCTAAATCCAAATCATTTTTAATTCCATCTGGAGTTGTGTAAGTAATACTGAAGTTTTTTGAAATGCCGTATTCATAGGCATAAAAAAGTCCGAATTTTAATTCTATTTCTCGATACTTTCGGGTTAGGTTATGACCATCTGTGGCTACATATTTTTTAAGATTTTCAAGTATTCTAGAGGTGTCTTGTCCGTTTATAGTATTTATTTTAGAACCAATAGGAATATTAAAATCATCTGTATCAGTATAAAACTGAGTATTTATGATTTTTAAGATTAAAGGAAAATAATATTGATCTGTTTTTATAGTATTAGGCGCAAATAGCAATAGGTGTCCGTCTTTTACTTCATTTGTAATGCTTAACATCTTTTTATAAAGATCAATATCTGTTAGACTGTCATTAATGGATTCTTTTGCTGTGTTAAAAATATACTCTAAAGAATCTTGTTTGATATATTGATAAAGACCAGGGTGTCCTTTTTTTAAAATGTTTTCAAAAATTTTTAAATCTTTACTAACTGCAAGGGAATCCATATTCTTTTGCGCATTTAGTGTACTTATCAATAACCCAAATAGAGCGATCAAAAATTTTTCTTTCATTCGATAATTTTGAAACGTAAGTTTTCTTTTAAGTGACTTATTAAGATTGCTAGGTGTTGCAAGCTTTTTTAGTTTTTGTGGGAGTAAAAGTAATAAAATAGAATCATCTAGTACTGTTAATTAGCATATTGAAAATAAAAAAACACGTATATGTAAAATACGTGTTTTTTATAAGGATAGAATTTTGTGAGTTAATTCAGTTTTCTTATTTGTTTCTGTATTTTTTTGATTGCAGATTCAATTGATTTTTCAGGTTCTATAACATTATATTCACCCCAAAATTTTGGATCCGAGAACCCAGAGGCTTCATCGGCAATTACCACAGATGATTTTAATCGATCTTTAGGTTTAATTATTTCTTTATCTTTATTTTTCCTCCAATCGGTAATTGCCATTTCTACATTTAGTTTATAATTAGAGTTAAATAATTTTTTTCTCCAATTGATTTTGACTGCGAGGTCAATTCTGCCATATCCATAATACCACTTTCCATTCTTTTGACGGTAATCAATATTATAAGATGCTTCTGTAAAGTAAACTTTAGCATTTCCTGGTTTTTTCTTAACAAACATTTTACTCACTTCCTCTTTGTCCTGCATGTTAAGACTAAAAACAGCTTTAGTCATCGCTAATGTTTGTGCATCTATGTAAAGTTTTCCAAAGTACAAAGGTTCTTTAATAATTTCCTTTTGCTTAAAATTTAAAACATAGATATACTTATCATTAATTTTTGTAGACGGTGCAAAACTAAAATCATAAAATTTTAGCATTTCCTGAGTGAAAACATTTTCAGGATTTTTCATCACATCAATATACAATGTAGTTGTTGGTCCTCCTTGTAATTTTAAGGTTAGTGTGTCAAGCTTTTTATAATCGGCACTTTTTCTTGCTTTATATAATTTAATAACATCTGTTTTTTGAGAATCATAAGGGTTCTTGTACACATCAATCACAGCTTCAGACAAAGAAACATAAGTTCGTCTTTTCTTTATTGTTTCTCTATAAAAAGCAGTCATTATGGTGTTATCATTAAGATAATTAGATCCTTTTTTCTTCATTACTTCACGTATTAAAGCGTTAGGATCTTTAGGGTCAATATTAACTTCAGATAATTCGGTGATAGATGTAGTAAGTTTTATTTTTAACTCCTTATCATTGAAAGCAGACAATTCAAGCACTTTATCATTATATCCAAGAGATGAAACTGTTATTTTATTGCCGATATTTTCTTTCGGTACTTTTAATAAAAATTTCCCTTCATCATTTGTTACAGTAGAAATGTTGGTATTGTTAATAGATACAGTTGCAGATACTATTGGATCATTATTTTCACTACTCACCACTAAACCTTTATACTCATTGTAATTGTTATCTTGAAAATAAGACGATGCTTTTAAGTTTGTAGCATAGCCAATAATCAGAAGAATGAGTAATATCGAGGAGAGGTGTTTTTTAAGAGGTAAAACACTTTTTTCTTTCATGACTCAAATTTTTAGTTTATTATTTAATTTACGAATATTATCGCAGTATACAAGATACTAAATTTTACTAGAGTAGTTAATCAATATACCGTTAAAACCATTAGTTTTCTTTGAAAAACAACTATTTTAATGATACTCGTAATGATCACCAAACCAATTTTTAAGTTTAATATTTAGGATTTCGGTAGTGTATGGTTTTGTTATATAGTCATCGAGGCCTTTTGCAATAAAGCGTTCGGCATCTCCAGGAAGCGCGTTGGAAGTAAGTGCTATAACAGGCGGTACATTATTGTATTTTTGTTTTATAAGGTTGCATGTTTGTACTCCATCGAGTTCAGGTAAATTAATATCCATTAAAATAAGATCATATGTGTCCTCTTTAAATAGTGTTAGAGCTTCTCTACCGTTTTTGGCAATATCTACGGTACAGTTTAAATATTTTAAAATTTGCGTGGAAACTAGAATATTGGTATCAGAATCTTCTACCAGTAAAACATGTAAATTATACTGAGGTATTTTACTGGTAGTTGCGGTTTTGATATTATTTTGAATAGAAATATTAGATGTTTTGGCTACAAAAGTAAATGAGAAATTACTTCCTTTGTTTATCTCGCTTTTTACATCCAAGGTTCCTTGCATTAGATGTACTAATTTTTTACATATTGCTAAACCTAAACCGCTGCCTGTTGTAGAGGAGATGGAAGTTTCATGAAATTGACTAAAGCGATCAAACAATTCTTGCTGATCTTTTTTACTGATACCTATTCCTGTATCAATAATTTCTACTTTAACCGTTATAGTATCGTTTTTTTGAGATACAAGAAATGCTCTAATAGTAATCGTTCCTTTATCTGTAAATTTTATAGCATTTCCTATTAGGTTAGAAATAACTTGCGACAAGCGATTATTGTCGGCTATAATATGTTGTGGTAGATCTTTAGAATAATCTGATACAATATCAATTTCTTTTGCTTTAGCTATTGCAAGAAAGAGGCCAACGTTTTGTTCGATAAGTTGATTAAAATCAATATAAGATGGAGAAAGTTCAAATTTTCCAGATTCTATTTTAGAAAGATCTAAAATTTGATTTAAGATATCCAATAAATTAAGTGAAGATTGATGGATTGTATGTACATACTCTTTTTGAATGTTATTCAATTTAGTGTTTTTAAAGAGTAAATCTATCATTCCAATAACACCTACCATTGGTGTTCTTATTTCATGACTCATATTAGCCAAAAAATCATGCTTAAATTGAGAAGCTTTTAAGATTTGTTTATTCGTTTCTTTTAGTTTATCCAAGTTTCTTCCACCAAACATAGCAAAGAGACCTAAAAATAACGGAGCCGTATCTATAATATAATGTATTGGATACTTTTCTTGAACATATTTTGCAGATTGCCAAGAAAATCCAAGATCAAACCTAACAATATCAATACATGTAGCAAGTATAGGAAATAGAAAGCCAAATACTATTCCGTAACAAGTATACTTAAATGCTTCAGATTTAAACCATGTTATTTGCATGCACGCTCTTATATTAGGTACTGTTTTACTTTGTTTTTAATTTAAAATGGAGGTACGTGTTTAATTATCTAGGGGATTACTTGATAAATATAAGGTTTTTAAAAAAAAGTGAAAATCCTTTTTTGTGAAATGACCTTTTCTTATTTCAAATATTAGTTGTAATGTAAGTGTTTGTTTATTAAATGAATGGGATGATTCCTTAAAATTATGATGTTTGGATAATGAAAAAGTGAATGAGATAAAAAAAATCCGCGGTAACTAAGTACCGCGGATTAATGAACCTTACTTTTGATGATTGATTTTAACCTTTAAATACTATTTTTCTTAATTTGTACCCTTCTATTTTTAATAAATATGTTTTTGGATCAACTAAGTGTTGGATATAGTCATCAATCGTACCTTTATCCAATAGTCTTCCATCTAGAGAGTAAAGACTATATTTAAGTCCTTGTGGTACCTCTATGATGTGTCTGAATGTTTTTTGATCTGTACTTTGTTGGCAGGTATCATCTGCTAAGAACCTATTGATAAATGTAAATCGTCCTTGCTTTTCTCCTTCTAGAGTAACAGTGGCAGATTCATCAATATCGATGATTCCTTTTCCAGTGATATCTCCAAGTATAATTAAACATGCGTTTCTTACTTTAACGCGTGCTCCTTCTTCTACATGTAAACTCTCTGTGATAAATATAACACCTTCTTCGGTGTTTTCATCTAAGCCGTCTATCACAGTATTTTCTGTAACAAACATTAACTTGTAGGAAATGTCAATTTTTGTATTTGCAAATGCAATGCTTGTAAAGAACAAGACTAGTAGGGGTAAAAGTGTTTTCATATTAAGTTTGGTTTTTAGGGTTAAACCTCAATTATCAAAAAGTAAGAATTTACTTACTTTAAACTTGTTTTTATCGTTATAAAACATAAAATCAACGACAATATACAACTTTTTATGTGAAAAAATCACTTTTTTTACAGATAAAATCGATTTATTTTGTAAAATTTTTACTCAAAATTGGGGTATCCCCCGTAAACACTGATATGTTGCGACTTGGTATCTTTTTGTTTTTGTTAACAATTGTTTATGATAATTAGTTGTATTTCACTGATTTTAGAGAAATAAGTTCAAATATCTATAAAAGAAAGAGTTGTCGTGTTTTTTATTATTTAAAAGATATTTTTTTGACAAGTGTCATTTATTTTTGTATTTTTGTCGTAAAATTTAATAATTATGGTGGCAGTATCCCCTTTAGATTTTGATAGTTTTGAAAATAAAGGACTATTAAGGTATTTGAATATTGATATTCCATTAAGGAATATGTATGATTTTATAGAACTATCTCGAAATGGTATAGATAAAAAGGCATTATTACACCTCGCTAAAACGATTAGTTTTGATCTTAAAGAGTTAGCGTTAGTAATACATATGTCAGAAAGAACTATTCAAAGATACGATTTAAATAAAAAATTAAGTACAGAGGCTAGTGCAAAGGCATTACAATTGGCTAAACTTTACGGAAAAGGAGAAAAAGTTTTTGGTGATTTAGAGCGGTTTAAAAATTGGATGAACCACCCTTGTACTGCTTTGGCTTCAAAAAAGCCAAAAGAACTTCTAGATACAACTTTTGGATTCGAATTACTTAATGAAGAATTAATGCGTATAGAACACGGAATTTTTGCATAATGTTGGTTTACAGAATAGCTAAGCAAAAATATATAAAAGATTTAACTGGTATTGGGGCTAAATCTGTTGGTGGAAGATGGAATCCTAAAGGAGTAGCTCTTTTATATACAAGTACTACAGCATCACTCTCTGCATTAGAAGTATTGGCTCATTTACCTGCAGCATATTTTCCTGATGATATGGCTATGGCTACTATTGAGATTCCAGATAAATTAATTACAAGTGTTGCTGTTGATCAATTACCAGAGGATTGGAATAAAGTACCAGTACCTATGAATGTGCAAAACTTTTCTATTCAATGGATAGAAGAAAATAAGTTTTTAGGATTATTGATTCCAAGTATTATCATTCCTAATGAAAATAACCTTTTAATAAACCCAATCCATCCTGATTTTAATAAACTAAAATTAATTAATGTAGCACCGTTCTTTTTTGATGATAGATTACTAAAAAGCGGTTTTTAAGGTTGCAAAAATAGATTCTTCTTTAACTTACTAATAATAAGGTTTTTATTTTTTTTAAATCTTATTTTTTCGTTAAAAAAATATTTTTAAAGTTAAACATCTACCATTTTGTATAAATTACGAAAATATTATGCGTAACAAATATGCAATAGTTACGTCATATTGCTAATAACTAATTTCAATTTAATAACACAATGAACATAAAAATGAAAAATGTGTATTTTTTAGCAGCATTTCTTCTTGCTTTTGTGAGCTGTAAAAAGGAAACAAAAGAAGTAAAAGAAGTTGCTGAAGTAGAAAAAATCCCTGGGATTGTATTGGAAAACATGGACACCTCTGTGAGTCCAAAAGACGACTTTTATAATTATGTAAATGGTAGTTGGTTAAAAAATACAGAAATCCCTGCAGATCGTACGAGCTGGGGAGGTTTTGGAGTACTTCGTAAATCAACAGATCAAGACGTTCTAGAAATTTTAGCAAAAGCTAAAGAGAGCGGAAAGTATAGTGCTGATACAGATCAGGCAAAAGCTTTAGCAATTTTTGATACTAAATTAGATACGACTTCAAGAAATGCTGCAGGTGTTAAACCATTACAACCGGCATTAGATGATATCGCAGGAATTAAAAATCTAAGTGATTTACAGACTGTTTTGGCGAAAAATGCTGCTGTTTCTTCTCCATTTGTAGGAATCGGTGTGCAAGCAGATTTAAATAATAGTGCAATGAATGCAGTATATTTAGGATCTGGAGGGTTAGGATTACCTGATCGAGATTATTATCTGGATCAAGATGATAAATCAAAAGAAATCCGTGAAAAGTATAAAAAGCATATTGTTAGAATGCTTACGTATTTAGGAGATTCAGAAGCCGATGCTACTGCAGCTTCAGAAAAGATTCTTGAGTTAGAAACAAAACTAGCGGAGCCAAGATTAAATAAGGTTGAACGTAGAGATACTCGTAACTATAATAATCCAAGAACAATTGCTGAAGCAGATGAAATGTTATCATCAATTGACTTAAATAAAATGATTAGTGATCTAGGTATCACTAAAAAATTCGATACTATTATTGTTGCTCAATTACGATATACTAAAGCATTAGATGGTTTCTTAAAAAGCACTCCTATAGAGGACATAAAAACTTTAATTAAGTGGGATACTTTTAATAGCGCTACTGGACGATTAAGTACAGAGATAGAAACTATGAACTGGGAGTTTTATAGTAAATACTTAAGAGGACAAAAACAACAACGTCCTGCAGACGAAAGAGCTTTGGCTGTTGTTAATGGTACTGTAGGAGAAGCGTTAGGTCAATTATATGTTGATGCTAAATTTCCACCAGAAGCAAAAGCAAAAGCAGAAAAAATGATTGCTAATGTTATTGGAGCTTACAAAGCTCGTATCCAAAAATTAGATTGGATGGGGGATGAAACCAAAGCAAAAGCTATTGAAAAATTAGATAAGTTTACCGTTAAAATAGGATATCCAGATAAATGGGAAGATTATTCTAAAATGGAAGTTTCTGCAGATAAAACCTATTATGAAAATATGGTTGCTGTAAACAAATGGGGAACAGATAAAAACTATGAAGAAATAGGAGAGCCTGTTGATAAGTCAAAATGGGGTATGTCTCCTCAAACAGTGAATGCATACTTTAACCCTTTAAATAACGAAATCGTATTTCCTGCGGCGATACTTCAGCCACCATTTTATAATTATACAGCAGATGAAGCCGTTAATTATGGAGGTATAGGAGCCGTAATAGGTCATGAGATATCTCATGCTTTTGATGATAGTGGAGCACGATTTGATGCGTCTGGAAATCTTAAAAACTGGTGGACAGAAGATGATTTAAAAGCATTTACAGAAAGAGGAAACGCTTTAGCAGAACAATACAGCAATATCGAAGTCTTAGACAGTGTTTTTATCAATGGTAAATTTACTTTAGGTGAAAATATAGGAGATTTAGGTGGTGTATTAGGAGCTTATGATGGATTACAACAGTTTTTTAAAGAAAATGGTAAGCCAGAAAAAATAGATGGTTTTACTGCAGAGCAACGTTTCTTTATGTCTTGGGCTACTGTATGGAGAACACTTGTTAGAGATGATGCTTTAAGAACTCAAATTAAAACAGATCCTCACTCGCCAGGTAAAACACGTGCAATACAACCTTTATTAAATGTACCAGCATTTTATGAAGCGTTTGATATTAAAGAAGGAGATCCAATGTATTTGGCCCCTGAAAAACGAGTTAATATTTGGTAATTTTGATCAGATATAATTTAAAAACCCTGCTAAAAGCAGGGTTTTTTTAATTCTCTTTAATTTCATTCATTAACAAGAAAGCTTTGTTAACATGTTCTTTTTCAAGAAAAAGTGTAAAGTAGTTGGATGTAGAAATTACTTCAAATACAGGAATACCTTCATAGGCCAATAACTTAAAAAGATAGAAATATAATCCTACAGCTTTAGAATTATCCTCGGGTAGTGCAATTGACATAGAGGCTAAATTGTCTGCAATAGAGATACATGTTTCATTTTTAAAGTGTTTTTCTACAGTATCTTTAAGAGAAGAAGTTACTAATATGTTACTCTCTTGAAAATTACTCGAATACGTGAAATATGCTTTGACTTCGTTTTTTACACTATTTAACAAATTTGTTTGGCTCGTTAATATTGTATTAGAATTCAAGAAAGTATATTCGGTAATTCCTGACCTAACAACAATATCTCCAAGATTCCTTAGATTATCTATATTTTTAATTGTACGAGGGTTGTATCTTCTTAAAGCCATCACGATAGAACCGGGTTTTACAGGTTTTCTCATGACTTTTTCAACCTGAGGTAATAAGTCAATAGCCAGGGAGCTAAAATTAATGATATCTCTGGATAATGCATCTTCAAGAAAAGGTTGGTGTCTTAAAATATTATGGACACAATCAGTAATAGTTTTCATTGTTACATATTTAACATTTTGTGCAAATTTAGACTTTTTCTTTTAAAATATTTATTCTTTGTTGTTAATTAACTAATTATGCATTATAAATATAAAGCTAAAAAAGAGATTAATGAAAATATTGAAGTTTGGTGGAACGTCTGTTGGATCGGTAGAAAACTTAAATAGAGTAAAGGAAATTCTTATATCAGATCAGGATAAAAAGATTGTAGTATGTTCTGCAATGTCTGGAGTAACGGATCAATTAGTTAATCTTGTAGAAAATATTAAATTTAGAGATTCAGAAGCAATCACAAGAAATTTACATAGACTAGAGGATAAACATATCGATGTTATTGATGCATTAATTAAAGATCAAGATTTAAGAAGCACATTAAAAAATGGTTTGTCTCTTATTATTACAGAAATGTTTGAAGTATCTAGTCAGGAGTATTCTGAAGTGGTTAATTCTAGAATTATCACTTATGGAGAAACAATCTTAACCTATATATTTTCTGGCTACCTAAATGCAATAGGTGTATCTAATGTATTACTAGACGCCAAAGAATTTATGTTTGTTGGTTCTGTAGAAAATCCAAGTATAGAAAAAGTTAGTAAGAAGTTAAATAAAGTCTTAGACAATAATATTCAATCCTCTATTTATATTACTCAAGGCTTTGTTTGTAGAGATGAGAACGATGAGATAAGTCAATTAAAAAGAGGAGGTAGCGATTATACTGCAACAATTATCGGAGCAGCATTAAATGCGACAGAAGTACAGATATGGACAGATATTGATGGATTACACAATAATGATCCAAGATATGTAGAGCATACACATCCAATTGCTCATTTAACATA
This sequence comes from Aquimarina aggregata, assembly GCF_001632745.1. Classification (GTDB taxonomy): domain Bacteria; phylum Bacteroidota; class Bacteroidia; order Flavobacteriales; family Flavobacteriaceae; genus Aquimarina; species Aquimarina aggregata. The sequence continues at coordinate 120,234 of NZ_LQRT01000003.1, read as the reverse complement.
CAATGAAGCAGCAGAATTAGCATATTTCGGAGCTAAGATTCTTCACCCTCAAACGGTTTCTCCTGTGGTTGGTAAAGATATTCCAGTATTATTAAAAAATACTTTTGATCCTGAAGCTTCGGGTACTGTAATCTCGAATAAAACATACAAAAAAGGTTTGAAAGCTATTTCTGCAAAAGATGGCATAACTGCGATCAAAATCAAATCTAACAGAATGTTGATGGCTCATGGATATTTAAGAAGGATTTTTGAAGTCTTTGACAATTACAATACGTCAATAGACATGATTACGACATCAGAAATTGCAATATCATTAACTATAGATGACATTAGTAATCTTGATAAAATTGTAAAGGAAATTGAGAGCTACGCTGAGATTACTGTAGAACAGGATCATAGTATTATCTGTATTGTTGGTGAATCTGTTATCAATGATAAAAATTCATATAAACTTTTTGAAATTCTTAATTATATTCCTGTTCGTATGGTTTCCTACGGAGGAAGTAATAATAATATTTCACTTTTGGTCGATACCAAAGATAAAATACCAACATTGCGATTTTTAAATGAAAAGCTTTTTCATTTTGAAAAAAAAGAAGTAGTCGCATAATTGATGTAAAATAAATTTTTAAGTAAAAAGTGGGGTTATACCTTGATATCATACGTAATATATCTTTTGCTGTATATCCCTACTTTTTGATAGTCTTTCCCAATAATTATTTTTATTAAAGAATTACGTTTTGTTTTCACTTCTTTTGCGGTAAAACATGTTAATTAACCAATTTTTAACAACCAGAGAAATTTTTTGATATCGTAAAATCTGTACTTTTAAAAAAGTAAGAAATATCTCTTTTTCTTTATTGTTAAAAGGCTTTAGCGTATTCACAATTTGATTTTTAAAATTGTGACTATAGTTTTTAATTGCCGCATGTTTTCAATTTGGTTAAAAGAGTACAACTAACCAAAACCAATGACCACAAAACTGTTATTTTTTTCTTTACTATTATCTTCTTTTTTTTTATCCAGTCAATCTAGCACCAAAGAAAACCAAAAAACTTACATCTCTTTTGATAAATATTTGGGCGTTGAGAATATAGATTTATCTAATGGTATAATTGAGGAAAACGAATATAGAAGTATATATAATAATCATCATCAATTTTTTAAGTCCTTAGACTTTCTTCCCGGTTCAGTTCATTATAACAATCAGTCATATTTTGGATTAAGTTTAAAGTATAATATTTATGAGGATGAAGTACTAGTGAAACTTCCTAATAAATACGGAGCAGTAACTCTTAAGCTTTTAAAATCAAAAGTTGAAAATTTCGTGATCGATAGCCATAAATTTATTCGTGTTGATAGTGTTACATCTACAAACGATGAGTTAAAAGGGTTTTACGAGGTATTGTTAGAAAAAAAAAATGTCGTACTGTACAAGAAATATGACCAGGCTAAAAGGGATGTTATTGAAAATAGAAAAGTGTTCTATCACTTCTTGAATAAGAATTCATACATTTTATATTACAAGGATGTCTATTATAAAGTAAATACTAAAAATGCTTTAAGTAAAATATTACCAGATCATAAAAAGACGATCAGAAATTTTTATGCTAAAAACAAAGCATTATACAAATTAAAACCGGATAGCTTTATGACATCACTAGTACGCAAGGTGTATTCAGAAATTTCCAGAACTAATAATAAAGTTACAGAATGAGGTTTTTTTCGATAATTTTAATAGTGTTTTGTTCTGGAGTAATGAATGGGCAAGATATTTCAAAATTAGTTTCAATATCATTTGAAAATGTAGATAAAAAAACAGTTTTATCTCGGTTAGAAAATCAGACTGATGTTACATTTTATTATTTAGAGGAATGGTTAGGAGAAGAATTAATTACTAAAGAATATCAGAATGTTACATTAAAAACAATTCTGGACGATCTTTTCTCTGATACAGTTTTGAATTATTATTTCTTGAAAGAAAAGGAAGTCGTTCTAACCAGCAATATTGTTATCTATGATAATTTGCCAGATAGATTCTTTGGAGAAGAAAAAGATAGCTTAGTAGTTAATAAACCGAAGCAAAAAATAGCTCCTGTTTTTTATACCAAAAAGAAGTCTCTAAACGAAGCTAAAATTTCCACCATAAAAATAGGAAAAGCATCGGTCTATAGTAAAGAAAAATATGAGTTAAGTGGTTATGCTAGAAATTTTACTACAGGAAAACCAATTCAAAACCTTGCAATACTTGTAGAAGGTAAAGATTTAGTAGCAACTACTGATAAAAATGGGTATTATCTATTGGAACTACCGGCAGGAGAAAATATATTGAGCACTACTTCTTTGGGAATAGCCGATTCAAAAAAACGAGTAATTTTATATAATAATGGTACTTTAGATTTTGATCTTACAGAAAGTTTAGAGGTTCTTGATGAGGTGCTTTTAGAATCGAACAGAGATGAAAATATAAAGGACGTTGTTACAGGTAAAGAACAAGTAGATGTAGAAGCTTCTAAAAACATACCTCTTGTATTAGGAGAAAGAGACGTACTTAAAGTTGCAACAGCTTTGCCTGGTATTACAACTGCAGGTGAAGGGGCAGCAGGGTTGAACGTAAGAGGAGGGAAAGCTGACCAAAATTTAACACTATTAGATGATGCACTTATTTATAACCCCCAACATTTTTTCGGCCTATTTTCTGCATTAAACCCTTTTACAATTGGTAAAGTAGATATTTATAAAGGAGCAATACCAGCAGAGTACGGAGGTAGATTATCATCTGTTTTTGATATTAAAACAAAAGACGCTAGAACAGATAAATTGGGTGTAGAGGCGTCAATAGGACCTGTGACAGGAAATGTAACAGTAGAAACTCCGGTTGTTAAGGATAAATCAGGTCTTTTATTTGGAGCAAGAGGTGCTTATGCAAATTGGATACTAAGATCATTAGATGAAGAAACTTTAAATAATAGTCAAGCATCATTTTATGATGCAATTTTAAAATATAATCATGAAATTAATGAAAATAATAAAATCAATGCAACTGGATATTATAGTAGGGATGATTTTAGTATAACTTCAGATTCAATATATGTTTATAGCAATAGAGCATTTTCTCTGCGTTGGGATCATACATTTAATGATAAACATAAAGGAAATGTTTTGCTCACGAATAGTCAATATAAGTTTGATATTAATTTTGATGGAGACAGTAATAACGACTTTAATTTAGGGTATAGCGTAGAAGAAACAGAGGTCAAACTTCAAATGAAATATGAGCTTAATCCAATGTATAAATTTCATTATGGAATAGCAAATAAAATATATCAAGTACGTCCCGGTAGTATAAAACCTGACGGGGATGGATCAATAGTTACTCCTTTTAGTATTCCAAAAGAAAAAGCATTAGAATCAGCAGCTTTTATTTCGGGTAGATTTGATTTTACACCAAAATTTTCTGTTAACGCAGGATTGCGCTATTCATTATATAACGCTTTAGGAGAAGGAACTCAAAGAGAATATGAAGAAAACAGACCAAGAAATGAAGGTACCGTAACCAATACTATACAATATGAAAATAATAAAGTAATTGAAACATATGATGGGGTTGAACTAAGACTTTCTTCTAGATATATTATAAAACCCGACCTTTCAATCAAAGCAGGATATAGCAATACGTATCAGTATATTCATACGTTATCAAATAATACGACAGTTTCTCCAATAGATACCTGGAAACTTTCAGACCTCAATATAGCTCCTCAAAAAGCACAACAATATTCGTTTGGTGTTTTTAAAAATTTAAATGAAAGTACGTATGAAATTAGTTTAGAAGGATTCTATAAAAAACTAGATAATATAGTCGACTTTAAAGTAGGATCGCAAATATTACTTAATGAAAATATAGAAACCGAAGTGTTACAAGGAGAAGGTAAAGCATATGGAGTTGAATTTCTTTTAAGAAAAAACAAAGGAAAATTTAATGGTTGGTTTAGTTATACATATTCTAGATCTTTTGTAAAGTTGGATAGTGAGTTTGCTGAAGAACGTGTTAATAACGGAGAGTTTTTTCCTGCGAACTACGATAAGCCTCATGATATAAGTCTAGTTAGTAATTATAAGTTTACAAAACGATTTAGTCTCTCTGCTAATTTCGTGTATCAAACAGGAAGACCAGTTACTTTTCCCGTAGGACAATTTATCTTAAACGGATCAGAGTTTGTGGTTTTTAGTGATCGTAATAAATTCAGAATCCCAGACTTTTATAGGTTAGATCTCGGATTTAATATTGAGGGTAATCATAAAAACAAAAAATTAGCCCATAGCTTTTGGACGATTTCTATTTATAATGTTTTAGGAAGAAATAATCCATTTTCTGTATTTTTTGTTGCAGACGATGGAGAGATAAGAGCTTTGCAAAGTTCTGTTTTCTCAATTCCAGTGCCTTCTATAACGTATAACCTTAAATTTTAGTAGGATATGAACTTAGAAAATAGTGCAAAAAGAAGATTTTTTCGATTATGTTGTATATTACTATTAGGTGGGTTAGTAACTACATGTGTAGAACCTTTTGAAACAGAAATAGAAAGCTTCGAAAGTATACTAATAGTAGATGCAACATTAACAAATGAGCAAAAACAACAACAAGTTTTGTTATCAAGAACATTTCGTTTTAATGAAGAACAACTTGTAGAAACAGGTGCAGAAGTTGGTATTGTTGATGATCAGTCTACGCGATTCGAATTTATAGAAACAGAACCAGGAAAATACCTGACTCCTTCTGAATTTACGGCCGTACCCGGAAGAGATTATCAATTAATTATAAAAACAGCAGAAGGAAATGAGTATGCGTCAGATTTTAGATCACTCACACCAGTATTAGAAATTGATGATTTGTATGCTGAGCGTACTGTAAATGGTCAGGGAGTTCTAGGAATAACCGTTTTTGCGGATAGTTCTGACCCACAAGGAAATGCAAAATTTTATAGGTATGAATATGACGAGACGTATAAAATTATAGCTCCAAGATGGTCTCCTGTAGAAATAGAGGTTTTATCGAAAAACCCACCAGAAATACAATTTGTTACCAAAACAGAAGAAACAAGAGTCTGCTATGGTAGTGCATCATCTACTGATGTTATTTTAGCATCATCTACTGAATTTGATGAAGATAAAGTGACTCGATTTCCTATTCGATTTCTTAGTAAAGAGAATTTTTTGACTCAAAATCGATATAGCATTTTGGTACGTCAATTTGTGCAATCTCCAGAAGCATTCGCATTCTATGAAACGCTTAAAGAGTTTTCTGATTTTGAAAGCTTATTTTCTCAAACACAACCTGGATTTATTACCGGAAATATAGTTTCTCGTACAAACTCAAGTGAAAAGATAATCGGTTTTTTTGACGTTTCGTCAGTATCTTCTAAACGCATCTTTTTTGAACATATAGACTTTTTTCCTGAAGGACCTCCACCTCCATTCATTAATGATTGTGAAACCTTTAGCCCTCTCTTCTTTTTTTTAGGTTTTTCCCCTTTAATAGATGCTTTAGAAACAGGTTTTTTTACATATTTTAATGTAAATGATGATCCGACACCAGATGAAGGTCCTTATTTATTAGTACCAAAGGAATGTGGAGATTGTAGGGTGTTGGGGAGTAATAAAGTTCCTGATTTTTGGGAAGAATAATATTAAAAAATAACCATGAATAAGTTTGTTTTTTTAGTGCTGTATGTTTCTGCTTTGCTATTTCAACCTGCAAATGCACAAGTAATATCCTCAGATGGCATAAACCCTATAGTAACTTTCAAAGATACACCTCAAGAACAAGTGTATATGCATTATAATTCTTCTCTTTTGTTTACAGGAGAATATCTGTATTATAAAATATATTGTCTAACTGGGGCAAAATTACAATTTAGTAGTTTGAGTACTGTAGCATATGTAGAATTAGTAAGCGAAGACAAAACTGTCGTATTTCGACATAAAATTAAATTAACATCTGGTAAAGGACAGGGAGACTTTTTTATACCTACATCTGTGGCTTCAGGTAACTATAAATTAATATGTTATACCCAATGGATGCGAAACTCTAAGAGAAATAAGTTTTTTCAATCAGATATTGCAATTATAAACCCATATCAAGGAGACCAAAAAAAGATAACTCGTGCTTATGAAAACTCAGAAAAACAACTTGGTTTTTTAACTGAAAATAATCAAGTTTCACAATCAGATATTTCATCGAATGAGGGATCTAATGTAATCCGTTTGTTTGTTGATCAAAAGCAATATGGTAAAAGAAAAAAAGTATCACTAAAGATTAATCATAAATCTACTAATTTCTCTAATTCTTATACTTCATTATCAGTACGAAAAATAGATACGATTAATGTTCCTGTACGAACAACGGCAAATGTTTTTACTGCGTCAATCGATAAAATGTCTAATCATAGGGTAGACCTGACTGCAAATAGGGTTTTTCTTCCGGAGCTTAGAGGTTGGCTGTTTTCTGGTAAAATTGTAACAGAAAATCCAGAATTAAGTATGGAAAACAAAAAGGTTATTCTTTCCGTACCAGGGAAATCATACGACCTAAAAATGGCAACGACAAATGATGATGGTTCTTTTTTTATGAATATTGATAAACCTTATGTAGAAAGCGAAGCATTCATACAAGTATTAGGAGATAATGATAAGTTTTCGATTAACATTGATCAGCATGTTCCGATGGATTATAAAGGTTTAAAGTTTGAAAATAATTTCTATATAACTTCGGATATGAAACAGATGATTTTAGATAGAAGTGTATATAATCAGATAAACAATGGTTACTTTAATGCAAAACCTGATACAATCAATCTTCCTAGACCTATTGTACCATTTTATGGAGAGCATTTACAAGCTTATAATTTAGATGACTATACTAGATTTCCAACGGTTAAAGAGACTGTAGTTGAGATTGTAGAAAATGTAAGAACAAAAAAAATAGGCGAAGAAAAATTCATTTTTTTAATTAAGAAAGAGAAGCCGGTTTTTGAAGGCTCAAATTTTTTGCCTCTGGTTATTGTAGATGGTTTAATGATCCAAGACCATACAGATGTAGTAACATATAATGCAAATAATGTAGAAAAAATTAGCTATTCTAGAATCCCTTATTTTATAAGTTCTCAAATTTTTCAGGGAGTCCTGGATATTAAAACGAATACTAGTAATTTTTACGAAAAATATACTAAGAGTTATTTAAAAAAGATAAAGTTATTTACACCAGAACCTAAGAAGAATTACTTTATTCAATCGTATGAGGGTGATAGAGAAAAACAATTTAGTCATGTACCTGATTTTAGACAGCAATTACTTTGGTTACCCGATTTAAAGTTAGATAAAGAAGAAACAAATATTAATTTTTATACTTCAGACAATACAGGTTCGTATGAAATATGTTTAGAAGGGTTTAATGAGCAAGGAAAACCAATTTCTGTCAAAAAAGTTTTTCGTGTAGAGTAATGCTATATTTTAATTCATAGTTCAGTTTCATTTTTTGAAACTCGTGATCTTTATGTTTACTTCTTTAAATAAAGATTATGCTAACAAAAGTTTTTGGAAGTGCTGTTTTTGGAGTAGAAGCTACAACAATCACAGTAGAGGTTAATATTGATAAGGGAATAGGATATCACCTTGTCGGTTTACCGGATAGTGCAATTAAAGAAAGTAGTTATCGTATTGCCGCAGCATTACAAAATAATGGTTATAAACTCCCAGGGAAGAAAATTACAATTAATATGGCGCCGGCTGATTTACGAAAAGAAGGATCGGCGTATGATCTTACCCTTGCATTAGGGATTCTTATTGCAAGCTCTCAAATCAAAGGTGAAGATGTTTCAGAATACTTAATCATGGGAGAATTGTCATTAGATGGCAGCTTACAACCTATTAAAGGTGCATTGCCAATTGCTGTAAAAGCAAGAGAAGAAGGGTTTAAAGGATTTATTTTACCTAAGCAAAATGCAAAAGAAGCAGGGATAGTAGATAATCTTAAGGTATACGGAATAGAAAACATTAAGGAAGTAATTGATTTTTTTGAAGAAAAAGGTGAATTAAAAGAAACGGTAATAGATACTCGTAAAGAATTTTATGAGGCGTTGGATAATCCAGAATTTGATTTTGCTGATGTAAAAGGCCAGGAAAGCATTAAGAGATGCATGGAAATCGCGGCGGCAGGAGGTCATAACATTATATTGGTAGGTCCTCCTGGAAGTGGAAAAACAATGTTAAGCAAAAGATTACCTAGTATTTTGCCTCCTATGTCATTGCAAGAAGCCTTAGAAACGACAAAAATACATAGTGTCGTTGGCCGTGTAAAAGACAATATTGGGCTTATGGCTCAGCGTCCTTTCAGAAGCCCTCATCATACAATATCAAATGTAGCTTTAGTCGGGGGAGGTAGTTACCCACAACCAGGTGAAATTTCTTTATCGCATAACGGGGTTTTGTTTCTTGATGAACTACCAGAATTTAAAAGAGAGGTATTAGAAGTAATGCGACAACCATTAGAAGATAGGGAAGTTACCATATCAAGAGCAAAATTTACAGTGACTTATCCTTCAAGTTTTATGTTAGTAGCTAGTATGAATCCAAGTCCGGGAGGGTACTTTAATGATCCAAATGCCCCGGTAACTTCTTCTCCAGCAGAAATGCAGCGGTACTTAAGTAAAATTTCAGGGCCATTACTAGATCGAATAGATATACATATTGAGGTTACACCTGTACCTTTTGATAAGTTAAGTGATGAACGTAAAGGAGAATCTAGTGTGATTATTCGAAAAAGAGTGATAATGGCAAGAGATATACAAACAAAGCGTTTTGCTAAATTAGAAAAGACGCATTATAATGCCCAAATGGGAGTAAAGCAGTTGCGAGAATATTGTAAACTGGATAAAGATTCAAAAGAATTTCTAAAAACGGCGATGGAGCGTTTAAACTTATCTGCAAGAGCATATGATCGAATCCTAAAAGTGGCAAGAACTATTGCTGATTTAGATGGGGTGACGTCAATTCAAGGAGATCACATTTCAGAAGCAATTCAATATCGTAGTCTAGATAGAGATGGGTGGTTGGGGTAGATTTTTAACTTTTTTTTAGGAAAACTTCGTGTTTAATAATCAGTAGCTTAGGTTACTTTTAAATGTTTAATCAAAAAACCAAAATATGAATACTCAAGTTTTCAGAATATTACCTCTAGTAATGTTCTTTTTATTTTTAGGGGTTGTCTCGTGTAAAAAAGAGACAGAATCAAAACCTCAAACTGAAGAAGTAGGGAAACTTTCTATCGATTTTGAAAAATATGAACTCGAAAATGGCCTTCAAGTAGTATTGCATCAAGATAAATCTGATCCAATTGTTTCAGTTGCAATTCAATATGGTGTAGGTTCTAATCGAGAGAAAACCGGAAGAACAGGTTTTGCTCATTTGTTTGAGCATATGCTGTTTCAAGAATCAGAAAATGTTGCCCAAGATCAATTTTTTAAAAAAATACAAGATGTAGGGGGGACTCTTAATGGTGGTACATGGCAAGATGGAACTATATATTATGAAGTGGTACCAAAAAATGCAATGGAAACAGTAATGTGGTTAGAATCTGATAGAATGGGCTTTTTAATCAATACAGTTACAGAGAGTGCGTTTAAAAATCAGCAAGAAGTTGTACAAAATGAAAAGAGACAGCGAGTTGATAATAACCCTTATGGTCATACCAATTGGGTAATTGATAAAAATATATTCCCCGAAGGTCATCCGTATAATTGGCAGGTAATAGGAGAATTAGTAGATCTTCAAAATGCTACTGTAGAGGATGTAAAAGAATTTTATGATAAGTATTACGGACCAAATAATGCTACTTTGGTATTAGCTGGGGATTTTGAAACTGATAAGGCCAAAGCAATGATCCAAAAGTATTTTGGAGAGATTAAAAAACGTCAACCCGTAGAGAAGTTAAAAGTGCAAAATGTTACATTATCAGAAACGAAGAGATTTTCTCATGAAGATAATTTTGCGACTACTGCTCAATTAAATATGGTTTGGCCAACCGTAGAACAATATACAGATGATGCCTATGCTCTAGATTTTTTAGGACAATTACTATCCGACGGTAAAAAAGCTGCTTTATATAAAGTTTTAGTTAAAGAAAAAGAATTAACCTCTAAAACTGATGCGTGGAACAGATCTATGGAGATTGCTGGGAAATTTAGGATCAATATAACCGCAAACGAAGGTAAAAACCTTGCAGATGTTGAAGCTGGAGTTTTTGAAGCATTTAAAAAATTCGAAGAAGAAGGTATTACAGATGTTGATATAGAACGAATAAAGGCAGGTTTAGAAACGCAATTTTATAATGGTATTAGTAGTGTATTAGGAAAATCATTTCAACTCGCACAGTATAATGTTTTTGCTGGAGATCCTGGCTTTATTACACAAGACATAGAAAACATTAAAGCGGTTACAAAAGATGATGTTATAAGGGTATATAATAAATATATAAAAGATAAACCTTATGTGGTAACTAGTTTTGTTCCCAAAGGGAAACCTGAGTTGGCTGCTAATGATTCGCAAATAGCTGCGGTAGTAGAAGAAAAGATTAAGGAAAATGTAGAAGAAGCTGTTGCAGAAACTAAAGTAGAAGTTGAAAAAACACCATCAGCTTTTGACCGCTCTGTAGCTCCTGCAGAAGGAGAAGCTCCGAAACTTAATATCCCTAAATCATGGAATGCTTCATTGTCTAACGGCATGAAAGTCTATGGTATCCAACAAAACGAATTGCCCTTGGTTAATTTTAGTTTAACAATTCCTGGAGGACACTTATTGGATTCTTTTGATAAAATAGGGGTTGCAAATCTAATGACCGATATTATGATGGAAGGTACAGCTACAAAAACCCCAGAACAATTAGAAGAAGAAATAGAGCTGCTTGGAGCCTCAATTAATATGTTTACAACAAATGAATCTATTGTGATTAGAGGAAATACCTTAGTACGTAATCTAAGTAAAACTATTGATTTGGTAGAGGAAATATTGTTAGAACCACGATGGGATGAAGAAGAATTTGGTAGAATAAAAACTAAAACCATAAATGGAATTAAAAGATCTGCAGCCGATCCTAATACAGTGGCTAGAAATGTATACAGCAAACTTTTGTATGGTGAAAAGCATATGTTAGCATATCCAACAACTGGTACTGTTGCTTCTGTTGAAGCAATCACTATTGATGATTTAAAACAATTCTATACAAATAACTTTTCTCCATCTATTAGTCGATTTCATATTGTAGGGGATATTGATCAAACTAAAGCACTTGCATCACTTAAAAATTTAGAAAGTAAATGGGCAAGTAAAGAAGTCAAAATGCCAACGTATGAAATTGCAACTAAAAGAGATAAGTCATCACTTTATTTTGTTGATATCCCTAATGCTAAGCAATCAGTAATTAATATAGGATACTTATCTATGGCTCGTACAGATAAAGATTACTTTCCAGCTACTGTAATGAATTATAAATTAGGAGGGTCTTTTTCTGGAAACGTGAATTTAATTCTTCGAGAAGAAAAAGGGTATACCTATGGGGCAAGATCAGGATTTAGAGGTAGTGAAATACCAGGTCCTTTTACCGCTTCTTCAAGTGTTCGAACAAATACTACTTTTGAATCTGTTAAGATTTTTAAAGATGAAATAGAAAAATATAAAAGTGGTATTTCAGAAGATGATTTAAAATTTACTAAAAATGCATTGATCAAATCAAATGCACGTAGGTTTGAAACCCAGAGAGCGCTTTTGGGAATGTTACAAACTGTTGGCCGATATGGTTTTGCTCCTGATTATATTAGCAAAGAAGAAAAAATAATTGAAAGTATGACGCTAGAGCAACATAAGGCGTTAGCAAATAAATACCTTGATGAAACTAAAATGGCATATGTATTAGTTGGAGACGCCGCTACTCAATTTAAGCAATTTAAAAATGCAGGATTTGATGAGGTGTTACTATTAGATAAAGAAGGAAACGAGGTAACACTTAAAGATGTTAAACCGTAGCTGGTTTATCAAAATGATTTAAAGAAAGAGGCATGAGTTATATTTCATGCCTCTTTTTTGTTGCCCCCGTTTAAACTGCTTCTCGAATAAGAATTTATAAACTATTCAATGTTCTTATTAACAATCCATTTACTTTCCATAAGGAATTCAATATTTTTAGGAACATACATATTCTTAAATTTAAATATTGATTATGAATAGAACAATCTTTCTGATTTCGATACTCGCTTTTTTTAGTTGTAACAAGACGACAAATACCAAAAAAAAACCAGTAAAAGAAGAGGTTGTTAAAGAGGTAAAAGAAAATCCCATTCAAAAGCCTTTGCAGCTTACTCTTAAACAAGCTAATGCCTTAGCCAGTTTGCCCTTAGCTTGTTTACAAGTAGAGTACCCTAATAAACTTAATCAAACATTAGGGGGTAAAGAAAACCTAGGAGAACCTAAAGAGTTACATCCTACATTTTATGGTTGTTTTGATTGGCACTCTTCGGTTCATGGTCATTGGTCATTGGTAAAACTTTTAAAACGTTTTCCAAACCTTGAAAAAGGTAAAGAAGCAAGAGCCAAATTACTCCGAAATATATCGAAAGCAAATATAGAAATAGAAGTAGCATATTTTGCAGATAAGCACAATACGTCTTTTGAGAGAACATATGGTTGGGCTTGGGTGCTTAAACTAGCAGAAGAACTACATACCTGGGATGATCCTTTGGCAAAGGAGTTAGAAGGTAATATGAAGCCTTTAACCGACCTCATTGTTCAAAAATATATAGACTTCTTACCTAAGCTCAATTATCCCATTAGAGTAGGAGAACACACCAATACAGCATTTGGGTTGTCATTTGCTTGGGATTACGCTGTTAGACTAAAAAACGAACAGTTAAAGAAAAGTATCGAAACCAGAGCCAGAGCATTTTATAAAAATGATCAAGGTTGTCCAATAGGTTGGGAGCCGAGTGGATATGATTTCTTATCTCCTTGTTTAGAAGAGATTGATCTAATGAGAAGGGTGCTAAAACAAGAAGAGTTTAATGAATGGATTACTTTATTTATGCCTCAATTAATTGCCAGAGATTTTAATTTAGAAGTAGGAAAAGTATCTGATCGAACAGATGGAAAGCTAGTACACCTAGATGGTCTAAACTTTAGTAGAGCATGGGTACTGTATGGATTAGCAAAGCAGTATAAAGAATATGATCATCTTTTTTATGTAGCCAATACTCATATATCATATTCTTTACCTAATCTAGTAGGGGATAGCTACGAAGGAGGGCATTGGCTAGGTTCCTTTGCTATTTATGCATTAGATAATACTTCAAAATAAATGAAAAAGTGGTTTTCTAATATCGGACCAGCTACATTGGTCACAGCAGCTTTTATTGGCCCTGGTACCGTTACTGTATGTACATTGGCTGGGGTTAAATTTGGATATACATTACTATGGGCGATGCTGCTTTCTATTATAGCCTGTGTAGTATTACAAGAAATGGCGGCTAGATTAGGGGTGATAACCCAAAATGGACTTAGCGCAGTTCTCAAATCCCAGTTTGAAAACAAATTTGTAAGATCAATACTTATTATCATTATAATATCCGCAATTTTTATTGGTAATGCAGCTTATGAAGCAGGTAACATAAGTGGCGGAGTATTGGGGCTATCTACTATTTTTAAGGATCCGACAATTACATTAGGGGGACTTTCTTTTAATTATTTAAGTTTGATTATAGGTGTTATAGCGTTTTGTTTATTGTATATAGGGAATTATAAAGTGTTAGAGCGTAGTTTAATAGTATTAGTACTGTTTATGAGCTTAGCATTTATAGTTACTGCTATAGTCACTAAACCAGATTTATCTCTAATAGCTAAGGGGTTCGTCCCAGACTTTTCATCTGAAAAGTTAATCATGATAATTGGGTTAGTAGGTACAACAGTAGTACCTTATAATCTATTTTTACACGCTTCTTTGGTGAAAGAAAAGTGGCATAGTCCAAAAGAATTACCTTTTGCTCAAAAAGATACTGTTATTGCTGTTGTTCTTGGTGGAATAATGTCTATGGCAATAATCGTTTCTGGTGCTGCAATTCAGAACATAGAAATAAATAGTGCTGGGGATTTGGCGAAAAGTTTAGAACCAGTCTTTGGATCTGCAGCAAAATATGTGCTTTCTACAGGTCTTTTTGCAGCTGGTATTACATCTGCAATTACCGCTCCTTTAGCAGCAGCTTATGTTGTAAAAGGATGTTTGGGGTGGCAAGGTGATATGCGTAGTATGAAGTTTAGATTAGTATGGATGTTTATTCTTTTTTTAGGTGTTGTGTTTTCATCTCTTGGGATAAAATCTATCACCATTATCCAGTTTGCGCAAGTTGCAAATGGACTTCTGTTACCTATTATCGCAGGCTTCCTTTTATGGGTTATGAATAGAAAGAGAATATTAGGAATATATACAAATTCATTGTTCCAAAATATAGTAGGTTTTTTAATTCTTCTTGCTATGATTTTTTTAGGATTTAGGAGTATTTGGAAAGTGATAATCAACTTGTAAGTTTTTTGTTTTTAATTTGTAGGAAATGAAGCGAATAATATTTAATGCAGATGTTGGAGAAGAAGCAGGTTTTGATGCCGAAATAATGCCGTTTATATCATGGTGTAATATCTCATGTGGGAGTCATGCTGGTAACGATGTTATTATTCAAAAAACTATAAAGCTCGCTATGAAGCATAATGTAAAAATTGGAGCACATCCATCATACCCTGATCGTGAAAATTTCGGAAGAGTAAGTTTAGATATATCATATAATGATTTGGTTAGTACAGTAACAAGTCAGATTAAAAAAGTGAAATTTTATGTTGAACAAGCAGGAGGTAAATTACATCATGTTAAACCTCATGGAGCACTTTATAATGATGTGTTTAAAAATAATGAAAGAGCACAGGCTGTTTTAGAATCAGTCAAAAATATTGATAAAAGTTTATCTGTTATAACGCAAGAAAACTCTAAATTATCGTATGTTTGTAAAGATCTTTTGATGGTGAAAAATGAAGTTTTTGCCGATCGTAATTATAATGAAGATTTAACGTTGGTTTCGCGTTCTAATAAAAATGCGGTGCTTAAAAAACCTAAAGAAGTATTTGAACATGTTTCGAAAATGGTTTTGGATAGCAAAATAAAAACTTTAAAAGGAGAGGAGCGTTCTGTTTTTTTTGATACGATATGCGTACATGGTGATAATCCAAATTCTGTTTCGATTTTAGAACATCTTTATAAAAAATTTTCTGAATTGAATTTTACTTTTAAATGAATAAAATGAAGTATGATTTACAATATAAAAGATATTCAGAAAGTGCTATTTTAATAGAATGGCCATCACAGATCGATGAAAATATACTTCAAGACCTCCTTTTGTTTAAGAAAAATATAGAACGTATTTATATTAAAGAGATTGTTGAGGTAATTTCAGCATATAACTCGTTACTAATTTATTATAATAGAACTATAGAGAATGTTTATAGTAAGATTTTTGATCTAAAAGAGTTGTATTTGTCTATTAATGATGTTTTGATGCAAAAAAATAGACTCTGGAAAATTCCTGTTTGTTATTCTTTGAAACTTGCTCCTGATCTTGGTTCGTTTTTAAAAGCTAAAGCCTTGACGATTGATGAATTAATCGTATTGCACACTACTCCATTATATAGAGTTTATTTTTTGGGATTTCTACCAGGATTTTTTTATTTGGGAGGTTTGAACGAAAAGTTGAATTTACCTAGAAAAACAACACCGGCTTTAAAAGTTGCTAAAGGTTCTGTCGCTATAGGTGGTAATCAAACAGGTGTTTATCCGTCTGATAGTCCTGGTGGGTGGCACGTGATTGGTCGTTCGCCAATTGATTTTTTTGATCTTAAAAAAGACGCTCCTTGTTTTGTAGAGCCCAATGATCTAATTCAGTTTATGTCTGTTGAAGAATCAGAATATAACGATATCAGAACTCAAATTTTTAACGATATGTTTTCTTTAAATCCAATAGAGTTGTAATGGGAGAAGTTGAAGTTTTAGAATCAGGTTTTTTTTCTACCATTCAAGATGAAGGTCGTTTAGGGTTTTCGAAATTTGGTGTTCCAAGAAGTGGTGCTATGGATAAAACTTCATTTAGGTTGGCAAATGCTCTTCTGGGAAATCAAGAAAATGATGCTTGTATAGAGTGGGTGTTTCAAGCTCCTGTTTTAAAATTTTCTGCCCCCACTAGTATAAGTATTACAGGTGCTTTTACAGAGTGCTTTTTGAATGGTGTTCCCGTAAAAATGTATAGCAGGATATTTGTAAAAAAAGGAGATGTTTTTTCTTCAAATTTTTGTAAGAATAAAAAATATGGATATGTAGGAATAAGAAATGGTTTTCTTTCAGATGTTCGATTAGGAAGTAGGTCTTTTTTTAAATCAATAACATCATCACCTATATTGTCAAAAGATGATGAAATGGCATACCAAAAGGATGAAAAATCTGTAATGTCATTTTCTTCGATTTCTGATGCGTCTTATTTTGATGATCATGATAAATTAATGGTGTATAAAGGAGCCGAATTTGATCAATTAACAAGTGTTCAAAAGGAAGTGCTTTTAAATTCTGAGTTTACAATATCTGATCAAGCTAATCGTATGGCTATACAATTAATAGAGAAATTAAAAAACACATTACCCTCAATGCTTACTTCTCCTGTTTTACCAGGTACGTTGCAGTTGACCCCTTCTGGTAAATTAATTGTTTTAATGAGAGATTGCCAAACTACAGGTGGTTATCCAAGGGTATTGCAATTAAGTAATAAAGCAATAGATATAATTGCGCAAAAAAGAAGAGGAGAAAAGTGCAAGTTCCAGTTAGTAGAAGAATAAAGGATGTATTCTGTTGTATCGAAGTGATTTAAACTTTTTTGATTTTATCGAAAAAGGACATTTTATATCGAATTAAAAAAAGTTTGAATTACTTCATCATATAGGGGGAAATACCCCTTTTATATACAGGGGGAAAATCCCCTGTGTTAAAATTTTTGGTAATTTTTATATCTCTTTAATATCTTGATAATTAACGCTTATATATTGCGGTTTAACCTTATTTGCTTTTATAAAAGGGTGGTGCCATTTGTTTTAAAGAGTACTTTTTGAATATATTAGCAAGAGTTAACCTAAAATAAAGTATAGTTATGGGAAAAAAGATACCAGAAAAATGTATTAGTGTTGAAGAAGCAAAAGAATTGCAAAAAGTATGGTGCGATACCAGAACACCAGAAATTGATAAATGTTTGGGGTTTGAAGATGCAAGGGAGTTTCATTGGAGTGTTAAAGAACTAAGAAAATATTTAAAGTATGTAAAAAAACAATCAAAAAAGCAAGGGATTAAGAATCCCGGAATCAGAATATATTTTGGGGCATATCCAAAAGAACAATGCAAAATGGATAGAGGATATGCTACTGCTTTTTTAGCGCCAACTGGATCACCTGCAGGGGCAGGAAAAGATGGTGATAGTCCAGAGAATAATTATACGATAGCGCCTTATAATAGAGGTGGTAACGATAACCCTCCAGCAATTTATTAATGTATAAACTTGTTGTAATAACCCAAATAATCATCAATTTTTTTGAGATTATCGCTGCTGTTGTTGGTACAATTTTTTTGATAAAATACCGAGCAAATTATTTGTTTCGGTATTTTGTTATTTTTTTATGGTTTACAGTTTTTATAGAAATTGTATTCGGTTGGCTTCCAACTTGTATACATTATCTTGATTTTTTCTCGGGTTTAAAAAATACCATATTCGTGAAAAACACATGGATTTATAATGTATATGATATTATAAGCTACTCATTTTATTGTTTTTTCTTTATTTCTCTTTTTGATAATATTAAGCTAAAAAAAATGAGTAAATACCTTATAATGATTTATATTATTGGATCAATTTTAAATTTGTTTTTTCCTGAATTTTCTTTTGAAAATAATTCCTACGCAAACTTTATTATTGGAACATTGATACTAATTTTGGTAATTTCTTATTATTACTATCAATTATTGCAAAGTGATTTGATTTTGGATTTTTATAAAAGTTTTCCGTTTTATGTTTCAATAGGCCTATTAGTATTTAATTTGATTTTAAATCCTATCGCAATTTATCAATCTTATTATGATCCTAAAAACCCAGAATTTGTAGAGGTTTATAGATATATTCTTACGGCAACAAATATTTTTATGTATACTTGCTATTCAATTGGTTTTGTAGTATGCTTGAAAAAGAACAAATCTTACTAATAATTTATTTTACTATAATTATTTTATTTTTTATAGTTTTTGGTATCATATTCTTTATTGCCTTTCAACGTCGAAAAAACAAATTAATTTTTGAAAAATTAAAAGCAGAACAACGTTTTGAAGATGAGATATTTAAATCTCGAATAGAGATTCAAGAGCAAGCGTTAAAAAATGTGAGTTGGGAGTTACATGATAATATTGGTCAGTTGTTGTCTACCGCAGTGATGCAAATTAATATACTAGGTACGTCTATAGATAAAAAAACAGCCGATGGATTACAAGATATACGTAGTCTAGTGGGGGATAGTCTTCAAGAGATTCGAAATTTATCTAAAACCTTAAATCATGAGGTAATCGAGAATGTAGGTCTAGAAAAATCTATTAGAGTAGAACTCAAGCGCTTTAAAAAGCTTAACTTTTTAACGCCAACCTTAACCATAAAAGGAGAAGAAGAACATATCGATCCTAAAGATGAGATTATATTGTACCGAATCATACAAGAGTTTTTTTCAAATACTATTAAATATGCAGAGGCATCAAATCTGGATGTCGAATTAGAATATACAGAAGAATATTTACATATAAAGATTCAGGATGACGGGGTTGGATTTGATATGAATACCGTAGAAGCGAGCTCTGGTTTATTAAATATGAAAAGCCGTGCTGCTCTGCTTAAAGCAAAATATGAATATACTTCTGCTCCCAATAAAGGAGTTTTACTTACCTTGTCCTATCCAATTAAGAATTAAAGTTGGATTAAAAAGGGGTAAATGAAACCGACATAATTAAAATAATTTTTTAGATAGATAAAAAAGAATTATTTTAACTATCAAAGATTCCATGTGACCATTGAAAAAAATAAAAACAACACATGAAAAAAAAGACCATAGTTATTGTTGATGATCATCTTTTATTTGCACAGTCATTAGAAAGTTTGATATCAAAACTTGAAGAATACGAGGTTCTTGCGATTCTAAAAAACGGAAAAGAACTTACTCAGTATTACAAGCATAAACGTAAAGTACCAGATCTTATTCTTTTAGATGTTAAGATGCCAGTCATGGATGGTGTTCAAACAATGCAATGGCTCAAAGAGCATAGATCCGAACAAAAAGTATTAGCGTTAACAATGGAGGATGATGAGGATACTATTATTAAGATGATTCGGGCAGGAGCCAAAGGGTATTTGTTAAAAGATATACATCCTGAGAATTTTGAATTCGCTATGAAAATGGTTATCGAGCAAGGATTTTATTATTCTGGTAAAATAGAGAATGCCTTAAGACATTTTGAAGAAGGAGGCGGTAGTGTAGAATTTCATGAGCGTTTAACAGATAAAGAAAGAGGATTTTTAAAGTTAGCCTGTTCAGAACTTACCTATAAAGATATAGCGGGAGAAATGGGCTTAAGTCCAAAAACGATAGAAAACTATAGAGAAACAGTTTTTAGAAAACTAGAAGTAAAAACCAGAGTCGGACTAGTGATTTATTGTATGAAAAATAAATTATTCAAAGTATAGGGGTTTGTTTTTTAAAACTTTTTTATATTTGGAGTCTGGAATGAGAAATTTAGATAAAAATATCATTAGTGTCATTAGTATTGAGGTGATTATTTCGCCTTGATAAGGGACGTTGATGATTTTAGAGATATCATATAAATCCCTTTGCATAATGTAAAGGGATTTTTTTTGTTACCGTATTTTTAAAATCGTTATTACGAAATTCTTATAAAAAATAGGGTTTGGTTATGAATTTTATCGAAAATTAAAATAAGATAAAGAATCTGTTTTTAAAACCGAATTATGAATATGTTTAATTGTGTAATTATTAATGTCATTAGTATTGTGGTGATTAACTCATCATAAAGGAGGGATAATGATGCAATTTAAAATTTATAGATCCCTTCAAGTTTTTGAAGGGATTTTTTTTGATCTAAAATAATGTTTAATAAAAATTAACAAATAGTGATTGTAAATAAAAAGAGTATAAGTATCTGTAAATCAATGTTAAAAGGTGAATGGTGTTATGTTGGATATTGTAAGGAGGTTGAATTATAAATGTCACTTTAGCCACAACAAAATAATTTTATACTGTCGGATTTTATTTAAATGCGAATATGTAGGTGAAATAGTTAAATTATTGAATAATTAATAAAATAAATACATTCAGAAAGAATGAATATAAATAAATATAGTAAACAAGTTACGCAAGATGATACACAGCCTGCAGCACAAGCTATGTTGCATGCTATTGGTCTTACCGAAGAAGATTTTGAAAAGCCTTTGGTTGGTATTGCTAGTACTGGTTATGAAGGTAATCCTTGTAATATGCATCTTAATGATCTTGCCAAATTGGTTAAAAAAGGAACCCTAGAAGAAGATGTAGTGGGTTTAATTTTTAATACTATAGGAGTAAGTGATGGAATTTCAATGGGTACACCCGGAATGCGTTTTTCATTGCCATCAAGAGATGTTATTGCAGATTCTATGGAAACCGTAGTTCAAGCCATGTCTTATGATGGAATGGTGACCGTAGTGGGGTGTGATAAAAATATGCCGGGAGCTTTAATGGCTATGTTGAGATTAAATCGGCCTTCAATATTGGTGTATGGGGGTACAATAGCTTCTGGTTGTCATAATGGAAAAAAACTTGATATAGTTTCAGCTTTTGAAGCATGGGGAGAAAAAGTTGCTGGTACTATGGAAAATAGTGAATATAAATCAGTAATTAAAAAATCAGTTCCTGGAGCCGGAGCTTGTGGTGGGATGTATACTGCCAATACAATGGCTTCTGCAATAGAAGCATTGGGTATGTCATTGCCGTTTAACTCTTCAAACCCTGCAATTAGTAAAAATAAAGAAGAAGAGAGTATCGCAGCAGGTAGAGCGATGAGAGTACTTCTGGAAAAAGATATTAAACCTAAAGATATCGTAACAAGAAAATCTTTAGAAAATGCTATACGATTAGTAACTGTTCTTGGTGGTTCTACCAACGCAGTTTTGCACTTTTTAGCCATTGCAAGAGCTGCCGATGTAGAGTTTACACTTGCAGATTTTCAAAGAATTAGTGATGAAACACCCTTCTTGGCGGATTTAAAACCAAGTGGTAAATATTTGATGGAAGATGTTCATGAAGTAGGAGGAATCCCTGCGGTATTAAAATATTTATTAGTAAAAGGATTGTTACATGGGGATTGCCTAACAGTCACAGGAAAAACACTAGCAGAAAATTTGTTAGAAGTAGAAGATTTGACAGAAGGTCAAGAAGTCATAAAACCACTAGAAAATCCAATAAAGCAAACTGGTCATCTTAGAATTATGTTTGGTAACCTGGCAGAAGAAGGTTGCGTTGCAAAAATTACTGGTAAAGAAGGATTACGTTTTCAAGGTAAGGCTAAGGTCTTTGAAGGTGAATATGAGGCAAACAAAGGTATTAGAGAAGGACAAGTGCAGAAAGGAGATGTCGTCGTCATTCGATATGAAGGACCCAAAGGAGGTCCTGGTATGCCAGAAATGTTAAAGCCAACAGCTGCCATTATGGGAGCAGGTTTAGGAAAAGATGTGGCTTTGATAACCGATGGAAGATTTTCAGGAGGAACACATGGTTTCGTTGTGGGACATATTACTCCTGAAGCACAAGAAGGAGGATTGATTGGTTTAGTTAAAAATGGAGATATAATTACTATAGATGCAGAAACCAACTCAATAACAGTAGATGTTGATACGAAGGAAATTGAAAAAAGAAAAGCATTATGGGTACAACCAGAACTAAAATTTAGTAAAGGTGTATTGTATAAATATGCGAACACAGTTTCATCTGCATCTAAAGGATGTGTAACAGATGAATTTTAAAAATAAGTTTTCCTTCTAAACTTTATAGATAGAAAAAGAAATCAAAAAAAAGTCTAGACTCATAGTTTTATGAATCTGGCCTCAAATAAAAAAAGCGTATGGAAACACAAACGCAGACAATAAAAAAGGAAACCATAGCAACAACAAAGAAAATGACTGGAGCAGAAGCGGTAATTAGATGTTTGCTAGCAGAAGGAGTAGATTTGATCTATGGATATCCAGGTGGGGCTATTATGCCTGTGTATGATGAGTTATATAAGTTTCAAGATCAATTGCGACATATCTTAACAAGGCACGAACAAGGCGCTACACACGCGGCGCAAGGGTATGCCAGAACTAGTGGTAAAGTAGGGGTAGCAATAGCAACTTCCGGACCTGGAGCTACTAATTTTGTTACAGGTATTGCAGATGCTCAAATTGATTCTACACCAATGGTATGCATCACAGGACAAGTAGGCTCTCATTTACTAGGTACAGATGCTTTTCAAGAAACAGATATTATCGGAATCTCTACACCAATTACCAAATGGAATTGTCAAGTAACGAAAGCTGAAGATATCCCTGAAGTAATTGCCAAAGCTTTTTATATAGCACGCTCAGGTCGTCCAGGTCCTGTGTTAATTGATATTACTAAAGATGCTCAGTTTGGAGAGTTGGATTTTGAATATGAAAAATGTAAAGGAGTCCGAAGTTATAAACCAGTTCCTGAAACAGATCCTAAGAGCCTAGAAGAAGCAGCCGAATTGATAAGAAACGCTAAAAAACCAATGATTGTTTTTGGGCAAGGAGTAATTCTAGGCGAGGCAGAAGAAGAACTCAAGAACTTTATAGAAAAAACAGGTATTCCTGCAGCATGGACAATTTTAGGACTATCTGCACTACCAACGATGCATCCTTTAAATGTGGGAATGGTTGGTATGCATGGTAATTACGGACCAAATAAATTAACTAATGAATGTGATTTATTATTGGCCATAGGAATGCGTTTTGATGATAGAGTAACAGGTAACTTAGAAACCTATGCAAAACAAGCTAAAGTTATCCATTTTGAAATAGATCCTGCAGAAGTAAATAAAAATGTATATGCTGATGTAGCTGTAATGGGAAATGTTAAAAAAACGTTATCCAAATTAATGCCTTTAATAGAACCTAATTCCCATGATGCTTGGGTTCAGGAGTTCAAGGATTATGATACTATAGAATACGATAAAGTTATTAAGGAGGAGTTACATCCTACTAAAGATAGTCTTTCTATGGGTGAAGTATTAAGAGGCATTAATGAAGAAACAAAAGGTGATACTGTAATTGTTTCAGATGTTGGACAGCATCAGATGATTGCATGTCGCTATGCAGAATTTACAAAGACTAAAAGTAATATTACTTCAGGAGGATTAGGTACCATGGGCTTTGCATTACCTGCTGCAATTGGAGCAAAAATGGGTGCGCCAGAAAGAGAAGTAGTAGCTATTATCGGTGATGGAGGTTATCAAATGACAATACAAGAATTAGGTACTATTTTTCAAACTAGAGTGCCAGTGAAAATTGTTGTATTAAACAATGATTTTCTTGGTATGGTTCGTCAGTGGCAACAATTATTTTTTGATAAGAGGTATGCTTCCACAGAAATGGTAAACCCTGATTTTGTCACCATTGCAAAAGGTTACCATATCGAAGCTAAAAGAGTAACAAAACGAGAGGATTTACAAGAAGCTATTTCAGAGATGATCGCTTCTAAAGAACCGTACTTTTTAGAGGTATGCGTAGAAAAAGAAAATAATGTTTTTCCTATGATTCCTACAGGTGCATCAGTTTCAGATATAAGATTAAGTTAGTTATGGAAAGAGAGAATTATACGATTTCGGTTTATACCGAAAACAACATAGGATTGCTTAATAGAATATCTGCAATCTTTTTAAAACGTCATATTAATTTGGATAGTATGACTGCATCTCAATCAGAGATTAAAGATGTATTTCGATTTACGATAGCTATAAAGGTTACCGAGGAACAAGTAAAGAAGATAGTCGGGCAAATAGAAAAGCAAATTGAAGTTATTAAAGCTTTCTATCATAGAGAAGAAGAAATCATATATCAAGAAACAGCTTTATTTAAGGTAGAATCAAGATTACTGTTTGAAGAACGTCAGATTCAAAATGTTATAAAAAATAGCAACGCAAATATTGTCACGGTAACACCAGAGTTTTTTGTAATAGAGAAGACAGGAAGAAGAAGAGAAGTAGAAGCGTTATATCATAAATTAGAACCTCATGGATTAATGCAATTTGTGAGATCAGGTAGAATTGCAGTCACTAAAGATAAAATGCATATCTCTAAAATATTAGAAAGCTTTACAGAAGAAGTTGAATAAAATTTAAGGAATACATGCTAATCTCAGTTTTTTTGAATTGAGAGATAATATAAAGACACAACTAAAATCAAAATTAAATCAAGTTTCCAAAAAGGAGGCAACAACAAATTAGAACAGAAATGGCAAATTATTTTAATACGCTATCATTAAGAGACCAGTTAACACAATTAGGAAAATGTCGATTCATGAATGCAGATGAATTCTCAGAAGGTGTTGAAGCTCTAAAACAAAAGAAAATTGTAATTGTAGGATGTGGTGCTCAGGGACTTAATCAGGGCTTAAATATGAGAGATTCTGGACTTGATATTTCTTATACGTTACGTGAAGCTGCAATTAAAGAAAAAAGACAATCATATAAAAATGCTATGGATAATGGGTTTACTGTAGGGACTTATGAGGAACTTGTTCCTACTGCAGATATGGTAATTAACCTTACTCCAGACAAACAACATACACAAGTAGTTAATACGGTGATGCCTTTAATGAAAAAAGGAGCAACTTTATCTTACTCTCATGGATTTAATATTGTAGAAGAAGGTATGCAGGTCAGAGATGACTTAACCGTAATTATGGTCGCACCAAAATGCCCAGGATCAGAAGTAAGAGAAGAATATAAAAGAGGATTTGGTGTTCCTACTTTAATAGCGGTGCATCCAGAGAATGATCCTCAAAATCATGGATTTGATCAAGCTAAAGCTTATGCAGTAGCCACAGGAGGGCATAGAGCAGGAGTATTAGAGTCTTCATTTGTAGCAGAAGTAAAATCTGATCTCATGGGAGAACAAACAATTTTATGTGGTTTGTTACAGACAGGATCAATTTTGTGTTTTGATAAAATGATAGAAAAAGGAATTGATGCTGGTTATGCTTCTAGGTTAATACAATACGGTTGGGAGACTATTACCGAAGGATTAAAATATGGAGGAATAACAAATATGATGGATAGATTATCGAATCCTTCAAAAATTATGGCTTTTGAATTATCTGAAGAGCTAAAAGATATAATGCGCCCCCTGTTTAGAAAACATATGGATGATATTATATCTGGATATTTTTCAAAAACAATGATGGAAGATTGGAGTAATGATGATAAGAACCTTTTGTCATGGAGAGAAGCTACAGGAAATACAGCATTTGAAAAAACGGCTGCAGGTGATGTAGAGATTTCTGAACAAGAATTCTATGATAAT
Source organism: Aquimarina aggregata (assembly GCF_001632745.1). Taxonomy (GTDB): domain Bacteria; phylum Bacteroidota; class Bacteroidia; order Flavobacteriales; family Flavobacteriaceae; genus Aquimarina; species Aquimarina aggregata. The sequence continues at coordinate 94,453 of NZ_LQRT01000003.1, read as the reverse complement.
GGTGTACTTATGGTTGCATTTGTAAGAGCCGGAGTAGAATTAGCCTTTGAAGCAATGACGGATTCAGGAATTATAGAAGAATCAGCGTATTATGAGTCTTTACATGAGACACCTTTAATCGCGAATACGATTGCACGTAAAAAGTTGTTTGAAATGAATAGAGTTATTTCTGATACAGCTGAGTATGGTTGTTATTTGTTTGATCATGCATGTAAACCATTACTAACTGATTTTATGAAAAATATTGATACCAATGTTATCGGTGAAGCATATGACAAAGGAAAAAATAATGGTGTTGATAATGCAAAATTAATTGAAGTTAATGCTGCATTAAGAAATCACCCAATAGAACGTATCGGTGCAAAGTTAAGAGCATCGATGACGGCAATGAAACCCATAGTTTAACCAACTAAGGTGAATAACCACTAAATTTTGTCTGGTCGGGGTCTGTTAAAGTTTTTGAGATGTGTATTGTGTACCTTTAATGGATCCAGACTAGCAAAATGAAAATGACGTAAGAACAAATGAATGTAGCGACCACCACTTATTTTCCTGAATTAGAAGATATCCAAAAAGCAGCTTCTATGATTAAAGATGTTGCTATGGAAACTCCTCTTATGAATAGTATTAGGTATTCTAGACGATATGATGCCAATATCTTGCTTAAAAGAGAAGATCTTCAACGTGTTAGATCGTATAAGATTAGAGGGGCATTTAATAAAATAAGCTCTCTTAGTAAGGAAGAATTAGAAAGAGGGGTAGTTTGCGCTAGTGCAGGAAATCATGCTCAAGGTGTAGCTTTTGCATGCCATCATTTAGGTATCAAAGGTACTATTTATATGCCTACAGTTACCCCAAAACAAAAGATTGCTCAAACTCAAATGTTCGGTGGTGAGCATGTGAAAATAGTACTTGAAGGAGATACTTTTGATGACTCTTCAAAAGCCGCAATGAAAATTTGCAAATCCGAAGGAAAAACATTTGTACATCCTTTTGAAGATCCTAAAACCATAGAAGGACAAGGAACAATTGGTCTTGAAATATGTAAACAAACAAATGTTCCTATAGACTATATTTTTGTAGCAATAGGAGGAGGTGGGCTGGCATCAGGCCTATGTGGTGCAATAAAAGCGTTATCACCAAATACTAAAATTATTGGTATCGAACCAAAAGGAGCACCCTCAATGTTAACATCGATAAGGAATAATGTAAATACAGAAATTTCAAATATAGATAAGTTTATTGATGGAGCTGCGGTTCAAAAGGTTGGAGATCTTAATTTTGAGATTTGTAAAGAACACTTGTCTGATATGTTTACCGTTCCAGAAGGGCTAGTATGTCAAACTATTTTAGACTTATACAATAGAGATGCAATAGTAGTCGAACCGGCAGGTGCACTTACCCTAGCAGCCTTAGAATTTTATAAAGATAAAATAAAAGGTAAAAATGTTGTTTGTATTGTAAGTGGAAGTAATAATGACATTACGCGCACGGCAGAAATAAAAGAAAGGGCTTTACTATATGCAGATTTGAAACATTACTTTATTGTACGATTTCCGCAAAGAGCAGGAGCGTTAAAACAGTTTGTAGGAGAAGTACTAGGACCTAATGACGATATTACCCATTTTGAATACTCAAAGAAATCTAGCAGAGAAAATGGTCCTGCTGTTGTAGGGATAGAGTTAAAGGATAAAAAAGATTTAGAACCTTTGGTTTGTAGAATGAAAGATCTAAATTTCTTTGGTGATTATTTAAATGATAAACCAGATCTTTTTCAGTTTTTGGTTTAATTTTTCTCGAATTTCAAGATACTTACTTAATATATTGATCCATTGTTAACCGTTCATAACGTATGGGTTACTTAGGTACAAAATAGATTTAAACAGTAATTTTTATTAATAAAATGTTAATAATATGCTTTTTATCGATATATTAGCGCATTTAAACGATAAAACTAAATCTATTATGAAAAAAATTTTACTATTTACTGCAATTGCATTATTAAGTATTACTGCTGCAAATGCTCAAGTTAAACTTGGTTTTGGTGTTGGGTATGCCGTTCCTTCAGGAGATGCTGCTGATTTTTTAGATGGAGGTCTTTCTGCTCATTTTGAATTAGGATATGGTGTTACCGAAAGAATTGATATTTCTATATTATACCAAGGAGACTTTTTAGTTGGTGGTGATCTCGATGGTGCTAGTGTAGGTAATTTAGCATTAGGAAGTTATATGCTTAATGGTAGATATTTCTTTACAGATACTAAGTTTAAACCTTATGGTAGTCTTGGTTTAGGTTTGGCTACAGTAGGCTCGGTAGAAGTAGAGATTGCAAATGGAGGTGGTACAGTAGAAGGAGACAGCGAGTCTAATTTTGCACTTCGTCCGGCACTTGGTTTTAAATATGGTATTCTTAATATGAATGCTGCTTACTTAAGTGCGGGTAAAGTAAATGATGCATCTATTTCAGATATTACTTTAAATATAGGATTGTTATTTACTTTTGGTGATAATTAATAAACTACTTTTTGAAAAGTAATTTTATAGAATAAAAAAACATACCCTTATAAAATAATTATAAGGGTATTTTTGACACCGTTAATGTCAACTGTAATCTAATTTAAGTTAGAGTTTTACATAACACACACACTACATAAATTAGTTTTCTTCTTTTAACGTATTTACAATATCTATTGATTTTTTAGTTAATTCAGTAATCGTTTTATAATCGAATTCAATTTCATTTTTCTTAACAATTAGTTTGGATCCCATTCCAACACAATGAACACCGGCGTTAAACCAATCAGAAAGGTTTTTTTCATCTGGACTAACTCCACCACTTGGCATTATACTAGACCATGGGCAAGGAGCTTTTATGCTTTTAACATAATTAGGGCCACCAACTTGACTGGCAGGAAATATTTTTACTATTTCGGCGCCTAATTCTTCTGCGTAATTAATTTCTGATAATGTTGCGCACCCCGGAAGCCAGGCTATTTTTCTGCGATTACATACTTTGGCAATTTCAGGGTTCAGAATAGGAGATACTATAAAATTAGCTCCGTTCTGTATAAATAAGGACGCGGTTCCTGGATCTACTATAGATCCAATTCCTAAAATCATTCCAGGAAGATTTTTAGTTACCCATTTACATACTTCAGAAAATATATCCTGAGCATGATCACCTCGGTTTGTAAATTCAAATACTCTTGCGCCTCCGTCATAACACGATTTGATTACGTTCTTTACGATTTCTATGTCAGAATGATAAAACAAGGGAACAATCCCTGTTTCTTTCATTACTTGTGCTACTTCTATTCTTGTATATTGTGCCATTATCTTATTATTCTTCCAGAAAGATTACCTTCTATGATACTAATTACTTCTTGCTCAGTTACTAAATTTGCATCTCCCTCGATGGTGTGTTTAATTGCGCAAGATGCATTAGCAAATTTCAATGCTTTTGTATCGTCGTAATGCAATAAACCATGAATTAATCCTGCGGCATAAGCGTCTCCTGTACCAATCCTATCTATCACATGCGTAATTTCTAGTTCATTTGTTTCCAAAAACTCTAAACCATTCCACATTCTGGCTTGTATTTTATGCCAATTTGCATTTATTGATTTTCTTGTTTTATCAAATACCTTTTGGATATTAGTATGTTTTTTAAGGAGTAATTTACTACCCTTTATGAAATCATCATTTTCATATGAAAATTTGGTGCTAAGTAGTTCATTAATTTCATTTGGACCACCAATAAAAATAGTAGATAGTCCAACTAATTCATTTAATATTTTTTTAGCATCTTTTCCGTAGTTCCATAGGTCTTTTCTGTACGCAGGATCTGCAGAAATAGGAATTCCTTTTTGATTGGCAACAGTTAAACCTTCTTTTAGTGCTTGATATGCGTTAAGAGATAGAGCAGGGGTAATCCCAGTCCAATGAAACCATTGACAATCTTTTAAAATTTCTTCCCAGTTTATTTTTTTTGGATCAATATTAGAAAATGCAGAGTGCGCTCTATTATAAGCAATAGTACTAGATCTCATAACTGCTCCTACTTCAAGGAAATATAATCCTAAAGGATGATGAGAATTGTGTATTGCGCTTGTATTAACGCCAAATTTCTGTAAAAAGCTTTTTGCAGCATCTCCTACAAAATCATTAGATACTGCACCTACATGCTGTGTTTGATTTCCGAATTGAGAAAGTGATATAGCAACATTTGCTTCTGTACCTCCAAAGTAGTACTCTAGTTGGTTGGTTTGTTTTAATTTTTTATTTCCCAAAGGAGCTATGCGCATTAAAACTTCTCCAAAGGTTACTACTTTATTCATTGTTGAATTAATTTAAGTTGATATAAATGGAATCTAAATTTTAACTAGCCTTCCATTTATATCAACGTTGTTTTTTAATAATAAAGATGATTAATAAATGACTAAACAGCCTCTTATTTTATAGTTTTCTTCTTTATTTTTAAATTCCTAAAGCTTGTCCACCACCAATTTGAATAGTTTCAGCAGTTAAAAAAGCAGCATTATCACTAGCTAAGAAAGACACAACAGAAGCTACATCTTCTGGTTGACCTAATCTTCCAAGTAATATATTATTTTTCCACGATGCAAAAACTTCCGGTTTTGTTGACTTGATTTGTTCATGAAATGGAGTATCGATTGTACCAGGTGATACTGCATTTACTCTGATACCATATTCAGCCAAATCTTTTGCTAATGCTCTAGTTATTGCATTTACCGCAGCTTTAGAAGTTCCATAAATTCCAGCTCCAGGGCCTCCTGCTGTCCATCCGGCATTTGACGTATAGTTAATTATAGAAGCATTTTCTCCTTTTTTAAGAAATGGTATAGCAGCTCTTGACGCAAAAAATGTCGAATCAAGGTTTAGAGCCATTACAGATCTATAAAACTCTGTTGTCATACCTTCAAAACGAGATCTACCGCCTAATCCACCTGCATTATTTACAAGTACATCGATTTTACCATATTTCTCTCCAATTGTATTTATGTTTGAAGTAACAAGATCTTCATTTGTAACATCAAATCCATAATACTCGCAAGTTATTCCTAGAGCAGTAAGTTCTTCTATTCTTTGAGCTCCTTTTTCATCTTCTATACCATTTAAAATAACAGTATATCCGTCATTGCCTAGTCTTTTTGCAACTTCATAGCCTATTCCTCCGGTGGCCCCAGTTATTAAGGCAACTTTTCCTTTTGATTTCATTTTTTTAAGTTTATGTTTAATTGATTACTTTTCTAATGGTTTTATCTCTTTTATTAAAACAAATATTGATAATGCTGCTAATGGTGCCAATACAGCCAGAATAACAAAAGCTGGAGTATATGACACTGTTGTTATTTTTGGAATTAAATAATTCATAATAACCACAGATATAGCACCGATTGTTCCAGCCAAACCCGCTAGAGAGCCTACTGATTTACTTTTTAAAAGATCACTTGATAGTGTTTGTATATTACTAATAGAAAACTGGAACCCAAATAATACCACAAATACAAAAGACACAAATTTTTCTGGTGTATCTGCAAATAGTATTGCTCCAATTATTGCTACGAATATGATTGCACATCCAATAGCGATTACCTTTTTTCTCGCGCTGTCAACAGTCTTAGATTTCATTAACCTTTGAGCGTACCATCCACCTACAATACTACCGATGGCTGCACCTACATATGGAAACCATGCATAATAGCCTATTTCTTTTACATTAAATCCGTATTCTTTATTTAGATAAATAGGCATCCAGAAAACAAATAACCACCATATAGGTTCAATAAAGAATCTTGAAGCTAATACACCCCATACTTCTTTAAACCCAAGTATTTTAGAAAGAGGCAATCCTTTTTGATTATCGTCTTCTTGATTAAGTTCTGGTTGTCCAGAAGTAATTAATAGTTTCTCTTCTTTTGTTATCCACGGGTGTTTTTTAGGTTGTGCTTTATTGAAAATTAACCAAGGTATAATCCATAAAAATCCTAATACTCCGATAATTATAAATGTCCATCTCCAGCCATAACCTTCAAACAATTCGGCAATTGTTGGAGCGGCTACTATAGAACCGATAGCGGCACCGGCATTAAAAATACCTTGGGCAATAGCTCTCTCCTTAATAGGAAACCATTCTGCGTTGTTTTTAACTGCTCCTGGCCAATTACCAGCTTCAGATACACCTAAAATACCTCGATAAATTCCCAGAGAAACTAATCCTCTAGCAAAGAAGTGAAGTAAAGAAGCTAATGACCAAAAGAAAATCGATAATACAAAACCAATTTTGGTACCTACTTTATCATATATTTTACCCGAAATAAACTTACCTGCAGAATAGGTGATCGTAAATATGTTAATAATCCAAGCGTAATCTTCTTCTGTTAGACCAAGATCTTTTTTCATTTCTGGCCACATTATTCCAAGCGCAGATCTATCTATATAATTTATTATTGTAGCTAAACAGACAAGGCCTATTATCCACCAACGTAATCCTTTTAGTTTCATCCTGATTTTGAGTGTTTATGTTTATTAGAGTATGATATTTGATAGTAATTAGACATTTTTATTATAACAATATTGGTATAGTACTTTGAAATGTTTTTTCATTTTTTCTTTGGCTAGCTTAGGGTCTTTATTTTTTATGGCATCAAAAATATCTCTATGCTCCTGAATACCTAAGAATGCTTGATTTCCATCACAGACATGATATGTTTCGAAATTTGTAATAATTTCTGGAGTTATATGTAACATAAATGCATTCATACTTGTATTATGACTCGCTTTTGCGATAGCTAAATGGAATAGCAAATCTTCTTGTACAGCATCTTCTCCTGATTCTACTTTAAGGGTGTATGCATCAAGTGCTTGTTTAAGTAATTGCAAGTCATCATCGGTTCTTCTTAAAGCGGCTAACCTTGCGGTTTTTAACTCTAATAAAATTCTTGTTTCTACTAGAGATTTAAAGTCGGGTTCATCTAGTCTTAAAATATCTTCTATCATACCATTCATAGCTATTACCCCTATGTTAGCAAGAAAAGTTCCGCTTTGCGGTATAGTATTTAAAAGACCATAAAACTCTAATTTTTGTATAGCTTCTCTAATATTACTTCTGCTTACTTCAAATTTTTCTGATAAAGACCTTTCTGAAGGTAATTTGTCACCAGGTTCTAGATTTTTGTAATTTATCAAATCCCTTAATTTAGAGATAATTCCCTTCTGGATTTCCTGATTCTCATTTTTTGATAATATTTCTAGCTTCATAGTGGATATGATGTATATCAGATAAATTGGTTAACCAGATTGGTTTGCCAAATTTATAAAAATATTTATTATTAAAAAAAATTAAATAATAAGTACTTTATTCGATTATTAAACAACTTATTTTGGGTGTTTTATAGATTTTGCTAACCCTATAAATAGGGTTAACAGAACCTAATTATTGACTAATTCAAACTTCATATTGATTCATGAACATGGGTTATTGTGCCCAAGATTTAATGATTGACTTTTAATTCATAAAATTTCACTCGTGCAAAAGCATCTTTGTTTTTTGTCCCGAGATAATTTCCTGCTTTAAAGTAGTTTTCAAAAACTCCCCATCTTTTGATGTTGATGTCCTTGTAAACAGCAAATTCATTATCATTAAGTGAAACCACCATTTTACCTTTTGATACTTTTACTTCTAGAGTGAATTTTTTAAAGCCTACTTTTTCTTTAAAAGTATATCCTTTGTCATCTGTCCAGGCATCTGTTTGCAAAATTTCGGTTTCTGATGCCGCCAGGTTTTTCAATACTTTGGTTTTTACTCTAATTTTCCCTTCTTTCCAATAGATTTTTAATATCGGTGGTGCATTATTATCTTTTTGTCCAATAAGATCACGTTGCTCATTTGTTAACCTACCATGGATTTGCATAATAATAGTTTTATGATATTTTCCATTTTTATCTTTGGAAATTTCTCCCATTTTAAGTTTTCCTCTCATTACCCCTCCTTGTTCAAAAGTCCAATTCACCTTATTATCGCCAGGCACCATCTGTTCTCGTAATTCTGATCGGGAATATTTGGTATTAGCAGTTTTAGAACCTGGAAAAGCATAAAAGACTAATGAGCCATCTATTGAGTCATTATACATGTATTTTTTAAGTACATCATTGTTTGCATAATCCAATATTTCTGGAGGCTTAACTTCATCGGGTTTTCCGATAGGCAGAGTAACTTTCCAATGACTTAAATCTATTTTGGGTAACCGATACTTCTTTTTCTTTTTTCTTTTTTCCTTTTTAACATTCGAATCTGTAACGCTACTTGCCTGAATTTGGCAAGTAGCATTTGCAGATAGAAATACTATTACAAAAAATGATAATATACTTTTTTGAATGTTTTTCATTATATAATTTAATTAACCGCTGTAATAGTTACAGAATCAACACGTATTTCTTCATCACCACTTGAATATCCATATCTAGCAAAGTCCGCTGGATCTTCTGGAGGATCAGAATTACCGATGCCTCTTATAAAAAGGGCAACACTATCATTAGCACCAGAATTAAATACGAAAGAGAAAATTCTAAACTCTGAAGTATTATCATTATCCAGAACTTCCGTGAATAAGTTATTGTTCATATCTTCTACTTGGGAAATGGTTCTGTAACCAAAATCTTTCCTGGGCTTTACTGCAGTATCGGTGATATACTCTGGAGTGTAATCAGCAACATATCCTTCTCCGGATAGTACTCTTATTTCCAATTGACTAGGCCTGTCTCCATCTCTATCTGATTGGAAAAGTACGGGAATTTCTACTCTATATTCTGCGTTTGGTGTTACTGCAAATTCTTGATACGCGTGGTCTGGTTCTGCGTTATCCAATTTAAGGAAAAATTCGGTATTACCATTAGCACTACTTGATTCACCTTGCTCGCCTAGATCTGTACTAATCCATCCAGAACAACTGCAAGTGTTAGTAGAACCTTCTCTAGCCAGTCGATCAAAACCTGGGTTTACTATTACAGGATCTAAAACGGCAGGGGCATCTGGTTCAATCAATTCTATGATTTCGGAATGGGTTGAAGTTTGATTTAAGGCATCTGTAACGGTTAACGTTACTGTATAAGAACCTTCTCCTGGATAGGTATTCATTGGATCTATTTCGGTCGAAGTATTACCATCACCTAAATCCCAGCTATAATTAGTAGCATTATCTGATTGATTAGCAAAAGTAACTTGGGTAAAGGTTTCAATTTCTGCACCATTTGTAAACGTAAAGAATGCAGTTGGTGGTGTTTCATCAGGAATAGAATTAGCCTCAGGTAATTCGTCTACAAATTCACAAGAGATGAAGGCTATCATAAAAACCAAAAGTACAGCGATACGGGTTTTTGATATCAATATGTAGTTTAAAACTATATTTTTCATAACGTTATATTTTATGTTTAATACCCTGGGTTTTGTTTTAACAATCCTTGACTAATAGCAATTTCTGCACCAGGAATGGGTAGTAATAAATCCGTAGCCTGAAATTCGAAATTGTTTGCTGTTGAAAAGGCAGATAAAACCTCTTGTGCTACGCCAAAACGTTTTAAATCTAAGAATCGATGATTTTCAAAAGCCAATTCTACGCGTCTTTCATCCATCAACATTTGTTTTGTAATATTTGTTACCAAAACATAATCAGGATTAACTATCTCCATTGTGTCGTCAGCTGGATCTGGTATCATTTGAGGGATTGCTCTATCCCGAACAGCTTGGAAAGAAGCCAACGCTGCTGGAGCACTAGTATCTTGTCCGCCCGCAAGAATGGCTTCAACATGTAGTAATAATACATCTGCATATCGTGTTACAATCCAGTCATTACCGGCAATTCTTGGGTTAGAAGGTGCATTTGTTGGTAAACCTAGGTTTTCGTCGACTATTGGTAAGAATTTTACGGTTTGGAATAACCCTGGATTTCCTGGATCTTCTCTAAACGTAAATTGCCCTCTGTTACCACCAAAAGCATCAAATGCAGCTACAAGCTCTGCTGTTGCATAATTTGATCCCGTACCTCGGCCCACAGCATCAAGAAATTCTGCAGAAAAACCTTGACTATCATTTACCATATCATTACTAAAACCAATAGCAAATATGGTTTCATCATTGGCTTCGTTGTAGAAAATATCTGAAAAATTGGATTCAAGACTATATTCACCACCAGCAATTACGGTTTCTAGCAGACGTTGAGCATCTAAATAATTGGTTCCTAGGGTAAGATATACTTTAGCAAGAAAGGTTTGAGCAGCAGCCTTTGATGCTCTTGTTCTAAAACTGTTATCCAAATCGCTAGCTACAGCAAATTGAAGATCGTTGATAATTAGTTCATAAATTTGACTTTCATCAACTCTGGTAAAAGAAGCTTCTATATCCTCCGCAACAGCAGATTCAAGAACTCTATCCACCAAGGGAACATCTCCATAGAAACGTACCAAATTAAAGTAAGCGTAGGCTCTTAAAAAGCGTGCTTCTGCTTCAAACTTATTTGCGTTTTCACTAGATGCATTTTCTAAGTTCTCCAAAACGACATTAGCTGTAAAAATAATTCTGTACATACTACGATAATATGTAATTACTGCAGCCGTTTGTGGTGTAACCGTGAAGGTCTCAAAATCGAAACCTTGAGGAGATCCACTTTTTGTCCTTGAATTATCACTTAAAGTCTCAGCCATTTGATATTCAATTTGAATGGCTAAATGTGGGTTATTAAAACCACCATCTCCTTCTAAGGGGTTGCTGCCTTGTAGGGCGTTATAGATATTGATTATTCCTGCTCTTATTTCCTCATCATCTTTGAAAAAGTTATCAATATCAACAGCGGAAGTTGGCACTGTATCTAAATCGCATGACCATAGGAGCACGGTCAAGCAAAACAATGAATATATTTTTATTCGTTTCATAAGCTTTGTTTTTTGAATGTTAAAATTCGACATTTACTCCTAGAGTTATTGTTTGCTGTATTGGCGTACCACCTCTTTGATAACCAAAGGTTAATGGTGTTAGTTGACGCACATGTTCTGGATTCCAACCTGTATAATCATTGGCTGTGATAAATAATAGGTTTTGACCAGTAGCATATAACCTTAGGTTGCTCAACTTTAAATTAGAAGTGATGTCTTTAGGAAAATTGAATCCCAAACTTACTGTACGCAAAGCTAGATAACCTGCGTTTTGTACCAATTGATCTGTGAATATACGTTGCACCAGAAACTCTTGATTTGGTGTGTTATTTCTATCGAAATCTACAGTATTGCTATTAAAAAAGTCAAAAACATATTGATCTCCTAAATTATAAGTTTTGGCTCCATGACTTCCTTGAAACAAGAAACTAAAATCCATGTTTCCAAACTTAAAACTATTACCTAAACTCCAAATTAAATCTGGATAAGGATCCCCTAAAATAGTTTTATCATCTTCGTCTATCAGACCATCACCATTCAAATCTTTAGCATATGCGAATTGAGTTCTGTTACCTACTTGTCTAAAAGGGTCATTTAGAGATTCAAATGGAATATCACCATCATACACGTAACCATAGAAAGATGAGATAGGCTGTCCTACTAAGTTGATCCATTCAACTAATCTACTACCATCATTTGTGTTAACCACTTGACCGTTTGAGTCTCCAAAGTCTACTAAAGTGTTTTCATTAAAAGATCCAATTAGAGTTGCTTCCCATCTAAATTTTTCGGTACTTATAATTCTTGTACGTAATTCTACTTCGAATCCTTCGTTCTCAACTTTACCTATATTGACAAGGGCTGAAGTAAAACCTGTAGTTCCTGCCACAGGATTATCAATCAGTAATTCATCACTAGTTCTTTTGTAATAATCGAATGAACCAGAAATTCTATTGTTAAAGAATCCAAAATCAATCCCAGGATTAATTTCTTCTGATTGTTCCCATTGTAAAAGAGCATTAGGAATATTAGCAGGATTAAAACCATTTGTTATAGCACCATCAACAACACCACTAGATGGTTGCAATAAAGCAAGAGAAGGGTAGTTGTCCGTTAAGAAAGAACCTGTATTAATTGCATTTGTACCTGTAATACCCCAACTAACACGAAGCTTAAGTTGGTTAATCCAATCCACGTTTTCCATGAATTTTTCATTTGAAACAACCCAACCAGCAGATAATGCTGGAAAGTTACCATATTTTACATCTCGTCCAAAAATAGAACTACCATCTCGTCGGATACTTGCATTAAATAAATATTTGTCGTCATAAGAATAAATAACTCTACCTAAAAATCCATTTAAGAAGTTTTCATAGTCAAAAGCAGTTGCATCATTAATGATTGACCCACCTCCAACGTTAGGAATTACGTCCGAGGTAAATCCACTAGTTTCTATTTGAGACTCTTCAAAAAATCTGTTTTCCAGAGAAATACCAGCAATTGCGTTTATTGAATGTTTTCCTATTGTTTTGTTAAAGCTTAAAATATTGTCTGAAATTAAAGCATATCTACTACGTGTATCATAAGAAGCAGATGCACGAGAGGCACCTTGCCTTGAAGAGTTAATACCACGATAATCAGTGTTTATTCTATTTTCATACGTTGTAGTAAAAGTTGACTTAAAACTTAGGTCATCTGTAAATTTATAATCCGCGTATAAACTTCCATAAAAATTATATCTATTTTCGAAACGTTGACGTTCGAGTAATTTTGCTAATGGATTTATATTGCTTGTATTACTAATATCAACCCCACTAGTGACTGGAACTCCTTGAAAATTACCGGCAGCATCAAAAATACTTGTAGCCCCAGCAGGATATTCAAAATCATCAAACATTCTTTGTAATACATAGTCCCCAATCTGAGCATCAGCGTATCTACCTCCGTCACGAACACGATTAACAAAGCCTATGTTAGATTCATTTAAACGAGTTGGTACCCAAGAAGGTTGTCGTACAACATCATATACACCAGTTGCACTAAATCGTCGTCTTTTTGAGTAGGAAGGAGAAAAACTAGTTCCTATCTTCAATTTATCCGTAAGTTGTGTGTTAATTTTAAGTTGCGCTTGGTATCTTTCAAAACTATCTGTTAACAATACACCATCATCATTAACATAACTTAAGTTGACATTATATTTAGTTTTTTTAGTACCTCCTCGTACGCTAAAACTATGGCTTTGGATTACACCTCCATCTATAACGATGTCTTGCCAATCGTTTTCAGCATTTATCAATTGTCTAAATTGACTCCCTAAAGAAAGCCCACCTGTTATTTGCCTTTCTCGCTCCAATTCGGCTTCAAAATCAATATCATATGCATCGCTTCGTCTACCTTCTTTAATCCCTGTAAACGTATTATATGTAAATTTTGCTTTACCTTCTTTACCTTGTTTGGTTGTGATTTGAATTACACCATTAGAACCTCTAGAACCAAAAATAGCGGCTGAGGCAGCATCTTTAAGTACTTCAAAAGACTCTACATTGTTCATATCTAAGTTGGTCAAAAAGTCAGAATCAACAACAGCACCATCGACTACTACTAAAGGCCCGTTATTTGAAGTTATTGATCCAATACCTCTAATACGAATGGTAGGTGCAGAACCAGCTTCACCTTCAGAGGTTCTGATATTTACCCCAGAAACCTGACCGATCAAGGCTTCATCTACCCTAGATACTGCAATTTGATCTAAATCTTCATTAACTACTTTTGAAATAGCCCCAGTAAGTAAGGATTTTTTCTGTGTACCGTAACCTATTACTACAACTTGTTCAAGTTCTGCAGCGTCTTCTTGTAATACGATATCTATAATAGTTTTACTGGCTGTAGCTGTAACTGTCTGTGTTTTAAACCCAACGTAGAGGTACTCGAGAATATCTCCTTCCTTTACTTTGATTGAGTAATTACCGTCAAAATCACTTGAAGTACCTTGACTCGTTCCTTTAACGAGAATGTTTACACCAGGTAAAGGTATTCCTTCTTTTCCATCTGTGATTTTACCAGAAACTGTCAGCGTATTGTCCTGGGCCAACAAAGAAAATTGGAATAAAATTAGGACGGTAAAAATTAGTTTAATTTTTAAATTCATCTTGATAATGTTATGTTCCTACAATTTAATTTGATATTGTTTAAATATCTTAATGAAGAATAAACACTGTAGTGCTCTTGATTCTCCCCATTTTATTAATTACAAAGCCATCACCATTTAAACGAAATTTCGTATTTTTGTAGAGTGATGTGCAATTAATTTAGTGCATGCATGTTAATTTTACTTCCCTCCTAAAAGAAGTAATTTGAAAGGATAGGTGTGCGCCTGTCCTTTTTTCTTTTTAATAAAAAATAAGTTTCATTTGTTTGTTTTTTGATTTCATGTTTAAAAGTGTTAGAGTGTTTTTGTTGGTAAACCAAATTGGGTAACCAAATTGGTTTACCAAATATATGTTATTTTAATGTTAAATAAAAAAATATACTAAGTTTTAATGTTAAAATTTCCGAAGTATCTATTTTGACTATTAAAATATTATCATATTGATATTATACTACTAAACAAATGTTTTGTACACTTTCTTTATTGCATAAAATCTTCTCGGATAGGGCTAAAAACATCTATAAGTACTCCGGCCTCTAGACATACTGCTCCATGTGGTGCATGTGGGGGAATATAGAAACAGTCTCCACCTTTAAGTACTTTTTTTTCACCATTGATACTAACTTCAAACTGACCACTCTGTACGTAGGTAACTTGAGAGTGGTGATGATCATGAATAGGGCCTATCGATCCTTTTTCGAATTTGACATGTACTAACATTATTTTATCATCATAACCCATAATTTGTCGTTGTACTCCTTCGCCAACTGTTTCCCATTTAATGTCATCTCCGATGATAAATTCTTTACTCGATCCAAAACTTTCCATTGTGATAAGTGTTAAAAAATATAAAATTAATTTTCCTTGTTATGTGTGTAAGGGCCAACCCAAGAAAAGGGTTTTCCATTTATAGTAATTGTGTGTGATGTTTTGTTATTTGAATCCGTGGTGCATAGAACGAAAGTATGTTTTTTGTCTTTTTTAGTAAGTATAGACCAAGAAACATAGTTCTTATTTTTGGTACTGTTTTTTGTAATTTTTTTAATGTTACTATGCGCATTATTTGCTATCTCGGTAACATAGTTATATGATCCGTGGGCTTCTACAACACTAATAAAAACACCTTCTTCTTGTTTAGGTTTTCTTATGAGGAATGAAGGATCTCTTCTTAAGTTAAAGTTAGGGTCATTGGCTCCAATCCTTGTAAATAAAAATTCATCATTTTGTTTTGCTAATGTTGATAAGGTATAAAATGTTTGATTTGTCTTCCATGTAGTTTGAAGTGTTCTTTCTTCTTTCAATATACTTTTTCCTTCCAACCATAGATGTTGATACCCATTTTTTTCGCCTACTTTAGTTAGTGTTTCGGGACTTGAGTATTCGAAATTAGTATCAATGATTTGTCCATTATAGTAAAAAGGTAGATCGAATTGATGAGTAGTCTTAGATTTAAATTGCATAACATCAATTACTAGTGGATTTTCAAAATCATTATCCTCTAGTACGAGCATGGTTCTATGAAGATTTGTACCTGGGTATGCATTGTCTTCTTTTGCACTTACAATTTGGAGTTTTGGGTTTGATACATCAAAAAGATATTTTTCTGAGTGATGCGTACTTCCAATTTTAAATTTACCTTCAAAATGCGAGATTTCGTCTTGGATAATAGTGTTATGAGCGATACTTTGTTTAGCCCAAGTTTTATTTTCTTTAAGGTAGCCTCCACCATTTTTCTGTTCGATGTTTACAAATCGAGCAAGCCCATAATCTTGCAGTATTTCATTTCCTTTATTGTAATACGAAAATGATAATTTATCATAATGTCCATGACTTAAGCCTTGGGCGGTATATTTCATTACTAAGCCAAATTGTTGATTTTTAGAACGAAGAATTCCTACACTACCTTGAGTGCCATCTGACCCATCTCTAAGTTCTATAGATTTTTTGATAAAAGGTTTTGCTTTTTTTTGTTGTATACCTAGGGCTACAGAGAGTCCTGTGTCATCTAATTGTATCCTATTTTGTTGCTTTGCAATACTAAGAAGAGAAGGGTCGTTTCCTCCAAAATGATAAGCAATATTTACCGCTGATACCAATTCTCTAGAATAGTAAGACATTCCTTTCTGTCCGTCATTTAAAGGAAAAAATTCACCATTAGCGTTTGTTAAGTTTAACAGTGCGTAAACAGCCTTTATTAGTACCCCGTTTTTATATTCAAATATTTTTAACTCTGGTTTTTTATTTTGTAGCGCTTCTGCAAAAATCATAAATGGATACATAGCATACCTTTGGTAGTATGGACCTTCAGTATAATATCCGTCTGGAGAGAAAGGCTCGTCTAAATTAGCTAAGAAGCCTGTCTTTTGACCCTTAGTTTTAATAAAACCGCCATCATTGTCTTTTTGATTGGGATCAATGTTGTCACTTTTTAACCCATATAATGCACGATCAATTAATTCTTGATTATCCATAACCAACCCAATCATTCCTACCGCTACATTGCCCCATGTACTATGATTGTGAATTCTATTAAAGAATTGTGGACTTCCTTCTGATAAAAAATTAGCGTACGGGATGAACAGGTTTTTCTCTAAATTATCACGTTCCTTTTTTGATAAGTAATCATAAATACAGTCATAAGCTTGACTTACATAGACTAACCAATTAGAATCATTTAAGCATTGCCAAAATATTTTCCCTCTTGCATAAGATCTTGTTTGTGGGTGTAAGGGTAGGGTAGGGTATATTTTTGCATACTCCTTTAGAACATCATGAACATATTTAGCGTATTTATCATCAGCTAAAAGTTGGTATAATACGCCAGCTTGTTGCAGGGTTATCCAGTTTTTTTTATGCCTGTCATGTGTATATCCCCCAGCCATATCTTTAGGAATAGGTACGTGTATGCCAGAAGCGATTTCTTGATCAATGGCGTTTTTTACCTTGTTTAATGTTGTATCAAAAATTGGGATAGTCCCTAATTGTTTTTTAATAGTTTCAACTCCGCTTTTTGTTAATATTAAATTGGGATGTTCTTGTGCATTAGCATGTATAGAGAAGGCGATAGAGAAAACAACAAAAAAAGAGTAATAAAAATTTATAAAAGATGACGATTGTGTGATTGATCTTGACATAGTTATTTTTTTAGTATTCCGATATCTAAATTATCATCTCCTTTGTTGGTTAATTCAGAGTTGTTCGTGAGGGAGTAAGTCTCCATGTTTTCGAACTTTGGATCTAAAGACCAGATGGTTCCTATTTCATATTTTTGATCTCCTGTAACTACTACTTTCTCAGATTTAAAAAAGTTTGTATGATGAACCTTAGCAATAGGACCGCCTACTACTAAGTGCATTTGAATACCTTTACTGTTATTAAAAATGCTATTTTTTATAATGGCATTTTGTACTCCCACTAAAGAAATAGATTTTTTGTTTTTATTTCGTTTACCATGACCAACATTGTCCAAAACATTATGATCGAAAGTAAGAAATGGTCCAAATGTACTTTCATCACGGCCATCTCTAACCAAATTTAATACAGCACCATCAATATTGGAAAATACATTGTTTTTTAGGATTACGAATTCTGCATTAAAAATCCCATTTTCGCCAATTTCTTTATCTAACGAGAGTATATTACCGGTAATATTTTTAAATGTAGCATTAGTAATACTAATTGTATCGGCCATAGTATTCTTGAATACTTTTACAACATCATATGAATGATTGATATTTAGATTTTTAAAATCACAATTATCTATAAGTAGTTTATAATTTTTGTTCATAGAATATTTACTAGTTCTAATCACAGCATTTCCAGCATAATCTGGAGCTTCTTTTCCATCAAAAATAAGGTTGTTTAATTTCAAACTTCCTCCATTTAGAATGTCAAACAATGATTTTTTTTCAAAAGTAATAGTTGATTTTTTTGAGGAAGTTGATATTGTAATAGGATGTTTTATTTCAATCGTTTTCGTTTGTAGATATCCATCTTGAGCTGTTAGTTTAATTATATCACCAGGCGCAGAATTTTTTACAGCATCAAATAATGTATTTATACCAGGTTTAACATGTATTGTTTTACCAGAATTAAAAGAAGCTGTTTTGTTAACTTTTGGGTACCAGGATGCACCTGTAGTTTCTTTTGATGGAATCTCACCTTTAATTATTGCACCAAGACCTGGTGTAGGAGTTGTTGCTGGAGCTAACAAACCATAATTGTTTTTTTGCAGCACTAACTTTGTGGCTGTAAACCCATTTTTTGAAATTCCTTTTGTATTGGGGCTAATAAGGTTGTTTTGAAAATCAATACCCGTGATATCATCATAAACTGTAAATGAATCATCTTTATTTTCATTGTAGAAAATATTGTTATGCATTACAGAATTAATAGGTGTTGCACTACGTTCGGCATCACTTCCTGCACATAATTGTATATAATCACAATTAATAAAAGTGTTGTTTTTAATTTTAGCATCACTTACTTGAAAGTATCTGTTTAATGGTGAATTTGGAACACCATTCATTACTACTAATGCACCTCCAAAACGATAACCTGTAAGGCCTATTGCATAATTGTTTTCTACAGTTTGTTTTCCGTTTATGACACGAATACCACCTGTACTTGGTACCCCGTTACCAATAAACACGTTATTGTTAACATTGGTTTCGTTTCCATGACGCATAGTTAAGGTTCCTCGGCATTCGAAAAATACATTATTACGATATGTATTTTGGCAAGATTTGCTAGATATGATTTCTAATTCACCGGCACATCGATCAAAGTAGTTGTGCTCAACAATTGTGTTAGAATTGCTTAAGGAATGATGGCTTGTTCCTATTCTGAGTGTTTCTCCACCATTTGAGCCTAAGGTTTGTCTTGGACCAAAGTAATTATGATCTATTTGGTGATGATTCTCAATAAATTCTTTTGAGTTAAGGCGCACAGCCATTGTAACTCCAAGATTGCTTTTTCCTTCGATATGATTGTGATCTATTCTGTTGTTTTTTCCATAGATACCAATCCAATAGTCCTGTTCTCTTCTTTCAGGATTACTGTAATTATCAATTACACATTCTGTTAGACGACTATTTGAAGCAAAATTATTTTTATCTTTTTTAAATGAAATCACTTCAGAAGTAGGAGTAAAGCCGTTTTTAAAAACCAATCCACTTACCACTAAGTATTCACCGGCCATTCTTAGGTAGGACGCTCCTTCTAAAGTTGTTGCGCCTTTTTCTTCTACAGTTAGAGTAATAGGTTTTTCTTTAGTTCCTTTAGCCTCAAATAATAACTCTGCATCTTTCCAAATGCCTTTTGACAAAACAATAGAGTCTCCGGGTTGTATAGTTTTTAATGCTTCATTAAATGCATCAACAGAGCTAATAATACTATTGTTTTTTTTTGATGCATTGTTATTACATGCATAGAACGATATACTTAATAGTATACAAAAAAGGATTTTTATTTTCATTAAATTAACTGGTTTACCAATTTGGTTAACCAAAAATAAAAATATAAATCAATAATCAAATAAAGTATCGTTATTTTTTTGATGAAATGTCTAAAAAAGACGTTAAGAACCTACTTTTTTGACAAAAAAAACTGTTTTGTCTAATAGTAACTTCAAAAAGAAGTGGTTGTTTATTATTTGTTATTGTAAAAAAGAAAGAGTATTGATTTCTTACTCATTACAATATCTATGTAATTCTTTGAAATGATTATTTAGATTCGCTACTGCCTTTTCAACATCTTTTTCTTTAACAGCATCTACTATATCCTGATGTTCTTTAATTAGCAGGTAGTTCTCTTCTTTATTACAAACTTTGTTTTTTACAAAATGTGTGATTATTTCGGGAGTAATAATCAGCATAAGAGAATTGATAACTGTATTATTACTAGCCTCAGCTAGTTTAAGGTGAAACATCAAATCTTCTTCTATAGCATCTAGTCCTTTAACTGCTTTTTCGCTATAGGCTTCATGTGCTTTTTGTATTTGATAGATTTGATTTTCTGTTCGTCGAGTTGCTGCTATCCTTACAGCATTAGTTTCTAGAATTATCCTAGTTTCTACTAAAGATTTAAAATCCGGATTTTGCAATTGAAGGATATCAGACATCATTCCGTTAAGTGCTGTTACACCAATATTTGAAACTCGAGTACCGCTCTGAGGGTACTTTTTAACAAGGCCATAAAATTCTAATCGTTGAATAGCTTGACGCAACTGATTTCGACTTACTCCAAATCTCTTAGCAAGATCTCTTTCTGCTGGAAGTCTGTCACCAGGTTCTAGTTGTTTAGATACTATTAATTCTCTTATTTTAGAGATGATAACTTCTTCTGGACTAGTTTTTGATTTAGTGGGTTTTTCAGTGTTGTCAATAACATTCAATTTCATATCAAATTTTAATTGTTTAGATCATTTTTCTTAAGAAAGAACCTTGTTCTTCCAAGAAAATAATATTAAAATTATCAATATAAATTTAAAAAGCCTCAATTTTTGTAAAAAAAACGAAACCGCCTAAAAATAAATCAGACGGCTTTGTGACATTAGGATAGTATTTATCCTATATAAGAAGGATTAATGAAATACCTCTAACTTGCTAATTCCTACACGACCAAAATCAGAACTTTTATAAGATTTTCCTTTCATTGATTGTAAGTAATTACCTGCTTTAAAATAGTTTTGTTTGGCTGCAGCTTTTTGCGAAGTAAAAATGGTTTTTATTCTATTACCACTACTATTAAGTTCGTATAATTTTACAACACTATTTTTATAAGTTAATTCAAAGTACATTTCTTCTCCTAGGTTAAAACTACCAACAGTTTTACCTCCACCTTCGAGTTCTTCTGTAACATATCCATTAATTCTTAATTTAACGCTGCCACTGGTTTGATTTGCATTTCCTTGACATTGCACTCTAATAACATCGTCAAAAAAGTCGGTCTTATCATGTATTTGTCCAAAACAAACTTTTCCTGAACTAGGTAAACGATCTACTCTTACTTTCCATTTCATTCGATGTTCTTTGCTAGTTGTACCATCCCAGAAAATATTGTTATTCCCGTTTGCGGTTAGTTCTCTTAACTCCATTCTTGGATTTCCTGAACCTGAAGAAGTATCACTTCCTGCCCATACTTGAAATATCGCCCAATTATTATCTAAAAAGAACCAATTATTATTTGTATAAGAGCTTAGATTTGGAATAGCATCTACATAGCTGTTATTCGATGGTGTTCCGCTTAATCCATTTAATTTCCAATTTTTAAGCCCAAGTAGATCATAAGGAGTGTTTCCACCGCCGTCGCCACCGCCATCACCGCCACCATCGCCATCTCCCGAACCATAAATCTCGGTTTCGGTCAAACTGTTCCAGCTATTACTAGAGTTTCCGAAGCCTGAAATGCGGACATATCGAGCACTAACTTCATTAAAATTATAAGTTTCTAGTTGACGAGTCGATCCGCTGCTTCCCTGAGATTTTCTATCGACTACGGTGAATAAATTAGAAGTAGAATTACCAACGCGTATTTTAAAATATGCTTTTCTTTGATCTCCTTTAAACCAAGCTAGCTTTACACTTGATATTTTTTTTGAAGAACCGAGATCATAAGTAATGTATTTCCCTGTTCTCCCGTTAGAAGACCAGCGCGTATTTAGATTGCCATCTAAAGTATTACTGGGTCTGTTACCGTCATCACCATTTGCAGATACCGAAGAAATATTGAGTTTGCTAGCTGATGCTTTAGCATCTGAATTCTGAATGCTTTCAAGTTGTTCTAGCGATTCAATATCTGTGGTGCAACTTGTAAATAATCCTAGAGTTATTGCAATGAATGAATAGCTCAGGGTTTTGCGATAGTTTTTCATAGTGTTTGTGTTAAAATTTTATTAATACCCTAATTGGTTGACCAATTTATAATAATCTATTGATTTTTACAAATAAAAAATGATTATTCGTTTAAAAAACAGTTAATTAATTATGAAATTAATGGTTAGGTGATAAGGGGAAAAGTACATTTATTCTTTAGAAATTTTCAGAGATATTTATTTCACTAAATTCTGCTATACCATTGCCGTTACTATCTAAGTTAACAGATTGATTATAAACCCCTGCTTTATAATAGTTGCTCTTACATGTTATATTTGTATAGGTACGAATTGGCATATTCATATCTTCTAAGTAAATTTTCAAAATGCTATTTTGTATTGTTATTTTAATAGTTAACCATTCTCCGAGAACATAATCATCTTTTATGTACCTGTCTGCATAGTTGCTGTTCCTAAAATCTATAGGAAACCCATCTGTCGCTCTGCCTTCGATAACATCTCCTAATAAGTATATTCTACCTGTGTCTCCTTCTACGGCATTTGGTTTATCACTTTGTATTTGTACTCTTAAAATATCGTCCCAAACATCTTGTTTGAAATCATGAATCTGCGCAAATGCAAATTTTTTGGTAGAAGAGGTTTGTACTATTTTTACTTTAAAATCTAATGTTTTTATACTGTTGTCATTGGCGTCCCAACCTTTTTCACCACTTTCATCAGAAGGCATTTCTCTTAGCTCACTTCTTGTATTTGAAGAATTTCCGGTAGTAGGAATGTCTTTTAGTGAAGGGCAAGAAAATAGCACATTCTTATTTTTTACAAAAAAGAATTCGTCTTTATATGTTTTGAAACTAGGATCTCCCTCAAAATCATTTCTACTTTTGTCTAAATATACTTCATCAGCTATACCATCATTATTGAAATCCCTTGGAAGAGTGATTTTCCAATTTTTGAGTTCTAAAACTTCATAGGGTATGTCTGAAGTTGTTTCTCCATCCCCGTCTGTGATATCACCATCGGTTGTATCTCCCTCGTCTTGTTCTTGGTTTTCGGGTTCGTCGTTATCTGAGGAACAATTGGTTAAAGAAAATATAAATAACACTACAACTGGAATGTATTTTAATTTGCTGATTTTCATAATTATTTTGATTAACAGGATTTAAACATTACAACAACATTAATTCTAAAGTATATTTAAGCCCTACTTTTAAAGTGACTATATGCATAACGATAATTATTTGTTTTAGTATAGGATGACTTTAATTAATATTGTTAGATACCTGTTGCTTATGTATATACTATTTGAACGTAGTTTTTTAGTATTGATCGATTTTGAAAAGTATTTGTTATTAATTGCGTTTATGCTAAATAAGATGATAAGATTTTGCGAAAATCGTATAATTCTAGTTTTTTTTATTTTTTTTAACCTTATCTACGTACTTTTTATGTAATATTGTACCATCTAGTTAACGAAAGGGGCTACGGCCGACGATTTAGAGTTACTATTATTATGAAAACGGCAACAATCATTTATTCAGAAGTTAATGTTCAATATTTGAACACATTATCTAATTCTATAACTCCTTTACGCCGCTTTCGCCGCCCCTTGGGGGTCTAATATTCTTTCGAAGTTGGTGCGTCCTTCTTCTCTATAAAATAGAATCCACTTTATATTTAAGTTTTGTTTTGAAATACGTTCATACTGTATTTTTAAATATGATTTAAAGTATATTAAATTTCTTCAGGATTCAGAATAATCAAACTTTTTTTAATATCAAAACCTATTTGATAAACGGAATTCGTTTATGAAAACAGTAAAAATTATTATAGCCAATAAAAATCATCTTCACTTTTCTACAGAGATATGTGATGTGATTTCTGATTCTGCAAAAGTAAGAGGTACTGGTATAGCTAAGCGTACACCGGAGTATATAGAATCTAAGATGCAAAATGGAAATGCAATTATAGCATTGTCAGATGGTAAATTTGCGGGATTTTGTTATATAGAAGTTTGGGGGCACGGTAAGTATGTTGCACATTCTGGATTAATAGTACATCCTGATTTTAGAAATCAAGGATTAGCGAAAAAAATTAAAGAATTTACATTTAATTACTCCTTAAAAAAATACCCTAAATCAAAAGTGTTCGGTATTACTACAGGGTTAGCAGTAATGAAGATTAATTCAGATCTAGGATATAAACCTGTAACGTTTTCAGAACTTACAGATGATCCCAAATTTTGGTCGGGTTGTAAAACATGTACCAATTTTGATATTCTAACATCCAAAGACCATAAAATGTGCCTTTGTACTGGTATGTTGTATGATCCTGCTAAAACGGCGATTAAAAAAGAAAAGTGGTTCAATAAAAAAGTATTAAAACGATTAAAAAAAATTAAGCAGACAATGCTTGCAAATAATAAACAATTGTTATTATGGAAAAAGTAGTATTAGCATATAGTGGAGGTCTAGACACCTCGTATTGCGTAAAATACCTTATTCACGAACAAAACCTTGAAGTGCATACTATTTTGGTAAATACAGGAGGGTTTACAGAAAAGGAACTTGAAGAAACAGAAAAGAGAGCATATGAACTAGGAAGTTCTGATCACGTAAATAAAACAATACTTGATGAGTTCTATAATAAAGCTATCAAATATCTCATTTTTGGTAATGTTCTTAAAAATAATACATATCCACTTTCGGTAAGTGCAGAAAGGATATTTCAGGCTATAGAAGTTATTAATTATGCTAAAAAAATAGGAGCTAAATATATCGCACACGGGAGTACTGGGGCAGGAAATGATCAAATAAGATTTGATGTGATTTTTCAAACATTGGCACCAGAAATAGAAATTATAACTCCAATAAGAGACTTAAAACTATCTAGACAGGAAGAGGTGGCATACCTAGAAAAACATAATGTTCACTATAGTTGGGAAAAAGCACAATACTCAATTAACAAGGGTATTTGGGGAACTAGTGTAGGAGGAAAAGAAACATTAACATCTCACAGTTCTTTGCCAGATTCTGCATATCCAAGTCAGCTTAAAAAAGAAAAAGAAGAAACAATAACGTTGAATTTTGAAAAAGGAGAATTAATAGGCCTAGAAGGTGTTAAGGATACTCCAGTCAAGAATATTCAAAAACTTGAAGAATTGGCAAGTGCTTTTGCTATTGGTAGAGATATTCATGTGGGAGATACTATAATAGGTATCAAAGGAAGAGTTGGTTTTGAAGCAGCAGCACCAATGATTATTATTAAAGCTCACCATTTACTAGAAAAGCATGTACTTACTAAATGGCAACAATATTGGAAAGAACAATTGGCTAATTGGTATGGAATGCTATTGCATGAGGGAAATTACCTAGATCCTGTAATGAGAAATATTGAAGTGTTTATGGAGGATTCTCAAAAATCTGTGACTGGAGACGTAAAAATCAAACTGAAACCCTATCATTTTACACTAGAAGGAGTGACCTCTGATTTTGATATGATGAAGTCTGACTTTGGTCAATACGGAGAGATGAATAACTCTTGGACATCAGATGATGCCAAAGGATTTATTAAAATTTATGGAAACGCTAATAAGATATATCATAACGTAAACCCAAGTGAATCATGATTAAAGTAGGAATAATTGGTGGGTCAGGTTATACAGCTGGAGAGTTGTTAAGATTACTTGTAAATCACAGTGATGTAATTTTGGACTTTGTATTTAGCACCACAAACGCAGGGGTACAGATTAGCAAACAGCATAGAGATTTGGTGGGAGAACTGGATTTAGAGTTTACAAATCAAGTAAATCCTAATGTTGATGTTGTCTTTTTATGTTTAGGACACGGTCGATCTCGATCATTTTTAGAAGAAAATTCTTTTTCTGATACTACTAAAGTAATTGATTTGGGAAATGATTTTAGATTAGAAGAAGATCAACAATATATGAATCGAGATTTTGTATATGGTTTACCAGAATTACAAAAAGACAGAATTAAGAACGGAAAAAATATAGCTAATCCAGGTTGTTTTGCAACAGCTATTCAATTAGGATTATTGCCTTTGGCTTCTGCTAAAAAAATTATAGATACGGTGCATGTTAATGCAACTACAGGGAGCACAGGGGCTGGAGTTATGCCAGGTTCTACGACACATTTTAGTTGGAGAGATAATAATTTTTCAAGTTATAAAGTTTTTTCACATCAACATCTGGGAGAAATAGAACAAAGTTTACAACAACTTCAAACAAGTTTTACAACCCCAATATTCTTTATCCCGAATCGAGGAAACTTTAGCAAAGGAATTTATGCTACAATATATACTAAATACGAAGGTAGTGAAGAAGAAGCTAAAGAACTTTATAAAACATATTATGCAGATGCAAAATTCACAGTAGTTTCTGATGAAGAAGTTAATTTAAAACAAGTGGTAAATACAAATAAATGTATTCTTCATATTACTAAAAAAAATGGAATGCTGCTGATAACTTCTGTGATCGATAATTTGATAAAAGGAGCTTCGGGACAAGCAATACATAATATGAATTTGATGTTTGGATTAGAAGAAAAAACAGGGTTAGAATTAAAGGCTAGCGCTTTTTAATTCGCTCTTAGCATAAGATGATATCAATAGATAAAGAAAATATAAAATGAATAAAATAACAATCATAGGAGGTGGTAATCTAGGAAAATCAATTATTTCCGGTTTAGCAAGCAGCGATATCTTTGAAGCAAAAAACATAACGGTAGTTGATAAGTCCAAGTATAACCTAAAAGAAGTTAAAGAAAAACTAGGTGTTGCTACTTCTCAAGATATTATTACGGCTATCAAAGATGTAAAATGGGTTATTCTTTGTGTTCAACCAAGACAATTAGATGTTGTTTTAGACGAAATTAAACCAGTTTTAACTAAAGATCAGATTTTAATATCGACAGTTACAGGAACTTCTATTGC
This sequence comes from Aquimarina aggregata, assembly GCF_001632745.1. GTDB lineage: Bacteria > Bacteroidota > Bacteroidia > Flavobacteriales > Flavobacteriaceae > Aquimarina > Aquimarina aggregata. The sequence goes on along the minus strand of NZ_LQRT01000003.1, from coordinate 67,574 downwards.
AGAGATTAATGAATTTGTACCAACGAATAAAGTTATTCGGGTTATGCCAAATACAGGAGCTTCAAAAAAATTATCAATGACTTGTATTGCAGCCAATGAAGATGTTAAAGAGGAGTTAGCAATTGTAGAAAAAATGTTCGATACTATCGGAGAAACCCTAGTTATAGAAGAACGATTAATGCAAGCTGCTACTGTTTTAGGAGCAAGTGGTATTGCCTTCTTTTTAAGGTTTTTAAGAGCAATGATACAAGGCGGTATCCAAATGGGGTTTCACCCTCACGAAGCTCAAATCATTGCAGTGCAAACAGCAATCGGTGCGGCAACTTTGGTAGCAGAAAATGGGACACACCCAGAGCGAGAAATTGATAAGGTGACAACACCTCAGGGATGTACCATAGAAGGACTTAATGAAATGGAACATCAAGGCTTAAGTTCCTCTGTTATAAAAGGAGTTATGGCGTCTTATGAAAAAATAAATACAATAAAATAACTGGCAGTATTATTTGCTCTATAATCAAGAGAGAATAGGCTAATACTATCACAAAAAATAGTAAAATGGAATTGTTTGATGTATATCCGTTATATAATGTAGAGCCTCAAAAAGCCTATGATTGTACTGTAGTAGATAAAAATGGAATAGAATATTTGGATTTGTATGGTGGTCATGCTGTAATTTCTATAGGGCACTCACATCCGCACTACGTTAAGAATTTAAAAGAACAAGTAGAAAAAATAGGATTTTATTCTAATGCCGTACAGAATAGCTTACAATCTAAATTAGCAAAAAAATTAGGAGAACTTTCAAATTATAATGACTACCAACTTTTTTTATGTAATTCTGGAGCAGAAGCAAACGAAAATGCTTTAAAATTAGCATCATTCAAAACTAATAAATCAAGAGTGATAGCATTTCATAATGGTTTTCATGGTCGAACTTCTGCAGCGGTCGCCGCTACTGATAATTTAAAGATTAATTCTCCTCTTAATGCACAGCAAAATGTTACTTTTTTGCCATTAAATCAAATTGAGTTGGTAAAAACTGAATTAGAAAAAGAAGATGTTTGCGCTATTATTATCGAACCTATTCAAGGAGTAGGAGGATTAGATGAAGGAACAACAGAATTTTTTGTTGCATTAGAAAAATTATGTCGTGAGTTTAAAGCAATTTTGATCCTAGATGAAGTGCAATCAGGTTTTGGGAGAAGTGGCGAATTCTTTGCTCATCAATATCATGGAATCAAACCAGATATTATTTCGATAGCTAAGGGTATGGGTAATGGATTTCCAGTAGGTGGAATTATAATAGCTCCGCATATTAAACCAAGTTATGGCATGTTAGGAACTACTTTTGGAGGTAATCACTTGGCTTGCGTTGCAACATTATCTGTATTAGAGGTTTTAGAAACCGAAAACCTTATAAGTAATGCAAAGCTTACCGGAGATTATTTTTTATCAGAAGCGATTAAACTTCCAGGGGTACAAAAGGTTAAGGGTAGAGGCCTAATGCTCGGTTTAGAATTTGATTTTGAAGTTAGTGAGCTAAGAAAAAAGCTAATCTATGATCATCATATTTTTACTGGGGGTGCAATGAATAAAAAACTCTTGAGAATACTACCTCCATTAACTATAGGCAAAAAAGAAATAGATAAGTTTATTAACGCACTGCAAAGTGTACTAACTGAAGAAAAGGTAGATTTATGAATAGTATACAATTAAGCATAATAGAAAGAAATGCTGTCTTGCAAAGTATGGCTACTCTTGTAGATCAACATAGAGATGAATTAATACATGTTAATCAAAAAGATCTTAAAAACTATTCTGGCGATGATAAAGCAATGTATGACAGACTTAAGGTAGATCAAAGCAAGATAGAAGGAATGATCTTATCCTTACAGCAATTGGCTGATCAGGCCGATCCCTTGGGAGTTGAGCGATTTACGTTTGAACATGATAATGGTATGAAAATAGCCAATAAAACGGCATCCTTTGGGACCGTGTTAATTATTTACGAATCTAGACCAGATGTTACTATCGAAGCTGCTGGGATTGCCTTTAAGTCAGGAAATAAGATATTATTAAAAGGAGGTAAAGAGTCACTACATTCTAATCTTGCAATTGTAGCACTATGGCACAAAGCACTTTCAGAAAATCAGATCACGACAAAGTGGGTTGAGTACCTAAATTATGATAGGCAAAAAACACAATTATTTTTAGAAAAACCAACTCAAAAGGTAGATCTCATTGTACCAAGAGGAGGAGAAAAACTAATAGACTTTGTAAAAACACATGCAACATGCCCTGTTATTGTTAGTGGAAGAGGTAATAATTTTGTTTATGTACATAAAGATGCAGATAATACCATAGCAATAGACAACATTATAAATGGCAAGACGGATAAAATATCCGCTTGTAATGCAGTAGATAAAGTGTTAATTGATAAAAATCTTCCTAATAAAGAAGATTTTATACATAAACTGATTGCTGCCCTCAAGATTCACGATGTCGAAATTTTAGGAGATCGATCCATAACTCAATATCCTGATATAAAACCAATAGATAGTGATACAGTTTGGTATGATGAATTTTTAGATTATAAAATTGTCATTGGTGAAACAGAAGACGAAATCGAAGCAATTTCAAAAATAAACACCTATTGTGGCGGACATTCTGCAGCCATAATTACAAAGAATCAATCAACTGCAGACACATTTATGTCCTCTGTAGATTGTGCAGCTGTTTACCATAACGCATCTACAAGGTTTACAGATGGATTCCAACTAGGTTTAGGAGGAGAATTGGCAATAAGTACAGATAAATTACATCAACGCGGTCCAATAGGGTTGCAACATTTAGTAACCAATAAATGGTATATACATGGCGATGGACAAACAAGATAAAAAGAGAATTGTACTTAAGGTAGGATCCAACGTTCTTACTAAAGAAACAGATCATATCTCTAGAGGAAAGATTGAAGATATAGGTAGGCAAATTGTAGCAATGCAAGATGAATATGAATTTGTAATAGTAAGTTCAGGAGCTATTGCGGTAGCAAAACAATTTGTTAATCTAGAAAGTAATGGTGCTGCAATTAATGTAAAACAAGCACTTGCATCTATAGGTCAACCACATTTAATGCGGATTTTTCAAGAGAGTTTTAGAGACCTAGGACTACTTACTTCTCAATGTCTATTATCTTATTCTGATTTTGAAAGAGCCCAGTCTAAGAAAAATATTGTAAATACAATAAATGTATTACTGGCCAATCATTACATCCCGATCATTAATGAAAATGATACAGTAGCAACAGATGAAATCCAATTTGGCGATAATGATAAGTTAGCGGCATTAACGGCATCTTTGTTAAAGGCTGACAAGTTGTTAATAGCAACAAACACAAATGGGGTATATACTAAAGAATCTGTAGAGGATAATACTTATGATACTATAGCTAGTGTCGATAATATAAATGCGCTAGAAAACGAAATCATAGCAGAGACTTCTACTCACGGTACTGGTGGTATGAAATCAAAAATAGAAGCAGCAAGAATAGCCCAAGAAGCACATATAGAAACTTGGGTAGTAAATGGGTTAAGGGATAACTTTATTGTAGATGCAATTAATGAACAATATCCCTTTACTAAAATAATATTAGAAAATAAAGTTGAGCCTATAAATTGAGAAAAAATGAAAAATTACTTTTCTATACAAGATATTGATTCGCTACCAAATTGGGTAGATGAAGCCATTAAAATGAAAAAAAATCCATTATCTCATAAAACCTTGGGTGTAGATAAGACCATTGGATTATTGTTTTTTAATCCAAGCCTTAGAACTAGGTTGAGTACTCAAAAAGCAGCACTAAATTTAGGAATGAACGTAATTGTAATGAATTTTACAGGAGAAGGATGGTCGCTCGAATATGGAGATGGTACCGTAATGGATCAGGGAAATTCTGAACATGTTAGAGAAGCAGCTCAGGTAGTATCTCAATATTGTGATGTTTTAGCAATACGAGCTTTTGCAAAATTGGAAAATAAGGAAGATGATTATAGTGAAAAGGTACTACAAAGTTTCATGAAGTATGCCACTATTCCTGTTATAAATATGGAGAGTGCCACTGGGCACCCTTTACAGGCACTAACAGATGCTATAACAATAACAGAACATAAAAAAAATAAAAAGCCAAAGGTTGTACTTTCATGGGCACCGCATCCTAAAGCTTTACCGCAAGCAGTAGCAAATTCTTTTGTAGAGATGATGCAGCATACAGATGCAGATTTTGTAATTACCCACCCAGTGGGATTTGAGTTAGCCAGTCAGATTACTAAAGAGGTGCCCATTGATTACAACCAAGAAAATGCATTTAAAGATGCTGATTTTATTTATGTAAAGAATTGGAGTGCATATCAAGACTATGGTAAGACCAAATCTGATGGTGCTTCTTGGAGAATTACTAAGGATAAAATGAAATTGACCAACAATGCTAAATTTATGCATTGTTTGCCAGTAAGAAGAAATGTTGTTGTGGATGATGCTGTCATTGATAGCAAGAACTCAATAGTTATCGAACAAGCAAATAATAGAACATTTGCAGCACAACTGGTTTTAAAGAAGATCTTAGAGAACAATTAAAAATTAGAAACTTTTACATGTTTTGTGAAAACTAAAAATGTAAATATGAAAAAGGAAAAGTTATTGGTTGCCAAAATAGGAGGCAATATTATAGAAGATGAAAAAGCTTTATCTTCATTTTTAGAAGATTTTTCAAAGGTCGAAGGCGCTAAAATTTTGATCCATGGCGGTGGGAAATCGGCAACCAAATTAGCAAATCAATTAGGAGTAAAAACTGAAATGATTGATGGACGAAGAATCACGTCTTCTGATAATTTGGATATCGTTGTGATGACATATGCGGGGCTTTTAAATAAAAAAATTGTAGCCGAATTACAGAAATACAACTCTAATGCATTGGGATTAACAGGCGCTGATGCAAATATAATTCAAGCAAAGAAGAGGTCTGTGCAGTTTATTGATTACGGTTATGTTGGAGATGTAGTTAAAGTAGACCCTACTATTATTACAAGTTTTTTAGGGCAGGGTATAGTACCAGTATTTTGTGCTGTTACTCATGATTCAAAAGGGCAGTTGTTTAATACTAATGCAGATACTATTGCATCAGAAATAGCATCTGCCATGAGTACTAATTTTGACGTATCCTTATTTTATTGCTTTGAATTAAAAGGAGTTTTAGAAAATATAGAGGATAAAAATTCGGTAATTGAACATATAGATTTAAATAAATATTCGCAATTAAGAGATGATGAAGTAATTGCTGATGGCATGTTGCCCAAACTTCAAAATTGTTTTGATGCCTTACAAAAAAATGTGAGTAAAGTACACATTGCAAATGCAGATTTTATAAAAAACAATAATACAAAACATACGACCTTGAGTTTATAGATCATGATTGAAAAACTAACAACACAAGCCATAGAACTGCTAAATCAACTTATAGAGACACCGTCTTTTTCATCAGAAGAAGAAGAGACAGCTCAATTGATTGAAGGATGGTTTATCCAGCATGATATTCCTTTTGAAAGAGAAAACAATAATATATGGGCTTATAATGAACATTTTGATGATAGTAAACCTACAATTTTACTAAACTCACATCATGATACGGTAAAACCAAATGGAAATTATACCAATAATCCTTTTAGTGCATTTGTAAAAGATAAAAAACTTTATGGTTTGGGTAGTAATGATGCTGGAGGATGTTTGGTGTCTTTAATAGCCACATTTACATATTTTTATAAGAATCGAGATTTACAATACAATCTCGTTATTGTTGCTTCTGCAGAAGAGGAAAGTAGTGGTCCCCTTGGTTTAAAGAGTGTTTTAAAACATCTTAAGAATGTCGAATTTGCTATTGTTGGAGAGCCTACATTAATGCAGTTGGCAATTGCAGAAAAAGGACTACTGGTTTTAGACGTATCAGTTAAAGGAACAGCAAGTCACGCAGCACATCCCAATGATGATAATGCAATTTACAATGCACTAAATGTAATTCGTTGGTTTGAAACTTATGCATTTAATAAAATTTCGGATACCTTAGGTAAAGTAAAAATGACTGTTACTCAAATCAATGCAGGAAAACAACACAATGTTGTACCAGCGAGCTGTGATTTAGTAGTGGATGTACGTGTAAATGATAAATATAAAAATGAAGAAGTATTGCAAATCATAACACAAGAGTTGCCGAATAATGTGGTAGTAAAACCTAGATCACTACATCTTGGATCATCATCAATTCCTATAGATCATCCTATTGTAAAATCAGGAATCGCATTAGGTAGGACAACATATGGTTCCCCTACTTTATCCGATCAATCAGTTTTAAGCTGCCCTTCATTAAAAATGGGACCTGGGGATTCAACAAGGTCACACTCTGCAGATGAATTTATTTATTTAGAAGAAGTGATTGAAGGAGTCGAGCTTTACATAAAAACTCTAGACAAAATATTAAAATAAATAATGAACTAATGAAACTTTGGGATAAAGGATTACCAACAGATCAAAAAATAGACATGTTTACCGTAGGTAATGATAGGCAATTAGATTTGGTAATAGCTAAATATGATATAAAAGCAACATTGGCGCATGCAAAGATGTTACACACTATAGATTTACTATCTGAAGATGATATTTCTAAAATTGAAACTGAGCTAAACAACTTAGCCAAAGAGATTGAAGAAGGAACATTTATAATCGAAAATCAATTTGAAGATGTACATTCTAAAATAGAATTTGAATTAACAAAACGAATAGGAGATGCAGGTAAGAAAATACACACTGCTAGATCTCGTAACGATCAGGTTTTGGTGGCAATGCATCTGTATCTTAAAGATGAGTTAACTCAAATTAAATCACAGGTAAAAGAATTATCTAGAAATTTATTGATCACAGCAGAGCAATATAAAGATATCTTATTACCAGGCTATACACATTTACAAATTGCAATGCCTTCCTCTTTTGGATTATGGTTCTCATCTTATGCAGAGAGTTTTGTTGACGATCTGTATTTTGTAAATGCAGCATTAAAAGTTGTTGATCAAAACCCTTTAGGTAGTGCTGCAGGATATGGTAGTTCATTTCCGATAGATAGAGAGTTTACAACCAAAGAATTGGGATTTGAAACTTTAAAATATAATGTAGTAGCTGCTCAAATGAGTAGAGGTAAATCAGAAAAGTCAACTGCTTTTGCGATGAGTAGCGTAGCTGGAACATTATCCAAATTGGCAATGGATGTTTGTTTGTATATGAGTCAAAACTTTGATTTTATGAGTATTCCTTCAGAGTTTACAACGGGTTCAAGTATCATGCCCCATAAAAAAAATCCAGATGTTTTTGAGCTAATAAGAGGAAAATGTAATAAAATTCAGGCATTACCCTATGAATTGACCCTTTTAATTAATAATTTGCCTAGTGGATATCATAGAGATCTTCAATTATTAAAAGAAGGTGTTGTTCCTGCTATCCAAGATTTAAAGGCATCGCTAGAAATGGCAATTTATGCTTTGCAAAGTGTAACAGTAAATAAACATATTCTTGAAGATAATAAATACGATTATTTGTTTAGTGTGGATACTTTAAATACTTTAGTAATGAAAGGAATGTCATTTAGGGATGCTTATGTGAAAATTGGAATGGATATAGAGAACTCAAATTACAAACCAGAAAAGCATACAAAACATAGTCATATCGGGAGTATAAACAATTTATGCCTGGATAAGATTAGAGAAAAACTAGATAATATATAGAAGAAACCGGAGCAAGTTTAATTGAGTGTAAGTTGAGTTAGTTTAATTTTTTAGCTTCGGTCTAGATCCCCAGAGGAGTTGTTAACCACTGGGGATTGTTTTTTTTTTTGGTTTAATATGTGTATTTATAGTGTAATACAATATTTTAAAAATGTATTTTAAATAAAATCTCTATTAAAATGAAAATCACAAGCTTTGGAGAAGTCCTTTGGGATATATTTCCTGAACATAAAAAAATAGGAGGAGCACCGCTTAACGTAGCCTTGAGGTTAAATGCTATGGGAGTTCAATCTTCAATATTAACACGAATAGGAAATGATGATCTAGGTAGTGATATTAAAGATTATGCAAAACAAAGAGGAATATTAGTAGATGCTGTTCAAATAGATAATCATTACAAAACAGGGGAAGTTTTGGTTGCTTTGGATAACGAAAATACGGCTACTTATAAAATTAGTAAACCTGTAGCCTGGGATTTTATTGAATATTCTGATACTATGAAAAAAATAGTAAAAGAATCTGATGCCTTTGTTTTTGGTAGTTTGGCTAGTAGGAATGAGGTTTCGAGAAAAACGTTATTTCAATTATTAGAAAACGCAAAATTTAAAATTTTAGATGTAAACCTCCGACCACCACACTATACTACCGATTTACTTTTAGAATTAATGCAAAAAGCAGATTTCATCAAGTTAAATGATGAAGAATTAGAGGAGATTTGTACTGAGTTTAAAATTTTAACCGATACTATAGAGAACAAAATATTGGAAGTATCAAAACGTACAAATACTTCTCAGATTTGTATTACCAAAGGAAGTCAAGGTGCAATATTATTTTTTCAGAACCATTTTTATTACAACAAAGGATATAAAGTAAAAGTTATAGATACAGTAGGTGCAGGGGATTCGTTTTTGGCAACTTTAGTTTGTGGTTTACTTAAAGAAGAATTACCACAATTGTCAATTGATACCGCCTGCGCTGTTGGTGCAATGGTTGCCGCAAAAAAAGGAGCAAATCCAATTTTTTCAAAAAAAGAAATTATAGAATTTATTGAAAAACAGTGATTTGTAATTTTTTTTGATTCGTTATATTTTTCATCATTTTTTTTGAAAAAAAAGCAAAAAAAGAATAGGGTAAACTTATAGTATGTTGTTGTGTAATAAATCGGGCTTATTCCGATTTTAACTATAATTAAATAATTTACACAATGAAAAAGTTAAGTTTATTAAAAATTGCAGCGATAGCTGCATTAGCGTTCACATCCTGCGAAAAGGATAATTTGGATTCTCCAGAATCAATAGGGCCTCAAGAAATAACAGTAAATAGAGCGCCTTTATCTGCAAAATTTAAAGTAGATGTTAGTAAAATAACAAGAACAGGTAATTTACCTCAAAGTATTCAGGAGTTAAGAGACGAAGGTATTAGAGTTTCTGGCGGCTTAGCCGACTATGTTAGAAATAGTTTAGAGACATTGCTTAGAGCTGCAGAGCTTTCAATAACGAACCCAGATAATTTAAGGGAATTTGGATTTTTTGAATCTGAAATTATAGAGTTAATAGAAGTCAATAGGAGATATAATGATTTAGTAACGTTGTTAAATTTAGATTTCAGTTCGTTTACTTCTGTTCCAACAACACTAACAGAGGCCCGGGCGGCAGGAATTCCAATTTCTACAAGTCTAGAAGTATTAGGTGATTTACAAACAATACTAACCAGAAGTTTAGTATTAACTGGTTTTAACGATCCTCTTAGATCATTAACTAGTAGTGACAGAACAGAAGTTAGAAGATTGAGAAGAGTTTTTATAGCTATTCAAGAAGCAGTAGATGGAACAGGTGATGGAGGAGGAACCGACGGCGGTGACGGAACAGATGGAGGTGATGGAACAGGTGATGGAGATGGAACAGACGGAGGCGACTCAACTATAGAACTTAATGAAGCTTCTCTTGCATTTATTGCTCGGTTTAATTTTCCTCAAACTGTTGTGAATCAAATAGCAGAACGTAACGCGCCATTCTTTGGAGGTGCTGATGCGCCATTTGAGAGGTTAAGAGAATATGAAGCAATTGTTGTTAACTTTGCGAGTACAGCTACGTTTTTGGGTAATGGAGTTTATAGAGTACAAACGACTAATAGTCAAGGAACACAAACATTTTTTGTAGAAAGAACCATTGAGCAATTAAGAGGGAGTTTTCAAAGTATTTTGTTTGCCAGAACTGGGCTAAATCCTGGAGATAGATCTCCTGCTTTAGATGAAGTCTTAGCTAGAATAGCCGATGAGTATACGCAAACTTTTATAAATTCAGTTTCATAATATAAATCATAGTTAATCCTATATATTTATAAAAGACTGTCTGAAAAGACAGTCTTTTTTAGTTTAGAGATATCATTTTTAAAAATAGTATCTTTAATATACTATAATACCTTTTAATATGTCACATAATATCAATCGTCGAAAAGCAGTTAAAAATATTTCTCTTAGTCTAGGGGCTATAGGGTTAACGGGAACAATAACAGCATCTTCTTTAGGAGAAAAAGAAGATAATAGAATCAGGAATCAAATAGATTTAAAAGGTAACATAAACCATGCTGCCTGTAGATGGTGTTATCAAGATATCCCACTACAAGAATTTGCAGAAAAAGGAAAAGATATAGGATTAAAAGCAATTGACTTATTAAAACCAGAAGAGTGGCAAACGGTACAATCACTTGGGTTAGAATGTTCGTTGGCAACAGATACTTTTGCAAGTATTACAGATGGATTTAACAATCCTAAATATCATGAAAAATTACAAAAACAATACCTTGAGCTTATATCTAAAGCTTCATACAAAGGAATTAAACAAGTAATAGTCTTCTCAGGAAATAGGAATGGTATTTCTGAGGAAATGGGACTAGAACAATCTGCTAAAGGACTAGATATTCTAGTAAAACATGCAGAAAAAAATAATGTGACACTTGTAATGGAGTTGCTTAATAGTAAGGTAGATCATAAAGATTATCAATGTGATCATACCCCTTGGGGAATCTCGTTAGTTGATAAGATCAGATCAAACAACTTTAAATTGCTATACGATATTTATCATATGCAAATTATGGAAGGAGATATTATAGCCACAATTAATAAATATAATAAATACATAGGCCATTATCATACGGGAGGAGTTCCTGGTAGAAATGAAATAGGCAACAAACAAGAACTTAACTATCCAGCTATAATGAAAGCTATAGTAAAGACAGGTTTTAAAGGATATATAGCACAAGAATTTATCCCAACATATCCAGATAAGCTTGCTGCATTAAAAGAAGGGATTGCCATTTGCGATGTATAATAGTTAACGAACCAAAGCCTTTAAATCATCGATAACATTTAAATTGTGTCTTAAACTAGCATAAAGAATAAACAAAACAAAGATTGCAATTGTAAAGCCGAGTAAAGTTCCATTTTTATTACTGGTGGAGAACTGTTTAGAAGTTTTAAGATACATCTGAGATAATTTTTTAGTACACTTAGTAACTAAGGCAAAGGCAGGAGCAAAAATTAAAACCACTATTGCCATATCGATAAGTACTAAAAGGTAACCTTGTTGGTCTATATGTTTTTTTACATACTTGATAATATGTTCATTAATTAAGGCAGCACAAAGAACAGCAACTGCATAAATAGCGTATTGAGTAATTCTCTTATTATTCATAGGGCTTAACTACTATATTTTCTGTTATAAAGATAATGCGTTGGCTAATATAGGGCTAAAGTTTCGCACGATTAAAACGTATTTACCATTTACTTTAGTATGATTTTAGTTTGATGAAAGTATAATGTTTTAAGATTTTTTTTGTGTTTTAGTAATTATAAATGATGAGATGTTGATGATAATTTGCTAAATTGATATATTTATGCTAAATAAATATAGTTAGTTTAAATACATTTCATTATTCAAAAAATAAAGTAGAAATGAAAATCAACGAATGCCCCAATTGCGGCTCACAAGAATATATAAAAAGTGGTGTAATTAATAATCGACAACGCTTTAAATGCAAATCTTGTGGTTATTTTTTTTCAGTAAATAAGATCGGAAAGAAAATAGATGATTACTACGTAAACAAAGCACTTCAGTTATACTTAGAAGGACTAACCTATAGGGAAATTGAACGAATTTTAGGGATTTCTCATGTAAGTATAATGAATTGGGTGAAGAAATATAATATTAAAAGACCTTACAATTCTAACTATCATCCTACATATAAAATATTAAATGCACTAGAACTGTCAGCGTACTTTCAAAATACTCAAAATCTTTCTGGAGCTGGTGTTCTGGTAACTGAGCTTGGTGATAAATTTATGCTCATAAAATGGGAACGTTTTAGAGACTAAGTATAACAAATTAACAAAAAAATATATTAATTTTTTGTTAACTATTAGTTTTTAGGAGATTAGTAGTGTGCACACACAATCATTTTAATTAATCTAATCTTTTTAAATTCCATGAAAAAAGAACTAATTATACTGTTGGGCTTAAGTTTGTTTGCTCTACAGTTAGGTCATTCACAAGGTTCTCCGGATTACACAGGTGGACTTAAAGTGAAACTTAATGAAGAAGGTTCGAAATATTTTAGAATTATTTCTTGGGCACAATTTTGGACACGGTATCAAGATGAAGTTCCCGATGATGTAAGTAATACAAATTTCAGTATTCGTAGAGCCAGAATTTTAACATATGCACAAATTAATAAGGATTTTTTAATACTCACCCATTTCGGTCTAAATAGTCTAAATGCAGAAAATCAAAGTCCCATTGGGACGGGAGATCGGTCCCAATTATTTTTTCACGGGGTTTGGGTGCAATATAGCTTAGGTTCTAAACATGCTATAGGAGGAGGTTTACATTATTGGAACGGTATTTCTCGTTTAAACAATCAAAGTACGCTTAATATAATGACTTTGGATAACAACCGTCAATCCTGGGCTACTATTGGATTATCGGATCAATTTGCTAGACATATCGGTATATATGCCAAGGGAACTATCGGTAAACTTCAATATCGAGTGGCGATTAATGAGTCGGGGACGAGTACACTTCAAGATGGGGTAGCTCCAACACCAGATGGATCTGCCGTATATGCAGGTAGAAGGTTGTTAGGATCAAAAGATGCTGGAAAAAATTTCGCAGGATATTTTGATTATAATTTTTTGGATCAAGAATCTAATTTTTTACCCTATAAAGTTGGATCATATATAGGGGGTAAGAAAATTTTTAATGTAGGAGCAGGTTTTTTCTATCATCCTAAAGGAAGCGTTATAGCCAATACAGCAGGAGAATTAGAAGGAGAGGATGTATCTATTTTTGCAATCGATGCTTTTTATGATGCTCCTATTGGTAAAAATGGTTCGGCTATTACTGCATATGCTACATATCAAAACAATGATTACGGAAAAAATTATACCTTAGGTCAAACATATGAAACTGGATCAATGATTTATAGTCATGTAGGATATGTCATCCCTAATGATAATAAGAAAACAAAGTTTCAGCCATATGCTTCATTTAATGTAAGATCTATTGATGCAATTGATGATAATGCTACGACTTTTGGGTTAGGTGCTAATGCATATTTTAGTGGTCATAACTCTAAATTGACACTAGAATATTTAAATACAAAATATGGGGATAATGATGCACAAAGCTTTCTGACCCTTCAAGCAATGATTTATTTATAATTTTTTCAACTATGACAGATAAACAAAAAGCAGTCGCCTATTGGAAAGAGAATCTCAAATATTTAGTCATTTTGTTGACGATTTGGTTCTTAGTTTCCTATGGAGCAGGAATAGTATTCAAAGATGCCCTTAATACAATTAGATTAGGAGGTTTCAAATTAGGATTCTGGTTTGCACAACAAGGCTCCATTTATGTTTTCGTAATACTCATTTTTGTGTATGTACGATTAATGAATAAGCTAGATAAAAAATACGGTTACGATGAGTAGTCAATATATAAATCAAAAAAACACAATATTATGAGCGTTCAAATATGGACATGGATTTTAGTAGGGGTTACTTTTGCTCTTTATTTTGGGATTGCCATTTGGGCTAGAGCAGGTTCTACAAAAGAATTTTATGTTGCGGGAGGAGGAGTTTCTCCGTTAGCCAATGGTATGGCTACAGCAGCAGATTGGATGAGTGCTGCATCATTTATATCAATGGCAGGAATTATATCTTTTAGCGGATACGATGGATCTGTTTATTTAATGGGATGGACCGGTGGTTATGTACTCTTGGCACTGTTATTAGCGCCGTACTTAAGAAAATTTGGAAAGTTTACAGTACCAGATTTTATTGGCGATAGATATTATTCAAATACAGCTAGAACAGTTGCAGTTATATGCGCTTTGATCGTATCGTTTACATATGTTGCAGGCCAAATGAGAGGTGTAGGAATAGTTTTTTCTCAGTTTTTGCAAGTAGATATTAACCTAGGAGTAGTCATAGGAATGGCAGTGGTACTTGTATTTGCCTTTTTAGGTGGTATGAAAGGGATTACATATACACAAGTAGCACAATACTGTGTGTTAATATTTGCGTTTATGGTACCAGCATTCTTTATTTCAATGCAAATGACAGGAAACATTATTCCTCAATTAGGAATGGGAGGCACCGTAGAGGACGGAACATTTTTATTAGACAAATTAGATACATTACATACGCAACTAGGATTTAAAGAATATACAACGGGGTCTAAATCTACATGGGATGTTTTTGCAATTACACTGGCTTTAATGGTTGGTACTGCTGGATTACCTCATGTAATTGTACGATTTTTTACTGTTCCTAAAGTTAAAGATGCTCGTAAATCTGCAGGTTTAGCATTATTATTTATTGCAATATTATATACTACTGCTCCTGCGATTGCTGTTTTTGCTAGAACCAATTTAATTGAGACAGTTAGTAATACCGAATACAAAGCGGTACCTGAATGGTTTAAGAACTGGGAAAATACAGGGTTAATTGCATGGTCAGATAAAAATGGTGATGGAAAAATACAATATGTAAGTGGAGCGGCAATGAATGGTAAACCAAAATATACCAATAATAGAGGCGAGCATGGGGAACGATTAGTATCAAATGCAAATGATTCTGCTAATGAATTATATGTAGATCGTGATATTATGGTTTTGGCAAATCCAGAAATTGCAAAGCTTCCAAACTGGGTTATAGCATTAGTTGCAGCCGGAGGATTAGCAGCAGCATTATCTACTGCGGCGGGCCTATTACTAGTGATTTCAACTTCGATTTCACACGACTTAATAAAAAAACAAATAAAACCAAATATATCCGAAAAAGGAGAGCTTTTAGCTGCTCGTATAAGTATATTAGTAGCTATTGTGATAGCTGGATTGTTTGGTATTTATCCGCCAGGTTTTGTAGCAGCAGTCGTCGCCTTGGCATTTGGTCTCGCAGCAGCATCATTTTTCCCAGCAATTATCCTTGGGATTTTTGATAAAAGGATGAATAGGCAAGGGGCAGTATCGGGTATGGTAGTTGGTATTACACTCATGTTATTTTATATGATACGGTATAAAACCGGGTTAATAGGAGTGATGGATGCTAGACCTGCAAATGAATGGTGGTTCGGAACCTCACCAGAAGGTTTCGGTACAATTGCTATGATCGTTAATGTGATTATCTCAGTAGTAGTTTCCAGAATGACACCTCCACCACCAGAAAATGTACAAGAGATCGTAGAACATATAAGAATTCCAAGCGGAGCAGGAGAAGCCTCTTCGCATTAAAGAATGGTAGGAATAGTTTAGGGTGTTGTACAATTTGTAGAACACCTTAATTTTCCTAGTTTTATGTAATAAAGAATAGAAATAATGAAAAAAAGACATCAGCAAAAACTAATTATTCTATCATTGATGCTGTTTTTAGTGTGGAATGTTCCGTTGGTATTGATTTTTGATCACTCTGGCGAAATTTTTGGATTCCCAATTATTTATTTTTTTATTTTTCTTATTTGGATACTTGCAATACTGATATCATTCTTCATTTTACGAAGGTATTATGAATAACTATGTTTTAATATTTATAATTGTTGCCTATTTAGCCTTTTTATTTCTAATTGCCTTTTGGGCAGAGAAAAATTCAAAGAGCAAATGGGTAAATAACCCTTATATCTATGTGCTTTCTTTAGCTGTATATTGCTCTGCATGGACATATTACGGTAGTGTTGGTATCGCATCGCAGTCTGGAATAAGTTTTTTGACTATATATCTAGGACCAGTAATGTCATTACCACTTTGGATATTGGTGATGAGAAAAGTTATTCGAATATCAAAACAACATAAAATTTCTAGTATTGCAGATTTTATCTCCTTACGTTATGGTAATAATAGGTTTTTAGGAGCTCTAGTGGCTATTATTTGTGTTTTTGCAATTGTTCCCTATATATCTTTACAACTCAAAGCTATTTCTGAAACTTTTGAGATTATCACAGATGATACGAGCTACGTTTCAACGTCGGCACTTGATGATTCAACTTTTTATATTTCAGTACTATTAGCTGTATTTATTGCTTTTTTCGGAACACAAGCAACAGATGCTTCGCAGCGTAGAAAAGGTATAATGACTGCTGTAGCAGTAGAATCTGTATTAAAGTTAGCTTTTTTCCTTATCGTAGGTATTTATATAACTTTTTATCTATTTGACGGTACAACAGATATTTATCAGCAAGCTTCTACACTTGAAAATTTTAAAAAAATAACCTCGTTTAATGGACTCGAATCTGGTTTTAATTGGTTGTTTACCATATTGCTATCCTTCTTTGCGATCTTTTTATTACCAAGACAATTTCATGTATCCGTAGTAGAAAATGAAAGAGAACGATATTTAAAAAAAGCAATATGGCTATTTCCTTTGTATTTATTACTGTTTAATGTCTTTGTTATTTTTATTGCTTGGGCAGGAAACCTAACACTTGTAGATAACACGGTAAACCATGATTATTATACTCTATTATTACCCCTTTATCATGATAACCTTGTGTTGGCGATATTAGTGTTTTTAGGAGGGTTTTCTGCGGTAATTTCTATGGTTGTCGTATCAACACTAGCTTTATCAACAATGGTAAGTAATAACCTAATTATACCTTATGGCTTCTTGGATAAATTTATTAAAGGAAACCCCGAAAAAAATGCTAATTATATTAAGAATATCCGAAGAATTTCAATTTTCACCTTAATTATAGTAGCCTATTTTTTCTATGTCAATTTTTCATATGAACTGTCTTTGTTTTCTATTGGGTTAATAGCTTTCGCAATTATAGCTCAGCTCGCACCTTCATTTTTTATTGGCCTTTTTTGGAACCGTGGATCGGCAAAAGGTGCGGTAATAGGAATGGTTACAGGCATTTTAGTAGTTATTTATACCTTGATTCTTCCTTTCGTAGTAAATGTACTAACAGGCAGTAATACCCTTGTTGATGAAGGTTTATTAGGAATTAAAATGCTAAAACCGTATGAGCTTTTTGGAATTAGTTTTTTAAGCCCAGAAGCACATGCTTTTTTCTGGAGTATACTATTAAACACTTTCGGTTATCTTACTTTCTCATTAAGCTCAAAAGGTAACTATCGAGAACGTAATTATGCAGAAATGTTCGTTAACAGTAATAATTATGCAAATCTACAAGAAGGTGCTTTTGTATGGAAAGGAGAGGCATATGTTTCGGATATACGTAATGTGTTAAATCGATTTCTAGGAGAAGAAAGAACAGAAAGAGCATTAAATATTTTTAATGTTAAATATGGTGTATCTAAAAGAGAGGAAATGGCAGATGCCAGACTTATAAATTTTTCAGAAAAACTTCTTACAGGTAGTATTGGTAGTGCGTCTGCACGAATACTTATAGGAAGCGTAGCTAAAGAGGAGCCGGTTAGCTTATTAGAAGTTCTTAAAATATTAGAAGAATCTAAAGAAACAATTACTATAAATAAAGCGCTAAAAGAAAAATCTGAAGAATTAACAGAGCTTACAGAGCAGCTAAAAACAGCAAACTCTGAGTTGCTTATTCAGGATCGTTTAAAAGATGAGTTTTTAGATACAATAGCACATGAGTTAAAAACCCCTATTACATCTATAAAGGCTGCATCAGAAGTATTAACCGAGGAAGACGATATGCCAAAAGAATTGAAAGATAGATTTTTAGATAATATAGTTACAGATTCTGATCGATTGGCTAGATTAGTACATAATATTATGGATTTAGAAAAATTGTCTAACGGAAGACAAGAGTTAGTAGTGCAAATAAATGAAATAAATGAAACGATACAAAAAGCAATTAGTGGTATCGAACATATTGCCCAGACCAAAGGAGTAGAGGTTATACATCAAAGAGGACTATCGATTTATGTAAGTTATGATGAAGATCGTATGCTCCAAGTGCTAACAAATTTATTATCAAATGCATTAAAATTTATAGCACCTACCACTGGAAATATTCTCATTATCGCTAAAGAGAAACAAGATATTGTGGAAATCGCCATAGAAGACAACGGAAAAGGTATTCCAAAGGAGGATATGAACTATATTTTTGATAAATTTTACCAGTCAAAACATCAAAATATTAAAAAACCAATAGGAAGTGGGTTGGGATTAGCTATTAGTAAAAAAATAATAGAGGGTCATCAAGGAAAGATATGGATCGATAAAAAGTATAAAAAAGGAGCACGTTTTGTGTTCACAATACCCAAATAAGAATTAAGCCCTAATTTAAAGATCAGAAATAATACAGGCCTATGAAGAAGATTTTAATTGTAGATGATGAACCAAATATAGTAATGTCATTAGAGTATACTTTTAAAAAAAAGAATTTTGAAGTATTTATTGCCAGAGATGGAAGTGAAGCTATAGATATTGCAGAAAGCAGTATCCCAGACGTAATTCTTTTGGATATTATGATGCCAAATGTTGATGGTTATGAAACATTAAAAAAGATAAAAGAGAGTACTAATCTTAAGCATACTAAAATTGTATTTCTCACAGCAAAAAATAAAGCAACGGATATAGAAAAAGGCTTACAACTAGGAGCAGATAAATATTTAACTAAACCATTTTCTGTTAAAAAATTGGTTTTAGAGATTAATGAACTTCTTGATAAAAATTAAAGATAAATATTCAAAATTATTAATAATGAAATTAAAATTATCCCCTTTAGTATCTGATATATTCATAAGTATTTATGCTGTTATTTCATTATATATTCGTTTCAAACTAGAAAGCGAAACACCAATTAGTACGATTAATTCAATGGTGATCGGAGTGTGCTTTGTAGTAATTATTTGGGTACTTATCAAATTAAAAGTTTTAAATCCAAATTGGTTTGGACTGTTTAATTATAAAAAAAAGTAAATAAGAAAAATTAGAATAAAAAAACATAAATATAAAAGTTAACCACAATGAGTAATTATCACATAAAACATCTAGAAGAATATTACCAAGTATATCGAAAATCCCTTCGAGATCCAGAAACATTCTGGGCAGAAGTAGCAGAGGAACACTTTATGTGGAGGAAAAAATGGGATAATGTGTTGAGTTGGGATTTTACAAAACCTGAAATTAAATGGTTTGAAGGGGCTCAATTAAATATAACAGAAAATTGTATCGATCGTCATTTGCGTAATAGAGGACATAAAACAGCCATTTTGTTTGAACCCAATGACCCGAACGAGGATGCACAGCATATAACCTATAAACAATTACATGAACGTGTATGTAAATTTGCTAATGTATTAAAAGAGCAAGGTATAGCAAAAGGAGATAGGGTTTGTATCTACTTGCCAATGATTCCCGAATTGGCTATTTCTGTATTAGCTTGTGCTAGAATAGGTGCAGTACATTCAGTCGTTTTTGCAGGGTTTTCTGCAACAGCATTATCCACAAGAATTAATGACTGTGAAGCCAAAATGGTGATTACATCAGATGGTTCATATCGTGGTGCAAAGACCATCGATCTAAAAGGTATTGTAGATGAAGCATTAGAAGATTGTTCGGGAATCTCATCTGTTTTAGTGGCTAAGCGTGTAGGTTCTGATATCCAAATGAAATCAGGGAGAGATCATTGGCTGGAGCCATTATTGGAAGCCGCGTATAAAGACTGTGTACCTGAAATTATGGATGCAGAAGATCCTTTGTTTATTTTATATACTTCTGGATCTACAGGTATGCCAAAAGGAATGTTGCATACTACTGCTGGATACATGGTATATACGGCTTACACTTTTAAAAATGTATTTCAATATAGAGAAGATGATATTTACTGGTGTACAGCTGATATAGGATGGATTACAGGTCACTCTTATATTGTTTATGGGCCATTGGCTAACGGAGCGACTACTGTTATGTTCGAAGGGGTGCCATCATATCCGGACTTTGGACGTTTTTGGGACATTGTGCAAAAACATAAAATCACTCAATTTTATACAGCACCAACCGCAATAAGAGCATTGGCAAAAGAAAACTTGGATTATGTTACCAATCGTGACTTATCCAGTCTTAAAGTATTAGGAACAGTGGGCGAGCCAATAAATGAAGAGGCATGGCATTGGTATAATGATCATGTTGGAGATAAAAAATCCCCTATTGTAGATACTTGGTGGCAAACAGAAACAGGAGGGATTATGATTTCTCCAATCCCATATTCGACACCTACAAAACCAACTTATGCTACCTTACCAATGCCTGGAATACAACCGGCTCTAATGGATGAAAACGGTATTGAAATTAAAGGGAATCAAGTTGATGGTCGTTTATGTATTAAGTTTCCATGGCCATCAATGGCAAGAACAATTTGGGGTAATCACAAACGTTTTAAAGAGACTTATTTTTCTGCCTTTGAAAATAAATATTTTACAGGAGATGGTGCTTTACGAGATGAAGTAGGGTATTATAGGATTACAGGTAGAGTAGATGATGTTATCATTGTTTCGGGACATAATTTGGGAACGGCACCGATCGAGGATGCTATAAATGAGCACCCGGCTGTAGCAGAATCTGCGATAGTAGGATTTCCACATGATATTAAAGGAAATGCACTCTACGGATATGTTATTTTAAAAGAAACAGGAGAGTCTAGAGATCGCGATAATCTAAGTAAAGAAGTAAATCAACAGATTACAGATAAGATAGGCCCTATTGCAAAATTAGATAAAATACAATTTGTTCCAGGGTTACCAAAAACTAGAAGTGGTAAAATTATGAGACGTATCTTGCGTAAGATAGCTTCAAAAGATACCAGTAATTTAGGAGATACTAGTACCTTGTTAAATCCAGAAGTTGTAAAAGAAATTATGGATAAAGCATTATAATTTATACTATATGCAAATAAATAATATAGAAAGCTTTTTGGAGTACTATTCAAAAATTAAGAATAGAACCAGAAAGCTTTTTGACTATGTTCCTCCAGAACATATAGAATGGACATATCAAGAAGGAAAATTTTCTATAGGTGATATAATTCGGCATTTAGCCACAATAGAGCGATACATGTATGCCGAAACAGTACAATATAAACCAAGTTTATATAATGGTTGTGGTACAACATATGCCAAAGGATACGATGAAGTTATTATGTTTTATAATACACTCAATAAAGAATCTATGGATATCTTTTCAAAATTGAAAATAGAAGATTTGAACAATAAATGTAAAACTCCGGGAGGAATAGATATTACGATATGGAAATGGTTAAGAGCAATGGTAGAACATGAAGTACATCATAGAGGTCAATTGTATTTGTATTTGAGCATCTTAAAAGTAAAAACACCGCCTATTTTTGGATTAACATCTGAGGAAGTAATACTAAATAGTGAGTAATTAAGGCGTAATTTAATTGGCTTTCAGATCAATTTGCTTTAGATTCTCTATTCTATTCCTAATCAAAAACTCATCTATGGTTTCAAAATGTTCAATGACTCTTTTGTTTTTAAATTCGAATACTTTTTGAGATAGACCTTGTAAAAAATCTCGATCATGAGATACTAATATCAAAGTGCCATCAAAGGCTAATAAGGCTTCTTTTAGTACATCTTTGGATTTAATGTCTAAATGATTTGTAGGTTCATCAAGAATAAGAACATTTACTGGCTCAAGCAATAGTTTAACCATTGCTAAACGTGTTTTTTCACCTCCGGATAGTACAGATACTTTTTTATCAATATCATCTCCGCTAAACATAAATTGACCTAATATATTTTTAATTTGAGTCCTGATATCACCTTCAGCGACTTCATCAACAGTTTGAAAAACAGTAAGACTAGAATCCAATAAAGATGCTTGATTTTGCGCAAAATATCCAACTTTGGCGTTATGACCTAATGCGCATTCTCCTTCAAAATCAATTTCACCCATGATAGCTTTTATCATCGTGGATTTTCCTTCGCCATTACGTCCAACAAAAGATACTTTTTCACCACGAGCAATAGATAGACTGGCATTTTTAAAAACAATATGCTCGCCATAACTTTTAGATAATTCTTTTGCGATTACAGGATAATCTCCTGAACGCATTGAGGGAGGAAAACGAAGTTTTAATGCAGAGGTATCGATTTCATCGATTTCTATGATTTGAAGTTTCTCTAGCATTCGTTCCCTAGAGTTGACTTGATTAGTTTTAGAATATGTTCCTTTAAACCTATCTATAAACTCTTTAGTATCAGAAATAAATTTTTGTTGTTCTTGATATGCTTTAATTTGATGTGCACGACGATCTTCTCTTAATTGAAGATAATGAGAATAATTAGCTTTATAATCATAAATTCTTCCCATTGTAACTTCTATTGTACGATTGGTAATATTATCAATAAAAGCTTTGTCGTGAGAGATTACTATTACGGCTTTTGCTTTATTAATTAAGAAGTCTTCGAGCCAGATAACAGATTCTATATCTACATGATTTGTAGGTTCATCAAGTAAAATAAGATCGGGTTTTTGAAGTAAAATTTTAGCAAGTTCAATACGCATACGCCATCCTCCGCTAAATTCACTAGTGGGGCGTTTAAAATCCTCTCGTTTAAATCCTAAACCTTGTAGAGCTTTTTCTATTTCAGCATCATAATTTACTTCTTCAATGGCATAGAATTTTTCGCCTAAATCAGTTACCTTTTGTATAATATTCATGTACTCCTCAGATTCATAATCTGTTCGCGTCTCGAGTTCTTTGTTTAGATGATCCATTTCTTGCTGCATGGCCGTAATATGGCCAAAGGCTTTTGATGCTTCTTCAAAAACAGAACAATTATCATCTGTTAATAGGTGTTGAGGCAAGTATGCAATAACAGCTTCTTTTGGATACCTGATATGACCTCGCGTGGCTTTTTGAACTCCAGCAATTATTTTCATCATAGTAGATTTACCTGCTCCGTTTTTCCCCATCAACGCAATTTTGTCATTTTCATTAATCACAAAAGAAACGTTGTTAAACAGGGTCTCTCCACTAAATTCTATTGCTATGCCGTCTACAGAAATCATATTGTTGTATTAAAGATGCAAAACTAAAAAAAAGTGAGCTATACCAAAGAAATTAGTTGTATTTGTAAGTGTCAAACTTTTATATGTAACAAATAAGTGTAAGTGACTACTAATCAGTATCATTAATCAAAACCAATCATTATGAAACTCACAAAAAAATCAGGAAGACTTCTCGGCCTTCTTTTCTTGGCAAGTGTAATTACAGGTGGAACGGGTACAGCTCTTAGAAACCTTACAGGTGTGAAGACCAACTCAATCGATTTTCTTAATCATGTTTTAGCACATGTAAGCGAGATGAAGTTAGCGATATATACTGATATATTGTCAAGTATTATAGCTTTAGGGATTGCAATATTTGTATTTCCATATATAAAAAAATACAATCAAAGACTTGCAATATCCTATTTTGGAATTGGGTTGATAAATTTTATAGTAATAATCGTAAGTAATATTATCCATATCGCTCTACTTTCTGTGAGTACAGATTTTGCAAATAGCGGTGCTACTGTTATTGAAACAAATTATACTGTCTTAGCAAATATGCTCTATGATATGTATTATTGGTCGCATTTTTTAATGTTAATGTTCTATAGTGTCGGGGGATCTATGCTGTATTACTTCTTATATAAAGTTAAGCTTATTCCGACATGGCTTAGTATATGGGGACTTTTGGCCTCGGCTATTGTTTTTATGGGGGGAGCCTTGCAAATGGCCGACGTAACAGTATCATTTTTAATGTTTGTGCAAAATGGAGTTTTTATCTTATCATTTATTATTTGGTTACTCGTATTTGGATTTAATACCGAAAAATTTAATAGTTATGCGTAAGAGTATGTTTGTTTTTTAAAGATATCGTTTTGTAAATCGGTCTTATATATTGGTACTTTTAATGGTTATCTTCTTTGTGTTTTAGCCATGGTTAAATATACTGGGCATTGGGTATTTACTATCCGATGTGCAAATACTACTTTTGAAAAGTATATAAATTAAAACCTAAAAGAAAAAGCATGTTAAGTAATTCTGAAAAAGATAAAATACGATTAGAAGAGGTTTATCGACAAGAAGTCATAAAAGAAATAGGAATAGCAAAAGAATCAAATTCTTCACTTTGGACATTTTTAAATTCTGGATTTGTCTTGTTTCTTTTATCATCTGTTGTATTAGGAGGATTGTCTTTTTTTTATAAAGAATGGAAAAATGATCAAGTAGAATATCAAAGAAGTCAGAATACTAAGAAAATCAATGAGCAGATCAAATCTAAATTAATAGAAGAAACTCTGGTTAGATTTAATGTTATAGAGAAACTTGCAGATACGATACCTGAATATAAAAGTAAAAATGTACTAATAGCATATTGGGGAAATTCAATTCGCGAGGAAAAAGGTTTAGATTTACAATACTATCATTTAAGGCCCTTGTTTGCAGAGTATGAAAAATTAACGTTATTAGAAATACTTACAGAACTTAAACGATATTCTGATGGAAATATTAAAGAGAAAATTTCGCAAATAAGAAATATTTTAATTCATCGTTCAGAAGAATTAAATGGAGGCAAGTTTGTGTACTCTAAAACGAGAAATGGAGAGATATTACCTCCAGGAAGATTATTAAAATCAAATAATAATGGTCCCTATGAATGGACTTATATAACTAAAGAAAATAGAAAAATTAAACTTCATAGAGAAAAAATACCACTTGTAAGATATTTTACGGTATCTGCAGATCAAAGAGATTTAATTAAATTAATTCAAGAATTAGATGTTTTACTTGATAAAGAAATCATACACTAACAGGAATTTTCTTTAGGGGGTTTTTATCTGTTCATTAAGTAAAGAAAAGACTAATTCAGGAGTTAACGTTTTACCATTTGCTTTTTCGCGAATGGTATTGAACTCGTACTTAAAATTACATCCACTTTTATAAAGGCTACATCCATAAGCTGTTTTACCTTTAAGAATGTTTCCTTTTTTACATTTGGGACAAGGCATGGGATTAGGTACATCTTTACTTGCAGAAGGTTTTGTGATTTTTTTTTCTTCTAATATTAATTGAAATTGATCATCAAAACGAATTAACCCTTCTTTAGTTACAGTATTATCTTTAAAGCCTTTAAGATTAACCGTACATCCTTTTTCTAGTAAACGTAAATACTGTTTTTCTGATATTTTCTTTTTCTTAAAAGAAAAAGGAAGTATAAAACTACAACCACTTTTATAGTGACTACATCCATAAGCTGTTTTTCCTTTTAAAAGAGTACCTTGTTTACATTTAGGGCAAGGTTTTCCATTAATAGTAGTATTTACTGTTTTTTTAGGTTTAGAAATAGTATTCAAATTAGTGTGTGAAATATTAGCACGCTTTTTTTCGGTTCTAACCTCATATACCAAATGATCTACCATTTGTTTCATGTTTTTAATAAAATTAGCAGCATGATAATTACCTTTTTCTATTTCTTTAAGTTGTTTTTCCCATTGCCCAGTTAGCGCTGCAGAAGTAAGTAATTTATTTTGTATTGTATCAATAAGTTGTATTCCTGTTACTGTTGGAAGAATCTGTTTTTTGTTACGTTTTATGTATTTCCGCTTAAATAATGTTTCAATAATATTGGCGCGCGTAGAAGGTCTACCTATACCATTCTCTTTCATTAACTCTCGCATTTCATCATCATCAACTTGTTTTCCAGCCGTTTCCATTGCTCGTAGCAAAGTAGCTTCTGTAAACTGATTAGGAGGTTTAGTCTGTTTTTCTAAAAAAGAAGGTTCATGAGGTCCTTTTTCTCCTTTTTCAAAAGAGGGTAATATGTCTTTATCTTTTTTATGATTTGTATTAGAGTTTTCAAATACTATTCTCCAGCCTTTTTCTATAATTTCTTTACCAGTAGTTTTAAAAGTAACCGTGTCTGCTTTACCAATTACTGTAGTATTTGCAACTAAACAGTCGTCATAAAAAACAGCAATAAAACGTTTTGTGATAATATCATATACTTTTTGTTGGTTGTATTGCAAGTTCATTTGTACACCTGTAGGAATAATAGCATGGTGATCTGTAACTTTTTTATCATTAAAAACTTTAGAGGACTTTTTAATTTTCTTATCTAATATAGTTTGAGTAAGGTTTTGATAACTTGTTAGTTTTTGTAATATCCCTGGTATTTTTGGATACACATCATTAGGTAAAAAAGTAGTATCTACTCTGGGGTACGTGATCACTTTTTGTTCGTATAGTTTTTGTGCTATTTTTAGTGTTTCATCTGCAGAAAAACCAAATTTGGTATTACAGTAAACTTGTAAACCAGTAAGATCAAAAAGTTTAGGAGCATATTCTTTTCCTTTTTTCTTGGTAATAGAGAGAATTTCGAAATCACTCGCTTTTACAACTTTAGCAAAAGTTTCTCCTTCTTCTTTCTTTAAAAACCTTCCTTCTTCACAGTTAAACAATGTATCCTTATATACAGTTTGTAACTCCCAATAGGGTTGAGGCTTAAAATTTGAGATTTCTTTAAAACGATTTACTAACATTGCTAATGTTGGGGTCTGTACCCTACCAATAGATAGTACTTGTTTATATCCACCATGTTTTACAGTATACAGCCTAGTTGCATTCATACCTAGCAACCAATCCCCGATAGCTCTAGAAAATCCAGCATAATACAAATTATCGTATTGAGCTGAAGGTTGTAGTTTTTCAAATCCTTCTTTAATAGCTTCAGTAGTTAATGATGAAATCCAAAGGCGTTTTACTTCACCTTTATAGTTTGCTTGATCAATTACCCATCTTTGTATAAGCTCTCCTTCTTGACCGGCATCCCCACAATTAATTACTAATGTTGCCTGATCAAATAGTTTTTTTATAACATTAAATTGTTTTTGAATACCAGAATTGTCGACTAATTTAGTTTTGAACTTATCTGGTAACATAGGAAGATTATTAAGATCCCAACTTTTCCAGTATGGTTTATAATCATTAGGCTCAAACAAGGTACACAGATGCCCAAAAGTATAAGTTACGGCATAACCATTACCTTCATAATATCCATCATATTTACTACTAGCTCCTAATACAGTAGCAATTTCTCTGGCAACACTTGGTTTTTCGGCAATACAAACTTTCATGATAGAAAACAAAAATAATTAAAATAGCATTAGTGTTATGATAAAATTGTTTAATACCTAATTCACTCTACAATCATGGAATAATGTAATTAGATGAAATATAGACCCTTCAATGTTGTGTTATAGATATTATCTATTTAGGAGCAACTTTATATAAAATATCAATTTTTTTTCACCGGAAAATACATCTAAATTTAAGGATCGACAATAAAACCACTTTTTAACCTAAAAATTACACAAATGAAAAACAAACTCTTAATAACCTTAGTTTTTTCTATGGTTCTCTTAATGGGGTGCCATCAAAATGATATTAAAGGGGATGCTCCTGTAGAAAAAGGAAAATGCCCATTTGGTTTTTCTTCAGAAGGACCCTCAGGAGGACTTAATGTAAGTAATGATGGTAAAACCAACAGAGATTGGTGGCCTAATCAACTTGATTTAAGTGTTCTTAGACAACATTCATCCCAATCAGATCCTATGGGAGCAGGTTTTAATTATGCAGAAAAATTTAATAGTCTGGATTATGATGCGTTAAAAAAAGATTTAACTGATTTAATGACAGATTCTCAAGATTGGTGGCCAGCCGATTATGGTCATTACGGAGGTCTATTTATTCGTATGGCTTGGCATAGTGCAGGAACGTATAGAACAGGTGATGGACGAGGAGGTTCACGAGAAGGACAACAACGTTTTGCACCTCTTAACAGTTGGCCGGATAATGGAAATTTAGATAAAGCGAGAAGACTCCTTTGGCCAATTAAACAAAAGTATGGAAGTAAAATTTCTTGGGCAGATTTAATGATTCTCACAGGAAATGTTGCCTTTGAATCTATGGGCTTTAAAACTATTGGATTTGCAGGAGGTAGAGAGGATGTCTGGGAACCAGCAAGTAATGTATATTGGGGCCCAGAGACTAAAATGTTAGATGATGAACGATATACGGGAGATCGCGAATTAGAAAAACCTTTGGCAGCAGTTCAAATGGGACTTATATACGTCAACCCTGAAGGACCAAACGGAAACCCAGATCCGGTGGCAGCAGCTATTGATATAAAAGAAACATTTGGACGAATGGGGATGAACGATGAAGAGACTGTTGCCCTTATAGCGGGAGGTCATACATTAGGTAAAACTCATGGTGCAGCTAGTGGCTCAAATTTAGGAGCTGCACCAGAAGAAGCTAGTATTGAAGAACAAGGATTTGGATGGAAAAACGCACATGGAACGGGAAAAGGAAAAGATGCCATTACATCTGGTTTAGAAGTTATTTGGACAGCTACACCTACAAGATGGAACAATACCTTTTTTGCTAATTTATTTAATTTTGAATGGGAGCTTACTAAAAGTCCAGCAGGTGCTCATCAATGGCAAGCAAAAGATGTAGGAGAAGTATTTCCCGATGCATTTGATTCAGAAAAGAAACATAAGCCAACAATGCTTACTACAGATCTCTCGTTACGATTTGATCCCGTATATGAAAAAATTTCAAGGAGATTTCTAGAAAACCCAGAAGAGTTTAATGCAGCTTTTGCAAGAGCATGGTTTAAATTAACACATAGAGATATGGGGCCTAAAACTACCTATCTTGGACCAGAAGTTCCTAAAGAAGAATTTGTGTGGCAAGATCCAATCCCAACTGTGGATCATGAACTTATAAATGCAAAAGATATAGCAGATTTAAAATCAACTATTTTAGATTCTGAACTTACTATAAGTGAGTTAATTTCTACATCTTGGGCATCTGCATCAACATATCGTAATTCGGATAGGAGAGGAGGAGCTAATGGTTCACGTATACGATTAGAACCTCAAAGAAATTGGGAAGTTAATAATCCTAAACAGTTAAATAAAGTTTTAACGACTTTAGAAAAAATCCAGAGTGATTTTAAAGCAAAAGGAAAAAAAGTGTCTATTGCAGATCTGATAGTTTTGGGAGGCGCTGCAGCGGTAGAAGAAGCAGCAAAAAAAGCTGGTTACCCTGTAAAAGTTCCTTTTACTCCTGGACGTATGGATGCACTACAAGAACAGACAGATGTAGCTTCGATGGCATTGCTAGAACCAATGGCTGATGGATTTAGAAATTATCTAAAAACTAAATATACTTTAACAATAGAAGAGTTACTTGTAGACAAAGCGCAATTATTAACTTTAACAGTGCCAGAAATGACTGTTCTTGTTGGAGGTATGCGTGTGCTAAACACTAATCATGACAACTCTAGACACGGTGTTTTTACCAAAAGTCCGGGAACGTTAACAAACGATTTCTTTGTAAATCTTTTAGATATGAGTACCGAATGGAAAGCTGTATCTGATGCCAAAGAAAAATATGAAGGAAGAGATAGAGGAACAAATGAGTTAAAATGGACAGCTACACGTGCCGATCTTATTTTTGGTTCTAATTCAGAATTAAGAGCGTTGGCAGAGGTTTATGCCAGTAATGACGCAAAAGAGAAGTTTGTAAAAGATTTTGTAAGCGCTTGGACAAAAGTAATGACACTTGATCGCTTTGATTTGAATAAGTCTTAACCTTTTTAAAAATCGCAACTTATAATAGTCCCACTTTAGTAAAACTGTAAAGTGGGACTATTGTTTTATACCAATACTTCTTTCGATATTAGATATAGAATCATTAGTGACATAGGGTTGTCATTATTGCAGATTATTTTTGCATTATGTTCTAAATTTTAAACAATAATGTACTATGAAACATGAATGGAGAAAAAAAGAAAAAGAGATTTATTTACCTAAAAATAAACCTGAAATAATAGATGTGCCAACATATCAATTTCTTGCAATAGAAGGTGAAGGTAATCCAAATAGTGATGAGTTTTCTGAATATATTGGTGTGTTGTATGCTGTTTCATATGCCATAAAAATGACACTTAAGAAAGAAAGAAACAGTAAAGATTATAGAGATTATACAGTATATCCTCTTGAAGGTGTTTGGGATATAAATGAAGAAGCCAAGAAAATTTTTGATGGAAAGATCAATAAAAACGATTTAGTTTTTAAATTGATGATTAGACAGCCTGATTTTGTAGAAAAAATCTTCGTTGAAGAAATGATTGAGTTAACTAAGGTTAAAAAACCATATAGATTTTTAGAAAATATAAAATTTGAAACTATAGAAGAAGGAAAATGTGTTCAAATGATGCATTTAGGAAGTTATGATAATGAATTAGATAGCTTTAAAATTATGGAGTCTTTTGCTGAACAAAAAAAACTTTGTAGGCTTTCTAAAATACATAGAGAAATTTATGTTTCTGATTTTAGAAAAGTAGCTCCAGAAAAATTAAAAACTGTATTAAGATTTAGAGTTACATCTAAATGATATTTTTTTAAGGATTTAATCAAAAAAACAAGTAACAAATAAAAAAGATTTCTAATCAAGTATACTGTTTAGAAATCTTTTTGATAATTTTTAAGAAATGATTTTGTTTAAATAGTATTCAAAAAACCTTTTACTGCGGCCCAATATTCTTTGCTATCCGGAAATTTATCCCATAAGGCTCTTGCCCCATGATTACCTTTAGTCTTAGGAAGAAAAGATTGTTTCTTGTTAGAAGGAATAACATCGTAGATTCCCGACCAACTTTCTTTTTCATTTTGTGCAGAAGTAATAAATACGGGTGCTTTTATATGACTAGCACTTTTAGTAATAAATTTTTTATCTCCAAAATATTCTCCAGGAGAAAATGATAATGCAGCATCGATAGCATCAGGATAATCTCCAGCATATTTTAAAACAAGGGCAGAAGAATATGAACTCCCCCAAATAATGAGCTTTTTAGGTTTATATGTTTTTTTTACATAAGCTACAGAAGCTTCTAAATCTTGAAAAGCATCAACATAAGCAGTTTTCTTACCTTTCTTTTTGGCTAAGGCATTAGTTTCATTTTGAACACCATTAACACCACCTCCCGATCTCTGGTCTACAGCTAAGCATTTATAACCAAGTGCATTTAACTTTGGAGCAATTTCTTTATATTCTCCTCGACTCCAACCAGCTTGATGAAAAAGAATTATAAATGCATCACTACCTTTTGCGTCATACAAATCTGCAGTGATAGTAATTCCATCCTTAGCGTCATACTCAACTTTTTGTTGACTATAACTATATATTGTTAAAAATAGAAGCACTGATGTTAGTAAATGTTTCATCCAAAAAAATGTTTTTAGTATTAAAATAATTCATGCTCAAAATACTAAATATTGTAGTTAATCAATACTTCTAAAGGTTTTTTAAGTATATTTTATAAGTTTAAGAGTCGGTTATATAAAGGAATAGTAATAATACATCATACGATCATAATTGAGATAGTGCAATTATTTTATAAAGACTTTAGAGGAAATATTATTTTTTGGAATTAAGACCAACAATTTTTATTATTTCACTTCCATTAGTTATTGCCAAGTCAATCGTATGATGGTCAGTCGAATTTATATGTTTTCTAAAATCATCAAAAAAATCTGGATTTAGATTTTTAATTTCTTCAATAATTTCGTCTTTTATATCTCGACTTAACTTCTGAATCTCTATAGATTTTGTATTAATAGTTTCGTTGATTGGATTAACTTTTGCTCTTAATACTGTTAGATCGTATGCAGCTTCTCCTTCTAAAAAGAAAATACCTCTAAATATTTCTTCTCCAGAGTAATACTCTTGTATTGCTTCATTATTATTGCCATAGCTTATCAAGAAAATACTTGTGACTAAAGTACTTAAAGCGATAATGGTTTTTATGTTTAAACTTTTCATGACATTTTGGTGTAAGAGTTATTTATAACAGCTCGATATGTTATCCAATTTTTAACTTTTATTGAATATCACAAATATCAAAAGAAGAGTGGTGAAAAAATATTACATCATATTTCATGCATAGAAATGATACCACCATTTCTAAAAATAAATGATAAAACTAAATAGAGAGGAGATATTGATCGGGATAGATCAAAAAGTAATAGTTGTTTTCTAAATAAAATAAGCAGAAGAGATATATAATAATATGCCCTATAGATTAGGAAAACTTTTGAAAGAATTTTATAGCAACTGTACTAGTAAGATACTTTTAAATAAAATTTATGTATTTAAAGATAAGCCTATCAAAATAGAATTAAAGATAACTAATTCTATTTTGATGGGCTAAGAGACATAAAGATTTTAATTACAACGGAATATTACCGTGTTTTCTATTGGGTCGATCTATATGTTTGTCCTCAAGCATGCTAAAGGCTTTGAGTAATTTTCTACGCGTATTCTGGGGTAGGATTACCTCATCGATAAAGCCTCGTTGCGCTGCTCTATATGGATTCGCAAATTTATCGGCATATTCGGCTTCTTTCTCTGCAAGTTTAGCTTCTGGATTATCTGCAGCCTTAATTTCTTTTCTAAAAATTATTTCACTTGCCCCTTTTGCACCCATAACAGCAATTTCTGCAGAAGGCCAGGCAAAGTTAAGATCTGCTCCAATATGTTTAGAGTTCATTACATCATATGCTCCTCCATACGCTTTACGAGTAATCACAGTTACTTTAGGTACTGTAGCTTCACTAAGAGCATATAGTAATTTTGCACCATGTATAATAATACCATTCCATTCCTGATCTGTACCAGGTAAAAAACCAGGAACATCTACAAGTACTAGTAAAGGGATATTAAAACAGTCACAAAAACGAGTAAATCGCGCTGCTTTTTTCGAACTGTTAACATCTAATACTCCAGCCAGAAACATAGGTTGGTTGGCAACTATTCCAACGCTTCTTCCGCCTAGACGGGCAAATCCAACAATAATATTTTCGGCATAATCTTTATGAATTTCGTAGAAAGAATCTTCATCTATAATACCCTCTATGACATGATGCATATCATAAGGTTTATTTGGATTATCAGGAACAATATCTGATAAAACATCGCGTACCTCATCGGTTAAAGTATATGGTAGTTTTTGAGTATTCTCCAGATTACTTTGTGGTAGGTAGCTTAATAGTTTTTTTACATCTTCTAGACATTCAACATCATTACCAGAAGTTACATGAGCTACTCCAGATTTAGAAGAGTGCGTACTAGCACCACCTAACTCTTCTGATGTTACTTCTTCATTGGTAACCGTTTTTACAACATTAGGACCTGTTACAAACATATAACTAGTATCTTCTACCATTAACGTAAAGTCTGTCATAGCAGGTGAATATACAGCACCACCAGCACAAGGTCCCATAATAGCTGAAATTTGCGGAATCACACCTGAAGCCTGTACATTTCTATGAAAAATATCTGCATAGCCTCCTAGAGATCTAACTCCTTCTTGGATTCGTGCTCCACCAGAATCATTAAGACCAATAAGAGGAGCACCCATTTTTACTGCCATATCCATAATTTTACAGATTTTTTCGGCATGAGTTTCAGATAATGCACCACCAAATACAGTAAAATCTTGAGCAAAAATATACACTAACCTTCCTTCAATAGTACCATAACCTGTAATTACACCATCTCCGTAATAGATTTCTTTTTCCATTCCAAAGTCGGTAGTACGATGTGTTACTAGGATACCAATTTCTTCAAAAGATCCTTCGTCCATTATATATTCTACACGCTCACGGGCTGTTAGCTTTTTCTTTTCATGCTGTTTTGCGATACGTTGTTCACCTCCACCTAATTTGGCTAGAGCAATTTTTTCTTCTAGTGTTTTTATTTTTATATCCATAAGTTTAGTGAATTGGTAAGCGTAATGTTTCCTGATCTTTTAAATATTGTTTCATGGCAATCATTGCTGCAATTTTTGCTTCTTCCTCCATTTCTGCTTTTAATATATCAGGAGTATAATGTTTTTTTACGAAGTGCGTGTCAAATTTTCCGGATCTAAAGGCTTCATGTTCGCATACAAATTTTCCAAAAGGAAGTGTGGTTTGTACACCACTAACACGATAATCACCAATTGCTTTTATCATAAGTTCTATAGCCTCTTCTCTTGTTTTGCCATAAGTGATTAGTTTTGCTAACATTGGATCGTAGTAAATCGGAATATCCATTCCTTCTTCAAAACCATTGTCGACACGAATTCCTTCTCCTTTGGGAATTTGATATTGATCAAGATGCCCAACACTAGGTAAAAAATCGTTTAACGGATCTTCGGCATACACTCTTAATTCTAAAGCATGCCCATTGATTTGTAAATCTTGTTGTTGAATAGGTAGTTGTTCACCCCTTGCAACTTTTATTTGTAACTCAACAAGATCAACACCAGAAATAATTTCGGTTACAGGGTGTTCTACCTGTAAACGTGTGTTCATTTCTAGAAAGTAAAAATTATTATTTTCATCAAGTAAAAACTCTACTGTTCCGGCTCCACGATAATCACATGCTTTAGCCACTTTTACGGCTGCTTCACCCATTTTGGTTCTTAACTCTGGAGTGAGTACTGCAGAGGGAGCTTCTTCTACCACTTTTTGATGACGTCGTTGTACACTACATTCTCTTTCAAATAGATGAATGACATTACCATGACTATCCGCCATAACCTGTATTTCGATATGTCTTGGTGAAGCTACATATTTTTCAATAAAAACAGAGCCATCACCAAAAGCTGATGTAGCCTCACTGATAGCGCGATTCATTTGTGATTCGAGGTCGCTTTCTTTTTCTACAACACGCATTCCTTTTCCTCCTCCTCCAGCAGAGGCTTTTATCAGAATAGGAAATCCAATCTCCTTAGCGATTGCTTTGGCTTTAACGGGGTCGGTTATAGCTTCATCTATACCGGGTACCATAGGAATATCATACGCTTTTACTGCTTCTTTAGCGGCGAGTTTGCTTCCCATTACTTTTATGGCCTTTGATTTTGGCCCTATAAAAATGAGGTTGTTTTCTTCTACTTCTTCTGCAAAGGTTGCATTTTCACTTAAAAAACCATATCCAGGATGTATACCATCAACATTTAATTGTTTGGCTACTTCAATGATTTTAGAACCTAATAAATAAGATTGATTAGATGGAGCTTCTCCTATGCAAACAGCTTCATCTGCAAATTTTACATGAGGAGCATTTCGGTCTATTGTTGAATATACGGCAACCGTCTTAATACCCATTTTTTTGGCAGTGGTCATTACTCGAATAGCAATTTCACCTCTATTTGCAACTAGTATTTTTTTCATATACACATATATTAGAGTAGGTAACTCTATTTAAATACCCATGAAGGGATATGATTATTCAAACTCTATTAATAATTGTCCTTTTTCGACAGCATCACTTTTATCGGCAGCAATGGATTTGATGACTCCATCTCTAGGAGAAAGAATAACATTTTCCATTTTCATGGCTTCTAGGATGAGTAAAGGATCATTTTCTTTTACTTCTTGGCCGATTTCTACCTGAATATCTAGTAATAATCCAGGCATTGGTGCTTTTATAGCATTTACTTGTTTAGAAGATCCAACAGAGAATCCCATGGCCGCAATCTGTAAATCTAATGTATTGGCAATATCAACATCATAGATAGTATTATTGATCTTAATACTGTAATTCTTAGTATTAAAATTATTCGTTAAAACTTCTGCGTCATAAGATTTAGAATCCTGTAGTATATGATATGTTGTTGAAGAGGTCTGCAATGCATCAATTTTTGATATATGATCATCAGTAAAGTCGACCTCAAAAGTTTTATTTACTTTAACTTTATAAGTAGTACTCATATTAGTAGTTTGTTTATTACATAAATTCTGGTGATAAATTGAACCATTTCTTACGGAAAAAACAAATTAATTATGAATTTATTGAGACTTGTGTATTATTTAAATTTATCAATAGTGAGGTTTTGTTGTAAAAGATGTTAACGAGGTACTACTATTAAATATTTATATTTACCTTATTTATTAAGCGCGTTCGAAACTTATGTCATTCATAGATGGTTTTATAATAGGATTAGGGATGATTATTTTTATAGGTCCAGTATTCTTTTTGTTGTTAAACAGTAGTCTACAGTTTGGAACCAAAGCAGGTACAGCAGTGGCTTTAGGGATTATAGTTAGTGATATACTATGCGTATTGCTTTGTTATGTTGGGCTATCATCTTTTCTGACAGCAAAGGGAAATCAATTTTGGATAGGGGTATTCGGAAGCATTATCATATTTGGTTTAGGGATTAATTATTTACTAAAAAAGGCAGTACTTAATAATGAACCTATAGTAGATGCAAAAAATATCGGAAAGTTTTTTTTAAAAGGATTTAGTGTGAATTTTTTTAACCCTTTCGTTTTTATAATTTGGATTGGAGTTTATAATTACGGTGAACATAAATATGTAGAAAACTCCTCTTTATTCTTTTTTTTATTGGCAGTTTTATTAGGTATTCTTACTACAGATTTAGTCAAGGTATTTTTATCCAAAAAACTCAAAAAAATTCTATCAGTAAAGCGACTAACACTATTTTTTAGAATAACAGGAATTCTTCTTATAGTGTTCTCTATTAGGTTATTGTATTTGGTTTGGTGAAGCGTAATATTAGATTTTTTTATATTTGATAAACAACATATATCAATTATTTAACTAAAATTTAATTGATATAATAAACTAATCAATATGGAATTTAATTTTTTAATTACGGCTGTCGCAGCAATTATTCCGACAGTTTTAGGCTTTGTTTGGTATAATCCAAAGGTTTTTGGAACTGCTTGGATGAATGCTTGTGGTTTTACCGAAGATGATCTAAAAGGAGGTAATATGGCATTGATTTTTATCTTATGTTATGTGTTTAGCTTCTTTTTAGCGTCTACAGTAAATGTCTTGGTAATTCATCAATTTGGTTTTTTTTCATCTCTTTATGGAGAACCTGGATTAACAGAAGTGGGTACAGAAACATATCAGTATGCACAGGACTTTATGACAAAATATGGAGATAATTATAGAACTTTTAAACATGGGGCCTTGCATGGTACGTTAGCAGGGATATTTTTTGTGCTTCCTGTATTAGGAACAAATGCAATGTTTGAAAGAAAAGGATTTAAGTATATAGCAGTAAATGTTGGGTATTGGACTGTTTGTCTTGCTTTGATGGGAGGTGTTATTTGTCAATTTGCTTAAATCATTATCAGATATAACATAAAAGAATGCCTGAGTATATTTAGGCATTCTTTTACGATTTGTTACCCAACATACGAGCAAACAGTTTTTTTAATAGAGGGGAAGCCTCATCTGCATTTCGACCTCTTTCTTTTGCCTGTAAAATTCCCTCTTGGTCATAAAACAATTCATAGCTAAATACAAAACGTTTGGCAGTATCACCCATCCCCAATTGTCCAAATCGAAGATCATTAAAATACACCTTATTATCTTTTTTTTCTATAGTATACCAACCCTCAGATAAGTTAATCAATCTTGGTAGTAATGGGTCATTTTTCATTTTACCCAACAAGTGGTGGTTTTTAGGGAACTCAGAAAAAGTGATATTGTCATCTTTATCTAGTAATGAATAATAACCAATTAGAAATGAATCTTTAGTCTCTATATTCGCTGTCCATAAAATACTATTTAGCGGTGTTGGTTTAGTCTGAATCTCTTTGTATTCAATATTTTGATTCTTCAGACTAGCCTGGAACTTATAATAAGTATTCCATTTTAAACCTAAAGTAACCAGCATATAGATAGAGCTCATATATAATCCTATTACATTAAATTTTCTTCTTTTAGGGTCCGAACGTTTGTAACGCATTGCTAATATTAGAAAAACTAAGAAAGGAATTGTATACAAAGGGTCAACAACAAAAATATTTTTAAAAGAAACTTTATATGTAAATGGCCAAAATAGTTGGGTTCCCCATGTAGTAAATGCATCCAGTAGTGGATGCGTAAATAGACCAAGAAACATTAATTTGGTCCAATCTTTCCAATTTGCTTCTTTATTCTTATATATTTTACTTATTAACCAACCAAATAATGGAGCGGCAAGTAAACTAAACACTATAGAGTGTGAAAAACCTCGGTGAACCTCATTTGCAGTAACATTATCTACAAAAAACTTTGATAAAACGTCTAAATCCGGTATTGTTCCGGCAATAGCTCCCCAAAGTATCGCTTTATTGCCTACTTTTTTTCCAAGAGTAGCTTCAGCAACAGCAGCGCCTAATACGATCTGGGTTAATGAATCCATATAAAATTAGTCTATCTGAAGTTTGAAAGGGTTTCTTATTTCATATTCACTAGGAGAAATAAGTTCTACAAGAGGTTTTAAAATGGTATTTGAAATAGAATTTCCGTGTCTCACATACAATTTCATTTCTACAGGTTTGGCACCAACACAACTCTTTATAATCTCGGCAGTTCTGCCTAATCTAAGCTCATTAGTGTTTTCTTTTATAGCCAAATCGACATAATCATATAACATTCTTTGGTAGATATCATATTTCTTATTGTATGTGTAGTCGATACCGATATGATTAGCTTCGATAGCATCACCAAGAATAAAGCTTGTAGTAAAACCGACTAATTTATGGTTTAAAAAATATCCTTTAAAAATAAACGAATTACCTAAATTTTGTTTTAGATTTTTAAAAGTAGTAGCCTTTAATTTTCCTATTTTAAAATCTGCTTTTTCAATTACAGATAAATATAATTTATCAATGTCTTGGCTATAGTTATCTATATCTTCAAAAGAAAAATCTTGAACAACAATTTCTTCAGAATTCTTAAACACTTTTTTTACACGAGTTCTAAACTTAGTACGCATACTAGCAAGGTAATTCTCGAAAGTTTTCCAGTTTTGATCTATTGGTAAAACCATGTTAACATCAATATTAAATTCTCTAAAGTCATGCTCTTTGATATAATCACTAGAGTTAAAGGATTTCGGCCAAAACTCTTTTAAAAGAATAAAAGATGGTTTATCAGAATTTTCAGATTTACGTATATCTCGTAAAGCTATAGATAAACTCTCAAAAGCTTCATTCGCTTTTACATAACTCGGATTGTACATAAAACCATGTTCACCACAAGAAAATAAATTACCACAGATCAATACTCCTACATCAAGGTTTTTAAACAATGTATTTTTTATAGTATCGCTAATATTACAAGGAAATTCGTTAAAATTTAGTTGGGCAGAATTAAATTTAATAAGTTGTGTTACAGCCAGAGCAACAGGAACTTTGTTTTGATAAAATAATATATATTTAAACTTAATAGTCTCGGCAAGAGTTTCCTCTAAGGTCTTTAAGTAAATTAACGAAAAGAAAATAGTGTTTTTAGAGTTGACCAAATTCCATTTGCCAGTTGGCACATCGGTAGTATGATTATAGATATCATACGTTAAAGATGTGGTCTTACATATATTTTTTATTTTTCCAAGCATAAATCCCTTACGATTCTAATATCAGAGCGATAATCAAATCAAACTCAAAATTACATCTATTTTTTAGAGTCTTCATTAAAAGTTTGTGAAAACTACATATTCTTTAGACGATAAAAGTGTCTTTTTGTTTCATAAGTATTTGATTTTAAAGTTATTTATTTTTCCTCTTTACCGTTAATTTTGTGATTTTAGACGAAAACTTTTTAATTATACATAATTTAACAC
This sequence comes from Aquimarina aggregata, assembly GCF_001632745.1. Lineage (GTDB taxonomy): Bacteria > Bacteroidota > Bacteroidia > Flavobacteriales > Flavobacteriaceae > Aquimarina > Aquimarina aggregata. Next base: position 27,556 of record NZ_LQRT01000003.1, on the reverse strand, counting down.
ATAAATATCACTCAAATTTATTTTCTTTATAGTGTAATTGGAAAAACTTATGGGAGTAGTAGTTAATTGTGTCTTATTGATAGATGATGATAAGGCCACAAATTTCTTTAATGAAAGAGTTGTAACAAAACATGATGGTTTTCAGCAGGTTAATACTGTTCAAAGCGGTATTGCAGCTTTAGAATATCTCAATGATGTAGAAAAAAACAAAAAAACAAAGCCCGATCTTATTTTTTTAGACATTAATATGCCCGCTATGAATGGTTGGGAATTTTTGATTGAATTTTCTAAGTTGAAAAAAGAACTTACAGAAGGAATCAAAGTAATTTTATTATCAACTTCATCCAATCCTGATGATGTTCGAGAATCTTCAAAAAATCATACAGTAAATGATTTTATAAATAAACCACTATCTCTAAATATACTAGATAGTGTATTGCAGAATCATTTTTCACAATAAGACAATATCTAATATGAATTTCTTTAAAAATAAATGTTGTTTTTAATTATATGTTTATTCAATAGTTAAATTGTTTTATATAATTGATTTGAGGCATTCAAATAATTGTTTTTTAATTATTTTTTGATGAATGTTTTCCAAGGAAAACAGAATCTTTTAAACTGATTTTTGTGCAAATAGTCGAATAGTTACTATAAAAAACAGTATTTTTAACAAATGATTATTAATTGTTTATCTTATTTCGTAAGTGAGAATTAACGTACTTAAAATGTACATTATTCTTTAGGTAGAGATTGGCTTTTTCAGATAAACAATTTGTTATAAAATTGGTAAACACAAATCGATGAAAAATAAACTAAAAAAAGTTTTGTTAGTTGATGATAGTCAGTCAACAAATTTTTTCAATAAGGTGATCATTGAAAAATCAGATGTTGCTGAGGAAATTAGTATTGCCAAAAATGGAATTGAAGCATTAGAATATCTACACTCAGGAAATATTCCAGAAATTATTTTTTTAGACCTTAATATGCCCGTAATGAATGGGTGGGAGTTTCTTATCGAGTATCAGAAACTTGATAAAGGGATGAAGGGTTCAATAATTATAGTAATGCTAGGAGCTTCTTTGAATAAAAAAGAAGAAAACTTTATCAAAAGCATCCCAGAGGTAAAAGAGTCTAGAGAAAAAATGCTTAATAAAGAAATCGTAAATGATATCATGAATACTTATTTTATAGAATCTATATCAGTTACCCCTTCTAATTAATGTTAAACAGAATGTATTAGTACTTTGAAATAGTTAAAAATAATATATTTTCCCCCTAGAGATTTTTTTTAAAAGCTAAATATATAAACACATCAAAACACTGATAGAAAACACACGAAGTATTTTTATAATTCAAGACAAATTATTTTTTACGATTATATTTTTTTCTTGTTTTATAACTGGGATTTATTCACAATCCAGAGCTGTTATTTTAGGTAATGTTTCTGATCAATTTGGAAATCTTCCTGGAGCGCGAATTGCGATAGAAGGAACAGATTATAAAACCACTACAGATGTAAATGGAAATTACACCTTTAATGTTAATGAAGGAGAATATATAGTTAATGCAGCCTTTGTAATGTATACTACAATTTCTAAAACTGTAGAGGTTAAAGTAGGCGATACGATCAAAGTAGATTTTATATTACAAGCTGGTTTTTCTATGGATCAACCAGTTTCTTTAGGATCTAGGGCTAAACCAAAATCATTACTTAAAAATACAGCTGCCGTTGATATTGTGTCTCCACAACAAATTACCAGCTCATCTCAGGTAGAGCTAAGCCAGATTTTACATTATTTAATACCTTCTTTTCATTCTACACATCAAACTATTGCAGATGGTACCGATCATATAGATCCAGCTACACTTCGAGGGTTAGGTCCTGATCAGGTATTAGTATTAATTAACGGTAAAAGAAGACATAATAGCTCTTTATTAAATGTTAATGGTACTGTTGGTAGAGGATCTGTTGGAACAGATTTTAACGCAATACCGGTTGCTTCTATAGAACGAATAGAAGTGCTAAGGGATGGAGCAACCTCTCAATACGGTTCTGATGCGATTGCAGGTGTTATCAATATTATTTTGAAAAAACAGACAGAAATTATTCAAATTGATAATCGAGTGGGTATAACAACTCAAGGAGATGGTTTTACGTTATATTCAGCAGCAAATTTTGGACTAAAAATTGGAAATGAAGGATTTGTAAATATTACAACAGAGTATAGAGAAAGAGAAGCGGTTAATAGAGCGGGAGATTATACAGGAACAGTTTATTCTGATGATCCTATAGAAGAGGAAAGGTTATTACAGGAAAACAATTTTTTTGGACAAACCGGATATTCTGGTCGACAAGTCATGGAAATTGGTAGTGCCGAAACTCAAAATCTTGGACTTTCATTTAATGCGGAAATGCCAATTTCTGACCACGCAACATTTTACTTAAGAGGAGGGCGAAATTATAGAGAAGGTAAAGCAAAAGGTTTTTATAGATTTCCTAAAGATCAAGATAGAGTAGTATTAGAATTGTATCCAAATGGTTTTTCTCCAGAAATATTAACGGGAATACAAGATGATGGTATTTCTGGTGGAGTAAGAGGAGTTAAGAATGAATGGAATATTGATTTTAGTCATACGATAGGAATAAATCAATTAAATTATACGGTTAATAATTCTAATAATGCATCTCTCGGAGTGGCGTCACCTAGAACCTTTTATGCTGGTGGTTTTTTGTACAATCAAAATACAACTAATCTTGATATTTCAAGAAGTTTTGATTGGGCTAGTGGTTTAAATATCGCATTTGGAACAGAGTTACGAGTAGAAAATTATCAAATCATAGCCGGAGAAGAAGCCTCATATGTTAACGGCGGATCAACATTTATAAATGAATTAGGAGATGAACTGCCAAGATCTGTAGGAGCTCAAGTATTTCCTGGGATTCGACCAGAGAACGAATTGGATCGATTTAGAACGAATAGTTCGGGTTATCTTGATATTGAAGCAAACATAACCGAAAAACTATTAGTAAGAGGAGCAGCTAGATATGAAGCATATAATGATTTTAAAGGTCAAGCTATATGGAAATTATCTGGACGGTATAGAATTCAAGATGAATTAAGTGTGAGAGCCGGTTTTACTACTGGTTTTAGGGCGCCTTCTTTACATCAAGTGTTTTTCCAAAATATTAGTACTCAATTTATCAATGGAGAAAGTATTCAAGTAGGTACCTTTAATAACGAAAGTGCTGTTGCTGCAGAAGCTTTTAAAATAGGAAAGTTAAAGCCAGAATTATCTAAACACTTTAGTGCAGGTTTTAGTGGAAAGTTTAATGAAAATATTACTTTTTCTTTAGATTATTATCTAATAAATATAGATGATAGAATAGTGCTTTCTGGACAATTTGCAGAAGGATATGAAGCTATTTTAGAACCATTTGGAGTAGGAGCTGCACAGTTTTTTACAAATGCTATCGATTCTAAAACAACAGGTTTAGATGCTGTTTTGTTTTTTAAAACTCCTTTAGCCGAAGGTGAATTTAGTGCATCTTTAGGAGCAAACATTACAAAAACTAGAGTAAAGAATGGTATTAAAGTATCCGAAGCCTTAATAGGGCAGGAAAATATTTTATTCAATAGAGAAGAAATAGCGAGAGTAGAATCGTCGCAACCAAACTTTAAAGTGAATTCTTTCTTTTCATATGATATAGATAAATTTAATTTTCAGATGACAAATACTGTTTTTGGAGAAGTTAAATTTATGCATCCTAACGATGGCAATCCTGACAATTGGGTATTAAATGAATTTAGTGGCGCTATAGAATCAAGAGATCAGCTTTTTTCTCCTAAATTAGTTACAGATATGGGTGTTTCTTACCAAGTTAATGATTATATTAAATGTACTATAGGTGGAAACAATGTCTTCAATGTTTTTCCTGATAAACATACGCACTCTGCTAATACAGATGAAGGTAATTTTACGTACAGTAGGAGAGTACAACAATTTGGCGTATATGGAAGCAATTATTTTGTAAGGCTATTACTTAGATTATGATTTTTAATTTTAAAATTATATCATTTATTAGGATTCATTTATCTTTTATGTGTTTGTGTTTCTTGACTGTGTTGTTTTGTTATAACAGTCAAGCTCAAGAAACTAATGAAGAGGTAAAAAGGCTGCAAAGAGGAATTTTTATCTTCAATTTTGCACAACAAGTTAGTTGGCCAAATTTAGATGAAGAATCTTCTTTTAAAATAGGAGTATTAGGCCCTGATCATACAGTTATTGACCTTCAGGCTATGGCGCAGAAAAGAAAAATTCATAACAAACCAGTTCAGGTAGTACGATTTAATTCTATTCGACAAATTAAAGATGTCCAACTACTATATGTAAATAACAAGTACAATTACACTATTGGTTATATACTTAACAAAATCTCAAAAAAGAACGTTTTATTAGTTACAGAAGATTATAATTACAATGCTTCTATGATTAATATGGTCGCAGTAGGAAACTCTTTTGAATATGAAATTAGTTTAGATCGTATTCAAGGAGAAGGGTTTGCGGTAGCTCCTTCCTTAAAAAGATATGCCATTAGTTCTTCACAAAAATGGAAGCGATTATATAAAAAGACCGAAAAATCGCTAAATGAAGTCCAAGAAAAAACAGAAGAACAAGAAAATATTATTAAAAATAAGGAAGAGGTAATTGAATATCAAAATAGAAAGATTACAAATCAAGAAAAGGAAATAGGAACAAAGGATCAAGAAATTACTGAACGTAAGAACAAAATAATTAATCTATATACAGAAAGTCAAATACAGCAAAAAAAATATAAAGAGAAAGAACAGATAGAACTAGAACTAGAGAAAAGCATTAAAGAGCAGATTACATTTATTAAAAATCAAGAAGCAAAAATTGAAAAAAGTAATCAAGAAATACAGAAACAACAGGACTTTCTTAAAGAGCAAAGTAAGCAGATTAAGCAACAAGACGAAATTTTAACACGACAGAATGTAAGACTTAGCACACAAAAAAAGATTAACTCATTACTCATTGCCCTTATTAGTCTTATTCTTTTAGGAAGCTTTTTTATTTATAAAGGGTATTTAGCAAAAAAGAAGTTTAATATCGAATTAGAAAAAAAGAATCAGGCTATTTATGAGCAATCGTTAGCATTAGAAGCTAAAAATAAAGAGTTAGAACAATTTGCATATATAGCTAGTCATGATTTACAAGAACCACTTAACACAATTTCTAGTTTTATTGGTTTAATAGTCGAGGATTACGGAGATCGTATTGATAGCGTTGGGAAAGAAAGTTTAAACTTTATACAAGATGCTAGTTTACGAATGAAGAATTTGATAGACGCTCTGCTGGAATATTCTAGATTAGGAAGAGGAAAAGAATACGCAAAAGTAAATACAAACAATGTTCTTGCAGATTTAAAGGCAGATTTAAAAAGTGTTATCGATAAAGAAGGAGCAAAGATTACAATAGGAAAACTACCTACTGTAACCGGTTCTGAAATAGAACTTAGATTACTATTTCAAAACCTTATTAGTAATGCCATTAAGTTTAGAGCAGATGGTGTTGTACCTGAAATCAAAATTTCTTGTAGCAAGAAAAACAAATCTAAGAATCAACAAAATGACTTTTGGCAATTTGCTATAAAAGATAACGGTATCGGAATACCAGAAGAGCATAAAGAACGGATATTTGCTATTTTCCAACGATTACATTCTCGAGAACAATATCAAGGAACGGGTATAGGGTTGGCGCATTGTAAAAAAATAGTAGAATCTCATGGCGGAGAAATTTGGTTGACCTCCAAAGTAGGAGAGGGAAGTACTTTTTATTTTACGATACCCCTTTCATCATCACAATAAATTCGTTATTTATTTATGTGTTTATATTTATAAATTTAAAGTAGAGATTTATAAATTTCAAGAATGAACTATTCAAGATTAGATTAATTCTGATTAATTTCCTTTTCAGTTAAATACATAAATTAAATTTCAAGTAATGAAAAAAAGAAAAGAAATTAAGACATTAAAACTTCAAAAAGAGGTTATTTCAAAACTAAAATTACAAACCATAAAAGGAGCAGGAGGAGGATTAAGTCGTATTGAAGTTTGTAACTCTGCGCAGGGAGAATGCCCTCATATACATTAAAGTATTATTAAGATAATAAACTTTTTGAGTAAAAAATGGGAGAAGTTATAACTTCTCCCATTTTTTTGTAGGATTAAATCTATCTTAAATAAAAAAAAGATATAGGTAGCTTTAATACTATAATTCTCGCACCCAAATATTTCGATATTGTACTAGATTACTATGATCTTGTAATTTAATGGGGCCTTTATTATGAGCCTCGTTTTTTGGAGGGCCGATATATTCTGTAGAACCTAAAATTTCAACATGATCTTGTACCAAAACACCATTATGAATTACAGTAAAAGTTCCAGATTTAACCTTTTTTCCTGAACTATCAAATTCAGGTTCATGAAAGATAATATCATAAGTTTGCCATTGATCGGGAGCTTTGGTAGCATTTACTAAAGGAATGTGTTGTTTATATATAGAAGTGGCCTGACCATTCGAATATGTGGGATTTTGATAACTATCTAGTATCTGAACTTCATATTTATTCTGAAAAAAAACACCGCTATTACCACGTCCTTGTCCTTCGCTTTCAACACTATCGGGAGCGCTCCATTCTAGGTGTAACTGAATACTACCAAAGTCTTGTTTCGTTTGTATATCACCAGCTCCAGGTTTTACGGTCATAGTTTGATCAGCATTAATTGTCCAGCTAGCTGGAGTAGCATCTTTTGAAGATACCCAAGCCTCTAGATTTGTACCATCAAATAACACTAGTGCGTCAGAAGGAACGTTATTTTGGTTGAAAGAAACAGTTTTTGGTTCTGGATCCCAGACTTCGGTTTCTTTAGGATCAGTAATTTCCTTTTCTTGTATTACTGGCTTTGATTCTTCTTTAGGATTCTCAATCACTGCTGTTTCTGTTTTTTCTTTACAAGAACAAATAACAATTGTAATGAGTAGGTAGTATGTTAATTTTTTCATGATATTTTTTTCGCTTTTTATAAACGTTTTAAATTCCCAATATTTTTTTTAGCATATCTTTATTGGTACTCGCTCCCGCAAAATCATCAAAAGTCTTTTCGGTAGCTTCAATAATATGATCTTGTATGAATTTAGCTCCTTCTCGTGCTCCCTGTTCAGGAGATTTTATACAACATTCCCATTCCATAACTGCCCATACATCGCAACCGTATTGAGTTAGTTTAGAGAAAATAGTTTTAAAGTCTATTTGTCCATCTCCTAAAGAGCGATATCTGCCAGCTCTATCAATCCATTCGCTATAACCTCCAAAAGCCCCTTTTTTTCCTGTAGGATTAAACTCAGAGTCTTTTACATGAAATGCTTTGATAAATTCATGATAGTGATCTATATACTCAAGATAGTCTAATTGTTGTAATACGAAATGACTTGGATCATAAAGGATATTTACACGTTTATGATTTCCGGTAGCTTCAAGAAATCGTTCAAATGTAACACCATCATGTAGATCTTCACCAGGATGAATTTCATAACATACATCTACACCATTTTCATCAAAATGGTTTAATATAGGAAGCCAACGTTTTGCTAATTCTTCAAATCCCATTTCTACTAATCCAGCAGGACGTTGTGGCCATGGGTGCATGGTATGCCATAATAATGCACCAGAAAAAGTAGCGTGTGCTTTAATTCCTAGGCGATTACTTGCTATAGCTGCATTTTTAACTTGTTGCACCGCCCATTCAGTACGTTTTTTAGGATTGTTTTTACAATCATCCGGAGCGAAGTTATCAAACATAAGATCATATGCTGGGTGCACAGCGACTAATTGCCCTTGTAGATGTGTTGATAATTCTGTGATTTCTAAGCCATAATCTGCGATCTTTCCTTTTAATTCGTCACAATAGGTTTGACTATTTGCAGCTGTGTCCAGATCAATCAATCTAGTTTCCCAGGTAGGTATTTGAATTCCTTTGTAACCTAAATCGGATGCCCATTTACAGAGTCCATCTAGAGAATTGAATGGAGGATTATCATCCATAAATTGTGCTAAAAAAACAGCAGGCCCTTTAATGGTTTTCATTGCTCAGTATTTTTTATGATTTTTTATTTCAATAGTATGCTCTAACTTTTTAATGTTACCCAACTGGCATTATTCGAACTACTTTCTACAGCTTTATAAATGAAATTCATACCTCGTACTCCATCTTGAACTGTTGGAAAATCAGGAAGAGAAGAAGGGGAGTTTCCTTGTTTTACATGGTTTAGCTCCTTAGCAAAACTTCGGTAAATAGTGGCAAAACCTTCTAAATACCCTTCAGGATGTCCAGCAGGAATACGCACATATTCAGACGCCTCTGGATACCCGCCATTACCTCCTGGTGTATACGTTTGTTTAGGTTGATTTAACCATTTTACAACCAATTCATTTGGGTTTTCTTGATGCCAGTCAACACTTCCTTTTGTCCCATAAATTTTAATGGCTAATCCGTTTTCTTCACCAGTGGCAATCTGAGAAAATGTCATAGTACCTTTAGCACCATTTTCAAATCGTAGTAAAATATTACCGTCATCATCAAGTGTTCTTCCTTCTCCAAAAGCAGTAAGATCAGCTGCAAGTTCATTAATATGAATCCCTGATATATATTCAACTAGGTTTTCAGCATGAGTGCCGATATCTCCAAGGGCACCGCCGATTCCTGATCGTTTCGGATCTACACGCCATGCTGCTTGTTTGTGATCTGTTTTTTCTACAGCAGAAGAAAGCCAACCTTGTAAATATTGAACATTAATTTTTCTTATAGTACCTAAATCTCCTTTGGCAATCATGGCTTTAGCTTGTTTCACCATAGGATATCCTGTATAATTATGAGTTAAGGCAAAAACTTTACCGGTAGACTGTACTATTTTTTCCAGTTCGATAGCTTCTTCCATGTTTAAAGACAATGGTTTATCACAGATCACATGAAAACCATGTTCTAATGCCATCTTTGCAGGGGGGAAATGCATGTGATTTGGAGTTACAATAGCTACAAAATCCATTCGTTCATCTTCAGGAAGTTTAGCCTCTGCTTTAATCATTTGCTGATAACTACCATATGCTCTGCTTTTTGGTATACCAATAGCTTTTGCAGAAGCAATACTTTTTTCTTCGGTACTTGAAAAAGCACCACAAACCAACGAAATCATTCCATCTAAACCAGCTGCTTTTCTATGTACATCTCCTATGAAAGAACCTAATCCTCCACCTATCATTCCCATTTTTAATCGGGTCATATCTTTTATTCTTTATATTCTATTTTTTCATTTTTGAAGAAAACGGCGAAGAGTATCATCACCGCTGCTGCAAATATAGCTGGGAAAATCCAGATACTTATCCAATCATGACCTTCTCCTACAATATTTGCATCTGTTATTTTTCCTGCTACGTAAAAACCGATAAGCATTCCTAATCCATAGGTGGCTAGGGTGATTAAACCTTGAGCGGCACTTTTAAATTTCTCACCAGCCTTACTGTCTGTATATATTTGGCCCGAAACAAAGAAAAAATCATAGCATATGCCATGTAATGCAATTCCTGTAATAAGCATAAATACAAGTTCTCCGGAATTACCATAAGCAAATAATAGATAGCGTACCGTCCAGGCAAGCATACCTACCAGTATGGTTTTTTTGAAACCAAATTTTTTAAAGAAAAAGGGTAGTAGTAACATAAATAAAACTTCAGACATCTGACCAATAGTCATTAAGCCTGCAGGTCCAATTTCTTTATTATAAAATACTACTGATGCTTTGATTTCACCTAGATACTGTCCAGCATGTTGATAATAAAATGCTAAAGGAATACAAATTAAAATTGATGCAATGAAAAAAACCAAAAAATTTCTATTACCCAGTAACTTCAAAGCATCTAGACCAAGAATATCAGAAATAGTAACTTTTTCATCACTTTTAGGTGGAGTTTTTGGTAATGTGAAACTAAAAACCCCTAATAGAGCGGATGCGATTGCGGTCATTAAAAATGTATTTCTTAAAGCTCCTAGATCAATATTATCTGGTGAATCCCAGTTAAAAATAAGACTAATGAAAACCAATCCAGCTATAATCCAACCAATGGTTCCCCAGACTCGTATAAATGGAAATTGTTTCGATGGATCTGTCATTTGATTAAAAGATACAGAATTAACTAGCGCTAATGTAGGCATGTATGCAATCATATATCCTAGTACATAAGGATAAAATGCGCTAAAATCTGAGGCATTAGCCATTTGATACATTAAAAAGGCACCTATAATATGTAAAATACCAAGTATTCTTTCTGCATTAAAAAAACGATCTGCCACTAATCCAATAATAAATGGTGCAATAATAGCTCCCCAAGATTGGGTAGAGTATGCCATTGCTGTTTCGGCACCACTTGTATTAAGTGTGTTGGGTAAATATATCCCCATGGTTACAAACCATCCTCCCCAAATAAAAAATTCTAAAAACATCATCAACGATAGTTGAAACTGGGCTATCTTATTCATAAATGGTTAGTTAAGTTGTTTAGCGGCATTGATTAATAAATCTCGAGTAGCTATTATTCCTTTGATTTCTTCAAGTTGCTCTCCTTCATATTCGACACCAATAAAACCCTTATATCCTGCTTTTTTAACAATGTCGAGCATTTTTTTATAGTCTATTTTTGTTTCATTACCTTGGGCATCAAAATCATGAGATTTAGCACTTACGGCTTTTGCATAAGGCATCATTTCTGCTACTCCTTTATATTTAGGGTATTCCTCGATACAACTAGCTCCCCATCGCACTCCGTCTTTACGTTTTAGACAAAAGTTTCCAAAATCGGGTAAAGTACCACAATTGGGTTTGTTTACTTTTTTCATGACTTCAATTAATAAGGATGCATTGGAAGAAAGGTACCCATGGTTTTCTACAATTACGTTAACATCTTTTGATGCTGCATAATCTGATAGTTTGCTTAGACCGTCTGTAGCAACATCTACCCATTTGTTCGGATCATTTGTACCAAATAAATTTACTCTAATAGAATGGCAACCTAAAAACTGTGCGGCATCTACCCATTTTTTATGTTTTTCGACAGCTTCATTTCGTTCATTCTCATCTAGTACAGCAAGATCCCCTTCGCCATCTACCATGATAATTAGATTTTGCATTTTGTACTGTTTACTTTTTGCAAGTAAGACCTCTAGTAATTGTTGCATTGCTTTTTTAGGGTCAGCATCTTTTTTGAGATCCTCTGCATATAACTGACTTACATATTCAACTCCTTCAAAACCTAATTCACTAGCTTTTTGTGCAAAATCTTTAGGATCAATTTCTCCAGACTGCATAGCTTTATGCAGTGACCATTGTGCTAAGGATAGTTTAAAAAAAGGTTTAGCTATTGTTTTCGAAACTTCTGTTACAGGTTCTTTATCGGTATTTTCAACTTCGATTATTTCTTTGGGTTTTTGTTTGCAAGAGCCTAAAATCATTAGTAATATAAGCCCATTTATGATGGTTTTGTGCATGGTTATTGTTTTGTTATTCCTATGTTTATAGTGACCAGGCTTTACCCTGTGTTAATTCTTCTAAGGAGTCGCATCCTACTTGTCCTCCTGGTACAGGAGCATACGCTAATACATTTTCACCAATTTCTTGACTTGCTTTAAATCCCCAGATAGACATGTCTCTTACTGAAGATAAATAAGAAAAAATACGAGCATCTTTAGAGACTTTTTCTAAGTCTTCTGGTGTTTTTATTCCCCACATTTCTTTTTGATAAGCTTCTTGTTGTTCTTTAGAAGATCTAAGGTATTTGTTTAATATGGCATCATATTCTTCGATTTTCACTTTTTTAACAGGCTTATCTTCATTAATACCTAAAGCTTCTGTTAGTAATGTTGCATTTTTTTTAAATCGTTCACTATCTTTTTGTTTAGGGACATTATTAATAAACTTGTCTATAAACATAGGAACATTAAGAGATTTAGCTCCTGGAATATCTGTTTCGGGAATGATTAGATCAACAATTTGATCTAATATTTTGGCTTCGTTTTCTGAAAGTAATTCAGGTGTCCAATTTAACTTAATTTCACTGGTACAACTTTGTAAAATACTTAACAATGTTGGAGTAGCCGCAATGTATCCTGCAGATAGTCCAATATTTTTTAAGGCTTGTCTTCTATTCATAATCATAAAGAATTAAGCGTTTTTTTTAATTTGTTGTGCTGCATGGTTCGCAGCTCTTGCACTAAAAGCCATATATCCTAATGAAGGATTTACACAGCTTGCAGAGGTCATAAAAGCGCCATCGGTAACATAAACATTTGGGACAGCATGGATTTGATTATGTTTATTAAGTACAGAAGTTTTAGGATCTCTACCCATTCTGGCCGTACCCATTTCGTGGATTCCTAATCCTGGTGCACCGATAACATCCCAAGGTTCTACATCAGTAAAACCAGCTTTTGTTAGCATTTCCATTGCTTGCGATACCATATCTTTGCGCATTTCGAGTTCATTTTCTTTAAACTCAGCATCAAATGTAATGGTTGGCAGCCCCCATTCATCTAATTTGTCATAATCCAAAGTCATTTTATTTTCATGATAGGGTAGGCATTCTCCAAAGCCCATTAATCCAATTCTCCATTTACCGGGTTTTAGTATATTTTCTTTAAGCTCCGTACCATAACCTAATTCGGCAATTGTTTCTCTCCAATCACTTCTACTGGCACCTCCTTGATATCCATAACCACGTTTAAATGTTTTTTGATCAGTATCTCCGCCAAGGTTTCTGAAACGAGGAATATAGATTCCGTTGGGTCTTCGACCTTTGTAGTATTTATCTTCAAAACCATTGTAAGTGCCAAAAGCACCGGCAGTAAAGTGATGATCCATGATATTGTGGCCTAGTTCTCCAGAATCATTTCCTAATCCATTAGGAAACCTTTCTGATTTTGATTGCATTAGAATACTAGCCGAAGCAATTGCTGAAGCGCATAAAAAAATCACTTTAGCAGTATATTCCATAGTTTCTTTAGTCTCAGCATCTATAACTTTAACGCCAGTAGCTTTACCAGTCTTGTCATCATACATAACTTGATGTACAATCGAGTTTGGACGCAATGTCATATTACCAGTTCTCTCTGCGGCAGGTAGCGTAGAAGAGTTACTACTAAAATATGCACCAAAGGGACAACCACGCATACAACGATTTCGATATTGGCAATTCATACGCCCCTCAAAGGTTTTAGTACCTGTAATATGAGCCGTTCTTCCAATAGTTAATAATCTATCGTCGTAATTTTCTGAAATATTAGATTTTAAATGGTCTTCAACACAATTTAACTCCATAGGAGGAAGAAATTTACCATCTGGTAACTGATCTAGCCCTAGTTTCTCGCCACTTACTCCAATAAATTCTTCAACTTTATCATACCAAGGAGCAATATCTTTATAGCGTACAGGCCAATCTACAGCAATTCCTTCTTTTTTATTGGCTTCAAAATCAAAATCACATAAGCGATAACTTTGTCGCCCCCACATTAATGATCTTCCACCTACATGATATCCGCGAATCCAGTCAAAACGTTTTGTTTCATTATATGGGTGTTTAAGATCGTTTACAAAAAAGTGGCGATGTTCTTTTGCAGTAACATAGCCGGTTCGATGTTGTTTTTCCTGCTGGGCAACATCCTCTCTAGTGGGTCTACCTTTAAAATCTGAATCCCATGGGTCATCATTCATAGTAGTATAATCTTCGATATGGCGTACCATACGTCCTCGTTCCAAGACTAATGTTTTTAGTCCTTGTTCACAGAGTTCTTTGGCGGCCCAGCCACCACTAATTCCCGTTCCTACAACTATTGCATCATATTGTGGTTCATTTTTCATATAAAACTGACTATTTTTAAGCGATTATTCTAAAGTTCTAAACCATTCTGCCATAGCTCGAGCTTCATTTTCGGGGATATTTTGATTGATCATGATCGTTTTATTGTATTCTTCGAACAAAGCTTTGGCTACTGGATCTTTTTTTAACATTTCATCAGGATTCATTATCATATTCATAACCCACTCTGGACTACGTTTCTTATAAATTCCAATCATAGGTGGACCAATGAATTTTTTATCAACTTTATGACAAGCAACACATTTAGATTTAAAAAGTTGTTCTCCTGTGTTGGCGAGAGCTTGATCTATTTGATTCGAAAAAGTTATTGATTTTATAGGTCCAATCCCTTTATTATCTAACATAACTGGTACTTCAGAATTTTCTGTAGTTTGGACACTCTTTTTATCTTTTTTTGTGCCAATGGTAATAGATTCTTTATTGGCTTTTTTTTCTTTTGAACAGCTTGCAAGTATGAAGCAAGCAAAACAACTAATAATTAGTATTGATGATTTGATGTGTTTATTCATTTTTATGATGGTGTAAATCGTGACGATGATCAAATAACTATTCTATAAAATTATAGAAATTCAGTATTAAATATAGTGATATCACTTACGTTTTAACATTATAATTAACGATTTTATGACGTTGTACATATTTTGTTATGTTTTGATTTTTGTAAGAACCTACTTTAATTTCAGTATTAAAAGGTTATACATGTGAAAATAGAGTAATTTGTATTTCTCAAATCTATTGTTAAGATTTTATATTCTTTTTAACTTATTATGCTATTTTTTGCATTAAATTGTCATTAAGTTGTTTTTAGATAGATAATTTAAAGTATGCAAAAAGCTTCGTTTGAAAAAGTAATATCTCAATCTGGTTCATCTTTTAAAGCGTTTTATTTTAAACCTCCTTATATGCCTTACGGGGGGAGATGGCATTTTCATCCAGAGTTTGAAATTGTATATGTACCAACTGGTAAAGGAAAACGATTTATTGGTACTAGAATCAGTCAATTTAATGATGGAGATTTAGTTTTATTAGGACCTAACATACCACATAATTGTTTTAATGTAGGTTTTGAATCTGAGAATTATGAGGAGTACGTAATTCAGTTTAAGGGTGAAGATATTATTGAGGCTAGTAAATATTTTGTAGAATTTGAAGGAGTGGATAGACTTTTAACTATGGCAAGTGCAGGTTTAAGTGTTAAAGGAGTTGATAAGCACTTAGTGGGAGAAGAAATAAAACAAATGATAGGATTACCCCCTCTAGAAAGACTATTTAAACTTTTTAAAGTTTTACAATTATTTACTAAGGTTTCTTGTCAAAGTTTAGACGCTCGACAATATCTATCACTGTCTGTTGTAAATATTGGTAGAATAAGAGAAGTTTATGAAATTATTCAAGACAGATATCATGCTAGTATATCAACAAGAGAAGTAGCTCAAAAAATTGGTATGACAGAAAGTTCTTTTTGCCGTTTTTTTGTAAAAAGCACGGGAAAAACATTCAAGCAAGTACTAACAGAAATTAGAATACAAAATGCATGTAATCTATTAGTCAATACTGATGCTACAATAACAACAATAGCTTTTGATTGTGGTTTTAATAGTGTTTCACTTTTTAATCGACTTTTTAAAAGAAATATTGACGAAACTCCTAATCGATATCGTCAAAAATATATGGATCATGTTCAGGTTTCTTTACCTGCGAAAATTGCTTAGGATTTAATTCAGAAAACAAGGTTTATTCGATAATCGAGATTTAAATGCTCCGAGGCTTGCCCCGAAATTAAAATTATTTTCAAACCGATGCCCCGCGGGTTTGCCCCGAGGTAGTTTACTAAATTCCAAATTTCTCTTTTTGAGAACTGTGTAATGGTTGAATTTTATTGCTTTTTAAAAAACTAGATATCGATATAGGTGCAGACCATATATGAATACTACCATTCCAAGAACCTGTTATGATAGTATTTCCATCTGGAGAGAAATTTACAGCATCAATACCATAGATAGAGTCTTTAAAAATGTGTATAATATTGCCAGATAAATCCCAAAGACGTACAGTTTTATCTAATGATCCAGTAAGTATCATAGTGCCATCTGGTGAAAATGCTATAGAAGTAATTCCTTCAGAATGGCCTTTAAATTCCTGAATAAGTTGTCCTTTTAGATTCCATAAACGGGCAGTATTATCTAAAGAACCCGTTACAATTGTTTTTCCATTAGGAGAAAACGCACCAGAATAGATACTTTTTGAGTGTCCTTTGAATTTTTGGATGATGTTTCCTCGTACATCCCATAATATAGCTGTCTTGTCATCTGATCCTGTAAGTATTGTATTTCCATTTGGAGAAAAAATAACATATGAGACTCCTTTAATATGTCCTTTGAATTCTTGAATAAGGTTTCCTTTTAAATCCCATAGTCGTGCGGTTTTGTCCTGAGAACTTGTAAGTGTTTTTTGACCATCTGGAGAAAATGAAGTACTGAATATATTACCGTTATGTCCTATGAATTTTTGTAAAATAGTTCCTTTTAGATCAATCAAAAAGGCAGTATCATCTGCAGATCCGGTTAGTATAGTTTTTCCATTTGGAGAGAAAGAAACTGTAAAAACAGCTTCATCATGTGCTTTAAATTCTTGTATAAAACTTCCTTCTTTGTCCCATAGGCGTATTTTTTTATCTGCAGAACCTGTAACTATTTTACTTCCGTCAGGAGAAAACGAAACGGATTGCACGATATAATTGTGCGCTTTGAATTTTTTAATTAATTTTCCTTTTAACTCCCATAACCGAACAGTTTTATCAAGAGAACTTGTTACTACAGTTTTATCATCAGGTGAAAAGTTTGCCGAAAAAATAAGATCAGAATGTCCTTTAAGGTGATAAAGAGATTTTCCTTTTAGATTCCAGATACGAGCAGTTGAATCCATAGAAGTGGTCAGGATAATGTTTCCATCATTAGAAAAGGAAACAGAAGTAATGGTTTTAGAATGCCCCTTAAACTGTTGAATAAGTTTCCCATTTAAACTCCATAAACGTGCTGTATTATCTCCTGATCCAGTAAGAATCGTTTGGCCATCGGGAGAAAAGACAACCGAAGTTACATCACTAGTATGCCCTATAAATTCTTTAATAAGATTTCCTTTTAAATCCCATAGCCGGGCTACTTTATCACCACAACCCGTAAGTATCGTATTTCCTTCTGGAGAGAAAACCGCAGAAGAAAGATATTGGGGATGGTCTTCGAATTCTTTTAGGAGATTACCTTTGATATCCCATAACCGAACAGTTTTATCCCAGGAACCAGTAATTACTTTATTTCCATCTGGCGAAAAAGAAATTGAGATTATTCTTGCTGTATGCCCTATAAATTTTTGAATGATATTTCCTTTGAGATCCCATAAAATAGCTGTTTCATCTTCTGATCCAGTCATAAAAGTTTTTCCATCGGGGGAAAATTTGATAGCAGAAACAACATCAGAGTGTCCTTTGAATTCTTTAATAAGATTTCCTTTTAAATCCCACAGTTTTATGATACTATTTTCAGAACCTGTAATAATAGTTTTTCCATCTGGTGAAAATACAGCACTGTAGATCCCTTTTTCAAATTTTCCAATATTCTTATAAAAGACATTTTCCTTATAAATCTTGATCCTATCGGTATTAATTTCTTGGTTAAAAGGTAATTTATCTAGGGCCGCATCTGCCAATTGTAAACCTAATGTGGGGTTATAGAGGCTTTGTTTATTTGCTTCCATGATAAGATAATTACCTAATGCACGATTGCGTTCTGTTATTGCAATACTTTTTTGTTTTAAAGCATTATCTCTTTCTATCTGGGCAGTATCTTTTTGTAATTTTGCAAGAGTAGCGTTATACTCGGCTTCTTTTCTAGCTTTTATAGCATTATCTCTTTGTTTTGAAGCTTCAAGAGCAGTACTATCGGCTTTTAATCTATTTATTTCTGCTTTTTTGGCGTTGTTAATGGCTGCTTCTGCATTTTTTGTTGCACGTAATCCTAGCGAAATTGATAAAATTGCAAGTATTAATAATACACTTATAGCACCATTTCTAATCCAGATCATTTTACGATGTGCTAACACAGCAGCACTTGCCATATCTTTAGGTTCTTTTTTGTGCAAGTGTGCAGCAATTTTAAGAACTTCTTTTTTGAAAATAGGATTGTTCAAAGATAAATCTTCATGTGTCTTAGATGTTCGTAAATCTATAAAAAATGGTTCTTGAGAAAATGCTCTATCTAGAGCATCAGGAAGTGAGTTGTTTTTTGGATCTGAAAAAGTATGGTTCTCATCGTCCCAAAAAATATCTCCCTCTGTTAAAACAATTAATAAGGTGTCTAGTGATTTATGAGCCAACCAATAGTCTACCTCTTTGTTAACCCATTTTGAGTTCTCAGATAGAGGAGAAGCCATATATATAAGGAACTCAGATTTATCTAATGCTTTTTGAATATTCGACCACAAATGGGGAGAAACTGATAAACTAGTCGTATCTCTAAATATATTTAGGTTTCTAACTTTATACCATGGCTTTGCAAATTTTTCTAGAGCAGTTTGAAGAGCAGGAGCCAACATGCCATCAGCAGCATGAGAGTACGAAATAAAAGCGTTATACATTAATAAGGTTTTAAGCTTGCTATCTTTTCAGCAACGATATATAAAAACAATTTAGATGAGTAACATTACCCATAAAAATTTGTTTTTTTAACATTGCAATTTAACTATTTCATATTTTTTTAAGAATATGCCGGAGCAAAGAAAAAAATAAATATTAATTTGTTTATTTTCAAGTTGTTAGATGGTGTTGTAATTAAAATTAATATTATACGACTATTAAAAGAAGTACGAGTTTTTATACCGATTTAATGGTTTTTTATGATTTAAAATTATAGAAATCATAATTAAGAACACTAAATTTGTAGGCTTTTAAGAAAAATTGTTTGTGATACAGGATATTATAATTGCTATTTTATGGAGTTTATCTCCTTTTGGAGAGGCTAAAGTTGGAATACCATATGGAATGTTTAATGGAGTAAACATCTATTTGGTATTTGCGGTATGTTTTTTAGCCAACGTTCTTGTTTTTCCTATCATGATATTTTTCTTAGAAAGAGTGAATAATTATTTATTAAGATGGAATTTTTACAAAAAAGCTGCAATTTTTGTGGCTAGACGAGCAAAAGGAGGATCCGGAGAGAAAATTCAAAAATATGGTTTTTGGGGTCTTTTATTGTTTGTAATGATTCCCCTTCCTGGAACTGGAGTTTATGCAGGTAGTATAGCAACATACTTATTTAAAATAAAAAAGAGAAAAGCCTTTGTAGCAAATAGCGTAGGCATATTTTTCTCATCAGTAATTGTTTGGGTTACTACTTTAATAACGATGCAAGGTATTTCTTAAATAGCCTTTTGATAGCGTATTGTTTTCTTCAAAATTGATGGTATGATCTTATACCAACTTAATAGAGCGAAATTGTTTTTTTACTTCTTGACTTCATTCTACATATATTAGAATAATTAAAAGTTTGTTAAGAACAGGATATACATAGATTGATTTAGTACTTTAGGTTAAATCATAAATGCTAATATTGTGAGATTCTGTATTTTTTTAGTCATTATAACTTCAACTTTTTTTGTTTCTGTTGCACAGGAAAAGCCTACAGATTTTTTATCTAAAGAGTTTCATAAAGGTAGAAGAGATGCAGTCAGAAAACTAATGCCAGCAAATAGTGTTGCAGTTTTCTTTACAAATCCAGTAAGAAATAGAGCTAATGATGTAGATTATGTGTATCATCAAGATCCTGATTTTTATTACCTGACTGGTTACCAAGAACCTAATGCTGTTCTTTTGATTTTTTCTGAAAATCGAACAGATAGTGATAATGAAACTTACAACGAAATAATTTTTGTTAGAGAAAAGAATGCCCGTGAAGAAATGTGGAATGGGAAAAGACTTGGTATCTCAGGAGTAAAAAATAAACTAGGCTTTAAGCAAGTTTTTAGTACTGCTGATTTCTTTAATTTCGAAATTAATTTTGACGTTTTTGAGTATGTAATGGTATATGATTTTAAGAATGATTATAGAGACTCAAGAAGTAATAAAGAGGATTTGTTTAATCTAGTAAAGTTCTTTAAAACAAAAGTAAATTATCCCGCCGATTATGACCCTGTAAAGCAACAAATTTATACAAGAATAATGGCAACAGAAATAGAAAATAGTGCTAATGTTGCCCAAAGTTTAGGTAGAGTACTTAATTTTTATGAAGATTTAAAATCGGATGAATTGATTAGTGGATTTATTAATGCTAAAGATGATGCTATTCGAAAGGAATTAAAGGAGAAAATGATATTAAAAGTTACTGAAAACAAATTGAATTCTAGTCTATTGGAAGAGATTATGAATACATTAAGAGAAACAAAAACTAAAGAAGAATTAGTATTGTTAAAAAAGGCTGTAGAAATCTCTGCAGTAGGACAACTTGAAGTCATGAAAGCAATGAAACCAGATATTTCTGAAACCGAGATACAGGGCATACATGAGTTTGTGTATAAAAAGTATGGAGCAGAATATGAAGGATATCCGTCTATAGTAGGAGCAGGAAATAATGGTTGTATCTTACATTATATAGAAAATAATAAACCAAAAGTTGGAGAGAGGGAGCTAGTTTTGATGGATTTAGGGGCAGAATATCACGGTTATACTGCAGATGTAACAAGAACAATACCCGTTAGCGGAAAGTTTACTAGAGAACAGAAACTTATATATGATTTGGTATATGAAGCCCAAGAAGCAGGTATAAAAGCGGCTGTAGTTGGAGCTCCTTATAGCGCTTCAGAAAAAGCGGCTAGAAAGGTCATTAATAAGGGTTTAATTACATTAGGTATTGTAAAAGAAGAAGAAGAGGCTAGAATGTATTTTCCGCATGGTACTTCTCATTATTTAGGCTTGGATGTTCATGATAAGGGCACATATGGCAACTTTAAAGAGAACACTGTAATTACTGTCGAACCGGGGATTTACATTCCCGAAGGAAGTAATTGTGATAAAAAATGGTGGACTATAGGTGTACGAATCGAAGACGATATTTTAATAACAAAAAATGGCCCGATAAATCTATCCGAAATGGCACCAAGAAAATCTGAAGATGTTGAAGCAGCTATGAAACAAAAAAGTGTATTAGATGATTTTAAGCTGCCAGTATTGGATTAGTTTTATTTTAAAAAGTTAATGATTTATAGTTGATTAAGCCGCATTGTCTTTTTTGTTGGATAAACTTTTTGCCCAAGATATGGCCTCAGACAAAGAACTAAAACTTTGTAGTTTATTACGCATAAAAAGCTTTTCAAGTAATGAGTTTAGCATCCCTTTTTGATTATAACTTACAATGCCATATCCCTTTAGTAAATACCTATTTTTGTAGAATTTTAGCCAATCACTAGGCACCACAGAATAAGGATTAATACGATTCGTTATATATACTAAACCTTGCCCATTTTGATCATAAAGTTCACTTAATTCTTCAACTAGTATTTTTGCATGATCTTCCCAAGTAAAAACAACATCTTTATTTACTTCTCCGATTACATAGGTATCAAATAAATAAAAGTCACCAAAGGAGTAATTAATCTCCTGTATTGCATCCTGATAAAAAGAAGAATTTTTCACACTTTCCATGCTCAAAAATAACATAATTATGATTTTATTGAGTGAAAAGTGCTTTAATTTTAGTTAAAGTGTCGATGAAAAGTTAGAAAATAGGGGTAAGGTGTTTTTTGAAATGTTTAAAATATGAATTCACAATCATAAAAATTTACAAGGGCAGATAGGTTAATTAAAACCAATCTGCCCTTGTAATTTATTTCCTTTTACTACAATGGTGTTTTCTATTTCTTAACAAAAATCATAGATTCATTTAATTTATAACCTCGAATAATCAAAATATACACCCCAGATGGTATATCATTAATATTCAGGGTTTGTATAGTAGTATTTTTAGATATAAAAGATTTAACTTTTTTTCCCTGTAAATCTTTTATTTCTAAAGTATGGGTTGAAATTGGTAAACCTGTTATGTTTAGTATATCATTTACGGGGTTTGGAAACAAATTAATATTACTAGAAGCGTCAATATCATCTTTATTGGTTCTGTACGTAATAGCCAAATGTGGTTTTGATATAGTTCCATTTTCTTTAGAAGCAAAAGCGAAATCATTGCCAGACAAGGTCTCTAAAATAATGGATATTTTATTTCCTGATATATGAGCACTATTTAAAGGTATTTTTTTAGTATCCCCGATAGAGAAACTATCATTAAGACTTCCTAACTGAATTCCTTTGGCTGGCTTATTGGTGTTGGACAAGTTATTTTCTGTCCAATTTATTGTATTTCCTTTATTGATTGTAAGATTTCCGTTTCCTGAATCACCATACACATTGAATATAAGATCGGCCTTAGTGATAGTCCCATTAATAGAGGATAGATCAAACATCAAATATCCGATACGTCTTCCGTTTTCTAAACGTATCATAGTGTTATTAAATCGTGCATTATTATCCAGATAAGCATCATGTACGGGAGAAAGGGTTATTGTTTTTTCGATGCGTACAGGTTGAGCTATTTGTACTCTATCGATATTAAAAAGGTAACCTGTTCCTCCTGTGTATACTAATCGTAATGTCTGAACACCTTTGGCAAGTGATATAGAAGTTGTATAGGATTGATAAGAATGCCAATTGCCATTGTTGGGAATTTCTAAAGATCCTTTTAACGAATCGTTAGAATAGATTTTTATACTACCGCTATTACTGAAACTTGAAGCAAATACTGTAAGATCATAAGTTCCTGACTCCACAACATTAACCTGATAGTTGGTATAGTCGCTGTTACGAATAAATCCAAGATTTTGCCCACCACCAGGTGTGTTTTCTATTTGTAAGTTTCCGGAGATATTAGTAAAAGCTTCGGCTTCAAAATTTCCTGGTATTGTGACTACATTTGCACGATCATTTACCGTAATCGTTTTTGTTTTGGTAATAGTTTTATTATTGGGTGTCGTTGCTACAGCTTTTAGTTCATATGTTCCAGCTGCAAGATCTAATAACATAGGATCTTGTTGTGTCACATTTGCTATACCCCACTCATAAGGAGCGACTCCTTCTTGTCTAACTAACACATTGTTTATATACAGTTTAATATTAGAAACACGTCCGCTGTTCACAGAAATTACCACACCTAAATCATCACCTTCGTCTAATTGGCTATTAGTTGGACTGGTGAACACAATTTCTGGGGTAAGATCACAAGGGGTATCTGAGGCATTAGGACCTTGAATATAATCAATAAATGTATGTCTGGATGCTGATGTATCTGGTGGAAAATCTAATCGAATTTTAGTAATTGTTTTTC
Source organism: Aquimarina aggregata (assembly GCF_001632745.1). Lineage (GTDB taxonomy): Bacteria > Bacteroidota > Bacteroidia > Flavobacteriales > Flavobacteriaceae > Aquimarina > Aquimarina aggregata. The sequence continues at coordinate 4,129 of NZ_LQRT01000003.1, read as the reverse complement.
CCATCCAAGTATCAAGATTACTCATATCAAAAACAAGTTCTTCAAATATATTCGTGGTTTTAGGAGTTACGGTTACAGAGCGAGTTGCTGTAAATCCTGTTTGATCCGTAGTTGCCCAGAATAACTGGAAAGCACCAGCAGCTTCGGATTTTGCCCTAATCTTTATTTTTGGTACTTGACTACCGCTAAATTTTAATCCACTTTTTACGATATAAGGATCATTAGAGTTATCCACTCTGACTAACCAATACACATTACTGCTTACATTACTAGCAGAAAAATTAACTTTTTGAAACCCTTCATCCGTTTGATTAAATGCAAAGTTTAAATCAGAGGCATTATTTGGATTTCCGCAAGTTTCTGTTTCGACGATGTCAGGTCTTCCATCACCATCACTATCAGTAGCGGTAATCCCATCAAGATCATTTTTTGTACATGGAAGAGTGGCCGGCTGAAAATTTCCATTATGATCCCAATTTAAAGTAACATTAACTCTGGTGTCACCTCCAACAGCCCTGAACTTAACATAAACATCCCCATTGTTGGCTATAAAATATCCATTATTTGTTGCGTTTTCAACTGCTGCAATAGAATTTAATCGCGGAGATCCATTGACTCTAAAATTTCCTAATTTTCCTAAACCTTTGAAGCATGCCAATCCTAAATCTCCGGCATCCCCTCTATTCCAGATAAGCAATATGCTTTTATTCGCAGGAGCACTATCAAAATAATAGGTATACATAAAATTCTTATTTACAATTTGCGGAAATTTATAAGTGCCAGATGATTTATCTCCTGACTCATAAAAACAAACATCATCTGTACCTGATTTTGAACGAACTACTGATATTCGGCTCCCACTTGCATTTATTCTAGCCATCCATAAGGATGCAAAGTAATAATCTGATCGAGCTGCATTTCTCCAAGAGGGATGTCTATACTCATGTCCATCTCTAAGAAAGGCTACATCTCTAATAAGTGTACCTGGTTTCCCTAAAAAAGTTCCATCATAATCTTTGAAAAATTGACCTATTTTTCTCGTTCGCGTAGCATCTGTGTTAGGCAAAGGGAAAAATCTAAATGGGAAAGGTTCAGAAAATCCTTTGGTAGTTCCACGAAATGTAGGATTGAAATTCTCTGTGGCACCTCCGCCAGTAATTTGTTTAATCATTTCTGCATTAGAACGATTCCATCCTTCAAAATGGCAATCGATATGTCTACCTGGACCGTCGTAAAACCTGAAGAATTCACGTACACCGTTAAAAACACCTAAGTCTGTATCCACATTAAAAAGACTATTTTCTATGGTGAGATCACCAGCTAGCATAGAGATAGTTTTATTATCACTAAAGGCACAATTATAGAAAACTGTATTTTTATTCTGCCCATTTACTCCGAGGCCAGAATAAATTGCCTGATCGTTTCCATAAAATAATCCGTTTTCAATTAATTGTCGAGCGCTTATGTCCCAACCAAAATTAGCCTTTATCGAGTGATCATCATTTAATTGATCAAATACATCAAAACCAGTCATGCATGTATGCGCAACAAATCCTTTGAACTTTCCTAACTTTTCTTTCCAAGGAAGTGGATTGCCTTTATAATAATCAAGTTTTCCAGTGTCGAATAAAGCTCCGTTTGCAGGAAATGCAAACCAAAATCCAGTTCCTTCTGTACCTGCTGCGATATTATTCTCAAAGTAGTTATTAGGATTGGTGATCCAGTACGACGAAGGTGTTCTATTTTGTGGAGCGTTAAATTGATTATCAGAAGGGGTTAACTCTTCTCCTGATTTTGGTCGTCTTGTTACAAATACCACATTATTTCTGAGAGTATTAAATCGTTCACCCCCATCTTCAAAAAAGATCCCATGCCCGATATGGTCATAAGCAAATACCCCATCTACTGTTACATAATCTGTACCATGAATCGTTACGGCACGGTTAAAGGATTTATGTACACTACTGTTTCTTAAGTAACTTCCTTTTGCTTTATCTTCGTTTAGATGCCAATGAAACGGATACCTGCCTAAAATTCCTTTCTGTCCCATTTTGTAGAGTTCTACGTGTTCTACATGAGCAGCAGAATTCTTCATGAGCATAATGTGACCTCCAAATCCAGTTTGTTCATTGTTTCCATCCATTTTACCTTGAATCTTGATATAATGTGATAACAAACCTACTTCTCCATAAATATCTACATTCCAGGTCTTTCCATCTTGAACTCTTGCATATGTTTTAGATCCACCGATATGCTTAAATTTTAGCGGAGATTTTAATGTAAGAGTTCTTCTGTCATCACTAATAGCAGTAACCTCAGCTTCGTCCACATTGTTCCAAGTTTTGGTTGATGAGCTAGCCAAACCCGTAGCGGTAAGCGCAATTTTATCTCCTACTTCCCAATCAATAGCTTCTTTTAAGGTAATTTTAGTAGCTCCTAGATTGGCAGTAGTACTAAGATTGGTCCAACTCTTTCTTTTTTTTCCGTGTAGTTCCAAACGACCTCCACCCATAACCATGATAGCTTTATAAGATGCAGGGGAATTGTTTATTTTATTACCTGTAAGTGTTATTTGACATCTAACACCATTCGCACTTTTATCTGCGTAATAAGGCTGGTTTTCGGTTCCTATTTCTAGTAAACCTCCATTGGCTACCATAATACTTTGAGCTTGTAATTCGATCCAGGCACCTTGAGATTGATAATTAACAGCACTTAGTGTTCCTTGTACGGTGATGTTCTTGGCTCTACAGGTACCTACCATCTTTAGATCAATTCCTGATGGAATAATGATATCATCATTTGTAGTTGGTTTTATACCATTAGGCCAGATAGATGTGTCTGTCCACAAACCAGAAGTAACTGGTCTAATCGTAGCCATGTTAACTGAAGACGCACAATCGTATGAGGAAGAGACTATAGTGGTTGATGTTGTTAGATTAATAGCAAAAAGCTTACTGATAAAGAGCATTAAAAACAATATTAATGTTGCCGTAACAAGACTGTTGTGTTTTGTTAGTTGTTTAAACTTTTTTATAGTTATAGGTATTTCTTTCATAATTGAATTCGTTTGGGTTTACAATTAAGATTTAAATTATATTGCTTAGAATGGTATTTAGATATTTTTGATGTGTTATTTTACATTTCTAAACATACTTTGTCAAATCATGCATTTAATACTATTGTTTAACAAACAATATTGATTTTTGAAACCTAGTTGCTTTTATCAATAAAAAATAAGACCCAGATGGTAATTCTGAAATCTCTAGGATCTCGGTTGTATTTTCTGTATTGGCTTCCTTTAAAACTCGTCCATCTAGACTTACTATTTGTAGCTTTTTTAGGCCGGGTAACATTCCAGTAATTGTATATAAGGATGCAACAACAGGGTTAGGATATCCTTTAATTTGTAATATGTCTTCTACGAGTTTTGAACTATTACAATTAGGCTCAGATGCAGAATTACTAAAGTAGATTGTGAAATTTCGGTTTTTCGAAACCAGTACAAAATTGTTTCCATCTCTTGCAACCCAATAGGCCCCATCTAAACCATTAAAACCGGTATTATTTAATGTAACTTCTGGTTTTGTGTTTTTTAATTGAAAAGACATCGTATTTTTAAAATCCACATACCAATCTGGTGATCCATTATTAGTATTAATTGCGAATTGATACAACTCATTATTTTGTGGTACCCAATTGATTGTGAATTTTCTAAAATTAGAAAGATTGGGCCCGTTATCTCCAAGAATATGAACATTAGAGTATGCTACTTTATCCATAGCGCTTAAACCACTGCTCATAGGTGCTCCAAAGGAACATGTATCTCCGTTGCCTGAATCTGTTCCTCTTATTGTTAGTGTAAATGTTACTTGATTGGTGGCTCCATCATTATCTGTGGCAATCGCTTTAAACGTATAAGAACCTGTACCCAATCCATTTAATTCTTGAGGGTTTGGAGAGGTATCATGACCCCATTCATATGGGACTTTATTCTCCTGACGAACAAGATCATTATTTATATACAACTTTACATTAGCCACAGTTCCATCGGAATCAGATGCATTTACAACTGCAGTAAGATCATATCCTTCATCAACCGTAATGTTTCCTGTTGGCAATGCAAAGG
>NZ_LQRT01000002.1 GCF_001632745.1 Aquimarina aggregata | reverse complement strand
ACTTGGACAACTCCTTTTAGCAAAGGCTTTGTCCGTCTCTTTGATCAGAATAAAACTCCATAATCCTCGCGTACTCCTCCGAAAAAATTGTCCTTGCGAACTGGACTATTGCATACAACAATTGTGTATGTGTAAAAGTAAACATATTTTCATTATAGCAATCTTAATCAAGAGGATTCTTAATGGTGTTAAAAACCGTAGTAGCCACATGAGTATAGATCTCTGTGGTTTTGGTAGAATTATGTCCTAATAATCGCTGGATGTACCTTAAATCAGTACCGCTTTCTAACAAATGAGTTGCAAAACTATGCCTTAAAACATGCGGAGTAACAGTTTTTTTAATCCCAGCTCGATGAGCAGCTTGCATTACTACTTTTACAATACTTGCCCCAGAATATTTTGATCTTTTTTGACCTTCAAATAAATAATGAGTTGGTTTATATTCTCGGTAATACAATCGTAAATCTTTTAGTATAGTTTTAGATAATAAACTAACTCTACTTTTACCTCCTTTTCCATTTGTCACCTTGACTACCATTCGTTTACTGTCAATATCTTCTAGTATGAGATTTTGTAATTCACCTCGCCTCAAACCAGAAGAATATAATAACCCAATAATACATCTATGCTTACTATTAGTAGTGAGTCGTATCATCATTAAAACTTCTTCTTTACTTATGACCTTTGGTAGTGTTTCCTTTTTTTTAGGTCGCTCTATACTATAAAACCTGTTGGGCATTCCTAAAACAACTTCATAATAAAACTTTATTGCATTAATAGCTTGATTTATAGATGAATTTGATTTTCCTTGCTGAATTAAATATTGTAAGTATAGCCTAATGTCATTTTCATCTAATTTGATAAGACCAATATTTGGGTAATAGTTTATAAAAGCTTCAAATGCCAGAACATATGTTTTTACAGTACTATTAGAGTATCTTTTTAATTCTAGTTTCTGTAAATAGGATTCTGGACAATAACGATAGGATCTAGAAGGTGCTCTATTTCTAAACCATTGTGTATCTAAAGGCAAGTTGTCTGAGTTTATAATCCTGTTTTTGAAAAAGAAACTACTGTTCACCCAAGCCACACCTTTGAATGTATTAAAAATTAAATCCAAATTTTCTTTAGTATTACTAATATATGCCATGGCGTACTTGGTACTCCATTTTGGATCAGGAAGTTCCTTAATTAAGGCTTGTATCACCTTATCTGGATGAAATTGCAAGCCAATTTTTTTCTGACTATCAATTAGTAAGTGTTTTAATGTAATGTTTTTAAGATGACTCATAGAAGTAAAAATGAATAAATTAAAAATAGTAATCGAATTTTATTCGTATAATATTCGGATATTATGCGAATAAATATTAAAATATGAGTGAGTGCCTTTCTTGTGGAAATCTAATCACAGGCAGATCAGATAAAAAGTACTGTTCTGTATATTGTAAATCAGCACATCAATATCAAAAACGTAAGTCAGAAGAAGAACAATACTATACTATCGATAAGCAATTAAAAACCAATCGAAAAATATTAAAGACCTATAATAAATCAGGTTTATCAACCGTGCGAAAAGAAAAGTTGATTGCAGAAGGGTTTGACCCAAAATATTTTACACACTATTGGAAGAATAATAAGGGTCAGGTATATCTTTTTTGCTATGAATATGGGTATTTATCTTTAAAGGACGATCAAAAAGAGAAATATGTACTTATAACATGGCAAAAGTATATGAATAGATAAAAGTAGTGTGAACGCTTAATTATGATTTGTTGACAGCAAATAGTAAATGTGTTCCTGAATCATTTGCAGTGTCTAACTTTACAGCAATTGTACTAGTTTGAGATTTAAAAACATGTGTGACTGATATTTTACCATTCTTTTTAGATTCGATGAGAGAATAGTCAGAAATAAATCGTGATAGTAATTTTAAAACATAGTTTTGGTCATTAGTCATATACGTTACCTGACCTGATTCGTTGTTAACCCGTATACCGTAAAAAAGATCTTTAGTTTCTTTCCATTGATAAAAAGTATATTTTTCATTGGATTCATCAGATTTTATAAAACTCTTCTGCTTTATAAAAGATTCAAAACTTGTATTATCCTTTGCTTTTACATAATCGGATAGTGCAGACCAATCTTTTTCATTTAAAAATTGCCCAAAAATTGTAGTAGAATAGAGTAGGAGTAGAACACAGATAACAAAAGAATTCTTCATAAAACTATATTTGGTGTATATTTCATAACAAATAATATAAGTATTTATGATGTATTAGTCGATATAATTTTGGGTAATTGTGTTTAATTCATTGTTTTCAAATAGCTTAGATAGCAGCTAATTATAAAATTTTTTATTTGATACCTTATTTTTAGAGTTTTATACCAAAATTCCTGGGCTTTATTACATTTTTTTGGATGTTGATAGTTATTTCATTGTTTCTTTACTTAAGAATTACACATTCGAATGTAATAGTAGTTCTATTACACTAAATAATAACTTTTAAACCTATTTAATTATGAGTACAAAAACAAATGAAAATTTATTAGAAAATTCTGTAATATTTATTGGAGAACCTCTTACAAATGTGACAACTGACATATTGTACCTAAATAAGTTTCAAATATCAAGTGAAGATCTTGACCCGATTCCACCACCACCAATCCCTCTAGCTTGTTACAATTCTTTAAATCAAATTGTGGTATCTGCTTTGGTATTAATTCCAAAAGATCAAGCTCCAAAGAAAATGACATTCAATATTTCTAAATATGAAAATGGAAATGAATTAGACTTTTACATAGCTTGTCCTAAATGCGAAGCTGTGTCAGAAAATGAATTCTATATTTATAATGTGAATTTTGCTACACAAGAAGTATACAAATCAAGAATAAAACGTGAGATAAAGGTTTACGTAAATTATGATGACCCAGTAACCTCAAGAGGTACTGTAACAACAGTGCAACCTAGCTAATAGTAACGTATTCTTATTTTACTTCACAAACTTTGGTTAAAAGCAGGGATTTTTCCCTGCTTTTTGTATATTGTATTAGTAGTACTTTATGAGGAATACTAATGCGACCAACTTTTATAATAGCTCTTCTTTTTTTTTGTTTTATAATAGAGAACAACCTATTTGCGCAACAAAAAAAAGAACCGATCCTTTTTGAAAAGGAAATAAAAATGAGTAGTGATCCATTTGTTGGGGAAACTAATTTTTATAAGACACGATCATTCTTTTTACAAAAAGAATGGGACTCTACATTGGTGTATTCAGCAAAACAACTAAATCAGTCTGTTAAGAATTCCACACTTAAGGACTATTGCTATTTTTTTAGAGCCTATAGCTTCAATAAAAAAGAAGTATTTAAAGAAGCCCAAAAAGAGTATTCCAAAATTTCTTCTGATTTTGAGTTTTATTCCCATGTAAATATATACTTGGGAGAAATAGCTATAGAGCTAAAAGAATTTCAAAACGCTATTGATTATTTTAAAATTATTGAGAAATCAAATGACCACAAGTTAATCAGTAAAGTAAAAGTGAATATAGAACATAATTTAGGGATTTGTTATTTACACCTGAAGCAATATGATAAATCAGAGGCGTATTTATTAAAAAGTATTGAAGCTCCAGAAGTAAAAAAAGATACCTTAAAATTAGCACGTTTCTATGGTGATATGGGGGTTTTATATTATGAACAATATAATGATGAACTGGCGATATCATACTTTCAAAAAGCATATCAATTATCTAAATCTACAAAAGACTATAAAGTAAAACAAAATATGGCGCTTAATATGGCTGTTGTAGAGGAAAACAGGAAAAAGTTTTCTGAATCTTTACGATATCGAAAAGAATACGAAAAGTGGAAAGATTCACTAAATAATCAAAGTAAAATTTGGGAAGTCGCACGGATAGAAAAAGAATTTGCAATAAAACAAAAACAAAAAGAAGTTAGCTTGCTAAAGTCAGAGAACAAAGCTAAGGTAGCAGAGCGAAATGGCTTCTTGTATACGGCTATAGCATTGTTATTACTGTTACTTACGACTATTTATTTTTATAGAGAAAAAGTAAAGTCTACTAGGATCATCACCACCCAGAAAGAAGACCTTGATGCTTTAAACGCAACAAAAGATCAAATTTTATCAATTTTAAGTCACGACTTACGCTCATCAATAATAGCTTTAAAATATAGTAATAGATTGTTGTCTGATGAGCTGGCTCCTAACAATCTTGATAACGTAAATAGCTTACTTGATCAAAACAGTACGATGGTGAATAGTTTATATAATTTATTAGATAATCTATTACAATGGGCATTATCACAAACTAAAAATTCATATTTTGAGATCACTTCATTGCCGTTACTTTCTATAACAGAACAAGTAGTGTATAATTACCTACCGCTCATGAAAGAAAAAAATATCATATTTACCAATAACGTATTAAAAAGTGATATGATTCAAGCAGATCAGGAATCTTTTAAAATTGTGCTTCGCAATTTAATTGATAATGCCATTAAGTTTTCTGATCAAGATGGTACCATAACCTTGTATACCCAAAATACTCATGATATGTATTGTGACCTTGTGATACAAGATACAGGTGCTGGTATGACAGAAGAGACCAGATTAGAACTTCTTAAAGATTCTGTTTTATTGGCTAAAAAAGAGCATGAAGATAAAATTGGTACCGGTTTAGGGGTACAGTTGTGTAAAACCATGATAAAAAAGAATCAAGGGATGTTTGCTATCGAAAGCACTTTGGGAAAAGGGACAAAAATGATTGTATCTTTACCTAAAGCATTAACCAATGGATAATATAAACGTACTTATTGTAGAAGATAACCCTAACGAGAGTGAACCTCTAGTCGCATTGCTTAAAACCCATGGGTATACTATTGCGGGTGTTGCGACAAATTTAAAAGATGCGTTAAATATATTTTACAATAGCAATACTATTGATATTGTAATTCTTGATGTTTTTTTGAACCAGGTACCCGACGGTATTGCCTTTGCAGAAACAATTAATGCGGTACCTAATGCTTCAAAACCCTTTGTGTTTTTAACCAGTGCTACAGATCGTACGATATTCGAAAGAGCTAAATTAACTCAACCTTTTAGTTATTTATTAAAACCGTTTAACGAGTTAGAATTACTATACGCTATAGAAATGGCATTAGAACGATTTTATGCGCAAAAAAACGTCTTTTTAAGTGAGGATCAGGATACAGTTATTAGCGATGCCTATTTATACATAAAGAAAGGAAAGGGATTAAAAAAAGTATTTCTTGAAGATATTATCTATATCGAAGTAGAAGAGAAATATTGTAATATAATTACTAAAAAAGAAAAGTTCGTTATTTTAATTTCGTTAACCAAAATATTAAATTTACTAGATGCCAATATGTTTAGTAGAACACATAGAAACTTTGTAGTTAATATGCAAAAAATAGAAGAAATAATACCTGCCGATAATCTTATTATATTATCAGATAATCATCAAGTTACTTTAAGTGAAACCTATAAAGGAATTATCAAAAAAGTGCGAACATTAAAATAAATAGCTTTTCTGTAGCATCTAGGTATGGATATTATCAATTAGTTTTATAACATGAGAAGATATCTAGATTCCCTATTTATCTGATTTTATGAATAAAATACCTCGTCTTATTCCATTTTTTCTACTCTGCAAGGTATTTAAGTGTAACTTCATAATAGAAATCACAGCAATAGAATACATGTTTTACAGGATGTTTTATCGTCATTTCAAAGTCTAATTTTAAGTTGTATTAGGTATTTTGTTACTTTTTAAATAAATACATTAAAAACAATAAGGTGTAACCCGAAAAACCAACAATAAATAGAGTAGGGGTAATCAAACTTGGAACAATGAAAACTTTTGAAGGAAAATGGGTGGATTTTGCTGACCAAATTATTTTGGTAACAGAAAATAGGAGAAGTTTAGAAGTTAGATATCATAACGGTCCTGGTCCGTTTTATGGGCAAACGTTAAACCTATATTCATTTGTGATTAATGTGGATTTTGAAGAGTTGTCACCATCCACTGGAGTTTTATCTGATGATGAAAATATTATTTTTTGGAGTAATGAGACAAAATGGACAAGGGTTGATTGTATTTTATGATAAATGAATTGAAAATATATACAATAGGGGGCTCTGAAAACCTATACTATGCAAATGTCTTTTTTAATCATAACTTTTCTTGACGTTTTCTTAAGGTTTTTAGAAAGGAAAGGTTGTCTGTTTATGGCAACCTTTTTCTTTTTATAAAACAGCAATATAGTTATGTGCATACATTAACTAATATAATTCCAAATATTCTTATGCTTTGCTAATTGTTGATAGGTATACAATATCACCTTATTTTTTTCTGAGGCTAACGAGGGGTCATCACCTAGTATTTTCATAGCATAATATCGAGCCGTTTTAAGAATATCATTATCTCGAACAATATCGGCTATTTTTAGATTTAATACCCCACTTTGTTGTGTACCCATAATGTCCCCAGGACCCCTAAGTTTTAAATCAACTTCTGCAATATCAAACCCATCATTAGTTCGTACCATAGTTTCTAATCGGGTTTTACTATCTGCCGAAAGTTTAAAGCTTGTCATAAGTATACAAAAACTCTGTTCAGCCCCACGTCCTACACGTCCTCTTAATTGGTGTAATTGCGATAAACCAAAACGTTCTGCACTTTCTATAATCATGACACTTGCATTAGGAACGTTGACACCAACCTCAATTACTGTTGTAGCTACCATGATTTGCGTTTCTCCTTTTACAAAACGCTCCATTTCATAATCTTTATCCTTAGGCTTCATTTGGCCATGTACTATCGATATTTGATAATCAGGCATAGGGAAGGAGCGCGCTATACTTTCATAACCATCCATCAAATCTTTGTAATCCATAGCTTCAGATTCTTGAATCAAAGGATATACAATGTAAATTTGCCTTCCTTTGTTAATTTCATCTGCGATAAACTTAAATACTTTTAAACGATTACTATCATATCGATGTACCGTTTTAATCGCTTTACGACCAGGTGGTAACTCATCAATAACTGAAATATCTAAGTCCCCATATAAGCTCATTGCCAATGTTCTGGGGATAGGAGTAGCCGTCATCACCAAAATATGTGGTGGATAGGTGTTTTTATGCCATAATTTTGAACGTTGTGCAACGCCAAATCTATGTTGTTCGTCAATGATAGCTAAACCTAGGTTTTTAAATTTTACTTTATCCTCAAGAACAGCATGTGTGCCAATTAATATATGCAATGTACCTTCTTCAAGTTCTTTATGAATTTCTCGCCTTTGCTTAGTCGTAGAGCTTCCCATTAATAATTTAACGTTGATATCCAACTCTTGTGTTAGCTCTAAAATTCCCATGTAGTGCTGATTAGCTAAAATGGCCGTAGGAGCCATTAAACAAGCCTGAAAACCATTATCAATAGCCAATAGCATAGTCATTAATCCTACTATAGTTTTCCCGGAGCCTACATCTCCTTGTAGCAAGCGATTCATTTGGGCGCTACTCCCAATATCATTTCTAATTTCTTTAATTACCCTTTTTTGTGCATTGGTAAGATCAAAAGGAAGGTGGTTCTTATAAAAGTCATTAAAGTGTTCACCCACCTCTGTAAACGGAAAGCCCTTGATTTTTTGTTTACGAATCAGTTTTTTGGTAATGAGTTGCAATTGAATATAAAATAACTCTTCGAATTTAAGTCTATATTGAGCTTTGGATAATAATTCCTGACTTTTCGGAAAATGAATATTGAAAACAGCTTCACTTTTCGAAATTAGCTTTAGTTCCTCCAGAATTTCAGAAGAAAGAGTATCATAAAACCTAACTTTGGTTTCTATAAAGAGTTGTTGCATCATCTTCATAATAACCCGATTGGTGACGCCCTTGTTTGATAATTTCTCTGTAGATGGGTAGATGGGTTGCATTACAGTCCTTAGGTTTTTCTCGTGTTCTGTGAGTAATTCCATTTCAGGATGTGGCATGCTAAAACCATTATAATACTTGGGTTTACCAAAAATCACATAAGGTGTATTTAGTTTTAGGTTTTCTCGTATCCATTTATGACCTCTAAACCATACTAATTCTAAAGAACCAGTATCATCCATAAATTTAGCTACAAGACGTTTTCCTCTTTTTTGCTCAACAGTTTTAATGTTGACAATTTTACCCATAATCTGCACTTCAGAAGAATTGCGTTGTAGCTGATTAATCTTATAATATTGAGTTTTATCGAGATATCGGTTAGGAAAGAAGTTTACCAAATCTTGATAGGTATGAATCCCTAATTCTGACCGCAACAAGTCAGCTCTAGAAGGGCCTACGCCTTTTAGATAGTCTATAGGTGTTTGTAAAACTGAAGGGTTCATAAGAACGAATATAGCACTTATTCAAAAATAGTTCAACCAATATTTATAAACCATGTTTGGTTCGTTACTAATTATTATAAACTTTAAACCAAAAACTTCTTAAATACTATTTAGTAATGCATAATGTAGATTGATAAAAATGAGAATAATAGCTCTCAAATATATCCATACCGTATAGGTCTTTATATGCGATATGATAAGCCATGTTTAAAAATTGCCACATTACAAGAGTAAATTCGTTATTTTGGCAGAACATTTGATTAAAAAAAGATATGCGTATAATCTTATATTTAATAATACTATTAATTCCTGGTGTAGGGATAACAAAGCAAATTGATGCTGTTGACTTTTTAACCGGAAATGTAAATATTTCTGTACATCCCGATACTAAGGAAGTTAGTGGGAAAGTAATATATACTTTTACGATGTTGCAATCAACAACCTCAGTATATATAGATGCTCAAAAAATGAATATTAAGACCGTTATGCTTGACGGAAATGAGATAAACATAAACTATGATGATAAGAAAATTGTTATTGCGTCTGATTTCAAAGAAAAAACCAACCATACTGTAGAGATAGAGTATACTGCTACCCCTAAAAAAGCACTGTATTTTGTTAAGGATTATCAAAATAATGATCAAATTTGGACACAAGGTCAAGGAAAATACACCTCAAATTGGTTGCCAAGTTTTGATGATATGAATGAAAAAGTAGAGTTTGATCTCACCATTAATTATCACAAAGGTTATGAAGTGATTGCTAATGGAAAATTGATCAAAAATGATGCGGTTAATGATTCTATTCAGAGTTGGCAATATGATATGAAGCAACCTATGAGTAGTTATTTATTAGCACTGGCCATAGGCAAATATGATAAAGTCGTTGAAACCTCTGCAGAAGGAATACCTTTAGAAATGTATTTTTATCCAGAAGATAAAGATAAATTTGAAACGACATATAGACACAGTAAACGCATATTTGACTTTTTAGAAAAAGAAATAGGATATGCTTTTCCCTGGCAAAATTATAAACAAATACCTGTGAAAGATTTTTTATATGCAGGTATGGAAAACACAGGTGCCACAATTTTTTCTGATGCCTTTGTAGTTGATGAAACAGCATTTGTAGATCGAAATTATATCAACGTTAATGCTCACGAATTAGCCCATCAATGGTTTGGAGATTTGGTAACAGAAACCGAAGGTACTCATCATTGGTTACAAGAAGGTTTTGCAACATACTATGCACTTTTAGCAGAGAAAGAGATTTTTGGTGAAGATTACTTTTTATATAAATTATATGAAAGTGCGGAACAACTTACACAATTATCAAAAACACCCAAAGCCACTTCATTATTAGATCCAAAAGCTAGTTCTCTAACCTTTTATCAAAGAGGAGCATGGGCAATTTATGCACTACGAAAAAAAATAGGAGAAACTAGTTTTAAAATCACCATTCATAACTTTTTAGAAAAATATAAATTCAAAAATGCAACAACAGATAATTTTATCGCAGTAGCAGAAGAGGTAAGTAATACCGATTTAGGAGAATTTAAAAAACTGTGGTTAGAAAGTGTTACTTTTCCTTCACAAGAAGCTTTAGACTTATTAACAACATCTACATTTATAAAAAAATATTTGGGATTGGCACAAGAACGAACACAACCTTTAGCCGGTAAATGGGGGACTTTAGCTAAAGCATTAGATTTTCCTGTTAATGATTATATTGGACAAGAAGTGATTTACCAATTAGGAGGAAAAACATCTCCCGAAATTATTGCTTTGTACGATAAGGCTTTTGAGACTAACAATATTTTTGTTCGACAAGCTATTGCCAATGTGCTTAGTAATATTCCTTCAGAGTTACGAACACAATATGAATCTTTGTTAAAGGATAAATCATATGCTACTATAGAACCAGCTTTATATCATTTATGGTCTAGTTTTCCAAAGAACAGAAAACAGTACTTAGAAGATACCAAGAATATTACAGGATTTAATGATAAAAATATAAGGATATTATGGCTGGTATTGGCATTAAGTACCAAGGACTATGAAATCGAAAATCATCAAAAATTCTACTTTGAACTGTCTGGTTATACCTCTGCTAAGTATCATTTTAGCACACGCGAAAATGCGTTTACCTATTTAGAAAGTTTACAAGCTTTTTCCGACGAATCTCTAAAGAACTTAGTTGATGGAGCAACACACCATAATTGGCGTTTTAGAAATACATGTAGAAAAATTCTTGATAAATTACTGAAAGATGAAAAATATAAAAAGAAATACGTAGTTTTAAAGAATAATTTACCTAAAAATCAACAAGATTTTTTATCCAAAAAATTAACCCCATAAAATAGAATATGCGTGCATTAGTAATTTCTGGAGGCGGTAGCAAAGGAGCTTTTGCAGGAGGAGTTGCACAACACCTAATACAAGATCTAGAGCGAAAATATGATATGTTTATAGGCACTTCTACAGGTAGCCTATTAGTGTCTCATCTAGCATTATCAAAGATTAGTGAGATAAAAGAATTCTATACCTCGGTTAATCAATCTTCGATATTTAAAAATTGCCCGTTTATCATTAAAAAGAAAAGAGGATATACCAATATAAGTATTAATCATTTCAATGTACTTCGCAATCTTATCGGAGGAAAAAAATCTTTTGGAAATAGCGAAAATCTTAGAGATTTGGTAGGTAATGCTATTTCTATCAAGGATTTTGAAAAACTAAAAGCTTCAAATACCGAAGTTATAGTAACAGTAACAAATTTATCGGCTAATGTAGTAGAATATAAATCGTTAAAAGATTGTAGTTATACTGATTTTTTAGATTGGATTTGGATATCATGTAATTATCCTCCCTTTATGAGTTTGGTAAGAAAAAACTCATGTGATTATGTTGATGGAGGCTTAGGATCGATGGTGCCAATTCACGAAGCTATACGCAGAGGAGCAAAAGAGCTGGATGTAATCGTTTTAGAAACGGAAGTAAACTATCTAAATCGTATGCCAACAAAAAACCCTTTCTCATTAATCACAAATATGGTTGATTTTATGATGGATAAAATAGAACATCAGAATATTCAGATAGGTAAATTTGAAGCTAAAGAAAAAGATGTGTCTATGGATTTATATTATACACCTACGGTACTCACTACTAATTCACTAGTGTTTGATAAAGATAAAATGACAGAGTGGTGGGCTAAAGGTTATGAATTTGCGAAACAAAAAAATATTTCTAATCCAATATAGATGCGAGCATTAGTAATTTCAGGAGGAGGTAGTAAAGGAGCGTATGCTGGTGGTGTAGCGCAATATTTGATGGAGGAAGAAGGTAAAAAATACGACCTCTTTTTAGGTACATCTACCGGTAGTTTGTTAATATCTCAATTGGCACTAGGTAATATCGGAAAGATGTATGATATCTATACCAATGTAAATCAACATACTATTTTTAATGTAAATCCATTTATAGTCAGAAAAAAAGGTAATAGAGAATTTGTGTCCATTAACTTTTTCTCATCTTTATGGCAGTTTATTAAAAAGAAACGAACATTTGGTGAAAGTAAAAATCTAAGACGTGCTATACGAAGGAATTTTACCGAAGCAGAATTTAGATTAGCACGAAGAAAAGTAGAAGATATTGTTGTTACCGTATCTAATCTTACCAAAAATAGGACAGAGTATAAATCTATCAATGATTTCTCCTATGAAGATTTTTGTGATTGGATATGGATGTCCTGTAATTATGTCCCTTTTATGAGTTTAGCCACAAAAGATGGTTGCGAATATGCAGATGGTGGTTTTGGATGCATGGTACCTATAAGAGAGGCGATTAGAAGAGGTGCCACAGAGGTAGATGCTATCATATTAGAATCTGAAAATATGGAGCACAATAAAGTTTTGGGAAAAAATCCATTTTCTTTGATGGTAAACTTATTTGGGTATATGCTAGATCAGGTAGAGGGACATGATACCGTAGTAGGTAAATTGGCAGCAACACATAAAGATGTTGCACTTAATTTGTATTATACACCTTCTAAATTAACAGAAAACTCGTTGATTTTTAATAAAAAGTTGATGGGTAACTGGTGGAGACAAGGTTTTGAATATGCTGCACAAAAGGCAAAACAAGCCGAAGAGAATAAACTAAAAGATATAGATTTAGCAGGATAATACATTTACCGATATATTATTCATTTATTATAGTTTATAAACCATATTTTGCTTTAAAATATGGGTTTCTTTGTTTTCTTGCATCATAAAAACACTTATGATGAAGAAAATAATACGAAGGATACATTTTGTAGCCTTTTTTCTAGCAACTTTACTTGCTAACTCCCAAACACTACCTGAACCCAATACACCTTGGGTTAAAATATTTTCTGAAGAATTTGATGGAAATGCAGTTGATACGAACGATTGGATTGTACGAAATAATGAAAGACAAGGGTTTAGTACAAATTCTCTTGATGTTAGCAATGGTACTTTAAAAATTAACAATACATATCCAACCGGAGGTAGACCTGTTGGTGGATGGATCGAATCAAGAAGAAAACCAATAGGGGATGAACGATACGGATATTATGAAGCCAGAGTAAGAATTACTGCAGATCCTAACGGTAAAATATGGCCAACATGGTGGATTTGGGGTAAAAATTTTAGAAATGGTGCTCCAGGTCCTACAGCTACAGAATTTGATCTAATGGAGTATAGCGGTTTTGCAAAAAAGTTTTTTGAAAATAAAGCTACAACTTCTCATCACTATAGTGAAAAAAGAGTACTTAACGGTAAAACTAAAATAGACGCAAGTATAGAAAGCGTTCGTACCAGAAATGCTTTTGAATGGCATACTTGGGGTATGTATTGGAGCCCTACAGAAGTGTCTTTTTATTACGATGGCGTAAAGTACCTTACCTCAGATCAACCTATCGATGCAGCAAACGATCCAAATGATATGAGTTTGATTTTATCGTGCTCTCCTCATACAATAGATGTAGTTGATTATAATAGTGGATCGGGTGGTTTTCAACCAAATAATGTAGATCAAGCCACAGCGGCGCAACCAGGTCAGACATTACCAAGTTTTGAAATAGATTGGGTACGTGTTTGGAGTCTGGGCTCAACAGTAGGAACAAATGATTGTCAAGGATTACCTAATGAAGTTTGTCAAAGAATCAATATTGCAAATACAAACTTTAAAGTACAAACTGTAGGCGAAAGTTGCGATGGAAATACAAATGGAAAAATAAATATAGAAGCTACAGAACAATTGGCTTATACAGCAACTATAGAAGGTACTTCAAACTCAAAGAGTTTTGAAACAAGTACTTCTTTTGATGGACTTGAAAATGGAGCATATACAGTATGTATTACAGCAGATGGTTTAGCCGATTTTAAACAATGTTTTGAAGTGGTTATTAAAGAATCAAATGCAGCAAACATAGATTTGTCTATTTATAATGTAAGCGAAAATTAGTGCCCTAAAATTGTAAAGAAATCGAAATGAAAAAAGTCAAAATAATATTTTCAATATTTAGCATAGTGTCTCTATTAAGTTGTAGCAATTCTGATGATAATGCCGAAACTCCCCAAGTTGTAACACCTGGAGAAGCTTTGTTATTAGCACCTGCAAAAGATGATACA
This sequence comes from Aquimarina aggregata, assembly GCF_001632745.1. Taxonomy (GTDB): domain Bacteria; phylum Bacteroidota; class Bacteroidia; order Flavobacteriales; family Flavobacteriaceae; genus Aquimarina; species Aquimarina aggregata. Next base: position 982,099 of record NZ_LQRT01000002.1, on the reverse strand, counting down.
TGTATTATGGGAACTATAGTAAATGCTACAGAAAGTGAATTTGAATTCGCATGGAATGCGGGACAAAATGCAACAGGTTATACAATAAATTTAACAGATTTAAAATCAGGAAACACCACAACAATAACTGCTACAGAAACAAAAAGAATAGTAAGGTTATTACAAAACAATCCGTATTCATGGTCAGTGACTTCTAGAGCATCAGGAAGTGAAGAAACAAGTACAAGTCCAGTTTGGAAATTTTATAATGTGGGGGAGGGAATAGCAAATTATGCTCCTTATCCCGCGGCAATAACATCTCCTCAAAACCTTGAGACATTGACAGGATTAACAACAATTATAGAGTGGGTTGGAACAGATGCAGATAATGATATAGCTTCTTATGATGTGTTTTTAGGAACTACAAATCCTCCTACAGATACTTTAGGTAATACAACCAACATGTCTATAGCGAGCGGAAATTTATCATTAGGCACTACTTATTATCTTCAAGTCGTAACAAATGATACTTTTGGAAATAAAACAAAATCGGTAGTAACAAGATTTACTACGCCCTAGGTATAATTACCTTTTTTTGTCCTTAATTTAGAAATATAAATAGCAATTTAGATACAGTACTTAAATTGCTATTTATATTTACGTATGCGGATTATATCATGCCATTATTGTGAGCCATTTTTTCAGGAATGGGTTGATCTATAGACCAATGTTCCTCAATCATTAAGTTCTGTAATCGATAAATATCATAAATAACGCTAGGTTTAGAATCTACTATGCCACTAGATTGAGTAAGTATAAAGTTTCCTTCTCCAATAATTTTATGAACTTTAGTAATAAAAACATTAGAGTAGTATTGAGTTAAACTTTGGAGTCCGTTTTTTATTTTAGGATGATGTTGAATAATATCCTTACTTACATAATTTGAAATTAAACTAAAATCTCTATTCAATAAAATAGCTTTGGAATATTGATCAATAATAGATTTGTTACTGGAGGTGTTTTCCAGATTCTTGATGGTCATTGTTCCTTCTACCTCTGGATTACCGTTGGCACTAGATACAGATTTGGTTTTTATGGCATCCCAATGTTCCGCAATAAGACCATTTTCTATTCTAAAAAGATCTAATACTACTTTTTGTTCATCGGCTATGGCGACTTGTAAGTGAGCCGCAACGTATTCGTTATCCGAAAGTATTCTAATAAAGGGTTTAACAGGGTTCTCTGGTTTAGGGAGTTGCTTTAAAAAAGAAATTGCTTCTAAAAAACCTTTCTTACCCGTTTTTACCATTGGGTTATGTTGAATATAATTTTCGGTTACTATTTTATCAGCATAATCAAGATCTATTAGACCAATTACATTTTTATAAAAATCTAATATTATTTGTTTATTATTTTTGCTTTGTGTCATTTTTAATAAGTTTTAACGTCCTCTTGTTCAAGAGTAATATGTTTTCTTGCGTGAACATGTAGAGGGATTGAATTTTCTTCAATCTTTTAATTTTAAAAAATAAATTGAGTGATAAAGCCAGTAATGAGTAAACATAATTATCCCTTTACACTACATTTTTAGAATAATCTAGTGGTATGTTTATCCCAAAAAGACAGGCGTCTTTTGAATTGGCTTTGATGCTATGTTAAAACTATTATACAGATTTTAAAAATAGTAAAAAAAAGAGAATGATACTTGTTTTTAATATAATATTAGGACCATATTGAAAGTATAAGACAATGTAAATAATATACTGTTAATAGCTTCTTCAGAAGTTCAAATTTTTTGATATAATTGTTAGACAGGTAGTATCAATCAAAACTTGTTGTAAAAAATGTTTGACTATTGTTATTCAGTCTGTTATAGCGTTCTTCTTTGATATATATTAACTAGTTATTATGACTTTTTAAAATCAATTCAATAGTTCTGTTTTTAATTTTTTATCGTTACAATTGCCTTATTTTTGAATTCCGGTAAAAGTCCTATCATATAAGGATAAATTAAGCTCTACTTTATGTTTATTATACTTTTCCTTTAATATTTTTAAAGATATAGTTCCATCAATTGAAACAAAACTATATTTATCAAGAGGTTGGAGATAAGCTTTGATACTAGTGTTTAAAAGTTCAAACATAAGAACACCTTCTTTTTTTGATAGAAGAAGTTCCATAGGAAACTCTTCTATTGGATATATACCAAGTATACTATTGTCTAGATTCAATGATTCGTATTGATTTGATAATGAGGGGTAAAAGTTATCTGACTCATTAAAATCAGGAAAATCTGAATTGATTACTATAGATTCTATTTTTTTGAAATTAGGAATTTTAATAGTAAGGGTGCGATTGTTGTTTTTCCAAATGTCTGCTCCTAAAATAGATGAGTAGTTTTGTAGGGATTTTTTATTTATACTATCATATGCTACTTTTAAACTAATGGGTACAGGTCTTTCTCCTATTCTTTTTATAATAAGATTCCCTTCATTAAACGATTCAATTTTTAGATCAGGATATCCCATTTTAAAATACCAAGAATTCCAAAAGAAACTTAGATCTTCACCGCTAACATTCTCAAAAGTATAGAAAAAATCATATGGGGTTGGTGATTTTTTTGCCCAACGTTCAATATATGTTTTTAAACATTTAAGAAATTTTTTCTCACCTAAATGCTGGTAGAGTAATGCATAAGTAAATGATGGAAGGGAATAGGCATGATAACCATAATTATCAGTGGTGTATACGGTAGAAGTAACTGCCGGCAGACTACTAATGCTGCCAATTTTTCTTTGTACTCCAAGCTTAAATTTAGAATAAAACGAATGATCTTCTTTTTTATCATTAAAAAACTTATGCATGGTCAATATTTCAATAAAATCTGCCCAACCTTCATCCATCCATGCAAAGCGCCTTTCATTAATTCTTACATACATAGGGAAATATGAATGAAATAATTCATGAATTGTAAGAGGTTTACCTGGACCTCCATTGTTCGCCATCATAGGAAATTCCATACCACTACCTCTATTTTTAAGCCCAATAAAGGTTGTAAATTGTGGATACGGATATGGAACCCCGGGAACATCATAGGTAAAGTGTTTAATTATTTTTTGTTGAATGTGAGTTACTTCTTTATATTTTTCAATTTCTTGAACGGGAAAAGCAGTGTTGATAAGAACATTGTTCTCTTTTACTTTCTCAACAGCGGCATCCCATAAATAATGATCACTCATTGCAAAAGCAAAGTCGGTAACTTCTGTTGCCTTATAGTTCCAGGTTCCGCTTTTTAATTTTAAATTTTTAAGCTCTTCAGAAGTAACGATATTTATTACATCTTTTGAAGATTGAGCTTTTAGGTATTTTTTATGAATACTAGTAGGAAGAATATCTGCACTATTTTGTAAGGTACCTGTTGCCCAAACAAGAAAATTATCTGGTGCGGTAATGTTTACATCAAAACTTGATAGATTATTGTAAAACTCAGTAGTAAAAGTATAATCTATTTTATCCCAACCAAAAATATCATCATATACAGCTACTTGTGGATACCAGTATCCAATAAAAAATGAGGTTTCATCTACAGCACCTGTTCTTCTAAGTGTTAATGGTACTTTTTGCTGCCATTCAAATTGTAATGTTATTTTCTTTCCTGTTTTTAAGGGCTCAGCTAAAAGGATACTCATGTTTGTACCAATACGGCGTATTTGTTTGCGGTCAGAAAGATCATACTTTACACCTTCAACTATAACGCTTTTGATAATTGTACCTTCACCAATATCTTTTTCATTAACTTGAATACTCCTAGCATTGCCTTTTTTAAAGACATCATAGTACAATCTTATTACAACTTCAGATAGATCATCAGGACTGTTATTAGTAAACTCAACAACTTCTTTTCCATTGATTAATCTAGTTGAAGGAGTAACCGCAACATCTATTTTATAATTGACTTCATTTTGCCAATATTTTTCTCCAGGTTTTCCGTCTTTAGATCTAGTTTGTTTTTCATAAGCTGATTGAATTTCTCTAGGAATATGCAGATCGCTTTGTGCATTTATACTATTCGATAATATTATAAAAGAAAATGAAAGGATAAATATTTTTAATTTCATTGGGAATGAATTGTTTTTACATAGTTAATGTCTAAAAACAGTAGTATGTTACTCTTAAGAAAAATATATAATTGTATATGTAGTCTTCCTGTGATTTATTAGAGTAATTTAAAACATTAGTATAAGTGCTATTATAAAAAGCTTTATGATTAGCTAAGTTTAGCTACTACTATATACTAAACAAGTCATTTACATCACTCTTTACGGCAGCTAAAGCAATTTCACTAGGAGATCCTTTTTCTATTACAGTAGTTAGAATTATTTCTCTCATTCGATCAGTTGAGTCTACGGTTTCATCCAATGTTACTTTTCTAATTAATGAGATGATCGCATTTTTTGCTGTTTTAACTGTATTCCAACATTCGTCAGATATATAGATTTGTTGAGTTAGATTGTGCTCATATTCTTGATCAATAGCATGAATTAAGAGTACTTCATAGTTCTTTTTATTATCCCCAACAGGCTCCATTCTTTGCAATAGTTTTCCTGGAGAAATTCTTTCTAAAAATAAGGCTATACGTTCGTAAGCCTGAAGTTTAAGAGGTAATGCTTCCTTCTGGTTTTCTCGATACAAAAGAAATCTACGTCTTTTTTCTTCATTTGAGGTATGTAGTTTGAAAAAATACACAGACACTAAGGTTATTAGTATTGCAGGAATCAAAGATATAACTAAAGGTATTACTTCAATATTCATGAGAAAATATAGATTGTTAGTGTTAATTATTTTTTTAAATGACTATTTCGAATTATAAGAACCACCAAGATACGTACATTCTTTTAAATCCGTTGCACAGTTATACGCTACAGGAGTCTTGGTATACTTAAAAGATTCTTCTAATGTTTTTGTAAGTTCACCATCATCTACATTAAGGTCAATGTCTTGCATCGAAAATTGACAGGGGTGTTCATAACCCGATGCATGTGTAATTTCTATAAATTCTTTTCTAAATGTTTTAAAATATTGTGCTAAACGATCTGACTTAAGAGGAACATCGATACCTTTTTGTAACCATTTACTTTGCGTAGCTATTCCACTTGGACAGCGATTTGTATGACACACTTGAGCTTGTATACAGCCAATACTCATCATAGCTTCACGAGCGACATTAATACAATCTACCCCCATAGCAAATGCCATAGCTGCTTTGGCAGGAAATCCAAGTTTACCACTTCCTATAAAAACAACTCTATCGGTAAGATTGTATTTTTGAAATATTTTATAAATGGCTGTAAATCCATAAATCCAAGGCAAGGAAACATGATCAGCAAAACTTGGTGGAGCCGCACCAGTGCCACCTTCACCGCCATCTATTGTGATAAAATCAGGCCCTCTGTTAGACTCAGACATTAACTTAGCTAAGAGTTCCCATTGTTCAGTTTTTCCAATAGCCGCTTTGATACCTACCGGAAGTCCCGTTTCTTCAGCAATATCCTCGATAAATTGTAAAAGTTCAGGAACACTCGTAAATGCAGTATGAGATGATGGCGATAATACATCTTTACCAACTTGTACGCCTCGAATCTCTGCAATCTCGGGAGTTATTTTTGCACCTGGCAAAACACCGCCTTTGCCTGGTTTAGCTCCTTGCGATAATTTAATTTCAATAGCACGAATGAAAGGGTTTTTGGTTACCAATTCTTTCATTTTTTTCATTGAAAATTTACCATCATCACCACGAACACCAAAATAACCCGTACCAAAATGAAAAATAACATCACCACCATTACTATGATAGGGGGAAAGACCACCTTCTCCTGTATTATGATAAGAATGAGATTTTTGGATTCCTATGTTAAGAGATTCTACTGCGCGTGCTGATAAGGAACCGAAACTCATTGCAGATACATTTATTACAGATCCTGGACGATATGGTTTTTTACGTTGGTTGTAAAGCCCCATAACTTTTGCACAGGGCAAAAATGATTTATCATCTTTGTTGGGATGATCCTTATCCATTTGAAAAGGGATCATACAATTTTTTATAAAAATATGTTGATGCTCGTAAATATCTCTATCTGTACCAAAACCTTCATAATTATTCTCGTTTTTAGAAGAGGCATATACCCAACTTCTTTCAATTCTATTAAATGGAAGTTCTTCTCTATTATTAGCCACAAAATATTGCCTGATCTCGGGACCGATACTTTCTAATAGATATCTAAGATGACCTACAATAGGGAAATTATGACTGATTGTATGTCTTTTATTAAAAAAAACGTCTCGAATAGCAATTAAAGCAAAGGCAATAATGATCCATATCCACCAAGATATTGAAGCTAAAAAACCAAGTATACTTTCCATGTTACACTAAATCTATTTTATTGGGCGTTAAGATAATCTAAAGTTAACTGTGACATCACTTTAACCCCTAATAATAAACCACTTTCATCAATGTAAAAATCAGGTGTATGATGTGAAGGAGCGTTCTTTGTTGAAGGAGACTTACCACCTAAAAAGAAATAAAAGCCAGGCACTACTTCTTGAAAATATGAAAAATCTTCACCTCCAGTAGTTGCTTTTGACAAAAGTACATTTTCTTTACCTGCAATACTTTGAATAGTAGGTAACATTTGTTTTACCAAATCTGGATCATTATAAGTGATGGATGTATTGTTTTGAAAATTGATTGTTGCTTCAGCTCCGTAGGCTTTGGCAATTGCAGGTACCATTTCATTCATTCTACGAATAATAAGAGCTCTCATTTTAGGGTCTAAAGTTCTTACAGTACCAATCATTTCAGCACTTTCAGGAATAATATTAAATCGAACTCCACTAGTAATTTTTCCAACAGTAATAACAGCTGCTTCATTAACTAAAGGGGATTCTCTACTAATAATAGTTTGTAATCCGTCAATAATTTTTGCTGAGATAAGAATTGGATCAACTCCTGTCCAAGGTGCAGATCCGTGAGTTTGTTTTCCTTTTACATTAATGACAAAACGTTCTACAGCTGCCATTGTTCCTCCAGGTTTGTAACGGATTTTTCCTACATCGGTTCCAGAATTGATATGTAGTCCGAAAATTGCGTCTACATCAGGGTTTTTTAGCACACCTTCTTTAATCATTAATTTAGCACCACCTTCTTCTCCGGGTGGCGGTCCTTCTTCTGCCGGTTGGAAAATAAACTTTACAGTACCGTTTATTTTACTTTTGTTTTTCGCAAGAATTTCAGCTACTCCCATTAATATTGCAGTATGGGTATCGTGCCCACAGGCGTGACTAACACCAACCTCGGTATCTAAAAAAGTAGTTTTTACCTTTGATTTAAAGGGTACATCTGCTCTTTCGGTAACAGGTAAAGCATCAATATCTGCTCTTAAAGCGACTGTTTTTCCTTTTTTATCCCCTTTTAATATAGCTACAACGCCTGTTTTACCAACCTTTTCAGTTACTTCAAGCCCTAAGCTATTAAGGTGTTTAGCAATCTTTTTTGCAGTTTCAAATTCTCGATTAGAAAGTTCAGGATTTTCATGAAAATCTCTTCTCCATTCTATAACTTTTGATTCTAATTTTATTGCCATTGATTCTACTTCAGGATCTATTTTTTGAGCCTGAACTGTACAAATAGCCATTAAAAAAAGTACTAGTAGCGTTTGTGTGTTCATTATATTAAAAATTAATAAGTCTGTAGTTTTTATTCTGTAATTGAACCAAAGCAGTCATTGCAGACAATGCATATTGTACTTCTGGTAAAGTATTTTCTTTTAATATCTTACGGTAGGCTGCGGTTTGCCCACAAAGAATAATTTGCACGCCTTCCTTTGATAAATCAGCAATAAGCTTCGTGTTTGGGTTATTGATACCGTATTTAGCCTTATACTCGGAATCAATTAGGATATCATTGGCAGCAGAACCGTGAATAACTAATGCAACTTTAAGTTTTTCTAGTGCTATGCCAGCATCTGCATGCATATTTAAATATCGCGCCGCCGTGTTAAATAAAGGATTTACTTTTGAACTATCCTTAAAGGTGCGGCCAATATCAAATACTGCTTTTAACTCATTTTCTTTATCGGTTTTAAAGTCTGGTTTTTTCACTTCATAGGTTTTACCATAATCTGTTATGATTTTACCTTCTTTTTGTGAAAAAATGAATAACGGAAATAGAATAAGACTAAACGTAAATAGAAGAATATTTTTCAAAAGCTATTTTTTTGGCTTCTAAAGATATTCAAAAATCTATTAAAGGAAAGTTAAAATACCACTTAAGATATGTTAGTTACTAAAAAAGCCTATCTGCTTTATGAGCAGATAGGCTTTGTAATGAACTCAAAGTGAGTGTATTTTAAACTATTGTTTTACTAATTTTCCTATATATTTATTATCAATAAGTATCATATACAATCCTTTTGATAATTCAGAAACATCTAATTCAGGAGTAGGCATGGTTCGCAGCACGACTTCGCCAAGTACATTTACGATACTTATATTAAAATCATTAGCAGTAATACCATCTATTAATAAAAGTTTATCGTCGCTAACAGGGTTAGGGTAGTAGGTATATGTTTTACTATTAAGACTTAAATTAAGTTGAGATTGATCTACAGCAAATTCTGCAGAAAGAGCAGTACAACCAGCTTGATTAGCTACCTGTAATGTATATGTTCCTGTTTCTTCAGGAAGATATGTTGATCCATTAGCATCAGCTAATACTTCTCCATCCAAAAACCATTGGTATGAGGTAAACTCTGTATCTATGGCTAGTCTTTGATTTTGATTGACTGCTATAGTTGGAGATGTAGGTATTTCAAGAACTATAGCGCTTACCTCTGTTCTGGTAGCTGTTGTGCAATCTCCAATAATTCCCGAAACATAATACGTTTGTGATGCATCTAAAGCAGGTGTGTTATATGTTGCACCTGTAGCAATTACAATACCACCAGTTGGTTCTGAATACCATCGGTATTCACTATTTCCGGAGATTGTGATATTGGCTGATTCTCCAGGACAGATGTTTTGATCACTTGCAACAGGTTGTTCAGGAAGATTTATAGTTACATAATCCTTTTTTTCATTTTTGTTTTCTCCTATATCATTTACTGCAGTTAAGGATACGGTATATGACCCATTAGTGGTATAAGTATGTGTTGGGCTTTGCTCTGTAGATGTTGTTCCATCTCCAAAATCCCATAAATATGAGTTTACTTTGTTTATTGTAGTGCTTTTAAAAGTAATATCAGAACAGTCATTTCCAGATATTTCGAAATTTGCAACAGGAGGTTGTCTGTTATCTCCAGGCGTATATTTTCCAGAGATAAAATAATTACCCAATGATGAGTAATCCGAATATCCGTTTATAGGAGTTCCTTCACCAACACCATCAATTTCAATAAAGTACGTTCCTGCGGCTAAAGTTTCATTAATAGATGCAGATAAACCATCAGGATCAGAAGATACAATCTCTTCGCCAAGTGCATTAATAAGTCTGGCTTGTATATTCAAATTCGGATAATCGGGGTCAGGATTAAAATCAAAAGATACATCGCCAGCCTCTGCTATAAAGGAAAATACATCTTTATCATCTCTTTTACCAATAAAACCAAAATTTTGACTAGCACTAACATTTCCATCAGAGTCAACTTTAATTTCTGTTACCTCATTGTTTATAACATTACTATGATCATCATCTCGAAAACCAACACCATTGTTATTATCAGCCATTACTGCTATATCGTCTTGTGTTTGATTAGCGTTTTCAAATTCTCCTTGACTCCATTGCCCAATAGCTCTACTAGCACTCCATCCCATTATTGGACTCCATTTTCCATGTCCGGCATAATACTCTGTACTGCCTTGGCTATCATGTTGTAAACCTAGTGTATGGCCTACTTCATGTGAACCAGTTTCTCCAGCAACTCTACTGCCGCTTATATTATAAACCCAACAAGGGTTGTCATTACTTCTTCCAAAAGATCTTAAAAAAGCTACACCTCCAGAACCTGGAGCTGCATCATCTGTAGAAGTGAAAATACACATCATTCTGCGATTTCTTGGGGCTGCTTCAAAAATGTCTCTTCTTGTTGTAATATTGATATTAAATGGTCTAAAGTCTTCAGCCATTATTTTCCAAATCCTTAAAATTTGTTCGTCAGAAAAACTTGTAGCTCTAGCATTTATTGTAGCACCACCTTTCCAACTAGTACCTGTTACAACTTCACCATCAAAATCTAAGTATACGACACCTGTTGCTCCAGGAAGACTCTCTAACTCAAGTGCCATTTTTGTAATGGGTGTATTTTTACTAGAAGTCTTACCGCTTACTTTTTCATAATCTATACATAGGACACTATGGATATCAGTTTCTTCGATATATACTTTATTATCTGATGCTACGAAAATTTTATATGCTTTCTTAGAATCTTGTAGAACAATATTACCTTCTAACTTTCCAGCTACTTTTGATAAAGAAAGTATTGATGTTTTTTGATTATCGACTTTACCTATAATTGTAAATTCTTGATCGGTTTGCTTTTTTAGCGTAATAGAGCATAATAATGTTTCATCTTTAGATATTTTAATAGCCATAGGTTGGTTGCTTTTTTGGCTTATTAAATCATTGATAAAACTTTGTTGATCTTGGGCGATTAGATGTTTTGTAGATGATTGTGAATGAGTTATAAAACTACTTATTGTAAATAGAGTAAGTAGAAAAATGTTTACTAGTTTCTTATTCATTATGAGACGGGTATAATATCGTAGATATTGAATGCATTTTTGTAGTACAACTGAAAAAAAACAATTTTAGTATGTTAAACACGTATTTAGTATAATTGTTAAATATATAATTCTTTGTTCGGATCTGCTTTATTTTAAGAAAGTAAGACGTATTTTGAAAACAAAATACGCCGTTACCATAATCTAAAAACATAGATTAAAAAAAACTCGATGATTATCTATATCTAAGATTTAGAAATATCATGGTTATATTAAAACTTATGAGATGCTTATAATTCTTTCTAGAGGTATGATAGTAGATTGCTTTAAAATAACTTCTCGGTCAGTTATTCCCCAAATTGTAGTTTCTACTTTTTTAAATCCAGTATCGTCTACAAAGACTATTTTAACTTTTTGACGCTCAAGGTTGCCTAAAGATAAAGCTCTTTGTAACTCTAAAAATCGGTCAATTTGATCTTTTCTTTTATCCAGGACATCTTTTTTGGGAAACTTCAAAAATTTAATTTGCTCTTTTTCTATAAACTGTACATTCACATTTGGGGCCATAGTGTGTTAGATTAAGGTTGGGATTTAGTTGAGTAAAAATGGGTAAATTTTAAAAATTTCTTAAATATAACACATTTTAACTTAAAACAATGTATTTTGTCTATTAAATTTACTAACAATTGATTTTTATGTAGGAAAAATCTTTGTTAACAATTAAGTTTGCACTATCGTTTTTGTGTTTAAATTAACTTTTAAGAGTTCGAGTTTAGTACTGTTTACGATGGTATTGTAATCACGGTAAAATTATAAAAGTTATTGACGATGATTTGTTTACAAAAAGAGCCAAGAGTGTTTTTATAACCGTTATTCTTTCCTTAAATTTCCATCTTTAAAATTGTTACGTTGGAAGAATATTTAGCAGAGTTGAATGATGCACAAAGAGCCCCTGTACTTCAGAAAGATGGGCCTATGATTGTTATTGCCGGTGCAGGGTCAGGAAAAACGCGTGTATTAACTTATCGAATTGCTTATTTGATGCATCAGGGAGTAGATTCATTTAATATTTTATCGTTGACTTTTACCAATAAGGCAGCGCGTGAAATGAAAAAACGTATTTCTACTATAGTAGGAGCTAGTGAAGCCAAAAATCTATGGATGGGAACATTTCATTCGATATTTGCTAAAATTTTAAGGTTTGAAGCAGATAAATTAGGATACCCTTCTAATTTTACCATCTATGATACTCAAGATTCTCAACGTTTAGTTGCCTCTGTAATTAAAGAGATGGGGCTTGACAAAGATATTTATAAATACAAACAGGTTTATTCAAGGATTTCATCGTATAAAAACAGTTTGATTACCGTAAAAGCTTATTTTCAAAATGGCGAATTGGTAGAAGCAGATGCAATGGCAAAGCGCCCTAGAATGGGTGAAATTTATCAGCATTATGTAGATCGTTGTTTTAAAGCCGGAGCTATGGATTTTGATGATTTATTGCTTAAAACTAATGAATTATTAAACAGGTTTCCTGAAGTATTATCTAAATATCAAAATCGATTTAGATATATATTAGTAGATGAGTACCAAGATACAAATCACTCTCAATATCTTATTGTTAGAGCTTTGTCAGATAAATTTCAGAATATCTGTGTAGTAGGTGATGATGCACAGAGTATTTATGCTTTTAGAGGTGCTAACATCAACAATATCCTTAATTTTCAAAGGGATTATGATAATGTACAGCAATACCGTTTAGAGCAAAATTATAGATCTACAAAAAATATCGTAGAGGCTGCAAACTCAATTATTGATAAGAATAAAACCAAATTAGATAAAGTAGTATGGACCGCAAACGATCCTGGCCCTAAAATTATAGTAAATAGGTTATTAACCGATGCCGATGAGGGTAGATATGTCGCAAGTTCTATATTTGAAAATCAAATGAACCATCAATTAGATAATGGTAATTTTGCAATACTGTATCGAACAAATGCGCAATCACGATCTATAGAGGATGCATTACGTAAAAGAGATATAAAATATAGGATTTATGGTGGACTCTCGTTTTATCAACGTAAAGAAATAAAAGATGTTCTTGGCTATTTGCGATTGATAATTAATCCTAAAGATGAGGAAGCATTAAAAAGAGTAATTAATTATCCCGCTAGAGGTATTGGTGGTACCACGGTAGATAAACTTATTGTGGCTGCTAATCATTATGATCGGTCAATATTTGAGGTAATTGAAAATTTAGATCGTATTAATCTTAAAATTAATAGTGGTACTAAGACCAGACTAGAAAATTTTATGAATATGATCAAGAGTTTTCAAGTCACTAATCAAACTTCAGATGCTTTTGTTTTGTCTGAAATAGTTGCAAAGAAAACAGGATTATTACAAGAGTTAAAGAAAGATGGTACTCCAGAAGGTATTGCTAGAATTGAAAATATTGAAGAATTATTAAACGGTATTCGTGATTTTGTAGAAGGACAGAAAGAAGTAGTAGATTCAAAAGGATCATTAGCAGAGTTTCTTGAGGATGTAGCACTAGCAACAGATTTGGATCAAGATACTGGTGATGATGATAGGGTTGCACTAATGACTATTCATTTAGCAAAAGGACTAGAGTTTCCATATGTGTACATTGTAGGTATGGAAGAAGACCTTTTCCCTTCGGGAATGAGTATGAATACAAGAAGTGAGTTAGAAGAAGAAAGACGTTTGTTTTATGTGGCATTGACCAGGGCTGAAAAACAAGCTTACTTGACATATACACAATCTCGATATCGATGGGGAAAACTCGTTGATGCAGAACCAAGTAGGTTTATAGAAGAAATCGATGATAAATTTCTTGAATACCTAACACCTGTAGAAGGCTACAGATATAAGCCTTTAATAGATGCTGATATATTTGGAGAAGTAGATAAAAGTAAATTGCGACTCAAAAAACCGGTGTCTGGTGCGCCACCATTAGCACATAAACCAAACGAAGAACAGCTACGAAAGTTGAGAAAATTGCGTCCCGTTTCTAACGGTTCAACAAATACAGATAATAACACTAATTTATTTGATCAAGAATTAATTCCTGGTAGTGTTGTAGAGCATATGCGTTTCGGAATTGGAAAAATTATTAAAATTGAAGGAGTAGGGCAAGACAAAAAAGCAGAGATTAATTTTGAAAAAGGAGGGATTAAAAAATTGTTGCTTCGTTTTGCAAAATTAAAAGTAATAGGTTAGCTCCTGATGTATAAGTAATAGTATACTTCTTTGTATTATTAGTAAGAGGAACCTTTAATTTTGAGAGATATACACAAGAAGAATTATCTTTGAATAGCATTAACTTCGTTATGGCAGAGTTTATAAAAATATATAATGAAAATCCAAATCCTCGAGAAATACAACGAGTAGTGGATTGTTTGCGAGATGGGGGATTGATTATTTACCCTACAGATACGGTTTATGGTTTAGGTTGTGATATTACAAATACACGAGCATTAGAAAAAATTGCTAAAATCAAAGGGATTAAGTTAGCGAAGGCAAACTTTTCATTTATCTGTAAAGATCTTAGTAATTTATCTGATTATGTAAAACAAATCGACAATGCTACTTTTAAGTTATTAAAGAGAACACTTCCTGGTCCTTATACATTTATATTACCAGGTAATAATAATTTGCCAACCGTTTTTAAAAAAAAGAAAACAGTTGGTATCAGAGTACCAGAAAATAATGTATGTCTAGCTATTGTTGAAGGTTTGGGTAATCCAATTGTTTCTACTTCAATTTATGATGAGGATGAAGTTATAGAATATACTACCGATCCAGAGTTAATTCTCGAAAAATGGGATAAACTAGTTGATATTGTAATAGATGGTGGTTTTGGAGATAATATACCTTCTACTATTATAGATTTAACTAGCCATGAACCTGTTCTCGTTAGAGAAGGAAAAGGGAGTATAGACATTATCTAGGTTTTAATTTGTTGTGTTATAATGGGTAATTGTGATTAAGAAATCACATAATTTAATTCTGTCCTATACATACTGGGGGTTTTTCCTGTAAATTGTTTAAATAATTTACTAAAATGAGAGAAATTACTAAAGCCACTTTCATAACAAATATCTGTAATACTGGTTTGTTTTTCATGTAATAACTTTGCCGCATGTACCAATCTGTATTCATTTACAAATTGAGTAAATGTTTTTCCTGTAATTTTTTTGAAATACCTACAAAACCCTGGAACGCTCATACTTACTTTATCCGCGATTTCATCTAGAGATATTGGTCTGCTAAATTCCTGTTGTACAAAATTAAATATCAGGTTAATCCTATTATTATCTTGTAATGAAGTTTCTACGATAAAACCTTCTGCATTAAGTATGGTATAATCATTAGTTTTTTGCATTTCTCTTAGTACTTCTAAAAAACCAAGTAGTTTTTCAAAAGGCTCTAGATCTTTAAGCGCTTCGATTTGTGCTCCAATCCTTCTTTTAGTATCACCATGATATACAATACCTTTTTTTGCTTGCTCAAGAAGTTGACCAATGGCATTCATCTCGGGGACATCAAAAAATGTAGAACCAAGAAAATCGGGTAGCATTTGAATTATAGTTTCACTACTGTTCCCTGTAGTATGATCTGTAAATCCGCAATGGGGTAGGTTAGAGCCTATAAGCATTAATGCACCCTTTCTATAATAAGACATATGACTCCCTATTTGTCTTTTCCCTGTACCTCCGTTTACATATACAATTTCAATTTCAGGATGATAATGCCATATGGGATTTTTATTTTTGTTTTCTTTTGAAAATCTCTCGTAATAAAGTGAGCTCCCAAATTCTGGAACTATTTTTTCTAATGATGGTTTTACAATTTTCATAAATGATGTCTTGTTTTCAGGATACTCTAATCGACTACTAATATTGCATTTCTAACGTTAAATTAATGTAAATTTAAATTAAAAAATATGTTAATTTGATATTAAAATGTGTTTCTAAGTGTTTTTGGGTTAAAATAGCATAGATATGTGCAAATATTGTTGTGTTTCTACAGATATATCTGGATTACATTTGTACCGACAAAAGATATTAACAACTAAAACTAGAACGTTATGAAAAGAGTAATTAACCTAAGCTTACTAATATGTGTTATCTTATTTAGTACAGCTGTAAAAGCAGCAGATTTTTTATCTGTTAGAATAGAGAACTCTTCTACAATTAATGTTTCACTATCTAACATTAGCAAAGGACAAAAATTGTATCTTAAGGATTACACAGGAACTATTCTGTTTAATGCCACTTTGAAAGCAATGCCATCATATAGAAAGTATTTCAATTTTAATTCTGTAGCAGATGGTATTTATTTTGTAGAAACAGAAACAGAATTTGATGTTAAAGTAACTCCAGTATTAAAGAACTCTAAAGGAATAGCATTAATCGAAGATTCTTCGATAACTATTTTTAAGCCTAAAGTTCTTGTACAAAATTCTTTGGTAAAAGTTATGCTTACTAGATCTAAGAAGTCACCTCTAAGTATTTCGATTTCAGATGAGAATGGAGAAACCTTATTAACAGAAAAAGTTGAAGAAGAAAACTTAATTTTTGAAAGACTGTATAAGTTTTCTGAAGTACCTTCGGGAAGATATATAATCTCTTTTGATCTAGGCGATAGAAGCTTTACAAAAGAGGTTAATATATAATTATTACCACAACCACAAAGAAAAAGGCGATACGTGAGTATTGCCTTTTTTTTGTGTCAAATCCTATAGTATGATATATAAATTAAAGTTAGTGATCAGCTTGTATCGTAATGATCTTATGTCTTAATGAGAAATACTGTTTATAACTCATTACATAGTTTGTAAGTATATGAATTGGCATAACTATGATATCAACTTTACTTAAGTCAAACTCTTTGGATAATACTATTAATAAAGTTTCTTTGGAGAAGTACAGAGCCTATTAATTTAGGATGTATATTAATGGCTTAAGGATCTTTTATATTATATGGGCATAAAAAAAAGCCATCATTTCTGATGGCCTTTTTATATAGAGAATCTCTATGTTTTTCTAGTTTCCTCCTTGTCCTTGAGATGCTTTTTTCATACCATCTTCAATCATGTTATAAAATTGGTCAAGTTTAGGTAGTACAACAATTCTTGTACGTCTGTTCTTTGCTCTATTTGCTTCAGAACCATTGTCTGCAACTGGTACATAGTAACTACGTCCCGCAGCAGTCATACGCTTAGGATCTACTTTAAAGTCTTTTTGTAAAACTCTAACAACTGCTGTTGCACGTTTTACACTTAGATCCCAGTTGTCAAGAATAGCCTTATTACTCTTATATGGTTTACTATCAGTATGACCTTCTACCAAGAATTCGATATCTGGTTTGTCATTAACAACTTTAGCCACTTTACCTAACACTTCACGTGCTCTGGTAGATACATTATAGCTTCCACTTTTAAATAGAAGTTTATCAGAAATAGATACATAAACTACACCTTTTTCTACATTAACCTCTATATCTTCATCAGCCAAGTTTCCTAATGCACCTTTTAGACTTGTAACCAATGCTAAGGTTACAGAATCTTTTTTGGTAAGTGCATCTTGCATTGTCTTGATCTGAAGATCTTTTTCTTTAATACTTTCAAGAGACTTCTCTAAGTTTTCTGCTTCTTTAGTTGAAAGTGTTGCTAAATTACCAACATTGTTTAACAAAGCAGAATTCTGATTTTTAAGATTAGATACTTGGTCTTGTAAAACTTTTAATTGTGACGATGAGCTTGCTTTTTCTTCAAGGCAGCTGTTTAACTTAACTGTAGCTGTATTTAGTAGGTCTTCTGTTTTCTTGTTTCTGGCTTCTAGTTCAGAAAATTTCTTCTGTGAAACACATGAAGATAATAATACTGCCATAGAGGCTCCAATAATCATTGCTTTTTTCATTAGAAAATTTGTTTTTAGTCTTGTAATGGTTATATAACTCAAAATTATTAAAAATGTGACGTAATACTAATCCGTTAACATTAATTTATTATATAACCCTATAATTGTTTAAAATGTTTATGTTTCAAAATAAAATACTGCCATACAACGGAAAAAATGGTATAATATTTCCCCGACTTTGAAAGTTTTTTTCGTTTTTTTATAAAGTAAATAAAATTAGCGTAAAAGCTTAAATGTGCCTTTAGAATTGAAAATAAGTGAGATAATTTCCCCGAAAGTAAAAATTTAACCCCAGCCAACCCATCAAGAATTAATCTGCTAAACAATATAAACCAAATTATATTTCCTGGTACATTTTTGATGAGTAGATATAAATTATTTCTAAAATTTAGAAAAGTTTTTTGCGGATTCATTGTATCTAAAGTTGCACCGCCTAAATGATAGATTGTCGAAGTGCCAACATAGACTATTTTATATCCATAGTTATGGATCCGCCAACATAGGTCTATTTCTTCTTGATGTGCAAAAAAGTCTTCATCGAGTTTGCCTACTTCTTCAAAAACTTCTTTTCTTATAAATAAACAAGCTCCGCTAGCCCAGAAAATTGAAGTAGTATCATCAAACTGCCCATTGTCCTCTTCAAGAGTATCAAAAATTCGACCTCTACAATACGGATATCCAAATTTATCTATAAAACCGCCTCCTGCACCTGCATATTCGAAATGTGTTTTCTTTTTATAATCTAAGATTTTTGGTTGGATTGCTGCTATTTTATCAGAATCTTTAAAAGTATGTATTATAGGTATTAGCCAATTTTTAGTAACTTCTACATCACTATTAAGTAAACAGTAAATATCAGCATCAATTTTTGCAAGTGCTTCATTATACCCTTTAGCATAACCACCATTAGTATCATTTTTGACGATATTTACATCTGGAAATGTCTTTTCAAGAAAATGAATAGAGTCGTCTGTAGAGGCATTATCTGCTACATAAATAGTTGCTTCGTTTGAATATTTTATAATAGAAGGTAAAAACTGTTCTAATAAAGACCTTCCATTCCAATTAAGTATGACTACTGCTATTTTCACGGCTGCAAAGTAATGAGTTTAATTGGAAATTTAAGTTGAACTTTAAAAATAATTTGTAATCTATTTTTGACCTCGACTTTTGGGAAATAACAAAATCAAAAGGATAATTTTAATCTTAGATTAATGATTATTTAAATTTTAGCTTTGTTTCGATAAGAAAAAGATCAAAATTAAGACCTATTCTTATTTATAGCCTGGGATATCTTTTAAAAAGGAGTATTGTTTTTCTTTATAATTCATTTGACAATAATAATGATCCATTCCATTAGTGATCATTAAATATTCTGCATTCAAAGCTAAATTGTAACGAGCAATTTGATCAAATACTTCTTGAGTGATCTTTACTTTATGGGATTTACATTCTACAATAAGATGTATATCACCGTTTGGTTTATAGATAATAATATCATAACGTTTATTTAAATCGTTTACTTTAACAAGTTTTTCTACATTGATCAGGCTTTCTGGATATTTTTTTTCTTCAATTAGATATTGAACTGTATGTTGTCTTACCCATTCTTCTGGTGTAAGAATGATAAATTTTTTACGAATTCGGTCAAAAATAGAAACTTTATTTTCGCTACTTTTGAACCTGAACTTATATGCTGGAAAGTTTAACTCTTGCATTTTAACTCTTAATAAAGGTTCGAGCAAATTTGACGATTTTTTTTGAATGGACGAAGTAAAACAAATTGTAAGTAATATAAAGAAAGGGGATATTAAGCCCATATACTTTTTAATGGGCGAAGAACCTTATTATATTGATCGTATTGCAGAGTTTATTGATAAAAATGTTCTTGCAGAAGAAGAAAAAGGGTTCAATCAAATGGTGTTGTATGGTCGTGATGTAACTATAGATGATATTGTAGCCAATGCTAAACGTTTTCCAATGATGGCAGAAAGACAAGTTGTTATTGTTAAAGAAGCACAAGATTTATCCAGAACTATAGAAAAATTAGGAGACTATGCTGAGAACCCACAACCGTCTACTGTTCTTGTGATGTGTTATAAGTATAAGAAAATAGATAAGCGAAAAAAACTTTATAAAACGGTTGCTAAAACCGGAATTATATATGAAAGTAAAAAACTATATGAAAATCAAGTCTCTGATTGGATAAGACGTGTTTTAGCGGGAGCAAAATATAATATAGAACCAAAGGCTGCTCAAATGTTAGTTGAGTTTCTAGGTACCGATTTAAGTAAAATTAATAATGAACTAGAAAAATTGAAGCTTATTATTCCTGCTGGATCTCAAATAACAGCAACTCAAATAGAAGAAAATATAGGTATTAGTAAAGATTTCAATAATTTTGAACTTAGAAAAGCAATCGGCTCCCGTAATGAGATAAAAGCGTATAGAATTATTAAGTATTTCTCTCAAAACCCTAAGGATAACCCCTTGGTTGTTACAATCTCGTTATTATACAGTTTTTTTTCGCAAGTTTTACAGTACCATGGATTATCGGATAAATCGCAACGTAGTGTAGCTAGTGCATTAAAAATAAACCCATATTTTGTAAAAGACTATTCTGAAGCTGCACAAAATTATCCTATGAAAAAAGTAAGTCAAATAGTCGGTTTACTTAGAGATGCCGATGTTAAAAGCAAAGGAGTTGGTGCATCAAACTTACCTCAAGGTGATATTCTAAAAGAACTTCTCGTCAAGATCATGAGATAATTTTTTCTCAGTTATATAGACTCATACCTTAGAATGTTTTTTTTAATTAGTAATTGTTTAACAAGCTTTTAGGGTGATGCATCTTATTTTTAGATTATGAAAGGATTTAGTTTTCTTAATCAAGCAATTTTTCCAATTCTATTAGTCAATTTTATAGGGATTTTGGGGTATAGTATCGTTATTCCTATTTTAATATTTATCGTTACAAATTTAGGCGGTAATGGTTTTGTTTATGGTGTTTTAGGAGCGATGTATCCTTTTTTTCAATTAATAGGCGCTCCTATTTTGGGGAAACTATCAGATAAAATAGGAAGAAAAAAAGTATTGATCATCAGTCAAGTAGGTACTTTTGTTGCCTGGCTATTGTTTTTATTGGCCTTTATCATTCCCGAAACCATAATTTGGAATACAGATTCTAAATATACGGGAAGTTACATAATGACATTGCCCTTGCTCTTGTTGTTTGTTGCTAGAATTTTTGATGGGTTTACCGGGGGAAATGTTTCGGTCGCTAATGCATACTTATCCGATATTTCTACGGATAAAGATAGAGATAAAAATTTTGGAATAATGGGGGCTTCTACGAGCCTTGGTTTTGTACTAGGACCTGCAATAGCGGGTGTATTAGCTTCTACTTTTTTAGAAGAAAAATTGCCAATTATTCTAGCTGCTTTGATTTCTTTGATTGCAATTTTTGTAATCATATTAAAATTACCCGAAAGTAATCCGTGTGTAGTAGATACAGGTAGATTAAAATTTACTTCTTTTCGACGTTTTTTTCAAGTTGAACATAAAGATTGCTATAACGATAGGGATAGTAGTGATGATGGTACTTCGAATTCGTTGTTTAAAATTCTGAAACTAGATTCGTTACCTTTACTATATAGTGTGTATTTCTTTACATTTTTAGCTTTTAGTCTTTTTTATGCGGGACTACCAATATATGCACTTACAATACTTAAGTGGTCTGCAGTAGAACTGGGCATTTTTTTAGCATATTCTAGTTTGGTAATGATTTTGGTGCAAGGTCCTTTACTATCTTATTTATCTGGAAAAATATCTAATATCGCATGTGTAGCGATTGGTTCGATATTACTATCAATAAGTTTTTATTTCCTTTCTTTTTCTGATCTTGTTATAATGTATTGTGCAAATACTTTATTGTCTATTGGAAATGGTTTAATGTGGCCAAATTTTTTGTCTTTATTATCAAAAACAGGAACCCCCCAAATGCAAGGAACTATTCAAGGTTACGGGAATAGCATGGGTAGTTTTGCAAGTATTTTTGGATTAATTTTAGGTGGAGTGCTCTTTGATAAGATACAAACTTTAATTTTTGTAATAGGAGCAGGGATTTTTTTATTCATATTTTTAATGGTAGTCATTAATCATTATAGAAATAAAGAAGCTATTATAGGTCTTCAATCAAAAATGAACTAAACTTTTACTTATAAGATGGCTAATTTTATGATTAATTTCTTTTGATTGTCATATGTAATAACCAGATTTGCTTGCTTGTTATTTTGTAAAGTACTAGCAGTGATGGTAATATCTTGTTTGGTGCTAGACTTGATTAGGTGATGAGAAATAGATTTTTGTATTTTAAAACTCGAAGCATCAACCCCTATAATTTCAATCTTACTTATGAAATTACCTGCATTGCCACCAGATGAAATAATAGGAATATTTTTGGTTTGGTTGGGTTCGAAATCAATTTTATTACTAGCTGTAAGTATACTTGCTTCTATAGCAACTCCAACAGGCTTATCATTATTATATACCTCCATATTATGCATTCTTCCGCCAGCTTGTACCGGAGATCCACCAGCAATAAATATCCCCGGCCCAGAGACTATAGCTTGTGTACCATGTCTACCAAAATTTAAATCTGTTTTTGTAGTCCATTTGTTTGTTGAAGGATTGTATGCTTCTACTTTTTTAAATGCAGGACCCGATTGTTCACCTTCACCACCGATTACGAACAGTTCATTATTAAAATTAACACAGCTAGCTCCAGCTCTTGGAGTTGGTAAATTTTGACCGTTCTCTAATGTAGACCACCTTTTCGTTTTTAAATCATAAATATCAACTTGTGGAATCAGGGGAGCAAATGTACCTCCAGGACCTCCGGATTTTCGACCACTTGCAGCATAAATTTTATCATTGATAACTACCGCGCTAAAGTGATCTCTTGATCTAGGAGCATCATTAAGTTGTTTCCATGTATTATTTAATGGATCATATTGATCAAACCAAGAAACAAAACCTCCGTTATGACCTTTTGAATTTCCTGCAACTAAATAAAATTTATCATTGTGCATAACAAGTCCGGCACCACCTCTTTTTCTATTCTTTGGAATTTCGGGACCTTTCAACCATGCATTTAGTGCAGGGTTATATATATAAACATGATCAGCCGGAACTTCATTAGGGAAATTATTGCTTTTAAAAGCACCTACAATCCATATCAATCCATCATATTCTATAGCCTGAAAATGATTAAACTCGATTGGAGCAGAAGCACCTTGAGTCCATTTGTTTTCTTTATAATTATATACATCAAGTCTTTTGGCTTGTTCTCGACCTCCAAATAGTATAAATGTATTGCCAGATTGTACAAAAGAACATTCATGCCTTGCAACATAATCTTGATTTTCATTTTTATCTATCCAGACATCTTGAGCAATTATCACATTAATACATCCTATGAAGTAAATAGAAAAAAAGCAGATAATATATTTGTTTAAATTGTACATAGTGTGTTTAAATAATAGGTCTGTATTTAATTAAATAGAGAAAACAGGAAAATTTATAAACTATCCCGTTTTCTCTTTAAGATTAAGCTATTCAACAAATATTTTTTTCATGATATTGTTTCCATCAAAACTTATATTCACTAAATAAAGTCCAGAGCTCATAGTGTTTCTTATTTTATCTAGAGAAACCATCATATTCCCTTTAGTTACTGTTCCTAATTTCTTACTTAAAATTAGTTTTCCAAAAACATCTATGATTTCTACAGATGCAGAACTTAGGTTTTTAGATGAACTAATTTGTAAATTGTAATTGCCTGTTGTTAGTGGGTTAGGGGATAAAACAGTTTCATTTTTAAAATTTAATTCTTTTAGAGATACATTTTCTTTTGCTCTATTGGAAGTAAGTCCATCGATAACAAATTTTTCCCATGAGCCGATAGCAGTTCGATTGCAAGTAATTCCATTATTACTACCATTCTCATGGCTAACATATCTACCATTACTTCCTTTAATCGCATATACATTACCTCCTTGAGGCACTAGAGTGAATTTTTCCCAACCTTGGGCTACATTACGATTACAATTCATAGCTTTATTACCATTTTCATGACTTACAAATTTACCATTACTACCTTTAAAGCTTACCATTCCATTTCCTTCTGATCTTACAGTGAACCTTTCTTGTGTTCCAGCACTATTTCTATTTGCACGCATAGATCTACTACCATTTTCAGAACTGATGTATTTATTGATACTTTGGGCTTTTATGGTTACGGTACCTCCGGTACCACCATTTCCACCGTCACCTCCGCCTGGCGCACTTCTCATTAAATTATTAAGTTTGGTTGTATTACCGTTTTGATCGCCAGTAAAAAGATAATATGCGATACCTGCATCAGAAGCATCTCCTGGGGTTCTAACGGCTACTACACGAGAATAAGTCCATTCATAAGCTCTGTCATATTGGCCATTAAGATTATTAAGAAAATTCCAGGCAGCATCACTTCCAGGGGAGAACTTATTTTCATTTTGATCAGATATTTGAACCCATTTTACACCTAGAGGTTCAATATGCCTCCTTTGATGAGATCCAGGGTGGCATTCTGTCCAATTTAAACCATCATCACAATCTCCATGAAAGTTATTCCATAGTGAATGAGAAATAACGGTTACAAATTTTCTTTTGTTGGGATTTGCAGCAAGGATCCCTTGATACGGAATTTCCATTGGTCCTGCAGCAATTAGAAATAAAGGATTATTTGCTGAAGATGCATTAACCGCATTTTTTAAACTATTTATGGCTTTATTTTTATTTCTAAAACCATTATGAAACTTTGATTTATCAAAACCGAAACGGTCTGCTGCCCCTAATGCACTTTCTGTAATTTGATTTTCAAAAAAACTGTCGTTATTCCAAACGTGATTTGCATAGTCATAATGAACTACTTTATTCTGTAATCCTCGATTGGCAATAATAGCTAGTGTTACTGCCGTTGCTCCCCAATCGTCACTATCATGTTGATTTCCGTCAGAACTTATAGCAATTCTACCTTTACCTTGCCATAGTTGAGCGTTTATTGTGTGTGTAAAACCAAGACATAAAATAAAGGCAAGTAAGGAGAGCTTACCTGCCATGTTGTTAAAATTTTTCATTGTTAATTAGGTTTTAAGAGTTAGATCATTAATATATTGAATTGTTTATGTTTAGAACGAAATTCATATTCTTAATCCTATATCATATTTCCAAAACCTTATGTCAAATGGTTTTACTGTTAATTCTTTAAATTACCTCTGTATTTTGCACGTTTCTTTTTAGATATTAATTTTAACTATGTTTTTGGGTTTGTTGCAAAAACAGTAGCTTCTGTAATAAAACCTCTATCATCCATTTCTAATAAACTACTAATTGTGTGAGCAATTTCTTCACCACGTAGTTTTGTTTGCTGTTCGGCTTCGGTGTATTTTTTTTCGGATAAGTTAACATCTACACGATTATTAGCAAACCCAGTCATTACTTCACTTGGGTTTACTTGCATGACTCTTATATTATGAGGTCTTAGTTCATTTCTCCAACTTTCGGTCATACCTCGTAAAGCAAATTTAGTAGCTACGTATGGTGAAGCATTTGGTGAACCTTTTAATGAAGATGTAGAGCCTATATTTATAATATTGCCATATGCTTGAGAAACAAAAAGTTTAGCAGATTCTTTCGCACATAAAGTTGCTCCTAAAATATTGGTTTTAAATTGGTCGGTAAACTTATTGGGATCAATATCTACTAGTTTTGAAATATATCCATATCCAGCATTATTGATAAGTACATTAAGTCCGGTCATCTTGTCTTTTGCCTCTTTAACCATTGTTTTTACTTGATTCTCATCGGTAACATCAGCTTTTATATATGCTACTCCTAATTCATTTGCTGTAGTTTTAAGAGTTAATTCATTACGTCCAGAAATGACTACTTGAGCGCCTTTTTCTTTTAGTAATTTTGCAGTGGCTTTTCCTATACCAGAGTTACCTCCTGTGATTAATACTTTTGCGTCTGTTAAATTCATTTTTATGTCTTTTGATTTTGGTTAGTGCTAATACTAAGATTTATATTCAAAACAAATATAAATCTCGAATTCTAAATTTTTTGTTAAGCTCTTTTGATAAACTTAAATGTGGGCTTTTGTGAATTACTTATGGTTTAACAGGATAAATTAGTTTGTACGAAACACATGTAAGAGATAAAACTCATCATTTATTTTGTTTAAATACTTGTAAATAAAATAATTACATGCAAATGGACTAATATTTTTAAATCATCTTATCAAAACCATTTGTTGCAGGCTTGAAAAGATTTGTTGTAGTCTAAAAAAGATTTGTTCCGTCGATACAACTACCACGGATATACTTTTACGTTAAAATTTTACAAATAACACACACTAATCAATTAAAACTTATGAAATTAACTGTAATTAACGTAAAACATCGTCAATATCGCAAGTGGTTGCTGGTATTGTTGGTTTTACTTATTCCTGTGATATGCGTGCATGCACAGACAAACACTATTACCGGAAAGGTTTTTGATAACGGAATACCTTTGCCCGGAGTAAATGTATTCATAAAGAATTCAACAAGTGGAACTCAAACTGATTTTGATGGAAATTTTGTATTAAACAACGTCCCAATAAATTCAGTCCTTGTTTTTTCTTATATCGGATTTGAACCACAAGAAGTAACCATTGGCACTCAAACTTCACTTTCAATTACAATGAAAGAAGATTCTCAAAGTCTTGAAGAAGTAATTGTTGTTGGATATGGTGCACAAAGAAAAAGTGACCTTACTGGAGCGATTAGTTCTATCAGCGCTGATGAAATTGTAAGAGCTCCAGTGGTTTCTACAACTCAGGCACTTCAAGGAAGAGCACCTGGAGTTAGTGTAATAGCTAATTCAGGGCAGCCAGGTGCTGCACCATTAATTCGTATTCGTGGTACAGGTACTATTAACAATACGGCACCTTATGTGATTATAGATGGCGTGCCAGGTGACCTAAACAACATTAATCCATCAGATGTTAAATCTATCGAAGTACTTAAAGATGCTTCTGCTACAGCAATTTATGGTTCTAATGGGGCAAATGGTGTAATTTTAGTTACCACAAAGGCCGGAAGAGTAGGGAAACTAAAAATAAATATCAATAGTAGTATTGGTACACGTAATCAAATTAGAGAACTTGATGTTCTTAATTCTCAAGAATATGCGGGCTTAATAAACGAGGGATTAACAAACTCTGGTGAACCGGCACGTTTTACAAATGCCGAAGCTGCAGCGTTACCCACTTTTGAATGGGGGACACTAAACTTACAAACAGGTTTTTTTCAGAATCAACAAGTATCACTATCAGGGGGAACAGAAAAAGTAAACTACTTTGTATCTTATGGATATGTTAATGAAGAAGGAACTTTAAGAGACTCAAATTTTGATAGACATAACCTTAGAATTAATAATGAGTATAAGGTAAATGATAATATAAAGTTTGGTCATAGAATTACATATTCAATTACTGATCAAAATACAAGACGTTCTTTTGGTGCCTTTTTAGAAAGTCAATCGGCAATTAATGGTTGGGCTTGGGAACCATATCTTCCGTTTTTTGATCAAAATGGTGGATTTACAGCTCCCGTTAATAGAACAGCGATACATCCTTTAGCCGAAGTTCGATTTGATACAAACAATGATATAAGAAGGAATTTTGGTTTAAATGCTTATGTTAATGTTGACTTTCTAAAGGATTTTAACTTTGTGAGTACATATGCTCCAGGTTTTGGTACTCGTGAAGCTTATGATTTTGATTTACCTACAGGTACTACATTTGCAGAAAATGGAGGTGTTGTTCAAAACCAAAGACGATTACAGACAAGGTCAGATAGATTTACTGGGTATACTTGGTCCAATGTATTAACCTATGCTAAAGAAATAGGTAGGCATAATATTACTGCCTTGATAGGTCATGAACAACAGGAATCAGAATCGTTTATAAGTACAACCACTACTGTAGATATACCAGATATTATTAATGATCCTGATATTAGTAGTGGTACGACTTCTGCCGCTGGTAGTAGAACTCCTTTGGCTGTATTATCCTATTTTTCTAGAGTAAGTTACAATTTTGCCGATAGATATCTACTTACAGGTACTATGAGATGGGATGGAGCAAGCGTTTTTGGAGAAAATGAAAGATTTGGTAGGTTTCCAGCAATATCAGCTGCATGGAATGTGCATAATGAAAAATTTTTAGAGAATAGTTCGTTTATAAATCAGTTAAAGTTAAGAGGAGGGTATGGAGAAGTAGGAAATCGTAATATAGGTACTTTTGGATATCTTCCGCGTTTGCAAGCTGGTCCGACTTCTGGTTTTGATGTGGTTTTTGATGGTGCACGTTCTGGTGGAGCTGCAGCAAGACAAATTGCTAATCAATCTTTAAAATGGGAACGTGCTGTAAGTACAAATTTTGGTATTGACATATCTTTTTTAAATGATTTTTCAATAACCGTAGATTATTTTGATAAGGATACAGATGGAGCAATTCTCCCTATATTACCATTAACACAAACATCTGGACTAAGTGATACTACCAATTTTAACATTGCAGAAATAAATAATAAAGGTTGGGAGTTTTCTGTAAGTTATAAAAAACGTTTTGGAGATTTTGGGATTCGAGCTACCGGTTATATGGATATGATCGATAATGAAGTTACTTCTTTAGATAGAGATAGTGGTTTTATTGCTAGTGGTACAGCTGCGATTCTTGAAGACTTTGCAAGAACTGAAGCTGGTTTTCCAATTAGCTATTTTTATGGATTACAAACTAATGGTATTTATCAAAATGCTGCAGAAGTTGCTGCGGGACCAACAAACCCGGGAGATCAAACAAATCCAAACATAGTTAATCAACCTGGTGATATTCGATATGTTGATCAAAATGGTGATAATGTTATTGATGGTGATGATAGAGTACAAATAGGATCTCCACACCCAGATTTTACCTATAGTATTAATTTAGATTTTGATTATAAACAATTTGATTTAAGTTTATTTTTCCAAGGAGTAGAAGGGAATGATATTTTTACAGCCTTACCTTATTTCTTTGAAGCTGAATTATCATCTAACTTTACTAGAAGTGCTTTAGGAAGATGGACAGGTCCAGGCACCTCTAACACTTTACCACGGTTAACAGTAGATAATACAAAAAATGTAAGAACGTCTGATAGGTACGTATATGATGGATCTTACTTAAGACTTAAAACAGTTCAATTAGGATATAATTTCCCAAAAGAAGTTATTGATCGACTGCATGTAGACAAACTTAGAGTCTATTTTTCTGGTCAAAACTTAATAACATGGGATAATTATGATATTGGACTTGATCCAGAAATTGGGACTACTTTCTTTGAAGATGCTACAGGTCCTAATAATCGTACTTTAGGATTGGATAGAGGGGTTTACCCACAACCAAGAACGCTTCTATTCGGAATTAACTTAACATTATAAAAAATTATGAAAAAAGGAATTTATATACTCGGCATGCTACTTATACTTATAGGAGCATGTAAATCTGATGAATTCTTGGACACTACACCTTATGGTGTAGCGGTGGATACACCGGGAGCTTTTTTTAGAAACCAAGATGATGCACTTTTAGCTATTAATGCTACGTATCGAAATCTAAGACAACGTTATGCTGCCTTTGCAGGAGATTATGGATACGGTAACATCGGTACCGATGATGCATGGAAAGGGGGAGGAAATCCCGCTGATAACGAAAGTTTGGCTCAAAAAGAAAACTACACAATAACGCCCACTATCGGAGAAATTACAGATAGATGGGGACAATCTTATCAAGGAATATTAAATGCTAATAAAGTGTTAGAGAATGTTCCAGGTATTGATATGGATGAAGCTTTAAAAACAAGAATAATTGGGGAAGCTTATTTTTTAAGAGCTGTATATTATATGGATTTGGCAAAATGGTTTGGAGGCGTACCTATTTACCCAAAAAATCTGGCAACTCCTGCCGAATATCTTGATGTACCCAGAAGTACTGAAGAGGAAACATGGGCATTTGTAGAAGAGAATCTTTTAGAAGCATTGTCTAGGCTTCCTAAAAAATCAGAATATGAAGCAGCAGATATTGGTAGAGCAACACAAGGTGCAGCTTTAGGTTTTTTGGTTAGGGCTAATGCTTTACAAAATGATCTACCACAGGTTAAGCAGTATTCTGAACAATTATTTGACTTAGGTGAATATTCTTTAGCGCCAACCTATAAAGAAATTTGGCAATCTACGGGAGAGAATGGACCAGGATCTATTTTTGAAGTGCAATTTACAGAAGCAGGCCAAGGATGGGGTAGTATAACCTTAGGATCAGCATCAGGAACAGCTTTTGGACCGAGACAAGGTAACGACAATTATGCAGGATGGGGATTTGTACAAGCAAGGCAAGAATTATTGGATGAATTCGAAACAGACGATCCAAGACTAGATCATAGTTTATTTTTTGTGCCAAATCAAGAATATGGCCCCTTAGATGCTGATAATAATGCTTATTTTGGTAAGAAAGTTGCCTATGCACCTTTTACGGATTATCCAATTCCAGCAGTACCAACAGATGGATCAAATAATTGGAGGGTACTACGGTTAGCAGATATTTATTTAATGTATGCAGAATCAATATATCAATCAGACCCTAATACAGCGATGGAATATGTGAACAGAATTAGACAAAGAGCAAGAGAAGGTAATAATGCTTTGTTGCCAGATATAACAGGGTTAAGCGGGCAAGTTTTATTAGATGCTATTTATCATGAGCGTCGAGTAGAATTAAATCTCGAAGGTTTAAGGTTTCATGATTTGATAAGAACTAATAGAAAGAGCATATTAGAGCAATACGGTTTCCAGGTAGGTAAAAATGAAAAAATGCCTATACCACAGGCAGAAATTGATAATTATGGAGGAAGATTGCCTCAAAATGAAGGCTATTCAAATTAACAACACATTAATTTAGCCTAAGAACGATTCTCTTTATTTTAAGGGAATCGTTCTTTTATTAACGAAAAGAATAATATTCAGGTATTTTAAGTTGAGTATATGAGTAATGAAATCTATAAAAAACAAAAAATCAGTTGGGTCAATTGGTTGGATAATGAAGAAATAATAAAAGTGGTCTTTTTTCTTCTGGTTTTAATAAGTATATGTTCTTGCAATAATAACACAGATAAACAATTCGAATTAATAGGTCCTAAAGATTCTAATATTGATTTCGTGAATATGGTTTTTGGCGAAGAAGAATTGGATATTATGGAGAATAGCTTTTATCATAGCGGGGCAGGAGTTATGGTTGCTGATTTTGACAATGATGGTTTAGAAGATATTTTTTTCTCCGGAAATCAAGTTCCCTCAAAACTCTATAAAAACTTAGGTAATTTTAAATTTCAGGATATAACAAAAGAGAGCGGTTTATTAAGTGATTCTTGGGCAACAGGAGCAACCTTTGCAGACATTAATGGAGATGGTTTTAAGGATATTTATATATGTACAGTAGGTAAAGGAGAACCTAACTTGTTTTACGAGCATCAAGGTTTAAACAAGGAAGGAATACCAATTTTTAAAGAAAAAGCAGCACTTTATGGTATAGGAGTTACAAATGTATCAACACAAGCTGCCTTTTTTGATTATGACAAAGATGATGATTTGGATCTTATAGTAGCGGTCAATTCTCAAATAATGAATTACCGCAACCAAATATATCTAGATACTACTGTTACAACTTCACAAAAAACTCAAGAGTTTTTATTTAAGAATAATGCAGATGGTTCTTTTTCTAATGTTTCAAAAGAAGCAGGTATTACAAAAGAAGGTTCTTCATTAGGTATAGCGATTAATGATTTAAATAATGACGGTTGGCCTGATATTTATATAGCTAATGACTTTCTATCTAATGATTTAATGTACATTAATAATCAAGATGGGACATTTACAAATAAAGCCAAAGAATATTTAAGACACACAACTTTTCATGGTATGGGAGTGGATATCGCAGATATTAACTCTGATGGATTAATGGATATAACTGTATTAGATATGTTACCTTCTTTAGATGAACGAAAAAAGAGAATGCAAATGCCTATTAACTATGATCTTTATGAAGAACGTGTTAAGGTTGGATACCTTCCGCAATTTGTAAGAAATACATTGCAGATTAATAGAGGTAAAAATACTCAGGGAACTCAGAATTTTAGTGAAATTGGTTGCATGTCAGGAATTTATGCGACAGATTGGAGCTGGGCTCCTTTATGGGCAGATTATAATAATGACGGTAATCGGGATTTATACATTACAAACGGTTACCCAAAAGATATTAACGATTTAGATCATGTTTTTGGATTAGATGCGCATATAAATATAGGTACGTCAGAAGCATATAAAGCACTTAAAATTAAGGCGCAAAATGCAACAAAACCAGTATTAGAAAGTAATTACCTGTATCAAAACTTGGGTAATATGGAGATGTTAGACATTTCTAAGGAAGCAGGGGTAAAGAAACCTTCCATTTCTTATGGTGTGGCATTTGCAGATTTTGATAATGATGGTGATTTAGAACTAGTAACAAATAATTTTAAAGAAGATGCCTTGTTGTATAAGAATAATTCAATACAAAATGATAAAATTCATAAAGCCAATTATATCAAGGTAAAGTTAAAATATAAAGGAAAAAATAAAGAAGGTCTAGGAACTACATTAAAACTGCATACAAAGAATAAAATACAGACGTATTTTCATTCATATGTAAGAGGTTATATGTCTAGTATGGGAGAAATTATTCATTTTGGTTTAGGAGCTTTAAAAACTGTGGATAGTCTCGAGATATTATGGCCAGATAACCGGAGCCAAATGGTGTATACTATTGACATAAACAAAGTTCTCGATATTACGTATAAAAAGGTAGATAATAAAGAAGTAAAAGTAACCGCCAATAACTACCTTTTCAAAAATAGCACGGATACTTTAGGGCTTAGGTATATGCATAAAGAAAATAGATATGTGGACTTTAAGAATGAACCGTTACTTTTTAAAATGTATTCTAAAGAAGGTCCGGGGCAATCAATAGGAGATGTAAATGGAGATGGAAAAGATGATATAATCCTGGGTGGATCTATAGGAAACACGACTTCTTTTTTTATACAACAGGACAATGATTTTTCGCGTTCAGAACCTATAAATGATAAAGAGTATGAGGATATGGGGTGTCTGCTATTCGATGTTGATAATGATAAGGACCTAGATCTTTATATGGTAAGTGGAGGGTCAGAGTATGGTGCACAGTCTAAACATTATCAGGATAGATTATATATAAATGATGGAAATGGAAATTTTACTACATCTCATAATTTACCAAAGATAGAATCCAGTGGAGGAGCAGTAAAAGGGGCAGATTATGATAAAGATGGAGATATCGATCTATTTGTAGGAGGAAAGGTAAAAATGGGAGAATATCCCACAGCTCCTAGAAGCTATCTTTTAGAAAATAAGGAAAGTGTATTAGTTGATAGTACACCAGAAATTTTGCAATTTCCAGGGATGGTATCCGATGCTATTTGGACTGATTTTGATAATGATAGTTGGGTAGATTTAATTCTAGTAGGAGAATGGATGGAGATTAGCATGTTTAAAAATAATAAAGGGAAGTTTGAAAAGTATGAGAAAAATGGATTAGAAGGCACATCTGGATGGTGGAATAGTATTGCTGGTGGTGATTTTGATAAGGATGGAGATATAGATTATATAATTGGTAATTTAGGAACAAATACTATTTTTGAAGCGACCACTACCGAACCTCTTAGATTATATGCGGGAGATTATGATAAAAACGATAAAATAGACCCGGTTTTAACTTATTATAACACCACTAAAGAAGGAGAACGTAAAGAAATGGTATTTCATAATAGAGATGCTATGAACGATCAAATTGTTGGCTTTAAAAGAAGATTTAGAGATTATGTAACATATTCTACAGCTTCATTTCGACATGTATTAACAGAAGAAGAAACTAAAGATGCATTAATTTTAGATACCAAATACCTGACATCAAGTTTTGTAGAAAATTTAGGAGATGGTACTTTTAAAATAAAAGAATTGCCTTGGCAATGTCAAGTAGCACCCATTAATGGTATATTGATAGAGGATCTAAACATGGATGGTAATCTTGATGCATTACTAGTTGGAAACTCTCATACGATCGAGCCTATACACGGTAAATTAGATGCCTCTCTTGGTGTTTTGATGCTAGGAGATGGTAAAGGTAATCTAAGTGTTTCTAAACCTATAGAAAGTGGTTTGTTTCTTGATGGAGATCAAAAAAGTGTTGCAAGTGTTACAATGAATACAAAAACTATAGTTACAGTAGGTAGTAACTCAGGAGAGTTTAAAGCTTTGGAAATAAACGACAAAATTCCAGGACAAATTATTAAGTTAGCACCATTAGATCAGTATGCTCAAATTAGCTTTGTTAATGGTACAACTATTAAAAAAGAATTCTATTATGGACATTCTTATCTTTCTCAAAATGCAAGACAACTGGAGATTACATCAGATATGAGCGAAGTTATTATTTATGATTCAAAAGGTATATCACGTAAAATTAAATAAAGATATGAGAGTATTGGTGATATTTTCTTTGAGTATTTTGATATTTAGTACTATCGGTTGTAGTCCTAAGGCTTATGATGATGAGGCCTTCAAAATTTATTCAAAAGAACAATTAAATATTTGGAACAAGATCGTTACTGATATTATGGTAAAAGATATATTTTCTCCACCGGTTGCAAGTAGAATTTATGCCTATCCAAATATTACAGCTCATGAAATTCTAACAAATACAGACACTTCTTTAGTATCATTATCAAATACTATAAAACATTTAAAAGATATACCTGAGCCGCAAAAAGAAAAAAAGTATAATTTTGAAATTGCTGCTATTATTGGATTTTCAATGGTGGCAGAAGATCTGGTATATAGTTATGATATAGTTGCCCATAAAAGGAAAGTATATCTAGAAAAGATCAAAACTTTTGGAATTTCGCAAGAAGTAATAAACAATTCTGTTGAATACGGTGTTTTAGTTGCTGATCATATTAAAAAATGGGCAAATAATGATGGCTATAAAAGTAGAAATAATCATTCACAGATTATAAACGATAAAGGTGAAGGAACATGGAAACCTACGCCACCGGATTTTTTAGAGCCAATAGAACCCAATTGGCATAGATTAAGAACATTTGTTATAGATTCTGCAGGACAATTTTCATCAGGAGAACCGACAGATTTTGATACAGATAAGCTATCCCTATTCTATAAGGAATCTATAGAAGTTTATGATGCTGTAAGAAATGCTTCTACAGAACAATTAGAGATTGCGAAATTTTGGGATTGTAATCCCAACGCTTCTACACATACCGGTCATATTATGAAATTTGAACAAAAAATTTCTCCTGGGGCCCATTGGATGTTGATAGCGTCTCATGTTTCTAAAAAACAAGATTTAGGTTTTATAGAGCGTGCTAGAGTATTTACGTTTTTATCTGTAACTCTTGCCGATAGTTTTATTAGTTGTTGGAATGATAAGTATAAGACCGTAGTTATTCGTCCAGAAACATATATAAACAGATACATTGATAAAAGTTGGAGACCAGTCTTACAAACTCCTGCTTTTCCTGAGTATACCAGTGGTCACAGTGTTGCTTCTGCGGCATCAGCAGCAATGTTATCTGAAATGTTAGGGCATCAGACTGCTTTTACAGATTCAACAGAAGTCGAGTACGGACTTCCTATACGATCTTTTGTGTCTTTTAAAGCTGCGGCTGAAGAAGCTGCTATAAGTAGACTCTACGGAGGTATTCATTATATGCCTGCCATAACCAATGGTGTAAAACAAGGTAATCAGATTGGTAATTACATATCGAAACAACTTATTAAAAAGAACTAATTGATTAAGATTTATTCATGAAGAAATATATACTGGGACTTGCTATTTTATGTTTGGTAGCAATATTGACTTTTGTTTTTTGGCCTAAAGAAAAAGATTTTGAAGCAAATAGCTGGGAAAAAGAGATAAAAGAAATTGGGTTTACTTCTTCACCTAGAGCAACAGACCTTAATAATGATGGTATCAAAGATATTATCTTAGGAGGTGCAGGAACAGAATTTGATTCTATTCAACATGGTGTTATTGCTTTAGATGGCAGAAATGGAGAATTATTATGGAAAGTACCTGCAAGAAATCAGGTAATAAGCTCAGCAATACTAAAAGATATTAATAATGATGGAGTAGATGATGTATTTATAGGAGGTAGATCAGCAATTTTGTATGCTATTAATGGAGCTACAGGAAAACTTTTTTGGGAGTATTTGCCTAATTTAAAAGATATGGATTTAGTAAATGATCCTAAACTACTTAATTTTTATAGTCCACAATTTTTACCTGATGTCGATAATGATAATGTGCATGATATTCTTGTATCATTTGGAGGATTTGTAAAAGCAATGCCATATGATAATACAGTGAGACCTTCTGGTAAATTAATGATAGTAAGTGGTAAAACCGGAAAACTATTGCATAGTATAGATATGCCAGACGGAAAAGAAACATATATGTCTCCAATAGTACACAAATTTAAAAATGATAATGATATTTCAATAATTTTTGGATCTGGAGGAGAGACAATTCGAGGTAATTTATATAAAATATATCTTAGAGATTTATTAACG
The DNA here is from genome assembly GCF_001632745.1 of Aquimarina aggregata. Classification (GTDB taxonomy): domain Bacteria; phylum Bacteroidota; class Bacteroidia; order Flavobacteriales; family Flavobacteriaceae; genus Aquimarina; species Aquimarina aggregata. Next base: position 945,563 of record NZ_LQRT01000002.1, on the reverse strand, counting down.
AACAGTGGCAGTAAAGCGCAGATTTTAGCAAAGGGAATAAAAAAAGGTTTTATTGCGCCTCCTGTTTTAGTCGATGTAAATAAAGATGGAATTAAAGATATTGTGGCCAATGCGGTAGAGGGTAAAACGTTTTGTATTAACGGAAAAACAAATGAAGAACTTTGGGTAGTAAGTTTAGATGATAAATTTCATGTATATACTGTACCGGCAATTGGTAATTTTGTAGGTGATGATGAGGTTCCTGATTTTTATAGCGGTTTTAGTTTTGCCCCTTGGTCAGAAGAAAGACAAGCTGTTCATATTTTAATCGATGGAAAAGAAGGAAAGTTAGTTTCTGCCGATACAATTGGTGTTTTTCAGTATGCATCGTCTACTGTCTATAATTTTATAAATAATGATTTTGATGAAGCACTAGTTGCAACAAATGAATATGGAGTAATACCAAACTCTGGTTTTGATGCTAAATTTTATTTAAATGGTCTTAAAGTTCTTAATTTTAAGGATAAATCATACGTATCCTTAAGACCATTAAAGGTTGGATCTAATTTAGGGACTACACCCCTGATAACAGATATTGATAACGATGGCTGGTTAGATATCATTAGTTGTTATTCAAAGGATGGACAAAATTTATATTCTTTTAAAAACGGAATCATAGAACGCACAGAACTCAAGGTAAAAAAAAGAGCTCCTATTGATTGGGGAGAATACATGGGACCACAGTATAACGGGGTTTGGAGATAAATTATGGAATAGGTAAGTAGGTAGAATCTTTTACTTCGGTCATTACAAATGAACTTTGGACTTTAGAAATATTTTCTAATGAAGCAAGTTTATTGGATAAAAAGTCTTGATAACGCTCCATATCTTCAGCATAGATTTTAATCAAATAATCAAACATCCCGGCAACGTGATAACATTCTACGACTTCTGGAAATTGTTGAATATCTTTTTCGAATTTTTTTAAATAATCTGTTTGGTGAAGGTTTAACGTTACATTACAAAATACCATCAATTGCAGGCCTATTTTTTTACGATCAAGTATGGCTTTATATGACTTAATATAGCCTTCACGTTCTAATTTCTTAACTCGCTCAAAAATTGGAGTAGTTGTTAAATTAAGTCTTTCTGCAATTTCTTTAATTGTAATTTTTCCGTCTTTCTGAAGTAAATATACAATTGACCGATCTATCTTATCCATATTATTTTTCTAAAATAAATTAATAATTTAAACTAAAATAGAATAATATTCTTTAAAAATAAATTTAAACTAAAATAATTCTAAAAATATATGTTTTTATGGTTTTTAATTCTTTGATAAGTATTTTTATGAAGTGAAAAATAATCAATGATAGTATATAATACATCAATTTTTTTCTAAATAACTTCTATAACAAAAAGACATATGAAAGAACACGATTTTAATCCAGAGAGTTTAATGATGACGTATGGTTATAAACCAGAATTATCTGAAGGAGCGATAAAATGTCCAATATTTCAAACATCTACTTTTGTTTTTAAAACAGCAGAAGAAGGAAAAGCTTTTTTTGAATTAGCATATGGGTTAAGAGAAAAATCTCCTAAAGAAGAATTAGGACTTATATATAGTAGAATTAACAACCCTAATCTTGAAATATTAGAAAATAGACTTTGTCTTTGGGACAAAGCTGATGATTGCGCAGTCTTTGAAAGTGGTATGTCTGCAATTAGTACAGTATTGTTAGAGTTTTTAAAACCAGGTGATCTATTAGTGTATAGTAACCCTTTGTATGGGGGTACAGATCATTTTATACATCATTTTTTAGATAAAATAGGAGTACATACCATAGGAGTGATGCCGGACCAGAGAATGGATGAGGTTACTCAAATGATTAAAGATTCTGGTAAAGCAGATAAATTAGCCATGATTTTTATGGAAACTCCAGCCAATCCAACCAATGATATAGTTGATATTGAAAGTTTTAGCCAAATCGCGAAACAATTTAGTACAGACGAGAAAAAAGTTTTGGTAGCAGTAGATAATACCTATATGGGGCCATTATGGCAACACCCATTACAATGTGGTGCAGATTTGGTGATGTATTCTGCAACCAAATATATTGGAGGACATAGTGATTTGATTGCTGGTGCTGTTCTTGGAAATGCAGAATTGATGATACGTGTAAAAACATTACGTACTTTCTTGGGTAATATGGTAAGCCCACACACAGCATGGTTATTATTAAGGAGTTTAGAAACATTGAAAATACGAATGGATCAACAAACTCAAAATGCTCAGGTTGTTGCTAACTATCTTAATAATCACTCTAAGGTTGAAAATGTATATTATTTAGGATTATTAGAAGAAGGTACAGAAGCACATATAATATACAAAAAACAGTGTTCTGCGCCAGGCGCAATGGTATCTTTTGATATTGTAGGAGGAGAGAAAGAAGCATTTGCTTTTTTGAATAATTTAAAGCTAATGAAACTTGCTGTAAGTCTAGGAGGAACAGAAAGTTTAGCAGAGCATCCTAAAACAATGACACATGCAGGAGTTGATCTAGGACAGATGCAACAGATGAATATTACAGATCAATTAGTGAGATTGTCGATAGGAGTAGAGAATGCTAAGGATCTAATATGGGATCTCGAACAAGCATTATCAAAAATAGAAATAGGTGCTACACTAGAACTTACTGAAGTTTAAATAGAAGTAATAGATGGTTTAAATAGAAAGCACAGTTAACAGAGTTAACTGTGCTTTTTATTATATTAAATTTAGTATTGAATCCTATTTTACATCCTAGTTTTCACATAGATTCTTCAGTTTTTCTAATCCCTTATTCCAATCCTTACCCATCAATGACTCCATATCAGTAAAAAGATTCATGAGATTAAAAGGGTAAGACATTTCACTTTCAAAACCCCAAGTAACTTCAGTTGCATTACTATCTTTTTTTAATTTAATATACCCTTTGGCTTCACTTTCATAAGGTTCGTAAAATTTAAGGTCAGTTTCAAGAAGATTAGGAACCTCAATTTTGGCAATGGTTTGGCTACCTTTCCCAACTTCTTCAACGTCACTATCCCAACTAGCTTTTGCTCCAATAGCGCCATCTGTGCCAGTCAATTCTTTTTTCATATTAGGATCATATTCATTCCAGGGGCTCCATGCATCTAAATCAGATAAACTATTTACATGTTCCCATACTACATCAATAGGTGCATTGATACGAATTGTTTTTTCATAGACAACCTCTTTAGAAACAAAAATGGCTGCAACAAGTGCAATAATAATAATTCCAATCAGTGCAATAATTACTTTTTTCAAAATTTTCATGTTGTTGTTTATTTACGGTTAAAAATTAGATTGTATTATGTTTTTTAACAATAAAGATTTGATTAAGAACATGTTATTTTAGAAAAGAGGCATCTACAAATTTAAGAGTTTTTTAATTATAGGCCTTTTTACATAATATTTGGTAGATAAGAATTCGGGATTTAATAAGCTTAAAAAATAAACATTGTTTGTTTTTTTAATAAATAATAAGGGTTTGAAAATAAGCTAATTTATAACTCTAACCGCCTTAAATGTTTTGAATAGGATGCTTTTATATGCTCTTATATAACATAAGTTAGTGTCATCTTGATTAATCCAAACTTTTACAGCATAACTTTTCCCACTATCAGCATTGTATATTGTGCCTCCTGATAGTACACCATCTTGATAGCTAAGGTTATCTAAAATGACCATTCCTAATAAAGGTCGATTTTGAAGTTCTTTTTTAGGGTTTTTATTATCCAAACCATTAAAATTAGATAATGGTTTTTCTGCTCGTTTATCAATCTTTCCGTAGAAGTGATCTCCTTCTTTGTAAATTTCGATAATAGAACCTCCAGTAATTTTCCATTTTCCTATATAGGTGTTTGAAGTAACCGAAGAAGACACACAAAGTAAGGCAATAGCAATACCGATAATAAATTTCATTGATATAAATTTATCAATAATATTAAATTTATAGTAAAGAAACTATAATAATATCATCAATTATTAAGCGAATTAACGTTTTTGTTTGTAAATACTAATAAAGCCAGGAGGTTACCTAAAATTATAAAAAGAGTATAAAATTTATATTATAGTATAAGTTAGGAATAAATATACGTAGTTCCTCTTATTTTATAATCTAGACTCATTACATAATTTTGTATAAATTAATAAGCTTGCTTTTAAATAAAGTATCAATGTAAAAAATCTACAATTATGAAAATATTAGGTGTCAACTTCAGATTTATTTTAGATTTTCTTAAAGAACTGCCTAAGGCTTGTAGCCATGCAATTCATAGATAGTTTTACTTAGGGGGGAAATATATCTTTAAAGTTTGGGGTTTTTCCCCCTTGTGAGGTTTGTACCTTCACAATATCTTTACATCAGAATTAAAAAACAAAATATGAACCAATTTTTACACATAAACATCATGAATTTACTAGGCATTAATTTTCGTTTTATTTTAGAATTTGTTAAAGAATTACCTAAGGCTTCAAGCCACGCTATTCATAGATAAAAATATTAACAATTAGAGTAAGTAATCAGTTTTATCATTTGGGGGAATTATAAAACTAATTATTAAAGGGAAGAAAAAAGCCTCATCAAATTTGATGAGGCTTTTTTTATATTTTTTAAAAGAAGGTTATTTTTTACTTCAATGCACCAACCATGTCTTCTGGTTTTACCCATTGGTCAAATTCTTCTTCAGTAACGTATCCAAGAGCAACTGCCTCATGTTTTAAGGTAGTACCGTTTTTGTGAGCAGTATTTGCAATTTCGGCCGCTTTATAATATCCAATTTTTGTGTTTAACGCAGTCACTAACATTAAAGAATTATTTAGCAACTCTGTAATTCTTTTCTGGTTAGGTTCAATACCTTTAGCACAATGCTCATCAAAAGATACACATGCATCACCAATTAATTGAGCACTTTGTAATAGATTTGCTGCCATTACAGGTTTAAAAACATTCAATTCAAAATGTCCTTGCATGCCGCCAACATTAATTGCAACATCGTTACCTAGAACTTGTGCACAAACCATTGTTAATGCTTCACATTGTGTAGGATTAACTTTTCCTGGCATAATAGAACTCCCTGGTTCATTTGCTGGTATAATTAATTCTCCGATACCACTCCTTGGTCCAGAAGCTAACATACGAATATCATTTCCTATTTTATTTAATGAAACCGCTAATTGTTTTAATGCACCATGAGTTTCTACAAATGCATCGTGTGCCGCTAAAGCTTCAAATTTATTTTCGGCAGTAATAAATGGAAGACTTGTAAATTGAGCGATAAATTCTGATACTCTTTTAGCATAACCTTTCGGAGTGTTAAGTCCTGTACCTACAGCAGTTCCTCCTAGAGCAAGTTCTGCCATATGAGGTAATGTGTTTTCTAATGCTTTTATACCATGATCTAACTGAGATACATATCCAGACAATTCTTGACCTATAGTAAGGGGAGTAGCATCCATAAAGTGCGTACGTCCAATTTTTACAACGTCTTTAAATTCTTTAGATTTATTATCAAGCGTATTTCTTAATTGTAAAACTCCAGGGATTGTTACTTCTACAATTTTCTTGTAAGCCGCAATATGCATTCCTGTCGGAAACGTGTCATTTGAAGATTGAGATTTATTTACATCATCATTAGGTTGTAATGTTTTTTCTCCTTCTCCTATAGTATTACCTGCTAATTGATGTGCTCTATTTGCAATAACTTCATTTAGGTTCATGTTACTTTGTGTTCCCGAACCTGTTTGCCAGATTACTAAAGGAAATTGATCGTCATGTTTTCCTTCTAGAATTTCATCGCATACTTGTGCAATAAGATCTCTTTTCTCTATAGGTAATACTCCTAATTCACAATTGGTATATGCTGCAGATTTTTTAAGATATGCAAAACCATAAACAACTTCTAATGGCATTGATGCTGGAGCACCTATTTTAAAATTATTTCTTGACCGCTCTGTCTGTGCACCCCATAGCTTATCTGATGGCACTTTAACCTCGCCCATGGTATCCTTCTCTATTCTATATTGCATAACTTGTGATGATTTGTTTTTTTTGAAGGGCAAATTTAAGCATTTGAACCGCTATTTCGGAATAAAGAAGCTAATTTTTGAGATATAAATTTTTTAAGAAAAAGCCAATTTAAAAATAAATGATATTTATGTTATGACATGTACATAAGACTTATTATCTTTGTCAAAATTGAAAATTATATTATCGTTATGTTCGAATTTGATCAATATCTTGGTTTTTTAGCTTTTTTAACTATCCTTACAATAGGATTTTGGTTGATGATCTTTTTATTAACTTTTGTAGTTCCTTATTGGATTATTGGAGCTAATATTGAAAACTTTAAAATGTGGAGAGAATCAAAGCGTAAAGATAAATAGGCATAACGAAATCAAAATATATAAAAGGGAGTCTTATTGACTCCCTTTTTTTATTCTCTTTTATAGCTATACTAACCTTCAAAATCATCTTGTCCATTAAGATCTCGTTGAGGTCGCTTCTTTTTCTTCTTTTGATTGAATCTATACGTGAACGATAGGTTAAAGCTACGCTCTCTCCATTGAAATTCACTATCTGATATAAACGTAGATGTAGTTGCGGTACTCATTCGTTTTCTAGAATTAAATACATCGTTTACATTAAAAGTAACAGAAGCCTTTTCTTTAAACAAATCTTTGCTAAAGGCAAGAGTAGTACTAAAAATTCCATCGCTTTTGGTTTGAGCATTCTCATTTGGACCTCGATAAAAAATACTGGTTTGCCAATCAATTTTTGCTGGCAAAGTAATTTTATTATTTAATCTCGCAAACCAACTAAAATTATCTGCATCTAGACTCTCTCCATTATTTTCTCCTCTAACATTGTTTTGAAATGCATTAAAATTGCCATTTATTCTCCATTTTCTACTAGGGTTATAAATTAGGGTGAATTCAAAACCATATCGATCTGCACTAGTTAAATTAATAGGAGTTCTACGTATAACTGGTACAATAACAGGGACATCGTTTTCATCAACTCCTATTGTAGCGGTATCCCCAGTATCTTCAGAAATAAAGTTAAAAACTTGAGTTGATCTATTGTAATATACAGAGCTATTTAAAGTTAGTTTTCCAAACTTGTGCAGGTAGCCTAAATCAAATGTATTAGCATAACTAGGATCTAAATCAGGATTACCTTGAAATAAATTTGTAGCACTTGACCTTGATGGGAAAGGATTAATAAATCTTGATCTAGGTCTTCTAATTCTTCTATTGTATCCAAGAGTTATACTTTGTTTTTCAGAGATTTCTAATCCAAGATTAACTGTTGGAAATACATCTGTATAGTTCTTTTTGCTTAAGTCATTAGTAGTTTGCTGATCTATTGTGATTCTTGTACTTTCTATTCTTAACCCCAGCAAGTATGAAAGCTTACCGGTTTTACTACCATATTGAGAGTAAACTGCATTTACATATTCTTTGTATAGTAGTGTATTTGATAAATCAGTATCTGTAGTTATAATTCCGTTATCTTCAATTTGAACAAGATAATCTGTATCAAGAGTATTAAAATTGCCACGATAACCTAACTCAAACTGCGACTTCTTTTTAAGAGGTAGCACATAATCAGCTTGTAATAATATTCTATCCTGATCTTCATTTGTGTTTACAAGTTCGATAGCACTTTGATTGTCTTGTGTTATTCTTGAATCTTCTTCTTCATTACTTTTTTCTTTTTGAAAGTCAAATGTTAACTTATGACCACTAGTATTAAAATTTTTGGTATAGTTTAAAGAAAATTGTTTTGTGACATCATCTTCAATTTCTGGGTCAAATCTTATATTTTGACTTAAAATTGTACCATTGGCGTCAGGTTCTGAGATAATATTTGTAGTGTTACTTTCATTGTCACTTGATCGAAATAAAAATGAAGTGGTTAAAGAGGAACTATCATTAATATACCATTCTACTCCAAAATTTGTGTTTAGTCCTTTACGAATTCTATCAAAATCACGTTTTTCGTTTAAGAAAGTATCGGGGTTATCTAGGCCATTATCGTCAATATTTAAAAACCGTGTTTCGGACAATGAATTACCCGGAATTTCTCTATAATTATATCCTGAAGTTGTGAAAAAATTAAAATCTCCTGTTCTATAATTAATATTTCCTGATATACCTGCTCTTAAGGGATAACCGCTGTTTATAGTTATGGCACCATTTAATCCTTGTAATTTACTTCTTCGTAAAATTATGTTTAAAATTCCTGCTGTACCTTCAGCATCATAACGGGCCGAAGGAGAGGTAATGACTTCAACTCTTTCTATAGATTCGGCAGGTAATTGTCGTAGCGCATCTGTACTGTTTAGTCCTACTAATCCAGATGGCTTACCGTTAATTAAAATTCGAACATTATCATTGCCACGAAGCGCTACATTACCCTCTACATCTACAGAAACAGAAGGAACATTATCAAGTACATCACTTACTGTTCCTCCGCTCACAGTAAGGTCCTTACCAACATTGTAGATTTTTTTATCTAATCTAACTTCTACTGTAGTTTTTTCAGCAATTACTACCACATCATCAAGAGATTCTCTATCTAATGCAAGTGTAATTGTTCCTAAATCTGTATTTTTAAATAATTTTTGTTTAGATATTTTTTTAGTCTCAAAAGAAATATATTCGATAGAAATATCATATACACCAGCATCGATTTCTATATTAAACTGTCCATTACCATCTGTTATACCACCCGTTACTACTTTTTGTAATCTTGGGTTAAAAAAAGACAGTGTTGCATATTCTAAAGGAGTGTTAGTGTCCTGGTCTAGAATTATGCCTTTAATATTTATGGGACCAGTAGGAAAATTTCTTTGTTGTGCTTGAATGGTATACAAAACAAAAAGAGATAGAACGAATAAAAATTTCTTCATTATATAAAATATATGTCGGCCAAAAGTATTAAAGGCCTTTATTGATAGCGGTTAATAGCCTGTTAAATGTTTTACAATTAAAATAAGCAATGTATACCTGAGTATACATTGCTTATGTTAGACTACTTATTTTATAAATGGTTTAATGCAGAAAGATTTTTTTTTAAAATTAAAGAATAGTAATAACCTGTTGTGGTGGCCTCCCTAAAATTGCTTTATTTCCTTTAACTACTATAGGTCTTTCAATAAGTTTTGGATGGTTAAGCATTGCATTAATTATTTCATCATCACTTAATTTTTCGTTTTTATACTTTTCCTTCCATATTGTTTCATTTTTTCTAACCAAGTCGATAGGAGGAATACCTAAAAGATCTATAAGTTCTATTAAAATATCTTTAGTAATAGGAGTATCTAAATATTTTATAATAGTTACATCTTCTTTTTGTTCTTCAAGTAATGCAAGTGTTTCTCTTGATTTACTACATCTTGGGTTGTGATAAATTGTGGTCATAGTGATTTGTATTATTACACTTTTGTATCAAATTAATCTTCTTGTTTTTGCCCCATCATCATTAAGTAGGCCTTTAGAAATTTGTCGATACTTCCATCCATAACAGCATCTACATTTCCAGTTTCTTCTGCTGTTCTAACATCTTTTACAAGTTTATAAGGATGCATCACATAATTTCTAATCTGAGAACCCCACTCGATCTTCATTTTAGAAGCTTCGATCTCATCACGTTGCGCTCTTTGTTTTTGAAGTTCTATTTCAAATAATTGTGATTTAAGCATTTGTAGCGCTTTGATTCTATTTTCTTGTTGTGAACGAGTATCAGAACATGAAATTTGAATACCAGTAGGGAAGTGGGTAAGTTGTACTTTGGTTTCTACTTTATTTACATTTTGTCCCCCTGCACCACTAGATCTTGATGTGATAATTTCATAATCTGCTGGATTGATATCGATTTCAATACTATCGTCAGCTAATGGGTACACATAAATTGAAGCAAAAGAGGTATGCCTTTTTGCATTGCTATCAAAAGGAGAAATTCTAACCAAGCGATGTACGCCATTTTCACCTTTAAGCCAGCCAAAGGCATATTCACCTTCGATTTCTAAAGTAACCGTTTTTATTCCGGCAACATCACCACCTTGATAGTTCAGTTCTTTTACTTTATATCCTTGTTTTTCTGCCCACATCAAGTACATACGCATAAGCATACTGGCCCAATCACAGCTTTCGGTACCACCAGCACCTGCCGTTATTTGAAGCACGGCACTCATATTATCTCCCTCATCACTAAGCATGTTTTTGAATTCTAAATCTTCGATTAGAGATTTAGTTTCTTCATAGCGTTCAGATACTTCTGTTTCTGTAGCGTCACCTTCTTTATAAAATTCGTAAAGCACTTCAAGGTCTTCAACTAAAGAATCTGCTTTTTCGTAATCCGAAACCCATTTTTTTTCAGCATTTAGAGTACGCATAAGGTTTTCGGCTTCTTGGGCATTATCCCAAAAATCAGGAGCATAAGTTTTTTCTTCCTGATTCGCTATTTCAATAAGCTTGGCATCAATGTCAAAGATACCTCCTTAACGCAACCAGGCGCTTTCTGAGATCAAGCAAAGTCTCGGTAGTAATCATAGTTATATATATTTCTTGCAAAAATAGGATTTAACAGTTCAGAAGGAAATATTTTTGGCATTATTTTATAGCTTTCATACTTTTATCAACCTTATCACATAAATCATCCTTCATGAAAATTTATATTACTTGTTTACTCTTTATTTTTACACAAATACTTAATGCTCAGTTTTTAGAAAAACAAAAAGATTTACTTCTTAACAAGGGCTACTTTAATTTTTATTATAGTGAAGATAAAGACGAAATTTATTTAGAAGTTGATAATCTTGATTCTGAATTTTTGTACGTACATTCTTTGGCTACAGGTCTAGGATCGAATGATATAGGTTTAGATAGAGGGCAAATAGGAGATGGTGTTGTTGTTAAATTTCAGCGTGCAGGAAATAAATTATTATTAGTACAACCCAATCAAAGGTATAGAGCTATTACAGATAATTCATTAGAAAAGAGAAGCGTAGAACAGGCTTTTGCCAAATCAGTTTTATTTGGTTTTCCGATCAAGGAAGAAAAATCAGGAAAATTTATTATTGATTTAACCCCATTCTTATTACAAGATACTCATGGCATTATAAATAGATTAAAAAATCAAAAAGAAGGAACATACAGTATTGATAAGTCCAAAAGTGCCTTAAGTATGGATAGGACTAAAGCTTTTCCTAAAAATATAGAGTTTGAAGCATTAATAACATATAAAGGAATACCAAAAGGGGATACTATTGGTTCTGTAGCGCCCAATTCTCAATTATTAACTGTTATACAACATCACTCATTTGTCGAGCTACCAGATGACGGTTACAAGAAAAGAGAATTTGATCCTCGTGGCGGAAGTATCTATATATCCTATATGGATTATGCAACTCCGGTTCAGGAACCGATAATGAAACGATACAGTATTAGACATAGATTAGAGAAGAAAGATCCTACAAAAGAAATAAGCGAAGCTAAAGAGCCAATTATTTATTATTTAGACCCGGGAACACCCGAACCTGTTCGAACTGCACTGCTAGAAGGAGCAAGATGGTGGAATCAAGCGTACGAAGCAATTGGTTTTAAAGATGCTTTTCAGGTCAAAATGTTGCCACCAGATGCGGACCCTATGGATTTAAGATATAATGTAATTCAATGGGTTCATCGTTCTACAAGAGGATGGAGTTATGGTGCTAGTGTAGTAGATCCAAGAACTGGCGAAATACTTAAGGGACATGTTAGTTTAGGTAGTTTAAGGATACGCCAGGATTTTTTGATAGCTCAAGCTCTTTTAAACCAACCTTTTAAAGATAATGATGAAGCATACGACCCCATGCTCGGTATGGCTTTAGCACGTATTCGTCAATTATCTGCTCATGAAGTAGGACACACAATAGGTTTTGCTCATAATTTTGCCGCTAGCACAAGTGGTAGAGCATCGGTTATGGATTACCCACATCCGACAATAAGACTTAAAGATGGTAAAATAGATATTTCAGATGCGTATGATACTAAAATCGGATCTTGGGACAAAGTTACCGTCGCATATAGTTATTCAGAATTTGAAAAGAATACTAATGAAAAACAAGAGTTAAATAAAATTTTAGATAAGGCATATCAATCTGGTCTTCGTTTTATTTCGGATAGTGATGCAAGACCACAAGGAGGAGCACACGAATTAGCCCATTTATGGGATAATGGTAAAAGTGCTACTCAAGAATTAGATAACGTACTAAAAGTTAGAGAAACTGCAATTCGTAACTTTTCGATAGATAATATAAGGACTAATGAACCTTACTCTGTTTTAGAAGACGTTTTTGTGCCTTTATATTTCTTTCATAGATACCAAACAGAAGCGGCTGTGAAACTTATAGGAGGACTCAATTATAACTATGCTATAAAAGGAGATGATCAAAATATTGTAGAAATAGTAGCGGCAAATAAACAAAAAGACGCACTTAAACAGATACTACAAACCTTAACGCCAGAAACATTAGCTATACCAGAGGATAAGTTAAAGTTATTTCCGCCTAGGGCCTTTGGATACCATAGAACAAGAGAATCTTTTAAAGGAAAAACAGGAGTAGGTTTTGATGCCATAAGTGCAGCAGCAACCGCAAGTGATATGACTTTGTCTTTGTTATTACATCCAGAAAGAGCATCTAGATTAATACAACAAAAAGCACTTAACCAAAATCAATTAGGGCTTATTGAAGTACTAGATGAATTGATTACACTTACTTTTAAGACTAAAACAAAAAATAATTATCATAAAGAAATTCAAAATATTATAAGAAATAATATGTTAAAACATTTGATATCTCTTAATATCAATAAAAATACGTATCCTCAGGTTAATGCCATATCTTACATGAAAATTATAGAGATCAAAGAGTATCTAAATGGGTTGTCAATAGGGGATCCACAAATGAAATCATATAAAAATTATTACATCAAACAAATAAATGACTTTCTAGAACACCCTGATCAATTTAAGGTTTTATCTTCTCCAAAAATACCTGATGGTTCACCAATAGGTAGTTTTAGATGTGGATTGTAATACTTAATACTTTGTATAATTTGTTGTGTAAAGGTTTTTGAGAAATTCTAGAAATTAGATAAGTATATTTGTTAATGGTGTAGATAGCTTTTTATCTTTACCTAAATAAAAAATACCTTATAATAATCGACTTAAGTAGTAAAACTACATTAAATACTAAATATTAGATGAATATTGAGATTGAATTTAAAAAGAAATTAAAACAAATAAGCGAAATTATTGATGCAAAAGCTCATGAAAATAAGGAGATAGGAGTTTTGTCTGGTATTTCGGGAGTTGCATTATTTCAATTTTATTATTCAAAGTATATAGAAGATGATAGTCATGCGGATAAAGGGGCCGAAACTATTACAAGAGCAATAGACTTGATTAATGAGGGAGTTATTTATCCTACTTTTTGTACCGGAATTGCTGGTGCTTGTTGGGTCTTGGAAGTTTTAAAAGAAGAAGAATTTGTAGAATTAGATGAGGACTTTCTTTCATCTGATCTTGATGCGTATTTGTTACAGGCAATGAAAGCAGATATTGAAACAGAAAATTACGATTTTTTACACGGTGCTATGGGATATGGTTATTACTTTTTAAAACGATATCAAAATGTAACAAATTCAGAATCAAAAAAAGCATATAAAGAGTATTTAGACCTATTGATTAATGCCTTAAAAAACTCATCTTTAAATAAAGACGATAATGTATGGTGGGAAACAGAGTTGATAAAAGATGAAGGTACAATGGGATGCAATTTAAGTTTGTCTCATGGTATGTCCAGTAATATCAACTTTTTATCAAGAATTGCAGAACATAGTGAGTTTTACGATGATGTAAAAGAATTATTAAAAAATGCTTCACACTATATTTTAAGCTGTAAAAATAAGGATACAACGTTAACAGCCACTTTTCCTAATTGGGTAGTCAAAGAAAACGCTGATGAATCTGGTTCTAGACTAGCATGGTGTTACGGTGACTTAGGAATAGGATTATCTTTATTACGTGTGGGAAAGCAATTAAATGATACCAAACTTTATAATGGAGCCTTAAGTGCATTAAAATATTCTACCAAAAGAAGGGATATTGATGAAGCAGGAGTTATGGATGCCGGTTTATGCCATGGAGCATATGGAATCATGCATATTTATCATTACTTGTACAAAACAACAAATGAAGTTGTTTTCAAGGAAACCGCAGATTTCTGGGCAGAAAAGTCACTTGAGCTCGCTATCCATACTGAAGGATATGCTGGATATATGATGTGGAGAGGAGGACAAAAAGATAATAATTGGAAACCATCTGTAGATCTATTAGAAGGTATTGCAGGAATAGGATTATCAATGATATCATATTTAGCTCCTTTTGATACGAAATGGGATGAGTGCCTTTTAATAGGCTAGTTTAAAAATGGTTTTTTCTCAAAAGTGGTGATTTACTTTCTAAGTACATCGGAATTCTAGAAAATCGATCGAAATTCTTGAATATTCAATATAACTAGTTGCATTTAATTTCTTCATAGACTTACGTTTGTATAATTCAAATCGTATTCGTTAACTAATGATTTAATATTATGAAGAATAAAAAGAAGCTATATCTAAAAAAAATGAATATTGCACAACTAGATTCTATTAAAGCAGGAAATCTTGGACCTTTACCTCTGCCAACAGTTACAACAATTAATTCTATTTGTGATCATCTTACAACAACAAGTACTAATCAAGGATGTATATATCCAGAAAGTTTAGATATATGTGTAATCAATAAGATTAAATAAAAATCATTTTTTTACTAAATGTCCACCAATATAATAGGTTTAGGATACTGTTAGTTAGGTTAAATCGTTTGAAACTAGTTTTAGACGATTTTTTTTGTGAGTAATTAGTCGAAATTCTTGAATATCGATCGAAATTCTAGAATTCTTAAAATAACATTTTGTTGAACACCTGATTATGATACTATGTTTGCCATCATATAGCGTTTTGATCACAAATAATGTATAACAAAATCTAATACAATGAAAAGTAAAAAAACATTAAGTTTAAAAAAAGTAGACATAGCAAAGTTAGACACGATTAAAGGAGGCAATTTAGTATTTACATCTCCGAATCTTCCTACAGCTAATCCAAATGGATGTGGAAATGGAACCCAAGGACTTGCATGTCAATATTCACAAACACCTATGAGTTGTGTTGTTTGCGTGCATGTCGAAAAATAAAAAATAAGTGAAGTGATTCTCAATAATTTTTTGATCACACATTTTTAGCTGATTTGTGAGGGTATTACTTTTTTGAGAGTTTGAGTTGAAAACGTCTAAACCTAGTTTAGACGTTTTTTTGCTATACTAAACTCAAAAACTTTATTTAAGATAAATAATCAAAAGTCTATTAATATTTTGACTTTTTAAAGCCCACTTATTAGGGTTTGTTACCTGGTTTACTCCTTTTAATATTTAATAATTAGAACTTGAAATTTTATTTTATTGTTTTATCGGTTATCTATCAAAATTCATTGATTTAAATTTATTAACAAGCAGTAAATATTCAAAACGGTTAACTACAAAACCAAATATAATTGTCCTAAGGGTAAACAATCAAATCTCCTTGATAAATTCTTATTAAAACAAAACGAAATTCTGGAATATCGGTCGAAATTCTAGAATACCTCATGCAAACTGTTGCAATACAGTTGGTTGTTCTGTTATGTTTGTTGATGTCAAAGCGCTTTGATAGAAAATAAGTTTAACAATTAAATTTTACAAAAATGAGAGATTTAAAATTTGAGGAAGTACAAGAAGTAAACGGCGGGGATTTGGCAGATTTCGCAGATGGTGCTTGTTTAGCAGTAGGTACTACCTCACTCTTTGGTTGGGCTGTTCCTGGTCTTAACGTAGCTAAAGCCGGTTGTTTAATATGGGCAGCAATAAAAATAAGTTAAAAATTAAAAACAATAAGATGAGAAATTTAAAAATTGAAGAAGTAAATAGAATAAATGGAGGAATTAATGCTAGCCATGGTGCTGGAATAAGTTGTACAGCAGCTATTTTGGGAGGTGCAGTCTTGTTTTTTGGAACTGCAGGTTTAGGATCTGCTGCTGCTTTTAGTCTTGGATTGGCAGGATGCTCTGGATTTGGTGGAGCAGCTATTACTTCTAGTAAACCAAAAGAAAAATAAAACCAGATTTTTCTTAAGTTATCATTTTATTATTTGGTGGCTTGATCTGGTCTAAGAAAAATTAAGTAAAACATTAAAATTTACAAACATGAGAGATTTAAAAATTGAAGAAGTTCAAGAAGTAAATGGTGGAGATGCAGGAACAGGTGCTATAAATGGTGCACGTATAGGAGCTGCATTTGGGCCAATAGGTGTTATTTTGGGAGCTGCAATAGGTGCCGCTGTTGGTGCCCTTAGTGAAGAATAATTAATAATTAAAGGCCCTGTTAATAGGGCCTTTATCTTTTTTTGTTGAAATAGTATAAAAACAATAATCATGAAAAATAAAAAAATAGTAAAATTAAATCTTAAGAAGAACATAATTTCAAAACTTCAATTAAAAAAAATACAAGGAGGATATCATGGATCATGTACTCCAGATTGTAATATTACTAAAAGTAATTTGGTGTGTTTACCAACCCAAGAACAAATGCAATAAATTAAATATAGTAAGTCATGAGTTCACCATTATTTCGTAAAGAAGCAATAGAAAATAATACCCAAAGATTATTAGGGGATGTTTTACTTATAAGACCTATATCTTTTTGGATTTTTACGTTCGCTATGGTGTTATTGGTTGCTATAGTCAGTTTATTTTTAGTATTTGGTAAGTTTGCCCGCCGCGAGACTGTGGCGGGTTATTTAGTGCCAGATAAAGGAGTAGTGCGCGTATATGCTCCGTTTAATGGAATCATAGATCAAAAACATACTATCGATGGTTCTAAAGTAACTAAAGGGCAGAATTTATTAGAAGTTACTACAGAACGAGGTTCAAAAGATAGTATAAGTATCAATCAACAGTTAATAATAAGGCTAGAAACACAGAAAACAAATTTAACCCAACGCATAGATGACGAAATATTAGTACTTGATAGTGAAGGTAACCGTTTATCGGTCGTTTTATCAAATCATAAGAGTGAATATTATCAAATCACGAGGCAAATAAAAAGTCAACAAGAAGAATTAAAATTATTAAAAGAAGAGTGGGATAAATATATAAAACTAATGAAAAAAGGGTTGATTTCTGAAGATATATTAAACTCAAAGAGGAATGCATATTATAATAGTAAAGCATCACTAGATGCAACAAAAAGATTTAGAATACAAAAGAAAACAGAAATAGCCAATACAGAAAAGCAGTTAGAGCAATCTCCTTTACGAAAAAACAATCGTCTGCAAGAATTGCAACATCAATATGCACAATTAGAAGAACGGTTGATAGAACTAAAAAACAGTCGTTCTTATATCATTAAAGCTCCTGTGAATGGAAGAGTGACCTCATCACAAATCACTATCGGACAAAATGTTTCTCCGGCAGTTCCCATACTAACAATTATTCCCGAAAATACAGTTATGCACGCAGAACTGTTTTTACCATCGAGAGCGATTGGTTTTATTAAGAAAAACCAAGAAGTATTAATGCGTTATGATGCATTTCCATACCAACGATATGGTTTATATAAAGGAAAAATCATTCAAATAGCAGAAGCGGTTATATCACCTAATGAAGTTGTAATACCAATTGCTTCACAAGAACCAGTATATCGAATAAAAGTTGCATTAGATATGCAAGCTATAAATGCGTATGGCAAAAGGGTGCCTCTGCAATCAGGAATGTCTGTTGTAGCAGATATTATTTTAGAAGAACGCAGTTTGGGACAATGGTTGTTAGAACCTATTTATAGTTTAAAAGGAAAATTATAATTTATGCAGAATCCTATTCATTTATTACAGTACGGTTGGGGTAAAAGGTTACCAGTAATTATACAAACTGAGGTTGCAGAATGTGGTTTAGCTTCTATAGCTATGGTAGCTAATTATTATGGTCATAAATTAGACCTAAATGCTTTAAGAAGAAAATATTCAATCTCATCTAAAGGAGCCACTTTGCAAGGGCTTATAAAATTAGCAGATGGTTTACAGCTTAGCTCTAGACCATTACGATTAGAATTAGAAGAACTCTCACAATTAAAAAAACCATGCATTCTACATTGGGATTTGAATCATTTTGTGGTGCTAAAATCTGTAAAAGGCAATAAAATAACCATACATGATCCTGCGGTTGGTCTAAGAACTCTAAAATTAGAAGAAGTATCTAAACATTTTACAGGAGTAGCTTTAGAATTAACACCCACACCAGATTTTAAGCCTAAAAAAATAGCTAAAAAAGCAAGATTATCTGATTTTTGGACTAGAATTACAGGCTTGAAAAGAGTACTTATACAAATCCTAGTTTTATCCATATTATTACAACTATTTGCCATTGCAACACCATTTTATATGCAGTTGGTTGTCGATGATGTTATTATAAGTCGAGATCTAGATTTACTTATCGTATTAGCATTGGGGTTTGGTCTTATGAAACTTGTCAATTTAGCAGTAACGGCATTGCGAGGTGTAGTAATATTATATATGGGTACACAACTTAATATCCAAATGGCTGCAAATCTATTACGGCATTTATTAAAGTTACCTTTGGAATATTTTGAAAAGAGACATATAGGAGATATCATTTCGAGGTTTGGATCTTTAGAAGATGTAAAACAATTATTAACCACAGGGCTTATAGAGACCATTGTTGATGGTATCATGGCGATTGGACTTCTGGTAATGATGTTTATATATAATATTACATTGGGTTTTATCGTATTAGGAGCCGTTATACTTTATATTATTGTAAGGCTGGCACTATATCACCCATACAGGCAATTAAAAGAAGAGGCTATTGTAGCAGATGCTAAACAGAATTCTAATTTTATGGAAACTGTTCGAGGAATACAAAGTATTAAGTTATTCGGTAATGAAAGTCAACGTCAAACCATATGGCATAACTATTATGCAGATGCTATGAATACTAGTATCCGAATAGGGAAATTAGATTTGGGATATAACTTTATAAACGGCTTCTTATTTGGTTTAGAAAATATTATTGTGATTTACTTGGCTGCCTCTTTAGTAATGGATAGTTTAATGACTATTGGGATGTTATATGCTTTTATGTCTTATAAACGACAATTCACAGAAAAGACTTCAGCCTTAGTCAATAAGTTTATACAGTTTAAGATGTTGTCATTACATATGGAGCGTTTAGGAGACATCATTTTAACACATAAAGAAAAAGATATAGATAGTCACAGACAATTACATGATGTAAAAGGTGAACTTAGTCTAGAGAATATTAGTTTTCGATATTCGGATAATGAACCATATTTATTTAAAGATCTTAATTTTAGCATAAAAAAAGGAAGTTCGGTTGCGATTGTAGGCGCTTCAGGTTGCGGAAAAACAACGATGATGAAATTGATGTTAGGGTTACTGAAACCAGAAACTGGTAATGTATTTATAGACGGATATGATATAAGAAAAGTTGGTTTAAGAACATATCGAAATTTAATTGGTACCGTGATGCAAAATGATCAATTATTATCAGGAAGTATAGCAGATAATATATGTTTTTTTGATCCAGAGTTTGATCAATCTTGGATAGAACAATGTGCACAAATGGCCGCAATACACCAAGATGTTATAACTATGCCTATGGGGTATCACACTTTGATAGGGGATATGGGTAGTAGTTTATCTGGGGGACAAAAACAGCGTTTATTATTGGCAAGAGCCTTATACAAAAAACCTAAAATATTGTTTTTAGATGAAGCAACTTCACATCTTGATGTTGGATTAGAGTCGGTAGTAAATGATACTGTAAAAACGTTAAATATTACTCGTGTCATTATTGCGCATCGACCTGATACCATTGCTATGGCAGATAGGGTAATTGTGTTAAAGAATGGACAACTTATTCAAGATAATATGTGTGCCTCTTCAATAGCAGTTTAATAATTGACCGTAAATACAATCAATTTGTTTTAGTAAAATTTAAAGCTAATTAACATAGTATTTTATTCCTCATTATGCACACATGTAATACTCGCTGTTCCGCAAAATATTCCTCTTATCGTATGAAAAGGTATATATCCCCCAGATATAGTATTTAAATTTTCTAGTTGTGATACTTTAACCTTTTTAAGTGCTAGTTTTTTATTTGGTTGTTTTTTCA
The DNA here is from genome assembly GCF_001632745.1 of Aquimarina aggregata. Taxonomy (GTDB): domain Bacteria; phylum Bacteroidota; class Bacteroidia; order Flavobacteriales; family Flavobacteriaceae; genus Aquimarina; species Aquimarina aggregata. The sequence continues at coordinate 925,176 of NZ_LQRT01000002.1, read as the reverse complement.
TTATGATGTTTTAAATTTATTTTTTATAGTGAAGAATCCAGCCTCTTTTTTTGATTGATCTATTTGATGTCATTTATGCATCCAGACTCTCCCAAAAAACTAGCTGTTCCTCCGCAAATTAAGCCTGCAAGACTTCGAAAATTAATACCCCCAGATATTGCATTTAAATTTTCAAGTTTTGATATTTCAGTTTTATTTAAGATTAATTTTTTATTTGTGCTCTTTTTCATAGTTATTTTTCAGGTTAAAAATAAAGCGATTTATAAGTGATTATTTTACTTGAACAGTACATTCAGATACACTAGCAGTTCCACCACATTTATTTAGTGCATAAGTATCAAGGGGATTACCTCCACCTTGTATTGATGAGGGAAGAGTAAGTTTAGACACTTTAATTTTTTTTAATTCTATTTTCTTTTTTCTGTTTTGACTTTTCATTGTGCTTAAGTTTTAATTTGATAATACGGTAACGAATGTATTTAAAAACGTTTGCTTTTCGTTAAAAAAGTTAAAAAAGCACACGAAATTCTAGAATTTCGTGTGCTTTTTTAACTAATAATCAGGGATGTAACTATTCGTTGTTATTTAACTTTGCTCAATTCTTTTATGTAATATGAAGGTTTAATTTTTACTTGTTTATAAAAAGCATTAGAAAATGTTTCAGCAGTGCTATAACCAAACTCATTTGCAATAGCTTTGATGGTAAATTTGCGTAACATGGTATTTTCTTGTAACTCTTTTACAGCATAATCTATTCGTAATTGATTCAAATAACTAGTAAAACTTTTATTTTTATAATGATTGATGATTAGGGATAGATATTTAACATTAGTTTCCATATTATCAGCTAAAGATTGAGCGCTTAGTCCTACAGTAAGATAACCTTGTTCTTTTTCAAATTCAACAAGTTTTTCCAAAATATAAGTAACATGCTTCTCAGGAACTTTTAGTTCTTTATTTTTAACGACAGTTTTAGCCTCTGTAATAGTTTTATTTTGAGAGGAAGATTTATTACCTTCAGAAATAAGATTTTCAAAACGTATGCGATATCTTTGTTTTTTCTTGTATTGATAGTACAGTAACCCTGCACAAAGAAACAAAAGAATGCCAAGGATGAAAATACCTTTAATATATGCATTATTGTTTTGGTTCAATTTCTTTATAAGTAGTTCTTTTTCTTCTAACAAAAGTGGAATATCATAGTCTTCTTTTATTTTTTTACTTATAAATATTTGGTCGTTTAAATAATTATTCAAAACAGAGTTCAACTTGTCTAAATATTTATTTTGATTGTTTAGATCTCCTGTTTCTTTGAAATATTCTTTAAGATATTCATAAGTCTTAATGTGTTTATATTGAGGTATTGATTTAAGAGTTTCAAGTATCGAATCTGTCTTTTTTAAATAATAAATAGATTTTTCATTATTCTTTAGTTCATAATAGGATTTTCCTAAATAGAAATAACTATCAATAGTATTAGATTTATCTTTAAACTCAAGTATTTTAGGTAAGGCCCTAGTAATACTATCAATTGCTGATAAATATCTATTTTGTTCATATTGATTAATACCTTCACATAAAGTGAAATAGGTTTTCATTTCTAATTGGTTAAGATCATTACTTTTAGATGCTCTTTGGTAACCTATTGTATTGTAATGTGTTGCTGAATCATTTTGTTTTAGTCCAATATAGGTTTCTGCAATTGCGTGAAGTGTATATAGGTATCTAATTGGGTAATTATTCTCGGGCGTACTTTTATAAAAATTAGCACATTTTTTAAATATTTCTACAGCTTTTTGTTTTTCACCTAAATGTTCACTTCGTACAATGCCCAAATAATAGTCTATACGATATAATAAACGCGTATTTTGATTTTTTTCAGCAAGTTTTTGAGCTTTGTTTAGGTGTTCCAGAGTTTTTTTTATATTTCTTTTCTCAAATAAAAAAAACTGAGCTTTTCTAAAGTATGCCCTAGCCGGAAAATCTTTATTTTGCTTGTGTTTGGTTAAATTGATAATACTATCAGTATAACTTAATTTGGAATGGTCTTTTGCTACGTTATAAAAATGATAGTATGCTCTGGCAATTTTAAAAGTATCCTGTTCAAATTTTGCTTTGTCAAGGTACAATGATATTATTTTTCTAGCTTTTATACTGTCAATTTCCTCATACTTTAGAAATAGTTTTTCCAGTTCGTCATAATTTTTATTTTGCAAAACATCGGTAAAACTTTGAGCATTTGTTGTGAATGGTAAAAGAATGAGTTTTATAATAAAAAGATGTATAAGTGCTCTATGCATGTTTGATAAATAAATGAAAATTTGTTCAGAATTATTACTTATCTCAAAAGTAGTATTATTTTATTTGATACTTTTGAGTGCATACTGTGTTATTAGTTTTCTACTAAGTAAAAAAAGAACCACTACTTATTTCTGTACCAAATAATATTATTTGTAGTCATTTGTTGGCCTTCTCGATGTTGTTTAAAGAAGAACTGTTAATGTTTTTTAAGAAACTTTGATTTTGGATTGCTTTATTTTTTTAATTATAAAAGTAATATTATTTTTATAAGTTCCATGTAACAAACTATAAATCATGTTTTTTAACATTAGTAATAAATGAAAATAGACCTTAGAAGTGATACAGTCACCAAACCAACACCAGAAATGCTTCAAGCAATGATGACTGCTGACGTAGGAGATGATGTATATAAAGAAGATCCAACAGTAAACGCTTTAGAGGAAAAAATTGCGAATATGTTTGGAAAAGAACAAGCGTTGTTTTTTCCGTCAGGTAGTATGGCCAATCAAGCAGCAATTAAACTACATACCCAACCAGGAGAGCAATTAATAGCAGATAAGTATGCGCATGTGTATAATTATGAAGGGGGAGGAGTATCTTTTAATAGTGGAGTTTCTTGTAAACTTTTAGAAGGCAATAGAGGTATGATCACATCATCGCAGGTTGAGGCTGCAATAAACCCTCCTGATTTCTATCATAGCCCTCTAACAAGCCTAGTGTGTATAGAAAATACAACAAACAAAGGAGGGGGAGCATGCTATAATTTTGAAGAAATTAAAAAAATAAAAAAAGTATGTAATAATCACAATCTAGGATATCACCTAGACGGTGCAAGATTATGGAATGCCTTGATTACAAAAGAAGAAAGTGCTGTAGACTATGGAGAAGCTTTTGATACCATATCCGTGTGTTTGAGTAAAGGGTTAGGGGCACCAATTGGATCTGTGTTAATTGGTAATGCAGAAATTATGGAAAATGCCATTCGCGTAAGAAAAATTTTAGGAGGAGGCATGCGGCAAGTAGGGTATTTAGCTGCTGCCGGAATTTATGCATTAGATCATCATTTTGATCGACTTAAAGAAGATCATAGAAGAGCAAAGGAAATAGGAAGCGTTCTTCAAAACTTATCCTTTGTAAAACAGGTCGAACCCATAGATACAAATATTATCATATTTACTATTGATGGTAATGAAGAAAACTTTATATCAGAAATGGAAGCAAAGAATATATACTTTTATGGTATGGGGCAAGGAAAATTAAGATTTGTAACACATTTAGATTATACGCAAGAAATGCATGAGTATTTCTTGAACCTTCTGGCATCTTTTAAACTAAATAAAGCTGTTTATGAACTATAAACAGCTTTATTTATTCTAATTTTTATAAAAACACTTAAAAATTATACTTCCTTAGTTTTTGCATCTGGAGCATTTTCTCTAACAGAATTAATTCCATTTTCCATTCCAGATTCAGAAGAATACATTTGACTGCTTCCTATTACTTGACCGTTACCGGCTTTTAGGTTAAAAAAGAATTTACCATTTTTTGCTGTTTTACGCTCATATCGTCCATCTTCTGAAGCATTTTTCTTTACAGACTCAATACCGTTTTCTGCAGCTGCTTTACTATTATAAACTTCACTACTTAAAATGACTTGACCATTCTTAGCTTTTAATGTGAAATGATAACTAGACCCTTCCTTATTTTTGAGTTCAAACATAGTCTTAATTGTTTTAGTTAATTTTTAGCTTTTGCTAAAATTATAGAATTAAAAGGAAAAAGAAAAATGTATTCCATCAGAAAGGTTACCAATACTCTAAAAAAATCATCTTTTAAATGATAGATACATTATTATGTATTTGTTAAGTCTAAGATTTTATAAAATAATAGTAATTAGAGTTGCAGTCTAAATAAAGCTTTATTTGATGAGTTAAGGATTAGTTTTAAAACAACACAATAAAAAATATTAAAGTTATACTATGGTTTTCCGTAAGGAGAGGACTAGTATTAATTTATAAATTAGTAATTCAAGATACAGAAATTCTGAAATGTGTACTATTCATTTTGACATGGTATTTTATCGAAAAAAGGAACAAATCGTCGAAAATGTTAAAATAATGTGAATGTGAATTATTTATGTTCGCATGGTCAGTCCTTAGTTTTGTATACTATTAATAATTAAATATTTACATTCTAAACCATCAATTATGAATAAAGTTATCTTAGGGGGAGTTCTTATTTTTCTCGGCGCAAACGTATATGCTCAACAAGATTTGCCGCAAAACCCAGAACCAGGGAAATGTTATGTGCGTTGTACAACACCTGATGTATATGAAAATCAGACAGTACAAGTTAAAATTACACCCGAGTATAAGAAATTAAAAACATTTCCGGCAACTTATGAAACCGTTACCGAAAAAGTGATCGTAAAAGAAGCATCAAAAAAACTAACAGTGGTGGCTGCTAAGTACAAAACAGAAACAGTTACATTTATGAAAAAACAGGGGGCTTCTACTTTAAAAGTTATTCCTGCTAAACTGGGTCCAAGTTCAGAAAGTGTAGAAATTAAGCCCGCTTATGCTCAATGGGAACTAGGATCTCCTGCTCCTGATTGTGCATCTAGTAATCCCGATGATTGTAGGTATTGGTGTTATAAAGGTTATCCAGCAGAATTTACTACTATACCAGTAAAGGTCTTAGGTTCGGATGCAACAACAACCAGTTCATCTATTGCAGAACAATCTGCAACATATACAAAAAGAGTATTAGTAGAGCCAGCAAGGGTAATAGAAGAAGAAATTCCTGCAGAGTATGGGACTATTACTAAAACTGTATTGGTAAAAGATGCATACACCGAAGAAGTGATTGTGCCGGCAACATTTAAAGATGTTACTAAAGAAGTATTAACACAAAAAGGTGGTTTGACTACATGGAAAGAAGTAGAATGTTCTCTTGTTGAGTATTCTGCGTTACCTATTAATTGGAACCTAGGAAGCGCAACACTAACTGCACAAGCTAAAAGTATTATTGATACAAGATTAATGCCCGTATTAGCAAATAATCCAGGTGCTAAAATGGAAATTGCGTCTCATACAGATGCAAGAGGTTCAAAATCAAATAACAAAGAACTTTCTGATAGAAGAGCACAATCTGTTGTAAGTTATCTTATTACTAAAGGTATTAATGCTAGTAGATTAGTAGCTAATGGTTATGGCGAAACTAGACTTAAAAATAGATGCGCAGATGGCGTTACTTGTACAGAGAGACAACATGCATCAAACAGAAGAACAGAATTTAGATTAATTCAATAATTCATTTCAATCATAAAAAAAAGCCTGATATCATCTATCAGGCTTTTTTTTATTTGTTATTCTCTAACAATTCAAAATAATATTTTGGATCTCTAAGAGAGCTATATCCAGAGGCTTTATCTAAAACTTTACCTTTATGATTTAGTATATTAACTAAAGGAAATACTTTACCTGGATTATATGTGTCAAGGAGTTTATAGTTTTCTGTTTTTTGATTTTCTGTAAGTAAATCAGCGTTTCGTGGTATATCGATTTTTAGGAATACAAAAGAAGATTTATAAGCATCTAATTTTTCATTTTCAAAAAAATCTTCTTTAAGAAGCATGCAAGGTTTACACCAATCACTACCTGTAAAGTATAAAACAATTGGTCTTTTTTCTTTTTTTGAAATGGTAATGGCTTTTTCAAAATCCGTAGCCCAAAATCCGCTATCTGTTTTTTCCTGAGAAAAACCTAGAAGACTAATAAAACAAAAAATCAAATAAATAGACTTCATATTAGAATATTAAGATTTAGAATACTTGTAAAATACCAAAAACTATTCCATAAAATTACTTAACCCAGGAATATTTGGCATTCCTTCTTTTGCAACAGCTGCTAGTTCAGTTTCATTTACTTTAGTAGCTTTAGCAATAGCTTTATTAAGTGTAATAATTAAGTAGTCTTCTAATTGTTCTTTGTCGTTAAATAACTCATCTGCAATAGTTATACTTTTTACTTCTCTGTTTGCGGTTAGTGTAATTTTTAACAAATTATCAGAACTACTCTCGTCAACTAATACAGTATCTAGACGTTTTTTTGTTTCTTCAACTTTTTGTTGGGTCTCTTTGAGTTTACCCATCATTCCCATCATATCTCCAAACATATCTTTGGTTTTTTAAAATTTACATCAACAAAATTAGTATTTTGGATTTTAATAAACTAATAATATATATGTCTATCAAATGACCATATTTTGAGTTATATTTCGAATAAATATCATGACTAATTAATGAATTAACAGAAATTGATGAAAACTTCGCACATTATATTCTTACTTTCAATTACTTTTGCAACTTCTTGTAAAAATAATACCAGTAAAACCTTGGAAACAAAAACGAAACACCCAATAGCAGATAAGAAACCAACAAATCTAGAAAAACACGATGATGTAAGGGTTGATAATTATTTTTGGTTAAATGATAGAGAAGATCCAGAAGTAATTGATTACTTAGAGCAAGAAAATGAGTATAATGATATAATAACGGGGCATACCAAAGATTTTCAAAAGGATATTTTTGAAGAAATGAAAGGTAGAATTAAAGAAGATGATTCTTCTGTTCCTTATAAACTTAATGGGTATTGGTATATAACAAAATACGAAAAGGGTAAGGATTACCCGATTTACTCAAGAAAAAAAGAAACGTTAGAAGCTTCTGAGGAGATCATATTTGATTGTAACGAAGAGGCAAAGGGGCATAACTATTTTAGAATGGTTGGTTTAAGTGTAAGTCCGGATAATAAACTTGTTGCATTTGGTGTAGACACAGTAAGTAGACGTAAATATACAATACGAATTAAAAACCTGGAAACGGGAGAAATTTATCCTGAAACACTTGAAACTACTTCAGGAGGTAGTACTTGGGCTGCTGATAGTAAAACCTTGTTTTATACTAAGAAAGATGATGAAACACTAAGGTCTGATAGGATTTATAGACATGTTTTAGGTACTAATGTATCAGAAGATGTAGAGATCTATAATGAAAAAGATGATACTTTTTATACGTTTGTATATAAAACCAAGTCTAAAAAATATCTTGTTATCGGTTCGGGAAGTACTCTTACATCAGAATATAGAATTTTGAGAGCAGACGATCCTATGGGAGAATTTAAAATTTTTCAACCAAGACAAAGAGGATTAGAATATGGCATAGCACACTATGATGATCATTTTTATGTGTTAACAAATGCCGACAAAGCTAAAAACTTCAAATTAATGAAAGTCTCTGAGGAGAACACATTAAAAGAAAATTGGAAAGATGTGATACCACATAGAGAAGATGTTCTACTTGAAGATATCGAGATTTTTAAAGAATATTACGTGATTAGTGAACGTAGTAACGGCTTAAACCTCATTAATGTGAAACGTTGGGATAAAAAGGCCGATTACTATTTACCTTTTGATAATGAAACATATACAGCATATGTAAGTACCAATCCTGATTTTGACACAAAAACACTTCGGTATTCTTATAATTCATTAACAACGCCTAACTCTGTTATAGATTTTGATATGGAGACAAAGGCGAAGGATGTCAAAAAAGAACAAGAGGTTTTAGGTGGAAAATTTGATAAAAATAATTACACATCAGATCGAGTATGGGCAACAGCCAAGGATGGTACAAAAGTACCCATGTCTTTGGTATACAAAAAAGGTATTGTAAAAGACGGTAGTAATCCCGTATTGCAATATGCTTATGGTTCATATGGTTCGACAATAGATCCTTATTTTTCTACAGCTAGGTTAAGTCTATTAGATAGAGGTTTTATTTATGCAATTGCACATATTAGAGGAGGAGAGTATCTGGGGAGAGCCTGGTATGAAGAAGGAAAACTCTTTAATAAGAAAAATACATTTACAGATTTTATTGATTGCTCAAAATACTTAATTGCAGAAGGATATACGTCTAAAGATCATCTTTATGCAATGGGGGGATCTGCAGGAGGTCTATTAATGGGAGCAATTGTAAATATTGCTCCGGAATTGTATAATGGTGTTGTAGCCGCTGTTCCATTTGTAGATGTAGTTACAACAATGTTGGATGATAGTATTCCTTTAACAACGGGAGAATATGATGAATGGGGTAATCCAAATGAAAAAGAATACTATGAGTATATGAAATCATATTCTCCATACGATAATGTTGTGGCTCAGGACTATCCAAATATGCTTGTAACTACAGGCTTACATGATTCTCAAGTACAGTATTGGGAGCCAGCAAAATGGGTAGCAAAGTTAAGAGAGTTAAAAACTGATGATAACATATTATTATTACATACCAATATGGAAGCTGGTCATGGTGGAGCATCAGGTAGATTCGAAGCTTTAAAAGAAGTTGCCGAAGAATACGTGTTTTTATTAGATTTAGAAGGTATAAAGAAGTAATTAAAAAAAATAATGTAACTTCGTACCGTTTTTGTAACATTTTGTGGATACTTATTAAATTCTACAAACTTGTTTAATACAACTATATGAGAGAAGAAATAAGGGCTTATAATAATGTTCTGGAGCTTATCGGTGATACACCATTAGTAAAGCTAAACAGAATTATAAAAGGCTTACCGGGTAATTACTATGCCAAAGTAGAATCTTTTAACCCGGGGCACTCTACCAAAGATAGAATTGCACTTTATATTATTGAAGAAGCTGAAAGAAAAGGCATTCTTAAACCCGGTGATACAATAATAGAAACTACTAGTGGTAATACTGGTTTTAGTTTAGCTATGGTAAGTGTTATTAAAGGTTATGATTGTATTCTTGCAGTAAGTTCTAAATCATCAAAGGATAAAATAGCAATGCTCAAGAATATGGGCGCTAAAGTTTATGTGTGCCCTGCACATGTATCGGCAGATGATTCAAGATCTTACTATCAAGTGGCTAAACGATTACATGAAGAAATTAAAGGTTCAGTATACATAAATCAATATTTTAATGAATTAAATATTGATGCGCATTATAATTCTACAGGCCCGGAAATTTGGGAACAAACCAATGGAAAACTAACACATTTCGTAGCTTGTTGTGGAACTGGAGGAACTATTTCTGGTACAGCAAGATTTTTGAAAGAAAAAAATAGTGAAATTCGTGTTTTAGGAGTAGATGCATACGGATCGGTAATTAAAAAATATCATGAGACACGAGAATTTGATGAAAATGAGATCTACCCTTATAGGATAGAAGGACTAGGCAAAAATTTAATTCCTACAGCTACAGATTTTGATGTTATTGACAAATTTGAAAAGGTTAGTGATGAGGATAGTGCACATACAACAAGAGAACTTGCAAAAAAAGAAGGTCTGTTTTTAGGATATACTAGTGGAGCGGCTTTACAAGGCATCAAACAATTCGCAGAGCAAGGAGAATTTGATGAAAACAGTAATGTCATTGTCATTTTACCCGATCATGGTTCTAAATATATGAGTAAAGTATTTAGTGATGAGTGGATGTCCGAACAAGGATTTTTTGATAGCAAGAATGAAATTGATGCACAAAAAGTAGAGTTTATTAAGTAAAACTTCTTTAAAATATAAGATTTATAAGCATCCCAATTCTTTGGGATGCTTTTTTTATAGTTGTTTGATCATCGTAATGTGCTATTTCCCCAATTGTTGGAGTCAATTATATTTACTAAATTACAGGAAATCAATAAAATAATTACTGTAGAATACTTTTGCAAAATTGTGATTTGTTAAAATTAAACTTTGTAAAAGTGAATTTCAATATAATTATGCCATCAAATCAATTTTCCGTATTTTCGCAAACTTATAAGAAACAATTTTTTGATAAATGAGAGATTTATTTGATAAAATTTACAAAGACAAAGGGCCATTAGGAAAGTGGGCAGATAGAGCTGAAGGATATTTTGTTTTTCCTAAGTTAGAAGGTCCAATATCAAATAGAATGAGGTTTCAAGGGAGAGAAGTTATTACCTGGAGTATCAATGACTATTTGGGATTAGCTAATAAAGAAGAAGTACGCAAAGTAGATGCAGAAGCTGCAGCTGCTTACGGTTCTGCATATCCTATGGGAGCAAGAATGATGAGTGGTCATACCGATCTTCATGAACAATTACAGGATGAACTTGCCGAATTTGTAAATAAAGAAGCTTCTTACTTATTAAATTTTGGGTACCAAGGTATGGTGTCAACAATAGATGCCTTGGTTAGCAAAGACGATATTATTGTATATGATGTAGATGCTCATGCATGTATTATTGATGGAGTTAGATTACATCAAGGGCAACGATATACCTATCGACATAATGATATTGAGAGTATAGATAAAAACTTGATGAGAGCCACTAAAATGGCCGAAAAAACTGGAGGAGGAATTTTGTTAATTTCTGAAGGTGTTTTCGGTATGCGTGGAGAGCAAGGTAGGTTAAAAGAAATAGTTGCTTTAAAAGAAAAATATAATTTTAGATTATTTGTAGATGATGCTCATGGTTTTGGAACATTAGGAGCTACAGGAGCAGGAACAGGAGAGGAGCAAGGGGTTCAAGATGACATAGATGTATATTTTGCAACTTTTGCAAAATCTATGGCAAGTACAGGAGCTTTTATAGCAGCAGATCAAGAAATTATAGATTATTTAAAATATAATTTGCGTTCGCAAATGTTTGCAAAATCATTGCAAATGCAACTTGTGGTAGGTGCTCTTAAACGTTTAGATATGTTAAGAACTATGCCTGAGTTAAAAGCAAAACTATGGGAAAATGTTAATGCATTGCAGAATGGATTAAGAGACCGTGGTTTTGATTTAGGAACTACACAAAGTTGTGTTACACCTGTTTATTTAAAAGGAAGTATTCCTGAAGCAATGGCGTTGGTTAAAGATTTGAGAGAGAATCATAGAATTTTTTGTTCTATAGTAGTATATCCTGTTATTCCTAAAGGATTAATCTTATTAAGACTAATCCCTACGGCCTCACATACTATGGAAGATATTGAAGAAACACTTGTTGCTTTTTCTGCGATTCGTGAACGATTAGAAAACGGAACGTACAAACGTATGTCTGCATCTGTTGCTGCTGCGATGGGGGAATAAAGATATTAGGTGAAATCATATATAAAAAAAACCGCTAAAAAACATTTTAGCGGTTTTTTTTATTGGGTCATTTTCTATCTGCAATGTGTGCTAGGACCTTTTACACATTTTCCATTGATACATGTACATCGTCCATCTGCATTTGTTGAACAATCTAATTTAAATGGTCCAACGAAGCAAACAGGACCTTGTGATCCATTATCTGGAAATGTTGCATCACCTCCATGGATATTCTTTTGTTGCCGTTTTGCTAGTTTTTGAACTCCTTGTAATTTTAAAATTTCTTTTAACATTGGAATGGGTTTTAAGATTTATTGCTTTTACGAGACTCTTGGTATTTAAATCTCAATAATTACTTTTTAAATATACTAACATATCTAAATGCACTTTGTTAAATATAAGTTATATAATATGTGTATACTGATAAACTTATAACAAAAAAATAGCGTTCAACTATTCCAATAGAATTTAAGCTAGTTTGTTTTTGAAGTAAAAATAATTGTTGAGAGTAGTTCGAATTTAAAGATTATAAGCTTTTTCTAAAAGTTCTTCTTATCTTATGTTGTTCGTGTTCATAATCGCTCCAAAGTGCCTGAATAGCCTTGTTTTCTTCTAATTCTGGATTTGTTTCTACCATTTCAATTCCATTTCGAAGAAAAGCTTCGTTCATTTCCTTGAAAATAAGAGCGGTAACACCTTTGTTTTGGTACTCAGGATCAATCCCGATAAGATAAAAAGCAGCAGTATCATTTCTGCGTTGTGCTTTTAAGATGTGTAAAAATCTAAGTGGATATACTTTTCCGTTCATTTTTTTCAGAGCCTTAGAAAATGAAGGCATTACAATAGAAAAAGCAATAAGCTTATCGTTTTTGTCAACGATACAGGTAATATATTCAGGATTCAAATAGGGTAGGTATTTCTTCTTATACATGTCTATTTGATACTGTTGTATCGGAACAAAAGTTTGTAAACTACTATATGTTTTATTAAGTAAATCAAACATATCGTCGGCATACTTAAGAATCTCTTTACTTTTCTTAAATTTTAGAAGTTTAAGTTGATAACGTTCCTTAATTACTCTTGAAAATTTAATAACTTTTTCTTTAGTCTGTTTAGGAATCTTAATTTTATACTCTACCCAAGTAGCGGCAGGTTCAAAATTAAGTTGCTCCATATGTTCGGCATAGTAAGGAAAATTATACCAAGTGATCATTGTATTAAGCTCATCAAATCCTTTAATTAGAATCCCAGCTTTATCCATGTTGGAAAACCCAACAGGCCCTTCCATATATTCTAAATTATGCTGGGCTCCGTATTCAGAAACTTTACTTAAGAGTGCTTTGGTGACTTCGATATCGTCAATTACATCAAACCATCCAAAACGTATTTTAGATTTCTTTTGTTCTTTTACCTCTATCCAATTGATAATAGCAGCAATACGACCAACAATATTATTGTCTTTATAGGCTAAAAAATACCTTGCTTCTGCATTTCTAAAGACAGGGTTTTTTTTAGGATTCATTACATCCACCTCTTCTTTAATGATGGATGGAACATAATATGGGGAATTTTTATATAATTCAAAAGGAAACTTAACAAACGTGGTTAAATCTCCTTTAGATGTAATTTCTTTAATCGTAATCATATATCATCTCTAATTCATAGCAAATATATAACCCTTTTATTAAATATTAAGAATGGACACAGATCATTTTGTTAACTATGATCGAGTTTTTGATATAAATATTTCTGAAATTTCTAATTTACACCTTATCAAAATAATTATATGTCGAATTTTTCTAATTCTTTCTCTATTTCACTATCGTCACTTTCTTGCTCTTTCTTTTTGTCTTTTTTGCCTTGAGCTTTACGTTTACTTTCTTCTTTCTTTCGTTTCTTCTCTTCTTTTAAACGTTTTTTATCCTCTTTCTTTCTTCGTTTTTCTTCGTCTTTCTTTTTCTTTTCCTGTTCTTTTTGATACTTATCATACTCGGCATCTACATCGACTTCCTCAGCTTTTTCTACTTCTTTTTTCTCAACTTCTTTCTCTTTTTGTTCTTCGGCATTTAGGTCATTTTCCATTTTTTCAAGCTCCTTGAGTTGTTTGTCTAAATCTTCAAGTTCTTGGTCAACACCTTTGTCTTCTTCCATTTTGTCAAGTTCGGCATCTATATCTTCAATCATTTTAGCCTTTTCTTTTTCGGCTTTTAGTGCCGCTTTTTCAGCAGCTCTAGCTTCTTTAGCTTCACGTTTCAGACGTCTCGCTTCTTCTTTTTTGAATTTTTTACCTTGTTTTTTGTCAACTTTTTCTTGCTCGATACGCTCACGTTCTAATCGTTCGTCTGTTCGTCTTTGATCAAGATCTTGTTCCATTTCATCTCTAAAACTATCATCTTCGAAATCATTGATAAATGATGTTTTTCTAGGTTTAATACTATCATTTTCTTCTTCTCCTTCTTCAAGCTCTCCTTCAAGACCTTCTTCACCTTCTAGTTCTTCTTCATCCTCTTCCTTATCTTTTACACCACCTTCAAGGCCTGGTTGTTCAATAATTTCATCTTTCTTGTGCCAATCAAATCGATAAGATGCTCCAAAGCTACAGGTGAAAATAGAAGGAGTATCTTTAAAATTAAATGCAATATTAGCATCGAATTGTAAATCTTGGTCAAATAAATAGGCACCACCAAGTCTCATGATATTATCACTATAAAAATCACTCTTTTGAACTTCATATTCTATAAAACCGGCCCAAGTCTCATTTATAGTATGCGTAGCGGTTAATATAAGGCCAAAAGCAGGGTTGTCGGTTGTGACTTTATCTACAATAAGATTGGTGACAAAAGCCCAATCTCCACCATAATTTGTAGTCCAGTTATTTTGTGCAGCAATTACAAATTTAGGACTTATTGAGGCGTCACCTGGGAAAGTAAAGGGATTATCAGATGCTATAAAATTTACTCCCGCATACGCAGATACAGCAGGAATTAAAGTTTTCCATCTAAATTTATAGTGTTCTTTCCAACTTTTTAGTTTCTCGTAATTAAGAGAATCATTTTCTTTAGGTCTTTTATAAGGGTCGTAAATGAGATATTTAGCACCAATTGTATTAATCTCAAAATTACTTCTATTTATTTTTTGTTGATTAGCTCCAATAGTTTGCGTTACCCCATCGGCTCTATATCGACCATTTAACCTGATTTCAAGTTGCTCTATAAGAAGGCCATAGCGTACAGAGTAGTCGAAGTTAAAAACATTAGTTTTGGTGTCTAAAATTTTGTGCTTTTCTTTCCCAAAGCCAAAGCCACCTTCTAATTGTAAAACATTATTACCAACCGAAAAAGCCCCTTGTGAAGTACCAGGTCTATTTGAATTAATTTTTTCGGTATATTGTGCGTTAGCCAATACTCCCAATAAAAAAAAGGAGACTAACAGCAGAATAGATTTAGGGCTCATATTCGATATATTTGGTTCAAATATAGCAGATTTTATCATTTTTTTAGGATTGAATGGGGGTAATTGTATATAGAGTTCCTTATTTTTGAAAAAAATTAATATGCAAGAAGCTTCTGTGACAGGGGTGTTAAAGGTAATTTTCATTCTTGTTCTTATATATTATGGACTAAAAGTACTAACGCGTTTATTTGGTCCTGTATTGCTTAGATATGTAACAAAGAAAGCTGGAGAGAAATTTCAACAGCAATTTAACCAGCAAACACCACCACGTCAATCTACAGATGGCGAAGTTACAATTGATAAGAAACCAAAACAAAATTCTTCTAATAAAGATGTAGGAGAATATATCGATTTTGAAGAAATTGATTAATTTGGCGCTTCAATACGTAAACTTGCACAAATCATGTCTCACATCAAAAGAATAGTACCACACATTCTTGTTATTTTAGGTTTTATTATTGCCTCGTTGGCCTATTTCACTCCTGTGCTTAGTGGTAAGATGTTGTACCAAAATGATATTAAGCTGTATGAAGGTATGGCAAAACAACAAAAAGATCATAGGGCATCTACGGGAGAAGAGACATACTGGAATAATTCTGCATTTGGTGGTATGCCAACATATCAAATAGGAGCTCGATTTCCACATGATTATATGGATAAATTAGACCGCTTGATCCGTTTTCTACCAAGACCTGCAGATTATTTATTTTTATACCTAACTTGTTTTTATATTTTAATGCTTGTTATGCGTGTTCCTTGGAAAATAGCAATTTTAGGAGCATTAGCTTTTGGGTTTTCAGCCTATTTAATTATTATCATAGGAGTAGGGCATAATTCTAAGGCACATGCTATAGCATATTTCCCATTGGTGCTTTCAGGTATTTTATTAGTATTTCAAAAACGATATATAGTAGGCTTTTTGTTAACCGCTATAGCCATGGGGCTAGAGATACAAGCCAATCATTATCAAATGACATATTATCTTGGATTATTAACATTAGTGATGGGAATAGTCTATTTTATTGATGCTTTCAAGAAAAAAGAAATTCCGCATTTCTTTAAATCTGTTGGTATATTAGTTGTTGCCGTGGCTTTTGGGTTAGCTACTAACGCAACTACATTATTGTCAACTTCAGAATATGTAGACACTAGTATACGTGGTAAGAACTTATTAGCTGATGAAGGCGCAACTTCGTCTGAGAAAAATGGCTTAGATTATGAGTATATAACTCAATATAGCTATGGAAAATTAGAATCACTTAATCTTTTTGTTCCTAAATTAATGGGACTTGGTCGCGCATCGGATTTAGGTACCGATTCTAAATTTTACCAAGAAATACTGGCATTGGGTCATTCAGTAAAACAAACTGAGTATTATGCGAGTAATACTTTTTTATATTGGGGAGCACAACCTTTTGTAGAAGCACCTCCTTACTTAGGGATTACAGTAGTATTTTTAGCATTATTAGGATTGCTATTGATTAAAGGAAGACTTAGGTGGTGGCTTTTGGCAGGAATGATTTTATCTCTAACATTAAGTTGGGGTAAAAACTTAGAGTTTCTAACACGCTTTTTTATAGATTATGTCCCTCTTTATAATAAATTTAGAGCAGTTTCAAGTATTCAGGTTATTTTAGAATTATTGATTCCTATTGCTGCAGTTCTTGGTATTCATAGTTTTTTTAATGATAAAATTTCATTTGAAGAACGAAAGAAGAAGTTTTTAATTGCCATTGGTACTTTTGGAGGATTGTGTTTGATTTTTTGGCTTTTTGGAGGAAGTTTATTTTCTTTTAAATCTCCTTCAGAATTGCAATTAGCAATAGAGCAACCTGCCATTTTTGATGCGATAAAAGAAGATCGAATAACTATTATGAAAAGTGATAGTTTAAGGTCTCTACTATTTATTATTTTAATTGGAGGAGTGCTATGGTTTACATTAAAGAAAAAGGTTTCTGAAAATATAGCATTGATAGGAATTGGGTTACTAATTTTAATAGACTTAGTTGCGGTAGATAAACGAAGTGTTAATGATGAAGGTTTTATCTCAAAAAGAGAATATAAAAATTATTTTCAAGCGACAGCTGTTGATAAAGAAATATTAAAAGATAAATCATATTATAGGGTTTTAGATCAAGCTCGAGGTTTTAATAATTCACATACGAATTATTTCTTTAATTCTATAAATGGATATACTGCAGTAAGACCAAGAAAAATGGAAGATTTATACTTTGGCCATATTGCAAAAGGTAATTTGGAAGTAATCAATATGCTTAATGTAAAGTATGTGATTCAACAAAACAAAGATCGAAAGTTAGAAGTGCAGCAAAACCCTTCGGCAAATGGAGCAGCTTGGTTCGTAGAAAAATTACAATTTGTAAATGGATATAAAGAAGAATTTGAGTCACTTAATACTATTGATACCAAAAAAACTGCTGTTATTCGAAAAGATTTCCAAAAAGATCTAGAAGGTTATAAACTGGTAAAAGATAGTGTATCCACGGCTGCTATCTCTAAAACTTTACCAGACCATTTAGCATATAATGTGTATGCTGCTAATCCTGGTTTTCTTGTTTTTTCTGAAACTTATTATAAGGATGGGTGGAATGCTTATATAGATGGGGAAATACAAACTATATATCCTGTAAATTATATGCTTAGAGGATTAAAAGTACCTGCAGGGAAACATAACATAGAGTTTAAGTTTGAACCTAAAGTAGTACAAACAGGAAGCGCCATTACTCTTACAAGTTCTATTATTCTTCTCATACTTATTATAGGAGCCTTGTTTTTTCAGTACAAAAAGACAGGTAGTTTATTATCTTTATCACAAGTTGATAAGTAAGATGATAGTTTGAAGGTTTTAATTATTACATATTATTGGCCACCGGCAGGAGGCCCAGGAGTTCAACGCTGGCTTAAATTTGTTAAGTACTTTAGAGAATTTGATATAGAACCAATTGTATATGTACCTGAGAATCCAACATATCCTTTGAATGATGATTCTTTGTTGACCGATATTCCTAAAGATATTACAATAGTTAAACACAAAATATTTGAGCCTTACCGTTTTGCAGAATTTTTTTCAAAAAAAGAAGCTAAAATGATTAGTAAGGGTATTATAACAGCTAAGAAGAAACAGTCATTTATCCAAAGAATATTACTATATATTCGTGGAAACTTTTTTATTCCTGATGCCCGAAAATTCTGGGTAAAACCTTCCGTAAGCTATCTGAAAAATATCATTTTAGAACACGATATTACTACAGTTATAACAACAGGCCCCCCTCATAGTGTACACTTAATAGGTCTTGCGCTGCAAAAACAAATTAAAGTTAAATGGGTTGCAGATTTTAGAGACCCTTGGACGACTATTGGATATCATGATAAGCTTAAATTAACAAATAGATCAATTAAGCGACATAAATTTCTAGAGAAAGAGGTTTTAAAACAAGCAGACAAGATAGTAGTCACTAGTTATACTACAGCAAAAGAGTTTCGTGAGATCACAAGCAAACCGATTGATGTAATTACTAATGGATTTGATATTGAAACTACCTCAGAAGTAATTTTGGATTCAGACTTTACAATATCTCATATCGGTTCATTACTATCTGGACGTAACCCTAAAAATCTATGGAAAGCGTTATATGAACTAACACAAGAAAATAGTTCCTTTGCCGAATTGTTTAAACTACAACTTGTTGGTGCTGTAAGTGATGAAGTGCTGTTAACTATAAAAGAAGCAGGATTATCAGATTTTGTAACTCTAAAAGGATATGTTTCACATAAAGATGCTATTTTAATACAAAGAAGTTCTCAAGTGTTATTACTTATAGAGATTAATAGTGCCGAGACACAATGTATAATTCCGGGTAAATTGTTTGAATATATGGTTTCAAAGAGACCAATAGTTGCGCTTGGTCCAAAAAATGCTGATATCCAAAAGCTTATATCAGAAACAAATTCAGGGTATTTTTTTGAATATCATGAATACGAAGAGCTTAAAAAACAAATCTTAGCGTATTTTAAAATGTTTCAACAAGGTAAATTAACCTCAAATGTTCGTAATATTGATAAGTATAGTCGCAAAGAACTTACAAAAGTAATGGCGGATTTACTTAAAGAATCTAAATAGTAATGTATCAAGTTAAAACTTTTTACATTTATAATTTACTTAATGAATGGGAGTTGTAGTTAATCAATCTATAAAAAATGTAATAATTACTTGTCTGGGCTTTGGTGTGGGTGCAGTAAATACGTTGTTTTTGTTTACCAATTTTATGGATGAGAAGTATTATGGTATGATTACCTACCTGATTTCTGCTTCTAACCTTATATGGCCATTAATGGCTTTTGGAGTGCATAACACACTGATAAAGTTTTTTTCGTCATATATAAATAAGGATCAACAAGACAGGTTTTTGAGTCAAATGTTGTTGCTTCCTTTTTTTATAGCCATTTTTCTGGGACTTTTAGGAATACTGTTTTATAACACTATTCTTAATTTTGTAAGTGATGAAGATGCTATTGCAAAACCATATATATGGACAATTTTTGTTTTAGCTATCGCTATGTCATATTTTGAGGTGTTTTTTGCATGGTGTAAAGTGAAACTTAAAAGTGTCTTTGGAAACTTAATGAAAGAATTATTTGTTAGAGTTTTAACTTTTATTCTTTTGTTCTTTGTCTATTATCAAGTGATAAGTGTAGAGCAATTTATTTATGCTTTAATTACTGTATATGTCTTAAGAATGTTAATCATGATGTTCTATGCTTTGAGTTTGCATTCTGTCACTTTTAAACTTGCTTTACCGAACAATTATATATCGGTGCTAAAGTATTCTTTTCTTATACTTATAGCTGGTTCTGTTGCTTCGATGCTTATAGATCTAGATAAAGTTATGATAAAGCAGTTTCTTGCGATAGAGAATGTGGCTAAATATGGTATTTGTGCATATATAGCCAGTGTTATAATTATTCCTTCTCGTGCGATGCACCAAATAACATATCCGTTAACGGCAAAATTAATTAATGAACGAACTTATGATCAACTAAGAGAATTGTATAAAAAAAGCTCTCTAAATCTTTTAATTATTAGTGGCTTACTATTTATTCTTATTATTTGTAATGTCACCGCTTTATTCAATGTCATTCCTGATAATTATGAATTACTTATTTGGGTAATTATATTGATAGGAAGTTCTAAGTTATTTGATAATTTTTTGGGTAATAATAATTCTATATTATATAATTCTGATCATTATAGACTTGTATTGTATATTGGGGTAGGGATGGCGTTACTATCATTTGTGTTAAATATAGTATGTATTCGACAATTTGGTATAACCGGTGCTGCTATTGCCACTTTTATTGCAGTATTTTGTTATAATGTTGCAAAATTATTGATAGTAAAAAGTAAGTTCAAAATGCATCCGTTTTCAAATCATACTTTTTTCACAGCTTTTATAATTATAGCTTTTGTATTTGCATTTTATTTTTGGGAATTTCATTTTCATCCTATAATAAATATAATTTTAAAAAGTATTCTAATAGGGATTACCTATGGTTTCGTAGTCTATGTTACTAAAATGTCAACAGATTTAAATAAATTGATCAATAACATATTTAAAAGATAGATTATAACCATAAAGAAAATCCCCCGAGGTGCTTAAGCATACAACTCTAGGGGATTTTCCAACTAACCAACCAAAAAATTAAATGTTGTTATATATTTTCTAGCTTCTACTTCTTGATGTACGAGATCTACTTGTACTTGAAGATCTTGCTGATCTATTTGAAGTATTACTTCTTTGTTTATTTGCATTTGATCTAGAAGAACTTGTTCCTCTACTTCTATATTGACTGTTATTAGAACGTTTTGTTACATTACCAGCGTAATTTCTATTTGAAGTTCTAGCTTTTTGTGTCTGACTTCTGCTTGGACTCTGTGACCTTCTAGCTGTTGTACTTCTTGTTCTAGTTGTATTTGGTTTATTATATCCAGAAGATGATGTACTTCTTGGCTTAGACTGTACTCTTGATCTTGCAGGAGAACTTGTTCTGGTTCTAGTATTATTAGAGGTTACAGAACGGGTTCTTGTATAATTTCTTGAGTTATCATTATTAGCCCTACTTCTGGTAGTATTTCTCGTACCATAAGTACCATTGTTACCTCTACTTCTTGTAGTGTTTCTTGATCCATAAGAATTTGATCTACTTGAGTTTCTTGTTCCATAAGCATTGTTTCCTCTACTTCTAGTCGCATTTCCTGATGCATAAGAATTTGATCTACTTCTATATGTCTTACTATAGTTACGATCATTTCTTTGATACATTGCCGCTCTATGATCTCTGTTTCTATAACTAAGATTTCTAGCAGAATTACCTCTATACCCTCTATGGTAACTAGTTACTCTGTTGTACGGTCTGTAATAATCACGACTTCTGTACGGTCTGTTATAGTATCCATTATAATAATTAGATCTATACACACTATATGAACATCTGTAAGGAGAATAATATCTTCTGTATGGTCTATCATATACGATACATCTGCTAACTACAGGTACTGTAAAGTAAGCGTGAAAAGGTCTATAAACGTAATGTCTATTGTAACGATTAATAAACCCAGTACAGTTTAAAAAATTACCATAACGGTTGTAGTGAACATATAAACCTCCAACTCTAGAAATACGACCATAATTGTTATAGTTTATAAATACATCACCTGCCTGTATGATCCTTCCATAATGATCATAAAAAATAGGAGTTTCTTCAACTTGCACAACAGCTCCATAATCATCATATTGTACATAAGCATCATAGTCATAACCAGAATTAAAACTAATATTTACTCCAGGTGTATTTACGCCAACACTAATTCCTCCTCTTCGTCCATTAAGATAGAAATCAAATTGGCCATCTGCATAAATAGAGAAATCAACTCCCCCTTCAGAGAAAATAAATGATTTTCCGTAGTTATACCGAGTATAAGACTCGTTAGTTGTTGATGCATTAGCAGTAAACGTTGCTAATAATAAACCTGTAAAAAGTAAAACAAAATTTTTCATAATTCTTGATTTTAAGTGAGGATATCAATTTGTGATTTGATACTCACTTGTATAATATCAAGCAACGTGCCAAAATTGCTACGCATTAAAAAATAATACTTAAAAAGAGTTGTAAGGAATATTTAAATAGCTGTTAATTAGTTATTTATTGGATTTTTTTAAAAATTTTAGAGTTTTTGCTCTTGACTAAATATGATCTCTAGGATTAAATTAATACCCTTATTTAAAAATATTTGAGCTTTTTTTAAAAATTTGGTAGGGTATTTATTCATTGGTTTGTTTTAGGGGTGTAAAGTTTATTGTGATATAATAAATAGGAGTGTATGAAAAAAATTACGCTAAGTATAATTACAATGTTAATGGTTTTATCGATCAAAGCACAAAATAGAAGTGTTGTAGAATTGGAAAACCGTGAATTTATATCAAAAAATAACATTAAGTTTTCGCCCATTAATGCATTGGTAGGCGAAATAAGTCTTAGTTATGAAAGAGTAATACATCCAAAAAGAACATTGAATTTTACCTTGTCACAAGCGTATACCAAATCTAATTTGGTAACTAATGAAAGAGGTTTTATGTCAGAATATAATGTATTGTTAGAATCTGAAATTAGATTTTACCTTTTAAAAGCGAAGAAAGCACCTCAAGGCTGGTTTGCAGGTGTAGGAGTTTTGAAATTTTATGATTACTTAAAATATAAAGATATCATATTGAAAATAGATAAAACTATTGAAGTTTTTGGAACAGGAGGGTTAGTTATGACTGGGTATCAATGGGTATTTATACAAAGCTTAAAAGGCTTTATTATAGAAGTAGCAGGAGGAATAGATAGTAGAATTTCTATTTCTAAAGTTAAATATAGAGATGAAATAGTTAACCCAAGATTAAAATTCTTAATAGGATATTCTTGGTAATAGTTGTAAATTAATCAAAAGAAATTAGATTTTTACGTAAATATGCACAACTTAAATATTTAAAATGCCAGAAAAAGAGATCAGCGTTTGTGAAGAAAAGGTATATGAACAATTATATAGAGAGCATGCAGAAAAAATATGCTATTACCTTTATTATAAATATGGTGATATGGAAAAAGCACAAGATATAGTTCAGGATAGTTTTGCTAAACTATGGGTGAATTGCTCAAATATTATATTTGGAGCGGCAAAAAGTTTCTTGTATAAAATAGCAAAAAATGCATCTATTAATGCTGTACTTCATCAAAAAACAGTTTTAAAGTATCAATCTATTGAGCAAAAAACATACACTAATGAATCTCCAGAATTTCAAATGGAAGAAAATGAGTTTATGGAGAAGTTAAACAATGCCATTAGTGAATTAAGAGAAGGACAGCGAGAAGTATTTCTTTTAAATCGTATAGAAAAGAAAACGTATAGAGAAATTGCTGAAATGCTAGATATATCAGTAAAAGCTGTAGAAAAAAGAATGCATTTAGCATTAGTGTCATTACGAACAAAATTAAAAACCTCTAACTTATAATTTTATGGTTTTATTAAAAATATACCCCCAAAATAAATCAGTAGACCAATTTTTAAAGAAAAGTTTATGAAAAAAGATATGAATGAAGATGATTTCTTAGGAAGATGGTTGGCAGATGATCTTTCTAGTGAAGAAAAAGATATGTTTGAAGATTCAGACGATTATCTTGCATATAAAGATATTGTAAAAGCTGTAGATCGTTTTGATCGACCCGTATTTGATATTGATAAAGGTTTAAAAAACCAAAAAGAGTTTAATAAGACCTATAAAGAGCCTAATGCACCTAAAGTGATTAAACTAAGAACATGGTTGTATAGTGCTGCTGCCGTTGTGGTTGTTTTATTTGGTTTACGTGTCATGTTTTTTGATGCTTCAGAAATAAGTACTGATATGGCGCAAACAAGAATTATCAATTTACCGGATAATTCTATAGTTACCTTGAATGCTGATTCTGCTATTACATATGATAAAGATACATTTGAAGAAGATAGAGTGCTTACACTAAAAGGAGAGGCATTTTTTGATGTAGCTAAAGGGTCAAAATTTACAGTACAAACTAAAAATGGGAATATAGCTGTTTTGGGTACAGAATTTGATGTCTATGCAAGAGATAAAAAGCTAGAGGTGCATTGTTTCGAAGGAAAAGTTCAGGTGACAAAAGATAAAAGTGTAGTTGTGCTTACTGCAGGTAAAGGAACAAAGTCTAGTGGACAAGAATCGTTACTACTTTTTGATGTTACGAGATTGAAGCCGGATTGGCTAAATGGAACAAGTAGTTTTGATCAAGTTCCTATATCCGAAGTCATACAAGAATTACAAAGACAGTATAATGTTAAAATAAATACTCAGGATATAGACTTAAATCGATTATTTACCGGATTCTTTGGTCATGACGATCTTAAGAAAGCTTTAAAAACTAGTTTTGAACCTATGAATATTCGTTATACCTTTAAAAATAAAAAGACTATAGAGTTACAAAATAAGTGATAGATTTTAAATTCATTTTTTTTTTAATAGTTTTTGGTAAATTTTCTTGTTATGCACAACAGGAGAACAGAAGTATCGATGTCAATAGTGAAGAGTCTATATCAAATCTATTTGAGGCATTTAAAAATCAATATGGATTTAGTTTTTCTTTTGATGTTGAGTTGATTAAAGAGATCAATGTTAAAACAGAAAGAAACAAAATTTCTATAGATCAACTAAAAACGATAATAAAAAAACAAACCAAATTTTTATTACAAGAAGTAGATACATCCAGTTATATCTTGGTTGAAAACCCAACTGTAATAG
Organism: Aquimarina aggregata; assembly: GCF_001632745.1. Classification (GTDB taxonomy): domain Bacteria; phylum Bacteroidota; class Bacteroidia; order Flavobacteriales; family Flavobacteriaceae; genus Aquimarina; species Aquimarina aggregata. The sequence goes on along the minus strand of NZ_LQRT01000002.1, from coordinate 900,442 downwards.
ATGTTTGTGGGGTGGTTATCGACAACACTTCAACATTTGAACTTATACAGGCAGATATCATAAAGAGCAATAAAACAATAGATGTCACCAACGAAAAAGGGATTTTTAAACTACAATTAAAGCCTTGGGACTCTATTGCTATATCATATTTAGGGTATAAGACTAGAAAGATGAGTGTTTCTGATTTTAGATCTGGTGCATGTGATACGATTCGATTAATTCCAGAAATTCAGAGCTTAGACAAAGTAGTTATCCAAGAATATTTAACTACCGGGGTTCAAAAAAATGAAGATGCCTCTATAAATGTATCGACTAAAAAACTTCGTATTTTACCAGGATTAGTAGAACCTGATGTCTTACAGAGTTTACAACTCTTACCTGGCATCAGTAGTCCGTCTGAAGATCCTGCAGGTTTACATATTAGAGGAGGTACACCAGACCAGAATTTAGTATTATGGGATGGTATAAAGATGTATCATAATGGTCACTTGTTTAATCAAATATCCACGTTTAACCCTTTCATTGTTAAAAACGTAACGGTCTATAGAGGAGGTACAAGTGCACGTTATGGAGATCGAATATCGGGTGCCGTAATAATAGAGTCTGATGATGATCTATTTGATCGAGTTAAAGTGGGTGGGGGAGCTAATTTCACTCATGGGGATCTTTTTGCTAAAGTGCCTATATCAGATAAAGTTGGTATCATGCTAGCAGGTCGAAGATCTACTACAGATATATATCAAAATATTACCTACAATAATTTAGTTAGAAAAGTATTTCAAAATACTCGTGGTGATATTCCAGATATTAATGAAGAAGTAATTGATGAAAATGAAACGAGAGAAGATAATTTTTCTTTTTCAGATACTAATTTTAAGTTGATATGGAAACCTGATGACAAGAACGAGGTTAAGTTTAGTACAATATTTGCAGAAAACAGATTAAACAATACGAGAAATACAACAGGGATTACAGCAATTTCAGGAGCAAATTTGGATGAAGTAAATGATATATTTAAGATACGTAATGCAGGTGCTAGTTTTAATTGGGTTAATAAATATTCCACAAATGTAATTCAAAAAGCTAATGTATATTTTTCTTCGTATGATACTAGATATGTGAATACAGCTAGTGGTGTGGATGAAGCTAGTGGTGTGAATACTACTTTTGATTTTTCCGAAAATAACATTGTAAAAGATATAGGGGCAGAGTTTTCTCTTGATATACCTATAGCAAAAAAACATGCTATAGGAGTAGGATATCAATTTGTTTATAATGAAGCAAAGTATAAATTGAAGGAGTTTTTTCTTTCTGAAGATGGGGTTTCGGTAGATCTTGTCGAAAGTGAAAGCGATATTAATGGTAGTGGTAATAACCATACTTTTTATTCGGAGTATACCTATACATCTTCTAAATCATATATCAATCTTGGTATTAGGAATTCATATTTAAGTAATACAGATCAATTTTTTATTGAACCAAGAATTTTTGCTTCAAAAGAAGTTTTTAAAAATTTTAGACTTACAACTTCAGTCGAACTAAAAAATCAACAACTTAACCGTTTTCAAACTTTTGGTACACTCTTAAACGAGGTGAGTAGTTTACCGGTAGCAGATAATGCATGGGTACTATCTGGCAAAATAGGAGATGATTTTGATTTTGAACTCCCTGTTATTAAAAGTAGGCAATTTACTATAGGTTCTTTATATACTTACAAAGGATGGAATTTTGATTTAGAAGCGTATTATAAAAAACTTGTTGATATTACATCAATCAATAATTTTTTTTTAGGTCTAATAGACGATGACAATGAAGTTGATTTTCAAACGGGAAAAGAAGAACGAATAGGTTTTGATCTTTTGATAAAGAAAAGAATTAAAAATTATAGATTCTGGGTAGGCTATTCACTTAGCAAGACTTTAGTTACGTTTCCTGGTATACAAGAAACTTCTTTTCCAGGAAATTTTGATCAACGTCATGTATTTAATATTTCTCAAACTTTAAAATTAAATAAGCTGGAACTTGCTCTAGGGTGGAACTACGCCTCTGGAGTTCCTTTTACAGGACTTATTCGCACTATAGGTGAGGAAGATGGCGTTAGCATAGATTCAAAAGGAATTAATGCTAATAGGTTTAAAGATTATCATAGATTAGATGCATCTGCTTTATATCGTTTTAATTTAAATAAGAAAAAAGATTGGAAAGGTATGGTAGGCTTATCTTTTAGAAATATTTATAACAGAAAAAATATAATTTCCCAAGGATTATCAAGAGATCAAGATGTTGATGGAAACTTTGTGAGAACTTCTCAAAATAGGTCTTTAACATTTACTCCAGATGTCATCATGCGTTTTAATTTTTAAAATTTTTATGTCGTGTTGATTTTACTTCGGAAACAGACTTTTATCTATATTAGGAATTACTTTTAAAGCATTTTGATAGTATAGTTTTTTTAAAACCTGATCGTCAAGATCAAGTCCATACATTTTCCAGAAAGCATGGTACCTTTTATAATAAGGGAAATATTCATCACTAGATTCTAATACTCTAAAATAAGTGTAGTATTCTTTGGGTTTCCATGAATCTTTCCCAAACATTACTCGATCCTGATATTTGGTAAGAAAAGCTTTTGCATTTCTTGGTTGGCGGCCTAATTCGGCTATAACAGCTCCTATTTCGGTATACATATTTGGTATTTCATCCATCAGTTTAGCTAATTTGGCTAGATCATTTCCATACCACCCTAAATGTGCATTAATAAACTTAGTGTTTTTATGTCTTTTAAAAATGTTATGTTGTTCACTAATAATTGTTTCCCAAGATCCCGTAACATTGGCATCTCTTTTTCGCCTTGAGCGTAATTTAAGTTCTAACCAACGTTCATTTTGATTGTCATGGGTATCCCAAAATGGCTTAGGGTCTGCTGCATGAATAAGTACCGGTATACCTAACTCACCACATTTTTCCCAGACGGGACCAATTCTAGGATCATCAATTTTAATACGGTTTCCTTTACTGTCTTTATTATCCATACCTTGACTTTTGTAGATCTTAAGTCCATTGGCACCCATGGCGACATCCTTTTCGATTTGAGTCACTGTTTTCGATGTCCAATCAGGTTCGTCTATACCATTAAGGTTGATGTTTGTGAAAACAATAAAACGATTAGGATGATTGGTTTTTACATTTTCTAAGGATTTTATAAGATGTTCATCAGATCCACGTCCTCTTCCTGAAAGATTCACCATCACTGCCATATTCAATTTATCCATCTCGGATACTACTTCTTGAAGATTCTGAGTAGGCATACTAAATTGATGGTTGTGAACATCAATAAAAGGAAATTTTGCTTTTTTAATTTCGGTACCAGGTACAACTAGGGTAGAAGGTGGGTCATAATCTTCAAACTCCATTTTTTGTGCAGTTGCTTGTAAAGAAAAAAGGATAAGAAGAAGTAAAATTATCTTATAGGACTTCATGTCTTTTAGAATTAACCATTATTTTATAAATATATAATAATGGTTAATTCAAATAGAATCGTTAACAACAATTTATAATGAATTGTATAGAGGCAGTGTATTACCGAGCCACAAAAAGCGATTGAGTCGTAAATATGGTTGAAAAGAGAATATTATAATATCGCAAAATAAAATCCCGTTACCAGGGGATTAGGTAACGGGATTTAAACAACTAACCAACAACTAATTTATGTCTTAATCATTATCATCATGATCGTCATTATGGTGATATCTCTTTTTTCTTTTTCTATCCTTGTAATAATGATCTCTATAAGGTTTTTCAAAACTTCTTGGTTTCCAGTTTTGGTTGTAATACGGAGCATGAGTAATTGTACAACCATTAATTCCACAATATCCACATCCATCATAGTGAACATTACCTTCAACGTGTTTTATAGCGTTGTAGCTATTGTAATAGATATGTAATCCTCCAACCTGATACAACAAACCTCTTCGGTTATATCTTATATTAACACTTCCAATTCTTCGTACTCTATCATATCGGTCATAAGAAATGTAGTTTGACCCTACTTTCTTTAACCTACCATAATAATCATACTGTACAAATCGGTTGTTTGATCTGGAATATCCATAGTAGCCTCCTGGCGTATTAATTGCGCCATGACTACTCCAATTTCTGTAGGGACTGGTTCTTGATCTAAGAATTTTGTAATCAATACCACCTTCTGGATATACAAAGAATTTAATACCACCTTGTATAAAGATGATCGGCTGTGCGTGTTGATAGCGTTTTGTAACCCTATCATGGTGATCTGAATGCTTATGATCGGTTGCTTGTGCAGTTATTCCAGTTAGGAATATCACTGCGAAAAAAAGTACCATTTTTTTCATAACTCAATAATTTATGGGTTAAAAGAAGTTTAAAACTTCTATACCTACTCATTAGCTTTTCGGCTTCCGCTATTGGTGTAGTAGTAACCAAATGGTGTGCCAAAAATTATTGAGTTATGAAATATATTATGTAACTATTTGTTTTTTAAAAACTTAAGTATTTCTTCTGGATCTGCTCTTTCTTTGTAATCTTCTTTAATAAAATCATAAAGTATAGTTCCGTCTTTGTCAATAATGTATGTTGCAGATAGTGGTAGTTCTTGATTTGTGTTTCCATTACTCGAATTTAAATCAATACCAAAACCATTATATACTTCGATTAAGTCTTTTGGTAAGGTGAAAACCAAGTTAAATTTTTTCGCAATTGCATTATTGGTATCAGAAAGAACTTCAAAACTAAGATTATTCTTTTCTGATGTACTTAGAGAGTTATCTGGAGTTTCTGGGCTAATAGCAACTAATGTTGCTCCATTCTTTTCAAATTCTGGTAGTGCTTGTTGTAGAGCTTTTAATTCTAAATTACAATATGGGCACCATCCTCCTCTATAAAAAGACAATACCACTTTATTTTCTAATAGTAATTCTTGTAATGAAATAGTTTTATTAGCTGCATTTGGCAAAGTAACTTCGGGTATTTTATCTCCAGTCTTTAAAGCCTTTTTTACGAGCCCTTCTTCTCTTAAAATAGCTATACCATTATTCATTATGGCATGCGTAGTTTCAGGGTACTTAGTTGCTGATTGTTCTGCTCTAGCTTTTAATTCTTGAGTAAGTGACATTTTTTTGATTTTAAGTTTATTGCCCCTTAGCCGAAAACATGACTTATACATTACATAATAAATGCTATAAAACTGTTAAGTTTTTATAGCTTATCTTTTAAATATTTACCAGTATATGAATCTTTAATTTTAATAAGTTCTTCTGGAGTGCCTTGTGCTAAAATTTTTCCTCCATTTTTTCCTCCTTCTGGCCCTAGATCAATAATGTAATCAGCACATTTAACAAGATCTAGATTATGTTCGATAACTAATATAGAGTGTCCTTTACCTATTAATTCATTAAATGATTTTAGAAGTTTTTTAATATCATGAAAATGCAGTCCAGTTGTAGGTTCATCAAAAATAAAGAGTGCTTTGTCTTTTGTGTTTCCTTTTACTAAAAACGAAGCTAATTTTATACGTTGTGCTTCTCCGCCAGATAGGGTAGAAGAGCTCTGTCCTAATTGCACATAACCTAAGCCAACATCCTGTAAAGGTTGAAGTTTTCTTTGTATTTTGGTTTGATTATGGTCTTTAAAAAAGTCTATAGCATTGTCTATAGTCATTGTAAGAATGTCATGAATATTTTTATCATGAAAAGTAACTTCTAAAACATCTTTTTTAAAACGTTTACCTCCACAGGTTTCACATTCTAAATGTACATCTGCCATAAACTGCATTTCAATAGTTACTTCACCTTCGCCTTTACATGTTTCACATCTTCCTCCGTCTACATTAAATGAAAAATGTTTTGATTTATAATTACGAATACTTGATAATTTTTGATTTGCAAAAAGAGCACGAATATCATCATACGCCTTTATATACGTAACCGGGTTGGAACGTGATGATCTACCTATAGGATTTTGATCTATAAATTCCACATGTTTGATATTGCTGAAATTACCTTTTAGTTCTGTAAACTGTCCAGCTTTTTCTCCATATCCGCCTAGTTCTTTTAAAACAGAAGGATATACAATTTTCTTTACCAAGGTACTTTTACCACTTCCTGATACTCCTGTAATAGCAGTAAACATACCTAACGGAATTTTAACATCTATATTTTTAAGGTTATTCTCTCTTGCTCCTATGATTTCCAAATAATACTTAGACGTTCTACGTGTTTTAGGAATTTCGATTTCTAATTGTCCGTTAAGGTATTTTGCAGTTAACGAATCAGCTTTTAAAATGCTTTCAAAAGTTCCTGTAGCAACAACATGACCACCATAGGTTCCTGCTTCTGGACCGATATCAATAATTTCATCGGCTTCTTTCATAATATCCTCATCATGTTCTACTACAATAACCGTATTACCCAGGTCCCTCAAGGATTGTAGAACTTTGATAAGTTTTTCGGTATCTTTTGGATGCAATCCTATACTTGGTTCATCAAGAATATACATAGATCCAACTAAGCTACTACCCAATGAAGTGGCCAAGTTAATACGTTGAGATTCTCCTCCTGATAATGAATTAGATTTTCGATTAAGCGTTAGATAGTCAAGTCCTACATTTTGTAAAAAAGTTAATCTACTATTTATTTCTTTTAATAAACGTTTGGCAATTTGAGCATCATATTCGTTAAGCGTAATGTTTTTGAAGAAATCTGCTAATTCATTAAGTGGTTTTTCTACTAATTCTGTGAGAGTAGCACCAGAAATTTTTACATTATTGGCTTCTGGCCTCAGTCTTTTCCCCTTACACGTTGCACATCTTGTTTTTCCTCGATAACGAGATAACATGACTCTGTTTTGTATTTTGTATGCTTTAGCTTCTAACTCTGCAAAAAAATCATTAATTCCTTGAAAGTATTCATTTCCGTTCCAGAGTAATTCTTTATCACTTTCGGATAGTTCGAAATAGGGTTTATGGATAGGAAAGTCGAATTTATAAGCGCTATTAACTAGTTGATCTTTATACCACCCCATACTATCTCCACGCCAAGGAAAAACGGCACTCTCATAGATGCTTAATGCTGTGTTCGGAACAACTAAATCTTCGTCAATCCCAATTACATCACCATACCCTTCACATTCAGGACAAGCCCCATAAGGGTTGTTAAAACTAAATAAGTGTACATTAGGTTCAAGAAAAGAAATCCCGTCTAACTCAAACTTATTGCTGAACTGCCTTTTTTCTTGATCAGAAAGACGTTCTATATAACAAGTACCTTTACCTTCAAAAAAAGCAGAATCTACTGCATCAGCGAGACGATTATAAAAATCTTCATCATCTTTTTTTACAATTCGATCTACAACAAGAGCGACACTATCTTTTTCATTGATGTCGGCTTCTTCAATTCTAGATATTACATCATTTATTTTAACACGTGCAAAACCTTGTTGCTGTAAAACTTTCAGCTTTCCCTCTAAAGTTCTACCACTTTCTATAATAATAGGAGCTAGGAGGAGTAACTTTTCGCCTTCTTCAAAGGATTTTACATATTCAATAACATCGGTTACCCTATCTTTTTTAACCTGGTTGCCAGAAATTGGAGAATATGTTCTTCCGATTCGGGCAAAAAGTAACTTTAGATAATCATAAATTTCTGTTGTCGTACCTACGGTTGATCTTGGGTTGGTAGAGTTTACTTTTTGCTCAATAGCAATTGCAGGAGCGATACCTTTTATAAAATCTACTTTCGGCTTATTAAGACGTCCTAAAAACTGCCTAGCATATGATGATAAACTTTCTACATATCTACGTTGTCCTTCTGCATATAAAGTGTCGAATGCTAAGCTTGATTTACCAGAACCTGAAAGTCCTGTAATAACAACTAACTTGTTTCTAGGGATTACAGCGTCCATATCTTTTAGATTATGAAGCTTGGCACCTTTAATAATAATATTGTCTTTAGGATCTAGGGTTGTAATATCTTGAATCATAGTAAAAATGCGGTATGAGCGCAAAGATAATGATTACTAAATAAGTAATGTAACCTATTGATAATGAAAGTTAAGTTAAAAAAATTAACAGAAAATTGTTTGTTTTTCAAGGATAGTTACTATATTAGCCCCTCGTAAGAACCAATTTTAAAAAACCAAACTGCCTATAGCATACTTTTACTTTTTAAGTTTAACATAGCACGAGCCCCAAGCTTGTTTGTACTAAAATTAAGTCGAAGTATGAAAAATTACACACTCACAGACGCAGTTCTGGTGAACAATTACATTAAAGGAGAAGAAAGCGCCCTATCTGTTCTAATCGAACGACATAAGCAACGTATTTACAGTTTTATTTATTCTAAGGTTTTTGATAGAGATGTATCAGAGGATATTTTTCAGGATACTTTTATTAAAGTTATTCGTACTCTAAAAAACGGGAAGTATAATGAAGAAGGTAAATTTTTACCATGGGTAATGCGTATTGCTCACAATTTGGTAATCGATCACTTTAGAAAAGGAAATCGTATGCCTAAGTTTGAAGATAATGGTGAATTCAGTATTTTTTCTGTTATTAGTGATGGAAATTTAAATGCAGAAAGAAGAATCATTAAGGATCAGGTAGAAGAGGATTTACGTAATCTAATACAAGAGTTACCAGAAGATCAAAAAGAGGTTTTGGTAATGCGTATGTACAAAGACATGAGTTTTAAAGAAATTTCTGATAAAACAGGTGTTAGTATTAATACAGCACTAGGAAGAATGAGATATGCTTTAATCAATCTGAGAAAGGTTATAGAAAAAAATAATATAGTTTTAACAAACTAATAACATTTTAATACAATAAAGTATATTAAGCCCCGTTATACTCTTAAATAACACATAAATTTAAGATTCCTAATATGGCAAAATTTTACTTTAAGTCTTCAAAGAAAGAAGAAAATCATTTAGTACCAAATAGAAGAACAATAGACTTTCTTCTAAGCTATTCAAAATCGTTAAAAGTTGTAGAATACAACAACTTGAAATTTGAAACGATTTTAAACTAAACTTATAAAGGCCTATTTTTTAATAGGCCTTTTATTTTTTTTATACTCTTCTAGCACTGTCTTTCTACCTATTGTTTTGGTAATAATATCTTTTTCTAAATCCCATCCTCTTGCAGGAGAATATTCACGACCATACCATATAATTTGAAGATGCAAATCATTCCAAAGTTCTCTTGGAAAAAGCCTTTTAGCATCTTTTTCTGTTTGTGTAACGTTTTTACCATTTGTAAAACCCCAACGGTACATTAACCTATGAATATGAGTATCAACAGGAAAAGCAGGAACACCAAAAGCTTGAGACATAACTACACTTGCGGTTTTATGTCCAACTGCTGGCAACTCTTCTAAAGCTTCGAAACTTTGTGGTACTTCGCCATTATATTTATCTATTAAAATTTGTGATAAACCATGAATACCTTTTGATTTCATAGGACTTAGCCCAACAGGACGAATAATGTCTCGAATTTCTTCAACGGTTAATCTAACCATCGCAAATGGATTGTCTGCTCTGTCAAATAATAAAGGAGTAATTTTATTTACGCGTACATCGGTACTTTGTGCACTCATTAATACGGCTATAAGCAAGGTGTATGGATCTTTATGGTCTAGCGGAATTGGTATTCGGGGATATAGCTCTTGTAATGTTTTGATAGTAAAGTCTATCTTTTCCTGTTTGGTCATATTATGAGAAATAATTTATGCTAAAATATTAAATTATTAAAGGAGTCTAATACGAGATAATCATTAAATTTTTGATAAAACTAAAATCAAATTCCAATTTTTGTTTTATTTTTATCTTCAAATGTTAAACAAAACTTTTTAAATACATTAATATAATGACAACATTAAAAACAGGGGATAAGGCTCCAGAATTTTCTGCAGTAGATCAGGATGGCAATACAATAACGCTTAATGATTATAAAGGAAAGAAATTAGTAGTGTTCTTTTATCCTAAAGCAAGTACCCCTGGGTGTACAGCAGAAGCTTGTAATTTAAGGGATCATTATCAGACTTTTCAAAATCAAGGGTATGAAATTCTTGGAGTAAGTGCTGATAGTGAAAAACGTCAGCAGAATTTTAAAAATAAATATGAATTACCTTATCCATTATTAGCAGATGAGGATAAATCGGTTATTGAAGCTTTTGGTGTATGGGGCCCTAAAAAATTTATGGGGAAAGAGTATGATGGTATTCACCGAACAACATTTGTTATAGATGAAAACGGAATTATTTCAGAAGTAATCTTAAAGGTGAAGACCAAAGAGCACGCTGCTCAGATATTATAAATTTTAAAAACGCCTACAAATACTATTTGTAGGCGTTTTTTTGTTATTCAGCAATCTCTTGGGTTTTATATCCGAAAAAATTATTCGCTTTAATCATTTCGGGAATAAGATCTGGTAATTGCTCTTCCCATCCTGGTTCCATATCTTGAATTTTCTGTAATACCTCTCTAGAAAAGATATCCATAATCGTGGGATCGTAATCTGTAATATCTTGTAGTTTCCCATTGTATTTAAAGAACTTGTATAATTCTTTCATACGTGGGTGTACTTTTAGATTGTCACTATCAGTAAGACTGCCTGTTTTATGATTTTTAAGAGGATATAGATATACTTTTAAATCTTTAAAGAATAATTTGCCAAATGCTTCTAGTATACCACCGCTAAGGTGTCTGTAATACTTTTCATCAAATATATCAACCAAGTTATTTATCCCCATTGCTAAGGCCATTCGTTCTTTGGTATAATTTGAGAAATACTCTACTACTTTGTAATATTCTCTAAAGTTTGAAATCATAACTGTTTGTCCCAAAGAGCACAATAGTCTTGCTCGCGCCATGAAATCTTCTTCATCAATTTCGCCTTCTGCTCTAAGATTAGATAAAGTGATTTCAAAAATCACAACAGTCTTATCCTTTTTTACCTTATTCTCGTTCAAAAACATGTTGAGCGATTTCTTGTAAATATCCATATTAACCTTTGTAACAGGCCTAAAACTTCCTCTTAAGGCTAGAATATTTTTTTTGTATAGTATAGCAGCAGGTAAGATGTTGTTACCATCAGGACCAAACATAACCGCTTCAGTCATACCATTTTTGACTAATTGTAAGCTCATTAGTCGATTATCTACCTTGGTAAATCGAGGTCCAGAAAAATTGATAGTATCAATTTCTATTTGATCTTTATCTAAATGATCATAAAGATATCGTAATAACTTTTTAGGATTATCATATTTGTAATATGCTCCATAAATCAAGTTAACCCCTAAGATACCCAAAGTCATTTGTTGTAATTTGGCATCATTTTCATGGAAACGAATATGGAGTGTGATTTCGTTGTACCCCTCATTAGGCATTGTTTGGTAGCGAATTCCTACCCAGCCATGGCCTTTATATTTTTTTGCAAAATCAATAGTGGCTACTGTGTTTGCATAACTAAAGAAAAGTTTATTAGGATGTTTTTCACGAGTAATTCTTTGTTCAACAAGGCCTACTTCATGTTTTAGCATTTTTTTTAATCTAGCCTCGGTAACATATCGTTTATCATTTTCGATACCATAAATGGCATCACTAAAATCTTTATCATAGGCACTCATTGCTTTTGCAATTGTACCTGATGCACCACCGGCTCTAAAAAAGTTTCTAACAGTTTCTTGGCCGGCGCCAATTTCGGCAAAAGTACCGTAGATGTTTTGGTTAAGGTTTATACGTAAAGCTTTACTCTTTATTGAAGGGACAGATTCAAATTCTTTATCTCCCATTATCGTAATAGGCATAGTAAAAAGGGCTTTTTTTGTTTAACGTAAAGGTAGTAATACCGTAATAATTAAAAAAACTTGGGCGTAATTTTCTATAGTTTATATTATGAATAAATAATAATTAGGAGATTCACATAATTATTGCCAAAAAAATATAATTACATTTGCCATAATCTTAGTCTTATGGATATAACATTTCTTGGTACAGGAACATCACAAGGTATTCCAATAATAGGAAGTACGCACCCTGTTTGTTTAAGTAATGACCCTAGGGATAAACGCCTTCGTGTTTCTGTTTTAATATCTTGGGAGGATTACAATTATGTTATTGATTGTGGTCCAGATTTTAGACAGCAAATGCTCTCTAATAATGTATCGAAAATCGATGGTATTATTTTTACTCATGAGCATGCAGATCATATTATGGGATTAGATGATATACGCCCCTTTTTTTTTAGACAAGGTGATATTCCAGTATTTGCTCATAAAAGAGTGCTTGATTCTCTTAGAATAAAATTTGATTATATTTTTGCATCAGAAAATAAATATCCGGGAGCGCCCAGCGTTGTGGAGCACCAACTAAATAACCAATCCTTTTCGCTGGGCAATCTTGATGTAATGCCAATTAATACAATGCATAATCGTTTGCAAGTATTTGGATTTAGATTTAAAGATTTTGCTTATTTAACAGATGTAAAAACAGTAGAAGATGAGGAAAGAGAAAAACTAAAAAATTTAAAAGTACTAGTGGTCAATGCTTTAAGAATTGAGCCCCATCATTCGCATTTTAATTTAGAAGAAGCATTAGAATTTATAAAAGAAATTAATCCAGAAAAAGCTTATCTCACTCATATAAGCCATATGTTGGGATTTCATGCTGAAGTTGAAAAATTATTGCCAAAAAACGTATTTTTGGCCTATGACAATTTAAAAATTACTATATAAAATATGAAAAGTAAAATTTTTCTATATCTATTTATTTTTACTGCATTATTCGTACTTTTTCAATTCATGAATGCTAAAAAGGCTAAAGAATCTTATGACGCAAAAATTGAAAATTTACAAGCTAAAATCACGACCAAAGAAACAGTTATTGATTCTTTGGTAGAAGTTACTTTGGATCAGACTTATTTTTCTTTAGAAAGTAATGAAGATGCCGCAGCCTATTTTGAAGAATTAGGGTATGAGCCTGGTAAATTGGCATTAACTATAAGTGATCAGATTATTGGTCAAAACAAACCTGGTAAGGATAATCCTATTGTACCTTTTGCAGGTATGGAAGGAAGTATGGCTATTAATAAAGTACGTTTACTAAACCATAGGTGGATAATTGCCGATTTTACAGATGGTGTGTATTGGGGCGAACTTTTTATTTCTTATGAAGTTAGAAAAGATGGAGTTGTTGATTTTGAGGTAGAAAAGTCATTTTTATATCCCAAAGATTAAATTACAATATAATTTATAGATAAATAAAAAGCTGCTTTGTGTAAAAGCAGCTTTTTTTGGTTTGTAAATGTGTTAGGATTGATTAGGCAGTATTTTCTTTATTTTTTAATGAGTTTCTTTTTTGTAAATACTCCATCAATTTCGATAATAGCAATATAAATGCCTTGAGAAACTTTTTGATTTAAGTCGTTTGTAGCATTCCAGATAAAACTTGAAGCATCCGTGCTTTTTTCATGAACCAAAAGCTTTTTAACTACCGCTCCAGAAATATCATAAATCGTTATAGATACATCATTGCCTTTACTAATGTTTGAAAACGTTACCTGTTCATCAAATGTATTTGGATAGGCTTTTATATCATTAACCATTGTCTCATTTTTAATGCCTTTAGGATTTCTCCAACGTCTCCCTAAGGGTTGGTCTAGCCATAAAAGAATAAACTCATTATCATCGGGTAATCCTTTACCAACATGTCTACCCACACTAAATGGATAGTTGTTGTCATTTAATACTCCTATCAAAAATGGATTAAAAACCACGACACTTTCTATAGTCACAAATGGAAATGCAAAGTCTTTTCCGATACCTATATCGCCTTCTAAACCGGGAAGAGAAATTTTACGTCTATCATTTATTTTTAATAAATCAACATTTAGTCTTTTTTCAATTTGTCTTTTATTTTGATCTAATTGGATTTCATATATAGCTTTAAATCCATTTAAATCTCCTTGAGAACCATCACGTTCGATAATTAGACCTCTAGTATTACTAAACATAATGAAATCACCTATGGCACTTGCTTTTTCATTTAATGGATAATCAAATGAATTACCATTATATTTTTTACTTTCCAAGTCAAACTCATGAATTAGTAAACTGTTTGAGCTAGAACCTTCTAATGGTTTTTCTAGTAAAGGAAGAAGTTTTGTGCCATCTGTACTTAATGCCATACCTTCAAAACCACCACTGCTTTTTATACGAAATGGAGTTTCTTGACTTGTATTTCTGTAGGGCCAGTATAAGCCTGCTAACCAAGGCGTATTTTGTCCATTTTGATCTTGTAAATTTGTTCCATCTCCAGCATCTCCAACTTTAGGGAAATCACCAAACAAGCATACTGTTCTAATTTCAGGATACTGTTTATGAGCAATTAATAAGGTTCTAAAGTCAAAACTTTGTATATCTGCACGATCAGTAAGGTTGTTGGCTACGATTACATCTGCAATCGCTTTTGTGAAGGTTTCTGGATCTACAGTTCTATCAGAAAAGATGTCACCGCGATCATCTGTATCTGTTCTTGGGTTTATTTTTGTTTCGATATTAAAACGAACTTTCGAAGCATTTTTCCAGCGTTTAGATGCTTGGTTTGTAGTACTACCTGGTCCATTTTTATAATATTCAATATAAAAAGAAACAAAATCAAACAATTGTTGTAATGATGGCATTACATAAGGATCTATTAATTCGTTCTGTTTTGCAAAAGCAACTGCTACAGGAGATAAAGTTAAATCATTGGTCTGAGCTGGTCTACCGTTTAAGATTTTATCTGCAATGAATGTTTTTTGAATTTGGTCAAAAGTTAAATCTTTTACTAATACTTCGTCATCAAATTCATAGGTGGTTCCATCTGCTTTACGAGTTTTGGACGCTTCTATATGTGGATCATGGTCTAGAATAGGTACACCGTCTAGAGTAATTCCGCAATCAGTTTCAAGGGTAGGCATCAGAAAATCCAGTGCAGCTTCCATTGCTGGTAAGGTGTTTTCTGGACGTAAATTCCTTGAGCCTCTATGTCCTTGAGCATCAAATATATTAACATCAATTAATCCATCCGCGTCTATATAATCCGGTTGTCCGTCTTTGTTTTTGTCAAAATTCTGAACAGCTTCTAATAAGATATCAGGACGATCAGATATAATACCTTGTACACCTAATTCAAGAAGTAAGTTCATATTCTCAAGATCATTTACGGTGTAAACAACGACCTGATGTCCTGTCTTGTTTAAAGAAGAAACATTATGTAGCTCGCTGGAAGCTTTTTTAAGCCCTGCAGGTGGGTTTTCTCTACTGTTAACACTAGTGTTTTCATTATTATCATCTAGCATTACAAACCAAGGAGACATTACAGGTGATTTACTTCCGTTTATTTTAGCATGGGCACGCATGGCATTCATTATTCTAAGTGCACTTGATTCTTCGCTAAATGGGTTTTGTTTGGCTCTAAGTTCTTTTCCTGGGTTTTCATAATCAGGCAGAGGAATAGGAGGATCTAACAAAACTCCATCTTTATCAAAATGTAATAAAAATGGTCCAAATTCATCACCTATCCAATAATCACCATTTTTAGTCCTTTGAACAGATTCTATATCAAAGTCAGCACCAGTCAATACTCTAGACTCGCTAAAGTGATTTGTTATAGCAAATGGTATTAAATTATTTGGATCTCTTAATTCTATAAAGCCTTTGGTTTCAATTGTTCCATTTCCGCTTAAAAAAAAAGTTTTAAATTTTGGTTTAATGCGATACAACCTTAAGTTGTAATCTGATGAATTTTCAATACTACCAAAACCATTGTCAGATAACGCCATAAAGGTACCATCATAATTATTTACTACTGCAGAAAAACCTTGTATAGGTTGTTTGTTTAAAAAAGGAACTGGTTGTTGATTGATTAATCCTGAACCTATGTATTGTCCCGAGGAAGGTCCTTCAGAAAAACTAGCAGCGGGTAGGATAGCTCGTGCTACTAATATATCTCCAAAGTTAAAAAAGGACTTCCCAGTTCCTTTTGGATGTACGGCATTATTAAAATAGGTGTCTTTAGGAATATTGAAATCTAATTTTTCTTCTTTTTTAGAAGAAACTTGGGCGTGGGCCAACTGCACAAAAGTAAATGCTGTGCATATGAGCAAGAATAGCGAAGGGCTGGCTAGTATCTTACCAGAAAAAAAATGACGTTTCATGTGTTATATATTAAGATTTATCAGGTTAATTATACCCTAAAATTAAGGCTATTGTATGACACAATTGTTTAGCTTTTTTAAATAAATTATTAGCTAAATGTTATCTGCTTTATGATTGTGTAATCGACCTGTATTTCAGTAAATTGTAGACTCATTTTTTTACGCAATCGTTGTAGTGATATTTTGTCATTTATAAGCTATCTAAGACATTTTGTTGAAAATTTGATAATTCCACGCTACTATATCTTCCTTTATTATAGTTTTATAGGGATTCTCTTATATTTGATTGCTTTTCAGTAAACATTAAATAGATTACTTTTATGAGAAAGAAGATTAATACCTGTTGTGTTTTATTAACAGTAATAGCGCTGATCATATGTTCTTCTTGTAAAGAGAAATATGAGGGAGAATATCAAGGTTATAAGGTTAATGATAACTCTATCGAAATTTTTAAAGATTCTGGGAGATATCTCATTAAATATTACTCAGATAAGATTGTAGAAACGTCTTTTATTCCGTTAGGAGAGACATTTAACCCCACGTCTCATGCAGTCGTTAAAGAACAATTGAAGACTAAAGTGATTGTGCATGAAAATGATAGCATATTAACTATAGAGTCAAATGGTATTGATATTCATGTTAAAAGAAATCCTTTTGTTATATCGTATACGTATAAAGGAAAGAAACTAATTTCAGAAAATAGAGGATACCAAAAAACAGATTCTACAGAAGTATTAGATTTTATGCTTGATGACACCGAAGTAATTTACGGAGCAGGATCAAGAGTTGTGGGAATGAATAGAAGGGGGAAACGATTACAACTATACAACAAGGCACATTATGGATACGAAACACAATCTGAATTGATGAATTTTACAATGCCATTGGTGTTATCATCCAAAATGTATGCAGTGCATTTTGATAATGCTCCTATAGGGTATTTGGATATAGATAGTAAAGGGGATAATGTTTTACAATATGAAACTATTGGCGGAAGAAAAACATACCAAATAGTTGTAGGTAATGATTGGAGAGATTTAATAGATCAATACACCGATCTTACAGGTAAACAACCATTGCCGCCACTATGGGCTTTTGGTAATTTTGCAAGTAGGTTTGGATATCATTCAGAGAAAGAGACAAGAGAAACAGTTGCCAAATTTACCCAGGATAGTATTCCGTTAGATGCAGTGATACTAGATATTTACTGGTTTGGTAAAGATATCAAAGGACATATGGGGAATCTTGAATTTCTTAAAGATTCGTTCCCTACACCAAAAAAAATGATTCATGATTTTGCTGAACAAGGAGTAAAAACAATATTAATTACGGAACCATTTGTACTAAGTTCTTCTAAAAAATGGGAAGAAGCTGTAGAAAAGAAAGTTTTAGGGAAAGATAGTACTGGTAATCCTTATACGTATGATTTTTATTTTGGAAATACTGGTATTATAGATATTTATGATCCTAAAGGGAAAGAATGGTTTTGGAATGTGTATAAGAAATATACCAAAGATTTTGGAGTCGCCGGTTGGTGGGGTGATTTAGGAGAGCCAGAGGTGCATCCAAAAGATTTGCTGCATGCTACCGGCAAAGCAAATGAAGTTCATAATGTTTATGGTCATGATTGGGCGAGATTAGTACAAGAAGGGTATCAAAAGGATTTTCCAGAACAAAGGCCTTTTATTTTAATGAGAGCAGGATATTCCGGTTCGCAACGTTTTGGTATGATCCCTTGGTCAGGAGACGTAAATAGAAGTTGGGGAGGACTAAAACCGCAAACAGAAATCGCATTGCAAATGGGTATGCAAGGTATGGGATATATGCATTCTGATCTTGGTGGTTTTGCTGGAGGAGAAGTTTTTGACCCGCTATTATATACGCGTTGGTTACAATATGGAGTATTTCAACCTATATTTAGACCTCATGCCCAAGAACATATTGCACCCGAACCTGTTTTTCATGATAAAAACACTAAAGCATTGGCTAAAAAAAGTATAGAGTTAAGGTATAGTTTACTACCATATAATTATACGATCGCCTTTGATAATAATCAAACAGGAATTCCTTTAATGAGACCATTATTTTTTGATGAACCTGAAAATAAAGAACTCTTAGAAACTAGTTTTTCGTATTTATGGGGAGATAATTTTTTAGTAACTCCAGTCGTACAATCAGATATAGTATCTATGGATGTGCCTTTTCCTAAGGGTAGTAATTGGTTTGATTTTTATACCGATAAACAATATGCTGGTGGTGTTTTTAGATCTGTAGAAGTAGTAGAAGACCATATTCCTGTGTTTGTAAAAGGTGGATCTTTTATACCTATGATAAAACCAATTCAAACGACCAAACAGTATACGACTAAAGAGCTAGTTTTACATTACTATCATGACGCTTCTATAACAAACAGTACAGGAAAAATGTATGATGATGATGGTAAGACTCCTAATGCTTTCGAAAAAGGAGCGTATGAAATACTGAATTTTACAAGTAGGTCAACTAAAGATCAATTAACTATTGAACTGTCTGCAGAAAAAGGAGCGTCTTATAATCCTATTGAACGCAGCATTGCAATAAAAATTCATAATATCCAAAGTAAACCAAAGGCTTTATTTATAGCTGGAGAGAATTCTTTGTTTAAATGGAATAAAGATAGTAAGATCTTGATAGCTATCATATCGTGGAAATCTTCAGAAGTTAAAACGGTAGAAATTTCTTTGTAAATTTAACATAATGGTAAATGGTTAAATTTATATGGAGATGAATCATGGAAAAAAATAAATCAGTAGAAGAGTATATTGAGAGAAAAACTGAATGGAAGGACGCTCTTGAATTATTACGTTCTATTATGCTTTCTACAGAAATGAAAGAAACTATTAAATGGGGTAGTCCTGTGTATACTGTTAATGGCAAGAACGTTGTAGGCTTAGCAGCTTTTAAATCTTATGTAGGCATTTGGTTTTATCAAGGTGTGTTTTTAAGTGATAAAGAAAAATTGTTGATCAATGCTCAAGAAGGAAAGACAAAAGGATTGCGACAATGGCGTTTTATTGCTAAAGACGAAATACATCGCGATGTAGTACTTAAGTATGTTAAAGAAGCTATCCAAAATCAAAAGGATAATAAAGAGATACTACCAGAAAAGTCTAAAGTAATTGCAATGCCTTTAGAATTAAATATCTTATTAACTTCGAATAAGGATTTAGAAAAAAGTTTCAAAGAATTGACTCCATTTAAACAAAAAGAGTACATCGAATATATAAGTAATGCAAAAAGAGAAACAACGAGATCTACAAGGTTAAAAAAAATAACTTCGATGATATTAGAAGGTATTGGGTTAAATGATAAATACAGATGATATTTTGAGAATTTTGATCTTCAAAAAGATAATATTAAGACTATTTTGCTGTTGTTTTTTATTGCTGAATAATGCATGCGCTCAAGAAAATCTAAATCCATTAACCGAGTTGCCTCTTCAAATAAAATTAGGAAAAACTACCTATTCAGAAATAAAGGATAAAGGAGATTGTTTTAGAAAAAAAATGATCAATCAAAACGATATCTGTATAACGATGTCTGTTGATATGGATAATGAAAGATACACTCTTAGCTTAGATGATGATCAAAGAGTAAATACTTTATATTTTTCTGACGAAAATAATATTACCAAAGCCTCAATACTACCAAAAAATTGGAAAAACCTCGGTTTGTTTTTAAGAAAAGGAGATAGTGGTAGAGGTACTTCTAAAAAAGATTTTATTACAATTATAAAAAGTCTAGGTATTAAGGATTTTATAGAAAAATGCGAGAAAGAGGATTGTAAATTTATATATGTAAGATTTAAGCTAGATAATGTATACTATAGTGCTATTTTCCGACAATATTCTACATGGGGTTTTGAACCAGGTCTTAAATCATTCTACATTAGCACAGTATCTTATTAATATTTTTTTAATATACCGATAGGCATTGTATTCTTGAACTAAAGGTTTGTTTTGTTTCTAATTAAAAATAGATTAACATTTTATTTGTAGGAAAAAAGCGTACGTTCGCTTTTGGTTCTACTTTGTCTTGAGTAGTGTGAAATTATGGTTAATTTTATGCAGTATTTAGATTACGGTAAATATAATCAAATCCTTATTTTAAATAAGGTTAAAACGTAACTTTGTCATGTAAATGTTAAGATATGATTAACTCCTGTTTTTAATTACGTTGGACCCTTGTTTCGTCATTGTAAACTATTAGATTAGTAGTGTGGTTGTAGGAATTTTGACAACTGCGCACCCAAAATAAAGTTTAAAAATGACAAAAGTAGAACATCACAAAGTGAAAGAGATTAAAGAAAACTCTCTATTCGAAAAAAGAATGTACAATTTATTTAGCGCTTCAATAAGCGATCAGGTTTCTCTACCGGATTTCAGAAAATTATTTTCAAAGTATGAGAAAATGGATGCTTATATTATGAAGAAAAATGGCCAGGATATTGGCATGTCTTATTTTATGCTATGTAAAAACCCAAATCGTAAAAAAGATATATATGTGCGTTTAGGTTTAGGTATTATAGAAGAAGAAAGAGGAAGAGCACATTTTCCTAAAAAAATAATTTTGAAAACAATGCTTAAAACTAAATTTCAAAATTTATTTAAAGACGTTTTTATGGTAGGAATAACAATGAATCCAATTGTGTATTCTGCAACGTGTAAGTATTGGAAATACTCGTATCCAAGTCCTGTATTAGAAAAATCAGCACCTATAAAACAAGCTAAAAATAGAATACTGAGTAGGTTTCATATGAATGAAGTAGCAAACGATGTTATTGGAGTGCCTTTTCGAATCACTGAAGTTGAAAAAGTTAAAAAACAGCTCTCGGTTGTTCAGAGTACTAACCCATATATTAAATTTTTTAATTCTAAAATAGGAAGTGATGAATGCGATAAGGGATTATTAAGTATTGTACCAATTGATACAGCAAATTTATGCATAGCGGCTAAAAGAAAAACAAAAGCGGATATAAAGAAGTTTTATGATAAAGTATTTGAAGAAAAACTGAAACCCATGCTAAAAGAATATAGTGCGGCCGGTTAAATTTTGAATGCTCCAATAATTACCCTTGTTAATTTGTTAATAAATAGCATTCTGTATCTTAATGATGCAGGATGCTATGCCTATTATTTATTTTAAGAAAAGTAACGCCTCTTCTAAATCACAATGCAGTAATTTTTTGCTTATACTATTTAGTTTATGTATTGGGCCTTCAAAATGATACGTATTGTGGATATGGATTATCTGCTCTCCGGTTTTTAATGCTTTTCCCGATGCAGTAGTTTCTAGTTCAAAAAATGTGGATACTCCTTGATTTCCATCATTATTATAAGAGTTGATTACATCCCCACCAAAAAGGATAGGGGAATTTTTTTCTGTACTACTTAAAAATTTTCCAATAGGATTAAAAGAAAATGTTACTATGGTTAATACATTATTTTTTGCATCAAAATTTCCTAGTATTGGAATTACATTCTTAGATTTAACTCCAATTTTACTTCGATAAGAACCATCTGTTTTAAAGTAAATGACTTTATTGTTAATAAAGACTCTGTCATTTCCAAATTCACTTAAGTATTTTTGTACAATTACAGTAGAATCATTAGCAGAAGTATACGGAAAAATACCTACAGATTTTTTATTTCCTTTAAACATTCCTAATACCCAAGGTGCAATTAATCCTTTAGATGCATCCCAATTTTCACCAATATTAGTTATACTATTTTTTGAACCAAAACCAACATATGAAATGGATTTTGGGATTTTAATCTTTAATTGTTCTTCAATTGTTGATTTTGAAAATAATGAAACATAACGCTCTATTTTAATCATAAACGAAGTACCTATATTATTTTTAATTACTGCTTGTTTATTAAATGTTGCTGTCGTATCCGTTTTGTTAATTAAGTCAAAAGCTTCGATTTCCAGGAGTTTGGGGATAGTCCAATTATTTGATTTAATTTCTTTTTGATCATAATATAATGTAAAAGAACTTCCTAAAGGATTTAACCAAAAACGATCCTCTCCGCCATATGATTTTTTAGCAGTAGTAATTGCATTAGATCTAAGAGTATTTTCGTTTAACCACCCATAACTTCTTCCTTTTATGCCTTTTGAAGTACTAGTTAGTACGCGCCCTTGATACTTAGGGCTAACTAATATTTGTGCTTGGTTTTTGGTAAGTACGATACTATTGTTCTCTGATGTTTTTACCAGTTCCACGTCATATCCAAAGGTATTCTTACCATATCCCTGCGCTAGAATTGAATAATTATGGTATACTGAAAATAACAATAAGTTGTATAAAAACAATTTTGATATATACATGAAAGATAAGGTGATTTGTGAAAATGTAAAATACTAAAATAGAATAGATTAATAGTATATGCTAGGTTGTAAAAAACGATTAGTGGTATAAAATGAGTAAAATGTTCTACAAGTACATTATCTTAAATTTTAAATTAGTAGCAATTGAAATTTAGTCATTTCGAAAGTGAAATTTTTAATCTATGAAAAGAATTATTGCCATTTTACCAGACTTCATTTCTATTGGGTTTAATTCATTTTCCTTGAAAACCGAAGAGGAACAGTTTTGGAATTGGTTTATAAAAAACCAAGAAAAATTGTATAGCGATGAAGTACGATCTGATTTGAAAACAAAACTGAATAAAGAGTTATCTAATAGACTTAAACGATTTGGTTCTAGTATAAAGGGAGTTTTAAAAGTAAAAAACACAAACGGAATTAAAGAGTTGATTATATCAGCGCAAGGAGTAGAGGAATTTTTTCCTAAAATTGCTAGATTGGTAAATAATTCTCCAACATTAAACAATTGGAAGTTTACTGCTCTTATACAAAGAACCTCAATAGAATCACTAATTAAATTTAGATATCCTCAGGCCACACATCAAGCTGTGCTAGTTAATAAAAATATTAAATGTAGACCCTTAGATATTGTGTTCGGTTTTGAAGATATACGATTTACGTATACAGAAGTTTCTAATCGGCTAAATTTAGATGTATTTATACCTAGTTATAATGGTGATGAACATAAGTATAGAATTAAAAGACTTTTAGATGATTTATTGGGTGAATATGACTTCGCGATAGAAATAGGTGTTATTAATTGTATTTCGTTAAAAGAAGGGGATGAGGCTATGGGATATCCTATTGGTCATTTAAGAACGGTAGTTGACCAAAGAAAGTTAGAAAGAAAAAAGAGAGATTATCCGCCTGTAATTAATATGGTGAATACACATCCTTTACATAAGGAATGTAAATCTTTTCTGTAGGATTTGTATTTGTTATGAAAAGTAAAATCTGCATACTGGGATTATTTTTTTTACCATTTGTTTTTGGATCATTAAGGGCGCAAACTACTGAAGATCGTTTTTGGAATTGGTTTGTTAAGAATCAAGATGTGTATTATAGTCAGACTTTTAAAAGAGTTGATAATATTTCAGGATATAAAGACTATAATGAAAGAAATAAAAATTATAAAAGGTTATCCGATAAACTTAGTCAAATAGATCCGTATTTGATTCCTGTTTTTCGACCGGTAGACACGAATGGAATTAAGGAATTGTTAATTTCTGCAAATGGGTATAAACCTGCTTTTCCTAAAATAATAAAACTTATTAGAAAATCTCCGAAGCTTAAAAATTGGAAGATTACTGCATTTGAACAGAGAAACTTAAACGATTCTATTAAAGTGGGATATGCCAGTAAAGAACGTGCCGTAGTGGTGATTGACAAAGATACCCTACAAGGTGGGTATATAAGTATACAAATAGGTTATGAGGATGTCTTTTTTAAATATTCGAATCAATCAAAAGAATTGGATTTAAATATCTACGTGCGTAATTATGAAGAAGGTTTGATAAAGCATGGAAGAAAAAATGCAGTTAAAAAGCTTTTAAAAAATTTACTTGGCGAATATGATCTAGAAATGGAGATAGATTGGATTAATTACATCAAATTAGATGAAAATAATATGAATGGACTATATCCAATCATTCGACTCAGAGAATTAATTGACAAAAGAAAATTAGAAAGAAAATGACTATTTAATACTTCGCAGAATTGAGATTAAAATTCGTTGTTCAAAATTAAAAATATTAAATATTGTTCATAAACTAAATTCTTGCGCTTAGCCATTCTTTAAATTGATAAAAATTTTTTGGAGCTACACCATGACCAACAGGAAATTCATTTAAATTAGTAGTTATTCCAAGTTCAGCAAAGCGTATTGGAGCTTTTCTTGCCCAGTCAACAGGTATTACTTGATCAACACTACCGTGTGAGCAGTAGATATTTAGCTTCGCGAAATCATTTTTTTCATAATCTTGTTTTAAAATATCTTCATTTAAATATCCACTTAATGCAATCACATTTTTTATTTTTTCAGGATAAGAAAGAGCGACAGAATAGCTAAGAATGGTACCTTGACTAAATCCTAACAGGGTTACATTTTGAGAATCTAATTGATAAGCCTGTACCGCTTCATCAATAAAACCAGCTATTTTATCTCTAGATTCAATGGCTTGTTTGTCATCACTAAACTTACCTTGGGTATCATCAAAATAGATGGCATACCAGGCATTACCATATGGCTGCATCGGATATGGTGCACGTACTGAAATAATAAAAAGCTCTTCTGGAAGTTCAGGAGCAAAAGAAAAAAGATCGTTTTCATCGCTTCCATAACCATGAAACATAAATAATACAGGAGTTTTTTCTTTTTTGATTGTTGGTTCCTTAATGATATGGTGTAGAGATAGTGTTTTAGTCTGCATTTTTTTTCTTTTTATATCAATCAAATTTGATAAAATCTAGATTGATAAAGCTTGTAATTGTTTAAACTTTTAAATATGAAAAAATGTATTGTTTTTTCTTAAATATAAGTCTAGATTTTGGATTTTATTTCTTAACTTTTAAATACACAAATAAACAATATTTAAGCCACTAATTATGAAAAAAATTACTTATTTATTTTTCTTATTTCTCGTCCATTTTGGTTTTTCTCAAACACAAGAAGATTTCGAAAAAAATATGAAAACTATTGTAGAATCAATGAAAATAGATCAAACTGACAAGATTTTTGATATGTTTTCTGCCGATTTACAAAAAACACTCACCAAGGAAAAACTAAAAGAAATCGTAGGTGCTGCAATCAAAGAATTCGGAAAACCAATAGAATTTGACTTTATGTTAGACGACAATGGATTACGACGTTATCTTATCCAAACAGATAGGGATTCATTTATGCTTGATGTGGCCATGTCGGCGGACCTAAAAATAAATAAGTTACAGATAGAGTAATTTAACTTATTTAATAAAATTAAACCATTGCTGGAAATACTTTCCTAGTATAGGCACTTCTTTTTGTTCTTCTTTTATAGCTGTTATAAGACCATAAACCCATAACACTAAAATAAAAATATAGAATGCAGAGGATATAAGGATAGAATCAAAAATGGTAACCAATGCACCTAATATGTAAAAAGATATGTTTACTCCAAGTGCTTGTCTAATATGAAAGTTAGCGAATAAATTTTTATCATCCTGATTCATAAAATAAGCTATAATAGTACCAATAATAGTAATGTAGGCTACTATAGCAGCTGTTTTTCCTTGTTTTGCGTAGTCAGATTGCATGATTGATGTATTTGCGTTAATATCTAAATTCTTACTTGTATATAGCGCATATGTACTATTACTTAAGGATCATTTTTTTGTTTGCAATAATACCATATGATTGACCTTTTAAAGATTTTCCCAAAAAAGCACTATTTTTTGATGTGGATAAGATGTCCTTTTGATCGAAAATCAGTTCTTTTTTTGGTGAAAATAAAGTCAAATTTGCAGTACTACCTTTATCAATGGTGATATCTTCAATTCCAAAAATTTCTTTACCATTGGTTAGTAAATTTATGCAGGTTTCAATATCAAAGATAGAGTTAAGTACTCCAAAAGAGCTTTCTAAGCCTATTGTTCCGTAGCTGGCACTATCGAATTCTACTTTTTTATGTTCAATATCAATAGGTTGGTGATCACTCGTTACCATATCAATTGTTCCTTCTTGTATTCCCTTATGTAAAGCAGTGATATCTTTTTGCGTTCTTAATGGTGGTTGCACTTTGTAGTTAGCATCAAATTTTACAAGCTCATTATCTGTTAATTTAAGATGATGAGTAGTAACACTACAAGTAACTGCTAATCCTTTTGTTTTAGCTTCTTTAATTAAGGCTACAGATTTGGCCGTAGAAATAGTCGGAATGTGTAATTTCCCTCCGGTATACTCTAATAGAAATAAGTCTCTAGTTACTTGTAATTCTTCTGCAAGAGATGGTATACCTTTAAGACCTAATAGTGTACTTTGTTCTTCTTCATGAACCATTCCTTTTCCTGCTATACTATTATCTTGAGGGAAAGATTGTACTAGTCCATTAAAATTTTGAGCATAAAGTAGTGCTATTTTTAATAAATTAGGATTTGCAATAGCCTTTTTGTAATCACCAAATGCAACAGCACCAGCTTGTTGCATATCATAAAGTTCTGCTAGATCTTTTCCTTCAGATTTTACTGTAAGCGCACCAATCGGGTAAAGATTTACAGCATGTTGTTGTGATTTTACAGTAAGAAACCCAATAGATGCACTAGTATCTGTGATGGGTAACGTATTTGGGTTTAATGCAATACTTGTAAAGCCACTTTTAGCGGCAACATCAAGACCATGTAAAATAGTTTCTCTTTCTTCATAACCAGGTTCTCCGAAACTAACGCTGCTATCAAACCAACCTCGAGATACATGTAAGTCTGCAAGGTTTATTTCTGTAATATTTGGTATTGATTGTAAAGTAGAATCTATATCCGTAATAATACCATCTTCAATAAGAATATCTACTGTTTTATTATTGAAAGGTGATGTAGAATCAATTACAGTAGTAGACTTTAGTAAGATGTTCATTTTAGAAATTTTAATAATAATATTTCGATTAACAGGAATATCAGCGCAAAAATAACAAACCATTTCCAAAGTTCATTAATACTAGTCTCTTCTTTTATTTGATCAAAAAGTTCTGTTACCGAGCTATTTAAAGTATAGTTCTCGTTAGAGCTTAGCGAATAATATTGTAAGTCACTCTCTGAACTATCATAATTATAGCTAACATATTGAATAATTTTATTCTTATCCTGTAAAGAATAAATTCCGGATTTTGCGGGGATATCTTCTGTTGTAATACGCACCTTTGTAGGAAAACTTTGCTGTAACGGGATGCTGTTTTCTTGATCTGAAATCAACGAGATAATGCCATCCTGTCCCAGAGAAATAGGCACATCATAAGAGTTTGAACGACCAATAGTATAAGAGATATCACTTAATTGTAAACTCTGTTTCCCTATATTGTAAAGCGTAGGAACAATTAAAGGAGAATTTTTAAAATTTGAGTTCTTAGTGTTTATTGCAGCTGTAAAAATGTATAATGAATTGGTCTTGTATAAAAATGGACTATTATCTTCAAAAGACAATACAACATTTGTAGCGTTGGCTTGATAATAACTATTTACTTTTGGGTATTGAAAATTTGTTATAGTTTTATCAAAAACTCCTTTATAAAGTGGGTGTGAAAAATTAATTTTTGTAATTTTTTTCTCTTGAACTTTAGGAGCTAAAAGGCTCTGAGCAGAAAACGAATTTATAAATTGCTGATATGATACTAAATCTCCTTCTTCAGAAGGGATAATACATACTGTACCCCCTTGTTCAACAAAAGGTTTTATAGCATTGATTAATGATATCGGAATTTGTTTTACTTCATTAATTATAATAAGATTAGCATCGCTAATATCATTATAATTAAAAGACTCTGTTGCATTACTAACCAAAACAAATTCATCGGTTGTAAAAATGTTTTTTATAAAATTATCATTTTCACCGTTTATGGCTACAACCTTAATCTTTTCAGGTGCATTAATCGTAAAAAACCTAGAATTATCAAATGTAATAGCAGGGTCTTCAAGAGTAACTCGACCATTAATTTTTATACCTTCATCTAAACGAAATTCGGTAGTGGCACTGCCATTTCTAGGAATTGAAACGGCCGTTTTTGCAATTAGCTTATCATCATTATACAGTGCAATTGATGTATTGTCAGCATTAGCATCTGTATCACTTACAAGCACTTTAAGAAAAAGCTCATTATCTGTATTTCGCTGTAAAAATAGACTGTCGATAGAGATATTTTGTTTTGTTACAGGTTTTAACTGTACAAGATTTGTCTGTGAACTTGCATCTGTTGGTAAAGAAAATGGCTCTTCTTTTTGTTGAAAATCAGAAATCATAATAATTCTTTTATTCGTTTCTGATGTCAATCCTAAAGTTTGTTTCGCCTTAAGAAACGCGGCATTATATGGTATTTGATTTGAGCTATATTCTAATTGAAGCAAATCATTTTGAATATCTTTTTTTGTAACATTGGTGAAAGTCTCTGTATTCGTAAAAATAGATACAGTTTCATCTTCGGGGAGCTCACTAAGAATGTCTTGAACAGCTCGTTTAAGTAAAGAACCTTTTGATCCTTTAGCCTGCATACTAAAAGAATTATCAAGGTAAATGGCAGTTTCATTCTTCTTTCCAACAACCTTTTCCGAAGCTAAAAATGGTTGAGCAAAAGCAATAATAATTCCAGTTAATGCTAGCAATCTGGCTAGAAGCGTTAGCCATTTCTTGATCTGTGAACTCTTACGAGTCTGAATTGTAACAGATTTAAGAAATTGAACATTGGTAAAGTCAACTTTTTGAAAACGTCGTAGCTGAAATAAGTGAACTAATATAGGAATGATAAGCGCAAAAAGAGCATAAAGAAATTCTGGGTGTTTAAATTGCATTCTTATAAAGTTAATATATATGATCAGTGTATTAGTTAGTTATAAAATACTGAAAGTAATTCTATAAACAACTAGTAAACGATTTCCTCTAAATTGAGGAATAAACTCGTTTTAGAGTAAAAAGTATATGTAAATATAGAGAAATTAAAGATAGTGACAGCTTAAGGGTATAGTAATTTATTTAGCTTTAAACAAGGTTAAAATAGTATTGCAAAGCGTAACAAAGATTAGAGCAATTATTTGGCTAAAAAAAGTTTTTTTAATTATCTAATAACTAGTTCAATAAAGAGATGAGTGTTTCAGAAACTAACTAATTTAGAAGATGGAAATGATTTAAATTAAACAGATTTTAAAATGTGGATATACAAATGTTTACCAATTTATCAGAAATATAATTAACTTGGTAACTCCATTATTTTTTTAATAATAATGGTATTTGTTTAATAATTAACGAACGTAGTAGTGTAAAGAATAAGAAATGAAAAAACAAAATAAGCGAATGCGAGTAGGAGAAGGAAGAATTAGTGGTGCCATATCAATTTTTCTTGGTTCTTTATCCTTAACTAGTATTTTATGTTTCAAATTTCCAGAACAGTTAACAACACCAGAGTTTCGAGAAGTGTATACTGCAGATATGGTCGAGAATTTAATGTTTGGAGCCATTATAGCGACTTTTCTTTTTGCTTTAGTGAGTATCCTTCTTAATAAAAATAAGAGTAATGCGGTTATAGGTATTATTCTAGGGGTATTAGCTATAGCTGTTGGTGGACTAACTGTTGAAGGAAGAGCCGTAGAAAAAGTAAGTTGGAGTATTGGTTTGGATTGGCTTATTCTAGATCTGTTTATTATGGCATTATTGTTTGTTCCTATAGAATTAGCTTTTCCAAAAAACAAATTGCAATCCAAATTTCATGATGAATGGCGAACTGATCTTATTTATTTTGGAATAAGTCATTTGGCTATTCAATTGTTTGGAGTTTTAACTAAAAAACCTGCTGTAGCCTTTTTTGGATGGATGAACCTGGAGCAGGTACATGAATGGGTTTCTGGATTACCCTTTGTAATTGAGTTGTTTTTGGCTTTACTTGTTACTGACATCTTTCAATATTGGACACATAGATTTTTTCATTCTCATCATTATTTATGGCGATTTCATTCAATACATCATTCAACACAAAATATGGATTGGCTTGCAGGTTCAAGAACTCACTTTATAGATATATTTTTTACACGAAGCATGTCATATATTCCACTTTATGTACTAGGATTTTCAACACTAACATTTAATGTATATATTGTATTTATAGCAATTCATGCAGTTCTGATTCATTCTAATACAAGTATTAATTTTGGTATTTTAAAATATATAATAACAACTCCGCAATATCACCATTGGCATCATTGTGAAGAACCAGAACATTATGGGAATAATTTCGCGGTTGTGTTTCCTTTTATTGATAAAATTTTTGGGACCTATTATTTACCTGGTAAAGAATGGCCCAAGGGTACTGGATTAATTGACGCCTCCTTTCCTAAAGGATTTGTTAAACAATTAGCTTTTCCTTTTACTAAAAGCCCATTTAAAAATGATCTTTTGCCAGAAGAAAAAAGTAAGAGATAGAGGAAATAAATTATTATATAAATAAATGTCTTAAAGGGAGTTTATATAATGATATCATATAAACTACTTCAATATAAACGTTGTTATAGTAACAAATTTGGTATTCTCATGACTGCGTAATTTGTTTTAAGGTAACAAATAGGTCTATAAAGGTACATATATTTAGTATTGCAAATAATTCTTAAAAACTAAAAATGAATGAAAATTTAATAGCCATAGCATTACTCCTGATATATTTTTCACCTGTATTTTACCAATTGATCATAGTTATAAAAGAAAATAAAAAGGGAAATAAAATTCCATTGAAGAAATTTTTCAAGTTTGTCAAGTATAGTTTTTTGATTTTAATTCCTTTGTTCATTGGATTAATAGTTTTAAATAATAATAACTATTTGAATTATGAAAGCCCCTTAACTTTTGATAAATATGATGAAATAACGTTTAAAAATTTTAGGGGTTTAGAATTTTTTAAAAAATCACTATACGGTAACGAAAGGTTTGCTTATGTTGTTACTTCAATTGAAAGTGAAGTCAATGATAATTCTGTAATTGTTCAATCCTTATTTTATCCTTCACGTTCATTTGTTTATAAAAAAAACACTAATAGTAAAGAGCTTTTGAACCATGAAAAATACCATATTAAGATAACGGAATTGTTTGCTCGAAAAGCAAAGAAGAATATATCTAATTTAAGCACTTTTGATAAAGATGTTATAAAGAAAATAATTGAAGACGCAAAAACAAAAGAAAGAATTTTCCAAAAAGAATATGACTATAATACTTTTCACAGTTATGTTTTAAGTGAACAAAAAAGGTATGAGAAAATAGTAGACAGTTCATTAACTTTGCTAAGCAAATATAAAAAACCAAAAATCATAATTAATGATAATAATTAGATACTTCTTTTTAGCATTTCTTTGCTTAACCTTAATTAACTGTAAAACAGAAGATCATAAATTTCCTTTAGACAAAAGATATTGGGATACAAATGATTATAATGATGTAATTATTGAATTAAGATTTGGTTATAAGAAAGATGAAAAGAAACCAACATTTGATAATCCAGAGAAAAGAATGATTGTTCAAAAATTAACGGATGAGCAAAATTTCAAAATAGTACTTGATGATAAAGAATTAGGCATAAAACACAGAAGTAATATTGCCACAGAATTCTTTAATCAGTGGAAGGATATGCATCAAATTTATCAACAGACTGATCGTAAAGATAAATACCTTTACGATATTGAAATGTTAGCTGTTTGGCAATTTGGTTTGGACTTACAATTAGATTATTTTAAACTGGGAAATGATGATATTAAAGAAAGATCAGATGATCCAAATTCGCCAAAAGTGAAAAGTGTTATTAATTCGAATATAGGAACTCTTATTGAGAATTATACAATTTACTTAGATGAAATTAATAATGAAAAAGCTTTTTCTGAAGAAGGAAAGGTAAAGCTTGGAAAAGGAATAGATATTTACTTTTCAGAATTGATTAGAATCTATCCTAATGCAAATTATAGTGGGATAAAAAGGAAAGCAGAATTAATGCTTAAGAAAAGTAAAAATGATAATGTAAAATCATCTTTAATAAAATTAATTAAGTTAATCAATTCTACGAAAAATAAAGACAACACATAATAACCCTTGTGTTGAGTTTATATCTGGTGCTTAGAATTAATTATACTTGTTTTTTGATAATAGTTTTTTAAAATAATCTTTTAGATTAAGTATAAACGATTGTATCCTAAAAATTAACTGTACATTTGCAGGCACATTCAGAAATGGCATTTAAGTAGTTAAGTATTGTTGTTTCTTAAACGATATACTATGTCATTTAATACTTTAGGTTTATCCGAACCCTTGTTACGTGCTGTTCAAAAAAAAGGATATACAACACCTTCTCCGATTCAAGAAAAGGCTATTCCACCAATTTTAGAAAAGAAAGATGTATTGGCGTCTGCCCAAACAGGAACAGGAAAAACAGCAGGATTTACATTACCTGTTTTACAACTGTTATCACAAGGACAACAGCTTAGAAAAAGACCTGTGCGTGCTTTAGTATTAACACCTACTAGAGAATTGGCTGCTCAAATATTAGATAATGTAAGAGCTTATAGTGAGTTTTTAGATGTACGATCAATGGTGATTTTTGGTGGAGTCAATGCTAAACCGCAAATAAGAGGTTTGCGTAATGGTGTGGATCTTTTAGTAGCAACTCCTGGTCGATTATTAGATTTACACTCCCAAAAAGCACTTTCTTTATCTAAAATAGAAGTATTAGTTCTCGATGAAGCTGATCGTATGCTTGATATGGGGTTTCAAAGAGATATCAACAAAATTTTGGGGTTGTTGCCTGAAAGAAGACAGAATCTTTTGTTTTCAGCAACATTTTCTAAAGAAATTAAAAAATTAGCAAACGGAATATTACATCATCCTGTATCTGTAGAAGCGGCTCCGGAAAATACAACCGCAGAAAAGGTAAAACAAAAAATATATAGAGTAGATAAAAGCAAAAAAACAACGCTTATTATCAAATTCATTACAGATGGAAACTGGGAACAGGTACTTGTTTTTACACGAACAAAACACGGTGCTAATCGTCTTACTGAAAAAATGAATAAGAATAATATTTCGGCAGCCGCTATTCATGGTAATAAAAGTCAAGGAGCAAGAACGAAAGCCTTATCAGGATTTAAAAAAGGTACAATACGAGTATTGGTTGCTACAGATATAGCAGCACGAGGATTGGATATCCCTTTGTTACCACATGTTGTAAATTTTGAATTACCTAATATTCCTGAAGATTATGTGCATAGGATCGGTCGAACTGGTAGAGCAGGGGCTAGTGGTGAAGCTATATCCTTGGTTAGCGAGGATGAAGTGGCCTATGTAAAAGGAATAGAAAAACTTTTAGGAGAAAAATTAGAAAATAATGTTGTAGAAGGGTTTGAACCCATTATGAGCGCTAGAGATGTAAAACAAGGCCCTAGAAATAATAACAACAGAAAACCTAAGGCAAAAAACAAATCTAGAAATTATAAAAGAAGATCCGGCAGGTAATTGTTAAGGTTTGCTATTTTGTTTCGCGCTATATACTACAATTGATCCTGCAAATGAATCATGAATAGCTTGTTTTTTTTCGTTACTCGATACAGTTAGTAATGAAATCCAACCCAATAAGGCTTTTACAAGATATCTTAAAATGGCCATGTGAAGTAAGATGTTTTTTTCTGGATTATCTAATTGCTTAACACGAATTCCTATGACTTTATGTCCAATGGTACCTCCAAAAAAGCTGGTAAGTATAGGGTCATACAATCCAAAAATAATAATAAAAGCAATAATTCGGGCACTATCAGGGATATGTTCAAAAGAAGAAAAAATATCAGTTACTACTACCATTAAAATTATTAAAATAATACTATCCACTATAATAGCTTTTACACGATCAAAGATACTAGGGTATTCAGTTTGAGTAATAGTATTCATCTGTAGTGCTTTATAAATTAGTTAAGGTAAGATACCTCTATTTTAATACAATAAAAAATAGAATAACTTTTGATCATATATAAAGAGGAAGCATAACTTCCTCTATATATATTTATACTTTAACATTAGAATATATAGAATCCTACAGATATTTGGAAATTAGAATTTTTTCCATCTCTACCGTTTATTATTTCTGTTAAACCAAGGTTATACCGAGCTTGCATAAAAAAGTCATTATACTCAACACTTCCACCAAAGGCAAACCCAAAATCAAAAGTTTCTGCTTCTAAAAAAGATACATCTTGTAAACCTTCAGTAGCATTTTTAAAACCATCATTAACAATAAAACCAAATTGAGGACCTGTTTCGACGCTAAAAAACTTAGCAAATTTAAGCTTTGCCAAAACTGGAATATTGATATAATCAAGATCGATATCGTCAGTTCCTTGTGCAGAGTACAAAAGTTCAGGTTGAATAGCAAAGGTTTCTAGTATACTCAATTGAAGTACGGTACCCAAATGAAACCCTGTTCTTCCATCTATTTGATCACCTACATCATTACCATTAATGGTTGCTAAATTTATACCGCCTTTGAAACCGAATTTAATGTCTTGTGCTTGGGAGTTAAAAGTAAAACTGATTATAGCAAGTGTTAATAAAAATACCCTTTTCATAATTGTAAATTTAGATTTGTTTGATTCTGTAAGTTATAATAGCTGGAGTAGCCAAAAACTATACCATTACTATAATGATTTTTACGCTATCAAAAATACTCGAGTATATGTTTGATTTATTATTATAATTTTCGAATTAAAACGAATGTCATTTAACTTTTAAGCATAAAAAAAGAGGAAGTAAAACTTCCTCTTTATATAATATAAATAGTATTACTAGAAAATATAATATCCAACAGATACTTGAAAATTAGAGTTTCTACCATCAAAGTCATCCACAACATCAGTAAAACCGTAGTTGTATCTAAGTTGACCAAAGAATCCTCCAAATTCAACACCAGCACCGATAGCAGCACTTAAATCAAAGCTTTTCGCTTCAACACCAGCTTCTACTGATCCTGGAATATCCTCAAATCCATCATTTACGACAAACCCAAATTGCGGACCTGCTTCTACACTAAAAAATTTCGCAAATTTAAGTTTTGCTAAAACAGGGATATTAATGTAATCAATATCAGTATCATCAGTACCTTGAGCAGAGTATAAAAGTTCTGGTTGAATAGCAAATGTCTCTAAAATACTTAATTGAAGTACAGCACCAATATGATATCCCGTTCTTCCATCTATTTGATCAGCTACATCATCTCCATTAATGGTTGCTAAATTGATCCCACCTTTGAAACCAAATTTAATGTCTTGAGCTTGTGAGCTAAAAGTAAAACCGATTACGGCAATTGCTAATAAAAATAGCTTTTTCATAATTGTAAATTTAAGGTTTGTTTAAGTTCAAAGATAGGAAGTAATATCTTAAAAAAAGGTTAAACATCAAAAGAATTGGTTCCTTTGTCGATGTATTTTGGTTGTTTGTCCTTAATGCGATTGGTGAAAGTTAGAGGTGATAATATTGATTTTCAAATAAAATATATGAATTTTTGAAGTAAAGAATATTGTATCTTCGCTCGAAAATTGGAAATAAATACTCGAGTGCATGCAACACGAATTTACCATACAAGTTTCTCCAGAAATTGCAGCAAACCCTGAACAATTAAAAAATGATGTAGCACGTAAGAATGGGATTCCAATAGATGATATTAAACATATTAAAATTGTCAAGCGTTCTATTGATGCAAGACAGCGCAATATTAAGGTTAATTTGAAGCTAAATGTATATGTTCAAGAAGAATATATTTATCGCCCAATAGAGTTACCAGATTACCCAGATGTGTCTAATGCACCAGAAATAGTGATTATAGGCGCAGGTCCAGCAGGTTTGTTTTCTGCATTACAGTGCGTCGAATTAGGTTATAAACCTATCGTTATAGAACGAGGTAAGGATGTTAGAAATAGACGTAGGGATTTAAAAGCTATTAATCAAGACCATATTGTAAACGAAGATTCTAACTATTGTTTTGGAGAAGGAGGAGCGGGAACGTACAGTGATGGAAAATTATATACAAGATCAAAAAAGAGGGGTGATGTACAACGTATACTGAAACTTTTAGTGGGTTTTGGGGCTACAGATCAAATATTAGTAGAAGCGCATCCTCATATCGGAACAAATAAATTGCCAAATATTATTGCCGCCATTCGTGAAAAAATAATAGCGCAAGGAGGAGAAATACATTTTGAGACCCGAGTTACTGATTTTGAAATAAAAAGCTCTAAGATACATGGTGTAACATTGTTAAATGGAGACAAAATAGCCACAAATAGGGTCATATTGGCTACTGGTCACTCTGCAAGAGATATTTTTGAACTCTTATATCATAAAAATATAGAGATTGAGGCAAAACCTTTTGCATTAGGTGTTAGAGTAGAGCATTCTCAAAAACTGATTGATCAAATACAATATAAATGCGAAGATAGAGGTCCATATTTACCTCCTTCTCCTTACAGTATTGTAAAGCAAGTAGATGGTAGAGGAATGTATTCTTTTTGTATGTGCCCTGGGGGCGTAATTGCTGCTTGTGCTACAAGTCCTGGTGAAGTTGTTACCAATGGCTGGTCTCCTTCAAAGAGAGATCAACCAACTTCTAACAGTGGTATTGTAGTTGAGTTACGAGAAGAAGATTTTAAACCTTTTTCTAAATACGGACCTCTAGCGGGAATGTATTTTCAAAAAAGTATAGAACAAAAAGCATGGAGTGTTGGAGGAGAAACACAACGTGTTCCTGCGCAACGCTTAATAGATTTAGTAGAAGGAAGAGTTTCTTCAGACCTTCCAGAAACCTCGTATGCACCTGGGTTAACATCTGCAGATATGGGTATGGTCTTTCCTAAATTTATACATAGTACATTAAAAGAAGGGTTTAAGGCTTTTGGAGATAGTATGAAAGGGTATTTGACCAATGAAGCTGTGGTGCATGCTCCAGAATCTAGAACATCTTCACCAATACGAATTCCTCGGGATTGGCAAACATTAGAACATACTCAAATAAAGGGGTTGTATCCGTGCGGAGAAGGTGCAGGGTATGCCGGTGGTATTATTTCTGCGGCTATTGATGGTGAGAAATGTGCTATAGCTTGTGTTAGATCTATCGAAAAAAAGAATTAATTATATTTTTTAATATAGAAATCAAAGGTAGTTTGAACTTTTTCTGTAGAGGTTACTTTGATTGAACCTCCAAGCTTACCTACAAGCTTTTTAACAGTAGATAACCCTATACCATTACCTTTATTACCACTTCTATCTGTAGTATTAGCGGTGGTAAACAAATCAAAAATAGTATCTAACTTATCATTTGGAATACCCATTCCGTTATCGGTAATTCTAAAAAAATAGAAATTTTCATCTTCATTGGCGTCAATAGATATTTCTATTTGCTCTTTATCATTATACTTAATACTATTAGCGATTAGGTTAAAAAACACTTGTTTCAGTACCAATTTGTTAGATTCAATTATAGTATTGGCAGTTGGAAAATTAATAGTGAAATCTGGTTTAATACTTAAAAGATCTACAATTTCTTGTAAAAGCTCATTCAAATCGAACTTTTCGGGTTTGTTTTGTAATAAGCTATCACTCTCATAATGATCTAGTACATCACTAATGTAACTGCTCATAGAGAACGAAGAAGTTTTTATATAGTCAAAGTATTCAGAACTTTCTTCATCCAGCTTACCGTTAAGGATAAGTTTTAGCAAGTCTGTAGTTGTAATGATATTTGCCAAGGGCATTTTTAAATCATGAGATATTACTCTAGCAAATTCTCTTAAAGAATCATTTCGTTTTTTAAGTTTAGATTGCACTTTTTCTAAATCAGTATTCTTTTTATTTAGTTCAAAAAGCATGACTACTTGATTAGCCAAGGATTTTAACGATTCTAATTGTTTTTTGGATAATGTTTTAGGTTTACTATCAATAACACATAAGGTACCAAGAGCAAAACCATTTTTATCAACTAAAGGAATACCTGCATAGAAGATCACTAGTTTCTCAACCGTAGTCAACGGATTGTTCTTAAAACGATCATCTTTACGAGCATCTTCTACTATTAAGGGATTTTCGGGATCAAGAATGGCGTGCGCGCAAAAAGAAACATCTCTGGGAGTTTCGCAAACATCTAAACCATGTTTAGATTTAAACCATTGTCGATCGCTATCTACTAGAGAAATTAATGCAATCTCTGTATCACACAAAAATGCAGCAAGACTTGTAATCTCATCAAATTCTTTTTCTGATGGAGTATCAAGAATATTTAAAGACCTTAAAGCTTCAAGCCTAAATTCTTCATTTATAGGTATAGTTGCTGATATCATTCTAAATCCAGAGAACTGTTTTTTTGTAATACAATTCTTAATAAAATTAACAAAAATAAGTTACATATTACCAATTAATTAACATTACGTATTAATTTTGTGTGTTAACCGTAAAAAATACAAATAAGCAATCCAAGGTATACCTTGGTTTAGGCATAAATTGTATTATTTCATTTTAAATATGAGTTTGCGTTTGTATAGAACGAATATTTTAAACGAATCGTATTAAATAGACTTTTTATTACTCTTTTAATAGATAAACTATCAGTTGAGTGTGTAAAACCCGTAATTCATAATCATTCTAATTATTAACGATTAGGTAAACATTTAACCTTAAGTTAAGTTTAGGATAACGTAATCAAAATTATCAATTAACAATGTTTCTGAGTGTGAAAGATACTTTTACGAAAAAGTAATAACACATTAAATTTCAGAAAATGAAAATTTCACACAAAACGATTTTTAAAATATTTATGGTATCCATGATTGGGGTATTTTTTATGGCTTGTGACCCAGAAGATGGTAGAGATGGAGTAGATGGTAGAGATGGGGTTGATGGAGTAGATGGAGAAGATGGAGAAGATTTCGAACCTGAACCAACAATGTTTGCTGATAAATCGGCAACAAAACCATTAGTGGCATTGGCGCCTCAGTTTAATTTTGTAGAAGCATATTCATTAATAAGTACACCGGATGTAATTGATGGTAGTTTTCAATTAGCTGGTTCTGCAGATGGAGCTGGTTTTTTGAAAAATGAAAATGGTGGTTATGTATATGTAGTAAACTGTGAGGATAGTTATGCAGTTGCAAGAATTAATCTAGATGAAAATTTAATTCCGACATCAGGAGATTATTTATTAAACTCTGGAGTATCTGATTTTGCAAGACAATGTTCTGGAACGATGTGGGAAAAAGATATTCATGGGGGAACTAAAGATATATTTTTATCAGCTTCAGAAAGTATTAATTATGATGTAAAAGGAATTGACCCATTTATTGTAACTCCTACACCAACAGCAGATTTCGGATTAGATGCTCTTGGAGAATTTTCATGGGAAAATGCAGTTCCTCTTCCGCAAAACTCATATGCAGGAAAAACAGTTATTATAGGCGGAGATGATGATTCAAGTGGATCAGAAGGGCAAGTTACTTTATATTATTCTGAAAACGGAGATGCAGACTTAGACAACGGAAAAATATATGTATTAAGATTGAAACAATTTTCTGATGGAGCCGGTGGAGTGCAAAACGTAACTGCAAATACTATATATAATGAAGGACAACTTGACTTTGGTAGTACCTATGATGTTGAATTTGTAGAGATTCCTAATGGAAAAGATTTAACAAAAGATGAGATGGAAACTGCTTGTACAGGTGTTTTTGCATCTCAGTTTATGAGAGTAGAAGATGTAGACTACCAAAAAGGGAGTGATGCAAATGGTAGAAATGTATTTTTTGCTGTAACTGGTAGAGGTCCAGGTAGAGGAACTTATAATGACTGGGGTACTGTTTACAAATTAGAATTAGACGCAGCTTCTCCATTAACAGGTAAGCTTACTCAAATCATCAGTGGTAATACTGATACTAATAACATGGATGGTAATTTGGCAGCATTGCAAAGCCCTGATAACATTTGTGTTACAGAGAATTTTATATATGTTCAAGAAGATCCTAACTCTTTTGATAGAGGTCATGCAGCTCAGATTTATCAAACAGATATTAATGGTAATAACCCAAGTACTGTATTAGAATTAGTCGTACGTCAGGATTTAGATCCTAATAATAGTACTGGATTTAGCGGAGAATTTGGATCATTAATAGATGTTTCTGATAAAGTTGGTGTTCCAGGAACTTTCTTATTGGCAGTACAACCTCACTATTGGGAAAGTCCAGATTTTATGAATTTAGATGGTCATACTAATAGTGCAAGAGAAGATGATCAAGCGTCTCAAATTGTAATTTTAAAGGGGCTTCCTAGATAATTTTTTTGAATTAGTCATACTTCAAAAGATCTCCATTTTTTTAAATGGAGATTCTTTTATTTATAAAAATGTAGTACCAAAATGTTTAAAATATCAAAACTAATATTAGTTATAGGTAGTTTTTGTATATGTATGTTTTCTTGTAAAAAAGAAGAAAAATATATTGAAAAAACGAGTCTGGATTGGAAGTCAACACAGGATTTTTATTTGCAAAATATCACAAAATCAATAACACATTTAGATGAACTTTTAAGTCATGGCGTAGATGGAGATCAAGCAAAAGAAATCTTTATTCAAGCAAGGATAGCATTTAAAAAAGCAGAACCCTATGCATCTTATCTTAATCCTGCTGTTGGACATAGAGCCAATGGTCCTGCATTACCCGTATATAAAGAAGATAATGGAAAAATTTTAAAACCTGTTGGTTTTCAAAAAATAGAAGAGAGTATCTACGAAGGAGAGGTTAGTAAGGAAGAATTTGAAAGAGAAGTAACTATTACTAAAGGTTTATTAATAAACCTTCAAAAAGGGATTAAAAAAAGAGAATTAAACCCACAACGTTTTTTTGTAGCAACTCATCAACAATTATTTAGGATTATTAGTCTAGGTATATCCGGTTTTGATACCCCTGTTAGTCATTTAGGAATTAATGAAACGATAGTTTCACTTGAGAGTCTTGAGCATGTATATCAAGAAAGTATTGCCTTTTTAATTAAAAAGAAAAACCCAGATTTAGATCAAAAGTTTAAAACTAGTATAGCATCAGCAATACAATTTATTCAAAGAAATACAGATTTTGAAAGTTTTGACAGATATACCTTTATTAGGGATTATATGAATCCTGTAACGCGTAATTGGGTTTCTATAAGAAAAGAAAGCGAACTATGGGAAGGAGTAAATACATTTCCTTTTAATTTTGATGCTCCAACATTTTTTGAAACAGATTCTTTTAATGTTACTTATTTTACACCTGCAACGAATCGCAACCCTTCCGAAAAAAGAATTGAACTTGGTAAAAAGTTATTCTTTGATAAAAATCTTTCTAAAAAAGGCGAGATGGCTTGTGCTACTTGTCATATTCCCGAAAAAGCATATGCAGACGGACTAGTAGTAAATCTAGATAATAATGGAAATAAATTAGTTAGAAATACGCCGACCTTAATAAATACAGTATTTCAAAAAAGTTTCTTTTGGGACGGCAGATCTCCAACCATATTAGATCAGATTTCATCTGTATTTACTAATGATAAAGAGTTTGATGCTGGTGTACATCAATTTTCTGATGCAATTTTACAAGACACCACTTATGTTCGATTGTTTAAAGATGCTTATGGCACGATATCCAATAGAAATACAGATGTGATAAAAGCAATTTCTTCGTATATATCAACATTAAATGGTTTTAACTCTAAGTTTGATAAAAACATGCGAGGAGAAGAAAATACGTTTACAGCAGAAGAAAAACAAGGCTTTAATTTATTTATGGGTAAAGCACTGTGTGCTAC
This sequence comes from Aquimarina aggregata, assembly GCF_001632745.1. Classification (GTDB taxonomy): domain Bacteria; phylum Bacteroidota; class Bacteroidia; order Flavobacteriales; family Flavobacteriaceae; genus Aquimarina; species Aquimarina aggregata. Next base: position 858,245 of record NZ_LQRT01000002.1, on the reverse strand, counting down.
TTGTCATTTTGTACCCTTAACCAATGGAACTGTTCCTCCTTTTTTTACAGAAACTGAAAAAGAAGTTATTGGAGTGCCTAATAAAGCTGATAATAAAGAATTAGATAATGATCTAGGATTTTATTGGAAATTTAAAGAAGAACTGCACAGAGGAATGTTTAAGACCCCAACCGTGCGAAATGCAGCACTAACAGCGCCATATATGCATAATGGAGTATATTCTACCTTAGAACAGGTTATGGAATTTTATAATCTTGGAGGTGGTGGTGGAATGGGATTTGATCTAGAACATCAAACATTACCTTTTGATGAGTTAAAACTTACAGATCAAGAATTAAACGCTTTAGTAGCCTATGTAAAGACACTTTCTGATGGTATCTCAGAAACATATTAGTTTGAAGAAAAGTTAATGTCTAAAACTTTTCAAAAACACCTAATCCAAATAAAGCATAATCATACTTTACAGGGTCTATTGGGTCTAATTTTCTGAGATTTTTGTCTAATTCTGCTAGAGCTTTTCCATCGTTTTGTTTTCGTTTAAGTAAACCCAGTTTACGGGCGACATTACCAGAATGTACATCAAGCGGGCAAGATAATTGAGCAGGTGTTAGGGTTTTCCAAATACCTAAATCTACACCTGCACTTGCATCTCGTATCATCCATCTTAGAAACATATTAATACGTTTTGCCGCAGAATTTTTATGTGGATCGCTAACATGTTTTTCTGTTCGTACTTGATGGGGTAGAGAGAAAAACTCTTGTTTAAAACAATGAATAGCGTTCTGAAGATCTTTTTCTGTATTAAATTGATTAAAAAAGGACTCCATATCACCATATTTGGTATACAACTCTTTTAATCCTACAATGAAATAAGACAAATCAATACTGTTAAAAGTTCTATGTACAAAACCTTCTAGGTTTTCAAGGTCTGTTTCTTTATGATTCATGATATAGTCATAAGGACTGTTACCGAGCAGTTTAATGAGTTTATGAGCATTAGTTAATATACTTTTTCGATTGCCCCAAGAAATGGTAGCAGTTAAAAAACCAGAAATTTCGATATCCTCTTTTATTGAAAATAAATGCGGAATCTGAACAGGATCAGATTCTATAAATTTGGGTTGCTCATAAAAAGCAGCTTTTTCGTCTAGAAATTCTTTAAGTTCTTTGCGATTAAGTTTCTTCACTCTAAATTAGTTAATTATCTTTCCATCAACCATCTCAAGCTTTCTATCGGCCATGTCTGCTAACTCTTTATTGTGAGTTACAATCACAAATGTCTGTCCAAACTCATCTCTTAATCTAAAAAATAATTGATGTAAATTTTCTGCAGCTTCACTATCTAAATTTCCAGAAGGTTCGTCAGCAAATATTACTTTGGGGTTATTTATTAAAGCACGAGCAACCGCTACACGCTGTTGTTCACCACCAGATAGCTCACTTGGTTTATGATCGTATCTATGGGATAGTCCTAAGAAATTTAAAAGCTCTTTTGCCCGTTGTTCTGCCTTAATCTTAGGTGTTTTTTTTATAAAAGCTGGTATACAAACATTTTCTAAGGCCGTAAATTCAGGTAACAATTGGTGAAACTGAAAGATAAAACCAAGTCGTTCATTTCTAAACTTCGAAAGTTGTTTTTCAGATAATGAGTTTATATTAGAATCATTAATTTGTAAGTCACTTTCTTTAGCTTCATTGGCACGATCTAACGTTCCTAAAATCTGTAACAACGTAGTTTTTCCTGCACCAGAGGCACCTACAATAGATACGATTTCTCCCTGCTTGATATGAAGATCAACACCCTTTAAGACATGAAGTTCTCCATAATTTTTATGAATATTACTAGCTTTAATCATTTTGTTTTTGAACTTAAAGAAGTGAAAGTAATCAATCTCTATAGAATCCCCAAGTCTTATCCCTTTGAAGAACGTTTTAAGTTATTCACATCCAGAAAATATACGATTCTAAGAGATAATGTATGTCGTATAGACTGGTTAAACAGATTGTCAAGACTTTCAGTGTAATTTAACGTTGATTGTTCATCATCGTTAAAAATCTGATTACGATAGAGTAGGGTGGCCTCACTTCCTGGAGCAAATCTCCAGTTAAAACTTAAATCAAGATTCCAAATATTAAAATTGGTATTTGGATTATCTTCTGAGATATCATAATCTATTTGCGACCTTGTTCCATCAGTATTTAGTCTATAGAATATATTATCGGCATAATCGGCAGTACTCCAAAAGTTTCTGAAACGTAAATTAATGGCCTTATAAGAATCAAAATTATAACTAGCACTTAGAGAGTTTTCAAGAGATACAATATCTCGTTGTCCAAGAAATACATCTGTGCCATCATCATCGATATACCCAAAATTATTTGGTCTATTAAAGTATTCTGATCGCCATATTAATAACAAATTATCAGAAAATCGATATCTAGGTGAAACTTCAACTCTGTATATTTTTTGTCCATCATTAAACCACTGTCTTGTTCCGATACTAATATCATAAGCAAACTTTTTTCTAAAATCAGAAGATACGAATGCTCTACCACCGGCACTAGAATTAAAAGTAACAAATCGTCCTTCTAATCTAGGTTCAAAATAATCTTGAGTTTTGGAATTTAAAGACCCTCTAACACCGAATGCAAATCTTTCTCTAGTAACAAAAAATGAATCGAAACCGACCAGATTTCTAGTTTGAATACTAGGGTCAAACAATCGTTCGTGTCTTGCAAAAACATTAATTCTAAAACGATTAAACTTCCCTGTAGGTTCAAAAATTTGATATGAGGCATTCACTCTAAAATTATTGAAATTATTTCTAAAGTTAACACCAAGGTCATTTATATCATATGTTTTGTCTGCCAGATCGTGTCCAAAACCATATCTAATTTTACCTTTTATACGATCAAAATCGAGTTCTGAAGCAAACCCTCCTATATTTTCTTCAGGTAAGTTAATTTGACTTACAATAGTCCTTCCTGTTAAGCGATAAGAATTAGCTTTATTAGCAAGGTTCCAAACCAATCCAGATACATTAGAATCACGAAATTCACTTCCTTTTCTGATGACACTTGTATTTATAAGTGATATTGATGAATTCTTATTGAATTGTTGATCCAATACCAAAATGTTATAGTTAGCCAAAGGTTCTACGACAGCTTTACGAATATCCCCAGTAATTGTGTCGGTAATATTTACTTCAGTTCTTTCGGTTATCGCATTAAAAACCCCTATTCCTAGGTTACCTTTAGTTCTTCCTGATATTTTGAGAGCATTTAATAAATTTACTTTTGAAGGATTATCTGCGGCTATTTCATTTGTATTTAAATCATCTTCTGATATTGATGTTGAAGGGCCACTACCAACTCTTCTAGAGAAAAAGATATCTCCTTTATTAAATAATTCTGTGCCCTCTGTAAAAAACTGTCGATTTTCTCCAAAAGTTTGTTCAAAAGGTCCAAGGTTAAGTCGTACTTCATCAAACGCTGCCTGACCAAAATCAGGAATAAGTGTTGCATCTAATGTAAAACTATCGCTAAGTCCATATTTAACATCCATACCTGCACTAAAATCAGTTTCTGTTTTTCCATCAAAGTTTGATACTAAACCTTGTACAAAAGGAAAAAATGTAAGCCTAACAGGGGGATCAATATGCTGTACTCCTTTTACTAATCCATTATATTGTGTTCGCTGTCCAACTTTGTTATCAATAAAGTTCCAACTATGTGTTTGATTACGATGCTGTAATCGTCTATAAAAGTTAATACTCCAATCCTGTACGTCAACTTCAGGAAAACGAAGGGCGTTATATGGAATTTTAAACTCTGCATACCAGCCTTTTTCATCAAAAGACACTCGGGCATTAAAAACTACATTATAACTAAAATCTTCATTAAATTGATCGGCTCTGGCATCACCAATTGTACCAGCACTCGTGATAAAAAAACGAGTTTCATTAATACCATCATTATAGGTGTTAATAGCAATACTAAAGAAATCTGCTTGCACAAATATATTATCCCTTTGACTAAATTGGCGTAATACTTTATCCGGTTCATTATCATGGAGATAGGCGGCAAAATAAATAGCTTTATCATCATAAACCATTTTTACCTCGGTTTGCAGTTCTTTAGAAATTTCTCCTTCATTACCTGGTTGCCACATGTTGAAGTCACCAGACGATTCTACAGATTGCCATACAGTATCATCTAATATCCCATCAATTTTTGGAGGAGTATCTATTCTTTTAGCATTAATATTCTTCTTTTCTTGTGCAAAAGAATATATTGTGAAAACCAGTGAAAATAAAATACTAGTTTTGAGGTGTAATTTTATATTCATGAAGCTGTAATAAAAACCTTACTTTTTTAATCCGCTGCAAAACTATGGGTGTAGAGTTAGATGTGGTACTAATGAAAAGTTAAAAAGAATAAAAAGTGTTTAATATATATGTATTTTCGTTCAACAGAAAAATTGTTTTAACATTCTTATGGGAAAAATAAGTCAAGAAATAGCTGTTTTGGCTGGAGGTTGTTTTTGGTGTACTGAAGCAGTTTTTCAACATGTTGAAGGAGTAGAAGAAGTTATTTCGGGTTATACAGGGGGGAATATTAAAAATCCAGCCTATAGAGAAATCACCACAGGTAGAACAGGTCATGCAGAGGCTATAAAACTTATATTTGATCCAGCTATTATTACTTTTAAAGAACTACTTGAAATTTTTTTTACCACACATGACCCGACTACATTAAATCAGCAAGGAGCAGATAAAGGCACACAATATCGTAGTGCTATTTTTTATACAAATGAAATTCAACAAACTACTGCAAACACAGTTATAGAAACCTTAAATAATCAAAATGTGTTTGAGAGTCAAATTGTTACGCAAGTAACAGAATTAGGACCATTTTATAAAGCCGAAGAGTATCATCAAAATTATTACAATCAAAATAGTAGTCAAGGGTATTGCCAATTTGTAATAAACCCAAAACTTAGTAAGTTACAGGAGAAATTTAAGACCAAACTAAAGAAAGAAATACAGAAATAAATACTATGCCATATAGAAACTTTGAAGAATACAATATAAAGGTTACCGATGATGTCAAAGACAAGTTTGAATCTATTATTGAAAACTTGGGTGAAGATACTACAAGAGAAGGAATCGTGAAAACACCAGAACGTGCCGCTAAAGCAATGCAATTTCTTACTCAGGGTTATCATCAAGATCCTGCAGAAATCCTAAGAAGTGCTATGTTTAAAGAAGGATACGATGACATGGTAATAGTTAAAGATATTGAGTTGTATTCATTATGTGAACACCATATGTTACCATTTTTTGGAAAAGCCCATATCGCTTATATACCTGATGGACATATTGTAGGGTTAAGTAAACTGCCAAGAGTTGTAGATGTGTTTGCTAGACGTCTTCAAGTACAAGAAAGATTAACACACGACATTTTAGAATGTATTAATAATACCCTAAAGCCAAAAGGGGTAGCTGTTGTGATTGAAGCTTCACATATGTGTATGATGATGAGAGGGGTTCAAAAACAGAATTCTGTTACTACAACTTCTGGTTTTAGAGGTCAGTTTGAGAAAATTGAAACTAGAACAGAATTTTTAAGATTGATTACATCGGATCTTACATAAATTTTTTGGAATACTCTTTGCTTTATTTATTGTATATTAATCTTAATTGAATTTAACCAAAAATATGGCAGATAAGAAATACAAAAAATTAGCGCTTAGCTTATTGTTTGATGGACTGGGTATGGTAACGTATGTAATCCCAGGCATCGGCGAGTTCGGAGATGTACTCTGGGCACCTTTATCAGGCTGGCTAATGACAAGAATGTATAAAGGTAATATCGGTAAAGCAGCTGGTGTTTTTACATTTGTAGAAGAGGCTTTACCAGGTTTTGATATCGTACCCACTTTTACTATAATGTGGTTGTATACCTATGTGTTAAAAAAGGAAAAAGCAGATAAAATAATTGATATCGATATTTCTTAATGCTACTGCTTTTTTTGTCAATACATAAAATTTTATAGGTTTAGAAAATAGACTTTAGTGTCGTTTCAAAAATTAAAATTACATTATACAAGAAATAAAGACTGCCATAAACGACAGTCTTTATGATCTATTTTTTTATTAGATTCTTTTCATTATTATTTTTCTGATGGCTCCAATTGCGTCTGTTATATATACAATTTTACCATCTGGAGTTGCTTCTATTCCATTTGGGTTTTTAAAGGTGGCTTGAGTTGCAGTTCCATTATTTTGACCTTCTTCACCAGTACCAATAGTATCAATGATATTTCCTTCTAAATCTAATCTAAACACTTTATGCTCCTGCCATCCGGTAATGTGTAAATGGTTATTCGCATATGACATATGACCAATAGAAGCAGGTGTTTTTGCAATTTCAGTTAAGGTATTATCAGTATCAACTAAAAATATTTTTCCGTCTTTAAAATTTGCAATATAAATATTGTCTCTATCTTTATCATAGGTCAAGCCTACAGGTCCATTTAATAATGGACTGGAGATAAATTCTTCGACGGATCCTTCTTTGATTTTGAATATTTTTTGTACTGCAAAAAAAGTATTGTAAATGTCTCCATTATTTGTAATTATAATACCACCTCCACCTACTAAAATTGGATTGTTAATTAAGATAGAATGATTGCCGGATGCATCAATTTTGTTAATGTTTGTACTTTGGAAATTAGTTACATACACTGCATTGTCATCACTTACAGTACAACCAACCGGAAAATTCATAGCATTAGATAGCTCGATGGCATTTCCATTTGTATCGATTTTATAAAGAGTTGATGTATTAAGACTACCTCCATTAACGTATAAATTTAAATCTTTGTCAATTGCAATATCTTCGGTTGCTTTAATAGTTCCAGATTTTAGTTTTAGTGTTGTGACTACTGTTTCGTTTTTAAGTTGAAAGTTTGTTTTACCAGTATGCAATATGGTATTCTGTTTATTGTCACGAATAAGTAGGTGAGGAGTATAGTTGATACCTTCTGTAATAGCAGTTCCTTCACTATCTAATAATATCTCGTCTATGTTTAAGTTTACTATTGCTTCGATTTTTATTTCATACAACGCTTCATCGGTTAATTGCACGGCTTCTGTTTCTGTAATAGATTGATTCTCTTTTGTAAATAAAATATGAAGCGTTTCTATGTCAGATACCCCGTTCGAAACCTGAAACTGAAAACCAATATCCCTACTGTTATTATTATTTGCAATATCATTTACAGTGATTTCTGAGAATTCGATAGTATCTATATCCGTAGAAGGAATTGTTTCATCATCGTTTTTATTGCAGGCTATGAAAATAAAAATGATAAATATTGAAGTAATAATGATTTTAATATTCATTTTATAAAAGTTTAGGTTTTAAAGTAATGATCAACGTGCACGAAGATTTGTTTTGAAAATTCTAAACAAATAAAATAAAGAATTGATTGGGTTGCGGCTCAATTTTAGAAGTTGGTACCCTTTTTAAGAATTAAGTATACGTGTATCTTTTATACCCGTAATAATTACTTCTATTAAGTATAAAAAAATATGTGTTAATGAAGTTCTACCAAAAAAATAATAAGAAGGATTGCGGCGTTGACAGAAATAAAGATTAAAAATATTCTCCCAAAATTAAATTGACAGAATATTTTTAATCTTAAAGGTCATTTTTCAATTTTTGAAAAATGTACAAGTTCCATCTGGTTTGCAAGTACCTTGATAACAATATTGAATGGATCCGTTAGAATAAGCACAACATTTATCTGGTCCAGCACAAAATAATCCGTTTAATCCTGATGCTCCTTTAATGTTTTTTTTAGCATCTCTAGAAAGATGAACAATTCCTTTTAAGTTTAAGATTTCTTTCATTTTTTTATTTTATTGGTTAATACTTAACAAATGAAATAAAAGTTTAATTTAATTTAGACCCGATTTCAGAAGTTGACACTTGTTTTTGGGTCAAAAATTCACTTGGGGTTATAGATGTATGTTTTTTAAAAATTCGATTAAATGAAGTTTTACTATTAAAACCTACATCGTGAGCTATTGCTATAAGGGTCAAGTTTTTATATTCGGGTAAAACAACTCTTTTTTTAAATTCATTTACTCTATATTGATTTATAAAATCATAAAAATTTAAACCTAATTCTTTATTAATTTGGTCTGATAAGGTATGAGAAGGGGCATTCATTAGACTTGCTAAATCATGAAGTTTTAGTTCAGGATTTAAATATGGTTTTTGATTAAGCATAAGATCTAATAATTCATCAAGATGTACTTGTTTTTTAGAAAATTTAAGCTTTGTTACCTTATTTTTCTGAAGTACAAATAATAACCTTTCTGGTTGTTGAATAGTTATTATAGCGATTACAATTAAGAATAGAGAATTTAATATGTGGATATATATTTCTAATTTATATATTTTGATATGATAGTTGTAATCAATGATAAAGAGAGACATATGCGTAATTATACACAGTCCAAAAATGTATGTAATAAGTTTAAAACGACGCAAGTAATTAATAGTGGTATCAGATAAATTATTTTTTAGTGTTTTAATTTTTGTATTTATTAATCTAAATGCTATAAGTACATAAGCTAGCGTAATTGACTTTTTTAACAAAACGCTAATCAATATTGTAAAACTGAGGGTGTAGTTTTCTTGGCTATAGATATACGGAATGGCTTCTATTTTTTGATATGCTGGCAGATTGATATAATCCCAATTTCCTGTAAAAAATAACAAATAAAAGAAAAACGAAAGATGAATAAAGTCATACCACTTCAAACCTCTATCCGGTGAAATTAAAAATAAGGTGTAGAAAAAAAATAATGGTCCAATAAGCCCATTAAAAGAAAAAAATAGAAGAGTGATATGTGCAAATTGATAATATAGTCCAGAAAAAACGATGAAATTCTGAAAAATAATAAGACTTTGTGCCAATAATAACGCAAATAAAAACAGATTGGCTTTTTTAGACCCTTTTCTTAAAAATAATAAGTTTATTGCAATTAGAAATCCTTGAAAGGTACCAATGCCAGTAGCTACAGATGCAAATACATCAGACTGTCCAATTTCCATCTTTTTTAAATTAATATATGACTGACAGGTACTAAGCTATAAAAAAGATAGATTTTTAAAGGAAATAAGACAGGATAAAAAGTAAATATTATGAGATCATTAAAAATATGCCTACTTCAATAAACATACACTATTGATTAGCGGATTTAATCTTTAAGAAATCTAGCAAATCCCATTCTACTCAACATTTTCTTTTCAAAATTCCAGAAAAACTTAAATTGACCAAAGAGCCAACCAACAATTAGCAAAAGTATTTGGTAAATTGGAAAAATCAGCAATATTCTAACAGGCCAATACAACCAACCCGTTGTTGTAGATTTATTAAGACCTATAAAAGAAATTATGGGGTCAGAGATTCGTGCGGCTGTAGAACCTGTAATCGCAAATACCATAAAAATAGCAATTAACTCCCAGCGATATGTAACGACCCATCTAGTTTCGAGTATTTTAAAAAGTTTTAGGGTGATAACCAATAATAAGGAAGCAAAAAATATGGTTAACGCAATAATAGAAATATTGTATATGGTATCAGTTTGAAGATATCCAAATGATTTTAATATAGACTTGCCAATCAAGTAACCCGAAAATAGCAAACTAGTTAACCCAAGAAACGGAAAAAGTAGTTGCCAACCGGATTGTATTTCCCAGCGATCTTTAAATTTTTGCATGCAGCAAAAATACAATTAAAAAATAGTCAAATCAAAATCGACCGCCCCTAGTTGCAATAAATCTTTGTCTATATCGCTGTTCAAAAAAGCGAAAGTAATTAAAGAGTAAATAATTTACTTCATAGCCGTAACTTATGTTTTGTTCGTAATTTATTTGCTGCATATATACGTTTGGATTAAATCTTTGTGGTTGTAAAACACGTTGATTAAATTCAATTACATATTGACGGTTTCTAATTTCTAAAAATCGCTCTCCATAAAAACCTCTAGGAGGTTGAGTGACTAACCATTGAGTGAAACCGGGTTCAATAATAAGAATTTCGTACTCTAGGCTATCATTGGCAATTCGTAAGGTATCTGAAGTAGTATCAATTGAAGCCGTATCCATATCTTTTGTCTTTGTTGTGGCACAACTAGCAATAAATAAAGCAATTATACATGCGTAAATAAGGTATTTCATTATTCCAATTTATTTCAAAATACAAAAAAGCCGAAGAATTACCCTCGGCTTTAACCATTATTTAGGATTGTATTATTTTCCAAAAAGTCCTCCAAGTAGACCTCCAAGTCCGCCTTTTTTCTGTCCACTACCACTTAATAGCATTCCAGCAACATCATCAAGTACGCTACCATCTCCGTCAGCATCAAGAAAAGACTCTATAAGGGATTGTTGCTTAGATCCTTGTCCACCACCAGATAGTGATCCAAGAATATTTGCCAGACCGTTAGAATCGCTTACATTATTTTGGGACGCTTGTTTTCCTAGAACTCCCATAAGAATAGGGGCCGCCACCTTAAGAATTTGACCTACAGAACCTGCATCCATTCCAGCTTTTTGACTTAAAGCATTTTCTACTGCTGGTTGTTTACCACCTAGAATATGCCCAAGAATTCCTGCACCATCATCGGTTACACTTTGATCTACGCCTCCTTCAAATAAGCCACCAAGATTATCTAATATTCCTCCTGAGTGTTTACCTGAGATTGCATTTAATAATCCAGAAGCTCCCTCTGGTGTTGAAGCATTACGTTGCATAGCTCCCATTAGAACAGGCATGGCCATACTTAATAAATTTCCTGTTTTATCGGCTGATTGTCCAGTTTGTGAACTTACACCGCTAATAATCTGCTTACCCATTGGGCTATTTAAAAGATCTAAAATTCCAGACATGTTAGTTGTTTTTAATTAGTACATCTAAATTTACACTTTTATAACTATGATCGAAAGAAAGGAATGGTATTATTTCATAAAATCAAGATGAAATACTTGTTTTGCTGTTAAAATACACAAAGGCACTATTTTCAACAGAAAATAGTGCCTTAAAAGGTAATTTTGATTTTTATATTTTATAATTACTGTAAAATAGTAATTATTTGATCTGCTAGTTCTTGACCAATACGATCTTGGGCTTCTCCCGTTGCCGCACCAATATGTGGGGTTAATGATACTTTAGTATTCATTAACACTTTAATTGCCGGACTAGGTTCATTTTCAAATACATCAAGTCCTGCAAAACTTAATTTCTCTTTTTCTAAGGCATCTACAAGTGCTACTTCATCAACTACACCGCCTCGAGCAGCGTTTATAATCCCAGCACCATCTTTCATTTGTTCTATTTCAGGTTTTCCAATTACATATTCCTTTTGCGCAGGAACATGAAGTGTAAAGAAATCTGCTTTTTTAAGAACTTCTTCTTTAGAAACTGTTTTAATTTTGAAAGTAAGTGATTGTCCGTCAAAAAATTCAACAGGAATCTCAACTTCTTCGATATATGGATCATATGCGATTACATTCATTCCAACACCGATTGCAATTTTTGCTGTTGCCTGCCCAATTCTACCAATACCAATAACACCAAGAGTTTTACCTCTTAATTCTGTACCGCCAGCATATGCCTTCTTTAAGTTTTTAAATTTACTATCTCCTTCTAGTGGCATGTTACGATTAGCGTCATGTAAAAAACGAACACTACCATACAAGTGAGCGAAAACTAATTCGGCTACAGATCCCGAAGAAGCTGCCGGTGTATTGATAACATGTAATCCTTTTTCTCTAGCATAGGCAACATCAATATTATCCATACCTACACCACCACGACCAATAATCTTTAAAGAAGGGCAATTATCAATAATATCTGTTCTTACTTTAGTGGCACTACGTACCAGTAAAACAGAAATTTCATTTTCATTGATATAGTTTACTAACTGATCTTGAGCTACAGTTGTAGTTAAAACTTCAAAACCTTTATTTTCTAATGCGTCAATACCACTTTGAGATACTCCGTCGTTTGCTAATACTTTCATTAGTTTTTATTTTAAATCAATTCTGCAACAAAGCAGAGTTTTATATATTATTACGCTTTTCTTTCTAAATCTCCCATGATATCTACAAGAGCGGCAACGCTTTCCATTGTCATGGCGTTATACATACTTGCTCTATATCCACCAACACTACGATGCCCATTAACACCATTTATACCAGTTTCTTTACACATTGTATCAAATGTTTCTTTTAGATCTTCGTTTACTAGTGTAAAAGTAGCATTCATATTAGAACGATCTTCTGTAGCTGCGAATCCTTTAAATAAAGGGTTTAAATCTATCTCAGAATAAATAAGTTTTGCTTTCTTTTCGTTCAATTCTTCAATAGCCGCAACACCACCTAGTTTTTTAAGCCATCTAAGTGTGAGCATAGATGTATATACTGCAAAAACAGGAGGGGTGTTAAACATACTTGCTTTTCCTAAATGTACTTTATAATCAAGCATAGAAGGAATTTGTCTTTCAACCTTGCCAAGTATATCTTCTTTGATAACCACTAAGGTAGTTCCTGCCGGACCCATATTTTTCTGAGCACCTGCATAGATTAAACTAAATTTTGAAAAATCCAATTGTCGTGAAAAGATATCACTACTCATATCACATACCAGAGGAGCATTAGACGAAGGAAATTCTTTGATCTGTGTTCCAAAAATTGTATTGTTACTTGTACAATGTAAGTAATCCAAATCTGTTGGAATTTCGTATCCTTTTGGTATGTAATTAAAATTAGAATCTTTAGAAGAAGCTATTTCTGCAACTTCTCCAAAGAGTTTTGCCTCTTTAATTGCTTTGTCACTCCAGCTACCAGTATTTATATACCCTGCTTTAGTTTGCAATAAGTTGTAAGCAGCCATCAAAAATTGTGTGCTCGCACCTCCTTGTAAAAATAATGCCTTGTATCCCTTACCCTCAAGGCCCAATAACTCTAAAGCCAGACTTCGGGCTTCTTCCATGATATCAACAAAATCCTTACTACGATGTGAAATTTCAATAATGGAAAGACCGGAGTCATTATAATTTAATACAGCTTGTGAAGCTTCTTTAAATACTTCTTGTGGTAAAATACAGGGTCCAGCGCTAAAATTGTGCTTTTTCATCAGTAGTTTTTATGATTATTTAATATTCCAGTTATATAATTTTTTGACCCATTAAAGTGAGTTAAAAAAACATCACAAAGGTGCTAATAATCTTATACAATTTCATTATCAAAATGATAAATTATTTAGCTAATTTTTGACAAAAATTTAATTATATCGATGCCATCAGCATAATCTGAAAGTTTTGGACATTGTGTTTCTCCAAAATTCACACTATTCTCTATTATATTATCACTAATGATACATTGTATTTTATCTTTATCTAGCTCTAATTTTTCGGTTAGTTCACTTTTAGAATTATATGTTTCATAAAATAATGTAGCTATCGGAGAAGCGTAGCTTTCATCTTCTTTTAACATTAAAAAACCATTTTCAAGAAGCTTATAATTACTCATTAAGTAAACAGCTTTATTATAATCGTAATTATTGGCATATTTAGCACCATTAATAATATCATTGTATGGATATAAAGCTTTAAAAAATTTATCGAAATCATACCCTTCAGGAATCATTAATTTTGAAACACTTCTGCATCCCAAGCCATAGTATCTAAAAATATCTTCTCCTAAACTAGTAAGTTGTGATTCTGTTTCTTTTCCTGTTAGAATTGCTACAGAATTTCGATTTTGACGAATAATATTTGGAACTTTACCAAAATAGTAATCAAAATATCTCGCCGTATTATTACTTCCGGTCGCTATTACTGCATTAAAATCTGTTAATCTCTCTTTGGTAAAAGAGATATACTCTGCAAATCTAGGCTCTATTGCAACTAGATATGAAGCTAAATAAGAAAGCAATTGATCATCATTTGATGATTGTTTAGCTATTATTTTGTGTCCAGAGAGCAATACTGATATAAAGTCATGAAAACCAACCAAAGGGATGTTACCAGCCATTATTACGGCTATAGTTTTTGGATTGTTATGCTCTAAATTGTACACTGAAACCCAATTATGAAGCTTTTCCTTTGTTAGGATATCAGCCCATTGTTGAATTGAAAAAAGAACGTTTTCTACTGTAAACCAACCATTATAATGATGTGCAGACATAATTTTATTGTCCATTCCTTCAAAAAAATCATCATTCTTTAAAACGGTATTAATCTTCTCATTACCAGTAGTTTTAAATTGCTTTAAGAAGTTCCCTAATTCAGAAAAAGCATGGATTCGATCATTTAATAACATTTCTTATTTGTTTATCACTAGTTTACAAGTTATTTTTGTGTTGCAAATTTAGAATAAAAAAGAGCTATGGCAATTATAATAACAGACGAATGTATAAACTGTGGTGCATGTGAACCAGAATGTCCAAATACTGCAATTTATGAGGGGGCAGATGATTGGAGATATTCTGATGGCACAGATTTAGAGGGAGATGTTGTTCTTCCTGGTGGTAAAGGAGTAAATGCAGACGAGGCACAAGAACCTGTAAGTGATGAGCTTTATTATATTGTACCTGATAAGTGTACAGAGTGTAAAGGATTTCATGAGGAACCTCAGTGTGCTGCTGTATGTCCAGTTGATTGTTGTGTACCTGATGAAGATGTTGTTGAAACTGAAGAGTTTTTACTGGAGAAGCAAGCATTTATGCATAAAGAATAAAATATTGTACTGAAGAACATAAAAAACCTATCGTATGATGGGTTTTTTTATGGGCATGTTTTAAATTTTACTATTTTCGTCCTACAAATACAACCTCAAATCTAAACATGATATTATGAAAAAAATAGTTTTTTTTATTTTCTTAACCGCTCTTTGTACATCTTCTTATGCTCAATATCGCTGGGAAGTGTCGGCAGGCCCAACTTTTTCTAGTCTAAGTCTGGATTCTCCTACTGCAGTTTCAGATGGTACGGGAACAGGTTTTTATGTAAATGCTGGCTATGGGTATGTTACAGGAGTAAGGGCTAAAACAAGTTTTGTTTTTTCGCTAGATTTACTTCAAAGAAATACAGAGTTAACAAGTCGTATTGTTGATCCTGAAACAACTTTAGATGTTAAAGTACTACAAATTGGTTTAAACCCAAAATTTAGATATTTATTTGGACAAGGAAAAGATAGGTTCCGTGCTTTTGTAAATGTTGGGCCATCTTTTAGAGTAAATGCAAAATTCGAAATAGGAGATGTAGAACTTGATGATGAACAATTTGAAAAAATTGTTATTGGTGGTGTTTATGGAGCAGGATTTTCGCAGATGGTAGGTGAGATGTTTGATATTATGGCTGAAGTAGGAGTGATGAATGATTTTGTAGACAATCTTGTTGATACGGACAGTAAGTTTTTTGATTACTATGCAAGAGTAGGTGTTCGTTTTAGAATTTACGATGCAAGACGTTAGATAATCATAAAATATAAATTAAGATCCTGCCTTGGCAGGATTTTTTTTATACAATTAACTTTAATTTTTTGTAAATTAGTTACTTACAAAAAGTGAGCGTATGCAAAATTGGGGATACATAGTTGTTATTTTTTTGGTAGCATATCTTATTGCGAGCATAATTTTATATTACTTACAAGAATATTTTATTTTTAAACCCGAAAAGCTAGACAAAGATTTTCAGTTTCATTATAATAATCAAACTGTAAAGGAGTATAACTTAGAAACAAGAGACGGAGCTATAATTAATGGTTTGCATTTTAAAGTAAACAACCCAAAAGGGGTAGTTTTATACTTAAAAGGAAATTCTAAAAGTATAAAAGGTTGGGGCAAGTTTGCAGTAGATTTTACTAGGCATGGATATGATGTTATAATGTTAGATTATCGAGGCTTTGGTAAAAGTACTGGTAGACGTTCTTTTAAGGCTATTAAGAGAGATCTTCAGTTTGTGTATTCCAAGATCAAAGAAAAAGTTAATGAGAAATACATCATTTTATATGGTCGATCTATGGGATCTGGATTTGCAGCAAAATTAGCATCTATCAATAACCCTAAAATGTTGATTCTTGATGCGCCATATTACAGTTTAAATAAAGTAGCAGCAAAGTATATACCTTTTATGCCGATATCCTTAATTATGCGATACCCTATTCCCACGTATAAATGGCTTAAATACGTAAATTGTCCGATTCATATTATTCACGGTACACAGGATAAGTTAATTCCTTTTAAATCCAGTATTAAATTATCTAAAATAAGACCTAAACTTACTCGTTTGTATACGGTAATAGGAGGGGGGCATAAAAATTTAAATAATTTTGAGTCCTATCATAAAATGCTAGGAGAGATTATTAATTCTAAAATGAAACGCCTTAATCTTTCTGATACGAGTATTAGAGTATTACATTCATCTAAAAAATTAAATGCGTAGATTTAAAAAGATAGTATACTGGTTAGTACTTTTATACATAGCTGCTCTTTTAGGGTTGTATTTTTATCAAGAAAAAGTCCTTTTTCAACCCCAGGAGTTACCACAAAATTATACCTATTCATTTAAGAATAATTTTAATGAGTTTTTTTTAACTGCTAAAGATGAAGTAGCTCTTAATGGAATTCATTTTAAAAGTATTTCTCCTAAGGGGGTTGTTTTATATTTCCACGGAAATGCAGGAAATTTAAAAAGATGGGGAGAAATTGTATCACTCTTTGTAGACAAACAATATGATGTGATTATAATGGACTATAGAGGGTACGGTAAAAATAAAAGCACTATTACCGAAAAAAAATTATACACCGATGCTCAATTATTTTATAATTATGCCGCGGAGAAATATTCTGAAAATGATATAATTGTTTATGGACGATCACTTGGAACAGGAATAGCTGTAAAAATAGCTTCAGAAAATCATCCTAGAAATCTAATACTAGAAACACCTTATTATAATCTTAAAGATGTAGCTAAAAACTGGTTTCCATATTTTCCTGTCGGACTACTTTTAAAATATAAGATTCCGTCAAATCGATTTATTCAAAACGTTAGATGCCCAATTGCCATTTATCATGGAACCAATGATAAAGTAGTACCTTACAGTTCGGGAAAATTATTATTTGAAAGTATTCCCGGATCAAGTAAAGAAATGTTCACTATAGCTAATGGATCACATAATAACCTAAATACGTATAATGAATATACAATGACTATTGATAGGGTACTAAATAATCGAATCGGTAAAGGATATTAAAATTTATATTTCTAAAAAAATATAGTTTAATAGGCCATAAGGGCATCTCTATATTCTCTTAAATCAGAAATATTCATTTTATTCTTAACACTTTTAGTTAGGGCTACCATGTATTTAAGGCTTTCTATTGGATCGACTGTTTCTTCCTTTGCGGTAGTAGTACCTTCCTCTTCTTCGTCTATAGGCTCGTCATCTGGTATTGGTATAAGAAAAGAGTCATTTTCTTCAATGTGTTCATACGTATACCTCAGTACCTTCACTACTAGAGGTATTTGTTCTTCTAAAGCATATTCTCTTAACTTTTTTAGATCGTCTATCAATGAATCAGTATTGATTCCGTTTGCATCAAGATCAACTAGGATCTTATCTATCAATTTGATTGCCTTTTTATTTTCCAAAGGAGTAAAATTATGTGGTGTTAAATAATAATCAGTGCAAATTTAATTTTTTCCTGAATTATGTCGCCATCATTATGATTTTTTATTTAAACAAAGTTGTTTTTTTCTGTTTACAATTATTTAACATAATTACGGTTTTTTAAATAATTAACTGATTATCAATTATTTACAACGGTAAAAGGGGTAAAATGGTACTATTCCAGCTAAAGTTTGAGGTAAAACCGTAACCGCATATGCCTCAAACCTCTTTATCTTTGACAGGTATTCCAATTACAATTTTTCCCTTACTTTTTTTGTTTTCCCCAACACTTACCTCCTTAATCCTAAGGAGGTAAGTTCTTCTTTGGACCTTTCGTAATTCTCCTAGAGGAACAACTTATTCTAGAATTTCATAATTTATATTTATAAAAAAACCTTATTTTAAAGGGTGTACAAGCATGTTGTATAAAATTAACAAGTCTGTATCAATGTCGTAATTCATCATCAAAAATGTTATATAGGTAATGAATACCAATTTTAATATTCATATTTATACGCATAAATGCTTTGTAAAAACTTTTCAGTTGTATTGCATTTTTTTTACTTAATTCAAATCTACAGAAATCTAAAATCATATCAATTACGGAAACCCATAAAAATTTTAAAGTTAAAAAGAGTCTAAATAATAATTTACACATTTAATAATTGTTACTCGTACATATGTATGATCTAACAACAAGTAAAACGCCAAAATCTAAGACTTTGGCGTTTTACTAATTCGACATTGTTAGTAATATTTATTTCTTTGCTGCTAATAGTACAATAGTAAAGTCAGAATTAATTGTTACGCTATTTTTGGTTACTATAGCTTCTTCGCCAGAATAGTGATCAACTAATACTGTACCTTCAGGAAAAACAGCATTAATACTTAATGTTTTTTGTCCTTTGGAAAGATCAAGACCTATAATTACTTGATCAGAAATCCCATTTTTATTATAACTTCTTGAAAAAGTATATGGTGATTTAGAGATCATTTTATGTTTTCCAGCGCCAATAGAGGGATGAAGTTTTCTAAATATCCCTAATTTTGACCAGTGATTATATAATTTTTTAGTACTGGCTACGGTAAGTGAATCCCAATTCATATTGGATCTAAGAGTAGCGTCACCTATAGTACCTTCGACAACAAGTGATCTCGCGGTTTCATCACCATAGTACACTTGCGATATTCCAGGTGTTAACAATAGCTTTGTTGCTGATTCATAGGTTTTGGTTCTGTCTTTGTCAAAAGGCGATCCGTCATCATGAGAACTTATGTAATTCATGATACTTTTGCCTACTAGATTAGTGTTTAAAACATCACTATATTTTTTGAACAAACCTTCATAGTCTTTTTGGGCTGCATCATATTTAAATTGAAAATTTATTAAGTTGTTAAATCCGTGAGCAAAGTAATCTACTTTACGATCTCCAAAATCATAATACCTTTTTCCATCTATTCCATATCCATACAATTCTCCTATCATATAAAACTCATTGTCATCTAGAACTTTCTCAGGGTTTTTTGTTTTCCATTCTTTGAAAGCTGATTTTGCTTGATCAGCAAGTACGCTCCAAGCTCCTTCTTCGACATGTTTCACGGTATCGACCCTATATCCATCTATACCTAACTCTCTTATATAATCTGTAAGCCATTTTATAATGTAGTTTTTTGGAGATCTCTTTAAACCTGTTTTCACAAAAAAGACATCTAATTCTGCAAGTTCGATTTCTAATCGCCCTTCTGATTTCCATTTATTTATAAGCATTTCTGGTAATTCGACTTCTTCGTCACTTTCAGTTTTAACATCGGGTAGGTTTTCGACTAAAGTGCAGGTTACTGCAGAAGTATAATCTTTATAGGTGCATTTTGGTGCCGTACGCACCCATTTTTCGGGCCATACAGGATCTTTTTCTGTAACAGGCCCTGTATGATTTAACACAACATCCATTAAGACGCGTATACCATTTTTATGAGCAACTTCTATTAACTTTTTAAGATCTTTATAGGTACCGTAGTTTGGATCCAATTTGGTCCAATCCTTTGCCCAGTACCCATGAAACGCATAAGTATTTCCGGTACCCTCATCAACACTTTCATGAATTTGTTCGACAACAGGGTTAAACCATAATGCATTAATTCCTAAATCATTAAAATAACCGTCTTCTATCTTTTGTATAATCCCTTTTATATCTCCACCTTCAAACCCTCTTAGTTTTCCTGTTTCTTTGGTTCTATCAAGGACACTATCATTTGTTAGATCACCATTATAAAATCTATCTGTTAGAAGAAAGTACACATTGGCGCCTTCCCAAACAAAAGAGTTTTTTATAGCTACGGTTTCGGATTCCTCTTTTTCGGTATCAATTGCCGGAGTTTTGTCTTTTTTTATTTCACTTTTACAAGAAATGGTTATGTATAAAAGTAAAAAAACTGTAGTTTTTAGTAATTTCTTCATAAGAATTTAGTGGTTTGAAATGCTAATCTATAAAAAGTATGGATAAGTTAGAATGATAAGTATATGAGAAATTCGTAAAAATAATTTAGTCGATTACAGTTTTAAAATGTTAGGCATTTCCTAGGAAGGGGTTTTCTATGCCTTAGAAAAGAAGGTGTTTCAAAGAAAGAAATTTATAGTATAAAGTTAAAGTAAAGAATAGATGCAATTTAGTTTTATTTTTTAGTAAAATACTGTTCCTTTGAAGACTAAATTATTGAAATGACTAAAATCAAAGCTTGGGTTTCGGCGGCAAGACTTCGTACCCTTCCTTTATCAATATCGGGAATTATTGTAGGTTCTTCTTTGGGGAATAATGATTTTTTTAATACTAAGATCTTTTGGCTTGCAATTGCAACAACTTTAGGACTTCAGATTTTATCGAATTTTGCAAATGATTATGGAGATGGTGTAAAAGGAACAGATAACGAAGATCGAGTAGGGCCGACTAGAGCATTACAAAGTGGTGTCATTTCCAAAAAAGAAATGTTTAAGGGTATTGTCATAACATCTATTATTGCACTTTTATTTGCTATTACTTTAATTTATGTCTCTTTTGGTGCTGCTCATTTTTTATACTCATTAGTTTTTTTCGTTTTAGGGATTACTGCTATAGCTGCCGCCATTAAATATACCGTAGGTAAAACAGCGTATGGATATCGTGGTTTAGGAGATGTATTTGTATTTATTTTCTTCGGGTTGGTTAGTGTAGTAGGGTGCTATTTTTTATATACAAAAACCCTAAATATATTAGTTGTCCTTCCAGCAATAACTATAGGTTTATTAAGTACTGCAGTCTTAAATCTTAATAATATGAGAGATTATGAAAGTGATAAGAAATCAAATAAAAATACTCTGGTTGTTAAAATAGGAGTAAGCAAAGCAAGAAAATATCACTTTAGTTTGATTGTAGTTGCAATGATTACGATACTTTCTTTTTCTATACTTAAATATAGTTCTCCAATTAATTTATTGTTTCTAGTCGCGTTTATTCCGTTAAGTATTCATCTAAAAAAAGTTAAGGATACAAATGATACCAAATTGTTAGATCCAGAACTAAAAAAAGTGGCTTTAACAACTTTTTTACTAGCGATCCTATTTAGTCTGGGTCAGATTTTATAATTTAGATTAACATAATTTGTAACAAGTCTGTGTTAAAAAAGTTTAAATAGCTTCTCAAATGGAAATCACATTTTACGGTCACAATACATTATTACTAGAAATAGGAGATACTAAGGTACTTATAGATCCATTTATTACAGGAAATCCATTGGCCAAAGATAAAGTGACTCTAGATAGTATTAAAGTAGATTATATTTTGCTCACACATGCGCACCAAGATCATATTTTGGATGTAGAAGAAATAGCAAAACAGAGTAATGCAATTATCGTTTCGAATTATGAAATTGCGACCTATTATCAAAATAAAGGGTTTGAAGTACACCCTATGAATCATGGTGGTAATTGGAATTTTAATTTCGGAAAAGTAAAGTATGTAAATGCGATACACACAAGTAGTTTTCCTGATGGAACTTATGGGGGTCAGCCTGGTGGATTTGTAATTGAAGCCGATTCTAAAACCATTTACATAGCAGGAGATACAGCATTAACAATGGATATGAAACTAATTCCTTTGAGTCATAAGATTGATCTTGCGATATTACCATTAGGAGATAATTTCACAATGGGGGTTGATGATGCTATTATAGCAAGTGACTTTGTTGAGTGTAACAAGGTTTTAGGCGTACATTATGATACATTTGGATTTATTAAAATTGATCATAAAGAGGCAAAACTGAAATTTACAGAAAAGAATAAAGATTTAATATTACTAGAAATAGGAGAGAGTATCAGTTTGTAAATGAAAGCGACTTATCACAAATACATTCTTAATTTCAAAAGACCAAGTGGTACTTCTAGAGGTGTCTTAAAGACTAAAGAAACATGGTTTATTGTTATTTCTAATGACGACACTAAAGGTATAGGAGAATGTGGAATACTAAGAACGCTTAGCATAGATGATCGACCAGATTATGAAAAGAGGTTAAAATGGACATGTGATAATATACATCTAGGAGAAAAAACACTTTGGGAAGCATTAAAAGAGTTTCCTAGTATTCAATTTGGAGTAGAAATGGCTTTTAAATCTTTAAATAGTGAATCTCCATTTCTATTGTTTCCGTCCTTTTTTGTTAAAAATCAAGACTATATACCTATTAATGGATTGATCTGGATGGGAGATAAGGAGTATATGAAAGAACAAATTTCAGATAAACTGAGTCAGGGATTTGATTGTATCAAAATGAAAATAGGTGCCATTGATTTTAAAACAGAATTAAATTTATTAGCTCATATTAGAGAACAATTTTCTGCAAAAGATATAGAATTGCGAGTAGATGCAAATGGAGCTTTTACTGCAAATGATGCCTTAGGTAAATTGGAGCGATTAGCAGACTTTGATTTACATAGTATCGAACAACCTATAAAACAAGGTCAATATCAATCTATGAAAATCTTATGTAGTAAAACTCCTTTACCTATCGCCTTAGATGAAGAATTAATTGGTGTTTTTGATGTAGCAGAAAAAGAAAAATTATTAAGAACCGTACGACCACAATATATTATTTTGAAACCTAGTTTAATTGGTGGTTTTAAAGGAACCAAAGAGTGGATCAATATTGCAGAATCTTTAGGTATTGGTTGGTGGATAACAAGTGCTCTGGAAAGCAATATAGGATTAAATGCCATAGCACAGTTTACATATACACTACAAAGCAAATTGCCCCAAGGATTGGGTACAGGCGGTCTGTATACTAATAATTTTGAGTCCCCGTTAATGGTTCAAAATGGAACCCTAACCTATAATCCAGCATTGGATTGGGTCGTTAAATATTTAAATTAATAAGAAACATATATGTTTATAGAACAAGGAAGAGAAGGAAAATTAGGAATGTGGAAATATATTCCGATACCATTAGGATTTTTTGCACTTATGGCATTTAACTATTTAGTGACTACAATGACAGATATGGATACAAATGCCGCTATGGAACAACAGATTGATCTCATCGGTAAAAAAGGGTTATTCTTGCTTTTATTGGCTCCTTTTGTGGTTTTTTTAGGTGGTTTGTTGTTTTGGGTAAAATTTGTGCATCAACAATCGATAAAATCTCTTACGACGTCTAGAAAGAAAATAGATTGGAAAAGATTTTTTTTCGTTTTTGGTCTTATGGCTGCCTTTATAATTATTTCTATTGGAATTAGTTATTTTGCGAGCCCCGAAGATTTTATAGTAAATTTTGATCCGGTTTCATTTGCGGTACTATTTGTAATGGCTATAATTTTAGTTCCAATACAAACAAGTTTTGAAGAATACCTTTTTAGAGGATACTTGATGCAAGGTTTAGGACTAGCCACAAAAAGTAGAGCAGTAGCTTTAATTGTTACTTCTGTAACCTTTGGTGTAATGCATCTTGGTAATCCAGAAGTAGAAATGCTAGGTCCAATGATCATGGTGTATTATATTGGTACTGGTTTGTTTTTAGGAATAATGACACTTATGGATGAAGGCCTTGAATTAGCTTTAGGGTTTCATGCTGCAAATAATTTGATTACAGCACTGTTAGTTACAGCAAACTGGACGGCCTTTCAAACAGATTCTATTTTGGTTGATATTTCTGATCCCACAGAAAGTGCTGGATATGAGATACTATTTCCTGTATTTGTTATCTTCCCTATATTTTTATTTATCTTATCAAAGAAATATAAATGGACTGGTTGGAAAGACAAGCTTTTTGGTACTGTAAAACAGTAACATATTTATAATATAATTTTTACAGTTTGATAACATAATTATCTGTAATATGGTAGAAATTTGGGTATGCAAATCATGAATACATTTTCTATCCCCGAAATACATGAAGATTTTACGATTAACGGAAAAACTGTAGACGTTGATCGCCTTAAACGTATGTCTCAAAATCTTATTAAAACAGGTGAGGTGTATGAACAAGAAGTAGGACATTTTTTGTTAGAGTGGTTAAATGATAAAGATTATATCGTTGTAAAAACTTCGGGATCTACAGGGAAACCTAAAAAGATTAAAGTATATAAAGCCCATATGGTAAATAGTGCCAAAGCTACTGGTAAGTTTTTTAAAGTAGAAGAAGGAACTACTGCACTTCTTTGTCTATCGGCTAATTACATTGCAGGTAAAATGATGTTGGTAAGAGCATTAGTGCTAGGATGGAAAATTGATATTTTACCTCCTAGAACAAACCCTTTGGATAATGTATACAAGCAATATGATTTTTGTGCAATGGTTCCACTACAATTAGATAACTCGCTTAATAGGCTTCATTTGATTAAGAAGCTTATTGTTGGTGGAGGAACAATTTCAGAGCATTTAAAAACATTAATACAAGGGGTCAAAACCAAAATTTTTGAAACATATGGTATGACCGAAACAGTTTCTCATATTGCAGCTAGAAGGGTAAATTCTAAGAAAAGAGAAAAAAAGAGTATCTACTTTAAAGCATTGCCAAATATTACATTGGGGGTAGATGATAGAAATTGTTTGGTTATTAAGGCTCCATTGTTAAATAAGGAAACTATCATTACAAATGATGTTGTT
The DNA here is from genome assembly GCF_001632745.1 of Aquimarina aggregata. GTDB lineage: Bacteria > Bacteroidota > Bacteroidia > Flavobacteriales > Flavobacteriaceae > Aquimarina > Aquimarina aggregata. Next base: position 833,358 of record NZ_LQRT01000002.1, on the reverse strand, counting down.
GAATTAGAGACTTATAAAAGGTTTCTCTGGAAAGGTAGGTATGATAATGTCATTAATAGTGGTGGAATAAAACTCTATCCTGAGCAAATAGAGACCAAATTGCAGCTTCTTATCGGTCATCGTTTTTTTATCGCAAGTATACCTGATGACGCTCTAGGTGATAAAGTTATTTTGATTGTTGAGCGTGACTATGATAAAATTGCAAAATTAGCATTGCAAAACGGTCTTCAAAACCTCAAAAACCTTACTAAATACGAAGTGCCAAAAGACATATATTTTCTCCCACAGTTTATCGAAACAGATAACGGTAAGGTGCAAAGAATAAAAACGCTAGAATTAGTTGTAAATATGAAGCACTAGTTTTAATAGCTGTATCTGTTTTTGTAGTACCTTAGTTTCTTCTTATAATTAATGATTCACAATTGTCAAAATGAAGAGACTACTTATTCTTTTAATGTTTATACAGACTATTTCTAACGCTCAAATCCTTCCACAAAGAGAACGAGCGGCTGTTATTGATATGGTCTTAGAGGATCGATTTAATAATCTTTTACCTCAATTAATGGATCGCACTAACTTTGATATGTGGATCATAATATCAAGAGAGTATAATGAAGACCCGGTGCTTAGAACTATGTTGCCTGCAACATGGTTAAACGCCAGAAGGAGAACCATTCTTGTTTTTTATAGAGATAAATCTAAAAATACAATAGAAAAATTAGCAGTTGCTAGATATAATGTTGGTAAAAATATTGAATCAGCTTGGGATAAAGAAAAGCAACCAAACCAATGGAAGGCTTTAATGCAAATTATTCAAGATAGAAACCCTAATAAAATAGGTATTAACTTTTCTAAAGACTTTGGAATTGTTGATGGTGTTGTAAAGACGGATTATGAAGAATTTATACAAGAATTACCAGAGGTCTATAAAAATAAAGTTACCTCTGCAGAAAAATTAGCCATTGCTTGGATAGAAACTCGTACGTCTCAAGAAATTGAAATTTATAAAGACCTTGTAGACATAACTCATACTATTATTTCTGAAGCCTTTAGTACAGCGGTTATAAGACCAGGAACCACTACAACTGATGATGTAGTTTGGTGGTTACGACAAAAAGTAACTGATATGGGGCTAAAAACATGGTTTCATCCTACGGTTGATATTCAACGAACTGGGGAAGATTTACAAAATCATATTGTTTCTTTTTCGAATAGACCGAAGGATAAGGTGATCCGGCAGGGAGATCTTATTCACTGTGATTTTGGTATTACGTATTTAAGACTAAATACGGATTGTCAGCAACATGCTTATATTCTAAAAAATGGAGAAAACAAACCACCAGTATTTTTGGTTAATGCTTTTAAAGATGGAAACAGAATTCAAGATATTTTTACTGCTAATTTCGAAACTGGTAAGACAGGAAATGAAATATTAATTAAATCATTAGAGCAAGGTAGGGCAGAAGGACTTAAACCTGCCATATATACACATCCTTTAGGTTTATATGGGCACTCATCAGGTCCGACTATAGGAATGTGGGATTCACAAGAAGGTGTGCCCGGTACAGGAGACTATCCTTTGTTTGAAAATACAGTGTATGCTATCGAATTAAATACAACTGTTACTATTCCCGAATGGAAAAAAGATATTCGAATTATGTTAGAAGAAGCAGGGTTCTGGGGAAAAGAAGGGTTTAAATACGTAAATGAAAGACAAACAGATCTAATAACTGTTCCTAAACGATAATACAATTAAAATCAGAGCTAACTTTGCTAAAGTTAGCTCTGATTTTAAAATTCTTACTTTTTGTTGTTTTTTTTAGAATGCACAAAGATCAGGTATATAAAGATCCTCTCCATTATTGTTTACTGTTACACCACAACCACCGCAAGCGCAATCACTATCTCTCCAGCAAGGCTGAAATTGAGGGCAATTGGCAAAAAATCCTGCGTTAATAGCTTTTTGTTCTCCTTTTTTAAGGATAGTAACACTGTCTAAGTTTAAAATGTTCTTAATCATTACATGAAATTTAGATGTTAATTTTGATTAGTTTCCCTTACTAATTTTGAACATACCTAAATATCGTTTTTTTGTTGACCGAAAAATAGTCATTAAGGACACAAGTTGTTATACTTTGTTCTTGACATTTATAAATTTAGACTTCATTTTTACTAACCTAGATTAAATAAATTGTTTGATTAGCAGTACTATACTTATTCCACCAAAAATAATCCCCCAGTATTCCATCTTAATCCAGAATAAACTATGATTTGGCTTTAAAATAATTTCTTGACCAGTATTTTTGTCAATAACAGTTCTACCTTCTGGTTTATTCCATTTTTTACCCATAATCCAACTAAAAATTCCAGCAATAAAAAGTCCAATGACTAATGCATAATCTCCTTGTTCTTTTGGTATGAAATTTAAAAGCACTACATAGACAATGACTAAAATTATAAGAGAAAGGAATCCCCTTCCTGACCATACTATCATATCGTTTTTGTTATTTGTTACTACTATTTGTTTGTTTAATTGAAGATTTCTTTTTTGCTATAGAACTTTTGTGAGTTCGTGGTAACCGATTAGTTTACCTTTTTTGTTATATGATTCTGATCGCACAACCATAACATCATTATAATACCATTCTACTCCTGATCCTCTTATATTTAAAATCCCGAACTTTGATTCAAAATCAAAAGTTACTTTTTTGCACTTATATGTTCCCGCTGGGGTAGTAATTTGTTCTTCTCCTACAATCTCTCTGTTTAAAACATCAAAACTTAGTGTAACCAAAGTAAAGGTATTGTCTTCATTATTGATTTTAATATTTATTGTTCCATCATCAAGATCATCTCCTGGTTTCATTTGATATGGAAATTCAAGTACATCTCCATCAATCTTAATGTTAAGGTTGTTTTTGTTGTGTTCTGATAGTTTATCAAAATCAAAAAACCGCAACATATCTACACTAAACAGGCCATTATTACATTTTACATTGTAATCTGTACTATACTTGTCTTTATTCTTATTATCAACTACTGTTGCTTTGATTACAGCATTAACGATACCATCTGTAGAAGGTGATATAGCTGTAGTTTCGTGGCGAGTGGTACCTTGTAGTTTTCCTTTTTTGTTGTAATCGGTATATTCTAAAACTGCTCCGACTTTCATAAAAGGTACTGCGTTACAGTCTTGTGCTTTTACCTCTGTATAAACAATACATTGCAATAGAAGTAGGAATATTACCGTTTTGATTGTGATCTTGAAATTCATTGTTTTACATTTTGGATGTAATAAATGTCCCATTATTTTCTTGGGCTAATGTGCGCATAAAATTATGATCTGCGTCTTCTCCAAAAGCAATTGTATGAATAATAACATTGTTAGTATTGGTTTTTCGAATTTCTTCTAAAACTGCTTCTGGCCCCCCATTAGGTAACCCATCACTCATTAAAACAATTTCTTGTACTCCTGGTGTTGATATTGCTTCGATTAAACCTTTGGCAGTATTAGTTCCACCGCCGGCTTTAAGGTTTTCAACAAAAATATTAGCAGAAGTTCGGGACATATTACTAGCTACTCGAAGCTCTATAGATTGTTTGGTAACATCATTATTATATGCAAAAACTGTAAATTTCTTACCATCGGGTAACCCTTTAATAGCAGGAATTAATTTTCGTTTTACAGCACCTAATTTAGTTGCTTGTTTGGTTACTTGTTTACCTAGTATATTGCCAATTTTGCCCCCTATGGCATTACTTACTACATTGCCAGCTTTATTACCGGCTTCTCGCATTACCTGATCTTTTATTGATCCTTCATCTATACCTTCCATACTACCTGAAATATCAATAAGATATAAGGTGTTTTTAGTTGAAGTTTCGATACCAAAAAATTGATCTGATTTTTTCATGACATAGCAAGACTGAAACATCATAAATACAGTACAGATTGATAGTAATAATTTTACTTTTTTCATTTCCAAATTTTAAATATAATTTATGTGTAATAGGGGATAGTTTTTATTAGTTTATATCGTTTAGAACTCCTAGTTTTATTTGATCTACTGCTTTTTTTAATTGCTCTACAGGTATACTTTGTCCTTCTAGAGAGACAATAAAACGTTTTGAAATTAAAAGATCGATTTTAGAATTTAGGTCATCACTATAGTCATCTTCTTCTACTTCCTCTATAGCTTTATACCCATTAATTTTAGTTGATTTTTTATAACCTCTTTCACTTTGTTCTTCAAAATCACGAGCAAAACCTAAACGTGCCAGGGTAATCATTGCACTTCCTGTTTCTCCGGCTCCATCCATAATTGATAATGAAATAATATTTCCATTTTCGTTTTCATATTCTGCTTCTGCCATTGCTACATCTGGCATAAATTGATTTCCTATTGTAAAGGTCTTTCTTGTAAATCCAATCAATTCTTCTGATAGCAGGGCTTTCAGTTTTTCGTTAGATATCGGTGTTGCTTTCAGAAGTTTGTCATTTTCTTCTTCTAAATTTTCAACTTCTTTGGCCATTTTATTAAGATCAGAGATTCCTTCAATAGCATCAAGTAATCCAGGCTCTTTGTCTTTGCTTTTATCCTTTCCACAGGAAAAAAATAGCGTTATGAAAATTAGGATTAAGAATATTTTGTTCATTATCTGTTGTATTTTAATAAGTTGTTTAATAGTAGTTCTTAGAACTAAATTAAACCTTAAATGAACAGAAATACGAGTAAATGAGAATTTGGGTAGTAGTTTTTAGGAATACAAGAGTTTTGAATAGAATTTGATAGAACTTATAAATGATTTTCGATGTATTCGATCAAATTTTTTCTTCGACTTTGTGCTACAGGAATAGTGTATTCTTCTTTTAAGACAACTTCTTCATCACGTTTATTAAACGAGGAAACATGACTTAAGTTAATTAAAAAACTTTGATGTACTCTGAAAAAATTATATGGTGTTAACTTTTCATCAAAGGCTTTTAGAGGTTTAGAAATCAATATTTCTTTTCTGTTGTTGAGCAGAAATGTAGTATAATTGTTATCAGATTTTGCATATAAAATATCTTCGGTATTTACAATGTGTATGGTTTCGGTAGTTTTTAGAACAATTTTTTTAGGACCTTCTTTAGTAGAAAAGTTTTGAAGTAACGTTTTTAATTGAATCTGATAATTTTCTTTATGGATATCTTTAGAGACTTTTTCAAGAGCGTTAATCATTTCTTGTTTATCATATGGCTTTAATAAGTAGTCTAAAGCACTAAATTTAAAAGCATCTACGGCATATTTTGCAAAAGAAGTGGTGAATATAATCTTAAATGATATGGTTTCGAACAAGGCAAGGAATTCAAAAGCATTACCATCTGTTAAAAAAACATCGAGTATAATAAAATCAGGTTGTAACTTTTTTATAGCATCAGCAGCATTATGAATACTGTCTGAAGTACCTAGAACGTCTATGTTTTCATATTGTTGAAGTATGTTTATGGCATATTCATATGCTTGAGGGTCATCTTCTACAATAAAACAGCTTATATCGGTCATATGCTAAAAATACGATACTTTGATGTTATTTAGAGGCAAAGCTTAAGGTAACTTTTGTACCACTTTGAGATGGATGTATACTAATATCTCCATTAAACCCTTTTGAGGTTCTATTTAAATTTTCGAGTTGTTCTTTTATAATGGTCATACTCATTGACTTGTGCAGTTTTTTTGATTCCTCACTTTTAACCTCAAATCCTTTTCCATTATCCTTTATAGAAACAAATAATATAGCATTCTCTTTGTAGTAGCTAACCGCAATATTGCCATTAGTAACATTTTTTAACCCATGTAGAACAGCATTTTCTACAAATGGTTGTGTTATTAAAGTAGGTAAGGTGTCAAAATCTTCATCTACTGTATTTTCTACAGTCACTGTATATGAAAATGAATCATTTTGATTTAACTGCTGCAGTTTGAGGTAGGATTCTATTGCTAATTGATCATCTGCAACACTCGTAAAATTATCATCCGATTTTTCTAATACTAGTCGTATGAGCTTAGAATAACTGCTTAAATAAGAACTAGATTTTTCTTTATCATTTTTGTAAATAAAATTTTGAATACTCTGTAGTGCATTAAATAAGAAATGTGGATTTAACTGGGTTTTTCTTAACTTTTGTTGTAGCAATACTGTGTTTAGCTGTTGTTTTGTTTTATAGTTTTGGAAACCAAAATATCCTAGAATTAGAAATAATAAACCAAAAGCAATCAAAACTATTAATAAATACTTTTGCTGAGAAATAGTAAGTGCCTGTAATTCAGTTTTGGTGTCTAGAATATCAATTTGTTGTTGTTTCTTTTCTGACTCAAATTTCTCTGTTAACTCTGCTACTTTTTCTTTTTGTTGTGCATTGTTTATAGAGTCCTTAAGTTGATCCTTTAAATCAGCATATATTATAGCTTTCTTAAAATTATTAATACCTTCATATGATTCTTTTAAATTGTTATATACATAAGATTTTAAAAGACCCTGTGACTTTGGCAAAGCGCTATCTAAATACTTAATAGCTGTTTGATATTGTCCTTTTCTTAAATACGAATGACCTATATTATTATAAGGTAATCCAAGAGAGTGAATAAGATTTAATTCCTTCTTAATGGCAACGGATTTTTTACCATACGTAATGGATAGATCATAATCAAGTTCAGGGTTATTTAGAGCATCTTCACTATAATGTGTAGAAAGATTATTGTAGATAGCTGACAAAGACCTTTTAGATTTATATTTCTCAGCAAGTTGCTCAGCCTCTAATATAGTACTACTAAATTTTTTATAAAGTTTTTGTTCTTTGTATATATTACTTAAGTTGACTAAAATTTGCAGTCGAAGAATTTCGTTAAATTCACTTAACGGTAGTGCTCTTTCAAGGTATGTTGTGGCGTTTTTGAAATTCTTTAAAATTGAATTGATCGTTCCAATATTTGTATATGTATTTACAAGAAGCTTAGAATTATTTACTTTTTCCATAGTTTTTGCCGCTTGCAAATATATATCCAAAGCTTTTTCAAAATCTTGTTTATAATACTGTATAGTGCCCAGATTGTGCAAAGTCTGTCCCTCTATATGTAATGGTAATCTTTTTGTTAGGTTACCTTGAAGTAGTGAGTCAGCTTCGTTAAATCCTTTTTTAAATATAAGAACACTACTTTTTTGTATGTTGGCTTTAGCTAGCAAAGTATCGTTATCGATCTTTTGGGACAGCAATTGGGCTCGATTGGCATAGAAAAAAGAGCTATCTAGATTTTTTTGCATAAAATCTTTCGAGCTTTTTAGATTCTGTTCTATGATATCGATCTTTTCAGAGCTAGATTGAGCGCAAATAGTTAATATATTACCTAACAAGAGGCTAAAAAGAATAGTATAAAAAAATCTCATGCAGTATTTATTATGCTTGTATCACGCCTAAATTAAACTTCTTTTCAATAGGGGAGTGATTGGCAGCTTCGATACCCATAGAAATAACGTTTCTTGTTTCTAACGGGTCAATAATACCATCTGTCCAGATTCGTGCTGCAGCATAATAAGGAGAAATTTGTTTGTCATATCTAGCTTTAATTTTATCAAACAATGCTTTCTCATCTTCTTCTGATAATTTTTCTCCTTTCTTCTTAAGAGAAGCAGTTTCGATTTGTAATAAAACTTTTGCAGCTTGAGCACCACCCATTACAGCTAATTCTGCACTTGGCCATGCATAAATAAGTCTTGGATCATAAGCCTTACCGCACATTGCATAATTACCAGCGCCATAGGAGTTGCCAATTACGATAGTAAATTTAGGCACAACACTATTACTTACAGCATTTACCATTTTTGCACCATCTTTTATAATGCCACCATGTTCACTTTTACTACCTACCATAAACCCGGTAACATCTTGTAGAAATACTAAAGGAATTTTCTTTTGATTGCAATTTGCAATAAAACGAGTGGCTTTGTCGGCAGAGTCAGAATAGATCACACCTCCAAATTGCATTTCTCCTTTTTTAGTTTTTACAATTTTACGTTGATTAGCTACAATACCAACAGCCCAGCCATCTATACGCGCATATCCTGTAATTATACTTTGCCCATAGCCAGCTTTGTACTCTTCAAAATCAGAATCATCTACTAATCGTTTTATGATTTCCATCATGTCATACTGCTCATTTCGAGCTTTGGGTAAAATACCATAAATTTCTTGAGGATCTTCTTTTGGTTTTACAGCTTTAATACGGTTGAATCCAGCTTTATCAAAATCTCCAATTTTCGACATAACATTTTTGATGGTGTCTAATGCATCTTTGTCGTTTTTGGCCTTATAGTCTGTAACACCAGAAATTTCACAATGTGTTGTTGCTCCTCCTAGAGTTTCATTATCAATAGTTTCTCCAATAGCAGCTTTTACCAGATAACTACCGGCAAGAAAAATACTTCCCGTTTTATCAACGATAAGTGCTTCGTCACTCATAATGGGTAAATAAGCACCTCCTGCAACACAACTTCCCATTACAGCAGATATTTGAGTAATCCCCATACTGCTCATAACCGCATTGTTTCTAAAAATTCTACCAAAATGCTCTTTATCAGGGAATATCTCATCTTGCATAGGTAGATATACCCCAGCACTATCAACCAAGTAAATAATCGGTAGTCTGTTTTCAATAGATAACTCCTGCGCTCTTAAATTTTTCTTTCCAGTAATAGGAAACCATGCACCTGCTTTAACAGTGGCATCATTTGCTACAACGATACATTGTTTTCCACTTACATATCCTATTTTAACAACTACACCTCCGCTAGGGCATCCACCATGTTCTTCATACATGTCTTCTCCGGCAAAAGCTCCTATTTCTATAGACTTTGAATCTTTGTCTAATAAATATGAAACTCTTTCTCGAGCAGTCATTTTACCTTTTGCGTGTAGTTTTTCAATTCGTTTTTCGCCACCACCTAATTTAACTTTAGCAAGTCTTTGGCGTAAATCAGATACTAATAACTTATTATGATCTTCGTTTTTATTGAAGTTTATATCCATTTGTATGTATTGTGTGTATTGTCTGCACGAAAATACAAAAAAGGTACAGTATATGAAGTGTGCAAAAAGAATTTAAGTGTCGTGAAACTAATGTTTCCGTAATTTTATTTTATGGTTATTTAATTGTTTGGTTATTAATTATTTAGTAACATTTTTTTGGCAAGTGATTAACATTGTTACGAGGCATTTGGGGTTATTTTGATTTTAATCTTACACAAATCAATAACCTAAAAATTCAACTATGAGACTATTAAATGTCAATTTTATTATTCTTTTTATTGCTACAACACTTCTAATTACATCATGTAATACTAATGATGATGATGTTTATGAACCTATAGTATCTATGCCATTAACAATTAATGGAGAATTAGATGCAGCTACCAATTTTTATGATAATCAAGGCCCTCATGAACACAATTTTTCAGGTAAAAGATCTTCTGGTTTTACAGAAGGGTATGAATCAGGCTCTAAACCAAGATATGCCACAGGAAATGTAACACTTTCTTCTTCTGGAAATTGGACTTTTAGTGATGCTTTGATCGGAACACTTTCTAGAGATAGGAAATTTGGTAGAAAATCTGTTAGAATGAGAAATACAGGTTATGTTGTTATGTCTTTTAATATGGATAATGGGGCGAGAACAGTTCGAGTTCGTCATGCAAAATATGGTAATGATGGTAATTCGTCTTGGAGATTAATAGCGTCTTATGACAATGGAGCTTCATGGTCTTTTGTAGGCACAACGGTTAATACTGCGTCAACTACATTAAATACAGTTTCTTTTGAGGTAAATGAAACTCGTAGTGTACGTTATGGAATTTCCAAAACCTCTGGTGGAAGTAACAGAATTAATATTGATAACTTAGAAATTGTTACAGAAGGTACAGGTGGCGGTGATGGTGATGGTGGTAATAATGGAGGTAGTGGTAGAAATAGTAATATAGCCTTTGGAAATCCTTCAAATGCAAACTCTTCGGCGAACAACTATTTCTTGTCAAAACCAGAGTTCACACTTTCTTATAATAACAATAACGGAACTCCAAACTGGGTGAGTTGGCATTTAAATTCTGATTGGTTAGGAAATAGAGGCCGCTGTAACTGTTTTCAACAAGATAGGTCTTTACCCAGCTCTTTTAATAGAATAACAGAAAATGAGTATAGAGGTTCTGGTTTTCATAGAGGTCATATCTGTCCGTCTGCAGATAGAACGGTTACTGCTCAAGAAAATGAAAACACTTTCTTTATGACAAATATGGCTCCGCAAGCCCCAAGAAATAATACGAGACCATGGGTTGGATTAGAACGATACTTAAGAACTTTGGTTAATAACGGTAACGAAATTCATATCATATCTGGTGTTTCTGGGACTGGTGGTACGGGAAGTAATGGGTTTAGAACAACTTTAAGTAATGGTAGGATAAATGTTCCTGATTCTTTTTGGAAAGTTGCCCTAGTATTGCGAAATGGATCAAATGATATTAATAGAGTAACTACTTCGACTAGAATAATTGCTATAAACGTACCAAATGATCAGAATGTAAGTAGTGACTGGAGACAATACACGACCACAGTGGATGCTATTGAAAGTCTAACAGGTTATGATTTATTTGAAAACATACCTAATGATATCGAAGCTGTTTTAGAAGCAAGATTAGCAAATAGATCTTTTAACTAAACGAATACGCTATTCATATTACGAATACTAGAATATACTCCTTAGATTCGATTTGTATAAAGTAGTATTTTTTTAATAAACCCCGTAATACTATATGATTGTAATTTTATATGATAATCATTGGGTTACGGGTATTTTCATTAATGGTATTATTTTTTGTTCATAGAAATTCGGTTTTATTTGGTGCACCAATAATTAAAGTTTACATATCGAATACTAATCTTTGAAATATTAATTATGCGGATTGAAATACTTTTAAGGTTTTCATAAACACAAACTCAATTATTAATTTAACAATTCAATCATGAGATTTTTTAAAATTAATTTTAAACTCATTTTCCTAATTACAACACTGTTTATTATAAGTTGTGAAACTTATGAGCCAGTCGATGCACCTGTAGAGTTCGTTCCACTAGAATTAAACTCAGAAGTTATCGAGGCAGAAACTAATTATTATGATAATCAAGGCCCACATGAATATAATTTTTCTCCTAAAGTAAGCTCTGGATTTACCGAAGGTTATGAATCGGGAACAAAATTTACATATGCTACACGAGACATAGATTTGACTTCTGGTACTTGGCGTTTTAGCAGTGCTAAAATAGGTACATCATCACGAGATAGAAAATTTGGTAGAAAAGCAGCTCGGTTACGAAACAACGGATATGTGATCATGTCTTTTAATATGGATAATGGTGCAAAAACAGTAAGAATTAGACATGCAAAATATGGTAGCGATGGTAATTCTTCTTGGAGATTAGTAGCTTCTTATGATAACGGTGAGAATTGGTCTTTTGTGGGAGAAACAGTAAACGTAAACTCTACAATATTAAATACAGTATCATTTGAAGTAAATGAAACAAGAAGCGTTCGATATGGTGTTTATAAAAGTTCTGGTGGGCGTAACCGCATAAATATAGATAATATAGAAATAGTTACTGATACTACCGATGGAGGTGGTGATGGTGGCGATGGTGGCGATGGTGGCGACGGCGGAGATGGTGGTGGAGATAATGGAGGTAATGGTAGAAATAGCAACCTTACTTTTGGTAATCCTTCAAATGCAAATACAGATGCAAATAATTATTTTGTAATAAGACCAGAATATACTTTATCATATAATAGCAGTAAAGGAACTCCTAATTGGGTCAGCTGGCATTTAAATAGTGCATGGATCGGAAATAGAGGTAGATGTAATTGTTTTCAGCAAGATACATCATTACCGTCTTCATTCTTTAGTCCTACAGAAAATGATTATCGTGGTTCGGGGTTTCAAAGAGGTCATTTATGCCCATCAGCAGATAGAACTGTTACAGCTCAAGAAAATGAGAATACATTTTTTATGACAAACATGGCACCTCAAGCCAGAGATAATAATACAGGTCCTTGGGTTGATCTTGAAAGGTATTTAAGGTCTTTGGTAAGAAGAGGAAATGAGGTTCATATTATAGCAGGTGTTGCAGGAACTGGGGGAACTGGAACAAGAGGTTTTAGAACAACTACTAGAAATGGTAGAATTAATGTACCAGATTCTTTTTGGAAAGTAGCTTTAATTTTACCAAATGGTTCAAATGATATTAGTAGAGTTACAAACGCTACACGAGTAATAGCTGTTAATATGCCAAATGATCAAGGGATTTCTAGTAATTGGAGAAATTTTAGAACATCTGTAGATGATATTGAAGCGCTAACAGGATATGACCTTTTAGAAAATATACCCGATGCTATTGAAACAGTGATTGAGTCTCGAGTAGGAAATTAATCTATTTCACATTAGATAACTATTTACGATCAAATAAGGATATTCTTAATAGAATATCCTTATTTTTTTTATTAAAAGTTAATTTTAAATCATTGTAATACAGAAGGTAAACAAGAATCGAATCTTAACAACCTTATAAAAAATAATATTTTGATGATAAAATAACGATATTTGCATTTAATTACCCCTAATTTTAAAACTAACCACACTAAACTAAAAAATAATTTATGGGAATGAATAAAAACACAGTATTAGCTTGGGCAACTTTTATAATGATATTGGTAGGCCTCTTGCTTATCGGATTAGGAGCGTTTAGATACCGCGATGTATCTGGTTGGGGTTTTGCAGCTGTTGGATTAGGTTTTTTCGCAAATGCTTGGGTTTTTAATGCTTTAAAAGGAAGAGTATAATTCTTCTAAGTTTCACATCATTTTTATAATATAACAAAAAAATAAGGGCTTATGTCAGATGATAAAAAGGTTATCTTCTCAATGTCAGGAGTTAGCAAAACTTTTAAAACTGCAAATACTCCAGTACTTAAGAATATCTATTTAAGTTTTTTTTATGGAGCAAAAATAGGGATCCTTGGACTTAATGGTTCTGGTAAATCTACGTTATTAAAAATTATAGCAGGAATTGATAAAAACTATCAAGGAGATGTTGTATTTGCACCAGGTTATACCGTAGGGCTTTTAGAACAAGAGCCTCAATTAGACCCAGATAAAACAGTGTTAGAGGTTGTTAAAGAGGGTGTTGCAGAAACGGTAGCAGTACTGGATGAATATAATAAAATCAACGATATGTTTGGTTTGCCAGAGGTATACGAGAATCCTGATAAAATGCAGGAGCTTATGGATAAGCAGGCAAACTTACAAGATCAGATTGATGCAAGTAATGCTTGGGAACTAGACACCAAACTAGAAATAGCAATGGATGCCTTACGTACTCCTGATTCTGATAAAAAAATAAGTGTGCTCTCTGGGGGAGAAAAAAGAAGAGTAGCACTTTGTCGTCTTTTACTAAAAGAACCAGATGTATTGTTATTAGATGAGCCAACCAACCACCTTGATGCAGAATCTGTGCACTGGTTAGAACATCATTTGCAACAATATAAAGGTACTGTTATTGCCGTTACTCACGATCGTTACTTTTTAGATAACGTTGCAGGTTGGATACTAGAATTAGATCGAGGAGAAGGTATACCTTGGAAAGGAAATTATTCGTCATGGTTAGATCAAAAGGCTAAAAAACTGGCTCAGGAACAAAAGCAAGCTTCTAAACGTCAAAAAACATTAGAAAGAGAGCTAGAGTGGGTTCGTATGGCACCAAAAGGACGTCAGGCTAAACAAAAAGCACGTTTAAGTAATTATGATAAATTACTTAGTCAAGATCAAAAACAGGTAGATGAAAAGCTTGAGATTTATATTCCAAATGGACCTAGGTTAGGTACTAATGTTATCGAAGCCACAGGTGTTAGTAAAGCTTTTGGAGATAAGCTGTTATATGAAGATTTAAACTTTAATCTTCCGCAGGCAGGTATTGTTGGAATAATCGGTCCAAATGGAGCTGGTAAAACAACAATATTTAAAATGATTATGGGTGAAGAAAAACCGGATAAAGGAAGTTTTAATGTTGGTGATACTGCAAAAATTGCATACGTAGATCAAAGTCATAGTAATATTGATACTGAAAAAACTATTTGGCAAAACTTTAGTGACGAACAAGAGTTGGTCATGATGGGTGGAAAACAAGTTAATTCCAGAGCATATCTAAGTCGTTTTAATTTTAGCGGTAGTGAGCAGAATAAAAAAGTTTCTATGCTTTCTGGTGGTGAACGTAACCGTTTACATTTAGCTATGACCTTAAAAGAAGAAGGTAATGTATTACTTTTAGATGAGCCAACTAATGATTTAGATGTTAATACGTTAAGGGCTTTGGAAGAAGGTTTAGAGAACTTTGCGGGATGTGCTGTAGTAATTTCTCACGATCGTTGGTTTTTAGACAGGATTTGTACACATATTCTGGCGTTTGAAGGGGATTCTCAAGTATATTTCTTTGAGGGGAGTTTTTCTGATTATGAAGAAAATAAAAAGAAACGTTTAGGTGGTGATTTAATGCCAAAACGTATCAAATATAAGAAACTAGTTAGGTAGTAATTTTGATTAGAATGGTTTGTACATAGTATAGTAATTTATTGTGCTACGACACCCTTTTATATAAATTACTTAGCAATCGTAATATATGCCATTAAGTAAAATTAAAGTCATAGCCTTTGACGCAGATGACACACTTTGGGTAAATGAAACTTTTTTTAGAAAAGCAGAAGAAGAATTTTGCGAACTTTTAGAAGATTTTATGCCTAAAGAGGAAGCTAATAAACTTCTTTTTGATGTTGAAATGAAAAATCTTCCTTTGTATGGTTATGGCATTAAACCTTTTACATTATCATTGATAGAAGCGGCTATTACCATTTCTAATGGTAGTACTACTGTAGACTTAATACAGAAGCTTATCGAAAAAGGTAAACAAATGCTTCAGGAACCTATAGAATTGATAGATGGAATAGATGTTACATTAGATGTACTTTCTAAGAAATACAGATTGGTGATGGCTACTAAAGGGGATTTGTTAGATCAAGAACGAAAACTAATAAACTCAGGATTAGAAAAATATTTTCATCATATCGAAATTGTTTCCGATAAGACCGAAAAACAATATAGTAAGCTAGTCAAGCATTTAGATATTAATGTAGAAGAGTTTTTAATGGTCGGTAATTCATTAAAATCTGATGTTTTACCTGTTTTGAATATTGGGGCACATGCATTTCACATTCCATTTCATACTACTTGGGTGCATGAAATGGTAGAAGAAGAGGTGAGACATCCTAATTTTAAGAGTTTTACAAAAGCAAGTCAACTACTTGACTATTTATAATGAAAACAAAACTAGATCTTAATACCTGGAACCGCAAAGAACATTTCGAGTTCTTTGGCAATTTTGATGAGCCTTTTTTTGGAATTAATACTACGGTAGATTTTACAAAAGGATATCAAAAGATAAAAGATCATGGCTATCCGTATTTTTTGTATTATTTGCATAAGTCGCTTCAGGCAGTTAATGCTATAGAAGCTTTTAAGTATCGTATTGATGGTGATGAAGTATTTATATATGATACTGTGCATGCTTCTGCAACGATAGGAAGGGATGATCATACCTTTGGATTTTCTTTTATCGAATTTAATGAAGATTTTGAACGCTTTATTAAGAATGGTCAAGAAGAAATCGAAGCTGTAAAAAACAGCACAGGTATTCGTCATACTGCTAATGCGAAACGTGTTGATAGTATACACTATTCCTCGATACCTTGGTATACATTTACAGGTTTAACCCATGCTAGACATTTTAAATATAAAGATAGCGTTCCAAAAATCTCTTTTGGAAAATATACCAAAACAGGTGATACATTAAGTTTACCTATAGCAATTTATGTAAATCATGGATTAATGGATGGGTTCCATATTGGACAATATTTAGAAGAGTTTCAACGATTATTAAACGAATAATAATAAAAATGAGTGGTGAAGCAGGAGCTGGCATCAGCTCAAAATATTTTAAAATGTATTTTTCTTCAGGCATGACTGTTAGTGTTGCTATGCCTCCTGATTTAGAAGATCACCCTAATTATATAGAAGATTACTTTAAAGAAGCTAGTAAACCCTTTGAAACAAAGCTAAAAGATGTTCTTCCTAGAGTAGATCAAAGTTTTGAAACATTAATACAGCAGCATGGTTTTCCGATATCTTTATATGATCCTAAAGCTGTATTTGTTGCCGATGCTATTATAGAAGATGTCGATTTAGGTCATGAAAATAAATCAACGCGAAATTTATTAGTAAGTAGTGGGGCAGATGTTAACTTGTCATTTTTTACAAGATCGTTTTCCAAAATAAACTTATCTATAACAATTAATAAACAGATAAAAAGATCAGAGTTAAATACTATTAGAGCTCAAATTATAGAAATATTTGATTGATGTAGGATCTACTTGTTTAACTTCTCCTACGTTCAATGTATCTAATTTTATGTTTCCAACTCGAACGCGAACAAGTCTTAATGTAGGAAACCCAACAGCTGATGTCATTTTACGAACCTGTCTAAATTTGCCTTCTTTTAATGTAATAGAAACCCAACTCGTAGGTCCATGACGATCATCTCTTATTTTTTTTGATCTTTCGGGGAATTTTGGAACCGTATCAAGTTTAACAACCTTGCATGTTTTGGTATTGTATTTTTTACCATCAAAACCTATTTTAACACCATTAGCCATTTCTATAATTGCTTCAGGAGTTATTTCTCCGTCTACTTGCGCATAGTATTCTTTTTCTATAGCGCCACTATTAATGCGGTTGCTTAATTTCCCATCGGTTGTGAGTAATAATAAACCTTCAGATTTTTCATCTAATCTACCAATTGACATTGTGCCTTCTGGAAATTTGTATAACTCGCCTAAAAGTTTTTTAGAACTTTGTTTTTGACCATTGTTTACAAATTGACTTAAGTATCCATAAGGCTTGTATAGTAAGAAATGTTCATGTTCATTCTCTTGGATATTACTATTCATTGAAGATGTTTTAAGGTCAAGTGTTACCAAAGCGAAATTAGAAGTTTATTTCTAAATTTGGGGAAAAATGGTTAATTAACGAAAGAGTTTTCTTAAATTAAAAATGAAAACTTACCTTTGTAGAGATTTCAGTAGATTTTAAAGAAAGAAAACTGTTACCAGTTATTGTAGTGACTAGGTAGATTTTGAGGTAAATCTAAGATATTTAGATTTTCTGATTATTCGTTTAGTATTTCAATGACGGCTTTTGTATTAACATGCAAAAGTTATGAATAAGTAAATAAACTAGTAAAGATAGCGAATGGCAAAATCACAACAGACATTTAGTAAAATTGAAAAAGAAAAAAAGAAATTAAAAAAACGCGAAGAAAAGCAAAAAAAGAAGGCTGAACGCCTTGCTAATTCTAACAAAGGTAATGGGTTAGATAGTATGATTGCTTATGTGGATGAAAATGGTTATTTAACAGATACTCCACCAGACCCAAGAAAAAAGGTGAAAGCTGAAAATATTGAAATCGGCGTTCCAAAAAGAGAGAAAGTAGAATTTGACCCAGTGCGTAAAGGTAAAGTAGCTTTTTTTAACGACTCTAAAGGGTATGGGTTTATTAATGATGAAGAAACTCAAGAGCGTTACTTTGTGCATGTAAATGGATTAACTCAAGAAGTAAAAGAAAATGATAGAGTTAGTTTTGAGTTAGAAAAGGGACAGAAAGGAATGAATGCTGTTCGAGTTAAGAAGATTTAATATAATAGGTATACTACTTCATATATAAAAAAGCCTAGTTAATACTAGGCTTTTTTATATTTTTATTTTAACGCTTGGGGTACCAATCTAGCTGTACTACTTCGATATCAGCATTTTTCGAAACGATTTCTTTAAATTTTGAAACGCTACTAAATCCGTTGGTACCACGATAGTGGTATGGATATACTTGTTTTGGTTTAAAAGCTAATACTGCATCAGCAGCTCTTTCTACAGTCATTGTATACGGTAGGTTCATACAGACAAAAGCTTTATCTATATACTGTAATTTTCGCATTTCAGGAATATCTTCCGTATCTCCGGAAAAATATAAGCGTTCCTTTCCTAAAGTAATTACATACCCATTTCCGCGACCCTTTTTGTGAAATTTTAAAGCTTCTTCACGTAGATTATACATTGGTATAGCCTCTATGGTAATGCCTTCTATCTCTTTGATTTCCCCATTGTTGATAATAACAAGTTGCTCTGTGTAGTTAGCGGGTAGTTTTTCTGCTACGGCCTGCGGAACTATAATTTGAGATTTTGCTAGATCTAGACTATCTAGAGTGTCAATATTCATATGATCACCATGTATATCTGTAATCAAAACTAAATCTGCCGTCTTTTTGCCTGCAAAAGCTTTAGCCCCACCAGTAGGATCAATATAAATGGTTTTTCCTTTCCATTCTAAAATTAATGTAGCATGTTGTATTGGGATAATGGTAATATCACTTTTCTTTTTTTCAATAACTTTTTCAGGTAGGGGATCAGATACTGTCTCTTCGACAACTTCTTTTTCTTCATTTTTTTGAGACTTGCAACTTATAAAAAAAGAGCAAATCAAAATGATAATCAAAACATTACGTTTCATTTTTAGACGATTTTGTGGTTGTATGATTGGTATAAGATAAGAATAATACTGGGTACCCAAAAAGAACTCTATCTATAAATCTGCATTTTCGTATACAAAATTTAATTATCCAACCATAGCTTGATCGCCATAGCGACAACCATAATAACTAAAAAAACTTTTACAAGCCCATCACCTTTTTTTACAGCCCATCTACTTGCGATCCATCCTCCTGTAGCGTTACCTAGTGCAAGGACAATACCGTATAGATAGTTAATCTGTTGGTTATATGCAAAAATGGCCAGTGCTGCTATGGTGTAAATAAAAACTACTAGTACTTTAACAGCGTTAGATTTAACAAGACTTAGGTAGTTTATCGAGGTTAGGGCTAATAAAATAAAAATACCTACTCCAGCTTGGATAAAACCACCATAAATTCCTATAAAGAAAAAAGCTACTATAGATATCCAAAGGTGTTTGCCTTGTATTCTTTCTATTACATCATTAAGTTTTACTTTAGGCTTGAACACCATAAAAAAAACGATAAATACCATTACTATGGCTAAAATCTTATTAAATGTATCTCCTTTAATATCAACAGCGATTTGCGCTCCAATTATAGATCCAATTAAGGCAGATATTCCTAAGTAAACACCAAAAGATGTAGGTTTTATACCTTTACTTTTGAAACCTGCAATAGAGGTAATACATTGAATAAAAATCCCAATACGGTTTGTTCCGTTTGCCACAGCAGGAGGTAACCCCATAAAGATTAGCATGGGTAATGTTAAGAGAGAGCCACCACCAGCGATAGTATTAATAACACCAGCTATAAAACCTATGATAGCTAAAAGAAGAAGGAGTAGTATTTCATTCATTAGATTATTGCTAAAAATGTGGATTTCTGATCAAAAATAGATAAAAGCAAGAAAGGATTCTATGAATATGAAATTCTTTTGGGATAAATTATCAACTGTTGTAGATTTACAGTATTAATCAAACTATTGATAACGTTAAAGCACTACATAAAATAATTCCGTTTTTTCAATTTTTTTCTGATAAGAAGTATACTAAATCTACTTTTTCGTCAGATGTTGTTGCGGGCCTTACAGTTGGGGTGATTCTAATTCCACAAG
Organism: Aquimarina aggregata; assembly: GCF_001632745.1. Lineage (GTDB taxonomy): Bacteria > Bacteroidota > Bacteroidia > Flavobacteriales > Flavobacteriaceae > Aquimarina > Aquimarina aggregata. The sequence continues at coordinate 813,505 of NZ_LQRT01000002.1, read as the reverse complement.
CCATAGCTTATGCTTTACTAATGGGAGTGCCACCTATTTACGGTCTTTATGCTTGTTTGGTACCGTTAGTTTTATATGCTTTTTTTGGGTCCTCTATGCAGCTAAGTATAGGTCCAGTGGCTATCACAGCAATTTTGGTAATGAGTAGTGTGAGTCAACTTGCAGAACCTTTTAGTGCTAAGTTTGTAGAATTAGCGTTGTTTGCAAGTTTTTTGATTGGAGTACTACAAATTATAATGAGTATTTTGAGGATGGGGTTTCTTGTAAACTTAATCTCTCAACCCGTGATTTCAGGCTTTATATCTGCAGCAGCAATTATAATTATTGTCTCGCAGCTAGAGGAAAGCCTAGGAATTGGGATTCCTAATTTTAAGTATACACATCAAACAGTTTGGTATAGTTTACGTCATTTATCAGAAGTAAACTGGATTACGATATTGATCTGCGTATCTTCCATTATAATTATTGTAGCTTTAAAAAAATGGAAACGCTCTTTTCCCGGAGCACTTACCGTTTTGGTAATCTCTACTTTACTGACTTATTTTTTTAAGCTAAATGAAAATGGAGTATCCATAATTAAAGATGTTCCTAGTGGTCTACCATCTTTCAATATACCCGAAATGGAGTATGCTACTATGATGTCACTTATTCCAGCAGTATTAACAGTTACTTTTATTGGTTATGTTGGTAGTATTGGTATTGCCAAATCTATGGAAATGAAAAATAGAGATCATGTGGTTAGACCAAATCAAGAATTATTTGCATTAGGAATAGCAAAAGTGATCGGTGCCTTTTTTCAGGCAGTACCCTCATCAGGAAGTTATAGTAGAACAGCTATTAATGATGAAGCAGGTGCCAAGACTACTGTGTCTTCTATTATTGCTGCAGTATTAGTATTACTTTCTTTACTGTTTCTAACATCATTTTTTTATTATATTCCTAAAGCTGTATTGGCTGCAATCATACTTGTCTCTGTTTTTGGATTGATAAATTTTAGTGAAGCTAAACATTTGTTTGAACTTAGAAGGCGTGATTTTATCGTTATGATCATTACCTTTTTTGGGACCTTAATCTTTGGTGTTGAAAATGGTATATTTATAGGGGTTATTCTATCATTTGTATTTCTGCAGTACTATAGTTCGCGACCACATATAGCAGAATTAGTAAATATTCCCGGAACTACCTATTATAGAAATATTAATAGGTTTCCAGATGCACTTCAATCTACCGAATATTTAATTATCCGTTTTGATAATCAATTATATTTTGGAAATGCAAGTTTTTTTAAAGATACCATTCAAGAATACATTACAAAACGAAAGCCTGTACCAAAATTTTTGATTTTAGATAATACGAACATGCATGATATAGATAGCACAGGTTTACATGTTTTAGAAGATATTTATCAGTATACGCAGGGGTTAGGAGTTCAGTTGTTAATGGTTGGTACGATCGGTCCTGTAAGAGATTTTCTTAAAAGATCAGGGTTTACTGATAGATTGGGAGTTTCTTATTATTATTTAACAATATCCGATGCTGTGGATTATGCAGAAAACAGAACAATTCATGAAACAAAACATGAGGCAGCAGTACAATTCAATAAAAAAAGAAGGTCATTTTTAGAATAAGATCTTGCAAAACAATTTATTTATCTTCATATAGCCTTAATTTTAGACCCATTCCGTAATTTGTATTATTGCTTTTAATAAGGTTGTTGTTTGTGCTATATTTTCTGTCAAAACGTTGCCAGGTGCGATTTTTGTAAAAAATTCTGCGTGTAAAAGTATGATAGTGATCAAATTTATTTGTGAATGGTAATAAAGGTCTAAATGTAGTTGAAACTTTTACAAGACCTTTTCTAGTTTCTACTTCGTGATATTTTCTTGTTTGTTGAAGTTTACCATTTTTGTCTGCGTATCCTAAAACTTGTACAGAAATAAAGATCCCTTCTTTTGGGATGTACACTTTATATTCTGAAACGTTCAGTTCAAAATTAGATTTATCTTTTTCGGTTATTTTGAATATGATATCTTCATAAGCCAGCCTTTTACCAGGAAACCCTTTTTCATTGGCGTAGAATTGCATTTTAAATAGCGTAGAGAATGGCTGTTCTTTTCCAGAATGCTTATTCGAACTTTCTACTTTAACAGGTAGAAAGACAGAAGATATGCTAGTGGATTTTTCTGATTCTTTAGGAAAAAAGACTGCTATTTCTGATTCTACAGTAGGAAGCCAACATCTAAAATAATCATTATGTACAGTAGAGGCTAGTCTCTTGGTTTTGTATTTTCTTTTCTTTTCGGCGGTAATATATACTTCCTTTAATTCTGCGATATTTTGCTCTAAAAGTATAGTCTTGGGGATCGCATTTGTGGAAATAGTGATCTCTTTATACCCTAATGCAGAAACGTAAAGAGAATCTACTTTCGGATACCATTTTTTATAATACTTAAAACGGCCATCGGCATCCGCAAAGGTTCCGCTTCCGTTACCAAAAGAAATAGTGGCATATGAAACAGGAGTTTTGTTCGCTGCATCGAGTATCGAATATGCCTGCGAATATATAAATTGCGATAAAAAAAGCAGTAGTAGGGCAAACAGCTTTTTCATAGGTGTGATTGGGGATTAAATAACTAATGTACTAAAATAATTTATAATAGAACTATTATCATGCCAAAGAGCACCGTTTACTAGATTTAAGTTTTATGAACTAAATACTTATAGAATAGGAATAAAAAAAACATTCTACTTGTCATTTTTCAAAAACATAAATATCTTATTTTTAATTACTTAAATAAACTTACTTGTAGTTTTTATTTATATTGATAAAATCTATAATATATTATTTTGATATGATACCATTTCGTTGAAGATGATTAAGAAATTAAGGTAAAAAATCAATTATGATAGATTAATACATTGATAATTAAGAAAAATATAAAAAATACATAGGAAGTCAGTTTTAAAGCGTTAATTTTTGATGAAACGCTTATCTTTGGAGCCTTTATGAAAAAGGCGATATACTTTATGCTCTTAAGCGCCGTATGTTTTACGGTAATGAATTTACTGGTAAAGTATTTATCTCATTTTGGAGGAGGAGAATTAGTGTTTTTTAGAGCAATTGGTTCTTTGTTTTTTACAATGAGTTATTTAAGATACCATAAAATTTCAATTTTCGGGAATCAGAAGAAGTTATTAATCTATAGAGGACTGGCAGGGGTTACCTCTATGTGTTTGTTTTTTATGTCTGTAAATTACTTACCAATAGGTTCTGCAGTTTCGTTACGATATATTTCTCCAATTTTTGCTACAATTCTAGCTGTTTTTTTTCTTAGAGAAAAAGTGAAACCTATTCAGTGGTTATTTTTTTTAATGGCGTTCGGGGGAGTTTTAATGATTAAAGGCTTTGACCCTAATATTAATTCATATGGATTACTTCTAATTCTATTTTCTGCTTTATTTAGTGGTGTAGTGTATGTTTTGATAAACAAAATAGGACAAAAAGACCATCCAGTAGTGATCGTCAACTATTTTATGTGGATTTCTGTAATTGTAGGAGGTATACTATCAATATTTAATTGGAAAACACCAATAGGGATAGAGTGGGTTATACTGCTTAGCTTAGGTATTTTTGGATACTTTGGCCAATTATTTATGACAAAAGCATTTCAATCCCAAGCTACCAATAAAATAGTTTCTCTAAAGTATATAGAGGTTATATTTACTATGATAGCAGGGGTATTTTGGTTTTCAGATGTTTATCCAATAATGAGTTTGATAGGTACTCTACTTGTTATCACCGGACTTATACTTAATATTATATATCGCAGTAAATAGTATTCTAGTTAAAATCTTCTGTCATATAATAAATCATTTTTGCCTTATCACTAAAACTATTAATAGTGATAATATCTCCAGTAAGTTTATTGTAAATGACCTCTGCAAATAACAGATCTATATAAAAGATACTATATTGAAAATCACGGTTTTTATCGTCTATTGTAAATAGATGGATACCTCTGTTCCAGATATCATTATACTTCAGGTCTAGTTTTCGAGCGTTGAATTTTCGCTCAAGAGTAGTTTTTTGCATAAGTAGTCAATTTTATATTGGGAATCCTAAATTACGGAAAAACCATAATATATGCAAGTTTTTTTTGTATCTAGTGGTAAGTAGGGGTATTTCTATCACTAACATGATATACTCGATAAAAGGCATGATATCAGGTTTTTACTATATGTCGAGTGAAATATTGTTTATGTAGTATAGTTGAAGTTGTTGAGCAAAAATATTTATTTGGGATACTAGATTATGATACTTTAGATGCTCTAATGAATCTGTTGATTATCTATTAAATTATGAACTCAAATTTTCTGTTTTTTATAAGTTTATTGTTTGTCACTACTGTATTTTCTCAACAAATAACCGATACTCTTTATAATCCAAAGATCTTATCTAAAGCATACCAAGATAACTCTGGCCCTTTATTGTATATAGATGAGGGGCATCATAATTTTCATACCAAAAATAATCGTTTTTCTCCTTTTTCTAAAGTTTTAACCGAAGATGGTTATCGAGTAGTTGGTTTTAATGGGAAGTTTGAAAAGCGAAAGCTAAAAGAAGTAAGAATACTTGTTATTTCTAATGCATTGGCGCCAAATAGTAGACCTCCATTTGTCACACCTACAAAAACTGCTTTTTCTAAGAATGAAATTGAGAATATAGAAGAGTGGGTTTATAAAGGAGGTTCTTTATTTCTTATAGCCGACCATATGCCATTTGCTGGTGCTTCTGCCAATCTTGCTCATATTTTTGGTTTTGAGTTTTATGATGGTTTTGTATTAGACAAAGATGATAACGGAATTTTAGATTTTTCTTTAGAAAACATGATGCTAAATAAAAATAGTATAACCAATGGTCGTAACAATATGGAGACTGTTAGGCATATAAGAACATTTACGGGTCAAGCATTCAAGATTCCTAAAAAGGCATCTTCTATTTTAAATTTGAAAAGAGAATATAAGGTGTTCATGACTGATACAATGTGGAGATTTAATAGTAAAACACCAAAATTTCCGGCTACCAACTTGTCTCAGGGAGCTATTTTAAAACATGGGAAAGGTAGAGTAGCTGTATTTGGAGAAGCAGCTATGTTTACGGCTCAAATTGCAGGAAGAAATAGAATTAAAGTAGGAATGAACTCTGATAAAGCTACCGAAAATTATCAACTACTATTAAATGTAATACACTGGTTAGATCATCTTTATTAATCAAATTATAAGTCAAAAAAAGTATACCTATATGAAACGCATCGTCGATATTACTATATGTTTTGTATTTCTTTTATCACCGTTATCGCATTTTTCGCAATCTAATAATCAAAAAGAAACAATTACAAAATATTTTAGACATTTAAGATATAATCATGTATCGCCTCATGTTCCATTAAAAGGTATTCATGAGATAAGCAAGGAAACAGCTTCTAAAACATCACACTATGTCTTTAAGTATGCTAATTCAAATAAATTAGTAGAGATTGTAAATTATAATTATCATGGCAAGAGACACCATCCTTTAGCGACTATAGGAGCTCACAAAATCGTTTTTAATTATACAGATCATGATGTTACTCGCATTTTTCTAGATATCAACGGAAATCGAATGACAAACGATAGAGCGGTGTATAAAGAAGTATATAAGTTTGATAAAAAGAAATTTATATATGCCCTGGATTTTTATGATTTAGAAGATAAACCTATGGAGTCTAATTGGAACATTACTAAATATAAATGGACGAAAACTAAAAATATGGTAATTGAGCACCGTTATAATTTAAAAGATAAACTGGTTGATATTTCTCCGTATTTTGAATTTGGAATCACTGGTATTGTATATCGTAAAGATGGCTCTCCAAAAATCAATTATAATCTCAATGAAAAGTTAGAAATACGAGAAAACTCAGTTGGAGTTGCATCATACCGAGATACTTATGACAATAATGGTAATCATATCACTTATTCTTATCATAATAAAAAAGGTGAATTAACACTAAATCCTTGGGGATATGCGGTTGCAAAACAAGAGTTTGATGAATTTGGATATCATACAATGCGCTTGCAATATGATGAAAACAATAAATTAATAAAGAAGTTCAAATACCCAAACATAAGAAAAATATCTGTTGCAAGTCCCGCTAGCGTTGAGGATACTCTCGCAATTAAAGAAATGTCATTAGGGTATCTAATTGCTTTGCAGAAACTTAAACCAGAACTCATGAAACGAGTGTTTCATAAAGAATTGGCTAAAAGAACAATAGGGTATGATCGGGATAATAAAAAGCAGATCATACGCGAAACGAGTTATGATCAAATGGTATCATTTGCAGAATCCTGGAACCAATCGGGCACTAAATTTCCGCCTAAACCGAGTAATAATATTAAAATACTTGATATATACGATCATATAGCTACCGTTAAACTTTTTTCAGATAATTGGGTAGAGTATCTGCATTTAACTAAAACAAATGGGCAATGGCAAATCATTAACCTGTTATGGCAAGATAAGAATAGTAGCAGGTATGCAGATTAACACTAGCTAAAATAGCTTAGATGTAATGAGAAAAATAACAATTGAAACGCTCCCCAGATTTTATTAATTCTGTTTAAAATCTAATAATTAACAATCAAAAACGAGTAGAAACAGTACTATGAAAAGAATAATTTACTTAATCATCATTGGAATATTCATCGCGTCCTTCCAAACTAAAGCCCAAGATATACCCCAAATTAAATTAGATTCTTTAAAAATGAAACTGGAAACATTATTTATGAAGGATCAGATTTTTAGAAGGATGTATAAAGATGTTGAGAAAAGGTATGGACAAGAATCTGATGAAATTGAATATTTTTGGGAAGTGGTGGAAAAACAAGATAAAGTTTTAGAAAAAGAAGTTGTCGCCATCATCGAAAAATATGGTTGGTTAGGAATATCTCAAGTAGGTAGACTAGCCAATACTACGATATGGGGAGTCTTGCAACACGGCTCGGTAGCTTCAAAAGAGAAATATGCGCCATTATTAAAAGAATCAGTACTTCTAAAAGAATCACAACCCAAACATTATGCAAGACTAATAGATAGAATGTTAATCAATTCTGATAAGCCCCAACTATACGGAAGTCAGTTTGAATATGGTCTAGATGGTAAAGCTACCTTTTTTCCAATTAAAAATCCAGAGACTGTAAACAAGAGAAGACAGGATTTAGGACTAAACACTATCCAAGAATTTGCAAAACAAAAAGGAATTGAATTAGGAGCGGTGCTAAAGACTAAATAAGGGTATTTGCATATTACCTCCAACCTTTTTTTCCAGTTAGATATATTTTTTTCATAGCATTTTCTCGATAGCTACGTCCGATCGGTATAGAATGTTCTTCAATAGTTAACATATTACCTTCTATTGCGTTTACATATTGATAATTGATAACGAACGATTTATGTATTTGGACAAAATGAGTATCTGGTAATAAGGCTAATACTCCTGAAAGTGTTTGATAGGTTACAAAGGATCTATCTTTTAAAACTACTTTTATATAGTCTTTTAAACTTTCTATAAACAGAATATCTATGTAATGTACTTTGATTTTTTTGTTTTCAACTTTAAAAAAAGCAGCATTTGTATCTTCTATTATTTGTGTCGTAGTATTTGTTCTTTCTTTTATCTTTTCTATTGCCTGTACAAACCTGTAGAAAGGAATGGGTTTAACAAGATAATCTACAGCATTTAACTCAAATCCATCAACTGCATAATGCCTGTGTGCAGTAGTAAAGATGACAGTGGGAGGATGAGAGAGTGCTTTTAAAAAATTGATACCATCCAGCATAGGCATTTGTATATCAAGAAATATCAGGTCGACTGATTCATTATTAAGAAATTTGATTGCAGATAAAGCATCATCAAACCTCCCAACTTCTGCCAAAAAGTCTAATCGTTCAATATAATCAGAGATCACATCCTGTGCCAATGGCTCATCATCAACAATAATACACTTTATCTTATTCATTTAACTCGATGGTTAGATCAGTATAAAACTTTTTTTCTCTTTCTTCTAATTTAAAGATATGCTTTTGGGGATAGATAATTTCTAATCTTTTAGACAAGTTTTTAACACCAATACCATGTTTGTTATCTGACTTAATAGTATTGCCTACAGGGTTTATAGTACTGATGTAGATTTTGTCTTTATCTACTTGTATTCTTATTTTTATATTGATATTTCCTCTTTCATTAAGAGAACAATGTTTAAAAGCATTTTCTGCAAGTGGAATAATAATCATTGGTGGTATCATAACTGTATTAAAATCACCTATCATTTCCAAAGTAAGATCAAGACGGTTTCCAAAACGTAGTTTTTCTAATTCGATATAATCATTAAGATGATGGATTTCTTTTTCTAAAGAAATTTTATCTTCTGTACCATCATATAACATATAAGATAATAAATTAGAAAGCTGCAGTAGCGCTTCTGGTGTTTTTTTAGATCCCTTTAATGCTAGTGAATATAGATTATTAAGTGTGTTAAAAAGAAAATGAGGGTTCATCTGTGACTTTAAGAAATTTAACTCACTAATTTTTTGTTCTTTCTTTATTCGTTCTAAATTCACCTTATCTTGATAATAATCTCTTAAAATTTTAATTGCAGTAGGTGGTCCAAACCATAACAATATACTTCTTGCTAAACTTAATACCCTTGGAAAAGACATGAAATTCTCAGGAAGATCTGTAATCTCAAGAAAAACAGGAAAAACTACATGGTAGTTTAAAAGGCGCACTAGATAGGCATTAAGTAATACAAGTGGAAGGAAAAAAGCAAAGTAATACAAATAGCGTTTTGTAGTAATATATTTAGGCCATAGGTAATACATATGTATGTAGTAGAAGGGAATTTCTAAACCACATCCAAGATAATTAAACAATGCTCTTTTAAACGGAAGACCGTATATGACATCCATTAATACCCAAATAAAAAGATAAAATATCCAAAATATAGTATGTGTTACAACCCTGTTTTTTTGTAATACTTTAATAATCATGTTTGTATTAATGGAAAATAAATAGGTAATATCGTTAATTAAGTTGTCTATTACTAGGCTTTTCTCTAAACGACATGGATTTCTCGATGAAATTAAAACATTTTAGTTTCCAACCATTTCAGGTCTCTAGCAACACCATCTAGGCCTGGATAAATTAATCGCTGATTAATTCCATATTTAAATAATGTCTTTTTAATAGTAGATTTTAGTTGTTTAGGGATGACGACTTTTTTAAGTTTATCATGCTCAAAAGGAGTATCAGGAGTGTTATGAACAGTAAACAATCCTGCTTGATTTTGAATTCTGGCAGAAATATAAGGAGGTCTGTATTTAAATACTTTATCTAACTTATAAGGATTTGTTTTATCAGGTATTTGGATGGTTGAACACCCAGATAGTATATAAATAGCAGCATCGTTAATAGGAGTAGATTCTACAGCAAAATAAGTAGATACTAGTGGGTTATATGTCCAATCTAGTAGGCGAGTGGGTAATCCATAGTGCTGTGCCACAGCTAGCCATTCTAACTCATTATTAGGCTTATGTTCAAGATAAGGGATAGAAGATTCTTTGAACAATTTTATTAGTCGAGCTTCTAAACGCTCTATAGGTTTACCCATAGCAGATTCACAACGCCCCAATGAAGTAATAAGCTCGTATGATGTATTCGAAACGCCCCTGTAAACAAAGTTTTGCCCTGCTTTTTGACTTTCAAAGGCCTCTAATAATTCGTCAAATTTTTTAATCTCTATTATTTCCATAACTAGTTTCCATAAAGGTATCATTTTTTAAGAATTCCGAATATAGATTTTGTATGAAGTTTATGTAGTTTCAGTATTTTTTTTAATAGATTTTATTATCAAATGTGTATAAAAATAATAGCTCCAAGTTTTAACTCAGAGCTATATAAAGTTATATTCATAAACAAGCTTTAATGTTTTATTAAAACTAATTCTTACTCAATTTTATTGATCTCTATAATGCTATGTGTATTGCTGTTATCTTGATAAGAAGTACCGTTTGTGGCAATAAAAACGCGTCCAGAAGGAGAAATAGCGATATCTCTAAGACGCCCGTATTTACGATCAAAAAAGGTTTCTTCGTTTATAACCTCGGTACCATCGGCATTTAATGTAAGTGCAATAACTTGTTGTTCCTTTAATACAGTCATGACCAATTTATTTTTCCATTCAGGAATACGATCACTAGTATAATATATCAAATCCGACGGTGCAATTGTAGGTGTCCAGTTATATATTGATTCAACGGTTGTGGTAGTATTAGCAAAAGCTTCTTCATTGGGAGTATCGATTACTCCACGAATATCAGGCCAACCATAATTTTTACCAGCTTCAATTCGGTTTATTTCGTCATCAGAGCTGGGTCCGTGTTCGGATATATACAAACTACCATTAGGATGAAGGACTAGGCCCTGAGCATTTCTATGGCCATAACTGTAGACATAACTACCTGGCGTTGGATTATCATTTGGGATACTACCATCTAAGTTTAATCTAAGGATCTTACCTGCCAAGGAGCTCATGTCTTGAGAAGAGTTCGCACTACCGGCATCTCCAGTGGTCATGATTAAATGTTCATCTGGCGTAATAAGTAGGCGAGAACCATTATGAATAGAATTTGCAGGAATATTATCCAACAATGTCGTTTCGTTAGAAAGCGCATTGTTTTCAAATCGATATCGAACTAATCTTTCTAGCAAACCGCTTGTGCCGTTATCATATGTATATACTACATAAACAAACGGATTAGTATTAAAATCCGGATGATGTACCATTCCTAATAAACCACTTTCCTGTACTTGAGCGACACTTGTAATTTCCATTACTTCGGTTTGTTTTCCAGAATCGGGATCGATACGACTAATCTTTCCATTTCGTTCTGTTACCCATAAAAAATCGTCAGGTCCCCAAATAAGTTCCCAAGGAACATTTAATGTGTTTATTAATGTGGTAACTGCTTCTACAGGTTCACCACCACCATCTGGGTCTGGGTCTGGATCGGGGTTTGTGCTATTGTCACTATCAGAACAATAAAATAATAGTGATGATATAAATATAATCCCAGTTATTTTAAATATTTTCTTCATGATGCGCTATTTGGTTACGTGAAACTATCTTATAATAACTCAATAGTCTATGAATTTATTTCATAAGAAACCTTGTTTTATTGTTGCTCTGCGAGGGTCTTAAAATTTTTCATCCACCGTTCACCTGGTTTGCGATACATACTAGGAAATAGAATAGCAATGAGTTTGGGCATTACCCAATTAATCCGAGTATATTCAACTTCAGTTTCATACCTCGTTTGTTCATCACTTAAAGCAGTAAATGTTGTTTTCATAGTATTATCCATATGTTTATGGTGATAGAAAGCTTCAAAAGTATGGGGTAAACGATTGGCAATAATGGTTTCTGTTAGTTCCATCTCATGTTTATCACTTTTATAGTACAATTTAGAAACAGTACCATCTTGTCCTTCAGTTCCTTTTATCAATTCTTTTTTCTGAAACCCATCCTGATATTTTACAAGATTTTTAGAATCAGCAAAAAGAGCAGTAACAATTGCCAAGGGTTGATTAATATCTATAGATCCTTTATATTTCATGATAAAGCGATTTACTATTCTATTGCTTAAAATACGGATTTTTAATGTAACTACAATTTTAAAGAATAAAGGACCTCTTTATTTTTATAGATATGATTATACAGTTATCCAATAAAAAAGTAAAATTCTAAATTAGTTCTGCTAGACTATACTTGTTTAGACATATCCTTTTGTCTAAATTTATATGATATAAATAAAGAATGGATTCTTAATTATTTGATACTATTTTCTTATGAAACAAATCCTTTTCTCAATATTTTTGGTATCTCATTCCATATTATTTTCCCAATCAGAAATTGATAGTCTTCTTAATTCGTTATCAACTATGAAAGAAGATACCACAAAAGTAAACAAGTATCTTACCCTATGGGAAAAGTATAAAAGAATAGATCAAAATAGCGCATTAAATTTTGCAATTGAAGCAGAAAAACTATCTAAAAAACTAAAATTTAAAGATGGTCTAGGTGAAGCAAAATATAGAAGAGGTGTAATCTTGAGAGATAAAGGACTAAATGTCGAATCACAGAAGTATTTAGAGGAAGCCTTATCTATATTTTCAGAACTAGATGATCTTCGTACAATAGGTTTTGTGAAAATAGATTTAGGTAAACTTAAGCAAAATCAATCTAAGCATAAAGAAGCATTATCCCTTTATTTAGAAGTTCTTCCGATAGCAAAAAAAAATAACGATAAAAATACAGAGGCGAGAATATACAATTACATTGCGGCCATTTATGCGACTCAAAAACAATATGTCGAGGGAATTAAAAATTATGAACATGCTCTTAAATTAGTAAGAGAAATTAATCATTTACCAGGTATTTCGGCTTGTCTGCTAAATTTAGGGACTGTATACGCTACTATTTTAGAAAATGATAAAGCATTACCTTATTTTAAGGAGTCTTTGGAAATAAAAGAAAGCATAGGAGATAAATTAGGTGCGAGTAGAATTTGGTATAAACTTGCAATGATTTATCTCGAAAAAAAACAATACAATCTAGCAGAAAATAACATTAAAAAAGCCTATGATTTAGTGATTGCGGTAGACCATCCTAACCATTTTTTTGATGTGCAATATGGTATGGCTTTGATTTTCTTAGAAAAAGGAGAGCACAATAGAAGTATTGACATTGCAAAAAAGATTTTATCTAATGCCAAAGCTTCAAAATACACAACACTTTCTATACGAGTTCATAGACTATTACACAAAGCATATAATCAAAAAAAAGAATACGAAAAGGCATACAATTATGCTCTAAAAGTAATTGCTATATCAGATAGTTTATATAATCAAAATATACTTTCTGTTACGAATGATATGGAAGCCAAATATCAAAATGAACAAAAAGCTACAGAAATTGCTTTGTTAGCCTCAGAAAATAAATCAAAAACAATCACTCTTGCAAAACAAAAGAATGAACGTAATGCGATTATTGCTTTTTCTATTATAATACTACTATTGGCTATGTTACTCTTTAGTCAATATCGTCTTAAACAAAAAAGTAACGATAAATTAAAAGAATTAGATCGTTTAAAATCGAATTTTTTTGCTAATATTTCTCATGAGTTTCGAACACCTTTAACACTTATAAAAGGACCCATAGAAAAATTAGAAAAGGATCCTAATACACCATTAAGTATTGAAAGCGTTAAAATGATAAAGCGTAACTCAAATCGATTGCTAAACTTAGTAAATCAATTGTTAGAACTTTCTAAACTAGACGCCGGTAGTTTGAAACTGGAGCTTAAAGAAGGTAATGTTTACAAATGTTTACGCGTTGCAGCTACATCGTTTGATTCTCATGCTGAACAGCGAAATATCTATTTTAAAATAAGTATTCCTGATACTGTTTTATGGGCATTATTTGATAGAGATAAACTCGAAAAAATTATCTACAACCTTTTAAGCAATGCGTTTAAATTTAGTGAGGATAGTTCGGTAATTATCTGCAAAGTAGATTGTATAGATACATCTTTACGAATAGAAGTAATCGATTCTGGTTGTGGTATTGCTAAAGAGAATATACCTTTCATATTTGATCGATTTTATCAAGTAGATAGCAGTACAACCAAAGAAAGAGAAGGATCGGGGATAGGGTTATCATTATCCAAAGACCTAGTTACTTTAATGGGTGGAACTATACTATGTACAAGTGAAATTAATCAAGGGTCTTGCTTTACCGTAACTATTCCTATTCATGAAATTAAAGTGAAAACAAAAATAGATGTAACATCATCAAATGAGATGATCATTACTGATACTAAGATCGAGACATTTGAATTTCACAAACATGATAGTAGAGATATCCCTACAATTCTTGTCATAGAAGATAATTTGGATATGAATGAGTTTATTACACAAGAACTTATTAAGAAATATAAAATTGTACAAGCTACAAATGGCAAAGATGGTTGGCAAAAAGCATTATCTAACCCTCCTGATCTTATTATTACGGACTTAATGATGCCTGGGATCGATGGTATAGAATTATGTGCAAAAGTAAAAACAGAGATACATACAAGTCATATACCTGTAATTATGCTTACCGCAAAAGCAGGATTAGATAATAAAATTGAAGGGCTTGAGACCGGGGCTGATGATTACTTAACAAAACCTTTTGATGTGCATGAATTACAAACCCGAGTAGATAACCTAATTAAACAACGTCAAAAATTAAGACATCTTTTTAGAAATACAACAACGCAGATAGATCCTAAAAAAATAACAGTTACTTCTTTAGATCAGAAATTTTTAGAAGAAGTATTATCTCTATTTGAGGCTAATTTTTCGGATCCAAGTTTTGGTGTTCCCGAAATGCAAAAGGCTTTAGGAATGAGTAAAACTCAGCTGCATTCTAAATTGAAAGCACTTACAAACGAATCTCCAGGGCAATTACTTCGTAATTTCCGCCTTAAAATTGCAGAGCAATTATTATCCCAAAAAGAAGATAATATAACTCAGATTGCGTACAAGGTTGGATTTAACAATCTATCCTATTTTGCTAAATGTTTTAAAGAACGTTACGCTGTTGTTCCTTCAGCATATTATATACATAAAACAAAATAAAACGAATTAATTCTTTAGTAATTAGTGAATTAATTGGTGATTTAGAACTATGTTGTTACAATTTAGAACTCTAGTTGTAGTATAAAGAGTAACAAGATACTAGCTTTGAAGTAAGAAAAAACAAATCAACTTAAATTCTAAATTTTATGTCAATTTTAATATCTCTTAAATCTTCTTTGATAGTACTAACTCTAATTCTCTTAGTTTCTATATTTATATATTCACGAATAAGAAATGCAAAGAAGAAAAAAAACAGAAATACTAATTTCGGAAATGATACCTTGGATTATGATGAAAGCAAGTTTGAACTTATATCTCCCCAAATTCACAATTATCATAATGCTAATGATACTAATGGAGCTGATAAATGGAATAGTGATATAGCCACCTATTTAAAAAATAATGACCTGCAAATACCTGGAACAATATACGAATGGTTTTATAGAATTGCCATTGGTACAGGTGATAAACCAAATGGTGAGAGTAGAGATAATATCAATGCATTTATAAGTTTAAACACAAATAAAGGTACAATATATCACAAAATCAATCTTGAGAACACACATCGAAAGGGAATAGATAATTACTTTATTAAAGTACTATCTGTAGATAAAATAGAATGGGTAGAAATAAAAAGTGCTTTCTTTAAGATAGATGGGGATATAAGGCATCCTGATGACTGGTTTATGGAATCTGTAGATATTTCATTATGCCCATTAGATCAAACACAATCTACTGATAAAAATAGTTACTCTTACATAAAATTAAAACCAAATACATGGTTAGCAGATCAAAGTGATACCATACCCAATAGATATCATACAGGTAACGTTGGTAAGGGTAGATTAACTTTTGTAAATGGTCAGTTTTTCCCTTTGTAAATCATTAATATAAAAGAAGGGATTTTAATATTCCTTTTGAAATTTTAAAATTCTATCCTTGAAACAAAAGCGATAGTGATCAACTATGCATATGTTTTCCTGAAATAATATGGCTTAAATTCTATACACAGTACCCATTTACATTACCCATTAGTATCTAACATAGTAGCCTATTGACTATCATGCTATAGTTAGTGTTGCAAAATAATTAATCAATAAATAAAAGAACTCAAGATGAGTTGAAATATGTACTAATAATCTAAATCAAATATTATGATAAAAATATCTTTAGAAAAAATCAAATGTAATGAGGAAACCAATGAGGTAGGATCAGATGAACCTTATGTTTTAGTAACAGCCGTAGATTATTCAACTACACCTCCTGCTTTTGAAGTAGTTAGATATGGTCCATTTAACGATGTAGATCAAGGAGAAACCCATAAAGTATTGCCTAATTCACCAGTTTTTTGGGGTTTAAATAATAAGGAAGCACAACTTACAAATTCAAACGATGCTGTTTTTATAGTAGCATTGATGGAAAATGATGATGGAGATGCAGAGACTTTGCGGGGAATTGTAAAAGGAATTGTTGCTTCATCTGTCTTAGGAAGCCTTAACTTTAGTCGAGCAGAGAGAGTTTCTAAACTCATAAATGATATTAATTCGGCGACAGGAACACCTACAGGTGCTCCAAATTTTGATGATAGGGTGGGCAAACCTAAAGAATTACGTTTTACAAATCAAGAATTACTATTAGCACACAGTATTTTTAGTATTAAAAAAGAAATGATATTTGTAGGAGATGGAGGGGTATACACATTAACCTTTGAGGCACAAAACCCAAAGAGTGCTATTGGAAATAGAAGTGGATTTAAAATTATACAAGCCAGTAGTAATCGATTTTTTGATGCTCATACATCAGCAGCTAACGATTTTTCTTTAGTCACTCGTACGGCGCAAAACAATAACACACAACTTTGGGGATTAAAATTAGTAGGTGCTGTATATACCATTCAGCAAAAAAGTAATGGTAGATTTATAGATGCCCATGTATCATCAAATAACGATTTTTCTGTCGTTACCCGTACCGCTCAAAATAATGATACGCAACGATGGGTGATTATGCCAAGTACAAATGGTACATCAACTATACAACAATTATATAATGGCCGATTTATAGATGCTCATACATCAGCAGCTAACGATTTTTCTTTAGTCACTCGTACCGCACAAAATAATGATACACAACGGTGGGTCATAAGAAATATAGGTAGTAACAACTATACTATAAAACAAAAAAGTAGTAACAGATTTGTAGATGGGCATGAAGCATCTAGTCATGATTTTTCTGTAGTAACACGCACCGCACAGAGTAACAATACACAACGTTGGATCCTAACTCAAGTAGGAGGTGTATATACTATTCGACAAAAAGCTAATGGGCGGTATGTGGATGCTCATGTATCATCAAACAATGATTTTTCTGTGGTAACACGCACCGCTCAGAATAATGATACACAACGATGGGTAATTATACCAAATATAAATGGTACATCAACTATACAACAATTGTATAATGGTAGGTTTGTAGATGCTCATGTCGTATCTAGTAAAGACTTTTCTATAGTCACACGTACAGCACAAAATAACGATACCCAAAGATGGATTATTACCATATAAAAACTTGGTATTGTAATTAAGACATCTCTCTTCTCGGTGTGGTGTAACAATTATTACATTTTTCAAAAACATATAAAACTATACTGTTTGAGGTTAACCACTCTTAAAACAGAGTTTGTTTTGTTAACAATAACCAGTAACATTTAATTATAACTAATATCAATTCTTTAAATCCAAAAAACAGAAATCATGAAAAAATTATCAATCGCATTATTACACTTTATACTTTTGACAGTAATCATCTCTTGTGAAAAAGATTCTATCGAAAATCAAGAACTTTACGAGTTTAAAAAAGCAAAGGAATCTATAAGTATATCAAATACAATAAAAGCTAATACGGGAAACATATTTGGCGTAAGTCTTAATAAGAAAGATATTTTCAGATACAATAACTCACCTAATAATTGGTCTAAAATTGGCGGAGCTGGTGCAGACTGGGTATGGGCAAATGGGAAATTATATGGGTTGTCATCAAACAAAAGTGGTGTATATGAATATACCGGAGTAGGGCAAAATTGGCGTAAAATAGGTGGACCCGCCAGTAGAATATTTGGAGGTAACTTTTTACTCGCTACAAACCCAAATACTGGCGATATTTATCAATTTAAGAATAACAATTGGTCCAAAATCGGGGGAGCTGGTGCCGATTGGGTTTGGGCTAACGGAAAATTGTATGGACTATCATCTAACAAAAGCGCAGTATATGAATATACTGGATTAGGACAAAACTGGAATAGAGTCGGAGGACCGGCTAGCAGAATATTTGGAGGTGATTTTTTACTTGCTACAAATCCTAATTCTGGGGATATCTATCAATTTAAGAATACTAATTGGACAAAAATTGGTGGACCTGGTGCTGATTGGGTTTGGGCAAATGGAAAACTGTATGGATTATCATCTAATAGAAATGCCGTATATGAATATACTGGTGTAGGTCAAAATTGGAATAGAGTTGGAGGAGCTGCAAGAAGAATATATGGAGGAGTTGTTCTTTGTGCCACAAACCCAAGTTCTGGGGATATCTATCAATTTAAGAATAATGTATGGGCTAAAATTGGAGGGCCAGGAAATAAGTTTATTATAAGAAGATAATTTCTTAGATACTATTAAATCAAAAGGCTGTTTTTTAAAAGACAGTCTTTTTTTATTTAAACAGTTATTATAAGATATACCAATAACGATTAATTGCGGGGTATGACTATTTTCTTAACCACTTCTGTAAAAAATGTAATATCTAAATTATCAAGATACATTAAGTACACCGATTCTCCTTGACTATCATTTGTACTGTATATTCTAGAGAGTGACCCAGGCATCTCTCCTGTAATAGTAGTAGCAAAGGTATAGGCAGATAAAAAAGCACCTAACCTAGAAGGGTGAGTGCCATCAGCATCATACAATTTAATAGTTGGTCGCAATTGCTTCGCTAACTCCCAAGCGCGACCTACAGGAACAATTGTAGCTTCATTTGCAGTAGCTACTTCTTCATATACTTTAGCAATGGTTTCTTGATGTTGCGGAACTTTTTCTCTTGCCCAGGTTTGATATAAATAGGGTTTAGCACCCTTATCTTTAATTAAATCACAAAACAGTTTGGCGTATTTACGAATGCTATCAGATTCATATATCGTCCCTAAGCTCCATTCTTGAAGTACTACAATATCAAATTTATTTTTTTTGATGATCTCTTTCGTTTTTAACCCCCTGTTACCAAGCCAGTGATCTCTTAATTTCGCACCACCAATAACACTTTTCTTAGTAATTAGTTTTGTTTGTAAACTATCCGAAATTATAGATGTGATTTGCGGTATGTTTTCTACATATGTATAACTATTTCCAACAAATAATACTTTAAGTGTCTTTTTTTTGCTTTGTGCCAGTACTGATGAACCAAAACTCAAAAATACTAGTAGTAGGGTGGTAAATATAGAGTTAGATAAGTGACGTATTTTCATTTGTATTTTGATTTGTCTTAATAAAGATAATGTTTGAAATAGCTTAATGTGAGCGTTATAAATATAATACTAATTTTTAGTCGTAAAGAGGTTCCAAAAAAAACAAAAGATTTGCAATACTAACGCAACCTTTTTTAAGGTACATAATCTATATAATATATTGATCGTATTAAAATATACATGATGAGAAAACTTGCTATCTATATATTCATCTTATATTCCTTCTTAAACTGCGGAAATGATAGCACTAAGGATACCTTAGTATCAAATGGAAATATACTAAATGGAAATAGCCGAGATTGTAAAAACATTATTGTAAACGAGTCTTTGTATAGTGCGGCTTTAGTAGATGATTTTAAAATCAATAAAGCCTTAATTGAAGATGATTTTTTAAAACTGGATGTACAGTACGGGGGAGGTTGCGGAACCACAAATTTTGAACTTCTTACGACACATTTGTTTTTAGAATCTGATCCTGTTCAATTAGAGGTAATCGTATCATTTGAGGATAATGATTCTTGCGAAGCTTTAATACAAGAACAAGTTTGTTTTGATCTTTCAGCACTTGCAAAAATTTATAAAGATAGCTATCAAACTAACAGCGGGACTATTATTCTTAGATTTGGTTCCAAAAACTCAAATTTAAGGTATGATTTTTAAAGTCTAAATTATATACTTATTTATTATCAAAATAAGATGTCAAATCTAATTCACAGCAGGACAGTAACAAGCATATCGTTTTTTTCTACAAGAGAAATCAATTCCTAAAGTTATTTGATGAAAGCCTCCGTTATTAAAAGTCACAGGGTTCGATTGATAAGAATAAGTATAGGCAAAAACATACTTGCCATAGTTAACTCCGACAAAAGGAGTGATATAATTTAGTTTTTGTGTTTTCAGTTCAGCACCATCTACAAAATCAATATCATCAAGACTCGTTCTATACGATAGACCTCCCCAGATTTTACCCACACTTACATTGCGATAAAATTTAATATTGAAATCAACAGAGGATTGTTTCACTCCATCTCTATAAGAATAGAGCAAAGAGGGTTCAAAAGACCAGTCTTTATTTCCTCTTTCAAAAACATAACCTACAGACACCAATAAATTTCTGAGGTTAGTTGCGGGTTGTAAATCAGAATTAATCCCAGAGTTTTCTAGAACGTTTTTCATTGTTACATGTGTATAGAAATTATAGAGGTTGTATGACATACCAAAGTCTATATTAAATTCTGCGGAACTTAAGGAACCACTTGATATTAGCGGGTCTCCGTTAGGAATAAAACTACTTTGGTCAAGTCTATACTGTATTACTCCGGCACTTAAGCCAAAGGATAACATATTTAAATCTACTTCACTTCTCGAAAACATCAAATGATGTGCATATGTGAGATAACCTCCTGTTTGAGAAAAGAATCCGTTTTTATCGTTGTATGCTGTTGCCCCTATAGCAGATTGATCATTTATTCTACCATTATATGCTGCCGTAAAAAGCCCAGGAGTATCTTCTTCGCCAACCCAATTTCTTCTGCCTGTTAAGCGTACCTGAGAACACTGTGATGCTCCGGCCATAGAGGGGTGAATAAGATAATAGTTATCTGTAAGGTAATCTGAGTATATAGGTAATCCCTCTTGGGCATAATTACTATGTATAGATACTACTATAAATATACCGATAAGGAGAATGTCTTTAATTTTCATGTGAATACTATTGATATAAAATATTGATGCCACAGTTATCTTTTTAATGTGAAATGACTGCGGTAGGTCTGTGATCCATCTTCGAGTTGAGCAGTAAACCAATAATCTGTAGAGGGTAGTACTTCTCCGTTATAAATTCCATCCCATCCACTACCTTTTGGGTCGAGTTGTTTTAAAAGCTTTCCGTATCTATCGAATATGTAAATAATCATTTCAGGTAAGTTCTCGTCTGCTATCACATTCCATGTGTCATTAAAGCCATCATTATTTGGGGTAAAGAAATTTGGAAAACCAATAACAAAGATATCTTCAGTAAGGGTTCCACAACCGTTTACATCTCTTACAATTACTTGATGAAGACCCAAGGCAACATTTCTAAATACATTATCAGATTGAAATGATCCATTGTCTAAACTAAATTCATGAGCGCCGTCACCAACAACAGTGGCGATAATGTCATTACTCTCTGCAAAAGAACCGGAGGACAATGATAATTCAAGACTTTGAGGGCCTCTAGATGCGTTTATAGTAACACTGGCTGTATCAGAACATGTAGAAACAATATCCGTGTAGGTAACCGTATATGTGCCTGGCAATAGTGTTTCTATTCCCGATGATGTTTGTCCGGGAATTATGGTTCCTTCAAAACTCCACACAAATGTGAAATCAGATGGGTCTAAAAAGGTATCTATAAAAGGAAAATCATTATCAGGTCTAGGAATTCCGTTTTCTGTTACGCATATTACATTTTCATTAGCTAATTCTACTTGAGGAGCAGTTACAATATCAAAAGATACATTAATACGATCGCTAGGACACTTTTCTGTAGTATCAAAAGCTTCTACACTGTAGGTATAATTTCCAACGGCAGTCTCAGTAGGAGTATAGGTAGTTGTATTTTCTGCTAGTAATGTGCCGTCAGGAGCGTACCAATTTGCGGTTTGTCCAGTTAACACTGTCACAGATAATGCAGGATTAGGGCTACCTACACATATTCTTTGATTTGTTGGGCTTGTAGGTTCTGCAATATCTGGACAAGTGCAATCAGGGGCAATTATATCTAAAATATCTTCACATGTAGTATTAGCTGGATTACTAGCGGTGATACTAAAATTTGTACCTGCTGCTATATCCGTAATCCTAGCATTTGCAGCATCTATCGTACCTGCGCTAGGAGGATCAATAGTAATAGTCCAAGTTCCGTTTGTAATAAAAGAAACAGAATAACTATCGCGATCATCAGAACAAGTAGTGCCATCAAAAGCAAGATTGGGAGTAGTTTCTATTGCAACTGTAATGACTGCAGAATCTGGCGTAGGACAGGTTGTTGTAGATACAGTGTAGGTATAATCACCAGCAAGTGTTGTAGGGTCAGACGGATCTATAGTACCTCGATCTGTTGTTCCAAAAGGATTACCGTTAGGATCAGTCCATGAACCTCCCACATCTGGGGTAGTTCCTAAACTATCAAAGAGATCAGAAGTACTATCGGTAGAACAAAAAGAAACTGTATCATCATCACCCGCATTTGCTCCCGTATTAATGGTAACTTCTACGTCTACACTTTGACTACATCCCGTAACACCCAGTGTATAGGTATATGTACCTGATAACGCTCCCATTACTGAAGGGTCTAAAACACCTTGATCTGTTGTTCCAAAAGGATCTCCATTAGGATCTGTCCATGATCCCCCTGGATCTGGTGTTCCTCCAATTCTTGTAAATAAACTAGTAGGTGCTGCGGATATACAGGTATTTAAGGTACCGTCTGTTCCAGACACAGGAACATTTACTATCGACACGGTCACTTCTCCTTTTCTAGGAGGACATGCTCCTATGATGGGTAGAGTATAGGTATATACTCCCGCAACATTGGTTGTTGCACTAAAAGTACCTAACTCTCCACCTGTCAATGCACTTGGTCCTGTCCATGTACCACCAGGTATAGCAGCCAGTTCAAGACTATCAAATAGATTAATAGTAGGAATTCCGCTAGCACAACCACCTGCGGTTTTCTTTTCATCTATTTCTGTAAATGCTTCTCTAAAATCTACATCGTTACCTGGGGGATCGGGAGTGTTTGGGTTATGATTATCAGGTAGATCGGTTGGTAATTCACCACCATCAGTAGGATTTGTTACTGCCGTTGTCGCATCAAGGGGTACCGTATCAAAGGCATTATCTAAACCGTCATTATCTGTATCGCCTCCGGCAGGAACAATATCGGCAATACCATCTTGGTTAAGGTCATGAGCTTCAATGGTATCACTTAAACAATCATCATCAGAGTTTACGTCTAAATAATCTGGTATTGTATCTGCATCAGTATCTACTGGTGATATAGCACCAGTACCCTCATAAGCATCATCAACACCGTTTTTATCAAAGTCATTTCCGCTAGGCGCAATATATGTAGCTGTAGGCTGTCCTTCCATATTGTCTTGTATACCATCATTATCAGAATCGATATCGAGATAATCAGGTACTGTGTCTGTATCACTATTTATGGGCGTTAATTTACCAGCTACGGCAAGTGGTACACCATTTGCATCAACACCAACATCTGCTATTCCGTCTCCATCGGTATCTATAATTCCATCTACGATTCCGTCATTATTTGCATCTAAATCTCCACGACCAGCTTCTACAATATCAAAAATACCATCATTATCACTATCAAGGTCAAGGAAATTTGGAACTTCATCTCTATCAGTATCGCACTCTAGGGGAGCAAAACGAATATTATCAATTCCCATATCATTACCATTAGAACCTTGAAGCTGTTGATTTCGTATTCGTAAGGTTAGAAATGTATTGGTAGGCACCGTAATCTTATCTAGTAAAGTTCTCCAAATATCATCATTGGCCACGCCTAATGCTGCAGAAGTGGTAGTTAATATAGTGGCGCCACTATTTTGATCTATTATTTCGAGATCTAGTGCAGGGACATGTGCACAACCTTGATCACATAGACCTACCATATCAATTCTAAAGTTATATTCTATTCCGGCAGAAATGGGAATATCTTTTAATTCATATAAAACTTGATTTCCAAAGTTAGATGCAATGTTGACTGCTAAAAATCTTCCATTGGTATCACCTCCTCCGTCAGAATGGGGTATTGGATTTTGATCTGTAGTTACAAACCATACATCAAAATTAGCCGAGTTAAACATGTATAAAGATGTAGCTACGTTATAGAAACCATCATCTGGCCAGTTTGGGTTATGTTGATGTCCTATAATATTAGGATCTGTTGTAGGGGTATCTCCTGTACCGAAATCGATATCTACTACAGGGCTTGATTCTGTTAAGGTAGCGGGTGTACAAGCAGCGTTTTCATCTGCATCCAGTATTCCGTCATTGTCATCATCAAGGTCAGTAGCATTGGGAACACCGTCATTATCAAAATCATCATTAAAACATTCTTTAACCACCACACGAGATTCACTATCAGAACATGGGGAAGTAGCAGATACCAGGTATCTATATACTCCAGGTGCATCGGTACCAATAGTAAAAGTACCTCTATCTCCATTGGCTAAAGGGGGATCCCAAGTACCTCCTGTATCAGGGCCACCTTGTAACAAAGTAAAAAGATCAACATCTCCGGTTTTATTACAAAGAAGAAGACTTCCTTCGGTACCAGGATTAGCGGGTTGTTGTACAATAATATCTATAGTCTCTGATAAATTACCGCCAGTACCGCCAAAAGCTTCTACTCTAATAGTTGTATTTGTAAGTAATCTATCGGCTCCAGTAAATTGATGAAAAGTACCTGCATTACCATTTTCACCTTTTATAAACTGACCAGTGGTTACATTAGTCCAATTATATCCAGTAGCTCCATTGGGTGGGGTAATATCTAAGTTAACCTGAATGACATCTCCTCTACAAATCGTATTTGAAGGCGCATCAGAGCTTAATGTTAAAGTCTGTGCAAATAATCCTTTTGACATAGCCAATAGGAAGACTAATATCAAGTATGTTTTTGTGTTCACTATAGTTTGAGTTTGTGTGAGTTTTACTCTTTTCACCTTTTCTTATGTTAGAATAGATTCAATTAAATAAGCCCTTTGAGATCATATTCTATTTATAAAAACAACTAAAACATCAAATATCCTTTTAGAAACTACAAGTATTTTTAATTATATCATTTAAGGGTAAATGATCTTGCGTAAATAATCATGAAAAAATCAGTTCCCTCATTAGAATGTGCGTTTCACTCATTTACTATTTTCGAATTGTTGATACCGTAGTACTTTTAAAACACACTAAAAGGAACGACTATGAAAAATCAACTACTCTTGAGGTATATAGGTATATTGATACTACTGAATTCTCAATGCATATATGCTCAACAAGGAATTGTCTCTGGCACTCTTAAAGATGAAGAAGGGTTACCATTACCAGGAGTTAATATTATAATCAAAGGGACTACAACGGGAACGCAGACAGATTTTGATGGTAATTACAATATATCATGTGCTATCGGAGACGTTTTAACATTTAGCTATGTGGGTTTTGGGCAAAAAGAGATTTTAGTAACTGCTAAAATGTTTGGTGGAAATGATAGTACAGAGATTATCAAAAAGCAAGCCGTAGAACCCATAAAAAGTAAGTCTTACGGGAAAGCGATAACGAATAACCGGACGACCGGTTTTATGATTCCGGATATTGGAAATGATGGTTATACGTATAATAAGGATGGCCCCAACTACTTTAACCATTATAGAATTAAGGATATTGTAGTTGACAATTCTGAAACAAAAGTAAAACTAACTTATTTTACACCTGATATTTTTTATGAAACGGGTTGGAATAGTACTCTTGCAATGCAATTTATTCAAAACAGTAATTTACCTAGACTCCAAAAGGAATTTAGTCAAGGTCAACCTTTTAATAATCAAAATACATTTTTTGGACCAGAAAGCGGGGTTCCATTTTCATACGGACCTAGACTAAGTACTCTAAAATTTGATGGATTAAGTAATCCCTTTGATCAAAATGGAAGGTTAATACCTAATACTAATAATGATGGAGCTATTGTAAACGCATATGATAATGAAATATTAAGAACTGTAGTAAAGACAGGTAATGATTTGTTTTTTAATGTTTCAACACAAAATCATTTTATAGGAATACTTTTTAATAGCAAAAAAAACAGGGATATTTTTAATAGAGAAAATAGTCGATTTGAAAAAGTAACATTAAACTATAATAATGCGAAAAATAGTTCTAAAAAATTAATTTGGGACACGTTTATTACATACACTAACACAATTGATAATCAGCCTAATTTAAATGGATTTTTAAACACATTGTTGCTTAATACATGGGCTACACCAACAAGTTTTGATAGTAAACAAGGTACCATACTACCCGATAATAAACAACGTACGTTTAGTGCAAATAATTTTAATAATCCTAATTGGCTCTTAGAAAATAATAGAAACCGAATAAGAACTAATGATTTTGTTGCCAGTTTACAAAATACTCTGGAGCTCTCAGACAACACTTCTTTATACGCTAATACAAATTATACCAGTACAAAAAATACGCAAGAATTTGGTTTAATACCAGATACTATTGGTTTTTTGGATGGATATGGTAGCACAAAAGATTTTAATAGTGATGCTTTTAATTCGCTGATTAACTTTAAGTTCAATTCAAATGGGAATAAAAATGAATTAGAATTAGAATCGACAGTACAGTATACTTATAATTCTTTAAAGTACTCTTTAAAAGAAGAAACAGGTTTCCCCCCTTTTTCTTTTAATAATCCAAATAGTACGACAATTATTGAAAAAAACGTAGTCAGAAATACGGTACAGTTTACGAATAGTTTGAGTTATTCTTTTTCCGAGTATGAAGCAAAGGCTTCAATAACTCACAATGCAATTACTTCATCGATTCAAAATAATAAATGGTTTTTACCAAGTTTTCAATTTGAAATAGATTTGTCTAACTTTTTAGATAGTTACTGGCTATACGACATAAAACTACATACAAGTACTTCTTTTGAAGCTCAGCAAACACCTTTATATTATGCAAATCAAAGTCATAATAGTTTAGATATTACACCGATTCAAAGTCTTGGCCTGATAGCAAATGATGACTTATTTGTAAGTAATGATATTGAATTAGAAGAAAAAAACAGTTTTACTTTAGGAACTAACCTAGTATTTGAACTTTTTAATAGGCCAGCTACTCTAGAAGCTAATTATTATAATTATAAGCACAAAAAAAGTGTATTTCCGGTTATAAATGAAAACCAATTTCAATTAAAGAATGTAGCAGATATTAATCAATATGGTTTTGAAAGTACGTTTAGTTTTCCAATATATTTTAAGTATAACTTTTCGTATACCCCAAAACTTGTATTTTCTACCTATCGCAATAAAGTATCTAAAATATACGGAAACAATGAAAGAATTCCTATTGCAGGTTTTTCTACAATCTCGAAAAACTTGATTAAAGGGCAACCAGCAGGAGTTTTGGTTGGGTCCGCATATGCCAGAGATAATCAAAATAACATTATTATAGATCAAGATGGATTTCCTTTGATTTCATCTACTCCACAAATTATAGGAGATCCAACTCCAGACTTTAGTCTTGGTTTTTCAAATTCATTTGACTGGGAGAGATTACAATTTAGTTTTCTTATAGATTTTCAGAAAGGAGGAGATGTATGGAATGGCACACAAAATGCACTTAATTACCTGGGAACCTCACAACAATCTGCAGAAGAAAGAGAAATATCACAATTTGTATATGATGGTGTTGATCAACAGGGGCAAATAAATACTATTCCTGTAGATTTTGCCAATCCAGAAAATGATATTCAGGACAATAGGTTTGTGCGATATGGGTTCGAAGGAGTTGCAGAAGAAGCTATAGTAAAAGGAACCTACCTTAATTTAAAATCTATTCAATTATCATATCAATTTAGAAGGGATACTGATAGAGACTTTATACGACTTTTAGATATAGGAATTTATGCCAAAAACATATTTACCTATACAAAATACAGAGGCGCTTCACCTTACAGTAGTCTTTTTGATCACAGTTCAGGTCAACAACTTCAATTTTTTAATACGCCACTAACGAGTGAAGTTGGTCTACAAGTTAAAATCAAAATATAAGCATATGAGAACTATTACAAACAATAAATACATCGTTCTTGTCATACTAATACTAAGCGTTACTTCTGTTTCATTTACTATTTATGATCAAGAACAAAAATTGATTGAAGATATTTATACGCATACCGATCGTTCATTCTATTTTCCAGGAGAAACCATTTGGTTTAAGTCTTATGTTGTGGATACAGATCATAATATAACCACTTTAAGCGATGTCATGTATGCAGAATTAATATCTCCAAAAGGTACAGTGGTTGAGCAGTTAAAAATAAGAATTAATCAAGGTTATGCTTACGGTAACTTTGATACCAAAGAAGAATGGGCAGGGGGGGTGTATACTTTAAAAATGTATACGCATTGGATGAGAAACTATGGGGAAGAGATTTTCTTTACAAAGAAACTTACAATTCAAAAAGTAGTTCAACCCAATGTATTGTTTACTCTTAAATTTGAAAAAGAGGGCTATGGTAAAGGAGCTGAGGTTGTTGCTGATTTTAAGGTCAAAGACTTAAAAAACAAACCGTTATCTAATAAAGAGTTACGATATGAGGTAGCGGTAAAAGGTGAGAAAATTATATCTGATAAATTTAGTACCGATGCAAAAGGAGTTGCAAGACCAAGGTTTATGTTACCTATGGATTTATCTACGGCAGATGTAGTATTTACAGTTTTAATGCCCTATAACGGTACTACAGAATCTATATCCCGAAGTGTTCCTGTCATATTAGATACAATAGATTTACAATTTTTTCCTGAAAGCGGTAATATTATTGCAGGAGCTACCAATCAAGTTGCGTTTAAAGCTTTGAATGAGTTTGGAAAACCAGTTGATTTATCAGGAGAGATTATTGATAGTAATAATGAGATAATTACTCAATTTAAAAGTTATCATGACGGTATGGGTGGTTTTTCATTGTTAGCACAATCAAATGTCAAATATTATGCGCGTATAACCTCACCGTTTACTTCAAAAAAGAAATTGCCTTTACCATTAATTAAAGAAAAAGGAGTAACATTTTCGGCTACTACAGATAGTACATCCACAATACTTAGACTATTTTCTAATATAGACGAAGAGTTACAATTAGAAGTTTCAAATGGATCAAAAAAACTTTTAAATCAATCTATAGCAAAAGGTGAAAAAGTAGTAAAAATATTTACAAAAGATATGCCCATAGGTATAACTCGCTTTACAATTAAAAATCAAAACAAAATCCCAATAGCAGAACGGTTAGTATTTTTAAATAAAGACAGACAACTAAACATAGAGATTAGTACTGATAAAGAAAATTATGAAACTCGAGAAAAAGTTACAGTTCATCTTAAAACAATGGATAAAAAGGGTAAGCCTATTCCATCTAACATTTCATTAGCCGTAGCAGATAATAAATTACTTTCATTTGCAGATGATAAACAAGATAACATATTGTCGTATTTATTAATGTCTTCAGAATTGAAAGGAAAAATTTATAAACCTATTTTTTATTTTGATAAAACAGAACCTAAAGCAACAAAAGCTTTGGATTATGTAATGCAGACACATGGGTGGAGAAATTATTTGACCGAAGCAGTAATCACAAAAAATAATGTAAGATTTTTACCAGAGCAAGAAGATATTCATCGGGGAGTCGTATTAAATAAGTCAGGAAAACCCGTAAAAGCACATTTATTGTTATTTGATGAATCAGGAAATAAGGTGTTAGTCTTTGATACCAATGATAAGGGACAATATCTATGTAAGCTAGGAAAATCAAGAAGTTACACCTTAATAGCCTATACCGATACTAAAGAATCACTTCGTATAGTTGAGACTGCTTCAAAAAGAGGGTATTATGCTTCTAGACATCAAACAAATAATGGTAAAGATACTAGAAGAGTAAAAGCGTTTGTTGGTAATACACTACCAATAAAGAAGCCAATTAAAAAGAAAGCTACGGCTTCTGTAACTTTAGATGAGAGTAGTGCAGCGTTAGAAGAAATTGTTATTGTTGGTTATGGTATCGATCGTAAAAAATCACTTGGTGGTTGTATTTCATATATTAAATCAAATGATATTACAGAAAATTCTAATGTCATTGAACTTTTACAAGGTAATGTAGCCGGTGTTAGTATTGTAAATGCAGATGGTATATATGGCAGTGCACATAAAATTCATATACGAGGAAATGCAACTATATCGGGTAATAATCAACCCCTTTTTGTTATAGATGGTGTTGTTGTTTCTTCAGAATCTATGATGAACATGGATACAGCAAATATTGAGTCTATTACAGTTTTAAAAGATGCTGCCGCTACCTCGCTTTACGGAAGTCCTGGAACTAACGGTGTTGTTATAGTCTCATCTAAAAACAAAAAACACATTTCTAACAGTTGGAAAAAGAAATTAAATAATTCAAGAAGATATAGTAATTATAGTTTTCATAGTATATATAATAACAACTCAATTACATATTATACGCCAAGTCAATTTTATGTTCCGATATATGACAGTGAATTGGTACCTCAAAAACGTACGGATTTTAGAAAAACTATTTATTGGAATCCCGTAGTGCAAACTGATAGTAATGGAGAAGCATCTTTATCATTTTATAATTCTGATGCCATTACTTCTTTTAAAATTACAGCAGAAGGGATTGGATACAATGGACTTGTAGGAAGAAAAGAAAAGGATTATAGCACCAAAAAACTCTTATCTATAGATGTAAAAACACCTAATTATATGGCACTTAATGATACGGTCATATTACCTTTTACGATTAAAAATGAATCTCGTGATACTATAACTACAACTTTAGGGATAATTGTACCAGAAGGAATAGAACATATCGCCTCTGTAGATAACCAAATTAAAATTTATCCAGGAACTGCATTAGTACACGAGGTAAAAGTTCGACCATTTAAGACAATGAAATTGGGGACCATAAGAGCATCAGTCTCTACAGAACAAGGGTATAGTGATATCGTACATAAAGATATATCAGTTATAAGTCCTTATTTCCCAACAGAAACATCAATATCAGGTTCAAAAAATGAATCATTTACTTTTGATGTAAATCATGTTGTTCCCGGGAGTGTTACAGCTAATTTTAAAATATATACGGATATCGTAGGTGATGTTATGAATGGTGTAGAATCTCTAATAAGAGAACCTCATGGATGCTTTGAACAAACATCATCAAGTACATATCCAAATATTTTAGTACTTAAATACCTTCAAGAAACGGGTAAAACTAATCCTGCTATTTCTAAAAAGGCGATGCATTATATACAAGAAGGGTATAAGCGATTAATAAGTTTTGAAACCAAAGAAGGAGGTTTTGAATGGTTTGGACATACACCGCCTCATGAATCATTAACCGCTTATGGGGTGCTGGAATTTACTGAAATGAAAGAGATTTACCCAGAGGTAGATCAGAAAATGATCAATAGAACTGTAGATTGGCTGTTAAGTAGAAGAGATAGTAAAGGAGGGTTTAAAAAAAGTAAAAAAGGATATGATAGCTTTGCAAGTTCTCCTAAAGAAGTAGCCGATGCTTATATCGTGTATGCAATTAGTGAAGCGGTACCTACTGCAGCTATTACTAAAGAATATGATGCGACTTATGCCAAGGCATTACAAACTAATGATACCTATAGAATGGCCTTGTTAGCTCTTTCTAGCTTTAACTTAGGTAAAACAGATAATAGTGCACTACTGCTATCGGCACTACAAGAAAATATAGCAACCCATGGGTTTGATAATTTACCTGTAGAAAATACAATAACAAGATCATATGCCAATTCAAAGAACATAGAGACAGTTGCTTTTACGCTATTGGCACTTATGAGAGATTATAAAAAAAATGAACTTCTTATTACTAAAGGAATTGAATATTTAGTAAGTAAAAGAAAAAATGGGCGTTTTGGAGCTACACAATCTACATCCATAGCGCTTAAAACCTTAATTGAATATACCAAAAGACAGAAGTCAGAAATTATAAATAAAGATCAGACACTAAAGCTCACTATAAACGGTAAAGAATTAGTTAAGAAATTAGAAATAAATGAAAAAGGACAGGTTGTTATACAGAACCTTAATAGCTATATAAAAGAGGGTGAACAGCAAATAGAAGTATATTTTTCTAATCCCAAACAGACGTTTCCGTATGAGATGATTGTAAAATGGGAAAGCACCTTACCAGACACTTCTAATTTATGTAAAATGCAACTAGAAAGCATAATTAAAGATCAGAAATATGCAGTAGGAGATAATGTGAGAATGATAGTACAGGTATCAAATACATCTTCAATAGGAGTGGGGTTGCCAATGGCTATTATAGGAATACCATCAGGAACAACAACGCAACCATGGCAATTAAAGGAATTACTAGAAAAAAAGGAAGTTGCTTATTATGAGATATTTGAAAATTACTTAGTGTTGTATTGGCGAGAATTTGCTGCAAAAGAAACTAAAGCTATTGCATTAGACCTTAAAGCAGATATTGCTGGAGCGTATACCGCACCAGCCAGTACAACATACTTATATTATGAAGATGAATATAAACATTGGATACCAGGAAACACGCTAGAAATTGGGCGTTGATAAGATGCTAGAATAAGTTTGTGTTGTATTAAGTTAATGATGGGAGTATTTCATACTCCCATCATTAACTTAATAATTTTACTTTACGACTATTTCCTTATTATGGTTTCTACATTCTTATTAATAGTTTTTAAGATATCAATACCATTAACGAATGACTCCACATCAAGTATATTATTTTTCGTACCTCTATATTCAAATTCTAATATTCTGCTGAGGTTATATAGAAGAACATCCATAGGTCCTTTTTGTACATTATCATTAATCAAATTATAGTATTCTAATAATTCTATCTCCTTGAATTTCTTTTATAATTAATATTTACTGCTATGCTAGCAAATAAATTATATTAACAATTATACCATCGAATGTGAAACTTTAATTATAGAATCGTTAAAGTGCAGTCTAGTTATACCTAAAGCAGTAAAAGCATCGTTAATTGAATGCTGACTTGCGTAATAAAAATTCCCCTGACAATGATGGTGATTGATGGCATCATCATTGAAACACCCTTGACTACTCTGGTAGTGGAGGGTGTTTTTTATTTATTACTATTCTTTAAGGAAGGAAAAGCATTATTTTGGTATGATAAAACAGGAGGTAAGATTGAGTTTTTTACTAAAGGTGGAAAACATCCAACAAATGGTAAAGTGCTAAGACCGGCTACCCAAAAGATCATTCGTAAATATGTATTTGGAGAAGAATAATCACATATGAATTCTTATAGGAAATTTAAGGAGTATTTCTTATCTTAATTGTATACAAATACAAACCTTAAAACAGCACTTATTATGGAACTTATGGAAATTATAGACAAAGATGAAAAGATACACTACATCAATCCAAGTCACATATCAGCAATTTGTGAGATAGACAATCAATGCAAAATTAATTTAATGGGACAAGATTATATGTTGACCAAAAAATCTATGAAAGAAGTAAAAATTCAACTGATGTCTTTTAGGCATTATTAATAGATATATTTGCATATGGCTAAAAAAGGAAAAGAAAAAAATACGCAGAACAAAGCCAAACATGCTAAGTTGATGAATCGTAAAAAGAATAAGCTACGAAAAGAAAAAGAGACTAGGGCAGCTCGCTTAAAAGAACTAGTGCAAAAAATGAATCAACAACAAGATAAAACTGCTTCTAATGAGTAATTGTTATTGCGGTAGGTCTTTCTCGTATGATTCATGTTGTGGTACAATACATCAAGATATTTCAACAGTAACTACTGCAGAGAATTTAATGCGTTCGCGTTACAGCGCTTTTGTTTTGGCTAATGGGGATTATCTTATGCAAAGTCATCATTCTTCTACTAGACCTTCGTCTAAAGAAAAGAAATCAATTGTACGATGGGCCAAATCAGTACAATGGGTTAAGTTAGAAGTGGTAAGAACTACTTTAGGAAAATCAAATGATACAGAAGGAACTGTTCATTTTAAAGCATTGTATTATGAAAATGGTAGTTTGCAAA
Organism: Aquimarina aggregata; assembly: GCF_001632745.1. Taxonomy (GTDB): domain Bacteria; phylum Bacteroidota; class Bacteroidia; order Flavobacteriales; family Flavobacteriaceae; genus Aquimarina; species Aquimarina aggregata. The sequence goes on along the minus strand of NZ_LQRT01000002.1, from coordinate 779,298 downwards.
TGATCGAGGAACATTCCAAATTTGTAAAAGAGCAGGGGTATTGGGTATATTTAGATGCATTGTAATAATCTAGGCTATTTGATTTATAGCATGAATACCTACTTTTTCTTGTTTTCCTTTAAGTAAAACACTACCTAAAAATTGCGACGTTATATGTGCGCTCACTTTTAGATCCTGCATTATCTTTTCTGATATTAAAAAAGGAACTTTATAGGTGTTACATTCGCCTTGTATGCGAGCAGAGGTATTAATCACATCACCATGGTATGCAATTTCTTTCTTAATCACACCTACTTCTGTTACCATTAACTTACCTCCATGAAGTCCCGCTTTAAATTCTGGAATTACACCATATTTATTTTGATAATACTCTGATTTACGTTGTTTTTTCTGTTGAAAAGCAAAAAATAAATCAATACAATTATTATTGGCTAATCCTTTTTTATAGGGCCAGCTCAGTACAACTTCGTCACCTACATATTGATAAATCTCAGCATTAAATTTTGGTACTACAGCATTAAGATCATAAAAACAATCTTGTATAAATTCACTGTATTTATAATGTCCTAAGTTTTCTGCAATAGCAGTAGAGTCTTTTAAATCTAAGAACATAAATATTCTTTTTTCTTCTTGCGGAGTTTTATATTTTCCTAGTAATAGTTTAAGAAATGTACCTTTTCCAAATTTTTCATTTGCCATCTTAATAAAAGAAAACACAAATGAAGCTACTACAATATATAAAATAGCTGTCCAAAATGATTTGTTTTGTGCCCACCATCCAGAATCTGTGTTTACATTGGTGTTGTTGAAATCCGAGAATACATCTGTTACCATGGTAAAAACAAAGATTGTAGTCATGAAATGAAATAAAGTTCTAATAACCACATCATTGGTAAGAGATATTCTTCGGGCGGCAAATGCATCAAAAATAAAGTCTATAGTAGTGTATAAAGCACCGATTAGTATACCGATACTAGTTAATTTTAATAAAGAATATAATATTCCTAGAGTGCCACTATATGAGGTAACAACAGTAAAATGATCTTCTTCATCTATTCCGTAGTATCTTAATATCGAATATAATCCCATGGCTACAGACCAAAAAAGAACTGATTGCGATAGTAGCTGTGTATATTGTTTCAACTTGCGATTCATAATAGTATAGCTTTAATTGATTTACATTGACATCGAATCAAATGATTATCAGATGCTTTCTATACCTAAAACAAACAAACGGAAAAATCCCCTACTTTTTTATTTACATTTTATTTTTTAAAAGAGTTTTTAATTGTGTAAAACATTGAATTTTAATAGCTATTTGTTCTTTTTGAAAGTATTAACGAACCTTGTTAATAGTGTGAATATTCACTTTCTCTTGCTTTCCTTTAAGTAAAACACTTCCCAAGAATTTAGAAGTTAAATGAGTGTTTATTTTTAGATCCTGTAATAGTTTCTCTGAAATTAAGAGTAACACTTTATAGGTGTTACATTCGGCTTGAATACGCGCAGAAGTATTTATCACGTCTCCGTGATAAGCAATTTCTTTTTTTATGACTCCAACTTCAGTAACCATCAATTCTCCACCATGTAATCCTGCTTTAAACTCTGGGATAACACCATACTTATCAAGATAATACTCGGATTTCTTATGTTTCTTTTGTTGAAAAGCAAAAAATAGATCCACACAATTATTGTTAGCAAGTCCCTTTTTGTAAGGCCAACTTAAAACCGCTTCATCACCTACATACTGATAAATTTCGGCATCGTATTTAGGAACTACTTCATTAAGGTCATAAAAGCAATCTTGTATAAATTGACTGTATTTGAAATGCCCAAGATTTTCTGCAATGGTAGTAGAGTCTTTTAAATCCAAAAACATAAAAATTCGTTTTTCTTCTTGTGGCTGCTTGTATTTACCCATAAGCATTTTAAGAAAAACGCCTTTTCCAAACTTCTCTGTAGCGATTTTGATAAAGGAAAAAATAAAAGAAACAAAAACAATATATAATATCGTTGCCCAAAATGATTTGTTTTCTCTCCACCAACCAGCTTCAGTATTTAGATTGATGTCATAAATACTAGAAAACAAATCCATAATAACTGTAAATACAGCAATAGTGGTGATAAAGTAAAAGAAAGTCCTAATTATCAAATCATATACAAGGGATATTCTATTGGAAGCAAAACGATCAAAAACAAAATCTATGGTAGCGTACAAAAAACCTATTAAAGTACCGATACTAGTAAACCCCAGTAAAGCTCGTAAAGTTCCTTGCAGACCACTATACTCTGTTATAACCTGAAATCCTTCTTCTTCCTCAATACCATAATATCTAAATATTGAAAATAACCCCATTACCACAGACCAAAAAAGTACAGATTGCCATAAAAGCTGCAGGTATTGTTTCAACTTACGATTCATGATTGAGTATAACTTTAAGTTCTAAAAATAGAATAGTATTACGGATTAAAGATATAAATATTATCCTAGTATCATAAACTAGAAACCTTTTGAGTATTGCATCTATTTCTTTTATTTTTTTTTCATCCATAGTGACATTGTCGAGATCATTTAGTAACTTGATAACACCAACTTAAAAATATGATACAATGAAAACAATAAGTTCAATTATTGATGATCCAATTACAACTCCCGAATTAGAAAAGACTTTTGAAACTGTTAAAGAAGAACTGGGAGCTCCATTTGTTCCACATTTTTTTCAAGTATGGGGAGACTCACCGATGGCATTACAGGGTATTGTACCACCAATGAAATTTATATTAGGAAGTGGCGAACTCGACCGAAAAGTCAAAGAAATGATTATGATAGCTGTGTCTTCATATAGACATTGTGACTATTGTGAAGCAGCGCATCATGTGTTTTGTTCTAGTATGGGTGCGGTACCTGAACAAATAGATGCTTTAGTGAATACGTATACGTTACCAGAAGATGATAATCCTAAAGACAAAGCAGCCATAGATTTTGCAGTGAAACTTGCAAAAGACTCTAAATCTAGTAGTGAAGCAGATTTTACAAAGCTTAAAGATTTAGGGTATTCTAAATCAGAAATCCTTGAAATCATTGCAATGTCCGGTATGGCAGTTTTTTATAGTCATCTTGCTGATGCAACGAAAATTACGATAGATAAAGGTTTTATTGATGCTTTGTCTAAAAAAGAACTGTCCTGATATATATTATTTACTGTACCATTTTGCAATAGTGTTTTGGGCAGGTTTAAATCTAGGTGAGAAATTAAGACTTTTTGGTGCGCTTTCTTTTGTCGTTCGAGTATCCCACTCCCAAATATATGTTCCGGCGAACCATTCTTTATTCCACAAAGATTCAAATAAGGCTTGATAGGCTAGTTGTTGTGTACGGTCAGATTTTTTTTGGTACAGTATACTAAAATAAGACCCCCATTCCCATGGTTTTATTGTGGCAGATGTTTCACTTTTATAACCTACTTCGGTAAACAGAATAGGTCTTTGATGGTTTCTAGATAAATTCTCTAGTGTCTTGATATGTGTATTCCACCCTTTTTTTATAGATGCTAAATCAGGATTTACTTTTTGCGTTAACGGAAAATAAGCCTGTATACCTATATAATCAAGATCTGACCAAAAGTCAATGATCTCATATTCTCCATCCCAATTTGCAGCATAAGTCAATTTACCAGAATAGATAGCTTTTATTTCTTTGACTAAAGCTTTCCATTGCCTTGGTTGCCGTTCTAACGAAGATTTTAACTCGGTACCAATACAAAATAGTGATGCGCCGCTTTTCTCTGCCATATGTGCATAGTGTAGCATGTTTTTACGATATCTTTCAAACCAAATTTTCCAATCCGAATCAGATGAAAAGTCAATTTCTGATCGCCATCCATCGATTACCCAAAGGTGAGGTTTTAATTGCACATGAATTCCTTTGTTTTGTAGTTGTTGAATAGTATTGATAAAAGTTGAATCTCTTTTAGACCATTGACCAATACTATCTGGCATACTTATTTTTGTGGTATTGTTATCTTTTTGAGAAATAAAAGGTATGACTGCTACCCATTCTATATTATTTTTAACCAATGAGGCAATGGCTTCGGTATTATCAGGTTTCCAGCCAAAAACACTCATTCCTCTATGTTTACCGTCATTTTTATATAAGTTTTTAGAGTGTTCATTAGTGTTTTCGATACTATGATCCCATTGATAAATAAAATCTTCTGAGCTGTTAGTATAAACTATAATTTTGTAAAGACAAACAATAACAAAAATCGGAATTATAACACTATATAAGACTCTTTTTCCCATAATGTGTATTCCTTTTTTATAATAGAGTCTCTTGAAATATCGAATAAGTAAAAAAAGAACGCACAGGACAATGAAAAGTACATGAATGCTGATTAAGAAAGAAGTATAAGCTAAGGCTTCAATAAGGTTCTTAAGTACTGCTTTAAAGGAAATATCAGTGCCTAAAGCGAATAGAAGAGGTACAACAAATACAATCCCCCAAGTAATGATGTATATTATAATTGCAATGACTACTGCTCTTTTCATAGTGTATTATCTAAATACATATGTATTAGAAGTAGAATCACAAAAAATGTTACATTTTTAAACCTAAAATAGACTTATAGAAAGGATAAATAATTTATGTAAGCTAAAGAGGCTGCTTTAGAAAGAAAAATCTCACTTGGTGTAGAGTTAAAGATAATATAATGACTATCAATATTCTCAACTCATTTTAGTGGGATATTTAGTTATGGGTATTCTTTTTAAACAGCCTCAATTCAAATAGTTTTTTTAATTAGAAATTTAATCTTCCGGATTCGTTGGCACTACAGTAAAAATTATCCCAATTGGTACTTTTATCACTATCTAACCATACATTAGGATGTGTCCAAAAACCAGAAGATCCAGTGGTAGCAATGGCTTGATCTTTGGATAATAATTGGCAAATAAATTCTTCGACAAACCATCCATCTGTTCCCTTGAGGTATAATCGACCATTATCGACTTCGACCCATTTTATAGCTCTATCAGGAAAAGAAGCAACAAATAGATAAGCATCATAACCCCCATCTAAATTATCTCCTGCATCGTCCATCTGATTAAATGTAGGTCTGTAAGAGCCAGCACTAGTTGTAAATTGAATATAAGCTCCTCTACACCCAGTTGTCTGGTTATTGATCTTAGTTCCTGTTTTTACCCAGAGGCGATATACCCATTCTGTACCAAATCCTTTTTGATGTTGTAAGGCATTGTTCGTTATATATGTATGTACCGCATTATCAAATTGTAACATTGCCTCTTTTTGAGGAACGTCTTTTTCAAAATGCATTTTTACAACAGGTCTGGTAATTTCCGATTCGATTATATGAAAAGGGTCATCATTGGCACTTGTTGTACTTTTGTAACCTTCTTTTTGTTCTATTTTAAATAAATGGTCTTCTTTATTGATATCGGTTTTTTCATAAGAACCCAAAAAAAGAAACCCAATGACTATGGGTATTATAATCCCTAGATTACTAAATTTCTCCATTTGTTTTAGTTTTAGAGTTAATATACTATTAAATAGGTGTAAGCCATTTAGTTGGTGTTCTTAAGTATTTTTAAACCTGTAGAACATGCTTGAACAAAATTATTTTCTTTAAAAGACTAATAGAAGAGGGATATACCCCGTTTTTTATTTAAATAGCCCCTTTTTAAAGGGGGGAATTTCACCTTTTATTACGTATATTTAATACGGCAAACCTGTAGATTTTAAGTCTAGAGAATTATGTTTTTTTTAGCATTTAAAAAATCTCTTCGGTATGTTTCTTGATGCATTAAGTTTTATGTAATGCCTTTAGTATGATCTAAATAGATCATTGATGTAGTTAAAATATATTGCGTTCAATACGCCAACTTTTGAACAAGGGTACTATAGGATCAGTTTCCTGTAGGACAATTATATATTAATTTTTTAAAACCTATTCTAATGGAAATTAAAACGATTACACAAGTCAAAATGCTTGTGTTAGCAGTTGTTTGTTTCGCTTTTTCGCCAAGCACATTGTTATCACAACAAAATCCAGCAATGACTAAAGCAGCCGAAGATTTACATGCTTATATTAAACATTATAATCAAAGCGCAAATAAGAATACCATTTCTAAACAAAGCACTGCAACAAGTACTACAACTTGGCCAAAAGGAGTAAACCCATTTAATAGTTATTTTGGGGATAATGGAAGTTATAAGGAATGGAGCAATTATTTTTATAATGAAGCTCAAGCGATTAAAGATCGTACCGTTAACAAGAAATTGAGAATGACTGTTATTAATGAGGTCGAGGGTGATAATCAGAGTATAAATGATACCCAAGCTTCGGCCCAAGCTATAGCTAACTTTGGTAGTGGTACTTCAAATAATAATAGAATAAATATAATTGGAGGCTTAACAACACAAACAATTCCTGAGTTAGAAACAAGTATAACTACCGTTGATGAAGATAACGGTGCTATTCCTGTAGCTACATCGTTAGATTTTGATGGGCCGTTTAAAAGTGTTACTGCTACTTCTACCTTTGGAGATGGTCCTCATGGTAGTGCGGGATCAGGATCAGGAGATACAGATTTTTATGAGGTCGATCTAAAGGCTGGAGATCTAATAGAATTTAAAGCATCTGCTAGTGAAGGCTCTATAGTAAACCCCGTTACAGTGCTTTATAATGCAGCAGGACAGATTATTACTTTTGATGTAAGTCCTACACCTGTTACTTCGGTAAACTTTTTAGCTCCTGAAGATGGTTTATATTACTTTGGATTATATGATTTTAATATGTTGATCCAATTAACACCTGCTACCGTTACACCATTTAATTCTGGTGGAGGAGTAGGTATTGGCTTAGAAGGAGATTATGAAGTAGAAGCAAATTATTTTGGACAGACAGAATCTGATTTTTATTCTTTTCAACTCAAAAAAGGAGATGTTTTTGGTATCGCAGTTAATGCCCGATCAAATACAACTGCTAGATTGTTTTTTCCTAACGGAGAACAGGCAATCGGTACAAGTGGTTTCGGAAACAGAGGAGTAGAGGGGTCTCCACTACCTCTTAATGGAGAAACTTCACTTTCATACATTGCTCCAGAAACAGGAACATATAGAATATCTATAAATGGTAATATAGGTATATATGCTGCCGAAATTGTTGCCGCTAGGCCTGGATTAGAAATTAACAAAGGTCAAAAACAGATCATTTATCTAGATTTTACAGGATCTGATTTTAAACAAAGAGACTTCTTTAATGTGCCAGATAGTGTTTCTGTTGGTGATCCCGAGTTAGATAAAGAACGTTTTTTATCTCCTTTTGGAGATTTTCTTGAAAATTGGGGTATAGAAAATAATAGGTTAAATAGAACTCGAATTACTGCTGATATTACTGATGTGGTGAAAGAAAACCTTCAAAGAGATTTAATAGCATCTGGTATTAATTTTAATTTTAATGTAGAAATTGTAAGTGATTATGGTAATGCAATATTAGGAGATAGAATCCCTAAACTTCTTGAAGCTAGGGGAGTACCTTACGGAAGAGTAATTATTGGAGGTACAATTGAAGAATCAGGAATAGGAACCATAGGAATCGCAAACTCTATAGATCCAGGTAACTATAGCCTTACAGATGAAGCTTTAGTATTACTAGATGTCTTAAGTGATGTAAATCCAAATGCAGGAGCTTCTATAAATAATATCCCTAGAGCAGATGGGGTACCAATAGAAGATTTGGTATCACTTGTTGTTGGTAATGTTACCGCACACGAAATAGGGCATTATATAGGTAATTTTCATACTACAGTTACCAATGATGTGTTTTCTATTATGGATGAAGGAGGTAATATTTTGTCCCTCGTAGGTATTGAAGCTGGAGCAGCTTTTGGTGATCCTAGTACGGTAGATGTAGATTTTTCTCAGGATACGTATAGCCTTAGGGAATTATTCGAAGTAGAAGGCGTGGATCTTACAGATGTAAATAGTGCTTTTGCTTTTAGTTTTTTTCCATCATTTTTTAGAGAAAAAGATGTTCTTACGTCAAATATAGATGCCCTAGAAAGTAATGTGTTGGCAAAACTGGATAAACAATTCCCAGCTAAAGTTTCTAGCTATCCAAATCCTCAAAAGAGGATAGAAACTTCTCGTTTGATATTTTCTTCAGAAAAGAGTGGTCCTGCAAAAGTAGTACTCTATAATATTCAGGGTAGTACCGTAGGTACCATATATGATGGTTTCTTAGGTAAAGGAGAAAATAAAGAAATACTTTTAGACCCGACTAGATATAATCTTACTAGAGGAATTTATATATACAAAATACAAACTGCAGAAGGTGAAACAAATCATCAAATCGCAATAAAATAGTGTGTTGTTAATTAGATTTTATTTAAAAGACGCCCTTTGCATACTGCTGGGGCGTTTTATATTTAGAAAAACAGTATTGTAAAGTATAAAAGAATAATTGTATACTTGCTGATATAAAACAAACTATAAATTTATAAAACCTTGTATGATAAACAGATTGTGTACAATTTTCATTGCTTTATTTTTTTCTCAACTATTGGTAGCCCAGGATTATATAGATCTTGTAAAAGTTAATTACGGCTCTATTCTTAATGCTTCTTTTGATAATAGTGATGAAGAGACTAATGTGTCTTTACTAGATATAAATGTAACCTATCCTATAAAAATTAATGATAAATTAGTAATTGTCACAGGAGTCGATTACACCCAACATACCTTAGATTTATTACCAAATGCAGCATCAACAAGTTTAAAAAATATAACGCTTAAAGCAGGGTTTAATATTAAACATAGTGATAAATGGACAGGGACTTATGTGTTTTTACCTAAAATTGCTAGTCAGGATTTACATACAGATGGTGATCATCTATTTTTTGGTGGATTGGCACTTTTAAAATATCAAAAAAATGACCACATGCAATACCGTATTGGTGCATATGCCAGTAGTGAAGGCTTTGGTACTTTTTTAACACCGATTTTAGGCCTTTATCATTTAAGCGAAAATAAAAAATGGGAGGTTTCGGCTAGCTTACCAATTAATGCCGATGTTAATCATCGTTTTAATGACGCTGTAGCTATTGGTTTAGGGTTTCAAGCCTTTGTGCGATCATTTAGTTTAGAACGTCAAGATAATGCACCAAGGTTATATGCGCAAATGTCAAATATAGAGCTGGGGCCTTATGTACAACATAGTTTTTTAGATAATAGCATATTGGTACAATTACAAGGAGGATATTCAACAGCTTCATATGAAGTTTTTCAGGAAAATGATACATTGCCTATTCGTGTTTCGGCATTTGAGTTTGGAGATGATCGTAATCAACTTAATCCAGAAATGACAGGAAACCTTTTTGTAAGAATTGGGGCAACGTATCGCTTTGACCTTAATAAATAAGAGGATCAAAATTAATTGTTATATTACTGCTTGATTCCTTTTAAATGGTTGTGTAGGAATTTCCTCATATTTGTTTATTTTAAATTATGAGAAGGTATAAAAGACTATTTAAATACTATGTGTAAGTTGAATCATATTTGATTTAAAAACGCTCTTCATAATACAATGTTAAAAACTTGTTTTTACTTTTTCAATAAATTGTGATTTCTTTGCCAGCGGGAAAAAAATACAAGACATTGGAACATCAAGAAAAGGAAACTGTTAAGGTATATACGCGCTATAACTTTTTTAATAAGACATATTGTGTGTTTAAAGGTGCGCCATTATGGGAAATTAGAAAAAGAAAACCTAATTACCGAAGTGAATCAGGGAGCACCTATTATTATACAAAACATGGTGTCTATAGAATGTCTAACCATTGGGGAAGAGCAGCAAAATGCCAATGGCGTTTAGTTTCAGATTTTCCTGCAGAGATTGATGATCTAAGACTTGGGTATGCAGATTGGGCAGATTTTAGAGAAAACTTAGACCCGGATATCGATGCTTACTATATTTCTGTAGATTTTGAGACAAAGAAAGTAAGTTATATGCATAAGGATAATCCGGCATATGATAATATAGCTGTATTGCGCTCTGCAGATGCTACCCGTAAGCTTATCAAACAAATAAAAAACCTTTTGGAAAATCATAAATGGGCAAAATATTATGATTATGAAGATCTTGAAGAGTTTAGAGAAGAAGTGGTGACTAGATTAATAAACAGTACAATCTCACTAAACGAATTACGTAGAGAATTGGTTTAAAAACCTATTTCTGGTAAAGGTACATAAGTATCATCTCCTTTAACTATCGGAAATTCGTGATTTTTCCAGCGTTGTTTGGCTGTTTCTATTTTGTCTTTGCTCGTTGAAACAAAATTCCAGTAGATGTGCCGTTCTTCAGGAAATGGTATGCCTCCAAACAATAGAATATGTGTATTAGGTTCTAAAGTTATCGCACAACTATCTTCTGTTTTAGATACTAACATGTTTCCCTTTTCAATACGATCATTACAAGCAACAATAGCGCCTTTTACTATACAGATGCCTATCTCACCTCGCAACTGACCCTTGATTTCTAATTCGTAGGCTGTTTTAGATTTGATTTCAATCATAAATAATTCCGAATGAACAGGTAGAGGAGAGGTTTTACCATAACCTGTGCCCGCAATTAAACGAAACGTAGTTTCTTTATCTTTCCAACTAGGTAAATCCGAAGCATTGATATGATGAAACTCTGGAGCTATATCTTCTAGTTCTTTTGGCAAGGCTACCCATATTTGATACCCATGGGCGATGAATTCAGAACCATCCCTTAGATCATTTGGTGTACGTTCTGTATGAGTAACACCTTTACCGGCTACCATCCAATTTACAGATCCTGGAGAAATACGTTGATGTGTACCAATACTATCTTTATGCATTAGTTCGCCATCAAGCATATATGTTAATGTAGACAGTCCAATATGTGGATGCTGATCTACATCCATGTAATGCCCTTTTTTTATAGTTGTTGGCCCCATATGATCAATAAATATAAAGGGACCTACCATTCTTTTCTTTCTAAAGGGAATCAATCTACCTACTAAAAAGTCACCTATGTCACGACTTCTTTCTTCTATAATTAAACCTTGATTAGACATTATTAGTTTTTTAATACGGCTATTAAAAGTATAGTTTTTTGAGTGAGATTACGTTAAATATTTATTAAGGTGAAATTTTGAAGATGAAACTTGAAAGTAGTCAAACATTTCTAATAGATTTTCGAAGAAAATAAAAAGCGAAATTACTAAGTAGTATTTCGCTTTTTAAATTTTTACTTTCCAAATTAATAATTTGGAATCACTAATTATGTCATTCATTTGTAAAACTTTTTATCGCTGTATTGCATATGCAGACGAAGCTGGAAGAGTTTTTAAAAATTTCATAACTGTTGTTAGATCTAATCTAAAATTTGAGTAAAAGTTTTTCATAATATTTTTTTTTAATCTTATAAAAACAAAGTTATAGAAGAACAGCATCTCTTTTTGGTGATAAAAGTCACCGTAACACGTTAAAAAAGTGTTATTTTTTAATCTTAGTGTAAGGTTTTAATCAGTTCATTATAAGTTAGTTCTTTAGCTTTTTTTCATATTGTTATTTTATTTTTTAAGTCTTAATTTTTTGTTTGCCCTTTGATTGTTGTTGAATAATACCGCATAGCTATATTTTTAAGGTTAAAATAATTTACTATCTTTTCAATCGTTAAAAGATCTATATCAAATAACATAATCAACCTTAAACCTACTCATGGAAATTTTTTCTTCTTATAATGTAATCATTGGGATTTCATTAACTATAATATTATCTTTTATATTTAATGGTGTTGCCAAAAAAACCAATGTACCCGCTGTATTGTTGTTAATTATATTAGGAATAGTTGTACAGTATATTCTTAAAGCGTTTGGTGGTGAGACAACCTTTTTTACGCCTATGCTCGAAGTATTAGGTATTGTTGGTTTGATTATGATTGTATTAGAAGCGGCACTAGAGCTAGAGCTTAAAAGTGATAAATTGATGCCAATTCTTAAGTCTTTAGCAATAGCATTGATAGGGCTAGTTGCATCGACCTTTATTGCAGCGGTAATTCTAAAGGCTTTAGTAAAAGACATGAGTATGCAATCTGCCTGGTTGTATGCAACACCATTATCCATATTATCTAGCGCAATTATTATACCTAGTGTATCAGGTCTTAAAGAAGCTAAAAAGGAGTTTCATATTTATGAAAGTACGTTCTCAGATATTTTAGGAATTATGCTCTTTTATTTTTTAACCGGAAGGTTAAATCCTGCAGAGGATGCAGGGGTAGGAGGCTTTTTTTTAAACCTTATTCTAACAATAGTGATTTCATTGATCGCTAGTTATGCTATTATTTTAATATTCCAAAAAATTAAAAGCCAGGTAAAGTTATTTCTATTAATAGCAGTACTGTTATTACTTTATGCCCTAGGAAAGAAAATGCATTTATCATCTTTAATCATAATTTTAATCTTTGGTTTAGTGATTGCAAATATGAAATTGTTTTTTCAAGGACAACTAAGACAATATTTGGATTTTGAAAAGGCTAAATCTATTTATCATGAGTTACATGTAATTACTGCAGAAACAGCTTTTGTTGTTCGTACGTTGTTCTTTGTTATTTTTGGAATTACAATTGTTTTATCATCGCTGTTAAGTTTAAAAGTGACTTTAATTAGTCTTTTAATATTAATTTCTATTTATGCTATTCGTTATGGTTTACTTCGTCTTTTTTTAGGTAAAGATATTTCGCCACAGGTATTTATAGCACCTAGAGGGTTAATTACAGTGTTATTATTTTATGCAATACCTGCAGAAGCAATGGTAGAAGGTTTTGAACCAGGAATACTATTGTTTGTTATCATAGGAACGAGTCTAATTATGACAGGAGGTATGATTAGAGATAAGAAATTAAATCCACCAGAAGATTTAGAAAGTATTGAATCTAAAGAGGATACAAACGAAGAGACCGAGTATTTTATTAATAATGCAACAGATCTTAGTGAACTTGATGAAACTAAAAGCTCACCAGACGAAAATGAAATAGAGTAAGTAATGAAGCGTTTACATCGATTAACTGCTATATTGGTGAAGTTACAATCAAAAAAAGTGGTTCAAGCAGCAGAACTCGCAGATAAGTTTGAGGTTAGTTTACGAACTATTTATCGGGATATGCAAGCATTAACTGATGCTGGCGTACCAATAGGTGCAGAGGCGGGAACAGGATATTTTCTTGTTGACGGATATTCCTTACCCCCGGTTATGTTTACAGAGAAAGAAGCCAACGCCTTATTAACGGCAGCTAAAATTATTAATACAAATAACGATCAATCCTTAATAAACGAATACAAAGAAGCGATTGATAAGGTTATTGCTGTACTTAAAACTACGCAAAAAGAAAAACTAGAAATTCTCGAGCAAAGAATTTTTACCTATACTAGAACCAAAGATAACCCTAGTAATACCCTATCTGTAATACAGCAAGCAATAACTGATTTTAGAGTTTTAGAAATTCAATATACTGCGGCATCTAAACAATTTACCAAAAGAAGAGTAGAACCACTCGGAGCATATTTTACTAATAACGTATGGGTAATGATCGCGTATTGTAGATTAAGAAAAGATTACCGCGAATTTAGAACCGATCGTATTATTAATCTTATTGAAACTCAAGAATTTTTTCCGCCACAAGCATTTACATTAGAGGATTACTATAAAAGATGGACAGAAATGTATAATTCATCATCTTCTTCTCAATAAAAAATACTACTGACATAAGGTTGTCATAGACAGGTTTTAGTTTTGATGAAAACATAGTTAGCTATGTTAAAATCAATACTCATGAACAAGTTAATTTTAGTAATCATGGTAAACTTATTATTTAATTGTACCACAAAACCTGATCAAAACAATTCGTCAATGAAAACAACACCAAAAGTAGTAGAAGTCGTATTATTTGAAGCCTATCCAGGGTATTCAAAAGAGGATGTAAAAACAGCATTAGCCTCATTAAATGATATTGTGAAATTGTATCATGGATTTGTAGAACGAACAACAGCAAGTAATGGAGATGGTAAATATGTAGATATTGTATATTGGAATGATATGAAATCTGCTAAAGCAGCAGCAGAGGATCTAACCAAAAACCAAGATGCTGCTGCAGTATTTAATATTATAAAGCCAGAATCAATCCAAATGTATCATTTTGATGCCTTTAATCAATTTGAAGAATAAAGGTACACTTAAACTAACACACACTCTCTCTGTAATTAGGAGAGAGTGTTGCAATTTGTAAAATTCATAGTATATGGTGTTCCCTATGATTTAACTACATTTGATACGCCAATATTTGCAATAATAAATCACTTATGATTCCCGAACATATCCAAAATAGAAAAGGAGCTCGTAGTTTTAATAATCTTGATCAAGAGGTCATTGATTATCTTAATCAAGGAAAAATAGAAACTGCAAATCTAATCGAATGGTTAGCTGTTGATCAATTAAAATTAGTAAAATTGATTTTAAAAGATTTAGATAAGAGTCATTGGTATGATAGCTTTTATGAAGCTATTTCGGCACAAAAAAAACCTACAGCAAATACAAATACCAAAATAATTGGACTTACGTTTATGCAATTATCTACTGATCAGTCTATATTTGAGTATCTTTCGAATCATATTTCTGATGTGCCTAGATGTTGGGCAACATATTGGGCTGCAATGCAAGAAACAGAAATTATAAATAGATTAAGGGTAATAGAGCAATACGCTGGTGATTCACATTTTGGAGTTAGAGAAGTTGCAATTTTTGCTACAAAAGACCTTATTATTGATAATTTAGATAAAGCACTTAATTTTTTACTTACTTGGGTTTCAAGTAAAGATGATAATATTCGACGATACGCTATAGAGGTCATAAGACCAATTGGCGTGTGGACAAAAAAAATAGATGATTTGAAAGAAAACCCAGAAAAGGGACTCCCACTTTTAACTGCTCTTCAATCCGATTCATCTAAATATGTAAGAGACTCTGTTGGAAATTGGTTAAACGACGCTAGTAAAACCAGACCAGAATGGGTGCAACAGATTTGCAATGATTGGGAAAAACAATCAGCTACAAAAGAAACTAAATATATCATAAAGAAAGCATTACGTTCTCTTAACAAGGCATAATGTGATTTATTTAATTTTAGCAATATTTCGTGATTTATGCAAAAAGCAAATTTTTTGTGTAATATTTTTATTAAATTTTTATTAAATACCCTTCTTTTTAGGAGAATAAGAGGTTGTTTCTAGGAGCTTTTTTATAGCTTTATGTGATTTTAAAATTCAGATAATAATCGCATAATAGTACACCCCCTTTTTAATGAATATTCTTCACATAAGTATTGAGTGTTACCCCATAGCAAAAGTTGGAGGACTTGCCGATGTAGTAGGTGCTTTACCAAAATATCAAAAAGACCTAGGAAATGATGTACTCGTTATTACACCGTTTCATGATAATCAATTTACAAAGGATGCTACTTTACAAGAAGTATATTCTGGCACAATAGTAGTAGGTAATGATGAACATCGGTATACAATTCATAATCTTGTATCCCCTGATTTAGGTTTTACTGTTAATCTTGTGCACATTCCGGGGTTATTGGATAGAGAACAAGTATATGGTCATAAAGACGAAATAGAGCGTTTTGTGGCTTTTCAAATAGCAGTTTTAGACTGGATAAAAGATAAACAATATATCCCAGATGTTATTCATTGTCATGATCATCATACAGGTTTAATTCCTTTTATGATTAGTCATGCTAACGCCTACTATTATATAAGAGATATCCCGACTGTTTTTACGATACATAATGCACAGTATCAGGGTCAAATACCCTATGATAGATTAAACTATTTACCTGATTTTGATCACTCTAAAATTGGGCTGTTAGATTGGGATAATCAAATTAATCCCTTGGCAACAGGGATAAAAAATTCTTGGAGAGTTACTACTGTTTCTCCAACATACATGAAAGAACTTCAGCAACGTGCAAATGGATTAGAAGGTTTATTAAGAGATGAGAAGAAAAAGTGTATAGGTATTTTAAATGGCATTGATACGGTTACTTGGGACCCAGAAACAGATCCTATGCTTATTAAAAACTATGGTGTTGGTTCTGTAATTTCAGGAAGAAAAGCAAATAAGAAATGGATATGTGAGAGTTTTGGACTATCCTTAGATAAACCTCTTTTTGGGTTTATAGGTAGATTAGTTTCAGAAAAAGGTGCTGATTTATTACCAGATATTATCGAAGAATCGTTAAATACTACAGACGTTAATATTTTTATTCTAGGTTCTGGTAGTCCTGAGACCGAAAATCGTTTAAGGGCTTTAAAAGAAAAATTTCCAGATCGATATCATGCACATATTGGGTATGACGAGAAATTGTCACATATAGTCTATGCTGGAGCGGATTTTTTACTGATGCCATCAAGAGTAGAACCATGTGGACTCAATCAGATGTATGCCTTACGCTATGGGTCGGTGCCAATTGTTAGAAGAACTGGTGGTCTTAAAGACACCATTATAGATATAGGAGAAGGTGGTTTTGGAATCTGTCACGATCAGGTCTTGGTTTGGGATGTTTGTTATTCTATAAAAAGAGCTATTGGATTTTATGAGGACGAAAAAATGTATAAGAAATTACAAAGACAAATCATGAAAATTGATCATTCCTGGAATCGATCAGCACAAGAATATACCAATTTATATATTACCCTTATAAACAACTAAAATGATCAACAAAAAAGTATTAGCAATTATTTTGGGAGGAGGCCAAGGAAGCCGATTATACCCATTGACCGAGAAAAGATCCAAACCTGCAGTTTCTATTGCAGGAAAATATCGATTGGTTGATATTCCTATTTCTAACTGTATTCATTGTGATATTAAAAGAATGTTTGTACTTACACAGTTCAATTCAGCATCTCTAAATAGACATATTAAGAACACCTATGTTTTTAGTAATTTTAGCGATGCTTTTGTTGATATATTGGCTGCAGAACAAACCCCAGACAATAAAACCTGGTTTCAAGGTACCGCAGACGCCGTTAGACAATCAATGCATCACCTTTTAAATCATGAGTTTGAATACGCTTTAATATTATCAGGAGACCAATTGTATAAAATGGATTTTGATGAAATGCTTAAAGAACATATGAGTAAAAATGCAGATATATCGATTGCAACCTTGCCCGTAAATCCAAAAGATGCTACACAATTTGGCATATTAAAGACAGATGACAATAATTTTATATCCTCATTTACAGAAAAACCTAGTTTAGATAAATTACCAGGTTGGGAGTCTGAAGTTGGAGAAGAAATGAAAAAAGAAAATCGACATTATCTAGCTTCAATGGGGATTTATATATTTAATAAACAATTATTAATTGATATACTTTCGAATCCAGATACTATCGATTTTGGTAAAGAAATAATACCAAATTCTATAGAAAAACATAAAGTGTTAGCGTATCAATATGAAGGATACTGGACAGATATTGGTAATGTGTCTGCATTTTTCGAGGCAAACCTTAGCCTTACTGATGACGTTCCACAATTTGATTTATTTAATAAAAGAAGTACGGTACTCACTAGACCAAGAATACTACCACCAGCAAAAATATCTGGAACTACACTAAATAAATCGATGATCGCAGAAGGATGTATTATTAATGCAAAGGAAATTGAAAATTCTGTAATTGGCATTCGATCAAGAATAGGAAAAGATACGGTAGTAAAGAATACTTATATGATAGGAAGTAATTCATATGAGGATCTAAGTGATTTGGATGAAAATCATAGCAAAGGCATTCCAAATACAGGTGTTGGTGATCGATGTAATATTAATAATACGATTATTGACAAAGATGCTAGAATTGGTAATGATGTAGTAATCAATGGAGGTAGTCATTTAGAAGACGCAGAAGAAGAATCCTATGTAATAAAAGATGGAATCGTAGTGATTAAAAGTCGTTCTGTAATTAAAGATGGGTTTAAGTTATAACTTTAAAAGGTTAAATGACTCCTTAGTAAATAACAATTAACCAATAATCTTTGGATGAGTAATGTAGTTGCACACAGTTTATTTTCAGAATTTGATGTTAATCTTTTCAAAGCGGGAAAGCATTATCGATTATACCAAAAATTTGGATCTCATATTATCACGGTAAATGGAATAAAAGGTACTTATTTTGCCGTTTGGGCTCCTTCGGCAAAGTCCGTTTCTGTAATTGGAGATTTTAATTATTGGACCCAAGGCGAACATAATTTAAATGTACGATGGGATGGTTCAGGTATTTGGGAAGGTTTTATTCCAAGTGCTGGAAAGGGAAGCACTTATAAATATAAAATCCAATCACATCATAATGATATTGTTACAGAAAAAGCAGATCCATATGCCAGACGTTGTGAGCATCCGCCAAAAACTGCTTCGGTGGTTTGGGAAGACAACTATCATTGGAAAGATGATGAATGGATGGATAAGCGCAAGCAGCACAATGCAATTGATGCCCCTTTTTCTGTATACGAAGTGCATTTAGGTTCTTGGAAAAAAAAGATAGATGAGAATCGATCGCTTTCCTATTTGGAACTTGCAGATGAATTGGTTGCATATATAAAAAAAATGCAGTTTACTCATGTAGAATTAATGCCTATTATGGAGTATCCTTATGATCCTTCATGGGGGTATCAACTTACAGGGTATTTTGCTCCAACATCACGATTTGGATATCCCGAAGAATTTAAAGTATTAGTGGATACATTACATCAAAACAATATTGGTGTTATTCTAGATTGGGTACCATCTCATTTTCCTGAAGATGCTCATGGGTTAGGGTTTTTTGATGGTTCACACCTTTATGAACATCCCGATAGACGTAAAGGATTTCATCCAGATTGGAACAGTCTGATATTCAATTATGGTCGCAATGAGGTAAAGAGCTTTTTGATTAGTAATGCAATATTCTGGTTAGAGCAGTACCATGCAGATGGATTACGTGTAGATGCGGTGGCTTCAATGCTTTTCTTAGATTATTCCAGAGAAGAAGGAGGGTGGGAACCAAATGAATTTGGAGGAAGAGAAAATCTTGATGCTATTGCTTTTATGAAAGAATTAAATACAGAAGTATATGCCAGTTTTCCAGATGTGCAAACTATTGCCGAAGAATCCACCTCTTTTCCAATGATATCAAAACCAGTACATTTAGGCGGTTTAGGTTTTGGAATGAAGTGGATGATGGGATGGATGCATGACACATTACAATATGTAGCCAAAGAACCTATTTATCGTAGACATCATCAAAATGATCTTACTTTTAGCATGACGTATGCCTTTACCGAAAATTTTATGCTACCATTATCACATGATGAAGTTGTGCATGGTAAAGGAAGTATTATGTCAAGAATGCCTGGTGATGAATGGCAACGTTTTGCTAATTTAAGATTGCTCTACAGTTATATGTTTACACATCCAGGTACCAATTTATTATTTATGGGTGCTGAATTTGGTCAAAATAATGAATGGAATTTCCTTGGCAGTTTGGATTGGCACTTACTGCAGTATGATTATCATAAAGGAGTACAAAATTTGATTATTGACCTTAACATTTTATATAAAAATTATGCGGCATTATATCTGCGACAATTTGATCACGAAGGTTTTGAATGGATAAGCTATGATGATTATGAAAATTCGGTAATAAGCTACATACGGAAAGGAAACGAAGAAGAAGAGTCATTGATTGTAATTTGCAATTTTACACCAGTACCAAGATCTCCTTATCGTTTAGGATTGCCGCATGGTGGAGTCCTGTCGGAAATATTTAATAGTGATGATAAAAAGTATGAGGGTAGTGGTTTAACGACCCAGAAAGAATTGAAGATAGAAAATAAGAATTGGAATGGCCGTTCGAAATCTGTAGAAATTATTGTTCCCCCATTAGGTACTTTGGTGTTTACATTAAAAACAAAGTAAGTAAAGATCAATACATGAATTAGTCATTATTATGAAATTAATAATGACTAATTTATTATAAATAGCTTCAAGAAAATGTTGAAAAAACAGCCTATAGATATTTAGGACAAAATATCTCTAATTTTTTCCTCTTCAGTAATTTTTGATAGATTAATCGCAGTTTCTATCAATGCCAAGTGCGAATAAGCTTGTGGAAAATTACCTAACAAACGTTTTGTTTTAAAGTCTAAATCCTCGCTAAAGAGACCAAGATGATTGCTATAGGATAACAACTTATCAAATTGTTTTATAGCTTTTTGCTCTTCGCCAATTTTATATAAACTATTAATAAACCAAAAGGTACAAATAGTAAAAGAGGATGATGGCAAACCAAAATCATCTTTGTTTTTATAGCGATACAACAAACCATCGTTAGATAGTTCACGTTCAATAGCTTTTACAGTACTTACATATTTTGGGTGTTTAGCATCTATAAAACCATAAGATTCCATCAACAATACAGAAGCATCTAGATCATCAACACCATACGCTTGTGTAAATGCTTGTGCAGAATCGCTCCACGCGTGTTCCATAATATCTTGACGTATAGCTTCTTCTAGTAATTGCCAACGAGCTAATTTTGAGGTTTTGCCCAACATTTTAGCTACTTTAATGGCTTTGTCGACAGCAGTCCAGCATAGTACTTTAGAAAAGGTAAAATGCTGATCTTCAGATCTAAATTCCCAAATACCTTTGTCTGGTTCTTGCCAATGTTTACTCACAACCCAAACAATACCCTTGGTAATACCCCACAGTTCTTCACCATTTTCAATATCATTATTAAAATTTAATAATAACTGATGAATTACATCCATAAGAATCCCATAAATATCATTCTGTTTTTGTTTATACGCAGCATTTCCAATTCGTACAGGACTAGAATTTTCATATCCAGACAAATGATCTAAGGATTCTTCAGTCAATTCCTTCTCTCCATTAATTCCATACATAATCTGAAGTTTCTCATCTTTATCTGTTATCAAATTGATGATAAATTCTAGGTATCGTTTTGCAATATTCTTGTGTCCTAGTTGAGAAATTACTTTAACTACCATAGAAGCATCACGAATCCAACAAAAACGATAATCCCAGTTCCTAACTTCTCCTATAGTTTCAGGTAAAGAAGTAGTAACTGCTGCCAAAATTGCACCCGATCTGTCGTAACTCAACAATTTTAAAGTCATTGCACTTCGGGCTATATAGTTATTATAGCGCTTATAACTAGGTGTACGCTCCATCCAATTCAACCAATATATCTTGGTACGCTCGTATTCTAGTATTGCTTTTTTTAGATTAGGGGTAAATAATTTCTCATTATAGGCTACCTGAAAAAAATGATCCGAAGTTATGGTCAAATCATGTCCTTTAACAATTGCGTCTTTGTCAAAATCTGTATATAAAAATAGGGAGTCAAAAGCTTCATTACTAGTTAGACTCACTACAAAATCATTTTTAATATAAGTAGATGTTTCCCCTTTTGCATATTCTAATTTAGGGTCATAAATAACTTTTAAGCTTGGTTTTCCAGCAACATGTTTGATGTATCTAATAAATTCAGGGGGAGAATGGTAACTTCCGTTTTCTTTATAATATCTAGGCATAAAATCCCTAACCTCAAAAATATCAAGACCATTACTAAAAGTAGTTACCAAAATCACAGTGTTTTCAATATAACTTTGTTTAATGGTATAACTATCATCTACGACAAATCCAAAAGAACCTCCAATCTCTTTGTCAAGCAGCTTACCAAATACTGTTGGGGAATCAAATTGAGGTAAACAACACCAGTCTATTGAACCTTGTTTAGAAACCAAAGCAGCACTCCTACAATTACCTATTATTCCATAATCTAAATTATTCATCAAACTATTTTCTTTTTAAGGGATAACTCACGAATTTTTATTTAAATTAACAAAATCATACCCGTTCAACCAAATTATCTATATGAATAAAACAATAATTGTTTCTAATCGCTTACCGTTACAAGTATCTATAAAGAATAATTCATTAAAAATAATTCCAAGTGTAGGAGGTTTAGCAACCGGAATGAAGTCTGTTCATGCCGAAGGAAATGGAATTTGGATTGGTTGGTCTGGAATTCCGGAAGAAGAACTAGATTCAGCCCTTTCTAAAGAGGTTGCTCAAGAAATACAAAAAGAGAAATGTGTTTCTGTACCCTTATCTATAAAAGATATTGAAGAATATTATGAAGGCTTTAGTAATAAAGCATTATGGCCATTATTTCATTATTTTATGGAATATACAGAATTTAAAGAGCAAGAGTGGGAAGCTTACAAACGTGTAAATCAAAAATTTGCAGAAGTTATATTAGAAAATATTGAAGACGGAGATACTGTTTGGGTACATGATTATCAATTATTATTGTTGCCTCAACTTATTAAGGATAAAAAACCAAATACTACCATAGGTTTCTTTTTACATATTCCTTTTCCATCATATGAGATTTTCAGAACATTTCCTTGGCGTAAAGAAATTCTCACTGGCATGATTGGCGCAGATTTATTAGGTTTTCACACTTACGATTATGAACGACATTTTTTGAGTTCCGTTAAGCGAATTTTAAGATTAGAGGTTAATTTCAATCAAATAAGTTATCAAGATAGACTCATTATGGTAGATTCTTTTCCTATGGGCATCGATTATGACAAGTTCTACAATGCTGCTCTTGAACATAGTAGTACGCCTCAAGAAAACCGAGAATTTTATCAAAGACTGCAGGAACATACATCAGAGGACAAAAAGCTAATTTTATCGATTGATCGAATGGATTATACCAAAGGTATTCCGAATAGAATAAAAGCTTTTGAATATTTTTTAGATAAATTTCCCGAATATAAAGAAAAGGCAAGATTGGTTATGTTGGCTGTACCATCACGTTCTAATGTTCCACAATATCAAAAGTTAAAAAGAGAAACCGATGAATTGGTAGGTCGCATTAACGGTAAATTTGCAACCGTAAGTTGGACACCAATCTGGTATTTTTATAGAGCTTTATCTTTCGACGATCTTATAGATTTATATATATCATCAGATGTGGCTCTTATTACACCTATAAGAGATGGAATGAATCTCGTAGCCAAAGAGTATGTTGCTACAAGAACTAAAAGTGATGGAGTGTTGATTTTAAGTGAAATGGCGGGTGCATCTAAAGAAATGAATGAAGCGTTACTCATCAATCCAAACAGTTTTGAAGACTTTGCTGATAATCTAAAAAGGGCCTTGTGTATGCCATTAGATGAGCAACAAAAACGTATGAAGTTTTTACAAAAACGTTTAAAGCGTTACAATGTCGAGAAATGGGCAAAAGAGTTTTTAGCATCTTTGGAAACCACAAAACAACTTAAAGGAGCAATTATAGCTAAAAAGTTAACTGGGGATTATGAGAAAAAATTATTGAGTGATTATCATCAAAAGAAAAAAAAATTATTGCTTTTGGATTATGATGGTACTCTAGTAGGTTTTAAAGACGATCCTCAAGATGCAAAACCAGATGCTAATCTTTATAATCTTTTGGATAAAATTCAAGAACAAGAAAATACAACAGTAGTACTAATTAGTGGAAGAGATAAAGAAACCTTTAAAAAGTGGTTTGGTCATAAAAATTATGACTTAGTCACCGATCATGGGGTCTGGATATATCAAAACAATGAATGGATAATGCTGGAACGCATTAAGACAGACTGGATGGAAAGTATCAGACCGATTTTGGAAACATTTGTGGATAGAACGCCTGGAACTTTCATAGAAACCAAAAATTATTCGCTGGCATGGCACTATAGAATGGCAGATCCAGAACTTGTTAAAATTCGTACTATAGAGTTAAATACAGTCCTGACCAGTATGGTTGAGAATAATGATTTAATGGTTTTAAAAGGTAATAAGGTCATTGAAATAAAAAGTAGTAATGTTAACAAAGGTAGAGCTATGAGTCGCTTGATAATACAAGAGGATTATGATTTTATGACCGTAATTGGTGATGATTGGACTGATGAGTACATGTTTGAAGAAGCCCCAGAATGGGCTTATACTATTAAAGTAGGGTTTGCTAAAACCAAAGCCATGTATCAGGTTAAAGATCCAGAACAAGTTACAGAATTGCTTACCAAAATGTTGTAAAGTACTATGATGTAGTGTTATTTCGAAGATTACTAATATAATTTTAGAAAATAAACATTGAACTGACTATTTAAATTAAACAAAAATCGTGATTCCTTCTTTGGGAGTTATAATTTTTAAGATCAAATCAAAGCAATACTGCAATTGTGTAAATTAGATATTTTATAATAGAAAATTAACTCATTGTTAATTTATTTTAATTCAAACGTTTTCGTTGATTTTTCTTGATAAATAGTAGTAAAAATGATTTTTAAATTGATTTAGATATTGTTCTTTTACAATAGAAGTATTCTTGATTTTAGTATAAATTATAAGTACTGGACCATGAATAACTTTAATACCTAAGTCTAAATGAAAAAGATAACAATATGATCACTAATACAGAATTAGAGCATAAAGGAAACCTATTTCCAGGTAAAATAACTTCATTTTCTCAACATGTAGATAAAATTAATTTTACAACAGAAAACGGAGTCATTTTACAAATTACAGTTTTAAGAGGTAGTGTATTACGTTTTAGATATGCAACTGATTATAACTTTGAAAAAGATTTTTCTTATGCTATCAGTGAAGATGGAGCAAGAGGATATAGTAAACTTGAAGTAGAAGAACACGACTCCGAATATTCAATTCTTACAGCACGTATTAAAGTAATTGTTAATAAACAAACTCTTAATATAGCGATTTATGATCTAGAAGGAAATGTGATTTGTAAAGACGATTGGGGTTTTCATTGGGAACAGAGTTATGAATACGGTGGTAACATTGTGAAAATGAGTAAATCGGCTCCCCAAGGAGAATGTTACTATGGGTTAGGAGATAAACCTACGCATTTAAACTTAAAAGGAAAGCGATTAGAGAATTGGGCAACAGACCAGTATGCATTTGGTAAAGATCAGGATCCATTATATAAAAGCGTTCCTTTTTATATAGGGATGTATGAAGAAAAAGCATATGGTATTTTCTTTGATAATACATTTAAAACATATTTTGATTTCTGTCATGAAAGGCGAAATGTAACTAGTTTTTGGGCACAAGGAGGAGAAATGAATTACTATTTCTTTTATGGGCCAAATATGCAAGAGGTTGTAACACGATATACAGATCTTACCGGTAAACCCGAACTACCACCACTATGGGCATTGGGATATCACCAATGTAAATGGAGTTATTATCCAGAACAGAAAGTAAAAGAAGTTACGAGTAAGTTCAGAGCGTTAGAAATTCCTTGTGATGCTATCTATTTAGATATTGATTATATGGAAGGCTTTAGATGCTTTACCTGGAATAAAGAGTATTTTCCAGATCCAAAGCGTATGGTTAAAGAACTTGCAGAAGACGGTTTTAAAACTATCGTTATTATAGATCCAGGAATTAAAATTGATGATGAATATTGGGTTTACAAAGAGGCAATAGAAAAAGATTATTTCTGTAAACGTGCTGATGGCCCGTACATGAGAGGAAAAGTATGGCCTGGAGAGTGTTTTTTTCCAGACTTTACAAACCCTGATGTACGAGAATGGTGGGCAGATCTGTTTAAAGAAATTATCGACGAAATAGGAGTGAAGGGAGTTTGGAATGATATGAACGAACCTGCCGTTATGGAAGTTCCAGGAAAAACATTTCCAGATGATGTACGACATAATTATGATGGTAATCCCTGTAGTCACAGAAAAGCTCATAATATTTACGGTACCCAAATGGCAAGAGCTACCTACGAGGGGGTAAAAAAATTCTCGTACCCTAAACGACCATTTATAATTACTAGATCCGCATATTCTGGTGCACAACGTTATACATCCTCATGGACAGGAGATAACGTTGCTACTTGGGAACATCTTTGGATAGCAAATATCCAAGCGCAACGTATGAGTATGAGTGGTATGTCCTTTACAGGTAGTGATATTGGTGGTTTTGCAGAGCATCCAACAGGAGAATTGTATGCTCGTTGGATACAATTGGGAGTTTTTCATCCTTTTTGCCGAACCCATTCTTCTGGAGACCATGGTAATCAAGAACCATGGACTTTTGGAGACGAAGTAGTAGATGTTACTAGAAAATTTGTATCACTACGGTATCAATTATTACCCTATCTATATACGATGTTTTGGGAATATGCTGAAGATGGTATTCCAATGTTAAAACCATTAGTTTTATTTGATCAGGAAGACTGTCAGACACATTATAGAGCGGATGAATTTGTTTTTGGAAATCAAATTTTGGTATGCCCTATACAAGAACCTAATGCTAAAGGAAGAAGAATGTATATACCAAGAGGAAGTTGGTATAATTACTGGACTAGAGAATATGTAAAAGGAGGAATGGAGCAGTGGGTTGATGCCGATTTGGATACGATACCATTATTTGTAAAAGATGGCGCAATTATTCCAAAATATCCAGTACAACAATATGTTGGTGAAAAGAAAATAGAAGAACTAAAATTAGAAGTATACTATAAATTAGGTAATAAAGAAGTATCAAAAGTTTTTGAAGATGCACAAGATGGCTATGATTATGTAAAAGGAAGGTATTGTTTAAGAAACTTCTCTTTTACAGGTAAAGAAAATGAAATTATTATTCAGCAGCATAAAACTGGAACATATGTTACAGAATATGAGGTTTTTAAAATTGAGTTTATAGGACTTCCTTTTGTGATTAAAGAAGTTGAAATAGATAATGTGATTGTTTCTTTAGATAGTATTCAGTTTAATAAAAAAGAACAAACTATAGTAGTTCCAAAAGATTTTACAGAGTTGCATATTATAGCATAATACAAATTATTCAAAGACTTTATCGGGAGTAAAGCTGTATGTTCTAGAGTTTACAATAGAATCAAATTTGGTTAGATTCCATTTTTTGATATTCCCTTTAGTGTCACCAGAAACGATATAACGACCATTAGGAGAAAAGGTAGCGGCAGTAACACCATAATTGTGTCTAATTAGACTCGGTATTTGTGTAAAGTGTTTTTTACCTTTTTCCTTTTTGTAAATTTGTACAGTATTATCACTACTTGCGGTTAATAGTAATTCATCTTTGTAAAAAGCAACATCTTCAATATCACTTGTATGCGCTGTTAACGTATCTAAAGGAATAAAGGTATTATTTTTATTAATTTCCCAAATGATAGCTCTATTGTCTTTGCTTCCAGATACCATATAATTACCACTTTTTGAAAAATCAATATCTATTACTTTGTCTGTATGCGCCAAGATTACATTTGTCTTCTTTTCATCAAAATCATACATATAGATATTATTGTTGTCAGAAGCAATTGCTAAAACTCTCTTATTAGCACCATTGTATCGTATAGAGTTAACCCCTCTAATGGTATCAGAATTTGGTAACACTAAAATTTTATCTTTAGTAATATTGAGACCATTAATGATTTCATGATCACTTCTAAACCTAGAGATATTCTCTTTTATGTTATCGGCATTTATAGAAAGATCACTTTTTAGTCTAGCAATTTGGCTTTCCTTTCTTTTACCATGTACTAAGAGAATTTCATTTTCATTTTTAAAATAAATTTGAGAAATTTCTCCTTTAACTTTATTTGTAGATAGGGCCACAGGAGCGATATTCCATATTTTTATAGTTTGATCTTCACCACTGGTAATCACATAATCATTATCTATAAAAGAAACATTACGTATAGCAGCAGTATGACCAAATAGTTGTTTTAAAAGTCGACCGTTGGCATTCCATAAGGTTGCAGTTTTATCATAACTCCCTACTAATGTTTGGCTATTGTCAATATCAATCGCACTAATAACTTTGTCATCAATAAAGTTTTGTTTGTATAGATATGTAGAATCGGGTCCGTATCGTTCGATTTTACCGTTTAACCCTAATAATATAGACTTATCCTTTAGTACTTTAAAGGTGTAAACAAAGTCGTCTGTAATGTTTTTACTGTCAAGAATATCATCTACAGTATCATTACTTTTGTATAATTTATTGTCACCATATAATGCAAAATAATTTTTATGATCATCAGGAAAGACTTTTATTCTCCGAATTTCTTCGGATAGGACTTTTAGCCGTTTAATAGAATTTCTATTTCCATTATTCATTCTATAGCCTAAATTAACTTGAAACATTTCATTATCAATACCTATTAAAAAAGAATAATTATCTTGATGTTCTATATCTCCTAATTGATTTCCGAAAACAGTAATTTTGGTGCTGCCATTACGATCCAAAATGAAGGGTTTACCTTCTATATTTAGTAATTGCAGGTATATGTTTTCGCCTCCGGCTAATGTCTTTGAAGCTATAAATGTCATTAAATTACCTTCTTCATCAATAAAGGGTTCAAAGGCAATAATGTTATTTTCTTTAAAAATTTCTTTACCTCGATCATTCTTTTTTTTATACAACAAAGATCTGGCTATTAATTTGTTAGATGCTGTTAATGCAAATACGTATAATGTCGAATCATTATACTTGAGTCTTCGGGTTTTTGTTTTTATAATATGGCCTTCTCCAAGAGAAATACTGTTAAAATAGAAGGGTGCTTTTACATAATCTTTAAAAAGGTCATTTTTAAAGTTTCCTAGAAGGTCAAATGCTTTTGGGTCTAAACTATCGATATTTTCTAAAAATATAGCTTCTGATTTTTGAAAATAATTAAAAGAACTTGTTTTGTCTACTTTATATTCTTTAAAGGCTAACCCTGTAAATTTATTAATCTTATCTGTGATTTCTCTTTTGGACTTTTCATTAAACCAATTATTCTTGGCATTTCTAATATCCTTATAATTATATGCAAGAATAATAAGAGAAATTAGCATTAATACAGATATAATTCTGGAGTAATTAAAATATTTTCTAAGTTTTATATTTTGTTTTTCTTTTTCGCGTTTTTCTTTTTCTACCTCAATTATACTTTCGTCAAAAAATTGTTGTTTTAAAATAAACGTGTCTTCATTTTCGTCACTAACTATAAAATCTTTGTATTGCCTAATCCGCATTATCTTTTGAAGATTTAACAAATCTTCTTTTCTTCCGGTATCCTCATATATGGCAAAAGAAGAATCAAAATCTTTTTTGATCAAAGATCTAAAGTCATCTTCGGTTCTTATATTGCTAATCACTTTTGCAATTATATCATGACTTAACTCTGCATAATCTGTGCTAATTTTCTGATCGGTACTTACCTTAAGAATCCCTTTATCGGTCAATTCTTCAATAATCTCAGAAATAGTTTCTTTATATTCTTCTTCATTTATATTTCCCCAAATATCTGTTTGTATATCATTAGATATTTTTTGATCATCAATAACATAGTACTTGTCTTTATTCGTAGTACGAATTGGGACTCTTTTTTTAAGATCATCTCTTGTTTTGAAATGTCTTAAAAATTTAATGACACTATCTTTATGTTCGACTCCATTATTAAGTTTATTGTTGGTGTTTTTTATGATTTTATCGTTTACCTCTCTAATGTAACTTTCTAAAACATACTCTATGGATCCGAACTCCTTTATCTCTTCTTGCTTAAACTCTAATGGTGGATAGTTTTGCGTTTCTTTTGTAAGATTACTATCAAAAGTACGGTCAAAATCTACCTTATACAACCGATCTAAATACACCTGAAGAAAAGGGAGGTGATAACTATAAGTTTCGTTATTTTGAATTTTGATTTGATCAAGGATAAGTGCTATACGCTCTTGTTTTTCTTCTTGGGATAAAAACTGCTCAGAATGATCTTTGTATTGATTGATATTAAATTCTTCAAAAGACTTTTCTATTATATTTTTAACAATCTCTTCATTTGGGTGAGCTAAACGTATTTTTTTATAAAAAATATGTGGCACATACGATTGTAGTTGGTCGATGTGGCCAAAATATTCTTCGCGTAACGAAATGATTATATTAAAAGGTATTTTATAATCAAACACTAGTTTTAAGAATAAACCAAACTTATTGATTTCGTCTTTAGAACCATATACAAATAACTCTTCAAACTGATCAAAAATAATTAAAGGCGAGAATAAGGTATTAGATTCGGACTTGCCGAGATTAATGAAATACTCATAAATAGTGTTAGAAATAGCGTTGATTGCTGTGTTTTTTTCTCTAAGTTTTTCTAATAAAGCTTTTCTTTCACTACTAAATTGTCGTAATCGTTCTTTATATTTTTCTAATATAACTTTAGGATCTTCTTGCGTAGTATCAGATGTTTGATCGATTGATACAATATCTGACTTCTTCTTATTTTGTCTTAACCTTACGGTTTCTTCTTCTACATCAAGCATCATTCCTTCGATATGCTCTATCGATTTTAAAACTCTATTAAGATCATAATGGGCAGTTAGAAAATCATCTATTAATTGCGGTTGACAGCTTTGAGGATCTTTGTTAGTCGTATCAAATTTAAAGAGGTTTTTCTTAATAGACTCAATAATATTATCATCTCTTCTGATACTTATAACCTTTTTTCCCTCACTAATTTTATTTAAGAGACCACAATAGATCAAACTTGTTTTACCAGAACCAGAAGGTCCATGAAGGATCATGATTGAGGAGTCTTTATACAATTCAAAAAGTTCCAGACTTTCCTTATCTCTTCCAAAATAACTATTAATGTCGTTTTTCTTGTAAGAATCTAGAAACTTAAAAGGAGAAAGTTTTTTGGTATTTAGTGAGATCATGAGTAGGAAATTAAATTCTTTATATATTCAAAATGATCTCGTATTTTTTTCTTTTCTTCAATCTCTATGATGTCTTTTTTGCCGTCTTTATATAGGCCTAATATCATGTCTTCATTAAGAGGTACTTCAATTTCTTCGCCTAATTTGTTTTTTTTAGAAGCATCATTTCTATATACTTTTGCATTGATAACTTCTCTATAAATAAGTTTATCTGTTGCTTCAGAATATCTATCAAGATAGTATAACTTTATTTTATCTTTGGCTACCGATGTAGAGTTTACATCGAGATAAAAAGGAGATAAATTTAATTCTCTTTTTGGTTTTCCGTTATTGTTTAAAGTGGTGCATATATATACCGAATGTACATCAATATCTATTGCTCTTTCATTATCGTTTACTTCATGCACAACACTTTTCTTTGTATCTAATGCAGTAGGTCTATTACTTACCGGGTAATAAGACCTATTGATAATATAAGAACGTTGATCATCATATTTAAACTGATTATAGAAAACATCATATATAGATTCTATGGCCAATGATCTTAGGAATTTAAAATTTCTTAAGAATTTTTCAAGGTAAAATTCTGTTTTAATATAGTCATGTTTACTTTTATCGTTATGTTCAAGATATTCAGAAAAGAAATCAGACATTTCTTTAAATAGCGATTGATTTTGTAGGACTGATGTTTTTAATTCTTTCCAAAGGGAGTTATTTTCTAAATACTCGTCTGGAATATTAGTATAAATATAAACTAAGTGTTCGGATATTTTGTCTTGCACATAAGACCCCCATCCAATTTCCAGGTTTTCTCTAAGTATTTCTTTTAACTGATCGGTTAACTTTTCTTTAAATTCGGGACTTTCTTTTGAGATAGACCATATGATAGAGTAAGCCGAAAATTTAAGAAAATTCAAAAACTCTTTAAACATACTTCGTATTACCCAATATCGTTCTTTACTTAGTTTTTGGTAAATACTATTGTTTATATCATCAAAGTCAGAAAGAATTTCTAAATGAATACATAAAAAGTAAGGATAATATTTATAAAGATCTTCACTTAATTTTTCTTCGTTACGTATTTCGTCTATTAATGATTTAAAACGATTTCTAACAGGAAAACTATCGGGATCGGCATAATATGTCAAACGTTGTTCAAAGTCTTTTGCTTCATTGTTGATCTTAAAACTATAATTGTTAACTCTCTTGTCTATTTCATCTGCGGCCATTGGCCCTCTTTCTTGATCGTCAGGATTTTGGTAATGTCCTTGTAAGAAACCTTTTGCTTGCTTAAAAATTTCTGAAATTAAATCGCTGTTTTTTAAGTTATCCTTTTGGTTTAAGAGTAATTCATAAAATCTGGTAGATAAAGTTTTTGCAAAATGATCATACACAGGAGTAGTAGTGCCTATTACTATTGGGACATTATGTAAGGCCTCGACAATTTTTTGGGTAGAACACCCATTTATAAATACAATCTTTAATTTTGGTGAATTGTTTAAAATTTCAATAAGTCCTTTATCGTTAAAAATTTCATCACTAAGTTTAAGAGCTCCATCGGTATCATTATGGTGACCACTAAAATGAAAGATGGTCATATCATTTGTTAGTAATTGTAATTTACTTATAAAACCATCGATACCTTCGTTAGGGATGATTTCTTTATTAAAAACATCATTATTTTGAAGCAAAAGAACATCTATTGCTTTTCGCTCATCATCTAAATAATTTAGTGGTGCCTGAGCATCATTTTCAAATATCCCAACAAAATATTCTTTCATGATTTGTGTGTGTTTTGGTTTAAGAGTTTACTGAGTTAAAATTCTATCAGTAAAGGATTCGCTTGATTTTCATCAAGTATCAATTTAGGAATTTTTATTTGCTTAACATCAGATAAGGGTTTACTATTTACCGATCTAATAGTATCAAGCCATTGTCCTCTAGAGAATTTTCCAGTTTCTGGATCAATATTTATTTCTACACAGGTAAATGCATAAGTTAAAGGTGTTTCTCCTTTAAATTTCACTTCATTTTCAGAAACTTTCTCTATAGTTAATCCCGTTTCTACATTTCCTAAATAATCTTGTATTAACGGAATATTTATTTCGGCACTAGTTTCATTATCCTTGTAAGTGGATAATGAAAAGTCGGTACTCGTTAGAACATCAGTAATTAAGGCGAGTTTAACGTCTTTGTTTTTAGAAATTTCTTCTATAAAAATATTATCTGGATCACCTTTTATATCATTTGCCACTAAGACTTGCCCTAACTCTAGGGTATCCACATATTTACGAATTACATTGCCAAAAGAAAATGATATCTTTCCTGACCCCTTAACCGACGCTCCTATAGCGGCCGGATCTAGTCCAAACGCCTTAATAAAGTTTCCTAATATGTCAAACCCTATCTTGAAATCTATTTTTTTAGTTTTTACGTTAGACACTTGTGAAACCTGAGCTGTATTTATGGTAATGTCATGCTCAAAACCATCTTTTACCAAGAACTTAAATTCTCCTAAATATTTTGGTTTATTATCTTTTATCTCAAGCATACAAAGAGGCTGTATACGCGCTTCTGGTACTCTAACAGGATTAGCGTCAAAAAGATCTCTAATCTGATCGGTGATATTATTTTTGCATATTCTCATGATACTTATATTCTAGTTGATTTATAGCTTCTAAAAATCTATCGCCTACCTTTTTAAACCCATCATCATTTGGATGTATTTCATCATACCATTCATCTTTTTTGACTAAAGTACGCATATCAAGGTATGTAGCGTTTTTGTGTTTTTTGGTAACTCTTTCTAACAGGGCATTAAATTCATCTATAAGATAGTTAATTATGTTGGTTCTATCTTTAATTTTTGTAACTCCTTTTTCTATTAAATACCTATTTACCCAACCGTTTTTAATAGTTTTCTGGCTATGATCTGTTCGTACGTAATCATATCCATGAACAAATACTTGTTTAACATAATCAAATTCATGTATTCTATTAAAAAAGTAGTTATATGTTTCTTCTATATCTTGTGTTTTTTTCTTGTAAAACTCATTTAGATAAGAAGAGGGATCGAGACCAGAAGGCATTTTGTTTTTTAAAATAGCCACAATTGCAGGACCAATAATATCATTACCTCCACCACTTATAAGCACATATTTAGGGCGCTCTTTTTGAATTTCTTTGAGAAGTTGACCACTATGTCTATAATTTTGTATTTCGTCTCCTGCTGCAGCAATACTGCGCAATGGATATTTCTCCATTACATAATCTAGAGTATCTTTAACTAAAAACGGAAATAAAAACCAAGAATCTCCTTCTGCTACTATTATAGGTTGTTTTGGAAATAGTTTTTTTGATTTTTTGTATCGACGATATCTACGTTTATCATCCAGATAATTTCCGAGTTTAAGTTTTAAATTTTCTAAACTTTTACTTTTAATATCTGAAACTTCAGAAACATTAGGAACATCGGAAACTGTATCTACTATAAAACCATTTGATTGTTGTTTGGTATAAATACTATTAATAAATGGCGCAAGTATATCATGATCAGTATACCAGCTTAACTCATTAAGCAATTTTTGGCTGATCCTATTATACGAAGGGTTTATAAGGTTTAAATCTGTAGAATATACATCCCATTTTGGCGATTCTGGAAGAAAATCAGAAATGGCACCATGACCCATTAAATTGCCCAAATGTGTAATAGGTGGAAGCAATCCATTTTGTAACATATCTGGAATCGAAGTAGTTAAATCCTCTTGATCATTTACAATAAATAGATATCGCAACCAATCTTGTTTCCAGTTGTAAATTTCTTTGTATGTATCTAATGACCAACCAGCATAAGGAGCGCTGCGATGTTCATAAAACATTATAGATTGACCAGGTGCCAATTCTTTGGTTAGATTATCTAATGGATCGGCAGAAATGCCTAAATCAGAACTTAGTAACAAAGCTGTGACATAAATAGTTTCTTTTGAAATATTAGAAACATTGATTTGATATTTTTGAAAATATTCGTCCGTTCTAGTTTTTTGATGTTCAATTGTCATAAGATCTAAACCAGTACCTGTTATATCAATCCAAGGCTGAAGGTGATCACTTCTAATCTCTATTTTAATTGGGATTTCATCAAAACCACTATCTGGGTTTTTTAATGTAGAATAATAGTTCCATTTTAATAATGATTTTAGTTGACGCTCTAATGTTTTATAAATTACATCATCTTCAGAATCCAATAAATCAATTTGTTTAGCCAATGGTTGGTAAGGGGTTCCCGGAAGGCTTATATAAACAGTTTGATTAAAAATCGTAAGAAAAAAAGAAGAAGAAATAGAGCTACTAAGTTCAATATTTCCTAGTTCTTTACATAATGAAGTAATAAGAGATTCTGCATTCTGATCCTTATCCAAATTATTAATATAAAGATGTAAAGGAGTATAAGTAGTGGTTGTGTTTACCTGATAGGATTGTTTAAAATCTAATGAAACACCTAATTCTAAAGGATCTTTTATAAGAGCATCTTCAAGTGATACTTCTATGATTTTTGTTGTAAACTCATTGTTTTGATCAATTTTAATAGTGATCTCTGTACCTTTTTTGATGCCAAATAATTGCCCTTTGTTATAATACCACCCCTTTTTATTATTAAAGGTTATCTGGCCATTCTCATTCAAATTCTGTTTAGGATATAGGTTTAACCAAGAAGAATAATGATCGATTTTCCCTTTACCTTGAACACTTATAGTAGGCGTTTGTTTTTTATTGGTAATATCCTTTAAACTTATTTTGGCCCATTTGGTAATATCTAAATAGCTTAATTTATTATTTCTGGCTTTAAGTAATTGTAACAGGTATCGCGTAAAAACTCCACCTTTAGCATCCTCCCATGAAGATTCAGAAGCCATACAGGCAGAAATTGTAATGGCATTTTTATACGGTATTAAAGAAGTCAATTTAGAAGACTTAATACGTTCTTCACTAATTTCTTTGGAGAAAATGAAATTATCATAATCTCTTGATGAAAATATACTATTGATTTTTCTTTGCCTTGAATCATCGTTTTTCTGAAGAGTAAATGATCTGGTAATATCTCCAGAATGACAACAATCAAAAACAGTTATCAAATTAGGATCATTTTTAAATTTTGAAAATAAATACCGTAACTCTTTATCCGCTAATAGGTATGTACCGCTTTTTTCTTCTTCATCTCCATAACAAACGATGCATTCTATAGTTCCCGAATGTGCATCACTAAACCTATTTGAGCTTTGTTCTAGAGCCCCATGACCACTATAATATAAAAACACGACGTCATTATCCGTTGCATTGGCTTGTAAAGTCTGAATGGAATCTACTATATTGCCTTTAGTAGCACTTGAATTAATGAGTTTTTTAATCGAAACATTGTCGTAATTTGATTGCAATGTGTTTAAGTATGACTCAATTTTTGTTACATCACCTACACATTGTTGTAGTGGACTAGTAGTGTATTTATTTATCCCAATAAGTAATGCGTAAAGATTCATGATTGCATATTCTATATGTGTTAATAAACAAGGCTTACTTTTTTATAAAGTAAGTGTATAAATAAATCTTGTAATGTTTTGTAAATAAGAGCTTTAAAATGGGGTGGGTGATGCCTTATTTCTTTAAAAAAATGCTATTTATTTAGTAATCAATTTAAATAGTAATGTGAAATTAACAAAAAATATCATTTTTTGATCAATAAAAACCCCCCAAATAAAAGGGGGTATTTACCCTAGTGAAGTAGTAGTTATACAAATAAATGAAAAATTATACCTATAATTAATTAGAATTAAGGGCTTATATGTGTAGAATAACGATCAAAACGTGATTTCATCGAAAAAAAAGGGATACAAAAAGTGTCAATGGATTATAAGTAACAAGATTTTTGATTATTTTTAACAATCATTATAAAAAATCCTTAACTACGATTATGAATATCAAAAAATCTATTGTGAGCATATGTGTTGCATTACTGTTTATATCATGTGCAACAAACCCTTTTACAGGTAAATCTACGTTGGCTTTAGTTCCAAATTCTCAGATATTACCAATGGCTTTCCAACAGTACAATCAGTTTTTGGGAGAGAATAAAGTGGTAAAAGGTACTTCAGACGCAGAAATGATAACTAGAGTTGGACAAAGAATTTCTAAAGCATCAGAAAGATGGTTAAATGCAAATGGTTATCAGGGGTATCTCAAAGATTATAAATGGGAATACAACTTGGTTGATGATAAAACGGTAAATGCATGGTGTATGCCTGGTGGTAAGATTGTTTTCTATACGGGAATTTTGCCAATTGCAAAGGATGAAACAGGAATTGCTGCCGTTATGGGACACGAAGTTGCTCATGCACTTGCAAATCATGGTCAACAAAGAATGAGTGCTGCTCAAATACAGCAAGTTGCTGGCGTAGCTACGGCGGTCGCGGTAAGTGGAAAAGATGATAAAACACAGCAAATAGTAGGAACAGCTTTTGGATTGGGAAGCCAATTTGGAGTTATGTTACCTTTTAGCAGAAGTCATGAAACTGAAGCCGATCGTATCGGTTTACAACTTATGGCAATAGCAGGTTATAACCCTGATGAAGCTGCTAACCTTTGGAGGCGTATGAAAGCAAATAGTGGTGGGCAAGCTCCACCAGAGTTTATGAGTACACACCCTTCTAGTGATACCCGAATAAATAACCTTACCGCTTGGGCTCCCGCAGCTAGGGCAGAAGCAAAGAAATTTGGCGTAACCACTTTTAAATAATTGTAAAGTTTACGTTCTTAAAAAGATTATACTTATTTTAGAAGCTGTTCTGATTAACATTTCAGGGCAGCTTTTTTATTGAAAAGTAATATGCTTTAAAATCACAATTTATTTTATATAATTTTCACACATACTAAATGAGTAAAATATTACCTAAAGGACATAAGAAGCTATTAAACGCTTGGGCATTTTATGATTGGGCAAATTCAGTTTATAACCTTACGATATCTTCGGCCGTTTTTCCAATTTTCTGGGGAGCTTTGACTATAGTAAGAAATAATGATGGAGATATCATCAATGATACAGTACGCTTTCTAGGGTATGATTTCAATAATGATTCTTTAATAAGCTATGTTACTGCTTTAGCTTTTTTAACGGTATCATTAATAAGTCCATTATTATCCGGTATTGCTGATTATGTTGGAAATAAGAAAAATTTCTTAAAATTCTTTTGTTACTTAGGAGCCCTTTCTTGTATTGGATTGTATTGGTTTAGTTTAGATTTTCTCTGGTTTGGACTATTATGCTACTTTTTGGCTTTAATCGGGTTTTGGGCAAGTTTGGTTTTTTATAATTC
The DNA here is from genome assembly GCF_001632745.1 of Aquimarina aggregata. Lineage (GTDB taxonomy): Bacteria > Bacteroidota > Bacteroidia > Flavobacteriales > Flavobacteriaceae > Aquimarina > Aquimarina aggregata. The sequence goes on along the minus strand of NZ_LQRT01000002.1, from coordinate 741,048 downwards.
TTATTTACCAGATATAGCATTTCCAGAACAACAAGATGCGATAAGTGCCAAAGGATATTCATTAGGATATATAGGAAGTGTTATCTTATTAATTGTAAATTTAATAATGATCCTGAAATTTGATTGGTTTGGTTTTGAAGATGAAGGAGTTCCTACGCGATTATCGTTTGTTATGGTCGGGATATGGTGGATAGGATTTAGTCAATATACGTATTACTATCTCCCAAAAGGAAATAAGAAAGATGTGTTAACCAAGGCTGTTGTGTTTAATGGGTTTAAAGAGCTTAAAATGATATGGCACGCCTTAAAGAGTAATATCCGTTTACGAAGATATCTTAGTGCATTTTTTGTGTATAGCATGGCAGTGCAAACGATTATGCTAATAGCCACATATTTTGGGATAGAAGAACTGGACTGGGGAGATCAAAACCCTACAACAGGTCTTATTATTAGTATATTGCTAATACAGTTAGTTGCAGTTTTAGGTGCATATTTAACTTCAAAAGCTTCTGCAAAATTCGGAAACATACAAACACTAATCACTATTAATTTTATTTGGGTTGCTATATGTATTTATGCATATAGTATTAGTACTCCAAATGAGTTTTATATAACAGCCGCAATTGTAGGTTTAGTAATGGGGGGTATTCAAGCTTTGTCAAGGTCTACCTATTCTAAGTTTTTACCTAAGGATGCAAAAGATACAGCATCTTATTTTAGTTTTTATGATGTTTCAGAAAAAATAGGGATAGTAATTGGTATGTTTTCATATGGAATTATAGCTCAACTTACTGGTAGTGTACGTAATTCAATACTTTTTCTTATTTTATTTTTTGTAGTTGGGCTACTATTACTATTTAGAGTGCCTAGAAGTAATCCTTAAAATAATACTAAATAAATTATATAAATGTAATTACAGTATACATTCATCGTTATTCTATGTATAAAGGTATTGATTAACACTTTATCTTATTTTTCTACCCTTGATCTAATTTTATAAATGTATTTTTTGCAGTTTTTATACAATCATTTTGAAATATAATACTATTGGATACGTTAACGAGATTAGCTATTTTTATAATATAAAACCAACAACAATGAAAAAACTTATGGCAGTGCTGATAGTTGTACTATTAGCTTCGTGTAATGCAACTCAGCAAGCACACAACAAGACAGTAATTTCAGCTAAAAAGACTTTAAAAGGAGAATGGTCATTAGATAAAATCACATACGACCGTTCTGGTATATTTGATGTAAATCTTTATGGTGATGCTTCTGCAGAGTGTTTTACAGGAAGTACTTGGAAATTTATTCCAAATAATAATACAGGTACATACGCGGTAAATCAAAGTAGTTGTACATCTACGGGTGCAAGAAATTTTAGATTTACTATTCCTAAACCTGAAGCGAATGGCGAATATAGTTTTATGTTTAAGCCTATTAATGCAAAAAAGAAAAGTACAAATAATAATGCAGGATATAGAATGGCACTACAACATCTTGATGATGCAACTATGACTTGGGCCATGACTGTGAGCCTAGAAGGGAAGCCTTTTGTAATTACAATGAACTTTAATAAACTATAATAACTCAAATCCATAAATGATGAATACAAATCTTAAAAAAATAACAGTGGCTTTAATGGCAGTTACCCTTTTAACAGGTTGTGATGCTGTTCAAAATGCAAATAATACTCAAAAAGGTGCAGTAATAGGTACAGCTGCTGGAGCAGTATTAGGTGGTATTATAGGTAATAATGTAGGAAAAAGAAACTCTGCGCTAGGTGCCGTATTAGGTGGTGTAGTAGGTGGTGTTGCTGGTGGTGTGATCGGTAAAAAAATGGATAAGCAAGCTCAAAAAATCGAATCAGAGATTCCAGGAGCAGAAGTAACCAGAGTAGGTGAGGGTATCGACGTTGTATTTGATGAAAATAGTGGTGTCTTTTTTGATACTAATAAGTCTAATATCAATGCTAAATCAAAAGCAAATCTAAATAAATTAGCAGGTATATTTAAAGAATACCCAGATACTAATATTATTGTCGAAGGTCATACAGATAGTTCTGGAGATGATGCATATAACATGACATTATCTCAAAAAAGAGCAAATGCAGTATCTGATTATTTGGTTTCTCAAGGTATTAACAAAAGTAGATTGACAATTTATGCCCACGGAGAAACACTTCCTAAATACGATAATGGTACGGCAGAAGGAAGAGCAAAAAATAGAAGAGTAGAATTAGGTATCGTAGCAAACGAGAAAATGAAGAGAGATGCCCAAAACGAAGTTAAACAATAGTTATATTTGTAATGATTTATTAAAAATCCCGACTGTTCTAGTCGGGATTTTTTTATGCCCAAAATTTATGTATCTTCATTAAATGACTACAGAATCATACGTACTAATTATTGGTGGGGGATTAGCCGGTTTAACCAGTGCTATTCATTTAGCTAAAGAAGGTGTTTCAGTCATTTTAATCGAAAAAGATAGTTACCCCAAACATAAAGTGTGCGGGGAGTATATTTCTAACGAAGTATTACCATATTTTAACTACCTTGATATAAACCCTGAAAAGATTGGAGCTGTAGCTATTTCAAAGTTTGTCATTACAACACAATCTGGTAATACAATTAAAAGTAAATTACCATTAGGTGGATTTGGTATTAGTCGATATAGTCTTGACCACTTTTTATGGCAAAAAGCTGCTGCACTAGGAGTAGTATTGATCAATGATCAAGTACTAGATGTGCAATATAAAAATGATCTTTTTCAGGTATATACACAAAATAAAGGACAGTTTACAACTAAATACGTTATTGGGGCGTATGGCAAACGTTCTATTCTGGATAAAACATTAAATAGAGGTTTTAGTACCAAAAAATCACCATGGTTAGCGGTAAAGGGGCATTACAATGCCGATTTTGATGTGGATACCGTTGCTTTGCATAATTTTGAAGGAGGGTATTGTGGTTTGTCAAAAGTCGAAAACAATCGAGTGAATGCCTGTTATTTAGTTAATTACGAGAGTTTTCAGCGTTATAAAGATATTCAGGTTTTTCAAGACGCAGTAATGAAAAAAAATAAACATTTAAATACCTTTTTTAACGAAGCGCAATCAATATTTGATAAACCTATTACCATAAGTCAAATCAATTTTGATAAAAAGAAACCGGTAGAAAATCATGTGTTTATGACAGGTGATGCTGCAGGGCTAATACATCCACTTTGTGGAAACGGTATGGCGATGGCAATTCAAGGCGGACAAATAATATCAAAATTATTAACTGATACCTATTCAAAAAAATTGGAAGTGTCAAGAGCAACCATAGAAGAGATGTATCTAAAAGATTGGAATACAGCTTTTTCAAAACGATTGTATGCAGGTAGAGTGCTGCAGAAGGTACTACTAAATTCAAGCTTGCAAAAAATGTCATATACTATAGCCAATATGGTTCCAGGCATTGTTCCAAAAATCATTAAACAAACCCACGGAGAACCATTAGTCGTATGTTAACTAGCTTAAAATATAGAAGTAACGAAGAAGAACTTATGGATGATCCTGAGATTGATGACATAGCACTAAACACCGCCTTATCAGATATCTCTAGAGTGAATAAAATGCTGGGAGGGAATGCGATTACAATAAAGGCAGTTCATAAATTACTACATGATCAGAATCAGGAAAGAGAGTTTACTATATTGGATTTAGGATGTGGAGATGGAGAAATGCTAAGGGCGATTTCAGATTCATTTAAAATTAAAAAGAAAAGGATACGATTGATAGGGGTAGATTTGAACGAGAAAAGCATATCTTATGCTAGAAAAAAAAGTGCATCATATCCTGAAATTGAATTTTCAACATTAGATCTTCTCGAGATTGATGCTTCAAAGCTTTCATGCGATATCATTATTTGTACATTAACATTACATCATCTAAAGTGTGAAGAGATTAAAAAAGTAATGAAAAAGTCTGTAGAACTTGCTAAAATAGGAATAGTGATCAATGACTTGCAAAGAAGCCCAATAGCGTATTATCTTTTTAAACTCTTTAGTTTCTTTTTTATTAAAGGATATATAGCAAAAAATGACGGTTTAGTCTCTATAAAAAGAGGTTTTAGAAAAAAAGAATTAGTAAACTATGCCAAGGCACTAAGACTAAAACATTATAGAATAGATTGGAAATGGGCTTTTAGGTACAGATGGATCGTAGAAACAGGTCATACAAATTAAAAAGAAAAAATATTGGATGTAAAAATTGCTACGGTAGCTAAACAGTTACCAAAATATGTAAGGGAAACTAAAGAAATATTACCTTTCGTTTCGCAGTGGTTAGATGGTCAAGAAGAACGATTTAAGCGTAAGGTGCTCAAAATTTTTGAAAATGCAGCAGTAGACAAGAGATACGGCATAATGAGTATTGAAGAAGTGTTTAGTGCAACATCTTTTGAACAAAAAAATGATATTTACATTCGAGAGGTTAAAAAACTAGGAACTTCAGTATTAGAAAAAGCCCTTAATAAAGTAAATTGGGACCCAAAATCTCTAGATTATATTATTACGGTAAGTTGTACAGGTATTATGATACCTTCATTAGATGCTTTTATTATTAATGATCTTAATTTAAGACAAGATATTGTAAGACTACCTGTTACCGAGATGGGGTGTGCAGCTGGAGTGTCTGGTATTATTTATGCTAAGAATTTTTTGCAAGCCAATCCAGGAAAAAGAGCAGCCGTGATCGCTGTAGAATCGCCTACAGCAACGTTTCAGTTAGACGATTTTAGTATGACTAATATGGTGAGTGCGGCAATCTTTGGCGATGGTGCAGCGTGCACATTATTATCTTCTGAAGAGGATATCGAAGGACCTAAAATAGTAGGGGATGAGATGTATCATTTTTATGAAGCTACGACAATGATGGGTTTTAAATTGACAAATGGCGGATTACAAATGGTGTTAGATCCAGAAGTACCAGGTAAAATTGCCAATCATTTTCCTAATGTTATTCACCCATTCTTAAAAAAATACAACAGAAGTATTGATGATATTGATCATCTCGTTTTTCATCCAGGAGGAAAAAAAATTGTACAAACTGTAGAAGAATTATTCGGGCATTTGGGTAAAAATATAGACGACACTAAAGCGGTATTAATGGAGTACGGTAATATGAGTAGTGCAACTGTCCTATACGTACTTGAACGATTTATGGATCGTAAGCCTTCAAAAGGAGAAACCGGATTAATGCTAAGTTTTGGACCTGGATTTTCTGCACAACGGATTTTGTTAGAATGGTAGATAAATAGTAATTTCATTTTAGAATATATAAACCTAAATTATGTACAAAGACTTTGCTGATAAAAATGAATGGGCTCTTATACTTGGTGGAAGCAGTGGTTTAGGTCTTGCGACAGGAAAAAAACTGGCAAAACATGGTATGCATATTATCATTGTTCATAGAAATCGAAAAAGTGAAATAAATACCATAAAAAGCGATTTTAAAGAAATTCTTGATCACGGAGTACAATTATTAACATATAATACCGATTTATTAAAACCCGAAAAACAGGCAGAAGTTATAGTCGATATAAAAGAAAAAATAAAAGACGGAAAAATAAAAACTCTGATACATAGCATTGCCAAAGGTAATTTAAAACCTATGGTGAATTCAAAGCACATCTTAAAAAATCATGATTTTCATTTAACAATTGATGCTATGGCTATTAGTCTTTATGATTGGGTAAAATTAGTTTTTGATAAAGATTTATTTGCTAAAGATACTAGGGTTATTTCTTTTACTAGTGAAGGAAATACAAAAGCTTGGGAAAATTATGCAGCTGTTTCTGCTGCCAAAGTAGCTTTAGAAGCGATTACTAGAAGTATAGCCTTAGAGTTTGCTCCATATGGTATTAAAGCCAATTGCTTACAACCTGGTGCAGTAGATACACAATCGTTGCGTATGATTCCTGGTTATGAACAAATTGTAGCACATAGCATTGATCGCAATCCTTTTAATCGTATTACTACAGCTATAGATGTGGCTAATACAGTATATTTATTCTGTAAAGATGAAGCAGCATGGATTAATGGATGTGTAATCCCAGTAAATGGAGGTGAACATTTGAACTAACGATAGTCTAAGTCTAGTAATGACAGTTTTAGAGAATAAAAAATGAAAAAAATGAAAAGTATACTCATCTTACTCTTACCAATACTATTTTATATAGTATCATGTAAAGAGGATAATACCATGGATATAGCAGACAATAACCCGCCAATAACTAATGATAATACTGCAGCAGCTGTAGTTAGTGTTTCTGTGAGTGGAAATGAAAATTCGTACTCTTTCAGTGTTGGGATTAAAAGCCCTGATACAGGATGTAATCAGTATGCTGATTGGTGGGAAGTAATTACAGAGAATGAAACATTGCTATACAGAAGAATTTTGGCGCATAGTCATGTAAATGAACAGCCTTTTGTAAGATCCGGAGGTCCCATTTCGATAACTAAAGATCAAGTGGTAATTATACGAGCGCATATGAATACTAGCGGATATGGAGATAAAGTATTTAAAGGAAGTGTATCTACAGGATTTAAAGAGGAAGATTTAGAAAAAACCTTTGCTAATGCTCTAGAAACAGTTGCACCATTGCCTAGTGGGTGTGCTTTTTAATTTTGGACTTATGACTAAAAAGAATATTGTATCTAAACTACCGTATACGAAACCTTTCTTGTTTGTTGATGAAATTATTGATGTTAATGAAGAACACATTAAAGCACATTATACGTTTTTAGAAGATGAGTTTTTCTATAAAGGTCATTTTAAAGATAATCCAGTTACTCCAGGAGTTATCTTGACAGAATGTATGGCGCAAATTGGTATGGCCTGTCTTGGGATTTATTTGTTAAAAGATTCTTGGGATGATGAAAATTGGCAGGTGGCAATGACCAATAGCCAAGTAGATTTTTATAAGCCCGTTTTTCCTGGAGAAAAAGTAATAGTAACTGCTAATAAAATATATTTTAGATTTAATAAACTAAAATGTGATGTAGTGATGCATAATGCAAATGATACTATTGTAGCAAAAGGAACAGTAGCCGGAATGGCATTTAAAAAATAAAACAAATGAGTTTAGGGTATTCACTAGTAAAACTATTTCTAAAGTTAAAAGGAGAGAAGAAATCATGGTCAGAAGACCCTATAAACTATGTAAAAAAAAGGAAACAAGATATATATAAACCAAGTAGTTTTCTATTATCTGGTTGTAGTTTTAAAACTAAAAAAATAGCCGATAGTTCAGTAACATTTCTTGAGCCTAAACAACTAAAAAGTGATTTTTTGTTAATCTATTGTCATGGTGGAGCATTTGTCTATGGACCAACAAGAGAGAATTGGGTGGCACTAGCTAAAATAGCTAATCAATCTAAAATTTGTGCTTGGATGGTAGACTATCCTAAGGCACCAGAAAATAAAATAGAACATATTACAGATAGTGTGTTCAAAGTATATACAGAAGCTACAAAATCATATGATCCCTCAAAAATAATAGTAATGGGTGATTCTGCTGGTGGAAGTCTTATACTTACACTCGCTCAGCGTCTTGTTAGTGAGGGTAGCACGTTACCAAATAGACTTATCGCAATCACGCCTGTTGTGGATGCTAGCGTCTCTAATGTAGATATTCCTAAAGTTGATCTTATTGATCCTATACTTAGTTTAAAAGGTGTTCGATCTGCAAATCTTATGTGTGTAGGTGAATTACCGTTAAAAACCCCATTAATATCGCCACTCTACGGTGAGTTTAAGGGGTTGCCTAGTATTCATTTGTTTATGGCTACAAATGATATTCTTACTCCTGATCAGGAATTGTTCGTCGAGAAAATACGAAATAGTAATGGAGAGATAGAAGTGATTAGAGGAGAAGGAATGCCTCATGTATGGCCAATTTTACCTTTTATGCCAGAAGCAAAAACAGGATTAAAAAAGATAATATCAATTATAAATTCTGCTGTAGATAATGAATAAAAGGAGAGTTGTAATTACAGGTTTAGGAGTTGTTTCTCCAAATGGAATGACCGTTTCAGAATTTAAAAGTGCGATGTATAATGGTGTAAGCGGTATACGATTTATTGAACAGTTAAAAGAGTTAAAGTTTTCATGTCAAATTGCTGGTTTACCGAATTATAATAAAGATTATTTAAATAATTACTTTACGTCTATTCAACAACGTGGTTTGAATGCTTCTGGTATGGAGTACGGAGTAATTGCTGGTCTAGATGCTTGGAAAGATGCTGGCCTATCTACTAATGATTCGGAAATACCTTTATGGGATGTTGGAGTAATATTTGGTACAGGGATTTTAGGAGTAGATAAGTTTCGAGATGCCATTTATAAAGTAGATGATGGTAACGTTCGACGTTTAGGAAGTACAACAGTAATACAAACAATGGCTAGCGGAATTAGTGCCTTTTTAGGAGGTATGTTAGGTTGTGGAAATGTAGTAACCACAAATTCTTCAGCTTGTAGTACAGGAACAGAAGCTATTTTAATGGCATATGATAGAATTGCTAGTGGTAATGCCGAAATTATTCTTGCCGGTAGTACCAGCGATAGTGGTCCGTATGTTTGGGGTGGATTTGATGCTATGCGTATTTTGCCATATAAATATAATGACAATCCTACAGAAGCTTCTAGACCCATGAGTGCAACTGCTAGCGGTTTTGTTCCCGGTAGTGGAGCAGGGGCATTAGTGGTAGAAAGTCTCGAAAGTGCGCAAAAAAGGGGAGCAAAAATCTATGCAGAAATTTTAGGTGGCCATGTAAATAGTGGTGGACAACGAAATGGAGGTAGTATGACTGCTCCTAATAGTGAGGCGGTGCAATACTGTATTAAAAAAGCTGTACAGAATTCGAATATTGAAGCAAAAGATATAGATCTCATTAATGGTCACCTAACGGCTACAACAAAAGATAGTTCCGAAATCTTGAATTGGTGTGAGGCTTTAGGAGTTAGTACAATAGATTTTCCGTATATAAATTCATTAAAAAGTATGATAGGTCACTGTTTAGCTGCATCTGGTAGCATAGAAAGTGTGGCTACTGTTTTACAACTAAATGAAGGATTTGTTTTTGGAAATATTAATTGCGAAGATCTTCATCCTGATATAAAACCATTGATTGACAGAGATAAAGTACCTACTCAAACTATTGATTTTAATGTAAAAATAGCGGCAAAAGCAAGTTTTGGCTTTGGAGATGTTAATGCGTGCATTATTTTTAAAGAATATAGCTAATTTGCGTCGTCTTATTTTATGAATAAAAAATAGAATATTAATACTATGAATAAAGAAGAATTACTTTCAAAATTAAAAACAATTATAACTCCTTATGTTCAGAATCAAGAAGGGCTCGAAAACCTTACAGAGGATACTGATTTTATACAGGATTTAGAAATCAATTCAGCAAATTTAGTTGATGTGATTCTCGATGTAGAAGATGAGTTTGATATTGAAATTGATAATGAGGCAATGGAAAAAATGTTAACAGTTAAAGCTTCTTTGGTAATTATAGAAGAAAAATTAAATGAAAAATGATCGGTAATGATATTGTAGATCTAGAGTTAGCCAAGAAACAGAGTAATTGGCAACGAAAAGGATGGTTACAAAAAATCTTTACCGAAACTGAACAGCAGCTTATTTTAGATTCATGTAAACCCGAGTTACAAGTTTGGAAATTCTGGAGTATGAAAGAAGCCTGTTATAAAGCACATCAAAGGTGTTTGGCACATTCACCAAGGTATAATCCATTAAGTTTTGAGTGCGCATTAAATGGTCTGATTAGCATTCAAGGAGAACAATATCGATCAATTGTAGAGTCAACAGGGCAGTATGTATATAGTGTTGCAAAGAAAATTCCGCTGCCATATACCTCTAAAATATTTGACACAAAAGTAGACTTGAAAGTTAAGTTGTCAGAATTTGTAACTATGAGTTCAAATAATATTTCTTCTGTACATATTACAAAAGATCAAAATAATATACCCCAATTACTAGTGAACGCTAAAACTATGAAATATCCTTTTTCATTTACCAATCATGGTAAATATGCTGCATTTGCGATTACAATTTAAGAATGATTAAATGGCATTGCTATTTAAGAAAAGGGAAGTGAAATTGTATCTCTAGCTTATTTTTCTCACGCTCATCATGAATGTTAACACCAAAATCACTAGTGTGAATGATCGTATTGCCTAGTAATTTATTATCTCCAAGAGAGAATGTAATGATTACCTCTTTTGATGTTCCCTTAATAGTTAAGGTACCTATAACCTTAAAAGTATTTTCATTAAAAGCTACTACTTGCTTGCTTTGAAAATCGATTTTAGGATACTTTTTTTTATGAAAGAATTTCTGCCACATTAAATGGCCATCTCGTAAAAAGTTATCAGTATCAATCGTTTCAACCAATGCTGTCCCCTTAAAAAAGGCATTATCTACATCATTAGGATTAAAATCAATTCTGAAATCTAATCCGCTGATTGTACCAGACGTATCTTCTTCTGTAAAGACGAATGATATTTTCGCATTTTTTTCATCAAAATCTAATCCTTTAAAATCGTTGATTAAGGTATAATCGGTGTCAGAATAATTAATCTCAATTTGTTGTGCTGTAATTTCAGGATTCAATTGCTGACCAAATCCTAATGTCAAACTACATAAGCAAAATAAAAAACTAAAAGAAAACTTCATAAAAGGGGGTATGTTTAAGTGACAATATAAAAATAATCAATAATCATTCCAAAGGATTAGGATATTTTACCCCTTTTAATACGGGTTAATTAACGCTAATTAACTTTGTTTTAATCTTATGTATTTGATCTGCAACACTTTTAAAGTAATATGTATATGGTTTTGCGCAGATTGTTTTAGACTTTGTAGGATTTAGGATTACATAGATCATAAAATAAATATAAAGTCATATCAACAGATAGTCTAAAATTAAAAAAAGTAATAAATTTAGAATAGGGAAGATTGATAGTCAAGACCAATTAATCTAAAATGTTGAGTTATGAGTAAAGAAAAACCCACCAAAAAAAGAATTTTTGCAGATTTTCAAAATAAGTATAGAAGATCATCAAACTTTGGATATGGATCCAAAAGAGATCGGTTTGCTATAGCCGGTAACGGAGAGTTACTGCCATCAGAAAGAGATGAAAATTCAGAAAATCAAAATCACTAAGTATTGTTTAAAGTTACTTTGTTGTAAATAAATAGCTTTTTTAGTATTGTTTTGGATACTTCAAAACAAATTTCTTATGTGCTTTTTTTAAGTTAAAATCTCTAAGTATGTAACTTTTGTTACTGTACAAAGAGAGTTTCAAGTATACCTTTACATATCTAATTTCAAGCAAAAGTTTTGCTATAACATAATAGATATGATCGGTAAAGGAACTAAACTATATAGTATTTTAAGAATGAAATGTCCCAGATGCCATGAAGGCGATTTTTTTGAAGGACATCCTTATAACTTGTCAACAATGGGTAAGGTTAAAAGTCATTGCCCAAAATGTGATGTAAAGTATTCTATCGAACCTAGTTTTTATCAAGGGTCTTATTATGTTGTCTACAGTTTAGGAGTTGCTTTGTTTATTGGTATTTGGGTATTAAAAGCTATTTTATTTCCCGAAGCCGGTCCAGGGATATTATTGTTATCTATTTTTGGTTCTTTGGTGTTATTATCTCCACTGTTATATGCATTATCAAAAATTATTTGGGCAAACCTTTTCTTTACATATGAAAAAGAAATCACTAACAAAAAGATTGTAAATTCACAAAATGATTAAAGAACTTAAGGATAGCTATGGGCACCTTTTTGAAGATGCCTTACTTGATGAAATCAGTCGTGTTGGAACGTTTAAAGAGGTTCCTGAAGGGTTTAAACTTATGGAGATTGGCCAATATATTAAAGTAATGCCATTGCTGATTAGTGGGGCGATTAAGATACTTAGAAATGATAATGACGGAGATGAATTGTTGTTATACTTTTTAGAACGTGGTGATACTTGTGCTGTAACCCTTAGTTGTTGTCTTGGCGAAACTAAAAGTCAGATACGAGCCATTGCAGAAATGGACACTAAGTTGATTATGATTCCGATAGGAAAAATGGAAGAATGGGCTGCTAAGTATAAAAGTTGGAGACGTTTTGTGTTTCAAAGCTATCATGAGCGCTTACTAGAGATGTTGTCAACCATAGATAGTATTGCTTTTTTAAAAATGGATGAGCGTCTCTTAAAGTACTTAAGGGATAAGGTTAATGTAAATAAAAACAATGTTATTCATAATACCCATCAAGAGATAGCATATGAGTTGCATACTTCTCGCGTTGTGATATCAAGATTATTAAAAAACTTAGAAAATCAAGATAAAATTAAATTACACAGAAACAATATAGAGGTGATTTCAATTTAGTGTCGAGTTTTTGTAACAAATGTTACTGTTGATGCCCTTTGACCGAATTACTTTTGAGAAAGAATAATACACTATGTTGAAACGATTTTTCCCCATTTTTGATTGGCTTTCTACCTATAAAAAAGAATATTTACCTGGTGATCTTTTTGCTGGACTTACGGTTGGGATTATGCTAATTCCTCAAGGTATGGCCTATGCGATGATTGCAGGTTTACCGCCTATTTTTGGATTGTATGCATCATTGATTCCTCAAGTTATATATGCTATAATGGGGACTTCAAGACAACTTGCTGTTGGTCCTGTTGCTATGGATTCGTTACTTGTAGCTTCGGGTTTAGGGGCATTATCTTTATCTGGTATTGATGAGTATGTTTCAATGGCAATATTTTTAGCTCTTTTTATGGGAGCAATTCAGTTGTTTCTTGGTGTATTACGAATGGGGTTTCTTGTAAATTTCCTATCAAAACCTGTCATTAGTGGGTTTACATCGGCAGCGGCTATTATTATTGCGTTAAGTCAGTTAAAACATATTTTGGGAATTGATATAGCTGGGGGTAACCGAATTCAGATTGTTTTCAAAAATACTTTCGATAATATATCCGATATCAATTGGTGCACTCTATGTATTGGATTGGTAGCAATAGTATTGATCAAAGGCATAAAAAAAGTGAAGAAGACTTTTCCTGCGGCTTTGGTTGTCGTGGTCTTAGGGATTGTGTTAATGTACTTTAGTGGTTGGAGTACTATAGGTGTTAAAATAATGGGTGAAATTCCGCAAGGATTACCCAAATTTCAGGTTCCTAATATAGAATTTTCAAGAATTTCAGAACTACTACCTATTGCAATGACTCTAGCACTCATTGCATTTATGGAAGCAATTTCTGTAGCAAAAGCTGTTGCCGAAAAGCATACCGATTATGAATTGGATTCGAATCAAGAATTAATAGCGCTAGGTACTTCTAATATTATAGGTTCCTTATTTCAGTCATATCCAACCACAGGTGGTTTTTCAAGAACAGCAGTTAATGAGCAAGCTGGAGCTAAAACAGGTATAGCTCCAATAATAAGCGCAATAATTGTTGGCTTAACATTACTGTTTCTTACACCTCTCTTTTATTATTTACCTAATGCTGTTTTGGCAGCAATTATTATGGTAGCAGTATTTGGATTAATAGATGTTAAGTATCCTATGCAACTTTTAAAATCAAGAAAAGATGAATTTGCATTATTGCTAATTACCTTTTTAATAACACTAACAGTAGGAATTAAAGAAGGAATTATTTTAGGAGTCTTAATTTCTTTAATAGTTGTTATATATAGAACATCTAAACCTCATATGGCTGTATTGGGTAGAATTGAAGGAACAAATTACTTTAAAAATATAAATCGGTTTAATACAAATGACAAGGAGCGAGAAGATGTTCTTATTGTAAGATTTGATGCGCAGTTATTCTTTGGTAACAAAGATTATTTTAAAAAACGACTTCAGAAGCATATATTGCGCAAAGGATTATCGCTAAGAACTATTATTCTTAATGCCGAAGCAATTAATTATATTGATAGTAGTGCTACTCATATGTTGATGCAATTAATAGATGAATTAAAAGCTAAAAAAATAAGACTTATTATTGCAGGAGCAATCGGACCTACAAGAGATATTATATTTAGTAGTGGTATGATTGATAAAATTGGTTTAAACAACCTTTTTGTTAGAACCTACGAAGCAATGGATGAATTAGACGGGAAAGAAGAGAAAACAAAAATTCAAGAAAAAATCAGCCAACAAACAAAAAGTGCTGTGTAACAATTGTTACTGCACTTCTTTTTAATATAAAATACATTTGTAACTATAATTTAAGTAGTAAAAGAAAACGATATGCAAATAGAACAGATATATACAGGATGTTTAGCACAAGGAGCTTATTATATAGAAAGTCAAGGTGAAGTTGCTATTATAGATCCATTAAGAGAAATTACTCCTTATGTAAATCGTGCAAAACTTGATAATGCCAAAATCAAGTATATTTTTGAGACTCATTTTCATGCTGATTTTGTAAGCGGACATGTTACTTTATCTAAAGAAACTGGTGCTCCCATAATTTATGGACCTAATGCTGAGCCTTCTTTTGATGCTATTATTGCTACAGACGGTCAAGAATTTACAGTTGGAGAGCTTACAATTAAAGTATTACACACTCCAGGGCATACGATGGAAAGTACGTCGTATTTATTAAGAGACCATAATGGGAAAGATCATGCTGTTTTTAGCGGTGACACCTTGTTTTTAGGAGATGTTGGCCGTCCTGATTTAGCACAAAAAGCAGCAGATATGACCCAAGAACAATTGGCCGAAACACTATATGATAGTTTAAGAACCAAAATAATGCCTCTTGGAGATGATGTTATTGTATACCCAGCTCACGGTGCGGGTTCTGCATGCGGAAAAAATCTGAGTAAAGAAACAGTAGGAACTATTGGTGGTCAAAAGGAAACAAATTATGCGCTAAGGGCTAATATGACTAAGCAAGAGTTTGTAAAAGAGGTAACAGATGGGTTATTGCCTCCACCACAATATTTTCCGCTAAATGTAAAAATGAACAAAGAAGGGTATGAAGATATTGATGCAGTAATTAAAAGAGGAACTAGAGCTCTTAGTCCCGAAGCATTTGAGATAGCTGCAAATGAAACCGATGCGTTAATACTGGATGTGCGTAGTCAAGAAGAATTTGCTGAAGGCCATATACCAAGATCAATTTTTATAGGAATCGATGGTGGTTTTGCCCCTTGGGTCGGTGCATTGATAGGAGATGTGCAACAACCCATATTATTGGTAACCCCAGAAGGAAGACAAGAAGAAACAATAACCCGTTTGTCAAGAGTAGGTTTTGATAATACAATAGGATATCTTGAAGGTGGTTTTATGGCTTGGAAAAAAGCGGCAAAAGAGTATGATAGTGTATCATCTATCCCCGCAGCCCGTTTTAAAGAAATTATAGAAAAAGAAGAAACTCCTATTTTTGATGTTCGTAAAAATGGTGAGTTTACATCAGAACATATAGATAAAGCTCATAATACGCCATTAGATTTTATAAATGACCATTTACCAGAGTTTCCATCAGATAAAACCTTTTATGTGCATTGCGCTGGTGGCTACAGAAGTATGATCGCTGCTTCTATTTTAAAAAGCAGAGGAATCCATAATTTAATTGATGTGGCTGGTGGATTTAAGTCTATTAAAGAAGCGGGTATTCCTGTAACAAATTATGTTTGTCCGTCAACATTAAAATAGAATGGTTATACAATAAAAGTGTACAGTTTAGTACTTGTATAATTTCTATAACACTATAAAAAGGAAGTGCTTTCAAAAGCACTTCCTTTTACAATTTTTAAAAAATGATAAAAAGATATTTACCATTCTTCATTTTACTTTTATTTATATGTGCAATTGATGCTCAAGAAGCTCCTAAGGTTTCAATTATTGATATTACAGTTTTTAAGGAAGCTGTTATTGGAAAAGATGTTCAATTAATAGATATTAGAACTTCAAAAGAGTATAGTGCAGGCTATATTGATGATGCCAGAAATATTAGTATTACTGATATAGATAACTTTAATGCCCAATTTAGTAAACTAAACAAAGAAAAACCGGTGTATTTATACTGTTATTCTGGTGTTAGAAGCAATCGTGCTAGTAAAAAGTTGTTAGCTATGGGATTTAAGTATGTTTATGATTTTAAGGGAGGATACAAAGCCTGGAGTAATCAAGTCACTATAGATAAATAAGTATGTTAAACTATTTATTAAATTAGTAAGCTAAAACTATATTTTGATCTCAGAAGCCTTAAATACTTATTTTCCTAAATTGGCAAAAATGCCAAAATTAAAAGAAGAGCTTATAGCCATTAGTAGCATCCATAAATTTGATGCGGGTACTGTAATTCTTAAACAAGGTTCGTATATAAAGGTAATTCCGTTAGTAGTTTCTGGATTAGCAAAAGTGTTTAAAGAAGAACCTGTTAACGGAAACGAGGTATTACTGTATTATATAAAACCAGGAGAAAGTTGTGTAATGTCTGTAACAACCTTAGTAAGAAATGAAACGAGTAGGGTTAAAGCAGTTATAGAAGAAGATTCTGAAGTAGTCATTATACCTGCTGATAAGGCATTAGAAATTGCTAAAAAGTATCCTAAATGGAATGAGTTTATTTATGATTTGTTCAATTTTAAGTTTGAAGAGTTAATTAATGTTATTGAGATACTAACATTCTCAAATAAAGATAAACGACTTCTAGAATACCTTAAGAAAGAAGCTCGTTTAAAAGGAAGTTTTATGTTGCACACTACGCATCAGCATATAGCCTATGATCTTGGTTCGTCAAGAGAGGTCATCTCAAGATTACTAAAAAAACTAGAACAAGACGGTTTAATTACACTTAGACAAGGTGTAATTGAGCTTCTACATACTACCTAAATTGCGATACAGATTGTACTGTTAAACTTTCATTAATAGTATTAGATGAAATTTATTAATCATTTGATAATCAAATGATTAAATGTTTTTATCTGAAGTGATTTTGTTGTGTAACTTAAGTTGCTGATACTATTGATTAGGGAGCTTATCTTAGTTACAAAATCATATAATTATGGAAGTTACCGAACAAAAAATCACCACGATTCCTAGAATAGGAGATATGGCTCCTGATTTTGAAGCCATGACTACAAAAGGCAAAATTAAATTCTCTGAATTTGCAAAAGATAAATGGATTGTCATGTTTTCTCATCCAGCAGATTTCACTCCTGTATGTACTACAGAAATGAGCGGTTTTGCAATTAGAAAAAATGAATTTGATGAGCTAAGTACAGAACTAGTTGGTTTGAGTATTGATAGTATTCATTCACATTTAGGGTGGGTGAACAATGTGAGAGAACATACAGGAGTATATTTTGATTTTCCGATTATTGCGGATATTGATATGAAAGTTTCAAAATTATACGGCATGCTACAGCCAAATGAAAGTGAAACAGCTGCTGTTAGAGCCGTATTCTTTATCGATCCAAAAAAGAAAATTAGGCTTATTATGTATTATCCGCTTAATATCGGTAGAAACATGGATGAAATACTACGCTCTTTAGAAGCTTTACAAATTTCTGATAAGCATAAAGTAGCGATGCCATTAGATTGGAAAAAAGGAGATAAAGTAATCATTCCTCCCCCAAAAACATTAGCAGAGATGGATGCACGAATAAACGATGATACTTGTGAAAAAGTAGATTTTTATTTAGCCAAAAAAGAGTTGTCAAATTAATGGTTTCACAAAGATATGATGGTAGCAGTGCTGCCATCATATTTTTTATATGACTTACTTTTTATCTTTCTTAAAACCGTAGGTCATTTGCCCAATGAAATCTTTAGGAAACTTGTCATCGCCTTCAAACCCTAGATCAATAGTGCCACTATCTTCGGGTATATAGTGTGTTTTAAAAATGTAATCCCATAAACTTAAACTTATTCCGAAATTTACACCGTACTTACCTTCAGGCAGTGTATAAGCGTGATGATATAAGTGCATTACAGGATTGTTAAGTATATATTTTAATGGACCCCAGGTAATTTTAATGTTAGAATGATTAAAATGACCGATAGTAATGGCTAAAAAATGTACGATATAAGCTTGTTCTGGTTCAAAACCACCAAGTATCATCACCGCAAAAGTCTTAAGAGGTTTGTATAATAGGTTTTCCATCCAATGATATCTTAAATGTGCCGCAAATCCCATTTCTTTAACACTATGATGCACTTGATGATAACGCCATAGTATTGGAAACTTATGTAGTAAAATATGTGTAAACCACTGTACGAAGTCTAAAATTATAAAGAAAACAAGTAGTTGAGACCACATAGGCCAATTAGCAATATGGAGTAGGGATAAACTTTTGGTTGTAATCCCAATATCTAAAAAGAAAACGCTAAGTAATTTATAGATTCCGCTAATAGCGATAGAAAATATAAAGAAGTTAAAGAACATATAGAATCCGTCCATCCAAAAATCCTGTCTAAACATAGATTGACGTTTTCGCCATGGGAAAGCCATTTCTAACAACCATACAAACAAAGAAATAATAGTAAGTCCCCAAAAATAATTTTCATAATAGGGTACTTCAAATAGTATAGATTTTAAAGTCCAATCTAAAGTTCCTTGAAAGGCATTAACAAACGCATCTACATACTTTTCCATATAAAACAAAAATACATTTATTCTATTTTGCAACCTGTAACAAAAGTCACAAAACTACAAACAGGTTTAAATACATACATAGTCGACAATAGAATCATACTATTACACGTTGATATAAAGTATCCTTCAATCACTATACAGAATAGATAGTTGTAACATGTGTCACATGATTTGTATAGCTATCATTATATTTTTGTTTAAATAATCGATTAATAATACCGAAATGAAAATCCATAAAGGATTTAAATTACTGATTGTATGCGCTCTTTGTGCTAGCCTAGTCGTCATAGCAATCATAATTATAGATTTTTTTAAACATTAAAAATAAAATTATGAAAAAGAATATGGGCGGCTTAGACCGTATTATTCGGCTGTTTGTTGCTGCTATTGTAGGTGTTCTATATTATACAGGTGTTATTCAAGGTACTTTAGCATATGTACTTTTAGGACTTTCTACAATTTTTGTACTTACCAGCTTTATCAGTTTTTGTCCGCTATATGCATTAGTGGGTCTTAATACTTGTAAGGTTAAGGCTTAATACCAAATTTGGGAAGCTGCCTTAAAAGCAAAACTTCGATATATCTTACTGTATTTAAGTTGGATATAATCGTCAAAATGTGATATATAAACTCAATAGTTAAAGGGTCTAATATGCACAATGAAGTGAACTTTCTAGGCAGCTTTTAAATCTTTGACCTTTTAGGGTCGAAGCCAAAGCAGATTAACTCATGAATTCCAACTTAAATACACACACAAATGAAAAAAATACTCATATTATTAGGAATCACGGCTATAGCATTCACATCTTGTGAAACGGATATAGTGAACTCAGAAAATGAAATACAAAATACAGAAGACGCTTCTTTAAAATTTGGATACTATACAGGCAATGAATATTTTATGGTAGCCAACAGAGGGGCTTCTACAGTTTCTGTTTTTAATGCCAGAACTACAGATTTTGTACAAGATATTGCCTTGCCAGACGAAGGTGCTCAACCTACATATCTTGCTCACAGTCGCATTAACAATAATGTATATGTTGGGGATTTTGCGAATAAAAAAGTGGTATACTATGATGGAGCCTCTTTTGAACAAAAAGGAGAAATTGAAATAGAAGAAGGGGCCTTTCATATGTGGATCAATGATTTTGCAGGACAATTATGGATAAATAATATAGTATCTAAAACTACCTCTGTTATTGATTTAAGATCAAATACGGTAATTAAAAATATTCCCTTACCCACACCAGAACAAATCCCAGGCTTAACAGAAAATGCCGTCCAACACGATGTTACACTTTCACCAAGTGGTTATGCTGCTTATGTAACAGTTTTAGATGGTCCAGATACTAGTTACGTGGTTATGTATAATACACGAACTCTAGAGTATATTAAGCATGAAACAGTAGGAGGTGATGCACATTTACTTCCTGTTGGGACGAAATTATATGTTCCTTCTCAAAATAGTAGTTTACTTACTGTATTTAGCAGATTTAATTTAAATAAACTAGATGAAATTCCTTTTGAATCTACTCATGGTGTAGCAAATAGCCGTCGTTTTGTATTTACTACGGGCATTGCAGATAATAAAATAGGTGTTATAGATCGTTTTAGAAATAAGGTAGTGTCTGAAATTGATACTGATTTTAATACTCCACATAATCTTGCTGTAAATAGACGGGGTACTATTTTATTCTTAGCACATTCTGGAGGTACTGCAACAAAAGTTGTGTTTTATAAGGTAAAGCGCAATGGTAAACTTGAAAAAATATCTGATTTTGATTCAGGATTAAATCCTTTTGGAGTGCTTAGGTATTAAACACCCGCATTAATATATAATACCCATTTGCCATGGTAAATGGGTTTTACGTACTCATCAATCCTTCGCGTTAGTAAAGTATTAACATAACACAAATCATAAAACCCAACTACAATGAAAGCAATTACAATAGTATTAGCCTTTTTAATGATAAGTACTTCATGTAAAGATGATGATGACATGTCACCTGGTACTAATCCACCAGAAGTCTTAGGAATGTCGTTTACACAAAGTTCAATAGTTTTTGATGAGTCGTATACCGCTTTAAAAAGTAGTATCGATGCAAACAATAATATTAATATCATTGCAGAAGTAAATCATACCATGAATGCCACATCGGTAGGATTAACACTTAATCCAACAAGAATAGTGTTTTTTGGAAATCCAGCTCTAGGAACCCCATTAATGCAGCGTAATCAATTAGCGGGTTTGGATTTACCTCAAAAAATATTGGTTTATGAAAATGACCTAAACGAGGTATATTTAGGGTTTAATAATACAGCTTATTTATCTGCAAGACATGGATTAGATAATGTAACTACTTTACCAACAATCGAGGGTGCACTCACTAATTTAAGTACCGGCGCCGCTATGGGAGAATTAATGGCTCCTCAAAATAGCATGCCAGATCAAGGTGAAGGTATTGTTACAAAAACCAGTAACAAAACTTTTGAAGATACGTATGCTAGTTTACAAATGGCAATTGATACAAATCCTAATTTAAGAATTATTGCAGAAGTAAATCATGAAATGAATGCAATGGGAGCGGGAATGGATTTGAATCCTACAAGGCTTATCATTTTTGGAAATCCAAATCTAGGTACACCACTAATGCAAAATTCACAAACAACAGCATTAGACCTACCTCAAAAAATGTTAGTATGGCAGGATGATGCCGATGTAGTTCATGTATCTTATAACGATCCCGCGTATTTAGTAAAAAGGCATGGTATCACCGAGAATGAAAATATACTTAGTACAATCACTATGGCACTAGATAATTTGTCTAACGTGGCTATTATGAATTAAATATTATTGTAATAGGAATAGTAAACCCATTATGTATTTGCTTTTTTAAACTGCAAAGGCACAATGGGTTTACTATTTATTGTGTTTAATAGCTTTCAACCGTTTCTTTCATGACCTTAGGTCTAATTTACTTTTCGATAAATATCTTATTTTTCTTTTGAAAATATGTGTTTATACGTGTAAGAATTATTTTAGACTATGTAACAAAAGTTACAAGAATTGGTGGTGCAATCCAGTAGTTTTATAAAGTTTATCTAAAAAAACAACTTTTATGACTACACATCATCAAGTATTAATAATAGGAGGAGGCACTGCGGGCATTATGGTTTCGGCACAGCTTCTTAAAAAGGATAAGAACCTTGATATTGCAATTATTGAACCTGCAGAAACACATTATTATCAACCCGCATGGACATTGGTGGGTGCAGGAACATTTGATTTTAGTAAAACTGCAAAAACTATGGCATCTGTAATACCACAAGGAGTGCAATGGATTAAAGATTATGCAGTATCATTTGATCCTGATGTAAATACAGTGATCACAAAATCCAAAGGCGATATTACATATGATTATTTAGTGGTAGCACCTGGACTGGTATATGACTTTTCATTAATAGATGGACTAAAAGAAGCTATTGATAAAGGAGTAGTATGCAGTAACTATACTGATCCAAATCACACTTGGGAGGTTGTTAAAAACTTTAAAGGAGGAACGGCATTGTTTACACAGCCAACTACACCTATAAAGTGTGGGGGAGCTCCACAGAAAATTATGTATCTAGCAGAAAATCATTTCAAAAACAAAGGATTGAAAGCTAAAACGGATATTATTTTTGCGACACCAGGTTCTGTGATTTTTGGAGTAAAACCTATTGCAAAAACATTAATGGAAGTGGTAGATCGTAAGGATATAAATGTACGATTTCATCATAAATTAATGCGCATAGATGCTGATAAGAAAATAGCTTGGTATGAATTGGCTAAAACTATAGAAGAGAATAAATGTGTAATTATATCCGATAAAACCGAGGGAAAAATCTTAGACCCATCGGTTCAGCATAATTACAAGAATGTAAAAATGACTATTGAAGGTAATCGTTATGGTATTCATTATGATATGTTGCATCTGGCACCACCATCAGTGGCTCCAAAATTTGTTCAGGATTCATCTTTGGTAAATGATGCCAAATGGTTAGATGTAGATCATCATACCATGCAACACAATACGTATGACAATATTTTTGGATTAGGGGACGTAGCAGGGTTGCCAACAGCAAAAACAGGTGCTGCAATACGTAAACAAGTGCCTATAGTGGTTGATAATATTGCCTTACTCATGAAATATAATAAAATTGGAAACCAATCGTATAACGGATATTCATCTTGTCCTTTAGTAACAGATTATGGAAAAATGGTATTGGCCGAATTTGATTATGATAAAAACTTTATTCCTGATCCTAAGTTAAAACAATTAATGATCAATGACTCATCAAAAGAGCATTGGAGGTTATGGATGCTTAAAAAATATATGTTACCATATTTGTATTGGAACAAAATGCTAAAAGGTCTTAATGTCTGATACCTGTTTCTAAACTTGTGAAAGAGGCATTATCTTAAGTGTTTTGCCTCTTTTATGTATCGTATTGCTATGAAATTAAAGTTAAAAGATTATATGTTTGTTGGTGTTCAAGGAGTGTTATTTCTTATGTATCTCCTTATGCCAAATGTGATACCTTTTACTACAGGGGTATCCTTAGCATTTTTTGGGATATGCCTTGTTAGCATAGGGGTAGTTATCTTAATAATCGCAATGCTGCAGCTACATAGCAGTATTTCTCCTTTTCCTACTCCAAAATCTAATGCTACTTTAATTCAAAACGGAATATTTGCCTATATAAGACATCCTATCTATACAGGGATTTTGTTGAGTACGTTTGGTTATGGTTTATTTGTAGGAAGTTTATTTAAAATACTAGTAATGTTAGCTTTGTACATTCTTTTTCATTTTAAGTCGGTATACGAAGAGAAACGCTTAAGGCTAATGTTTGATCAATACGCCTATTATCAAAAGAAAACAGGAAGGTTTTTTCCGAGGATACGATTACGCTAAGACCTCTTTTTTGGCCGAAGTTTTCAGGTAGTATAAAATTGCCATAGAAAGTACCGCACATACCAAAAAACCAATAAATAAAGGAAGTGTGGAGCTACTCACAAATTTTCCGATATAAATACTGATTGGCACAGCCATGATAGTAGAAACAAATCCCGTTATAGCAGCTCCTATACCAGCAATATGCCCAATAGGTTCCATAGTCATTGCGCGTAAATTTCCGAATAAAAAACCAATAGAAAAGAACTGTAATCCAAAGAATATCAATAAAATAACAATATTTGGATTGGGTGTGTTATAAAACAATATAATGTATGTCAGTGAAATACCAAAAAACGCAAGGAGGGAAGTAGTTATCAATTTTTCCATCCCATACTTTAGTACTAGAGTTCCGTTTAAATAAATGGCACTTCCGATCGAGATAGCTAATAGTCCAAATATATACGGAAATTCATTTTTTAAATGATATTGCTCTTCAAAAATCTGTTGAGAAGCACTTAGGTAAACCATAAAAGAGCCCATGATAAAGCCAGAAATTAAGGTGTATCCAATAGTAGTTTTATGTTTTAGTAATTCTTTTAGGCCGTTACTAAAAATAGAAGGTGTAAATGCGATACGTTTTGAAACCGCTAAGGTTTCTGCTTGTCGTTTCCAAAACCAAGCCGATACCAAGACACTAAACAATAGCTGTACATAAAAAATAGCTTTCCAATCGTAATGATCTAACACAAACTTCCCCATAGCGGGAGCGATAATGGGCACCAAAATAAAAACAACGGTTATAAAAGACATAATTCTAGCCATATAATCACCGCTATAAATATCTCTGATCATAGCAATACTAATAGTTCTGGGTGCAGAAAGACCGATACCTTGTAAAATCCTGCCTACGACCATCATTTCTAAACTGGTAGCAAATACACAAATTAAACTAGCCACAATAAAAAGTGCAAAACCCATATATACCACAGGTTTTCGTCCGATACTATCTGAAATAGGACCAAAAAATAAGGGTCCAATACCTAATCCCAGAAAAATCATGGTAATTAATAATTGATTATCTGCAGGATTTGTGGTGCCTATAGTGATTCCTATAATATCAAGAGCTGGTAATAGAGCGTCTATGGCTAGAGCTACTATAGACATTAGGGATGCCATTAGCGTAATAAATTCGAATTGAGCCAGCTTCTTTTTTAACATCCCGCAAAAGTACACTATTATCTCATATCAATATTTATAGATCTTGTATATTGTTGTAACGTAATGCTCTTTTTTTAAGTCCTTTAGGATAACCAATACTAAAATAGTATGAAAAATGAATATTTTTTAACCAATATCTTTAAAACAAAAAGAGTAAACAAATACTTTTAATTAATTACTTTAACTATTTTATTATTAAGTATTTGTAATAATTATAATTTGTTTTCTCAACAAGAAAATCCGGTTGATAAAGATCCAAAAGTATCAATTTCTGATGCATCCTATGTAGATAAGTTAAACCCTGGGCAATATGCTACATTTACGATGGATTATAAAGTGAATTCTAATTTGTTTTTGACTTTAAGAGGTGAATTAAGATCGCACGGTTTTGTGCAAGTATTTAAAGTACCGCTTATGGCAAAGCAGTATGTCACTAAACAGTTTTATATTTTAGGAGGTGGAGAAGTCGAGATCACTAGAAATTTAGTGGATCCTAGGTTTTTATCTGCTGAGGAAGGAGAAGAATTTGAAAACGCAGAATTAGAGATAGAAAATTCAAGAAATGACAGTCCGAAACCATATTCTGCAGAGATTTATTTTAAATACGGATTTGGATACGAGGTAAATTCTAATTTTTCCTTAGAAGCAACTCAAGAATTGTTTTTTAATAGTGATAATTTTGGTGCTTTTTCAAACCCAAATATGTTTTCTCTAAAAGGTAAGTTTAAGTTCTAAATATCTAAAGGTTATAAGGTTAAATGACTAATTATTAGTTAAATAAAAATATGTGATCTTTGATTTTTGTACATTGTAAACTAGTAGGAAAAATTTATACGTATGAGATTTCTTTTTTTAATCGTTCTAGGAGTGTTGTTTACTGCTTGTGGTAGTACAACATCGACTGTTGTTGATGCCGAGAAAATCAAAGCTTTAGATGCTTTGGTAGCACAAAAGAATTTTGAAATAGTATCAGATTGGGCATATCCATTGGCAAATGCTAATGTTAATGCTGTTGCCATTAGTGGATTATTACCACCGGGAAGTAATGCTAATTCGATTAGTTTGGTAGGAAATCCTAATCATTTAAGAATACATGGAGATAGCGTATCCATTTCTTTACCATATTTTGGAGAACGACAATTACCGGGAAGTTACAATCCCAGAACCATCGGATTTGAGTATGACGGGATTGCAGAACGCCTTAATGTAAAGTATAATGAGAAAAAACAACGCTATCTGATTAATTTCTATATTAAAAACAGAGAAGAATCTTGTAAAGTGATGTTGATACTTTTTCCTGATTTAGAAAGTGATCTAATTATTAATAGCAGCCATCGAACAACAATTAGCTACAGAGGAAATGTATCGCAGCATTCAGAAAATACGACTACCATTACAGAAAATGAATAATTAGACGCTTTAAGTTTTTACGATTTTTCAACCTTTCTGATATATTCTGTAGGTGTAAAATTTGTTATCTCTTTAAACGCTTTATAAAAGGTAGACTTGGAATTGAATCCAACTTCAAATGCAATAGAAATTAATGTAAATTCTTTATGCTTATTTTCATTTATTCTTTGTAAAAAACACTCAACTCGATATTCGTTAACCAGTTCATAAAAAGTTTTTTTGTAGGTATTGTTTAGAACCCACGATAATTTATTGGTAGTAGTATTAATTTCATTTGCTAGAATTGACAAACTCAGTTCTGGTCGGCAATAGCCTTTCTTTTCTTCTAAGAAAGTGTCAATTAGATTTTTAATCTTAATTATTTCTTTTTCATCAAGCTTATTCTTTTTTTTAGATTCGTTTTCCTTGTTTAAAGGAAATCTAATTTTAAATACTTCTGGGTGTTTTAAATTATAAAAACCTACTATATAAATTTGTATACCAAATATTAAGCATGATATATCCCAGATCATTCTGATATCGATTGGTAATTTAACAACAAAGCGTTCAACAATACCTAACAACCAAAAAATCATATAGACCAACAAGCAAACAAGCATGATCTTTATATACTTTATAATGGTTTGATTAAAGGATAGTTCTTGTTCTTCATTCTTCTCATAGTAATTTAGTAATCTATTAGATTTGAATAAATAAGCCGAAATAACAATGAAAAATACGACATCGTTAAAAAACAATAATGTATTAAAATAACGGCTTAAATCCTGTATTGAATCATAAATATAAACATGAAAAAAACAGTATCCTAAATACAATAGTGCTGGCAAATAGTGATAGTATGCTAACTGATAATTTCCATTCTTATAAAAGAGTAAACGCCTAATATAGGTGTAAACTAAAGGGCCAATAAAAAGATAAAAAGTATTAATGATATTACCATACAACCTCAAAAAATCTCTTTCAAATTGATGGCCCATAGCTCTTTCGAATAAAAAGAGACTATAAATTGCCAATAAGTATTGTATAGCTCTGTTTGCTCCTGTATGCTTTTTAGGGATATACTGAATGGCAAAAACCAAAAACACACACTGACCAATAACCAATACCAAAAAAAGCTCATATAGCGATACATTCATGCAATTAGAATTTTAGCATTGCTGCGTTTTAATATAAAAAAAAAGAGTTTACTATTTTTTTATCATTTCAGTTAGTTAGAATCTGATTTTTATTTATGTACGGACTAAAAAAATAGTCTGATACTATAGTTTAGGACATCTAATGACGAAAATGGTTACATCTAATGATAAAAAATAATTTCCTTTACAAGAAACCAAATTACGAATATGAAATCTAATTATTTATTTATCCTTATTACATGTTTATTACTATCATGTAAAAACAGTGGTCAATCAAAATCGAGCAATACATCATCAAACGAAATTGAGAACTTATTTTTTTCAACAGTAGACTTTACAAAAGCTAAAATTTCTTCTGAAGCATATTCAAAAAACTTCGATTTACATAACGACAACTTCCTTAGTATTGTTTTCACCTTAGATAAACCATTGATAAAAAGTCTTCAAGAGTTGGCACCAAACCTGTCTGAAGAAGAATTGTTAAGTAAAGGGAATTTTCAGTTTTCATATTTGATAGATGGAAAATTAATTTATGTAGAAAACTTAAACACTGGAGCTGGACCAAAAACTCGAAAAACAGAGATGCTTAAACAAGTAGTGCCATTAGTAGCACCAGAACGAATCGGTTTTTGGGGCTGGTATATGTGGCAAAGATTTATGAAAGTTAATGGTGGGTTAGATGCGTTTACCGAAGGAAATCACACGTTAAGTATAGAAATAAAACCTTATTTAAAGGATGGTACATTAAAAGTTGGCCCTCTTTTGGCAAAAGGAAGTATTGCGGTAAAAGTGCCTAAAATTTATATAGATGAAAATTTAGTTCCTGTTCAGAAAATACAACCAAATAGTGGTTGGGAAATCGCTAAAGATAATTTTGACAACAATAAAATTGAAGCACTCAATAGAAAAATAGTAGAAGGTAGGTTTGAAGATATTAATAGCATTGTGGTGATAAAAGATGGTAAACTTTTAATAGAAGAATATTTTAACGATGCAACAAGAGATAGTTTACACAACCCTAGGTCGGTAGGAAAATCATTTGCCTCTACAATACTAGGAATTGCTATTAAAGATGAATTTGTAAAAGATGAAAACGCTTTGCTAAAAGATTTTTATGATCTAAAATCATATAAAAATTATAGTGCAAAGAAAGATTCTGTAACATTAAAATCACTTTTAACCATGAGTTCAGGATTCCTTGGTAATGATTGGGATAACGACAGTCCAGGGACAGAAGATAAAATGCAATCTACTGATAACTGGGTGAAGTTTACTTTAGATTTACCCATGCATAAAGACAAAATCATAGGCAAAGACTATAATTACTTTACTGCTGGTTCTAATTTGTTAGGAGATATTATTCATAAATCCGTTCCAAACGGACTTGTTTCTTATGGAGATAAAAAATTATTTGCCCCATTAGGCATTACCGAGTATAAATGGTTTCATACCCCTCAAAATGTTGCATATACAGGCGGTGGTATAGAACTACGAGCTATTGATTTTGCTAAATATGGACAACTTTATAAAAACAAAGGACTTTGGAATGGTAAACAAATCTTAACTAAGGAATGGGTAGAAAAAAGTTTAGCCAAACAAGTATCACAGAATTACGGAGGAATAAAAGGGATGCATTACGGTTACCTTTTCTGGAATAGAGTATATACAGTCAATGATAAAGATTATGAAGTGTCTTTTTGCACGGGTAATGGAGGCAATAAGATTTTTATTTTTAAAGATATTCCTTTTGTTATTGTCATTACGGCTTCGGCGTATAACAAACCTGGATCTCATGCCAATGTTGATAAAATGATGATTGATTATATATTGCCTGCAATACTTAAATAATAATCAATATCACAGTCGAGGTAGCATTAACAGAAAATCATTTCTCATATTTTATCAAAAGTTATGTTCTTTCCAAAAATATTAATATTTACATTACAAGTATATATACTTAAACCAAAGTCTAATAAATTAATTGGAACTAATATGTTAACAATTAATGATGAATCAATTGAAAATGAAAACAATCAAAAAGGAGAAATAAAAAAGGAGACATAAGTGATTTAATCTTAGAGAAGTGGGTAATTTCAGGAGAGTTTATTAAAGAAGGGGTAGATGACATAATGATTATGATACAGTATAGACTTGTTTAGTTAACTTTTTACAGAATAAATTCGTGTATATGTTGTAAATGCTGAGAAAGTGTTTTTGTAATATAAAAAAGGTTCCACATTTTAAATAATTACAAATTGTATATACTAATTTTACTCTAACATACTATTATTATTATTATGAATAACTCTGAGGAAATTAACGCTCTGAAAAAAGAAAATGAGGGTTTAAAAAAAATAATTGCAAAAAGAGAGAAGAAAGAGAGCCAACAAAAAAGTAGAAGGAATTGGTTTTTAAAAAAAATTGCAACACCAATAATTGGGTTTAATCTAAAGAAAAGTATAGTTAATTCAATTGATGAATTTAATGAAAAAAAGGTTTTATCAAAAGATACTCTTGCAGATTTAGGAGCAAATATTATATGGAGAATTACAAGAATAGGAATATTTGCCGTTATTATTGGTGTTTTTCCAACTGTTTTATTTATACAACAGAATAAATTATTAAGAAATCAGAATAAAAAAATAGAACAACAAACAGGTTTATTTGAATCTCAAAATAAATTCATAGAGCAGCAATCGTTTTTATCTGAAGCATCAAGGAGGTCTACACAAATGATTATTCTAGGTGATATTTTAAGTGATCTAAATAAGGAGCTTGAAAACAAAAACAATCTACAAAAAACTCTGTCCAGCACATTAGTTGGAAGGATTATAAGTATCAGCTCTGTAATGAAACCCTACTTATACTTAGAAAATGGAGAATTGATAGATAAACCGTTAAGTCCAGAGAGAGGACAATTATTAATTTCACTAATAGCAGCGATATAGACACGATGTTTTTTAAACGAAAGATACTCAAGAAATGTGACTTTTCTTATGCCGATTTGCAAAATACAACTATACAGAACGCTTATTTAAATGAAGCAAAATTATCAAATTCAAGTTTTAAAGGAGCAAAAATATTTAACTCTGATTTTAAATTTGCTGGATTATCCGGAAGTGATTTTAGTTCTTGTTTGATTTTAGAAAGTAATTTTAAACAATCATTTCTAGCGAATACTACTATAAAAAATTCATTAGTTAGACATTCAAATTTTGATAACGCTGAAATGCTTAGAGCAAATATTTACAAAACAAGTTTTAGGAATTCTAATATTAAAGGTGTGAATTTTAGGAATTCTATTTTATATGATATTGACTTTATATGTGTTGATATAGGAAAATCAATTTATGTTGATTCTAGAAAATCAATTAAAGATTCCGATGATTTTTTTTCCAAGCCTCGTTCTACAAATACAAGTTTTGAAAATGTGAGATATATGAATAAAATAACGGTTGACAGGAAAGATTGGTTGAATTATGCAAAAGATAGCCTTAAAATAAAAGGTCTGGACAATTTAACTATTACTACAAGCATAGGTGATGAAAGTGATAATTTTGGACATATACATGACCACGAAGGGAAAAAGATTGAGATGTTCATTTTAAGTGTTGAGGACTCTTTGGACAATAAAATTAATGATTTATCAAAAGGTTTTTTTGGTAATTAAGTTAAAATTTCTGTTGACCTCATAAAACTTTGGCTAAAGATTGCTCCAGTGGAGGAATTATTATAGCTGCAAGATGATTCGGAACGGATAGTACTATTGATTAAGCAAAACGTTATAAATCGCCAACATACCAGCTCGCTTACAAAATCAAAAGTCTACTAGATTTTCAATCGTTAATAAGTCTAAAGATTCTCAATCGAATATCTATGTAAAATATAAGAGAAAAGTTCTATCCGCCGTTTTACTCATAATAACGTATTTGTACTATAATGTACTTGCGTTATGTCACTTTGCTTTGGGAAAAGAAAAGTTTATTACTTCTACATTTGCTTTAAAAGTTTTCTAACGAAAAGTTCCTTTAAAAAAAGCAATGGAACACTTATTACCCGAAACGACAGTAGGAGAGTAGGGGAATGTGTGTGGAATGGAGTTATTGTCGATAACGTTAAATTAGAGCGAATAAATTATAATTATACTCTTATTTATTACACAAATAAAATTACTTTTATGTAATATTTATTAATTATCAATTAATCTATTTTAACCAAATATCTAAATGGAGTCAGAGAAAAAAATAGAAAAACTAAAAAAATTAAAATTCACAGAATTAGCAGAACTTGTAATTGCGATATTTCAAAAATTAGATTATAAAAATTTAAGTATAAAAAATGAAAGGTGCATTATTGGAGATATCAAAGCAGGAATAACAACCGATAGACACGGTTTATTGTTATTCAAAGATGCATATACTGGTTCGAAAGCTGATCTCACAGAGTTTATAAAAAAAATAACAGATAATGCAGAAAAATATGATTTTCATACTTGTTATATCATTAGTACAATGAATATTTCTCGTGGTTTTAAGCGAAAAGTTAACTTGAAATATAATATTGAGTACGTTGATAGAGATTCATTAATAAAATTGGTAGATGAAAATTTATCAAATTTCTGGAATCACCAAGATATAGAATTACTGGAGTATGAAAAGTATTATTTGGAAAATATAGCTAAGGAAGATGAGCTTAAAAGATTAAAAATTTCGCAAAATACTTATGAAAAATTATTGAATATTTTCATTGAGCCTAGAATTTATCAATTAAAAGAGGATAAAGAATCTAATATGCCAATGCAAATAAAATATGATAGTAAAAAAATATTAAATATAAAGACACCTGCTATAATTTCAGGAGATACAGGAGCTGGGAAATCTACTTTTTTAAAGAAAATAGGTGAGAATTGTATTATTGAGGGTGATAGTAAAGAAAGAAGGAAAATACCAATCTATGTTTCTGCAATAGATTTAATATCTAATGATTACGATATTGAAAAATCTGTCAATGCTATATTAAATGGTTTTTTTAAAGGTAACTATGAAGTTGCATTGGAAACCAGTAATATTTTGATATTAGTAGATTCTATTGACGAATTCGATTTAAAAGTTCAAAAGAAAATAATAGTAGATTTAGAAAATTTATATATAGAAGATAAATTAAACTATTTTGTTGCGACAAGGCATACGGATAGCAGCTTTAATGATTTTATCAATCAAAAAGTTTCATATTTTAATATTGAAAAATTCAATAATCATCAGATAAAAAGCTTTATTACAAGATTTTTTCCTGATAGTTCCTCAAGGGCAGAGAACTTAATTAATGCATTAAAAGAAAATAGAATTTTAGAACGGTTACCGATTACACCATTATCTATTTCTTTGATATCCATTCTATTTGAAGAAAAAAACTTTGAAATTCCAGCAACAATTTCAGATATCTATGATAATTTTAATCAACTTCTTTTAGGTAAAGCAAATGTAGAATCACGTTTCGAATTTATAGATATCAATTTTAAGGAAAGAATACTTTCTCTATATGCTCTAGAAATTATGTCTAGGGAAAATAAAGTTCCTATGAATAAGGATGAGTTTATAGGTTATTTTGAAGAATATTTTTCCAACAAGACACAGCCACTCCCAGAGAATAAGCTCCAAGAGTTTCTATTATACTTAATAGGAAATACAGGAATATTGTTTTTAAAAAATGGAAGCTATGTACAATTTAAGCACGATTCTTTTATGGAATATTATTGTGCAATAGAAATATTCAAACATCAAAGAGAGAAAGAACATTTATTGATTAATAACTTTTTTGATCCAAATTGGCAAAACTCTGCTATATTTTATGGAGGAAAATCAAGAGATATGGCTAAGTTTTTAGAACAAATTACTGATAAAGTAAAAAACGCTAATAATCTCAATAATTACTTTAGTGGAGTTATGGGAATTGGTTATTTGTTACAGGCACTTTACCAAACGGATAATGTTTTAAGAAAAGAATCTTTGCTTGTTGCTTTGAATATAAATATAAAAAGCTATGAAATACTTACCAAAATCGCATCAGATGAACAGGTAGTAACTTTCAAAAATGCAAAGTTGCCTTTTATTGCTATGATTAATCTATTTTTCTTTTTTGAAAACTTCAATTCAATTACAATCAAAACGCCTTTGGAACTAGCTTTTGATGATACATTTAAGCAATATCAAGAAAATTACGACGATTCTACACTAGGATATAAATCTTTAAAATTAGCCTTAACCTTAAATTCTTCTAGAATAAACTCAGATTCGCAATTAGAAAAATTGATATATGATTCTTCGTTTTTAAACAACCCATTACTTAATGTTTTAGCTGATTTAGGAGTCTCATTATTTAAAGGAAGTAATTATAATGATCTTAAAAAAGAGATCGGGAAGCATTTTAAGGGAGATAATAAAGTAGCTTCTTTACTTTTAGATACACCAGCGAAAAAATTACGATTTACTGGGCTTGATCAAATTAGATCTAAAAGAAAAGTAAGTATTTATACTGAGGGAAAAACAGATGCAGAAATAATAGAGCACGCTTTTATGAAATTAACTCAAAACTCTGATCCATATTGGTCAATAAAATCAAGTGGAAATTTGAGTGGAGGAGCTACAGAATTAAATGGATTTTTAATGAAATGTTCACCTAAAGTTGAAGATGATGAAATTGTGATAGGTATATTTGACAATGATGCGAAGGGTATAAGCGAGTTTAAAGGGTTGAAAGAGAATATTTACAAATTAGTAGATGGCTCTAATAGAGTGAAAAAACATATTAATAAAAATATTTATGCTATAAAATTACCTATACCTGGATTTAGAGAGCAGTACGTTATGCAAGATCAAGTTTTTAATTATTTCTGTATTGAACACTATTTTGATGATCAAATCTTAAATCAACAAAAGATGATTAAGCCTACAGTTATTCCAGATATTTTCGAAATAAGTAGCTCAAAAAGTGCAAAAAGTAAGTTTTCTGCATATATCAGAAAGATAAATGATCCTAAGGTATTTAGCAACTTTAGATTTTTATTTCAACAGATAGATTCAATAACGGGAATAGATGAAATAGATTATCAAGATGAATAATAACATTATGTAAAATAGAACCTAAAAATTTAAAAACGGCCTCAGAAAACTTTGGCATAAACAATAGGCAAAGGAGCGTATCTATTTTAGAGGTTTAGTACAAAGGTTTAATCAAAGCTATACATATTGATTCTTGTTGTTAGTAATCTTATGAGTTAGAATGCTTTCTAAAATATAGCGATTGAGCGCCAACGCCACAGGCTCGCTACTCACTAAAAATGTCTCCCAGACATTTTCTTAACGTTCGTCCGTGTTTCCAAAGTTTTATGCAGCCTTGATTTTTTTGTTTAGCTCACAAGGTTAATATTTTTTTAGAGGAGTTCGTGAATCTCCTAAAGTCGATTTCTTTTTGTATCAAGAAAAAAAGATAAGCATTATTAACAGCATGTGCATAGAAATTATCTCGTCAGAGTAATTTTATGCTTATGCGGGAACCTTCACGAGAATCGCGTAAAAACTTTTTTTACGGATGTTTTATCGAATAAGCGATTTATAGGCTACCTAAAAGTGTTTGGTTTTTTTTGGTGCGGGCTATGTGGTTGGATATTGTGTGTAGAGAAAGATGCCATAATTGGTAGCAAACCACATCAACTCGCTAATAATTCAAAAGATTCTCAATCTTTAGAATTATTCCGTACATAACGGCAAATTATAGCTACAATACGTGACAAAAGAAATTATCCATTGGATGATTACTTTTGGTGGCGAGATGATGCGGCTGCGAATGTTTCAGCAATAGTTTTTTTTGGAATTATGATGACCCCAGTAGCTAATATTGCTATGAAATAGAATTATTGTGGGATTATTTTACATAGTATTACATTATAGCTACTAATGTAACGGGCGTGTCGTAAAACGGCTTTGACATAATATCTATCGATATAATACGCTGGCGCGTACTTATATCTGATATTATATCAAATACGTGGTATTCGCCGTTTTGCTTCAATAAATACATTTGTACTATAATTTATATTATGTAAAATAGAATATTTCCAACCACTCCTGCACAACCTTTTCTTTTCAATTTCTTTTCAATATGATTTTAAGTCAAACAAACAACGAATACTTTACTTCTCATATAACTTCATTAGAATTTAATATTTCGCACTACAATCCAGAAAATTTTAAATACGCGATTCTCAGCGATCGACATTTTGCCATAATTTGTACAGAATATTTCTCATAGCTATAAATCGCGTATTTGATACTTAGTTTTAAATTTTATCTAATTTTTATACCATGTTTTATTTCCAGGTAATGATGTCTTCAAAAGCACGTCTAGATTTTGGGAATGCTGGATCTGCTTTTCGGTAACCAAAAGCCAACATAAATGATAATCCGTATTTATCTGTGTCTACATCAAACTTTTCTCTTAATACTGCTTCTGCTTTTTCTTGATGAAAACCTTCTATGGGACAAGAATCAATTCCTGTTAATGCAGCAGCAGTCATCATATTCCCTAAAGCAATATAGGTTTGTTTAGAAGACCAATCGAATAACTTCTTGTCTGTATCTAAATTAAAATCACGGTCCTGAAACTCTCTGTAAAACTTGGAATACGTTTTAATAACATCTTCTGGAAATTGTTTTACATCTTTCATCATATGCCTAATATAATCAGCATCGTGTTTTACCATTGGTGCTTTCATGCTTAAGCCTAATATAAAATGGCTAGCTGTATCTAATTTTAAAGGGGCTCCCCAAGCAACAGGTTTTAATAACTCGCGTAATTCTTTATCCTGAACAACTATAAAATGCCAAGGTTCGAAACCAAAAGAACTTGGTGATAAATTCGCTGTTTTTAGGATAAAATTAATGTCTTCGTCTGATACTGTTTTGGTAGCATCAAATTCTTTGGTTGCATGTCTATAAGTAAATGCATTTAAAATTTCGTCTCTGGTAATATTTGGTATGTTCATTATTAAATGGTATAAGTTTAAAATATTTATACTATCAAAAGTATAGTTAGTTTTGATTTCTTACAATAACTATCAAAAATGATAGTATAAATTCTGAATAAAAAATCCAATTAACCAATTGTATATCAGGTTATTATGAGTATGTTAAATTTACTATAAAAAGTATAGTTGTATTATTTATTATAGTGTTGTAATTTTGTAGCACTCAATACAATATCTTATGTATACATTTAAAGGAAAAGAATATCCATGTTGCGCAAGTCTAACTATGGGCATTATTGGCGGAAAATGGAAAACGGTTATATTATATCATTTAATTGAAGGTCCATTACGCTATAACGAGTTAAGAAAAGAGATGCCAACAGTTACAGAACGTACGTTAAGTTTACAGCTAAAGACGTTAGAAGAAGATGGAATCGTTAAAAGAAAAGTTTATACCTCTAAGCCGCCTTTAAAAGTAGAATATTCGTTAACCGATTTTGGAAAAACCCTAATTCCGGTAATCATATCTATTGCAGATTGGGGTGTTTATGCTGTTGAGAATAAAGGAGAACTGGCAGTATAAAATCATCTAGACCAGAACTATACTATCCCATACCATACATAGTACTCCCCTCCTAACGTTTCTTAGATGATAAGCCGTTCTGTTGCCTCATCATAAAGGAGTTCATAAACCCTCTATTTCGTTTATAAAAGAATAAACAAAATCACTTAGGGCTCTGTCAATATGGAATGTATTGTAAACTTTTTGAGGATAAATTACTCTGTAATTTGATAATAATCAGGATTAGTACGTGCATAAGTGTAACAAAACGACCAAAATTCTATCTTATAGTTTATAAATCAATCAAAAAATCATTAAACATGTCTAATCAACAAAAAACAAAATTGGTACATCTTATGGGTACCATTTTTTTAGCTGCACTATTTTCTATACCGTCTTATGCAGCTTTGCCTACTATAGCTGTAGCTCCTGTGATAACAAAAAAAGACCAACCAACCGATTCATTAGTATATAAACAGTTAGATGATTTGAGTCTAAATCAGTCAAAAACTCGTATGGATAAGGGTGTTATTCGCTCTTTTAATGATCATCTTATTTCTAAATCTGAAATGGATGCTTTTATAAAACAGCAAATGGACTCACTTGATATACCAGGATTGTCTATAGCATTTATTAATGATGATAAAATCGTATATCACAACGCATTAGGTGTTAAAAACAACGAAACCCTAGAAAAAGTAGGCAATGCTACAATTTTTGATGCCGCCTCTATATCTAAAACCGTATTTAGCTTTTTTGTTATGAAAATGGTTGATGACGGTCTTTTGGATTTGGATACACCATTATATACGTATATGGAATATCCAGATATTGCCTATGATGAGCGTTATAAATTAATTACTGCTAGAATGGTGTTATCACATACTAGTGGATTTCCGAATTGGAGATTTTTGGATCAAAATGGAAATTATAACCCCAATGGCAAACTTACCATACAGTTTGAACCAGGAACAAAATTTCAATATTCGGGAGAAGGCTATGAATATCTTGCTAATGTTGTTGCACATCTAAAAGGTGTGGACAAAAATGGATTACAGCGTTTAATTAACACGAGCATTTTTAAACCTCTAGCAATTAAACATACAAGTTTTGTTTGGAACGACTATATAGAAAATCATCGTGCAGATGGTCATTTAAAAGGGAAACCAAATAAAGGATATAGCAGTAACGCCAAAGATCCTAATTTTAAGGCATCGGCTAGTTTACAAACAGAAGCAAAAGAATTCTCAAACTTTTTATTGGCTCTTATGAATGCTAAAATCTTATCAGAAAAAAGCCATCAAGAGCTATTAAAAATACAGTCAAGCTCTGTAGCAACTAAGAAGTCAAAAGCTCGTAAATATGGATTGGGTATTGCTATAGAAGAATCTGATTATGGTACGAATTACTTTCATGGAGGCGATAATTTGAGCAGTACTGCATTATATATGTTTAATAAAGAAAAGAAAGTGGGTTATGTTTTTTTTACCAATTCAGAAAAAAGAAATAGCTTTAATAAAAATCTACGAGACTTTCTTTTAACGAAGTAATTATCTAGATACCTACTTAAAGCTCCAAAGCATGTGTTTATGCTTTGGAGCTTTTAAAGTATTGTTAAGTATGGGCATTACACTCCCCTCCTCTTATCGATTTATGGCTGATTGATTAATTGCTTTGTACGTTCTATTAATTTTGAAATTAAAACGTCATCATAAGCATCTGGATGTGCTTTTGCAAACTCCCCTTTTGGGTTGCCTTTATCGTTATCAAAATAGCGTCCAGTTATGTCATTGTATTCTTCAGAAACAGCTAATTCGTACAGTATATCCGATCCTTTTGTTGCTGGCGACCAGTGCTGGCCATAGGCTTCATTAGCCATGCGTGTATTTAACAAAGAACCTGGGTTAACAGCTAGTACCGAAATATCATGATACTGTTTCGCTAAATCAAAACTCCACATCGTTAATGCCAATTTACTTTGTGCATATGCTTCACTAACAGTATGCATAGCTAACCCGGCTAATGTAGCATCAGTAACATGGGATTGTGCTGCGGAGCTTAAATTAATAATTCTTGGTGTCTCTGATTTTTTTATAATTGAAAGAATCTTATTGGTTAACACATAAGGTGCCAAATAATTTACAACTAATCTAACATCAAATCCTTTAGAACTACTGGTCGAAGTCTTAAATATACCGGCGTTATTAATCAATACATCTAATTTAGGTATTTTATCATTGATCTGAGCTGCCATTTTTTGAACATCATTTAAATCTGAAAAATCAGCAACAAAGCCATCGATTTTCTCGTTGTTTGATAGTTCTTTAATTTCTAAAACTACAGCGTTTAGTTTTTCTTTATTTCTTCCGTGAACATAAATGGTATATCCATCTTTAGCCAGCTTTATGGCTGTTAACTTTCCGATTCCGTCTGTGCTTCCTGTGATTAAAATCGTCTTATTCATCTTGTTTTGTTTGATCTTTTGAATGAAATTCTGGCAATACATTTTTAGAAATTGCTTCTAAAGTTTTCTCTATATTCATCGTGTTAAAACGCAAGTTTAATGCTAAATGATTGACACCAATACTTCGTAATTTATCTAAATAATCGGTTAGATAATTTATTCCTAATCTAAACCCTAACTGAATCGGTTGTGGTTTGGCATTAGGATCTTTTAACACATCTAAATACATGGGTTGCATAAAAGGTTTGTCGTACTCTTGCGTTTCAGCCACCAATTCTCTGTATTGTCTAATTGTATTATTTTGGGTATATAAATCTCTTGGATAATTCATCCAACCATCTGCATTTTTAGCATTCCACTCTAAAGTTTGCCTGCTACTTCCTGTCATTAATAACGGAATTTTATGGGTTGTTGATTTTGGTAACATATCAATATTTCCTTGTAGAACACCGTGGTTCTTTGTTTCATAAATTGGAAAATCATTCTGAAGTTGTCGTATGTAGTTAAATGATTCTTGAAACAGTTCACTCCTATTTTCATAATCGATCCCCATTGCAGGATATTCATCATATCGGTCTCCAGATGCAACTCCTAATACTAATCTTCCATTAGATAATTGGTCTATTGTTGTTGCGGATTTTGCAATATTTAGAGGGTGGTGTAATGGTAAAGCAATACTTGAAACACCTAGGCTTATTTTGGTAGTTTGTCCTGCCAAAAATCCTAAATAAGTAAACGGATCAAAAGTTTGACCTGCATCACCAAATGCGGGAACATGAAACGGAATATCTCTAATCCAGAGTGCTTTAAACCCTAAAGCTTCAATCTGTTTAACACGTTGTACATGATCTTGCATGGTTGGAATTGCGCTTGTCGAATAATTTTCGATAGGCACCACTACACCAATACTCAGTTCATTTTATTTAAAAGCGGAATTATAAGCCTTATTTATCTTTTCAAATTTCATATAACGATACAATAAAAACGGATGTCATAATTTTAAATAGAGCATCCGTTTTGAAAAAAATACTACTAATTAATTTCTTGCAAATCAATTAACATAGATTCCCAATTTTTTTGATTTTCATGATCAAATTGAGCTCCATTTTCATCAGCAATTGTAAAACGTTTAATCGCTGGTGTTTTACTTGTCGCTTGGAATAATTGATAAGCTTCTTCTTTTAAAGCTTCCTTAATAGGCAAATCAATTGAAGCATATACTGCGCGTTTACAAGCAGTAATTGAGTTTGCGGGAAATTTTGAAATACGTTCTGCCAAAGCATCTACATAAGGTCCAATTTTATCTGAATCGAGTGCTTTATTAATTGTACCATATTTTTCAGCTTCATCTGCATCCCAATCTCTGGCTCCTAGAATAATCTCTAGTGCTTTACCAAGGCCTGCTTGTCTAGCCATACGTGATGCACCTCCACCACAAGGTAAAATCCCCATACCGACTTCCATTTGCATGAATTTAGCTTTTCCTCTAGCGGCAAAACGCATATCAAGGGCTAATGCCATTTCGTGCCCGCCACCTCTGGCAAAACCTTCAATTTTAGCTATGGTTGCTTGGGGTACATTGCTTAGTCGCTCTAATACTGACTGTAAGTCTAATAGTTCTACTTCGTTTCTTGGCACTGCTTCGGTAGACATATCTCTAAGTAAATTAGTATCATAATGACATACCCAATAGCCAGGGTTTGAAGATTGAAAAACGACTACCTTAACACTTCTATCTCTCTCTAATCGTAAACATAGACTATTTAAGTCCGCAAGCATCTCCTGTCCTTGTACGTTTACAGGTCCAAAGTTGATATCGATTATTAAAATCCCGCCTTTTTGCTCGGCTGTAAATGTTTGAAAATTTTTATACTCCATGATTTATGGATTTTTAAGTTACTACTGTTTTATTATGTGATAATTACAGTACAAACTTACCTTAGAAACCCAGGGTTTATTTGGTAGAAAACCATGTGTTATTAGTAAAAAAAAAGGTTTGTAATAAGAACCCCTAGACTAAATTAGCTTTAAACTCACTAAGACTAATATTTTTATAGGTTTTAAAGGTTTTATTTAGGTGGCTAGAATCTGTGAAACCAAGTTCTAAAGCAATTTCTGAATCTTGAGAATCGGTATATTTTAATCTAGTTTCAACGAGTTTCAATTTATAGTGAAGAATGTATTTTTTTAATGAAACATCGGTGTGCTTTTTAAAGTACTCACTGATATAATTACTGGCGATATGAAATTCATTTGCCAAATTTTTAGTAGATAACAACTCAGGATTGTAAATATTAGAATGAATGTAGT
Source organism: Aquimarina aggregata (assembly GCF_001632745.1). Taxonomy (GTDB): domain Bacteria; phylum Bacteroidota; class Bacteroidia; order Flavobacteriales; family Flavobacteriaceae; genus Aquimarina; species Aquimarina aggregata. The sequence continues at coordinate 699,286 of NZ_LQRT01000002.1, read as the reverse complement.
TTATGATTTGCTGGATTTTTGAAGACTTAACTTCCTTTATCGTTTCTATATTTATATACTGAATATTTCTAGCAATTAAATGAAGTATAACAGATAACGAATTTTCAATGATAAAGATATCAAAAGACTGTCTATTCAGATATTCGTTAGCTACCATATTTACAAGAGAAACTAAATGTTTTCTGTCAGGATCTGATTCAAACTGCATTTCTCTAAGCTGATGGCTTTCACTATTTAAAATTTCTTCAATTTTACGAAACCAATGATTAATGGGTAAACGTGTATTTTGAGAACTAGAGTTTCTAAAAAAACTCTTTAGGAATTTAATAGCAGTAACTGTTGTTGGTGTTTCTGCTTGAATTATGTAAATGTCATCTGGTACAAAAACGAAAATACTGCTTGCCGAATAACTAACTTTTTTACCATTTATTTTTATGGCACCATTCCCTTTTTCAATATATACAATTTCAAAAAAACGTATCGTCGTATATTTACAAAATGTGAAAAATGTTTCCTCTTTATAGTGATGAATTACGATATTTTCGATAATGGTTCTTGGCACACCATAAATATATAACAAAATTCAAATTAGGAAAGATGTTTCTAGACTAAAGCCACTCAACAAACACCCCACTTCACTACTATTCAGGCCTAAGGTTCTGAATGATATGGAGATATACTAAATGTCTCCTGCTTCTTAAAAAAGTAACTGTTTTCTAGCGATGAAAATCATTTAAGTATTACAGGACGATACGTTTTTATTATTGTTTATTTTCTTATTTGATATTCTTAATAAAAGCGGGTAAAATTCGTTCTGCGATTATTTGCAGGGTGCTGTTATCGTTTTCATGAGAAGTAACTACAATTACAAGGTCAAGTTCCTCAATCAAAATGATATATTGACCACCACCACCTTGGGCAGATCTACTGAAATAACTTTTTTTGCCAGATTTTAAATCTGCACTCCACCAGTAATAACCGTATCCCTGATTAGAAACATCTTTACCTCCTCCATAAATATCATCATCACCCGTATATAGAATTTTATATGTTGCTTTGTTTATAAATGCTTCTGGTACGAGCTGTTCTCCATTGTATTTACCTTTGTTAGCGGTCAAAATCCCCCATTTAACCATATTTCGTGATGTCATACTTGTGCCACTTCCTGATCTTGGCAGACCACTGATATCGGTTTTCCAATCATAATTTGTGATGCCCATTTTGTCAAGAAGTTCATTTTTAATGAAGTCTTTGGCAGATCCGGGCACAACGGCATCAAGAACCTGCATCGCCAATACTGGATCAAATTGATATTTAAAACTTTGAGATGTAGCAGTAATAGGTGCACTATGCTCTAGGTAAGCTTGTACTTGGCCCTGACCTTTTAATTGATTTGGGTTTTTCTCGATTTCCTCACTCTGTTTTTTACTAATACGGATACCAGAACGCATAGTCATTGCCTGATGTAATGTGATTTTTTCTACACCTTTAACAAATTTTGTTGGATCCAGATCTTTGAGAAAACTTACAAGGGGTTTGTTTAGATCTTCCATAGACAGATATCCTAATTGAATGGCGCGACCGATCGCTAAACAGGTATACGCTTTAGTGGCCGAAGCTTGGAAATGAGGCAGATTAATACGACCTTTATTATAATAGGATTCAAAAATTAACTTGCCTTTGTGAGCAATAAGAAAGCTGTCAAAAGGATCATGCTTGTTGTCTGCGATCTCCTGTGCCAATTTAAGAATCATCTCTTTATTACCGCCATCTACACCTAATTTACCAATAGGAATACCGTCTTTTATATCTTCTGGTGTTGTACTGATATATGCATTGTTAAGCTGCGGAATTTCCCAGAAAGAAATTTCATTGTTATTACTTGAAACATGACTCATTAAGGATGATAACCAAGCGACACTGCGAACTACTGTCATAGGGAATGCAGTTTGATGAGTACCATCAATCACTTCTCTTAGTACGGATAACCCATCATCTCTTCTATTTTTTAAAAGACTAACAAACTCCTCGATAGGTTCCATCTCTTCTTCTAATGAGCCATATGAAATAAAAACATTGGCATTCAGGCTACTACTTTTATCTGATGCCTTATAAGGTCCGAATTTCGTATTAAGTTCGGTGAGATACTGAACTTCATTTTTAATCGATGGACTGCCAAGAATATAATTATTAAAGGTATCGGGTTGAGTTAACAGTATATAAGCGCCAAATTCCCCACTCATTGAATATCCAAAATACGTACGACTGTTCGGATCAGTTCGATAGGTATTCTCAACATACTTAATTACATCATTGCGAATAAAATCCAAATGTTTATCAGCTTGTCCCAATTGGTATTTTTCTTGAATTTCAGGTTTATTTGATTTACGAAAGCTGTAATCTCGGAACCGACTCACATGCACTCCTATTTCTTTTTTCAGGTTTTCATTTATGTCTTTCTGCCAAGAAATTCCAACTAGAATCACATCTTCTAACATGTATTCTGTTGCTCCAGATAATATTTCGAGATGCCACATAGCGTCTGTATAATATAGAACAGGATAAGTTTTATTATTGTTCTCAGAATAATCTTCAGGCAATTCTATATAAAGTTCATAGTTTCTTTCTGTCGTAGTATCTTTTATTGGAACAACCTGAATATGAGGTGACACCAAGGAAGTTCCTTCTCTATTTGAGGTAAACTCTTTTATACTATTTTCTTGTGCAAAAGTAATATTTGTCAGTATTAGAAATAGTAAAAGGAATAGTCTTGTTTTGTTTATCATAATTTTAATTATGTTTAAATATTTGCTTTGCTATTTCATTTGGTTTTATGACGTGGTTGGTACTCTATTTTTTGAAATAATTGTTTAGTTTTTAAGAATTATTGTTTGGGTCTTAGGTTCTCGATAACCTGAGCATCTACCCAATAAGGGTTTCCAACCAAATATTTACTTCCATCTGCTCTAACTTTTTCATCTCCCTTATAAAAAAACAAGTATTTACCGTCGGGTGTCACTCTAGGGCTCTGGTCATACAATCCTGTGTTTATGGTATCGCCCATATTAATTGCTGCTCCCCATGAACCATCTTTTTGTCGAAAACTAATATAGATATCTGCACCATAATCACCTTCTTTCTCAACATCCCACATTAAATAGGATTCATCTGGAGCGATAAAGGGGTGGGCAACCCATTTTCCGGTATTAATCACTTTATCTACTGGTTTAGGAGCTTCTCGCACACCGTTTATAAGTTGAGAATATTTAAGAACGCCATCCCCTTCTCTAGTATATTCATCAATATAATAAGTTCCTTTATCCGATACCGACAAACCATGAATAGGGATATCTTTAAAAGGATCAAGACTTTTCATTTCTGACCAACCAGGATTGAATTTGTCCCTGTATTTTTCTGTATCTGTTGATAAGACAGATGCACTGCTCCATTTATGATTTTTATATTGCATAATGAACAATGTGCGCTTTTTATATTTTCCACCGTATCTACTAAAATAAAACTCTTTCATATCTGGTGTAAAATCACCACCAAATTCTACATACTCTTCTGTAGAAACAATACCAGGAGCAAATAACTCCGGAATCAGACCTGGGGGTTTTTGGCCAAGGTAGCGATCTTCTAAAGCTGGGAAATCAGGGTCATTTACACTACTTTTTTGAGCAAAAGCATTGTTTAACCAAATAAAAGATGTAAATAATAATATTTTAGTAATTTTCATTGTTTGCGTTTATATACTTGTGTTTGTAATTTTTATAATTCTAACTTACTAGATTGACTTGTTCACTAAAAGAGCTACTTCGTTATATTCTAAATCTGCTACCCTTTTTACATTTCATAATCTTTATCATTATTAATTACTTGATGGTCAGATTAACATATAGGAATTTGATTTATTGATTTTTTTGTAATTCATTAAGCCTGTGCTTGACTTCGTTATTTTTAGGATTTAATTCAAGTGATTTTGAGTAATTTAAAATGGCAAGATCAATTTCTCCTATTTTTTCACAGGCTTTTGCATAACTTTCATATACTTTGAAACTATTTGGATAGAGCATCATATTTAATTTGAAAGTGTTTTGCGATAGTTTCATTCTGTTATCATGGTAAAAATCATACCCTACATCATTAATGTGATCTTCAGTTACTTTAGGGTTATTAGGGTCATGTTCGATTAAAGTTCTATATGCTTTAAATGCATTTTCAAAATCATCTTCAAGAAGGAATTCTACAGGATCTTTTTTATCAGTATCTACCTTGGCAAAAGTTGAAGTTATTGTTCCATCGTCGCGATTAACATAAAGTAACTCGAGCGTTTCATTTTCAGAATTTGGTTTAAATTGTATAAGCCGACTTGAATTTCTTCTAACAAAACTACTATCCGAGACTTTGACTAGTTCTTCAGTTTCTACATCAAGTATATTTTTATAGAATAATAGATTGTCCTTTTCAAAAACTTCTACAGTTGCTACATCAGATTGGTATCTACCAGTAATTTCATCAACTAAAGCTTGCTCAATTTGCATTTTTTCATATATCGGAACATACGCATCCCAATTATACGTTTGGGCTACAGATCGAATCACTTCTGCATTAAACTCTGGAAAAGTAGAGTTAGTCATGACAACCACACCATATCCTTTGTCTCTATGAGCCACAATTTCAGCATAGAAACCTGTGTTCCATCCGTGATGCCTTAAGTAGATTTCTCCCTTTCTATTTAAAAGCTGAAACCCTAATCCCAATGTAAATGACCAAGCAGTATTACTCACTCCATATGGTGTACCCATTAATTCTGTCAGATCTTTTGATAATCCTTTAGTATTCTTACCTTCTAGCGTTTGCTGTACGTTGGTTAGAAATTTTGCGTAATCCTGAGCAGTTGTCCATAATCCAGCAGAAGCCATTGATGGCTGAATCTTTCTTCTACCTTTTACCATAGAACCATCGGTTAAATAACCAGTTGCTGCCTTCGTTAATTGCGCTGTTGTAAGCGATTGGTTAAACGTACTATTGTTCATTTCTAAAGGTTGTAACACGTGTTCGTGCATGATCTCTGGGAATGTTTTTCCTTCAACATCCAGCATCATTTGTTGAATAGGTACATAGCTAGCATATGCAAAACGAACACTTTCACCAGGCTCTTTGTTAGTAGTAATTGGTTCATTTTTAGCTGGATAAGTTCCGTTTAAAATATCTACAAGTGTTGGGGTTTTTTCATTTGCATTATATGATCCGGTTCCACGAGGGTATATTCCGGCAGAATGATTTAAAAGATTTTTTATGGTTACTTTCTTTCCTTTAGTAAATTCATTTTCTGGTACTTTCCAGGATTTTAAGTACCTGTTAATGTTTTCATCTAAGACTACTTTATTTTGTTCAACAAGGCGTAATGCACCGTAGGCTGTTACCGGCATACTAGTTGCCGCTGCCTGGAAAAGGGTTTGCTCTGTAACAGGAACTTTACTTTCCTTATCCATCACACCATACCCCTTTGCCCAGGCAATTTCACTATTATGTATGATTGCAATACTCACACCTGGAATACCATAGTGTTTCATTCGTTCTTCTATAGACCATGTAGAATCACCCTCTATATGCACCCGAGTTGTAAGACCAGTTTCTACCTCTTTAATTATATCAATTTTGGTATCAGTATTTGATTTTTCTGCACATGATTGAAATAGAATTATGGTTAAAAGAACCGAGATACATTTTTTCATACTAATGATTTTTTATAGAATGATTGATTGTTATAAGACTTTACTTTAATTAAATGTTCAATAAAAATATAGCATAATTCATATCATATACCTTAAATTGGATGAAGCCAACAATTAAATGATAAAACCATTTCGTCATTGATATAAGGCTTTGGTAAAGAAATTATGGCGATTTGTATTTATAGGTATTATCTTTATTTTTTAATAAAAGAATTTATGATTAAAAAATCTTTGAAACACGCCATACTCATTAATATAGGAGCTTTCTTGTTGGTTTTTATACTTGAAACATTGAGTAATTTGTTTTTTAGAGATAATTTTGATACTAGTTTTTCTTTTTATGTACATGGACTTAATTATACTGTTATGATAATGGGTTTCATTTGGTTAAATCATTTTGTTCTTATTCCTTATTTCTTAGATAAGAAAAGGTATTTTGCATATGGAATACTACTTATCGGGAGTATGCTTATTTTTTCCTACTTAAGAACGAAAAATTGGTCTGGTACTTCTAAAATATTCTTCTTTCTTCTTTATACAACAGGAGCTGGTATGGCTGTTTTTTTCTTAAGAAGAAATATGATCATCCAAAAAAAAAATGAGGAGAAAGAAAAATTACAAAAAGAGATGGAGCTTAACTATTTGAAGGAGCAGGTGAACCCTCATTTTTTATTTAACTCTTTAAATAGTATTTATTCCCTTTCAAGGCAGCAATCACCAGAAACTTCTGATGTTGTAATGCAGCTATCAGAATTAATGAGATACCAGCTAGAGAGCTCTAAAAAAGATACTGTTTTATTAAAAGAAGAGCTTGAGTTTATAGAAAATTATTTGTTAATTGAAGAAAAAAGATTAAGTAAACGTTGTACTATTGAATTTTTAATTAAGGGAGATGTATTAGAATTAAGTATCGCTCCAATGCTACTTATCCCATTTGTCGAAAATGCTGTGAAACATGGTGCCCAAAGTACGAATGAACAGAGTACAATTGATATTTCTATCACTATAAAAAACACCACCCTTTATGTTTGTGTAGTTAATTCAAAACCCAATATGGTTGCTGCATCAAAAAGAGAAGGAATGGGTCTTGAAAATGTGAGAAGACGTTTAAATCTATTATATCCTAATTCTCACGTATTAGAAATTGATGATATGGAAAAATTATATCGTGTAAATTTATCTATCGATTTAACAGCTTCGATATTAAAAAATAGTTAATGATTAAAATTGGTATCATAGATGATGAAATACTAGCACGTAAAGTGTTAGAAGAGTATTGTGCTAAAATTGATAATTTTGAATTAGTATTAAGTACAGGGAATCCATTGGAATTTATAAATTTTATTCAACAAAATGAAGTTGATCTCATTTTTCTGGATATAGAAATGCCCGAACTTAATGGCATAGAAATTTTGCGTTCTATGATCAATCCGCCTAAAGTTATTTTAACTACGGCTTATTCTGAATATGCATTAGAAAGTTATAACTATGGTGTTATTGATTATTTATTGAAACCTGTAAAAATTGAACGTTTTTTGAAAGCCATAAACAAAGTTTCTGCTTCAAAAATAATACAACCTAAAAAAAATAGTGGTACTAAAGAGCTTCAAATAAAACATGATGGTATGCCTGTTAATATTTCATTTCAATCAATTCTGTATATTCAGAGTTTTGGAAATTATTTAAAAATATTTACAGATTCAAGAATGTACCTGATCTCTGAAACACTGACTAATATCAATACCTTATTATCTGAAAATTTTCAGCGTACACATAAATCATATATTACCAATTTAGATAGAGTCACAAAGGCAACCAGAACATATTTGTTAATAGACAATAACAAAGTACCGGTGAGTGCTACATACAAGATTATTGTTTCTGAAAAATTAGAAGTTTTAGCAAAATCATAAAATGATTTATGTTGATTGTAAGACGCACCACTGATACATGCAATTTGAAAACAAGGTTTTTTAATTTCGGATGAAAAACAAAATTTCATCCGAAATATTTACTTTAATTAAACAAAATTCAAAATACCTTAACTATTCTATTCCAAATGCCTCACTAAGCCCCTGTTTAAAAAAACCAAAAAAAGGTGTATCATGACCTCCGTTTCCTGTTAATATGTTGGCGTTTTTCGACTCTAAAAAGGCAACTTCTTCTGCCGTAAGACTACCTACAGCTTGGTCTGTTGCTCCATAAATGTAAGTTAAGTTGGATAAGTCATTAACAGTATTGAGAAGTTGCGTATATCGATTCATACCTAATCCAGCGGCCAATCTACCGATATTTCTTTCAATCACATCCATACCTGGTTCAGGATCTACTATGGGAGTCACTCCATTTTCAAAAAAACCAAATCTTCCTTCAGAAAGCCCTTGCCAAACAACATCATTTATATCTAATCTTCCTGTAATAATTAGATATTTATCGGCACTATCTATTCCCTTTTTGGCAATAAGTTCTTGTGTGATAAAGGCACCAAATGAAATTCCTAAAACATAAACGGTTCTACCCTGATCTTTAAAATATTTGATAACTTGATATAATGGTTCTATACTTTCGGTATTAAAACTAACGGCTTGAGCTAATGTTATATCATTGCCTTGTAAAATAGTTGGGTTAAGTGTTTGTGCTTGGTGTACATTTACAGTTAAAATATCGGTAGTATTAAAATTTTCAAAAATGTTATCTACTAAATCTGTACCGAGTTCTATATCGGGGCCTGCTTGGGCATTGATTAGAACTGTAGGTGCACTTTCATTTCCTTTAAAATAAATTAAATCCTTAATTTCTTGCGATATTCCAACAGGAGTTACTGGTGTAGGATTTGCAGGTGACTGATCATCATCCTTAGCACAGGAACATATAAAGATTGAAAAAAATGCAATTAGAATTAAATTGGTAACGAAATGATAACAATTAGAAATTTTCATTTTTGAGGATACTCTTTTCATTAATGTATATTTTTTAATTTATTAACGTAAAAGTATAGTTGTCAATTAAATAAAAAAGTCTTTTTAGTGCTGAAGAAGTACTAAAACGATAGTATCATACGAATCAGGACGTTTTTTGAAGTTTTCTAAAAGCTCCAGGGGACATTTTTAAACTCATCTTAAAAGCACTATAGAATGCACTCTTTGATTTAAAACCAACTTCCATACCTATAGCTTCAACAGAATATTTATTAAATACGGGATCATGCAATAGATCTTTAGCTGCTTCAATTCGATACTCATTTACAAATTGGATGATACTTTTATTGATTTCCTGATTTACAATTTGTGATAAGACCCCTTCACTTATTCCTAAGAGAATTGCTAGTTCTAACCTACTTAATAGAGGGTTTTTGTATAACTCCTCCTCTTCCATTAACTGATAAAGTTGAGTAATGATTTTTGAAGTAGTCGCGCTTTTTATTTTCCTATTGATCTTGAGGCTAGATGTCTTTTTTGAAACTAAATACTCATGTATTTCTTCCTTTTGGGCTATTATTTGTAGTTTAAATACTCCATAGTACAAAATCCACCACAAGAATAAAGAAAGCAATATCCATAACATATAAATAGTATATACTGAATTGAATATGTAAAATTCTATTCTAGTAAAAATCCAATTTATAATAATACCTATAATAAAAAGGTTTACTCTTAACAACCAACGTCTTTTATCGTCTGAAATACGAGTAGCATTTTTTATTAATTTTCTTCCCCAAAAAATCAAAAATATATTTAATGCAAAGGATGTTAAATCTTTAATGTAGTATATCAAAATATCAAAAATAGAACCATACAGATCAAGTAAGAACATAGAAATTTCAAGAAGAACAGAACAAACGAAAGGAAGATACATCCATTTATATCTATTGTTATTTAGAAGCTCATGCTTAATTTGAATTATAAAATAGGTGAATAATGTAGCTGCAAATAGCATATCTAGCATGAAAAGGTTTAAAATTTCAAAAGCGATATTATCTATGGTAACCCCAAGCAAATCTAAAAGGATTAAGGTAGCAATTAGGAATAAGGATAGCGAGAGATAGTTATTGGCGCGACTTTTATAAAAAGAAGTCGTAATTAAAGCGATACTTACAAAATATCCCATAATGGCACTTGCAATCATGGCAAAGTTTAGAATTGTTATATCCAATATTTGTGAAATTAATTATAGTAATATTCCCTAGTTATAATATAAACTGATTATTCATTTACAAGAACAAAACTAGTTTTTTCATGGAATTAAACGGTAGTATCCTTAATAAATACTACTAAAGAGTAAACATTTATAGCGTACATATTTAAATTATCAATTGATAATTAGGTGTTCATATAGCGTTTCGCATGTAGTACAATAACTCAAAATATTCCCGTCAAATCCCCATTAAAAAAAGGGGGTTATGTCAAAAAAATACAGTTAAAGGTCTCTTTTTCAAAATGTTGATAGATTATATTTTTGAGAATATTAACAAATTAATCTTAAAAATTATATAAAATGGGGTTTATTCTAAAGGGAAATCTGACGGGGGAAATATGCAAAGATTGTAAAGAACCATTATTTGGTTCTATTGTACGCTTTTACAGAGTAGAGAATCTAGATATTGATGTTGTGACACAAGTATCAGCAAATCCAAAAGATACGTTGCAAATTTTGGGAGAAAAACAAATCAAAGCTAAATCTAAATTATTGTTAGCTGAAGCAGAAATTGATGAAAAAGGAAATTATGAAATCGAATTAAAAGGAAAATATGCTGAATATGATGGACCTATTATGATCGATATTGTAACAAAACGTGTTTATAATCAAAAAAGTAAAGACCGTGATTCTATTCAGTTTACACTTACTACATTACAACCAAGATGGAGACAGACTGAACAGGGGGTTGTATTTTACTGGAAACATTGCATTAACAGTCGTTTTTGGTGTAGAATACGTGAATTATTTGATGCTTGGGTAATTTGCGGAGTATTACTGGATTGTAAAAATGACAATATTCCAATTCCTGGGGTTAAAGTAATTGCAATGGATGATGATTGGATTCATGATGATGAATTGGGATCGGATACTACAAATAGTAACGGACATTTTAGAATAGATTATAGCAGTAAAGATTTTAAACAAACATTTCTTTCTCCTTTGATCAATATAGAAACACCTTTTCCACCTTTTAATAGCGGACCGGATGTATATTTTAAATTAGAATACAATGGTAGTTCTATAGAGTTCGAAAAACCATCTGATAAAAGAAATAATGTGGGGCCATGTCTTTGTGTAAGGCTTTGTTTAGAAGAAATCGTGATTACTGAAATTCCAATTCCAGCATCATTTACCAATATTGGGTTAACCCGAAGAATTAAAATACAAGATGAAATTAATACCGCAAACGGAAAAACATTGCGGGCAGGGTTTAATGAATACGCGTTTTATAATACTATTAACCTTATCGGTACCATTACTCAAAAATTAAATGGCAATCAAATGGAATATATGTTTGAATACCAAGAGGTTGGTGCGCCTAATAATATTCCTATATCAGGAGGTTGGCTTCCTGTAACACCAGATATGATTCCTCCTACAACCATCGGTAATCATATTACCCTTACCGGAGATCCATCAAATCCAGTATTAAAAACACCATATATTACAGATGGAATTGCTCCCGATATTAATTTTAACGGAAATTGGATTCCAGTACCAGAAGAAAGTAATTTTGAGCCACATCAAGATACTACAATTCTTAAACTTAATACTGTTTCGCTAACCAATTTGACATCTTTGAATATGGCATCACCTACATCAGATATTGGTACAGCAACTGTTTCTGCAGGAAGACCACATACCAGAAATCGTTATTTCGCCATTCGAATGAAACAACGTGAATTAAATAATATAGCAACAGAAGTTATAGCTGGAACCTCTAAGCCTATTGCGATTTTTAATGTTGAATATAATAATGTAAATAAACACGGTAATTGGGCACCAGACATAAAAAATAATCAACGTGCTTCTGTTTCGGTCAATATTGATGAAATTGTTTCTGCAACTACTGGTTGTAATAAAATTACTAATGCATTACATGTAAAATATCATGCTAGAAACGAAAACTTGTCTTCTGTATCTCTATCCATAACAGGACCTAAAAAACCAGGTCAAAATTTTGGATTTGCTGCCATACCATTAATGTTGGCACCAGAAACATATGGATCTGCTCAACTTATTAATTTACCAGAATCAAATCCAATTAGTCTATTTGATGTCAATGACTTATTACCTTGTGCATATACTGTACATTTAAGCGCAAAAGTGAAGCTAACAACGGGAGATGGTGAGCCCGGACCAATACAGGATTTTATTTCGTTCTGTAAAGTATAAGTGTATATCAACCAAACTTTAAACTAAAAAGAGGTACTATACTTTTAGTATAGTACCTCTTTATTATATCTTGAATAAATTACTTATAATATTATTAAGCCTAGGTAGTTTTTGAGATATCAGGAATACTGATTATTTCATCTAAATACTTAATTTTATCTAGTTACTTATTTTTTAATTTCGAAAAATTCAGATAATCTTTCATAATCACTACTTTTCAGAAACCCCGCAAAGAAGTAGCTACGTAATTCTTCCAGCTTGATAGTTTCGCCATCGCTTATAGCATGAAATAGCCTTCGGTGTAACCCATTATTGAAATCTTCAACTATTACATGAAATTCCTTTAATAAATCTTTATAATCATTTTCTGTTATTGCTCCTATTTTGTAATCTGAAAATGCATTGTTAATAGTTTGAAGTACTTTTTGAAACCCTAAACAAAGTTCTGATACTCTGTTTAAAGAGTTATTATTTAAAATTGGTGTTTTTATACCCCTAGTTGCATTGGTTATTTCATATTCAAAAGTTAAGTACTCTTGATATATTTCAGTAATTACTCGATAATATTTTGATATTTTCAAGCGTGAAATTGAAGTAATTAAAAATAAAATTATAATAAAAGAAGATATGGAGATTGTTAAACAGAATAAAATAAAACTTTGAAGCAAACTAGTCTTTTCTTTATTGAATTTATCAATTTTTGAGTCAAATTCAATTTCATCAAGTTGACCAATTATATCTTGATCTATTTGTCCAGAAGAAACGGACATTTTAAATGCTGTTTTACCTTTTTGAAGTAATTTAAGTACCTCTATGATTGTATTGTTAGTAATATCCTTTGATGCGATTAGATTTACATAAGACCCTGTTGTAGTTATGACTTTTACATCTTTAAAATTATATTTTCCCTTAAAATCAGCAAATCTTAGATTGAGATTATAAGTAGAATTTACTTTTACTATTAATGCTGGGTCTATACTAATCATACCATAATTGTCATTTTTTACTAGTTCTTTAAACCATGGAATCGGATCTCCAACAAGAGAGAACAAAATATCTATATCTTTTTCTTCCATGAGATGTTTTTTACCATCTTTATTGTTATATGAGTAAAGGGGTTTTGGATCAAAATCTTCAATTGTATTTAAAAAGTATGAAGTTAAAAGCCTTGTTCCACTGCCATGTGGACCACCATTTATTCTCGCATTATTCAAAAATGCTTTTGTAAATATATCTGTTTTAAGCTTTAGAACAGGTTTCTTTGAAGTTGCGGCTATTTTTGAATCAAGTTTACGAACTGATTTTTCAAATGCATCTTTTCTATAGAAAATATGTAATCTTTCTAGATAAAGTGGAGTAATATAATTTGCTTGTGAACGAGAATAATCATTTGGAGGAGCAGTCACTTCGTTCACCAATCCAAAAGAATTAGATCGTGTAATGACTTTATTTAAATTATCTAATGAACCAGCAGTTTCCTTTGACTCTACAATGAAATCATATTCTTTTTTATTCAAAGTTTCTGTTTTCAAATACTCGCCTATTTTAATATAAAAACCGCCAGGAGCACCAGAATAAAACTTGAAGTTTTTACTTTGGCCAAAATACATAGTAAGAAAATTTTCAGCTGGAGCTTTATATTCAAAAGTAAAATGATATATTCCTACTGAAACAAAAATTGCAATGATTTTGATAGCATTACGAAGTTTAAAAAACCTCTTTATAGACTCTAAATTAGTTGGTAAATCAGATAAATTCATAATTAAGAAGTTTAATAATATTAACTATCCTTATCATTTAGTTAATAAAGAAAAAATAATGATTTATATACTTCAGTTGATTTAAAAATCATTCATTAAAGGATGGTTAAAAGTCTTTGTCAATACGAAATAAATTTATTGATATCAGATCTATAATAAAATACCTGTTAGTGGGTATTTATGATGTTTAGTAGATTTTCTTTCCTCACATATTACCACTTCACACCTATTTGATTTTTTGTATACTTGTAGATATGCGTCTCATATAACATGAATTCTATGCCTCATTCTCTCAAGGGTTTGATTCATTTGTATGGATAGTCAATTAATTAAATTCATGTCACAGTCAATTTGCAATTCTAATTGTGTTTTCAGCTTTTCTAATGCATAAAAAAGGAATTAGATGACAAATAGATATTATATTTAAAGCATATATTATAATATGATTACTAAACCCGAGTATGTATATATTGCATTTGATTTATTTCCTTCGCAAAAAGGCGCTGCAACACATATCAACCATTGTTTAAAAGCTTTACAAAACACGTTTAAAACCGGATTACTTATCTGTTTGGGAAATGATGACATGCCTGTTTTTCAATTTGATAAAGAAAGAAATCTTTATGTGTATCGGTGGAAAGAAAAGGTAGTTAATTTTTTAGAACGCACTCAAAAGTTTCAAGCAAGTGTATTAGAAATTTTAAAAATTCCGCTTTGCCAGGCAATTAAACTTATCCATTTTAGAGATATCTGGGGTGGAATTCCGGCGTTAAAAACAGATTTAAATTGTAAAACTGTATTTGAGGTTAATGCGTTTTCGCATATAGAATTGCCAAATCGATATCCCAATATTAGTGAATCGGTATTACAAAAAATTAAAAATTTTGAAGACTATTGTATTACTAAATGTGATGTAATAATAACTCCTTCAAACGTAACCAAACGATTTATTAAGGATCATTTTAAGATTAAGTCATTAAAAATTAATGTGATTCCAAACGGTGTTCAGTATTATGATTCAAATATTTTAGAAACCAAATACGACTCTCCTCACCCCTACATCCTATATTTTGGAGCGTTACAAAAATGGCAAGGCATTAAAACACTTCTAAAGGCCTTAAAAGAAATTGATGATTTAGATATTAGACTACTTATCTGTGCTTCGGTTCCCGAGAAACGTACACTAATTTATCATGATTTAGCCAAAAGTATCGATGTTTACCATAAGGTAGATTGGTTATATGAGCTAGACAAGCAACTACTAGCTTCAAAAATTAAAAACGCTCTACTTACTGTTGCACCACTTTCATCCTGTAATCGAAATATTATACAGGGCTGTAACCCACTTAAAATCTTAGAATCTATGGCATATGCTACACCTGTTATAGCCTCTGATATTCCTGTTGTTCGTGAACTAATAAATGATCATAAAACAGGATATCTAGTACCTTCTGACAGACCAGAATTATTAGGTAGAAAGATCAGAACCTTACTAGAAGTACCTAAAGAATTAAAAAAAGTAGGTTTAAATGGAAAAAAAGAAATTGAAAAAAAATACCTTTGGGATTATCAGGAAGATAAAATGAAGAACATATATAAAACAGTACTTTTACATGATTAGAAAAGCACTACAGCTTGACGGCCAACGGTTTCGTAAAACAAAACAGTTTAAAGCAAAAAGGCCAAGTGAATACTGGTTGCTGTTTTTTAAGAAACATGTATTGTTAAAGGAAAAATGGAAATTTAAAACATTTCATTTATTAGCATTAGTTCCCGTACTTTTGATATTCTTGTTTTATACTACTACGTCAGACAGTGAAACTACAATTGTAGTTGGTTTTATTAGTACGTTTATTACAATAGCGGTATTAACTTTTTTAGCAGGTAGTTCCCCTAAAGCATTTGTTCCTATTGATGAATTTGCTGAGTTGGCTAAATTTATAATTTATACTAAAGGCGATATTTATAAAAACATTATCAGTTTACGTCTAAATGCCGGACAAATTGAAGATGCCGCAAATCTACTTAAACCAGAAGATATAGGATTTAAAAATAGTTCAGGCACCACATATAAACCATATCAATTAGAGCGTTTTTTTACTCAATTTGTATTTAAAGAGGGAAGTTCTTGCATGGTATCTCTTTATCAAATTTCATTACGAGTATCCTCTACAAAACGAAGAAGCAGCGGTAAAGTCAAAACAAAAATAAAGCACAAGCACAAGTTTTTTTATCAATTGATTTTAAAATTAAAAGAATCGGATTACTCGATCTCTGATACCTTTTCAACAGATACCTATGATATAACTGTGAAAAATGAAAATGGCTTCAATTTAGTAAAAGTAAAATGTAAAGAAAAAGTGAGTCAAATTGCTTCAGAAGTAAATAGTGCAAATAAGCACGGTATGTCAATTTATACGAAAATGCTAAAATATCTAGTTCATGAACAAGTACTAGTTCCAAAAAGAAATCAAAAACTAATAAATTAAACACGCGATTATGAATTGTCAACAAAAATCTGGTGTGTTTTTAAATTTAGATTGCAAAAATGCAAAAGCACATACTTGTAATAACTGTAAAAAAGATATTTGCGAAGCACATACACACACACTTGAATCAAAACACCTGTGTGAAGACTGTTATTGGGAAACGTATCTATTTAGTACTAAAAAACGTGATGTTTATGCAGACGATAACTATATAAATGATACTTATGTAAATTATGATAGTACATCACAAACTTCATCACCACCATCAGGTTTTGATGGCGGATTTGGAGGAGGAAGTTTTGGAGGCGGTGGTGCTTCTGGTACTTGGACAGAAGGTGATATGCAAAGTTTGAATGATACAAATACAGGTGACACTTTGGGTATGTTAGGAGCGGATGATACGTTTTTTTATAGTTAATTGAAACGAATGATTATAAGTTGGTTTACCGAAAATTACCCTCCAAATAAAGGAGGTATGTCTAGAAGTTGTGATCGTATTATTGGTAACTTACGCAGGCATCACACGATACATGTGTATCATTTTACAAATAAAAATAAAGCATTTAGTATTGAAGCTCAGGTAAATGGAGAGTATACAGCCATTCCTGTTTTTGAAGACAGCTCACATACACTTAATATGTTATGGGCATTTATTAAGAATAAAACAACAATCTTAGAAAGTGATATTCTAGTTAGTTTTGGTAGTAATTTATGTTTAAAAGGAATGCCACAAATAGCAAACTGGTTGCAAAAACCTGTAGTAACTTGTTTTCGAGGCAACGATTTTGATTCTGCAATTTTTTCTAATAAAAAACAAGATCTGCTTTATGCTATTCAGAATTCAGCAGCAATAGCTTGTGTTACTAAAGAAAAGGTAGACCGCATAAAACATATGAAGCTAAATACTAATGTGTGGTACACACCTAATTCTATTCATATAGAAGATTGGAAAATATTACAATCAGATATTAGATTAGCGGCAAAATACAAGACAGCATTAAATACAGATAAAAAAAATACGGTCATTGGATTAATCGGATTTTTAAAACAAAAAAAAGGAATCGATTTCTTTATTTCTAGTTTACAAAAATCTCAATTTGCAAACACAGTTCATTTGCGTATAGTCGGAGAAATAGAGCCACATATGGAGATGTTATTGATTTCAAAAAATATTGATTATTCTATAATAGTCCCAGAATCTCAGACAGAACTAATAGCCAATTACTTATTGTGTAATTTGATTGCAATTCCTTCAATTTATGATGGTATGCCTAACGTTATTTTCGAGGCAGCAGCATTAGAAATACCTATTTTAGCTTCTAATGCAGGAGGTATTCCTGATATATTAAATCAGGATAATGCGTTTATCTTTGATGTGTTATCAGAAAACTCATTATTAATGGCTTTATCTAATTTTGAAAATAGCTCTAATACTAATTTAGAACTGAAAATTAAACTTTTAAAAAGTAGATTAGAAAAAGAATTTACTCCAGATCAAGAAAGCAAAAAATATTTAGATATATTTAAAAGTATAAAAGAACAAAAATGAAATTTTACACGAAAATAATAAGTCTTTTATTGCTAGTAGTAATTACTGCTGCTTGTAAAAACACAGAAAAAAATACAACAAACCCTAGTACTTCAAATGCTGTGAATCATGATGTAAATTACACATCAAAAATGACTAAGGCTGATAAAAAGAAGTTTTATGATGCTAATAATAACGTAGTTTATGAGATAAAATATAAACCAGATGGTTTTAAATTAAGAACGGCTTCATCTAAACTTTTATGGAAAATAAAATTATATGATGCTAAGATCAAAATTAGTGACAATGAAGAAAATTTGAATCCTTATGAGATCAAACTAGTAAACGATAATACAGCTAAGTTGGTGAAAAATGATACTAAATTGGCAAGGTTAACGTATACTGCATCATCCAATACCCAAACGATAACCTCTACAAATGGATTAGAACCAAAAGAAATAAAGGGAAACTACGCTCCTAGCCTACTAATAAATATGATTTCTGAAATTTCTGAGGATCAAAAAAAGATTATAATTAATGAATTGGTTTTAAAAGGTTTTTAATGCATGTTTTTTATGCACATGGAGGTGGTTTAGGTCATTTAACACGTATTAGTAAGCTTATAAAAATTCTAGAAATTCCAGTTAATGATGTACTCATTATTACTCCATCCACTTTTACTAAGTACTTTAAATCGTATACGTTTGTTAAAATTTTATGGAACGAAACTGTTGCTGAATGGTCAAACACGATAAAAAATACTATTGAATCTTATACTATAACAACCTTTTATGTTGATACTTTTCCGTTTGGTATAAAAGGCGAACTCAGCTCAGTTTACACTGCGTTTCCTAAACTTGAATATGTTTATGTTTCCAGAGTATTAAAATGGCAAAACTATCTAGATGCGATTCCTGTAAAAACTGCAATTAAATTTTCGAAAACAATTATACTAGAAATAATGTATGATGAACATATGATCTGGATAAAAAATAATTCTAAAAAGATTAAACAGATCATGTTACAAAACAAACAAGTTTCTTCTATTTCCTTTCATGATAAACCTTACATTTTAATAGTACATTCTGGAGGAAAAGAAGACGTATTAAAAATTTGTAATCGAGCTAGTAATGATTATCACAATAAACCAGAAATAGTAATGGTAGTTTTTACTCAAGTAGATATTAACATAAAAGATTCTAGAATACTACTACATAAAGATATATATCCCGTTTCTCAATATTTTGAACATGCCGAAAAAATATATACTGCTGCAGGATTTAATAGTATACAAGAATTACAATCATATAATGATAAACATGTTGTAATACCATTAAACAAATTATATGATGATCAGTTTTTTAGATACGAAAACAGATTGAAAAATGATAGATTGCAATAGTTTTAATAAAAAGAGACTTAAAAATGAATATCAAATCCATCTTTAAGCCTCGAGATAATTTAAGTATACTCATACGTATGTGAAATCATACTCATAAAGTTATTGTATTAATAATCCCTATAAATACGAGCTTCACCTTGAATAGTATTTGTAACACCGTTATAATCTACATAATTACCAGAAAAATCAATAGATATATACTGACCGATACCTCCAGGGCCTGGTGTAATGGCTATTAAGTCAAAGGTCATAGGCGTAGCAAGAGCCATAGTTGCACTTGCATTTAAACCATTTACATGGCTTAGATTTTCTATAAACATAGCGTTAGGTCCAGTACCAAATGGATACCCAGTACCTAATGTTAATGTATTACTATATATGTATGTTGTACTTGTGCCATTTGATGCTTGCACAAGCGCACCTGTATTTCTTATAGCACCGAAAGGTTGTAGTAAGTCATACTGATAAGGACCTGTAGTTGTATTTATACGGTATCGTATATACTCACTCGCTAAGCCACCACAAATTACTATGTTTTGAGTATTTGCACCCGGATTTACGGTTGTAGTTGTTGTAGAACCTTGTGCAGTAGATAAGTCTACCGCTGCAATGGTAATATTTGATGGTAAAGTGCAACCAATACCGGCATAGCTATACGTACCCCCAGTTACTGAAATACCCGTAATAAATTGTCCTGATAAAGTATGTGTAAGTGTAACATAACCATTAGTTACAGGTGCAGCAGTACAATCGGTAACGGTTCCCGATAAGTTAAATGATTGAAGAGGATTTGGTGTTATTGGAATTGTAACATTAGTTGTAGTAGTAAATGGTCCAAAAGCAGGATCCAGATATAATACATTTCCACAAATATCAAGTATGGTAATAGTCATTGTTTGATTAGATGGTACTTTTCCGCTTACTAATCCTGTTGCATTTGTAATAGCAAATCGTGTAAACCCACTATATGTAATTTCAACACGCAATCCTGCAAGAGGATTTGAAGTTATGGCATCAATAACAGTAGCTGAAAAATTGACAACTGGAAAAGGAGCATCACAATTCCAGAAAGAGAAATGCGATACTTCTGCAACATAGCGGTTTCCATCTTTATAGGCTATCGCTTCTTCATACCATACTCCTGCATGTTCATTAAAAGACCACATCGGTACTTCGTTTGCAGCAGTGGCTATTTGATCAGGATGTATAGGTAGAATTATTTTTGCAGGGTCAATGATTTGTAGTTTCTCTCCGGATTCTCCTCTTAGTTCTACTTGTACCATACCATAAGAACCGAGAGCAACTTGGTCAAAATCTCTTGTAATACCATATAAATCCCCAGGCATTGTGTTTGCAGTATCTGGATTAAGAGGATTTAGGTAATTAATGCTTACGGCAACTTCACCATTATATGGGTTGCCCGATTCATCAGTAAATCCAGAGTTAAAATATACAACACCTTCACCTTTATCGGATTTAAAACTTACTTTACCTCCTTTTTTTGAGTGTATACGGCCTACTTGATTAAATTTAAACAACTTTATGGTAAAATTGTTTTGGTTACCTCTGTCTAGATCAGGCACCATAACCCTAGATCCTTCGAGATATCCGTCAGCAAAAGCACGTATATACGCAAAATATTGTTGTACTTGAGCGTTTGAAAAGGTTACAATTCCGTTTTCGTCGGTTTCCTTTTCTTGTCCTCCTAGGGTAACTCTTGCTCCTTCTATAGGTTCATTGTTTTCATTTATTATTCTACCTATAAAATTGGCCTTAACAGATTCTCCATTATATTTTTTGGTATACTCGGCCAGAACATGATCTATTTCACTGGGTTCGGATTTTTCATGTGAATAGTTGGCATTTATGTTTTCAGTATTTTCAATTAGATCAGCATCTTTGTCGCAGGCTGTAAAAGAAAAAACGATAACGAGTACATGGAGGATTTGTTTTAATAACACTTTTTTCATGATAATAATATTTAGTTGTTAGTCTTGATAAGTTATTGATTATCAGAAGCGATAACTGGGGGCTTTGAACTTGACTTTCTAAGGAAAACAACTGGAATTTAGTAAGGAATTCACGTATATAGTAAAGACCATTTTACTAGTATTATTATGTATTGAAAAGGTAGTTGTACCTTTTTATTCGACTTTATACCGACTTACAGAAGATTTTGAATATCAATAAAAAAATCCAAAAGTTAAAAAAGTGTTCTTTTATGAAAAGAATGAATAGACATCCAAAAGAACAAACTCTTTAATTTATTCATTTAGGTTTTTAATTTATGAATCGAAGCTCTATTCTTAAATTGACGATGTAGAACTATGGATTTTTGTATATACTACCCTATTTATACAACACGTTTCACGGTACGATACGCTATTTACATCACACCTTTTTAAAATAAGATTATCTATATTACTTGAATAGTGTTTTTATACCATTTTTTAATTCGAAAATGGTTTTTACCTCATTGTTATCTAGAGATTTATCAAAAACAGTAAGCTCATCCATCAAACCAATGTAGCCTAAACCAAGCATGATTTTAGCATTTTCTTCTTCCCATGTAAATGGATCATTAATATCTTTTATCTCACCTATAAATTTACCATTAAGGTATAATTTAAATACAGATTTGGTAGTATTTACTTCTGAAAAAGTAATAGCTATATGAGTCCATTTTTCATTTTCGAAAGGAGGTTGTTTTACCGTAACAGTGCGTTTATTCCACTTGGTGTCATCATTTTTATTTTCTAGATTCCATACATTTAAATCTCCTAATGCACCTAATCTAAATTGCCTTGGATCATGATCTGTAAAATCTACCCATAAGGCCGCATCGTTATATCTAACATCTGTAATACATATTGGGTCGCAATAGCCTGGCGCTAGGTCTTTGTTGGGGTCTAATTGTAACCAAAATGATACAGTACCACTCCATGATGTATTACTATACCGAACATTTTTAGTCGCCTTATAAAAAATGGCTGATTTATTTGCCTTTTTAAAATGAAGAGCATCACCTGTAAGACCTTTGTTTTTGGCTAAAACAACATCTGGGTTATGTAAACCAGGTTTTGCACTATCAGATTTATTATAATTCTCAGCTGTATATATCATCGCATCACCAATAGCGATATCGGCAGATGTTTTTCCATTAAAAGAGCTATAAAAAGTTATGTGGTCTTTTAATTCTTTGTTTTGGGAAAAAGAAATACTAGTAATGAGAAAAAAGAATACTTTCGATATCGATAATAACATATTAATTTTCATGACTTTTGATTAAAGATTTATATTTAAAGTGATCATATTTATAATCATTTTAGTAAAAATCACAAAGTTATGATGAATTAATAGTCTCAAATAGTTTTGAAATTGAGATATATAAAATTATAACTGAAATATTTTCAACTATAAACGTATCTAAACTATTCTTCTAATGTTCTTCACTATATAACATTATTACTGCAATTGTATTAGACTATACTAAATCCTTAATAGTTATATCTATTTATTTTTTAACATAGTAATCTTTTTAATCATCGTTTTTGCATTACCATTTGTTCCTCCTAATTCGACCGCTTTTTTGTAATTTTTTAAAGCTATATCGTATTGTTTTTCTATAAAATAAGTTTCTCCTAGACTATCATATGCATTGGCATGGTTTGGGAATTCTAATATTAATAATTGAAATATTTTTCTTGCATCCTGTATTCTATCAAATTCTAACAGTTCATAACCAAGCTTAGTTAACTCTCTTGGATTATCGAATGTATATTGATTTGCAGTATTACTGTTTTTTAAATTATAATACGCTTTAATACCTAAATCCACATTTTTAACACACTCTTTTTTAATCGCCTCACCTACCGATTTATAAGGTTTGTCTAGCAAAATATTGTGTATTGTGTGAGCTTTAGGTATTACGTTGTTTCCGTTATTAGATAGTAGTATGATCGTTATATTGTTTTTAAAATCATTTAAATAAACAGACTTAAACTTATATGATGTGCCATCGTGTCTTTGAAGTTTCAATTCTTCAAAATACTCTCCGATAGATGCTGTTTTTCCATCCACATATGGATTTTTAAGTAAAGTGTCAAATGATTCTTGTGTTATCAATATATTAGAATTCATGGCATTAATCCATTTATTTAGGTTGTTTATATCTGTCCATAACCAACCACTTATGAACTCTATTTCCGGACATGAAACCTTATTGGCGTCATAACAAGATGTTCTGTTTGGGTACCCTGTTTTTGGGTCAAAAACGACGTTAGTTAACTTTAATGGTCTAATTATATTTTCTGTAACAAAGTCTTCAAATGATAGACCAGTAACACTTTCTATAATTCTTTTTTGTAAAAATACGTTACTGTTGTCGTACAAGAAATCACTTCCAGGTTCAAAAAAAAGGTGATCACTTTTCCGAAGTATCTCCCAAGCAATTTTATCACTTTTTGTTGTTAAAAAATCTATTTTGGCAATACCACTTGTATAGTTTAATAAATGTTTAATCGTTACCTTTTTAGACCAATCGGGTAAGTTTAAGTTAAACTTTGAAATCGTATCATTTATAGTTAACAAACCTCTTTCTTGAAGCATCATTATTGCGACACCATTAAACTCTTTGGCTATTGAACCAATATTAAAAATAGAGGTATCATTAAGTTTAATTTTTTGTGATGCATCTGTATATCCAAAAGATTTTTGATATATAACAGTATCGTTTTTAACAACAAGCACATTACCATTAAACAAATCTCTGTTATAAGATTTTATCATTAAAGAATCTATAGTATCAACGTATTTAAGTTGATTTTTTAAAGTGTTATTTACAGGTTCACAGCTACAAAAAACTGTTATAATCATTCCGAAAATTGTACTTTTAACGATGTTTTTCAAATTCATAAAGAATAGTTTTTTAAATCACTTTTATTTAAACTCAAAACAAACATATTGGGAAATTTGAATTCAAAGCAAGTCAATACTGTCTGTTTTCCACGAAATAAGCCTAGTAAAATTTAGTCAAAACAAATTCTAATAATATTGTAATTAGTTTAATTTCAGTTGTTTGTTTGAAATAAATAAGAATTATTTATCAATAAAGGACACAAGTGGAATCTGTATGCTAATTAATTGCTATTTTTCAGAAAATATTACATTTTCCAATCCATAAATTAATATCCTATTGGTATATAAAATGAGAAAGGTTGCAACTATCATTATTCTTTTCTTGATTATATTGAATTACCAACAAATTCATTCTCAAAAAAGTATTTCTAAAAAATCAACGCATTCTTTGGTATCTGAACGCTATGAAAATCTTTTTCAAATTTTTGAAGATTCTAAGAATGATATTGAAACTGCTGAGCGTTATGCAAAAGCGTTCCTTTTGAAAGCAAAAAAAGAAAACGATACCATTAAAAAGGCAGAAGGATACTATTTATTAGCTAGAATGCTGTGTAGAATTCCGGATTATGATAAAGCATCCATTTATTTAGATTCGAGTATTACTGTTTCAAAAGATAAAAATGACTTTGTTTACCCTGCTAAATCCCATATCCTTAAGGCTAATATTAATGGCTCGCAAAGCAAGTACCAGCAAGTGATGGATGAATTAGGAAAGGCTAATGGGTATATAAATATCACTAATAATGAAGATCAGAAATACGAAATTAAATATCTCTTTTCCTTATTGCAAAAAAACTTAGGGGCCTATGAAAAGAGTATAGAAATTCTTAAAGAAGTTATAGTTTATTATGAAAAAAAATATCTTGTAGATAAAAACTATGAAGATGATTACATATTGTCACTATACGCATACAGCAGTGCCCTCAACTATTTGAAAAGAGCTGACGCTGCAGATGTAATTAATAAAAAAAATACGCGATTAAGCTTAAGAAGTAAAGACAGCATTCTTTATGATAGGATATTATTAGCTTCTGCCATTACGCATTATTTAAAAAAGGAATACAAATCTAGTTTAGATAGCATACAAAAATCGAAAAAAGTAGCTAAAAGTAAAACAAAGCGGATTGGTACCGTGGTTACTACAAACTATTATTTGGGCAACATTTACTTAGAACAAGGAAATAACGAATTAGCCATTAAACATCTTAAAAAAGTAGATTCTCTTGCCTTTTCTGAAAAGTATTTTCCTCCTGGATTAAGAAAGAGTTATGAACTTTTAATTAAATTTTATAAAGATAAAAATGACGCTTCCAAACAATTATTTTATATAGATAGACTATTAATCGCAGATAGTATCATGGATAATGATGTTAAGTATCTATCGCGTGAAATGAATGCAGAATATACTACACCGAATTTAATTTTAGAAAAACAGCGTATTATTGATTCATTAGAAAAGAGTAAAAACAGAACCATATCTGTATTTGTTATTTTATCTATCTGTTTACTCCTGCTTTTTCTATGGAATCGAAAGAAACAAAAATTGTATAAAAAACGTTTTCAAGAACTTCTTGAAAAAACATCATCACCAGAAAATAAAGAGATTTTAATAGAAAATGATCAACCAAAAAATAATACAATCCCAGAAGATGTGGTGCAGGATATTCTTTTAAAATTAGAAAAATTTGAAGCTAAGAAAGGATATTTGAAAAAAAATCTAACCGTAGTAAAATTAGCTAAACAACTGGATACCAATTCTAAGTATTTCTCAAAAGTAATTAATACGTATAAAAACAAGAGTTTTACGAATTACATCAATGAACTACGAATTTATTATGCTATCGAAGAACTAAAGATTAATCCTAAATTTAGGAAATATACGATTAAAGCAATAGCAAATGATATTGGGTTTAATACTACCGAGGCTTTTTCAAAGTCATTTTATAAAATCACAAATATCTTTCCTTCATTCTTTATTAAAGAACTAGAAAAACGAGATCTGTAAAGACCAGTTTATTATAAACGACAAAATTAGTGTTGATATATATATAATTAGGAGGTTTTTTGAAATTTTCTATATGCCCCTGGAGACATTCCTAAACTACTATTAAAGGCATTATAAAAAGCACTCTTTGATTTAAAACCAGATTCCATACCGATAGCTTCGACAGAATATTTATTGAATACAGGATCATGCAATAGTTCTTTTGCCGCTTTGATTCGATATTCGTTTACAAACTGAATAACATTTTTATTGGTTTCCTGATTTATGACTTGTGACAAATCTCTTTCACTCGTTCCTAACCTAGTGGCTATATCTAATCTACTTAAAAGAGGGTTTTTATACAATTCTTCCTCATCCATTAATTCATATAACTTTGAAATTATATTAGAAACAGTAGCTTTGTTTATTTTTCTTTTTGTCGAAGTACTATTTGCTTTTTTAGTTACTAAGTACTTATGTATTTCGTCTTTCTGAACGATTATTTGTAGTTTGAACACTCCATAGTACAATATCCACCACGATAAAAAAGAAAGCGATATCCATAGCAAATTTGAAGTATATTCAGAATCGAAAACGTAGAATTCAATGTTAGATAAAAGCCAACTTAAAATAATGCATATTATAAAAAAATTTAGCCTTAATAACCATCGCTTTTTATCTTCTGAAATGGTATTGGAGTGCTTTACCAATTTTCTACTCCAAAATATTAAAAATACATTGTATATAAACGATGCATTATCCATAACATGAAATATAAGATCATTAAAGACCGAATTATAAATATTAAAAATAGAATCTAAATAGACTATCGTTTCTATAATAAATGAAGCAATAAAAGGAAGATAAAGCCATTTGTACCAACTTTTTTGAAGGTATTTATGTTGAATTTGAATTAGAAAATAAGAAAATAAAGTAACCGCAACTAAATACTCTAATACAGGGTTGTTTAAAAAATCCAAAACAGTGTTTTCGATGTCAAACCACCCTAACAAGGTTAAACTTGTTAGTAAAAATAATGATAGTGAGAGATAATTGTTTGCACGATTCTTATAAAAAGAACTACTAATTAGTGAGATACTCGTAAAATAGCCTATAATTCCACTTGCAATAATGGCAAAATCTAATATGTTATTATTCAATTTTAATAGAAGTTAATTATACTAAATAACTTAACAATAAGTCTAATGTTGCTAAAAAAACAATAAAACCTAGATTCTTGAAAACATTTAGATTAATTATTGATATAAATCTATCAATTTTAGACTTTTAACGACATTTATAAGCTTTTCTTTCTGAGTTTCATCAAAGTAGAATAACTGAAAACTCCGGACAAAGAAATATTGAGATATAAACCAGTTCAATCCAACTATTCACTAAATGTTATTGACTTAAGAATTACTTTCTTACTTAAGGTATTTTACTGTTTTATGAAATTGAATTTAAAAACTATTTAAAACTACTTTTTTCAGTCGAACACTTATAGGAATTTTATACGCTCTTATAATAATTTGGTTTTCTATTATTGTATCTACCTTAAATTTTGATACTATATACGATTTATGAGTTTGTATAAAATCATTATCTGGTAATTGATCTTTAAAACTTTTTAAAGACATATGTGTCACTATAGTTTCAGTTATCGTTACTATTTTAATATAATTCTGCATTGCTTCTGCGAATAAGATATCATTTATCTGAATTTTTTTTAGTTGTTTATCACTTTTCACAAACAATACTTCATGTTCGGGTGTATGAATGTAATAGTTACTGATTTTATTAACAGACTGCAAAAATCGCTCGAATGATATGGGCTTTACTAGATAATCCAAAACATTATAAGTAAAACTTTCTAAGGCGTACTCTTCATAAGCAGTGGTCATAATTACAGTAGGAGAATTTTTTAAACCCTTTAACCATTCAATACCCGATACTATAGGCATATTAATATCCAAAAAAAGTAAATCGATTTGATTATTTTCTAGATAATGATTAGCCTGTAGCACATTTTTACATAGTGCAATCACATTTAAGAACGAAATCTCTTTGCAATATTCGGCAATAGCCTCTCTGGCTATAGGTTCATCATCAATAATTAAACAGTTAATTCGTTTCATTTTAGTGTATTACAAATTAATAGATAACTCTACACTATGATTAGTGTTGTCTTTATTGATTTTTAGTTGATGTGTATTGGGATATAATAACGATAATCGCTTTTGTACATTAACTAACCCAATCCCTCCGGCACTATTTTTATTGATTTGATCATGGCTATTTATAACATTTAGATTAAGCTCCCCTCCTTTTTCCTCAATTTTTATTTTAATTGTATTGGTGGTATTGTCAATGTGATTACTACAATGTTTAAAGGCATTTTCTATAAAAGGAATCAATAGCAAGGGTGCTATTTTTAATGTGGAATCCTCTGATTTAATATCATAATTTAATTGAAGATCCGAGCCTTTACGAGTTTCTTCAATTTTAATGTATTTTAATACATAATCCAGTTCTTTTTCCAATAAAATATGAGCATTACTTTCATATAATTGATAGCGAAGCAAACCCGAAAACTGAAGCAATGTTTGTTTAGCCAAGTCGTCGTTTTTACCAATTAAATGATAAACACTATTAATTCCATTAAATAAAAAGTGAGGATTTAATTGAGCTTTCAAGTATTTTAATTCTGTTTTATAGGTTTCTTCTAAAAGTTTCTGTTTTGCTTTTTCTGATTTTTTGTGTTCTAATTTAAAAATGTAGTAGAACCCAACGATACTATATAATAAATTAATTGCTGTGTTTCCAATAAGACTTCCCACAAACGCATCTTCTATATAGATTTTGTAAATACCTTGAAGGATAGAATCAAAATGGGCCTCGATTACAGAAATTACAATGATTATGGTAAAAGAAATTACATAAAATTTCAGTTTTTTATTTTGTATATATAGTTTTGGGACTAACCAAAAGACTTGTGTGTAAAATAATACGGCATTAAAAAAAAGTCCATAGGCATAGGCATAAGCTAAACTACCAAAAGGAGATATAAAACCATTCCAATCAAGCTCCATTCCAAAGGCAATTAACGCATAATTGAATAGCCAGAACAATAGATGTCTTGCAACAATTAATACTGTATTCGGTCTATTCATTTTTGAGAATTTTAAGCAAAGGAAAGCATAATTTATATATGTTATACTGTTTTTGAACGTTCGTCACTGATTATGCAACGCTTATCAAGTTATTATTTTTACAAACATTTATTTGCATTGTTTTGTTTTCAGATTTTACTCTCAACAAATAAAAAGCTCACGCTAATGTTGTCAAGAGATAATTTAAAAAAACGAGATGGTAATGATAAAAAAAGTAAAATTAATTCTAGTAGTATGTACAACAATCTTTATAAGTTCTTGTGCTAACGATGATGAAAAACCTAATAGCTTAGAGTCAAATGTAGGAATATCACAAGAAATTAAAGATTTAATTGTTTTCGAAGGAGATCAAGATGCACCTATAGTAATCGTTAATGCGCAAGCTGGCGCAGACGATGAGCTGCATAGAGATGATGTTGAAGATATTATTTCAATTTTGGGCGATACAGGGTTTTTAGCAGTAAATGTGCATCAAGCGCAAACCATAAATCCAGATTTAATTAATCGTAGTGATATAACGTTAGATCAGGCCATCAGTATGAATACACAAAGTATAGAAATGCTTTATAAAGTTATTAAATACTTTAAAGATGATGGTAGAACAGTTTATGTTTTTGGAAGCTCATTTGGTGGTTTAGTAACTCAAGGTCTTATTGCTAAAAAAGGAATAGATGTAGCAGATAAATATCTAATTGTGGCAAATAGATTAGATATAGATGATATTATTTGGCAAGGACTAAGTGAAGGAAGGTTTGGTTTTTTTGAAAACGGAATCAATCCTGTGGTCTCTCCAAATCCAGAGGAAAACGTTATCGAACGAAATACTGCCAGAATAATTGCAGGATTTACTATGTATAGATACACAGAACTATTTAAAGATTATAATGACTTATCCAAAATTACATATGTTTATGGAAAAACAGACGAAGTCGTTGGTCGCCTTACACCAGCAGAAATTGAATTTATGGAGTCAAAAAAAATTAGGATTATCGAAGGAAATGGAAATCATGATCAAACAACCAGCGGGGATACTATAATCCCAATCTTTACAGATTTATTTGGGATGAAATAACGATTAACAACAATAGGCTTTATTAAAAAACCATAGATAAATTCCCTATAGTTTTTACAATTTTCTTTTACTTAAGTTACTTTCTATGAAAACAAAACTGTTTTTTTTAATATCAGTTTTTATACTTTCTTATACTACTGTATTTGCCCAAACAAAAATCAATGCTAAAAAAAATAACTTTGAGTTTTTTATAGGTTATAATTCGGGGGCTTTGAAAAATCTAATATTTGCTCCTGTTAGACGCTATGATTATAATGCACTAAGCTATCAATTTGGATATACCCGTATCACTAAAAGAGAAAAACTGTTTGAAGTGCAGTTGAATTATTTGAGTTCAGCATTAGAAACTAATATTATTGCGGAGCCTAACCCCGAATATTCGAAAATTGTATTGAATTTTTCCTCATTAAAACAAATCCATAAAAGCGACAAACTCAAAATTCATGTAGGCTTACAAACCCAAACAAATGTTTCTTCTTATTTTGATTGGAAACAATATGATTTTCAACAAAAACTTGGAATAGCAGGTCGATTTACCTATCTGATAAATGATACACATTCATTATCCTCTAAACTAACATTACCTTTTATCATGTGGAGAACTTCAACTTTTGAAGAAAACCTTTATACTATAAACCGATACCAAAGTGTGTTATGGTCTACCGAATACAAATACAGGATTTCAAAGCATTTAGATTTCAAAGTGAACTATAATTTTAACTATGACAGGCTTCAAATTTCTAATGCATATAGAGAATTACAACATCAGATTAATTTGGGTATTAACTTTAAATTTTAAATTATGAGACTTCTAACATTAGTGATATATTTTGTATTCATTTTAATAATTACATCTTGTACAGATGCTTTAATAGGAGATGAAGGAAAACTAGATGAAGATATTTATCTAAATTATCAAACTGTTACAAGTTTAGAATTACCGTTTGATGAGGAATGGTATGTAGTCAATGGAGGAAAAACGCATGAAGAAGGTGCACATCATTTTACTAGTCGTGGCGGAGGAGAACGGTATGCTATTGATTTTCTTATCGTAGTAGATACCGTATTAAGTAATGGTGCAATAAGAAAGATACATTTTTCAGGAAATTGGAGAAAAAATGAAAATCATTATTGTTTTGGAAAACGTTTAAATGCCCCAGGGAATGGTAAAATTATAGAAGTAGTTAACAACATTGATGATAACCAACCAGGTACTATAAATAGGGATCAGCCTGGTGGTAATTACATTATAATAGATCATTTAAACGGTGAAACTTCAATACTGGCTCACTTAAAAAAAGGGTCAATTATAGTTTCTGTAGGAGACACAGTTGTTAAAGGGCAAGAAGTGGGTAAAGCAGGAAATAGTGGTGCTTCTGATACGCCTCATCTACATTATCAATTACAAGGGACATCTGGTAGATTAGGTGGATTAGGACTTCCTGCACAATTTTTGAATTATTATAAAAATGATATACTTATAGAAAGAGATGAACCAATAAGAGGTCAAGAAGTTAGAAAAAACAATTAAACTATTGTCTTATTTCTAACACATACACTAATTTTTAATCTAATAACATTATCATCGTTCTATGAGTTTATTGCCAATAATAGCTTCATAAACTTGACTTCTAAGGGTTCTGCTTATTTTGATTTTATTTTTACCTAAATAAATAAGATTCCCTTCTAGTTTAGTGATGTGATTATATGCTACCAAATAGTATCGGTGAACTCGTATAAATTTTTCCTTCGGTAATTCTTTTTCTATCTGTTTTAATGATACTAAAGTAAGATATGTACTATCTTTTGTATGAATTTTTATGTAATCTTTTGCGGTTTCTATAAAAGTGATATCATTAATCAAAACTTTGATAATCATCCCATCACATTTGATAAAAATGTGGTTTTTAATTTCTTCTTTTTCTGTTTTTCTGTGATCAATGGCAATTGTTTTATCTACTGCTTTTAGAAATCGACTGTATGAAAATGGTTTTAATAAAAAGTCAACTGCATTTAGTTCGAATCCATCTAAAGCAAATTCGCGATGCGCTGTAGTAAATATTACTTGTGGTGGATTTGAAAGAGCTTTCATAAACTCGATACCAGTCATATCCGGCATCTGAATATCCAAAAATAAAATGTCTATAATATGTTGCTTTACGTACTCTAATGCTTCAATAGCTGAAGAAAAAGACTTAACATGCTCCAAAAATGGAGTTTGCTGTATAAAATCCTCTAGACCATTTCTTGCTAATGGCTCGTCATCAACTATTAAACATTTCATTTTCATTGAGTTGTATTTTTAAATTTACTGTAAATTTATCGCTTTTAGAGACGATGTTAATTAAATGTCTGTTAGGATAAATTAATTCTAATCTTCTTTTAACATTTGATAAACCAATACCTTTATTCTCTTTGTCTGAATTTTCTAAGCTTTTACTCGAAACTGTATTTTCGATTTTAAAATTGAGTATATCTTTGAATTCGATGTTGGCCTGTACACTTATACGATAGCCTTTACTACTCTGTCCGTGTTTAAATGCATTTTCAACAAGAGGCAATAACAACATAGGGGCTATTGTTAATTCTTCTTCACTATCAGGTAAAATACATTCTACAGTAACCAGATCTTCATGCCGTATTCTCTCAATAGCTATATAATTTTTTAAATTCTGAAACTCTCGTTCTAGCCCTATACTTTTTTTGCCATTTTCATACAATTGATGACTCAAAATATCAGAAAATTGAAGCAACATTGTTTTTCCACTTTCTAAATTCTTTCCGAGCATAATATAAATACTGTTTAGAGAGTTAAATAAAAAGTGAGGATTGATTTGATGCTTTAACAAATTCAATTCGGTTTCTAATTGCTTTTGTTCTATTTCTCGTATCGAACGATCCTTTCTGTACCATTCATCTAATAAAAAAAGTGTCATTGATAAACATAAGGATAAAATCACTTCGGTCATTAAAGCTATTTTCCCAGGAAGGCTTGCAAAAAATAATGAAGTAGGTACATAAACATTGATGTTTTTAAAGTAAAAATGCAGGTAATAAGACGAAAACAGCGTAACACTTATAATACTGATTATCAAAAGAACCACATAACTAATGATTCTTTTTTTTAATAGAAATCTAGGCATCAAAAAATATAGATTAAAGTAAACCAAAATAGCATAAGGAATAAATGCGAATAGATTGGTTTCTATATTATCTAATATATCCGCATGGTAATTGAAATCATGAATACTCCACAAAAGAAGAAACAGTATCCAAAAAATACTATGCTTAATTATTTTGCCATATGCCATACATCTATACTTTTGATTTAAAGCTTAATATTATTGACTGAGCATCATTTTAAAATCACTCCCTGTTTTACTCTTGTAATAATACTTTGATGAATATTTGAAATATCCTTTATCGGATTCTTATTCAATACTAAAAAACTAGCTTCATATCCTTCCTTTAATTTTCCGATTTTTCGAAATGGAAAAATTGTATTTGTGGCATTTTCTGTCCACATCTTCAATAGTTCTAGATTGTTAAAGATATTTAATTGGTGCAAAATTTGAAATTCTCCTGATGAATTATCATTGTACATATCTGATCCTAAAGCTAAAGTTACCCCTTCATTTTTTAAAAGTTTTAAGTTAGCAGTAATATTATTTAGCAAATCATTATAATTAGCACTCTTTTTTCTTTTGGTAACTAATGATACTGTGGTTACTACTACAATACCTTTTTCTTTGGCTATAATGACATCTTTTTTATCAAGGGGTTTTCCATTTTTTATTTCTGGAAGGTGAGCAATTTCATCTACACCTGCGTTAACAGCTACATGAAAATCATAAGCTGTTTCGACATGCGCACTTACACGTAAACCTTTATGATGTGCTTTTTCAACAATAGGGATAATTAACTTGGGGTTCAGTCCTTTTCTCCCAAAAAACGCAGGATCATTTTTTCGTTTTTCATATTCTTCAGAATGCAATAGGTTTAGTTTGATAAAATCTGGTAAAAATGACATAATACTATCCCATTTATTTTCTAGATCTGCTTTATTATCAATATTTACATAACCATGAAATTCTATATCTTCAATAGTATTAAACAACCCTTCAAAATAGCCCTTATCCAAGTACTTTTTTCTTAAAGCAACTGGATGACCTCCACTAGCGGTTAAAGGCGCATGAGCTAAACTTATATCGATTCCCTCTGGCTTATTGTAATTAAGCATTAAAGGAGCAATTCTTTTTTTTATTGATGAAAGGTGTTTTACATAAAAGACACCATTATCTAAGTACGAATCGATTCTTTTGTTCAAATCATAAGCACTTTCAAGATTGTGATTATGGGCTTCTGCAAACGGAGGAATTACATATTTTCCAGCTAAATCTATAATGGTATCAATCTTTTTATCAGGACTTTTAAAACGAATAAGACCATCCTGAAGCCAAACTGTTTTATTTTGAAATAAGGTACCATTAAACCATTTTCCTTTTATGAGTTTTATAACCTTAGCATTAAGATTCTTTTTAGCGTATATCGTTTTTTTTATATGGTTTTGAGAATTACAATAACTGCCTAAAAATATAAAAAGGATTAGTATATAATATGATTTCATATATGACAATATTTACGATTGTAATAAAGAAATGATATTTGGTAATGTTATTAAAAACTAATCGCTAGCCTGAGTATAGTAATAGACAGAAAGTATTGCCTGATAGATAAACTAATTCTAAACATTCTAACACTTTAATCGTTCTCTTATTTGTGTTAGATGATCGTCTACAATCAATTTACCATCTATAAAGACCGTTTTTAACAATCCTAAATCCTCTTCTGCTTTAGACACTTGATCTTTAAGGGTTATTTGTCCATCTATTTTGAATAATTGCATTAGTCCTTTAGCAGATTTTTTAGTACCATCATCTGTTATAGGGTCTTTAAATATTTCGCGACCTTCATTATTAACTTCGACATAAGTAGCTTTCATTGCGAATCCAAAAGTATCCCGAGTATTATATTGGTAAGTAAAACTACCAATCCCCAAAACCACATTTGTAGAAGCGAACCCTTTTTGTTTAAGACGTTCACAGATTTGCGTAGCTCTGTCTATTGTTATACTATCACCATAAATTGCTCCAATTTTTGGATTTAGAACTTTGTATCCTTGATTATTTATAGTGCCGCCAAATTCATCCCACAATAATTCTATAACTCCTTTTGATACTATTGGGTTTTCGTGTGCACATCCGCATATGATATCTACGGGGTCTCCAGAATCAGGTCTAATGACTAACTTACCGTCACGTTCTAGAATTTCTTCTTTTAATATTGGTAAATACTCGGTAAGTACCTTCCATAAATCCCAAGTGTCAGAAACTATAGATAGTATACCTGTTGGGTAGGTTTCTAATAATCTTCTAAATGTGCCTATTTCATCATCTTTACTACCAGCACACATTACGCTATGCTCTGTAGCATTTACGCTACCGATCACTAGTTCTTTGGTAACATCTGTATTATAAAAAGTTTCGAATGCTTTAGCTACGGGAAGTGTATCACTGCCAGAAAAAGATAACGCATGCCCCATTCCGCTTAAAATTGCAGATTCGGTTCCAGACATTCCTCTCATAGAGAAGTCATGACCTTGCCAAGTAACAAATTCTAAATTTTCTTTATCTGTTTGAGAAGCAAACTGAGTTAATATCTTTCGGTATTGTTTAGCAATAGTAGCGGAAGTACAGGGTTGCCAGATAACACTTGACAGCAATGTTTCTAAGTAGTTTGTTAACCAAAAGAATTCTGGTTTAGTATTTACTAGGGTAAACATAGGAACTCTAATA
Organism: Aquimarina aggregata; assembly: GCF_001632745.1. Taxonomy (GTDB): domain Bacteria; phylum Bacteroidota; class Bacteroidia; order Flavobacteriales; family Flavobacteriaceae; genus Aquimarina; species Aquimarina aggregata. The sequence goes on along the minus strand of NZ_LQRT01000002.1, from coordinate 662,996 downwards.
GGTACTTCAGTTCCCTCGGGTAGTGCTTTAATTTGAATTGGTAAATAGCCTAAGTCGTGCAATGCTTCTATATGTGATATGTTGTAATCGATACCTAAATAGTTATCTACATATTTTTTATATTCTAGGGTAACTATGTCTTTTGGTTGATTAAAAAAATCTTTATTAAACCGTTTTATTAAATACTCTTTAATAAAATATTGTAATCCAAAAAAGACTACATTATCTATACCTTCTACTCTACTCTTTCTGGGAGTCCAGTTAGAATATACGACTGTCGTTCCTTCTGGGTATTGTTCTTTATGACCTAATTTATAACCGTCTGTTAATAGTAATGGATTCATGTATAGTATATATTGCGTTATTTGTACGCAAATATATAATTCTTCTTTTAAACCAGCACTATATTTTGCGTGTTTTTTACATAAAAATAAGTTCTAACCCTGTAATACCTTTAATTCCTACCTTTTTCTTCTGGGTACAACATGGGTAGCACATCACTTTGCCAATAGTTCTTTGTATCGATATCAAGGATTGTTAGTTTACCTGTAAAAGCAGCTCCTGTATCGATATTCCAGAGTTTATATGCCTTGATTGGGGTGGTTTGATCATAATTTGTAGTGGGTGTATGACCAATATAAATTTCAGAATAATGTTTAAATCTTTCTGGGGGATAAGAATTCAAGGTTTCTTGATTTACCTTAGCAGCAAGCATAGCGGCTTCCCAAAGTGTTCGATCCCAATAATAATTAGATTCATATTCTTCTTTACCTACTCCGTGCATAGATGTAAAACCTGCATGTACAAACAAACGATTATTTTTATCCAAATAATAATCCTGTAAGTTGTTAAAAAATCTTTTGTGTGTGTCTTTGGTTACATAACCTGTACGGATATAACTTTGAATAGTTTCTTGCCCACCATGTGCTAACCAAACAGGATTAGTTGTGCCTCTTTCTAACCATAATCCACACCAAAGGTCATGATTACCTTTTATAAAAACACAGTTATTGGATAGGGATAGTTCTATTAGTTTTTCTATTGTTTCGGCAGATTGACTCCAACCATCTACATAATCTCCTAAGAAAATCAGAGTATCCCTGGAGGTGATTTTGGCTCTATCTAATACTTGAAGTAAAGCTTTATGCCCGCCATGTATATCCCCTATTACAAGCGTTCTCATTGTAATTGATAGATTATATCAGTTCTCAGTACGTATTTAATTCCTGAAATAATTGGTTTGCCTTCATGTCGTAAAGGATGATGAAATAATAAAGCATCGCCAATTTGGGGCTTTATTGTAATTCCTTCTTCAAAATAGGTTTCCCCTCCTTCAAAATCTTCATTTAAATATATCAGAAATGAATAAAAACTACGTTCTTTCGTGTTTCGTTCATATTTACCATCTCTATGCATTTTGAATCTTTCACCATTTTCATATTTGTAAATTCGAAACATCTCATTTATTCCAATAGCTTTATAGCCATCAAAAATCTGTTTTACGTGGGGTTGTATTTGTAGCCAGATCTTTTGTGCTAGATCTATATCTTCAAACAGAATACGCTTATTGTTACGAATACCTTTAAACATAACTTGCTTGCCATCAATATTGACCTTGGCTTCTTTAAAAGAAACTCTTTCTCCTTTCACTATAAAATGATCACACATTTGTTTTGAAAGAAAATTTTTAACCATAAAAATTTCAGGATGTAATTCAATTTTTTTGATCATTCTTTTAATTTTTAAACTCAATATACTCTGGTAAAACATGATCGGTTAACCAAACACCATTATCTGATTGAAAGAATTCTACACCATTTGTATGCATTGCTCCGGACCTTAAAGTAAGAACAATGGGTTTGCCTCTTCTTGATCCTACTTTTAACGCTGTTTCTCTGTCTTGGCTAAGATGTACATGATGTCTACTCATTTTCAATATTCCTTTTTCTTTGATGGCATCTATAAATTTAGCAACAGTACCATGATATAAGAACTCTGGTGGTTGTTTTGGTATATAGCCTAAATTAATGTTTACAGAATGTCCTTGATTTGCTCTAATTTTAGATTGATCATCATTAAAGGCAAATCGTTTTTTATCATTATTCTGAACAATTTCTTTTAATAAATCAATGTCTAAATTAGGGCTATGGTTTTTACTTTTTGATAGTAATTCTGTTACATCGGCCCATCCATTATCATCTAATTGTAATCCTATTTTGGCAGGATTATGTCTTAAAATTAGGCTTAAAAATTTACTTATAGGTTTATGATTTGTTTTCATCATTCTTTATTATTTTTTTATAACACTCGAAATTCTCAAGATCAAAACAAACAAATATGACTTCTTTAAATTTGTAAGCGTCTTTATGATTTCTGACTGTCTGTATAGCAATTCTAGCAGCAAGTTCTTTAGGAAACTTATAGATACCTGTACTGATATTTGGAAAAGCTATGATTTTAATTTCATTTTCTATTGCTAACGCTATAGAATTTGTATAGCAATTAGCCAATAATTGTTCTTTTTCTATACCTCCTTGATTCCAAACAGGGCCAACAGTATGAATCACAAATTGACTTGGCAAATTACCTGCAGTTGTAATAACGGCTTCACCAACCTTACATTTTCCTTGTTTAGAAATAATGGCTCTACAAGCATTCAATATTTCTAATCCTCCTTTACGATGTATAGCACCGTCTACTCCACTACCACCTAATAAAGAAGAATTTGCAGCATTAACTATCGCATCAACTTTTATTGTAGTAATATCGGCTTGAATTATCTTTAATTTCATTTTTTACTCAAAATCATAAACAAAAACGTTTATACCTTTTTGGATTAAGGTTTCTTCAATTATTGGCTCTATTCTTTGCCATTTTCCTCCCGCGAGCCCACATCCTATTCTTGGCATATGTATACTCGCATCTAGCTTTTCTGCTTCTAGGGCTATCTTTTCTAAGCAAGTTTTAACTGCTTCATATCTAATAGGTACACCATTACTACCCGTTTTCACTCCTTGTTGCGCTATCATATTACCTACGTAAATATATTCAGAAACTTTTACGACTTGAATTGCTCCTAATTCAAAATCATTTTTTGCTCTATTACGATGCCATTGTCTATACAATTTCTCTGGTTCGGCCCATCTTTTAGAAATTGCCAAGACAAAACCTTTACCCCAACCCCCCAGATTATTACAAACATGAACTATAATTTTAACTCCTTTAGCTTGAGGTGCTGTAGCATCTCCTTTTAAATAATTAATCCTTTTCATTTCAACATTAAATATTTATTCAAGTCGTCATTCTGAAAAATTAACGGCTTTTCATCAGGAATTAATAACGCTGTTAAATCATTTGATTTTACAAACTCATATTGTTCTTTAACAAATTCTGAAATATCCTCTATCTGGATAATATCATCCTTAGCATAAGATTTTATAAATTCATTTCTTAAACCAATTTGTATAGCTCTACGATCCAATTTAGTTCCATAAGGATCATGATCTGGATCCCATTGTAATCGAACATTAGATTTTTGTATATCTTCTTGCCAAACATTATATGAATCATATAATTCTGGTTTAAAAGAAGAATACACCGCATTTTGTACATAATTTTCGAAAGCTTCCCTTTTAAGGTGTATTGCTAGTACAACTTCTTGTCCTTCTTTTGTTCCCCACCCATTACGAAACATCATCCATAAAAAATTTGGTTTGATCCAAGTCATTCGATTTAAGCTAAATTCACCACCAAAATATTGATTTTTTGCTGCAAAATTCCCAATATCTGGTCGATAAGATTGATAGACTATGATCTTCTCTTCACTATATTGTGCCATTATATGATAACCACTTTGCGGCCAGTCATTTTGTTGTTCTATATATTTTTTTAATTGTAATTTCATTTTACTTATTTTAACTCATCTCTCACTTCCATCAAGGCAAAACCCAGAAGGTTCTTTCCTCTCCATAAATTAGGATTTTGAGCTTTTTCGTTACTCTGCCCCATCCCTATACCCCAAATTCTATCTCTAGGACTAGCTTCTACTAAAATTCTTTTCTTTGTGTTTAATAAGAACTCTTTTAAATCTTCATGTTGAGAAAACTTATATAAGTTCCCTTTTTTTACGATTTCATATTTATGATGATCCCAAATCACTGGATCAAAATTTTTTACTTTTCTACCAAATTGTTTTGCTTCCATAGGATGATTACAAACAATTATTTCTTCCAAAACTTTATGATCTTCAAATAACCGAGCTTTCTCAGCCATCATCCAATGTTCTGCAGTTTTATAGCTGACACTTTCAACTTCAAAAGAAGAAGGCCACCATTGACTAAAACAACTCTTACCAATACTTCCGTCTTTGTTTGGTGTATGTCCCCAAAAGAAAAGGTATTTTAGACTTTTTCCTTTGTTAAATCGTTCTTTTGTATTTTGTAATGAATACTTCATTTCAGTTTCTTTCTAATTTCTTGAACTAAATGTTCTAATTTACTTACTTGTTGTACGTCATAGCGTTCACAAACAATATCCACGTTTCCTTTTCTCCAAAAACCATCAGGGCAGCATACAATAAGTTTTCCACTATTGGCAAACAATCCTAATTCTAGTAAAGATATTGGAGATTTTGCCGATGGATCAAAATACATTATGATCATATCTGCTTGTTCTAATGCTTCTAGTTCCCAAGTTACCTGTTCTTTAAACTGAACATTACTAATTTCTTGTTTCCAACTATTATCCCAACTTGATCGTCTTGGGTTAAATAAGGTTACGTTTTCTTCTGATAATTTTTCAATTATATTATCCTGCCATCGTATAGCTGTATCCCCTTCAATACTACCTGCAAGAAAAACACTGATTTTACCTTCTATGACCAATTTCTCTGTCGCTTGTATTACCTTCATTATAGTACAGGTATTTGAGTTATTACTTCTTGATCAATGTCTTTACACGAATTTGTAGTGTAAATGGCATCAAATTGTTTTCCCAGTTGTTCAAAACCATTGCTAAAGATTCCATGACTTATAGCTAAACTTAGTGTACCTGCATTTTTTTGTTTTAAGGCTTCTGCCAATCCAAGAAAAGTACCTCCCCCATCACATATATCATCAACAATCAAACAGTGCTTTTCTTTAAGATCTTCTTCATATACTCTAAAACCTGATAATCGTCCAGTTTTAACATCTCTTTTTTTAGAACATTCTATGACCTCAATGCCACCAAGATACTCAGATACTTTATAAATCTTTTTTAAAGCTCCTCCATCAGGAGAAACCAAAACTACTTCTTCCTTAATCTCTTTTATGCTTTCTTTTACAAACTCATAATTCGGAATCACTTTTACGTTGTTTAGTAATGCGGGAGTTACTTCAGAGTGTGGATCAAAAATGGTGACCCTATTGTAATTTTGAGTATTGATGATATCTGCATATACTTTAACACTTAATGATTCTCCTGGAACCATAACTCTATCTTGTCTTGCTGCAGGAAAATACGGAATAAAAGCATTGATCACCTTTACATCCATTCTGCGTAACGCGTCTGTAGCTAATAACAATAGGCCTAAATCATTGAATGAGTTAATACGGTGTGTAATTGTAACTGCATCTTCTAAACCTTGTTCTAGAATTTTTATATGTGGTTCCCCCCCTGTAAAGGTAAATGATTCAAAATCTATTGATTTATCATATGGTGCGAACGAAGGATCTAAATGTAAATATTTCATCTGGATTTTTTTATTTCTTAAGTATTGTCAGATAAAATTCGCCATTAATAAATATGGTATTGGTATTTAAATTAGTACTATGGCTCATTTTATTATTGTGTTATTTTTACGCAAATTTATGTTTCAAGAATGAAACCACCAAATATTTTGCGTAAAAAACACATTAAATAAACTAAAACCCTTCGATAATGTTTGTTAGAGCTTTAAAATCAGCTATTTAATATCAAAAAGAAATCCTTCTTTTTTATGTATAAAGTATTGTTTTTTATTAAATTGGAATAAATTAGCTGGTCTACCTCTACCCTCGGATACCTTTTCGTCTAATTCTTCGAGGATATTAAAGCTAAGTATTTTTTTTCTGAAATTTCTACGATCAATTTGTTTCTCAAGAATTGTCATATATAGTTTTTCCAGATCAGAAAATAAGAATTTGTCGTCTAACAGATCAAAACCAATAGGTTCGTATGTTAGTTTATTGCGGAGTCTTTCTTTTGCTTTCTCTAGTATTATTTTATGATCAAATGCTAATTCAGGGAGCTTTTGGATATCAAACCAAGCAACATCTTTAGCGTCGGTATCTGCTTTAATTTCATGATGTTCTGGTTTTACTAAAGCAAAATATGTAATACTAATTACTCTATTTCTAGGATCTCTATTTGGCTGTCCAAATGAATATAACTGTTCCATATAATCAACAGTTACATTAGTCTCTTCTTTCAGTTCACGTTCTACCGCATGTTCTAGACTTTCATCTTCTAAAACCAAACCGCCAGGTAATGCCCAAGAATCTTTAAAAGGATCTATATTTCTTTTAATTAATAATACATTAAGGGATTTGTTCTTATACCCAAAGACTACTGCGTCTACTGCTACTTTAATATTTTGGCGTATCATATACGCAAAACTATGAATTTAACTGAAAAATTGATAACTAAAATGTAAGAAGTTTGTAAAAATAATAATCATGAAATAACTATTATGTATTATGATTAATAGATTTTCTATTATTTGATATCTAATTGGTATGAGTGCAAAAATTAGCAGTATTTTTAATGAAATTGCCTATTAAACTTACAAATGACATCAAGGTGACATCTAAATGTCGTTATAAAAACATGGGCGTGATCGTAACTTTGTAGTATCAAAAAAACGAAAAACATGAAAACCAGTTCAATCGGAAAAAATTTAATCTATCAAAGAAAATTAAAAGGCCTCACACAGGAACAATTGTCTGAAAGTACCCAAGTCACAGTAAGAACCATTCAACGTATAGAAAAAGGGGATGTAAACCCACATCTACAAACAATAAAACTACTAGCTAATGCTTTAGATATAGAAGTTAATGATCTTATTGTTTTAGAAAACCCTAAAGAAGAAGACATACAAAAGAAGTGGCTTATTTTACTACATAGCACACCTTTTTTAGGATTCATTATTCCCCTTTCTAATATTTTACTTCCACTATTTCTATGGATTCATAAAAGAGAAGACAACAGTATTTACGATACGCATGGCAGGAAAATCATTAATTTTCAAATTAGTATGACTTTTCTTTACCTTTTAAGCTTAATTGCTTTAGTAACTATTGAAAAATGGGGATTTTTCCTTTTTATTGCGGTCATTCCATTTGGAATTTTAGTTATGCTTATTAATATCATAAAAGTAACAAGCTCCCAAAAATGCTTTTACCCATTGTCATTTCCATTCATAAGAAAAAAGAAGAAGAATAAATCATCCATATTATCTAGTTTGGTAATTATTGGACTATTATTTTTTACTAGTTGTAATCAAACAAATATCAATACTATAGAACGTTTAGATGGAAGCTATGTTTCTAAAGATTCTTTAACAAAGAAAATAAACCAACTTATAAAAGACGCACAAGTGCATGGAATGGCTGTTACAGTATTTAATCATAAAAAACCTATTTATCAAAATACTTTTGGATACAAAAATGTCCCGAAACAACTTATTCTTACAGATTCTACTAATATCTATGGTGCTTCCTTAAGCAAGGCTGTCTTTGGCTTACTTGTTATGAAATTAGTAGAAAACAATATAATTGATTTAGACATACCCCTTGAATCGTATTTACCAAAGAAAATTTATGAATATGAGCCGCAAACTCGTTGGCACGATAACTATTCAGATTTAAAAACAGATAGTTTATATCATAAAATAACAGCAAGAATGTGTCTAGCACATACCGCTGGGTTTAATAACTGGAGGTTTTTTGAAACTGACAGAAAATTAAGAGTGAATTTTGAACCAGGTTCTAAATATTTCTACAGTGGCGAGGGCTTAGTATATCTACAAGTGGTTATAGAAAAACTAACAAACAAACCTCTTGAGGAACTAGCTCAAGAACTTGTTTTTAAACCTTTAGAAATGAACAATACATCATACCAATGGCAACCAAGATTTATGAATGATTTTGCTCATGGTCATACTACAAAAGGCAAAGTCTATGATAAAGATATTGATAATGAACCCAGATCTGCCAGTACTCTTGAAACCACAGCAAGTGATTATACAAAATTCTTAACGGCTGTGTTGAACAAACAAATTCTAAATACAGAATCTTATAATGAAATGTTTAGCTCTCAAATTAGAATTAGATCTTTGGCACATTTTGGTCCTAATTCTAAAACACCAACCAATAAATATGATGCTATTAACTTGAGTTGTGGGTTAACTTGGCTAAATTTTGATACACCTTACGGTAAAGCTGTGACTAAAGGCGGACATGGTGATGGATTTCAACATTATTCAATTTTATTTCCAGAAGCTGGTAAAGGAATATTGATCATGACTAATAGTGATAACGGAGAAAGTATTTATAAAGAATTATTAGAGATTGCATTAGCGGATATTTATACCCCTTGGGAATGGTCCAATTTTATTTCTTACACCAAAAATTAATGCAACATTCTTTTTATTAGTTCTTAATTTAAGGATGAATACATAAAATGACACCAATTTTTCTTGACAAACATGGGATTTAAATTAACATAAGAAATTATAATTACAAAACCTTGATTCATAAAAAAGTTACAAAACGGTATAATATAAAATTGTATTTTTAGTTTAATAAACCGACTAAAAAACTCAACCTTTTAATGTATCCTATTCTAAAAATAAGATATTTACTTTTTCTTTTTTTTCTTAACGCTTGTGATTCTGAGGTAAATAATCTGAATATCAATGATAAAAATTTGGCTCTAGCTAATGGGGTGATGTATTATAAAAATATGCCCTATTCAGGAACACTTTCTTCTAAAATTGATACACTTATTGTGAATAGAATAACATATTTGAATGGAAAGAAGCATGGTAAAGAACAAAAGTTCTTTTTCAACGGTGAGTTAGCAGCAGTACGCTTTTATACCGACGGTAAAAAATCCGGAACTCATAAAGGATGGTGGGATAATGGACAACTAGAGTTCGTTTATCATTTTGATGATAATGGAAATCAAATCGGAATGCAACAAGAATGGTATAGTAATGGGCAGTTAGCCAAAGAGTTTAACTTTACCAATGGCAAGGAAGATGGCACACAAAAAAAGTGGGATTTTAAAGGTAAAATTATAGCAAATTACCTTGTCATAAATGGTGAACGTTTTGGCTTAATTGGATCTATAAATTGTAAACCTGATAACTATGTTGATTAAAAAAATAAGCATTTTGATAATTTTTTTAGGAAGTTTTTTTATTTCCTGTAAACAAGAAACAACGACTAAAATTGATAAATTACCGTATTATAACACTTCTGACTTTACTCCTACCTGGTTATCAAGCGAAGATGAACTAAAAAAGTTTCACAAGATTCCGAACTTTAAGTTTACAAATCAATTAGGTAACGAGGTAACCAACACTAATTTTAAGGGATATATTTATGTAGCTAATTTCTTTTTTACTACTTGCCCAAGTATTTGTATAAAACTTACTAATAATATGCATATGCTGCAGGATATTTATTCTAAGGATGAAGAAATTAAATTAATTTCTCATACTGTTTTTCCTAGTTATGACACAGTAGAGGTTTTAAAAGAATATGGTGATTTAAGAGATGTAAATCCTAAAAAATGGCACTTGGTGACTGGTGAGAAGGAAAAGATATACAAATTAGCAAGAGAGGCCTATTTTGCTGACGAAATTTATAACGAAACGAATGACGAAAATGGTTTTATACATACCGAAAATTTAATATTAGTAGATAAGGACGGCCATATACGAGGTGTTTATAAAGGTACTTTGCCTGAAGAAATCAAACGTATTGAAAGACATATTGAAATTTTAAAAAAAGAGTCATAGCATATACTACCCTCAAAATATAATTCTTCATTTTTTTGTAAAGAAAAATTCTTTTTCTTCCTGATTATAAGCTAAATAGAAAAACGAATTAGATCATTCTATTAAAAATTTAAGTGTTTTTTTAGTTATCTGTTAAAAAATTACCTTTTTAATAAAGGAGTTTGTACTTTTAAGTTGTTATACTATAATAGGGATTCATGAACCTCTTATTCCCCTAGAAAATTTTGTAGAAAATAATAACCAACTCAATGATTAATACCTTGGTATTGATTGAATTTGATTTTCACACATAATTTTTAACTTAATCTTAGTAGTATGAAAAAAACCGAACTAACTAACAAAACTCAACTTGGGATTATCATCCCATTTAAAAGATGGCTTACTCATATTTTGGTCTGCGTCACCTTTTTATTAGCTCCGATTCAATCCATTTTTACTCATGGTACTGTAACAAACCCACCTAGTCGTGTGTGGATTTGTTTTCAAGAAGATCCGCAAAGCCCTGATTCTCCTGCTTGTGAAGCATCAATTATCGGTTGGGGAACACAGGCATTCTATGACTGGAACGAAGTTGCAAGAATGGATGCGGGTGGCAGACATAGAGAAATTATTGCAGACGGTAATCTAGCCAGTGCAGGACGACCTGATAAATACGGTGGATTAGATCAAGTAAGAAATGATTGGGTTACCACACAGGTTACTCCAGGTCCTTACACCGTTACTTGGACCAATACAGCACCACATCAAACTTTGTATTATGATGTATATATAACAAAAGCAGATTGGACACCAGATCAACCACTTACTTGGGATAGCTTAGAACTTCTAACACGTACAGGCCCAAGGCCGGCTTCGGCAACCGATAATATAGATGTTGTATTACCACAAAGAACAGGTAAACATGTAATCTATAGTATTTGGCAACGCTCACTTACCCCAGAAGCTTTTTATTCTACAAGTGATGTTGATTTTGGAACTACATCATTACCTAATCAACCACCAGTTGCTAAATTTATTACTGATAATGGCCGTTGTGGAGGTCCTGATGTTACTTTTGATGCCTCTGATTCTTCTGATCCAAATGGTGATACATTGACATATACATGGGATTTTGGTGATGGAACTACAGCTCAAGGTGTTAATGTTTCTCATACCTATGCTAGTTTAGATAGCGCTACTGTTACATTAACTGTAAGTGATGGTGAGTTTAGTAGTGGCTCTGTCGAGACGATTAGTCTAGTTGTAGATCCAAATTGTGAAGAAATTCCTTGTCCTTTTGACACTCCATTACAAACAGCGTTACCATCAATAAATGCTTCATTTAGTAACGTATATGTTCTAGGTGGCGGTGGTCCTGATTTAAGCACGGTAACTGACTTTACAATTAACTGGGATGCTATTAATAATGGATTATATCAATTATCCATAAATACGAATAACGGTATACCAAATTGGTGGAATAATTTATTAGAAAGTGCAACATATACTTTTAATGCTGCTAATCCTGAAATTACGCTTACTGGTACTGGTTTTGCAGGTCTAGATGGCACTTATGCTGTAACAATTGATAATGGTAATTTTGTTATGGTTTCGCAAACTGAAGGTTTTACTATTTATTTCAGTACTTCTAGTACAGCCCCTGATTGTGAAGGTGTAACAACTCCTCCTACAAATAGTGCTCCTGTAGCTTCTTTTATTGCTTCTGCTTTAACGGGAACAGACCCATTCGAAGTAAGTTTTGATGCCTCAGGATCTACTGATGCTGATGGAGATCCATTAACATTTAATATTGATTATGGTGATGGAACTTTTGGAAGAGAACCAATATCTACTCATACATATTCTGCAGGAGAATACACTGCAACCCTTACCATAAGTGATGGAAAAGGTGGTGCTGCTACGGCTTCAGTTTCATTAGTAGTTGATGGTGATATTGTAGTAAATCCTCCAAGTGGTGATTGTGCGTTTGAAACACCATTAAGTGCACCTTTAGAAACAATATTCACTTCGTTCAATAATGTTCATGTTTTAGGTACCGGTGGTCCAAATATGGAAAGTGTTACCAAGTTTACTGTAAACTGGGATTTAGCAAACAATGGTTTGTATCAATTTTCATTTGACTTAAATGTAGCACCATGGTATATTAATTTCTCAGAAAATGTTCAAAGTTTTAATGAAGCGAACCCTGGAATTTCTATAACTGGTTCGGGTATAACTGGATTGGATGGAGATTACTTTGCAGCTATTGATAATGGAAACTTTGTATTAGTTGCAGATGGATATAGTATTTATTTTAGCAATACTGAAACAGCTCCTATTTGCGACCCTAAAGTATCAACAGCTAAAGATGATCAAATATCTTTTAAAATGTTCCCTAACCCTGCAGTTGAAAAAATTTCTATACTAAATCAGACAGATTTAAAGGATAATTTAATAACTATTTCAGACCTTACCGGGAAGAAAATAAAATCACAGTTAGTAAAAGAAAGTACAAACACTGTGACTATAGATGTTTCTGGAATTGAAACGGGATTATATTTGGTAAGAATTTTAGATCCTTCAGGATCAAGTCGTACATTAAATCTATTAGTGAATTAGTAAAATCTTGTTTGAAGATAATTCAGACTTGTATTAAATACACAGATTAAAATGTTTCTGTTAAAAAAACAACCTTCTAAAAATTAGAAGGTTGTTTTCTTTTACCATAAATAAAAGATGCTTCAGGTACAAAACCGAAGCATCTTTATAGTATAAATTTATTCTTTTTTAGTTAATGATTAGTTTTTTAACGATTTCCTCACTTCTTTCAGATTTGATTTTTACAATATAAATTCCAGAACTTAGTTCTAAGCTATTGGCAGAGAAATTATTTATTCCAGATTTTAATTTTGTTTCATATTCCTTTTGCCCTAAAGTATTAAATATCTTTACGATCGTATTTTTAGTGTTTTCAGAACTTACATTAAGAGAAAATTGATCATTTGTTGGATTAGGATATAATGTTGCAAAAGAAGATATTTCTTCATCATCTGTACCTAAAATTGGAGTTACCTTACCAAAATCACTAGGTATTTGTGTAATTAAAGCTCCTCCACAAGTACCTTCATAAATTCTAACATTAGAGAATGTAGAGTTATTTCCAGATCCTGCATCGTTATCATTAATAAATACTAATCTGTCCATAGATCCAGTATAGAAGTTTCCAACAGGGATAATGTATTTAGTAGTGCCCGAAGAATAGTTATCATAGTTAGTTACTCCATAATTTTGAGTACCATGTACTTTAAAATAACGAGATGATGTTAACGAATTGTTGTCTTCGAAACCTAATCCATGTATTTCTCCTTGATTTGTGCTACTGAAATCAAATTCAATTACTGTATTTGCGGTAACATCATAATTCATTAAAATGTATTTCCAAGTATTATTTGTTAATGTTAAGGCATTACCATTGTTACCAATAGAGAAATCACCTGCTCTATCTTGAGTAAAAGGATCTATTGTAAAATCGTTAAAATTTAATGCCTCACAAACTGGATCTGGTCCACCCCCTGATCCGTTTTGGATACTTATTGCGTCTATTGCTATATCACTTTGCCATCCACTATTACCAGAACCTGTTACTACATTAAAACGTAATTGCACACTTGCATTTCCTGCGTATGCTGCAAGATCAACATCTGTAGCAATCCAGTTGTTACCTTGTGTTCCATTTTTACTAAAAACAGTTGTCCAAGCACCAGTATTATCTGTTCTGGCTTCAACTTCCAGGCTATTGATTGCACTACCGAACATATGATACTGAAATGTAAGAGTTGGTGTAGTTAAACTAGTAAAGTTTAAACAAGGCGAATTAAGGATAGCGCTTTTGTTAGGAAATCCAGAATTATTTCCTGAAGCTTCTACGTAAACATAAAAATCACCATCAGCTCCATTACTAGGACCCGTTTGACTAGAAGGAGTACCACCAGAATCTCTTGTCCAATTGATATCATCTCCTGAGGTCGCATTAGACCAAGCACCAAGATTAGTTTCAAAACTTTCGTTATACGGGAACGATTCTATAGTAGTAGTACATGCCGTTGGATTTGGATTTGTACCTATTTCTCCATCAATATCAAATCTAGAAAAGAATTTCCATATTTCTTCAGAAGTATTTACATTTCCTCCATTCCAGCTATGTCCTTTACCCTGGACTCTAATAAATTCTGCTGTGACACCATTATCGCCGTTATCCCAAATAGATCGTGTTGATCCACCACCTAATTGAATAACTTCTGGTGTAGCGTCACCATTGTTATTCGCAGACCAGTACTCCATAACATCTTGTATTGGTTCATTAGTTCCATTACCGTTTATAGAAATAGTATTATCTCTAGTCCCCGTAATTTGCAACACAGCAGTTGGATGCTGTGGTTGACATTGATTTCGGTCTATCCATCGTCGTGTCATACTACCTGCTACAGAAGCTACGGCGGCAATTCGTGGACTTAATTCGCAAGCCAGTCTATAACTAAAAAAACCACCATTAGAAAAACCAGTAGCATAAATACGTTTCGGATTGATATTAAACTCGCTTTCAATTTTATCAATTAAAGCATTTGAAAATCCTAAATCATCTTCGTTGCCACCAAAGTTATTGTTTATTGCCCATCCAGCAAGAAAACCTAAACCTTGTGGTGTAACAAAAATAAATTGATTGTCTTCTGCAAGTTGTCTAAAATCGCTCTGGTTATATTGTACGTTAATATTATTTGTAAAACCATGAAAATTCAGAATTAGAGGTGCTGGTTTAGAGGCGTCATAGCTAGCCGGAATGTAAAGACGATATTGTCTTGTTTTTCCATCATGTTGCAATGTTGTATTTATTACTTGTTGGGCATGTATGGCGACAGTAGTAACAAATGTAAAAATCAAAAGCCATAAAGTTTTTTTGGTAAACGTTAGTTGAGTTTTCATTTTAAAGTTTTAAGGGTTAGTGTGAATTTATTTATTTAAACATATTATTCATGCATAGTATTTTTATTTGCAATAATCGAAAAAAAATAGCATATAATACGTTTTTTTTATGAAAAAATGTTAATTTTTTACGAAATTCATTATAATTATCGAATAAAACATATTTGCTCTACTTTTAATATATGAAAACACTTTAGTCAGTTCTTTAATCTTTTTTGTGACTTCTCTTATAAATAAATCTACTTCTACCCTATTTTTTAATATATAAAAACCTGGTTTGATGTCTGTTTTACTACTGTTATTAATTCGATATTTTTTGAAGTATTTATACGAAATTTAAATAGCTATTTTATCTCCTTTCATTGTCATATTTTCTATACTTTTAATGTTTTTCTATAAAAACAGATCGTTTAAAACAATGAAGTCTTTTTAATGAATTCTATATCAACTTTAAAAGAAGAAATAGATTTAATCTGTTCAACCGTAGTAAATTCTCCAGAGGGTAGATTAAACCTAAGAAAGAAGTTTTATCTAAAGTATGGATTCTCTAAACTAGCTAAATATGGTTATGGTCAATCAGAGATAGATTTTATTGAATGGGAAATTAAGAGAGGTGTTCTAAATGATGTCGATGATATTCATAAAAAAGGAAGTGTTTGGTGGAGGAAAATGAATATGCAAATAATTCATGACAGTGAATTTGCTCGATTGCTTTTTGAAACAAATTCAAATTTTAAATCGATTTCGGAGTCCGTTAAAAATTGGTTAAATTATCTTAATAAACCAGATTCAAAATCTTGGTATCAAGCGCATAATGGAAGTATAATCAATGCATGTTTTCAGTTTAGTAAGGAAATTGAAATTGAGTCACATTATGAAAAAATCTTTATTAAGGATGTTTTGATGCGAGTTTTGTTTGCCCAAGCAATGGTTGAAGGAAAAGAATTTGCTTTTGGTAAATTAGGGAAAATTCTTGCTAATCCCATATTACCAGCAGTTAAAATTATAACAAGAAGGCAGAAACTATACCCAATTAGTTATCCGTTAACGCAAGAAAATTATAGTTCTAATGAAGTTTTTTTAGAGCATCATATCAGAACTTTTGTTAATAAATATGTTATTGATAAGAATGAAAAAAAGTTATTCCAGTTTGCTGCAGAACTAATAGGAATTACAGAAAGAACAGAATTTATAATGTATTGGATGTCAATAATAAATCAAGAGTCTGTAGCTCGATTATAAACTTATAATGAAAAAGAAAATAAGTATTTTAGGAGGAGGTATTGCTGGACTAACAAGTGCCTATGAACTAACTAACGAAGACAACTGGCAAGATAAATATGACATTACTATTTATCAAATGGGATGGCGATGTGGAGGAAAAGCTGCTACAGGCTTAGGAAAAAATGGTAGAATAGAAGAAGTTGGAGTTCATATCTTTCAAGGTTGGTATCACAATGCTTTTAGAATGGTTAAAGAAGTTTATAAAGAGATTGAAGAAAATAATTTAGCTCCTGATACCCCATTTAAATCATGGCGGGATGCATTTATTCCTAATCCGTATACTTTTAATACTGAGTATGATAAAAAAAATAAATCCTGGCATAATTGGACCATGGTTTTTCCTAATAATACCTATACTCCAGGTACAGCAATACAAACTGATTTTTTTACCTTAATTAAAGAAGGATTAGGTATTGTAATAGCAACCTTAGTTGGATCACCTTTTCAAAAGAAAAAGAATGGGAAAAAGAAAGTAATTTCTAAAGTACTTCAAAAAATGTTTTTTAAGGTAAATGTGCCTGAAAGAGAAGAAAAGAATCCAGAAAACAAATCTAATACGATTACAAATTACATTTTAGGAAAAGTATCCAAAAGTTTAGAATTGATTATTGTAAAACTGACCACATATCGGTACAGGAAAAATAAATCTATTTTTATTAACCTATTAGTTAAGGTTTATAGAGGATTAAAGAACTTTTTTCAAATAGGAGCCAAACATTGTGGAAACAAAACCAAAAAATTGAGAAGGGTTTTAAGAATGATTGAACTTGGTTTAGTATGTGTAGAAGGCATCTACACAGATGTTTATGATTCAAAAACTGGCATTTACAATTGGGATGCAATTAATGATTATGATTTTCGCGAGTGGTTATGCAAACACGGTGCTTCGAGGGAGTTATTAGAATTCTCAATTGTACGATTTATATATTATGGTACATTTGGTAATGTTTATGGTGGTAACGGCACTATTGAACAAGGTAAGATTGGAGCCGATATAGGTGTAAAAATGGTAACAAAAATATCTAATTATAAAGGATGTTTTGTTTGGTACCTGGCTGCCGGTACAGGAGGCACTTTTTTAGCTCCATTAACATTGGTGTTAAAAAATAGAGGAGTTAAATTTGAATATTTTCATAAGGCTACTAAAATCGCATATTCTGATAACGAAAATATTCAGGAAATTGAAATTGATGTTCAAGTAGATTTAAAAAAAGAAATTTCAGAATATAATCCTTTCATTATTCAAAAAGGAATTCATCAATGGACCTCTGAACCCGATTTAAGCCAAATAGATCCGGTACAAGCAAAACGTATCGAACAAGAAAATATAAATTTAGAATCAAGTTTCTCAGATTGGAAACCTGTGGGTTCTAAAATTCTAAAAAAAGGAAAAGATTTTGACCTAATAATTTTAGCAACCTCAATACAACCCATAAAATATATCGCCAAAGATATTATTTCCAAAAATCTGCAATGGAAAAATATGGTAGATAACATTGCAACTACTCCAACTTTAAATGTTCAATTTTGGCTAAATAAAACTGATAAAGAACTTGGTTTTGATCACGGGCAATGGGGTATGCAAGAAGGACAATATGCCAATACAGTTATTTATGAAGATTATTTATATAGCTGGACATCTATGTCTTATCTCGAAAAGATCGAAAACTGGAAAAATCATGAACCCCATCAAATTTCTTATTGGTGTGGTGTATGGCCAGAAAATACAGGAGTAAAAAATCATGGAATTCCTGCTCTAAAAAATCATACACATAAGTGGATGAACTCTAATATGGAATGGTTTTGGCCAAATGCAATAAAAAATGACGAATTTGATTACAATCTTCTATGTTCGAACAAAGAGACTCTGTCTGAAAAATTTGACGATCAGTTTTTTCAAATCAATGATGACCCTACAATGCAATATGTTTTAGGTAGACCCGGTACTAATCAATTTAGGATCAAATCTGATGAAACGGGATATAAAAACCTTTTTTTTGCAGGTGATTGGACCGATTTTGGTCTTAATGTTGGCTATATGGAAGGTACGGTACAGTCTGGAATTCAATGTGCTAATGGTATAAAAAGACGCTTTTATAATAATATACTTTCTCAACGAAACTTATTATAATAAAAGGTTTAAAGGTATATTCTAAATAGATATGCATCTTTGACATAATCTCCTTCTCCTACTCTACATCTAATTATTTTTATACTCTGCAGTTATGTAAACCCAATTACTCAGAGATATTTGGGGTAATTTATTACTCAATTTACCTACATTTAGTATAGCTCATATTTGGTATATGCTATTATTAAGATTTTTTTAACCATTTTTAATATTTTTTATAAAAAAAATATTTTTCAAAGTTGAAAAATTGAGGTTTGTATTATAGACTAACACTTTTAAAAACTTGTAAAACAATAATTATCAAGTAATTAATGAATAAACAATCAACAGATTTATATTGATTAACCATCATGATTTTACGGGTAAAATCGTGTAAATCAACTTCTCAAAACAAGTTTTTTACTTATAAATAGATAGAACTGTACCAAATTATAATTTGGGTCTTGCTTTTTAGTGCCAAATTATAACTTGGTACTCATCCCTGCACATTCTAAAGTAGTTTTAACATGTGATTATTGAGATATTATCTAAAATGAAACACAAAACATTTATGATAATACAATATGTTTCAATTGAACACTAAATCATTATTAAAACTCTAAAACCATGAAAACCTTCAGTACACCTTCATTATCCTTAAGTGTATCTATAATCGTATTGTTTTTGACCAATAGTAATAACGATACAAAAATCTCCAGAAAAGCTGATATTACGAATTCTGTTAGGGATTTAAAATCACCTATTTTGATTAATAAATCAGAATTAGATATTTCGAAAAATTTTGAAACCTAAAACATAAAATAGCGTGCATCAGCACTTATACATTTAGTATTATACTATAAATACCTAAGCTAAACTTCCCCTAAGAAGGTTTGTCATCTACAAAAAAGACTATAACCTGATTTAAACGCTGACCATTTATATTATTAATAATACGTTTCTTTTTAAATTTTTTAAAAGAAAATAGTCATCTAAAAAACATAGAATATTAGTGTCTTATTGAAATAAATAGATCAATTCAGCATCTTTTAATAAAAACCTTAATACAAATAGAAGTGTTAAATAGCTCCATATAATCAACACTTTTTATTGTCATCAATATTCATTCGAAAATAACTAGTATCCAGAAAAAAAATAAATGAAAAATCTTATTATCGGTTTAATTTTCTTGTTAGGAACTCAAATAATTTTCTCTCAAAATTTTAAGGGTCGCGTTGTCAACTCTTTAAATAAGCCTATTGCCTATAGTAATGTAACGGCACAATATGTTGATAATAATGCACTTATCAAGGGAACAATTACAGATGATGAAGGGCGTTTTTCCTTATTAATTAATGCAGAAAAACCCTTTTACATTACTATAAGCTTCATAGGATACAAAGCATGGGTTTCTCCTAATTTTTATACTACAGGACAAAACTTAGGAGTAATCATTCTTAAAGAAGATAAAACAGAACTAGAAGAAGTCCTTGTTACCGCCAATAAAGAATTGATAATACGAAAAGGGGACAAAATACTAATGAATCTTGGGAGTAATATCCTCACCAAAGGCAAGAATCTAACAGAAATACTAAAATATGCTCCAAATGTTTGGGTCGATCAAAGTAGTAATGAAATCAATTTAAAAGGCGTATCCGCTATTATATTAATCAATGGAAAAAAAACGAATATGTCTAGAGAAAGTTTAATGAACTATCTAAATACATTATCCGAGAAACAACTAAAATCTATTGAAATCATATCTAATCCTTCTGCTAGATATGATGCCGAAGGTCAAGGGGGTATCATTAATATTATTACTAAAACCTCCAATACTAAAGGAGTAAGTGGATCTGTAAATTCGATGTTAAATTTCTCTAAATTATTAAGTTACGGAACTTCATTGCAATTAAACTCTAAAATAACTAAAAAACTATCTCTAAACTCTTATCTGTATTATCAACAAAATGAATATAGAACAGACGAAAATAGAGTCGAAACTATTTCCCTCCCGAAAACTATTTATGAATATGAAAAAATAGACAGTACAAAAAGCATAGATAGACTTGCTAATTTTGATTTACAATACGATTTTTCAGATAATGATCAAGTTATCTTACAATACAGAATCTTTGATAAGGACTTTAATAGATCACAGAATAATGACCTAATAATAACAGATGATCAAGCAATACAATCGAATGGATTATATTCTAATCTTGGAAAAAATAATTCTTCTGCGTTTGGAATTAATTATAACAAAACTATTGATTCTCTAGGGCAAAATTTAAAGACGATTTTTGATTATTATACTTCTGAAAACAGTAGCGACAATGATTATTTAAACCTGTTTTTCGATTCGAATACAGCACTTATAAATTCGAATACTAGAAGATCAAGTGCATTATCATCATTTAATATTATTTCGTCTCAAATAGATTATCAAAAGCCTATTACTAACAAACAAAACTTAGAAATTGGCGCAAAATATGGATATGTCAAAAGTCAAAGTAACTCTATTTTTGAAAATCTAATTAATGGGATATATATAAGAGATGAAAATTTCTCGAATAAGTTTGATTATGACGAACAAATCATTGCACTATACAGTTCTTTTGCTGCAGAAAATATATTCGATTCTAAACTAAACCTACAAATTGGATTTAGGGGTGAATATACCAAAGGAAATGGTGAAATTTTAGCTACAGAGTTTACCTTAAATAAAAATTACTTTGATGTATTTCCTAGCTTATTTATTTCCAAACCATTAAAAGATAAATCAAGTATTGGTTTTTCGATTTCCAGAAGAATAAACAGACCTAATTATAGATTATTCAACCCAACTATTTTTTATCTAACAGATTTTACCTCACAAGTAGGAAACCCAGATCTAAATCCTTCATATACCAATGCTTTAGAGTTAAATTATAATTCGTCTAATTTAAATCTTCAATTATATTTTAATGATATTAAAGGAGAACCACGGGAAATCTTGACACAATTATCCAATACTGAATTACAATATCAATGGAGAAATATCGAAAAAACTTCAATCTATGGTATTTCATTATCATATAATCGTAAACTAACCAATTGGTGGACATTTTTTGCTAGCTCTTCTTGGTACGGCAAGAAATACATTTCTACTTTTGAAGATGCAGTAGAAAATATTGAGACTTCTAAAGGTACAATTCAAACCCGTATAGCTACTGCATTCAAACTTCCATCTCAGATTACTACCGAAATTTCATTTCAATATAACGGTCCTGAAACCTACGGACAATTCGAATCTGGCGAGAATTATGCATTTTATATAGATCTGTCTAAAAAAATCACAAACAGCTTATCTTTTTATCTACAGATAGTCGATCCTTTTGATAGGCTGAGATATCAATTTACAAATACCCAACAAAGAATTCAAACAATACAAAATAGAAACAATTTTAGTAGAGCTCTTAATTTTTCTATACGATATGACTTCTCAAAAGGTAATAAGACCAAAAATGTGAAGTACAATCGGAGTAGTCAAAATGCAAAAAATAGATCTACTTAAAAATATTATTGCGCAGTAATGAGGTGGAATCCGAAAAACCTTAAAAAGAGTAGGAAACAAATTATTTAAATTTTTACTAAAATGAAAAACGTTAAAAAAAGTCCAGCAGAATTTTTAGGAGCTAAAGTACTTTCACCAATGGATCAAGACAAATTAAAAGGTGGGTTCGTTACTCGTACAGGAGGACAGCAACAACAACAGCAACAACAACAGCAAGTTGCTGTTTAAGGCTAGTAAAGAAGAAAGAGAGAGAATTCTCTCTTTCTTCAACTAAAATAGTACAGGTACTAAAATTGAGTGCTTAAAACAATTGCTATAGTACCTGCATATAACGCTAAAATAAATAAATAATGTTAGTTAAAGAAAACATACCAAAACAGCAAGAAAAGTTTGATTCTGATTGGTGGAAAAATACTTTTCTAAAAAACACAGATACGCTTAATAAAACTTCTGTTTTTAGAGATTGTATTTCTAGACAAGAAACAGCGGCTATGCGATTAGAGATCATGGATATTTTAAGAACTCTTTGTGAGTTAAGAACCGATCAATTTGGGTTTCGTGTATTTGTTGAAGGTAAACAATTATATAATAAAGAAATGGATTTGGTTTATGATTCACCTCCTAAAAAAAAGGAAACTATTAATGATTGGACAAAGCGAACTTTTAAGAACAAAAAGTTTGGAATGATTATTAATAGAGGTGAGAAGATAAACAAATTGTTGGCCCAAAGGATCGCGCACAAAATATCTCCCCTATTACCGCAAGTAGGCATCCCATTAATGGGAATTAATTTTACCATATTCATTGGTAATTATGGTTGGACACCATTAGGTATACATACAGATGCTCCAGGAGAGAGCGTTACTCATTTTCATCTTGGTCCTGGTGACAAGACAATGTATACATGGGATAAGAAAACATACGAAAAAAAAGCCGGTGATCATAAGTTTAACAATAAAGATGTAGAACAATACTTACCACTGGCAAATGTTCACCCTTTCAAAGAAGGAGATCTCTATTACATGCCACCAAATGAATATCATATTGGTAAATCAGACGAATTGTCTATGGGGTTAACGATGTGGTTTAATAACCATATGAAAAGGGATTTGGCAAAAAAAATATTACAAGTTATTGTGGATCAATATTTAGACGAATGTACAGAAACAATGCTTCCTGATAAAAGAGAAATAGATGATTTAAGTGCTGCACAACAAGCTATTGAGTTGTTTAAGATACCTCAAGATCTTGCGCAGTTAACATTTAAAGATTTCATACAAGAAACATTTAAAGATTATAGATATTCTATGTATAGTAATTCTGGTTTCTGGACAAGGCCATTTCCGAAAGAAAAAGAGATTGAATATACTAAAAAAGACAGTATCATCCTTGAAAAACCTTTTGAGATCAAGTACTCTGATTCATTAGATAAAGAAAATCTTTTAATTTATGTAAGAGGTACAAAGCTCGTATTTCATAATCATGATGGAATAAAAAAACTAATTAATGAGATCAATAAAGGAGAAGAAATGACCGTAGCTAAAGCGCTTTCCATTTTAGACAAAGATTGGGATGAAAGTATTGGTATATATATCCTTACACTTCTTGATACACATAATGGAATTAAAAAAATATAGCATCATGATATATAATAAATTCATTATTAGCATACCATTTAAACTTTTAAAACTAATAGAATATGGAAAAGAATATTATACCACCAGCACCATTGGCCGAAGCTAACACTACAAAATCAAATATTGTTTATGCTAAATCAAAAACGAATCATTCATATTCATTTTCATGTACATTCGATTCAAAATTTATGGATAGAATAGTAGATATCATCACTAGAGCATATCATGAATACTCAAGTGATTACATAAATGAATACTATATCCAAATACAAGAAAACCAATATTGCTTTACCATTGAGTTAAAAAGTTCTGAATTGAAACTAGACTATAAGTTTGATCATCCTAGTGAAGAAGATCAAAAAGAAATCACATTAAAATTTGATCAAATGGAGGCTTCTATTTTAAAATTATAGAGGTACATAAGTAGATTAATTTACGTTCATTAAGTCTATTTTCAAATCCCTTTTTAATTAAAAAGCATTTTATTTTTTATTCAAAGCACATATCCAATGTTATTTCGACGCAATTTTAAATTCTTACCCCAACATGACCAAATGGATTGTGGTCCGGCATGTTTACAAATGATTGCTAGGTATTACGGTAAGAGATATTCATTACAATACTTAAGAGATCTTTCTTCTCTTACACGTGATGGGGTAAGTTTGCTAGGAATAAGTAAATCGGCAAATGCTATTGGGTTAAAATCAATTACATTACAGATGGGTTTGGAAGACCTCGTGCTCCAGATTAAGTCTCCAGCAATTTTACATTGGAATCAAAACCATTTTGTAGTTCTCTATAAAATAAGAAAGAAAAAGATTTCAAATGAAAATGAATTTATTATAGCCGACCCTGGACATGGTATCATTAAGTTAAGTGAGCATGAATTCAAAAAACAATGGTGTAATGCTAATAATGAAGGGGTTATTTTATATCTAGAAACTACAGATAAGTTTTATAATAAGAAAGCAGTATCAAAAGATACCAATGATAGTTCATCTTTCCTTCTATCATACTTAAAATCATATCAATGGGAAATAACTCAATTATTATTAGGAGTTTTTGGAGGATCTTTAATTACACTAATCTTTCCTTTTTTGACCCAAGCATTAATTGATAGAGGTGTCAAAGATCAAAGTTTAGATATTATAAAAATTATCTTGTTTGGCCAGTTATTTCTTTTTTTAGGCTCTGCGATAATAGAAATTATAAGAAATTGGATTACCCTATATATAGGAAGTCACGTAAATATCAAGATCATTTCCGATTTTTTGATGAAATTAATGAAACTTCCTATTAAGTTTTTTGACACTAAAATGATGGGGGATTTTACGCAGAGAATTAATGATCATGAACGAATTGAAGAATTTCTTACGTCACAAAGTTTACTGACACTTTTTTCACTCATTAATCTTTTAGTATTTCTTGTTGTATTAGGTATTTATGATTTAAAAATTCTTATAACTTTTTCTATACTAACTTCTGTTTCTATTTGCTGGATTTTGATATTTCAAAATAAAAGAAAAATATTGGACTATATTAAATTTCAATGTAAAGCTCTAAACCAAGACTCAGTATACGAATTGATCAATGGGATGCAAGAAATTAAATTAAATAATTTTGAAAATCATAAGCGAAATGAATGGGAAGATCTTCAAGTAAAACTTTATAAAATAAGTACTAGAATATTAAAATTAGATCAATATCAGACAACAGGCTATACTTTTATTAACCATTTTAAAAATATACTAGTTACTTATTTTGCAGCCAAAGAAGTTATTTTAGGAAATTTAAGTTTGGGGGCAATGCTAAGTATAACATATATAATAGGCCAAACGAATTCTCCTTTAAATCAATTAATAGAGTTTATTAGATCCTTTCAAGATGCAAAAATTAGCTTGAATAGACTTAGCGAAGTACATGCTCAAAGAGAAGAAGAGCAAATTGACAATAGTCCACAGATACTAAAAAGTAAAAACTTTGATAATCGATACGGTATTCATTTAGTTAACCTTTCATATTCGTATGATGGAGTTCAACAACAAATTCTCAATAATTTAAATTTGTACATTCCTAAGGGAAAAACTACCGCTATAGTTGGAGCAAGTGGTAGCGGAAAAACAACATTAATAAAACTACTACTTAAGTTTTATACGCCCTCAGAAGGAGATATTTTTATAGATAACAAAGGGTTGAAAAGCATATCTCCTAAAGAATGGAGAAGTAAAATAGGAACTGTTATGCAGGATGGTTTTATTTTCTCGGATACAATAGAAAGAAATATCGCTACAAGTGATGAAGAAATAGATAAAAAACAACTACAATATGCTATAAGAGTAGCAAACTTAACAGAGTTTATTGAAGGATTACCAAACAAGCTAAAAACAAAGATTGGAGCTTCTGGTAACGGAATTAGTGGGGGACAAAAACAACGTATTTTAATTGCACGGGCAGTGTACAAAAATCCAGATTTTATGTTTTTTGATGAGGCGACAAGTGCTTTGGACACAGAAAATGAAAGAATTATTATGAAAAATATAAATTCATTTATTAAAGACCGCACGGCCGTAATAATTGCGCATCGATTAAGTACAGTTAAGGGTGCTGATCAAATAGTTGTTTTGAATAAAGGTAAAATAGTAGAAGTAGGTACACATAAAGACTTAGTTATCAAGCAAGAATACTACTTTAATCTTGTAAAAGATCAACTTGAATTAAATAAACAAAATGTCTAATAGAAAATTTGAAATATTAGTATTAGAAAATCGAAATGGATTATCTAAATATGGGGGGATTATCTCACTGGTTATCATTGGATTATTAGTTTTTGGTATATTTTGGGTGAAAATTCCAGAGTATCAAAAAGTAATAATTACTACTAACAGTGTTGCTAAAGTAACTCTAAATCAAAGTAATATTTCAAAAAAAAGTGGAGATTCTATTGTGGTTAGAAATGATAAACAAGAGTCTAAGGTATTGATTATTGACACGATCAATATCCAGAATGGAAAAACTACTCTTTTTTTTAAACTATTAGATTCGGATCTCGAGACAGCCGCTTATAAGTTAATTGTAAAAGAAGTTTCATTATTCGAAAGCCTTATTTCACCGTTCTTTAAAGCCGAAAATCCTTCTAAGTCTTAGTCTAGATTTATTCGCGATTTTTCATTTATAAAATAGGGTAAAAACTTATATTCGCGCCATGTGGATGTATTTGGGCTTATTGGCGGCACTTTTTTTGGGTTTACACAATTTATGTAAGAAACATGCAGTACAAGGAAATGAGGTTTTTCCTGTACTTTTGGGTACTATTGGATCAGGTTTTTTAGTACTCCTCCCCTTTTTTATAGGTTCACTCTATTTTCCCGAATATACCAAACAAATAGGGTTGTATATTACTAAGATTTCTTGGGCTACTCATGGTTTTATTTTTATTAAATCTATGATTATGGCTGCGTCATGGGTTTTAGCTTATCAGGCATTAAAACACTTACCAATAACTATTGTTACTCCAATACGCTCGGCAGGCCCGTTTTTTACTTTTATTGGTGCTATCTTAATTTACCAAGAAAAACCTAACTCTTTACAATGGATAGGATTTTTTCTTATTATTTTTTCAGTGATACTATATTCTAAAATAGGAAAAAAAGAAGGTATAAACTTTAAGAGAAACAAATGGATATTTGCCATTATTGGTGCTACATTTTTAGGAGCTTCTAGTGGTTTGTATGACAAATTTCTAATTCAAAATTTAGCATTAAATCCACAAACTTTACAATTTTGGTTTTGCACGTATACCGTACTAATTTTGTTTTGTATTCTATGTGTAACATGGTTTCCAAATACCGAAAAAAGAAAAGCTTTTAAATGGCGTTGGACTATTGTAGCAGTTGGTATTTTATTGCAATTAGCAGACTATTTTTATTTTAAAGCTCTGCAAGATCCAGATGCATTAATTATGTTATTATCCGCCATAAAACGAAGCCAAATACTTATTGCGGTCGTTATTGGAGGACTCGTTTTTAAAGAAAAAAATAAACGTAAAAAATTAGTTCCCTTATTCGGTATTATGGTGGGAGTTTTTTTGATTTTGTATTCATAGCAAAATCATAATATCATTTTTTAAAAAATCTTTCGAATTATTCTAAGGTTTGCCACCACTTATCATTAACAGTAGTATCAATAGAATCATTTTCTTTTAAAAAAATTGATTCTCCTATTTTAGGTACAATAATATCTATATTTAATTCTTTTGCTGTTTTGGTAACTCGTTCTATAGGATCTGTCCAAGAATGCATTGCTAGTTTAAATGCTCCCCAATGAATGGGCATAATTTTACGCGCTCTAATATCTAATCCAGCTTGTGCTGTTTCCTCTGGAAACATATGCACATCTGGCCATAGTTCATTATATTGACCACATTCTATCATTGCAAAATCAAAAGGTCCAAATTTTTCACCAATTTCTTTAAAATGATCGTCATAACCACTATCACCACTAAAAAAGATATTTTCA
This sequence comes from Aquimarina aggregata, assembly GCF_001632745.1. Taxonomy (GTDB): domain Bacteria; phylum Bacteroidota; class Bacteroidia; order Flavobacteriales; family Flavobacteriaceae; genus Aquimarina; species Aquimarina aggregata. The sequence continues at coordinate 634,893 of NZ_LQRT01000002.1, read as the reverse complement.
TTATCTGATTTTATGATCCAAGAACTCCATAAAGTTTTTGTTCTATCTGTTAACCCCCGACCTGAAAAATGTTGAGCAGGGGTGCAAATAAAACGTAATCCTTCTAAACTTATATCTTGCCACCAGTCTAGTTCAATAATCCTTTCTTTTTCTAATCCCCATTTCTGTAAATGAACACCAACACCTAATGGTGTATAAAACATTTTTACTTTATTTTTTAATTTCTTAATGGATCCATAGTCTAAGTGGTCATAATGATCATGAGAAATAAGCACAGCATCTATTTTTGGAATTTTTTCAATTTCTATAGGTAACTCTTTACTAAAGCGCTTACTACCTAACATAGGATGCGGAGCGGGGACATCTCCAAACATAGGGTCTATTAAAATATTTTTATGATCTATCTGTACTAAAAATGTTGAATGTCCAAACCAAATAAGACGTGTCTTGTCATTATATTCTGCAATATTTGTAGAATCAATTTTGCTTACCGGAAGTTCTTCTTTTGGGATTGTTTTAGGTTGCGGACTAAAATACCCTACTAAGCTTTTACCCATATCACGAAGACTCATATCTAGCTTTACTTTATGTTTATTAACAAATCTATCGTCTTTATAGTTTTCTGAGGTTTTATAAAATGCTTTTTGTTCGTCTGTTGCTTTTCCTCCAAACTCTGGGCTTAAATTAATAAACAATACTATAACTACTATTAATACGGTAATAATGACACCTATACTTATAATCATTCTTTTAAAATATTTTAAAAATTTATTTTTCATTTTTTAAGTATACACTTTAATCTTATATTTTTTGTTTTGACCTAATCATTTCCAATAAAGATTTTTCTATGAACACCTTTATCTTAAAAGAACTGTAAATAATACTATTTTTTCAAGTTTAATGTATGTAATAAAACATTTTGCATCTATTTAACATTAAAAGAATAATTGATTCTTAAAGTTAAGCTTATCATTTTAATTCTTTTAACATTGAGATCTTGCCAATTTATTAAACACTTTAAAGTGATCAACTGGTTTTTTTTAGGTATGTAAAGTTCTATACAGGTGATAAACTTATTTTATCCTTTTGTACTTATTTTCTACAACTATACTCTAGCTATTCATCACTTAAGCTTATTCTCCCATAGTCTAAATAATACTTTAGTATCAAGAAAAAAACATAAACAATATTTACTAATACTTCATAAAATGAAAGACAAAATTTTCACCATATTATCTAAAAAACACATAGTTGTTCTTACAATGTTACTTACCCCTTTGTTTGGTTTTATTGATAGAAATTTAGTTTTCTTTTCGGCATTAGGTGTTGCTTTTTTAATTTTATGGGGAAGTAATTTTAAGTGGTCTGATTTTGGTTTTGGTAAAAGAATAACTACGAATATGACTTTAAAAAGTTTTCTAATTGCCTTATTCCTTGTTTTTATTTTTTATACCATAGAAGCATTCTTAGAAATTTACTTTGGTAAAATTGATATTTCGTCACTTGATGATCTTAGAGGTGATATTGTAAACTATAGTATCACTTTAATTATAGTCTGGATTTTTGCAGCATTTGGAGAAGAATTCTTATTTCGTGGGTATTATATGAAACGATTAGCTATATTATTTGGAAATGGTAATAAAGCTTGGTTATTCTCTGCAATTATTGTTTCAATTTATTTTGGGATATCACATTCGTATCAGGGTTTAGCAGGAATCATAGGAATTACACTATGGCATTTTTGTGTTTCTTTAATTTTTTACAAAGACAAAGAAAATTTGATATCTGCTATATTAATACACGGATTTTATGATACTATAGGTTTGACACTTCTTTTCTTTAGTCAAGAAAGATTAATTTATGATTGGGTGCTACAGTTGGTATAATATAAGATATATAAATTGTAGAATTTTCACTTTATTTAGATAAGATCAACTTTAAATTGTATTAAATTAAGAAGTTCGTAGTTTTGCTATGTTGCATATGAATCCTTTTCTATAAATGAACACTCTACAAGAATATCAAAAATTAACTGATTTTATTTCTAAATGGATAAAACCATCAGACGAAGATCTAGAGCAACTTCATTCAAAACTTGTGATAGAAAACTACGGTAAAGGTGACGTTTTAATAAAACAAGGTCAGATTTGTAGTTCTTTAAAATTTGTGATTTCTGGAGTGTATAGGGTATATCAATTAAATAATGGAAAAGAAATAACAAGTTACTTTAATTATGAATCTCGAAACCCTTTTATAGCCTCATTTGTTAGTCTTCTAAAAGCACAACCCAGCAATGAAATCATCGAATGTATTGTTCCGGGTAAAGTACTATCGATCAAATATTCATATTGGACCGCTCTATACAACATTAGTCAATCTTTTAATACTTTTGGGAGACTGATGGCAGAGTTTAATTATATTCTAGCTATTGAAAGAATAGAATCATTACAATATCTAAGTGCATCAGATAGATACGAAAAATTCATAAAACTATATCCTGATCTTCTTAACATGATTCCGCATCATTATATCTCTTCTTATTTAGGAATTACCCCTGAATCTTTAAGTCGTATTCGAAAAGTAGCATTAAAAAAGTAAATCTTATCATACATCAATGCAAAAGCTTTTCATTTCTAAGAACTTTGATTTTTAGAAATTTAAAACTTATATATGTATACCACTACAAGGATAAATAACTTACCAATCATTGAAATTGAAAACTTTTTGACAGACAAAGAGTTAAATGAAATTTTAAACCCACGAATATTAAATTTTGAAAAAGCAATCAGCCACTATCCCAGTTACTACAGGAATAATGATCGTCTTGTAGAGGATAACCCAGAGTTATCAGAAATGTTGTATGACAAATTAAAGCAACTTGATATCCTTGATAAAGAAACAAAAACAAAAAGTATTGGTCTTAATGAAAAGCTTAGGTTTTGTAAATATCAAAAGGATCAGTTGTTTTCTAAACATCAAGATGGTATTTACTATCCCGATGCTTTTTCTGAATCCAAATTCACTTTCTTACTTTATCTTAATGATAATAAAGGTTTCGAAGGAGGAAACACGGATTTCTACACGCTAAAAACAGATAATAACCCCATCAAAACTATTGTTCCAAAAAAAGGAAAACTAATTGTGTTTGATCATCGACTATGGCATAAGGGAGCACTAGTAACCAAAGGGAACAAATACATACTTAGATCCGATATTATCATTAAAAGACAGACTAAAAACACACATCATGATGGGTATATCTGGAATTTAGTTAAGTTAAATAAAAATCAACTTTTAAGTTGTGGGCGAGACACTTCAATAAAGTTATGGGACACCAATCTTCAATTACAAAAGAGTCTTAAAATACACTCAAAATCAGTTTTAAAAGTGGTACGTCTTACTGCCACCGAGTTTATTTCCTGTTCACGAGATTTTACTTTAAAATGCTGGAGTATATCTGGTCAAATACTAGCCAGCACGACTCTTGACGAAATGATTTTAACTATTAAAATTAACGCAGATAAAAACATCATTGCGGCTGGAACCAGTGGTAAATTATATCTATTAAATACAGCATTGTCTGTAATCAAAACTATAAAAATTCATAAAGGTTGGATTTGGGGATTATCTATTAAAGATAACGATACTGTTCTTACTTGTGGAGAAGATGGAACAGTACATTTTACAAACACAAGGCTAGAAAAAACCACATGTATCTATAAGAACAAACAACCCTTATTTTGTTTAAGCATACTTAGGAAAAATATGATTTTTGTAGGATCCCATGACGGGACTATAATTCAAATTTCTTTAGACACTCAGAACATCTATAAAATAAAAGCTCATGATGATAGTATTAGATCGATTATATATTATGAAAACAGTATTACAAGTTGTGGAGAGGATAACAAAGTAGTAACAGTCGATTTACAATCGTACAAAGTAGAAGAAATATTTAAATCTGATAATTTTGTACAAGATATAATTCGAATAAAAAATATAGTTTATATAGCCGGTTATAATGGAATGATTACAACTAAATCATTGTAAATTGAGTATCTTTCAGCATTATGAACTTAGACCCCAAAACGACCTTAGGATTAGTAAGAAATCATTTGCAACAATTTGCAACCGTATCTGATAAAGATTGGGATTTTTTTTCTTCTAAGCTTATTAAACATGATATTCCTAAAAAAACCGCTTTTTTAAAATTAGGTAAAGTCGAAAATTATATTTCATTTATTATATCTGGATTGGTTCGTTTTTATATACCTAATGCTGACCCTGCTAAAGAAATTACATTTGGATTTTCTTTTAAAGAACAATTCATAAGCGCATATGATTCTTTCTTAAGTCGAAGACCTTCTCTTTATGAATTAGAAACACTTACTCATACTACCATTTTAAGTATAACATACGAGGATTTACAAAAAGTATATCAAACTACCCAAATAGGAAATCTTATAGGAAGACTAACAGCAGAAAGACTTTTTCTTATAAAATCTAAAAGAGAACAAACTTTACTTCAATTTACGGCAAAAGAACGCTATTTAAATCTATTTAAAGATCACCCAGAGGTTATCAAAGAAATCCCATTAAAATATATAAGCTCATATATAGGTGTTACACCACAAGGCTTAAGCCGGATTCGCAAAGAAATTAGTTAACATAGATTCATTGTTATATCTATATTCTAGAAGTAATTTTGCAAAAAAATATGTTATGGCAATATTACTTTTAGTTTTGCTTTTATGGTATTCAGGATTATTTTTTCAGTCTTTTTTTCTTCATAGATATGCTGCTCATCAGGTGTATACTATGTCTAAAAGAACTGAAAAAATCACTTTTTTCCTTACCTGGCTTTGTCAAGGGCCAAGTTATTTAAGTGCTTATGGTTATGGTGTTATGCATAGAATGCATCATGCATATACCGATACCGAAAAAGACCCTCATTCGCCTAAATATGATCATAATTTATTTGCGATGATGTGGAAAACAAAAAATATATACGGAGACATAAACAATAAGCGTATAGAAGTTGATCAAAAATTCACAAAAAATGTCCCACAATGGAAAAATTTTGATCGCTTTGCCAGTTCTCGTGGTTCTCGAATTGCATGGATTGTTATTTACACAATCATATTTGTATTCTTAGTAACAGCTTGGTGGCAATGGCTATTTTTGCCAATATTATTTTTAATGGCCCCAATTCATGGAGTGATTATTAATTGGTTTGGTCATATTTATGGGTATGTAAATTTTAAGACTACCGACACATCAAAAAACCTATTTAGATTTGACTTTTTAATGATGGGTGAAGGATATCATAATAATCACCATAAACATAGTTCTAGAGCCAATTTTGGAGGAATACATTGGTATGAAATAGATGTTACTTACATGATTATGCGTTTCCTTAATAAATTAAATATTATAAAACTTAAATAATGACTTAACTTTTATAATGAAATGAGTCATCATGCTGAATATTGAACCTTCAAAATAGTAACTAATTATACTAGTTTAGTATATAGGTAAGCCATTTTATATACAAGAGAAATCTAATCTAAATTCGTATGATTAGATCTTATTTTTTCGATAAGATGAAGGTGTTAGACCTTCAAATTTTTTAAATGCACTATTAAAAGAAGAAAGACTACTAAAACCAGTGTCAAAAGCAATTGATGAAATAGTATATGCATTATTTTCTGCTTTTGAAAGTAGTACTTTTGCCTCCTGAATTCTGTAAAAATTAATGAAATCATTAAAGTTTCGATTGGCATATTGATTAATAATTAATGAAGTCAATTGAGGGCTTTTTCTAATTATCTTACTTAATTTAACCAAAGAAATATCAGACTCAAGATATAATTTTTCTTTTTCGACATGTTTCAAAATTTCAGTAAATATATATTCATCATCATTTGTTTTAAATACATCACCATCAAGATCCGTAGATTTAAGTACTAAAGCTTTATAACTTAAAAAATAGATTACTAACGAATATACAATTGGTCCTACTATATAAGGAATTGTTTCATCCAAGATATTTATCACATAAGATATCCATATAAATACAAAACCTATTAGTAAAAATTGTAACCATTTTAATATAGCTTTTTGCGATTTTGTTTGTGATTTCTTTGAATATTGTTTTTTTGTTTGGTGTAATACTCTCCAGGCTATACCTATATAAAATGCCAGATGTAGATATATAAAAATAAGTCCACTAGAAAAAATGACAATTACGAATTTACTGTTTTCATACCAGTCTCTGGTAACAAAAAGACTAGCAATAAAAATTAAAATAAAAGGAACAAGTTCTAAAATATAATGTCTTGGAAGTTTAAAGTTAGAACGTGTAATTCCAAAAATGTAAAATTTTAAAAATGGTCCTATTATTAATAAAAATGTTAATCCTAAAAAAATAAATATAGGTTCTAAATCGTCACCAAAATTTAGCATAACAGATTTTCCTATCCTAAAAGCCATAAAGACAAGAATCCATCCCAACAAAAAATTGGTTAAAGACTTCTTGTTTTTGAAAATCATTAGATACAAGGCAAATAGTACTCCATGTAATAATCCAGCACTGCTAATAATAATTAATAAGATATCTAAAAAACTCAAATGACTGTTTTTATGAATAGAAAAAATATGAAGTTTACAAAGAAAGTAGACTACTCCATAAATTGTTGTTTTACTACTATAAAGAAACTACACATATTATTAATACGCAATATCTTTTGTTTTTTTCTTTGCGTAAGCAGTTAAGCCTATAAGGTTGTAAAAACGACTAATATCACCTCTCATCACTCCAACAACACTATGCATGGCAAGAAGTTGTCGGGCTAATGGTTTACGATCTATCTCACAAATTTGTTCAATCAATTGTTTTGCTTTATCTACTCCATGATCTTCATACATCTGCAAAACACGTATTGCATTTTCTTCGGCAGTAATTTCTCTATACTTAGGGGTGTAGCCTAATTGTTTAATCATAGTTTCAGCTAATATCCAAGTTGACCAAGGGTTTTGACCTGTTACTAAATTATTGTCATGACTAATATTTTCTAAATACATTGTTCCTTCATTAAAACGTGCTCCTTTTGCAACTAAGCCATCTTGTAAAAGAAAAGGGAAAATTTCTCTAGCATCCGAAATTAAAAGTAGTTCTTCTTTATTAGTAAAACCACTTACTGTTTTGTTTTCTAACAACGGGCGTCCGTTATCTAAAGTTACATTTACCAAGGCAGCGGGACCATGACAAACAGCTCCTATAACTTTATTGTCCTGGTGTAACTCACGCACTACTTTTTGAATATCCTTATTATTAGGGAAATCAAACATAGCTCCCTTGCCTCCTACAAAAAAAATAGCTTCATATGCTTCTGTATTAACATCTTTTACCGCAATCGTATGTTTGATTTTATGTTGTGCAATACTGTCATTTAGAAATGCAAAATCAAACGCTCCCATATCTTCATCATCAATTACTATAGGCGGTGTTCCCCCAAGTGGACTAGCGATATCAACTTCGAAGCCATTCGCTTCAAAAACATAATATGCCCGGGACAATTCGGTTAATTCGTACCCCGTTTTTTTATCTGTATCCCCCATTTTATCTGTACTGGTTACTATAGCAAGAATTTTTCCTCGTGATGATATTACATTTTGAGATAAATAAGGCAAATCTGAAACTTGTGTCTTGGATACATTGGCATACATCTCTTTTGGAGGTAAAAGACTCATAAACCACCATCCAAATAGTAAAAGTAAGATAACTATACTGGTAACACTTATGAGTATCCATTTTAAGGCTTTATATTTTTTAAACATGACATAAACTTTTATGATTATACCACGAAGTACTATCTAAATGTCCATAAAAACTGACGAAATGATAATTCTGTCAGAGTAAATTATTAATTAAATAGCCTATAATTGATAATTTGATGTGTCAATAAAAAATGTAGTTTTATAATTGCAAAGGTCATTTTAATTAAATGATTTTCTAAAAGCAATGGGAGTAACAGTAGTTTTATTTTTAAACAATTTACTAAATGATGCAGGATACTCAAACCCTAACTCAAAGGCAATTTCACTTATACTAAGTTCTGTGGTTGATAATTTTTCTTTAGCAACTTCAATTAATTTATTATGAATATGTTGTTGGGTACTTTGCCCACTAATTGTTTTTAGCATATTGCTTAAATAGTTAGGAGAAAGGTTTAAATCATTAGCAATTTGTACAACAGTAGGAAACCCATTAATCAGAGTGTTCTTTTTACTAAAATAACTATTCAAAGCTGTTTCTAATTTTACTAGAATTTCGTGATTTGTAATTTTTCTGGTAATAAACTGACGTTGGTAATAACGTTCTGCGTAGTTAAGCAGTAGTTCAATTTGAGAAATAATTATATTTTCACTGAATTTATCAATATTGGATTGATATTCCCTTTTAATATTTTTTAGTAGCTCTACAATAATACTTTCTTCTTTTTTAGAAAGAAAAAGTGCTTCATTGACAGAATAACCGAAGTAATCATAGTTTTTTATCGATTTTGCCAATTGTGTATTCCATAAAAAATCTGGATGGATGAGTAATAACCACCCAGATGCATTTGCTGTTATATTTTGTTGTATTTGAATTGTAAGAACTTGTTTTGGTGCAACAAAGGCTAATACCCCTTCATCAAAATCATATTTTTGTTGCCCATAATTAAACTTTTCATTTACATTCCTCTTTAAGCCAATAGAGTAAAAATCTTGCATCCATTTAATTTCATTAGAATTCGTGGGATAATTGACTTTACTATAATCTACTAAACTAATTAATGGATGTTGTGGTTTAGGCAGATTACTATATCTATGAAATTCACTAAGCGTTTTAAATCGATACATATTTTTCATACTTGAAATTTAATAATCTGTTTTCTTTATACAAAACCATTCTTGTACGATAAATAATTACATTTTAAAATTCTATTATTAGCTACATGCATTAATCTTTAAATCCTGTTGATGTTCCTAATTCTTGATGTGCTTTCATTGCCTTTTGAATGGTCTCTATTTTAAGATTTGCATAATGATAAGCATCTTTTCCCATGAAAAAATGTACAGGTGGGTTTTCTTGTTCACTTAGTTTAATAAGTACTTCGGCTGCCTTTTTTGGATCATTTGGTTGATTTCCATTTATTTCCTTCAGATGTACTTCTTGCATTTCACGAGCCAATTTGTACTCTGTAATTGGCTTAGACGGAGTTTGAATAGATCCCTTAGACAAAAAGTTTGTTCTAAAATAGCCTGGGTAAACTAAAGTAGTATGCACTCCAAAAGGCCTTATTTCTTCAGCTAATGCTTCTGTAAACCCTGCCATCGCAAATTTTGTAGAACAATAAATACCAAATCCTGCAAAGTTACCTGTATAACCACCTACTGATGCAATATTGAAAATATGTCCTGAATGTTGTTTCCGTAAATGAATTGACGCATTCCGGATTACGTTTAGTGAACCATATACATTTACTTTAAAATTGTTTTCAACCTCTTCTTCTGAAAGCTCTTCTAATGTTCCTATTTGACTATAACCAGCATTATTTACAATAACATCAATTTTACCAAAATATCTAATCACAGTATTAATACTGTTTTTTACGTTTTGGTTGTTCGTTAAATCCATCTCTATTGGTAAGAATTTTTTGTTTTCTGTTCCAATTTCCTTAATTAAAGATTCTTTATTTCGTGATGTTGCTGCAACATTAAAACCGTGTTCCAGTAATTTCTTAGTAATTGTTAACCCCAGACCTTTAGACGCTCCAGTAATAAACCACACTTTTGTTGTATTCATAAGTATTTAAATTTATATTCGAATACAAAGGTGGTTTTAAATAAACCTATTCACTTTTCCAAATCTAAGAAAGCCATAGTCAAATCTACTTTTAGGGTACATTACTATTTACAATTTTGCGAGTAATAAATTGACGCTTATAAAAATGGTAACTATAACTTAATGTTAATTATATTAATGAAATAATTATACCTTTACTAGAATCGTCTATAACTGATTTGTTGCATTATACAATATGAAAATGAAATAAGTTTACTTCTAATTTCATATTATTTTGAACCCGTAATTATATATTTTATGAGCACTAATTTTTTTATAGTTGTTTTCGCGAAAGATTATTTGGTATTTCCCATTACTTTTATGTTCAATATCAAATAAGAAACTTTTAATTTTTTTTGGTTTATAATCAGACTTATATACAAAAATTCGTAATCTACCAGAACTAAAAAAATTACCACTATCGGGATGATCATTAAACAATTTCAATAAATCAATTTCTGCATCTTTTTCACTTTCATACTCAAATTCTTTAGTTATTCTTTTGAGAACTCTATGATGCCAATTAGGATGTTTACCGGTACTTAGGTTTTTTCGGGGATGATTTTCAATTGGGATTTCAACATTTTCATGATAAATATCGTAATAATAAAATTTTCCTAATTTAAGTTTTTTTACTCCTAATTTTATATAATTACCATAATATCCTTGTTCTTTAAGATTTTCAATATTATAATCTCTAACCCAAAGGATCAATTCATTTTCTATATTATAAAAAATAGTATTTGGATTACTTGTTTCGAATTTGTTTTTAAAGAACATAAGCTTGCTTATTGCTTCATCATAAGATCGAAATCTATATATACGTGGTATTGTAAACAGTGAACGAATTTCTGGAGTATAAATACTTGGAATTATTTTGTTTATTTTCATTTCTCTTTTTTTTCAATGGTTTTCATAGCTTTAAAGTATTGATGGGGTTTACAATTTGTTAATTTTATTTGTTCTTTGATATGTTGAAAGTTAAAATCATCATTGTTGTTTCTATAAAAAACATAACAGTCTGTTAAGACATTTATCAAATTATAATTACTTTCATTTTTCGATAATAGGTTAGTAGATTCTTTAAGTAATTTTTCAATTAAAAATCTATTATCATTGTTCTCTAGCATTTCTATATATGCTTGATTATTTAATAATATTCCCTTTGCTATTTCATCTTTGTTTGGTAAAACAATACAATTAATTTTTTCATTGACTTTTTTTAAATTGTTTTCTTTTACAAATATCTCTGCATGATAAATATTATTTAAGAATTTATTTACCGAATCTTCTATGTTCGAAAAATGAGAATCTGACTCATTGAGAAAATGCTTAGCTTTACTTATTCGGTCTGTTACTAAAAAATAACACGATTTTATTTGACATATTTTTCCTAGTATTTTAGGTTCATCCATTACTATTTCTATCTCTTTGTCTACTTGATTTAATAGACTCTCTGCATGTTCATAGCGCCCCTTTAATAGATATATAAAACATTTCGTTAGATTACACAATAAGTGATTTCTTTTCCATTTTAAAAATGTATGTTCAAAACTAGCTGTTATTGATAAGAACATAGAATTCTTAATATGTTCTAAAGCTTCATTAAATTCATCTTTGCTAATTAGAATTTCAGCCAAAATTCTTTTTGTTTCTGCTATATCAAATTGTATTTCTTCATTTTTTTGTGGTAACTGTGTGAAATGAGACAATGCAAATTCAAGTAGTTTTTTGGATTCTTTAAGTCTATCTAACTTATAATAGGAAAGCCCTAATTTTTTACCAACTTTGGCTTTCAATTCAGAGGAAATATCAGGTTGGATTATAATTTCATATGCTTCTTCTAATAAGGAGATAGATTTACTAAGTTCCGCTTTAGAAATTCTTTCTTCTGCTTTTAGTGCTAAATCATAAGCCGTTTGCGGATTGTGATCGGGATAATCAACCAATTGATACATAATAAATTTATGTTGTTCTTTGGCTGTATTCAATAAATCTGATCTGTACTTCGCAAAACGTCCATTTTTCTTATTTATCGAATTACATAATGATAGAATAAAGGAGTCTGCATTAAGTTGTAGGTCTGGATCCGAATTGACTATTACGAACGTTTTTAACTTAGGACAATTATTTAGAAACTTAATTGCTTTTTTATCTATATTTTGTTCTCCTAAGTAAGGAATCCAATATAAGTTTCCTCTTATTAAATTTGGATTACTATCGTTCCATTCCTTTAACGTTTGCATTATCATATCATCCCATCCAGAATATCCAATAACTATTAAGCTAGAATCAGAAATATGTTTTTCGAAAGCTTTTTTTAATTCTTGATTATACCATTTTTCAACTTCCTCTTTAGTATTCAATAAATTATAGCCAGTATGTCGACCATGAAGGTGGACTATTTGTGGATAAGAAGGTGACTGCGAAGGTTGTTCACTAGACTCTACTTCTCCAAAAATTCTAGCAGTATGGTTTAGAGAAAGAATTGAGGTCAGAAGTAAATCATCAAAATTAGTTGTATATACGGTATCTCCCCATTTTGGGTAATCTTTAAGTAAACCGGCTAATCCTATATGAGCTACATTAATACCCCTTACACGTTGTATAATACTTGTCAAAAAATAATGATGATCATTTTTATACCTTAATAAATGAGTAAATAGTTTTTGATAGCAATTTGGACTTTCTCTATCAATATTTTCAAAATTTTCTGTTGTCTTTAACCAAGAATATGCTTGATCGATTAATTCGTTATACCTTTTGTTGTTAGTTTTTTTTAATTCGTAATACCAATCTAGATATGATTTCAATTGTTTCTGATCATATCCAAATCCAATTAATTCGTCCTCAAAATCATCCGCTCTAACATCTCCTATATATTCATAAAGAACTATAATATGACTAACTTCTTTAGCCAAAGGAATTCCTGCGCTTTGACTAAAACCAGCGCCAATTAACCAAGTAAACGGAATAGGTGTTTCAGTATTAATATCTCTTTCTATCCTAGAAAGAAATTTTCTTAATTCAAGTAGTTGATAGCCCATTAAAAAGATATTTTTTTTCAACAAAAAACTAGATTACGAGTAGCATAACTACTTAATCTAAAAAATATAAATACAAAAAATGGGATTATTTACTTGAGTACGAAAAGCATAACTAATATAATAAAAATTACCTAACTATCTATAAATGAGAATAAATAAGTAATTCTAAAAGCGGTAATTACACTTTAAAAAAACAAATTATTTGAATTGTTTAATCCTTATTTACTCAAACTATTAACTATCTTGAAGATAATGGAGTGAAAATTGTACCAATTTTCTCAAAATCAAACGCTTTTGATAGAGTAGCAACAAAGAAGGGCCTAGGATTAAAAGCACTATTAGTCACTTCAGCTTGTAAAGTTACACCAGACTTAGGCTCGGTAATCCATGCCCTACCGGAAAAAAATAAATCACTTTGTTGAACCAATATTGAAGAATTTGAATTACTCTTTTCAAAGTCTATAAAATAATTTGAAGCATAACCAACAGAACCATGTACACGAACGCTAATCTGTTTATTTTCTAATGCTAAAAAAATCCCTAACACTCCTAAATTAAATGAATATTCATTAAAAGTATCGTTTCGTGGTGATGGTAAATTTTGTGGACGAGCTGTTTCTTCATTTATATCTCCTATTTTTGGTATAGTATCTAATTTTGGAGATCCAAAGTCACTAATACTTGTTTTTGTTCTTCTATAAATAAACTCAAGAGATGGTGAGTAATATAAATTAAGGGTACTATTAGGTGATTTTTTAGAGGTAATTTTCCATAATGGACTAATATAAGCTCCTAGGTTATCAGAAAAACGAGTACGTCTAATGCTTCTTGTTTCATTAATCACTTGATAAGATGTATCACTAACAGCTTCTACAGCAACAACTCTTTTCAATATACCCGAAGAGTCAATTTGACTTAATGCTCTATTACCATAAAGGCTGAGATAAAATCCAACTTTTTTCTTTAGTGTTTGTTCTGGGCTTTTAAAAATATTAGCCGCAAAAAACAGATCCTTTGCCTGTATACCTTCGACTAAATCAAAATTAGTGCCTATATATCCCAAATATTCATAACCATTAACAATTCTTATTGGCTTTATATTGATTAAAATAGACTCAAAATCACCTATATTCGGTATTTTTGCTATTGAATCTCCTTTGAACAACCTTATGTTTAGTTTAATTGTTCTTGTTCTATCAGACAACGTATCTTTCTTTATTTTAATAAATATTTTTTCTTTTTCTTTTAATTTAGATGCCAAAGTTGGTTTATAATAAATTTCATAATCTTTTGAAGATAATGTTGTTTCGTCATTATCAACTTGAATTATAAGTTTATAATCCTCTTGATTCTTAAGTTCCTTAATATCTGTTCTAAAACTGATTGACTTGATTTGATCTGTTTTTTGTTTTCTAAAAGAATTAGATATTGTGTCAAAACTTATATCTACGTATTCTTGATTATATCCATTAAATGATATTAGTGTTAGTAAACTACAGAAAGTTAATTTACTCAACTCTTTTTTTTGTAATACAATTATTAAAGAAATTGTTTTTTTCAGTTTCATGAGAATGATTTTTAAATTAACATAATTTGTATAGGCATTGTTCTGACGAATTAATATTGTATTTACATGTCTATTTCTATCTGCTAATAATGATTCTAGGGCAGTAATATTTGTCAAAAATCGATAAATCAAACTATGAAAAACATACCCATTTCGGGGTATTTCTTAAATAAACAGTCAAAAACTAATTGATAATAGTTAAATGTTTAGGTAAGTATTAACATTAGTTTATGACTATATTTATAGTTATACAACTATATTTGTAGTCATAACTAAAAACAGTCATACATTTTACCTATGAATGAATTAACAAAAGCAGAAGAACAAGTAATGCAATACGTCTGGAAACTTGAAAAGGCTTTCTTAAAAGATATTGTGGACCAATTTCCTGAGCCGCGTCCTGCATATACAACTATCTCTACAGTGGTAAGAGTTCTTGTTAAAAAAGAATTTTTGGAATTTACCACCTACGGAAAAATACGTGAGTATTATGCTACTATTTCAAAAGATAACTACTTTAAAAGACATATGAAAGAAGTAATCGGGAACTTCTTTAATGGCTCAACAAGTAAGTTTGCATTATTTTTTGCTAATAACGAAGATTTGGATCTAACCGAACTTGAAAACATGAAAATGTTGTTAGAAGATAAGATAGAACAATTAAAATCTAAAGATGACTAACTTATTCTTATATATTATACAAACAGCTTTTATATTTTCTGTATTGTATATATTGTTTGTGTTATTTTTAAAGCAACTAACTTTTCATCATTTAAATAGGATTATACTGTTATTACTGTTGCCTATTTCTCTATTAATTCCATTAACAAAAGGTATATTTCCTTCTAGTTTTTCAGATGTGATTATCGAAGTTCCTCTATTTGATCAGGTAGCAATGATAAATACAGATATTGTTGATATACAGGATATAAAAACTAATGATATAAACTCTTCATTTAATTACTTAGGTATACTCATTACGATCTATTTAATTGTTGTCGCTATCTATTTACTTAGATTTTTCTTAACGGCTAAAAATCTATTTCTTTTAAAGCGAAGGTCTTTTACAAAAAAAGAAAATGGTTATAAACTAGTGATAGCAGATGTAGCAAATATTTTTTCTTATTTCGATTCTATATTTATTCCTAAGCAAAAAATTAAAACTTATGATGAATATGTGTTAGCACATGAAAGGATGCATATTAAATTAAAACATTCTATAGACGTCATAATAACCGAAATTTACATTGCATTTTTTTGGTTTAACCCATTGAGCTATTTATATCGAAAGTCTTTAAAATCTGTACACGAATTTCAAGCAGATAAAGGTGTATTACAAAAAGGAGTAAAAACTTCTGATTATATGCAATTATTAATGCAAACTCTGGAAGTTCAGAAACCCAACAATTTATATAATTATTTTAAACAACCCATTCTAAAACAAAGAGTAATCATGATGACAAAACCAAAGTCCAACAACCTAGCAAAACTTAAGTACAGTATACTTTTACTCATGTGCATATTTTTAATTTCTGCATTTACCAAACCTAATATTTCGAATAAAAATAGTAATGATATAGAGTTTGTAACTATTTTAAATGTTTTAGATGCGTGTGACATCTTAGAAGACGAAACTTTACCTCCCTCTCTATTCCCTGTTCAAAATGGAACAAAAGAAAATATCACATCGCATTTTGGAGTAAAACGAAAGCACCCAAAAATTAATAAAGGTGTTGCTCACGGGGGTATTGATATTAGAGCTACTCCTGGTACTCCTGTTATTGCAACTGCAGATGGTATTATTTCAAAAGCATCTCTTGAGGGTGATTGGGGAAACCTTATAATAATTTCTCATGCAGATGACCATGAAACATGGTATGCACATTTACAAGGATTCAACATCAAGAAAGAACAATCAGTTAAAAAAGGAGATATTATAGGTTATGTTGGAAACACTGGACTTTCTACAGGACCGCATTTACATTATGAAGTAAAATATAAAGGAAAAAGAGTAAATCCTTTGGACTACATTAACTAATAATCTAATGCAGGCAAGAGCACAACAAAATGTACTCTTGCTTGCATTACTTTTTAAAGATTTTACTTAGAGTCCATCTTAAAACTACCCTATTGCGGTCATTTCGTGAAGTGAAAATTCCTCTACAGCACCATCAGTAGCTTTCATATACTCTGCTAAATGTTTATTATTCATATGCTCTTGCCATAATTCACGACTCTCCCAATTTTCATAAAACAAAAACAAATTTTCATTCTCATTATCTTGATGTAAATCATAGTTAATACACCCTTTTTCTGCTTTGGTAATATCTATTAGTTTTAATAATTCAGTTTTTACTAGTTCTCTTTTTTCTGTTTTAGCCCAAATTTTAGCTATAATAGTCAATTGATTACTCATACGTCTTTTTTGATTTTATTTTTTGATAACTTGTTTGTGTTTTGTTTTACAAAGATAACGTAAGTGAATACTATAGAAGACAACTAAAGATATAGACAATAAGAGCATAGTATAAAAAGTCAAACTAAAATTGATAATGAAGCATTTGGATCATTAAAAAGAAGCCTACTTAAGATAGTTACATCATTTATGTATTCATCCATACCTTAAATTCACTTGTCTTTGGCCTACTAACAATAAATTCCTGATCACGAGGGTTTAAAATAGAAAGTTTTACTCTATGGTTAAAATAAGGTTCAATTTTCAGTATTGCTGTTTTAGCAATAATTTGTCCACGATTTATTTTATAAAATTGCGCTGTATCTAATGAAGTATAGAGTTGATCAATGGTCTCATCAATTATGTATCTTTTTTCTTTGGTAATACCGAAAGTCATACTTTCTTCTGAATAAACATATAGTAAATCTGAAATCTTAAGTTGAATAAATCCACTACCCTCTTTAACCAAAATTCCTTCTCGTTTAGGTGTAGTATTCATACTGTTAAGAAGTTGTTTTAAAACATCAGGATTGACAATATTATTACTGTTTGACTTATTAAATTTATGTAGTGCCAACGCCAACTCTTCTTGCTTAATAGGCTTTAGTAAGTAATCAACACTATTAACCTTAAAAGCCTGAATTGCATACTGATCAAAGGCGGTTGTAAAAATAATAGGTGCTTCTATCTCTATTTTTTGAAATACTTCAAAACTTAACCCATCTGCCAACTGAATATCCATAAATATTAGATCCGGTGCAGTATTTTTTTGAAACCACGATACAGTATCCTCAACAGTATCAATAATATCCAAAAGTTGATATTCGAAATTACAAGCTTTTAAAATACTCTGTAGTTGATTTGCCGCTCTAGGCTCATCTTCAATTATTAATACGAGCATAATGATTCTTTTTGTCTGATGAATTTAATAATGGAAGAGAAACCTCAAATCTAGTACCATCATTTTTAACTTTAATAGGGATACTAGAGATTAATTTATACCTTTTTTCAATGTTTTTTAAACCTACTTTTGTTGAAGGTAATTGAGTAGATTTTGACTGAATTTTATTACTAACTACCAAGTGATCATCGATTACTTCTACATGTATAACTAGTGGTTTGGCCTTAGAAATAATGTTATGTTTTATTGCATTTTCTAATAAGAGCTGAAGACTCATCGGTACAATCATCTTATCTAATTTATTATCTGGAATATTCCAGTTTAGTTGTAGGTTGTCTCCAAATCTTTCGGATTGTATATGAATATAGGCTTTCGCAAACTTCAATTCATCTTTTACCAGAGTTAGATTAGCATTTCCAGACTCTAGGATGAATCGATACACATCAGATAGTTTATCTACAAATTGTTTAGCATCTTCTTTAGAGTTTTGATCTATGATATCACGCAACGTATTTAATGTATTAAATAAGAAATGAGGCTGTGCCTGATTTCTAAGTGTATCTAATTGCGCTTGCACAATCACTTGTTTTGCTTGTTCTTCTTCTCTAATTGATTTCTTAAGGCGTATATTATAATAAATAGCCTCATATATCGCCATGGTCATTGTACTAATAATGATAATAGGTAATAGCACTATCGACGAACTTATTGATTTATAGTTTTTACTAAAAATAGAAGATAATATACTATTACCTATAATATCAACTAGTATTACGGTACTTACAATAGCAACAAATAATAAGATAAGTCGCTTAATATCATCATCAAAATTTGGGTATTTTTTTCGCAAAAGAATTATAATAGCTCTAATAATAAACCAATCACAAATAGTAAAAAATAAGGAAACACTCCAGTTAATAAGCGCTTCTATAAATGGAAAGCGAAAAAAAGAATTATTAAAAAGATAATCCGTTATATAGCTAAGTACAAAAACGCCTATGACAAAAAACCAAAAGTCATCAAAACCTAAATATTTTATGCGTTTTTCCTTATTGAATATCATTATATCTTAGTTATAATTTGATAAGTGGCATACCTTGTTTTGCCTGAAGGAATGTAAAAGCGATCCATCCTGCATAGCATAAGCCAAAAACAGTAACAGCCATAATCTGATTTCTATCTTTAGTTTTCCATTTACGAGATAACCATAATGCGAATAACGGAATTATTTGTATGCCATGCAATCCAAAGAAGTGAGCAATCCTAAGATCACCGGCGATCGTGCTCCAATTTACTAATGGTAACCCCGTTCCCCCATCTGCAACCCCAACATTATGGGCCATCTGACTTATCATTTGCCCTCCTACCCAACTTCCAAAAAGAACTACAGACCATCCCATGAATAAAGCAACTCGTATTGATGTAGGAATTTTAACTTTTAACCTGGCAGAATCTATAATAAATAATACCATAATAAGTACATTCACAGCAATTAATAACCCCATTGCAGCAAATAACAACCCATCAAATAGTGTAGATTGGTTGTAGTGAGATTTAACTCCCCTAGCTGCTTGATATAAAATAATTCCTATTTCTAATAATAATGTCCATGAGACAAGGTTATTGATTATATTTTTCTTTCGTGAAGAATAGGGATAAATAGTCATTAGATACCCCACTGTTAAAATATAAATCCCTCCGGAAATAGAAAATTTTAAAGGTTTGACCCAGACGTTTATTCCCATTAAGGTTCTATCATCTATTAAAAGGCCTAATAGACACCCAATAGCGGCAATAAAATGAAATAATACTATACTATATAAAATCGGGCTTTCTTGCCGTACAATACTGAATACTTTTTTGATACTATTCATGTTTTTTTTGTTTTAATGTTTTTAGAATGATAAATAATAGAAAGCCTACTGGGCCGAACATGAATGTTCCAAAAAGACATGGTGCCATTAGCAACTGGTGTATTCCTACTTTTTTATTTTGATCTAACATCCACATCCCAACGATAAGGTCAAACGCTAAATAATGCACCCAGCCTGCCAATACTGCGTTTTCTTCTGTGAACAGAGCCATTACAGATGTTAAACTGCCAAAATCCATCCACCCTCCTATTAGTATTGCTTGAAAAATGTAAATAGCATAAATCACTGACAAAAAAAGTGGGATCACTTTATAATCAATTAAAAACCGTGTTACTTTCCACTTTGGTAAAAAAATCATTAAAACCCACATAGGCATTGCAATCATTCCTACCATTGAAAAAACTTGTGTTGGAGTCATATTAGAAATATTTATTAGCTCGTTTTTTGATTATTGATGACTCAAATATGATATATATAGACAGAAAATGAAATCACTTTATGTTGAATCGTCGTTAATCACAACTGAACTGTCAACATTTGAGTATTAAAACAAAAAAACCACTCCGAAGAGTGGCATATGCTTTATGATCTATGTAAAACTCTATAACGCTATAGGGTCTGATAGGCCCACTGTGACATGGTGACAACAAGCATTCCATGTTGTAGAATAAAAATACCCCGTAGGGCATGCATTTGGGGGAAATCTATCTGATTTATGACATACCAAGTTGTCAGAATTAGGACGAAGCCCTCCATTTATCATTTTTTGTTCTGTTTTGTTTAAAACCGACCCCAATTTTGAAAATTTTTGAAACATATTATATTGTTTTTATTATTAATCTGAATCTAAACTAGTCTGAAAACTAAAACAACTTGGAAATCATATGTTCGGATACCGTATATGTACAAGAAATAGTTAGAAATACTTACCTATTAGTGCATTATCTAATTTTTTTAGAGCTCCAAAAAAAACTATAAAAACAGCTTAACTGAAAAGACAGAAATATTATTTAATTAATAACGATAACATTCACTTTAAAATTTAATTGATACTTAGTTTTACAACTTATAATCTACAACCAATTAAATATAAGTAAAATGAAAATTATCAAATTAACAATCAAACTTTTAATGATAACCTTTATCATTTATTCATGTAGTAAAGATGATTCTTTAGAAGAGTTACGTACGACAAATTCTACTACAGCTGATGAAAACGACCTTTTAATTAAAGAGTATCTATTCAAAAACGGATTAGCCTCTGAAAACGATGACATTTTAATTACTAAGGAAGATATTTTAGCCGGTGATATGGTTTATAGCAGAGCATATTTAGAACTGCAAATGTCTGAACAAAAAAGCAATGAAAAACAATTGGCGTACTTTGATCCATATCGTATGAATTATGGAAATGCTGCAAATATTTTATTTTATAACGGTATACCACAATCTCAACCACAATGGCGTGCAGCATTAGTAAGAGCCGTTAATATCTGGAACGATGCTAACTTATGTTTAAATGTTCGTATATCATTCATTAATTCAAATTCTCCTTTTATCCCTAAAACCAATGTAGTACTTGCTAATCCTGGAAGCTTTTCAAATCCTACTAGTGTAATTGCAGATGCAAGACGTCCAGAAAATGGTAGAGCTGGTAAAAGAATACGAATTAACTTTCAAACTTTTAATGCCTCAAATACTACAGATGAGGCAATGACAAATGTATTGGTTCATGAAATCGGACATGCTATTGGTTTCGGACACACTAGATTAAGTCGAAATGTGGTTACAACAACTCATATACCCGGAACAGCTACAGGTGCATCAGGGGATTTTAGTTCTGTAATGTGGGCAAGCGCTTCGACAAGTACTACAACTGTAAAGCCTTTTTCTAATGGAGACATTATTGCTGCAAGAGCGTTGTATCCTTCAACTGCAATGAATAGACAACAATACAATCTAAGTGGAGCTATTGATCAAATAACACCTGTTGATCATAATGGTGATGGACAAGAAGGATTTACAGTCTATGCTCCATCAGCCCAACGAATTAATTTTTACGATGTGCAAGGCAATGGTTTTGATTTTATTTCTAATTCTAATGCAGGAATTGCTGGTTTTGACTTAAAAAGTGGTAAAGATCGAATTGTAGCTCTAGATTATGATGGTGATCAGGATGATGATCTATGTTTATACAGACCTGGAAACCAGGTGGTATATATAGCTAGATCTAATGGAAACGGAAGCTATACTAATATTGTTGCTAGTCATGGTGGTTTAGCTGGTTTTGATATGAAAAGTAACATAGATAAAGTGGTTTCTTTAGATTATAATGGAGATGGTAAAGATGATTTATGTTTTATTAGACCCGGAAGTCAGGTAGTATATATCGGAAGATCAAATGGAAATGGAACTTTTACTAATGTAGTTGCAAGTCATGGAGGTTTAGCTGGTTTTGATATGAAAAGTGGCTTAGATCAAGTTGTTGCCTTAGATTATAATGGAGACGGTAAAGATGATTTATGTTTTTACAGACCTGGTAGTCAGGTAGTATATATAGGAAGATCAAACGGAAATGGAACTTTTACTAATGTCGTAGCTAGTCATGGCGGTCTGGCTGGTTTTGATATGAAAAGTCGTTTAGATAAAGTTGTTGCATTAGATTATAATGGAGATGGTAAAGATGATTTATGTTTTTATAGACCTGGTAGCCAAGTTGTATATATAGCCAGATCTAATGGAAATGGAACTTTTACTAATATTGTAGCCAGTCATGGTGGTTTAGCTGGATTTGATATGAAAAGCACTATAGATAAAGTTGTCGCTATGGATTATGATAATGATGGTGATGATGATATCTGTTTTATAAGACCAGGAAGCCAAGTTATTTATATAGCAAGATCAAACGGAAACGGAACTTTTACTAATTTGGTAAGTAGTCACGTTGGCGTGGCTTCTAACTATACTGGGAATTGTATCAATTAAGAATTAGTTTCAAAAAAATAAATACAAAAAAAGAGATTGTCCTTATGGGCAATCTCTTTTCTTTTTAGTAAACTACCTCGGGGCAAGCCCGCGAGGCATCGGTTTGAAAATAATTTTGATTTCGAGGCAAGCCTCGGAGCATTTAAATCTCGATTATCGAGTAAAACTAATCTTTCCAGCCCCATGGTGCCTCAGGTATAGTAATAGGATTCTGCAAATCCATAGCTATTTTAAAAACACGTTCTGTACCTAATCTTCTAAGGTTATATGTAAAAACATCTTCATTAATAGTTATCCACCAAATATTAGTAGCTGCATCAGGGATCATAGATTGTGTCTTACTATCTGCAGGAAAAAATTGAACATTGGCTTTTCCTATATTGGTAGAAATCCCTCCATAAAAATTGATTTTATCTTCTTTTCCATCTTCGTGTCTATGATCATGTTTTAAAGAAATACGATCATTTTGATACGTTAATATCCAAGTTCTGGATTTATCATCTCCTACGTAAAAAGGAATTTTAATTTCTGTTTCATTACAAGCACGTAGATGCATCACTAATTTTTTGCCACCGAAAGCTTTATCTTCTTTAGGGAATATCAAAGTTCCTTCATATGCTTTACCACAATGAGTTTGTAATGTATTCCAAAATTGCTTGGCCGGATTTTCTTCTTGTGCACCAACAACTATTGAAAATAAACAAAACCAAATCAAAAACTTAACAGTATGCATTATATCTACCTTTTTCACAACCGAAGAAAGGTACTAATAGTTATCCCAAAAGTTAATGTAATTTAGAAATAAATTGAAAAGCATTATCCAAACTTGTAGCTTGCAGCATAATATTTTTTGTTTCTTCATCTTCTCCACCAGAAGTGACTAAGCCAACAACATATCCCCTCTTGTCAATTATCGGGGACCCGCTTAGTCCTCCTAAACTTTCTGGCCCTTTAACTTGAACAAGGTTATGATAATCACCCTCAGTATTTAAAAATGTATACTCATAAAATCTTTGTTTCCCAATGGTATCGGCATATGACCAACCTACTACGTATAAAGGTTCATCTTTCTTGAGCGGTTTTTTTCTAAATTTTAAGGGTTTATGATTTGTTGTGTTTTTTTTGATCGAAAATACTAACCAATCATTATAGGTATCCCAATTGGTATCCATATAACTCCATGTAAGTGAATCTTTTTTGTTTGTATTTAACAGCTTATCTGTTAAAACATAGGATGAACTATCGTTTTTTGGATGCATTTTCCATTCTTCTAACTCACCCTCAAAATCAACGAATTTCATATTATCAGTTTTAGATATCATTAGAACATGCTTTGCTGTAATGGCATATTCCTTATTATTATGTTGTACTAAAAAGCCATTAGATGCATTAGGATTATTAAACTTAGTATCTATATAAGAGACATTATTAATAAGACCAATAGGTTTTTCTTTTAACCTATTAACAGAAGCACAATTTACAGTAAGGCTAGCTATAAGTATAATTATCAATGTATTCCTAATTCTCATGTTATTTCGTTTTTTGAATAGTTAATCACGATAAACTTAATTGGTAAAACTACTTATATCTTAAAAAATATAAGAAACACAAGTAACCGGATATGTATAAAACGTTTACCATCATTTTTTTGTTTTTTATACGGTTTCTTTTATTCCATATACACTTATGCACTGTACAGTGTTTTATTTACTAAAGTGAAATTAAAATTATTATATTTCATGCATGAGCTTTCATAAAAAAACATTTGGACATATTCTTTTTTGGATTGGGGTTTTACTATTTTATATATTCTCTTCTATGAGTCCAGAATTATTTGGCCAATCTGTAGAAACTACCTTGTTTAGACTTCCGTTATTAATGATTGCTGCATATACCTTTAATTATTGGCAAATTCCATTTTATCTAAAACAAAAAAAATATCTAGTTTTTGGTTTGTCTATGTTTTTTATGATCATAGTGTTGACTATTATCTATCGTATCATAGGGTATTATTATTTGGATAAATATTGTGAAGATGGACCTTATCCTTTAATTAGTTTAGAAGATTTCCCATTTTACATGTTATCCTTTCATTTTCCTGCGCTAATTATGTATTTCTATAAAACGAATAAGGAAAGGGAATTTGAAAAAGAAAAAATGTTTCTGTTAGAGAGTGAAAAAATATCTACAGAACTCAAATACTTAAAAGCACAATTAAATCCTCACTTTTTGTTCAACACATTAAACAACTTATATTCTTATGTAATAACCAAATCTCCAAAAGCACCTGATATGGTATTGCAACTATCAGAGATTTTAGATTATATCTTATATAAAAGTCAACGAGATACTGTGCCTTTACTAGAAGAAATCAATACAATAGAAAATTATATTGCTCTAGAACGTATTAAGTATGAAAAAAGATTAACAGTAAGTTTTAAAAAGGAAATTTTAAATGATCAACAAAAAATTGCACCCCTCTTACTGTTATCTATTGTTGAAAATGCATTTAAACATGGTGTTAGTGGCAACATAATTAAACCAGAAATTAGAATTTCTATTTTACAAACGGCTTCTCATATTCAATTTAAGGTTTGGAATACTAAAACAACTGTATTAGATAGTAATAAAACAGATGATTATAAAAACGGTATTGGACTCACAAACATTAAAAGGCAACTGGACTTGTTGTATACTAATAAACATGAGTTTGAGACAGAAGAGACAAATACTTTTTTTAATTTAAAATTAAAATTAAATACAGAATAATATGGTTAGATGTTTACTTATTGATGATGAATCTCCAGCAATTAGTTTGCTTAAAAATCATATAGAAATGCTAAATGATCTAGAAGTAGTAGGAAGCTGTCATAGTGCTATTGAAGCTTTCGAGATTCTTAAAAAAAAGAGAGTTGATTTGGTTTTTTTGGATATTGAAATGCCCGTTTTAAAAGGGATTGATTTTTTAAAAACACTTAAATCACCGCCAAAAGTTATAATTACTACTGCCTATAGAGAATATGCGTTAGAAGGATATGACCTGGATATTGTAGATTATTTATTAAAACCGATATCATTTGACAGATTTATAAAAGCAGTAGACCGTTACTACGAACGAACACCTGGTGTTTCTACAAATCCGGTTGAATTGACATCAAATGATGCCTTTTTCTTTGTAAATGTAAATAAGAAGCATATTAAGATATGGTATAATGATGTTCTCTATATAGAGAGTTTAAAAGACTATATAAAGATTCATACAACTCATCAAAAAATAGTTGTAAAGAGTAATATCGGCAAAATAGAACCCCAACTTCCTGAAGAACATTTTGTTCGAATACACAGGTCATATATTATAGCAATTGATAAGATTACTGCCTATACTCAAAAAGATATTGAAATAGATAATATCGAAATCCCTATTGGATCTAGTTATGCTGCAAAAGTTTTTGCACTTTTATCGCATACTTAACTATAAATAGCGAGTATTAGTATATAAACAGTATTCTTATATACATTTCTGCCTTCTATCATTGTTTATACATGCATTTTCTACTTTTAAGAAATGACTTTTGTTTCCTTTATAATTTGGCTTTCAAAATAGTTAAAACATATTAATATGAGCCGTATACTACATTTAGTTACTTTAAGTCTTTTACTAGGTTTCTTTTCTTGTCAATCTCAAAAAACAGAACGTCAATTAGAAGATGAATTTGTGCAAAAGTATGCTCCCGAAAATTTAAATACACATGGGTTTACCTTAGCTGTAGATTCAAAAGTTCCGGAAGTACATCAACTTTTTAATGATTTAGAAGCAAATTTCTTTTTCTATGGAGATAAAAAAGAATTCGAAAAAAAAGCAGAAAGAATAATAGAATTAGATCCCAATTATCCCAGTGGTATTTTGATGAAATCATTTTATGTAACTGATACTACAGAATACAAAAATATGGTTACCAAAGCGTATTTATTATCGAAAAAATCAACATTGAAATCAGAACAATATATATTACAAGCAGAATATTCTCTATTAGTTGAAGACGATTATAAAAAAGCACAAAAGTATTTTCAGAAAGTAGTGGATTTATATCCAAAAAGTCCTGCCGCAATATGGTCATTAGGTATGGCATATTATTATAATAAAGAATATGATAAAGCTTTAGAATGTTATCGAAAAAGTACAGAGTTTATTCCTCACCTACCTAAAGGATATGAGTTTATGGCAGCAGTTTATTATCGTAAGAAAAACTATCGTAAAGCTATCGAATATATAGAAAAGGCTAAAAAATATGGAGCAAAACCTCAAAACGACATCTATTTTGCAGAGTTTGAAAGTTTTATTTATTACCGAAATAAACAATTCAAAAAAGCTATGCAATATGTAGAAAAAGTTCGTGAGTATGGAGAAAT
Organism: Aquimarina aggregata; assembly: GCF_001632745.1. GTDB lineage: Bacteria > Bacteroidota > Bacteroidia > Flavobacteriales > Flavobacteriaceae > Aquimarina > Aquimarina aggregata. The sequence continues at coordinate 607,765 of NZ_LQRT01000002.1, read as the reverse complement.
CTTTAAAAACAGCAAGGATTTAGACAGAGCTTATAACTTATCCAAAGCCAAATTAGATTCTATCAAATTATCAAAATCTTAAACAATTAAGTGATGACTAGTTATAGAAGCTAAATGCTGTAACTAGTTATCACTATAATATATTCTTATCAATTTTCTTAAAAAAATCAGTTTTATAGGTGTTTCCCAAGGGTAACTCGTTTCCATATATCTGCACAGTAGTAGAACTTGTTTTATCGATATGCGCTATAGAAACTACATATGACTTGTGAATTTGAATAAATTTGTGATTGGGTAACGTTTCATATATATGTTTTAAGGTATTATATGTAATTATTTGCTTATTTGTTAAGTGAATTGCTACATAATTTTTTAAACCTTCTATATATAAAATATCATCTACATATACTTTTTCAAGATTGTTTTTACCATCTGTTTTTATAAATACATAATTTGTTGCGGAGGATTCTGTATGTTTAACCTCCGTATGAGGTTTCAATTTTGACACAGCTTTATAAAACCGTTCAAAATCAAAAGGTTTTAATACGTAGTCTATTGCATTTAAATCATAGCTTTCTAAAGCAAATTGGGGGTAAGCTGTAGTAAATATTATTTTGATTTTAGAATCTATAATTTTTGATAATTGAATGCCTGTTAAATTTGGCATTTGAATGTCTAGAAACAACAGATCAACATTTTGCTTTTCCAAAATTTCTAAGACGGCTAAAGAATTTGTAGTTGTAGTGATCAATTCCAAAAAGGAAACTTTAGCTATATGTTTTTCTAAAAGCCTAATTGCAGGTGGTTCATCATCTACTATAATACATTTAATTTTTTCAATCATAAAGGAATTTTAAGATATGTACTAAAATATGGATGATTCGTAGTATAGTTCAAGCTGTAATTACCGTTGAATAATGTCGTTAGTCTTTTTTGAATATTTTTAGTGCCAATTCCCGATTCCATATGTTTATCCGAAGATGTCATTTTATTTTTTGTGGTCAATTCTAGGCTTTTTTTCGTGATATTAATTTCAATTTGCGCTGGAGCTTCTTTATCATTTATAACACCATGTTTAAAAAGGTTTTCTACAAAATGTATTAAAATCAGCGAAGGTATTTGTTGACCTGTAACCTCCCCTTTTAAACTAAAGCTAACAGACAATTCATCCTCATAACGTTTCTCAAAAAAGTGAATATAATCTTTTAAAAATATAATTTCATTTTCTAAGGAAACAAAATCTTGTTGAGATTCATAGGTAACATAACGTAAGAGTTCTGATAATCTGTGGATATCTTTGGCTGTATTAGGTTTATCTTCTATCAATTCTACATAAAAGGCATTTAATGTATTAAATAAAAAGTGAGGGCTTATTTGCGATTTTAATAAATCAAGTTCAGCCCTGCTATGATCCTTTTCTTCGATAAACTTAATAGTCAAATATATTAATGTACTATAAAGAATAGTTGATATTGCATAATATGAATTATCAAAAACATAATAACTTAATTTTCGAGAATCTTCATAATAATTATGCATTCCTGTAAATTGAAATAAAACAATTTCTTGAAGAAAGTATCGTACTCCGGCAAAAAGTAATATCAGTACTAAAAGAGCTATCCCAAATTGGAGAATGCTCTCCTTTTTTAGATATTTAGGACAAGTAATTCTAAAATTAAGAAAATAGATTACTATTGAAGATATATAAAAAGTAACATTTAAAGCTAAATATATTGGTTCAAAGTTTTTTAAAAGGCGTTCTTTTCCTCCTAATACAAAATCTTCAAAATACCCCATTAACAAAAGCACCAAAGCAATTGCTATATGATATAACCATTCTTTTTTTAATTTCATATAGCTAAGTTATTTTTAAAAAATGAATTGAATAGGTTTTAAGGACAAACATATTACTATACATGACAAAACCATAATGACACACAACATAAATATTCGTTTTGTTTACGTCACCTTTTATAAAGTACGTTATATCGTTGGTATTAAAAGTATATAGTCTGTCTATTTACCAAGTAGTTTTGAGGTAAACAATACTATATATTATGAAATACTTATTCTTCTACATCACTTTACTATTAGTTTCTTGTCACCCCAATAAAATCGAAGAAAAATCAGATATTCTTCAAGAATCAAATAAAGATAAGCTACAAGTATTGCTTATTGGTTCAAGCCATTGGAACAATTATCAAAGTGAAGGTCTAGACGTGGTACAAACCAATGAAGTAGATATACTATCTAAACAGTACCAAAATGATTTAGAGCTAATAGTTAGTAAAATCAAAGCTTTCAATCCAGATAAAATTTTCGTGGAAAGAACAATTAATTATCAACCTAAACTAGATTCTTTATACAATTTGTACAAGACAACAAATTGGGGTGACAGAAGGCGAAATGAAATATATCAATTAGGTTTTAGGACAGCCAAAATGTTGGGACATCAAAAAGTATACGGAGTTGACCATAGAAATACGTCGTTTCCTTATGATAGTTTGATAAAAACAATGAAAAAGGCAGGGCAAACAAAACTTATTACAGCTTTTAATGAAGATATCGAACAATATGAAAAAACATTTAATACATTTATTTCTGAAAAGAAATCATTACAAGAAATACTCTATTTCCTTAATGATAAACAACAACGTAAATCTAATTTTGATTGGTATCTAAGTGGTGCAAATAAAGGAGGGGGTATAAATGAAAATGTAGGTTCTTTTCTTACAGCAGAATGGGTGAAAAGAAATATCTATATTTATGGATCAATTCAAAAATATACCGAACCAAAAGATCAACGGATAATGGTTCTCATGGGGGCTGGTCACATAGCAGTTCTCGAAAGTCTAATGTCTCAAAGTAGTTCAATGCAAATAATTGAATTAAAGGATCTTATGAATAATTAGTTAATTTATTAGTTTAAATGTAATTTATATCCTCATCTACTTAAGTTTTTAAATAGATGAGGATAAAAAACCTAGTTAGTTTTTGCTCTGTTTACAAAAACTTTACGTTCATAAATTCTAGAAATTAGTATAGTAACGATTGCAATTATTGAAGGCATCCACTCCCCGTCTCCAATCATTTGATGAGCAAAAAATGCCAAAACAGCATCAAAAAAGAAACCTGCATAAGCCCATTCTTTTAAAAGCGTAACTTTTCTACTTAGAATAGCTATTAATCCTAAAATCTTTGCAATAGCCAAAGGATAAATTAACCATGTAGGAAACCCAAGGTTTTCAAAAAAACCAGAAGCCCTTTCATAATTAAACAAATACATCCCTGCAGAGAAAGAAAATACTAGAGTCATTAACCCTGTAGCAATCCAATATATTATTTTGTTCGTTTTCATTATATTCTATATTTAATTCAAATCTTATTATTCTATTTTTAGTCAATTGCCTGCGAAAAAATCACTTCTCGTGTCACTTGCCAACGATCATCTTGCCAAATAAGATCAATACTAAGTACCAATTTTCGTTCTTCTTCTGTAAGTTTAACTTTTCTTGTAATCAAACAATGAGCAGATGTTTCATTAGCTTCAATATGATTAAATTGAGCCCAAGTATTTAGGGGATCTTCATTATTATCACGTTTTGTTTGAAATAGGCTTTTAAATGCATTTTTATCTGCCATCATTAGTTCTCCTTGTTCATCGATCATAATAACCTGAAGATCTTTATGATAAATCACCTCTAGTTGATCTACATCAAAGCTTGTTCCTGCTTTGATTAAGTTTTCTATAGTTTCTTTTACTGCAATTGTATGTTTATTCTCGTTCATTTTGTTCTTTTATTTGTTTCTATTATTTTTTATAAACTCTATTAATTCTTTGGGTTCTAATCTTGTCATATGGTTTTCTTCGAAGTATCTAAATACAATTTCAAAATCTTTGTTTATTACATAAATTGCTGGTACCGGAAGCTCGAAATTGTAATTATTGTGTCTGGTAGTTAGGTCAATACCAAAGTTGACATATTCTTTTTTTAACGCATCATTTAATGTAAATGCGATTCCCATCGCCTTCATCATAGTAGCATTAATGTCACTTAACACGGGAAAGGATATAGAATTTTTAGTAGAAGTTTCTAATGCAATTTCAGGATTTTCTGGACTAATAGCTATAATATCCGCTCCAGCAGATATGAAATCTTGTCTTAAATTTTGATACGCTCTTAATTCTAAATTACAATATGGGCACCAACCACCACGATAAAAATTTAGAATCAAAAAATCATGATGCATAAACTCACTAAGACTTCTTAAATTGTTATTATTATCTAAGAGCTTAAGGTTTGGAACAATATCCCCTTCTTTAAGGCCTTTTTGCTTGAGTTTACTAGATTTTATCTCTTCGATACCATCCAATAGAACCCGTGCAATTGCTTTAGGTATTTTCTCAAAACCAGTATCGCTTATTTGTGTCAATTGTTGTTTTAATGTCATCTCTTTTTTTTTGATGACGCAAAACTAACCCACAAATAAGGGTCAAGCGTAACCTATCTTAGTTTTAAAATAGTCAATCTATAACCGCAAATATAATTTTAGATTTGTTTTTCGAATCTATTTGGTGTAGTGCCTGTAAATTTTTTGAAGAAACGAATAAAATTAGATGGTTCACGAAAACCCATTCTAAATGCTATTTCTTGAGTAGTATATTTTTTCTCAGAAAGATTACGTTTTATTTCGAGCAGTAACCAATTGTCGATAAAAGCTTTTGCTGTTTTGTTTCCTAATTCTTTGCAAATGTCATTAAGATACTTATAAGATACCCCCATATGCATAGCGTATTCCTTTGCATTATGGTTTTCTTGATAATGCTTGCTTATTAATACTTTAAATTGAATAAAGTCTTTAAATCGCTTACTTTCAAAAGTCTCATGTTGATATACTGTTAGCCTTTTAATCTGTATAAGTAATGAAACAAAAATAGTTCTAACAAAATCCGATTTAAGATTATTATTTGTGCTTTTCTGCACTTGTAACAATAAATCGATAAAAGGAAGAAGGTAAGAAACATTCTCCTGGCCAATAAGTAAATTAGAGGTGTGATATAAATGAAGAAAATGAAAGAGGTTTTTTTCACTTATATTTTCGGTCATAAAGGATTCATCAAATGAGATGATATATCCTTCAACCAAGAGTTCTTTCTTAAAGAAATGAACTTGATCTTTTACCAATGGTATCAATACTCCGGGAGATAAAATATGCTCTTTAAAATCCGCAAAGTGAACACTTCTTCCATTAGTTATGATCATCAATGCATTAAATTTAATTCTATGTGAAGCAAATAAGTCTACGGTATGATCTTGAAAGCGGTCATAAAGTTCTTTAAAAGAAAGAATCTCAAAAGGGATTGGTTGTCTGGCAACTTCTGAATATAGTATGTTTTCTATATGTTCTTCCAATTAATCTTATGAAATAAGTGACTCATTCAAATATACTGTAATGTTAAAGATATACAAGTTCTTTTAAATTCTAAGGTCCATTTCAAATTGATCAATAGTATTAAGTATACCCATACTTTTGATAAAGCTTAGTTTAGAATCTAATGCTTCGTCAACATTATTTATTTTTATGCTATTGGTCATACGTTTAATAGCAGAAAATAGCCTAATCCAATTATCCTTTTGATCTATAAAAACATCAAATTGTGCCAAATATCCATTAGTTGAATTTATTACGAAATAAGCTATTTCATTTTCGTTCATAACAAGACTATAATACTCATAATCTCCTCTTTTTAATGTTTCTATGTGATTATCCCAAGAATACATCTTTTGTGGTATTGTATGCCTATCAAAAAAAGAAACATCTACTTGTTTTAGTTCAAAATCATTTAGTTGATCTTTTAAAAGTAACTCTCCATTATAACATTTGTAGCTTTTACTAATCCTGAACCCAATACGTTTATAGGCTTTTACAGCAATTGTGTTATCCTTAATGACTTCTAAAGAACATTTAGTAACACCATTTTTTTTAAACTTTGGGATAGCATGCTCATATAGTTTGTACACTATACCTTTTCTTCTATACTCTGGAATTATACCTGTACCCGTATTAAAAGCTATCAAATCCTTATCTCGTTTGTCTATAGCATTAATAATAAAACCAACTATTTTATCATTATCAAACATTCCAAAAGATAAATCAAAGCAAACATTAGCCATCTTCCAACGATTTCTATAGTATTGATGATCTTCTGGCATTTTCATATAGTAATTTTCAAATGCTTTTAAAAAACAATTCATCAAAATTTTAAAATCAATAGTATTTAGACTTTTTATGATCATCAGAATAATAGATTATTTATAAAACGTACGTTTTTTATCCTTTGTATTGTTAGCATATGCACAACAATCTGCATATAATAATCCAGACATTCTAGCGATATACTCTCTTAAAAAAGCACATATTACCTTTCTAAGTTTAGTAAAAATACTTGAATATTGCCGTTTTGGTTCTATTATTTTCATCATTATACTTGTGATTAAGTTAAAGAAACTGCCCATTCTACTGCCTTATACGCATGGATTTTGGCGGTATCAAAAGTCGGGATACTTAATGCTTGATCAGCAATTAACATCGGTATTTCTGTACATCCTAAAATAGCACCTTCTGCTCCTTTACCCTTCGAGCCTTCAATAACTTGGCATAAATACTTTTTAGACTTTTCTGTAAATATTCCTTTTACTAATTCATTGTAAATAATGTCATGAATAGTTTGTCTTTCCTGAGTTTCAGGAACCATTACTTCAAGACCGTATTTATCTTCTAAAGTACTAGTATAGAAATCTTTTTCCATCGTATATTTAGTTCCTAAAAGCAGTACTTTTTGCAATTTCTGCTGCTGTATTTTTTCTCCAGTGGCATCTGCAATATGTAGTAAAGGAATCGCTACACTTTCTTTTATTTTATCACTAACCAAATGAATCAAATTGGTACACAATAGTATACTATCAGCTCCTGCTTTTTCTAGTTGCTTAGCACTTTTAGCCATTACAACTCCGATACCTTCCCAATTGTTCGCAAATGTCATTTTTTTGATCTCTTCAAAATTTACAGAAACCATGATGAGTTTTGCAGAATGAGAATCACCCAAAACCTCATTCATTCGTTTATTGATTATTTCATAATACAGTTTAGATGATTCCCAGCTCATTCCACCAATTAATCCTATTGTTTTTGATTGCTTTTTCATACTAAATGGTTTTATAACACATTATTACTATTTGATTTATTGACTTTATACAGTGTAAATTTATTGTAGAATACACGTATAAATCAGATTGATCATTGAGTACTTTTGTAGTTGTGATTGATTTTTTTTCAACTACTGCCAAATCGATTGTATTGTATCTTTGTATTTATGGAATTAAAATATTTTAGACTTATAAAAACGATTGTAGAAGAAGGTAATATAGCTAACTCTTCAGAACGTCTATTTTTAACTCAATCCGCTTTAAGTCATCAATTAAGAGAGCTTGAGGACAGATTAGAGTTTAAAGTTTTTTATCGTTCACGAAATAAATGGCAATTAACAAAAGAAGGACAAGAACTTTATACCTTGGCAAATACTCTGTTTAGTGCTATTGACAAAAGTTTTGATAGGATAAGTCACCTAAATGCAGGATCTAAGGGAAAAATAAAATTAAGTGCAGAGTGTCAATCATTTTTTCATTCTATTCCTAAGTTTATACAAAAAATGGGGATTCTTTATCCTGAAATTGATATAGAATTAAGCCTGGGTGCTACACATCAAACTATTTCGCAAATATTAGCAAATGAGATAGATATTGCTATTGTTACTACTAAACCCATATCAGAAGAATTGTCGAGTACAGAAATATTTAAAGATGAAATTTTTGTATTAATGCACAAAGAGAACCCATTAAGTACTTTACCGTATTTAGAAGCCAGCCATTTTGCTAATGTTCATTTATTAATAAATTCTTTCCCGTTAGAAGGTGTTTTTGTTTATGAAAATTTTTTAAAACCAAACCAAATCAATCCTATCAAAATTTCTGCGATTCCCTTTACTGAAACTTCATTATCTATGGTAAATGCTAATATGGGAATTATTTGCGCACCTAAATGGCAACTAAAACCTTTTAAACTATCTGATGACCTTATTTATAAGCGTATTGGAAAACATGGTTTAAAAAGAAAACATTATGTCGTTGTAAAGCAGGAACAAAGAAGTAAAAAATATATCCATGATTTTCTATCAAACTTTGAAGATGACTTTCTATAAATCCTTAAGAATCTTTATTACTGCTTCTACTTTTTAATTTTATTATTTGTTCAATACAGTTTTCTTAGTACTCAGCTTCACTAAAGTATTAATATAGTACAGAAACACTGTGGTAACTATAAGAAAAATAGGCATTTTAGGGATATTACTGATTGATCCTAAAAATCCATTTTCTACATGAATAAGCTTAAAAAGAATAAACGTTAGAATTAATACCAATGCGGTACAAGCTATAAATACAGTTTTAAACGACCACCAGATTGAAGGTGATTTGGCAGAGTGCTTATCTTCTATAGTTTGCATTAAGTTATTAATAAAATCATCTGATGTATTAATTGTACTTTTCTTAAGCAACTGTCTTAATTTTTCTTCTTCGTTCATAATAAATTTTTTAGATCATTCCCTAATATTTTTTTCAATTCGGCATACATATTCTCTCTTCCTCTATGCAAATCGACTTTAATCTTTGAGCTCTTAAACCCTGTAATATTTTCTATCTCTTTAATACTAGATTCACATAGATAAAAAAGCCTAAGTACTAAAGCCTCATCAGGTCGTAGTTTTTCTAAAGCGAGATTAATATACATTTTTTGATCAGACTCAAGCGTTACATCTTTTCCTTGCGTATCTAGATTTATAGTAATAGCATCTATTGTTACGGTATGTTTTTGCTTTTTTAGCTCATTATAACTCGTATTAACAACAATTCTATACAACCATGTTGAAAATGATGCTTTAAACTTAAAAGTATTTAGTTTAGCATACACTTTAATAAATACCTCTTGTAGTACATCTTCGGCTATTGTTTTATCTTTCAAAATAGAACATGCAAGAGAAAGTGATACATCTTTGTACAAATAGACCAATTGTCTAAATGCAGTTGTATCACCTTCATTTATTTTACGAATTAACTCGTAATCGTATTGTTTCTTAGAATTACTCAAGTTTCTTTCTTATAAAATGAGTAATCACGGATCCTGCAGCTCCAAAAATTAGAATTGTTCCCCAAACCAATAGGTCTGTAGTATCTTCAGATAAATTGAACATCGTAAAAATCGATGATACTAATAAACCAACTCCTAAACCAAAAACAATACATCCAATATCCAAATACTTATACTTAGTATTGTTTTGTTCTAGGTTTATACCTTTATCTATCATTGCTTTTTTTATTAAATAGGTATATCGCGCTATAATAAAAACAACAAGTATGGCTGTTACAGAAAGTAATACTAATCCAAAAAATTCATTTAATTCATTCATATCTATATTTTTAAAAGTGTGTGCCTATAATTTTTTCTAAGGTTTGTAATAACGGAAATAAGTTGTCAGAGTTTGCAAACATTACAAACCCATATTTTTGTTTTGGAATAAACATACTGTAAGCTTGAAAATCATGATTATTACCTGTATGCAGGTGCATTAATCCATTGGGAGTAGGTTTTTGTGCAAATCCCAAACCCCATCCTGTTTGTCCTGTTTCTTTTAAAAGTTTACTTTCTTTTTTAAAATGATTATGTTCTTTAAGCATTTCATCTCTAGTAGATGTTTTAATGTTTTTAGGGTTCATCATTTCGATTAAAAATAAAGCATAGTCTTCTGCATCTGATTGTAAACTATAGCCTGGACCAACTTTTTTATCTCTATGAATTTCTGGATTTACTTTACCTTTCATGTGTCCTTTGGCTACATTCTTTTCAAGAACATCGTTCCATGTATAAAAACTTCTATCCATACCTATCGGATGTGCTACTTCTTTAAGAAATAGACTATCTAGTTTACTTCCCCAACCAATACCCATTTTTGTTCCAAAGGCAGCACCTAAATGTTGGTAAGCCTCGCCTGAATATGAAAAATCAGTACCTGGTTCAAAAGCAATTGTAATAGGTTTTCCTTTTACCCAATTTGGGATCCCTGTGCCATGAGATAATATGATTCTTGGTGTTAATTTTTGATATGCCTCAAAGGATTCTTTAGCAATTACTCCGTCAGGAAAAATAGCCTTAAGATAAGGATATATTGGTTTATCAAGATCCAGATCTCCATTCTCAACCATTTTCATTAAGAAATACGCAAAAAGTGGTTTAGATAAAGAAGCTCCTTCAAAAATCGTATTCTTCGTTACTTGTTCTTTTGTTTTTAAACTCGTTACTCCAAAAGTATTATGATAAACAATATTATGATCATTAATAATTGCTATGGAGAGACCTGGAACTCCAATAGAGTCCATTGCAGATTTAATATACGTATTTAGTGTAGTGATTTTTACATTATCGCCATTAGGAGTTTTTAAAGTCGAAGTAATATTTTGACCTATACATCCACCTATACTAAAGGTAAAAAACAATACAAGATATAGATATTTTGATTTTCTTTTTGATTGATTCATCTTATTAAATTTTAATGTGAGTACTATATTTTTGCGAATTCACATGTATTTGACAAGATGACTTTAAAAAAGGTTACAAAAGTTATGAAATCTCTTAAGATTTGCTTGTTTTATGGGCTTTTGAGAAGTTAAATTAAATTGTGATTTTTCTTTTTCTAGCAGTGATATCCCAACTATCTATCTTTTTTGAGTGTACAATTACAGAGACTTCATCATATAAATTTATTGTTGGACAAATATGATAAGGAACTCCATAAAGAACATCTCCAACTTTTATGTCATTCCAATTTTGCACGCTAAGCACACCATGTTCTTCACTTTGAGATATCAATTCATAATCAAAGAGGTTTAAAAACTTAACTCTACTATCTATAGGATTTTCTGATGCTATTGCTTTATTCCCAAGATCAATAGTAATGACATTCTTTTTAGGTTTTGAGATAACTCTGGTAATTACTAGAGCTGCGTATTTGTACTCTTGTTCTGTAAGTTTTTGGTCATATCCCCAATCCCAAAGTATGCAGGTTCCTGGGCTACAAATTCTATCTTTTTCAGTTAAATGCGAAGTAAAAGAAGGTGTCCCTCCGCTTATTATCTCTATATTGGGATATTTATGTTTAAGGGTTTCAAAAAAGGTGGTAATATTTTTAAACCCTTCTTCTACCCTATCTTTTCGCTGTTTAAAGTCAGGGGTTCTTAAATGTCCATCGTACACATGAAATCCCAAAAAATTCAATGATAAGCATTTATCTATTTGCTCGATAAGATTTTCAAGACCTATACCTATTTCAATACCAGAACGATCCATACCATTATTAATATCGATATAGATATTAATATTAATTGCTTGCTTTACAGCTTCATGATGTAATTTCTTGGCTGAATCAATATTATCTACTATGGTAGAAAATCGGGTATTCTTAAATGTTTTAATTAACTCTATAAAACGCATTACTTTAGATCCTACTAGTTGATGTGCTATCAAAACATGTGTAGCACCTTCAACTGCTGCAATTTCTGCTTCGGCAATAGTTGCTGTTTTAAAACTTTTAATGCCAAGAGTGATCATTTGGCGAATCACTTTTGGCATTTTATTCGTTTTAATATGAGGCATTAACTTAGACAAATCATTATCCACCATAGTAATCATGGTGTTTAAGTTATGCTTTAAATGGTCTTCATATAATACTATAGAGGGAGAATCAATCTCATCGATATTTAAGATGTTATACCATTTCATATTGTTATGCATTTATATTTACCAAAATTGAAATATAAAAATAGTACAATCCTTTATGATATGATTAAATACCGTTCCAAATATCTAAATACATTTTCCAATCATCACCAATCTTTTTCCAAACAATCACATATTTGCCCTTCCAGGAGATTTCTTTATCATTACTTTTTTTGGTTTTACCTTCATAATATCCATAATCATAGGCTGTATCGTCTACAATGGTAATTTCACTAGGTTCAATCTTATGGTATTTAATTTGCACATCTTTTGGCAATTCCCAATATTTTACAATCGATTCTGTACCTTCAATAATTTTACTTTTGCTAGGAAATATTTTAGCGTCTTTAGTGTACGATTTTCCGATCATATCATAATCTGAAGCCATTACATACTTCGAGAAATTTTGAGCATTCTTTAAAATTATATTGATGTCATTTTTATCTCCGTTGTATATCTGACTAAACCCCAGATTATACATTAACATTATGATAAATAAAGTTTGTATTGATTTCATTACTGTTCGTGATTTAAATTTGATGATATTACTTCTTTGATCTATAAAATATTTTGTTGACTATTTTCCACTCTCCATCGATCTTAAGCAAATTCATAAAATCAATAAAGGCAAAAGTATCATAATCGATTCTTAGTTTTGCCTGAGCCGAAGTACCCTCTACATCTATAGAGACCACTTTTGTTTTTCTATTTTGTTTTGGACCCGGCTTTATTGCCTTTTTAAAAAACTCTAGTGCATTTACCTCTTTATACCCCGCATTAGAAATAAATTTCATGGTGGCATCTTTATGAAAAGCTTTCTTCAATGTTTCAAAATCATTGTTTGTTCCCCCTTCTAAATAATAAGATACTGTTGCTTTTACCTGATCATGCTCAGGAGTTTGAGCATAGGTTGCTATTGTACCTAAAATAAAAAGTAGTACTGTAAAAATTGTTTTTTTCATGTCTTAAGTTTTAATGTATTAATTTTCTTGTTTTTTGAGTGTTTCTACTATTTTTTGAGCCACAACAATAGAAGCCGTTGGATCTTGTCCTGTGATTATTCTACCATCAACCTTATGATATGCATCCCAACCATGCTTAGAATAGATAAAATCACCTCCGTTTTGATTTATAGTTTCTTCTATAGAAAATGGAAACTCTTGATAGTATTTTGCGTCTTTATTCTCAAACATATCCGGAAAACCATTTATCTTTTTTCCTTTATAGACATATTCTCCACTGGGGTCTTTTAGATTTATTATTCCTGCAGTACCATGACAAACTGCTGATATAACACCATTGTTTTCATAAATTTTCATGGTAATATCTTGTATTCTTTTATTTTCAGGAACACCAAACATTGCCGCACCACCACCACTATAATATACGGCTTTATATGATGAAACATTAATCATATCTGGTGTAAGTGTATGTTTAAGAAGATTCATAAACTTAGCATCATAAATATACTTTTTCTGGATACTGTCTGAAGTTTTTAAGTAGCCAATAGGAATAGCCCCTCCGTTTGGGCTCACAAAATCAACTTGAAAACCTGCTTTGATAAGCACATCATAAGCCAATACTATTTCTGCAAAATGATTGGCAGTATTCATCTCTGTACTACCATATGTATGTTGATTTGAAGTTACAAATAAAATTTTAGGTTTCTTTGTTGTATTATTTTGAGACATTGTACATCCTGATAATATCAAGATGATGAATACCACAATACAAATATTTCTCATGTGCTACTAATTTTAAAGCAATTTGAAATATCTAATGAAGTTATAGATTTGATGTTATAAAACCGAAGTTCGGATTTATAATTCAGTACCGAATGTCTATACTAGGGATTAGCGTTATTTTTGAATTTTGTTGGTGTAACACCCGTTATCTTTTTAAAAGTAGTAAAGAATGTAGATTTAGAATTGAATCCACATTCATACCCTATAGCCTCGGTTGTATATTTGTTATTTGGATTTAACAACAATCGTTTAGCTTCTTCGATTCTATATTCATTAATAAATACAGAAAAACTTTTGTTTAAATTATCATTTAAAAATTGAGAAAGATAATGTGGAACAATGTTTAATTGACCTGCCACATCATTTAGTTTTAAGTTTGAGTTTTTAAATAGTTCTTTTTCTACAATAATATCATCTAAACGTTTTTGAAGAGATTCCGCTTCACTATTATGAATTTTTTTATTTGCATATTTTATATGTTCTTCAAAAAACAAGAAATTCTTTTTTCGTCTAAAAACCCAAAATAAAACTAAAAGGTAAAATACAAATGAAAAGGAAAAAGCACCAACGATATATGATGTGTATGATCCTATATTATACCCAATCCAAATAATGGTAACTCCGACAAAAATACTGATCATCCAAATTTCGAGATCTTTTATTTTTACATTCTTAGAGACTAGTTTCTTTAAAACATCTTTTAAGCATATCCCTGTTATTACAATATAGATCAACCATTGTAAATAGATTAACCTTACGATTGTGCCAGACCATAGACGTTTATATGACCAATATGGGTATACTAGTCCTAGTATTGTTACTATTAAAATAGCAGGAATAACATGAAACATCCAGCTACTATTTATTTTATTATGCTGTACTATAGCCGTACTATATAAATATAAAAACGGACCTATCAATACGCATGCTGATAATCCTATTTGTATAAAAACTTCTGATAAATTAGGATTAAAATAAAAAAACACTGATTTAATAATACGTATACTAAGCATAAGTAAAAGAGCAGCAAGGAAATAATTGGATATAAGTTTCTTTTTTGAGAAAAACGCAAAATAAATACTTAAAAAAAATCCATTAAAAGCTCCTAACGCACTAAAAAGAAATAGTAATTGCTGTTCTAAATCCATTTAAATTGAAAAGAAGTAAATATATAAAGTATAAATTTATTATTGATATCTATACCCCTTCAATTTTAGTAAAACTATCTCTATTAGAATTATACTATTCTACACGAGTCAAAATCCAATCAGATAATATAGCAAGAGCTTTAGAAGAGAATGTTTCTTCTATTTCTGAGTATTCATTCATATTACCTGTTTTTGCATTTTGAAACAAATGATTTAAACCTTCTAGTTCAATAATTTTAAAATCTTTATTTTTTCCTTTTATCAACGCTTGTCGCAATCCAGCTTGATTTATTTTAGCCGGAACCTGGGTATCAAGACTCCCATTTAAGGATAAAACGGGTATGTTTAATTTTTCGTATTCTACCGCAGGATTATACTCATAAAAATATCGTACCCATTTTGTAGTACGCATGGCTACAAGACTATTTAATATTCTATCTATCTCTATATCGGGAACACTTAGGTTTTTAAGTATTGGCGCAATGGTTTCTTGATAATGTTTTTTTAATTCTAATTTGATAATAGGTATTTTTTTATCCTGTTTTGCTATTTCTATAGCTCGCCTAATTGCCTGTTCATATATTTTTTCATCAAGTACAGGAAATGGTCGTAACGTTTTTGATTGCATTATAGAAAGTTCTGTTCCCGAAATACCTGTACCGGCTAACGATATGATAAAAGCTACATCTTTTGATTTATTAGCTGCTAAAGGTGCTATAATTGCGCCTTCACTATGACCAATAAGTCCTATTGCATTTTTGTCTATATCATTGCGTGATTTCAGATACTTAACAGCACTCAATACATCTGTTGCAAAGTCATATGTTGTTGCTTCTGAATGTATTCCTTTTGACTCTCCAAATCCACGATCATCATATCGTAATACAGCTATTCCTTTTCTTGTTAAGTAATCGGCAAGAATCAAAAATGGTTTATGCTTTGATATGGTTTCATCTCTATCTTGAGGGCCACTTCCACTTATCAAAATTACAACAGGAAATTTTTTATTTCCAAATGGTTTTGTTAACGTACCTGCTAAACGTATTTGATCTTTATTATTTTCGAAATAAACATTTTCTTCTAAATATGGATAGGGTTTGATAGGTTCTTGTGGTCTATTTAATGTATTATTAGTTTTTATTTTATCTCGCTTTAGATTTAATACAAAAGAATTTAGCCCTTCTGTAATCCTTCCTTTGATTTCACTGTAGTTGGTTTTAAAAACTCCTTTATAGAACATTCCAACATTAGAAAAATCAATAATCAGACTATCTCTTTTATAATTTGTTGATTGTGCTTTTATTCCTTTAATTCTTTGAGTCGGAATGTCTATTATCGTGCTATAACTTTGTCCTTCTTTGGTAATTGTAAAAGTGAAATTTATGGTTTTATTTTCTCCTACATTTATCCCTCCGCTCCAGATTCCTTTGATTTCCTGGGAAAATGAAACTAATGAAAAAAATAAGAAAATGATTGTTATATATCTAGTTTTCATACTTATAATTTTAAAAATAGTGTGTAGTGTATCCTGCCAACTTTTTTGGCTATTTTTTAAACTTTATTTTTTGTAGTGATTAAGTTTCTTTTTCTAACTCAAAGTTTTGGGTTCCTGAAGCTCCTCTAGGATTTTTGTTGCAGAAGCAGTTAGTCGTTTGTATTTACCATATCCCCACTTAGAAAAGAAAATTAAAAATAGAGTCATGATAGGGATATACCAGTACAACACTTCAACATTAGTAACAAAAATATCTTCATCTTTAAAAAGTTTTATAATAACGGGAAGACTTACTATCATTAAGATAAAGTTTAGGTATATCCCTAATCGTTGCGAAAACAAAAACTGTTTTCTATTCTTTGCGTACTCTATAAGAGTTTCTTTATACGTATTAGAGATAATATTTATCCGCTTCATAGTATTAATAGATCTTAAAATATAAATAGGTAAAAATATCAAGTAAGCTATAGTAAAAATACCAGATATTAAAAGGTACCATGTGTCTAGTTTTGAAAGTTGAAATAGGATTAAAATAGCCGCTGCAAAGCATATTAATGCTCCCATACCTTCATATTTTGAAATTATTCCTATTTTATTTTTAAATCGTTCTTGCGTCATTTCCATAATAAGTTTGTTTGTTAATTTTTTTTGATTTTCAATTTGATCACTCATTTGGGACCATATTGCTTGCATTTCTTCCAATTCCATATGCTTATTTTTTAATGATGTATGTCTTTAACTTTTCCTTTATTCTTCCCATCCGGGTACCCACATTACTTACTGTTAGTCCTGTAATCTTTGAAATTTCTTCATACTTTTTTCCTTCTAGAAATAAAATGATGATTCCTTTATCTATATCTCCTAAATTTTTTATTTGAGAATACACTATTTTCAGTCGTTCTTCGAGTACAGGATCATAATTCTCTTCTTTTAGAAATACATTGTCCAGAGATATATTATATCCTCTTCTCTTTTCTTTTTTTGAATATAACAACGCCGTATTTAAAGCAATACTATACATCCATGTACTCACTTTAGCATCTCCTCTAAAAGAATCGAACCCTTTCCATAGTTGATAAACAATCTCCTGATATAGATCTTTTTGATCATTACTAGTATGGGTATATACTTTAGTAATCTTATAAATGATCCCTTCATTCTTTTTTATCAATCTAATAAATGTTTCTTCTTTATTCATTAAAAATCAGTTATACTCTATTAGTGTTTGCTAATATTAAAAAAGCACAAAAAATTTAAATTATTTTTTCAGATCATATAAATTAGACCATTACTAGGGTAAAACAAATACAATTTAAATCGTTTTATGTTCAAGTTAGGTATAACACAAATAAAAACACCTTGCTTATTATAAACAAGGTGCTGACAACGTATCAATAATCCAGTATTACGTTTTACTTATTCATGATTATCTCAAAAAAAGTATTGGGATATTTAATTTATTTATTACTCCTTTTATTGGAGTTTCTACCTTACCTAATTTTAATAAAGTACGATCATTTGTAGAATTTCTTGGTATACAAAATAATTGCGTATTCGTTTTAGAGACATAAGAAGCTATAGCATCTAAAGTATTAGCACCTTCAGAAAAAACATAGGATACAACATTTCTTTTATTAGGCAACAATTCATTTTCTGATTCTTTTTTATTACCTATATTAAAAATACGAGTTGGTTTTGTTCCTTTCTGATTTAAATCATTTATAATTTGAAAACCATGTTTTCTCAAAGTTTTACCGTATATCCCTAATGAAATATCCGAATATGAATGAAATCTATAACTTTCTCCTGCTATAAGAATATTGGATGTACTGTGTTTTAAAACAAATTTGGTAATACCGTTACTTAAAAAGTCAATGAATTTGGATTTTCTTTTACCTAAAAGAATAATATCAGGTTGTACTTTATCAATATGTTCTTTAATAGCTATTTTAATATTACCATATGCCATTTGATATTTAATATGGATATGGTTTTTCTTTTCTGCATTAGTAATAATATTTCGTAATCTTAACATTGTATTATGATAATCTTCATGAATCTCGGTGATTGCAGAATATTGATTTTCGTATCTAACTACATCTGTAGGTGCCTTCACATGAAAAACTTCTACATTACCATTAACCACTTCTGCCAATTGTATTGCATTATCTAATGCTACAAGAGAAGCTTTTGATAAATCCATTAATACTAATAAACGATATTTAAAATATGATTGTTTAGTATGCATAGTTATATTCTTTAGGGTGAACGAGCTATTTAAAATAAACAGCACAACTACTTAACAATGAAAGTTATACAACATAAATATAACACTATTACTATCAATATATAATAGTTTAACTTTTGATTAATATAATTCTAACGTATACAGGACTATACCTACAAAACCGGCACTTAACTATTTGTTATAGTATATAAGTGATATGATCTCTTTTTCAGTACAAACCCCTGTAAATTTGTCTATTATATAAAAATAGTAACCAATTATGAAAACTAAATTCTTTACATTAATTTCATTAATAATACTTTTTTATCAAGGTATTGGGCAAGATCACAATACTATAAACTATTTTAACGCTGTACCCCCTCCAAATGATTCTATTGTAATTTTTGCAAAAGGAATTGTTTCATTAGATGACAGATGGGAAGAAAAAATATGTTTTTCACCTGATGGTAAGGAAGTATTTTTTGGAAGACATCCTGATGGAAATAATAATTATTTTAAACCTCGTACCATGTATTCCAAATTCGAAAATTCTAAATGGTCTACTCCAGATACAGCAGTATTTTCAAGAAAAGTAATAGCAGGTTATCCAATATTTAACCCTGATGGAAATATTCTATACATGGAACAACCTATAAAACCTACAAAAAAAGGAGTCACTGGACAAATCGTTTTTTCTAAAAAGAAAAATAACGAATGGTCAACACTAAAAGTGATATCCCCAAATGTAACCGCTAAAGAGGGGTTTGGACTTGCACAAATAACAAAAGATAGTACGTTTTACTTTCATGACAGATTTGATCGTGTGGCATATTCTGCTAAAATTATTAATGGCAAAATAACTGCTCCTAAACCACTCCCCTATATGCTTAATCCAATTGTAGAGTTTTTTGTTTCACCAGATAACGACTACATCATATTTATGCCACTAAATTGGTCAAATCAATTTCATATAACCTTTAAAGTTAAGCACAAATGGTCTATGCCCATTCCTTTTAGTGCATACTTCAAAAAGGAAAAAGGATGGGATATGCGTGGTTATGGCCCCTATGTGTCACCTGATGGTAACTATTTCTTTTTCGGAAAAAAGGGAGATATTTATTGGGTGAAAGCCGATTTTATAGAAGGGTTAAGAAAGAAAATCTAACACGTTACATTTCTAATAAAAAGACACTTAACCTATAAAAAGTGTTTTTAAATTTTTCTTTCTTTAATATCTATTAAGATAAGTCTTTTTTTAAACTGTT
This sequence comes from Aquimarina aggregata, assembly GCF_001632745.1. GTDB lineage: Bacteria > Bacteroidota > Bacteroidia > Flavobacteriales > Flavobacteriaceae > Aquimarina > Aquimarina aggregata. The sequence goes on along the minus strand of NZ_LQRT01000002.1, from coordinate 587,999 downwards.
TTACTTCTACATCACTCTTAGATGATTTGTCATCTACTTCGATCGTATCAATCTCATAAGTAATTATAAAGGTCTTTCCAATATATTCTTTTTTATTTAGATCATACTTAGAGACTGCCTTTTTACTAACAAAAGTAATTTCCATCACTTTTTCTGTATCTGTAGTCGTAAAATAATAAGCCTTATCTGATTGACCATTAAATTTAACTTCTACTTCTTTGATTTCATTTGCACTAATAGTACTAAAACTAGAAGTTAATACTATGATTAGGGTTAAGAGAATATTTTTCATAATTTAAAAATTGGTATTTCTAAAAAAACAAATTTAACCATTTTTTAAATAAATTCAGCTTAAGTATTCTAACATAGTTTATTCTTATTTTTTAATAAAGCCAGTATTATTATAACAACGATTAGAATTTTAAAATATGATTTTAACTTTTTCTTCGTATTACTTTAACTATGTTATATGCTTAATTCAATATCTTTATACTTATGAAAGGGTTTTTAGTTCCTAAAAAAACCTTTTTTAATCATTCCTACCCCTTTTTAGTATAACGATCGATACTAAAATTCTCATTTAAATTAAAACATACTAGTATAGGAGAATTACTTGTCCCGAACACTCCTTAAATCAAAGTAGGGCGTCATATAAATACTCTTAAAAATGAAACAAGCACTTAAAAACCTGTTTGCATTAGGTTTATTTTTTGTCATTATCCTAACAGGATGTTCAGAAGATAACTTAATAGAAGATGATAATGTAACACAAAATGAAATCCCTACAGAAAATGATTCGGTATTACAAAGTATTCGTAATTGGGGGTTTTCAGAAAATGTTATCGAAGATCTTGGAGATCGTTATTTAGTCGACGGCGATATTACTTTTTACAAAAACAAAAAATATCGTTCTCCTTCGAATACAAATACAAAACAAAGAGAACATCCCAATTCTGTAACAATAAACGACATCAATGTTTATTTAAATCCAGGTATGAATACTGCTTGGAGAAATGCTTCAATTTCTGCAATTGGTCGCTGGAATGCTATTAACTCAAGCTTAAACTTAACAGTTACTACATCTATTGCCAATGCACATATTCAAATTATGTATGATACGCATGATTCAGGGGTTAATTTAGCTAGTAATGTTTTTGGACGCGGTGAATTTCCTGCAGCTAATGGTCTACCAGGTGTTGGAATTTGGATAAATCCAGATTTTAATTCTAATTTGTTTTGTGGAGGACCTATTACTCAAAACATGAGAATTTCTAATGTTCAACATGAACTGGGACATAATTTAGGTATAACACACACTAATCAGTCTTTTGGAACTCTAATTCCCGGAACTCCAAGCACAGATTCACAATCTGTTATGAATGGTGGACAAGCATGCACCATAGATAATTTTAGTTCTGGAGACATAACTGCTATAGAATACTTATTTCCAATTGTTTGGGTTGGTTTACCAAGAGCATACACTAGATTTCCTGACCCAACTATTTGTACCAATGTTTTTGTACAATCAGATCCATATAGACTTCCGGTATCTCCAGGAGCAGACACTTATGAACTTACGTCTAATTCTCCCAATTTGTTTGTTGACACCGTCGTTTTTCCAGGACATGAAATAACAATGATTGCGAATCAACCAGGTAATTATACGATTACACTTAAGACTACAAACCAGTATGGTAGTAGTTTTGCTACAATTTATGTAACAGCAAATCAGTGTGGTGGCGGAATTGGATTTTAGATTATAATCTTAGTATATACCCTGCAGTCAATTAAAATGATTGTAGGGTATATATATCATTATTTTTCGGTTAAATGCATCACATTATCATCTACATTTTTATCTATTAGTATATGTTTAGGATCTATCCCTGCACTTACGGGTTTTTTATCCACTAAAATTTGTAATACTGTATTTCTATTTGTGATTTTATGTTTTTGTAAGTATGTAATTTCCTTATAGCCATTGTCTTCTGTATAAATACCTATATCTATCCAGTCATTAATACCAATCGGAACTTTTATCCCTAAACTATCAACTTTATATTTTTGTGCTTCGATCGTTATATTTACAGCGTATTTTTTATCCGAAACCTTCTTGAAATTGGCTTTCTTTACTCTGTTACTATATAAAGTAACAGTTTCAAAGAGATCATTTATAACATATTGCATACTATCGGGGGTTACTTCCTTAAAATATTTTAATAATTCTAAAGTAGTAGGATAGTTTTTTGTGTTCTTCTTTTTAATCCCTTCAAAACTATCCCAATCTCTTATAAAACGTTTTAAAGCGATATTAACGCTGTCTTCTGTAATATAATCTTGAAAAGCATACATGTTTAAAGCTCCCTTTCCGTAATGGATATATTCTTGCCCAGACTCTACCAAATATAGTGGCATTTCTTGTCCTTTTTCTGCTGCCCTACCTTTTAGATAACGCTTTCTTTCAGTCTCTATAAATTGCCGTACTTTTTCTTCTGGATATTCTTGTTTTAGTACCATTATTGCCGCGTATTGCGCTAGTGTTTCTGAGAGCATTCCTCTTCCTTGTACATCGGCAGGATTAACTTGATGCCCCCACCATTGGTGAGCCATTTCATGAGCAGTAATATAAAAAGGCATATCTACATCTTCTTCATCGTTAATATCCATTATAAATCCAATACTTTCTGAAAAAGGAACAATATTCGGAAATGATTGTGCCCTTTTCTTGTAACTAGTAGATTCTACTATCCGCATTTGTTTGTATTGATATGGACTAAAATGTTTTGTGAAATAATCGAATGACTTTTTCATGCCATTCATCATTCTATTCAAATTATATTCATGACCTTTATGATAATATATTTCAAGATCTACCGCTTCATCTGTATTTAATGAATTCCATTGATCTTTTTTGACTTGATATTCTGCAGAAAGTATCGAATAAAAATTTGACATGGGTTTATCCATTTTATAGTGGTAATATTTGCGATTACCATCTATCCATTCTTTTTGCAGATATCCCGGCGCAACACCAATTTGATCACTTTCGGTACCAATGATAATTTCAAAATTAATTTCTTCGCCATCACCTCCAGACCTACCTTGAAGCAACGCTCTGGAATCGTTTATTTTTGCTCTTCTAATTTTTGGCTTCAGATTATGTTTTTCTCGCTCCTTATCATCATCTAATTCTATGTTATCATTATACCCTATTGTCGGAAAATAAAAATTATTAAAAAAAGTACCATTATAAACAATGTCCGTATTAGATTTCTCTGTGAAACCTTGGTTAACATAATCTTGTTTAAATTTCATTTTAATAGAATCCCCAGGCTTTAAGGGTTTATGAAGTTCGTAAATATGATAACCATATGTTTCATATTTAGTATTAAGATTATACCCACCTTCAAAATCTACATACGTTAAGTTTATTTGTTCTTGAGGTTTTTTTTGAACATGAATTTCATTGATTAAAAGATCATGTGTATTGACTAATATAAAATACCCTTTGGCCTCGAAACTTCTTTTACTTGGATATAAGTCAATTACTAAATTAATGTCGACAATTTTAGGTTGTTTTAAATAAACATATTTTTTTAAGTTTTTTTCGTACTCAGCTCTGTGAATATTCTCTGTAGCTGTAGTTGAATATATATTTAAAATATTAGTATTGTAGAATATATACACTCCAGAGATGCCAAAAACAAGTACACAAATTATAGTTAATATTTTTAGCCGTTTGCTTAATCTTATTTTAACAACCTTACATCTGGATATTATATTTGTTTCAGCTCCACGTATCGAAATTAGTGCTGCAAAAATAAAGAGTACTAAAGAAAATGAAATCCAATATATTTTAAACCAAATAAAAGGTTCAATAAAATGGCCATAACCATTCATATCTGAATATGCACCTAAATCAGAACCTCCAAAAGAATACAACCCATGATCGTAACCTAAAATATTGAGTAAAATTGTCGAAACGAATATAAATGTCACAACTATTATATGTGCCAAAAACTTATGGTTCAAAAGAGCTTGAATTAAGAAACATATAATACTTAGTAGAAAAAGGAAAGGAAAAACTTCGACAAAAAAACCTATAAAATAAAGGTCAAGTTGATAATTATAATATCCTTTTGCAGTTTGAAAAATAATACCAGAGCTTATAATAATAAATATCAATATAGTCGTAGCCGATAAAAGTGCAATAAGCTTAGCCGATAAATTGACAAAGTCTGATATAGGTAAAGTATCTGATATACCATTTATATTATTATCTCTATCCTTCCAAACTAGTTCTCCTGAATAAAATATAATGATGAGCAAAAAAAACAGTACTGTATTTTCTATCAATTCACCAATCACAATATAGGTAGTAGGATAACTATCAACTCCAAAAGAAGTTCCTAAATCAAAAGAACTTAAGAGAATTATCCCCAAAGCACAAAGCACAATTGTCCAAAAAGGAAGGCCTTTAATAATAGATTTAAAGTTAAATAGGGCTTGTGTTAGTAGTTGTGTAGTTTTAAACTTTATACCTTCTGTTGAATTCATAGTTAAAGAAGGAAGTCTAACATTATTATAGTGATCTACTATCTCCTTAGTAACATCTAAAGTGATCAAAGCTTGTTGTTTTTTAATTTTATCACTTATCACTGTAAATTTAAACTTATAATACCCAATAATTAATGATATAATCCCGATAGTTATCCAAAACAAACGATTATACATTAAAATCCCTTCAAATGGTATTACTAATGAATTACGCTCAGCAACACTCCAAAATTGAGTTGTTATACTAATGTTTTGAAAAGTGAATGGGTCAATAAATGCGGTAAATAGATTATAATCTGAATCTTTAGCCAAATTAATAGTAAGCAGATATATCATTAGAAAAAAGATACCTTGGGTATAGACAACAATTAATTTGCGACTTAAAGCCCCGGTTACAAAAAATATAGCTCCTCCAAAAAAAAGTGTAGGTACTACTAAACAAATAAAAGGTTGAAAGTAATGCCAGAAATTAAAGGGTAAAATAGTATTTTGATCTACCCATGGCATAATATCTCCTAAGATCATACCGCCAAGTAATCCACTAAAAATGAAGAGTAAAATTACTAAAGAGCCTAAAAATCTACCTAACAAATAATCCTTTTTATTAATTGGGTTAATGAAAATTAAAGACGCTATACGATGATCAAAATCTCTTAAAGCCGCTACCCCCATAATCATCGAAGTAATCATCATAAAAAGAGCAGAGATAATACCCATAGTTCTTGCAATTACAATAGGTGCATTTCTCTGAATGGGATCCAAATTACCTTCAAAAAGAAAATCTACAGCAATGATTGCATACAAGAAAACAATACCAAAGTATATATAAGTATCTGGTCGTTTAGCTCTGTATTTAAGTTCAAATTTGAATATTTCGTACCACATAAAACTGATTTGTATTTATTAGAAAAGAAGTATTAAAAAAATAGTTTAGAATGCCATTATAAGATTACTCAGTTTTGGCAAAGATTTGTGAGAAATACACGTCGCTTAATTCTGCTTTTATCGGGACAAAGTCATCCTTGGGATCAGTATCGCTTAAAATATGTATGATAGGTTTTCCAGATAACAATTTTTCTGCAATAACATTATACTCCTCTTTATACTGTTTAATTTGTTGTTTTTCTATTGTTTTAGCATATACTTTATCTTGAATATCAGCAATAGTTTTTGACGGACTGCCCTGTAAGAGAACCTTACCTCTATTAATTATTGCCATGTTAGGGCATAACTCTTTGACATCATCTACAATATGTGTAGATAAAATTACGATAGTGTTTTCACCAAGCTCACTTAATAAGTTATAGAAACGATTTCGCTCTGCCGGATCAAGTCCTGCTGTTGGTTCATCTACAATAATCAGTTTTGGATTAGCTAATAATGCTTGCGCAATACCAAAACGTCGCTTCATACCTCCCGAAAATCCTCCTAAATTCTTGTTTCTATCTGTATAAAGGTTTGTTTTATACAATAGTGCCTCTACGATTTCTTTTCGTTCTTTTCTGTTAGAAATACCTTTAAGTACGGCTAGATGTTCTAATAAACTTTTGGCAGACACCCTTGGATACAAGCCAAATTCTTGTGGTAAGTATCCTAAAATTTTACGAACTTCATTTTTTTGAGTTAGTACATTTAATTCTCCAAGGGTGATTAAACCTTGATCTGGTTCTTGTAATGTAGCGATAGTTCTCATTAATGTAGATTTACCAGCACCATTAGGTCCTAATAATCCAAACATACCTACGGGAATAGTTAAGGATACCTTGTCTAAAGCTTTGACACCATTGGCATATGTCTTTGATAGGTTAGAAATTAGCAGACTGTTCATATTTTGATTGATTTTTGTTTTGATCAAACTTATATCTATAATGAGTACTGTCTAAATAATTGTGATTAACTATTTACTAATTAGGATATAAAACAATCTAATGACGAGTAAGTGATTTCATGCCATTTTTATGAACGTTTATACCTAGATATCGTTTGTTTGTCAACTTGTTTGGAAGTACCATTTTTATCAAGTAATATTGAACTATGGCCTTACTAAAAGAAAATTATAATCGCGTTTTTATTACTGTTTTTCTCTTCTTGTTTTTTCTAATAACAGGAGCATTTGCAATCAAATTAAATATAAAATTTGCAGGAACATTGATGATGATGATGGCTATTAGTTTAATTGGCTATTTATTGATATTTTGGTTTTTAACCTATAAAAATTATATCAAAGACTTTGGAAAACTTACTGGTAAGGAAACTAAATGGCTTTCAATTTTAATGGGCATACTCTATCTAATTGGAATTCTTGAAGCCGACCCTACACATGCTCTTATAAGCATATTATTCACTTTAGCACTATTGTCAATAATTGCATTCCTATTTATGTACCATAGAAGTATCAAAAAAGGAAAAAACATCATACGCTCATGGAGTATTTCTAAATTTTCTTTCTGGTCTTTAATAATCCACATAAGCACAGTTTTAGTATTTATTATCTCATATACATTTGAGACAAAGGCCACTTCTGAAGGTAATTTAGTACTCCTGGAAAATGATGAGTTGGTAATGGACCTACTATTTCCTATGATATTCTTTATGATTATTGTGTTTTTTATAAGTTGGTTAATTAGACAAATTAAATCGATAATCGACTTAAAAAATGAAAAGAAAAAAACCGAGTTGTTACATTTAAAAAGTCAAGTAAATCCTCATTTCTTTTTTAATACCTTGAATAATTTATATGGATTGGTTGAAGAAGACAAACAAAAAGCTCAAAAACTGATTCTAAAATTGTCTGACATGATGCGTTATAGTATTTATGAAGGACAACGTGATTTTGTTACACTAGAACAAGAAATAGAGTACCTAAAGAACTATATAGAATTGCATAAAATGCGCTATCATAAACAGACAAAAGTAAATTTTGATTATAATGTAAAAGATAAAACATCTGTTATTATGCCTTTATTATTTATAATACTTTTAGAAAATGCATTTAAACATGGTATTGAAAATCTAAGAAAAGAAGCTTATATCAATATTCAAATCAGTAGCACTTCAAATCAGATAGATTTTAGTATAGAAAATAACTTTGATCCCGCAGAAGTTACTTCTGAAAAAGGAATTGGATTACAAAACTTAAAACGAAGACTTGAACTCGTATATCCCCATAAACATTCCTTATCTTTTACTGTGATTGAAAATTTATACAAAGCACAATTAACATTACAATTAAAATGATCAGATACATAATTATAGATGATGAACACATAGCACATGGTATTATTAAACGTTATTGCGATCTTTTGCCTAACATGAAATTAATGAAGAATTGCTATGATGCTCTTGAAGCTTTTGAATATTTAAGTAAAAATGAGGTAGAATTAATTTTTTTAGATCTTAATATGCCAAAACTAAAAGGTTTCGATTTTCTAAGAACGCTTCCCCACCCTCCAAAAGTTATTGTGACCACAGCATATAGTGAATTTGCTTTAGAAGGATACGAACTTAATATTATAGACTATTTACTTAAGCCCTTTAGTTTTGAACGCTTCTTAAAAGCCATGAATAAGACCATAGGTACTTCTCCAAAAGAAAAAAACTTTGTCACTGCCACAAATACTACAAACTCTACGAGTAAAAGTGTTTTTCTTCGACAGAATAAAAAATACATTCAGATTAGTGTAGATGATATTCAATATATTGAGGCAGCAGGTAATTATGCCAAAGTTATCACAATAGCCGAAACAATAACCATACGTGAAAAAATTTCAGAAATTTTGGTTTTGCTATCAGATGATGATTTTTTACAAGTGCATAAATCCTTTGCTGTTGCTAGAAAACATATTAAAAGTATAGAAGGAAATCGGATTTCTATTGGTGATGCTATTGTGCCTATCGGTAAAATGTATAAAATAAAGGTTATGGAATTACTTAAATAATAATTACGTTATAAGCACATTTTAAATACGGTATTAATTTTTGCAATCGATTAACACAAAGCCATATATTTTCTTGTACTTTTACGACCATACACATTTATTATTTACACATTTTTTATTATGAGAAAATTACTTTCAGGTATTGTAATAGCACTATTTATTGTGGCTTGTGGTACTGCAAAGAAAACAACAAGTCAGGCATCTAAAGAAACGCCAAAAAAAGCAAATGATCCTAAAATTTATGCTAATACAATAACTGCAGAAGATTTAAAAACTGCATTATATACTTATGCTTCTGATGAATTTCAAGGAAGAGAAACAGGAAAACCTGGACAAAAATTAGCAATTAATTTCTTAAAAGATCATTACATTAAATACGGAATCCCGGCAGCAAAAGCAGATGGAAATTACTTTCAAGAAGTTCCTCTTGATATCATAAACACTCCAGATGTAACTTTGACTGTAAATGGTAAAGATTTTAAATATGTTGAAGATTTAGTTTCTGTGGCAACAGCTGGAACGGGGAAGATTACTACAAAAGAAATTGTTTATGCAGGTTTTGGTATCGATGACCCAAAGTATTCTAATTATACTGATATCGATGTAAAAGATAAGGTAGTACTTATAAAATCAGGAGAACCAAAAAACGAGGATGGTACATATACAATTTCTGGTTCTACAGAGGCCTCTAAATGGTCTAATATGAGACAACAGTTTGCAAACAAAAGAGATATTGCAAAAGTTAAAGGAGCTAAAGCCGTTTTATTTTATTACCCAGAAGTATATGATATGGTTGCCAGTCGTTTTGGAAATGCTTCTGGAATCATGTCCCTACCAGGTAAAGTAGAAACTTCATATTTTTTTGTTGTAGGTACTAATCTTGCCAAAAGTTTAGTCAATGATATTGATACAAATGGTAAGAGTAGTATCGTTGCAACCGATATGAGTCTTAACTATAAAAATAATTCTGATAAAATTTCTTCAGAAAATGTAGCTGCATTTATTAAAGGATCAGAAAAGCCTGATGAAATTATTGTTATATCTGCGCACCTAGATCATGAAGGTGTTAAAGATGGAGAAGTATACAATGGTGCCGATGATGATGGTTCTGGTACGGTTGCAGTGGTAGAAATTGCAGAAGCTTTTGCTAAAGCGGTTAAGGATGGTAATGGTCCTAAACGTTCTATCTTATTTTTAAATGTAACAGGAGAAGAAAAAGGATTATTAGGATCACGTCACTATACAGATATTGATCCAATATTTCCTTTAGAAAACACTGTAGCTGATCTAAATATTGATATGATTGGTAGAGTTGATCCAGAACGTAAAAGCGAAAATAGAAACTACGTATATTTAATTGGAAGTGATAAGCTTAGTACAGAACTGCATACAATTTCTGAAGAAATGAATGCGAAATACATGAATATCGAATTGGATTACACTTATAATGATGAAAATGATCCTAACCGTTTTTACTATCGTTCTGATCATTATAATTTTGCCAAAAATAATATTCCAATTATATTTTATTTTAATGGAACACATGCTGACTATCATAAACCAACCGATACTCCAGATAAAATCCAGTATGATTTATTAGAAAACCGAACAAGATTGGTATTTTATACTGCCTGGGAAATAGCAAATCGTGAAAAACGTATTGTTGCAGATAAAGCTGAAGTCAAATAGCAAACAAATTTTATATTTATATACAAAAGAGTTGTGATACTAAAGCAACTCTTTTTGTTGTTATTTATATTGTATTTGTTCCCCCACTCCATAACTTATTTCCCAAAATTTTTGGAAATACCGTTTTCTTATAATTACGACTTACCGGTATTTTAAAAGTTTTAATTTGTATTTCATGGTTTTCTATAGTATCTATTTTTGAAAGAGCAACTATGTAGGATTTATGAACTCTAATAAAATCTGTCGAATTTAATTTTTCTTCGACATTCTTAAGAAACAAAAGGCTTACATATTTCCTTCTATTTGTTTGAATAATAACATAATTCTGCATTGCTTTTACAAACAAAATATCATTTAAATATATTTTTTCATATTTGCCATCACATTTTATAAAAAAACAATCCTCTTCTTCTTTTATTAATTTTTGAGTATTACTATTCTCTGTAAGTTGATGTTGTTTTTTAGCCTTAGTCACTGCAGTAAAAAACCGATTAAAAGTAATTGGCTTTAATAAATAATCTAAAACATCAAGATCAAATCCATCTAACGCATAATTTGGGTATGCTGTAGTTAGAATTGTCATAGGTGTTTTTGATGTCATTTTTAAGAATTCTAGCCCATTCATAATAGGCATTTGTATATCTAAAAAAAGTAAATCGACATCTTCTTGATCTAATACCGTATTAATTTCTAGTGCATTTGTGCAACTTCCTACGCAAGTAAGAAAATCAACTTGATTGATATAATTTATGATACACTCTCTTCCCAAGGGTTCGTCATCTACTACAAGACATTTAATCATGCTGTAATTCTTTTTAGTTGTACATCAGGCTTTACTTGTAAATTTAGTTTTAATTGAACAGCGTAGGCATCTTCATCTTTAGAAATTAATAATGTAAAATTATCCGGATATAAAATATCTAAACGGCGTTGTACATTTTTTAATCCTAAACCACCATACATTTTTTCATTTAATTGATAATCCCGAACATCATAATTTGCGCTGTTAGTGAGATTAAAAATCAATTCGTTACCTAATACGTTAATAGTTAATCTAATCCATTTTTTTAGTTTTTTGTCTTCAGAAAGGTGTTTAAAAGCATTTTCAATAAATGGTATTAAGATGAAAGGCGCGATTACTAAATCTTTATCAAGTGTTTGAGGAAATACCGTTTCCAGATTAAAATTTTCATTTTGCCGTAAACTTTCAAGCTCCATAAAACTTGCTATATAAGAAAGTTCTTTTTCTAAAGGAATAGTACTTGTATTACATTCATATAGCTGATACCGTAGTAAACCAGAAAATTTAACTAATGATTCTGATGCCATTTCTGTGTTTTTATCTATCAATACAAAAATTGAATTAATAGTATTAAACAAAAAATGAGGGTTAAATTGTGATTTTAAAAACTTAAGTTCTGTTTCTAATTTCTCTTTTTCTAATATCTGTTGGCGTTTTTGAGATTCTTGCCAGTTTTTGGCAAGTTTAATACTCATTCCTAGTGTCATAGCAGCCACAGAAGAAGGAAACGCATTTTGTTTAAAAATTGTAACAAATGAAGCTGGATGTATATTAAAAAGTTCATATGTTGATTTTCCTGCAATCCATCCACTTATATAATAGTTCGTACTTATACAAATTGATGTAACAATTATTGTTAAGGTTAATAACCCCACAAATATCAAATATTGGCGTTTTTCTAGATAACGTGGTATCAGAACATACAAACAAAAATAAACTGCAAAAGCCTGAAATATCACGTATCCAAGATATTTCACAATACTATAAGGTTGTTCAAACGTTTCTAAAACTCCCCAAATACTTCCGGTATAAATAGACCACCAAGCAAAATGATATATAGCCCAAAAAGCAATATGATGACCTTTATATTTAGTTATAGTTTCGATTAGGGTTTTTCCTATAAAATCAGACATAGCTCTTTATTGTTATCTACAAAGTACAAATCTTACTACATTCTCTTATAGTTTTTGTGATTAAACTTGATAAGTGGTTGTATTTTATTGACAAAAGGTTAGAATAGCCAAATATCCTATTTTTATTACTGAAATTATTAACTCTAGACCTAATAATGTTTACTAAAAACCCGTTATCAATAATACGATACATCTAAGCATATTGATTTTTTGATGCATATTTTTTTAAAGTAATTGCCTACAAAACAATTCATATGTGCAAAATTTTCTTTACGCTAATTATTTTATTATTTACTTTTTCAAGTCATGGTCAAGTATCAGGCCGTATTCTCAATCAGTCAGAAATGCCAATTCCTTTTGCAAATACTATGTTATTTGCTTCTAACTCCAACACCTTATATAAAGGTACTATTACAAATGATGATGGTAAATTTAAAATTGACGACATTAAACCAGGAACTTACGTACTACAAGTAAGTCTACTCTCTTATCAAACATGGGTATCCAAACCATTCACAGTATCGGATATAGAAAGCATAAAACAATTTCCCACAATAACACTTTTAGAAGAAGCTACTAGTTTAAGTGAAGTGTCTATCGTTGCTAAAAAAAAATTAATTGAACAAACTAAAGAAGGAAATATAATTAACGTACAACAGAGTGTACTAACCAAAGGAAGTAACGCATTACAAGTACTAGAGCGATCTCCGGGAGTGATATTAGATCAAAGAAATAACAATTTTTCTTTGAACGGAAAATCAGGTACGACTATAATGATTAATGGAAAACCAATGCGAATGCCTACTGCAGATCTTATTACTATGCTTAGCGGTATGAATGCCGATAACATAAAATCAATTGAATTGCTCACAAATCCATCTGCTCGGTATGATGTAGATGGTACAGCAGGAATAATAAATATTGTTCTTATAAAAAATGAAACACTAGGCACCCGAGGCACTTTTAATACAACTAGCGGTTATGGCATAGGTCCTAAGCAAACTACTAGTTTTTCTTTACATCATGGTCACAAAAAGTTTAATACATATGCAACGTATTCTTTTTCTTATGATGATACTTTTAGTCAATGGTCCGGTATTGGTTCTACAGAAAATCCCACTTTTGGAGGAACTACTTTTATTTCTTTCTCTAGTAAAACCGAACAATTAAATCGTAGTCATAATGCCACAGCTGGTATTGAATATATTGTTAATGAAAATACATACTTTGGAGCAAACATCTTAGTAAACCATGCAAACCCAACAATAATTACAAATAATCAGGGGTTTTACGATTTTGAAACAGATCCGTATTTAGAAGCTCAAATTTTGTTGCGTGGACAAGGTAAATGGAATAATTTTACAAATTCAGTATTTTTTGAGACTAAGAAAAAAACATCAACCATAGGGCTATCTGCAGATTATATAAGCTATAATAACAAAACACCAAATCTGGTAAAAAGTACATACTTAGATGAAAACGGAGAAGAATTTATCCCTGACAATGATATCTATAATACTGAAAATCGTGGTATCAATGAAACCGATATTAAAATTGGAGTTTTAAAAGCTGATTTTAAAAAGACAATCAATAATAATTTTGATTTAGAAATGGGTATAAAAGGATCCTTATCAAAAACTAAAAATCAAGCCAGAATTGAAATTTTAGAAAATAATGAGTTTATTATCGATGATAGATTTATTAGCAATCGTCAAATTGATGAAACAATAGCTGCAACGTATGGTATTTTAAATCACAAAATCAATACAACAATAACTGCACAATTTGGTATGCGTTATGAATATTGGAAACGTTCTTTTGATGACACTTCTCTGGATCGCAATTTCGGAAAACTATTTCCTTCAGTTTTCCTGACAAAAACCATATCTGATACTCAAAATATTAATTTGGTTTATACAAAACGCATTACACGTCCAAATTATTCTGATTTAGCATCGTATCTAAGTTACAACTCTCCTACTTCGGTTTTTAGTGGGAATCCTCAATTACTTCCTGCAATATCAAACACGGTAAGCTTAAGTTACACATATAAGTCTACTAATTATTCTATTGCATTTACAAATGAAGATAACCCTATTGCTCGTTTTCAAGTAGAAGAAGATCCTATTAGCGATTTAGCAGTTATCGCACCTCAAAATCTGCAATATCAAAATAGTCTTGATTTTCAAATAAATAAACCATTTAAATTTAATAATTGGTTTAATCTAAATTTAAACGGTACAATAGGTCTACGAGAATTTAAAATTTTGCATACTCCTCAACCTTTTACACATGATTACATTCATTTTAATCTAAACGGAAATCAAACTATCAATTTCCCTAAACAACTTTCTTTTGAACTATCAGGGTGGTATACATCAAATCACTTTAACGGAAGCTCTAAAGTTTTTGGCTTTGGTTCATTAAATATGGGGGTAAAAAAAGAATTTAAAAATGGTAGCACTCTGCAGTTCTCAATTACAGATGTTTTAGAAAGTATTACGATTAAATCAAAAATAGGTACTTTAACAACCGAAGCATATAATAATATATTCGATGTTGAGTATTCACCAGAATCAACAAATTCAAGAATTTTTAGACTGAGCTATTCTTATACTTTTGGTAATAAAAAAGTGAGGTCCACTAAACAAAATACGAATGCCAACGAAGAAAAATCACGAATACAAGAATAATCTATAAAGTTATAAAGTAAAACATTGATACTTCAGATTCAATTATAATCACATCTATAACTAGTATCTTTGACTTAAATTTCTAGCTGTGCATCCAAAAAACATCCACAATACACCTTATGACTTTTTAGCATTAATTAAATCTTTGGCTACCTTAGAAAAATTTGTTTTCACTAATAAATTCGGAAACTTGACTTTAGATTTTTCTAATCCCGAAGCTGTTCTTGAGCTCAACAAAGCTATTTTAAAGTATTATTATGCAGTTCATAATTGGGATATACCAAAAGGGTATTTATGCCCTCCTATCCCAGGAAGGATAGATTATATTCATCATATTAATGATCTTTTAGAAACTAATGCGTCCAAAAGTATTAAAGGTTTAGATATTGGCACAGGAGCTAATTGTATTTATCCTATTCTAGCTGCAAAGGTATATAATTGGACTATGGTAGGATCAGACATTAACAAAACTGCTATTGCGGCTGCCAGACAAAATATAGAAACCGATTCTGAATTATCAAAAAAAATCGAAATAAGGTTTCAAGAAAGTAATGCCAATATATTTGATGGTATTATAAAACCTGATGAATATTTTGATTTTACGATTTGTAATCCTCCTTTTCATAAATCAAAAGAAGAGGCACAAAAAGGAACCCTTAAAAAATTACAAAATTTAAAAGGGACCAGTGATTTACAACTTAATTTCGGAGGCCAATCCAACGAACTTTGGTGCAATGGTGGTGAAGCACTCTTTATAAAACGTATGATAAAACAAAGTATAAGCTTTGCAAATCAAGTAGGAGTTTTTACTTGTCTTGTTTCAAAAAAAGAAAATCTACCCAAGATCGAAAAACAATTAAATAAAATAAAGGCAGATCATACAATCATTGAAATGTCACAAGGAAATAAAAAAAGTAGATGCATTACCTGGAAGTTTAAAACCTAGATTAATCTTCTGGCGGTCTACCATGAATTTCTTCAAACAAAGTGTCAAAATCCTCTCTTAAGTAAGCATTAAGTTTTTTTCTGTAATCATCTTTTAACCATGATAAGAAATTGTGGGTACTTTTACTTATACACTTAGCATATTCTTTTATACGATGATCAATGTCTTCTCCCAGCATTTTGGCTAAAGCCAATGCATCATATAAATCTTCGCTATTTTCTACACAAATTTTTGCATGCTGCGCAATAGAACGCTCTAATACAACTTTAGATGATTCTCCCTTCTTAACAGAATCTATATACGTATCCTTAATATCAAAATATACCTCTTCAGAATTAGCAAATTCTGCTCTTAATTCTGCCGGCATTTCATGTTTAAATTTCCCCTCTATCTCCTCATCATTAAGGAGTTTATCCATATAATAGTTTGGAGAATTAAATATCTTTTGCCAATCTAAATCGGCTCCCCAAGGTCCAAAACGATAGAGATTATTTCCTAAATCAATAACAGAAAATTTAGATTTGTTCTTTAAAATTCGGGAACCACGACCAATCATTTGATAATACAGGGTTAGCGATTTTGTAGCTCTATTCAAAATTATAGTATCTACTGTAGGCTCATCAAATCCTGTCGTTAATATACTCACAGAGGTTAAAATGGCATCTGGAGTTTCTTTAAACCATGTTAAGATTTGTTTTCTTTGTTTCTTAGTAGCAGTATTATCTAAATGTGCTATAGGAAAACCTGCTGCTCTAAATGTATCAAAAACATGTAATGATGTATTAATTCCATTATTAAAAATCAACGTCTTTTTTCCTAAAGAGTGTTTTTTGTAGGCATCTAATAACTTGCCTAGCATATCACTATTAGTATATAAATCTTCTGATGATTTTACGGTGTAGTCCCCATTAGAACCAACTTCTAACGAAGTTAATCCCATATTGTATGCAAAAACTTCTGCTCTAGCCAGAAACTCGTTTTCTATTAAAGATTCAATAGTTTCTCCTGTAATAAGTTCATTGTAATTATCCTTCATGGGTAATTTCATATTAGAACTTAAAGGGGTCGCGGTTACTCCTAAAATAAAGGATTTTTCAAAAAACTTAAACAACTTGGTAAAAGAATTATAGTGAGCCTCATCAATTATTACTAGCCCAATATCAGATATATCCAGTTTGTTTTCGTTTAATCTATTGTTTAAAGTTTCAACCATAGCCACAAAACAACTATAGTCTTCTTGATCATCAAGATTTGCCTTACTATCTACAACCTTATTAATTACACCAAATCCCGTAAGCATACTAGAAGTTTGCTTACACAATTCTATACGGTGCGTCATTACCAGGACTTTCTTGTTATGATGCTTAAGATATTGTCGAACAATTTCAGAGAAAATAACTGTCTTACCACCACCTGTAGGTAATTGATATAATAAGTGATAATCTTCTGGAGCATCTTCAAAACTTTTAAAAATTTTGTTTATAGCGCCTTTTTGATAACTATAAAGCTCTTTACCTGTTTTCTTCTCTTGTGGTTCTGTAATTGTCTCCGACATATCCTTTTTCTTTTTTAGGGTTGTAAAATTAAGGCTTTAAAGGCTTTTTAAAAGATTTTTAACGCTAAAAATGCAAATATTTTAATCTTTCTTCCTGTAAAACTCTCTATTTACCCTTTAAAAATGCGGTATATCATAAATTTAGGCTATTAATTTTTTCTTTTAAAACAGGTAACACTTCCTTTCCAAACCATTCATTTTTAGCTTGCCATATATTATTTCTTGGAGACGGATGCGGTAATACAAAATGATCTGGTAGGTATTCTTCAAAATTTTTAACGGTTTCTGTTAGTGTTCTTTTAGATTTCTCTTTGAGATAATAATCTTGAGCATATTTTCCTACCAGTATTGTCAGTTTTACCTCTTTCATCTGATTTAATAGTAAATCATGCCATAATGGAGCACATTCTTTTCTTGGCGGCAAATCTCCTGATTTCCCTCTACCTGGGTAACAAAATCCCATAGGTACCAACCCAACTTTGTCTGCATCATAAAATGTTGTAGTATCTACACCGAGCCAGTTCCTCAAATTTTCTCCACTTTTATCATCCCAAGGCACACCTGTTCTATGTACTACCGTTCCTGGTGCTTGACCGATAATTACTATACTACTCTTTTTGCTTCCCGAGACAATAGGCCTAGGCCCTAATGGCAGATGCTCACTACATACTGTGCATTTATAAATATCATCTAATAATTTCTTCATAAAACTAAGGTAAAAAACTAAAGCATATCAATCAATTACATATCAATATGCTTTAGCAACTATCAAATTAACTATTCTGTATTTATTTTATTAATTCTAATAAATACAATACAAATATGATAATGAATTCATATTTTAAGGCTATAAAAAAGTCTCTATAAATTGTACTTTTCTTTTTTATAGGAAGAAGGTGGTGTACCTACATAATTTGTAAAGAAAGATGTAAAATGATTAGCCTCTTCAAAACCAAGGGTATGTGCTATGTTTTTTACACTTTCATCCTTTTCTAGCATTGTTTTTGCCGACAATATAATTTGTAACCGAATTAATTGTCCTAAAGAAACATTCATTTTTTGCTTTACTTTTTTTGACAAGGCCTTTACACTAAGATTCATCTCATTTGCATAAAAACCTAGAGCGTGTTCTTCTTTGTGAAACAATTGAATAAGCTCTACTAAATCTTGAGAAAAGGTATCACGATTTTTATAATCAAAACTATCTCTAAATTGCTTAGGCGTTTGCCCTATTCTATTTTTGAAATCTCTATTAAAATATGCAGGATCTTTATAACCTTGTTCATAGGCTATTTCTTGAATACTTTTATCTGTAAAGGCTATATCTTTTTGACTTTCTGTAAGTCGCTTATTATTTATTAATTTACTTATAGATATGCCTATCTTATTCTTTACTAGATGCTGTACATTATACTGGGTGTTTACTAAATGATCTACTAAAGATTTTGAATTTATTTGATTTGTAAATTCTGAATCAATAAAATCCTTAACATCAAAAATTACTTGATATTCTTCTTTATTTGCCTGAAAGGGATTTTGCCAATACCATTGTTCTGTAGAAACATCTATTAGATTCGTTAGTTTATCATTAAAAACAGTATTATTTAAGAACGTTTTACAATCTTCACATTCGTTAAAATTGATATACCCCAATGAGATTAGGTGTTTAAATAAAATTCGCACATCTTTTGACTTAAACAATATTTCATCCGGAAAGTCAATAAATCTAACTACAAAATCATCAGACATAAATTTGATATACTGTCCTTTTTCCAGGTAAATTGCCTTATCCTGCCAATCATAGTAATTCTTGAAATCTACTTGAATATTTCCAGTACCCTCTAGAATATGAATTAAAGTGTATTTATTAATAAAATAAACCTTATTGATTTCGGCATTGATCTTATTTACCATTTGAAAAAATTCTTTATACCTATTTTACAAATATAATTATTATGGATAATTATATTAAACTTAGAACCACAATAAGGCCATTTGTTTGACGACCTTATCATGAAGAACTTACTACTATTTATCAAAATTTAATTAGTGACCTTTGTTACCAAATGGTTTTAATATTACACCTAAACTGACTATAAATCCATCGGTTGGAGCATAAATTTCTGTAAATGTAGGGTTATCATTAGGTGGTAATACCAGAGGAGAATATCTACTTTGCCTTCTATCTGTAAAGTTTTCAAAATTAGCAAAAGCGCTACCCCATTTAAAGTTTTTCATAGCTAAAAAACCCATTGTTATAAAATCTGTAGTCTTATCGCTATTAGATAAAATCTGTTTACCAGTATAATATGTTTCAAAACCAAATCTCCACACTGGGGATTCATACATAACAACGCTACCTGCATTATGTCGAGCAGTAAGTGGTTTTTGGGGGTTACCATCTAAATAATTTAATCTAGTATCTATAAGTGCATAATTAAGAAACCATCTAAAATCTTTATATGTAAATTTTATATTGGTCTCTGCTCCTTTGCTTAAAATTTTGCCATCTGCATTTTCAAATGCAAAAAAACCTGTTCCTTCTGTATTTAATATCAGTCCATTATCTATCATTGTTGTATAAAACAATTGGTTTATAGAAAAACCAAGTTCTTCAGTTAATTGAGCTTGATAATTAAAATCCAAATTGATTCCATAAGAACGTTCTGCTTTTAAAGCATCTTTATCAATGGCCAATACATTATTAAAACTAATAAATTCGGCCTCTTCTGTAAAAATATCTGGTATCTTATATCCTAATCCTCCACCGATTCTACTGGAGAAATTAGTTTCTGATTTATATAGTAAAGAAACTCTTGGTAAAGGAAAAAATCCCCAATCAACAGCATAATCTGTTCTTAATCCCGCTTCTATAATCCAGTTTGTAGAAAGATCATAAGTTGTATTGGTAAATACTCCTAAAGTAACATCATCTTGATCTCTTTGTAAAGTGCTATTATCATCTTCATTAAAATTAACAGTATATAAATTTGCACCAAAAATCCAATCTAATGCTCTTTTTTGTGTTCGATAGGTAGCTTCTGTAAAGGTATTTATTTGTTTACCACTAAAATTTAGATCTGGAATGGTTAAATCTCTATCAAAAAAAGAAATACTGTTTTTTATATTTATTGATTTTGTATCATCAATGTTTGAAGTATAGACTGCTTGACTACTTAAACGTTTTGAAATGTTTTCTTCGGTATAACGATTGATTCCGTCTCTTCCATCTTCAATTCTTACAATATCTCCTCCTGTCCTATCATCATAGGTACCATTAAGTCCGAACCAAAAAGTAGTATTCTCAGACGGATAGTAAAATAATTTAGGATTTACAGTAACGGATTTTGTTAATGGTAAATTACTGAAACCATCATCTTCTGGATCGTATGCTTTTTGATAGTTACCAGAACTATACATTGTAAGACCAAATTTTTCATTGCGCTTACTATAAAAAATACTGGCAGTACTTCCAAGTGCTTGTGTTTGGTTTAACATAATGTCTAAGTCCGCTTCATAGTCTGGAGTTTTAGATATTATATTTACTAAACCCGCAATTGCACCTCCACCATAAAGTGTAGATGAACTTCCTTTGATAATTTCAAATTGTTTTAAATCTACCGGAGGGATTTGAAGTATACTTAAACCACTTGAAAAGCCTCCGTACAAAGGAAAACCATCTCTGAGTAATTGGGTATAACGACCATCTAAGCCTTGAATACGAATATTACTATTACCACTACTTAAGGATGTTTGCTGCATTTGTATTCCTGTACTTTCACGCAACACCATAGAGATATTAGTTGGGTTCATCATAATTTTTTCTCCTAGTTCTTCTCCACCTATATATTCTATTCTGGTAGGTATTCTCTTAATGGTTCTTGTACTTCTAGTTGATTGTAAAACAACTTCATCTAGTTCATTACCCTCTGATTTAAGAAAATAAACAAGGTCATCTGTACTTGGTACTTCTATCTTGGTATGTATAGTTGTATATCCTAAAAATGAAATTGTAATAGTATATGTTCCGTGTTCAACATCTTCGAATCTGGCTATACCATCAGCATCAGTAATTACACCCTTATCGATCTTTTTAATATATACCGTTGCTCCTATTAGAGGTTGTTTTTCGTTTTCTGAGTATACTTTTAAACTAACAGTTTCTACCGTTTGCGCATATATTGATATGCATGACAGTATCATGAGCATTATGCTCAAAAATATTTTATTCATTTGTATGTATTAATCTAGTTAAACTAAAATTTGAAGTTTTGGCACATGCCAAAATACGTTAGCTTAACATTTGTGGCGGTTGCCATATATTGGATAGATAAGCAAATGTATATTTAGAGACATATACATTACTAATTTCTGTAGAAATATTAGAAGAAGGTTCTATGTCATAATATTTCGGAGCATCAAAAGTAATTGTAACTCCACAGCAATAACAAATACACATAGATGGACAAGAATCATCTGTATCTTTTGAATGATCATGATTTTTTTCTATAGCCATATCATCCAAATGTTCTTCATTATCTCCATCAGAACATGGTTTCAATGCTAACACTAGCATAAGAATAGACAATATGAATGTAGTTGCTTTCATGTATACTTCAAATATACAATAATACAAAGTTTTGAAAACAAAAAAGCCTATCAAATATTGATAGGCTTTACCAAAGAAATAAGTATATATTAGATAACTTTTACGTTTACTGCGTTTAATCCTTTCTTACCTTCCTTTAGATCAAATTCAACTTCATCACCTTCACGAACTTCATCTATTAATCCAGAAATGTGCACAAAATGCTCTTTGTTTGAACCTTCTTCTGTTATAAAACCAAAACCTTTGGCATCATTGAAGAATTTTACTGTTCCTTTACTCATTGTTATAAATTTAATTTTTAATAATTACTTTAACTATGTCAAATATGATGCCATAAAACTAAAAGCAACAAAATGTCATATTTCACCATATCCAATCATACAATAGCTATTCTTACTTTTTTCTTCTTTAACCTACTGTTATTTAAATTCTTCACCAACTCATCTGCGATTTCTATAGGAACTGCGACGAATGTACAATCTTGCTTTAATTCTATAATTCCTAATTGATCTTTATTGATTTTACCCTGCTTAAAAAACAATCCTGCAATATCACCTTTAGATATTTTATCTTTTCTACCTCCAGAGATAAATAATGTCTGCCAATATTGTGGACTTCTAACCGATTGTCTAGTAACTTTAATTTCTTCAGTATTTTGAATAAATTCTGGTAATCGTTCATCTTGAGCTTTTAATACATATGCTGTTCCTTCTGCATTTACTCTAGCGGTTCTACCGTTTCTATGTGTAAATTCTTCGACCTTTAATGGCAATTGATAGTGAATAATAAACTTTATCTCTGGAATATCAATTCCCCTAGCTGCCAAATCTGTTGCTACTATTATTTGATGAGTACCATTTCTAAACTTTATAAGTGAACGCTCTCTATCTTTTTGCTCCATACCACCATAAAAGCAGCCATGGTTGATCTTATTTTTGAACAAAAAATCGCTTACTACTTTAATAGTGTCTTTTAAATTGCAAAAAACAATTCCTGGTTGATCTCCTAATTCAGATAGTAGGTCTACTAAAGTATTAAGTTTATTTCTTGAAGGAGATACTACAGTTTTTACTTCTAAATTAGAAACCCCTTGATCCAGATAATTGATAACCTCTAGGTGTTCTAATTTTACAAAATCAGGAATATCTATTTCTTGAGTCGCTGATGTCAATATTCTTTTATGAACATTAGGCAATTCATTGATAATACCTCTCATTTCATATTCGAAACCGGTTTCTAAAGACTTATCAAATTCGTCTAAAACCAAGGTTTTTATATTTTCTTTAGAAAAACGTTCTCGTCCAAAATGATCTGCTATTCTACCCGGAGTACCGATAAGAATTGCTGGTGCATGCTTTAGTTCTACTTTATCCTTAGACATAGAACGCCCACCATAAACTGCATTGACCTTAAACCCAGAGCCCATCTCACGTACTACTTGTTCTATTTGAATTGCTAATTCTCTTGAAGGTACCAAAATTAAAGCCTGTATGTCCTGACAATCCGGATCTAAATCGTTTATAACTGGTAATAAAAAGGCCAAAGTTTTACCAGTACCTGTAGGCGACAGTATTATTGTATTTTCATTATTTTTAATAGTAGCTAATGCTTCTTCTTGCATTGGATTTAGATTGTCAATATTCAGTTTATTTAGAATACTATCTTGCCCTTTTATTTGGTTAGCCATTTCTATTGGTGGTATTATTTGATTTAGTTCTTTTTGTCACTAGTATTTTGTTGTGACCAATGGTTCGACAACATTTTCTCTATCAATTCATCTTTAGTAAGGTGATGAAATATTGTTTTTATCTTTTCTTTATACGCACTAGAAAGTTCGCGATTAGGTTTTGTCTTAAATATTCTCTTTGCCCACAAAAGACCATTGTTTTCATCTATACTTTGTTGATCAGCTTTTTTAAAGCTTTTAAAATCAATTCCTAATACATCAGAAAACTCAGCAATATCAACTTCTTCTTCTTCTTGAATCACAGTTAAAGAAATACCCTTAGCTCCTGCCCTAGCAGTTCTTCCACTTCTATGTACATACGTATCATAAACATCTGGCAAATGATAGTTTACTACATAAGACACCTCTTTAACATCAATTCCTCTTGCAGCTAAATCTGTAGCAATTAGTATATTAATATGTCCTTCTCTAAATTGCTCCATAATTCTGTCTCGGATAGGTTGAGATAAACTTCCGTGAAGTGCACCTGATGAAAATTTATGTATCGCAAGATTCTTTGCCAGTTTATTTACTGCAGCTTTAGTTTTGCAAAATATTATTCCACGTTCTCCTTCTTTTGTGTTTAGAAAATGCATTAAAACCTGTAGTTTCTCTATTGGTTTTACAATAACGTATTGATGATCTATACCTTGATGGCCCAATGTTTCCATATTAACACTTACCTGTGTTACATGCTTAGACATATAGTTTTGGACCATTTGCTTAATTGTTCCAGGCATTGTTGCAGTAAACAAAAATGTTCTTCGGTTTTTGGGCAATACCTTAACTATTTCATCTAATCCATCATTTAAAACGCTTATCATTTCATCTGCTTCATCAAGAACCAGATATTTAGTACTATCTAATTGTATAACCTGTCTTTTAATTAAATCGATTAAGCGGCCTGGTGTTGCTACGACAATATGTGTTGTATTAGTTAATCTTTCTATTTGTGGTTTAATAGGTATTCCTCCGCAAATACTTGCTATAGAAATATCTTCAAGATGTGTGGAAAAGGAAAGTAAATTCTCATATATCTGATGACCCAACTCTCTAGTAGGAACTAAAACGACGGCCTGTATTTTAGGATTGGTGATATCGACAAGTTGTAAGAGCGGCAGTCCAAAAGCAGCTGTTTTGCCAGTACCTGTTTTTGCAAGTCCTACAAAATCATTTTTCTCATTTAATAAAACCGAAATTGTTTTTTCTTGTATTTCTGTTGGTGTAGTAAAGTTTAAATCTGCTAAACCTTTTTGTAATAGTGTTGAAATTCCTAGATCGGAAAACTTCTTTGACATAAAATCTTTTATGCAAAGATAGTTCTATAAAACGAAAATATGATTTGATTATGGTTACTTAAAAATTTTTCCATAATAATTTAGATCAACGATCTCTCCTTTGGTAGTTTTATAATCATATCTTATTGTTCCTTCGAGTTCGAAACCACTTTTTAGAGCAACATTTATACTTCTACTATTTCTATTAGATATTCTACATAATAATTTCTTAAACCCATGTTCTTTTACAATTTCATCGATTAAACCTGAAACTGAATTGAAAACAATTCCTTTACCTTCAAAATTACTATCAATAAATGCCCCTAATTCTGCTTTTGGAATACTCCAATCTATATTTTTTACATCTATAAGTCCTATAAACATTTTAGTCTTTTGATCTATAATCATATAAGGAAAGTAGGTTTTTTCTTTTATTTTGGTTTCTATCTCTGCACAATATTCTTTAGTATCTTCTAACGTCAAAGTTCGTGCTACGGTGCCAGCAAAAAAATCCTCCAGTCGATTTCTATTGGTATCAATAAGGTGAAAAAACAAATCGCTATTACTCTTAGTTAGTAATTCTACTTTAAAGTCTTGCATCTTTTTCTTTTGATTTATATATACTATGTTAAGGACAAAAATAATGACATCCTTAACATAAAAAGATTGACTGAAATCAAGATTTTTTAATTCTCGATAATGTCTCTGGAGCCATACGTAGGTATGAGGCAATGTATTTATGCGGAATTTCTTGAAACAACTCAGGCCTTCTATCTAAAATTCTTTGGTATCGTTCTAAAGGAGATTTAATATGAAGATCTATTTCTCTTTCTATTTGTAACTGAATAAGTTCTTCTAAAATCTCATGCCATAATTGTAAATTTTCTGGATTCTTACTCATATATGTCATGAAATCAATTTTGGAAATATAGATTACTCTGGTTTTTTTTATGGCTTGAATTTGTAATATTGAAGACTTAGCAGAAAAAAATGAATCCAATGCAGTAATCAAAGACTTTTTGTATCCGAAGTATAAAATATGCTCTTCATACTCATTCATGAAAAAGACTCTTAAACTACCCTGCAAAACAAAATATAAATTTGTATTAATTGTATTTTCCTTTTTTAAAAATTGGTCACGCTCGATCATAATAGTTTTTGAGAGAATACCATCTTCTTCTAAAATGTTTTTTAATCTTTGAATTGCTGTCATGCTATTTTCTTGATGCTTTAGAGCCAAATAAATGTAATGTTTTTAACAAACATCTCTTTTAATTCACAACTATATTTCTACTATAAAGATTATTATAGAGGCTTTATAAGTAGATCAATCTACAGTATTCTAACTAGAATAAAAAGGGGATATTTCCCTCAATTTTACGGTTTTACCTCATTGTATATGTGAAAAATAAAAAGTAAATTTGCATTGTAACAAATTATAAGAATTATGAACGATTCATTTCTTTACTTTTTTGTTCAATTCTCAATATAGGGACATAGTTTGGTTTCCCTATCTCGGGAAATTGCTCAAAAATTATGTTTTTCAAGTTTTCTAATCTATAGATTCTATGATTAGAATACCCCGCTAAAAAACATATATATTTAAATATAAAAAATGAGTAGCTTTTATTAAGTAAGGCTCATAATTTTAGGATGTTTACTTGCTAATTCTTGATGAAATTCAAGGAAATAGATGCATATTGAAAATACTTTTTATTTATAACTTTTTGCTACTAAAAGTTATTTGTCTAAAAGTCAGTTTATGGCATAAATTTTGGAGTAAAAAATTTAAGTTTATTATATTAATTTATTAATTATTTAATCATGTTCAAACCAAACATACATTTACGACTGAGCACCCCTACTGGTCCGTTGGCAGTAAATCAATCTTTGATTGAACTTTTTCTAAAAACTGTTTATTGGATCACCAGAGATGACGAATCGTATGGAGGAATAACAATAAGAGTTATAAACAATGTAAGAGAAAGTTTAAGAAGTATTGGTTGCCAATTGAGTTCGTATTTGAGTTGGTTTGCTTTATTCCGTCTCGCTCAGGACGTAAAACATGAGTATATAAGGTAAACCAACCAAGTATTTAAATCGAACTATAATAGTGCATGCTCAGAAATAAAATTGTGCCCTAAAGATGTTAGTTTATAATAGGTTATATTACCTTTCTTGCTCTTATCTAATATTTGTAATGCTTCTAATTCGTGTATTACACGAATAACTTCTTTGCGTTTATCTATATTAGACAAGGTATAGATTTCTTTTATTGATAATCCATCTATATTTTCAGTTTTACTAAAAAGAATATTCATAACCTTTACCCTTATGAAAGATGCTTTTAAAACATCTATAGATGTTGGAATATTATGGTTATGTGGCGTTACGGTATCCGAAGATAAAACTCGCTTTACTTCTCTTGTGACTTTAACAAAAAGAGCATCAATCTGTCCCTCATCCATTACAGTTAATGGTTTCGTAGGTGGGTTAATGGTTTGAAACTTAGAGATGGCTTCTATATCTGAAAACATACAATGGCTCACAATGATCGGAAAAATATGAGCTCCTTCTTCTTTAGCCGCAGCCAAAAGGGCTGGCAGCTCTTCATTATTTATAAATTCTGACGATAGAAAATTAGCACTAACCATTAAAATGGCAACTTTAGTAGCACTTATAGCTTTATTTATTTCTGTACGCCACTCTGCTCCTACTTCTATCTTTGAATCTTCCCAAATAGTAAGCTTATACTCACGTTCTAAAAAGCTTAGATGTACTCTTAAATAGTCTAACCATTTAACATCTTTTTTACTATAACTAATAAAAACTCCGTCTCTCTTCATATCGGTTTTAAGGGTTGAAATACAATGAAGGTTAATATTAAGCGAATTAAATAAAAATTACACATAAGTATATACTCTTTATTAAAAAATGTATGTTGAATTTATACTATAACAATTAAGATTACTAAATTTAACTTCAATTTTGACAAAAATAAAAATAGATGCACGAAGATGAATATTTAAAGGAAAGAGTTGAAGTCCAAATACGGTGGTATGACAAAAAAAGTGCAAAAAATAAAAAGCTGCATTTTACAATACAAGGTTGCGTAATAGTTTTTTCTTCTCTTATTCCATTCTTTTCTGGTTTCTCAAAAAATGGGCCCGATTACATAAATTATGTTATTGGTTCTCTTGGTATGTTAGTTGCTATACTTGCAGGAATTTCTGCATTAGTCAAATATCATGAGAAATGGGTTAAGTATCGTACAACATCTGAATCATTAAAACATGAAAAATTCATGTATCTTACCCGCTCTGGACACTATAAAGATGAAAAAAACTACTTTAATGTATTTGTAGGACGTGTTGAAGCTTTAATTAGTTCTGAAAATTCTACATGGAGTGATATCATGAAAGAAGATGTTTAAATACCTGTCTTTTCATTTTTTTTAATAAAAATTTCATACAATAATTTCAGCGGTAACGCTATATTAGCACTAGTATTTTTAGTATATTTATTTAGTAAATTTTTTAAGCTGTGTTCTTTCGAACAAAAAACTCCCCACTATTACTATTTAGATTAGATTTTTTACCTAGTAAACATCTAATAAATTAAAAATCAAAGCTTATTTTCTTAAGTAGCTCTTGATACGTAATTATATAACATTAAATAAAAAGTAAATGAAAGCATCAAGTATTCCAGCGCATGAAAAATCATTTTTAAAAAATGGTAGGGACTCTTTAGAAAAGCAATTTATATTAACTCCCGAATCCATAGCAACTGGTGATGGAGGCACAATGGATTATTTGGATTGCGTGCGAGAAAATAATGATGATTCTTTTTATTATAAAGAGACCGTCACTAAAAATAAAATTGTCTTGCATTTTACTGCTGGTTATCTAAAAGGAGATATGGCCCAACTTACAATGCCTTCTAACCATGTTTCTACTCCTTTTGTAATTGCTCGTGACGGA
The DNA here is from genome assembly GCF_001632745.1 of Aquimarina aggregata. GTDB lineage: Bacteria > Bacteroidota > Bacteroidia > Flavobacteriales > Flavobacteriaceae > Aquimarina > Aquimarina aggregata. The sequence goes on along the minus strand of NZ_LQRT01000002.1, from coordinate 559,094 downwards.
ACCATATTAAAATTATGGTCTTCTGGATTTTGGTCATATCATTTAGGAAGAGGTGCTGTTGGAGGCAATACTATTATGAGTAAGCAAACGATAGGTATAGAGCTTTCTAATATTGGTTTTTTAAGAGAAAACGGCCCAAATCTGGTGTCTTCATATTCAGATTCTGATGTGTATTGCAGTAAACAAGATACGCGTTTTTATACTAAACTTAATACTCCTTTTAGAGGTGAGCAATATTTTGCAACATTCACACAAAATCAATATAAGAGCCTGGCAGTATTATTAAAATATCTAACCAATGCGTATAATATTCCACGTGAGTTTTTACCACCAAATAGAAGATATGAAACTTTAGGCAAAAGTGAAATTGAGAATTTTAATGGTATTGTATCCCATGTAAATTTTAGAAAATCAGGTAAATGGGATATAGGAGAAGCTTTTGATTGGGACAGACTTATTGATGCCGTAAATAACTAAAAAAACACCTATACTTTTTAGTTATATTAAGTATAGGCGTTTAAAATTTAATAGTTTAACATACTATATATTTACTGCATCTGGTACAGACGACCATTTTTTTATTGGTGTTCTGCTAGTATTTGATACTTCATAAAAGGTTTCAAAAAGTTCTTTATTATTAATCTCTAGGATTGCGAAACCGTTTAAAACTCTTAATTTTTGAGTTGGATCAGGATTTGGGGCATTCATAGGGGTATGCGCATAGTATAAAACATCGTCTATTACTTTTCCATCTACATTTAAACCAGAAGCATTACCAAAGGGTATAGCTGCATGGCCACAACAACGAAGTTTGGAAGGATTACCACCTATTGTTTTATAACTATTAGTAATATCAAGATCTTCTTTATAAACAATTCCATTATGAATATGTCCCCAATACCATACATCTGGAGCTGCACCTCCTAGTGCGCCAATAACCTGATCCCATAACGGGTTATTAAGTTCACTGGCATCATATGTGATACCATTGTGATGGGTCATTAGGATCAATTGTTTTTGTTTATTGGCCATTTCGGTCAAAAACTTTATTTGAGAGTTATTCTGTACTTTAGAATTAGTCAACGCCCCTTTTAGGTACAAATTACTCTCATCATAATATGCAGAATCTAAGGCAACAATTATCCAATCATTTATCTCTATGGCAAAATAACTAGTTTCTGATTGTTGTGTTAAAAAAGATGAGCTCAAGGCTTCATTAAAATATCCATTAGCACCATTATACATCTCATGGTTACTATTTAATGTAAATACCTTATTCTTATACTCATCTGGCAACATATTTACAAAGTTTTTTAATTCTTCATTTTCTGTACCAGCATAATAAACATCGCCCAAGTGAATAATGATATCCGGCTGCTTTTCTAAATTTTTAAGGCCATCAATTACCAACTGAGCAGGACAATACTTTTCATTCCCATCTTCCCAAACGCCGGTTCCCCAATCACCTATAACCGCAATAGAAATGTTTGTAGGTAATGGTTCAGAATGAGCCGGTATAATAATATTAGCTTCTTTAAAATCATGAACTCCTTTTGGATCCAAATATTTATACCATAAATAATCCAGAAGTGAAATAAACCACCCTGGATCCAATGCTGCATATTTAGAAATAGCATACAAACTTCCATCTCCACTTAACCAACCTTCATCTTCTATATCTTTGATCAGTTTATCAAAATCAATGCTACTATCTGGCATTTTATACATCCTTTTCAATAAATTTGTTAGAGAAGAAGGAATTTCATGATTAAGCAAATACAGAGCAAATCCATACTCTTTATCATATCTATCTTTTTCTAAAGGAAAATGACGATCATTTAGAGACTTTTCACAACCAATTAGAAATTCCCAAAATTGAGGAATCTTAGAAATAATATCTTTTGATAAATTCTGATCAAAATGTGAAGATAATTTCTTCTCCATTTCTTTTAAAAACTCTTGCTGGTCTTGGCTAAACTTGATTTGATTCATAATTAAAAGGATTTAAAAGTCTGTTATATATAAAATGAATTATTATACTACTGTACGCTTAATTTCCTATTAAAATTACACCTAACCTTTTTTATGTTATCGATGCAATTAGTTCTTCATCTACGACATTGGTGTTTGAGGCATCATATAGCTTTATTGTTTTCAAAAAATCATTAGAAAACACGTTTAACATCTCTTTAGACAACAGGTTTTCTCTGTAATTCTTCCATTCATCAGCTTTGGCGCCATACATGTCTTTTACTAAATTAGGGAATCCCCAATCCGAATTTTTTCCCCAATGTATTGTAAAATCAATACTATTTTGTTGTAATACCTGAATCATTCTGCGCGAGAATTCTTTTAAACTCATTAATTGATTACTTTTTTTCCATAATACGCCATCAATTTCTATCATACAGGTAATCGGGAATTTTGTGAATCCCAGTGTAGCTTCTGTTTTCTTGACAAATCTCATTGCATAAATACCAGGAATGGGACCTTCATTGTTTGTTAAATCAACTAATAATTGCAATGCTTTCTTTGAATCTTTATGATCAACTCCAAAAGAACAGGCAAAAGCTGGTCCTTGGTATGGTGCATCCCAAAAGGTTTCATAAAGTGTTCCTAACGATTCTTCATCTACATCGGGTAAAATTTGTTTTTGTAATCGTTTTATAAACCAAGGTATTTTTTTTGGAAATCGTTCGCTTATTTTTATCAAAAGATGAATTAGATCCTTATAAACTGATTTTTCAATTGTAGTAAAAGGATCAGGGTAATTATTTGTGTACGTCTTTTTATACATAGCCTCAATAACATATGTATCCTCTGACGTATAAGGATTAATAAAAACTTTGTAATGATATGGTCTTTTTCCTCTTCCGTTTGCATCAACTTCGTTATCAATTTTAAAATCTGAGTTTGCAAAATCCATTGTTGTAGCAAGTCTCAAAGCTGTATTCTTATCTATTTTTCTTACATATCTTTTTAATAAAAATTGATCTTCTGCTTCAATGGTTACGCCATGTATAAATCCGAATGAGCCCAATCCTACCAATGCTGCATTAAACAATCCATCATTACGAATAATTCTTGCTTTAATTTTATCTGCAAAGGCATCATTTAAAGCTGGTTTGGTATGTCTTTCTATATATACAATATCTTCAGGCTTAGGCCCTAAAATTAAATTAAGACCAATAACATAGTCCTGAACTGATCCGACATCAAGAGCAGATCCATGAACACCGGTACCAATACAACCCGCAATGGTTTGCCCATTACTTGCACCACTAGTTTTTAAGGATTTGCCATGTGCTCCTAACGCCTGAGAAATTTCTTTTATAGTATTACCACATTCAAAAAAGAATATATTAGATTGTTCATAAACCGTTTGATGATGAAGATCTCTTGAAGAGATTTGTAAATCTAAATTCATAAAAACATTATAGTGCATTCTATCTTTTTGATGTGCTATACTAGACATCGACCAACGCGCTCCATATGCTCTAAAACCCTCATTGTTATCCAATGCATCTTGTAAAAGATGACGAATTTCAGCGGCAGCATCATTATACCTATCAATTTCAGAAGGCATATTAGCTTTTCCTTCTAATTTTGTTTTTTGTAATAGCTTTAATGGAAAAGGGCCATTATTATGTAGTGTATCCCAGTGTGATATGTGATGAGAAGTAGTATTTGCCATAATTTATTAATTTTCTGGTTTCATACAGACGTATTTGATTTTTACTTTTCGCTTGCTTCCAAAGGTTGCGATATATAAAAGAGACCCTCCCAGAGTATTTTTATACTCTACAGAAAATATTTTTCCACTCTCACACCCCAATCTTTGTATTCGCATCGTTGCGTCATCAACAGCCGCTCCGGTTTTTATAACCGTATCAATAACGATGACTCTTTTATCTCTGTAGTAATTCCCCAATCCTTCAGGACATTCAACATCTACCCCGGTTTGACATGGCATTGGCGCACCATTGGTACTAACAAGTCTTACAGAGTAACATGAATTAAATAACAAAATAATACCACAGATTAATAGTATTTTGTGTACTATATTTTTAGAAAATATTGTCATAACAAATATTTTAAACAACTTCATGTTTTTACACATTAAAGCTATTGGTAATCAGATTAATAAAGCTATGAGGGCATTATGACAATTAGAGGAGTTTAAATTTAATTATTATTATTCGAAAATAGAAATAGAATTTTTAAAATTGACCTAATTAAGCTTAACTTATATTTTTCACTTCTTGTTAGGTATAATAAAAACAAGGGTATAGAGAAGTTATAAATAAAATTTAACATACGTATAGTTAAATTAATCACCAAAATAATTGGGGTATATAACTTTTAAAAATTAGGGGTTTTCACCCTTACATTACAATTTTAATCTAATTCCAATTCAACATAATGTTAATCAAACCTAAAATTTGATCATTTAAAAGTAGAAGAATATATTTTTTTATTAACAATTCATATATTTTCTTGATTTTTATATTGCAAAAAATCACGATTAATTATTTCATATCTACCGAAAAATTAAGGGGTTTCGTAATATTGATAGTCTTAAAAATTGCATTTTAACAAAATTTAACTATTTTTGCCTCAACTTAACCTAATTTTTATTATGAGGAGACTTGAATTGGAATCAAGAGATATATTCTCTAAGTCAGCTTTCATACTATTATTTTTATCTGTATTACTTACATCTTGTAGTAGTGGCGGAGATGATACTAGTGGAGAAGAATTAAAAAGTAGTGATAAAAGGATAACGAGCTTTTTATTAGCTACGGCGAACAATGCCACCTTGAGTCAAAATATTACGGGAACAATAAATGAAGATAATAAGACTATTGATTTGGTAGTTCCATTTGGAATTAGTTTAACGTCTTTAGCTCCTAGTATTACGATATCTGATAAAGCTCAGATTTCTCCAGATAGTGGTATGCCAAGGAATTTTGCTTCTCCAGTTACGTTTACAGTAACCGCAGAAGACGGAACCGAAGCAACGTATACTGTTACAATAACGAATGCACAAAATTCTGAAAAAAGAATTACAGCGTTCTCATTTACAGTAGACATGAATCCTTCTGTTAAAGAAGATATAGATGGTACGATAGATGAAAGTAATAAAACTATAACTTTAAATGTGCCATTCGGTGCTGCGATAACGGCACTTATTCCAACAATCGAATTATCAGACGGTGCATCCTCTACTCCATCATCAAATACGGCAATAGATTTTTCGTCTGCAGTAAACTTTGAAGTTAGTGCTCAGGATAATAGTACAACAAGTTATACAGTTACTGTTACGAGAAACGAATCAGATTATGCAACGTTAAAGGCTATATATGATGCTAATCCTGGTAATACATTAAGTTGGGATTTTAATAATTTAGACATTAGCACCTATGAAGGCGTAAATTCTGAAAATGATAGAGTTACTGCATTGACACTTACTGCTAAAGGACTTACTGTTCTTCCTTCGCAAATAGGAGATTTATCAATGTTAAGTTTATTGTATTTGCAAAATAACGGTATAGAGTCCATTCCTGCAGAAATTAGTAATTTATCGCAAACATTAACTCAATTCCTTCTAAGTAATAACCCGCTAAAATCTATACCAGCTCAGATAGGAACACTAACCAATCTAGAATTTTTAGATTTATTTAATACGGATATTACTACGATACCTTCAACTATTGGTAATCTAAATAATCTTATTAGTTTAAATTTAAGTCAGAATTTTGATCTTACAGGTTTACCATCTGAAATAGGTAACTTAGATAATCTTACACGATTAAGTTTAATAGGAGCTAATTATCCTATACCAACAGAAATTGGTAATTTAAGTAATCTTACTTTCTTAAATCTATCCAATGCAGACTTAAGTTCTTTTCCAACACAAGTACTAGGGCTTACAGATCTTACAGAGCTGTATTTGTCTGGAAATACCATTTCAACGGTACCAACTGGAATTGGAAACCTAACGAACTTATCAAAACTATTCTTAGATAGTAATTCATTGACTTCTTTACCTACGCAGATTGCTAACTTATCAAATCTTACAGAACTAAATATTACAAATAATACATCTTTAATAAGTATACCGCAAGTTATTTGTGATTTAGCAGACGCTGATACCACTATCAATAAAGATGCAGCAACCAGTTGTATGTAATAATTTATAGAACAGAAAAATTTAAAACCTCTAGTAAAGAATACTAGAGGTTTTTTTTATAGTTATGTAGAATGTCTCTTTTCTAAATCAGATTGTTCACGCATACTACTCTACAATCCTTAATAATAACAAGGATTTTTTTTAAGGCCTATTTAAACTATCTATGATTTCAAAGGTTAAATGTTTGTATAAATACAAAAATACTGTAATTAACTATCAGAAAAATACCCCATCTCGATGATCCATTTCTGCTTTCTGTTATTATAAACACACGTATAAGTGTACTTTTTTACGATCAAAAAAAAAGAAAGGTCATAAATTAGATTTATGACCTTTCTTAATAACATAGGTTAGTTCAGGGTATTGATAATACTTTTTAGTCTCCCGCTAGAAGAACATAATCATTTGTAACAGGTGATATACTGTAATTTTTCACATTATTCTTTCTTTTTAAATACTTATCAGCTTCTTTAAACGCTGTTTCTAAAGCACTTAATTCTGAATTCTTAGCAACTATTATTGTTTTAGAAATCACACTTCCATTAGTGTATTCAACAGTCATTCTCCATTTCTTAACAGAATGCATGTTTTTATTCTTAGATGATCTGTCATCAGATTTCTTCTTTTTGTCATTCTTTTCATTCTTCTCCTTAATAATACTGTCTCCTGTAAAAGAAGGAGCTGCGTTTCCTAAAGTTGCGCATAAAGCCAAAGTTGCCAATAAAAGTTTCATAGTCGATGATTTGAATTAGTATTTCACGAATATACATATAATGTTTGAATAATCAAATATTTTTTTAATAAAAATTTATTTGTATATTTGATTCCTTTTTACATATTTTACTATGGTTAACAGAAAACTAAAAAAACTCCTTAAAAAAAGTAAAGGAGCAAAAACGGTGTATGGAATTTCAAAAGTTCTTGGCGTTAGTCCGCAAGCGGGAGATTATGTCGTTAAGAAAAAAGACTTGTTAAAAGATTTTGAACGACTACAAAAAATTGCCGATTATATGGATGTGGATATAAAAGATATTATTGATTATAAAGAAAAATAGGCCACACAGGTTGTATACCTATGTGGCCTATTTTTTAAAGCACACTTAAAATGAATAAGTCTCTCGACTTATTTTAAAAAAAAAGCTATAACAGTAATTATTTTATACTCTTCAACATTCTTTTGGCATTACTACCAGTATCACCTTCGGGATCCATCTTAATTGCCTTATTATAATATTTAATTGCCTTTTCTTTATTATTTAATTCTAAATAGCTTTCTGCTAAACTATCCCATGTATTTGCAGAGTCAGGAAACAATATTGTATTTACTTTAAAAATAGTCGAGGCGACTGTAGTCTTTTTTTGTTGAATATAGGCATATCCTAAACTATTTATGCCTCCTTCATCTAGCATATTACTTTTGACTAATACTTCAAATTGTTTTGTTATCTTATCTTCTTTTTCCTTTGTGATTTTTTCTTTTTCTAAAGTCAATAATGCTTTTTCTAAAGGTTTAAACATTGAATCTTTGTATTCCTTAGATTTTATCAAAGCCAATTCTTTGGCTTTTTCCTTAGCATTCTTTGCAGGTATTTTTATATCTGGTTGCACCCCAACACCTTCCCAATTCGTTTTGGTTACAGGATTAATCGTTCTTGCAAATGGGATACCGATAGTATAACCTTTATCAAGTGGAAAACCGCGGGTGGGGTGTGCTCCACCTCCAGTTATCTCACCTATAACCGTAGCTCTACCTCTACTTTGCATGGTATATGAAAAGTCTTCGGCTCCAGAAAAAGTTGATTGGCTAGTTAAAATATATACTGGAACCTTTGGTCTCTTTACCCCTTTTACATCTGTAACCCACATTTCTTCTGAGTGATCGTTTGCTCTAGAATATATAGTGTTTAATAATAATTTTTCGCTAAAAAAATAACTAGACAAGTAATTAACTGTAGTCGGACTACCCCCCGTATTTCTTCTCATATCAATAATGATTGCATCTGCAGCTTCCATAGCTTTCATAGCCACGTCTATCTTAGCCAAGTGTATTTCGGCTCCACCAAAAAAAGCAAGATCAATATAACCAATGTTTGAATCCATTAATTGAAACCCTCTTAGCATCGGTGATCTATAACGAGATAAATAATTTGTAAATGAGTTCTCTTTGTTTTTAGAGGTTCTATCTCTATTCGGAGCGGAAAATCTAAGATGTTTATCCTTCGTTATTTTTCTTAACTCTTTGGTAAGTGAAGTGGCAAAATCTAAAGGTTCTTTATTCTCAAAATATCCTTTTTTGATAAGCTGATTTAAATGTGCATTAGTTTCTTTGGCTTTATCTAAGAAAATATAATTCTCTTCTAATAAACCCTGAACTTGTTTGACTATGTCATTATTAGACTGCGCAAAAAATAATGTTGTTGTGAAAAGAAATGCGATTACTATTATACTTTTCAAATTGACTGTTTGTTTCATGAATTGTGATGAATGATTACTAATATCCTGATATTGAAATCTATTACTTTTATTTGAATTGTAAATTAATAAAGAAAATCAGTTAAAAAATAGGATGAAATTAGCGTATCACAAAAAACTTCTATAAATGTTTAAACTCATTAGGTTTAAATCCCGTGTTTTGTTTAAATATTTTTGAAAAATGGCTTTGATCAGAAAAACCACATAGAAAAGTAATTTCGGTTAAAGATTTATCAGTATGCTTTAAATACAAAATGGCCTTTTCTATTTTAATTCTTCGCATATACTCACCAAAAGAACACTTAAAATATTTTGAAAAGTATTTTGAAATCGTAACCGGGTGCACATTAAGCTCATTAGAGAGTTCATTAAGCGTAATGAATTCATCCCAGCGATCGCATAGTATTTCTCTAATTTTATCCACCCAAGGTGGTCTTTGATTTAAAACGGAATTATAATCAGAAAATAGCGTAAGTAAGGATGTATGTATTGATGCTGCCGAGGAAACATCATTTATATGTAACTCTTTATATATTTTTAATAGCCCAAATTGAACCTCTACATTTTTAACAATCGAATTTTGAAAATCCGAAGTAGAGAGCTCATTTTTCGCAAAGAAATCATCATCAATTTCTATGTTTAAATTTTTTGAAGGAAATGCTGTATGTCTATTACGATGTACAATTTCCTTATCATAAAGCACAATACTACCCGGTAGAATTTGAATATCCTGTCCTTTTCGTGACTCTAAATTTCCCCCTTGTAACACCAAAGAAAGATGATATTTTTCATGAGAATGCCAATCCTCTGATACCGGTTGAAGGTAGTTTACCATAGAAATATCATATTCTCCAAAAGAAAACTGTTCTGTTGTTTTACCTAAAAACTCTTTTGTTTTTAATGCAATCATGTTGATACTTTTCTGGATAGTAATTATAAAACTACTACTATTTTTCAACAAATATAATGCCAGTACTAAGTCTTTGTAAAACCTAACTCATATTGGCATTTTTTTAACTGTGCTCATACTACTTTTTAATTACATTTAGAGCCAATGATCATTCTATAAATCACACATCATGAAAACATTAGTCACTTTAGCGCTTTCTTTGACCCTTTCCTTTTGTATAAATGCAAATGAAAAAAACAGCTCCTTAAAGGCGAATTTTGAAATTGGAAATCCTGAAATCACATCTATAAATGTAATGACATTTGGACCAGAAAACATACTGTTTATTGGGGATAGTAAATCTGCACAAATAATAGCAATTGATGTTAGCAAAGATCCAAAAACAGACAACAGTAAAGTTAAAATTGATCTTCTGGATAAACTCATCGCAGATATGCTAGGTGCAGGAACAGACGAAGTTCAAATTACAGATATGGCTGTAAATCCAGAAAACAATAATATTTACATCTCTGTTCATCATAGTTCTGGTAATGCAGTATTATTTAGAGTCGAAAATAATACTCTAAAAAAAGTGTCGTTAGAGACTATTTCACATAGTAAATTATCATTAACCGATCCCGTTGCTATTGATGCTAAAGATAAAAGAGGTCGAGAACTTCGCAAATGGGCGGTCGCAGAGATGAAATACAATTCGGGTAAAATCTTTTTATCAGGTTTAAGCAATAAAGAATTTGCTTCAACCTTTAGAGCTATTGATTTTCCTTTTAATAACAAACAAAATCAGACATCCTTAGAAATATATCATGCAGCTCATGGGCAATATGAAACCCATGCTCCTATTAAAACATTTATCCCAACAACAGTTAAAGGTAGTAAAGCAATTATTGCAGGGTATACTTGTACCCCATTAGTGGTTTTCCCAATGGATAAGATTAAACCTGGAACCCATAATAAGGGAAGAACAATTGCTGAATTGGGAAATGGAAATACTCCTGTCGACATTATAGAGGTCAAAAATGAAGACAAACGTTATCTTTTGATAGCAAATACCAACAGACCTCTTATGAAATTAGATTTTACTGATCTAGAATCTTACAATGAAGAACTGACTACTCCTGTCACTAAAAAAGGAGCTTCTGCCGGTGTAGCATATGTAAATCTTCCATATGTAAATGTGCAACAGTTAGATACTTTAAAAGATATAGGTTTTTTAATGATTCAAAGAGAATCGAGCGGAAATCTTGCTCTAAAAGTGGGTAGCAATTGGTGGTTCAAGTAGTATTGCCGAAGAGATCAATATTGAGGTATTATGAAGAAAAGTATTATTGTTGTAGTAGTTTGGCTCTTTTCTATACACTTAGGAAATAGCCAAACTGGTACTGACTTTGCTTTTAACAGATATAGTGTTACCGTTAAGCGAAATTTAAATGAATCAAATACATTTAATTTATATCGTGGTCAAATTAGTGTCGAAGAAACTGAGAATGCCAATGCTATACTTGGTGAGGTCATAACTAATGATACCATATTACGCTTTATACCTCTTGTGCCTTTGGGGTTACATCAAGATTATACTGTTATCTACAATAATCATATTACACATTTTTCTTTAGATCTTCCTAAATCTTATGAACTTCAAACAATAACTGATATTTACCCTTCTTCAAAAAAGTTACCTTCAAATGTATTAAAATGGTATATAAAGTTTGCTAATCCCATAAATGAAACTAATGTATACAATCATATACGTATACTAAATCAAGATGGAGATACACTTTCACGCACTTTTCTGAACATAGAAAATGCCCTTGTAAATACCGATGGAAGACTTTTAACCTTGTGGATAGAACCTGGTCGGCAAAAACGTGGGTTGATACCAAATCAACAATTAGGTTCCGTTTTTCAGCCAGGAAAATCATACAAATTAATTGTCCTAAAAACACTAAAAGACAAACAAGGTGTTTCTATGTCTAACGATTTTATACATTCTTTTCAAATTACCGAAGATGATCGCAAAAAACCTGATATTAATTTATGGGAAATAGTATCTCCCGAAACATCTACTAATGATCTTATCATGCATAGTAATGAACCTTTGGATTATGGAAGTGTTTTGGGGAGTATTATCATCTTAGACGCTGATAATAAGGAAGTTTTTGGTAATTGGAAATTTACAAACAATGAAAAAACATTAATTTTTAAGCCTACAGATATTTGGAGTAAAGGAAAGTATCGCATCTTTTTTAATACACGTATAGAAGATCTTGCCGGGAATAATTTAAAACAATTGTTTGATAACAAAATTGATGATAAAGATCAGTTAGTTCATAAAAATACAGAGTACATTTTAGAATTTAATATACATTAAAATCAAAAAGAAGTTGGCCAAAAAGTATCAAGAAATTCGAATTATCAGTCTAAGCCTGTCGAAGACATTTTGAAAATCCTAGTTTTAAAAACTTCGACAGGCACAGTTTGACATAGATACATTATTTTTTGGACAACTTCATTTACTAAATAGATTTCTATTACTTGGTAATAATAAATCCTTTTGTGATGCTTTCTTGTTCGGTATTAATTTCTAAAATATACATTCCCAAAGCTAATCCACTTACATCAATCCTATCTTCTAGTAAGTTACGATTCATCACAGTTTGACCTGTATAACTTATAATTTTGTAAGATATATTTTTAGATGACAATCCACTAATAAATAAGAATCCTTCCTTTACTGGATTTGGATATAAAATTACCTTATTTAAGGTATTTATATCGTTACTTTTTGCCACTGCTGGAGCGCCTATATTTAGAGTATAGTCTTCAACTTCTCCATATGCAAAAGTTTCGCAAGGAGTTGACGCTGCATTATATTTCATAGCGACTCTCATTCTTGTGTTTCCGGATAATGCAGTAGTAGGAACAGTAAAATTATAATCTAGATTTGCATCATTTTGAGTAGAAGCAGATACAATTAGTTCTGTACTTTCAAAAACTCCATTCTGATTATAATCTATCCAAACATTCCAGAATTCATTATAAGTCGTATTGGCAAAACCTACACTAAGTGTTATCGTATTTTCTCCATATGGCAAGTTACCAACTTGGCTAGTAAAATCGGCATATCCAGAATTTGCACCAGTAGTATTAGTTATTCCACCTAAACCTACATAATCTATATATTCAAAGTTTGAATTGTTCCCCTTACTATCACAATATGATATCGTTTGGTCTAATGTTGTTATAGTAACTGTATTACTAGCAGTAGAACTATTTCCGGCCGCATCTTTGGCAACTACAGAAAAAGTATATGATGTATTTGGTGCTAATCCTGTTACAACACTATTCAAATTAACTTCTGTAGTTAATAAAGTTGTTCCTTGGTATATTTCATATCCGGATACTCCCACATTATCTGTAGACGCATTCCATGATAAACTAACTCCAGTTGCGGTTACAGATGATGATACAAGGTTTGTAGGTGCAGTAGGAGCTTCTGTATCTGGAGTTGAAGAAAATATTTTGATATTATCTATAGCCATATCACTTCTAAAACTTGTTCCCGTAGTACCTTTAAATTGTAATTTAATTACAGATCCTGCATATGCTGTAAGATCAATAATGGCTTGATTCCAGGTATTGCCTAGATCTCCACTCTTAGTCCATACCGATGTATATGAAGCACCATCCGTAGTACTTAATAACACCTCCATAGTTCCCATATTTGCACCGTACATATGATAACCAAACTCTAAGGAAACTGAACTAAGTCCGGATAAATCAACACAAGGACTGTTGAGCAATGCTATTTTATTTGGACTTGCATTACCAGAGGCTTCTGTAAATAAATAAAAAGCACCGTCTTGACCATTAGTAGGTCCTGTTGAAGTTGAAGGAGTTCCTCCTGAATCTCTAGTCCAGTTTATATCATCATCTGTGGCATTACTCCATTCACCTAAACCCGATTCGAAACTTTCGGTATAAGGAAAGTTACTAATTCCCGTACAAGCAGGGGTTTGAGTAGTTGTAAAGTTAATAGAATCACTATATGGCGAACTTGTGCCTCCAGCACAATTACTTCTTACCTGTGCTTCATAATTGGTTAACGCAACTAACTCACTAACTACTAACGTATTTGTAGTAGCCGCAACAGTTGTCCAACTAGCTGTACCTATTACTCTATATCGCACATCATATGTCGCTCCTGAAGTTCCTTGCCATGAAAGCAAAGCAGATGTTGATTCTATATTAGAAGCTGCAAGTGATGTTGGCGCACCTCCTCCTATTGGTGTTAATTGAACATTTTTAACAACACTACTATAATCAGAGATTGTCACTCCTGTAAGGGTAACCGATTGATAACATTCTGCTTCATACAAAATATCATATGTTCCTGCTTTTACTGGTCTATAATAATCACCTTCTGGCAATTCTGTTGGCACCCAGGATTCATATCCTTCTTTACCAACAATGGTAATCTTGGCCTGAATAGGTTGATTGCTTATGGCATCTGTAACTACTCCTGTAAGGCCATAGTTTACTTGCTTTAAAAATGCAATGAGTGCATCTTTGTTATAATTCCAAAAATTTACCAGTTGATTAGCAGGAGGTGTTTTAGCATTAGACAATTCAACCGTTAACTCTCTTCCTTTATGATTATAGATTTGATAATCTTGCCTTCCTCCTTGTACTTCATACCAAGCATAACCATTGGTAATACCATTATTTAAATCATCAAAGTAACCATTAGGACTATTTGATTGACATAGGTCTCTGTATTCTTCTGAAACATGTACAAAATAATCTTCATCTGGATGTGCTCCGGCGTATGTATCCCATGGGTAATTAATAAGCTCTATTCCGCCATGAAAATTAGCAGACAATACAAAATGTTTTGAAGCTGCAAAATTCATAAACGCTAATGTTTCTGTTTGGTACGCATTACCATCTGGATTTGCCCCATCATCTGGATCTGGGTAATTTCTATTTAGATCTACATTATTCGCATTACCACGGGTAGCATTTGCAACCGATGTATTATTAGCACTATTTCTAAACGTTCCATCGGGGTTGGCTAAAGGATTAATCCAGACTTCGCTAGTGTCTAAAAGCGTCTTTATCTCAGCATGTCTAGGATGACTTGTATCTTTATATGCAGTTAATAAATAATCAATCAAATCCAACATCATAGGGTAACCTGCTATTTCATCACCGTGCATAGAGGATGTATACATAACTCGTGGTTCTTGCTCATCACTTCCTACATTATCAGAGAGTTTCACAAAAAGTAATGCTTTATCACCTTCTGTTGTAGCGCCTATATTTTCTACTTTACACAAAGTAGGATTGTTAGTAGCAAACTCATTCATCATGGTCACATAATCTGCATAGGTTGGATATGCCGTTAAAGGAAATGTAGCTGCTTTATTACCTAGATCAGAAGTCATTAACCTTTCACCAGTAACATTATCTTTTACAGTAATATTAAAAGGGATTTTTTTCTGTAAAAACGTATTAAATTGTGACTGGGTTGCCATTGCTTTAACCGTTTTGGTATCTTCATCATAGTGAACTATAGATACTTCTTTTGTTATTGTACTAAGTTCTGAGTGATTATCTATTACAAAAGAAAAAATTACTTCTCCTTTTGAATTTAGATACTTATTTGCGAGTTCTACATCATTTTGTTGTGCAAAGAGAGGAATGCTAATGGTAAAAGTTACCAAAAGCATTAACAATAAACTATTTTTCATGGTTTTAAGAGTGGTTTAAATTGAGTTAATATTAGGTTTAGATTTATGTGTAATAAACAGTTAAATCTAAAGATAATATAAAATGATGAACATTTCAATTTAGGTACAATTAAAACGCATAAAACCAATGTATTAATCCTCCAAAACTTTTCCTTTTACATTTCTATAAGATACTAAGTGCTTTTTTTTCTTTGATTTCAAATAGAAAACGATAAAAAGAACAATCAAAGTTATTAATGAGAATATAGAATCTTCTATTCCCATAGCCGAACCTGTTACTATTTCAGATCCACTAAACTCTGCCTTAAACAACACACCAAATTGATCTAGCCCCGTTAGATTACTGCCAAAGATTGGTTGTGCCAAATTCCATCCCAAATGAAATGAAAATGGTAACCATATTCGTTTAGTATAGGTAAACATTATCCCCATTAACAATCCAAATACAATACCACCAATAGATCCTATAACGGCCACATTGGGATTTAGTAAATGTGGAAGTTCAAAAAGTACTCCAGAAACAATAAGAGCGACGGTAGTTCCTTTCCATTGTTCTAAAATTCTATACAAAATCCCTCTAAAAACAAGTTCTTCTAGCATTGCTGCCCCAATTAAAAAAGTAAAGGGAGCTGTTAAAAGATCGAACCCTTCGAAATCTAGAATTTTGTAATTGCCAATACAAAAAAGAAGAAAGAATTCTAGTGCAATTACCCCTAAACCTAACGAAAATCCACCAAATAGCTCAAGAAAGGATGACTTAAAGGATAATTCGGTTACTTCTCTTTTTTCATAATATTTAGTAAAAAAATAATAGGTCAATGTCATTACCAAAGTACCTAGTAATGTCACGAATACCTTAATTAGAGTCTCAGATTGAATAATTGAACTAAAAAAAGGTTTTGTTATATAACTTTTGATTAATCCTGTTGCTGATACAACTATAACCATACTCAAGATAATTCTAAAAATTGGATGATAAATTAGTTTCATTATCATACTGTCTCTATGTTCTAAATGTTCCATAATGTTTGTTATTTTGAAACGAAGAAAAAGAGGTTTGAGACTAGTTCCTACTTTATTTAACCAACCCTATGATTTTAATCCATAATCAAAAATATATTGATTATAAACTATGTTCATGTAGACAAAATCTATGTTTATTGATGAAAATGACATGTTCATTAAATGAATTGTATTTGTATACTTGCTTTTATTATTTTAGATTAGAAATATCACAATGAAGCAAAAAAAGATTAACACTATATCTAAAAAAATTATAGTTCATATTTTAGTTATCCTGACTATTGTACTTATGATTTCTATAATTTATTTCTTAAGTAGCTTAGGTACAGAAAAAGAACTATCCTTTCATATATATTTTTTACAAGCATTGACAGGAATCATTTTGTTTATTTTACCACCAATATATTTTAATATTTACATCTGTATTCCTAAACTATTAATAAAACATAAATATGTTCTTTATGTATTAGCCCTTATTATGGTTATTCTGATTTGGGGATTCATTATTGGTTATATTGAGCCTTGGATTGATACATATTGGTTCGATCAGCCTTCTGAAAAAGCTACATTGCAAAGCGGAATACTAGTAATGGTATTCATTATTGGAATATCAACACTGTTACATTTATCTTTTAGATGGTTTGTGCAACTTTCAAAAGTAAAACAAATAGAAAATGATCGTTTAACTTATGAGTTATCGATGCTTAAAAATCAAATAAAACCCCATTTCTTTTTTAACACCCTAAATAACTTATATGCATTGGCTTTAGAAAAGGCAGAAGAAACTCCCTCTGTTATTTTAAAACTGTCCGAAATGCTACGATATACTATTTATGATTGCAAAGCTGCAAAAGTTTCTCTAGCCAAAGAGGTTTTGTATATTGAAAACTATATAGCTTTACAAACTATAAGACATTACAACAGAGGTAAGATCGTTTTTAATAAATCGATATCTAATCCTTCTATAAAGATAGCTCCAATGATTTTAATTGTATTTATAGAAAATGCGTTTAAACATGGTTATGAAAAAATGGATCAGAATGCTTTTTTAGATGTAACACTAACCACTAGTGAAACTGAGGTTTCATTAATCGTTAAAAACAATTATGACCCCGCTCAATATCAATCTAGCGACGGATTAGGTCTTAATAATGTTAAAAGGAGATTATCATTATTATATCCTAATCAAAATGAATTAAGTCTATCAAACAAAAATAACCAGTATACAGCGGCCTTAAAGATAAATTTATGATGAATTGTATTATTATCGATGATGAACCACTTGCCCATAAGGTGATAAAAAACTATAGTGAGAATCTTTCTTTTCTAAATATTGTGGCAACATTTCATACTGCTGTTGATGCTATCGGTTTTTTGAATGATAATACAATTGATCTGATTTTTCTGGATATTAATATGCCCAAATTAAAAGGATTAGATTTTTTAAGGATACTAGATAACCCTCCTATTATAATTATCACTACCGCGTATCAAGAATTCGCATTAGAAGGATATGAATTAGACGTTTTAGATTACCTATTGAAACCATTTAGTTTTGAACGTTTTGTAAAATCCACAAATAAAGCTCTTCAGCGATATAAAGTTATGAATGCTGCACAAAAATCTCACAATGATAGTGCAGAAAATACAGTTACAAACAAAAGTAGTCCGGAAACTATCTTTATAAAATCAGACAAAAAAACACATCAAATTAGACTTGATAAAATTCTATATCTTGAGAGTTATGGTAGTTACGTAAAGATTCATCTCGAAAATGAGGTTATCGTTACATTAGACCGCTTAAAAAACTTCGAAACATCTCTCCCTAAAGCATACTTTCTAAGAATTCATAAATCATATATAGTGTCAATTGCTAATATTCAAACTATTGAAGGAAATAGACTATTGATTTCTCAAACTTATATTCCAATAGGAAGTGTTTACAAACACAATATAAATCGAATTATAAAATAGTTTAATGTAGGATTATATACTCAACGTATATGGCTTCCTGCATTTACATCAATAGTCGCACCAGTAGCATGATCCATCAATCCACTACACATCATACCTATTAACGGAGATATATCTTTGGGCGTCGTAAGCGTATTTAGAGCGATTTCATCTAATACCTTTTGTTCACCATGATCTGCTATAAATTGTTCTGCCATTTGAGTACGTGTAAATCCTGGGGAAACAATGAAAGATTTGATATTACGTTTACCAAAAGAACGAGCTACACTTCTTGCCAAAGAAACAATCCCACCTTTGGATGCTGCATAAGCTAAATATTCCTCTGTCTCTCCTCTAAAAACTGCCCTACTGCCAATATAAATAAATCTACCTTCTCCATTTTCAAGAAAATGATCTAAACCCAATTTTGTTAATAACCCTACAGAATTTAAATTTACATCCATTGTTCTTCTCCAGGTAGAAAACCATTCGCATGTATCTTCACTGGTAGGATGAGACAAAAACACGCCCGCATTTAGTATAATAACATCTATCTTACCAAAGGATTTTTTTACTTCATTAAATAGGTCACAAACTTCTTGCTCATTTGACAAGTCTGCTTTAAAAGCCTTAGACGCTGTCGTTACATAGGTAGCTACCAAAGCACCTGCAGAAGTTGTATTAGAATTATAGTGTACAGCCACCTTTGCTCCCATTTGCATCAAAAAATCTGCTGTTTCTTTTCCTATTCCATCTGATGCTCCAGTGAGAAGCACAGTTTTATTTTTAAGATCTATATCTATCATCAAAATGCCGTTTATCTATATAAAAATAAGAGAATTTATGCAGAATATTAACATGGTCTTAGTTAAGAAATTTACAAAAATGCACTACCTTAGAGGAAGACCTTTTCTTGTCAACATTTCACTTTTTGACAAAACGTACACACTTCATTTCATAACAAACTTTTAATACTAATTCTTATGAGTATCTCACAAGCATCTCCTAAAAGCAAATTGGAAAAACCAAGTTTTAAGGACAAATACGATAATTATATAGGTGGTAAATGGACATTACCCGTAAAAGGACAATATTTTGACAATATTTCTCCAGTAGACGGAACCAGTTTTACAAAGATTGCTCGTTCTACAAAAGAAGATATTAATTTGGCTATTGATTCTGCATGGAAAGCCGCGCCAGAATGGAATAATTCTTCAGCCACTTTTAGAAGCAATTGTTTATTAAAAATTGCAAATATTATAGAAGAAAACCTAGATACATTAGCTCGTGCTGAAACATGGGATAATGGAAAAGCATTACGCGAAACTTTAGCTGCAGATTTACCCCTAGCGGTTGATCATTTTAGATATTTTGCTGGAGTTATTCGAGCAGAAGAAGGATCTGTTAGTGAACTTGATTCAAATACAGTATCGTTAAATATGCAAGAACCTTTAGGAGTTGTTGGCCAAATTATTCCATGGAATTTCCCTTTATTAATGGCTACATGGAAAATTGCTCCAGCTCTTGCTGCCGGAAATTGCGTTGTATTAAAACCAGCAGAACAAACACCTGTGGGTATAATGATTTTAATGGAATTGATTGAAGGAATACTTCCTGACGGAGTATTAAATGTTGTAAATGGTTTTGGTGTTGAAGCTGGTAAACCATTGGCATCTCATCCAAGAATTAATAAAGTAGCATTTACTGGTGAGACAACTACGGGGCAATTAATAATGCAATACGCTTCTAAAAACATTACCCCAGTAACTCTAGAGCTTGGTGGTAAATCCCCAAATATATTCTTTGAAAGTATTATGACTGCAGATGATGAATATTTTGACAAAGCTATAGAAGGAGCAGTAATGTTTGCTTTAAACCAAGGAGAAGTATGCACTTGTCCTTCTCGAATTTTAATTCAAGAAAATATATACGATGAGTTTATTCAAAGAGTTATTGAAAGAACTGAAGCTATAAAACTAGGACACCCTCTTGATCCGGAAACAATGATGGGAGCTCAAGCATCTAATGATCAATTTGAAAAAGTACTAAATTATATCAATATTGGTAAAGACGAAGGTTGTGAAGTGTTAACTGGCGGTGAAGAAGCATATATCGAAGGGCTTGAAAATGGATACTACGTGAAACCAACATTGTTAAAAGGAAATAATAAAATGCGTGTTTTTCAAGAAGAAATTTTTGGACCAGTAGCCTGTGTTACCACATTTAAAGATGAAGCAGAAGCTATAGAAATTGCCAATGATACTCTTTATGGATTAGGCGCTGGAGTATGGACTAGAGATATGCATCAAGCGTACCAAGTATCTAGAGCTGTTAAAGCAGGTCGTGTATGGGTAAATTGTTATCATAATTATCCTGCACATGCACCGTTTGGCGGATATAAAAAGTCAGGAATTGGTAGAGAGAATCATAAAATGATGCTTAATCATTATAGACAAACTAAAAATATGTTGATCTCATACGACAAAAAATCTCTTGGATTTTTTTAAGGATTATTACCTATGATTAAACGAGTAAAGGTAACACAGGCCGCAAAAGCCGTAATAGATACCCTAAAAAAAGAACACGGAGAGCTTATGTTTCATCAAAGTGGAGGATGCTGTGATGGTTCCTCCCCAATGTGTTTTGAAAAAGGAGAACTTATGATCAATGAAAATGACATTTGGTTAGGAACCATCAACAATTGTGATTTTTATATGTCAAGTGATCAATTTGAGTATTGGAAACATACACAATTAACTGTCGAT
This sequence comes from Aquimarina aggregata, assembly GCF_001632745.1. Taxonomy (GTDB): domain Bacteria; phylum Bacteroidota; class Bacteroidia; order Flavobacteriales; family Flavobacteriaceae; genus Aquimarina; species Aquimarina aggregata. The sequence continues at coordinate 538,028 of NZ_LQRT01000002.1, read as the reverse complement.
GTAGTTAAAGGTCGTGGAGCAAGCTTTTCGCTTGAAATTCCTATGGGAATACGATTTATTATTAAATCAAGACTATATACAACAGATGAGATGACAGCCTTAAGCCCGATTCATATCGGAGAGGGGTTTTAAATTGAACGAATAACTTATAAAACTTAAGTAATCTCTATAAATAGAGATTACTTAAGTTAAAATCTATAATCTAGTATAATACGTTTTAATAGATAAAATTTCGTCATCTCTGGACATTCTATTATTATTTTCAAAGACATACGTATACTGAACTGTGGTTCCACTTGAAGGGCCATCTGTAAAAGTTATATCATATACCCCATCACTTATTTTAGTCCATGTTGCATTTCTTACTAAAGCTACTTCACAATTGTTAGTGGACGTACTTATGTCCATAAGAGTGGAAATAAATCTATTATCTGATGTAAACTCTATAGTAGTCGTCTTAAAGCAATCTGAAAGACTCTCTTCCACTCCATCATTAAAACGTTGGTCGATTTGCCATTTACCAATAATAGTATCATTATTAGCTTCACCCGAATCATCATCACTAGAGCTACATGACGCTAGAAGGGTTATTAAACAAATAACAAAGTAATACTTAATATTTTTCATAATTAATAAGGTTAAAAGAGAAATACAAATTTAATCTATTTTTAAGAATAGTAAAATCTAAAATCCTATTCATATTGGTTAAATATGTTAAGAGATCTACTCTTTTCATAGTTTAAAATGTTAATAATTGTTAAAATAGTACCTTTTTATACATAGTACTGTAACGAAATAGATTTATGGGCGTCTAGTAGATATAATAACATAAATAAATAGAAATAATGAGAACACTAAACAACAATCAAATCACTGCAAAAGTAACAACAACAAAAGGATTTATCTGGAACACTAAAAGAAGATACAGATAATTCTAAAACAACAATAAACTAACTTTAAAATAGAAATTATGAGAACTTTAGACAACAATCAAATAACTAAAAAAGCAACAACAACAAAAGGATTTATCTGGAACGCTAAAAGAAGATACAGATAATCTTACTACAACAATAAACTAACTTTAAACCAGAAATTATGAGAACTTTAGACAACAATCAAATAACTAAAAAAGTAGCAACGACAAAAGGATTCATTTGGAATTCTAAAAGAAGATATAAGTAAAATTCAAATACGATTAAATATTAAAAATGAAATTATGAGAACTTTAGATAACAATCAAATTACGGCAAAAGTAACAACAACAAAAGGATATATCTGGAACACCAAAAGGCGTTATAGGTAGTTATAAGTTAAACCATCAAAAAATAAAATTATGAAAGCTTTAAAAAATATTAAAAAGAGATTTAATGTTGCAAAACTCAACCAAAATATACTTTTGGATAGCACATTCACCATCTATAATCATGAACACAAGATTCATAAAAGAATAAAATGTTATGCTTATTAATAAAACAAATGTATGAAAGCCGGGTTCAAATTTAAACTCGGCTTTTTTCTTACCTCTCCTACTCCCATTTTCTAAAGAATTTTTACTCTTCAATTATATTTGTTTTATAAAACGAATATATTACGCAACTAAAAAGTTGCATTTTTTGATTTTCTTCTTATATTTGCAACCATATAGTTGCATATCGATATTCAAATACTATATATTTAATGTTTAACTCATAAATATATCAACAATGAAAGATGTAATTCGAAAAGAACAAATATTTAATCATTCTATTGAAAGTGTATGGAATGCCATTACAAAGCAAGAAGAAATATCTTCATGGTTTATAAAAGCAGATTTTAGAGCCGAAAAAGGATATCAATACACCTTCAATTCTGATGGGGAAAATTGTTCCCCGATAAAAGGTGAAATTAAAGAAGCTAGTCCTTACACGTTAGTTTATACTTGGATAGTTACAGAAAATCCTGTAGAAACTACCGTTAAATGGCTCTTAGAAGAAGTTGAAACTGGAACAAAGTTATCTCTAGAGCATTCTGGAATATCCCAATATAAGGGCGAAACCGCTATTACAATGTTTGATAGTTTTAATGGTGGTTGGAATAATTGTGTTTCGAGTCTTATCACATATCTAAAACAAGCTGTACATGCAGGATAAAATAACAACCATATTAAAAGCAATAGCAGATCCTACCAGACGTGAAATTTTTCATGCTCTGGTAGTAGCCGCTACTGCCTTACCTATTACTCAGATTTCTAATCAATTTGAAATTAGTCGTCAAGGAATTACAAAGCATTTAAAAACTCTTGAAGATGCTGGTTTGGTGGAGATTAACACAAAAGGTAGAGAACGATTTTGTTATGCTAATACAAAACCATTAGCCGAAATAAATAATTGGCTGGCCTTTTACGAAAAATTCTGGGATACTAAGATCAATAGTTTAGAACAACATTTAAATAAAAAAGGGTAACATGATACCTAAGATAATTGTTTCATTACCCATGTTTTTGCCTTTTCAAGATTTTCAAAAGTAAGTATGCCGTCTTGATAAAACATATTTTCTATTCTTACACTTGTTTCTTGAAATCTATTATAGATAACAACGGTAAACACTTTAAGATTAGGAAATACCTCTTTAATTCGAAGGTAATCTGTTGGTTCTGTTGAATACGAATTAACTCTATGCGAGATATATCCAAAAGGACGATCTTCAAAATGCAAATTGGTTAATTTAGACAGTTTTTCAGCTTTATCATAATCAAAACATATACCTTCAGCCACTTCAATAACAAGAAAGTTCTTATAAAAAATGACCTTTCCCATCTCAAGATCATAGGTCTTGATTATATCTTCTCCATCGGTAGTCTTTGGTAATCTAAACATGTAGGGCTTATGAACAGTTGAGTTCTACCAAATATAAGGTTAAATTTTTTTAAATAACAACAATATGTTGAAAAAAACCACAGTATGCACGTACTAAAAATATGGTTTTACCGTTATTGATAACCATAATTTATTGATATTCAAATATTTTTAATACTAAAATGTTCCCTTTACTACTCCAGACATTACCGGTTGGATTGAGATATCAAAAACACTTAAATTAGTAATTATAGCACTACTTGCATTAACAATACCAGATCTATATGCCTCGGTAACAAATAATGTAGAGAATGCTCTATTAGTTGTTCCATCATTACCTACATATATCCTAAAATCTGATGCAGCCCCATTATCTGTTAATGTAACGGTTTGGATATTATTACCACTCTGACTGGTTTTTGTAACAAATGTTTGCACCCACCCATTGGGGTTATTTAAATATCCTGAAACATGATATTCATCCATACCACTAGCATGTGTGTATATTTTAAATTTAATTGAGAAATTTGTTCCTCTAAAAGGGATTTTTATTTCATAATACCCTACTAAACTTTGTTTTAATACCAAACCACTAGAGATGGGAGGGACTTTTTTAATGCCTCCAGAACTATCAACTACTAGATTTTGATCCGAAGAAGAACCATTTGGTATTGATCTCACCCGTAAATTACCACTAATATCTAATGTCGATGACGGTAAATTAGTACCAATACCTACTCTACCATTTGTATATATTGCATCATTAATTGATGATGGTTTTGTGCCGTTTACATTTAACCAATCAGAATCAGAATTTTCAGATATACTATCCTTGTGATTTGGGTAAATATCATTTTTTGTGATTTGTGTCTTACCTAAACCGTAAGTTCCTTTGCCTGTTTTTAAGAAATAACTTTGTAATGCCATAAATACAGCTTTCTTTTTAAGTGTTTTTTCAGAAAATTAAATTTCAACTTCGAATATCTTCATCTGTCAACATAATAGGTTCATTCTCGTTTAGAATTTCGTCAGAAATATCTATTGCTGTTATTGTTTGCAAATCAAATTCGAATATAACCTGTTCATTATCAGACACTACTAAAGGGGGAGCTAGTTTATTAATAGCATCAACAATTGCATCTTCTTCTGTCGGTAAAAGTCTAGACCTTGAATATCGTATAACTCCAAGATTAACCACTCTTATCGTATTGTTTTGGTCGGTATGATCTGATGGTTTAGGAATTGTAAATGAAGAGCCATTTGATAAAGAAATCACCTGATTTCCTAGACGATCGACAACTACATTTGTAACAATAACACCACTATCTACATGATGATAACTATCTATAAAATCACTAAACTGTTGTTCTGTAGGTTTATCTCCTGTCTCAAAATAGGTCTTTAGTACTTCTTTTGGCTGTTTCATATAGCTATCTGATTCTTTCTATATATGTTGCGTAACTATTTCTTCTAAACAATAAACTTTGATTTTGACCATTTGCATTTGTAGAATCATCATAATTTAATGTTAGTTTTATCCTTGGTCTTAGTATTACTTCGGATGGAATTAATGTACCTGTATTTGTTGAATTTCTTAAGACTCCCCCACCTTGCGAAGTTGTAAGTACCCCATCAACTGTTACTTTTCTTTCAAAGGTAAGAGTGTTCCATCCGTTTTGAGGATCTGTAGTAAGCTGACTTACTGCATTGATGACAGTACTAAAATCTATAACTCCTTTTAGACTAGTTCCTTCTATTGAACCAACAAGTGATTCGGTAACGGGATTACTTCCTGCTGTATTAGAAGCAAAAAAACCATTTTGTATGTCTAAGAAATACTCAGTTTTGTATGAAGATGGTGCTATTGTTCCTGTATTTCCGGAAGCTACAAAATTTATATATTCTCCAATAATAGTTATTCTTGATAGACCTCTATTATTAAAAGCTCCTTGTAAACTATTCCTTAAACTAATTTCTGAAGAATCATTTGTATTAGCATTAATATTTATTTGAGAAATACTTGTATAATTATAAACTTTTAAATTAACAAACTGTTGTAAAGAAAGTCTTTCAATTTGATTATCAGAGTTGATCATCAAAACATTATCATTAAAACTTCCTGTATTTAATCGTGTTAATTTTAATTTCTCTATTTCTATTTCTTTAGTACTAAGATCTCCTTGTATAGCATTACCTATATTTAAAGAATTATTGATATTAAAACCACCTATATCAACATTTGCTCCTAAAACTATGTTATTACTTCCGCTACCATCACCTTGTACAGAATTACCGCCGATAATTACATTATTATCACCTTGTACTCTATCTGTTGCAGTTTTAGAACCTATTACAACATTATTGTCTGATCCATTATTTCCATTTGTTCCTAAACCACTAAAAGCTTGAGAACCTAAAATAACATTATCATTACCAACACCATCAAGTATTGAACCTTTGCCTACAACGACATTACGTTCTCCTCTTATTTCTCCTATAGAATCTGGTGTTTCTCTTGTTCCTAAAAGTATGTTTGTAGTATCGGATTGGGCATCTGTTAAATCATTTAATCCTAGTACAGGAGTATTTCCATTTATAAATGATGAAAAATCAACTGTAAAAGTAGAGTTATCATCCCTAGCAAATGTTGCAATTCCTGTATCTGAGTCTACCACACCGCTTGTTAGCCTAGATAAGTTTGTATCATCTATATATAATGATAAATCTTCAGAGTTAATCTCCACACCATCTTTTAATAGTTTGAGTGCGTTTGATTGAATATCGATAGTATATTCTGGTAGTACAGGTAATGCATCTACGTCTTCTCTTTGATATGCTAAGAACCACGTAGTATTATTGGGCATAAAAGATCCTAAGTTATCATAAGCATATGCATTTGCTGGCACATAATCACATCGATACCATACATAATTACCATAAGCTACTTGTGAATCACCTGTTACTTTAAACCTCCTATTTCTTGTTGTAATGGATGAAGATTCTGCTGAATCTTTAATAAATACCGTTGTATTCTTGAAATCTACTGAAATTTTAGAAGTATCAACAAGTAAACGACCGATACCATTAGCTTGATTATAGTACATAGGAAAAGTGCTATAAGAAGCACTATTAGAAAAATCTTCTAATAAGTCATATGTAATCACAACTCTATTATAAAATACTGCTTGTTGTAAATTTTCTACTTTCCTTCTTAAACGTTGATTATCTGTAACCAATTCTTCTAAAAAAGAAAGATCAGGAGTACGATGATTTACATATACATCATCTACATTAATTTGATTATTTCCAAGACCATACGTTCCTTTTCCTGGTTTTAAAAAATAGCTATATGCTTTCATAAACTAAAATGCTTTTTAGGTAAATATTGGTCCATCTCCTTCTCCATCACCTTCTCCAAAACGTCTGACATCAAATTCGAAAATTATATTTTCATCATCAGCCACTACCAATGGGGGATTTAATCTATTAACTGCATTTACTAAGCTGGCTTCGATACTTAATTCTGCTGCGGTAATAGTACCTAAATCAACAATCCTTATTTTATTATTTTGAGAAATATGATCTGTTGGCTTTGTAATTGTTACTACTGTACCATCAGAAAAATTTAAATTTTGATTTCCTTGTGCATCACTTACTACCGAAGTAACAATTGTCCCGCTATCTAAATGATGATAACTATCGATAAGATCACAGAACTGCTGTTCTGTAGGTTTATCACCTGTCTCAAAATACGTTTTAAGGATTTCTTTTGGTTGTTTCATAGACTTACTTATTTAAAAAATAACAACTATTTAATTACATCAATTGGTTGTTGGTTTCTATTTCTTATTATTTCTGCATTATGAACAATAAATCCTTGTATCATATAGTTATCAATGTTTTCAACATCTAAAACTCCTATTTCTAATTTTTTACGAATAGTTTTTTTTGATTCAATCTCCTGTGTTTTACCATCTTTATCAATTAAGAATAACCCGCTTCTAAGTTCAGATGGTTTAACCCATGATACTTCCTTTCCATCTTTACTTACTAAAAGAGGGTGGTCTTTGGTTATATTTAAAACTGTTTCATCAATCATTGTTAATTCGACATAGCTATCAACAGTCTTGACTAACATATCCTTTACTTCTACATCTGTTATCGTAGCTTTTTTAAGCATTCCAGACCATTTAGTATATGTATCACTATTCGCATCAATCCGATTTGGAAAATTATATCCTCTTAACTTATCTCCAACTTTGATATTTTTCAATTTTTTACTTCGCCCATTAGCCAATGTAACATCTGATTCTAAATCAAAGCACCCAACTCCATCATAGTTATCATCATCTTCATTACGCTCCGCTTTTTGACTCCAAATCAAGTTAAAGACTTTATCTTCTGCTTTAAATTCGACAATACCTTTTAAAGGTCCACCTGAATTATTTCTATGGATTCTTACCGTAACTTTTTCATTACCTCTTCCGCTAGAAGGGCTAACACTAGAATTTCCTTTTCCTAATGCATACCACTCGGTATTACTTTTTACATTAACTTCAAAAGTAGTTCCTAAAGAACTGATATTAAGTTTTTCTTTGGGTGAGGTACTAATTTTAATAGCCTCTTTAGGCTTTACATAAATAGTTACATTACTAGCTGCGCTAGCTCCTTCATTATCTGTTGCGGTTAACTTGAAAATATAATTACCTGCCTCTAAATCTTTTACTTTTGTAGATAATTTATTTGGATTTACAATTTTTGCTTTTCCTCCGCTTATTTTAGACCAATTTACCGATACAATTTTACCATCTCTATCTGTTGCTTTACCTAATAATTCGGTCGAATTATTAGGTAAAGCAACGGTTTGTTTTTTTCCAGCATAAACAACCGGTGGAATATTTTTATTCGCTTTATATTCTTTTGATAAATCATCAAACTTTTTTTGTAGTACAGTAGTATTTTCTCCCAACCTTTCTGCCAGAATTAAATCTGAAAGTACTGATGATAATTTTTGCTTAACATTAAGTATCTCGGTTTGTTTTTGAAAAGAATCAATCATATTTTGATCAACAACAAGATCAGAAAGGTTTTCATCCCATTTTGTAAATCCTGTAGCTTTTTCTAAAAGCTCATCATAACGTTCTTTAGTTACTGCTTCAAATCCTTTCGGCAGTTCATTTCCATCAACAAATTCGGATATCGCTTTTAATTGACCTTCAACTATATTTATACCGTATTTCATATCAATTAATAATTTGAATTCTTATTTTAACAAACTGATTTAATCCATGATCACTAACTTCTCTAAAAATAATATCCATACTATTACTTCTTAAATTGTCGAATGTAAGAATTGCATCATTTTCTCTATTAAAATTGCTATTTCCATTAACTTGACCATTACTCTCAATTATTACTATAGGAACATAAGTTCCAAATACACTTTTAGAAAAGTTCACTCTGTAACAAGAGTCTGGGCCATCTAAATGTATAGCAGTAACACCTGACAAATCTCTAGTTACCGTCGTATTGGTCGAACCTATTCCATTTATCAAAAGTTCTCCATAAAGCTTTCTTTGAGCATATGTGGATATTCCTAAGTAATAAGGACTTACTATTTTATTACGATCCGCAAATTCACCATCATCAATTTCATTTCTAGTAGCTATCTCTGCAATACCCGCTCTGGCTGTTGTAGCGGTTGGTGGGGTTAGTATATTTTGACTTGCTACTCCCAAATCACCACTTGAGTTCAATACTAATGGTCTTTCTTGATTTACTGTAACTTGTCTAAGATTACGTAATCTTAAAAAATTATTCTCGGCATCGACATCTAGGTTTCTTACAGGATCAGTTACTTTAACTCCTACTTTTCCATCTGTTTGCACCCTAAACTGTTCTTTCCAAGGTGATTGTCCAGATACAGCTCCTCCAATAGTAAAAACATCTTTAGAGTTCGTTTGCGCATTGTCTCCAATATTTACTCTTAATTCTGTAATGTCAGAAGAGGGAGTATGCTTGCTTATATATACTTCGTCTGTATTAGCGAAAGTACCTCTAAAATATAATCGATTACCTTCTTGATTTGGAACAAATGCTGGTTTATGTTCTCCTAAAACCAATCCACCCGTCATTGGTTTAGACCCATCACGAGGTAAATAATCTTCTTTTATTAAATCAATATCAGCATTAATATTCGAAACATCTGTTGTTAATTCAATAATTGTTTTTAAAGGAATTAGATTTGTAATAATCTTATTCTCAGGACGTGTAGGGCTATTTACATATTGTCCTAACCACTCCTCATACACCCTTTTAGGTTGACCATCAGCGTATTCTAAATACCCATCACCGCTTGTATCGGGTGAACCATCTGGTAGAAATTCAGCTCGAACATCTAAAATTTCTATAGATCTCTTTGCTCCTCCATTAAACTTCAATCGTATTAATTCTGGCTTTGTTACGGTATAAGGGGTGCCAAGCTCTGCATTAATTTCTTCTCTTGTGATTGTCGTAATTATCCAACCGTCATCTGTATCACTAGTCGCCTGTTTGATACGATAATTTTGTGTTGGATCAATTCCCCAATGTGCCATTAGCGCTTCTAACATATCGTTAGCATACGCCCGTTGCAGATGGATTAATGTCTCTTGTTCAAGAGGAAACCCTCCTTTATGTCCAAAATTGACTCTTTTCATTGTTCAATTGTTTTTAATGAAGATTCTTCACTATTCTCATATGTATACCGTCTGGTTTCATAACTTTTTGCAACCAATTTGTAAAAATTAACTACTTTATGAAATTTTGGGGTTTGTATTTTTACTGCATTGGGATGACTTGTATATGGGTGCGCACCTCCGTATATCAACTTATCACTAAGTTTTTCTAACATTTTCTCCTTTTCATTTTCTGGATAATCAGCATCTATAATACCCTGAACTAGATTTTTGTATTCTTCTCTAGTACATAAAACATCTATCGTATCAGGTATATTGATCCTAAAATTGAAATATTCTGTACTACTAAAATCCAAATCGCTAGATAGATATAAAAAGTAACTAAAATCTTTTTGTTCTCCGTCTCTTGTATACGTTATAATTGCCGGTTCACCATTCTCTATTTCATCATGAGTAAATAAGTATTGTACTCTTGGTCTATCTGCATCTTCTATAAATATGAGACCATTATCTGCCTTTTGCTGTGTTTGCATATAGGGCTTATACTCTCGTTCTTTATTGAATAGTTCATTTAGCACTTTTTCGAGATATATCACCTGACCATTATGCTGCATTTTATACAAAGTATCTTCGTAAATACTGGATAAGGGCCTAAGCAATATTTGTAACCATAATGCATGGTTTTTCTTTCTTAAAACGGGCGGCATTAACATGATTAATGTTCTTTGCCAATCTATCTGTGTATATTTTCTTAGCATTATATTACAGATTAAAACTTGGATCGGTTTGTAAGTTGTATGGGAAATAAGTAACAATTATTCCTCCTTTATTATCATCTGCTTCAAAATCTGTATTAAAATAACCCGAAGTTGGTACAAAAAATGCAGTTTCTTTAACACCATCTGTATCATTATAAACGTCAACTCCAGAGGTGTCTAAATCTCGATTATATGGAGCGATTTTTATTGTTCTTAATACCGGCAATCGTACACCTTCTTGTTTTTGTATTTGATCTATTAAAAAGGTAGGTACAAAAGCTCCATTAAATTCAAGAGTTTCGATATAATTTTTGATTGTTTCTTCAACTGGTTTTCTAGATAAATCTTTTACAAGTCTACCTTCATTATCGCCATCTGTATACATAATTAAAGGATCCACATAAACCTCTAGACGTATTCTAATTTTATCTCCTGTTGTGGATACTACTCGGATCTGAGTTCCTGCATCTTTGATTTGATTCATATACGCTTGAAAAATTGTCCTTTCTTGTGTGGTTAAAGCTTTAGGAAGACCATTAATTCGTTTTGCAACCTTCATCGTAACGATACCAACCTGGTTATAATAATATTCGCGAATCAATGATTCTGTATCTTGAGTAGGATTGTTATTAGTTTCATTTTGTTGTCCATCATTTGGAAAAACATCACTAAATAAACGTTCTGAAATCGCACAATGATTTATTATTTTGGCTTCTTCAATACTAGGAATTCCTGTTGTGTCAAATTGAAAATACCCATCTTTCCATATCAAATCTGCACCAGCGATATAATTTAATGCCTGTTCTCTATACCAAGCCAAAGTATGTGGCCTGGATAATAATGCATTGCGCTCTACAATTTTTTCGTGCATCCAAATGGCAGTAGCAACAATATATACCCATAGCCTCCATATTGAAGTTTTTGATGTACTCGTTAATTCACTTTCTAAGGTTTGTTTCTCATTTGGTGTGAGTATTTGTAAAGCATCAAACTGTCCTTCTTTTGCTTTTTGATCTAGTATCTCTTGTTGTATTTCAGCAATGGTACGCGCCATGAATTGTAATTTTTAAGATTCTTGTAGTGCTACAAAAAATTTAACATTAAAGTTTTTTCCTTCTGAAAGTGCTTTGAGAACTTGTGATGAATTAAATACATTAATACTTTCTCTTGTCTTATCAATGGGTATAGAAACCGCTACATTAATAGGAGTTTTTTGACTTGCAGCCAAGATTTCATATGTAGCATTTGCTTCAACAAAAATCGAAAACTCGAGATTATAAGGAGTTATATTATCTCCTTCAAACCTTGAAAAAGTTATTATCTTAGGTAGTTCATCACTACCAACTTTTCTGTAACCTATATTATTTTGCAATAGTTTAAGGCTAATTCCTTCTCCCGAAATCCCCCCAAATCCTTTTATTTCTTGTAATTTTGGTTCTTCCTCATCTGCTGGACAAACAATAAAATCATCTGCAATGATCATGCAACCAATTCCTTCACAATCCTTATCAGGATCTTCTAACAATGCAAATTCTGCATTGGTACCATCGGTTGCCGGCTTAATATTTCTTGCGATATAAAATTCTTGAATTTCTCTTCTGGTAGGTGAACTTATAATTTGCAAATCTTGATATACCGATAAAGACATATCTACTTGATCAATAGTATTATCATCAAGAAGATCAAATAGTCCTTCGATACTACCATACTCTTGGAGTGCCATATCAAAAATACTCTGATTCTCTTGTGGTTTAATAGTTTCCATCGATATGTATATTTTCTAAATTATTTACGTCCAAATCTTTAATAAAGAAATTATCGTATTCTAATTGATTACTAATCTCATTTTCTAGTCGTAAACGAGAAATAATCTCAGGACTTTTAAGATAATCTGTTATACCTACACCGAGAATCGGATGTTCTTTAAAACTACCTTTATGACTAAGTAATAATAGTTCGATATTCTGCTGATCTGTATCGCCTATAGCAAAATCTCCATTTTTAATTACCAAATCTCTATTATTATCAAGTTTAAAATCTTTCATGCTAACTAATTACTGTTGAGTTTGATGTAACGGGAGCTCCGTTATTTCCTAATCCGCTTGATGTTACTTTTAAATTATTTTTAATATGACTTACTACTGCTGTTGCAATTGCACTAGCCATATCATCAATATAGCTGTCAATTTTTGATTGTGCATCACTATTACTAGTTGGAGCACTACCTCCTATATCCACATTGTTTTTTAAAGCAGTTTTTATATCATTTGCTAATAAAGTTGCATTTAAAGGCATAATTATTCCATTATTTCGTTAATTTTTGCGTTGATATCAGCAAGCGCCCCTACATCTGGGCTTACTCCTTGTGCTACTACGATTTTTGATATTTCTGTTATCAAGTCATTAAGTTGATCTTTTAAGTTATTCTCGCCTACCTCTACTTTAAACTTATCTCCCATTGCAAAGTTCAAACCTTTGGCTTCATGATTAAATACAATTGATTCATCTTGTATTACAGCTTGATAACCTTGACCTTCTGAAAAATCAATTTTAACTTCATCTGATGAATACCCTATACTTGATATATCTTTAAACAGCGGAGGTGTATTTGTAATAGGGTTACCCTCAGATTCTAATCTTTTAAACGACAATCTCGATCCATTTCCTCCCGTTTGCATCTGAAAATAGGTGTCATCATCATTGCGTATACGTAAAAATATTTTATCTATTTCAGAATATTGAGAAATAAAGGCACGGGTTTCTGTAGTTTCAATAATTGATGCCAAGACCCAACTACCAACTTTAGGAATACATATAATCCCTTGCTCCTTATCCTGTAAAGATGCTTTTAATCTTACATGTGAGATCTCTGCACCATCTGCTCTCATAACATCTACTGAGTATGCATCTTCATCCTCTGGATGTAATGCATTTTCATCTCTATTTACTCTAATTACTTTGGCGGGATACGTGTGTATTTTTTGCCCTTCAGTAGCTATTTTCTTTATTATGTTTGCGATTTCTGCCATAAATTACTCTTTCTAATCTTCTACTCGTCTACCCACGCTAATTATCTGTCTGTAACCACTAGTACCATAACTTCTCTTTACTTTTTTTACCTGAAAAACTCCATTTTTTTCTTCATCCTCTGCATCTTCAAGTATTATTCTATCTGTTGGCCTCATAAATGGTTCTCCAAAAGTTTCAAAACTACCTGTAAGTCCTGTTTGTTTTTCTTTAGCTAATCGAAAACCAAGAAATGTATTTAATTCTGCCTTTACTCGTTGTTCTTCTTGTTGAAAAAGAGCATCTTGAGTAGGTAGTTCATTTTCATTATCATGTAGCGTGTATGTTTCTATTAATTCTCCATCTCCAGGATCCCCTAATTCAACAAAAATTGGAGTATTAGAATTTATAAAATATTTTTCTGCGCGCATTCTAATGGCAGTAACTTGTTCCCGATTAACCTTAAGTTCATCACGAATAATATTATAAAAGAACCTAAATCTTCCAATTCCTATAAACCCGTCATCACGACTAAAAAAATCTAGAACATCTCGAATTCCTAAAATTGATATTGCTTTATTAAGTAATGCTTGAGGTATCGGTATTTCATCTGATGGGGTATTTTTATAAAGCTCTGTGAAATTCTGTATTTCTTCAATTTTAAAAACATCAGGATTATTAGTAACATGCAACTTACTACAATCATTTTCTAACTTAAAAAATGAATAGATTTTATATTGATCTTTTAAGCATTTTAAATAATTAGCTACAGATGATTTCCTATCGATTATTAATGCACTTAAATTATCTTCAATTTTAAGTTCTTCATAAACAACTCCTAATTCTTGAAGTTTAGTTTCTAAAATCGGTTTGATTTGACTGGGCATTATTGTTTGTGACGGGTTTTGTGAAATCCTATTTTGAGGGTCTTCATTATCCGAAGTACCATCAATAACCATTTTGGTTTTTTTAAGCAGATACATCATATCCTGACATGTAATACATACCGGAGCATCACCTTTTACCTCTGTTATATACCCTCTAAACGCCGGTTTAAAATCACCATTATACCCAAGAAATATTTCTATATAATTATCTTGCTTTAAGTATTCATAAATACTCTGAATTTTTGGACCAATAGGCAACTGTTTTAATACTTCAAACCCAAGTGTACTATTTAATTGATTTACTATTATTTTTTTAGGAATCTTTATAACTGCTGTATCTGTAAAATTATCATATGATGATTCTATCTGAATATCATAAGCATACCCAAACTCATACACCCGATCTGTGGGTATCAATTGGTCATTGGTCTCAAAGACCTTTATTTTACAATTTAGGTTAAGCATTATCCCGAATGATTAGTTCTAATGGTTCATCTGATATTGCCTGAGCTGAAAATTTCTGAATATTTTTAACCCCTTCTATGGATGGGATACTGTATGATTGTATGACAATCTCATGTACCCCTAGTCTATTTAGGATTGCATGAGTGATACGCAAAGAATACGGAGCATTAAGAAATTGTTTTAATAAAAACAGCTTACCTTTTGGGTAATCTTTTGAAAACTCATCATCTGCAATAAGTCCATCTATATTTATTGAAAAATCACCATTAGAAATATGTTCTTTTATAGTATGATTGCGCCCTTCTATTGCAGTAGTTTGAATGTTTTTTGATCTATTAACAGAAATAGTGACTGCATCGATTCTCATAAAAGGAAGTACTAAGTCTCTTTTTATCAGAGGTTCAAAAACCAATGGCGCAAAAACAGGAAGATTAAACTCACCTCCTTTTTTATCTATAATAAAATCTTTAAACTCTGTAACCCCTAGATTTGCTGCTTCATCAACCGCAAAATCTATAAGTCCATCGTATTGATCTAATGCATTTTTTAAATTAATATTAAAACCCATAATATCTTTCTTATCGCTATCTTTTTACTATTGCATCGTATTACCAAATGTTTTTACCAATACATTGGCAATTGCAAATTCTAGTTGTTTGTTTTTGTGATCTTGAAGCCATAATGCTTCTGAAAGTAATTTATAAAACTCATCTACTCCTAAATCATAAGGATCTACATTAAAATAATGTCGTACTAAAGCCGCTGATTTTTTTATTTCATCTTTTCCAGTTTCACTATTGATAGAGATACTTTTATCTGTGATAACTTTTTGTACCAACGATTTACCTGCTGACAACAAAAACTCATCTTCATACTCATTATTTTCTAAAACGCAAGCATTAAACAAGAACTCTAGTGCTTTATACACATCATTCTCTTTCATATCGTTATACGTATCCAGCACCGATAATGTAGGAGTTTTAAAATACGCTACTTCGTCATCATCAGATTGTATCTTTATGATTTGTTTATATTCTTTTTTCCAAAGCAATATTTGATCACTATCTTTTTTCATGAACTACCCTGTTATTGACGTATCTTTTCTGGCTTTAAGTAATTTATCCTCTATAGATTCCTGATCGCTTGCATTTGTAATACTACTCACTATAAAATTGCCTATAGTAATAGTAGGTGCTGTTGTATTTCCGCCTAAAGCATTAAGAATACCAGATGTATCCGGTATTTTAGGGTTTTCATTAAGGTTTAGGCCACCTCCTAAGTTTTTATTTCCTGAATCATTCATAATCAAAAAATTACAATAACTCTATTTTTATAGCACATGATTATGCAATAAACTAGTTACAATACTTCTTAAAAATAGGAAACGCAAATGCTTTACCATGTAAAGAGTATGCATGGTTTTCTGTGTTTGCAGTAAATTTTCTGTAAATAAAAAAAGCTCAGTCTTTTAGGACTAAGCTTTATGCTTATATTTTATATACATATCGTTAACTTGTTCGTAGAAAACCTAACTTATCAAATTAAAAACATACAAGAGATACATAGTTTACTCAGGGCTCAGACGGACATCTAATAATAGTATGAACCTATGGCAATCCAGGGAAACTACCTACAGTTTGTATTTTGATATCTGGAAAACTTTCTGTGACATATACTTTTAAATCGGCTTGATTGGCAAACTCTACAACCTGCCATTCGCCGCATTTATCGGGAAAACTCTCTACAAATTGCACCTTAAGATCAGGAAAACTATTTACAATCTGTACTTTGATATCGGCTTGGTTGGCAAACTCTACAAATTGTATTTTGCCATATAGTTTTTTACCATTAAAGTCGCAAGTATCTAGTTTTTGAGTATTATTTACTTTAAGGTGATTATCTTTTTCCATAGTAAAAGATAACGACATGAATACTACAAATAATATTATAACAGATTTCATAGTAGATGTTTTGAAGTAGTTATATCAATTACCTTGCCATTTGAAGCGTTAAAAAAGTTACAATCCATAACCAACATTTTCAACTTTAATACCATCAATCGGTATCTCAATTATTTTTTCCGTTTTTCTGTCGGCACGCCAAGCTTTATAAATGGTGGTTAGAAATTCCTCATTTTCATCATATTGAGCAATAGCAATAATTTCTTGATCATTTTCGCCATCTTTATAACAAAAATGAATGTATAAACTTTTATCCTTATCAGATAATAATCCGTATTCCTTTCCTGTAAGGTTTAAAGTATCTAAAATTTTATATTGTACATCGGATTCAGACACAAGAGCCTCGTTAAAAATCACAAAACTATCAAGACCTTCTTTTATTTGAACTGTATTGATTGAGTATTCTTTATTATTATATATTTCGCCTACACTAGCTCCTCCTGGACTATAGTAATTTTTGAACTCATTTACATCTTCTATATCACTATATATCCTACCAATTAAATCTTTCTCGACACCTTTTAACTCTTCATTTTTAATAAAAGTATTATTGGCAGAATATATTACCTGAGTATTGCTTTCTTTCTCAAGCGAAATTGAAGTCTGCTTCTTCTCACTTTTACAAGCAATAATAAAAATAAAAAATAGTATACATAAAGAATTAAATTTCATTTGATTTAATATTCAATTTCTTTCAATATTAACCAACTCCTATAAACTTAACAATCTTTATCACACCATTGATTTCTTGTATATTATATATTTCAGTACCTAAGCCGAATTGCACATAATAGCATGAAGAAACATTTTCCATTTCGGTATAAAATATTTGTATATTATCGAAAGTAGAAACATCTTTGAGTTCGCCATTTTCATTAAACACCTCTAATCCGAAAAACTTTTCAAAAGCTTCTGAATCAGAAAATTTATCAATAAAAACAGATTCGTTAGAGATTTCTCCATGAGAGAATATATCTATAGGGAATTTTATTTTTGTAGATAATTCTTTTACATTAGAATTTTCAATATTACTGATAAGATTTCTTATAAAATTTTCTACTCGCTCGTTTTCAGTACTTTCATCGAGACAATTAATATCAGTACTTAAAACATTATTTTTCTCTTTTTTCAAATTAATTTGGGTCTCAATGCTATCATTTTCTGATGATAACCCTTCTTCTCTAATTGGAGTTTTTTTTAAGAATTCTTCTTTATTTGCTTCAGAGTTTTTACAACCAATTACAATTGTCAAAAAACTAATTATTAAAAATGTGCTTCTCATTTTACTTAATTTTCAACTAATTTAATATTTATTTCGTTTTGGGTGCTCCTTTAGCATTCTCTGAAATTATTTTAAATAACTTATTTACTTCATCATCACTTTCATAGTAATCCTTTTTCGTTAACTTATCTATTGATTTTATACTATATTCTATTGGAACAAAAAAACCATTAAAATCTAAACTTCCAGATTTCTTTTTACCAAATGTAGAAAACTTAATAGTATCACCTTGATTACCTCCTAACAAAATATAATCGCCATTTTTATCCAATCCAAATAACATTCCCACATGACCAGATTTTGTATTTGTTCGCCTTGTGTAAACTGTGATCGCACCAAAAATAGGATAAGAAATTCGTTTATAGAGTTTACCTTCATTTTCTACTATATGTTGTGAACGAGTATTATTTGGAATCTTGTAATTAGCTTCTTTAACAACCCATGTAGTAAATGCAGCACACCATTGACCAAAATCATCATTGTCTGGAGAGTATGGATTCCCAGCAGCCTTTAAATACCTATACCCCATAGATAACATTGGCTCTTTTCCTTCATGTGTCCCTAAAGATTTTACTGCTTCTTCAAGTGCTATTTTCATCCAAGGAGATCTAACTAGTAAATCAACTCCTTCTGGTAAAACATCTCCTTCCTTAAAACAAAGTAATATAAATGAATTTTTAATAATTTTTTCTCCCTCTAACGATTCACTACTGAAGTAAAAATACTTGAATTTCTTGTGATTTTCTTCTAAATTTTTAGGTAGAGTTAACTCTAAAATGGCTCTACCATCTGTTCCAACTATTACTTCCTCTGCCAATACTACTTTACTACTATTGGAATAATCTTGTGATGGGACATGGTAAAAGTTCGTTTTTAGTTTTTCTCCTATCATGTTTGGGGCTTCAATAACAGCTTGAATTCTTACTCCATAAGGTACAGCATGTTTTAAAGGGGATATTACTTCTCCTCTATAAGCAAAATATGCCATTGTTATAGATCTTTCTTTAATTACATATATCTTGTTATTAAACCTTACATTACTTTTCTTAAAGGTATATCCAACAGCTTCTATTGTAAAAGATAATAATCCAGCTTCAGAATTTCTAAACTTTACTTTTTCATTAAATAAATTCTCAATACCGAAATCCTCTAAACATACTTCTTCTTTTATACCACCATGATTATCTGTTGTAGTAGTATATGTATACAATAATTTATTACCACTATATAATTTAATTAGTGCTTTTGAATTATGGTAGTAAGGAATTTTTGCAGAAATATAATTTACTTCATCCTTATATCCCGAAGAAGGTTTAATTACCCCTCTACTATCTGTCCATTGCGCTTCAATAATTTCAGGATGAACCACCATTACTGTTGTAGAAGCCTGTTTTTTTCCAAAAATAGGGTCATTTACATATGCAGTAACTTTATACTCTCCTTCTTTAATTCCTTGTGTCTGTTCAACAATAAACTTTTCTCCTTTAAAAGGTTTACCAATTATTGCTTCATTTTTCGTAACAACCCAAGTAATCGCTTCTTTATCTATATGAACGTTTTTACCTAACTTATAAGAAGATGGCACAAAAGCAAGTGTATCTGATGTATTAAAGAGGACAAAATTCTTCTTATTCACCTCTTTAATCGTTCTAATATAATTACCACCAACGGTAAAAGTAGTAGTACTAATTTTTTCTCCAGACTTTGCTACAATTTTATAACAACCTGCTTTATTAAATTTTGTTTTGAGAACCACACCTTCTGTCACCACATCTTTCTCTAATTCTTCATAATTCTTTTGTGCTACGGTATTTTTATAAAACTTTTTCCAAGTGATTGTACTTAAATCTTCCACCTTTCCTACATCTGCTATGGCTTTAAAACTATATTCTTTCTCGTTATTAAATACAATATGTCCTTTGTTTTTTAAACCTTTTACTTTTACCCTCTCAAGCTCTGGTGTTTTAATATGAATAGCAATATAATTGCTTCTTAATTTTAAGTTCTTAGCCTTTTTATATTGTCCTTTTTTATTTTTATATACTGCACTTGATCCATATGCTTCAATAACAAACTCTCCGTACTCTTTAAAAATATAGGTAAAAGTTTTTCCTTCATCTACATGAGTGCTAAGCAATGTGCCATCCTTTTTATATACTTTCCAATTTATATTTACATTATCTCTATTGGCTGTAAATACAATTGGCGTATCTATTAAATGTTTTAATCCTTTTTTATCTTTTGTTACCTTGGATACAGATTTCCCTGTTTCATCTTTAAGTTTACCTAGTCTTACATAAATAGTATCTTTTCCTATCTTAGGATACACGTTTTTAGCAGTAATCTTCTTTAAATCAATAGATAAATTATCAAATTCACTGGGCATTAATAAATCTATGAACAAAAACAATTCCTTATGTTTTTCAAGAATATCTTTAAGAGCAATATTAGAATTATTTAACTTCCATAAAATAGATTCCCAAAAGCTTTTCTTTTTAGGCTCTAATTTTTCATCTGAAATGTACTTCTCTTCGATCTCTTTAATCATTCGCTTACGCAATACTTCTGGCGTTAGCTCTTTTTTAGGTTTTGAAGCAGATATCACTTCTTTATACAACTCTTGAAGACTTAAATTATCAGAATTTTTAACAAATGTATCAAGATCAGTTTCTTTTTTTATTTGCTCAATAATCCCGTTCCATTTGTCAACTTGTGTAGCATCATAATCATCTGAGCTTTCTGTAAGATATTTTTTAGTGATTTTTTGGATCAGCAGCTCTTTATCATTAACAGTAGCTATGTTATTTATGGTTTGATCAGGAGTTATATTGTCAGTAGTAGCTACTGCTGTATCAATACTTTCTATTAAAGACGTCTCTTTAGACTCTTTTGTTATCGAAGATTCTTGAACGTTCTGCACACCAGACGGTGAAACACCTGCAGTACTACCGGTACTCTGCTTGTAAACATTTGTGTTATTATTTTGTTTTGTTGTACCACCAATAGTCCTAGGAATGGTATTGCGATTATTTGCTGTACCACCACTACTCTGATTAGTCAGAAATGCAGTAGTCGTATTTTTATTTTTGACGTGCTTATTTAGCACCTCTTGCATGGCTTGTTGCAGGCGTTGCGCAACATACTCACTAGTTTCGTGTGTAGCTAGTTCTTTGATATCTATATCAAAAGTACCAATGTCTATATTTTTATTAGGCTTGATCACTTACTAAATTTTATCCACTCACTTCTACTTCTTCAAACTCACATCCTTTTATATTTGCTGCTTCTAATGCATTTTTTGCTTGTTCGGACACAAATAACTTTGTTGCACTTTCATCTAACCGAAATAATGGAGGAAAGCCTTTTTTAGGCCATTTCAAAACCAACTTGTCAATATCTCCTACTTCATCTGGATCTAAAAAATCTTCTTCATACTCAGAATTTTCCCTATCAAATACATCCGTATAATCTAATAGCTGAATTGCTATATAATCTTCATTTCTTCTTTGTAAGTCTTCAAGTAATTCACCTTGTTCTATATGGTAGGCTTCCATTTCCTTATGATCAAACATTATAACCGGTATCTCATTATATTTAAAGTCATCTAAATCCTTAAATACCGATAACATTTTTTGACTTAAAATATCTAAATTTAAATCATTATGAGGATAATCTATCATGGGAATTATACTAAAATCTGAGGCAAAACATATTTGGAACGGAAAATCTACTATTTTAATATCCATGGTGTTCAAACGAATATAGTCATCTCCTTCAAAAGGAACATGTATTGCTCCTTCTTGATTCTTCATAAAATCTATATGCCCCCAGGCATCTTTGCTCCTTTTCAATATAAAAGCTTTTTGCTTCATCATACTTTATTCTAATTTTATGCCACTTGGAAGGCCGTTCATCTCTTTCAACAACTTCTTCTCTATACCCTCTAACGAAAGTTTCATTGCTTCCTCTGTAACCGGAGGGATATCTAGTTTTCCGAATTTCTTTATTAATCTTCTTTCATACTCTTCGATAACACCTGTAGTAAGCTTATCCCACTCCTTATGATTTCCTTTATGCAAAGGCAATTTACTAGACATTCCTGTTGGATCTTTTGCAAAATCTTCTACGGTTTCTGCTAAGCTAATACCGTTACCCTTTCTATCCAAATCATATAGATCCTTTTTTCTTGCCAACGTATGTAATTTACTTTTCTGTACAACGTTATCGGCCACTAAATGATGTGCTTGGTGCCCATCTGGCGTACCTAGTATACGTCTAAGTTTACCAGAGACACTTATACGGTTGTTTTTAGGTCCTTTATACTCTATAATTTCTCCTTTATCATTTACCGTAAGTTGAGGCGTATTGGGATTATCTGCATCTAGTCTTTTTATCTGTTTTCCTTTTTTAGTCTTAACAATCTGGTATCCATCAGGAGCTTTTTTAAGATCATTAATCTTTTTATTTAATAAACCAGCTGCTTTTGTATCGGCTATATTTTTTCCTTTGGTACCACTGGTAAAATCATTTGCGACTTTCTTTTTAGGACTTGCTTTAAAATACACATCATAAGTACCAGGCATGCCAATCTCGGGAGGAAAGAAAAATTTTGCACCAGGAAGAGGTTTCGCCAAGAAAAATAAATCTGTTTTAAGTTGACTTAGAGTTGCTCCTACTTCATCAAGTGCGAGGGTTTTTGCTCTTACAAGGTTTAATATGGTTTGCTTTAAAACTCTATTTTTTTCATTATCATCATAATCCCCTTTTCCGTTTTTATTTTTAAACTTTTTGGGGACTTTATCACTTATTTTATCAATAAGTTTTTTATTCATTTTATTAAGTGGCCCTAAAACATCATCTCCCACCTTAGCAATTGTCTTTGCTACTTTGGCAAATTTTCCTAATTTACCCGCCCATTTTGCAGCGTTAGCTGCACCACCAGTAAAAAATGCCAATACTACTTCTAGTAGTACCATGCCTATGATCTTACCGATCACTCTTCCTTTTTCGAAAGCAGATAGTGTACTAAAATTCTGTATTTGTGATATCAATCCACCGCTAATAGCGTCTCCTAATTTTTTAATGTCTTCCCATGATAAACCAATCATCATGGCATACATTTTTTTAAGATCTTCTATAAAAGTGCCTTGCACTAATTTTTTAATCACATCTATTATAGAAGATACCAGATCAACTAAACCAACCAATGCATCCCATATCCCAACTACAAAACCTTCTATGATACCAACAATAACTCCGGCTATACCTGCTGCAACATCTACAATGATCTCACCTACATTGATCATTTCATTAACCAAATCGGGACGTTGAGAGAGCTTGCCTATTTTTGCCAAATACTCGATATAGGCAGCTGTTGGAATACGTAGTACAGTATATAAGGGCACTTGTACAGTTTTATATAATTCTCTAGCTTTTTGAAACCAAGGATCATGTGCATCTATAACACCGCTATGTACTTTTTCAAAGATTCCTTTTTCTTCTTGTTTAAAATAGAGTCCGTGATCATGATCGCTACTTTGATTTAAAAAAATCAAAGCCTCTGCTATAGTTCTTTTGTCTTTACCCCTCTTGAAGTTATAATTGGCAAAATAGGTATTGATAATACTTTCTAATCCTTCTCCTTCTTGTTTGACGTAATGATAGGCCTGTGTAAAATTATCAAGAATTGCATTCTTCTCAAGGATCATGATATGATGGCGTTCTATATGCCCTTGTTTACCATCATTGGTTTGTATAAAAGCCCAACCTTTTGCGTTTTGAGAAGGGCCGATATATAAGATTTCTTCTCCTGGTTTATAAATTGTTGTGGCAATATTAGTTGCGCTGACATTTTTACCACTTCTAGCGGATACATATTCTGTATCATGTGGACTAGCTGTTTTATGAAGGCGTATACCAGAGGAAGCAATAATAAAAGCTCTTGTATTAGTAATAGTTCTAGCTGTAACCACTACTTCGTCGAGCTGCAATGACCATTCGCCATTTAGATACATATATGTTTGTCCTTGTATTTCCCTAGTTTCGAACTCTTCGGGATACATGGGTACCATAACATACTCCAGCTTTCTTTTAAAGTCTTCTACCGCTTCGTCAAGAGTGTTGCCACTTGCCTGGAGTTTGTTAATATATGTTGCCATAAATTGTTTATAAAACCTCTATCTTAACAGGTTTTGGTTGTATAAAATCTGAAAAAGAAGTCGTGATGTTAAGTCGTAGATCGTCATCATCTTCGATATCGGTATCACCTCCTAAATAACAGTTTTTAAACAAGACTTCTAATGCCTTAAATTCGTCCATTTTCGATGCTTGCAGTACCGCTGAACGTATATCTATTGTTGGTTTTCTGAAATATGCAAATAAAGTAGTGCCGTCATCATCTTCTACAGATAATTTAACCACTCTTTTATATTGGTATTTCCAACGCTTTAATTGTGCATCGGTGATATTACCGTCTAATAATGCAACTTGAGCTGCAGTTTCTGTATTTTCCATAGCTTCTAAAAGCATTATGTTAAAAACAAACCCCAAAACAATTAATACCGTCTGGGGTTGTTGTATTCTATATTCTAAAAATTCTTTCTAGTTCCACTCGATATGCGAAACGATCAAATCTATTGAAACTTCAATTTTTGTATCACCCTGACTCATGTTTCGGTTATTAGATTTAAACTCACAATTACGAATAACATGCGTAATTATGGCATTACTTTCATCTAAAAAACTAACTTTTACATCAAAAGGTGGTGAATCCATTAATCGCTGTCCTCTGGGTAATGCTGCTTGTATTGCTTCAACTTCGTAGTTATACAGTGTCATCGACGCATTAGCTTCGTATTTCCCTCTACCTCTATGTACTGGCATATTACCTGCACCATAATGGTTTTCTTTCATTTCTGTATCGTCATAACTAATAGACGTAATCCCGGTAACGATGCGATCTAAAAGATTTACTTCTATAGAGGACCAACTATGTCGTTGGCCGTTTATTAATGGTAAATGTGACATATTTCTTATTTTATACTATTATTATTTATGATGCCGCCGCAGCGTTAATTTGAAATGGGTTCTTAAATCCTAGATCAACTACAATTTTACGTGCCGTTCCTAAAGGCACAATTGCAATCTTTATATTTAACTGAGAATTTGCTAGGATATCCTGATTAGGATCTACAAAAACATCTATATCTGAAGCTTCCTCATTACTTATCATGCGCTCTAATGCCGATCTACAAAGAGTTTCATAACCTTTTACTACAGAAGGAGGTAGTTTACCTGTTTCTGGATCAACCAATACTGGTGAATTAAGTTTTGGAAGTAGTGCTGTCCGTGAAATTCTGGCAGCTTTATTAATTGTTCGATTAGCTTCTATAAAAGCAAAATCGTCTGTTTCTAAAGTGCATGTATGACTGTCATTAAAATAAACTCCAGGAATACCAATATGTTTACGACTAAAAATATATCCAAGATTATTTAAGGTTCCTTGATCACCTTCTGTAGGTAAATCTAAACCTCCGACATAACCTACTGATCTAAAGCCTTCTCCGGTAAGATTAAATTTCTCTATCCAAGCTATATTTTCAGATACTTTTGCTCTTGACACTGCTCCTAACAAAACACCTACCGCTGCCGTATTTTTAAAATTACCACCGGTTTCGTTAGCTTTTTCAGGATCCATAGCAATAGTTACTGATACGTTAGGAGCATTAAGTCCTCTTAAGTTTTCTGCAGTTGCGACACCAGGACCACCATCTACTATTAACTCCCCAAAACCTTTACCTTCTAAAAGGATTTCTAATGGTCTATAATCTGTTTCAAAAGCTTTTCTAGTTATTGTTGCTGCTACACCCACAGCACCAGTAGTTTCTGCAAATGTTGTAGTTAATTTACCAAATGAAACAGCAAGTTGTCTAATTTCTCCGTTTGCTTTTGTCAATAAATTGTCAGTTTGTGCAACTAAATTCTGATAGGTATCCTCAGTGTTATCACCAATAGCAACAGAATTATCAACTCCCATTACTAATAAATCTCCAGAAGGATTAATTCTGAAAAACTGTGCTATTTGATAATAAACAGAACAGCCATTTTTATCTATAGAACTTACAAATCCTGAACCCTCTGCATCTTCTAATGACGCAAATCTATATAAACGTCCTACTTCTATATTTGGGTTTTCACTTTTCTTTGTTCCTGAAGGAGATAAATCAAATAATAGTCCAGAAACCATATCCCTATCAGGAGTCCTACGGCCTAAACCACCAGACAATTTGTTGATAACAACGTCATTTAATAAATTACCCATTATGTATGAATTTAATTTAAGTTTATACTTTATAGTGTTTAACACCTAAAGATAAAATAGCAAACTAAAAAAAATGAAAAACACGTATTACAAAAACAGTAGTTTCAGTAATTTATGCAACTTCAACCAAAATAGGGCTCTGATTTAGTATGTTGTAAATTGTGCGCTCTGATAAAAACAATCGTTCAGAAAGTTCTGCAACAATAAGCTTCATTTGCTTATCTTGATTCTCTAAAACGTAATTTTGAACGTATCTTCTTCTTTTTTCTAGCAAATCATTTTTTCTTTTCATATTTACTTTATTTGTGAGCTTAGTTTTTTAAAAAAATTAATTATGATTAAAGTTCTACATCCTTATTATTCACAATAAGATGTTCTTCTACATTTTTATATACTAATAATTTTTTTCCATTATATTCAACTTCGTTATAATCATCTAAATCGTATCCAATTTCTTTAAGATTCTTTCTTACCAATTCTTTATCTTCATCTATATCATTTTGAACAAAGAATTCATTAGAAATCATCGTATATCGTTTTTTATACTCTTTCTCTATTAGCGTAGTACTATAATTAATTTCCCAGATGTAATAATTGTTTTTTGCCCAGTGATCATCCTCTACAGTATATTGTCCTTCTCGCACTTTTAATGCAGAATTTGTAATCAATGGTATAGTAGTTACACCATTCAAAATATCTTGTTCATTCTTAGTTCTTTCACTTTTATTAGGATGAATTAGAATGGCTTGATCTATTTTACGAGCCAATTCAAAGCTTTCTAAATAATCATTTGCATAGGAAGGCGCTAGTATTACAAAGACACTAAAGTCAACATCGGCTTTATATTCTTTCTCGGAAGAAGTATTCCAGACAATATTATTATACTTAAACAAGATAAGTGGGTATGTAACCCCAGTATCCTCAAAAACATTATCATTAAATAAACGCACAGTATCATTTTGCGTTTGACCCGGATTTATGATCTCATGTATCTTTTTTTTCTTTTGCTCGTAAAATTGCTGTAAGACCATAATTATTGATTTAGTAAATTTAATTTCTTTCTTTTCAGTTCTTTCTTCTTTTGAAAAACCATTATTCAATTTATTTTGTATACATTTATTGTGTAGATAATTACCCCTTAAATATACCAACATATTACCGAATACAAAAACATTTTACAGAATATTGCTGTTAAATAATTATTATGGATTCAATGGATATTCATAAAAGAGTTAAGGAAATAATTGAGGAATTAGACTTGTCGAACAATTCTTTTGCTGCCAAAATTGGCGTTACCAGTACTACTATTGATAGTATTACGGGAGGGCGTTTACAACCAGATGGAAGCAGAAAAAGAACAAAACCTGGATATGATATTTTAAAAAATATTATTGAAATTTTTGATGTAAACCCTTATTATTTATTTGACATGAGCCAACAAATGTTTCGAGACAAAGAATTAGAGAAAATTGATTTATCTGCACTTACAAGTGATCTAGATTTAATAAAAAAGCGTTTAGAAAAACTAGAAAGTACAAAAACTACTAACGGTTCTAGTTTAAAAACTTAATTACAATCTTATTCCTAATTCTACAGTAGTAAGGTCTGATTATTCTGTGAAATTTTATTCATAAAACAGGTGATTTGTATTTTATGAGGTTTCTGGGTATCTTGTTATGACAAACAACTAAATAACAAATTATCATGAAAATCGCCAACAAACCTCCTATTTGGTTCTGGATTATTGCAATTCTTGCCTTACTTTGGAATATAATGGGTGTTCTTGCCTATTTGGCTCAAGCATATATTACAGATGAAGCTATAGCTTCTTTACCAGAAGCAGAACAAAGTTTCTATAATAACATGCCTGCGTGGGTAACTGCTGCCTTTGCCATTGCTGTATTTGCAGGTGCTCTAGGGTGTATTTTATTACTTTTAAGAAAAAAAATAGCATCAATTCTATTTATACTTTCTTTGATCGGTATAGTTATGCAAACAACCTACAATTTCTTTTTACAAGATTTTATTGTTCTGTCAGGAAGTAGAATGGTAATGCCTATACTTGTGTTGCTTGTTGCAATCTTTTTAATCTGGTTTTCAAAAAAAACCACAGTAAAAGCTTGGATTTCATAATTTGCAAAACTATTTAAGAAATACAGGATTATGAGTGATCTTGATAATTATTCTTTTACAACAATCATAGTTGCTTTTACTCCTGTAGTAAGATTCCACTCATTTCCCGTTATTAGGACACCTTGATCATCATAGAGCTGAAATTCTGCAGTATTGGGACCTGATTCTCCTTGATTTAAAGCCTGAATATCTATTTTATTAAATCCTTTGGTCAAATTGATTTTAATACCTTGAAAAGCGCTAGATAGATAAATTTTAGATCTAATCACATCATCATTTATAAAGATGCGTACCTGATCTCCATCTACATGCTCATGATCTCTGTATACAAGATGAACAAATTTGCCTGAACTTTTGAAATCTCCTAGATACTGATCACTTTTAAACTCATCTTTGATAGCTTTATCTTTTTTAAACCACTTAGGCGTAATTTCTGTATTTGGTTTAAAAAAACCATCATCGCCATTCATATTAAAGGGTCTCTTAGGTCTTCCATATTCAGATAATTCTTTCGGAAGGCTATATAGCGTAATTTTACTATCCGATTTAGGTGTTTCTAAACCAGTTGATAAATCAAATTTACTAGCTTTAAGATCACTCTCTCTATCTATTTTAATTGACGAACCCGTTTCCACTTGCCCATTCACAAATGAACAAATACAAATCGAAAAACATAAACAAAACAGTGATCTCATACTCATAAAAACATCAACTAATGTGCCATAAAGATAAATAATATACTATATTATGGCTGTTAATAATATAAAAAAACTTTTTCGGATTTCAATATTTTGGGGAAATCCTCACTACTTACTTATTAGATATACATTATCTTTGTCGTAAAAAGGTTCTATGACTTACTATATCATCGGAGGAATACTTCTATCTATAATTCTCTTTTTGTTGATACAATATTATGGTCTTAAAAAATCACTAAAGAATAAGGATAGAGAGTTAAAGTCTTTACAAAGGGAAACAAAAAAACAAATACATAGACAACAAGACTACATTACTGTCCTTAGTCAAGAATTAAGAACTCCATTATACGGCATTATGGGATTAACAAATCTTATTGCCGAAGAATATCCAGAACTTAAAGATGATAAAAAACTAAAATCTCTGAAATTTTCTGGAGATTACTTATTAAATCTTATTAATAATGTACTTCATATAAATTATTTAGATGTTGAAGGTATTAAGTCCCAAAACAATTTGTTTAACCTTCAGGAAGTGACTCAAAACCTTGTAAATTCATTTAGTTACGCAACAGATAATAGTGATAATACATTGCATTATGATTTCGATCCCGAAATTAATCCAATGGTCATTGGCGATGCTTCTATTCTATCACAAATTTTGATGAATCTTATTAGTAATGCCTTACGATTTACAAAAAATGGAGACGTATATTTTTCTGTACATTTAATTAAAAGTAAACATAACAGTAATAATATCTCTTTTAAGGTTAAACATAATGGGGATGATATTTCTTCAGAAGATCAAAAATCTATATACCAAGAATTTATTAACGTTGAAAGTGCAAAGAAATCTTATTTAGGTACTGGTATTAACTCAAGAATAGTTAAAGGCTTAGTAAATGTGATCAATGGTGATATTATCATTCAAAAAAATGCACAAGAAGGTTCTGAATATGCTCTTGTTTTAGACTTACAGGTACAGGACGATAAAAACGATAATATCGAAGACCATAATAATAGCAATGAGGCTAATACAAATACCAAACGAAAAGCTCTTATAGTAGATGACAATAAACTAAATTTATTAGTAGCCGATAAAATTCTTTCTAAAGAGCATTTTGAGTGTACAACGATCGATAATGGTTTTGATGCTATAGAATTGGTGAGAGAGAATCGATATGATGTTATCCTTATGGATATTAACATGCCTAAATTAAATGGAATTGGTACTACTAAAAGAATAAGAGAATTTAATCTTAAAACTCCTGTTATAGCATTAACAGCTGTTGATATTACTCAATTAAACAGACAAATTATTCACGCAGGTTTAAATGATTATATTCTTAAGCCCTATACCAAAAATCATTTATTAGAAATAATCAATAAACATCTTGAAAATCCAATACTGAATCAATAGTTATTTTTTAATTCACGATAATTTGCTGCCCTATTTTTAAAACGGCATTATATTTTATCGAATTTTTCTTACAAATTTCTGATACAGCTAACCCATGTCTATTAGCTATTCTATGTAATGTATCTCCCTTTTTAACGATGTACGTCTTTTGTTTTTGCTCTTCTTGTATTGTTATATCATCAATAGTTTTATGAACAACAACATTACTTTTACGAGTAGATCTGTGATATCTGGGATTCATCCACTTACGAGTTACATAAAGTATATCTGATCGGATTTTAGCTTCCTTTGTAAATTCAAATAAATATTCGGGATTTACACTTTTTCCGTGATATCTTACTTCTAAATGCAGATGACTCCCTCTAGAGTTACCTGTTATTCCTCCTTTTCCTATAGCCTGCCCTTTTTTGACTTCTTCGTTTTCTTTAACAAGATACTTTGATAAATGTGCATAAACAGTTTCTAATCCATTACGGTGTCTTACAATAACAGTTTTTCCATGTCCCCCATGATAACCAACATAGCGTACTTTACCATCTAATACAGATTTTACACTATCGCCGATATGCAGGTCTATATCTATCCCTTGATGTGGTCTTCCTCTTCTTAATCCATAACGTGAGGTAACCACCATTTTACGATCTACTGGAGAAGAAAAATTTGTAGACTCGAATGCTAATTGAAACGGGTACGTTATCTTTTCTCCGCGATAAGGGTTGAAATTTTGATTATCCCACTTTGCAATAAATTCCTTATTAGAAGGATTTGGAATAACGTATTTTGGTAAGAACTGTTTTTTGTTTTTGTATATCGGAAGATATACAAAAGAACCATTAATAATTAACTCTTTATATTCCTTTACATCAAGTTTTTTTTGTTGACTAAATAAAACTTGTATTGGTATTAAAAAAAATAAAATAATGACAATTAAAGATATTTGCCTCTTACAATTCAAAAACATATTATTAAAAATTTAAGTAGATCTGGGCTGATATCTCTTTTTTACAATATGACCATAAAAATAATACGTTGTTACAATAAAACAATAATTAATTTTAAAAAAAATCTTCGACACAAGTATATCAAAAATCTATACTTTTGATTTACAGTAAATTAGAAAATATATTATATGCAGTACTAACGTAATTATATTGTGGGATATCTATTAAAGTTAAATTTATTAACATTTTTTAAGAAATTGATGTGAAAAAATTAATAGATAGACAAGCAATAAAAAAAATATGCAATAGTTAAAAGAGCATAATAATTAATTGAATAACCATGAAAAAATCATTTGCATTTATTGCACTGTCGGGGGTCATTTTAATGACATCATGTGTATCTAAGAAAAAATATGTAGCTCTAGAACAGCAACTACAGGATACTCAAAGTACACTACAAAGAACAGCTGTAGAAAAAGAAGAGCTAGAAGGTAAATTTGCGAAGATTGAAGCAAGAGTAGCCGATTATAACTCTAAAATTAATTCTTTAAAAGATTCTAATAATGAAAAAATGGTAATGGTAGATGGTATCGCTGCTATTTCTAACAACACCAAAGCTAAAATGGGAGAAACTTTATCAAAAGTTGATCCTCAAAAATTGCAAGGAGCAAAAACTCTTAAGGATTCAATGAATTTAGCAGTATCTCATAATTTAAAAAGTTCATTATCTGATAACCTTAAAGAAGATGAGGATATTTCTATTAATATAGATAATACCGTTGTTATGATTTCTATATCAGATAAAATGCTATTTAACAGTGGAAGCTTTAGAGTTAGTAATAAAGCAGACGACATCTTAAAAAAATTAGCCGATGTAATTAATTCTGAACCAAGTTTAGAAGTAATGGTTGAAGGACATACTGATCCTAGAACTATTAGTACTGCTGTGGTACAAGACAACTGGGATCTTAGTGTTAAAAGAGCAACGTCTATTATAAGAAAATTACAAAATTCTTATAATGTAGATCCTGCTAAATTAATAGCATCTGGTAGAAGTAGTTATAAACCTCTTGTAGAAAATGATACACAAGAAAATATGGCTATAAATAGACGAACAAGAATTGTTTTATTACCAAATATGGACAAATTTTTTGCTATGCTTTCTTCTAACTAGAAGTCACATTTCAAATTATTTTAAAAAAAAGGAAACAAGATTTGTTTCCTTTTTTTTGTTTCTACATTAAACCTTTTATCGCGTTCATAGTCAAAATAGTAAATCAATAAATTTAAAAACTATGAAAGCAATAACATTACAACGAGTATCGGTTACCTCAATTCTATTAGCTTTATTTCTTATTACAAGTAGTTTTAGTTTTACTAAAATTGAATGGGATCACTTAGGTTCTAGAACTGTAAACTATAGATTAGATAAAGATGTAATACATGTAACAGCCAAAAAAGGAGGATTTAAGAAATTAAAGATCAAAGTCACCAATGGGGCTATTAACATGCATAAAATGGTCATTGAATATGGTAATGGCAAAAAAGATATTATACAGCTTAGACATAACTTTTCACGTAGAAGTACCTCTAAAACAATAGATTTAAAGGGAAATAAAAGAGTTATTAAAGATATTACATTCTTTTATGACACAAAGAACCTATCTCGAAAAAGAGCAAAAGTTCATGTTTTTGGAAAACATTAATATAATAAACAGGAAAAGCGAGAACCCCTTAAATAATTCTCGCTTTTTTCATTTTATGATAATATACATCACTTCATTTTATAATATCCACATTTAAGATAAGCTCCCTCCAGAAAACTAATAGGGTGATCAATATCATGAAATGTTTTTTCCAACACATCAAATGCCATCCCCAACTCCAACATACTCGTTTCTGAAATTTCAAAAAAATCATCTGCTGTTACTCTTGATGAACATGATGCTAGTACAAGTGTGCCATTTTTAGATACTAATTTTGATCCTAATTTTGCTAATCTAGCATAACTGTTTTTTGCACCCATAATTTCATTCTCTCGCTTAGCGAAAGATGGTGGATCAATAATTACAATATCAAACTTTTCTTTTCTATTAATCAGATTTTGTAACCCTTCAAATGCATCTGCTACTAAAATCTCATGCTTTCCCTTAGGGTTGTTTAATAAAGCATTTTCTTTTGCCATTTCTAAAGCTTGTTTGCTTATATCTAAACTTACAACTCTTGTAGCTCCTCCTGCAAGTGCATGAACAGAAAAGCCTCCTGCGTACGAAAAAACATCTAATACATGCTTATCTTTTGAAAGCTCTCCTACTCGTTTTCTATTATGCCTATGATCCAAAAAATATCCCGTTTTATGACCTTTAATAACATTCGCAGAGAATAATATTCCGTGTTCTCTAAAAACAACCACTTCGTTTTCTAATTCACCATAAATCACAGAGCCATCTTTTAATCCATAAGATTGATTCTTAGATTGAAGTAAACGACTTAATCTAAGTACGACAGTTTCACAACCAGTAACTTCAATTAAATTAGAAATAATACTATTCAAGTAGGGAAACCAAATATGTGAATATAACTTAACAACTAAAATGGTATCATATATATCCGCAATGCAACCTGGTAAATTATCATTTTCTCCAAAAAGTAATCTATAACTATTGGTATCAGTTTTAAAAAGAGGAATTCTTATACTATAAGCTTCCTTAATCCTTTGTTTAAACCATTCGTCATTAATTTGAGCGGTCTTTTTGAATTGAATAAGTTTAATACGTATAGGAGAATAGGGATCATATAATCCGCAAGCCAAAAAATTATTCTTCCTTACATCGTAAATAATAGCCAAATCTCCTGCTTTTCCCTCAGCACTTTGTTTTGCAATGCTATCTTCAAAAATCCAAGGATGCCCTCTTTTCACCATTTTTTCTGCTACGGGCTTTAGTTTAATGGCTATTCTTTTGGTTTGTATATCGGGAATAATATTAATCATGTGCAAGAATAGTAATAATTTTTCTTCTCTTAAAGCTATATGATTTTAATATTTTATAAGAAACAAAGAGTAGGATTAATCTTAAAGTTAAAAGCACCTATCTCAAGAAGTATCAAGATAGGCGCTCTTATTGTATCGTTAAAACTAAGTCTTGTATTAATCAATTACAACTTTTTACTTAGCTCTTTATATACTAGACGTTTATGTTTTAAATTTGTTACAATAAATCTTAATTATTTTTAAAATTAAATTTTTAACATATTTACATAATTAAATATGTATATTTATTATATGATAAATAAAAGAATACTGGATATTAATAAAGCACTCTCTAATGCTACTAGAATCAATATATTAAAGTGGTTAAAGGATCCCGAAGGTAATTTTCCCCCTCACAAAGATTTAGGGCACTTTAATGATGGGGTTTGTGGGCAAAACATTCAAATAAAATCAGGATTATCTCAACCTACAATTTCCCACTATTTATCTGGTATGCACAGAGCTGGTTTATTAATTAGTACCAGGCACGGAAAGTGGACTTATTTTAAAAGAAACGAAAAAGTAATTAAAGAATATTTAAACACTTTACATCAAGAATTATAAATGACAATAGTTATAACGTTCTGCCAATCTTAATACTATGAAAATACCCATATATCAAATTGACACTTTTACAAAAAAACTTTTTGGCGGTAATCCTGCAGCTATATGTCACCTACCCTATTGGCTTGATGATGAATTATTACAAAATATAGCTATAGAAAACAACTTGGCTGAAACAGGTTTTTTTGTAGAAAAAGAAGAATATTATGAAATAAGATGGTTTATGCCGCATGCAGAAATAGATTTATGTGGGCATGCCACATTAGCATCTGCATATGTTATATTTGAATACATAAATCCAAAACTTAAAAAGATTGTATTTTCATCCCAAAGTGGTGTTTTAAAAGCTAAAAAAGAAGAAAACGGGTCTATTACCCTTGATTTTCCTTCACGACCACCTATACCTGTAACTATACCTGAAGAAATTCATAATGCATTAAGCGCTGAACCTATAGAAGCCTTTGCTGCTAGAGATTTGATAATTACCTTATCTTCTGAAGAAGAAGTAATACTTGAAAAACCCAATTTAAAGCTGCTAAAAAAATTACCCTATTTATGTATTATTATTACCTCAAAAGGAAATAAAGCAGATTTTGTTTCAAGAGTTTTTGATGCTAATGCAGATATTCTTCCAGAAGATCCTGTAACCGGATCTGCCCATTCCTCTTTAGTTCCTTTATGGGCCGCAAAGCTTAACAAGACACAATTGAAAGCTTTTCAATTATCAAAAAGAGGTGGCGAACTGGATTGTAAAATAAAAGGTGACCGCGTGTTTATGAGTGGATATGCAGTACCTTATCTCCTTGGTCAAATTGATATTTAAGTCAGCATCATTTTCTATTAATTATCCATAAATAAATGGTTAATCTTGGTTCTCAATTTTCGTTTATAATCTTCTTCTAACCAATCTCGGTAATTTTTAGTGCTTTTACTAATACAATAAGAGTACCGTCTAACTCTAAATTCTATATCTCTATCTAACAATTTACTAAGAATACGGGCATCAAATACATCTTCACTATTTTCGACACACATTACCGCATGCTGTTCTATAGATTTTTCTAAAACAGTAAGGCTTCTTAAATTAAACCTCTTGGTTTTAGTGTACTCTTCTTCTATATCAAACGTTACATCTTCAGATTTTGCGAATTCTTTACGAATATCTTCTGGCATCACATATTTGAAATTTCTTTCAATCTCTTCATCTCCAACCAAATTATCATAATAAAAATCTGGGGATCTAAATATTGATTGCCAATCTACTTCTGTGTTCCACAATCCAAATCTAGCCGTATTATTACCCATATCGATAATAAAAAACTCTTTCTTAATAGGTAAAATTCTAGATCCTCTTCCGATCATCTGAAAATAAAGAGTTAACGATTTTGTAGCCCTGTTAAGTATGATACTTTCTACAGTAGGTTCATCAAAACCTGTTGTCAAAATACTTACCGAAGTTAAAATAGCATCTTTTGTATGCTTAAACCAATTAAGAATATCTTCTCGTTCTTGTTTACTATTTGTATTATCTAAATGTCTTATGGGGTAGCCAGCCTTCTTAAACGTTTCGTATACATAGACCGATGTATTTATTCCATTATTAAAAATAAGTGTTTTTTTACCCTTTGATCGTTCTTCATAGGCATGTAAAAGTTTATCCTGCATCAACATATTAGTATATAACTCTTCAGATGATTTTACTGTATAATCACCATTCATACCAATTTTTAAAGAAGACAAACCTACATCATAAGTAAATGTTACTGGTTTTGCCAAGAAACCACTTTTTATCAAAGAATTTATAGTATCCCCAACAATTAGTTCATTATAATTATCCTTCATAGGTAATTTCATATTAGAACTAAGCGGGGTTGCAGTAACACCAAGAATAAAGCAATTTTTAAAAAATCTAAACAGTTTTCGAAAAGAATTATAATGGGCTTCATCTATAATTACCATTCCGATATTGTGCAACTCTAACTGATCATCATTAAGCCTATTATTCAATGTTTCGACCATAGCCACAAAACATGTATACTCGTCTTGGTCATTAAGTTCTTTAACAGAACTATTTATGATTTTATTCTTGACCTGAAACTCTGTAAGCATTTTAGAAGTCTGATTGCAGAGCTCTATGCGATGGGTAAGAACGATTACCTTTTTTTTAGTAGTTTCTATATAGCGTCTTACAATCTCTGAAAAAATAACTGTCTTACCTCCTCCTGTTGGAAGTTGATACAACAAATTATAGTTCTTCGGAAACTCCTCAACACGACCAAAAATTTTATCAATATCCCGTTTCTGGTAATCATATAGAACTTTTTGTTCTTTCTTTTCTATTTCTGTGGATGACAATATCGAGGGTTTATAAAAATAAGCTACAAAATTAAACACTTTACAAGGTTATATAAAACAAATGATGGAATATATTTTTTTAATTTTGGGCTTTAAATGTTAATTATTCTTAATTCCTAGAGTAAAAGTTTCTCTTACTTTAGTTTTGAAAATATCTTAACCACTATAAATGAATAAAAAGGATAAAGATTTAATTCCGGTTCAAGCCTTACTTATACCGAAGTCTATATTATATACAGGAAAAATACTTAATTGGATCTCGCCATTTTTAGCTTCAAGATTTGCAGCAAGATTGTTTTTGACACCTTTTGGTTATAAAATGCCCGAAAGAGAAAAAAAAATGTTTGCAGAAGCTCATAAAGAAAAAGTATATATTGATAAAATAAGGAGGAGTGTTGTTGTTTATACTTATGGTACTGCAGAAAAAAAAATACTCCTTAGTCACGGTTGGTCAGGAAGCGGAACCCAACTATCAAAAATAGCAGAACAATTATTAGAAAGAGGATATACTACAGTTAGTTTTGATGCTCCTGCACATGGAAAATCCCCTGGTAAGAGGACCATCATGCCCCATTTTATTGAAACTATTCATCATTTAGAAAAATCACACGGACCTTTTGAAGCCGCTATAGGGCATTCATTAGGCGGAATGTCTCTTCTTAGAGCAACCAAAAATGGATTATCTATCAAAAAATTAGTGATTATAGGCACAGCAAACAGTATAACTGCAATAACTAAAAACTTTGCAAAAAATCTTCAATTAAACAATAAAGTTGGTCAATTATTAAAATCATATTTTGACAAAAGATTTGGTGAAAATCTGGATAATTATTCTGGGGCTACATCTGCAAAAGAAGTAAAAATACCAACATTGGTAATACATGATAAAAATGATGTAGATGTGCACTACAGTGCAGCTCATGAAATAATAAAAGAATTAGAGAACGGACAGTTAATCCTTACAGAACAACTAGGCCATCGCAAAATTTTAGGAGACAAAAAAGTACTAGTTCAAATCCTCAATTTTATTTTGGAATAGTTATTGCTATGTTATACTCAAGGGATTAATACGACTATTAGAAAAACTTTATTAAATTTAATTAAAAAACTATGAAACGTTTTATTCTATTATTTATAGGAGTTCTTGTAATAAGTTGTACAGGTAACGCACAGAAAAAAGAAAAAAAAGAGGAAAAATCCTATGCTGTTTCTAAAACAAACGCAGAATGGAAAAAAATCCTTACCTCAGAGCAGTATTATATTTTGA
This sequence comes from Aquimarina aggregata, assembly GCF_001632745.1. Taxonomy (GTDB): domain Bacteria; phylum Bacteroidota; class Bacteroidia; order Flavobacteriales; family Flavobacteriaceae; genus Aquimarina; species Aquimarina aggregata. The sequence continues at coordinate 499,432 of NZ_LQRT01000002.1, read as the reverse complement.
GACAGGCTGGAACAGAAAGACCTTTTTCTAGTGTCTTAAACAAGCTATATGCCCCAGGTACATTTCATTGTGCAGCGTGTAATACCCCTTTATATCAGAGTGAACATAAATTTGATAGCGGCACAGGATGGCCAAGTTTTGATAGAGCTGTAAAAAATAATGTTGATAAAGATGTTGACTATAAATTAGGATATGCCAGATCAGAATTATTATGCAGTACATGTGGAGGACATTTAGGTCATGTATTTAATGATGGACCAAGAGAAACAACAGGTATGAGACATTGTATTAATGGAGATGCCTTAGTATTTGTTCCAAAAAAAACAACTAATGAGTAACTATCCAATTAAAAAAACTGAGGCTGAATGGAAAAATCAGCTCACAGAAGAAGAATACAGAGTGCTTAGACAAAAAGGTACAGAAAGACCTTTTACAGGCAAATATAATATACATGCAGAAGAAGGAACATACAAATGTATGGGATGTAACACAGCCCTTTTTGAAAGTACTTCTAAATTTGACTCTGGTTGTGGTTGGCCTAGTTTTGATGAATCTATAGAAGGAACTGTAGAATACATCAGGGATACAACACATGGTATGATAAGAACTGAAATATTATGTGCCAATTGTGGAAGCCACTTAGGTCATGTTTTTGATGACGGACCTACAAAGACTGGACAACGATATTGCGTAAACTCTGTAAGTATAGATTTTGACGAAAAATAAATTACTATTAATAAATTATTTACACTTATGAAAAAGATACTCACCCTATTTTGTTTAACTGCATTACTATTAACTTCTTGTAATAATGATGACGATTTTGATAATGACACATTTGCAAGAACATTTGAAGTCACACGGACTTTTAATGCCGCTAATAATTTTGCTGATGAAGCTGTTGTTCCCAATAACGTAGAAGTATTTGATGCTGATGTTGCATTAGTTTTTATTTTAGACCCTATAAGATCTGCCGCAGAAGGAGGTGATGTATGGGAACCTTTACCTAAGACTTTTAATTTTGCACCAGGAGAATTTGCTAGATTCAGTTTCAATTTCATCTTTGATGAACGAACAAATAAGGCTAGTATAGAGTTTGTACTTGAAAGTGATGATTTAACTAGCTTAAATTCGGACATAACTGATAATCAGGTTTTTAGAGTAGTTATAGTACCTTCATCTTTTGCCAGTGATTCAAAAGTAGATTTAAATGATTTAAATGCTGTTAAATCCGCACTGAATTTAGAATTTTAAAAACATTAATTACGCATATACATGCTGTTTAAAAAACGCTATCGAACTGATAGCGTTTTTTTTATTCTATTGCCAAAAATCTAATTGTTAGGGAATATCTAATTCCTTTTTTGGTTCATGAATTATCCTTAAATTCGTGACTTCAAAAAAATCGACATTTATGAGCACATATGATATTATCGTTTTAGGAAGTGGTCCTGGGGGATATGTAACTGCAATTAGAGCATCGCAATTAGGTTTTAAGACTGCAATTGTAGAAAAAGAAAGCTTAGGAGGCGTATGTTTAAATTGGGGGTGCATACCTACAAAAGCATTGTTAAAAAGTGCGCAGGTATTCGAATATTTAAAACATGCATCTGATTATGGATTAACTATAGAAAAATTTGATAAAGATTTTGATGCTGTAGTACAAAGAAGTCGCGGAGTAGCAGATGGAATGAGCAAAGGAGTTCAATTCCTAATGAAAAAAAATAAAATAGATGTAATTGAAGGTTTTGGTAAGTTAAAAGCTAGTGACAAAATAGAGGTTACAGATGCAGACGGAAAATCTTCAGTTTATGAAGCTAAACACATAATTATAGCAACAGGTGCGAGGTCTAGAGAACTTCCTAATTTACCTCAAGATGGTAAAAAAGTTATCGGATACCGTGAAGCCATGACCTTAAAATCACAACCTAAAAAGATGATTGTGGTTGGTTCTGGTGCTATTGGAGTAGAGTTTGCTCATTTTTATAATGCAATGGGTACAGAAGTAACTATTGTAGAATTTTTACCTAATCTAGTACCTCTTGAAGATGAAGAAGTATCAAAACAATTTGGTAGAAATTTCAAGAAAGCAGGTATCAAAGTAATGACTAATTCTTCAGTAGAAAGTGTTGATGTGAGTGGTGATGGTGTAAAAGCTACTGTTAAAACCAAAAAAGGAGAAGAAATCCTTGAAGCTGATATTGTTCTTTCTGCAGTTGGAATCAAAACAAATATTGAAAACATAGGTTTAGAAGAATTAGGAATTGCTACGGATAGAGATAAAATCATTGTTAATGATTGGTATCAAACCAATATTCCAGGTATTTATGCTATAGGAGATGTAGTACCTGGGCCAGCATTAGCTCATGTTGCATCTGCAGAAGGTATTACATGTGTTGAAAAAATTGCTGGTATGCATGTTGAAGCAATAGACTATGGTAATATCCCAGGATGTACCTATGCTTCTCCAGAAATTGCAAGTGTAGGAATGACAGAAAAACAAGCTAAAGAAGCAGGATATGAGCTTAAGATAGGTAAATTTCCTTTTTCAGCATCTGGTAAAGCAAGTGCTGCTGGTACCAAAGATGGTTTTGTTAAAGTTATTTTTGATGCAAAATATGGAGAATGGCTAGGATGCCATATGATCGGAGCTGGTGTTACTGATATGATTGCAGAGGCCGTACTAGGTCGAAAATTAGAAACAACTGGCCATGAAGTGTTAAAAGCTATCCACCCTCACCCAACGATGAGTGAGGCCGTTATGGAAGCTGTTGCCGATGCCTATGACGAAGTAATACATTTATAATAGTATAAGTGTATTTTAAATAAAAAATCACCCCAAAATTCAGAGAATTTTGGGGTGATTTTATTTTTATGTTGAAAAAATACTATGATTTATTCAGAAAACTATGAATTGCTAATTCATAACTCTGTAAACCAAAACCTAATATTACACCATGTGCATTCGGTGAAATATAAGATTGGTGTCTAAACTCTTCTCTACCAAATGTATTAGAAATATGTACCTCAATTACTGGTGTAGTTACTGCTTTAATAGCATCCCCAATACCAATAGACGTATGCGTATACGCTCCCGCATTTAGAATTACCCCATCAAAATCATCATCTGCTTCTTGAATTTTTGTAATTAATTCTCCCTCAATGTTAGATTGAAAATAGGTTAATGAAATATCAGAGAATTTCGCTTGTAATGTTTTAAAAAAATCTTCAAAAGTCTGGTTTCCATATATACCAGGCTCTCTTTTTCCCAACATATTTAAATTTGGGCCATTTAGTATTAATATTTTCATTGTGATATTGGTTCCTGTCTTCTGTTATTCTTTGTTTTAAATAAATAGCCAATAGATAATTGTAGTAATGAATTAGTATTATTAATACCATCTATATTAGATACATTACTAAGCCCTAGCCCATAGTGTAATTGAAAAAACATACCGCTTTCTGCTTTGTACCCTGCTCCTATCATCCAACTAAAATCAACATCATTAAAAGCTTCAAAAAACTCATCTTCGGTATCTTCATCACCTATTGATCTTGAACTACTTGCCAATGTTGATAATCTCGGTCCTGTTTCAAAACTAAACTTTGGTGTGAAATAAAATTTTGTTAATACAGGTAAACTTAAATAATTAAGACTAATTTTATTTTCCTCTCCATTTTCATCAATCGTAAATCCTTGTGCAGAATACAATACTTCTGTTTGAATATAAAATCGCTGAGAGATAGGGAACTCTATTACTGCTCCTAAATGAATTCGTGTTCTTGCATCTGCATTATCAATGTCTCCAGTTAGATTACTATAATTAAGTCCCAGTTTAAAACCTGCTCTAGTATATAATGGATCTTCATCTTGTCCCTGTACATTGAACACAATCATGAATACTGCAAAAAATAGATATATGTATTTTTTCATAATGATAATATATAACTAACCAAAAGTAGTTTTATTTTTTAAAATACTAGAAAATATAGTGTACAAAAAAAGCGTCCGATAAAATGAACGCTTCTTAATATCTGTACTACTAAAATACATTAAAACTTATATCCTACCGATAATTGGATTACAGAGTTTTTAATTTCTTCACTAACCCCATCAATATCATTAATATCTGATAAACCAAGGTTATAACGACCTTCAAAAAATATTCCTGCCGCTAATTGATACCCAAGACCAAAGTTAAGTCCAAAATCTATTCCTTTAATAAACTCATCTGCATCTATTTCCACTTCTACACCGTCTCCTTCTGTTTTAGACTTAGCAGAAGCTAAAAAACCAATTTGAGGACCTGCTTGTAAACTTAACCCTTGAGCAATATAATACTTCGCCATTAATGGAATATTAATATAATTCAAGTTAAGCTTAGAGTCAATACCGCCATCCTCTTCAGAAGAACCCTGAGAAGAATAGAGTATTTCTGGTTGGAAAGCAAATTTTTCAGAAATAGGAATTTCAACAATAGCTCCTAAATGAAAACCCGTTTTACCATCTACATCATCTGTACCATCTCCTGTAATTGTTGCAAAGTTAACCCCTGCCTTGGCTCCAAATCTTATACCCTCTTCTTGGGCAGTAGTTACTAAACTAAAAGAAGCTAATACAGCTACTAATAAAATTTTTTTCATAATGATTGATTTAAAATGAATGTTTATTTATTTGTAATTCATCGATAAAATTATACTTTTTAACGACAAAAACATGTTTTTTATATATTATTTTTGTTATGAATCTAGATACAAATTGATTACCCCTTGTAATACAATACTTTAAAGTTTTAAAAAGAAGTCAAAACCTTAATCTAAAGCATAAAAAAACTAATCTGTTACTAAAAAGAGTACTAAAAACACTTAAAATTGAGAGTATTTTAACTTTTTATACAAGTATATTCTATAGTTTAGTCCCAACTTTAAACAACAATTATTATGAAAAAACTGATTTTAACTGCAATAGCAGTATTGGCTTTTAGTGCTGTACAAGCACAGGACGAAACTACAGAAGGATTTACAAAAGGAGATGCCTTTATTTCAGGCTCTTTTGGTTTTAATTCTTCATCTACAGGTGATGACAAGACTTCGTCATTCTCTGTATCTCCAAGAGTTGGATATTTCGTTTCTGAAAATATTACCGTAGGAGCTAGGATTTCGTATCAAACAATATCTCAAGAAAACGGTGCTATTGACACAGATACAAATACTATTACTGCAGGAGCTTTTGGGAGATATTATTTTACTCCAGCAAGTAAATTTTCAATCTTTGGTGAATTTGGCATTGATTATCAATCAATTAATTTTGATAACGGCACCACTGATTCTACTACAGATGGGTTCGCACTAACATTGCGTCCAGGAGTAAGTTATTTTTTAAATAACAATTTTGCACTAGAAGCAGCTTGGGGAGCTTTATCCTATGCAACAGCTAATCCCGATCAAGGTGAGTCTAGCGATAATTTTTCGATTGGCCTAAACTTAGACAATATTAACTTAGGATTAGTCTATAAATTTTAACTTAGTATCAAATCAGTAATAAAAGCCACCTCAAGAGATCGAGGTGGCTTACTTTTTATATCTTAGTACTAATAATTCTGAAAATCTATTGAAAAGCAGATGAAATGGGAACATGCTATTAAAGATTATATTCACTATTTAAGAATTGAAAGAGGTCTTTCTGAAAATTCTATAATTAATTATCATCTAGATCTTAAACGTTTACTAGGATTTCTTGAGGCTGGTGAGATAGATACTTCTCCTTTACAAATAGAAAAGGAAATATTACAACAGTTCATTTTTGAAACAGCAAAATTAGTAAACGCCCGTTCGCAATCAAGAATTATTTCTGGTTTAAAAAGTTTTTTTAATTACTTAGTTTTTGAAGATTATCGAGAAACAAACCCTATGGAGTTAATAGAATCTCCTAAAATTGGCAGAAAATTACCCGATACTTTATCTGTCGAAGAAATCGATCATATTATTGCGCAAATTGATCTTAGCAAACCAGAAGGTGAACGTAACCGAGGAATTATAGAAACTTTATACGGTTGTGGATTAAGAGTTACAGAACTTATTGAATTAAAATTATCTAATCTATTTTTTGAAGAAGGTTATATAAGTGTTACAGGAAAAGGAGATAAACAAAGGTTTGTTCCTATTGGAGAAACTACACAAAAGTTTATTACCATTTATACTCAGGAAATACGTAACCATATCGACATTAAGAAAGGTTTTGAAGATACCCTATTTCTAAATCGCAGAGGCAGACAACTCACACGAGCCATGATATTTACTATTGTAAAACGACTAGTCGAAAAAGCAGGTATTCATAAACAAGTAAGTCCGCACACCTTTAGACACTCTTTTGCTACCCATCTATTAGAAAACGGTGCGGATTTAAGAGCCATACAACTTATGTTAGGTCACGAAAGTATTACGACTACAGAAATATATATGCATATTGACCGTAGTCATTTAACTCAAGTTATGAATGAATTCCATCCACGAAGATAATATGAAGCACTCATTTGGCATCATAGTAATCTTTCTTATTTTTTTTAATGCCCCTCAACTGTTAGCGCAAAAGTTTAAGGCTAATGGTGGTGTCTTAGTCAAAGCTGAAATTACATTAGGAAATCAAAATCAATGGCTTAAAGTTGGGGTATCTGGTTTAGGAACTTTAAGCTATGGCGATATTGCTTTAGAAAGCGGATTATCTTTGGCTTCTTATGCATTCTTAAAAAGACATACTTTGAAAACAGAGGGATTTGCTTATTACTACGAATTCTTTGGTCTAGCTGGGGTTGGAAAAAACAGTAATTTACTTGGAGCTACTGTATTTAATACAAATACAGCACTTTTATTTAACCCTTTAGGGAAAGGGGGATTTAACGGATTAGGATTTGGGGTTAGCAAAGAGGTATTACCAAATAATTTAAAATCATATGGACTTAAAAGAGGTGCTTTATTAATGAGATTCAGTAATGCAAATCACAATTTCCATTTTGCATTTAGAAATGACTTAAAAATTGGTTTATTCAATGGAGCAGGAACCGATTATGGTGTTACAGGATCTCTAGATCTTGGATTTACTAAAATAAAAGGACCCGAAACTATTTATCAGTTAGGGTTTGGTATAGATCTATTTACCCCCAGACCTGATTATAGTAGATCTCCAAGAAATCCTATAAATTCAGATAATGGTCGCAAAAATGTTTGGTACACCTTACCCCCTATTGTAGATCTCTTTTATGGAAATGTATATGTATATGGTACATACCAAGAAGAATATGTATCAGTACACTCTAAAATAGGATTAAATAGTCAAAAAACGGGAGCTTATATCCAAAATACCTTACATGATGGTTTGGGGCTAAATCCCCGTTTTCCTTGGCAAGTGGAAACAAAAAATAAATTGTACATTGAAATTAGTGGTAATGTATTGAAAAAAGAAGTTTCTAATGAGTAGGAGAAGTTATACATATATTCTAATAGTTACCTTGGCAATCTTTAGTAATAGTTGTTCTACATATACTAATTTTTATAGCCCAACATTCTCTAAAATTGAACAAAACAATATTTCAAAAATACATCGATTAGATTTAAGTAATCAAAATCTAAAATCACTTCCAGAATCCATTAAGAAAATAAAAGATCTTCGAATGCTCGATATAAGTTCTAATCCTGAATTAGATCTACAACAAGTATTCGAACAATTAGCACAATATAATACTATTGAAATTTTAATACTTGATAGTCTAAGTATCGAAAAATTACCAGAGTCTATTAAACAGTTATCGAAACTAAAACAATTATCACTGGCATACAATCCAAAAATTGATCTAGAATATAATTTTGACCTTATTGCCGAATTGCCCATAGAATTTCTTAACCTTAAAGGAAACGAACTTTCTAAGCTCCCTGAAAACATCAAAACTATACCCACCATCAAAGATCTAAATTTATCTTTTAACACGATAAAAACTGCCAGAAACTTTGAATTACTAGGGATGCTTCCTAATTTATATTCTTTATGGTTGGATCACAATCAACTAGATAAGTTACCGCCCGAAATTAGCAAAGTTAATCAGGTTAGATTTCTATATATCGATCATAATCGGTTACAAAAATTACCTAAAGAAATGTCTAAAATGAAAACTTGGGTAATCCATGCAGGGTATAATGAATTCACTCAATTACCAAAAGTATTCACGACTATGAAATCCCTTTTTATGGTCCACATGAATAATAATAAAATTAATACAATCCCAACAGTATATGAAGCCGAAAAGTACTCACTAGCTGGATTAATTTTAGACAATAATCCAATTACAGAAAAAGAAAAAATTAAAGCAAAGAAGTTATTTAAGGGGTTTTTCTTGCTTTCTTTTGAGCAAAAATAAGGTAAAAAAACAGCCTCTCAAAATTCTTATATGAGAGGCCGTTTGTATATATTCTATTGTTTATTTATCTAACAACTCTGCCAAAAGGCACATTATTGTTAGCTGTAAGAGTGTTTATTGCGGGTGCAACATTTTGCTGTGCTGTTCCTGTAAGAGGTTTTATAAAAAAGGGAGTCGCTTGATCATAATCTGGAGATGGCTCTACAGAAATTACTACCATTTTACCTCTCACATCACCATCCTCTGGAAATGTTAACCCTTGTGGTGCACTATTAATAAAATCTTCACCTGGGTAATCAGGAGCATTACCATTACCACTATATGGCGAAGCATCATCAAATGTTGTTTCATCACTAAATGTACCAGTAGAAACAGGAAATGATGTTCCATTTTTTGTTAACACAACCCAACCTTCATATTTCCATCCATCGGCAAGTGGTGGTAAGTCTAAACCTGGAGCTACCTGAATCCCACTTGGGTCTTCAAACCAAATTCCAAATTCATCATTATCCGATACATTATCAGTTGGTGTTGCCATTACAAATTTTCCTGAAACAGAAGAAAAATCGGCCATTACAGTGGTTGAAACTACCTGTGCAACGCTTCCCGTAAAAGTACCTGTTAAAATTCTTGTTTTAGACGGTTTTGGATCAGCATCATTTGGTGCTTCTATCGATAAGAAAAACTCTGTTGCACTCTCTAATGTTGTTGTTACTACTGGAAAAACTGTAGTAGTTCCTACACTAGAAAATTTATTAATCGATACCGGTTCTCCGTCTACCACAAGCCAAGCTTCATAAGACGCTCCCCCTGTTAATGGTTCTAATCCGATTAGTTCAAGAGTCAAATTAGATGTAGGCGGTCCATCATCGCTAGAACATGAGGTTATGAATAGCGATGCAATACTCAGGGCTACTACTAAAATTCTTTTTGTCATCATTTTGTTTTTTCAAGTTATCAATTAAGAATATCAAGGTTACAATAATTAACTCTAAAACAAAGACAAAATTGTATGTTAAAACCACATTCTTTTTACATATAATCTACGTTTAAGATTGTTTTTGAACATTCTGATCAGGGGATCTAAATAGTTCTAGAAAAGCATTTCCAATATTTGAGAGAATATCACTTGCTATTACTGCCTCAAAACCAGATTTTTGGGCAGCCAAATCCCCAGAACTTCCATGAAGATAAACTGCAAAAACAGTAGCATGTAATGGATTATATCCTTGAGATAATAATCCTGTAATCATTCCTGTAAGTACATCTCCGCTCCCTGCAGTAGCCATACCCGGGTTACCTGTACTATTTACATACATAATATCTTGATTAATAGTGATTGTATTGGCTCCTTTTATAACAATTATACAATGATATTTCTTCGAAAACGCTTTCGTCTTTCTTAATTTATCAAAATCATCGTCCCATTTACCAATCAAACGTTCTAACTCTTTAGGATGCGGAGTTAAAATTGTTTGTTTAGGAAGGTGTTCCAAAAATTCTTGATGTTTCGCCAGTATATTTATCCCATCTGCATCGATAACAAGAGGAAAAGTAACATTCTTCAAAAACTCTTCAAAAGCTTTTACGGTCTTTGTGCTAGTTCCAAGCCCGATTCCAATTCCAACCGCTGCTGGTGTGATATCAAGATTAATTTCTGCTAACTCATCATCATCGTCTGTTATAACCATAGCTTCGGGCACAGCCGTTTGTAAAACTTCATAACCACATTCCGGGATATATGCTGTTGCTAAACCTGTTCCTACTTTTAAGGCCGATTTTGTAGCCAACGTAACGCTTCCCATTTTTCCATAGCTACCTCCGATTAAAACACAATGCCCATATGTACCTTTATGACCAAACTTATGTCTGGGACGATATAATGGTAATATTTCATTTTTAGTTATTAATTCTGCTATTCCGGCAGTATTCATAATAAAATTTCTATCAAGGCCAATATCTATTACTTCTACATCATTAGAATAGATTCCTGTTTCTGGTAAAAAGAAAACTAGTTTTGGTAACTGAAATGCTACCGTTACATCGGCAAAAATAACTCCATTCTTATCTTCAGGCCCTTTGTCAGAATATAGACCAGACGGAATATCAATAGACAACTTAAAAGCTCTTGTTTTATTAATATGTTTTATTAAAGAAACTACCCAAGGCACCATAGGTCTATTAAGACCAATCCCAAAGATCGCATCTATAACCATATCTTCATTTTTTATCTTTGGGAAATCATCTTCAGATTTAAGTTGTGTTGGCCATGTTGTAACAATTTCTTTAAGACGATCATAGTTTATCAAAAAATCCTTGGATCGATTATCACTAAAATTAACAATATATGTTTGTACCGTATACCCATGCTGCACCAATAATCTAGAAATTACTAATCCATCTCCCCCATTATTACCAAGACCACAAAAAACATGAATAACAATAGGTGATCCTTGTAATTTCTGATGTATTAAATTAAAAGTTTGTGTGGCAGCTTTTTCCATTAGGTCTAGAGAACTAATCTTCTCTGAAGTAATAGTAGCTTCATCTGCCATTCGCATTTGTTGTGCAGAAAATATTTTCATTTGATTTAATTAGGAATTATATAATGAAATATGAGATAAATTATTGAATTAACAAAAGTTTATACATTGTATTGATTTAATTTTCTCTAAAAATAAAAAATTATACATTTGATCTCAAATCAAGATAAACTAATGTTTAGTACCGTTTTCATCTCGGCTATATTAATCTCTTTAGGAACAGCTATTGTGTCTGGGATTACTTCTATTACGCGTACTACAATTATTATTACCCTTAGGGGTTAATTATTTATATATCACCAAAGAAAGTACGTAGTTTATTAGAATTATAAGCTACCGAAGACAAGTTTATCAATTAATTTATTACTTAAAAAATATATTATGAACGTTCTAAAATTTGGAGGTTCTTCTGTAGCTAATGCTACTACCATAGAGAATGTAATAGAAATTATTAAAGAACAATCTCGGGAAAAAGCACTATTTGTAGTTGTCTCGGCAATGGGTGGTATAACCGACTTGTTATTAAAAGCTGGTGAGGAAGCTTCTACAAATAATGAGAACTATAAAAATACATTAGCAGAAATAGAGAAAAGACATTTAGATACAGTTAAGGCTCTAATTCCAGTGATTAATCAAAGTGCTATAATAAGCAAAGTAAAAGCGCAGCTTAATACTTTAGAATCACTTTGTGAAGGCGTGTATTTATTAAGTGAGTTATCTGATAAAACTGCTGCTGTAATAGCCAGTTTTGGTGAAATGCTTTCATCATATATTATAACCGAAGCCGCGAAAGTAAAAGAATTAGATATTACTTTTAAAGATTCTCGTGAAGTTATTGTAAAAACGGATAGTACTAAAATTGCTATTGATTATAAGGAAACAAATACTAAAATTCTCTCCTTTCATAAGGAAAACACACATAGAATATGTCTTTTTCCTGGTTTTGTAGCCAAAACTCAAGATGGCGAACCTACAACACTAGGAAGAGGTGGATCTGATTTTACGGCAGCCATTTTGGCAGCAGCAATTGATGCTGAACAGTTACAAATTTGGACAGATGTAAGTGGTATGTATACTGCTAATCCGAAATTAGTGAAACAGGCTAAACCTGTATCACATATCTCTTATCAAGAAGCGATGGAGTTATCACATTTTGGAGCTAAAGTAATTTATCCTCCTACAATACATCCAGTATTAGATAAAGATATTCCAATAGTTATTAAAAATACCTTTAAACCATTAGACAAAGGTACAGCTATAACTAGAAAAGTAGACCAGAGACAAAAACCTGTAACCGGAATTACGCATATAGACAATATAGCTATTATTTCTCTTGAAGGTAGTGGTATGGTAGGAATTCCTGGATTTTCTAAACGATTATTCGAAGCTTTATTTCTTGATAATATTAATGTAATTCTGATTACTCAAGCCTCTTCAGAGCATTCTATTTGTTTAGCGATAGAATCTGTTGATGCAGAAAAAGCTAAAAGTATTCTAGATCGTACTTTCGAATTTGAAATTTCTAAAAAGAAGCTAAATCCCGTAAAAATTGAAAATGAGGTAGCTATTGTTGCCCTTGTTGGTGATAACATGTATCATCATCAAGGATTAAGCGGTAAGATGTTTAGTACTTTAGGAAAAAACAATGTCAACATTAGAGCTATTGCACAAGGTGCTTCAGAAAAAAACATATCCGTCGTCATTGAAGAAAAGGATATTAAAAAGGCGCTCAACATATTACATGAACGTTTCTTTGAAGTTAAAACAAAACAACTAAACCTTTTTATTACAGGAGTAGGAAATGTTGGAAGCAAGTTATTAAGTCAATTAGAGCAACAAAATAAATATTTAAAAGAAAAACTTCGATTAAAAATTAGAGTTGTTGGACTCTCTAATTCAAGAAAAATGGCTTTTGATGAAAAAGGAATCGATCTTAATTCTTGGGAAAAATTTCTAGTAGATGGAGAGCCTGCAAATGCTGAGCAATTTTTTAAAACAGCACAAGAAATGAATTTGCGTAATTCTATTTTTGTTGATAATACTGCCAATCCTGATATTGCTAAAATTTATAAACATTATTTAGCAGAAAGCATGGCGGTAGTTACATGCAACAAAATTGCATGTGCCGATGAATATACAAATTATGAAGAACTACAAAGTTTGTCTAGAAAATTTAGTGCTTCATTTTTGTATGAGACGAATGTGGGAGCAGGTCTGCCTATAATTGATACCCTTAATAATCTAATAGCTTCTGGAGATAATGTACATAAAATACAAGCGGTACTTTCTGGAAGTCTTAATTTTGTATTTAACAATTATAAAAAAGGGGTTACTTTTCATGAAATTGTAAAACAAGCTCAACAAGAAGGTTATACAGAGCCTGATCCTAAAATAGACCTTAGTGGTATCGATGTAGCCCGTAAAATTCTTATTCTAGCGAGAGAGAGTGGTAAAATAATGGAGCTTGAAGATATAGAGAACGATTCTTTCCTTCCGCAAGATTGTCTTGATACCACTACAGTTGAAGATTTTTTAAATTCTGTGAAAGAACATGAAAATCATTTTGGTAAAATTTTGGAAGATGCGGAGCAAAAACAATGTCGATTAAAATATGTCGCCCAATACGAAGATGGTAATGCAAAAGTAGGATTACAACATATTCCCGTTGATCACCCATTCTACAACCTAGAAGGAAGCGATAATATTGTTTTATTTTACACTGATAGATATCCAAAACAACCACTAATTGTAAAAGGTGCCGGTGCAGGTGCCGATGTCACTGCTTCAGGTATTTTTGCAGATATCATTAGAATTGGAAAAAAATAGCATACCAATGAATAAAAGTATTAAAATATTTGCTCCTGCTACGGTAGCTAATCTATCTTGTGGATTTGATGTACTTGGATGCTGTTTAGATACAGTTGGAGATGAAATGATTATTTCATTAACATCTAATCCAGAAGTAAAAATCACAAAAATAGATGGGGCTAACCTTCCGTTAGAAACACACAAAAATGTTGCAGGTGTGGCTGTTGAAGCTTTACTTAAAGCTTATAAAAAGGAAATTGGTGTTACCATAGAAATCTATAAAAAAATTAAAGCAGGAAGTGGTATTGGAAGTAGTGCCGCTAGTAGCGCCGGCGCTGTTTGGGCAGTAAATTATTTATTAGATTCTCCTTTTTCATCACAAGAATTAATTGCCTTTGCCATGGAAGGAGAAAAACTCGCGAGTGGAAATGCCCATGCAGATAATGTTGCTCCTGCCCTACTTGGTGGATTTACATTAGTTCGTAGTTATAAGCCTTTAGATGTTATTAAATTAAATACACCAAAAGATTTAATGATTACTGTTATTCATCCACAAATCGAAGTAAAAACTTCTGATTCAAGATCTGTTATCAAACACAACGTATCCCTACAACAAGCTATACAACAATGGGGAAATGTAGGAGGTTTGGTTGCAGGATTATTTACAGAAGATTATGAACTTATAGGTAGAAGTCTTGAAGATGTCATCATTGAACCTTTACGATCTATATTAATTCCCGAATTTACTGCTGTAAAAGAAGCTGCTCTTTCAAGTGGAGCCTTAGGCTGTGGAATTTCTGGATCTGGTCCTTCTATTTTTGCATTAAGCAAAGGAGATAAAACTGCTACCCTTGTTGCAGACGCAATACGTAATGTTTACAGTAAAACGGGTCTCAAATTTGATATTCATATATCTAAAATTAATAATGACGGTATTAAAATAATTGAAGTTTAATATGAAAGAAATTAAAAAAATAGCGACAGGTTCTCCATGGGAAGATATTGTTGGATACTCCAGAGCTATCAAAATTGGCAATACCATAGAAATTTCGGGCACTACAGCTCCAGGAAAAGATGAGTATGAACAAACCATAGAAATCATAAAGATTGCCGAAAAGGCTCTTAATGATCTTGGTGCCGACCTGTCTAATGTCATAAGAACTAGAATTTACTGTACCGATATTTCTAAATGGGAAAATATTGGTAAAGCACATGGAGCGTATTTTGGAGCTATAAAACCCGCTACGGCAATGGTCGAAGTATCCAAATTAATTTCGCCAGAAATTTTAGTTGAAATTGAATTCTCTGCAATAGTATAAACATATAATTCGAATAATTCATAATGCAATATTATAGTTTAAATAATGAAGCCCCTAATGTCTCTTTTTCTGAGGCGGTTATTAAAGGGCTTGCTCCTGATCGAGGATTATATCTTCCTGAACATATTACTCCACTACCAAAATCTTTTTTTGAAAACATCGAAAACCTAGATAATGTAGAAATAGCTTATCAAGCAATTCAGCAATTTGTAGGAGATGAAATCCCAGAAATAGAACTACGGGATATTTTAGAAGATGTTCTTAGCTTTGATTTTCCTGTAATATCCGTTGAGGAAAATATTGGAACTTTAGAGCTTTTTCACGGCCCCACTATGGCATTCAAAGATGTAGGAGCCCGTTTCATGGCACGATGTCTTGGATATTTTAATAAAAACAATGAAAACCATGTTACTGTTTTAGTAGCCACATCTGGTGATACCGGAGGTGCAGTAGCCAATGGATTTTTAGGAGTAAAAGGTGTTGATGTAGTTATCCTATATCCAACCGGTAAAGTCAGTGAGATACAAGAAAAACAACTAACAACATTAGGCCAGAATATTACAGCGCTTGAAGTAGATGGTGTTTTTGACGATTGTCAAGAAATGGTAAAATCGGCATTTCTAGATACTAGTATTACGGATCACAAACAGTTAACATCGGCAAACTCAATCAATGTAGCTAGATGGTTACCACAATTATTTTATTTCTTGTTTGCATACAAACAGATTAAAAACAAAAACAAGAACATTACTTTTTCGGTACCGAGTGGAAATTTTGGTAATATTTGTGCCGGAATTGTTGCCAATAAATTGGGATTACCCGTAAAACATTTTGTAGCAGCAACAAATATTAATGATACCGTTGTTCGATATTTAGAAAGCTCTACATATGAGCCTAAACCTTCTAAAGCTACAATTTCTAACGCTATGGACGTTGGTAACCCTAGTAACTTTATACGTATTCAAAATCTCTTCAATAATGATTTTTCTTCATTAAAAAATAGTTTTTCTGCATATAGCTTTAATGATCAAGAAACTAAAGAAGCAATGAAAGTGATATTTAATGAATCTGGTTATGTTGCAGATCCACATGGTGCTGTAGGATATCTAGGATTAAAAAAGCAATCTTTAGGAGAAGATGATTATGGTATTTTTCTGGAAACTGCCCATCCTGTAAAATTTTTAGATGTTGTAGAAGAAACTTTAGCCACTCAAATAGAAATTCCAGAACGAATTCAAAAAGTAATTGATAAAGAAAAGAAAAGCATTTCTATAGATAGTTATAAAAAACTAAAGGAGTTCTTATTACAATAAGAACTCCTTTTGATATATTATATATAATCTACTAGTAAACCTGATTTATTTTATTGCGATGCTAAAGCCTTCATTACTTTGTAGGTAATATCGGTTGTAGATGCTAAGTATTTAAAATTTACTGTAGTGTATTTATCTTCACTTTGACGAACAAATGGTGAATTATCAGCATTTTTAAGCTCTGCCGTTAATGTTACTGTTTCATAACCAAAGTTAGAAAAGAATCTACTTTCTGGAGTAGCAACAGTTCTTTTATAAATTGGTACTGGAGATTCTATACGATACAAAGATTCTAAACTTAAATTAGATGCTAATAATTCAATCGCTCTATCTTCATCATTATCCCATCCCATATAATCAGCTCTGTGCATTGAATGTATATTAACGCCATCTTTTTGAAGCTTTTTGGTAAACATTCGCGTACCTATCATATTGCTTTTCCAATGGTCAAAGAAAACAACCATGAAATTTTTATTACGATTTTCTAATTCTGCAATTTTTTTTGCCACATAAAATGCTATAGCTACACCTGTTGCGTTATGAACTGCTCCTGGGCTATTTTCGACAGTATCATAATGTGCGCAAATAATAACATATTCATCACTACCATTGGTAGCAGGTATATTTGCAAAGATGTTTGTACCGGCAAATTGATTTCCTTTTTTATCTTGCACATTGTATGAATCTCTCTCTGGTTTTAACCCAGAATCTTTTAATTCATTAAATAAAAAATCTGCTGTAGCTTTTCGTTCTGATTTAGTCGATCTACTCGCTAATTTTTTCTTTCCTTTAATAGGTTCATGTCCTGTTAATTTTGCCACAATATTTCTTTGGACATTAATAATCTCGGCTTCTATTCGATCTTGTTCAGATTGAGCTGGGGCTAACTGAACTATAAAAACGAATGCTAGTAAAATTGTTCTATAATACTTCATTTTGTAGGTTTTGTATTCCGTTTACAGTTGTCAAATTTAGGAAATTTTTATTATATTCTAATTTAGTACTTTTATTTCTAAAATAATACTTCAAAAATGAAATTTGCAAAAACCATACCCTTTTTTATATTCATATTATTATTTTGTCAATGTAGTAATGAGAAATCCTCAAAGAATCGACTAATTGTACCTGAAAATTGGAGAACAGAAGTTCTTGATTTCCCTATAGAATTTGCTCCAAAACTTGATTATACTGGTTTTGAAAATGTTTGTTTTGCACCAGGTTGGGGAACAAAAGGAAGCCCTGAATATTTTTCATGTGCTTTTTTATGGGTTGTAGATGAAAATCCTAAGTTATCAGCAAAAAAATTAGAACTCGAAATAGAAACTTACTTTGACGGCTTAATGCAAGTGGTTTCTTCATCAGATCAAAATACATCTATACAAATTCCTAAATCAAAAGCATTTTTTGAAAAAGTAAAAGATAACTATTATGTAGGTAAGTTGTTAACCTATGATGCATTTACTACCAAAAAAGAGCTAAAACTCAATTTTATAGTAAATACTAATTATTGCGGTGAAGAAAAAAAACATCATGTGTTTTTTAAAATATCTCCACAAGATACTGAGCATCCTATTTGGAAAAAGATGAATACCATAAAAAATAACATTGTTTGCAAATAAACATATAGTCTCATTATAATTTTATTTTGAAGTTTTTTCTTGATTTTCTGATAAAAAACGTAAATTTTTACTCTCTAAAAATAATTTATAATGAATGTATGCTTCTTAATGTACCCTTGGGAAGAAATTAATCCTGAAAAAGACACTTCTTTAACTTTGATTCATGAATTTGCTAAACGAGGTCATGGAGTGGCTATTGCTACTCCTTCCAATTTAACTATTCGAGATAGCGTTACCTATTCTTTTTGTAAAGTAATTAATAGAGTAGAAAAAGTCTCATCTTCAATGAAGTCATTTCATATGAAAACTACATTTAGAGACGAAATGCTACCCTTGGCTGGATTTGATGTGATTATCTTACGAAGTAATCCCCCATTAGATATGATCATGCTTAATTTTTTGGACTCTGTTAAAGATGATGTATTTATTATGAATGATATTGATGGAATCCGTAGATCCAATAACAAACTTTATACTGCGGCTTTTGACGATATTGAAACTCACTTCATTCCAAGCACTCACGTTACTAAAAACAAGGACTATTTAATTAAAATGATTAAAGAATCACCTTCTGATAAAATGATTTTGAAACCTTTGAATGGTTTTGGTGGTTCTGGAGTAATTCTAATTGAAAAAAGAGCTATGACGAGTATTCGTTCTTTACTTGATTTTTATATTGATAATAAAGATGGTACTACAAATTATGTTATTCTTCAAGACTATATAGAAGGTGCGGATCAAGGTGATGTTCGTATTCTTATTCTTAACGGAAAACCAATAGGTGCCATGCGTCGTATTCCAGGAGAAGATGATCATAGATCTAATGTTACCGCAGGAGGCTCTGTGGTAAAACACTCTTTAACAAAACAAGAAAAAGAATTATGTCGAAAAATTGGTCCTAAATTAATAAAAGATGGACTCTATTTTGTTGGTATAGATGTTATTAATGGAATGTTAGTTGAAGTAAACGTTATGAGCCCCGGAGGAATTACATATATCAATAAAAAATACAAAATTAAACTTCAAGAAAAAGTCATTGATTTTATTGAAGACAAAGTAGTACAACGTGTAAGTAGGTTTGACAGAAAGGCCAAACTTAGAAAAACAGTAGACGATGCTTAAGTTATCTATAGACCAGATTGTATCAAAAATAAATAACGAAGAAACATTTCATGCCGTTTCAAACGACTACTCTTTTACTATAAAAATAGATGCATATACTTACTACGTCTGCGCAGCGGTTCATGATGGTCATCAATTTCGTAAAGAATTATGGAGTACCTGTTTACATTCTGAATATGAACGGTGGTATGAAGAAGATCCGTCTACCAAACAAATGATTCAAAATCATCCTATAGTTATTGCCGGATGTGATTCGCGTTTCGAATATGATCTTAATAGAGCTCCAGAAAGTGCTATTTACGAAGATGCTTGGGGTAAAAAACTATGGAGCAAACCTTTGACATCAAGTGTCAAGAGTATTTCTCTTCAAAAACATGACAACTTTTATAAAGTAGTTCATGCCCTAATTTCTAAAATAGAATCTAAACATGGTGCCGCTATTGTTTATGATATACATTCTTATAATTGGAAAAGATGGGATCGTGAAGTACCCGTGATCAATATCGGTACTACCAATATTGATCAAATCAAATATGCTTCATTCGCAAAGTCATGGTGCTCTATGTTATCTCAAATTTGGTTTTCTGATAAAATTAAGACTACATCCGCGATTAATGATACTTTTAAAGGTAATGGGTATTTTCTAAAATACATATCCAAATGTTTTACCAACACCTTAGTGCTAGCAACAGAATTTTCTAAGGTATACTGTGATGAATTAGAATATGTAGTATTTCCTGAGGTTGTATCTGCTATAGAGCGAGGGTTGTTTCAAAAAATTCCAGAACATGCAAAAACATTTTATAGTAAATTTATTGGCTAATTCCTCTTTTTTGGAGTTAGTTTGTATTATTTATCATTAAAGTGATTATAAAACCAACACACTAACATGTACGAAGATGTAGTAGAGATTTATAGTGATCTTTTTGAAATAGATCAAAATCTAAATAGATTGGTTAAGAATATAGAACTTCTTAACTATCTAAATCCATTAAACATAGAGCAAGAAAAAAAGAACTTTTTTGCTTGTAAATACAGAAAGAACCCAACTTTTAAGTACCGTAAAATTAAGTTTAACCCTTATAAATTACAACGATTAATATTTAATCAACGTCTAGAACGAATAAAAGATGATAGCATTCGAAAATTGTATCAAGATATTATATATGAGTATTCTGGGTTAATACAATGCATTGAAACCATCGGAGAGGGTAAGAATTTTTATTATAATTCTCTAAAAGTATTTGGTACTCCTAAAGAACGTGATGTAGAAAATGCCAAATTTATTCTTCATTTTAAAGATGATAAAGAGGGTGATACAATTGGAGAACAATATACCGCATCTGATGCTGAGTCTTACTTTAGAGAATTTAGTGAACGGTATACTTTTAATTTTAAGATTAAAAAGTCTACAAATATTTCTGCTGCTGCTATGGTTCTTAATGCTTCAGAAACATTAGTATTAAAAAAAAATCATACGTTTAGTAGTAATGATTTAATGGTATTGGCAAATCATGAAATTGGAGTACACATGGTAACTACATTTAATGGTAAAAGTCAACCATTAAAAATATTCTCGAATGGATATGTAAACAATACAGAAACTCAGGAAGGTCTTGCGGTATTTAGTGAGTATATGTCTGGTTGCCTTACTCTTAAACGAATGAAAGAACTGGCATATAGAGTAATTGCTGCAGATAGCTTAATTAAAGGATATGATTTTAAGGACACATTTGATCTCTTATACAGTCAGTACAAATTAGATCGTAATACAGCATGGCAAATTACCTTACGTGTGCATAGAGGCGGTGGATTTACAAAAGATTATTTGTACTTAACAGGACTTAAAAAGATATATGATTACTATTATTCTAAACAGGATATGAATATACTGTTAACAGGAAAAGTAACTCTTGAAGATAAAGCAAGCATTCTTAGGCTTCAAGATTTAGGACTAGCCCACAAAAGTTTACATATAAGTGACTCTTTTGATCAAAATTTAAACACCAACACTAAACTAGATTTTATATTAAGAAATTTGAAATAGTATCATTTTACTTTTGTTTCAAATTATTAAGTTTAAACCATTGTAAAGCAATAATTGTTTTAGAATCTACAATTTCAGTACAAAGTAATCGATCTATTTCTGAGGTTGGATATTTACATAGTTGAATATCTTCTCCTTCGTCTTGAAGTCCTCCTCCTTTTGTAACTTGATCGTTTTCAGAAACCTCTGCATAATATAATAACATACGTTCAGTTGATCCTCCGGGAGTAGAATAACATGTTGTAATGTGTTTTAAGTCAGATGATATTTTATAACCTGTTTCTTCTTCTACTTCTCTAATTGCACATTCAACAGGATCTTCTCCTTCTTCTATTCCGCCAGCGGGAATTTCTAAAATCCACCCATCTCCATATTTTACAGTAGGATATCGAAATTGCTTAATAAACAGTAATTGATCTGTATCTCTTTCGTAGATCAAAACTGCTGCAAAATCACCTTTATCAACTAATTCTCGTTCACATTCTAAGGGTTTGTCATTACTAAAACGATCATGGCTAATTATAGCTTTTCTAATCTTAAGAAATCCATCGTGTAGTAATTCTTCATTAAGTACTTCGTATTCCATAAAAATAAAAATAGAGATTATTTTGAGTAATTTTTCAAAACAATCCCTAAAGTTTTGTAAACTTATTTTACAATCATTAAAATATAATAAAATGATATAATCGTTACACAATTCACAAATTAAATATCGATATTTTTAATTTACTATACCAGATTCTGCAAGTGTAATTAACAATGCCATTTTTATATTTTTTGTAGCATCAGGAGTATTCGTCCATGTCTCGTCTAATGCATGTGCTCTTCCGCCCTTTCCTCCTCTACTAATGGTAATTGCAGGTATATTCTTAGCAATGGGAATATTACTATTGGTAGATCCTGTTCTTAATTTAGGTGAAATCCCCAAATATGAAGCAACAGCTATAGAACGTTGTATTAAAGGTAACTTATCCGATAATGTTCCTGAAGGACGATCTCCTATTGGTACCAATTCTAATGTTACTTTATCTTTTATGCCAGAAGCATTATAAGTTACTTCTGCTTTTCTCATACTCGCTTTAAAAATGCCATCAATTTCTAGTAATCGTTCTGGACTTAAAGAACGCATATCAACCTCAGCCCAAGATTCAAAGGGTATTGAATTTACAGATGTCCCACCACCGATGCGACCAATATTAAATGAAGTTTTAGGTCCTTTTTGTGCTACGTACTTTGACGCTTCTTCTACGAAAAGTGTTATCCCTTTTCCTAAAGCATGGTGAGGATTTGCTAATCCAAAAGCTCCCCATGAATGCCCTCCTTTTCCTTTAAAAACAGCCTTATATCGTTTAGAACCTAATCCACCATTAATAATACGCGAAGGACCTCCCCCATCAATAGAGATCCAAGAATCAATTTTAATACTTGATTTTTTACTAAACAGATGCTTAACTCCTCTTAAATCTCCTAATCCTTCTTCTCCAACTGTACCCACAAAAACAATATCCGCATCTGTACTAATTTTTGCTTTGTTCATTCCTTTTAGCACAGCTATCAGCATAGCCATTCCTCTTGTATTATCACCAATACCTGGAGCGGCATATGTTGATCCTTCTATTTTTACAGTTACATCTGTTTCTTCGGGAAATACAGTATCAATATGTGCATCTAGAACTACTGTTCTTTCTCTCTTTTTTCCTTTTCTTAGTGCCAATACATTACCAACAGCATCTATCCAAACACTATCAATTCCTGTTTGAGAAAACAATTCTACAAACCTCTTTGCCCTTTTAGTTTCTTTAAAAGGTGGTGCAGGAATTTCTGTTAGTTCTATCATATTCTTGATAGTTTCTGAATCAGACATATCTATCTCATTAATAGCGATTTGTACAGATTTATCTGTTGTTAGTTTTTTTATTTCTTTAGTGAATTCTTTCGTTGCTATTACTCCATCTTGAGCAAAAGTAGAACCACCCAAGAGTAAAGAAACTCCTAGGATACATCGTAATAAATTTGTGTGCATTTTACTTACTATTAGTGTTTGAGTGAATCAATTATTATTTTTTTAGAAGTATTAGTAGAATAATTACCCCTTATCAAGTCCATAACCAAAGTCTTTACCTTTTTGAATTCTAGGAACCCCTTTATTCATCCATTCTGGTGCAGGTTGATCTTTTAGGTAATGATCAAAAAATTGCATCATTCTAATCGACAAATCTTTTTTATTCTTCACTTTTCTAAGATTATGAGCTTCATCATTATATACTAATAACCAAACTGGTTTTTGTAATCTTCGCATTCCCATAAACATTTCTATACCTTGATAATATGGTACTGCTCCATCTTTATCATTATGCATCATAAGCAATGGTGTCTCAATCTTAGGGATACCAAATAAAGGTGAGTTTTCTATATATAAATCAAAACCTTCCCATAAATTCTTACCTATACGACTTTGTGTTTTTTCATACTGAAAAGCTCTACTAAGTCCTGATTGCCATCGAATCCCACCGTAAGCCGAGGTCATATTACTCACAGGTGCACCGGCCATTGCTGTTTTAAATTTATTAGTAACCGTTATCAAATATGCCACTTGATATCCTCCCCAACTTTGGCCTTGAATAGCCAAATTATTGCTATCAACATAACCCAATTCTTCTACTGCCTCTACTCCAGAAACAATACAATTATATGCACTTGGACCAGGCTTTCCCTCTTTATAAACGATATCAGGAACGAACATGATATAATCATTACTTACCAAATATGCTGCATTTACCGTTGATGCACTGGGTTGTGGAGCATGATGTTTATGATAGGTATCCGATCTTTTTTCATAAAAATAAGTGATCATAGGATATTTTTTTGAAGGATCAAAATCTTGTGGTTTATAAATGATTCCTTCTAATGGTGTTCCATCATAAGCTTTCCAAGAAAAAAGTTCTGCTGTACCCCATTTGAAATTTTCTTGATGTGGATTTATCTGCGTTATCTTTTTAACAGTAGTAAAATCATTTTTAGAAACATGTAAATCCGGATATGTTTTAAAGTTTTCTTTTCTATATGTAAAAACATCAGCATTCTTAGCTTTCTTAAAACTACTTATTAGAAAATCACTTGCTTTTATTTTTTCTACAAGCTTATCTTTTTCTAAAACAAAAACACCTGAGGCCTTAGTGCTCTTATCAAAACTTGTAACCACTAATTTTTTATTGCTATAAGATGCATTATTCTTATTTTCTGAATCTAATCTTTCTGTTCTGTATTCTACATTATTTTTTCTTCCATTC
This sequence comes from Aquimarina aggregata, assembly GCF_001632745.1. Taxonomy (GTDB): domain Bacteria; phylum Bacteroidota; class Bacteroidia; order Flavobacteriales; family Flavobacteriaceae; genus Aquimarina; species Aquimarina aggregata. Next base: position 474,963 of record NZ_LQRT01000002.1, on the reverse strand, counting down.
TTAGTAATATTAATTGGCTTTTCTTTTCCGTTTAACGCTATTTTCCAGATATCATATTTATCAAAAACCAAAGCATATCCTTTGCTGTCAAAACCACCAAAACCATATGGTCTTGGTAACATAGGACGATCATTTTCTTCATCATAAAAAGCTACTGGTATTTCTTTGGTAAGATTGGTTTTTGTTAAGGTTTTTAAATCAAGAGAAAACCAATGGCCTGTATTTATGTCAAAATGCAATCCATATTTATAATCAGGTGATAAAAAAGGTTTTAAAGCAGTATTTTTTAATAAAAGACGTTTCTTTCCGGTTTTAGAATCAATAACAAAAAAATCTTTCCATGTAATATCCCAAGAGCGTTGTACATCATAAGGAGAACTTGTGGCCCCAAAAATATAAGGTTGTTCTTTTTTCTTATCAAAAATGAGATCATCGGTATCTTTATCTTGTAAGTGAACATAAGCATTTCTTTCAATATCAAAATATGATATGAAGGCTTTTTTATTTAGCTCTTTAAATTTTGATTTTTGTTCTGGTTGGATCATTTTATCTTTCCAATGCCAGACGTCTACTTGAGGAATTTCTTCTTCTAAAAGAGTCGTATCTTTTCTATATTGCTTCATAGGTCTGGAATAAAAATATAACCTATTACCACTTTCTGAAAAGAAAGGTGTTTGTTGACCACTTAACTCCCAATGGTCATTGAGGTGTTTTACGGAACTGTCTACTATTTTTTTAAGTTGATTATCTTTAAAATAGTATAATTCGTATTTAAGGTATTCTATATTTACAGAATCTTTTATTGCGATAAAAGAAAGTTCAGTACCTGTATCATTCGTAGCTAATTTTTTATAAATGTATTTGCCCTCGTCTATCGTTTCGCTAATTCCCGAAGTCAAATTATATTTATAGATTCCGTTATCTCTAGGAAGCGCTACATTATCTTTTTTAGGTTGTTCTTTACTACTAGTGGTATAATAAAGTTGTTTTCCTTTATTTGATAACACAAAATCTTTTATTTGATATATAGTATCTTTTTTCTTTGTATTTAAAGTATAAACTAAAGCATAGTTTTGCTTAGAAGCCTTTGATTTTATTTTAATCAGTGTATCCTTTTTCTTACTCTTATATTTTTCTATAACTACCCATCCCGAATATTCTTTAGGTAACTTGTATTTTTTTACATTTAGAATAGAGTCATGGATCTTATTGTTTTTTACATCGTAAATAAATAATGCATCCTTAGTTCGATTTGCTTCTTTGAGTTTTTTCTTTTTTTCTTTTCTAGTCTTTTGATAAGCCGGTTTTCTTTTAAAAACTACATATTTTTCGTCGTGGGATATTGAAGTTTCATATCCATTAAAAAAAGTAAATTTCTTTCCACTTATTGTGTTGTAAATCTCAACATATCCATCTCCCATTTTTGTAGAAGTTTTTATAGTTGAAACGACTAATTTGCCTTGTTTAGATATTTTGACATCACTCATGCTTTTCCACAAGTCATAATCATCATGTGTGATCACTTTTTTTTGAGCAAAAGATAGTGTTACACTAAAAAAGAATAGAAAAGTGATTGCTCTATGTATCATTATTAGATTTTTTGGAAAGGAAATTTATAAAATTTCACTTATTAAATTTTCTTTAAAGTTACAAAAGAAAAGAGTACGTAGTTAAATACGTTCAATGTAATGTTGTTTAGTAATTAAGGTTCTTAAAAATCAATCCGGTACCGTATTAAAACTACCGGATTGATTTTGATCTATAGCTGATTCAAATTTATGCTATTTTAGGAAAGTGATAATTAATTCTGGTGCTGCATCACCATCAAAAGTCTCTGCTTCCCTTCCGGCAGATGTAGAAGTAACATTAAGTGATGCACCTGAAGGTTTCATAATAATATTCAAACTATTTCCACTTGTCCAATCACTCCTATTTACAATCTCCTGTATAATCGAAGATATATCCACCGTTTTTTGTGCTTCGGACTTATCTCCTTCGGTTACCCACTCAGGAATATTCCAAACTGCATTTGCCATTGTTAATGTTCTTGCAGATAGATTACCATTAGTATCTGTATATGTGGGTGCATTACCAATATTTTCTCCAAAAATTGTCATCTCCACTGGATCTGATCCATCATTATCGGCAGTAAACTGAATGCTAGCTGAAGATATAACAGCACCATTGGGTATAGCTATTTCATTAAATCGAAGCCCAATATTTGGTAATCCAAAATCCGGGGTACCTGCTCCATCTATTTCACCAATTTCAAGATCTCCACTTCCTAATGACATTTCACCAACTTCATCTCCAATTAAAGCTTCCTCAACATCATCTGAGGATTCATTTATAGGTACTGTTACTGTGACAGCTTCAAGAAGTGTGAAATCAGGGCCTATTACTTCTACTCCCTGAACAGATACTATGATAGGAGCTGTTCCTACTGGTGTTCCAGAAGGAATTGTAAATGTAATCGATGTTGTTGTGGCGGTACTAACAGAAATGTTTTCAGATCCATTAATTTTAACTTTATTCTCACTTGCTAAAGGGCTAAAATTTGTTCCCATAACAACAATTACAGCACCTTCTACTGCACTAGTTTCTGAAACACTTGTTATTGTTGGTGCTGGATAAGTAACGGTAAAATCTGCTCCAGAAGTTTCTTCGCGATTAGTTGTTACCGTAACTACTCCTGTAATTGCTCCACTAGGCACCGTAGCCGTAATTGAATTAGAAGACGAAACAGTAACTACTCCATTAACGACTCCATTAAGCCCTGTAAAAGCTACTACATTATCTTTTGGTGTAGTACTAAAATTGGTTCCTCTGATGGTAATTGTCGATCCAACAAGAGCACTACTGGGCTCAATATTGGTAATAGTAAGAGGATTCACTCTTATCGATGGATCAAATGATGCATCATCATTATCATCACATGACCATAATAAAACACAAGCAACTAAACCTATACACATAGTTGATTTTGTGATAGTCATTATTATATTTTTCATTCTATATATTTTATATTAAAAGATATCTTTTATGCATTGCAATCATTCGACCTAATCATTTTGCTTTAACAATGGATTAGCGTTTATTGCATCTTGAGGGATTAACCATTGCCAACGATCATCTCCTGCAGGTATATCAAGTTCAACAGCTAATGAAGGGATATGATTAGCACCATTTCTGTTAAGAGGTAAGTCCATACGTTTTAAATCGTACCATCTAAAACCTTCTCCCCATAACTCCCATCGTCTTTGTAATAAAATCTCATCTACTAATGCTGTACCAGTATTCGTAGACAACATGTAAGAAGGGTCTCGTACTATTGCATAATTAAACAATACATTAGCAGCCGAAGCATCACCCATTCTGGCTTTAGCCTCTGCTTCGATCAGATACATTTCTGATACTCTCATATAGGGTACATCCATTCTAGAATCATCTGTACCTTCTGCAATAAATTTTTGACTCGTATAAGGTTTAAGAACTCCACCTGGAGGTAATGTTACACCTGCAGGTAAGTTTAAATGTTCTCCTGTTGGATCAAATAATAACTTCCGAATATCTGTATCTGGTATGGCATCATACAAAGTACTATTGATAGCTTTAGGATTTCGTCTTATGTTATTAGAACTAAAATTTCTGGAAATATGGGACCCATAAGAAGAAAAGAATGTAGTTTGATCTTCTTGTATATGACTACCCCACATCCATTCATCACTAGTAAAATCAGAAAAGTTATTAAAATAATCATCTCTAGACATTAATGCATATCCAACTCTTGCTATTTCTGCAAACTGAGCTGCAGTAGCATAATTACCCTGTACAAGCGCTATTCTTGCTTTAAGACCTTGGGCAATACTTTTATCTAAATGTGATTTATTTGGTCTAGTATATCCTTCAAGCGCAATAATTGCATCATCTAAATCCTTATTAACTTGAGTATATACAGCCTCTACTGTTGGGCGTTCTGCTGGTTCCTGATCTACAGTTAAACTAATAGGAATACCCAGTTGAGAATTCGTCTCCCCAGGAACATATCTTTTAGCATATAACTGAACCATTTGAAAATGAGCCCAAGCTCTATAAATTAATGCTTGACCAACTGCTGCATTTCTTTGTTCTATAGGACCAACTGCTTGATCTGCACCATTAATTATAGTATTAGCATTTCTAATTATTCTATAATATACTCTATACGGAAATAAATTATCAGAATCAGAAGCATCCCGATTATCAATCCATTTATAAAAATTAATAAATCTATTATTTCCACGATCAGTCATTACGTAATCCTCTCCTAAAGCTTCGACCTGCATCATAAAAGCTCCGACACCTCCTCTTCTATTACTACCATAAGTAATATATAGTGACCTGTGAATACCATTAACTACCAGAAATAAGTTTTCTGTAGTTTCTGTAGCTGTTTCAGAAGCGATATCCTCAGTAGGTACTTCCTCTAAAAAATCTTTTTCACAAGAATTAAAAAAAACACTTGTGAACACTAAAATTAATAGAATTAATCTGTTATTCGTTTTCATCGTTTTCTTTTTAAAATGTTGCGTTAAATCCTAATGTTACAATTCTGGCAGGTGTAAACCTGTTTGAGGTAGTACCTGCAAACCTTTGTGCAGGTTCTAATCCTTTTCGAGCATTTAATACAAATAAATTTTCTCCGCTCATATATATTCTTGCGCTACTCAATCCTAATCGTTCGGTTAATGTTCGATTAAAATTGTAAGCCAAATTAGCTTGTCTTAAAGCAAGAAAATCTGATTTAACCAACCATCTATCAGAACTGGCTCCAAAATTGCTTAATTGCTCTACATCTAACCTAGGCACATCAGTAATGTCGCCAGGGTTTTGCCAACGATCTCTAATATCTATATGAAATGAATCTCCGAAATCTCCAGAATGTAATAAACTTCGATATGCGCTATCAAAGGTCTCACCCCCTAGTTGGTATGTACATGTAATCCCTAATTCAAAATTTTTATATTTAAAACTATTGGTAAAAGATCCAAAAAGATCAGGAGTTGCAGTACCTACAATATCAAAGAGTGCGTCATTCTGATTTGTTGTAACAATCGTACCGTCTGCGGTAGTTCGTACATCGCTATCCCCTACTGCACCTTTATCAGGATCTAAAATATAAAGAGCAGATCCATCTGCTGGATCTACACCATACCAATCTCTTAGGAAAAACGAAAAAATATCACCGCCTACAAATAGTTTCTTTGTACCATTAATAATCTCTTCTTGCGGTAATTCTGTAATTTCGTTTTTTAAGGTAGATGCATTTACGTTTAAGTCCCAGCTAAAATTAGTAGTTTTAATAATTCCTATATTCAAATCTAATTCTAATCCACTATTTACTAAACTTCCTATATTGTCGGGTCTATCGTCTAAACCATTTTCAAGCTCTAAGGGAACTTCAAAAAGTAAATCTTTAGACTCTCTATTGTAATATTCTAATGTTCCAAAAACTCTATTATTAAACAGACCAAACTCAATTGCAACATCAGATTGTATATTTGTTTCCCAAGTTAAATCAGGATTTCCAGATGCTGAAGCTAGTATTCCTCCTTCAGGTCCGTTATTATTATTTAAACCAAACAATGCTTGACTTATATAAAAACTACCTAATCGGTCATTCCCAACTTCACCATAAGACGCTCTAAGTTTAAGGTTATTAATCCATTCTATAGAATTCATAAACTCTTCTTGATTTAATCTCCATGAGCCCCCAACAGAAAAGAAATCCCCCCATCTATTATTCAGAAATCGCGAAGAAGCGTCTCTTCTATAAGATCCAGAGATGTAATACTTATCATTAAAGTCATATGTAATATTACTAAAATATCCTTCTCTTGTTAATCTTCCTGTATCAGAATTTAAATCTGTCGTTGTCGTAAAGTTAACAAGCTCATCAATTCCTTCTGCAATAACTCCAGTTCTTTGTCCCTCAAAGAAATTATTTTCTTGTTCAAAACTTTCATGTCCTAATAACACGCCTAGAGTGTGTTTGCCAATATCTTTACTATATCTAAGTAATTGATTATAATTTATTGCACTACGAATAGATGTTTGCTTGGTAAGCCTTCCTGCTCCTTGTGCATCTCCAACAATAGGGTTTTCGAATTCTACACCTTCTCTGAAACGTTTATCAAGTGCAGCATTTATAGTAAAAGTAAAATCTTGCAGAAATTTAAATTCTGCGTACACTCTACTATTTAAAGAAAAGATCTCATCTACATCTCTATTCAATAATGTTTCTTGTATTACATTTCTACCTCCTGCACCTGCTCTTGGACTGGTAAAATCATATTGTCTATTTCCTTGGGAATCTAATAAAAACGCTCCGGTAGTTTGATTATGCAAAAAAACGGGATAAATAGGAGCAATAGATCTTGATACATTAAATGGGTTTACACTACCAGTACTAGTACCATCTGAAGCATTATTTGCTGTTGTGGTAGATACAGACAAATTAAGTCCTGTTTTAAACCATTTTTTTAATTGACTATTAACATTTATACGACCTGTGATTCTCTCAAAATCAGTCTTAATAAGGTAACCATCTTCTTTTAAATACCCTATAGAAGCAAAATAGTCTGTTTTTTCTGAAGCTCCGCTATAAGAAAAATTCAGATTGGATCTAAACCCAGTTCTTATTAAAAAATCTTGCCAGTCTAAATCGTCTGTATATAATAATTCTGCTGCAGGATTAAGGCTACCATCGGTCAAAACGATTTGATCATTAGGAACATTAAAAGGGTTGATTCCTAAATTTCCGAAAATTTCATCACTAGCCCTTTGATTAGCTTCGTCAAGAGGAATATTATCTGAAATAGAAAAACTGTTTCGTAATGCTTCCCACATTAATGGATAATACTCTCTGGTACTTACTCTTTCATATTCCTGAATACCTCTAGTGCTAACTCCCTGGCTAACATCGAGTGTAAAAGTATCTTTTCTGCCTTTTTTACCTTTTTTTGTGGTAATTAAAATTACTCCATTTGCAGCTCTACTACCATATAAAGAAGTAGAAGCAGCATCTTTTAATATGGATAAACTTGCAATATCATTTGGGTTTAAATTTGAAAAATCACCTGTAAACTGTACTCCGTCAACTACAATTAAAGGGTCACTTGAAGCATTTACAGAACCGATACCCCTAACTCTAATAGTAGGACTAGAACCTGGCTGTCCATTTGCAGGAGTTAATCGAACTCCCGCTGCGGCGCCATCTAATGCCGTAAGAACATTTGTTACTGGTCGTTCTGTTATTTCTGTAGCCGTAATTTGGGTCACTGACCCTGTATAGGTTGATTTGCGTGCAACACCATATGCTACCACTACTACTTCATCAAGAGTTGATGCATCCTCTTGTAAGGTAATATTTATTGTAGTACTTGTACCAATAATAACTTCTTTAGTAATAAGTCCTATATAAGAAAAAACTAAAACATCTCCTTGGTTAGCTTCCAACTTGTAATTACCATCAAAATCGGTTTGAGTACCATTATTAGTGCCTTTGATAACAACATTAACTCCTGGTAAAGGCACATTATCTTGAGCAGTAACTACCCCACTAACCATATTTTGTAATGCAGCTATATTTTTTTTCTTTTTAGGCTTTTTTAAGTTCGATACCTTTTTTGATTCTTTTTCATCTATAGAATTCAATAACTTCTTTAATACCTGTTCTGACGTTTTTGTGTTTTTTGGAAACAAAACCACTTGATTCTTATAAATTTTGAAATCTATATTAGTTTTAATCAATAGTTTACCAAGTACTTTTTTCAGTTTTTCATTAGTTGCTTTTAATGAAACCTTTTTTGAAATATCTATCAGGTTATTATTATAAAAGAAGCGATATTCACTTTTTTCTTCTATTTCATTGATTGCAATCTGTAAGGTAACTTCTTCTAATGAAACTGAAATATTTTGTGAGTATGTATTAAACGAAAATAGCTTCGAAATAGTAATACATATAAGCAACGAATATATTTTCATAATTCTTATTAGATGTTTTCTGGATAAGAAAACTTCCGAAAAGTTTTTTTTCATAATTTTGTGTGATTTTAATTATTCTTATTCTGAGTCTAATTAAATTGTTTTAAGAAGAGAGTGTTGCAGCACTCTCTTCTTTAGTTTTATTCTGGGTCAAGCATAATTTTATTTTCTTCATATTTATAATTTATAGGTGAGGATATTTTTAATAGCTCTAATACTTCTTCTAATTCCAGGTTATCAAATTCTCCTGTATATTTATACTGAAGGAGAGAATCTGATTGAATAACAAACTCAACATCATACTTTCTATTTAAATCCAGTACTACTTGTTTTAAAGGAGTATTATCAAAAATCAATTTACCATCTTGCCAAGCGACAATACGATTAGAATCTACTTTATCAACTTTAATATTACTCTTTTTCTTATCAAAAACAGCTCTTTCTGAAGGCTCTAAAACTATTGGATTTTGTTCAATATTTTGTTTATGAACCTCTACTTTACCAGTAACTAATGTAGTTTCTATTTTCTCGTCTTTAGGATAAGACTTCACATTAAAAGAGGTTCCTAGCACTTTAATCTTAAGGTTTTCTGCTTCGACTATAAAGGGCTTATTTATATTTCTTTTGATATCAAAAAAAGCTTCTCCTATCAATGTAACTTTTCTTAAACTATCGGTAAACTCTTTAGGGTAAGAAATAGAGCTATTTGCATTAAGAACAATGGTAGATCCATCTGGCAAAATAACAGTCTTAAATCCACCGTGCTCTGTTGATACTGTTCGTGTACCAAACTTTAAATAATTTGTGGTGTTTACAATTAAATCATTGTTAGAAAACGATGAATAAAAATACAGCAGTAAAAACGGCATCATTACTGATGCTACTATAGCTGTATAGTAATACGTTTTCTTCTTCGTTTTCTTGGACGAAAAACGTTGATAAGACTCATTAACATCGGTTGTATTTAATGAATCTAAGGTGGCAGCAACATATTGCGCTTTTAGTAAATTAAATTGTTTTTGATGTTTTTTATCTTTTCGAATCCATTCTATGATGGATTTTTTCTCTTCAGGACTTGCATCTCCTTTAATATATTTCTTAAGGTCTTTGTCTTGCATTAAATATAGTCTTATATATATAAAGACGTATAAAAATGTAACACCCCCTAGTTGCTTTTAATTTTTTTTAAAATATTAAAATAATGATAAGAATTCTTTTAGATGAAATCGCATATGCCTAATAGCTTTTGACATGTGATTTTCTACAGTTTTAATAGAAATATCTAACTCATTAGATATTTCTTTATTCTTTAGACCTTCTATTCTACTTTTTACAAATACTTCTTGGCATTTTTCTGGAAGTAATGAGATACTTGCCTGAATTCTTAGCTCCAATTCCTTTTCTAAAATTGTAGATGTATCTTTATCCGACAAAGCATTATGATTTAAAAATGCCTCAAGTTGAACCATATTATTGGTTCTACTAAGTTTATGTTTTTTGGATCTTAAATAATCCAGACAAGAGTTTTTCGTGATCTTAAATAAGTATCCGTTTATATTAGAAGTAATTTTCTTTCTTTTTTTCCATGCTTTTAAAAACACATCCTGAATAATCTCTTCTGCATCTTCTCTATTTGATATATAACTTTGGGCTAAGTACAATAATTTACTGTAGTATAATTCAAAGACAATTTTAAAGGCCTCTTCGTTACCTTCATTCATTTTTTTGATTAAAAATTCATCTGTTATATGTGATTCCCTCTTCATCATTATTGTAATTCCACAACCAAATATAAATGATTTTTATTTAACTTCATGACAACAAATAATTAACATTAAAACTTTAATTATTATAAAAAAATCGTTTTATTTCTAATTATCTTCTAAGAATTGCTAAAATATAGAGAAGATATATTATTGTACATCATCTATCTTTTGTTCTGTATACAAACTTTAAACCACTCCAATCATCATCGATTGCAGCCACTTTTACATCTACCAATCCAATGTGGATTAAATATTCTCGTATCATATCCCTTTTAAGGTCTGTTACAATTTTTGAACTTCCTTTTGGCCAACTCACCCATAACATACCATGCTTTTTTATGGCAGGTTTGTACTTTGTGACTATGCCACTAAGTTCTATAAATGTGGTACAAAAAAGATGCGCAAAATCTACAGTCTCTTTTCCTAATACATCAGTATTTATAACATTTTCAGGTAAATCTGAAAAAAGATCAAAATAATAATCGGGTTGATTATATAAGGCTATAGTATACCCCTCTTTAATTCCTAATTTTTTTGATAAAGCCGTTCCTGAATATCCTGCTGCCATTACTACTACTATTAATATGTACACAAAGGTTCCTTATAAAATTAACAAAACTTATACATATATCTACTTTTCAAATTGTGTGAAATAGTAAAATAAACAATGTAAATTATGAATTTGATAATTTTAGCAGAAATTGATTTTATAAAACTGACATTTTATTAAGATTATAACAAAAAACCATTGTTTACCAACACAAAGTTTTTTACTTTCGGCCTCACTAAATCATAATATTAAATCATCTAATTATGCAAAATACAGCTTTAACAGAAACTCATATTTCACTTGGCGCAAAAATGGTTCCTTTTGCGGGTTTTAACATGCCTGTTTCATATGAAGGTGTAACTGTAGAACATGAGACGGTACGTAGGGCTGTTGGAGTTTTTGACGTTTCTCATATGGGTGAGTTTTTGATAACAGGTCCTAATGCATTAGACCTTATACAAAAAGTAACTACTAATGATGCGTCTAAATTAACAGAAGGAAAAGCACAATATAGTTGTCTACCAAACGACAAAGGAGGAATCGTAGATGACTTGATTGTATATAAAATAGCGGATGAAAAATACTTATTGGTCGTAAATGCTTCGAATATAAAGAAAGATTGGGATTGGATTAGTAGTCATAATACTATGAATGCAGAAATGCGTGATCTTTCTGACGATTATTCTTTATTGGCAATTCAAGGGCCTCTAGCAGCTAAAGCTATGCAATCGTTAACTTCTGTAGATCTTGAAGGAATGAAGTTCTATACATTCGAAATAGCTGATTTTGCGGGTATTGAACACGTAATTATTTCTGCAACGGGATACACAGGAAGTGGTGGTTTTGAAATCTATTGTAAGAATTCTGAAGTACAACAAATCTGGGATAAGGTATTTGAAGCGGGAGCTGATTTTGGTATAAAACCTATCGGACTTGCAGCTCGAGATACGTTAAGATTAGAAATGGGGTATTGTCTTTATGGAAACGATATTAATGATACAACTTCTCCTATAGAAGCTGGATTAAGTTGGATTACTAAATTTTCTAAAGATTTTATTAATGCCAAGGCATTGGCCGAAGAAAAAGAAAAAGGAGCCAATCGAAAATTAGTGGGTTTTGAACTTGACGAGCGCGGTATTCCCCGTCATGATTATGATATCGTTGATAATCAAGGAAATGCAATAGGAATAGTTACTTCTGGAACAATGTCTCCATCTCTTGGAAAAGGAATCGGATTGGGATACGTTCCTACTGATTTAGCAAAACCAGGTACTAAAATTAATATTCAAGTTCGTAAAAAAGCAATTCCTGCAACAATCGTTAAATTACCCTTTTATAAAGGTTAATTTTTATAATAAAAATAATAATGTTAAGTTTCAAATAGGTTTATTATTTGAAACTTAATTTTTTATAAAACAATTTTGAAAAAAATTCTAATCATAGGAGCTAGTGGTTTTATAGGAAATGCACTCTATAAAGAGTTAAATTCTTATTTTGATACCTATGGCACCTATAGAACAGATAATAAACTACTAGAAAAAAATCAAAAATTCTTTCAGTATGATATGGAACTAGAAGATATTTCTATTCTTCTAGATAATCTGAAACCTACGATAATCATTTCAGCGCTTCGTGGTAATTTTAATTCTCAATTAGATGTTCATCAACGTATTATTAATTGGATAAAGGTTCATAAATGCAAACTCGTATTTGTTTCAAGTGCAAATGTATTTGACTCTTTTAGTAATTATCCATCTTATGAATATGATAAAACATTAAGTGATAGTGTTTATGGCCGGTTTAAGATAAAAATCGAAAACGCCCTTATGCGATTACCTACCAATAAATATGTAATTACTAGAGTACCTATGATTTTCGGAGCAACTACTCCAAGAGTGCAAGAACTTAAAACCTTACACGATCTTAAAGCTCCAATAGAAGTATTTCCTAATGTCATTATTAACGTAACTTCTATTGCTAAATTTACACAACAAATACATTATATCATAAATCGCAATAAAAAAGGAGTATTTCATTTGGGGAGTACAGATCTTATTTATCATTTAGATCTAATTAAAGAAATTTGTGATACACTACAATTAGATGACCCTATATACAAACAAGTCTATGACTCTAATAGTGATCGATATCTTGCGGTATTACCTAAAGACAATAAGCTTCCTAAAAATTTACAGATTACTACTCAAGAAGTAATTGATTCTGTAGTAGTAAATTAACTCATAAGGTTAACAAATTCCTAAATCCTAAACGTAAAAAATTATTCGTTGTATCTTTGTAGTATGATTAACGAAGGCGAAAAAATTATCCTTTTTGACGGTGTTTGTAATTTATGTAATAGTGCTATAAATTTTATCATTAAGAGAGACAAAAAGAGTATCTTTAGATATGCCTCTTTACAAAGTGAAATAGGTAAAAAATTGATTGCAGATAGAAATATTGATATTTCTAAAATAGATTCTATCTTATTAATTGATCCTAAGATTGCCTACTATCATAAATCAACTGCTGCTTTGCATATTGCCAAGGAATTGTCTGGATTATACCCTATACTTTCTGTTTTTCTAATACTACCAAAATTCTTTAGAGATTGGATTTATGATATCGTAGCCAAAAACAGATATAAGTGGTTTGGCAAGAAAGAAAGCTGTATGATTCCGACTGCCGAACTCAAAGCTCTTTTTATAGATCAATAATCAACGTGTCTATTTGTTTTCTTAAATAGCTATATTGTTATCCTTTACCTCTTCTTTTACAACGGCTCTTTTTTCAAGTTTATCCATATTATCCATATGTACATAACTTAAGCAGAATATTGTAAAACATATAAGAACTAAAGGTAATAAAAACTGTTTCATATTATTTTATTTTGGGATTAAAACAAATCAGTATTATAAACCGTAATTAATTTACGGTTTAAATGTAATCTTATAAAGGAGTTTATATAGTAGTCTATTTAGAATTCGTTGACATCCAATTAGAATTCGTTATCCCAATTTAGAATATGTAGTAAAAAATCAATTTAATTTATGACCGTTTTTTAATGTAAAGACGACATTTTTAAATAATAACAGCTACTCTACATATTGTAAAGCAGCTGTTTGGCATTATATCCCTTACTTTCAGTTTTCCCTATATTATACAATTTCTTTAAAGACGGAATCTCTTTTAAATTTTCATTTTGTTTTTGGTAAATCAGATGTCGTATTTACATCTATACTATTTTGTACATTAAGTTCTGTTTGTTGTTTTTTTCTAAGCTCTTTTGATTGAGCATCTAACTTATTTACGTTGTCAACATGTACTATACTAAGACAAACTACTGCAAACGCAATAAGAACTGTGGGTAATAAAAGCCTTTTCATAATCTTGGTATTTTAGTGTGTGATACTAGTGAATACCAAAGGTAGATATAAGCTTAATGTTATATAAGGGGAGTTTAACTGAAAATGAATAGGGGGAAAATCCCCTACTCTAAATATGGTATTTACATATTAAAGTAAATAATCTGTAAAAATAGTTTACTCAATGAAAAGAGTACTTCACTCAATTGACATTGTTTCAAATTAGATACAAACTTATTTTTAGAAAGATTAACCATCCATGCATATTGCAGTATTTATGTGTTTAACGTGGATATAAAACTATTTTGATATGAGAATTTATACATTATTTTTTTTACTATTACTATCATCACTAGTATGCGCAAACACTGGTAAAAAAAACCAAATCATCCGTTAAAGAAGTAACAGTGTATCTTACAGGGGCCCAAATAAAAAGAATTGCTCCAATATCTGTAAAACCTGGAATTAATGAAATTTTATTCGTCGATTTATCTCCAGATATAAAAGAAAATAGCGTTCAAATATCTGGATTAAAAAATACTACAATTCTTTCTACTAATTATAGTATTGATTATCTAACGCATAAAAAAGACTCTGAAGAATTAGAAGCATTAAAAAATAAATTAGATGATTTGTTATTTAAAAAGAATAAAATAGAAAATCTGTTATCCGGATTTTCTCAAGAAAAAAAGATCATTGATAATAATCAAAGGTTAAGCAATGATACAACCCCAATATCTTTATCAAAAATTCAGGAAATATCAACATATTATAGAGAAAGATCTATAATTATACAAAATGAAACATATGCTCTTATTCTAAAAAAAGATAAAATCAATGATCATATACATGACGTACAAAATGAAATTCAAAAGCTCGATGATAATAAACAAAAGAGAGGTCAAATAAAATTAAAACTTGATGCTCCTGTAAATACCAATTTAACCTTAGAAATACGATACACGGTTGATAGTGCAGGATGGTTTCCTATTTACGATATCAAATCAAAAAGTATTGAAGAACCTTTACAAATAGCATATAAAGCTAATGTTTATCAACAAACAGGAACAAATTGGGAAAACATTAATATAATTCTCTCTACAGGAGATCCTAATACTAATAATATCAAACCGGACTTAACTTCTAAATTTTTAAACTTCACATATGGTGGTTATAAAAGAAGAAATAGTACAAATAGATATACCTATAAATACAACCCAACCGTTAAAAATGTTACTGGTATTGTTAGTGATTCTAATGGACAACCATTACCCGGCGTTAATGTTCTTGAAAAAGGCACTTCTAATGGGACACAAACAGATTTTGACGGAAGATACAGTCTTACTATTCAAGGCGGCCGAGAACTTTCATTTTCTTATGTCGGTTTTTCAAACGAGATTATTCCGATACATTCTTCTTTAATACATACAAAACTAGAAGAAAGCACTGCAGAATTAGAAGAAGTAATTATTGCTGGATATGGTACTTCTTCAAGATCAAATAGAAATTCCTACAAAACTAATAGAGAAAAAAAGAAAAAACAAGAATACAATCAAATTGTGGAACAAAAAGAAGAAGGGATCACGAATACAAGGTTTAAAATTAAAAAAAAGTATAATATCCCTTCTAATGCAGATATCACAACATTAACTATAGATAATTTTGTTATAAAAGTTGATTATCAGTATTATGTTGCTCCTGAGCTTAATGAAAATGTATTTTTAACTGCAAAACTAAAAGATTGGGGATATCATAGTCTATTAGCAGGAGAAGCAAATATTTATTTTGAAGGTAATTATGCAGGTAAAACTAATATCGATCCTTCTTCGACTGCCGATAGCTTAACCGTATCTCTAGGTATCGATCAAAATATTATTGTAGAAAGAAAACAACTCAACAATTTTAAAAGTAAATCATTTATCAGCACTAATAGTATATCCAATTATTCTTACAATATTAGTGTCAAAAATAATAAGCAAAATAATATAAAAATTATTGTAGAAGATAGAATTCCTGTTTCTCAAAATAAAGAAATAAAACTAAACAACGAGATTACTCAAGACGCAGCTTACAATTCTAAAACAGGAATTTTAACCTGGAAATTAAATCTAATCCCAAATACAAAACAAGAAAAACAATTCTCTTATCAAGTCAAATATCCAAAAGGCAGGAGGATAAACCTTTAACGTCTAAAAACCACTCTAAAACCATCTCTAAATTGTTCGTTAATGATAAATTCATCATTGGTCATTTCAAAAGTACCTCGATTAATATCATTGACGATCAATTCTTTAATACTTTCTTTATCAACTATTGAATACGAATAAGTCCCTGAAGGTAATATATCACTAATGGTAGTATCGGTGTTATTATTAGTAACAGTGACCGTGTTATTTGTTTCATTAAAATCCCATACTATTGTACCATTGGCAAAATCATGATCTATTCCTGTAAAACCACCAGATATATTTACCAAATTCCATTTTCCATTTAAACCCGAAGCAATTGCGTCGTTAGAATCGTCATCATTACTACAACTAATCATTGATAGTATTAATACCACATAAACACTAAATAAAGGTTTCATATTATTGAATTATTGGTTAATACATTATATAACTACAGATGGCATACCTTTAGTGTTCGTTGCGTGAATAAAGTGTTAAAAAAAACCAAATAATAAGTTATTTATGTGGTTTATTAGATTCTAGATTGACGCTCCTACGTGCTCTATTTCTTCTAAAAGAGCATCAAAGTCCATTTTTGTTGTTAATGGGTTCATAATTGTACATCTTAGATAAAGGTCTCCTTTTATTCGTGTTTGAACAATATAAAACTTACCAGAAGAAATTAGGCTTTCTCTAATTTTAGCGTTAAGAATATTTAAATCGATAGCACTGTTTGTTTCTGGGTTATATCTGAAGTTCACAATATTAGCTTGTGGTTGCATTGCCAACTCAAAATATGAACGTTTCTCGATCATTTTAGCAAACTCATTGGCCATGTCGTATAATCGATCAATATTGTTTTCGAATATTTCCTCTCCATGAGCTTTTAATATGGTATATACTTTAATCGACATCATGAACTTGGTACATTCAAAAGTTCTTTTACCAGAATTATACCATTCTCTTGTTTCTTGAGAATCCCATAAATACTGAGCCTTTTGCTGAAAAGTTTGATATGAATCATTTGCATTTTTAAAGATTAAACCTGTAGTTAATGCCGGTGTCATTAACATTTTATGAAAATCCAATACAACAGAATCCGCTCGTGAAATGCCATTTACCAAATGTTTATAGCGTTTTGAAAATACAACTCCGGCTCCATGTGCCCCATCAACGTGAAACCAAATATTATTTTTTTCTGCAAAATCCGCAAGATTTTCTAGGTTGTCATACGATCCAGTTGCGGTAGAACAAGCAGAACCGATTACAGCTATTACATGAAAACCATTTTTAGTAGCAGTATCAAAAGCTTGATTAAGTAAAGTTGTATCTATCTTAAAATTACTGTCGACGGGTATTTTGATTATTCCATCATTACCAAAACCAAGAATACGAGCTGCTCTATCAACACAGTAATGTGCTTCTTCTGAAACCATAACCGCTAACCTTTCAACATGACCATCTTCCCAAACAGCAGAAGGTGATTTTGCTTTTCTAGCTGCCAATAATGCCGTTAGATTGGCTAGAGTACCTCCAGAAGTTAAAAAGCCAGAAGCCTCGCTAGTGTATCCGATTTTGTTTGCAACAAGATCAGTAATTATCTTTTCAATAGCATTAGATGCCATTCCCATTTCATATACACCTGTTCCATTACTAAGCAAATCCGACATAAGGCCTCCGAGTCCAGAAACCAATGCAGGGACAGATACTTGATGACCAATACATCTAGGATGATGTACGCTTATAGAATGTTCTAGAATATTCTTAAAAACGTCGCTAACCTCTGAATCTGACGATAAATCTTGTTTCCAATACTCTAATTCATCTTCAGGATCTCTATAGGATAATACAGGCTCATTTTTATCATTCTGTACTTTTTCTAGATGATCTGCCAGCAAATCAATCACTTGATGTCCTAGTGTTCTAAAATCATTAGGGTCATACGCTTTTTCTAGTGCATCTTTAGTAGGTATTACGTCTTTCATATTCCAAAAAATTAAGTGATACCTCAAAATTAGTCATCTTTATTAATAATAAAAAATACTTAATTTTGATGAATTAATAACAAAAATGAATTAATGACAATTCAACAGCTAAAAAATGTAATTGTACTGTCCGAGAAATTGAACTTTACTCGTGCTGCCGAAGAGCTAAATATTGTACAACCTGCATTAAGCAGACAAATTAAACAATTAGAAGAGGAAATTGGCATTGTTATCTTTAAAAGAGATAAACGTAATGTAGAGCATACTACAGCCGGCATTTATTTTATAAAAGAAATTAAAAAACTACTTTCTCAATTCGACAGAATTAACGCGCAAAGTGTTCAAATACATAATGGAAAAGCTGGCGAAATACGAATTGGCTTTACGCATTCTATCATGCAAACTATTCTTCCTGAAATTTTAAAAACAATTAATAAAAAAACTCCTGGCATAAAGGCTGTATTAAAAGAAATGAATAATCGCGATCAATATCTCGCTTTACAACAAAATGAATTAGATATTGGTTTTGCCACAAATCCTATGGTTCCATTTAACTTAAAAAGTAAAATTTTACACATTGACAACTTTGTTGTTTTGCTACCTGATCACCATCCTGTTAATGAAAATAATTACATTGACTTTTCTGTTTTTGCGAAAGAAGAGTTCATATTTCCTACTGTATCTGATGGTCCAAATTACGTACACATCTTAGAATCTATTTGTGTCGATGCAGGCTTTACGCCAAAGGTCGTTCATGAAACAGATTCTGCAAGTACAAGTTTTAGACTAATTGAAGCTGGCTTAGGTATAACACTAGAGCCTATTTCTTCATTACACGGACATGAGTTTCCTATAAAGAGTATCGAGTTAAAAAATATTAAACAAAAAGCGAAACTTACTATGATGTGGAATCCCGAAAGGGAATCTGAATACCCAGAACTCTTTGAGCTACTTAAAAATTGGAAAGTAAACTAATTACTTTACAGCATCATAATGATCATCCCATTCTTTAACCTTAGGCTCTCCTAGCTTTCCAACGGATTTTGCAACGATCATAGATACTGTAGCATCACCTGTAACGTTAATAGTAGTACGAAGCATATCCAAAGGTCTATCCACAGCAAAGATTAATGCTAGACCAATAGGTAATTTATCTGAGGGAAAACCTATCGCTTCCAGTACAATAACCAACATTACCATACCTGCTCCAGGTACAGCTGCTGAACCAATCGAAGCCAATAAAGCTGTTAAAACAATAGTTATCTGATTACTAAATGTAAGTCCTTCTGGCCATAAAACCTGCATAATAAATACCGAAGCTACAGCTTGATACAAACTTGTCCCATCCATATTTATGGTCGCTCCTACAGGTAACACAAAACTGGATACTTCTTTATCAACCCCAATATGTTCTTCTACTCTTTCCATCGTTACTGGCAGGGTAGCCGCACTAGAACTTGTCGAAAATGCTAATAATTGTGCTGGACTAATTTGTTTTAAAAACCAAAACGGAGATTTTTTCGTGATTACAGAAACAAGAATACAATAAAATATAATCATCAATGACAATCCAAATACTACAACACCTGCATATCGTAACAGTGCCAATAATATATCTGGGTCATCAGAAGTTACTACCACGTTAGCCAATAATGCAAAAACAGCATAAGGTGCTGATAACATTATCAAATCTACCATTTTTAGTACTACATCGTTAAGGCTATCAAAGAATTTTTTAAGAGGTTCTGATTGTTCAGGTTTTATCAAAAGCATACTTATTCCAAGGAAAATAGCAAAAAAGATAACTTGTAACATCATTTTATTATCGCTCATTGCTTTAATAGCGTTTTGCGGTACCATATCCACTACAAATTGTAAAGGGCCACTTTGTTTTTGTCTACCCGCCTCGGCAATACGTTCTGAAATTTTAGAATTACCAGCATATTCAGTAGTTAACTTTTCAATAGTTTCTGGAGTGATACCATTACCTGGCTTTAAAGCATTAACTAACAATAAACCAATAGTTATTGCAATTACTGTTGTTAGTATGTAAATTACAATAGTTCGACCACCAATTTTTTTAAATTTTGAAATATCTTTTAAATCAGATATACCTTTTATTAGAGATGCCAATATTAAAGGTACTGCTATTAGCTTAAGAAGGTTTACAAAAATAGTACCTAATGGTGCTATCCAATCACCTGTAAACCCCTTACCCCATGAGATTGTTGTCATAATAAATCCAAATACTATACCTAATAGCATTCCGATCATGATTTGCCAATGCAATGCGATTTTTTTCATGTGAATATTTTAAAATTTAAGCCAAACAGCGTCGAAGATATAAATTAAAAACAAAAAAACGGTAACCTATATAAGATTACCATAAAATATTAACTTGTGTTCTTCTTTTTCTATTTCTTAATCGTTCGATTCATCAACCAATAATCAACAAGTACTAGTGCAGCCATAGCTTCAACAATGGGTACCGCTCTTGGCACAACACAAGGGTCGTGTCTACCTTTTCCTTGCATATTTACAATATTACCATCCTTATCTATAGTTTCTTGATCCTGCATTATCGTAGCCACTGGTTTAAAAGCCACATTAAAATAAATATCCATTCCATTAGAAATACCACCTTGAATTCCTCCAGAAAGATTTGTTTTAGTCGTGCCATCAGAATTAAACAAATCATTATGTTCACTACCTTTTAATGCTGCCCCTTCAAAACCACTACCGTATTCAAAACCTTTTACCGCATTGATTGAAAGCATTGCTTTTCCTAATTCTGCATGTAGTTTATCGAAGACAGGTTCTCCTAATCCTATGGGTACTCCTGAGATAGCACAACTTACTACACCTCCCACAGTATCTCCTTCTTTACGGATCTGTTTGATATAAGTTTCCATCTCGTTTGCCTTTTCTGTATCAGGGCAACGTACTATATTACTTTCTGTTAAAGAAAAATCTAACTCTGTATGTGCTTTGTTTAGCTTGATAGCTCCAACACCACTCACATAAGCATTAAAACTAATTTCAGATAACACTTGTTTGGCAACTGCACCTGCTACAACTCTACTGGCTGTTTCTCTTGCAGAAGAACGACCTCCTCCTCTATAATCTCTTACTCCATATTTTTGATCATAAGTATAATCTGCATGCGAAGGCCTATATGAGTCTTTTATATGCGAGTAATCTTTAGATTTTTGATTTGCATTTTTTATCACGAAGCCAATAGGCGTTCCTGTAGTAACTCCTTCAAAAATTCCAGAATAAAACTCTACTGTGTCAGGTTCTTTACGTTGTGTTACAATAGCAGACTGCCCAGGTTTACGACGATCCAGTTCAGTCTGAATAGCCTCTAAATCTAAAGCTACTCCAGACGGGCAACCGTCAATTATACCTCCAATAGCTACTCCATGAGATTCTCCAAAAGTGGTTACTTTAAATAAGTTACCAAATGTATTTCCTGCCATTAAACCTTACTTAATAAATTAAAATAATTTTACGCTAAAATAATTTTTAATCTTCAAAAACAAGGTAGTAATATGATATAAAAAGTAAAGTTTCCTGAATAAAAATTTAAGATTCAGTTAGAAAAACTATTATTTTTTCAGTTTTTACCAGTTCTCCGTTTTGTTTAAAATGTAAGTCTCAAAATATTCTTAAAAAAAATACCATAAAATTAAAGACATTATTACCCCGGTAATTCCAATTAAAGAGGTCATTATTGTCCAGGAACGAAATGTTTGTTTTTCTGTCAATCCTAAATATTGACCTACCAACCAAAAGCCACTATCATTTACATGTGATAAAACTGTGGCTCCAGATGCTATAGAAATTACAAAAAGTGCTATTTGTGCAGCACTAAAATCACCTGCTAGAATTATAGGAGATGCTATACCAGCAGCTGCAATCATAGCTGTAGTTGCAGATCCTTGTAAAACTCTAATCAAAGCCGCTACAATAAAAGCGAATAACAATGGGTGTAAGTAGGCATCTTGTAAAGAAGATGCTAATAATTCACCTGCCTTAGTATCTACCAATATTTGTTTAAAGGCTCCCCCTGCTCCAGTAAGTAAAATTATGGCTCCTGCTGGTTGAAATGATTTTGTTGAAATTTTTAATAATTCATCCCGTGTTGTTCCTCGTTTAATACCTAGCACATACCAGGCTATAAGATTGGCAATGATCAAGGCTGTAAACGGGTGTCCTAATAATGAAATTGCATATACTAAAGACCGCGGAAACATTTCTTTTTCAAACCAATCTCCTAATAATACTGTTTTTAAAACGATTAATAAAATAGGTAACCCTATGATTGTAATTATGGTAATTGGATTAGGGTATGATTCTATTGTTGACGACTTTACTGTTGTTGCTTCGGGTAAAGCAATATTGATTTTATTCGATATATATTTAGCAAATAATGGTCCGCTAACTATTGCAGCAGGTATTCCAGTTATGAAACCTAAAATAATTACCCATCCAAGGTTTGCACCAATAATATCAGCTACTGCTACTGGTCCTGGAGTTGGCGGTATAAAACTATGAGTAATTGCCAAACCAGCTAATAGCGGTATAGCGTATAACAAAACTGATTTTTTAGTCTTTCTTGCAATGGCATAAACCACAGGTACCAATATGATAAAAGCTACATCAAAGAATACCGGAATAGCAATAATAAAACCTGTTATAACCATTGCCCAAGAAGCATTTTTTTCTCCTGCCAATTTTAAAATATATGCTGCCAGTCCCTGTGCTCCACCAGAATGTTCTAGTAAACCCCCGAATAATGCTCCCAATCCTACAACTGTAGCCACAAAACCAAGAGTCCCTCCCATACCGTTCTTAATACTATCCAGAATCATTTCTGGTGATAAACCAGCAACAATTCCAACTAGAATACAGACAATAAGTAGTGCTATAAATGCCTGGATCTTTAATTTTAAAATCATAAAGAGCAAAGCAAAGATGCCTACTCCTACAGCACTTAATAATTGATAATCCATAAAATATTAGCTTTTCCAGTTTGTATGAAAGTATTCATCTATAGGTTTGTCTACCCTTTGATATGTATGTGCTCCAAAGTAATCTCTTTGTGCCTGTATAATATTAGCAGAAGATTGCGAAGATGTGTATGTTAAAAAATAATTAGTAGCAGAAGATAAAACGGGTAATGAACATCCAGCACTAAATCCTTTTGAAACAGTATCTGTAAGTCCGTCTATTGCGCCTTTCATTACTGTAATAATATCAGGTGAAATTAATACTGAAATGTCATTATTTCCTAAAAACGAAATACTAATTTTCTCCATCAAATTACTGCGAATAATACAACCGTTAGTCCAAATTCTAGCAATCTCTGACAAATTAAGATTCCAATTATACTCTAGAGATGCTTGATGCAATAAATCAAATCCTATAGAGTGATTAATAATACTTGCCGCTTGAAAAGCGTTTTTTAAATTTTCTAAAAATACATTCGTATCGTCTATCGTACTCGTAGTAGTCATTTGGTATGCTTCTGCAACTTTTATTCTTTGTGATTTCATGCCAGAAAGATTTCTCGCCATAACAGACTCTGAAATCGTTGATAACGGAACTCCTACATCTAGAGCAGCAATAGTAGACCAACCACCAGTACCTTTCTGTCCAGCTTTATCTAAAATTTTATCGATTAAAAATACATCACCTTCTTTTTTGTAAAGAATATCCTCAGTAATTTCTAGCAAATAACTATCTAAGTCATCTTTTCTCCATGATCCAAAAATAGCAGCTATTTGATCAGGTGTTTTTTTGACAAAAAATCGTAATAAATGATAAATTTCAGCCAACAATTGCATTTCTGCGTATTCTATCCCATTATGCACCATCTTTACATAATGACCAGCTCCTTCTGGGCCAATATAGGTACAGCATGCCTTATCATTTTTATCTTTAGCAGCTATTGCTTCTAAAAATTTTCCTGATTGCTCATATCCCTCTTTTGACCCACCTGGCATTATAGACGGTCCTTTTAATGCTCCTTCTTCTCCTCCAGAGATACCAGTACCTAAAAAGCATATTCCTTTTTTTGATAATTCCTTTTCTCTTCTTAATGTGTCTTTATAATGTGAATTGCCTCCATCTATAAGACAATCTCCATCATTTAAAAAGGGTATGATTGCATCAATTACCATATCGATAGGTTTCCCTGCATTTACCATCATAATAATGGTTCGCGGTTCTGTTAAAGACGAAACAAATTCATTCATATCATCAAAACCCAATACCTCGTGATGTGAAGACTCTTCTTTTACAAAATTCTGCGCAACATCAATCTCTTTGTTTGCAACCTGCCTATTATACACAGATAAACTAAAATTTTTTGATAATAAGTTTTTAGCTAAACTTTTTCCCATTACGCCCAAACCTATTAATCCTAGTTCTGTTTTTTGATTATTCACTTTTGATTTTATTTTCATTATAATTTCTGAAACGCTTTGATTTATATCCACAGTAATTCCTGATTGTGGTTTTTGTAAAGCTTCAAATTGAGACACTAACATTTCTTTCTTAAAAAAATGATCTTTTCTTGCTGCCATTCGATTTGAGATTAAATCATAACTACCATCAAGAAAAATCCACTCTATAAATTGAGGGCTTATCGACTGAAGCTTGTCTCTATACTTCTGCTTTAATGCAGAGCATGCTAGTACTGCTCCCTTTAAATTATGCCAATTTCTAATTTCATTTGCTATTTTTTCAAGCCAAGGGTCTCTATCATCATCATTAAGAGGGAATCCTTTAGACATTTTTTTAATATTCCTTTCCGGATGAAAATCATCTGCATCATAAAACGGAATATTAAAATCTTTAGCTAAATGTTGGCCTATAGTTGATTTTCCACAACCTGATACACCAAATACAATATATACTTTACCCGTACTCAATATGTTTATTCTAAAGTGAATTCAATTTCGTTTGTTTCATCATGAGCATGTTTAGCGACCCATACTTTAAAATCTCCTGATTCTGTAATCCATTTTTTGTCAGGACCATAAAATGATAAATCTTCTGTAGAAAACTGGAAATCTATTGTTTTTGATTCTCCTCCCGCTAATTCTATTTTTTCAAAACGTAATAATTCTTTAATGGGTCTTGTCAAACTTCCTACCATATCTCTAAAATATAGTTGTACTGTTTCTTTAGCTTTTATCTCTCCATTGTTTGTCACTTTTATACTTACAGTAATTGTATCACCCATTTTTGGGGTTTTTGAAGAAATATTTATATCAGAATATGTAAAGTTAGTATAACTTAGGCCGTATCCAAAAGGATATTGAGGCAAATAGCCCGCATCAAGATAATGTGATGTATTACCTAAAGAACTTTGCCATGCTGCAATCGGAATGGAATCCATATGAACAAATTCTTCTGGAATTACTGGACGCCCTGTATTTTTATGATTATAATGCATGGGTATCTGTCCTACTTCTTTTGGCCATGTTACTGGTAATTTGCCCGATGGAGTAACTACACCTGTTATGATATCTTTTAAAGCTGGACCACCCATAGTACCAGGATGCCATGCCATAACAACAGCATCTACTTTGTCTAAAATATTTCCTAAAGTAATCGGTCTTCCTGCCATTATAACCAAAACTATTGGTTTACCTGTTTTTTGAAGCTCATTAATAAGTTCTTCTTGAGCTCCTGGTAAGTTAAGATTAGCTCTACTATGCGCCTCTCCTGATAAAATTGCTTCCTCTCCTGCAAAAAACAAAACTACATCTGATGATCTTGCTATTTGTATTGCTTCTGCAAATTTCTTATTTGATTTATCTCTACTATATGATAATCCATCACTATATAAGATTTTATATGATTCATCTTTCTTAAAGGCATCTAATGGTGTAACGGTATGTTCTTTTTCTCCATCAAAAGTCCACGTTCCTAATTGTTCATGTGGAGCATTGGCTAATGGTCCAATAATAGCTATTTTTTTAGATTTTGATATCGGAAGTATATTGTTGTTATTTTTTAATAATACTGTACTTTCTAAAGCAGCTTCTTTTGCTTTGGATAAATGATGCTCACTATATAATATATCATCTTTAGGATCGAAATACGGATTGTCAAATAATCCTAATCTAAATTTGATTCTAAGAATGTTCTTGACCATTACATCTAATTCGTTTTCAGAAAACTTCTTTTCTTCGATGAGTGTTTTCATATGATCCTGATAAGAGGTACTTGTCATCTCCATATCTAACATTGCATTTGCTGCTTTCTTTGCTGCTTCTTTTTGATCTTTTGCAAAACCATGATTCACCATTTCT
This sequence comes from Aquimarina aggregata, assembly GCF_001632745.1. Lineage (GTDB taxonomy): Bacteria > Bacteroidota > Bacteroidia > Flavobacteriales > Flavobacteriaceae > Aquimarina > Aquimarina aggregata. The sequence continues at coordinate 448,780 of NZ_LQRT01000002.1, read as the reverse complement.
ATAATTGAGTTCCAATCACTAACGACAAAACCATCAAACCCCCACTTATCTCTTAATATATCTTTTAATATATACTTATTTGCCGAAGCTGGCACACCGTTGAGATCATTAAAGCTTGTCATAAAAGTAGCAGAACCAGCGTCAACAGCTGCTTTAAAAGGCTTTAAATATGTATTATGTAATGAATTTTCATTGATATTAGCAGTATTATAATCTCTACCTCCTTCTGCTGCGCCATATCCTATAAAATGTTTAGCACAAGCAGCTATACTTGTTGGGGAAGATAAATCATCTCCCTGAAAACCATTAATATAAGCTTTTGCCATTATACTAGTTAAATAGGGATCTTCTCCAGCAGATTCTGCGATTCTTCCCCATCTTGGATCTCTCGAAATATCTAACATTGGAGCAAATGTCCAACGTATTCCACTTGTGCTTGCTTCTGTAGCTGCAATCCTAGAGCCTTCTTTTACAATTTGTGGATTGAAAGATGCTGCCTGCCCTAAAGGTATTGGAAAAATTGTCTTAAAACCATGAATTACATCTCTTGCAAATATCAAAGGAATCTTACTTGGACTTTCTTCTACGGCAATGCGTTGTAATTCCTTAGCATCATTTTTATCCATGATATTAAGAAAAGATCCTATTTCACCTTTTCTAACTGCTTCTTTAAGCTCTGACGGTAATTCTTTAACCCTACTAGATTTGCCCCTTTGTGCTGTTTGACCTATTTTTTCTTCTAAAGACATTGAAGCGACAATACTGTCTATTTTTAATTCTAATACGTCTTTCTTTTCAGAACTATCTCTAGGCGTCTTCGTTGAACAACTTGCTATTAAATATGGTACTATAAACACTAAGTATAACCAATTATAACTCTTTCTTTTTTTCAAATTTGTATCCAAAATAGTATGATTAAAGTATTGTTTCTTTACTTTTAAGTAAGAAACTTGTTAAGATTTAAGAGGTGAATTTAGTCATACTTAGGCACAAGTAAAAAACAAAACAATGTCATAAAGTTATTGTTAAGAAAGAATATAGAACTGAAACTTTTAATTGTTTAATTATACTTTCTCTTTTTTAACGTTCTGTCATATTATAATTATGAGCAAATCTTATGGCTTTTACTCCAATATATCAAGACAATAACTTCTATACTCTATTATAATATATATGCAAAAAAGCTTCGAAAAATGATTTCGAAGCTTTTTATTTTTAAACATAGTTGTGACAAACACAAATTATTTAGACTAAATGGGATGTGATAAGTATTTTATCTACTATCCCAAAGAATCTATCATTTATTTTTTTGAAAATCTTAATACATTTTTATTCTGATTTTCTAAAATAGTAACAAAATAAATTCCGGATGTAAGGCTTGAAACATCTATCATCCTCTCTGAAGTATCTACAGATTTTGTTTTGAAATTAACTATTTTACCCGAAATATCTAATATAGATATACGTGCTTGTTTAGAAACACCTGTCAACTTCATCACATCCTTAACCGGATTAGGGTATAATATTGCACTAGTATTAAAAACTGCATCGTCATTACTTAATTTTTCAGGCTGATAGGTAATCACCAATTGCGGAACAGTAGCTGCGTTATTTTCTTTTGAAGCTAATGCAAAATCATTTCCTCCTGTAGTATTAAGTACAAGAGATATAGTGTTTCCTGAAATAGCATTTGCTTGAAGAGTTACAGTTTCGGTAGCACCAATGTTATATGATTTATTTAATGATCCTAACAAAGTTCCCAATGCAGGTTTATTAGCATTAGACAAGTTATTTTCATTCCAATTATTAGAAGTTCCTAAATTAACATTTAGGTTTCCACTTCCTGCATCACCTGCTACTGTAAATTTTAATTTCGCATCTGTAATAGCACCTTTAATACCCGAAATATCAAACATAAGATACCCTACTCTTTTACCATTTTCGATTCTTACAATATTACTATTATAATTAGTAGCACCTTGCAGATATGCATCTTGTACAGGAGATAAAACAGTTGTTTCAGGATTTACCGTTCCTCCTGAAGTTGTACCTGTAATTGTTACCAATTCGGTAGAACCTGGCGATGATCCGCTACAAAGTGCTCGAAATACTAGATCGTAAGATGTATTAGCTTGTAAATTGCTCATTGTAATTTCTGTACTACCTGCTGGTGCTGCAGCAAAACCAAGACCACCAGTGTTGATATCCCCATTAAACCCTCCTTTAGGAAAAGCTCTTAGTTCAAAAGTTCTAGTATCATTAGCCGCATTATCAAAAGAAAGTTTTACTGTAGTATTCGTAACATTAGATACCACTAAACCTGAAGGGGCTACACTACAATCTGCTGTTGATGTATCTTCTACAAGAGATAACAAAATTTTAAATCGATAGTTTCTAGTAAGTGTCGTTATGGTATTTAGACCACCTGTTGGAGCAGTTCCTTCAGAAATATTACCAGAATTACTTGAATCCGGACCACCAGAATACCAAATCTGATCGGCTGGTGCATTACTATCAAAAGGAATAACAGACCCGATGTTTCCACCAGCACCATTAGCATTAGCATCAAGAAAACCAGATGCAATGGTTTCTCCGTTAGCAAGTGTTATTTCTTTCGTAGTTCCTGTGGCAAATGCAAATGAATTTTCTCCTGTATTATATGCATTCGAAGTACGAGCTGTTCCCGCTGCAAGCACAGTAAAATTGTTATCACCATTTACTTTGACAACAAAAGGAGTAACAGGATCACCTTTTCTTCCGGCATGAAATACAAATTTTTCAATTTTTAAAGTTTGTGATGCTCCTGTAGTATTGGTATATGTATCCGTTTCATTAATCACCATATTAGATTTCCAACCATCCAAAGTAGCATTCGTATTAGTAGGGTTACCAATAACAATATCTCCATCCGGTCCAGGAGGTGTAACAACATTTCCATCAGTTTTAGCAATAATTTGTGTATCTGAACCTCCAATTGGACGGATATCTGCTACTACCGAATAGTTCCCAGCGGGAAGAGATTGACCTATTGTAGCCACATACTTATTTTTACCAAATCCTTCTAAAGCATTTATTTTTTTTCTAAATACTTCTCTACCATTAGCATCATTTAAATGGATAACTAAGTCACGATCAAGATTAGCCTTATATTCATATACAATAGTAATTTTTTTAGTTGCTACATTTACAGAAGGATTTCCTACCCATTTTATATCTTCTTTAAAGATGGCAGGTTTTGTAGGTCTATTTGAACCATTTTGAAATTCAGGTTCAAAAATTGGAATTAATCTATAAGATCGAATCCAATCATAGTAAGATGTATTAATAGCATTATTGGCCAATTGCGCATCATTAGGGTATGGCTTTGCCCAATTGTAAGTCTCTGTCACCATATTTATTCCCATTGGTTCTGTAAAAGGAGAATCTACTACATCTCTTCTGATATTAACTGAACCGGCAAAATTATCATCAACATAAAAATCTACTTCTTTATCATTTTTCCAATAGCAACCATAAGTATGAAAATCTTCCCAAGATTCACTGCCGACAAGGTCAGCGTTCGCTTGTTGCCCATTTCCTTCTACCGCATTATTACCTGCAGAGTAAAATTTTTCAGGATCTCCATTACAATTCACATAACGATAATGAGTATTAAAATTCATCTGAGTTCTAAATTTAGAACCTCCATTAAATCTACCACCTATGCTTTCACAAATATCTAACTCCTGGCTCCATTTATCTTTGGCACAATCACCACTGAGTTTAGTAGGTCCAATAATATTTTTTTTGGGATTTGACATCCAAAAAGTAGTCGACATTGATATTCGAGACGCTTTAAATTTACATTCATAATAACCAAAGTAAGCTGTTTTTTCTAGTGATTGCACAGCTCCTCCGCCAATAGTATAAGGCCCATCGCGTCTGGGTAACTTTTTATTTCTTATTTGCATGTTTCCATTTCTTAATGAAATGGTAGAAGGGTCAAATTTTGCAGGAGCACGACCTTTCCAACCCTTAAAAGAGTCTCTCCATTTAGAACGATCAAGTTCGGTACCATTAAATTCATCAGAATATTGATCCCATAATACCCAACGGAAACCTTCTTTAGGTGTGGGAGGTTGTGCAAATGACATAGCCGTCATAAACAAAAATAAAAATGCGATTAAGTTTTTCATAGTGTTAGTGTAAGTTTAAGAGTTAGTGTGTTAAAAATTAAAAAACAATGTGCTTGTCAAACATTATTTAATAGGGTGAAGTTCTGTTTATTGTATACTTATTAGGGTACTATTTATTTCAAAGAAATAATTATAAAGTATGCAGAGAATACTAAATCTTCAATAGTACAACAACCTCACTATCATATTTCCTTTAGAAATTACCACTTTTTTCATTAAAAAAATTAACGTACTGATAATAAATGCGTTAAATTTTTTAAAGAAATAGAATTCTTTATTAATCTTATATCTATCATTTTTTATTCATAACCTCTTTTTAACATTAAAGTAATAGATAAAAGAAATAATTAAGAACAGGTAACAATAACCTGACAATAAGTTAATTATGGATTAAAACATCATATATTAAATTTGTAGGATAAGCTATTCTATGAAAAAGCGTACTGTAGAACTTGTTGTTATTTCAGATGTCCATCTGGGAACATATGGCTGCCAAGCCAAAGAACTTCTAAATTATCTAAATAGTATTAAACCCAAAACATTAATTTTAAATGGTGATATTATTGATATTTGGCAATTTCGAAAACGATATTTTCCAAAATCACATTTAAAAATTATAAAAAAAATTATCGCATTTGCATCAAAAGGAACTGAAGTTATTTATATAACTGGTAATCATGATGAGATGTTACGCAAGTTTAGCGATACTCAAATAGGAGATTTTAAACTAGTAGATAAACTTGTGATAGAATTAGATGGTAAAAAAGCATGGTTTTTTCATGGTGACATATTTGATGCGTCAATTCAAAATGCAAAATGGCTTGCAAAACTTGGCGGTTGGGGCTATGATCTCCTTATTATGCTTAATCAATTGATCAATTGGTTTTTAATACGACTGGGTAAAGAAAAGTTTTCACTTTCAAAAAAAATCAAGAATAGCGTTAAAAAAGCAGTCAAATATATTAATGATTTTGAAGATGTCGCGGCTGAGTTAGCGGTTCAAAACAAATACAGTTATGTTGTTTGTGGGCACATCCATCAACCGCAAATGAGAGAATATACCAATAAAAATGGTTCTTGTCTTTATTTAAACTCTGGTGATTGGATAGAAAACCTTACCGCTTTAGAGTATGATGAGGAAGAGTGGAAATTAGTACACTATGAGAATAAACAAATGGAAGCTTTTGCTGAACAAAATGAGGAATTCGAAATGAATATTGATCTGGAAGGGCTACAAACTTCTTTTATGACAAATCAACTATTAAAACCTTTAAAAAGATCATAACTAAACACAAATACTTCACACCTTATTTAACCAAAACACCAATAACATGCGAATCACAAATAAAGTACTGATCTTTATATCACTGATCTTACTATTTTCTTGTCAATATATTGACGATCACACAGGAAATCCTATTTCTGTACCTCCACAATTGGTACTAGAAGAAAACATACAATACCAATTACCTTTTACGATACTATCCGCTATTGAAAATGATATTGAGATCAGAAATGGAGGTTATGGTTCGGCTGCTACGGCACATCCAAGAAATAAAGGAGAGTTTTATGCGATAACTGATAGAGGGCCAAATACAGACTTTTTAGATGGTAAAAAGTTTCCAGTATCCAGCTATACTCCTAGAATTGGTTTATTCGCTATAACTGCAAAAGCAGAAATCATATTGAAAAAAGAAATCCTTCTAAAAGATCCGGTAGGCACCCCAATTTCTGGTATTCCTAATCCTGAAGGAAAAGGTGCCACCGGTGAAATTCCTTATGATATTAATGGTAATCAATTACCTTTTGATGATTTTGGTCTTGATTCTGAAGGTTTAGTTGCCTTGCGTGACGGAACATTTTGGGTATCCGATGAGTATGGACCTCATATCGTTCACTATTCTGCAGAAGGCATTGAATTAGAGCGTATTTCTCCAATTGGTGTAAATGAAGGAAACGGCGGAAGAAAACTTCCTGCTGTTTTTGCAAAAAGAAGACCAAACCGTGGTATGGAAGGTCTTGCTATTACTCCAAATGAAAAAACACTAGTTGGGATAATGCAATCTACACTGTATAATCCTACACGAATACGAACCGATCTTACTCGTATCATAACTTTTGACCTAGAAACCGGTGAAACTAAACAATATCTATATCGACAAGAAAAAAGCAACCTTTCAAATTCAGAAATTGTGGCGCTATCAAGTTCTGAGTTTTTGGTAGTTGAACGTGACGGCAAGTTTTCTGGAGAAGGACCAGTACAAAAGCATATTTATAAAATCAATATTTCTAATGCAACAGATGTAACCGGAAATGATATTAATGCTGAGTTTGGTTTACTTATCAATACTAAAACACTAGAAGAATCTACTTGGGCCGAAATAGGAAACACTGGTATTAGGCATGTAACAAAGACTTTAGTTGCAGATATTGTAGAAAAAACAGGATATCCTCATGATAAACTTGAGGGTATTTGGTTGATTGATGAACATACGTTAGGTTGTATTAATGATGACGATTTTTCTGTTACCGACGTAAATAATGACGGTATTATAGAACAAAAGATACTACCAAATACAGATCAAAAAATTGATGCAGGTTCATTATACATGATTAAAGCTAATTTTTAGTTCGACAATTTCTTTACACCACATGTCAAAATGGGATATAACGCTATATGTTATATCCCATTACTTTTGAATCGTAATATGTATCTTTGAGACCAATACAAAAAAACTTAATAACATGCTGGGTTTAAAATTAGCAACAGACCCTCGTTGGGCAAAAATTGCAGAATCAAATATTGAAGAAATATTAACTGACCATGCATGGTGCGAACAAAAAGCGGCTACAAATGCAATTACTATAATTACTATGAATTCTGAGCATACAGATTTGGTAACTGATCTTATTGTTTTGGCACAAGAAGAATTACAACATTTTCAAATGGTTCATAATATCATTAAAGAAAGAGGGTATACACTGGGTCGAGAACGAAAGGACAGCTATGTAAATGAGCTTTTTAAATATAAGGTAAGCGGTGGTGATGGTAGCCGTGTTCAAGGTTTGGTGAGACGCTTATTATTCTCTGCTATGATCGAAGCAAGAAGTTGTGAGCGATTCAAACTTCTTTCTGAAAAAATAAAAGATCCCGAATTATCTAAGTTTTATCATGAACTTATGATTAGTGAAGCTGGACATTACACTACATTTATTGGTTTTGCCCGCAAATACGGAAAAGATGTAGATGTCGATAAACAATGGGAAGATTTACTGCAGTTTGAAGGTGAACTCATACAAAGATATGGTACCTCTGAAACCATTCATGGATAATTAAGACTGCTCTTTTAAAGCTTTTCTTAAAATACTAACAGGATGTAATGCCTCTCTTTTTGTACCGTCTTTTATTTGATGTCTACAACTTGTACCCACTGCTGCAATAACAATATCCTTTGCCGTTTTTCGAATTGTCGGAAATAAGGTCTGCTCCCCTATTTGCATACTTATGTCATAATGTTCTTTTTCGTATCCAAAAGAACCTGCCATACCACAACATCCCGATGGAATAATAGTAACTGTAAAATTCTTTGGAAGATTTAGATATGCAAATGTTGTTTGAATATTTGATAGTGCTTTTTGGTGACAATGCCCATGTAATTTTATTCGTATAGTATCTTCTATAAATTGATCTGCATTTATATTTCTATTTGCAATTTCTGTATTCAAAAATTCGTCAATTAAAAATGTATGATCACTTAACTCTTTGGCAAACTCTACATTATCCGCTAACCTAGGATACTCGTCTCTTAATGTCAAAATTGCAGAAGGTTCAAGACCGATCAATGGTGTTTCCTTGGATAAAAGACCATTAAACGCTTTTATATTTTTGTTTGCAATTTTTTTAGCTTGACTTAATAGTCCTTTAGAAATAAAAGCTCGACCACTTTCATCATGATTAATGAGCTTCACTTCATAATTTAGTTTGGTTAGTAGTTCTATTGCATCAATACCTATTGAAGCATCAAGATGATTGGTAAACTCATCAATAAAAAAATAAACCTTTTTGATAGGGTTTTTAGGTGTTATTTTTTTAAGATTAGTTTTACACCAAAAGCGAAGTGATTGTTTACTAAGCAATGGTAAATCACGTTCTTTAGCAATACCTAAAGATGATTTTATAACGCCCGAAGTTACTTTGTTTTTAAAAATAAAATTAGTCAACCCTGGAGTTAATCTCCCCAAATGATTTAATTTATTATTGTACGCAAAGAGCTTAGTTCGTAGAGAAATACCATTTTCTTTTTGGTACTGATATTCAAATTCTGCTTTGAGCGTTGCAATATCAACATTTGATGGGCATTCACTAGAACAACCTTTACAACTTAGGCATAAATCAAATACTTCTTTGAGCTCTTTACTATTAAATTTATTGGTTTCATTTCCATTGGTTAAAAATTCGCGTAATGCGTTTGCTCTTCCTCTGGTTGTATCTTTTTCGTTTTTTGTTGCTCTATAACTTGGACACATTGTTCCTCCAGCTTCCACAGATTTGCGACAATCACCACTGCCATTACATTTTTCTGCAGCCCGTAAAATCCCTAACGAGTCTGTGAAATCTAGAATTGTATTAATCTCCGGTTCTTCTCTATCAATATCATATCTAAGTTTTTGATCCATAGCATAGGCATCTACAATCTTACCTGGATTAAATATATAATTGGGATCAAAAACTTTCTTTATTGTTTCGATGATCTTATAATTCTTATCCCCAATCATAAACGGAATGTATCCAGCTCTTACAATACCATCCCCATGTTCACCACTCATAGAGCCATCATACTTTTTAACTAAAGTAGCTACATCATCGGTTATCTTCTTGAACAAAACCACGTCTTCGCTTTTTTTCAAATCTAAGATTGGTCGTAAATGTAATTCGCCTGCTCCTGCATGCGCATAATAAACGGCTTCTTGATCATGCTTTTTCATTACATCGGTAAATTCTGAAATGTAATTTGCTAAATCTGGTATTGCAACCGCAGTATCCTCTATACAAGCGACAGCCTTTTTATCGCCAACAATATTTCCTAAAAGCCCTAACCCAGCTTTACGTAGCTCTAGTGCCTTGTTAATTTCTGATCCTCTCAAAATAGCGTTGGCATAGCTTAATCCTGAATCTTTTAATGTATCTAACAGTGCATTTTTTTTATGCTCTAAGTTATGTTCATCATTTGCCTTTAATTCTAACATTAAAATGGCTTCTGGATCATCAACAATAAAAAATCTATTTTTTAGCTGTTCAATATTATTCTTAGTGCAATCAAGAATAGTTTTATCCATCATTTCACAAGTAAATAACTCATGTTGCATGACTGGTTCAACTGTTTTCAGACAATCGTTAATACTATTAAAATGAGCAGCTATCATTAGAGTTCGTTCAGGAGGCAATTCATCTAGTTGTAACGTAATTTTGGTTGTAAAAGCCAATGTACCTTCACTTCCCGATAGAAGTTTACACATATTAAACTTTGTATTTTCTTCAGAAAAAACTTCAGAATTAATAAGCTCATCTATTGCATACCCCGTATTTCGACGATGAATCTCTGGTTTGGGAAAATTGGCCTTTATTTGTTCTTGTACTTCTTTTGTAGATAGTTCTGCATATAGTTTATCGTAAATTTTTCCCTCTAAAGTTTCTAATTTGGTTTTTTGTTCAAATTCTTTTTTGGTTATTTCAGAAAAAACAACATCATTACCATCAGACAATATAGTGTGCATTTCTAATACCTTATCCCGAGTTACACCATATTGAATAGAAGTAGTACCACTACTATTATTACCCACCATTCCTCCTATCATGCAACGATTAGAAGTAGAAGTATTTGGTCCAAAAAACAATCCGTGGACTTTTAAAGCCCTATTAAGGTCATCACGTATTACTCCAGGCTCTACGGTTACAGTTTTTTTCTCTGAATCTATAGCTAATATATTAGTGAAATGCTTAGAAACATCAACCACTATACCATCTCCAACACATTGACCTGCTAATGAAGTCCCAGCAGTTCTGGGTATCAATCCTATTTTGTTTTGGTTGGCAAAGGCAATTAAAGTTTTTATATCGTTAGTAGATCTAGGAAATGCCACCGCCATGGGTGTTCTACGATAAACAGACGCATCGGTAGCGTACAATGCCTTCGATAAATTGTCAAATTTAATTTCGCCTACTAAATCATCACTCAATGACTTAAGTGCATTGCTATCTATCATATTTCTCTTTCTTTAACATAGTATCTAATGACACTGGTCTTTTAAAATTAGTATCAAAACATATAAAACTATCAGTTCCTGCCACACCGTCAATTTGATGAACCTGCTCATATAAAATCTCTCGTAAATGTTGATTGTCATATGCAAAAATAAGGATGAAAATTGCATAATTACCCGATACATAATTACATTCTAAAATTTCAGGAATTTCATTTAACCCTTGAACAACTTGTTCTGCATATCTAGCTTCTCTAAGACGAATACCAACATAAGATTTGGTTCTAAAACCAATTTTCTTTTCATTAACTACAAATTCAGCTTGCTCAATAACTCCACGTTGCCTCAGTTTTTTAATTCTTTGATGTACTAAAGAATTAGAAATTTTAAGTTCTTCTGCAATTTGTGAAAACGGTTTTCTTGCATCTTTGCGTATTTGTAATAATATCTGTTGGTCTATATAATCAAAGTGATCCATAAGTATTGAGAATTTTGTGTATCAATCCTAATATTTATTTTTTTAACTAAAAATAAAACTAAATTGACATTAATTTGGGTGTTTATAAATTAAATAACAATTTAATTTTAGTAATTATAGTCAAAACTAATAATTTTGTTTTAAATAAAAACACAACTAAAATGAATTCTACTATTTTTTTTGAAGAATTATGGAAACAATACACTTCAAAAACTCCATCTGCTAAAAAAGTAAAATCATTATTTGAAGCAAAGGGTAATACTATTGTTAATGATCATATTGCTATTCGTACATTTAATGACCCAAGAGTATCAATAGATGTTTTAGCCAAACCTTTTATTGCTATGGGCTATGTATCTAAAGGTGAATATTACTTTGAAGCTAAAAAACTGTATGCACAACATTTTGAACATACAACAGATACTAATGCTCCTAAGATTTTTATAAGTCAATTACTGCTGGAAGAATTCTCTGATGAGTTACAAAATACAGTTCAAACTATTTTAGATACAGTAGATAAAGATATATTCTTACAAGAAGATCTTATTTTAAAAGGCAAAGTGTGGTCTCAGCTTTCTTTTTCTACATATAAGAAGTTATTACAAGAATCAGAATATGCTGCATGGATGTATGTTAATGGATTTTGTTCGAATCATTTTACTGTAGATGTAAATAAACTAGAGACTTTTAATACTCTTATTGAAGTTAATGATTTTCTGAAAGAAAATGGTTTTAAAATGAATTCTTCTGGAGGAGAAATAAAAGGAGATGCCACAGTATTCTTAGAGCAATCTAGTATTTTAGCTGATGTTATTAAGGTAGAATTTAACGAAGGAATTCAAGAAATAACCTCTTGTTATTATGAGTTTGCTTTTCGTCATAAACAGCTTAACGGAGAACTATTTACTGGGTTTATAGCGGGGTCTGCTGACAAAATTTTTGAAAGCACAGATATGGAACTTCAAGGGAAGTAGTTAATCGAAATTAACAAAAGTTTAAGATTACTACTTACAGAATAGAAGAATTGTGACGTTATATTCGAAAACTGAATATAAAAACCTATTTACAATGACGAAACGTTTTTTAATTATTGCGGCTTTTTTATTAGGTGCAATACCAACAATCCAGTCTCAAGAAATATCAAAAAATGCCCTAGGACTTAGACTTGGAGATAATGATGGATTTGGAGCTGAAGTTTCCTATCAAAGAGGACTAAGTGGAAATAATAGATTAGAGTTTGATTTGGGATGGAGAGATTTTGATTTTGCAAATGCTATAAAATTTACAGGACTTTACCATTGGGTTTTTAATCTAGATAAAGGATTTAACTGGTACGTTGGTCCTGGTGGTGGAGTTGGAATAGTAGATTATGATAATGATTTTCCTGGAGATGATAGTAGTGACAGTTTCTTTTTCATTGCCGGAGATATTGGTATAGAATATAATTTTGATATCCCATTACTGCTTTCTCTTGATCTACGACCAGAAATTGGTTTTGGAGACTTTAATGATGATTTAGATTTGGATATTGCCCTAGGTATTCGTTACCAATTTTAAGTATCAAAATACAAACACATAATATTTTAGAAATCGTTCCTAAGATATTGCTAATGCGCTTTCGTATAATGCAATATATTTAGGAACGATTTCATTTACATCAAACTTTTGCGCTTCTGCATACGCTCTTTGTTTAAATTGTTCCAATACTACATCATCTTTTAGGATTTTTATTGCATTTTTAGACATGTCCTGTATATCTCCAACATTACTTAAATACCCCGAAACCCCATGATTATTAACCTCAGGAATTCCACCAGCATTACTTGATATTACAGGTACTTTATTTACCATAGCTTCTAGAGCCGCTAACCCGAAACTCTCTCTTTCTGACGGTAATAAAAACAAATCAGAAAAACATAATATTTTATCTATTTCATTACTATTACCTAAAAAGATCACTTTGTCTTTAATCCCTAATTCTTTGCATTTTTGCTCTGCAGGTTTGCGCTCAGGACCATCTCCTACCATTAGCAACTTAGCAGGCATCTCTTTTTGTATATTATAAAATACATCTACAATATCTGTAATACGCTTTACTGCTCTAAAGTTACTTATATGGGTTACGATTCTTTCTTCTGGTAAAGCCATTACATCTCTTTGACAATCTGTAAAGCTTGTTTTTTGATGTGTTAAATCTATAAAATTGGGGACTACTTTAATTTCATTAGTAATATCAAACAAACGTAAAGTATCATCTTTTAGATTCTGAGAAACAGATGTTACTATATCACTATTATTTATACTAAAAGTTACCGCAGTTTTATAAAATGGATGATTACCTACTAAAGTGATATCTGTACCATGTAGCGTTGTCACCATAGGAACATATATACCTTCTTCTTCTAACATTTTTTTTGCCATATATCCGGCATACGCATGGGGAATTGCATAATGCACATGAAGAACATCTATTTCATATTTTTTAATAGTATCAACTAACTTACTAGACAAAGCTAATTCATAAGGTTGATAATGAAAAAGTGGATAGGTAGGTACATTAACCTCATGAAAATGAATATTAGGGTTTAATAATTCTAACCGAACGGGTTGCTTATATGTTATAAAATGAACTTCATGGTTTAATTTGGCAAGGGCAATTCCTAATTCGGTGGCCACAACTCCACTACCTCCAAAAGTAGGATAACAAACTATAGCAATTTTCATGTATTATCTTTGATTTTTTCCTTTTAGTTAGACGAAACTCATTAGCAAACATTTCTTAATTTATGCTCAATTAATACTTTTAAGAGTTTCTTTCACTACATTTTCTTTTGGGACAAGGTACAAGAAAAATAGTATAGCATTTTGTTAAAGTAGTTGTAAAAAAGCACTTTGTTTTAGAATAGTATTTTGAGAATAAACAATAAAGATTAAAAACACATAAAAGATAAAAGCAATTTTCATTTTCATAATGATTAGTTTATGAAAAACCGCATCAAACAACATCCCAAAATCTAAATAAAAAAAGCAGATCATAAGCCGGATTCTGTTTCCTCGTCGAAACGAATATCCTTATCATTTATCTAGACTAACAATTACTTATTAGCTCAAACCGTCTACCCTCCAACGTTGGGCGCGCAACCCTTAAAGCTGGTTTACATGACGTTGCACCGCATAGAGTTTACCTGGTTTCACTACAGCATTACCTGTACATACTTTCTGCTGCACTTGTCCTATCTCGAGTAATCAAGATGACGGGAGTTACCCGCTATGCTACGCTATGGTGTCCGGACTTTCCTCTTTATATTTTACATAAAGCGATAAGGTGATCTGCTTTTTGCAAAAGTATTACAATTCTAAATTTAGAACTATTTTTTTGCTGTTAATAACTAAATATAAAAAGCGAATACTATAATTTATTATTTCTCTGCAATTTTTAACTTTGCAGTAATGGAGCATTTCATAGTATCAGCACGTAAATACAGACCTCAAACATTTAAAGATGTTGTGGGGCAACAAGCTATTACAAATACATTGCTGAATGCTATTGAAAATAATCACCTAGCACAGGCGCTTCTTTTTACTGGACCACGTGGAGTTGGAAAAACATCTTGTGCCAGAATATTGGCAAAAACCATTAATCAAGATGGAAACGAAGATCCTGATGAGGATTTTGCTTTTAATATTTTTGAATTGGATGCTGCGTCTAACAATTCTGTTGATGATATAAGAAGTCTAATTGATCAGGTACGTATTCCTCCTCAGGTAGGAAAATATAAAGTATATATTATTGATGAGGTGCATATGCTATCACAAGCAGCTTTTAATGCTTTTTTAAAAACATTAGAAGAACCGCCTAAACATGCAATCTTTATATTAGCAACAACCGAGAAGCATAAAATAATACCAACCATCTTATCGCGCTGTCAAATATTTGATTTTAAACGAATAACTGTTACAGACGCTAAAAATCATTTAATCGAGGTCGCCAAACAAGAAGGAATAACTGCAGATGAGGATGCTCTTCAAATTATTGCTCAGAAAGCTGATGGTGCCATGAGAGACGCTTTATCTATTTTTGATAGAGTAGTGAGCTTTAGTGGAAAAAACTTAACGCGACAAGCTGTAACTGAAAACCTAAATGTATTAGATTATGAAACTTATTTCAAAACTACTGATCTAATACTACAAAACAACATTCCTCAATTACTTATTGAGTTTAACGAAATTTTGTCTCTAGGTTTTGATGGACATCATTTTATCGCAGGACTAGCTTCACACTTTAGAGATTTATTAGTTTGTAAAAATCCTGCTACCGTTACACTCTTAGAAGTTGGAGAACAAACAAAAGCAAAGTATCTAACGCAATCTCAAAATGCATCACATCAATTTCTGGTGCAAGGTATAACATTGGCAAATGATTGTGATTTAAAGTATAAAACCAGTCGCAACCAACGACTGCTTGTTGAGCTTTGCCTTATGCAGCTTGCCTCTATCCTACTTCCGGATGGAGAAAAAAAAAATGACAAACCTTACATAATTCCTCCTTCATATTTTAAAGAAAAAGGAATAACTGCTGTCAAAATTTCTTCTGAAGTAAAAGAAAAAGCATTAGAACAGAAAAAAGAAGTTATACAAGAACAACATATTGTTCAAGAAAGTAATGTTGATACACCGACAGCCCCCGCGTCAACAAATCAAGAAGTAATAACAGCCACAAATACTGAAGTCAAAAAACTGGAGACGATAGCAAAAAAAGTTAATATCCTTCAACGTGAGCGCAAGACTTCTGGATTGTCACTAAGCAGTATCAAAAGAAAAAAAGAGCATCAAGAAAATAAAGAAGAAAAAGTAATTGATCCTACAAACCTTCCAAAAGAAGGGTTTACTGAAGAAAAAATGCAAGAAGGATGGGCAGAATATGGTAAAATGCAAGACAAAAAAGGAGAACGTATTATTGGTTCTATGTTTGCCATGAATATTCCAACATTAAACGGAATGGAAATTTGTTTAGAATTACCAAACCAATCTATGAAAGTTGATTTGGAAGCTGCACAATCCGGATTGCTTCAGTATCTATATAAAAAACTAAATAATTATAGCATTACTTTAAAAATTACAGTGAACGAAGAAGCTTCTAAGAAATATGCTTTTACACCACAAGATAAGTATGAAAAGTTAAGAGAGAAAAACCCTCTTATAGATAAACTGCGTAGCGATTTTGATTTAGACATCTAAATTACAGTTTCTCATATTATCATTATTCACTTACTATTTTATTATAGATATACTACTTATAAATGCCAAAATTGCGTTTATTTAAAATTAACTGACTGTTATGGTAAAAACACACAAACGTTACCAATACTACCGTAACTCATTAAAACAAAATGCTTTACGTAAAATTTTAATCAAAAAATTAAGTATCTTAGAATAATAATAACCTATACCACTATTATTATGAAAAAAATATTTTTAATCCTCATGGGAGTAAGCTTTTTTTCTTTGGCTTGCGTCGATAAAAAAGCTGAAGAGGAAAAGAAAAAGGCAGCTGAAGCAGAATTAAATAAACAAGTAGAAGCTGTTGAACAAGAAATTGATAAAGATTTTGAATCCCTTGAAAAAGAAGCGAAAGAAATCGATGATGCTTTAAATGAACTAGACAATCTATAAAATCAAAATCATGAAAATCTTAAAGTATTTATATATAGCCGTGTTGATGATAGGCTTTATCGGGACTGCCCATGCACAAAAACCAAAAGAAGTTGCCAAGCAACGTAAAGAGACCATCAAGCAACAGAAAAAAGAAATGAAGGTCAAGCGTACCGAAATGAAGGAGAAGAAAGAACAAATAAAAGCTAAAAAAACTGAAATAAAAGAAGCCAAAAAAGAGCTTAAAGCAGAAAAGAATGCCATTTTAGGAGAGCACAAAGAAAAAATGAAAGGGATGACTCCCGAAGAAAAAAAGGCTTATCTAAAGGAAAACCCAGATCTAAAACAAAAATTAAGTGCTTTTAAAGAATCAGCAAAAGAAAAAAGAGAAGAGATTAAAGCAAAAAGAATTGAATTCAAAAATGAAAAAGTCAATGCGGTTCAAAATAGAATAGAAAACAAAAAAGAAAGGTTAACCTTTCTAGAAGAGCGAAATAGCAAAGGAACAGATAAAATCGAAAAAACAAAAAACCGATTACTATCACAAAAGGAAGCAGGAGAAATTACAGAAGAAGAATACTCAGAAAAAATGGCCAAATTGACAAAAATTGAAGAAAAATTAAAAAAAC
Source organism: Aquimarina aggregata (assembly GCF_001632745.1). Lineage (GTDB taxonomy): Bacteria > Bacteroidota > Bacteroidia > Flavobacteriales > Flavobacteriaceae > Aquimarina > Aquimarina aggregata. The sequence continues at coordinate 431,585 of NZ_LQRT01000002.1, read as the reverse complement.
ACGAGAGCAGGGTTAGCAAAGTAAAATCTGGTATTACCAAAGGAGAAGAAAAATTATTAAAGCTCGATTCTAAAAAAGAAAATAATAATTGATTTACTTATTTAGTAGCATAAGTTATCTATAACTTACCAGACGAATCTATTGATACTGTCGTTTTAATATTTTAACTGGGTAGATTTATTTAACAGTACTTATATCGAGAGTTAACATTAGTTTTAGTTAATTTTACATTGTAATTCAAATAGTAAAAAATGCTCGGTTTAAAACTTCCTACAGACCCACGATGGGTGAATATCGTCGAAAAGAACATTGAAGAAATACTAACCGACCACGCCTATTGTGAGCAAAAGGCAACGTCGACCGCAATATCACTAATTGTAAGCTTTCCAGAATACACCGAATTGGTACAAGAAATGACTAAGCTAGTAAAAGAAGAGATTAGTCATTTTAAAATGGTACATGATAAAATCATCGATCGCGGTTGGATACTTGGGCGAGATCGAAAAGATGAATATGTTTTACAATTGGTTACTTTTTTCCCGAAGGGAGGAAGTAGAACTACGCAACTCGTGCATCGATTACTTTATGCTGCTCTTATTGAAGCAAGAAGCTGTGAGCGCTTTAAGTTATTGTCTGAAGAGTTAGAAGATAAAGAACTTGCCGATTTTTACCGAAGTTTAATGGTTAGTGAAGCCAATCATTATACTATGTTTTTAAACTTTGCCAGACAATATGGTGAACGTCAAGAAGTAGATAAAAAGTGGGAAGAACTACTGGTCTATGAGGCAGAAATCATGAAAGGGTTAAGTAAAAATGAAACCATACATGGATAAGAAAAACACCAAATTATGTACATAATTTGGTGTTTTTAGTTTTACTATAATTTATAGCGGAATAAAAGCTGAAACCTTATAGAATTCATCTGATGTACCTGCGTCAGTATTGAGAGTGGCTCCTGCAGAAATTCTAAATGCAATTCCTTTATCAAATTTTAATTTAACAGAGCCTCCTAACCATTGATATACTAACAAGGGATCTGCATCTTCTTGCCGTGTAATTCCAAATGATTCATAAAAAGCTCCCAAAACAATTCGCTTGTTTACATTTATTCCCGGAGCCATCCAATTCAGTAAATAATCTTTGGTAATGATATCATCATCTTCTCTAATTGACTTGTAATAGGCAATGTAACCTTCAAAGTCTAGTAATCCTTTCTGATAATTAATATAGAGACTTGGCACAACACCTTCTGCTATTTTAGTTCCTGTACTATTTGAAGAAAATTTACCACTTGTAATACCAAAAGATGGATTTACATATAATGAATTATTTAAGAATTTAAACCCTAAACCTACTGAAGTTTCTAATAACAAATCACTCCCTGACTGTAAGTTTCCAAAAGCTGGGTTTGTCCAAAAAATAGTATAAAATGTTATATCATAGTTTTTATTGGTTTCAAAATTACCAAAGAAAATTGGATAAAACCCTGCAACACTATTATGGATAATTTTTGTTGCAAAAGTTGCTTTATTTTCTTCTTCGGTTTCTTGTGCATTTAAGCTACATAGCGTAAGTATGCTTATTAAAATTAGTATTATATACTTTTTCATAATTAAAATTCTATTTGTAAAAATTGTTTGATTAACGTGACTATTTCATTGTGTTTATCTTCTAAATGAAGATGATGACCTCCATCAATCCAATGGACTTCACGATGCTTAAACTCATTGAGTCTTTCATTGAACATTCCATCAGAAAAGAGTCCTTGATTTCCCAAAATTATTAATGTTTCACATGTGATTTCTCGAATAAACAGTTGTGCTTGTACCTCTGTCATTCTATAACATTCTGGTAGTACAATTCGTGGATCATAACGCCAACGATATCCTTTAGGTGTCTTATATAAAGACCGTTCTGTAAGGCACGATGATGACTCATATGAAATTGCTCCTATACTTGTACTCATTCTATCATGTACCGCTTCTTCTTTTGTAGTAAACTGGTGTTCATTAGAAGAAGAAAAACCATATAACTTGGTTTTTTTTGCCATTTTTAACTGCTTTATAGATCTTTTAAAGTTTGAAACAATATTCTCTTGTTCTACTACAAAAGGAGCTCCTAACCCGTCAATAAAAATTAGTTTATCTATTAGGTTAGGCATCGATCCTGCAACTATAGAAGCGATGCCTGTCCCCATAGAATGTGCCAGAATGGTAAACTTTTTCCATCCAAGTATTTCGGTTATATTAATAATATCTCGAGCGTAATCCCACAAATAATATGCGCTGTTCACAGATCTATGATCAGATAAGCCATGGCCCGCTAAATCAATGGCAACCAAATACAAATCAGAAGAAAGTAATGGCCCCAATTTATCAAAGGTGTTAGCGTTATCTAACCAACCATGAATTGCTAATACTGGAGTGCCACTAATATCCCCCCAGGTTTTAGCTTTTAGTCTAAGACCCTCTATATCAAATATTAACTCCATGATTATGTATGTGCTATTTGTGTATTATTAGTAGCAACAGTTTTTAATGCTTGGTCTTTTAGTGCAATAACATTAAATTTACCATTAGGTGTTTTTGGAATTGTTTGGATAATATTCACATACTCTGGAACCTTATACACTTCTAAGTTCTTTGCACATGCAGTTATAATATCGTTTTCTGATATAGATTGTCCTTCATTTAGCACTACGAATGCAAACAATGCTTCTCCATAATCTAAATGTGGAACTCCAGTGACCACAACTGCATTAACTTCTGGTATATTTCCAATATAATCCTCTACTTCTTTAGGGCTTACTTTAATACCTCTTGAGTTAATCATATGATCCATTCTACCCTTAAAATAAAGGTATCCATCAATATCAAATGAGCAAAAATCCCCAGTATACAATACTTTTTCATTTGGATATGCTCCTTGCTTAAGTTTTTCAGCGGTTTTTTCGGGTTTATTCCAATATCCTTGCATAACTGTTGCACCACGTATAACTAGCTGTCCTATCGTATTTGGCGCGATTATCTTATCGTTGTTTTCATCGACCAACCATAATTCAGTATTTGGTATTGCAATACCAATACTATCTGGTTTTAGATCAATATCTTCTGGAGGTAAGTACGTACACCTTTTGCATTCTGTAAGACCATACATCGAGAATATCTGTGCTTTCAGAAAAGAAATTTTTATCATTTCTATATTACTTCTTGTAAGAGCTGCTCCTGTATTTGTAACCAACCTTATACTTGATAAATCTAATTGGTATTTTTTGTTTTGCTCATGCAATAACATTACCATTGTTGGTACTGCTGGCAGTATTGTAATCTTCTCTTTTACTATTTTCTTTAAGAGAAATATAGGCCATGTTGATTCTGTTTCTAGTACCAATGTAGCTCCTCTAGAAATACTCATTATCATTTGATATAAACCATAGTCAAATGACAAAGGCAATGCACACAATACTTTATCTTCTTTTTGATATCCCAAATACGCATTTAGTGAATTTGTAGCCGTAATCATATTTTGATGTGATAACATAACTCCCTTAGGTTCTCCTGTCGAACCAGAAGTATAAATAATTGCAGCTAAGTCAATACTTATCAAGTCTGATTTTCTTAAAGTTTGACCATTTGTTTTTAACACATCATAATAATCCTCAAACAACGCTTCTATAAGTTCGTTTGATTTGTGCGGAACAATAACTTTTTTAAGTCCTGATGAGAGAAATATCTTTTTATTTTTAAGTGAAATTTCATTATTTGTTACTAATACACTTGCTCCAGAATCTTTTAAAATATATTCTATCTTATTTGATTTAAGCTCTACTCCTACAGGAATTACAATTGCTCCTACTTTTAAAATTGCCCAAAACGATATTATTGTTTCAATTGTATTTCCTAATAGTACTACAACCCTATCTCCTCTACTAATCTCTAAATTTTGTAAATAGGCTGCTAATTCATTAGATCGATGTTCTATGTCAGAAAATGTATATGTTTCTCCCGCAGTTTGAACAGCTATACTTTTAGGGTATAGACGTACAGTCTCTGCCAAGAAATTTTGCATTTTTGGTATCATTTTTTAATATTTTTAAATTGATTATTTAACCTCTATGTATATCTCAATAGTTATCGTCAAAATGATGATAACTATTGAGACCATATGTATGAAGAATAAAAGCTTCTAAGATCATTATCTGTTTGTTGTACAGATAAAAAACAGAAGTTATTATGTATTTAATACTGGGATTTTAATGTTCATTTCAGAAAGTACGTACTCAAAAATGGTTTGTAATGTATTAAAATGCCTAGCTTCTATGGTATCGGCATTTACCTCAAAACCAACGATATTATCTTCTAAGTATGTTAGAAAAAACATTGATGAAAGTGAATCTATTCCTAAATCATTTTTAAGATGCGCATCTAATAAGATTTGTTCTTTTGTAATATTTGGAATACTATCTAGTAATCCTTCTTTTATAATATCTAAAATTTTATTTGTATCCATTTTGTAATTAGTTAAGGATTAATTCATTTTTTTTAAAATCAACCATTATTTGTTTATTAATGATATCGTCCGTAGAGTCTTTTGATCTAATCAAATAGGATTCTCCTTGATATAATAATATTTCTGCAGGGTACCCATGACTATGAAAAAGCCCTGGTGAAGATGTAGGTCCATACGCCCCAGATAATTTAACTAATAAGATATCTAATACATTAATTTCTTTAAGTTGGATATTTCGACCAATTATATCATCAGGACTACAAAGAGGTCCAGATACTTGGTACTTATGTTCTTGTGCAGTAGGTAGTGCTGATATGTTTTCCATAGGAAAATTTCTTTTGACCACTCTTCCTGAACCAGCCGCGGCAGAATGACAATTTGTTCCGCCATCGGTTACGGCAAAAATTTTGCCATGATTTGTCTTCATATTATTCACCTGAACAGCCATACATCCTGATGTTCCTATGATGAGCCTTCCAGATTCCATAATAATCCTTGTTTCTGGATATTTCTTATTAAAATTTGTAAAAAGAGGTACCATAAGGTTTCTAAATTCTTGAGTATCTAATTCTTCCTGATTTTGGAAATATGGTACTCCCATTCCTCCTCCTACATCAACCATCGTAAATTTGCAATTATATTTTCGAACTATAGTCTCATATAACTCTAAAATATACTTAGTGTTTTCATACACTGATTTCGCTTCAAGAATGTTTGTACCATTGTATACATGAATTCCTCTTACATTAATATTTGGTGTGTCTAAATACACCTGAAAATTTTCTATAGCATGTTGTTCTTCAATACCAAAATGAGTAGGTCGTCCTCCCATTTTCCAAGGCGAACCTTCTGCAGAAAAGTCTGGATTGATTCGTATCGCTACATTAGCTATAATATCCATTTCTTTTGCAAATGCTGATACTCTCTTTAATTCTATCTCAGATTCAATTACAATAGCAAAAATATTGAGTTCGATTGCTTTTTTAAGTTCATAATCTTTTTTACATGGTCCTAGATATACTATATCTTCTGGTGTAGAGCCAGCCTTAAGAGCAATTTCCATTTCTGTTATAGAACATACTTCGGTACAAGCTCCATTCGACCTTAACAATTTTACTAAAGATACATTTGGGTTTACTTTTAAAGCATAAAACACATCAACACATTCAGGTAAAGCATTGACTAAGTTCTTATAATTTTGTACTAGTTTCTCTCCATCATAAATATAAGATGGTGTGCCAAATTTTTGCACAGCAGATAATATCTCTGAATTATTTTTATTCATTTTTATTAATAATTATTTGCAACCAAATCATTTTTGGGTGCATAAGGGAAGTGCTTTATTACATTATATAAATAAGCACATCTCTGGGGTTATAGGTTTTAATTTAATTTGTCTGTGGTTTTCTTGTTTGAAAAGAAATATGAATTCTATTTATCAGAATTAAACATATCATACTCAATTAACCAGGCTCCATTTTCTTTTTTCCAAAGAATAACATAAGAACCTTCAAAAATTGGTGATTTGTTTGTATTCACGTATCCCAACATATGACACCTTTGAAATGCTACATCCATTTCTCCAAAAAATTGCAGTTCATCTTGAAAGAATTCTACACGATCAACTGATTTTACGCTTAAAGAAAATTCTTTCTCAATCTCTGCTCTACCTAGTCTAGGCTTGGTTCCTGGTTTCATAAATACAGCTCCTGTAGTAGTGTATTCTTCAGAAATTCCTTTGGGATCTTTGTTTACCCATTTAGATTCAAAACGACGATCTGCAATGTCAATCAATTTTGCTTCTTTTAAAAGATCTTTATCAGTTATAGACTTATTACCATAGTAGCTTACTACAGAGTCCTTATAACTAATTTGCGGGTTTTTAGAGTTATTACTTGTGACAAATGACAATAGCAAACATGCTATTGCACAAACAACGAGTAATGGTAATACTTTTTTTAAACTAATTGCCTTCATTTCTTGTGTGAGTTATGAGTTAATAATAATTATTTGTGAAACTCGAAATTATAGTAGGCACCTAATTTTTGATATAAATTTTCTAACATAAAGTCTAGTTTATTTTAATTAAGAAAACAATAGAACGACATAATTACCATAAAAAAAATATGTGTAACTAATAATCAAACGTCAAATTTTATGTTAACATCATATTATTTTAACATTTCAAATGAAATATTACAAAAAACTTAAGAGTAAGATCGTTGTTTTCTATGAGCCTTGAATTATTTAATATTCTTATAAAATCTAAGGAATATAGACGCAGCTATTATTGTGAAAAAGAAATCATTACAGCCTCTGAATACTATGATAAAAAAATCTACCTCATAGAAAACGGGATCGTAAAAATTAGTCGACTCACAGAACAAGGTGAAGAAATGATACTTGTTATATTAACCTCTGGACAAGTTTTCGGCGCCAATCTTATTTTAGAAGAGTTTCACCCTAATTATATTTGCGAATCTTTAAACTCGGAAACGGTATTATGTGAATTTGATATTGAATGTGTAAAAAGAGTTATAGAAAAAGATCAACACACTGAGTTTGATCTATTGTCAATTATAGGAAAACAGTTCTCTGAAATGGAAAGAAGAATAAAAGTTCTTTGTAATAATTCGGCAGAACAAAGACTAGTCGATGTATTAAAAGAATTTAAAGATAAGTTTGATCATTTATCTGATAATGAAGAAAACATTATTATAGATATGCCCTTAAGTCAAGATGAGATATCAAATTATATTCGAACCACCAGAGTTACAACCAATAAATTAATCAATAAGTTAAAAAACAATTTATTGATTGAATACCAGCAAAAAAATATAATGCTTAAAAAAGATTTTTTTAAGCATTATAAGTAATTATAAAAAATCTCTTAAAAGGTTCTTATAGTTTATAACCAAAAGAGAGTTGTATATTTCTTGTATTTCCATCTAAACTAATAGGAAGATCTTCATCATCAAAAACATTTGATAATCCAAAACCATATCGTAAATCAGCGAAAAAGTTTTCTGTTAGGTTCACACCTACACCAGCAACAGCGCTAAAATTAAATGTATTAAAATTAGCTTCACTACCATTATTATCTTCCCACTCCCATATTTTTAACCCAATTTGTGGCCCAATATGTATATTAAATCTAGAACCGAAATTGTATTTAACGAATACAGGTAATTGCAAATAATCTACACGTAATGTTTCATCGTCATTTCCCAAAGAAGAGAATTGAAATTCTGGTTGAATACTAATTTTTTCTGTTATTGGATATTCTGCCAAAAACCCTGCAACTATTCCAAAACGGCTATCTTCTAAAGAATCAGGAATATCATCAGAACTAATAGAACTCAGGTTTGCTCCAAGTCGAATTCCATAACTGGCTTCTTTTTGAGCTTGTAATGTTAAAATTCCAAAAATTAATAAAATCGAAAGACAATGTAATTTTTTATTCATAGCATAAAAATATAGGTTATTGAGTACAATTTAACACAAATTAATGACTTAAAAAATAAAGGAGACATTACGAAGTAGAAATATTTTTTAACGATTATTAAGTTTGTCATTGTAAAGAGACTTAATAATCCCGTCAGACAACCCTATTTTTGGAACATAAATTTCTCTTGCTCTACTCCATTTCATAGCAGAAAGATATATTCTAGTGGCGGGAACAATTACATCGGCTCTATCTTGATTCAAATTTAATTGCCAAATTCTTTCTTCATATGTTAATGAATTCAACAATTTATAATAAGAACTTAAATACAAGAAAGAAAGTGGTTTACCGTTACTTTTTCCACTGTTTTTAAAGATATTATTAATATTACCACCAGATCCTATAAGAGATATTCGAGAATAGTTTGATGTATGTTCATGAATCCATGACTCTACTTCGTTCCAAACATTTTCTGAAACCAATCCATTAAGCAATCTTACAGTTCCCAATTTAAAAGATCTAGATGTTATACTTTTTCCATTATGATATAAAGTAAACTCGGTACTTCCTCCTCCAACATCAACATACAAATAGGTTTCATTTCTATTAATAAGCTCATGAAGATCGGTCATAGCAATAATTGCGGCTTCATCTTTACCATCAATAATATCAATTTGTATTCCTGTCTTTTCTTTGATTAAGGCTACCAGTTCTTTCCCATTTTCTGCTTCTCGCATAGCAGAAGTAGCACAAGCTTTATAGCTTATCACATTATGAGTTTTCATTAAAAGTTGGTATGCTTGCATTGCATCAATCATTCTGGCAATGTTTGCTTCTGATACTTTATTTGATTTAAAAACATCTGCACCTAAACGTATAGGTACGCGAACAAGGCTTGTTTTTTTAAATCTTGTAGTCTGTCCTTCTTCTTCATGGATACTACTAATTAATAATCTTACGGCATTAGAACCAATATCAATGGCTCCATATTTTTCTATAGTCAACAAAATAGTTAGTTTGCAAGTTTTTTTAAATAATAATCATAAGTGGCTATTTGTGATCTAACCTTATCCTTATCGTTTCGAATGTACGCATTATCTTGATCTTTAGAAAGCCTTCTTCCTTTTACATTGTCATTCCAACAAATGTCAAAAGTATCCATAAGTTCTTCCTTAATATCCTTGTCATAAATAGGGCAAGAAATTTCAACTCTTCTATCTAAATTTCTTGTCATCCAATCGGCTGATGAAATATAAACCTTAACGTCACCAGCATTCGTAAAAATAAATAACCTAGGATGTTCTAGAAATTTGTCTACCACGCTTATTGCTCTGATATTTTCACTCATTCCAGGTATTCCCGGAATCAAGCAACAAATCCCTCGTATAATCAAATCTATCTTAACACCCGCTCTACTTGCTTCGTAGAGCTTATCAATCATATCATAATCACTTAAACTATTTAATTTTAGCCTAATACCTGCTGGTTTACCTTCATTTACATTTTTTATTTCTTTATCAATTAATTTGATTAATGAAGATCTAGTATAATGTGGAGAAACTAATAGATGTTTGTATCTGTTTATCTTATAATTGATTTCAAAAAATTTAAAAACCTTATTCGTTTCTTTTAGTATTGATTCATTTGTAGTAAACAATGTATAATCGGTATATATTCTGGCCGTAGATTCATTAAAGTTTCCTGTACTTATAAAACCATATCTTTTTAGTTTACCTTTTTCTTCTCGTTCTATAACACAAGCTTTGCAATGTACTTTTAGTCCTGTAACTCCAAAAATCAAATTAACTCCTTCTCTCTGCATTTTTTCTGCATATCGAATATTTGCAGCTTCATCAAAACGTGCTTGCAGTTCTATTTGAACTGTAACTCTCTTGCTGTTTTTTGCAGCATTGATGAGTGAGCTGGCTATATGGGATATAGAGGCTAATCGATAAATTGTTATTTTAATGCTCTTCACTTTCGGATCAATGGCAGCTTCTCTTAAAAACTTAACTGTATACGAAAAAGTGTGATATGGTGTATATTGCAAAAAGTCTTTTTTTGCGATTTTATCTAAAAGACTACCTTGTAGTGCCAATCCAGGGATAGCTAATGGAGTAATAGGATGGTATATTAAATCCCTATTCCCTAAATCCGGAAAGCTCATATAATCTCGACGGTTATGGTATTTTCCTCCGGGAATTATACTATCTGTATTATCAACTCCCATTTTTTTCATTAAAAAATCAAGAGTATCTTTTTCTATATGCTTATCATAAACAAACCGCACTGGTTCTCCGTCCCTTCTAGACTTTACACTACTAGAAATTTTTTGAATAAAACTTTTACTTAAATCATTATCAAAATCAAGTTGCGCATCTCTCGTAATTTTAATCATATGAGCAGATGCACTTACATAATCAAAAATACTGAAATTGATATGCATACAATATCGTATTAAATCATCGAGGATAATAATGTATTGTTTTCCATCTTTTTTAGGAAGCACAACAAAACGATCTGTATTTTTTGGTATTTCTATTAGTGCATAAATACGTTCCTTTGCTGTTTGTTGTAGAATTTTTGAAATTCTACCTTCTTTAGGAACTTTTTGTTTTAAAACAAGTTTGACCGCTAAATAGGCTACACTATCTTTAAGATGTGGAAATTTATCAAGATCATTTAAAATATAAGTAACCAATGCCGGGCTAACCTTACTAACAAAATAATTACGAATAAATGCGTCTTGATCTTGTGTTACCTGATTTTCATTTATAATAAAAATATCATGTTGCTCTAATTTGTCTTTAATTGTATTAATAGTCTTGAGACTCTCTGCTTGTTGTTTAATAACAATGTTTGTTATTTTTTCCAGTAAATTACTAGCTGTAGTTCCTTTTAGTACATTTTTTCCATCTTTTCCAGCTAAATCAATCCTTTTAATAGTAGCATAACGTACTTTGAAAAATTCATCCAAATTATTCGAGAAAATACCAATAAACCGCAACCTTTCTACTAATGGAACAGTATCATCGGCAGCTTCCTGAAGTACCCTAGCATTAAATTGTAACCAACTTAATTCTCTATTAATATATTGATTAGTACGAGTTTCTGACATTATTTTAAGGATTTTGGGGTAATAATTAATACGGTTTTTCCTACATTTACATTTTTCCAGCTATTTGTATCAAATTCAATACAAACAACACCTGTAGTAGGTAGATTATCAATAACTTCACTACCAAAAAAATTTGCTATTGATGTAAATGCATGATTATGTCCAAAAATCATTAAAGTATCTACTGTATCGTTACAATTTTTTATAACCTCAATCACTTGTCTTCCGTCAAAATCATAAAGATCAGATTCTAAAACCAATATCTCTTTAGGCAAATCGAGATGACTAAGAACTATTTTTGCTGTAGTATGTGCTCTTTCTGCTGGACTGCACAACACCAAATCTACTGGCTTTACCTGTTTTTTCAGGGCTTCTCCCACCAAATCCGCATCCTTTAAGCCTCTTTGATTAAGTGGTCTTTTATCATCTAACACGTCAAATTCCCAAGAAGATTTTGCATGCCTAATCATATATAAAGTTTTCATGAGCTTACTACAATTATTTACTATAAATACGTTATTAATTACAAGTTTAAGAATTCGATTTTACAATTCTTAAATATTAGAATATAAATATGGATTTTATTTATTTTATATACAAAAAAGCACTTAGTGTACGTTTACAATTAAAGTATGTATCGAAATGTTAAAGTAATCTAAAAAAATGCTAAATCAATGAAAATGAACATCATATAGATATGTTTTTAATCGGAAAAAAAAGAGATTATGTCGAAAAACTCTTTTTTTTCTTAAAAAATCAAATGTTAAAATCTAACTTTACATACGGTTTTCCCTCAATTAAAAATGTTTTCCCGGAACATTATGTACACAAATTTATCATAATATTATTAGGGTTAAAAAAAATAAGAAGTGGAAAAAGACATGAATATGAAAGGAAATCTTAGACGATTTCAATACAGAAACCTACTTATCTTGTTATGCGTATTTTGTTCTTCAATGATGCATAGCCAAGTAGAGGTACCCCTAAAGAAACGTACAGAGTTTACTTTTAAAGGGGATTTTAAGTTTGTTTCAAACACTATATTAGGAAAAGTAAGTAACGATGATGGAACTGGTATATTTAATCCTAATAAAAGTTATAACGACGGTGGTTTGAACAATCAATTCCAGATGGGATTTATTGATATAGATAACGATCCTTCTACATTTAATTCTAGTAGTGCTGATTTAGTAATAGATGCCGAATGTAATGCCATTAAACATGTTGGCTTGTATTGGACCGCAGCTTATGCTGATGAGAATAGAGCACATGATATTACCTCAGTAAAAATAAAATACCCTGGTCAAAAATCATACACAACTATAACAGAAGGACAAATCATTCATGATTATTACAATGATGCGGATGCTTTATTTAAGCAATACTCATGTTATAAAGATATTACAAGCGAAGTCTTAAAATTAGATAACCCTCTAGGAACATATACTTTAGCAAATATACCAGCTACGACTTCTGCTGTTAACAATGATCAAACGCTAGGAAATGGTTTAACGGGTGGTTGGACTATGGTCGTTATTTATGAAGATGATACGAAACCAAGAAAAAGATTTTATGTCTATGATGGTTTTGTAAATATTGATTCCAAAGCTAAACCTGTTGCATTTTCATTTGATAATTTCCAAACAATACCTAACGGAAGCGTTCACGGGAGAATTGGTGTAATTGCTTTTGAAGGAGACAAAGGAATTAGAGGAGATCGTTTTCAGGTAATGTCTAATGAGACTAATAAATATAAGAGTCTTGCAGATGGTACTAATCCAATGAATAACTTTTTTAATGCCAATATTACAGAGAATGGTAGAAATGTTAAAACAAGGGTTCCAGCAAGTCAGAATACTTTAGGATATGATGCTGATCTTTTTGATATCAAAAACATAAGAAATAGTATTATTGGAAACAATCAAACTGAAGCTAAATTTAGACTCTCTACAGACAATGATGGATATTCTGTTATGGCTGTAGCCTTTAGTGTAGATATATATGAACCTGCTATACATGTTTTGAAACGATCAAAATATACGGATAATGGCAATTTCATTCATCCTAACGATATTCTAGCTCCTGATCAGGAAATAACATACAAACTTACCGTATATAACGATGGTAATGACAATGCTAAGAATACCATCATTAAAGATATCTTACCTAAAAATGTTATCTTTTCAAGAAAATCCTTAGTACTACCTTCTAAAAAAATTAAGGTAAAATTTGATGAATCTTCAAGAATGCTAACACTATCTATACCTAACAAAATGGTAAAAATTGATAGTGAACCATTCGATATTAGTTACAATGTAATAGTAGATACTACTTGTGAGTCTATTGAATCTATTGATGATATTTTAGTAGTAGATCAACCTGTTACAGCAGAGTTTAATGGTTCACTAAATGAAACTATAAAATACTCTAAAGGTTACAATCACATTAACAAGTGTGATTTACCAGATTATTATCAATTTAAACTAGCAATAGATGTTAGTAATCTCAATTGTCCTTTTGCTAACCGTTTAGTTGAGTTACCTAAAAAGAAGCTCGAAGGTCAAGTTGCACAAGTGCAACCTGGTGATTACGACAATACAAAAAGATCAAATAATTCTGACAGTGGAGGTATTAAACCAAATGATATATTAAAATCCAACAAACCTCCAAAATCATCATTAAATTCTGATATAAAACTTAGTAAAACTATTAATGATCTTATTAATCTGAATGAAATTTATTTTGATTTTGATAAATGGGATATTACTGCTAAAGGATCTAAAGAATTAGACAGAGTTGTGAGTATTATGACCGAGAATTATCCTGAAATGGTTATTAAAATAGAAACACATTCTGATAGTCGTGGTGGTGAGAATTATAATTTAACATTATCTCAAAAACGAGCAGAATCTATTTATAACTATTTAATTGGTAAAAACATTTCTAAGAATAGAATCTTATCATATAGAGGTTTTGGAGAAAGTAGACCTGTTAATGATTGTAAAGATGGACAGGATTGTTCTGAAGACGAATATCAAAAGAATAGACGTTCTAGTTTCGTTATCATGTAATTTGCACTTAAAAATAAAAATTTAAGTATAATCTTACTTTTTTTTATCAAGGTGATAATCTAAAGGATTCCCAGATATTAGCATTTTTTACCGAATAAAGAATACGATCATGTAATCTATTTGGTCTCCCCTGCCAAAATTCGAATGATATTGGCTTAATACAATACCCGCCCCAAAAAGATGGCTTAGGGATTACTATATCTGTGTATTTTTGATCAAGTTCTTTTAATTTTTCTTCTAAAACCTCTCTAGACTCAATAACTTTACTCTGATCAGAAGTCCAAGCTCCTAATTGGCTACCTCTAGGTCTTGAATGAAAATACGTAGTACTCGCCTCTTCCGAAGTTTTGCTTACTACACCTTTAATGATTACTTGTCTTTCTAAATTAGGCCAAAAAAAGGATATACACACATGGTTATTATAAGCCATTGCCTTTCCTTTTTCAGAATTATAATTTGTATAAAAAACAAAACCATTTTTATCAAAATGTTTAAGTAATACAATTCTAGCTTTAGGAAAACCATCTTCGGCAATAGTTGTTAGTGTCATAGCATTAGCTTCATCAACTCCTTCTGATTTATCTGCAGCTTCAAACCAATTATTAAAAAGTGTCAAAGGTGAGTCTGGAAGAATAGATTCTTCTAAAAAATCCTTTTCATATGACTTTCGGTAATTTGTAAGATCCCTATTCATATTAACAAAATAAAACGCAATTTACTTATTTGTTGGAAAGTATTCATTAAAATTCGAAAACTTTACCATCATCTGCCACTTCGGTATTTTCAAAAACTGTTTTGGCTTCTTCTTTAAACAATTCAATATTACCATATCGTGTAGAATAATGTCCTAAAATTAATTTTCCAACTGAAGCTTTTTTTGCTATCGTCGCTGCTTCTATTGCAGAACTATGGCCTGTTACTTCACATAAATGTTTGTGGCTTTCTAAAAAAGTGGATTCATGATATAAAACTGTAGTATCCTTTATGATTTCAATTTTTTCTTCATTATATCTTGTATCACTGCAATATGCATAACTTTGTATTGGGTTTGGGTCGCCTGTTAAATCCTTATTAGACAGCACTGTCCCATCATCTAAAATGACATCTTTCCCCTTTTTTATAGACTTGTAATAAGCTTTATCGATTTGGTATTTACCAACTTGACTCATTAACAATTTTCGATCACCTAATTTTTCCTGAAATAAAAAGCCATTACAATATATTCTATGCTGTAATGGTATTGTCTTAACAATAACTTTTTCATCTTCAAAAACCACTTCGGATTCTGTACTCGTTAATTCATGAAAATGCAAGGGATAATCTGTCCAAGAATTAGATAATTTAAGTTGTAGTGTTATAGCTTCTTTGATTCCTTTTGGGCCATAAATATGAAGCGGTGTATCTCTATTTAACATTCTAAATGTAGAAACTAATCCTACTAGACCAAAAAAATGGTCTCCATGCAAATGCGAAATAAAAACATGTTTTATTCTTGCAAATTTAATTTTATTTCGTCTTAACTCTACTTGTGTACCTTCTCCACAATCAATTAGAAAAATATGGTTATTGATTTCTAAAACTTGAGCACTAGGATTCGTAAATGTTCGTGGCGTTGCAGAATAGCAACCTAAAATTGTAAGTTTCAAATTGTTTTTACTCTTAAATATATTTGTGATCAATATAGTTTAATCCATTATATAAATCAATCTATTCTCCAAAAGCATCAAAGGATGTTAATAAAGAAATATACCCGTGTACATCTAAATCATTTCTATACCCGGTAGCTCCTAAAACCATACCTTCTTTATTTAAAATTAGAATTGCAGGAAAAAGTTTACGCTTATTGTATTGTTTTGCTAGCGCTGCATTTTTTCTTTTCTGATCACTTGAAATAGAAGATTTATTCTTTCTACGTCGAGGAAAATCCGCTTTTAGCCATACATATTTTTGTTTGGCAAATTCTTCAAATTCTTTACTAGAAAGAACATTTCGTTCTAACTTAATACAAGGAGGACACCAGTCGGACCCTGTAAAAAACAAAACAATTTTTTGGTCTTTTTCCTTAGCCAAATCCTTGGCTTCTTCTAAGTCATATTTCCAATCTTGCGCTGCACTATTGTAAGTAAAAAACAAACAAAGAAATATGAATAATAATGGGGCTAGTCTATTCATAGTACTTATGACGTAAAGTATTATTAAAAATTACAAAAAAAACAGTTAAAAACCGAGATCTCTTTCTATTTCTTCCATTTCAACTAAATCATAAGCCTCTTGTAATGTGGGTACTATTGTAATATCACCAGGAACATCATCATATGTTATCTTATTTGTGACGATAACAAAAGAGTGTTTAGATGTTTTATGTTGATTAGAAATTCTCAAAAATTCATTGATATCATCTACTGATATATGATCCAATGAGAACAAGTTGATAATAATATTATCATTTTTTAGGGTGTCATATCTATCTTCAACACCTTTAACAAATTCAACAATAGTAGTTTTTTCTTGTGTAATGATAGTTGTAGCGCCTTCTTTGTTAAAAATCATAGATTTATTGTTTAATTTTTGAAGCTAAAAGATATATTACGGCCATACGCACTGCTACCCCATTTTGTACCTGATCCAAAATAATGGCCTGGTCAGAATCAGCAACATCACTCGTGATTTCAACTCCACGATTGATTGGTCCTGGGTGCATTATTACAATCTCTTTATCTAAACTATTTAATATTTCTTTATTTACACCAAATTGTTGGGTATATTCTCGAGTAGAAGGAAAATAACTAATTTCCATTCTTTCATTTTGTACTCGCAACATATTAGCAATATCACACCAATTTAATGCTTTTTTCAGATTTGTTTCTACTTGAACTCCTAGTTTTTCTATATATTTTGGAATTAAAGTCTTTGGTCCACAGACTTTTACTTCTGCTCCTTGTAGTTTAAGAGCAAAAATATTCGAAAGTGCAACCCTAGAGTGTAAGATATCTCCAACAATTACAACTTTTTTTCCTTTTACCTCTCCTAATCGTTCGCGTATCGAATATGAATCTAACAAAGCTTGTGTGGGATGTTCATGTGCTCCATCACCAGCATTAACTATACTTGCGTTTACATGCTTTGACAAAAAAACACCTGCTCCTGGATTCGGATGTCTCATTACTACCATATCCACCTTCATAGAAAGAATGTTGTTAACAGTATCTATAAGGGTTTCTCCTTTTTTAACGGAAGAAGATGCAGCAGAAAAATTAATCACATCTGCTGAAAGTCTTTTCTCTGCTAATTCAAAAGACAATCTTGTTCTCGTACTATTTTCAAAAAAAAGGTTAGCAATAGTTATATCTCTAAGCGATGGAACTTTTTTGATAGGCCTATTAATTACTTCTTTGAAATGATCTGCTGTTTCAAAAATAAGATTAATATCCTGTTCTTTTAGATACTTAATTCCTAGTAAGTGGTTTACACTTAATTCGCTCATTTTTATACTTAAGTTTACAATGTACTGCCGTACAGGTTTATTTATTAATCAAATACACAGCATCTTCACCTTCATTCTCGTCCCAATGTACTTTTACTTTTTCTTGATTTATTGCATCAACCTGTCGACCTCTATAATTTGGTTGTATTGGCAAATGCCTACTAAATCTTCTATCTATTAATGTTAACAGCTCTATCTCTTGCGGTCTCCCAAAAGATTGCATCGCAGTTAAAGCGGCTCTAATACTTCTTCCTGTATACAAAACATCATCGATAAAGACAATACGCTTATCTTCTACAATAAAATCAATATGTGTTTTATTAGCTTCTAAAATTTTTTCTCCACGTCTAAAATCATCTCTATAAAATGTAATATCAAGATATCCTAATTTCACATCTTTAATTTGATAATCATCTACTAAGATCTCTTTAATTCTATTCGCTAAAAAAATCCCTCTTGGTTGGATACCTATAAGTACTGTATCCTTAAAATGGGTATGACTTTCTATTAATTGACAAGCCAAACGGTGCAGAATAATATCTATTTCTTTTGCACTAAGTAGTAATTTTTGACTCATAATCTCCAAATAGACATTTGGTGTACAAAAGTAATGAAAATTTGTAATTATACCATTTATGATCTGAAATTACTGGAAATAATTATATACATTTTAAACTAATTCGAATGTTATCTCTCATTACTAGAAATTTATATAGCAAAAAAAAGACCGCTCATATAGAGCGGCCTTTACTTATTATCAAAAAGGAAATTAAAATCTACTCTCCTTTTTCCATTTTAGCTTTAAGATCAGCTAATGCATCAATATCACCAAGCGTTGTTTTCTCTGCAGAACTAGTTGCAGCTTTCTTCGCAGCTTGTTTTACAATCTTAGCTTCTTCTTCTTTGAACATAGCTGTATGAGAAGCAACCACTCTTTTGAATTCTTTACTAAATTCAATGATTTGGAATTCTGCTTCATCACCTTTCTTAAGTTTGCTTCCATCCTCTTTTTCAAGATGACGAGAAGGTACAAAAGCAACAATATCTTCGTTAAATTCGATAGTAGCACCTTTATCAACAATCTCAGCAATTGTTGCTGTATGTTTAGTACCTAAACCGAATTCAGCTTCATATTTATCCCAAGGGTTATCTTCTGTTTGCTTATGACCAAGACTAAGTTTACGTCCTTCTACATCAAGCTCAAGAACAACAACATCTAAGGTATCACCAACATTAGTAAAGTCAGACGGGTGTTTAATTTTCTTAGTCCAAGAAAGGTCAGAGATATAAATTAATCCATCTATACCTTCTTCTAATTCTACGAATACACCAAAGTTTGTAAAGTTACGTACGATACCACTGTGTTTAGAACCTACAGGATATTTAGTTGTAATATCTGTCCAAGGATCTGGAGTTAATTGCTTAATACCTAGAGACATTTTACGCTCTTCTCTATCTAAAGTGAGGATTACCGCTTCTACCTCATCACCAACTTTTACGAAATCCTGTGCAGAACGTAAATGCGTAGACCAAGACATTTCAGAAACGTGAATCAATCCTTCAACACCTTCTTCTACTTCAATAAATGCACCGTAATCTGCGATTACAACTACTTTACCTTTAACCTTGTCACCTACTTTAAGCTCGTTATTAAGAGCTTCCCATGGGTGAGGTTTTAATTGTTTAAGACCTAATTGAATACGTGTCTTCGCTTCATCAAAGTCTAAGATTACAACATTCAATTTCTGATCAAGCTCAACAATCTCATTTGGATGATTAATTCTTGACCAAGAAAGATCTGTAATATGAACAAGTCCATCAACTCCTCCAAGATCAACGAATACACCGTAAGAAGTAACATTCTTAACAGTACCTTCTAATACTTGACCTTTTTCTAATTGACCAATAATTTCTTTTTTCTGCTCTTCGATATCTGCTTCGATAAGCGCTTTGTGAGAAACTACAACGTTTTTGAATTCGTGGTTGATTTTCACAACTTTAAATTCCATTGTTTTTCCTACATATGCATCATAATCACGGATAGGTTTAACATCGATTTGAGAACCTGGCAAGAAAGCTTCTATACCAAATACATCTACGATCATACCTCCTTTTGTTCTACATTTTACGAAACCATTTACGATTTCACCTGTATCATGCGCACCATTTACTCTATCCCATGCTTTGATTACACGAGCTTTACGGTGAGATAAGATTAATTGACCTGTAGCATCTTCACGCACATCAATCAATACTTCTACCTTATCACTTACTTTTAGATCAGGGTTGTAACGAAATTCGTTTAATGAAATAACACCTTCACTCTTTGCGTTGATGTCGATGATAGCATCACGATCAGTAATATTAATTACTGTTCCCATTACTACTTCATCATTTAGAGTATCTACAAAGTTTTCTGCAACTAACTTCTCGAATTCTTCTAATTTAGAATCTTCGATAGGATCAATTCCTTCTTCGTAATTGTGCCAGTTAAAATCTTTTAAGAATTGCTCTGGATTTTCTTGTTGAGGAGATACGGCAGGAGCTGCTTTTGTAGCTTCCACTTCTTTAACCTCAGTGTTTTTTGTTTCTTCAGACATTGAAGATAAAATTTGTATCCTGTATCTTATTGAGAATCAAAACGAAATGATACAGAAGCGTTAAATTAAATTATTTTTAATCCTTTTCAAATTCTCTTACTCGTTAAAAAGGAGTGCAAAATTACGATTTAATTCACTAGAAAACAAAGATTGACAAGATATTTTCATATGCCCTACAAGCGTATTTAAATTATTAAAATTGACATAAACCTTGTGCTCTTTCTTATCAAAATTTACAACGTTTGTATTGAAAACCATAAACCAAGATAAATTGATCTATTTAAATTATTAGCAAACAAGGAAATTATAAGCAATTTAAGCAATTAGCCAATGTATTTATGATATTGTATCTACTTAAATAGCGCAATAAAGAACATATGTCATCCGTTAAAAAACATATGTTCTTAAAAACAAACCTTATGCTTTGTAATTTTACACAAAACACCCAGATGAAAAAGAAACCTTCAATAAAATTACTGCTTTTATTACTGATCACTCTAAACACATCAACAACTAGTTGTAGTAATGACAATAACCCAGAAACAGAAGAAGCTGTAGATACCATAAATCCTACTATAGAATGTATTTCAAATATTAATGAAACTGTAGATGCCTCTTCAAATGGTAAAGAAGTAACCTATACCGCCCCTGTAGGTACAGATAACAAACCAGGAGCAATAACAACACAAACAGCGGGATTAGCTTCTGGAGCAATGTTCCCTGTTGGGACCACCACAAATACCTATGAGGTAAAAGATGTTGCTGGTAATACTACATCTTGTAGTTTTGAAGTTATCATAACAAGAAACCAACCCCCATCTAATAATGTTCCATATTTTACAGGGGAAGACCCAGCTCCTTCTGGTAAGTCGTGGAGTAAGGTAGAAAACTTATCTGATGAGTTTAATGATGGTACTTTTGATGAAACTAAATGGTTAAACACAGACCCAAAAAGGTGGATTGGTAGAGCTCCAGGAATTTTTAAACAAAACACGGTAACAGAAACCGATAATAACCTTAAACTAACCGCTTATAAATTAGATACTCCAGAGGTAGTAAATGGCAATACATTTACACATGCAGGCTCTTATATTGGTTCAAAAGTAGCCGCACAAGTTGGATATTATTTCGAATGTAAAATGAAAGCTAACAAAACTTTTATGTCTTCTACCTTTTGGTTAATTAATCATAAAAATGAAGGTACTGGTTGTGATAGAAGAGTTACAGAGTTAGATATTCAGGAATGTGTAGGCCAAGTAACAGCAACTGCCGATTGGGCTCTTAAGTTTGATGAAACTATACACTCCAATACACACAGCAGACAGGCAGATTGTACAGATACGCCAACTGGATCTGTTGGAGGCAATACAGAATTAGGTGGAAAAGCCTGGGCTGATTATCATATCTATGGTGCTTGGTGGAAAAGTCCTACCGAAATAGAATTTTATCTGGATGGCGAAAAAGTATATACCGCTACTCCCAAAGCAAATTTTGATTTACCAATGTATTTAAGAATGGTTGTCGAGACCTATGATTGGAATTCTGTTCCTGCTGATGGAGGTATGACAGGAACTGAAGAACAAAGAACAACTTCTTATGATTGGGTAAGAACTTGGGAGCTAAAATAGAAAGAGCGCCGAAATAGTAATCAATATAAAGGTTTTGCCTTTTTGTAATTTAAATACAATATTATAAGTACAAAAAGGCAAAATTATTTTTTTAGCAAACCTTCAATACTTTTATCAATAATTTAATATTGAATAATCTCAAACTCACTTCTTCTGTTAGTTTGATGTTCTTCTTCGGTGCAGATTTTATCGTCACAGTCTATAATAGGTTGAGATTCTCCAAATCCAATAAATTGCATTCTACGAGCATTAACATATCCTTCTAGAGCTAGATAGTTTCGAGTTGACTCTGCCCTTTTTTCTGACAAAACTTGATTATAAGAATCAGTACCCCTACTATCTGTATGTGAAATAATTTTAATATAAACCGTCTTATACTTCTCTAGCTTACTCGCCAGTTTATCTAAGACTTTTTTAGAATCTGATCTGATATTCCATTTATCATAATCAAAATGTATGGGAGGCATTTTAAAATATAATTTTCCATTTTTCTCGATTACCGGCGGTCCATCTTTATCAGCAAGAAGCATTTCTCTCAGTCTGGTTTTTGAAATTTCTTCTTTATTTCTGGTACTATTCGTTTCTGTTCGAATATCTGTTACATTTATTTTTTCTTTAAAAGATGTACTATCTTTTACTGTTGTATTATTTTCATTTGTGACAGTACTTTCGTCTTGTTTTATTTTCTTTCTATCTAGATAAATCACATACGTAGCCTCATCTTTTTCTTTTATACTAATAGGTTTAGTTTTTGTTCTATACCCTGTTGCTGATGCTTTAAAGTTATATCTCCCAGGAAAAACTCTAATATCAAAACCTGCAATACTGTCTAATTGACTTTCATAAACAATTTTGTTATAATCGTCATAAAGCACAACGTCTGAATCTTTTATGTATTGATCAGATCCATAATCTCTTACTTCAAACCTAACTTTATATTCTCTTGGAAAGATTTCTCCAATTTGTGAAAAAGTATAGATATCATCTCCTACATCTTTACGGTTAGATGCAAAAAATCCATCAGTTTCATTATAGTAGGTCAATGAAAAATCATCAAAACTAGAATTTATAGGCGCTCCTAAGTTTAAAGGTCTAGTTAATCTTTCTTCTTTTAATTCTGATACAAAAATATCCATCATACCCAGTCCTAAATGACCATTTGAAGAAAAGAACAAATTACCTTCATTACTTACATAGGGAAACTGTTCTCTATTTTCTGTATTTATTTCTTCTCCAAGATTAATTGGTTTACTATATGTTCCATCAAGATCGACATCTACATAGTACAAGTCAAAATCACCATAGCCTCCCGGCATATTTGATGAAAAATAAAGCTTAGTACCGTCTGCATTTAAAGATGGATGTTCTATAGAAAAATGTACATCGTTAAAGGGTAATTTTTCTGGTTCACTCCATTCTCCATCAACATTTATCGATTTATATAAGTATATCGCATTTGTATTAATACTATCAAATTTCTTTTTTCCTTTTTCAGAATTACTTTTTGAAAGATAAATGGTTTTACCATCATTTGTAAAACAAAAATTACCTTCATGAAGCTTAGAGTTTATTTCTTTTGAAATTTCTTCAATTTCAGATATTGGATTATTGTCTTTATCCACTACAACTTTATAAATATCTAAAAAAGGTCTATGTGTCCATTTATATTTTTTATCTAATAAACTATGTGGATATCTGTCTGTCGTAAAATAAACTAGACTATCTTTTCTTATCGCACCAAACTCTGAAGCTTTAGAATTAAACCTAACTGGTTTTATTGTATAATCATCATCTTTCAATTTAAAGTCTTCTATTGTAGTGACAGCAGTCGTGCTATCAAATTCTTCTTCAGAATTGAACGATTTGTATTTTTCTAAAAAATTTAAGGACTTTTCGTATTGCCCCAAAGCCGATAGCACTTGATACATCATAAAATTATATTGATTATCATATGATTTATCACGCTCATAAAATTTACCCGAAGTCAAATACTTAAGATATCGATATGCTTCTCTAAACTGAAAAGTATTATAATATGAAGACGTTATGTTTTCTAAAATATGCTTGGTATATCCTTCTTTATTTAACTCTTCTTCATACTGTAGAGCGGCATTTATATAATCTCCTTGATCAAAAAAGCGATCTGCTCTGCTTTTGTTCTGAGCAAAGGTAATTTGTGTAAGTAAAAGTGTTACTGTTAATATTATCTGTGTCTTATTCATCTAGAAAAATCTTGGAGAAGTATGTTTATTACCAAATTTTAAAAGGTCGAAGTTGTATAACAATACAACTTCATGACTTCCATTATTATACCCACTTAAATCACTAACACTAAAGTCATAAGAATATCCTATTTTTAGATTTTGCGTAATATTAAACCCTGCTAGTGCGATAAAAGCATCTGTATAGCGATAAGAAACGCCTAACTCAAATTTATCATAAATCAATGAGTTAAGAGAAAGATCAAAAGTCAAGGGAGAGTCTATCACTTGTTTTACAACGAATGAAGGTTTTAATTTTACTTCACTTACAAAATCAAATACATATCCCGCGACTCCATAAATGTGGGTTTTGGTCTCTGCAACTCCTATACCATCTATATCGACATCGCTAGGTAATAAATTTGGTGAGGATACCCCTGCATAAAAATTGCTCGTAAACAAATACAAGCCTGCTCCTATATTTAACTGAGTTGTCGCCGAATTATCAGAAAAAGCGGGATCATCTGCTACGTCAGATCTTGAAGGATCAATTTTAAAACTATTGATACCAGCTTTTAATCCATAAGATAATTTTATACGATCGGATATCCTTGTAATATATGCAAAATCCATATTTACATAATCATTATTTACAGGAATCGCATCTCCTATCCTATCATTTACATAATTTACACTTAATTCGATTTTTTCGCTTAATGGTATATTTCCAAAAACATTTGCGGTTTGTGGTCCTCCTTCTATCCCTGTCCATTGTCTGCGATACAAAAGTCCGGTAGAAATCAATCCACTTTGTCCTGATGCATATGCTGGATTAACAGTACTCATATTATACATGTATTGAGAATACTGAGGTTCCTGCTGTCCATAAATTGCCGAGCAGAAAACTATTGTTATTATAAAAATTAATTTTATTTTCATCGGTTATCTGCTTAGGTATATACTACCTTGTATTGGTAAGTTATTTTCAAAATTTGGTGTAAAAATATAGAAGTATGTTCCTGACGGAAGGTCATCTCCTAATCGTACGGAAGTATTACTCTCTCCTCTAAACTCTTGTGTATCTCGTCGACCTTCATAAACTAGGCTACCGTATCTATTGAATATCTTTAAATCAAAATCAGGAAATGCTTCGGGTAGATTATACACTTCATCAATTCTTAAATCAAAGGTATCGTTTTGGTTATCGCCATTTGGTGATACCCCATCTTGAAAATCAAGGGTGCATAACTCTCCTGTAGATGATCGCTCTCCTGTATTTAAAATAGTAATAGTGACTCTAAGACGTTCTGACTCACAATTATCTGCATCAACATTAGCAATATAATATACTTGATTGTCCAACAATATAGGATTGTCTACAATAGGAATTTCACTTTCTAACGTATCATACCAATTAAAGTTAAGTACATCTACCTCTACATCGTCTAATCGTTTAGCATCTAGAATACAAAACTCTGGATCTGGAACTACTGGAATTGGTAAATCCACAATTTGAACAGAAACAATTAGTGAAGATTGGTCACAAGGTAATGTATTAGTAACTACATATCTAAAATTATAAATCCCGTTAGTTAAGGTTTCAAACTCTAAAACACCATCAGCACTAAGAGCTCCAGTATTATCTGTATCTTCAAACGTTCCCGTACGCGTTGTATCTCTATCCAGAAGCGAAAACAAATTAACACGGCCATCTAGTTTACAAAAAGTTTCGCTTCGATCCGTACCTATTTCTTCGGGTGTAACTAAAGTAATATTTACTGTGGCTTCATCTGCATCCGGACATCCTGTATTTGCAGGAACTGTATATGTATATATTCCAGGTCCTAAAATAGGTAACATATCATCACTAGCATCAAAAACACCTAAATGATCGGTCGAAATATACCCAAAAGGTCCTGTCCAAATACCTGTTGTATCAGGTTCTCCTTCAAGCAGATCAAAAAGAGTAATCGTTAACTCATCAGAGCATACTGCTGCATCGCTACCCTCTCCTGCATCTGGTAATTTGTCAATTGTAAAATCTAATTTAGAACTCTCTATACATCCTTCGCTTGTCGTTGTTGTATACGTAAAGCTAAAGTCTTGAGAAGTCGTTATCGTTGGAAAAACAAAATTATTATCAATCACATCACCTACAGAATTGGTCCAAACTCCTGTATCAACGATAGGATCTATTCCATTTGTTTCTAATAAGCTTCTAAGGTCTACCGATCCCAGTGATGAACATAAATTAATATCAGATGTATCTTCTCCTGTATAATCGAAAGGCAAAATTTCTATAGTAACTCTAGCTTTAAGGACATCACACGGATTTTGAGAAAATGTTGGATCTCCTGGTGGTGCATATGGATCGCAAATCTGATTTGGCGAAGGGCAATTTATATCTGGTGTGACACCATATTCAAAAGTATAAATCCCTGCAGGAGCAAATGATAGGTTTATAGTTCCCAAATAATAATCAATACTAGGGTTAAAATCTTCTAACCTATCCGGTTGTGGTATAAGTCCCAAATTCGAAGGTCCTGATACTAAACGCCAGTTTACATAAAAACTATCATCATAAACAAAATTAGTAGTACCAGTTCTTGTAAAGTTTAACTGATCAAATAAGTTTAATGTCCCTGCAGCATTTCTGCATACTCTTGGTGTAGGATTTGGTTGACTAAACGGTCTAAGCTGTTCATAAATTGTAAAGCTTACAGTAGTGGTTTGATCCATACAAACTGCAGATCGATCTTCTACAGAATATACAAAATCATACGTTTCACAACCAAACCTTAAGTTATTACCACTATCAATCAAATCATTATATATCGTTCTAAGGTTGATTCTTGAGTCTATTTCATTCTCTATTTCTCCTGTTGGATCTAAATCAGTAAGCCATATCCCCTCTTCATCTTCTTCTCTTAAGTATTGATCATCTCTCAAATCAATCTCTACATCATAAACTCCAGCCAAAATATCATCCTCACATATTTCTGTAGGTTCAGAAATACCAGATTCTACTTGCCTTACCATTGCTATTCTAACTGTTGTTTGTTCTATTCCAGAACAACCTAAAGTACCTGAAACTGTATATGTAAGTTCAAAAACTTCTTGATCCACTAAATCTACAGGATCGTTTGGTATCTCTACAAATAATCTAGACCCCACAACTCCAACAAAATTAGGACTTGTACCATTATAACTCCATACACCATTAAGATGTGGTGAAGGTATTTCACTATTTAAAGCAAACACAGTAAACAGATCAAAACCAAAGATATCCCCATCACACCCCTGTCCATTTACATCTAATGGTGGACCTGATGAGGGTAATGCTACTCCAGAATATGGTCCAAGAATTAACCTTGCTGTTCTAAATGGTTCATCACCACAGCTAGCATTTTTTAATTCGAAAAAATAATCATTTTCGGTACCCAATACTGTAGAATTTTTTAAATCCCACATAGATAAATTACCCGTGGTAGCATCAAACGCTGTATCAAATTTAGGATCTATCATCCAGATCCCATCTGCCGTAGTAGTACCAGTTTCTGTATATAAATTTATAATACCGTCTGGTGCACCATCGGTATTAAAATCAACATTTTCCATATCGCATTGTTCTATGGTAATCAACCCTAGATTACATTGCGAGTATATTTGATTGTAAGACAGCAAAAATGCTATGCATACAATGACTAAAGAATTCCCCAAAATCCCTAGTCGTTTACACTTTGTTTTCAATATATGATGGTTTAGTTATACTAAAAAAATTACTCAATTACATTCTCCAATACACTAATAAAATAATTACTTAAGCTCTAGATTTTAAAACATTAACAATATCATTAAGTTTATATCCTTTTGCTTGTAATAAAATTAAATAGTGAAATAATAAATCTGCACTTTCATTCAAAAAAAGTTCTTCATTATCATCTTTTGCTTCAATTACTACCTCTACTGCTTCTTCACCTACCTTTTGCGCTACCTTATTAATTCCTTTTCGAAACAAAGAAGCTACATAAGATTTAGAATCTTCTTGATTCTTTTTTCTATCTTCTATAACACCTTCTAATTCAGACAAAAAGCCAAAAGATTGATTATTATCTTCATTCCAACATGTATCTGTTCCTGTATGACAAGTTGGACCTTCTGGATTTACAAAAATCAATAGCGTATCATCATCGCAGTCATTCTTAATGTCGACAAGGTTCAATATGTTACCACTTTCTTCCCCTTTTGTCCATAATCTTTTTTTTGACCTGCTATAAAAAGTCACCTTTTTGGTTGTAATTGTCTTATTATATGCCTCTTCATTCATATATCCTAGCATTAGCACATTTTTTGTTGATGCATCTTGAATAATTGCAGGCACTAGTCCATCATTATTTTTATTGAAGTCTATTTTCATCTATTTTTTATTTATCATATTACTTAAGTACTGTATCATTCCTCATTTAACATACATGTACAATACTCTACGGTTTAAAGGGTATTATAATCGTACTGGAATATTTTTATCTTGTAACTCTTTTTTTAAGTCTTGAATTTCAATTTCTTTAAAATGAAAAACACTTGCTGCCAATGCTGCATCTGCTTTTCCTTGTACAAAGGTATCTACAAAATGTTTACTATTTCCTGCTCCACCAGAAGCTATTATAGGAATATTGAGTTCTGATGATAATCTAGCTAGTGCTCTATTGGCAAAACCATCTTTTGTACCATCGTTATCCATAGAAGTAAAAAGAATTTCTCCTGCCCCACGTTGTTCTACTTCTTTTGCCCAATCAAATAAATTGAGTTGTGTTGGAACCTTACCTCCTACTAAATGTACAATCCATTCTCCTTCTATTTGTTTAGCATCAATGGCAACTGTTATACATTGACTACCAAATTTTGCAGCTAAATCATTAATTAACTGAGGGTTTTTAACTGCCGAAGAATTTACTGACACTTTATCC
The DNA here is from genome assembly GCF_001632745.1 of Aquimarina aggregata. Classification (GTDB taxonomy): domain Bacteria; phylum Bacteroidota; class Bacteroidia; order Flavobacteriales; family Flavobacteriaceae; genus Aquimarina; species Aquimarina aggregata. Next base: position 402,562 of record NZ_LQRT01000002.1, on the reverse strand, counting down.
GCTCCATTTTGTAATAAAATATCAACATCTTCTACAGACGAAATCCCACCTCCAACAGTAAAGGGGATATTAACTTTTTCTGCCACTCGAAGCACAAGATTCGCCAATGTTTTACGTCTTTCTTCGGTTGCAGAAATATCTAGAAACACTAGCTCATCTGCTCCTGCTTTTGAATATATATCTGCTAGCTCTACCGGGTCACCAGCATCGCGTAAATCAACAAAGTTCACTCCTTTTACCGTACGACCATTTTTGATATCTAAACACGGTATTATTCTTTTTGTTAGCATTAGCTTTTTTTATTTTTAATACTTAGGTCTATTCCATCGTAAAACCCTAAACTTTTTTTGTCCTTTAATTGCTTTATCCAAAATGCAATTTGCCCGGTATGGTATGAATAATGCTCTGTGACATGTATTAAGATACCAATACCAGAAAATGTAAACCCTTGCACTTCTCTTTTTCTTAATAGCTCTTCTTCTGAAATATTCTGAATAATTTCTTTTGCTCTATATAAAGTAGACTTTAACTTTTCTAAAAGTTGCTCCTTTGAATGTGTTTTCTCTTCGGAGAATTCCTTATCCCGCTCTCTATTATCTTCTAAACCTCCTAAAGAGGCAATAACATATTGAGTTATGTTTCCGCATAAATGAACTATTAGGTGCCCTATACTATTAGAATTAGTATTTGGACGTTTCCAGATATCTTCTTCTGGTAATTGATCAAAACAAAGTGATATCATTCTTGTACTTTCGTTTAAACGATATATAATTTGTTCTTTAAATTCTTTGTTTACCAATTCGCTCATGATTACGCCTTAGATAGAATATAATCTTCTAATTGTTTTAGGCTAATTCTATTCTCGTAAATAGCTTTGCCTATAATTGTTCCTTCACACCCTAGATCTTCCAATTTAGGTAATTCATCAAAGGTAGAAATACCTCCTGAGGCTATCAATTTTAAATCTTTGGTTTCTTTTAGTATCCTTGCATATAGATCAAATGAAGGGCCTTGTAACATCCCATCTTTACTAATATCTGTACAAATCACATACGACACTCCTTCTTTCTGATATTCTTGAATAAATGGGATTAATTCTTTGTCACTTTCTTCTTGCCAACCACTAACGGCAATCTTTTCATGATGTGCGTCTGCTCCTAAAATAATTTTATCTGGTCCAAACTTTTGTATCCATGCTTTAAAAACATCGGGATCCTTAACTGCTATACTTCCGCCAGTAATCTGAGATGCTCCACTTTCAAAAGCAATTCTAAGATCATCATCTGTCTTAAGTCCTCCTCCAAAATCAATTTTTAGAGCAGTTTTTGATGCTATTTGGTCTAAAATTTTATGATTTACTATATGCTTAGATTTAGCACCATCAAGATCTACTAAATGAAGATATGTAATCCCATGTGCTTCAAATTCTTTTGCTATTTCTAACGGGTTTTCATTATATATTTTTTTGGTGTTATAATCTCCTTTAGAGAGTCTTACACATTTTCCGTCTATAATATCAATTGCGGGTATTATTCTCATAACTCTAAGAAGTTTTTTAATATTTTTTCACCAACTACGCTACTTTTTTCTGGGTGAAACTGTGTCCCATAAAAATTATCTTTATGAAAAGCAGTACTATACGCTATCCCATAATCAGTTTTGGCAACAGTATCTTTTGTTAATGGAGCATAATAACTATGTACCAAATAGATATATTCTTTTTCATTAATTCCTTTAAACAAAGGTGAGGTGAGTGATGTTATCTGATTCCATCCTATTTGTGGAACCTTAACCGTAGTATCAAATCGTAAAACATCAACATCAAAGATTCCTAAGCCTGTAGTATCACCTTCTTCTGTATGATTACACATTAATTGCATCCCCAAACATATTCCCAAAACTGGCTGTTTTAATTTTGGAACTAGTGCATCCAATCCTGAGTCTTTTAATTTTTTCATTGCGCTACTTGCTTCTCCCACTCCCGGAAATATAACCTTATCTGCAGATTCTATTTCTTTAGGATCATTACTTAAAATTGCATCATACCCCAATCTTTGAATTGCAAACTTGATTGACTGAATGTTTCCTGCTCCGTAATTTATAATTACAATCTTCATTTTATTATACTTATTGCGTCTTAGCGCTCTACTATTTTTTACTCAATTTTAGTAACAAAAATTAAAGTTTATCAAAAACTTAAATTAATGTACTATAACATTCCCTTCGTACTTGGTAAAATCATTTTATCAGCATCCCGCTTTACAGCCACTTTAATCGCTTTAGCAAAGGCTTTAAAAATAGCTTCAATTTTATGATGCTCATTAGTACCTTCTGCTTTTACATTAAGATTAGCTTTTGCTCCATCTGTAAATGACTTAAAGAAGTGAAAAAACATTTCTGTTGGCATTTTACCAATCATTTCTCTTGTAAATTCTGCTTCCCAAACTAACCAATTTCGTCCTCCAAAATCAATAGCTACTTGGGCCAAGCAGTCATCCATAGGTAAACAAAAACCATAACGCTCTATCCCTAATTTGTTATCCAACGCTGTACTAAAAACCTCTCCAAGGGCGATAGCGGTATCTTCAATAGTATGGTGTTCATCTACTTCTAGATCTCCTTTTACTTTGATCTCTAAATCCATTTGCCCATGTCTAGAAATTTGATCTAACATATGATCAAAAAAATCAAGACCAGTACTAATATTACTTTTACCTGTACCATCTAAATTAAGTTTGATATAAATATCAGTCTCATTTGTTTTTCTAGAAATTTCGGCTACTCGGTCTTTTAATTTTAGAAACTCGTAAATTTTCTGCCAATCATTATTTTCTAAAGCGATATATTTATCTAACTCATCTCGTTTTACTGTAATTTCTCCTGTTCCGAGGTTTGTATTATCGTTTATAAAAATCCCTTTGGCACCTAAATTTTTTGCCAACTCCATATCGGTTAATCGATCTCCTATCACAAAAGAATTCTCTAAATCATATTCTTCAGAAAAGTATGCTGTAAGTAAACCCGTTCCTGGTTTTCTTGTATCTGCATTTTCATGTGGGAATGTTCTATCCAAAAACACTTTATCAAAAACAACACCTTCGTTTTCAAAAGATTTCATTATAAAATTATGAACAGGCCAAAATGTATCTTCCGGAAAAACATCAGTTCCTAAACCATCTTGATTCGTAATCATTACTAATTCATAATCTAATTCTTGGGCGATTTTACCTAAATACGTAAAAGCTTTGGGATAGAATATCATTTTTTCAAATGCATCAATCTGTTCGTCTACGGTTTCCTTGATCATAGTTCCATCACGATCAATGAATAATACTTTCTTTTTCATTTTTAATAATCCATTATACATTCGGGATTTTACCAAAATGTAATTATATGTTTGTTATTATTTTTATTAATCTCTTATTCTCTTCAACTGTACCCACAGTAAAACGCAATGTATTCTCACATAAAGGTTGTGTACTTCTATTTCTTACTACAATACCTTCTTCTAGTAATTGATCATATCGTTTATTAGCATCATCGACTTTGACTAAAATAAAATTAGCATCACTCTTATATACTTTTATCACAAAAGATAATGCAGACAACGTTTTCTCAAGATAAGTTCTTTGCTCTAATATTTCTGACACTTCTTGTTTCACTTGCTCTTGATTTAGAACACGCTCCAAAGCTCTTTGTTGTGTTAACTCATTTACATTATAAGGAGGCTTTATTTTATTCAAAACAGCAATAACATCTTCTGAGCCATAACAAACTCCGAGTCGTATCCCTGCCAATCCATAGGCTTTAGAAAGTGTTTGCGTAACAATAAGGTTTGGATATGATTTTATCTTAACAATCCAAGATTCTTTATCCGAAAAATCGATATACGCTTCATCTATTACTACTAATCCCTTAAAACTTTCTAATATTTCTATTATCGTATTTTCAGGAAAAGAGTTTCCTGTAGGATTGTTGGGAGAACACAGGAAAATAATCTTGGTGTTTACCGTAACTCTATTAAGAATTTCTTCAACATTAGGTTCAAAGTTATCCGAAAGAAGTACTTCTTGTTCTTCAATATTATTAATATTTGCCAATACTTTATACATTCCGTAGGTAGGAGGCAGTGTAATAATATTATCTTTTTTTGGTTCGCAAAATGCTCTGAATAAAAGATCTAATACTTCATCACTTCCATTTCCTAGCAAAATATTTTTAACCGACACTTTTTTTTGTTCTGCTAATACAGCTTTTAGACTTCTTTGTTGAGGATCGGGGTAACGATTTACCCCATTCTCGAATGGATTTTCATTTGCATCCAAAAAAATCATATCAGATCCATCGCTAACGTACTCATCCCTAGCCGAAGAGTATGGTTTTAAACCTTTTACATTTTCACGTATTATTTGGTCTATATTAAAATCTACTTTATTCATTCTTATTTAAGCTTATGTATCTAATACAATTAGAATACTATCCTTTTTTTAAACTCTCTAATCGTAAGGTAACCGCATTTTTATGTGCTTGTAATCCTTCTGCTTCTGCCATTAGTTCGATGGCTGTTCCTATATTTTGAATTCCTTTTGCCGATATTTTCTGAAAGGTCATAGATTTCATAAAACTATCCAAATTTACTCCACTATACTGCTTTGCATATCCATTTGTAGGTAGTGTATGATTTGTCCCAGACGCATAGTCTCCAGCACTTTCTGGTGTATAATCCCCTATAAAAACTGAACCTGCATTTGCAATGTTATTTATATAAAAATCTTCGTTTTTTACACAAACAATAAAATGTTCAGGACCGTATTCATTAATAAGATCAAGGGCCAACTCATCATTCTCTACATATATTAATTTTGAATTTTCTATTGCTATTCTAGCAATATCCTTTCTTGGTAATATTTCTAGTTGTTTTTCAATTTCTTGCTCAACACCGTCTATCATTTTTTTAGATGTTGTTACCATAATCACCTGACTATCTTTACCGTGTTCAGCTTGACTTAATAAATCTGAAGCTACAAAAGCGGCATTTGCATTATCGTCTGCAACGACTAGTAGTTCACTAGGTCCTGCGGGCATATCTATAGCAACACCAAACTTTGTTGCTAACTGCTTTGCAACTGTTACGAACTGATTACCTGGTCCAAATATTTTATATACTTGAGGGATCGATTTTGTACCAAAAGTCATTCCAGCTACAGCTTGAATACCTCCAACTTTACATATTTTTGTTACACCACAAAGATTTGCGGTATATAAAATAGCGGGGTTAATCTTACCTTCTTTGTTAGGTGGAGAACATAATACGATTTCTTGACATCCCGCTAAATTTGCAGGTATAGCTAACATTAAAATCGTAGAAAATAGAGGTGCAGTTCCTCCTGGAATATATAGTCCTACTTTTTGAATAGGTCTTTTTTCCTGCCAACAGGAAACTCCATCAACAGTTTCGACTGAAATTTTACTTGTTTTTTGGGCTGCATGAAAAGTTTCAATATTAGATTTTGCAAGGCCAATTGCTTCTTTTAATTCTTCAGAAATTATATTTTTTGCCTCTTCTATTTCTTCAACTGATACTAAAATTTCGTCTAATAATACGCCATCAAACTTTTGAGTAAACTCATTAATTGCAATATCACCTTCAGATTTAACCTTGTCAAAAACATTGAGTACGGTATTTTCTATATCGGCAACAGTTTGCGTTGGTCTTTTAAGCACTTCTAACCAAGTAGTTTTATCTGGATTGTATATCTTTTTCATATCCTATTCTGCACTGTTAATACCTCTTAATAATCAGAGAATAACAGCTTGTTTTATCTTTAAACTATAATTCTTTTTGAAAATGATATGCTATAATATCATACCCATGATTTTTCCAAAATTTATGCCCCGCTTTATTATCTATATAACAATTTAACTCTGAAGCTACGCACCCTTTAGATTTGGCATATTCAAAAATCCAATTGATTAAAAGCTTACCTATTCCTTTTCCTTGATATTCGGGTAAAATAAAAACATTATCAGGTTCTACATGTTTACCTACGTAATATTTAGTTAAAAACCACATCCCTGAAATCCCTATCAATACTTTATCATCATATACTCCAACACATTCATATCCCTGAATTAACATTTGATCAAGTCTATTTTTTAATGTATCCTCATCTATATTGGGATTAAGTTTTCTTAATAATGGTAAAATACTTTTTATGGCGTCTTTTGGAATAATCTTTATGGTATACATATATTCTACATTTACAGTACCATTTTTTCTATTGGGCAAACTAAAATCCCCTCTGCGCCTTCTTCTTTTAATTCATCAAGAATATCCCAGAATTTATTTTTTTCTACTACTGTATGAATAGAACTCCATCCTTTTTCTGCTAATGGTAATACGGTTGGACTTCTCATTCCAGGTAATATTTTTACAATATTTTCTATCTTATCATTAGGCGCATTAAGTAGTACATATTTAGAGTTTCTAGCTTTTAAAACTGATTTTATTCTAAATTGTAATTTTTCAAGAAGTTTTCTATTTTCTTTCGAAATTTTAGGAGATATTGCCAATACAGCTTCAGAAGTAAGCATGACTTCTACTTCTTTAAGGTTATTCTTAAATAAAGTACTACCACTAGATACGATATCACAAATTGCATCTGCCAAACCTATATTGGGTGCAATTTCAACTGATCCTGATATTTGGTGTAACTCGGCCGAAATTCCTTTTGTTTCTAAATATTCGTTCACTGTATTTGGATATGAGGTAGCAATCCTTTTTCCATCCAAATCTTTAATTGAATTATATTCAAAATCTTTTGGAACAGCAAGTGAAACCTTACACTTAGAAAAATTAAGTCGCTCTGCAATAGCTATATCTTTTCCTTTTTCAATAAGTACATTTTCTCCTATAATAGCTATATCTACTACTCCATCCCTTAAGTATTGCGGAATATCGCCATTTCGTAAAAACATAACTTCCATAGGAAAATTACGGGTCTCTGCTTTTAATTGATCTTTTCCATTATCAATAGAAATACCACAATCTTTAAGAATTTTTACAGAATCCTCATTAAGTCTTCCACTTTTTTGAATAGCAATTTTAATTTTTGACATTCTCTTTTTTGTTGTTGAGTTTGATCAATTTAAAACGGGATAATAACATAAAAAAACCCGCTTGAGTTGCTCAAACGGGTTATTAATATTATTATATAAATTATATACATATCATACCTACCACGCCTGAGCGAAAATATAATGGTGATGATGATGTAGAAATAAGTTTTTCATTGAATTTTTAAATACTCTGCGAATTTATAAAAAATATTTTTTTTAAAAACGTATTTCAGCTTAATTTTTTGCAATTAATCTTTTTTCTGTTATTTATTTTTAGAATTTAAAGTTCATAATAGGTTGATTATAAACATTTTTATAACTTTAAAAGACTAACACTAATCATTAACATATGAAAAACTTTATCTCACTGCTTATTTTTATACTATTTGCGTGGTTAGGAATATGGTGGTATTATTCTTGTAATTGGTGTATAAAAGATACTGGAAAAAGCACTACAGTTAACAAGCAAAAAAATGCCGAAGCTGAGGCTATTGCTAAAAAAGCATATGAAGACAGTATTGCGGCAGCTAACAAAGCTATTGGGCTTTTTGCTAAAGGTAGTGATGGTCAGGATATATTTACATACCCAGAAAATCTTCAAATTAACAACACTAATGGCAATGTTTTTATCCCAAGCAACTTAGGAGGTTTTATTGATCAAGTAGCCTTTTATCTAGGAGAGCATCAAGATCAGGAGCTAGTCATTACAGGATTAGAGAATTCCATAGAAAACAAAAATGAATCAGGACTCGGGATTTCAAGAGCAACGTATATCAAAAATGTTCTGGTAAAAGCCGGAATAAACCAAGATCGCATTGTTGTTAAGACTAAATCTGAAGATTATACCTATAATAATGATGGTATTTACAATGGAGGTATTCTTTTAAATTTTGGAACGTTGGATGAATCACGTCTTGCAGTTGTTGAAAAAAGTGTAGCAAATAGAACTCTATATTCTGGATTTGGTCAAAAAACTTTCAAACCCGATGCTACGCTGGTAAATTATGCTTTAGAACTTAAAAATTACTTAAATAAATATCCTAATAAGAATATTCAAATTATCGGACATACAGATAATGTTGGTAGTAATGAAGCAAATTTATGGTACGGACAAGAAAGAGCAAATAATGTAAAGAAATATCTTATTGCTCAAGGTGTTGAAGAGAATAAGATTAAAGCTTCATCAAAAGGAGAATCTGATCCCATTGCACCAAATGATAGTGATGAAAACAAAGCAAAAAATAGAAGAATAGAAATAATAGTAAACTAAATAAAATACAACTATGTTAGAATTTTTAAACGAAGCAAACTGGTGGTGTCTATTGATATTGTTGATCCTAGCCTTTTTACTAGGTTGGTTTTTATCAAGATGGGCACTAAAGGATAAGTATAGAAAAGAGCTTGATGATTGTAAAAAAGAGAATACTAAGTTAAAAAATGTAAGCAATGCGCATGCAAAAACAACATTTTCAAATCCAACCACACCAGAAACTAGTGCTTCAAACAATGACATAAAAGCGATAAAAACTAGAGATCATGGCGGAATCCCTGTAAGTTCTCAAAAACCAAGTAGCGACAAAAAACCAGAACTTGATTTTACGAGTTTTGGAAAAGCTGATGCCTCTCAAAAAGATGATTTAAAACTAATAAGTGGTGTTGGTCCTTTTATTGAAAATAAACTAAATGGCATCGGTATTTATACCTTTGAACAGATAAGTAAATTCACAAAAAAAGATATTGATACTGTTACAGAACTTATTCAATTTTTCCCTGGACGTATAGAACGGGATAACTGGAAAGATCAAGCAAAAAAACTGATGAAGGAGTAAGCCATTGGATACATTTGGAGTATAAAAAAACCGGACAAATGTCCGGTTTTTTTTATTTTAATATAAATAAGACTGTTATATTAATTTCTCACAAACGCTTTTACGCTTTTTTCAAAATTATCTGTTGTCATTTCCATAAAGTATGTACCTCTCGATAAATCCTGTATGTTAATGCTTCCATCATTTGAAGTTCCATTTCCTACAACTTGCCCTACCATATTCATTATCTTATAAGTTATAGTAGATGACGTCTGAGCTGTAAAATATAATGTATTTCCTGTTGCAGGATTAGGATACACTTTGAAGTTAAATGATAAATTTTGAATTTCATTTAAACCAGCAGTTGTAACATTAGATGTAGTTGTTGTTCCACAAGCACCAAGATTCACCCAACCTGTTGCTGTTCTTTCATATAAGTCTCCTCGAAAAGTAACTCTATCTCCAGCTACATATCCTTGACCAGTACCATTATATGGTGCTACACCTTCACAAATATCTGTAGGAGTACTAGTTCCTCCTGTTGAAAGAGCTATTGTATCTACAGCCATATCACCTTGCCAAGAACTTCCTGAAGTTCCTACGAAACGTAGTTGTACTGAATCACCCACATAACTTGTTAAATCAACATTTGCACTGTTCCATGGTGCACCTTGATCTCCAGATCTACTCCATACTTGAGTCCATGAAGCACCATTATTACTACTTGCTTCTAATTTTAATTCTCCAACAGCATTTCCTGTCATTTGATATCTAAATGTAAAGCTAGCAGCTGTTTCACCTGCTAAGTTAAAACATGGTGAATTTAAGATTGTAGTTTTACTTGGATTATTAGGGTTTGATGTTTCTACATATACATAAAAACTACCTTGATCTGCAGATGATGGCCCTGTACTATTTGATGGGGTACCTCCAGATTGACGAATCCAATCAAAATCATCTCCCGATCCTTGAGTCCAACCTCCTAATCCGCTTTCAAATCCTTCATTATAAGGAAAAGAAGATACTCCTGCTGTACATCCAGAGGTTCCCCCTCCGCCAGCGCTTGCTGTTGTAACAGCAACACTATTACTGTTTCCAGAAGTATTACCTGCTGCATCTGTTGCTCTTACTCTAAAAGTATATGAAGTATTAGCCGTTAGTCCAGATACTGTTGTATTTGTTCCTGTAACAGAACCAAGCACTGCACCATCTTGTAGTACTTCATATCCAGATACTCCAACATTATCGGTTGAAGCCGACCAACTTAAATCTACTGTTGTTTGCGTAGTATTTGACGCTGTTAAATTTGTTGGTGCAGATGGAGCCTGCGTATCAGCAACAGAATTAGATGTAAATGAACCTGTAAACACTCCACGACCATATGTAGAAGCTATAATTTTATTATTATTATCATCTCCATTAACAGCCCAATAATCAAATGATGTTACGCTTGCATCACTCATTCCATTATATGCTTGACTCCAGTTAGGATTAGTTGCATCAAAGTTTTTAGTAACCCATACTCCTAATTGAGTGGCTAATATAACCTCTGTTCTATCTAATGGATTTTGTAAAATATCTCTTACAGGGATATCTGGTAAATCTCCTTCTTTACTAGTCCAGCTTGTACCCCCATTAGAAGTAAGCCAAACACTGGTTACACCATAATTATGTATTGTTACCATGATATCATTTGCAGTAGCTCCTAGTCTAACAGAAGAAACTGAACCTACAAATGGTGTTGTAATTTCTGTCCAATTTGCCGAACCTACTCCTACTCCTGTAAGTCTTAAAAGACCTCCTGCTGCGGTTCCAACGTACCATGTCGCGTTTGCAAATGGAGAAGCAATAAATGCAGTTGGTTTACTTGTTAATAACGCATTAGTAATATTTGCATTACGATTATTTGCAACATCGATTGTTTTAATAGCAAAAGTACTTGTGTTATCTGCATTACGTACCGTAGCATTTGACAATAAATAGTCACGATCACTATCATATCCCATCTGATTCACAAAATCTCCAGAATTTTCTCTTAACAATGTGGTTGCTCCACCTTGACGTCTGCCTCTACCATCCCATGGTAGATTAAATCTATAAATATTGTTATTTGTAAAGGTAGCGGTCATATACTCACCATCTTTATCTACAAAAGTATAGAAACCGTCACCATCAGAAAGTTCTTCAGAACCATTAATTCCTGCGGAAGCGTTTCTAAATGCCTGTGATCCGTTATCCTGTGCTCCAGCAGAGAAAATACCTACAACATCACCAGTACCGTTAGGTCCTATTCCGGCTTTAACATATTGAGTTACATTATAGTTGTTATTTCTAGCACCAAAAACATTTGAACTTGATGCTGTAGATAAACTAGAGGCATAAAATATACCACCATCATTTCCAAAAATTGCCTGATTAGAATTTCCGGGTCTAAAAGTCATTGCATGTTGATCGGCATGAACCAAAGAAACTGGTAAACTAGCTAAACCTGAATTGTTTGACCATTTCGAGATTTGAGACCAAGAATTACCACTATTTGTAGATCTAAAAAGATCAATACCACCTACATATACTATATCATCATTATTAGGATCTGCCTCTATCATTAAATCATAAAACGCTTGTCCTCTTGTAAAATCATTATCAGGAATTCCTGCATCTGCATCATTTGGTAATGCTGTCGCTGTCACGTTTCCAAATTTATTGGTTGTTCTATAGATATGTATAGGATCTGAAACCCCTTGAGTCAGTGCATAAATTTTATTTGCATCAGTAGTAGAAGTTTCTAATTCAACTCTATTTGCATCTGCTAAAACGGTAACCTGAGTCCATGTTGCACCGTTAGTTGAGCTAAATACTCGTCCACCACCATCTCCTCCAATTCCCGGAGTTGTTATAGTACCCATCCATAATGTATTATCTGCTCCAATTTCAAAATCATTTGGAATATATGAATAGTCTGTACCTCTAAAATCAAATCTCATGTTTGTAGATTCAATTCTGTTCCAAGTACTTCCACCATCAATTGAGCGATACAATCCTGCAGTTTGAAAACCTAACCAGTTTGCTGGTCCGGCTGCATCACCATATGAGTGTGCTCCTACTCCAACGAATAATTCTGTACGATTTTGAGCTGTATTATTCCAAGCTACGATGTCATTAACATAAAAAATACCTGAAATAAAAAGGTTATTAGCGTTAAAATTAATGTTTCCGCCACCTGCAGCAGGAATGGTAAGTGCTTGCCAGCTACTACCACCATCTACAGAACGATAAACCCCATTACCTACTACATCACCTGCAGTATACTGCTCTCCGGTTCCCATGTACCAAATATTTGAATTTCGAGGATCCACGGTAAGAGAAGTAACAGATAAATTACCTGGGACATTTTGTACTCTACTCCATTGAGAAGTAGAAGAAGTAATATTATTATTAACCCATAAACCACCACTAACTCCACCAGCATACACTCGTCTATTACTGCTGTCGTTAGGATCAAAAAGGATGGCTCTAGTACGACCACCAATATCATTTGGCCCTCTTTCTATCCAAGGGTTACTTTGAGAATCACCGGGAGCGCTTTTAGCGTTTCCTCTTTTTGATTTCAATTCTTTTTGAAGGTTTTGAATATTTTCTGGTGATGTTTTACCAGTTTGTGGATTAATTGTTAACTCCCACATTTGTTCGAAATATTGTTTAGGAGGGAGTCCTTTAGCTTTTCTTTCTTTTTTAGTAAGTTTAATAGTCTCTTTAAATGGACTATTTGCTAAATGTTCTGAATGTTGCTTTCTTAAGCTAACAATGTCTTCTTGATTGCTACTTTGTTTTTCATCATTTTTATTCCGGGGAGGTAATACTAATAGAGATAAAGTAACCAAGCTTAAGCCCACTATACATGAGCCAACTAATTTTTTAGTCATATTATTAAAGTTGAGTTTGAGGTTTAAAAGTAGTATTTTTATGGTGTTTAACCTATTTTTAACACATTAATACTTAAATTTTAACATTTCAACTATCAAATTAATATTCCCAAAAACCCTCTAAAAATAAGGATTTAAATAAAAAAACTGCTTATTTAATTAAATAAGCAGTTTTGTACTAAAATTGTGTGTAAATTTTATTGATTTCCTAAAATTAGAGGCATCCCATCTTTTCCAGATCCAACAACAATAACTTTTGCATTAGGAGATTTAGAAAGCTCTAATGTAGCTTCAATACCTTTTTCTTTAAGAATTTTATCCGTTAGCGAAGCACTTAAAATTGTATTTGCAGCAGCTTTACCTTCTGCATCAATTCTTTGTCTTTCTGCTTCTTTTTTAGCTTTTTCAATTCTGAATTCATACTCTAAGGATTCTTGTTCTTGTTTTAATTTACGTTCTATCGCTTCTTTTATAGCTATTGGTAAGGTTACATCTCTTACTAAAACAGCGTTTAATTGAACATATTGACCATCTACTTTCTTTTTTGTTTCTTCAAAAATTTCATTTTGTATGGCATCTCTTTTCGTAGAATATAATTGCTCTGGTGTATATCTTCCTACTACACTTCTAGCTACTGCACGAATTTCAGGAACAATAACGATATTAAGGTAGTCTTCACCTTTAGTTTGATGTAGTAAACCTAATTTTTCCATTTTAGGTTGATATAAAACAGATACATCTAAAGATATTTCTAATCCATTAGACGATAATACCTGCATTTTCTTTTCGAAAACTTCTTGTTGTTTAGTATTGTATACATAAACCTTATTCCACGGTGCTATGATATGAAACCCCTCTCCTAGGGCAGGTTCATCCGTTACTACACCTCCGCCAAAGGTTTTAAATAAGACTCCTGCTTCTCCATAACCTATATTAACCGAAGCTTTTGAAATAAAGACAATTAACAATACAATAATAATAAGAATAGGTAATCCTATTTTTGGTAATCTTTCCATAATAATTTTGAGTTTAATTTTAAATAAGTCCGTTATATTTTCTTGCAAACCATTCTATCGCAAGTAACAAAATAACTATTGCTAGAAGATATTTCCAATCTATTAAAGATACTACATTTTCTTTGCTTTTCTGAATCACTTGGTACCGCTGATCTTGTATCAAACTATTCATTAAATCATCTTGCTGATCTAAATAACTTATCTTTCCATTTGTATTAGTAGCAACTTGCTTAAGTTTTGTTACATCAGCATTAAGAAATTGTTGTTCTACATTATACTCTAGTACTGCAAAACTTCCTGATCTTGCTATGTTTTCACCAATAGCGGTCACTGTATATTCGTAATTACCAGTAGATAAATTACTCAAATCAACTTCATATGAGTTGTTTTTAAGAATCATTGGTATTGTTTGTGTAGCTTCTGAATCTGTATTCTTAATAGTAATACGTAAATTACCTCTTCTGTCGAATTCATAGTTCTTGGTGAAGTATTCTGCCTTAATCTTAATATTTGCATTACCATAATAAAAAGATTCTGAAGTTGTATTTAATCTACTTTTTCTCTTACTGGATGCTAAATATTGTACAATTTTCCCAAAAAAATCATCAAAACTTTCAAATCCCTGAGTATTTAGATAATTTTGTGCACGCCAACGCCATATACCTTCTCCAAACAACACCCCTTCACGCACTCCGTTTTCTTCTATCGTAATTAATAAAGGTTCTTGGGTTTCTATATTACTAATTGTTCTAAACAATAATGTGTCAAAATTTACATTAACCTTTATTTCTCCGAAAGCACCAACAAGCGGAGGATAATTTTGAAAACCTATATCATCAAACAAAAATGATCCGTAATTACTATTAAATTTTGGAATGTAATACTCGCTTTGTCCAGTAATTTCTTGTCTATATTTATTCTGTATTCTATTAATAAATCCCCAATCTGTTTTAGCCCCAGTTATTGTAAAATAATTCTTTTTCGAAGCTTTTAATTTATCATACAAATTTTTAAATCTAGCGTTAGGCTGATATAAAACAACTAATTGATAATCTTCTAAAGCCTGTATTTCTGAAGGTCTTTTGATAGTTAAATCACGCCTTTCATTACTTTCAATACTTTTTTTAAATGCGCCCAGATCTGGATGTGAAATATCACTCACTATCAACACATTGGTTTTTTGATCAATAACTTCTACTGCAAAAACTTTACGGTTATTGATTCTATTTTTTTCATTGGCCAACGGAATCAGTTGCGCCGTATATTTTTGTACACCTGCATTATTTGCTGGTAAGCTAAAGTTTATTATTGTAGAATTATTTTCTTCAGAAAATGAAATATCTTGACTATACAAGACACCATTTCCTGATTTAATTTCGAATTTACTCTTTACTTCTTGATTGCCTGAATATGTAAGAATAACTTCTACCGGAAACTTATTTTTTAAATATGCGTACCGATTTACATTTAATTGTTGGATTTTAGTGTCTACGACTGTTGTTGTATCACCAATTACAACTGGGTATACTGCCTGCTTATACTTTTTACTGGTATACTGATAATCTTTGCCATAGGTTTGATTACCATCTGTTAATAATAATGTAGGGGCAATAGTGTTTTTATAAATCTGATTTAAGTCTTCTAATGTTTTTGAAATATTAGTTTGCTTTTCTAAGAAAGAAAAATTCAGACTATCATTTAATTCAGAAGAAAATGTATAATATCTAATATTAAATCTGTTGTTGAGATCTTTATGTTCTTCTAATTGTTGAACAAGTTGACTAACTTCTTGTTCTTGCTTAAGATGTTTGATAGATGCTGAGTTATCTATAGCAACAACTAATGTTGGTTTTTCTGTATAATATGTGTTTTTTTTAAAAGTTGGATTAATCAATAATACTAATAGAGAGAAAACACTTAAAAAACGTAAAAAAGCAAAGAATAGATTCTTCTTTTGTCTATTCTTTGCTTTATACCAATATTGAAACAAGGCTATTACCATTGCTATGATAAAAGCTGCTATAATCAATAAAATAGTTTGTGTTTGCATTCTTAAAATCAAGTAAGCATTCCGCCATCAACAGGAATTACTTGCCCTGTTATATATGCACTTAAATCACTAGCTAAAAATAAACAAGCGTTTGCTATATCTTCTGGAGAACCTCCTCTTTTTAGTGGGATTGCATTTCTCCATCCTTCAACAACTTTTTCATCTAGTTTTGCAGTCATTTCGGTTTCGATAAAACCTGGTGCAACAACATTACTTCTTATATTTCTCGATCCAAGTTCAAGAGCTACCGATTTAGAAAAACCGATAATACCAGCTTTAGAGGCTGCATAGTTAGCTTGCCCAGCATTACCTTTAATACCGACAACAGAGCTCATATTAATAATACTTCCTTTGCGTTGCTTAAGCATAGTTCTCTGTACTGCTTTAGTCATATTAAAAATACTCTTAAGGTTTACCTCTATTACTTTGTCAAAATCTTCTTCGCCCATACGCATTAAAAGATTATCCTTTGTAATACCAGCATTATTTACCAAAATATCAATACTTCCAAAAGTTTCTAATACATCTTTAGCTAGCTCCTGTGCCTGATCATAATTAGCTGCATTACTTTGATAACCTTTTGCCTTGATACCTAAATCATTTAATTCTTTTTCTAATTTTTCTGCAGCTTCTACTGAAGAACTATATGTAAAAGCAACATTGGCCCCGTTTTGTGCAAAAACTTCTGCTATACCCTTTCCTATACCTCTTGTGGCACCTGTGATAATAGCCGTTTTTCCTTGTAAAAGATTCATTCGCCTTAATTATTTTTGTGTTATTTAATGATTAGATCAAATATAAGAATTACAAACTGGTGACCAACAATAAACCCTGTGATTTCTCACAGGGTTTATTACAAAATTTTTCTAAAAATAAAATTTTAAAGCTTAACATCTTTACTTTCTTTTTCATAGTTAAAAAGATAATCTATATCCATCTCTTTAACTTCTCCTAACTTAGACAACGATTTAAAATCTATATCTTTTTTATTACCAATAACTAGAACATTATAATTCTCTCCTTTAATGTTCTTATTAAAGAATAGTTTAAGATCGTCTAGCGTCATGTTTTTAATTGTATTATATATTTCTTCTCTATTATCATTATCGATTCCTCTTTTCTTAAGGCTTTCATAGGTCCAAAAAATACTTGATTTTGTTATTCGCTGAGCTGCAATCTTCTTCAAAGTAGCTGTTTTAGCTTGATTAAATTGCTCTTCTGCTTCTGGCATGTTTGTCATTAACTCCATCATTGCATCTACAGCCTGAGGCATCTTATTTGCTTGTGTACCAATATATGCATATACGACATCTGATTTTCCTTTCTCTGAAGCTTGTGCATATGATGAAAAAGCAGAATATGCCAATGATTTTGATTCTCGAATTTCTTGAAAAACTATCGATGATAATCCTCCACCAAAATAAGTATTAAACAATCTAGAAGCAGCCATTTTTTTAGGATCAAATTCTGCACCTTTGGCTAACAACAACATTTCACTTTGAACCATATCATAATCTACAAAATACACATTACCTCCAGTTTCCTTTTGAATATAGGTTGTCTTTTCAGGGTAATCTTGTAATGATCCATCAACAACATGATGTTTATCTAATGATGCTATTGCTCCATCTAAATCTTTACCATAATAGAATATACGTTGTTTAAAATTACGTAATTCTTTTATTTTACTTACTAAATCCTCTGGATTCATATCTTTTAATTCAGAGATAGAATAAATATTACGCAATCTTGAATTTTCTCCATATTGTCCATAACTCATAAGTCCAGACCACAGTATATTTCCTTTTTGAGTTTTACTATCCTGTCTTCCTTTTAAGATTTTATCTACATATTTATCATATGTTTCTTGATTTGGAACAGCGTTATTCCAAAGATGCTCTAATAAAGTTAAACCTGCGTCAAGATTTTCTTTTAATCCAGAAATACCAACATAAGTTTTATCAGCAGATGCATTTACATTATAGCTAATTCCTATTTTATAAAACTCTTGCTTTAATTGTTCAGGTGTATACTTATCTGTCCCTAGATAATCTAAATATCCTGCTGCTAAAGATACTTTACGATCATGATCTCGTCCCATATCAAAAATAATATTAAGACTAAAAATATCATTGTTTGGGTTTTCTATATAAGAAACCTCTAGGCCGTTACTTGTCTTACTTTCTTTAATTGCCGTTTTATAATCAATAAACTGCGGTGTTAAAGCTACAGGTTCTACCTTATTCAATTCTTTTAGAAAAGCGGACTCTTTTCCTCTATTCAATTCTATTGGCGTGATACCTGGCTTATCTACTTTTACTATATTTTTATCTTCGCCCTTAATCTTATGTACTTCTACGTAATTATTAGCATAAACCTTATTTGCCAAATCAACTACTTGTTGCTTTGTAATTCCTTTCATTTTGTCTAACATTTCTAAACGACTTTTCCAGTCTTGAAAACCTATAAAAGCATTTAGATATGAGTAAGCGGTAGAAGAAGCATTTTCATATTGTTGAATTTGCGATAATCTAAGATCATTAATCACGGCTTCTATTAACCAATCTTCAAACTCTCCTTTTTTTATCTTCTCTACTTGTGCTAATAAAAGTTCTTTAACTTCATCTAAAGTCTGATCTGCTTTTGGCGATCCGTACAAAATATGAAACCCATAATCATTATCAAAATTTGTAAATGATGAAGCATTTTGTACCAATTGTTTTTGGTTAAGATTTAAATCTATCAAACCTGCTTGCGCATTGGCTAACATATAATCAATTAATGTTATCATGATCTCTTGTTCAGATCCTTTTCCTTCTGTTCTAAACGCTACATAAATAGACTCTGCTGTTGGTCCGTAAACTTCTTTTTTAATCGGAGAAGTTATTGGAGCCTCTGCCTTAAATGTTGGATGCTCGACTTCCTTTTTTTCATACCCTCCAAAAGCATCATTAACCTTTTTGATTGTAGTATCAAAATCAATATCCCCTACTAAAATAACTGCCATATTGTTTGGCACATAATACTTGTCAAAATATGCATGAATCGCTTCCATAGAAGGATTCTTTAAATGTTCTGATTTACCAATAGTAGATTGAGTACCATATGGGTGATTAGGAAATAACCCTTCTAGTACTGCAAAGTATTGCTTACGACCATCACTATCTTGGCCTCTATTAAATTCTTCATAAACTGCCTCTAACTCTGTATGAAACAAACGTAGAACCAACTGACTAAATCGTTCACTTTCTACCGTTAACCATTTGTCTAATTCGTTTGTTGGTATTTTATTTACATAAACCGTTTGCTCATTAGATGTAAATGCATTTGTTCCTTCTGCACCTAAGGATGTTAACATTTTGTCATATTCATTGGCAATAGATACCTTTGATGCTTCTTGAGAAACTTCATCAATTTTTTTATAAATCTCTTTTTTCTTCTCTGGATCGGTTTCTTTTTTATGTTCTTCGTATAAATCAGAAATTTGTTTTAAGAACACTTTTTCCTTTTCAAAATCCTGAGTTCCTATCTCATCAGTACCTTTAAAAACCATATGCTCTAAATAATGAGCTAAACCTGTATTATCTGCAGGGTCATAAGTCGAACCAGCTCGCACAGCAATTAATGTTTGAATTTTAGGTTCTTCTTCATTTTGACCTAAATATACTTTCAATCCATTATTTAAAGTATATAAACGTAATCCTGTAGGGTCATTTGTAACCGTCTCATACGTAAATCCTGCTGCGTCTGTATGTTGTTCTACAGCAATTTCTTTAGATTCATTTGTTTTTGATGATGAATCTTTACAATTACTTAGTAGCATTGTCAATGACAACAATAAAAAGGTGTTTAATAATTTCATATGTCCAACTAAATTTATTTTATTTTTTCACAGTGTAAAGAAGTAATATTAATCTGGGAAAGAGTAGAATTATTTTAATTTTTAATAAATTTTTAACATTTGTTTTTTTTCAAAAAAAAACCCCTAAGTACGTAACTTAGAGGTTCTGATATCTTGTTAAAGCTATTATCCAATAACTTCTGCTACTTTTTTTCCTATTTCTGCTGGAGAATCAACAACATGAATACCACATTCTCTCATAATAGCTTTTTTAGCTGCAGCAGTATCTTCGCTACCGCCTACTATTGCTCCTGCATGTCCCATTGTACGTCCTGCTGGTGCAGTTTCACCTGCTATAAACCCAACTATTGGCTTAGTAGTACCGCTTTCTTTTATCCATTTTGCAGCATCGGCTTCAAGCTGTCCACCAATTTCACCAATCATAACAACACATTCTGTTTCAGGGTCATTTACTAAAAGCTCAACTGCTTCTTTTGTTGTAGTACCAATGATAGGATCTCCTCCGATTCCAATTGCAGTAGTAATTCCTAAACCTTGTTTTACAACCTGATCCGCCGCTTCATATGTTAATGTTCCTGATTTAGAAACAATACCAACTCTACCTTTCTTGAATACAAAACCTGGCATAATACCAACTTTTGCTTCTCCAGGTGTAATTACTCCCGGACAGTTAGGTCCAATAAGTCTACATTCTTTACTCTTTATATAATCTGAGGCCTTGATCATATCAGCCACAGGAATACCTTCTGTAATTGTAATAATAACTTTAATACCAGCATCTGCTGCTTCCATTATAGCGTCTGCAGCGAACGCAGGTGGCACAAAAATTATTGTAGTATCAGCACCTACTTCTTTAACAGCATCTTCTACCGTATTGAAAACAGGTTTATCAAGATGTACTTGTCCTCCTTTACCAGGAGTAACTCCACCAACAATATTAGTACCATATTCAATCATTTGCGTAGCATGAAATGTACCTTCACTACCTGTAAATCCTTGAACAATAATTTTTGAATCTTTATTTACTAAAACACTCATTGCGTTATTATTTTTTTAATTTCTTTTAGAGTTTCAAAAGTAAGCTTTTGTATACTATCGTTAAAATGAAAATCAAAAAAAATTTCTTTTAATATTATTTATTATTGAGAAATAAATGACTTCATACTTTCTGGGGTATTATCACCTTGTTGACTAATTTGGTACCCTTTATAAAGTTTACCTTCCTTAAGTTCCCAAATAGCAATAAAATGAGCAATAGCATCCTCTTTATCAGGGTTTTCTATAGTTTTTGCAAAGTATGTATATCGAATTGAAACTTGGTTTTCTTCTGCAATAAGATGACTAATCTCACACCTAAACGTCTCAAACGACACAGCCATGTCGGTAAACATCTTTTTAATATCTTCAAAATTTTTCTTGCTGAACCCAAAGCTACTATTCCAATATAGCTCTATATCAGGATGTAAATACTTCGAAAAAGCTTCAGCGTCGTGTATTAGATCAGCTTCATAAAAAGACTTTACTATATCCTTTCCTGTTTTACCCATTCTCTTTTAATTTTTCTATTAGATCAGGAACTTGCCTTATTGCTGCAATTTCCTTGTATTTTTTCCTAAAATCATCTGCTGGTGTTCCAAAGTAACTTTTATTTCCTGGTAAAGATTTACTTACACCCGATTGGGCCGAAATAATAGCTTTCTTTCCTATAGTTACATCACTGGTGATACCTACTTGTCCCCAAATAGTAACTTCATCCTCAATAACCACACATCCAGCAACACCAACTTGTGATGCAATTAAACATTTTTTACCAACTACAGTATCATGCCCGATATGCACTTGATTATCAATCTTCGTTCCTTCTTTAATTGTAGTATCTCCTGTAACCCCTTTATCAATAGTACATGACGCTCCTAAATCGACATTATTTTCTATAACAACTCTTCCTCCAGAAAGCAACTTATCAAAACCTTCGGGTCTATTTTTATAATAAAATGCATCTCCACCTAGAACCGTTCCTGAGTGGATTGTTACATTATTTCCGATACTTGTATTGTCATATATACTAACATTAGCATGAATAAGGCAATTATCACCAATAGTAACATTATTACCTATAAAGCTTCCTGGTTGTATAATTGTATTTTTTCCAATTTTAGCCGAACTTGAAATTAGACTATTTGATTTTTCAAAAGGTTTGAAATAATTAGTTAATAAATTAAAATCTCTAAAAGGGTCATCAGAAATCAACAAAGCTTTCCCTTCTGGACACTCTACTTTTTTATTAATCAACACGATTGTAGCAGCACATTGTAGAGCCTTATCGTAATATTTAGGGTGATCAACAAATACAATATCTCCAGGAGTAACTACGTGAATCTCATTCATTCCTAGTACAGGAAAATCAGGATCCCCGATGTATTCGCTAGAAATTATAGTCGCTATTTGCTGTAATGTATGTTTTTGCGGAAATCTCATTTGGTTAATTGAAAATATTAATCTTTAGGATTAATACGTTAATTTTTTATGTTTTGCACAAACTTATATTTATAAAACAATAAAACCAAAGGTTTTGCCTTTGGTTTTTAGAGTTATTCTATTTTAATAGTCTATATTAATTATTCTTTAATACGTTCTTTGTAAGTACCTTTTTCTGTTTCAACTTTAATTTTATCCCCTTCATTTATAAATAGAGGTACCATTACTTCTGCTCCTGTTTCTACTGTAGCCGGTTTTGTTGCATTTGTTGCCGTATTTCCTTTTACACCAGGTTCTGTTGCTGTTACTTCAAGAATTACGCTTGCTGGCATTTCTACAGATAATGGCATTTGATCTTCAGAATTGATTATCACGGTAACTACTTCTCCTTCTTTTAATAATCCTGGAGCATCTAAAGAAGACTTTTCTAAAGTAATTTGATTATAATCTTCAGTATTCATGAAGTGATATGTATCTCCTTCGGCATACAAATATTGAAATTTATGTGTTTCAACTCTAACATCTTCAATCTTGTGCCCTGCAGAAAATGTATTATCAACCACTTTTCCTGTAGTAACACTTTTAAGTTTAGTTCTAACAAAAGCAGGTCCTTTTCCTGGTTTCACATGTAAAAACTCAATAATTTTATAAATGTCGTGGTTGTATTTAATACACAATCCATTTCTGATATCACTTGTACTTGCCATTATTCTATTTCTTTATTTTGCTGTTATTATTACTTATCGACTTATTCTCTTAATTTGAAAAATAGCCTTTCATAATTCCTCTTTGAGAATTTTTAATAAATTCTAAAACTTCATCTCGCTCAGGTGTAGCTTCCATTTCTGCTTCGATAATAGCTACTGCTTGAGTGTTATTATAATTTTGTTGATACAAAATTCTATATATGTTCTGTACTTCTCTAATTTTTTCTGTTGTAAATCCTCTTCTTCGTAAACCAATAGAATTAATTCCTACATATGATAATGGTTCACGAGCTGCTTTTACATATGGAGGAACGTCCTTACGAACCAATGACCCACCTGTGACAAAAGCGTGATTTCCTATACTACAAAATTGTTGTACTGCTGCCATACCTGCAAGCACTACATAATCACCTACATTAATATGTCCTGCTAGTGTACTATTATTTGAAAATATACAATTATCCCCAACAATACAATCATGTGCAATATGGCAATAAGCCATGATCCAACAGTTTTTACCAATTTTGGTTTTCATTCTATCGGCTGTACCTCTATTTATAGTGACACATTCACGAATAGTTGTATTGTCTCCTATTTCTGTTATCGTATCTTCGTCATTAAATTTCTTATCCTGAGGTGTTGCAGAAATAACAGCTCCCGGAAAAATACTACAGTTTTTCCCAATACGGGCACCTTCCATAATCGTTACATTAGAGCCTATCCATGTACCCTCTCCTATTACTACATTATTATGAATTGTTGTAAAGGGTTCTATGACAACATTTTTTGCAATTTTTGCTCCCGGATGAACATATGCTAAAGGTTGATTCATTGGTTATGTTTATATTTTATTAATTTATTTTGATTTGACAATTTGTGCCATGAGTTCTGCCTCGGTGACTAATTTACCATTAGCATAGGCAAATGCTTGCATATGACATATACCTCTCCGAATTGGTGTTATTAATTCTAATTTAAAAATCAAAGTATCACCAGGTAATACCTGTTGTTTAAATTTTACCTTATCTATCTTCATGAAATAGGTAAGATAATTTTCTGGATCAGGTACTGTACTTAAAGCTAATATACCCCCTGTTTGTGCCATTGCCTCTACTTGCAATACTCCTGGCATAACGGGTGCTCCAGGAAAATGTCCTACAAAAAAGGGTTCGTTCATGGTTACATTCTTTAAACCAACCACATGTTTATCTGACATCTCTAAAATCCTATCTATTAATAAGAATGGTGATCTATGCGGTAACATATCCATTATCTTATTAATATCCATTAACGGAGGCTTAGAAAGATCAAACTGCGGAACTTTATTCCTTTTTTCAATCTTTATTATTTTTGAAAGTTTCTTGGCAAATTGGGTATTTACAAAATGACCTGGTTTATTTGCTATTATTTTACCTTTAATCCTAGTTCCGATAAGTGCTAAATCACCTATAACATCTAATAACTTATGTCGTGCAGCTTCATTAGGATAATGTAAAGTAAGGTTATCTAAAATACCATTTGGTTTAATTGCTATAGAATCTTTTCCGAAAGCAACTTTAAGTTTTTCCATGGTATTTGGACTTAACTCTTTATCAACATAAACAATGGCATTATTTAAATCGCCTCCTTTTATTAATCCATGCTCTAAAAGCATTTCTAATTCGTGTAAAAAGCTAAATGTTCTTGCATCGGCTATTTCTGTTTTAAAATCAGAAAGTCTTTTTAAAGATGCATTTTGGGTTCCTAAAACTTTAGTCCCAAAATCAACCATTGTAGTTACCTGATATTCTTCTGAAGGCATTACAATAATTTCACTTCC
Source organism: Aquimarina aggregata (assembly GCF_001632745.1). Lineage (GTDB taxonomy): Bacteria > Bacteroidota > Bacteroidia > Flavobacteriales > Flavobacteriaceae > Aquimarina > Aquimarina aggregata. The sequence continues at coordinate 377,780 of NZ_LQRT01000002.1, read as the reverse complement.
AGACTCTTCATCTGTATATGATATTACATCTTTTACGACATACTCTTCTCTTTCTGCATCTTGCTCGACTATATCTGCTTTTTCTAAGGCCTCGATAAAAAACTTACTAGAACCATCCATAATAGGTGGCTCTGATGCATCTAGCTCTATTAAAAGGTTATCAATTTCTAAACCAACACAGGCAGCCAGAACATGCTCAGATGTTTGGATACTAACCCCATTCTTTTCAAGATTTGTGCCTCTTTGTGTATTTACCACATAATTAGCATCTGCTTCAATGATAGGATTTCCTTCTAAATCAACTCTGCAAAATGCATATCCATGATTTTCGGGTGCAGGTTTAAAAGTTAACGTTACTTCTTTTCCTGTATGTAATCCTACTCCAGTAAGGGTTACTTCCTTTTTAATGGTTCTTTGTTTGCTTACAACAACATCACTCATTATTACTTATCTTTTTCTCTAGTTTGTATACTCTATCTACTATTTTAGGTAGATTTTTAAAATGTACATATGATTTATTGTAATCCGAATATCCTAAAGCAGGAGATCCTTGAATAGCTTCACCATCTTTAATATTTCTTCCAATACCTGATTGTGCTTGTATTCTTACTTTATTGCCTATAGTTAAATGTCCAGCGATACCTACTTGACCTCCAATTAGGCAATACTTACCAATCTTAGTAGATCCAGCAATACCGGTTTGTGCTGCAATAGCAGTGTGTTCTCCTATTTCAACATTATGAGCTATTTGTATCTGGTTATCTAATTTAACGCCTTTACGTATGATAGTAGAACCTAATGTAGCTCTATCTATTGTTGTTCCTGCACCAACATCTACATAATCTTCTATAATAACATTACCTGTCTGCGGAACTTTACTATATTCTCCTTTTTCATTAGGTGTAAATCCAAACCCATCTGCTCCAACTATTGCACCACTATGTACGACGCAACCCTTTCCTATTACAGTTTCTGAATATATTTTTGCTCCTGAAAAAACGACAACATCATCTCCTATTGTAACATTATCACCGATATATACGTTAGGATAAATTTTAGCATTTTGACCAATCTTTACATTTTCTCCTAAATAAGAAAAAGCTCCAAAATATATATTATCACCATAAGAAGCCGTTTCTGAAATAAAGCTAGGTTGTTCTATCCCGCTTTTATTCATCTTAACCATATTATAGTACTCTAATAATTGAGAGAAAGCTTTGTAGGCATCTTCAACTCTAATTAATGTGGTCTTAATACCTGATTCAGCTTCAAAGGATTTATCTACAATAGTAATTGAAGCATCTGTTGAATATATGTACTGAGTATATTTAGGATTGGACAAAAAAGTAAGTGACCCTTTAGTTCCTTCCTCTATTTTAGCTAGCTTAGATACTTCAACGGTCTCATCACCTTCAATTTCACCGTTTAAAATACCCGCAATTTGTGTGGCTGTAAAAATCATTCTAGCAAAAGTATAAAAAATGTGTTAATGTTTGTACTTTGGAGAGCACATAAAATATTTCTTAACAGGTTTTGACAAAGCCTCAAGATTATACTCATCTGTTGCTTCGACGATATCAACAATCTTTCTTGATTTAAAAAGAATATTTATATTCTGTTTATTTTGATGATAAGCTTGATTCGAAATTGTTCCCTCAAAAACAAAATAACGTGCATCTTCATCAGAAATTTGATATTTATCTTTTATTTTTTCAATCTGTTTTTGTTTACTTTCCGTTTTAAAAGGCTTTTTCTTGATTTTTATTTTCAACAAATCTCTCTCTATAATCATTGCTGATAATGTTTTTAATACAAAATCATCAGAATACACCCATTCTTTCATTGCAGAAACTACATCGTAGTCGTCTAACCTTGAAAACAATTCTAGTACTTCTGGTGTAAAATTATCAAATGTAATTCTGTTTTCTAAAAAAAACGATAATGCCTTGCTAGCCGGCAGTTTTACTCCACTATTAACAAGTTCTTTTGCTCTCTGTAAAACTCTTATCAATAAATTCTCGGCTACCAAACTCGTCTTATGCAAGTAAACTTGCCAATACATCAATCTCCTGGCTAATAAAAATTTCTCAACAGAGTAAATTCCTTTTTCTTCAATAACTAATTCATCATTTACAACAGTAATCATAGTGATTAATCGTTCACTATTAATATTACCTTCGGATACTCCTGTATAAAAACTATCTCTTTTTAAATAATCTAATCGATCCATATCCAATTGTCCAGAAATTAACTGATGCAAAAAGTTACGATCGTATTCTCCTTTAAAAATTTGAATAGCAAGCGTTAAACTACCGTTAAATTCTTCATTAATTTTCTCCATAAACATCAGAGAAATTGATTCGTGATTAACTTCGTTTACTATGCTATGTTCCATTGCATGTGAAAAAGGACCATGTCCTATATCATGCAATAAAATTGCTACATATAATGCTTCTTCTTCTTCTTCAGAAATGTTAACCCCCTTAAAACGAAGAACTCTCACTGCTTTCTGCATTAAGTGCATACAACCTAAAGCATGATGAAAACGTGTATGATGTGCCCCAGGGTAGACTAAATACGATAATCCCATTTGAGAGATGCGTCTTAATCTTTGAAAATATTTATGTTCTATAAGATCAAAAATAAGTTCATTAGGTATGGTAATAAAACCGTAAATTGGGTCGTTTAATATTTTTAGCTTATTTCTTTTTTTCAAGTTTACTTTACTTTTACAAAAGCAAATATACATATATGCAGTTCATATAGAACATTTCGAACCAAATTTAAGTCGGCTGGCAATATAAAAACATAGAGATAAGTTATACATTGAATTTTCAGATAATTAAAATTAGAATTAATGAGTAAAATAAAGATCCTTTGGGTAGATGACGAAATTGATTTACTTAAACCACATATATTATTTTTAGAGAAAAAAAACTACGAAGTTACCAAATGTCAAAGTGGAACTGAAGCTATAGAAATTATAGATGACCACAATTTTGATATTATTTTTTTAGATGAAAATATGCCTGGTCTCTCTGGACTAGAGACTTTATCTGAAATTAAGGAAAAGAAAGATAGTATTCCTGTTGTCATGATCACTAAAAGTGAAGAAGAATACATCATGGAAGAAGCTATTGGTAGTAAAATAGCAGATTACCTTATCAAACCCGTAAATCCAAATCAAATATTATTAAGTTTAAAGAAAAACTTAGATAACTCTCGTTTGGTTTCTGAAAAGACCACATCAAACTATCAACAAGAATTTAGAAAAATTGCTATGGATATGGCCATGGTGAATTCTTTTGAAGAGTGGTCAGAATTTTATCAGAGATTATTGTATTGGGAAATGCAATTAGAAGATATCGAAGATACGGGAATGTTTGAAATTTTAGAATCTCAAAAAACAGAAGCAAACTCACAATTCTGTAAATTTATAGACAAAAACTATCCAGATTGGTTTGATGGCAAAAATCATCCTCCTGTAATGTCTCATACATTATTTAAGGAAAAAATAATGCCCGAGATTAGCAAGGATCAACCTACATTACTAGTTGTTATTGATAATCTAAGATATGACCAATGGAAAGCTTTTGAACCCACTGTTAACAACTACTACAAAAAAGAAAGAGAAGAACCATATTACAGTATTTTACCTACAGCAACTCAATATGCTAGAAATGCAATTTTTTCAGGTTTAATGCCATCAGAGATGAAAAAAAGACATCCTGATTTGTGGTTAGATGATACTGATGAAGGTGGTAAAAACATGCATGAAAATGACTTTTTGACTGCACAAATTAAACGTTTGGGCATGAATATCAAACACGAGTATTACAAGATCACTAATGAAAGGTCTGGTAAAACACTAGCTGCAAATTTTAAAGGATTAAAGGACAATGATCTTACGGTAGTAGTTTATAATTTTGTGGATATGCTTTCTCATAGTAAAACCGAAATGGAAGTTATTAAAGAATTAGCTTCTAATGATAAATCATATCGATCTCTTACCCAAAGCTGGTTCAAAAACTCTCCATTATTAGAAATGATACAGCAGGCACAACAAATGGGCTTTAAATTAATCATTACCACTGATCACGGAACTATAAATGTAAAAAACCCTTCTAAAGTCATTGGCGATAAAAACACAAGTTTAAATCTTAGATATAAAACAGGAAAGAGCTTGACCTATGAAAAAAAGGAAGTTTTAGAGGCTACAAATCCAAAAACTGTACATCTTCCGTCAATAAATATGAGCAGTTCTTTTATTTTTGCCAAAGGAGATTATTTCTTTGCCTATCCAAATAACTATAATCATTATGTTAGTTATTATAGAAATACCTACCAGCATGGTGGCGTTTCTTTAGAAGAAATAATTATTCCATTTGTAGTTTTAAATCCAAGATAGTATTTCACTTTCTTGAAGTATACTTAAAAAATGACCATAGAATATACTCTTGAAGATCTTCCTATTGTAGCTAAACAAATATTGACCAATGTAAGTACAAAAATTGTTTTGTTTGATGCTGATATGGGAATGGGAAAAACAACATTGATTAAAGAAATATGTAAACAACTTGGGGTTCAGGATATCATTTCTAGCCCCACATATTCTTTAGTAAATGAATATGATACCGAAACAGGGCCTATTTATCATTTTGATTTTTATAGAATTGAAGATGAAGAAGAAGCATATCATATTGGTTTTGAAGAATATCTAGATAGTAATAATTGGGTTTTTATAGAGTGGCCAGAAAAAGTATCAAACATACTTCCAAAAGACGTTTCTATAGTAAAAATCAACCTTTCGAATAATGACAAAAGAATACTTTTATTAAATAGTTAAAGTAAAACTTGGTTTTTAAAAATTTAATACTATTTGTTTTGTTGGCTTTTTTATTCGTAATTTGAGATACAGAATTTCACACAAATGAGTACATCCAAATCTCCTTTTACCAAAGAACAACTTCTACCACAGGAGGAAATGATTGAAGTTGCGCCTAAAAAAGGAAAATTGTTTATCGGAATCCCAAAAGAGACAAGTTATCAAGAAAAGAGGGTATGCCTTACTCCAGATGCAGTTGCAGCATTAACCGCTCATGGTCATAGAGTTTTATTAGAAACCAATGCAGGCATTGGAGCTAGTTTTACAGACAGAGATTATAGTGAAGCTGGAGCAGAAATCACTAATGATAGAACTAAAGTATTTGGGTGTCCTATTATACTAAAAGTAGAACCGCCGTCTCTGGAAGAACTTGAACATGTAAATCCGCAAACAGTTTTGATATCGGCTTTACAGTTAAAAACACAATCTAAAGAATATTTTCAAGCCTTAGCTAAAAAAAGAATTACTGCCTTAGGTTTTGAATTTATCCGAGATGCAGATGGTGCCTACCCTGCCGTAAGAGCATTAAGTGAGATTGCAGGGACCGCTGCGGTACTAATTGCATCAGAGTTAATGAGTAGCGCTACCACATCTCAAGGATCAGGACTAATGATGGGTAATATTAGTGGTGTACCCCCCGTAGAAGTGGTTATTTTAGGAGCCGGCACAGTTGGTGAGTTTGCTGCTCGTTCTGCAATAGGGTTAGGCGCTAATGTAAAAGTATTTGATAATTCTATTACCAAATTGCGATGTATCCAGACTAATGTAGGAAGACCTTTATTTACCTCTACAATTCAACCTAAAAATCTACTAAAAGCATTACGCAGATGTGATGTGGTTATTGGAGCGGTAAGAGGAAAAAATCGAGCTCCCGTTATCATCACAGAAAACATGGTAGAATGTATGAAAGCTGGTGCAGTTGCAATTGATGTAAGTATTGATATGGGCGGATGTTTTGAAACCAGTGAAGTTACATCTCATGATCACCCTACATTTATTAAACATGGTGTTTTACATTACTGTGTACCCAACATTCCATCGCGATACGCCAGAACATCTTCATTATCCATAAGTAATATTTTTACTCCTTACCTATTACAAATTGGTGACGAAGGAGGTATAGAAAATGCTGTAAGATTTGATCGAGGTTTAAAAAATGGATTATATTTTTATCACGGTATTTTAACCAGTAAACCCATTGCAGATTGGTTTGATTTATCTTACAGAGATATTAATTTATTAATTCTTTAAAAAACCGGATAACTCTATAAAATCCTTATCATTTATTCAATAAACTTTACTTACTTTTGGGCTCATATTTTTTAACATATGAAATTAGCTCATCGTTTATTTTACTACTTAGGTGGATTTGGAATTGGACTTATATTGTTATTTTTCTTTTTAGGAGGCAAAAAAGCATCATGTGACTATGGCCCATCATCAAGAGTTTTAAAAAATATCAGGATAAAAGAGAGAGTCTTTTCGAAAATGGTTCAAAATAGTATTCAAACAAACCAAATTGATACAGCAGATATATCTTATCTTTTACTTGAAGGAGATGTCGATTTTTCAAAAAGTAATACGAAACTGGATTCTTGTAGGACTTATTTTATAGAAGGCCTTGTTAAAGAGAAAATAATATCAATGCTAATTGAAAACTGCGATTCTATTGCTCGAATTAACACTATACAAATCTCAGAGTAATTACTACAGTTTTTTACGCATAGCCCAAAACTCAAAGGTTTCCTCGCCGATAGTAAAATTATGCTCTCCTACCATATCGTAACCTTTGCCTTTATAAAACATTACCGCTTCTTTTTTAATTTTTAAATTAGACAACCACAAATTAGTATACTTTTTTTCTGTTACCGTCTGTATAATACATTCATGAAGTTTACTACCAATACCCTGACCTTCATACCCTTTTAGCAAATAAATGCGATGTAGTTTACATGTGTTTTGATCTTTAATAAATTCTGAAGGCGAGTCCAATTTTAGTTTAGCATACCCAATAGCTTTAGCTCCTATTTTATCATATACTAACCAATATACGTTTTCCTGTTTTGCCAAACTGTTTTTTATTTTTTCGGTAGAAAAAGAAACATTTACATAACTATCAAGATTAGTCTTTTCTTTAAAAAAACCGCCATAAGACTCTATAAAGGTTTCCCTTCCTAAAAGAGAAACTTGCTCAGTATCGTCTATTGTTGCCCGCCTAATTTCAATCATAAATTACCTTTTTCTAGGTGCAATATCGATAAAAAAATCTAATACCTGTTTAAACTTATCTTTAACAATAGGTTTATACACTATTTTAGTAGACACAGGGTACTTTTCTGTACAGTTACCTGTTAAACAATTAACTGGACGTGTAGGTCTCTTCTCAAACCCTCCACCACAATTTGGACAAACATTATGTAAAATGGTATCAACACAATCTTTACAAAACGTGCATTCAAAAGAACAAATCATAGCCTCCGAGCTAGTGTTTGGCAAATCCTTTTTACAATTTTCGCAAACTGGTCTTATTTCTAACATATCAAATTGATTTATTTTTACTTACATAAAGCTTTACAGCTTCTGGTACTTTAACATCAAGAGGTAAATTCGTATCAGAAATAGCGTCATATGCGACTTGTTTTATAGGTACTACTCCTGCCCATATAGGCAAATCATGATCTTCTTGTTCATCATTTACTCCTTCTGCTCTAATTTTGGCTGATGCAGTATTTATTTTTATTTCTAAAACCAAGGTTGCATTAAACTCCTTAGTATTTGGGTGTCTAACATTGTCCCAATGCCCAGGAACCATATGATTTAAAATATAGGCCAAGGCTTCCATTTTTTCATCAGAATCATCAATTTTTCTAACACTACCAAAAATAGAAACTGATCTGTAATTAGCTGAGTGATGAAAAGCAGAACGCGCTAATACTAAACCATCTAAATGTGTTACAGAAACACTTGCTACACCAGCATCTAACAAACTAAGCATCATTCTATTCTTTAGTGATCCATGAATATAAATAACATCACCTTTTCTTGCATAAGCCGTGGGGATTACGATGGCTTGACCTTTATAAACATAGCCTACATGACATAGAAAAGAATCATCTAAAATCGAATTAATTGTATCTATATCATAATTAGCTCTTTTTGGACCTCGCTTTACTTTGTTTAATTCTGAAATTGAATATTCTGCCATAATTATCTATATATTAATGTTTCTTTACAAATAGTTTCTTCTCTTTAAAAGAGAAGAAACTAAATCTCGAAATAATACTAAAGCAATACATCTTAAATAAAACTTGTTTTATTTCTTGTTCAAAAATATTAGTTTTATGGTGTGTTGTAATAATCCAGTTTGTAAATATATAATAGTCCAGTTTTGTTTCCATTTAAAAATAATATCACTTTAGAGCGTAAAAATAATCGCAATCTGTATTTACAAATTTGTGATCAAATTATCGGATTTATAAAATCAGGTCAACTCCCCCCTTCTGCCAAACTACCAAGTTCAAGAAAACTTTCTGAAGATCTTAATGTTCATCGTAAAACAATAATAGCTGCGTATGATGAATTAATTGCCCAAGGATGGGTAGAAACTCTACCTGCAAAAGGAACCTATATTAAAAGCTCTTTACCTGTAATAAAACAACAATCTTTTGGCAAAAACAGCTTACAAACCAACTCTAAAACTAAAAGTAATTTCTCTTTTATACATCGTCCTCATTTAATTCGTAAAGAACAGAAAATTGATTCATTAGAATTAAGAATAGACGATGGAGTACCCGACAATAGATTAGCCCCAATAGAAGAAATTGCTAAAACCTATCGCAATATTACTAAAAGAGCATACTACACAAAGCTCTTAGGGTATGACTCTATATATGGCAATCTTGAACTTAGGAAAACTCTTGTTAACTACTTAAATGAAACACGTGGTTTAAACATTTCTCTAAATAACATATTAATTACTAGAGGAACCCAAATGGGAATGTATTTAGCAGGTCAACTTCTTCTTAATGATACTACAAATAGGATTATAGTAGGAACAACAAATTATATGACATCTGATAACACATTTACTGAAGCTGGTGGCATTATAGAACGTGTACCAGTTGATGAAAATGGATTAGATACGAATGTAATTGAAAATATTTGTGAAAGGAAAAAAATAAAAGCAATTTATGTAACTTCACATCACCACCACCCTACGACAGTTACATTATCTGCAAAAAGAAGGATGCACTTATTACAACTTGCAAAAAAGTACAATTTTGCAATTATTGAAGACGACTATGATTATGATTTTCATTATAGCAACTCCCCCATTCTACCTCTGGCCAGTAATGACAACTATGGAAATGTAATTTATATCGGAGGTTTTACCAAAATAATAGCTCCAGCTATGCGTATCGGATATATGATCGCGCCAAAGGATTTTATCGATGAAGCAGCTAGATTAAGGTGTATAATAGATCGACAAGGAGATATGATTTTAGAACAAACTATGGCACGTATGATTATTTCTGGTGACATTCAAAGACATAGTAAAAAGGCATTAAAAATCTATAAAACACGTAGAGACTTATTTTGTGCTCTTTTAAAAGAAAAATTAGGGAATTATTTCGACTTTCAAATCCCCAAAGGCGGAATGGCTGTTTGGGTATTACTAAATAAAAAATACAATTGGGATACCGTAATTTCAAAAGCCCAACTCTTAAACATTGAGTTTAATGCCGAATGGAAACGCTACGATAATGATAACTCTGGTCATAATGGAATAAGGTTTGGTTTTGCATCTTTAAATGAAGAAGAAATTCATGAAATAATTCATAGACTTACTAAAGTCATGAAATCTATAAATTGTTAGTTTTAGCAAGATATTGCCAAAATAATTATTGCATCAAAAGTGTTTTTTAATTCATTTTTATAATTCAAAATCATTTGTTATAAGTTTCAAACCATATGACACACTTAAGGAAGAGTGCATTGTAAATATTTACATTATTAACCAATGAACATCTTATTAAAGAAAAACACACAAATGAATAGCAACAATAAAGACCATTAGTATACTCAAAATATGTTAGTCGTTAAAAAAATCTTCAAACGATTAGCAAATTTCTTAAAACTTTTACTTTTCTAAAATTTTGAGTATAAAATTTATACAAACTAAGTAATAATAGGTTCTATTTAGTAATACTAACTTGACAACACTTGTTAGTTGTTCTTTGGTAAATGCTTTTGTTAAAAAACATTTAAACATTAATTGACATACAGTGTCGTGATTACTCGAAAACGAATTTTTAGTGAAGGAATGGAATACTTTATTAATTTTTTCAAATTCAAATTATAATCATGAAAGAACAGTCCAGTAAATTATTAAAAAAGTGTTTCATTACCTGTTTACTCACACTAATAATAGGTATATCCGATGCACATGCACAACAAACAATAACAGGTAAAGTTGTAGGCGAAGATGATGTAGGAATTCCTGGGGTAAATATTTTAGTTGAAGGAACATCGACAGGACAAATTACTGATTTTGATGGAAATTTTAGCATTTCTGCCGATACCGGAGATCAACTTATAATATCATATTTGGGGTTTATAACTCAAAAAATAACAATTGGCAATACAACAAACATCAACATTAAATTAATTGCAGATGTGCAATCCTTAGATGATGTTGTTGTTATTGGTTATGGTACTGCAAGAAAAAGTGATCTAACCGGTGCTGTTACACAAGTATCTGCAAAATCCTTTGAAGATCAACCTTTAGCCCGTTTAGAAGAGGCTTTACAAGGTAGAGCCGCAGGTGTTACAGTTGCTAAAGCTAATGGAGCTCCTGGTTCTGCTATTAAAGTAAGGATTCGTGGTGCAAATTCTATTAACCGTAGTAATGATCCACTAATTGTAATAGATGGTTTTATAGGTGGTGATTTAAGTACTTTAAACCCTAACGACATTGCTTCTATAGATGTCTTAAAAGATGCTTCTGCAACTGCTGTATATGGATCTAGAGGGTCTAATGGTGTTGTTTTGATAAGTACTAAAAAAGGTAAAGGAGTCGCAAAAATTGATATAGACTTCTTTACAACGATCTCTGCGGTTCCAGAATTACTTCCAACTTTAGGAGCCGCTGATTTTTCGAGGATAGAAAACAGCAGAAGAATCCGAGGTGGTGGAACAGCAATATTTACCGATGCAGAAATTGCCGGTTTCGAAGCTAATGGAGGAACCAACTATCAAGACGAAATTTTTCAAACAGCTATAAGTCAAAATCTTCAACTATCTGCGAATGGATCTGAAGGAAAAGTTGGATATTTTATATCGGGTAACTACGTTAATCAAGAAGGTGTGGTTATTAATACAAATTATGAACGATATTCGTTGCGATCAAATCTAAATGCAAATATCTCAGATAAATTTAAAATTGGCTTTAATATTTTTGGTAGTCGAACCACAACCATAAATGATTTAAACCAATTTGGGCGATTTCAAGGAAGTGTGGTACTAAATGCGTTGTCATGGGACCCCACTACTCCTATTTTTGACGAAAACGGAAATTACAACAACCTATCCAACCGTAGTCTGGCTTCTTTAAACTATAACCCTGTTGCCAACTTAACACTGGCAAATGTTGAAAATATAAGTGATCGTATTGATGCCAATATAAACCTTAGTTACAATATATTAGAAAATCTAACCTATACATTAATTGCTGGGGTTACTACTTTTAACGGATCTAGTGAAAGTTACAGAACATTTAGAGCTGATCCACCAACTGCTACTTTTGGTAATAACAAAAACACTACACATCAAATCAGTAATATCCTTTCATGGCAGAAAGAATTTGGTAAGCATAATTTAAAAGCGACCGGAGTTTATGAATTTTCAGGAATTCAAAATCGTTTTAATGGCTATACTGCTGCTCGTCTTTTTGTACCAGGTGGATTTTATTTTGCAGAAACCGCTCCTAGTTCTAGTCAAACCGTTTTTAACAATTTTTCAGAAAGAAGTATTCAATCTTTAATGGCACGTAGTGAATACATATACAACGACGCTCTATTTGTAACAGGTACGGTTCGTATGGATGAATCTTCTGTGTTTAGATCAGATAACAGAAGAGGGTATTTCCCTTCAGTGGCTTTAGCATATTCATTCGATAATATGCCATTTATAGAAAACAGTACTATTTTTAGTAATCTAAAATTGAGAGCTGGCTGGGGTCAAGTAGGTAATGAAAACATAGACCCGTACACCACTTTTCCTAATGTACAAAATGCAAACTTCTCTTTTAATGGATCAGATGCTACACCAGGCGTAACACCTGATAGTTTTGGTAATCCAGACCTAAAATGGGAAACTACCACACAAACAAATGTAGGTGTTGATCTTACATTTCTAAAAGGAAGAATCAATTTCTCAATTGATGCATACCAAAAAAATACCACAGACCTACTTTTAGATGATCCGATTATCCCTTCTAATGGTGGTAATGTAACAATTTCAAAAAACATAGGAGAAGTTGAAAATAAAGGAATCGATATTGCTATTGCAGCAGATGTAGTCAATACGGATAATTTTAATTGGAATTCTAATTTTAATCTGTCACATAGTAAAAATGAAGTAACTGACTTAGGTGGACGTGATGAAATCCAAGGAACCTTTGGTAGTATCGATGGACAAGGCCGAATTTGGAATATCATCCAAGTAGGCCAACCACTTGGTCAATTTAATGGAACTACATTTTTAGGTACTTGGAAAACCTCTGAAGCTGCAGAAGCAGCTACTTTTGGGAGAATACCTGGAGATGCTAAATATCTTAGAGATGAAAATGGTGAAATTTTATTTGGAGCTATTGGTAATGGTACTCCAACCTTAACATGGGGATTTAATAATACGATTACTTATAAAAATTGGGATTTAAATGTATTCTTTCAAGGGGTACATAACTTTGATATTCTTAATGCTGTACAAGGTGTTATTGTAGGTAACACTGGAAATCAAAGAAGTTTTTTGGCTCCTGAACAATTAAACCAATGGACTCCACAAAATGAAACTGATATACCCGCAGGAGGTCCAAACGAAGCTGGATCCACTCGTTATGTAGAAAAAGGTGATTTTATAAGACTTAGCAACCTTACTTTGGGATACACTCTTAAAGACGTAAAACACATAAATGCTAATGTGAAATTATACGTGACTGGGCAAAATTTATTCTTAATCACAGATTATACCGGTTATGACCCTGAGCTTACATCTGTACCTGCAGATGATAATGCAGGGAATAAAAGTGTAGATGTCGCTGCTGGTATAAATGCCGGAGCTTATCCCAATCCAAGGTCATTCATTTTTGGAGTAAAAGTAGGATTTTAATACAAAAAACAAATTTTATGAAAACAACATATAACAGAAACCGATATAATATAAGATCCATATTATCTTTTCTGATAATAGCATCTGCTTTTTGCAGCTGTGCGGATTTAGATGAAGACCCAACAATTGCACAATTAGCTCCAGGTGCATACTCCAAAATTCAAGAATTAGAGCTTGGAGTTACTGGGGTACATGCAAAACTAAATGATGCTTCTTGGATGACAACTTTTTATGCTCCAGCTTGGGCTGGAGATGATATTACTACGCATATTGGAAGTAATAAGGCAGAATTTAGAGAATTTGATCAACGATTAGTTTCTCAAGCCAATTCAAGAGTACGAAATAACTGGGAAGCAATTTACAGTACTATTCGTGCAGCAAATACTGTTTTGGCAAATAATGAAGGTTTAGTTCTTACCGAACCAAGTGAAATAGAAACTCAAAATCGACTCATTGCCGAAGTGTATTTTCTAAGAGGTGTAATGTTCTTTCATTTAGCCAGAATTCATGGAAGAATACCTTTACCTATTATTCCAGACCCAGATCAACAATTAGGATTAGCAGAACAGATTGATGTTTATGAACAAATTGAGTCAGATCTTTTAAAAGCCGAAAGTGGATTACCCGATATATATCCAGGAGTAAATGCTGGAGCTCCCAGACCAAACAGCGGTTCTGCAAGAGCATTACTAGCAAGATTATATCTAGATTGGGCAGGATTCCCGGTTAAGGATAATGCCAAATATACTGATGCAGCTTCTAGTGCAAAACAAGTAATTGACAATAGTGCAGCGCATAATTTTACGTTACTTGAAGATTTAGAAGATTTATGGACTTTAGAACATCGATTTAATGACGAAGCGGTTTGGACCATTCCTTATTGCCGAAGTTGTGGTCAACCTAATCGTAAATTCGGAAAGTTAGGTAATCCGTCAGATCTTCAAGGATGGCAAGAAACCTTTGCAGAAATTAGATTTTTTGAAGACTTCCCAGAAGGTGCAAGAAAAGAAGCCACATACAGAACCGAACTTGATTGGAAGAACTTTAGCGATCAACCAACACCGGTTTTTAAGAAAATTGTAGGTCCTATTGACGATATCCCATTATCAGATTTTCAAACTGATAGAAATGACTTCTTTATACGCTATGCCGAAGTTCTTTTAATCTATGCTGAAGCTTCTGCCCGATCAGGAAACATTACTCCAGAATCATGGGAAGCTTTAAATATGATTAGGCGAAGATCTGAAGGGCTTCCTTTTAATATTCCAGATCCATCGGTAGATGTAACTACAGGAGACCTTGCAGAATTAGCATTTACCGAAAGAAAATGGGAGTTTGCTGGTGAATATTTACGCTGGAATGATTTAGTGCGAATGGAACGAGTTGAACAGGCACTCTCGGATCGAGCACCACAAACCTCATTAAATAACAGTGGTGAATTGTTACCCGAACCAAATCCAATAAAAGGATCTCTTGGCACAGATAATTACTTTACTCCTATTCCGCAACGAGAAATAGATCTTAACCCAAGTATAAACAATTAAACAAAAAGAAATACAATAATTTTGAATTAGTTATTTTTAAACACAACGGTAGAGTCTTACGTAACTTTATCGTTGTGTACTTTATATTCCACAATTAAATACGATTCTAGATAACAACAAAGCATGAAAACTTTTGAAATAAAATCATTATTAAGAAATATAAAAAGTATCGGTCTAGTGTTTATAACTACTACGCTCTTTCTTGCTTGTTCAGAATCAAACAATTCTGCCATTTCTAAACATAAAACAGAAACAAAAAAACTCTTTACAGCAATAACGTCTACTATATCAGGTATTGATTTCGAAAATAAATTAATAGAAACATTAGAATCTAATTATTACCAATACATGTATACCTACATTGGTGGAGGTGTTGCGGCGGCAGATTTTAATAATGACGGATTAATGGATTTATTTTTTATTTCTAACACTCATGACAATAAATTATATCTAAATCAAGGTGATTTTCGCTTTAAGGATATTACAAAAAAGGCTGGTATACAAAAAAGAAAAGGTTTCGATTCTGGAGTTGCCGTAGCAGATGTTAATAATGATGGCTTTGTTGATATTTATATTTCTCGGGGTGGTTGGCAAGAAGAGGATAATAAATTTGCCAATATGCTTTATATAAATAATGGTGACCTTACGTTTACAGAAAAAGCTGAAGCTCTTGGTCTGGCAGATAAAAACCGTACAATACAAGCTACTTTTTTTGACTATGACAATGATAATGATCTTGATGTATATATCTCTAATACCCCTGATATTACAAGTAGATCAAAAGTTGTCGATCTAAAAGCTGTTGAAAACGATCCAAAAACATTACAACTTAAAGGAAGTGATAGACTTTATAATAATGATGGAACAGGACATTTTACCGACGTTTCTGAAAAATCAGGACTAGTATATGATATAGGATTTGGTCTTAATCCTCAAGTTGGTGATCTTACTAATGATGGATTATTAGATATCTATGTATGTAATGATTTTAATGTACCAGATTTAGCATATATTAATAATGGAGATGGAACGTTTACAGAATCTAGGGATAAATTATTCAAGCATATGTCCTTTAATAGCATGGGTAGTGATATTGCCGATATTAATAACGATGGATTACCAGATTTAATGACATTAGATATGAATCCAGAAGACTATATTCGGTCAAAAACAACAATGGCAATGACTTCTATTGAAAAATTTGATAAAATGGTTGCCAATGGATATCATCAACAATACATGCACAATATGCTCCAACTTAATAATGGTAATAACTCATTTAGCGAGATTGCCCATATGTCTGGCATAGCAAATACTGATTGGAGTTGGTCCCTATTAGCCGCCGATTTTGATTTAGACGGTTATAAAGATATATACATCACTAATGGAGTTTACAGAGATGTTATAGATAGAGATAAAAACAACGAAATACTCCAGATATTAAGAAAAAATGGTAGAAAACCAACTCAAGAAGACTTCTTCAGTTTTGCAAAAATGCTACCTCAACAAAAACTTACCAATTACTTCTTTAAAAACAAGGGTAATAAAACATTTCAAAATACATCATCAACATGGGTAGATACTACAGCTACATTTTCTAATGGTGCCGTTTATGCCGATTTAGATAATGATGGTGACTTAGATATAGTTGTAAATAATATAAATGATAAAGCCAATATTCTTAAAAATAATGCTATCGAATTACAAAAAGGAAATTTTGTAAAAGTTAGACTAGAGGGACCAAAAAAAAACAACTTTGGTATAGGAACAAAAATTAAAGTATACTTTACAAATAATACAATACAATCTCGTCAATTAATAAATACAAGAGGTTTTCTGTCATCTGTTAGTAATGTTTTACATTTTGGATTTAAAAAACAAGATACAATCTCAAAGATTGAAATCACATGGCCAGACGGAAAACAACATGTGTTACAAAAGGTTTCAAGCAACAAATTAATAACGGCAAAATATGCTAGTGATACCTCACTTCAAGATACATTTACAGAAAAGACAACAACAAAAACAATTTTCAAAAAAACAACTTCAAGATTTGGTCATATTGAAACTGCCTTTAACGATTATGACCTACAGATACTATTACCTCATAAACTCTCTCAAACTGGACCTGCAATAGCAAAATCAGATGTGAATAATGATGGCTACGACGACATTTTTATCGGTGGTGCGCATGGATACGTTGCACAATTACTATTAGGGAATAAATCTGGCGATTTTAAAGCTTATTCAAATTTAGATTTTAAAAAAGATAAACAGCGTGAAGATGTTGGGGCCTGCTTTTTTGATGTAGATAATGACGGAGATCAAGACTTATATGTCGTTAGCGGAAGTTATGAATTTAACAATACTCCAAAACTATTGCAAGACAGATTGTATCTAAACAATGGTGCCGGGCAATTTTCAAAATCAAAAAATCAGTTACCAGAAATGATAACTGCAGGATCAGTTGTTGTTCCTAATGATTATGATAATGATGGTGATATTGATTTATTTGTTGGCGGACGTGTCATACCCGGTAAATATCCCTATGCTCCTTCTAGCTATTTATTAATAAATGATAATGGAAAATTTATTATCCAAACACCAGCTCTAGCGCCTGGCCTACAAGATATAGGTATGGTAACCGATGCCGTTTGGGTAGATATTAATAATGATAAAGCCACTGATTTAGTGGTAACTGGAGAATGGATGGGTATCGAGGTTTTTATCAATAAAGACAACAAATTATTAAAAAGTGATCATTATGAAACACTATCCTCAATAACAGGTTGGTGGAACAAAATAGTAGTTGCTGACATTGATAATGATGGAGATCAAGATATTATAGGTGGTAACCTAGGGTTAAATTATAAATTTCATGCTTCTAAAGAAAAACCTTTTCATGTTTATACACGTGATTTTGATTTTAACGGGAAAGAAGATATCATACTGGCCAAATTTTATAATGAAAAACAAGTGCCTGTTAGAGGGAAAGTTTGTACCGCCCAACAAATACCACATTTAGCAAAAAAAATAACCACGTACAATGAATTTGCAAACAAAGACCTTGGTGGAATTTTAGGTAAAGGTATTACCTCTGCATTACATTATCAAGCTATAGAATTTCGTTCGGGAATATTTAAAAACAACGGCAATGGAGCATTTGAATTTTCTCCACTACCTATCGACGCACAACAATCGCCAATCAATAGTATTTTATTTGACGATTTTGATGGAGATCAAATAAAAGATCTGTTAGTAGCGGGTAATAACTATCAATCAGAAGTAGAGACTACAAGAGCCGATGCAGGGATTGGTTCTTTTTTAAAAGGTAATGGTACAGAACTATTTAGTCCTATTTCTAATCAAAAGTCCGGTTTTTTCACCAATAAAGACACACGACACATGCTGTCTATAAAAAATGAGAAAGGAAAGTTTATAATAGTAGCAAATAATAATGATTTACTAGATATTTTTAAAGCATACTAATCATTTTTTACATCCAAAAATTTACGAAAAGACGAAGTGTTTTCTAGCCATACGATCAATAAAAAGCCTAATGTATATGCCAGTATATCCATCCAAGAAAAGGAGCTTCCGATAACAATTCTAGCTAGTTTTGATTCTTGTAGACCTAAAAAATAGATGACCTTAAAATATTGCATTATTTCGACAAAATAACAGAATAAAAGAACAAACAAAGCTGTCTTTAGTACTGGTAAATTGAAAAAAGTTTTAACCCCATAATATAAAAGGAATACAACCAAAGTATCTCCAAAATATGGTCTTATTATAGCATCATCAATATACATGGCAATGATGATTTCTATCAAAAACACTAAAATGGTTAAAATGAAATACTTTTTATGAAACCTTAACATCATATTACCTTCTTATTCTATATCCAAATCATACTTACTCAGTAATCCTAAGAGACCAAACTTACTAAATTTAGCTTTCTTTAAAATGTTATTATCCGGATCAATACTATAGTTTTTGGCTGTTCTAAAATCTGTTTTTTCAGCATTGGTATTATCAAAAACGGTCTTTGCCATATCACACTGATCAAATACAGCTCCTTTAATATTAGCATTCGTAAAATCAACTTCTTTTAAACTACAGCTTTTAAACATAGTATTCTTCATTTCGAATCCAAAAAAAGATGCATAATCAAGATTACAATGATCAAACACTACCGAAAACATAAATGTATTACATCCACTAAAATCTAAGCCAAGCATTTTACAACCAGAAAACAGAACCTCTTGAAATGAGGTCGCTTTCATCAATATAGATCCAAAATTGCAGTTATTAAATTCACATTCTAAAAAAGTAACAACAGAAATATCAGTGTCAGAAAAATTACAATTTATAAAAGTACAATTGTCATATTCTTTTGACTCTAATTTTTTACCAGAAAAATTTTGACTGTCAAAAGTTTGATCAAGTATTGGATTACTCATATTTCTTATTGATTGTTTCTACCAAAATTTAAAAGTAGCGTATTGTATTTTTATAATCAGAAACATGACTAACTAATTACCAATCCTCCACGGCGGGTTTTTTCTGTTGTCTCCTGCAAAATAAAGGATTACTTGATTTCCATCAGGGTCTTTTAATCTCGCTTCACGCCAAAGCCAAGTTTGATCTTTTGGCAATTGATCAAATACTACTCCATCTTGAGTAAGTCGTTTTACCTCATCATCTAATTTAGATGTTTCAAAATAGATGTATGCTCCCTCTCCTTCAGAAAGTGTTTCTACCAAATGAATAGAAAAAGTTGCGTCTCCTTCTACACATTCAAACCTAGCATAGTGAGGCAACGCTTTAACGATTAAACGCAACCCTAGTTTTTCATAAAAAGAAATAGATTTTTCTATATCTAAGGATGGCACTGTTACTTGATTTAAGTTCATAAAGCCTATACAAGGATTTTATAGTTTTCTACGTTTTTTTTCTTGTGATAAAAGGTTTAACTCACGACTTGTTTGCCCAGCTACAGAAGTATTTTCTTCTGCTCTTCGTATCAAATAAGGCATTACATCTCGTACTGGTCCAAAGGGTAAATATTTTGCTACATTATAGCCTTCTGCTGCTTGATTAAAACTAATATGATCACTCATACCATATAGTTGGCCAAACCAAACTCTAAAATCATCTTTAGCGATAGACAGATCATCCATCAATTGCATGGCTAAATAACTACTATGCTCATTATGTGTACCTATAAAAACTGAAATATCTTCTATATTTTCAAGAATGTATTTCATAGTAGTATTAAAGTTTTCGTCGGTGTGTTCTTTACTTGCACAAATTGGTGTAGGATATCCTTTTTCTTCTGCACGTTCATTTTCTTTTTCCATATAGGCACCTCGCACTATCTTTACTCCTATTTTAAAACCATATACTCTTGCTTCTTCATGCAAACTCTTTAAATACTCTAAACGATCATGTCTGTATAATTGCAATGTATTATAAATAATAGCTTTTTCTGTATTATACTTACGCATCATTTTAGCAACTAAATCATCAGCAGCGTCTTGCATCCAACTTTCTTCTCCATCAATCAATAATGCAACATCACAATCAAACGCTTTTTGACAGACTAGTTCAAAGCGCTTTTCTATACGTTTCCATTGTTGTTGTTCTTCTTTAGTTAAAGCTTCACCTTTTGTTTTCTTTTCGAAAACCGAAAATCGTCCCAAACCTGTTGGTTTAAATACACTAAAAGGCATCGCGTCTTTATGATCTGCAAATTCAATCAATTCTATTGTTTTTAGAAGAACTGCATCAAATTGAGACTCGTCTTCTTTTCCTTCAACAGAATAATCTAAAACCGAACATACTCGTTTTTCGAACATTTTATCTACTACAGGTAAGCAATCTTCTTCACTAACTCCTCCACAGAAATGATCAAATACAGTTGCGCGTATCAATCCTTGTACTGGCAAATGAGCTTTAATAGCAAAATTTGTTACTGCAGTACCGATTCTTACTAATGGTTCATTAGAAATCATTTTAAACAAAAAATATGCTCTTTCTAATTCTGAATCGCTTTTTAACGAAAAAGCTTTTTGTGTATTCTCAAACAAGTTATTGTGACTCATCAAAAAAATAATTTAGATTATCATCAGTTTTATACTAGCATTCCTATAAATATGATCGATTTACAAGAATACTTTGTGTTTATTTTATGATATCTGCAAATATAGAACTTGCGAGTTTATTTTAATCTAAATTCTACTTAATTTCGCTCTCATAATTTAACTACACATGAAGCCCATAGTTTCTAAAGAATCAATAGTATATTTTGGTCAGGAATGTTATACTGCCCTAAACACTTACTTAGAAAAAGCTAACCACTCTAAAATAGCCATTCTCGTTGATAGCAATACTCACGAATATTGTTTGTCATTACTAATGAGTACAATCGAAAAAGAATATGATATAGAGGTTATTGAAATTGAACCTGGCGAAATTCATAAAAATATTGAAACTTGTAGTGGTATTTGGAATGCTCTTTCTGAATTAGGTTTTGATCGTAAGAGTCTTCTAATTAACCTTGGAGGAGGTGTAGTTACTGATCTTGGAGGTTTTATAGCCTGTACATACAAAAGAGGTATTAACTATATCAATATACCAACTACTCTATTGGCCATGGTAGATGCATCTGTTGGAGGTAAAACTGGTGTTGATCTTGGCAATCTTAAAAACATGGTTGGGGTAATTAGTGAATCTGAAATGGTATTAATAGATACAGAATATTTAGGTACGCTCCCCGTAAATCAAATGTGTAGTGGTTTTGCAGAAATGTTGAAACATGGTTTAATTCAAGATCGTGAATATTGGAACAAAATTAGTGATCTCTCTCAATTAGATATTGAAGAATTAGATCAAATGATATATGATTCTGTAGTGATTAAAAATAAAATTGTTACTGAAGACCCTACAGAACAAAATATTAGGAAATACCTTAATTTTGGTCATACTCTTGGGCACGCTATAGAATCTTTTTACCTAACGCATCCAGATAAACCTGTTTTATTGCATGGTGAGGCCATTGCAATTGGTATGATTATGGAAGCCTATATTTCATCCCAGTTACTATCATTAACAGAAGAAGATTTACAACATATTAGCGATGTTATTCTTGCTACATTTCCAAAAATTGATATAGAATCTAAGGATTACCAAGAAATTATGAATCTTTTGATTCATGATAAAAAAAATGAAAAAGGAACCATTTTGTTTGTATTATTAACTTCTATAGGTGCTGCAAAATATAACTGCACTGTTGATGATGATTTGATTTTAAAGTCTTTTGAATATTACAAATCTCTTTAATACAATTTCACTACATTTAGTTTACCATACGAACTTAAATTCGCAACCTCTTGAAAAAGAAATTCTTTAAGCTATTCAAAATATTAGTGTTGGGCATACTAACTTTGATTATTATTGTAGTTGCTTCACTTTATTTTTCTTTGAATGAAAAGATGCCTGAAGGTGAAACAGGTAGTAAAGCAGATCAATTTGCTTTAAAAATACAAGAAGCACTGCACTATCAAGCGTATCAAGATACTGATTACCTGCAGTGGACATTTAGAAACAAGCATCATTACCTCTGGAATAAGCAACAACAAACTGTTCAAGTTAAGTGGGATGACCATACTGTACATCTTAATCTTAATAAACCACAAAAAAGTTATTTAGAAAATAAAAATGTAAACGAAAAAGAAAGAAAAAAAATTCTTTCTACAGCTCTAGCCTATTTTAACAATGATTCTTTTTGGGTAGTTGCTCCTTTTAAACTATTTGATACTGGTGTTACCAGAAAATTAGTAAAGTTAGATAATAATAGCCAAGGCTTACTTATAAACTATAGCTCTGGCGGAACAACCCCTGGAGATTCATATCTTTGGAAAGTTGATCAAAATCACATC
Organism: Aquimarina aggregata; assembly: GCF_001632745.1. GTDB lineage: Bacteria > Bacteroidota > Bacteroidia > Flavobacteriales > Flavobacteriaceae > Aquimarina > Aquimarina aggregata. The sequence goes on along the minus strand of NZ_LQRT01000002.1, from coordinate 355,020 downwards.
CCTACTAGCTACCAAATGTGGGTTTCTATACTACCTATAGGAGGAATAGAAGCTACTTGGAGTGACTGGAAAAAAACAGAAAGTGGTACTTACTTATCGCAACAACATAAATTACTAGGCTTTGGAATTCCTATTAGTAATCTTAGAGCCTGGAACGATTAAGTTTCACATAGTATTAGAAAAATAGTGATACATAAAATTTAAACAACAAAATCAACAATAACACCGAGATCACATTCAAAATAAAGCCAACTTTAACCATTTCTGATACTTTAACATAACCACTTGCAAAAACTATTGCATTGGGTGGTGTAGCCATAGGAAGCATAAATGCACAACTAGCAGCCATAGTAACAGGAATTAACATATGAAGCATTGGTACATTTAAACCTAGTGCAATACCTGCAACAACGGGAACAAATATGGCTACCAAAGCCACATTGCTCATTAACTCGGTCATAAAAAGCATAAAAACAATTAATAATGCCGTGACTACTACTAAACTTAATCCTTTATTTTCTGCTATAGTATTTGCTACTAACTCTATTAAACCTGCATGTGACAATCCGCTTGCTAGAGCTAAACCTCCACCAAATAAGATTAAAATTCCCCATGGCAATTTTTGAGTATCTTTCCATTCTAAAGAAAACTCCCCTTTACTTAATCTAAAAGGAATTACAAACAAAGCAAAAGCTCCCATCATACTTATTCCTGTATCAGAAAGCTTTAAATCAGGAAAAAAACCATTAATTGTCGTTCTAGATATCCAAAGTGCAATTACTACACTAAAAATAACAAGTACTCGACGTTCTTGTTTTGAAATCTTACCTAATTTTTTTAACTCTTCGTTGATTATATTTTGTGAAGCATTAAAACTTTTAATATGATTAGGATAAATCCATTTTACCATCACAAAATAAATAATAGTAATCATCGTCACCGAAAAAGGAAAAGCAAGTAACATCCAATTTAAAAAAGATATTTCTATTTGATATTCGTTTTCAAGAAATCCAACCAACACAGAATTAGGTGGTGTACCTATAATGGTTGCCACTCCACCAACATTGGCAGAAAAAGCAATTCCCAACATTATGCTTAATGCAAAATTTTTATCATTTTTTGTAAACCCATCTTTATCATCAATTAATAACTGTATCACTGATAAAGCAATAGGCAGCATCACTACTGTACATGCTGTATTGCTAATCCACATACTCATAAAAGCAGTAGCTATCATAAAACCAAGAATAACCCGATCAGGGCTTGTTCCGGTAATTTTTATAATGGTTAATGCTATTCTTTTATGAAGGTTTACTTTTTCTAAGGCCAAGGCCATTACAAAACCTCCAAAAAACAAAAATACAATAGGGCTACCATAACTCTGAGATACGGCTTTTAAGTCTAAAACTCCTACTAGAGGGAATAAGATTAATGGTATTAATGCTGTTACAGATATAGAAACAGCTTCTGTTATCCACCAAACTATCATCCAAACAGCAACAGATATAACCTTATCTGCTACTTCTGAGATGAATATAAAAGGTAAGTTGATCAATACCAAAAACAACAGAGGTCCTAGAATTAATCCTATTTTTTTAACAAGAGGGTATTTACTCATTTATTTTTAGAGCTATCCCCAACAAAGTGTTGAGATTTATTCTTAAAAAGCACATTAAATGTAGTCAAACTACCATAAATTCTCGTGATGTATTGTTGCAAGTCTATTTTGTCTTGTTGATCAAGGTTAGAGCTATTAATCTTCTGTTCCATCACTCGAATTCTATCCCTAACCATCACAATTTTATGAAAAAATTTATCAATAGGTAAATCTTTAGAAGTTAAATTCTGATCTCCAGGTTGCATTATTAGCTTACCTCCCTTCCACTTATCCGCGATAGGTACAATTTCTGAAATATCACTATATCGCTTTAAAAGATCTTTTACTACTTTTTCTACTTCATAGAAGCTAACCGTATCGACTTCATCTTCTACTCCATCAATGATTTCAAATTCATCGTCTACATTTACAGTTTCTAATCCATTATCTATAAAAGTTACCCAATACATTTTCGAAGTTACATTGGTTACTACGCCCAATCCAAATTCAGGATGTTTTATTCTGGAGCCTATCCCTAAAATCATAATTATAATTTTTAATCTAAAGTAGTAAGATTCGTAATAATTAGAAAATTAATACTATATAAAAAGGGTGAAGTTATTTACTTCACCCTAGTAGCCTAATTTTATATATACTCGAATATTATTCTATAAAAACTTTTTGAGTAATTATTGTATTAGAATTTGTAATCTGAACAAAATAAACTCCTGTAGCCATATTACTAAGATCAAGTACTTGAACTCCATTTACTTTAGCTTCATTACTTACAGCTGTTGACTGTAAAGTTCTACCGTTAATATCTTTAACCAACACTTTTGACATTTCATCTGCAAATGTCCCCATCGTAATAGTTAATAGGTTTTTTACAGGATTAGGAAACATTGCTATTTCATTCTGCAAACCAGCTACCTGAGGTATAGCGGTATTATTTCTTAATCCATTTATTGTAAATTTCTCCCAAGAACCTATCCTTGTTCGATTACAGGTTATTGGAGCTCCTCCATTCTCAGAAGAAACATACTTTCCATTATTTCCTTTTAGAGCTTTTTTACCTCCACCTGCATCTACTATAGTGAATTTCTCCCAAGAACCTATTCTGGTTCGATTACATGTCATGGGAGCTCCTCCATTTTCAGATGAAACATACCTTCCATTATTTCCTTTTAATGCCACTTGTCCTCCACCCGCGTCGACAACAGTAAATTTTTCAAAAGAACCTACAACTGTCCTATTACATGTCATTGGATTACTTCCATTTTCTGAAGAAATATATCTATTATTATTACCTTGAAAAGTTACTGATCCATCATTACCCGGACCACCATCACAAGTTTGCACACAGCTTTTTGAATTTATAGTTCTTTGAATCAAAGCTTTTGGCTGTGGACCAAAGCCTTTATTAAAATTAATACCAACATTAGTAAGGTGACAATAACTCATAATAGTACCTCCGCCAGATGGTAATCCAGGTCTTGCACAACCGCCTTCTGTTCCATAACAGCCATCGATAGCGGTATTATTATTATTCCACTTACAAGCTTGGGTATGTGGAGATCCTAAATTATGTCCCAATTCGTGAGCAACTACCTCTACAGACCATGAGTATGTAGGTACGTTACTAAAAGATTTTCTAATACCGGAAACTGCATATTTGTAAGAACCACATAACGCATTGACCCAGGCAACACCTCCAGAAAAGTTATAGGTTACAAAATGTCCTAAATCACCATTAAAACTATTTCGATTTCTATAATTTCGATAATTAGTTAACCCATCAAATGGGGCTACACTGGTCCAAGCTTTTACTCCAGAAAGACGAATACTAATATCATCATTTGCATACAATACTGAAACCTGATTAAAAATAGCTTCAATAAAATCTGAAGCCCCCTGTGCACCTCCTTTATCACGAACAATATCATTTGCAATATCGAAGAATATTTTAGGGCATTTTACTGCTGCTTTACCTTGGGTATTATCTTGAAGTTGCTCGCTCTTTTCAGGATTATCTTCTATCCTACAAACAAAATCATTAAGGTGTCTTATGTCCTTATCTTCATAAATGATCTGTTCGTTACTATTTTTAAGCTTACCAATCACTAAATTGCTTGGTTTATCACCAATACTAATAATACCAGATATTTCTTCGCTTAAAAAACTTATAGCAACAACAGAATTAGGTACTCCTTTTACAATACCTCTATAATGTAGTACATTATTATCTGGTGTTACGATTTTACCAGAGGGCATTTCAATAATTTGATAATCATCTGTGGTTATTTTTGTTTTTACAAGTTCTAATAACATTGCTTTCTTTTGGCCAGGAATAGTAAGAGTCATCGCAACAGGAGCTTTAGATTTAAAAGCGGCCTCCTTTCCTTTATCAAAAGAAAAAAGAGTATAGTCTTTTAATTCTGATGGGATTTTAGTTTTTGACTTTTGTTTATTAACTGTCGTAAAAAGGTCTTCGTTTTCAAATACAGTACCATTAGTTTTTTCTTGCTGTATTCTCTCACTAGGATTGTGGGGTTGCTTCTGTGCAAAACCAATTGCCGTTATTAGGGCAAACACAATTGTTAAAATGTTTTTCATCGTTAGAAGTTTTAATTTTGAAGATGAAGAATCTTGATGCATGTAGGCCAAATATGTTATCAAAATCCAAATACTTCAATGAGTTTGTATAACCTTAATTTACAAACTTTTAAACACAACATAGACAACCTTTGTGAACAAATCTAAAGCTGGCAGAAGAGTAGATTTCTTAGCGGTTTTAATAAAAATATAAGCCAAAAAACAGTATTCAAAATCAAAAATAAGAACCTTCTATACTCATGATCTTAAAAAAAAAGTCTTATTTAATTATTCTGAAATGCAAAAAGGCTACTAACTATGGTTCACAAATTGTTAAAAAAAAACAAAAAAAACACCTACAAAAAACTTACATAACATTTTCCGAAAGAAAATTACTACTAAGCATAAGCCTTATAAACAAAGAGGTTTTACCATTATATCCTTAAACAATCGTTATAAAACGACGATAATTTATCAATAAAAAAGTGATGTAAACTTGAATAACTTCAGAAAATACATTTTTATTTCAAAAAATATTCTTTAAATACTAAAACGGAAAGGGTACTCATTTTACAAAACGCTATCAAATACCTACATTTGCAATCTTGGTTAAAATTTTATGGTAGTATCAAAAGAAAATATTGAGGTTTTAGGAGCACGAGTTCACAACTTAAAAAACATAGATGTAACTATACCCCGAGAAAAATTAGTAGTTATTACAGGCTTATCGGGATCTGGTAAATCTTCTCTTGCATTTGATACGATTTATGCAGAAGGACAAAGAAGATATATTGAGACTTTTTCTGCCTATGCACGTCAATTTCTAGGAGGTTTAGAAAGACCTGATGTAGATAAAATAGATGGGCTATCTCCAGTAATCGCTATCGAACAAAAAACTACCAGTAAAAGTCCGAGAAGTACTGTGGGAACAATCACAGAAATATATGATTTTTTAAGGCTGCTCTTTGCAAGAGGAAGTGATGCCTACAGCTATAACACAGGAGAAAAAATGGTGAGTTATAGCGATGATCAAATTAAAGATCTGATTCTAAAAGATTTTAATGGAAAAAAAATCAATATCCTTGCGCCTATTGTACGATCTAGAAAAGGACATTATCGTGAGCTTTTTGAGCAAATTGCAAAACAAGGATTTGTTAAAGTTCGTACCGATGGCGAGATAAAAGATATTACTAAAGGAATGAAACTTGATCGCTACAAAACTCATGATATCGAGATTGTTATAGACAGACTCAAAGTTTCTGAAGATCAAGAGAATTCTAAGCGTTTAATGGAGACCATTAATACGGCTATGTACCATGGTGATGACGTTCTTATGATTATTGAACAAGAATCTCAGGAAGCGCGCTTTTTTAGTAGAAACTTAATGTGTCCTTCAAGTGGGATTTCTTATCCTAACCCAGAACCTAATAATTTTTCATTTAATTCTCCAAAAGGGGCATGTCCAAAATGTAATGGTATAGGTAATCTTTATGAAGTAAATATCAATAAAATTATTCCTGATGATTCAAAATCCATTAAAAGTGGTGGTTTAGCGCCGCAAGGACCTCAAAAAAATAATTGGATTTTTAAACAATTAGAACTCATTGGTCAACGCTTTGACTTTAAACTCAGTGACCCTATTAAAAAAATTCCTAAGGAAGCTATGGAGATTATTCTTCATGGTGGAAAAGAAAAATTTAGTGTTGATAGCAAGACTTTAGGAGTTAAAAGAGAATATAAAATTGATTTCGAAGGTATTGCAACTTTTATAGAAAATACATACAATACCAATGATTCTACTTCTTTAAGAAGATGGGCTAAGGAATTTATGGATAATATTCAATGTCCTGAATGTAATGGATCAAGACTGTGCAAAGAATCTCTGTATTTTAAAGTTAATGAAAAAAATATTGCCGAGTTAGCTTCGATGGATATAAGTGAGTTAACAGATTGGTTTAAAGAACTACCTGTTAAATTAAGTGAAAAGCAAAAGAAAATTTCTGGTGAAATTTTAAAAGAGATTAATGCGAGATTACAGTTTTTGATTGATGTAGGTCTTACCTATTTATCTTTGAATCGAAGTAGTAAATCTCTATCTGGTGGTGAGGCACAGCGTATACGACTTGCAACGCAAATTGGTTCTCAATTGGTAGGTGTACTTTATATATTAGATGAACCTAGTATTGGATTACACCAAAGAGATAATGAAAAACTTATCAATTCTCTTATTCAATTAAGAGATATTGGTAACTCTGTTATTGTGGTAGAGCATGATAAAGACATGATAGAACGTGCAGATCATGTTATAGACATTGGACCACATGCAGGAAAACACGGTGGAGAAATTATTAGTGAAGGAGATCCCTTAGATTTAAAAAAACACGATACCCTAACTGCCGACTATTTAAGCGGAAAAAGAAAAATAGAAGTCCCTACTAAAAGAAGAAAAGGAAATGGTAAAACTATTTCTTTAAAAGGAGCTACAGGAAATAACCTAAAAAATGTTTCTATTACTATTCCTTTAGGAAAAATGATCGCTGTTACTGGAGTATCAGGTAGTGGTAAATCAACTTTAATTAATGAAACATTATACCCCATTCTTAATGCGTACTACTTTAACGGTGTCAAAAAACCAATGCCTTATAAAAGTATAAAAGGGTTAGAACATTCTGATAAAGTTATTGATGTAAATCAATCCCCTATTGGTCGTACTCCAAGATCAAATCCTGCTACTTATACAGGTGTTTTTTCAGAAATCAGAAGTCTATTTGCTAAAACTCCTGAAGCCATGATCCGTGGGTATAAGCCTGGGCGATTTAGTTTTAATGTTCAAGGAGGTAGATGTGAGACCTGTAAAGGTGGCGGATTGCGTGTAATAGAAATGAATTTTTTACCTGATGTATACGTAGAGTGTGAAACCTGCCAAGGTAAACGATTTAATAGAGAAACATTAGAGATAAGATATAAAGGAAAATCTATTTCTGATGTATTAGAAATGACCATAAATGAAGCATGCAACTTCTTTGAACCTATTCCTAAAATTTACCGAAAACTAAAAACTATCCAAAATGTTGGTTTAGGCTATATTACACTAGGACAACAATCAACAACACTATCAGGTGGTGAAGCGCAACGTATTAAATTGGCTACAGAACTATCCAAAAGAGATACCGGAAATACATTTTATATTTTAGATGAACCAACAACAGGGCTTCATTTTGAAGATATTAGAGTATTGATGGAAGTTTTGAATAAATTAGTTGATAAAGGAAATACAGTATTAATTATCGAACATAATCTTGATGTAGTTAAAATGGCTGATTACGTTATTGATATTGGATATGAAGGCGGTAAAAATGGTGGTCAAGTCATTGCAAAAGGTACACCAGAAGAAATTATAAAAGAAAAGAAAAGTTATACCGCGAAGTTCTTAAAGAAAGAACTTGGCATTTTAAATTAAAAGAATAAATTTTATGGAACAACAACATCATAAGGGCTGGAATGAAATAAAAACTAATGACTCTTGGGCTATCTTCAAGATCATGGGGGAATTTGTTAATGGATTTGAGAAAATGAGTAAAATAGGACCTTGTGTATCTATTTTTGGATCCGCTCGTACAAAAACTGATGACAAATACTATCAGTTAGCAGTAGATGTAGCTAAAAATATTGTAGACAATGGCTATGGTGTCATTACTGGTGGTGGACCTGGTATTATGGAAGCCGGAAATAAAGGAGCCCATTTAGGAGGCGGAACCTCTGTAGGATTAAACATAGACTTACCTTTTGAACAACATGACAATCCATATATAGACAGTGATAAAAGTCTTGATTTTGATTACTTCTTTGTACGTAAGGTAATGTTTGTAAAATACTCACAAGGATTTGTAGTAATGCCTGGAGGTTTTGGAACCTTAGATGAATTATTTGAAGCGATGACATTAATACAAACCAAAAAAATAGCAAAATTTCCTATAATTCTTGTAAGCACAGAGTTTTGGGGTGGACTTATTGATTGGGTAAAAAGTACATTACTAAATAAATTTGGAAATATTAGCCCTGGTGATCTTGATCTTATTCATGTCGTAGATACGCCCGAAGAAGTACTTACTATTTTAGATAAGTTCTATGGTGAGTATAATTTAAGTCCAAATTTCTAAGTAATATCTTTGAACTTTAGACAATTATCAAATTCACACAAAATAAAATGCTTAAAACTAACTCAATTTCAGTATCAACCAATTCGTATGATAGCTTAGCGAAAGCTTCTTCTTATCTATTATTAATCAATTTTTCTAATATATAAAAAGAGTGAATCTCGCTAAAATATATTATTCCGTAATTGCATTTTTTATATGCTTTGTTACTCATAGTCAACATAGTATTAAAATTGATGCAAGTCTTGATACCGAAAAAAAGATAGTATCAATTGAGCAAGAAGTTGTATTTACCAATACTTCTGAGCATGTATTAAAAGAAGTGTTTTTTCATGACTGGGCAAATAGTTTTGCAGGTAAAACGACCCCCTTAGGAAAACGATTTTCTGAAGATTTTTTGAAACGATTTTACTTTGCAAAAGATCATGAACGAGGTAGCACAATCATTCAAAAAATTAGCGATAACGCAACTAACGCCTTACAATGGAGTCGACACGAAGGGATAGCCGATATTATCAAAGTAATATGTACTAAACCTTTACTTCCTGGAGAGAGTCAAACATTTATTTTAAAGTATCAGATAAAAATTCCAAGTAGTAAATTTACTCGATATGGGTATCATGACAACGGTAATTTTGATTTAAAGTATTGGTACATTGTTCCTGCCGTATATGACACAAAATGGAATATCTATAGTCATAAAAATCTAGATGATCTTTACATGGAACTAAGTGATTATGAAATCGTTTTTACAGTTCCTGAAGAATACCATGTGGTAAGCGAATTAACTCAGAAAGAAATAGCTAGAAATTTACCTGAAGAAGAAGACCAAAATTTAAAAATTATAACACTTAGTGGCGAGAATCGAGGAGAAATAAATTTACATATAGGGAAACAGCCCAGTTTTTATAGTTTTCCTGCGGGAGATTTTATATTCATTAGCAATATAGACGATAACAATCTAATGCCAAAAATGAAATCTGTGGCTACAGAAAGGATTTTAGATTTCTTAAAGAAAAAACTAGGGCCTTATCCATATAATAAGATTGTTATTTCTGAAAGTGATTATAAAAATAATCCTGTTTATGGCTTAAACCAATTACCTGATTTTTTAAGACCATTTCCCGATGGCTTTCAATATGAAATTAAACAACTCAAAGCCATTACAGAAACGTATTTGGATAAAACATTATTGGTAAACCCCAGGCATGATACATGGATAAAAGATGCTTTACATATTTATCTAATGATCTCGTATACTGAACAGTTTTATCCCGATATGAAAATAATCGGTAAACTAAGCAAGGTTATTGGTATACGCTGGTTTCATATAGCAGATTTAGATTTTAATGATCAATATTTTTTAGCCTATAAAAATATGGCTAGATTATTTTTGGATCAACCCCTGTCGACTCCACAAGATAGCTTAGTAAAGTTCAACAAAAATATTGCTAATGCATACAAAGCTGGTGTAGGATTTAAATATCTAGAAGATTATCTCGAAAATGATAATGTTTTAGATGAGACTATAAAAGAGTTTTATTCCAAAAATGTACTTAAACATACGAGTTCTGAAAAATTTAAAGACATACTTCAATCTATAGCGCAAAAAGACGTAGAATGGTTTTTTAAAGATTTTGTAAACACAAACAAAAAACTGGATTTTAAAATCAAATCTGTAAAAAGAAAAAAAGACTCTTTAGAAGTTACCATAAAGAACAAAAAAGAGAATAGTATGCCTATCTCTTTATATGGATTAAGAAAAAAAGATGTTGTATCCAAAACATGGGTTACGGATATCGTAGGAACTAAAAAAGTCATGATACCTAATGATAACATAACCAAACTAGTATTAGATTATGAGCAAAATGTTCCCGAGATTAATAGAAGAAATAATTATAAAAATTTAAAATGGATACTCAATAAACCTATCCAGTTTAGATTATTAGAAGATGTTGAAGACCCTAGGTATAGCCAAATATTTTTTATTCCTGAGTTTGAATTTAATGTATATGATGGGTTTACTATAGCTTCAAAATTCTACAATAGTACAGTGATAAGACGTAACTTTGAATACAATATATCACCTGCTTATGGATTTAGGTCACAAAAAATACTAGGCTCGGCTGCTTTCTTTTTTAGAAATCAAATAGCAGAACATGGACTATATCAGATTCGTTATGGTGTAAATGGAAGTATGTTTAGCTATGCTCCCGATTTATTATTTAGAAGGTTTTCTACCTCTGTAAGCTTCAATTTTAGACCAAAAGATTTAAGGTCTAATGAAAATCAACGATTAACGATTAGAAATGTAAATGTTTTTAGAGAGAGAGATGAAATAAATCCCGTTGTAACTCCAGATTATAATGTTTTTAATGCCAGATACGGCTATTCAGATTTCAATCTTACTGATTTTTTAGGATACAGTTTAGATTATCAAGTTTCCAAAAATTTCAGTAAACTTTCTACAACAATAAACTATAGAAAATTATTCTTAAACAATAGACAGTTAAACTTACGATTGTTTGCAGGAGCGTTTGTTTTTAATGATACAGAAAAAGATGGTGACTTTTTCAGCTTTGCGCTAGACCGCCCTACAGATTACTTGTTTGATTATAACTATCTAGGAAGAAGTGAAGATACAGGATTTACAAGTCAGCAAATTATTTTAGCAGAAGGTGGATTTAAGTCAAGACTGGATTCCCCGTTCGCAAATCAATGGATTACTACATTTAATGCCAATACGAATATCTGGAATTGGATATATGCATATGGAGATGCCGGTATTGTTAAGAACAGAGGAGAATCTGCCAAATATGTTTATGATGCTGGAGTAAGATTAAGTTTAGTTGCTGATTTTTTTGAACTCTTTTTTCCAGTGGTATCAAACAAAGGATGGGAAATTGCACAACCAAATTATGACGAACAGATAAGATTTATTATTACGTTAAGTCCCGAAACGCTTATTGGACTTTTTACTAGATCATGGTACTAAAAATTGCAAATGTGAAAATTTTGAGCATTTGTTAATCAATACTTAAAATATTACTCAAAAACGATGATTTATCAATAAAAATCCACTTTTGATGTATTATACTCAAAACATTTAAGAGTTTAGCACTTGCAATTGGTCTGTATTTTGACTAAATTTGCAAACCTAAACTTCGTTCGTATGCAACCAGAAATAGTAAGCTCATCTAATATCTCATTTGAAGAATATAGAAATCAAATACTTAAAGATTACAAAATTGCAACTATAAGTAGAGAATGTAGCTTATTAGGCCGAAGAGAAGTACTAACAGGAAAATCAAAATTCGGAATATTCGGAGGCGGTAAAGAATTACCACAATTAGCAATGGCTAGAGTATTTCGCAATGGAGATTTTAGATCAGGGTATTATCGTGATCAAACTTTTATGATGGCCATTGATCAATATACAATTGAGCAATTTTTTGCTGGTCTCTATGCACATACCGATATAAACAAAGAGCCTTTTGCTGCAGGTAGACAAATGGGAGGGCATTTTGCCACGCATAGTCTAAATGAAGATGGCAGCTGGAAAAATCTTACGCAACAAAAAAACTCAAGTTCTGACATCTCCCCCACTGCTGGGCAAATGCCACGATTACTTGGTCTTGCACAGGCATCTAAAGTTTTTAGAAACGAAAAAAGTGTCTCTGATTTTTCTGATTTTTCTGTAAATGGAAATGAAGTAGCTTGGGGAACAATAGGTAACGCAAGTACTAGTGAAGGATTATTTTGGGAAACTGTAAATGCAGGTGGCGTACTACAAGTACCTATGGTTATAAGTATTTGGGATGATGAATACGGTATTTCTGTACATGCTAAACACCAGACTACAAAAGAAAATATTTCTTTAATCCTTGAAGGCTTTAGACGTGATGAAAATCATGAAGGATATGAAATTATAAAAGTTAACGGATGGGACTATGCTGCATTAATGGATGCCTATGAAACCGCTGAAGAGTTAGCTCGTGAAAAACATATTCCTGTAATTATACACGTTAAAGAACTAACTCAACCTCAAGGGCATTCTACTTCTGGATCTCATGAAAGATACAAAAGTGAAGAACGTTTAAATTGGGAAAGAGAGCATGATTGCAATAAGAAATTCAAAGAGTGGATCATCGATCACAATATTGCTACTACAGAAGAGCTTCTAAATATTGAAAAAGAGGCTAAAAAAGCCGTGCGTAAAGGCAAAAACACAGCATGGAACGCATATCTTTCTGAAATTAAAAATGAGCAAACAGAAGCCATTACTCTTCTTAAAGCTGTTGAAGGAATAAGTAAAAATAAAAATTTCATATCCCCACTAATAAGCGTTCTTGAATCAAAAGAAGAGCCTATTAGAAAAGATATACTAGAAGCTACAAGAAAAACACTTCGTTACATCACTAAAGAGAATTTTATAGAAAAAACCAATTTACAAAATTGGATAAATAGTTATATAAAAACTACGCAAGGAAAATATAGCGATCATTTATATAACGATTATGATTCTAAAGTGATAAATATTAACGAGGTTAAACCAGAGTATGACGAAAACTCTGAATTAGTCGACGGAAGAATCATCATTCGTGATAATTTTGACAATATATTTGATAGAGTTCCTGAAACACTAATTTTTGGAGAAGATAGTGGTAAAATCGGAGATGTAAACCAAGGATTAGAAGGGTTACAAGAAAAATTTGGAGAAATTAGAATTTCTGACACTGGTATTCGTGAGGCTACAATAATAGGTCAAGGAATTGGTATGGCCATGAGAGGACTTAGACCCATTGCAGAAATACAATACTTAGACTATATTTTATACTGTATACAGGGACTAAGTGATGATCTTGCAACATTAAGATATAGAACTTTTGCTAAGCAAAAAGCTCCTCTAATTGTTAGAACGAGAGGACATCGATTAGAAGGAATATGGCATTCTGGATCGCAAATGGGAGGACTTATCCATTTATTAAGAGGTATTCATTTACTTGTACCTCGAAATATGACTAAAGCAGCAGGTTTTTACAATACACTATTAGACAGCGATGAACCAGCAATAGTTGTAGAATGTCTTAATGGATATCGTCTTAAAGAAAAAATGCCTGCTAATTTGCCAGAAACAAGAACTCCAATTGGTATCGTTGAAACAATAAAAGAAGGTACCGATATTACTTTAGTTTCATATGGATCTACATTAAGGTTAGTAGAACAGGCTTCAAAAGAGTTATTAGCGGTTGGAATTAATGCCGAAATTATAGATGTTCAATCTTTACTCCCTTTCGATCTTAATCATGATATCGTAAAGAGTGTTGCCAAAACAAATAGAATTTTGGTTATTGACGAAGATGTACCTGGTGGTGCTACTGGTTATATTTTACACAAACTAATCGATGAGCAAAATATATATCAATATCTAGATAGCAAACCTCAAACATTAAGTGCACAGCCACATAGGCCTGCATTTGGTACCGATGGAGATTATTTTAGTAAACCATCTGTAGAAGACATTTTCGAAAAAATATATGATATAATGCATGAGGCTAATCCAGAAAATTATCCAAAACTAAGATAATTTACCGGTAATCCTCTATTCGAATACGTTTACCATCTTTATAAGATATAACGAAGATTCGTTTATCTAATATTCCAGACTGAATCAGTGTTTTTCTGAAATCTTGCGCTTCCGATAACGTTTCAAAAATACCTAAACTCAGTTTGTACAAAGATGCATCACTATACACCAAGGTATTGGTAAATTTCTGAGAAATTGAAGATATTTTCTTATTGTTAGCAGCTTTAATTTGAACAGAAAATACCGTGTCTCTGCTTATTAAACTTCTATAAAGATATAAGTCTTGTATTTCTTTACTCGTAGCTTTTTCCTTTTTAAGGATCTCCAATTCATTTTTTGCAATATTTAACTCATTTTGTAATGCTAAAATTTCTTGGGCATACTTACTATTAGCTTGTGATTTTTTAGAAGTAGATTTATTAGAATAAAAGGCATTTGCTATTAAGAATACTGCTAATAACAAGAAAACAACAGAAAAGGATCCAAATAGTCTATTTGATTTTCTTGTTCTCCTTAACTTTTCTGCTTCTATTTCAAGAAGATCTTCCAATTTTTTTTGTTTTATCTCGGACTTTTCTATCTGATAATGTAATGATAGTAAATCCTCATCTTTAAGAACTTTCATGGTTGGGGGAAATTTATGAAGTTTTATGTTACACTAAAGATTATAAATCATACAACGCTTAAAGGAGTTTTTGTTGAGATATTTTATACACAATATCATTATTGGTTTCTAAGATTAAAACAGGTTGGTCTAAAATAATCTTTTGAAAAGCTTTTAATGGAAATCCATTAGATATTTGATTAATTTTATCAATCTTCACTCTCACTTTATCGTCCAGTTCCAGAATTCTTGATGATGAATTCTTGTTATGAATATAATAATTATTATACAAAAAATACAATGTATCTCCCTTTTTATCAATATCATACTCAGCTTCTCCGTATTCTTTTGCTTTTTTCACAGCTAACCTTCCTTTATAAAACTCTATAAAGTCTACTTCAACAAAAATGGCATCGTTACTTTTAAAAGCCTTTTTAACATAACCGTATTGCCTTTTAAATTTACGCTTTGATTTATTTAGAGAATCCTTATCTGATCCAATACTATCATTAGCTACTACAATTCGCGAACCTGAGCTATCATACATATATACTTCTGAAGAATCCTTAGTACTATTCATTTCTTCAGAGATTCCTTCTTTTAGTTTTTGTACTTCTTGTTGTAATGAATCATTAATCATAAGAAGCTTCTTCATTTCATTAGAGTTTTCAACAGATGGTGCATCTGAAGGAAAAATCATATTATTTTGAATCAAATAAAAACTACCAGCAATCATAAGCAAAATTAGCCCGATTATAAGCACGAAATACATATTTCTAATACGCTTACTCTTCTTTAAATCTTCTGAAATAGACTTAAGACGATCTTCAAATTTTTGCTGCTTAATATCAGTTTTTTCAATCTGATAATGCATTGACAACAGTTCTTCTTCTTTTTTATCCATTTTATAAACAGTTATACTTTTAACAAAAAGTAATTAAAAGCTATTTACAATTAAGGCTGCCACTTTATATCCTTAAAATTAGGTTTTCTTTTTTCTAAAAAAGCATCTCTTCCTTCTTTTGCTTCATCAGTCATATAGGCTAGTCTCGTTGCTTCTCCTGCAAACACTTGCTGTCCGACCATACCATCATCGGTAAGATTCATTGCAAATTTCAACATTTTTATAGAAGTAGGAGATTTTTCTAATATTTCTTGCCCCCACTCATAGGCTGTACTTTCTAGGTCTTTATGAGGGATTACAGCATTAACCATTCCCATTTCATATGCTTCTTGAGCTGAATAATTTCTTCCTAAGAAAAATATTTCACGAGCCTTTTTCTGTCCTACCATTTTTGCTAAATATGCTGACCCATACCCACCGTCAAAGCTAGTTACATCTGCATCTGTCTGCTTAAAAATTGCATGTTCTTTACTAGCAAGAGTAAGATCACAGACAACATGTAAACTATGTCCTCCTCCTACTGCCCATCCAGGTACAACTGCGATCACAACTTTAGGCATAAACCTTATAAGTCTTTGTACTTCTAAAATATTCAATCTATGTCTTCCATCATCTCCAACATACCCCTGATGCCCTCTCGCCTTTTGGTCTCCTCCACTACAAAAACTATATACTCCATCTTTTGTAGATGGCCCTTCTGCAGACAATAAAACAACACCTATTGACGTATCTTCCTGAACATCATAAAAAGCATCATACAATTCACTTGTTGTATTAGGTCTAAAAGCATTTCTAACATTTGGTCTATTAAATGCAATCCGTGCTACACCATTTGCTTTTTTATAGGTTATATCTTTATACTCTTTTACCGTTTTCCAATCTATTGAACTCATTATACTATTATTTTTTCACAATCAAAAATACTACAATATAGCTTACCACACCACATCAATCACAAGGCAAATCTAAGAAAATCATAAAATTTTGTGTTTTTTTAGGTTTACAAAGAAGATTTAGCATAGTTTTTGATATAATTTTATATATTGATAGAATATTTATAATTATGAGAGGTTTTTTAGTTGTACTAATAGGGTGTTTTTGCAGTATTTCTTATGGACAAGAAACAAAGAGTAAATCTATTATTATAGAAATAGAAGATATTCAGTTAGAGAAACTAGGTGCTCCTTTGTCTTTTATAACAGAAAACACTCCCGAAACCAGCAAGTACCAACTACAAAAGGTAGATCTAAGTATTGACCTGCGTGAGCAATATCTTAGAAAAAAGAACAAGGTTACAACAATGTATTTACCAGAAAATAAATTTGTTAATGCTAAATACAATGTAGCAATACCACAACCTCAAACAAAAAGAACATCATTTAGTATATCAGGAAATGGTTACGGTAATTCTAACACCAATTCTAGCGGTATAAAAAATATTGCTTATAAAGATGCTTCCCTATATAGCGGAGCTTTCTGCCCTATTACTGGTTTGGCATATTAATTTTCTTTTAAGACTCACCGTTACTATAATATTTGGCATTTTCTTTTAAACTTGAATTTGATTTTTCTTCATCGTAGAGATGTGTTAATACTCCTAGTTCTTCTTTTATAGAATCAACCTTATCTATTAATAGTTTCATTTCATTTTCGAGATTCGTGCCATTCTCTTCATTCTTACGCTTTACTTTAGCTTTCATTTCTATCTCTGTTTTAGTTTCATCCATTCCGTTCACTATCACTCCAATAAAAAGATTAAGAACCACCATAGTACCTATTAAAACAAAAGATACAAAAAACATGGACGCCAAAATAGGAGAGCTTTTGGGATTGACACATAATGCTTCGTTACCATCATATCCATATGAATCACACCCATACATATTGATATACATGATATCTGTCCAATCTTCTAAAGTAATCACCCTAAAAAGAGACAGTATACTTCTCTGCAAGTTTTCAAAATGAATTGGGTCATTTTCTCCAAATAAGAATACAGCCATAGCACCATATATATAAAACAACATACCTAGCAATAAACTGATATAAGCCATAGATGGTATACTTCTTAATAGTGCACCAACGATTAACTGTAACTCTGAAAGTGCAGTAATTAATTTAAAAACTCTAAGAATTCGAATTAGCCTGAGTACAGGAAGAAACTCTGCATTATCTCCTAAAAATGGCCCAATATAGCAGGCAACAACTATAAAAAAATCAAATAAATTCCAGGGATCTTTAAAATAATTTTGAGGTTGACTTCCTTCTGCTGTAATTTTTATTAGAACTTCAACAGTAAAAATGATTAAAATTATCCAATCAAGTTTATCAATAATAGTTGTCCAGTGCGCAACTTTTTCACCATAAGTTTGTATGCCTACCAAAACTCCGGCAAGTAAAATAACAACAATTATAAAGTTTTGGAACCACTTAGAATCTGCAATTTTTTTGCATAGTAAGACCATTAGAAATAAAAGGTTAAGTTGTTGAAATTATTTAGTTTGAGAATATAAATTTAAAAAAATAAATCATTTATGAATTTATAGTCAACTACTTAAACAAATTTCAGTTCCTTTTATTGCTTATTCTAACAATCGTATTCCATCTTTTTCTATTGAGATTTTTCTAGCTTTATATAGTGTACCAATTGCTTTTTTAAAACTCTTTTTACTCAATTGAAAAACAGCTTCAATATCTTTAGGGTCTGATTTATCATTTAAATCTATAAAACCGCCACTTGACTCTAATTCTTTTAAAATTTGCTGAGCATTAGGCTCAATACCTCTAAATCCGTGTCTTTGAAGGGTAATATCTATTTTTCCATCGGGACGAACCTTTTTTACAAATCCTTTTAACTGATCTCCCACACTTATTTTTTGGAAAATCTCGTCGCTATAGACTAACCCAAGGTATTTTTGGTTTACAATCATATTCCACCCTTGAGGAGAAGGATGAGATGCTATTAGGTCTACCTCGTCAAAAGGTGATAATAATACTAAAGAATTATCAAGAAATTTATTTGTTTTACTAGAAGCAAGCAACCTATTTGTTTCTTGATCTAAATAAACATACACAAGGTACCAACTACCTTTTCGCATCTTTGATGCCTGCTCTTTAAAGGGCACAAAAAGATCTTTTTCTAAACCCCAATCTAAAAACGCCCCAATTTCAGCAACACTAGTACATTTTAAATAAGCAAAAGATTTTACTGTTGCATAGGGTTCTAGTGTAGTAGCTACAATACGTTCAGAACTATCTAAATATACAAATACCTTAATTTCATCTCGAATTTTAAATTCTTCAGGAACATATTTATTAGGCAATAAAACTTCATCTCCTTCTTCATCACAGAGATAAATTCCTTGATCTCTTTCTCTTACTACTTCTAAAGTATTATATACGCCAAGTTTTAGCATTTCTTAAATTTTTGTGCAAAGATACTTTTTTAAAATTATGAATACAGATAAGACTCATGTTTTTAATTTATCCTAAAAATTGATGGAGTAAAAAGAAACCTCGGTAGTTTTATACTACCGAGGTTTCTTTTTCACAATAAATTGCTACAATCTAGGGCACTTATATCCCCTATTTGTATACAGATTCTTTTTTGAAATGTTTTGTCAAAAGATAATAAACAACAGCTCTGTACTTATTGCGGTTAGATTTACCATAAGCATCGATAACTGAAGCAATAGCCTCGTCTAACTTAGCTCCGTCTGCAAGACCTAACTTTTTAATAAGAAAATTTTTCTTTACTGTTTCCAATTCTTTTGGATCACTACCAGATACTGTAGCTGCATCAGCATTATAAATTGATGGTCCGCATCCTATTGTAACTTTAGTTAATAGATCCATATCAGGTGTCTGACCTATTTTATCTTTGATGTCAGCAGCGTACTTAGTGATTAGTTCATCTCTCTTACTCATAAGGTGATTATGTTTTAGGTTATTAGTTAATTATTACTTGTTTATCCAAAGATAGATGAAATATAAATGAATAAATAACTAATAAAGTATATCCAACATTGCTTATTAGATGAAATGCTTAAAATAATCGATTAAAGTACTGTCGTTTTCTTTTCTAGGCGTAAAAATCTCTAATAATTGAGGTACATTATTATTTTGATACAGCAATTGCATCTTTTCTCTAACCTCTTCATTATCGCTTGCGCTATGATATTTAAAACCATACATTTTACATAAATGTATCGCTGTAAGATTATGAGTCGTTTCAAAATATGTACTAAAATTTGTATTTTCTTCTTTCCCAGGCAGTATTCTAAAAATGCCCCCTCCCTGATTATTTATTATAATAATTTTAAAGTTAGAAGGGATGTAATTATTCCATAAAGCATTACTATCATAAAAGAAACTTAAATCCCCAGAAATTAAAGTAGTTGCCCCAGATATTAATGATGCTCCTATAGCTGTCGATGTACTGCCATCGATACCACTAGTACCTCTATTGCAAAATACTTTAAATGACGGTTTTAATGAAAATAACTGGGCATAACGAACAGTTGAGCTATTACTCAATTGTATCATTTGATTCTCTGGAATTTCACTGAATAGTGTTTCAAAAACTTTAAGATCACTAAACACAATATCGTTAAGATATATTTTATGCTTATCTCTTCTTTGATCTCGAATAGAAATCCATTTTGATTTATAAGTACTTTTTATGGGTAATGTATCGGGTAAAAAATCTTTAAAAAAAGAATTAGGTTTTAGTTTTATATGCTCTGTTAAACAAAAATATGTATCAAACGCCTTTTTATCATCTACATGCCAATGTGATTGTGGTTGGTATTTTCTTAAAAAAGCTTTAATACGTTTAGAGACCACCATTCCTCCTATTGTTAATAGAACATCAGGTTGGAGTTCTTCAAACTCTTCTGCCGATAAAGATGTTATTAACTGGTCAATACAATTAATATGACTCGAATGATAAATATTTGATGTAGTTTCTGTTAAAACCAAAACAGAAGGATCTTTTGCTAATAACTCTATCCATTCTAGGTCTACTACCTCTGGCGAGTTAACCCCTATAAGGATCATTTTACGTTTTGATGTGCTCCATAAATCTACCATTTCTAAATGAACATTTTTTGCAATATGATGTTCTGGATATTCAACCGGTATATTTTTAGGAAACACAGAAGGTTTGGTTATTTTATCATACAAAGGTTCATAAAAAGGTACATTAATATGAACAGGTCCCTTTTGCTCAATTGCCTTATTTAAAGCGAGGTTAATCTCTCTCTCGTTATGCTTTTGCGCTTCATGTTGCTTTTGCTGGACTTTAATATCATCAATTTTTTTCTCTGTTACAATCTCTGAGTAAAGATTTGCAGAATACAAAATATGATTTTCGAATACATTTTTTTGTCGTATGGTCTGACCATCCCCTATATCAATGCGTTCTATCGGTCTATCTGCACTTAGCACCACTAAAGGGATATCACTATAAAATGCTTCAGAGATCGCAGGATAATAATTTAACAAAGCACTACCAGATGTACAAACCAATGCTACCGGTTTTTTTATCTGTTGCGCGATTCCTAATGCAAAAAAAGCTGCACAACGTTCATCAACTATACTATAGCATTTCATGTCAGGATGCTCGCTAAAACCTATAGTTAATGGAGCATTTCTTGATCCTGGTGAAATAACAATATGATATATATCTTTAGCCTCACATAAAGAAACAATGGTTTGTGCTAAAGGGATTTTTGAATATAAGCGTGTTTTCATTCGAAAAGCTAAATTACAATATCATACTAATTTACACTAGCGTTTTTGTAGTAATTTACAACAAAACATTTTTCATTGTTTCGGTTTTTCTTACGGTTTCTTCCCATTCTAATTCTGGAATAGAGTCTTTTGTAATTCCTCCTCCTACATAAATACTTGCTTTATTTTCCGAAATAGACATACATCTAAGATTAACATATAAATTTGATTGCATCTCCTCGTTTGAGGCAAAACTAATCTCTCCCAAAAAGCCTGTATAATACTTTCTATCATAACCTTCTTCTTTTAAGATAAAAGACTTGGCATTATCTTTAGGCAATCCACAAACAGCTGGTGTTGGGTGTAACACATTGATAATATTATGAAATTGTGGTATCATTTCATTACTTATACCGCCTTGAATATCTGTTCGCAAATGTAATAATGTACCGGCCTTATGGGTATATCTTTCAGAAGATGAAATATTCTTTATCACTGATGAAAGTTGTTTTAGTACGAAATCAGTAACCATTGCTTGCTCTTCTTTCTCTTTATCCCCCCATTGTACATCTATCGTATCTATATATGGTTGTGTTCCAGCTAAAGCCATTGTGTGAAAGCTCCCTTCTTTAGTTTCAACCAGTGTTTCTGGAGTAGCTCCTAACCAAAGCCCTACTTTAGGATGATACCAACAATACACAAAGGCATTAGGATATTTATTCAACAGTTTAGAAAATACATCTAACAAATTATTATTAGTAAAATCAACTTCTTCTTTACGTGATAGTACTACTTTTTTTAAAATACCGGATTTAATTTCTTGAATACCATTATTTACTAATTTAATGTGCTCTTGTTTAGAAAGATCATTAACTGTTCTATTTTCTCGAAAACTATCAATATTCTCAGGCGCAACTAATTTAGCTAAGGCGCACTGGTAATGTTCACTATTTTTAACAGGAATAAGAATTGATTTTGATTTGTTATCAAATGGTGCAAAAACAAAACCAGAAGTATCATAAGAATCCATTTGATGTAATACATCATTCTTTTGTAAAAGACATTTTAATATATCTTCACCCGGTTTACGATAAACTACAAAAGGTAATTTGTCTTGGTATTGTTTATTGATTTTAGTAAAAACATCCTTTATGTTCATACTATTTTCTTTTTGGAAGTGCTATAGTAGTTAATTTTACAATAGATATTAGATTTTCTTCTTCGTCTCTAATTTTAATATCCCATAATTGAGTCGTTCTTCCTTGATGAACTACCTCTGCGCGAGCAAATACATATCCACTTCTAATACTCTTAACATGATTAGCAGAAATTTCTATTCCCCGAATACTAAACTCTTTACTATTCAGAAACATCTGAGTTGCAGCACTACCAACACTTTCTGCCAAAGCCACCATCGCTCCGCCATGTAACACTCCATCTGGTTGATGCACTCGAGGTGTAACTGGCATTTTTGCTATTAAGTAGTCCTTACCTACTTCGCAAAAAGAAATCTCTAGTGTTTCCATAAGAGTATTTTTACACATTTTTGCGCATTGTTCCAACACTTCTTCTTGTGTTAATTTCATAGTGACATAAAATTTTAAGTAAAAATAAACAATGGCACTAAAATATTCTAACTATATTTATTTATTATTTTAACGAACGTTCAATAAAATGCCATCTATAAAAACATCTAAAGAAGAGTTATTGCAAAAAGTCATACCGGTGCTAAGAGTTAGAGGAGTACACAATAGTAGTTTAAGTGCATTGGCTAAAGCATGTAACATTCAAAAGTCTCATTTTTATTATTACTTCAATAATAAAGAAACACTAATAAAAGAAGTATTAGATACAGTGTACAGTTACTTTAATTACAATTTCTCTCGAATTATCAAGAATGATGAGTTAAGTCTAGATCAAAAACTTCTTAAACTAAAACAATTACTGTATAAAGTATTTAGCATATCCGATGGGGGTTGTATTATGGCAAATACCGCATTAGAGACTATCCATCTTGATCCAATTTATAAAACCGAAATACGTCTTTTCTTTCAAGATTTCATTTCAGGAATACAGGTATTGCTAGAACATCACCATTCTTCAAAAGACTCTTTAGTACTTGCAGAACAAATTGTTCAAGATATTGAAGGTGGTATTTTATTAGTGCAAGTGTATGATGACCAAAAATATTTAAAGAATGCTATTTCCAGAATGGAAAAATTAATACTAAACAAATAATTGATGACAACACATACTATCAACTCTTTTGATAATTATCCAATTGTAGTTCATGAATTTAAACCTCAAACTCCGAATCAAAAAACTGTAGTATTCGCCCCTGCTGTTGCTGTTCCTCAAAAATTTTATTTCAATATGGCTAAATATTTAGCTAACAAGGGATGTAATGTATTTACATTTGATTATCGCAGTATTGGTTATTCACGATCACAAAATATTAAATACCTAAAAGATCATGGTTATTTTTCTTGGGCTTTAGATTTTAAAACCATCTCGAAATATGCAAAAGAAAAATTCCCAAATAATCAACAATACATGATTGGGCATAGTTATGGTGGGAACAGTATTGGTTTTAGTGATGCCCATCAATATTATGACAAATACTTAACAATAGCCTCTCAATTTGGGTATTACAAGCATTTTTCTTTAAAGATGAAATTACTTATTCATCTAAATTTTAGGTTATTCGTACCAATCACGACAACCCTTTTAGGATACTATCCCTCTAATTGGTTTGGGCTAGGAAGTCCACTAACTACAAAAACAGCAAAAGACTGGGCTACATTCTTACTGCATCCTGATTCTATGCTGCATTTTACCAAAGGAAACAACACTACATATTATGAAGACATCAAAGCTCCAATGTTATTGATAAGCATTGAAGATGATCTTTTTGCACCAAAAAAATCAGTTGATATTTTAGGTAAACGGGTATATAACAATGCTAACATCACAAGAAAACACATTACGCCTTCGGATTATAATTTAAAAACTATTGGTCATTTTGATTTTTTTAGAATAAAAAATCAAGATATCTTGTGGCCTCTTATAAACGAATGGTTTCAGTTATAAAATCACAATACTAATTATGCAAAAAGAAGCAACATATCAATCTATTAACACCTATGATACGTTAAACGAATTAACTTCTAAAACAAAAAATGTATGGTTGGTATTTCATGGTATTGGATATCTAAGTCGATATTTTATTCGTTTGTTTGAGAGTTTAGACAAAGAAGAGAATTATATCATTGCACCTCAAGCTCCTTCGAAATATTACAAAGGAGAAGATTACCGACGTGTTGGCGCTAGTTGGCTTACCAAAGAAAATACAAAAACAGAAACCCAGAACGTACTTAATTATATTGATGCTGTTGTAGCTGCCGAAAACATACCAAACACTACAAGGTTTGTTATTTTAGGATATTCGCAAGGTGTTAGTATTGCGAGTCGTTGGATAGCCAGTAGGAGAAAGAACTGCCACGCTATTGTAATGATTTCTGGTGGTTTTCCTCAAGAATTGTCCAAAGACGATTTCACATTTATGTCAACAGATACCAAGGTAACACATATTCTAGGAGAAAAAGATCCTTATTTCGAAATAGAAAAGGTAAATGCCGAGAAAGAACGTGTAAAACAAATCATACCACAAATTGAATTTAGAACTCATTCTGGTGGACATGAATTAGATCCAAAAACACTAGTTAATGTCCTCTGATATATTCGATTATCATTTTTTATATTTTATAATTAATCTTTTAAAACCCTACTAGGCTCTGTCTGAAATATTGAATTTATCTCATAAGCTAAATCTTCTACATTTTTCCCTTCTGATTTCATTTTAGAAATTACTATTTTATTCTTTTTCGCTTTTAACGGATTATTAAACAGCATTACATCTGTAAGATTTGTAAGGTGATATAAAGGCCATAAATTGTTTATATGATTTCCTTCTAATGCCAACCATCTTAAATCCGACATATTTGCTACAGGAAGTAAAGATTTTATTTGATTTCTAGAGATCAATAGTTTTTTCATCTTTACTAAATCAACTAAAGCAGAAATATCTTTCAAACTATTATCTCTAAGATCCAGCCATTCTATACTATCCATATTTTTTATAAAAGATAAATCAATTATACTGCAGTTTTTAAGAGTTAAAACTCCAATATTTTTCAATTTTGATAAAGGAGAAAAATTTTTGATCTCATTATCTTCCAAATTTAATTGTACAACATTAGCTAATAGACTAATAACCTCGATATTTGAAATATAATTGTTTCCAAGAATAAGTATTTCTAGCTTTGATAATTTTGCCAATACGCTTATATCTTTCACTTTATTATTCGGGACCCAGATTCCATGTAAATCTACTAATTCAGATAATGGAGATAAATCTTCTAACATATTAAATGCCATATTAAAATGCGTTAGCTCTTTCCAATTTTCTACAACAGATATATTGCTTATTTTATTAAAATTAAATGTAACTCCCTTTAAATGCACAAGCTTATCTAGTTTTCTTAAGTCATATATTTGATTTCTATCCATTGACAAATTCTCTAAATTAACCAGATTTGAGAGTGATTTTACATCAGACACTAGATTTCCATTTAAGCTAAGTTTTTTAAGACTTTTAAGCTCTTGCAAAGGCTCTAAGTCTTCTATTTTGTTGTTATCTAGATACAATGTTTTCAGGTTTTTAGCATATTCTAATCCTTTAAGGTTTACTATTCCTTTTCCGATAGCTACAAATCGTGTTAAAGATTCAAGATCATCTTTAGTGATATCCCCAGTAGGTTTATCTTGAAATTCTCGGATAGCTTTTTCTAAATAAAAATCTGGAATATCTATTTTTTCTGATTTGCTATATACTGCAGATGATGCAATTAATAGAACTACTAGAAAACTCATTCTTTTTTTAAAACTCATTACTAAACTTATCATAACTATATTATTGGTGAGCAAGCAAAGCTATTTTGATATTAAACAGAATTAAAAAGAATTAGGATGAAATATGTTCCAAAATATAATTTGGAACTTTATTTTTGAGAATTCAATGTTTTAAGGTAAGATTTAGGTGTGTGCGAAGTGAATTTTTGAAAAGCGCGATAAAAAGTTGTTTTAGATTTAAAACCAGAATCTTGTGCTAGAGCCAATAAAGTAAACTGACCGCTTGAGTTAGTATCTAATTTATTTTTCACTTCTTCTATTCGATATTTATTAACAAAATCGTTAAAAGACACTTTAAAATCAGTATTAATGATCTTGGATACAACTCCCGTAGTCGTATCTAAATCTTCTGCCAAAATACGCAAAGAGAGATCCGGATTAAGAAACATTTTCTTAACCTCCATCGCTTCTATAATTTTATTAGAAATCGCATTATCAATTACAGGGTAATTACTTACTATAAATTTTGAATAAGAGGCATACCCAATTACTGATATAACATACACTATTATAGAGTAATATATTTTAATAAGAATAGTAAATGAAATTCCTAATAATTCATCCAAAGGGCTTCCTTTCCAATAACCATAAACTTCTCCTATTACAATGGAAACAAGGTCTAAAATAGCACCTGCCATTAAGAAAAAGAATAAATATTTTAACCATTTATAAAACTGCAACTGGTTCTTAGAAAGCCTATAGTTCTTAGCTTTGTTTATTAATTGATAGGCAAACCAAGTATAGATTAAAAGCATTAACAACAAGGAAACATCATGCGCATATTTAATTTGAAAATAATAAAAAGTTAAAGCCACTGCGCCCTTTGCTTCTAAAGAATGATCAATAGTATTAATCCATAATATGATACTATAAATCCAAAATACGAAAGGAAAAACAAGGTGTTTTAGGTCTGGTATACCTATTTTAAAATCTGAAACAAAAACCGATTTAACATACAAAAACAAAAGAGGAAATACAAAAATAGAAAGACGTACAGGTAAAAACATCAGGTTAGGATTATTTTGAATTATTCCTGAATTACCTAAAAATGTAGGCAAAATTGACAATCCTAATACTCCTAAAATCGAAATCAATAACTTATTTTGAATTTGCTTCCTATTTCTTGTTATAAGTATAAGAAGAATCATTACTATACTTTGAAAAATCCCAAAAAGTAAAAGTACACTTGTTAGTGTCAAATTCATTATCGTATGTAATTGTTATAATTTATTGAACTTTACGCAATTCTTTAAGAACATCTCTACTATGGACTGTGTCGTATATTATCGTAAGTTTCTCTATCTTATTTTCTGAATTTAGCTCAATAATATCCACAACCTTAAATTGTACATTTTCACCAGTCTTTAATTTCCAATCATAATCAAAAAGTAAAGAAATTCTATTTGATTGTTTCTCAAAAAATAATCCATCAAATGTTAATATAGATTCAGTGGTATCTGCAGCTAAAGCTTTATAAAAATCTTTTGCAGGCCTAGTACCATACAATGGTGATACTACAAGACCATCGTCTGTAAATAAATCAACTACCCTGTCTATCTCGCCTTTTTCTAAAAAAGAAAGATATTTTTTAGCTACTTGTTCCTTCATTTTCCAATTTAATTATATTGCACCTCTAAGCTACAAAGCTTAGAGGTACAATTTGATTATTTTTTTTACAAATATCGCTCTTCAATAACCTCAAAATGATGTACTTGATGACCTAAAAGAATATAACCTGCTGCTCTTGCACTCATTGGACTACCACTAGCTTCTCCTATCATTCCTAACATTTCGTCTGTAAAGCTTCTAAATAAAGCAATAGAACTATTACGCATAGCTTCAAAATCAGATAGTATATCTTCTTTACTATAATTGTTAGCATTTGAATACGGTACATAGTTATCCTGATCAAATCCAACAATTGGTGTTTTGTCATTTCTAGCAAAACGCAGTGCACGATACGAGAAAATACGTTCGGTATCAATTAAATGTTGCAACACTTCTGCAACTGACCATTTGCCATCTGCATAAGCATATGACCATTTTTCTAAGGGAATAGCATTAACAAAATCTGTAAATTCTTTTTTACCACTTTGTAGGCCTTCTACAATATCAGCATGTGATGCTTTTGATATGTAAGTACCATAATACGGATTGTATTCTCCTTCTTTTACTTGAGATAACATAAGACAAACTATAATAAAAGTTATTGTAATTAAAAATGAGGTAGAAATTTAACAATTCCTACCTCATTACATTATACTCTTAACAGTACTTTATAATTCTCTTCTTTATGCAGAATTACGACTTGCATTTATATTTCCGAATAATGAGCGTGTTACCATTTTCTCATAAACCTCCAATTCATCAACGTCTACATTTCCTCCTCTTTGGATTTCTTGAATTTTCTTGAGCGCATATTGCTGTATCGTAAGTAATGGCAAAACAATATTTTCTCTAATATCAATCGACGCTTTTCCTGCCGGTTCATTTTGCATTAGCTCAGAATAACCAGTCAACTTAAACAACAATCGTTTTGTCAAAAGGTATTCATCATGAATAATATCCCAAAATGCTCCATATTGCTCATCTTCTTTCATATAAGCGGTTAACTCAAAGAATGATTTTGTAAGACTCATCATACTATTACCAACTAAAGTTCTAAAAAACGGAGAACCTTTGTAAAGTGATATTACTTTATCAAATTCGCCTTTATCTTCATATACCTTTAGAGCTGTTCCTACTCCATAAAATCCAGGAACATTTTGTTTTAACTGACTCCAACTACCCACAAAAGGTATTGCACGTAGATCTCCAAAATCTAGAGTTGCACTTTTACTTCTTTTTGAAGGTCTACTTCCGATATTCGCTTTACCATAGTATTTTAAAGTACTCATATGTTCTAAATACGGTAGAAACTTTGGGTGATTTTTAAAGTCTACATAAGCTTGGTAACTTGTATCTGCCAAGTTCTGCATTGTTTCCTTATTCTCTGCAGAAAACAAATTACCCTCATTATTAGTCAATTCGTTTTCTACACCAGCTCCCAGCAACTGTTCTAAGTTATACTGACAGGAATCTAAAGTTCCAAAATTTGAACTAATAGTTTGCCCTTGTACTGTTAATTGAATTTCTTCATCTTCTACTGTTGGGCCAAGTGAGGCATAGAATTGATTTGTATTTCCTCCTCCTCTTGCCGGTGGTCCTCCTCTACCATCAAAGAACACAACTTTTACATCATATTTTCTAGAAACCTCTGTTAGTGCTTCTTTAGCTTTAAAAATCCCCCAATTTGCCATTAAATATCCACCATCTTTAGTTCCGTCAGAGAATCCAAGCATAATGGTTTGTTTCATCCCACGACGCTTAAGATGTGCCATGTAGACAGGACTACTATACAGTGATTCCATTACTTGATGCGCTACTTGTAAATCAGGTACAGTTTCAAAAAGCGGAATAACATCTACAGTAGGTAACTCCCAATCACAAAGTCTAATTAGAGCAAAAGTTTCCATAACGTTAAGCTCATTTCCGTTATTACTAATAATATAACGGTTTGCAGCACGTTCACCATTCTTTTCCTGAATAGTTTTTATCGCATAAATAGATTCTAATGTAGCTCTAGTAATATCTTCTTCAAAAACCGAAGGGTCTAATTTACCGTTTGCTTTTGATAATATTTCAATTTGTTCTTGATCGGATAAAGACTCATAATTTTCAGGAAAAATATTTAATCCTAAAGCAATACTCTTTCTAACTACATCGGTCAATACTTTATGATGAATTCTTGAGTCTTGACGTATATCAAGAGTAGCAAAATGAAAACCAAAGATTTTTACCTTATTAATCAAATTTTGCAATTCTTCTAAAAACAAAGATTGGTGTTCTGCAATCAATTCTTCTTTTACCTCTAATAAGCCATTCATTAACGTTTCAATTGATAATGGTTCTGCTGTTTTTGCGTAGTAAAAGTTGTCATATAATGCCGTCTCTAAGACTCCTATTTTTTCTTGAAGGTTTCCGAAAGTAATCCTTCTCTTAAGATTTCTAATATCCCTGTAATAGTTGATCAAAACAGTTTTACGTAATCTTTTTGCAACTTTAAGAGTAGTTTCTGTGGTTACAAATGGATTTCCATCACGATCTCCTCCTGGCCAAAACCCTAAATTGATCAAATCATTCTCCATATCCTCACCTTCAAAGATATTTTGTTGAATATAATTGTAAATAGTACCTGCAGAGTGATAAAATACATTTTCTAAATACCAAATCAAACTTACAGCTTCATCATATGGTGTTGGTTTTTCCTTTTTAAAGAATGCGGTTTTACCTAATTGAGCCAATAATTTTTTAATTCTTGCAGAATCATTACCTCGAATTGCTTTATCTAAATCATGAATAATCCCAAGAACAGTTCCTGGATAAAATTGTGTGGGATGCGCCGTTAATGTGGGACGAATTTTAAATCGTCGAAGATATTCTTTAAGTTCTTCTAATTGTCCCTTTGCTTGTGCTTCTTCTTTTATACTTCTTAATGTCCCTCTACCATCCATATTATTTACAACTGGAAAAGCGGCATCTTCTATAGCATCAAACAATACTACTTGACGCTCGATGTATTGTATAAACCTAAACAATAAATCATGTTTTTCTTTCTCAGAAGGATTGTCCTGATACAGGTTAAAAAAGTTTTCTACAATCTCTGTTGGATTTTTGTGGGCATCATAGCCTTTTTCACATACTTCGCTAAATAGTGGCAAAAGTACACCTGTATTTGTAATAGTGTCAAACGGCAAAGTCATGAATATACTATTATAGATCTGATACTTTGCCAGAACATTTTCATTAAAACGTTCTATTTTTGGAATTCTAGCCATTTTTGTGGTGGTAATTGTGGTTTGTGGTTATATTTAAATACATATTACAAGAAATAATATAGCTATCAATTCTTTGTTTGTATTTCTTAAACTTAAAAAAACCCTCTAAGAAACTTTCTTAAAGGGTTTATATTATATCAATAGATACCCTTTACATATCCTGAAAAATAGAATGCATTAAGCGTTTCTTATCATTAATACTTTCTTCTAAAGAAATCATAGTTTCTGTACGATATACTCCATCGATATCATCTAACATAAAAATAATTTCTTTTGCATGATTAGTATCTTTTGCTCTTACTTTACAGAAAATATTAAATTTTCCAGTAGTAATATGAGCAACAGTTACATAAGGTATTTCATTAATTCTTTGTAACACAAACTTAGTTTGTGAAGTATTTTGTAGATATATACCTACATAAGCTATAAATGAATATCCTAATTTTCTGTAATCCAATGTTAATGAAGAGCCTTCAATAATTCCTGCTTCTTCCATTTTTTTAACTCGTACATGCACGGTACCTGCAGAAATCAATAATTTCTTTGCAATATCCGTAAAAGGAGTACGCGTATTTTCAATCAACATATCCAAAATTTGGTGATCTACTTCGTCTAATTTAAATTTTGCCATAGTAATTCATATTATTTTTCCCGATTATTTACATTGCAAAAATAACAGAAAAATAAAGTTTTCATACATTTTATTTCATCTTTTTATCGATTCTATTGAGAATAATTCAGAATCTAAGTAAAATTTTAACAAGTCAATCTCTGGAACTATCTCTACTCTAAGGTTTTCGTTACGTATTGTTCTCTTTTCACCCTTAATTTCTCTGTGTCCGTAAAATTTTCGTAAGTTTTCAATTTTAACAATCTTTGGTACGAATTTCACATTATTTTCAGATAATTTCTCAGTATACTGTACCGCTATATCTACATTCTTGTCTTTTAAAATAACGTCTCTTATAATAACGTCATAGAAGCATTTTCCATTCTCAGGAATCAAAAAATATGCTTTATACTGGTCTCCTGTTATATGATCATAAGTAATACAATGTAAAGAAGTCATTAAAGCATAGAAAATGTATGCTCTAGTCTCTTCTCGGTCATAATCGTTGGGATAATGCCCAGCCTCAAATAAAATAGTTGGTATTCCTATAGACTCTAATGTATCTCCAACACAATTAATATTAAAACCATCATCATATCGTCCTACTTGATCAGGTATACACTCTTGTAACACCGTATTCATTTTGGCTATCACTTGCATCGCTATTTTTCTACTTAACGTTATTGAACGCTCTTTATCGCCTGCAGGGGATAAAAATGATACTGTTGCAGGTAAATTAGTTTCTCCTGCACTAAAAATAGTACGTTGACCATGAAGGTTAAAAGAGAAATCAGGCTTAATAGTAGTTATGAGTTCATGCAAAACAATACTTTCCTTTTGTGTTTTTGTCTGAGCATCTCTATTTAAGTCAACATTATTATAATTAAGTCTGGTATATGCCATTGCACCATCTGGACTTAATATAGGAACAATATATAGAGTACATTCTTTTAATACTGATGTAGCAAATTCGTTTGATGTATCTGTAAGAACATTTAAAAGATCAAAAACAGCTTTTGTAGTTGTACTTTCATTTCCATGCATCTGTGACCAAAACAAAAGTTTCTTGGATCCAGTACCTAATGTTATAAGATGAATAGGAGCATTATTTTCTGAAGTCCCTATTTGTTTTACGCTTGTTTTAGTTGATAATTTATCTAGTAAAGGAGTAATATGATGTAGGTTAATATAACGCCCAAATAAAGATGATTCTTTATGTTTATTAAACAAATTCTGTAATGTACTTATCTTCATAATGTATGTAGTCAAACAACAAAATTAGTATTGTTTATCCAGTATTCATAACAATAAAAGAATAAGTTACAAATGTAACACTAACTATAGTTTACAAATGTAACTACGCTATATTTACATTTGTAAACATTCTGATTTATAGGTTTTGTTTCTAATTGTAAACAGCTTATAAACCCGAATTTCCAAATGTATCTAAATAAATATTAAGATGTTTATTAAATTACTTAATTAACATTCAATACGTTATAAATCAATTATTTAAATATAGTTATTTTAAGTTATAATTTACACTAAAACTTTCTTGATTTACATTTGTAAACCTATTGTTTTACGTAAATTGTTTACATTTGTATTCAAGTTTTAATTAAACAATAGTTTACAATGGTAAACACTACAGACTTTGGAAAAAGAATCCAAAAAATAATGGATCACTATGCTGTATCAGCTTCTTCTTTTGCAGATTATATGGGTGTTGGTAGATCCTCTATTTCACATATTTTATCAGGAAGAAACAAACCAAGCTTAGATTTTGTTATGAAAATAACTGAAGCATATACTGATGTAGATTTACAATGGTTGCTTTATGGAAAAGGTGCGTTTCCAAAATCAGAAGAATCTATTATTGAACAAAAAGAACCGATTATAGAATCCCCTATACAACCAAAAACCTCTACTCTGTTAGATACATCTGATCAAGATTTATTTTCACAATCAGATGTTCCAGAAAAGGAAATATCAATAACCGAATCTCACATAGAACAAATTCCTAAGACTTCAGTAGGAGATACAACAATAGATCGCATTGTCATTTTTTATGTCGATGGAACTTTTAGTTCTTACCAAATGAAAAAAACTTAACAACTTTTTCTCATCTGGCTTTATACTCTCTGGAAATAAATTTATTTTCGTTCTCTAGTTAAATTATCATATGAAGCAAATTGCTTTTATAGGGCTCCTAAGCTTACTTTTTACAAGTTGTTATCAACAAGAACGTAATTGCACCGATTTTAAAACAGGGACATTTGAATTCGAAACTTATCTTAACGGAGAATTAGTCAAGACCACTTTTGTGCGCAATGATACTCTAGAAATAGACTATTTTCAAGGTAAAAGTGATACCTCAAGTATTCGGTGGATTAATCCATGTGAGTATATCGTAAAAAAAATACATCCAAAAAATATGGCTGAAGAAAAGGCGATACATATGAAAATCTTATCAACCGATGATCAAACCTACACTTTTGAATACGGACTTGTAGGAGTAGCTAAAAATAAACAACGTGGAACCGCAAAAAAAATAAAATAATGTTTGAAATTTTCGCATCAGCAGATGCCTGGGTAGCTCTGCTAACATTAACTTTTCTAGAAATCGTTTTGGGTATCGATAATATCATATTTATTTCGATAGCATCCAGCAAGTTACCTCAAAATCAACAAAAAAAAGCTACTAACATAGGACTATTATTAGCCATGGTGATGCGTATTGTTTTACTTTTTGGTATATCATTACTTGTTGCTATGGAAGCTCCGTTTTGGCATATCAATTTGCCATGGATTGAGGCTGGTATTAGCGGACAAGCCCTAATCTTATTTGGAGGAGGTATTTTCCTCTTGTACAAAAGCGTACATGAAATTCATGAAAAAGTAGATGAAAAAGGTGAGGAAGAAAAAGAAATAGCAGCTAAGAGCTCTTCTACGCTCTCAAATGCTATCGTGCAAATTACATTAATTAATGTTGTTTTTTCTTTTGATTCCATACTTACTGCCGTTGGTATGACCAACGGTCTTAGTGAAAATCCAAATGATGCTTTAATATTAATGATTATTGCAGTTGTAGTCTCTGTATTAATTATGATGTTGTTTGCAACACCGGTAGGTCGTTTTGTGAATAAACATCCTTCTGTACAAATTTTAGGGTTATCTTTTTTGATCTTAATTGGGTTTATGTTAATCGCTGAAGCTGCACATCTTGCACATTTACAAATATTTGATAGTAAAGTAGGTACAATACCTAAGGGGTACCTTTACTTTACCATAGCTTTTTCTTTATTTATTGAGTTTTTAAACTTTAAACTGCGTAAAAAAGGAAAGCTTAGTGGACAACAGAATTAAAGCTCAACACATAAAATAGAACATAAAACAGAAAGTTACTTTTATAAGTAGCTTTCTGTTTTTTTTAAATAAAAATGTTACTTCCTAAAGTAACATTTTCTGTACCTAAAACATATACTAGTATAGTATTAACAGAAAAGATTCTAAATTATAAAAATGAAAAAGACCATTTTAACACTAATTAGCGCAACATTAAGTTTTTTAGGGAGCGCACAAATAACAGAATTACCAAACGGCCATGTTGGGATAGGAACTACCGCTCCATCTGAAAAACTAGATGTAAGAGGTATCATTAAAGTCGGAAAAGCTAATAATCAGGATAACAACTCTCCTGGATTAACAGCTGTTAGTAATGATGACTTTCTTTATGATGGAGAATACATTAATCAATATGGTTTTGGATTTCATGGCTTTCAAGACGGCACAACAGGTTTTGTAAACCCTATGAATTCTTATATTTCAGGACATTTTGGTATTGATTTCTTTGCGGCATCGGCAAATAGAATGAGGATTAGTAGAAATGGTAATATCGGGATAGGAACAACAGATACAGATAATGGGTTATTAACCTTAAACGGAACCAACACTAACTTATTACGTCTCGAAAATGATGGTTTAGGCAATGAGGCTACTTTAAGATTTAGATCCAAAAGTAACTCTGGTGGTATGTTGCACTCAGACATATCTCTATATACTACTGCAAATAATCAAGGATATTTAGGTTTCAAAGTTCCACATAATAATACAACCAATTCTGGTTATGATATGATTATTAATCATGAAGGAAATATTGGCATAGGAACAATAAACCCTGGTTCATGGAAACTAGCCGTAAATGGTAAAATAAGAGCTAAAGAAATAAAGGTAGAAACCGGTTGGTCTGATTTTGTGTTTTATGATGACTATAAACTCCCCTCTTTATTAGATGTAGAAAATCATATTAAAGAAAAAGGACATCTTAAAGATATCCCTAGTGCTAAACAAGTAGCAAAAGATGGTATCTTTCTTGGGGAAATGGATAGTAAATTATTACAAAAAATAGAAGAGCTAACCTTATACACCATTCAACAAGAAAAGAAAATCAAAAAACTTGAAGAAGAAAACAAAGAATTAAAATCTTTATCCAACAGACTCACAGAAATAGAAAAAATACTAAATTCAAAAAAATAAGCCGATTAAAAAACATATCATGATTGTAAAAATTGCAGAAGGAAATTTAAAAACAAAATTTGGAGAATATCATGAAATGATGTTTTACGATGGGCAAAAGGAATCTTTTGCCCTCGTGATGGGTGATGTAAAAGATGAAAATGACATTTTATGTCGTGTACACTCCTCTTGCATATTTGGACATCATTTTAATAGTATCGAATGTGATTGTAGAGAGCAAATGGAAATCTCTCAACAACTTATACAAAAAGAAGGCAAAGGAATCGTTATTTGGTTAGACCAAGAGGGTAAAGGTAATGGGCATTATGCTTTGTTAAAAAGTGCAATCTATAAAAAACAAGGAGTTCCTCAAGCAGAGGCCTATGAAGCCGTTGGCTTTAAAAAAGACAATAGAGATTTTAGAAGTGCTGCTGATATTCTAAAAGAAATCGGAGTAAAATCAATTAAAATGCTCACAAACAATCCAAATAAAGTAAACACATTAACTGAACACGGTATTATTGTTACAGGAACACAACCTACGATACTCTAAATTTCAAGTAGGCCTTCTACTCTATTTGGTATAAATATTGTACTTATAGAGTACAAAGATTTTTATCTTTATACTTTAAATTATGTAAGATTGTATAAAAAAAACAGTCTATTTATATAATTATGATCATTTAAAACATCACGCATAATGTATAGATTTTTAATCATAGCCTTGTTATTTACTTTTACAAGCACTACCCTTGAGGCACAAGAATGGACTACTAATTTTGAAAAAGCTAAAATTAATGCTGCTGAACAAAACCGAAATATTATACTTGTTTTTCAAGGCTCTGATTGGTGTGTTCCGTGTATAAAATTAGATCGAGAAATTTTTAATTCTGAAGAGTTTAAATCCTATTCAAAAGATCATTTTATTATGGTACAAGCAGATTTTCCAAGAAAAAAGAAAAATCAATTGGTTCCAGAGCTGCAAGAGCAAAATAATAAATTGGCCGAAAAATATAACAAGAATGGTTTTTTTCCTTTTGTAGTGGTTATGGATAAAAATGGGACTGTACTTGGCGAAACAGGATATAAAAAAACAACACCTTCAGCATACATTAAATTATTAGAATCTTTTAAAAGTTAATTATTGAGAGCTTATACAAGTATTGTTATATTCATTTTTTTGCATGTATTAGGTTTTGCACAGCAAACACACAAACGTACTCTTCTACTTATGGGAAGCCGTTTTGATATTACTGTAGTAGCCCAAGATACAATACAGGCTAATCAATATATAGATATAGCAGTAGCAGAGATTTCGAGAATAGAAAAACTTATTTCTTCCTGGGACCAAAGTTCTCAAACCTCATTAATCAATAAAAATGCTGGTATTCGACCTGTAAAAGTGGATCAAGAGTTATTTGATCTTATTAACCGATCTATAGGTATATCTAAACTTACCGACGGAGCTTTTGATATTACATATGCATCTATGGATAAAATTTGGAAGTTTGATGGCAGTATGACTAAAATGCCTACAGAAGAAAAAATTAAAGCTTCGGTAGCAAAAGTTGGATATCGACATGTTGTTTTGGATAAAGAAAACTCTACTGTTTTCTTGAATAAAAAAGGAATGAAAATTGGTTTTGGAGCAATCGGCAAAGGATATGCCGCTGATAAAGCAAAGGCATTACTTATTCAAAACAAAGTAAGCGCTGGTATTATTAACGCCTCTGGTGATATGAATACTTGGGGAAAACAACCTGATGGTAACGATTGGAAAGTCGCAATCACCAATCCTCTAAATAAAACAAAGGCTTTTGCGCTGCTACCCATTGTAAACGGTGCTGTAGTCACTTCTGGTAATTACGAAAAATTTGTATCTTTTAATACTAAAAGATATTCACACATTATAGACCCTCGAACGGGGTACCCTTCTAGTGGTATTATAAGTGTGACAGTTTTTGCTCCGAAAGCAGAATTAGCCGATGCCCTAGCTACATCAATATTTGTAATGGGAAAAGAAGTTGGTATGAATAGAATAAATCAATTGGCACAGATAGAATGTATAATTATTAGTGATAAAGGAGATATTTATACATCTGATCATATACAAATTGATAATAATTAGTAATTTAGAATTTTAAATTAAACCCCAAATAATAAAGATTGTATTAAATTATTATCTTTATCCAAAACAAATCTAAAATGAAAAGAACCTTAACCTTAAGCTTATTGATAGCTTTTTTTACGTTATCCTTAAGTGCTCAAGACGCCTCGACCCTAGTAGGAAATTGGAAAGAAGACATGAAAAATACTAAGAGTAATCAATTGCTTCATGGTGCTCAATTCAATTTTAAAAGTGATGGAACTTTCAGCAGAATTAAATCTGAAAATTCAAGTTTAGGTACTTGGAGTATTAAAGACAAAACTCTCGTGCTGGAATATAAAGAAAGAACTTCTTCTAAATTACCAAAATTAACTAAAAACAATAGTGATAGCGATAGAATCGAAGTCGATATAATAGAACTATCACCTAGTAAGTTAGTCCTAAAGTACGGAGATAAACCATACACATTAGTAAGAGGAAGTAATACCAGCATTAGCACTGCTGCAAAAGCAAAACCTGAACCACAAAATTAAATCTATAATTTCATATTTAAAATCTTAGTATTTCTAACGGAATACTAAGATTTTTTTTTAGAAATATATTTTTTATTGGAAATTCGCATTTTAAACTAATGTGGATATATTCTAAAGTATAAAACTATACAATTAACCAATATTAAATGAACCTAGAAAGAGAACTACAAAAAAGAAGCGGATCTGTATGTGAATTATCAGGAGTAACTGAAAATTTGAAAATTTATGAAGTGCCCAAATCTCCAGGTACTGGTTTGGATGCGCATATCCTTATTTCTCAAACATGTATAGAACAAATTGAAGACCCTGATGAAGTAGATCCTAATCATTGGCGTTGTCTTAATGATAGTATGTGGAGTGAAGTTCCTGCAGTACAAGTAATGGCTTGGAGAATGCTAAATAGACTACGCGCAGAAAGTTGGCCACAAGATCTACTTGACATGATGTACCTTGATGACGACACTTTAGCATGGGCAAAAGCAACTGGTGACGGGGATGATGATAATGACACTATTAAACATATAGATGCAAACGGTGCTGTTTTACAAGCCGGTGATAGTGTGGTGCTTATTAAAGATTTAAACGTTAAAGGAGCCAATTTTACGGCAAAGCGCGGTACTGCAGTTAGAAATATCTCATTAGTTCATGATAATCCAGAACATATTGAAGGCCGTGTGAGTGGCCAGCACATTGTTATTTTAACCAAATATGTGAAAAAATCGTAAAATACTATTTTAAAAATTCATTAAAAAGCCTGATTACTTAAGTGTAATCAGGCTTTTTTAAATCTATAAATATTATCTAGAACAGACTTCCTTGCTCTCCTTTGTCTTTTTCTGACTCGTCAGAGGTGGCATCGTTTTTTTCTTCTGAAGAAACATTTTCTTCTTCTACAACTTCGATTTCTTCTGCAGGCAGTTCTTCTGGTTCTTCATAAGGCAATGAATCTAATAAATTAACCTGTTTCACTTTGTGTGTTGTTAATTGATTACCTTGCGCCTTTACCCCTTTTATAGCAATAAAATCCTCAAAATTCAATTCTTCGTTAGGTCTTTGATCCTTACCTCTAATTTTTGTAAATACCAATTCGGCTATAGGTTTATAATCTGTTGATACCACTTCCAAAAATGATTTTGGATGTTCTGTAATAAACACTTCTTCTTTTTCTGGATTCTCCATCAAAAATCGCTTGACATAATAGCGTTCCTTCTCCCCATCCCAATAAATTGCAGAAATAGGTTTTTTAGGCTTCCATTTTTCTAGGACAATCATATCAGAACTGAAATGAAGTGTCATTTCTGGTATCAATGTTTTTGCAATACCATTTTGCGTGATTACTAATAAACGATCCTCGCCTCTAAACTCTCCTAAAAGATCACCTCTTCCATCTACATTGAGGCGTTGTACAGAATCATCAAACCATATTTTGCGAGGTTTTAATGTAGAGACTCCT
Source organism: Aquimarina aggregata (assembly GCF_001632745.1). Classification (GTDB taxonomy): domain Bacteria; phylum Bacteroidota; class Bacteroidia; order Flavobacteriales; family Flavobacteriaceae; genus Aquimarina; species Aquimarina aggregata. The sequence continues at coordinate 314,780 of NZ_LQRT01000002.1, read as the reverse complement.
TGTTCTTTTAATTCGATTCTTTTAATATTATACTTTGTAACTATATTCCCTTTAACGCCTCTACCTTTTATAAGTAGATCAGAAAAGTCAAGGTCAAATTTCAGTTTTTTAATACTACCTGCTTGACGTAAGAATATTGAAACAACTTCGGCTTCTCCGTTTGGATTAGCAGAGAAATACGAAATTTTAGAGCCTTTTTTTCCTTGAGCTAAATCATATTCTTTATCTCGAGTGACACTAGTTACTGCAAATCGTTTTACATAAGATGCTCCTCCTTTACCATCTTGATAAATCAGATTATAAATAGTACGCTTATCTTTTTTCTTAAACACAGCTACATGAATAATATCTTTACCAATAAATGTTTTTGCATCTACCTTAGTTATCATTAATTTACCTTCTCTAGTAAAACATATGATATCATCAATATCAGAACAGTCGGTCACATATTCATCTCTTCTTAGAGAAGTTCCTACAAAACCTTCTTCTCGATTTACATACAATTTTGTGTTACGAATAACTACTTTGGTAGCTTCAATATCATCAAAAATTCTAATCTCAGTTTTACGTTCTTTACCTTTTCCATAGGTCGTTTTCAAACGTTTAAAATAATCTATAGCAAACTCTACAAGATGCTCTAAATGATGTTTTACTTGAGCGATATCATCCTCTAAAGCTTCGATTTTTTGCTGTGCTTTATCTATATCAAACTTAGAAATACGCTTAATTCTAATCTCGGTCAAACGAACAATATCCTCTTCTGTAACTGCACGCTTTAAATGTTTGATGTGTGGTTGTAAACCTTTATCAATAGCCTCGATAACTCCTTCCCAAGTATCTACTTCTTCTATATCACGATAGATACGGTTTTCTATAAATATTCTTTCTAAAGATGCAAAATGCCATTGTTCTTGTAATTCATCTAATTGAATCTCTAGTTCCTTTTTTAATAAAGCTAACGTATTATCGGTAGAACGACGTAACATTTCAGAAACACCTATAAAATCAGGCTTGTTATCTTCTATCACACATCCTAATGGCGAAATAGATATCTCACAATTGGTAAATGCATACAGAGCATCTATTGTTTTATCAGGTGAAATTCCCGAAGGTAGATGAATTAATATTTCGACATTTGCAGCCGTATTGTCCTCTATCTTCTTAATTTTTATTTTCCCTTTATCATTCGCTTTAAGAACCGAATCTATCAATGACGTAGTTGTCGTAGAAAACGGAATTTCATTAATTACCAACGTATTTTTGTCAACTTGCGAAATTTTTGCACGTACTCTTACTTTCCCACCGCGATTACCATCATTATAATTTGTAAAATCTGCAATACCAGATGTAGGGAAATCAGGTAAAATAGTAAAGCGTTTTCCTTGTAAATGTTTTATAGAAGCATCTATAAGCTCTATAAAATTATGAGGAAGAATCTTAGTACTTAATCCTACTGCTATCCCTTCTGCACCTTGAGCCAATAGTAGTGGGAATTTTACTGGTAAATTAATAGGTTCTTTCTTTCTTCCATCATAAGACAGTTGCCAATCGGTAACTTTAGGGTTATAAACTACATCTAAAGCAAATTTTGACAACCTAGCTTCGATATATCTTGATGCTGCAGCTCTATCCCCAGTAAGGATATTACCCCAGTTTCCTTGCATATCGATTAACAATTCTTTTTGTCCAACTTGTACCATTGCATCAGCAATACTGGCATCACCATGAGGGTGATATTGCATTGTATGTCCAACAATATTAGCTACTTTATTGTATCTACCATCATCTAAGTCTTTCATAGAATGAAGAATACGCCGTTGTACAGGCTTCAAGCCATCTTCGATTGCAGGTACCGCTCTCTCTAAGATTACATAAGATGCATAATCCAGAAACCAGTCTTTATACATTCCTGTGACTTTGGTAATCACTTCTTGCGGTTGGTGATCTTCTTGAGATGATTCGTGATGTAATTCTTCGTTTTCGTTTTCTTCTGACATGTAATATTACTCTAATTTACATTAAAATTTAGGCATAAATCGTTGGTGATCATCACCTTTACTTTTATTTTCAGTTTTCACTTCTTGCACTTCAGAAGTAGTTTCATTTATTTGTTGAATTTCAGGTTTTGCAGTGTCTATTTTAGTTCTTTTATTATCTGAGTATCGAAAAGAATTAAAATTAACACGCAACATTTCTGGTGTTATTCTTTTTGATAAATGAGGGTGAGTAGACAATTTTTCTGAAAGCCAAACCCAAAAACTATCTGTAATTTCTATTTGTTTTGTATATGCTTTCGTATCCATTTTATTATACAAACGTTTTCCTGAGGCTAAAAGTTTAATACCATCTACAGCACCTCTTGGACTAATTGTATATCCAACACTATCACACGTATATTCACAAGCTCTAGAATACGCTTGAGCCAAAAACGGGACTAGTAATGAAGGAAAAACGTACATCTTTTTATATACATGATTTCGTTTTACATGGCACAGTTCATGAGCAATAATAAATTCTACGATATCCTTTCTACCATCCAATATCACTTCGTACAAATCGCTGTAGATAATCAGATAATTAGCTCCAACAAATTTTGTAGCCATAGCATTTAATAACCCTCCAGATTCTACAATATAAATTTCAGGAGCTTTTTTTATTGCTAATTTTTGACATTGATCAGTAACAATATCATATAAATCAGAAAATTGATCTTTACTCACTCGTACAGCACTTCCTTTTATATATCCTATAAAAAGGCCAGTACTTATTAGTATAAAAATCCCTACAAGTAAAAGATACGGCAAAAACAAAAGACCGGGAATACATAAAAGTATGGTAAATACAATCATTAGATTGTAATAAAACTTTTCTTTCTTGTGTACTTTAACTGTAATTTTTTCCATTCTTATAACGCTACTTATACCCCTTCTTCTTCTATAGTGTCTAATTCAACCTTAAGGTTGTCTATGATAAACTCTTGTCGTTGTGGAGTATTTTTCCCCATATAAAAAGATAATAATTCCTCAATCGTCTTTTCTTTATCCAACATTACAGGATCAAGACGAATATCATCACCAATAAAATGCACAAATTCATCAGGAGATATCTCTCCTAATCCTTTAAATCGAGTAATTTCTGGTTTCCCTGATAGTTTTTGTATCGCGTCTCTTCTTTCCTGTTCTGAATAGCAATAGATTGTTTGTTTTTTATTTCGAACTCTAAACAACGGAGTTTGTAATATAAATAAATGTCCTTCTTTTATTAACTCAGGGAAAAACTGAAGAAAAAAAGTGATTAATAACAATCTAATATGCATCCCATCGACATCGGCATCTGTTGCGATAACAATATTGTTATACCTTAGATCTTCCATTGATTCTTCAATATTCAATGCTGCTTGTAAAAGATTAAATTCTTCATTTTCATACACAATTTTTTTACTCATATTATAGCTATTCAGTGGTTTCCCACGTAAACTAAATACAGCTTGTGTATTTACATCTCTGGACTTGGTTATTGACCCACTTGCAGAATCTCCCTCTGTTATAAACAAAGTACTTTCTAGATTACGATCTTTTTTACTATCGGTAAGATGAATACGACAATCTCTAAGTTTTTTATTATGTAAACTGGCTTTCTTTGCACGTTCGCGAGCAAGTTTACGGATACCAGATAAATCTTTACGTTCTCGTTCTGCTTGTAATATTTTGCGTTGTAAACTTTCTGTTGTATTTGGGTTTTTGTGTAAGAAGTTATCCAGATATTGTTTTACAAAATCATTAATATAGGTTCTTACAGTAGGCAAATCTCCTCCCATATCTGTAGATCCCAATTTAGTTTTGGTCTGACTTTCAAATACAGGTTCCATAACCTTTATACTAATAGCAGACACAATAGATTTACGAATATCACTAGCTTCATAATTTTTACCGTAATATTCTCTTATCGTCTTTACGATAGCTTCTCGAAATGCTGCTTGATGTGTTCCTCCTTGCGTTGTGTGTTGACCATTTACAAAAGAATGGTATTCTTCACTATATTGTGTTTTACTGTGCGTAATAGCGATTTCAATATCATCACCTTTTAAATGTATGATATCATATAATCTATCTTCAACATTAATATTATCAGAAAGTAAATCTCTTAATCCATGCTCTGAAAAATATTTTTCTCCGTTAAATATGATCGTCAGTCCAGGATTAAGATACACATAGTTCTTAAGCATTTTAGCTACATACTCTGTACGATACTTGAAATGTTTAAAAATAGTATTATCTGGCACAAAAGATACTTTAGTACCTCTTCTACGAGAAGTCTCATCTAACGTTTCTTGATTGGTAAGGTTACCTTTTTCGAACTCTGCAGAAGCAGACTTGCCATCTCGGGTAGATTCTACTCTAAAAAATGTAGACAAAGCATTTACCGCCTTTGTACCTACCCCATTAAGTCCTACTGATTTTTTAAATGCTCTGGAATCATATTTACCTCCAGTATTCATTTTAGAAACTACATCAACAACTTTACCCAAAGGAATTCCACGACCGTAATCTCTCACAATCACTTTATCTCCTTGAATAGATATCTCAATAGTCTTACCAGCTCCCATCACATATTCATCGATCGAATTATCTAATACTTCTTTTACAAGAATATAAATCCCATCGTCGGCAGATGATCCATCGCCTAGCTTACCAATATACATCCCCGGTCGCATACGGATATGCTCTTTCCAATCGAGGGATCGTATATTATCTTCGGTATATTTAGTTTCCTTACTCATAAATTTTAGGGTAGAATGCTTGCTAATATAAGATTTCACTATCTAAATTAAAACAGCCTCTCTACAAAGTAATTAACAAATCCATAACGAATTTTGTTGACTATTTGGTATACAAGGAATTGACCAATCATGTATGCACTAATTCTCAATCACAATTAAAAGGATGATAACACTAAGAAATAAGAAAATAATTATATAAAATTGGGTAAGCTTAAGAACAACAAACGAATTACTCGGGTTACTAAATTTTCTTTATAATTTAAAATTGGTATTATGCAATTTCAGAATTTGAAATTTTGTAATTTCAACTAATCAAATAATTAACACCCAAAGTACAAAAATAGTATGGATCCTGTACATGCATTTGCAGCAAAAGAAGTTGGAGGTAAACTAGAGCCTTTTCAATATGATTTATCTAAAATAGGCCTTGAAGAAGTTGATATTAAGGTACATTATTGTGGCATTTGTCACTCTGACCTTAGTATGCTTAATAATGATTGGGGGATTACACAGTTTCCTTTTGTTCCCGGTCATGAAATTGTTGGTGAAGTTACCGCTATAGGAGCTCAAGTAAAGCATATTTCTGTTGGAGATCTTGTAGGTTTAGGATGGTTTTCTGAATCATGTATGTATTGTGACCAATGCATGAATGGTAGTCATAATCTATGCGCTACAAAAGAAGAAACTATAGTTGGCCGTCATGGTGGATTTGCTGATAAAGTACGTTGTCATTGGTCATGGGCCACTGCGCTACCAAAAGGAATTGATCTAAGCAAAGCTGGTCCATTATTATGTGGTGGAATCACGGTTTTTAATCCAATTCTAATGGCTAATGTTAAACCTACAGATAAAGTCGGAGTTATTGGCATTGGAGGGCTTGGTCATATGGCTATAAAATTCTTAAAATATTGGGGATGTGAAGTCACAGCATTTAGCTCAAACCCATCTAAAAAAGATGAAATAATTGCTATGGGAGCTCATTCGGTAATTAACTCTCGAGATACCCTTGAAATGGAAAAAATCAAAGGAACTTTAGATTTTATATTAAATACTACTAATGTAACTTTAGATTGGCCTGGTTATCTTAAAACTTTAGCTCCAAAAGGAACTTTACATACTGTAGGAGCTGTTTTAGAACCTATTGGGGTTCCTGCATTTAGTTTAATTGGAGGCGAAAAATCAGTCTCAGGAAGTCCTTTGGGGAGTCCTGCTTTAACAAGAAAAATGCTCGATTTTTGTATAAGACACAACATCTATCCTATTACACAAGAGTTCCCATTAGAAAAGGTAAATGATGCCATAGAACATCTTAAAACTGGTAAAGCTCGTTATAGAGTAGTATTAAAAGTAATTTAAAAAGTGTTTATTAACTCTAAAAACATAATCGCAATATGAAGTTTAAGCTCGCAATATTGATATGCTTATTTATAAGTTTTTATAGTGTTGCTCAAAATCAAAAAAAACAAGATCACACAAAAATGATAAAAGGAAAATTAATTCATACAGTATTTTTCTGGTTGAACAACCCAGACAACGATAAGGAAAGAAAAACATTTGAACAAGGTGTTTCTAGATTGTTGAACGAGTGCGAACACATTACATCAAGTCATTTAGGAACACCCGCTAAGACAACTAAAAGGCCTGTTATTGACACTTCTTACACTTACTGTATTGTGGTAACATTTGAGTCTATTAAAGAACATGACTTATACCAAGAAGACCCTATTCATTTAAAATTTATTGAAGAAAACAAAAACCTATGGAAAAAAGTTCAGATATATGATTCATCTAGTCTTTAACTTTAGATGTAATACATAAAAAAGGCTTCTGTTTAGAAGCCTTTTTTATGTACTATATTTTTTTGAGATTAATTTTTTAACCACACTTGTTTAAGATCTTCTTGCTCTTTAGAAGGGTTCTCTAATACCACAAGTTTCTTACCTTTAGTATACGATTTAGTAATTTTAGTTTTAATTACTACCTCTTCACCGGCTCTATTCAATTTAACTTCTAGATCATCTCCTTCTTTCCATTGAAAGGTTGCTCCTAAAACCTGATTTACGTTTTTAATAGACAATTTAGTGCCATTAATTTCTATAATATCGTCATTAGCTTTAACTCCGTTATCTGCCCAAAAGCTATTATCCTCAACAGCCTCTGTAAAAAAGATAGATCCAGTAGCTTGATTTCCTGCAAATATTAATTCGCCCGAATTTTGAATATAGTTCGTTTCTATTTTTTCAGCTTTCATTGCCAGACCAACCTTGTTAAAAAACTCATCATAGTTAATAGGTGTATTTCCTTCAACATGAGTTTTCAAAAATTTACCTACAGAAGGATAACTCATTGCTATAATTTCTTCTATTATTTTATCATCTTCAAAAGGTTTGTTTTTTCCGTATTTTGAAGACAATTCTTTCATTAAAGATAAAATCCCTCTATTTCCATCACTAGCCTCGCGCATTAGTATATCAATACACATTCCTATTAACGCTCCTTTCTCATATACATTAGCATAATTTGGAGCATAAGGTTGCTCTAATATATTTTCACTCATTTCAGTAAAACTCATATTATCATCATATGCATTTGCATTTTGAATCTTACCCATCATTTTACTAAAAAAGTCTTCTTCTTCAACCAATCCTTGATTTACCTGAAATAATGATGCAAAATACTCTGTCACACCTTCGTACATCCATAAGTGTTTAGAAAAAGTAGGATCATTATAATCAAAATAATGTACATCTTCAGAATGTACACTAAGAGGGGTTACAATATGAAAAAACTCATGAGAAACTACATCAATCATTGCAGAGGCTAAGGCTTCGTCTTCCATTTGTTCTGGTAATACAACCACAGTAGATGTATGATGTTCTAATGCTCCAAAACCTGTAGGAGAATTTTCTACGCCTTCAGCTAAATATAAATATATATCATATCTTGGAGTGCTATTCACATCTCCTAAATATGCTTTCTGTCCTTTCATCATCTTAAAGACAGTTTCTTTTATTTTTGCTGCAGTATGAACTTTATTAGGAGAATATACACTTAACACTATCTTAATATCACCTACATTAAACTCTTCTACATCAAGCTCTCCGTACATCATTGGGTTATCGGTAATTTCAAAATACCTGCTAGCAAAATACGAATCTGTTGTATTTTGACCATCCTCACTTGTCTCAGAACCTACCTTTTGTAAGGCAGATGTTCTTTGTAACGCTGTAGGAGCCTTAACTTTTAATCCATACTGATTGTTTTTTAAAATATCAAAATAACCAATAAATCCATGTAGGTTCAACACATAGTTTTTTGGATCTATATTTGTTCCAGAAGGAGAAAAAGGAGCACCAATAGTGATATTTTCTATATCATAAGTATCATTTACTTTATATTCTAGTTTATCTAATTGTTTTGCATTCGCAATTAACCATGAATTTTCATCTAATTTTTCGATTTTAAGCTCATTCCCTTCATAATCATAAGCTTTAAAGTCATCTACATATTTCCCGAAATCACTTACAGAATATGTCCCTTGTACTACCTTAGGCAGAAAGTATTTTACCGAGTCTTGAACAAAACGTCCGGGATTTATACTAACAGGAACCTTATCTTCTACAACTTTTGTTAAATCTATTGTCGTGGCAATAGGAAGGTTTGTTGCAATGTCATTCGAAGGATTCTTCACTCCACATCCTACCATCAATAAACCAATTGAAATTTTGGTTACAATTTTTTTCATTTAATCAAATTAAAGTATTTATTAGTGCTAGACGTAAAAAAGACACTAGCGTTACAATTTTCGACATGCAAAATATACAATTTGTATTGACTTTAGCTTATTTTTAGGACTTTTTAATGAAATCACACAAATTTGGATGTTATAATTAACAAACATACGATACGTCTGTCTAAAGACCCTGAATTATTAGATCCTAACAAATCTACAATCATCTTTTTACATGATTCTCTTGGTTGTATTAAACTTTGGAAGGATTTTCCCGAAAAATTAGGCTTAGAAACAGGCTTAAATGTGCTTGCATATGATCGTCAAGGGTATGGTGAGTCATCTCCTTTTACTATTCATGAAAGAAGTACCCATTATTTAAAAAATGAGGCTGAACTATTAGAGAAATTATTGGATCAACTAGGATTAACAGATGTTTTGCTATTTGGACACAGTGATGGAGGTAGTATTGCTATACTTGCTGCTGCATTGTTTCCAAAGAGAATAAAAGGTATTATCACGGAAGGAGCTCATGTATTTGTGGAAAAAGAAACTATTACCGGTATCAAAAAAGCAGTAGAGGCTTATACAAATACCAATCTTAAAGAAAAGCTTATACGATATCACGGAAATAAAACTGATGCCGTTTTTAGAATGTGGACACAAACATGGTTATCTGATAAGTTTCAATCCTGGAATATAGAGTCATATTTAAGTCAGATACAATGCCCATTGTTAATAATTCAAGGAGAAAAAGATGAATATGGCACTTTAGATCAAGTGACATCTATTACTACAAATACTAAGGGTGAATCTACTGCTTTAATACTTCCTAATATTGGGCATACACCACATAAAGAAAACGCTAAATTAGTAATCGCAAAAACCAAAAGTTTTATTCAGGAAGTTTCTTAAATTTTAATATTGAAGGTTTTTAGTAATTATATTTCTTAAGTCATTTTTGTTTAGAGGTTTGTTAATGATATCATTCATTCCAATGGCCAAACACTCTCCTTTTACTTCGCTCAATTCTGAAGCTGTAAGGGCTATTATGGGCGTTTCCTGATCAAACTCTCTAATACGTTTTGTAGCTTCTATACCATTAAGGTAAGGCATATTAAGATCCATAAGGATCAAGTCAAAATCCTCTTTTTTGACCATTTGTAAAGCATTGAACCCGTTTTCTACAATAATACAATCATAACCAATTAAATTTAATAGATTTTTAGTCACTATTTGATTGATCTTATTGTCCTCTGCAACTAAAATTCTGCGATAAGATTGGGCAGTATTAGTATTATCTATATCTAATTGATTGTTGTCGTTTTCGTCTATGACTTCTAGTTCTAAATCAAAATAGAACTTCGTACCTCTTCCCTCTTTACTATCTAAATGAATTTGACTGCCCATAATATCCAATAGATTCTTCACAATAGACAACCCCAAACCAGTACCTTCGGATTTGTTAACTTCTCTTCCGACTTGAGAAAATTTCTCAAAAACAAACTCTTTTTTATCATCTGGAATCCCAACTCCACTATCCTCAACTTCGTATCTAATTATAGTGGTATCTTTTTCAATTGATTTTACTTTGACTCTTAACCATATCGTACCATTCTCTGTAAATTTAGAAGAGTTACCTATCAAATTTATTAATATCTCTGATAACTTTAATGAATCTATATTTACCACTTCTGGCAATTCTTTTTGAATATCCAGAACAAGTTTATTGTTTTTATTTTTTGCTTGATATTCGAATGAATGTAAAAGATTTTGTGACAGTAATGCTAAATTTGTAGGTGTTTTTGCCAGTTCTTCTTTATTTGACTCTATCTTACTTATTTTTAATACTTTATTTATTAAATCAAGTAAATAATCTCCTGAAAATTTTAAAGAATTTAGTAATTTTTTATGCTTTGCCAAGATATCATTATCCTCTAACAATAAAGTAGTAATACCTACTACACCATATAAAGGGGTTCTAAGTTCATGACTCACTGTAGAAATAAATTGAGACTTTACATTAGTAAGTTTTTCGGCTTCAAGTTTTGCCTCAACTAGTTCTTTATTCTTTTGTTGTAGTGTAACATTTAACTTTTGTTTTGATCTATATCCCAGATAAAAGAAAAACACACTTCCTACCAATAAAACGAGACTAATAGATGAAATGATAATAATTAAATTACCTCTTTCTATTTTAGCCAAATATTCTTCTTCTTTTTTAGAATTTTCTATTTCTCTCTTGAACTCATTTAAACTATAATTTACTTTAGCAGTTTCTATTTGTCTTAGCTTTTCTTCATCAAGTAAGTGATCCCTATAATACAAGTGTTTTTTTACGGTATAAAAAGCAGAGTCCTTATGCCCCATTTCTTCAAAAGTATCTGATTTAGCTTTATATGTATTTGATAAAATAGAGTAGATTTCTTTTTCTTCGGCTAATTGAATTACCTCATCAAATAACTTATTTGCCTTTTCATAATTATTCTTATGAGCATAATATTTCCCAAATAAATACTTTATATCATTAATGGCTATAATGCTTACTTCACCAGGATGGTTTTCAATAATATTCTGAGCTTGATTTAAATAAGGGAACGCAAGATCATACTTTTTTTGATCAACATACGCCCATCCTATATTTAATATTGGTGCCATTTTTTTACTTTGATCCTTTAGCTTTTCGGCTATTGCAAGTGACTCATTAAAGTACTTAATACTTTTAGCTAAGTCTTCATAACCATCAGAATACACACCTCCCAATACATTAAGACTATACACTATAGCAATAGTGTCTTTTGTCTTTCTAGCATATTTCAGAGCCTCATTTCCATGAAACTCCATGTTTTTAAAATCATGCACAACTTGATAATTACTGGCCATCATATAATGACCTCTATATTTATAATTATCGTTATTTAATTGGTGTGCAAGATCTATTGTTCTAATAGCGTAATCTAGGGATTTTCGTATTTTGAAAGCAGCACGAAACTTTTTAGATTCAGACATAAAGTGTTGCAGGCTATCGTTAACTGTATTAACCGCCTTATCCTGTCCATAGGTATCCCCAATACCTATTGCTACTAATAATGAATATGTAAGTAATATGATTCTAAAACTTCCCAAACTATGAATTTAAGCTTATTTATTAACCAAAAAACATCATATTTACCCCCAAGTAAATAAGAATATACTACTTTTAAGTATGTAAATTAAGCAAAAAAATATTAAGAATCACTAAAAAAAGTACTGATAGTCTTTGCTTTATAATATTTTCTATGCTATTCTGTTCTCTTAGTCACAATATATATCCCCAAAATAACAACAAGAGTTCCTACAATTTGAATTAATGAAAGATTTTCTCCCAAAAAGAAATATGCCAGAATAATTGTTGAAAACGGCCCTAAACTAGCAATTATAGAAAAATTAGATGCTCCAAGTTTTGCGATTGCTGCAGAGACTAAATACGAGGGGATTATAGTTGAAAAAATTGCCATTGCAATGCATATCAAATATAATTCTAATGGATAACTTAATATGTCTGTTCTATCAAAAATAACGTATTGTAATATTATACACAAAGAAGATACTATCATTGCATATGAAGTAAATACAATTACTCCAAATTTAGGGATCAACCAACCACTTCCAACTATATAAATTGCGTATGTAAGTGCGCTCATAAAAACAAGTATTGCACCCAAATATAAATTACCTGTATTTTCTAATTGAAGTTCTCCCCAAAATGTAATTAAAACACCAATATAAGTAATCAAAATAGCTTGTAATTGCCTATTTGATATCCTTTTGTTTAAAAAAACTTTTGATATAATAATTACTAATGTAGGATACAAGAAAAGTATTATTCTTTCTAGCCCTGCTTTGATATATTGTAAACCTAAAAAATCAAAATAACTTGCAAGATAATAACCAATTATACCAAAAAATAAGATCCATAAATAATCTTTTTTCCTAGCTTCCTGACTGTTTTTTCGTTGCTTAATTAATACTACTCCTATATAAAATGGTAACGAGAACAGCATTCTAAATAATAATAGGTGTTCTGAACTTATATCATACTTATATGCCAATTTTACCAAAACTGCTTTAGCAGAAAATAATACTACTCCTATAATAGCAAATATGATCCCGTAGGATGAAAGTTTTGTATGTTTCATTAATCAAAAATAACAGTATCCCTTTTTTGAAAATAAAGGTTTTATTCAATTTCTACGATGTTCAAAAAAAAACCTCTCTAAATATTTAGAGAGGTTTTTTTGATTCAAATATTTTTGTTATACATTAAATAAGAAATGCATGACATCCCCATCATTAACGATATAACCTTTACCTTCAACTCCTAATTTTCCTGCATCTCTAGCTTTAGCTTCGCTTCCATACTTAACAAAATCATCATATTTTATTACCTCTGCTCGGATAAAGCCCTTTTCAAAATCGGTATGAATAACTCCTGCTGCCTGTGGTGCTGTTGCACCAATAGTAACCGTCCATGCTCGAACTTCTTTTACTCCAGCAGTAAAATATGTTTGTTGATTTAAAAGTTTATAGGCTGCTCTAATTAAAACAGAGGCTCCGGGTTCTTCTAACCCCATATCTTGTAAAAACATCTGGCGCTCTTCATAATCATCTAACTCTGTTATATCTGCTTCGGTTCCTACAGCCAAAACAATGACTTCTGCATTTTCAGACGCTACTGTTTCTTTTACTTTCTCTACATAGTCATTTCCGTCAACAGCCGCATCTTCATCTACATTACATACATAAAGTACTGGCTTATCAGTAATAAATTGTAATGGTTTTACATAATTTACACGATCATCTTCAGAAATATCGATTGCTCTAACAGATGTACCAGCCTCTAATCCATCTTTAAGTTTCAATAAAATGGCTTCTTCTTTTTGAGCCTCTTTATTTCCTGTTTTAGCAGCACGTTTGACTTTATCTAACTTTTTTTCTACACTTTCTAAATCTTTTAGTTGTAGTTCTATATCAATAGTTTCTTTATCTCTAATAGGGTCTATCGAGCCATCTACGTGTACAATATTATCATTATCAAAACAACGTAGTACATGTATAATTGCATCTGTTTCCCTAATGTTTCCTAAAAATTGATTTCCTAAGCCCTCTCCCTTACTAGCTCCTTTTACTAATCCAGCAATATCTACAATATCAACTGTAGCAGGAATTACGCGCTCTGGATCTACTAACTCTTCTAATTTTTCTAATCTTGGATCAGGCACATTTACCACTCCGATATTGGGTTCTATGGTACAAAAAGGAAAATTAGCACTTTGCGCTTTGGCATTAGACAAGCAGTTAAATAATGTTGATTTGCCAACATTTGGTAATCCTACAATTCCGGCTTTCATAATAATTATAATATAATCGAGAAAATTAAAAAATTCTCTAATTTTTAAGAGTGCAAAGATAATAGTATTAATACGTACCAAACAAATACTGGTTCATAAGATTATAGAATAATTGTATAAACTTAAACCCATACCGTTAGATAACGAAAATTATCAATTTTAGCAGTTTCTGTATTTTTTGTAATTTTAAATCCCAATACGTAAACATTATGAAAACCCTAAAAACTCTCACTACACTATTATGCTTCGGTTTTGCTTGTACTGGATTTGCACAATCTGAAGAAACCGATGCTAAAGATAATTTATCGACAGAAACAGTAACCAAAATCATTAGGATAAAAGGAGCTAATGGCGAAGAAAAAGTGATTAAAAAAGAAGAAGTTATTACTAAAAGAAGTAAGATTAAATTTAATCCCGAAGATGAAGATAAAGTAAACCAAACTGCCACCTATTCTGATGCAGAAGTACAGGTTCAGAAATCTAATAGCTCAACAGAGATCGCTAGTTACACCATGATAACCGATGGAAAAGGTTATCGCATGACTTTTCTAAACAAAACAGGAAACCAAGTATCAAAAGTTAGGCCTATTAGTAATAACTATTACATTGTAAATTTAGGAGAAAAAAATAACGGAGTTGGACATTTTGATGCAGACAAAAATTTTATTCTAGAGATGTATGATGCGCAATCAGACGAGATTATGACCACCATCTATAAAGCCAAATAAACTATCTTGTTGTAAACTTCACATCCAAAATACTATAAACTTAAACCAAACATAAATGTTTGGTTTTTTTATGCTCTATAAAAAATAAGTCTCATTTTAAACAAATTAGCCTTGTTTTTGGATATATTTATAGTAACAATCACCACAAAATAAACATACTCACATGAAAAACTTAACACTCATTTTATTTAGTTTATTTACTAGTGTATCCTTTTGTCAACAAATTGTTACTGGTACTGTTACTGATGAATCTGGGGCTCCTCTTCCTTTTGTAAATATTATTGAAAAAGGAACAAGTACAGGAACCACTTCAGACGAACAAGGTAATTATACCATTGCTGTTGATGCAAACGCTACACTTATATTTAGTTTTGTAGGTTTTGAGACACAAGAAATTGTTGTTGGTACCTTAGAAAAAATAGATGTTGTTCTATCTGGAGGAGAAATTCTAAGCACTATTGTTGTTGTTGGCTCCAGAAGTCCTAAACGTACGGCCACTGATACCCCTGTAGCTATAGATATTATTGACATGCAAGAAATTATCACTAAAAGTGGTAAAGTTGAGATTAATGAATTATTACAATACACAGCCCCTTCGTTTAATGCAAATAAACAATCTGGATCAGATGGTGCGGACCATATAGATCCTGCAACACTGCGTGGTCTTGGACCTGATCAAACATTAGTATTAATTAATGGTAAAAGAAGACATTCTTCTTCTCTTATAAATGTATTTGGAACACGAGGTAGAGGAAACTCAGGAACAGACCTTAATGCAATTCCTGCATCGGCAATTAAAAGAATTGAAATACTTAGGGATGGCGCTGCTGCACAATACGGTTCTGATGCCATAGCAGGCGTTATTAACATTGTACTAAAGAACAATGTCAATAAATTAACTGGTAGTATTAGTTACGGAGCATATAATACAAATGCCAAAGGTGATTTTCCCAATGGTACTCCAAATACAGATGGAAATCGTTTGGACACCAATAATGATGGTAACCGATTAGCAGATGATAAAAGTTTTGATGGAGGATCTGTAAAAATCACAGCTAATTACGGGGCTGAAATTGGAGAAGATGGCTTCATTAATTTTACTACAGAATACATAAGTAAAAATAAAACATTGCGTCCAGGTTTTGATTTTAGAAGAGGTTTTGGTGAAGCTGCTATAGATGGATTTAATTTCTTCGCAAATACAGTGATTCCTATATCTAAAAAAACAGAGTTTTACGCGTTTGGAGGAAGAAACTATCGTGACACAGACGCTTTTGCCTTTACTCGTAATGGAGGCGAACGTGTTGTTTCTGAAATTTTCCCTAATGGATTTACTCCTAGAATAACATCAAATATTATTGATAATTCTGTATCTGCCGGGATTAGAACCGAAACAAGTGATAATTGGAAAATAGATATTAATAATACATGGGGTAAAAATAATTTTCATTACTTCATACAAGGAACATTAAATGCATCATTGCTAGCCTCTTCCCCTACAGATTTTGATGCTGGAGGTCATAGTTTAAGTCAAAATACGTTAAGTTTAGATTTTTCTAAGTATTATCCAAATACTTTAAAAGGATTAAATATTGCTTTCGGAGCGGAATATAGAACCGAAAACTTTATAATTTTTGCAGGTGAAGAAGGTTCGTATGCTACATACGATATAAATGGTCGTCCAATTATCGACCCAGCAACACAAGTACAGCCAATATTTACAGATCCAGATTCTGGAGCTACAACACCCAGACCAGGAGGTTCACAAGGGTTCCCAGGTTATAGTCCTGCTAATGAGGTAGATCGTTCTAGGTCAAATATTTCTATCTACACAGATGCAGAATTTGATATTACAGATAGTTTTCTTTTAGGAGCGGCAGCAAGATTTGAGGACTATAGTGATTTTGGTAGTACTATTAACGGTAAACTGTCATTTAGAATTAAAGCAACAGATGATATTAATATACGTGGATCTGTTAGTACAGGGTTTAGAGCTCCTTCTTTAGCGCAGATTTATTACAATTTAAGGTTTACAGATTTTCAAGGTGGTACTGCTTCAGAAACATTATTATCAGCAAATAATAGCCCAGTTACTGCTTCTTTTGGAATTGAAGCATTACAAGAAGAAACCGCAATTAATGCTGCTATTGGTACTACAGCTTCTTTTGGTAAGTTTACTGCAACCATTGATGGATACTTTATCAATGTAAAAGATAGAATCGTATTAACAGGTACTTTTGCGGCGCCTCAAATACCAAATGTAAATGAGGCTCAATTCTTTGCTAACGGAGTAGATACAGAGACTGTGGGTCTTGATATCATATTATCTTGGAAAGAAAGTTACAATTTCGGAAATCTCTCTGCTACACTAGCAGGGAACGTAAACAATATGTACATAAAAAGTGTAAATACAGATTTAGATGAAAGCATATTTTTTGGAGAAAGAGAAAAGGCCTTTTTATTAGCTTCTGCACCAGAAAGCAAATTCTCATTTAATGCCAATTACAGTAAAGATAAATTTAATGCGGGTATTGGATTAACCCGTTTTAGTGAGATTGTTCTTATTGATTTTGCAGATACCGAAGATATCTATGGCGCAAAAATTACTGCAGACCTAAATCTTGGTTATAAACTTTCTGACGCTTTTAAATTAACTATAGGTGGAAACAATATCACTAATGAATATCCTGACCAACAAAATGATGGAGAAACTGAAGCCGGAGGATATTGGGATGCAGTACAAATGGGATTTGGAGGAGCATATTATTATGCCAGGTTAGATTTTAATTTTTAAAAAAATATATTAAGAAACTTATTAAAAGCATTATATCCACCAGATATGATGCTTTTCTTATTTATGAGATTCAAATTATAAAAGATTGGTACGCCAAAAGCCAATTTTTTGAAAAAAATAAAGTAAAAAGTATATTCTGTTAATTATTTCATTTTTTATTTACAGTTATTTAAAAGAAAATTAAAACATCATGTTAAAAAGAAAAACCTTTTAAATATATTTAAGGCAACAATCATCTTAAATTAAAACTTTTTACATGAAAAAACTAACATTCATTTTATTCGTATTATCCGTTTGTTTTGGGTTTTCCCAGCAAACAGTCACTGGTGTCATTAGGGATGCCGACGGTTCTCCTTTACCCGGAGTAAATATTATCGAAAAAGGAACCAGTAATGGAGCTACAACCGATTTTGACGGTAAATATAGCATAGATGTCAGTAACGCAGAAAGCATATTAATCTTTAGTTATGTTGGCTTTAATACTCAAGAAATTTCTGTAAACTCTAAAACCGTAATTGATGTGACATTGGCGAGCGGAGCGCAATTAGAAGAAATTATATTAGTAGGATCCAGAGCATTACCAAGAAGTAATACTACATCGTCTCTTCCTGTTGATGTTTTACCAGCAAATGAATTAGTGTCTACTGGTCAAATTACATTTGACAAAGCATTACAGTATAAAATACCTTCATTTAATACCGTACAAACACCAGTAAATGATGCTACATCATTATTAGACCCATATGAAATTAGAAATATGGGACCAAGTAGAACATTAATTCTGGTTAACGGTAAACGTAAAAATTTAAGTGCATTACTGTACACACAAACTTCTCCTGGTAGAGGTGAAACTGGCGCAGATATCTCTGCAATACCAACAGATGCTATTAAACGTGTTGAAATCTTAAGAGATGGAGCTTCTGCCCAATATGGTTCTGATGCTATTGCAGGAGTTATGAATATTGTTCTTAAAGATAACCCAGAAGAAGGCTCTGTAACTTTTAGATCGGGAATCACTTCTGAAGGAGATGGAGAAACAATAGGTATTAGTTTAAACAATGGTGCTAAAATAGGAGATGACAAAGGATTCTTTAATTACACTATTGATTTCTCTAAAGTAAGTTTAGCAAATCGTCCCGGTGATGTAGATGCCGAAGGTGAATTTTCTGATTTTGGTGGTACACGAGTAGGAGAAAGACTAGAAGACATTCGTGATTTTTTATCTAGACGTCCTGATGCAGGAAACATTAATGGATCTCCTGAAACAGCAGCATCCAAGTTTTTAGTAAATGGAGGGTATGATATCAGCGAAAACACTGAAATCTATATGAATGCGGCTTACGTATATAAAAAGGTAAATAGCTTTGCCAATTTTAGAACTCCATATTGGAGAGATATTCAGGATTTTCCGTATTTAGCAGATTTCTTCCCTAATGGTCCTGGAGGATCTTATGAAGGGTATCTTCCTACTTTTGAAGGAGATCTAAACGATTATAACGCAACAGTAGGATTTAAAACTAAAAAAAATGGTTGGAATTATGATCTTAGTTACACTACTGGTGGAAATACGCAAACCTATTCTGTAAATAATACACATAATGGAAACTCTGTTTTGTCTCCATTAACATGGAATGATGCAAATAATGATGGTATCGTAGATCCTGGAGAAGTCATTGGAGGTGCCGATTTATATAGAGAAAGAAGTCCTATCTCATTTGATCCGGGAGGAACAAGATTTTCGCATAACGTAGGAAATATTGATATTGCAAAATTACTTTCTGATCAAGTTAGTATTGGTTTTGGTGCAGAGTTTAGAAATGAAACTTTTGAAATTATCGAAGGTGATCTGGCATCATATGATGGAGGAGGTTCTGATTCTTTTGCCGGAAATAGACCAGAAAATTCAGGAAAATTTAATCGTTATAATTTTGGTGGTTATTTTGATATTTCTGCTGATATTACTGAAGATTTTTTAGTAAATGGAACTATTAGATTAGAAGACTATAGTGATTTTGGAGAAGCTTTCGTTTGGAAACTAAGTTCTCGTTATAAATTTCTAGAAGATAAATTAACTTTAAGAGCATCTGTATCTACAGGGTTTAGAGCTCCAACATTACATCAAATCTTTACACAAAGAGCACAATTTAGTTTTGTTCCTGGTCAAGGTATACAGGTCGGAGGATTGATTAATAATGTTTCTCCGCAAGCAAGATTATTAGATATTCCACAACTGGATGCAGAAGAATCAACCAATATTACCGTAGGTATTGGGGCTAAGATTAATAGAAATATTAATTTCACCATAGATTACTATAATATTGCCGTAGATGATAGAATTGTTCTTAGTACAGAAATTGGAGCTACAGCGGCCGGAAATACACCTTTGGACGATGTATTAACAGACAATAATTTATCAGATGTAAGTTTCTTTGTAAATGCCATTGATACTAGAACTTCTGGTATAGATCTAGTTGCTAATTACAAAAATATCGAATTAGGAACAGGAAAACTTGGTTTTAGTCTATCTGGTAATTATACATTAGAGAACGAAAGAGATGGGGATGTTAAAAACCCTGCTTTGGTAGCACAAGCTGGTCAGTCTGTAGTTAATGATACTCAAGAAGCCTTATTCTTTACTTCAAGACCCGAATTTAAGGCAATACTAGGAGCCAATTATGATATTGGTAAATTTGGTTTTTCATTAAATAATACGCTATTTGGTCCTACAAAATTTAGAAATCAAGGTTTGCAGGACTTAGAAGGTCTTGTTGGAGGTGATGCAGCAGATAGCGACGGAGGTTCTGATCTTGGAGTTGAGTTTATGACAAAAGTTGTTACCGATTTAGCAATAAACTATAGCGCAACAGACAAATTAACAATTGCATTAAATGTGAATAACATACTAGATGTATTACCAGAATGGGAGTTTGAAGCACTTACACCTACAGGAACAGCAGTACTTAACGATCCTGCAGCCGAAAAAACGGCTTTCAACTTAATTACATTTAATGGGCGATATTCTCAAATGTCGTATGATGGATATCATTTTAGCCAATTAGGTACTATGATTAATTTATCTTTAAATTATAAATTGTAAGTATTAGAAATTATATTTGATTGTCTAATCACCCTATTTATTTTTGATAAATAGGGTGATTTGATTTTAGTAATAGCAAAACCTCTTTTGTAAGAAGAAAAAATGATGTTTTATTTGCTTAATTACCTGTTATACTACTAATTTTGCAAAGCCCAAAAATGGATTCATCGGATATCAATACAAATGAAGGAATTAACTCGTTATTTTTATAACATTTTTATAGACAAAGGTATTTCGAAAGACCTATCAGAATATCTAAATATCCTTATTGGATTATCAATTCTCGTTTTTATTCTTTTCTTTATATATATTATCTTGAAAAGGGTCTTTCTTACTATTTTTAAAAGTTATGCATCAAAATCAAGGAATACTTTTGATGATTTTCTGGTAAAAAATAAGACGTTTGATTACTTAGCACATATTGTACCTCTTTCTTTAACTATTTGGATAGTACCCATGCTATTTATTTCTTTTCCAACAGCAGAGAAATATTTGGAAATTATATTTGACATAATGGTTATTATACTAACCATATGGGTGTTACGAAGTATCCTAAGAACCTTTAGAGATTACCTTAAGTCATTATCTTCATTTAAAGATAAACCTATCGATAGTTATGTTCAAGTGTTTATGATATTTGTTTGGACTATAGGGGGGATATTTATTTTTTCATCGATGACAGGAAAATCAATATGGACTTTTCTAACTGCATTGGGTGCTATGTCGGCTGTAATACTTTTAATCTTTAAAGATACAATCTTGGGCTTTGTAGCTAGTATACAAGTTGCGGTTAACGATACAGTAAGAATTGGTGATTGGATTACAATGGAAAAATATGGAGCAGATGGAGATGTTGTCGAGATTAATTTATCTTCTGTTAAAGTTCAAAATTTTGACAAAACTATTACCACAATACCAACCTATCATCTTACTTCTGAATCTTTCAGGAATTGGCGTGGTATGATGGATTCGGGAGGAAGAAGAATAAAGAGATCTTTACTAATAAAAACAGGAAGTATTTCTTTCTTGTCTAATGATGATATTGAACGATTAAAAAAAGTAACTCTTATTGGTGAGTATCTTGAAAACAAACAACAGGAAATAAGTCTATATAATCAAAATAATAATATCGATAAATCTAATCCTGTAAATGGAAGAAATTTGACGAATATGGGAGTTTTTAGAATTTATGTAGCATCATACCTTGAGAATCATCCATATATCAATAAAGAAATGACCATTATGAGTAGGCAGCTAGCGCCATCTGCTCAAGGTATACCCTTAGAAATCTATGCTTTTAGCAATGATAAAGTTTGGAAAAATTATGAAAAC
This sequence comes from Aquimarina aggregata, assembly GCF_001632745.1. Lineage (GTDB taxonomy): Bacteria > Bacteroidota > Bacteroidia > Flavobacteriales > Flavobacteriaceae > Aquimarina > Aquimarina aggregata. Next base: position 292,929 of record NZ_LQRT01000002.1, on the reverse strand, counting down.
ATCATGGCTGATATTTTTGATCATCTGCTCTCTGCAATTCCTTATTTCAATCTTGATGTATTTGAATTAAATTTTGATATAACTAACAAAGAATAATAATTATTTATCTTATAATAATTGCCTATGATTACCAGTTTCAGAATAATTAGCTACCTAGAAGGTATTTCTTACCTCCTAATTTTATTTGTTACCATGCCTTTAAAATACATGTTTGATTCTCCAGAACCCAATAAAGTAATTGGTATGGCTCACGGTTTTTTATTTCTTATATATATTGTGTTTGCATTTCTTGTTAAGCCAGAAAAAAAATGGAACACAAAAACTCTTGCTATAGTATTACTATGTTCAATTATCCCTTTTGGAACCTTTTGGATGGATAAAAAATATTTAAAATAACAGATTTAAAAAAAGACGTTTATAAATCACATAGGATAACATATGATGCTATTCTGGATATTCTATTCGCAAATGATAGATATTGGTTAGTTTACGTTTGAATACCTTTTTAATTTGTTGAATTTCTTTGAAAGTGATATTTGCATTGATAAATTGATCGTCATCCATTTGTTTACTTACAATTTTTTCTACAAAAGAATCTATTAAGCTACTTGTTGGATTTTTTAAACTTTTTGAAGCCGCCTCTACACTATCGCTCATCATTAAAATAGCGGTCTCTTTAGAAAAAGGTTTAGGTCCTGGATACCTAAAATCTTCAATGTTTACATTTTCATTACTTTCTTTCTCTTTTGTATAAAAATAATATACCGTACTAGTACCGTGATGTGTTCTGATAAAATCGATCACACGGTCTGGTAATTTGTATTTTTTCGCAATTTCTATACCTCTAATTACATGATTAATAATAATTCTAGCACTTTCTTTAGGAGATAATACATCATGAGCATTTCCAGACGTAGATTGATTCTCTGTAAAGTAAGTTGGATTTGCCATTTTACCTATATCATGATAAAGAGCTCCTACCCTAACAAGCATAGCATTTGCACCAATTTCATTTGCTGCAGCTTCTGCAATATTAGCTACATTAAGAGAATGGTGGAAAGTTCCAGGCGCTTTATTAGACAATTCTTTTAATAATATTGAATTCGTATCACTAAGCTCTAATAAAGATACATCAGATATTAATCCAAATAATTTTTCATACGCATAAATCAGAGGGTGAACAATTAAAGTCGCAAATCCACTAATAACAAACAAGACCACAGTTATCCAATCAATATTACTTATACTTCCTTCATGAATAATGTGAAATGATATATAAGCAAGGATATAAACTACCGTAATTTGTCCTACCGAAATAAATAAATTTGCTCTTTTAAACGATTCAGAGATAGTAAGTATAGTTACTATTCCCGCAATAATTTGTAAGAACGTATATTCATAACTATTAGGAACTACAAATCCCAAAATCAAAACCGTAACCACATGTGTAAATAAACCCAATCTAGAATCAAAAAAGGCTTTTAACACTAATGGTAATATACATAAAGGAACAACATAGATATAACCAGATCTATATTTTACCACCAAGGTGGTTATCAAAACCATAAAAAGTATATTGAAAAAAATAAAAGTGACCTGAGTATTATTATCATAGATCTCTGTTCTGTATTTTCTAATAAATAATAATAGCATCATTAATGCCAGAGATACCAAAAGACTATACCCTAAAACAATCCAATAAAAATTCTTGTCACTCCAAACCTGAGACTCATACTCTGCCTTTAAAGAACTTAAAATTTGTAATTTATCTCCTTCAACAACTTCTCCTTTAGCTATAATCCTACTATCACGAGATACCCCTCCTCTAGTCGTTAAAACCTTGGCTAGTTCATTTTCTAATGTACTTTCGGTTAATTTATCATTCAACCTAACATTAGGTTTTACCAAATCATAAAACAAGGCCACAAAACCACTTTTAAACTTTGTATATTCACTTTTATCAATTCTTGAATTAATAAGACGGGTTATGGCATTGGGAGTTTGTATTTGACCATATGTAACAGCTTCAGCTTTGTTTCCTTTATTTAAAAATATTTGTCTATTACTACTATAAGAATAGGTTTCTTGCAAAACACCATATCTATATATATCATTTAATAAAATTCTTCCAAAAAGTTTAGCTTGATCACGTGTACTACTTTGATTTAACGTAGGAAGGTTACTTGCAAACATTTCTTCATACAACTCTTTTGCAGTATTCGCAATTATTGTATCATACTCGAAATACGGAATAATATTATCTGTGATTCGTTTTTTCTCATCCTCAATTTCTTCTTCTGTTTTAGCTATTGCAAAATCAAAGGGAGCATACAAGTTTTCATATTGCCATGGTTTCCCTTTGGTAAACTCGTACTTAAAAATTCCTCCTTTAGGGAATAGATACACGATTAGTGCAGTAGTAATTATAAAAAGAAATATCTTATAGATAGTTGATTTTCTTTTATACAGGCTGTCTAAAATTCTTTTCACAAATTGAATCAATTAATTACTCAAAAGTACTAAATCAAAGTTAGATGTATATCGTTAAGAAAGTAACAAACAAAATAACAAGTCAAAAATAGCTTTTAAAATCGTAATTTATTGAAAAGTAACTCGACAACTATAAAATAAAAGTTTGCGGATTCTACTTTGCACTTTCTTATGTTTATCCTGCAAAAAATCCTTAAATTCGCAACAAATAATACACATATCTAAAAAAAATATAATGAGTAAAGAAGTTGTAATTGTTTCTGCTGCAAGAACACCTATAGGAAGCTTTTTAGGAAGTTTATCCACTGTTCCTGCAACCCAACTAGGTGCTACTGCAATTAAAGGTGCATTAGATAAAATAAATCTTGATCCATCGTTAGTTCAAGAAGTGTTTATGGGTAATGTAGTTCAAGCTGGGAATGGTCAAGCACCTGCCAGACAAGCTGCTTTAGCTGCTGGAATAAGCGATACGGTGCCTTGTACTACTGTTAATAAAGTCTGTGCCAGTGGTATGAAAGCCGTTATGCATGCTGCCCAAGCTATTGCCTTGGGGGATGCCGATATTATTGTAGCCGGTGGTATGGAAAATATGAGCTTAATTCCTCATTATGTTAGACTTAGAACAGGTCATAAATTTGGACCTCAAACTTTTGAAGATGGCATGCAAAGAGATGGATTAGTAGATGCTTATGATAATAATGCAATGGGAGTATGTGCCGACTTATGTGCTAATGAATATGAATTTAGCAGAGAAGATCAAGATGCTTATGCAATACAATCATACGAAAGGTCTGCTAAAGCTTGGGCAGAAGGTAAATTTGCTAATGAAGTTGTACCAGTTGCTGTTCCTCAACGTAGAGGCGAACCTATACTGGTAACTGAAGATGAAGAATTCAAAAACGTGAAAATGGAAAAAATACCAGCTTTGCGTCCTGCCTTTAGTAAAGATGGTACTGTTACAGCCGCAAATGCTTCGACTATTAATGATGGAGCAGGCGCAGTAGTTGTAATGAGTGCAGAAAAAGCTAAAGAATTAGGTTTAAAACCTCTTGTAAAAATCAAAAGTTATGCCGATGCTGCTCACGAACCTAAATGGTTTACAACTGCACCTGCGAAAGCTTTACCAAAAGCTATTGATAAGGCAAATATAGCTTTAGAAGATGTAGATTTCTTTGAATTTAATGAAGCATTTTCTGTTGTAGGTTTAGCAAATATGAAAATATTAGGCCTTACAGATAAAAATACCAACGTAAATGGTGGTGCTGTATCTTTAGGACACCCGTTAGGTTGTTCGGGTGTAAGAATATTAATTACATTAATGAACGTTCTAGAACAAAATAATGCTAAAATAGGTGCCGCTGCAATATGTAATGGCGGTGGTGGTGCTTCTGCAATGATTGTAGAACGTGTTTAACTGTACTAAAATCAATATTTAATATCAGCGAAACTTCGTTTAAATTTTCTATATAAAATTCATGCAATACGGTATTTGTAATCTGAGTATTGTCCCATTACGCTTTGAACCAAAAGACACCAGTGAAATGGTTTCTCAAGTATTATATGGTGACCATTTTAAAGTAATAGAACAACGAAAAAAATGGAGTAAAATTCGTCTGGCCTTTGATAAATATGAAGGTTGGATTGATAATAAACAGTATTTGGAAATTTCTGAAACCGATTATAAAAATTTTGATACCCAACATCAAGATTTGGCAGGGGATTTAGTAGAGTTTATTAGTTGCGCAAAAAATCAATTAATGCCCGTACCTTTAGGAGTATCTTTAGGTAGTTTGGATTTTTTAGAACACCAATATGAAGGGCTTAGAATTACAGAAAAACGGACTAAAGATCAGATTGTCGAAACTGCGTTTTTATACTTAAACACTCCCTATCTTTGGGGAGGTAAAACAAATTTTGGTATTGATTGTAGCGGTTTCACTCAAATGGTTTACAAACTTAATGGATATAAATTATTAAGAGATGCGTCTCAACAAGCAACTCAAGGAGAACCTTTAAGTTTTATTGAAGAAAGTGAAGCTGGAGATCTTGCATTTTTCGATAACGAAGAAGGTGCTATTATTCATGTAGGTATTATAATGAAAGATAACTATATTATCCACGCGCATGGTAAAGTGCGTGTGGATCGTATAGATCATACAGGTATTTATAATGCAGAAAGACGTACGCATACACACCAATTAAGAGTAATCAAAAGGATTATCTAATCAAACCTGTTTTTTACAGGTACTACTCCCCTTTTCTTGAATAAACCCTACAATAAATATTTGTAAATAATTTACAATCCGCTCAATGTAAATTGCCAATATCAATTCGTGAAAAGCGATTTATATCCATTTTAAAAGCTCTAATTTAGGAATACACAAAGAGTACATGGAGTACAAATGGTATACATAAAGCACCTACTCTTCTTTTTGCATAACATCTTATTGCAATTACACTTCATGTAATAATACATTTGCAACACCTTTCGAGGTAATAACTACTCAATTAAATTAACTCTTAAAAACACAAATCATGAAATTTAAAACTCTTATTTTTCTAAAGATGATCTTTTTGATCACATTTTCTAGTGCCTTTGCACAACGTCCTAGTTTTAATAAAAACAAAGATATTTTGATCGCTTGTTTTGACATTAGACCTGATCCAGATGATATTCATGCAGTAGCAGCTCTTGGTAGTATGCTTGCACACCAAGATTTAAGTAATGTAAATTATTTTGCCGTTGCTGGTGCTTATGGTAATCAAGGTGGAAGATACCTTCAATCAAATTCACTTTTCAATATGGCTTTTGGAAACAACTGGACCGATGCACATAATAACAGGTCTGCAGCCATAGCAGCCATAACCAATAAAGTAACACCTATCCTCAAAAATGGTGGGAAAGTTTGGGTACAAGAAGGAGGTCAATCAGATGTAACAGCAGATTGGTTAATGCCTTTAATTAACGCCAATAACGGCATCAGTTCTACAACAACTAAAAACAATGTGATTTTAGTTCAACATGATGATGGTTTTAATGAAGGTAAAGCAAATCAATCCAAACTCAGAAATGTAAAAGCAAACACAAGATACTTTCTTCTTGATGATGGAAATGCAGGTTGGAATGACGGATGGGGAGATCATGGACCATGGTCAACACCTATGTATCGAAATCGAAGCAATTCATTTGTTGATCAAGCTAAAAACTCCCCTAATAGTGTAGCCAAAAGACTATGGACAGAAGCTGATCGTATTTTTAACAATTATTTTCCTAATGGATTTCCTCATGACTGGTCATTCTTCTTCACAGATGGTGTTGACTATTCTGATTGTGTTGAAAATTGGTGGATTTTTGAAATAGGTACAAAAGCAGATACTCATGCCAAATTTTGGTCTAGGTACGTAATGAATACTACAGGAAACAATCCAGATCCGGATCCAGATCCTAATCCAAATCAGCAATTTTTTATAGTAAACCGTCAAACGGGGAAAAAATTACAGCCTCAGAATAATTCAGATGCAGTTACATTGATCCAAGTTTCGTCAAATACTACAAGTAATATAGTAAAATGGGAACAAGTAAATACTTCTAATGGTTATTTTTACTTAAAAAATGTAGAAACTGGTAAATACTTTAGACCAGTAGGTAATAATGATGGTTCTGCTCTTGAACAAAGACCTACTAGTTATGGTGGTAACTATACACAATGGAAAAAAGTAAACTCTTCTAATGGATATTTTTACTTACAAAATAGACAAACGAATCACTACTTTAGACCTAGTACTGATGCTAATAATAGTCCTATGGTACAACGTCCAACAACATATTCTGGTAACTATACCCAATGGAAATTTGATGCCGTAGGTTCTAAAAGTAACACTATAGAGTCTAATAAATTAAATTTAACTATATATCCTAATCCTGCAACAAATGAACTACAGGTACTAGGCGCAGATATAGAAAGTAATGTATCTATTAAAGATATTTCTGGAAGAACAGTAATACAGGAAACTACCACAGGAAAAAACATGAAGTTTGATATATCTCATCTTCAAAAAGGTATGTATTTACTAACTGTAAAAAATACTATTGAAAATAAGACTATTAGATTTATTAAAAGATAAATCGTCGTTTAAATATTTAGAAACGCCATGTATTAATACATGGCGTTTTTTTATTAGTTTCTTTCAATCAAAAAAAAAGAGAATTAATATCATTTAACCTCATTTTTCTAATCATTACTTATAATTATTGTACTAAAAAAGAAGGGGCATAATAACATAAATTTTAGTTCTAAAAGGTTCGATAAAATTCAAAATTATAATCATTTTTTCTTGTTTATTGTTCTAATTACAAGCCCCTAAAACCATTTGTTGCAATCCAAATTTTCGATTTAGGATACCCTTATAACAATAACTCATGTTTTAACTACCATTAGTATTCTAATAGTCTTTTTGGTTTTTTGTTTGGTAACATAAATAAGCCAACTTCATAATGATATCAGGGTGTTTCTTATTCTTTACCTAATATAATATTAATACATTTTTCAAATATTTTAGGCTTCAAAAAGGAATTAACACTATTTCTATTCTTAAACAAACTAGGGTACATTTGGGGTACATAGAGTACAAATGGTATACAAAATCATATGTCATTGATTTTTACTTAGTATAGTTCTCCTTTCCTTTTGTACTAGTATATATTTACGCTTGCTTTAGAGCATAACTAAACTCAAAAGCAAAAAAAAACTCATTAACTAAAACTTTTAACTCAACAAACACAAATCATGAAAAAAAGAAAAACCCTATCATCATTATGGGCTATAATGATGATAATGGTCATGTCCTATATGGGGCATGCTCAATCCGTAAATGTCAGCGGAACACTTCAAAAATGGCATAAAGTGGCCGTTTCTCTAACACTACCCGGTGGTAATTTATCAGAATCTGAAGGTACATTTAGAAACACAAGGATGGATGTTATCTTTACCAGTCCAAGCGGAACGACTATTAGAGTACCTGGTTATTTTGCTGCAGATGGTAACGCTGCTAACTCAAATGCTAAACAAGGTAAGGTATATAGAGCATTCTTAAGACCTAATGAAATAGGAAACTGGAGTTATAGAGTACTTTATTATACAGGAAATAACGTTGCAATAGCATCTGTTAATAATTTACCTTCTCCTGTACATAATTTAACAGGAGCTATTAATGGGATTGTCGCTTCTAACAAAACAGCTCCAGATTTAAGAGCAAAAGGCCGTTTAGTGTATAAAACTACTGGTACAGATAGTGAGCGTCGTTATCTTCAATTTTCTGAAACTGGAGAGTATTATCTGAAGCTAGGTCCAGATTCTCCTGAAAACTTCTTAAACTATAACGATTTTGATGCCGACGTTGCAGGGAATATAAACTCTGGATTTACTCCTGAACACCAATTTAATCCACATGCATCAGATTACAACAACACTGACCCTACTTGGGATGGTGGAAAAGGTAAAAACATTATTGGCGCCTTAAATTACCTTAAAAATCAACGAATGAACTCTGTTTCTATGAGTCTTTTTGGGGGTGACGATAAAAATGTATATCCATGGACAACTGCCAATGCTAAATTTGTTTACGATGTATCTAAGTTAGAACAATGGGAAATTGTTTTAAATCATGCTGAGCACAATGGATTATTATTACACTTAAAATTAGCCGAAAATGAAAATTGGGATGCCTTAAATAGTAATCAAATAAAAACATACTACCGTGAAATGATCGCTCGTTTTGGTCATCATTTAGCAGTAGAATGGAACTTCTCTGAAGAATATCGTGGAACCCCTGCAAGTGCTATAGAACGTATTGATTTTATGGCCGCTAATGATCCTTGGCAAAATCATCGTGTGATTCATACCTATCCTGATGAGCATAACAAGTACACAACTTGGTTAAATCTAAATGCTAAATTAACAGGAGCTTCTATTCAAAGTTCTAGCAAAAGTAATTATGCATCTGCTTACAATGGACCTGATGGAATATTAACTTGGATTAACAATTCTAAAAATAATGGAACTCCTTGGGTAGTTGCTTCAGATGAGCAAAATCCTGGAGGAACAGGAATTTTTACGTCACAAAACATTTCGAGTAGTGCTGTTAAAACAGAAGCTAGAACCCGTATTCTTTGGAAAACTATGATAGCCGGTGGACCTGGTGTAATGTGGTATGGCGGTGGACAAGGTGATTTTAAAACGGAAAACTTCAACCGTTTTAATACATTATTTACTTGGTCACGTTATGCCGTAATAGATTTTTTCCAGAATAATAATATTGAATTTTGGAAAACCTCTAATAATGATAATCTAGTATCTGGTTCTGCAAATTGTTTAGCAGAAGCAGGAAGAACGTATGTAATTTATTTAGAAAATGGAGGTTCTACAAACTTGAACTTAAATGGACAATCAGGAGATTTTTCTGTGCAATGGTTCAATCCACGTAGTGGTGGAGCATTATTAAATGGTAATGTAACACGAGTTTCAGGAGGTGGTAACAGAAGTATTGGTAACCCTCCAAATTCGGCTAACTCTGATTGGATAGCCTTAGTAAGACAAAATGGAACAGATCCTGTTTCTGGTGTAAGTATAACACAAGCATCTGTATCTATTAATGTAGGAAGAACATCAAACTTAACAGCTACAGTAAGTCCTTCATCTGCTGCCAATAGAGACGTAACATGGAGCTCTAATAATACAGCAGTAGCAACAGTAAATGCTAATGGAGTTGTGACAGCTATAGCAGAAGGTACTGCAACAATAACAGTGACTACTGTAGACGGTGGTTTTACAGATACTTCTACTGTTACTGTTACTCCTGCACCAGTAGTATCAGGTGCTTGGGTAGAAAATGATGGATATTTGGTAATTGAAACTGAATCACTTGATTTCCCAACAAACTCACTTTGGTCAAAAAAGACAACTGGAGGAAATCAGCCATTAGGTAATGGTTACATGCAATATGATGGTCCAGATCGTCAATTTGTTGACCCACTTCCTGATGGAGTATTAAAGTATAATATCAAAATAAATACTCCCGGTACTTATCAATTTATTTGGCGTACAGGGTACGGTTTCAATTCAACAACTTTTGACGGGGCAAACGACTCTTGGTTAAAAGTAAACGGAACTGATTTTTATGGAACTAAAGGAGGTGCTAAAACCGGAAGTTTAAATGAATGGATGAAAGTATGGGTACAAAAAGATGCCTTTGTGAATGAATGTACAGGAGAACATGCAGGTGTAAATGGATTGACTATTTTTGCCGACTTTGATACACCTGGTTATTATTCGATTGAAGTGGCAGGGCGTTCAAAAGGTCATGTTATCGATAGACTATTCATGTTTCAAGACGGAAAACGTCCTATAGCTTTAAACAATAGTACTCCAGAATCTCCACGAGAAGGTAATACCAATCCTATAGCAGTGACTGGTGTTTCTGTATCACCTGCAACAGTTTCAATTAATGCAGGACAAACTAGTGCTTTAACACCAAACTTTACCCCTTCAAACGCAACGAACAGAGCGGTAACTTGGGAATCAAATAATCCTTCAATTGCTACAGTTAATACTAGCGGTGTAGTTACAGGTGTAGCGGCTGGTAGTGCAATTATTACTGCAACTACAGCCGATGGTGGATTTACTGCTACAAGTACTATTACTGTAGGAGGAGGATCCTCTTGCTCTAATGTAACCCTAGGTGCTGTAAGTGATTTTTCAAACTTTGAACTTCCAGGATTTGCTCCGGGATATGTAGATAACGTTAGAAATGCCTTAGCAATCGATGCTTCTCAATACAAAGATCAGTTTGCTGCTGCTACCACTTCTTTTAGTGGAGAAGCAGGAACTTATGATGTAGTGATTAACACTCTTGCCGAATTAGATGGTGAGAGTACCTATAGAGTATTCATTGATGAAGTATTAATCGGAACATTCCAAAACCCAACTACTACTGTAGATTATTCTCCTGCTAGCCAAACGTTTAGTGGTATTACTGTAGCCAATGAAGCTGTACTTAGAGTAGAATTTAATTCAAACTCTAATGGACAAGTACCAGAAGGAGGAGGATTTGCTTTTTCTAGAGGTCGTTGGACATCATTAGAGTTTAAATGTACTGATAGTACAACTCCAACTGTAGATTGTAGTGCAGCACCAACTGGTTTGGCAGTGTCTAGCGTAACTGATACATCTGTTACATTATCTTTTGATAATACAGCTACAGATACAAGAACTTTTGAGTTAAGAGCATTCCCTGAAGGTGGATTTACAGGAAATATTAATACAGGAGGTGTTGGTTTTGCAGCGGCAGCGGCAGGTAGTTCGAGTGTAACTATGACTGGTTTAGTAGCTGGTACGGCATATGACTTTGTATTTCGTGCTTTATGCCCTGGAGGTACTCCAGGTACAAGTCCTTTAGCTCCAACAGTTGTAGGAACTACTTCTGGAGGAACCACAACAATTGCAGTAACAGGAGTAAATGTTTCTCCTGCAACGGTCACAATTGATGTTGCTCAAACAAGTACTTTGACTGCAACAGTAGCGCCAGTAAACGCTACAAATAAAAATGTAACATGGAGTTCTAGCAACACAAGTATTGCAACAGTTAGTGCCGCTGGTATAGTAACTGGAGTAGCAGCTGGAACAGCTACTATTACTGCAACTACTGCTGATGGTGGATTTACTGCTACAAGTAGTGTTACTGTAAATACTGTTTCTACTCCAAACACTTTTGCTATCCCAGGAACTATTGAAGTAGAAAACTTTGATGCTAAAAGTGGTGATGTAAAAGCCGAAAATACTCCAGGAACAAATGGAGGTCAAAATTTAGGTTTCATTAAAAATAATAATTATACCGAGTATGATATTGATGTAGCCACAACTGGAACCTATACACTTACTGCTTTTACTTCTTCTAACGGTGTTGGAGGTAATATAGTAGCTTCTGTTAAAGGAACTGATCTAGGTACAGTTGCTGTCCCTGTAAATAACGATTGGCACAATTACAGTACTCCTATCACTACTGAAATACAATTAACCGAAGGTACTCAAAGACTTAGATTGACATATACAGGAACTGCAGGTTTCTTATTTAATTTTGAACGAGCTGAGTTTACATTAAATGCTACAACACCAACAGCAGATTGTAGTGCACCACCGGCTAATTTAACAGTATCTAGCACAACAAATACTTCTGCTACTATAGCTTTTGATAATACATCTAATGATACAAGAATAATAGAAGTAAGAGCTTTTAATGAAGGTACTTTTAATGGTGCTTTATCCGGTGCTGTATCGTTTGCTTCTGGAAACAACGGAGCTACTTCTGTAACGATTAATGGTCTTACTGCAGGAACAACATATGATTTTGTTGTTCGTTCATTATGCGGACCTGGTGGAAATGGCCCAAGTGCTACAGCTACCGTTTCAGGAAAAACAACAGGAGGTAATACTTCTACACCAGTAACAGTAGATTTAAACCCAGTAGACGATGCTTATATACAAGCAAGTAATAATTCTACCATAAATAATAATGTGCTTTATGTAGATGGAACAAATCGTGTTTCTTACTTAAAATTTGATGTTTCAGCTATTAGTGGTACTATAGCTTCTGCAAGCTTAAAACTTACAGGAAGTACTGATTCTGGTAATGGAGTAATTGATGTTAACCTAGGAACAAATAGCAATTGGACAGAAACGAATTTAACTTCTGCCAATGCTCCGGGAAAAGGTGTTGCATTAGGTAATGTAAATGGTCCTTTTTCTAAAGATACCGTTAAAGACATTGCACTAACTGGTGTTACTAAAAATGGTAACTTCTTAACCTTAATCGTTAGTCAAGCTAATGGCGCTGATGCTAACTTTAGTTCTTCTGAAGCTGCTACCGGAAAACCGGTTTTAACAATTACGTACAATTCAACAACAGGAGCTAAAGATGAATTAAATGCTAATCTTATAAAGGCGTTCCCTAACCCTGTACATAATGTTTTAAATCTTAGTGGTCTTTCTGAAAAAAGTTTGATAACTATAATAGATTTAAGAGGACAAACAATCTTGAAAGAGAGAACGTCTGCTTCTAAAAATGCGCAATTAGATGTTTCTCAACTTCCTAAAGGAATGTATTTTGTGCAAGTTCAAAACGGTACTAGTAATTTTAACCTTAAAATTTTAAAAGACTAGGACAATTTAATGAAGTCCCATTATAAAACTAAGAGTGACACTTAATCGGTGTCACTCTTTTTTTTGAACATAAATATTATTGTATTTTTAAGAAGTATATTATAAATAGATGAATTTAGAAAAAATAAGATTGACAAAAGTCACATTACAAGATGCTCCAAAATTGCAAAATATTGGGCAACAAACTTTCTATGACACCTATGGCCCACCCCTGAATACAGAAAAAAATATACAAATTTATATACAGAAAAACTTTGAATTAGATCAGCTTAATATTGAACTTCAAAATCCAAACTCTTGTTTTTACTTTGCAAAATTAAATGACCAAGTGGTAGGATATTTGAAATTAAATTGGGGAAATGCACAAACAGAAAAAACAACAGAAAATACACTGGAAATTGAAAGAATTTATGTTGTAAAAGAATATCAAGGAAAAAAGATTGGTAATATATTAATACAAAAATCTATCGAAATTGGTAAATCTAAAAATATCGATTATCTCTGGTTAGGTGTATGGAATAAGAATACAAAAGCAATTAAATTTTATAAGAATAATGGTTTTTTACCCTTTAATAAACATGAGTTTTTATTAGGCACAGAATCACAAGTCGATATTATGATGAAACTATCCTTTTAGTAAATTTAAAAATTTATGATTTTAGTAACAATTGCCTATTCATATTTTGATTATTTTTGAAACGTTCATTTCAGTAAAGAATGCCAAAAGTAGAAACATTTAACAGACAACAAGTATTGCATAATGCAACTGAAGTATTTCATAAAAAGGGATACAACGGTACTTCTATGCAAGATTTGGTCGATGCGACGTCTCTTAATAGATCGAGTATTTATAATTCTTTTGGAAGCAAATTAGGTATTTTTATGGATGTTCTTTCTTATTATCACGCCACTTATAAGCGACAAATAGGAAAAAAGGTAGTTAGTTCTCATAATGCATCAGATACACTTAATGGTATTTTTGACATTTACATTAACGATATTTTAAACGATAACGATGAAAAAGGTTGTTTGATTTTAAATTCTAAATCAGAAATGACAAATCAAGATCTTACTATAAAAGCATTTATAGAAGAAAATCAAGAACAAACACTTGCTTTACTTGAAGACATAGTTTACAATGGTCAAATGGAGAAAATATTTAATAAAAATCAAACTCCCGCACAATATGCATTGTATTTATTTACTGGGATACAAGGCTTTAGAATGACAGGGATATTAAATAAAAATCAAGATGATTTAAAAAATCTTGCACAAACTATTATCAAAGTACTTTATTAATTTTTTTTTAACTTAATTTGAAATGATTGTTTCAAATAAAACTATAAATATCAAAAAACAATGAAAAAATTACAAGACAAAGTTGCCGTAATTACTGGAGCTAACAGTGGAATTGGATTAGCAACAGCCAAATTATACCTAAAAGAAGGTGCTAAAGTTGTACTTTCTGGTAGACGTAAAGAGGCCTTAGATGAAGTTGCTAAAGAATTAGAAGGTGATTTCATAACGGTTACGGCAGACGTATCCCAAGCATCTGATAACAAAAAATTAATAGATGAAGCTACTGCCAAATATGGTAAGATTGATGTGTTATTTCTAAATGCCGGTATCGCTCCCCCTATTCCAACTCATGAAATATCTGAAGAACATTATGATACTTTATTTAACACCAACGTAAAAGGGCCCATTTTGGCAACTAAAGAAGCTTTGCCACATATTAATGATGGTGGAACTATTCTTTTTACCAATTCTGTAGTGCACCAAAAAGGGTTCGATGGATTAGGAGTATATTCTGCTACCAAAGGTGCATTAAGAGCCTACCAAAGAGTGCTTACATCAGAGGTGAAATCAAGAGGAATTAGAGTTAACGCAATCGCTCCAGGGCCTATTGAAACACCTATTTATAGTAAAATGGGATTACCTGAAGATGTAGTTGAAGAAATGGGAAAAGGGTTCGCGCAACAAGTACCATTAGGTCGTTTTGGAACATCAGAAGAAGTAGCTAAGTCAGCACTGTTTTTAGCTTCAGATGATGCTTCATACATTAATGGTGTAGAATTAGAAATAGACGGTGGACTAAGTCAGATTTAAAAATAAGTCCTTTAGAAATAGTAAAAGCTGATTATGAGAATAATCAGCTTTTACTATTTTTTACATCATCACTTTATTCCTATTTTATACAATAACAATAAAACTCACCATAATAGTTTTTTGTATAAAAAACACATTATTCGTATATTACATTCATTAAAATCTATTATTTATATAATTTTTAAGAATTTTTCATCAAATTCCCAAATCCCTCCCATTTGGCATATAACATATTGAAAGTATATTATGGGACACGAAAACGATAATTACAAGTGGTATTCGCAAATAGAATTATCCAAAGATTTATTCAAATTATTTTTTTTCGTTAAAATAAACGAAACTTACTTTTATACTGGTGATACCCCGAAGATCACAAAGAAAGAATAAGTCTAAGACTACTATTTTGGATAAAAAGTACAACTTGTGATTCCAAAAACACTTACTTAAGATAGATAATTCCAAAGTAAACACAATCAATTGCAAATCTATTTTTTTAAGACTCAAATGCGAGTTCTATAAAAACAACTCTATTTAATTGTAATACCAGAAATAATTGCTTCAAATAAAAATTTACAAATAAACCTAATAGAATGAAAAAATTACACAACAAAGTAGCCATCATCACAGGAGCAAATAGTGGAATCGGATTAGCAACAGCCAAACTATATTTAAAAGAGGGTGCCAAGGTCGTACTTTCTGGCAGACGTCAGGAAGCGTTAGATGAAGTAGCCACAGAATTAGAAGGTGATTTTATTACCGTTACTGCAGATGTATCTATAGCAGAGGATAACAAAAGATTAATCAAGGAAGCAACAAATAAATACGGTAACATTGATATTTTGTTTCTTAATGCTGGTGTTGTCTTAGCACCTACTCCAACTCATGAAATTACCGAAAAACATTATGATGAGATATTTAATATTAATGTAAAAGGGCCAATATTAGCAATAAAGGAAGCCTTGCCATATATAAATGATGCAGGAACAATTTTATTTAATAACTCTGTAGTTACACAACGAGGTTTTGATGGCCTTGGAATATATTCTGCAACAAAAGGTGCATTACGTGCCTATCAAAGAGTATTAACATCTGAAGTAAAAACAAGGGGTATTAGAGTAAATTCTATTGCTCCAGGGCCAATCACGACTCCCATTTTTGACAAGATGGGGTTACCCAAAGATACTACTGCAGAAATGGGTAAAGGTTTTGCCCAACGAGTACCATTAGGTCGTTTTGGAACATCAGAAGAAGTAGCTAAGTCTGCTCTTTTTCTAGCTTCGGATGATGCATCTTACATTAATGGTATAGAATTAGAAGTAGACGGAGGATTAAGTCAAATCTAAACTAATTTAGATCTTTTAATAAAAAAGGATGATTTTAAAACAAATCATCCTTTTTTTTATTTACACTTCTTTTTTTTCGGTTTTGGAACGTTTCCTATCAGTTCACTATGTTCTTTTATTAACTCTGAGACTTTAATCATACCTTCTTCAAAATGATCAGAATCTGCGGGTAATAACATCCATGTTTTAGGCCCAAAATCTTTTATAATTCTAACATCCTTAATCTGTTTTTTTAGTTGTTCATGATGTTCCAACTTAGTTGCAATCCATATTCCATTATCATGAGGGTTTTTATCTTTTTCACGTAAAGCGAAAACAATTTTCTCTTCATAATAAAAGGCATCAACTCCAAACATTCTATGATGTCTTAATTGAATTGGGAATAATGCATCTAAAATAAACTCATAAGGATATAGCACCTATCTATAATTCTTTAATTTGTCTTATCATTTGATTGGTAAACCCCCATTCGTTATCATACCAGATCATTATTTTTACCAGGTCACCATCAACTACTCTAGTCATAGATGCGTCTACAGTAGAAGCATAAGGGTTTTGTTGAATATCTGAAGATACAATGGGTTCATAAGTAACATCCAATACATGAAGATATCGATCAGTCTTTGATTCTTTTTCAAGTATCGTGTTAATTTCTTCTGCCGTAGTGTTTCGTTCGGCGATAAATGTCACATCACTTACAGATCCCACAGGAACAGGTGTTCTTATTGCCACACCATCAAATTTACCTTCATATTGTGGTAATGCCTTTGTAGTTGCAATTGCAGCTCCCGTAGAAGTTGGTGTTAAATTAACTGCTCCTGCTCTACCCATTCTAGGGTTCTTTTTAGACGGAGAATCAACTAGAGTTTGTGATGCAGTATACGCATGTATCGTATTTAAAATCGCTTTTTTGACCCCGATAGTTCTTCCTAAAATTTCTACAACAGGACTTATATTATTAGTTGTACAACTTGCACAAGAAAATATTGCTGTTTTACCATCTTCAGTATTTACACCATGCACTACCGTAGGTGTATCCTTGCTTTTGGTTGGTCCCGAAATCACAACATTTGTAGCTCCCGCATGTATATGTTTTTCGGCATCTTCTCTATTTGTAAAAAACCCTGTACTTTCAATTACAATATCAATCTTATTTTCTTTCCATGGCAATTGTTCAGGATCTCTTTGGTTACAATATAAAATCTTCTCATCTCCAATTTGCAGATAAGAATTATCAATACTCACCTCTTTATCATATATGCCATATACGCTATCGTATTTTAATAAATACTGAGCATTTTCGATAGACATGAGATCATTAATTGCTACTACTTGTAATTCTGGATCATCCAGAATTACTTTTAGGGCTGCGCGTCCTATTCTACCAAATCCATTAATAGCTATTCTCTTCATTTTGTTATGTTGATTTATGTGGTTAAAATATTAAACTATAGTCGTAAAAAACATGTAAATATTACTGTTAAAAGAGAATTTTATGTTTTCATCAATCTAGTAACGAAACTCCATTTAAATCTGTAGTAAGTACATCACTCATATAATCAAAATATGGTCTTAATAATTCATAATGATAGATAACTTTTTCGATAAAGTCAGGAGCAAAAACTTCTGCATCGGTAAAATTGTGTTGAACAAAAAATGATTTATTTTTAATTAAATCTATTGCATGATGTTCTTTGTTAAAACCCTTAGGAGCTGTTTTAACTTGATAATCGGTATTAAAACCTCCAAAAGCTCTCTTAAAATCTTTTTGTGATAAAATAGCTCTTATCTCCTGATCATCCATTTCAAATTCTTTTCTTATCCGCAGTAAATCTGCAGGTTGCGGGCTAAAAAAACCTCCTGCCATTAAAGAATTCCCTGGTTCTAATCTTAAATAATATCCACCTCTACGATGCGCACTTGCTCGCATAAAACTTACACTACGATGTACATTATAAGGTGTTTTATCTTTACTAAATCGTATATCTCGATTAATTCGAAAAACCTTTGTTTTTTCTATTTCATCTTTTTCATTTAACCTATCAGCTATAGTAGCATAAAACGCTTTCAATATTTTTTCATTGGCTTGATATTCCTTTTTATTTTCGGTCATCCAATCTCTATGATTATTTTTTTGTAGTTTTTTTAAAAACTCAAATGCTTTTTTAGGTACGGTATTATTCATAAGGTTTACTTTGAACCTAAAAATACTAAAATCTCATAGCAAGATTATAGTTTAACTAAAAATTATGCATAAATCGAAATTTTAGAAGTAGGATGTTATTATTATCTGAAAAATGTAAGGATTTAAGTGTAATTAAGACTTATGTATTCTTAATTCTATATATTTACTAGAGTTTTCAAATAGAACGTAATGACAAAAGAACGAGATCGTATTGTTGCTAAGATCGAAGAACAAAAAAAGAATCCAAACCTAAAGTTAAAACTAAAAGAGAGAACCGAATATTTTACAAATCTACTTTTTTATACCCTATTTGATACCGATACAGAAGTAGCCAAAAATATCGATCTTCTTGAAAAAACTTTTGAAGAACTTATAGATTTAGCATGTTGGGAAACAGAAAAGCCTTGTAGTAAATTATGGCAATCTTATTTGGAAAAACTACCTATTATATTAGAAAAATTAAATCTAGATGCCCAAGCATTTATGAAAAGTGATCCTGCTGCTAATTCTATTGAAGAAATTTATATGGCATATCCAGGATTTTATGCTATTGCAATATATAGGTTAAGTCATGAGCTTTTAAAATTTGGTTTACCTTTAGTTCCCAGATTAATGACCGAATATTCTCATCGTTTAACAGGAACTGATATAAATCCGGGAGCAGAAATTGGAGATTCTTTTTTTATTGATCATGCCACTGGTATTGTAATCGGTGAAACGGTGATCATTAAAAACAATGTAAAAATATATCAAGGTGTTACTCTTGGTGGATTGTATGTTGATAGAAAATTAAGAAATGTAAAACGCCACCCAACTGTAGAAGACAATGTAACTATTTATGCTAATGCCACTATCTTAGGAGGTAGTACAATTATTGGTGAAAATAGCACAATTGGTGGTAACGCATGGATTACCTCATCGGTTCCCGAAAATTCAATCATATCCAACACTTCAGAAATTAAGATCAAAAAAGTAGTATAATGTCAAATAGTATTTTAGACCTTATAGGAAACACGCCTTTGGTCAAGGCTACCTCTTTAATAAAAAATCCTAATGTAACATTATATCTAAAACTAGAAGGACATAATCCTGGAGGAAGCGTAAAAGATCGTGCTGCATATAATATGATCAAATCGGCCTTAGATCGAGGAGATATAGACCGAAACACTAAACTTATTGAGGCAACAAGTGGTAATACAGGTATTGCCTTGGCTATGATTGCTGGTATTTTTAAACTAGACATAGAATTAGTAATGCCAGAAAATTCTACTAAAGAACGTGTACAAACAATGCGTGCTTATGGTGCCAAAGTTACACTTACTTCTTCAGATATAGGTATTGAAGGAGCCCGTGACTATGCTGAAGCTAAAGTCAACAATGAAGGATATATAATGCTTAACCAGTTTGCAAATGATGATAATTGGAAAGCGCATTACAAAACTACAGGACCAGAAATTTGGAGAGATACCAAAGGTGAAATTACTCATTTCGTATCGTCTATGGGAACTACCGGAACAATCATGGGGACTTCGACTTTTTTAAAAGAACAATCAAAAAATGTTCAGATTGTGGGAGTACAACCCACAGATGAGTCAAGAATTCCAGGAATTCGTAAATGGCCCGCAGCGTATTTACCAAAGATTTTTAATCCTGATAAAGTTGACCAAGTTATTGAAGTTAGCCAAGAAGAAGCTACAAAAATGGCCAAACGACTTGCCATAGAAGAGGGTGTTTTCTCAGGTATGAGTAGTGGTGGTTCGGTAACTGCAGCTCTAAAGCTTGCCGAAACTCTTAAAAGCGGTGTTCTCGTAGCCATTATATGTGATCGTGGAGATAGATATTTAAGTTCTGACTTGTTTGAGTAAACTCGATATACTAATTGCTTTCAATCTACAACTTTTCGAATTTCAAAATGTATTTTGTATTTTACTACTAATACTAGTAGATATACTTCAAAAACCTATTCGTAAAAACGCAATATTTTCCTGAGATAACTATATCTATTTAGTAATGGTTATATTTATAATACACTAAAACTAAATAATATGAAAAAATTAATTTCAGAATTTATTGGAACACTTTGGCTGGTATTAGGAGGCTGTGGGAGTGCTGTGTTAGCTGCCGGATATCCTGAATTAGGTATTGGATTTGTTGGCGTTTCTCTTGCCTTTGGTTTAACTGTTCTTACTATGGCATATGCTATAGGACATATTTCAGGGTGCCACCTTAATCCTGCTGTATCTATTGGACTTTGGATAGGTGGACGGTTTGACAAAAAAGAGCTTATTCCATATATTATAGCTCAAGTTTTAGGGGGGATTGCGGGAGCAGGTATTTTATATCTTATTGTAAGTGGAAAATCTGGTTTTGAAATAGGTGGATTTGCTGCAAATGGATATGGAGAGCACTCTCCGGATGGATACTCGATGATATCTGCATTAGTTACCGAAATAGTAATGACTTTTATGTTTTTAATTGTTATTTTGGGAGCTACGCATTCTAAAGCACCAAAGGGTTTTGCTGGTTTATCAATAGGTTTAGGACTAACATTAATTCATCTCATAAGCATTCCTGTAACAAATACTTCTGTAAACCCTGCAAGAAGCACAAGTCAGGCTATTTTTGCCGGAGATTGGGCTTTAGGCCAGTTATGGTTATTTTGGGTGGCTCCAATTATCGGGGCAATTTTAGCCGGATTTATATATAAATATATATCTCCAGAAGAAGCATAAACAAATTCTATTATATAAATAAAGGCAATGGTAATTTTAACCATGCTATTGCCTTTATCAAAACAACAATCAAGGTCTATTTTTTCGTGCTATTTTTGTTCCTTTGCAACTATGCCAGATCAACAACAAATCCTAACAACGTTAAAAGAGTATTTTGGATATGATAGTTTCAGACCATTACAAGAAGAAATTATATCATCTATTTTTAAAAGTAAAGACAATCTAGTTATCATGCCAACTGGAGGCGGTAAGTCTATATGCTATCAACTTCCGGCTCTATTACTTCCTGGGGTTACTTTAGTAATTTCTCCATTAATCGCTTTAATGAAAGATCAAGTAGATGGTTTATCTGCCAATGGTATTAATGCAGCTTTTATCAATAGTAGTCAACACGAAAACGAACAACAAGAAATTTATCAAAAAATTCTAGATAAACAATTAAAGCTTCTATATGTCGCACCAGAAAGTTTAAGTTTTTTAGATACAGTACTATCACAAGTAGTAGTAAGTTTAATAGCAATAGATGAAGCGCATTGTATATCATCTTGGGGGCATGATTTTAGACCAGCATATACGCAATTAGGATACCTTAAAAATAAATTTCCTAAAACTCCTGTAATTGCCTTAACTGCAACTGCTGATAAAGCTACAAGGCAAGATATTTGCAATCAATTAAATATCCCTAATGCTACACAACATCTAGCATCTTTTGATAGAAAAAACCTAAGTCTTGAAGTACGGCCAGGAAATAAACGTATTGAGCAAATTTTAAATTTTCTAGAAGAAAGGCCCAATGAAAGCGGAATTATATATTGCTTAAGTAGGAAAGCAACAGAAACAATAGCCGAAAAATTACAAAATCAAGGATTCAATGCACAAGCATATCATGCAGGTATTGATCACCAAAAAAGGGCAACTGTTCAAGAAAATTTTGTCAATGACTCTCTACAAATCGTTTGCGCAACTATTGCCTTTGGTATGGGAATTGACAAATCCAATGTACGCTGGGTTATTCATTACAATCTACCTAAGAATATCGAAGGTTACTATCAAGAAATAGGTCGAGCTGGTCGTGATGGCTTACCATCTTCTACTCTACTGTTTCATAGCTATGCAGACGTGGTACAACTACAAAAATTTGCAGACATGTCTGGAAATAAAGATGTACAACTTGCAAAACTTGATCGTATGAAACAATATGCTGAATCGTTAAGTTGTCGTCGTAAAATATTATTAAGTTATTTTGGAGAGCTTATCGTTGATGATTGTGGTAATTGCGACGTATGCAAAAATCCGCCAACATTTATTGATGGTACTATACTAGCGCAAAAAGTATTGTCAACTGTAACTAGAATTAAAGAGCAAGAACCAATAGGCACTGTAATTGACGTTTTAAGAGGGGCGCAAAATGCGACTGTATTTGATAAAGGATATCAACATTTAAAAAGTTATAAAATCGGTAATGATATCCCTTGGAAGGATTGGCAGCAGTATATCATACAATTAATAAATCAAGGGTATCTTGAAATTGCATTTCATCAAAATAACAAAATAAAACTTACATCACTTTCGAAAAAAGTGTTATTTGAAAATGAAAAAATAAGTCTTGCTCACCTTAAAGATTTCGAAAAAGCGAAACAGATCATTACTGAGGTTTCATCTAAAACAAAAGCAAACTCGTTATTTGATAAATTACGTGAATTACGCTTAACTCTTGCAAAAGAAGCAGGAATACCTGCATATCAAATTTTTAGTGATGCTACATTAAAAGAGATGGAATTGCACCGACCAATGAGTGATGAAGAATTTATCCAAATTAATGGTGTGGGACGACAAAAAATGCAGAACTATGGATACCAATTTATTAAAGAAATTATAAATTTCTCTTCTACAAAAACTAAAAAAAAGAAAAAGTCTAACAAAGGAAATACACATAAAGAAACATTAAGTTTATATCAAGAAGGGCTCTCTATCGAGGAAATTTCTATTAAGCGACAGCTTGCTACGTCTACTATATTTTCTCACATTATGAAACTTTATAATGAGGGTGAAAATATTGATTTGAAACAGTTTATCAGTAAAACAGATATTAATTCTGTCAAAAATGCCAAACAAGAACTAAATACACCTGAAGGATTAAAACCTTATTTTGAACATTTTGAAGGAGCAATTGATTATAACACTATAAAACTTGCTTTAACTATTTTAGAGAATGAAAATTAAATTAATAATGGACTAATGCAATCACATGTCATTTTTGGAGCAGGGTTAATTGGTAGTTTTATAGGTAGCGTTTTAACTTCTTTAAACATCAAAACTACATTAATTTGTCGTCCATACATTAAAGACAAATTAATTGATGGTGTCTTGCTTACAGACTATTTAGAGCATCAAATTACAGTCGATCGATTGACTTTTTTTGATCCAGAAGATTTAAAATCTAGCACTTTAGACATAAGTCATTGTGATTTTCTTTGGATTACTGTAAAATGTACCGCAATTAAAGAAGTAAGTAAACAAATTGGACCTTTTATAGGCTCTAATACGATAGTATTATGTTGCCAAAATGGTTTAGGGTCTGATGATATTATTAAACAATGTTTTCCTAATACAAATGTACTTAGAGTTATGATTCCTTTTAATATAGCAGAACCAAAACCTGGTCATTTGCATAGAGGATCAGAAGGTTCCCTATTTCTAGAAACTAATAAATCTGTGCATTCAAAAATAATGGACTTAGTAAAAAAATTAGATTCTTCTATAATGCCTGTTAACTATACTCAAGAAATGACTGCTTTACTATGGGCTAAACTTCAATTAAACTTAGGAAACAGTATTAACGCTCTTGCTGATATCCCTGTAAAATCAATGTTAGAAGAAAGGGCTTATCGCATAGTAATCTCCGAATTAATGACAGAACTGCTTTCTGTCACAAAAGCCCTAACAATAAGACTTCCTAAATTAACTGCTGTACATGCACATTATTTACCTTTTGTTTTAAGGTTACCTAATTTTATATTTAATCGAGTTGCCAAAAAAATGTTAGCTATTGATCCTACAGTTAGGACATCAATGTGGTGGGATTTATCACAAGGTAAATTAACAGAGATAGATCATCTTAACGGGGCAATTGTAACAATTGCAAAAAAACTAAATATACCTTGCCCTGCTAATCATTGTATCATCGGTCTCATTAAAAATGCAGAACAACAAAACTCTAAACATCAAAACACCACAATATCCGGCAAAACACTATTAAAACTTGTAAAAGGTCAATAAAAAAGTTTTTTTTATAAACTCTTAATTAAGAACTTAACCTTGGAGTGATCGTTACTTCAAAATTTTTCTGATCATTACTCATAAAATCGAAACCTTTATGTAAATCATTTGTGCTTACGCTATAAGGATAAAAAGTAATAGGCTCTATACAAACCATATTTTTTACTTCTGTCCAGAGCATAATATGTATAAAATTGCTAGTTTTTATATCAACGATAAGTTCACCATTATTTTTAAGGCTTAACTCTTTAGTTTTTTCAACCAAAAGGGCCGAAGAACCAGCATCAAGAATATTTTTTAATGATATATTCTTATTTTTCGTTTTAAACTCAGGATTGGAGCCATTAATTTTAAATGCGGGATGAAAACCTAACATAAATGGCATACCCTCTTCTGATTTTACTTTAAAAGAAACCTTTAAACAATGATCTGTTAGTTCAAAAGTCTTTATAAATTCAAAATCATATGGCCAGTCTAACCATTCTTGAGATGATTTATTCGGGTATTTAGGGTTTTTAACTTTAGTATTTGCTTTATATTTTTTACAAAAAGAAGCTTTATTTTTTTCGGATATAACAGGAATATATTTCATGGCTCGCAAGATCCCATGTTGATCTAATTTCGCCTTTCCTTTTGGTGTAACCACTGTAAAATCATTTTCTTTGGTAGGACCAATAATAGGAAACATTTCAATTTCAGAATTACCCCATCCTGGATCTCCTTTTTGATGTATAATTTCAATATTATAAGCCTTATAACTAACTAATTCACCATCTTGAATTAAAACTGTAATTTTTTCGTTATTGCAATATAATTTAGTCATAATAGACGTATAATATTCTGTTTAAAATTATTTGAAAAAAATTAGGCCAAATGCTTTTTAAAGTACTTTTTATCACCCTCAGCCACTAAGGGATCATTAACTGCTGTTCTTAATATAGTACTATCCGTTTCCTTATTATAATGAAACAATAATGTATTTAATTCTTTTATCGATACGCCATTCTTATTTTCTTCTTCCAATATAAACTCATCTCCAGTCGAAACCTCTCCTGATTTTAGAACTCTAACATATACTCCAGAAAATAATGAATCAATAAATTCTTTGATTATTTTTTGATTCTCAAAACGAACACCCAATTTATAACAGGGTTGTCTTGGTCTTGAAATTTGAACCAAAGCACCTCCAAGTTTGTATACATTTCCGATTTTAATACTACTTTCATCAAATCCCTCAACTGTAAGATTTTCTCCAAACATTCCATAATTCCATTCAAGATCTGGGTATTTTTCTTTCCAATACGGATAATGCTCTACTGAATATAGGTAACAGGCTTTGTCGACTCCTCCATGATATCTCCTATCAATTACATGATCATCTTTTACATCTTCTTTGTCTAAATATATGGATTGATCAACAGGGAATTTATAAATTCCAGTTTGTACATCTTTGCCTCTCCATGAAATGATTTTTGGTTCTGCTATATTTGTAGATATTACTCTCATACTATTATATAAATTCTATGGTGTTTAAAATTAATCCCGACCCAGGAACGATATGTTCTAAGACAATTTCTTCGGCTTCGGGGTTAAGCGTTTTTTTTATGAAATCTAAATTGACTTTTCCTTTTCCTAAATCTAATAACACTCCCATCATTAATCTAATTTGATTTCTTTTAAACCCTTCTCCTTTCACACGTAAAAGATAACTCTCTTTTGGGAAAAAACTAGCAGTATAAACATCATTTTTTGTAATTTCACAAAGTACGATTTCTCCTTCTAAAATAGTATGCGCAGAAGGACGGTGACAATAAGATCTAAAATTATGTTTACCTTCAAACAGTTTGGTCGCCTCCTGCATTATCTCGATATCTAAATCTTCTAAAATGTTATACATAAAAGGAGCAGAAAAAGGATGAAATTTCTCTCCAAAAGAAAACAAATAAATATATTCCTTAATTTTTGGAGATTGAATAATATTAAAATGTTCATCTGTTTCTTCAATCCTCAAACTTCTAATATCCTGAGGTAAATTTTGATTAAACAAGGGATAAAACTCTTCTAAATCTAATGGCTTATGATCTACAAACAATTCTATATACGCTTGATTAGCAGAAACCTTTGCATCTGTTCGTCCAGATGCAAGGACTTTAAAGTCTTTATGCTCTAAGACATAAGCAACTGTTCGCTCTACCATTCTTTGTAATGTATTTACTGTAGGCTGTTTTTGCCATCCGTGATACCTAAACCCTAAATATTGTAATTCAATAAGGTAATAGAACCTTTTTCTAAACATGTAAAAATCTTTAAAATCTGTCCGAATATAGATAAATTATGTATTTCATCGATATTTGATAATTTAATAATCTTACTAATATGTAAAAAAAACATGATTATTCGTTATATTTGGGTAAAACTAATTAATAATTTAAAATCAACTTAGTTATGGTTAAAGCTAAATATCAAGATGTTTTAGATCTAGGCGAAAAATTAAAAATTCAAAATGGTGACGTATCTGAAGATAATGGAACCTTAAAAATAAAAGGTACTGCAGGAACACAATATGAAAAAAACCAGCTTTGGGATAAAATAAAGGAAATAGGTGGTGAATCTCCTTCTGATATTGTAGCAGATATTGATGTAGCAGACAGTTCTGTATTTCACAGACATACTGTTAAAAGTGGAGAATCACTAAGTAAAATAGCTAAGCATTACTATGGAGACCCAATGAAGTATAAAGCTATTTTTGAGGCTAATACTAATATTCTTAAAAATCCAGATGTAATTCACCCTGATCAAGAATTAATTATTCCGAATCTATAAGTACAATCTATAACTATCATTAAAAAGTCGCTTTTTCTAGCGGCTTTTTTTGTTTATAATATCTACATATCCCCTCTATTATTGATCTCATAATTACTTCCTAAGAGAAACCTCTTGAATTACATTATCCCTATTTATTTTCTTATTTTTTTTATAAAAAAGTATTACTAATAACAATAGACAATATAATTGTTAAATAATTCACAGAATATCTGATAATATTTTTACATTTGCAATCGCTAACTCAAATTATTTTTCAATTATGAAAACACAATTATCATTATTTGTGGGCTTATTCATGATAAGCTTTGGGTTCTCTCAAACCAGTTCAAATCCTTGGACAAAGAGAACCACAGTTCCAAAAAGTCTTTCTGTTATAACTACACAAAAAGACTTACCTAGTAAAAACATTTACAGTCTTAATGTAGATGCAATGAAAGAAGCCTTAAAAGGTTCTCAAATTCTAGGAAAATCAAGTGGTATTTCAAATACCATTTTACAATTTCCAAATGTTAACGGTCAAATGGAATCGTTTCGAATCGTTGAAACTCAGGTTTTGGCTCCAGAATTAGCTGCTAGATACCCTGGCATTAAATCATATGCAGGTCAGGCTATGAATGGAGTTGGATCGATAAGATTTAGTCTTTCGCATAAGGGACTAAGTAGTATGCGTCTTTCTGGGGAAGATGGTGCTGTTTTTATCGAGCCATTAACAAAAGACGGCTTATATACCGTGTACAAAAGGTCTGATAAACCATCTATTGGTGGTTTAAAATGTATGGTAGATGAAAAAACGCCTAATTTTACAGGAAAATCTTCATCTAACTTTAAAAATGCAGACGATAGTACTCTAAGAACGTTTAGACTTGCCGTATCTACTAATGGAGAGTATACCCAGTTTCATGGAGGTACGAAAGCTGATGCGATTGCGGCTATAAATACAACAATGACACGTGTTAACGGTGTATTTGAAAATGACTTCGGTGTTACTATGGTCGTTATTGCTAATACTGATGATGTTATTTACACCAATGCAAATACTGATCCTTATTCTAACGGAGGATTTAACAGCCAATTGCAATCAACCTTAACAAGCGTTATCGGTGAGGCAAATTATGATGTAGGTCATTTATTTGCAAAAGCCGGAAACAATGGTAATGCAGGATGTATTGGATGTGTATGTAGAGACGGAGATAAAGGAAGTGCATTTACTTCTAGGGCTAACCCTATTGGGGATCCTTTTGATATCGATTATGTAGCTCATGAATTGGGTCATCAATTTGGAGGTAATCACACTTGGACTCACGGTGGTAATGAAGGAAGAAATGTACAAATGGAACCCGGTAGTGGTTCTACAATTATGGGGTACGCTGGAATTACAGGAGCTACTGATGTACAACAAAATAGTGATCCTTACTTTCATTCGATAAGTATTCAACAAATCACAAACTATGTAAAGTCTACAAGTTGCCAGACGAATACAAATACAGGTAATGCTATTCCAACTGCCAATGCAGGATCAGATTATACTGTGCCAAGAGGAACTGCTTTTGTTTTAACAGGTCAGGGATCTGATGCCAATAGTGGTGATGTATTAACATACTGTTGGGAACAAGTTGATGAAAACAATGCAGCTACAACCTATCCTAGCGTAACAGCTACTTCTGGTGTGGCTTTTAGATCGTTTAATCCTACAACATCTGCTCAACGTTATTTTCCAAGATTAGAAACTATAAAAACAGGAGCAACTTCATGGCAATGGGAAGCAGTTCCTAATGTTACAAGGGCTTTAAATTTTAGACTTACAGTTAGAGATAATAAAGCTGGTGGTGCTGGTAATAATAGTGATAACATGAGAGTAAATGTTACCGCTAATGCCGGTCCATTTGTTGTTAATATACCTAATACTAATGTTAGTTGGCCTGCTGGTTCTACACAAACTGTAACATGGGATGTGGCTGGTACTACTGGAAATGGGGTTAACGCTGCCAATGTTGATATTTTATTATCAACAGATGGAGGTAATACATATCCTATAGCTATAGCTACAGCAGTTACAAACGATGGTTCGCAAAGTATAACAGTACCTAATGCTCAAGGAACACAAAACAGAATTATGGTAAGAGGTTCAGGAAATGTTTTCTTTGATATCTCTAATACTAACTTCGAAATTACTGGCGGTGGAACAGGTGATACAGAGGCTCCTTCTACTCCTGCCGGATTAACAGCTTCAAATGCAACTCAAAATAGTATTGATCTTTCTTGGAGTGCATCAACTGATAATGTTGCAGTAACAGGATACGATGTTTATCAAGGAAATACTGTTGTCGGTACTGTTGCAACGACTTCTTATCAAGCAACAGGATTAGCTGCTGGTACTTCATACTCTTTCAGAGTTAAAGCAAAAGATGCTGCCGGTAATGAATCTGGATTTAGTACTACCGCAACCGAAACAACCTTACCTGGTACTCCAGGAGGTGGATGCACTGGTGGAATATCATCTTTTCCTTATAATGAAGGATTTGAAAATACTTTAGGAGCTTGGACACAAGCTACTAATGATGATATCAACTGGACAATTGATTCTGGCGGAACACCGTCAAACGGAACTGGACCTTCTAGTGCAAGTCAAGGAACATACTATTTATATATTGAAGCTTCTGGGAATGGAAATGGTTATCCTAATAAAAGAGCTATTGTAAACTCTCCATGTTTTGATCTTAATAGTGCTTCACAAGCAACATTTACATTTAAATACCATATGTTTGGTAATAGTATTGGAACTTTAAATCTAGAAGCTAGTAAAGATAATGGTGCTACCTGGACTTCTGTTTGGAACAAATCAGGAAATCAAGGGAATACGTGGCAATCTGCTAGTGTAAATTTGGCATCATATACTGGTTCTGGAGTTCAACTTCGATTTAATGGAGTTACAAGTACATCATGGAGTGGTGATATCACCATAGATGATATTAGTTTAACAACTGGAACAGTTAACCCTCCTTCTTGTACGGATGTTAACTTATCTATTACTTTTGATAACTATCCAGAAGAAACTAGCTGGGAAATTACAAACAGTAGTAATCAAGTAGTTGCTTCAGGTGGAACATATGGTACACAACCTGATGGATCAACTCTAAACGTTACAGAATGTCTTAATGCTGGATCATACACATTTACAATAAGTGATACTTATGGAGATGGTATCTGCTGTTCATTTGGAAATGGTTCATATACCCTTACTAGTGGAAGTACAACTTTAGCATCAGGTGGATCATTTGGAAGAACAGAAGCTACTACATTTAGTATCGGAGGAACATCTAGAGGACCTGAAGTACAAAACTTTGTGACAACTGAACAAGTTACAATGTCTGTATTTCCAAACCCAGTTACTAATGTATTACAGATCGCAACAGTTAAAAACAATGTTAATTTTGCTATTAGAGATATCTTAGGAAGAACTGTTTTACAAGGAGCAGTAGTTAATAAAACTATTGATTTTAGTTCTTTCGAAAAAGGTCTTTATATGGTTACATTAGAAACTCAAGGAAAATCTTCTGTATTCAAAATTGCAAAAGACTAATAATAAATAATGACTTAAACATCTTATCATTGATGTTTGATGAATTGAAAAACCACCAAATTTAGATTTGGTGGTTTTTTTCTATATTATAAACAATGATTCAAACTAAAAGTTCATTTTAAAATTCTCGCAAAACATATACTAAAGTATCATGCATTTTCTATAGCCGTTTGAGCGAGTTTTAATATTTGATCAAATTGTTGTTGTAATGTAAGATTGGAGTTATCTATTTTTATTGCATCACTCGCTTTTCTAAGTGGGGAGTCTTTTCTTGTGCTATCTATATGATCTCTATTAACAACATTCATTAATACATCCTCATACGTAACATTCTCTCCTCTTTCTTTAAGTTCGATATATCTTCGTTCTGCTCTATCCTTAGCGGTTGCTGTCATAAATAATTTAAGTTCTGCATTAGGAAAAACAACTGTACCAATATCTCTTCCGTCCATAACAATTCCCTTGTCTATTCCCATATTGTTTTGCTGTTCTACTAATTTTCTTCTTACCGCAGAAACAGCCGCAATCTTGCTAACGTGCTTAGATACTTTAAGTGTTCGAATTTCTTTCTCAATGTTCTCATTATTAAGTAAAGCTTCTGCCAATCCAGTATCCGGGTTAATTTCAAAATTTATAACAATTTCAGGTAAATCCTTTTCTAATTTCTCTTGATCAAAATGAGATTCATCTATATATCCTTTTCGCATGGCGTATAAAGCAATTGCTCTATACATAGCACCAGTATCTACATATATATAATGTAATTTTTTAGCCAACTGTTTGGCTACTGTACTTTTCCCTGTAGATGAGTGTCCATCTATTGCAATAATTATTTTTTTCTCGCCCAAATTAAAATGTTTTGTATTAACAAGGTATTGTCTTGGTTCAAAAGTAGTCCAAAGTATTTACAAAATATTGTCTCTTTTAAAAAAGTTTTATGAATTCAAAATTAATTAATTCTCGTTTTATACTTTTCTCACCTTATCTATAACCATAGGGTATCGTTGATAATTTAATATAATCTATACAGAAAAATAATATCAAAATACAACTTAATACTAGTACAAAACTATAAAGTGTACAATAATTACACTTTATCGAAGTTATTCTACCTTTAAACCATTGTTTACTTTTTTTACCTAAATCACACATAATTAACCCTAATCCAATACACTATGGGCTTTTTTGATTTTTTAAATGAAAAAATTGCAATAGATCTGGGTACTTCAAATACACTCATCACGCATAGAGGAAAAATTGCTATTGATAATCCTTCAATCATAACTATTCATCAAATCACAGGAAAAATCCTTGCAGTTGGTAAAGAAGCAGGTATGATGCGAGGAAAAATCAATAAAAATATAAAAACTATTTACCCATTTAAAGATGGCGTAATTTCTAATTTAGATGCGACAGATAAAATGCTAAAAACATTTATTAAAAGATTATCTTCTTTTAATGTTTCGGTATTCACATCATCCTACAATATGATTATTTCAATTCCTTGCGGTAGTACTGAAGTTGAAATGAGGGCTGTTCAAGAATCTGCTAAAAGACTTAACGCCAAAAAAGTTTTTCTGATACATGAACCTATTGCTGCGGCAATTGGGGGTGGTATAAATGTTCTTGAACCTAAAGGAAATATGATTGTGGATATTGGTGGTGGAACTACAGAAATTGCTGTAATTTCATTAGGAAAAATTATTAGTGGACAGTCCGTAAAAATAGCAGGAAACACATTTAATGAAGATATTATTCAATATATACGAGAGTATCACAACTTACATATTGGAGAATCAATGGCAGAAAAAATTAAAATTCAAGTTGGTTCTGCTGTAAACTCTTTAGAATCACCTCCAGAAAAGATGAAGGTTGAAGGTCGAGATCTTTTAACAGGGAAACCTAATCAGATAAAAATATCTTATACAGAAATAGAAAAAAGTTTAGACAAATCAATTACACACATCGAAAATGCTTTACTGGAAACTTTATCTGAAATACCTCCTGAAATTTCTGCGGATATTTACAATACTGGTATTTACCTTACTGGTGGAGGATCATTATTAAGAGGGCTTGATCGACGTCTATCTCAAGCTACAGAATTGCCAGTGCACCTTGGTGAAGATCCTTTAGAAACTGTAGTAAAGGGTAGTGATATTGTACTTAAAAATCTTGATAGATATGTTAATGTTCTAGTTACAAAGAAGCGATATTAGTAACTAGATAAAAAAAGCGATACAAATTGTATCGCTTTTTTTATTCTTATAACTTTTTAGCATTCTTAACTTTAGTAGTGGTTAATGCTAATTTTAGAACTTCGCTCATATCTTTTACATAATGAAACGTCAATCCTTTTAAATATTCTTGTTTAATTTCTTTTATATCACGTTCATTATCTGCACACAATAAAATTTCTTTAATATGTGCTCTTTTTGCAGCAAGGATTTTTTCTTTAATCCCTCCTACTGGTAATACTTTACCTCTAAGAGTTATCTCTCCTGTCATTGCTATACTTTTCTTCACTTTACGCTGCGTAAATAAAGACACTAAAGATGTAAGCATTGTTATCCCTGCACTTGGACCATCTTTTGGTGTAGCTCCTTCGGGTACATGTATATGTACATTATATTTATCAAAAATATCAGAATCAACACCTAATTGATCTGCATTTGCCTTAATATATTCCATGGCAATTGTAGCAGATTCTTTCATCACTTTACCTAAGTTACCAGTAATCGTAAGGTTACCTTTTCCTTTAGAAAGTATTGACTCTATAAACAAAATATCTCCACCTACACTTGTCCAGGCCAGACCAGTAACTACTCCAGCTACTTCATTATTCTCATATTTATCTCGTTCTAATTTTGGGCCACCTAGAACTTCGATTATATCGTCATTGCTAATCTTTACATTATACTCCTCTTCCATCGCTATATTCTTCGCAGCATAACGAACCATTTTTGCGATTTGTTTCTCTAAACCACGAACTCCAGATTCTCTTGTATATCCCTCTACAATTTTTTCTAGTTGTGATTTCCCTATCTTAATATGTGATTTATTTAAACCATGCTCTTCGAGTTGTTTAGGTAATAAATGTTGTTTTGCAATTTCAACCTTTTCCTCGATAGTATACCCTGTAACATTAATAATTTCCATACGATCTCTAAGTGCAGGCTGTATACTTGCTAAACTATTAGAAGTAGCAATAAACATAACTTTTGAAAGATCAAATCCCATTTCCAGAAAATTATCATGAAATTCAGAGTTTTGTTCAGGATCTAAAACTTCTAATAAAGCTGAAGAAGGATCACCTTGATTTCCGATAGATAGTTTATCTATCTCATCAAGAACGAATACTGGATTACTTGTCCCTGCTTTTTTAAGGCTTTGTATGATTCTACCAGGCATCGCCCCTATGTACGTCTTTCTATGTCCTCTTATTTCCGACTCATCACGTAACCCCCCTAAAGAGATTCTAACATATTCTCTACCTAAAGCCTCTGCAATTGATTTCCCTAGTGAGGTTTTACCAACTCCCGGAGGTCCATACAAACACAATATTGGTGACTTCATATCATTACGAAGTTTCAAGACTGCCAAATATTCGATAATACGTTTTTTAACTTCGTCTAAGCCATAGTGATCTCTATCTAAGACCTTCATAGCTTGTTTTAAATCAAACTTATCTGTACTAAATTCATTCCAAGGTAAGTCAAGAAATAGATCTAAATAGTTACGTTGTATAGAGTATTCTGCAACTTGGGGATTCATTCGTTGCATTTTAGAAAGCTCTTTATCAAAATGTTTTTTAACTTTCTCGTCCCATTTTTTATCCTTACTTCGCATACGCATCTCTTCCAACTCATCTTCATGAGAAACACCTCCAAGTTCTTCTTGGATAGTTTTCATTTGTTGATGTAAAAAGTATTCGCGTTGCTGTTGGCTCATATCATGCTGAACCTTATTTTGAATATCATTTTTAAGTTCTAATTTCTGGAACTCTTCATTCATATGGCGCAAAGTGGCCAATGCTCTTTCTTTAAGATCGTTTATTTCTAAAAGTTTTTGTTTTTCTTCAACGGGTAGATTTAAATTTGATGAAACAAAATTGATTAGAAAAGAATTACTCTCTATATTTTTAATAGCAAATGAAGCTTCAGAAGGTATAGTAGGACTTTCTTTTATAATTTCTAGGGCAAGATCTTTTATTGAATCGATAATTGCACTAAACTCTTTATTCTCTTTTGCAGGTCTAGCTTCGGGTACATCTATAACCTTAGCTTTTATATAAGGATTTTCTTCTACAACATCATCTATCTTAAACCTCTTTTTTCCTTGTAGTATCACTGTTGTATTACCATCAGGCATCTTAAGTACTCTTAAGATTCTGGCCACAACACCAACCCTATTAATATCATTAAGCACAGGGTTCTCTACTCCTTCTTCTTTCTGAGAAACAACACCAATAGTCTTATTTCCATTATTTGCATCATTCAGAAGCTTTATAGATTTATCTCTACCTGCAGTAATAGGAATTACAACACCAGGAAATAATACAGTATTACGCAAAGGTAATATTGGTAATATTTCTGGTAATTGTTCTTTATCAATTTCTTCTTCATCTTCTGGCGTTAATAAAGGAATTAATTCTGCATCCTCATCTATTCCTTGAAATGACAAATTGTCTAATGTCGTAAACTTAGTTTTGGTCATAAGTATATATCAAAGTCATTTTGTCATTACTACAAAATGACATCTTTTTTTAAAATTAATCTAAAGTACCACAAAACCTTATAAAACCTAGAAAAAAATACGGTTTTTAAGGCTTATTTTCTATGTCTATTTCAATTGTTATGCCATAAACTTCAAAAAAAAAATTAAAAAACTGTAACAAAAGTGATCTATACATATCTTTATGAAAAGTAAATTATTTTTTTTGTCACTAACCAAACTAAATACCGAAGAGCTAATTGCTAAATGTCGCAAGCAGGATCAGAATGCCCAGCTCGAAACATATAATAGATACTATAAAGCTATGTATAATACAGCTTTTAGAATTATTAAGGACACTGCAGAAGCAGAAGATGTTATGCAAGAGGCATTCCTGACAGCATTTACTAAGCTCTCTATGCTTGAAGATGACAAAATGTTTGGTGCATGGTTAAAGAAAATTGTTGTGAACTCTAGCCTTACGGTATCTCGTAAAAAAAGTACGAATAGAGAGGTAACGTTAGAAACAATCGAATATACACTTACCGAGGATAATAGTGTAGGTGTAATAGAGGAAGAATTAACCTCTATAAAAGCAAATACAATAGTAAGCACATTAAATGAGCTTAAAGATAGTTATAGCACAGCACTGTCATTGTATCTTATAGAGGGTTATGATTATGAAGAAATCTGCCAGATTATGAATATATCATATTCTAATTGTCGTACGCTAGTGTCGCGCGCAAAGGAAAGTTTACGACAAAAATTGCAATTTGTATGAAAAAGGATAAAGTAGAAAAGTTATTTGAAGTTATGAAGGATCAATTAGATATACACGAACCTTCGGTTGATCACAGAGATCGATTTTTAGAAAAACTGAAACAACAAAATAAGGTTGTACAGTTACATCCAAAAAAACGAAATTGGTACAAACCCTTATCAATAGCCGCATCTGTAGCACTATTGATAGGAATAATGACAATGTCTTTAAAATTTTCTCCTGAAGAAAAAGCTGATTTAGCTAGTGTTTCTCCACAAATGGAAGAAACTCAAAGTTTTTTTACTGCCGCAATTCAAGTTCAATTAGAAGAAATCGATAAAATTTCTTCTAAAGAGACTAAAAAACTAGTGGTAGATGCTATGCAGCAACTAGAAAAACTTGAATCTGATTATGAAGCATTAAAAGAAGATTTAGTACATAGCGGAAATGATAAACGCGTAATCAGTGCTATGATTAAAAATTTTCAGAAACGTGCTAATTTATTAGAACAAGTACTTCAAAAAATTAACAACATTAACGAATTTAAATCATCAAGAAATGAAAACTTTATACTATAAAATCATATTGTTAATGCTCGTTCCAACTCTGGTACTAGCTAATGATGGAAGATTAAAAGGAAAGTACAATAAAGAAAAAACTTTGAAAAAAGAATTTTCAGTTAATAGTGATGCACTATTAAAAATAAGTAATGATTATGGAAACCTTGATATTACATCATGGGATGAAAATCGTATTGTAATGGAAATCGTTATTAAAGTAAGTGGTAATAATGAAGAAAAAGTTATCAAAAAACTTGAATCTATTGATGTTCAATTCGATTCTTCTGCGCAAATGGTAAGTGCCAAAACAACTTTTAATAAAGACAACTCATCCTGGTGGGATAAATGGTCTAGTGGTTGGAACAATAATTTGAATATGAAAATCAACTACACTATCAAAATGCCTGTTAGTAATGCTGTCGATCTTAATAATGACTATGGCAATATTACACTAAATAAAATCAAAGGAAATGCAAAAATAAATTGTGACTATGGTCAAATTATATTGGGTGAATTGTTAGGTGATGATAATTATATCAATATAGATTACACCAATAACAGTTCTATAAAGTACATGAAATCAGGAAAAATAAATGCTGACTATTCTGATTTTGAGATTGAGAAAAGTGATAAAATAATTCTTAATGCCGACTACACACAATCAAAATTTAAAGCTGTAAAAGATCTAAATTATAATTGTGATTATGGTGGCTTAAGAGTAGAAAACACATCCAAAATTGTTGGGATTTCTGATTATGTTAGCACCAAAATAGGAAATGTATCTAGAGAACTTAATATTAGTTCTGACTATGGTTCCATCAATATTAACTCCTTAAAACAATCCATAAAGAATGTAACCGTAAAAACAGACTACACTAGTGTAGATGTAGGTTATGAAGATGGATGTAATTTTGATTTTATTATTAAAGCTTCATATGGCGGTATTAAAGTTGACGAAGGTTTAACTGTGCAAAAAAAATATGTAAAAGACTCTAAAAAAGACTATCAAGGATATACAGGAACACAAAATAGTGGCAATATCGTAACTATAACATCGAGCTACGGCGGAATTAAACTTAGAAAAAAATAATTAAAAGTAACATTAACAATTCAATCAAAATGAGAAGAGCAGCAATAATTTTAAGCATAGCATTGTGTAGTATTACAACTTTACATGCGCAATGGGGCAACAACAAAAAAGTACAAGGTGACGGTAACGTGGTTACTAAAAACAGAAACATCTCTGAATATGATGCTATTAAACTAAAAGGTAGTTTAGATGTGTCTTTAGTTTCTGGCACCGAAGGAAATATATCTATTCAAGGTGAAAGTAACCTAATCCCTTATATTATAACAGAAGTTGAAGGGAATTCATTAAAGATTTATGTAAAAAAGGGATATTGGCTTAAGCCATCTAGAGGAACAAAACTTGAAGTAACTGTACCTTTTAAGGACTTGAGTAATGTTACCCTATCTGGATCTGGCGATATTTACAGTAAGGATGTTATAAAGGCCACAGACTTTAAAACTGGTATTTCTGGATCTGGAGATGTTAACCTGGTAATTGATGCTGAAAATACAGAAGGTTTCGTTACCGGAAGTGGTGATTTAGTATTAAGCGGTTCATCTACGAGTTTTGATTGCAAGGTTACAGGATCAGGAGATCTTGAAGCGTATAACTTAAAATCTAAAGAAGTAGTTGCTTCTGTAACTGGTTCTGGAGATGTGCAAGTAACGGCAACTGCATCGATTAGAGCTCGAATCACAGGATCAGGAGATATTATGTATAAAGGAAATCCTGAAATAGAAGATAAAAAAGTATCAGGATCTGGAGATATCACTCGACAATAACCCATAAAACAATAAAATAGAAACTGTTTAAGGAAATCCACATCCTTAAACAGTTTTTTTTATGTACATAAATCTCTATTTTTACATAATTATTACAAGTAATACTATAATTTTATAAATAATTCACCCCAAACAACACTTATATTGCCATTTTTATCAAAAAAAGAAATCCCACTTATCGAAATTATTCCTGACGGCTATGTAGATATTCATTCGCATCTTATTCCAGGAATAGATGATGGGGTGAAAACTATATACCAATCAGCATATATTTTAGAACAATTCGGAAAATTAGGAATCAAAAAAGCAATTACTACTCCACATGTAATGCAAGATGTATGGCCAAATTCTACTCAAACAATTTCTGACGGTTTAGAAGATTTACAAACTATTCTTAAACCCTTAAAAGTTTCAATTCATATTGAAGCAAGTGCCGAGTATATGATGGATGATTTATTCTTTCAACGCATTAAAACCAATGATATCTTACCTTTATACAACGATTACATTTTGGTTGAAATGTCTACATTTTCACCTCCGATTAACCTTACCGAAATTCTTTTTGAAATCAAATTGGCAGGGTACACTCCTATATTAGCTCATCCCGAGCGATATGCTTTTTATCATCAAAATGATCTAAAAAAATATAGTGAACTGAAAAAGCAAGGTTTTTTGTTTCAACTTAATCTATTATCGCTATCTGGTTACTATGGAGATAAAGTAAAGGATATTGCTAAAAAACTAATGGAACAAAACTATATTGATTTTACAGGATCAGATATTCATAATTATCATCAATTAGGAATACTAGAAGTAGGTTTTATTCCAAAAGTAGCAGAAAAATTATCTAAACTATTACCTAAAAACAAAGTCTTTGCTTAGGATTTTTTTCCATAACCATATCCATAATTATAACCAGCCTGACTACCAGCAGAATTAAGTAACACAGCAATATTTGGAAGGCGCTTATCTTTATAAAAATTTTGTGGTATTTGTAATAGTTTTTTATCCGAATAATTTTCTCTTACTATATATATACACAGATCAGCAAAATGACCTATTAATAATGTATCAGCTACCAAACTAACTGGTGAGGTATCTACAACTACATAATCATAGTTTTCTTTAAGATATTCAAATATTTCTCCTACCCTATCGTGCATCAATAATTCTGCAGGGTTTGGTGGAATAGCACCCGATGGGATAAAATCGAATGAATTTTCTTCTTTATCTTTATATATAATATCTACAGGACTTAACTCTGTATCCATGATATAGTTCGTTAATCCTTTAGTATTTACACCTTCAGGAAGGTCTACAAATTTATGAAACTTGGGATCTCGCAAATCTGTACCTAAATAGATTACTTT
Source organism: Aquimarina aggregata (assembly GCF_001632745.1). GTDB lineage: Bacteria > Bacteroidota > Bacteroidia > Flavobacteriales > Flavobacteriaceae > Aquimarina > Aquimarina aggregata. The sequence goes on along the minus strand of NZ_LQRT01000002.1, from coordinate 252,920 downwards.
TTTTCCTGTAATAGATAATGTTTTAGTAAGATTTGAAGAAATCATCGTTTTTCCTTCCCCAGAAATTGTAGAGGTCACAAAAATAACTCTTCCCGAAGATTTAGTTGTTCCTGCCATAAGAAAATCAAGATTCGTTCTTAAAATTCTAAAAGCTTCTGCTGCTCCAGATCTCTCATTCTTCGAGATTATAATTTTATTTTTGGCTTTCACTTTAGGTATAGAACCAATGATAGGCATCGAAAGCACCTTTTCTAGATCTTCTCTAGAACTAATTTTTACATTTAATAGATCCGACAAATAAATAGTCATAAATGGAAGTATAAAGCCAAGAAACAAGGCTCCTGCATAAATAATTTTTTTATTTGGCGATACTGGATATGAATTTAATGTAGAAGCTCTATCGATAACTCTAGCACTAGAAACTGTAATATGACTTGTAAGCTCGGCTTCTTCTCTTTTTTGTAAGAGGTACAAATACAGTTGTTCTTTGATTGTTTGTTCTCGTTCTATTACTCTTAAATCTTTTTCTCTTATAGGTGCATTATACAATTTACCACTAAAATATTGATCCTGAGTTCTAAGACTTTTTAATCTAATATCTATAGAGCTTTTTAAACTATTTAAACTACCTATAAGCACTTGTCTTAATCCATCAATTTGTTGATCGATGTTTACAACCACAGGGTTCTGTTCACTAGAGGTTTTTAACAAACGCTTTCTTTGAAGTGTAAGTCCATTATATCGTGTTACTGTATTTGTAATTGAAGCATCTGCAAAACCTAGATTCGCAGGAATTAAATCATATCGCCCATCTTGACTTAGGACAAACCTTCGCATTGATTCGATTAAATTAATCTGCGTGCTTAATTGCGCAATTTCTTGTACATTTCTTGAATCTATATCGGCAACACGTTGCGTTTGGGCATCTACGTCACTTGTTAAACCAAATTTTGATTTATAACCTGCCGCTTCATCATCAACTTCTGATAAATCCCCAGATATAAGGTCTAGACGCTCATTAATGAAATTTGCTGTTCTTGCAGAAATTTGTTTTTTACTTTCTACAGTAGCTATATTATATTCATCTACTAAATTGTTAATAATATCTTTTGCCTTCTCACGAACAGGGTCATTTAAAGATATTCCAACTATAGATGAACCTCTTGCAGGAAATACCGCTAATTTATTTCTGTACGCTTCGACAACAAATTTAACCGGTGTAACTACAATTTTAATAACTTTTCCTGAATGGGTATCCAAGTTATCTACCGAAGGGGTTATTACAACATCTCCTATATTAGTGGTTACAGTATTACCAAAAGAATGATCGCTTAATTTTGTTCCTTCTTTATCTAAAAAAGTAAACGATGTACTTGAATTAATCCTAACATTAAAAGTAGCAGACTTTGTATGTACTATAGAATCATGAGATAGAAAATTAATCTCAATTAATGATTTCGGATAATTTTCAACTTCTAAAATCCTTCCTTCAGAAAAATAACGAACATTAAGCTTTAAATCGTTTACGATATTTGTGATTAATGTTCTAGATTTTAATACTTGAATCTCATTCTCTAATTTACTTTCTTGAGCATTTTGCAGTAAACCTAAATCTTTAAACGCAGCTAATTCAGACCCTGTTACACTTTCATCTTGGGCAATCATTATTGTAGATGAAACATTATATTGAGGGATTGTATAGCGTATTTTCATATACGCTAAGCTTACGAATATCGCGATACAAAGGGCAAACCAGTACCATTTTTTTAGATAGGGTACTAGCATTCCTCTTAAATCAAAACCCAAAGGGGAAGACGATTCAAATGTATTAGTATCAGTAGGTGTATTGGGATTGGAGATCATATTACTTTTATCTTGTGGCAAATGTAACTATAGATAAAGCAAGGCCAACTACACTTATTACAACACCAAGTATATTATTTCGTTGCACAGATTCTTTGACTCTAGCTTTATTCGGTTCAACATAAAGAACATCATTTTGAGCTAAATAGTACACTGGTGATTCAAAAATAGATTTAGAAGTAAGATCTACTCTATTATATGTATTAACTCCATCACTCTCTCTTATGATCATGACATTATTTCTCTTTCCTCTTATCGTCATATCGCCAGCCATTCCGAGAGCTTCTATTAGTGTTACTCTTTCATTAGGTATAGAATATGTTCCTGGACTAGAAACTTCTCCTAGAACTGTAAATTTAAAATTCTTAAGTCTTACGCTTACTATAGGATCTTTGATATAAATTTTTAGTTTTTCCTTAATCATTTCTTTTAGCTCTATACGAGTTAATCCCGAAATTTTCAAGGTTCCTAAGACAGGAAAATCTATATTCCCATCTTCATCAATTAGATAAGTTGGTTCTGGTATAGCTCCCGACCCTGCACTTGCTCCTGCTTCTCCTGTTGGTGTAGCTATTGAGGCTCCTTGCATTAAATTAAAAGGCCTAGCTGCATCCATATCCGTTGCAGAAATAAATATGCTTACAATATCATCTACCTGAAAAATAGGGGTAAAAGAATTACTAGATTTTATTTTTTCTAAGTTTTCAGCATTCTGAAAATAAACTACATCTGTTGGAGTTTTACATGAAAAAAAAGAGATCAATAATACAAAGAATAACAAAAATCTTGATAGCATATGACTAATACATTAAAAGTATACATTATTAATACCGTACAAAGGTATAACTTTATTTAAATTAATAATAGGGGTTTTTCTTTTACGGCTTAAATAAGTACTTTTTCTTTTTTAACAACTTTTGTTGTGTTATTCATCTTATCTATACTCTCAAATGTAGAATTGTTTGATATGTATTCCGGAACAATCTCTTTAAGTTTTCCTACTATTTGATGATCATGATTAAGTAAATTCATAATACATAAATCATCTATTTTATCTTTAATATTTGCACAGTTATTATCTGTGTCATCAAACCTGCTAATCATTATCTTTTTATGATAAGTTGGCAGTGTATTTTCTGTATCAGCTAATAACTCTTCATACAGTTTCTCTCCCGGTCTTAAGCCTGTGATTTTAATATCGATATCATTTGGATAATTTAAACCAGATAATCGTATCATCTTTTTAGCTAAATCAAAAATCTTTACAGATTCACCCATATCAAAAATAAAGATCTCGCCACCATTACCCATGGTTCCAGCTTCGATAACTAATTGTGAAGCTTCAGGAATTGTCATAAAGAAACGAGTTACATCTTTATGCGTTACTGTTAAAGGTCCTCCTTTTTGGATTTGTTTCTTGAATAAAGGAATCACAGAACCATTTGATCCTAAAACATTACCAAATCTAGTTGTTATAAACTTAGTCTTACTTGTTTTATGAAGGCACTTGATATACATCTCTGCAACTCTTTTAGTTGCCCCCATTACATTGGTCGGATTCACTGCCTTATCCGTAGATACAAAAACAAACTTATCAACTCCATACTCAGACGATAAATCAGCTAATCTTCTTGTTCCAAGAACGTTAATTTTGATAGCTTCACAAGGATTTGACTCCATTAAAGGTACATGCTTGTAAGCAGCTGCATGAAAAACCATGTTCGGTCTATATTTCTGGAATATAGTTTCTATTCTTTGATGATCTCTAATATCTGCAACTATCGGTACAAATTTAGTAATTCCTTTGCTTAGTAATTCTTGCTGTAGGTCATATAAAGCGGACTCAGCTTGGTCAACAAGTATTAAATTACTGTAATTATAATAAGATGCTTGACGCACTATTTCACTACCTATAGAACCTGCTGCTCCCGTTATCAAAATTACTTTATCATTAAGCTCTTTCTTAATATTCTGATTTTCCATATTAATAGGAGCTCTTTCTAGTAAATCTTCTATTTGTATCTCTTTAATCTGAGAAACTTTTAATTTACCATCGATCCAATCGTTTACTGCGGGTATAATCTTTACTTTAACTGACAATTTCAGTAAATTATCAGATATTTGTGATAATCTCTTTTTACTAATATGAGGAATTGATACTACAATCTCCTTAATATTATTTTTGGTAATAAAACTTTGTGTAAGTTCTTTAGAAGAATACACTTTTATACCATTTATTGTTTTTCCATTTTTTCTAGAGTTATCATCCACAAACCCAAAAACAGATAATGATCTACTAGAATCATTAGTTATAGCTGCCAAAGTAATCAATCCTGAATCACCAGCACCATAAATTAAAATCCTAGAAGTTTCTCCAATCTTTGATTTAATATAATAATAGCAGTACTTAAATATCAAACGACTTGTAGTTAGTGTAATGATATTTAACATATAGTGTATGCAAATAATTGAAACCGGAATGTTTAACAATTCAGGCACCAATGCAGATCTACTAGATACCATTAAAAATGATGTAAGTGCTATAATCACTGTTACTGAAAGAAACAAATTATAAGCATCTCTCATACCTGTATGTCTAACTACCCCTTTATAAGAACCAACTAGTAAAAAACTTACTGCTGCTAGTCCTGCTACAACTGGTAGTTGATAGATTAGATTACTTGTATCAAACTTTAGTGTAATTCCGAATCGGATCACATATGCCAAGAAAAAATTAAACATAATTATGGCTACATCAATTGCTAGGACTAACCATTTTGAGGCATGCTTGTGCGAATTATTTATAAGGAAATTCTTTATCATTTCAATACTTTTTTAATTACCGATACGATTCTATACAAATCTTCTTCTTCGAGGTTTGAGCCACTAGGCAAACAAAGTCCTCGATCAAATAAATCATCTGAAATTCCATTAAGATAAGTCGCACAATCTGCAAACACAGCTTGTTGATGCATAGGCTTCCATAATGGTCGTGATTCAATGTTCTCATCGGCTAATGATAACCGTATCTTCTCTCTTAGTTCATATGAACTAGTTTCTATACAAGTAAGCCATCTATTGGCAAAATATCCTTGAGGTTCCTCCAAAAACTTTATTTCTGATGAATTTTCAAGGTGTTTTTTATAAAAATCAAAATTTCTTCTTCTATTAGCTACATGGCTATCTAACACTTGCATTTGACCTCTACCTATACCTGCAGTAATGTTACTGATCCTATAGTTATATCCTATTTCAGAATGTTCATAATGCGGAGCGTTGTCTCTTGCTTGTGTTGCTAGAAAGATTGCTTTCTCCCTATGTTTTGGATCTTTAGAAATTAAGGCTCCCCCTCCCGAAGTAGTGATTATCTTATTGCCATTAAACGATAAGATTGCAATATCTCCAAAAGTACCACACTTAACACCGTGATATGTACTTCCAAATGCTTCGGCACTGTCTTCTAGTATAGGGATTCTGTATTCTGAGGCGATACTATGAACAGCTTCTACATTATAAGGCATCCCGTATAAATGTACTGCTACTATAGCTTTTGGTTTTTTACCTTTAGCAATTCTATCTTTTATTGCTATTTCAAGTTGTTCTGCGCAAATATTCCATGTATCCCTTTCGCTATCTATAAAAACCGGCTTGGCTCCAAGATAAACAATTGGATTAGCAGAAGCGGCAAATGTCATACTCTGACATAAAACCTCATCTCCTTCTGAAACTCCTAAAAGTTTCAATCCTAAATGTAGTGCTGCTGTTCCCGAACTTAATGCCGCTACATGGACATCATTACCTAAGTAGGATTGTATATCCTTCTCAAATCCGTCTACGTTTGGCCCTAAGGGCGCTACCCAATTTGTTTCAAAGGCTTTCTTTACGAAATCTTGCTCTGTTCCACCCATATGCGGCGAAGAAAGCCATATCCTTTTTGAATCAATTGCATTCATATTCTCCCATTAAAAATGAACAATAATTCTGGACTGATTATAAATCAACTATTGATATATAATCAAATCCTTCTCATGACAATCTAAATAAAACGCTGGAAGAAGGGGGTAGAAACTTCCTAATTTTTGTATTACTTCTGTACTATTATTTTCCGATAGCTAAAATAGTTTAGTTAAATCAAATATCAACTTAAATCTTACTTTTTTAGACAGAATACTCAAAAAAAACGTTTAACGGCTAAAATTGCAAAAATTACTCAGTATGAATACGTTAAACCCGTAAGAAAAATATTATACCAATAATGAAATTTTACTAGTAATACTACATAAAAAAACACTACAAATTTATTTTTTCTGATTACTAAGGTCTAAAAACATGCTATTATTTTCATGTAATTAGTTGCGATTATAAACCGTCATATTGACATTACAATAATACCCTAATTATCATGGAAAAACCTCAGTTCTATCACTCATATTCAAAGGGGGATTTCCCCCTTTTAAGATTAAACAATCACCCCTTCCTGACTGATTATCAATAAGAAATAAAAATTGAGTAAATAAATTTTGATTTATCTAATTAATTATATAAAATTTATAACTTAAAATTTATAGAATACCTTCAAGTTATACTCGTCTATAAATTCTCTTTACAAATTAGCACAAATCAATTATCTATAAATGGTATTTAATTCTTTAGATTTTTTAATATTCTTACCAATAGTTTTTATATGCTATTGGTTTCTTTTTTCTAAGAAAATTAAAATCCAAAATTCATTCTTACTATTGGCTAGTTATTTGTTTTATGGATTGTGGGATTGGAGGTTTTTATTTCTCATTTTTGCTAGCACATTAGTTGATTTTATTATTGGTCAGGCCATATATAACAGTAACTCGGATAAAAAGAGAAAAACGTGGTTATGGTTTAGTGTTATTTTTAATGTAGGGCTACTTGGCTTTTTTAAATATTATAATTTCTTCATTGATTCATGGGTGGATTTTATTTCTGTTTTTGGATATGACCTTAAGAGTTCTTGGACGCTACAAATTATTTTACCTGTAGGTATTTCTTTTTACACTTTTCAAACCATGTCATACTCTTTAGACATCTTCTATAAGAGATTAAAACCAACAAAAGATTTTATATCATTTGCCACATTTGTAAGTTTTTTCCCCCAGTTAGTGGCAGGACCAATTGAGCGCGCTTCTAATTTATTATCACAAATAACAACTAAAAGAACATTTGATTCTAAACAATGTATTGAAGGTTTAAAGTTAATTCTTTGGGGAATGTTTAAAAAAGTAGTTATTGCAGATTCTATCGCTCCTATCGTTGATGATATATTTGCTAATTATACAGACTATCCTGCTTCTACATTAATTTTAGGAGTATCTCTTTTTAGTTTTCAGGTTTATGGTGATTTTAGTGGATATTCTGATATTGCCATTGGAACTTCTAAGTTATTTGGTATAGAATTAATGTCAAACTTTAAATTCCCTACATTCTCAAGAAATGTTGCAGAGTATTGGCAACGATGGCATGTATCTCTGTCTACATGGTTTAGACATTATATATACATACCCTTAGGGGGAAATAGAGTTGGCAAGATCAAATCTATTAGAAATATTATAATCATCTTCTTGGTAAGTGGATTTTGGCATGGTGCAAACTGGACTTTTATAGTATGGGGAGCAATACACGCTGTTCTATATATCCCTGTATTTTTAATGGGAAGAAACCGAATTTACATGAATACTGTTGTTGCCGAGAATCGATGGTTTCCATCATTGACTGAAATAGCTCAGATCATACTTACATTTTCATTGGTCACATTTTCTAGAGTGTTTTTTAGATCAGAATCTATTACAGATGCCTTTGGCTTTATTAAACAAATAATTTCTAATTTTAATTATGAAAGCTATCAACACCCTTTAGGGTATCGTATGATAGATTATTTTATTTTACTCGGTCTTTTTACAGTATATGAATTTAGAATTAGGAGAGATGAAAGAGCTCCCTTTAAGTTTAATTCGAAGATTGTACGATTTATAACTTATACCCTAGTTATTTTAGGGATGCTATTGTTTTATGACGATCGCATCGACCGATCATTTATTTATTTCCAATTCTAAAAACTATAACCGTTAAATGAAAAAAATAATCATCAAAAGCATTATATACCTTTTTCTAGTAATCATTGTACTAGAAGGTATTGTGCGTGTTTTTCATTTAGGAAAAGATACCCCTACTCGATTTCTAGATTCATACGAAGTTGAAAAATGGGTTCCGAATCAAAACGGTTTTTCGGTAACCGGAAACAGAAGACAAAACTTTTCTGAATATCATATTAATAAATCTGGGTTTAATTCTTACAGAGAATTTATCCCAACTAAAGAAGGTATTGAAATTGCTTTAGTTGGTGATTCTTTTATTGAGGGTTTTCATCAAGACTATTACAATTCTATCGGAAAAAAAATAGAAAAAGAAATCCCTGAAATTGAAGTCTATGAATACGGGTACGCAGGATATGATTTTGCAGATCAGTTACATCTTATCCATTCATACAAACAACAATTTGACCTTATTGATAATGTGATTTTAGGAATTAAGTTTTCTAACGATTTAACTCGAGGTGAATATCAAGTCGCTACCGGGAGATTATCTCTTGAAAGTCCTATAAATAAATTATTAAAGAAAAGTAAATTATTAGTTTACTGCAAGAGTATCGGAATTTTAGACCCTCCTCAAGAATTATTGTATCGTATAAAGACTTTAGCACGACCTAGTCAACCAAAACAATCTATTAGTAAAGAAGAAATACTAAAAATTAAGCAAAAGAAGGAAAAAAAGTATTTAACAAATTTTGAGCACTTAATTTCCAAATATGGTTACGATAAAAAGAGGTACACCCTACTTCTAGATTCAAGAATAACAAGTCCTTTATTTATATCTTATTTACAAAAACATAACTTCGATTATATCGATTTTGCACAACTTTTTGAAAGCTCTAAACACAATACTACTTTAGTATATGATAGACACTGGAACAATCATGGACGAGAGCTTATTGCAAAACTAATAATAGAGCATATTAAGAAAAAAAACAACCCATAATCTGACTTAACAAAAAATAAAGCATCACTCTTAAAAAGCAATTTTTTGCATCTTAGATTTACCTAAAATCAGATATGTTTTCTCTTCTTTTGGCACTTCAACTACGCTTACATCTTTTACATTTTCAATACTAGAATACAAAAAATCAAAAACATTATTTCTCAAGAAGTCATATTCCTTTGTTGTAAAATCAACACTAGGATAATCCTCATTATATTGAATATTCTCTATAGCAGACGCTTTAAAAGTAGGCTCTATTTTATCGCTTTTTTTACGTTTTGATTTGTATTCTTTATACTTAACATAAGCTAGCTTAAAAATAAATTCTTTTACACTCACTTTCATCATCTCTAAACTAGCCTTAAAAGAAGCTATTATTGATTTTTGAGGATAGATTACCTGATGTTCAAAGTTATAAATATGATTACACCATTCTCTTTTATAAGTGAGGTCGCCCATCCCCATTTCATATGAAACATGATCGTTTGCTAAACACCAATCTAATTTTTTATATATCTCTACACTTCCCAAACTAAATTTACCATAGTCAATATCATATGATGAGATAGCACTAAACAATCTCTTTTCAAAATGATGATTCAGCGAAACTACAATGGGAACATTATTTTCTAAAACAACAAATAAAGATGCCTTTTTTTCATTGATCAAGGAAAAATACATCTCTTTGTATCGATCCCATTGCGTAAGAGTCTGACTTACATCATTACGTTGTTCGAATCTTCTAACCAACATCTCGTGCAAGCAATCCATAAAAACATCATACTCTTCTTGTTTTATGTTACCATAATATGTTTTGTAGGAGATATCAAAACAGGTTTCGAGTCTTTTAATTCTTCTTCGGATACCTTTTGCATTACTTCTGAATCTAAATTTTATATATGCGTCTGCACTTTCAAAACCATCTAAAAAGATAGCATATCCTTTAAAAAATTGATCTACTTTTTTTAGTTTGAATAACTCGGTACTATAAATAGGCTTTAAATAATCCGGAATAAAAAAAACTGAATATATTTTATTGAGACCTTTTATCTCATTTTCATCATAATTAGGATTAGCAATAGTATCCCTTTCTTCTGCCCCCTCTATCCCCGAAAAAAGTTTAGGAATCGAACTATTTTCAAAAATTTCAAAAAAATAATCTACATGATCTATTTTCATACACTCATTCTATAATATGGAAAGAAATAAGATTGCAAATCTTCTTTATTTAAGTTTGCATAATCTTTATTAGAACTTAGACATAATTCATCATACACCTTCTTATTAACTACCTTTCTACCTGTATAAAAGATAGCATCTTGGTCTTTTGGGAAAAGTGATTTTTTATTTTTATACAAACCATCACCATCTTTCATACCACCTCCCAGAACATAGTATTTCATTTTATTTTCTATAGCCCATTCAATAACTTTTACCCTTAAAAAATCATTTGGTCTATAACTAAAATATTCTGCGTTTGTACCTCCTAAAAAAGCAAAAAATGTTTCATTATAATTAATAACTAATTCTACAGAAATTGGTATATCATTATAATAAACAATTGGTATCGAAAAATTATTGACGTTAGATAGTATTAAATCTTTGAAATAATCAAAGGAGAAAAAATAAATAGGATCTGCCGAGTTCCGATTCATTGTCTCTACATAAATATCATTGAATATTTTTATGATTTCTTCTGTAATTTCTTCTTTATGATATACTTTAAAAGTTAAATCATAATTTACTGCTTTTCTAAAGTTATTTCTCACTTTTGGTAAAAACGCCGTCCACTGATCTTCAAAGTTCTCTAAAAGACATCCTCTAACATTAGAAAGTGACTTAATAAGCGTTCCTGAATAGCTGCCAGAATTTTCGTTTAGACTAAACCGCACAAATTCTGAGATTACATTATTTTCTGAATACCATTGATCTACACACGCCCAAAAACAAGAAAGATCATCCTCAGTGATAGAATCATCAAATAAAGGTCCACTATAACCATAAGGACTTATTACATCATAGTACGGATAATCTTTTCCCTTAACATTAATTTCTCTAAAGACAAAAGGCATTAAAACGATAGGCTTCTCGTCTTTTTCTAACAAAAAATATTTCAAAGTATCTGATTCTTTTTCAAAATACTTTAAATGCTCTATAGCGTAGTACACGTTATTATTCCATTGTTCTCTTAATAGTGACTTATACTCTAATATATCAGAACTTTCTTCAAGGTTTTTAGTGTGTAGTTTGTAGTTTTGCTTCAATGCTTTTAGGGTATTAGATTAGACATAGGATTTAATTGTTATAGGGGGTGTTTATTCAATTTATTATTGTTAATGAAATAATCATTCATTTTTTTTGACAACACATGTGACAACCATATGATTCTTCCACAATGTTCTAAATGCCAAACAGCTTTTCCTTCAAATATGTTTCCTGCAACTAAAGGTCCAGTTATATGCAAATTTTCAAAAGATTCTAAGGACTCATTTACTTCAAAGCCAATTTTAGAATCATTTGGTTTACAATAGCCTTTTGCTATCATATTCTGTAATAGCTGTGGTATATCTTTTTGCGTTAGGTTTGTACTTCCAACACAGTTAATTACAAGATGTATCACATCATCGTATATTTTCTTTTGACCCGAAGCAGTATCCAAATATTCTAATTGGTATAGGTTTGCGTCGTTTTTAAAAATTGATTCAAACCTACCTGCAATGTGATCAAAATGTTTTTCGTTTTTTAATTCTTCTACAGTTTTTGAGTAGTGAAAACCTGCACATCTTTGTCTTCTTCCAATTTCATTTCCATAAACACAGGCAAATTTCTTGAGTTCTTCTCGATTAAGTTTACCTAGTAAAGCACCAAAAGATTTTGAAATAATTTCTACCGTAGACGCTGCTCCCAAATTAATTTCTTCTGCTTGATCTAAATCTTTAAAAGTAGCATCTGCTATACTTTTTGCAGTGAGATCATTTTTTTCTTTTAATGATTGTAAATTAAAAGGAACATACTCTTTTTTGCGTTCTTTATCTATAACTGCATCAGGCAATAATCCTTGAGTAGAAAGAAATGTAAACTTATTTATATTTTTCTTAATATCATCTAAATCGTTTAATTTGTAGAGCATTTCCAAACCACTAGCATTTGCTCCTACAATTAGAGCGTTAATCTTTTTACTAGATTGTTTCGTAAAAAAAGTATTTATTCTGCTCAGCACTTCACTTAATTCTGGCTCATAAGGTTCATTTACAAAAAGTAAACTCTCTTCTTCTATTATCTTCTCTTGTTTCCAAAGATGATTAACCGGCAAAGAACCTACCGATAGTACTACCTTTTCGGATCGTATAGTTTCGCCATTTTTTAAGCATAGTTTATATTGGTCATTTATTCTTTCAAGATCAACAACTTCTCCAACAATATATTCTACAGCAATTAGTTGTTTTTTCTGAAACTCTTGTAGTCTATTTTTTACTTTTTGATCTATGTATTCTCCAAAAAATCGACGAGGAATAAAAAGGTCTTCCCATTCGTTATTTTCTATTTTTTCTTTATGAGTAGAAATCCAATCTTGTGATAATAATCCACCATCAGTTTTTAAGCGATCTATTAGCCATTTCTTATTTTGATTAAGCCATAGGATAAACTTGCTTAATTCTGGTTCTGGCAAAAAGTTTTTAAGAGAGGTTATAAGGTGAACTGAAAAACCAGACCTTGCACCATAGGGAATACCAGTATGAAATTCTTTATACTTATCAATAATACTGATATTTAACTTTGTTGTTTCTTTATTACTTTCTAAAAGATCTAAAAAATGTAAAATAGTAAACGACGATGAAATACCTGAACCTATAAAGGTAATATCCGATATTTTTATTTTAGTTTCAGACTGCATGAGTACTATGGTTGTTTGGTTTTAATTACTCGAGCTGGATTACCCACTACTGTAGCATATTCTGGAACATCTTTAATGATCACAGTACCTGCTCCTACTAATGTTTCTTTTCCAATCTCTTTTACTCCAGTCATTGCTGTGACTCCCATTCCAATATATGCATTTTCTCTTACATTTATCAAAGCACCTATATTTACTCCAGAAGACATAAAGACTCCATCTTCTAACGTTACATGATGTGCAATAGTACTATCCATATTAATCATAATGTAATTACCGATAGTAGTATGTGGCATAACTATATTACCTGCAAGCATATACACTGCTTCACCTATAGTAACATCTGGCGCAATAGACACTGTGTGGTGTAAAAAACCAGGGATACCATACCCCTCTTTTTTTAAAGTTGATAAATACTCTGCTCTTACAGAGTTAACCCCAATAGGACAATATACATCTTGAATTTTACTTTTGAAGTCTTCTAAAAACAAGTCTTTATATTTACCCAATACAGGGATCCCAATTACTTCTTTATTTTCTAGATCAGGATTATCATCGATAAAGCCAATTATATTTACTCCTGCCTCTTTTAGATAAGAAGCATAAACTTGGCCCTGTGTTCCTGCCCCTATGATTACTGCATTTTTCACTGGTTATAGTTAAGGTTTTAGTGGTTTAATTTATTGGTCAATTATTGCCTGTAAAAGTAGGCATATTTAGATTTTCACCGCTATTAATGTCTTCCTTAAAAAAGACCTTTTTTATGGTTAATAAAATTATTTTAACATCAGTTTTAAAACTAACATTTTCTGTATACCAGACATCTAACTTAAATTTTTGATCCCATGATATGGTATTTCTACCATTTACTTGAGCCCAACCTGTTATACCTGGTCTAACATTATGTCTTTGTTTTTGAAAATCACTATACAAAGGTAAATACTTAATCAACAAAGGCCTAGGACCAATTAAACTCATATCTCCTTTTAATACATTAAAAAGTTGCGGTATCTCATCCAAAGAGTATTTTCTTATAAATTTCCCGACTCTAGTAATTCTTTGTTCAAAGGGTAATAATTCTCCATTCTCATCCTTTTTATCATTCATACTTTTAAACTTCATGATCTTAAAGATTTTTTCATTTTTACCAGGACGAGTTTGAAAAAAGAAAGGTTTTCCATTATTAGTTACGGTTAAAAAAATCATTAAAAACAATAGTATTGGTGAAAGCATTACAATACCAATAAAGCATAATGAAAAATCTAAAAAACGCTTTATAAATGGATTATACATATATTACTAGTTTTCTTCTTAATCTATTATTTTAAAGTCAAAAAAATCAAAATTATTATTCTAACTCTGAAGTTATTGTATTTAAAAGGTCACCTACATTATTCATATTCATCAAGTCCATAAGTTTAAATTTTATATTAAACACTTTCTCAACCTCTGTAATAATCATCATATGGGTTATCGACTCCCAACCATCCACATCATTTGCTGTAGTATCATCTGTAAGTTGAAAGTTTTCATGCTCTAATACAGATACAAAAGCTTCTTTTACTTTAGATAAAATTTCTTCTCTACTCATTGTTATTATTTTAGTTTATATCAAAATATGTTTTCAATTCTTTTCTATTAATTTTTCCATTAATACTATGTGGAAATTCTTTAACAAACCTAGTGTGCCCTGGAATCATATAATCTGGCATTTTTGTTCTCATATAATTAAATATTTCTTCAGTATCAAAAGACTCTCCTTCTATAGCCAATCCTAATTCTGCATTACCCAGGTTATTAGGAATATCTAAAGCCACCATATTAACTTTTTTAGGCGATTTTACTTTTGCATGAAATTCTATTTCTGCTAATTCTACTCTATAACCTCTAATCTTAACTTGAAAATCGGCTCTACCAGCGTATAAGAAGTCTCCATCCTCATCCTTAATACATAAATCTCCGGTCTTATAATATCGTACTTTTACACCATTTTCTTCTCTATTAAAAAAACTAATGGCATTACGCTCTTCATTTTTCCAATACCCAGGAGTAATTTGTGGTCCAGCCAAACATAATTCACCTGTAACTCCAATAGGAACTTCTTGATTCTTATCATCCACAACAAGGTATAAAGTATCCTTTTGCGGAACCCCTATAGCTATAATTCCATTATTGGCTTTTTGATGTGTTTCTTTATGATATGGATAAAAACCACTGTAAACCGTAAACTCTGTTGGCCCATAGTAATTAAATATCTTACAATTTGGTAGGCAATCACTCCATTCTTTTGCTATATCACTATGCAATGCTCCTCCTCCAAAACTACAGTAACGTACATCTGGAGCATTTATCTCGGGAAAGTATGGCCTTAAATAATTAATAATAGACGGAACCATAGTAAGCACCGTTAGCTTTTGCTCTTTAATAAGTTTGAAAATATAGAAGTACTTAATTGTATTTTTTGGTATAGTATAAATACACGCTCCTGCTAATAACGGAAACAAATATGTAACTACAGAAAAATCGAATGTAAGTTCAAACATCTGCAAACATCGATCAGACGGAACTAAATCAAACTCTGGTTCTGCATCAATAGCGTTAACTAATGCATCTACATTATTAAATGTAATAGGCACTCCTTTGGGTTTTCCTGTTGTCCCTGATGTAAACAGAATGTATGCTAATTGATCTCCAGAAAAGTCTTTTACTTCTAGGTTTATTTTAGTATCTACTAAAGTTTTTGTGGCTATTACTGTATGATCTGTATAAATAGAAATATTAGAAGAATCTAGTACGTATTTAGTTTCTGTTGATTCAAAAACCTGAATATTTCGTTCTATTGGTGTTGATGGGTTTACAGGAACATACGCTTTTCCTTCTAACCATAACGCTAATATACCGGCATACGTTTGCAGGTCATCATTAGTTACTAAACCTATTAACTTTTCTTCATCTTCAACCGTACTTACAATTGCAGCTCTAATTTTTGAGATTTCAACAGCAAAATCATTATAGGTATAAAAAACATTATTAATGCACAATACATTATGATCCGAATGTTTCTCTATTGATCGTTGTAGTTCTTTTACAAATTTCATATCGTGGTTAGTTATACTAGTGTTTAATAAAAGTGTCCATCTCTATTTGACATATATGCATTTTCAAAATCTAATTCAGTATTATCATGTGCTAATGCCTTCTTATTAACTTTATGGGTAAAAATGGTACGATATCTCTTCGTTATATTATCCGACAGCTTGGTGTCGTCTGTAAAGATAAAAGTTGCCTTATGAGCATTAAAATTCTGAATTAAAGCATCCACACACAAATCATAATACTGCTCTTCTTTCACTAAAAAATATTTTGCATTAAACTCATTAAAATTTATGATATAAGATAAGAAACCTATTAGCTCTCCATCTTTACTAATTTTAAGGTTATGAATATGTATGTTATCACTAATTCCTGTTTGTAGTGCAGTATAAGGGTGTTTACCCAAAACCGGAACTTGTGTATATTGGTTATTATTAATTTGCCAGTTTACATATTCTTTTGTTTTATAAATCAAATCATCAACACATAATGGCGCTATAAAACTCCATGTTTCATCATCTATTTGAGTAACATAATCATAAGATAAAGATGCCGTTCTTTTCTTTACTTTAGATGTATTAACAAATTTTACAAGGGAACCGACGAAAGCGTCTACTTTATTTAAAACAAACCTAAAAGATTTTAAAAATCGAAATCTACCTATAAGCATAGAAGCGTCTACGCTAAAAAATATAGTATGTCTTAATCTAGAAGTTATTACTGTAAATGGTTGCTTCTCATAAAAAGCATTAACATTTTCTGCATAAGACTTTATAAGCACTCGTTTACCTGTTAAGTTTACTGCTTCATTATAAATATATGTACCAAAAACGGTATCTTTATATGATGAATGTACCCACCAAGATATCATCCAATACACTTTAGTATACTCTTTATCTTGATTTTTGTCTTTTGCTTTTAGAAAGTCAGGGAACATAAAAATGAAAGAAATCATTTTTTCATCTTCGTACCCTAAAACTCCACAATAATCATCATCTTCAATTCTGGTATTAGCAACTAACCAAAGTGCTTTACTTTTGGGTAATGGTGCCAAACCATCTTTCCAATATGTATTTTTTTCAATTCCATCCCTCAACATTTTCTTAGTTAAGGCAATTACTTCCAAATTTTTAGCCATTTATCTTTACCTTGAATATAACTAATTTTTACCGTTAAAATACTCTGATGTAAGTTCTTCAGATAAATTTACATCTTCTTTTTGTATTACTTTTTTTAGAGTTAATCCTATAATTTTAGCATCTAATAAAAAACTACAATTTTCTACATACCACACATCATACTCAAATTTCTTTTTCCAAGTAATAGAATTTCTTCCATTTATTTGAGCCCAACCCGTAATACCAGGTCTAACATCATGACGTTTTTTTTGCGTTGTATTATATATAGGGAGATATTCTATGATTAAAGGTCTAGGTCCTATAAGGGACATTTCTCCTTTCAAAACATTTAATAATTGGGGGATTTCATCTAAAGAAGTCTTTCTTACAAAAGATCCTACTTTAGTTAACCTATCCTTATCTGGCAGCAATTGACCCTTATCATCTACCCTATCATTCATTGTTTTAAATTTTATAATACTAAAAATTTTTTCATTTTTACCTGGCCTTCTTTGCACAAAAAAAGGTTTACCATTATTGGCAATAGCCAGAAAAACAATAAGTAATATAAATATAGGGGAGATCAAAATCAACACAATAAGTGATACACAAAAATCTAGGCTTCTTTTGATAAAAAATTTATACACAATATAGAAAATTAAGAGTTAATCATTTCATTAACCATAACTCTTCTTTTTCCGGACGCAAGTAACGGAATTTCATCAACATATTCTAGAGTTATATTAGCATCTTCGCCCAAATACACTTTAAATTCGTTAAGAAACTCATCTTCTCTAGTAAACTCACCTTCTAAGTTTAGTTTAAAATGATATTTCCCTGTTGCTTTTTGGATAAGCTGACACTGTTTTAATTCTGGGTAATTATTTACTAATAATACCAAGTTTATGGTTATAATTTCGCCTTTGGTATTATAGATAACATCTATTTTTCTTCCACTAACCTGAGTAAAGACGGGCATATTATTTATAGTATCCTTGATACCAATATCACCTGTGTCATATCTAATCATAGGAATACAATAATTATATAAATCTGTAATTACAATTCGTCCTGGTTGACCTTCTTCTACTCTTTTATTGGAGTCTAAAGCTAAAATCTCAACAAAATAACTGGCTTCATTAATTTCAAAATATTTTTTATTTCCTAGCGGCTGCTGTGCAAGAATTCCATTTTCTACATTAGAATACCTTGAAACCACTTCACAATCAAAATATTTTAATATGGTTTCTTTAGTATAATCATTAAGTCTCTCTGACATTGCAATCACAGATTTTAGTTTATTGGGTATTGGTTTGGATTTATGATCATCTAAATACTTACATATTGATTCATATGCCGAAGCATACCCCAACCAACTGTTTGAAGCTTTACTTCTTGATATTTCTTTAATCACATCTTCTTTTACACTATCGTTTTCTAATTCAAATACATCAATAGGATTAATATTTTGAAGTATTTTGGCTACTATACTTTTCTTTTCAAAAGCATTCCATAATCTAAAATAAGTAAGTTTATTGCCTATACTAAACCCTGCTCGTTCTGAAAAGAATATGGTATCTACCATGTTTCTTAGCCTTTTATTTGCATTTTGGTGCACTTTAAAAGGCGTTCCTGTAGAACCACTAGTACTAAAAGTAAATTTAGGTTGATCTATAAATTTTTTAGATTCAAAATTTTCAAAATCATCTCGTATAGTATTTTTATTCACTACTGGAAAATCTTCTATTGAAGTAAAGTTGTTATCTAGCGTTTTATAATTCTCGGTTGACGATACTGCGTGCTCTAGTAACTTTTGAAGGGTGTTTTTTTTATGATCTATCGCTTTTTGAGAGGTTGGATTTTCGATGATAAATTTAATCTCATTGTAGTGCTTTTTCTTTTTACCTCCTTTTAAAGCATCCACAATCCAAAAGGCTTTATTTCTTAATAATTCAAATACTTTCATTATTTACTTCTGCTTTTCCGTTACTTAGCTTCTTCCATAATTTCTTTAAACAATGGGTGTTTTAAATATCCACCATAGGCAATATCAGGAGTAATAAAAGAATTGTTATCATTTCCTTCAATTATCACAGGACCATTACTACCAATAGCAATATCCCAACCTATAATTCGATCCGGAACATAACTAACTGCTTTTTTCACCAATTCACAAGACTCTTTAAAATAAGGTATTTCGTAATTGTCGAATACTACCCCTGTATCCGGGTGTTCTTTAAGTTGTCCTCCCCCATGCTTCATTAATTGATGACTTTTTCCTTTTAAAACACCTTTTTCGAGATCAACCGATAAATAAAATCCACCAACACTACCATTATCTACAAAACTTCCTCCTCTTCCAAATCTCATAAAAGCAGAAAGGATATGAATTTTGTTATTCTTATCTATATAGGTATCAAATCTAATTGTATTTACACTTTGTGCATATATCTTATTTATCAATTCATGCTGATTAACAACCTCTTGATGAATACAATCGTTTTCTAAAATATAAGAACCATATTTTTCAATTTCCTCCTTTAAATTTTGTTTGGTAATCAGAAAAGACCCTATTCCACCCATTTCTGTAATATCTTTTACAAAAACACTTACTTTCCCTGTAGCTTCAAACATTGAATTAAAGTAGGTAAACAAATCACTAGTATTTTGAAGTATACATTCTTCTGATTTTTTAAAAAATCTATTTTTAAAATTATATCCAACCATTAAAGGAACTGGTAATTTGTGTTTTTCCATGTATATGGCAAAAGATAACTTGTTCCTTAATATAGACGCATATTGAAAATGATGCAGGTTTTTAGAAAGCGTAATTTTATCGACTTCTCTACTACTTAAATAATCTTTATAATTTTTATTTTCTTTACGGTACAAAAACTTTCCAAAGTAAAAATTCGGAAATTCGTTTTTTGCTATCCAAAACAAAATTGCTTCTCGAATAATTTGTAAGAACGGTTTACGGTTGGAATCTTTAACAATAACCGACACTCTTTTTTTTAATGATTTCAATTTTGATTTCATACAACACGTTTATAGATATGATCACTTGATAAGTGAGTCATATTCTTTCAATAATTCTTCCCAAACATATTGATTTTTATACCTGTCTGTAATAGAAGCTCTAGAACGAGAAGCAATATCATTTCTCATATTATCATTTTCTACAAGCTTATATAAACTTTCAAACAATATCTCTTCATTTTTAACAGGAACTATTATTCCGTTATCTTTATTTGAAACAATTTCATTACATCCATTGATATCTGTTACAACACTAGCAATTCCCATAGCACCTGCTTGCATAACAACATTTGGAAATCCTTCTCTATAACTTGGGAAACCTAAAATATCTGAAATAGCAAAATATGGTCGCACATCTGTTTGCCAGCCTGCAAAAATAATATTTGAGTTCGTCTTTATTTCTTTTTCTGTCTCTGGCAATAAGGGATCTAGATCATTCTCAAAAATCCCTACTAAAAGTAATTTTACATCATTTCTTGTTTCACATATCCTTTTAAAAGCCGAAACTAATTCATTAATACCTTTATCCTTAACTAATCTACCGACATAAATAATTACTTTATCCTCCGTATTTATTTTTAATTCTTTTCTTAAAGCGAGTTTATCTTCATTACTGTACAAATCAGGATCAAAATGAGAGGTATCTATACCATTTGAGCTTCCATTAGCGATAACTTTAAGTTTTTTAGAAGATGTATATTTATTTTCTAATATAATATCTTTTAACCCAAAAGAATTGGGATAAATCATTGTAGCGCACCAATATGTTAGTTTTTCTACAACATCTAGCAATATTCTTTTGGAGCCTTTAGCTTCTAACAATGGTAATCCTGCAATAGTATGTAAACGATTAGGGACTCTAGCAAGTCTAGCAGCAAACATTGATAAAGTACCTGCTTTAGGTGTATGACTATGAACAATATCAGGTTTTTCTTTCTTAAAAACTTTATACAGTTCCAAAACAGCTTTCAAATCCTGTATCGGTGTTATCTTACGTGTCATTTCGACAGCGATTACTTCTACATTCTCCTCTTCTGCAACTCTATCCAATCTACCTTCTCCCTCACCAGACACTCCAATAATGGTATAATGTTGTGACATGAATTTTAATTGCCCTTTAAGCAATCCACCAAGAGATTTTGGTATTGTGGTGACTCTTATTATTTTATGCATTATGATATGTAGAATTTATCCCTGAAAAATTTAAATGCAAATATAAATATTAGATTCTGTGTTTTATATTAATGTAATTATTTTATTTTAGTCGCGACATAAAAGCAAACAATATCAAAATAAAAACTCGTGAATCATAGGTGTTTTACGGCTTTACCACAGTTCTTTAAGGCTTTAAATATCAATATTTTAAACTTTACAAAAATTTAACATTTTTTTATCGATTGCATGCAATTATTACCGACAAACTACGTTATTTTAGTTATGAATAACCAAAATATAATCCCCCAAAAATGAAAAAGTTACCTTATTATTTAGTGATTTTATGTATCGCTTTCTTTGTTTCCTGCAGCAATGAAAGCTTTGAAGAAGTTGTTCCAGATACTACTGGAACAGACGGTGATAATCCAGATCCTGATACTGATCCAGATCCGGATCCAGACCCTGAAGATCCCGGAAATACAGCTACAGACCCTTGTGATTTTGATTTATCAGATGTTACTTCTGGTAAAACTTATGTAATTAACTGTGTTCTAGATTTAAACAATCAAACAATTAATCTTCCTGATAATGTGACTTTTGAGTTCGATAAAGGAGATATCATTAACGGTACTCTTAATTTTTCGAGTGGTGGAAAAATTGATGGACGATTAATGAGTTCTAAGCTTGACTTAGAAGGTGATGTAACGTTAATTGATCCAACTTTTCAGTTTTTCCCTATACGATGGGAAATTGTTGAAGGTAGAGTCGCACAACCTGTTGCTTTTCAAAACCACAAAAACATTCAAAAAGTTGTGGATTTAGTAAAAAGCTTGGGAGCAGAAACATTCAGTATAAATAAAATGGACGCATTTTTTGATACTGAAGATGTATTTACCAATACAGTTCGACTTCCGTCTAACTTCCACTTTAAGATGTCTGAAAACACACATATGCGTGTTCAACCATCTAATCAAAATTATGCTACCAAATTGTTCATGATACAAAATGCTGAAAATGTAACACTTTCTGGAGGTTTCTTGCATGGCGAAAGAGATACACATACTGGACCTCCAACTGGTTCTGGAACATTGGTAAACATTACCAGTGGTACTAATATACTAGTAGAGAACGTTCACATTAGTGATTCTGGAGTTTCAGGATTAACTATAAACAGTTTTAAATTTGCTACTGATCCAGAATATAGTCCAAGTAGAATGATTCGTATTAGAGGATGTACTTTTGACTCAAATAGAAGAAATAATATGTCTGTAACCGACGGTACGGATATCATTATAGAAAATTGTAAAATCTACAGAGCTGGTATTGATACAGAATTTTCTATAGGTAGTAGACCAAAAATAGGTATCGATGTAGAACCTACAGAATTACAAAGAATCGATGGCGTTATTATACGTAATTGTGAAGAAAAAGAAGGTGCGGGAGCTGCCCTATTAGCAGCTGGTGGAAATAACGTGACTTTTGAAAATAATACTACACAGTCAACAATAGGATGGAACATTGCATCTAATGTAAAAATCCTAAATAACACAATTGATGGTAGTGGTATTGGAGCAGGACTTAAAGATCCTGTAGGAAGACGTACCAGTAAAGGAAATATCATTTCTGGTAATACTGTTAGTAATGCCATAACTGGTATTGCTGCTACAAATGGAGATACTCAAATCTTTAACAATACGTTTATCAATTGTAAAGTAGCAATGATTATAAATGCACTTACTAATGCTGATATATACGAAAACACAATCCGATCTGATAAAGAGTCAAGTTTTGGTTTCACTATCCAAGATTATGCTGATGATGTTGTTTTTAGAGCAAATAAAGTAAATGTGACTGGAAGAGCTATATTTTCAGACTTTCCAAATTTTGATGATGATGAGCTAGATTTTAAGATTAGTTTTATTGATAATACTTTTGAAACTACAAAATTTGCTCTTATTAATGGTACCGTAGGAATGACATTGACTGGAAACTCATTTAATAATGGTGTTAGAATAGACGGTTCTCGAGATATTTTATTTGACAACAATAACGTTGTAAGTGGTCCTCCTTTTAGTATTGAATTATCAAATAGCGAGGTATCTAGAAATGTTACAATATCAAATAATACAATTGAAAATACAGATACTGGTGGAACAGGAAATGGAATTAAAACAAGCTCAAGTAGTGATGTAAGAAATGCTACAGGAATAGTAATAGACAATAATACTATTAAAGTAAGAGGAACCAACAATTGCATAAGAACTACCAAGTTTGATAATATGACAATTACGAATAATAAAAGTGGTAGTGAAGCGCAACCAACTATATTTTTCAGAGGTGATAATAGTGTTATAAGAGATAATGTTGCTACTGCAGGACCAACAGATACGGTTGATGTAGAAGGTAGTAATAATACAGTTTCAAATAACACTACTGCCAATAACTAATAATAAGGTATAATTTTATTAAAAGAAAAGGTCTGGTTTATACCAGACCTTTTCTTTTTCATTTTACTAAGATATTAAGTAATTTATTTTACGATTTTTAGTGCCACATCTCTTGAAAATAATCTAGCACCAGTATCATTAAGGTGTGATGGATCATGGAACAATTCTAGTTTATTAGTAAACTCTTTATGATTAAAATAATTGATTAAAGGAATTTCTTTTTCTTTAGCAATATTTTTGATTTTATTAAAAGAAACATTATTCACATCATCTACCTGATTTAATCTTGGAGAGGTTACAAAAACTAACTTTATATCATTATCAATAGCAGTGGCAATAAATTGGTATAATGCGTTCACAAAGTTATCATCAAGATCTTGTTCTTTATTAGTTTCATTTATTATACTCGAATGCTTTTCAATCTTTCCAAATAAAGGTCTATACCCGAGATAATCTAATTGAGGAGAAGCAAAATATCGTAAAACATGCATTATTGTTGAATTAGTTTGATATGCATTAAAAAACAGCTTTACATCAACTAACTTAGACTCTAACCCTAAAATAGGTCTTAATTCTTGGCGATAATCCGAGTAATAAGGGTGTAAATCGCTAAGTCTATCATACGCTTCTTTTGAGTAATACAGAAAATCTTCATCAATATTTAAAATAATTATTTCAGGTTTAACACGCTTTACAATCATTTGCTGCATTGCTAAATGATACAGTAACTGTTGTCCTTCTGCTCCAGCATTATAGGTCGTTTTATTAAGGTTTTTTTCAAAAACTTCAGGAACATAATGTCGATGTGCATGAGAGCTACCAAAAATTAATACTTGTGCGTTAGTATTCTTAACCGCCTGAATAGATCTTGCATATTTACCTGTTTCTTGACTAAAAAATAATTGTTTAGAAACAATACCCAATCCGAAATCAACAATTAGAAAAATTAAAAGAAATTTACCTAATTTGATCAATGATAACTTATATTCTTTTTTGACCATACTCTAAAATTGAAAGTAAATAAATTGACTTTTACCAAACACCCCAAAATACAATATCATATAGATTAAAACCGCATAACCAAATAATCGAACCGATTCATATTTATTATTAGAAATTGAAAAAGCAGTATTAAAAAACTCTTTTTTCGTTTCAATTACAACTAAAATAGCAATTGCAAGAGTAGCATATAAAGACGCTGTGATATCATCACCACTTCCTATATACAATCTACCTGGAACGGTACAGATTCTTTTAATAATAAAGAATGCATCATTAATAGTATTAGCTCTAAAAAATATCCAGGCAAAATTAATAAGGATAAAAGTGATTCCTATATTTAATATTCCTTTTCTCTTCTTTTTCAAGAATAGGACTTCTAAAATAAGATACACTCCATTTAACCCTCCCCATACTACAAAAGTCCAGTTTGCTCCATGCCATAAACCACTTATTAAAAAGGTAATAAACAGATTAAATAACCATCTTGGTTTTTTAACTCTATTTCCACCTAGTGGGATATAAAGATAATCTCTAAACCATGTTGATAATGAAATGTGCCATCGAGTCCAAAACTCACTTACAGATGCCGAAAAATAAGGACGTTTAAAATTTGTCATTAAATCAAAACCAAAAAGTTTAGAAGTACCTATAGCAATTAAAGAATATCCAGCAAAATCTCCATAAATCTGAAAAGCAAACAATACCGTAGCTGCAATAAAACTTAAACCATCGTGATTATCTATGTTATTATACACGGCATTAACATAAATAGCTGCTCTATCTGCCACTACCAATTTTAAGAAAAATCCCCATATCATTAGTTTGATTCCGTATGAGAAAGTTTTATAGGTGAATTTTCTGGTAGTTAGAAACTGAGGTATAAGATTTGTTGCTCTTTCAATAGGTCCAGCAACTAATTGAGGAAAAAATGAAACAAAAGTTGCAAATGCAATAAAATTACTAGTCGGCTTTAATTTCCCTTTATAAATATCTATCGAGTATGATAACGTCTGAAAAGTATAGAACGAAATACCAACCGGTAAGATCACTTGTAATGTCCAGCTACTTTCTACGGCATACCCTAAAGACGCACAAAGGTCAATCCATGAATCAATGAAAAAATTATAGTATTTAAAAAAACCTAGCATCCCTAAATTAAAAATGATACTTAACCATAACCATTTCTTTTTTGTAGAGGAATCCTTAGATTCGTGTATCTTCAACCCTGCTGTATAATCTATTAAAGTGCTTAATGCAATCAATGATAAAAATCGCCAATCCCACCAACCATAAAACACATAACTAGCTATCAGTAATATTATATTTTGAAATTTTATACTCTTATAGGCAACAAACCAATACAGTATAAAAACAATTGGTAGAAAGAAGAAGAAATCAAAGGAGTTAAAAAGCATAATATGTCTATAATTCTATTTTAAAATTCCTTTTTACAGCATCAAATTTACCATTAGGTCCAAGAGGAATATCTTCTACCGTATTGATCTTGTACAATATATTTTCACCAAGTCTTGTTTTTAAATTATGAACAAGGTTTTTTTTCATAATATCATCGAATTGTTGATCGGCAATTAGATTAACAATTATTTCTTTTGGGCTTTCTTGAATAATCTGACTTTTTACAATCCCTTCTAACCCCTTATAAGCAGTATCCATTCTACCCACATATCCTTTTTCTTCGGTCCAAAGAATATCGTCTTCACGTCCTGTTAGTTTTTCGATTATTGGCATTTCACAACCACAAGTACATTTCTTATTATTTTCTGATAACAAAACTGTATCTTCTATATTATATCTAATTAAAGGTGTCTTAAGGTTTGTAAAACTAGTAACTACTAATTGCGCAACTTCTCCTGCTTTTGCTGTTTCTCCTTTTGTGTTTATAAATTCAAAAACACCCGAATCTAAATTAAGATGCAAATTACCTTCTACACATTCTGTTATAAACGGACTACCTTCACTAGATGCATATTGATTAAAAACATGGCAATTAAATGCCTTTTCAATTTCTAATCTTTGATAATCATACAATGTCTCTGCGGTTACGGCAATTGCTTTGGGTGTAAAACTTAATTTAAGATCGTTTTGATTTATATACCTACTTAATATATAAATTGCAGATGGGTAACCATCTAGCAATATTGGTTTAAACGAATTCAATTTTTTAACGTAATGTCCCAAATTATTATCTGTTAAGTGATATGTGGACATTAGCAACTGACGTTCAAAATAATTATACACCCAAAAAGGTGGTTTTTTAGCATCAGGGCGTACCATTAGTCTTCCTGAAAAACGCACTTGTCTCACTTTTTGGGTATCTAACCCTATTGCTTTATGAAACCTTCTCCATAAAGCAAAAGAGCGATTTATGGATTCAGAATCAAGATAATTTATTGTGGGTGAACCTGATGTGCCACTAGTATATCCAACCCCATCAGTATTTCTGCCTGTATTTACTATTTTATCGGCATTTGTTTTTCTTTCTGATTTTTTAAGAATAGGCATTTTAGCAAGAGCTTCATGTGGATTTTCCTGAATAGTCTTCAAGGTTATTCCTAATTCTTTCATTTTTTCGCTATACCAAGCAGAATGTTCATACGCCTCGGATAACAAAACAACTAATCTTTCTTTCTGATAATTCTTAATTACTTCTGAATCGGCATTCCATAATGCAATATATTCTTCTAAAAAAGCATGAAATTCTTTAGTATATCGTTGTTTTGTGTTCTGAAATGCTTTAATGTTAAGCAATACAAACTTAAAAGGGTATGGTAAATTATTATAGACCTTCTCTTGAAATTTTCCCATAATTAGTTGGCTATTTGTTGGAAATAAAACTCTTCAATTTTTTTTGTATTTGAGATGATATCATAATCACCGTCAATAATTTTTTGTACTTGGTCCTCTTTTTTAAATGTTTTTATTTTAACTATTTGATCTACCCATTGTTTTGTAGTATCATCTATTGGCAGAAATTTGATATTATCTGTTAAATGTACTTCTTTAGTTATCGTATTAGAAGCTAATATCTTTAAACCAGCAGCTTGTGCCTCTATCAAAGTTACAGGTAGTCCTTCATAAAATGAAGGAAAAACAAATACATCTAGCATTTGGCATAATTCGGGAATATCGGTGCGAACACCTAAAAAATGAATTTTGTGTTCGATTTTAAGGTTTTTTGCCATGTTTTCCATTGATGCTCTTAAAGGACCATCACCAATTAAAACCAAACTAACATCAGGTTTCACTTTCAGCAAGTCAGCAAAAACATCTAATAAAAATGCATGGTTTTTTTGACTAACAAAACGCCCTACATGCCCCAAAACCAAATCGTTTTGTAAATCAAACTCTTTTTTATATTTACTTTCTAAAGATTCATTATACCTAAACTTTTCTGTATCTATGGCATTGTTCATTGTCGTAAATGAAGCATTATCAAACAACCAATTACCTGCTTTATCTCCGCAAGAAAAAAGATGTGTAGCATGATTTTTAACCTTCTTTTTCAATTGAAGTTTAACTAGTTTTTTAATAGTCTCTTTAAAATTTTCTTTTGACGATAAGAGTGTTGCCAAAGAAACTTTGTCAATTGCAATATGGGCGTGAGCAATCCGACAGGACACTTCAAATTCTTTAGCGATTTTTAAAGGAAAGCTACTAAAAGTATTTAAATGAGAATGTACTATATCATATTCTGGATGTACTTTAAAAAATGCTCTCAATTCGTTATAATACTTTTTTGGAAAAAAAGGACTTATAGGATCGAATCTGTATATTTTACCCCCAAGACTTTCGATCTCGTCATCGAATGCTGCTTTTTCTTTTCTATGTACTAAAAAATCAAATTGAATTTTACTTCTATCTATTTTTCGATAATAGTTCATGATCATGGACTCTGCACCTCCCCGATTCATTACTGTAAAAACTTGTAGTATTCTGATCATCCCCATTAAAATTCACCTTTTGTTTTATATCTGATGTACAAATTCAATGCTATTCCAAAAGGAATGGCTAAAAATGTTATAAATTTCTTTGGAGATTCTTTAAAAAACAAGCCATTTTTGATAAACATTGAGCTAGAAACGTAATGAATCGCATTTTTAAATTTATCTTTAAAATTCTTAGCCAATTTCATTCTACTCTTTCTAGAAAAAGCAAACCCCCTTGGATGACGTCTATATTGTTTTAACATATTCATACTAGAACCGTCTGTCATATACTCTACAACACATAAAACTTCGTTAAGAGGCAGCAATTTATAGTCTTGATCAATTAGCTGATAAAGATATCCAAGTGGCACAAAACGTTCTCCTTCAAAAATTGGGTAAGCAGGGTACTGCTTAACCACTTCGGTTTTATATACTAATTTTTTATCACCCAAGACTCCATGAGTGTTATAAAGATCATATAGGGTTGTTTCTTTAATATGTTCAGGAATTTTTGTCCCAATCAATTTCCCATCCTGATCTTCATCTAACGCAACTAAACCTGCAAACTTAGGTTCATCTTTTATAAGCTGCCA
The DNA here is from genome assembly GCF_001632745.1 of Aquimarina aggregata. GTDB lineage: Bacteria > Bacteroidota > Bacteroidia > Flavobacteriales > Flavobacteriaceae > Aquimarina > Aquimarina aggregata. The sequence continues at coordinate 223,700 of NZ_LQRT01000002.1, read as the reverse complement.
TGAATCTAATATTTTTTGAACTGCACCTTCTGCTATGCTATCGTCACTATCTATACAAACATTAAGTGGTGTCTCTATAAGTCTATATGCTGCATTATGCCCTCCATGCATTCCTAAATTTTCTTGATAATGATATTGAATAGCTATTTTGTTATCTTTTATCCATGACTCAACAAGTTCTTTTGTGTTATCTCCGGATCCATCATCTATAATCAACCAAAGAAAATCCTGATTTGATTGTTGAACTAGGCTTTCATAGCATTTATGTAAGCAATAAGCTCTATTATAAGTTGGCGTAAAAACCGTTAGTGTTTTCATTTTTAGTTATTTAGTTAGTTATTATCCCCAATATAAATAGTACATGAAATAGGTGAATGAAAAATAAACTAGCATTACCAAGCCTATTATAAAATGTTGGTTTTTAAAAAATCGTTGCTTAAGAAAGGGGTAAATTATAACTAATGACATCATAAACCACGATAGATATGCAAACCTATTTGAATAATTAGCTCGAATTACCAGAACCCAAAAGCCATTACAAATCAAGTACGTATTTAAAAGTTGAAAGTAAAAAGGATCTTTAAATTGCTTTTTATATATAAAATACCAACCTGCAAATATTGGAAAGGAACTATAAAATAAAAAGTCCCACCTAAAACCGGTACTAGCAAAGGTACCTGCTTCTGCTTGTGAAGTAAGGTATCCAGAAAGTCTATCATCGCCTCCAAAACCAAGAGAAGCAAAAAGAGAAATAAAAATCCCCCCTAATATTAAAGATGCCGGGATACAAAAAAGCCACCCTTTAAAAAGCACCTTAGGGTTATTATAAAAATAGGTTAGAATAAATGCAAAAATTGGAAGATATAATGTCTTATGAAATACTGTGGCCCACAAAAAGAATAATGCCATTACCACCTTATTTTTTCGATAGCATAACCCCCATAAAAATATAGAAGTAGCTGCTCCGTTACGCATACCATTTACAGAGTAAGTCCAAAAAGAAAAAGAAACAACGAACAAAATAAACGAGTAATACCAATATTTATCAAATAAACTTTTGGATATCTTATACATAGGAAATATGTATATAAAACAAACAATAGTAAAAAATGTATGCGGAGTAACGATAGTGGCTAATGTCTTCATAAACAAATGCCAACCATAATCATTTACTTTTGGTATTTCTGCACCATAACGATATCCATCAAAAGTGACAATATAATTCATCATATCACCAAACGCCATACTTATAGGCCTTTGACCAATATACAATATCAAAGAAATCAGCAATATATATCCCGATACATTTATGAATGCAAGGTTTTTGTTATCATTAATACTTAAAACCCTTGTATGCAACAACGTAAAGAGGACTAAAAATAGGCATAAATTAATATACACCGGATAATACATTTGTGGTGATATTAAAGATCCCATACGCTACTTTTTTTTATTAATACAATAGAATAGAAACGTCTCATTTTAATTTTACAGAATTAAGTATTAAATCACACAATGCTTTAGTAAATTCTTTACCTGCAAACTTATCAATATGATGCCCATCATAAGTGTTATATTCTTTACCAATAGAATTAAAATCGATATACTCAATCTTCTTTGTATCGGCAATAGAATCTACAATATGTCCAAATCTAGGATAGTATTTATCCTCGTTACTTAAAAACTCTTTGCTAATTGGCATTCGAATTAAAAATACATTTCCTCTTTCTTTTAAGCCCGTTATCAAATCTCCTAAACCTTTAATTCTTGTATTGGATAATTTTAAATCTTTAGAATCTTCTAAAAACAAATCTATTTGATTTTTTTTCCAAAGTTTGAAGACCTCTTCATTTTCTGGTAAGTTAGATTCTTCTAATCTTCCATTTTTATATACTGTCGTTTTCTTTTTAAATGCTCCTTTAAAATGAAAAAAAGTTAAGTTTTTTATTAAATATTCATAATTTGGATTAACATCTACAAATTTCATATTATGTGGCGGTTGTCCTTCTTCTCTAAACTCTCCTTTTTCATTGTCATAATCTTTATGAGAAGTCAGCATTTCTGGAGTAATAGAAATAATAAAAATCCCATTTTTAGATGATGAATCTTTTAGTTTGGCAAAAATACTAGCATTATATAAAGGTCCCATAATAGCTTGCCCTATAGTAAAACTGTAATTTAGCATGGGTAGATCGAAGCCTTTACCTTCAAAATATTTATCTATAACTTCTGGATGAATCCCTTGAAAACTTCTAGAATCCCCTATAATCATCGAATTCGTTTTTGGGGTAGTAAACTTCTCATAAAAAAAATCTACATTACCTCCATAATTCATCAATACATAAGTTACAATAGCTAAACTTATTGTAAAGAAAACACCCAATTTTATGATTAATAATTTCATCTGACTAAAATTGAAAATATATAAATGTCTCAGCACTTCTTCCAAAAAACAATATCAATATAAAAATAAAGATATAAGAAAACCATCGTATGTAAATATTGTATTTACTGATCTCAAAATCATGTTTTTTCTCTCGATTTATCCACTCTATACAAACATAGAGAGCGATTAACAACGTTGTAAATAATACTGTACCATTTAACAACGACGTAGGAAAATCAAACAAACTTTTAGAAAAGATCTTCTTCAAGTACTCGAATGCTGTACCTACATTACTAGCTCTAAAAAAAACATCGGTTAGCATAATAAGCACAAACAATGATAACATTTTTAGTAATTCTTTTATTGAGGGCAACCATTTTCCTATAGCCACAATTTCTGATGTATTCATTTTACCTGAATACACTAGCGGTATAAAATAGATACCATGTAAAAAACCATAAACTACAAAAGTCCAATTTGCTCCATGCCAAAATCCTACTAATACAAAAGTTGTAATAATTGAAAGTATAAGTCCTCTTTTTTGCCATCTTCTCCAGGTAAAAGATAATGGCGTAAAAACATAATCCATCATCCAAGTTGTTAATGAAATATGCCATTTTCTCCAAAAATCACTAATATTTGTTGAAAAGAATGGAGTAGAAAAATTACGCATTAACTGAATGCCAAATAATTTGGAGACCCCTATAGCCATATTTGAATATCCTGAAAAATCAGCATATAACTGGATAGCATAAAAGAAAGTCCCTAATATTAATGCGCTACCTGGTTCATTCTCATAATTATTATATATTAAGTTTGCAACAGTAGCACAATTTTCTGCGATAACTATTTTGGCAAACAAACCCCATAGTATTTGTCGTAAACCATCAACAAAGACTGGGTATGAAAATGATCTTTTTTCTTGAAGTTGCGGAATAAATGCTGCTGCTCTCTCTATTGGTCCTGACAGTATTTTTGGAAAAAAAGTTACAAAAATCGAAAAATCAAGAAGATTTTTACTGGGTTCTATTTCTTCATTAAATACATCTATTAAATATCCTAAAGTTTGAAATGTAAAAAAGCTTATTCCTAGTGGTAATAGTATTCTTAGAGCACTGTATTCTGATGTATTTCCGAAAGCACTTAAGAGTTCAAAAAAACCTTCGTAGAAAAAATTAAAATATTTAAAATATAACAGAAGCCCTACATTAAATATCAATCCTAAGTATAAAAAAACACTTCTTTTTCGATCTTCTTCACTTTCATGTATTTTTAATCCTAGAAAAAAATTAAGCAATGTACTTACAACCAACAAGGCTAAAAATCTCCAATCCGCCCAAGCATAAAAAAATACACTTGCTCCCAGCAAAAGAATATTTTGAGACACACAGGATTTTTTTAAGACAAACCAGTATACTAGAAGTACCGGTAGGATAAAAATTACAAAATCAAAAGAATTAAAAACCACTTTGTTTCAGTTATATTTTACTTTGAATTACAGAAATCAAAGATCCCATATTCTTTAATTTATTTAAATCTCTAAGCTTAAAACGAATATTAAAATGCTCTTCAATCTCAGTTATAATCATCATGTGCGATAAAGAATCCCACCCATCTACATCCTTAGCCGTAAGTTCGTCATGCATCTCGAAGTTATTGTGTTCTAATACAGAAACAAGAACATCACTTACTCTTTCTTTTATTATACTACTTTCCATGATATCGTAATGTTACTTTATATATCCTAATTTTAATTAAACATTTCCTTTAGTTTTTTCCTATCTGTTTTTCCATTTGTATTTAATGGAAAACTATCAATGAACCTTATTTGTGTAGGTATCATATATTGTGGCAATCTATTTTTTAGATCCTCTATGAGTTGTTTTGTATCAAAAGCTGTTGATTCTATAACTAATCCTATTTCAGTATTATGAATACTATTTATAAATGCAACAGCTACACTGTTTTTTTTATCTAAAACTGTTTTAGCATGAAATTCTATTTCGGACAATTCGACTCTGAAACCTTGAATTTTTGCTTGAAAATCAACTCTTCCTAAATATAAAATATCCCCTTGATCATCTACAGTACAAAGGTCTCCTGTTCTATAAAACCTAACTTTTTTCCCTTCATGTTCTTTATCAAAGAAAACTTCTTTGTTTTTTTCTTCATTTTTCCAATATCCTGGTGTAAGTTGAGCCCCACTTAAGCAAAGCTCCCCTTTTTCCCCTATTCCTACTTCATTATTATCTTCATCAACAATAATTGTAGTTGTATTCTTCATATCCTTACCAATAGTCAAAACACCATTATAGGTTTTGTTTTCACTATCCCGTTTATAGGTATAATCTGTACAAAAAATCGTGCACTCTGTTGGACCATACACATTTGCAATAGTTGCATTAGGTATGCACTGACTCCACTCTTGAGTAACATCCAAAGGTAATGCTTCTCCGCAAAAAAGACTAAACTTCATCGCCGGACAATTAATTTCATCAAAATAAGGGCGTAAATAATGTAAAATTGAAGGAACCATAAGTGCAAATGTAAGCTCATGATCTTCCATTAATTCAAAGATGTAACTATATTTTATTTCATCTTTTGGTATGGTATAAATACACGCTCCTTTAAGTATGGGAGCTAAATACGACATTACAGATAAATCAAAAGTTAGCTCAAACATCTGCAGACATCTATCTTTATTGGTTATTTCATAACCAAGGTCCCAAAATGCATCTATAAATCCAGATAAATTACCAAAGGTAATAGGTACCCCTTTTGGCGTTCCTGTAGTCCCAGAAGTAAAAAATATATACGCTAATTCATTTGGTCCTATTTGACGAGGTGTTAAGTTAATTTCTGCAATATCTAATGTATTAGATTGGATAGTTTTAAACTGGTCAAAAACTTTATCAGTTGAAGAATCTAAAATCGAATTAATTTCAGCTTGTTTTATAACTGTATGATTTCTACTCTCAGGAAATTCAGGATTTAGCGGAACATAAGCTTTACCTTCTAACCACAAAGCTATAATTGAAGCATATGTCTCGATATCATCATTTGTTATTAAACCTACTGTACTATCATTCTCACTAATATGATCTTGTATGCCTTTTCGAATATTAGAAATCACTTGTGCAAACTCTTTATAGGTGTAAAAAGTATCGCCAAAATAAAAAGCATTCTGGGTATCGTTTTTTTCTATAGCTTCTTGTATGTCTAAAAGTAAGTTCATCACATTTTAATTAGTCTTACACTCGTTTTCCGTCTCTTTTAACAATTTTGGCAGGGTTTCCGACAACAACACAATTATCTGGAATATCTTTTACTACAACCGATCCTGCACCTATGTCACAATTATTTCCTATGGTAATATCACCAATTACAATAGCTCCTGTATAAATTGACACATTATCCCCTATAGTTGGCCTTTTTCCTTTAACAGCTCCAACTGTAACTAAATGATTCACGAAAAAATTTTCTCCTATGTGATCTGCATTTAAAATTGTACTATATGGATGCCCTGTTAAAACCCCACCTCCTAATTTTGTGGTGATGTCAATTTTGAAATACTTTTCTTTTCTACAGTATAAATTAAGTATATGCGCAACAATTCCTCTTGTTCTAAAATAAAAAATAGACCTAAAATCTGTTGAATTAGTCAATAACGTCAATAGTATAGAAACAGAACTTCCTTTAAGGCTCTTTTCCATTTTCCACCTATTTATATCCTTATCTATAATAGCTTTATTACTACTTAGTTTATAAAGAATAATGTGTGGTATCAAAAAAAACTTATATAAATTCGAAATTAATCTTCTCATTTTTTAAATTTTATTTTGTTTTTATTTCTGTAAACATCTTTTCCCAAAGATTCATTACTTCATCTAATTTATACTTAGCAGCATTCTCCCGTGCCTTCTTCCCCATTTCTTTTAACCGTTCATCATCATCTATCAGTATTTGTAATTGATCTGCAAAGACTACATTGTTATATATAGGTATTAATATACCATTCTCTTCATTAATAATATTTCGGGGACCATTAGGGCAGTCGAAAGAAACAATAGGTAAACCACAAGCCTGAGCTTCTAATAATACAAGAGGAAAACATTCATTATGGGAACTCATTGCAAAAATAGAAGATGCTAACATTTTTTCTTGTATTTTATCGGTAGAACCTTTTAATACCACAACCTCTTGCAAACCATAACCCTTAATTTTGTTTTTTAACATTTGCACATAATCCGGCTCACCTTCTCCATAAATATGCAATTGCCAATCTTTATTCTTTTGAAAAAAGATAGACCATATATCAATCAACAGATCATATCCTTTTACGTGTGCTATTCTTCCTGCAGCAATAACAACTTTATTAGATAATGCCGAAATTGTTTTAGGGTAAAACGTTAGTGGGTTAGGAATAACAGTTGTATTATTTGATTTATAATATCCAACCTCGTCCTTATTTAAAACCACTAACTTGTCGTATTTACGCTCTACAAAATCTGCAAATTTTAAAAAGTACTTTTTTTGTAAATTTCGTGGATTCTCCCGATGTACTAATTCTATTGATTTTGAGTAATGAAACTCTTTAACCTTTGGGATTTTTTTATTGATAAACGGAATAAAATAAGTATCCGTACTATGACTACATACAACAACTACCTCTGGATTGATTTTTTTAATCTTTGATTTTAATCTCTTTATATGACCAGGGACTTTTTTTAAATTGACTGGGTGAAAATATGATTTTCGTCTGTTATAATTTACATTAAGATCATAAAACGCAATTGTATCTTCAAAAAAATAACAAGATTCTTTATCTTTTTGTTCTGTAGTAATGATATGAACATCATTGTTTTCGTTCATAGCCAGGTAGTTTGCTTTAATAGAAAGAACTCTTTCAATTCCACCATGCAAATACACCTGATCAATAATGAAAACTATTTTCATTTTACTTATTCTTAATCAAATTAGTAAATAATTCATCCCATTGTTTCGCTATCTTCTCTGGAAGATATTTCTCTATATCTTTTCTAGCATTTTCTCCCATTTTTTTCCTTTTATCACTATCATTTATTAACGATTCTATGCCTTTTGCTAATCCTTTAATATCCCCATTTTCTACTAATATTCCGTTTTTATTATCTGAAATAATATCAGATGGGCCAAATGGACAATCAAATGATACACAAGGTACGCCATATGCCATTGCTTCTATCAAAACCATTCCAAAACCTTCATATCTTGACGGCATAACATAAACTGATGCCTCTTGGTATTGTTTTTCTATAGTCTTTGTAGGAGGAAAAAACGATACGCTTTCGCTTATTTTTAAGGAATCAGCCAATTCCTCTAATTTTTCAGAAGGTTCTATTTTTCCGTAGATATCTAATTGCCAATCTGGATATGTCTTATTCACTATTTCCCATGATTTTAGCAATCGATCATATCCTTTTTGGTAACATTGCTTGCCTACTGCTAATACTTTTTTATTGCTCAAGTTACTAATATTCTTTTCTGGATAAAAAGAGAGTGGATTAGGAATAACTTCGAGGTTTTTTAGATTCCAATCATTGATATTACCATTAGTTAATACAACGAATTTATCAAATCTCTTGGCTAAACTATTCATTAAAGTATTTTTTAGTTTAACTGAAAGTTTTTTAATAAAAGATGCCGATTCACTTTGTAACGCTACATTTTTAGACACATGTCTTTCATATACTTTAGGGCAAGGGTTTTTTATAAGAAGCGGCAAAAAGAATCCTTTCAGTCCATCATCACATACTAAAATCACGTCTGGATTTACCTCTTCAACAATCGCATTAATTTTTTTCTTGTATGTGCTTAAATATTTGATTGGATTGCCCACAACAGCAATGTCATGATACTGTAGTTTAGTACTAAAATCGTAAAAAAGTGCTTCATCTCCTTGATTTAATGTTAGAATATGCACCTTATACCCGTAATGATCTGCTAAATAACTAGCTTTGATAGACAATACTCTTTCTAGTCCACCTGATCCACATATTTGATTGGTTATGTATAGTATCGTCTTCAAAATCAGTTCTTCTTAATTTTCTTTGTTATCGAATAATATGATGCCATGAATGTCTGCGTAACTTTTGCAAACTCTGGAGTTTTTCTATAAAATAGTATGATTATAAGATTAGGAATTAGTAAGCAAAGAATTGCTTTAACTATTAAATTGATCAAAATTGAAAAGTCACAAAAAAGAGCTAGATAATATGTTAGTGCACCAGCAAAACTAATCACGCCAATGTATATTAAAAACTTCTTTAAATATACAATAGGGGGTATTTTTAACCCCAGTTTAAATACAATATATGGATCATACCAAAAATTAGTAACTAATCTAGATAAAGCAGTTGCCAATAAGATCCCTAACAATCCATACCAGTGGCCCAGTGTAAACGAAAAAGCTAGATTAAGGATCGCTGTTAAAATCACTAAATACTTTCCTTCATTAAAATACCCATAGGTAGTTTTAAACGTCCAAATAGCATTTTGCATTCCTACCATAAAAAAATTAATAGCCAACATTACTGCTATAGATAGCGGTAGCGTAAAATCTTCACCAACCCATAGTGTAATAAAATCATTCATTAGGATAATTATACAAATACTACAAAAACCATAAATCCAAAAATTTGCGAGATTTACCATATTAAAAATCTCGTATTGTTTTTCTTGACTTTCTATAGCATTTACTTGTGCAATACTTGCAGAGATATTTGTAAAAACCTGAGATATAAATGTTGACAAAAGGCCTATAAGCATTGTATAATTAGACATATATCCTAATAATACCAATCCCGAAAAATAATTAATAATAATATTATCGGTATTGTTGACCATAACACCACCAACTCTAATTAAAAATGTTGCTTTTGCATTAGAAATGATTTGTGATTTAATAACTTTATCAATCTTTTCCTTTTTAAATTCTTTTAAAAACGGATACATTTTATCTACTATAAAAGATATAGTAACGTTACCTAAAAATTGTAAAATAAGCTGAGTAACCAAGTAATAAATAAAATTCTGGGAAACTACTAATACAATAATCTGTATAATATTTTGAACTATATAAAATGCTGCATAATTAACAGCAACTACATAGTTACGTTGGTCTGCATTAAGCAAAGCTGTTTTGTACGAAAAAAAGTAAGTAGATGCTGTATTAAATAGAAAAAACAAATAAAGCAGTGATAAATCCTCTACAACAGTAACAGGTTTTTCTTCAACAATTTGATTTAAAAAAGGAATGACACATAATCCAATAATAAAAACCGCTAGTCCAATACTTACGTATACCTTTTTATACAACCTCATTATGGTTGCAATAGCCTGCTTGTTTTTCTCTGCAAGAGGTTTGTATAAAGAGTAAACAAAAGCCGTTCCTATACCTAACTCTGTTAAACTTAATATCGAAAGTATACTACTAAAAAGTCCATTTATTCCTAAATACTCAACGGCTAAGTAGTTTATAAAAACTGTTCTGCTCACAAATCCAACCACAGCTTGTAGTAACTGGCCTACAAAGCCAGCGCCTATATTGCGGATTGAATTCATTGTTCGAGAATCAGTATTCATAAAATATCAATTAGTTGATTAACTTTCTCTATTTTTTTGTTGTATTCTCTAATTCGGTTGTTAAACGAATTACTAGTCCTTGTACAAATGGCATTAGATCAAATGTTTCTGCATAAACCCCAATTCCTTTGGTATCTCCTTGACAAAAGTCTACAACTCCATCTCTTCTGGTAACTTTCATAAGGCTTGTAACACAATTATCCGCTGCTTTATAGTATTTCTCTTCTCCTGTTATCTTGTAAGTAGTTAGAAACAACAGCCCAGCGAGTGTTGTTATCGACGAGTCATGTCTGGTTTGAATACTTAATACAGAATGGAAGCTGCCATTTGGTTTCTGGAAATTAATTAAATCTGCTGCAGTTTTAAGAATCAATTCTTTGATATATTCTCTATCAACATGGTCTTCTGGCAATTCTGCGTATGTATCTATAAGCCCAATAATAAACCAACCAGAACCTCTACCCCAACCATAAATACCCAAGGGCATATTTTTTTTAATCTCAAAAGCATGTGCTGGTAAAAAAGGTTTTTTAAGTAGTGCTTTTTCTACATAAGACTTGATTTGTAATATGGCAAGGTCAATATACTTTGGTTCATCAAAATTTTTACCATAAAAAGTAAGGAAAGGACAAATAAAACCTATCGTATCTACAAATCTAATGTCTGGAATAAAATCTCTATAAAAAACCGTTCCGTCATCACCTTTACAGTTTTCGATTAATGTAATAATTTCATCTAAAGCAGGTTTAAGTTCTATAGCATTTTCTGTAGTCTTAGTGAGTGCATAGGCTAATATTGCACCATCTACATGTTGTGGAATATTTTTCCATTTCCTTGTATTTTTATCGATTCTAGCGTCAATAAAATATTTTGTTTGTTCTTCTGCATTATCTGTTAATAAGGCTCCAAATAATACTCCTGCTTCTTGCCATGATTGGATCGTCGTGCTTCTATAAAGTCCTTTGATCATATCCTTAACAACATACCGCTCATTATCGGTTAATTTAACCGTAGGCGTTTTCTTTAACCATTTAAGATTAACTGCCTGTATATTTTTAAGCCAATTGGAGCGATCTGTCCATCTTCCTATTTTTATTCGATAAAAAACACTACGATAATACAAGAATACATCTACTCCTACTATTGTTATAAGCAATAGAGATATTAACACAAAGAAACCACAAATAATATATATCATAATCATTAATTATTCTTTAATCTATTTTCCAAATATTTCTTTTGATATTAAATCCGAAAAATAATCAGATCCAATACCACTTAAATGATGGGGGTCTTTATAATAGTTTTTATCAAGTGCTAATTCTGTATAATCATATACCAAAACTTGATGTTGTACTAACTCTTTTTTTAAGCCTTCGAATTCGTTAAGCATTTTAGTATTAACACAATTCTTGTAATTTGTTTCTAAAGGAGAGGCTATCAGATGTAGCTTAATATTTCTTTTAGAAAGCATATCTTTTATTTTAAAAAGATAAGCAGTTTGTACCTTAGAGTTTTTTTCTTGTCTTCCATACTTCATACAAGCATTCTTAATAATTATATCATTCTCCTTTGCCGTGATTCTACCATACCTTTTGTAGCTACCCACAAAAGGTAGGTCATGAATACTAATTTTCCCTCGAAGATATTTAAGATTAAGTTTCATCGTTTTAAAGCTCGGAAACCCTAATTTCCAAACTAAAAAATTATAGGTATAAAACTCTGATGTTTCAAAATCTTGAGAAGGAGTGTCATCTATTTCAAAAAGCGCATAACGTGTTACAAAAGTTGTATAATTAGTATTACTAGCATCTAGAGTAATGCTATCTTGTCCAACTTGAAAATTATGATATGAAAAACCTAATAAAACGTCTTTTATATTATTCTTATTTTCTAATAAATACTTTAGTTTATAATATGTTAAGCTATAGGGTTCTGATGAATTGGCAATATTGTAAGCATTATTAAACTTGTTAGGATCTAAAGCAACTTCTAGATGAGAATCTCCCAAAATTAAAGTTTCAGTAGTACTTAAATTAATTGCTTTTTTAACAGCCTTTTTAAGGATATAGCCATTAGCTAGTGATATAACGATAATAAATACACCGGTATATAAGGCAAAAACTGCTATTTTTTTTAAAAACAACTTCATATTAAAACTGAAAATAAATAAATTCTGTTTGTTGATTTTCCATATACTTTGTAAATACCAAAATGATGAATAGTATATAAATCACATACCGTATTGGCAGTGCAACTTTATATTTTTTAATTAGTAAAAACGGATTTTGATCATTTTTACTTAACCACTCTAATCCAATTAAAAGTCCTATCCAGATAAACCACATATTGTATGTTGCTTCTCCCACAACACCTATTTCACCAAATGATTTTGTAAACATATATCCTATATACTCAAAGGCACTACCTACAGTTTCTGCTCTAAAAAACACCCAAGCTATGGTAACACTAACAAACGTATACGCCATAGAAAACATATTCTTAAAAGAGGGCAGTAACCCTGTTTGGTCATCAAGGTTATTTCTGTTTAGGTTAAACAAAAACAATGGTATATAAAGCACTGCATGAATAGCTCCCCATACAATGAAAGTCCAGTTAGCACCATGCCAAAAGCCACTTACCAGAAATATAGCTGCTATATTTCGAAGTGTAATCCATTTCCCAAATTTACTTCCTCCAAGTGGTATGTAAAGATAATCTCTAAACCATGTAGATAAAGATATATGCCATTTTCTCCAGAATTCTGCAATATCTCTCGCAAAATATGGCATTTTAAAATTGGTCATTAAATCAAACCCAAACAACCTAGCGGTACCAATAGCAATATCCGAGTAGCCTGAAAAATCTCCATAAATCTGGAATGCAAAACATACAGCTCCTAAAATTAAAGCACTAGAAGATACATCTTGATAGTTCTCAAAAACACTATTAACAACAATAGAACAGTAGTCTGCGATTACTACTTTTTTAAACAATCCCCAAAGAATTAGTTTTAACCCTGAAATGGCTTTATTATAGTCAAATCTTCTTTTTTCATAAAACTGTGGAAGTAAATTAGTTGCTCTCTCAATCGGACCAGCTACTAATTGTGGAAAAAAACTTACAAACGCAAAAAACATGACAGGGTCTTTACAAGGCTCTAACTTTCCTCTGTAAACATCTATCGAATAACTCATTGTCTGAAATGTATAAAAAGATATACCTACAGGCAGTATAATATCCAGAGTTAATGTATCAAATTGATATCCTATACTGTTAAATGCTTCTGAGAATGAATCTGCAAAGAAATTAAAGTATTTAAAGAATCCTAAAAAACCAAGGTTGACCAATAAACTTAGGCCCAACCATCTCTTTTTTTCCTTTTGAGAAGTACTTCTAGATATTTTTAATCCACTGGTATAATCTATAAAAGAACTAAATGCTATAAGAAACAGAAATCGCCAATCCCACCAGCCATAAAAAACATAGCTAATGACCAAAAGATATATATTCTGAGATGCTATTTTTTTAACAAAAATCCCCCAATATAACGCAAAGGAAATTATCAAAAAAATGAAAAAATCTATAGAGTTAAATAACATAAATGAGCTATAACATTATTTGATAAGGTCTGCTATTTCTCTTGCCGCAGGTACTACTCTACCTTTATATTCTGGCATCATTTTAATTAAATGTTCTCTAACATCATTTTCTCTTACAGCAAAAGATTTGAACTGTTTAATCAGATCGTCCTTTTCTTTTAATGACTGTACCGGAAAAACATATCCTTCTTGGGTTCCAAATAAATCATGTGCAATACCTCTAGCTTTAACAGAATATCCAACCACTAATGTAGGAACACATTGAGAGTATGCTGCAATAGATGCATGTGTTCTTGCTGTAATAAGAATGTTACATTTAGAAATCACATACTTAAGTTGCATCGAGTTTAAACTATCGTCTTCCGCGACAAAAACCAATCGACCTGAATCTTTGAATTTATCATACAGTCTTTTTAACGGAATTCTATCATCATTATGATCCCACATTACATGAGGAATAAGCGCTATTTGATGATCTGTTTCATTTATTAAATAATTGACAAGCTCAGTGTAATTTTCGAATGCAGCTCCACCTTTAGTTTCGTATTTCGTAATTAAAGGACTCAAATTAATTCCTATGGTATTTCCTTCTTGAAAACCTTTTGGAAGATCCATTTTTTGAGTTTCTAACAAAAATGCTGGATCTGGGCAAAGTCTTGCTCCTGTTACTCCTTTATCTAATAATGCATTATAGGTAATAGTCTCTCTTGCATATACAAATTTGTATTGTTTTAGATCATTAACCATTCGCTCATCCATAGCATCAGGCTCTATTGAACAACCCCATAAAATAGTATTTGCGCCGTTTTCACGAATATGATTATTCATAAAATAAATATGCTCTGGAGAACCGTAACAATAATTATCACCCCCAATAGATAATGCAAGTGTATTTGGGCCTGCATTTTTAAAAACATTTCGGTACGCTACTCTATCAAAGTAGTCTTTATCTCCTAATAGTTGTCTTTTAAATGTACCGATAATATAGTCCGAAGAAAATTTCGAGTTTAAAGGAACAAGTTCCTCCATTATTTTACATTCTTTATCAAGACCTGCACTTTCATCTTCATACTTTCTTCTTGAGAATAAAATATTCTCTTTAAAAGTATTTGGCATGGCCTCTGACATTATGTTTAGGGTAGATCTTACAATAGCCTCACATCCGTGGTTACCACTCCCTCCATGTGGGTACATAATAAGCTTGTTCATAATAAGTTGTTTAATTGATCGTCTTTATTTTTTATCTATAATAATTTTGTAATAAATAAATAAGGCAAGGATAATTTATGTTTCATTAAAAAAACTATCCAGTTTGCATATTTTTTTGGTTCAATAAAAGTGTAACTTTCTACTAAAGAGGGGGAATTTAATAATTTTTTTAATTTACTTTTCTTTTCGCTAAAACTTAAAGATGAATCTCGAGGGATCGCAGCAAAGTCATTATAACCACAATCAAACATTCTTTGATGCAGTAATGCTTTAAAACGAAGACTATCCATTTGTTTTGTCTTTAAAAAAGTTAAAATTTCAGCATGTAATCTTTCTACAATTTGAAATTTATCGTCTAATCTTTTACTTGATAACGAGTTAGTATTATCTTGAATATAACACCAATATACTTCATTTGTAATAACCACCTTAGATATTAACCTTAAATATTCTAAATTGAATAATAAGTCTTCACCATATGAGAGTGAGATATCAAAGAGTATATCATTTTCAAGTAAAAGCTCTCTTTTAAATAACTTATTCACAGGTCCAAACATCAAGAACTTATCAAATAATTGAAAAAACACATCTTCATCAGGGTGCTTTAAATCAATTATATGATTTCCTGCTTCTTCATAACCTAATTCTTGTAATTCATTATTTAAAGATTTTATTCCACAGATTACAAAGTCAACATCATCTTCCTTTTTTATGCAATTATATAGTACCTCTATATATTTGGGAGTCATAAAATCATCACTATCCAAGAATTGAATAAATTCTCCTTTTGCAGCTTTAAGTCCAGTGTTTCTGGCATTAGAAACACCTCCATTAGGTATATCTATGATTTGAATCCGAGAGTCTTTTTTTGCGAAATTCTCACAGATAGATAAACTCTTATCTTTTGAACCATCATTCACTAAAATTACTTCTAAGTTGTGATATGATTGATTACATATAGAATCTATACATCTATCCAGATATTTTTCTGAATTGTATATCGGTACAATTACACTTATTAAAGGAAGCTCCTGAGTACTCATTCCCATAAAGTTTTTATTTGATGAATAGTTTCTTCGATATCAAAATCTTTACTACGCTTTATACTTTTCTCTTTATAAAACTCGATAAGTGATTGATCGTCCAAAATTTTCTTCAATCCAGAATACAAAGCCTCTTCATTATTTTCGGTAATTAATCCATACACATTATCCCCTAGCAATTCACTCATTCCTGAACAATTGGTTGCTAGTATAGGTTTTTCTAAAATAAGAGCTTCTGTTACTACAGTACTAAAACCTTCTGAACGAGAAGAACAAATAAACATATCTGAAGCTTTAATAAAGGCATATGGGTTTGATTGAAATCCATGAAGCGTTACAATACTATCTAAATTATGTTTTTGAATATATGTTTCTAATAGCTCTCTTTGCGCTCCTTCTCCTAATATCCAAAGTTCAAATTTATACCCTTCATTATTAAGGCGGTTAACGATACTTAATAAACGATCATATCCTTTTTGATCCTCAAGTCTTCCTACTGTGACCAATCGTAAAATTTCTTTTTCTGGAAGAGAAATTTTTTCTTTGGATTTATTTATAATCTTTTTTTGATCAACAGGATTATATCTTACCGTAAGTCTATCTGTAATATCAAATTTTCTTGAAAAAGCATCTTGAACACTTTTGGAAACGCTTACTATATGATCAAATTTCTTATAACAAATTTGTTCTTGTTTTAAATCTTTATAAGCAATATCTGTCCAATGATTGGCTTCTAAATCAATATGTACCCAAGCTATTTTTTTTGATTTAGTATTGGTAGATCCGCTAATTATTTTTGTACTGTATCCCTCTATAAAAGCTACTTCTACGTCATAAGTTCCTTTTACAAACCATTTATAAAACAAAGTAGGAGAAAAATTATGATAAGAAAACGAAATAAACTTATTAAGCATTTTAAAAAGTAGTTTATTTAAAAAATTCTTCTTAGTAAACCCTTGATAAATTGTTCTATACGTTACATCTGAAGGATAAATAGATGCATCAAAAGAATTATTTAAAACACTATACAATGTGATATCGTATTTGTCTTTATCTAATTTGCCTAATAAAGTTTGGAGTACTTTTTCTGCTCCACCTCCATAAAGGCTATTAATCATAAATACTATCTTAATTTTTGAACTCATAACAATTCTTCGATATTATTTACCATAGTTTTAATATTAAAACCTTTACTTCTTTCTTTACTTTTTATGGCATAATGTGTTCTTAATGATTCATCTTCAAGTATTTTTTTTAAATCCACATATAAACTTTGGGTATTATTTTCAGTAATGATACCATATTCATTATCATTTCCTAGTAATTCTTTCATCCCAGAACAATCTGTGGTAATAACAGGTTTTCCTAAAATCAATGCCTCTGTTACTACGGTACTAAATCCTTCTGATCGTGAAGAGCATACAAATACATCTGAATTATTAATAAATGGGTATGGATTCTTTTGAAATCCTTTTAGTTTTACAATATCTTGCAACTTATATTCTTTGATATAATCTTCTAATATTTTCCTTTCTGGTCCCTCCCCTACAATCCACAATTCAAAATCTAAACCATCAGATTTCAATTTAAAAATCACTTCTAACAAGCGATCATATCCTTTCTGCGGTACGAGACGTCCTACAGTAATTAATCTTACCTTATTATTATTTTCATTAAATGATTGTTCTTTTGCCTTGTCAATAATACTCTCTCTATCTATAGGATTATATTTAACAATTAGTTTTTTTGTAATATTAAATTTTTCAGAGAATGCCTTCTGTACGCTCTCTGCTACACTCACAATATGATCATAACAGAGATAGGCATTTTTTTCTTCTTGTAAATTTTTATACTGTGTTTCTGTCCAATTATTAACCTGCAAATCTGTATGAATCCAGGCTATTTTTTTTGATTTTGAATTTGAAGAACCAGCAATAATTTTGGTAGCAAAACCTTCTATAAAGGCTATTTCGATATCAAATTTTTCTTTAAAACAATAGGAATAAGCAGTTTTTGGAGGTAGTTTTCTTATAAGTTTATATTTGAGACCATACCATTTTTTTTGTAATGTTGTTTTATAACTACTTTCTGGAGCCAAAACACTTTTATATGTACAAATGTTGGATAGGTAGTCCTTATACACTCCTATATTGACCAAAGAACATACGGTTATATCATATTTAGATGCATCTAAATTAGCAACGAGATCTGTAAGAACTTTTTCAGCTCCTCCTCCAGAAAGACTTTCTACAAAAAATAAAACTTTTTTCATTTAATAAACAAGAGTCTATTTATAATCTTCCGTGTACCTCTTCTCCTAAAATTCCTTTTACATCATATAAAACACCATTAGGTACTAATAATTCTTGAAGGTCAATATCTAAAAATTCTTTATGTGCTACCGTTAAAACAACCGCATCGAACTTTTTATTTGGCAATTTGGTTGTGGTATCAAGATTATATTCATGGTTTACCTCTTCTGGATTCGCCCATGGATCAAAGACAGTTACATTTGTACCATAACTTTTTAGATTCTCTATAACATCTACTGCCCTAGTATTTCTAACATCTGGACAATTTTCTTTAAAAGTGATTCCTAAAACCAACACATTAGCTTCTTTAATTCTAATATCATGCTGTACCATCAATTTAATAACCTCTGAAGACACATATTGCCCCATACTATCGTTTAATCTTCTTCCTGCTAGAATTATCTCTGGATGATACCCAAATTCTTGAGCACGTTGTGCTAAATAATATGGGTCTACACCTATACAATGACCTCCTACAAGACCAGGCTTAAAAGGAAGAAAGTTCCACTTAGTCCCAGCGGCTTCAAGGACATCATTTGTGTCAATATCCATTAGATTAAAAATCTTAGCTAACTCATTAACAAATGCTATATTGATATCTCTTTGTGAATTTTCTATTACTTTGGCAGCTTCTGCTACTTTTATAGTAGGTGCTAAATGGGTACCTGCCGTAATAACTGAAGCATATAATGCATCAACTTTTTTTCCTATTTCTGGTGTTGACCCCGCTGTAACCTTTAGAATTTTTTCTACAGTATGTTTTTTATCTCCTGGATTAATTCGTTCAGGAGAGTAGCCTGCATAAAAATCTTTATTAAAAGTCAAACCACTAACTTTTTCTAGGACAGGTATACATTCTTCTTCTGTTACCCCAGGATATACTGTAGATTCGTAAATTACAATATCTCCTTTTTTTAAAACCTGCCCAACAGTTTCACTAGATTTATATAATGGTGTAAGGTCTGGCCTGTTATTTTTATCTACTGGAGTAGGAACTGTAACAACAAAATAATTACAATCTTTTATATCTTCTAAATTATTAGAACAAAACAAACCAATAGTATCATTTGCTGAAGTTTTCAAAACTTTTTTTAATACATCGTTTTCTACTTCTAATGTCGCATCTAATCCAGAATTTAATTCGTTAATTCTATTTTCATTTATATCGAATCCTACTACTGAGTATTTAGTTGCAAACAATCTTGCTAGAGGTAATCCTACATATCCTAATCCAATAATGGCAATTTTAATATCCTGCATGTAACCGTATTTATTTTATAAGAAATTTAAAGATTATTTAAGGTTCTCCCAATACCATTTTACTGCTTCTTTTAAACCTGATTTAATATCAAATTCAGGAGCATAACCAAGAAGATTTTTTGCTTTATCAACAGATGCCAATGAATGTGGCACATCTCCCTTACGTTCGGGTCCAAATTTTACATCAACATTTGCAATATCGGCATCATACTCAGACAAATATTCTTTTAACAATGTTGTTAACTCATTTAATGTAGTACGCTCTCCAAAAGCAGTATTATAAACATTGTTTAACGCCTCTGAATTATCAGAAACTATTGCTCTTAGGTTCATTTGGACAACATTATCAATGTATGTAAAATCTCTTGAAAATGATCCATCGCCATTAATCATAGGAGATTCATATTTCATAAATTGCATAACAAACTTTGGAATTACGGCTGCATATGCTCCATTTGGATCTTGTTTACGTCCAAAAACATTAAAATAACGCAGTCCTACAGTATCTAGATCATAGGTTTTTTTAAAATTATCTGCATACAACTCATTTACATATTTCGTTATGGCATAAGGTGATAATGGTTTTCCTATTTTTTCTTCTACTTTAGGCAATGCCTTAGAATCGCCATAGGTCGAAGAGCTAGCAGCATATATAAAACGTTTTACTCCTTTATCTCTAGAAGCCACTAACATATTAAGAAATCCACATACGTTTACATCATTGGAAGTAATAGGGTCATTAATTGATCTTGGCACTGATCCTAATGCTGCTTGGTGTAAAACAAAATCTACATTATCACAAGCATTTAAACAATCATCCAAGTTTCTAATATCACCTTCTAAAAAGGTAAAACTAAAATTACCTTGCAGATCTGCTATGTTCTTTCTGTGACCAGTAGCAAAATTATCAAAACCTACTACAGTACTCCCAATTTCTAAAAGTGCTTCACAAAGATTAGACCCAATAAAACCGGCAGCACCGGTCACAAGTATTTTAGAAGAACTAAGTAGTTCTAGTTGTTTAGCATTCATAAATTATATTTTAACTCCCTGTTTTTAAGTCCCAAAGACTACAATAAATTATAGTCGCCGCGAAATTAAGATTTCCATGACTAACAAACAACATAAGTTAAAGGGGATTTTACCCCTAATTAGAATTCGTTTGGTTTCATATACAAAACGTTGTGCGCAAGAACAAAGAACTGAACACAAAATACTATAAATCAGTATTTTAAATAGAAACGCGTTTTTTATTAACAATAACGTTTTCATAAATTAGAATTAGAATTAGTAAGCGACCAAATTCAATAATTCTTCTTCAAATCTGCGCTTTCCTAAATACTGTTCTTCTAGATTTTTATCAAAAGGGATCGGTGTCTCTAAACTTCCTACTCTCTTGACCGGAGCATCCAAAGAGGTGAAGCAATTTTCCATAATTAATGCAGAAATATCAGAAGCTATACCACCAAATAAAGAATCCTCTTGTAAAATTATGACTTTTCCTGTTTTATTAATTGATCCAAAAATTGCAGTTTCATCTAAAGGTTGTAATGTTCTTAAATCCAAAAGATCAACAGAGATTTGTGGATGTTTATCAAGTATTTCTAATGCCCAATGTATACCTGCACCATAACTAATGATAGTAATATCATCCCCTTTTTTAACTAAAGCAGCTTTTCCCAGAGGTAGATTGTAATATCCCTTTGGAACTTCTTGACGAATAGTCCTGTACAAAGCTTTGTGTTCAAAAAACAATACCGGGTTAGGATCTTCTATAGCAGTGGCAAGAAGCCCTTTTGCATCAACAGGAAATGCAGGATATACGATTTTAAGTCCTGGAGTTTTTGTAAACCAAGCTTCGTTAGTTTGACTATGAAACGGACCTGCGCCTACTCCTGCTCCACAAGGCATTCTGATCACTACATCTGCGGATTGCCCCCATCTATAATTAGATTTTGCTAATAAATTAACTATCGGATTAAATCCTGAAGACACAAAATCTGCAAACTGCATTTCAATTACAGCCTTACTTCCATTTATAGCCAGACCATATCCTGTAGAAACGATTCCAGACTCACAAATAGGCGTATTACGAATACGTTGTTTTCCAAATTGTTTTACAAAACCCTCGGTTATTTTAAAAACACCTCCATATTCTGCAATATCTTGCCCCATAATAACGAGGTTATCAAAACGCATCATTGACTCACCAAGACTATCTGAAATTGCATCAATTAATCTAAGTTCATGAGTCTGATTTGATGCCGGAATATTATAATACTCAAAAGGACTAAAAACATCACCCAGTTCCCTATCTAAATCAACATCAACAGTAGTTTCATTATTTGCCTTTTCCCAATTTGAATCAATTTCTTTTTTTATTTTTTCACGATATTCCTGATCATTTTTTTCTGAAAGAATATCATTATTTAAAAGGTAGTTCTTATAATTCTCAATCGGATCTTTTAACGCCCATTCGGCTATCAATTCATTAGGAACATATTTAGTACCACTAGCTTCTTCATGACCTCTCATTCTAAACGTCTTAAACTCTAGCAAAATTGGTCTGGGATTTAATCGCATGCTTTTGCAAAGTGTATTTACTTGATCAAAGACCTCTATAATATTATTACCATCAATAATATGTGACTCGATACCGTACCCTTTACCTCGGTCTGCAAGGTTTTCACAATTGTACTGTTCTTTGGTAGGTGTCGACAACCCATAACCATTATTCTCAATACAAAATAAAACTGGCAACCCCCATACTGACGCAATATTTAGTGCTTCATGAAAATCACCTTCACTAGTACCTCCTTCTCCTGTAAATACAGCAGTAACCTTTTTATCCTCTCGTAACAAATTACCCAAGGCAATACCGCAAGCTACTCCCATTTGAGGCCCTAAATGAGATATCATCCCTATAGTTTTATATTCTTGAGTACCAAAATGAAACGAGCGATCTCTTCCTTTGGTAAATCCACTTAATTTACCTTGCCATTGTGCAAAAAGACGATAAAGAGGAATATTTCTTGTTGTGAATACACCCAAATTGCGATGCATTGGTAACACATACTCATCTTCATTTAGCGCAGAGGTAACCCCAACAGATATTGCTTCTTGCCCTATACCGCTAAACCATTTAGAAATTTTACCTTGTCTAAGCAATACCAACATTTTTTCTTCTATCAACCTAGGTTTAAGCATTTTCTGATAGAGCGATACTAGTTGATCATTGCTATATTCTTGTCTATTAAAATCTAATTGTATTTTTTCTTTTGAAATATGCTCCATAAGAGAAAGTTAGTTACGTAAATGTAATTATTTTTATTTCAGAACTTATTGCAGTATGTGATTATTATTAAGTAGTTGTTAATTTAACCTAAACAATTCTACGAATTAGTTAAATTTACTATTATTTTCGGATTATAGATTCTGAAATAGTTAATTTGATTGATAACAACTGTTGTTAAATTTTTTGAAGACAATAAAGTATTTTTACACAAAATACACTTATTTTTAGTTCTTCAATATTAAGAATAAACAAATGAATAATATACCAAGTGTTGATTTAGCTGATTTTTTGGCTGATGACCCTTCACGCAAACAGAAATTCGTAAATGAAATAGGAAAAGCCTATGAAGATATTGGTTTTGTTGCTTTAAAAAATCATTTTTTAAGTGACCAACTCGTAGATAACTTATACAATGAAGTTAAAGCTTTTTTTGCATTACCTCTTGAGACTAAAGAAAAGTATGAAATAGAAGGACTCGGTGGTCAACGAGGTTATACTTCATTCGGAAAAGAACATGCCAAAGGAAAAAAAGAAGGTGACCTTAAAGAATTTTGGCATTTTGGCCAAGAAGCTTCTGCAGATGCAAATTTAACAGAAGAATATCCTCCTAATGTTTCTGTAAATGAATTAAAAGATTTTAATGCTACTGGAATGGAAGCATATAGAATGCTTGAAAAAACAGGTATTTACGTCTTACGAGCTTTATCTTTATATATTGGTCTTGATGAACATTATTTTGATCATTGGGCGAGTAATGGTAATAGTATATTACGCCCTATTCATTACCCCCCAATAAAAGAAGAACCAAAAGGAGCCGTTCGGGCTGGTGCTCATGGAGACATCAATCTAATTACTCTTTTAATGGGTGCCTCTACAGGAGGGTTGCAAGTACAACGTAAAGATGGAGAATGGATCGATGCTATTCCGCAAGAAGATGAATTAGTTATTAACGTTGGTGATATGCTAGAGCGTCATACCAATAATAAGCTAAGATCAACAATACACAAAGTAATAAATCCACCAAAAGAACAATGGGGGCAACCTAGATATTCTATTCCTTTCTTTATGCATCCAAGAAGTGATATGAAATTAAACTGCCTTGAGGAATGTATTTCTGAAGAAAACCCTAAGCAATATGATGATATTACTGCTGGAGACTTTTTACATCAACGATTAGTAGAAATTGGGTTAATTAAAAAATAATATATAGTATAGATGGATTTAAAAGATCAATTAAAAAATCTATTCCCCGATCATAAAGAGGAAAAAGAAATTTCAAATGATGACCTACAGGATCAAATTTGGATGCAAGAAGATCCCATTATCTGTAAATACGAAAAACGCAAAGGAAAACCTATTACTATATTAGAAGGATATACTGGTGCAGATGAAGACTTTAAGAAATTAGCTAAAGACCTAAAAACTCGACTTAGCGTTGGTGGAAGTTTTAAAAATGATAGTATAATTATTCAAGGGGATTACAGAAATCAAATCATGGATATTCTTAAAGAAAAAGGTTTTAAAGTTAAACGAGTAGGCGGATAAATACATTTTGAATTTTGGGGGCAAAAACATTACATATTACCAACGGGGATAGTCTTACGGATAGGATAAAGGAACTAAAATTAGTAAAAGGAGATTTTTTTACCTGGCGAGAAATGCTATGTGAAGGCCCTACAATAATAAAAGTAGAGACCGAAGAATCTATCAAAATAAGAGAGAAATTCCTTAAGAAATACTATAGAATAGGCTCTTCAGACTATCAAGAGAAGTTTGTTTCTCAACTGCAAAAAATAGATACACTTTCTCAATATAATGAAATTGTGTTATGGTTTGAGTATGATTTATTTTGCCACATCAATATGATAGCAGCTATCAGTCTTTTATTAAGAAAAGGAATTAACGATACTCCTGTTTATCTTGTTTGTAGTGGTCGTATTGAGCATGAAAAGAAAATGTTTGGGCTTTGTGATTTATCCGAAGCTCAATTAAGAAATCATTACAAAAACAAAATCCTATTAACTAATGATGATCTTGAACTAGCATCACATATATGGACGCTATATTGTGAATCAAAGCCTCAAAAATTGGCTGGACAGATCAAAAAGCATTCTTCTTTTGAATACTTATCCATATGTTTAAGAGCGCATCTACAACGTTTCCCTAATATGCTAACAGGTCTGAATGTACTAGAACATAATATTTTAGAAATGATAGACAATTATCAAATCAAAAACATTAAGCAACTTATGGGATACACCCTAGAGTATCAAGGATATTATGGATACGGAGATATGCAAATGAAACGAGTACTTGCTAGACTTTTTCAATTTTTGGATCAAACAAAAGATAGATTACAATTGTCTGAAAGAGGCAAACTAGCTTTAAAACAAGAGAAAAATTTTTATAATACTCAAATACTAGATTGGCATTATGGAGGCGTAAAAAAATATGATTTCCTTTATAACAATGACACTCACACCTTATTAAAATTATAATATGGCAATAGCCGAATCAGAACTTATTTTAAATGATGATGGTAGTATCTACCATCTACACCTAAAGCCTGAAAACTTAGCACATACAATAATAACTGTTGGGGATCCTGATCGTGTTGATCAGGTTACTCAATATTTTGATCAAGTAGATTTCAAAATTCATAAAAGAGAATTTCACACACAAACAGGAATATATCGAGGAAAAAGAATAACTGTAATCTCTACAGGTATTGGTACAGATAATATCGATATTGTTTTTAATGAATTAGATGCATTAGTTAATATCGATTTTGATACTCGTGAAATAAAGAAAGAACATACTTCACTAAATATTATTAGAATAGGAACATCCGGTACAATACTTCCTGAAATTCCTTTAGATAGTTTTATCGTATCAGAAACGGCCATTGGTTTTGACAGTCTAATGCATTTTTATGATAGCGCGCACATTCAAAAACCTGAAATATCCAAAGCACTTCAAACACATTTAAATTGGGATAAAAACAAATCAGTTCCGTACGCAATTAAATGTAGCACCACTCTTTTAAACCAAATGAATAGCGATTCTGTACAAAAAGGTATTACAGTTACTAATGTTGGTTTCTACGGACCGCAAGGAAGAGTTTTAAGACTAGCATTACAAGATAATTTGTTAAATCAAAAATTACGTTCTTTTGCATTCGATACTCAAAAAATAACCAATCTAGAAATGGAAACTGCCGGTATTTATGGTATGGCAAAAATGCTTGGGCATAAAGCAATATCAATGAACGCAATATTAGCTAACAGGGCAACTGGCGAGTTTAGTACATCACCAAAAAATACTATTGACAAACTCATTACATATACCTTAGAGAAAATCATTTCACCTACAAAATCATAGATAAAAAAAAGGATAGAAATACATTCTATCCCTTTTCAACTCTCAACAATAATAATATCATGAATATTTAAAAACAGTTCTAATTCATTTTTGAGCCTTAACTAAATAATATTTTAAGGCTTATCAATAGATTGGTTAGCAATAACACTGCAATAAAAACAACAATTCCATTTTCTACTGGGTTACTTTTCAACTTTGCAACCTTTACGAATGTGTTTTTATTTCTTAAAAAATCCTTTTTCATAGCAATATTGTTTTATTTTGTGTTAATGCTTTTCAAATGTAATTCTCTTTGAAAGAATTATATTTCAAATATAGAAAAACATTTTACTATTATCGCTAAAAAACACAAATAATCGATAAAATACACAAAAAATTAACAAAACAACATTATGAGTACTGTAAAAATTGGTGGTGTCCCTGAGCATTTTAACCTACCATGGCATCTTACCATAGAAGAAGAAAGCTATTTAAAACATGGTATAGATCTAAATTGGATAGATTTTCCTGGAGGAACTGGGGCTATGTGTGAGGCGCTTAGAAATTCTGAAATAGATATTGCCATTATTCTAACAGAAGGAATCGTAAAAGATATTATTGCTGGTAATCCAAGTAAAATTGTACAAACTTATATTCAAAGCCCTTTAATCTGGGGGATACATGTTGGTTATAAATCAAAATTTCAAAGTATCGATGATTTGATTAATACCAAAGCGGCAATAAGCAGATATGGCTCAGGCTCACATCTCATGTCATATGTAAATGCACAAAATCAAGGTTGGGAAACATCAAATCTTAAATTTGAAGTTATTAAAAATCTTGATGGAGCAATCGAGGCGTTAACTAATGAAAAAGCTGATTATTTTATGTGGGAACATTTTACTACAAAACCATTAGTAGACAACAATACTTTTAGAAGAGTTGGTGATTGCCCTACTCCATGGCCTTGTTTTGTGATTGCTGTTAGAGAAGAGATGTTAACAGAAAAAGCTAACGATATACAAGTAATTCTTGATATTATAAATACAACTACAGCCGATTTTAAAAATATACCAAGTATAGATAGAACATTATCTTATAGGTATGACCAACAGTTAGAAGATATTCAAAAATGGTTGCAATTAACTGAATGGAGTCAATCTCAAATACAAACAAAGACACTTACTAAGGTTCAGGAACAATTATTCGAATTAAAAATTATTGATAAAATAGTGCCTTCAGAGGGATTATGTTACACAATTTAAGTAAAAATAGAGATTAAGGGGTAGGGTATCTTACTGTTTATGTGTTTTATAGTAAAGAATCTTTTAATAAATTAAGATGAACATTATAAATTTATATAAACAACTATACAAAATATTAAGAAATAGTTATTTCTTATGTTTAAATAGACAAAACATATTAACAAACAAAATATTTTTGTACATTTGCCCTTCCTACCCCAGTAAACTAATTATTAACGCATAAGCAACCATATTAAAATAATTGCATCTAATAATTAAACTAACAAATCCTATTTATGATCACATTTTTCTTAATACTAGCCGGTTTAGTATCTTTTAACTTTATTCTTTTAAAGTTTAGTATGCAATCTGTGGATACTAATAAGAAGAAAACAAAAGCCAAAGTACAGATTAATCATATCTCAAACCAAGAGGCTGAAAAAGCAAAGAATGCAGAAATCCCTACTGCTGCTTAATTACCAATTAATATTGGTTTCACCCTTACTTTTAAGATAGTCATTCGTCTTACTAAAATGTTTGTTACCAAACCAATATCCTCTATTTGCACTTAAAGGAGAAGGATGACCACTGGTTAGTACATGATGTTTAGTCTTGTCTATTTTAATTCCTTTTTTCTTTGCAAAACCACCCCAAAGCAAGAAAACTACATTCTCTTTTTTATCAGAAATTACTCTTATTACTTCATCTGTAAATTGTTCCCAACCTCTTTTTTGGTGTGATCCAGCTTGATGAGCCTGTACCGTTAGTGTAGCATTTAACAATAAAACTCCTTGTTTGGCCCAACGTTGTAAATTTCCATTTGAAGGGAAAGGAATACCTAAATCAGTTTCTATCTCTTTAAAAATATTAATTAATGAAGGTGGCATTGCAATGTTCTCATTAACAGAAAAACATAAACCATTAGCCTGTCCTATTCCGTGATAAGGATCCTGACCAATTATAACAACCTTAGTATCATCAAAACTACAATAATCAAATGCGGCAAAAATATCTGCTCCTTTAGGATAGCATGTGTTTTTAGAATATTCTTCTTTTATAAAGTTCGCGAGCTGCTCAAAATATGGTTTTTCAAATTCACTTTTTAATTGTGTTTTCCAACCAACTTCAATATTTACATTCATATAGATATCAAAAATTATCTCAATTGTGTACTTTTGTTTCGTTCAAAATTTGAAGAAAGATAACCCAAAAATAGGGTAAATAAAAAGTATGATTCGTATTTCTAAAAAAACATTAGACGATCTTGAATTTGACACTATACTTGATCACATTGCTGACCTGTGCAACACAGATTTAGGAAAATCAAAGGCAACACTCATAACGCCGTATAGCTCTAAAGAAAAAGTATTGATTGCTTTGCAAGAGGTTTCTGAATATAAATCCTCATCTGCAAATGATGTTCGTATCCCTAATCATGGATTTGATAATATCACTAAGGAAATTCAATTATTAAATATTGAAAACACGTTTCTTGAAGCTTTTAATTTAAAAAAACTTGTTGCCATTAGTAACACTACTAATGAGTTATTAACTTTTTTCAGAAAAAACAATGAACTATATCCCGTTCTATATAATAGTTCAAGCGCAGTGCCTTTTACAAAAGAAATTACCTCTTTAATTGATGCGGTGGTAGATAAGTTTGGAGAAGTAAAAGATAATGCCTCTTCTACTCTACTTCGGCTTAGAAAAGATATCAATATCGTTCAAGGAAAATTAAATGGCAGTTTTGGAAAAGACCTTACGCGGTATAATAATTTAGGATATCTAGATGAAATTAAAGAAAGTGTTGTAGATAATCGTAGAGTCCTAGCTGTTACTGCAATGTATCGTCGCAAGGTTAAAGGTGCGATTATGGGTAGTTCAAAAACTGGAAGTATTGTATATATAGAACCAGAGGCCACATTACAATATAGCAGAGAATTGAGTAACCTTCAGTATGAAGAACGAGAAGAAATTGTAAAAATACTCAAAGATCTTACTAATAAATTAAGACCATTCACAGAGTTATTTCAACAATATCAAGAATATTTAAGTGATATTGATTTGGTTTCGTCCAAATCAAAATATGCGAATCAATTAGATGCTGTACTTCCTAAAATAACTGAAGATAGAGAACTATCTTTTAAAGAAGCCTATCACCCATTATTATTTCTTTCAAATAAAACAAAAGGAGAAAAAACATATCCGCAAACAATAACATTAGGTCAAAACAATAGAATCATTGTGATCTCTGGACCAAACGCAGGTGGAAAAAGTATTACCCTTAAAACCATTGGACTACTGCAAGTAATGTTACAAAGTGGTATGTTAATACCTGTACATGAATATAGTAGAACCTGTTTATTTGACACTATATTAACCGATATTGGAGATAACCAATCTATAGAAAATCACTTAAGTACCTATAGTTATCGTCTCAAAAACATGAATTATTTTTTAAGAAAATGTAATAACAAAACATTGTTTCTTATAGACGAATTTGGTACCGGTAGTGATCCGGAACTGGGAGGTGCATTAGCCGAAGCTTTCTTAGAAGTTTTTTATGAACGTGAATCATTTGGAATTATCACAACGCATTATGCGAACTTAAAAATGCTCGCTAATGAATTGCCAAACATCAGTAATGCGAATATGCTTTTTGATGCAAAAACTCTAGAACCTCTTTTTAAGTTGTATCTAGGAGAAGCTGGTAGTTCTTTCACTTTTGAGGTAGCTCAAAAAAATGGAATACCATATAGTCTTATTAATAAAGCTAAGAAAAAAGTAGAACGAGGAAAGATACGATTCGACAAAAGTATTGCCAACCTTCAAAAAGAAAGATCAAAACTTCAAAAAACTACTGCTGGATTAAAAACAAAAGAACAAAAAGCAGAAGAAGAGAAAGAACGTCTGGAAAAGATTAATGATCGAATGCAAAAGAAGCTAGAAAGTTATCAGGAACTATATGACAGTAATCAACGCATGATTTATTTGGGGCAAAAACTTGATGATATTAGCGAAAAATACTTCAATAATAAAAAGAAACGTGAGTTGATTGATGAATTCATGAAAATTGTGCAAGTAGAAAATTCGAAGCGAAAAAAACAATCTTTTAAACAACGTAATGCAACAAAAGCAAAAGAAAAAAAAGTAGTTGAAGAAGTTGTAAAAAAGGTCAAAGTTATTCGAGAAAAAAAGAAGGAAGAGAAAAAGAAGGAAGAGAAAATAAAAGAAGCCAAACCAAAAGTGACTTTAAAAATTGGTGATAGAGTTCGAATGATTGATGGTAAATCTATAGGAAGTATAGATACTCTTGAAAAAGGAAAAGCTGTTGTTAATTATGGTATTTTTACCACCAATGTTGCCACAGAACAATTAGAATTTGTAGAGCGCCCAAAATAATTTATTCTACTACACAAGAGATCCTTAATATACCAACGCATATGAATTGGTAACAAAGGGCGTCTCTGTTAAAGTATCCTTAAACCATAATTCTGAGAATTTTATCTTTATATATTTGGAACATTACTTAAAAAATTGCTTCCATTATTATGCGAAAATTACTTTTTGTAGTCAGTTTTAGTCTACTAATTCCATGTGTTTCAATAGCACAACAACCCCAAAAACCAAATGCTTCAGAAATTCACCAATCTATAAAGAAATTAAACTTTTTAGGTTCTGTTTTATATGTTGCTGCTCATCCTGATGATGAAAATACAAGGCTTATCTCTTATATGGCTAACCATGTAAAAGCAAGAACAGCCTATCTATCACTTACTCGTGGAGATGGTGGTCAAAATTTAATAGGTCCAGAAATAAGAGAGCTTTTAGGAGTAATAAGAACACAAGAATTATTAGCTGCTCGAAGAACTGATGGAGGTGAACAAATGTTTACGAGAGCAAACGATTTTGGATATTCAAAACATCCTGATGAAACACTTTCTATTTGGGACAAAAAAGAAGTTTTAGGTGACGTCGTTTGGGCTATTCGCAAATTTAGACCAGATGTGATCATTAATAGATTTAATCACAGAACTCCGGGTACGACGCACGGTCATCATACTTCTTCGGCAATGCTTAGTGTAGAAGCATTTGATCTTGTCGGAAATTCATCAATTTATCCTGATCAGCTTAAACATGTGAATGCTTGGCAACCTACCCGTTTATTTTTTAATACCTCATGGTGGTTCTACGGAAGTAGAGAAAATTTTGAAAAAGCAGACAAAACAAACCTATTATCATTTGATACTGGGGTTTATTATCCTTCGTCTGGTCTATCAAATACCGAAATAGCATCATTAAGTAGAAGTCAACATAAATCTCAAGGTTTTGGTAGCACCGGTAGTCGCGGTAAACAAACAGAATACATTGAACTTATTAAAGGACAATTACCAAAAGATAAAACCAATATTTTTGAAGGAATAGATACTTCTTGGAATCGTATTAAAGGTGGTAAAGCTATTGGCGATATTTTATATCAAGTAGAGAAAGGTTTTGATTTTAGAAATCCATCAGCTTCTATACCACAATTAGTTAAGGCTTATAATTTAATTGAACAATTAGAAGATGAGCATTGGAAAACCATTAAATCTAAAGAGATAAAATCTATTATAGCTAGTGCCTCAGGATTATATTTAGAAGCAGTTGCTACTGCTCCCAACATAACTAAAGACGGTGAGGTTACAATTAAAGTAGAAGCTATAAACAGAAGTAACTCTAATATAGTTTTAAAATCCACAAAAATTGATGCTATCAATATTAATGATACTTCTGAAAAAAACTTAACTAATAATACAAGACAAAATTTAGAGTTTAAAGGAAAAATCCCTAACTCTTTAGAATATACAAACCCATATTGGCTTAATAACAAAGGTACCTTAGGAATGTATAAGGTTGAAGATCGCAAATTAATCGGAAAACCCGAAACAGATCATAAAATCAAAGCCACATTCACGGTTGCTGTTGAAGGTGTGATTATACCATTTACTAAAGAAGTTGTTTATAAAACTAATGATCCTGTAAAAGGAGAAGTGTACAAGCCTTTTGAAATTATCCCTGTTGTTTCTGCAGGGATAAAGGATAAAGTAATCATTTATGCAAATGGACTTTCAAAAAAAATACCTATTACTATTAAAGCAGGGAAATCAAACTTAAAAGGTAAAGTTTCACTTGCTCATCCAGATGGTTGGAGTGTATCCCCTAAAACAATTGATATTAATCTAACACAAAAAGGAGAAGAAAAAACAGTAATCTTTACGTTGACTTCTCCAGAGCAGCAAAGCCAAGGATACATATCTCCAATGGTACAAATTGGTGATAAAACATACGCTAAAGAAGTAGTCACTATAGATTATGACCATATACCGTATCAAACAGTTATTCTACCTTCTGAAACCAAAGTAGTACGCTTAGATATCAAAAAGAAAGGTCAAAATATTGGCTATATAGAAGGTGCAGGAGATGTTGTTCCTGAAAGTTTGAAACAAATTGGATATAAAGTAACTACTATAGATCCTGAAACAATAGCTCCTGAAAGTCTTAAAACATATGATGCAATCGTAATAGGTATAAGAGCTTATAATACAATCGAGGCACTTAAGTTTAAACAACAATATCTTTTAGAATACGTAAAAAATGGCGGTAATTTAATTGTACAATACAATACAAGCCATAGATTAAAGGTAAGTGATAATCTTGGTCCATATCCTTTAAAATTATCTAGAGACCGTGTCACAGATGAGAATGCCGAGATTACTTTTTCTGCTCCAGACCATCAAGTATTAAATTCTCCAAATAAAATTACATCAAATGATTTCACAGGATGGGTTCAAGAACGAGGTTTATACTTTCCTAATGAATGGTCAAAAGAATATACAGCAATCTTAGAAGCCAACGACAAAGGAGAATCTAAAAAGAAAGGACCTCTATTAGTTGCCAAGTACGGAAAAGGATATTATGTATATACTGGATTAAGCTTCTTCAGAGAATTTCCTGCTGGAGTTCCCGGGGCTTTTCGTCTTTTTGCAAATATGCTATCTTTAGGAAAATAAAAGGAGCATTCTTATGGAAGAACCAAAAGAAAAATTAGTCTGGAAAAAACTGTATAGTGCTGTATTAATAGCTAATATAGCATACATACTTATATTCTATTTAATTACAAATAGTTATTCTTAACTATCAAATCATTTATTAATAAATATTACATTTTCTGCAAATGCAACTTATAGATTGGATTGTTCTAGGTGGAACCCTTTTGTTTATCGTTTTATATGGAGCGTGGAAGACTAAAGGTAGTGCTACAGTAAAAGATTATATACGTGGTGGTAATGAGGCAAAATGGTGGACAGTAGGACTGTCTGTTATGGCTACCCAAGCTAGTGCTATTACATTTCTCTCTACACCAGGACAAGCATTTCATAGCGGTATGGGGTTTGTTCAATTTTATTTTGGACTTCCTATAGCTATGGTAATCATTTGCCTGGTATTTATTCCATTATACCACAAATTAAAAGTATATACAGCATATGAGTACCTTGAAAGCAGGTTTGATCTAAAAACAAGAACACTTACTGCTATTTTATTTTTGATTCAGCGTGGTTTAGGCGCCGGAATAACAATTTTTGCTCCTGCAATAATATTATCGGCAGTTTTAGGATGGGATCTCACATATTTAAACATTGTTATAGGAATCTTAGTTATAATTTATACTGTTTCTGGCGGAACAAAAGCCGTAAGCGTTACCCAAAAACAACAAATGGCAGTAATATTTGCAGGAATGTTTATTGCTTTTTTCTTGATCATTAGCTATTTGCCAGACGGAGTAACATTCTCCAAAGCACTTGATATTGCAGGTGCAAGCGGCAAAATGAAAGTATTGGATTTCTCTTTTGACCTTACCAATCGATATACAGTTTGGACAGGAATACTAGGAGGCACATTCTTGATGTTATCCTATTTTGGTACTGATCAAAGCCAAGTACAACGATACCTTTCAGGTAAATCTGTTAAAGAAAGTCAACTAGGGTTACTTTTTAATGGATTATTAAAAGTACCAATGCAGTTTTTTATTCTTTTGGTAGGTGTTATGGTGTTTGTGTTTTATCAATTCAATACGGCTCCTTTAAATTTTAATCCAATGGCTGGTGAAGCCATTAAGAAGTCAGAGTATACTCAAGAATATCAAAAACTAGAAAACGAGCTATCACAAATTCAAAATGAGAAAGAAAAACTTATAAATAAGCAAATTAGCGCCAATGATACAGGCAGAAGTGAGATAACTAGTCAATTAAAAACATTAATGGACTCCGAGGTTCAAATTCGTACATCGGCAAAAGAATTAATTAAAAAAGCCGATCCTGACGTAGAAACGAATGATAAAGATTATGTTTTTATACATTTTATCTTAAATAATCTTCCTAAAGGTTTAATAGGATTATTACTCGCTGTTATTTTATCAGCTGCTATGTCCTCAACGGCCTCAGAATTAAATGCTCTGGCATCTACAACGGCTATAGACTTGTATAAGCGAAACGTAAAAGAAGAAAAAAGTGAACAACATTATGTTAATGCATCTAAATTTTTCACATTAATCTGGGGTATTTTAGCAATTTTTGTAGCCTGTTTTGCTAACTTATTTGACAATCTTATTCAATTAGTAAATATTATTGGATCGATTTTTTACGGAAATGTACTTGGCATCTTTTTACTTGCATTCTTTATAAAATTCGTAAAAAGTAATGCCACATTTATAGCTGCACTACTTACTCAAATGATAATCATTTTTGTATGGTGGCAGGACTGGCTTCCTTTTCTATGGCTTAATGCATTAGGTTGCGGAATTGTGATGTTTTTAGCTATCCTGTTACAAGAATTAATACCAACTAAAAATAACCAACCACAACATGAACACTAACAAAACTATTAAATGGGGAATCTTGGGGTGCGGCAATATCGCGCACTACTTTGCTCAAGATTTAGGATCGATACCAAATGCCAAATTACATGCCGTAGCTAGTAGAAATTTACAAAAAGCTAAGGATTTTGGGGAAAAGTATGATGCCCCTCAAGCATACGGAAGTTATGAAGAACTAAGTAAGGATAATGAAATTGATGTGATTTATATAGCTACACCACATGTTTTTCATCATGAAAACACTATCATGTGCCTTAATAACAATAAAGCCGTGCTATGTGAAAAACCATTTGCAATGAATATTTCACAGGTTGAAGAGATGATTTCAATTGCAAAAGAAAAGCAAATTTTTTTAATGGAAGCTCTATGGACCTATTTCCTTCCTCATTATGACCATGTATTAAAACTAATTGGCTCTAAAGAATTTGGAAACGTTAAAACAGTTACTGCGGACTTTGGTTTTGCAGCAACATTTAACCCAGATGGGAGATTATTTAATAAAAAATTGGGTGGTGGTAGTCTATTAGATGTCGGTATATATCCTTTGTTTGCTGCACTAAGTATTTTAGGTTATCCTGATAAAATTGAAGCAAATGCTACATTCGGAAAAACAGGTGTAGACGAAACTTGTACTATGAAGCTTGAGTATAGTAACGGAACTTCGGCTTCATTATTTAGCGCAATTTCAAAAGACACAAACACTGAAGCCATAATTGAATTTGAAAAAGCTACAATCAAAATCAATACACAATTTCATAAACCGTCATCTATTACTATTCTAAAAAATGGAGTTTCCGAATCTTTTGAATTTCCTGTGACAACTAATGGCTATAATTATGAGGCAATCCATGTACAAAACATGTTACTTCAAAATCGTACAGAAAGTACGATAATGACTTTTGATAAAAGTCTTCAACTGATCAAAATGTTAGATACTGTAAGAGAAAAAATCGGATTACAATATTCATAAAGTCTATAAAATAATATACCGAATAGTTCTTTATTCGATAAAATGTAAAATAAACTTTACTTTTTGTAAATTTTACTTTACATTTATAACATCAATTAAAAATCGAACAAGATGAAATATTTAGTATCAAACAAATTCAAAAAACCAGGTTGGCTTCTTTTTGTTACAGGAATTACCTTAGGAATTATTCATTCTGTAAATGATTATGAATCCAATTTACTAATCACGAAAACGGTTTCACTATTTCACTATGAAACCATGTTTCCAAATGAAAATGGAATATTTAGAATAATCGAAAATAGCATTATAGACGAATTAATTACTATAATTATTATTGTAGGTGGATTACTGATAAGTTTTTCTAAAGAAAAGATCGAAGATGAGTTTATATCCAAAGTCAGACTAGACTCCTTAGTTTGGGCGATCTTAGTAAATTATGTCATTTTACTATTCACAACGGTTTTTATATATGATATCAGGTATTTTCATACCATTATCTACAATATGTTTACTCCACTAATCATATTTATACTTCGATTTAATTATGTTGTTTATAAAAAGTCTAATCATGAAGAATAGGATTAAAGTAGAAAGGGCAATATATAATTTAACTCAGGCAGATTTAGCAAAGAAAATCGGAGTTAGTAGACAAACCATTAATGCTATGGAAAAAAACAAATATGTTCCCTCTACAGTATTAGCGCTAAAGCTTTCAAGAGTGTTTAAAAAGAATGTAGAAGATATTTTTTTCTTAGAAGATAGTGACTAAAAACAAAAAAGCGTTCCGTTAGGTGCGGAACGCTTTTTCAAATGATTTGTGTGTGAAAAAGAGTGTCTATTTTGCTCCCCACTCTGAAAGGGAGTCTTTGTTTAACTTTACATAGTCAGCATTTCCTGCTTTCTCTGCTAATGATAACGAAGTTTTTGCAGCTTTTATTGCCCCAGCCTTATCTCCTGTACCCGCATAGATCAAAGATTGTTGTCTATGAAACCAAAATGCAGGATCTTTACGTAGGGATACAGCTTTGTCGATATATTCTTTTGCCTTAGCAAGATCTTTTATCTCTTTATGAAAAACAGCCGCTTGATAATAATCATTCGCAGTTGGACCAGCTAATGCAGTTTCAATACTAGCTATTGCCTTTTCTTTAGAAGGAACTTCTACTGTTATTGAAGCCTCTGTCTCTTCCCAAAAGATATTCAGTAAAGCAGAATCCATTTTAAAATCACTAAACATAATAGTAAAAGTTTCAACTTTAAAAGGTATTTTATTTGACTTAACAGAGAACTTAGCTGCTACTTTAGCGTCATCCCATTCTCTAGGAGTTCCCCAGTTGTTAGCATCTGCATAAAACAATACTTCCCAGTTTTCTTTACCTGGTTTTGTGAAAATTGCATATGTTCCTTTTTTAAGCTCTTTACCACCTACTTTTACATCATCACTAAAAGTAATTTGAGTATTTTTATTTGCTCCAGTTCTCCATAATTTATCGTAAGGAACTAAGTTTCCAAAAATAGTTCTTCCTTTCATACTAGGACGAGAATACTCAACAGTAATATCTGTTAATCCAACAACCTGCTCTATTTTAGAACTAGGACTTGGTTGTGGAGTTTTAACCTGAGCCTCAACACCTAACGATATTAAAGCAACAGAAAGAAATAAGACGATCTTTTTCATTGTGTTTTATTTAGTTTGTTTTGAATTTTTCTGTAACGAAAATAAGAAATACACATACATTAAAAGTTAACAAAACCTTAAAATAAGGAATGGTATATTTGTCAACATATTTCTAAAAAACATGCGTAAATATATTTCAGAAAGTATAGGGACTTTTAGTATGATCTTTTGTGGTACTGGAGCAATGACTATTAATGAAGTCACTGGTGGTGATGTATCCCACGTGGGGATTGCAATTACATGGGGGTTAATTGTTATGGCAATGATTTATGCCTTTGGAGAAATATCAGGAGCACACTTTAATCCGGCTGTTACTATTGCATTTGCTTATGCTAAAAAATTTGAATGGAAAGAAGTTCCTAAATACATTCTAGCCCAATGTATAGGGGCTGTAGCAGCGAGTAGTATTTTACTTTTTCTATTTCCTGATAGTGAATTTTTAGGAGGTACAATACCATCAATAGACAGTTCAAAAGCTTTTGTTCTTGAACTGATACTTACTTACTTTTTAATGGTAGTTATCATAAATGTATCAACAGGCTCGAAAGAAACTGGAACTATGGCTGGTATAGCGATCGGTGGCGTAGTATTGTTAGAAGCTATGTTTGCAGGTCCTGTTACTAATGCATCTATGAATCCTGCGAGATCATTTGCACCCGCTCTTCTCTCAGGCAATTGGCAACATCAATGGTTATATTTTATTGCTCCCGTCATTGGAGCTTTGTTGGCGGTTTTAACTTGTAAACTTGTGAAACCAGATAATTGTTGTGATGATTGTTAATACTATTGATTTCGATTTATTATATTTAAGTATGATTAACCATCTTAAATTATCTAATGGAATTAATATGTATAGATATTGTAGTTTTCCTACTGTTAATTTATGTAAATTATAGAAAATACAGGTTTTCTTCCGATTTTAATATCAAGCAAAATACTGGTTTAGCTACGATTTTTTTTGTTCTTGTTATGTATGGTATAACAATGCCATTCATACCCGCTTTTATACTATTCTCTTTCGATATAAAACCAGATCTCACCATATTATACGATACTTATATACAGTTAAGATTTAAAATATATTGGATACTTGGTGTAGTACAATTGATATACTTATTTATGATTAATTCTAGAATTAAATCAAAACAATTATAAATTTGATTAGAGTGCTAGCATTAAAACTTTAATTTATTTCTTTTTGAGTCGTTCATTTCCAATTTTATTGGTTTTAACATATATTTACCATTGAATTATGAATGGTAGTTTAAATGAGCGAAAAATTTGATAAATTTTATGAATTAGAGTTTTACGATACCTTCGTTGTCGTTACTGTTTATAAAGATGTACTTCTAACATTAGAAAAAGCAAGTAAAATAAGGGAAGAAATCAAATTACACTTCAAATCTCAAGATTTCTTGATGATCACTTATAGAAAATTTCAACATGAAGTTGTCAAAGAAGTTTTTCAGCAAGGACTTCCTCAAAACATGAAAGGGCTTGCTATTGTATCTGAAGAAAAAACAGAGCGTGATATTGCACTTCAGCAACAAAAATTGTTTGATAAATCCTTTGCTTTTTTTAGCACTCTTGAAGAAGCTAAATCTTGGGCAGAAGGTTATTTTTAATTTTAAAAATTATTTTTTGTTTAACAATTATATAGTTATAGTTAAACAAAATAGATGTATTTTTACTTCAAACTTATTAAAGTATGAAGATATATACCTTGAAAGCTAAGCAAAACCTACCAATATCCTTAGATGAGGCTTGGGAATTTCTTTCCGATCCTCGCAATTTAAAAACTATTACTCCTGACTACATGGGGTTCCAAATTTTATCTGGCGCAGATCGAAAAATGTATTCAGGTCAAATCATACAGTATATCGTTACTCCCATCGCAGGAATAAAAAGTAAATGGGTTACAGAGATTACCCATACTAAAGACAAACATTATTTTGTTGATGAACAACGCTTTGGTCCATACGCACTTTGGCACCATAAACACTTTTTAAAAGAAATTCCTGGTGGTGTCGAAATGGAGGACATTATTGATTATAAAGTCCCTTTTGGTATTTTAGGTCAATTAGTACATCCATTTATGGTAAAGCCAAAACTTAAAGAAATTTTTGAATATCGCGAAAAAAAACTAATTGAATTATTTGGAAATCATGAGAGTTCATCAGATAAAAAAATTGAATTTATATAACTATTAAAGATACATGAGAAAAAACATACTACTTATCGGAGGAAGTCATGGTATTGGTTTCGAAATTGCTTTAAAACTTTATAGCGAGCATAATATATATATTGCGTCAAGAACATCAGAGAATCTCGGGAATCTTGAAGTAACACATATTCCTTATGATGTATCCAAAGACGAAATAGATTCCTCTGTATTACCCGAGAGCATTGATGGTTTTGTCTATTGTCCAGGAAGTATTAACCTAAAACCATTTAAAATGCTAACACCAAAAGCATTTGAAGATGATATGCAAATCAACTTTATGTTTTTAGTAAAAATCATTCATCAACTCCTTCCAAAACTTAAAAACTCTGACCAAGCTAGTTTAGTCTTTTTTAGTACAGTTGCTGTTAAAGTGGGTATGCCATTTCATACAAGCGTAGCAGCCGCAAAAGGAGCCATAGAAGGTTTTGCGAAAGCTCTTGCTGCAGAGTATGCGCCTCATTTTAGAGTAAATGTCATTGCTCCTTCACTTACAGATACACCATTGGCTAAAAGATTGTTAGGTAATGAGAAAAAAAGAGATTTGATGAATAGTAGACATCCTATGAAACGTGTGGGGCAAGCAGAAGATATTGCTAACATTGCTACATTTTTATTAAGTGATGAGAGTAGTTGGATCACCGGACAAGTTTTGGGTGTAGATGGTGGTATGTCAACATTAAATATCAATTAATAATGAACAAGAAAATATCTATTTTCTGGTTTAGAAGAGATCTAAGGTTAAATGACAATGTTGGTTTACTAGAAGCCTTAAAAGGTGAATACCCTGTTTTACCTATTTTTATTTTTGACAAAAATATACTGGATCATCTACCAAAAGATGATGCTAGAGTAACATTCATTTTCGAAAGTTTAAATAAGATAGATCAAACATTAAAGAGCAAATATAATAGTACAATACTACAATTGTACGCAAATCCTAAACAAGCCTTTACACATCTTATCTCTCAATTTGATATACAGAAAATATATTCAAATCATGATTATGAACCTTATGCCAAAAATCGCGATACCGAAATTGAACACTTTCTCAAAACGCATCAAATAACCTTTCAAACTTTTAAAGATCAGGTAATCTTTGAAAAAAGTGAAATTGTAAAAAATGACGGGACTCCTTATGTAGTATATACCCCATATAAAAATAAATGGAAAGAAATCTTTAAATCAGATAACATTATATCGCATGACACGAGTAACTATCTAAAAAATTTAATCCAAGATGTCGTAACTCCTAAGGTATCACTTGCCGAAATGGGATTTGAGCAATCATCAATAAAAGTACCTAATTACGATGCATCTCCAGAGGTTATTCAGAATTATGAAAAAACACGTGATTATCCTGCAATTACAAAAGGCACCTCGTTATTAGGGCCACATCTTCGCTTTGGAACAGTAAGTATTAGGGCAATGGTAAGAAAGGCTATAGCAGAAGAAAATGAAGTATTCTGGTCTGAATTAATATGGAGAGAATTTTTTATGCAAATACTTTATCATTTTCCTCATACACAAAATTCATCTTTTAGAGCAAAATATGACCGGATTGAATGGAGAAACAATGAAGAAGAATTTGAGAAATGGAAAAAAGGTGAGACTGGTTATCCATTAGTTGATGCAGGGATGCGACAGCTAAACAAAACTGGTTATATGCATAACAGAGTACGTATGCTAGTTGCCAGTTTTTTGTGCAAACACCTTCTTATAGATTGGCGCTGGGGTGAGGCATACTTTGCAGAAAAACTATTGGATTATGATATGTCTGCGAATGTTGGAAATTGGCAATGGGCCGCTGGCTCTGGAGTAGATGCCGCTCCGTATTTCAGGATTTTTAATCCCACTACACAAATCACTAAGTTTGATAAGGAATTAAAGTATATTTCAACATGGGTAACAGATTTTAATGAACTTACTTATCCGCAACCTATGGTTGAACATAAAATGGCTCGAGAACGCTGTCTCAAAACTTATAAAAATGCTGTAGCTTAAACAATAAATGTGTATCATTTTTTTATCATTCAATTCAAGTTTTTCGTAAATTAATTGCGAAAAGCATTTTATAACCTAAAAATTGAAACCAATGAATACACAACAAGTTGCAAATCGCTTGGTAGAACTTTGCCGTATAGGTGAAAACATGCAAGCTTTAAACGAGTTATACGATCAAAACGTGATTAGCAAAGAAATGCCTGGTTCCCCTAACCCTATTACCAATGGCAAAGAGGCTGTTATTAAAAAAAGTGAAGATTGGTATGCCTCTGTAGAAGAATTTCATGGAGGTGAAATTTCTGATCCGTTAATTGCAGAAAATCATTTTAGTTGCACTATGAAGATGGATTGTACTTTTAAAGGTCAAGGTAGAATGCAAATTGAAGAAGTTGCAGTATATCAAGTTAATAATGGTAAAATAACCGAAGAGCAGTTTTTCTACAATATGCCTAGTTAACAATTAAAAAATAAGCTCCACCATATATATGTATATAGTGGAGCTTATTTTTTAGAATTTTATAAATTTAAAACTTAAATCCAGTAGAAAACTGAAATACGGAGTGTTGTTGAGAAACTTCTAATCCTTCAATATCAAAAACATCAGTAATCCCTAAATTATATCTAGCTTGAATAAAAGCTCCGATCTCTAATTGATACCCTACTCCCAAATTAAATCCAACATCTATACTTGAAGTAATATCTTTAATATCTGTATCCGAAGTTTCAGTGATTCCTCCGTCAAGATTATTTCTACGTTCGAGTACGGCAGAGGTTAAAAAACCTACTTGTGGACCTGCTTCTAAACTAAGACCAGGAACTACATAAAAAGGATAGTATTTCACCATTACAGGAAGATAAATATAATCT
The DNA here is from genome assembly GCF_001632745.1 of Aquimarina aggregata. GTDB lineage: Bacteria > Bacteroidota > Bacteroidia > Flavobacteriales > Flavobacteriaceae > Aquimarina > Aquimarina aggregata. Next base: position 180,714 of record NZ_LQRT01000002.1, on the reverse strand, counting down.
AACTTTGTACTTTCTTTTTCAAAATTAACTTCTTCACTTTCTGTTTTAACACCTTGAAAAGTGTATAATAATTCTGGTTGTATTGCTAAAATTTCATTGATAGGAATTTCAGCAGCCAATCCAACATGTACACTTGTTCTTGGGTCTAAATTATCGGTTTCTTCGCCTTTAAAATCGGCTAGGCTAAACCCTACTTTAAAACCTATTTGAAAAGATTCTACCTGAGCACTTACCGAATCAGAAATCAATCCGACAAATAAGGTAATAAAAAACAGCTTTTTTATCATAGTTTATAAATTTGGAGCATTACTATATTAAAGCGACCATTCAATCGTATTTCATAGTAATTTACTAAGAAATAAAAATAAAATGACAGCACCAAAAGTAAACAACACTATCCAGAAATAAAAAAAAATCTAATCATACTAGTACAAATCCAGCAACATCCATTTAAATATTCATCAAATTTAATAGCTGTTGTAATGCTGGATTACGATTATTTTCTTTCCAAATTACTGATAATACTGCTTTTTGCGGAATTTTAGGAATTTCTAAAAATTTAACCCCTAAATCGAACCCATACTGCAACGAACTTGGCACAATCGCAACACCTAAACCACTTTCGACAAGCTTGTATATGGTTTGCCCGTGCACTGATTTATGAGACACCTTTGGTGTAAACCCTTTATCCTCACAAATACTCATAATTTTATCATAGTAAAGAGAACTATATCGAGATGAAAATAAGATGAAATTTTCATGTGATACTTGATCAATACTTTTAAAATTATCTATATTAAGATAATGATCCTCAGGAAGTACCAATGAAAAAGTGTCTTTAAATATCGTTTTCATTTTTAACTCTTTAGAAACCCTTGCCAATCTTACAAAGCCAAGATCTAACTGATCTCTTTCAATAGCTTCAACCTGAAGATAATTAGACATCTCTTCTAAACTAAATTGTATATTAGGGAAGTTTTCGTTTGTTTTAACCAATAATTCAGGGATCACAGTTTGCATTGCCGAACCCAAAAATCCTATACGTACCTCACCATCACTACCTTGATCAATCAAACGAGTTTGTTTTATGGTAAAATCGATATGATTAAAAATGTAATCTAATTCTTTTTTAAGGTATCTACCAGATGCTGTTAAGTCAACATTTCGTTTATCTCTTATAAAAAGTTTTGCTCCTATAATCTCTTCCATCTGTTTAATCTGTCTACTTAATCCAGGTTGAGAAATATATAAACGATCTGCAGCTTTTCTAAAGTGCAGTTCTTCAGCCACGGCCAAAAAATATGTAAAATGTCTTAATTCTAACTGATAACTCATGGTTATTAATTAATGATAATATTAGTATTTCTAATTATTAAAAATACATATTAATTTAGTGCTAACAAATCAATTTAAAATTTCGCACTGAAACAATGTCTAATATGGCCGATCATTTTTTATACGGAGAAGATTATTTAACAGCAGGGATAGCTCTTAAAATAGCTAAAGGAGAAACAAAAGGTATTATTTCAAAAATTTCAAGAGAGAAAATAAAAGAAAGCAGAAAGGTTGTTGAGAATATTGTAGATAAAGGACATCCTGTTTACGGGATTAATACCGGATTTGGCCCCCTTTGTACCACTAAAATTTCTAAAGAAGAAACAAAAATTTTACAAAACAACATTCTTAAAAGTCATAGTGTTGGTGTTGGTGATCCTGTAGATAATGAGATCGCTAAACTTATGATGATTTTAAAAATGCAATCGTTATCTAAAGGATATTCTGGTATTTCAGAAAAAACATTAGATAGAATTCTTTGGCATATTGATAATGATGCCATTCCTATAGTTCCAAGTCAAGGATCGGTTGGTGCATCAGGAGATTTAGCTCCTTTATCGCACTTATTCCTGCCATTAATTGGTTTAGGAAAAGTGGTATACCATAAAAAAATAATTACTACTAAAGAGTTATTTAAGACTACGGGGCTATCACCTCTTGACCTTGGGCCAAAAGAAGGTTTAGCTCTTATTAACGGAACTCAGTTTATTGCTGCTCATGCAGTCCAAATTGTCTCAAAACTTCATAACTGCCTCTCTCAAGCCGATATTATTGGTGCAATGATGATAGAAGGTCTTCAAGGCTCTGTAAAACCGTTTTATAGAGAATTACATAATTTACGCCCTTTTAAGGGCAATATACATGTTGCTTCTAGAATCAAATCGTTATTAAAAGGTTCTGAAATTATGGAAGACCATGTAGATTGTGATCGAGTTCAGGATCCATATTCATTAAGATGCATGCCACAAGTTCATGGAGCATCAAGAAATGCGTGGTTACATCTAAAAGAACTTCTTGAAGTAGAGCTAAACTCTGTCACTGATAATCCTATAATTATTAATGAAGAACTTACTATTAGTGGAGGAAGTTTTCACGGGCAACCCCTTGCTATGGCAATAGATTATGCTTGTCTAGCTGCTTCTGAACTTGGTAACATTTCAGACCGAAGGATATATCTTGCCTTAGAGGGTAATTCTCCTGGAGTTCCTAAACTATTAATGAAAGATACCGGTATTAACTCCGGATACATGATATTGCAATATACTACAGCAGCTTTAGCAAGTGAAAATAAAGGATTATGTTTTCCTTCTAGTGCTGATAGTATACCCACATCTTTAGGTCAAGAAGATCATGTAAGCATGGGATCAATAGGTGGGCGAAAAGCTATAAAAGTTATTGAGAATCTTGAGAAAATACTAGCTATAGAATTATTAACCGCATCTCAAGCTTTTGAATTTAGAAAACCTTTAAAATCAGGAGTTATTGTAGATGAAATACATAAAGCTATTAGAACTAAAGTAGCTTTTGCAGATAAAGACAGAGTATTTGCTCATGATATCGAAGAAGGAATTAATATCATCAAGAATAAAACCATCATAACCATTGTAAATCAAATATCTAAAGAAAAAAATATTTCTGTTGAAACAGAATTTTCTAATGAATTTGAGGTATATTAAAAGAACTCTTTAATAAAGAGATTAGGAATAAATACAATAACTGATATGTCTAAATACAAATTAATAGGTCCAATTTCACAACTTATATCGATGAGAGAATTACCAATAAAAGGTGCTCTCAAAGATGAGAATTTACATATTTTAGAAAATGCAGGAATTCTAATAGAAGATGGGAATATTAAGAATATCGAGACGTATTCGGATTTATTAAACAATTACAAAGCTCTTGATTTAGAGATTATAGAATTAAAAGCAAATTATGTTTGTCTGCCTGGTTTTATAGATGCTCATACTCATATTTGTTATTGTGGTTCGAGAGCAAAAGATTATGCCATGAGAAATTCTGGCAAATCATACCTAGAAATAGCGCAAGCAGGTGGCGGAATATGGGATACAGTAACCCAAACTAGAAAAGCAGAACAGCAAGAGTTAATGTATGGCATTGTAAAAAGAGCAAATACGCATTTAAAAAACGGGGTCACAACCATAGAAGTTAAAAGTGGTTATGGGTTATCTGTTCCTGAGGAGTTAAAAATGTTAAGAGCCATAAAAGAAGCTGAAAGAAACACTGAAGCAGATCTTATCGCTACATGCCTTGCAGGGCATATGTTACCAAAAGATTTTGAGGGAGATCATGAAACATATTTGGATCACATAAGCACTACTCTATTTCCTATTCTTCAAGAAGAAAAACTAACAAATCGGATAGATGCGTTTATAGAGCAAAGCGCTTTCTCCCCTTCTAACATACTTCCCTATTTTGAAAAAGCAAAATCAATGGGATTTGATATTACGGTACACGCAGATCAATTTAGTACAGGAGGTAGTGAAATTGCAGTTAAAATGAATGCCATAAGTGCGGATCATTTAGAAGCTAGTACAGATAACGAGGTAAAAATGTTAGCCAATAGCAATGTCGTTTCTATTGCTTTGCCTGGTGCATCAATTGGATTGGGATGCAGTTTTACTCCTGCAAGAAAAATCTTAGATTCGGGAGGAGCGTTGGCTATAGCTAGTGATTGGAATCCTGGTTCAGCTCCAATGGGAGACCTGCTCACACAAGCATGTATTTTAGGTACTTTTGAAAAGTTATCAAACACAGAGGTATTAGCAGGTATAACCTACAGAGCAGCGGCAGCTCTCAACCTTCAAGACAGAGGCCGATTAATGCCTGGAATGTTAGCAGATTTTAACCTTTTCAAAACAGATCATTATAATGAAATCTTTTATCATCAAGGTAAGCTAGTTCCTTCACAAATATGGAAACAAGGAAACCTGATTTATACCAGTTAACTAAAACTTGTAACTCTTTTATACATCTACTCAAGTACTATAAATTAAAATATGACTTTTAAAGAACAAATACTACAGGGTATCCCCGAAAAATTACCTCCAAAAAAAGCATTAAACCCTGATATAAGTCGTGCTCCAAAACGGAAACAAATTCTTTCAAAAGACGAAAAAAAACTTGCTCTTAGAAATGCGCTTCGTTATTTTCCTGAAGAATGGCATAAAGAACTTGCTGAAGAGTTTTTGGAAGAGTTAAATGTATTAGGGCGCATATATATGTATCGTTTTATGCCCACATACGAAATGTATGCACGTCCAATAGACGAATATCCTTCAAATACCGTACAAGCAGCAGGGATTATGCTAATGATACAAAATAATTTAGATCCTGCAGTTGCACAGCATCCATATGAATTAATTACATATGGAGGTAATGGTAGCGTTTTTCAAAATTGGGCACAGTATAGTATTACCATGAAATATCTTGCCACAATGACAGAAAAACAAACTTTACATATCTATTCAGGGCATCCTATGGGCGTATTTCCATCTTCAAAAGATGCACCAAGAGTGGTAGTCACAAATGGTATGATGATTCCAAATTACTCTTCTCCCGATGATTGGGAAAAATATAATGCACTAGGTGTTACACAGTATGGACAAATGACAGCAGGAAGCTATATGTACATTGGACCACAAGGTATAGTGCATGGAACTACTATAACAGTAATGAATGCATTTAGAAAAACATTACAAACGGATGAATCATGCGCTGGTAAAATATTTTTAACATCAGGTTTGGGAGGAATGAGTGGTGCGCAACCAAAAGCAGGAAATATAGCTGGTTGTATTACCATATGCGCAGAAGTAAATCCTAAAGCTGCACAAAAACGTTATGAACAAGGATGGGTAGATGAAATCATTAGAGATTTAAATATTTTAGTAAGCAGAGTAAAAAAAGCTGTAAGCCAAAAGGAAATAGTATCTATAGCATATCAAGGAAATATTGTAGACGTCTGGGAACGATTTTATGATGAGAATATTTATATAAATATTGGATCTGATCAAACCTCTTTACATAACCCATGGTCTGGAGGATATTATCCAGCTAGCTTAAGTTATGAACAAGCCAATACGATGATAAGTAATGAACCTGAAAAATTCAAATTAGAAGTTCAAAAATCATTACGCCGACATGCTACTGCAATTAATAAACATACTTCTAAAGGTACCTATTTTTTCGATTACGGAAACGCCTTTTTATTAGAAGCTTCAAGAGCTGGAGCAGAAATAATGGCTAAAAATAAAATTGATTTTAAATACCCTTCTTATGTACAAGATATTTTAGGGCCTATGTGCTTTGATTATGGATTTGGGCCATTTAGATGGGTATGTACCTCGGGAAAAGCTGAAGATCTAGATACAACCGATCAGATTGCTTTAGATGTTATGCTGTCTATTAAAATGGACGCTCCAAAAGAGATTCAGCAACAAATGCAAGATAATATCACATGGATAAAAGAAGCAAAACAAAATAAACTTGTTGTTGGTTCACAAGCGCGTATTTTATACGCAGATGCAGAAGGTAGAGTTAAAATCGCATTAGCTTTTAACAACGCTATAAAAGAGGGGTTGATCTCAAAACCTATAGTTTTGGGTAGAGATCACCATGATGTAAGTGGTACAGATTCTCCTTATCGCGAAACAAGTAATATTTATGATGGCAGTAAATTTACTGCAGATATGGCAATTCATAATGTGATTGGCGATAGCTTTAGAGGCGCAACATGGGTCTCTATTCATAATGGTGGCGGTGTTGGTTGGGGAGAAGTAATAAATGGTGGTTTTGGGTTAGTATTAGATGGTTCTAAAGAAGCTTCTGAACGGTTAAAACAAATGTTATTTTATGATGTAAATAATGGAATAGCAAGAAGAAGTTGGGCTAGAAACAAAGAGGCCCTATTCGCTATTAAAAGAGAAATGCAACGTACACCAGAATTGAAAGTAACTATTCCTAAAGAAGTGAATACTGTTATTTTAGATCGGTTATTTAATTAACTTGATATACTCTTATGAAAATAGAAAATTATCAAAAACCAAATACAAAGTTATGGACAGGTAGAATTTCTAAAGACAAGATGTATTTACATGAAAAAATCCAATGTATCCCTCTTGATATAAAACCTCTCAAAATTTCGAAAGAAAAAACATTTGCTTTTTTAGGATATCAGTGTGATGAAGGAGTTCTAAGAAATCAAGGTAGAATTGGCGCTTTTAAAGGTCCAGATATGATTAGAAAAATGTTGGCTCCTCTTGCAAATCATTTTACTGATCAAGTAGAACTTTTGGATGTTGGTAATATTATTTGCCCTACAGGAGATCTTGAAAAAACTCAACAAGAAACATCAATAACAATAGCAAATTTATTGAAGCATCAAATTTTCCCTATTATTTTAGGTGGTGGGCACGACCTCGCTTATGCCCATTATTCTGGTATAAAAAGACAATTACCTCATCAAACGATAGGAATCATAAATTTAGATGCACATTTTGATCTTAGAAAAAAAGTCAACTCGGCAAACTCTGGCACTCCATTTTATCAAATAGCTAGTGAAACTAATAATTTTAATTACCTCTGTCTTGGTATACAAAAAGCTGCAAACAATAAAGAGTTATATAAAACTGCTAATATTCTAAATGTACAATATGTTGAGAATACTGAATTTACTATTGGAAATAAAAAGGAGATAGATTTAATACTTAAAAAATTTATCGAATCAGTTGATTACCTATACTTGACTATTGATCTAGACGGTTTTTCATCTTCTGTAGCACCTGGCGTTAGTGCTCCTTCTCCTACTGGTTTTCTGGTAGATATTGCAATGGATTCTATACACACCGTTTGTAAATCCAATAAACTAATTAGTGTTGATATCGTAGAACTTAATCCCAAATATGATATTGACAATTGTACAGCAAAACTTGCTGCTAGATTAATCTACAATATCATATCTTTTATATAAATACTTTGAAGTAAAAAGGTATTTCTTGATCTTTCCTACTATTTAAGCTTTCATATAGTTTCTTTTTTCAAAAAAAATACCCTTCAAATAGAAAATGAAGGGCTTAAGGGCAAAAACACAAACTCAAGATATTCTAATCATTCTTGAAAATAGTGCCAAAACAAAGTACTACGAGTTTATTCAAGAAAAATCTATTGGTATTATTATTTACGAATTGCATAACTAGATGCTTTAGGTAGTTGTTTCATAAAATTCACAAAGCCTGCGAAATTAAGTCCGAACATGGAGTATAAATTATTCATGATTGTGGGATTTAAAATTAAGTTGCAGCAAATTAACAACTTATCAACAATAAAACAAATAAAATGTTTATTATTTGTTAATAATTTGTTTAAAAGTATTATTTTCACGATATAATGGATATTTTATACATTATTATGAATATTTAACACGTAAAAACCTACTTTAATTGTTAATAACTCAATTTTCGTTAAAAATAATCCAGAAAAGGTCTTCGTACTTCCATAAAATATCCAATACATCTTTGCCTGATATATAAAAGTGAAATTATTGATGATAAGTACGGGTTGAGAAAATCATACATTTTAAATACAATCTACAATAACAAATAAGCTATTCTTACTACATTGCACCTTATGAAAACTGCTACCGTAAGAGAATTAAAAAAAGAACTAGAACATAGTTCACACGAAGAATTAATGGCATTATGTCTTCGTTTATCACGTTTTAAAAAAGAAAATAAAGAATTGCTTACGTATTTATTATTTGAGGCAACAGATGAAGAAGGTTACATTCAAAGCGTAAAACAAGAAATTGATGAGCAGTTTAAACTTATAAACACCACATCTTATCATTATATAAAAAAGAGTGTCCGAAAAATTTTAAGAAATATTAAAAAACATATTAGGTATTCATCTAGTAAAGAAACAGAGGTCGAATTACTTCTCTTTTTTTGTGATACATTAATTCATTACAGACCTTACATAAACAATAACTCTGTTTTAAAAAATATTTATTTTAGAGAACTAACAGCATTAAAAAAGAAAATAACAACTTTACACGAAGATTTACAATTTGATTACTATCAAGAATTGGAAAAGCTTCCGAGTTAAAATCGTTTTTCCTTATCATCTAATTACAGTAAATATCTATCTAATTCGTCTCAATAAATTAATTTTTAATTGATTAATTAATATTTTTTTATACATTTACTTGTAATAAACACTTAAATTTTGTGTTTAGACAACAAGTAAAAGCTATTGATGATGTTGAATTAAATATTTGGTTTTATCTTTAGGTTTTATTAACTAATTTAAATTATAACAATGAGCAAAGGAACAGTAAAATTCTTCAATGACTCCAAAGGTTTTGGATTTATCACTGAAGAAGATTCGAACAAAGAACATTTTGTACACATCTCTGGATTAATTGACGAGATTCGCGAAGGCGACGCAGTAGAGTTTGATTTACAAGAAGGACGAAAAGGATTAAACGCAGTAAATGTAAAAGTAATTTAATATATACTATTTAATTTTTTTTAAAGCATAAAGCCTATACACTTTAGTATAGGCTTTTTATTTTAATAAATTTTGACTTTTATACTATTCAAACATTAATGAAACAAATTCTGCGACACAGGCTGGTTTTTCTGTGTTTTCAATTTCAACAGAACAATTCCAAGTGATTTTCAATCCATTTTTACCATATTCTTCTATTTTAGCAATACTGCTATGTAAACGCACTTTACTATCTACTAATACGGGGTTTGGAAACCTTACTTTGTTTAATCCATAATTCACCCCCATCGTCATACTATCGACAACAATTAAATCCATAAGCATTTTAGAAAGTAAGGATACTGACAAAAAACCATGCGCTATTGGTTTTTTAAATGGTGATTCTTTCTTTATTCTTTCGTGATCCACATGAACCCATTGAAAATCTAGTGTTGCTTCGGCAAAAGCATCAATCATTTTCTGAGTTACTAATAACCAATTTCCTGTAGGAAGTGATTGCCCTTCGTTTGCTCTAAATTCAGAAAAATTTTTACATATTAACTTATCCATAGTATATAAATAAAATTTTTATTTCCTTAAAATTACCTTGATACACCCCCGTCTATTGTTAAACAAATTCCAGAAACAAAAGACGCTTCATCAGACGCTAAGTATAAATAACCGTAGGCTATATCTATTGGTTTAGCAGCTTTCTTAAGAGGTATTTGATTTTTAATTCCATCCAAATGCTCTTGAGGAATCTGTTCTGTCATCTCGGTAAGCGTAAATCCCGGAGCTAGTGCATTAGCTGTAATACCATATTTACCTAACTCTACCGTCCACGTTTTGGACATTGCAATAACGCCGGCTTTAGTAGCTGCATAATTAGTTTGTCCAAAATTTCCTCTTAGACCTACATTTGATGCAGCAGATACGATACGACCATAGCCTTTTTCCTTCATGTATTGCGAAACAACTTGGGTACAAAGAAAAACACCTTTAAGATTTACATCGACTACGGCATCCCATTCTTCTTCGCTCATTTTATGCAAAGTTCTATCTTTTGTAATACCTGCATTATTAATCAATATATCTATTTTACCATACGTATCATTAATTCTCTGTGCTTCTGCATCTATTGCAACTTTATCCGTCACTGAAATATTAGTAAACTCTGCACGTTGACCTTTTTTTACAATAGTATCGGCAACACTTTGCCCTTCTGGCAATACATCCCAAATAATCACAATAGCTCCTTCATGAGCAAATAATTCTGAAACAGCTTTACCTATTCCTCGGGAACCTCCTGTTACAATAGCTACTTTATCTTTTAATCTCATTGTTTATTTTTTTAGGAACATTGTATAACCGCTTTACCTTTTACTTTTCTACTTGCAATATCTTCTAAAGCAACTGAAGCATCTGCTAATGGATATATTTTATGAATATGGGGTTTAAGTTTTCCTTTTCCATACCATTGCATTAATTCCATTGTATTTTCCATATTTTTCTTAGGGGTCTTCATGGCGAAACTTCCCCAAAACACACCTACAATTGCACAACCTTTAAGCAAGGCCAGATTAAGTGGTATTTTAGGAATATCTCCGGCTGCAAACCCAACTACCAAATAACGCCCTTCCCAGGCCATACTTCTAATAGCTGGTTCTGCATAATTACCACCAACAGGATCATATACTACATCAACTCCTTTTCCTTTGGTAAACTCTTTTACTTTTGTTTTTAAATCTTCTTTGGTATAATTAATAATTTCGTCTGCTCCATAAGATTTACATAATTGTAGTTTATCATCTGTAGATGCGGCTGCAATGACTGTGGCTCCCATAAGTTTACCAAGTTCAACGGCTGCTAAACCAACTCCACCAGAAGCCCCTAAAACCAATAATGTTTCTCCTTTCTGAAGTTTTGCTCTATCTTTTAAAGCGTGATAAGAAGTCCCATATGCCATCATAAACGAAGCGGCAATAGGGAATTGCATCATTGGTGGCTTTTGAAAACATGCATTGCCAGGAACCACAACCTCTTGTGCATAACCCCCATGCATTACAAAACCAAATACCTCATCTCCTGGCTTAACATGATTAACCTTTTCTCCAACTTCTTTTACTATGCCTGCAATATCACTACCAGGTGTAAAAGGTAATTGAGGTTTAAACTGATATAATCCTTGGATTATTAGCGTATCCGGAAAATTAACTCCACAAGCTTTTACTTGTACTACAACCTCATTATCTTTAGGTTTAGAACTTTCTACCTCTTCTAAAACCAAAGTAGATGGTGGTCCAAATTCTTTACAAACTATTGCTTTCATATATTATCTTATAATTCTTTAGTATGAAATGGTTTAACATTTTTAAGACTCTTCCTAATTACGTCATCAATACCCATCTTAAGCAGATTTAATCTTCTATCACCTTTAATACTAATTTTCCCATTTTATCTCCAGAAAACAAGCGTAAAAATGTTTCGTGAAAATTTTCGATACCATCATAAACATCCTCTTTACTTTTTAATTTACCTTGAGCCATCCAAGCTCCCATCTCCATTGCTGCTTTACCAAAATCTTTAGTGTAATCTAAAACTACCATTCCTTTCATTGTGGCTCTATTTACTAAAAGAGATAGATAATTTGATGGACCTTTTATTGCAGTTTTATTATTATACTGTGAGATAGCTCCACAAATTACAATACGTGCATGCATACGGAGTCTAGCCAAAGCAGCATCCAGAATTTCTCCACCAACATTATCAAAATAAACATCGATACCTTTTGGACATTCTCTTTTTAGTGCTGCATTAATATCTTCAGATTTATAATCAATTGCACCATCAAAGCCTAACTCATCAATAATATATTTACATTTATTTGCTCCACCTGCAACGCCTATTACTCGACAACCTTTTATTTTTGCTATTTGCCCTACAATACTACCAACAGCACCGGCTGCTCCAGAAACAAGTACAACATCACCTTCTTTAATTTCGCCTACTTGTAGAATCCCAAAATAGGCTGTCATCCCTGGCATTCCCAAAGTACCGATATACATTGGCAAAGGAGCTAGCTTTGGATCTACAGGATACCAATTATCTCCATTTGTTACACTATATTGCTGTACACCACCCCAGCCAGTTACAAAATCACCTTCTTTTAATTTTGGGTGATTGTTTGCTTTTATTACTTTCCCTACTGATCCAGCTCTCATAACATCATTTATTTGAACAGGTTCTATATAAGATTTCCCTTCATTAATCCAACCACGCATTGCAGGGTCTAAAGAAATATAATGTTGTTGAATTAATACTTCACCTTCTTTAGGTTCTGGGATTGGATTTGACTCTAATTGCCATGTAGTAGTATCAGGAATGCCTATTGGACGTTTTTTTAATATGAGTTGTTTATTCATTTTTATTGTTTTAATTGTGTGTAATATGTAAAAAAATTATAAAGAAGTTCCACCATCTAGAGTTATTGTTTGCCCCGTGATGAACTTAGTAGTATCCGATGCCAACCAAACCACTGCCTCTGCTATTTCGTCTGCTTGTCCATAACGTTTCATTGGGATAACACTTTTTAGCATCTGATCCATATCTGGTCTTACTGATAATAGTTTTTCTAATAGGGCAGATTCTGTATATCCAGGACAAACAGCATTAATACGTATATTTTTCGTCGCATATTCTAAAGCTGCAGACTTGGTCATACCAACTACTGCAAATTTACTAGCGCTATATGATAAATTATTAAGCGAAGCTTTTAACCCTGCCAATGATGCAATATTCACAATATTTCCCCCACCTTGTTTCATCATTTGTTGCAATGCCAATTTCATACAATAAAAAACTCCGGTTTGATTTACAGCAATTACGCTATCCCAATCTTCTAATGTATATTCTCCTGTTTTAGCCATATTTCTAGGTCCAATTCCTGCATTGTTAACTATAACATCTAACCTACCAAACTGATCTACCGTTTTAGCGATAAGTTGTTCTACATCTTCAAAATTGGCTACGTTAGCTTCAATGGCAACTGCACTTCCTCCTTCTTTTGTAATCTCTTCAACTACAGTTTGGGCTTTCTGTTTTTTTATATCAGAAACTATAACAGTAGCATTATATTTAGCAAAATGTTTTGCTGTAGCTGCTCCTATTCCAGAACCTGCACCTGTGACAATTACGATCTTATCTTTTACTTCCATCTTATATTCTTTAAATAAAATTTTATTGTTTTAAACAATACTACTGGTTATATACTGTCTTACTTTATTCTTTTTTACTACCTAAAGTATAATCTCTTTTTTTCCTTCAAATTGTTTAACAATATCTGGGTAATGTACGTTTAGGTTTTCCAGAATAAAATCAAAAGGAACATCGTTAAAATGACCATAATCATCTAGATATTCCATAAAAACATTCCCTTCATTATTATATTCTTGAAAAATAGAGTCATTTTCTCCATCAAAGTCTAATGGAGCCACATTACACTTTCTACATAATGCTTTATTAAATGCTGGTGATATTTTAAGCCATTGATCATTCAGTAACACATTAACCATACCATGCGGTGTTAATTCATTTGTTCCGAATTTTTGAATTAATCGTTCAACACCTATATGATTTTTGACTTTAGCCAGGTGAATTCGAGCAGGAATTCCTAATCCTCTTAAGCAAGCAACTAATAAGATAGATTTATCTACGCAATGGCCCTTAGACTTTTTAGCTATAAAACTAGCTTTAAAACACTTTTTAGAAAGGTTAATATGATAAGCATCGTATCGCCAATCATCTCTTATTTTCAGGTATATTTTTATTGCCTTTTCTTTCTCTGTCAATTCTGTTGTATCATATTCTTTGATCAACTTTTGAATCTCTTCTGTTTCATAATCAAAATAATATGTTGGTGTTAAATAATTCATTTTATTCTTATTATATTATTCTAATCTATTTTTTTTGTCTGGATAACTTGTAACGCTACATTACAAAGTAGCTCTGAAGCTTTATTAAGTTCTGCAAAACGAGGGTCAGTCGTCAAACTCTTACTATATCTATAATAAATCTGTTGTGCTATCACCGCTATTTTAAACAATCCAAAAGCGTAATAAAAAATTAAATTATTTACTTTTCTTCCACTTTTTTGTAGGTATAGTTCTACTATTTCACTTCTTCCCGGATTACCTTCCATGATTGTAGGTGAAGGAATCCCTTGTTGTACGAACGCATGATCAGTAGTCATTGTCCAGTATCCTAATGATGTTCCTAGATCCATTAATGGGTCTCCTAAAGTAGCCATTTCCCAATCTAAAACAGCAGTAACATCGTTCCATTGGTCATCTTTAAAGACAATATTATCATATTTAAAATCATTATGAACCAAACTATAATCATATTTCTTCGGTTGATTATCTTGCAACCATCTCATAACCTTTTTTGCAGTTAACACATCTTCTGTAGCCGCTTTGAGGTATTGTTTTCCCCAATTGGTAACTTGTCGTTCTACATACCCTTCTGGTTTTCCTAAATCTATCAATCCGGCTGCTTTATAATCTATAGCATGCAGCTCTACAAATGTATCTAACCACGAATGTGCTATAGTTTTAAAATCTGATGAAGCTATAGTCCTTTTCTTTGCTTCTTTTACATTAAGAATTATGCCATTTACTTTTTCCATAATATAAAATGGGCATCCCAGTATAGTATCGTCTTCGGTATAAGAATACATTTTTGGAACCTTAGGAAATGACCGATATATATTAGACTGCACATTGAATTCTCTTCCCATATCATGCCCTCTTTTTATAGCACCAAAAGGTGGTCTACGCAGCACATATTCTTTGTCCTCTATTTCTAACAAATACGTGAGATTAGAATAACCGTGTGTAAACTGCGTAACCTGCCAATCACTAAGACTATTAGTAATCAAACCTTCTCGTTGAAGAAATATCTTTAATTTCTTTTCATTTAATTCTTCCCCTTTACGTACGTTTTGCATAATTTCTTGCCCTAGAATAACAACCAATACTATAGAATGGTTATTTTAATTTTTATTTCTTATTAAATTCAATGATACTTAGGTTTTATTTTTGGAATAAGCGTTAATAACACTTTTTCCTAATTGATACATATGCACCTCGTCTGGTCCATCTGCCAAACGTAACATTCGTGCTGCTACAAAAAAGTGTGATAATGGGGTATCCGGTCCTACTCCTTTTCCACCATGAATTTGTATAGCTCTGTCGATGACATTTAATGCCATTTTAGGTGCTACAATTTTAATCATAGCTATCAAATCTTTAGAGGCTTTATTACCTTTCTTATCCATTTTATCTGCAGCCGACAAGGTTAACAATCTTGCTTGTTCAATATCACACTGAGACTGAGCTATTTCTTGTCGAATACTACTATAATCTTTAAATGTTTTTCCAAATGCGATACGTTCGGAAGCTCTTTGAGACATCAATTCTAAAGAACGTTGTGACATGCCTATCAAGCGCATACAATGATGAATACGTCCTGGTCCTAAGCGTCCTTGAGCAATTTCAAAACCTCTGCCTTCTCCTAGTATTAAGTTTTCTTTAGGCACCCTTACATTTTCTAATACAATTTCTGCATGCCCTTCTGGAGAGTCATAAAAACCAAAAACTGATAAAGGTCTTATTATTTTTAACCCTGGAGTATCCATAGGAACTAAAACCATACTTTGTTGTTGGTGTCTTGGGGCATTTGGATCTGTTTTACCCATAACAATAGCGATTTTACAATGAGGATCCATTGCTCCAGAGGACCACCATTTTCTGCCATTAATGATATAGTCGTCTCCATCTCTGATTATAGAAGTCTCGATATTTGTTGCATCAGACGAAGCTACTTGAGGTTCAGTCATTAAAAAAGCTGATCTAATATCACCATTCATCAAAGGTTTTAACCATTGTTCTTGTTGTAGAGGCGATCCATATTTTGCCAAAACCTCCATATTTCCAGTATCGGGAGCATTACAATTAAAAACTTCTGAAGACCATAATACTCGCCCCATAATTTCTGCTAATGGAGCATATTCTAGATTTGTAAGACCAGGACTCAATTCACCATAACTCTTATGTAAAAAAAGATTCCATAACTCTGCTTCTTTTGCCTTTTCTTTTAGATCTTCTATTCCTGGCCAACGTTTCCATCTATTTTCTGCGCTGTAATTAAATGTTGTTACATGGTCTTCTATGGGCAATATATGTTCCTCAAAAAAGGTATTTATTTTTTTTTGAAGGGTTATTATTTTTTCTGAGTATTCAAAATTCATTTCTTATATACTTTTAACACCTCATACAGATTTTACTAATCAATGAATAATTTATCCTGCAATCATATATCCGCCATCGGCATTATAAACGCCACCAGTCATATATGCACCTGCTTCTGAAGATAATAAACACACTATCCCTGCCATCTCATCGGGCATTCCCATTCTAGAAGTAGGTAGTGTTTTTTCTATTTTTTGAAGTAATTTTTCATTTTGCCAGAGCGCAGCACTAAATTTGGTTTTTATCAACCCGGGACAAACAACATTTGCTCTTATACCATATTGTCCCCATTCTTTTGCTTGGTTTTTTGTTAACATCAATAATGCAGCCTTACTTGTACTATACAACCCTAATCCTGCTCCTGGGTGTAAAGCTTCTACAGACGCAATATTAATAATACTACCTCCTCCTCTTTCTTTCATTGAAGACAATACTAGATTAGATAACATCCATGGTGCTTTTACATTAACATCCATTATTTTATCAAAAACGCTCTCTTCAGCATCCTCAATAGGGCCATAAATAGGGTTAATTGCCGCATTATTTACCAAAATATCTATGCCACCAAAAAGTGTTATTGTTTTTTCTATAAGACTTTTTCTTTGTTCAGCTTTTCCTATGTGACATGCAATACCAATAGCTTCCCAACCCGCTTTTTTAAATTCTTCTGCCACTTCATCAACTGCATCCTGATTTCTACTACTAATAACTACTTTGGCTCCTTGCTCAGCTAAAGCTTGAGCAATAGCTTTTCCTATTCCTTTACTAGAACCTGTTACAATAGCAACTTTTCCTTCTAAGTTGAATGATTGTTTTATACTACTCATTATAGATAAATATGTTATAATTTTAATTTAATAAGAAAACCGATTCTTTAAATTATCCAAGAAACTCCTTTTCAGTAGCAATCGTAAGCACCTCGTTATCAAAAAGAATCTCTGCAAGACCGGTAGTTTTGGGTAGTTCATATTTGAAATAAAACCTCATCGCATGAATTTTACTTTCATAAAAGTCTTCAGAATGATTTTTTGATCCTGAGATGATGGATTTTTTTGCATTAACAGCAATTTCTAACCATATCCAAGACATCGTTATTGTACTAAAGAATTCCATAAAAGGTGTAGCATCAGAAAGAAAACGTTCAAAATCTCCTTTCTTAGCGTATGCTACTAAGGAGCCTATAACTTTTTGAGTTAGTTGCAACTTTTCTCCAAGTCTATTAGCATATGAACGTATATCATCATATTTTGATGCATCTTGTATAGTTTTCATCACTTCTTCTGTTAAGAGCTGTAAAGCTTTACCATTTTCCATAAGCAATTTTCTTCCTAACAAATCTTGGGACTGTATCCCTGTTGTACCTTCATAAATTGGAAAAATTCGAATGTCTCTATAATACTGTTGTAAAATAAAATCTGTACAAAAACCATATCCACCTAACACTTGTAATCCATTTGAAACAGCTTCTGCGCCCATCTCTGAAGGATAGGTTTTCACCATAGGAATAATTAATTCGAGTAGTAAACTATATTTTTCTATTTCTACTTTATCTTGTAATGTTTCCTTAAGATCAAAATACTTTGAAGCTAATAGTACTAAACTTAAAGAACCTTCTGCCACAACTTTTTGTTGCATCAACATTCTTCGCACATCGGGGTGGTTAATTATTAAGGTTTGTCCTTGTTCTGGATTTTTCTTTCCTGTACTAGTAAGTTTTCTACCTTGCGGACGTTCCTTTGCATATTGTAAAGAAGCTTGATACGCTGCAGTAGCAATTGCCGCAGCACCTCTACCAACAGCTATTCGAGCACCATTCATCATCATAAACATGTATTTAAGTCCTTGATGAGCTTCTCCTACCAACCAGCCATGACAATCGTTTGTATCACCAAATCCCAAGTGAGTAGTACAATATCCTTTTTGTCCTAATTTCTGAAAATCAGCAACTGTAGTAACATCATTAGAAACAAGATCATCTTTATCGTCAAAACGTTTTTTAGGAACTACAAATAAAGATATACCCTTGGTACCTGCAGGTGCACCTTCTATTCTAGCTAATACAAGATGAACAAAGTTATCTGCGTACTGATGATCACCTCCAGAAATAAATATTTTTTGTCCAGAAATTTTATAATACTCACTATCTGTAGGTATTGCTTTTGTTACCACATCAGATAGTGAACTACCTGCTTGTGGTTCTGTTAAACACATAGTTCCTCCCCATTCACCTGAAAGCATTTTAGGAACATATTTGTCATTAAGTTCCTTATTACCGAAATGTACAATTAACTCAGCCGAGCCTATTGTAAGTCCTGCATACCCAGGTAAGTGATTATTTGCAGCATCTTGAATAAAAGCAGATGCAGTATATGCCATCATTGGTAATTGTAATCCACCAGCATCATAATCAAAAGTACCAGAAATTAATCCCATTTCTCCTCCTTTTTTCATCATTACCCCAACTTGCTCATGAACAATTATCTCACCATCTTTATAGTAGGCAGGATGGTCATCCATCTCTTTTATAAAAGGAAACAATTCTCGATCAGAAAAATCCTTTACCGCATCTATAAACAACTCTAAAGACTCTTTATCATGATCAACAAAACGATCTGCATCCAATACTTCTTCTAATTGATGTACATCATACAAAAGGTACTTAAGAGTTTCAATATCTATATATTTATCAGCCATTGTGTGAAGTTTTAAAACATTAAGTAATAATACCTCAATAAAGTACGTAAATATTTAATAGATTCTCATTAAACTAGTTTAATAAATGCCGAAATTTAGATACCATTAACTATTTTTAAATAAGACATACAATAGCTACATAGTTAAACACAACTTACCTGTGCACAATAAACAAAAACGAATTAGTTTGTATTATTAACTCTTACTAAGTCTCTTTTTAATTTTGGATAAGCCTACTGGTGTCAATCCAAGGTACGAAGCTATTAGGTATTGTGGTACTCGTTGAAACAATGAAGGGCGTTTTTCTAACAATTGTAAGTACCTTTCTTGATTAGAAAGGTTTCTTAATTGATTAATTCTTTGAAAATTAATCACAAAAGTTCTCTGCATAGATAATCTTCCAAAACGTTCTAATTGATGAGAATGATCGTATACTTTTTGCTGATCTGATTTTGAAATTGTGTATATAATAGAATCTTCTAGAGCTTCAAGATATGATTCTGAAGGAATATCTTGAATAAAAGCATATAGATCTGTAAAAAAATAGCCTTCAGTAAAAAACTCCATTACTCTTGTTATTCCTTCTTCTACAGTATAATAGGATATACACCCCTTTTGCATAAAGTAAAATTCATTTATACACTGGTTAGGTTTTAGTAATAATTCTCCTTTTTTTATTTTTCTAATTTTGAAAAACTGAAGTCCAAATTCAATATCTGAATCACTTACTTTAGTAAAGGATCTTATTTTTTTCTTTAAGTCTTCCAAGGGATATGATCTTTTTAGCGAAAAAACAAAATATTTGACGATTAGCAAAAAGTAAACCATAAATCTACAACACTCCTCACCTTCTAGTATGTTTTTTTATAAAAATTATTCGCTCTAAATTATAGATAAATTTACGGTTTAACCGTAATTATAATTTATCAATAGTTCGTAGCTTTAAACGACTTAAAAAAACCTAAACACTTACAATTCTGTTATACTTTAAAAAGTAAGCACAATTTTCTTTATAGCTACCATTTATATGGATACATTAAACTTTTATCAAATATCAATATTCTTATTACAAGGTTTAATTGCCGGGGCTATGATACTTACACTATTCAGGTTAAGAGGAATGTTTGGTTTAAGTTTGTTATTTACTTCTCTTGGGCTTTTTCAGTTCATACAGGTTTTTCTAGCAAGTACTTTGTATTTTAAAATCTCTGAGCATTTTTTAGTTTCACCAGGATCTACAGTTTTATTTTCTGCTTCGATGTTTGCTGTGCTATTGATATATATTAAAGAAGATGCAATGACAGCCCGAAAACTTATTTATGCATTGGTTATAGCCAATATTGTACTATGTTTTTTACTGTTATCATTTAGATTAAATATTGAAGGCTCATATAGCTACAATCCATTTGATATTTCAACAGAATTCTTCTACACCAATGTATTTGTTCTATTTATCGGCACAGGTATTCTTTATCTAGATTCTTTATTAATTATTTTTCTGTATGAATTCATATCCAAACGTACCTCGCATTTATTTCTTAGAATTTTAATAACAATGGTATTGGTATTGGCTTTTGATGCAGTAGCTTTTTCTGCTGGTTCTTTTTGGTATTTTGAAGATGTAGGTACTATTCTTTATTCTGGTTTAGTTGCTAAAGTTTTTATGGCAATCTTTTTTAGTGTTTTATTTACTATTTATTTAAAGTTTTTTGAAAAAGAAGTATATCAAACAAACTATTTAACTTTTAAAGATATTTTTTATTCACTTACCTACAAACAAAAGTTTGAAGTTGCCGAAAAAGCAGTACAACTTACAGAAAACAGGTATCATACTTTAACTAACCTTATCCCAGTTGGAGTTTTTATGACTAAAGCTGATGGAAAAACGACTTTTGTTAATGCAAAATGGTGTGACCTTTCTGGATTAACCCAAGAAGAAGCATTAAATGATGGTTGGCTTAATGCTGTGCACCCCGAAGATAGAATACGATTAAAAAAGGGGTGGTATGATGATGCTGAAAAAAGAAAAGATTCGGATGCCGAATATCGTTTTCTAAGAGATGACGGGACCGTAATCTGGGTATTAGGACAGGCTATTCCCGAATACAATGAAAAAAAACAAATTATAGGTTATGTAGGTACTCTAACCGATATTACTAATATTAAACTTTATGAATTAGAATTAAATCGTTTAAAAGAAAAAGCAGAAGAAAGTGACCGCCTTAAATCTGCTTTTCTTGCAAACATGAGTCATGAGATAAGAACACCTATGAATGGTGTTTTGGGATTAGCAGAACTTTTAAAAGAGCCCAAATTAACCGGAGATGAGCAGCATCTATATTTAGACCTTATAAAAGAAAGTGGTGCACGAATGCTTAATATTATTAAGGATATTATTGATATTTCAAAAATCGAAGCTAATCAGGTAAGTATGTTCTCTAACCAGATAAACATAAATGAACAAACAGATTATTTATATAACTTCTTTAAACCAGAAACAGATACTAAGGGGATTACACTAGTATTAGAAAATGGATTACCTACAGAAAAAGCTGTTGTAGAAACTGATAAAGAAAAATTTAATGCTGTATTGACAAATCTTGTGAAAAATGCTATTAAATATACTAATGAAGGAACTATATCTTTTGGATATCATCTAAAGAATGATTTTTTAGAGTTTTACATAAAAGATACGGGTATTGGTATACCTCAAAATAGACAAGATGCCATTTTTGATCGTTTTGTACAAGCCGATATTGAAGATCGATATGCCTTAGAGGGTGCGGGTATAGGTCTTTCTATTGCTAAAGCTTATACAGAAATGTTAAATGGTAAAATCTGGGTCGAAAGTGAAGAAAATAAAGGATCTACATTTTATTTTACCATACCTTACACTATATAAGCTCTTATAGAAATATCACTAATCTTTTCTAACAATTTTAGCACCAATAGCACGTAATCGTTCATCTATATTTTCATACCCTCTGTCAATCTGTTCTATATTATGAATAACCGATGTTCCTTTAGCACTTAATGCTGCGATTAATAATGAAATCCCTGCTCGAATATCGGGAGATACCATTGTCGTAGCTTTTAACGTAGACTTAAAATCATGACCTATTATAGTTGCTCTATGTGGGTCACACAAAATAATTTTTGCTCCCATATCGATAAGTTTGTCTACAAAAAACAAACGACTTTCAAACATTTTTTGATGTACCATTACCTCACCTCTGGCTTGTGTGGCAACCACAAGCACAATACTCAATAAATCCGGAGTAAACCCTGGCCAAGGTGCATCTGCTATGGTCATAAATGAGCCATCGATATAACTTTCTATTTGGTATCCATTTGAATGTGCAGGAATAAAAATATCATCTCCAACTTTTTCTAAAGTTATCCCTAATTTCCTAAATGTATTTGGAATAACACCAAGGTTTTCCCAACTTACATTTTTGATTGTAATCTCACTTTTAGTCATCGCTGCTAGACCAATCCATGAACCTATTTCAATCATATCAGGTAATACACGATGATGACATCCTACTAAACTCTTTACTCCTTCAATGACTAATAAATTAGACCCTACTCCACTAATATTAGCGCCCATAGAGTTTAGCATCTTGCATAATTGCTGCAAATAAGGTTCGCAGGCGGCATTATATATGGTAGTTTTTCCTTTAGCTAATACTGCAGCCATAACAATGTTCGCAGTACCAGTTACAGAAGCTTCATCTAATAACATATACGTTCCTGTCAAACCGTTTGGAGCCTCTACTCCATAAAAACGTTCTTCTTTGTTATATCTAAACGTAGCACCTAGATTAATAAAACCTTCAAAATGTGTATCTAAACGTCTTCTTCCTATTTTATCTCCTCCAGGACGTGGAATATATCCTTTACCAAATCTTGCCAATAATGGACCAACAATCATAATAGATCCTCTAAGGCCACTTCCTTCTTTCTTAAATTGTTCGCTTTCTAAATAATCTAAATCAAGAGCATCACTTTTAAAGGTGTATGTTCCTTTATCAACTTTTTGAATTTTTACTCCTAAATTATTAAGAATACCAATAAGCTTATTAACATCTCTAATATCAGGTATATTAGAAATTGTTATTTCTTCAGGAGTTAATAATACTGCACAAAGAATTTGAAGAGCCTCATTTTTTGCTCCTTGTGGCGTAATCTCACCTTTGAGCTGATGTCCCCCTTCGATCTGAAAAGTCCCCATGTAATTGTTCGTAAGTTAGTCGTTAGTAATCGTGTAGTTGGTGCTTTTTATTTAGTAACGTTTTTTTCCTCTACTTCTATAGTTCTTTTTACCACCAGAATTATTGCTAGAGTGTTTTTTCTTATTGTTTCCTCTTAATAAGTTTGAGGCTTCAATTAGATCTTCTGTACTACCTTTTAGATTAATTTTACCATCACTAAGTTCATACAAGTGATTAAAAATAGCCATATCCTCTACTGTATCTTTATTCCAATTAAGATAACATTTTTTCATATGATTAGCTATAGTAAAAGTCAAAGCTGTCTTTAACTCTCCATCTTCCCAACTATTCGCTACATCTATCATTCTCTTAATATTATTTCCATAAAAACGATATTTTGGAAAATTTTGTGGGTAGTCTAATGGTTCAGGACGTTCTTGAAGTTTTTCTTTAGTTAATACTGGAAATGGAGTATCAACATCAAGTTTGAAATCACTCATAATAAATAGTTGATCCCATAACTTATGTTGAAATTCTGGAACATCACGAAGGTGAGGTTGTAAATTACCCATTACCGCTATGATTGACTTTGCTACTTTATTTCGCTCTTCTTTATCTTCAATAGCAACAGTATGATTTATCATTTTCTGTAAATGACGACCATACTCTGGTATAATAAGTTTTTCTCTTTCTGTATTATATTCTAAATTATCAATTATCATGAAAAAAAATTTAAGTGAAGTATTTGCGACGATTACGTAACAATATCATTCGCTTCGCAAAATACTAAAATAAAACAAGTATGTTATCCTGAGTGGAGAAATTTATTTACAATGATATAACACCTTCAACCTTAACAGCTATTTCTTTATATTTAAGAATCACCTGATCGGGGTTTTTCATTCGCACATTAACAGAAACACTTGTGTATTTACCATTACGTGATTGTTTGGTACTAATTACTGCTCCTAAATTATCAAATATAGTTTCTATTTGCTCTATTTTTGTAACATCGGTAGGGACAATAAACTTATATAAATATGCAGTTGGCCATAAGGCCGTATCTGCTAATTGTAATTTTAATTTTTTATAAAACTCTTCTTGATTTTTCATATATGCTTTAACGCAAATTTCGCACCAAAGATAAGTGATCTTGTTTATAAAATAAAGTTGAAAAGCCAAAGTATTACTTTCTAATTAAGAAAATTTATCTTTAAACAGAGTATCATATTCTTCTATCGTATCAATATCGTTCCCTTTGCCTATTGCCGAGACTTTTTTAACGTTATTAATATGTTTCTTTATAATATATCGAGCCCCAAAATCCTCTTTCAAATTTGTTAATTCATTAAAAATAACACCTGAAAATATGGCAGGAACTCCTATCCTATCTCCGAGATCTGATGCAATTATAGCATGGTTATTCTTTTCAAACTCTAAAATCAAATCATGCAAATATTCCTTTTCAAGTAACGGTTGATCTACCAAAGTAATTAATATCGCATCATAAGATTCATCTTCATTAAGAATCGTATTAACACCAAAACTTATTGTAGTCCCCATACCAGCACTCCAATTAGAATTTTTTAATATAGTGACTTGAAAATGGGCTATTTCTTGATAAACTAAATTATAATTTGCTCCTAAAACGACATAAGTGGATACATTTTCAATTTCCAGAGTTTGCATGATAGCATGACTTATTAAGGTGGTATTTCCCCATCGTAATAATTGTTTTGGAGTCCCCATTCTGCTAGAAGACCCTGCTGCCAAAATAAGGTGAGCAATCTTAGGTTTTATTTGAAAGGACATTTAAATGTTTTCGTTTTACATCATCATGAATAGCCCCTTTCTTGTCCTGTAATGGTATTGGTTTCTGGTTTCTTATTACCGATAGAATTTCTGCTATTATCGCAATTGCTATTTCTTGTGGAGTCTCTGCCCCTAAATTTAATCCTGCTGGACCATGTAAAATATCTAAAAACTCTTCTGAAATCTCTGGGTGGTACTCTATAAATGCTGAAATTAATTTTTCTCTACGTCTAGCAGGACCTAATAAACCTATATAAATTGGATTATACTCTTTTAAAGCCTGTAGATACAATACATCTTTTGCAAAATTATGAGTCATTAAAATAATTGCTGTTTGATCATCAACATGATCAAGCTTTACATCTTCGGGTCCACAATTATGAATTTTATTGGCCCCTGGAAATTCTTTAAGTTGTTTAGGGCTCTGAGGAGTACTAACAACCTCAATTTCCCAACCAGTAACAGAAGCTAGTTGACATAACACTACCGCATCGTGTTCTGCCCCTATAATAATCAAACGAAAACAAGGTTCCATTATTCTTTGAAAACAAGGCAATGCGGTTGTCTGTGGTAAGTTGCTTGAAAAAGAGATTTTCTGCTCTTCTTCAAACTGAATCACAGACCCCATATTTTTATTCGTTTCCGTTTTCGAAAAATACGATGTGATTTCAAAAGGTTTTCTTGAACTTAAATGTTTTTTTATTGAATCAATTACAGTTTCATCAATATCAAAGGGTTCTATAAGTATATATAGAATACCTTCACAACCAAGACGGTATTTACCATCATAGGTCATAATTTTTGGAATTCCAGATTGAAAAACCGATTGTGATTGGCGCAATACTTCTTTCTCTACGCAACCTCCACTAACAGCTCCTTTGGCAACCCCATTTTGTAAAATTAACATACCTACTCCTGGTCTTCTGTATGAAGAACCTTCTACATCAACCACAGTAGCCATAACAGCAAGAATTCCTTGCTGTCTGGCTTTTTCATAAGATGTTATAATTTCTTTAAATTCGTGCGTCATATATACCCAAATCTACCCAAGAGGGGCTTTAGTTTTCATATGTTTAATAAAGGGTTGTTTATACAAACGAATTCCTTTTGCTGCTTTAATAGCATTGGCAACAGCGGCACCTGCTGGCGGCAATGTAGGTTCTCCTAATCCCGTTGGTGCTATATCGCTCTCAATAAAGTGGGTTTCTACTACAGGAGTTTCATTAATTCTTATTAATCGGTATGTGTTAAAATTTACATCCTGAGGCTCTCCATTTTTAAAAGAAAAATCACCATACATAGCATGACCAACACCATCGATGACACCACCTTCTATTTGGTTCTTAGCTCCTAAAGGATTTACAACGATACCACAATCAACAACGCATGTAACCTTTTTTACTACAGGAATATCATTCTCTAGAACCACATCAGCTACTTCGGCAACATGCGTATTATGACAATAATATGCACTAAAACCTTGATAAACCCCTTCTTTAGCATTACCCCATCCTGATTTATCTACAGCAACTTTTATGACTTTTTCTAATCGTTCAGGAGAGTACTGAATACGCTCATCTGTAGTTCCTTTAACCTTTTGTAATAAATCTAAACGAAGCTGAATACGATCTTTTTCTAAGATTTCTGCCACTTCATCAAAGAAACTTTGTTCTGCAAATGACAAGAAATTAGTATATGGGGCTCTCCAGGCACCTGTAGTAATTTTGCTATTATAATTTGCTACATCAACTTGGTAGTTTTCTACTGCACCTGCAGGAAAGAAATTCGGGATTAATCCATACATATTTGAATTAACAGATGCTTCTTTAAGATGATATCCTGTAATTTCGCCATCTTTTATAGAAGCTGCTATTCTATATTTAATTGCCGGTCTATAAATTCCTGCAGACATGTCATCTTCTCGAGAATACACTACTTTTACAGTTTTTTTTGCCAAATTAGAAATCTCTGCAGCTTCCAAAGCAAAATCCCCATACAATCTTCTTCCAAATCCTCCTCCCATTCTTGTCATGTCGACTGAAACTTCTTCTGGTTTTCTATCTAGTAATTCAGCTACTCGTCTTGCCGTTCCTGCTGGAGTTTGAATAGGTCCTACTAAACGAACTTTATCTGTTGTCACATCTGCAAAGAAGTTCATAGGCTCCATACAGTTATGTGGTAAAAATGGAGATTCATATGTTCTTTCTACTATCTGATCTGCTGCTGCAAAGGCTTTTTTAACATCACCATCAGATCTCATAGTGTTAAACTCTGAGCCTCCTAAAAGATCTGTTAAAATCTTATCATGATCTTCAGTATTCTCAAGTTTATCATCAGATGTCCAATTGGCTTTTAGTGCTTTCTTCCCTTTCATAGCTGCCCATGTATTAGTGGCTAAAACAGCTACTTTATCTCCGAATTTAATTACATCTTTTACACCATTAATAGCTCTGGCATCTGTATCATCAAAATCAACAAGTTTATTACCAAAAGCAGGAGGTCTTAATACCACAGCATATGACATACCTTCTTCCTTATAATCTAATCCATACAAAGGTTGACCTGTTGTAATTTTTTCTACATCTACATTACTTGCATCTTTTCCTATTATTTTGAAATCTTTTGGTTCTTTTAACGCTACTTTTTCTGGAACTTCTAAAGCGGCGGCTTCTTTTACAACATCTCCATATCCTAAAGTATCACCATTAGTATTGGTAATTACTCCATTTTCTGTTTTACATTCTGATGGTGCTATTCCCCATCTTGCAGCAGCTGCATTCACCAACATTTGTCTGGCAGTTGCACCGGTTTGACGTAATGGTTCCCATCCATGTCTTATGGATTGACTTCCACCAGCTACTTGACGCGTAAAATTTTTAGTATCTAAAGCCCCTTGTACGACATGCACTTTATCCCATGACACATCAAGTTCTTCTGCAATAAGCATTGGCATAGAAGTTTTGACTCCTTGCCCTATTTCAGGGTTTGGCGAAAAAATTGTAACCATACCATTGTCGGCTATTTTTATAAATGCATTAAAATCATTAAAGTTCAATTTGGCGATATCAACAGGTGGTGCTACTTCAGGTTTACACGCTTGAAAAAGATTAAAACCAATCAACATTCCTCCACCAGCAAGGGTAGATGTTTTTATAAAGGACCTTCTGCTAAAAGAAGGTGAAACACTTTTCTTCATTTTTTGTGAAATTTAAATTGATTAGCTCATTTTACTAGCTGCAAGTTCTACCGCCTTTTCTATTCTATTATACGAAGCGCATCTGCAAATATTCCCACTCATAGCATCTCGAATTTCTGATCTATTAGGGTTCTTTTTTTCATTTAAAAATGCCGTTGCAGACATTATTTGTCCAGCTTGACAGTAACCACATTGTGGCACATCTATTTCTTTCCAAGCTTGTTGTACAGGATGCGTACCATCTTCAGAAATACCTTCAATAGTGGTAATTTCGCTATCTTCTATCATCGATACCTGAAGTAAACAACTTCTAGTAGCAGATCCATCGATATGCACAGTACAAGCACCACATTGACCGATACCACAGCCAAATTTAGTTCCAACCATATCTAAATGATCTCGAAGCACCCATAAAAGAGGGGTATCCTGATCGGCTTCAATGGCATGAGCTTTTCCATTTATTTTTAAATTATAAACTGGCATGAGTTTTGATTTTTTATGTTTAACTAGTCTAAATAAAGCAATTAACCATGAATTGCTACTTAATGTACTAAAAATTCATTTTAATGATTTCAACTTTAACAGACCTTTATAGTTCTATTAATACTATTTTCAAAATCCCTTTATAATTCCGAGATTTGCATTAAAACCATTCTTTTGACAAACAAGAAAATTGTTATTACTGGCGGGCCATCTACAGGTAAAACTACTATTATAAAACATTTAGAAAGCATTGGAGAAAAGTGCCTTCATGAAATATCGCGGCAAGTTACTTTAGAAGCTCAGGAACAAGGGGTTGAACAACTGTTTCTTGAAGATCCAACTTTGTTTAGCAAAAAACTTCTTGAAGGACGTGTTCAACAATTTATCGAAGCTCAAGAACTTATTTCATCACGAATATTTTTAGATAGAGGTATTCCTGATGTACTCGCATACATGAATTATGCTAATGAAATAAATCCTCCTAGTTTCGTAGAAGCCTGTAAAAAACACAAGTATGACACTATCTTTTTGCTTCCCCCTTGGGAAGATATTCATGAAACAGATAATGAACGATATGAAAGTTTTGATCAAGCTTTACAAATACATCATCACCTTTATGAAACGTATACCTCATTTGGATATGATTGTATTGAGGTTCCCTTTGGCAAAGTAGATGATCGTAGTAATTTCATTATAGAAAATGTTTTATAATTTTGATAAACTCACCTCTTCAAATATTAGAGCAGTACTGGAAACATAACAGTTTTAAACCTTTACAGGAAGAAGTAATTAATTCTGTTTTAGAAGCAAATGACACCTTTGCATTATTGCCAACAGGTGGAGGAAAATCTATATGCTTTCAAATACCCGCTCTACTTAAAGAAGGGATTTGTATTGTAATATCACCATTGATTGCCCTTATGCAGGATCAGGTTTCAAACCTCCAGGCAAAAGGAATTAAAGCCATTGCATTACCAAGTGGTATCAAATACTCTGAACTAGATACCTTACTTGACAACTGTATTTATGGAAATTATAAGTTTTTATACCTCTCTCCAGAAAGATTGCAGCAAGACATCGTTAAAGAGCGATTAAAGCAAATGAATATTAATCTTATCGCAGTTGATGAAGCGCATTGTATTTCTCAATGGGGAAACGACTTTCGCCCATCCTATAAAAAAATAAAAATTCTTAAGGATTTAAAACCAACCGCTCCTGTTATAGCATTAACAGCGTCTGCTACATCTCGAGTAGTTGATGATATTATTTCTGAACTAGATCTTTTTCAAACGAAAATATTTAGACAATCTTTTTTTAGATCTAATTTAGGGTATTGGGTTATTAAAGCTGAAGATAAAATATACAAAATAAATCAGATATTAAATAAATACCCCGGAACTTCTATTATTTATGTAAGAAACAGAAAAACAGCAGTAGAACTAAGTGACTTTTTAAACTCTAGCGGGTCCAGTGCTTCATATTATCATGGGGGCGTAGACGCTATAGAAAAAACAAAAAGATTCAAACTATGGCATAAAGAAGAAATTCGTGTTATGGTAGCAACTAGTGCTTTTGGTATGGGAATTGACAAACCCAATGTACGCACTGTAATACATTATAATATCCCAGAAAGTATCGAAAGTTACTTTCAAGAAGCAGGAAGAGCCGGAAGAGATGGCAAAAAGGCCTTTGCGTTTCTTTTAAAAAACGAAACAGATAACAATAGACTGAACAATCAATTTATAAAAGTATTACCAGATACCGATACCGTTAAAATCGTATATAGAAAATTAAGTAATTACTTTCGAATATCTTATGGAGAAGGCGAACAGTCTATCCATGAATTTGATTTCAATACTTTCTGTAAAACATACGATATCAATACACTTGTATCTTATAATGTGTTGCAATTTCTTGACCGTTGTGGAGTTATACGATTCACACAGCGATTCACAAAAAAAAGTAGTCTACAAATACTCACCACTGGGAACCAATTATTAACGTATATAGAGAACAACAAAAATTACGAAATAGTGCTTAAGACTATTTTGAGAACTTATGGAGGTATCTTTGATGAAAAAATTGCTATAAATATCCCTGTTATAGCCTCCAAAGTCAATTTAGATGAAAAAGAAGTGATTATGTTATTACAAAAACTTCATGCTTCTGAATTAGTCGATTTTAACTATAAGCAATATGATGCAGAAATCATCTTTTTGGTTCCGAGAGAAGATGATCATACAATTAATAGAATTAAACATCATTTAACCGAACAGAATAACGAAAAAATTAAAAAGGTAAATGCAATACTCAAATTCTCAGAAAACAATAGTCAATGTAAAAGTGTACAGTTACTAAATTACTTTGGAGAAAAAGAAGCTAAAGAATGTGGTATCTGTAGTTTTTGTAGTAACAAACAAAAAAATCATAAAAAACACGATATAACTAAAATACAAGAAGATATTATAAGGCTTTTACGAGAAAAAAAATTATCTTCAAGAGATTTGATAGCTATGTTAGCTTATCCAGAAGAAATTATTCTCGACGTTTTACGTGAAATGAATGCACATCAAATAATAAAAATAAATCACAACAATAATTACCAACTACTAAAAAAATGAGAGATTTACGAATCATATTCATGGGAACCCCAGATTTTGCTGTCGATACTTTAAAAACTATCGTTGAAAACAAATACAATGTTGTTGGTGTTATAACTGCACCTGATAGGCCTGCTGGCAGAGGTAGAAAATTAAAAGCTTCTGCCGTTAAAGAATATGCATTAACTAAACATCTAAATATATTACAACCAACAAATTTAAAAGATCCTGATTTTATAAAAGAACTAGAAGCTCTTAAACCAAACCTTAATGTAGTTGTAGCGTTTAGAATGCTTCCAAAGATAGTTTGGGATATGCCAGAATATGGCACATTTAACTTACATGCATCTCTGTTGCCAGATTACAGAGGAGCAGCTCCTATAAACTGGGCTGTTATTAATGGAGAACAAAAAACAGGTGTGACTACTTTTTTTATTGATGAAAAAATAGACACAGGTCATATCATTTTACAAAAGGAAGTGGCTATTGATGATAATGATACCGCTGGAGTACTTCATGATAAACTAATGACAGAAGGATCATTACTTGTATTACAAACTTTAGAATTAATTAAAGAAAACACTTTTACTATAAAAGAACAACCTAAAGAAGCCAAGTTTAAAACTGCATACAAATTAAATCGTGAGAATACAAAAATAGATTGGAATGATGATATTAATATCATTAATAACCTTATTCGAGGTTTAAGTCCGTATCCAGCTGCTTGGTGTGAACTACAAAATAATGGTATAACACAAAACATAAAAATATATAATGCAATACCCCTAACGGAAGTTCATAATTTTGAAGTGGGAAAAATTGTGATCGAAGATACTATGATCAAGGTAGCAGTTAACAATGGGTATCTAATTATTACCAAATTACAACTCCCTGGAAAAAAAGCAATGGAAAGTAATGCCCTCTTAAATGGATATACTTTTTACAGAGACGCTAAAATGGTCTGAGGCTAGAGTATAGTTAGGATTTAAAAATCATCAAAAAACTTTATTGTTTATTAACAATCCCCTTGAGTTATCAACAAAACCCTGTATTTACTGGGCTAATCCTTGCACAAATCATAAATCCGTATAAATTTGTAGAGCGTTTAACATAAAGATTGGTTTAACCAACAATTAATTTAAAAACAGAATTATGAACAAAACAGAATTAATCGATGCAATGGCAGCTGATGCTGGAATCACAAAAGCAGCGGCTAAAAAAGCCTTAGAATCTTTTTTAGGAAACGTTGAAGGTAGCCTTAAAAAAGGTGATCGTGTTTCTTTAGTAGGATTCGGATCTTGGTCAGTTTCTAAAAGAGCTGCAAGAGAAGGTAGAAACCCACAAACAGGTAAAACTATCAAAATTGCTGCTAAAAACGTTGTTAAGTTTAAAGCTGGTGCTGATTTATCTAGTTCAGTAAATTAATCAGCTCTTTTCGATATTATTTAAAGCCCTTGATAATCAAGGGCTTTTTTTATTGATTACCAACAAAAACACCAAACAGCTTTGATTATTAGAAATATTTATTTAGCTTTAAGATAATCAAAGCCATCATATGATATCACTTCAACCATCAAAAGGACATCTATTAATTGCCGAACCATCTATAATCGGTGATGTGTCTTTTAATCGCTCTGTAGTACTTCTTGCAGATCATAGCGAACATGGTTCTATTGGTTTTATAATGAATAAACCTCTTGATTATCGATTAGCAGATCTTGTTCCTGAAATTGAATCGGAATTTAAAATTTATAATGGCGGTCCTGTTGAACAGGATAATTTATATTTTATTCATAAAGTTCCTGATCTCATACCAAATAGTGTAGAGATATCTTCAGGAATTTATTGGGGAGGAGATTTTTCTGTTGTTTCTGTACTCATTTCAGAAAACAAAATAACCCCTAATGAAATACGATTTTTCCTAGGGTATTCTGGATGGGACTCTGAACAATTAAATCAAGAGCTTGAAGCCAATTCTTGGGTAATTGTAGAAAATAGTTACAAGAAAAACATATTCGTAAAGTCATATGACACCTTTTGGAAAGAAAAAATGATTGAATTAGGAGGCGACTACTTACTTTGGTCTAATGCTCCAGAAGATCCAACATATAACTAACTACTTATAATATAATTTTACGTATTCAATCTTATTTTGGTATTTAATATACCCAATAATCGTTTGCTTATTTCTACAGTATACTCCTTTTTCCTAAATTTAGTAATAGGTACAATTCCTTGTATTACATTGGTAACAAATAATTCATCTGCCTTTTGCAATTCAAACGGAGAAATTGAGGCTTCTAGTACCTCATAATCTTTTAGTTCTTTAAGTATTCTCAACAATTGTGTTCTTAGTACACCTTTAAGACAACCATCAACTATTGGCGGTGTTTTTATAGTATTTCCTTTTACTAAGAATAAATTTCCATTTAAAGCTTCGATAATCATTTTATTCGAATTCATCAACAAGCAATTGTCAAACTTATTTTCTTTAGCAAATATACCAGCCAAAATATTGGTTATCTTGTTATTAGTTTTTAAGGTAGAAAGTAAATCTGCCGCTACATAATGATCTTTAAAAAGAGTCACTTCACACAAAGTTTCAGGTATATGATAAAAACCAGAATCTAGGGACGATACGGATATAGAGTATTCTACTTCATTTGATTTTGGAGTATATAAACC
The DNA here is from genome assembly GCF_001632745.1 of Aquimarina aggregata. Classification (GTDB taxonomy): domain Bacteria; phylum Bacteroidota; class Bacteroidia; order Flavobacteriales; family Flavobacteriaceae; genus Aquimarina; species Aquimarina aggregata. The sequence goes on along the minus strand of NZ_LQRT01000002.1, from coordinate 146,882 downwards.
ACCAGAGATCCTATGTACAATAATTTTGATTCTGGCGGCCTTTTTCTCCAGACCACTCTCTTTTATTAATTCTTTAATTTCTTGTTCTAAAAGCTCCGGAGTAAAACGCATGGGTATTTGCATTCTTAATATACGCATTGAGGCCATCAATCTAAAATAATGATCTTCCCAAAATAAAATATCACTGGCATTTACACGTATAGTTTCAAATACAGCATCTCCATATGCATATCCTCTATTTTTATACAAGCTTTCGTCTGTATCTTTTACAAGATTTCCATTAATATTGATCATAAAAAAAGTCCCATAAAATTTGAATTTCTATGGGGAATAAAAAAGTTAATAAAATAAAGGCAATTATGCTGACCCCAATACTTGCTTAAGGTTGCTTATCATATTATCCCACAGCATTTTACTCTCACTCATCTCATCTTCTTCAGAATAATCGGTTACCATTAAAGAAACATCTTTAGTTATTTCGTCAACCTGTATGCGCAATTCAAAAAAGTAATCGTTTCCTTCATCTTCATCTTCGGTCCATCTAAATTTAATACGCTCACCGCTTTTTTTACTTAAAAGTTTTGCTTCCTCTTCAGAATCATCCCAAATAAACGTGAATAATTCACCTCTCGAATTTACATTATCAGCAAACCATTCTGAGAGGCCAGATGGAGTAGATATATATTGATATAATAGTTGCGGCGAAGACTGTACCACAAATTCAAGTTCATATTTTGTTTTTTCAGACATATCATTAATTGTTGGTAAGCCAATATATAGATTAATTGTCGACTTTAAAAGGACAATGAAAAAAAAATTAATTATGCATTATTGTTTGCGGCATTCCATTTTGTTTTTATATTTGCACCCTCTTAAGGAATTCTTCAAAAAGAGTTCTGAAATAATAGAACGAATAAAAAGGTTTTATTGTTTAAAAAATAAGAGAATTAAGGCGAGGTAGCTCAGTTGGTTAGAGCGTCGGATTCATAACCCGGAGGTCGGGGGATCGTGCCCCCCTCTCGCTACATATGAAAGAAAAAGTCGAGATTTACATCTCGACTTTTTTTATTTTAAGATTAGTGATTCTACTATTCTTCAAATTTTTTTGAACAAATATTAATTAAATAGATGTAAAATAGAGATTCTTTGATTTAATGACACACTTTATTTTGTGCTAAAAGCACTATTTTATAAAGATAAATTCTCTATAAATAGTTCCGTACTCATCCGTAAATTGAAATATATAACCACCTTTTGGGAAATCTCTAATCGAGATTTTAGTATTCCTTTCTGCACTAACGTTAACTCTTTTTTTAATTCGGTTCACCATATCTATAATTGTAACTTCTCCCCTTATATTTTCGTTGCGGGAAAAATTAATATTATCCACTGTAGGGTTTGGCCAAACGTTGAAGGAAAGACTTTCATTTGAAAATCTTGCAGTAGTATCAATCGGACCAGTTTTATCTATTGAGTTGTCAACACGAACATCATTATTTATTCCAGTTTTTAGCGTTAAGTCATCAAAATAACCATCATTAGACGTACCGCTATTTCGCTGACTAAATAAACTCACTTTTATTTTACGAGTACCAACGGGAGCTATTCGTTCATCATTTATTTGTTCCCAATTACTACTAGTGTTTCTCCAATCACTGTCATAAGTATCTAATACAATTTCACTATCACTTATATATGCTACTTTAATTCGACTTCTATCGCGACCACGATATGATCTAGTAAAGCCATTAAATAAAAAGGATTGTTTGCCTGCATCGATAGTGGCTCTATATTTTTCGACATCTATATTCTGATAGATTTCACCCGTACCAGAATTACCTAACCAAAAAAAATAGTCTTTATCTTTAGCATCAGGATAGCCACTTTGCCCTCCCTGAACACGTTTACTGGTCCCTGATACTTGGATCCATGCATCAAGATTACTTTGCTCTGCACTACTTTGTTTTATCAAATTCTCACCGTAGCTTATATTCCCTCCATTATCAGGTTTTGGTATTTCATAGAAAACCATCATTGCTCTATGATCACTAGCATAATTATTTAACAATATTTCTGCTTCATCACCAGTTGGTCCATATCGTACGGCCTTTTTAGCGATAACATTTTCTCCTCGATGATAGATAATATCGATTCGATCATAAACCTCATTTGCTGATCTATTAGGAGTCCATGTATTACCAGGATCTAATATTTCATTAGGGTAAACTATGCGCCATGAATCTTTCAGGCCAATACTAGTTGCGCGTTGACTTGTTGGCCAATTTACTTTCATCATATGAATTCCTTCATCTGCTGCACGTTGTGTCCAATCTAAGTGACTAGGTTCATTAAAATCACCAGTAAAAAAAACTGGAGTTCCAGAAGGCACCATTTTTTGTATCTCATTCACTATTTTTATCATTTGAGCCGAACGTGCTCTATTAGCTGAGTTAATAGCTTTTAATTCTGATGTAATTTGACCATCGCGTATATCATATGGCCCATAGGGATATGATGTCAAATGGGCATTAAAAACAAAAACTTCTAATCCCTCTGGTAGTTTTACTTTAACACCATATGTATTGGTAGAAATAATAGGGTAACGAGAAATAATCGCTTCACTCTGACTATTTGTATGATAATAAAACCCTAAAGAGTTAGCCACACTTCGTGCTGCTCCATACGACTCTTGAATTCCAATAATATCTGCATCAGACGATCTAATAACATCAAGTACTGTTCTAGAACTTGTTGTAAATAATTTATTAAAAGTCATTACTTTCAAAGTACTTTGTCCTTGAATTAGGTTAATAACACAAAGTAATACCAGACTTGATAATACGTATTTTCTTTTCATTTTCACTATAATTAATTAGGTTTTAAGCATAACAGTTTCTCTGTTATATCCTAGTGAAAATATTTTATTTTAAACCTAACTATACTAAGTCTCAATTAAACTTCTGTTAAGTTAAAAGTCGGATTGATTTTATCTATTAAATTACATATCAACTCTATATTAAACTTTATTTCTGATCTTATAGTCTTAATCTAAGGAGGTTATTTACTTTGCTTTGATCATCATTTTTTGATGCTATTTTTTTTATCTTTACTTCTCGTTATAATGCTATCAATTATTACCCCATAATTAGCCTAATTTTATAAGTCATTATGTGGTTTTTAATTTCTATTCTTACCTTGGAGCTTTTAGCAGCTATCGCTGGAACGCTTTACATCAGAAAACGTCGTGTTACTAAACGATCTATACGTTATTTAGTCTATTTTTTATGGTTCACAGTTTTTGTTGAATATGTATTTGGTCTGATGCCTTATTACATAGAACATATCCCCTTATTAGTTAACTTAAAAAATGGATTTTTTTCGACCAATGTATGGGTATATAATGTTTACACTATTATAAGTGGCTTGTTCTACATCTATTTTATAGAACAACAAACACATATCCGGTGGATAAAAGGGTTTTTACGAGTATTAATACTACTCTTTATTTGCATTTGTGGTACCCAATTGGTGACGACGGATGGTTTTTTTGTTGAATTTCATAGATTACTTTATGCATACAATATTCTATTTGTTCTGATCGCAGTGATATTACTGCTTTACGATTACATAATGACTGATGAGATTATACCCATTCTTGACATTAGTATATCTGCCAGTATTGGAATATTTGTGTTTCACACTCTAGAGATACCATTAATAGTATATCGTTATATTGATTCGATAAGTGGCAGAGCTGCTTTTATATTATATGGCTTATTATCTGTAGCATGTCTATTTCTATATGGTCTATGTATTATCGGCTTTATATTAGGTTTGAAAAGAAAGGTGGATTGATTTATCAACTAGTCTTATTCATTATAATGTTATCAATAGAGGGTTATATACCCCAGAATCGATCAGGTAAAAGACTGTTACTGTAAATTTTATTACGATAGAATCATCAATGATTACTAGTAACTATCAATATTTAACAATTTATTTAGTTTTTATTTCCTTTAGATTATTATATTTAATTCACTTAACGTCAACCACTTATTACTTACATCATATATCAACCCCGTTTTCAAACATTGATTTGAAAACGGTTTTTTTGTGTGCATTTCGAACATAAAAAAAGGTAAAATGTAGGTATATCACTTAGAACAAAAAAATCAAATAAATACGTGCATTAAAACCCTATGTAAGTAGTATTCCCTCTATCTGAATCCAATGGTAATCAGAGTAAACATCGTATCCCTAATTCATTGGTTGATTTCAATGGCTATTGTCATAATTAAAACCCTAAACCTAGACATTTAAAAATATGGTTTGAAACCAATTCTGAATAACATTTAGTAACACTGCAAATATCATAAACATATTAAGTAATGCACTTACTAAAACAAGTAGATCTTAATACAATAGTAAAGGGGGTAATTATTTTAACTTTTAAAACTTACAATATTATGAAAACAAAAAAAACAAGAATTAACACATTTATAGACTGGACTCGTTATCTAGTTTTTATGATCTTATGTTTTGGATATAATGGATGGAGCCAACCTGATATATTCAAACACATTGCCACCACATCAAATATTAGTGGTAACACTACCACGATAGACAATCCTACAACTAACGGAAAACCGAATGCAAAAGTATTTGTTACTCATGATTATGGTTCTGGTCCATATCACACTTCTCCTATTGGTGTCTATTATTCTGGTGGTAAATGGAAAATTTTCAACCAAGACAGAAGTGCTATGACAAATAATACGAAATTTAATATCCTCGTAGGGCCAGATTCTCCAAGAAGAGCTTTTGTGCATTCAGCCACTTCTTCTAACACTAATAGCCATATTACTACCATTGACCATCCAACTACTAATAATAGACCAGATGCTAAAATTATATTAACACAGCATTGGACAGGAACTTATAACCCCCATTCCTTGGGTGTATATTATGCTAGCGGGAAGTGGAGGATCTTTAATCAAGATTTTGCAAGCATGCCTGTAGGAGCAAAATTTAATATCCTTATCAACAATTCCAGAACCTACGTACACACAGCTTCATCAGCTGGAAACAGTCATATCACAATTTTGGATAATGCTCAAAGTAACAATAAGCCCGGAGCTTTTGTTTTTGTAACCAATAACTGGGGAACTAGTGGTCCTTATAATCCTCATGAAGTTGGAGCATGGTATAACGGCAGTAAATGGACATTATATAATGAGGACACACAACCAATCCCTGCAAATGCAAAATTTAACGTAATAGCTTACAATCCCTCAGCTTCAAACTTGAATGGTCATTTTGAGGGTAATGACAATGGTCATTATTATGTTAGACAGGTCGGAAAAAATATATATTGGTTTGGAGAACACCCCTCGGGTAACTGGGCCAATGTTTTTATAGGAGAAGTTAACGGAACTCAAATTCACGGTGAATTTTATGATGTTCCTAAAGGTCGATTTCAAGGAAGAGGAAAACTCATACTAGAAACTAATGTAAGCGAATCTATAATTTATAAACTTTCTGGTTCTAATTTTGGTGGATCAAGCTGGTCAAAAGAAACGAGACCTTCTAATCTACCAGGTAGTAGAGTTGCAGGTTTTCAATCTAACAGCACCTTAACTGGAAGGTGGCGAGGAAATGATAATGGTTTTTATTATATAAGACAAATCGGCTCTATTGTCGTATGGTATGGCGAACGTAATTTTAGTTCAGGAATACCAACATGGTCTAACATTGCGATAGGATCCCGTTCTGGAAATACAATTAATCTTACTTGGGCAGATGTCCCAAAAGGAAATATTAATAATCATGGAAACCTTACTTTAAGAGTCAACAATATCAATCAACTTTCAAGAACTGCAGGAACAGGAGGCTTTGGGGGATCGTTATGGAATAGAAATAATCGGTCGCTAGTACCTTTATTGGCTAAAAATACTCAGGATATCAAAAGCTCAGTTGAAAAATCATATACCGAATTATCTAATAGCCCTAATCCTTTTTCAGACAAAACAGTTATTAAAATTCCTGATATTGGTACTTATAAAAGTGGAGAACTTTTGGTCGCTAATAGTAAAGGACAAAAAATATTAACTATCCCGATAAGAAAAGATCAGCACGAAGTTTCACTTAAAAAGGAGAATCTAAATCCTGGGGTTTACTTTTACTCATTAATAATAAATGGTAAGATAGTAGGGACACGTAAAATGATTATAATTAATTAGTAGTCTTACCTTTCTCATTGCCTCCTTTACTTTTATATAACAGATAATATAAAAAAAATGAACTATCCAGTACTATTAAATCTGGGTAGTTCATTACCAATCAAAAATAAAAAAAGGTGCAGGTTAGGGCTGCACCGATTAAATCTATATGTTTACGTTAAGGGTTATCCCCTTTTGCAATTTTGACTGGAACAAACTTACGGTAAAACCGTAAATTAACAAAATATTTTGATATTTTTTTTAAAAATATTTTTTTTACGACACTTATTCCTTTGAAAACCAGTTACAATTTCTGTTTTGATAATAATACTAATTCTACCAAATAAAATTCAGATGTAATGATTAACTTAGGTTCTCTTTTTTTTTTTGACAAAACTCTTTTTTAACAACCTAATATTTAAAAAATCATATGAAAATACTAATCATCGGGGGAAACGGTACCATAGGTAAAAAAGTCTCATCATATTTTGCAAAAAAACACGAAATTATTATCGCAGGAAGAAGTAACGGTGATGTAAATGTCGATATTGCCAATAGTGACTCTATAGCGGCAATGTTTGAAAAGCTTGGTAAGGTAGACGCTATACTGTGTATCGCCGGAGAAGCGAAATGGGCTAATTTTAATGAATTAACCGAAGAAGATTATTATATTGGTTTAAGAAGTAAACTAATGGGACAAGTCAATATTGTTCGCATAGGTCAACATTATTTAAATCCAAATGGGTCGATAACCCTTTCTACTGGTATTCTAGCTGATGATCCTGTTGTCAAAACTACTAGTGCTGCAATGGTAAATGGAGGTATCCATAGTTTTGTACAAGCTGTAGCTTTGGAGGTAGAAAACGGAATACGTGTTAATGTTGTTTCTTTAGGAATGGTAGAAGATGCCTATGAAAAATACAAGGATTACTTTCCTGGACATAATCCTGTACCAATGAATAAAGTAGTTAACGCTTATGCAAGAAGTGTAGAAGGAAAAACGAACGGTCAAATTATACGATTTTATGAATAAATCTTTATAAAAAAACCATCTTAAATCTAGATTTAAGATGGTTTTTTTATATTATATCTTTTTAGGGCTACATCTGAGCTGATAACGCATTCATTTGTTTTGATTTTACCTGCATATATTGACTTAACTTCTCTATTTCTTCACCAGGTAGCTTATTTATAAGCAAATCATACTGTTTTGTAAGACTATTACTTGCAGAATTTAACTTAAGAAAAGAGTCCATATCACTTGCTTCGACAGCTTTTTTATAATTTGACATATATTTCTCATAATCCCTTATATACTTTTGAACGTCGGCATTCTTTGTACTTGCAGACGTACCAGGGATTCGAACAAGTTTGGTGCTTTTCTTATTTTTTTTAGCTCCGCTCTTTTTAGAACTTTTTTTCTTTGTTGATTTTTTTTTCTTTTGAGATATTGCTTTTTCTTTTAATGCTTCTTCTGCAGCAATAGCAGTAGAATCTACAGCGGTTTCAACAATGTCAACTTTATCCGATTTAGGGTCTTTCTTACATGAAACGACTATCACCAACATTAAGCACAAAAAAGTAGCAAAAATGTTCTTTTTCATAATTTAAATTTTAAAATAATAAATAGCTATCTAAAAATATCTATCTATAACGATAAGGTTTAGCTTGAAAGTATTAAATTAATAATTTTTTATTACAACAGTGCTTTTAATTCATCAAAATTCATTTCGTTTTGGGTACCCGACTCCATGTTCTTGACAGTAAACGTTTCATTCTTTAATTCAGAATCACCCGCAAGTATAACGTATTTCGCACCTTTTTTATTAGCGTAATTCATTTGCTTTTTCATTTTAGTCGCATCTGGATATAACTCTGCTAATATCCCTTCTTTTCTTAATTTATTAATTGCTTTTAAAGAATATAATGCTTCGGCTTCACCAAAATTAATAAACAACGCCTTTGTTACTGGTGCCACTGTTTCAGGAAATAAATCTAATTCTTCCAGTACTAAATAAATCCTATCTAATCCAAAAGAAACTCCTACTCCACTCACATTTTTTAATCCAAAAATACCTGTAAGATCATCATAACGTCCACCGCCACCGATGGATCCCATTTTTACGTTTTCGGGAGCCGCAACTTCAAAGATAGCTCCGGTATAATAATTTAAGCCTCTTGCCAAAGTAACATCTAAGTCCAAAGTAGCGCATTGTAGAGGAATTGTTTGAATAGCCTTTACGATAAACTCTAATTCTTTTACGCCTTGCATACCTTCTTCAGAAGAATTTAATAAATCTTTTAATTTATTAATTTTTTCTGTTGTATTTCCTTCAAAATTAAAAAGTGGTTGTACTTTAGTTATTGCATCTTCAGAAATCCCTTTAGACAACATCTCTTTCTTAACTCCTTCTTCTCCTATTTTATCAAGCTTATCAAGAGCAACAGTAAAATCTATTAGTTTATCACTGGCTCCAATAACTTCTGCTATACCTGATAATATTTTTCTATTATTCATCTTGATGGTAACTCCATCAAGCTTCAGTTTTGAAAAAACGCTATCATATAATTGAATAAAGTCTACTTCTTGCCATAGAGACTTACTTCCAACTACATCTGCATCACATTGAAAAAATTCTCTAAACCTACCTTTTTGGGGTCTATCGGCACGCCATACAGGCTGGATTTGATATCGCTTAAAAGGAAAGTCAATTTCATTTTGATGTTGTACAACATAACGTGCAAAAGGTACGGTTAGATCATAGCGTAAAGCTTTTTCACTAATTTTACTCGTCATTTTTGTACTATCCTTACTATCGTACAATGCATCATCAACTTTCTTTAAATAATCACCACTATTTAATATTTTAAAAATTAATCGATCACCTTCTTCGCCATATTTGCCCATAAGGGTATCGCTATTTTCAAAACTCGGAGTCTCTATTGGATGAAAACCAAACAATTGAAACTGCTCCTTTATGGTATCAATAATATAATGTCTTTTTGCTACCTCGATAGGTGAAAAATCTCTAGTTCCTTTTGGTATTGAAGGTTTTTGTGCCATTGTATTCTTTTTAATTTAAAGGTTTTTAATTGAACTACTGATTATCAAAAACTTAAATCAGAACAATAAAAATTAAAAACCATTAGGGCTGCAAATATCTAAAAAAACTACAAAGTCATTTCTTCTAAACACAAAAAATCTAGTTTTTTAAGTAACTTTAATTGCTTTTTGTAGTCATATACTAAAAACACATTTTATACACCTACTATGTTTTCACTTCTTAGAGAAAATATTCGTATTGCAATGGACTCTATAAAAGGGCAAGTATTAAGAACCATTCTTACGATTTTAATTATAGCAATAGGTATAACTGCATTAGTAGGTATCTTAACATTTTTAGGCGCTTTAGAAAAAACTATAACAGGTGACTTTGCCTCTATGGGAGCAAATACATTTAATCTGCAACGGTATGAGTTTAATACTCGTAATAATAGGGATAGAGAAAAAATAAATCCTATTATTAACTATAGAAATGTAAGAGCATTTAATGACAAATTTCAATATCCGTTTTCAAAAACGTCAGTATCCTTTACAGGAACCAGAGGAGCTGAAGTAAAATATGAAAATGAAAAAACAGATCCTGAGGCTTCTGTTCTTGGTGTTAACGAGAATTATCTTGAAAACACGGGTACAGAAATTGATAAAGGTCGAAACTTTACGTTTTTCGATATCCAGAATAACAATCATGTCTGTTTAATAGGTTCTGATTTTACAAAAAACTTATTTAAAAACACAAATCCGATAGGAAAGACAATTAGCATTCGCGGTGTGAAATTTAAAGTAATTGGACTTCTAGAAAGTAAAGGAGCGACTTTTAGAAATAATCAAGATTTAAAGGTATTAATTCCTTTACAACTAGCACGGTCTATATTTACCTTACCAAATATAAATTATAACATCAGTGTTAAAGTTGATGATAAACAATTCTTAGAAGGCGCCCAAGATGAAGCCATAGTTACATTTAGAAATATCAGAGGACTTAGTCCTGTTGAAGAAAACAATTTCGGTTTAGAACGTAGTGATGATCTTATCAACAGAATATCGAACATTACTTCGTACCTCTATTACGCAGCATGGATTATAAGTATTATTACAGTTTTTGGATCCTCGATAGCATTAATGAACATTATGCTTGTATCGGTAACAGAGCGTACTCGAGAAATAGGGGTTCGTAAAGCACTAGGCGCTAAAAAACATACTATTTCTGGTCAGTTTTTTCTAGAAACTGTTATCATAGGGCAATTTGGAGGTCTTATAGGTATAATTCTAGGTATTGCAGTTGGTAGTCTTGCTGCATCTATATCAAATTTTGAATTTACCATTCCTTGGCTTGCTATTGTAGCAGCCGTGGTTACCTCATTTTTGACTGCAGTAGTTTCTGGATTGTATCCGGCTGTAAAAGCAGCTAATCAAGATCCTATTGAATCGCTTAGGTACGAATAATAACATTAATTATTCTTTTCAATCTTCGACTAATTTGGCAAAATAATTGAATAATTGACCTTTTGTAATAGAAGCTCCTTTTTGTATTAGTGTAAATTTATCAAGATTTTTATCATCACTATATGCCTTAGAGGCATTATAAAATACGACTTCATCATTCAATAAATTATCACGCAACCAGTCATACCCTGCCTGTGTAGTGACATCTATATCTTCATTATTAATTTTGATAGCAATCAGAAGCATTTCATTATCCTTAAGTTCAAACAAATGAATTTGATCTTTAGAAAAATGCTCAAGATATTGGGCATTGTCTAATACTTTTTCCCAAACTAAATCACTAAAAATATCAATCTCTTCTTCTGCTACATCTGGTTTATTAGCTTTAATATCACTCCATTCATCAGCAGTAATAGATTGAGTAGCTAAGAAATTAATAAACTCTACATGTAGTTCTTCTAACTGTTCTTTTGTTAATCTAGCGTATTTCATTTTCTAAAAAAATTGACCGCAAAAATAACTATAAAATCAGGATTCATAAAACAATTAAGAGGTTCTTATTAAGGTTTACATTGAAAACCAATGATCTTTGCACTTTAAAGTTCTTATCTTTATATTTTACACGCAATACTTTCTTAATTATGACTAGATCAATTAAAATTTCGATCTTATACATCTTTTTATTTTTTCTAATAAATACTATGCAGGCTCAAAAATTATCTAACATTGAAAAGAACATCATCGCATCTGTAGAAACTAATCATAAATCTGCACTATTATTTTTAGAAAAAGTAGTAAATCTTAACAGTGGCACCATGAATCATTTAGGTGTTAAAGAAGTCGGAAATGTTTTTAAAAAGGAATTCGACAATATTGGGCTGGATACGAAATGGATAGAAATGCCTAAAAAAGTAAATCGTGCTGGACATTTATTTGCTAAAACAAAGGGTACAAAAGGAAAAAAAATATTGCTCATTGGTCATCTAGACACTGTTTTTGAAAAAGACAGTCCTTTTCAACAATTTAAAATTGAAGGAGATACTGCTTATGGCCCTGGAGTAAACGACATGAAAGGAGGTAATGTAATTGTATTATATGCGTTAAAGGCATTACACGAAAGTAATTTATTAGAAAATGCTCAAATAACTATTGCATTTACAGGAGACGAAGAAAGTACTGGACAGCCATTAGACATTAGCCGAAAAGATTTAATCGAAGCTGCAAAAAACAATGACATCGCGCTAGGTTTTGAAACGTCAACAGGATTTAATTATGCTACTGTTGCTCGAAGAGGATCTTCTGGATGGAAACTTGAAGTTAAAGGAAAAAGAGCCCATTCTTCAGGTATTTTTAATGAAAATATTGGAGCTGGAGCAATTTTTGAAGCTTCAAGAATTTTAAACTCTTTTTATACAGAAGTTAAAGGAGAAGAATTTTTAACCTTTAATCCCGGGGTAATTTTAGGCGGAACTGATATTGATTTTAATAAAGAATTAAATAAAGGAGAAGCTTTTGGTAAGAACAATGTTGTAGCGCAAACAGTTATAGTAAAAGGAGGATTACGTTTTATATCAGAAGAACAAAAAGAAAATACTCGATCAAAAATGAGTGCCATTGTCGAAAAAAACTTACCTCATACTTCAGCAAAAATAAGTTTTACAGATAGTTATCCCTCTATGCAACCTACCGCAGGAAATCTCAAATTATTAAAAATATTAAATGCTGTTAGTAACGATCTTGATCAAGGAGAAGTAAAAGCTTACGATCCCGGAAAAAGAGGAGCTGCCGACACTTCTTTTGTTGCTGATTATGTAGATTGTCTAGATGGGCTTGGTACCATGGGTAAAGGAGCCCATACACCCAAAGAATCTTTAGATTTAACAACTTTTGAGGCGCTTACAAAACGTACAGCATTATTACTTTACAGACTAATCCAAAATTAAATTTCCAGATATAAAAAATCCATCGCTACAACCATAGCGATGGATTTTATTAAATCAATTACAAAATTTGCCCAATTAATTAAATATATATCGTAATCCAACTTGTGCTTGCCATCTTGAATCAAGACTAAAATCATTTGCAAATGTTTTAGTTTGTGACGGGTCAAAAGTATAGATTGGATTTGTTCTTCCTGGGTCTGCTACTGCATCAAAAGAAACTCCAATAGGTTGATCATTAACAGGGATTTCTATTACTCCCCAATCAGAACTTAATAAGTTTCCAAAATTTAGAATATCCAAACTTAATTGAATCGTGTTGGTTCGTTCTCCCACTTGTATATCATAATCTTGTAGAAATTTAACATCCCATCTTCCTCTCCAAGGACTTAAAATAGCATACTTTTCTGCATAACTACCTCTACGTCCACTTAAATATTCATCTTGCTGAATATATGCTTCATACGCCTGTCTTTGTGTTTGTTGTTCTGCGGCCGTTCCACTAAAATTAAATGTTGCCAAATCGGCTTGTGTAGGAATATAAATCAAATCATTAAGTGGCGAACCGTCTCCGTTTATATCACCAGAGTATGTATATGAGAACCTTCCACCTTGTGCATATTCATAAAAAGCACCGATAGAGGTTCTCCATTGTTTATTTTTACCATAGCTAAAGGATTTATTAAGTTGCCCTACAATTCTATGTTTATCTCCATATCGTGCCGTTGAACTAACAGCCTGGTTCACATTACCTAAAGCCGGATTTCTATCAAATGCATCACTAGAAATTTCTGCATCTAGAGAACTTGCATCTTCAGCTTCTAAGTAATTATAGGCAACACTGGCAAATATACCATTGCTAAAATTCTTTTGTAGTTTAAAAGACCAATTAAAAGAATACCCTACATTAGTATTTGTAAAAACATATGCGTTTGTTGGACCTCCAAATTCATTTACTGCTCTATCAGAAAGTTGATAAATAACCCTATTATCAGCTCCAGTGAGTGTACCAGTAGGAGTTCCTAAACCAAAATTTCTTACCATTTGAGCATTGATATCCTCTGTATAAATTACATCTGTTGATGCTACTATACCATTTTTAAATCTATAATCGATTCCTAAACTATTTCTAAATACCTGTGGAAACTGAAAATCAGGAGCTGAAGTTGTATAAAAAAAGAAATTTGGATTTGCCACTTGGTTTCCTATCCAAACAAAAGGTAAACGCCCTGTAAAAATACCCGTCCCCCCTCTTATTTGAAAAGTTTTATCTCCTTTAACATCATAATTAAAACCAAGTCTAGGAGACACTAATAACCTTCTTGTTGGTAAATCCAAACTATTTAATTGTGTTGGACTACCGTTTTGATCAAAATACGTGATTCCTGGCTGGTAATTACCATCTGGGAACGTTCCCCCTGCTCCTCTTTCAATATTTTCTGCGATCTTATCAACGGTGTCAAAATACAGTGGCTGATCGATTCTTAAACCATAAGTTAGCGTAAACTTATCGTTCATTTTCCATTTATCCTGAGCATAAAAGGCAAGTTGACCAACATTTGTTTCTGCCAAAGCCCAATTTCCTGAGGCATTGTTAGTATCAAAAACGTTTTGAGCATTTGCTAATGCAGCGGCTATAGTTCCATTATTAACAGCATCTTCAAAACTTGTACCTGGATTAGTTGGATCAATCCTCACACTCTGAAAAGCATCAAAAAATGTACTTACAGGACCTTGACCAGCTGCAGGATTTGCTGCTAAATCATATACCCCAAGATTAAAAGAATTATCGAATTCAAATCTCTCGAAACTAGCACCTAAAGTAATTGTATGATTTCCCGTTACAATATTTAAGTTATTTGTAATCTGATATACTTTTTGTTTCAAATTATTATTAATTGAAAAAGGCTCGTGCCCAGCTACGATATATCGAACTCCTTCTTGCTGAATATTAATTGGTGGTGCTGGTGTAGAAAAAGGATCTCGACTGTCATCAAAAGAAGTATAACCTGCCTGAAATTTATTAGATATATTTCCTCCAAAATTAGAATTTAATTCAACTAAAAATGAACTAATCTTATTATTGATTTGATATCCTGAGTTTCTAAATTGCAACGTAGTTAAGTCTGGTCCCCTTCTACCTATTGCTTCTCTATTTGCTGGTAAATCTCTAGACGCATTTAAAAAATTATACACTATAGCCATTCTATGATTATCGTTTATATTCCAATCTAATTTAAGAAGACCCTTGGTAGACTCGGTATCATGAGTATACCCTTCGTATGCACCTGTTTCATATCCTAATGTTCTTAATTGCTCTGATACAAAATCTAAATCTTCAGCAGATACTCTAGATACATTTGCTCCTGTTAATCCTGGTCTAGCGGCTAAAAAATTTGAACCTAAATCTTCACGATCATCTTTTTCAAAATTTCCAAAGATGAAAAGTTTATTCTTAATAATAGGCCCTCCTACACTTACTCCATATTGCGCTTGTGTTAGATCTGGAACAATTATATCATCATCTCCAACTTTATCACCTGTCATATCTTGATTACGATAAAACCCATAAACAGTACCTTTCCATCGATTCGTACCACTTTTAGTTACAGCATTTACCGATGCTCCTGTAAATCCTGCTTGAGTCACATCATAAGGAGCTGTAGCCACTTGTATTTGATCAATTGCATCTAATGAGATTGGCTGGGCATTTGTTTGTCCACCTGGTGTTGCTGCATCTAACCCAAATGGATTATTAAAAATAGATCCATCTAAACTAAAATTATTAAACTGGTCATTTCTTCCTCCAAAAGAACCATTACTGGATGCGGTAGGCTCTAATCTGTAAAAATCAGCTGCTGACCTAGTAATTGTAGGCAGCGATTTTAATTCTCTACTACCAATACTAGTTTCTGCTCCTGTTCTTTCACTACTAAAAGTTGTACTTTTATTTGATGTAATAATAACTTCTTCGAGTTGATTATCATCCTCTTGTAATATTATCTCTGCATTGAAAGTTTGTCCCAATTGCAAAAAAACATCATTTATAACATGTTTTTTAAACCCAACATAGCTTATTGAAATGGTATAAGGTCCACCAACTCTTAAGTTAATTAAATCGAACCGTCCGTCAAAATTAGTTGTCCCACCATAACTTGTTCCTGTAGGTTCATGAAGTGCTGTGATATTTGCCCCTGGTAATAATTGTTTTTCTAAATCATAAACGACACCAGAAATATTAGAGGTAGTGACTTGAGCATTACTAATAATACAAGTCAATACAAAAATTGCCATGAAAATTTTTTTCATTGAATTTGTAAATTTATGTGAATAATGAATTGTGCATATAAAGTAAAATAAAAAAATCGCTCGAATGAGCGATTTTCTTTTATATTATAAAACAGTTATTAACCGTATGATAACTAGTTATTAACCATTTATTAATTATTTCTGAGGAATAACTTCAAAAGCAACAGGAACAACTACTTGTCTATGAAGACGAACAGACGCTTCATATTGTCCTAAACGTTTGATAGTTCCACCAGGTACAGTTATAAATTTCTTTTCTAACTCAACACCTTCTTTACCAAAAGCTTCAGAAACATCTGCGTTAGAAATAGATCCAAATAACTTGTCTCCAGATCCTACTTTAGCGGCAATTTTAAACTCGAATGAACCAAGTTTTTTTGCAACTTTTTCTGCATCTTCTACTTCTTTCTTTTCTTTAAAAGCTCGTTGTTTTAAAGTCTCAGCTAATACTTTTTTCGCAGAAGGAGTAGCTAAAACAGCAGCACCTTGTGGGATTAAATAGTTACGTCCATAACCATTTTTCACTTCTACTACATCGTCTGCAAATCCTAGATTCTCGACGTCTCTCTTTAATATAAGTTCCATAGTGTTATGACGAATTTTATTTTAATAAATCACCAACGTATGGCATTAAAGCTAAATGTCTTGCTCTTTTTACAGCAACACTAACTTTACGTTGATATTTTAATGAAGTTCCTGTAAGACGACGAGGTAACAATTTACCTTGTTCATTTACAAATGCTATTAAGAAATCTGGATCTTTATAATCAATATATTTAATACCAGATTTTTTGAAACGACAATACTTTTTGTTTTTAGTAGTATCTATATTAAGAGGAGTAAGATATCTGATCTCTCCGTCTTTTTTTCCTTTAGCTTGTTGTTCTATAGATGACATATCTTAAGCTTTTTGTTTGTTTCTATTTCTTCTTTTCTCTGCCCAAGCAATAGCGTGTTTATCCAAACGTACAGTAAGGTAACGCATTACTCTTTCATCTCTTCTGTACTCAACTTCTAATGCGTTGATTACTTCACCAGGCACCTGGTATTCAAATAAGTGATAAAAACCACTTTTTTTGTGTTGGATTGCATAAGCAAGCTTTTTAAGCCCCCAATCCTCTTTGGATATCATCTTGGCACCGTTAGAAACAAGAATGTCTTCGTATTTCTTAACTGTTTCCTTTATCTGGTCATCAGATAAAACGGGATTCAAGATGAAAACAGTTTCGTAATGATTCATAAAAATCTATTTTAAATTAAAAATTGGCTGCAAAAGTAATGTTATTTTTTGTAATATTCAAAATGATACGTAAAAGAGTTCTCTATTTTAGCACTGCAAAATCTTCAAAGGCATTCAATTCATCGTTATAAAGCACAATTCATCGATAAAATACACTTTTGCTCATGTTTTAAACAAAAATATCATTACTATTGTATTATCATAAAACCAAATACAATGAAAAAGCCTCAAATAAAATGTGCCGTTGTTGATGATTCCCCTACACAACGTTTAGCAATTACAAATCAAATTAAAAAATATTGTCAATTAGAGCTTGTTGGAGTATGGAACAATGCTATTGAAGCTAAAAATGCTTTACTTGACGTAAAAGCAGATGTTTTATTTCTTGATATAGAAATGCCTGTCTTAAATGGTTTTAAATTTCTTGATGACTTAGAAAACAAACCACATGTTGTTATTGTTACTGGAAAGTCAAAATATGCTCATAAAGCATTTGATTATCACGCTATCGATTTTTTAAAAAAACCACTAAGATCAAATCGTTTTGGAACAGCAATAGAAAAAGTTTTACAAGTTTATAATTCAAAATCGAACATAGAGCCTAATACATATTTTCCTTCAATATTTATTAAAAGTGGCACAAAACAGCATAAAGTGTATCTGAATGATATTTTATATATTTCTGCTATGGGAGACTTTGCAAAAGTTCATTTAGAAGGAAACAATTCATTAGTAATTACAGGAACCATGACATATTTAGAATCATTACTTCCTAATAAAAAATTCTTTAGAGCACACAGATCATTTATTGTAAATCTAGAAAAAATCGAAAACTTTACGACTAGATATATGGAAATCAAAAACGAAACGATACCTATTAGTCGACAAAAAAAACAGGAATTAAAGGACATTTTAAATTTTATGTAATCGGTTTGAACAAAATTCTAATTATATAATGCAAGTATTTTGTTCTTAATTTTGTTAAATAGATTGATTGACAACACGTAACAGCTAAGCTTAAAAATAGCTGTAAAATAGGGAGTTATACCGATTAACCAAGACAAAACACTATTCATAAACAAGGCTACTAGCTCGATGAAACACTAACTTTTATCGACAAAAAACCCAAATTGTTTGTTGGAATAATTTATATTCATTAATATTGTAAATAGAATATATAACACTACACAAGTGGAACAATCTCAATTAAAATGTGCGGTAGTAGATGACTCTCGCCTTCAAAGACTCGCTATAGTCAAACTAATAGATGAACATTCTTCACTAGAATTAGTGGCAGAATGGAATAATGCTATTGAGACTAAGAATGGATTATTAGATACTCAAGTAGATCTTTTATTTCTGGATATTGAAATGCCAATACTTACTGGTTTTGACCTTTTAGATGATTTAGAAAATAAACCTCATATCATTTTTGTTACAGGAAAAACAAAATACGCTTTTAAAGCTTTTGATTATGATGCAGTAGATTACTTAAGAAAACCATTAAAAAAGGATCGTTTCAACGCGGCAGTAGAAAAGGCATTAAGTATGTCTCGTTTAGGGACTGAAAGTGCAGTTGTAGAGGATGATGATTATATATTTGTAAAAAGTAATTTAAAGAAAAGGAAGATTTTTCTTAGTCAATTAAAATATGTCGAGGCTTTAGGTGATTACGTAAAACTTATTATGGAAGAAGGAGATCCAATTGTAGTTTTAGCTACTATGAAATCTTTTGAAGCACAATTACCAAGTGATCGATTCTTAAGAATACACAAGTCTTATATAGTTAACCTTGACAAAGTTGAACGCTACAATAGTCGTAATATAGAAATTGCAGACGAAAAAATACCCCTTAGTAGACATAAAAAACATTCTTTAATAGAAGCGTTAAACAACTAGTAATTATCTACATTTATAATAATTCTTACTCCTGAAAACTCTTTTATAGTTGCAAAAGAAGTATGTATCTTTTTTATAATGTCTTTAGTTTTTGATAAAGATTGTTTTTGTGGTATTTTAATCAATATATTTTTATGATATTGATTTCTTATTCTTGATATTGGAGGAAATTCTGGTCCTAAAACATTTTCATGAAATGAATTTCTAAGAGAACGTGCAAGCCAGTCTATTGCACTATTGACTTTATTATAGTCTTTATGTTTTCCTGTAATTTTTATGATTCTAAAAAAAGGAGGATACTTGTATTGATGTCGTTCTTCTATTTGATCTTTGTACATCCCCTGGAAGTCATTTATTGATACTTGTTGAAGAATTTGATGATACGGATTATATGTTTGAATTAAAACCTTTCCTCTTTTCTTTGTTCTTCCGGCTCGTCCTGCAACTTGTTGCATCAATTGAAAACTGCGCTCATGTGCTCTAAAATCTGGAAAATTAAGCAAATTGTCTGCATTCATTATACCAACAAGAGTTACATTTCTAAAATCCAAACCTTTTGACAACATTTGCGTACCAACTAAAATATCAATTTCTCCTTGTTCAAAACTATTTATGATCTTTTCATAACCATATTTCCCCCTGGTAGTATCTTGATCCATACGACCTATCTTATAATCAGGAAAAAGTTCTTTGAGCTCTTGTTCTATCTGTTCTGTCCCAAAACCTTTAGTCTGTAGTTCTGTACTATTACAAGCCATACATTGCAACAACATTGCCATATTATAACCACAATAATGACACCTTAATTGATTTCTATGATTATGATAGGTAAGACTAACATCACAGTTTGGACATTGTGGAGAATGCCCACATGTGTTACATTCTACAACAGGAGAATATCCTCTTCTATTTTGAAAAAGAATAACCTGTTCTTTTTCTCTCAAAGCATCTTGAATTCCTTCTAATAGTGTATCACTAAAATGCCCTGTCATTTGTTTCTTCTTATACTTCGTCTTTACATCGACTAAATTGATATCTGGCATAAGAACATTACCAAACCTTCTAGTCAGTTTTACTAAACCAAATTTATTCTTTATCGCATTATAATAGGTTTCTAATGAAGGTGTAGCAGACCCCAATAGCACTTTTGCCTTAAACATATGGCCTAATACAATAGCAGTGTCTCTTGCATGATATCTCGGTGCAGGGTCATATTGTTTAAAGGTACTTTCGTGCTCTTCATCAACAATAATGAGACCCAGGTTTGTAAATGGCAGAAATATAGCTGATCTGGCTCCAATAACTATTTGAGCCTTTGATTTAGCACCTTTGACATTATTCCATGCCTCTACTCTTTCGTTTACAGAATACTTAGAATGATACACAGTAAGTTTTTCTCCAAAATATTGTTGCAACCTACTAATAAGCTGAGTTGTCAAACCTATTTCTGGCAATAAATACAAAACCTGTCTACCTTGTTTAATAGTTTCCTCTATAAGTTTTACATATATCTCTGTTTTTCCGGAAGAAGTAACACCGTGTAACAAACAAACATCTTTTGTATTAAAAGACTCTTTTATCTCCTTAAAGGCTATATCTTGATATTCATTAAGCTTTTTACTTTCGTACTGAGTATCGGCTTCATAATGCACTCTATCGGTTTGAACATGATACTCTTCTAGAATATTTTTATCAATTAAAGTCTTTATAACTGCACTGGAGCTATTTGATTTTTTAACAAGTTCAGTTACTTTAATCGGTTTTGAAGTTTGAGCTTCTAAAGTAAATAATTGCATCAATACTTCTCGTTGCTTTGGAGCCCGAGTAAGCGAATCAAGCAATAATTTTAAAGCTTCTTCTTCTTTATACTCTTGATCAAGTTTAATATATCTAACAATCTTTGGTTTATATTGCTCATAAATCTCTTCTTGTACAGTAATTACTTCCTTTTCTAGTAATCTTTTTATAACCGGAAGTACATTTTTCTTACTTACAATATTCATTATTTCCTGAATTCTAAGTAAACTTTGATATTGTAATGCCTCAAAGACTAAGAATTCATCATCTTTTAAAAGAAGTTCATCTACCGTATTGTTCTCGTTTTTAAGAACAATAGTTTCACTTTCGAGCAAGAAAGCGCTTGGTAAGGCAGCTCTCATCACTTCTCCTTTAGTACACATATAATAACTAGAAATCCAAGACCAAAGCTTTAGTTGATCCTTTGTAACAATAGGAGATTCGTCTAAAATATGTTCTATCTCTTTTGCTTCATAAACAATAGGAGGTGTTTGATGCACTACAGTAACCAGAGCAGCATAAATTTTACTTTTTCCAAATTGAACTGCTACTCTCATACCTGGCTTTACAAAAGCTGCTTCACTACTATTTATACTATAAGTAAACTCTTTATCGAGTGGTATAGGAAGAATTACATCTATAAAGTATGACATTAACGAGGTATAAAGAAAAAATAGACTAAACAGGTTCTAGCCTACAAAAATACAAGTTTAGTCTCTAGAAAGTCAAATAATATGTCTAGAAGTCATTTTTAGTTACTTTATTACTGATTTACGCTATTCTAACATAGAAATAAAATAAATAAAGTCTACTCTCATAAAATACGAAAATAGCCTGATCATGATTTGATCAGGCTATTTTCGTATTTTATAAAAATCTATTTTTATTTCGTTTCTCCTAGCATTCCTCCTTTAATTATTTCGCATGCTGGTTCATTTCCAAGCCATATTTTAAATAAAGCGTACTTAAAATCACGGCCTTTAATAAAACCTAGTTCTTCTCCGTTTTTATATGTTTTGATTCCTTTTCCTTTTAGATACACTAAATCATAAAAATCATTAATCTTCATTGGAGAATCAAATAACTTAAGAAAATCTTCGATTCTTACATCTAGACTTTGAGTATTTCCAAACATAGCATCATCAAAACCTTTTCTGAATACTTTTATCATTCTTTCATTAGTAACCTTTTTAGAAGCAATATTTAATCGAATAGCCATTGTTTCATCAGATTCTAATACTTTTTTATCTTCATTATACTTTTGTTGCGTATATAAAGTACCTGCGTAAGTTTTAAATGACAGCACTTTTCTCATACCACCACCATTAAACACTAACTCTTCTCCATCAAAATTCACTTTCTCAGGGACTACAATATCTCCAATTCTAACTTGGGCAGATGCTATTGAACTGAATGTCAATGCAACTATTAGGGTAATTATTTTATTCATGGTTTAGTTTTTTTAAAGTTTAATTATACGTTTAGTTCTATAAAACGCCAAAAACTAACGTTAAAAAGTGTTAAATTTTTAACTCCTCTCTAAAACTGCTATGAAAAACTATACTTTTAACCACTTTTGTGTCCTGTATAAAAAGGCAATATACCCTCTTACATTTAATACTTTAGGGTTATCTTCATCGACCCATATTTTACAACGATACACCTTTCCGTTTTCTGGATCTAAGATAGTACCATCTTCGTATTCATTCCCGTCTTTTTCTAATTCATTGATTATAACCATACCTTCTATTGGTTGATTATGTTCTTCCCCATTACATTCAATACATAATTTACTTCTATCTTCTTCTTTCAATATTCTTTTGATTTTACCATAGAATTTGTCTCCTTCTTTGTAAATCTCTACTATAGATTTTGGTTTTCCTGTAGTATCATCGATAGTTTTCCATTCACCTACAATTTCTTGTTGTGCACTAGCAATACTAGAAATCAATAGTAATAGTGTAAAAAGTGTTTTGAAAATGTTCATGATAAATTGATAATTTGATTAGTGAAATTAAGACTAGAAAAGCTATCTGCGGCTCTGCAGATAGCTTATATATTAATAGAACTAGGTTATTGGATACCTAACATCCCTTTTTTTATACCTTCACTTGCAGGTTCATCTCCAAGCCATATTTTAAACAAAGCATACTTAAAATCACGACCTTTTATGACACCTAATTCTTTCCCGTTTTTAAAAGCTTTTACTCCAACATCTTTTATATAAACTATGTCGAAAATATCATTCTTAACTATAGGTTCGGAAAAAAATTTAATAAACTGATTAATTCTTTTATCTAGAGGTTTCGTATTACCAAAGGTAGCTTTGTGAAAACCATCTCGCACTGCTTTGATCATTTTCTTTTGTGTTACAAAACCAGAAACTATATTTAATTTTATAGCCATCGTTTTATCAGATTCTAAGATCATCTTAGGATCTTTACTTTTACCTTGTAGATATAATCCACCAGCATACAAATCTATCCAAAGCATTTCTCTCATTCCTGCTCCGTTTAATTTTAAATCTGTATCTGCAAAATTTTCCTCATATGGTAAAATTGCTTTACCAACTCTTATTTGTCCAATTGCAGTAAAAGAAAAAAAGGTAATAAGTATTAAAATAATTTTCTTCATGTTAATTAAGGTTTAATTGGGGCTTATTAGATTTTTTTAACATTTTGTTGGCAAACAAATATAAAAAAATATTATGCACGCACAACATTATGACGAATGCCTACCTTAATTTTAACAAAAATACAATTATATTTTATTGATTTCTAATTACCTAGCATTTCTTTCTTAAGTCCCTTATCCGCTGGTTTATTTCCTAACCAAATGTTAAAAAGAGCCACCTTAAAATCTAAACCAGTAACGTATCCTTTTTCTACTCCGTCCTTATAAATAACACTTCCTTTACCTTTTTCATACACAATATCATATACTTGATCAACCTCGATTTCATTATTAATAAAACCGATAAATTTTTCTATTCGTTCTTGATAAGGTGCCAAATTACCATTTGTAGATTTTTCAAAACCTTCTCTTAATGCATTAGCCATTTTATTTGTAGACATTAGCCCTGATAAAATGTGTAGTTTAATAGCCATGGTTTCATCAGCCTCTGCAATTGCACTTGCACTTTTATTTTTCTTATTAAGATATAATCCTCCAGCATAAATATCGATAAAGAGTTTTTCTCTTAATCCTCCTCCATTAAAGACGAGACTTTCTTTATTGAATGTTACATTATTTGGTAAAGTTGCATCCCCAATTTTTACTTGTCCTTGTACGGATATAACCGTTACCAATGCTAAAAATAATACGCTTAGTTTTTTCATACTTAAAATTATCTGTTTGTGTTAAATTAAATTACTTATCAAAATTCTTTCTTAATTGGTTTAATGAGGCATTAAGCTCAAAACCCAACAATAATAGATTGGCATTGAGCCATATATACAGCATTAATATTAATACGGCTCCAATAGATCCATATAATTTATTATAATTTGAAAAATTATCTATATAAATTCCAAATAAATATGTAGTAATAATAATCAAAAAAGTAGTCATAAAAGCACCTGGAGAAAAGAATTTATTATTTCTTCCTTCTGAAGTGCCAAAATAGAATAGTGTCGCTACTATAATAAATATCATAAAAACGAACAACGCGTATTGACCGATTGTTAGCCAAAACAACGTATCATCTACCATTCCTATCTCATTTAAATTATTCACTAAATATGTAAAATACAATGTACCTATTACCGTAACTAACAATAAGGATGCCACGATTATAGATACTCCAAGTGCCACAAGATACTGTCTTACAAAATTTCTATTTAAATTGACGTGATAGGAATACTCAAAACCAGAAAAAACTGCATTTATTCCGTTTGTCATAAATAAGATTGAAAGTATAAATACAGTTGATAACAACCCTCCTCTTGGATTTGAGGCTATATCATTAAAAATCCCAGAAAAAAAAACTGATGTTTGTTTTGGTAATGCTCCATTTATAAACTCGAAAAAATTATTTTCAAAATTATCAATAGGTACATAAGGGATAAGATTTAAAAGAAAAAGCAAAAATGGAAATAATGAAAGAAAGAAACTCCATGAGATAGAACTTGCTCTTGCTGAAAAGGTTCCTTTTATAATTCCGATGACATAGATTTCAATCAAATCATATACCGACAATCCTTCAAAACCAGGAAGAACAAGTTTTTTCCCTAACTTAACCAAAAGATTAATCACAGGAATTTTACTTAACTTATCTTCAATTGCTTTTGACATATATTTTAGCTTATATCGCTTTTAGGCTTAAATCTAAATTATATACAGAGTGAGTTAACGCCCCACTACTTATATAATCAACACCACATTCTGCATATTTTCTAACGGTATCTTCATTAATACCTCCACTAGATTCTGTTAAACAGGTATCACCTATAAGCGCTACAGCCTTTTTAGTATCTTCGTAATTAAAATTATCAATTAATATCCGATATACTCCTGGAGTTTTAAGTATTTCTTTAATTTCATTAAGATCACGGGCTTCTACAATGATTTTAAGATCTAAACTATTATCTAATAAATACTGTTTTGTTTTCTCGATTGCCTTTGTAATACCTCCTGCAAAATCGATATGATTATCTTTTAGCATAATCATATCATAAAGTGCAAATCGATGATTTTCTCCTCCCCCAATTTTTACTGCCCACTTTTCTAATGCACGAATTCCAGGAGTAGTCTTTCGGGTATCCAAAATCTTTGTTCCTGTTCCATCTAACAGTTTTACAAAATGATTTGTTTTTGTAGCTATAGCACTCATTCTTTGCATAGCATTTAAAACTAATCGTTCTGCTTTTAGGATAGATTGTGATTTTCCTGACACATAAAAAGCGATGTCTCCGAATTTCACAGAAGCTCCATCCTGAATTTTAATGTCTATTATCATTTCGGGGTCGACATAATTAAATACCTGTTTTGCAAAATCTACTCCTGCTAAAATTCCATTATCTTTAACCAAAAGTTTTGCTTTTCCAGACACAGAACCAGGAATACATGCCAGCGAGCTATGGTCTCCGTCACCAACATCTTCTCGAATAGCATTGGATATAATCAAATCAATTTCTTTATCAAATTGGGCTTTACTAATCATATTGAATGGTTATTTTTGCTAATGTAAAAAAAAGAAGTCGGAAGTACGAGGTTCGAAGCACAAGGTATTTTTATGAACATAAAAATCAACAAAGTACAATGAAACAACTTTTAAAAAAAATACAATTATTTAGTATAGCACATGACCATTAAATTACTTGCAATAGGTAAAACTGACGATAAACAACTTGAAGAGCTTACTCAAAAGTATATCAAGAGGTTAGGGTTTTATGGTAAATTTATTTTTGAAGTAATTCCCGATCTTAAAAACTCAAAAAACCTTAGTGAAGCTCAGCAAAAAGAAAAGGAAGGTTCTTTAATTTTGAGTAAAGTAGAAAATTCTGATATTTTGGTAGTATTGGATGAAAATGGAAAACAATATGATTCTGTTCAATTTTCTGAAGCCTTACAAAAATATATGAATAGTGGGATTAAACAATTAATTTTTGTAATAGGAGGACCTTATGGATTTAGTCCTGAAGTCTATCAACGTGCTAATAGCAAATTATCACTATCAAAAATGACGTTTTCTCATCAAATGGTTCGTTTATTTTTTGTTGAACAATTATATAGAGGTTTTACAATATTAAAAAATGAACCTTACCATCATCGTTAGACAGTCATTTCTTTACTTAATTTTAATTACTACATTTACCAACCTTAAATATAATCTTACACTATGTTACCTTACCTAAAGCTTATTAAGTTTGACAACCTACTCATTATTGCTTTAGCACAAGTATGTATTAAATATGGGCTTTTTGAGCCTTTTGGTATTGCGATAACACTCAATAGTTTTGGCTTAGCTTTATTAATTGTTTCAAGTATTTCTATTGCTGCTGCAGGTAATATTATTATTGAAATTTACGATCGTGAAAATCTAGGAATAAAAGGCTTGTTATATGGATCAATAACAGAAAAGAGTGCCAATAGATTATTTATTATTTTTAATGTAATTGGAGTTGGTATTGGGTTTTATTTAGCTAACTTGATCAATAAACCAGGCTTTGTTGCTCTTTTTATAATTGTATCGGGAGTATTTTATTTATACGCTTCTTATTTAAAAGAAATAATAGGTCTTAAGAACATTACCTTTAGTTTACTAGCGGGATTAAGTCTAGTGGTAGTTGGGATTTTTGATCTTTTACCTGCTATAACTCCAAAAAATAAAGAATCACAAACTGTACTGTTTTCTATTGTATTAGACTACTCGATCTTTGCTTTTATGATTACTATGCTAAGAGAGTTAATAAAAGACTGTATTCATATAGATCGGGATCATAATAACGAGATAAAAACAATACCAATATTATTAGGTAAAACCAGAACTTCTAAATTAATTGGGGTATTGACAATTTTTCCGATACTTGCTATTGTATATTATATTTATACCTATTTATTTTCTAATAGTACTGCTGTAATTTTAATATTATTTTGCTTGGTTGCTCCTTTGCTATATTTCATGATTAAAAGTTTTTCTGCACAAACAGATAAACAATTTTCACTTTTAAAAAATATCCTAAAAATATTGTTTGTTGTAACTGCCATTTCTCTATTACTTTATCAATTTATATTATTATAAATTATGCTAAAAGATATTTTAAAAGAATACAATATTATTCTTGCCTCGGGATCTCCAAGAAGACAACAGTTTTTCAAAGATTTAGATTTAGATTTTAAAATACAATTAAGAGAAATTAATGAAGTATATCCTGATCATTTAAAAGCAGAAGAAATATCAGATTATCTAGCCGAACTAAAATCAAAAGCTTTTACTGATCTTAACCCTAAAGATCTCCTAATAACTAGTGATACGATTGTTTGGCACAACAATAAAGCTTTGGGGAAACCAAGAGATACAAATGAAGCAAAGGAAATGATTGCCTCATTATCTAATGATACTCATAAGGTTATCACATCTGTGTGTTTTAAAATGGGAAATGAGATCAGAGTTTTACATGATATCACAGAAGTTACTTTTAAGAAATTGAACCAAAAAGAAATCGAGTATTATGTCAACACTCATAAACCCTTAGATAAAGCAGGTGCTTATGGTATACAAGAATGGATTGGCTTTATTGGAATATCAAATATTAAGGGTAGTTATTTTAATGTAATGGGATTACCCACCCATATCGTTTATCAAACCTTAATCGATATTGCCGTAAACAAAAACATTTAATGTTTTTGTATTTTTGTTGATTAAATTAATCACTTAGAGTACTATAGCGTTACTTATTTTTTTGGAAAATTTTTAATCTCTATAATAGGTCTATATATCTCTTTTTTAACAAAACCAGATACAGCATCTTACAATAATTGTGTATTAAATTTTGTTTTGGTCGCGGTCATAAAATTTAGGTATTCATAAGTCATTGCTTTTGTATAAATATCGATTGCAATACTTTCATTTATTACATGCTTTTTTTGGTATTCATTTAGAAAATTTCCCATAGCATAAGCACCTTCAAAATCATCATTTCCTGTAATCCAAGGAGCATAAAGGTTACCTGTTTCTGGTGGTGTTAATTGATTTCCCAGCCATGCCCATAGATATTCGCAAGGTATCATAACTATCAAAGCATAAATTGATTCCATTTGTGATACTACGTTAGATTCATACTCTGCATACTCCTTACAAGCTTTGCTAGGTACAATTCCATTAGCGTCCTTGATATGCCATATATCCGGAAATGTCTTATTATATTTCTGATAGCTTTTGTGTTTTTTTAATAAAAATGCCTGAAGACCAGGGTTGGTTGCTTTTTCTGCGGCTGTTAAGTAATCTTGTTCTCCATTAAAACAATAATATGCATCACTTACATTAAATCCACCATATGTTACTGGATCGAGTGTTCCATCTGCAATTCCTTGAATAAAATCAGTATTTAAGGCATCATCTGCAATTTGCATACAATCATCCCACATTTTCCAGAAAAGGGAATTTGCTGGAGGTGGTGCCGTAGATAATTTATACTCAACTAAAAAGCTTTTATCTAATTCTATTCTTCTGTTGTTTTTCATGATTAAATAATTTTAAAATTCTATTAGTAAAACATATCAAATTATGCAATAACAATACATTATAAATTCATGACCTTATCAATTAACTACTTAATCTATAAGATTAATAGTCTATTGTAAATTAGGGTTTACTCATTAAAAAAAATATTTCATCCTATTTCATTTTATTTTTGGGAACAAAACAATTTTATAAAATGTTAATCGATATTGATAAATTATAGGTTTATTGTAATTTGCATATTAAAATTAATGCTATGAAAAGGTCTATATTATTATTTGGGATTTTAGGATTATTTGTAATTATTGCTTGTAGTAACATAAAAGCCGATAATATCTCAAAAACAGTTATAACAGAAGCCTCTTATACGGATACAGAGTCCAATACACTTTCAGAGGATTTCAAAAAATACTGGTATAATGGCACTGCAGAAATATCATCATATCAATTAGAACAAGCTAGATATGGCGAGATAAGAAAAGGGACATCTGTTCTCATATTTGTTACAGAAGATTTCTTACCTAATGAACAAGTAAAGGCGGATCAAAATAGTTCCAATAATATTCCGGTATTAAAATTAAATGCTACAAAAAAATTTAACACAGGTATTTATCCATATTCGATAATGCAAAGCACATTTTATCCTGTATCAGATAATAGACATGCTATAAAAGTATCTAGCTCAATGCAAGAATGGTGTGGTCATGTTTATGCACAACTAAATAACAGAGATGAATTCGAAATTATGTCACATTCTTATTTTCAAAATGAAGCTGATCAAGAATTTAAAATAGATAAGGCTATCTTAGAAAACGAACTTTGGACAAAAATTAGAATTAATCCAAGTAACTTACCTGTTGGCAACAAAATGATAATTCCGTCTTTAGAGTATTCAAGGTTAAGGCATAAAGAAATAAAACCTTTTAATGCAAAATGTTCATTACAAAAAAACGACGCAACGAGTACTTATACTATAGAATATCCTGAGCTAAAGCGAAGTTTAAGCATAACTTTTACAACTAAGTTTCCTTATGAAATAGAAAGTTGGACAGAAACTTTTAAAAGCGGTTATGGTTCTAATGCAAAAGAATTAATGACCACTGCCACTAAAATAAAACAAATTAAATCTGCTTATTGGGGTAAGAATCGTAATAAAGATGAAGTGCTAAGAACAGAGTTAGGGCTTCAATAACAATTTACAACAAGAACAAGAATTTAGCTTAAAAATATATCCAAGCAAAAAAATAATTACCATGATAAAATTATCTGAATCAGAAATACAGAAGAAACTTAAAGAAGTTGATGGGTGGGAATACAATGAAAATGCACTACATACAACTTTCGAGTTCAACGACTTTAAAGATGCTTTCTCTGTTATGACTCGTATTGCTTTTGAAGCAGAACTCCAACAACATCATCCAGACTGGTCTAATGTATATAATAAATTACAAATTAGTCTTTCTACACATGATGCTGGAGGAATAACAGAAAATGATTTTGTACTTGCAAAAACAATTGATAAGATTATTGAAGGAGATTCATAATCTTACCTTTAATCTAGTACACTATAATTTTTAGAATTTTACGAATCGAAGTCTAACAAACATTTGTCAAAAACTTGGTTTCTACTTATGTTTGTATTTACAATTTAAAATTATCGCAATGGGAAGAGCTTTCGAATTTAGAAAAGCACGTAAGATGAAACGTTGGTCAGCAATGGCTAAAGCGTTCACTAGAATAGGTAAAGATATCGTCATGGCTGTAAAAGAAGGCGGGCCTGATCCAACTTCTAATTCTCGTTTAAGAGCTGTAATACAGAACGCCAAATCTGTAAACATGCCAAAAGACAATATCGAACGTGCAATTAAAAAAGCATCTGATAAAGAACAGGGCGATTACAAAGAAGTACTTTTTGAAGGATACGCACCTCACGGAATTGCAATTCTGGTAGAGACTGCCACAGATAACAATAACAGGACCGTAGCAAATGTTAGATCTTATTTTAATAAATGCGATGGAAATTTAGGAACCTCTGGATCAGTAGAATTTATGTTTGATCATACCTGTAACTTTAGAATTAATGGTGAAGGTCTAGACCCAGAAGAATTAGAATTAGAGTTTATTGATTTTGGAGCAGAAGAGGTATTTCAAGACGATGATGGGATACTAATTTATGCCCCTTTTGAGAGCTTTGGGGCCATTCAAAAGGAACTTGAGAGCCGGGAAATAGAAATTTTATCTTCTGGATTTGAACGCATTCCTCAAGTAACAAAAAAACTAACCCCTGAGCAAGCAGCCGATGTAGAGAAGCTTTTAGAGAAGATCGAAGAAGATGATGATGTACAGAATGTTTATCATACAATGGAAGAATCTTCTTCTGAGTAATGAAATATACCGTTTTAATATATAAAAGAGTTTGATTTTCTTATCAGACTCTTTTTTTATGTGAATTATTCTTTTCAACCTATTCTAATAATTATTATTTTAAATCCTTATTAAGTAATTTCCTTTATTTGAATTGAGCTAAAACTTTACTCATTAGTTTTAATATTGTCATTTATAAATAGTTAAAAAAAAGTTAATAAAATTTTTCATTTTTTTATTTTTTTTCTATTTTCGCTGCAAAATTCATAAAAACCCCGAAATGATTATGAAAAAAATCACCTTCCTATTTTTTCTGACTTCTATGTTAATTTTCCAATCTTGTTCTAGTGATAGTGATGAGGATAGTGGAGCATCATTACCTGATGAAATAACTTATGGTCGTGAAAAAGTTACCATTTCTTCTGCTTTGATTGAAGATTTCGGAAATGGATTTAATGGATATAATTATGACTTCACACTTAAGGGAACTCTTGATGGAAAAGAATATAGTTTTTATGTAGAATTGTACTCTCCTGTAATTGAAAATGACAATCGTTTTAGAAGTGGTATATTCTCTTATAATCCAAATCCTACAGAGCCTGCTTTCTTTTTTGATGATGCCTATATTACTGTTGATGGGCAAAGAGTAAATGTTACTGGAGGAAAAATTACGGTTAATGCAAATAGTGATACAAATTTTGAATTTACTACAGATGTAAGTATCGAAAATGGAAAATCCATGTCGGTTCTCTATGATGGACAATTTACTGTAGTAAGCGGTAGATAGTTTATACCTTATATAAACATAACAAAAAGGACGTATTGATCAATACGTCCTTTTTGTTATGTTTTATTTATATTTCCGACTTATATCTAAAACCTTCACTTATGAAATTATTAGCAACTATAATCTTATTCGTATTTGTATCAGCTAGCACGTATGCCCAAGAAATGGATAACAACAAATTACAAGAAATTATTTATAAAAATGCGGATACTTTAAATGGTGTTTCGGGTAACTGGAAATTTTTGTATAAAGAGGTTCCTATGCTATGTGTTACAGATCAAACCAATAATAGAATGCGTATAATTTCGCCTATTGCCGAATCGAAAAAATTAGATAAAGATCTTTTATTAGATGCTATGACAGCTAATTTTCATTCAGCATTAGATGTTAAATATGCTATTTCAAATGAAATCCTTTGGTCTGTATATATACACCCTTTAAAAGAATTATCTAATGAACAAGTTGAAAACGCGATATCACAAGTATATTATGCTGCTAAGACATTCGGAACAACATTTTCTAGTACCGAATTAATTTTTGGAGGAGGTCAAGTAGAAGAAAAACCTAAGGATGATAAAATAATAGAAGAAAAAACTCGAAAATTTTAATCCACATTAAAACTATATCCAGGTATTTTTCCTTTTACACCTTTGAAAAAGTTATACATGTATTCAAAATCTTTTTCAATACTATTTGTTGGATAAAACGGTTCTGAAATTACATTTTGTTTTTTTCCAAAGTCAAAAGTAATCATAATTATAGGCACTTCTGCTTCTTTAGCAATATGATAAAAACCGGTTTTCCATTCTTTTACTTTCTTCCTAGTTCCTTCTGGAGCAATGGTAAGACGCAATTCTTCTCTTTTTTTAAACAATTCTGCTATTGCTTCAACTTTATTTTGACCAGGTGTTCTATCTAAAGGAATCCCTCCTACTTTTTTAAAATACCAACCCAAAGGCCATTTAAAGAGTTCTTTTTTTCCCAAAAAACTAATTTTAAGATTAACCAATTGTCGGATTAACAAGCCTATATAAAAGTCATGCCAACT
This sequence comes from Aquimarina aggregata, assembly GCF_001632745.1. Classification (GTDB taxonomy): domain Bacteria; phylum Bacteroidota; class Bacteroidia; order Flavobacteriales; family Flavobacteriaceae; genus Aquimarina; species Aquimarina aggregata. The sequence goes on along the minus strand of NZ_LQRT01000002.1, from coordinate 113,591 downwards.
CGTATGCGGCACTGCAATAACAACACATTTCTTGATATGGTCGGCATTAAAATCACCAATAATTTTCCAACCTAGTATTTTATAATAGATAAAAGATGATAAACGTTTCATAAAATACTAAGTTGAAAATATATTTATAAAGAACGATAAATTTTCTTTAATACCTCTGCATTAACTTCGGATTTCCAATCTTTACCCAAAGCATTTTCCCATAGTGGTTCTAAACTAAGTGCTACTTCGCACATAGTATCCAACTGTTCTGATGTGATATCAGCACAAACTCCAACAGGCAATGTTATATTATGATATTCTTTCATTTTTTTAAATATCGCAACTCCTTCTGGGTAATATTTTTCTAATTTATCAAATACAATGCAATTTCCAACACCATGTTTTGTTCCTAAAACATATGCCAATCCATAACTCATTGCATGAGCAACACCCACTTGTGAATATGCTATACTCATTCCTCCGTGCCAGGAAGCCATCATTAATTTTGAATCAGCATCTTCTTTTTCTAAATCGTTTTCTAGAAAAATTTCTTTACACAAATCCAATGCTTTCTCACCATAACTTTGGCTAAAAGCATTCAAATATGTACCATTTAACGACTCTACACAATGAATATAACAATCCATACCTGTATAAAACCATTGATTTTTAGGCACATTATTAATTAATTCTGGATCTAAAATAACCTGATCAAATGGTGTAAAATCTGAATTAATACCTAGTTTTCGTTCTGGTCCAGTTAATACGGTAGTTCTAGACACTTCTGCTCCTGTTCCAGATATAGTTGGAATCCCAACATGATAAACAGCTTTGTTCTTAACCAAATCCCATCCTTGGTAATCCGCCGCACTTCCTGGATTGGTTAACATAATAGCTACAGCTTTTGACAAATCAAGTATAGAACCTCCACCAATTCCTATAATACCGCTTGGCGCAAACTGATAGGTACTATTAATTCTATTCACCAATTCATCTACTTGAGATGTTTTGGGTTCTTCTTCAGTTGATACATAAATTATTTCATCCATTGAACGTAATGGAATTCTATCTTCAATAAATGAGATATTATTTTCAAAAACACTATCTATTAAATAGATAAAAGGTGCAATACCATTTCGTACTGGAGAAATTATTTCTCCTATTTGGTCAAAAGCTCCTTTTCCAAATACTACTTTAGGAACCATTGGGAAGTTTTTATGTAAAGTAGTTTGTTTTTTATCGGAAGTAATCAAATAGTTTGTTTCCACTACATTTTCTTTTTTAATTATTTTCTTAGCTCTTTCTAAATCTTCCGGGGTATCAATTTCAACACCTTCGTGTCGAGTTTCAATCATTTTTATATTCTTACCATATTCAAGGTATCTAATACATTCTATTTTTTCAGAAGCTTCCAGTTGTTTCATTGGTAGCTTATAAAAATCCAAAATAGCTTGTTTTCTAAAAGCATAAACTCCTTTATGCTTATGATATGTATAATTTAATTCTTTATCTCTAGGATACGGAATTGGTGATCGTGAAAAATACAATGCATAGTTATTTTCATCTACAATAACCTTTACACTATTAGGATTCATAATATCATTCCAGTCACTAATAGGTGTCATAAGGCTTGCCAAATCGATTTTATCCGAATCATCTTCATAAAATACATTTAAGACTTTTTCAAGGCTTTCTCGATCAGTAAATGGTTCATCTCCTTGAACATTTACCACAATATCCACATCCAAACCTTCAACAGCTTCAGCGATTCTATCACTACCACAACTATGTTCTTTAATACTCATAATTGCTTCTCCACCATTAGAAACTATTTCTTCATAAATAATATCACTATCAGTGACTACATATACTGCATCAAATAATCCAGAATTAATAGTAGCTTCATAAGTTCTTCTGATCACTGTTGTTCCTTCAAGGTCTTGCATTAACTTACCAGGAAACCGCGTTGCAGCGTATCGCGCAGGAATCATTGCGATAATCTTAAGTTCTTTTTTGTTCAATGTTTGTTGCTTTTTGTAATAGCAAAATTAGCTTTTTTAAATCAATTTTCGAGCCAAGCTTTATATTTAGTTATCTATATAAATCTTAAAAAAATCATAAATATCAGCCAAAGAAAAGCTTATCAAATTTTTCTTTGTTTTATTTTACATCGATCTAAGAATAAAGAGCCTTTTATATAAAACACTTCAATAATAAAATACCCTACTATCTACTTAATTCTTTTTTTACCACTTTATATAATCAAATAATTCAATCCGTTAAAATAAAACAACTTAGCTTTCAATAAAAAAATCGTTCTTAAATCCAATAAGATATAATTTCTTTTTGGCTCTAGTTACGGCTGTATAAAGCCAGCGTAAATAGTCTTTATTAATACCATCTGCCAAATAAGGCTGTTCTATAAATACGATATCCCACTGACCACCTTGAGATTTATGGCAAGTTATTGCATACGAAAACTTAACCTGTAGACTATTAAAGTACTTATTATTTTTCACTTTTAAAAATTTCTTATACTTAGATGTTTCATCTTCATAATCCTTCATCACCTCTTGATATAAAGTATTTGATTCTTCATAAGATAATGATGGGGTTTCAGATGTTAATGTCTCGAGAAGTAAAACTGTTTCAAAAGATTTTTGATTTGGATAATCAACCATGCTAATTTTGACCTCTGCGAACCTAAATCCATACAGTTCTTTTATGGCATAAATTTCTAGAATCTTAATGATATCACCATTCGCAATAAATCCAGCTTCGCTTTTGTTATCAAGCCAAAAATAATTATTCTTTACAACCATTAAATAATCTCCTGCAGAAAGTTCCTCTTCTTGAAAAAGAATTCTTGATCTTATTTGTTGGTTATAAATATTCGCTCTTTTATTTGATCGAAGTATAATCACAGATTCTTCATGACCAGAATCTGAGTAAGCTTCATTTAAGGCATCCATAATTTCATGACCATCGATACATCTAATTATATCGGTATATCCTGATATATTAAATTGAAAAGTATCATAAAAACCACCATTAAGCTGCTCTCTTAAATTAGTTGCATTCATTAAGATACCACTATTTTCGGCTTGCCTTACAACTTCGTCTAATTCTATCTGGGTCACATCCTTATTAAAACCCATAGATAGATTATCTGGATTAAGAGCAGGACTGACTTCCAGTTTTACTGGTGGTAATTGTGCTGTATCGCCTATAAAAAGGATTTTGCAATTATATCCTGAGTACACATACATCATCAAATCATCTAACAAAGAGCCATTTTCGAACAATTTACTGTCACTAGGAGTATCAGGAATCATAGATGCTTCGTCAACTATAAAAAGAGTGTCTCTACTTTTATTTTGTTTAAGCTGAAAAGCTAAACCACCGGATTGATTCTTTTTTGGATAATAAATGTTTCGATGGATCGTCTGTGCGTGCTTGCCAGAATAATTGCTAATTACTTTAGCTGCCCTTCCTGTAGGAGCAAGTAATACTGCTTTCAGCTTCGCTTTCCATAAATTCTTAACCAAAGTACCTATTAATGTTGTTTTTCCTGTTCCTGCATAACCCTTAAGAAGAAAAAGAGCATCTTTGGATCCCTCTAAAATGAAATGAGATAACTTCTGAAGTACAACGTCCTGTTTTAGAGTGGGTTCAAAAGGAAAATCTGTTTTCAATAATTCATAAAACTCTTTTTCCTTCATTGATTTATTTTAAATATAAACATCTAACTTAAGTTAATAAATCAAAGATAGGGATGATTTTTTGGCAATAAACTTTTACGATTAAAAAAAAATTGTAGATTTGCGTATACACTAATGTTTAAAGCTAAATCATAAAATGAAAATTGTTATTCAATTAGTTCTTTGGGTAGTTATAGGGTTTTTAGGATACTTGGTATTCAATTCTGTTATGGGACCTGTAAGATTCAACAAAGTAAAAGAAGTAAGATATGCTAAAGTCGTTGAAAATCTTAGAGATATACGTACCGCTCAATTGGCTTATAGATCTATAACTGGAAAATTTGAAAAAAATCCAGAAAAACTCATCACATTTATAGATACCGCTAAATTCACACTAACACAAAGAAGAGATTCTAGTTTTATAAGATTTAATAAAATCCTGAAAATTGACGAACCGAAAGATACTGTTGTTGTTGACACACTAGGGTATGCTTCAGTAAAAGATTCTTTGTTTAAAACTGGTAGTCATAAATCAATGTTGAAAATTCCTATTGCAGGCGTTGATGCAAAATTTGATTTAGATGCTGGTTTTATTAATAAAAATGACCTGAGAATCCCTGTTTTTGAAGCTAAAGTAGCAAAAGACGTACTTCTTCATGATCTTGACAAAGATTTGCTTGCTCAAGAGAAAGAAGTTGTTTCTGTTGATGGTGTTAATGGGGCATTTTTATCTGTTGGATCAATGATTGAAGTAAAAACATCTGGTAACTGGCCAATGACCTATGGTGCAAACGACCAATAATAATATAGATAATACATCTAAAAAATTGTCCATTCAGGTAAGCTTGAATGGACTTTCTTTTTGTACGAGAGACGCTATTGATCATACAATACTAACTGTTGAACAAGAAAATTTTGGAATACAATTAACTCCCGAGCAAATTTTAAATAAAATCAAATATACTTTTGATACAAATTCTAATTTAAAAGAAAACTTCGAAACAGTAGAAGTTATATATCAAAATGATCTTTATACTTTAGTTCCGAAACCTTTATTTGATGAAAATCAAGCAAAGGAATATTTAAATTACACTGTTAAAGTCTTCGATAATGATTTTATAGCATTTGATGAGTTAAATCAACATGATATTATTACAGTCTATATCCCTTATGCAAATATTCACAATTTCTTCTTTGAAACTTTTGGTTCTTTTACATACAAACATTCTACCACCATTTTAACGAATGCTTTGCTCTCACAAGAAAAAAATAGTGATGATATAGCTGTTTTTGCTAATATGAATTCAAAGTCTTTTGATTTATTTGTAATCAATAAAGGACGGTTAATTCTAAGTAATACATATAGTCACGAGACTAAAGAGGATTTTTTATATTATTTGATGTTTGCTACAGAACAATTACAATTAAATCCAGAGGAATATCATTTGGTGTTTCTTGGTGATATAAAGAAAAACAATGATTACCATAACATTGCACATCAATATATAAGAAAAGTTAGTTTTAGCAACCATCTGTTGGATTTAAAACTATCACCAGACATTCGACCTATAGAGCCCCATCAACACTTTGTTTTACTAAGTCTTTTTTAATATGCGTATCATTTCAGGAAAATATAAAGGAAAAATACTTTATGCTCCAAAAAAATTACCTGTTAGGCCTACAACTGATATGGCAAAAGAGGGATTGTTTAATATCTTAAATAATCATTACAATTTTTCTAATTTATCTGTAATTGATTTATTTGCAGGCACAGGTAATATTAGCTATGAATTTGCTTCAAGAGGCACAAAAGATATAACCGCGGTAGATGGGCATTATGCATGTTTGGGGTATATAAAAAATGTTTCTAAAGAACTTAATTTTACTATTGAGACTATCAAGAGTGACGTATATAAGTATCTCGAAAAATCAAGCAGTAAGGCCGATTTAATATTTGCTGATCCTCCTTATGATTTTGAAACAGAAAAATTTTCTAAAATAGCTATTCTCGTATTTGAAAAAAACCTTTTAAAAGACGATGGAGTTTTAATCATAGAACATTCAAAACATACTTCTTTAGAAGAAACTCCACATTTTAGCCATTCGCGAAAATATGGAGGCTCTGTATTTAGTTTTTTCGAAAAGTAATACTAATAATTATTGATTACTCATAACCGAAGTTCTTATAGAGAATTCGTCTATAGTAGTTAGATTACTTAAAGAGTCTATTTGATAAGAAGCATTACTTATGATATCTTCATAAAAAGACAGTACTTTAGCATCAAATCCAGGTGTATCCTCAGCAGTTAGCTTAAAAATATCCATCTGATAAATAAAATTATTTAAAATGTGATGACTTGAGCAAAGCATAGCCTTATAAATATTAAGCTTTGCATTTTCCAACTGTACCTTTTTACTATTTCTACGCATATCGATAAAAAGGAAAACGCAAAAAATTAAAAATGGAAAAATTAGTTCGTCTATCTCTAAATAATCAAAGCTTTTTAAGAAGGTAATGAATTGATCAAATAAATCTAACTCAAGGAGTATTGTCGACACATAAATAAAGGAGGAAAATACTAACCCTAAAAGCGTTAGTTTGTACTTATTCATTTGGTTAGGGGATTATAAAGTTAGGGAGTTGTGATTTGTGAGTTTTACTAGGGTTACGATTTAAATTATTAACAGAAAAAAATATACGTTTAGGGGTCCGACCAAATAAATATAAGCAAAATGACGTATTGGAATATTTATTTTACGAGTATTTTAACATAATTTTTATGATGAAAACCCATAATCTTATTAGTATAATGATTTAGATACTCTTTCTACTTTAAAAACCTTGTTTAAAAATTACGCAACTTCCTCACCTTTAGAAGCTTCCCATATCATAAACCATTCTTCATTTGTAATATCAACTTTTAAGGCCTCTACTGCAGATTGGATTCTATTAATTTTTGTTGATCCAATTATTGGTAAAATACGTGAAGGATGTTTTAAAATCCATGACATTAATATCTGATCCAAGCTGGCATTGTATTTTTCAGACAATTCAACTACAATTCCATTAATTCTCAATACACTTTGATCAAGTTCTTTTGCAAAGAACTTTCCTCCTTCTAAAGTAGAATACCCCATTGGACTTATCTGTTTTGTAATGCATTGGTCTAAAGTTCCATCTTCGAATGGCTCTAAATGTAAAGGAGAAATCTTAATTTGATTTGTTACTAAGGGAATAAAAGCGTTTAACATCTCAAATTGTGAAGGTGTAAAATTAGATACACCAAAATGCAATACTTTACCATCTTCTTTTAATTTCGAAAAGGCTGATATAATCTCTTCTGGGTTCATTAACGGACTTGGCCTATGAACCAATAATAAATCAATATAATCAGTTTCTAAATTCTTTAAAGATTTCTCTACTGATCTAAGTATATAATTTTTATCTAAATCATATGATTTAATGCCATTATCAGGCCTGTTTGGCGTTACTAATTTTATGCCGCATTTGGTAATTAGTTGCATTTTTTGCCGAAGAGCACTTTGGTTTTTTAAAGCATTCCCAAATAGTTCTTCAGTAGTATAGTGACCATATATATCAGCATGATCAAAAGTGGTTACCTCTATATTTAAGCAGTCTTCTATTAGTTTTTGAGTTTGGCTTACAGTTAGATTAGCGCCCCATTCTCCCCAATTCATGCATCCTGCCACTATACGTGAAAATGTTGGGCCTTTTTTCGAAACCTGAATTTTCATATTTAAAGTTTTCAAAAGTTAATGTGTTATACTATAAGGACGATTAATAATCTATTGCATCATAAATCACTCTTTGTATCTCTGATCGAATATCGTTAGAAATCAGTTTACGATTTGCCGAATCAGGAAAAGTACGGTTACTTAGAAATACATAAACAATTTCTTCTTCTGGATCTGCCCAGGTAAAGGTACCTGTAAATCCACTATGACCAAAGCTTGTCTTTGAAATACAGCCACATGTAGGTCCTATATCTCCTAATTGTGGCTTATCAAAGCCCACTCCCCTACGTACATCTCTATTACAATAATAGCACGTATTAAACTCTTCTAAAGTTTGACTTTTAAAATATTGCTTTCCTCCATAGCTACCTCCGTTTAAGTACATTTGCATAATTTTAGCAACATCATTTGCATTAGAAAACAGCCCAGCATGTCCGCCAATTCCACCAAACATAGCGGCTCCTTGATCATGCACATAGCCATGGATAATCTCTTGTCTGAAGGCACCATCATTTTCTGTAGGTACAATTCTCTTTTTCTTAAATTTATTAGATGGCAAATAAGATGTATTGTTAGCACCTAATGATCTGTAAAAATGTTGTTGTGTGAGCGCATCTAACGAGTTTCCGTAATGATTTTCAATATATTTTTTTAATAAGTAATACGGTAAATCACTGTATTTATAACGTAGTCTTTTTCTTAATTCACTATCTCTTATTCTTAAAAATAAAGAATCGCGCATATCACTACGAAAATAAAGGTTCTCTGTTACTCTTATATTAAATTCATCTGAAGATTTAGTCCTATAATATTTTTTATCTGGCTTTTGTGTAACACTATCAAGAGTCTTTAAATAGAAAGGTATCCATGCTCTAAGTTTTGCATAATGAGAAAGCATCGACCTAATCGTAATATCTTTTTTGTTAGAATCTTTAAAAGAAGGTAACATTTCACCAACACGTGTATCCAAGGAAACGATTCCTTTATCTTTCATTTCTATAACAAGTGGTAAAGTGGCTAGTATTTTTGTTAATGATGCTAAATCATATATATCAGTTCCTTTAACTTTTCTTAGCTTATTATAGGTGTGATATCCATAATTTTTATTAAAAACAACTTTTCCTTTTCTTGCGACGATTAATTGCAATCCTGGAGCCATTTTTTCTTTTAATGTACGATCAACTATAGAATCTATTCTTTTTAACTTGTATGAATTCATTCCTACACTTTCTGGCAGGCCATAAGTCAATCTGTTTAATGATCTTGTCTCAATTCCAGTCCCTACCGGAAAATCTTCCCCTAAACTAACAGGAAGCTTTCCTTTTGCCCCTATTCCTCCAAAAAGCATTTGTGCTGCTTTTTCCTGAGAGACTTCACTGTTTTGATATGCCATTAAGATCCCTTCAAAATTTAAAGTCGTCAACATATCCAACATAGCATAGGGTCTCGCAAAAATATTTAACACTGTTGTGTTAAGCCTTGCAATTTCATACAACCAGACTAATTCTTTGTCAGTGAACTTATAATCTTTCCAAGGAGAAGCATTAGATTTATGAAAACCTATTACCACATAATTATAATTACGCAACTGATCGATCATCTCACTTAATTGATTTGCCTTAACCCAGTCGACTTTTGCATACTTATTAAGCTCTTGATAAAAAGCATCTCCAGAATCATCACCCATAGATACGTAGGCAACTTTTTTTAAATCTAGATTTTTGACGGGCATCACAGCTCTATCATTCTTTAAAACTGTTAATGAGTTTTCTACCAAACTATGATGAAGTGTTTTGTTTTTAACACTATTCAATTCTTCATATAAAAAAGCAGTTTCAACGGGCTTATACTTATGAAGTCCCACTTTATATTTGGCTAATAATATTTTTCTAACAGAGTGAGCTAAACGTTCTTCTGTTACAATTTTTGAATAGTAGGCAGAAATTATTTTTTGTGAAGCCAGAGGAACATCTTCTGAAATTAACAGTACGTCGTTACCTGCTAAAAAGGCAGCTAAATCAATTTCTCCGGGGCTTTTAAAATCAGAAGCGCCTTTCATATTTAAAGCATCTGTAAAAATAAGTCCTTCAAAACTTAAGCTATCTTTAAGTAAAGTAGTTACTACCCCTTTAGAAATAGAAGAAGGGTACCCAACTCTAGATTCTAAACTCGGAATATTAAGATGTGCAACCATTACACTTGATAAGCCTTCTTTAATAAGTTGTTTATACGGATATAACTCAATACTATCTATTCTTTGTGCATTAAAATTTATTGTGGGTAAAGTTTTATGAGAATCGCTATCTGTATCACCATGACCAGGAAAATGTTTGGCACTTGCCATAATTCCTTCTTTCTGCATTCCTTTCATAAAGGCTAGTGATTTTTGAGTCACCATTTCTTTACTTTCGCCAAATGAACGATTTCCTATAATTGGGTTTTTAGGATTTGTATTGATGTCTACTACCGGAGCAAAATTTATATGAATTCCAAGGCGTTTACAATGTCTAGCAATTTGTCTGCCAGTTTCTTCAATCAAATCATTATTTTGTATGGCTCCCAAAGTCATATTCCATGGAAAAGCCTGAGTAGAATCTAAACGCATTGCGAGTCCCCACTCTGCATCCATACCAATTAATAAAGGTACTTTAGAAAGCTCTTGATACTCGTTATTTAATTTTGCTTGTCTATTAGGTCCCCCTTTGGAAAAAATTACTCCTCCGATATGATATTCTTCTATGAGTTTTTTTATTTTGTCTGTATCCTTTTTGGGTTTAGAAGAAAACACATCCACCATAAAAAGTTGTCCAACTTTTTCCTTAAGCGTCATTTTACTATACACACTATCCACCCAGCGTCTTTGAGCATCTTCATCTTCAGTAATTAGAGGGTTCTGAAATTGAGAATATGCACTAATCGTGATAAATAAAACAATAAAAGAAATATACTTTTTAATACTATGCCACACGAAAATTTTAGTTTAAAAACCGGTTGTGCCAACTATCTTTTGCTGGGACTTCCCAATTGGTTCGATATTCGGCAATATTAGTCACTAGGTTATTGAAAACGATAGTATTTGGGGATACTGATCTTTTTTTGGCCATCATCTTAAAATCTGATAGCGTTTTATAAGCTACAAATTCTCCTTGTTTAAAGGAAACATTCATCTTATCCATCAAATCAACACTATATAGTTGTTCTAAATCTTGGATAAAATGTACTGAAGCATCTATTGAGCAACCAGTAGCAGGATTAAGTCCTTGATCTAATCCTATTGTTATGAATCTTTTATATTTAATTTCATAACTAGCTTTAAGATCCGAACCATGTGCTGTCCATTGCTCTAAAAATTCGTTTAATTTATTTTTAATTTCTTCCAATTCCTCTTGAGAAAATGATCTATTTGCTTGATAAATCCACACTCTAGATGTTTCAGGAAGTTCATTGAAGTCTACCAACATTACCTATCTTTTTACTTTTTTACTAAAATAGCAAAAACTATTACTATTTCCCTTTAGAATCTATTTAAAAAAAGAGTTAATATGAAAAACATATTAACTCTACTTAAATTGTACTTTATTTGATAAATATATTATAAATCTTGTGCATTAGCTATAAGCTCTGCAACATCCATAACATCAATACTATCTTCTTTTTCTTTATTCTTAACACCATCGGTCATCATAGTGTTACAAAACGGACAACCAGCGGCAATTATATCGGGTTTTGTCTCTAAAGCATCTTCTGTTCTTTCGATATTTACATCTTTATTACCTGGTTCTGGTTCTTTGAACATTTGAGCACCTCCAGCACCACAACATAAACCATTTCGTTTACAGCGTTTCATTTCAATCAACTCAACTTCTAATTTTTTAAGTAAGTCTCTTGGTGCTTCATAAACATTATTTGCTCTACCCAGGTAACATGGATCATGAAAAGTAATTCGTTTCCCTTTAAATTTACCTCCTTCTACAGTTAATCTACCTTCATCTAATAAAGACTTAAGAAATTGGGTATGATGCATAACATCATAATCACCTCCTAAGACTGGATATTCATTTTTTAAGGTATTAAAACAATGAGGGCAGGCTGTTACAACCTTTTTTATTTCATATGCATTCATTACCTCAATATTGGTAACTGCTTGCATTTGAAATAAAAATTCATTTCCAGCTCGTTTTGCAGGATCTCCTGTACAACTTTCTTCTGTTCCTAAAACTGCAAAATCAACATTTGCACTATGAAGTAGTTTTACAAATGCTTTTGTAATCTTTTTCGCCCTATCATCAAAACTACCTGCACAACCTACCCAAAATAGCACTTCGGGTTTTTTACCTTCGGCCATATACTCTGCCATTGTGGGTACTTTTATAGTTTCGCTCATATTTAATACTTTATTTTTCTTAATTCCTTATTTAAAAGAAGGTGGATAGGAAAACCACTTATTTAATCGTGTTTTCCGTCATCAAAAACCTCTATAGTCACCACTCTCTCTACCAATTCTGTAAATTTACCTGTGTATCGAGTTGCTTTTACTAAGTGATTATCAATCCAATGATAATTCCCTCCTCTTGGTTTACCCATTAACAGGCTATGATACTTAAATCCATGTTTATTTAACCAAGATTCTGTTACTCCTCTATGTTCTTCTGTTCGCGATGTAAAGAAACATATGATATGTCCTTCATCAAACCATTTGTTTAATGTTACTAAAGCATCTGGAAATGGTTCACATGTAACCATACGTTCTGGTTCTTCATTCGGTACATCTTCTGTAATTGTACCATCGATATCAATTAAATAATTTTTGATACCTTCTGGAAGTACAGGGCTAATATGCTCTCCTGCCTCTACTTTATCGTGTAGTAATTTTTCTACTTCTTCCTTCTTCATAACTATTATTTCTCTTTAGTTTAAATGGTTAATTGGTTAATTTAAATTAATACGTGATCATTTATTCTTTACTCCAGTTTACTCTATCCATTTGGTTAAATGGCCATGGAGCTCCGTTATTTTCTATATTAGACATCATATTATTTAGATCTGTTGGTGCTGCACTCTCTTCCATTACTAAATAACGTCTCATATCCATAATGATTGACAATGGACTTATGCTTACAGGGCAAGCCTCAACACAAGCGTTACAACTTGTACATGCCCATAGTTCTTCTGTCGAAATATAGTCGTTTAATAATTGTTTACCATCATCGACAAAACTACCATTCTTATCAATATTATCTCCCACTTCTTTAAGACGATCTCTAGTATCCATCATTATTTTACGAGGAGAAAGTTTCTTTCCTGTTTGATTTGCAGGACATTCACTAGTACAACGCCCACACTCGGTACAAGTATAAGCATTAAGTAATTGTGCCCAATTAAGATCCATAACATCCGAAGCTCCAAACTTTTCAGGTTCACCTTCTTCTGCCTGATCTTCTGCAGGAGCTGCAAACGGATCAGCATTAGGATCCATCATTAACATTACTTCTTTGGTAACTGCTTCTAGATTATCTAGTTGCCCTTTGGGTTTTAAATCTCCATAGTATGTATTCGGGAAAGCTAATAAAATATGCAAGTGTTTAGAGAAATATAAATAGTTCAAAAACACTAGGATTCCAAGAATATGCAACCACCAGGCTCCTCTTTCTAAAAGTATAAGGCTTCCTTCTGACATTCCTTCAAAAAGCGGAGAAATAAACTGACTTATTGGATATGATCCTGCGCTGATATAATGCCCAGAACCTAATTCTTGTAACTGTAGATCAGCAGCATTCATAACCAAAAATAAGGTCATTAATACCATTTCGAAATACAAGATAAGATTACCATCATTTTTAGGCCATCCTTTCATCTCGGGGTTCCAAAAACGTTTAAGTTTAATAACATTACGACGTGTCCAAAATAAAATAACTCCTACAAATACTAAAAATGCTAAAATCTCGAATGAGCCAATCAGAAAGTCATAAAGTGGTCCTAAGAATGAAAATATTCTATGCGTACCAAAAATACCATCGATAATAATCTCGAGCACCTCTATATTAATAATAATAAAACCTATGTAAACCACGATATGTAAAATACCTGCTATTGGTCTTCTTACCATTTTAGACTGCCCTAGAGCAATCATAGCCATATTTTTAAATCGCGCTGCTTTATCATCTGACCTATCTACATCTTTACCAAGGCGAATGTTACGAATAACCTTACGGATATTCTTTATAAAATATCCAATCCCAGCCACTAAGGCAATTACAAATAAGATATTAGGTATGTATTGCATAATCTATTAATTAATTTATTGAGTCTGTTGGTTTTTCGTATGGTGCATTTTTCTTTCCAAAAACAGAAATATGAACGTAACGTTTTGGATTTAGTCTTAAGTCCTGAAGTAAAAGCTCTAATTGTTTACTTGTCTTTTCTAAATTATCGTATAATTTATCATCCTTCAACAATTTTCCTGCTGTACCTTTTCCTGACTTTAAATCTTGTGAAATTTTATCAAAATTAACTAAGACAGCTTCCAATTCCTTTCCTATTTTACCAATATTGATATTTGACAATGAATCTGACACTTTATTTAATTTCGTAGAAATTTCATCTGCATTTCTAAATGCATTACTCAATTTATCTTCATTAGCTATCATAAGGTTATTTAACCTTCTTGATGTTCCTTTAAAGTCTTTTACGCTCTCACTTAAATCTTTAAAAATAGTATTAAGGTTATTTTTATTATCTACATTAAGAATACCGTTAACAGATGTCAACAATGTATCTGCATCGGTTATAGCGGCTTCTAACTTTTCTTGTAAAGGTGCTAACTTATCATTTACCAATTCTAACAAACCAGCTTCTACTCTGCCTGGTAACGTATCCCTATCTTTTGCTTCAAGTCCTTTTTCATACTTTGGCATTATTGCTAAAGATTTTCCTCCTATTAAGCCTCCGCCATATACTTTTGCTTCACTATTTTTAGAAAATGAAAAATCATTACCAACTGTAAACTCTACGACCAAATTACCTTCGGTATCAGCAAAATCGATAGATACTACCTGACCAACCACTAAGCCATTTATAGTAACGGGGGAAGATGGTATTAATCCCTCGACATTTTTATAGACTGCATATAATGTTCTATCATTTTCGAGAAGATTTTTCCCTTTTAAAAAGCTATATCCAAAAATCAAAAGTGCTATAGCGCATATCGCTAAAATTCCTGTTTTAACTTCTCGAGTAAATTTCAAAATATATTATGTTTTAGGACACAAATTTAGAATAAAAAAACTTTTCTACTACCTATTCTTTGAGGAATTCTTAGTATTTATTTAGATTAATTAGAAGAAATATTAGCTTTTAGTGCTTCTGTTAAAGGAATTGCTTCATTATTCCGAAAAGCTGCTATAAAACTAGAATCGTATCCTTTTCCTGTTGCAATTTCTTTAAGCTCCTGTATTAGAGTATAGTTAGAGGTACTTCCAAAATAATATTTATACAAGTCCCCAGACTTAATTTTTGACAATTGATCAAGCCCGTTAAAGTTAAAGGGTTGCAACTCTATATCGGTTGAACCGGCAGCAATTTGCACTTTAAAAACAACATCTTCGTACACCTGTCCTCCTTCTATTTTAGGTGTCTTCGTTTCTACTACCTTAGGAGTCTCTGTTTTTGGAACATAATATATAGCATCTAGACTTTCTTTATAATCTATTATAGAGGTTACAATAGATTTTGCCATTTCGGCCTGTCCTTTCTTAGAATTTAAAAATTTACCTTCTTTATTATTGGTTAAAAAACCAAGTTCTATAAGAACACTAGGCATATATGTTTGGTGTAGTACTACAAATCCAGCTTGTTTTACTCCACGACTTTTTCTACTTAATGTCTTTTTAAACCTGTTTTGAACAAAACTGGCGAGTGTAAGGCTTTGGTCCAAATATTCTTCTTGCATTAATGTTAGCCCTATTATAGATTCTGGAGAATTAGGATCAAAACCATCATAATTGGCTTCATAATTATCTTCTAAAAGAATAACTGAATTTTCGTTTTTAGCCACATTAAAGTTTTCATCATTTGCATGCAATCCTAAAACAAATGTTTCTGTACCGTAGGCTTGGGAACGGTGAGAATTGCAATGTACAGAAACAAAAAGATCTGCTCCTGCCTTATTGGCAATACTACCTCGTTCATGCAACTCTATAAAATTATCAGTTTTTCGGGTATATACAACCTTAAACCTAGGGTCTTTTTCTAATGCCTTACCAACAGATAACACTACATTTAAAGAAATAGTTTTTTCTTCATATCCGTTTCCTCTATTACCAGAATCATGTCCCCCATGTCCTGCATCTAAAACTACTACAAATTTCTTTTTTTCTTGTAAAGTTTCGGGATTCTGAAACCCGTATATTATAAAAATTACAACTCCCAGAAAAATACTATATGTTATATTTCGTTTCATCAACTACAAATAATTTACTATAAAATTGAAACATTCCATTTTTGTTCCCGTATTTAATAACAGACATGAAAAAATAATAATTATATGCTTCATAAAAAAGATACTATAACCCAACTATTTAAATGGGTTTTAAAATATCTAAATAACATATTTTTTTATTTTTTTACCAATTACAATCTAGGCATCAAAAATATATGTAATTTTGGCACTTCAAAAACTAAGCCATAGTTTCACAAAAATAGGATTTAAACCATTGCAAACAAAGGTACGACAGATAGTTTATTCACTAAGTTTTTCACTTTTTTGTTTTTGTCAAGTTACTGCACAAGAAACAAATGAGACTACAGAGGTACCTATTCCTGCTGTTAAGGATTCGATTTCGGGGATAACCCCTATAAACAAAAAGGATTCGATAATTACTCAACAAAACGGGATTAAGATTAACCCAGAAAAACTCTTAAGTGAAAAAGCTCAGGATACAACAAAAAAAGACAGTTTAGCTGCAGAATCACAGCTCTTAACGGATAAAGTTGATTACAAATCAACTGATTATATGCGTTTAAGTCGTAGAGAAAACAAAATGTACTTATACAATGAGGCAGAAATCATCTATGGTGATATGCAGATTAATGCTGGATTTATCGTTGTTGATAACGAAAAAAATGAAGTTTATGCTTATGGTATTAAAGATTCTTTAGGCAATTATACACAAACTCCCATATTCAAACAATCACAAAATATAGTAGAACCAGATTCTATTCGATTTAATTTTGATACAGAAAAGGCTTTAATCTATAATTCCAGGACCGAGCAAAATGGTTTTAAAATCAAGAATGAAGTTTCAAAGAGAGAAAATGACTCTGTTGTTTATATGAAAAATGTAAAATTTACAACTTCAGAAAATATAGAAGATCCTGAGTATTATTTCTACGCTAGACGTATCAAATTTGTTCCTAAGAAAAAAATTGTTACGGGATTAGTAAATATGTTTATTGCTGATGTGCCAACTATATTAGGTTTGCCCTTTGGTTATTTCCCGCTTACAGAAGATAGAACATCGGGTTTTATTATCCCTAATCCTGGTGAAGAAAGAAATCGTGGCTATTTTCTACAGAATGGTGGGTATTACTTTGCACTTAGTGATTATGCAGATTTGACACTCCTAGGAGATTATTATACTAATGGGAGTTATACTTTAGCCGTTGAATCAGCATATGCAAAACGATATAAATTTAGAGGAAACTTAAGGTTTAGATACGAAAACAACCTTACAAGTGAAAGAGGTTTTCCCGATTTTGCCCAAAGAACTACTTATAACATACAGTGGACTCATAGCCAAGATGCTAAAGCGAATCCTAATTCTCGTTTTTCTGCTTCTGTAAATTTTGGTAGTAGTGACTTTTTTCAACAATCAACTAATCAACTTAACACGGGTAACTTCTTAAATAACCAGATTAGTTCTTCTATATCATATTCGAAAACTTTTCCTGGAGACCCACAGGTTAATTTTAATGCAGCTGCTACGCATAACTCTAATACAAATACAGGTACTGTAAATATGACTTTACCTAATATTAATGCCAGTGTATCAAGAGTTTTTCCTTTTGCTCCAAAAGTAGGTGTCAAAAAAGGGATTATTCAAAATATTAATACACAATATAATGTTAGAGCAGAAAACAGAATTACTACTACAGATGATGACTTATTCTCAGCTCGAATGTTCGACGAAGCTAGAGCGGGAATACAGCACTCTATACCTATAAGTACAAATTTTAAAATTTTTAGATATATCAGTGCTAGTGCTGGAACAAATTATCAAGAAAATTGGGTCTTTGAAACCATAGATCAAGAATTTGATCCTGAACTTAACAATGGTCAGGGAGGCGTACAAAGAGACACCATAAAAGGCTTTGATTCCTACCGTACATATAATTTTTCTACAAGTCTAGGGACTACTATATATGGTACTTTTAATTTTAAAAAAGGTAAAAAAATAGAGGCTATTAGGCATACCATGAGACCGTCTATAAGCTACAGCATCAATCCTGATTTTGGTCAGTTTTATACATCTTATGAACGACCTATTGAAGATAACCCTACAACTCCAGAAATTGAAACAGGAGTTGAAGATGTAGTGTATTCGAGATTTGAAGGTGGCTTTTTTGGAGCTCCAAGTAACGTATTTTCAAGTAGTATTGGTTTTTCTTTAAGTAATAACTTAGAAATGAAAGTGCGCAGTAAGGATTCTACTGCTCTTGAAGCGAAAAAAGTAACAATATTAAATAATTTAAATATTAGTACGTCGTATAATATAGCTGCTGATACCCTTAATCTAAGTCCTATTGCAATATCAGGAAATATCCCTATTGTCCAGAATAAATTAGACATTAATTTTAATGCTCAGTTAGATCCATATGCCTTAGATAACAATAACCGTAGAATTGATGTTTGGAACATCGATAATGGGGGGAGTTTATTTAGACTTACACGAGCTAGTGCAAACTTTGGATATTCTTTTTCAAGTAAAGATTTTGAAAAAGGAAAATCAAATGAAGACCCCTTAGAAAATCAAAACTTTAGAAACGAAGGTAGGCCTGATAATCTTTTTGGGGGCGTCACAGATTTTGGAGAGAATAGATCATACGATAAGGATAAAAGCAAAGACACTAATCAGGACGTTCAAAATTATAATTACAAAATCCCATGGACCTTGCGGATCTCATATAATGTAAACTACAGTAATAATGCAAGGCAAAATGAAATATCATCGAATTCAGTCATGTTTTCTGGAGATGTAGAACTTGCTCCAAGATGGAGTGTTGGTGTATCATCGGGATATGATTTCAGAAACCCTGGTTTTACTTTTACTAATTTTAGATTTCAAAGAGATCTTGAAAGTTGGGTTATGAATTTTAACTGGATTCCGTTTAGCGAACGTACCTCATGGAATTTCTTTATTGGTATTAAATCTAATGTTTTAAGTGATATCAAATGGGATAAACGACGTGAACCTGATAGACAGTTGTAATAAATTCTATTACAATTTAGATATTTAAAAATTGAATAACACCTTTAATCTCTTCTCATAATGAAAAAAATAATTACCACTGCTAAAGCTCCAGCCCCTATTGGACCTTATAATCAAGCTATATTAAACGGAAATACATTGTATACTTCTGGACAAATTGCAATTAATCCAGACACAGGAGAATTAGTACTTGATGATATTAAAACGGAAGCAGAACAAGTTATGCAGAATCTAAAAGCTATTCTTGATCAAGTTGAAATGACTTTCGAAAATGTAATCAAAACCACAATTTTCTTAAATGACATGAATAACTTTGCTCAAGTAAATGAAGTTTATGGTGGGTATTTTAACGAGGATACTGCCCCTGCAAGAGAAACAGTTGCTGTAGCTGCTTTACCCAAGTTTGTTAATGTTGAGATTTCTGTTATCGCAGTAAAATAGATAGTATTTCTTTTAATATGTAAGACATTACCCTTCTAAAGTATATTTGATTTACTTTAGAAGGATTTATAGTTATATCATTTATTTACAACCTTTGTCTTAGAAAGCGTATCATGCCACCCAGTACCTTCACCTAAAAATGAAAATGCATCAAAAGGGATATAACGACATAGACTTCTTAGTAAAATTGTTCCCGCCTCGGGCACATTTCCTTGCTCATCAACAACTTTAGTCCCTGTAATTATCTTACCCATTGTTCTGCTAGTAGTCATCTCAAAGAACGTATAATATGTTACACCAATTACAAATCCAAATACATAATTTAGTATGGGATTTTCTTGTTCTAATGCATACATGGTTTCCGGTGAGAATAAAGCCAATAAAATTCCTGCAACGAAACTAAAAATAATGATAAATATATAATCAATAATTAAATTAGCAAATCTTTGTCCTTGACTGGCCTCTTTATGATTTAAGGCTCTCTCTAATTCTTGAACTTTTTCTTTTTCTTTAAGGGTTACATCCTCTTCATAATGCTCACAAGTTTCTTGAAAATCTGCTACCGTATTGGTTAATTCGCAAATTACTCCTTGTTTCATATCAAATTTTTGATTTTTACAAACTTTGCAAAACACAAGTTGTTTTTGTCTATTCATAATTGATGGTTTATTTAGTTTTCCTTTTTATTCATGTCAATTGATCAGGAATTGTTACCATCTTATATGACATTTTAAATCTTAGACATCAATTTTAGTTTGACAAATCAGAAAAGTATACCTTATTAATTACTCTTATCTTAGGGTGGGGTATTCTTGTACTTATTTGTTTTAGGAAAAAGGAAGATATTATGAAAACTACGCTTATTTGTGTTTTTACATTTTTTAGTGTGATTATGTGTATTGCGCAAAGTACATCTACCAACTATATTTTTGGGAACTCACAAAACAGCACATATCAAAGTGGTAATTTTATGAGTTTGGCAAACAATCTTAATAACAATACTACTCTAAACTATACTTTTAATAAACCTTTTGTTGTTCGTACTACACAAAATAACTATTATTCCCCCATATTAACAAGACCAATAAAACTAAACTACTCTATAGGATTTAACCTAGCACAACTCACTTAAGTCCTTCATTTTTCTATATAATATCCAATAAGTCAGGAAGCAATGCTTTAAACCCAGGAGCTTATATACTGTTTGATTTAGGTAGAAACAATATATATGATGAATTATCAGCATCAGAAATAGTGGTTGGGAGTTTTATTCAAGTATTAAATATAATAAGTTGTTTTCAAATTTAGGAAGAGTTTTTATGAATTAAGTCCTATGCTTAAATTCAAAATTTCTTTATCATTGTAATGGTTCTATTACTTTAAGTTACCCACTATAAGCCTTTAAGTAATAATTCTGCTGTAGCTGGATTTGTTGCCAATGGCACATTATAAACATCGCAAAGGCGCATTAACATAAAAATATCTGGCTCATGTGGATGCTTAGCTAATGGATCTCTAAAAAAGATAACCATATCAACTTTTTTTTCGGCAACTCCAGAGGCTATTTGTGCATCACCTCCAAGTGGGCCTGACAATAACGCATCAACCTCAAAACCTGCTCTCTTCGCTTTTTCGCCTGTAGTTCCGGTAGAAATTAATTTTATGTTTTTTGAATGTAATATTTCTTGATGTTCATTTAAAAATTGAACCATCTCTGCTTTCTTACCATCATGTGCTATAATTGCAATTGTCATTTCTAACTTTATATTTCTTATTTATAATACCTTCTTATGTCGAAAGAATATCAGATATTCTTAGTAATTCTTTATTAATCCCATGATCTTCTTTTAATCCGGTATCAAAACTAGTAGCTGCTATTTCGTTATTAATTATTCCTACCATTATATTTTTTTCGCCATCTAACAATAACTCAACCGCTTTAACACATAATCTACTAGCTAATGTTCTATCAAAACACGAAGGAGACCCACCTCTTTGCATATGACCTAATACCGTTACTTTTACTTCATAATCCGGTAAATTTTCGGTTACATAATCAGCTAGTTCATACACATTTTTACCTATTTTATCTCCTTCACTTACCACGACAATACTTGATGATTTACCAGAACGTTTACTACGCTTTAAGGATTCTAACAGTCTATCTAATCCCAAATCTTCTTCAGGAATTAAGATTTCCTCTGCTCCTGCTCCGACACCAGTGTTTAACGCAATAAATCCGGCATCTCTACCCATTACTTCAATAAAGAATAATCGATCATGTGAACTTGCTGTATCTCTAATTTTATCTATCGCCTCGATAACTGTATTTAGAGCAGTATCATAACCTATAGTGAAATTTGTTCCTGCAATATCATTATCTATAGTTCCTGGTACTCCTATAACTGGAATATCGTACTCTTCACTAAAAATCTGTCCACCTCTAAATGTACCATCTCCCCCAATTAATACCATTGCATCAACACCAATCTCTTTGAGGTTATCTGCTGCTTTTTTTCTACCTTCTGGAGTTCTAAAATCTTTTGACCTAGCAGATTTTAATATCGTTCCTCCTTGACTAATAATATTACGAACGCTACGTGCATTCATCATACAATAGTCTCCCTCTATCATTCCTTGATAACCTCTGTAAAACCCTATACATTTTACATTGTAATATGCACATGCCCTCGCTACGGCACGTATTGCAGCATTCATACCTGGGGAATCTCCGCCGGATGTCATAACACCGATTGTTGTAATTTCTCTGGCCATGTATTTTTGTTTATTGTCTATTATGTAAAATAGTCGTAGTTTTTCTACTTCACCACTACCTACATTTATTTATTTTTTTCTGTAAAGTTAATAAAATCTGGTTTTTCAATTTTGATTGTATCTTCTGGTTTTGCGATAGAATCTTGAACTTTTTTAGTTTTAAAAATCTTAGTCCATAATTCATTAAAATTATCAAAATCTACCGAGTATGACAAGCCAACTCCTTGTTCATAGATTTGATTTCCTGCACCGATAAATTGAATATCGTTTTGACGATTAAAGACTTTTCCTCTTAACGATCCATCTTCATTAAATAGATATTCTATTTCTACATCTCCTATTACTCCAGAATCATTTGCACCTCCTATAGGTACTCCTACTCGCCCATTTATTAATATTTTATTATTGATTTGTGTCGAAAGTGTTAATCCGAATTGATCTGCATTTTCTTGATCTAATGTTCGAACTCCTTGTACATAATTAAGTCCTACTTGAAATTTATCATCTTCGTCAGAAAAAATACTATTAAAAAGACCCGAAACTCTTTCGGCAGCAATACCACCTGTAATGGCATTGGCATCCAAAGTACCACTGTAAAATTGCCCAGATGATACTAAAGATAATGCTTGCAATTCTTTAGTTGATTGATCACTTAGTCTGTAATCTAATTCACTTTTTGCTACAGAACTAAGGTTAGGAAATTCTATATTAAAATTGATATTAGGTTGAATTAACTCTCCTTGAAGATCTACCACAACTTCTACCGGTATTTTACGGTTTATAGAAGCACTTTCTAACAATATTGCAGGGTTTGCTTCGGTTTTATATACAGCACTAAGGTCTAAAACGGCTCTAGTTGGACTTCCTGACCAGTTTATAGTTCCCCCATCTCGTACTGTAAATAGTTTTTCTACAAATGGTCCATATCTAAAGTTATACGTTCCTTCATATGCCACAAAATCACCCCACATTTTAAACTTTCCATTGGTATTAATTTCAATCAGTAAGGTTCCCGCTCCTCGACCTTTTAATGAGCTTCCTGTATTTTTATCAATTACAATTTCTACTTCTGCGTTATTATTTACATCAAGATCAAAATTAAGTTCTAAACCTTTTACATCTTCTAAGACAATCTCTTTTCCTTCTAATCGGGCTCTTTTCTCCTCTTGACTAAGAAAATGTATGTAGCTATTATCACCAATAGATTCTGTTTCATTTAAAGGTATTTTAAAACTAGTACCTTTTTCTGTGGTAGCATTAACATCAATCACCAAACCGTCTGTAGGGCCTTTTATTTCGGCTTCACCACTTATAAATCCTGTACCATAATATAAGGATTCTTCATCCTCTTCTGTATCTAAAACTAACAACCTATCGTTAGCCAGCAATTTAAGTCCTAACTCCCATTTCGAGAAACGTCGATGGGCTATAAAGCCTGACAAGACACCTTTTGTATCGTATTTTGTATCTGTAATATTAACATTATCAAAATCAAATTTCTGTTTACTAAGTAGGACTTTTGAATCTTCTTCAAAATTAAGATCAACATTTAAATAAGGAACTGTAAGACCCGATTTATTCAAAGTTAGAACACCATCAATATTAGGGTTTTTATAACTACCAGATATTTTTGCTTGTCCAGAAACAAACCCTCTTATATTAGAAACCACTATACCACCTAAAGCACTAAACCCAGAAATATCCACCTCATCTAAGTCAACATCTACTGCTATAGATGAATTTTTATCCGAAACATTTATTAAACCTACTGCAGAAAGGATTTGCTTCTCTTCACTACTTAGTTTAGTATCTATATTATACTTTGTTAAGTCAGAGTTACCATCTACCTTAAGCTGTAACTGTCCTAGTAATGTTTCATTTACAGTTAAATCATTTATAGTAATTTCGGTATTGGGTAAGTACAATGAATTTTCCTGAATGATTGCTAACTCCCCATTTATCTTTCCCTTTAAATTTAAACTATCTATACGCGGAGTCACTTTGTTTAAATCTACATTGTCAAACGTAGCTGTTAGATTTTTGTAATCTTTACCTCTAGTAACTCCATCTATACGTATTGCCTCATCATTATAATCAAGCATTATAGATTGAATACTTATGTTTTTAAAATCATTATCAAAAACGATCTTATTTTTATCTCTACTTTTCTCTCTATTTGCATACCAGGTATACCCTTTATACGTAAAATCAGACTTTCTAAAACCTACAACAGAGTTATTCTCTTCGTTAATTGTATGATAGAACTCAAGATTGAAATTATCATCATTATTTTTACCACCTTTAAATTCTGAGTGAATAAACAAGGTATCTTTTAAAGTCACATTAATTAGACTAAACTCTGATGCATCATAATACTTTGAATCAATACTATCTATTGCCACGTATGTATTAAAAAGAGGGTTTTTATTATCAACTTGCACATCTATATTCTCCATATAGTTATCATATGCAGTAATCGATGGAGATTTAAAAGTAAGCTTAAATTCTGAATCATCACTCTCTACTTTTCCTTTAATAATAGTATTAGGGGCAAATTGTATTTCGGGAAAAAACACACCTATAATTTTATTATAAATACTAAAATTAAATTCCATAAACTCATGATCGGTGATCTCGGTTGCTTCAAAATTAGTATATAAACTACCTATAGAATTTCTAAATAGATCATAGACGTTTTCAAATCTAAAAACACCTTTTACATTTCCTTCGATAATATCTGGGCTATTAATTTTAATTGTCCTTACATTATCCTTATCAAAATCTGAAGTAATATCAAAATCTTCAAAGTAATATCCTGCATTTTGATTTCGATATAATGTTTTTGCAAAAGAAATTGTCCCAAAAGCATCATTTACTCCAGTTCCTTTAATATTCATATATACATCTCCATTAAATACAGAAACACTATCCCTTGTGAAAATATTTAATCTATGGAGATCAACATGATCCACATTTGCTACAAAATCATAATTATTGACTTCTTCTGATAAATCTGCGACGCCCTTAAAATTAAATTGCGCATTAGGGTCTCGAGAGCTCATATCCCCATCAAAAACCCGATCTTTAAGGTTTCCTATTGCTTTTAAATTCGTGTAGGTATATCCATTAAAATCCAGTTTATTGATATCTCCTTCTATTTTGGTATCAAGACTTTCTAAGGTAAAGCCACTCCCGTCAACATGTATATCAAAAGCTGCATTACCTATCGATTCTCGATCAACTAACTGACCAACATTAAAGTTATTAGAGATAATATTTCCGTTATATGTAGCTTTCGTTAAATCATTTAGATTTTCTAATAAAACAAAGGCATTTACTTTTCCTAATTGGGAAAAAAGATTCATATCAACATCAACAGCTTTTCTAGTAACTATAGCATTACCTATAGCCATAACACTTCCAAACTGATGTATTTGTTTTGGTAAAGAGTTTCCTAAAACGTTTGGCAATAGATTTATTAAATCATAATAATTCGTAGTTACATTATCAAAATCGCCATCTAGTTCAAAATTTGTAACATTTGTGACCGCATTTCGAATTCTTATATCTCCTTTAATACTAGATCTATCAAGCCCAGAAATATTGGCATTTAAAACCCTAAAATCATTAAGTGTACCTCTAACAGAAGTGTTTTTGAGTTTGAAATTATGGTTTTTTCCAAATTCTTTGTAAAATGGAATAAGATCATTTGTAGACACTGTAGCTTTATTAAAGATAGCATTGATCTTTACTTTATTAACAAAATCAGACAACCCTCCTGGTTTATATGAGAATTGAATATCTCCTTGAACATTAGAATCTGGAGTTTCTATACTCAGTTCCTGAAAATTCATTTCTTCGGATTTGATAGAAAAGCAAGTTTGTAACTTTGAAATACGTAATCCCCGCTTATCTTTAAATGTTAACGCATTAATATTTAAATATACATCTGCATCATCAACCATAAGGTTATCTGCAGCTAAATTAATTGCGCTATAATTAATTACTTCTGGACTACTTAGATTTTCATCTATAAAATTATATCGCCCTTCATTAATACTAATATGTTTAGTAGTAAGTAAAAACTTCTCTTTTGAAGATGACTTATTGGTACTATTAAATTTACGGATGAAAGTCATAAGATTATCACTACTCTCATCCTTATAAATTTTCATATTAAAAATTAAATCTTCTATTGCAACATCACCAAGTTCTGGTTTGTTATTCGCAATATCGGTTAAACTACCAATAGATGTTGTAATTCCCGAAGCATATAGCAGCGTATCTTGATGATGATCTTTGACAAAAATTTCTTTAAGTCTTACACCTCCTGCATATGTTAATCCAATTCTTCCTATAGCGATGTCAACACCATAATCTTTATTAAGTTTATTTGTGATTTTTTTTCCTAAATATGTTTGCACCGCAGGTACAGAAAATACAATCACTAAAAATGCAAAAAGTGAAAAAAGGACATGAAATACCCTTAACAATATTTTCCTTAATTTTTTGATACGTTTTATTGTTTTAACTTTGTAGACAATATTAACAATTTCTATGCCCTTTTCCTCATAATGGATCAACAAAAAATATACATTTTAGGTATTGAGTCTTCTTGTGATGATACCTCTGCCGCCATATTATGCAACGGAAAAGTTTTATCTAATGTGGTAGCCTCTCAAAAAATACACGAACAATATGGTGGAGTTGTGCCCGAATTAGCTTCTAGAGCTCACCAACAAAACATTGTTCCTGTAATTGATCAAGCTTTAAAACAAGCAGGTATTGACAAAAAACAGTTAGATGGTATTGCCTTTACAAGAGGTCCAGGGCTTATGGGTTCATTACTCGTAGGAACCTCTTTTGCTAAATCATTAGCACTAGCTTTGGATATTCCGCTTATTGATGTAAATCATATGCAAGCACATATTCTTGCACATTTTATTGAAGAAGAAGAATTTGATAAACCCGAGTTTCCCTTTTTGGCAATGACCATTAGTGGAGGTCATACGCAAATCGTTAAAGTAGACAATTACTTTGATATGGAAGTAATTGGAGAAACTCTGGATGATGCCGTGGGAGAAGCCTTTGATAAAAGCGCTAAAATATTTGGACTTCCTTATCCCGGAGGTCCCTTAATTGATAAGTATGCAAAACTTGGTAACCCAAAAGCTTTCTTATTTCCAAAACCTAAAGTAGGAGAACTCAATTTTAGTTTTAGCGGATTAAAGACTTCTGTTCTTTATTTTACCCAGAAGAAATTAAAAGAAAACCCAAATTTTATAGAAGAAAACCTTAATGATATTTGTGCCTCATTACAACATACAATTATTAATATTCTTGTTGATAAGTTGAAAAAAGCTTCAAAACAAACAGGCATAAAACGTATTGCCATTGGTGGTGGAGTATCTGCTAATTCGGGTATTAGAGCTGCACTAAAAGAAGGAGAACATAAATTTGGGTGGAAAACATTTGTTCCTAAATTTGAATATACTACTGATAATGCCGCAATGATAGGAATTGTTGGATATTTGAAGTTTTTGAAAAAAGACTTTACAGACATGAGCGTTGTAGCTAAATCTAGAATAAAATTCTAATGCAACTATTTTATAATGATACCTTAACAGAAACGAGCACTAGCATAAAGTTCTCGCGAGAAGAAAGTAAACACATCTCTAAAGTTCTTCGAAAACAAGAAGGAGATACATTAAATATTACTAATGGCAAAGGTCTTTTGTTTACTGCCAGTATTACTTTCTCTAACCCTTCGCAATGCCATGCGACAATAGATTCGTATACCCTAGAAGCTCGTAAACCATATCGATTACATCTAGTGGTAGCCCCCACCAAAATGAATGATCGATATGAATGGTTTTTAGAAAAAGCTACAGAAATAGGTATTCATGAAATAACTCCGATAATTTGTGACCATAGTGAACGAAAAGTAATCAAACAAGAGCGCTTTGAACGTATTTTACTAAGCGCAATGAAACAATCTTTGCAATGCTACTTACCTAAGCTCAATCCCGCAATATCATTTTCTAATTTTATTAGCACTACTAATCATGATCAATTATACATTGCTCATTGTGAAGAAACAAAAAAACAATCGCTAAAGGATGTCCTTAAACAAGGTTCTAGTTATACTATACTTATCGGTCCAGAAGGAGATTTTTCAACTAAAGAAATCGAATTAGCATTAACGTCTGGATATACGCCTGTTACTTTAGGAGATACTAGACTAAGAACTGAAACAGCAGCTATGGTGGCTACTCATAGTGTAGCTTTTATAAATTCATAGATTATATAATGAGCCACTTTACAAAACTGTATAGTAGCTCATTATTGCTATTTTGAAAATGTGATAATTAATAACCTTATTCTTTAAAGAATTTTTTTACTAAAGTTTCTCCATTTTCTGTTTTTAGTTTAACAATATAAACTCCAGGTTCAAGGGTTTCTGTTGCCACAATTGTTTTTCCCGTTTCGCCTATTTGGATATTTTGGATTACTTCTTTACCCTGAATATCAAAAACTCCACCATAAGTTGTTTTTGATTTTCTTTTAACATCTATAGTAAGAAGGTTTTTGGCAGGGTTTGGAAAAAGCGACACCCCTGATTCTTCATTAATATCCTTGATATCGTCTGTTTTGCCACTAATTGCAATACCACATCGATCTTGCTTGTACTCCATACGAATAACTTTTGGATCAATTTTTCTAAATTCATCTACAAAAATCTGTTCGGCAATTTTAGTCAGGCAAGGCTCATGTTTAAATACTTCTAATTTAATTTCTCTCTCACATTGTGGCGTAGATTTTCCTGTATCTGTTGTTTCTACAAGGTAAATATCTGTAGCTCCTGCTCCTATTGTTGTTGTATATCCTGTAAAAGCAAAACCTTTGTCAAAATCATCTCGTACTAATTCTGTCCCCATTTCCTGACCAGTTCGCCCATAATTATACCCCCATAAGAAATTACCACCTGCATCTGCCTGAAACAATAATGCTTTTCTAGTTGAAGTAAATTGGTCTCCAACTATAGTATAGAGAGGGCTTCCTGTTGCACTTGCTGTTATTTGCAAACTACGACCATATTCGTTTCTCTCTGTACCATACGTTTTCATACCCATAAAATCTCCATTACTTCGTAAATACATTAGAAAAGCATCAAATGAATTATTAATACCAAAACTATTCGTATAGCCAGTTAGCACATAATTACCGTTACGACCTTGCTTTATACAAGTTCCCACATTTAAATAACGTCTCATGGGATCTAACTCTTTTGGATACCCAATAACTCTTTGCCACTCTATATTTAAATCTGGCTTAAGTTTTACTACAAAAATATCTGTTGGTGGGTTAACCAATGTGGCACTACCTCCGCAATCAAAATCTGTACTAGATCCTGTAATAATGTATCCTCCATCACGAGTTTGTTCTATCCATAAGCCACGTTGATCCCCTTTGCCTCCAATAACGGTTGCTCTTGTTAGATTCCCTTGATCATCTGTTCTTACAACGTACATATTTGTTCTTGGTAATGATTGAGAATAACTTCTTGTTTCTCCAACCATAATATAGCCAGGCCTACCATTTTCGTCTTTGATATTTTGTACACAATGCGCTGCATCATATTGATCTCGACCATAAACTTTAGAAAAAACAGGAGCACCATTAACATTAGTTCCTATGAGTAGGGCATCTCCCCCACCAAAACCAAAGCTTCTTGTGATACCAGCGGCTACATAAGCAGCAGGATTATTTGGGCTAAAATTTGTTGATTGCCTTACCGAATTAAAATATTCGAAATCTTGCCCCCCATAAACCCGAGACCAAATTTGATTACCATTTAGATCGGTTTTGACCAAGGTAGCTTCTAGGCTTCCTATGAAGTTTCTTGAAGTATATCCAGCTACTAAATACCCCTTTTCAACCTTTTGTAGTTGAGTTAAAGATCTACCCATTTCAGATTGTTCAGTTCCAAAGGAATGTTGAAACTGTGCTAAACCGATGTTTATCATCAAACAGCAGCTAACACAACATAAAAGTTTTTTCATGATTTTGTGTATTAAATGGTTAATTATAAATTGATTTATGTAACTAAGTACTAGAATATATATGAAAAACAAAAGAGCTAAACAACTGATAAACAAGGGTTAAAAACCTATAACGAAGTAAGGTTTTACTATCGAAATTAAAGACTTAACAAATGCTTAAACCTCTAATTTAAATTATAAATCGATACCTTTATGCCCTCAATTATTACTACAATGTTTAAGACACTCTACATCATTTTCTTCTTGTTACTTTTAAGTTGTTCATCTAATACAAACTCTACTAGTGTAACTAAACCTATAGATCAAGAAAACTCTATTAGTGAGTTAACTTACATAGATGAATTTGTAATACCCAGTCAAGATATAGAAGGTGTTCCTATTGGTGGTTTTTCTGGAATTGATTATCAAAATGGAAAGTGGTATATTATCTGTGATACTTCTATTCCTCCTATTAGATATTACGAAGCTGACATTTCATATAATGAAACTTCTTTTACAAAGGTAGATATTACTAAAATGCATATTATTAATGATGCGACTGGTACTCCACTAACACAAGGTGTAGTAGATCCAGAGAGTATTAGGGTAGACACTAGCTCCAATACGCTTCTTTACACTAGTGAAGGATCTATTAATAATGCTATAGACCCAGCATTAATAGAAATATCTGCTCAAGGAAATCAATTAAGAAGCTTCACCCTTCCTGATAACTTTAGAGCTCAACTTGAAACTGATTCATCGGGTCCAAGACATAATGGTGTTTTAGAAGGTCTTTCGATAAGTTTTGATACTAAAGGATATTGGGTATCTTTTGAATTACCTCTAATAGAGGATGGCCCAGAACCTACAACAACAGATACAGAATCTCCTGTTCGTATTACATTATTCAATAAATCATCTGGAGTTGCAGAACGACAATTTGCTTATGAACTTGACCCTGTAGCAAAAGAGGCTGCATTAGGTACCTCTTTTGAAGTAAATGGTCTTGTAGAAATACTTGAATATGATAAAGACAAATTTTTGGCATTAGAACGTTCTTTTTCTTCTGGATATATAAATGGTGGTAATACTGTTAAAATTTATAAGGTAGACGCTTCAAACGCCACAAATACTATTGATATGAATGCTTTATCTACAGGCTCATATACTAAGGCAACAAAAACATTACTCTTTAATTTTGAAACTATTCGGGGGCAATTAACGAATACTACAGTTGATAATCTTGAAGGGATCACTTTTGGACCAAAATTAGCCGACGGAAGTCGAACATTGGTCATAATCTCGGATAATAATTTCAATACTTTTTTCCCACAACTAAATCAACTTATTGTTTTTAAAGTAACTCCTTAAAAAGAGATAGCGATACTAAATTTTTATTTCAAACTGGTCAGCCATTCATCTAAGCGTGTTGTCCAATTTTGTAAATACCCTTTCCCGATTGCTAATCCGAAACCATGTCCTCCTTTAGGATATATATGCATTTCTGTATAGACTTTTTTTTCGATAAGGGCTGTATAAAAAGAAATGCTATTAAGTGCAGAAACAGCTTTATCATCTGAAGCATGGACTATAAAGGTTGGTGATGTATCCTTATCTACATACAATTCGTTAGAAAAATAGTCCACTAATTCTGGTTTTGGAGAATCTCCTAACAAATTATCCTTAGATCCTTGATGTGTAATATTTTCTTTCATAGAGATAACAGGATATACTAATACCATAAAATTTGGTTTTGCGCTTATTGTGTCTAAAACATCAACTTTTTTATATTCTTTGTTTCTATAATGAGTGCCTAAAGTTGCTGCTAAATGTCCTCCTGCAGAGAACCCCATAACTCCTATTTGGTCTCTATTTATATTCCATTTTTCAGCATTACTTCGAATTATTCTCATTGCCCTTTGCGCATCTTGCAATGGAGCTTTATATCCAACATTAACTGACTTAGACTTTGGTAATCTATACTTGAGTACGAAGGCTGCTATCCCTTTAGAATTTAACCATTTTGCAATATCTGTTCCTTCCCAATCATACGCAAGTCCTCCATACCCTCCTCCAGGACATATCATTATTGCTCTACCAGAAGCATTTTGTTTACTTGGCAAATAAATTTCTAAGGATGGTTTTTGTACTTTTCTAATCCAGAATATGTTACCTTTCTCTCTTGTTTCTACCTCATCAGAGATCAAATAATTGGGTATCAAATCTTGCCAAATAGGCAAAGTATCTTGACTTGAACAAATTGTACTATTCAAGAACAACAAAATACTAAGAGGTACGTAAAAGATATTTCTAAGGATATTATACATTTTTTTATTTTAATTGATCATGTTTAATTTTATAAAGGTTTGCTTCTTATTATTACGTTTTCTAAGCTATCCAATGGTTTTATTTTTTTATTCTCGATTCCACTTTTAATTTGTGAATTTACGATATAGTGATACTTATCATTTCCTATTTCTCCAGTAGTACTGGAATCAAATTCTTTACCCGTATCAAACACCTCAACATTGGTAATCTCTGTAAATTCGTCGTTTACATAAAATTTAGAAATCTTTGTGCTCTGATGTCCTATAAAGTAGTTTTTATAAAATGATAAGCCATCAATAACTTTAGCATTTATATTTGGCGCAACTTTAAGTAAGCTTTGTTCTTTTGTTTGTATATCAATTTTTACAATACCTTCATTAGTGGATACGAACAATAATTGTTTCGGTTGATAAAAAGTAATACCATTAGGAAAACTAAAATTAGTTAACTCTATATAAGGTTCTAATTCTTTTTTGGCAGCATCGAATTTAAACAATCGGGCATTTGCAGTTTCTGTAATAATTACATCGTCATTTGGTAATACAGTCAAATCATTAAAAAAGCTCCTTAGGCTATCCTTTACTATATAATGTTCCTTTTCATTAGTACGAACATTATACCGCATTAAACCTGTCTCCCATCTATCTTGATTTGTTTGATTTACAATAGGTGCTAATGCTAAATTAATCCACAAGTCATGTGATTTCTCGACAAATTCGATACCTATCGGGCTTAAATCCCCAAAAACCTCTTTCGTTATCAGGTCTTTATATGTTCCGTCTGATTGTATCTCTATTATTTTTTGTTTATAAATGGCACCTACATATATTGATTTTGAATTGGTATTATATGCGACACCTTCTGGTATTAAATCTTTATTTAAAAGTATATCTGTTTTTTCTGATGCCTTTGGGGTACATCTACTTAACAAAATAAATACTACCAATATAACAAAGCTATTTATGTACTTTTTCATGACACCTTATTTACTATTATGTATTGTTTTCTGTCTCATAACGAACAAGGTAATAAGTCACAATTAGTGTTTATGTTAATTTTACGGTAATCTTTACTAAAGTAAACCATACCTTATTTATGTTAGTTTTAAACTCATTCTATGCATACCTCTTAATTCATCTTTGAAATGCGCTATTTCTAAACGTGTTTTGCTATGAAATTTAAAACCTATTTTTTTATAAAAACTAATCGCATTGATATTTGTATCTATTACACATAAAAAGAGTACTTTTTTCTGTTTTTTCTTAATCAAGCCTATCAATTCTATCATTACTTTTTTACCAATACCTTTACCACTAAACTTAGGAAGTACATAGATTTTTTCTAATTCGCAATTGTTTAATTCTGATAATTTATAAGATGATTTGTAATTAATTTTAAGAAAGCCAATATTTTCATTTTCAACAATAATAAAGTAATATGCAATAGAAGAATCTATTAACTCTGCGCTTAAACGCTTATCTCCAAACTCTCTTTTTAAATAAAGCGTTAAACCGTTCTCGGTCCAATGATCTGCAAAAACTTGTGTATAGGATTCTTTACAAACTTTTTGTAGCGTTAGAATATCTTGTAATACTGCCTTTTTTAACTTCATATATTTTTAAGTAACTAAGTATTTCGTAACATTTCTATATTTAGAATACTTATGATTTTGTATACAACACATTGGATGAAATAAAATCATTAATCAGAAAACCAATGTTTTCTATCCAACTTATATACTACACATTCGCTTTTTCCAAAAAATCTATTTTCGACATAATGAAACCCGATTTTTTCATAAAAACGAATCGCTTTAGTATTCGATACCAGTGGGTCAATTAAAATTGTATTTACATTATCATTATTAAAACAGTAATCAATCGCTAGTTTCATCATCTGAGTACCATAGCCCTTACCCAAATCTTCTTGTTCTCCTATCCAAATATCTATTGCTCTTTGATTATCGGGAACATCACCCCAATACTGCGAATCTTCTTTCTTTGGATCAATGATTTGAATAAATCCAATAGCCCTTCCGCTTATTTCTGCAATAAACTGTGCTCTCCAATCTGGAAAACGATTAAGTTCATATTCCCAATCCCAATCATCATCTGGGTCAGAATCAATAACATGCTGTTGTTGATCCCAATATTTTACAAGTTCCAGATCTTTGTTTGTTGCTATTCGTAAATTTACTTGTTCATTGGTATTCATAGTATTTTGCCAACGATTTTTATTTTTTACAATATTCTAAAGTACTATAAAACTTAAAATGTATTTATTTTACTAATTTATAAAATTCGTTACTCAATACTATTTTCAGAAAACAGTACATTTCGTTGATTAAGTATTTTTTTATTTCCTTTCAATTCTACTTTTCCAGATAATCTAATATCGGTTGAAGAAGCTCCTATCTTAAACTCGTACATACCAGGTTTAATAATCCATTTGCCATTTGCATAATAGGCCAATTGTTCTGGAGAGACTTTTATTGTAATTTTCTTTTTTTTCTTTTTCTCTATAAACACTCTTACAAATCCTTTTAATTCAATAGGCTCTAATTCCTTAATTTCTTTTGGTGGACTTACATACAATTGTGCAATTTCTGCACCATCAAAATCTCCTAAATTTTCTATTTCGAAGGAAATCGATATTTGCTTCTCTTCGATACTATAACTTTTAGGAATCTTGAGGTCTTTATACTTATATGTGGTATAACTTAATCCATATCCAAAAGGGTACATAGGTTGATCCAATGAATCATACCCTTTACTATACCAAATAGGCGCTTGTTTATTTGTGCGTGGATATGTTAGTGTTAATTTACCAGAGGGGTTTACTTTACCCAAAAGAATATCTGCTAATGCGTTGCCCCCTTCTTCACCTGGGAACCATGCCTGTAAAATAGCAGCACATCCAGATTCTATATTTGTAATAATTTGCGGGCGACCACCAAATAAAACCAAAATTACCGGTTTACCTGTTGCTATTAACTGTTTTACAAAATCTTCCTGTTCTCCTGGCAATCGAATATCTTTGCGATCTCGTCCTTCTCCTACAAGGTATAATTGTTCTCCCATTGCTGCAATAATTACATCGCTATTGACAGAAATTTGAATAGCCCTTGATACATCGGGTTTAGGTAAGTCTTTTATATTTAAATATTCTAAGTTTTTACTTCTTTCATCTCCCAAAGCGTTATCTACTTTTTCTATCTCATCATTCATTGACTTAGTCCAATCACATCCCCTTTCATATGTAATTTCTACTCCTTTTTTTACATTAGCTTTGAGGCCATCGAGTAATGTTACAAGTTTTGGATTTTTAGGATCTACAGGGTATTTCCACCAATAAGCGGCTAATGATTGATAAGAATAGTCACCAAGTAAAGATTGTACTGCTGCAGCATTTGGACCAACAACTGCAATTTTTTTTATATCTGTAGAAATAGGTAGTACACCATTATTTTTTAGCAAGACGATAGATTGACAAGCTGATTCATAGGCTCTTTTGCGGTTTTCTGGCGGATCAAAGTCTATTTTCTTTTCTTCAAAAGGTAGTATTTCATTATTCAATAAACCCAATCGTTCTTTTAAAAGTAACACTCGCTGCACTGCAGTATCTATTGTCTTTTGATCGATCAATCCTTCATCAAGAGCTTCTTTTAAATATGGAAAACTCATTCCGAAAGGTAATTCAACATCTAATCCAGCAGTAATACTTTTAATCGCAGCATCTTTATCGTTTTTAGCATATTTATATTTTGTATATACTTGTTTAACTGACCAAAAATCTGAAATTACAACACCATCAAACCCCAATTTTGTACGTAAAATATCAACCAAAAGTTCTTTGTTTGCAGAACATGGAATCCCTTTAATGGTATGATAACCGGCCATCGCACTTTGGACATTGCCAAATCGTACCGTTGCTTCATGTGGTAATAAAGTCTCTTCAAAAAAAACTTTTTCATTATCTGTACCTCCTGCATAACCAGCAAAATGTTTTGTAGTAGCCGCTACTCCCTTAGAAAGATCTTCTCCTTGCAATCCTTTTACAAAGGCAAGTCCCATTTTTGCAATGAAATATGGTTCTTCCCCAAAACTTTCTTCGATCCGGCCCCAGTGTGAATTTCGACAAATATCAAGCATAGGAGAAAGTGCCTGAGTAGCTCCCACTTTTCTCATAAGTTTTGCAGACATTGCAGTATTCTCTCTTAAAAGATCTGGATTCCATGTGCATCCAATACCTATCTGTTGGGGTAAGGTAGTAGCTCCTTTTGCAGCAAATCCAGAAATTGCCTCTTCATGAAATATGGCTGGTATACCATTTGGAGTCTCATGTATTAAATACTGTTGTAAATCCCATATTACTTTTTTTAGTTCATCGGGGTTTAAATCTGTTGAAGATGAGAATTGTGCCAAATGCCCAATCCCATATGGTATTTTTTTTCTGCAAGAATCTAATGAAAGGCTTTTTCCATCTAATAAATCTCTGAGCCAAGCACCTTGTAACTGAGAAATCTTTTCTTCGGTCGACATTTTAGCAAGTAATAGGTGCCTGTTTTTTTCTTTCTTTGAAATTGTTTCAGAATTAGGTTTTGGTTGACAAGAAATTGAAATAAACAAACCTAAAATGGTCATGAACTTAAATATTTTAATACTAGTGTGAGACATATTGCTCTTTGTTTTTCATAAATTAGTGTGCCTAAATTTATTCTGAAAAACCTACAGACAATACATCAAATGGGTAAAACAATAACATTAACTATCTTTTATAACCTTTATGATTTTACCCATTTGGCATAACCGCTTTTTTTAAGTACCTGATGGCTTAATTTTTAAGCTATTTATTCTTAATTTATTTTTATCATTTCAAATCCAACACTGATAAATTGCAATCAAAGCAATTGTATCAAAAAATCCATGTATAGCAATGTTAAACCATAAATCATAACTACGTTTATAAAAAATTAAAACCAATGTTGACCCTATAATTCCTGTAATTATTTGTCCATTTATCCCCTGATAACCATGTAAATAACCAAACAAGATGCCAAACAATACTATATTAATCGTTAGACTTAATTTACCATCTCCAAAAAACTTTGTGAATTGCTTCATGAAATAGCCTCTCCAAACAATCTCTTCTCCAAACGCGGCAGATATCCATATAAAAGGTAATACACTCAAAGAACCAATAAAGTTTCCCCTAAGCTTATCAAAATTAGAAAAATCAATATAATCACCTGTAAAATGACTCACTCCTGGAATCAAAACAAAATAGTATAGTATAAATAAACCAATAGCTATTAAAGGAGTGTATATTAAAAGTGGAATTACCTTAAATTTATGTTTTTGAAACCCTAGTGACTTAAGCATGCCTTTTTTGAATTCTATGGCACTTGCAATCAAAATAATTATAGCGGCTATGATAGTTTCAAAATAATCAAAGCCTAAAGGCAAAAGCCAAATAAAAAAGACACTAATAATAGCTAGAAGAGGAATAATTTTAGTTCGTAAAGTAATCGTATTCATTTTTTTTGTATTTAAATTTCAAAAACGAAATAACGATCAAACTCCCATAAAATCAACCAAAAACAATACCCTATATCTGAATGGTAGCAAAATTTTGACTGAATAGTCTTGAGAATTTATAGTTTGTGCTCGAACCAATCTATAAATTCTTGTTTCTTATACCTACTAATTATATTTTTTGAGATGTTCTTACCAAAAGTACCTGGTTTAAGACTCACGGATAATTTTCCATTTTCTATCTTTTCAATCTCATCTACAGCACGTGCATGAAGAAATGTTTGCCTATTGGCTCTAAAAAATAACTTTATATTAGTATTACTTTCTATTTCATTTAAAGAAAAATCGGTCGCCAAAGTATCTCCGTTCATTAAAAGAACGTATACAACTTTATCCTCACTAAAAAAATATCCTATTTCTTTGTAGGTGATTAATCTTCTTTTTCCTCCTTTGGTAATACTAAGTTTGCCTTCAATAGTTTCTAATTTATGAAGATCATAAATATCCTGAGCAAACATTACAACAATAAAAATTAAACTTAACATGAGAGTAATTACCAAACCTGTAAGTAAATAATAAAACTGGTAATCGGCGTCTATTATCCAGCCAAAAATATAATATACTGGTATATAAATCAACACAATGTAGCCAAGAGTAGATAACAGAAATAAGCCCAAAACACGAACATTTAGCTGTTTTAGAAAATACTTATTCTTATATCGTTTAAAATTCCTTTCTGCAATTAACATAACTGCCGTACCTATTACCATCGTAGTAATAATTGAATATAAAGGGAAATTATATGAATCGCTAAGTGGAAAATGATCACTTTGCGTTAAATGATTTGCAATTACAGAAATTCCCAGCAAGCCGAGTGCTTTTTGCAAATGAGGTTTTTTAAAACTAAACGTTGTCTTTAAAATATCTCTTAGTATTTTCATTTAAAGAAGGTATTAACAACCTTATTTATTAAACAAGAACTTTATAATTATATTAATTTTTAATGAACCAT
Source organism: Aquimarina aggregata (assembly GCF_001632745.1). Lineage (GTDB taxonomy): Bacteria > Bacteroidota > Bacteroidia > Flavobacteriales > Flavobacteriaceae > Aquimarina > Aquimarina aggregata. The sequence goes on along the minus strand of NZ_LQRT01000002.1, from coordinate 74,525 downwards.
TTGTGAGTCAAAAAAATCAAGATCCACCAAAATAATTACTAATTCCACTTAATATACTTTGAACAGCATATGAAGCTAGTATTAAACCCATTATTTTACTAATAACAGTAATCCCATAACTACCAATCTTTTCTTGGACCAAATTTGCCCCCAAAAGTATTAAAGTCGTTAAGCTTATTACGATTAATACTAGAAATGTAGTAATGACTTGTTGTTCTATTGAATAAACATGATTATCAGTCAATAAAACTACCGCCATTATCGCTCCGGGAGATGCGATTGAAGGAATGGCAACAGGAAAAATTGTAACATGCTTGTAATCTGTGATTTGACTTTTCTCTTTAGCTGGTTTACCATCTCCAAAAATCATGGTAAGAGCGAATAAAAACAAAATAACTCCACCTGAAATTTGAAAAGCATCAAGAGAAACGGACATGCCTTCCAATATTAATTGTCCTATTACAATAAAAAAAAGTAAAATCATAAATGCAATACTCGAAGCTCTAATTGCGATTTTCTTTTTATGAATTTTATCGAACTCTTTTGTTGCCTCAAGATATACAGGTACAGAACCTAAAGGGTCTATTACAGCTATTAGGAAAAAAAATGTGGTAATAATTTCTGTCATAAATTATTTTATGCGTTTTGCTTGTGTAGTAAATGATAGGCCTTGTTGTCCCATTGTAGAACTCATAACTCCTTCAAATAATGGTTCGGGACAATTTTTAGGGATTTTCCATTCAAATATAAAATTTGAACCAGTGCCTCCCGATATATCTATTTCATCAATTATAATCTCTGTTGTTTCCATTGGTGCCAAATAAATCGGTTCTTCAAAGTATGTTCTTACTACTTTACCGTGAGTGTCAAAATATTGAGCTTTTAAAACAAAAATAGTATCTACTGTACTAGTATTTCTCATACTCGCCATAGCCGTGAGATTATGTTTTGTATCCTCCGTCAAACTATATATCTGCGAATAAATTGAAAGATACGATTTACCAATTTCAAGAGAATCTTTTTCGTTTATAGTCGCTTTTCGTTTTGCCCAGTTTTCTGGATTGATTGAATTTGCTTCTTTTTTTTCGCTACAACTAAAAACTACAATTACTATTAAAAAGATTAGATATCCTTTTTTCATTTCTGATTAACTTTATTAGTACTCAAAATACGTGTTAAAGATAAGTATTGAAAATGAATTTTTGATTTTAAAAATGCATTCAACATAAATCAATTTAACTTTACTAAAATATTGATAAATTAGATTTAATGATTTATTACGATGTGAACCATTACTATTTTGAATTTATAAACAAATTAATTGTAGATAATAAACAGTACTATGTTTTTTTGGTTACCTATGAAATACAAAAATTTTAATTAAATTTCTAACAACAGTTCCATCTGGATATTACATCTTTCATATGGAGTATCTATACCCACAACTTTTTGAAACCCTAGTTTTTCATATAATGATATGGCAGGTTTTAATATTGTATTACTTTCAAGATATATACTTTTGGCTCCCATTGATTTTGCTTTTTCAATGCTAGATTTCCCTAACAGATAGCCAATACCTTTACCCTGTGTTTTAGGAGAAACAGCCATTTTAGCAAGTTCATAATCATACTTTTTATTTTTCATTTTAATCAAAGCACAAACTCCTAGAACATTTTGATCTTGAATTGCAACTAAAATTTTACCTCCACTATCTAAAATATATTTTTGAGGATCATCTAATGCTTTTCTATCGGCATCTTCTATTTTAAAAAAAGTTTTGATCCATTCTTCATTTAGTTCTTTAAATGCAGTGTGATATTTTGATGTGTAATCTATAATTTCTACAGTTGATGACTCTCTAATTTTCTTTTGTTCAATCACACGCTTTAAAAGAGATTTTTCGTTTAATAAGTATTCAAATTCTTGGATAGCTAACCAAATATTATGTGTGGTTTGATTTAATGTAGTTTTAACTGCATTTTCAACATCTTTATATTGTTGTTGTATTTGTATAGACATGTCTATACCCTTAGGAGTTAACACAATGTTGTTTTTACGTTTGTCCAGAGTGTCTTTTTGTTCTAAAACGAGTCCCACTTTAGACATTTCTCTAACAATTTTAATGACAGAGGGGTGCGAATGACCAATTTCATTAGCGATTGCAGTAATTGATTTTCCTGTATTTTGATTAGATAAAAAATAGAAAACAGGAAACCATTTAGGTTTTAATGCGACACCATAAAGATTATAAATTCGTTGGGCATCTTCTGAAACTATAGTACTAAGAGCTCTTAACCTACTTCCTAGAGCCATTTCTCCGATTTTATCAAAATTCATTTTAATATGTATTTAAATACGTAACTAGTTACAAATATATTAAAAATATTACAACACATCTGTAAATTTTGAAATAGGGCTCAGAAAATAGAATGTTCTCTAAGTTTCTCTTTCATTCAACAAAACTACTGATACCTTACATTTAAACTATAATACTTCTAAGTATTCCAATCTACTTTTAACTTCAGAATTTTCGCTTACAACTTCTTCGATATTCTTTAATTGTATATCAAACTTGTAATTATATCGCTTGGATTGCATTACTATAATTGAATTTAATATCAATAGCGCTTCGGCAGGTTTTTTAGAATTATAAAGTGTATTTATCATAACAGCAGAAGGGTTTTCGGCATTAATTATTCCTAAATATTCTGCAGCTCGTACACGATTTAAATTTTCTGGATCATTACTTGCAATTGTTCTTATTATGGACTCTAGAGCGCTAGCATCTTTTTTAAAGTTACTACAAGTAATTAATCCCCAATATCGTTGCCATGGGTCTTTTGAGGTTAGACTATTCATCACCTCTTGTTTTACACTTTCAAATTTTGATAGACATAAGTTTGAAATGTCTATATACTTATGAATCTCTTTTTTGTGCTCTTTTCCGTATTGTACTGGGTTTTCAATTGCTTTTTCAATTAAAAAATGTTCTGGGAAAAATGACAAATCTGGCATTTCTTTCACCCATTTATCAAGACGCTCTCGCAAATCGTTAGAAATAGTATGATATTTTGGTTGTGAAATCAGATTTTTAGTCTCATATGGGTCGGACTCTATATCAAAAAGCATTTCTGGGGTGCGCTCTTTATAAAAAGCAGCTTGTATATCATTTAACTTACCTTCTTCATATAAAGACTGCCATTCTTTAAAGGCTAGTTGTTTATATCTATAATTATTTAAAATACCATCATAATTAAAAGGTTGATAATTTCTGATATATTTATATTTCCCTTTGCGAATTGCACGTACTTGATCATATTTTTCATCAAACCTATCAGCATAACTGTAGGTTTCATCTCTAGTATTTACCTCATCTATGCTAATATTCTTTCCTAAAAAAGCTCTTCCATCAATTTTTTCAGGGATATGTATTCCTGCCAAGTTTAATACTGTTGGCGCTAGATCAATAAAACTAACAAACCCTTTATTGACAATCCCTTTTTCATTGCCAGCTAAATGTTTGTATTTTTCAGGTACATGAACAATAAGAGGCACATGAAGTCCCGTTTCATATAAATATCCTTTACTTCCGGGTAATGCTCCACCGTGATCTCCGAAATAAAATATAAATGTGTTCTCTAATAGTCCATCCTCTTCAAGTGCTTTAACAACCTCACCCACTTTAGTATCCATTTCCTGCATCTTATCGCGATAAAGTGCATTGGTATATCTGAAAATTTTAGTATTTGGATGGTTTGGTTGTACTTTAAATGTATTCTCTCCAGTTTTGGTAGAATTCAACATCATTTCTTCTTTTGTAAAATGCAGACTTCCTTCATGGGTAATACCTATATTATAGACATGAAAAAAGGGTTGTCCTAGTTTTCTGTTTCTCCATGAGGCATTCTTAGAAGAATCATCCCATACACTATCTCCTTTTTTAATATTATAATCTTCTTTGTTATTGTTAGTTGTATAATATCCTGCATTTCTTAAATATGCTGGAAACATCATCAAAGAATCTGGCATGGGAACCATTTTAAGTTTTCTATGATATTGTGCTCCTATTCTTGGTCCATAACTTCCTGTAATTATAGCCGAACGAGCCACACTACAAACCGGGGCATTTGAAAATGCTCTACTATATGTTATGCCATGATTTGCTAATGATTCAATATTAGGAGTCGCAACTCCATTATCATCAAACATCTTTAGATAATGTTTTGAATTGTCTTCTGAGGTTATCCAAACTATATTTGGTTTTTCAATTTTAGTCTTCGTTTTATTACATGAAATAGTAGAAGTTAATAAAACAAGTAGTATTGGTAAGATTAAACATAACCTTTGAAAATATTTCATAATTTGTAATGTTAGCACCATTCTAATTCTTAACCAGTCTATAAACTTGTTACTTGACTATCAAATTATATATCAAGATAGTCGAAGCTAATGATTTTTTTACTCAATTTATAATACCTCTTTATATAGAAGTATTACTTTTTTTCCATATTTATTATCCGAATTGCACCAATTAAGCTTACTAATTATTTCATCAGGCACTTCTTTGTTCTGAAATTTCTTAAATCCAAACTTAGCATAAAAATCATGTAAATTTTCAAAAGGTAAACACCAAATTGCAACTTGTTTAAAAGGTTTTTTGTTACATAGTTCTCTTACTATAGCATCTGCAACACCTAACTTTCTATAATCAGGCAACACATAGATTCCTCCAAGTTCAATATTAGTAGGGTCGATTTTAACTAACCTACCAATTCCTGCATTTTCATTTCCGACTTTGGCTATAATGATAAATTCATTTTCGAAATTAGAACTCACAAAATTGATAGTATTATATTGAGAATTCACCCAATTAATATCTTCTTTTGCTGCTTGTTTTACTGTTATTGCTTTCATAATAAACCATTATACTCATACACAAAATGTATCTACTAAAATAGGGGTACCATATTAATTGAGCAATATATCTAGATATTAAAATTCAATAAAAAAATCGGTTAACTTTTTTATTTGGTTGTAAAAATCTACTCTAGGTTCTAGTGATATTGTTTCACAGCGTATTCTTAAAAAAATCCAAGGCTAACACTAACGTCTCTTCATGTATAGCTTTTCTGCTAACTGTAGGCTTATCAATTGTAATTTCGGGTGCTATTTGTTTTCCAAATTCTGTGGATTCATTTAAAAAAACATAATGTCCTACATCTTTACCAAACAAATGTATTTTACTTGTTTTAATTAAGTCATTATACTTTACTGCATTATTTTTTACAGATGTATTTGCATCACCTTTTCCTGCTACAATAAAAACAGGAGCAGATATTTTATTTGTTTGTTCTTTAGAATGAAATCCAAACCCAATTGCGGGCGCCATTACAAAAAATGCTTTAATCCTATCATCTTTTACATGATCTTTATAGGTATGATATGATGAAACGATTAGGCTATCTGTATCAAAATCTATGATTTCGTCTGTTTTAGGAAACTCAGCAGGCATTTCTCTTTCTGCATCATTTTCATCACCTTTAACTTGTCTATCAACATACCCACCTGCTAATGCAATATTAGTATAGCCGCCTAAGGAAAAACCTACTCCGCCAATTCTTGATGTATCCACTTTTGTACCAATTTCATTATCTTTAAGAACATTTGTGAGAACAAATTGAACATCAATAGCACGTTCCCACCATTTTACAAATTCTCTAGGTATTTTATTAAAAGTAGAGTTTCCATAATGGTCAAGGGAGACCACAATATATCCTTCTTTTACCATTCTTTCGATAAACCATGTTAGCGAAAATCTGTTACCTCCCGTTCCATGCGATACTAAGATTAGTGGAAACTTTTCGTCAGAAATAGTGGCATTGGGTATTGTTTCTATAGTTTTAAAAAGTGCTTTTCTACTTTCTTTTGGTTCTTTTTTGATCACACTATCTAAGGTAGGATACCATATTTCGGTTAATAATGGTCTATCTCTTGATTGATCTATAAAGGTTACTGATTTTTGCCCTATTCTAAAAGGTTTCGTTTTTGATTCAGTGCAGGATACAAATAAGGTTATTATACTTAAAATAAAAAGTGTATTTTTCATCTATTGGTTTGTCAGTTTACCGTAAAAGACAAACCAAATCATAAATTGTTACAGTGTCGCCATAAATTAAAGTATAATCAATACTAATATTTAGAAATCCCTAAGAATAGCTGTATTAACGATTCTTAGGGATGATTAACTATACTGTTTCTTTTAAGCTATTCCAAACGCCTGTAGCTGCAACTTTTTCTGCATATTCGGTAAAACTGATTGGTTTTCTTTTAAGCACTTGTTCTATATCATTTGTTATTTCTGAATTCTTCGGATTCCCCAGTACTTCGGTAAACAAATACTCTATCAGCCAGATAAAGTCTTCTGGCACATTTGCATCTCTCATACCCTGAGAGTATTCTTGTATAGAAATAGGTACAAAAGTTATTGCACGATTACTTGCGTTTGCAATGGTAGCAATAGCTTGCTTAAAGGTCAACAATTCTGGACCAGTTAATTGATAAATTTGCCCATTATGTTTGTCATCTAGAATTGCTTTAACTGCTACTTCTGCAATATCATCGGTATCAACAAATGGAATTTTGACTTCTGCTTGAGGAAGCGCTACAACTCCATCTAAAACTGGATCCAATAAAAAGTTCTCATTAAAATTTTGATTAAACCAACTTGCCCTAACTATGGTATAATCGATTCCCGAATGAATCACTACTTGTTCGCATAATTCTGCTTCCCGCTCTCCTTTTCCTGATAAAAGCACTAGCTTTTTTACTGATGATTTTCTAGCTTGATTAACCAATTCTTCAATTGCTTCTAAAGCACCTGGTACAGCTAAATCTGGTTGGTATGTAATGTATACTTTATCCATACCTGAAAGGGCCTTTGACCAATTTCCTGGTTGGTGCCAGTCAAAAGATGGCTGGGCCGATCTGGAGCCCACTCTTACATTATGACCGCTCTCTTTAAGAAGGTGAACAATTTTTCTTCCTGTTTTTCCTGTTCCTCCTATTACTAAGATGTTTTCTAATTTCATTTTTATTTGCTTTAATATTAATATTTATTTTATACTTATTTGATTTAAAATCTTTTACGACTTTCACTTTATAAACAGCAGTCTTATTAGTAGTAATGAGAACGAGATAAAAGAAGTAAGTGTTCTCACCCAATGCCAACGATTCCAAGGTCTCTCAAAACTTTTACGTAAATCAGATAATTCTAATTCGGTCATTGCTGTTAAAATTGTCTTATCTAAGGTTTCGTTAAGAGGCACATTTTTAAAAACTGTAACCAGACCAATCCCTACAAAAAAGAGAATAGCAGCGCTAAAGAATACCCAAAAGACTGCAGGGTTTTCGTTTCTACTTAAATAAACATTTAAAAAAAGTAGGATGACTGGACCAAAAAACACAATCAAGAAGTTGGGATTAATAATAGCCCTATTCATAGCCTGAAATGATTCTAGAAATGTAAGGTTATCTAATCTCCCTATTCCTGACGTTATCGCATTCGACCATGTAAAGCATAGACCTGCTGTTAATCCTGTTCCTAGAAGACTTAAAAAGAGCACTGTAGATTTTAAAGATAGTTCCATATACTTATTTTTTAGTGGATGTAATCCAGTTAAGTAAATTTTGATATTCTTCGCTGGTAAGTTTGATTTTCTTGCCTTTTGGCATTCTTTTTTTAACAAATACTTGTTTATAGACATCATCTGCCAATGAGTTCATGTTTTCGAGAGTAAATAATCGTCTTCGATTTCGTTTAGCATGACACACGTTGCATTTGTTTTCAAGTATTTGAAAGCTTTTAATTCTAATTGAATCTGCAACGTTTATTTCTGTAGAAGACATCGAAGCATACCCAACATTGCTTACTTGAGAAGTTGTAAACCCAGTATTATGATATAAACTTAATGCTACAATAAATTTTAATAGTACTGCCATCATTCAACATTTTTAATTGTTTGATGTAGCAAATGTCTATAGAAATTGATGCAATAATTTATTCGAAAAGAAGTATGATTTGTTCGAAAAGTTTGTTACTTAATTTGACTAGGTCTATAGCCAAACTTTTTAGCAAAAGCATTAGAAAAAGAACTCAAGCTGTCATATCCAACTTGCCAAGCTGCTTCCTGTACGGTTGCTTTTTTATCACGTATAAGTTTATGAGCATTTGATAAGCGTTCATTTTGAAGATATTTGAACACTGGTACCCCAAAAACTTCTTTAAATTCTTTTTTAAGTTTAGTAGTATTAAGTCCAATTTGTTTAGAAAGTTCTGTAAGTGAAGGAGGGTTTTCTAGGTTTGTCAACAAAATATCCCGTACCTCATTAAGCTTATCTCGATGAGTTGATTTTAATTTAGGTTCTTGCATTAAAGCTAGTTGTCCAAAAAAGTGAGAAAGTAGCGTGGTAATTTGACTCCTAAAAAACATCATCTTCGTTTTACCTTTATATTGATTAGCAAAAATCGAATCTATAATTTGTTCCATCTCTGGTGTCATAAAAAAACTTGGTCCTTCTACATAGTGATCCCTAGGTTTTACTAATTCTGCCAAAAGTTCTCCAAAAATTTCGCCTTCTTGGTTAGGTAAATGATCTAGATTATGTATAGCAGTAGCGACCACTATACATTTTAAGTCTTTATCTGGAGCTATCGTATGTTCAAATTCAACCTTTTCATCTGCGTAAAAAGAAAGCGTTAATCCTTTGGTGTGCTGATATTCTTTTCTTTTTTGTCCATATTTTACTGAAAGATCAACATTACCTGATCCATAAAAAGCAATCGCAATTAACGGTTCTTCAAAATAACAAGAGTCCACCTCTATGGTTTTTGCACTTGCTTCTTCAACAAGAATAATAAAGTCATTGATATGAATAAAATCTCGAGTCATGGAAATGCTTTCAATGCTAAAAATACAAAATGACTTCTTTTTTAGAAATAAAAACTGGCGCTATTATAAAATAATATATATCCTTTATTTTATAAAATTACTTTTCATCTGTAATCCATTGGATTCCATTTTTTGTTAATCGATAATCTTTTAAAGTTTTAACTTTTGTTTTGATCAAAATCGAATCTCCTTTATGAGAACCTTGAAAAACAAACGTCTCACTAGGCAATTCTTTATATCGAAATTTATATATATCATCTAAAGTATCCTTAATAAGTTTGAACATTATAGTTTTCTGAATTGTATCCACACTAAAAGAATAGGTATGTTTTTTATTATTTATACTTATTATTTTGAGTGATTCAGGTCTTCTTGAGTTTCCATTAAATGATATGCTTTTCCATCTATGTCCCATTGAACTAGGTATTGTATCTCCATTAATTTTTTGTACTTCTACATTATGAAAACCAGTCATATAAGAATATTTATTTCTCTTTTGAGAACGAATTCTATTAGAATAGGTAAAAAAACATGAAATAATAAAATACAACAATATAGAGCCTTTAATTAAGTAACCTATTTTCTTGATCTTTTCATTAGAAAATAAAGGCGATTCAATTATGGGGTCTACAGGTTTATTAAATACAAAAAAGTTGAGCAGTCTTTTAATATCATTACTAATTAATAGAATGGTCATTAATAAAAGATGAATAGCAAACATCTTTACTCTAACATCATAACCTATATCTATTATTACTACATTTATCATTGCTATGAACAAAATGAATGCTCCGAGAAAAGTAGATTTTCGAAACAACAACAAAATTCCTCCTATTACTTCAACCCAACCTGTAAACATAGTATATACCTTAGAATGGCTCATGAAAATCCATAAAAAGCCCATTCCTGTATGATCTCCTACCGTTCTTTCGAGTGTATCCAGATCCATTTCTCCAAACTGAAGCATAAAAACCTTTGCCAATCCATAAATTATAAGGGTTAACCCTACATGATACCTAAGAATTGTCCTAGTGAGAGTTTTTAACTTTGAATCATACTTAAATTCAATTTTTGAATCTATATATACCCAAATAGTAGCGCCGAATACTGAAAGTAAAGTTATTAGCAAAAACCTGCTATAGTCATATTTAGAATCAAAACCATTAAGAAGGTATTCTTTATCAAACTCCCAACCAAGAATAAATTCTCCAAACCAAATAGTAATATCTTTCCAAAAAGAAATATCATCTGTATTTAACTCATTAACATACTCAAAACCATAAGGGTATATATAAAATATAAGATATAAAAATATAAATCTAAGAAAAAATTTATTTAAGAAACTCTGCCTAGTTTTTTTTAAATTAATCATTTAACATTTTTAGTTTTTCTACAATAATTTAAAATAAAACCTCTAGTTTGATTATATATCATATATCTGTAAAACATATCTAATACTCCTTTTCGAAATAATCCCATACTTCATTGCCCAACTTTTCGCCATTTTCAGAATTTGTAAAAAGTACATATCCCCATTTTTTTTCTATATCCATTAAATACCAACATGTAAAACCGTCATTGCTGCCACCATGAAAATATGTTGTATTATACGGCTTATCGGCCGTTACAAAACCTAAAGTATAATAAATATTCATCCCAGAGGATAATGTTGATACTGTTGAGTGATGTTTAAACAATTCCTGATAGCTTTCTTCAGATAAAAGCTTCTTGTTCATCGTTGCAATCATCCATTTAGAAAAATCTAATGGTTCAGAATGAATAGATGATGCTGATACGAATTTATCCTTATCTTTTTTATACCAATAATTGTTTTTCCAATCTATCCATTTTTTTTCGTTAGTATAAGGCTCTGCTTTATGTTCATTGACATAAGTAGTTGGAATAAAAGTTGTGTATTTCATCCCTAGAGGTTTTGCAATCTTATTTTGGAAGATTATTTCTAGGCCGTGCCAATCGGTTTTTTCTAAATGCTTCAATACATTTGATAAATATTGATATCCCTCTCCAGAATATTCGTATGCTGTTCCTGGTTCAAATTTAATTTTAAGCTTTTTATCTTCTTCATTTTCTCTCCAATTAGGAAAACCGGACCTATGACTTAATATCATTCTAGCCGTAATCTTTTTATACCTCTCATCGTACTCAATATCTGGATAATTTAAATATTGGAATAATGGTTTATCTAAATCCAATTTACCCTCTTCGACATATTTCATAATAAAAGATGCAAAAACTGATTTAGACATTGATGCTCCTTCAAAAATAGTAGTATTAGTAACTGGTATTTTCTTTTCAAGATTTGCATATCCAAACGTTTGATGATACACCACTTTACTATCATTTATAATCGCAATTGAGAGTCCAGGGATATTTAAGGTATCCATTCTAGATTTGAGAAAAAGACTTATGGTATCTGATGAAATTTCAAATCCTTTTAGATTTTTAATTACATTTTGGTTCTGAGCTATGCAACTTGTAGTTATTAGAACTAAATAAAAAAAGTAAATAAATCTCGATGTTTTGTTTTTTGTCATCTTCATTTTTTTAAATGTTTTACTTCCATTTTTATTTTTTGTCCATCTTTTAAATCTTTAATTTGAAAACCTAAATCTCCACTTAAAGAAATAAGTTTCGAAAAGCTTATCTTCCCAAGATTAGATTTTTCATATTGCCCACCAATTACAGCTGCTAATTTTAGACAATATTTTTGATCATGCTCTAATTCGCCAAGTTGACCTTTTGCTATTTTAACCAAATTAGTCATTTCCCAATCTTCAATAAATTCAGATGCACTGGAAATTTTAATGAATTCAGATTCGTTGTTTGCAACTTTTTCACAGCTAATTTCTTCAGGACAAAGTCTCCAATATTCATTTTTATCAGTTTTGAAAATAATATTTCCAAATTCATTTGTCCGAATTACTTCAATTGCTGTAAATCCTTTCCAATTCCATGAGTTATTTATTTCTGCAATCATATTTTCTAATTAGGCATCTGTAAAAATACATACATTACCATTTGCAAACATATTATTATATTAAAATTATAGATTGTTTTGTTCGAAAAATAATCACTATTAATGTCTTAAAAAAACGAAAAAGAATTCAAGTTTAGATTATTTTAATTAAATAAAAAAAGCCGATCAATTATTTTCGTAATTGATCGGCTTTAAGCAAATGCATATTGTATAACTAGATATCCACTTTTGTAGCTCCTGTAGTTCTTAAAGAAGTATCTTGTGTGTACCCTATAATTGATAATTTATCATTTTTATTAACCCAATTCGGGATTGTAATTGCAACCATCCCATTAGTATCCCTTTTTACTGTTCGGGTTGCCACGATGTTGGTGTTTTTCAATTTTCTATTACGATTCTCTCCTCTAGCTATATTTGTTGTACGTTCAGATACTACTAAAGCTAAAGTAATCGTATTAAAATCAGGCCCATTCACCTGATAATCAAAAGATAGTGAATTTCCGTTTTGCTTTAGATTATTTACGTTTATACTATTTGTTGTTTTGGCTTTTGTATATTTCTTAAGTGCATCACTAGCTTTATAGCGGTTGGATCCTGTAAAATGTTCGCTTCCGTTAACCACTAGCTGTGGAGTATATATAGATCTACTGCGAAATTGTGATCCATAATCTCTTTGGTAATCGCTAAACTCTTGCGTACTAAAAGGGTCTCTCCAGCCCAAACGGTTCCAATAATCAACATGATATGATAAAACAAAAACATTCTGATCCTGATATTCTTCTCTAATTTCATCGAGCAATTCATCTGCCGGAGGACAACTACTACATCCTTGAGATGTAAATAACTCTAACACCACAGCAGTATCATTATTACTTTGTGCACTTAGAGGCAAAGAACAAATGCTTATTAATATCATCAAAAGCTTCTTTTTCATCAACATAATTTTAGTACTTTTAGATTTTATTATTTAGACGTTTTCTATGAGTAAACTTACAGGGTTATTGATTTTACTACTATTATCAAGTACATTGCAAGCGCAGGATATAGCTGTAATACAATATAAAGGTGGTGGTGATTGGTATAGTAATCCTACAGCATTACCCAACCTTATTAAATTTTGTAATCAAAACATAAATACTCGTATTACTGCTAAGCCCAAAACAGTTAAACCAGAAAGTGTAGATATTTTTCAATATCCATATTTACATATGACTGGTCATGGGAATGTTTTTTTTACTGATCAGGATGCAGAAAATCTAAGAAATTATCTTCTTAGTGGTGGTTTTTTGCATATTGATGATAATTACGGGATGGAACCTTATATTAAAAAAGAGTTGGTAAAAGTATTTCCTGATAAAGAATTAAAAGAAATACCAGTATCACATCCTATTTTTTCTTCGAAATATGATTTTCCTGAAGGCTTACCTAAAATTCATGAACATGACGGAAAACGTCCACAAGCATTAGGTATCATACATGAAGATCGTCTTGTATTACTTTTTACTTTTGAAAGTGATCTTGGTGATGGTTGGGAAAACCCAGAAGTACATAATGATCCGGAAGATGTTCGTTTGAAAGCCTTAAAAATGGGAGCGAATATTATTAAGTATGCCTTTGAGAATTAAATTTATACATGAGTGAACAATTACATCATGGTAATCAAATATTTACCAAAAAACAGTTTCCAATAACTTTAATTTGTGATCAAGTAAATTCACCTGCCAACATAGGGAGCTTATTTAGAATTGCAGATAGCTTTGGAATTGAACAAATTTACTTTTGTGGTAACGATATAAAGGTGACTAGCAAACGCATGCAACGAACAGCAAGATCTACTCACGAAATTGTTCCTTATCATAAAGCCGAAAAAACTATTACTATCGTAAAAAATTTAAAGGCTAAAGGGTATACTATAATAGCATTAGAAATTACAGGAAGCAGTATTCCTGTCTCTCTTATAGACGCCAAATTGTCAAAAAAAATAGCAATAGTACTAGGCGAAGAAAATTTTGGAGTATCCGAAGATGTGTTAAACCTTGCAGATCAAAGTATTCATATTAACATGTATGGTAATAATAGTAGTATGAATGTGGCTACAGCTACAGGAATTGCGCTTTATGAAATCACAAAACAAATGCTTACCCCCTAAAAAGCAATAAAACTTTGTAAATTTGAGTATTCATCACTCATAAACGTAAAAAAAATGAATTCTAAAACACTGGCTTATGGCATATTAAGAGCAGTTGCTATCATAGTAGGGATACTAATATTACTATGGTTTTTATATAAAATACAATCTGTTCTTATCTATATTGCCTTTGCTGCAGTAATCTCTCTAATGGGACGACCATTAGTCTCTTTTCTAAAAAGGAAACTTAAGTTTAATAATACACTTGCCGTTGTATTTACCTTATTTATTACTATAGGATTATTCTTCAGCATTTTTATGCTTTTCGTTCCTATCGTTGTAGAGCAAGGACAATTAATAGGAGAAATAGATGTAAATAGACTGGGCGATGATGTAGATCGGTTTAATCAGGAAGTAAGCGATTACTTTAATGTTGAAAAATTAAGCCTTTTAGAACTTATCAAGAAAACAGATCTAATGCAGTTTTTTGATCTAAAAGCTATTCCTGATACTATTAATTCTTTTTTAAGCGGTTTTGGTGCAGTTTTAATAGGTACATTCTCTGTTCTTTTTATCTCGTTTTTCCTACTAAAAGACAGTTTATTACTAGAAAATAGTTTATTGGTTTTTGCTAAAAAAGAAGATGAAAATAAGTTTATGAGAGCATTTACTAAGATCAAGGATTTATTATCTCGTTATTTTGTAGGTCTTCTTCTGCAAGTATCTATTTTATTCATATTATATACTGTTTTACTATTAATTTTTGGCGTTCATAATGCCATCGCCGTAGCATTAATAGCTGCAATTCTTAATCTAATCCCCTATGTTGGACCTTTATTCGGAGCAGTTTTGGTACTAATTTTAGCAGTAACCAGCAACCTAGGATCTGATTTTTCTACCATAATACTACCCAAATTAAGCTATATATTAATTGGGTATTTGATTATACAACTCATTGATAATTTCTTAAATCAACCTTTGATTTTTGGGACAAGTGTAAAATCACATCCTTTAGAAATTTTTCTTGCTATTCTAATTTTTGGTTTATTGTTTGGAATAGGGGGATTAATTGTTGCTGTACCTTTTTACACTGCTATTAAAGTAATTGCAAAAGAATCGCTATCAGAATATAAAATTGTAAAAAAACTTACTAAAGATTTATAAGAAAGTTTCTAGATTGAATTTAAAGGTTTTACATAAAGAAGTGCAACAATTTATTTTTGATAAATCAAATACGTCAATTGATTTAAGCGCCTTGATTTTAAAAGGAAGTCCTTTTGAAGATATTACATCTCAAGAACTTGCACAGCAGATCAGTGGTCGCTTAAAAGCCAAAGAAAAACTACCTACTTGGTCTTCAAAATCTGGAATTTATTATCCTCCAACATTAAATCTAGAGCAGACTTCATCCGAAAAAACTGCGTACTATAAAAGTAAATTAGTTTCTGGTGACACTTTAATCGATCTTACTGGTGGTTTTGGTATTGATGATTACTTTTTTTCTCAACAAATGAAACATGTAATTCATTGTGAATTAAATCCAGAATTAAGTCATATTTCACATCACAATTTCTCTGTCCTAGAAGCCATAAACATAACATCTTCTGTTGGGGACGGATTAGAAACACTATCCACATTAGATACTGTAGATTGGATTTACATTGACCCATCAAGAAGACATGAACACAAAGGTAAAGTTTTCTTTCTTGAAGACTGCATTCCTAATGTACCTGTTAACCTTACGTTTCTTTTTAGTAAAACCAAAAATATAGCCATTAAAACCTCCCCATTATTAGATATTAATAGTGGTTTAAAGTCATTACAATTTGTTAAAGAAATACATGTTATTGCCGTTAATAATGAGGTCAAAGAATTACTTTGGATTTTAGATAGCACTTTTGATGGTGATTGTACAATGATCACAAAAAACATAAAGAAAACTGGCGAAGAAGAGTTTATTTTTCTCTTAAAAGATGAGCCAAAACAATTATTATCTTTAGGAGATCCTGAAACGTATTTATACGAGCCTAATGCTGCTATTTTAAAAAGTAGTGGTTTTTTAAGTATCGCTAGTGCTTTTGGATTAAAAAAGCTTCATCAACATTCGCACCTATATACAGCTGACCATAAAATTGATTTCCCCGGCAGGTGTTTTAAAATTGAATCTATACATCCTTATCAAAAAAAAATACTTGCTAAGTTAGGAATTCAAAAAGCCAATATCACTACCCGTAACTTTCCCGAATCTGTAACTCAAATAAGAAAAAAACTTAAAATTAAGGATGGAGGAGAAAATTATTTATTTTTTACGACGGATATGAATAACAAAAAAATAGTTATTCATTGTAAAAAATGAATCATTAAGACTTAGAAAACACATCAGAGTGCGCTATAAACCCTTCTATATATTCTTTTAAGTACATTGAAGAAATAGATGCTACATTATCAAGTATAAACTTTTTATCCTCTTCAATATTTTTATAATACCCTATTATTTTAGGAGCATTTGATTGAATACTAAGTCGAATCATCCTAAGCTCTATGTTCTTTGGTTCTAAGTCAATAGATTTATCGATCATCTTTTTACCTTTATTAAAATAAGACATTTTATTAAAAGGATTCCAAGAATTGGCAGCCTTTAAAGCTAATGCAGCTCCATGATAACCCTTATAAATAGCACCATCATTTTTTAATGCTTTTTCGGTTAGCTCATAAAATCGCTCTGCATGTTCTGAAGATTGATCACATACTTTATAAGAATCACGTATTTGTTCTACACTAACAATCTCATTAGTAGAATTCATACACAAAATAGAAAATATAAAAATTAAATACTGCATGAAAAAATTATAAAGTTATATTGTCTTAAGAACGGTTTATTTAGAAATAAGTTGCAGGGTTAAGAAGAACTTGAAAAAAAACTCTTAACCCTACTAAAAATGTATCTATTTGATAATTTTAGCGAATCCTTTTATATCTGAATCTGTTAAATTATATGAACCTTCTTCTTTTAGATAGATAATCTCACCTGTTAAGCTATGTATAATAGAAATTATCTTTTTTTGATTAAATTGAGTATGCATTAAGTAATAAAAATCTTCGCCATTAATGATTTTATTGCTTAGTTCTTCATTATCTATAATTTCATATTTATGATTATATTTTCCAAATATATCTTCAGCCGTTCTGGTTTTACCCCAAGTGGCGGCTAATGCATTATATTTCTTTAATATCCATTTAGGTGCATATAATGTCTTTTCTTTTAATTCTTTAATCTTGTCTTCTTTTTTTATCCCATCTTCGATTACTAAATTTTCAGAATTAGACAGTCTTCTATTTAACTCTTGAAAATAATTTTTTATGTACCCCATATTAAAATTATAAAAGCCTGGTTCTTCTCCATATTTTGCATTAATCTTATCCATGCTTCCTATTCGCATTTTGGAACTTATATCCTGACGATATCTAATATTGGGTGTAAAGAATATTTCGGCTACATTAAGATAGTCGTATTTCAATTTTCCTTTTTTTCCTTTTTTGATATTTTCGTAATTTGAAGTCATCATAAATTTAAAAACGATATACTCTCCAACGGTTCTTGTTCCTGGGCCCATAACTCCGCCCGTTTTTTGTTTTGTATATCCATTGTCAATTAATTGAATAATTGAATTACCCTGTGAGATATATTTTTCTAAATTTTCCTTGAATGTATCTTGATCTACAAAAAGAGTTTCATTGAAATTCCAAACTTCAGAAATTAGTGCTTTAAACTTTTCTGCATCCACTACTTTTGGAACTACAAATAATGTTTTTGCACTTTTAACTTTATCAAAAACACCTTGCTTATGTTTTGATACATATAAATTAATAGGGGACTTACTTTTACCAATATTTATTTGCGCGTGCGACGTACCAATACAAGCCAATAATACGGCTATTATAATGTTTTTCATAGTTGATTTTGTTAGTTTTAGAATAAATGAATAGTATCTATACTATTTCACAATGTTTATTTCACGAAGTAAATAAATCCGGATTTATTTTGCTAATGAAATTTTAAGTAATAGGTTATTTTTTTTACCATCAAAAGCCTCAAGAATAATATCTTTATTGGGTAAAAAAGGCGCTTTGGTAAGCTCTAACACATCTAATCTTGCATTTCTTATATCACTTCCTGTTAAGATAGCCTCTTTTGTTGCCTCTCCGGTTGCATCATCAATAATATAAGAAGTTAAATAAATAAACTCTTTTTTTCCATCAAAATATCGCGTAGGAGTTTCTTCAAAAGATCGTTTTAGGTTTGTAAAATCGTCTATAAAAAACAGATAATGTTTACCTGCATTTACAAAATTCATATATGACATACTTCGTTTACCAATAGTTCCTAATTGATATTTTGGTAGTTTATGCATCCATGACATTTGACCTTCTTTTGTTGCTTTAAATGCAAAAATATCTCTGTAGTAGTATTTATATGTAGTTCTTGAACCAGAAGAACTAGAAGTTGTAAAAGCCTCTACAAAACGTTGCTCACTAAATACCGTAACACTGCCGTCACTATTAAATAAAACATCATTAACTCTTAAATCTTCTAAATCTTTTTTATCATTTTCTTTTTGAGTTCCTTCGTTAATACGAGCTTCCCTATTTACTATAAGGGCTTGTATCTTATCATCAGGAATATCACTTTTTATGAGCGTACTTATTGTACCATCATCTGTTAAGCGTGCAGAAAACACTCCAGAAGTTTCGGCTTTATTATCGTTGTTAGCATAAAGTCCTGCTACTCTTACTACTCCACCTTTATCTGCTTCTACTACCCCATCGATAATAGATTTTCCTGGGATATCGATTTTACTTCTAACAATTTCCTTCTGTTTTTCGGTAATCTTAAATACTTCTGTATGATATGTCGACTCTAATTTATTTTTTTCTTCAAGAGATTCATTAAAAATAGAAGCAGTCATATAGAAATCACCTTTATTATCTATCATGAAGTCTTCATTCTGAATCTTATCGGATGCATACGGAAGTATAACTTTTCTTCTCCATAAAAGATTGAGTCCATCACTAAATACAGTAATTCCTATTTTATCCGCTTTACGATCACTTGTTTCTACTCTAAATAGTACTAATAACTTTCTACCATCAGGAGATTTTTTAAATGCAAACTTATTAATCCTTCCTCCTGCATCAAACCCATAAGTACTTTTAAAACCAAAATCTCTATCTATATTCTCCTTATCACTAACTAGTAGTATTGGTTTTTTTGCAATAATTCCCGTTGGAGATATTTTTTGACCATAAGCTCGATCTTTGATGGTATAAAAAACAACTGCATTTTCTCCTAGTTTCATTACGGATTGAAAATTCCCTTTATCTTCTATAACTTGTCGTTTTTTTATATCTTCTTTAAGATCATCAAGGTTATATCTTTGGATCGTCATATTTTTTCTACCTTTCTTAATAGAAACCATCCTATTTCCTGAAGCAATATTATAGGTATTGGAACTTTTGATTCTCTTGTACTTCTCTCCTACTTTAAATGTAAAATCTTCTAATAATACAGGTTTCTGAGCAAAAACAGAAGTTGTAAGAAAAAGCGCTAGTAAGAAAATAAATTTGGGATTCATTTTTGTGTCATTTTTATAAATACTCATAACATCGTATAATAGGTCAATAGTATACAAATATATAAAAAGAGTTTCTTTAGGTAATTTTAGTACAAACTATATACCATAAAAAAAATATGAAAAAACTGATTTTCAACTTTTTAAAAAAAACTTGAAATTAAATAAAAAATAATGCTAAAAAAATGTTGCATTGTAGATACATAAAAGCTACATTTGCATCCGCATTTGAAATATTAATGCGGAGTTCTTAACAAGATTTTGGAGAGGTGCCAGAGTGGTAATGGAGCAGATTGCTAATCTGTCGACGCGCAAGTGTCGCCGGGGTTCGAGTCCCCGTCTCTCCGCATTTTTGTTTTTTTCTCGGGGTGTAGCGTAGCCCGGTTATCGCGCCGCGTTTGGGACGCGGAGGTCGCAGGTTCGAATCCTGCCACCCCGACTACAATAGAGTTACGGGCTCGTAGCTCAGCTGGATAGAGCACCTCCCTTCTAAGGAGGCGGTCATAGGTTCGAATCCTATCGGGCTCACAAGTACAAACCTACTGATTTTCAGTGGGTTTGCTTGTTTTTAGGCAATTCTTAATACACTTCTTTTTATGCGAAATAGTCCAAATTATAGTAATTTATAGTAAAAAATACTAGATTTGTTCGACAATTGTTAGACAATTTAGAATCATGATTGAAGCCAGTATAATTGTAGAGACTAAAAGAAAAACCGCAAAGGGTTACCCTATTAAGATAGAGGTTTATTCTAAAAGGAAATACAAATATATTGGATTAAAAAAATATCAAAATAGTAAAACCCTAAAAATAGATTCTGAAATAGCTAATAGACTATCAAACCTTGAGAAAGAAGTTGAATATTGTAACAAGCTAAACTTAGATCTAGATTCTTCAGTAGAAATTATCCAAAAGGGTCTAAATAATAATCCAGAATTAGAAATTTTTCTACTCAAACAAAGAATACAACAAATACAAAATGATTCGGGTATTAAATTCTTAGAGTTTTTTGATACACGAATTCATGAACTTGAAGAACTATCTAAATCAACTAAGGCTTATAAAGAAACTAGAACACAAGTAAAGTACTTTTTGGAATATGAAAATGAAAAAGATGTACTCATAAATAATATTGATTATGAATGGTTAAATAGTTTCATAAGATTTAAAAAAACTACAACTAAAAAAGGAGCTGGAGGTGTAAATTTTTACCTAAAAAAAATGAGGGCTGTTTATAAAGAAGCTCAGAAAAGAGAATCTTTAAATATCAAAAAGGACAACCCTTTTCTTGGCATCATAAATAACACTACAACAAAAGAAGTTATTGATATTTCTATCGAAGATATAAAAAAACTATTTCCATTATTAGAAGAATACAAGCTTTTTACCGAAGAAGGTGTTAAACTTGATAACAATACAGGAATTACTAAAAAAAATGCTTTATCACGCATTAGAGCTATAGAATTGTGGTTATTTCAAATAGCCCTAGGAGGTTTTGATTTTGCAGACATAACGAATCTAAAATGGAAGAACATTAATAAAACTAGAATATCATTTAAGCGCTATAAAAATAGAAATAAACCAAATGGTGGGCCTACAGTTGATAATCTATTATCTCATTACGCTTTATATGTAATAGAAAAGTACGGAGACAAGACAAATGAGAATATTTTCTCATTCATTCCAAGTTTAGACACAGAACATTATACAGAATTTAGAAATAATATCAGCAAGATTTTAAGTAGAGTATCTGAAAAACTTGAATTTAAAGAAAAAATTAAAACTAAGTCACCAAGGTATATATACCGATCTCTATCCGGAGAGTTATTAATAGACACATTAGTTATTATGCAAATTCAGGGCCATAAACCCGAAGGTGTCACTTATAAATATCAAAGAAAATTACCTTATAACGTAATAGACAAAGAGCATAAAAAGGTATTGCAGATAATATTTTAATTAGTTTTAAATAGATAATTAATCAAAGTATTGTTCAAATCTCTCTTTGAACGCTTCATTTTCTTTGATTATCCCTCTTTTAAAAGATGTGAAATTTGACGATTTCTTAAGATGCCTTTTTATGTTAGCTAAAAAGTATTCTTTATCATCTTCTTCAAAACCCTCTTCATAGTAATCAAGCAAACATTTTTGAAATTCCAATATTTCGCGTAGAACCTTATTTCTTAAATTACTAGCTTCAATCGTTTTTAATTTGGTTGTACCATTAAATACCTCATTTAGTAATTCTACAGTCGTATTTGTTGATAAACGCTCATCTAAAGCTTCTATTCTCACACTCTCTTTTGGAAATGGGAGCATTATAATTTTAATACGATTCTCAATATCTTCGTTTATGTCAGTACAATCTATCATGTCTTCAAAATTATCACGTTTAGTATTATTGCAATGACTACACGACCAAAATAAATTATCCCATGAAAACATTAGGTCTTTATTTCCTCTATGTGGTCTAAAATGCTCGACATTAATAGTTACAGGTTCTTTAAACTCACATATATAGCATTTATTTTTAAAATCCGCTTTTAGTTTTTCTAATACTCCTTCGCACTTATAGTCACCTTGAGATTTTTCTTTTTGCTGCTCCAAACATTCTGGTGCTGGTTGAGATTTTTCAAAATAAATCATATAATTATTTCTTTTTTTTCTTAACGATTTCCTTTAGTTTAATCTCTTGAAGTTTTACCAATAGTTCAGGAGATAAAAATTTTGGTGAATGATCAAAATAATGTCTTAATTCTCTTAAATTTTCTAATTCATTTTCATTTAATTCGGATTTGTCTAATAAAATTTCATACTGAGAAACCTTTGATTTTACTTCATTGGAGTATTTATCAATTCCAAAATAACTTTCTATTAAGGCATCATACGAGTAACTAGTAAGGTCATTAGTAACAAGTCTAAATTCCAAATCACAAATAGTTGCATTTGAAATAGAGGATAAAACAAAAGGGGAGTGAGTAGTTACTATAAATTGAATTCTAGGAAAAAAATCTATTAGAAATGGTAATACAGCTTTCTGTAATTCCACATGTAAATGAGTTTCAATTTCATCAATAATTACAACCCCTTCTAAATCATAAGCTTTACTACCATAACCTTCCATTCTTAAAAGTAATTCTGACACAATACTTATAATTGCCGAATAACCATCTGATAAAGTATTGAAATTAAACGGTTCACCTTGCCCTCCTTCAATAGTATAATTGTACTTTTTTCTATCGAACTTCAATTTCAAATTTTCATCATTGAATAACGTCTTTAATCTATTTTCAAACCTAACAAACCATTCATCGATTTTTAATACCACATCCTTTTCATTATCATCTCTTGCAAATGATCTATCTGCCGTTAGATTAACTATAAACTGTATAAAATCATTATTAACCTTTTCGTGTAATTGATATCTTTTTTTTAGATCTAGTTTTTTAATACCATTTGGGACATCCATCTTTACGTCTCTTTTAGCAGAAAAATATGCTAAAACGAATTCTCCCTTAAAAATTTTTTCTTGAATTTTCTCATAAGTATTTGAAAAATCAATCATAGTTCCACCAAACTCCCTCACATAACTTTCAAATAAAAAAATATCGTTTCCTTTACTAACATTATTAGATTCGAAAAAAGCTTTTTTATCAAAAGATTCTTTGAAATGAATAATTTTTTGAGAATTTGATGGATTTTGGCCTAAAGCATCTAGTCTATGTAGAAATTTTCTCACTTCTAAAAGTAAACTAGTCTTACCACTGCCATTTTTACCAGTAATTATTAAATGTTGTCGTTTATGAGAAGAAAGAGGAATCTTTAGATCATTAACATTTCTTGCAGACAAAACATCTATTTCATTAATAAAATTTTCCATTTATGTTTTTACTTATAACAAACTATATGAAATAAAAGTTATATCATTTAATTTTCATATCTCGTTTAAAAATCCAAATTAAAAAATAATCTTTTAATAAAATTGAGGTTTTCCTTAGTTATGAATTCTAAGTAAAAACATCATAAAACTTCACTCTCGACCCTAACCTCCCAAACATCTCTATCAATCCTACGTTTACTAATTTTTTTGACAAGTTGTTTCTTGTTGTATTTATACCTTCCTTCGTTTGTATTAAGATCCTCATAGATATCACATTTAAACTTATCTTTTATGGTTTCAGAATGTATTCTAAATCGTATCCAGTTTTTCCATAAACGATTATACATACTGATTAACGAAATATCTTGATCATCGATAGAACTTACCGCAACAGGTAAACCATTTTGTAATCCATCATAGAGTAATACTCTAAATTCGCTATTCTCTAATCTTCTCGCGGTAAAAACTTCTCTATTATTTTCTATCTTCATAACAGACACCCCCGTATTAATCGTAACTATGTTTTCTTTTTTTATTTTTGACAAGTCTTTAACAATACCACTTTTATCAACATAAATAGTGTCTTGAGAATCTTTTAGTTCGTACCCCTTATTTTTATTGGATTTCTTACTGTACTTCTCAGCTTCCAAATGCGTTTCATCTCTAAAAGTAGTTTCCAGAAATTTTTGCTCTACGTAATCAATCGTCACCGTATCATATTGAAAATCGATATCCAGATTAAACCAGTTTTTAAGTTTATTTAAAAAAGTAGAAAATGTCATACTTGGCATCACATCTGCCAAAGTAAACGAATCAGGAAATACATTTAATTGCCCGTCATTGGACCAGAAAGTGAAATTATTGTATTTAGACACATCGTCTATTGAAGTAACCTCATTGTAACGCACAATAATCATTTTCAATTCTAGCACTCCAAAATCTTCTACCTTTTCCATATTAATAGTTAGCAACTTATCTAGCCTTTGAAGACTACTTTCATAGACTACTTTTCCCTTAATTGAAATAGTATATTCCCTGACAAACATATCATCTGGTAAGTTCAAATACGCTTTAATGGTATAACTACCCAAAGAATTAATATTGACAACACTTCGAAAAGATGATACTACATTATTTCCTTCAATCACGTTTGTGATAGCTCTACCAAATCTAAAACTTGGTGGTAATGGAGAGAATAACTGTTCAAGAAAAATACCTGTATCCCATATCAACTTACTGTTTAATGGATCACTAAAAAAGTCACCTGCATACGATAATCCAGCATGTTCAAAACCAACCTTAAGAATTTCAAGAATATAGGGGTATGGCGTTATTACGTTTCTATTGTAAATAATTTCTTCATCACCTGTAACAACTCTTGAGTTTCGAACATAGGCGGTACCCGTATATTTATTTAATATTCCTTCAAAATTTTCATAATTTGTTTTTTGGTCAAATTCTTTATCTATGATCATTGGAAAGTTATAGCCTACTTCTGGAAAACCTTTTTCAATTACACTTTTTGCATGCACTTCAATATCTTCCGTACTAATAACGGGGAATGGTAAATCTGATAATTTCGTATCCAACAATGGTATTGTTTGATTTCCGTACACAAAAGATCCAGATAGTCGTTCACCGTCATATTCATCCAATACTAATATTGCAGGGCTAAAACTACCGTCTTGTTGTAAAACACCTTGGTATCTGGTTTCATAATCTGTTATATTATTTTCACTTACAAAACCAAGCTGTAACGCCAATTCATCAGAAATCAATATCGAAAATGGCAATGAATACCCACTAACGAAATAATCAAAAAATAAAGAGTTCTCTTCGACAAAGGTAATTTTATGGTCCGTCAAATCTAATTGCCAATCTTCTGTTATAAATACAATCATCTTTTAGATTTTTCGAAGGTTAGTTTAAATGATTTCTTAAATCTTCTGGTTACATAGTTATTAAAAGAAGTAGTTTTATTAATAACCTCTATCAATTCACCATCAATGAGCAAGAAAATATTTCTTGATTGTAGCAAAGTTTCTAAATACAATACTTCTGCTTGACTATACAACCAACCCGTATCAATATCAAATCCTCCGATAGTATCGGTTTCTAACACTTCTTTAACCAGAGTATTTCTATTTTTATAATATTCTTCTGTGGTATACCCATATTTGTTTCTTGCTCTAATCTGGCCAGTACATTCAAAAGTATCCCAGCATCCCCATTGATTTTCCCAAAAAATAACGCAATGGTCTATTCCTGAAGGTTTAATCTGTACCGTGGTTTCTACTCCAGATACGGAAACTTTAAATTCATCTCCAAGGTTTAGACCTGATATAGAATGAATAGGCAGCAAAACTGAATAGAAATCATTTCTAGTTATAGACACAGGTATACTTTCCTGTACATCTCCACTTATAGTAATAGCATTGGGAACCGTATTCTTTTGTTCTAAAAAGGAATATGACAAAATACCTTGCTTGGTCATGAATACCTTTTCTGGAAGCATGGTCAGTTTATTTGTAGGTGGCGTAATACCTTTAATAAAACGAATGTCGTTTAACTGAACTCCTCTAAGAATGACATCACTATAGATTTTGTTTTCGGTAATATCAAAATCAGTTAACATCGACTTGTAAGGCGCATATACTGTTGAAATAAAAGTACTTGATACATCGGGTGGCGATAACTTACCAATGATCTTTCTGAGTTCTCCACCTATATAGGTTGTACTTATACCTCTAAAAAATGGGATAGCATATTTAAATCTGAACAACTTATTTCTGTTCCCTGCTTTTATTAAAACCGATAGTTGAGAATTACCACCACTTGATACCAATTCTATTTTATTATCATCATCAGTAAAATACAATGTATCCGAATCAAAAAGATTTTCAATAAATTGTGATATATCTACTTTTACAATGACCTTAGATACTATATCACCAAGTTTGAGCACAACCTCAGAAACAAAAACACCTATACCTAATATATCAGCATCGCTATTGATATCGATATCAAAACTTAAAGTATTTTGGTTTCCAGAACTTTGACTAACAGCTATCCATGAAGCTTCGGTTTCAATAGAAAATGGACCAGAGGCATTTACAGAAATGTTTCTGGACGTTGGAAGAAAACCAAATCTTGTATATTCAAAATTGATTTCATTAGGAGTAGTAAAAAGAAAATCCTCACCACCTAACTGACCATCCACTACTAGGGTTACAGGTATAGAAATTGTACCTATACCATCCTGTAGATTTACTAAACCATTATACGTACCAGGTACGAGCCCTTGAACACTCACTCCTACTTCGATAGTAGCATTACCGTTTGCATTATCAGGAGTAACAGTAATCCAAGGCTGATCTTTTGTTACGGTAAAAGGTTTTTCAGATGTTACAGATAAGTTTTGGTTTACAGGTAAAACAGCATTTCCAACTTTATGATAAAAATCAAATTCTAATGGTGTTGCAGCTATTGGTTCTCTAGCTGATAAAATTAAAGAAACATCAAAAGTACCAATAGTATATTCTTCAAATATCAAATCAGGTTCTGGAGGAAATCCAAATCCAACTAATCGTCTACCATAAACAATTATAGTTTCATCATAAGATCCAATGGGTTGTACATTTATATTTACATTAATAGCTATAGACAATGTATCATTAATCCTATCTGATGCTATAGTTAACCAATTTGGTTTTTGAAATGAAATTATATCACCTTCTAATCCCGTTTCTTCTGGTAGATTATATAATAGTATTTGAGGTTCTGGAATTGGATCACCTTTTTTAAAAGTAAAATTGATATCTGCCATGTGTTATTGTCTTTTTGCGTTATTTCGAGAAGTCTCAATTTTTTTCAATCGTTCATCAAATCGTTGTATTTCATCATCTCCAATGAGAGATTTTGCCATCACACCTTCTTCTACTAATCTTGTGAGAACTTCTGTAAGATCTTTCATAACATTTGACGAGTCTTTTTCTTCCACATCAGTAGTACTTTGTTGATCTTCTTGGAAAATTGGCGGTGGTGTGCTCGTAAAACCACCATCGTTAAAACTACCTAGCTTCATTTTTCTTTTTGTCTCCAGATAATCCATTATTTGAGGGATTGCAGGATCGGTACTATTCATTACAAATTCAGGAATTACATATTCATTCGCATGTACAGTTCCTGCAACTTCGTGTCCAGTTTCATCCCTATATCCTAAACCCTCTGTAAAACCACCTTGAGCATAGTTGTTCTTATCTGGCAATGGCGTTGCTAAAATAGTACCAACCTGAAAAGCTCCCATAGCTCCAACGATAGCCGCTGCAATAGACCCCTTGACAGGACCTAACTGAGCATATGATTTAATAATAGCTAATGAAGTATTTACAATCGCGCCCATAATTGCCATTGCCTTTTCTCGCTTCGCCTGCTTATATTCTATTTCAGCTTTCTTTTTAGCTAATTCATCATCTAACTTATTAACTTCTTTGTTATAAGTTTCTTGATCTATTATTCCTGAATCTAGCTGTCTCTTTAAAGATTCTTTCTTTTTATTATTCGATTTCTCAAAGTTTGAAAGTGCTTTTTTTTCATTAGCAGCTAGAAAATCATTATACATTCCCCATGCATTCTGCAAAGCGCCAATTACGGCTTCGGTAGCCGCCAATTTATCTTTTGATGTATCTAAATTGCTAAAAGTATTTTCCCAATCATCAAGAGAAAGCCCAAAAATATCTACACCACCTCCAAGTCCATCGATTTTGGGTTCTTCGGTTTCTTCGCTTTTTATAACACCAATATCAGAGAGCTTTAATTTGACCTCCTCTATTCTTTGTTGTAATAGTTCTTTCTGCTCTTCAGTTAATAATTTATCTGCTAGATTGATCCCTGTGTTTTCTTCGCCATTTAGGACAGAAGTCATTAACTCAATTTGCTTATTTAGAAATTCTCCTTGATGCTCTAATTCTTTAGTTTCAAAGTTTCTATGAAGTGCATTTTTTGCCTCTTGTAAGGTTTTGATCTCTGATAATTCTTTATCTGAAAGTGTACTTTTTAATAATGCCTTGGCTTCTTCTAAACTTTGTATTCCTGCTATCTCATTATTATGATCAGTCTCTCTGAGAATAGCATCCCGGTCATATGACTTTTGAAGTTTATCAAGGTGATCGCGTATCGCTTCATTCTCTATTTTAGCAATATTGGTTTGATGTTGAAGCTGCAACACCTCCAAAGCATTCAGCTCTGTGGATGTCATATCTTTTTTACTCTTCCCAAATAGGCCGGCTTTTTTCAAACGATCCTGAAATGCAGCTTCCTCCTGTTCTAATAATCCTTTACTATTTAGAATTACCAAATTGCGATACTCTCGTTCCTTTTCTAATTTTTTCTGTAGTTCTGCTAATTGTTTTCGAGTTATATGCGATCTTCCGTTTTGTAACTCTTCTTCGGCTTTTTGTTGTGCTTCCAACGCTTCCTTATCGATAAAACCTTGTTTTCTGGATTCAAATTTTAGATCAATCTTTTTTGAAGCTTCTTCCCTTAAGGTCTTAATCTGATCTATAACATTCCCTGTTGAATCTTTTACATTATCCCATGCTTTGCCAACACTCTCTGAATACTTATTTGCAGCCTCTTTTGCTCCTTCAAAATCAAGACTAAAAATTTTATCAAAAACAGACCCTAAATTTGTGGCCGCTCCAACAAGAAGTTTGAAACTATCTATGATATTTAAGAAATTCTGTTTTACAATTTTAGGAAATGCCTGAATAGTGATCATCGCAACCACAAATTGTTTAATCAAAAACTGTGTCCAATCTGTGAATTGAGTTCTTAAAAAAGCAAGGCCTTGGAAAAACATTGTTTTTATCTTCACCCAAAACAATTCAATTTCACTCGCAAAAACTATATAATCATCAGATCGTAAAGCCTCATCTTTTGCCTCTGCTAATTCATGATGTGCATCTGTAGTTTCTTTTAGGGTTTGTTGCAAGGGAGTAAGCACCTTATCCTGCTCCTCTAAAGATTTATTAATAGCTTCAAAAATTTTTAAAGCTCCGCCTGCATCCTCGCCCGCTCCTTTAAACAGATCTGCCGTTAATAATTGTTGTTGCTGAACACTTAAACCATACTTTTTACTTTGATTTACTATATCCTGTAAAGCTTTTTTTGTAGTGACAGTACCATCCCTTATACCCTTAAATAACTTATCGGTGAACTTAGTACCAAAAGCATTATCTATAGCATCTCTAGTCGTATCCGTTTGCTCTGTCATAGCTAAATGGAACTCCTTTAGCGCATCCGGTAGTTTATCCTTAAACACTCCTAAATCATAACCTGTTGCAATGATATTTTTAAACTCAATAACACTATATCCTGCATCTGCTAAAAATGGAGCATACTCATTTAGACTTTCTAAATACTCTTCGTTTGCGACACCTCCTTCTATTAATCCATCCTGTATCGTATCCAATGCTTCTGTCCATCCTATTTTAAATTTCTTAACTAAAACATTTGCTGTTTCTAAAGTCTTTTTATAGTCTTGATCAAAGACCTCGGATATAGCTTCGGCATGTAATCTAACTTCGTGTACTTGATCTCCAACTAAACCGGTTACCTGTTCAGTCAGCTTAGTTGACTCCCGTACAATATTGTTATAATTTATCCACTCCTTAGTGGCTAAACCTATTCCGGCTAATAAAGTAATTGCCGCTCCTATTGGACTGGTAAATAAAGAAAGTGTCGCTTTCCCTACTCCCTTAATACTTGTAGTGATACCATTAAAGCCTGCTTTAATTTCCTGATAATTACCTTTCCTAAACCCAGAAAATAAGGCTCCGATACTATCAGTAAACTCATTGACTACTTCTTCATCAGAGCGCATTTGATCAATAAACTCTTCCTGATCCTTTTTCGCATCATCCATCAAGTTTTTATAAAGTGATAGATTTTTTGCAGCTTGCCTCCAATTATCCGAACCAATAGGACTTTTGTCAAGTTGCCTTTTTGCTTTGAAGTATTCTTTCCTGAAGGTCGCAAACGTATTTTCGACTTCATTACCGTTTACTTTAATTTTAAACCTTAACTCTGGAGCGTTATTATTCATTCGAGGAAAGTGTTATTATGAGGTTATTAAATTTTTCCTGAAAGGATGCCGATCTGGTGTGAACAAGATGTTTTGACAAATAATCTAATACGCCACTATCTTTATAAAGATTCTTAAATATGGATCGATCTCGAACATCGAGAATATGTGTCTTACGATTGGTAAATTCACTCTTAAAGCGGTTGTGCGAAAAACGCACTAAGCCACCATCTCTATTTCCTTTAAAACCATAATGATGCATAAATGCATATTTGTTTGAAGTAGCATCAAGACCCAACAAAACAAAATCCCCCATTTTGGGACGTACTTTTGTGGCTTTAAGCATGGGTCGTATCTTTTTTCCTTGAAAAATGCCCCCTCTGTTTTTAACATCAAATGCTCTATTGATGTTTTTCTGAAGATGCCGTGTTGCTAAACGAGAAGCTTGTCTACCAATTTTAGCTTCTTTTTCTCGAATAATTTTTTGCTGTACCGAATGCGCCATCTTTTTTTATGCAAGATGAACGACTATAGAAATTTAAAAAAGGACATTTAAATTATCGTTTTAAGAAGATTAAAATTCCCCTATATCAATTCATGTTAAAAATTACTAGATTTGTTTCTTACACAAAAAAATGATTAACCCAATATTACCAACACATGGAAAAGATCTGTTTTATTATTATGCCAATAAGTAATCATCCCAATTACTCTGAAGGTCATTTTAAAAGAGTATATAACCATATTATAAAACCAGCCTGTGAAAGAGCGAATTTTCATCCCTTAAGAGCCGATGATATATCAACTACAAATCATATCGCCATAGACATTATCAAAAAAATTATAGAATCAGATATGGCAATTTGCGATCTGAGTTCACAAAATCCAAATGTTTTGTATGAACTTGGTATAAGACAAGCTTTTAATAAACCTGTTGCTTTAATTAAAGACATAAAAACAAAAAGAATTTTCGATATTCAGGGATTTAGAGATCTTGAGTATGATGAAAATTTAAGGATCGATAATGTTGAGGATATAATTGAGGCACTTGCAGAGACTATTACATTGACATATGAAAACCATGAAAATGAAGTAAACTCTCTTGTAAAATTGCTTGGTATAAATTCAGCAGAAATAGGAGAAGGAACTAAGATATCAGCGGAAGGTAAATTAATTTTGAACAATATTAATGCAATGCACAAAAGATTAGGCTTACTTGAAAAGAAAAGTTTACCACGTCAAAATGAAACCGTATCAATTAGCGAAGAAGCTAATGACGATTTTGATGAGGAATATGCCCTTTCACTCAAGGAAATTTCAAATTTACAAAGAGGAGAAATAGTAAGCCATAGGAGATTTGGTATTGGAAAGGTGCTAAAATTAATTGGTAGTCCCAACAATTTGGATGATTTTGGTATTTCAATCGATTTCCCTAAAGTAGGCATAAAAACATTATTAGTAAGATTTTCTAGATTATATAAACAAATAAATTTAGATGAATAATTTTTGTTAAAATTATTCATCTAAATCACTCCAATCATCAATGTTTAGTGTCAATGGCTGTGGGGTTTTAAGGGTAAAAGAAAACTCCATTCCAACTAGACCTCTAGAAGATTTTAAACGAATTTCATTGAACTCTACAGTATTTTGATCAAAATTTTTGTACAACCATTCTGAATCTTCCCTTCTACTGTCATAATATATTCTTGAAACTATTGAAAATCCTATATTCTCACATTCACCAATAACCTGCGACTCCATATCAAAGTCATCTTTCTTGACATCTTTTAATATCGCAAAATGAATTACTCTACCCGCTAAAGTCCTTTGGTTATTACCATTTAGTTGTCCTTCGTATTTAAAAAGCACCATAAGCACTCCTTCGGGACCACATTTTTTATTTAGTTCAATATGTAATTCTTGCTCATTAAAACCTAAAAAAGTATCTACCTTAGAATATGCATCTGCCTTGGCCTGTAAATATCGTTTTACCTTATGATAGTCTAAACTATTATCCATTGTTCCTTTTAAATTCCTGTTGATCCGCTAACTCGTCATTTAATATATTCATGAAGTCATATACATTTGCCTCTTTGGTAGTATATAAATGTCCAAAAGGTTGATTGTCGCTTCTGGCCATATTGAATACAATCTTATCAAAAGAGTTATAACTACTCCCTCCAGACTCTTTTGAATTTTTAAAAACATACGTAAAACTATCAGTCAATAATTTTCTACTTCCCATATACGCCAATACAACTGCTAATTTTTTATCCTTTGGCATTAATTTGACATATATGGAATGTCCCAAATCTTCTCTTGAGAATTCTTGACCTTTTGGCGAATACAGAATAGATACCAATCGATTTAATTCTTTACTATCTCTAGTTCTACACCAACGATAATAAAACACATCTGCTATAGAAAATTGATCAATAGTCAAATTTGACATTCGAGAACTAGGTCCATACAACTTAATAAACCCTAGTTTCAAATACTTTGGAAAATCTGTTCGCCCTATACTTGTATTTAAAAATTCAGTATATCTATAAAGTTCATTAAAAGGAACACGCGCTATTAAATATCGAATCTTAAAATATTTCCACAGACTCTTTTTACCAGTAAACAGTATATAAACCAGACCATGCTTAATTCTTTTATCGGAATACCCACCAAATAATAAGGAAGCTACTTTTGCTAACTGCCAATCATTTAATCCATTCCAATTAGTTGCTATTGTGTAATTCATGTATTAGGTTTTGATGGTTCTTTAAGACCTCTTAAATCGAGGTTAACATTAAACTTTTTAATAGCATCAATGAAACCAACTGGTGGAAATTTACCTTTAGTAATAATGTATGAATTCCAAAAAGCACTACCGGCAGGATACAGGAAAACAGCCAATCGTAGAACAATAATCGTATAATTCTTAACGAATGAATCTCCTTGCACTATATAGTTAATTCCTTCAAATAAAAAACCTACAGTTACTACAAGTCCAACTTTCTTAATTAAACCAATCAGGTTTTCTTTTAATGAAAAGTCTTTTTCAACAAATAAATGCTTTAGTGTTCCTAGTATATGGTCAACTACAATTGCTCCTAAGACAAAAACTACATAAGCTTCATTTTCTAAGGTCCAATTTGTTATTTTTTCAATACCATATGCAAATGGACTTAATGACAAACTAAGCGATAGTAATGATTTTAATTTAGCAATAAGAGTACCTTTATGGATAATCAATAAATGTCTGGTTAGAAATTCTATAATTTTCAAAAACATATTTTTAAGTTTAGTTAGTTTAGATTTTGACTTAGACCACTATTTATTTTAAAAGTTTCTAAAACTGAAACACTATTATTCGTTAGCTTACTTTAAAATCTTTTCATTATTTCTATTCTATTTGGGGTAGCTATTCATTAGTGAGATATGTTCCACAAACTCTTATCCTTCCAAAAGTGAAGTCTATATTTTGAATTCCTGTTACCGCATTTGTCTTATCTAAAAATTGGATAGTTCCATTTTTTCTAATCAACGGAACAAGATTTTCAATACCTGCATATGTAGACCCCCCAAAATTCCCCAATATTCCCATGGTGATATCCCTAGCAGAATATGTAAATCCCCCAAGCGTTAAAACACCATTTGGAGTGCCCGAAAACTCTATAGCACTTAGGAATACATTGAAAAAAACTAAATCCCCAATTTTATATTCAGTAGCCACCGATTTATCGAACGAATAACTGGCACCATTAGCAGTCAATGTTGGCTGAAAAGTTTTACCAATAGGAGGACTCATAAAAAGATCATTCAGCTTATCTGATGGCAAACGTGTTACGCGACCTTTATCATTAATTGTTAAGATTTCATCGGTGATTTCTGCCTCAGGAACATCTCCGATTCCTAAACCTCCTTGATGTAAGGTTATTTTTCCCATTGTTATAAAACTTTTAATTAGTAATGAGTACTGTTTTTTCTGCACTACAACCACTTAAAGTATTAGTTGCCTTTACTGTATACTCCCCTTGTGCAAAAACATTTATAGGGTTTATACCTTCAGAAAATCCAGTCCATGTAAAAACCATATTAGAAGTACTCGAAATTGCTCTTAACGTTACCTGCGAATCGCCACTAATTGTACCGCTTGTTGTTATTGTTAAGTCAGGAGGAATTGAACAATCATAGGTCATAATATCTCCTTCAGTTGTACTCCAGCTTTCTCTTTTTTGGGGATCTCCTGAAATATAAATACCTGGTTTTAAAAAGAATCCGTCACCGGTAAAACCATATCCAAAATCACCAGATTCCCAAATAGTATCATTAATATTTCCGGAGACTTTAAAACGTAAAATCTTACCATGCTTTATTACTTCAATTCCCCCCGTATTACCAATAGCCTCATATATTTCAGTGATTTCTTGTTGCAATCCAGCTATATTTGGAATCGTAAGATTTTGCAAATCTTCTTTGTTCTGCTTAATAAAATCGACAACCTCCTGAAGTTCGTCTAAATTGGTGTCGTCACTAGTAAGTATGGACCATATGTTATCGATAAGATTCTTTAATATTAGACCTTGATTTGCAGATAACCCGGCATTAGCAATCGGAGTTGTTAAATCATCAATAATTCTAGGTACACTAACAAAATCAAGTTTCTTATCAATGGCATCTGCATGATCGTTTACCACTTCTTTAATATGGTTAAAATCTTCAGCAGTAGCTTGTGATACAGCATCAATAATAGGCAGCTTGTTTGTTTTATCCTGATATGTAATTTTCTTTGGCATAGTTCAAAATTGAATATTCATAACATTGTAAAAAAGGACATTAGAGCGCTAACCCAGATTTCAATTTTAAGATGTTACCGGAGGTATTAGAAACATTTGAAATATAATTTGGAAATATCTCTGGGTTTTCCTGTAGTAGCGTTTTTAGTTTTTTTAGATATTCTTCCCCAGCATTCTGTTTCGCTTCTCTAAGTTTTTCTAAACGCTCATCGCTATACTCGCTTGATTTCTCCCATGGTAATTGTTCCCATCTATAGATAGCTGAACTGCCAGTCATAATAAATGCACCAGAATCTACAGATTTAGCAATTGTCAAAGCTACCTCTGCCTTTTGTGCTAATTCCAAAGCACGCATAAGAACAGGTATAACACTCCTTCTTTTTATAAGATCCATAGTCTCTTTGCCTAGCATAGGTAAAAAATACTGTTCTTCTACTTCACGAATAATAGGCTTTAGCGCGATAAAGGTTTTTCTGGAATTACTAATATTAAAGTGTCGCTGAAACTCATCTGTGCGCTTATTAAAATTCTCATCAAAAATGGTAAAGGCTTCGGAATCCCTCCAATCTGGAAATTTATCCAAATACAACTCCATTGCCTTTAATGCATCGTCTAAGGCCTCAAACCCTGCCTGTACATATGTCCGCTGTAAATCTCTACGTGTTGCCCAGTCTACAGCATTAGTATTTTCTAAATCAGTCTGAACTGTTCCATAATTCGTAACATGTACCACTAACTGAGTAAAACCTAAATGAAAAGCTAGATTAGAAGAGGCTTCCGTTAATAATGTTTTTATTTTTAGTATATCGGCATCGGTTATAGCATCCGATAACAACCTATCGTATTCCTTTTGACTAATATTAGGGATGATATATTTCCGTTCTGCCCTTTTAATAAAGGGTTTTACCAAATCAAAATCAAAATTATGAGAAACATTTACATGTTCTTGTAATTCTAAAGTGTCATTTACTAAATTCATACGCCTGTTTGTTGTCCGTTGGGGTTTTTATCCAAGGTGGTTAACATGATATTTTCAAAGCCTGCTTGTAATTCGACATCCCACCCATTCCAATCTTGTAGTAATTCCCATATTTCTAAAGTGGTATCCCTTTTGGTTTTGAACAATGCAGAAAGTATAGAAAAAGCAATACGTTTATCACTACCAGAACCTGAGCCCATATTTCCTCCTGGTACACCCGCGCCAATTAATGAGGCATCCACACCCATAGAAAATAATATTTCAGTATTAGCCGCCGATGCATCAGGCAAATACGAACCATCCTTCATCTTATTATCAATAGCTTCAACCTCTATTCCTTTTTCCCACTTACCATCGGCTGATTGAATCTTTTTTGCATACATACTGCGTCCGGAAGATTTATTACCTGATAAATGATCATCAATGGCTTTTATCGTTTCTTCGCGGATCGTTTTTCGTTTGTCTGCTTTATACTCTTCCCATTCATCACCGTATATCTGTTCGAAATACTCATCTGCGATGTATACTACAAATTTGATATTCAATTGATTTTCAAACAGATGTTTTTTGTATTTAGGTATGGAATTCGACACTTCTAACCATCCGTTATGATAGATAGCATGCCACGTTAGCTTTGGATAATAAGCTTCATCCATCATCCCATAATGAATAGGGAATACAAATTCATATAGCTTTTTTTGTGCGCAATACTCCTTGATTTCTTCCATGCACCACATAGGATCAACGGATGCTATTTTAGATGCTCTGCTAGTTTCCTCATCATCCCAAAGGCTTTTAAAATAAACCCGCTCAGAAAATCCACTACTAGGATTTGCCAACTCCCGACGACCCCAAGCCGTTTTTTGTCTTGTTGCTTTTACAATCTTTTTAAAATCCTTGCTTATAATAAATGAAGGAAAGGCAATGCCAAAAGTCTCTAAGTCCCCAATTGTCTCTATGAAAAACTTATTCAGCTTGTTCCGCTTATAGAATAAATTAAGCTCTGGATGATCTTCTCTATATGAAATTACCTTTTCTCGCTTACCAGTAGTTTCTGACTTTTCATTTTTGTAAAACGTTAATCCATTACCATAATGTGCAGATTTCAATAAATTTAAACCTCCGGAAGCAGCACCATTTAAACGAATGGCATCAATGAATTTTTGAGGATATAAATTATCTTCTCCCCATGGAGCAATTACTCCTTTCTTATATTCTACTTCTCCTTTGGGAACTACCAAAGTAGGTTTGATATGACTATCATTACTAACAAGGGATACCGAAGCATTCCCAAAATAAACACCGTGTGATTGTTTCATACTAATACACTACTTCTATTCCGTTAAACTTTGTGATGGTAAGTACATTCACCTTTACAATACTGTGATCATGCAATTCTATATTTCGAGTATAGTTGTCATGATGGTTTGGCTTTTTACGTTTTCGTGGTTGTTGTTTTTGAGATAATACTTTCTCCCAATTCTTCACCTTACTATTCTCAAGCCTAAAACACAAAATTGCATTATCTGCTTTTAACAACCTACCCCCCATTTTGTTTTGATTGTTCCAAGTTCTCCACTCTAAAGAAAATGGAACCGCTTCGCCATTTTGATCGACTTGTCGCATTTGCTCTAAAACATTTTTGAGAAGTAGTACTTTTTCCATACCACGAAGATCATTTTTAAGCCAATTCTAAAAAAGGACACACCTATTTCGACTTTTTTTTAGGGTGGTTTTCTCATTTTCAAAAAATCAATATTTTGATTATCAATTATTTACACCTAAAAACATTTATAATTTTCTCATTTTGTACACGATAAGCCCGCAGTGCCCTATAGAGAATCTTCACTTTCCCATACTGAAAATGACGGATATATGAATATCCGCCACTGTATATCCAGTAAAAAGAATGCTTAGTTTACAAATAACGGAATGTGCCCACCCCCAGAGGTAAGCTTGTTACTGATGAGTCGCTCGACCTTATCTTTGTACCTCCAGAACAGCGGTAAGTCGAAGGTATCAGATAGGTGCGTTGCATGTTCTTGAGGGATTACCTTGGAGCGTTCGCTCCTCTTATCCTTCTCGATACCTCGCTTACCTTCCTTAGCTGGTGCAGATTCTAAAGAAACAGTAAGATCGTAGGCATTATGCTTATTGATCCCAATCTCTGGTAAACCCTGTGTCCCTCCATGTTTAAGTAGGTAATTAATCACCACAAACTTTTCGTTATGTGGTGGGTCAACCGTGCGCGGAGTCTTAATAATGACCTTCCACCCCGCTAATTTTAATGCATTGATCGCTTGTTGTGCTAAAGTGATACGACTGTTTGGAACCCTGTTGTTACCATTACGATCGTAGTATAGGTAGATAGTTTTGTTTCCATGACTGGAATAATAGGGATGAAACTCTTCATTAATTAAGTCATCAATAATCTTTGGACTCTTTACCCAAAAGGTTTTTAATGCCTTATACTTACCGGCTACATCCTGAGACACCTTCATTGAATTAAATACACCCCAATCAATAGATAGAATCAATGGTTGATTATTTATTCTATCACTGTCTTGCTTGCAATCAAAGGAAGCAGCGCCTCCTTCAACTCCAACACTTTCTAAATAAGAATTATTGAAGTTTTCATAATAATGCTCTTCAGGATCTAATTGAGGATAGAAGCTTTCTAGGTTAAAGTTGGGACGTATGTTTAATATTTCCGCATCATAATGCAATTTGCTAGGAGAGTTATGCAACATCCGAGAAAACCAATCCTTGGTTAGATTCATTGCATTTGCAAAAGCATTAGCTTTTAAAAACAGGTATTCATGAGGTTTTTTGATCTTTTTATTAATGCCTTTATGAGCATCAATAATCTCCTTCTCTTTATTTACAAACCATTTGCCCTCCTGAGTCATCGGTGTTGATGAAGCAAATATTTCTGCGTTAAGGAGTTTACACTTTTCGAATTCTACCTTCTTAGCTCTATTGGTGGTCTGAACATTATTAAACAACTTAACAGGGTCCAATAGCGCAGCCTCATCACCAATAACAATATACGAATTGATCCCTCGACCACTATTTGGATTGTCTAATGATACCAGAATTAAAATAAATCCATTTCTAAAATGAATTACATTTTCCCATTTACTAGGCGACTGAAAAGGCATTGCAAACCCTAGTTTTTTACCATGCCGTCCCACAACATAATCAATACCTTCATAAAGTCCAAACATGGACAATCCTTCTTTGGTAGAAGGCAAGGTTCTTGACAGTATTTGTTGATAGGTTTGCCCCACTAAAACACCTGTTGCACAGGGCAGTTGATAAGCAGCTTCTTTGACTATCCAACCTAAAATAGTGGATTTTCCTGTACCACGCGCCCATTCTAAAAACAAATATTTGATACCAACGCTTAAAGCATCAATAGCAGCCATTTGCGGTCCATTAACATTAACCTTCTTCTTCATTTACCTCCCTGAATTCTATATCCTCAACATTAGGATAAGCATTAAAATCTACTACACCTGTTTTGAACTGCTCGCGCATAATAGAACGCACCTGTTTGTCAATTACGATATTGTAGTGATGCGCTTTAAGTTTACCTTCATCAATATCATCTTCTTTAATATTGAAGTCAAATAGTTCTCTGTAACTATCAAGAATCTTCTTTGCTACTTCGTATTTCTTATCATCAAATGCAGATTTATATAACTCTAGATAATACTCCCTAAGTACTATTTTTTCTGCCTTGATATCGGTTACATCAATATCACCAAATACATACATTGCTTTTTGGTAAATACGATATGCTGTGGCCTGACTGCAATCATATTCTTGTTGTAGATGTTCTATTGTCTGAGCTGGAGTATATCTTTCTTTAAGACGTAAGCTAAAGGCAAAGCGGATCTGTTCTTTTATCTTTTGCTGCTTATTGGTAAGCTCAATAGTATCATCCAGAAAGGATGCTTTTATTTTTTGTAATGGTGAGTCTTGGTTAAACCTAACAATTGACATGTATTGCATTTTGATGCAATGTCAAAAATTTAATGTTTTAGGAAAAGGACAAGAATATTAACAAAGGAATAACCTAGAGCCCACTCCAGTACATTCGGCTGTTTCTCCACCTTTTATTTGTTTGGTTTGTAAGGAACTTAATTTGGTAATTTTAATTTTCTTCAATTCTATCTTTTTGGAATTTATTTTTTTCATTTTAATAATTTTTAAGTTTTGCAATATAAAACTAACAAAACAACAGGTAACTCAATACAAATTAAGAAATTAAAATTCCTTAAACACATCGTTTTATTTAACTTTTGATTTAAAAAGAATAATAGTTAACCCTAAGAAAAACAAAATTGATCCAGAGAAAAGTAAAAAATACAATCCAGGCCAATGAAGTATTTGAAATAATATTCCTAAGCCAAAGAATGCACCTCCCAGAATCGATAATACTATTCCCATAATAACTAATTTATTCATCGTTTATTTAGATTTTAATTTTTTATAAATAACTCTCATTATCGATTCCTTTTTATGAAATTCTTTTCCACATCCTTCACATAAAAGAGGTAAAGGATCTGATACTATTCCAAATTTTTCAGCACATGATTTACAAAATAAAGCCATAGTTTTTTTGAACTTTGTTTATTCACAAGATATAGTTAACTAGTCACATTCTTTTAAATAATACTTAACCACATTTTCGACATTGTATCTTTTAAAATATTTATTGGAAATTTTTTGTAGTAAATCTGGACAGTCCTGAAAATATTTATTGGCAACTCTTTTAAATTTTCTTGAGTAAGTATTGCCTATTCCTAATCTTCTGGCGGTATCTTCTCCCTTTTTTGATATATAGTATATTTTTGCTTTATCACCGAATGAGTTAGGTTGCATTATTAATTCGAGATATAGATTCACTTTATCATTAATAATTACCTGAAGCAACTTAATCTCACCTATAGAACTCCCTCCATCGGTTGCAAGTTTGTATTCAAATGTTCTTTTTGTCTCTTTTTCAAGAAAAGTAATATTTTTTACAGTTTTATAATCATAAATTACTTTTTCTCCATCTTCAGTATTCCTAAAGGATATTTTATTATTTAGTTTTACCCTCCCGTAACCGTTGATTACACTTCCATCTCTTTTTGTAACAACAACCTTCTGTTGAGCAAGCAAACTATTGATTATTAGAAAATTTATGACTATTAATATTATATATTTATCCATCGTTCATTTGAACTTTACAATATTTTGAACTTTGTACAATTTCTGTTTATCCGTTAGAGGAGGCAGATTATTCCAATTAATCATAATTTGATTAAAATCTAGCCTCATATGTTTATTATTTTGATCAAAGAAAAACAAAGTATTCTCTCCATGAGTCCAACAATAAAAATCAACTTTATGTCTTTTACACAACTCTTTAACTTTCAATAACCTTTCTTCCTTTATAATTTGTTCATAAATTAAAAGCGAATCCCTTAGATTTTCAATTAACCAAACTGTAACATCATTTATTTTATCTACAATATAACTAGCATATTTTTCTACCTCTTTAGTAGTTGCTATATAACCTTTATGAACAATTTTGTTTCTAAAATTTTTCATATTCCCATTTTCTCGCCATTCTTTTTTAGCAATCATGAAATAGAGAGTACAAAATGCTCCGTATTGTCGTTCAGACAACCCTAACTCTTTCCAGTATTTTTTTATGTCTTCATACGGAATTTTATAATTAATCAAATTAACTTTTATGAATAATTCAAAAACACGTTCAAGAGCAGCAGAAAAACTTAAAACACTTTCTGATAGGTTTCCCGATACCATTGATTGAATAGCAGAATAATATAAGAACTCGAAACGATAATCCTCTTGAAAACATATCGACACATGTTCTTTACTGCATTTACAAACCGCAATAAAATCATTGTTTATATCTCCTTCAGCCGTTACTGCTGCAACTCCTTTTGTTGGATCCGGGACACAAATAGGACATATAAGTTTATATTTCATCGTTTATTTAAACTTTAATTATAGATAGCTGCTCTCCAATCTAATAAGATTGCAGCTACTTTAAGATTTTTAGAAGGATTTGATAATAATCCAATATCATTTTTTTCAGTTCTATCTAGATATTCGGCAATTTTGATTTGATCAGCATCAGCTTTTACCAATTTGAATACTTGTGGTAAATATCCATGATATTCATCTCTAGCTCCAGGAATATCTTGAACTCCAATTGGATCCCAAACATAATGTAAGATCTCATCACACCTTTTATAAAATTCATTATCTTTTTTATCTCGTAATTTCAAATCAATCGTTTATTTAGACTTTAATCATTTCGAACTTTTCCTTTGTATCCCCATAATTCCTCTTCGCTAATACTTAGAATTATTTTTTTAGAATTACTACAAATGTATCGTACTCTATCTTCTGTTAAATTATTATGACTTGCTATTGCCCTAGTGCTTCTCCAAGCAGCCCCTTTTTTAACCCCATCTTCCGCAGTATGTTCATCAAGCCAAGATTCTACCTTCTTCCTATCTATACGCATAAAAAT
This sequence comes from Aquimarina aggregata, assembly GCF_001632745.1. Lineage (GTDB taxonomy): Bacteria > Bacteroidota > Bacteroidia > Flavobacteriales > Flavobacteriaceae > Aquimarina > Aquimarina aggregata. Next base: position 31,532 of record NZ_LQRT01000002.1, on the reverse strand, counting down.
GTAATTCTTGATTCCTGTAAAAATTGGTATAAAAATAGCGGCTATAATACCTCCTGTTCCCGCTATAATTATACCCTCTTTAATAACTTTAATATCCATTGGTTTATTGAACTTTTTCTGATTCTTCCCTGGAGTCATTGATTACTATAAAATTATTTAAAACTCCTATCGACCTATATACTGTGGGTGTCTTAAAATGTTTTCTCTCTCTATTAATTTCAAAAATCGAAAACAGAAAAAAATTAGCTGTTCTTCCTCCAAATTCTTCAACATAATGTTTTGAATTTCCTTTTGCTATTAGATATTCTTTAAAATCTGAATTATTTGGATTAGTAATAACTACAATTATAAAAACCGTTATAATAATAAGAGTTCTTTTGTTTTTTAATAAATTCATACTTTAATTTTTGCCATAGTTTTCTTATACCCTCTTCTTTCTAAATTGTAGATTTTATATTCTATAGTTTCTTTATATTTCATTTTTTTATCGAACTTTTAACGGTTTGTGTATAGCTCGTTTTTACTGGTAGTTATTGATTCAATATAAATTTTCGTTGAATCCTGTGAACTTCGATATTTGACCTTGGTATTTATTTTTAGTACTACCACCTTTTACTATCTTCTCTTCTTGAACGACAGATCCAATTCGAATATCTACTGAAAATCCAACATCAGCTTTTTCCATAAATTCTTTTTTATTTTCTTTGCTCAAGATAAAGTTATTTTCATAAAGATGTGAATCCTTATTTTTAATTGCTCTATTGTATGCTGACATAGATTCTTCTCCATTTTGTGGGTTAGCGATAAATCTTTCTATATAGTCAATTGTATAATCTAATTCACCAATAAACTGATTTATGTAGAAGCCCATAAAGATTGGTTTTTCAATTTTGTCGTAATATCTGATTTTAAATGCATTTTGTAATATTTCTATGAAAACAGTGTCAAATTCTAAGGTCACGTCATTATTAACTTTAGATAGAAGTTTTTTGAGTGATTCAAATCTGTCTAAATGGTAATTATATTTTTCCTTTTTTTTGAGATTAAATACAATTAGAGCTTTCAGATATTTTTCGACAGAAGTACTCGCAAGTGTTAGTCCTTGAATTATTAAATGGTTATTAAGCAAGAAACGAGCAGCAATATAATCGCGATAACCAAGGTCCATTAGCCAATGTCCTTTATAAAGTCTTTCCGTCCATGAAATTGAATTGTCCATAATATTTTTACTCAAAACTAAAATACAACTGCGTATTCATTTTGCGTACTTTCATTAAATAACTTATTTAAACAGACTACCCCTTACCTAAAGAAATCCTCGGATATGGGGTAGTTTATAAATTTTCATCCATTCTAAATTAGCCAAATAAAATTAAAGAGACTACTTTTCCTTTCGTTTATTTATGCCTTTTAGGAATAGATGTTTATCCTAAATATAAATTTACAAATCAAATTTTAAAAATGAATGTGAAAGAGAGCATCAACAAATAACAGATCATTTCATTTAAGTATTGATTGGTAAACTCAGGGAATGAACCGATTTATTGAACTTAATAGTTTCTACCTTCTCTTTTTTAGTCAAAAACTCAATAAAACCAACATTTTTCTAGTGTTTTACTCGTTTACTCCCAGACCGATATTATCATTGTCTGGTTTCATTATATAGGATAATTTGAAGTTAGCACTTCTACTTTACGTTTCCTCTTTGCTATCTTAGAACCATTACCCGCACATAATGGCTTTTCTATACCTCGAGTATACCAACCATTTTTCTTAATATACTCATCTAAAATCTCACTAGGATAAGTACTTAACAGAAACTTTCCTTCCATATTCGCCAATGCATCTAAATCTCTTCTAAAATGATCATGGGTATAGCCACCGTAATGGCCTTGATTAGAATCTATATATGGAGGATCTGCATATACGAATGTATCTTTTGAATCTCTACTGGAAATCACCTTGCTTGCTTCATTACATTCGACCTGCGTATTGCGCAATCGATTGGTAAGTTCTTCTTTAAAAGCTTCGACCTTATTTGAAATGGTATGTGCTCTCTTTTCTCTATCATAACCCCAATTACCAATTTTACAATTAAAGCCTTGGTTAGTCACTACCCAAAAAGCCCATGCTCGTATGGTTCTATCAAACAAAAGCGGTAATTTATAAATAACTAACGCCTGCTTATAGGTTTCTCTGCTGTGAAGTGTAACTTCAATTTTCTGTCTTAAATTGAAAAAATCATGTTTTAAGACTTCGTAAAAATTAGTGATGTTCCCATTAACATCATTTATTACTTCACATTTAACCGAAGCCTTAGCCCAGAAAACAGCACCTCCTCCAAAAAAGGGTTCTACATAAATCTTATGTTCAGGGATTAACGGAAGAATATGCTTAAGCATTGATTGTTTACCTCCATAATAGCTTATCGGTGTCTTTAATTTTGTGGTACCTGGAAAAACTGTCACATCTTTCTTTTTCATAATTGTGTTTATTATTGATTATTAATTAATGAATTCAATGTTGTGATATCGATGTTAATTTGTGCTATTTTACCTTTTTGATTATCGATACGAGATTGTAAAGCCAACTGTTTTTCTTTTGGTGTATCTACGAGTTTTAACAACCATTTATTCAATGTCTTTTCTCGCTTACTTCTAGATTGATACAAACGCTGTCTGGTTTTTACCTTATCCATAGCCGATAAATTAGCGAAGTCTTTTCCTTTGGGCATTAATTTCTTATGCTCCATATAGTAATCCAATTCTTTCCAAATGGCATCTATTAGCTGTCTTAATTTCATAATCTCAGCGATTAAAACTCGAGCTTTTTCTACATCATCTTCAGCTACTGCATTGAGCTTCTTTTTTAGCACCCAATGCGTATAGAAAGCGTTGTTTTTTTCAATAAAACGTTGCTGTAAATAGGCATCAGGCAACATATGAATTGTGATCTTGGTGTTTGATCTTTTAACCGATGTAATAGCCAAAGCTTTTGTATCTGATACTTTTTTAGAAGTTTGCACCTTTTTTTTAGTAGGAATTGGAACCTCTATATTGGTATTCCTATACTTATTTAACTCATACTTAAGCGCTGCCAAATTTCGTTGATTTTCTTTAGCGCCTTTTAACCTTAAATACATGCGTTGGTTTGCTCCACAAGCAGCTTTAAGTAATACCAACCCTTGTGCATACGTGCCTTTATTTAAAAACCATTGTTCGATCATATTTCAAAAATGCGGTTTTCCTTACCTTAGCAAAAGGACACAAAAAAGCCCTTCTCTATAAAAAGAAGGGCCTTCCGAACATGGCTAAAAAAGAACAATTACAACTCCTTTATTTTTTTCGAGTCTGGTTTAGCAGCTTTTAAAATTGATATTTCTTCCGGACTATTTGCTTTATGTATGAGTTTTATTATTGTTTCTACTTTCTCCTTTGAAAGTAACTCTTCTGCTCCTGGTATCGGTTTGATATATGGGAAATTAATATCCTTGTACCACAATAACGCTTGTTCATCTGTAAATGGCTTGGTAAGATCAATCCTACCAAGCCTTGGATTGATGTAGACATGGGGAATACCTACAACTTTAAAATAAGTATTATGGGGTTGGGGTTGGGTCATCTCCTTTAAGTTTTATATTTCCTTCATAAATTAGAGCTAAACGTCCGTTTGATGTGCTAACCATAATCTGAAATCCAGCATCATCGTCTGGCCCTTTTCCTGTTGTACCTTCACCTGATTCAAAATAAGCAGGGGAAATTGTAGAACCAATCTTTCTCAATCTTCCTTGCTTATCCATTGCAAACATTACTAAAGGAACATTTTTGAAAATATCAACAAAAGAAATATGTTCAGGACTGGTATCTGTCAAAAAGAATTCAAAAGAAGATTTACCCTTTTTATTTCCTTTATTACCACCAAGACTATCTTTAACTTCACCAGTTTCAGTTTGGACCCTTAATTTACTAAAATACCTATCTGCTTTTAATACAATATCCTCAGTTAGAACACTTGCCGTTTTTAAAGAAAAGCCTAAATCCCCAATTTTTGGAGGAAAGACGTCGGCTTCAATATGATCTACAGGAATATAATAGATATTCGTTTCACTTATACCAGAAGTTATATCTTCATTAATGAAGCCTTCTAGGTTTTCCATTGGAATATTATCGAATTCACTCATAACTAATCATTAAATATTTGTTGTACATAGGTGCAGTTTCCAAAAACAAGCTGCTCCATAGCATCCTTATCTTTTAACCACTCTTCTTTTGCTTTTACCTGATTATTAAACCTGAATTTATCAGGAGTAAATTCTGAAAAACAATACTTTCTACCAGAATCATCTTCATAAAAAGTTACAAGTCCGTCTAAAGCTTTTTCTGTATTGAGTGCTTCTGTAATATCCAAAGATTGAGAAGTATCCTCCTCCTGAATATCCGGTTGTTCCTCTCCTATCGATTCATTTGCACTAGGCAACCCTTCCTGTAACCCATTTATATTAGGCGCTTCACTCTCTTCCTTCGAAATTGAATCACCTAACGATTTTGATATCTCTATATTAGGAATCTCACCTTCTTTCTCTAAAGATAAATCGCTAGTATTCAGGTCAATTTCTTCTGAAACTGCTTTATCTTCTTGTGCCTTTTCCTTCTTAGCTTTAGACACTGCTTTTTGTAATTCGTTGTACGCCAAAGACTCGGCATTTTCAATACCGAGTTCTTGAGCGACAACTAATAAATCTTTTTGAGTCATAAAATTAAGGTGTTACTGGGGGAGCTGTTATTTTTTGTTCTCTAGGGAAATACAATTTCATTTGATCCTCATCTCCCAAACCTCTAACAGCACTAGTGAAGTTAGCAACGCACACTGCCTGATTGATAAGAAAATCATATCCTTTCCAAAACTCCATGAACATTTTCACTTTGTAATCTAATACTTGTACGTCCGTGAATTTTGGAGGATTATCAATTACATCGATTAAATTCAAGATGTTACCATCTAAGGTGGCAAACATGATATCATCACTTAACCCTTCATGACCAACAATCTCACGCTTTTTTAAAGGTGATTTTGTCTTATCAGAATCTTTAAATGAAGGATGATGTCCAAATCGATCGAAATAAGCAGTTTCATAACGTTCTAAGTTATTTAGACTCGTATGAATCACCTTAAACTTGTTCTTCATTCCTTTAGGTAACCCACGCTCAAACTTGCGCATTTCATCTATGATGTTATCATCTGTAAATACGTTTAAAGGAATTTTAAACACAGGATTCTCGGCATCAGCCAAAGCATTTTTAACGATTTGCTCTAAACCATTTAAAGAATAACCAAAAGCACCGTGTGCAGCATCAGCATCATAAATACCACCAATGGATAAGTTTTCTAAATCATCCTGAACCTGAGTCAATAACCATTCTGTGATCTTTTTAGCGATCATCTTGTCCGTTGGCTTCTTATCCTCCTCGTACCATTCTGCTAAAAAGCTTGACATTACATCATCAGGTACAAAACCAAAATTTACTTTTTGACGGTAGTTTTTCAGCTCTTTACTCTTGGCTGCAAAAGCACCAAGTTCTTTCCATTCTGCTTTAAAACCTTGCACGACATGTGTCATAATAGAATGTAACACATGGTAAGATCCTTTAATTTTTGTTACTTTTTTACAAAATTTGTCCAAAGTAACTGATGTAGCTCTCGCAAAATCTGCCTTAGCCACATCTTTATTAATTACAGTGTGCTTTTTTAAAGCATCACCGACTAATTCTACACTAATATTTCCCATCGATTATAAAAATTACGAGTTAAATTGAATCCATAATTGCGGTAGACTCACCTTCTCCAGTATCTCTATCCCCTTTAGAAATAACTTTAGTTCCTTCACTACCTGCCTGAGCTCCATACTCTTTTACCTTTGTACCTAATTGGGTTATGGAAGCATTTATATCTTCTCCTGCTTCTAAATCCGCAGTCTCTAAAGCATTACTTACTGAAGTTTCTATAGTTGCTGCTGTAGCTTCTAAAGTGGTAACCTCCTTTGTTTTTTCGTCAACTGCTTCAAGAGCTGTATTTAAAGCACTATCATGACCTTCTAGTTTTTGTTCTAACAATTCTAATTGTGATTGTGTTAGAAATACTCCTTTTTTACCACTTAGAATCTTAGAGGATAATTTTAATTCCTCCTGACCAGTAGCAGCAGCTATCTGACCGTAATTTTTGTTTTCTCCAGACATATCCTGATTATTTTGATTTTGATTATTTTGCTCAGCTAATGCGAATACACGATCAATAGCGTATTGCTTATCTCCAATAACATCTATTAAACCAAGCTCTTTAGCCTGATCCATACTTGAAGTGTGATGGCCATTGAGGTTTTCTTTTATTACTTGCGGCCTATACTCTAATACTTCATTATGAAAAACCTCATTGATCGGATCTAATTCTTCCTTGATCATTGGTTTTAAATCACCTTCTTTAGCTTTTCTGAAGGCGTTATTTTTATGAGTTGATTTTGTTGCATAGACCTCAATAACCTTTGCTCCCATTTTCTCATAATACCCGTCTATATCAAGATATTTGATCATAGTGCCAATACTACCAATGCAATCAGCATGAGAATTAGCTATGATTTCATTAGTGGCAGAAGCAATGTAAAATGCAGCACTACAAATCATACCATCTGTGTAGGCTACTATAGGTTTTTTATAGTTATGCAAATAGTGTGCAAACTCACCTGTTCCTGCAACCTGACCACCTCCCGAATCTATATCAAGTAATACACCTACTACATTTTGATCATCAGACCATTTTTCTAGGATATTCACCATAGACTTTGTGCCCTGCGGTCCGCAAAATTGAGAATACTTTAAGATCGGTCCTTTAATACTCAAAACAGCAACATACTTTTGATCCGTATCAGTTTCCTCTGATACAATACCATCGGTAGACATATACACAAAACCAGTTGGTTTTGTTTTATTGCTTTCTGGTAAATCTCCTTTCTTAAGAATATTGATAAGATATGGAGCTAAAGAATTGGCAAATTGATCTTCGATCATCCATTTGCCAGCAAGTAAAGAATATAGATTGCCTAAATTATTATCCATAAATAGTGTACTCGGTTTTATTCAAGTACAATGATAGTTGCTATCTAAAGGGATAAAAAGGACATCAAAGCGATGTCGCAAGCCATGAAGCAAGGGCTATAGGGTTATAAAAATCAAGAGTGTTAATAGTATTACTAGGTCCATAGGTATCGCCTTTAACCAGTAATTCATGACCTATCAATTGTATGTTATCTGTAGATTCTACATCCTTATATGTAAAGGATAAAGGCTGATCACTATTACCATATACATAAATATGTCCATTAGTGGCTTCAAGACAAGTAATTACCAAAGCATTATCATAACCATTTAGCTGTTTTCTAATGGTATCATTTTGCGCGTTAATATCTAAAGCTATCCTATGGGACCAATATGCGCCAGACTTACCTGTCTTTTGACCTGAAGTAATCTTTACATTTTCAGGTATAACAGATACCTTCATGTACTCCTGAATTCCTTCAATGCCAGAAAATGAATTCTTAAGTACTTCACCTAAAGAAAAAGGAACAGCAGTACTAAATATAAAATGTGCAGTTTTAATTGTTTTTACAAATGGATTATTATTTGTGATTGTCATCTTTTTTAGTTGTTATTTTTATTGGACAATTTGGCTCAAATTCTTGGACAAATCGGCATTTTAAATTTTGAAAATCTTACGGACAATTTGGCTCAAATCGCTGGACAAAATGGTTCTATTATTTTTTGTTACAATATTATTAGGCTGCATTATTATCAGATTCATAATTTATTTTCTTACGTGTAGTTTTTGGATAACTACATTTTCGTTTATAATCTCTATACAAAGAATCATAATTAATGTCGTCCTCAGTGATATCCATTTCGAAAAGACATTGTACCATTGCCGGATATGAATTATCCTTATCTAACTTTCGATTCATGTCCATATGAAAAAAAACTTGTCTTCTAAAAAAACTATCTATGGCCTTATTTAAAGAAACACATTCCTCCCATTCGATAAGGTTACCCAATATTTTTACTTGATAAGCTTTCAATTTTATTGTGTAGATATCATCGCATTTCACAACAACACGTTTTCTATATCCTTTTTTAAACACACTAGTGATAAGCTTTCCAAAGAAATCTTTTTGATTAAAAGTATATGTACTCCCAAAAGTATATTTCAGATACTTTTTGATATGAGAAGAAACAGGTATTTCTTTAGTAATATATACGCTCATATTCATCTAATTTTGACATAAATTTAATAAATAAAATCTATACTTTAAACTAAAATAATAATAAATATTTATAATATTAATATTGGATTTATTCCTATTTTTGTAGGAAATATTCCTAAATGAATTATACTACCGAAACTGTAATTATAGATGAAACTTTCATAGATCTTATGATCGAGCGTTGTTATTCCATTAATGAATCTGTAATTGTTAGGAATTTAGGCGCATGTTATGCCAAACTGCACTATGGAGAATATACCTATAGAAGCACTACTGGGGAATACACAGAAGAAAAAAAACTTATTGAATTAAAATCTATCTTTCACAGGTTAATTAATAGACATCTAAGCTTCGAACATGAAGGGTATAGCTATTGTTTTAGTCGTGGTAGTTGGACTAAAATGAAACTAGAAATCGAAGAATAATCCTAATTCGGGATACTCTACTTTATTAGTTATTTCCTCTCTATTACCCATATACTGCTTACCTCTTAGTCTATCTACAGTTCGATATTCTAATGCACCTGCTGAATATGGTTGTATGAGTTCCTGAATTCCTTTTTGATCTAGGTCATCATTTATTGGTAACAGCCAATTATCTGCTAATTCATCAGGAAGAATGACAGGCATTCTTGACTCTTTTGCTTTGGGATTGTTATGTATTTTAGTCATTAGACTATTAGCAGTTGTGGTAACAATAGAGAATGTATTCATTAACTCTCCTGTTTCTTTATCTAGCCAATCATTCCATAGTCCTGCGACAATAAGAGGCTCTTGATCTTCTCTTGATATGTAAAAAGGAATCGTACTTTTATTAATATGATGATGCTCGTAAAAACCATCTAAATAAATTAAACAGCGTTTACTAGTTGCTGAACTACGAAATGAAGGTTTCTCGAATATGGTCTCACCTCTGGCATTTAAGGTACTATTCCAAGATCTTTGCTTTTGTTCTTCATCTTTTACCCAACTTGGAATAAGTCCCCAGGTAGAAACTGTAGGATAATGTGAATTCTCATTGGTATAAATTAGTAGTTTCTTATGTGAATGTCCCTGCGTATGGTACAAAGGCAAATCTGTTTGAGGCACCAACTTCTCTTCTATTTCCTTAATAGCTTTTTGGTTGCCGTAATGTTTAGCTCTTTTTAATTGAGATTTCAAACTCGTCTTAACATCGTAACACATAGAACAAAGTTTTATTCAGATATTAAACCACCTAACAAATTAACCTTTTGCGAATACCTTTCTATGTACTTTATTCTTCTTTTTAGTACATCGTAAGTAATATTTGTAATAATTGTTAAGTCCTTGTTTGTTGTAAAGATTATTCTGTATTCTCTAATATCACTTATTCCAGCAATAGCATCAGGTCGTACCGAATGTCTGTTACCTTCGATATCTAGTATTTCTATAAATCCCATATGTTTTTGTTTTCCTTTTACAATATACGAATTGGAAATTAAGATTTCTAGAATTTTCTGAGAGATGAAATACTATTAATATTTATTTTTCCTAATGTAGTCGTTTAACCAAAGTCCAAATATCCAGACTATAACAAACACAATTATATGCCACCACTCGAATTGGTAATCACTCATTAAATATGCTATTTATTAGTTTCAAATATAACCATCCTTGGATAATTTATACACTAATGAAACAATTGTCCGAGCTCCGAATCTTTCTTTTAAACGTCTTACTCTATCCTCTATAGAGCGTATATGATTAGGCTTAATTTTCTCTTCTTTTAAATAATTGGAAATTTCCGCTTGTGTTAAACCAATTTTTAACTTATCAAGAATTAATTTTTCAAAAGAGTTTATGGTGTTGTTGTTAATATTCATAATTAATAGTTGGTTATATTATTCCTTTGTGACAGGTTGAAAATACCTGAAACCCAATTCTCCTCCATAGTTTAATACAGTCATACTTCCTGTCGGTTTCCAATCATCATCTAAAAATATATTAACCTTGTCTTCTAATTTACTTTCAGTTTCCGCAGATACTATTCTATACTTCATATAGTGGTTATGCTTTAATTAAATAAGTTGGTTAGGAACAAATGTATTTCAAGTTTCTGTTTTTTTATTACGGGTTACCGCAATACAAAAAAAACCTCCCAATAGTTTGTTGAGAGGTTTTCTCGAGAAGAACAATCTAATAGCAATAGATTACATTTTTAAATTCTTCTTTTCCTTTTTATGGCCAAGGGTAGCAAGCATAACAAAGAGAACATGGCGCCAAGAAAACAGGATAATGAGTTTTCCCACACAAAGCATCTGAATCGACACCCCCGTTAGTTTTTGATTGTTGCTTTTTACTTAGAGTTTTTATTCCCTCAATTTTCAAAATTGATTTCATAATACTTATATTTAATTTTTCCCTACTCTATTCCCTTTTCGGGTTCCGGTTTTATTTCTATACTAGTTTAATATCTTCCTTTATTATTTCAGCAATAAATACAGACCATAATTCATCCCAGAACCTTTGAAAACTAGGCTCTATAGAATAAACCATATCTGGACATTGATCTGTCATATCCATTAGTAAATTGCTTTCATACATCTTATGAATGAATTCGTCTTTGCCGTCACTCAATTCTAAATATGACAACTCCTTTTTTAAGCCATCTTTTAAGTCCTTGTCTTGAGCATAATCATTAACATGCTCTCTTAAACCTTCGATTGTTTTATCTAAATCGAACCATTTATCTGCCCCTACTTTACTAGCGAAATAATCAATGTTTAACTTTTTCAGAAAGTCTTTAAATGGCATTCCGCAGGCACTCCAGTAGTTTTGCCAATTTCCGAAATCAGATGCTATTTGTATTCTTCCCTTATTTCCTGAAGCATCAATAGTAATATCTGCCCAATAAAAACTATCACATCTTATTTTATAACATTCTACTGTCGATTTCGATACTTTATAATCAATACTTTCCATTAGTTTTCAGTTTAATTTTATTAGTTATTTGCTGTAATAAATATTCTGGAATAAAACCGTACGGTTGACCTTCACAATGAGGTATAGTAGGTTGACAAATGAAGTAATACCCTTTCTTGTTTTTCTTTACACTCAAGTAGTATCCAATGTCTTTTAATTTGTTTGGAAGTTCTTTCACAAAAATGGTATCCGATACATGACGGTTATCTTCTGTAAAATTTTTCCTGATCTTGTGTTTTGTATTAGTTTCTTCTAATACTTTAATTGCGTATTCTTTGAATTCTTTTAGCATAGTTTAGTATTTAATAAGTTTATTAAATTGCCTTTTCAAATAAATTTAATTGTGCTTTATGGCTTCTGCTTTCAGGATAGTTAAACCAAATCACTTCCTGAACTTCTGAAGACCTGATATTGTTCTTTTTCTTTGGTAATTTTATTCTAGTCCAATCGCTATACAGTGAGTTCATTAGATCACACGAATACCCGCTAATCATTCCATATCCTTTGGTATTATGTGCTATATCTGCTAGTTTCTTATGATCATCATCGGTAAATTCAAATCGGTAATCATGATAGCTTTTACGGCATTCTTTTGGGTATGGGGGATCGTAGTAAAAAAATGTATATGGAGTATCTGTTTTTTGAATTGCTGTTTGATAGTCTTCATTTAAGATTTGAAATTCATTTCGTAAAGCTTCCGCTACTTCAAATAACTTAGGGATAGCATTATTCCATTTACTTACAGTTTCACCTCCTTTTGCATTGACTTGTGATTTTGCCATATGCCAGCCTTTATTTTTCCGCTGAGCTCCCAATCCATAAAATGATTGACGGACACGCACAAAATAACGTCTTGCATTCTCAATGTTATCTGTGGGGTGATGCGACCAACATTTATCATATTCTTCTTTACTACACGGTGTGAGTAATAACCGTTCGATTAACTGATCGGTTTGATCTCGTAAAACGGTAAAGAAGTTGGTTACTTCTCCGTTAATTTCATTAGCAGTTTTTATAACATTACCTCTATAGTTTAAACTCATTGCAAAAGAGCCTGCAAATACATCTACCAGGTGTTTAAACTCAGCAGGGAAATACGGGTATATTCCATCACAATGGGAGAACTTTCCACCGAAATAATTAAAGGCTATTAATTTTGAATTATTACCACTCATACTGTGTGTTTCTTTTCAATTAGGTAAGAGTTCAATTCTCGAAGTCCATCAAACTCAAATACTTCTTTCTCTTGACTAAACAATACTTCCCACTTTTCGAGTAATGGAGAGTATTGTAAACTGATGATTTCGGTTTCTTTTCTGACTAAAAATCTAATGACATTGTCTACTTCTTGTAACATGTCTTTTGGTTTTAAGAGTTAATAATCTAATCTGGTATTACTTCTTCAAATTCAACTTTGATTTCGGTTAATTTAGGTTTACACTTATGAGCATTAAAGGCATTTTGGTTCTTAAATACCCTTGAACATTCATCGCAACACACTTGGTTTTCTTTCGCTATTTCTTCCTCTAGTTCGCTCTTGGCTTGCTTTATTTCGTTAACCTTTCGCTTTAATTCGCTTAGCTCTTCCTTATGTTCTGCTATTTCTAGCTCTAGATTTTCTTTTTCCAGCTTCCTTTCTTTAGCTTTTTCAGTTTCTTGATATTTTTTCACAAACATTTTAGAAAACACATATTCAACAGTTGCTAAAAGCACAGATAGAAAGATTCTTTTTACATATTCTGACCATGGTAAAAAATCTTCGTTGATTACTTCAAAAACAAACAAGAGCATCACACCGGAACAAACGGCAAATACAATCGGAAAAGCATTGGTTTCAAATAATTTTGCATTAACACTTACAGCTAATAAGGTTAGTGATACAGTAATACCTAATAGTATCGATGCAGCTAGTTTTAATTCAGGTACTGGAATTTTAAATGTCGTATAAAACAATGCAGATAACTTGATAGAAAAAGATATGATCAATAACAACATTGGAATCGTTACCGCATAAATTGAATTCAGGAAATCTTCTACTGGTGTTTTCATAGGTTTAAGGATCTAAAATGTTTATGTACTATTGTTTAAGTCAATTCCTTGTTTAGGAAATTCTTTAGTTGCAATACTACATTCCACTCATATACACCTAAATTTGCATTAAAGTCCTGTAGAAACATCTCGAGATAATATGCTTCGTGGTAGGATAACTTAAAACTCATTTTGTAGTTTGCAGGATGTGTATTTATACTTCTACCTGTAAGTCTTTTAAATACTGGAAGCAATATGCTTCTTGCCACTCTTCTTTGGGTATCCTGTAGTACACTATTATCTTCTAAAGAGGATAAATTCAATAGCACATTAATTTCCAAGGTGTTGATTTTAAGATTGATTTTTTTCATGTGAGTATGGTATTAATTTACACGGACACCTCTTTTATATTTTGCTAGTTCTGCTCCATTAAGTTCGTTGTCATAGATTATCGCTGTTTCAAATTTTGCTTTAAAAGTCCCAGTTAGCATTTTATCTAATCTGCGCATTCCAAGGGCTTTATCTTGTTTAGAGTTTTTGTGTTTTTTATCTAGACTATAAAATGTGTGGACATTACCGTCATTGAAGTACACAATACATTTTGTCAGCGAATTGGTTTTGTCAATGTTTGCTATCATTTTAAATGTTGGATTTGTAAATATTTATGAATTAGATTATGATATTCTCTGTTTAGGTTTTCATCTTTGATCTGTGAAATTCGTTTTTTCTGGATCTCAAAGAGCTGCAGACGTGATTTCTGTTTGTACCTGCCATTACCTTTTCCATAGTCTTCCCATTCTTTTCGAGCCTTTTGAAGTATTAAGTCATTTCGTACAGCTGCCTTCAATGCTTCCTGTTTCACATACCATTTGTAAGTCTTGTTAAAGCCATTTCTATCATTGTTAGGGTTAAAGTATACCTCAGGTACAGGTATCCAACGATGAGGGCTTCTATCTAGCCATTTTGCAACCATGTCAATTCGTTTTTCGAATATTTTCTGACTGTCTTTATAGTCTTTTATCGTTCCTTTTCCTCTGTGTTTAAAATTCTTATATACCGATATCCGTATCAGATTTAGAATTTGTTCATTTTCCACATCTGACAAAATCATTTCTGGATAGAGAATATTCTTAGCATAAAACCAGAATTGCTGTACAAGGCCCAATAAAAAAGACATATCCGGGGTATCACTTTGGCGGGTAACCTTTGGTTTTATCCCCGGATTGCCAAATTTGGAAGAAGCCGAAACTAGTGTATTGGTAGTAGCACCAGTTTCAGAATCAATACTTCCACTCGTTTCTTGATTTTGGCGCAAAATTTCCGCGCCACCCTTAGTTTTTCTATTTTTTTTGTTTGTACTTCCACTCGTGTTCCTGTGGTGTTCTTGTTTTGTCCCTGTACCGAAGGTCACATCGTCGGGAGGAGTCGTCAGACGACGTTCCTTATTATCCACACTGCTATTAATATTCTTTTGTTCTTGTTGTACATGAACTAATGGGTGAAAATTTTTCACTTCTCCCCTATTTTTAATATTTTCAATTGATTTTTTTGATTCTGAAAAATCATAGTTTTGGGTTTGTTTTCCCAATGAAAAAACATCTTCACTAATCAACAATTCGACTCCCATGGCACCGTGATTTATCTCCGCAGTAATGAAACCTGCGCTTTTTAGCCGCTTTTTATGATTCATGATAGTACGGACTGTACACCCTTTTAAAGTTGCCATAGAACTGTTATATGTTCGAAACCCAGGTAGTTCTTCTAATGAATCTCCTAAGGCTAGTGCATTATTTAGTTGCTTGGCGTATAAGCGTGTAATCATTTCCGCTGTAGCCCTATGATTGGCATTTAACTTGCTCTTAAGCTCTATCTGTGATTCATTATGGCTATCGATAAAACTTTTAGTTGCCATAAAAAGCTTTGAGAAATCAAATGTGTGTCGGGGTAATCTCATTGTTTTTGACATAGTAAGCTTATTTAAGTGCATTAGTATCCCATGTTAAACCAGTGAAGTAGCCTTTATTTTGTACATACTCAATAGTATCACTCTTTGATTTTAACATATATATATCTTTAGGAGTTTCGATTGTTAGGATCTGGCCAGTTGTTGTCTTAATCTTCAAAACAAACTTCTGTTGATGACCTTCTAAATAAGTTATAGCCAAGGTTGAATTAGAATTTGACATATGCGTTATTTTAAAGTTTGCATGATGTTTTATATCTGGTTTATACACTACGCAGCCTGTGCGAATCTCCTTATCAGCTAGTACACCATCCATAACAATAAAGACCAAGACTATAAAGGCAGTACAAATTATGGCTATCATTTTTCGATATTCTATTTTGTTCTCCTTTGTCATTGCTTAATGTGTTTGAAAATGTGTTTTGAAATAATTCACTTCATTACTCGTCAGTGCTACTGAACTGATAAGGAATTTATTCCGGACAGTTATATAAGTTTTTGCATTTTGGTTTGTGGTTGAGACTATAATCTTAATCTCGCTCCCGTTGGACCTATAGACAAAAAATACATTATGGTCGATCGCACTGGGCATAATTGCAAATTCTTCTTGATTCATTTCACTTGAGTCTGACATCTTATTTTAAACTCTTGTAAAACTGATCTACCTTATATGCTTTATAGGCTAGTGCTAGCACTAACAAAAAGCTTATGCTTATCATTATCATCATAACAAATAGTTTTAAATTGATTTATAAATTGTAGATGGCTAGGTAGGGTTTGAACCTACACGTATCCGTGCACTGGGGGGTAATATGCATTAGATACTGAGACTTGTTCAATCTCACGCGTCTAACATTTTCGCCACTAGCCTATTATATTATTTCACTTCCTTATTGAAATACACTAAGTAGTAGTACATTTCTTTTTCCTGATCCCACCCTTTCTCAATAAATCGTTCGGCTGATTCAGGGTTTATGAAATCCATTTTAATCTGCACATTAGTATCAAGATTGATAATGCTCTTGATTTTCTTTCTGGCATCGGATACCGCTTTGTCAGCTATTGGAAAGGTTGTTAGATCCTCTATACTATACTTTGGTGCTTTCTCTACTTTGTAGTGTTTGAATTCTGGTACCAAATCAGGATTATCAATTACTTCATTTAAAAAGGCAGATTCTTCAAAATCATCATTAGATGCAAAGTGATTAACCGCACGATTCATAAACATTACCTCTTGCTTTTTATCTTCTGAAGGCAGGACTACATCTTTGGCAAAGTCTTGACAGAATTTTAGATATCGTTTAGTGTAGAAATGATCATCTTCAAATTCTTCTACTCCTAGAAATGAATCTAACCAGTATTTTGTATCATATTTATTCGCATCTATAGACAGTACCTTATAACCTTCTTCTCCTTTGGTATTGAATATTAAACAACCTTTATCCAACCTATTTAAATTAACTCCTTGCTGTAGTAATAGATCAATTGACGATGTGTCATTTACTTTTTCGGGTGAGAATTGTAAAAACTCTTGTTTTATTTCTGATTTGAAAATACCAAGCGCGGAGACTTTTTCATTGTCTATAGTTATATTCTCAAGATAAGCTACATAAATCTCTCCTCCTTTTATATGTGGATGATTGGATTGCTCAAATAAATGCCTAGCAATATCTCTAGATTTTTCATGAACTAGATCTGGATTATCAAAAACAGCTCCAGCAATATTATAGAGTACATTAAACTCCAAGTCAATATCATGCGTGAATTTGAAATAATTTTCTTCCTTCTCTCTAAAGGGCTTAAATAAATACTCCTTTAAAATTGCCGTGAGCTCGTCATTTAAATTATGGCGAAAATCTGAAATAAAAAGACCTCCATTTTTACTCTTGTTCCCGACCATATGAACAGAAAACGACTCTATCTGTGTGTTGTAAAGATTTAGCATGTTCTTTAGAATTAGTTTATGATTTCCGCATTTTCTATAATGTGATTTTGATATAATTCTCTAAATGGAACTACTCTTTGTTCTTCTGGAGAATAATAGCCCATCATCCCGCTAACAAATCGAACTAAACCGTCGAATTCCTTAAACCCAGACTTTTCTGCATTATCCTTTAGTTTAAACTTTAATTTTTGGCCATCTTTTATAAATCGACCTTTCTTGTCTCTGTATGCTAGTTTCATATTAAATTGTTTTAATAAAGAAGAGCGGGAGTAAAAAATGTAAATTGACAACTACTAACCCAAATAACCTCCCGACTCTTCTTTGAAGATTAATACTAAGTATTCCAACCCCTATAGTATTTTAAAAGACCTTTTGTTCTTTTTCGTGATTTAACTCATATGGTGTGATGACTACGGATAACTTCTCAAGTATATTTCCTGTACCGTCATATAGAAACACCACTTTTCTTTGATGACCATCAACAATATCCTCGTCAGGATTAAATACTTCTATATATTGCTGAGAATGGTCCAATAGTTTTTTTCGCTCTACCTTGTATCCTGCTCCAATCAATTGTTTTTCTTGTTTTGCAATTGTTGTTATTGGGACAATCAATGGATCTATATTATCTGAAAGGCTGTTATTTTCTGTCATTATTTTTTGACTTTTGATTATTTCTAAATCTTTCACTTTAACCGCTCTCTTCTCTTTTGTTCTTGCTCTAAGGAATCGGTTATATAACTACCATTTACTGTTGATCTTCGTATTAAACATTTAGGATCATTAAGAATGTTATAAAAAGTAGATTTACTACACCCCATGAATTCTAAGCTTTCTTTCAGGCTAGAAATACCCTTTCTTTTACTCTCCCTCATTTCAGAAGCTATCCTATAAAGCATATCATTAAACACCTGCTTATCAACAATAACAACATCATTTCCATCTATGTTAATCGTTCTTGAGTTCATATTTCAAAAAGCTTGTTTAATTGTTCTATTTGTTCTTTTACAACACTCTCTAGCATCTCAATAACAACTGAATGATATTTCTCTGGAACCGAAAAAAAACCCGAAAACCAATGACTTTTTAAAGTTCCTGGTACTTTTTCTAACCTTATGGCAACCGACTCGATAAACTTCTGTTTATCATATACATTGGCATATAAAGTTTGGATTCTTTCTATCATTTTAATTGACATTATAAAATGACAAAATAGATAGCTCATTAGATTGAGGCTTAACCGTAAGGCAATCACATATTTTATGGATAGATTTCATATATTTGCTTAACTGTTGTTGTTCGACACAACAAATATAGAGAAATACTCTATTTAAAAAAACAAAATATAGAGAATTTACATATTTTAACATTTATAATTAGAGTAAAAGTATATTATGAACGTAAAATCAAGGCTTAAAGAGTATGTGTCTTATAAGAAATTATCTATAAGACAGTTCGAAAATTCTATAAATGCATCAAATAGTTATGTGAATAGTATATCTAGAAGTATTGGAGTGGATAAACTTGAAGCTATAGTAGAGAAATACCCTGATCTTGATTTAAAATGGCTTCTTACAGGCAAAGGAGAAATGTTATCTAGTCAAAACGATCCTTTTATTAGTACAGAGATATTGACTAAGTATTTATTTGAAAATAATGCCGAATTAATAAAAAGCCCAATATTTAGAGAATATATCAATAGCAATATAGATATATTGCAATTAGAGAAAAAACAGCAAGAGTTAGAAGAAAAGAAAAATAGGGTTAAAGAAGCTATGCTAAAGAAATTAAACAATAAACTTTAATTAAATTATCTCTTCACTAATCAAAGAATTATATAGATAATGAATTTCACTAACAGTATAGAGATTTTCAGTGTCCTCAATAATTTCAAGAAAAGCATCCATTTGAGAGTTTTCTTTATCAATTTTTTTAAGGCTTTCTTTAGTCTTTTGCTTTTTTCTGATTATTTCCGTTAGAAGATCATAATCACTAGCGTCTTTCTTTTCTTCGCTGATAAATTTTCTATCAAAAAGCTTTTTAATTATCTTTTTAAAACTCATCGCCCAACTAATTTTGAAAGTTCCTCTTTAGTTTTATCTTCGAACTCAATAATATCATTAATGGTTTCTTCTTCATCAACTTCCATGGCTCGAATTGCAACTTTTTGAAAATGATCATTACGGACGTCCAATATAAAATTAACAGTACTCTTAAGTTTCTCTAATATTGTCTTTTTATATACATAATATAGAAATGAAGAAATAGATATAATGAATGAAACCGTTATTATCATCCAATGATATCTATTTACATTATAATCTACCTGAATAAAAAATGCCCAGTTAATAAAATACAGTGAAACTAACAGAGATATGAAACCACACCCAAATAAAGCCAAAGAAATTGGTTTGTCAATTTTTTTAAGTAAAATAGATGCAAAAATAATTATCAATGAAAGAAATAATATAAAAATAAAAAGACCAATGTTATACATAAAATCTCTCATATTATTAAATCCTAGAACTTTTTGTTCTTCTTTTAAAACTGAAAGTTTCTTATTTTTCTGTACAACT
Organism: Aquimarina aggregata; assembly: GCF_001632745.1. Taxonomy (GTDB): domain Bacteria; phylum Bacteroidota; class Bacteroidia; order Flavobacteriales; family Flavobacteriaceae; genus Aquimarina; species Aquimarina aggregata. The sequence continues at coordinate 11,773 of NZ_LQRT01000002.1, read as the reverse complement.
TCATTTTTCTTTTCAATATATTCACTCCCTATTTTACCCAGTTCTGAATCTGGATTAGATTTAGCATAAGTCATTAATTCATTGATCAGCAAAGATCTTTTTTCGTTCCTACTGTCCCTTAATCCATCAACTATAGATTGATCATGAATTATCTCTTGTGTATTTCTGCTAAAATTAATATGCCAAAATGGAGCTGAAGAAAATATAACAGCACCAAATATTAGCAATACAAAATTTTTAATATCTTTTCTAGTCGTCAGTATCCCCTTCATCGAGAGGTCCGCTTCCTGGAGACCCAGCATCCCCTTTATCCGTGCTATAAATTTCTTCAAGTTCGATTCCTGATTGTTCATTGATATCATCATTTTTCTCACAGCTTACAAATGACAATCCTAAAACTATAATTACAAACGCTAACTTATTCATCTTATCTATATTTTGGTTTATTACAAAGTTACTCTGTAAACCGAAAATACTACAAGATTTTACCAAAATATAGCAACTATATAAGTTACAATAGTAGAATTACATCATATAAACGTGTTTATTAATTTCTAAGTTACAAATCTAGTCAATAAAACAGTTTGTTGTAATACGGTTTAACCACAAAAAAAGCTCTAAACCTTTGATTATATTACGGTTTCCCGTAATTCAAGTATAAATACTTTGCTTTATTTTTTGTAAAAAATACTGGGGTAGGAATCGTAAATATAGCAACAAATATTATACCTAATAAGCCAAAATTTATAAAAAATCTACTTAAAAAAATAACTTCCTTAGAATGAAACAATTGAATTCTAAGAATTAAATATCTTATGCTTTTACATATGTTAAACACATAGAATTACTGAGGTTCTTACTGGGTTCTATGAGTAATTATTTGACTAATTTTGATCTATTAACCAATTCAAATATTATTAAATATCTACACTATGAAAAAAATTACATTTCTACTCATTATTGTTTCTTTATTTATTTCAAACATTGGAAATGCACAAAAAAAAGTACAAAAGTTAACAGAATATAAAGCTTCAAACAATGTAACCTATAAAGTAGGTGATAGAATTAAAATGGGACAAGGATCTTCGGCTGATGGAAATTTTGTGTATCTAAAAATGGCTGGTTGGATGGCTGGTTCTCCAGATGCAGTCCCTATTGGTTCTGCTTATGCTAGTATGGAATTAAAAATTAAAAAAATTAAAAGGTACAATCAAAAAATGTTTAAGGGAGTTTACTTTACAATTGGCGGTGGAAATCTTGTTAATTATAATTTAGACATTGAAAATGCTATTTCAACTTGCGAGGTAGAAAACTGTACTAAAAAGACCGAAGCAAAAGTTGTAACTGAAGACAAATATGATCAATTGAAGAAAATAAAGAAATTATTTGATGATGGCATCCTTTCTGAAAATGAGTATAACACAGAAAAGACCAAAATACTATCTAGCAATTAAAGGAATCTAACCTTATTCTTATTAACCACTAATGCGTTAAATGTTCTATTATTTTAAAGAAAACTACTCTTTAACTTTTAAAATATTAATTATAAATTTTACATGTGATGCATATTTGGTGTATATTTACACCTATTTGTTTTTTAAGCTATCTAAAATAAAAATGCATTACCATGAGTAGACAAAGTATCACATTAACAGAACCAAATAACGAGTGGTTAAAAACGCAAGTGGAAAATAAAGAGTATACTAGCAAAAGTGAGTTAATTAATGATTTAATTCGACAAGCGAGAAATCAACAAAGAGAGATTGATTTTGTAAGAGCTAAACTTATTAGAGCAGAACAAAGTGGTTTTACTAATAATACTCCAGACGAAATTCTTAAAAAATCAAAAGAAAGGCTGAGGCAAAATGGGGATCTATAAATTAACAAATGAAGCTGAATCTGATTTAATAAGAATACATCAATATGGAGTTCGTAAGTTCGGAGAAGATCAAGCTGATAAATATTTTTATGCGTTTTTTGAACAATTTGAATTAATAGCAAAACAACCTCATTTGTATCCTTCAGTTGACTATTTTCGTAAAGGATATCGTCGCTGCGTTTGTGGAGTAGACAGTATCTATTACCAAATAAAGCCTGATGTAGTAGAAATAATCGCAATAATTGGAAGACAGGACCTAAAAAGTTTTTAAATATTATAGGTAAAAACCCTGAATTAGATCTAAAATGTTCGACAATTGTTAGAAAATTCAATAAAATTAAAACATAATTAACTGATTATCAAATATAAAATTCCTCCCTTCTAAGGAGGCGGTCATAGGTTCGAATCCTATCGGGCTCACAAAAAGCCATACTAGTTTTAGTATGGCTTTTTTGTTTTTATATAATTCATTATGAAAAGCCCAAATAGTCCTTCAATAATTACTACATTAGAAATAAATCTTCGTAAACATTAAAAGAAGTTCTAGTAATAAAATTAAAAACTATGGTTTACTCTCTAAATGAAGACAAGGTAACGTTAATTGGCAATCATCACTTTATAGCCGATAATGCAACTGTAATTGGAAAAGTATCAATTCAAAACAATTCGAGCGTTTGGTTTGGAGCGGTGATACGCGGTGATGAACAAATACTAATTGGAGAAAACACAAATATTCAAGATGGTGCTGTTTTACATACAGATCCAGGAAATATTATGAAAATAGGTAATGGTGTAACTATTGGTCATAGAGCAGTTGTACACGGTTGTACGATTGGCAATAATACCCTTATAGGGATTAATGCTGTAATTCTTGACAATGTAGAAATTGGCAATAATTGCGTAATCGGAGCAAATTCTTTAGTAAAAGAAGGAACTATTATTCCTGATAACACTATGGTTGTAGGTTCTCCTGCAAAAATCGTAAAAGAATTAAGTACTACTCATGAAAAAATGCTTAAAACTGCTTCTGATATTTATGTTTCTAAAATTGATAAATACACACATGGATTACGGGAGCAAAAATTGAGTTAGTTTAACCTAAATCAAAAAAAGTATATTACCATCTAATATCATTTCTCGGTAGAATTTAATGTTATTAAATTCTACCGAGAAATGATAACTATTATTAGACTTGATTACATATTAATTTAAAGCCTTATTGTTTAACTATTTTTCTAAAAACAGTTTGTTGTTCCCCTTCTAGCTTTATAAGAAAAATTGAACCTTTAAAATACTTTAATGAATCAAATTTCACAAAGTTAGATCCGAAGATTGAATATTCTTGAATCAATTGTCCTGAAATACTAAATATACTTGCTTTATTAAATTTGTGATGTAGTGGTAAACTTAAATGTATCTGATCCAAGAATGGATTTGGGTATATAAATACCCTATCTAATATTGCAAGCTCCTTAACAGGCTCATCATCTAATTCATCTACTATATTATTTTGAGAACTAAAAAATATTGCCTTTGCAGTTGTATTTTCGTATATTCTTATATTTCTAAAAAAGCTTGTATTACCACTACCATTATCTAAATCATTAACGAGAATAAGGTTCATTGCATTTCCTGTATAGTATTGTCCTACAGGTATAATATATCGTTTATAATTATTTGAAGGGTTATAGGTATCAAAACTTCTAATACCCCAATTTTGAGTCCCATGAACCTTAAAAATCCTATTACTACTCAATCCATTATTTTCATCAAAACCGATACCATGAATTTCTCCTTCTACAGTGCTTTTAAACTCAAATTCTATAACTGTATTTGCTGTTATCGAATATGTATTTATTGATCGTTTCCATGTATTATTAACCAAATGAGCTGTGCTACCATTATCTTCTATAAAAAAAGTGCCATCAATATCTTGATTAGCATACGACTGAATACCTGCAGCATTAAAATCTATACAAACCGCACAACCAGTTGGAGGGTTAGAAGTATCAGGAGGGCCAAGAAGTTCTATCTCACTAATTTGAGTCATACTTATGTTTCCCTTATTTTTAGTCGTATTTATACGATAGTAACTATAACTATTTGTATTTATAAAACTCAACATTTTTTTTTCAAATCGATTTACCCAGCTTTGCCCAGACCAACTAGTAATAGTTGTCCAATCGTTTCCATTATTTGACCCCTGTATATTAAAATCCTCGGGGTCTCTATCAGGAACATCATTAGCACTTGTTACCGTAATAGCATTTACGATTACTTCTTCAGGTAATTTAATTTGGATCCAACTAGGGTTTGTTGTACCAGGAACTCCTCCATTATCAAGCCATTTACTCCAATCTACATTTTGAGTTCCACTAACAAATAGATTATCAAAAGCTTTAGTTGCACTTTCTGCATTATTAATTTCTGCTCTAGCTGTAATCACACCTCTTCCTACAGGATTTGTATGATCAACAGTACTAATTGTATTTGTTCTAAAACTCCATACTGGACCTGTTGTAGTTCCAAGTGTATTTACTTCATCTATTCTCCAATAATAAAGCGTATTTGGATTTAAATTCCCTGGATTATAGGATGAATTGGATTGGTTTCCTTTAAAATCTCCAGATCCCAAAGTAGCATTGGTTCCTAAATAAACATTATGCGTATTAGTACCTGATCCTGCAGTCCAACTTAGGGTACTATTTATATTTACATTTGTTGCAGAATTAGCAGGTATTGGAGAGTTTGCAACGCCAGGAACACTGCCAGGAGATACTGCTGTATTAATTGCATTGGCATATGCTGCAACTGCAGAACTATTATCAAAATCATCATAAATCCACATAAATCCCCCTGTAATGCCGCAGTTACTTTGCCACGTGTTCATTCTACTTTCTACCGTAGATGTGCTCGATTGACCAGAACCGCCCCATAAACCAGGATATACCGGAATTCCAAAATCCCATGATGATGAACATGGATTATTACCTCCCCCACCTGCATAACATTGTAAATATGTTCTATCAATATTACCAGGATAACTAGTATTAACTTGATTTACTAGCGTTCTCCAGAAGTTACTATTCGTATAAGGCACAATGGCATTTTTAAAACCTAGCCCTGCAAGCATTTTTGTAAAAGCTACGGCAGATGGCGCATGGTATGTACTTTCATCATCATTATTAAAAGCATCTATTGCTGGGATTGCTGTTTTTAATGCTTCAAAATTCTTATACAAGGTTGTACCTGGTCCAAACCCTTCTGAATTATAAAAGTTTTGTACAGCAGCAAAAGTTCCTGAACCGGCTGCACTTAATCCAAATTCTACTCTAGTAACAGATGTTGGTACTGTTTTTAACATAGCAACATCTGCTGGGAAATTTGGGTATTGCTGATTACCTACATATACTCCATTTTTTACTAAAGGAAATTCACCATTAAAACCTAAATCTCCATTAGCTTCTATATGTATCGTCCAAACTATTACAGTAGTATATCCAGAATTGCGCAGTTCATTAATAGAAATATTTCTATTATTATAAATAGGTCCTCCTGCGTAGATTGCAGACTCTTGTGCCAAGAGTACCATATTTATTGTCGTTAAAAAAAAGCATACTAGTCCTAAGAGAATTTGTGTGTGTGTTTTCATGATATATTTGGTTAATGTTGAGTTATCTTACTAAGATATTGTTTTAAGATAAAACACCTCCATTTTTAACCCACATTTCTGCTGGTAACCAAACTGTTATAATCTAAAACACAAAATCATATTAAAATACACGTGCTTTAAATCATAAGCAGAATTCTTATCTTTTTATATCAGATAGACATTTCATTTAATCAATTAAAATAAACTCGCTACGTCTATTTAATTGATGTTCTTGATCTTCGCATGGTATCGCATTAGCACATTTATTGATTAAATTAGTTTCACCATATCCTCTTCCTGTAACTCTAGAAGGATCTATTTCTCCTTTTTGCAGTATATATTTAACTGTACTTTTTGCTCTCCTTTCACTTAAATACATATTGTAATTATCATCTGCTCGACTATCTGTATGTGATCTTACATCAATCTTAAGTTCTGGATATTCTTTTAACGCAGCGATTATTTTTTGTAGTTCTACCTCTGCATCTGGTCTAATAAAAGACTTATCAAGATCAAAATAGATAGGTTCTAAATCTAATAATAATGCAAGATCATCTCCTTTTTTATATTCTTTTTTATCATCAATACTACCTGTAGAAATTTGTAAGGCCAAATTATGCTCGTACTCAAGAGCATTATTGGTAGAAAGAATTGCTTCTGTTGGGCTGTAAGACGTTTTTGTCGCTCTAACGATATATGAGGTTTCACATTCTAGATCAAACTTATATCTTCCTTTATTATCTGTGGCTACAAGTCCTATTTCTTTGTTATTATCATCCATTAGCATCACTTCTGCATTTGCTAACACCTCTTTTGAAACTGCATCGGTAACAACTCCTGTCACATACTGATTACACTCTGTTATAAGATCTTCGGTTTGCTTAAAGCTATAAATATCATCATTTCCTTTTCCTCCTCTTCTGTTACTTGCAAAATACCCTATCTTAGTATTTTCATTAAGTACAAAAGTAAAATCATCTTCGTCACTATTTACCGGTTTCCCAACATTATATGGTATAGAAAATTCTCCTGTTTCTTCTGGTACACTTACAAATACATCCAATCCCCCTAAACCGATATGTCCATCACTGGCAAAATACAATCGTCCAGAATCACTTATATACGGAAATGTTTCTCTTCCTTCTGTATTAATTTTATCTCCAAGATTTCTTGGAGTTCCAAAAGTGCCATCCTGATTTATTGCTACTTCGTATAAATCAGAAAGTCCCCTACTATCAGCCATATCACTAGCAAAATACAGTTTAGTTCCATCTGCACTTAATGCAGGATGGGCTACCGAATATTCATCACTATTAAAAGGCAATTCTTCGATATCAGTCCATTTATCCTCTTTTAATGTGGCTCTATATATTTTCAAAAGTATTGTTCCTTCTGTATTTGTACCTAACTTTCTTTTGGTATAATTGTTTCTTGTAAAATAAACGGTTTGGCCATCTTTACTGAAAGACGTAGAGGATTCATGAAATTTTGTATTGATCTTTCCTTTCATTTTTTTAGGAGATTGAAGAATTCCGTTAGCTTCAATTATATCCGAAGAAAATAAATCTAAAAAAGGCATCTCATTCCATTCATGTAAAACTTTTGTCATTCCACTACCCGCTCTAGATGAAGCAAAAACTAATTGTCCAAGGTGATTAAAACTTGGTGCATATTCAGAATATTTAGAATTAACACTTAACTTTAAAAGCCTAAATTTTCCAGATTGCATCTCGATAAATTTAAGATAGTCACGAGTATTCATAAAATACTCGGCTCTTTGATCATTACCTGTGATAACATTAAACTTTTCCATTACTTGATCAGCATCATCATATCGCTCTATGCTCTTTAAACTTTGAGAGTATCTAAATAAATATTCAGGATCAATTTCTTCATTATATTTACTAGTAAGTTTTTCGTACCAAGGAACAGCATCTTCTAATTGCGCATTGAAATAATAAGAATCTCCTAATTTTTTGAATAATTCACGTGATTCATATCCACTTTCTGCAACTTGGAGATAAATTTTACGCGCATCTACAAAAGCAAATCGATTAAAGTTTTCATTAGCCTTTTCGAGACGTTTATTCTGAGCATACAAACTACATGAAATGAATATGCATATAGCTGTAAGTATGACGTATTTATTAAAATTCATTTTGATCATATTTTTCACTTTCTTTAGGAACTCCTACTAAAAGAAACGCGGAGTTAGCATTCTATTGTATTTTTTAAAGAGTTCGAATCTTAACATGACTTCGTAACTACCGTCATTAAATTGGGATCTTCCCAACTCTGTAGTTTCTCTATCATAAGCAAACCCAATCATTAAAGCATCAGAAATTTGGAAACCTACCTGACCTGTAACTGCTGCACTCCATCGATATGCAACTCCTAATGTTAATCGTTGGTACAATAAGAAATTGGCAGAAACATCAACCTGCAAAGGAGCCCCAAAAACTAATTTAGTTAATACTGCTGGTTTAAATTTTATATCATTACTAATGTCAAATACATACCCTGTAATACCGTAATAATTAATTCTTTCTTCTGCTAAAAAACTTACAGCATCGCTATCACTACTTGTGGACCCCTCATCAAAATGATCTGTTTCTAACATATTGGGAACACTTAGTCCAAAATAAAACTTATTGGTATGATAATACAATCCAACTCCTACCTGTGGACTAAACTTATTATCAATGTTTGCATTAAACAGGTTATCATTGGCATTAAATTGCCTTAATTCTTGAAAATCAATATTAAGTAAGTGAGCTCCAGCTTTCAAACCGAAACTTAACTTCCCTCGTTCGGAAGTTGGTATCGTATATGAAAAATCAACACTAATATACGTTTCATCTGTAGGCCCAATTTCATCATTGACCACCGATAAACCAAGTCCCATTCGTTCTTCACTTCCTAACGGAGTATTAAGTGTTAATGTCTGTGTTCTTGGAGCACCTTCTAGACCTACCCATTGACTTCTATGCAATCCCATTATACTCATAACACCTCTACTACCAGCATAGGCTGGGTTGACACTAATGGTATTATACATATACTGTGTATATTGAGCATCCTGTTGTGCATAGTTATAATAAAACGCAAAGCTCAAAAGGGCTGTGATAATTTTTGCGTGTAGTTTTTTCATCCGCTCTGATTTACATTTTTGATTAAACCCATAGAGTACGTCTATGGGTACTTTGTTTTTATTAATTATCTATTTATATACAAGTATCCTGCTCTATTTTTACTTTCTCCAGATTGGAGAACATATTCTAAAACATAATAGTAAGTACCAGCTGGTAGTTGATCTTTTTCCTCTACTGTGGTTCTTCCTGTAGAAATACCCTTGAAGAAATTATTGTTCCGGCCATAATTCTTAGACCCATATACTTTTACTCCCCAACGGTTGTATATTTCTAGTGTATTCTCAAGGTTTTCTATTCCTTGAATTACGAAAATATCATTGGATCCATCTCCATTTGGAGTAATTCCTGTATAAACGATGACTCCATCTTCTGCATCGGGATCAACGTTATTTGGTTCAAGGTAATCAGGAGTACCATTACCATCTGTATCTCTAGCGTCTTCTGGATCACCATCCCCGTTAGGGTCTGGAGATTCGTTTTCGGTTAAAATAGTATCATTGTCATCATCTATATCTAAATAATCAGGAGTACCATCACCATCTGTATCTGTATCAGTAGGATCATTATTAACATCATAATCCTCTTCTACTGTATTTACTGTATCACCATCATCATCTATATCTAAATAGTCTGGAGTACCATCATCATCCGTATCTTGAGTATTTCCTGTAGTAGGATCTATATCTCCATCTGGATTAGGGTTTTCATCAAGAGTAGGCACATTGTCACCATCGTCGTCTATGTCTAAGTAATCATCAATACCATCTCCATCGGTATCTTGTGTAACTCCTGTCATAGGGTCTCCGTCTCCATCTGGATTTGGATTTTCTGCGATTGTACTTACACCGTCTCCATCATCGTCAATGTCTAAATAGTTGGGGATTCCATCTCTATCTGTATCATCATCAACCGGATTACTATTAATATTAACATCTTCATGGATTGTATCTACTCCATCATTGTCATCGTCTATATCTCTATAGTCTACTTCATCAACGGTGTCCGTATTTTGTGTATCGTCTGATCCATTATTCAACTCATCATTGGTATCAAAACCATCATTAATATCACTTCCTTCATAATCATCTAACAGTCCATCACCATCTGCATCACCAATATCATTCGCTTCTATGAATCCTGCTTCTGTAGCATCCAAAACACCATCATTATCACTATCAAAATCAATATAATCAGGTTGATCTATTCCATCTGTATTTATTGCAGTAATACCCTGATCACCTGTTCCTTCATACGCATCGTCTAATCCGTCCATATCCAAATCTATACCTGAAGGTGGAACATATCCCACAGTAGGCTGACTCTCAACATTATCCGGGATACCATCATTATCTGAATCAATATCCTGGAAGTTTGGAATACCATCACCATCACTATCATTTTCTCCCGGAGTCCCTTCTGTGTAGGGATTATTATCACCATCTAAATTGGGATCTTCAGCAGTATCCAATATTCCGTCATTATCATCATCTAAATCTAAACTATCAGAAATACCGTCATTATCTAAGTCATCATTATCCAGATAATCTGGAATTGTATCTCCATCTGTATCTACTGCATCATCTGGATTACCATCTGTATTTGGATCTGGTTCTTCATTAATGGTGTCTATACCATCATTATCGTCATCGGTATCTAAATAATCAGGAGTACTATCACCATCTGTATCTTGATCGGTTGGATCATTATCTCCATCATAGTCCTCTTCTACGGTATTTACACTATCTCCATCGTCATCTTCGTCTAAGTAATCAGGAACACCATTACCATCAGTATCTTGAGCATCAGGAATACCATCACCATTAGTATCTGGATTACCATCACCATCTGCATTCGGATTCTCATCTATTGTAGGTATATTATCTCCATCATCATCTGTATCCAGATAATCAGGAATTGTATCATTATCGGTGTCTTGTGTTATTCCTGTATTAGGATCTCCGTCACCGTCTGGATTTGGATTCTCTTCAGAAGTATTTACCCCGTCTCCATCATCGTCGATATCTAGATAATCAGGAATACTATCACCATCACTATCTTGATTGGTTGGATTGTTATCTCCATCATAATCTTCTTCTGCTGTATCTACACCATCGTTATCATCATCAAGATCTCTATAATCTACTTCATCAATAGTGTCTGTATTTTGTGTATCATCTGATCCATTGTTCAATTCATCATTAGGATCAAAACCATCATTAGGATCACTACCTTCATAATCATCTAGTAAACCATCACCATCGGTATCTGTAGTATCATTTGCAAGGTCAAACCCTGCTTCAATAGTATCATTTACACCATCTTGATCACTATCTAAATCAATATAATCTGGTGTATCAACTCCATCTGTATTTTCTGGAATAATTCCTACATCACCGCTTCCTTCATAAGCATCATTAAGACCATCATTATCTGCATCTGCTTCATTAATAAATGTTGAAGGGTCATCTACTAATGGTTGTATATACCCTGCTGTAGATTGTGCTTCTACATTGTCAGGTATTCCATCATTATCTGAATCAATATCTTGGAAGTTTGGAATACCGTCATTATCGCTATCATTTTCTCCTGGCGTTCCTTCTGTATATGGATTATTATCACCATCCAAATTCGGATCTTCGGCAGTATCTAATATTCCATCATTATCATCATCTAAATCTACGCTATCAGGAATACCATCATTATCTAGATCATCAGCATCTCTATAATCTACATCTCCACCTGTTAATGCATCACCATCTGCATCAGGTGTGTCTAGTGACCCATTATTTAGTTCATCATTAGCATCATTATCGTTTATCGTTCCTCCTTCAAAACCATCATCTAATCCATCACCATCTGTATCTGTTCCTATTAAAGTTCCTTGATTGGCTTCTATTACATCTAAAACACCATCACCATCGGCATCGGTATCTATATAATCACCACCACCGGTACCATCGATATCAACAGTATCAGGATCTAATGCAGTACCGTTAGTATCATAAGCATCATTTACTCCATTACCGTCAGTATCTGATTCATCAATTAATGGTGTGGCTGGGTTATCTACAATAGGAGCGATATAACCAA
>NZ_LQRT01000001.1 GCF_001632745.1 Aquimarina aggregata | reverse complement strand
TTATAAACTGTATATATAATGTTTAGATTTAATACTATACGTTTTTTGTAAAGTGTATTGTAAATTTAGAATTGTAAATATTAAAATTTGAAAATTCTATTTTATGAAAATAAAGAACAATAGTAAAACAACCATTGTTATTTTTTTAGTTACATTTTTTTGTAATTCTATGGTTTTGTTTTCTCAAAATTCTACAACTCCATCTACTTTAAATAAAAATAAAGAAAGTTTGATAGAAAATAAAGTTGATGCTTTATTGGCTAAAATGACATTGAAAGAAAAAATAGGACAATTAGTTTTATATAACGGAAGTTGGGATGTAACCGGACCTCCTTCTGATGTTGGAAATAAAGAGAAGTACGAAAAATTAAAAAATGGAGAAGTAGGTGCAATGTTAAATGTAACATCTGTTGCAGGTACTAGAGAGTTACAGTCTAAAGTAGTAGAGAATTCTAGACTAAAAATACCATTGCTTTTTGGATACGATGTGATTCATGGGTTCAAAACTATTTTTCCTATTCCTTTAGCAGAGAGTGCAAGTTGGGATCTTGAGGCAATTAAGAAATCTTCTTCTGTAGCTGCAAAAGAAGCAACTGCTGCTGGTATCAATTGGGCTTTTGGTCCTATGGTAGATATTTCTAGAGATGCACGATGGGGCAGAATAATGGAAGGTGCTGGAGAAGATCCTTTTTTTGGAGCTAAAGTAGCTGTTGCAAGAATCAATGGTTTTCAAGGAAATGATCTTTCAGGAAAAGAAACATTGGCTGCTTGTGCAAAGCATTTTGCAGCATATGGTTTTGCTGAGGGCGGTAGAGATTATAATACGGTTAACATCGGAGAGTATGAATTGCATAATACAGTACTGCCACCATTTAAGGCTGCAGCAGAAGCTGGCGTAGCATCTATGATGAGTGCTTTTAATGAAATAGATGGTATACCTGCGACTGGACATAAAGGTTTGCAACGTGATATTTTAAAGGACAAATGGGGTTGGAATGGTTTCATCGTTTCAGATTGGGCTTCAATAGCAGAGATGATTTATCATGGATATGTTAAGGATAGAGTTGATGCATCCCAGAAGGCGATTGTAGCAGGTAATGATATGGATATGGAAGGTCGCGCTTATGAGAAAGGGTTGGAACAATTAGTGAAAGATGGAAAAGTAGATGAGAAATTGATAGATGATGCTGCGAAACGTATTCTTAGGGTAAAGTTTCAATTAGGACTGTTTGATGACCCTTACAAATATTGTGATGAAAATAGAGAGAAAAATGAAATTTATACCAAAGAAAATTTAGAAGCATCTAGAGATGTTGCTAAAAAATCTATTGTATTGTTAAAAAATAATAATAGTATTTTACCGCTCAAGAAAAATGTAAAAAGTATTGCCGTTATAGGGGCGTTAGCTGATGATAAGGATACGCCTATAGGTAGCTGGAGGGCAATGGCTACAGAAAATTCTGCAGTATCACTTCTTGAAGGAATTAAAAGTGCTGTTGGTAAAGACGTAAAAATATCTCATGCAAAGGGAGTGGCTGTTGGAGTAGGACAACGAAGTTTTGTTCGAGAGTTGAAGGTAAATAGAGAGGATTTAGCAGGAATTCCAGAAGCTGTTCAGGCGGCAAAAGGCGCAGAGGTTGTTATTTTAGCTTTAGGAGAAGAAGCTTTTCAATCTGGTGAAGGTAGAAGTCAAGCTAGTATAGAGTTAACAATGCCTCAACAAAAACTGTTTGAAGCAGTAGCTAAGGTAAACAAGAATATTGTTGTCGTTTTAATGAACGGAAGACCATTGGTTTTAACTAGTATTATTGAAAAATCTTCAGCAATCTTAGAAACATGGCATCTAGGATCAGAATCTGGGAATGCAATTGCCGATGTGTTATTTGGAGATTATAATCCTTCAGGAAAACTACCTGTTTCTTTTCCTCGCAGTGTGGGGCAAGTTCCTTTGTATTACAATGCAAAGAACACAGGAAGACCATCTAATGCTGATGGAATGGTATTTTGGTCACATTATACCGACGAAAAAAATGATGCGTTGTTTTCATTTGGGCATGGATTAAGTTACACCTCGTTTGAGTACAAAAATATGGCTATTAGTAAGCAATCATTTTCTTCTGGTGATAAAATTACGGTTTCTGTAGAGGTTAAAAATACAGGTAAAGTAAGTGGGAAAGAGGTTGTGCAATTCTATATCCGTGATTTAATAGGAAGTATAACTAGACCGGTCAAAGAATTAAAAGGTTTTGAAATGATAGAACTAGAACCAGGTAAAAGTAAGACGGTTTCTTTCGAGATTAACGAAGAAGTAATTCAGTTTTATACAGTTAATAAAAAATGGGAAGCCGAACCAGGTGAATTTAAAATATTTGTAGGCGGAAGCTCAAAAACTGCATTAGAAAAAGATTTTTCTTTTAAGTAAAGGATACTTAAAACCGTTAATAAAATTCTCTATGGAAATATCTTTTTTTAATTGTATCAAATAAGAATTGTAATATTTGCGTCATTGTAGTGTATTAAGGTCACCTTATGATTGTTAAGATTTTTTAAGGTATATTTATAAGCATTGTCATATTAATTAAAATAAAAATGCATCGAGTAGTAATTATAGTTTTGTTTTTCAGTTGTTCGGTTTTTTCACAATTTATTGAAAAAAAGGCTTTACCTCGAATTACCCATTACGATACTAAAAGTATGGGTTTTAATACACAATCTTGGGATATAGGACAAGATGAAACAGGTTTGATTTATGTTGCCAATGGAGGACAGGTTTTAATTTTTGATGGCACAAAATGGGAATCAGTAAATGTCGGGTCGGATATTGTTAATAGAAATCTTTTTGTTAAGAACAAAGATTCAATTTATTTCGGAGCAGATGGTCAATATGGTGTATTAGTTAATCAACAATATACTGATTATAAAGTGGTGCCTCTTGGGGCAGGAAAGAAAGATGCTATTTCTGAAGTAGAAGAGTATTGGAGAGCGCATTATGTAAATGATGAAGTCGTATTTCAGACATTTAGAAATCTTTATGTAAATCAAGGTAATATTGTTACCAAAATCCCCGCTCCGTATCGGTTTAAATGGAGCTATATCGTTAATGATGAATTATACGTAAATGATCTTAAATATGGTGTTTTTAAGCTTCAAGGAACTAACCTTATGCCTATAGTTAGTGATCAGAAGCTTAATGAAAACATTATCGGAGTTACCAGTCTTAACGAGAATTTGGTGATTATCACTGATACCAAAGGCATATTTAAACTAATAGGAGATACATTAATTCCATTTGAGTTCTCCGAATTAGATGCGATAAAAAAGGCTCAGATATTTTCGTTCTTAAAACTTCATGATAATAGAATAGCAATAGGTACTGTATCTAATGGGTTATATATATTAGATTTGGAGACTGGTGAATTCGAAAATATTAACAAAAAAAGCGGGTTACAAAATAATACGGTTTTATCGATATACCAAGATTCAGAAAGTAACTTATGGTTGGCATTAGATTACGGAATAGATTTTATCAAATTAAACTCATCTCTTAAGTATTTTTATGATTATTATGGGGAATTTGGAACAACCTATGCAGTACTTAAAGACAAAGACCTGTTGTATTTAGGTACCAATCAAGGATTGTATTTAGCAAATACCAATGAGCCAAATCCAGAATTTGAATTATTACTTAATGGTCAAGTTTGGAATATAGAAAAAGTTGATGATCAAGTCTTTATAGGGCATGATAATGGTGCTTATTTAGCTAATGGCGATAACCTAACTAGAATTGGAGAAGACCTAGGTTCTTGGAATTTTAGGGCTATTAAAGATGAAAGTAATGGGTTTGAAGGTATTATCTCTGGTAATTATAGTGGTGTTTCTTTTTATGAAAAAACTGATCAAAAATGGAGTGGTTACAAACTAAAAGGTTTTGAAAAATCTACTCGATATGTTGAGATAGACGTAGAAAACAATATATGGTTAACGATTAGATCCGAAGGAGTTTTTAAATTTAAATTTGATTATGCTAATAAAGAGATAAAGAAATTGGCATTTTATTCTCTTAATGATTTTGGGGGCTCAGAAGTATCCATGTCTAAGGTAGATAATGAGATCGTAATTACTTCAGACTATCATAAATATACATACTTAAAAGAAAATAACACTTTTGATAAAGTTATTATTGGTGAAAATAGGGGGCGTGCTCCTAGAATATTTAAAAAGGGTCAGCAAACATGGTATTTGGATAATCAAAATGTAGCAATTGAAGACAAGCAAGGCGTTACTGTACTTCATGAATTAAGAGATCAGTTAATTCCTGATATTTTAAATGCGTTTTCAGTAAATGAAAGTAGTGAGATTATTCCTGTATTTAATGGTTTTTCGGTATACACTAAAAATGGTGTTATAATTCCAGAAAGTGTAAAGAACAATTTGTTGATAATGGATTTTGTTTCCGTTAATAGCCAAAAATCATATGATAAAGGAGCAGAGATTCCATTTTCTGATAATGATTTAAAAATTAATTATGCGTTACCTGTCTATGGTCAAGAAGTCTTGTATCAAACAAAACTCAATGATGATGAGTGGGGTAGTTGGACAACCAGTACAGAACAAACCTTATTTAATATAACTGAAGGGGATTATAGTTTTAATATTAGAGCAAAATATAAGGAGAATATTGAGGAAGCCTCTTTTGAATTTAAAATTAAACCACCGATATATAGAACACCCTGGGCGTACTTGCTATATCTGTTACTGTTTTTGCTGTTGGTCATCACAACTGTTTCGTTTAATCGATATAAGATGAAGAAACAAGAAAGGATGTTATTGCAGCAAAAAGCAGAGAAACTTCAAAAACAAGAAGAAGAACATAAAGCTCAAAAACTAGAACAAGAACATAAGATTATCGAGCTAAACAATGCTAAATTACAAGATGAAATTAAAGCAAAAAGTAGAGAGCTTACACAAATTGCTTATGTAAATCTTAATAAAAATAAAATTCTTAAAAAGATACGAAATAAAATTATTAAGGTTCAAGAATCATCAGAGCAAAAATTACCTACTAACAGTTATAATGAGCTAATTAGACTTGTAGAATATTATATCACTAATAAAGAAAGTAAACTGTTCGAGATTAATTTTGATAAATCTCATCAGGAATTTTATGAGAAGTTATCTAAGAAATACCCTAATCTTACCTCTAAAGATTTACGATTATGTGCCTATCTTAAAATGAATTTATCTTCTAAAGAAATAGCTCCTTTGTTAGGAATAAGTTCACAAAGTGTAGATGTTAGCAGGCATAGATTAAGAAAAAAGCTTACTTTAGACTCCAAAGATAATTTGATCAACATTCTTATTAGCCTTAAATAAGAAGTTTCAAAATTGGAGTCATGAGGAAAAAAGTAACACTCAAGCAGCTTGCAAAAGAGCTTAATTTGTCAATTTCAACTGTTTCTAAATCATTAAAAAATGATCCCGAAATCAGTGAAAAAACTATAAATCGAGTTCATGAATTAGCTAATTTTTACAATTATAAACCTAATGCACTAGCTGTTAGTCTTAAAAGTAATAAGACAAAAACAATAGGAGTTATTCTGCCTGAAATTTTAAACCATTTTTATGCAAAAGCGTTATTCGGTATAGAACAAGAGGCGTCTAATAGTGGGTATAAGATTGTTACATGTATTACAAACGAATCTTTCAAAAAAGAATTGGAGTATGTAGAAATGCTTAATTACAGCAGTGTTGATGGTTTTATAGTTGCATTAAGTCAAGAAACTCAATTTTTAAATAAATTTGATCATTACACAGATTTAAAAAGAGATGGTGTTCCAGTAGTCATGTTTGATAGAGTTACCGATGAGATTAATTGTGATAAAGTAGTAGTCGATGATAAAGTAGCTTCAAAAAACGCTATTCAATACTTAATTGATACAGGTTGCACAAAAATAGCAGTCATTACAACAATTAGTAATGATTTAAGTGTAGCAAAGTTAAGATTAGAAGGAGCAAAAGAAGTTACAGATAAAAATGATAAAGTATCTCTGAAACAATTGCCTTTAAAGGATCCTAATACTTTTGAATCTGAAATAGAAGATTTTTTACGAGAAAACGATATTGATGCAGTACTTGGTTTAGATGAGACTGCAGCAGCAATTACCATTAATATGTCTTTAAAATTAGGGTATAAAATTCCTGAAGAAGTCTCTGTAATTGGTTTTACAGATGGTTTACTTTCTCAACATTCGTATCCCAAATTAACTACCGTTTCTCAACATGCCGAAGAACTAGGGGCTAAAGCAGCTCAAATTCTAGTTAGTCACCTTGATAATTTTGACGAAAATTACAAACCCAAAACAGAAATAGTAAAAACCTCTTTAATTGTTAGGGATTCTACAAACTGATTAAGTGTAACTCAGTTTTATATATCAGTAATCATTGTTCAAGTACTGTCTCTTAGGATTAAGTTAGTTGCAAGTTTTACTACTCTTTTATGATGTTTCACATCACTGGGTTCGTTTAATTGATCAATTAATAATGCTGCGGCTTTTTGACCCATCTCAAAAGTAGGTTGAGCGATACAAGTCATAGAAGGAACAAATACTGCGCCTAGTCCAAGATCTCCAAAGCCAATTACAGAGACTTCTTCGGGGATTTTTCGACCAGATCTAAGAAGTGTTTTCATGGCGAGTAGGCCATAATTGTCTGTACAAGCAAAAACTGCATCAGGTTTTATTTTTTGATTTTTAAAAAAGTTTTGTATTTCCATGTCTTCTAGATCTCGATCTAATGAGGCACAGTGCATAACTAATTCGTCATATATAGTTACGTTGTATTGCTTCATAGCTTCCAGAAAACCTTTGTATCGATCTTGAAATACTTTTTTTTCGATTATACCGCCAATAAAAGCAATTCTCTTTTTTCCTTTTTTAATAAGATATTCAACGGCATTAAACGAAGCTTTATCGTCATCTATAAGGATATGATCTGCTCCTGGTACTTCTTCTCTAATATTGTCAAATAATACCACAGGTATGCCTTTGCGTGTAATATTTCTAATATGAGCAAACATCTCTGTTTCATGAGTAGGAGAGAGAATAATTCCATCAACTAATCCACGTTCAAAAGCAATAAGATTGTCCCTTTCAAATTCAAACGAATTTCTTGAAGAGCTAATTAATATTTTATAATTATGTTCTCTTGCATATTCATCAATTCCTCTACATACCTCTATAAAAAATGGTTCATCATATCTAGGTATTATAACCCCAATGATGTTGGTTTTTCCCGAACTTAGACTTTTTGCGATCTGATTAGGCATATAACCCATTGCCTTGGCAGTTTTGAAAACTTTTTCTCTAGTGCTTTCTTTTACCCTAGGGCTTTCGTCTAAAGCTCTTGAAACTGTAGCAATAGAAATATTAAGATGTCTAGCGATATCTTCAAGTTTCACCCTCCTTTTTTTAAAAGTCATTAGAATTTAGTTAAAAAATTGTTATTAAAACATCATTTTCAGTAAATATATAATAATACAAACGTTTGTATTTTTTTAAGTGAAAGGATTGCTATTCATATATCTGAATAGTTTAGTAATTTGTAATAAACATATTTGATTTTTAGGCAATTCGCATACGCTATTGCTTAAAATTTTGAAAAATGTAATAAAAAAACCTCCCCAAAATACTTAGGTTTAATATATATAGCTGTGCTAATTTAGAATAAAAAAAGCAATGCTTAACAGGGTTTAGGAAATTTTGATGCTGTGTGATAAAGAGTAATAATGTTAATTTTTAAAGACATTACATATAAGTCAATCTTTACAAAATCTATACTCAATTGCTTTTTTAATACAATTTTGATATTGTAGTGTAAATGTTATTTTTTATGTAAAATATTGATTATTAGTTTTTTATTGTGTAGTTGTTGAGAATTTTTATAGATGTATATATAATGTAAAGAGGATTAAGTCGACGATTGTATATAAATATCGCTATATTTTTGTCAATGAATAGCTTGTTTAGTTAGTGATTTTTTAAAAATTTAACACTATTTGTGATTTAATAGGCTTGAATTAGTGTTATGCAGATAAAGTAAGGTTAAAATCATACAGTGCAGTATGCTAGATATAAAATAAATTATTGTTTAAAAATTAATTGATTGTTGAGTGAATTTTTCTTGGTTTAAAAAAGGGACTATCTACCAAATTTATCCCAGAAGTTTTAATGATAGTAATAATGATGGTATTGGTGATATACGAGGGATTATAGAGAAATTAGACTATTTAGAAAAACTTAATATAGATATTCTTTGGCTGAGCCCGATTTTTAGCTCTCCCAACGATGATAATGGATACGATATTAGTGACTACCGTGCGATAATGCCCGAGTTTGGCTCAATGAGAGATTTTGATGAATTGCTTGAAAAAACTCATAAAAGAGGCATGAAGCTGGTTTTAGATCTGGTAGCCAATCACTGTTCAGATGAGCATAAGTGGTTCGAAGAAGCAAAAAAATCAAAAGATAATCCGTTTAGAGATTATTTTCATTGGAAAAAACCTCTAAGTAATGGAGGGCCTCCAAATAATTGGAAATCGTTTTTTGGTGGAAGCGCATGGGAATTTGATGAAGCATCAGGTGAATACTATTTGCATCTGTTTACAAGAAAACAACCTGATCTTAATTGGGAAAATCCAAAAGTAAGAGAAGAAATATTTAATGCAATGAAGTTTTGGCTGGATAAAGGAGTTGATGGATTTAGAATGGACGTCATCCCATTGATCTCGAAAAGAGATGGATATCCAAATGCACCAGATGTTGGATTTAGAAAGGTAATTGAAGATGTATATGCTAATGGTCCTAAGTTGCATGAGTATTTAAAGGAAATGAGGGAAAAAGTTATTCGACATTATGACGCATTTTCTTTAGCAGAAGGAGTAGGGATTAATCACGATAATGCAGGTTTGTATATTAATAATGATCGAGAAGAACTTGATATGTTGTATCATTTTGATATTCTTGAATGTACTATAGTTAATGGTAAGTTTGAAGAGTCATCACCTTTTGATCTGGTTAATATGAAAAGTATTTTTAAGAAATGGAGAGATGCCGTTCATCAAAAAGGTTGGTTAGCAAATGCTATGGGTAATCATGATTTTGCTAGAATGGTGTCACGATTTGGGAATGATGATAAATATTGGGCAGAATCTGCAAAAATGCTTTTTATAATGCAATCCACCCAAAACGGAACCTTAAATATTTATCAAGGAGATGAAATTGGAATGACCAATATTGTTTTAGAATCTATTAATGAGGTAAGGGATGTGCAGTCTTTAAATTTTTATGAAGAAAATTTAGTGACTCAAAAAATGTCTAAAGAACGAGCTCTAGAATTAATAAATAAAGAAGGAAGAGATAATGCCAGAACACCAATGCAATGGAATGATGAAATTAATGGGGGTTTTTCTATTGTCGAACCTTGGTTAAAAGTAAATCCAAATTACAATAAGATTAATACAGTAACTCAAGAAAATGACCCAAACTCGATACTTAATTTTTATAGAAATGTATTAAACATTCGAAAAAGCAATGACGTATTTGTTTACGGAGATGTGGAAGAGTTGGAGTATGATAATCCAAGTATTTATGCGTATACCAAAACACTAGACGAAATAAGAATACTAGTGATATTAAATTTTAGTGATAACAATTCTAAGTTTACATTGCCTAAGAAATGTACAAATAAAAACATAATAGTAAATAATTACGAGAGCTTAATGTTTGATAATGAAGTTATCAATCTTAAGCCATATCAAGGTTTAATTTTAAAATTCGAATAATAAATGAGAAACAAATATGAATTCAGTAGAAAGTGAAAATAGTTTTTGTTTGTTAGCGTAGAAGTTTTTTATAAAACTTCTCGAAGGTGTGACAAGTGAGGCATCTATTTTTTTTGTAACTTTTTGTTTTTAATTTTGACTTTACAGTTACAAAATGAGTCAAATGTGGTAAAAGACTTAGATGTCTCACTGTTACTAAAAACTAGAATAAACTTTTTATCAATAAACAATAATTAATAAAATAAGTTAAACAACAAATCAATTAAAAATTTAAATCAAACTCTATATTATGAAAAGTATGATACTTAAAAAGCTCATATTCTTATTGGTATTTTTATCGGGGAGTATGTTGTATTCACAGATTACAGTTTCAGGGGTAATATCTGATGGAAGTGGTCCTGTGCCAGGTGTAAATGTTCTAGTACGAGGGACATCTAATGGTTCAGTATCGGATTTTGACGGTAAGTATACCTTAGATAATGTTGCAAGCGATGCAATTTTAGTTTTTAGTTATGTAGGTTTCAAGTCAAAGGAAGTTTCCGTAAATGGGCAAACCACGATTAACGTAACACTAGAAGAAGATGCAGCAGAACTTGAACAAGTGGTTGTAATCGGATATGGTTCTATTCGTGCTAAAGATGCGACAGGAGCTGTAGCCACCGTAAAAGCAAAAGATTTTAATGGGGGTGTGATTTCTTCGCCAGAACAGTTAATACAAGGTAAAACTGCCGGGGTTCAAATTACCCAAACTAGTGGTGAACCTGGAGCAGGTATTAACCTAAGAATTCGAGGTACTTCTTCAGTTCGATCAAATAATAACCCGCTTTATGTTGTAGATGGTTTTCCATTAAATGGTACAGATACTTCTGCGGGAACAGGAGGATCTGATATTGGAGCAGCATCTGCAAAAAACCCACTAAATTTCTTAAATCCAAATGATATTGCTAGTATTGATATCTTAAAAGATGCATCCGCTACCGCAATTTATGGTTCTCGTGGTGCAAATGGTGTAGTAATTATTTCAACTAAAAAAGCAAAAGTTGGAGTTCCATTATTAGAATTCTCCTCTTCTATTTCTACGGGATCGGTTTCCAGAAGAATAGAATTATTAGATAGAGCTGGATACTTAGCAGCTCAAAGTTCATTAGGCGCAGATTTAAGTGTTTTAGATCAAGGAGCAGACACGGATTGGCAAGATGTAATTTTTAGAAATTCTTTTTCATCCAATTATAATGTAGCTTTTGGTGGAGCAGATGAAAAGGGGGGATATCGTTTTTCTGTTGGATATTCTGATCAAGAAGGTGTTGTAGAAAATAGTGGTTTAGAAAGATTTACAGCAAGATTTAATGGAAACTATAGTTTTTTCGACGATAAACTTAAACTTGAAACACAATTAACAGTATCTGATATAGAGGATGAGCGTGCTCCAGTATCTGATAATGCAAATGCTCGTGGAGATTTAATTTCTACTGCATACTATTCAAATCCAACTTTGGCACCTTTTGATGCTAATGGTATACCAACGCTAACGGGATCTGTTGAGCAGATAAATCCAGCGGCACTGTTATTTTATATCACAGATAACACAAATACATTTAGAACATTCGCAAATTTATCTGCAGAATATTCATTTACAGACGAATTATCTTTTAAAACATTAGTAGGTATCGATAAATCTACTTCGACTAGAGCAGGAGCATTTTCTTCTGATTTACCAGTAACTGGTGTTCAGGGTCTTGGTAGAGCACAAATAGACGATTTGGCTGTTACTACGGGATTATGGGAAGCGTATTTCAACTATAATAAAGAAATTGATGAAAGCAATACAATAGATGCTTTATTAGGATATTCATATCAGCGATTTAGAGGAGAAGCAAGAACTACAATTGCAGCAGATTTTAGAACAGCCAATACAGAACTTATGATCAATAATATTGGATCTGCTAGTGCTTTTGGTGCAAACTCTGCGAATGTTGTTGATGAATTGCAATCGTATTTTGGTAGAGTTAATTACTCTCATAAAGGAAAATATTTATTAACAGCTACGGTAAGAGCAGATGGTTCTACACGATTTGGAGATAATAATAAATACGGATATTTCCCTTCTTTTGCAGCAGCATGGAGAATGTCTGATGAAGATTTTATTCCAGAAGTATTTACAGATTTAAAATTAAGAGTAGGATATGGTATTACTGGTAACCAAGAGATTCCTTCTAATCAATATGTAGAAAGAACTCGTTTTGGTGTTGGTGCTATTGATAATAACGGATTATTTACTCCTGGAGGAGAAGGAGGAGTTGCATTTAATAATCCTGATTTACAGTGGGAAGAAACTTCTCAGTTTAACTTAGGTTTAGATTTTGGATTCCTGAATGGTAGGATTAATGGACAAGTAGATTTTTATCGTAAAGTGACTTCTGATTTATTAATTCAAGTAACTAGTGCTCAGCCGGCGGTTAATCCTTTTGTATTTAGAAATTTAGATGCCGATGTAATTAACCAAGGTGTTGAATTTTTAATTAACGCTACTGTTTTAGAATCAGAAAACTTCTTTTGGGATTCTTCATTTAATATAGCATATAATAAAAACGAAGTTCAGAACTATACAGAAGCTCCATTAAATACAGGTGCTATTGATGGTCCTGGGTTAACAGGAGCATTTGCACAACAAATTGCAGATGGTCAACCGTTATATGCTTACTTTTTAAGAGAGTTTACAGGTTTTGATGCAAATGGTATTGCTCAATATGTTGGTGGAGTTGATAACCAGAAATTTACAGGCGATAGTCCATTGCCAGACTTTACGTTAGGTTTTTCTAATAGTTTTAAATATAAAGATTTTGATTTAACTTTATTTTTAACTGGGCAATTCGGGCATAAAATATATAATAACAATGCCAATGCGTTATTTACAGTAGCAAATTTATCTCAAGGAAGAAATGTATCTACAGATGCTGCTGCTTTGATAGGTACAGAAGATCCATTTAATGCAGGTGATGTTTCTACAAGGTTCTTAGAGAATGGTTCATTCTTAAGACTACAAGATGTGACTTTAGGGTATAATTTTGATGTAGCTAATTCTAAGCTATTTAATTCATTAAGACTATTTATGAATGCCCAAAACTTATTTGTAATTACAGATTATAGTGGGCAAGATCCAGAAGTATCTGTAAATAAACAGATTAACGGGGTTCCATCTATCGGGATTGATTATACAGCCTTTCCAAGAGCTAGGACCTTTACATTAGGATTAAACGTAGCTTTTTAGTAAATTATAAAAAAAACACAAAAATGAAAAATTTAAATTTTAAGATCGGCGTACGGTACGTTTTTGGAGCTTTACTAGTATTGGGAGGAGCTGCGTGTACTGATTTAGAGCCAACATTTGATGATTCTGTGCCAGCAGAAGATAGTTCTGGTGCATTTGCTGGAATTGATGCAGGTAATTTTTTAGAATCTGCATATAATGATATTGAAGGAATGGGAGATCAGGCTAATACCTATGCACTTCTTGAAGTGTCTTCAGATGAATTAGCTGTGGTTACTAGAGGAGCAGACTGGGGAGATAATGGTATTTGGAGAACAATGCATCAGCATGCATGGACACCAACACATGCACATATACTTACCGCTTGGAATAATCGTAATGCTGCCGTATTTAGATGTAATCAGATTATAGCGCCAGAATCTAACGCTACACCAGCTCAATTGGCACAAGCAAAGACTTTACGGGCATTAAATATGTTCTATGTAATGGACTTCTTTGGTCAGGTACCTTTTAGAGGAGTAAATGAAGGTGTTGATGTAAACCCAATGGTAATGAGTAGAGCAGAGGCTTTTGATTTTATTGTTCAAGACCTTACAGAAGCATTACCAGATTTAGAAGATGCCGATTTAACAGATATATATACTGTAAATAAAGCTTTTGCTAATTTCTTATTAGCAAAAGTATATCTTAATAAAGCTGTATATACAGGTAGTGCAGATGCTGCTGATTATACAAAAGTTGTTGAGTTTTGTGATGCTGTAACTGCTCAAGGATATACGCTTGATGCTGATTATTTTGGTATTTTCTTACCAGGACATGCAAATCAAGAGATTGTTTTGGCTTTAGATACAGGTACAGGTAATAGAGTTTGGAATATCTTGCACCCTTTTCAAGGAGGATGGAATGGGTTTGTTACATTAGGTGAAGTTTATGATTCATTCGATAGTGCAGATATTCGTTTAGGAGATCCTGGTACTGCTGGGGTTGGAACAGGAATGTTAATCGGTCAACAATTTGCTCCAGATGGAACAGCCTTAAATGATAGAGGAGGAAATCCTTTAGTGTTTACAAAAGATTTCCCTACAGGAATTAGCGGGAATAATGAACGTACAGGTGTAAGACCAATGAAGTATACAAACAAGAATGCTGATGGTAATCCTGATCCTCAAAACGGTAGTGTATTAGCAAGATATGCTGATGTTGTATTAATGAAAGCTGAAGCAATCATGAGAGGTGGTACTTCTGCTGAAACAGCAGAAAGTATTATAGATGGTTTAAGAACACTTAGAGGCGTTACTGCCGCAGGAAGTTACACTATGGATGAACTTTTGTTAGAACGTCGTAGAGAGTTATGGATCGAAGGATGGAGACGTAACGATCAAATACGTTTTGGAACATTTAATACAACTTGGGATATGAAAACAAATACTGAAGATTTCAGAAACTTATTCCCAATCCCAGCTGCTGCTGTAGCTACAAATCCAAACTTAGATCAAAATCCTGGGTATTAATTAATATCCTGATTTATAATAAAATGTATTTAGAATGGAGCCCTTCTGTCATAGAAGGGCTCTATTCATAGTAATTTTAATTGATAAAAAATAACTCTTGAATCTTACTTTCAGAAATATTAGTATCTCACTGCTTACCTTTTTTCTTTTTATATCATGTGAGGTAGAAAAGGAATCACATCTTTTTAATGTGTTGTCAAGTAACCGTACGGGTATTTCATTTAGTAACACATTAATAAATACTCCTGAGCTTAATATTTTAACATACCTCTATTATTATAATGGAGCCGGAGTAGCAGTTGCAGATTTTAATAATGATGGTTTAGAAGATTTGTACTTTGTGGCCAATCAAAACGAAAATCAGTTATATATTAATCAAGGAGGTTTTAAGTTTAAAAAAGTCCAGTCTGAGATCTTAAAAGACAATCAAAGTTGGTCTACTGGAGTTACAGTAGTTGATATTAATCAGGATGGTTTACAAGATCTTTACGTATGTAAAGTTGCTAACTATAAAAATATAAGAGGAAAAAACAAGCTTTTTGTAAATCAAGGTGTGGATGAGATGGGTATTCCCATTTTTAAAGAAGAAGCATCTTTATACAATTTAGATGTTTCGAGCTTTGCGACACAAGCAAGTTTTTTTGACTATGATTTAGATGGAGATTTGGACATGTATTTGTTAAATCATTCTGTTCATCCTAATCGTACATACGGAAGAGGTTCAAAAAGAAAACAGATTGATCCGTTTTCAGGAGATCGATTGTATGAAAATAATAATGGAGTCTTTCAGGATATTTCTAAAGAGGCTGGTATTTTTCAAGGAGCGATAGGTTATGGGTTAGGTATTGCAACAAGTGATGTTAATGGTGATATGTATCCTGATATTTATGTTTGTAATGATTTTTTTGAAAACGATTATTTATATATCAATCAAAAGGATGGAACATTTAAAGAAGTAATCTCTTCTGATCAAAAAAAAATTCAACATACTTCACACTTTTCAATGGGTGTTGATATGGCAGATTTTAATAATGATGGTTTAGTCGATATATTATCTTTAGATATGTTGCCAGAGGATTTATCCACATATAAATCTTCAGGTACAGAATATGGCTTTTCTACCTATAATCAGTATTTAAAAAACGGATACCGAGCTCAGTTTATGCAAAATGCATTACAGCTTAATAGGGGTAACGGTGATTTTAGCGAAATAGCTTTTTATTCTGGGATAGCAGCAACAGAATGGAGTTGGACGCCCCTACTTGCAGATTTTGACAATGATGGTTATAAAGATGTATTTATTTCTAATGGTATTAAAGGAGCAACAAATGACATGGATTTTATAAGTTTTATCGCAAATGAGAATATTCAGAAGCGAATAAGTAAAGGAATGACCAAAGAAGATTTAGCTCTTATAAAAGAAATACCCAATAAGAAAACGGTTAACTATTTCTATAAAAATAATAAAGACTTGACCTTTGATAATGTTTCAGATTCTTGGTCAGAAACTATTCCGTCATACAGTAATGGGGCAGTCTATGTTGATTTGGATAATGATGGTGATTTGGATATTGTGACAAATAATATAGATGAGAAAGCATTTGTGTATGAAAACCAATCAGATCAGTTTACCCAAGAAAATAACTACATAAAAATTAAATTAAAGGGCACTAAAAGTAATCCAAATGCTATAGGAGCTAAGATTTTTGTCTATACTAATGATGCCATGCAAATGTCCGAAGTTTTTACTACAAGAGGATATCTTTCATCAGTTTCTTTGATACCTCATTTTGGCTTAGGAAACTCGACTATACTAGATTCTGTACAGGTGTATTGGCCTGATAAAAAAATAACAACTCTTAAAAATATTGAGGCAAATAAACTAGTAACCATTGATAGACAAGGGGCTAAAACTATTAAATCTAAAGTAAACTCAGCGGTTTTCTTTAAAAATGATACGATAAATATAAAGTTCAAGCATCAAGATTTTGAAACCAAAGATTTTGATGTAGAACCTTTGATACCTTATACAAATTCTAATGAGGGTCCCCATCTTTCTGTAGTAGATGTTAATAATGATGGATTAGATGATGTTTTTATTCCTGGAGGAAGATTTAAAGCGGCTACCCTTTCTATACAACAAGAAAACGGAAATTTTAAAAAGAGTGAGCAAAGTGATTTTGATTTGGATAAACGTTTTGAGGATGTAGACCAATGTTTTTTAGATATAGACAATGATGGAGATCTAGATGTAATTTCCATTTATGGAGGTAACGAAAAATTAGAAAATTATCAAAGCGCACCGAGTTTGTATATCAATGAAAAAGGGGTTTTTAAAAAGAAAATAGGAACCTTTGCAGATAAAATTAATGCATCTACAATAGTAAGTTCTGATATTGATGGGGATAAAAATATAGATGTTTTTATAGGTAGCGCTAGTGTGCCCAACAAATACGAAGTGGTACCAAAGAATTATCTTTTTAAAAATGATGGAAAAGGTAATTTTAAAGATGTAACTTCTGATCTTGCTCCTCAATTAAGTTCGATAGGTCACGTTTATGACGCTCAATTTATAGATATGAATGGAGATCATTATGAAGATTTGGTATTAGCAGGTCACTATATGCCCATTACGATACTATTTAATGATGGGAAAGGACATTTTAAACAAGAAGAAATTCTGTCTTTAAAAAATACAAATGGATGGTGGAATACTATTAAAGTTCATGATATGGATAACGATGGTGATCTGGATATTGTTGCTGGTAATTGGGGATTAAATAGCCGATTAAAAGCCACAGTAAAAGAACCTATTAAATTATACCTTGCCGATTTTGATGATAATGGTAAAATAGACCCTATTGCTACATATTATTATAAAGGAAAAGAAACTTCTATTGCTACCAAAGATGAATTGGTAAAACAAATTCCACAATTAAACAAAAAGTACTTAAGTTACGGCGCATTCGCTGATGCAGACTTTAAGGATTACTTCTCATCCTCTAAAATTAACAAAGCCAAGAAAAAAGAAGTCTATACATTAGGCACTACTTATTTTGAGAATATAGGGAATCTTAATTTTACAACTCATATACTACCCTGGGAAACTCAGATATCATCAGTACATGATATTTTTATTAATGACATTAATGATGATCAATACCCAGATATAATTTTTGCAGGAAATACATATGAGATCAGTACTCAATTAAGTAGATTAGATGCGTCTTACGGAGTTGTACTACTTAATGATAAAGCAGGAGGTTTTCAAAGCCATAAAGAAGCGAACCTAAGTGTTAAAGGAGCCGTAAGATCAGTAAAGAGTATTAAAATAAAAAACGAAGAATTTTTGATGTTTACTTTAAATAATGATAGCCTTCAGGTTGTCAAAAAAATGAAATATACTGATGAATAAATTTATATATCATTGTATTGTTCTTGTGATGTTGGTCTCTTGTGTCAAAGAACAATCAAAGGAAGAAATTGTAACTCCAAAAAATACATTATTTACGAAGGTATCTTCAGAAAGTACAAATATCGATTTTATAAATCAAGTGCATAATGAAAAGGACTTCAATATTTTTAAATATAGAAACTTTTATAACGGTGGTGGTGTTGCTATAGGTGATATTAACAATGATGGATTGCCTGATGTATATCTTACTGCAAACCGAAAGGAGAATAAATTATATCTTAATAAAGGCGATTTTAAATTTGAGGATATTACGACATCGGCAAATATAAAAGGGAAAAATGCATGGTCTACAGGTGTGGTAATGGTAGATATTAACGCCGATGGGTTATTAGATATTTACGTATGTAATGCAGGTAATGTAGAAGGTGATGATCAAAAAAATGAATTATTTATTAATAATGGTGATTTAACATTTACAGAAAAAGCAGCACAATATAATCTAGCCGATAGTGGATTTACAACACATGCTGCTTTTTTTGATTATGATCTTGATGGGGATCTCGATGTCTACCTTTTAAACAATAGTTTTATACCAGTAAGTAGTCTGGGATATGTAAACAAACGAGATGTAAGAGCCAAAGATTGGAATATTCCTGAGATTTTAAAAGGAGGAGGTGATAAACTCCTAAGAAATGATAAAGGTGTTTTTACAGATGTTAGTGAGGCAGCAGGAATATACGGAAGTCTAATTGGTTTTGGTTTAGGGGTAACAGTAGGTGACGTAAATAAAGATCTACTACCTGATATTTATGTGTCTAATGATTTCTATGAAAGAGATTATTTATATATCAATAAAGGTGACGGGACATTTAATGAAGAAATAAAAAAATGGATGTCACATTTAAGTATTTCATCAATGGGAGCCGATATGGCAGATATTAACAATGACGGTCTACCAGAGATTTTTGTAACTGATATGCTTCCAGAAGATGATAAGAGACTCAAAGAAACAAGTGCTTTTGAAAGTTATGATGTATATACCCTGAAAAAAAGCCGAGATTTTTATAATCAATATATGCAAAACTCATTACAACTAAATAATGGGGATAATACATTTTCAGAAATAGCTTTTTACAGCGGAGTAGCAAAAACAGATTGGAGTTGGGGCGCCCTGTTATTTGATATGGATAATGATGGGTATAGAGATATTTATGTAAGCAATGGTATTTATCACGATCTCACAAATCAAGATTTTATGAACTTTTTTGCCAATACTATTATACAAAAAATGACTTTAACAGGTAAAAAAGAAGAAGTAGATTCGATTATTAACAAAATGCCATCTACCCCAATTCCCAACTACGCTTTTAAAAATAATGGGGACCTTACATTTTCTAATCAGACAATAGATTGGGGCTTTGAAGAACCTACATTTTCTAACGGCTCTGCTTATGGGGATTTGGATAATGATGGAGATTTAGATCTGATCGTAAACAATTTTAATATGCCCGTTGGAGTCTATCAAAACCATAGCGAACAAAAAAAGAACGCGTACTTAAAAGTAAAAATTAAAGGAGCAGATCAAAATACATTTGGTATCGGAAGTATTGTTGAGGTTTTTTCTCAAAATAAAATCTTTAGACAAGAATTAATTCCTTCAAGAGGTTTTCAATCGTCTATCGAATATACCATGACGATAGGACTTGGTACTATCAATACAATAGATTCTTTACAAGTGATATTTCCAAATCGAAAAACCCTTGTAAAAAAAGATGTACAACTAAATTCACTACTCACGTTAGATCAAAAAGACGCTACTCAAGAGTATATTTTTCCTGAAACAGGAAAAGGCAAGTATTTTGAACCCGTAAAGCAAGAACTCCTTACTCATAAAGAAGATGCTTATGTTGACTTTGATTTTGAAGGTTTGCTATATAAAATGCAATCCAGAGAAGGGCCAGCAATGGCAATAGGTGATGTTAATAATGATGGAAATGATGATGTATATATTGGTGGCGCATATGGACAAGTAGGAAAAGTCTATTTACAAAGTCATGATGGTAAATTAAAACCTACAAAATTCGAGACTGAAGATTTTTTCGAGGATACAGTTGCCGTTTTTGAAGATATTGATGGAGATAAAGATTTAGACCTTATTATTGGTTCTGGAGGTAATTTTAAAGGAGCTCGAACTGGTGTTAGAAGTTATGTAAATGATGGAAAAGGTATTTTTTCAAGAGGTAGTATTATACTTCCAACACAAACAAATATTGCAGCTCTAGCCTCTAATGATTACGATCAAGATGGAGATATAGATATTTTTGTTGGAAGTCAAAGTGTTATTGGAATGTACGGAGTTTCCCCAAACAGTTATCTTTTAGAAAACGATGGTAAAGGTAACTTTAGAGATGTTACTAAAAATAAGGCTACAGCGATTGGTACTATAGGTATGATAACAGATGCTATATGGCAAGATATAGATAATGATAAAATAAAAGATTTAATTGTGGTGGGAGAGTGGATGTCTCCTAAAGTTTTTAAGAATACTAAAGAAAAATTAATCAGTTTTAACACAAATTTGGATAGTATTTCTGGTTGGTTTAATACCCTCGAAGCTAAAGATCTTGATAAAGATGGTGATATTGATATAATACTAGGAAATCGAGGCCTTAATGCAATGTATCAGGCTGATAATGAAAACCCTGTAAAGATGTATATTCATGATTTTGATAGTAATGGAACCATAGAACAAATTTTTACACAAACAATCGATGGTAGAGATATTCCGATACACTTAAGAAATGAACTAACAGGGCAAATCAATGTTTTGAAAAAACAAAATTTAAAATTTTCAGAATATGCAACCAAAGCAATAGATGAATTGTTTTCTCCAGAAGTATTACAAAACGCTACTGTTAAAAGTGTGAACAATTTTGCTAGTCTTATCGCTTATAATGATGGGCAAGGTAATTTCGAAATTAAAACACTACCAGATGAAGTGCAAATATCCTGTATTTGCGATATAGAAACAGAGGATTTAAATAATGATGGAGTTTTGGATCTTATTGTAGCAGGTAACAATTATAGCTTTAAACCACAATTCTCAAGGTTAGATGCAAGTACAGGTAATATTCTACTAAGTACCAGTAATGGAGAGTATATAGATCAAAAAGCTTCCGGTTTTTTTGTTGAAGGTGAGGTTAAAGAATTACATTGGTTGAAAAATAAATCTGGAGAGAAGTACTTGATTTCAGGAATTAATAACAAAACTCCTAAGATTTTTAAATTAAAAAAATAGAAATTGTTTGTCTAAACCCCGAAGGTTTTCAAAACCTTCGGGGTTGAATAAACCGAAAAGGTAGAATACAAAAGAATGATTAAATATAAGATCATAATAATTTTAGGGATTATACTTTTTTGTAGTTGTACTCAACAAAAATTACAACAAGGAGAAGTATTCCATAAGATGTCTTCTGAAATCACAAAAGTTGGATTTCAGAATACTTTGATTCCTACAGAAGAACTTAATATTCTGGATTATTTATATTTCTATAATGGTGCTGGAGTTGCTGTTGGAGATGTTAATAACGATGGACTGGTAGATGTTTTTTTTACATCAAATCAGGGCAAAAATAAACTTTACCTCAATACAGGAGATTTTCAATTTAAAGATGCAACAGAACAGGCAGGTATTTCTGGAACTTCAGATTGGAATACTGGAGCAGTGATGGCAGATGTAAACGGAGATGGTTTTCTTGATATTTATGTTTGTGCAGTAGTCGGACTTCGTGGTCTGAAAGGTAAAAATGAACTTTTCATTAATAATAAAAACGGAAGATTTTCTGAGAAAGCAGCAGAATACGGATTAGATTTTCAAAACTATAGCACTTCAGCAAGCTTTTTTGATTATGATAACGATGGCGATTTAGATATGTATTTACTAAACCATGCAGTTCATACTCAAAATTCATATGGAAAAGCCGCGTTACGTAATAAAAGAAGTGATGAAAGTGGTGATAAATTACTTCGTAATGATGGATCAATATTTACAGATGTAAGCGAAGCTTCTGGTATTTATAGTGGAGGGAATGGATATGGACTTGGGGTGGCTACAGCGGATTTTAACAATGATGGATTTACAGATATTTATGTAAGTAATGATTTTCATGAAGATGATTATTACTATATCAATAATGGAAATGGGACTTTTACAGAAAGATTAAAAGAAAAATTTGGACATACTAGTCGCTTTTCTATGGGAAGTGATATTGCAGATATTAATCATG
This sequence comes from Aquimarina aggregata, assembly GCF_001632745.1. Lineage (GTDB taxonomy): Bacteria > Bacteroidota > Bacteroidia > Flavobacteriales > Flavobacteriaceae > Aquimarina > Aquimarina aggregata. The sequence goes on along the minus strand of NZ_LQRT01000001.1, from coordinate 387,396 downwards.
ATGGATATCAAGATATCCTAACTTTGGATATGACCCCAGATGATGAGGCGGTTCTTAAGGCATCGGCGGGAGATGAAACTGTAGATATGTTAGCAATACGAATTAATAGATTGGGATATCACTATCAATATTCTAGAAATATGCTTCAAATCAATAAAGAAGGAGAATTTTTTACCGAAACAGCATTACTTAGTGGTCTTTCTGCTACAGATTGGAGTTGGTCTGCGTTGTTTGCCGATTATAACCAAGATGCAGAACAAGATGTTTTTATCTCAAATGGTATTCCTAAACGACCTAATAATTTAGATTATATTAAATATATTTCCGATACAAAAATCAAAGAACAACTTCATAATACAAAGTTAGTAGATAATAAAGCTCTTGATATGATGCCATCTGGAGTTGTACAGAATTATATTTTCCAGGGGAACCAAAACATTCGTTTTGCAGATCAGTCGAAAAAATGGTTGCCAAAAGAGGAATTGGCCAGTACCGGAAGTGCATATGCAGATTTTGATAATGATGGGGATTTGGATCTAGTTACAAACAATATCAATGCTCCGGTGACTTTTTATCGCAATCAAATAGATGGTACAAATAAATTCTTAAAACTAAAACTTAATTTTAAAGAGAAAAATAAATTTGGGATAGGAACTAAAGTAATATCCTATCACAATGGTATTGTGCAACATAGGCAATTATATGCCACAAAAGGGTTTCAGTCGTCATCAGAACCAATTGTACATTTTGGATATGGAAATGTTGAGGTAGTAGATTCATTAAAAATTATATGGCCAGATCATACCATACAAGTGGCAGAAAATATAAAAACCAATCAGACCTTACAGATAAAAGTATTGCATAAAAGAGATGCTGTAAATTATACCAAGATCTTTTCTAAACCTGATAAAACTTGGTTTAGAAAATTAGATAGTATTCCCGGGTTACAATATGTACATAAAGAAAATAGCTATGTTGATTTTAATAGACAAAAACTGATACCCTATAGAATTTCTGATCGTGGTCCCGCTACAGCAATTGGGGATCTTAATGGGGATGGTATGGATGATGTTTTCTTTGGAAGTTCAAAAAATAACCCATCTCAGCTATTTTTTCAAACAAAAACAGGCTTTCAACAGCAATTTCTGGATTTTTTAGATGCCGACAAAAAGAAAGAAGATGTAACTGCTATTATCGAAGATTTTAATGCGGATCAAAAAAATGACCTTTTAATAGCTTCATCAGGAGGAGAGTTTTTCGGAAAATCTAAAGAATTAATTGATAGATTATACCTTAAATCAAACTCAGGATTTGAGAAAAGTCAGTTTCCAGAATTATTTGAACACGAATCGATTATAAAACCCAACGATATAGATAAAGATGGCGACTTAGACATCTTCGTAGGAGGGTATGTAGTATCTAACGATTTTGGAAAAATCCCAAATTCATATATACTCATAAATGATAAGGGAAATTTTAGTGTAAAAGAAAATAAAGCACTACAACAAATAGGAATGGTAACAGATGCTATTTGGAGTGATTTTACAAACGATGGAGTCAAAGATTTAATTATTATCGGAGAATGGATGTCTCCTCGTTTTTTTGAAAATAAAAACGGTGATTTAAAAGATGTAACAACGACACTTTATAAAGAAAAACTAAATGGTTTATGGCAGTCGTTACAAGAATTTGATATAGATAAAGACGGTGATTTAGATTATGTACTTGGTAATTTTGGTTTGAATACAAAATTTAAAGCATCTCAGGATTTTCCGCTACGTTTGTATTATTCTGATTTTGATAATAATCAAAAAACAGAGACTATTCTAGCGCTGCCAAAAGACGGAAAGTATTATACAGCCTTAGGGTTGGATGAGTTATCAGGACAATTAAACTTTTTAAGAAAGAAATTTACTAGCTATAAGACATTTGCAGGTCTTACAATAGAGAATGTATTCGGAAAAGAAACCTTAAATAAAGCTACTTTGTTAGAAGTGCATCAGTTAGCTTCGGGATATTTAAGGAATGATAATGGCACTTTCGTATTTATACCATTTAAGGAAGAATTACAAGTAGCACCAATCACGCGAATGCTTCGACATGATTTTAATGGGGATGGAAATGAAGAAATATTTATGGCAGGCAATTATTTTGGAGTCATTCCCTACCATGGCAAATTTGATGGATTCGGAGGAGCTTTATTGCGTACAAATGATGAAATTATTGATGGAACTGTACTAAATGTTAATCTGTCTCAAAAATCGATTAGAGGATTAAATATTATTAATTTTGATACTAAAGACTATTTGCTAATTACCATACACAATGAAAAAGCAGAAATTTATGAAATTCTCAAATAAAGTAAACACTAGCATTTTTTTGAAGAGAATACATATGAAATGTATAGGACTCTTCGCTATTTTTATATGTTTTGCATCATGTCAAAATCAGAATCAAGAAATTAATATTACGGCTAGTGATTATCATGCCGCAGTCGATAAAGTTACTGAAGTTATGGTACATGATATTTTTTCACCTCCAGTAGCTAGTAGAATATATAATTATGCCAATATTGCTGCCTACGAAGTAATCTGTCAAGAAGAAAATGAATACAATTCATTACAAAGCCAATTACATGGTCTAAATTCTATCCCAAAGGCTGGTGATGGTAAACAAATAAATTATGCTATGGCATCACTAATAGCGTACCTGGAAATAGGAAAGAATCTTATTTTTTCTGAGGATAAAATAAACGTATATCAAGATAGTTTATATGCATCATGGCAAACCAAAAATAAAACCGTTTTTCAAGATTCAAGAGCATATGGAAATCAAGTCGCCGAACATATAAAAAGCTGGTATTCTAGTGATAATTATGCCCAGACTAGAACGATGCCTAAATTCTCTGTTAATACAGAAGATCCTTCAAGATGGCAACCTACACCACCTGATTATATGGATGGGATAGAGCCACATTGGTCAAAAATAAGGCCTTCGATTATAGACTCTTCGGCACAATTTAAACCAGCAAGATATCCTGACTTTTCTTTAGAAAAAGAATCTGCATTTTATAAAGAGCTTTTAGAAACTTATGAGGTGGGTGAGACAATCAAAAAGGAAGGAGAAGAATCAGAAAAACTCGAAATTGCGCAATTTTGGGATTGTAACCCTTATGTTTCTACACATAAAGGACATCTAATGTTTGCAACAAAAAAAATAACACCAGGAGCACATTGGATTGGTATATGTAAGATTGCTTGTGAAAAAACTAATGCAGATTTCTCAAAAACTGTTTTTGCATATACTAAGACTTCAATAGCAATTGCAGATGCATTTATTAGTTGCTGGGATGAAAAATACAGAAGTAATTTAATACGTCCAGAGACACTAATAAATCAGCATATTGATGAAAATTGGGAGCCTGTTTTGCAAACTCCACCTTTTCCAGAATATACAAGCGGGCATTCAGTAGTTTCAGGAGCAGCTTCGACAGTATTAACGTCTATTTTCGGGGATAATTTCGAATTTAATGATGATACCGAATTGCAATATGGTTTACCAATACGCTCGTTTAATTCATTTAATCAAGCCGCAGACGAAGCGGCAATTAGTCGATTGTACGGAGGGATTCATTATCGAGCAGCGATAGATCTTGGATTAGATCAAGGTCGCTCATTAGGAAGTTTTGTGGTTAAAAAACTTCAAATGAAAAAAAGTAACTAACCTGATATATCATGAGACTGATAAGCTAGTAGTATATGAAAAAAATAATTGCTATAATTTCAATTCTATTTTTAGGATTAACAATATGGTATTTGGGTATAAAAGAGTATGATTACCAAATTACATTTAAAGTAACAACGAGCCCGGCAAGTTTATACTATGAAGTAAAAGGATTAAAATTATGGGGTAAGAATGAAAAAAAAGAAAATGTAACATTACGAGAAGCAATCGAATTTAACCACGTTAACCAGGAAATTAATAAACAAAACGAGAGCTTTATTTTAGATTGGAATTTTAAGAAAGTAAATGATACCATCACTAAAGTGGTAGTTGGTGTAATGTCAAAAGAACATAGCATTAATAATCGGTTAAAGGTAATTACTGGATCTTCAACATTAATAAATGGGGTTAGGGATGAGATGATTCAATTTCGAAAGATTTTTCTCGATTTTTCAAAAAAATATAAAGTTGAGATTAATGGAGAACAGGAAATTCCGGGAATGGAATATGTATATATTCAAATGAAATCAAAACGATCAGATAAGGCGCAAGTTATGATCAATAATAATGATTTTCTTTACCCAAAAATAATCGAAAATAACTTAAAAAGAGGAGGATATCCATTAGTTAAAGTAAATAAATGGGATGATAAAAGTGATCGTATTACGTTTGAATTTGGATTTCCGATACTACATCAAGATACGATACCAGAGTTGAATGGTCTAAAGTATAAACATACTTCTTCTCAAAAAGTTTTAAAAGCAACATATTACGGTAACTATAGAAATAGTGATCAGGCATGGTTTAAACTCTTAGAATATGCCAAAAATCATAATATAAAAGTTGAACGATCTCCACTAGAGATTTTTTATAACAATCCAATGCAAGGAGGTAATGAACTTGATTGGAAAACAGAAATATTCTTGCCAATTAAAGATTGAAAGGTTTAAATATCAATGTTTTATTGAATTTTTCATAAAAGTAGCATAGAATAGCATATAAAATATAGTTTTTAATTGGAGATTACTATAATACTTCTGATATTTGTAAGACTTCAGTCTTTGTTATAAAGAATTTATTTAAAATTCAATTTCAAAATTGATCTGGAATCACAAATACTCAAAAATATGGCTAAAAAGTATATCATAGCATTCGATCAAGGTACAACCAGCACCAGAGCAATTATTTTCAATAATTTAGGGGAAATTTGTGGAATAGCTCAAAAAGAGCTTACACAACATTATCCTAAATCGGGATGGGTTGAACATGATCCGCTTGAGATTTTAGCACATCAACAACAAGTTTTTAGTGAAGTACTTGAAAAATCAGATATATCAATAGAGGAAATAGCAAGTATTGGAATAACAAATCAGCGAGAAACTACTGTGGTATGGGATAAAAACACAGGAGAACCAATTTATAATGCCATAGTTTGGTTAGATAAAAGAACTACAAAAATTTGTGAAAGCCTCAAATCTCAAGGATTAAACGATTATGTGTCTGAAAATACAGGATTAGTCATTGACTCCTATTTTTCAGGAACTAAACTAAAGTGGATACTGGATAATGTAGAAGGAGCGAGAGAAAAAGCAATTAATGGAGATTTGTTATTTGGCACTATTGATACTTGGCTGATTTGGAAATTCACAAACGGTACTAAACACGTTACAGATCACTCCAATGCTTCCAGAACAATGCTCTATAATATTATCAACCTAGAATGGGATGATAAGTTACTAGCTGCAATGAATATTCCTACCTCTATGTTACCAACAGTACAATATTCTTCTTCTGATTTTGGAGCTATCCATTACAAAGGTTATGATATTCCTATTTATGGTGTTGCAGGAGATCAACAGGCATCATTATTTGGTCAAGGAGGATACAAGTCCGGAATAGCTAAGAACACATATGGCACCGGATGTTTTATGTTACTTAATACAGGAAAAAAACCGTATAATTCTAAAAATGGATTATTAACAACCTTGTGTTGTAGTTTGCCAGAAGATAACATTAAGTATGCTTTAGAAGGAAGTATTTTTGTAGGTGGGGCCTCTATACAGTGGCTTAGAGATAAACTTCAGGTTATAGAGAATAGCTCAGAGACAGAAGATATATGTAATACGACTACTACAGCAGATGATTTATATGTTGTACCCGCTTTTGCAGGTTTAGGTGCTCCACATTGGGATATGGAGGCAAAAGGAGCTATTTACGGACTAACATTAGATTCTGGTAAAAATGAAATTATAAAGGCCACAGTAGAAGCTTTAGCATATCAAACACGAGATGTTCTTGAGGCTATGGTTGAAGATAGTGGTAAACAAATGAAAGAGCTTAAAGTAGACGGAGGAGCTTCTGCTAATAATTATTTAATGCAATTTCAGTCTGATATTCTTAATGTGGCGGTTGATCGCCCCAAAATGTTAGAGGTGACTGCTCTGGGTGCAGCATTTTTAGCAGGTATTAAAGCAGGTATATGGACCAAAAAAGACATTGCAAAAATTAGGGCTGTAGATACTGTTTTTGTTCCTAAAATTAAAGAGTATGAACGAAGTAGAAAGTATATAGGCTGGCAACAAGCAGTTGCACGTACAAAAACTGCAAATAAAAATATGCTTGCAGTAAAAGAAGAAGGACCTATTCGTTTTTCGGTTCTGGATCGCCAAATGCAGCTGCGTAAGACTAAAAATGAAAAATATGACCTTGTTATTATAGGAGGAGGAGTAACAGGGGCAGGTATAGCCTTAGATGCAGCTTCTCGAGGGTTGAAAGTATGTTTGGTAGAAAAAAATGACTTTGCTTCAGGAACAAGTAATAAGTCTACAAAGCTAATTCATGGTGGATTGCGGTATTTGAAACAAATGGAGATTGGCTTGGTAAAAGAATCGGGTAGTGAACGGGCTGCAGTACATAAACTAGCACCTCATCTTGTAGTACCAGAGAAAATGCTATTGCCTCTTGTTGAAGGAGGAACGTATGGAAAGTTTATGGCTTCTGTAGGGTTAAAAGTCTATGATTTTTTAGCGAATGTAGAAGGAGATGATAAACGTAAGATGCTTACTGCCGATGAAACGCTGGAAAAAGAACCCTTGCTTAGCGCAGAAGGCCTTACAGGAGGTGGATATTATGCAGAATATAGAACAGATGACGCTAGACTTACGGTAGAATTATTAAAAAAAGCTGCTTCCTTTGGTGCAAATAGTATCAATTATTGTGAAATGATAGCTTTTAATTATGATGAGAAAGGAAAAATTAAGAGTTTACAATGTATAGATCATAATAGTAAGAAAAGTTTTGTAATTAAATCAAGAAATTATGTTTCGGCAGCAGGTCCATGGGTAGATCTTTTAAGAGAAAAAGATCATTCTATGAATAATAAATACCTACACCTGACTAAAGGTGTACATTTGGTTTTTTCAAGAGAACGTTTTCCGCTTACACAATCTATTTATTTTGATGTTCCCGACGGTAGAATGATTTTTGCAATTCCTAGAGGTCGAGCAACATATGTGGGTACAACAGATACTAATTATAATGCGAATCTTAATCGAGTCGTGGCGACAGAAGAAGATGCGACATACCTTTTAAAAGCAGTTAATCATATGTTCCCTAGTTTAAACCTTACTCAAGACGATATAGAGTCTAATTGGGCTGGACTTAGGCCTTTAATTCATGAAGAAGGGAAAGATCCATCAGAGCTTTCTAGAAAAGATGAGATTTTTGTGTCAGAAACAGGGCTGATTTCAATTGCTGGAGGTAAACTAACAGGATACAGAAAAATGGCGCAACGTGTTATTGACACAGTTCTTAAAACCATGAGTAGTAAAAAGAGAGAAGCTTTCTCTAAATCTTCTACCCATCAAATTCAACTCACAAGTCATCCACTTAAGAATCTTAGCGAAGTAGACACATATATGAACGAAGTTACACAACGCCTTAAAGCGCTAAATATCCAAGATTCGGATTATGGATGGTATTTGGTTTCGACATATGGGAAACAAACAGATATTATTCTAGATAAGGTAAATTATTTCTTAAATGAATCTGTTGAAGATAGACTCATAAGAGCAGAAGTATGGTATAGTGTACATCATGAAATGGCGAATGGATTAGCCGATTTCTTTGTGAGAAGAACTGGTAGACTTTATTTTGATATCAATAGTGTGCATGATTATAGATCTATAGTTGAGGAAGATCTTGTAAAATACCTTAACTGGGACGAAATACGCCTTAAAGCAGAAAATAAATATCTGGATTTATTATTGCAAGATGCTGCTACGTATTACGAAAAAGAGTTCTCATAGGTGTACAAATAGTGATGTTTAAAATCTACCAACTAGGCCAACTCTACCGGCACCAAGTCTTAGATTCCATCTAATTTTATGTTTCTTATCACCAGAAACATAACGCTCGTCTTTCTTTAAGTAGTTGTCTATACTATCAACGACAACAATGCTTATTGCAACACCTAATACAACATCTGTTAACCAATGTGCTTCTTCCCATAAACGAGATACTGGAGAAAGTAATCCAACGGCATATAGTCCTCCTTTAATGTAGGGGCTTTTAAACTGTTTGGATAAAGCATAGGCTGTAGTAAACGAAAGAATTGCATGTCCAGAAGGAAAAGAGTGGTACCCTGCTTCACTAGACCAAAAACGAAAACTTACATTACCTTCTCCTTCAAGAGGGCGTGCTCGACCCACTATGGTTTTACTTGCTGTCTGCAGTAGGCCTCCTGCTGTGGCAGAAGCTATTAAAAGTACTCCTGTTTTTCTAATTTTTTCATTTTTTGTGATTAACCCAAGAGCATAGACACTAGTAGTTAATCCATAATTAACTAAGGGTTTTCCAAATCGAAAGGCTACTTCCTTTACACCACTTGGTATTTCATCTCCTTGTTCTGTAAAATATTCATTTGCAGGTTCATCTGCGGCTAATAAAATACCTGTACCTGCTAGTATCCCTCCAAAGGTGAACCAATCTTTACTTTTCCAGGTTAACGGTCTTAAATATGTGTTTTTTACACCTCCAAATGCCGATGCTCCATCATACTTGATCATTTGCCACCTGGTCATTTTGGTTTTTTTAGTATTGGTGGTATCTGTTGTATTTATATTAGATTCTTGAAGAACAGCGCTATTTTGAGCATATGTAAAAGAAGTTATAAATAACAATAGTAGGCTCGTAATTAGGGGTTTAATGCTTGTCATAGATAAAATTTGGTAAACAAAAATAATAACTTATTCATAATAAACACTATATCTATATAAGTTATCACAAAAAGTCCGAATCTTAAGGTTCGGACTTTTAATTTAATGAGTTCTAAAATAATCAATTCATTATTATTTCTCCAGATAGTCTAAATTGATTGTCTTAAAAAAATTGTCTAACCTAATTTTTAGCATTTAATATACCCAACCAGTGACTCCTTCATATCTGTATCCGGCATTAATTCCTTCAGCATAATTTTTGGTGTATAAATGATCAGAATTTGCAACACCATAAAAACGGTGTAATTTTTTTCTGCCATTACCTGGTTTTTTATGTATCAATACATAGTTTCTACCACTTACATCTCTCCAGCCTTTTCCTTTTAAATCAAGAAATTCACCAACTCCGGATCCTATTACAAAATCTTTACGTTGGGGATGTAGCATAAAAAACAATACATTAAATTCATTGCTGTTAACGCTGTTTACATTTGTAGTAACAGGAGTCGAAAAAGAAACGCCTTCGCTGCTACCGATCCCGATACCATTTCCACTTCTAGTTTTATAAGTATGCATAGTTTGAGATCCGCCACTATAGTATCGATAGACATTTTCTCGCCTTAAACTTGATTTTCCAGTTGTTTCATTAGAATTTAGATCAGCATCTTTGACTATTTGCTCTGCTGGTATTGTACTTTCTTCTACTTCACATGATATAAATACTATACTTATTAAAAATGAAGTAAAAATCGAGAATAAAAATTTGTTGGTTTTCATTGTTTTAGAGTTTTAAGAGTTATTGAATAAATTTATCTGGAGTGTATTTTATTAATGATTTCTCACGTATTGTTGGGTATCATGTTTTACTATTCTTTTGTGTTAGTTAGTTTTTAGTATTTGATTTATAGGAGTTTACTCTTATGAATATAGTGGATTTATATAGAAACACATAAATAATGATTCCTCATATTGTTTAAAATGATGAATAAATAAAGGGGGTGATTATTTACCTATTAATGGGTAATAGGTCTTGTTGAAAAAGAGATATGAAAATAGTAGGTTGTTTAAAAATATTACAGGAACAGGCTTTCAAAAAACAAAACCCAAATTATACAATTTGGGTTTTGATATGAACATTCTTGACATATTAATTAATTATCTATTCCCCAGTAAATTAATTTAATAATGTAAAGATTGTTCTTCTGATTATTATTTGATTCTTAAAAGACCCAGCCAACGGTTCCTTCATATTTTAAACCTGCATTAACTCCTTCGGTGTAATTTTTAGTAAACAAATGATCAGAGTTTTTGGTATCATAAAAACGATAGAGTTTTTTTGCTCCATTCCCTGATCCTTTTTGTATCAAAATATATTTGTAGGTTACATTTTTCCAACCTTGACGACGTAAATTCCAGAATTCAGATGAACTTGTTGTTAATATAAAGTCTTTTTGTTGGGGGTGTAAAAGAAACCATAAGAAGTTGTATTTGTTTCGATCTACTCCAGATGAAGACGCTGAGGTGGGAATTGTAAATGCAATTCCTTCTCTACGCCCAATAGCAGATCCTGTTCCACTTTGCGTTCTGTATGTATGTAAAGAAGAACTCCCGCCTTGATAATATCTATAGACTTTTTCATTTGTAAATCCAGCAGCTTTACCGGTTATTTTTGTATCTGGAGTGATTTCAGTTTGATTACTGTTTTGATCTGGATTAGCCTCTTGTTCATCTTTTTCACAAGAAGTAAAAGAAAATGTGATAGTGAATAGTAATATTGCAAATGATGAAAGAAAAGTATTTTTCATAAGATTAAGAAATAAAGATTTGTGAACTGATTTGTTTGAAACCTCAAAGCTAGTTTCAATAGACAGTAAACTACAAGTTGATATTCCTGATATTTATAAATCAGGACTTTAAATTTATAAATGTCAAGTAGTATTAGGATTCTAAAATCCCTATTTTTACAGTCTTTGTCAGAAATATGATGATCTCTATTCTAATGGTATTGGTATGAATAAAAGATATTTACTTTTAAGTAGTTTATTAATGTTATTTGTTTTTTTAGAACAAATAAACGGGCAATCCAAAGCCAGCAATGCAACACAAGAAGTTTCAAATTTTGATAGATTAAGAGCAAAAATATCAACACTACCTGATAGTGTGAAAATACAAACATTGTTAGTTTCGTTAAACGATGCTAAATCACAGGCTGATACTCTAGCCATGGCAGATGCGTATTATTTTTTGTCAAGGGTAACGGGAGAAAATCAGACGTTATATAAAAATAGTTTTGTGTATGCAGATAGTTTGATTGTTTTAACAGAAGGGAAAGGGTATTTTAGATATCCAGCAAGGGGCTATTTGAGTAAAGGAATAGGAGAATATGAACATGGAAACTATGAAGAAGCTTTAGGGTTTTATCTAATAGCTTCTAAATCAGCAAAGAACAGTAAAAATGAACTCTTATATCGAACATTAAAATTTAATATAGGGTTATTAAAAGATATTGTTGGCGAAATAGAAGAAGCTCAAACTATTTTTGTAGAATATTTGAATTTTCTAGATCAAAACCCTAAGTACAAAAATGCAATTACTTATAATAGAGTTCTTTTTGCAGTAGCTGATTCATATCTTAAGAATAACCAGTTTGATTTGGCAAAACGATATACTAATATAGGAATTCGACATACTTTAAAAATAGATGATAGTCTCACATATTCTTACCTTGTTATTAATTCTGGAATAATAGATTATCAATTAAAAAGCTATCATAAAGCTATTGATAGTTTAGAAAAAGGAAAAAAGATAATACAAAAGTCAAATGAAAAAGGCCTAAGAATTGCATTATGTGATTATTATATAGGACTTTCTTATGATTCTCTTGGAGAAATAGAGAATAGTATATTATATTTTGAAAATGTAAATAAGACTCTCGAAGAAACTGAATATGTAGTTCCACGAGTGTTAGATGCTTATAATTATTTAATCAAATATTATAAATTTAAACAAAATGTACCGAAGCAAATTGAGTATATAAATAGTTTACTAAAATTTGACAGTATAAAAGATGATAGTCAAATACATTTGATTAAAGGAATAAATAAAAAGTATGATACGGTCGAATTGATTTCTGAAAAGGAAAGGCTAATTACAGAATTGAAACATGAAAACTTTTTTAATAAAGATAAGATTAATGTTTTAACCCTTTTCCTTATAGTTTTGATTTTAATAGCTATTTATGGTTATAGAAGAAACTATATAAACAAAAAACGATTTCTTAAATTACTAAATAAGACTAAACAGAACAATAAAATATCAAATAAAGAATCCTCTTTAGATAAAGTAAATATTAGTAAAGAAGTAGTTGATCAGTTGCTTGGGAAATTACTAATGTTTGAAAAACAAGAAATTTATCTTCAACGAAATATAAATTCTAAAGATTTAGCAAAAAGATTTAACTCAAACTCTAGTTATTTATCTTTGGTAGTGAATAGATATAAGGGAAAAAGTATGAATCAATATATTAATGATCTGCGAATTGATTTTATTGTTGAAAAATTGCAATCTGACACAAAATTTAGAAAGTATACAATTAAAGCAATTGCACAAGAGATAGGCTTTAATACAGCAGAATCTTTTGCAAAGGCGTTTCGTAAAAAAACAGGTATTTACCCTTCGTATTTTATTAAGAACTTAAAGAACGATAATAAGGTTACTATTTAGTATTGATTTAATAAGATACAAGGTTTATTAATTAAAATTACAGCCTAATGAGCAAAAAATATTGGCTTTTATGTTATTTGATAGTTTTATTTGTTTTTTTAGAACAAATAAACGGGCAATCCAAAGCCAGCAATGCAACACAAGAAGTTTCAAATTTTGATAGATTAAGAGCAAAAATATCAACACTACCTGATAGTGTGAAAATACAAACATTGTTAGTTTCGTTAAACGATGCTAAATCACAGGCTGATACATTGGCTATGGCAGATGTTTATTGTTTTCTATCTACTCTAAATAAAGAAAAACAGCTATCATATGCAGATAGTTTAATCTCATTAACTAAAGGAAAAGGCTTCCCAACTTACCCAGCTTTAGGTTATTTAGTAAAAGGAAATGTGTATTTTGAAAAAGGAAATCGTAAGAAAGCTTTGGATTTTTATCTCAACGCTTCAAATTCTGCTAAGGAAAATGGAAATGAGAGTTTATACAGGACATTAAAATTTAATATAGGTTTATTAAAAAATGCTTCAGGAGAACGAGAAGAAGCGCAAATTATTTTTGAAGAATATTTAACTTTTCTTAAAAAGAACCCTGAATACAGTAAACCATTGAATATAAATAAAGTTCTTTTTGCTTTAGCGGATTCATATATTCATAGTAGAGAATTGGATAAAGCAAAATTTTATACTAATGAGGGAATAATTGAAACTTTAAAGGTCAAAGATTCAACAACATACTCTTATCTAGTAGTTACTTCAGGAATACATCAATATTTATCAAAAAAATATATTAGAGCTATCGATAGTTTACAAAAAGGCAAAGACTTAATTAAACAATTTGATAAAGAAGAAACAAGAGTCGCTACTTGCGACTATTATATAGCTCGTTCTTATAATGATCTTGGCGATACAGAAACCAGTATCAAATTTTTTAAAAGCGTTGATCGTATTTTTAAGGAAACTGAAAATGTTATTCCTGAATTGATGGATACGTATAATTATTTAATCAAGTATTCTAAATCAAAACAAGATGCAGAAGGACAAATTGAATATATCAATACGTTGTTGAGGTTAGATAGTATTAAACATGCAGATCAACTATACTTAACCAAAAACATTAATGAAAAGTATGATACCGTTGAGCTTATTGCAGAAAAAGAAAAGTTAATAGATCAATTACAAGAAGAAACTTTTTTAAAAAGAGATACAATACTATTATTAATCATAATTCTTGCAATAGTTCTCGCTCTAGCGATATATGGTTTTAGGAGAAGTTACCTAAATAAAAAGCGATTTGAAAGATTACTTACAGCTCAAAAAAATAGAGAATCTGCGGAAACAAAACCAACTATCATTACTGAACTTCCAAAAAAGGAAGAGTTAGATATCCCTAAAGATGTTATAGCAACCGTATTAAAAAAGCTTCAGAATTTTGAGCAGTCCGATAAGTTTTCTAAAAAACATTATACTTTGAATTCGCTAGCCAAAGAATTACAGACTAATAGTGCTTACTTATCAAAGATTATTAATGTATATAAGAATGTGAATTTTGCCAATTACCTTAATAATTTAAGAATCGACTATGCCGTTGCACAGTTAACAGAAAATAAATCTTTACGATCCTATACTATCAAGGCTATAGCTGAAGAAGTAGGTTTTAAAAATGCGCAATCATTTTCTTCTGCTTTCTATAAAAAAACAGGAATCTATCCTTCCTATTTTATTAAAAAAATAAGCAACTGATAATCAGTTTCTTGTGTTTTTAAAATTATAAGAAATACTACCTAAAATTAATCAATTTTGGGCAGCGTTTCCTGTTAGACATAATTAAAACGTGTACTTTGTGATTCTTCAAATTAAAACTTTACTTTCACATGAAAACAAATCACAAAAAATCTTTACTCAATTTAGAAAAAACCAAAATTGCAAAATTAGGGGATATGGCTTCAATCAATGGGGGAGGAATTTCGAAAGTGTCAAATACTACTAAAACGGATTTACCAACGTCTTCGTTAGAATGTTTAACATCAATTAATTCAGGCATAACTTCTCCTATAGGACCGTTAACTTATATTTAGATTAAAAATAACATTTCAGGAAAATTATCCATGAACTAGCGTTATTTGTCCATTTCATTTACGCGGATTCAAAAGTATTTTTGTTTTAATAATGATGATTACAAAACGATGGTTCTAAAAAATAGATATTAGAACTATAATCATCAATATAATCTTAGAAAAGTATCGGTAACAAAAGCTTTGTAAGATTGTTTTAATTGGGGTTTGGTTACATGATTGCCAGACCTCAATTAAAAAAATACACACTTTATTATTGCAATCGTACAGGTTCGATAATTTCTATTTCATCACCGACCGTAATTATTTTTCCTTTTTCTGATTCGGGCACAAATGTATTCACGGTTAAATGATACAAACTTCCATAGTTTGACAATAAACTATCTGTTGGTAGGCTTTTAGACCTACTTTCTAGCATCGTTTTTACAAAGGTTTTATCTGTTTCTCCTGTAAAGGGATCTCGAGGAGGAACATTACAACGTGCTCGAGGACTTACACCAATCATCTCAACATTGCCTACCAGAAAACGAAAACCGATACCTTGTTCACCAAATAGTTTTTCTTCCCAATAAGGATCTACACCTCCGATTTCAATATTGGCCCGAAAACGTAATCGCAAATCTTCTAGTGTATGATCACTAAAATCTTGATGTAAAGATTGTAAAGATGCTTCACTAACAATAGTGATACTACTCGCCTTAGGAATGTCCATAAGTTCGCCTCTGGTACGATGATATAAGGTGAGTTTCATATCAAAAAAATCTTCTAAATACTTTTCTAACGCTTTATTATTTTCTCTTAACTCAAAATCATTTATTTCTCCCCCATCTCTATGAGATAAGAAAATACGTTGATTAGGTAAGTCGTAAGTTGCTTTTAATTGATTAACACGCCCAGTTCGTTTAGCGTTTACATAGCGTCGGTCATCTGCAACCATAGCAAATTCTCTATCATAACGAAGTGAGTGAATGCCTATTTCTGCTTTATTAACTTCTATGGGGTCTAATGATTTTACAGGATAGACACGAATTTTTGAGATATAAGGTTTTTTCATTTTTTAGCCTTCGACAATAGCTGCTGTTCCCATTCCGCCTGCTGTACAGACAGAAACAAGACAACGACCACCTCCATTTTCTTTTATAATTTTTGCAGCATTGGCTAGTACTCGGGTTCCTGTTGCAGAAAAAGGATGTCCCATGGCAGTACTGCCGCCTTTTGTATTTATTTTAGTACGATCTATAGCGCCCAAAGCTTTATCTCTATTAAGAACATTACGCGCAAAATCATCACTTTCCCATGCTTTTAAAGTTGCTAACACTTGTCCAGAAAAGGCTTCATGTATTTCATAAAAATCAAAGTCTTGTAATGTGAGATTATTACGTTTTAATAGGTTAGAGACCGCTACTGTTGGGGCAAGTAATAAATCTTCTCCATTTACATAATCAAACGCCGCATTTTGAATATCTATCAAATTTGCTTCAATTTCTAAATTATGTTCTTTTGCATATTCTTCAGAGGTAAGAAGAATTGTAGAAGCTCCATCGGTAAACGCTGAGCTATTTCCTGCAGTTAGCGTACCAGAATCTGATTTGTCAAATGCCGGTTTTAGAGTGCTTAGTTTTTCAATAGAGGTATTGCCTCTAATAATACTATCCTTTTTGATCCCGTTAAATTCATAAACTAAATCGTCATAAAAGCCATCTTCATAAGCTTTTTGAGCTTTATGATGACTCAGGTAAGCAAGTTCATCTTGCTCAATTCTATTAATACCCCATTTTTTTACAGTTAATTCTGTATGATCACCCATACTCATTTTGGTGCGAGGTTCGTATACACTTGGATACAGCAATTTAAAAAAGTCAAACCATTTTGTTTTAAAAATTTGTTGTAATCGCTTTCCAGTTGTTTTTGCATTTCGAATATCCATAAGGTCCCACGCCAAGGATTGACGAATAGTCAATGGAGTGTCACTATTGGTATCACTTCCTCCTGCAATTCCGATATCAATCTGCCCTGTTGCAATTTTCATGGCAATAGTATTCGCTGCGTCAAGACTTGTACCGCATGCCCTACTTATAAAATGAACTGGAGAATGAGGGTCTAATCCGCTACTAAGGACATTTTCTCTTGCCCAATTCCAATCTGTTGAATAATGAATCAAAGTTCCTAAAGCAATTTCGTCAATTTTTTTTCCTTCAAGATTATACTTTTTAACGAGAGCCTTTAGAGCACCGGTCATTAAACTATTGTTCGAAACACGAGTGTAGTGGGTAAAAGATTTTGTAAAAGGAATCCTGGCTCCACCAATAATAGCAACTTTACGATTAAGATTATTCATACTTAGATTTTCAAATTAGTTTTTACCTATTGACAACATTTTCAGTTCATATGATTTGTCCTGATATTATATGAGATACTTACATTTCAACGTAGTACAAATTTGAGATTCATTTTTAAGAATCTCCTTGGAGAATGTACGCTATTAAATGGACTTTTTTCCCTAATATAAAGTTAAGGACAGTTTTTGGGGAAAATTATCCATCAACTTGCGATGATTGTCCATTTTACGAATATTAATATGATAGTATACTTGTATAGTTTTTAAAGAGAATTATATGACCAAGACATTCAATATCCCTAAGAAAGAAGAGGTTGGGCCGGTTAACCAAGCTATTTTTGAAGTTTTTGAAGAAACGTTGGGGTTTGTTCCAAATCTACATGCAGTTTTGGCGCACTCAGAGAATGGTTTGTTTAGGTTTTTAACGTATCAAAATTCTGAAACGTCGTTAAATGGAATGGAAAGAGAAGCTATAAATCTAGTAGTAAGCCAGTTTAATGATTCTATCTATTGTTTAAGTAGTCATATGGTTTTGGGAAAAATTAAAGGATTTACTGAAGAAGAAATTGTTGATATCCGTAAAGGAAGAAGTGGTGATATTAAAATAAATACATTAGTAGAATTAACTATAGAAATACTAAAAAATAAAGGGAACGTACATGAAAGCAAGACCAAGGCGTTCTTTAAACAAGGATACACCAAAGAGAATCTTATTGATTTAATGCTGCAAATAAGTGAGAAAGTTGTTTTGAACTACTTGCATAATTTTACTAAAGTTGCTGTGGACTACCCTTTGGCTCTTACTTTAGAGGAATAAAATGAATACGTATTAGTATTAAAACTTTATATTTAATAATCGAATTAATAAATAGAGATGAGTAAAGAACAAAAACTACCATTGCCTCCTTTTACCAAGGAAACTGCCAAACAAAAAGTACAATTAGCAGAAGATGCTTGGAATAGTAAAGACCCAGAAAAAGTCTCTAAAGCATATACTGTTGATAGTGAATGGCGGAATCGCGTAGATTTTATAAACGGAAGAGAAGAAATTGTCGCTTTTCTAACTGAAAAGTGGGAAAAAGAAAAAAACTATCAACTTAAAAAAGAACTTTGGGGGTATACAGAAAATAGAATCGCAGTTAGGTTCGAATATGAATATCAAAATAAAGAGGGTAACTGGTTCAGAGCATATGGCAATGAAAACTGGGAGTTTGATGAAAATGGACTCATGAAGAAAAGATTTGCTAGTATTAACGACTTATCGATACGTGATAATGAAAGAAAATTTAAATAACAATGGGTGATGTTTAAAGAAAATGTTTTTACATTAATTAATCAACAAAACGGAAATTTAGCTTTTAAACTTTTCTATTTTCAGGATAATAGTCATTTTGATCATATTCAAAGACTAAATTATTTTTCATTAATATGGATTCAAAAAGGAACAGGGAAAGTAAAAGTTGATTTTTCTGAATATGATTTTGTTGAAAATGATTTATTAGCGTTTGCACCCTATCAACCGTTTATGTTAATTCATGCTGAAGAGGTTAAGGGAGTCGTCTTGAATTTTCATCCTGATTTTTTCTGTATTCATAAACATCATAAAGAGGTTTCTTGTAATGGAGTTTTGTTTAATACAGTTTACAGCTCTCCGATTGTGGCAATAGATAGTGTTTCTGCTACTACTTTAGAAATGGTTGTAAGCCAATTAAAAACCGAATTACATAATCCGGATTTGGCACAATATGAACTATTAATATCTTATTTAAAAATATTTTTGATTACAACTTCTAGACTCAAAAGTCAGCAAATACCAGAATTTAAGGAAGAACAATCTGATAGTCAAAATCCATTTATTTTACAAAATTTAAAAGACAATATAGAAGCTCATTTTAAATCGAAACATTCTGCAAGTGATTATGCTGATTTATTAAATATCTCTCCTAAATCTTTGGCAAAAATCACTAAGAAATACTTTAATAAAACATTAACTGATCTAATCTCTGAGAGAATAATTATTGAGGCAAAAAGAGAATTGTATTTAACGAGTAAAACAGTTAAAGAAATAGCTTATGAATTAGGATATCAAGATGAGCATTATTTTAGCAGATTTTTTAAAAACAACACAGATGTATCTCCGCAACTATATAGAGATACTGTTGGATTTGCTCATGCAGAGGAATAATTATGATAAATGGTATAAGAGTGTACGAATAGATAAAATGTTATAACATTTTATCTATTCGTTGTATATGAAAAGATAGGATCATTATAGTTTTGTCGAATAAAAACATCTTTAAAAGAAAGATGTTGACATTAATAAACTTACCTATTAGTATAATGAAATCGACATCCTTTTTTTGCAGTATCGCGATTAGTGTTTTTCTTTTGGCATGTACATCAGATCAATCCAAAACTTCTAGAATTACCGAAGACTTTAATTTTAATTGGCAATTTCATTATGGAGATACTAAGAAAGAACAAATTGGAAGTTTATCTGATGAAAATTGGGAAAATGTAAGATTACCTCATGATTGGAGTATAGCACAAGAGTTTACACAAGAAAAAACAGCAGGAGCAACAGGATTTTTACCTGGTGGGATAGGTTGGTATCGTAAAAAGTTCAACATGCCTGTTACTAGTGCAAATAAGCTTACATGGATCCAATTTGATGGAGTATATTCAAACTCAGAAGTATGGATTAATGGTCATTACCTGGGTAAACATCCTTATGGATATACACCGTTTGCTTACGAACTCACAAAATATTTAAAATACGATCAACCTAATCTTATTTCTGTTAAAGTAGATCGTTCTGCTTATATTGATTGCCGATGGTATCCAGGCTCTGGGATTTATAGAAACGTAAAACTTGTGACCAAAAGCAAAACACACATTCCGCAATGGGGTGTATTTGTAAGTACCCCAAAAGTTACTAAAGAAAAGGCAGTAGTAGCGATTAATTCAACAATAACAAATCAAACTTCAGAAACACAAAGAATTGTTATTAAATCTACAGTTTATCACGATGGTATTAAAATCAAGAATGTTCAAGACACTATTAAAATAGAACCTAATTCATCAAGAGATAAAATACAAGAAACAAATATTGAAACTCCTTACTTATGGGATATCGAAAACCCAAATATGTATCAACTTGTTTCAGAAATTATGATTGATAATATTGTAGTGGATAGTTTTGAGACTCCTTTTGGAATTCGATCTTTTTCTTTTGATAAGGATAAAGGTTTTTTCTTAAATGGGAAACAAACATTAATCAAAGGAGTTTGTATACATCACGACGGAGGACTTGTAGGAAGTGCTGTACCTAGAGGAGTTTGGAAGCGTAGATTGCAAAATTTAAAAGAAGCTGGTTGTAATGCTATTCGTACAGCTCATAATCCACCATCAGCAGAATTTTTGGATTTGTGTGATCAAATGGGATTTTTGGTTCAGGATGAAGCTTTTGATGAATGGGATAACCCTAAGGATAAAAGCCATAATTATAATCAGATAGAGGCTAGCCCCCTAACAACAGGATATACAGAGCATTTTAGCAAATGGTCTTCTCAAGATATTAAAAGTATGGTATTAAGAGATAGAAATCACCCCTCTGTTATTATGTGGAGTATTGGTAATGAAATAGAATGGACCTATCCTAGATATGGTGAATCAACTGGGTACTGGGGTAAGAATAAAGTTGGTGATGTTAATTACTATTGGGATGAACCACCATTATCTATTGATCAAGTAAAAGATAATTTTAATAAAGGAAAAAAAGGAAAACATATTCTGGCAACTACAGCAAAAAGACTTTCAAAATCTGTTAAAGCAATAGATACTACTCGTCCTATTACTGCTAACCTTACAATGCCAACAGTAAGTAATTTTTCTGGTTATGCCGATGCGCTAGATATTGTAGGATTAAGCTATCGCCAATCCGTGTATGACTATGTACATCGCAATTATCCTGAAAAAGTATTTTTAGGAACAGAAAACTGGGCAAAATATCACGAATGGAAACACGTGCTGGATAAGGAGTATATTGCCGGAATATTTTTATGGACCGGTATTGATTATATGGGAGAGTCTAGAGAATGGCCTATCAGAGGTTCTAATAGTGGTTTGTTGGATTTTGCAGGGTTTAAAAAGCCAGCCTTTCATATGTTTAAATCATTATGGTCTGATGATCCTCATATATTTATCACAACACAGTTAGTAGATAAATCACCTTATGTTTGGCAAGAATCTAAGAAAACATTAATCGAAAAAACTCCAAACTGGGCAGCTAGACAAAAGTGGGGATGGCATGAGGTTAATGAGCATTGGAACTACAAAAAAGGAGAAGATATTGTGGTCGAAGTGTATACAAATCAGCCAGAAGTAACCTTATTTTTAAATGATACGTCTTTAGGAACTAAAAAACTAAAAGATCAAAATGATCATATTTTAAAATGGCTAGTTCCGTATCGTCAAGGAAAATTAACAGCAAAGTCTAAAGTGACTAAAATAGAAAGCTCTATTACCACAGCTCAAGAATTAGCACGGGTTGCTATAAAGGTAGATAAAGAGAACTTAAAGGCAAATGGTTATGATGTAGCTCATATCCAAATCCAATTAGAAGATAAAAATGGAGTCCCAATCAAGAATAACGAGAAAGAAGTAATATTTCATATCGAAGGTGATGCTAAACTTTTAGGTATTGATAATGGAGGAAGAGAAGTTTTAGAAAAACACCAAAGCAATCGTGTTACAACTTCTAAGGGGAAGGCATTATTAATTATTCAATCTAATTTAAATGAAGCTATGATTAATATCAAAGCAACTTGCGATACAATTGATAGTAAAGTTTTACAGGTACAAATTCAAGATCTTCAAAAAGAATAATAGTAATATCGTTTTTTGTACTAAACATTACTTCTAATTTTAAAGAGAAAAGTTTACTAAGTTGATTAAAAATACGGCCCTTAAGTTAGAATAGAATTTACGTAAGTCATATTCTAAATTAAGAGCTGTATAGGTTAGCTTATAAGGTGTTAGATTAGTCTTAAAGACTAATCTAATTCAGTAATCCACTCTTTTAATGTCGATCCAATTAATTCTGGATTGTCTTCTTGAATAAAATGAACTCCTTTTCCGATATTCACTGCTTTTAGTTTAGGGATATTGTTAAGTATCCAGTCTCGTACAGATTTTGGCATAAAAGCTCCAGGTTCCGCATAAAAGAACAACTTCGGTATTTTAGAGTTTTGTAAAGCTTCTCTATAGTTTTTTACAATCGAAGCGGTTAATTCAGGTTTTCCGTGTAAAGGTACTTGAGAAACAAATTTCCAGATGGGTTTTCTGCTTTCTATGGTTTGAAAAGGAGCTTTATAAGCATCCAGTTCTTCTTGAGTTAAATCTCTTGAAACCCATGTTGGTAGAACATTATTTAAGAATATATTGTCCTCTGCAATCATTTTATACCCTCCGGGACCACGAAGTTTATTGAAAAAATCAATATTTTCTTTTGGAAAAAATGTACCAATATCCTGAATAATACCTTCCATAAAAACAATAGCTTTTATGTTGTCTTTATGATTTGCAAAATAATGAAACCCTAGTCCAGAACCCCAATCATGCAATACCAAAATAATGTTTTTAAGCTTCATTTGCTCAATTAGATTCTCTATATAGGCATACTGCTCCATAAAAGTATAGTCAATGGCAGGCTTGTCTGATTTTCCCATTCCGATTAAATCGGGAACAATAACGTGATGTCCTATTTTTTGAACATAAGGTGTAATATTTCTCCATAAAAAACTGTTTGATGGATTTCCATGTAAAAAAAGGATTGGATTTCCTTTTTCTTCTTTTCCATATTCAAGCACATGCATTTTACTACCATATACTTCATAGTAATTTGAATTTGTTTCTTGGTTTTTCTGAGTCATAGTTTAAACTTTAGTGGTTATTGAAAAAAGTATAGATGATAGTGTAGTAGTTTCATTTTTTTTGAAAACAGAAGAACTTGTTTCATATTTCCTAATCAACATTTCTAAAATTCAAAAATAAATCAATTGTGTTTATAAGAAAAATGAATTAATTTTATAGTATTGATAAAATTTATGAATAATGAATGTTTCTTTACGGAATTTGAAATTGGTTAATGTTATTGTAAAAGAAGGATCTGTAACAAAAGCCGCTGATAAATTATTTCTTTCTCAACCTGCATTAAGTCACCAGTTAAAAAAACTAGAAGAAGAACTCGGACTCAAAGTATTTAATAGATTGAATAAAAAATTAATACTCACAGAAGTAGGTCAAGTACTTTTTGCGAATTCAGAAAAAATGCTAGCATCGATGAATCAACTTAATTCAGAATTGGATGCCATTAAAATGGGAAAGAAAAAAAATATTAGATTAACTACCGAGTGCTATACATGTTATCATTGGTTACCAAATGTTGTTCGTGAATTTAGACAAGAACATCCAAAGATTAACGTTAAAATTGATATAGAGGCTACAAAAGAGCCTTTAGAATATTTAATAGAAGGTAAAATTGATTTGGCTATTGTAAGCACTAAATCTAGTCATCCATCAATTCATTTTGAACCTTTGGTAACAGATGAAATGGTTGTGATTTTATCTAAAGACAATGAACTAAGTACGCAAAAAACAATCAACTTAACTGATTTGATCAATCAAGATTTAATTTTATATGATATTCCTGAAGAAAAAAACTATGTGCTTACAAGTATACTACATAATAATGTTGGATTTGTACGTACTATTCAAAAAGCACAATTAACCGAGGCAATTATCGAACTGGTTAGTGCAAATTTGGGGATCTCGGTTATGGCAAAATGGTCCGTTGTTCCTTTTTTAAATCATAAAAATCTAGAAATAATTCCTTTTGATTTAAATGTAGGAAAAAGAGACTGGTACATCGCTAGTTTAAACAAAATTTCTAATATTGAGAATTCATTTGTTGATGCGGTAAAAAAGCACTTTAATGAATCGCTTCTTAAAGTGTGATAATAGATGATTTAGAAATCCGTCAGTTATAAAATTATATATTTAGTCTTTATGGGCATCAACAGTACCCCCAATATTATTTTCGGTATATCCTTCAAGAGTTATTTTAAATGAATGTGCATACGATGTAGGAAATGATTTGGGCTTTTTAATTAGTAAACCTTGCTCATTTCTTTCCCATTTTATTTCTTCTGTACTTCCTAGTAGTTGGATTTTTTCAATTTTAGAGTTTAGCAATCCAATTTGTGTAGTAAGGGATTTAATTAAAATATCGCTCTCCGGAGTGTCTAATACTATTGCAAAAATCTCTTTATCAGATCTTTTTGTAAATCTAATATCTGTACTTGTATAGGAGATTTTTATTTTTTCAACTTTGTGCCCCCCTTCAGAAAGACGAGTTGGGCCTTCTCCAAAGATTGTCCAAGGACGTGTTTTATAAATAGCCTCACCATTTATTTCGAGCCAAGCACCCATATCTTTTAATAAATCGCTCATTTTTTCGGGTATAGAACCATCAGGGTTTGGAGGTACATTTAAGAGCATCACACCATTTTTTGAGACGATATCAACTAAAATGTCTATAAGTTCATTTGGAGTTTTAAACTTTGCGTTTGGACGATAAAACCATTGTCCGGGAGAAGTATCGGTTAGCCAAGTTGCTTTTTTAGGTTGATTAGGACGCCCACGTTCATAATCTTTAATAGCATTTTCTTCTGTAAAAGTACTTTCTTTATAACATACCGCAACTTCTTTATTCCATTCTAATCCTTTATTGTAGTAATATGCTAAAAATTTAAGTCTGGATTCTTCAGTCATATTTTCGAGCCACCAATCAAACCAAATTAGATCAGGTTGGTATACATCAATAAATTCTTTCAATTTAGCCCACCATTCTTTGTAAAAACGATCCGAAGGAATATCTGAATCTAATTCATGTGGATCTGTATAGAGGTCATAATCTTCAGATTTTATTCCACCGTAAGCATGGGCTGGAGCAAAATATTTCCATGTAAAAGCATGATGAAAAGACCCCATAAACTTCATCCCTTTAGCTTCAATTTCTTTTTTAAGAGCGGCAGAAGGATCAATTCCTCCATAATTCATAGAATTCCATCGAGTGGCTTTGCTATCCCACATTGCAAAATTATCATGATGCATCGCCACTGGACCGGCAAATTTTGCTCCGGAAAGTGCAAATACATCAGCCCATTTTTTAGCATCAAAAGCGGTAGGTTTAAATTGTTCAATAATATGCTTATAACCATACTTTTTTGGATCACCATACTTTTTTTTGTGATGTATATAATTTGATGTAGGTTTTGTTTTTTCTCCTTTAGTAAGTTTACCATTTTGATACATCAACATACCATGCCATCCTCCGTAATATTGATTAGGATCTGCTCCAACAAATGCCGAAGATACAGGACCCCAATGAGCATATATTCCAAATTTAGCATCTTGAAACCAATTAGGAGTTGCCGTAACGGTATTTACTGATTCCCAACTTTCTTGATATTTTTTTGTTTCCTGAGAATGCACATATCCCATTGTGCTAATTATCACTAAAAAGAAAAAGAGAACTCGTATGTGATTAGTTTTCATAATTTGCATGTTTTCAATTTTTAATCCGAAAAACTTGATTAAAGATTAGTCAAACTATAATCACTAGAGGTTTTATTTTTATGATGATTGTAACACAAAAAAGCTAGGATTTAGTCTTGATTCTTACACTTTTCGAAGAATATAAATGTAAAAAATAAAGACAAGTACACTTAAAGTTTTATTACCATAAATGGTCAAAAAACTAGATAATATGATCAAACTAATTATGTTAAATAATAGAATAGTTTAGATGTTCGGTCACTTTTGTAAAGGGTTATTTTTGAGTTTTTAAGATATATGCGGCCATTTTACCAAAATTATTCTTATCGAATCGATTTAATTTTTTCGTAAAGATTTCTTTAAATTTTTCTTGTTTTTCTAGAGGTAACGCTTTTAACTTAGGTCCGATAGGAGTTCCGTATACAAATGCAAGAGCTTGATTCACTCCTTCAGGTAGGTGAAGATTCATGGATTGTTTTTCAATTTTGATGGTGTTAAAGCCAGCTTTTGTAAAAACCGTTTTTAACTCGTCCTTTTGCATATAATCAAAAGGTATGCGCATTAATTGAGATAATTCTTTTTCTTCTATTTCCTCTAATGTTTCGCAGAGCATTCCAAAGATTTCACATTCAGAAACAGGAAGCCAAGTAGAGATAACTAATTCTCCTCCTTTATTTAGTATTCTATATATTTCTCTGGCGGCTTTGTGCTTATCAGGAAAAAATTGAAATCCTTGTTGGCATATTACAGTGTCTAGAGTATTGTCTTCAATTGGGATTTTTTCTGCGGATGCATGAATGAATTCGATTACATCTTCACAGCCTAATTCTTCAAACTTCTTTTTATTAATGGCAAGCATTTCTTCATTTAGATCTAAAGCAAATACTTTTCCTTTACAAGTGACATGATTTAAAAGTTGTTTTGTAACAGCTCCTGTACCGCAAGCTAGATCTAAAACATATTTACCAGACCAAGGCTTGTTTTCTGTAATAAGTCTTGTGGTCCAAGGTTCAAAAAGTAAAGGAACTAAAACTTGGTCATAGGCTGTCGCTATTGAATTGTTTGCAAAATCAAATTTTATATCATTACTCATTATCTGTCTTTATTAGTTAGTTGTTTTAGATTTATGACACTAAAGTTAGTAAACGATTAGCATGTTCTTTTGCTTTATTTCTCACCTGTATTTGATCTTCTTTTTTCCAAGCAATCATTGAATGTGAGTACACAGGGGCTATATAGTTCATAAGACATAATTTTGCCGTTTGTTTAATGGGATACAAAAATTCTTCCATCGTATACTTATTCGCTCCATCACTTTTATACGCTTCGAGTGGTGTTCCGGTAGTAGTACTGACAATAAAACTTTTTCCTTTTAACTTGTCTCCTCCTTCTCCATATGCAAAACCATATGTTAATACTATATCTATCCATTGTTTTAAAATTGGCGGTACACTATACCAGTAGAACGGAAACTGAAAAATAATGTGGTCAGCCTTTACCAGTGCATCTTGTTCTTTTTTTACGTCAATATTAAAGTTGGGATAGAGCTCGGATAAATTGTGTACATCATAATTTTTTATGTTATCTATTAAAGAATCAACTATTATTTTGTTAGCTGTAGAATTTTTATAATTGGGATGTGCTATGATAATAAGTGTATTTTTCATGTTGTTTGGTTTAAGTATTTTATAATTCGAGCTTCTTTCTCCAGTGTTTGTCTTTATTGTGATTTTGATTCCAATAATCGGTTTTAATAGTTTTTAAGAGTTCGGCTTTAGAGGTTTGTAGTTTTTTTTCATCTCCATAACCACTATAGTGGGTGTCTTCCCATCCTAAAATAGCATAAGGAAATATTGAAGTGTAGTGTATCGTAAGTTCACGTTCTAATTCAGGATAGTTCATGGTGTAATGGGAGGTGCCTTTATCATCATTTTGTAGGGTGATGATTGCTTTGTATGCTTTTGGTTCTCGATTTCTTAATCGTAAGAACGACATTGACGGTATAATGTCATACTCGCCAATAGGAAGTAATTCTGGATTCAAACGCATCAATGTCCATAAATCATCTTCTAATATTGTTTTTTTAATCACTTTATTTTTAAAAGTAAATCCTTCATAATATGAACTAAAATCAAATATAAAATCAGTTTCGTTTTTCATTTCAAGGTGAGTCATACCACACCATTCTTGTAATGAAGAAGTAATTTTTAGCGAAGTGTTTTCTTTTTCTAAAGGAAAAAATGTACTAGTCATCATCGAATACGGATAAATACCAGTATTAAATTTTAGTGTTTTGTTGAGTTTTAGAACAGATACATTGTTGGGATTATTGTGATCAGCTTTTGTATTTGCTTTTTTAGAAAATGGCTCTGTTACGTATACTAAAACTGCTGTGCCTTGGTGTGTTTCACCATATCTGGCTTGAGTTAATTTATAACTCGAAAGTTCTGCTTTTCCGTCAAACCAAAACTCTTTTGTTTTTTTAGAAACGGTTCTTTGCCCTTCAAAAATAAGGTTAGAGATACTAGTATTCAAGGGGAGTTTTTCATCTTTTTTGGATTTAGTAAAAGATGAGATTATAATAGTTAAGATTAGTATTCCGGACAGAGAAAATAGTGATATATAAATGTTGCTTTTTTTCATGTCATTTAATTTTTCCTTTGAAAGTATACTGTATTGGATCTTGTCCTTCCTTAGTCCATAGGTATTTTCCGGAGATTTGATTTTTGTTCTTTTCGCCTGTCCATACCATTTTTCCGTGTTCTTTGCTAATCATTGTGCAGGAAAACTCTTGAAGTCCTTTTTTATTAATTGTGGTAGTGTATTTAGCTTTTTTAAATCCATACTGTACACAAATAGAGCCTTCAACTTCGTTATTTGTGAATACTAAATCTTCAGAATTATCTAGTTTGTCACCTATATAATTATCAATTCTAAATGTTTTTCCCGCATAGGGATTGTCTTTGCTTTGAGCATTACTATTAAATGTGATTACTATAATGCTAAAGGCTAAAAAAATGTATTGTTTCATTGTATTATTTTTTAGTTTCTTTTTCTTCCATTTTTAACCATTCAATTTCAGCTTTCCTTTTTAGATTTTCTTGATCGGCTATCCAATTATCTATTTGATCAGGACAGAATAGGTAGAGTTCACCATTATCGATTAAAAAGTCTTCTGGATCAATGTTGTATTTGCCATCATATATTGCAATTCCGATGGCACAGAAACCTCCATATTTTGGTAAGTACTTTTTTGGATTTTTCTTAAAAAGGGCCTTATTTTCAATGCTACTAAAATGATAGAATACGTCTCTTATTTTTACACTTAATCTATTCGTACCTTCTATTGCTTGACCTTTATGATAGGCGACTACATCATAGCCTTCTATAGCCACTTTTTTAATATTAATCGATTGGGCTTGCAGGTTATATGAAATCAAGAAAACCGCTATTATAAATGCACAAACTTTCATAAGCTAGTTTTTTAAATTTTAAAGCCATCGTTATAGGTTAAAACACTACGATGGCTTTATTAGAAATTGGATTAACTGTTTTTAAGTGTCTTCCAGTTATCATTTGCTTTTTTGATCAGAGCTTTTTCATCTTTTACCCAAGGGTCTTTGCCATTAAAATTGGCACCTTTATATGGTCCGTTATAAAAAAGATAAAGTTTACCATCTGTTACCTTAAAAGTTTCAGGATCAACTGGAAACTTGGCGTTTGATGTGGCTACTGCTGTGGCACAAAAACCGCCACATTCTGGCATGTATTTGGTTGGGTTTTCTTTGAATAGTTTTTGATTTTCTACACTGCTAAAATAGTAGTGTATCCCGTCGACTTCTACAGATAATTTATCAGAACCTTGAATGGCTTGGTTTTTTGTAAAATATCCTACAAGATCATATCCTTCTAGGGCTACAGATTTTGTATTAATACTTTGAGCAAAGCTCGTAGTTGATATTAGCACGGTTAGTGCAAGAACTAAATTTCTCATAATTTTTAAATTTTAATTGTATTAACTTCTTTTTAATTGTGTTTTGATTACATAACAAAGGTATATTGATAAGACAGGGTACGAAATGGATAAAAAGGAACTTGACTTGTATTATTTTCCTTTAATTATTGTTTTGAGATATGAAATGGTCTAATCTCTAAATTCACTGGATGAAACGTAGCCGAAGACTGTAAACAATATAAAATACTATCTGCAACATCTGTTGGATTCATCATTGTATTGCTAGCTGTGAAACCATCAAAATCATCGAAGAAATTAGTACTTATAGATCCAGGAAGAATACAGGTCACTTTTATACCGTGGGGACGTAATTCTTTGTATAAAGATTCGGACATTCCTTTTACGGCAAATTTCGTCCCGTTGTAGACCGACATGTTCTCTATACCTACTATTCCTGCAATAGAAGAAATGTTAATAATATGACCTTGTTGCGACTTTTTCATAAAAGGGATGGCACACTTGGTGAGATAGAAAACCCCAAAGACATTAGTTTCAAACATTTGTCTCATTAATTGAGAATCTGTTTCTTCGAGTTTATGATAATCCCCAAAACCAGCATTATTAATAATGACATCAATGGTGTTGTGTTTTTTAATAACGTTGTTAAAAGTTTCTGTAACGGCACTTTCGTTTCCAATATCTAAACAATATCCTTCAAAATTAGGATGATCTATTGGAGTTTTATTTCGACTAAAACCTATTACAAATGTACCTTCGGCCAATAATTGTTCAACAACAATTAGTCCTAGTCCTTTACTAGACCCTGTTACTATAGCCACTTTATTTTTTAGTTTCATATTTTTTTATGTGATTGATAATTTTACTTCCGTGATCTCTTGAGTTTTCTATGAACCATTGGCGAGTATTCATACCGCCTATAACAACTCCCGCTAGATAAACATTTGGGCTAGTGGTTTCCATGGTAGTTTTATTGTATTTTGGGTATCCCGTAGTAGAATCTATTTCTATTCCTAGTTTTTCTGATAAATTGAAATTAGGTCTATATCCGGTCATGGCATACACAAAGTCATTTTCAAGTTTTATGGTTTGATTTCTTGATTTAAATATGATATGGCGATCAGATATTGCTGTAACATCGGATTCATAGTATATATTAATGTTGTTTTCTGCAATTCTGGCCTCTATATCTGGTTTGATCCAATATTTTACATTTGGACTAATTTCTTTTCCTCTTACCAAAAGAGTTGTTTCAGCACCTTTTCTATATGCCTCTAATGCAACATCAATTGCAGAGTTTGAGGCCCCAATAACAGCAACTTTTTGTTTAAATAGATGGTGTGCTGATGTAAAGTAATGATTTACTTTTTTAAGTTTTTCGCCAGGAATATCCAGAAGAACAGGAGAGTCATAAAACCCAGTTGCATTTATGATAAAGTCGCAAGTATATGCTTCTTTGGATGTAGCAATTTTAAATTGTGTTTTATTAGATAAATTAGATGTTCTGTTAACAGACTCGAATGTTTCGTAAAGGCCAATATTCAATTTATAATGTTGGGCAACACGTCTATAATATTCTAAACCTTCTTGTTTTGTAGGGCGTACAGAAAGTGATGTAAAAGGGAGGTTTCCTATTTCTAATTTTTCAGAACTAGAAAAAAATGTCATATCTGTAGGGAAATTGTGGATAGAATTAACAAGAGTTCCTTTGTCAATAATTTTATATGAAATACCAGCATTTTGAGCTTCGATTCCGCAACTTAAACCAATAGGTCCCGCACCAATAATAAGTATGCTATAATGAGTCATTTGTAATCGTTTATACAAACGTACTCGGCTTTAAGATTTTACTGGTAGGACAAATATCCCCTTGTATGGTGTTTTTGGGTCTTTACAGCAATTCTGCGTATTCTTTTGGGCTATGCGAAGTCTCTTTTCTGAAAAATCTACTAAAATATGCAGGATCTTCGAAGCCTAATTTGAAACCAATTTCCTTAATAGAAAGCTCTTTTGTATAAAGTTCTCTTTTTGCTTCAACGATTAGCTTTTCTTTGATTAACTCACTAACTGTTCTTCCTAACTCTTTTTTGACAGCTTTGTTTAGCCCTTTTGGCGAAATATTTAGTTCATCAGCATAAAATTGCACATTATGCTGACGTTCATATTCTTGATCTAAAAGATTTTGAAATCCTGTTACAACAGGGGATAGAATAGATAAATTAACTTCTCCAAACTGTTTCAGTTTAATTTTGGAAGAGGATAGTAACAAGGTTTTTAATTGTGAAATAATGATTTCCTCTTGAAAATCATTGGCCTCTTCTAGTTCATTATTCATAGCTGTGATGAGATAGTCTACTTTTCTTGATTCAGAAGCTTGTAAAGGAATATACGGAGGTTTGGTAGTGTTAAAAATTACAGCATCACAGAAGGTCTCACTTCTGTTTAATTTAATACAAAAAAAGTCATTAGAAAAGCACACAGCTTTTCCACTTAATTCACTCGATTTTTTTTCAATACTTAATAACTGATTTTCAGAGATGAAAATTAATGCGGGCCCCAAAATATTATATGTTGAAAAATCAATTTTAATAGTAGCATCGCCAGCGCTAATAAATATCATTCTAAATATTTTATCTCTTGAATCTATATAATTGATGTCGGTTTCTATTCTAAAGTGATCACTTTTCATATAGGGGGTAATTATAATATCTGCTAAATTTCAATTAAGATGCTGCTAACTTAATTTTAGTATATAAAGATATATTGAATGACCGATATTGTGATACTCATTTAAGTTTTTTTTAATAAAAGCCTAAAGCAAAATAATAGTAAAGCAAAAACCCTGTAATTAAATTACAAGGTTTTTTTATTAAAATTTTAGTCAATATAGCCACTAGTATCCTTTCTGATGTTACTATTTAGCAAAACAATCAGTATTAAAATTTGTATCGCCTAGAAACGTTATCTACGAACCATTTTAGTAGTAGTTTTTATAGTATTTCCAGTAATACTAACGATATAAATGCCTCGAGCAAAACCTGAAGTTTCTATAGAATAACTGGTTTCTTTTTTGTCAAAATTCTTTCTGAAAATCTCATTACCTGTTAGATCCATGATTTTGACTAAAATATCTTCATCGAGTTTTCTGCTAAATTGAATATTAAATATCTCGTCTGTTGGATTAGGAGAAATTACAACATTGGTTTGTAAATCTCTATTTTTAGATTTGATAGTGTTGATATCATCTACTTCTCCAAATAAAGAGAATAATAATTGTGAACTTTGATTTTCAATTGGATATTCTGCGGTAGGAAGCAACACATCCAAATTTTCAAATGGTTCCCAAGTTTTTTTAAATAACGATCCTTCTAAACTTCTATAGTGTGGATTTGGCTTATTAGCAATTACAGATTCATTTATATTATCAAACTCTGGACCACCAAAAGTCCTAATTTGTTGTGCCCAAACAATATTATTTGCAGCATATATTTCTTCTAATCTTGTAAAAGATATCCAATATTTACCTTCAGTAAGTTCGACTTTATTGGGTAATACAAGATCGAATTCTCCTATTTGTGATGGTGAACCTAGATCGCCTAGGATACTTAATGAAACGTCTAACAATGGGTTTTTTCTTAGTTTGTTGACCATATTGGCAATTTGCTTTCCTGGTTTTCCATTTTCATCTTGATAAATTCTTATTCTTGCCGTATTTCCACCAGGTGGAAATATATCACTTGTAAAAGGATCTGCTCCTGCTAATATTTTCATTCTTTCAATAGTCCATTTTTTACCACTTGGGACCTTTATCTGGTCTGCTAATTCGACTGATGAAGGAGGATTTCCAAAAATATCCGTTTCTGATACTTCAGAAGAAGGGAATTGAACTCTATATGGAAGTTTATTTTCGTCAAACCTATTAAGAAAAGGTTTCTGAACTACCTGTACCTTAAATTCTGTTGCTAATCGTTCTATACCTGATGTTGCCGTTAACCTGATTGTTGCTTTTCCTTCTTTGTCCACATTTGGAACATCTCTGTTGGTTCCAAAGAAGAAGATTTCTAATTGATTATTAAAAAACTCATATCCGATAAAACTTCGATCTTTGTCAGAACTTTCTACAGTAATATCTATAGTGCTATTACTATCAAACTGATCTCTAAAAACATCGTTAACATCTACGGTCATAAATTGTGGGGTTTCTTCTATTGAGAGTATAATGTCATCAGGTTTTTTATTAACAACCAATGTTTTTTCTCCTCTCGGAGGTGTAACATTGAATTTTTTACTGAAAACTCCGTTTCCATGAACAGCTAATGCTGCAAATCCATCTTTACGTGTTCGTACTTGCATTACTACGCCGTCACCTATTTGGTTGTTCTCTAGTTGCCAGACGGTATTTTCGTTCAGAATTTTCTTGGTGTAGTAAAGTCCTGAACTAGTACCAGCTAATATCCCATCTTTATTACCTAAAAAAGAAGTCCATCTTACCGAAGGTCCATTACCAGTACCGTCTTTATTTTCTTCTAAATTACCACTAATATTTATCCAAGTTTCACCAGCATTTTCTGATAAAAATATACTAGGAATATTATAATTAGAGAAAGTAACCAATACGCGATCAGAATTATTAGGATCTACTTGTATGCTGCTTATAAAACCTCTTTCCGGTAAACCTTTACCGGTAAATATGTCAACTGGTTTACTAGAAGGAAGGTTTGCAAAATCTAATCTAAAGATCTGGCCTTGTCCTGTACCATAATATACTTTGTTAGCTTCAGGGAAAGTAGAGATATCTAGTGCTGTAATAGTATTAAGTTCTCTTCCGCTATTAGGGTCAAGAATAGATTCTACTTTTGTAGTTTCTGACCAATTTACATCTGTAGGTGCAGTGAGGTCGTCAATAGTCGCCACAGAAGGGATTTCATCAAGATTACTGTTTCTAAGTAATGTTGTTTCTGCAGGAAGATACATTTCATTATCATTATTAGGATTTAATACAAAAGGAGTGATAAAAGCAAAAGATCTATTACCTGCAGGACGTACCCAAGATAATGATATTGTATTTCCATTTGCATCATTATTAAGACGAAACACATTGCCTCTTTGCGATGAAACATAACGAGTAAGACCGTTATCGGCAAACGCGTTATAACTACCATCACCACCAAATTCTTCTTCCCAAAAAGCAGCTGTATTTTTTTGATCTGTAAACCAGGTGCCATTGTCTTGAAAACCTGCTAATAAATCTTCATTTTCAGCATTGGGATCAAAAGAAACTGCATAAGGTTGGGTGGTAACATATCCATTGTTTAAAGAAATCCAATCTACAGGCATTTCGAAAGAGCTACTTGTAGTAATATCTTCTGTCATAAAAACCCCACCATCATTTGCGTTTAATACTTTATTGGGGTTTGAAGGAAAAAATACTAACGCATGCATATCTGGGTGTTGATCAGGATATAATGATACATCGTTTCTTGGGGAGTATCCCCCGATCCAATTGTTAGGAGTATCATCTATTTTAGTTCTAAAGCCATCCGTTGTTCTAAATAGATTAGTCCCCCCAATAATAATAAACTCTGGATTTGTTGGATGTACCGCTATCACCATGTTATATGCTCCTTGTGTCACAAGCCCTCCTATTAATCCTGATCTTACAGGAAGTTGTTCACTAAGATCAATAAAAGTTTGATCGATCGCATTATATTTAAACAACCTGTTGCGACTAGCAAAAGTACTATATACGTATACCTCGTTTTCGTTTGACGGATTTATAGCGAATATTGCTCTGTCTACTCTATTAAGATCAGCGATGTTATCAGATATTCGAGTCCAATTTGTACCTTCATCAGAGGTATAGACTCCTCCAACGACCGTATTAAAATCTCTATCTGCTACAGAGGCATATAATTTTCCTTGCTTTGTCACTGCAATCTCTGTTCTTTTGTCTATACCTCCTGTTAAAACTTCTTGAAAACTATTTCCATCATCTTGTGATCGATGTATACCATTAAAAGTAGCTACATATAAATCTCCATTAGTTGGGTTGATGACCATGCTATTTACAATATCAAAAGGAGAAGCTGTTAGAACAGTATTATCTACTGTTGATGGTAATAACTCCCAGGTACGTCCACTATCTTGAGATTTATAGATGCCTACCCCAGTATAAAGTGTTACTGCATTAAAGTTTGCAGAATTTCCCAAACGTTCTCCTCCGCCATAATACCAAATATGTTGATGTCCTGGTCTAGGATCTTGAACAATGGCAGTAATACTGGGATTTTGAAATTTTCTAGTTACTTTGTTCCAATTTTGGCCCCCATCTTCAGAACGCCATAACCCACCAGATACTCCACCGGCAAGTATAACATTCTCATTAGACATATCAATAGCTAATGCTCTTGTACGTCCTCCAACATTAAATGGTCCTCTGTTGATCCAGTTAGTGTTAGACATTTTTGAAATTGTAGATGATTTTAACGATTTTTTATTTTGAATAAATGACTCCTCTTTTTTTTCTATACCCTCTGGGATTTGTCTTGTCATGGGGTCACATGTTCGATCTAACTCATAAAAAAATCTATCAGAAGCTTTGTCTCTTATTTGAGAGGGTTTAACAATTGTATTGCTTTGCTGACTTTGCTTGATTTTAATTTTTGAAGTTTTATATAATTGATGTCCTTTTGGGATGTTGGTTTTGCTTGATTTAACTTGACCATATATAACTGGTTGAATTAGAAAGCATATAAATAATAACCCTAATATGTGATTTCTTTTCATGGTAAATTTATTTACTCATTGTCTACTTTATTAATTTAATATGTATGAAAGGACAGGTAGTTTAATAGCAATTCTATAAAGAAAATAAATAATGGATTGTTGCTGTTTTAGGATACTCAACATACTCAACCTGTCGATCCTTCATTAACTGGCAAAACTTTTAAGTTTTTGTTTTAAATTCAACTTTAAGAAATTCGGATAATATGGTATCATCCGAATTTCTATTTTTAAAAGCTTTATGGACTTATCCTTTAAAGTCAATAGTTACGCATTCGTTTATTGTTTGACAATCTGTTGAAGTGGCACTATAACAAACTTCAACTGGTCCTGCTTGTGAAACGTGATCATTCACTCTAACAAATCGAGGTCTTCTAGGATTAACCACTGAGCCATTTATTTTCCACTCTACTTGAGTGTCTGCACCGAACTGATTTGGAAATTCATTTACTCCAACAAAATGCCCGATACGAACAGTAGCTTCTATTAATCCATCAAAACTACAGTCTGAGACACTATCGCCAGGATCACCTTCTTCTGCTGCCTGTTTTGGTAAACGATTTTCGAATTCGACAACTTCATTCTCAACAGATAATTGATCTTGATTAGAAGATTCTTCTTTGTCACAAGACATCATTGAGATAGCTACTACAAAGGCAAAAAGAGCATTAATTTTTAAGGTTTTCATAAAAAAAGATTAAGGATTAAAAAATTTGTGTTTCATGAGTTAAATCCAATTCACTAGTACATGGATATTAACCCAACTATTGTTACAACAACTGTATGTTTTTTTTACATTTCGAAATGCCATAAATTGTTATTGCAAAATTAAATTGTTACACTACTTAATTAACAAAAAACAGGTCATCAAAAGGTCATCATGTACTGGTATCATTTGGTTAGCATTAATCTAATTTTTCAATTTCCGATAAAAAAAATCTCTAAAATTTTCTTTTGTTATAGACCAAAGAGTAGGGTAGTTGGAGGAATAAGCGTTGTATAGATAACCAACACACAAAAAATTAAAACCAATGCGTTTATTACTTTTTTTAGGCTTTCATCTTTTTTGTTTTGTCTCTTTAGCTCAAGTAGAAACAGACACATTACAACTCAGTAAACAAATTGATAGTTTGATGCAATTAGATAGAAGTAATTATAGTTCTAGAGATTATCACTTGTATCAAAATGTATTAAAAAAGTCAAGAAAACTAAAGTATCATAAAGGTATTTTAAGGTCTCATTTAGAAACCATCCAATATTATACTACTCACCCTAATATTGACAGCCTGTTTTATCACAGTAGGAAATTTGAAAAACACCAAAAAAAATATCCTAGTAAAGACCTACAATTAGAATATTTACGCGCTATGGGATATATTTTGTTATATGACTTTGCTCTTCCTGAATATGCACTGCCATATCATATAGATGCCCTAAGAATATATGATGAGAATGATGTGAAAACTAAATTTAGATTAAATCGAGGAATTGCAGATTGTTATTTTTATAAAGGACAGTATCAATTGGCTATTAACCAAATTCAGAAAATCATAAAAGACACTATTCATGTAGACGTAAGGTCGAAAAATGTTATGAAGGTTTCACTTGCTGTTGCTTATCAATTTTTAAAAAAGCCTAAGCAAAGCCGAATAGTATTAGAAGAGGTTATTAAGGAATCTGCACAAAATCAAGATAGCCTTCATTATGCGTATGCAAAGGTATTTCAAGCACATAATTTCTATTATGAAAAGGAGTATCAAAAGTCTATAGATTCATTAATGGCTAATTTTAATTTATTAAAAAAGTATTTACCTCGAGGAGTAGTAAATCATTATGAATTTTTAGCGCTTTCATATAAAGAATTAGGGCAGTTTAAAAATGCCGTAAGCGCAATGCGAAAAACAATTAAAAAATCACCAGCAAATGAGCGACCTAAATTATATGATCATCTTTCCAGTTATTATATAAAATTGGGCAAAAAAGATTCTGCTTTGTATTATAATACTCAAAAAAGTCACATTGTTGATAGTATAAGAGACCTGGAGAAAAAAATCTATACCGAATTTTATGAAACCAAATTAGACCTTATTAAAACCGCTGAAGAAAATGAAAAGATAAAGCTAAAGCAGGTTATTTTGGCTAAAGCAAATAATAGGCAAAAACAATACATTATAAGCTTATTTCTTGGTATTGCTTGTTTACTAATTGGGATTATTGCTTTTATTCATTATCATAAAAACAATCAATCTCAAAAAGAGATTGTAAGTTTAAAAAAGAACGAAAAGAAAATTTTACAACATCATATTAAATTGAGAGAAGATGAACTTTCGGCTACACTTATCGGAATTACAAACAAAATGCAAGGATTAAAGGAAATTAGAGATCAGTTTAGCACGGTTATTAACGAAGGTACTGCTGAAGATTTGAAGAAATCATTAAAAACATTTGATAGGTTTTTAAAGAATAATACCTCTAATATTAATTTAACAGAGCGGATAGAATCTCAATATCCGGGTTTAGTAATAGAGCTTAAAGAACTTTATCCTGAGCTTTCTAAAACCAATATAAGACATTGTTTGTTAGTAAAATTAGGGCTATCTATAAAAGAATCTGCCGATTTGTTAAATGTTAATGCCAATACAGTTAAAACGGCACGCTATAGAGCTAAAATTAAATTAGGGTTATCTGAAGACATATCATTAAAAGATTTTTTAGGAGAACTGCATAACACCTCTTTTATAAAAGCTAGTTAGAATATGAAATTCCATTAGAATAAACTTATGGAACTTCATATTTGTTATTGTGCTTTAGAAGTCATAAAAATTAGTTCTGTTTTTCTCTTTTAGAAAATATTTTACTTACGATTTTCCATTCACCTTCTATTTTTAAAAGACTCATATAATCTATATACGTAAATGTTGGATACTCTAGTTCTAGCCTCGCACTTGCAGCATTGCCAGAAATACTAATATCATGTATTCTGTTGGTTCTATCGATTACAGTACCCTTAATCATTTTTTCTTCAAAGAACTCTAATGCGTTCACTTCGGTATATTGATCACCGATAAACTTCATGGTTGCAGTATTATGAAATGCTTTTTTCAAGGTGGTAAAGTCATTGTTTTTGCCACCTTCCATATAGTTGGTTAATGTGTTTTCGACTAACTCTCGATCAGATATTTGTGCAAAAGTAGCTGTAGTGGATGTCATAAATATTATAAATAGAATTAATGTATTTTTCATTTTTAAACCTCAAAAGGATTGTACTACAGGTCTTTCAGGGTCCTGTTTCCATACAGAGAAAGATCCGTCAAACAGACTTGCTTGAATACCTAAGTTTGCTAATGCTATCATTACAACTGTTCCAGAATATCCAGCACCACAAGAAGAAATAATATTGCTAGTACGCCAATTGGGTATAGTTTCATCAAATAATTTGATAATTGCTTCCTTTTCTAGAAAAAGTCCTGTGTTTTTGTCTATAAGCGAGTTATATGCAGCACTAATTGCTCCAGGAATATGTCCGGTTCTTGGGTCTTCTGGTTTTCCGTTGTATCCGGCAATACCACGACCGTCTAAAACACAGGCACTATCTTTTTTAATCAAAAAATCAGGAAGCGATACTCGCAAATGTTCTTGACATATAGGCTCAAAAGTACCTGCTAATATTTTATCAAACTCTTGAGAAATAGGTAAACCTTCTAATTGCCAATATTTATAACCGCCATTAAGAACACGAACATTTTCAAAACCCCAATATCGCATAGCCCACCAGATTCTACCAGCAAACATATGATGATAGTCATCATAGAGTATTACCGTGTCTTCTTTGTTGATACCTAGCGTCTTAAAAGATTGTTTTGCTGCTTCATATGTTGATACCTGAGCTAAATTAGGCGCAATATCTTGCTCTATAAATTCTTTCCGCCAATCAAGAAAGGTTGCAGTCGGGATGTGCCCCCATAAGTAATCGTTATATAACGATCTAGGATCTGTACCCCAGGTACCTCGCACATCAAAAATCTTGATATGGGATTGCCCTAAAATAGCATTAAGTTCTTTTGCTGTTATAAGAGGCGCTATAAACGTAGCGCCTCTTGTGATATTTAATTTTTCTTTTTTCATAGTATTTATATCTTTATCAATAACAGAAATAATGGCTATTATTATGGAATGTAGACCTCCACTTCTATTTCTATCATAAGTTCTGGCATTGCCAGTTCTTTTACTCCTAACCAAGTCGATTTTGGATAACGGTTTTCGGTATATAACGATTTTCGATATTCTAAATTTTCCATAAATAAAGTCATGTTTGTAGTATAGATGTTTTCTACAATAATATCGTCAAAAGTACACCCATAATGTATTAACATTTTCTCAATATCTGCATAACAATTTTTCATTTGTTGTGCATAATCACCAATAGCAGTTGGTTTTCCTTCTTCGTCCATACTAACAGCCCCCGAAGCTTTAATGAGGTTACCGATTTTTACCGCAAATGAATATCCAAAACCATTTTCAGTTTCGGATGCTCTACGCTGGT
The DNA here is from genome assembly GCF_001632745.1 of Aquimarina aggregata. GTDB lineage: Bacteria > Bacteroidota > Bacteroidia > Flavobacteriales > Flavobacteriaceae > Aquimarina > Aquimarina aggregata. The sequence continues at coordinate 346,404 of NZ_LQRT01000001.1, read as the reverse complement.
AATATTCTGGTTGTAATATGGTAGCTTTTTCTTGTGCCATGTGTTTATATATTTTTAGATTTTTTAAATGTACGTGTCCTAGAAAATTAGGAGATTCAAAAGTATATTGATTATAGGTTTTAGAAAATGGACAAAAGGGTACTCGTCTGGTACAATTAGGAATTTGTAGAAAACATCTTGTGACTTATTGATATAGGTTACTAAAAACATGAAATAATAAAGACATTTTGGATAGTAGAAAAGGTTAACTTTGTAATATCAGGTGATCAAAAGAAATATGATAAAGATTGACAAAAGTCTAATAAACAACGAGGTACTTCATGCATTATCGATAAAATCTAAAAAAGTTACTTTTCAGCGCAATGAAATAGTAGCAGAAGCAGGTAAAACATGCAATTATATCTTCTTTGTACGAAAAGGATTATTACGTAGTTTTTATTATGATCGAAAGGGAAAAGATGTCACAAATTGGTTCGCAAGTGAAGAAATGATTATAACTGCTGCACAAAGTTTTTTTAAACGTGAGCCTAGTTTTTTAGGAATTGAAGCTATCGAAGATACTGTTGTGAGAGCAATTTCTTATGAGCAATTAGAAGAAATGTTTCAAGAATACCATAGTTTAGAGCGGTTTGGGAGGTTAGTAATGACCGAAATTATGATGGCGGTTGGTAAAAAAGCTATTTACTTACAGGTTAAAAGTGCAGAAGAAAGATATCATGAATTAATAAAAACGTATCCAGATATTTTTTACCGTGCAAAGCTTGGTCATATCGCAGGTTACCTAGGGATCACACAACAAAGTCTTAGTAGGATAAGAGCTAATACTACATAATATCGTCTGTTTTTTAACATAGGTGAAATGTTAAAACATATTTTCTCTCTAATTTTGAGATCATTAGAGTTGAATAACAATGACAAGAAAAAATATATTAATTACCGGTGCAAGTTCTGGATTAGGCAAAGGAATGGCTATAGAATTTGCAAAACAAGGATGCAATTTAGCTTTATGTGCGAGAAGAGTTGAAAAACTTGAATTGCTTAAAAAAGAATTACAAGAACTGAATCCTAACATTCATGTTTTCTTGAGAGCTTTAGACGTTACCAAGCAAGAAGATGTATTTAAAGTTTTTAAAGCCTTTGAAGTAGATTTTAAAAACAGTAGAGAAACCTTAGATCGTGTTATCATTAATGCCGGTATGGGTAAAGGAGCTTCTCTTGGTAAGGGATATGCGAAACAAAATATGCAAACGGCAATGACTAATTTTTGTGGTGCCATTAGCCAGATGGAAGCTGCAATGGAGATCTTTCGAGAGCAAAATCATGGGCATCTTGTACTGATCTCTTCGATGTCTGCATTTAGAGGATACCCAAGAGCAATGACTGTTTATGCAGCTACCAAGGCGGGTGTAAAAAGTTTAGCCGAAGGATTAAGAGTTGATGTGCTTCATAAACCTATCAAGGTGTCGACTATATTTCCAGGATATATAGAGTCTGAAATGACAGACTCAGTAGGGAAACCTCCTCCTTTTATGATTGCACTTGACAAAGGATCAAAGCTTTTGGTTAAATCAATAAACAAAGAAAAAGCAAAGACTTTTGTTCCCTATTGGCCATGGTATTTTATTAAACTTATTATGCCTTTTATGCCTTTAAAAATGTTACGAAAATTTTAATTATCAATTATGGATTTTAACTTATCAGCTAAGTCGAAAGAATATACAGAACGTTTAAAAGCGTTTATGAAAAAGCATGTATTCCCTTTTGAAAAAGAATTAATACTATATAACAAAAAGAATAATGCAGATGGTAACTGGACCCAATGGACAGAGCATCCAAAGTTGAGTGAACTAAAAACATTGGCTAAAGAAGAAAGTCTATGGAATTTGTTTTTGCCAGACAATAAAATTGGGCAAGGATTAAGTGTTTTAGAGTATGCTCCATTAGCAGAAGAAATGGGACGTGTGTATAACGCAGCAGAAATCTTTAATTGTAATGCGCCAGATACCGGAAATATGGAGGTGCTGTACCATTTTGGAAGTGAAGAGCAAAAAAGTAAGTGGTTACAACCTATGCTTAGTGGTGAAATAAAATCTGTTTTCTGTATGACAGAGCCAGAAGTAGCTTCCTCTGATGCAACAAATATTCAAACTTCTATTGAAGAAGATGGAGATGAAATAGTAATAAACGGAAAAAAATGGTGGTCAACAGGATTGGGACACCCCGATGCTAAGTTGGCTATAGTTTTGGGTAAAACCGATAAGTTTCAGGAGAAACACAAACAGCACAGTATGGTTTTGGTGCCGTTAGATACTCCAGGAGTAGAAATTATACGTATGCAAAATACTTTTGGTGCGTATGATCCACCTGCTGGTCATGGAGAAATACATTTTAAAGAAGTACGTGTTTCTAAGAAAAATCTAATTATGGGATTTGGAGCTGGTTTTGCTATCGCTCAAGGAAGACTAGGGCCGGGTAGAATTCATCATTCTATGCGCTGTATCGGAGCAGCAGAAAGAGCATTGGAATTAGCAATTATTAGAAGTGGAACTAGACATGCTTTCGGAAAACCTTTAGCAAAGCTAGGAGGAAATTCAGAACGATTTGCCAAAGCTCGTATAGCCATAGATCAAGCTAGACTACTTACGCATTATGCCGCTTGGAAAATAGATCATGAAGGAGTAAAAAATAGTATGACCGAAATTTCTGCAATCAAAGTAGTAGCGCCAAATGTATTACAAGAAGTAACAGATATGGCTATGCAAATTCATGGTGGTGCAGGATTATCAGATGATTTTCCGTTAAGTAGTTTTTTTGCACAAGCAAGAGCCTTACGATTAGCAGATGGACCAGATGAAGTGCACATGCGTATGATTTCCAGACTTGAATTTAAAAAATATCTTACATAATGTCTAAGGTTAAAGATTTAGAGAAAGAACAACGTTCAGGAGAAGAACTTGATTTACAGAAACTGCTTCCATGGATAAAAAAAAATATTCCAACCATTAATGATCAACCCACTGTTACACAGTTTTCGGGTGGTGCATCTAATTGGACATATCGATTGAAATTTGAACAAGATGATATTATCTTAAGAAGAGCGCCATTAGGTAAAAAAGCTGCAGGAGCCCATGATATGCCTAGAGAATTTCACCTTCAAAAGAAACTCAAACCACATTATCAATATGTGCCCGAAATGCTTGCCGTTTGCGAAGATGAATCTGTTTTAGGGTCTACTTTCTATCTTATGGAACGCTTAGAAGGTATTATTCTTAGAAAAAACTTACCAAAGGAAGTTAATTGGGATGAAGCTACTGTTCAAAAAATTTGCTATTCTTTTTGGGATAAAATGATTGAACTGCATCAAGTTGATTATAAAAAAGAAGGCTTAGAGGGTCTAGGAAAGGGAGAAGGGTACATCGAGCGACAAATTTTAGGGTGGAATAAACGGTATGCTAATGCTAAGACCTGGAATGTTCCTTCTGGGAAAAAGGTGATGAAATGGCTAGAAGAAAATATGCCTAAGGAAGAAAAACTTTGTGTGATTCACAACGATTTTCGATTAGACAATGTTGTCTTAGACCCTTCTGATCCATCAAATGTTTTAGGAGTATTAGATTGGGAATTAGCTGCTATAGGAGATCCGTTGATGGATTTAGGAAACAGCTTGGCATATTGGATAGAGGATAATGATACATCTTTTGCAAAATCAATGAGAAGACAACCTAGTAATATTCCTGGAATGCTTACCAGAGAAGAGATCATAACCTACTATTGTCAAAAAACAGGGCGAGAAGTAGATGATTTTCGTTTTTACAGAGTATACGGTTTATTTAGACTCGCCGGAATAGTTCAGCAAATTTATTATCGCTACTCAAAAGGGTATACCAAAAATAAAGCCTTTAAGAACTTTTGGATCGCATCTTGGTACTTAATAAAAACATGCGAGAATGTTATTAAGCAAAAAAATGTATAGCAATTTAATATGTCTGTAATTTATCTAATACGACACGGCCAGGCAAGTTTCTTAAAACGGGATTATGACCAACTTTCAGAAATAGGTGTCAAACAATCGATCATTCTGGGAGAAGTTTTAAAACAAAGAAAAAATGTTCCGGCTTATGTCTTAGGGGGTAGTATGAAACGCCATCATGAAACTGCATTGCATGCTACAGAAGCAGTTGATCTTGATATAAAGTATACAGAAGATGGTTGTTGGAATGAATATGATCATATGGAGTTAATCGCAAAACATCAACCAGATTTTGAAAACTTTGATGAATTAGCTCGCTATATTAAGAATCAAACTCATCCTACAAGAACGCTTCAACAATTATTAAACAACTCAATCAAAGATTGGATGAACGATAGGCATGATTATATCTTAAAATGGTCTGATTTTAAAGAACGTGTATGGTCTAGCGTAAATGAATTAGCAACACGTTTAGAAAAAGAAGAAACAGCTTGGGTGTTTACTTCTGGGGGTCCTATAGCTGTAGTTATGTTAGAACTTTTAGGATTAAGAGATCAACAATTTATGGGCCTTCAAGGAAAAATAGTAAATACAAGTATTACAAAGATATTGGTTGGTAAAAGTGGACTCTCATTAAGTACTTATAATGAGTATAGTCATTTAGAATCTGAATCAAGTTTAATTACCTATCGTTAACAGTTATGAAATTGGAAAAATTAAATAGATCATACCCTAATAAGAGTGCTTTTATAACAGGAGCTGGCAGTGGACTTGGTTTAGCATATGCCAAACTGCTAGCAAAAAATGGATGGACACTTCATCTTTCTGATATTAATAGAGAAACCTTAGAACAATCAAGTCGATCATTAGAAAATGCAGCTACTGTTCATTTATATACCCTAAATGTTAGTGATACTAACGAGTACAGTAATGTATTTAACAAAGTACAAGAATACTCTCCAAAAGTTGACGTATTGATCAATAATGCCGGGATAGGAGATGGAGCGTTGTTTGAAAATTATGAATTAGAAAACTGGGAAAGAATGATTCGTATCAATCTATTGGGGACGTTTTATGGATGTCATCATTTTGTGCCAATGATGCAAAAACAACAGAAGGGTTTGATTATTAATATAGGAAGTGCAGCTGGTTTTCTTAATGGTCCAGGAATGTCGGCATATAATGTTTCAAAAGCTGGAGTGTATTCGCTTTCTGAAACACTTTATCATGAGTTAAAGTCAAGTAATATTCATGTAAGTGTTGTAACACCAACGTTTTTCAGAAGTAATGTAATGCAAAGTGCAAAAGGATCACAGGATTTTAAAGCCTTTGCAGAAAAACAAATGAAATACTCTAAAACAAATGCAGATGAACTTGCTGAGGTTTCACTGCATGAGGCTTCAAAAGGAAAATTTCAGATCATACACCCTTATGACGCAAAGCGAAATCATTTTTTTAAAAAATGGTTTCCAAAACTGGTCGAGAAACAATTTGAGAAAATGATGGCAAAGTTAACTCGATCTTGATAATTAGTCATATCAAACTCTAAAGGGTTTTAAATATTTAAAAATTAGAACTTTGAATTAAAAAAGCCCAAACATATTGTTTGGGCTTTTAAGGTGGTACCTCTAGTAATGGAATCGAACTTTATAATACAAGATTGAGGGCTAATTAATAGGTGTTCAGTTTTTTATTAAAAATCCTGTTTTACGTAATATTATGCTAGTTAATAAATACATATTAGTTGTTTGCTCTTTAGGCTAAGGAAACCGAAAGAACTATGATTTTGGTTCTTTGTAAAAACATGATGATTAACTCTTTGTGATATTTAGTAGGATTCTTTGATATAAAAGCACGGTTATATAGCATGGCTTTCAAAAGAAATTATGTTAGAAAGAGGTTTGGTTTTCTAATTTTGTGAACAATCTGCTTATACATGGATCTTATTTTTAAAATAATGATAATTATTTCCAACAACTAATAGATATTAACTGTTAATTGTTCCTATTTTTAAATCATGAAATATGATATGCCAGTATTTAACATATGATTTAGAGATGGTATTCGAATTAAAGGTATCTTTACTGTGTTAAAATTCCGAAAGCTCCAATTTAATCTTGTTTTACCAGATTCAATTTTCTTTTTCTGCTCTCTTTTTTCTCGACAATATTGCAAATTTTTTTTAACAAAATTTAAGTATAGTAGCGTCAATTTGGGTCCTGATTTCAACGTGAGGCAAGCTTTTAGAATTGGACATTTTTGTTTGTTTCTAGGTTTTTATGTTTATGTGCTGTTCCCGAATTATATACAAATGAGCTTAAAACGAAAGAGATAGTATTAAAAAATCTAAATTCCCCACAAATAATAAACTCCAACATTTCAAAAAAACACGAAGAAACGAGATAAATAATTGTATCAAATAAATATTAAGTAATGAAAGAAGGAACAGTAAAATTTTTTAATAGTGCCAAAGGATTTGGCTTTATTAAACTCAAAGATTCGGACGAGGATATCTTTGTTCACCAAAGTGGTATTATAGATGAAATTCGTGAGAACGATAACGTAAAATTTACGACAGAAAGAAGTGAAAAGGGAATGAATGCGGTCAATGTTGAATTGATCAAATAACAGATCTTGTATCACCAAAATGTTAAAAAGCCATCTATTTAAGATGGCTTTTTATGTCTTATACTTATGATGTATATAAATTTTGATTATCTAAGATCCAAATTTAAACCTAATTGGGGTTACTTAAGCATATATTCTAAAAATAAAACTCCTTGCAAAAGTCAAAAAATGACAACACGAATAAAATTACTCCTAATACTGTTGAATTCATTTTTTATTTCTCCTTCCCAAGAAATAAATCAGATAAGACAATTAGAGGGGATTTATCAAGGGCAGGTTGAGGACGGTTATTCGTTTTGTTATAAAACTGCATCTGGATTTGAAAAAACATTGGTGATTAATGAAATTCTGTCTGTTATACTTGAAAAGTATCCATTACATATCAATACATATGTCGGAGAAAATTTCATCATCTCGTTTACTAAGGATACAATTATTGAGGAAAAAAGGAGTAGAGAAATATCAACTATACTACGTTTGCAAAAGCTTGTGCCTAGGCGACATTTTCAAGAATAATATAAATTCTTGATTCTCATAATAAAATAAATATCTCTATAAACATGGGTACAAAATTATTCATTAAATATATGGTCAGTTTACGATGTAAACTTTTGGTTAAAGAAGAACTGAAAAAAATTGGATTACGTTATGTCGTTTTAGAATTAGGTGTTATTGAACTATTAGAAGATATAACTATAGACCAACGTATTCAATTAAAGAAAAACCTAAGTACATCGGGCTTAGAATTGATGGAAAGTAAAAAAAGTATTCTAATTGAGAAAATCAGAAATGTCATTATCGAAATGATACATTACACAGATGAATTGCCTAAAGTTAATTACTCTGATTATTTAAGTGAAAAAGTTGGCTATAATTATACATATTTAGCAAATATTTTTTCTGAAGTAAAGGGCATTACCATTCAGCAATTTATTATTATCCATAAAATTGAAAAAGTTAAAGAATTGCTTATTTATGATGAATTAAATCTTACTGAGATATCACATCAGCTTCACTACAGCAGTGTTGCGCATTTATCTAATCAATTCAAAAAAATCACAGGATTAACACCTACATTTTATAAGCAACTAAAGGAAAAACGTAAGCAAAACCTTGAAGATTTATAATTGATATTATCGTATAACTGGCTAGATGTCCTCATTTCTAAATATTACAAAAAAGTGTGATATATGTAAAGTAGGTTTAACCTGATGTAACGCAATAAGTAATTAATTGACTGATTTTTGTATACATCTAAATACCCTTAATGGGTATGTTGTTTATAATCTAAAAAGAACGGAAAATCATGTCAAAAGAAAAAGAAGGTAAAGCCAAGTCAGGTAAAAAAGCACCTGCAAAAAGTTTGAAGGAAAAAAGAGCAGCAAAAGCGGCAAAAAGAAAACAAAAAAGGAGTGATGATTAAGGTTTGCGAAAGAAACCATCTAGATTAGCTTCTCCTCGTTAGTCTTAATCTTCTAACATCTTATCAATGAAAAATAGTGAATTAGAAAAATCTTGTACGCATGCATTAACTGATACTGTTGACTATATTCCTGGATCTGTGGTTATGAAAGCAATCCTGAAGAAAAAAACAGGGACTGTAACTATTTTATCATTTGATACAGGAGAAGCATTACCTCCAAAAATATCTCCGTTTGATAGTCTCATTCAAATTATAGATGGAGAAGCTGAGATTATTATTAATGAAAAATCTTGTACAATAGAAACTGGTCAGGTAATTATTATCCCCGCTCATGCAAAGAATGTAGTAAAGGCCAATAAGCGTTTTAAAATGCTGTCAACCATCATTAAGAGTGGTTATGAAGATATGAGTATTTAAAATTTAAATATAAAGCATATGGTAGGTCAAGAAAGTAAATTCAAACCAGGTGATACGGTTTATGCTAAGGTAAATCCCGAGGTTAAATTAATTGTGCGGTTATACTACCGCCGAATATATTACTGTACGTATGCCCAAGATACTAAGAAAAAAGAAGTAGTGTTTTTTGAAAGAGAGCTTTTATAATGATTACTTAAAATGACAAAAGTTAAGAACAAAATAACACATATATAAAATGACCCAAGAATTAGGTATACCAAAAAAGCAAAGCTTTGATTTTAACACCCAAAGAAAGAAGATAAAGATTGCCTACTTCATATTAGTTAAACATTTTCCTAAACAGTTCAAACGACTGTTTAAAGCCATTCATCATCCAGAAAACCACTACTTAATTCTTATCAATCAAAAAACTGATATCAATACAATAAGGGATATTAAAACTTTTTTGGAAGATTATTCCAATGCTTATTTCTTGAAAAGTACAACCATAGACAGAGGAAAATATAATAGGATTCAATCCCAACTTAATGGTATGAAGTATCTCTTAAACCGCTGTCTCAAATGGGATTTCTTTATTAATCTAAGCGGTCAGGATTTCCCCTTAAAATCACAAGATTTTATTCTTGATTTTTTGAATAGAAATAAAAGTAAAAACTTCATAAAAATAGTAAGTCAAGTTAGAGTACGCCCTGATACGCTGAGCCGTGTCGAAAACTATTTTCAAGAGATAGATGTTGGCTTTTTGGGTGTACCTTATAAAAGATCTTTTATGAAAAATGTGACCTCTTATGTCGGGGGACAATGGATGATATTGACCAGATCATGTTGCGAATTTATCTGTCATAGTCCAGAAGTGAAAAAATTTGAAGATTTTTATGATAAGATCCTAATTGCTAATGAATCATTTTTTCAAACTATATTAATGAATACTTCATTCAAAGAAACAATTATTAATGATGATAAAAGAGCTGTGATGTGGTTAGCTGATGGAGATGTCAATGTGAAACCAAAAACTTTTACAGGATTAGATATTGACTTTTTAATGCAGGAAGAGAACTTTTTTGCCCAAAAATTCGATGAAGGAGTAGATGAATCTATATTGGAGATTTTAGAAGAAATTTTAAAAACAGATGAGATAAAAAATGATGCTAAAAGTATTAGTCTTAATCTCATTCCAAAGCCTGATGTTTCTACAGAAATAAATGTCTTATTAGATCCAAGAACAATCATAAATCCACCAACTCAAATAACTAGGCAATTACTTAATGGAAACAAAAAAAATGGCTAAAACACATATTACAAGAAGTTGGAGAGAACAAAAGGTAATGCTCAAACGAAGATTTACTTTTTTATCTGACAAGGATTTTGACTTTAGAGATGATCAAAAAGAAATGATGCTTGATAGCCTTGCTCTTAAACTTAAGAAAACCAGAGTAGAGCTAGAATCGCTTTTTGCAGAGCTTCAAACTTATTGAATCATAATAATTAATAAAAAGATCATGCATAAATTCAAAATTCAACCACTTGCCGATGGAGTCTTGGTAAAAGCAGATATAGCAAAAGAAAAATCAAGGGGAGGTATTATTATTCCTGATGCAGCTAAAGAAAAACCTCAAAAAGGGATTATACTAGCCGTAGGAAAGGGTAAAAAAGATGAACCTATGACTGTAAAAGTTGGTGATACCGTATTATATGGTAAATATTCTGGAAATCAGGTTACTATTCAAGGTATTGATGCGCTTATTATGAAAGAGTCAGACATTTTTGGTATTATTCAGCCAAATACGTTAAAACTTATATAAGAATAGTGAAACAGATATATGAGAAAAGAAGATATAAATGGGTCCAAACATATTTTAGTTGAAGTGCTACGAGCGTATAGAACGAGAAAAGATTATTGAATTGAGTATACAACATATCTAAAGATAATAGAACACTTTATCTGGATGATTAAGAGTTGTCGATTGTACATACGACGCCTTTAAAATACCATAATTAGCGTATTCCTTATTCTTTTCTACTGCCCAACCAATATTACCATAGTCAAAATGCCAATATTCTTTGTGGTCACATACAAAACCTTCATCTTCAAAGAGTTTTATCAGAAGTTTGCGATTTTTCTTTGCTTCTTCATTAATATCAGGGTGTTTAGGATAACATTTTTTATTTAAATCAATATGCAGTCCATTGTTGGTTCCAAAATCCATTACGCATTTCTTTCTCAAATCATAAATCAGAGCATCAACGGCCCCTCCTGTTGAATGGGTAGATTGCCTTTTTGGAGCAATAAACATTGACACTATTTCGTTAATTTCTTCTGCTGTTTTTTTAGGGTATTTCTTTTTCATAAAACTGGTTTTTTGATCCCATAGTTTTTGCTGATGTTCAAATGATCTCCATGCTGATCTGATAATTAGTTTTTTGCCCTGAGCATCCAGAAGCTTACTGATTCGACCTATTTTTTTATATACCTCTTTTCTAACCAAATACCGATAGTTTTTTTGAATGGACTTTTCAAATATTAAATTAAAATCCGAATCCTGGAGACTTATCAATGGAGTGTAATCTTCTTTGATCGGCATAATAGCGGTATTCTTTTTGTGCAACCTATCTTTTTCTTCTATTATGGCGCAATACTCCTTTGCACTTATAGGAGTGATAATGTTTTTAGAAATATAGGATGAATTCATAGCGGTAACTAATGCGCCATACTTTAATGTAAATGATACATCACTACCAACTTTTAAGTCCTCCTTTTTGGCATTGATTATAATGTGATCACCACCTGCTCCTAAGATTTCAATATCCAATTTTGGCGTTAACCCAGTCACCATTACATCTTGAACCCCCATTGCCAGTATAGCACGTCGTATCATGCCTTGGTCTTTAAACTTTGGTTTGTTTCCAAAAGCATCCAGACCGATCTCTCCATTTGGTACTGATGACTTGTTTTTCAATTCTATAACTTCGGCTACCAGCATAAAAGCATCTTGATAGAGTTTTGGGATAGGTTTTCTGGTTAAAGGTTCATTACCTAAAAATATAGATTCTCCTAATCTCAAATTAGTTATCCTTCCAACATCTTTTGTAGTTTTGAACCAATTATAATTAGCCGAATTTCCACCAGAAATTATCGATAGTTTAATGTGAAACTTTTTTTCAATACTAGTGGCAATAGCAGACAGTATATTCATCTTTTCTGCTGTGGGTTTAACTCCCGAAAAACAAGCAAGATTTGTGCCTATTCCTTCAAGTTTGATGCCTTTTAAAGTTAATACTTTTTTGATCGTGTTTTCTAATTGTGATGGCATAATACCTTCTCGCAGATCTCCTAATTCGATCATGATTATGATTTTATGAATCTTACCATGTAGTATAGCAAATTCTGAAATTTTTTTTATAACAGACAACTCTGAATTTAAACTCATATCGGTATCCAACACTACTGATTCTGCTTGACTTATCATAGGAGTCCTAATCAATAAAAAAGTGGCTTTCACATTGGCCTTCTGCATTTTTTTGATATTGGCTATTCTTGAGTCGGCAAGAATTTTAACTCCGCTTTTTACCAAAATATTTGCAATATGTGGATGCGCACATACTCCTTTGGTAACAACAATTATGTCTATACCTTTTGATCCAAAAAGGGAGCTTAAAACCTTAGTATTATGAGCAATTTTGCGAAGATTAATATCTATTCTTGGGGTTGACATAGTATTGGGTTGACACGAATTAAATCAGGAAATATTTCTTTAAGTTTTTCTACCAGTTTACTGCAGTCGCTTTTTAAAACATCAGTAACAGGTAATTGATATTTTTCTTCATAAATCTTTGTTGTATGTTCAACTTCTTGGTCATTCATATCTTCATGATTGATTGTAATAGCTATTACCTTGGATCCAGAGAAAATTTCTATCATTTTTATTTCACTTTCAAGTGTTGGCATAGGAATTTTGGGAAAATCACACCTGGTACGTCTTTTTGGCGGATGCTGTAGGATAATAGCCTTAGGCATAGCACCTCGAATAATTGCGCTCGAAGAGGTAAATGCTGGATGACTAAGTGCTCCTTGACCTTCTACTACAATAATATCAGGTTGTTCTTTGAGTGCTTCCAGAATAGCATTTTCAACTTCTCCAGTCGCGAAACCAGAACTTAGAACATCTATCGCAATACCATATTTTGAACCTTGAAGTATTCCTGTCTGGCCTGTAGTTATGAAGATGGCATTTAATCCCTCATTTTTTAGGGCTTCTACTAACTTAATTGCTGTAGTTCTTTTACCAACTGCACAATCTGTTCCAGATACTGTTATAACAGGAATTTGAATTTCTCTTATTTGACCTGTAAAGTGATGAAGATTTTTTTTAGCAGGAGGTTTTCTTACATCAAAAATAGATACATTATATTTTTTTGAGAGATGAATACAAACTTCATCATCTGAAAGAAACTCTGGAAGTCCATTTACAATATGCATTCCAGTCTTAATGGCGGTGTACACAATTTTTTTTTCTTCGTCACTAAGTAATGACTCTAGAGGAGCAATTCCGTAAATAAAATATTCTGGAACGCTGTCTAATACTTCAATGGCTTTATTAAAATTATGGAATATGGGTATCCCATTTTTAATTCCATCAAGATATTCTCCTGCGTCAATACCTGATTTTGTGCTATCAATAACACCAACAATTTTATACTTTTCAGAATGTCTTACAAGACCATTTGCTACTTTGCCATCCAGTTTGCCAAATTCATTTTCGCAATAGACAATTGCTGATGTTTTCATAATTTTAGTGATTTTAGATAAAAAGGAATCGATTTTAGACAGAGTTTAACTTCCGACTAATGCTCTTGCAGACAAACCTAGTTCCCATCTATCAGGATCATTTTGAAATCCACAGTAATAGATTCCATCAATATACCGTTTTACTATCAGCGAAATGTTAGGGTTTATTTTAGTAAATACCGTATCACCTACTTCAAATTTTAGAACTATATTTTTATTTAGTTTCATAATTAATATTAGAAGAGGTTTGTTTTTATTTCTTTTGATCCCCAGAGAATTAGCTTATTAATAAACAGTCCCTGAGGATAAAAAGAATCAGCAAAAAAATGACAATGTTAAAGAATCCGTTCGAATGGCTTTAAGAGCCAGATTGATTATGTGTTGCCATTTTATATTAAAATTGATTTGTGTATTGTTTTAATACTTTCTTACCAAAAAACATTAGTTTTTTGAGATTTTATTTAAGAAAGGCAGAATTTTTAACTTCTGCCTTTTTATTACCTGAAATGTTTTGTAGTATCTATCAAATACTTCGCATGCATTATCATTTTGGTAATTCTAGGGCGTTCAGTATTCATTTCTGAAAACAATTATGTTTTCATTTTATAAAATTTATTACAAAGATCTTTATAATTAGTTGATGTAAGGTTATACAATAGGAATTGAATATTACATAAATCATAGGTTTTTAGTTTTTTGTAAAAAACTGTCTTAAACATTAGGGAGTTAACAGCTATTTCTTTCCAAAGTTTTCGTCTTTAATTTAGAATCGTAATAAGGATAAACTTTTTTAGCAAATACATATCTCTTCCATCTAGAAAAAATGTCCTTCGAGGAAAATGACCGTTTTGGGCATTCATAAAACGATAAGATACCTTTATTCCTTTTTAAAGTGTATTTTCCTGTAATACTTATTAGGGTTTTACATTTTGAACATCTAATTCCCATTTTTCCCCAGAGAAGGTAGGTTTATTCTTAGATTGTCTTTTATGAGAAAGATTTAATAAGTTTTTCGTTATTTTTATGGGCTCACGAATAAACAGCAGCGATTGGATAAGTCGTAAAATCTAACGAAAAAATCCTTTAAAAACACAAGTGATTGCAAATTAATGTTTTAAATACAAAAAAAAGCCCAAACATATTGTTTGGGCTTTTAAGGTGGTGCCTCCAGGAATCGAACCAGGGACACAAGGATTTTCAGTCCTTTGCTCTACCAACTGAGCTAAGGCACCTTGCTGTAAGCGGATGCAAATATAGAACCCTTTTTTTAATACTCAAAAGAAAATTTTAAAAAAATCGTTTTGTATTTTTGCAACTTATAAAAATAGACATGAATCTTATCATAGATGTAGGTAATACATTTACCAAAATAGGAGTGTTTGATACATCAGAAATTATTTATAAAGAGATAGTTAAGCTAGAGGGGCTTATTCCGCAAATTGAAAAAGTAAAAAAAAAATACCCTTTACTTAAAAATGCAATTATTTCTTCAGTTTCTGATTTACCTAAAAGCTCTATTGTTCATATTAAAGCTCTTTTTAATACTATAGTGGTAGATCATTTGGTTGAAATGCCTTTTACAAACTTATATAAAACACCAAAAACTTTAGGAATCGATAGATTGGCTTTGGTTGCGGCGGCAGTGGATCAATTTCCCCAAAAAAATGTTTTAGTAATCGATGCTGGAACTTGTATCACCTATGATTTTAAAAATATAAAAGAAGAATATTTAGGAGGAGCTATAGCGCCAGGAATCCGATTAAGATATAGTAGTCTGAATAACTTTACAGCAAAATTACCGTTGCTAACATTAAAAGACCCAGAAAATACTATTGGGAATAGTACAGAAGAAGCCATTCATTCTGGCGTAATAAATGGAATTTTACATGAAATTAATGGAGTAATTGAAGAATATTGCAACATTTATTCTGATTTAACAGTTATTTTAACCGGAGGAGATGCACATTTTTTGTCTAAAAGATTAAAAAATGGCATATTTGCCACTTCCAATTTTTTGTTGGAGGGTTTAAACTACATTTTAGTTTTTAATAATAGTAGATGATAAAGAAGATTTTAGTAGTCATGTTAATGGTTGTAACCTTAACATCTTATGCGCAGGAAGGTACTTCATCACCATATTCTTTTTATGGAATAGGAATCCAGAAGTTTAAAGGAACGGTTGAGAATAGATCTATGGGGGGGTTGAGCGTTTTTACAGATAGTATTCATGCAAACCTTCAAAACCCAGCATCTTTTGGAGAACTTAAGTTAACAACTTATGCCCTTGGTACATCATATAGTAATTTTAAAATAAGTAATAGTACAGAATCATCATCTGGAGATAATGCTTCGTTAGATTATTTGGCGATAGGTATTCCTGCAGGAAAATTTGGTTTTGGTTTTGGGGTTATCCCTTTAACATCTGTTGGATTTCAGCTTAATTCTGTAGAAAGTGATAATTCAGAGCAACGCTTTACTGGAACAGGAGGGCTGAACAAAGTGTTTGTAGCTGCGGGATTCAAAGTTAACAAGAATCTAAGTGTTGGTATGGATTTTAATTATAACTTTGGAAATATTGAGAATAAGGCAATATTAACACGACCGACTGTACAGTTTGATACTAGAGAAATTACGAATTCGGATCTATCCGCATTTAGTGTCTCTTTAGGAGTGGTTTATAAAAGAATGATAACTGATAAGTTAGAGTTGTTTGCATCTGTTGTTTCTACACCGTCTTATAATCTTACTGCTGATAGTACTAGAGAGTTATCTTCAGTATTAGTAACCACGGATGGACGAGAAACAGTGATAGATAGACAAGAAACAGATTTAGGTAATAATGATATAGATATCCCTGCCGAGTTTAAATTTGGTAGTGGTATAGGTGAGAAAAGAAAATGGTTTGTTGGAGCCGAATACACGTATTTAGATGTAGGTGATTATTCTAATGCGGTGTTTATTCAGGATAATGTAGCATATGAGAATGCCGCTAAATTTAGAGTTGGAGGTTTTTACATCCCTAAATATAACTCGCTAACAAGTTACTTTAAAAGAGTAGTTTATAGAGCAGGTATTCGATATGAAGAAACGGGATTAAATATCAATAACACTTCAATTGATGAGTTTGGCATATCTTTTGGAGTAGGGTTACCTGTAGGACGATTATTCTCTAATGCCAATATAGGCATAGAGTATGGTCAAAGAGGGACAACTGATTTAGGATTAGTAAAAGAAGACTTTTTTAATATATCTATAGGTTTGTCACTAAATGACAAATGGTTTAGAAGAATAAAATTTAATTAACACAATTTTACAGCTATGAATACCAAGTTTTTATTTACAATAGCAGCAGGATTAGCTTTAAGTACTAGTAGTATTAGTGCTCAAGCTACAGACTGTGCAACCACGGCTTCAATTGCCTATGAGCACGCTAAAGTGAAAAATTATCAAGCGGCTGAAGAGCCTCTTTGGAAAGTAAGAAAAGAATGCCCAACATATAGCCTTGCTACATATCAATTTGGAGAGAAATTATTAAAGGACAAACTGAACAAAGCAGCAGCGGCTGATAAAAAAACCATAGCTAATGAGCTTATAACATTACTTAAAGAACGTTTTCAATATTTTCCTTCAAAAACCAAGATAGGGAACATGCATGGTGCTATTGGTCAAATAATGTTTGATAATAAAATAGGTACAATAGATACGCAATATGCAGAGTTAGATAAAGCTTGGACAGAAGATAAAGATAATGTGAGTAATCCTAAAAATGTATATACTTATTTTTATTTGCTAGTTGAGTTACATGAAAAAGGTAAAAGAGAACTTCAAGATGTTTTTGATCTTTATGATGGCGTGATTGAAAAAATTGAAGACGAAGAAAGTAAAAAAGCAAAAATTATTGCCGAATTAACAGAAAAAGAAGAATCTGGTACTGCTTTAAGCTCTAAAGAAAAGAAAAAACTAAGCAGATCAGGAAAAATTCTATCGAATTATAGTAAGGTAAAAGCTGGAGTAAACCAAAAACTTGGTGAACTTGCAGATTGTAAAAACTTAATACCTTTATATACAGGTCAGTTTGAAGCTAAAAAGACCGATATAAACTGGTTAAAAGGAGCAGCAAGTAGAATGTCCTCAAAAGAGTGTACAGATGATCCTTTGTTCTTTAAGCTTGTAGAAGCTTTACATAAAGCAGATCCTTCTGCTAAGACAGCTTATTACTTAGGGATTTTAGCTTTAAAAGACAAAAAGACTTCTGTCGGATTAAAGTATTTTAATCAATCTGCAGAGTTAGAAACTAAGAGCAGTGATAAAGCTAAAGTGTATTTTAGAATCGCTGAAGTTTTGAAAAAGCAAGGAAGCAAAGGAAAAGCTAGAGGGTATTACAGAAAAGCTTTAAAATATAGACCTTCTATGGGTACTGCATATCTTAGAATTGCGTCAATGATCGCAAGTAGTGCTAATAACTGTGGTACAGATGTTTTTAGTAAAAGAGCAGTATATTGGTTGGCAGAAAATTATGCAAGAAGAGCAGGTAAGGTTGATCCTAGTTTAAAATCAACAGCAAGTAAGACTGCTGCAAATTATAAAGCTAAGGCTCCATCAAAAACGGATATCTTTAATAACCCTGGTGTTAGTTCTGTATCTATCGGATGTTGGATTGGAGAAACAGTAAGAGTTCCTAAGCTATAATGCAAAACAAAAAATACCATATATTATTCAACATTGTCATAGCTTTTGCTGTGACAATGTTTTTTTCATGCAATTCAAATACTCGCAGTAGCTCAAGATATCTAATGTCTGAAGAAGCTCCAATTGCCGAAGGATTTGATTTAAACCTTAAGTATACCGATTCCGGAAGATTAACGGCAATATTAAAGGCGCCTAGAGTGTTTGATTTTACGAATAAATCTTTTGGGTATTATGAATTTCCAGAAGGGATCATTTTGGATATCATAGATAAAGAAGGAAAAGTTAGTGTGATTACTTCAGATTATGCAATTTCATATCAACAAACAGGTTTGATAGATATGAGAGGAAATGTTGATATTCAAACTGCAGATAGTACACATTTGCAGGCAAAACAACTCTATTGGGATAAAAGCATAAACTGGGTTTTTACAGATCAGCCGTATAAAAGCTACCTTTCAGACGGTAATATTAACGAAGCCGATGGTTTTGATGCTAATCAGGATTTTACTATATTGAATTCAAGAATTAACGATGGTGTAATTCTTATAGAAGATTAATTCTCCTAATCTACTGTATGAGAATATATATTCTTGTTGTAGCTTAGCACCAAATTTAATTTTTTACATATCACCTAAAAATATAACAATAAGAACATGAAAGTATTTAAGTTCTTCGAATATGCTTATCTGGCAATAATGTGTTTCTTTTTATATCAAGCATATGCAGACTGGGGATCAGGAGAAGGTAGAAGTTATATGTATATCGTTTTTGCATGTATAGCGGTTTTTATGTTTTTCTTTAAAAGGAATTTTAGGAAGAAGTTTGATGCCAATAACAAAGACTGATTCATGGAATTCCAAATCATCGTTGTTGTACTTTCACTTATCCTTTCGGCTTTCTTTTCGGGTATGGAAATAGCCTATGTTTCCTCTAATAAAATTCATATTGAAATTGAAAAAAAACAAGGAGGATTTATTTCGAATATTCTTACTCGATTAACGAAAAAGCCTTCAAAGTTTATTGCTACAATGTTAGTGGGTAATAATATAGCTTTGGTTGTGTATGGTATTTATATGGGGGATATATTGATTGATGTATTCGAATCGTATTTGCCGTCAGAATTTTGGATGTTTGATTATGCTGTTACAGAGCTTAGGTTATTGACTCATACAATAATTAGTACAGGGATCATTTTAATTACGGCAGAGTTTCTGCCCAAAGTTTTTTTTCAAATCTATTCAAATACATTACTTAAGGCGTTTTCATTTCCGTCATATGTCTTTTACTTGATATTTTCTCCTATTTCTTGGTTTGTCATTCGAGTATCAGATTTTGTGTTGAAAAAATTTTTTAAAACCGATGGCGATGAGGTGCAACTGGCATTTAGTAAAACAGAATTAGGAGACTATATAAGTGAGCAGATGGAAACTGTAGAAGAACATGACGAAGTGGATAGTGAAATACAGATTTTTCAAAATGCCTTAGATTTTTCAGATGTAAAATCTAGAGAAGTCATGATTCCTCGTACAGAAATAGTGGCTGTCGAAAAATCTCAATCTATAGAAGAAGTAAGTAAACTTTTTATAGATACAGGGTTGTCAAAAATATTGGTTTTCAATGGCACTATAGACGATATAATTGGTTATGTGCATTCATTTGAATTGTTTAAAAAACCTAAATCTTTACGTTCTATTTTAATGCCAGTAGTCTTTGTTCCAGAAACGATGTTTGTTAAAGATGTTCTTAATCTTTTGACCAAGAAACATAAAAGTATGGCTGTGGTTATTGATGAGTATGGTGGCACCAGTGGTATTATTACCGTTGAAGATATTGTTGAAGAACTTTTTGGAGAAATTGAAGATGAACATGATTCAATAGAATTAATTGAAGAGCAGTTATTAGAAAAAAAATATCGTTTTTCAGCAAGAATAGAAGTAGATTATATTAATGAAACCTACAAATTAAATTTACCTGAAGGTGAAAATTATGAGACTCTTGGGGGAATGATTGTAAATCATACAGAAGAAATCCCAGAACAGGACGATATTGTGGTTATAGATAATTTTAAGATTAAAATTAAAGAAACTTCAAACACTAAAATTGAAATCATAGAACTTGAAATATTGTCTATTGATTAATCTTTTAAAAGATAAAAACAATTCTCGACAATAGGTTTACTGTCTTATAGATGTGTTAAAACCGTATTTGTTTTTAGTTAAAAAAACAAACCTTTATTTCTTTAATCTTTAATTGGTATTATTACAATAAAATGGTATTTTCGCCCACTATATTTCAATGAATTATTATAAAATACCATGGCAGTTTTAAATAAAATCAGACAACGCTCCATTTTTCTAATTGTAATCATAGCCCTAGCACTTTTTTCTTTTGTACTAGCAGACTTGATTCGTAATGGAGGTGCAATTTCTCAAAAAGCAGAGAATACAATCGCTACAATAAATGGAGAGGATATTGATAGAACAGAATTTGCGAAAAAAGTAGAAGCAGCTTCTAGAAATTTTGGAGGAAACGGATCTAGTATTCAAGCTGTAAATTATGTTTGGAATCAAGAAGTACGTCAAGTTGTTTTTCAAGAACAGTTTGAAGAGTTAGGGATTAAAGTCGGTGAAGATCAGGTTAATCAATTGTTAGAAGAATCACTTGCGAATAACCCAACATTTCAAAATGAAGCAGGTGTTTTTGATAAAGCTAAAATGCAAGAATATGTGGCAAATGTGAAAGCTACTTCGCCTCAAGCATATCAGCAGTGGTTAGATTATGAAACTTCTATAAGTAAAGGTGCTGTAGAAGAGACATATTTAAATATGATCAAAGCAGGAGTTGGTTCTACTTTAAAAGAAGGAGAGCTAGCATATAAGATGGAAAATGACAATGTGGATATAAAATATGTTCAATTACCATTTTCAAGTATTCAGGATTCAGAAGTTACTGTTTCTGATGCTGAAATCAAATCTTATATAGATGCACATGCATCACAATATAAGGCAGAAGCTTCAAGAAATATTAGTTATGTTTTGTTTAAAGAAGTTGCAAGTGCAGAAGATGAAAGTGAGATTATGACCAAAGTAGCTGCTTTATTAGATGATAAAGTACAATTTTCTGAAGCTACAAAAACAAACGATACCGTACTAGGTTTTAAAAATGTTGAAAATGCAGAACAATTTATTAATCAATATTCTGCTATTAAATTTGATAGTCGTTTTAAATTTAAAAAAGATTTACCTACTTCTGTAGCAGATACAATTTATAATCTACCTATTGGTGGAGTGTATGGGCCTTATAAAGATGGGGAGTATGTTAAGTTATCTAAAGTAATTGCTCAGAAGCAGATACCAGATTCTGTTAAGGCAAGTCATATTTTAGTGTCTTGGGAAGGACTTCGTACAGCTGGGGATACAAAACGTACTAAAGAAGAAGCAAAAACATTAGCCGATAGTATTGCTAATGTAATAAAAAGCAATAAAGATAAATTTTCAGAACTTGCAGCGGCATTTTCTTCTGATAGTTCAAACAAAGATAAAGGAGGAGATTTAGGATATTTCGTTCCTGGAGCAATGGTTCCTGCTTTTAATGATTATTGCTTTGATAATGAAGTTGGAGATCAAGGAATTGTTGAAACACAATTTGGATATCATGTTATACGTATAGAGGATCAAAAGAATGAGCAAAAAGCTATTCAGGTTGCTACTGTAGCTCAGAAAATAGAACCTAGCGAAAAAACAATCAATACTATTTTTACAGAAACAACTAAATTCCAAATTGCTGCTAGAGATAAAGATTTTGCTGAAGTTTCTAAAGAAAATGGATTAGCAGTAAGACCAGTAAATAAAATTAAAGAATTAGATGAAAATATACCTGGTGTAGGAAGTCAAAGATCTGTAGTACAGTGGGCGTTTAAAGAAGAGGTTAAAGTAGGTGAGATAAAACGTTTTGATGTGCCAGAAGGATATATTGTAGCTCAATTAACAGGGAAATCTGAAAAAGGTAATATGAGTGTTGAAGAAGGTAGTGCAGTGGTTAAACCGATATTGATTAAAGAAAAGAAAGTAGAAATGCTTAAAAATAAAATTTCTGGATCAACTATTGAAAATATTGCTAGTAGTGCTAGTCAAACTGTGAAAACAGCTTCAGCATTAAACATGAAAACACCTACAATTAGTGGTGCAGGAACAGAGCCAAAAGTAGTTGGTACTGCTTTTGCTTTAGAAATAGGAGCTGTTTCTGGTCCTATAGTAGGTAATAATGGAGTATATGTTATCGAGGTAACCAAAAGTACACCTGCTAGTGGTTTAGATACATATATGAGTTATGCAGTACAAGCAACAAAGGCGCAATCAGGTTTAGTTAATTCTAAGGTATTTGAAGCACTTAAAGAAGCTGCAGAGATCGAAGATAAAAGAGCTAAATTCTACTAGTTAATAAAACTAAATAAAAGATAAAAAAAATCCGGAAGAAATTTTCTTCCGGATTTTTTTATTTTGAATATTGTGTAAATAGCTGTTCGTTAGCTTCTAACTTTCTGCTCCCATTTCCATGCAGAACTAAGCGAATCATCTAGATTACTTTCTGCTTTCCAACCTAGTTCTTCATTAGCCTTAGTAGTGTCAGCATATGCTGCTGTTATATCACCTTCTCTTCTAGCAACAATTTTATAGTTAAGTTTTTGTTTGGAAACTTTTTCAAAAGACTGGATAACTTCTAAGACGGTACTTCCTGTACCTGTACCTACATTAAAA
Source organism: Aquimarina aggregata (assembly GCF_001632745.1). Lineage (GTDB taxonomy): Bacteria > Bacteroidota > Bacteroidia > Flavobacteriales > Flavobacteriaceae > Aquimarina > Aquimarina aggregata. Next base: position 323,734 of record NZ_LQRT01000001.1, on the reverse strand, counting down.
ACTTCGTAATTAGAATTGTTTTTATCTTCTAAAAGTCGTTGTAAGGCAATGACATGAGCTTTGGCAAGATCTACAACGTGAATGTAATCTCTAATACACGTTCCATCTTGTGTTGGATAATCATCTCCAAAAACAGAAAGTTGCTCTCGAAGCCCAATTGCAGTTTGAGTTATGTATGGAATAAGGTTTTGAGGAACTCCTATAGGTAATTCTCCTATTGCCGCTGTAGGGTGAGCACCGGTTGGATTAAAATAACGAAGTGCTATTGCTTTAAGGTTGGTATTTACTTTACAGGTGTCTCTAATAATTTCTTCTCCGATTTGTTTTGTATTCCCATAAGGAGATTCAGCTGCTTTTACAGGTGCATTTTCAGTAATAGGTAATTCGTCTGCTTGCCCATATACGGTACATGAAGAACTAAAGATAAAATTTGAAGAAGCTTTGATGCTTAGTTCTTGTAGTATATATACTAGTGTTGCAAGATTATTTTCGTAGTATAACAATGGGTTTTCTACACTTTCACCAACAGCTTTTGACGCAGCAAAGTGGATTACACCTTGCACATCATCATGACGCTTAAAAAAATCTTGAACCTTGCTTTTTTCTCTTAGATCAAACTGCTCAAAAATTGGTTCTTTTCCTGTAATCGAAGTAATTCCCTTAAGTACTTCTGGAGATGAGTTAGAACAGTTATCAATTATTACAACTTCGAACCCCTTGTTTTGTAATTCTACAACGGTATGAGATCCAATGAACCCTAACCCGCCTGTGACTAATACTTTCATCTATTATAATTTTTGTTTTATGAGCACTATGTTTTCTAATCAGTAAATTTTTTTATGACTGCATCTAGGTCTATTTCATCAAGTGATTCTATAATCATATCCGGAGTAAAAGCATAATTTGCAAGATCTTTCTTTTTAGAAACTCCTGACAATGTTAGTATCGTGTTGTACCCCATTTGTATCGAACCAAGAATATCAGTATCCATAGTATCGCCAATAACGATAGTTTCTGCTGTAGTTAAGCCTAATTTTTTTCTAGCTGCACGCATCATAACTGGGCTAGGTTTACCAACACTAAATGCTTTTTTTCCTGTGGCCTCTTCTATCATTGATACGATTGATTTAATCCCTAAATTGGACCAACCTTTTTTCTTTGGTGAAGGATCTAAATTAGTTGCGATAAGTTTGGCACCTGATAAAATCATGTCTACAGCGTTATTCGCCATCTCTAGAGTGAAATTTCTACCTTCGCCTACAACTACATAATCAGGATCTGAGGTTACTAAAGAATATCCGTTTTCATGTAAACTTGTTATCAAACCTCCTTCGCCTAAAATATAAGCAGTGCCGTTTGGTTTCATAAAACTTAAAAACCATGCTGTAGCCATGGCACTAGTATACACGTTGTCTTCTTTTATTGAAATCCCCATACCTAGTAACTTATTTACAGCGTCGATTGGTGATCGTTGGCTATTGTTAGTCATAAATAAAAAGGGGATCTCTCTGTCTTGAAGTGTTTTTATAAAAACATCTGCTCCTTTAATTAGTTCGTTTCCGTTATAAATGACACCATCCATGTCAATTAAAAAGCCTTTCCTCATTCTTCTTTTTTGTGGTTATAAATGACTTATGTTGTAAAAACAAAGTTATGGATTCACCACATAACAGAAAAGCTAATAGTGTATTAAAAAATTAAGTATGTACTTATAACCAGAACTGTAATTGCAGCCCCCGCTATAAATGCATACTTCCATGGGGTAACGTCTACATCATCTGTTATTTTTTGTACATAATCAGAATCTCTAGGATACAATTTTCCGATAATAAGCATAATACTAATGTTTAAGACAAATAAAATGGCCATTACATGAAGAAAATGAGGATATGCTTCTGCTTCTATAAGGCTTAGAGCATTTTCATCTGTAATACCTGAAGCTGTAGCTTTTTCTAAGGCATTGGCAACTAATATTGGTTTAATTGCAAATTGACTAATTAAATATAGCACAGAACCTGAAATCACTCCAATTTTTGCCGCAATTGGAGGAACGCGTTTGGTGAAAAAACCTATGACAATAACTGTTAAAATAGGAATGCTGTAGAATCCATTAAATTCTTGAATTCTTGCAAATAATCCATTGGGAGCGTCAAGTATAAAAGGAGCGAGTACCATACCAAATATACCAACAATTACTCCAAAAATTTTACCAGATTTAACAGCTTCCTGCTCATTGGCACTTTTCTTAAAATATTGTTTATATAGATCAAAGCCAAAAAGCGTAGCACTACTGTTTAAGACACTATTAAAAGAGCTTAAAACGGCTCCAAAAAGCACAGCAGCAAAAAAACCAACAAAAGCAGGGGGTAGTACTTTACGAACAAGTGATGGGTACGCCTCATCGGGGTTTGCTAAATTTCCATCAAACAAATGCCAAGCAATTATACCAGGAAGAACAACTATAACGGGTATTAAGAACTTAATTAATGCTGCTAATATCATCCCTTTTTGACCTTCTTTTAAGCTTTTTGCTCCAAAAACACGTTGTAGAATAGCTTGGTTGGTACCCCAATAGAACATTTGTACAAGCATCATTCCTGTAAAAATTGTACCAAAGGGTATTGATGCGGTTGGACCTCCTTGTACTTTAAATTTGTCTGGATTATGCTCCCATAGTGTGTTAACTCCATCGATCATAGAACCATCTCCCACCATAATAAGTCCAAAAACTGGAATTAATAATCCACCAGTCAATAAACCAACAGCATTAACGAGATCGGATACTGCTACGGCTTTTAGACCACCAAAAATGGCATATACCATACCTATAAGTCCTATAACCCATACGCACATCCATATAGCTGCTCGTTGCGAAATCCCTAGCATTCCAGGGATATCAAACATAGTACTAAATGCCAAAGAACCAGAATATAATACAGATGGTAATAATACTAAAGCATAGCCACTTAAAAATAATGCTGTAAGTATTGCTTTGGTCTGATGATCAAATCGTTTTTCTACATATTCGGGAATTGTAGTAATCCCACCTTTCATATAGCTGGGTAATAACCATATAGCGGTTATGATCATTGCAATAGCGGCTAGGGTTTCCCATGCCATTACCAGGATACCTTCAGAAAAAGCCTGCCCGTTAAGCCCTACAATTTGCTCTGCTGATAAGTTTGTCAATAATAATGATCCTGCAATTGTTATTGCCCCTAAGCTTCTTCCGCCTAGATAATAACCATCAGCCGATTTCTCGTCTGTACCTCTAGTTTTCCACCAAGCGTATATCGCCACGGCTAACGTAAATGCAATAAATGAAATGATTCCCATGAATAATGTTGTATTTAATAAAAGTTAAACTAAAATAGAGGTTTCGATATGATGTTTAGTATAGGCGTTTATATATAATTGGTATTATGTATATAGACTTTTATGAAATACTAATATAAAGCATTTCTGTGTTTATATGTTTTTTTCTAACTTAATTAGACCACAAGGAGGGACTTTTATTTGTACTACTCCTATAAGAATCATTACTTTGCAATCATTAATTTTTTTGCCAGTACAATCATATACAGAACAATTATAGGCTCCATGATTGTCGGTGCTGCTCAAAACTACTTTTTCGGTATTTTGCCCATTTATAATATCTATCCGATTTGTTTTCTCCTTAAAGTCAATGATATAATTATCATAAACTCCAATAATAGTTAGTTTTTCAGAACCTGCTTTTAAAATAGGGTAATTTGCTAATGGTTTTTGAGGTTCAAAATCGCCATTTAATAATATTTCTACATTTTCCCTCCAATACTGGGTGTAGAACTTTATCATAGCTAGTTCTTCATCTGAAGCTTCTTGTAGTAGAATAGAAAGTTGAGGCACTCCAAATAAAGTATTTACTAGTTGAAGGGCTTTAATTTCGAGTGGTTCGTTATGATGATAAGTGAACATATCACTGTGTACTGCAGTTCGACCAGATAGCATTTTGAGGTCTGCAATTCGTACACGATTCATAACAGAATCACCCGGACAGTCAAATGCTCTAAACATATTGCCGTATTTACGCATAGCAGGTCCTGTATACTTTTGTCTAAATTCGATCACTACCTCTGGGTTAATAGCATGCAATTCGGCCATTACATCAGTCATTAAACGATCTACAGCTAGATTTACAGAAGAAAAATCTCGTCCGTTTTCTTTGGTTAAAGTTGTACTAGGGTATACTTTAAACTCATCAATAAAATCAAGTTTAAATCCATCAATATTCCAATCTTTTAGTGCATTGGTGTACAATTGTATTAAATGCGCTCGAACTTCTGGATATCTGGGGTCAAATACAGGTGCCCATCGATGTTCTTCGGTAAGAAATTTACCTTGGAATTTTTGATATGCTTTAGAGTGTTTTCCGCAAAATGGAACTGAATACCACAACGCAAGTTTCATCCCTGTTTTATGAACAGATGCTACAAATTCTTGCATTTTAGGGATTCTTTCTGGTTGCCAATCTCCAGTAAAATCATATCCTCTATTTTCATCTTTGGTTTGCCAACCATCATCTAAAATGATTAATTCGTACCCTAGTTTTGAAGCAATTTCACATTCTTTAATAAGTTCATCGGTGTCTAATTTTTGATGAAACTGATACCATGTAGAATACACGGGTACTTTTGCTAAATCTGGAGTTTTAATAGGTTTAAGATGTTCAATATTACCCCACCAAGCACCAACATTATTTAGAGATTTAGAAAAATGCTGATCTTCCTCATCAACACGCAATTGTATTTGATATTCTCTTATATCATGGTGTCTTTCTTTAAATAAAGTAATATGACAATACATATAATTGTCCTCTTCTCTATATAACGCATTTAGTTCAGTTGTATTAATGGGATCAGAACAAGCAAACGTATGAATATTGTTGTCATCGTGTCCAAAAAGAGAAATTATAGGAGAGTCTACAGAAATTCTAGATTCCATATGATCTAATTCCCAGTCATCCATTATTCTTTTTGAAAAATCCGTAGTTGGTTTCCAAACTCCTTTTACATTAATTGCAGGTATTTTCCATTTTAGAGTGATAGGGTGTGGTGTGAAATTGGAGTCTGCATAACAGGTAATTGTATATATTGAAACCCCGTTGCTTTCATAGTTTGTGGTTATGGCTACATTGAACGCTTCAGTTTTTCCTATTACCTCAATATTGTGAGTAATTACATCCTTCATTTAGCATAGTTTTATTTCATTGACTTAGTGAGTCGAATTCACTGATGTCAATATTATTCTTTATGGTTAATTTTTTAAAGTGTACATTGAGTTTTTAAATACTCTAATACTATCATTGTTTTGTGTGGCAATTACTAGTTGTTCGTCATTCTTATTTTTGGTGGCTATGATATGATTTGATTGCTTTGGAACTAAAAAACCGCTCTCTGAATTTTTAAGAGGAATAAATCCATTTTTAGATCCCTTTAAGTAAATTCCAGTCATGGCATCATGTCTTCCGTAGTTTGCTTCTGCCGAATAATTGTTTCCTACGATCAATACGTCTTTAAAGCCATCGTTGTTAAAATCTTCGACTAAAAAATCATTAATAGGTGATAATTGACATACATCAGGTAAATTATGCACTACAAAAGTGTTGTTTCCAATGTTTTCTGCATAAATGGATTCAAAAATAGTAGCATTTAAGGTTTGTTTTTCTAGATCTGTTACATTTAATAGTTCTGTAAAAGAAACCTTTGCAAATTCACTGTAAGTGCCATATTTCTTTTTCAGAATTACCAGTTGTTTCATAATATCATCTCTGGTATGAATAGGTTTTAAAGCAATACCAGTATCAGTTTTAAAATACTGAGCCATTATTGGATCGATACTACCATTATTATCAAAATCTTCGGCATATACATATACGGGTTTGTTGAAAACAGGTTTGATAAAACCATTAACTCCTTGATTTCCGGCGATGATATCCTGATCTCCATCATTATCAAAATCAGCACTAGTAATAGTGTTCCACCATCCAGACATTTTAATGGCCTTTCCTTCGGTGTCTTGCCATTTTATTTTTATTTCTTTTGCTTGTTCGTTTTGGACGTTATATATAGTAATAGGCATCCATTGCCCCGCTACAATAAGTTCTTTTGAGCTAGTGTTATTAATGTTTTCCCAGATAGCATCAGTGACAATCCCTTTATGAGTAAAAGATATCTTATTATTAATAGATAACTCGCCATTAGTATTTGTTAAGATATAACTAGGGGTGTTAAGTGGATATTTACCAGGGGATACACCACCTCCTATAAATATATCTAAGTCTCCATCTTGATCGATATCGTTTGGTGTAATACAGGAAGTGTTAGTGGTGACATTTTCTAGTGCTGTTTTTGAAAGTGTATATTTTCCTGAGCCATCATTTAAGTAGATACGATCTTGTAATAAATCTATATTCGTTGCTGCATCTGTTCCACCACTGCCGATATATAAATCATGATCTCCATCATTATCTATATCTATAAAAAGAGTAGCAGTATCTTCATATTTAGATTCTAGTTCTTGGGTAAGAATATATGTTCCTTTATTATTCTCTTTAAAAAATTGACCAGTTTTATTCTTGCTTCCACCTATAAAAATTTCATCACCAGGAATGTTATTGATGTTGGCAGCAACAATACATGGGCCGTTCGAATTAAATTGATGGGGTAATAAGGATTGATATAAATAATCATTTAGAGGGTTTTCTTGATGTTTAAATGCTATACGATTATGTTCTCTAGTAAATAGTCTTTTTACTTCAGGAATTCTATTTTGTAAAGCAAGATTTGTTGGTTTTATAGTAATGACTTGATTACTTAAAACGTCTTTGATCACTGTTACATTTCCGGTAGGCCAAATCACTTGTAAAGAATCAATTTTGTTTGTGTTAACACCAAAATGAAGTACAGGTTCTACAGAAGAAAGGTATCCTCGTACTACAGATTGATAACGAACTTGTTTTTGTCCATTCTCCCATAGTGTTACTTTGGCTCCAATTGCTTTTTTGTTCTGAAGAGTACCTTCTAGTTTAATTCTTAAGTATTTTTTTTCTTTTTCAGTGCTGTGATTTTCTAAAAGAAAAGCAGGACTATTAATATTATTTGTTATTAAGTCTAGATCTCCATCCACGTCTAAATCTGCATAAACAGCTCCGTTAGAAAAGGAGTTTTTATCCTTTATCCAATCAGAAGAAACGTCATCAAACGCTATTGTGCCACTGTTTTGGTACATAACATTAGGAAGATGTATGCCGGGTAATTCGTCCACAAATTTTTTAAGTTTTTCTTTTCTGGCTTGTGGAGTTCCAAAGGTGTTATTTTGACCAGAGTAATTGATAAAATCTAAATCGGTTATATCTTTTACATATCCATTGGTAATATAAATATCTTTTTTGCCATCATTATCAAAATCTGCAATTAGCGGAGTCCAACTCCAATCTGTACTTGCTACACCAGATGCATATCCTATTTCTGATGTGGGTATTATCTTATTATTCGAAATACCGTTGTGTAGTTGAAGCGTATTGTGAATATATTGTGGAGTATAGCCGTTGCGTTGTGAAAGTAAATATTTGTCATAATTATTTAAACCAAGCATCTTTTTTTGTCTCTCGTAATCTTTTGGAAGCATATCTACAACCATAATGTCTGGAAGAGCGTCATTATCAATATCACTTACATCCACACCCATGGCATTATATGTTTGTTTAGATACGATTTGGTTATTCATTTCTTCAAAACCAAGATGTATGCCATCGCTATTTTTTCCTTTGTTTATGTAGATTAGATCATTAGTTATAAAATCATTACTTACATAAATATCGGGTAGGTTATCATTATTTAAATCATTTATTGCAATTCCTAAGCCGAACCCTTTATGTGTAATTCCTAAGCTATCTGATACATTAATGAATTGTGGTCTTTTAGTTTTTTTATGTATTCGATTTTCCATTAAATAATCCCCTAAGTGTTCAGGGAAATATTTTTTGGGTAGTGGAATATTTCTGTCTCTTTTTGTGTTTCCGTTATGAACTATGTATGCATCTAAATCGCCATCTTGATCATAATCAAAGAATACAGTTTGTTGGCTGTAATTACCATCGTCTAAACCATAAATAGAAGCTTGTTCTGTAAAAGTTGGGATACCATAGGAATTAAGGCCGTTATTTATAAATAATAGATTGTTGCAGTCGTTTTGGCAATCCGCACCGCCTACATTTAGATAAATGTCATCAAAGCCATCTGTATTAATGTCAATAATACTAACACCTGTGATCCAGGTATTTGTTGTGAAATTAGAGATTTCAGAAATATCTTTAAATTTCATACCACCAAGATTTAGGTATAGTTTACTAGAGACTTGGTTTCCAGTAAAAACGATATCGGGTAATTCGTCATTATTAAAATCACCAATTCCAACGCCTCCTCCGTTATAGCAATATTGAAAATCAATTACATTGATCTTATCATTTTCTGTAATTGTGTTTTCAAAGTGTATGTTTGAAGTATTTTGGGGGACATAGGTAAATAAGTATTGCTTCTTTTGTACGTTTTTACAACTTAGGAGTACAATGATAAATATGATATGATAAAAGAGTCTTTTCAAGAAGAAATAATAAGTTAGGTGGCTTTTTAATACCGGGCGAATCGATAAAGATTGGCCCGGTAACTAAAAACAAATACAATTATAATCAAACAATATTTTAGTAACCTGGGTTAGGTCTTAGGTTAGGATTAGCTTGTAATTCTGGTACAGGAATCCATATAAGTTCATCTTGTCCTACTGTAAAAACAGCGGTTGGGCCAGCTAATGATTTTGGATGACGTCCTGCAGCAATAGTAGAACCAGCACCTAGTACATCTTCTGCGATCCCCCAGCGTACTAAGTCAAAAAATCGATGTCCTTCTCCTGTTAGTTCCATGATACGCTCATCTATAATGGCTTGCTCTACTGCGGCTTTATCTAATGTTAATGCCAGCGGGGCAATGCCAGATCGTTCCCTTACTTGATTAATAAATGGAATCGCCTCGGCAGTTGCCATATTTTCATTAAGGGCTTCGGCAAGCATTAATAATACATCGGCATACCTAATGATTCTCCAGTTATTTCCTATGGTTTGTCCTAAAACAGGTATTTCTGCACGCATACCTTGCTCAAAACCAGCATATTTTTTGGTAAATAAGGCAGGAACGCCTACGTTACCCATTGGATCGGTTATGGTATTAGCAACTGCGATATCTGCAGCAAAATCTTCTGTAAAAGGTACTCCTCCGTATCCAGTGGCTCCTGGGTAATCAAACGCTATAGTTGCATTTCGTCTTACAGTATCACCATTATCTTCAAATACTTGTAAAATATGAGGATTTATAAAATGCCCATTATCAGGACTCAATTCTGGTGGAGAATAATCAATTAAATAATGACCTTGCGTTCCTGTTCCAGGAATATCTGTTCCCCAAATAAAATTATCTTGCCCTAAATACTGAAGTTCAAAAACAGATTCTTCATTATTTTCATTTTCTTCAGTAAAATTCTGTTCATATCTACTCGCAGGTAGTAAAGCATAACTAAAATCTGTTGTTACGGCTCTTAAGTCAGCTACGGCGTTAGGGTAATCTTTCATGTATAGATGTGTTTTTCCGCGTAGTGCAAGTGCTGAACCTGCAGTAGGTCTTCCTTTTTCTGCATCAGGCCATGAATTAGGTAATCTATTAAAAGCTTCGGTAAGATCATTAACGATAGCTTCATTTATAGCGGCCTGATTAGAAGGTTGGGGGAAGAAATCTTCTCTGGTTTTAGGTACTTTCATCACTAATGGTACATTTCCCCATAGATTAGCAAGATACCAATTCGCAAATGCTCTCATGAAATAGGCTTGCCCTAAAATTTCGTTTCTATCTGTCTCGCTAGGAACATTGGTTTCGTTGATTTTTTCAATAATGGTATTTGCTCTAAATATGGTTTGATATAATTGAGGAAACATGTCCGACGACCATCTCGCAATACCCGGTTGACCTTCTAGAGTCGACATTGTTGTGTTTTGCTGAAAAGGAACAATATTAAAGGCATCAGAGCGAAGTAGCGCTCCTGTGTGTATTACTCTTCCCCAAAAAAGTACTGCTGTTATGGGGTGGTACATTCCGTTTACGGCCAACCTAAAATCTGCATTGTTTTGAAAAAATTCAGGTTCTGCTACAGTATTTGGGTTCGAAAGGTCTAATTTATCTTCATTACAACCATTTACAACCAGCAGGAGACCTGTTAGTATTAAAATGGTGAAAAATTTATTTTTTGATTTCATAACTATATAGCTTAATTATTTTTTTATACATCTGTGTATCAAAAGGAAAATTGAAGTCCCATGATAAATGTTCTAGGTCTTGGTTGCGCTCTAACGTCTAAACCTCTACCCAAAATTGGGTTTGTTACATCTCTAAAGCCAAAGAAACCTGTATCAGCATCTGCTTGTGCCCCTGAAGTAGAACCTACTTCTGGATCGTATCCTGAATATCCAGTAATCACAAATACATTTTGCATATTGAAGAAAACTCTTCCGCTTTTAACCCATTCTGAGCCGATTACATCTGTTAAATCATACCCGATTTCTAAAGTTTTTAATCTGAAAAAAGAGCCGTCTTCTACAAAAAAGTCAGAAGGTAATTGGTTACCTGCGGGATCTAAGTTAGATACTCTTGGTATGTTGGTATCTGTGTTTGTGGGAGTAAATGCATCCCGTACTAACCCAAATTTATTATCATCAGCAAAGAATACTCCAAAAAATTTGGTAACATTATAAATCTCACTTCCTTGAACTCCGTTAAAAAATAAACCAAAATCAAATTTTTTGTAATTACCAGTAAAGTTAATACCATAAGTGAAATCTGGAGTAGGGTCACCAAGATTAGTTCTATCACTTTCGTCAATTCTACCATCACCATTAGTGTCTACCCTTCTAAAATCACCAGGTTGAAGTAATGCTCTTCTGTCTGGGTCATTGGCTAAAAATGGATCATTGTCTATTTCGGCTTGGCTATTATAAATTCCGTCAGTTTCAAATCCAAAGAAAAAACCTAAAGGTTGCCCTTCTTCGTATCGATTTACTCTTGTTTGTTCTTCATTAATGATCGGCCCAAGAATCGGGTTTGGAGCTTCGGTTAATTCGTTAGTAATAGCTGCTATATTTAGACCGATATCAAATGTAAAATCACTACCGGTATCATGTTTATAACTCGCTTCTAGTTCGAATCCTTTATTGTTAATAGCAGCCGCATTTTGGATAACAGGAGCTCCTGACCCTGTAGTAGACGGTATGTCTACAGCTAGTAATACGTCTTCATTGTTTCTGCTAAAATAATCTAAACTTAGCTTTATAGAATTATTAAACATGGTTAGATCGGCACCTATGTTTGTTGTTGCCGAGGTTTCAAAACTTATACTTTCATCTACCAAAGAAGTGATAGAGAAACCTTGGGCAGGATTATTAGCAAAAGCAACATTAGAAGTTGGATTTAAGACAGATTGGTATACATAATCTCCTATGTTTTGTGATCCTAATTCTCCATAACCACCTCTTAGTTTTAAGGTGTTTATAAATCCATCTTCTGGCCAAAAATCTTCTTCACTAACCACCCATCCTAAAGAAAAAGAAGGAAATACTCCGGTATTAAGATCATCATCTGAGGAAAATCTAGAAGTTGCATCTCTTCTTACGATACCAGTAAATAAATATCGATCTTTAAGTTTATAGTTTACCCTTGCATAATAAGAAAATAAACGTGATAAGAATTTACCTCCACCAGTGTTTTCTACCTGATCTGTAAAATTACCTATGTTTCTAATGTTATTACTTGGTAGTCCTTGAGCATAAACAGCAAGAGAATTGAAATCTACCTCCTGACGTGCTCCACCTAATAAAACATCAACTGAGTGATCACCAAATACTTTTTTATAATTAAGATTTGGCTCAACATTGGTTGATAAAATCTCTGCTCTCACTTCAGTAAGATCATTTGCTTCGTTTAAATTATTGGTAGCATCTGTGTTACTTTGAAAGAAAGTTGGTAGAAATGTATTACGATAGATGTTTTTATAATCTACACCAAAGTTTACTTTAGCGGTTAAACCATCAATAATTTCATAGGCAATATTAATATTACCCAATAAGTTACGTTCTGTATTTTCGTCATCTAATAGATTGGCAAGTGCAAATTTATTTGTACCACCTACACCATAAATATCGCCATCTACTGCTTCAAAACCTCCTTCGTTATTTGGATTAAATGCGTTAAGGATAGGTAATGTTGGACCTTGGTTACCAAAAGATTGGTTTCTGGTAAAGGTGTTTTCGGCAAATGCAAAAGATTCTTGAATTTTAAACTTTCCTATTTGAAATTGACTGTTTAGACGAGCATTTATTCTCTGGAAATCTTCACTAATCAACAAACCTTCTTCATTATAATAATTAGCAGAAAAGTAATACGAAGAATCGTCATTACCCGCAGAAATATTAAACCCATAATCTTGTATGGCTCCAGAATTAATAGTTAAATCTTGAAAATCGGTATCTATTCCTGGATCTACTATGTTTCCAGCGAGTCCGTCATTTACTCTTCTTTGATTTAGAAATTGAATGTATTCTGATCCGTTTAATAAATCTAATTCCTTAGCTTGGGTATTTATCCCGCCTCTAATATCAACATTAACTGTAGGAGACGAATTTTTTTTACCTCTATTTGTTGTAATTATAATTACTCCATTTGCAGCTCTTGTACCATAAATAGCAGCAGAGGTAGCATCTTTTAATACTTGTAAATCGATAATGTCTTTAGGGTTTAAGAAGACAATATCATCTACTACTGTACCATCAACTACGTATAACGGAAAAGAATTTGTTAAAGAGCTAACCCCTCTTACAAAAACATTTGTTGCACTACCAGGAGCTCCACCTGCACTTTCAACTTGCACACCAGCTAATTTACCTTGCAGAGCGGCGGTTGGGTTTGCTACAACTACTTGGGCGATATCTTTTGATTTTATCTGCGAAATTGCCCCAGTGACTTCTCGTTTTGACTGCGTACCATAACCTACAACTATAATTTCGTCTAAGGCCGCTGCATCTTCTTCTAATGTAACATCGATTATTGTCTGTCCCGCAACAGGAACTTCTTTGGTTATAAACCCAATATAACTAAAGACTAGAACAGCATCATTGTTCACATCTGATAATGTGTAGTTACCATCAAAATCTGTGGTTGTTCCATTTTGGGTCCCTTTTATTACAATGTTTACCCCAGGTAAAGGGCCTTGTGATTCAGTTACTGTACCAGTTACTGTTTGTTGTGAATAAACAGTAGTGATGAGCCCGAATAAAAACATTATAAAACCAGTGAATGTTTTTTGATCCATACGATTTGTGTTTGTTGATAAAAATTTAACTTCTTTAAGTATTTAGAAAGTGTATAAGTGTACTAGTATAATTCATGCTATGATACACTATGCTACTGTGCAAATATAGAATAATATTTTAGAAAAAATTAATTTTTATTTTACAAAATAAAGAATATCATATTTATTATGTTAAAATATTATGATTTTTTAACATCTGTTTTTTTAGGAATAGTAAGAAAATACTTTCTCTAGGAAAATTGAGTTATTGATTAACTGGTATTGATTTTCGGTGAAATGGCGTAAATCCCTTTCTTTTTGATTTTTAAGGGTTTATGCCTTTGATTGATTGTGTAAGCAAAAAAACTATAAAGAATTTCTTTGACGTAGATAGGTTGGTGTAATTTCTTGAATTAAATTACGTTCCTTGACAAAAGTTGCGGCTTTTTTTGCCATAATTTCAAAATCAGTCGAAATTGTTGTGATTCCTCCAAAAGCAATTTCTTTAATAATATTATCATTATAAGTAATAATACCAATATCAGTACCCATTCGGTACTCTGATTTTCGAGCATCTTTTAGTACTTTCCAAAGGTGGTTATCACCAATTGAGAAATATGCGGTCTTCTTTTTTAGTGTATTTGATTCATAATTTTCTACCACAGATCCATTTACATTATAGTCTTTTATAAATCTATTAAAAGCAGATAGGATTTGAGGTGGGTAATCTGATTTTTCTTTGAAGAAAAGTACAAAGCGATCATATTTTTTGATTCTTGGTGTTAGTTCAACTAACTTTTGATATGTGATATCTTCAAATTCTTGACTGATATATGAGTAATCTTTTGGCATTTTTAAATAGCGATCAATTAATAACAATCGATCAGCAGGTATTTTTTTCAAAAGAGGAGTTATTTCAGGAGCTTGTATAGGGGCAATTACATACATTCCATATTTACGCGAAATATTATCCATTATAGTTTTAAAAAGGGTAAGATTGGTGTGATGAAAGAATATATCGATATGATATTTTTTTCCTAACTCTTTTCTGAATGTGTTGTAAAAATCTTCCTGAAAGCTATGGTAGGCAAATAGTATTAAAGCAACTTTTAGTGTGACGTTCGTTTCTTCACTTATAATATAATATCCTTTTAGGTTTTTAGATTCTACCAGTCCTCGTTCTTTTAACTCGGTATATGCTTTTACAAATGTTTTTCGAGCATATCCAACTTCTGTTACCATTTGGTTGATAGATGGTAATTTGTCGCCAACTTTGAGAACTCCAGCATCTATAGCATCAATGATTCCTAATACGATTTGTTCATGCTTAGATATGGTGTGAATGTCCTGTAGGTTGTATATCTTTTCTAAAAGCGATTGCATTTTATTGTTTTTTTTATCAAAAATTTAGGTGGATATTATATTTCAAAATCAAATCCTGATTTTTGTAATTTTTTGTATTTGGTATGGTCAAATTTATAAAGGAAAGCACCTTTTTTAGAACCTGTTCGATCTTTTTCTTCTAATTTTATGATAATATCGAATGAAAGAATTTTTTTTCTAAAATTTCGAGGATCTAATTTCCTTCTATAAATCGCTTCATAAAGTTTTTGTAATTTGGGTAAAGTAAATTTCTTTGGTAATAGTTCAAACCCTATTGGTTTATATCGGGCAATCTGTTCGATACGTTTAAGAGCATCAATAGTCATCTCATTATGATCCAGTATTAATTCGGGAACGTTATCTATTTCATACCATTTAGCGCCCTTTTCTTCTACTAACTTGTTAATAGTGTCATTCACATAAATTAGTGCGTATTGGGCAACAGAAATACAACGATATCCAGGATCTCTATCAACAGAACTATATGTTTTTAGCTCTTTCATGTAAACGTTTTCTAAGCCAGTAAATTCTTTTAGAATTCGTATAGAAGCATCCGAAACACTTTCACCAATTTTTACAAAACTACCAATTAATGACAATGAGCCTATGAAAGGATCTATTTTTCTATTAAAAACTAGTAACTTTAATTTCTCATTATCAAAACCGAAAATTATACAATCCACGGCAACGTAAAATTTATCTTTATTACTATATAAGTCCATTGTGTGGTAAGTGTGTTTTCATGTATTTATTGGTTTTAATGACAAAATAAGGAAAAATATAGTTCTAATATAATAAACGTATTTTTTACATTTATTATATTTGTCTTTTTTTATAGAAAAAAACAGTGTAATTTCATTTTTGATGTTAAGAAATTTAAAATGGTAAAAGATAAATCTATTGAGGAAATGAGTGGAGAACATAAATCGTTTGTTTCAAATTTTAAGGAAGAGTTAAAAGTAGTGTCTCCAGGGCGAATTAATTTCATAGGGGAGCATACAGATTATAATAATGGCTTTGTGTTGCCTACGGCCATAGATAAAAAAATTGTATTTTCTTTTGAAGCTAATGGTTCAGAATCTCAATGTAATGTATATAGCGTTTCGTATGATAAACATTTAGTTTTTGATTTAGAGAATGTATCTCCTAGTACTGTAGAATGGGAGAATTATATCCTAGGCGTAATAAATGAATTACTTCAGATTACAAATGGGGTAAAAGGTTTTAACTGCATTGTAAAAAGTGAATTGCCAATTGGCGCGGGAGTAAGCTCTTCTGCTGCCTTAGAATGTGGTTTAGCTTTTGGGCTTAATGAGCTTTTTAATCTTGATTTACCAAAAATTGCTCTGGTAGAACTGTCACAAAGAGCTGAGCATACTTACGTTGGTACAAAATGTGGGATTATGGATCAATTTGCTTCGGTAATGAGTGAAGATCAAAAAGTCATTCTATTAGATTGTAAAAATCAAGAACATCGATTGATAGATGCTAATTTTGAACCGTATAAAATTTTATTATTGAATACAAATGTGTCACACAATCTGGCTTCTAGTGAGTACAATACACGTCGAGAAGAATGTGAAGAAGTAATTTCTGTAATCGCCAAAGAAAATAAACAGGTAAAATCCTTAAGAGATGTTACAAAGAGTTTATTAGATGAGTATAAAGATAAGTTGTCTTCTAAACTTTATGGAAGAGCATTGTATGTTATACAAGAGAATGATAGAGTTCTTCGGGCTTCAGAATGTTTAGAAAAAGGTGATTTAGAAATGTTTGGAAATCTCATGTATAAGTCACATAGAGGACTTCAGTATGAGTATGAAGTAAGTTGTAAAGAATTGGATTTTTTAGTTGATTTTTCAGAAGGCAATGACCAAATCATTGGATCTAGAATGATGGGTGGTGGTTTTGGTGGTTGTACAATCAATTTAATTCACAAAGATCACATAGATGCATATTTACCTGTTGTCAAAAAAGCATATAAAGAGCAATTTAATATTGATTTAACTTCGTTTATAACAGTACCGAGTCAAGGAACATCAATACAAAAATAAAATAATGCAAGATTTTAATGATAATCCTCATAAGAGATATAATATATTAACTGGAGAGTGGGTATTAGTATCACCCCACAGAACAAAAAGACCTTGGCAGGGAAAGAATGAAGAACCTGCAAAATTTTCTCAAGAATCTTATGATTCAGAATGTTACTTGTGCCCTACTAATACCAGAGCCAACGGAGAAGTAAATCCCGATTATAAGAAACCATATTCTTTTACCAACGATTTTGCGGCTTTACTAAAAGAAGTGCCAGAAGTAGATTTTACAGATGGTTTGTTAAAAGCTAAATCCGAGAGTGGTATTTGTAAAGTAATTTGTTTTTCTCCTAATCACGCGCTTACGCTGCCCGTAATGAAGGTAGAAGAAATTACTGATGTTGTACAATTGTGGCAGAAAGAGTTTCTTTTGTTAGGAGAATTAGAAGGTATAAATTATGTGCAAATCTTTGAAAATAAAGGAGCAGTAATGGGATGTAGTAATCCGCATCCGCATGGACAAATTTGGGCACAAAGATCTATTCCGGGCGAAATTTCGAAGAAAACAGAAAGACAAAAAGAGTTTTGGCAAACTCATAAAAAATCTCTTCTAGGAGCTTATTTAGATCAAGAATTGGCATTGAAGGAGAGAATTCTTATCGAAAATGATGATTTTGTTGCACTTGTACCATATTGGGCAGTTTGGCCTTATGAAACAATGATTATACCTCGTAGAAAGGTTAAGGATATAAGTGAATTAACAACAACAGAGGCGTATAATTTTGCAGAAATCATTAAAAAATTAACCACTAAGTACGATAATGTTTTTAAGACTTCATTTCCTTATTCTGCTGGGATTCATCAAGCTCCTACCGATGGTGGTTCATATGAAGAATGGCATATGCACATGTCTTTCTACCCACCATTATTAAGATCTTCAACAGTAAAGAAATTTATGGTGGGGTATGAAATGTTTGCAGATCCTCAAAGGGATATCACAGCAGAACAAGCAGCACAAAAGATTAGATCTCAAAGTGATGAGCATTATACTACTGTATTGTAATAATTTTAATGTTAAAGTATTTTAGAGACTTCTTGATTTACAAACTCTAGAAAGCGTTCGTCCTCTTTTTTAAATGGATCAATAGTGTCAGAATCAATATCGATCTGCCCTATGTTTTCGCCATTTTTAAATAATGGAACAACGATTTCAGATTTTACGTTAATGCTGCAGGCAATATAGTTGTCTTGTGCCTTTACATCAGGGACAACAAAGTTTTCGTTTGAAACAGCTACCTGACCACAAATTCCTTTGCCAAAAGGAATAATTACATGATCTGTTTCTAATCCAGCATAGGTGCGTAATTTTAATTCGTCTTTGTCTCCATTCTTAAAATAAAAACCTACCCAGTCATAGTGGTCAACGTTATCTTTTAAGAAATGACATATTTGATTAAGTCTTTCGGTTATTGATACATCTTCATTGGTAAGTATGCCCGTTACATCGGGTTTTAAATCTTCTAATTGCATTCCCTCAATTTTTCCGGCAAAAATATTTAAAATATTTAAAATCAAGGATTGTTTTTTATGATATTCTTTTGTTAAAAAATCCTAGTAAAAACCTAAAATAAGTTTAGCTCGTATGTATTTATAAAGTAAATTTACACATTTTTAAATACTAGGTTAAATAAAATATCTGAGATATAATACATAATATCAAAAGTTTAGAGCTTATGAGTAAATTGTTTAAAGTGTTGTCTTTTGTGATTGTAATATTATTTTTGTCCTGTAATAAGGATAAAAAAGAACCTGTTGTGGTAAACGGTAAAGTGGACCTTAATGCAACAGATTCGAAGTCAAAAGTAGATTTCTCTGATAAGAAAGTTCAAGAAATCTATGGTTTATATCTAGTTATGAAGGGGGCTTTGGTGAATTCTGATAGTAAGCAGGTGCAATTAGAATCAAAAAAACTACAAAATATTCTGGATGATTCGAAAGAGAATAAACAATTAAAAGCGACTGCAAAACTTATTTCTCTTACAAAGGATATTAAGAAACAAAGAGATTTTTTTGTGACCATTTCATCAGAGGTTGAGCTTAGAATTAGTAAAACAAAGATAAATTCAGGAGAGGTGTATAAACAATATTGTCCGATGGCTTTTGATGGAGCAGGAGGGTATTGGTTATCTGATTCTGAAGAGATACGAAATCCATATTTTGGAAAATCAATGCTTGTTTGTGGAGATGTAAAAAACACGTTTAAATAAATGGGTTGTAGAGTGTTATTATCAAGTAAAGTATATTTGTTTGGTAATTAATAAGAAATATTGATTATATTTAAAAGTACCAAGTCTGCTATTGTCAATTTTTTGAGGGAGAAATTGTGTTAAATGACTTGATATTGTTGTAATTGGGATAAAACAATAACGTTTATGGTAATTAGAAAACTAATGGCATTAATTTTCTTAATGATTTTAGTGTCGTGTACTACTACCGAGGTAGCTCCGGAAAGTCAAACAATGGCTCTTCTGGAGAAAGCTAAAGCACTGCGGTTGAGAGGAGAAAAAGTAGAACAGAGTTTGTATAGAAAAAAAGACTCTATAGAAGGTCTATCTGCGGGAGAAAGTGTTAGACGTGTGCAAGAGCGAAGTAACTTTGTGAATATTGCGAAAATATCTGATGACTTTGTATTTGATATGAAATACGCTACTAAGGATAATTTTCTTAAAAAGCAGGTGTATGATTGTGCTAAATGTTTGGTAAGAGATGAGGTGGCTAAGGCATTGATCGCAGCAAATAACGACTTACAAAAACAAGGGTATAGGATTAAGTTTTTTGATTGCTACCGACCACACAGTGTGCAGAAAAAAATGTGGAAAATATTTCCTAATCCGGGATATGTAGCAAACCCTAAAGGTGGCTCTATTCATAATAAAGGAGCAGCTGTTGATATTACTTTGGTTAGATCTGGCGGTGGAGCGATAGATATGGGTACAAAGTTTGATCATTTTGGAAAAAAAGCACACCATGCATATACTAAACTTTCTAAAGAAGTTCTTGCTAATCGTAAATTATTAAGAACTACTATGGAAAAACACGGTTTCAAAACAATAAAAACTGAATGGTGGCACTATAATTTTAAAAGCAATCAAGGCTATAAAATCTCGGATTTTAGATGGGATTGCGATTAAAAATACGATTAACAAAAATCGACACCTACATATAGCAGGTGCCGTTTTGAGCACAATTGTAAAATCGGAAAAAATTAGAATTGTTCAATTTCCATACTACCCTCCATAGTATTAGTAGATGATTTGTGTGATATTTTTATAAATATTGATATGTTTTAGTAGTTAAAAACTCTTCAAATTCATCAGAGGTAACTAGTTTATAAAATGTTTGTATTGCATTTTGATAATTCTCTGTTTCATATAATGTGTCTCCTACTTGTGTTTGGATAACTTTTAATTCATCTTCAAAAAAGATGTGAAATAGCGTGTTGTTAAATGTTCTTCCGTCTTCTAAGGATACTTCGTTTTTTAGCCATTGCCATAACTGTGTTCTGCTAATTTCTGCAGTGGCAGCATCTTCCATTAAGTTGTATAGGGCAACAGCACCGTTTCCGCTAAGCCAATTGGCAATATAATGGATTCCTACATTAATATTTTCTTGAATTCCTCTTTCTGTAATTGTGCCTTTAGGGATTTCCAGAAGATCATCTTCTGTGATTACAACATCATTACGCTTAACATGTATTTGATTAGATGTTGGCATGTGTTTGTCAAAAACCTGCATTGCTAATTTTACAAGCCCAGGATGTGCTACCCACGTACCATCGTGTCCGTTTTTTACCTCACGTTCTTTGTCAGCTTGAACTTTAGCAAAAGCTGCAGTATTCTTTTCTTCATTATTTTTAATTGGGATTTGAGCAGCCATTCCGCCAATAGCCAGGATATTTCTTTTATGGCATCTTTGTATAACTAATTTACTATAAGCATCCATAAAAGGGCTGGTCATTGTTACTTGTGCTCGATCGGGAACTACAAAACCTTTATGATTTCTTAATTTTTTAATATAACTAAAGATGTAATCCCATCTTCCGCAGTTTAACCCAACGATATGATCTTTTAGAGCATAGATAATCTCATCTAATTGAAAACTAGCAGTAATGGTTTCAACAAGAACGGTCACTTTTACACTACCAGACTCTATGCCAAGATATTCTTCTGAAAAATCAATGACATCGTTCCACCAGATGGCTTCTGTAAAATGCTCTAGTTTAGGTAAGTAATAATATGCGCCAGTACCATTTTCTTTTAATTGTTCGTTATTGTGAAATAGATAAAGTGCAAAATCAAATAAAGAGGCGCTTGTTTCTTGTTGTTTGATTAAAAGATGTTTTTCATTAAGGTGTAAACCTCTTGGGCGTACGATTAATGTTGCGGTTTTTTCTTTTAACTGATAGGTTTTGTCTCTTTTTGGATTGTAAAAGGAAATAGTTTTGTTGACAGCATCCTT
Organism: Aquimarina aggregata; assembly: GCF_001632745.1. Lineage (GTDB taxonomy): Bacteria > Bacteroidota > Bacteroidia > Flavobacteriales > Flavobacteriaceae > Aquimarina > Aquimarina aggregata. The sequence continues at coordinate 302,375 of NZ_LQRT01000001.1, read as the reverse complement.
AAGGTTTCTTTGTCCTTGAAGGCAGTTTTCCCAAAGCGGGGCATTACTATCTTCAAAATCGGCCATAAACGTTTTGGCTCCTGAATTTAAAGCATTAATGACCATCTTTCGGTCTACAGGACCTGTTATTTCGACTCTACGATCTTGTAGGTCTTCTGGAATTGGAGCAGCACACCATTCGCTATTGCGAATTTCTTTTGTGTTCTCCGGAAAAGATGGATACGTACCTAAATCAAACAACTGTTGTTGACACTCACGGTTTTTTAATAGCGTTAATCGTCTCTCATTAAAACGATCTTGTAAGGCTTCTAAAAAGGTCAGTGCACCATCAGTTAAGATTTCAGGATGGTAGTTTTTAACTTCTTTCGAGAAGCTAATTTTCTGACTAAGGTTTGTCTGTATTTCCATAACTATATCGTTTGAGTGAACAATATTAAAAAAAAGTTTTTAATAAAACAAGCGAACGTTCGCTAAAAGTGAATTTTTTCTTTTTTCCAGAATTACGCGAAAAGTGTTATTTTTGATATTATGGCAATAGCAGAAGAATATATTAGATTGATTTTTGGTCTGAAAATCAAGCAGATACGAACCGAAAAGGATTTATCCCTATTTGGCTTATCAAAGTTGTGTGGCTTATCAAAGTCGTACTTAAATGAAATTGAAAAGGGAAAAAAATACCCAAAAACAGATAAAATTATCAAACTTGCTGAGACACTAGATGTTCCATATGATAGTTTGGTTTCACTTAAATTGGATAAAAACTTAGCACCGATAGGTGAAATTTTGCAATCAGGAATATTAGATGAGATTCCCTTAGAGTTATTCGGGATACAACAAAGTGATCTTATTGATATAATAGCAAATGCTCCTTCTAAGGTGAATGCATTTATTAGTACGGTTATTGAGATTGCTCAGCACTACAATATGAGTAGAGAAGGCTTTTATTTGGCTTCTCTGCGCTCTTATCAAGAGGCTCATAATAACTTTTTTAAGGACTTTGAGGATAAGGCAATAAAATTTGCCAATTCGTATCAACTAAATCTTGATGGAAAAATAACTTCTGTTGAATTAGAGGAAATTTTAAAAGAAGAGTATGGGTATACCATTAATAATGAAGGTATCCCTGAAGAAGATGAATTGGATAATTTACGATCTGTATTTGTGCCTTCTACTAAAACACTTTTATTGTCTAATAGAGTAGATGAAGCTCAAAAGACGTTTATTTATGCCAAAGAATTGGGATATCAGTATTTAGAAATTAAAGAGAGGCCTTATACGTTTTCATGGATACGCTATGATAATTTTGAAGAGGTGTTGCATAATTTCTATGCCTCGTACTTTGCGGGAGCGCTCATTATTCCTAGAAATCATCTTAAGAAACATCTTAAGGAGCTTTTTGTGTTAAATAAATTTTCAGAGAAAGCATTTCATAAGGTTATGAAATTATATAATGCTTCTCCTGAATCTTTTTATCAACGACTTACGAATATTCTTCCTAAAGATTTCGGAATGCAAAATGTATTCTTTCTTAGGTTTACGCATAAGTTAGGAGTAGAAAAGTTTAATTTAGTTAAAGAACTGCATATTACGCATCAACAGCAACCTCATGCAAATGAGGTAAATGAGCATTATTGTAGACGTTGGATGGCTATTAAGACATTACAAAGGACTGCTAATAATGATTTAGAATATGCTTTTGATATTCAGATTTCTGATTATACAGATACTGACCAACAATACTTGGTGTTTACATCGGCAACAAAAGATCCTTTTAGAAAAGATTATTATAGAAGTATTGGGATAGGGTTTTTAATCTCATCTGCATTAGAGAAAAAAATAGGTTTTGTAAAAGACGCTAAAATACCAAAAGAACAGGTGGGTGTTACTTGTGAGTCATGTTCTATAATGGATTGTGAAGTAAGAGTTGCACCGCCAAAACGATTGTTGGCCAAGAAAAAACATAAGAAAACCGCAGCTTTAGTTCAGGAAATTGTAAAGAAATATTCTTAGACTATATTTTCAAAAAAACTGTTCATAATAGAAAGGCGGGATCATTTTGCTTAAAAGAGGAAGGCTGAAAAGTTTATTTCTCTATCGTTTTTATCGCCCTGAGTGTGTTTCAAAGCCGCAGTATATACTAATCGGGAATTAATGCATTTTGACTTAGCGCAATGTGATGGACTGAGAAGGTTAATACTCTTCAGGCGCCCTCTTTTTTTAAATACTATTTACTTATGTAATGGTATAAAGGTTTTTATTTAGAGACATAACTTACTCTTGCTCCACCTTTGACAAGTGTAGATCGCATTCTGCTACTCTGGCCTTTTGAAAACATGTACATGCATTTATCATCCACATAATCCATATAATTCATAGTCATGTCTGTGGTTTTGCAACTTTTTGTGGGGAATGTTGGACATCCAAAATTGGGTCCACCAGTATTGGGTGTGTCAGCAACAGCGTCGTCAAGATCGCATTGCTTTTGATTATTCGTTGCGTCAGGACCCCACATATGTTCTAGATTTAGCCAGTGCCCGATCTCATGAGTTCCTGTCCTTCCTTTGTTAAACGGTGCGCTTACCGTACCTGTAGTTCCAAAAAATTGTGGTTGGATTACAGCACCGTCAATTTTTGAGTTTACAGTACCCGGAAAATATGCAAAACCTAAAATTTCTTGACCACGATCGAGAGCTATTTTACATACCCAAATATTTAATTTAGTTTTAGGGTCAATAGCATCTGCTCCACCTTTTTTAGATGATTTCATATCATCTCCATTCCATCTATCCACTTTGGTTGATACTCGGTTAACTTTATCTAATTTAAATTGTATTCCAGCATCAGCAACCAAAGAAGAAAAAGACTTAGGCACTTGACCAGCATCAGTATTTTTTTTACTAAAATCTTGATTAAGTACGTCAATCTGCGATTGTATTTGTTCTTTACTAATATTGTCTTTCTTGTCTTTGTAAATTACATGAACAACTACTGGGATAGTGAATGTAATGTTTCTTTGTTTTGCGCCATTTTCTAGGTCTGTTTCATACTGTTTAACTTGCTTTTCAATAGCATTTTTTGTGTTTTTGTATTTGGGATTTTTGGCAATAGCCTTTGCCATGTGTTCTGAGGTGCCACAGTTTCGGTAGACTTTAGGATTTTGTTGTGTGTTTTGTGTTTCAGGTATTGCCTCTGTTGAACTATCTTTGGAGCAATATGTTAATGATAGTGAGATAGCAATTAACAGAATTCCTTTTAAAAAATCGTTTTTCATACATTTTGAATTTATGTGATATATTAAATTGATTGTTAATTGTAGAACACTTCATTTTAGATTTACCCTATCCTAAATTTCGAGAAAAATCGTTTTTTTTTTATAAGGTTAACTTTTTTCTGAAATATTTCACATTGAATTGTATGAGTATTTGAATTTTTTCATGGTTCTTATTCTAATAATTTATCGCTCTAAAATAAAGTTAGAGGAATGCATTGTTTATTAAAACTTAAAAAGAACTTTGCGTAGAATAAAATCCAGAGGAATTACAACTAATCTTTTAAGGGGTATTGCTTTTTAGGAGGTTGAACAAGATTTTTTATCCTAGTTTAAGTTGTAGGTAAATACGTTGTAATCAAGTTTTTGAAAGGTATTAGTGGCAAACAGAGGAAGGGTGTAATTGTTATGAGTTATTTATTCGACCTTGATGAGGATGTTTAGTATAGAGTTTTTGATCTTTTAAAAGAAACCAGAAACTTGGATTTAGTGTTATTTAATTTATGAATTTTATTGATGCAGTAGTACCTTAAATTGGTGGAAAAGTGTTGCCTTGTCTTTTAAAAATTCAAATAAAATTATAGAGAGTTAGATATGGATTATGTTGGATAATGGATTGTGAAGTAAGAATTGCACCGCCAAAACGATTGTTGGTCAAGAAAAAACATAAGAAAACTGCCGCTTTAGTTCAGGAAATTGTAAAGAAATATTCGTAAAAGTAGTTTTAAAAAAGAAACATTGTGTATGTAATGTTTTTTACATCACATACACAATACTTTACTATTATACACTCGTGTGACAAAGGCACGATCCAGGCGATGTTTCATGGCTACCACAATTGCAACCTGATCCACCATTAACTTGGCGTTGCGCTTTTTTTTTAATTATTTTCACGCCTTCTAAATTTAAAATGCTTTTCTTCATAAGTTCTAAGGTATTAAAGATTATTTGTTTTAAAGTTAGTGTAGAGGTGGACTGGTATGCAAGAAAAGATTCTTGGGATTTATAAATTTCAACCATAAAGTCATAACAAAATAAAACCCATCTTGAAGTTACCAAGATGGGTTTTTATTGTTATTTGTAAATAAGAATTAAAACCTTATTTCGATTCATTGCTGATTACATCATACCAGGCATTCCTCCGCCCATTGGTGGCATACCACCTCCTGCAGCAGGAGCTTCTTCTTTGATGTCTGTTAATGAACATTCTGTTGTAAGGATCATTCCTGATACAGATGCTGCATTTTCTAAAGCAATACGTGTTACTTTTTTAGGATCAATAATCCCTGCTTTAAGCATGTCAACATATGCTTCTGATTTAGCGTCATAACCAAAATCAGCTTTTCCTTCAAGTACTTTGGCAATAACTACAGATCCTTCTCCACCTGCGTTTTCAACTATAGTTCTTAATGGAGCTTCAATTGCACGGTTTACAATTTGTACACCTGTTGCTTCGTCTGCATTTTCAGTTTTCACGTCACCTAGTACGGATTTAGCTCTTACTAAAGCAACACCACCACCGGCAACAATTCCTTCTTCTACTGCGGCACGAGTAGCGTGTAATGCATCATCTACACGATCTTTCTTTTCTTTCATTTCTACTTCAGAAGCAGCACCTACATATAGCACGGCTACACCTCCTGCTAATTTAGCAAGACGCTCTTGTAGTTTTTCTTTGTCGTAATCAGAAGTAGTAGTTTCTATTTGAGCTTTGATCTGATTTACTCTGTTTTTGATTAAATCTTCTGCACCAGAACCGTTTACTACAGTAGTATTGTCTTTGTCAATAGCTACTTTTTCTGCGGTACCTAAGTGCTCAATAGTAGTGTTTTCTAATGTGAACCCACGCTCTTCAGAAATCACAGTACCTCCAGTTAGAATAGCGATATCCTCTAACATAGCTTTACGTCTGTCGCCAAAACCAGGAGCTTTAACAGCAGCTATTTTTAATGCGCCACGTAATTTGTTAACTACAAGTGTAGCTAATGCTTCTCCGTCTACATCTTCTGCAATGATTAAAAGAGGTTTCCCAGTTTGAGCAACAGGCTCAAGCACTGGTAACAAATCTTTCATAGCAGAAATTTTCTTATCATACAATAAGATGTATGGAGTCTCAAGATCAGCAGTCATTTTTTCGCTATTTGTAACGAAATAAGGTGAAAGGTATCCTCTGTCAAATTGCATACCTTCTACGATGTCCACAGTAGTATCAGTACCTTTTGCTTCTTCGACAGTGATTACACCTTCTTTACCTACTTTGCCAAAAGCTTGAGCGATAAGGTCACCGATAGTTTCATCATTATTAGCCGAAATAGCAGCTACTTGTTTAATTTTATCAGAAGAATCACCAACTTCTTTAGTTTGTTTTGCAAGATCAGCAGTAATAGCTTCTACAGCTTTGTCAATCCCACGTTTAAGATCCATTGGGTTGGCACCAGCTGCTACGTTTTTAAGTCCTTCTTTTACAATTGCTTGGGCCAATACGGTTGCAGTAGTCGTACCATCACCAGCAAGGTCATTGGTTTTTGAAGCTACTTCTTTTACCATTTGAGCTCCCATGTTTTCAAGAGCATCTTCAAGCTCAACTTCTTTTGCTACAGAAACTCCATCTTTAGTTACAGTAGGAGCGCCAAAAGATTTACTGATAATTACATTACGTCCTTTTGGTCCTAGAGTTACTTTTACTGCATTGGCTAATGCATCCACACCACGTTTTATACCGTCACGTGCTTCTATGTCAAATTTTATATCTTTTGCCATAATTTATTTTTTTAAACTTTAAAAAATTAAATTCCAAAACTTGATTTCTTGAGTTGTCGAAGAAAAAGATGGAATTTGTAATTTGATTTTTGTGATTACCGATTAAACTATTGCAAGAATATCGTCCTCGCGCATGATTAAATAGTCTTTTCCATCTAATTTTAATTCTGTACCAGAATATTTACCATAAAGAACAGTATCACCAACCTGAACGGTCATTTCGTGGTCTTTTTTACCAGCACCTACAGCTGCTACTTTACCTTTTTGTTGTTTTTCCTGAGCAGAATCAGGAATGAATAATCCAGAAGCCGTTTGTGTTTCAGCAGGAAGTGGTTCTACAACCACACGATCTGAAAGAGGTTTAATATTTACTCCCATTGTGACTAGTTTATTTTTTAAATTTTAAATGAAATGTTTGAAGCGTTTATTTCAGAAATTATGCCAGTAACAGTATACTGACAAATTGAAATAAAAAAATGTCGACTGTATGACAAGTCGACATTTATATTGTTGTTTTTTCGAAAAATACTATTCGTTACTGTCATCATCCGCAGCAGGAGCATCCGGAGTAACAGGAGTTTCTATTTGAACATTGTCAGTATTTACCTTTGATTCTTGGATACTATTTCCACCCATCAAATCTATATTAGATAATAAGATAAGCACTAGTAAAAGTGTGGCTAAAGTCCAGGTACTTTTATCTAAAAAGTCTGTTGTTTTTTTAACACCTCCTAGTTGTTGTGTTCCTCCTCCTCCAAAAGAAGAAGATAAACCTCCACCTTTAGGGTTCTGTACCATGATTACTACTATTAGTAGAAAAGATACGATAACGATTAATATTAAAAAGATTGAAAACGTTGTCATTATATATTGTTATTTATTTTCTTGTAATTTTTTTATTGCGCGAATTTGGTCTGCAAAGAAACCACTTTTTTCGGGATTTTTCAAAATTAATATATTATAAGCTTGAATTGCTTTTTTGTAATTTTTTTGAGCAAGATAAACCCTAGCCAAAGTTTCGGTCATTAATTCATCTGTAGGAACGACGTTTTGCTTAGCTAAATTGCGTGTAGGTGCATTTTTTATTGCAGGTTTGATCTTAGGGTTGCTAGCAATAAACTCATCGATTAAATCAAATTTATCTTTTTGATCTAACAGTTTCTTGTCTTCTTTTTTTTCTGTTTCAGAATTTTTAGGTTCAGGGGCTATAGGATTTAAAGAGCTTAGCTTTAGCCATTCGGCAAAAGAATGTGTCTCTTTTTTGTCAAAATCAAGAGGTTTGTTTATCCCTAATATTTGCTCGGTGGTTTTGCTTTCTTGTTTGCTCTTTTTTTCTTCATTTGCTTCTGATGCTATTTCTTCTGTTTTAGAAATTTGGTTTAAAAGACTTTCTTCATTTCTGGCAGCAAATAAAGCAGGGTCTAAAACATCTTCAGCTTCTTTTATTTTCATTCTAACGGCATCATCCATAGCCATTCTTTGTAATACCTTGACTTCTGTTGGATCTACAACATCTATGTCTGATTTGGTTTTCTTTGGGGTAACATTTTGATCGTTATTTTTTTTGAAAAGATCAGAGGTTATAAAGTCAAATAGAACTGTTCTGTCTATTGTATATGCTGCTGTAGTCTTTAGTTCTTGATTGTATCTAAAACTTTCGTTGTCTTTTAATGTTTTTAGTAACAGCGGTTTTATAGATTGAAAATAGGGAAACTCACGAGAGATTTTTTCAAGAGAATAAGCCTGTTCTTTGCTAAGTTGAGCAGGGTTTTTTAATAAATATGTGAGTTCTTTAGTGTTCAAACTATATTGATTTATTTGTTTTTTGTGTACTTCATCGTATTTACCATCTGGCTAACGTGGCATTAAAAATGTCTTGAGTGATACGTTCAAAAATAACTTGTAGCGCCTCATCTCGTATTGCATTTTCAGATGCAGCGGCAGGGTAATCAAAGAAAAACGAAAAACGTTGTTCTAAATCTTGTTTAGAATCTTTGGCGTCATAAAATCGCATATTTACTGCTATTGTTAATCGGTTTTGAGCGGCAGTAATTTGAGAGGTTGCTGTATTAGGAGAAACATAATCTTGCACTATTTCTCCTTCGTAAATAATGTCTCCACTAGAAGTAACAAGATCAAGATTGGTTTGATTAAGGATTAAATCTTGTAATTGATTAGTGAATGTTTGATCTGCTCCCGGAAAAATTCTTGGAGATTGATTTTGAAAGAAATTCACCTGAAAAGTTTTGGTTTCAGGACCTATTGAAATCCCACTAAAGGAATATGCACCACATCCTTGAAGTAGTATTAATCCAACTATTGCTACTATGGTGTATTTTATTTTTTTCATTAAATTACTGGTGCTTTTGTGTGACATATTTAATTTATAGTTTATTATAAATCATATTGCTTGATTTTTCTATACAAGGTGCGTTCGCTTATACCTAACTCTTCGGCAGCGGCTTTGCGTTTTCCTCTATGTCTATCCAATGATTTTTTAATTAACTCTAGTTCTTTGTCATGAAGCGATAAGGTTTCTTCTTCTTGAATTTCTTCTGCAAAATGATACTTATCTTCTTCGGTTTCTTGAATAGTTGGAGGTGGTATTTGTAGTACTTCTGCTGTAGGGGCAGTCGTATCTTCAAATCTAATATCTTGTTCCTCTTCTCTATATATTTTTTGTATCAAGCTCTCATTATCTTTTTGTACTTGTTGATTATTGCCGCTTTCCATTAACTCCATTGTTAATTTTTTGAGATCATTAAGATCGCTTTTCATATCAAAAAGAACTTTGTACAATATTTCTCTTTCGTTACTAAAGTCACTCTCTTTTTTGTCAGAAGAAATTACTGCTGGTAAATTGCTACCTATGTTTGGTAGATAACTACGTAGCGTGATGGCTGAAATTAATCTGTTTTGTTCAAGGACTGATATTTGTTCTGCGATGTTGCGTAATTGTCTGATATTACCACTCCAATGATACTTCTCTAGTAATCCAACAGCATCATCTGCTAAGCGAATGGTAGGCATTTTGTATTTGGTTGCAAAATCAGAGGCAAATTTCCTAAATAATAAATGAATGTCTTCTTTTCGATCTCTAAGAGGCGGTAGTAAAATTTCAACAGTACTAAGACGGTAGTATAAATCTTCTCTAAATTTCTCTTTTTTTATAGCTTCGAACATGTTTACATTTGTTGCAGCTACAATTCGAACATCTGTTTTTTGAACTTTTGAAGATCCGACTTTTATAAATTCGCCATTTTCCAGAACCCTTAATAAACGCACTTGAGTGGTTAGTGGAAGTTCTCCTACTTCATCTAAAAATATGGTTCCCCCATCGGCAACTTCAAAATAACCATTTCGTGTTTGTGTTGCTCCTGTAAAAGCTCCTTTTTCATGTCCAAAAAGCTCACTATCTATGGTTCCTTCGGGTATAGCACCACAGTTTACCGCTATGTATTTTCCGTGCTTACGATGAGATAGAGAGTGTATAATTTTTGGAATACTTTCTTTACCGACACCACTTTCTCCAGTAACTAAAACTGAAATATCTGTAGGAGCTACCTGGATGGCTTTTTCTACCGCACGATTTAGTTTAGGGTCATTTCCTATGATCCCAAATCGTTGTTTTATGGCTTGAATTGATTCCATCTTATGTTTTTTATTCGATTTCTTTTAGTCTTAAGTAAAGTTTAATTATTTTGAGATATACCTACTGCTTCACCTAATAAAGTTGCACTAGTACAATCATCTATTCGTACCATTACAAAATCACCAATTTTGTGTTCTCCTTTTGGAAAAATGGCTACAATGTTTGTAGTTGTTCTTCCGCTCCAATGTTGATCAGATTTTTTGGATTCTTTCTCAATTAAAACTTCATAAGTTTTTCCGATATAGCTTTCATGTCTATAAGCACAATGCTTTCTCTGTACTGCAATAACCTCTGCCAGTCTTCGTTTTTTTACATCTTCAGGGACATCATCTTCTAATTTGCGTTCTGCCAAAGTACCAGGTCTTTCTGAATAGGCGTACATATATCCATGTTCATATTTAACATGTTCTAGTAATGATAATGTATCCTGATGGTCTTCTTCTGTTTCTGTTGGAAAACCAATAATCATATCTTGAGTTATAGCACAATCAGGGATTATTTTTTTGATATTATCGATTAATTTAATGTACTCCTCTCGAGTATGTAAACGATTCATCTCTTTTAAAATACGATCACTACCGCTTTGTATCGGAAGATGAATGTGTTTACAAATATTTTTGTGTTTTGCCATTACCTCTATAACGTCTAGGGTCATGTCCTGTGGATTAGACGTCGAAAAACGAATCCTGAGTTTTGGATGACGTTGTGCAGTCATATCTAGTAGCTTTGCAAAATCTACAGCAGTTGCTTTTTGAAAATCAGAAGCTTTTACAAAATCTTTCTTTAGTCCTCCACCATACCATAAATAGCTATCAACATTTTGTCCAAGTAAAGTGATTTCTTTAAAATTTTGAGCTACTAGTTCGTCGATTTCTTTTAAAATGCTTTGTGGTTCTCTACTACGCTCTCTTCCTCTGGTAAAAGGTACAACACAGAATGTGCACATGTTGTCACACCCTCTAGTAATGGATACAAAGGCAGATACACCGTTACTTTGTAAACGAACAGGAGCGATGTCTCCATAAGTTTCTTCTTTAGAAAGAACTACATTTACGGCATTACGACCTGCGTCAACTTCTTCAATTAAATTAGGTAGGTCTTTATATGCATCTGGACCAACAACCAGATCAACTATTTTTTCTTCTTCTAGAAACTTGCTTTTTAAACGTTCAGCCATGCATCCTAGTACGCCGACTTTCATCTTTGGATTTGTTCTTTTAACAGCATTGTACTTCTCTAACCGTTTTCGAACGGTTAGTTCTGCTTTCTCACGAATAGAGCATGTGTTTACTAAAACCAAATCCGCATCTTCTAGGTTTTGAGTAGTGTTGAATCCTTCTTTGGCTAAAATTGAAGCAACAATTTCGCTATCACTAAAATTCATTTGGCAACCATAGCTTTCGATAAAAAGCTTTCGTTGATTTTCCTTTTTTTGTTCAAGGTCAAGTGATTGCCCTTGTATGCTTTCGTCAATGATCTTCTCCATAAAAATAATTCCTTACCAATTAAGGTCAAATAGTGTGCAAAGATAATTTTTAATACGATTTATGACAAAGTGTCATGGGTTTTTTTGAAAAAAATATACATTTGTGTTCTAACTAAAAAATCATTAGCAATGGAGCATCCTATTTTTAATAAAATTGAAAACTCTAAAAAACCAGATTTTGGAGAGGTACTATCTAAAAGTTTTGAATTGTACAAAAAAACTTTTTCTATGGGAGTAACACATAGTTTGATTAGTCTGGTAATAATGATTCCTTTTTTATTGATTGTATATGTTCCTGTTTTACCTGGTTATATAGAAATGATTCAAAATGCAGGAGACCCGTATTATCAACCATCATTTTTTGAAGATATTTCACCTGTAATGATTGTGATTTGGGTTTTAGTCATATTTATAATGTCTTTTCTGCTCCAGGTTTTAAACTTTTCTGTTTATGGGCATTTTTTAAAAGCGTTAAAAAAAATAGATTTAAATACGAATGATGATATAGGAGGGTACTTTACAATTGCAAAACAACATTTCGGAAAAATTATACTGATTTCTCTAGCGACTATGGGAATAGCATTGTTAGCTACCTTGGCATGTTACTTTCCAATATTTTATGTGATGGTACCGTTTCAGTTAGTTATCCCTATTTTTATTTTCAATCAAGAGATGAGTGTTGGAGATATTATTAAGGCAGCTTTTAAATTGGGAAATAAATATTGGCTTGTTCTTTTTGGGTTGATATTTATTTCAGGAATGTTGTCAGCACTTGGGGTTATAGCATGTTATGTTGGAATTATTTTCACAATGTTTTTCTCTTATGTCGTATCATATTATGTGTATAAAGATACAGTTGGTTTTGAACATGGTGAGCCTGAGGGGGAACAGACGTTATTTGTAAAATAAAAATTAAAGAACCTGCTGATCGGCAGGTTTTTTTTAAACTAATTTTTTGATAATGAATCTTGATATCAAAAAATTGATATACTTTTGTGGTCAGAAATTAAAGGACTATGGCTAAGAATTTAGTGATTGTAGAGTCACCAGCTAAGGCTAAAACAATAGAGAAATTTCTTGGAAAAGAGTTTAAGGTAGCGTCCAGTTTTGGGCATATTGCAGACTTACCTTCTAAGGAGTTGGGTGTTGATGTTGATGGAGGTTTTAAACCTAAATATATTGTCTCAAAAGACAAAAAAGAAGTAGTAAAAAAACTAAAAGATCTTTCTAAGAAAGCCGAGATGGTATGGCTAGCTAGTGATGAGGATCGAGAAGGAGAGGCCATTGCATGGCATTTGGCAGAAACCCTTAAGCTAGATGAAAAGAGAACAAGAAGAATTGTTTTTCATGAGATAACCAAAAAAGCAATACTAAAGGCTATTGAAAACCCAAGATCGATAGATTATAATTTGGTTAATGCGCAACAGGCTAGACGTGTTTTAGATAGACTAGTAGGGTATGAGTTGTCTCCCGTGTTATGGCGTAAAGTAAAAGGAGGATTGTCTGCAGGAAGAGTGCAGTCTGTTTCTGTACGTTTAATTGTTGAGAGAGAACGTGATATTTTAAATTTTAAACCAGAAGGTTCTTATAGAATCGATGCAGAATTTTCTAATGAAGCTGGTAAGTCTTTTAAAGCAAAATTGCCTAAGAATTTCAAGACTAAAGAAGAAGCTAAATCTTTTTTAGATAAAAATATAGGGGCTTCTTTTAACGTAGCAGATCTTACTACTAAGCCTGCAAAAAAATCACCTGCACCACCTTTTACAACATCAACATTGCAGCAGGAAGCTTCAAGAAAATTATACTTTTCAGTAAGTAAGACCATGACTATGGCTCAACGATTGTATGAGGCAGGTTTGATTACATATATGAGAACTGATAGCGTTAATCTTTCTGATGAAGCTCAAAAAGGAGCAAAAGCAGAGATAGATTCTGCTTATGGAAATGAATATAGTAATCCAAGACAATATAAAGGTAAGTCTAAGGGGGCGCAAGAAGCTCACGAAGCAATAAGACCAACCGATTTTTCTAGGCATAGTGTTCAGGTGGATTATGATCAACAACGACTGTATGAGTTGATTTGGAAAAGAGCAATTGCTTCGCAAATGAGTGATGCTAAGCTTGAGAGAACAAATGTAAGAATAGCATCAAATAATCATACTGAGCAATTTACTGCAAATGGAGAAGTGATCAAATTTGAAGGATTTCTAAAGGTGTATTTAGAAGGTAATGATGATGAGGATGAAGAACAACAAGGTATTCTTCCTGCAATGAAAGTTCAAGAAGTTCTTTATAATAAATATATTTCGGCTACAGAGCGATTTACTCGTCCTCCAAGTAGATATACAGAAGCAGCACTGGTTAAAAAATTAGAGGAGCTTGGTATAGGAAGACCATCTACGTATGCACCAACGATTTCTACCATCCAGAATAGAAATTATGTAGAAAAAGGAGCTAAAGAAGGTGAGCAAAGAGATTATATTCAAATGGTACTCTCTGGAGATGCAGTGAACGAAAAAAACCTATCAGAAAAAGTAGGTAGCGATAAAGGTAAACTTATTCCGACTGATGTTGGGATGGTGGTTAATGATTTTCTTGTAAATCACTTTGCTGGTATTTTGGATTATAATTTTACAGCAAAAGTAGAACAGGATTTTGATGGTATAGCAGATGGTCAGGAAGACTGGACAAATGTCATGAAAGAATTTTATGACGAGTTTCATCCGCGAGTAGAAGATGTTGCGCAAAATGCAGAACGAGAAGTAGGGGAGCGTATTTTAGGAGAAGACCCTGCGTCAGGCAAACCGGTAAGTGTACGTTTAGGTAAATTTGGTCCTATGGTACAGATAGGTACGGCAGAAGATGAAGATAAGCCAAAATTTGCAAGCTTGCCACCAGGTCTTACATTAGGAGGTATTACATTTGAAGAGGCGATGGATTTGTTTCAGTTGCCCAAAGAATTAGGTGAGTATAAAGGAGAAACTATAGTTGTGAATAATGGTCGTTTTGGTCCTTATGTTAAATTCGGAGCAAAGTTTGTTTCTCTTGATAAAGGCGAAGATCCGCTAAATACTTCATTGGATAGAGCTATTGAGTTGATCGATGCTAAAGAAAAAGCTGATGCTCCTATATATACGTATGAAGATCTTCCGGTTCAAAAAGGAACAGGTAGGTTTGGTCCTTTTATCAAATGGAATAATATGTTTATTAATGTAAACAAGAAGTATGATTTTGATAACCTTTCAGATAACGATATAATTACTTTAATTGAAGATAAGAAACAAAAAGAAATTGATAAAGTTATTCATAACTGGGAAGAAGAAGGTATTCGTGTAGAAAAAGCAAGATGGGGTAGAAGTAATGTTATAAAGGGTAAAACAAAAATAGAATTACCTAAAACAGTTGACGCTACAAAATTAACACTTGAAGAAGTAAAGGGTATTATCGAGAAAAATGCTCCTAAGAAAAAAACAACTAAAAAGAAAACTACTGCTAAAAAGAAAACCACTACCAAAAAGAAATAATAAATGTCTTTCGAATTTCTTGCCCCAGTAAGTGATTTAGTAGCAGCGCATACTAAATTGCTTTCAGATCAAACATTAGGGAAACAAATTAAAATTCATACAACTTCAGATGGAGTTCCTGATTTAAATAAAGTTGATATTGCTATTCTTGGTGTGCAAGAAAATAGGAATGATATTAATTTTTTAGGTGAGCAATTAAATTTTGATGCTATCCGTAAATCGTTATATGAACTTTTTCCTGGAAATTGGAATACCAGTATAGTTGATCTGGGAGATGTTATTTCGGGGAATCAGGTTAGTGATACCTATTATTTGGTTCAAGATGTGCTGTCTACATTATTGCAGAAAAATATTATACCTATTATTATAGGGGGGAGTCAAGATTTGGTTTACGCTCAGTACAGATCTTTCGATATTTTAGAAAGAATGGTGAATTTAGCAAATGTAGATAGTAGATTCGATCTAGGGAACTCTGCAGAGGATATAACGAATACTTCTTTTGTGGGGAAGATTATTGTTGAACAACCATATAATTTATTTAATTATAGTAATATAGGATATCAAACTTATTTTAATGCACAAGAAGAAATTGATCTTATAGAAAAACTATATTTTGATTCTTATCGTTTAGGTGAAGTTATTGCAGATGTAACCGTTGTAGAACCTATCATGCGAGATGCAGATATTGTTTCTATCGATTTAGGAGTGATGAATGCAAATAGTTTGAATGGTATAACGACGTCACCTAACGGATTTGATGGTAGAGAGATATGTGCAATCTCTAGATATGCCGGGATTAGTGATAAGGTGAAGAGTTTTGGGGTTTATGAATTTAAAAATTTCAAAAATGAAGAAACTGCTGCGGTACTCATTTCCCAAATCATCTGGTATTTTATTGAAGGGGTTAATTATCGTTCTAACGAATTGGATATCAAAAATCTAAAAAGCACACTACATTACAATGTGCCAATAGATGATGAGATTTTGTCTTTTTATAAGAGCCCAAAAACAGGAAGATGGTGGATAGAAATACCTTTTATTTCATCTGGCAATAATAAATTGAAAAGACATACGTTATTACCTTGCACGTACAACGATTATGAGCGAGCTTGTAATCAAGAAATACCTGAAAGATGGTATAAGGCAAAACGAAAAAATGAAGTTTAACATTATTATTAGGTAGATTTAAGGTTTTTTTTAGAAAAAAATTGTTTTTCTGAAAATAAATAAATAGGTTTACGTCCTTAAATCTAAGAAGATCTTAACCTAAAACACGTTATGAAGAAATTTGTATCACTCTTTGCTATTTTAGCAATGCTCTACAGTTGTGGTGGCGGAAGTCGAGGAGAACTGACCGGAGCACAAGGAAAAAAATGGCACCCGCAGAAACCATATGGAATGGCGCTCATCCCCGGAGGATCGTTCATTATGGGTAAATCTGACGATGATAAAGCCGCATTAGCAAACGCCCCTACGAAAATGGTTACTGTACGTTCTTTTTATATGGACGAGACAGAAATCACTAATAGTGAGTATCGACAGTTTGTTAATTGGGTTCGAGATTCAACAATCCGAGTACGATTAGCGATAATGGCTGATGAATTAGGAAAAACTCCCGGTGACGATGGTATCGGAGAGTTTGCTTTTCTTGATGCAGATACCGAAAACATGACCGTATACGAAAAGTATATGTACGACAATTATAGTGGTACAGGAGAAACTGGTTATGAAGGTAGAAGACTTAATAAGGATATTGATATCGAGTGGGATATTGATGATTATCCAGATGAGTTTTATGCTGAAGTTATGGATACGATGTATATTCCATTAGAAGAATCTTATAATGGAAGACGTACATTAGATGTAAGTAAGTTCGAATTTAGGTTTACTTGGATGGATATTCAAGCTGCAGCACGTGCAAGAAAAGGTGGAAGAAAAGATTTTATTAAAGAAGAAGTAATACCAGTTTATCCAGATACAACTGTTTGGATTAAGGATTTTAGTTATTCTTATAACGAACCTATGCATAATGACTATTTCTGGCATAGTGCATATGATGATTATCCAGTAGTAGGAGTTTCTTGGGAACAAGCTAAAGCTTTCTGCCGATGGAGAACTATCGAGAAAAATACATTTCAAAGAAAAAGAAATAAAGAGTTTGTAAACTATTTTAGATTACCAACAGAAGCAGAATGGGAGTATGCAGCTAGAGGTGGTTTAGAATCAGCTACATACCCATGGGGAGGACCTTATGCCTTAAATGACAGAGGGTGTTTCTTAGCAAACTTTAAACCTCTTCGAGGAAACTACGCAGCAGATAATTTCTTATATACTGTAGAAGCCAAAACATTTGAAGCCAATGATTATAACTTATATAATATGGCAGGTAATGTTTCTGAGTGGGTACAGTCGTCTTATGACCCTTCAGCATATGAATACGTTTCATCTATGAACCCTAACGTTAATGATGATGAAAACAAGCGTAAAGTTGTGCGAGGTGGATCATGGAAAGATGTTGCTTATTTCCTACAGGTAAGTACCAGAGATTATGAATATGCGGATTCTGCAAGAAGTTATATTGGATTCAGAACAGTACAAGATTACATGGGTACTGATGTAACTGGAGAAGATAATACTCAGAATCAAAAGTAAGTCCCAAAATTTTCTATCAACTACTTAATTACTAACCTTTTTTAACAATTAGATTAAAAAAAACAAAACAAATTTATTATGGCAAATTCAAAAGCAAGTAAAAAATTAATGAATATGGTATACGGTCTGGGAGCGGCCGTTGTAATATTAGGTGCACTTTTTAAAATTATGCACTGGCCTTTTGGTAACGAAATGCTTATCATTGGTCTTGTTACAGAAGCACTTGTATTTACTGTTTCGGCATTCGAATCAGTTGATGATGAATTAGATTGGTCTTTAGTATACCCAGAATTAGCTGGAGGATCAAAAAGAGATAAAAAAGAAAAAGAGACTCCAGAAGGATTATTATCTAAAAAATTAGATGAAATGCTAAAAGAGGCTAGAGTTGACTCTAATCTTATTGGTAGTCTTGGTGATAGTATCCGTAATTTTGAAGGAGCTGCAAAAGGTATTAAGCCAACTGCAGATTCTATCGCTGGACAACAAAAATATAGTGAAGAAATGGCAAAAGCTGCTGCTTCAATGGAATCATTAAATGGTTTGTACAGAGTACAGTTAGATGCTGCTTCAAAACAAGCTGAAGCAAACGCACAAACTGCAGAGTTTGCTAGTCAATTGCAAGAACAGATGAAAAGTCTATCTGGTAACCTTGCTTCTCTTAATGGAGTATATGGTGGTATGTTAACTGCAATGAACAGAAGTTAACATTTTTGAATAAAATATTTTTATAATAACTACCAAAATCTAAGAAGAATATGGCAGGAGGAAAATTATCCCCAAGGCAGAAGATGATTAACCTGATGTACTTGGTTTTCATCGCGATGATGGCATTAAATATGTCAAAAGAAGTATTATCAGCATTCGGTTTGATGAACGAAAGACTTACTGAGTCTAATACGTTAGCAACACAACGTAATACTGCGTTTATGACTGGTCTTGCAGACAAAGTAACTGAACAGGCTGAAAAATATGGACCATTAAAGGCTAAAGCAGATGAAATCAGCAAGTTCTCAAATGAATTTAATGATTACGTAGAGCAGTTAAAAAAGGAAATTCAAGAAACGGCAGATGATCCAACGGATTATGAAACAATGGATAAGCCTGATGCACTTGATAGTAAATTTTTTGAAGGTGGTAAGTTAACTGCCTCAGCTAAAGATTTCGTAAGTAAAATCGATGCATATAGAACTGGAGTTGCCTCTACTATAAGAACAGTAAAAGAAGTAGATGAATCTGTTGCAAATGATGTTGAAAAAACGTTTTCAACTGAAGAAGTTAGAAATAGAGATAATAGACCAGTAGAATGGTTAAAGTATAATTTTGAAGGATTTCCATTAGTTGCTTCTATTACAAAGCTTACTCAGATGCAAGCTGATGTTAAAACTACAGAGAGTAAAGTTCTTTCTGCATTATTAGCAGGTCAACAAGCTTCTGAACTTTCGTTTAGTAATTATGAGGCAATTGTTGTAGCTGATAAAACTGCTTTCTTTAGTGGAGAGAAGTTTAAAGGAAGAATCGTTCTTGGACGTTTTGATGCTACTTTGAAACCAACCAAAGTAATGGTTAATGGAAAAGAGCAAACAGAAGTTCAGAACGGGCAAATTATGTTAGATTTCCCAGCAGGTAATGTTGGAGAAAGAGATGTGGCAGGTGAACTTGAATTTAAAGAAGGAGATTCTATAGTTAAGATTCCTATTAAGAGTTCGTATACTGTAATACCAAGACCAAATTCTGCAGTGATTTCAGCAGATAAAATGAATGTGGTATATAGAGGTGTAAATAACCCTATGACTATTTCTATTCCTGGTGTACCTAATGTAAATGCTAATGCACCTGGTTTAAGAAAAACTGGTGGTGCTGGTAAATATATGATGAATGTTACTACTGTTAAAGCACGTGAAGTAAGTATCAAAGTAAGTGGTAAACTTGCAAACGGTACAAGTGTGAGTGATAGTAAGAAGTTTAGAATTAAAGATATTCCTAGACCTGTGGGAACTGTAAGAGGTGAAGACGGTTCTGTAAAAATGGCAAGAAACGCATTACAAATTTCTTCTATCGGAGCAATTTTACCTGATTTTGAATTTGATATCAAAATTAAAGTTACTGGATTTAAGTTTAAGGTAGAAGGACAGCCTACAGCTAGTGTACGTGGTGGAAGATTAGATGCTAAAGCAAAATCAGCATTACGTAAAGCTAAAAGAGGATCTGCAGTGCAAATCTTTGATATAAAAGCACAGTTATCTAACAATGCAAGTTATAAACTGAAGAAAATATCTCCAGTTATTGTTGAGTTAACAAATTAAAAAAACAAACTAATTAGTTATGAATTTGAGAAATTTTGTATTAACCGTCTTAGGTGTATTTGTTTCCCTTATTTCATATGGTCAAACAAACGTTTTAAACGCGGATACGCCAGATGATATAGGAAAGAAAACGGCTGAACAGATTTTAAATGATAATGATCATCCTTTAGAATATGGTTACGTTGATAAACGTGATGTATTATGGGCAAAAACTACTTGGGAGACTATTGATCTTGATGAACGTATTAATTTCCCATTGTATTACCCTATAGATACTTTTAATATTGGTGTTAATCGTAGATCATTATACGACGTTTTAATATCCAATATCAGAAGCGGAAAAATCAAAAATATTTATTCAGATTCATATTTTACCGAAACTCGTACATTCGATGATCTTAAAAGTACAATGTCTAAAATTGATACTACCGATTTAGGATATGAGCAGTACAATGCAGGTGAGACCGTAGATCCTCAGTATATTAATCAGAGAGATTTAAATTCGGCTGATATTGCAGAGTATAGAATTAGAGGGTATTGGTATTTTGATAAAAGACAAGGAGAGTTAAGATACAGAATGCTTGGTTTAGCACCAGTTGCTCCTGATGTTAACTTTATCGATGATGATGAGCCGGATTTAGTAGAATTGTTCTGGGTTTGGTATCCAGATGCTAGAGAAATCTTACATAACACATCGGCTTTTAACAGAAGAAATACATCAATGCCTTTTACTTTGGATCATATTCTTAATGCAAGACGATTTAACTCTGTAATTTATAAAGAGGATAATGAACAGGGGGATAGGTCGATAGATGATTATATCGTTGACAATGCCTTGATGCAGCTTTTAGAGAGTGAAAGAATTAAAGAGAGTATTCGAAATTTCGAAATGGATATGTGGAGTTACTAAATTCCTTCTTATCTAAAATATAGATAAAACGCCTAACATAATAGTTAGGCGTTTTGTTATTTTTGAAGTATGTTAGATTATATAATTGTTGGGTTTGGTTTATCAGGATTGGCTTTTGTAGAGCAATTAGAAAAAAACAATAAGTCATATGTTGTTTTTGAGGATAGTTCTCAAAAATCTTCTCGTGTGGCTGGTGGATTATATAATCCTGTTATTTTAAAAAGATTTACTCCTGCATGGCAAGCAATCGAGCAAGTTGAAACAGCTGGAGCATTTTATAAAAATATTGAGAAAAAACTTAACCAACCGCTGGTTTTTGAGCTTCCTATATTACGAAGATTTAATTCTGTAGAAGAACAAAATGTTTGGTTTGAGGCTTGTGACAAACCTATTTTAGAGCGATTTCTTTCAGCAGAATTGTACGAAAACACAAATAACGCGTTGGATATTCCTTACCAGTACGGAAAAGTAAAGCATACAGGAAGAATAGCAATTAAAAAACTACTTGAATTATACTTAGGTGTGATTGATCAAAAGAAAAGTTTGTTTAAAGAATCTTTTGATTATGCCGCCTTAAGTACTACTCCGAATTATGTTGAATATAAAGGAGTAAAAGCAAGACATGTGATATTTACAGAAGGGTTTGGAGTACAAAAAAATCCATTTTTTAAGGATTTACCAATAGTAGGCAATAAAGGAGAGTATATAATTATCGAGTCTAAGGCTTTAAAAGTTACAGAAGCTATCAAATCTTCGGTTTTTATAATTCCTTTAGGAAATGACATCTATAAAGTTGGAGCGACCTATAATAACCACGATAAATCTGTTGAAGTAACAGAAAGGGCTAAAGAAGAATTAATAGAAAAATTAGAACGCTTTTTAAAAGTACCATATCAAATTATAGATCAAGTTGCCGGAATACGACCAACAGTTAAAGATAGAAAGCCAATACTCGGGACACATCCTAAATTTGCAAATTTACATATCCTAAATGGCATGGGAAGCAGAGGGATTTTAATTGCTCCTTCGATGGCGCAAAATCTATTCGCATACATAGAAAAAGATGTTCCCTTAAATAAAGAAATAGATGTAAAACGCTTTATGACGTAATTAAAAAGCTTTAGATATGGGTTTAACTAGGTTAAGAGACCGCTTTTTCTTTATTATAATGCATAAAGAAATTAATCCAGATATTTCGCGACAATCTTAAAATAACAGGCAAAAAAACAATCATTGTAATTGCAATAATAAAGAAGGTAACTACTAAGTTAAGCTTAAATAACAAAAAACTAATTACAAAGGCAGCAACTGCAAAAGCAATGCCAACAGGATAACTAACATACATAGCCCCGTAGAAAAAAGAGGGCTCTATTTTATACTTTGTATTGCAATGACTACATCGGTCTTGCATCTTTAGGGTGTGGCTAAGTTTATAGGGATTTGATTCTGTATACATGCTTTCATTTTGGCAAACAGGGCAGTTACCAGTAAAAATACTATAAATTTTAGTGCCTTTTAAGAAGTTCATAAGTGGCTTTTTTGGTAGCACAAAATTAATCATCTTTGCACAAAATATTCAAAAGCTGATGTTAAACATACACAACTTATCAATTTCATTTGGAGGAGAGTATCTTTTTGAGGAAATAAGCTTTATGCTAAGTGCAGGAGATCGCGTAGGACTAGTAGGTAAAAATGGAGCAGGTAAATCTACAATGCTTAAAATCTTATCTAAAGAGCAAGAACCGGATTCTGGTCAAATTGCTATGGATAAAGAAGTAAAAATTGGATTTCTAAAACAAGATATTGATTTTATAGAAGGTCGTACCGTATTAGAAGAAGCGTATGAAGCTTTTATTGAAATTAAGAAGATTGAACGAGAGATAGATGCTATAAATGCACAACTCGCCGAACGCACGGATTATGAGAGCGAAGGATACAATCAACTCATTACGGATTTAAGTGATCATACGCATCACTATGAGATTTTAGGTGGATATAATTATCAAGGTGAAACCGAAAGAGTCTTACAAGGTTTAGGGTTTATGCGAGAAGATTTTAATCGTCTTACCGATACCTTTTCAGGTGGTTGGAGAATGCGTATCGAATTGGCAAAACTCTTACTACAAAATAATGATATACTTCTTCTTGATGAGCCAACAAACCACCTAGATATAGAATCTATTATTTGGTTAGAGAGTTTCTTGAAAAACTATACGGGAGTTGTTGTTATCGTTTCGCATGATAAAATGTTTTTGGATAATGTGACTAATAGAACAATCGAAATCTCTTTAGGTCGTATTTATGATTACAATAAACCATATTCTAAATACTTAGTGTTACGTAAGGAGATTAGAGAGCAACAATTAGCAACACAAAAAAATCAATCAAAACAGATTGAGCAAACCGAAAAATTAATAGAAAAATTTAGAGCAAAAGCATCTAAAGCTTCTATGGCACAATCATTAATCAAAAAGTTAGATAAGATTGACAGAATTGAAGTTGATGAGGATGATAATGCTGTTATGAATATTAGTTTTCCCGTTAGTATACAGCCTGGCAAAGTTGTCATTGAAGCAGAGAGTGTTGGTAAGAGTTATGGTGAGAAAGAAATCCTGAGTGATATTGATTTATTAGTAGAGCGAGGGTCAAAAATAGCATTTGTTGGGCAAAATGGTCAGGGAAAATCTACTTTGGCAAAAATCATAATCAATGAAATATCCTATGATGGTGATTTTAAATTAGGACATAATGTACAAATAGGATATTTTGCTCAAAACCAATCCGAATACCTTGATGGCGAGCTAACAGTCCATGATACTATGATACATGCAGCCAATGAAAAAACAAGAAGCAAAGTTCGTGATATGTTGGGGGCATTTTTGTTTAGAGGAGATGAAGTGGATAAGAAAGTAAAAGTTTTATCTGGAGGAGAGCGAAACAGATTAGCATTATGTAAAATGTTATTAGAACCGTTTAATGTACTAGTGATGGATGAGCCTACCAATCACTTAGATATAAAGTCTAAAAATGTATTAAAAGAAGCATTAAAGAATTTTGAAGGTACGTTGATCTTGGTTTCACACGATAGGGATTTTTTGCAGGGACTTAGTAACACTGTTTATGAGTTTAAGAATAAAAAGATTAAAGAGTATTTAGGAGATATTAATTTTTACCTCGAAGAACGAAGAGTTAATGATTTAAGAGAGATCGAGAAAAAAGATAAGCAGACCAAATCTGTTTCTACTTCAAAAGAAACTGCTAAACAATCTTATGAAGATCAAAAAAAGATAAAATCACTCAATAATAGACTAAGTAATACAGAATCCAAAATCAATAAATTAGAAAAGCAAATCAAAGAAATTGACGTAGAATTGGCGGTAAATTATGATGAAACTATCGCAAAACCGAATTTTTTTGATAGTTATCAGGCTAAAAAAGATGAGTTAGAAGTTTTAATGGAACAATGGGAAGAAATACAAGAAGAAATTGATTCATTAATAAATGTATAAAATACAAATGTTTTTTTAAAGATTTAATCAAAAAAACACTTCTAAATTATGATATTTTTACCGAAAGCATTTTATTTTAAACATTTGATAAATAAGAGTTTGTTAGCTAAAGGTTAAGTGAAAAAATAGGATATACTTTTGTGACATTTTTAGCGTTAGTTGCAGGTACAACTAAATTTTTATAGATATTTTTGTATCTGGAAAAATTAAACAATAGTATTTATGAGTAATACAAAAGTCATTGATTTAAATACCCATGCCTTATCTTGGGTTGGTAAGATTCACTATGATTTTGGGTTTTTGGTTCAAAAAGCATTTCAAGAAAACGGATTAGATTTATCTAAAGAACAATGGAGCGTTCTTAAGCGCTTACGTGTAAATGATGGACAACCTCAAAACGATCTTGCTTTTATAACTCATAGAGATAAAACTTCTATGACTAGGTTAGTGAATACTATGGAAAGTAAAAACCTAGTAGTTAGAAAAAGTGATGAAAACGATAGAAGGGTAAATCGTATTTTTCTTACTGATTATGGTAAAGAAGTCATTGAAAAAGTAAGACCTATAATGTTTGATCTTATCCCTGCAGTTCAAGAAAGTCTTACAGAAGAAGAAATAGAAACCTTAATTGCTACACTCAAAAAAGTGAAAGCTAAAATTGCTGACATAGCTGAGTAAGCTAGACTTAAAAATATAAGGATATCTATTGAAAGTGTCTTTTGTTTTTAAAATTAGATATCACTTGAATTTTTTCGATAGTTCAAGTGATCATACAAAATCATTCAAAAAAAGGCTGCTTTTTAGCAGCCTTATGAGATTTATTCGTCATTACACGAAGGCCTCTGAGATGGTGCTTGCCCACAATGACGACAATAAGATATTGCGGTGTTTCTTCCTCCTTTGATTTGCATACTTTCTAACTTAGAAATGGTTTTTTTGTCAAAAAGTAAACCTGATAATTTCTTTTTTTTCATGATCTAAAATTTAAAAAATAATAATTTCCTTGAACATTTAATGACACCCAAGGTTTGTGTCACTTGTGGAATAAATACATACTTTTTGTCAAGCGTATATTTATTTATGTTGTAGCAAGGTAAAATGTTACCGATTTTTCGGTACTTTCTTCATATTGATTACAAAACTTTAGGAAAACCTGTGTTGCTCCACATCAAAAAACTAATGTATTAAAAGATACTTTTTGGGTGTCGAATGTTTATGATAGTGTCTTAACCCAAAAAAAATAGAAAGCCTAATTGTAATCTTAAAAAAAGTTAAAAATAAGATAGTAGAAATAACAGAATAAGTACGTGTAATACGTGTATTAAAGACCAAAAAAAGCATCTGTGAGAACAGATACTTTTTGTGTTAAAATTGACTATTTTAACTTTTATGAGTTTTTTAACGGCATTACAGTAATAGGGTTGATAGTTTTGTGCGGTATTTCATACGATACTTTGAATACAAATACAAGCTATGAGAAATATTATACTTTCTATCCTTGGGGTAGTGATTATTATTGGAGCCCTTTTTGGAGCCAAAAAAATAGTAGATAGTAAAAAAAGGCCCAAACCAAGATCTTCTAAAGTAGTTAAAACAGTCTTTGTGGATACTGTTCAGAATACAACAATTCCAATTCAAATCGCTGCAAATG
This sequence comes from Aquimarina aggregata, assembly GCF_001632745.1. Taxonomy (GTDB): domain Bacteria; phylum Bacteroidota; class Bacteroidia; order Flavobacteriales; family Flavobacteriaceae; genus Aquimarina; species Aquimarina aggregata. Next base: position 276,660 of record NZ_LQRT01000001.1, on the reverse strand, counting down.
GTAATCTTACTGCCAAACGTAGATTAGAGTTATATGCTGAAGTGCAAGGTGTTTTTAAAGGAGGAGCTAAGCTTTTTAAAACAGGGCAGAAATATCAAAAAGGACAATCATTAATTAGGATTGATGCTTCAGAATATTATGCTACCGTACAATCTGCCAAAAGTAATTTGTACAATCAAGTTACTGCGATAATGCCGGATCTAAGATTAGATTATCCAGAAATTTATCAAAAATGGCAAGCTTATTTAGGAAGTTTTGATATGGATAAAGCAACTCCTCAACTACCAGAGACAACTTCAGAAAAAGAGAAATATTTTATAACAGGCCGTAACATTTATACATCATATTATAATGTAAAAAACCTAGAACAGCGCTTATCAAAATATTCGATTAGGGCTCCGTTTAGTGGTGTGCTTACCGAATCTTTAGTTACAGAAGGTACGTTGATAAGGCAAGGACAAAAATTAGGAGAGTATATCGACACTAGTGTATATGAAATGCAAGTAGCTATAGGAAAAGAATATGCTGATCTTTTGCGAATAGGTAAATCGGTAGCTCTTTCAAATTTAAATAAAACCAAGAGCTTTAAAGGAACAGTGACTAGGATTAATGGGAGTATCGATCAAGCCACTCAAACAATTACGGCTTTTATAGAAATCAAAGATCCTTTGCTTAAAGAAGGAATGTATCTTGAGGCGTACTTAGACGCTAAAAAAGAAGAAAATGCGATACAAATTGATAGAAGTTTGTTGCAAGAAGGAGATAAGATTTTTATAGTAAGAGATAGTATTTTGGATGTTATTAATGTAAATCCTGTTTATTTTTCAGATAAAAAAGTAGTGCTTAAAGGAGTCTCAGATGGTGATGTTATTGTTAATAAACCAGTCCCAGGAGCTTATGCAGGTATGTTGGTGAAAATATACCAAAAGAAAAACTCTTCAGAATCGAGAGCTTCAAACGCTAATGCAAGCAGAAATATAAAACAATAACTCATGCGTAAGATTATTGCTTATTTTATCAAATACCATGTTGCGGTAAATGTTGTCGTGATTGCATTTTTTGCTTTTGGTATTGCGGGAGCCCTCTCGTTAAAATCTTCATTTTTTCCTTTAAGTGACTCTAAAAATATAGCGGTTACGATTACTTATCCAGGAGCGTCACCACAAGAAGTAGAAGAAGGGATAGTACTTAAAATTGAAGATAATTTAAAAGGATTAGATGGGGTAGATCGAGTAACATCTACCTCTAGAGAAAATAGTGGAACCATTAACGTTGAAATCGAAAAGGGAAAAGATATTGATTTTATGTTGTTAGAAGTAAAGAATGCTGTAGATCGTGTTCCTTCTTTTCCAACAGGTATGGAGCCCTTGGTGGTTGCAAAGCAAGAAGCAATACGACCAACGATCAATTTTGCGGTAAGTGGTAATGAGATACCCCTTTCAACATTAAAACAGATCGCCAGACAAATAGAGAATGACCTTAGAGGAATCGATGGTATTTCTCAGATTAATATTTCAGGCTATCCAGCAGAAGAAATTGAAATAGCAGTAGATGAAAATAGTTTACTTGCTTATAACCTTAGTTTTAATCAAGTTGCACAGGCTGTAAGCCAAGCAAATATTCTTACTACCGGAGGAACGATAAAAACAGAAGCAGAGGAGTATCTGATACGTGCAAATAATCGATCTTATTATGGTAGTGAATTATCAAATCTTATTGTAAGAACCGATCTCTCTGGGCGTACAATACGATTAAAAGATGTTGCAACACTGCGAGATCGCTTTTCTGAAACCCCTAATGCGACATATTTTAATGGGGATCTTGCAGTAGATGTACAGATAACAAGTACAAATACCGAAGACTTGATTTCTTCAGCCGAGAAAGTAAAATTATATATAGAAGATTTTAATCAAAAATATAATAATGTGCAGCTCAATGTAATTAGTGATCGATCAATTACATTGGTACAAAGAACAGCATTGCTAACAGAAAATGCGATTATAGGAATGCTTCTGGTGCTTATCTTTTTATCTCTTTTTTTAAATACGAGATTGGCATTTTGGGTGGCATTTGGGCTACCAGTGGCGTTTATGGGGATGTTTATTTTTGCGGGACAGTTTGATGTAACGATCAATGTGCTTTCTTTATTTGGGATGATCATCGTTATCGGGATATTAGTAGACGACGGGATTGTTATTGCCGAAAATATATATCAGCATTATGAACGAGGTAAAAACCCTGTACAGGCAGCAATTGATGGTACTATGGAAGTGATTCCTCCTATTATTTCTGCAATTATAACAACAATCTTAGCATTTAGCATTTTTCTGTTTTTAGACGGCCGAATAGGGGAGTTTTTTGGAGAAGTATCCGTAATTGTAATTTTAACCTTAACCGTCTCGCTGGTTGAAGCACTTATTATTCTTCCTGCTCATTTGGCACATTCAAAAGCACTTAAAAAGCAAAGTAAAGAGCCTAAAAATGGTATGGGAGCTGTTTTTGCAAAGCTTCGCTATATTAATACATTTGGGGATCATATCATGAAATGGTTACGTGATAACTTATATAGCCCGTTACTGCGTTTTACCCTGCAGAACAAATTTTTTACATTTTCTGTATTTGTTGTTTTCCTTGTTTTAGCGATAGGAAGCATAGGCGGTGGGATCGTGCGTACCTCAATTTTTCCTCAGGTAGCAAGTGATCAAGTAAGGATCACCCTGAATATGCCAAATGGTACAAATGAAAAAACAACAGATAGTATTATTTCTTTAATAGAAGTAAGAGCGGTAGAAGTTAACAAAGAGCTGACCGAAAAATATTTGAAAGATCCTATTTATGAAGGCAAAGAGCTATTTAAAAATATAATTAGTAATAGAGGTCCTGGATCTTCTTCAGCAGCATTGGCTATTAATTTATTACCAGGAGAAGAACGACCAGATGCTGTATCATCATCGATGGTTACTAATCTGATTAGACAAAAGATGGGAGAGGTTGCCGGAGTAGAAAGCTTGGTGTATGGTAGTGGTGGTAATTTTGGAGGAAGACCAGTTTCGGTTTCTCTTTTAGGTAATAATATTGCTGAGCTCAAAGCAGCCAAAAAAGAACTGAAAGAAACCTTAGTTGCAAATGCTTTATTAAAAGATGTTACTGATAATGATCCAGCAGGGATAAAGGAAATCAAATTAGAGTTAAAAGAAAATGCATACTTACTAGGCTTAAACTTAAATGATGTGATGCGCCAAGTAAGGGCAGGTTTTTTTGGAGTACAGGCACAACGATTTCAACGAGGTCAGGATGAGATACGGGTTTGGGTACGATACGATCGTGAGAATCGATCTTCTATTTCTGATTTAGAAGATATGAGAATTAGTACGCTCACAGGAGAAAAAATACCGCTTACCGAAATTGCCAATTATAGTATCGAACGTGGAGATGTAGCGGTTAATCATTTGGATGGGCGACGAGAAATACAAATTTCTGCAGATATTAAAAATCCTGAGACAACAAGTTCTACAGATATATTAACCGAAATTAGAACGGTTACTATGCCGGAGATTTTATCTAAATATCCAACAGTAACTCCCTCTTATGAAGGTCAAAACCGAGAAGCTGGTAAATTTTTAGGATCACTAGGCCCTGTTGGACTTACTGTTTTAGCCTTGATCTATATTACAATCGCTTTTACCTTTAGAAGTTATAGTCAACCATTGTTACTATTGTTGCTAATTCCGTTAAGTTTACCTGCTGTAGCGTTAGGACATTGGGCTCATGGTTTTTCGATCAATCTACTATCATTGTTAGGGATTATTGCACTTATAGGTATTATGGTAAATGATGGATTGGTATTGATAGGTAAATTTAATAGCAATTTGCGTGAAGGACTTACTTTTGATCAGGCAATTTATGAGGCAGGAAGATCTCGTTTTAGAGCTATATTTCTGACTTCATTAACAACGATAGCAGGATTAGCACCACTTATTTTTGAAGAAAGCAGGCAGGCAAAATTCTTAATACCAATGGCTATTTCTATAGCCTATGGGATAGGTTTTGCGACTGTGCTTACCTTGTTAGTACTACCATTATTTTTATCTTTTAATAACAATATAAAAGTAGGAACTAAGTGGTTGATTACGGGTAATAAAATTACAAAAGAAGAAGTAGAAAGAGCAATTATAGAACAAAAAGAGGAACACGAAGAACATCATGAATTGCAAGCATAATATTTATAGCATAAGACTAGTTTTCCTACTGTTTTTAGTTTCCGGAAGTTTAACGGCCCAACAACTAACAAAAGAAGAAGCTATTCGATTAACATTAGAGAATAATTTCGGAATTCTTATTGCAACGAATACTATTGAGGTTGCTAAAAACAACAAAGGAGTGCTTAACTCCGGATATCTGCCATCATTGGTAGCCAGTGGGGGTGCTAATTATCAATCTGCTTCTAGCAATACCTCTTTTCAAGGAGCGATTAATCCTAATACAGGACAGCCCAGAGAAGATATAGAAATAAATGATGCCGAAACACAACGGTACAACGCGGGACTAGATCTTAATTATACACTTTTTGATGGGTTAGGACGATACTACAATTATAAAAGATTAAAAGAACAATATAATCTTAGCGAGTTACAAGCTAGAGAAACAATAGAAAACACAATGCTTCAATTATTTTCTGTATATTATGAGGTTGCCAGATTATCAGAAAACGAAGAAATTCTCAAAGAAACATTGCAAATTTCTAGAGAGCGCGTTACGAGATCAGGTTATCAATTTGAATATGGTCAAAATACCAAGTTAAATGTGCTTAATGCTCAAGTAGATGTGGCTAATGATAGCATTAATTTGCTAAACACGCGTCAACAATTAGTAAATACTAAAAGAGATCTTAATGTCATTTTGGATAATGATTTAGAAAAAGGATTCGAGGTAGATACTATCGTAAAATTCATTCCTAAAATAACACTAGACGAGTATTTAGAACAATCTTCAGAAAATAATGTAACATTATTACAAAACCAAAGCTCGCTTAAGATTAGTGACTATGATATAAAAGTAAGTAAATCCGGATATTTGCCTACAATTGGATTGTCGGGATCTTATGGGTGGAACGAAAATAGAAATCCACCTTCGGCCTTTTTTCCTGGTAATGTTGGAGATACCTATACTTTAGCAGCTGGAGTGAATCTTACGTGGAATCTTTTTGATGGGGGAGGTACTATAACGCGAGTAAAAAATGCTAAAATAGCACTAGATAATCAAGAAATTCTAAAAAGACAGGTAGTTAAAGAAGTAGAAAGGGATATAGCTAATGCCTTAGGAAATTATAAAAACCGTTTAAACGTATATAAGATTCAACAACAAAATGTAGTTACCAATCAAAATAATTTTGAACGCTCCCAAGAGCGCTTTAAATTAGGGCAGATTACTTCTATAGAGTTTAGACAGGCACAGATTAATTTGATTTTGGCTAGAACAAATAAAAATGCAGCAAAGTACGACGCAAAAATAGCAGAACTACAACTATTGCAATTAACAGGTCAATTATTAAATATAGCGTTTTAGTTCTCTTTTTGTGTTTCGAATGTCATATTAATCTTGTCTTCGTGTTTTTACAAACTAATAAATAATAGATAATGTTCGAACATTTTTTTCAATGTCCATATTGTTGGGAGGAGATTTCGATGCTTTTGGATCCATCTGTTGGGTATCAAGCGTATGTCGAAGATTGTGAGGTTTGTTGCAACCCTATAGAGCTACATCCCAGGTTTGAGGATCAAGAATTAATATCTTTTGAATCAATTAGCATAGAACAGTAAAATTAAATATCTTATTTTTAAGGTGTTGCAATATTTTTACTTTTTTTATTCAAAATAGCCTTGTTAAGTTCAAAAAGGGTTGTATATTTGCCGTCCGTAAGGAATGATACATAGCTTGTCGGAATTATGACCCGAAGTTTTAAAGACAAGTAAGTTATGATCATATATCGCGGGATAGAGCAGTAGGCAGCTCGTCGGGCTCATAACCCGAAGGTCACAGGTTCGAGTCCTGTTCCCGCTACTACGATAACCACCTCATTACGAGGTGGTTATTTTGTTTATGGATGTTTTTTCTTCTTCCCAAAAGAGTGAAAAACGGTACTTTTCTTAAAAAAGTACCGTTTTTTCATTTTTTTATCGCTGAGAGCAATTTTGACCACCCTTAATCAAGTTGAGTTTTATTGTTTGATTATGGAGTAAATGTCTAATATACTCTGTATTATTTTGATTTTTTTGCAAGAAGTTATTGTTGTTAAATAATTTGTTTTTTTGAGTCGTCTAGGGTGTTTACCCGAGATATTTTGATTTTCGTTAAAAATTTAAGAATAATCAATGTTTTAAATATTACCTTGAGTACAAGAAGCTCTGATAAACAATTGTTTGTCAGGATTTTGATTTTTTAAGAGCAACGAATAGGGCAACTTTTTTTAAAAATCGTATTACAACCTAAATTTTAATAAAAATTTAAAATCAAACATCATTATACAAATAGGGTTACAAAAAATGTTAAAAATATTATTAAGCAGACAGTATTACTTTTTATTTTATGTTTTTTAAATCACCTATCTGGTCTTAGAATATTTTGAAAGGTTACAACACGTTTAAATTCAAATGTAAGTTCTTGTGATAGAAATCTATTATTAATATAATTAATCAAAAAAATTGGCATTTTAGCAGCTGTGTCTGCAGTTTCATTTTTGTATATTTCATATCCAAATGTGAACTTTTTAAGATTATTATTGTAATCATTAGCAAGACCTCTTAGTTTTTTAGTGTACTCGTCTCTATTCAATATTTTTTTGACAAATAGACGTTTATAATAAATTGAAAAAAAGACAGAATACAGGAATTTACTCACTCTCGACTCAACATAGTTAGCTATAGCTTCATTAGCAAGCTGATAAGGATTTTCTGATTTAATTCGTTTATTTTCTGATTTGACATAAACATATTTACTTTCATAATATTTTTTCGATTTAAGAAATATTTCTTTAAATTTTTTATCTTTTTTAACCAATTGATATATTATTGCATGTGTAAGTTCATGATAAAGCAGAACTATGGATGCAATTTCATTTATTAACACTATTGAATCATCCTTCAATATATTTTCTTCGGCAAGTCTATCGGGGTTAAATTCCTCAAGAAGCTTAAGATTATGATGAAACAAAAATACTTCTCCATTCAAAGTTAATGCTAATGCATCCAAACTTTTTGCTTCTTCTATCTCTCTCCAAGTCATCTCTTTAATATTAATGTTTAATTTCTTGGTCAATTTAGGAATAGATGAAAAGAGTCTTATACCATATTTTTTATCAAGATATATAACGTGCCATATATGCTCATCAATTATATTCATATTTATACTAAATTTGCATCCCAGTAATAGGGTCATATTCGACTTCAATAGGAGCTACTTGATCTGTTGGTAGAACTTCAATCCATTGGTCAAATATCTCAAAATCCTTGGTTGTTTGTGCTTTAAAACCTCCGTCTAATGGGTAAAAACCATATTCATACACTTTATTAAGAGGGGTGGCTCTAACTTGATTATCATCGTCTATTTCGGGATATTTATCTACCTCGTTACTTTTTTCGTGTTTTGAGGTAACTTTCTTTGCTAAACTTTCTAGTACATGTCCTATAGTTTTATTTAGAAACTCTGGCTCATTACCCTTGTAAATTGCATTTTCATCAAAACCTTTTTCTACCTTTTTTAACCAATTTAAAGCTTCCTCTTCTTTCCCCGGTCTTATAGGTACTATAGCCTTAACCCAAGGTGCGTTAAGAAATGCATTTCGCATATTATCCCCATCTAGTTGCATTAACCAGCCTAATGAGCTCCCTAACTTTGCTGGTTGTGATTCATCTGTTATATAATAGTTATTATCCCTATTAGATCCGCCCCAATTTACATTTGCTTCGCTCAAAGTATAACTAGATCCATCACTTTTTTTAAATTGACTACTATGTGAATTGAAATTTTGCTTACTAGGTGAATTCCTTTGAGGTTTCCAGTAATCTGGAGCTACGAAATAAAGCATTTTTTGAATATCGAATATCGAATTTATAACCTCGGAAATTATGTGCTGTTCATTTGGATCCACATAATATGTTTCACTCATTGCTGAATCCGTTAATGATTTAATCAAGTTTCTATATACGATTATTCTTTCTTCTTCTCTAAGTTCTTCAAATTTTCGACTTTGTATATTGCTGGCCTGATTGATTCTTTCTTTTACTGTGTCAAAATATGATTCTTTTGTAGCTTTATCTACTTTAAGTTGATATGAATCTTTTAATTCTTTGTTCATCTCATTAATCTTATCTATTTTTTCTTTTGAAGGCTTCCATGTTGATTTTAGATTCACTTGCATGTCCCATTTATTATTAAAATTAATTAATTCGTATGTGACTTTAATTTTATTTGAATTGGGAATCGTTTCTATTCTTAAATCACATAAATTTTGATTTTTGCTTGTTAAGACGGCATTTTTTAACTCAAAACCTGATTCTGGAGGAAATAACTCAAATTCATGAACATGCTCAATAATATGATTACCCACATACATATCTCCTCCTTGGTCAGTCTCTCTTCCTCCTTTATACGTTCTGTCGGGTCTAGGATCCCAATTATTTGGGTCATCAATAGGTACAAAAGGTAAATTAATAGGATAATCTAAATGTTTTAAGCTTGGTGTTCTGACTTCGTCTTCTCTGGGGATATTATCTAAATCAGCTGGTTTAGCTACATGCAAGAGGTTAGCTAACCCTAATTCTTCGCCAGGATTATCAACAAAAGTTTGCCAGCTTAAGTAAGTGCCAATATCTTGTACTTGGACGCCTACTTGCCGCATTTTCCTTCTTAATTCATAGTTTATAAGTTTATCTGTATCATTTTTTAACGTATACTTTTTTGTTTTTACCTCGGAAAATTCATCAACACTTTTGAAATTAGTTTTAAAACTTTTTCTAATTTTTGATGAAATTTTTGAAGATTGTTCTCTTAATCTTTTGTGGGTCTTTTCTTTGGATTTATTTCTAACTTGATTGTAATCCAAACTTGTTGAAGCATTCATACTTCCAGTTCCCCATGATTGTTCTACATCAACTGAGGCTCCTAAGGATAAATCTTGATTATTTTCCTCTCGAACAGCATCAGAAATTTCATCACTAATAGTTTCTTCCTTTTGTGCCTCAGTCGTAGTTTCGTAGGATTGCTCTACAGATTTTGTTATTGTTTTCTTTTTTGAAACTTCTTCAATAAGTGTAACACTACTACCAGGACTAAGCCATACATGATCAACAGGAGTTCCTAAGAAAGTGTCAAATTCAAAAAAATATTGTCTAAAGAGATGTACTATACCTATTGGTGTTAGAACTATGTTTTTCATGTCCTTAGGAGCATCAAATACAGCTTCAAGAATTGATTTGTTAAAATCTAATAGTCTCTTCCTTCTATCACTAAGAACTTTCGTGAAATGTTCTTTTTGAGATTTTACAATGTTTTGAATTATTTTTTTAGATTCTTCAATACTTTCGACATCCTTTGAGGATAGGAGAATCAACAAGTAGCTTAAAAATTTTGATTCAGTTTGAGTTTTTACTTTATATTTCGCTTTTATGTGTTTTAATTCTTTAATATATATATTATTTTTATGATCATTATTTTTTACAAAGTGTTTTTTATGTAGGGCATTGCATTCTTTGTTATAGTGGAACTCAATTTGTTCTTCAACTTTGTTTTTAAATTTTTGTAAATTATCAATATTAGCGTTTACATCTTTTGATACAAGTTCTACTGTTTTTTCAAAAAAGTCTGGAGCACTAAAGTCTATCAAACTGTTAAGGGTCCAAAATACCAAGCTTAAATTCATTATGTCAAAATCATAAAGTAGATTCACTAATGTTTCGTTTATTGAATCAGTTGAACCTAAACTGACTTTTAATTGACATGAATTGAGATCCTCATTAAATTTTAAATCAGCCAACTCTGGAAATCCTTGAAGAACAGATTCAAATTGTTTCAGATGATCTGGAGTCTTTTTAAATCTCTCTTCAATTCTTGTTGATTTCCACCCAAGAAGAGGAGTATAAACTCCAAAAATTTCACTTGCATAGGGTAATGTTCCTTTGAACTTTTCTAAATTTAATTTCATAATTTTCTGAACTTGAGAATTAATAATGATTATAAGAAGTGGAGAATCGAATTTACTACTGACTCAAAAAGAATACCATCACAAATACGACAGAAACTATCAGAAATACGACAAGTCAATGATAATAGTAGTTAGGAAGAGTTTTTAATGTTGGATTGCCTGATAAAATAGTAAGAAGGCTTACTTAAAATCGGTAGGACTACACCCATACTTTTCTTTGAATCTTTCAGAAAAATATGATGGACTGTTGAAACCAGCATCATAAGCTACTTCTTGGATTCTAATTTTCGGATCTCTTTTTAGTAGTTGTGCTGCCAATTCTAGTCTATGCGATTCAATAAACTCAACAGGAGTTAATCCAGTAAGGGCTTTTAGCTTACGTTCTATGGTTCTTAAACTAGGACTAAGGTGTTTACTAAGTTCCTTTACATTAAAAGATGAATCAGTTAGTTTTTCATTAAAAACAACTTCAATTTTTTTCAAAAACTCATTATCAATTGGAGAAATGTCTAATGGGTTAACTTTAAAAATAGATACTCCACTATATTTTTCTTGTAGCTTTTGCCTAGATTCAAGTAAGTTTTTGACTTTTGCTATTAAGATCTTTTTACTAAAAGGTTTATAAATATAGTCATCAGCTCCAGTTTCAATACCTGTAAGTTCGTTTTCTTCACCAACTTTTGCGGTTAGAAGTATTATAGGTATATGACTAGTACACTCATCGTTTTTTAATTCATTGACTAGAGCGATACCATTTTTAATTGGCATCATAATATCCGAGATGATAATATCAGGTATTTGTTCTAATGCTAATTCAATACCTTTTTGCCCATTTTCTGCAATAATAACATTATGATTCGTTTCAAATGTACTTTTAAGAAGGTTACTAAGCTCTAGATTATCTTCAACTATAAGTAATATAGGTAGTTCTTTTATGATTTCGTTTTTTGCCTTTTCTTTAGCAGGAAAACTATTGATTAAATTATGATTTTTGTTTTTGTTTTGTGGTTTAGTGTTTATTTCTGAATTAGCAAAAGAACCTTTATTAGTAGGAAGTTGTATGTTAAAACTTGTCCATTCATCAGGTTTGCTATCCAAAGAAATTGAACCTTTGTTTAAGTTTACTAGCTCCTTTACTAAAGATAATCCAATTCCAGATCCTTCTTGATTTTCATTTACCTGATGGAATCGTTCAAAAACCTTAACTTGTTGTTCTTTAGGAATACCTTTGCCTGTATTCTTTATTTCAAGATTCAATAAATCTTCTTCAATAAAAGCAATGATTAGTATTGTACCATTTTTTGGAGTGTTTTTAAATGCATTGGATAGAAGGTTAATTGTGATTTTTTCTACTACATCTCCGTCAAACCAAGCTGTATTTTCTTTTCTATCTATATTTATTTTATAAATGAGTTCTTTTTTAGAAGCTAGGTTAGTAAATGAATAGGCTATAGAACTCAACAATTCAAATATGTTACCTTCTTTTACTTTGAGTTTTAGATTTCGTGCTTCAATTTTTGATAAATCCAGTAATTGATCTACTAAATTTAATAATCGAACATTATTTCGATGTATCATTTCGAAATTTGTACGGTCTTTTTTTGAAAGCTTGGTTTCTTCAAGCTTTTCTTGAATGGGAACTGAAATAAGAGTAAGAGGGGTTCTAAACTCATGAGATATATTGGAGAAGAATTTACTTTTAAATTCATTAATCTGCCTAAGTTTGTCATTCTCCAACGCTTTCTTAAAGTTCCTAAGATCTAAATAGGATATTACACTCATAAAAAGTGTGGTTTCTATCACAACGAGAGGAACTAGTATAAAAAAATTATTTAAAATAATGCATAGTACATAACCAATTAATAACATCATACTACCAATGAAAATAATAGCTGTATATGTTAGTTTTCTTTTCACAAACATATATACTACAAATGCTAAGCTTATCAGAGATAAAATATACACCGAGGTTTTCATTATATCCTCATGATAGGCGTAAAATGGGTTACTGATAATTATTATATTATAAATAACTATGAATGTAATGAAGAGATAAATCGCAAAATTATAAAGTGGATTTAGTTTAGGATAATACTGTTTAATATCAATAAATTGTTTGGCAAAAAACATATAACTCAAATTTGCGAGCATTTGGCAATTTTGGTTCAAATAGAAATATAGATTTGGGTGTATTTCTGAATAAAAATTATAAAAAAATGGAGTTCTATAACCATAATTAAATACTAGAAAAAAAAGATACAATGCGTAAGACAGAAAATATACCTTTCGCATAATTAAATAATGCAAAAGCATAAAAATGAATGATATCATTATCATTCCAATCAACAAGAAAAACAGAAAATCATAAGTTACATTATCCAGAAGGTTCTTGCGAAATTCTGAATTTTCAGATAGAGGTTTTTCATTATAGGCTATCACATTATTTTGACTATTTATGGATTGTAGCCCATAAATGGTCATGGGTTTATTATGGGTAAAAAAAGGTTTTGAAAAATCAATATTCTCCGTTTTGATAAGTGCTTTAGAGGATTCTTGTAATGATACTATTTTTTTAGTTGGATAGGAAAGTCCTGATATAAAATGTTTGTATATGCCATTCTTTTGAGGAACATACAATGTAATCTTATCTGTAACAGCGAAGTTAAATTCAATATAGTCAGGTTGAATATCTAGATCAACAATAAATGTGAAGGTATTCCAATAGGAAGTTCCTATTTTAATATTTTTAATATCCTTATCGGAGAAATCTTGGAGATTAATTTTTAGAACATCATCTACACTTATTTCTTTATTAGTCGAGTAATAATGATTTTCGAAACTTTTAGGAACATTAATTGAATCAATAACAATGCTTTGACTATTACAGATAATAATAGAGGAGAGGATGAGAAAGGTTAAGAGTATATTAGGAACTTTCAAAACAGTTTTACATATTTAATATTTTTTAGCTATTAAACTTTAACAAGATTTTCAACCTTAACTCTCTGAGCAATTTCAGTATAGATGTCCTGAGTATTTTCAGGGGTCTCGATAGAGACAATAAGGGAATATCTGAGTCTTTCGTTAAATTTTTCTTGTTTATTCAAGTTTTTCCACCAGCCTGAGGCAATGGGGTAAATAGCAATATATTTACTTGCGGAAGCTTCAGCTGCAGAAGTCTTCCAGAAATTACTGTGAATAGATCCTTTAAAAACATTATCCGCTCCTAAAGCCCATTTGATATTGTTAACGCTTTCGATTTCACCTTCCGGTAACCTTTCTTTCTTTCCTATGCCTAAATCTTCTTTTAGTTGTTCTCTTGCGGCATTGTTAATGCGGAGCATAAAGTTCTCAGGGGTGTCGTTTGGAGGCATCAATGCAAATCGTAAACCTACAGATTGATATGAGTAATTATTAGTATATCCTTTTTCACCAGGATTTGGCTCTATAAAATAGGAAAGAGTTACTCTTATTGTTACATCAAGATTACCTAATGCTTGAAGGGTTTTCTCTGGCCATGGGAATTCATAAAAATGTACCTCATTAGTTCTGGAACTCTCTCCGTCTTTTTTAATATACGGTTGAATAATTTGTTCTGATACAAAAGTCAAATAATTAGTTTTACAAGAGATTGCTTTTTCTAGATTTGGAACCCCATAACCAAATGTTCTTAGCATTTTAATTATTGAAGCCTGAGAGCCATTGAAATTTAACTGATTTTCCATAGCCTCTGTCCAAGAGGCTGAATGAATCATCAACCCTCTTAATGTTTCTTCCCAAGCATCTGAGTAAGCATGTCTCAATTTTGCCATGAAATTTGAAGCAAAAGCAGTTGCAGCACTTGTGGCATTTATTGTGGTAAGTTGGTTAATTACAGCATTACTTGAAGTGGTTAAAATTTCCAAGTTGTCATCAAAATTAATATTTTCATTATCAAGTCTGATTAGGTTACCTCCTTCAAAAACCACATCTGGTTTTATGGGCCAATTATTCTCCCAAGAATTTGATGTTCTACTAAAAGGAGATAATTCATTAATGTTTGCCAATGTACTTGAATCAGGAAGGGTTTTCTCTGTGTAAGCACCTACTGAAATAGCATTCCAAGATTGAGCAGGACTTTCAATTTGCAGATTAAAATTATTCTCAGGATAATCAGTATAGCCATCCTCTTGTCTCACATTGCCTCCACTAATAATAAAGATTTTTTTATCTTCTTCATCTTCACCGAAGGTTAAACTATCGATAGTAGCTGACCAAGTAGATGGCTTACCAAAATCAAAAAGAAATTTGCCCGTAATTGCAAAGCAAAATATTCTTTTGATATTTGGATTGTTAATTATAGCAATGCTAACTGCATTTTTAGTAATTATGGGTAATTTCCCAGTTTCATTCTCATTATTTTGAGGAATAACTTTTACTGATTCAATTTTGTGATTTATAATAATTTCATCATAATTTTCTAATGTATCATTTAGGTCTCCATAAATGGCAACTCCGGCCATCCTAGTTCCATGTTGTCCTGTGTCACTTGTGCCCCAATTTTGATCGACAGTTAATTTATCATTATCATCAAGAACAGGAGCAATTAGTATATGTCCATTATTAACACCAGTATCTAGAATCGAGATATAATTATCCGAATTATTAAATGTGACATTATTAATAGCACTTTTTAACCAATCTTCTCTTTCAATTAATTTTTGATTCAACCAGAAAGAATTCAACTCTTGCGGTTTTCTTAATTCAGCAACATATTTAAATGATTTTATTAGTTCATTGAGTTGATCAAAGTTAGCTTTGATAATAGAAATTGTTCTTTCAGGAAAGAAAATATAGTCATCAACAATTTCTA
This sequence comes from Aquimarina aggregata, assembly GCF_001632745.1. Lineage (GTDB taxonomy): Bacteria > Bacteroidota > Bacteroidia > Flavobacteriales > Flavobacteriaceae > Aquimarina > Aquimarina aggregata. The sequence goes on along the minus strand of NZ_LQRT01000001.1, from coordinate 261,610 downwards.
CATTAAAAAGATCGCATAAATTGACAAACTCTCCTTTTATTTCATCAAATGATTTAGAGTCTGTACTTAGCCATAGTTCGCACCATATAGCATCTTCTTTTGGCATGTACTCTAAAGGACTACTCCAAAGGTTTTCTATAGTGGATCTTGAAACACTATCAATCTTTGATACTAAGTCTTCATTAAATCTTCTTTCAATTCCTACATTGGAATACCTTTGAACTTTACCTATTAATTTATCTTTCTTTTCAGATGGAATGTAAATAGTTGCTAATTCTTGTTTAGAATTTTGATCGTATTTTACATTAAGTAATTGAGCTCCACTAGAATCTAGTGATTTCACATTGAGATTATATTCACTCGCACTTTTAAAAGTTAAATATTCTCCATCTTTAACTGGAAGATTTTGCTGCCTTCTATTATTTAACTCTTGGTCGTATCCATTCCAAGCACTAGTCAAATCATTGAAAATCTTAGCTCCGTGATTCTGTCTATTCCTTTCCGGAATTTTATTTTGACTTTTTATTGCTCTAGGAGGAACTTTATATTCTTGTGAAGTATGTATTTGTTTTACAAAAAGATGTGGTTTAAAATCTTCAGCCATAAATATTCTTACGAATAATTAGCCTTTCGATCTTGCAACATTTGGATTAACAATTGTTGGCTAATTACTTTCTTGTTGGTTAATATAATTTCTTTTAAGGAATCATTACAAGCATTTGTAATTTCAGCATGACTCAAACCTTTAGCTACCGTAATGACCTTATCAAAATTAAATTTACCTAAAAAATTAGACAACTTTAGAAGAATAAGCTCTTTAATTTCTTCTTTGTTAGGAATTGAGTAGTGTATTATGTCATCAAACCTCCTAAATAATGCTGAATCTAATATCTTAATATTATTTGTAGCACCAAATATGATGCTATCTGAAGTATCTTGTTCAATAAATTGCAAGAAAGCATTTAGAACTCTTCGCATTTCACCAACTTCATTATCTCTTGCTCTTTCAGCACCAATTGCATCAAATTCATCAAATAAATAAACACCCCTATTTGAAACCATCATATCGAAAATTTGACGAAGTTTCAATGCAGTTTCCCCCATATATTTAGTCATTAACTTATCCATCATTATGACGTATAATGGAAGTTTCAATTCACCAGCAATAGCAGAGGCTGTAATAGTCTTTCCTGTTCCGGGTAAACCCGATAATAAAACTTTTCTTCTATTGTCTAAACCAAACTTTTGAATTTTATCTCTTTGTTTATATTCTTCAAGTATTCTTTGAAGTTTATTACTCACTTCATTTGAAAGAATTAATTCATTCAGTCGATTTTCAGGATGATAAACTAAGACTAAATCACTAATATCTTTATTTAGCTTAATAACTTTAAATCCACCTGACTTAGATTTGTCAACTAAAGACTTAATATCTTTAGCTATTGACATATTTCCTTTCCTTGCTTCGTGAGCAGCAACTTGTAATGCAATAGAGGTAAATCTCTCATTATCATTCTTGTAGTGAGATTGAAGTAAAGATTTTATTTGTTCAGCGGTTGCCATGGTTCAAATATAGTGAATAATGAATCTAAATTTAAAAACTCATTTGAAAGAGTTTAAATTGACTTTTAGTAATTAGTTGAGACTATGATAAAAATTTAAAAAACGGTACTTCACTAAAAAGTACCGTTTGTAAGTACCGATTTGTATTCATTTGTAGCCATTTGGAAGATGGTGAAAAATCAAAATGCTTATAAACAGTGCTTTAACTTCAGGTTGATCTAGCCTAATAACCCGAAGGTCACAGGTTCGAGTCCTGTTCCCGCTACGAAGAAAACCAGTTGTGAAAGCAACTGGTTTTTTTATACCCGAAAATCTGAAGCATAGCATCAGGTTTTCGGGTATAAAAAAGGTATATGATGCAGTGCATCATTGGTTTTCTTTGTGCAAGGTTCCTTAAAAGGGCCAACGACCATAGGGAGTTAATCCTGTTCCCGCTGCTAAGAATAAATTATTGATTTTTAATAGGTTATTTTCGTTTGCAAGTGTAAATATCAATTTCATTGTATAGCTATTTAAGTACTGGCAGGGGATATTGGTGGGGTGCAATTTTTACGTTTATTTTATAAAAAAGCATTGCTTATAAGGTACTATGCTAAAAACAAGTTAGTCGTGAGTCATGGGGTTCCACTGCTATCTCTATGGTTATTTTACGATTATGGTTCCTATATATGGGATTTATCAGAAAATGAGATAGTTATGGGTAGTCTTTGAAAACGGGAAGGTATATTAAAAGCAACATTATTTTATCAATGTTGTTTTTCATTTTTATAGTAGTTGATTAATTTTAGAAATATACTTTACAGGCACTTTTTTTGTTTTGTTGGATTCTACTATTTTTTTGTTTTTTGAAATTGTTAGTATACCTAGAAATATCAATAGATAGACCTTCAAAGGATTCTTGGGGAGTATTTCCTTGCATAGCTTATTTAAAAATGGCAATAAAAGTATCATTAATGAACGATACAAATAAGTTATGTTTTTATGTGTTAAGTTCCTTATAAGGAACTAATTATTTTAGTATTAAGATAGAGGTTGCGGTGCATTTTGTTATACCTGATTCTTTTAGGAGTACGTGATGTTATTAAGGATATTAAAAAAATGGAGGTAAACCCTCCATTTTCTTCCTATAACTGATGTATAAACGAACTAATTTTATAGCTTTCTATAAACAAATTCTCTTACCTGTTCATTGGCATTACTATCTATGAATGTGTATATAAGCTTAATGGTATTGTTGTTTTCTAGCAAAAGTTTGACTCCTGAAATATTTTTAAGTGCTATGGTCTTTTCATCTTTTACAATATACTCTAGAGTACTCGTTTTAATAAATTGACATTCTGCACTGGTATCAAAAACAACCGTGCTATTTCCTTTGATAATTGTTGCGTTAATACTTTCTGGTAAAGGATAACTCACACTTACATTATAGTCTAACAAATCTCTACGATTAAAGGTTTTTTTATGTTGAATAAATTCAAAAATACTTTGAGGTTTAAACTCTATTGTATTTTTTTGAAGGCAATCTTTATCAGAGTCGATTTTCCACTTTCCTAATATATTTTGAATTACCTCGGTTCCATCAAAAGTGTCGTCATTATTATCCTCATCTGTCTGGTTATCTGTTTCCACATTATCTGTTTCTTCCTGATTTTCTCCTAATTCGGAATTGTCACTTCTAATAAAAATGTCTATTTGATCTTGTTGTTCATTACCATTGGCAACTTTGGAAGTAATCTGTAAAGTATCGTCAATCAGCTCGATTTCAGAATCAAAGTTAAAAAAAGTGACTCTGTTCAAACCAACAACGGTGTAGGTTCCAGATTGTGTAACTGTTCGAGAACAAAGAGTTGTAGAATTACTCCCTAGTTTTAAAAAAGTTACTTCATAGGTGTCGTCTTGATTGAAAGTAGCTGTTGAATTTTTTAAGCATTCGAATTCAGATGGTGAAACATTTTTATTGTCAATAGTGCTGCTTACCAATTTCCAGTTTCCAACTAATTTTTCTTTGGTAACTAGTACTTCTTGAGAAACTTGTTCATTGTTTTCTGGATTAGAATCAGAATCACAAGAAAAAAGAGTTAGAGAAAACAGAATACATAAAATTGATTTGTGGGTTTTAATACGGATCATTTTTGTTTTTTTTAATGTTCGATTTTAATTTTTATCTTTTTTTAGAAAACTTTTTATTTTTCCAGTGTATTAAAGTTTTGCTACAAACATATTTATCAGGTTGATCTTTCACAAAAATAGAGGGTGGACAAAGGGGGGACAGCCTAGATATATGCTCCTAGAATCCGCTACAATTGGTTATAACGAGAAAAAAATCAGAACATAATGAAAAAGTAGTATGCTAAATTATATTATTCTCATACCTAGACAAAGTAGGCTGATAGGCTAAATCACCTTTCAGAATATTTTATACAAAGGATCGCGTTGTAGATGCAATACATCATAGTAATCGTCATAACCCCGTATCAGTATAACTACTTGATATTTCACTAGCTTATGGATACTATGAGTGATCAAAAGAGAATGATGCTTATCTAGAATCAGATTACTGAAATAATTGATGACCTTATGACTATGTTCCAGTTTTTCTAATAAAACAATAGCACTATCAGAATGTATTTCTTCCGAAGAGAAATCAACAGAAATACATAAAACACTGTATTTTAATACTCCCTTTTGGGTGTGATCAAAAGTGTTAATTCTTTGGTTTGTTATTTAAAGTTAGCACTTTATGCCTTAAGTCAAACAAATACCGTGAATTTTTCGGGTTAACTTTTGTAAACTATGTATCTTTATGAGCATTTTGAATCATCTAAGATAATGCTAAATAACTTCATAAATCAGCTACGAATTACAGAATTAGAACTTCAAGACGAACTTCAAGAAAAATCATCTATAACAATACATAAAAAAGATGATATTATAATAAAGAACAATCAATACATTAAAGTTTTAAAAATTGTTTTAAAAGGAAAAGTAAGGGTATATCAAGAAAATGGAGAACGTGAAATTCTTATTTATTATTTAAATCCTATAGAAGCTTGCACTTTGTCGCTTTCAGCTTGTTTTGAAGATTGTAAGAGTACGGTAAATGCAGTGGTAGAAGAAGACTGTACTATCCTAAATATACCTGTGAGATTTGTTAGAGATTGGAATTTTAAATACAAGTCTTGGAACTCTTTTACCACGAATACGTATAGAGAAAGTTATAATCATCTTATTAATCAATACTCAAATTTAGCATTTCAACCGCTTAAAGATAGACTATTTGATTACTTAGTCTCCAAAGCAAATGATACGGTTGTTAAAAAAACACATCAAGAATTAGCAAAAGAATTAGGAACAACTAGAGAAGTTATTTCTAGGTTGCTAAAAAAATTAGAATCTAACGGAAAACTAAACCTAAGACAAAAAGAAATTCAAATTTTAAAATAATTTTTTTATTGTTGTGCCAAAAGTCACAAATAATTATTCTTAAATACTTCTTCCTTTGTATTAAATTAAAATATAAAGAAAATGAAAAGTATTAAAACAGTAATTACAGTCGCAGTATTAATGACAAACTTAATTTCTTGCGGGCAACAGTCGGATACTGAAAAAAACCAAATTAAACAATCTTTTGTAGCACATACACCTACATCACATCACGAAGTAGCATTAGAAGTGTTAAATGCCAGTAAAAATTGGATTATGAATTTTAATTCAGGAAATGCTGCAGCTTGTATAAAAGGATATGATACAAAAGCAATAATGAGAGCTATGCCATTTGGAATCAAAAAAGGGGTATCAGAAATTTCTGGATTTTGGAAGCCTTTCATCTCTTCTGGGGCCACGAATTTAATTTATACAAATGTAAGCATCGAAGTAGTTAATAAAACGACTGCATTTTTATCTGCAAACTGGAGTATGAATTTAGGAAAAGGCATTATTTATCAAGAAAAATGGGAGCGAATAAATGGTAAATGGCTTTTAACTTATGATGATTTTGAGGTTTTAGAGAAATTTGAAACACCAATTAAAAATGATACAAATCCTGTCGCAAATCATATAATTTTAGAAGAAGTTATACAAGCTTCTATTAAGTGGACCAATTCATTTAACTCAGGAGATAATAAGGCTTGTGGAAATGGATATGCTAAAAATGCTTTTATGAATGCTGTACCATTTACTTCTATTCAAGGAAAAGAAGTAATTGAAGATTTTTGGACGAAATTGATTAATGATGGTACTAAAAACTTAACATATCATAATCCAACATTTAAAGTTAAAACGGATAAAAGTGCAACGTTATCATCACAATGGAGCATGAATATAGGTGAAGGCAAAATCTATCAAGAAAAATGGGAACAAATAAATGGCAAATGGCTTTTAACCTATGATGAATTTCAAGTATTAAAACAATATTAAAAAAAATGCAATATAATAAGAGACCAAGTTAGTTCGTTACTCTATTTCCCTTGAAAACAACACGGATTTTCTACTTTTAAACTGATTCTAAGTCTGGGAGAATGTTAACTATAATTATCTAATGTATAAACAAAATTTAACTTGATTTAAAAAATCTAAAAATGTTTCTTAGAACCTTCATATTCTTTTGGCTTTTTTTTATTTGTGTTCTTGCAAACGCACAAAATGATAAAGTTGTGGATAGCCTTTTACAAGTTATACACCGTAAATCAGTAGCTGATACAACCCTGGTAAAGGCATTTAATGATTTAGGAGTCCAATATGCTATATCAAAACCCTTATTGGCAAAGAAATATATAATGAAGGCATTAGCTATTTCAGAACAAAATAATAATCCTAGAGAAATAGCTGGTTCATACAATTCTTTGGGTAAGGTTTACCTTTATCAGGATGAGTATGATACTGCTCTAAAATATTTTGAGAAAGCGTTAGAGATTAATAAAAAATCAAATCATATTTGGGGACAGGCTTCTGCACTGCATCAAATTGCTGCTACCCACGTTTATTCAGGAAATTATCTTGAAGGAATCACTGTACTTGAGGAATCTGGAGCGTTGTTTTTGAAAAAGAATGATTCCCTCTCTTATGCAAAATCCCTCCAAACTATGGCAGTTGCTTATAAAGGATTGGGACAGCTAAGCGTAGCAACTAAGAAATCCTTAGCCTCCATAAAAATCTATCAACAACTTAACATTACAACAGGAATAGCACATTCAAACTTTCAATTAGGGGATATTCTATCTATAAAAAAAGAATATAGAAAAGCTTTACCCTATTTTAAATCGTCTTTATCAGTCTTTCAAGAAACAGGTAATTTTAAATTCATATTAATTATTCATCAAAATTTAGGATGGTGTTACAAAGAATTAAAAGAGTATGACAATGCCATTAAACACTATGAAAAAGCATTAGAAATTTATAAAAACAAATATCCAATATCTAATAGTTCTTATGCATTATCCATGTTAAGTGAGATCTATTACGAGTTAAATCAGCCGGATAAAGCTACCTACTATCAAAAAAAAGCCGTACAGGAATTGAATTCCAATAAAAAAATGTACAAGCTAGGAAAAGCGTACACCTATATTTCTATGGGCACACTTTTTCTAAAGCAAAAAAAAACGGACTCAGCAGTCTTTTATGCACAAAAGGCATTAAAATATACACATAAAAATGGTTTTTTACGAGCAAAAATGGATACCTATCATCTATTGGCGCTTGCTGCGGAAGAAAAAAACAATAACATTGTTGCTCTTGAATATTTTAAAAAATTGGCAATATTGAAAGATTCTATACAAGAGTTAGAAAATAAAACGCTGGTTTATGAACTGAGTGCTCAATATGAATCCAACGAAAAAGACTTAAAGATTAAGCAATTCGAAAAAAGTACTAAAACGAAACAAAAACAAATTGGGGCATTAATAATTTTGGGGTTAGTTTGTATTGCTTTTTTGCTTGTAGGTGGGAAAAAATTAAGAAAAAAAAATAAGCAAAAACGAAAATTAGAGGAAATGGTGAAACGAAAAAATAAAGAGTTAACCGCCAATACACTTCATTTGCTAAGAAAAAATAACACCCTTAATAACGTCAAAGAAAAATTAACAAACTTATGCAACACACCAGGTGAAAATGTATATCCGTATCGCAAGGTGCTACAGGTTATAAATTTTGATGAAAAAGAAGATCAGAATTGGGAACTTTTTAGAGAACTTTTTGAAGAAACCCATCATGGTTTTTACAAAAAAATAAACGATAGGTTTCCTTCTATTACTTCAAAAGAGCTAAGACTTATTTGCTTGTTAAGACTTAACCTTTCTTCAAAAGAGATAAGTAAGTTTCTTAATATATCTCCAGAGGGAGTTAAAAAAGCTCGCTACAGACTAAGAAAAAAAATGAACCTTACTACAAAAGAATCACTTGAAGATTATATTATAAATATTTAATACAAACTTAAACCTTAAATATTTTGGCTACTAACATGGTGAAATTTTGAGGCATAGTTAAACTATTAAATATGTTTTATTCTAGGAGGGGTTAATACTCAGAGACTGGTGTATATCATAACAATTATGTGAAAGCAGTATACTAAATTGTTTATTGGTATTGACCTACATTAGCTAGTTAGAAAATTATATTACCACAGATCTTTTACTGGATTTAATAGTATTTTTTTGAAAATTATCCATGCATTAGTAAAGAACATCCATTCTATAGTCCTTTGTTTCGCCTCAAATTTGCACCGTAACAAAAAACAAGAAAAGATGAAAACTAAAGTCCCATTAAAATTAGCACTCCTAGTTTTTTTACTAGGATGTACACTTCAAACATTTTCTAACATTAAAAAGAATACTAACATGAGCGACCAAAAAAAAGAAACAATCGGATTACTAGTAACGATGAAAGCTAAACCAGGAAAAGAAAAAGATGTAAAAGATTTTTTACTTGGCGGATTAGGATTAGTAAACCAAGAGCCGCTAACGGTATCCTGGTTTGCCTTTCAAATAGATAATAATACCTTTGGAATCTTTGATACTTTTGAAATAGAAGAAGGAAGGCAAGCACATTTAACAGGTGAAGTTGCCAAAGCATTATTAGCAAATGCAAGTGATTTATTAGAGAATTTTAATCCTAGTACAGATATTCAAACAATAGATGTGCTAGCGACTAATCATAAGTCTGGATTACAAAACAAAGGTTTCCTTGTTATTATGAGATCTAAAGACACAAAGACAACAGATGTAGAAAACTTCCTTAATGTTGGCAAACAATTAGTAAGTGATGAGTCAAAGACTTTATCTTGGTATGCAGTAAAAATAGATGCAACTACTTATGCAATCTTTGACACCTTTGCAGATGATTCTGGTAGAAATGCTCATTTATCAGGGAAAGTTGCAGCAGCACTTATGAAAAATGCACCGTTTCTTTTGGAAGGTTTTGAAGCATCAGCAATTCAAGAAATAGACATTATAGCTTCGAAATAATTGTTATTTTTAGAAAGGAGTGCTTGCTACACTCCTTTCTTTTTAATAAATATGGTTAAATAAAGAAATTCTTATGGCTCAAATTATTGTTGATAATCAAAATGGTGAACTAGCATTTAGACTAGAAAGATTTGAAGATCTTAATCAATTTGACCATTTGCAGAGAAAAAATTATTATTCTATCATTTTACTAAAAGGAAACAATTACAAATTAAGTGTAGACCTTTCTAATTATCAATTGCAAGGCGACCAGATGATTTGCTTGTCGCCTTATCAACCTTTTATGATTACTTCTGATGAATTTTGTTCAGGATGGTTATTAAATTTTCATCCAGATTTTTTTTGTACATATAGACATCAAAATGAAATTGAAACAGAAGGCATTCTTTTTAACAATTATCATGGATTACCGCATTTTAAAATTTATGAAGAAGGGTTATTTTGTAATCTCATAGACCAAATTTCAAAAGAGATGGATAGAGATTCTATAGCTCAACATGAAGTTCTTGTGGCTTTTTTAAAAGTATTTTTAATAGAAGCAGTGAGACAGAAAAAACAATTTGATAAAGATATAGTACCAAAATTTTCTGATGGTCAATCTGAAATCTTACAAAATTTAGTAGATTCTATTGAGAATAATTATTGTGAGTTGCACTCTCCTAAAGATTATGCAGATATTTTGAGTGTTAGTACTAAAACATTGGCAGGAATTGTGAAAAAATATTTGAAGCAAACACCTAGCACATTAATTTCTAATAAAATTGTTATAGAGGCTAAACGTGAATTATATTTAACCTCAAAACCTTTGAAGCAAATCGCTGCTAGTCTTGGTTATGATGATGAATTTTATTTTAGTAGGTTTTTCAAAAAGAAAGTAGGTGTTTCTCCCGATAATTATAGAAAGACAGTAGGTTTTGCTAAGCTAGAAAAACTATGATTGATTTGTAGTATTTTGTCTGCACCAAAAACCTTAAAAGAGGGTAATTCTATAATTACCTCCCCTAAGAGCACAACTGTCAATTTTATACCAAAAATTAAGATTTTATTTAGGTATTCAAGGGGATAGGAATCACTTTTTGTTTATTGGAAAATCCAGAAAGATAGGAAATACTATGATGGTTATTCATTATGGATCCAGAGGATCTATGGCTAGTTTGAATACAAAGAGGATTAAAATTGAAGAACGTTTCATAAAGGAATTATCACCAGAAATGTTGAAAGAAAATGCTTGGGTATTCATTTCTTTGTAAATGAAATTGATGTTACCGAATTGCCAAGTGCTATAAAAATGCTGAAAACCGTTAGAAACCAAATAGATGAATATGGTTGAAGTAACGAAATTAATGAAGTATCACCTTAGGGGTGTATCATGACTGGTGATTGGCAAAAGAATCCACCTTGCAGAATAAAGAAATAGTGTGTATTGTAAAAATACGATAAATGAGAAATACCTAATTTCCGAACATATAATAAGGATAAAATCACTTTACAATTCTTAAATGCAAATATTTTCTCTTAAAAAAATACTCTGGACAATATGATATTTAGAATTTATATTAGCTATATTGAATAGGTTTTATTTCTAAAATTTAAAAAGACATTTCGGTTGAAAAAAGTGAAGTTTTTATTGATAGTTACAGCATTATTTTTTTCTTGTCAAAATGAGCATTCTTCATTAGGTATAATGTTTACGGGAGATGTGATTTTAGATCGGGGAGTAAAAGATCAAGTAACACTTCATGGGGATTCATTACTAACTAAAGCTTTTTACAAAGCAAAATCAGAAGATTTTCTTGTTGTTAATTATGAAGGAACATTTACTAACCAAGTAGCTAGCCAGCGTGATGAATTTAACTTTAGCCAAGAAGCCAAATATGCTTCCTTATTAGCTAAAAGTGGCATTACCCACGTATCAATAGCCAATAATCACAGTTATGATTATTATGAAGAAGGATTTAAAGATACGGTAGAGGCGTTATCTCAAAACAATCTTGATGTTTTGGGTAATACTTGTAACCCTAAGATACTTAGTAAAGGTGAGTATAATTGTGCTATTTTAGGTGCTTCGCTTACTACGTATAATGAAAACTTATGTATTTCTTCTATAAAGAAGTTAAAAAGTAGTGTTATTAACTTCAAGAAAAATCATCCAGAAATACCTTTGGTGTTGTATATTCATTGGGGGCTTGAGTTACAGTATACTCCAGAAAAATGGCAAAAAGAACTAGCTGTTGATCTAGTAAATTTGGGTGTAGATGCTATTATTGGACATCACCCACATGTTGTTCAAACCATTGATTTTATTAATGATGTACCAGTATTTTACAGCTTAGGTAATTATATCGCAGATGCCTATTTACCAAATACCAATATATCATATACTATAAGTTTAAAAGTTACGGATCAAATAGATCAGGTTAATTTGATTCCTATTGAATTGAAACGATATTTCCCCTTTCATATCAATAAAGATCAACAGCTTTCTTATCTCAAAAAATACTTGTCATTTTCAAATGGAGTTTGTGCATTACAAAATAAAGAAAGTTGGATATTGAAACCTTTGAAAATGGTAGATTTTAAAGAAGAAACCACCTTGTGGGTATCTACAAAAGATACTATATATTCAACCATAAAAAAGATGCAATCAGGACAGAAGGTTTTAACAGTTCATACACCAAATTCTCGATCTAATACTGTTGGGTTATTTGGAGAACTATCAGAAATGCATTTTTCTGATATCGATAATAATGGGATAATAGATATTTTGTTAGGAATAAAAAAGAAAGTACACTTTGATCAAGAAGAAAAAAAGAGATTAAATATATATAGCTATAAAGAAAAGCGTCTTAGTCCATTATGGTTGGGGACAAAGTTTATCGATGATGTAGATAGTTTTAGCCCGTATACCAAAAATCGATATAATTACCTACAAACTATAGAAGTAGATAAAAAAGGTAAAAAACATCAAAGAATCTATAAATGGGATGACTTTGGATTTGCTTTAACCAATAAATGAAATCAACCAACCTTATGATAAAAATTAAATAGATGAAAATTTATAAAATCATTTTTTTTCTGGCATCAGTATCAATAATAACTAATTGCAAAAAAAAGACAGCACCCCCAAAAGAAAAAGAACAAAAAAAGGTCGAAGTAATAGATCAATCCTCAATGGATCAGCCACCATCAGAGCTTGTTTCAGTCGATTATGGGGCTAAAGGATATTTAAAAAAGTACTATGAAATCCCTCATATCCAAGAGTTTTATGAGTGGCAAGACATGAAATATCAGATATGGGAACCTAAAAAATTCCCAGAAGATTTATCAGTTTTATCATATGATGAGTTGCGCTTATTACGTAACGAAATCTATGCTCGAAATGGACATTTGTTTGATGATGCTTTTTTGAGAGGTCATTTTAATCGCTCAAAATGGTACATGCCAATATTTGATGTAGATGATTTTGAAGTTATTCTTTCAGAAGAAGAACAAGAATTGATTAGTAAAATTAAAGAAGAAGAGGAGAAAAGAAAAGAACTTAAAACAATTACGGATAAGAATAGATTAGAATTATACAATGCCGATCTCATTGTGAATAAAAAGCAGTTCAAAGAAATTCCACAAAAAGTTCAGAATGATTTTAGTAATCAAAATTTTAGCATTCTTGAAGCCAATAGATCTATGCCCTTTTATACCTATGATGAAAATGCTTATGAATACATTCCTCATTATATTACTACAGATTTGTACTTGTTTATACTACATAAATATTTCTCCACGAGTTTAGAAAAACTTGATGAAAATTTCATGTATGTGCAATTAAAAACGATACTAGAAGAAGCATCTTATAAACTCTCAGCACTAGCAAAGAGTGAAGACAATAAAAACCTTAAATCTTCCTTAGAATGGGCGCAGATGTATACCGCTACCGCCCAATATGCAATGGGAGAAAAAAAATATGTTGTTCCGGATGATTATGCTCTCGAGTTTGATTCAGAAAAAGAAGCGATAAACCTAATTCAGGGAAAACCAAGTTTTATCCCAAATATATTGGTTAATTATAAAGAACTAAAACCAAGAGGACATTATACCAAAAGTGACACGCTTAAAAAATATTTTAAAGGGTTTAAATGGATTAGCTTAAATGGGATCAACATTAAAAATAAAAAAGAACTCAAAGGGCTAATAACAATGGCGTATGCTATAAAAAGTGATCAAAACCTGTATGAGAAATACCAACAATATGTTTCTATTATAGAAAAATTGGCAGGGCAAGAAGATAATCTCTCCATGTCTAACCTTATTCAAGCATTAGGAGATACTAATTTGGAGGAAACGTTATCAGATACTAACGTAAATAAAATTATAACGTATTTAGATGGCTTTGATAAAGAACGAGTAAAAAGAGTATTTGGAAAAGAATTTAGAAATGAAGAAAAAGAAATTAAAAGACTATTTTTCTTATCGAGTACATATTCTATCACCGGAGAAATTTTTTCCAGATTAGTGCATGTAGATGATCTAAATTCTAAACGTCCTTTTCCTAATGGTTTGGATCTTCCAGCTGTATTTAATAACAAAACTGCTGAAGAAATACTTTTCAACGAATACAAATACGGCGATAAATGGTCAGAGTTTAATGAAAGATTATCTAGTCTACAAGAACAATTTTATAAGTTCGAAGATTGGGACAACAATTATGGTTATAAAGGGGTTCAAACTGCTTTACAGGCAACTTCAGAAGATGACCGTTATCCGGATTATATGAAAACCAATGCCTATAATAGAAAAGAGTTGTCAACCGCATTAGCATCTTGGGCTCATATCAAACATGATTTGATATTGTATCAAGAAAAACCATTTGCCGCAGAGTCCGGACAGGGAGGAGGACCAGAACCTCCACAACATTATAGTTATGTAGAACCTAATTTAAGGTTCTGGGATACTGCATTAGAACTAGTTAAATGGTTGGAAAATATTTCCAAGTTTGATTCAACCTTTGCTTCCGAATTAAAAGAAATAAAAGATCTAGGAGAGAAATTGAGATTAGTAGCGTATCAACAAGTAGAAGGAAAAACTGTTTCAAGTGAAATCTATGATGAATTACATCATGTGGGCGGAACTATAGAATATATTCTTTTTGGACTGTTAGAAACAGATCATCTTTCCGAACGTGAGAAATCAATGGCACTTATAGCCGATGTCTACTCTTACAAAAGGAGCAATCTAAATGTGGCGGTTGGACATGCAGATGATATATATGTGATAGTTCCCATAAATGGAGAATATTATATTTCTCGAGGTTCTATATTTTCATATCATGAGTTTATAGGAGAAATATTTGATGATGATCAATGGAAATCAAAAGTAAAAAAAGGAAACATTCCAGATCGACCAAAATGGATTCAACCTATTATCAATGATAATATAAAAGGGTTAGAAGGACAATTAGAGTTTAGAGTTGGAGGTTAACATTTCTTAGAAATAATAGGCTTAATATCTAATAATGAAAACAAAAAAAGATTCCAATTTCAAAAATAAATTTGGAAGTTAAATTATAAATAACAAATATTTGTATAACAAAATGACACAAAATAGAATACATACCGCACCGAAATCACTGTTTAACCAGTGTGACTATCGATGGATTAATAGATTATCCATTCGAAACAGGACGTTATGTAACTATTTGAATCATTTTTGAGATGATATAAATTAGAAAACTACTATAAATAGCAAGCGTCCAAGAAATTGGACGCTTTTTTTATGAATTTTTTTTAAAATAATGAACAAAGGTTAATTAGCACATAAAGATTAGTATTTGGAAAGTAAGCATCAGGGAGACAGACGATTGCCAAAACATCCAATATCCGTTGAAAAACGGACAGGGATTCTTATATCTAATTTTAAACATAAAGCACTGATTATCAATTAAATAATATTAAAAAATGTTTGCAGATTTAAAAAAAGTTTTCATCTTTGCATCGCAATCAAAACAAAAATAATAATCAAGATCGCACTATTGTTAATAGGATAAAACGTATAAAAATGATACCGAATAATTTTCAACATATTTTAAATCGACTCTTTACCAAGCAGAGGGGATATTGTTCTGATAAGAGCATAAGAGGTGTCTATTTTATAGAGAAGATGATTATAAGAACATAGCTTATACATACATCATATATATAAAATGACGCCCGAACAAGGCGTCTTTTTTTATTGCCATAGTTCATTGATATTTTGAAAACCAAACACATTGACGTGTAGCTTAATAGGATAAAGTACTCGGCTTTTAACCGAGGTGATGTAGGTTCAATTCCTACTACGTCAACATAGTGGAAAGGAAAGCCAATAGGTGGTGATCACAGCCTTGACAAGTTCACTATTTAACAAGACCTATAGGTAAAAGAAAACAGGAGTGAAGACTGTTAGGGGTTAATGACTCGAGTGAGTTGGATTTCCATTAGAGATTGGGTAAATATTGGTTTGTTATGTCCGCCTGCTAAGCGACTTCACGTCTAGTGAATGATGAAGTTTCAAAATGCTATGCATTCATGAAATCTTATTTAATACTATAATAAACCATGAATAATCCTTTGCTCTCCGCAATAAAGATACTGTAGCTTAATGGTTAGCGCTGATCAGCTGTTATTCATAAAAAATAGTAGAGCCTGTGCCGGACTTGATCCGGTATTCGAGTCCTATCAGTATCGCAAAGACAAGGTGGCTGAATGGTTAAGGCAGCAGACTGCAAATCTGTTTTTTATGAGTTCAAATCTCATCCTTGTCTCAATGATTGGATCAGCATCAAACTTGTTTGAATACTGTGACAATCCATTTTGCGACTTGATGAGAAAGCATAGCAATCTCATCCTTGTCTCAAAAAACTATGGAAGTATTGAGCAATTGGTTGGCTCGCCAGACTGTAAATCTGTTCTCTTCTGAGCTTGTAGGTTCGAGTCCTACTACTTCCACAATTAGTACCGTAGCACAATGGCTAATGCACCCGACTGTCTCTCGGAAGGTCGCGGGTTCGAATCCCGTCGGTACTGCAATAATCATCTGGGGATATAACAATGGTAGTTTACCCGCCTTGGACGCGGGAGGTTATAGGTTCGAGTCCTGTTCCCCAGACAAATTGCTCCATTAGTTTAGTGCATCCGGTTTTCTACCGGAAGACAAGGGTTCGATTCTCTTATGGAGTACAAATTGAGGTATAACTCAGTCGGTAGAGTACTGTGCTGATATCAGAGAAATCTTGGCTTCGAAATACAGAGCATTCACGAATACTGCTGTATCAAATAATAATTTGATGAACTAATCCCAATGCCTCAATAAATGCAGGGATGGCGAAACTGGCAAACGCGTCTGACTTAGAATCAGAATTTTGAGAGTTCGAATCTCTCTCCCTGCACAATGCTCTGCTAGTCCAATTGGAAGAGGCATCGGGTTTAAGCCCTGTATAGTCTTAGTTCGAATCCGAGGTGGAGTACAACTATGGGCTCATGGTGTAACGGAAGCACCCAAGGCTACGAACCTTGGAGTATAGGTTCGAATCCTATTGAGCTTACAAACTGACCTGTGATGTAACGGCAGCATCCAAGATTTTGATTCTTGGTGTAAAGGTTCGAATCCTTTCAGGTCATCAAAATGGTGTCTCTAGCTTATCTGGTAAAGCGCCCCGCTGTGAACGGGAGGAACAGGGTTCGAGTCCCGGAGTACACCCAAAAAGGAACAGTAACAAAGTTTGTCAATACGCAGGATTGAAATCTGTTCCATTAATTTTTTAAAATAATGTTTAACCAATTCATTCAAGTATTATGAAAACTCACTTTATTATTACCAAAAGAAAAAAGAAAGGTTTGAAGCTTTTGATCACTAGAATGTTATCAAAGTGGGCTTCAAATTATATTAAGGCGATGAGTAAAGCTTTATACCCTTCTGAAACACAAGGAGTAAAAAGTAAAAATGACAGACATCGAATTTTTTATAAATGATCTAATTTATCTACGCAAAAAGACTGCGTAGTATAATGTCACCTTTGTAGTGTAATTAAAACAAACCCTCATCTTTAATGGGGTATAAATGAGGGTTTGGAGTAGTGCCCTGTTACAAAATAGGGAAAGTAGCAGGGCATAAATAAGCACCTCTTTAGCTTAAAAGGAAAAACTGTAGTAGAGACATGGTGCAGTAATGGGCCAGATGAAGCGATGATAAGATCGTAACTACAGAGTGATTGGATTAACATTGTTAGTGGCTTGCCTACTAATGAATAGAATTTGCACAAGCACCAAAATGAACAAGAATCAGAGTAGGAAAGTGCATTTAGAGCCAACCTGTCCGCCAATAACGGAAGTAGCAGCTCGAATCTGGTAAGAGGGATAAAATATAAGTTCTTTAAAATATCAAGCAAGTCTTGTTGTGTGTTTCTGTATAGCACCATTGTATGAGGTATTGCAAATTTGTATTATCACTTCATATACAACTTGACTTGAAGGTTGCGATTATTTTCCAAAAAGTAATCACCGGATCTGTAGGTCGTGGGTTCGACTCCCACTCTCTTAAGTTGAGATAGTTCAGAGGTTAGAACAACAGACAATTAGGTGTCGCGGGTTCGACTCCCGTCATAGACTCATGGTTTATGTAGCTCAGTGGTAGAGCACTACACTTTTAATGTAGGGTATGGACTGAAAATCCATTTTTCAGAAGTTGATCATCTTTTAAAACTGATCGCCAGCCTGTCACGCTGTTAAATATGACAAGAACTGTGATTGCAGATCAGTTGCTATAGTATTCTTGCTATATCAACAGTCTCGAATGTGCTTTGAAATATTGGTATTGTTAGTATTCAAAATAAGTACTTTTTTGGATTTAGATTTTAGAATCGTAACATCTTTTTAAGATATTATGATTCTTTTCTCTCTTCCTTAAAACTGGTTATTGAAAATATAATAAACCAGTGTTTCCGCACAGGAAAGATGATTTGCTTTCACCGTTTTTTTAGAAAACAATATTCTGATTCTAAAAATCGGTAAAAATATATTTTGAGAAAAGAGCTATATACTTGGTTCTGGATTAAAATAGGCAAGGTCTCCGTTACAGCAATTGCCATGTATTAAATGTTTAACCCGTCTGTCTAAAAAACAGGTTTAAAAAGTAAAAAAATGAAAAGAGTAAGAATTAATGCGGGCAAAGTAGGTTTAGTTTTCAAAAAAGGAGATTACCACCGTGTAATTACCAAAGGAATCCATTGGTTAAGATTTAATGAAAGCATTATACAATATGAGCTTACTAAACCTTTTACTGCACCAGTAGCATTGGAACTCTTATTGCAAGATCAAGAGTTGGGGGCCATGCTACATGTAATTGAAGTAAAAGATAATGAAATTGTATTAATGTATGAGAATGGTAATTTTAAAACTACACTACCCGCTGGTCGTTATGTGTACTGGAAAGGACTGATCGACTATGAATTTGTTACTGCAGATTTAAGTAAGATTTACATCACCGAAAAAATTGATAAATCATTATTTAGTCATTATGCATTGACTCAATATATCAGAGTATTTGAGGTAGCTGCCTATGAAAAAGCAGTACTAATAGTTGATGATGTGTATACCAAAACTTTAGAAAGCGGTACATACCGTTTCTGGAGAAACGATACCTCTATCAAGATTGCCAAAGCTGATTTACGTCAATTGCAATTAGAAATTGCTGGTCAGGAATTGTTAACCAAAGATAAAGCAGCCGTTCGTATCAATTTTTATACACAGTACAAAGTTATTGATATTGAAAAAGCTTTATTGGATAACAAAGACTATGAAAAACAATTATATATCGCAATGCAATTAGTATTACGTGCTTATGTAGGTACCTATACTTTGGATGAACTTTTGGAACGTAAAGAAAGTATTGCACATGCAGTATTTGAAGATACCAAAACAAAAGTTACCAAGCTAGGTGTACAACTTCTAAACTGTGGTATCCGTGATGTGATCTTAACTGGTGAAATGAAGGATATTATGAATCAGGTGTTGGTCGCTCAAAAAAGAGCTCAGGCAAATATCATTACACGTCGAGAAGAGACAGCCTCAACTCGTAGTTTGCTAAATACAGCCAAACTTATGGAAGAGAACGAAATGCTCTACAAACTAAAAGAAATGGAGTATGTAGAGAAGATTGCCGATAAGATCGGTGAGATTAGCGTCTCTGGAGACGGTGGTATGGTAAAACAATTGAAAGATATATTCTCTGTGAATAGGTAGGTGTGAAAAGAATGCACTGGTTTTTATAGCTGGTGCATTTTTAATATAACTTCATATGTAACTCAATAAATATTTAAACCACATTATTTTACCTAAATTCTTATTTGAGAGAAATAAAAGTAAACCATTTCCATGCTTGTAGTATAGAAAAAACTAAAATCTAATTTAAGTAAAATATAGAAGTGTAATTAAATTGCTATGTATGAACTTTTAAGTTATTAAATTCTAAATAAATGATCGAAAATCTACTTGTTCTTAGTTGTCTACAGAGAATATTTTCGTTAATAAAATTTATTAAATTAGAGGTGAGAATAATAATTAGTGTTACAATTCTTTTGTCGAAATAGGTGAGTTAATAGAAAAAATTAATACTGGTAAAAAGGTTTAGTTTGTAGGATGATTAAAGTTTAATAATTTATGTACACTAAGAATAATGCGGTTGAATTTGTTAAGGAACTACAAATTAAATTGGGGAATTCTACAAAATTAGTAGATAGTTTTGAGTCAATAGATTATATATTCTATTGTTTTATAGATTCAAGAACAGATAGATTTTCTATATACTCTAATTTCCCTCGTAAATATGATAACAAAGATCCATTACAAGAAATATTTTATGTAGTGTATTCTTACTTTATAGCGGGTAGTTGTAAAATATATGATCTAGAAACCCTAAGTAAGGAAAGAAGAGGTGTGGGAACATTGGGATTAAAGTATTTTGAAAAAAACATATGTCTTTTTTATAAAAATAAATTAAAAAAAATTACAGGAAATTTAATATATCATCCTATACGTTATAAAGATATGTCAAAAGATGAAGTATTTTATAAATTAAAGAATTTCTATCAGAAAAATGGATATTCTGTAGTGATGAATCTAGATACGATAGAACACAAAAATCCTTATATTGAAAAACTATTATGAAAATATATAGAGCTCATAAATTGTTAGTGTTAATTGCCTTTATTTTAATAGGTTTATTGAGCTTTGGGCAAGAGGATTTTGATTTCAAAAAGTTTGAATCGTTTAGTTTAAAGGATACTATATATATTGATCTGAATGGAAACAATATCATGGAAAAGGTATACATTAAAGAGATTGAGTGCAGGAAATTATTTATAAGGGAGGAAGGAAGTAAACCTATTTTTTTTGGTTGTGGTAATAAGGATGGTTTGGATTTGTTAAGTGAAGTCGAGTGGGTGGATCAATGGTGTATAGTATTTGACAAACAGGTAAAAGAAGTTCTTTTCAAAGAGGATGGAGATATTGATAAAGACACATTATTTAATTTAGAAAGACCAAGTATTTATATCGGAAAAAAAGAGGCTGGAGGTGGTATAATAACCTATAAAGAAGGAGAACTATACTGGATTCATCAAGCAGATTAATACAAAACAATCAAAGGATGAAAATTTTTGCAATAGTGCTAATGTTGATAGGAATGTTACTATTTTTTTTCGGTGTGATATTTAAAATATTACATTGGCCTGGGATCTATTATTTACTTGTTTCTGGACCAATACTTGTAATGATTGGTTTTATTTTGATCCTAAAAAAGGATAAAATATAATACATGGAAATAAGAACCAAAAAGCGTAATACACAGATAGAAATAAATTCTCTTCTTGAAAACATAAAACCATCTGCAACAAAACTGATATTAGATGGGTCTAAAATTGATGTTGTTGATGTCATTAAATTAACTTTTTTTGATTTAATCTTAAAACAAATATTAAGGATCAAAAAAGAATATAAAAAGGCACACCCAAGGGATACAACTATAAGAGAATATATTACTGTAGAAACAGGAGAAAAGTTCTCAAAATATAACCCAGATCAATTTGAATCATATTTTATTGATGTTATTGATGAAAACAGTTTTGACTATTTAAAAGGTTATTTAAGAAAAGTCTATAAAGATTTACCTTCTAATTACAAATGTTATCAATATGTAATCAAAAGCTCTAAGGTAAGCAATAGCTTCAATTCTAATTTACTTACTCAAATATTTCGATTGACTTTACTTAATAGTCAAGGGAAATTTTTTAGAAAGGAAATAGAAGCTTATTTAGATAAAATCGATAAAGAAATTTTACATCTAATAGATAATAACCCAGAAGAAGCATTGAAAATCGTGAATTCATTAAAGGGACACATATTTCTACTGAATAATGTGAAATTTGAATTATTCGAAAAACTTAAGCCACTTTCAAGAGCTACAAGAACTAATGATGAAGGTTATAATGACGCTTATGATATATTCTATATGGATAATACTTTTGATGAACTATTTGATACAATAAGTGATACTTTTGAATCCATAGATGATTTTTTTAATGACAATACATCTTTTGATGATTGGGGTGATGCGGATATTGATTTTTAATAAAAAAACTAGATTTTCAAATTCATAAAATGAAGGTCTTAAGTTCTGGTCCTTCTACAAAGAAAATCGATTGAGAACAAATGGTTTTATACTTGAAAATCTAATACCTTACCTAAAGATTGTAGCTTGTTTCTTTTGTATAAGGATGCTTATGGTAATAAACTTTTTAAATGCTAAATTGATTAGATAGATACAAGTTTTGATAACTCTCATCTACCTAATCAATTTGTGATTTTAATTAACGAAGGCTACGCCTTATCTATATTTTATCAACTCTTTAAAATTGATTAAAAATCCTGAACTGTTGGGCGAATAACTATTTCATTAACATCTACATCTGCGGGTTGTTCTATAGCAAAAGCAATAGTTCTGGCAATAGAACTTGACGGGATAGCAATCTCATAAAAATCTTTTACAAAATCAGAACTTTCTTTATGTGAACTACCATGTTTTAATTCAGAATCTATAAGTCCTGGTTCTATAGAAGTCGTTCTAATATTTCCGCCAACCTCATGACGTAATCCTTCAGATATGGCGCGAACCGCAAATTTTGTTCCGCTGTAAACGGTTCCTCCTGGACTAAATACTTTTACTCCTGCAACAGAAGAAATATTGATAAAATGCCCTGAATCTTGCTTCTGAAAAATAGGTAAAGCAGAAGCTACACCATATAAAACTCCTTTTACATTAATGTCGATCATGCGATCCCATTCATCAACTTTAACTTCACTCATAGGTGCGATAGACATTAACCCGGCATTATTAACCATTACATCTAATTTGCCAAATTCGTTTATTGCCGTGTCAACCAAATTTTGTACATCTTCTTTTTTAGTAACATCGGTTTTAACATAGACCGCTTTACCGTTTCCTTTAGTATTGATTTCTTTTGTGATCGTTTGTAGACGGTCTTCTCGTCTAGCGCCTAAAACTACGTTTGCACCTTTAGATGCCAAATAACGCGCAGTAGTTTCTCCTAATCCACTACTTGCACCTGTAATTACTACTACTTTTCCTGTTATGTTATCAGTTAAATCCATATTATTTGTTTTATAAAATTTACATTTTTTAGCATTTTGTCTATGCCAGAATAATTAATTATTTATCTAAGGCAAAAATAGATACCATATGTAAAATTTAGTAGGATAAATGGGCCTTATACATGGACATTTAGGCCAAATTAGATTACTTTCTTAAAAAAATGGAATAAGTGTTATTTCCTTTTTAGTGAGTATACGCTAAACAATTCTGATTCTTGTTTTGTTTTTAGAGGTGTACTAATAATCAGATTTCATTTTGTTATAGAATATAATAAATGATATACAATACCTAATGTGAACGTATTGTCCATATCAAAGAACTTTTTCTCCATTTCTTGTTTGCATAACGACAATACCTTTGTGATGACAATGAGCTATTAAGATTATTCAGATAGATCAAAATTTAGTTATCAATAAAATTTAAAATAAAAATGGAAACAATAACAAAAGAAACAGTACAAGACGAGATTCAAAACTTTAGTGAATATCAAGAAGTAGTAAAAGCACTTCAACCATATATCGAAAGCGCAAAAACAGGAGACGGAAAAGTAATTCGTACTGCATTTTATGATCATGCACATATAGTAGGATCAATGAATGGAGATCATTTAAATCATACTGCCGATCAGTTTGCCGAAGCAGTAGGTTCTCTTGGAACATCAGAAAATGTAAAACATCATATTGCTTGGATTGATATTTCAGGTCCGGCAGCAGCAGCAAAGGTTGAGTTCATTGATTGGCTTGGTTTTCGATTTACAGATTTCTTTGTGCTATATAAGAAAGATGGACAATGGAAAATTAGTGGGAAAGTATATAACTCTCATTCAAAAAATTAATTTAACCTAGTGTAAAACTATACACAAGGGCTGGGTATATTATGATAGATTGATATGAATGGTGTACTTAATGATATCCAGCCTTTGTTGATTAATAAAGAAAATTACTGATCACGTATAAGAAAGAAGCTCTGATAAAATAATGAATTATAGGTTTAATAGAAACGGGAGCAGATGAGGTAGTCATTAATAAAATAGATATACCTTTTTTACTAAGAAACTAATTTTAAAAACAATGGCAAAGATAATAGAGAATGACCTTTTCATACCTTTTAAGGCGGAAGATATCAATGGAGAGACAATAAATCTAATTGATTACATGGGGCAAAAATTATATCTGGTTTTTTTTAGGAAAGCTGCTTGTCCCTTTTGTAATATGGGAGTTAGAGAATTGATAAAAAGACATGATGAATTTATAAAAAAAGGGATAAAGGTGGTTGCTCTTTTTGCTTCATCAAAAGCTGAGATTCTAAAGTACGCTGGAGAACAAAAGGCACCATTCCCGATCATTCCTGATGAGAAATACAATATTTATAAAAAATATGGGATCGATATTTCGTACAATGGCATGTTAAAAACCATGTTTAATCCGGGTAAAGTATCCAAAGCTATAACCGGAGGTTTTTTTAGTTTGAAAACGACATTTCAAGACCCTGTTTTACCTGCAGACTTTTTGATTGATGAAGAACAAAACGTGGTAAAAGCACACTATGGAAATACATATGATGACCATTTACCAGTGTCCAAGATTCTAGAATGGAATACTGTCTCTACTTTAGAAATGAATTAAAAAATAACTTTTCAGATTTAGATATTTAAAAAAATTAATCATCAAAATGAGCGTAGTCAATTACAAAGTGAATAAAGCTAATGAAACTTTAAAGTTTACTAGCAAAAAAGTCATGAAGAATAGGTTTATGTTGGCTCCTTTGACCAATAAACAAAGTCATGATGATGGGAGATTATCGGATCTAGAACTTCATTGGTTAACAATGAGAGCCAAGGGACAATTTGGATTGGTGATGACATGCGCCTCAAATGTAATGGCCAATGGAAAAGTATGGGAAGGGGAGTTAGGTATTTATTCTGATGAACATGTACCGGGGCATCAAAAACTAACAAAAAGTATTAAATCTCATGGTAGTCTTGCTGTTATACAAATCTTTCATGGTGGAATGCGTTCTCCTAAAGATTTAATAGATGGGCAACCAGTAGGCCCTTCAATCAATAAAGAATTTGATGCAAGGGAGTTATCTTTAAGAGAAGTACATGAGGTAAGAAATAATTTCATATTGGCTGCATTCAGAGCAAAAGAAGCAGGCTACGATGGAGTAGAAATTCATAGCGCACATGGATACTTGATCGCGCAATTTTTGAGTAGTGAGATTAACCATCGTATAGATGAATACGGTGGTAGCCTTGAAAACAGATCCAGATTATTACTCGAAATTGTAGATGGTATACGACTTGCTTGTGGAAACGATTTTCTTATCGGTGTTCGGTTATCACCAGAACGTTACGGAATGATTTTAGAAGAAGTAAAATTGATAACTAAACTGTTGATTAATACAGATAAAATTGACTTTATAGATCTTTCACTATGGGATGTTTTTAAAATTCCTGAAGGACAAACAGAAACTAATAAATCATTGTTAGATCATTTTTTAGAATTAGACTATAAAAGTGTTAAGCTTACTGTGGCCGGTAAAATAACTGGTGGTGCAGAAGTACATAAGGTTCTTAATTCTGGGGTAGACTTTGTAACCATAGGAAAATCTGGCATTGTACATCACGATTTTCCTAAACAAGTATTAAATAATAAAGATTTTATCCCTTTAAATCTTCCTGTTTCGGCAGAACATCTTAAAAAAGAGGGACTTAGTTCTAAATTCATTAAATTGATGAGAACATGGAGTAATTTTGTTAAAAATTGAATAACACATAAACTATAAAAACATGAGAAAGATTTTATTAATAATAATTGTAATAATGACAGCTATAACAACAGAACTTAAAGCGCAGCAAACAGATTTACAGCATATAGAGGAGACAGTAAATTATTATCTAACAGGACTTGTAAATAACGATGCTAAAACACTTACCAAAGCATTTCATCCTACTGCCACTATGAAATGGATTGGCGACGACTATAAAGAAGTTAATGCTATTGAAGGCTTAACAGAAGGTATGGATGGAACTCCGCATAAGGAGAAGATAACTACTCGTGTCGTTTCAGTAAACATTGCTGGTGACGCTGCGAGTGCACAGTTAGAAATTCAGTTCCCAACCTTTACATACATAGATTTTATGCATTTGTTAAAAGTTGATGGAGAGTGGAAAATAGTAAGTAAAATATTTTATACTAGACAAGAGTCAAAATAGCACATACCTAAAAATAAGGTGTAACCTGTAACCCGCCAGATAGCGGGTTATGCTGTACAATATATCACATGAAATTAATTGAAAACCTAAAGTGGCGATATGCTACCAAAAAATATGATTCATCAAAGAAAGTTAATGATGAAGATTTACAAAAAATTAAAGAAGCAATCCAATTATCAGCTTCTTCTTATGGATTACAGTTGTTCAAAGTTCTTATCATTAATGATAAAACCGTAAGAGAAAAACTAAAACCAGTATCTTGGGGACAGTCTCAAATAACAGATGCGTCCCATCTGATGGTTTTTTGTAATTATAATAAGGTTACAGACGACGATGTAGAGACTTACATAAATCTAAAAGCAGAAGTACAAGATTTGCCAATTTCTAGTTTGGGAGGGGCAGCTGATTTTATGAAAGCCAAAATGAAAGAAAAATCAGCAGAAGAGAAAATTTCTTGGACAGCAAGACAAACCTATATTGCACTCTCTAATGCTTTAAATGCTTGTGCAGAACTTAAATTAGATAGTACTCCTATTGAAGGGTTTGATCCAGAAGCATACAGCGAAATTTTAAAATTAAAAGAAAAAGGTCTTAGTGCTAGTGTAGTAATGGCTATTGGACATAGAAGCGAAGACGATGCTACACAACATGCAAAAAAAGTTAGAAAACCATTGAAAGCACTTTTTGAAACCCTATAAAATTTGTAGACACTATGTTTTCCTTAAAAAAGAACAGAAATAGTATATTTATATAAAATACTATTTCTGTTTATTGATATACTTATATATAAATAGACTTACAAAAAATAACTAAATGATTCTTGAGCGACTTACATTTGAATATGACAATAAAATCCTTATCGAAAAGGTGAAAATCGGGACTCCTTTTAGATATGAGGCTATTTTTGAAAACAGTGGTTGTTTTATATATTTTAAAGATAGAGCACCTAAGTTATTATCTGCAGAACAGAATGTTCAAGTAAATAGTCAAGAAGCAGTTTTGTTAAAGTGCGGCAATCATTTTTTGGATATGTTGAAGAAAACCGATGATGAACAAGTCGAAGTTATGGTCGTGCATTTATATCCGGAAGTACTAAAGAAAATATATGCAAACGAGTTACCTAAAATAATAGAACAAGGAGACTGTAATATACAAAGTAAAGTAGTAGTGTCAAGAGAGGTTATTTCAAGATTTATAGAATCTCTAGAGTTCTATTTTCAGAATCCAATTTTGATAAATAACGATCTACTTGAATTAAAAATAAAAGAACTGGTGTTATTGCTCATACAATCCGAAAATGTTTGTTCTATACAAGAATTAATCTCTGATTTATATTCAACTAGGAGCGTTCATGTAAAAAATGTAATCGAGTTGCACCGCTATTCAAATTTAGGGTTAGACGAGTTGGCCAAATTATGTAATCTGAGCCTGTCTTCTTTTAAACGAGAATTTAAAAAAGTGTTTAATGACACCCCTAATAATTACATAACTGACCAAAAATTAAAAAGAGCCAAAGAACTTCTTCGTATTACAGAAATGCCTGTTAGTGAAATTGCTTACGGAGTAGGATTTAATGATCCTTTATATTTCACTCGAATTTTTAAAAAGAAAATTGGGGGTTCTCCAACAGAGTATCGTCAAAAAAATATGGCTTGAACCTATAATCCATATCTGCGGACTTTTCCTCCATTTGTTGACCATTTGATCTCAATAACTTTGTTTTAGAAACATTTTATAAAACAAATAACACATAAAAAGATTCAATAGATGTGTTCTAAAACAAATGAGTATGGAGAAAACATTAATTATAGTAACGCATCCTAAATTAGGGAGTTCTAAAATAAATAAACGTTGGATTCAAGAACTTCAAAAATATCCGGATAAATATATTATCCATGATTTACATTCTACATATCCAACTCTGGAAATAGATGTCATAAAAGAACAACTT
The DNA here is from genome assembly GCF_001632745.1 of Aquimarina aggregata. Classification (GTDB taxonomy): domain Bacteria; phylum Bacteroidota; class Bacteroidia; order Flavobacteriales; family Flavobacteriaceae; genus Aquimarina; species Aquimarina aggregata. The sequence goes on along the minus strand of NZ_LQRT01000001.1, from coordinate 233,727 downwards.
TTACTAGAATCTGTAAATAAAATTGTGCTTCAATTCCCGTTTTATTGGTTCAATTGCCCACCTTTTTTAAAGAAATGGATAGATGATGTCTTGACTCATGGATGGGCATTTGGTAAAAATAGTGGTTATAAACTTGCAGGTAAAAAGTTTGCATTAGCCGTTACTGCGGGTATTAAAGAAGACGATTATAGGGCATCAGGACAATACGAATATACGCTCGAAGAACTTACCCGACCTTTTGAAACTACTTTTAAGTATGTTAACGCAGATTATAGACCGCTCTATGCGTTCTATGGCGAAGAACATAATCCAACTCAAGAGGATATCGAGGCGAATGCCAAAGGCTATATAAACTTTATAGAAAACTTGTAAATCAAGGAACCGAGAGTATTCTTAATAAATTAAATATATCCCCAAGAATTTTTAATAATAACAATTAATATAGAAAAATGAGAAAGTTCTTTTTAACAGTATTAATAGGCTTTTTAGTAGCCTCTTGTGCAAACAAAGAAAAAGTAGCACAAACAGCAGAACAAAAAAAGCAGGAAGAAGCAAATCTAATGGAAGCAAATCGCCAATGGGCAAAATCTGTTAGCCCAGAGGAGTTTTTTAGTTTCATTGTCGAAGACGCCTTAATGATGCCACCCGATAAACCAGTCATTAAAGGACACGAAGATATGGCTAAAACGCTACAAGAATTTCAATCACTACCAGGCTTCAAAATCGCATGGGAACCACAAGAAGCTTTTGTATCTAAAAGCGGAGACCTTGGTTATTGTGTAGATAGAATTTTGGTAAATTTTGATGGTAAAGACGGCAACATTGTAAACCTATTTGAAAAAGGAGTAAGTATTTGGAAAAAGAATGATAAAGGTGAATGGAAAATGGCTGTTGATATTTGGAATGTGGATCCTACTATCACCTCAATTTACAAATACTAAATCTTTTAGCTATCAAACATATGTGTTAAAAGTAGGCTATACTAGGAAGAAGGCAAGCAAACAATTATGATGTTAGATTGATAACATATAAAAAGTCGACGGGGATTAGATGATGATAATACGCTAGGAAATAAAAAGTAGATATTATGAAAATTATGGTAAAAATAGAGCTAGTTGCTCAACCAGAAAATACCGAAGAAGTCTACCTTTTTTTTAAAAGAATACTTCCTGGTACAAGAAACTATGAAGGATGTGAAAGTGCAAAAATATCAAGATCCCCAATGGAACCCTACAAATATGTCCTTATAGAGCATTGGGAATCAAGTCAACATTACCTTGATTATGGAGAATGGAGAAATAGAACGGGTGATTTTAAAGTGCTGAGATCGATGCTTTTTACCGAAATAGACTTGCAAATTCTAGAAGTATTGACAGATGCCTAAAAACAAAGATGAATTCACAAAATAGAAATAATAGATAAACATAAAAAAATGAGAAACACAATTAAAACTCTACTAATAACAATCTTTACACTACCTACGGTATCTGCTCAAAATGCTGAAAAAGTAATTGCAGACATGATTAATGAATTAGGAGGAAAGAAAGCTTTCTACAATATGAAAAATGTCACTTATGATGTAGAATATAAAGACCCAAATACGCCAATGTCTCTTGTGAGTAAGGAAATCTATGTTTTTGATAAAGAACGCTCTTTTGCAACATATTCTGAACATTCTATGTTAAAAGGAAAAGGTAAAGTAGCAGAAGCATATGACGGAGAAAATGTTTGGATAAAGTTTGATGATAAAATTTCTAATGATAAGCAGGCAAATCAAATAGCACGATTTTGGAGAAAGACAAATTATTATTGGTTCGCTATGTTTTTTAAGTTACAGGATAAAGGATTAAATCTTCAACATATTGGTAACAAAAAAGTAGAAGGACGTGATTATGATCTGATAAAGGTAACATTTGGTAATAACATTGGAGACTCTCAAGATACTTATGTATTATATGTTAACAAAAAAACAAAGTTAATTGATCAATTATTGTTTACAGTTGTAGCATTTGGAATCACAGAACCAGAATTGTTAAAGCTTCATTACGAGACAATCGATGGTATAAAAGTACCTACAGAACGCGTAGAAATTTCTTCTAATTGGGAAGGCGAAATTGTAGGTAAAAAATGGGCGACAACCTATTGGACAAATATCAAGTTCAATACTAAAATTGATATGGACATCTACGCAAAGTAGTTTGAAATAATATTCTGAGGATAAAAGTAAAGTAAAAGGTGAGATTAAAGAAGGATATTTTCTATTTAAATAATCCTATATCACTCCTCATAAAAAATGTAAATAAATTATAAACCTTTAATAACTTAAAAAATGCCAACAGTAAAAATTAGTACGCCAAAAGGAATGCTTACAGAAGAAATTAAAAAAGAAATCCATAAAGGGATAACAGAATTGATGATCAAAACAGAGGGAAGAGGCAATGAAGATTTTGCCAAATTTGTAACAGTAATCATAGATGAACAAGATCCAATTAATTGGAGTATTGGAGGTAATGTAGTTACTTCCGAAATAGTCGAAAATCTTGCTTCAGCTTAGCTAAAGATAATAGTTGACATTTTAGTTTAATACGGGTAAGAACTTGTTTTAGTAACAAAATTGATATGCCCATATTCATGAAGTAGTATAAAGACGATGATATAAAAAATAATAAATATGAAAACGTTTGAAAAATTCAAGTTAGGGGATATACAATTAAATAATAGAATTGTTATGGCTCCTTTAACAAGAAATCGAGCTATTAATAATGTTCCAAATGAATTAATGCGCAAATACTACGCACAAAGAGCTACCGCTGGATTAATCATTTCAGAAGGTACTTCTCCCTCACCCAATGGTCTTGGATATGCTAGGACACCAGGTGCATATTCTAAAGTACAGATTGAAGGATGGAAAAACATTGCAGAAGGAGTTCATGAAAATGGAGGTAATATTTTTGTGCAACTTATGCATACTGGTCGGGTATCATCGCTGTTAAACCTACCCAAAAACTCACAGGTATTTGCACCATCTTCGATAATGCTAGAAGGAGAAATATATACAGATAGTAAAGGGTTTCAGCCACATGATACACCACAAGAAATGACTATTGCCGATATCAAAAAAGTTCAAGACGATTATGTGAACGCTGCAAAACAATTGATTGATGCAGGTATTGATGGAGTCGAGCTTCATGCAGCAAATGGATATTTATTAGAACAATTCATTAATCCGAAAACTAACGTTAGAACAGACGAATACGGGGGGGATTATAAAAATAGAGCCCGTTTTGTACTGGAACTGGCAATACGTGTAGCAGATGCTATAGGAAGTAATAAAGTTGGAGTTCGTGTTTCTCCTTATGGTGTTTTTAATGATATGAAAGGAGATTATGATGACCTGGTAGATATCTATACATATATGGCAGAGGAGCTTGGTAAATTAGGTATAGCTTATATTCATATCGTTGATCAAAGAGTTGCTATGAATGCTCCCGATTTTACTACAAATATAAAACGAACGATAAAGACTGTTTTTGAAGGAAATATAATCGTAGGAGGAGATGTAGATAGCATACCTAAATCTGAGAAACTACTTAATGAAGGATACGATTTAGTATATATAGGAAGACCATTTATTTCAAATCCAAACCTGGTTGAAAAGCTAAAAAATAATCAAAAGCTTACAGATCCTAATCCTGATACTTTCTATACACCTGGCGAAGTAGGTTATACAGATTATTAGTAATGCAATTACAGATAAAAGAGTAGAAATAATACTTTGAGCCGTGTAATTATCTGGTTTAAAGTATTATTTTGTTTTTTAATTACACACTTCGTGTATTAGTACCATGTGAAACTTAAAAATATGCTTGAATAGTTATAATCTCCAATTTAAACAGTTGATAAGCGCTTTAGTCATTTATCTATTTTATAGCTATTCGTTTTGTTATTATCCTTCAAAAGAGTCCTTTGTTTTATTAATTTGTACAATATTAATTTTTATGAATTACTTAGGTCTTAGTGTTTTAAGTTTAAGCAAATCATTCATGATAACTACAAACTTAAAAAATGAGGTTCATTTACTTTTATTTATTTTTGGTGTAAAATAGATAAAAGTATTTTATGCATTATACACTTCATCAATTACAGATTTTTTCTAAAATAGTTGAAAAACAAAGTATAACTAAAGCTTCTGAAGAATTACATCTAACTCAGCCAGCGGTTTCAATACAATTAAGAAATTTTCAGAATCAATTTCCTATTCCTTTAACTGAAGTCATTGGAAGAAAGCTTTATGTTACAGATTTTGGAAAAGAAATTGCCATAGCCGCAGAGAAAATACTACAAGAAGTAAAAGATATAAACTATAAGACATTAGCATATCAAGGGCAGCTATCTGGGGTGTTAAAAATTTCTGTGGTATCTACAGGTAAATATATTATGCCGTATTTCTTATCTGATTTTATAAAGCAACATAAAGATGTAGAGCTTGTTCTTGATGTCACTAATAAAGCACAGGTGATTCAAAGTCTAGAAAAAAACACAGTAGATTTTTCATTAGTTTCAGTTCTTCCAGATAAGTTACAAATAGAAAAAATTGAGTTAATGGAAAATCAACTTTATCTAGTAGGAAATAATGATGAAAAATTCGAAAAAGATATATATGATAAATCTATTTTTGCAAAATTACCTTTAATTTATAGAGAACAAGGGTCTGGGACTAGGTTTACTATGGAACAGTTTATTGAAAAGAATAACCTACCCGTAAGTAAAAAAATGGAACTCACCTCTAATGAGGCTGTAAAGCAAGCAGTGATCGCAGGACTTGGCTATTCTATTATGCCTATTATTGGGATACGAAACGAGCTTAAAACTGGACGCTTACAAATTATTCCTATCAAGGATTTTCCGATTAAATCCAATTGGCATATGATATGGTTGAAGGATAAAAAGTTCTCTTTAGTAGCCACTACCTTTCTCGAATATTTGAAAAAGGAAAAGAGTACCATTATCAAAAAGAGATTTGATAATTTTTAGGGACTTAAAAATTATATCTAATACAATGTTTGTTTTTTTAAATGATACATTTTTAGAACTATAGAAAAGGTGACCCATAAAATAGAGTCACCCTTTTTATACATAACTGAGACAAAGGTTTTATTTGTCCAAGGCCAATTCTGGCTCTTTAGTACTTGTTTTAATTTCAAATTGATTACTGGTGTTTTTCTCTCCACCGGCTTTTAAAGCTTTTTCACCCGCAAAGAAGGTTTTGTGATCATCTCCTAAGTCTGAACCTGCCATACGTTGGTGCTTTACACAAGATACACCTTTTCGTATTTCTTGACGTTGAACAGAATCTACATAAGCTAACATTCCCATATCACCGAAATAACCTTCAACAAGATCGTTCATATGTAATGCAGTTGTATGGTATGTAGGCAGTGTGATTAGGTGATGAAATACACCGGCATCACGAGAAGCCTCTGCTTGGAACATACGAATCATTTCATCTGCTCGGTCTGACAATTCAGTACCATCATATTTGGCATCCATTAATTCATCACGGTTGTAGGCAGATGTATCTTCACCAGTTGCCACCATAAGGTCAAATGCTTGTTGACGAAAATTAATCGTCCAGTTAAAAGAAGGAGAGTTGTTATATACTAATTTTGCATTTGGCACTTGTTCCTTAACTCGGTTTACCATATGCGCAATTTGTTTTACATTTGGTGTTGGAGTCTCAATCCATAATAAATCTGCACCATTCTCTAAACTCGTAATACAGTCTAATACCACTCGATCAATATTAGATCCTTCTTTAAATTTATACAAACCATTTGGCATACGTACGGGACGAACTAGTTTACCATCACGTTTAAACAACACATCATTTTCATTAACTTCTCCTATAGCAACTTCTTCTGCTTCAACAAAATCCATATACTGTGATGCAAGATCTCCTTCTTCCATAGATACGGGTAATTTTTGTGTTAAGCCCGCACCTTCAGAATCTGTTCGAGCAACAATTACACCTTCTTCTATACCTAACTCTAAGAAAGCATAACGTAGGGCATTTAGCTTAGCAATAAAATCTTCGTGAGGTACCGTTACTTTACCGTCTTGGTGACCACATTGCTTAGCATCAGATACCTGGTTTTCGATTTGTAGAGCGCAAGCACCTGCCTCAATCATTTTTTTTGCTAAAAGATATGTGGCTTCTTCATTTCCAAAACCTGCATCAATATCGGCAATGATAGGTACAACATGAGTTTCAAAATTATCGATCTCGGCCTGAACATCTTCTCCTGCATCCAGACGACGAAAAAGATCATTTAATTCTACTGCATCCGCTTGACGTAAGAATGTGTATATTTCTTCAATTAATTTAGGAACTGAAGTTTTTTCGTGCATTGATTGATCAGGTAAAGGCCCTAACTCAGAACGTAATGCTGCTACCATCCAACCCGACAGATACAAGTATGTTTTATCTGTTGTGCCTTTATGTTTTTTTACAGCAATCATTTTTTGTTGTGCCACAAATCCATGCCAGCAACCTAATGATTGGGTGTAGTTTAGATTGTTTTCATCATATTCGGCCATGTCTTTACGCATAATAGATGCCGTATATTTAGCTATGTCTAATCCTGTTTTAAATCTATTTTGTACAGCAATACGTGCTGCATTTTCTGGCTTTATGGTCGCCCATGTATTTCCATGTTTTGCTTTCAGTTTACGTACAATATCAAGGGCTGAATTATAATTAGTCATAATGTTATTTTTAATTTTACTTTAAGGTTAATTTCTTTATTTAACTATCGCTTTTTTCTGAGTACTGTAATCATGGGTATTATTAATAGCCCAATTTGTAACCAATGTTTTAGTCTTTACTTGAGATTTCATTTTTTTAGTTTTTGTTATTTTATTAATAATATGATTCCCATTATCTACGTAGCAGCATCTGTGGGGTTCTTTCTTTTGTAATACAATTCAGAAAATCATAATCTTATCAATCCGTTTTAATGTGGTTTGATTGCTTTTATGCTAAAGCAGTCAGCTGTTTGATAAAATCACTGATTAGTTTTTGTATTCAATTAATTACAAGGCAATATTATAAAAAAGTTTTTGATTAAAAAAGCGAACGTTCGCTAAATATTTATAAAAAATTAAAATGGGCGCGTTCGCAAATAACTTTTCTTAAGCAGATAGCTTCGATGAAATATTTGTATTTACTGAATTTAAATACTGATAATCAGTTACTTATAATATTTTGGAAAGATTAAGCTCTTTTAAGTATTTAAGCTTTTGATTGATAGAAATCTGATACTTAAAAAAATAGATAATCTGTATAAGATGTCTCTGAAATTGAAAAAAAATACTTTGTTTTTAAAGAAATTAGCTATGTTTTTTAGACATCTACGTTATTAAAATCTAATAAATACACTCTTACTAAATTAATTTTTATATAGATTTTGTGGATTCAACAGGTATTCCTCTAGACTTACTAATCGTTTTTAATTTGTTTATGTCTTTTGAGGTATTATCTCTGGTATTTTAATGAATTGAAAATATAACAAATGAAATTTTATGATGAAGAAATTTTATAAATCAAGCATTTTAAATGTTTGTATCATTTGCAGAAATAATGCTTTCGTACATTTTTTTAAACTCTTTAAGGCTTTTTTTAGTTCTGGAACCGAATACCATGCCTAATCTGTAATTTGTTTTTAATGATTTTAATAGCTCATCGGCATCTTTCACAGTAGTGGATAAACTGGCATCTATAAACCCCACAAATATTATGTCTCCTCTGCTATGAAGATATCTGGCACCAGCTCTTACAGCTTCTGCTTTGCCACAATTCTTTTTTATATCTACTACGCTTACTTTTAACGGGTTATCCATTTGTATGGTTTTTAATAAAGAAATTGTGTCATCTTTACTACCGTTATTAACAAAACATAAATGAAATTTGTCTTCTCGATTTATAAAATTTAAAAATAGAGTAGTATTTAATCTTTTTTCTTCATTGTAACACGATATTATTATTCCGGTCTTCATGGTAAGAGTGATCTTTTTAGCGATTAGATGCTCTAAATTAATTAGAATTTAAGCTCGTAATCTTAGTGTTTCGATGAGATAGAAATTGGTTGTGGTGAATGGTATAGAATAGAGGTTAAAATGAATTTTGATATCGAGTTTATTAGATAAGGGTATGTGTTAAAAACGTAAACCTTAGTATTGCTAAAACAGCAGGACATAGTAATTTATATCCTGCTGTTTTAGGGTGAAACTTGTTAATTAGCTTAATTTGATAGTACTTTATTGTTATACTATTAGTACTACTTTTTTATCCTTAAGTCGTTCCTCCTAATGGTTATATGTAATTTGTTAAACTAATTTACTTACTTATTCGTGATTGAATTCTTTTCGTAAATAAGGTTTTACACCACTCGTAATATTTCTTTCTTATACTTAAATGAGATAGCTAGGTACTCGGTTGTATAGAAACTCATCGGTTATTGATCGTTATAATTTGTTGAATTAACTCACTTACTTGTTCGCTATTAAATTCTTTTCGTAAATAAGGTTTTACTCTACTCATGATATTTCCATCTACGTCTAAGTGATGTAATCCTAGAGAATGACCAATTTCATGAGGGCTTGTTGTTTTAAACAGAAACTCATCTGTTATGAGTGTTCTTTGGGTTACTCCTAAGCCTGCAATGGCAATGGTATTGGTTCTGGGTATAATATACATATTCAAACGGTCCGGTTTACAGGTGCCCTTTGTTTCTCTCTCAAAAATCGCTGATTCATTACCGCGATCGTCTTTAAGGTCATATAATTCTGGATTTACTAACGTTCTGGATTCTCCCAAAACAATTCCGATATCATGCCGATTAAAAAAACAGCCGTTTAAATAATCTAAATATTTTGATTCATCGATGTTATATTTCGATTTCGCATACTTCTCATTTGGGAGAACATAAATTATATCTAATTTTAATTTAAATGTAGGATTATTCACATATATTGGTTCAATGAATAACGGAGCAGAGTCATCTTCTACAGAACATGAAGGTAATAAGAGCACTAGTAAAAGAAAAGTTAATTGTTTCATAGTTTTTAGTGCTTTAAGTTAATAATTAATTGATTGTAGAAATAGGTCGCGCAGTTTTCTATTTTCCTATTATTAAGGTACTTATTTACATAAGGGTATTTTTCTTTTTTAGATGAAAGGTTTTTTTTTGATCGTTTAAATGCTTAGTAATTACGACGAACGGTTTGAGTTTTTTTCGATAATAAGTAGGTTTTGAAAGACTATTGGATATATTTGATCGATAAGTGGCAAAAATGATGATTATGTTATACGACGAGCTGAAGCTAAAGTAAATCCAATGGTTTTTTAGCGAGCTCAAGCTAAATTTCAAGAATGTAGCTTACTAAACTTTGTTTATGTTCCAAAGAAAGTTTTTTTCTTAGTCTATATCGTTTAATCTCGACACTGCGCACAGAGATGTTTAGTAAAGGAGCAATTTCTTTAGAAGATAAGTTAAGCCTTAAATAAGCACAAAATCGCAGATCATGTGGAGTTAATTTTGAATGTTTTGATTTTAGCTTTTTCAAGAAGTTTTTATCCACATTATTAAAGGCTTCTTCAAAATGTTTCCAATCATCTTTATTGTTGAGGTGTTTGTCAATGATTTTTTCTACATTTTTAAAATTTCCATCTTCAAGTGTAAACTTTTTGAGTTCTTTTTTTATAGTATTTAAAATTTCATTTTTCTTAATAATACTCATTGTAGATGTTGCAAGTTCACGATTTTTACTTTCTAAATCTTGGATCAATTTTTCATTATTCAGTTTCATGATCTCTCTTTCATTTTCTAGTTCTTTAAGTGCAAATTGTTTTTTATTTTCGGTAACCAATTTTAACTTTTGTTTTGTATAATATCGTTTGTATAAATCATGAACTAATAGCAACAAAATAAGCAATGATAAAATATAGATAGCAATAGCTAACTTCGTAAAATACCATGGTCTATCGATCCTAAACTTATATTCTAAGATATTTTTGCTTAAGGTATTACCTGTTTTAGATCTAACCATAAAGGTATATTCTCCAAAAGGTAGGTTTTCAAAAATAACTTTTGAATCAGTGGTCCAGTTGCTCCAATTATTGTAGAATCCATCTAGCTTATATTGAAATTTAGAGATAACGTATTTATTATACTCAGGAATTGTATATGAGAAAGCGATTGTATTTAGCTTATACTTAAACTGAGGTGATTTTTGTGACAATGATATGGCCTTAAAAGAAGTGTCTTTGCTTTTTATACTTATTTTATCCAGTAAAATGGTATATGCTTTAGGGTTGATCTCAGATAGATCCAATGTCATGTATCCATTAGTTCGTCCTAGTAAGTACTTGGTGTCATAAATGTGTGCTACATTTTCAAAACCAACAGTTTCTTTTCTTAAAAATCTAGGAATAGGTATTTTAATGATTCTTAATTCACCAGAAAATTGACTTTGTCTGATATGACTTATATTTTCTTTAGAAAAACCCCATAACCCATCGGTATTGTCTTTTATTAGTTTACCAATCTTATAGTTTTTACCATCCAGAACTTTATTTATAGGGTTTTCTTCTACAAAGGTTTTATTTTTTTTATCATAAAATGTTAATTGTTGTTGGTTAGAATAGATGATATTTTCTTTGTACTTGGTGATGCTAGAATTTAGTCCTCTTTCTATCAAAAAATCATTAGTTACTTCTTGTAGTTCGGTGAATTGTTCGTTAATATTGGCTTTAAAGAGACCTTTATGTTCGTGATTAATCCAAACAGTATTTTTAGAAATTTCTAAATATCTTGAGGAGTAATCAATTCCTTTAATTTTCTGTTTCAGTTTCCATGTTTTGTTTTTCTTTTCCAACAGATAAAGTCCAGTATATGTACCTTGCATTAAATATTGAGGAAACTCTTGGATAGTTTTGAAATTCCATCCCCCCGAAACTGGAGAAATCAATTCTGAAGTATTGTTATGGATAAGAAAAGTACCTGAATCATGACCACAAAATAATTTGTCATCATACACAAAAAGAGACCAAACTTGACCATTTGTACCTTCTACAAACTTAAATGGCTCTTCTTTGTCTATTTTTTTGTAAAAAACACCTTGATTAGTTCCTAAGTAAAGAAAATTTTTAAAAACACTCGAAACATACACTGTTCCAATAGTACCTTTATCATTATTAAAAAGACGAATTGGGGAATTAATATTTATACAATTAATACCATTATCAAGACCTAGCCAAATGTTATTTTCAACATCTTCAAAAATTGATAATATTGTATTGTTATTTAGACCTTTACTTTGATCAATTTGGTATATTAAATCTCCTTTTTCAGAAATATGAATAATTCCTTTGGCTATTGTACCAATAATAAAACTTTTATCTTTTAACTGTATACTGCTATATATTTTACTTTTTTTTAGTAAACTGTCTACAGGAGTTTTCCATTTTTTGATGACCTTATCTGAATACTTGTAAAATCCATGAAGACTAGTAAGTATAAGAACTCCATCATTAGTATTAGCGATATGGATTACTTTATCATTTTTAATTGGCGAAAATTTTGTTAAGAGTTTAGCCTTTCCTTTTTCTATTTTAAAGATTCCCTGGTTTTTATCTTGATAATAGATTGCACCACTAACATTAAAAATACCTAGAATACCAGTTTCAGAAGAGATGATGTTAGTTTTTTTAGTATCGATATTATATATATAGATGCTATGAAGGGATTGAAATAGAACCCAATTTTCCTGATGAACTATATGCCAAAACTCTTCATCTTCAATTAACTTTTCTTTTATAGGATCACTTAAAGAGGTGTATTCTAATGTTCCTAAATCGTTTTTTTTCCAAAAACCAAAATTCATATAACAACCTGTATATATACGATCATTAACTGCATTTACAGATCTCATTGCGGTTTTATTTGGCGTAGGGTATACATTCCAATGAGATCCATTAAATTCTAATAACCCAATAGTATTGGCCACATAGATAAATTTATTACTTGCTTGAGAGATAGACCAGTTTTGGGCTTCTGCAAGATAATTTTCTGGTAAATAATGTGCTATTGGCGGCAATTCTTGAGATGACGCAATTGTTGAAAGTAGTAGTAAATAGAATAGGTGTATCTTTTTTTGGTAGCTCAAGGTTTTAAAATACATATGAGTAGATATTAGGGTTAAGTATAACAACCAAAAGAATTAGTTTAGTATATCGAGTAAAAATTGATATACTATCGTGATGGCTTTAATATCAGAATTACAAAACAATATAGATTATAAAATTAGCTGAACAACTTAATATTGATGATAAAAGCCAAAATTTGGAAATAAATTAAGTTGGAAAATTTTATGATACAGCAAGTAAATTATAAAATGCAAAAATTACCACAACATTACCTATACAAATGTAATGTCAACCAATACAGTCTATTATCTTAAGAATGGATTAATTGTTTGATTATCATTTTTTTAACGCTTGTTTTTGAAAACGATTTAGATATACATTTTTCTTTTCTTGTTTTGTATATTTTTTGTTGTGGTAGGTTTTAATGTAGGCATATTCTTCTTCCCTAAATTTGTTAAAACCCTTAATTAGGAGATTTAAATGCTGAATAATTTGAGAAAAAGATCAACATCTCAAGAAAGAATTATTCAACATCTTTTTTTGATATAAAGAGAGAATCAAAACGATCTTAATTCATTTTTTTTAAGAACTCTGGATGCAAAAGTACAATTTGACACCGGACAATAATACCCTTAACGTAACTAACTTAATCACACAATTCATATGAAAGCAATTAAAATTTTATTCTTTATTAGTTTTTTTTTAACACTACATTCTAATGTTAGGTCTCAAAATTGGGATCTGGTTTGGCAAGACGAATTTACTAATGGAATCAGTCCAGATTGGGTCTTTGAGACCGGAAATGGTTCATCCGGATGGGGTAATAATGAATTACAATATTATCGAAGAGAAAATGCAACTGTAGAGAATGGTAATCTTATCATTACCGCTAAAAAAGAAAATTTTGGTGGATATAAATATACTTCTGCCAGAATGAAAACGCAAGGTAAAAAAAGGTTTAGATATGGTAAAATAGAAGCAAGAATAGCTTTGCCATCAGGACAAGGCTTATGGCCCGCGTTTTGGATGCTTGGTAGTAATATTTCATCTGTAGGTTGGCCAGCTTGTGGAGAAATAGATATAATGGAACACATAAATAACTCACCCGATGTTCATGGTACAATACATTGGCAGGATAATAATGGTAATTATGCTAATTATGGAGGACATACTGCTGTGAACGTAAATAATTATCATGTATATGCTATAGAGTGGAACGAAAATGAGATTAAATGGTTTATTGATGGAAATCAATATCATGAAGTTAATATCAGTAATGGTATTAATGGGACAAGTGAATTTCAGAATGAATATTTTTTATTACTCAATTTAGCAGTTGGTGGTAACTGGCCCGGATTTTCGATTGATGATGGCAAATTACCTGCTCGCATGGCAGTAGATTATGTACGCGTTTATCAAGTTAAAGATAACCCTCCTTCAACAGGAGCAGCTACTATTTACCAACATTGCTCTTATGGAGGATATGCTGTAAGTTTAGAAAAAGGCAACTATACGAGAGATCAATTAATTGGGTTAGGAGCAATAGATAATGATATTTCTTCAGTAAAAGTGAAATCGGGATATCAAGCTACGTTATACTTTGATGATAATTTTTCGGGAAAGTCAATTATAAAAACAGGTAATATTAATTGTCTTGTGAACAACGGGTTTAATGATCAAGTTACTTCTATTATTGTTTCTAAATTGGGAGATAATGGGTCTAGCCAAGTAATCGAAGCAGAAAATTATACCTCTATGTCCGGTGTTCAAAACGAAAATTGCTCAGAGGGCGGTCAAAATGTTGGGTATATTGATACCGGAGATTGGATGGCATATAACGACATTAATTTCCCTACTTCTGGAAGTTATAATATTGAGTATCGCGTGGCAAGTGCTATCAATGGAGGGAGATTATCAACTGATATTAATGCAGGAACAACTGTTTTGGGACAACTCAATATTCCAAATACGGGAGGATGGCAAAATTGGATAACGATTTCTCATTCAGTTATGATAAATGCTGGTACCTATCCTTTGGGGATATATGCAGTTTCTGGAGGGTTTAATGTGAATTGGATAAAAATAACAAAAGAAACCAATAAGAAAACTTTTGATTCAATTTCAATCCACAATCAAAAATTAACTCAAGAAGAAAAGAAACTAAGTACTACTTCGGTATACCCAAATCCTTTTACAGATGTGATTCAATTAGACTTTAATGCAAATACGGCAAATATTGTTATTCATGATAACTTGGGCCATACTATGATTCCTTCAAAAAATATTGCATCTGGAAAAACAATTAACCTTTCTAGTCTTAAAAAAGGAGTGTATCTAATTACGATAGAAATAGATGGACTTAAAGAAATAAAGAGAATAGTTAAGAAATAATTTCTATTTGTAATAAAAATCTCTCATTTATTCTATTAATAAGTGCAGACACTTAGATCTTAAAACCAATCAACATAAATTTAAAATGCAAGAAAATGAAAACCAATTATAATACCATTGAAAAGAATACTATAATAATAGTATTAATCGGATTACTGATTTCATTTGGGACCGTACTTCAGGCACAAACTTTACCTTATGAAATTATTAATAATTCAGAATACTCAGACGACGAACTGTATGTCGCTATTGTGGGAATAACAGACGGTCATGTGTGGGTTGATGCCGCTACTGGGCAAGTAAATCGAATGGATAGATCTGATAATACTGTTCAGGGACCTGTAATTGATGGTAATCAAGGTCCAGGAGAGAATGGAAAATATGCCAATTGTTTTCGTCGATTAAGTGATATTCCAAATAAAACAGTCCAGATTCCTAAGATTGCAGGGTGTCGAATTATGATTTCATTTAAAGACCAATTATATCTTTACTTTTTTGGACATTCAGGCGCTCCTAGTGGATATTCTGCTCCGAATCTTGCAAATCCAACAGATCCGAATCAAGGAATCAAATTCGAATTAATCGAGCTTACGTATAATGATATAGGTCTTTGGTGTAATACATCTAGAGTAGATTCTTATCAATATCCTATGGGGCTTGAAGTTTGGGGAGATAATTTTTATAAAAAAGTAGGAGAATTAAAGAAACACAATGATATTTTAAATCAGTGGCAAGAATCTGCCCCTAGTGATTTTAAAAGCCTATTAAATCCGTCAGAAAGCATAATTCATTTTCCAACAAAAGTAGAAACGTTTCCTAAAAACTTTATGGATGGTTATATTAATGATATTTGGTCTAAGTATTCAAATCAAGAACTTGCTTTTACATCAGATGCTGGTATTTGGAGAGGAAAAGTAGAAGAAGGCAATCGATTTGTGTTTAGACGGGATAGTGATGGTCAGATCGGTACTATTTCAGGAAAACCAACGACAATCGAGGCAATGGAAGGAAGCGGGGTAATGGCCTCAGGACAACGATGGGATTTGGTAGTACAATCACAAATGGTAGCGGCGATCACGCGACATGCAGTTGATCTTAATGTACCATCTGGAGTATTGCAAGATTTTGGGGATACGTCCAAATATTATCAAACATGGCCATACAATTGGTATTCTAAATTTTTTCATCAGACCGATATTAGTTTTGAAAGTCAAACATATACGTTTGCCTATGATGATGTGTATAATCAATCAGCAACAATACATACGCCAAAGCCTGAGAATATAAAAATAACTATAGGTGGTCTTATTGGAAGTACAGATCCTAACCCCCCAACAGGAGTAGCTACGATATATCAACATTGCTCGTATGGTGGATATGCTGTAGGATTAGATGAGGGTAGGTATACAAGAAGTCAGTTACTAGCATTAGGAGTGGGAGATGATGATATATCTTCAGTAAAAGTACAAGTTGGGTATCAAGCTATACTATATTTCGATGATAATTTTACAGGCACTTCAATTGTAAAAACAGGAGATACAAATTGTCTTGTTGATGATGGCTTTAATGATCAAGTAACTTCTATTATCATTTCTAAAGCCAGCACGGGAGGATATAGTCAGGTAATTGAAGCAGAAAACTATCTTTATATGTCTGGTGTTCAGAATGAAAATTGTTCAGAAGGAGGACAAAATGTTGGATATATTGATAAAGATGATTGGTTAGTTTGGGATATCAATATTCCTGTACGTGGATCATATACTGTTGAATATCGGGTAGCAAGTCCAAATAGTACTGGAATGATCCAATTAGAACAAGCGGGAGGAGCTTCAGTTTTTGGAACACGTACAGTGCCTAATACCGGAGGATGGCAGAACTGGACTACAATTGCACATGTGGTTACATTAGATGCAGGACAGCAAGAGATCGCAATCAAGGCAATAACTGGAGGTTGGAATATTAATTGGCTCAAAGTTAGTAGCAGTGCTAAGATGTTGAATGAGATTGATGCCAACAAGGCTAAAAAACAAGAATGGGTAATTTACCCTAACCCTTTTACAAATGAGATTAGCTTAGATTTTGTAGGTAAAGATGCAAGTATTACCATTTTTGACACTTTGGGACATGAGATAGTACCTGTTACTATGATTAATAGAAATAAGCCTGTAATACTTTCTAATCTTAGTAAAGGAGTATATATTGTTAGAATCAATATTGATGGCAAAGTTTCAACAAAGCAGTTAATTAAGACAAATTAAAAACATACTAAAATCATACAAGGTTCTCAATAAATAGAGAACCTTGTATGATTTTTAACTCAACATTATTATTTACATGGTTTGCCATAGGCACGATATTTCCATAGTAAATAGTCTGTACCATCGGTATAAAAGTAATAGCCTTTATCTTTAGCTTTAGACCATTTTCTATACTTCCACCCATATTTTTGCCGTGCTTTCTTTGACCAAGACATTCTAGCTCTGGATCTTCCAAGTGCCTTAATTCTTGAATGCGTTAATCGGCTTACGACATTTGATTTACAGTTGCTTCCTGCTTTTGCATAATCATCTTCGAAATTTGTTTTTGGGTCGATACCTCTTAAGCCTTCTTTTATTTCTTCTTCAAGTAAAGCTCTCTCTCTATCATTAGTATTTCTAAGGCTTTTTTCAAATTCTGAGTAACTCATGATATCAGGATCTTCAATATCTCTTAAAACCGTAACAAAATTAGCATACAAAGCAGATACAGAAGCTTTGTTTTGATCAGTTAGCTCTTGGGTTACTGGTGATTGCTCCTCTAAGGTAGCATCATGTTCGCAGGCATAAAAGATGAATGAAGCTAGAAATACAAAGAAGTATTTTTTTAAGTTGATTGGTGTTCTCATGTTTTTATTTTTTTAGAATTGGCTCAAAAGTATATGCAGCTACATTTTAAAAGTCCGAAATCTTTGAATTTCAAAGATTTCGGACTTTATATCAGGTTTTTACCCCTAATAAAAATGAACAAATAGAGATTTGTTCTTAATTGTTTTTAAAAAAAGATGATTTATAAATTTTAGTATAAGAAACTCCTAAATTCATTTCTACGTCATTTTTTATCCTAGATACGTCATCATTTTATTTTTATAAGGTTCTATTTTCGCAAAGCTTATTTAGATCAAATAAAAATAAAAAATATGCTCCTAGAAACTCAAACTGACTTAATATCCAATGTTGACATTGATCACTTTTTCGATGCGCATTCCAAATACACCTATGAAGAATATGCTCAGAAGGCAATTCAGTATGTATCTTCTTTTTTGAATACCAATAAATTCTTTAGTGGTGAATCACCAAGTAATTTAAGGTCTAAAGTAGATTTAATTAAGGCAGATGCTAACATTAAGTTATCAATAGATGAAGCACTTTTAGAAATTAAAGAACTGTATCTTGATCATACAATCGCATTTCATCATCCAAATTATGTTGCACACCTAAATTGTCCAGTTCTTCTTCCTGCGTTAATAGGAGATTTTATAGCATCTTCGGTTAACACAGCTGTTGAAACGTGGGATCAAAGTACCTCGGCCACATTAATTGAACAGGAAATGATTAGGTGGATTACTTCTAAAATGGGGTTGCCTTCTTCATCAGATGGAGTATTTACCAGTGGCGGAACCCAATCGAACTTTATGGCATTGCTCATGGCAAGAGATCACTACGCTTTTAAGCATTATGGACTAAACCTTAAAGAAAACGGATGGTCAGATGTTGTCGGTAAATTTCGATTCTTTTGCTCAGAAAAATCACATTTTAGTATTAAAAAAAATGCAGCCCTTATGGGGATGGGGTATGATGCTGTAATTCCTATTGCAACCGATGAACGAATGAAAATGAAGCCCAATGCTTTAGTACAGGCAATAGAAAAAGAAAAACAATTAGGTAATATTCCAATTGCAATTATAGGTACAGCAGGAACAACGGATTTTGGAAGCTTTGACCCCTTATCTACTATTTCGAAAATTGCAAAAGAATACGACATCTGGTTTCATGTAGATGGTGCTTATGGTGGCTGTTATGTACTTACCGATACTCATAAGCATCTATTTAATGGAATTGAATTGGCAGACTCCATTACGATTGATTTTCATAAAACAATGTTTCAACCCGTTTGTTCTAGTGCTTTTTTAACAAGAGATACTAAACACTTTAAGTACATATCCTATTATGCCGATTATCTAAATCCTTTAGAACATAGAGATGAAGAGTGCCCAAACCTAATCGAAAAATCAATTCAGACTACCCGTAGATTCGATGCACTAAAATTATGGTTTACGTTAAAGATGACGACCGAAAAAACTATTGGTTCTTTTCTTGAAAAAGTACATTGGCTCGCATTAGATCTATACCATAGTATTAAAGATGACGATAACTTTGAAATCGCTCATAAACCAGAACTAAGCACACTAGTTTTTCGATATAAAGCAAATGGAGTAGAAGAAGATACAATTCATAATACGATAAATCTATACATCAAAAATACATTGTTTAAATCAGGTCAAGCCTCTATTGCAAGTACAAAATTAAATGATAAAACTTACTTGAAATTTACATTACTCAACCCTAAGAGTACTATAAATGACTTATTAAGCATCATTGCAATGATTAAGGAAACCGGTAATAATTATAAATCAAGTAACTAATTGGATTATGAAACTGAAAAAAGAAACAATATTAGACTTTATAGCTATTGGAGTAGGACCTTTTAATTTAGGTTTAGCATGTTTAACAGATACAATTACCGATGTAAACGGGATTTTCCTAGATAAAAAAGAAAAATTTGATTGGCATCCTGGCATGTTACTAGAAGATACCACCTTGCAAATCCCATTTATGGCAGATTTAGTTACTCTCGCTGATCCAACAAATCCATATAGTTTTCTAAATTATAGTAAAGAACAAGGACGAATTTACTCCTTTTACATACGAGAAAACTTCTTATTACTTCGAAATGAATATAATCATTACTGTCAATGGGCAATCCAGAAATTATCTAATGTTTATTTTCAGACAGAAGTCACAGAAATAGTATATAATGAAGAAGAAGAGTATTACGTAGTGTTTTCAAGATGTACAAAAACTAATGAACAAAAAGTATATAAAACACGTAAGTTAGTATTAGGGACAGGAACGCAGCCCATAGTGCCAAGTTGTTGTAGAGATTTAAAAGGAAAAGCAATTCATTCTTCATCTTACCTTAATCATAAAGCAAGCCTACAGTCTAAAAAATCAATTACTGTTATGGGCAGCGGCCAAAGTGCTGCTGAGATATTTTATGACTTGCTTCAAGATATTGATAATAAAGGGTACGAATTAAATTGGATCACACGATCTCCTCGGTTTTTTCCTTTAGAATATGCAAAACTGACTTTAGAGATGACATCTCCTGAGTATGTGGATTACTTCTATAGTTTACCTGCTGAAAAACGTGATGGCCTTATTAAAAATCAAAAACATCTATATAAAGGCATAAATCAGGATTTAATTGCTAATATTTTTGATTTGATATACACCAAGCAGCTTATGACTAAGGTAAACATTAACCTTAGAACGAATTCTGAATTGCAAAAAGCTACATATGATGATACTTCAGAGAATTTTCATTTAGAAGTACATCAACATGAAGAAGACAAATATTACCGTCATGAAACTGAAAGTCTCGTATTAGCCACTGGATATGAATATCAAGAACCTCAGTTTACTCAAGGGATAACAGATCGTATTGCCAGGGATAAAAAAGGAAGGTTTGATGTACATCGTAACTATGCGATTGATCATAAGGGTACGGATATTTTTGTGCAAAACGTAGAACTACACACCCACGGATTTGTTACTCCTGATTTAGGAATGGCTTGTTATCGTAATTCATATATCATTAAAGAACTTACAGGAAAAGAATATTATCCAATCGAAAAACGAATTGCTTTTCAACAATTTGAAGTTACAAAAGAGGAAGAAATAAAGGTAGAACACGCTGTTGTATGAAACGATTTCTAATCATTATGACATTAGTAGCAGTAGTAAGTGATTATTTACTTCATCCTTTCTATCCAGAATTTTTTGAAACTCGTTTTGGTGTTTCAAACCCTAAGTATGTGGGGTATTATTTTGCAGCCATTTGTTTTATGGTAATGATTGCATTTCCGATTTGGGCCTACATTTCTAAAAGGATAGAAGAACTAAGGATCTTAGTATATACGCAATGCATTGCAGGAATGTTAGCACTCTGTTGTTATTGGACAACTTCATACATCAACTTTTGGATCATATCCTTAGTTATGATTTTATTTAAAGGCAGCTATTTGTTAGTGTATCCATATATCTTGAAAATTATCACCAAAAAAGAACATCCAGATACAATTGGATTATTGTCTGTTGTGGTGCATTTAGGGGGTATTTTGGGTGCAGTTATTGGGGGGTTAACGGTGGATTTAGTAAATGCTAGTTATATTTTTTTAATTATGGCAGCGGGTGACTTTATCCAAATGGGGATGAGTTATTATATGTTAACTAGTAAAGAGTATCATACTGCAAAACCTATTCCTGTACATGAAGATCATGCTCCGCATAAGACAAGAAAAATACCAAAAGGATTCATACTTAAAATAGGTGTTATAACCATGATTCTCTATTTCAGTGATTTTCTAATTCGCCCTTTTTTTGCAAGCTATTGGGAGAATATTTCAGGATACGATTCAAAATTTCTTTCAGGAACAATGTATGCAATTCCAGGATTTGTAGCACTTATAGCCCTGTGGGTAAATTCGAAAAAAAAATCAGGAAATAATGGATTTCAAGGTGTTATTTCCATATTACTACTAGGTGTTTTGGGATTGTTATTGCAAGGTACACCTGTTTTAAGTGTTGTAATTATAGGTAGGATTATATATGGCTGGGCCATTTTTCAAGGGGTAGTAAAATTTGATGTTTTGCTATTTAAATTTAGTACCCCAGAATCATACGCAATTGACTATAGTAAAGTTCATTTTTTCCAAAACTTTGGGGTCCTAGTATCATCCTTTTTTGTTGGAATAGTAGTCGAAAACCAAGGATTAAAGATTCCATTTTTTATTGCTTTAGCTGGTTTTGTTGTCACTTTGGTACTTTACTATTTGCTCTTCAATTTAGAAATGAAACTAGCCGTAAAAAGATTGGTAAAAACATGAGATTCATGACAGAGTTTAACCACAAAAATATAACTACTAACAAACAGTATTTGTTTTCTAAATCTATTGAAGGTTTAGGAGAAATAAAAATAAGACGGTTTAGGATAACTGATGATAGTAGTTTATTACACCAATGGGTTAATATGGATTATGCCATTTTTTGGGGAATGCAAGGTTTTTCATTACAAGAAGTAGAACTTGAGTATGCCAAGTTAATGCAACCTGACCATTATGATGTATTTATAGGAGTTTATAAAGATCAACCCGTTTTTTTATTAGAACGATACGATCCACAACAAGATGATATCAAAAACTTCTATAAACCTCAAAATGATGATTGTGGGGTTCATATTATAGTAGCCCCTCCAGTAGTTCAAATACCAAATTTTACTTGGTATTTATTTAATACAATAATGGATTTTGTGTTTAAAGATTTAAATATAAATAGAATATTAATTGAGCCTGATATAAGAAACAAAAAGATGTTTGCCTTATGCCAACGAATAGGATTTCGGTTAGATAAAATAGTCGAGTTACCACATAAAACTGCACAATTGGCTTTTTTGTCAAGAGAGCAATATAAAAAACACATAGTAGTACCACAAATCAATAAAAGAAGTGCAATGAATACCTTAGATAATTCAGTTTCTCCTCAACAATCTATTGCCCATTTGCAACCAGAAGTATGGGTAAAAGTAAATACATTATTTATCACTAAAGCAATTTGTGAATTCAATCATGAATTGCTTATCAAACCTGAGATTTTAGATACACTAGAAGGAGGTTGGAATAGTTATGTTTTAAAATCTGATGTTCCTACAATACACTATCAATTTCTTGCAAAACCATTGGCATTAAATCACCTATGGATAGATCAATCATCAATTAAAAAATATGAACAAAGTGAATCTGTAAAGCTAGATGGAGTTTTATTTATAAAAGAATTCAGGAAACAACTTGGTATTAAGAATGATCAAATGCCGGTGTATTTAGAGGAGGTTATAAGTACATTATATGGTAGTGCTTTTAAGTATCTAAAAGGAAACCCAAAAGTAAACGAATTAGTTAATGCAGATTTTCAAACTATTGAACAATCTATGACGGAGGGGCATCCTGGATTTGTTGCTAATAATGGCCGTATTGGATTTGATAGTAGTGACTATAGAGCTTATGCTCCAGAGGCAGGAAATTCCTTTTCTATCGTATGGTTAGCAGGGCATAAAAATTGTACCGTTTATTCTGCAACCAAAGATTTACCATATCAAAAATTAATTGAACAAGAATTAGATAGTGATTCCATTAATACATTTCAGAATATAATAAAGAAAAGAGGTTTAAACCCGGATGATTATTTTTTGATTCCAATGCACCCTTGGCAATGGTTTAATAAATTAGCAAATATATTTTCTCCAGAAATAGCGACAGAAAACCTTATTTGTTTGGGGTATGGTCCGGATCAGTATTTCGCACAGCAATCAATAAGAACTTTATTTAATAGTACAAACCCACATAAGTTTTATACCAAGACTGCATTATCAATTTTAAACATGGGATTTATGAGAGGCTTGCCATTGTATTATTTAGGTACAGCACCCAAGATGGCTATTTGGTTAAATGAGTTGTTATATAATGATCCGTTTATTGAGGAAACAGGATTTAAAATGCTTGGTGAGATTGCATCAATTAGTTATGTAAATCCTTATTTCGAAGAGTTTGGTGGGCATAATGATTATAATAAAATGTTAGCATCATTATGGAGAGAAAGCCCAGTAAATTTTATTAAAGATGAACAACAATTAATGACAATGGCAGCCTTTTTACATATAGATCATTGTGGAGAAGCATTATTGCCAAAAATAATTAAGAAGTCTGGATTATCTACAAAAAGGTGGTTAAGCAAATACTTTAAAGCTTATTTAAGTCCCTTACTACATTGCTTTTATCATTTTGACTTAGTGTTTATGCCACATGGCGAAAACCTAATCATGGTATTAGAAAATCATGTTCCGGTAAAAGCATTATTAAAAGATATTACTGAAGAGGCCTGTATCCTTAATCCTGAAGTTGTTTTACCAAAATCTTTAAAAAGAATGTATGCATCTGTGCCCGAAGATGTAAAACTACTTTCAATATTCACAGATATTTTTGACGGCTTCTTTAGGTTCATGTCTCATATTTTAGTTGAGCATGCAAACTTTACAGAAATACAGTTTTGGGAGACAGTAGCCGAAAATATTTATGAGTATCAAGATCGTTACCCTGAACAGGAAGAAAAATTTAAGCGCTATGATCTATTTGCTCCTGATTTTCATTTGTCTTGTTTAAATAGGCTTCAATTAAACAACAATAAACAAATGATAGACCTTGACGACCCAGTAGCTTTATTGCAGTTTATGGGCAAATTAAAAAACCCTATTGCCGCATATAAAAGAGACAAAACAAAGGTAATATCTTAATAAAGATTGTGTAAAAATGAAAGATACTTTAAATATATCAAATGCGGTTTACTCTAGATCAATAGACAATTTTGGCACTATTTATTTAAGACATCTTGATTTTGAAAGAGATCTTAAAATCATTCATGATTGGGTAACAAGGCCATATGCTTCCTATTGGGGAATGCAAAACAAATCTCTTGAAGATGTTCAGACAGAATATGCAAAATTAGTTTCCATTAAAAATTATGATGTTTTTATCGGAACCTGGAACGACGAACCTATTTTCTTGATGGAAAAATATAAAGCTTCTAATGATCGAATATCTCAATATTATGATGTAGAAGATTCAGACTACGGCATGCACATTCTGGTAGCTCCTCCTAAACATAAAATCTCTGGTTTTACATGGAATGTGTTTAGTACAGTAATAGAATACTTTTTCTCTCAACCTTATATCAATAGAATAGTTGTAGAACCTGATACTGCGAATAAAAAAATTCATGTTTTAAATAAAAAAGCAGGTTTCTCATACCATAAAGAAATTGAATTACCCGAAAAGCGAGCAGCGTTAGCATTTTGCGATAGAAAACAATTCAATGAAGCTAAAAGATATTTACGCACAAAACTATTACCAACCAACTTAAACACCAATACCGATACCCAATCTGCCATGACCCATCTAAATCCCCAAATATGGAAAAAAGCCAACATAGCCTTAGTCTGTAAAGCTATTGGCGAATTTGCCCATGAACTTATATTGGTTCCTAAAAAAATTAATAGGGGAGAGCACTTTAATGCATATCGTTTGGTTGCCGATATCCCCGAAATATACTATGAATTTAATGCAAAGATAAGATCTCTAGATCATTGGGATATTCAAGAAGGTTCAATTACAAAATATAACAATGGTAAGTCAAAAAAAATAGATGCTTTTGAATTTATTGTAGAGTTCAGAAATACACTAAAAATATCCGAGCATTTATTGCCAAATTATTTGGAAGAAATTTCAAGTACACTTTTTAGTGCTGCATATAAATTAGAAAATCAAGAATTTTCATCTAAAGAATTAGTAAAGTGTTCTTTTCAGCTAATAGAACATGCAATGACAGAGGGACACCCATGTTTTGTTGCTAATAATGGTCGGATCGGATTTACCGGCGAAGACTATATGAAATATGCCCCAGAAACTAATCAACCATTTAAATTAATATGGCTTGCCGGACATAAAAGTAAAACAACATATACAGCCACAAAAAAATATGAATATAAATCACTAATGCATAAAGAACTTGGTGTGAGTACTATCGCAAGATTTAATTCAAAATTAGAAGCAAAAGGATTAGATTTTGAATCGTATATATTTATTCCGGTGCATCCCTGGCAATGGAATAACAAAATTCTGCAAATTTTTTCTGCAGATATAGCAGATCAAAATCTTGTTTTTTTAGGAGAGAGTGAAGATAAGTACACCGCTCAACAGTCGATACGAACATTGTATAATGTGAGTAACCCTAAGAAGATGTACACAAAAACCGCGCTATCCATTCTCAATATGGGTTTTATGAGAGGTCTTTCCCCTTATTATATGAAAAGTACTCCGCATATAACCGACTGGATTACTAAGCTGTTGGCAAATGATAATTACTTGATTGAAAATGGTTTTTGCATGTTAGGTGAGGTTGCAACTGTAGGTTTTCAAAATACCTATTACGAAGTACTTGGTAAAACAAATGCGCATAACAAAATGTTGTCGGCTTTATGGAGAGAGAGCCCACATTGTAAAGTTACAAATAGTCAACAGTTAATGACTATGGCTGCTTTGTTGCACACTGATAAAAATGAAGGTTCTTTACTGGTAGCATTTATAAACTCATCACCTTTTAATACAACAATGTGGTTACAAAAATACTTGGATGCATATCTAAGTCCATTATTACATTGTTTTTACGCATACGGGTTTGTTTTTATGCCTCATGGCGAAAATATAATCATGGTCTTAGAAAATAACACTCCAGTTAAAATTCTTATGAAAGATATAACCGAAGAAGTTATTGTTTTTAATCCAGAACTAGACCTACCGGCAAAGGTAAAACGACTGTATACCGAAACTTCAGACAGAATGAAAACTCTTACGATTTTTACAGATGTATTTGATTGTTTTTTCAGATTTATGAGTTCGATTTTAGAAAAAAACTTAGACTATTCAGAAGACTTATTTTGGGAGCAAGTGGCAAAATGTATTCATACATATCAAGCCCGTTATCCGCAATTGCAATCAAGCTTTGAGAGATATGATCTTTTTGTTTCTGAGTTTGATAGGTGTTGTCTTAATAGATTACAATTAAAGAATACTAAACAAATGCTAGATCTTACTGATCCTATCGAAAGCCTTGAATTAGTAGGGACATTAAAGAATCCAATTGCAAAGTTTAGAAATAAATTATCAAATAATGTTGAAAAAGAATTTCAAAAGCTCTAAAGGTAGAGATAATCAGAATTTAAAGCAGCAAATTGATAAAGGCAAAAAACTAAACTAACAAAACTAATTACCAAAGCTTTTAAGGAACATGAAAAGACAATCCGAACGGTCACTAACGAGAGAAATTAAAAATTTAGAAAAACAAAACGATAATAGATATGAATGACTGGATTCAGCTACTGTTCTCTAAGTTTAAAAGTGTTTCAGGGGTTCTTATTATAATATTAGTTATTGTAGAATGGAGTATTCTTTTTTTTACCAGAAAAATAGAAAGTAATAAAGAAGGTTTTGTAAATATTTTGTCATACGTATTACAGACTATACCGTATGTTTTTTTTGGTAAAGTCCTAATTTTAGGAACAATGATGTGGGTATATGAATATCGTCTATTTACATTAGGATATAACTGGTATATATGGGTTTTAGCTTATTTTGTATATGATTTTATGTTTTATGTACTGCATTATATAGGGCATAAAGTTCGTTTTTTTTGGTGCATACATGGTGTACATCATACCGCAGAAGAGATGAAGTTAACCGTGGCTGTAAGAGGATCTTTTCTTATTTTCTTACATATGCCGCATACCGTTTTATGGCTTCCAATTTTTGGTTTTGATCCTTTTATGATTTTTATTATCGAATTAATCGCCGCTTTATATGGTTTATATGAACATGCAAGCGAAAAATTGGTTGGTAGACATGTTTGGTTAGAGCATATTTTGATTACTCCTTCTCTACATAGAGTACATCATGCAAAAAATCACAAATATCTTGACACAAATTACGGAGAAACATTTTCTATTTGGGATAGGATGTTCGGTACTCTTCAAAAAGAATTAGATAGTGATAAACCAATATACGGACTTATGGGAGATAGCATAGACAGTAAAAGTATATGGCAAATACAAGTAGTATTATGGACAGAACTTTGGAGAGATATTAATAATGCTTCAAAATGGACTGATAAAGTTAAGTACATTTTTATGTATCCTGGATGGAATCACATTGACGGAGGGAAAAAAGCAACAGAGTATAGGCTAGAGGCCTTATTAAAAGATGCTGTTAACAAAAAACAGAACGTTACAAATTAATAATAATGGATAAAACAACAAATCGAATATTAGCAATAGACCTAGCACGTGGGATAAGTGTATTAATGGTAGTTATAGTACATACACTTTGGATTTATGGAGATATACACACGCAATCCGAGACATGGTTGGGGTCCATTATTCATCTTATAGGAAAAGGAACTCCTATGTTTTTAATAGCAATGGGGGTGTCATTTACCTTATCGCGAAATCAAAGCATAATACTTTCTATAAAAAGGGCCTTGTATATTTTGGGGATAGGGTATTTTATGAATTTCATGAAATTTATTTTACCTGTTTTGGTGGATACTGTACCCGATAATTTTATAGCGGCCTATGGCTGGACAAAACCAGTGACTCTAGATAATATGTTATATATGCTAGGAACAGGTGACATTTTACAATTAGCAGGGGTTTCTTTGCTATTTATGGGAATCATTAATCGATTTTCAAAAAACAAATTTGTACCCGTTTTACTGGCATTAATTATAGCAGTATTTTCAAAAGAAATACATGGTTTTCGATTAGGGATAAAAGGTGTTGATTACATTTTAGATTTATTATGGGGTGCAGAGTGGAATGTTTATTTTGCTTTATTTCCTTGGTTTTCTTTTATCCTTATAGGTATGTTCTTTGGGATGTGGTACAAAGAGCAAAATAAGAGCAATAGATATTTATTTAACAGAATGGGGATTGCAGGGATTGTATTAATGCTCTTAGGAGGAGGGCTGTGTATCTATAATTTTACATATCATTTCGGAGATTATTTTCATTTAGGACCTGGCGGGACAATTTATTTAGCCGGTTTTAATTTAACGTTACTATGGCTAACCAATCTCTTGGTTACTAGAATAAAGAAAAATAAGGTTTTTGAGTTTTTTTACTATTGCAGTAAACGCGTGACCACTATTTATGTGATCCAATGGATTATTATTTGTTGGGGGATGGGATTTTTAGGATATCAACAGTTCGGTGTGACCGGTGTATTGGTACTTATTCCTATTAGTATATTGGTAACATTAGGTATTCAAAAAATAGTGCTTGATAGTTGGTTAATGTCAAAAGGTTCTAAAAGACAAAGCATCAAAAATTCTAAAAAAGAAGCAATAGTTCAAAAAACATGATTATGCGAGAATTTGATTGTATTACAGTAGATTATTTTAAACATGAAGAGCTTTTGTTATGGAAAATAAAAGATACAGGAATGCCAAACTTTTGTTTAAAAGGACTTCAAGAGTTTAAAGAATTTAGTGAATGGGTGCAAGATTTTTTTTCTCATCCAAATCGTCCTTTGAAATTTATAGTATCAGCCTCTGAGCATAAAGGAGTCTATAATATGGGAGGTGATTTACCATTTTTTTTGAATAATATTAAAAATAAGAATATTAGTAAATTACAAGAATATGCGCATTTATGTATCGATGCGATGTATACCATGTACACCTCTTTTAATTTACCAGTGATTACAGTTGCCCTATTAGAAGGCAATGCCTACGGAGGAGGGTTTGAATTTGCGCTTGCCCATGACTTTATGATAGCGACAGAAGGAGTTAAATTAGGATTACCTGAAAATAAATTTAATTTATTTCCAGGAATGGGAGCTTACAGTCTGCTATTTCGTAAATTAAATACCGTAGATGCTGATAGAATTATCCGCAGTGGAAAAGTATTTAATGCTAGATATTTTGAATCATTGGGGCTTATCAATACAATAGCAGAAAAAGAATCGGCTACGGTGGGATTACATAGTTTGGCAAAAAAACTTAATGAAAGATTTAATTTTGAATATTACCATAGTATTTGTAAGAAAAAGGTTTTTCCCTTAAAAAAAGAAGAACTAATCGAGATTACCGATGTTTGGGTGGATGCATGTATGAAAATTAGTAATTTAGACCTTCGCAGAATGGAGATTTTAGCCAAAGCACAATTTCGAAAGTCAAAAGTTTTAATCAATTAATTTTTTTCAGAAATACCCTTGTCTCTGTATTTTTTTGGAGTAATACCCGCTATTTTTTTAAATGCAGCCGTAAAGTGTGTAGAATTTTTATATCCTACATGTTCTGAAATTTCATAAATAGGTTTCGAACTGTGATGTAAAAGCTCTTTGGCTTTATTCATACGTTGTTCGGTAGCATATTCAAAAATTGTTTGACCAAAAACTCTTTTAAATTCCTTTTTTAATACAAAATCATTTAATCCAATTTTTCTAGCTAATAATGGTATCGAATATTGTATAGAAAGATCTGAAGAAATTAAAAATTGTGTTTGATATAGTTTTTTAATGAGGTGATCTGTTTGAATTGAAACTTTTGGATTAGAGACTTTTTTTGAGTCAAGTTTTAATGCGATTAATTCTAAGGTTTTAGATTCTAAAAATAAACGTTTTAATAATCCTTTACGTTGGTCTAGTAAAATTTGAGTTAATATTTCCTGAGTTTTTGTACACAAAGGCATTGTAAAACCATTTTGTAGATTTTTTAATGCGAATCGTTCAAGAATATTATAAGATTCATTAAGACGGTGCCTTTGGATAAATGTAGTATCCATTCTAATTTTTATCTCTTTTAAACGTTTGCGTTTATGATAAGCAATAGAGCCACTTACTTCAGGAACATATATAAGATAACATTCTTGACTTTCATAAATGATGTCATTAGTATTGTTATCAATAGAGATGATCTGTTCTCCTTCTATTAAAAAAGAAAGTTCTAAGAATTGTTTAGATAAATAACCATGAATTACAAAGTCTTTTTTTAAAATAGCATCAAATAGACTTATATGCAACCCAT
Source organism: Aquimarina aggregata (assembly GCF_001632745.1). Classification (GTDB taxonomy): domain Bacteria; phylum Bacteroidota; class Bacteroidia; order Flavobacteriales; family Flavobacteriaceae; genus Aquimarina; species Aquimarina aggregata. The sequence goes on along the minus strand of NZ_LQRT01000001.1, from coordinate 203,130 downwards.
CAAATTGATGATATTCAAAATATCCAACTCCATAGGTATCTAAAAATTTAAATTTTTTTGAAATAAGCCCACACTCTTCTTGAGTTGTTAATAATTGAGAGATAGCGTATAGACTACATTTGTTTTTCAGGTTTTTGGTTTCGGTTTTAAGCGACGTTTTTTTACGTCTTTTTTTATCCATAATACGTCATTTTTCTCTTTCTGTAGACAGTAATTTTGCAACTAAGTTTATTTAGACCAAATATAAATAATAATTATAAAGTCTAACTAAATAGTTTAAAAAAAATTGTAATCGTCAGTGAATATTTTAGAAAAAAAATGGAGTGTCTTTTTTCTGTTTTTTGTAGCAATATCATGTGTTGCTCAGAGCAGCATTAAAGGAAAAATTGTAGACCATAATTCTGATCCAATAGTGGGAGCTTCAATTCAAATACTTGAATTAAAAGGAGTAGGAGCAATTAGTGATTTTGAAGGAAAATTTACTATTCCCATTACGCAAGGTACCTATGTTTTAGAGACCAGTTATATAGGGTTTAAAAAGAATACACAAAAAGTTGTAATAACTTCTGAAACGGTATCCCTAACCATCATTTTACAGGAAGATATAGAGCAATTAAACGATGTTGTAATAAAAAGTAAAACAGAAAATGAAAAAAAACGGAGTAAGGGCTATAATCTCAATATTGTAGAGGCAAAAAACCTTAAAAATTCAAGTACCGATATTAACCAAGTGATCAAAAGCATACCAGGAGTTAATATAAGAGAGGTAGGAGGGTTAGGTTCTAATTTTAAATTAGCACTAAATGGACTTACAGGAAATCAAATCAGATACTTTATTGATGGTGTTCCTATGGAAAATTTTGGTTCTACATTAACCCTCAATAATTTCCCTATTAACCTCGTGGAATCTATAGAAGTTTATAAGGGAGTGGTTCCTATTTCTTTAGGGTCCGATGCACTTGGAGGGGCTATTAATATTAACACAGGATATAAAAATAAAAACTATTTAGACGCAAGCTACAGTGTAGGGTCATTTAATACGCATAGAGTAGCACTAAATACTCAATTAATAGGTAAAAGGAATTACTATTTCAGGTTTACGTCTTTTTTTAATTATTCAGACAATGATTACATAATGAAAGATGTCCCTGTTTTTGATTTAGAATTGGGTAATTTTTTAGGCAATATTGATGCTAAGAGATTTAATGACGAATATACTTCAGCAATGTTGTCTGCAGAATTTGGAGTTTTTGATAAGGCGTATGCAGATAAATGGTATTTCCGATTGCTCAATACTTTCAATAAAAATAATTACCAGCATCCTGATAATAATATTTTTAGAGCTTTAGGTGATTTTAATACAGAAGGAAAAACGTATTTATTATCAACTGTTTACCAAAAAACGATTAGTAATTTAGAACTTCGCGCATCTGGTCTAGTAGGTAACGTCAAAGAAACTTATGATGATACCAGCACTCGAAAGTATAATTGGACAGGTAATTTTATCGAAAGAGATGAATCTGATCAATTAGGAGAATTAGGGGTAGCCAGATCATTATTTCGTCTTACTGATCTGGTAGCAAATAGTCAATTTAATATAAAGTACTCTTTAAATGATAACCATACTATAGAGGGTAATCATGCTTTTAATTTTTTAAAACGAAAAGGTAAAGACGATGTAAACCTTAACAATACTTCTTTTAGAGCTCCAAGTTCACTAAAAAAGAATGTATTTGGACTTTCATACACGCTAAAAAATTCTCAAAATATTTATGATGTTACTTTCTTCGGTAAGCATTATTTATTTTCGGCCGACCAAGAAAACAGCAATGGAGCTATAGCCCAAACTATTGATTTTTCTACTACAGGGTACGGTCTCTCTTTGGCAATAAGGCCGATAAGAGATTTAACACTAAAAGCATCATATGAAAAAGCCTATAGAATTCCTGAAAGTTATGAGTTACTCGGAAACGGATTGTTTATAACCCCCAACTTTGATTTACAACCTGAAGAAAGCGATAATATTAATTTGGGAGGGCGCTTAAATACTACTTTTTCTACTTTTAAAATAGCATATGATATTAATCTGTTTTACCGACAATCAAATAATTTTATCCGTTTAAAAAGACCTGAAGGGATTTTTAGCGAGTTTGATAATCTTACTGATGTTACTACAAAAGGTATAGAATCTGGAATCAAAGCATTGTTCATAAATCGATTTGAAGCACAGTTTAATTTTACATATCAAGATATCATTGATAAAGACAGGTTTGATGAAGGCTTTGAGAATGCTGCTTTTAATAGTAGAGTGCCTAATATCCCTTATTTTTTCTGGAATACCAGACTTGGAGCTAAGTTTTTAAAGGATAAACTAGCAATATATTGGAATTATTCGTTCACAGAATCTTTTTTCCTGAAAACAGAAAATAACGGTAACCCTTTAGATAAGAATGATATACCTGCACAAAATATACATGGATTAGATATAGATTATAGTTGGAAAGAGGGTAGATATAACCTTTCTGCTTCAGTGACTAATTTAATGGATGACTTGGTCTTTGATAACTTCAGAATTCAAAAACCAGGAAGAGCAATTTATCTGAAATTCAGATATTTTTTACAATAAATAGTAAGTATTCACAATTAAAATTAAGTATAAAATGAAACAATTAAAAATAACTACTTTATCAATAGCTATTCTGGGCTTGCTTGGTTTAACAGCCTGTAGTAGTGATGATGATGTTCCTACTGGAGGAGGCGTAACAGAGCCAGCAGTAACTGGTCAATCTTCTAAAGGTTTTGTTATGGCGTTACGAACAACCGGTGATAATGAAACCGACTATATAGTAAGTAAAGAAGATATCATGTCTGGAGAAATTTCAGCAGTAGGAACAGGTATCGAACTTACAAGCTGGAGATTTTTCTATCCAGTAGGTAAAACGCTTTTTTCTACGGGATATAGTGAAGATAATCAAGGTACTGCCTATGCCGATAATGGAGAAGGATTCATAGAAAAAAGAGGAGGTTTTATTTTTGAAAACGCCTTAGAGATGTTTGGAGCTAGTGATGATGGCAATACACTTTTAGCTATGGAAATAGCGAGAGATTTACCAACTAGAAGATTACATGTTATCGATGCACAGACTGGCTTAGTAAAACAAATTTCTAACATTCAAATTTTTGTAGAACCTAATGCTGATCCTCGAAATACTAAAATTTCATGGCCTACTGCATTGCAGATAAGAGGAGATAAACTATTTATTCCGTTTCAAAAAATAAAAAATGAATTTAATGATGAAGGAGCGGCTGTTGATCTTGGTACAACTGACCCTGATGAAGCTTTTGTAGCTGTGTATTCATACCCCAATATAGGAACGACTCCAGAAAAAATTATTACAGATAGTAGGACTAGTAATATTGGAGTTAATGGTACGACTACAGGTTTGATAGAGGCAGATAACGGAGATTTATATTCTTTTTCTTGTGGTGCTGTTATGGCTGGTTTCTCTGAAGCATCAACAAAACCATCAGGGATTTTAAGAATCAAAAATAATGAAACAGAGTTTGATACTGATTACTTCTTTAATGTAGAAGAAGTAACAAGTGGTGGTAAGTTATTTTCGTTAGATTATGCAGGTGGTAATAAAGCGATTGCTCGTATACTAACCAATGATACAGGTAATAAATGGGAGGCTTTTGGAAGAACTGTATTTAATCAAAAATTAGTGATCATCGATTTGGTTGAAAAAACTGTTACCGATGTTGCTAATATACCACTGCATGCAAAACGATATTCGTCACCAATTTTAGTTGAAAATGGTAAAGCGTATGTAAGTATTGAAACTGCAACAGATGCGTATGTATATCAAGTTGATATAGCAAGTGCTACTGGAACTAAAGGAGCAAAAATTATTGGTAAAACAATAAAGGGGTTCTTTAGGCTACAATAGAGTCTACAAGATTAATAAATAACAATTTTTTCGGATAGATATTTGCGTTCAGCAAGACTTTTCTGGGCGCAAATACTTTTATACCAATAGATAAATGAAAACTATAAAAAAGAATAAAAAAGCAAACAGACGTAAAACAATTTTACAACTTCATAAAATATTAGGGTTGATTACGGGAGTTGTACTTTTTATAGTTTCAATAACAGGATGTTTGTGGGTTTTTAAAGACGAAATAGAAAGTTTTTATGATGACTATAAATATGTAACGCCTAGACATGAAGATTTTATTACAGCTTCTAACATAAAAAAAATCGCAGAAGAAATTATCCCAAATAAAACCATTCATGGCGTGATTTACGGTCAATCCAATGAAGCCATAGAAGTTGTATTTTATGAAGCAGAACCTGAGATTTTTTATCACAGTGTTTTTTTAGACCCTTATTCTGGGGATTTTATAAAAAGAGTAAATAACAATTCTGGTTTTTTTGGTTTTATATTAAAAGGACACCTTCGTTTGTGGTTGCCTGATGCAATAGGATCAAGAGTAGTATCATACTCGGTTTTAATGTTTTTAATCATAATGATTAGCGGATTATTTTTGTGGTGGCCCAGAAATAAAAAGAATTGGCGGCAGCGTTTAAAATTTGATTGGAACTCTAAAACACGTTGGAAACGAAAAAACTTTGACCTTCATACAGTAACTGGTTTCTATGTCTCTTCATTAGGATTGTTACTAGCTTTTACAGGATGTGTAATGGCGTTTAATTGGTTTTATTTTATAGCGTATAAAGTATCTGGAGGTGATAAAGCTCCTCAATTTATTATACCTAACAGTACGCAATCTTATGTTATCGAATCAGAAGATGAACCAGCTTACAATAAACTTGTGCCTCTTTTACAACAAAAATATACAAATGCTGTTAGTTACGAATTGCATTATCCCGAAAATGATACGACCTCTATTTTAGTCGAAGTAAGCAATTCTAAGGGATTATATTATAATATGGATTACCTCTTCTTTGATCAAAACACATTACAAGAACTAGAAACAACTAGTATTTACGGCAAGTATAAAGACGCTAAATTTGCAGATAAAGTGATCCGGATGAATTATGATATCCATATTGGTGCTATTGGCGGGATAATCGGTAAAATAATTGCTTTTTTAGTAAGCTTATTATGCGCATCATTGCCTGTAAGTGGTGTTTTACTTTGGTATGGACGTACATATAAAAAGCCTAAAAAAACTTCTCAACAAGGTGTTTTGGTTTAGAAAAATCTTTGGTAAATTTTAAGAATATGAATTTTAGTAAGTTTTATAAAGGATATTTTTGTCCGTTATAAAATAATTAGTTAGTTTTGTGCTCTAATATTTTATATATGTTTTCAAAGTCTTGTGAATATGGTCTTAGAGCAGTAATTTTTATTGCACAACAAACCACTAAAAATAATATGGTTAGTCTAAGTACTATTTCAGAAGAAATAAACTCGCCACAAGCATTTACGGCTAAAGTTTTACAACAACTTACTCGCAGTAATATCGTAAAATCAGTAAAAGGTCCTTATGGTGGTTTTACAATAGAAGACAATAAAATGAACACAAAACTTAGTGAGGTCGTGAGTGTTTTAGATGGGGATGCTATTTATACAGGATGTGGTTTAGGATTAAAACAATGTGATGCTAACTCTCCTTGCCCACTTCATTTTAAGTTTGTAGAGATAAGAGATGGCTTAAGAAATATGTTAGAAAATACATCCTTACTATCCATTGCAGAAGATATGAATACAGATTTTACCATTTTAAAGAGATAAAAAAAATTTAAATATAAAAAGGATAAAAAGGTCTTTTAATCTTTTATGAAAATAGAATATCAATATATCAAATACGTCATAGCAATCAATTTTATCTGGTTGGGATTTGTAGGCGCCATTAGCTTTATGGAAGCTTGGTTGAAGTTTCAAGCTCCTGGTATTACTACCGAGATAGGTTTAGGAATTGGACAATTAGTTTTTAATGCCCTAAACAAAGTTGAGATTACTTGTGCATTAGCAATACTTGTAGTTATGATCTATTCAAAACCAATGTATAAGCAGATAAAAAGAAAATACTTTTTAGGCATCTCATTACTAATCTTAGGCTTACAAACTATTTGGTTATTACCAGCATTAGATCATCGTGCAGATTTGATTATTCAAGGAGTAGATGTTCCCAAAAGCAGATTGCATTTATGGTATGTATTGTTCGAAATACTAAAAGTAATAAGTCTTTTCGCCTACGGAATGATGCTTTTTAAAATATATCTGGAAAAGAGTAGCACTAAAAAGATATGACTTATGAAAACAATGACAAGGTTGAGCGTAACCATTATTGATGCTTTTAATGAGATTCATAAAATTGATTTTAAACGATACGAATATCCCAATTTGATGGAATTGATTATTGATAATTATTATGAAGAGATAGGGGATTGCGGTGGTAAAGGATTATGCGGAACATGCCATATTAAACCTCTTTCGATCTTAATTGATGATAAAGATATTACAGAAATACAAACCCTAAATAAATTACAAAATAGCACAAAGATGAGTCGTTTGTCTTGCCAAATACTAGTAAACGAAAAGATTAACGGAATGTCTTTTAAACTGATAAATGAAAATTAAGAAAATTATGAAAACAGGATCTTTAACAGAAAACCTAGTATACAAAAAGGACAAACCGGCGATTACAGTTTTACTAAAAACAGAAACTTCTAAAGAGATTAGGATTGTTATGAAAAGTAAGCAAGTAATGAAAGAGCATAAAGCTCCTTTTCCTATAGTCATTGAAATATTCGAAGGAGCAATTGATTTTGGAGTTAATGGCAATAAACAATTCCTTAAAAAGGGGGATATAATAGCGTTAGATGCTAATGTACCACATGATCTAAAATGTATAGATGATGCTATTGTGCGATTATCAATTTCAAGTTTGGATACAACAGGCAGAGTTAAAAATATAATCTAAAACAACCCTATAAATTAAAAATATAGAAATGAGAAAAATTTGGATTGGATTTTCGAGTGTAGTTATACTGTCATTCATTGCTTTAATATGGGTTGGAACAGAAATTTATCAAACACAACCCCCAATACCGGATTTGGTAATTGTATCAGAAACCGGAGCAGTCGTATTTACAAAAAATGATATTCAAACAGGACAAAACGTTTGGGAATCAATAGGAGGGATGGAGGTTGGTTCTATCTGGGGACACGGTAGCTATGTAGCTCCGGATTGGACTGCAGATTGGATACATAAAGAAGCTGTGTTTATGTTAGATGCATGGGCTCGTAAAGATTACAATGACAATTACGATAATCTGGGTGTAGAAGAAAAAGCCGCATTAAAGGCACGTTTGATTAAAAATGTTAAAACAAACACATATAACCATACTACTAAAAGTATTACAATATCTAAAGCTAGATATGATGCGATCAAACAAAACTCAAGCTATTATGCGACTATATTCTCTGAAGGACATGAGCAATATGCTATTCAAAAAGGAGCATTAGTAGATACCGAGAAATTAGCGCAGTTAAATGCATTCTTGTTTTGGACTTCTTGGGCGGCAAGTACCAATAGACCTAATGAAACCTATACATATACTTCGAACTGGCCGCATGAACCATTAATAGATAATACAATTACACCAGATTCTCAGATTTGGTCTGGGTTTTCGGTAGTCTTACTACTATTGTTTATTGGGGTACTTACCTATTATTATATCAGAAATCATGAGAAAGGAGAGGCGGTTGTTCAACCAAATGAAGATCCTCTTACGGATATACTACTTACAAGATCCCAAAAATCGGTATTAAAATATTTTATAGTAATTTCTTTATTAATAGGATTACAGATTATTCTTGGAATTTTAACGGTGCATTATACTGTAGAGGGGCAAGCATTTTTTGGCTTCGATTTAGCCAGTATCTTGCCATATGCTATTACTCGAACATGGCATACACAATTAGCCGTGTTTTGGATTGCTGCCACTTGGTTAGCTACAGGCTTATTTTTAGCCCCGATGATTAGTGGCAAAGAAATGAAGTATCAGGTTTTCGGGATTAATTTTCTCTTTTCGGCCTTACTAGTTATCGTATTAGGGTCGTTGCTTGGTGAATGGTTGGGAGTACATCAATTTTTGGACTTAACAACAAACTTTTTCTTTGGACATCAAGGGTATGAGTATATGGATTTGGGGCGTTTTTGGCAGATTTTTCTTGCAGTTGGTTTAGTGTTATGGGTGATCATGGTAGGAAGACATGTACTCTATGGTATTAGAAAAAATGACGATACCAAACACTTATTGATTATACTTTTAATATCAGTAATAGCCATAGGAATGTTCTTTTTCTCTGGATTGATGTATGGTGAAAATAGTAGTTTGCCTGTGATAAACTATTGGAGGTGGTGGTTGGTGCATTTATGGGTTGAAGGTTTCTTTGAAGTTTTTGCAACAGTAGTCATTGCTTTTATATTCTTAAGAATGAAGATTTTATCAGCAAAAACAGCAGGTAAAGCATCTATAGCTTCGGCTACAATCTTTTTAGCAGGAGGAATTATAGGTACATTACACCATTTATACTATTCAGGTACTCCCGTACAAGCAATAGCGCTTGGAGCAACATTTAGTGCTTTAGAAGTAGTACCTCTTACTTTAATGGGGTTTGAAATAAGAGAAAACTGGAACCTCTTAAAGTCAAATCAATGGATACAAAATTATAAATGGCCAATATTTTTCTTTATAGCGGTTGCGTTTTGGAATATGGTAGGAGCAGGTGTATTTGGTTTCCTAATTAATCCACCAATTGCTTTATACTATATACAAGGATTAAATACGACTGCTGTGCATGCTCATACAGCGCTATTTGGAGTATATGGTATGCTCGGTATGGGATTTATTATTATATGTCTTCGATTTTATTCAGATAGAAAATGGAATAATCAAAAATTAAAAAGAGCATTTTGGTTCTTAAATATTGGGTTAAGTGCCATGGTGATTCTAAGCCTCCTTCCTGTTGGTATTATCCAGGCGTATACCTCGATAACAAAGGGATATTCTTTTGCGAGAGATGCAGAATTACTGTACTCACCAGTCGTGCAAACTTTAAAATGGTTGCGTATGATAGGTGATATTATATTCTCGGTAGGAATATTCTATTTCTGTTGGTTCGCTATTCAAGAAACGATCTATTGTCTAAAAAAAAGAAACTAAACTAATACGCCAGTACATATCAATATTTGCTTGATGCGTACTGGTATAAAATAAAAAGATGGAAGAAATACGTAATCGAGATGATGTTTTTGTTCTGGTATCAACTTTTTATAGAACCATTCAAAAAGATGAATTACTGGGACCAATATTTAATAGCCATATTCCCGAAAATAACTGGCCAATGCATTTAGAAAAACTCACAGATTTTTGGGTCACGGCATTATTTGGACAAGCTTGTTTTAAAGGAAACCCAGGGCAGGTACATAAAAATGTGGATAAAAATTTAAACCACAGTATTACTCAAGTTCATTTTGGGAAATGGTTAGAGTTATGGTTTACTACAATAGATGCATTGTATGAAGGCGAATTGGCGCAAAGAGCAAAAGATGCAGCAAGAAAAATGGCAACAAGCCAATATTTAACGATTTGGAAAAGCAGACCCTAATGATAAAGTGACTCAATGTTTAATCGAAACCAGTATTGTATTCTTGGTTTCATAAAAAAAGAAAAATGAAAATTTATCATAGTTATTTAAAAGAGTATTCAAAAGGAATAATAGGATATTCTCCTATTGCAATTATAGGACAAAGTTGTTTAGGATCAGTAGCCGCTATGTTTATATTAATGAACGGGAACTCTGCAATACAAATGATTCAATTATTTATAATAACCATCATGTGTATGTTTTATAATGCGGCTATTTTATCTCAGCAAAAACCCAAAATAAGTTTTAATTTACTTGTTATGAGTGTAGCATTCAGTATTTCCTTTACGATTATTAATTTGATTTAAATCATTTTTATAGATGATCCTATTTTAAAATTCAGATCTTCTTCATATGCCGTAGCATTTGTAGGTAGACTCCAAGAAAATAAGCAAAGTAACAAGTACTCAGAATAAACTTAATTAAGATTATTATAATATGGAAAAAAAAGAAATATGGTTAGAAAGCCTAATTACCAAGAACCCACAAGAAGGATATGAATTAGCGATAAAACTATCAAGAATGGGAGTGAAGTCTACACAACCAGATATAGAAGTTTTAAAAAAATTGAGGAAGGAGTATGCAAATAGCGCTTCTGGTCTTACTGCAGCATCGCATGTGATTGCTGTGAATTTTCAAACAATTTCTGCAGCGAATAAGTATTGGAAATAGCGGTAAGATAAAATTAAATGTTCGTTTTAATAAGAATATAAGTTTATAAAAAAAGGTACTTTGTTTTAAAGTACCTTTTTTTATAATTTTTTTGAAGATTTTACTTCAAAAACCGCTCTTTTATATCTTGAATGAGTTTGGTGCCATCTGGATCTGCCTGCGTTTTAAGCAATGTGAAATCTTCGGCCCATTGCGAAGTTCGTATTCGTAAAGGAGGGTTTTTAGATCGAGTTACTTTTAAAATAACATGAGCAACTTCTTCAGGAGTTTGATATACTTGATCTGCACTTTCTTGGGCTCTTTTTTGAACCCCACTCATATACTTTTCTAATATGGGCATATAATCGGGATGTGCCATTTGCCCATCTGTAATGGTTTTTTCCATCGCAGATTTCATAAATTCAGAAACAATACCTCCAGGTTCTACTAAAGAAAACTTTATTCCAAATGGATCGGTGATGTATGAGGCCAAAGCTTCTGTAAATCCTTCTACAGCAAACTTAGCACCACAGTAAAGCTCATTAAATGGTTGTCCAACTAAACCGCCAACAGAAGTAATATTTATAATATGACCTTTCATTTTTTCTCGCATACTAGGAAGTACCGCTTTGGTACATCGTACAACTCCGAGGTAGTTGACATCTGTAACCCATTTTAATTCTTCTTCAGTAGTTTGTTCAGTAGTTTTGGCAAAACCAGCCCCTGCATTATTAATCAGTAAATCTATTTGTCCTTCTTTGGCTAATATGAGTTTTATACATGAATCGATAGATTCTTGATCAGTAACATCTAGTTGTAAAACCTCTAGATGTACAGATGCTGTTTTGGCACTTTGCATAAGAGCTTCTTGTTTTTTTAAGTTACGCATAGTAGCATAGACTTTAAAACCGTTTTGCGCGAGTATAATAGATGTTTCGAGACCCAATCCAGATGATGTTCCGGTAACAATGGCTATTTTTTTCATTGATTAATTTTTTAAGGTTTATATAAGATTATAAGATGTTTGATTTATGTAGATATAGGCTTGAAATAAATACTAATGCTATAAACAGTAAGTTAAGTAGTGATATAAAAATAGAATCTTTATGAGCTGTATGTGCTACGATTGATGTTATAAAGAAGAAGGTAACTCCTGCATATGCCCACTCTTTTATCTGTAAAGGAATTTGGGGAACAAGTAAAATAATAACAGCAATAATTTTTAAAACAGCTAGCTGTATCCTAAAATGATCAGGAAACCCTAATGCGCGTATTCCCGTAATAGTTGCTTGACTAAAAATATAGGAGTATGAACTCCATAATAGTAAAATTGATAGTAAACCTGTAGAGGTCCAATAAATAGTTTTCATATGAGTATAGTTTGGAGTGAATGTTCATTCCATTTTTGATTAAAAAAATTATAACTTCAAGGCGTCCCAAACCAATTTTAATTGATTCGAAGTCGATATTGTTTTTAGATTGGTAGTATGAAATAACCATCTTAAATTAGAGAAAATGGCTCCTCCTAAAAATTGTAAAAGTTCCTCTATATCGATATCTTTTATGACACCCTCTTTTTGACCTTTTTTGAGTAAAGTGATTACAGGTTCAATAGCTTTATATCCTTCTCTTTTACTTTCTTCTGAGATAATAGGAGAGCTATTTAGTTGTTCTAAAAACTGAAAATAAACGGGGTTTTTTAAGAAAAAATTAATCACCACAATATAGTAGTGTTCAAATTCTTCTTTAATAGTTTCTTTAGAAATTGGTGATAATAGTAATGCTTTTTCCTTTTGTTTAATATCAATATAAATGGCATTTATTAATATTTCCTTTGTAGGGAAATAATTATAAATAGTACCCATGCCAGTATTTGCTGCTTTTGCTATTGCAGACATAGGAGTAGCATGTATGCCATTTACAACTAATAACTCTAAGGCAGCTTTAAGAATGCTTTCTTTTTTATTCACATAGCAAAACTAGAAAGATGGAATGAATATTCCAAAAATAGAGAAGGTGTTTTTCGTTATAGGTTTTTAATACACTTTAAAAGAATAATGTCAAAGAATCCAAAAAGAAAAACCTGTCTACAAAGAAAAACCTGTCTACTTGTTTTATTACTTATCCAAAATTAAAACAAGTTTGACAGGTTTTCGCCTACAGTCACCTTAAATTATTAAGCTGCTAAAGCTGTATTGGGCATACCGAATATCTCTATACTCGGTTCAATGATTTCTTCAATATTGGTGTAACTTAAATTTTGAAGAATAGTATAATTAAACCAGATGGATAACAATCGATAAGGGATTTCTAGAGAATCTCTTAACCCTAATTTAGAATCCTCCATATGCACCCATCGCTGTAGGGGTTGTTCATAGATTTTACTTAAAATTTTGACTTTTCCAAAGTGTTCCTTCATTCTTAAAAACATCTCCACATCAAATAACCATCTACTAAAGAAATTTTTCTTAAATAATACAGGAACAAGTTTAGTCCTAAAGATTTTTGCACCACATTGTGTATCTTCTATAGGTAATTTCAAAATAAAGTATACAAGGATTTTAATGATTTTTGAAAATAATCCTCTAATTGCGTTTTTTTCGATAGTTGCAGAGGTATCTTTTGCTCTTGAGCCAAATACCATATCTAAGTCATTATTACTTTTTAGCGTATGTAATAGTCCGTTAAAATCGTTAAAATCTGTGGATAGATCGGCATCTATAAAACCTATAAATTCTATATCGCCTCTAGTATATAAATAATTTGCACCTGTTCTTACAGCAGAAGCTTTTCCTGCGTTTTTCTTTATATCAATTACACTAATTCTAAATGGGTTAGATTGTTGTAACTCTTTTAATACATCTATAGTATTATCGTTACTTCCATCGTTTACGAAACATAGGTGGAAATTGTTATTGGTTCGTATACAATTTAAAAATGCAATTGTATTTAATCTTTTTTCTTCGTTATAACAGGGTATAATAATTCCAGTTTTCATAATGTAGCATTAGGGGTTCTTTTTTAAAATTAATTATCATTGATATCGTGATCTGCCACAATTCGGTGAGAAGAGAATTGCTGTAGATGAATGGTTTTTTTCAGAAGGTGTGCTATTCGTCGAAACTGAAACCTTTGTTGTATATTTAAATCATAAACTATGGCGAGTCTATATGGATAAATCCACAAATAAGTATTTAATTAGTGCATTGCTGATAGGTGTCATGTTCCATGGAACAGCAATTTTTTTTACACTAGAGTCTACTTACGATGCATTAATTCATCTTTTTTTTGGGAATCACTATGCCAATAACTGGTTTGACCCTTGGAGTTATAGTTGGTATACCGGTTTTACAGTTATGGGGTATCCACCACTTGTACATCAAAGTATTGGTTTGTTATCATACATCGGTGGAGTAAAATTTGGGCTGTTTACTGTGGCTATTATAGGTATTATTCTTTTTATAACCGGGATATATCGATTTGCATTAGTACTTACCTCGAATAGAAACGTAGCCGGATATACAGCAATATTTGCAGTGTTCTCGTCTACATTTATAGAGACATTACATATTTTTGGACAACTACCTAGTATTGTAGGGCTCTCTATTTTACTTCATGCACTGCCCGAAATCTACCTTTGGATCAAAATAGGAAAATATAAGTATTTGGTAAATGCTTTAAGTCTTCTGGCAGTTACAGTTACCTCACATCATGTAACTCCTATTTTTGGAATGGTCTTTTTTATCTTTCCATTAATTGGTATGATAATTATGGATGCATCGAGAGAAAAAGTAAATAGCTACAAAGAGGTTAGGTTTTTTCTATTTTTCAAAACTTTTTTGTCGCTTTTTAAAAGAATAGTGGTTTTTGGTTTTGGTTCATTATTGCTCATTATATTTTGTATTTTACCTTATTGGGTGAATACCAAAAATAACCCAATTACTCAAGTTCCAATTCCGCATGGTTCTAGAGATAATTTTTTTGAAGTTACTTCTTCTGGTTTGGTGTTCTTTTTGATTCCTTGGGGAATCTTATTGTTTATACTTCCTTATATCTGGTTTCGGTTTTACAGTAAACGATATCTGTTTTTTGGATTATCTTTTACGCTTTTAACAATTTTAGGAACAGGGGGGACTACTCCTATTCCCAGAATGATGCTTGGGGATAATGCATTTAATATTCTTACATTAGATAGATTTACATTATGGGCTTCAATAATGGCATTGCCAATTTTTGGGGAGTTTGGTTACCGTTTTGTTGAAGGTGACTTAAGACAGAAAATTCAAGAAAAATATGGCGGAGTGTATCGAAGAGTTTTAGGAGGCTTGTTTGTATCTACTTTTGTTTTTATAGTATTCTTTACTATGAGTTTAGGGTATTTTAGACCTTTTCAGCCTCAGAAAATAAAAATGCTTCCTATTCTTAATTTTTTACAACAAGATCAACACGATCATTGGCGATTTTTACCACTTGGTTTTGGAGATCAAATGGCTTGGCTTTCTGCGCAGACAAATGCAATGACTGTTGATGGAAATTATCACTCTGCAAGAAGACTACCAGAATTGACGACTAGAGCAGTAGAACGTCTTGAAAATTCAAAATTTAGAGGTGTAGAAGGTATAGGTTCGTTACAACAATTCCTTACCGTTCCCGAAAAATACAATTTAAAATATGTCTTTTCTAATGATAAGTTTTATGACCCTATTTTATATTTCTGTGGTTGGCAAAGATTAAGACAATTAGAAAACGGAATTATGGTTTGGGAGAAACTAAACATTCCCCCGCTATCCAGTATTTTACCAAAAGAAGACGTGCCAACTTTTTTAAAGTTAATGTGGGGTTTGATACCTGTTGGTACTGTTTTATTGGCGTTTATTATTAATATACAATTGATTTGGATCCATGGTTTAAAATCTAAACATAAGAGTTTTCCTGTGTATTTTAAATTTGCAGTAGCCTATGATGGTTTTAAAAGTTCAGTAATTAAAATTAGTCATATATGGGGTGTACTCATGATTATTGTTTTTGGAATTGGTTTTTACTTATTGTATATAAAAAATGCAAAACAAATTAGCCCGATAAATGTAACCGAATCATATTATGACGCCTTGGATTTTAAAGAATTTGAGCGAGCATATTCTTATTTAGATCCAAATAGTACTAAAACCAAGGATCAGTATATGTTAGAGATTGCAGTAACAGATGGGCTTTTAAGTTCTTACGCAAAATTAGATGAGATAAGAGTCGACATAATTGCTCAAACCGATAGTACAGCCAAAGTAAAAGCATTTACAAAATGGGTCACGCCTTTGGAGAAAATTGATAAAACGTTTTTTCATGAATTGATAAAAGAAGATAAGAAATGGTTTGTTAAAACGTCTAGTTATGATCTAGATATTCCACCAGATCAATTGTTTGTAGAAAACACTCCAAATTACTTTAACCACGGAAGACGTAGAATTACTTCAGAACAAACTTATCATGAAGATGTCTTAAAACAACCTGTTTTAGAAGTACTCTCGGCAAAAATTATATCGAATAATGGACAATACGCTATTATTGGTGAAATACAGAATATAGATAATGTTCCTGCAGATGTTGTTATTGCAGGAACATTATATAACGAAGCAAATAAAAAATTGGCGATGTTTAATGTGAAACATCAAATGAAACATAAGTTAATGCCTAAAGAAATAACTAGTTTTCGCGTTAATTTTGAAGGTATTGCTTGGTCCAACCATGAAGAGCGCAAACCAGAAACATTTGATCCTGATCAATTTACTCCGGTTAATTTAGAGGAGCAGCCTACTAATTTTGATTTGCAATGTGCAGGAAACGTCGCCACAGTGGATTTGTATAAAGGAGTAACGATTAATGAACTTTCTATTCAAAAAGATCATATCGAGGGCGTATTGTTTAATTCTGGTCTCCAAGAGGTAACAATACCGTTGTTATTAGTTTCATATTACGATGAGAATAGTGAACTGATATGGGTCGATCATCAATATTTACCAGAAGGTATTAGACCACAACGCAAACAATATTTTGACTACAAGTTATTAGATATTTCGACAGTTAGTAAAGGAGAAAATAACCTGGAAAACGTTTTTATTAATGGTTTGTTGAATAAAGAAATAAGCAATAAAGTTGTACCAGAAAGAAAATATGAACACCAGTTAATTCCTCTAATACCAATAAGTGGAAAAGGCTTTAGTTATGTCAAGTTAGAAGTGAATACCTATATAGGAAACCCGAATTAATGAAATTAAATAAAAGAAAACGATATATCATTTTGTTACTGTTTCCGATAGTAATAGCTATCAGTATTGCCTTTACAAATAGTACAACACAAAAAAGAAATATTACAGCTACTTTGTTAACCAAGTCAACAACTTTTGAAGCAGGGCAAAATATACAACTTGACTTTAAACTTAGTGATTCTGTGGAAACAGAACTTTTTCTGCATTCGTCCTATGGAACAACTGTCATAACACCTAATCTGTCTGATAATACTCAATTTGACATTCCAGATTTTATGGCCAACAAAAAAGGAAGAATAACGTATACATTGGTATATAAATCTAAAGGTATTGCCAGCGGGGAAATAAAGATCATAGCTACCACAGAACAAAAAGTGTTTCTTGAATCTTATATCGGTCCTCCTAGTATTATTGCTGGGGGTAGAGATTATACAATGCAGACAGTTCTTGCCAATGATTCTTATGATAACCCTATTGCCGATAGTACTAAGGTTATAATGAAACATCAGTTTTTGGATAGAATAGAAGAACGAGAATTGTATAGTAAAGATATGATAACATGGACAAATATATTTTCTTATAAACAATCAGGTAGAATGCTATTATTCTCAAAAGTGCATGCTACAGTATCTAAAGAGTTTTCTGTAGAAGTTTACCCTTCGTTACCAGAAAATTTTGAAATTACCAGTAAGCGAGAACATATCTATGCCGACGGTAATCAAATTACAGAGTTTATAACCTCTATAATTAGAGATGAGAATGGTAATATAGTTAGTGATGGTACCATGGTTGATTTTTCAATTAAAGATAAAAGTGGATTATTATTACACACCCAAGGAAAAACTATTGAAGGTAAAGCTGTTGCTAAAATGTTACACCCTAGTCATCATGAAATTTGGCAAATTAAAGGCTATGTACACGGTATGGCAGAAAGTAATACGCTGTTATTAGAATATGAAGCAGTATTAGATGATTTTAATGTTCAGTTTACGAATCATAATAGAGAAATTAAAGTAGGACCTTTAATAAGCTTTATGGAACAATTAATTCCAGATGGTGCTATAGTTAAAATGAATATCATAAAAAATGGAGTAAAAATAGACACTAAGATAGAATCATCAAGCCAGGGTTTGGTACGATTCATTTTGCAAGAAGGTTTTTATGATACTGGTGAGTATACTATTGAAATATCGGCACTGGGAGTAGAAAAAAAATATAACGATATAAGACTAAAATGATAAGCTGGAACAGATACATATACAGAATATTTATTATTATTTCTTTTGTCGGAGTAATAGTATTAGTACTTTTTGGGATTAGCCAAACCTTATCATATCTAAATACCGGAGCCGATAGGAGTTCAATGTTGCATCTAGCATTAAATAAAGAACAAATATACTTGCCTAAAATAGTGTGGAAAGATACCACAAATCCAGGGCGACCTATGGAAAAACAAACGCTTTTTGATATTGAACAAGATTACCTTAATGCCTGGTATATTCGTAATGCTGCATACCAAACTAATAAAAATGAAGGAATAGAAGACTATTATACCAAGAGTGCAAGAAAGAATATTGATAGCACATTGCAATTTAATAAAGAGCAGGGAATCGCTATACATAGCACCACTACAAACCATACCATAGATTTAGATTTTTATAGTGCAGATGGGCAATTAGCCGTGTTAACCGATAGTAATGTAAAAGAATACCAAAGAGTTTATAGAAATGAAACGATGATACTTGAGACCGAAATAAAGTCAGATTATCAAGTACTATTAATGTTAGAAGATGGTTTCTGGCGCGTAAGACATATAGTAAAAGAAGAAAGTAAAAAGCAAGACACCATTATTGAATCTAACGGTTTTGCAAAAACGATAGATGATATAATCTATGTCGAGAATAAAGAATACCAAATTAAAGGCATTAATTATTATCCGCAAAAAACACCATGGGATATGTTTGGAGACAGTTTTGATATCAAAGCAATAAGAAAGGATTTTGATATTTTGCTAGATGGAGGCTTAAATACAATACGGATTTTTGTGCCTTATGAGATGTTTGGAAAGGCAAACGTTGAGGTAGAAAAAATTGAAAAATTAAAACAGGTTCTTGATAATGCAGAAAATAAAGAGCTTATGGTTATTGTAACCTTATTTGATTTTTATGGTGATTATTCTGTATTAGATTGGACCTTAACACACCGCCATGCAGAGCAAATTGTAAGTGCTTTTAAAGAACACAAAGCAATCTTAGCATGGGATATAAAGAATGAACCTAATTTGGATTTTGATACTAGAGGAAAAGAAAATGTATTAGCGTGGTTAAAAGAAATGAAACATCAAATAAAACAATACGATCCAAATCACTTGATTACCATAGGCTGGTCTGATATAGAATCTGCAAGTCTTTTACAAGATGAAATGGATATCATATCTTTTCACTATTATCTTGATCAAAATAGTTTTACAGATTCGTATTCAGAATTAAAAACAAATATTCAAAAACCTCTTGTGTTACAAGAGTTTGGACTATCGTCTAATCGAGGACTTTGGAGTCCTTTTGGAGCTTCACAAAAAAAACAAGCTGATTACCATCAGCAATTTCAGGAAATTATAAAGCAAGAAAATTTGCATTACATGTCTTGGACACTCTATGATTTTGAAGAAGTGCCTAGTGCCGTTGTTGGAAAATTACCTTGGCGTAAACACAAACAAAAGCATTTTGGTTTTATTGATCGTGAAGGAAACAAAAAACCAGCTTTCAAATTTATAGGAAATTAACAACAGGAACTCTTCAAAATAAGAACACCTGCAGTATGGTGCAGGTGTAGCATATTTTTGACGAAAATGTTAAATCGAAGGCTATCAGATTCTATAAACATCTTTTTATTATTAGATGGTCGGTATTGATCTAATTTCCAGATTTAGTATTGTATATATTTTTATTCAAGTAGTAAAGAAGTCGAAACTTTAATTTTATCCTTACTAAATCGAATTTTATATTTTAATTCTGAATTTGTTTTTTTAAGACCGTATCAACATTATTATTCTTTTTTTTAATAATGTTTCTTTGTTACACTACAAATATGGGCCTAATCGATAGCTTTTGAGCCTTATTTTCGATGAGCAGTTGGTATGTGTCGATGATTGTAATATTATTGACTTTTAACGTTTTACAGTAAATGATCAATAGCCTGGTTATCTTTAAAGATTGTTGGAAATGAGGATAAAAAAATAGTAGTACTAATTTAATACTACCCGTTAATGATATAGAAATAGTAAGAAGTGGGAGATAAGGCTGAGTTTATTATGTATTAGAAGTAAGAATTGTACACATAGATAATTGTTAATCTATGAAAGGAGGGGGCTTTTACAGTGTTGTTTTAAGTTTTAAAGCTATTTTTTCTTTGCTTTTATTGCCTTGAACTGCTCTATATACATTGATGTAATTTTACTCATAGGAAACGCTGTAGCTGCCTTGTAATTAGCTTTTTCCAAAGTATTTCGGTATACAGGATCTAATACAATTTTTTCTATAGCATCAGCAAGGCTGTCAATGCTTTCAGGGTCAAAAAATTCACCTTTATACCCTTCATCTTTTACCAACAAGCTTAGGTCTCCTAAATCTGGCATTACAACCGCTTTACCATAGCTTCCGGCTTGATGAAGTACACCAGAACTTCCTGTTGTTGAGGTATACGGAAATACTACCATAGCACTATCTGCAAAGATTCTAGGAACATCTACTTCTTCTACATAACCCGTAAACCTTAGTTGCGGTACATGAGTATATTTTGTCTTCATAGATTCAAGGTATCCAGGAACATTCGGGTTATCGGTTCCTGCTATTACAATCTCTAGATCTGCATCTGTTCTTAAACGCACTTTTTCTACCGCCTCAATCATAATTTCTACTTTTTTATATGTGCCAAATTTTCCAAACGTCATTATTTGCAAAGGCCCTTCGGGTAGTTGGTAATTAGGTTCTACTGGCAATTCAAAAGTGCCATGAGGAATTTGAACTATATCTTCGGTCTTATATTTTGCTTTTAAGATGTGTACGTATTTATCGATAGTAACGGCAACAATATCCGCACCCAAAATAAAGCGTGTTAGCATCGTGCCAATGCCAGTATAAATTTTTTGCAGTAATTTGTTTTTAGTAAACCCAGAGCTTTCTAAATCGACCTGTTCCATAATATTATGTAGCAAAACTATGGTAGGTATATTATTCATAACGCATCGCTTTGGCAATAATAGACCAAGGGCTGCAGCTATCTTTTTATCTCCAAATTTCATGAATTGAAGGTTAAACAATATAGCATCGGGTTTTGTTTGCTTAACTGCTTTCATTACTGAAAAAAGAGTACTATAGCTGTTAAAAGACCAACATTGTCTTACTATAATATTACAACCGTCTTCTTCAAAATTGATATCAGCTTCTTTGTTTGTAACATCTGTTAGTAATATAAGTTCAGAAACTTCTTGATGTTGTCTAAAATATTTTACTAAATGATATGCGTATTCATTTAAAGTTACTTTACTTGGGGGGTACGCAGTTACAATGGCTAATCTCATTTATATTTCTATTTTATTAGGAAAGAGACAGAAACGTATTAAAATCCAAAAGAGGTATTAGGTTTTAAGATTTTAGGACGAGTGGGGTACGTCTTTTTATGTTATACACTAAGTTATAACAACCTTATTTAAAAAACAACTCAAAAAGGATAAGAATCTATAGTATCTTAATGAATTACGTTTTTTAAGTGATAAAGATTTAGTAACTATCTCTAAAAATATAGTTTACTTGGTTTTCTTTGAATGCATTTGAAACTACCTCATTTTCTTTTCCTAGAACAAATAACACTTTACTTCTTTTATTTGCTTTGGCATGGGTTTCTTTAAGTACTGCAATTCCTTTTTCATCTATTTTTTTAACCTTGTTAAGACACATAACGACTTCTTCGTAATGATCTAATAAGTAGTTAAAATGTTCTTTTACGATTACAGTATTATCTAGGGTTAAATTTCCTATAATTTCAAAGGTTCCTGCGGTGTTTATAATTTGTAGTTTCATAATGGTAGTATTTTGGGGTTTGGGGGTTAGACAAAATCACTTCTTAAAATGTAGTTGACATTGCCAAATGCCTGTCGTACGATCTTATTTTCTTTACCGATAATAAAGAAGATTTTATTGTTTTTTACTGCATTTTTAAACAATCGAGTAAGTACATTAACTCCAAAAGCATCTATTTTTTTTACTTTATCGAGACACACTACTACTTTTTCAGAATGAAATAATAACTTCTCAAAATGGTGTTGTACAGAACGGGCATTTTCTGCTACAATGTTTCCTTTAATTTCAAAAACTTCTTGGTTTTTAGTGATTCGTAATGCCATAACTATTTTGTTTTTAAGGGTTATTGTTTTATAAATATGGTACAATTATTGGGCATTTCAACACGAATTATGTTGAGATGCTAATCTCTTTCGACGAATGGGTCTACCGGTACGTTAAGCTTTTTTAGATAGCTTTAGGTAACCGATAAAAAAGAATAACTGAAATGTGAGAAGAATAGCCATTGCTACTATTTGCATAATAACAACTTCTGATAATGTGTTGTGAAAAAAGACGATGAGTGCTACTTGTGATATACCTAATAAGGCTGATAGTACAACTGGTATATATTGATCTAATGACAAAAAATAATAAGCAAAAATATTAGATATAGCAAAAAGAGAGGTAGCAATAGCATATTTCCATAGTAATGGCGCAATGCTGATATATTCTGAACCAAACATCATCTGGATTACTAATTCTGGAAATAAATAACAGCCCAAAACGATGGTTGCCGATAATAGAGTAATGTAGAATACATATTTAAATAAGATAGGCGCATGGGCTTCTCCATCTTTTTGCTTTTCAACAACCTTAGGTAGCAGTAACATCACAAACATCCATGCTACAAAATATACTACTCTGCCAATTAGTGCCAATGATGCATATAAACCCGCTTCATAAGTTTCAAAATAATGTTTAACCATTAAAATGTCACTGTTGTTAATTATAATTTGAGTGAGTTCATAGAATGCTGTTAAAATAAAGAACTTAGTGATATACTTAGACTCTGCTTTAGGGAGACTATGTTTTGTTGTAATTTCTATATCTTTTGTACGAAATGGTATTAGTCCAAAAAAGAAAGAAGCGGCAATACCTATTGCAACTAAAATTGAAGACTGTAGACCAATAGTATATATTAAAACTAGTGTAATAGCTAATCTACTTATCATTTCACTTTGATAAGTAATTGCTAGACTATCAAATTTTTTACTTCCTTGATAAATCCCCCTATTAACACTCATAATAAAATAAATGGGTATACCAATCCCAAATATGACAAACATATATGAAGATTGCGCATTAAAAAGAGATTGCAATGGTTTTGAAAAAACAATCATTAAGATACCTAGAATAACACCCGTTATCGTTGAATATTTATAAGTGATATTGATAAAACTTTTAAATATTTCGTTTTCAAAAATGACAGAAAATTTTGCAGTGGATAACTGAAATGTCATGGCAACAAAAGAGAGTACTAAAAGAAATGTAATCAATAATGCTGCATCTGCAAATTCTTCGGGTCCCAGAATTCTTCCTAAAAGTAAATTGTAAAGATAATTTCCTCCGTTAACTATAATTACGCTGGCCATGAACTTCTGTTCAGCATTTAATTTCTTTAATACAGAAATATGAATGGCCATTATTATATGTTGTTTTGTTTTAAAGTTTTGGTCGTTATATCTCTAAAGATAAGACCTTTTTTAAAACAACTATACCTTATTTAAATAAGATATAGTTGTTTTGTTAGATTTCTATTTTATTAGAAAACTTCCTTCATATCTCTTCTTAAAGTCATCTCCTCTAATAATATATTTATATACACCTTGCTGTAAATTCTTAGCAGTAAAAGTAAAGATTTGTGTAGGTGTTCCTATACCTCCTAATTCTTCTTTTTGTACTATTCTACCCAACATATCAATTACAGAAATTGTAATTTTTTGATTATCGGTTGGCATTTTTATAGTGGTTTGTGACCTAAATGGGTTAGGAGAATTAGTTATCGTAGTAGTATCATTATCTACAATTATGTTTCCATTTGTTTCTTCTACCATTGTAAAGGCAAGTTTCGAAATATCTAAAGTAAAAGTGGTATTGTTTTTATAATCTCCTTGGATAGAGAATACCACACTTCTTAGATTATCCATAACTCTGTTTTGTTTTGTTTTACTCGAGAAATCTGAAAAGGGAATTGTATACAGCTGTTTTTTATCATTGGCTTTTATAGTATATCTAAGTCTTTGGTTCCAATCTACCAGATCTTTAGTTACTAAAATTACTTCTACATCTTTATCACTAAATAATTCAAATGCTAGAGCTTCATAATTAGAGACATCTAGAGTCAAGTCACCTCCAAGTATATTTCTAAATACATTTAGAGTTTCTTTAAGCTCACCATTTACTTTAATATCTCGTTCTACTGTATATTGATCTTCTTGATCTTCAGTTTTTTCACTTTTAACAATTTCAAAATTAGCTACTGTTGCGCCGTCTTCTAGATAATCAATTCCCCATGGGCCATCTGCTAGGTATAATGCATCTGCTTTATTAGGGTCTTCACCAGTAATCGCAAACCCAATATCAAACAGGTGTCCTGTTTCTATAGTGACCGTTTCGTTATATTCACCCGAAAGACCTACAGTTTTTATCATTAATTCTTCTTCAGATAGTTCTGTAATTCTTTTATTCCCTCTAAAGTTAAATTGACTTATTTCAGATTTATTTACAATGTCTAAGACAAGTTTTCCGTCTTTATAAAATCCTTTTTGTACAAATACAGGAGGAATATTATCAGGAATAAAGGTTTTTCCCAGAGATTTTTGATCAATCAATTTATCAATAATGTTATTAGCCATGGTAGCCACTTGTGGTATTGACCCTCCCCAGATTTGGAAATTAAGGTAATCTCCCGCTGGATATTGATCAATATTCCATAAACTATACAGCTCATTTTGATATTCATCTATTCTTACCGAAAAATGTAAAGCTTGTTCAACTTCACCGGTTACTCTTCTTATTCTGGTGTTAACTAGTGTATGGTTTCTAATGGTAAGTGTTCTAATATCTTCTAAAACAGAACCATTAAGCCTGTCGCAAATGGTTTTTGAATGGTCATAAACAGACCCTTCTGTAGCCATTGCTAATGCTGCTCCGACACGTTGTTCTTTATTGTAATAATCAATAGAGAATACAGAGGTAGCATTTGTAATACCAAGTAAGTCATCAGGGCTAGAAACAAAAGATGTTTCTGTACCAGAAGCACCAGTATCAGAGAAATAAATACTTAGATCAATCTTTCCTGATTTATTTGATTTTTTACCAGGGATAAAGCGTTTTTGTAATTTCTTTTGATTATTAACTTTATTAGTTTTTGATCTTAAGAAATTTCTTTTGGCAATAAGACTTGCCAAATCACCATTACTCTCTAATCCTCCATCATTTCCTGATGTAACTATACCTTCTTCGGTAAGCTCTGGAATGTTTGTCGTTTTTAACGAGCTGTATTGATCAGCCCTAATGTGAAACAGAATATCATTAAAATCATGATCTGCTCCTGGGTAATCTCTTCTTATATCTTCAAAACCTAATATTATTGTTTCATTTGCAGGATCTGCCAAAAGGATATTATGAGGTCTTAACGTTTCATCACATTCTGGGTTATATTCAGGGTTGGTATATACTTGCCATAAACCTTCGTCTACAGATGTACTGTTCCAACCGTCAACTAGTAATACCCATCCTATACCTGTATTTGCAGGAAAACTACCTATATTCATCGTATTTCCGGCATTTAATTCACCATCACTACCTGTTCCTGAAGCATTGGCAAAAACAAGAGTTATATCCTCTGGTTTAGGTACGGTTGTAGAAGGGTTATTAAGATCATATGTATAGTATCCTAGTGCATTTTTGTAAGTAGTGTTTTCGCTTATAAAAGTTACCGAGATATCTGCGGTATTTTCTATCGAAATATTGGTATCATATCCTGCATAGATAAAATTAGGATTAAGATTAGGAACAGAACTTCCTTCTGGTAAAGCGTCGTTTATACGTGTAAGATAATCAGAAGACAATGTTTCGTCTGTGCCCAAATTATTTGGAGTACCATTGGCATTAAACGTACTTACATATTGATATCGTTCACCTATACTAGCAACAGGAAAGCTACTAGGATTTTGATCTCCGTTATCAGAGTCAAAAACAGTTTCTTTTAAATCAAAATTGTCATCCATACCATCCTGATCAAAATCGTTTCCAGATGGGACTGTATTTGCAATACCATCACCTGTTGTATCATATGCATCAACGGTATCTAAGACCCCGTCATTATTAGAATCTGTATCTAAAAAATCTGGATTATCTGTACCATCTGTATTGATATACCCTTGAGGTGTACCCCCGTTATCCGGATCAAAATTGTCATCCATACCGTCACGATCTTGATCTGATCCCGAAAGCCCTATATAGTTTAAACTAACCTGTCCTTCGATAAGGTCGGTAATACCATCTTGGTCAGAATCGATATCGTAAGGGTCATAAATTAAATCATTATCGGTATCTGCTGGATAGAATATAACTCCAGTTTGATCAACATCTACTATATCGGCAATACCGTCTAAGTCAGAATCTACGAAGTTGTCGTCTTCAGAATTAAAAAAGCCATCACCATTGGTATCATAACTTCCCAGACCAGCTTCAACAATATCAAATATACCGTCGTTATCACTATCAAGA
Source organism: Aquimarina aggregata (assembly GCF_001632745.1). Taxonomy (GTDB): domain Bacteria; phylum Bacteroidota; class Bacteroidia; order Flavobacteriales; family Flavobacteriaceae; genus Aquimarina; species Aquimarina aggregata. The sequence goes on along the minus strand of NZ_LQRT01000001.1, from coordinate 176,679 downwards.
TCTAATACATTGGGTACTCCGTCTCGGTCTGTGTCAAATGCAAGAGACACACCACTGTTACATGTGTTTCCAAAATCAGCATCTAAATAATTAAAAATTCCATCAGAGTCATCATCACCATAAGGATCTATTCCACCGCCTTCTACAAGATCAGGAATCCCGTCACCATCGGTATCTTTATCAAAAGGATCTAGAACTTCATCTTTATCAGCATCTATCGGAGAAACCCCAATAGCACATTTAAAGCCATCATTAGAGTTGGTAACCTCTGTATTATTTAGTAATGTGGCATATGGAGTTGCCGATTCATAATCATTAACTAGATATAAACCACCATTATTACTAGATACATACAGTCGATTGCTAGTATCTGTATAAGAGGCTCCAAAAGTATGATTTGGTAAATCTGTTACAGATTTACCACTAAATGCCGGTGTGGCCGTAGTAAGATCCCATTTGTATACGTTACCTCTACTACCACCATATAAATTACCATTTATAAATACGATATCTGCACAAGTACTTGGTGATGCTTGATCAGATACTATAATTTCAAAAACAGGAGAAGACGATCCGTCATAATCTTGCAAGTTTGTAATTTTATGAAAAGAACGTTTATCAAGAGAGTTCTGAAAAACCCACAGATTTCCCTCACTGTCGACATCTGCAGCATAACCACCACCAAATGTTACGCCTCCGTTATTTGCTACTGCACCAAGATCTACAATTAAATCTGAGCCGATACGCAATAAGTGCTTATCACTGTTTCTGATGGCGTATAAAAAATTATCTACAGGATTGTATCCACCTGCATTATAGGCAGTATGGGTGTGCAACGGATCTGAGTATGTACCTGTTATAGGATCATACGATCGCAAAGCTCCAGAGATGACTTGGTAAAATTTACCGTCATTACAATCAAAAGGTTGTTGAGCATAGATAGAGCTGGCTATAAGAATAACCAATAGAGTAAAGGTTTTTTTCATAGTGTTTTTATTGTTGTCTGCTAGAGCTATAATGTGCTAGCAGTTATTTTATAATTAAAAAATATGTTGAATGTAAAGGGTATAGAAAAGAAAGTAATTATTTAACCATAGTATAGTTTACTTTAAGTTGACCTACTGCTATTGTGTTTTTGCTAGGTGTATTTACCTTTAAGTAGCTAAACCAGATAATTAAAAGATTAATCGGGATAAGAAATGAATCTTTTAATGTTATTTTTGATCCGTCTACTTCGATCCAGCTATCAAGAGGTTCTTCACTAATATGATTTAAAAGGTCTTTTAAACCAATATGTTTCTTAAGACGTAGAAAAATCTCGATATCAAATAACCATCTGCTGATAAACCTTTGGCTATAAACATTCTCGATTATACTTTTTCTGAATACTTTTGCACCGCATTGGGTATCTTTAATAGGAAGTTGTAGAATAAAACGAATAAAGAACCCTACAAAATTTGATAAAAACTTTCTTACTATATTTCTATCTATATTATTTGATTCTTCAGCTTTTCTAGATCCAAAAACCATGGCTAGTTTTGGATTGTTATTTAGTTTTTGTACTAGATTGTCCATCTCTTCTAAAGATGTAGAAAGATCTGCATCTAGAAATGCAATATTTTCTATAAAATCTAATTCGGCAAGATAATTGGCTCCTGTTTGTACTGCAGTAGCTTTACCTTGATTAGTTTCTAGATTAAGTACAGATATATTTTTAGGGTTGATCTGTTTAAGTTCATTTAACATCTCTAATGTATTGTCTGAACTGCCATCATTTACAAAGCATAAATGGTATAAGGGGTTGTTACCTAAGAAGGTTAAAAATTTTTCTTTTTCTAATCTGTAATACTCGTTGTAACAAGGGATAATAATACCAGTAATTTTCGTCATGTTTTTATTATTTTGGGGATACTTCGTTTTTAATGAAGTATTTTTAAAAGTGACTTGTTGTTTTTAGTCTGTATTCTTTTAAATTATGTTAAACATTCTTCTGGGGATTTTTGAAGCCTATATTAACATTTTGACGAACTTAAATTGATGCTAAATATCTAGTGATCAATCTGATGTAAAACTAATAAGTGTTTGAGAAAGTTGGTTACGGTAAAACCACAAATTTAATACGCTAACACCAAAAACAGTGTATTTTGTCGATAATCGTGCATTTTTCATTGAAATTTTAACATTTGTTCAGTTAAAATGTAAAGATAAATCCTACAAGTGTTAAAGAAAAAGATGATTTTTTTACTGTTTTAGTGTTAAAATAGGGGGGTATTTTCCCCCTAAATGGAGGTGAAAGTTTTAATTTTATGTTAAAATGGATTAAAATTCTTTTACTACTGACTTCTAATGCGTTACGATTTTTGTAAAACTTATTCGGTTTTTAATGAATCTTCTGGATGTTATTCTTAACTTAACAATATCAATCAACGAGATACATATTCATGTCCTTAAAACCATTTTTTTTTATCCTTTTGTTTTTGTTGTCATTTTCATCGGTATTTGCTCAAGAAATGCAAGAAGGTTTTACCTATTTAGAAACTGGTAAATATATTGAAGCAAAAGACTTCTTTGAAAACATTTTAAAATCATATCCAGAAAATCAAACAGCAAGACTATGCTACGGAAGAGCTGTTGGTTTATCTGGAGACTCAGAAAAAGCAGTTGCTATTTTTACTGCTTTAAAAGCAGACTATCCTGATAATTTTGAAGTTAAATTAAATTATGCAGAATCACTATTATGGAATAGTCAGTTTTCTAACGCAGAGTCATACTACGAAACCCTTATTAAAGAGAACGATACTAGTTTTCCTGCAGTTTTGGGATATGCTAATACGCTTTCAAACTTAAAGAAATATAGTAAGGCACTAGAGGTAGTTAATAAAGCGCTAACATTACAATCTGGAAACGCAAATGCTTTGACATCTAGAAAATACGTTCGATTGGGATACGCCAATGCTCTATCTCAAGATAAAAAGTATGATAAAGCTCTTACATTGTTAGACCAAAACCTAGTTGATTTCCCTAATGATAAGGATACACAGCTTAATAAAGCGAATATATATTTAGTTCAAGAAGATCTGGTAAATGCAAAGAAAACATACGAGGCATTAGCTACAACACCAAAAGATAGTATCGTTTCATTAAACGGTTTAGCTTTGGTTGCGCATAAGTTATCAAAAGAAAAAAAAGCACTTGATATAACGCTAATAGCAAAATCAAAAGTAGAGCAATTTAAAAGTGACAAAGATTTATATTTAGCAACCCAAGAACGACATATCCAAGCCTTACTTTGGAATAAAAAATTTACATCTGCAAAAGAAGCTACAGATCAATTAACACTGGATTACCCAGATAACCCAAGAATTCTAAGTCTAAAGGCAACCCGTGGTATGTATACGAGTAATTTTAAGACAAGTCTGGATAGTTATAAAAGTATTTTGAATAAAAATTTGGGAGCTTTTGATGGTAATTTGGGGATTGCAAATGCATATAGGGCAGTGGGGGATGATATGAAATCGTATGAATATGCCTTTAAGACATTAAATTATTATCCTAAACAACCAGATGCAGAGAAATTAATAAAGACGCTCAAAAAATCGCACACACCTTTTATAGAAGAAAAAACAACATTTACTTTTGATAATGGTGATAATGAGGCAGTGAGTTTGGGTGTGAATGCAGAGATTCCTTTTTCAACAAGATTTAAAACGACATTTTTATACAATTATAGAACTACTAAGAATACAGTTATAAATAACGAAGCAACTTCTCATAACTTTAAAGCGGGATTTTTATACAATATTCGTCGGGGGATCTCCTTAAAATCTGATGTTGGTATAACAAGTGCCAGTGGTTCTACAAGCGATTATACCCAATGGATTGCAGAAGTTATGTTGCAAACCAAACCGTTTAGACTTCAAAATTTAGATTTTGGATATAAGAGAGAGTTACAAAACTTTAATGCTGATTTATTAAATAGAGAGATTGTGATGAATAACTATATAGTAAACTACAATCTTGGTACTAATTTCAATTTGGGTTGGTATACACAATATATCTATACTTCTCAAACCGATAGCAATACCAGAAATTTATTATTTACATCATTATATTATTCTATTTTAAACAAACCCGTTTTAAAGGCGGGTCTTAACTATCAATATATAACATTTAAGAATCAGGTACCTGCAATATATTTTAGTCCAGGAGAGTTTAATCTGGGAGAAGTATTTATTGAAATCGTTAGTGATGCACAAAAAAAATGGTTTTACAATGCCAGTGCTGCATTTGGTCAGCAATTTGTAGAAGAAGATCCCAGTTCTTCAACCTTTAGAGCTGAAGCAAAGTTCGGGCATCGATTTTCAGATCGATTTATAGCTAATATATACGGTAAGTATAGTAATATTGCTTCTGCAACTGCAGCTGGTTTTGAATTTGTAGAATTTGGATTTAAATTGAAATGGTACTTTCTAAAAAAACCAATTTTTAATAATAGAATTATGGCATTAAAAGAAAAGGTCACTCAGTAATGCAGTAAATGATTTTAATTTTGGAGTAAACTTAGTAATGGATAAACAAAATAATACTAAAAAACAGCAACCCAATAATCCTTTACATGGGGTCAAATTAGCGCATATCGTTGAAACTTTATTTAATCATTATGGTTGGGAAGGGTTAGCAGCAAAAGTGAATATCAATTGTTTTAAAATTGATCCTTCTATAAAGTCTAGTCTTAAGTTTTTAAGAAAAACCCAATGGGCTAGAGATAAAGTAGAACAGCTTTACTTAGAACTAGATAAAAAGAAATAGTAGGAGATATAGTGTATCAACTTAGGTTGATCTTTCTTTTAAAAAGAAGTATGCTAAAGATTAATATAAAAAATAGCGAGAACAAATTGTTGTTTTGTTCTCGCTATTTACCCAAATCATGAAACTCAACCTTTACTTTTTTTATTGTTGTATTAGAAAACGACCTTTATATTGTTCTTTATTCTGACCTCTTAGGATATAGTAATAGATGCCAGGAATAAGGTTTTTACTTTCAAAATTAATTGTGTTGTTATTTACATTTGTAATTTCTTTTCTTACCGTTCTGCCAAGAAGATCGATTACTGTAATGCTTAACATTTTATGTGTTCCAGGCACTTGTATTGTTGTTTGAGTGCTAAAAGGGTTAGGATAATTTTTTAGGGTAAAGTTCTTAACCTCGTCTATCGTTTCTACTTCTGCGATGATATCATCTTCTTCTATATCGTCTTCTTCAACATCATCATCATCTGTCTCTACATCTGTTACATTAGCTTTTGTGAACGCCATGTCAGAAACTTCTAGATAGAATGGTTCAAAGCTTTGGTAATTGCCTTGTACCGAAAACACTACGCTTTTAATTCTTCCGATAGTATCATTAGCTTTGTTACCGTTTGTGAAATCAGAAAATGAGATCGTATGTGTTTTTGTTTCTCCAGCCATTACTTTGTATCTAAGTCTGTTGTTCCAGTCTGTTAAACCTTCTGTGACAAGAATAACTTCAACATCTTTACTGTTTTGCATTTCAAACTGTATTGCATCATATTGCGTTACATCTAATGTAAGCTCACCAGCTAATATATTTCTAAATAAGTTTAAAGTTTCTTTTACTTCTCCTTCTACTATAGTATTACGTTCTATACTATACATGTTTTCTTCTTGCTCAGTATCTTGCTCTTGTACTTCAAAACTTTCGATAACTACACCTTCTTTTTGGAAATCTATTCCCCATGGTCCATCAGCTAAGTATAAAGCGTCTGATTGTGCTGCGTCGTCTGCTGTGATAGAAAATCCGATATCAAATAAGTACCCTGCATCTATAGTTACTTGCTCATTATATGAACCTGATAAGGCAATTTCTTTGATCATATTTTCTTCATCAGAAAGTTCTGTTTTTCTAATATTTCCATTAAAGTTCATTTGGGTTGCTCCAAATTTATTAACGATGTTTAATGTTAATTTACCATGAGCATAAGATCCTTGTTGTACAAATACAGTAGGTACTCTATGATTTACTTTATGGCTTCTTAGTGGCTTATCTGCAGTAAACGTATCAATAATATGATTTGCTAAGTTTGCTACTTGAGATACAGACCCTCCCCATACTTGGAAATTTGAATAATCACCTTCAGGATAGTTACCGATATTCCATAAGCTATAGATTTCGTTTTCGAATTGTGTTTTCTTGATAGAAAATGTCAAGGCATACTCTATTTCGCCAGTAGCTCTTTCAATTTTAGTACTTACTATAGTTTGATTTCTGATATTTACTGTACGAACGTCTAATAATTTAGATCCGTTTAATCGATCACAAATTGTTTTAGAGTGATCGTAAATACTGCCTTTAGTTGCAGTAGCTAGTGCAGCAGCTACTCTTTCATCTCCGTTATAATAATCAACAGAGAATACCGCTTCGGCATTGGTTATTCCTAATAGATCTTCAGGACTTGATACATATGTTGATTCTGTTCCTAGTAATCCTGTTTTAGGAAAATATACACTTAAATCAATACCATTTGCTGATTTGTATGATTTCTTACCAGGCTGAAAACGTTTTTGTGATTTCTTAGTATTAAATATTGAATTTGTTTTTGTTCTGTTAAAGTTTCGTTTTGCAATTAAGCTAGCTAAATCTCCATTACTTTCTAAACCACCATCGTTAGCAGATGTAACATCTGTAGCGCTATCAATACTAGCGCAATTATCTGTTTTGATTGCGTTATAAGGATTTGCCGTGATATAGAATAGGGCATCGTTAAAATCTTGGTCGCAAGAAGCATAATCTCTTCTAATATCCTCGAATCCTAAAAGAATTTTTTCATTATTTGGATCAGATAATAAAACATTATGATATCGTAAAGAAGCATCGCTTTCTGGGTTGTAATCTGGATTGGAGTATAATTGCCAGTTACCTGTTCCTACACAACCATCAGACCATGCATTTGCTAATAATACCCATCCTATACCAGTATTTGCAGGGAAACTACCAATATTTACTTTATCACCAATTTGTAAACCTCCACCACTTCCAACAGCAGATACATTTGGAAAAACAATAGTGATATCTTCTGGAGCAGGCATTGTTGGTGACGGATTATTAACATCATAGGTATAAAATCCAAGTGTATTTTTGTAACCAGCACCTTCACCTACAAAAGTTACCCAAATATCGGTTTGTTCTTGTACTATTATATCGGTATCATATCCTGATGAAATATAATGCGGATTAAAATCTGGTACAGGATACCCTTCTGGTAATGCATTATTTATTGAATCAAGAGTTTCTTGAGAAATAGTTTCTCGTTCATCTAAGTATAATGGTGTACCGTCTGATGAGAAATCACCTAGATAGTTATATCTATCACATATTTCTGGCATAGGGAAACTGTCTGGAGTTTGACCTCCATTTTCAGGATCAAAACTAGTTTTTCTTTGATCAAAGTTATCATCTAATCCATCCTGATCTGCATCATTTCCTGAATTTGTAGTTTCTGATACGCCATCGCCATCACTGTCATAAGCTTCGATAGTATCAGAAATACCATCATTATCAGAATCAGTATCTAAATGGTCGTAGTTATCAGTACCATCAGTATTTATGGTTCCATTTGTTGTTCCGTTATAATCAGGATCAAATGCATCATCTAAACCATCATTATCTTCATCAACATTAGATAACCCTATGTATGCCGTACTTAATTGCCCTTCAATAATATCAACAATTCCGTCATTATCAGAATCAGTATCATAGCAATCAAATATGCCATCATTATCAGTGTCTAATAACACTAGGGCATTTCCTGTTTGATCTTGATCAAATGCATCGGCAATACCATCGTAATCGGTATCTTGAAAATCAGTGTCTAAACCATTACAAATTCCGTCATTATTCGTGTCTTTATCTCCTTGTCCAGCTTCAACAATATCATAAATACCATCGTTATCAGAATCGATATCTAAGAAATCTGGATTACCATCACCATCTCTATCAAAAGCATCTTGTACAACGTTATCACCATTACCACTAAAATCATTATCAAGGTAGTTAAACAAGTCATCGCCATCATCATCGCCAAAAGGATCGATACCGTTACATTCTACAATGTTTAATATTCCATCACCATCACAATCGGCGTCCATAGAATCTAATATACCATCTTGATCTCGATCTAGGGGAGATGCACTGTCTGCGCATTTAAAACCGTCATTAGAATTTGTAGTTTCTGTTAAATTAAGAAGAGTAGCTGTTGGTGTAGCACTGTTATAATCATTAATCAAATATAAACCTCCATTATTATCTGATAAATATAAACGTTTATTTGCGTCTGAGTATGCGGCACCAAATGTACTTTTAGGTAAGTTGGTTACTGTTTTACTTGAAAATACAGGAGTACCAGTAGAAAGGTCCCATTTATATAACTTACCTCTACTACCTCCATAAATGGCGTTATCTATAAACGCAATATCTGCGCAGGTACTTGGAGAAGAAACATCTGTTGGGATAACCTCAAATACAGGAGAAGAAGATCCATCATAATCTTTTAAGTTCGTAATTTTATGAAAAGCATTTTTTGTATTGTTTTGATATACCCAAAGGTTACCTTCTGCATCTACATCTGCTGCATAACCGCCTCCAAAAACTGTCGTTCCTGATGGCACCACTGCGCCTAAATCCACAATCATATCTTTCCCTATTCTAAGTAGGTGTTTATCACTTTTCTTAATGGCATACAGGTAATTATCGGCACCATTGTATCCTCCGGCGTTGTATGAAGAGTAGGTGTGTAAACCTTCAGAATATCCACCTGTAACAGGGTCATATGCTTTTAAAACTCCTGATATTACTTGATAGAAATCACCTTCAGATCCAACAAAGTTTTGTTGACCACTAAGGTTTAAGGTAATTAAGATGGTTATTAGGGTAATTATTTTCTTCATAACAACATAGATTTTCGGTTTCCGTTAAGTAAATTTAAGATATACCTCTACTTTTAAAAGAGGTAATTCGTTAATAGGTAGGTTATTGTAGATGAATGGATTTATTAAGACTTTATATGGATTTACTTGTTAAGGCGTTTGAGCTAATAGTTCAATAAAAAAAGGGTCTGTACTAGCTTATACAGACCCATAACAAACGTATTACAAATATTACAGTCACTTATTCTTAAATGGTGTTACTATTAATATTTCTTATCATAATTTCTAATTGTTGAGTAGTAAATTCTTTTCTTGGAGTAGATTTATTTTTGCACATTATATTTCCTTTCTCTTCGGTATGATATAAGCCGAGCGCATGACCAATTTCGTGTGCACTTGTACATTTATTTAAAAATTCGTCGGTAATCAAAACTCTTCTGTTTTTTCCAATTCCTGCTACTGCGATTGTGTTTGAACGTTTAATAATATAGATGTTCATTCTGTCAGTTCTAAAAGATTCTTGCGTTTCTTTAAAAAAAGTAGAAGTCTCTGAACCTACATTATCTGTTAAATCGTATAACTCATCATTAATTAAAGTTCTTACTTCACCTAATTTAAATCCAATATCGTATCGGTTAAAGTAAGATCCATTAAGTTTGTTGAGGTAATCAGCAGGATTTACCCTATAAGTATTAGCGTTTTGGTTTTCAGAAGGTAAAACATAAATTATATCAATTGTCATTACATTTTTTGGATTATCAATAAAAACTTGTTCGATTTCTGTTTCTATAAAATCATCAGATACATAGCAAGAAGTAAAGAAAAATAGCAATAATACTAGTGTAAGTTGACATAGACGTTTCATAATATTTGGGGTATAAAGTGTTTACTTTTTTTGACACTCAAAAATACTCCGGAGTATTTGTAATATTTGAAATTTTCGATCGTGACAAGGCTTTGATCGTCGAGATGCAATTACGGTTCGATCAAATGAAATGTGTTGTAATTTGCTTGTTTTTAGGGAATTTGGTTGTGATGTATATGTGATGAAAGATGAGTTCACCTCATTTTTAAAGAGATAAGAACCTAGGTTGAATACGGTCTTCTCTTTAAAAATGAAGATTTAAAGGTTAAGAAAAAGTGTAATGAAAGATTGCCGATTAAAGCATGTTTAATCTTTTCATTAATTCTGGACGATTTGATCTGCTCACTGGGATAACATCCTTGTCAATCAAAACGCTATTGTCCTCTATATCAATAATTCGTTTGATATTAATCACATAGGATCTGTGTATTTTTAAGAACGTATCTTCAGGAAGTTTTTCTTCAATTTTCTTGAGTGTTGAATGTACGGTATAATTACTTTCCTGAGTTTTAATTAAAATATAATCACCTTTGGCTTCTATCACATTAATAGTTGGAATATCTATTTTTATAAGTCGACGATCGATATTGATATAGAGGTCATTTTCTCCTGATGATATGCCAGACGATGAATCTTCTGTCTTGTCTTTGACTTCAGGAGTTTTGGTACTTTCTGCTTTCTGAATGGCCTTTAGAAACCTGGGTAATGCAATTGGTTTTAATAAATAATCTACAACGCATTCATACTCAAAAGCCTCTAACGCAAAGTTTTTGTCTGATGTCGTTAGTATTATTTTTGGAGGATTCTTTAAGGTTTGAATAAAATCAAAACCTGTAAAATCCGGCATATGAATATCTAAAAATATTAAATCAATATGATGTTGATTTAAAAACTTTATAGCTTGAATTGCATTCGGAAACTCTTCAATAACATTAAGTTGCTCAACCTGTGAGCAAAGTTGTTGAATAATCAATCTAGCTGTTTCTTCATCGTCTATAATAATGCAATTCATAATGGTAAATGATAGGTTATTTTTTTATAATGTCTTAAGAAAATCTTCTATGGTATCTAAAATTAGTATAAATTTTGGATATAGAGAGAGATTATTTTTCTTTAATCCATTTTCAAAATCAGCTGTAGTTTGATATCCATCGTCAAAACCCAGCATACCTATTTTATGTTTTAGTTTATGCACATTCTCTGATGCTTTGATAAATGCCTTTAAGCTATAATTATCACTAAATTGCGTTTTTTCTTCGTAAAACTCTCGTTTTAAAATTGTAATAATTTTGTTTTCGAACTCTTCTGAACCTGAAGCAAGTTCTTTAATGTATGCTAGATTAGGGGCTTCTGTCATAATTATTCTTTTTTTAGTGTAAAATTAAAAGTAGTACCAACTCCTTCTTTAGATTCGATCCATATTTTACCATCATAAAACTCTACTATTTTTTTTACAATAGATAATCCGATACCTGTGGATATCTTTTTATCGTCTAGTGTTTGAAAAATTTCGAATATCTTATTGTGATATTTTTTCGAAATTCCTTTTCCATTGTCTTGAACAGCAAACTGCCAGAAGTTATCTGTTTCTTGAAAGAGAATATATATTTCTCCTCTTTCTTTATCCATAGCTTTAATAGCATTTGTAATTAAGTTCTGGAACAGTTGTTTTATCCTAGATGGATCGGCATAAATGACGGGTAGTGTGTTTTTAGCACTAATATGTATATGATCTGGGATTTGGGTTAAATGAATAATCTCTTTAATAAGATCATTCAAGTCAATATTATATTCTAATGTTCTTGATTTATCGTCTACTATAGAATATTCTAGAATACCATTAATAAGATTATCCATTTTTTCGATATTTTGATCAATTAAATCTAGATTATCTTTTGTAGCTGTTTCAAGTGTACCTTGGTTATCTTCTTTTATCCAGTTAATTAATGTGTTAATTGTTCTTAAAGGCGATTTTAAGTCATGAGAAACTACATGAGCATAATCATTTAAATCTCTATTACTTTTTTCTAAGTCTTTAAGTAATACTTCTCGTTGTCTTTCTATTTCAGAAATTTGAAAAGCTTGTTTTTCAATTAAGTTAGCAAGTTCTATTCCTGTTAGTTCTTTTCCTTGTTGATTACCTTTTTCGTTTTTGAAAGTAATGGATTGTAGCATTTTAGTAGCATCGGTTAAGCTGGCAATAACCTTTTTTTGTTGTTCTGCCTCTTGCTGAAGTCTCTGGTTAGCATCAAATAATTCTTGAGAGCTAATAGACATTGCTCTTTGTAACATGCTAAATTGATCTTCATAATTTTGATAAGATTTATTGATCGCCATGAAGAATGTATTCATTTCTTCAGAGGATTTACTATCTTGATCTAAGAACTTCCTTATTTGTCGAGCTAATAACGAATGCATATTATTCACTAAATAATGTTAATGTCATGGTTTGATTATGTAGTTCGCAATTTATATTACCCTCAAAAGGAGCTAATTCTCCATAAGAATAAAAACCGCTTACAATAGTTTGTTGTCCAATAGATTCTATAACTTCTTCAATCTCTTCTTCTACTCGTTGATCCATTACTAATTTTCTACCAATACAACTTATCAAAATAGCTAATTCTGGTTTATTTGTTCGATTTTTCATGCCTAGTTCTGCTGCTTGTAATGCACCATCTACGATATGATCAATGTTGGCCATCATTAATTGTACAGTTGACCCTTCAGGAACATCTCCTGCAAGAATCATGGCATTAGTTTCCTCGTCGATTGTTAAAATGGTTCGTACTATAGATTCTTTTTTATCTTTCGATTTAACACTAAGTGGATATAATAAAGCCGATTGCGGGAGTTCTGAAGCCTTTTCTCCTAAATATTTTTTATATAAATCCAGTGCGGGCAGGTTATCCAATTCATACAATATATTATTATCTGATTTTGTAATGATACGTTCTGGTCCAAAAGGAGTCCAACCGCCGTATTGCGCAAAACTTATTTCAAGAGAATCACCATAAAAAGCAATCAATATGACCTCTCCTTCTTTGGGATTTTCATTATATGCAGAAATGGTTTTTTCAAACCTTGAATCATCACCGCACAAACCACCAGTTATGGCTGCATTATCAATCTCGGTTTCTAATCCCTGAATTAGCGCTGATCCATTTACAAAACTGCCTTCTGAGACAATAAATACATGTTTCAGCCCTTCTTTTGGAACTTTTTGAATAAGTTTTTCTCCCAGGGCAACAGCATCTTTACTATTATCAATGCTATTTTCTCTAAATATAGCGTACTTGCTTTTTTTAAATTCAATCGCTGTTAGGGTAATAGAGTCTTCAAGTACTTTATCTCCAATAATTTCACCTGCTGTAGATCCAAAAACGATTTCTCCATCAGGAAACAACTGTTTTACTTCTTCATAAATATTTTCATCCTCTAGCGCATATCGATTACCAAAAACCAGAACTAAAGGCTTTTTTAGAGGTGTCTCGGTGCTAACTCTTTTAGTCCAATTTTGATTTTTTTTCTTTTCAAATTGTTGAAATCTCATATCATCTATTTTTTTAGAGTAAAATAAAATGTTGTTCCTTTTTCTGGGCTACTTTCTAACCATATTTTTCCTTCATAGAGCTCTACTATTTTCTTTACAATTGCTAATCCGATACCTGTAGAGTTTTTGTGATTGCCAACGGATTCGAACATTTTAAATATTTTGGTATGATATTGTTCTTTTATCCCGGGGCCGTTATCTTTAATTTTGAATTGGTAATGAGTATTTTGATCAGAATAATCAATTTCTATTTGACCTTTTTCCTTATCCATATACATAACGGCATTACCAATTAGGTTTTGAAAAACTTGTTGAATTCTGGTTTTATCCCCATTAATCACGGGTAATTTTTGTTTACAATATACCTCTGTATTATCGGGTATTAATACAACGTTTTTGATATCAGAGATCAGTGTATTAAGATCTATTTGTTGGCTTTCAAGGTTTTCTTTATTACCGGCTCTAGAATAGCTTAAGATATCATTGATAAGAGTTTCCATTTTCTCTAGTGTCCTTTCTATCATAGATAGGTGGCCAAGACCAGTTTTATCAAAAGCACTACTGTAGTCTTCTTTTATCCAATTTACAAGTGCATAAATGCTTCTTAGAGGAGATTTTAAATCATGAGATACTACATGAGCATATTCGCTTAGTTCTAGATTCATTTTTTCTAGATTTTTCACTAGTAAATCTCTCTGTTTTTCTGATTCTAATTGATCAGTAATATCTTCTATTAATGCAACTTGATATTTTATAGTTTTATCTGGATTTCTAACTGCTGCGACATTTGTTTTTGCCCAGACATTAGATCCATCGCTTCTTACATATCTTTTATTAACTGAAAAATGATCAATTTTTCCATTATTCATCTTTTCCATGTTTTCAGAAGACAAGGCGTACTCTTCTTTTAAAGATATGTCTTTTACTTCTTTTTGAATTAACTCTTCTTTGGTGTAACCCAAGAAATTTTGAAAAGCTTTATTAGTTTGTAATATTTTTCCGAATTGGGTTAATGCAATGCCTAAAGATGAGTTCTCAACAATTACGGATAGTTGTTTTTTTTGCTCATCAAAAACTCTGTTTTGTTCTAATTCATAAGTAATATCTCTAACAATACCTTGTGCAGCAACAGGTTGATTATTTTTGTTACGAATAAGACTTGCATTGATATGTACTGTTCTTACACCCTTGTCTTTGGTGTATACTCTTGCTTGATAGTCAGAAAAAGAACCTTTTGTTACTAATTCCTGAAACGAAGTCATGGCATATTGATAGTCTTCTTTATAAATCAAAGTGACTATGTTTAGCTTTTCTTGATCAATATCATAGCCAAATAAATTTTTGGCAGAATTATTCATTTTGACAACATTTCCAGAAATATCCATAAGAACATAAGCGTCTACAAGATTGTCAAAAACACCTTGAAGTTCTGATGTTTTTTTAGTTAATCCATCCTCTAACTGCTCATTAAGCTGTTTAAGTTCTTGAGTAAGATCATAGAGCTCTCTGGATTTTCCTTCAAGAATTTGTTCTGCTTGTTTTCTTGCGGCTTTTTCTCTTTTTAGGGCTCTTTTTAGTATGTCTAATTCTTCACTCATTAATTTTTAGTGATACTAAATTTAACTTCTGTGCCGTCTTCTTTTATTTTTTCTAATAGGATAGTTGCAGTGCTATTGTAATGGGCAAATGTCATATTCATTAATCCCAAACCAAAATTGTACATAGCTCTGCTGGATGTATAGATCATAACCAATGATGTCGAAGTTTTTTCTAGAATTTCGAAAGTAGGTAGTTCTGCATCGGGATATATTTTTCTGACTTCTATATGAATATGATTTTCGATAGATGAAAGTAGCTCGATAGGATCTTCGTACTTATCAATTAATCCGGGATAACTGCTGGCAAGTACTCCAAAAAAATGTTCAGCATAGGTAAGTAAGAGATCGTCGATACTTATTTTAGTATGTGCACTTAAATGTGTGAGTAGGCTAAGCATCTCTGAGAAATCATAAGTCCCTACGGCTGTATATATACCTCCGGAGGCAAGTGCAGATTCTTCTACAATTTTATCTACTACAGCTAGACCAAACTTATCTTCAACCAGTTCTAAAAATTCTGTAAATACAATTCCCTTCATCTATATTAATTTAAGTCTTAATAAATTCATTCACACTCCAATACTCAACAAGACACTTTATTTTGTGTGCATAGTCGTCGTATTTTAGAGGTTTTACGATATAGCCAGCGATTCCAATTTCATAACTTTCTTTTAAATCGTTATGATTATTAGATGTACTGAGTATGACTACAGGGGTATATTTTAACGATGAATTGGATTTCAAAAGTTTTAAGAATTCCAGGCCGTTCATTTTCGGCATATTCAAATCTAAAAAAATTATATCAGGTAATTGCTCTTTACTCTCTAGAAATTTTAAAGCTTCTTCACCATTTTCTTTTTCTATGAGATTATGGGTATACCCATTTTTTTGCAAAACTCTTGCAAATTTTAAGCGCTCTATTTCATCATCTTCGATTAATAAAAAATTTAGACTCATGTTTTTAATTTAAGTTACACATAATGTTTTGGATGTGATAAAGATGTTACTTTTAAAAACCTTATTGTTATCTATTTCGGCGAAAAGCATTTTTAGTATCGACGAATGGTAGTTTTATATAGTTAAGTAGATTTTACACTATTATTTTTTGTCAAATTCAGAAGATTTAGAACAAATAATGCATTAATTGTATGTTTTTTACAAGAAATCGTAAAAATCAGGGCTAAAAGTAGTTAATGTTGTTTAAACCCTTTTTATAGTTCTTAAACATTACGTAGCTTTGGCAAAAAAATATAAATGACACTAATCGAGAAAGCTCTGGAATTCGAAAGCAGAACGATGAGTAATATGAGTACAAGTGATAGAGTAGAAGCTTCAAGAGAAGCCAAATCACTAATCTTAAGTCTAAATGAGATTTTTAAAGAATCTAAAGACCCTGAGATAATGGATCTTATGAAACGTCTTACTGCAAAAAAACGTAAAATAGAAAAACGTTTAAAAGGACTTCCAACGGAGTAAAACTACAGGACTATGTTTGGATTATTTAAACAAAAATCAGCAGTAGGAATACTACAGAGTAAATATGAAAAACTAAATAGTCAATCGCATCGGTTATCTAATAATAACCATGTAGAAAGTAATAAAAAAAATGCAGAAGCAATTTATTTTAAAATAGAAATGCTTCAGGGAAATTAGTACTAATATTTGACGGTATGGATATTGGCACTATAAGACTATTATTTGACTTTGGACTTTTAATCCTTATTTGGCACGTTCAAATCTTAATCTACCCGAGCTTTAGTTATTACAAAGCAGAAGGGTTGCGACAGTGGCATAAGAAATATGTTTTAAGGATAACATATATTGTTATGCCTTTAATGATAGGCCAATTAAGTTTGGCCATCGTTCAGAGTTTTCATAAACTTGGTAGTTATGAAATAGGAAGTCTTATCATAATTTCTATTATTTGGTTATCTACTTTTTTGCAGTTTGTCCCAATGCACAGTAAAATTTCATTTGGCGATACTGACCACCAAATGTTAAGTACTTTAATACGTAAAAACTGGTTACGTACAGTTTTGCTGTCTATTATGTTTACATGGAGCTTTATTCATTTGTGTTTGCAATAATCATTTGTTAGCATTTGTAAAATGTGATTTGAGTATCATTTTTACAATATTTCTAATATCTTTAGGAGAAAAATGCTAACTCCGCTACTTGTGTTTAACGAAAACGGAATTTATTGTGAAGCGGCAGATGTGTATATAGACCCATGGCGGCCTGTAAATAAAGCAATTATTAGTCATAGCCATGCAGATCATAGTCGTTGGGGGCATAAACAATATATAACACATCATACCAATATCCCAATTATTAAACATCGATTAGGCGAGATTAATGTGAGTGGCAAATCGTATGATGAAACGTTTACAATTAATAATGTAAAATTCTCTTTGCATCCCGCAGGTCATATTATTGGCAGTTCACAAATTCGTGTAGAGCATAAAGGAGAAGTATGGGTATTTACAGGAGATTATAAAATCGAAGACGATGGGATATCACAAGTTTTTGAACCTGTAAAATGTCACACTTTTATTACAGAATGCACTTTTGGGTTACCTCCTTTTAAATGGGAGCCTCAAGAACTAGTATTTAATAATATCAATACATGGTGGGATACAAATAAATCAGAAGGAAAAACATCTGTACTTTTTGGATATTCTTTAGGAAAAGCACAACGCCTGTTAAAACATCTCGATTCTTCAATAGGAAAAATATATACACATGGTGCTATAGAAAACATGACAGAAGTTATAAGACCTATGATTGATCTTCCAGATACAACATTAATAACAAAAGAAACCAAGAAGACCGATTTACTAGGACATATCGTATTAGCTCCACCGAGTGCTCATGGTAGTACTTGGATTCGAAAAATGGTCCCATATGTAACCGCCTCCGCAAGTGGTTGGATGACTTTTAGAGGTGCGCGTCGTCGTAGAGCTATTGATAAAGGTTTTGTACTGTCTGATCATTGCGATTGGCAAGGGTTACTTACTGCTATAAAAGCTACAGAAGCACATAAAATCATATGTACTCATGGATATACAGATATTTTTTCAAGATACTTGAGAGAACAAGGATATGATGCAAGAACAGAGAAAACTCAGTATGAAGGAGAACTTACCGATAGTGAGGTTGATAAAGCAGATGGGGGTAAATCATGAAATTATTTGCCGAATTAATAAAAACATTAGATAGTACCAATAAGACAAATCTTAAGGTAGAGGCCTTAGCGTCATATTTTAAAAAAGCAGAAAATGTAGACAAGGTTTGGACTATCGCGATACTATCTCATCGTCGCCCCCCTCGTCCTATAAATACTACAGTTTTACGATCATGGGCAGCAGAACTTGCAAATATACCTTTATGGCTTTTTGAAGAATCCTATCATATTGTGGGAGATTTAGCAGAGACGATTGCTCTAGTCGTTCCTGCATCTAATGAAAGTACTCAAAAACCATTAAGTCAATTTTTGAAAGAGTTTATAACACTTAAAAAGAAAGATGATCAAGAAAAGAAATCTTATGTTTTAGAGAATTGGTCAAAGCTTAATTATTATGAACGTTTTGTGTTTACCAAGCTCATTACAGGAGGGTTTAGAATTGGAGTTAGTCAAAAACTAATGACAAGAGCCTTATCAAAAGCAACAGAAATAGATGAGGATATTTTAGCATATAAGCTTATGGGTAATTGGGATCCAGATACCATTACTTTTGAAGATCTTATTCTAAGAGAAAGACCCGAAGATTTTTTATCTAAACCTTATCCGTTTTATTTAGCTTATGCTATAGAAGAAGAGGTTTCTGGTCTTGGAAATGTTAAAGAATGGAGTATAGAGTATAAGTGGGATGGGATTAGAGCTCAGGTTATTATTCGAAATAAAGAATTGTTTGTTTGGAGTAGAGGTGAGGAATTGGTAACCGATAAGTATCCCGAATTTCGTCAATTTGTCGAAGAAATACCCAACGGAACCGTTCTTGATGGTGAAATACTACCGTTTCCTGAAGGTGCAATCGGAACGTTTAACGATTTACAAACCCGTATCGGAAGGAAAACCATATCTAAAACCTTACTAGCTAAGACTCCTGTAATTCTAAAAGTGTATGATATACTTGAATGGGAAGAAAAAGATATAAGGACATCAACATATTTAGAAAGAAGAAAAATCTTAGAGAAATTATTCTTACAATATAACAATCACAACACAGGATCAAATAAAAATACATTGCAATTATCAGAAAGAATTAGCTTAGAAACGTGGAAAGATGTAGCAGAAGAAAGAGCAAAATCTCGAGAAATTTGTAGTGAAGGTTTAATGCTTAAACGTAATGATGCAATATATAAAGTAGGGAGAAAAAAAGGGGATTGGTGGAAATGGAAAGTAGATCCTTTAACAATAGATGCGGTACTTACTTATGCAATGAGAGGACATGGACGAAGATCTAATCTTTTTACAGATTATACATTTGCACTCTGGAATCGGGAAAATACAGAATTAGTAACTTTTGCAAAAGCATATTCAGGCTTAACAGATGCAGAATTTAAACAAGTTGATAGTTGGATTAAGAAAAATACTTTAGAGAGGTTTGGTCCCGTTAGAAGTGTTACCCCAGAATTAGTGTTTGAAATAGCGTTTGAAGGAATTGCATTTTCCAAAAGGCATAAAAGCGGTATTGCCACGAGATTTCCACGTATTTTGAGATGGAGACAAGATAAAAAAATAGAAGAAGCAAATACGCTTGAAGATCTTAAAGCGATGATTCCTTCTTCGAAATAATTGTATGAATAAAAAAGAACTTGATAAAATTGCCGAGGAGTGGTTTACAGCACGATCCTGGAAACCATTTCCTTTTCAGAAGCAAACCTGGAATGCTTTTTATCAAGGCAAAAATGGACTGCTTAATGCTCCAACGGGCAGTGGTAAAACATATGCACTATGGATTCCTATAGTTTTGGATTACATCAAGAAAAATCCAAATTATAAAACGAAACATCGTAAAGGAGTAAAAGCATTATGGATAACTCCTCTTCGAGCACTTTCTGTAGAGATTAAACAAGCCGCAGAACGTTTTGTCAATGAAATAGGAGTGCCTTTTACTGTTGGTATTCGAACAGGTGATACTTCACAGAAAGAACGTGCGGCTCAAAAAAGATCTATGCCGGATTTGTTAATTACAACTCCAGAAAGCTTACAATTGTTATTGGCGTCTAAAGGGTATGATAAGACATTTAAGGATTTGACTGCAGTCATTATTGATGAATGGCATGAGCTTTTGGGAAGTAAGCGAGGAGTACAAATGGAACTTGGACTGTCGAGACTTAAAAATATAGCTCCAGAACTTAGAATTTGGGGTATATCTGCGACAATAGGAAATTTAGAACAAGCTAAAGAGGTTCTCCTTGGTCATGAATCTAATGCAGGGAAAAACTCGATACTGATAAAGGCAAATATCAATAAAAAGATAAAAGTGCAATCTATAATACCTTCTCAAATGGAAACTTTTCCCTGGAGAGGGCATTTGGGTTTGCATTTGTTAGAAGAAGTAATTCCGATTATAGAACAAAGTAAAACCACATTGTTATTTACAAATACCAGAGCACAATGTGAAATTTGGTTTCAGAAATTATTAGAAAAACACCCTGAACTTGCTGGAGAAATAGCAATGCACCATGGAAGTATAAACAAGGAGACTCGTCTTTGGGTCGAACATGCTATTAGAGAAGGAACACTTAAAGCTGTAGTGTGTACCTCTAGCCTTGATTTAGGTGTAGATTTTGCTCCGGTAGAAACGATAATTCAAATCGGTGGACCCAAGGGTGTAGCTCGATTTTTACAACGTGCAGGTCGCAGTGGTCACCAACCAGGAAAACAAAGTGTGATTTATTTCCTGCCAACACATGCGATGGAATTAATTGAAGCTTCTGCATTACAAAAAGCTGTAAAAAAACAAAGTATAGAAGATAGAATACCGTACTTAAACAGTTTTGATGTATTGGTACAGTATTTAATAAGTCTTGCTGTGTCTAATGGGTTTTATCCGGATCAGATTTTTCCAGAAATTAAAAGAACATTCTGTTTTCAATCCATTACAAAAGAACAATTTCGATGGATTTTAAATTTTATCACTTTTGGAAGTCAAAGTCTACAAACGTATGATGAATATAAAAAAGTAGAAATCGAAAGTGATGGCAGATTTAAAGTAAATAGTAGAGCAGTTGCAATGCGGCATCGATTACAAATAGGTACAATTGTAAGCGATGCAGTATTATCTGTAAAATATGTAACAGGAGGTTATTTAGGTTCTATTGAAGAATGGTTTGTATCTAAATTAAAGCCAGGAGATGTATTTACTTTTGCAGGTAGAAACCTTGCTCTTTTTAGAATCAAAAATATGCAGGTTTTAGTTAAGAAATCTAAACAAAAAACCTCTAAAATTCCTAGTTGGATGGGGGGTCGCATGAGTTTTTCTTCTGAAATGAGTGAGCTGTTAAGAGATGAACTTTATTTAGCAGGGACTACAACAGTAAAGAAATCCAAAGAACTTAAGGCGCTATCACATATTTTTGAAAGACAAGAACGGGAAAGTGTTGTCCCTTCGTCTAATGAATTTTTGATAGAAACCTTTAAAACAAGAGAAGGATATCACGCTATCTTTTATCCTTTTGAAGGTAGATTTGTTCATGAGGCTATGGCAAGTTTAATAGCGTATCGCATAAGCTTACTAGATCCTATTACATTTTCTATTGCCTATAATGATTATGGTTTTGAACTACTATCTGATCAAGAAATAGATATACAACAGGTTTTAGATAATGATTTGTTTACGACCCGGTTTTTAAAAAATGATTTACAGAAAAGCTTAAACGCAACCGAAATGGCAAGAAGAAAATTTAGAGATATAGCCGTTATTGCTGGACTGGTGTTTACAGGCTATCCTGATAAGTTAATAAAGAGTAAGCACCTACAATCTAGTTCTCAATTACTTTTTAATGTTTTTAAAGACTATGAACCTGATAATCTATTATTTCAACAAGCATTTACAGAAACATTTGAACATCAATTAGAAGAAGGAAGATTGCAATTAGCTTTAGAGCGTATAAATTCACAAAATATAACATGGAGACCTTGTAAAAAACCGACACCTTTTTCTTTTCCGATTATTACAGATCGACTTCGAGAAAAACTCTCATCAGAAAAGTTAGCAGATCGTATCAAAAAAATGACAGCACAATTAGAAAAATCTTGATTTTCTTAGAGTAACAACTATGAAAACCCAAACAATACATATAAATAATCAAACATTTATACTTCATCCGAGTGGGGTCATATATTGGCGAGAAAAAGATATGGTATTAGTTGCAGATGTGCATCTAGGAAAAGTTACACACTTTAGAAAACATGGCAGTGCAGTTCCGCACGGTGCAATTGATGATAATTTTATACAATTAGATGCTGTACTAGAATATTTTAACCCAAAAACACTCTGTTTTTTAGGCGATTTGTTTCATAGTTATCTAAATACAGAATGGATATTATTTGAGCAATGGATTGGCAAAATAGATGCAAAAGTAGTATTGGTGGCAGGAAATCATGATGTGATTTCTCCGTTAAAGTTTGAAGAATTAGATATTCATGTTACAAATGAATGGTTAATAGATGAAGTACTTCTTACACATCATCCCGAAAGTAGATCGGGTTTTTTTAATTTCTCGGGACATATACACCCTGGAGTGCAATTAAAAGGGATGGGAAAGCAAACGCTCACAGTTCCTTGCTTTTTTAAGAAGAAAGATCAATTAATATTACCTGCCTTTGGAACTTTTACAGGTAAGCACACCATTAAACCGCAAAAAGAAGATCAGGTTTTTGCAATTACTCCTGAGGAGGTTATACCACTTTTATTCAATTAGAAGCTATGTAAATAGTGTATATATTCTGTTAAAGCTCTTTTATATTTTTTTATTTGTTTAATGATTTCGTAAATTCGTTAAACAAATTGATTAATGAAAAAATCAAACCTTCCAATTAAAACATGTGTAGTCTGTAATAGGCCCTTTGCTTGGCGTAAAAAATGGGAGAAAGTATGGGGTGAGGTTCGTTATTGTAGTGAACGTTGTAGAAGAAATAAGAATAAGTAGATGAGTGGTACAGGATTAGTTTGGTTTAGAAACGATTTGCGCGTAAATGATAATGCTTCATTATTATCGGCAATAACAGAAAATGAGAACATCATAGGTATTTATTTTTTTGACCCAAGACACTTTGAAGTGAGTTCTTTTGGTTTTAAAAAAACTGAACAATATCGAGCGAAATTTTTGATAGAATCAATTACCGAATTACAGGATAATTTAGAAAAACTAAATATCCCTTTGTTTATTTATAAGCAATACCCAGAAGATGTTTTTCCTCAATTCTTAGAAGATAGAAATATTACAAATCTCTATATGCAAAAAGAATGGACAGAAGAAGAGGTTAAAGTTACTAATGCTGTAAAAAAAGGGACCAAACGATATGCTATGCAATGGAAAGAGAGTTATGATCAATTTCTATTTCATCCCGATGATATTCCTTTCCAACTTAAAGATATACCAGACGTATTTACTAATTTCCGTAAGAAGTGCGAAAAATTTGTACCAGTGAGAAAAGAGTGCACTGTCGCAAAAGTTTCATTAGGAAATAAGATCGAAAATAATTCAATAATACCAACATTAGCATCTTTAGGTTTTAACGAATTTACTACAGATTCCAGATCAGCTTTTCCATTTACTGGGGGAGAATCCCAAGCTCTTCAGCGTATTCAAGAATACTTTTGGGAAACAAAAAAACTATCATATTACAAAAAAACGCGTAATGGATTAATGGGTGAAAATTACAGTTCTAAACTTTCTGCTTGGCTTGCAAATGGTAGTATCTCTCCAAGAACTATATATTTTGAAATTAAACGATACGAACAAGAGATAGGTGCCAATGAATCTACATATTGGTTGATTTTTGAACTCATTTGGAGAGATTTCTTTAAATATATTTCTTTAAAACATGGCAATGCTATCTTTAAGTTAACAGGGATTCAAAACAAAGAATATCTATGGAACAAAGATCAAGAATTAGTAAAAAAATGGATCTACGGAGAAACGAATGAGCCTTTTGTAAATGCAAACATGATTGAGCTTAAATACACTGGATGGATGAGTAATCGAGGTCGACAAAATGTAGCTTCTTTTTTTGCGAAAAATCAAGAATTAGACTGGAGAATTGGAGCAGCTTATTTTGAAGCTATGCTTATCGATTATGATGTGCATAGTAACTATGGTAATTGGCTTTATGTTTCTGGAGTTGGTAATGATCCAAGAGATCGCAAATTTAATAATAGACTCCAAGCGCAACGATATGATCCTAAGCAAAAATTTCAACAACTATGGCTTCAACCTACAATATTTTAAACCATGATATTAAGACTTATTCTTGGTGATCAGTTAAACTATAATCATTCATGGTATGATGAAACAGATACTAATGTATGCTATTTTATGGCAGAGATGCGTCAGGAAACAGACTATGTTAAACATCATATTCAAAAAGTAGTTGCATTCTTCATAAGTATGCAAAATTTTGCGCAACATTTAAAAGATCAAGGAAAAAATGTCGTGTACTATGCTTTGGATCATAAAGATAACGAACAGGATTTAGTTTTAAATCTTAAAAAAATAATAAAGGATAAAAAGGTTACCAAATTTGAATATCAATTCCCAGATGAGTATCGTTTGGATGAACAATTAAAAAGTTTCTGTACTACTCTTACTATAAAATTTAAGGTGTACGATACCGAACATTTTTTAACTTCTAGAACAGATCTTGAAGTTTTCTTTAAAGGAAAAAAGCAATTCATGATGGAATATTTCTATCGCTATATGCGCAAACGATATGACATTATGATGCTAAGTAAAACAGAACCAGAAGGTGGAAAATGGAATTTTGACCAAAGTAATCGAAAAAAATGGACAGGAAAACCCATCATTCCACAAGAAAAAAGATTTCATAAAAATGTTGAAACTGTTTTAGAGTATATTAAAAGTAATGACGTGGCCACGATAGGTACTATTGATCCTAAAAACTTTGATTGGCCAATTTGTAGAGAAGATTGTCTTAATCTGCTACATTATTTTTGTGAAAATTTATTGGTTTATTTCGGAGACTATCAAGATGCGATGCATCCAGATGAAAAATTTCTATTTCATAGTCGGTTATCCTTTGCAATGAATAGTAAAATGTTACATCCAACAGAGGTTATTAATACTGTGGTTGAGTATTGGAGAGTACATCAAAATGCTATCGATATATCTCAGGTAGAGGGATTTGTAAGGCAAATTTTAGGATGGCGAGAATACATGCGTGGTATTTATTGGATGAAAATGCCTGAATATCAAAATCTCAACCTTTTAGAAAACTATAATGCATTGCCTAATTTTTATTGGACCGGAGATACAAAAATGAATTGTCTTAGTCATGCTATCAAACAAAGCTTGGATAATGCTTATGCTCATCATATACAGAGATTAATGATAACGGGTAATTATGCATTACTTACCCAAACAGATCCATCTGCAGTTGATCATTGGTATTTAGGGATCTATATAGATGCAATTGAATGGGTAGAGATCACAAATACCAGAGGTATGAGCCAGTTTGCAGATGGTGGTATTGTAGCGACCAAACCCTATGTGTCTAGTGGTAGTTATATTAATAAAATGAGTAATTACTGTAAAAGTTGTAGCTATAATGTCACCAAAAAAGTCGAAGACGATGCGTGTCCTTTTAATGCATTGTATTGGAATTTTTTAGATGATAAACGAGATCATTTTAAAAATAATCAGCGTATGAAAATGATGATGAGTTTACTTAATAAAATGGATAAAGACAAGTTAACCGCACTGAAAAATAGAGCAAACGCAATAATATCAAATCCTGATGCATATTAATCCTAAAGAACATATCAATATTGTTTGGTTAAAAAGAGACCTTAGGCTTCATGATAATGAAGCTGTTTTTAATGCTTTACAATCTAAAAACCCAGTGCTTTTAGTATATGTCTTTGAAAACTCACTTAAAGAGGACGATCATTATAGTGAGCGACATTGGAATTTTATAAAACAATCACTAAAAGATATTAATAAGCAACTTGCAATATTTAATACAAAAGTACTAGCAGTATCATCAGAAGTAATAAAGACGTTTAGCACATTACAACAATTTTGGAAAATAGATACTGTTTTTTCTCATCAAGAAACCGGGATTAAAATCACATATGATAGAGATAGAGCATTTAAAGTCTTTTGTAAAAATAATTTGATCTCATGGAAAGAAAATAGCAATAATGGGATATTTAGAGGATTAAAAAATAGAGATTCATGGCGAGAAGATTGTGAGTCTTATATGAATGGAACTCAATTTAAATTTAATCCGGATAGTAACGACTTTGTTTCATTGACGACCATTTCTGAGGTTGAGAAGGTTTTTACTTTAGAGTCTTTAGAAACAGAAAAGAATACAAATTTTCAAGAAGGAGGTAGTATAATAGCAGAAAAGTATTTACATTCTTTTTTCTATCAAGGAAGGTATAAAAATTATAGTTTTCATATTTCAAAACCAGAATTAGCAAGGAAAGGCTGTAGTCGATTATCTCCATATTTGGCATGGGGGAATTTATCTGTTAGACAAGTGTGGCAATATGCTATAGCGTTTAGGGCAAACTCAGATAATAAAAAGCAAATAGACGCTTTTACCTCTAGATTAAATTGGCAAGTACATTTCGTGCAAAAATTCGAAATGGAAGAGATTATGGAATTTGAAAGCATCAATAAAGGCTATCATATTCTTAAAAAGAAAATTTCTTTGGGATATCAAGATGCATGGAAAGACGGAAAAACTGGATACCCATTGGTAGACGCTTGTATGCGTTGCCTAAAAGAAACAGGATATATTAATTTTAGAATGCGCGCTATGGTAGTTTCTTTTTTTACACATAACCTTTGGCAACCTTGGCAAGCTGCTAGTGCATATTTATCAAGTCTATTTTTAGATTTTGAACCAGGGATACATTTTCCACAATTACAAATGCAAGCAGGAGAAACGGGTATAAATATGCTTAGAATTTATAATCCAATTAAAAATAGTATGCTTCATGATCCAGAAGGTGTATTTATAAAGAAATGGGTTCCAGAATTACAAAATGTTCCAGTACCATTTATACACGAGCCTTATAAAATGACAACACTAGATCAAAAATTTAATAATGTCGTTCTTGGAGAGGATTATCCTTTTCCTATAGTTGATATGCAAGTCACACGTAAAAAAGCAAGCGATGCACTTTGGAAGATGAAAGATGATGCGCTTGTTAAAAAAGAAAGTTATCGAATTTTAAAAACACATACGCTTCCAAATCGTAAAAAATTAGAATAAAATGAAAGAAAAATTATCAATACGAAATATTGATCGAATTATAGAAATGGCCTGGGAAGATAGAACCCCTTTTGATGCTATTTTGTTTCAATTTGGTTTAAAAGAGCAAGAAGTTATTAATTTGATGCGTCGAGAGATGAAACCTTCAAGTTTTAAAATGTGGAGAAAAAGAGTACAAGGAAGAAAGACAAAACATTTAAAGAAACGTATTTTTGAAGAAGGACGTTTTAAATGTACAATGCAGCGACAAATTACGCATAATAAAATCTCAAAACGATGAAAAAGAAAAAACCAGATCAGGTAGTATATAATGAAAAAGAAGGACGATATGATGCAGCGCTAAAACCATATGCAACAGACACTGGTGCACCCGTTATTACAACTCCAGATACCGTAGCATGGAAAAACTCGAATATATATAAAGTTAATAAACAAGTAAAGGCAAAATATGATGAGTTAAAAGCTCAATACGATGATTTAATAGCTACATATGAGTATAATAATTTAGTATATAATGCTAAGTTTAATTTTGAACCAGTAGTTGGCGAAATTTACCATCTGTATAAAAATCGAGAAGAACGTCCCTTTTTATCAATAATCTCGCCTACCGAATGTAATTTTGATCATTTAGGAAGTTTTAGGTTAAATGCAGATAAGATGTGGGAAGCAGTTTAGTAGATGTTCCTAATGGAGAGTTCTTTTTTTTAGAAATTAGATATATTTGTTCGAAAAAATAACAATGGAAATGTTTGAATATCTAACGGGTCGAGGAGGTTTATTAGTTCTCGGTTTAGTTGTAGTGATTGTAGTTTTGTATAATAAAATCAAAGCACGAAGAGATTTTAAAATTTCTTCTAAGAAAAAGAAATAGTTTCTTATTCCAAGTAAAATGTTAAAATACGCTATAATAGACTTTAAAACCCATCTTTTTTAAGTGTTTGTTATACGTTTAAATACCTATTTTATCGTTAAAAAATCAAAACCATTAAATGGTTAAGTGCATAAATACCCTTTATAAATTACTGGTATTCCTTTTATTCATCTAGTTAACAAAGAGTTGTATAAAATAATTAAATATTTTTAACATAAAAATTAGATGTTAAAGAAATCTTAAATTATATTTGTTCGTAATAAGACTTTAGAAACCCAAATCTAATCCCTTACGATGAACTTAAAAAGAATTTTATTTTTAGCAATATCTGTGATAATAACTTCCTGTTCTGGAGATGACTATACTGATGTTTCTAACGAAAACCCTGGAACGTCTACTGATGCATCGGTATTGCAAGATATTTTTGGTCAAAATATAGATTTAGATAATTTATTAAATTATGCAGATCAAGGCATTCCTAACTATATTACGCAGGATAACACTTTAGAGAATGATATTACAGATGCAAAAGCAACTTTAGGACGTGTACTTTTTTATGATAAAAATTTATCTACAGATAATACAATAGCTTGTGCTAGTTGTCATCAACAAGCTTTTGCTTTTAGTGATCAAAACGATGTAAGCACAGGTGTGAATGGTGTTACAGGTAGACATAGTATGCGATTGATTAATGCTAGATTTGCACGAGAATCACGTTTTTTTTGGGATGAACGCGCTAATACATTAGAAGAACAAACTACCCAGCCTATTCAAGATCATGCAGAGATGGGATTTAGCGGCGAAAATGGAGCTCCAACATTTCAAGACCTTTTAACAAAACTAGAAGGTTTAAATTATTATCAAGAATTATTTCAGTCTGTATATGGTAATACTACAATTACAGAAACAAGATTACAAGAAAGTTTAGCTCAGTTCATAAGAAGTATACAATCTTTTGATTCTAAATATGATTCGGGTAGAGCTACTGTCCAAAACGATAATCAACAGTTTCCTAATTTCACTGATCTTGAAAATACAGGAAAAGATTTATTTTTTAGACCACCAAATCAAAATGGTGCAGGCTGCATTACTTGTCATGCAGCACCAGAATTTGATATTGATCCAAACAGTTTAAATAATGGCGTTATTGGTGTTTTTGGTAATGCCACCGCTATAGATATAACAATTACCAGAGCACCTACACTTAGAGATATATTTAATGACCAAGGTGTTCTTAATGGAGCATTAATGCATGATGCAAGTCTAACTTCTCTTACGGCTGTATTAGAACATTATAATGATATTGATGCTACAGGAAACGCAAATCTCGATAATCGTCTAAAAGGTGGACCAGCAGGGAACGGCCAAAACCTTAATTTAAGTGCTGAGAATATCGAAGCTTTAGAAGCATTTATAAAAACATTATCTGGTACAAATGTATATACCGATACCAAATGGAGTAATCCGTTTATCGATTAAGAATTATCAATTAGGAATACAATTTGTGATTGCTGTACTATAATAGGTTAGTACTAATCATTTTAATGGACCACTTATGGGAAAGTGGTCCTTTTTTTATCTTTTACTGGCTATTAATTGAAATTATTTGAAAGAAAATAATAAGAACAGTGATACCTTTATTTTATTCCCTAATTTTTTTCTTAGCGTTGTAAAGGCTTTGGTTATTTGAGCTTCTACCGTTTTAATAGAAATATTAAGGTATTCCGAAATTTCTGCATTTGTTAATCCTTCTTTTTTACTTAATGAAAATACCTCTTTGCACTTTGGAGGTAGCTTTTCTATTTCTTTAGAAACTAAAGTTATTATTCTTTCGAGTGATTTCTCATCTGTTTTTTCAACTTCCTCATACATAACTTCATAATATTTCATTTGCAAAAGCATAGTGGCCTTATTTTTAGTGTATGTGTTTATAAATTGATTATATACAGATTTATACAAAAAACTCTTGATTACGTATTTAGCGTTAAGTTTTTTTCGGTATTGCCAAGTATTTAAAAAAACATTTTGAACAATATCTTCGGCTATAACAGGATCATCTATTAATGTTAATGCATAGGCATACAGTTTTCTATGGTAAGTATCTAACAAGAATATATAGGCTTTTTCTTCCCCTTTTTTTAGGCTATCTACTAAAATCGCATTATCACTAAAGTCTTTTTTATAGCTTGATGAATTCATAATTTCTTGTTAAAAACATTACGAATGTAAAAAAAAAATTAATAAAATATTAGGGTTGTGATAATCGGTCTTGTATTACTATTAATTAAATGAATTTGAATGGATACTCCAGAAATAGATATTATTCTTATTAAGTTTCTTAACAAATCAGCTAACTCAGAAGAGTTAGATAAACTAGATATTTGGATCCAAGATCCAGAAAATGAGTTGATTTTTAGAGATTTTGTAAAAACACATTTCGCAATAATAGTTGCTATGAATGATCCAGATTCAAGTAAAATAAGAGAACAACTACTTAATGAAATACAGAAGGAAAAGAATTTTCTTTATCGCATTAAGTATAGATCGATGCTCAAGTATGCTGCCGTAGCGATTATTTTTATAGGAATAGGTTATTATTTTCAAAATGATTTTTTTGCTAAGAGTACAAATAATATAGTTGTAGAGCCTAAGGTAGAACTTATTACACTAGAGCTTGAGAATGGTAATATTCAAGTGATTTCTGAAGATGGTACCTCGACAGTTGTAGATGCTAAAGGAAATTTGGTAGGGTCTCAGAATAGAGGTAAATTAGTTTATAATGATGCCACACATACAGAAAAACTTACATATAATACCTTAACAGTGCCGTACGGTAAGAGATTTGATATTGTATTATCAGATGGAACAAGTATATTCTTAAATTCTGGTAGTTCCATAAAATATCCAGTTCAGTTTATTAAAGGGCAAAGTAGACAGGTGTTTTTAAACGGTGAAGCCTTTTTTGACGTTGCAGAAGACAAATTACACCCTTTTATTATAGATGCTCAAGAACTTAATGTAGAAGTATTGGGTACAAAATTTAATGTATCTACGTACAAAGAAGATTCTCAGATAGAAGTGGTGCTCGTAGAAGGTTCTGTAGAATTGGATAAGCAATCATATAAAGGAAACAAGGAAAAATCGGTTATTCTAAAACCTGGTTTTAACGGAGTTTTTAACAAAAAAGAAAATTCTATTTCTACATCAAAAGTTAATACATCTCTGTATACATCTTGGATGACAGGCAATGTTGTTTTTAGAAATGCCCCTTTTAGGGAAATTGCAAAAAAATTAGAACGGGTATATAATGTTTCCATTATTATTAACAATGAAGAACTTGCAAACGAAAATTTTAATGCAAGTATCGAAGTCGATAATGAAACAATTGAAGAAGTTTTGAATTATTTTAATAAATTTTTTGACATAGAATTTGAAATTATAAATAATAAAATTCTAATTAATTAAGATCACCAAACACACCTACAATTATTAAATGCTAAGGTCTTATATGAATTAAAAAAATCGGGAAATGCGGCAACATTCCCCGATGAGTTGTAGCAATTAATTAAAAATAACTAATTACAATTAAACACACAAAAGTATGAAAAAACTCAGAAATTCCAGGGCAGATAATGCCAAGTGGAAGTTTAAACTAGATTTAAAAATGAAATTATCCCTTCTTTTTATTCTGATTTCAATAATTGCACTGCAGGCAAATACTTCATATTCTCAAAAAGCAAAAATGACTTTGAATCTTGATGATACAAGTGTTTCTCGGGTTATTGATGAAATAGAAGCGAATTCAGAATTCAAATTTATTTTTAAGACAAATGCGGTTGACCTAAATCGCAAGGTTTCAATAAATGTAAAAAATGCGAATATTAAAAACGTATTGAGTATTCTTTTTGATAACACAAATACTCTTTATGAAATTGATAATCGCAAAATTCTACTACGTAAAGTTACAACAACAGAGAATTCTGGGGATAGATCAGAAATAAATAATGATGAAGATCAACAAATAGAAGTAAGTGGTATTGTCTCTGATGACAAAGGACAGCCTTTACCGGGGGCTAATATTCTTGAGAAAGATACCGACAATGGGGTGCAAACAGATTTTGATGGTAATTTTTCTATTACCTTAAAAGGAGATACACCAACCTTAGTCATCTCTTTTCTTGGTTTTACCACTCAAGAAGTAGTAGTTAATGATCAAACTACCTTAAACATAGTTTTAAAAGAGGATGCAGCAGGATTAGATGAAATTGTTCTTGTGGGATATGGCTCTTCCAGAAAAAGAGATGTTACTGGTGCAGTATCCACTATAAAATCAGAAGTTTTCAATAGAGGACAAATTTCATCTCCAGAGCAATTGATTCAAGGCAAAACCGCGGGTGTTCAAATTTCTACAGATGGAGGAGAACCAGGAGGAAATGTAAATGTAAGAATAAGAGGAACATCTTCTGTTAGAAGTGGTAATGGGCCTTTATATGTGCTTAATGGAGTTCCTTTAAGTGGTTCGCCAATAGCCCCATCAGGTGCTAATGTTGGAGGTAATGATGCTGGTAATGGTAATACTACTCCTAAGAACCCTCTTAGTTTTCTTAACCCAAACGATATCACAAGTATCGATATTCTAAAAGATGCTTCTGCAACAGCAATTTATGGGTCCAGAGGAGCAAATGGTGTGATTTTAATTACAACAAAAAATGGTAAGTCAGGTAAAAGTTCGTTAGTTTATAACACTTCGGTAGCTGTAAGTACTATTACAAATAGATTGCCATTACTATCAGCTCAGGAATTTGTAGCAGAAGGAGGCACCGATTTAGGAGGAAATACAGATTGGCAAGATGTAGTATATAGATCAGCGTATTCTAACAATCATCATTTTAGTTATGGTGGTGGTAATGAGGATGGTTCTTCGGTGTATGCTTTGTCTTTTGGAGTACAAGATCAAGAAGGTATTGTAAGAGGAAGTGGTACCAAAGTGTATTCCGGTACTATTAATACTACGTATAAATTGTTTGATGATAGATTAAAGATAAATGCTTTTGTAGCCGGCACAAATATTCTTGATGATAATCCACAAATTTCTAATGATGCTGGTGTGCCAGGTGATTTATTAGGTGCGGCAAATAGGGCAAATCCAACACAACCAATTTTTAACCCTGATGGCAGTTTTAATCAACCAGGAGTTTCTGAACTTAACCCTGCAGCTATTTTGGCATTTTCTAGTGACAAAACGGATACGTTTAGACTTTTAGGTAATATCTCTGCTAACTATCGATTTAATGATAATTTTAGTTATAAGTTTAATTTTGCTATTGATCGTTCTAGTTCTGAGCGTAAAAGTGCAATCTCAAGTAATCTTATTGCCGCAATCTCTTCAAGAGGGGGTATCGTAACTGTTGCCGATGTTTTTCAATCTAATCTACTCGCAGAACATACCCTTAACTATACAAAAGAAATAAGCGAAAAAAGTAGACTAAACGCTTTAGTAGGGTATTCGTTTCAAGATTTTGCGTTAAGAACTTCAGTATTCACAGTAGAAAACTTTCAAACAACAGATATTAATGTGATGCTAAATAATTTAGAATCTGCTACCACCGCTATCGGTAGGGCTGGAGAAGCAGGAAGTTTTGCATCTAAAGATGAACTTCAATCTTTCTTTGGAAGGTTGACTTATTCGTTTGACGATAAGTATATCTTTACAGGTACTTTGCGAGCTGATGGCTCAAGTAAATTTGGAGAAAACAATCGATATGGTTATTTCCCATCGGTAGCCTTTGCCTGGCGAATATCTGATGAAGACTTTATTCCTGATTCAATCGATGATTTAAAACTTAGAGTAGGATATGGTATTACAGGTAATCAGGAATTTCCAGGAGGAGCAGCCCTTACTATACAAAGATATGATAGTAATAATAATTTATCCGCTCCGAGATTTTCTAATCCGAATTTAAAATGGGAAACCACGACTCAATTAAACGCTGGTATTGATTTTGCATTTATGAATAGTAGAGTAAGAGGCTCATTTGATGTGTATAAAAAAACAACTACAGATTTATTACTTCAATTAGATAGTGCCGTTCCTGCACCTGCACCTTTCTTTTTTGATAATCTGGATGCAGAGGTAGTTAATCAAGGTTTTGAAATGGGCGTAGAAGTATCTATTATCGATACAGAAAAGACAAATTGGACATCTTCTTTCAATGTTGGTTTCAATAAAAATGAAGTAACTAAAATAGATAGAACTATACAAACGGGTGCTATTAGTGGTCCTGGCTTAACTGGAGCATTTGCACAGGTTATTACTCAAGGTCAACCATTATACGCATATTTTATACCTGAGTTTGGTGGTTTTGATGAAAATGGTTTTAGTATAGAAAGTGAGGCAAAATTAATAGGTAAATCACCTCTGCCAGATTATACTTTTGGTTTTTCTAATGATATAACATATAAAAATTTTGATATGAATGTATTTTTCTCCGGTTCTGTTGGAGCATACATTTATAACAATAATGCCAATGCACAATTTTATAGATCAGCACTTGTGGGTGGTCATAATGTAACACAAGATGTGATAGGTACAAACGAGGCTGACACCAATGGTAATGGGGTTTCTACTCGGTTTTTAGAGGATGGATCATTCATAAGGTTGCAAAACTTATCTATCGGCTATACATTCAATACAGATAAAATTAAGTTTGTCCAGAGCTTAAGAATAAGTGCAACAGGTCAAAATCTATTTACTATTACAGGCTATTCTGGTCAAGATCCAGAAGTAAATGTTGACAAAAATATCAATGGCGTACCTTCTTTTGGGATTGATTATTCTGCATATCCAAGAGCTCGTAATTTGGTGGTTGGACTTTCAGTTTCTTTTTAATTAGGACATCAGAGTTAGTTTTAGAATAGGTGTCTTGAAAAATAATTATTAAAATTCACAGAAATGAAAATAAAAAATAAATTAAAATTAATGATAGGTTTTATAGGCTTTCTTTTGGTAGCATCTTGTACCGATTTAGAGTTTGAGAACCTTGGTGGTATAGAACCCGAAGGAGTAGGAGAATCTAGTGATTTGTTAGCATCTGCTTATGGTCAACTTAGAGAGTTTGCTAATGAGCGTACAATTTTTGGATTATCAGAGCATTCTTCTGATGTACTCATGGGACCAACCAGAGGAGGAGACTGGTTTGATAACGGAGTTTTTCAACAAATGCATTTACACTCTTGGGCTCCTGATCACTTATTTATTAGAACTGTATGGAGCGATTTGCATGAAGGGGTTTTTAGAGCTACACAGGCAATCGAGGGTAATGGTGCAACATCACAAATAATAGCAGAAGCCAAGGTGGTAAGAGCATATTATATGTTTCATATTTTAGATTTTTGGGGGATTACAACATTTAGGGGAGCTACAGAAGGTTTAGAAGTAGATCCGTTGGTTCGTGATGGAGCTGAGTCTGTTCAGTTTCTTATCGATGACTTAGAATCTGCATTATCAGATTTGCCAGACACTTCCAATCCAAATTTGGCAAATAAGAATACGGCAAGAGCTTTATTATGTAAACTTTACCTTAATAAAGCAGTGTATGAGGCAGACGATAGAAGTTCGGGAACATTTACGTTTGGTTCAGAGGATATGAATCAAGTAGTAACCTATGCTAATGATATCATAAATTCAGGAGTATATTCATTATCTCCTGGGGTAGAGGGTTATTTTAATACGTTTGCCGAACTAAATGATGTGCAAAGTACTGAGTTGATTTTTTCTGTGCCGGGATCGCAAATACCTCAATTTAAAGCAAAATGGAATTGTTCTTTACATTGGAATCAAAAACCAAATGGATGGAGTGGTTATGCTACACTTTCAGATTTTTATGACACCTTTGAAGAAGGTGATAGTCGTTTAGGAGGCCCCTATAATAGCGCTACAAACCCTTATACAAATAGTTCAGGGGTGAGTGCAGGGTTTTTAATTGGTCAACAGTTTGATGACGAAGGAAATATGGTGTTTGCACGAGATGGGGTGACTCCTGTTAATTTTACAAGAGAAGTTACTCTTAAAGTAAATGGAGAAGTAGAAGGAATTAGAGTGTTAAAATATATTCCTGATTTCACAGGGGGGATTGATAATGCGGATAACCCAAACAACAGTATGGTGTTATTGAGATATGGAGATGTACTAATGAATAAAGCAGAAGCACTTTTTAGAGGTGGAACTGATCCAATGGGGCAGACTGCTTTAACGATCATTAATGATGTGAGAGCCGTAAGGTTTGAAACTCCTTCACCTTTTACAGCAATAACTGCTGATAATCTATTGCAAGAAAGAGGAAGAGAATTGTATTGGGAAGGTTGGAGAAGAAATGATCTAATCAGGTTTGGTAAGTTTTTAGATGCATGGCAAGAAAAACCAGCAACTACTTCTGAAAGAGTTTTATACCCAATACCGCCAACGGCGTTACTAGCAAACCCAAGTTTAAATCAAAATCCAGGATATTAATTTAACGATATGTCTGATCTTTGAAAATAAGATCAGGCATATCATATATGATATGTTACTATAACTTAAGATTTAAAAATTTGGTTTTTAAAAATAGACTTACGGTATTAATATTACTACTAATTGGCAGTGCATCTTGCGATGTAGATAAGAATTTTCAGAAGTTTAAAGCCCCTCCTCTTTTTACTAAGCTATCTTCAGAAAAAACAAATATCTCATTTGAAAATTCAATTACAAATACACAAGATTTAAATATATTTAATTACCGGAATTTCTATAATGGAGGCGGAGTTGCTATAGGAGATATCAATAATGATGGTTTTTCAGATATTGTACTAACAGCAAACCAAGGCAGTAACAAAATATACTTAAATCAAAAGGGTTTTGAGTTTAAAGATATTACTGAGTCCTCTGGAATGTCTGGCAAAAATACATGGTCTACAGGAGTTGTTATGGTAGATATTAACGCCGATGGATGGTTGGATATCTATATTTGTAATGCAGGTAACGTCGATGGTGATAACCAGAAAAACGAGCTCTATATTAATAATAAAGACCTCACTTTTACCGAAAAAGCAGAGGCTTATAATCTAGCCGATACCGGGTTTACTACTCATGCTGCCTTTGTTGATTATGATAAAGATGGTGATTTAGATGTGTATCTATTAAATAACAGTTTTGTTCCTGTAAACAGTTTGAGTTATTCTAATAAGAGAGAGCTTAGAAGTAAGGATTGGAATGTAAAAGACATACTAAAAGGAGGAGGAGATAGATTACTGCGTAATGATAATGATTTATTTGTAGATGTAAGCGAAAGTGCTGGTATTTATGGCAGTCTTATAGGTTTTGGATTAGGAATTACTATAGGGGATATTAATAATGACTTATGGCCCGATATTTATGTTTCTAATGATTTTTATGAGCAAGATTATCTCTATATAAATAACAAAAACGGAACATTTTCTGAAGAAATAAAAGCCTGGACTCCTCATATTAGTTTATCCTCGATGGGAACCGATTTAGCTGATATTAATAATGATGGGCATCCTGATATTTTTGTTACAGATATGCTGCCAGAGGCAAATCAACGCCTTAAAGAAACTATAGAATTTGAGGGATATGATATATTCGAACTTAAACAGCGTAAAAATTTCCATAAACAATACATGCAAAACACCTTGCAGCTTAATAATGGAAATCAAAGTTTTTCTGAAATAGCATTCTATTCAGGAATAGCAATGACGGATTGGAGCTGGGGTGCAGTTTTATTTGATATGGATAATGATGGATTCAAAGATGTTTTTGTATCTAATGGTATTTCTCATGATCTTACAAATCAAGATTTCATGGATTTTTTTGCAGATGATATTCTAAAAAAAATGATACGAACAGGTAAAAAAATAGGCATGGATACGATTGTTAAAAGAATGCCGAGTACGCCAATTCCTAATTTCGCATTCAAAAATAATAAGGATTTAACCTTTTCGAATGTTGTAAAGCCATGGGGTTTTGAGGAAAATAGCTTCTCTAATGGTTCCTCATACGGAGATTTAGACAATGATGGTGATCTTGACTTGGTCGTAAATAACGTGAACCAACCTGTATTCGTGTATAGAAATGAAACGAATCATCAAACAACAAATACTCATATTCGGTTAAAGTTATTAGGAAAAGATAGAAATACCTTTGGTATAGGAAGTATTGTCAACATGTATATACAAGATGAAATTATACATCAACAAGTACAACCTTCTAGAGGTTTTCAATCTTCTGTGGATTATGTAATGACGATTGGTACTGGACAACATAAAAAAATAGATTCATTAATAATCACATGGCCCGATAACAGCAGACAGGTCATGAAAAATATAGTTACCAATCAACTAGTAACTCTCGATCAAAAAGAAGCAGGAATTACATCATCAAATAAATTAATTAATGAAAATAATACCTTTCTGACAGAAGTAAAAAATGCAAGCTTACTAAAACATGAAGAGAACCATTATATTGATTTTAATTATGAAGGGTTGATCTATAAAATGCTTTCAAAAGAAGGTCCAGTTATTAGTGTTAGTGATGTAGATAATGATGGAGTCGAAGATTTTTTTATTGGGGGTTCCAAAGGCCAATCCGGACAAATATATCTGCAAAAAGAAAAAGGGTTTCTTAAAAAAAGACCTATAGACCTCTCTAAAGATTCTGATTTTGAAGATACTGCTGCTGCTTTTCTGGATGCCAATGGAGATGGTCATGTAGATCTTCTTGTTGGTTCTGGAGGCAATCAAATCGATGGTATGAAAAGTAATTTTGATTTGAGATTATACCTTAATAATGGTAAAGGAGATTTTACAAAAAGTACCCTTAAAATTCCCAGTAATTTTTATAATACTTCGATAATAGCGCCTTATGATTATGATTCAGACGGTGATATAGATGTTTTTGTAGGAAGCAGAAGTGTTCCTGGAGTTTATGGAATGAATCCTTCTCATTTTTTATTGGAAAATGATGGAAAAGGAAATTTCACAAACCAATTAAAAGAGAAGGCCGTTGATCTAAAACAATTAGGGATGATTACCGATGCTACTTGGGCCGATATGAATACAGATGGTATAAAAGACCTTGTCGTAACAGAGGATTGGGGTGGAGTCCATATCTATCTAACAAAAGATGCAAAATTAACACGATTACGCACTAATCTAACTGCATTGACGGGATGGTGGAAAACTTGTACAACCAAAGATATTGATAATGATGGGGATATCGATATCGTTTTAGGAAATAGTGGTACAAATTCTATATATAAACCAGATAGTACCAATGTCCTAAAAATGTATATTAATGATTTTGATAACAATGGAGCTATTGAACAGATTTTTACAACATCAGTGAACGGAAAAGATGTACCTGTACATTTAAAAAGAGAACTGACAAATCAAGTACCCATTTTAAAAAAGAAAAATCTAAGATTTGCAGCTTACGCAAAAAAGACAATACACGAACTGTTTCCTGCAAAAAAGATAGAGAGAACTATCAAAAAATCTGTTGGCATTTCTGAGAGTGTGGTTGCTATTAATAATGGAGACAGTAGTTTTGTGATAAAGAAGTTACCACCGCAAGCACAATTTTCATGTATAAATGATATTGCATTATTAGACCTTAATAATGATGGAAACCTTGATATCATTTTTGGAGGTAATAATTATTCGTTAAAACCTCAATTTTCGCAATTAGACGCCAGTTTTGGCGGTGTTTTGTTAGGAGATGGTAAAGCTAATTTTAATTGGGTCAACTATGCAGATTCTGGTTTTTTTATCGATGGAGTCATCAATTCCATAAAAACATTCAATTCTCCAAAGAAAGATACACGCCTTATAATAGGTATTAACGATGAGATTCCATTAATATATGAGGTACAACAACATGAATAATATGTTATCCAAATGGTTGTATGTAGTGGTCATTGTGATACTTAGTATAGGGTGTCAACAAAAGCAGAACAAATTATTTCATTTAGTGCCTAGTAAAAAAAGTAATATAACGTTCCAGAATACCTTACAACCAACTCAAAAACTTACTATTCTCGATTACCTTTACTATTATAATGGCGGCGGAATAGCTATTGGCGATATTAATAATGATGACCTACCCGATCTTTTTTTTACAGGTAATCAAGTTCAGAATAAACTATATTTAAATAAAGAAGGTTTCCAGTTTGAAGACATAACGGATAATGCAGGTATAGGAGGAAACTCTCATTGGAATACAGGAGTCACTATGATTGATGTCAATTGAGATGGGTGCAAAAATATATATATTTTGATCATGGTACATAATGCTCCTGTAGAAATTTATGAATTGAATATGGCAATGAAAAATGAATCCCTAAAAACAAAATAACATTATGATGCATATAAAAAGAATAGCATTTGGATGCCTTATTTCGTTACTAGTATTTTTTGCTTGGTACTTATTCATAAAAACATATGACTTTGAGGTTGTTATACAGGCAGAAACATCGCCAGGTACTGTTTATCATAATGTTCTGGGATGGAACGCTAGTCTTAATAAAGGGAATACGAAAACTGTATTTAGTAAAAAGAAACCATTCGAAAATTTAATCCATACCTATGATTTTGAATCTTATAAATTAGAATTTGATTGGAAAATGCACAAAATCAATGATTCCATCACCAAAGTCTTTATAGGAGTAAATGATTTGGACAAACCTATACGAACTCGTATTAAAAAATTACTTGGTATTTCACCCATCCAAACATTAATCCATCAGGAATTTACAGGTTTTAATGCGACCTTATTATCGCATTTGGATCAGTTTAAAGTT
The DNA here is from genome assembly GCF_001632745.1 of Aquimarina aggregata. Classification (GTDB taxonomy): domain Bacteria; phylum Bacteroidota; class Bacteroidia; order Flavobacteriales; family Flavobacteriaceae; genus Aquimarina; species Aquimarina aggregata. The sequence goes on along the minus strand of NZ_LQRT01000001.1, from coordinate 135,520 downwards.
GTAATAGATGGCGAACAAAAAAGTCCAGAATCCTTTGTGGCATACGTGAATATTTCTTGTAACCAAAATGCAAAGGCAGTCAATATGATTAATAACAGCACTTATATTAATACTTTTTTGAAAAACCATAATTTAACATTAAAATCAAATCCATTTATCGAAATATTAGACTGGAATAAAAATACAGGAAAATTGAATTTTAATTTCTGTTTCCCTATTGAAAAACTTGATGATTTTCCTGTACATAGTGAGATAAAATATAAAAAAGTAGTCGCTAAAAAATCTTTGAAAGCTACCTTTCAAGGTAACTATAGTTATATAGATAGGGCATGGTATGCTTTATGTCAATATACTTTAGATAAACAAATTAAACCTCTGAAAACTATTGTAGAGGTTTATCACAATAATCCTCATACTGATGTAAAGGATGTTAAATGGACGGCAGAAGTTTATATGGAAATTGAATGATGGTTTTTTATGGAGTTATGAAATAAAGGCAAAATAGAGTCATACAATGTTAAATTTAGAAAAAGTTTATTGTTATTTTGGAACTATAAAACCAAATACTTAGTGTTAAGTTTAAACTAAAGCGGTATTGATTTCTCTGTTCCTCTTTTTCTAATTGTCTTATTGTATTACCTATGAAGTTGGTCTAAAATCTCCATTACTTCATTTTTCTTTCTTACAGATACAGGTATGTTTTCTCCGTTTTTTAACATAAGATACCCTCCATCGGTTTTGATAAAAGCACTAATGCATTGTAAATTGACTAAATGACTTTGATGAACTCTTAAAAACTGATAGTTTTTGAGCATATCTGCAAAGTACTTTAATGTTTTTGTTACAAATATTTTTTGTCCATCCTGAAGATAAAAGATAGTATTATTACTATCTGATTCACACCTAATGATATCATCAAGACTCACAATAATAATTTTATCTAGTGTATGAAGTGATATTTTATCAGGTTTTTGCTCTGGAGCAGATAAAGTATCTTTTAAAATGTTTAAGCGTTCTTTGTTTGGTTGTATTTGTTTTTTTGCTTTAGCAATAGCTTGCGCTAATTCTTCATTAGAATATGGTTTTAAAACATAGTCTATAGCGGCAAATTTAAAAGCTCGGATTGCATACTCATCACTAGCGGTAACAAAAATAATTTTTGATTTTAGTTCTGGAAATATTTCTAATACATCAAAACCAGTTCCATCACCTAACATAATATCTAAAAAAAGAATATCAGGTTCTGTATTACGTAAAGATTTTGCTGCTTCAACAACGCTCTGCGCAGTATCAACAATTTTTATTTCTGGATGGTTAGCCTGTAAGTCACTTTTTAAAAGTTGAAGTGCATCGGGCATGTCTTCTACAATGATTGCTGTAAGCATAGTTTTTTCTAATAGTCGGTTTCTAAAGGAATTTTAAATGCAATTTGGGTGCCGGCAACAGTTTTGCCATTATTCATAATCTCTTCTATTTGTAAAGAATCTTCTCCTGAAATAGATTCTAGTCTTTCACGAGTAACTGTCAATGCCATTGATTGATGATCTGTATTCGTTTTGGCCTTTTGTGATTGAAAAATCCCTTGTCCGTTATCTTTTACAGTACAATGTAAGAAATCTTCTGTAGTGTGAAAGAGGACTTTTAATTCGCCATCTCTACTTCCTTTTAAAATACCATGTCTTACAGCATTTTCTACAAAAGGCTGAATTAACATTGGAGGAATCAGAATTTCTTCTGGATCAAAATCTGTGTCAATAGAAATCTCATAGGTAAAGGGTTTGCTAGCCATTAGCTTTTCGATTTCTATATAATGTTTAAGTGTTTGTATTTCTTGATCCAAAGTAATATAATCTTTTCTTGAATTATATAAAGTTTCTCTTAATAAAGTAGCAAAGGTATTAATGGTATTATTCATCTTAAGAGGATTGCTAGTCCCCATAGCTTTTATTCCGTTTAAAACATTAAAAATAAAGTGAGGATTCATTTGTAGTCTTAAAGCTTTCTGTTCTAGTGACAACAAATGATTTTGCATTTGTAAGCGTTCTTGCTCTACTTTATTTTTTTGTTTTACCCTACGAATATAAGATAAAGCATAACCACCTACAAGTAATAGTATAGCTGCAAGTACGGCTAATTGAAACCATGCTTTTTCGTATATAGGGCTATCTATAAAGAAACGAAATGTAGTTAGATCACTTTCTTCCCATCTATAATTTCTAGATTGCGCAGAAAAATAATGCGATCCATAGGCTAAACCAGCAAGATTTTGTTTGCTTTCTGATGACCAAGGACTCCATTCGGAGTTATTAAGTCTAAAACGATATTGGATATCATTAGGGTGATCTAAATCTATAGTTTTATAACTAAAGGATAGTTCTGTTTGATTTGGTTTTAATCGCAAAACATGGTCGCTATTTGCCCATGAATTAAGATTGATAGAATCAACGCTTCTGTAAGCAACTTCTACATCTTCAAAGAATAGTTTAGGTTTTATGGTCGTTTTAGTAGTGACAGTGGGTTTATATTCTGTTAACCCGTAAATAGCACCAAACCATAAATTCCCCTCCTGATCTTTGGTAACTGCATTAAGGTGGGTTTCAATGCCTAGAAAGCCATCATTTCTTCCGTAATGATATATGTCAACAATATCATTAAATTGATTAAGCTCAATTTTATCGACACCTCGTTCGCTACCTGCCCATAAATTACCCTGGTCGTCAAAGATCATTTGGTAAATATTATCCGAATATGGTTTTTTTCTTCCTTTTAGTTTTTTTATTACTATTTTATCCAGGTCAGACCACCAAATTCCTCTTCCTGCGGTTCCAATAAAGATTTTATCGTCATGAAACAGTATTGTACTTATAGCAGTTTTTTGATTTAAAATATTTCCAAGATGTTTTACTCTATTATTTTTTATATATCCCAAATGACCATTTTGAGTTGCGTACCAAATTTTACCTTTGGGACCTTTAGTCATATGTCTAATTTGCAAATCTTTTATTCCGCTTTTGCGATTAAATTTTTTTGATGATAAGAGTCGCTTTCGTGCTGGATCATATTTAAAACGAATAATACCGCTAGAATACGACGCAGCCCAAATAAGACTTTTGTCAACTAATATTGTTCTAATCCAGTCTGAAGGAAGTCCATCATCACTATCTAAAATATGATTTGTATATACTGTTTTAGGAATAGTATCAAATTTTAGAATAATAGAATCTTTTTTTTGTCTTTTTATAATAGTACTGTCAACAATAATGGTATCAATTTGCTTACGTTGTTTAAAAAGTATGCCTTTACCTTCAGTACCTGCCCAGATATTTCCAGAATTATCACTGGTTATTGTTCTTATTTTTACTTCGGCTAAACGATCATCCTGAGGGATATGATGTATTCCTGTCGAATCTATTTTAATAAGTCCAGTTTCAGAATTTGAAGCCCATATGCCATCTCTAGCAGTGTGTATTGCATATACTCGATTACCTTTTAGCCCAGTATTCTGGTCATAGTGCATAAAGTTATTCTGAAAATATTTATAAAAACCACCTCCAGAAGTAGCGATCCAAATATTTGATTGCTGATCTACGATACTTTTTCTTACGTGCGAAACCGTTAAACCATTCTTTCGATTAATTTTTTTCTTATGTAACCGAGTGTCCCCATCGATAATTGTTATACCTTCATTATCTGTTGAAAACCAAAGTTCATTTAAATTGTGAATAGAAATATTATTTACTCTCAAAGGTTGCGAAAGCCACTTGTTCCCATAAGATCTTGCATTGGTATTTAAAACAAGAATACCTTCTTCACGGGCAGCTGCAAAAATTTTATTTCTATAAAAAACGGCTGCGGTAAAATGATGAGCACTATGTCTTTCTTTGATACTGGCACTTTTCTTAATTGCATTTAATTTCCATAACCCTTTACTTGTGGCTACCCAAAACAATTTGCCATCAAAAGCAATGTCATTAATAATACTGGTATTGATTTTAGGATTTAATTTAACCTTACTTAAACCAAGTTCTTTTGTGTATTGATATATACCGACATTAGTGGCTAAGTAAGTTTTATTTTCAAAACGATATATTTTATTAATCCGAGGACCTTCAAGGTTTATGAATTTATTTTTTGTTTTTATAGAAAGCCCTCTTTTTGTTCCGATAAACAAACTATCGTTTACAAAATTAAGAGCATGAATATAATTTGACTGTAATCCATCACTTTCATTCCAGATTTTGAATTCTTCACCATTAAATCGACACAAGCCTCCTCCTTGTGTTCCTAACCATAAGTAACCCATTTCATCTTGAACCATATCGTATACCTGAGATTGTGGTAAACCATCTTCAAGAGTAAAAGCCCAAAGTCTATTGTTTTGCGCATTTATTGAGTAAATGGTGCAACATAGCAAGAAAGAGAAAATATAAATTTGGCGGTTTAAATTCATAAAAGATTAATGAGGTTAAGAACAAATATAATCAAACTGATTTTTAGTTGTAGATAACTAAACCCTTAACCTTAATAACAAACAAAACCGACAATACCTTAAATAGGATTGTCGGTATAATAAACAAAAGTTTCCCCCTTTTTGTTTATCAGATTGAGTTTGTTGTTAAGGTGTTTTAATACCCTGTTATAGCAGTTGTGGTAGGATCGTCAACGATCCCATCATTCCATGCATAACTTTGTTTAAGGTTTACATACCTTACATCTGATGTGTTTTTATAAAAAGTCTGTGTTTGTAAAATATTTCCGATGATTCCATATTCCTGAGTAGGAAATATATACTGGGAATCGGTATCTGAATTTTCACAATACACATTATTGATTTCTGGTAATTCGATTATGTTGTTATCTTCTCCAATCATAAAATAATAGGATTCTACATGTGCGCAACATGCTAAATACTCAATTTCCATCTTAATTACCTCAGAGATTCCTTCTAAACCAGGATTCTCTAAGGTAGTGATAAAGATGTCCTCAAAAAGTTCTGTGTCGTCAATAGTAAGTGTAGATATTTTTTCGGAGCTATCTTTTGCACTTACCAAATTAACAATGTAAGAAGGGTATTCTTGTCCCTCCTGATCTGTGATTTCAGTGGTAACTAAATACTTGTCGCTTTTCGTAAATGTATTTTGGGCATACAGATACTGAAAACTTTGAAATAGAATAATGATTATGGCTACATTTTTCATAACAGCGTATTTTGAGGTTAGCTATTTAATGTAAATGTAAGACCCTAATACTTCCTAAAGGTGGTGGTTTTAGAATTCGTTATGATCTAATTAGAATTCGTAAAAGAGTATTTAAATTTTTAGAATAACCTTGATTTATAGTATGTAACCCCCTTTGAATGCTCAAAGAACATTCTATAGAGTGGGGGAATTATCACCAATTCAGGGTGGTGTAAAAAAAACAGTAAACAATACTAAAGGATGAGTTTTTATGTTTAAATTAAAAACCCTTAAAAACACACAAAAATGAAAACAATAAGATATCGATCAAGAGGAGAAGAAGTTCATTATTTAGAAGAAATTTTGACTAAACTAGGGTATACGGTTTATGTATCTAATTTTTTTGGACGAGATACCGATGCTGCAGTCAAAGATTTTCAAAGTAAAAACAACTTAGTGGTAGATGGTATCGTTGGTTTAAAATCTTGGATGAAACTCATAGAAGCTGAAAAAAACTTAGTAGCTTTTAATGATAAGTTTTTATCCGAAAAAGATGTGAAAGATTTTGCAAATCAATTTGGATTGGAAATAGCTATGGTAAAGGCTGTTAATGAAATAGAAAGTCGAGGTAAAGGTTTTTTGGTATACGGTCGTCCTGTCATATTGTTTGAAGGCCATATATTTTGGAGAGAACTTAAGTCTAAAGGTATAAATCCAGAGAAATATGTTTCTAACCGAACCAAAGATGTTTTGTATAAGAAATGGACCAGATCACATTATAGAGGTGGAGCAGGTGAGTATGATCGTTTAGAAAAAGCTGCGGGAATATCAGATTTACCGGCATTTCATGAAGCCGCATATAACGCTGCTTCCTGGGGAGCATTTCAGATTATGGGCTTTCATTATAAAAACCTTGGATATGCATCGATTGATCATTTTGTTTCAGAAATGTATGAACACGAACGTGAACACCTTAAAGCTTTTGGGAAATTTGTAGAAAACACCTCCTTTAAGGGTAAAAAGTTACTGGATTGGATTAAAGAGAAAAATTGGGCCAAATTTGCTGAAGGATATAATGGGCCAGGATACAAAAAAAATAAATATGATACTAAATTAGAAAAAGCGTACCAAAAGTATAGTTGATTTTAGTTTGAATATAGTTGGATAATTTTTAAAAGGAAACTCCATCGATAATGTAATAAGAGTTATTTTTATATCCATGATAAATAACTTTGAAAACGAATTTTTTGGTATTGGTATTCAAAATGGGAAAACTCCGGAAAACCTTGGTGTTTTATGGCGTTCTGCCCAGAATATGGGGGCAAGTTTTATTTTTACTATTGGTAATAGATATGCTAAACAAGCAAGCGATACACATAATGCGGTAAAAGCAATGCCTTACTTTCATTATGATACTTTTGAAGATTTTTATCATCACTTACCAAAAGGAGCAATGCTTGTAGGGGTAGAACTTACAGATAGGGCTGTCTCATTAGAAACATTTAATCATCCAAAACGTTGCGTGTATCTTTTAGGAGCTGAAGATCATGGTCTATCTAAAATGGCTATAGAGAAATCTCAATTTGTCGTAAAATTTAAATCAGAGTTAAGTTTAAATGTTGCTGTTGCAGGAAGTATAATTATGTATGATAGAGGTATTGATAAACCAAGATTTATCAAGGGCTTAAATTCATAGTTTAATATTTAGAATAAAGTATTACATCGATATATGTTTGAAAAAATAGAAGGTTTTATAGCTTTTTTTAGTCCTTGGATTTGGGATTGGCCACTGTTAATACTGCTTATTGGAGGTGGACTTTTTTTTCTGATTTATTCTAGGTTTACTCCGTTTTTTTATTTCAGACATGCTATTCAAGTACTTGGAGGTAAATATGATAATGAAGAAGCGCCAGGGCAACTTAGCCATTTTCAGGCTTTGTCTTCTGCGATCGCAGCTACAGTCGGAATGGGTAATATTAGCGGAGTAGCTATAGCCATTGTTACAGGAGGGCCAGGAGCTATCTTTTGGATGTGGATAAGCGCTTTAATAGGTATGGCTACTAAGTTTTATACCTGTTCCTTATCAGTAATGTATCGATCAAAAGATGAAGATGGAAAATTGCTTAGCGGTCCAATGTATGTTATAATGAATGGTTTGGGTGAAAAATGGAAACCTCTTGCAGTTTTTTTTGCTCTTGCTGGCTTAGTAGGGACTTTACCGGCATTTACTGCTAATCAACTAACACAAACGTTGGTAGATGTTATGAATTGGGGAGATGGTAGTAAATTATATATTGGTCTTGTACTAGCTGTAATTGCATCTATGGTAATTTTAGGTGGCATTAAAAGAATAGGATTGGTAGCAAGTAAATTGGTGCCTTCTATGGTAATTCTTTATTTTATAACAGTATTTACAATTTTGATTATACAAATTGATGTAGTGCCGCAAATGTTTATGTTGATTTTCTCAGATGCCTTTTCTGGCGAAGCTGCTGAGGGGGGAGCATTAGGATATTTGGTAAAAACAGGAATAAAGAGAGCAGCTTTTTCTAATGAAGCAGGTATAGGAACGGCTCCAATGATGCATGGAACCGCAAAAACTAATGAACCTATTCGTGAAGGGTTAGTAGCGATGATAGGTCCGGCAATTGATACGTTATTGGTATGTACATTAACAGCTTTAGCCATTTTGTCGACAGGTGTTTGGCAATATACTGATGGAAATGGGATTTCATTAACCCTAGAAGCTTTTAATAGTGTTTTGCCTTATGGTTTAGGAGATATTGTTGTGGTTATCATGGTTTTGGTGTTTGCTTTTTCTACACTATTTTCTCATTCCTATTACGGAACAGTTTGCTTAGGGTTTTTAACAAAACCTAAATATGGGAAGTATTACAATTATGTTTATATAATTTTTATTGTAATAGCTGCTGTAGTCAAAATTGATTTTGCAATTAACCTTATTGATAGTGCTTTTGCACTAATGGCAATTCCCACCGTAGTTTCAGGGTTAATTTTAGCTCCAAAAGTAAATGCGTTTGCCAAAGAGTATTTCAAAAAAGTATAACTACAGTTGGTAGATGTATTGTGAAATGAATGCCATTTTGTTTATTTACGTACAATAAATTCACTCCTTCTATTTTCTTGGTGTTCTTCCTCAGTACAGGGAACATCATCAACGCAATGATTAATTAGTCGTCTTTCACCATATGCTTTACCGCGGATTCTTCGCCAATTAATATTTCCTTCTTGTATGATGTATTTAACGGTTGCACGCATTCGTTTTACACTTAACCTTTTATTATACCAATAACTTGACCTGCTATCTGTATGTGATCTTACCTCAATTTTTAATTCTGGATATAAGTTCATAGCCGAAATAATCTTTTGTAATTCTACCTCTGCATTTTTAGTAATGGATGAATCATCTAAACCAAAATGAATAGGGTTGAGTTGTAATGTTTTGGATAAATCATCACCAATGTTTACAGGAACTAATGTCAATAAACTTTTGACACTGCCTAATGCAGCTAATGGGAACGATACATCATGTGTAAATTCAAAAGTGTCATTGGCAGCGATTGTTAATTCTTCTGGGATGAATTGATCTAAAGTGACTTTTACTGTATATTCAGTATTACATTCTACCTCGAATCTATAGTTACCTAAGCTGTTAGAAATGATTTCTGTAATCAAATTTTGATTAACATCTAGTAATTCCAAGCGTGCATTGGGTAGACTTTGATTTGTAATTTTGTTGTATACTGTGCCTTCTATGTATTGTTTGCACGAAGTGATCAGCTCTTTGGTCTGTTTAAAGCTATAAATATCATCATTTCCTTTTCCTCCTTTTCGATTACTCGCAAAGTAGCCAATTCTAGTGTCCTCATTAAGTACAAATGTAAAATCGTCTTTAGGACTATTTATAGGTTTACCAACATTAAATGCTTCAGAAAAACCAACCTCTTCAGGTACAGTTACAAAAACGTCTAAACCTCCTAGTCCAACATGTCCATCACTTGAGAAGTATAAATTTCCTGTATTGCTTATATATGGAAATGTTTCTCTTCCTTCGGTATTGATATTTTCTCCAAGATTTTTTGGTTTCCCAAATTTTCCATTACCTAAAACATCAACAACAAAGAGGTCTGATTTACCTATGGTGCCTGGCATATCACTTGCAAAATAAAGCTTTTTGCCATCTAAACTTAAAGAAGGGTGGGATACAGAATAATTATCACTGCAAAAAGGCAGCTCTTGGATATTGGTCCATTTTCCATCAATAAAATTAGCACTATAAAGTTTTAATAAAACAACCCCTTTTTTACTAGTTCCTATTTTATTATTGGTAAAGTTGTTTCTTGAAAAATATACAGTTTTGCCATCTTTGCTAAAACTAGTTGACGATTCATGAAATTTTGTATTGATCTTACCTTTTAATTTGATAGGTTCATCAAGGCTAATTGTATCTTTCTTAATGTTAGAAGAAAACAGATCTAAAAAAGGCATTCTGTTCCATCCATGAATTTTGGAGTTATTTGTTTTTTTGGTTCTAGAAGAAGCAAATACGATTTGATTTTGATTATTAAAACTAGGTGCATACTCAGAATTTTCAGAGTTTATACTTAAAGGAAAAATATCAAATTTACCCGACTGTAATTCTATAAAGTCTAAATAATCTCTCTTGTTAATAAATGATTTGGCTCTTTTATCTGTTCCGGTAAGTAAATAAAACTGATCCATTACTTTATCTGATTCGGCATATCTTTCGACACTTTTAAGACTTTGGGCATACTTAAACAAATATTCAGGGTTTAAATTCTCAGGATAAGTTTGTATTAGTTTTTCATACCACTCCACAGAAGCCTCTAAGTCTCCCGTAAAATAAAACGAATCGGCTAATTTTTGATATAAATCGGGGGCAGAAAATCCCCTTTGAGCAACATCCAGATAAATAGCTCTTGCATCAATATATGCAAATGCTTCAAAGTTTTCGTTTGCTTTGGTTAACTGCTTACTATAATCCTGACCATTAACATCTTTAGGTGAAAAAAGTAAAAGACATAATAATAGTAAGTTATTGAATAAAAAAAATAAGTTACAATTTTTCAAAAGGGCCCAGTATTTTTTTAAAAATATTGTCTTCACAGGGGTTTTGAACACATACTGGAATTAAATTTATGAAAAATCTAAATAAATAGTTAAAATACTAAGAATTACTTACTAACTGTTTTTTGCTTGTAAATGTTAATAAGATACGGGGGTAAATAAGATATCCTAAATAGAATTATTTTGTTGTTTAATATTGATATACCTTTGTGGCAAAATTAAGTATATGAACCATAAAGCAGGTTTTGTAAATATCATTGGAAATCCAAATGTAGGTAAGTCTACTTTGATGAATGCCTTTATTGGCGAGAAACTATCGATTATTACTTCTAAAGCGCAAACTACTAGACATCGTATATTAGGGATAGTAAATGGAGACGATTTTCAGGTTGTTTTATCAGATACGCCAGGGATTATCAAACCGGCTTATGACCTTCAAGAATCAATGATGGATTTTGTGAAGTCAGCTTTTGAAGATGCAGATGTTCTGGTATATATTATAGAAATAGGAGAGAAAGACTTAAAAGACGAAGCTTTTTTTGCTAAAATAACAAGTGCTAAAATCCCTGTACTTTTATTAATAAATAAAATTGATTTATCTGATCAGACAAAACTAGAAGAGCAAGTTCAATTTTGGGCACAAAAAGTACCAAATGCAGAAATCTATCCAATATCAGCTCTAGAGAAATTTAATGTTAGAGAAGTTTTTGATCGATTAGTAGAACTGTTACCAGACTCTCCGGCATTTTACCCAAAAGACCAGTTGACTGATAAGCCAGAACGGTTTTTTGTTAATGAAGCCATTAGAGAGAAAATATTACTTAATTATAAGAAAGAGATCCCTTATGCAGTAGAGGTAGAGACTGAAGAGTTTATCGAAGACGAAGATATTATAAGGATTCGTTCGGTAATTATGGTGGAGAGAGATTCTCAAAAAGGAATAATAATAGGGCACAAAGGGGCTGCGTTAAAAAAAGTAGGTGTCGAAGCGCGTAAAGAATTAGAGAAATTTTTCGGTAAGAAAATTCATATTGAACTTTTTGTAAAGATTAATAAAAATTGGCGTAGTAATCAACGGCAATTAAAACGTTTTGGTTATAACAGCTAATTTTGTAGGGTTTTAAATGTAGGAATTTTAAAAACACGGTATAACACGGGTTAAAAAATACACTTAAACGTTTTTGTGTTTTTTTTTAATTGATTTTTACGGCTATTCCATACTTTAGCATTCCAAATCAACATAAACCCAAAATATGAAACACCTATACTTCTTCACACATTCTTAATTTTTAAAAGGATTTTTAAAATAAAATTACATGATCTGATATGAGGGCTTAATTTAACTCATGTCGTATTCATTTTATTTTTTATGCTTAACACCTAAAGTATACTCACCTTAAATATTTTTTTTAATCTCTTTAAAACAAATGACATTATGTCGAAAAACACAACACTCAAAACTAACCTTTCATCTGCGCTTTTTGCTACCGCGATGATAATTTTTCTGGTCAATACTGGTTTTGCTAGATCAAATGATAAAACCAATATTTCAGAAGCAAACCCATCTAACACTTGTTCTAATCCAACAGCAAATGCATTAGGTTACAATGCCTTTGTTCGAAATGAAGCACACCTGGGCTCGGGAGATACCGATGGTCCCGTTGCAATAGGAGGGGATTTGACTTTAGATGGAATTATAACTGTTGCCGGTCAAACAGCCGGAACTAATTACTTTAATGGAGATAGCGAAGCATCTTCATTAGTAGTTAATGGAAAAATAATTTATGATCATGGTCAAGGGATTCAGCTTAATCAAGGGTTTGCAAAAGTAGGAGATCTACAAGGATCGTTTGTATATGACCTAGATAATAATAGAGTTACTACAAATACGAGAGTAACTCCAGGCACATATGATATGATTCCTAGAGTTCAGGTTCATAATAAACAACCTGCAAATAGTGTAAATCATAATAATTTAATTGATTTTGAAGCGGCATTTACAGGGTTTCTAGCTAGATCTAAACAATTTAGCGAATTCGATGCGAATTTAGAAATTGATGCTGATAATAAGATTCGACTTGCAGAAAATCAAGTTAATGTAATTAATATTACAGGAAATGAGCTTTTGTCATTACCTTATTTAACATTTGAAAATGCACCAAATATAGATACACCACTTATTATTAATGTTGATGTTTCTGTCGATTTTGAATGGAATATATTTAATATAGCAGGTATAGGAGATCAACAAGGTCGTTTCATTTTATGGAACTTTTATAATGCACCGTCAATTACTCTTAAAGGAGGAGGTACACTTGTAGGTACATTATTTGCTCCGCAATCAAGTGTAACTAAAAATTCTTCAGGTAATGTTAATGGGCAGGTTATTGCTTTGAACTATTACCATAATGGTGGAGAGTTACATCATCATGTTTTTGAGCCTTGTATAGATAACCCTACAGATAATTGTAATGTAGTAGTAAGTGATCAAGAAATTTGTTTAGGTGATAGTACAACTCTAGTAGCAGTTGGAGAAGGAACAGTAGTGTGGTCTACAGGAGAAACTACACCGAGTATAACAGTTGACCCAACAGAAACTACAACCTATTCTGTTACTATTACTAAAGATGGTTGTTCAGCAACAGATGAAGCGGTAGTAACCGTAAAATCCCCAGAGGTTAGTATAGGAGAAAACATTATTATTTGCCTAGGAGATGAAGTTACATTAACTTCTACAGAAGCAGATGCTTATTTATGGTCTACGGGAGAAACTACACAAAGTATCACAGTAAGCCCTACAGAAAGCATAGCATGGTATAAAATTGAAGTTACTATCGATGGATGTGTAGCAACCGATATGGTTGATGTATTTGTTACATCACCAGAAGTTACTGTAGAGGATCAAGAAATTTGTTTAGGAGATAGCGCAACTTTAACGGCAGTTGGAGAAGGGTCAATGCTATGGTCTACAGGAGAAACTACGCCAAGTATTACGGTGAGCCCTACAGAAACTACAACTTATTCTGTAACTATTACCAAAGGTGGTTGCACAGCAATAGATGAAGCTGTAGTGACTGTTAAATCCCCAGAGGTTAGTATAGGAGAAAACATTATTATTTGCCTAGGAGATGAGGTTACATTAACCTCTACTAAAGCAGATACTTATTTATGGTCTACGGGAGAAACTACACAAAGTATTACAGTAAGCCCTACCGAAAGTATTGCATGGTATAAAATTGAAGTTACTATTGATGGATGTGTAGCAACCGATATGGTTGATGTGTTTGTAACATCCCCAGAAGTTACCGTAGAGGATCAAGAAGTTTGTTTGGGTGGGAGCGCTACTCTAACAGCAGTTGGAGAAGGATCAGTTCTATGGTCTACAGGAGAAACTACGGCAAGTATTACGGTGAGCCCTATAGAAACTACAACCTATTCTGTTACAATTACCAAGGGAGGGTGTACAGCAACAGATGAAGCTATAGTAACTGTTAAGTCTGCAACAGTTAGTTTGGGTGACGATATCTCTGTTTGTGAAGGAGAAGAAGTAGTTTTAGTAGCTACCGAGGCTGATGAGTACTCTTGGTCTACAGGAGAGACTACTCAATCTATCATAGTAAACCCAAAAGAAACTTCAGAATATACTGTTGTTGTAAAGCAAGGAGACTGTGAAGCTGCAGATACAATACTCGTAAATGTAAATTCTGTAACTTCAGATGCTGGTTCAGATATTACAATTACTAAAGGAGAAACAACTACTCTAACGGCTAGTGGAGGAGATACATATCTTTGGTCTACAGGAGAAACAACAATGTCAATCGAAGTTACCCCAGAAGTAACGACTGAGTATGCAGTTACGGTTCAAAAGAATGGATGTGAGGATATGGATACAGTAGTAGTAACTGTTGATGTAGATATGAATTGTTCTATAGTAGCAAATGCAGGTGACGATGTTACTGTATGTATAGGCGAATTTGTAGAATTAACGGCTAACGGTGGAGATTCATATGTATGGAGTGCACCAACAATAGATGGTGTGATAAGAGATCAAACTATAAGAGTTTCTACTCGTAGAAACGTAGAATATACTGTAAAAGTTTTTAAAGATGGTTGTGATAATTTTGATACAGATAGTGTGATGATACTAGTTGAAACTTGTGATGGAGGAGGAGATGGTACAAATAGAATAGCAGCGGTATATCCTACTCTTGTTAATTCAAGAACTAAAATGTCGTTAGACCTTAAACTAGAGAAAAAACAGAAGGTTACTATTTCTTTACATGACCTTACAGGAGGAAATAAGAGTACTGTGATTAATAGATTTGTTGATCAAGGAGATGAAACCGTTGATATAAATTTTTCAACATTACCACAATTGTCAGAAGGTATATATATGATGAGAATAGTTGGAGATGGTTGGTCTAAAGTAGAAAAAATCGTAGTCGATAATAAAAAGAACTAAGAAATTTATTTTTTTTAATACGTAAAATTCCCTCTAGTTTTTACAATTAATTGTAAAAACTAGAGGGAATTTCTTTATAGTATACTTTTGAAACTTCTAGGGGATAGATAAATTATTTATCCTTAGGATAACATTGAGGATATATTAGATACTCAAATTTGTGTGTTTAATCACACAAATAAAACAACTAATGAAAATTTTTAACAAAACAATTTTTTGTGCAACAGCTCTTTTGGGGATTTTTAGTTCTTGCGAACTTGATGACTATACCGGTGGAGGTGGAAATGATACGCTTACATTTACTAAAATAGGAGGATTCATAAATGGAAGCGGAGATGAAGGGTTTGCAGAAATTTCTGCATTTGATCCTGAAACTAATAAACTATTTGTTGTAAATCCAAATGATTCAGAACTCTCTGTTTGGGACTTATCTAACCCTAATACTCCTGTCCAAGGAGTAGATATTGCTTTATCAGGTATTCCAAATAGTGTTGCTGTTAGCAATGGGGTTGTAGCTGTAGCCCTTGAAAACAGTATCGATAAGCAAGCTAATGGTACAATTACTACGTTTGATTCAGATTCTCAAACATTATTAAGCGTATACGAATCGGGAGCTTTACCAGATATGGTGACTTTTAGCCCAAATGGGAAATATATTATTGCTGCTAATGAAGGAGAACCAAATGATGCCTACACCAATGACCCAGAAGGTTCGATAACTATCATTCAGGTCGGGACGGGTGAAGTTTCAAATGTTAGTTTTACAGCATTTAATGGTCAAAACATTGGAAACGATTTTAGAGTATTTGGGCAAGGAGCTTCATTTGCGCAGGATGTAGAGCCCGAATATATTGCCGTTTCAAAAGATTCAAAAACGGCATATGTAGTTTTACAAGAAAATAATGGTATTGCTATCGTTGATCTTAAGACTAAATCAATCAGTAATATTGTTGGGCTTGGCGTAAAAGATCACACATTACTTAGCAATCAATTCGATGCTAGTGATAAAGATGGTATTGTTGGGAATTTTCAAAACTGGCCTGTTTTAGGTTTTTACCAACCAGACGCAATAACATATACTAAAATTAGAGGAGAAGGATATTTAATAACTGCTAATGAAGGCGATGCACGTGATTACGATGGTTTTTCTGAAGAAGTTAGAGTTAAAGATCTTACTTTGGATCCAACCGCGTTTCCAAACGCAACTACTTTGCAATTGGACGAGAATCTTGGAAGATTAAAAACTACAACTGCTAATGGGGATATTGATGGCGATGGAGATCATGATGTTATATATTCTTATGGGGCAAGATCTTTTAGTATATGGTCTACTTCGGGTACTTTGGTTTATGATAGTGGTGATGAGATAGGGAAAACTATTTTCGGAATTGATTCTGGTGCTTTTAATACAAACGAAGGTGGAGCAGCAGATAAAAGATCAGATGATAAAGGAGCAGAACCAGAAGCAGTAGAAACGTTAAGAATAGGAAATAAAACATTGTTATTTGTTGGTCTTGAAAGAACAGGAGGTATTTTGGTATATGATATTTCTAACCCTTCAAGCCCTGTATTTATAGAGTGGCTTAGAGACGCTAATGATATTAGTCCAGAAGGTATGATATCAGTAAAAGCATCAGATAGCCCAACAGGTAATGATTTAATTATAGTAACTCATGAAGTCTCTAATACAGTAGCTATTTACGAGGTAAAATGATCAAAAACTTTGTTGTTTTACAGTAACCTAGTTAGCTATAATACTTGCTATATTTGAAGTAAGTAATTATTTCACTGACTGACTATCAATTATGAAAAGTTCCATAGGCCTTGTTTAGGGCCTTTGGACTTTTTGTTTTTTATGTCAGTTTTTTTCCTTCTATTTTAATCATGTAAAGATATTTAGAACACAAGATGAGTTCTAAAATAAAAAGTCTAATTTTGCACAAAATTAAGAATAGAGTTCAATGAGCAGTATTGTGGCAATTGTAGGGAGACCTAATGTAGGGAAATCAACTTTCTTTAATCGTTTAATTCAGAGAAGAGAAGCTATCGTTGATGCGGTTAGCGGTGTTACTCGTGATAGACATTACGGTAAAAGTGATTGGAATGGCGTAGAATTTTCTTTAATAGATACCGGAGGTTATGTTGTAGGTAGTGACGATATTTTTGAAGCAGAGATTGATAAACAAGTAGAATTGGCAATTGATGAAGCAGATGCTATTATTTTTATGGTAGATGTAGAGTCAGGTGTAACAGGAATGGATGAAGATGTTGCTAATCTACTACGTAAAGTGGATAAACCTGTTTTTTTAGCAATCAATAAAGTAGATAACGGAAAAAGAGAAGCTGATGCAGTCGAGTTTTATAATTTGGGACTTGGCGAGTACTACACCATTGCCAGTATAAACGGAAGCGGTACAGGTGAACTTTTAGATGCACTAGTAAAAGCATTACCAGAGCAAGAAGAAGAAGATGATGATGAGTTGCCACGATTTGCAGTGGTAGGAAGACCAAATGCAGGAAAATCGTCTTTTATAAACGCATTAATTGGTGAAGATAGATATATAGTAACTGATATTGCTGGAACAACCAGAGATTCGATCGATACAAAATATAATCGTTTTGGTTTTGAATTTAATTTGGTAGATACTGCTGGGATACGAAGAAAATCCAAAGTAAAAGAAGATTTAGAATTTTATTCAGTAATGCGATCCGTTCGAGCAATAGAGCACTCTGATGTTTGTTTGTTAGTATTAGATGCAACTCGAGGGTTTGATGGACAGGTGCAAAACATCTTTTGGTTAGCAGAACGAAACAGAAAAGGAATAGTAATCTTAGTTAATAAGTGGGATCTTATAGAAAATAAGGAGAGTAACACATTAAAAGATTTTGAAAAATATATTCGTAAGCAAATAGAGCCTTTTACAGATGTGCCAATTGTATTTATTTCTGCGCTAACCAAGCAACGTTTGTTTAAAGCAATGGAGACTGCTGTAGAAGTTTATAAAAACAGATCCAAAAAAATCAAAACCAGTGAGCTTAATGAGATTTTATTACCAATAATTGAAAGAAATCCGCCTCCTGCGTATAAAGGCAAGTATGTAAAAATAAAATACATTACGCAATTACCTACACCAC
Source organism: Aquimarina aggregata (assembly GCF_001632745.1). Taxonomy (GTDB): domain Bacteria; phylum Bacteroidota; class Bacteroidia; order Flavobacteriales; family Flavobacteriaceae; genus Aquimarina; species Aquimarina aggregata. The sequence continues at coordinate 117,637 of NZ_LQRT01000001.1, read as the reverse complement.
AACCTCAATTTGCATTTTTTTGTAACTTGCCACAGTATATAAGAGATCCTTATAAAAGGTATATAGAAAATCAACTTCGAAAAGAATTTGACTTTAACGGGGTGCCAGTTTCTGTGTATTTTAGGAAGAAGTAGTTTTTCAGCTCTTGAGAGATACTATTGTTTTTTAGTAAGCGTCACTGTAAGGAGTGTTAAATAGGCTATTTCTTTTAAGGTAAATGGTTTTGTTCTTAAAATCAAAAACGGTATTGAATCTTTTAAGTAATTCATTTCCTAAGATATGAGTTTTAAAACCCGCAGGATTTTCTCTATTTAAAAGCTGTGTCGGTAGTTTGTTTATGGTTTGTCCTGCAAAATTTAGTGTAGGTATTTCAACTACTTTGGTTATAAATATATCGCCAGCACCATTTCTTAATTGATTTGTTTTAATGACACGGAGATCTGCCTTGAACAGTTGTTCTTTTACTGTGATACTATCTAATAGCAAAGATTTCTGATAACCTGTATCGAATAAAAAACGACCTTTAAAATTCTGATTTTGGATTTCAATAGTTCCGTTAAGACATAAAACGGTTTTAACCTGTTCTAGTTCAGATGTAGTGTAATTTGTAAGATCAGGTAATTTTTCATGTACAATCAATAGTTTTTTATCATAGTTTAACGAGACTATTTTGTCTTTAAATAAATCCCATCCAAACCTGCCATCTGTCCCTTGTCCAGAATGTCGCACAGGATATATCTCTAAATCATTCCATTTTAATTTCCCTACTTCTAAAGACGCAAGAGACTTAAGCTTTACATAGTTTTTAGTAGGTACGTTTTCTTTCTTGTCATTTAATAAATTGGTTTTTTCCTTTATAGCGTCATGTGTAAGTAAAAGTCCAGTGGTTCCTGAATCAAATTTTAGGTATAATGTATCCGCACCGTTAAGAACTGTTTTTATTTTGATGTTATTATACTCGGTCAATTCAAAAGGAATTACTATTTCTTTTGAACTTATCTTCTCTACAATTTTTTTTTCCGATTTTTTACAACTGTAAAGAGTGAAAATAAATAGTGGAAGACATAAAAATACTACAGTTTTATTTTGGAATCCCATAATTCTTTTTAAGGTACGAGTGGTTAAAAATTTACAAACAAAGATGGGGTCTAAATATATTAATTAACCTACTTAATTATATAATTAAGCTGTTATTATTTAATAATGTATAATTATTTAATTCTTAAAGTTATGGGTAGCTAAGTAGGATTTTCTTCAAATAATGTTGAATTAGTGCTTCCTTATCGGTGTTTATTAGATGAAACAAATCATGGTGATTAATAGTGCTTTATTCGAGGGGACTTAACTTTTAATTAATCTAATCTCTTTAGGTGAAATAATATTTTTATTGTAAGTTAGTAGTGGTGATTTTAGATACTACTTTTTTTCCAACTAGAAAAATAGTGTTTAAATTACTGGAAATCAGATAATCTCGTTATTGATTGTTTTACTTGCTTAAAACCTAGGCTTCATGAGAAAAATAATTATAGCATTGATTTTAGTAATAAGTGACTACAGGCTTACTTATTATAAATGGGCTATTCAAAAAATTCTACCTATTAAAAAAGATATAGCAACTATTAGGAATATTAAGTTGTTATTAAGATTCTCTGCAAATTTGGGTTTTATCTTATATAAAGAATTTCAATTTTCTTTAACCAAATTTGCTAAAATTACCTACCCCTCTATACTGACCAATTCCAAAATAGGTAATAGGTCAGGAACTAATTTTTTTAATGAATACTATTTGAAAATTTAGTTCATAATTATCTGAAAGAAATTTGTTTTTGGAATACTAAAGATCGTTCAGGAGGATGACACTAGTATTGTAATTATTACAATACCAAGGTTCATTGTTTATAGTACGCGATATTTTGGAGAAGTCATTTCTTAAAAATATAGCGGATAAGTATGCCCAGGAACATCTTTGTTAGTTGAGAGTATATGAAAATTTAAGTTTTTCATTTAACTATAAAATGAAGGGCAATTGTCATGTCCTGACTGATGACATTTTAATAATTAATTAAATTTTTTCAACAATGAACAAAAAATCTAAAATCGCTTCAAACTCAAAAGAAAAAGAAGTATTAAACAAAGCATTTAATACTTCTGATGAAGACCAGTTAGACCTTTACAAAGCAATTTTTGGAGGTAGAATAAGCTCTTCTTGTTCTGTAGTAGCAGTAAGTAAAAACAGCTTAAGATCATCTGCTTATGACAAAATTGATACGTTTTTGCAAGCGGCATCTTTTTAAGTTATAGTAAAGTACTAACTAGATAACCTCTAAACTAAAGAGGTTATCTGGTTTTTTTAAAATTCAGATTAAATTTTAACTATGTATAAAGTCACTTCTTTTGTTTTGAAAATTGCCAGTAGGTGCAATCTCAATTGTTCGTATTGCTATATGTACAATATGGGGGATCAAACATACTTAAAGCAGCCTAAATTTATGGCTTTAGAAACAGTGCAAAATTTTGCTGATAGATTAAAGAGCTATTGCGAAAATGCCGATATTAAATACGTTCAAATAGTATTTCATGGGGGAGAACCTTTACTATTGAAACCTGATTATTTTGAAAAAAGTGTTACTATTTTTAAAAATACAGCTCCAGCATTGGAATTTGTTTTTACGGTACAGACAAACGGAGTAACCTTAGATCAAGATTGGTATTCGATATTTCAAAAAAACAATATTTCTGTTGGAATTAGTATTGATGGTCCAAAAAAATACCATGACGAATATCGTGTTTTTCACAACGGAAAAGGATCCTATAATAAAGTAGCAAAAGCCGTTCAATTAGGTAAAAATAACAATTTAGCAGGTTTGTTACTTGTCGTGAATATTAATATTCCGGTAAAAGAATTGTATGCCGAAATAAAACGTCTAGATGTTTCAAGTTTAAATTTGCTATTACCAGATGGTCATTATGATCAGGCACCTTTAGGATTAGATGAAAATAGATGGAATGATAAACATTATACGCCATATGCCGATTGGTTTATTGATTTGTACAAACTGTGGAAAAATGACAAAGAGCGATCAAAAATTTACTTCTTTGAAACCTTAATAAAGATGGTAATGGGAGAAGAAGGGATAGGAAATCAATTGATCGGAAGACGTACTAATGGAGTAGTGGTTGTAGAATCTGATGGGAGTATTGAAGTGGTAGATTCATTAAGGGCATGTTTTGAAGGAATTACCCGTAATGAGATTAATGTCCATAAAAACAATCTTGAAGATTTATTCGAAGATAAAACGTTTCAGATCTATTATAGGGCTCATGATAATGTAGCCGAACAATGCTTGAATTGCCCAGTGTTTGATATTTGTGGCGGCGGGTTCTTAGGACATAGATACTCCAATGAAAATGGTTTTGACAATCCTACCATGTATTGTAAAGATATGGTACGATTGATCTCTTTTATCCAAAATGATATTTTGAATTCTTTACCAGAGGATGTTGTCCAACAATTAAACATAGAGGAATTAAAATATGAAGATATCATTAATGGGTTCGAAGAAGAAAATAATGTAAAAATTAACCCAGAAGTTCAAGAAGAATTAGCTTCATTTAAAAAGGAAATTCACGTATGAAACTAAAAAAAGGGATGCGCATTTATGGGCATATCGAAGGGATTTTAGAACAAATCTCTGTCAATACTGGTGTGAGAGCTGTAGATGAGCATAATGGCATGAAATATTTTGAGGATTCATATGTACCATTGCATACCTGGCGATTGTTAACACATCAAGAATCAAAACTGGTAATAGAAGATCAAACAAAATTTTCTGACTACAGTAAAAATTTATATTTAGGAGAAATTTCAAATACATTAAGAGATTTGTTTAAATCACTTAATTTAGGTACTTGCACACACCCAGATCAGGTATATCCAAAATTTCAGGATAACAAGGCACTTGTAGAAAAGATAAATGAAGAATTACATGCATTCCTAAAAGACTGCTCTTCTATAGGGAATTATAAATTTCATCGTATCACCAGAGCAATGCCCAATAGAGAAACGATTACAAGTCATTATATAGATGAAATTTTTATGTATATAGGCTTGCATATTGATCAAAGTAAGCATTTCAAAATTCATACGGCTCATAAATCTGGCAATAGAATCTCTATAAATTTAAGTAATGAGACAAGAACATTAGTCTTTACGAATCTTACCTTAATCCAAGTGTATAATTTACTAAGTCAAAAAATAGATCTAAAAAGAATAAAATTAGATCCTGATAATATAGCTGCATATTTTTTCAAGTACTATCCTGATTATCCAGTTATTAAGCTAGAAATCAAACCGTATCAGTATTATGTAGCACCAACAGATAATTTTTTTCATGATGCGTCTACTATAGGAAATAAAGATATAGATATGACTATCGTCTATACGGGTTTATTTGATCAACTTCCTTAATTGTAATTACTTAATATATAACAGATGGAAATAATAAATAATGGAATACGATTACATAGTACAGACGAAAACTTTTTTAATGATATTAGTATTAATTCAGGAACAACACATCATTTAAATCAGGAAATAAGCAAAATAGAATATTTAGATTGGTCTTTTGTACCCAAGTATAATGAAGATGCATATGTAGCTAAAAGAGACTGGAGAAAATTATCAAAAAAAGAATTAGAGGCATTAAAAGCTTCTTCTGATAGGAATTATTACAACACGATCTATGTTGGTGATATTCCTAATGAATTAAGAGATATTTTTGAAACCCTAAAATTCAATAAATGTTTACGACCAGAAGATGTGCATGAATGCATGAAAAAAGATCATGATATGACGTTAAAGCTAAGTAATACGATGCAAACATATCTTAGTGGCTTTGCCAATGCGGCTCCATTTCATTTTCATTTTATAGGCGCAAATCTCCCAAATGTAGATATGGTTGCGTGTGATACGACTGTGCTTCCTGCAGACCATACTGAAGAAGATAAAAAATATATGGGTATTCATAATGATGGTGCAGAACCTACAACTGTTCATGAATCATATAAATCAGGAAATCGTTTTACCATAAACCTTGGGTCAGAAACACGTTATTTTTTATATATGAACCTTTCATTACCCCAAGCTTATACTATGCTTGAAACAAAATTAGGCCTAGCTATCAAAGATGTTGATTTGTTTACAATTTCAAAACTATTTTTTGAGCATTTTCCAGATTATCCTGTGATTAAGATTCCTCAAAAGCCATATCAATATTATATCGCTCCAACAGATCATTGTTTTCATGATGGATCAACTTTTGGAATGACAAAACTTGATGTGCTAATGATATATTTTGGCAAATTTCAATATTAATCATCGTTTTAAAAAGTAATATATGAAAATCAAAAGGCATATAATGGTTCATAATTCGCTTCCAGAAGGGACAGGTGCACTGGCTATAAATTCTGGAACAGTTTACCATAAGCAACACAAAGCAGCTTTAGTTCATTATTTAGATGAGGAGTTTACTCCAGAATACCTAGATCATGCATATGTAAACAAAAGAGATTGGCGAGAATTAACGGTAGAAGAACTTGAATGTTTAAAACCAGACGAGAGTTGTAATGATGTTAATACTGTGTATTTAGGTGAGATTCCTAAACCTTTGCAAGCATGTTTTAAAGAGTTACAGTTGCAAGAAAGTGAAAGTAGAGATGAGGTTTTTAGTAATTTTGAAAAGAATCCAGAGTTGACTAAACAAGCAACACAATTACTTCATGAATTTTTGCTCCCTCTATCTAATGATAAAAAGTTTCATTTTCACTGTATTGGTGTGAATTATCCAAATGTAGAATTAGTGGCTGCAAATACTACCATGCTGCCAAATGGTTTTAAGCAGGCAGATAAAAAATTTTTAGGACTGCATAATGATGGAACACAGTCTATGACAATTGATACTGCACATGAGTTCGGAAACAGAATTAGCATTAACTTAGGTAAAGATACACGTTATTTGTTATTCGTAAACCTGCCTATAAAAGAAGTATATGCAATGCTAAAAGAGAAGCTGAATACCAGTGAGTTAGCACTTGTAAATATCTCTAATATTCCAGAATATTTCTTTAAACATTTCCCAGATTATCCAGTGATTAGAGTAGAACAAAAACCCTATCAATATTACATTGCTGCAACCGATAATTGTTTTCATGACGGTTCTACATTAGGAAGTAGGTACTTAGATGTATGTATAGTATATTTTGGGAGTTTTCAATATTAAAAAGTAAATATAATGACACAATCAGTTACTATTAAAAAAGGAATTAGTATTCACAATAGATTACCAAAAGGATATGAAAGTATACAAATTAATTCTGGTGTCGTGCATCATACAGACCATGAAGGTTCTAGGGTAAATTTTGAACAATACTCTTTTATGCCATTATATATTGATGAAGCGTACATACCAAAGAGAGATTGGAGGACTTTAAGCAATAATGAAAAAAGAAGATTAAATTCAAGTGCTGATCTAAAAGATCATAATAACATTTATCTTGGCGAACTCCCTGAAAAAGTGAAGAACCTATTCAAAAAAATAGATTTTAGTGAATGTAAAGATAGAGATGATGTTATGAGTTGCTTTGGCAAAACAGAAGCGTTGACAAAAGCCTTGAATGAAGAACTTACTGATTTTTTGAAAACAATATCAAATGCTAAACCCTTCCATTTACATTGTATAACTGCAAATTTACCAAATATTGAAATGGTAGCATGTGATATTACAAGGTTGCATCCAAATTTCACGATTGATGAGAAAAAGTATATGGGATTGCATAATGATGGTACGCAATACATGACATTACATACTACGCATAAGTTCGGAAATCGAATATGCATCAATATAGGAGAAGAAACACGTTATTTTTTATATGTTAATCTTTCTATGATACAGGTACATAATATGTTAAAAGAAAAGACAGATGTTACAAAAGTTGATGTGTATAATGTGGCAGAAACTTTTTTTAAATATTACCCAGATTATCCTGTGATTAAAATTAAGCAAGAACCTTTTCAATATTACATAGCACCAACAGACAACTGTTTTCACGATGGATCAACTTTAGGGAATACTAAATTAGATATCAATATGGTTTATTTTGGAAACTTCACACACTAGAAAAATATTCATTTAAATTAAACAGTATTTCGATTAAAGCTTTTGTGTGATTTTTTAATCCTTCATTTTAAAGAATGAACGTTTAATCTTTAGATTAGGGTTGCCTTTATTAAGTTTTTAAGTGAAATGAGGAAAGTCATTTATCAACTTATATTCGATATGATATGCACAGGTTTCTGTCAGTCTACTTACTTTAATTAAAAAATTACTTACGTTATAATTTCAGTTTACATTTTTATATTCTACTTCAATATATTTGAGACTTTCATAAAAGAGTGTTTAGAAAATAATTTTTTCCGAATTTGATTTCAATGAAGTGCTAGTTTTTATGTGTTATAGAAACAAGTAGATTTATAATTTGTTTTTTTATAGTGTCTCAGATTATGAGACAAGGTGCTTTTACTTTCGCAGACATAAAACAAATATTTATTTAAAATTAAAATGTCATGAAAAAAGTAGAGAAATCAGGTGTTCAATCACTTAGTATTGAAGAACAAATTAATGTAAATGGAGGGACCGGAGTGCCACCATGGTTATGGCAAGCTGCTGTGGCTACATTCTTATATAATGTTGTTGCAGATTGGGAAGAAAATGTAGCAGCATTTAATAGTGGATCAGAAGCGGGAGCAGCATTATTTGAATAATCTTAAAAAACTAACAGAAATGAAAAGTAAAAAATACAATACTCAAGATTTATCATTTGAAGAAGCAAAATCTATAAATGGTGGAGATGGAATTACAGAAGCATTTTTTTATGCTTTGGGTTATATTAATGAAATTGGTAAAAGATTGTTTCAAGATAGACCTACAACCGAACTAGGAGCTTCAAGACCTTTTGAATAATTCGAAATTTAAGCGCTATGGACTTAGTAAAGAAATTTGTATTTATTATGTTTTTAGTTTTTCTATGGGATAGTATTTCATTTTTAATTGAAAACGATTTTAAAAATTACTTGGAACAAATAAATGTATTTAATTTTATGTTTAAAGTTTTAATGGTGTTTCTAATTTTTTTGGGAATTAACAAGTTGCTTTCCGAAGCAGAAAAACATGAAAATTAGAGTAAGTTTCTATTTCAGAATTTTGCTTGAAAATATGAAAAAAGAAGCTGTTTAAATCTTTTTAGGCAGCTTCTATCATTTTTCAAAATAATGGGGTAATAAAAAATTAATCTTACCAACTACCACCTGCTCCACCGCCTCCGAAGCCGCCACCTCCGAAGCCGCCTCCAAAACCACCACTGGATCCACCTCCAAAACTACCTCCGCCATAACTACCTCGTCCCATATTGCTTAGAATAATAGCATCCAAAAGGCTGCCACTTCTTGATCGGTTTCCTCGATTTCCTCGGCCATTATTTCCGTGATTACTTTTAGAGAATGCCTTGATAATAATAATAAAGAAAATAAGTAATAAGAACAATTGTCCTATCGGGATATCGTTGCTTTTTTTACGAGAACCTTTAAAAGTACCATTTAGTACCTCAAAAATAGCTGTAGTGCCTTGGTCTAATCCTTGGTAATAGTTCCCTTGTTTAAATGCAGGAGTGATAATTTCATCAATTATAGTCTTTGAATTAAAATCGGTAAGCTTTTCTTCGACACCATAACCAGTAGCGATCCAGATTTTTCTATCGTTTTTGGCAACAAGTATAAATACGCCATTATCTTCTTTTGCTTGACCAATACCCCATTGGTGAGCCCATTCTGCCGCGTATAACCCAATATATTCTCCTTGTAATGACTGTATAGTGGCAATAACGACTTGAGTGGATGTTGTATCACTGTATCGTATTAATTTTTCTTCTAAACTTTTTGCCTGTGAAGGGGCGAGCATGTTTGCCTCATCATAAACCGATGTTTGTAATTTTGGCTTAGGAGGAATTGCTCTTTGCGCATAAATAATATTACAAAACAGAGAGATTGCAAGAACCAGAAATAAAGTAAGGGTGCCTTTGGTGTTTTTCATTTATCCTTTTGAGATTTCATCAGAAAGTTCATTAATATCATCATGATCCCATGGAAAATAGTGTTGCAATTGTACTCCTGCAAGTAAAATACCATCGATTAATCCTTGGGTAAAGTTACCTTCTTTAAACTTGTGCTGGATTGCATTTTTGGTACTTTCCCAAAAATTATTTGGAACAACTTTATTAATTCCTTCGTCTCCATAAATCGCAAAAATATGGTCATCTACTGCAACATAGATTAATACACCATTTTGCTGAGCGGTAGTATCCATTTTTAGAGAGTGAAAAACTTCTTTTGTTCTTTCTAATACATCTAAATCAGTATGCCTTTCAATATGAACACGTATTTCTCCAGAGGTAGTCTTTTCCGCACGTCGTATAGCAGCAACTATTTGTTGCTCCTGATCTGCGGTTAAAAAATCTTCAATTGTGTTTGACATTATTTAAAATCAAAATCTACATCTGGTGCTTTTTCTGCTCCCTCATCGGCTTTAAACCTAGTCATTTTCTCAAAATTTCCAAGCATGCCAAGTATGATGTTGTTAGGGAATATTCTAAGATTTTTGTTGTACAGTCCAACTGCCTCATTATATCGATTACGTTCTACGTTAATTCGATTTTCTGTTCCTTCTAATTGGGTTTGTAGGTTTAAAAAGTTTTGATTAGACTTAAGGTCAGGATAACGTTCTACTGTAACTAATAATCGTGATAGCGCAGAGGATAATCCACTTTGTGCTTGTTGGAACTGAGCCATTTGCCCTGGAGTGATATTACTAGGATCAATATTTATAGAAGTAGCTTTGGATCTTGCTTCAATAACCTCTTCTAGTGTAGAGCGTTCAAAATCTGCAGCTCCTTGTACTGTTTTTACAAGATTTCCGATAAGATCACTACGCCTTTGATAAGCGCTCTCTACATTAGACCAGGCAGTTTGTGCATCTTCTTGAAGTATTATAGCCGAATTATATCTTCCAGCAGATAGAGAATATAAAATACCGCCAAGTATAAAAATAACAGCTAATACAATTAAGAGTTTTTTCATGATAAAACTATATTAAATACCCATTAAGGGCTTAAAGTTGTTCTTTTATTTTAAGTAATTGGCCTTTGATAGATTCGAGTTTTCTAATAATGTCAAAACTATCTAGTGCGTCTTGTTTTTGTTCTTTTAATCGAATTTTAGCACCTTCAAGGGTAAAACCACGTTCTTTAACCAAATGATAAATCAATTCTAGGTTTTTAATGTCTTCTTGAGTGAATTTTCGGTTGCCCTTTGCATTCTTTTTTGGTTTAAGGATATCGAATTCTTTTTCCCAAAAACGAATTAGAGAAGTGTTTACATCAAAGGCCTCGGCAACTTCACCAATTCCGTAATACATTTTTTTCGGTAAGTCTACATACATAGATTAGTTGTTTTGTTGTGTAAAACTTCCATCATCATTAAAAATGAGCTTGCTTTCAGGAAAATCTTCTGCGGTTAGTTTTTTAATTTCCTTTAAGGCCCTTTTCTTATCGTCCATAAAAGGATAAATCTCATCGATTTGTTTAGCTGAGTGCAGCATCCCTTTTATAAAATTACCTTCTAGATCAATATCAATCTCAGCAATTGGTGCATATCCTTTTATACCACTAAGATTAAACCTTGAATACGTGCAAAAATTACCAAGACTATAGGCTATAAATTTATTTTTATAAATTTCAAAACCTCTAGATACGTGTGGTCCGTGGCCAATAATCATATCTGCTCCGGCATCTATCATTGTGTGAGCAAAGAGATAAACATCACCACGGTCTTCTCCATAAAACCGTTCAGTTTTTCTGGGGACATGTGTGTGATCCAGTCCTTCGGCACCGCCATGAAAAGAAACAATCACAATATCTACTTTTGATTTTAGTTCGGTTACGATCTTTTTTGCTTTTGTTAAGTTATGAATTTTTAGGCAATCTTTATTAGGAGCAAAAGCACAAAATCCATAAGTAATGCCATTTTTTTCAAAAACCATAGAGGGTTGAGCAAAAACTCCAGCATATGCAATATTATGTTTTTTTAGTGTTTTCGAGGTGTTTTTAATACCGATTTCACCAAAATCCCCAATATGATTATTTGCAATACTCATAACATCAAAACCGGTTTCTTCAAGATATTTTCCAAATTTTTCTGGTGATCGAAATGAATAACATTTTGATGGGTCAGAGCACCGTTTTGCATTTTCGCCTTCGTCAGTTAACGTGCCTTCTAAATTTCCAAAAAGAATATCTGCTTTAGTCAAAACTGTATTAACATCGTCAAAAGGACCCTTACCATCAGGAGGTAAGTAGCTTTCATTTGGAAAATCAGTTCCCATCATGATATCCCCAACGGCCATTATTTTAATTTGAGAGGGTTTAGCAAGTTTTTGTTGTGTTTGTTGTACGATAACGTACATCGAGTCTAATACTTCTTTTGAATATTTTTGGGCTTGAACAGAAAAACTATACCCAAAAATAACAAGAAGAAGAAGGAGTTTACGCATAAACGATTTAATCTAGAGTTTCATTAATTAAGTTTGATGCTTTAAGCATTTCGGCAAATTCCTCAGGGGTTAGACTTCCGTAATAGAAGTTTCTTGGATTAATTTTTTTGCCATCTTTGAAAATTTCATAATGCAAGTGCGGAGCTACAGATCTACCAGTATTACCAACATAACCTATAACATCTCCACGTTTCACTTTTTGTCCTTTTTTTACATTATATCGACTAAGATGTGCATATAGGCTTACATAGTTAAAGCCATGATCAATGCGTATATGTCTTCCGTAACCTGTAGAGTTTGCATCTGCTCTTTTTACAACACCATTACCTGATGCGTATACAGGGGTTCCCGTAGGTGCCGAAAAATCCATGCCATAATGAAATTTTCGAGCTTTAGTAAAAGGGTCACTTCTCCAACCGTAACCAGAAGCCATACGTTTTAAATCAGAATTTTGTATCGGTTGTATAGCAGGGATTGTAGCTAGAAGCTCTTCTTTTTTCTCTGCTAAAGCGGCTATTTCATCAAGAGATTTTGATTGTACAACAATCTGTTTAGTCAATTTGTCAATTCGTTCACTACTTTCTACAATCATTTTCGAATTGTCAAACCCTTCTAGATTTTTGTATCTATTAACGCCACCAAATCCAGCGTTACGAAGTTCTTCAGGTATTGGATTTGCTCCAAAATAAAGACGGTAAATATTGTCATCTCGCTCTGCAATTTCTTTTAATATATCTTCATCACGTTTCAAGCGCTTATTCATTAAGTCATATTGCAGTTGCATATTTTCGAGCTCCCTTTTGTATGCTTTTTCCTTAGGAGTCTCTAACTGAGGGATATTTAAATAAATAAGTAGTAAAATGAAGCCTGCCAAAAAAGTACCAACAACACCAATTGCAGCTAAACCGAATTTTCGTCCTTTCTTGTGCTCGATTCTTCGATAAGAAAGTGTCTCACTATCATAGTAATATTTAACCTTTGACATAATCTAAAATATGCTATTTTTGCAGGATATCAGTCAAAAAAAACTTGTTTTTTTATCGGACATCGCAACAAATATAATAAAATGTTGCAAAGTGCCGAAAAAACTGACAGATATTGAAAAAATGATTTTGATACAAGTGGTATTTAATAGGTTGATTTTTAGATTTTTATTCGGCATTTAAGAGTGTTGAACTAATATAACTGAAGATTTCAATAATTTATCAAAAATGATTATCTATGCCAACTATATCAGACCTTGAAAAATAGTAAACTTAAACGGATGAAATCCCAAGAAATTAGAAACCAATTTTTAGACTTTTTTAAATCAAAGAAACATGATATTGTATCATCTGCACCAATGGTGATTAAAGATGACCCAACATTAATGTTTACCAATGCAGGGATGAATCAGTTTAAAGAATTCTTTTTAGGCAATGGTACACCTAAAAATAATAGATTAACTGATACACAAAAATGTCTTCGTGTAAGCGGTAAACACAACGATTTAGAAGAAGTAGGTATGGATACCTATCATCATACAATGTTTGAAATGCTGGGGAACTGGAGTTTTGGAGATTATTTTAAAAAAGAAGCTATTGAATGGGCATGGGAATTACTAACAGATGTCTATGGTATTGATAAAGATATTCTCTATGTTTCAGTTTTTGAAGGAGCAAAGGATGAGAATCTAGAAATGGATCAAGAGGCTTATGACTTGTGGTCTGCAATTGTACCCGAAGACAGAATTATCATGGGGAATAAGAAAGATAATTTCTGGGAAATGGGAGATCAAGGTCCTTGTGGTCCGTGTTCCGAAATTCATGTGGATTTAAGGTCTGAAGAAGAAAAAGCTAAAATTCCCGGGCGTGATTTGGTAAATCAAGATGATCCCTTGGTTGTAGAGATTTGGAATCTGGTTTTTATGCAGTTTAATCGAAAAGCAGATAAATCTCTTGAGAAATTACCAGCACAACATGTAGATACTGGTATGGGGTTTGAGCGCCTGTGTATGGCATTGCAAGGTGTAAAGTCAAATTATGATACAGATGTTTTTACGCCTTTAATACGCGAGATAGAGACCATTACAAACTCAAAATATGATAAAAATAGCTTGCCAACAGAAGAAAATGGTAAAGTGAGTGTTGCTATTCGAGTGATAGCTGATCATGTTAGAGCTGTTTCATTTTCTATTGCCGATGGTCAATTGCCCAGTAATACAGGAGCAGGTTATGTAATTCGTAGGATTTTACGTAGAGCAATTCGATATGGTTTTACTTTTTTAGATACTAAAGAACCGTTTATTTATAAATTGGTAGAAACCTTAAGTAATCAAATGAGCGATGCTTTTCCTGAACTCAAAGCTCAGAAAAATTTAATTGTTAATGTAATTAAAGAAGAAGAGCAGTCTTTTTTAAGAACGTTAGATCAAGGATTAGTGTTGTTAGATAATGTGATAAAAAACACAAAAGGTAACGTGATTTCTGGTGAAAAAGCATTTGAGCTTTACGATACGTTTGGTTTTCCTATTGATCTTACAGCTTTAATATTAAGTGAACAAGGTTATGAGTTAGATGAACAAGGTTTCGAGTCAGAATTGCAGAAACAAAAAGATAGGTCTAGAGCAGCCTCTCAAGTGTCTGCTGGTGATTGGGAAATCCTGTTAGATAATGCTACCGAAGAGTTTATAGGATATGATACGCTTACTACAGATGTGAAATTAACACGTTACCGCAAGGTAAATAGTAAAAAGGATGGTGAGTTATATCAAATGGTCTTTGATAAAACACCATTTTATCCAGAAGGAGGAGGGCAAGTTGGTGATAAAGGATATTTAGAAGTTCCTAATGGAGATGTCGTATATATAATAGACACTAAAAAGGAAAATAATCTGATTATTCATTTTGCTAAAAATTTACCAAAACATATCAACGAAACTCTAACCGCGGTTGTTGATGCAAAGCAACGATCAAGATCAGCTTCTAATCATACGGCTACACATTTAATGCATCAGGCATTACGAACAATTCTAGGCACGCATGTAGAGCAAAAAGGATCTATGGTACATAGTGGTAATTTGCGATTTGATTTTTCACATTTTTCAAAAGTATCGGCAGAAGAATTGAAAGAAGTCGAAGATTTTGTAAATGCTAGAATACGAGAGCAACTTCCTTTAGAAGAACAACGTAATATTTCTTATGATAAGGCTATAGAAGAAGGTGCAATTGCATTATTTGGAGAAAAGTACGGGGATACTGTGCGGGCAATACGTTTTGGAGAGTCAATGGAACTATGTGGAGGAACCCATGTTACGAATACAAGTGATATTTGGCATTTTAAAATTACTTCAGAGAGCGCAATCGCTGCAGGAATACGAAGAATAGAAGCAATTACAGGTGATGCTGCAAAAGAATATTTTACAACACAATCTGAAGCGTATGCAGAGGTAACCAGTATACTGAAAACGAAAGACCCTATAAAGTCTATTTTGGCAATACAAGAAGAAAATGCAGAGCTTAAAAAACAACTTGAAGCCCTACTTAAGGATAAAGCTAAAAATTTAAAAGGCGATCTTAAATCTGAATTTGAAGAGATTAACGGAGTTAATTTCCTTGCAAAAAAAGTAGATCTTGATGCTGCCGGAATTAAGGATATTTCTTTTGAACTGGGAGGAGAGCTAAATAATGTATTTATCATATTTGGGACAGAGCAAAAAGGAAAAGCATTATTGTCCTGTTACATTTCTAAAAACCTTGTTGAAGAGAAAGGGCTAAATGCGGGCAAGGTAGTTCGCGAACTTGGTAAATATATCCAAGGAGGTGGAGGTGGACAACCATTTTTTGCAACTGCCGGAGGTAAAAATCCTAAGGGTATTCAGGAAGCACTAGAAAATGCGAGACAATATTTAGGTTAAATTCACGCTAAGTCCTTAGCAGATTATATGTATCTTTTTAGTGACTTAGCGAGAAACAGAATACTATGAACCTACAGACAAAAATAAAAGTAGATCCCCAAGATCAAAAAATCGATTACGAGTCAGAATTGTTTATGCTCGGTTCTTGTTTTGCAGAGAATATTGGAGAGAAATTTGAGTATTATAAATTTAAGAATGAAATCAATCCATTTGGGATTTTGTTTCACCCTAAAGCCATAGAAACTTTTCTTTGGATGGCTACCCAAGGTGAAATATATACAGAAACAGATTTGTTTTATCATAATGAGCAATGGCACTGTTTTGATGCGCACTCGTCTTTAAGTGACTCAAGTCAAGATGCATTATGTAAGCGTTTAAATACTGCCTTGACTCAAGCAAGAAAAAAAATAGCGTCATCTACACATATTTTTATCACTCTTGGCACTTCTTGGGTATATAGATTAAAATCTTTGGATATGGTGGTAGCTAATTGTCATAAAATACCGCAAAGAGAATTTGAAAAACAATTATTATCTGTTTCTGAAATAGAACAATGCCTTCAGAATAGTATCAATTTAATAAAAAGTGTAAATGCTAAGGCCAAAATAATATGTACAGTTTCTCCTGTAAGACATATTAAAGATGGAGTTATAGAGAATAATAGAAGTAAATCTCATCTGATAGCTGCTGTTCATGGAGTAAAGGATGCTATTGATGAGTTGGTTTATTTTCCTTCATACGAGATTGTGATGGATGAATTGCGTGATTATCGTTTTTATAATGCAGATATGATTCACCCTAGTGAAACTGCTATTCAGTATATTTGGGAACGTTTTTTAGAAGTTTGGTTCGAAGAAAAAGTGAAAAAAACAATGCGCGAAGTCGAAGAAATCCAAAAAGGATTAGCGCATCGTGCATTTAATCCTAACAGTAAACAACATAATATGTTTTTGGAAAAATTATGGTCAAAAAAGAATCAGCTCCAAGCTGAATATCCTTTTATGGATTTTTAACAAGAAACCTTAATTAGGCAATTGTAAGATCTTTATCAATTATTTCTAAACCACTGTCGATTAGGTGTTTTATTTCAGTTCTTTTGAGTTTTAATTCATTAAGATATTTTAAAATTTGAGACGTAAATTTTGGATCCCTATCATGAACCAATTCATAGATTTCCAACGATAGTAACCAGTCGTTTTGATGATCTTTTTCAATAATTTCAAAAATAGCTTCTAACGAAAATTTTGAATTTTCACCATTACGAATGTTCCGCACCGATGCATAGAGTTCATGCAATTCATTTTGTTCAGAGCTATGTTCTTGTTTCACAGTCGTAGTAGTTGAAACATGTGTTACCAAGTCAAAAGAATTATCATCTGCTGGTCCCGAGAAAGCAGAAACAATTTCTTTACCAACAGCTAAATCAAAAGTTCCCCATTCAGGTTTAAATAAAAATTCGTCTTTGTATTTAATGGTACATTCACTAAACTGAATCAAAATCAATTCGCCTTGTACGTTTCTCATTCCTGTGATATTGTTCCCTGCTACAGTAATTCCGCTTTCAAACTCAAATTCTATATATTCACCATCGTAAAAGTTATATGCTTTTAGGTCTCGAGGAGACATGTTTTCGATAGCAAGGTTAATGCCTTTTAATTTTCCAATAGGAGATCTAAAACCATTAGAATGCGTATCAACTCCGTGTCCAATAAGTTCTTTTTCTCTAAAAGATATTGCTGTTGGACCTTTGGTTTCAAAATAGATGACTTCATTGTCTTCATTTTTAATCATTCGATTAAATATTCCCGAAACTTGTAACCCTGTGCTTAATTCTATAGTTCCTAGATTCTCTGATTCAATAAGTTTGGCAAGTCCCCTGTGTCCGCCTTTCCGTAAGGCCATAGTATCTGCAAATTCTTCTAAGACTTGACATAAATACGCAAAATCAGGTGTCACAAATAATTGCGGTTGGGGTTTTGTAATATCAAAATCCTGAAAAGCTGCTTCTGGAGAGTATGATATTTTTTTTACATTGTCGGTCATACACCACTCGCTCTCTCCAATAGATGACAAGAGTCCAGCACCATATATTTTTGGATCTTCTGTAGTACCTATCAATCCGTATTCAACTGTCCACCAATGCAGGTTTCTAATTAAAGCCATTTCAGAAGGTGTTGATTTTTGATTTTGCAACGCTTCTACTTTTTTTTCTGCATTGTCAATATCATTTTGATCAATATTTGATGCTTCTTTTAAAATTGAAAGTTTACGAACTGCTTCATACATCTCATAGTCTTTTTTAGAAGAAATAGCTTTGCAGCCAATTTTTCCAAAACGCCTTAGATACTCAGCATAATCTGGATTCGCAATAATAGGTGCGTGTCCTGCAGCTTCATGTATGATATCAGGAGCAGGAGTGTATTCTATATTTTCTAATTGTCTTATATCAGATGCAATAACTAGAATGTTATAAGCCTGAAACTCCATAAAAGCATTAGGAGGAATAAAACCGTCTACAGCCACAGCAGCCCACCCAATTTCTTTTAGAATCCTGTTCATGCCATACATACTTGGGATATCATCTACTGAAATTCCAGTTTTTTCAAGACCTTTTAAATATGATTTATGTGCAACCTTACTGAGAGAAGTAACATTTTTACGCATTACATATCTCCAAACAGCTTGATTAATTGGGGTGTACTCTTCATAATTTTGAGGCTTTATGAATTGCTTCAAGTGTGCAGGTAACCTATCAATTAAAGGATTAGAAGTTATGGTTTGCGACATAAAAAAATGTTTTATTCAACTATAATAGAATGGGAAAATAGTGGTTTTATTTAATATGGCGAATATAAAAGTAGAAATGATCTAGAATTTCATCATAAATGTTAATCTTTAGTGAATTTCTGAAACTACCCTTGCGTTATTCTGTCTTTTTATCCAGACAGAATACATAACTGGCTGATTAAAAAATTAAAAAAAGAGTAGGGTGTTTTGGTGTTAATGTGTTATATAATAGAAAGATGTACTTAAATAGTAAAATTATACGTTATACTACAAGACAATCAAGATGTAGTAGTTGGTAATTTTAATTCTGTAAAATATCCTGTTATAACATACAAGAATTTACAAAATTAAAAGTTAAGATAATTTCATGTTATTTTTAAATGATTAAATTTGATTTAGATAAAAATAGAGTTGTGAGATATAATGTTTTGATAATAGTATTGTTTTTTGCTTTTGGAATGGTTGATGCACAAATCACTAATGAAGGAGTCCCGCATAGTTATAATCTAATAAGCAAAAAGAGTATAACTCCAGAGATAATGGAGACTTTTGATATGGATAAAATCAAAGCAGAAGATGCAATAAATGATCAAAAACAGGGTGTGCCTTTTCGATTTGGACATGAGCTCCAGGTAGATTTAGGGTTTAAAAATGCTGGGGTTTGGGATGAACTTCCAAATGGAGATAGAATCTGGAGAATTAATATTGTTTCTGATGGGGCCAAAACAATAAATGTTGTTTTTAATACCTATAAAATCCCTAGAGGAGGTACAGTATACTTATATAATGATGATAAAACAGATCTTTTAGGGGCGTATACAAATATATTTAATCGGCCTGATGAAATGCTAGGAACTTGGTTGGTTGAAGGAGATGATATTTGGGTAGAGTATTATGAGCCTAGAAAAGTGAGAGGAAAAGGAATGTTGAATATTTCTAAAGTAATACACGGTTATCGATCTGTAACAGATGCCGAAGTACAGGCAAAGGCCCTTGGGAGTTCTGGGGATTGTAATCAAGATGTTGATTGTCCTGTAGGTTCTGATTTTGAAGCTTTAAAAAATGAATTAAAGAAGTCGGTAGGGTTTATTGTTCTTAATGGATTTGTTTGTACTGGAACATTGATAAATAATACAAGAAATGATAAGGCTCCGTATTTCCTAACGGCAAATCATTGTGATTCAGGATCAACAGCGACTTGGGCATTTCGTTTTAATTGGATAAGTCCAACTCCTTCTTGTTCAACAACAGCAAATAGTCCTGATGCCACGGTTAATCAGACGACTAGTGGTGCAACGTTATTAGCATCTAATAGTGAGTCTGATATGAAACTATTAAATCTGGATGGAGGATTAGATCCAGCATGGGATCTAGAATGGGCAGGTTGGGATCGTAGCGGTACAGCTCCAAGTTTTGTGGTGGGGATACATCACCCTTCAGGAGATATTATGAAAGTATGTAGATATGATCAAGCACCTACCCAAGGAGTTGTTAATTTTAATGGTAACCCTACCACAGAAGTTTGGAATATAACAGATTGGGACCTTGGAGTTACCGAAAGAGGCTCGTCAGGGTCTGCTCTTTTTGATCCACAAGGTAGGATTATAGGAAAGCTTTCTGGTGGTACTGCGGCATGCGATGGTGTAAATGATAATGGTGATCCGGATTTTTATGGGCGATTTGATGTTTCTTGGGATTTTGGAACAACCGATGCAACAAGACTTTCAAATTGGTTAGATCCTACGAATACCGGAAAAACTACTTTAGATACGTTTACTCAGGAAATAGAAAACGGAGGAGGAGTTAATCCTCCTATCGAAGCTGGAGAAGTTGATGTGTTTTTTGATGTTTCTAGATCTACAGTCACCATCAAGAATGGCGCTAGAAAAGTACTAGGTTTTAGTATCTTTGATATAGCAGGACGCACTATTGAGACAGGTCAATTATCAACTGACGAAAAAATTATCGATATGACAGATAGGGCTCCTGGAATGTATTTTGTTTATATTACTAATACTTCTAATAGAACGTCTTTTACAAAAAAAGTGTTGCGCTAATTTTAGGATTGATTCCTTATTCTTCTTTTGCGCGTATTCCACTGATTAAAACTTTTTTGTTTTTATCTCTTAAAAATAAAGAGTCTTGTTTTATATGTTTGCTTTTTGATTGTATGATGCTCTTAAGAAAACTGTCTTCTAATTTAATTTTCTTTTCGCAATACATTTTGGTACTAATCGGAGATTCAAAAGAAACTATTTCTTTATTATCGGTGTATGAGCACGAAAAAGTATTACAGCCGCTAAACCCATAGGTTGAATTACTTTTTTTGTCAAATGTAATATGAAGTTTTTCTTCTGAAATATCTTTTCCATTAAGAGTGATAATATAAAATTTGGATGGTATTGTTTCCTGGATTGTTTGGTCTTTATGAATATCAGTAGTTTTTTTATTGTTGCAATTTTTCGTATTTGAGAAAGTGAAGAAAAGTAAAATAATAAATAAGTGCTTCATGTGTAGTATAGGGTTAATGAATAATTAAGATATGGTTAAAGCAGTTAAATTACGATAATCTAGGTTTTTATTTGTAAAAATATGTATTATAAGAGATTAAAATTTATTTTTGGTAATTGTGATAAAGACTATGTTGTAGTATAATTCGTCAAAATGATATAGTCATGCGGTTTAAAAATAAGATATGAACAACCCTATATTCTATAAAAACTAATACTTAACAATCAATGAGACCCGAAAGCAGAAAGCAAGAAATAATTAATGCAGCCGCAATACTTTTTAAAGAAAAAGGATACAGTGCAGTTACCATGAGAGACTTAGCTAAAGCTATGGGGATTAAAGCTGCAAGTTTGTACAATCATATACAATCAAAACAAGAGATACTCTCTACGATCATTATTGATTTAGCAGAAGAATTTACAACAGGTATGAATCAAATTGCAAATTCTGATCAAAATGCAATTCAGAAACTACAAAACATAATAAACCTGCATATAGATGTTACGTTAAGGAATTCAGATGGATTAGCTTCTCTAAATAATGATTGGATGCATTTAGAAGAAGAAAACCTTCAATATTTTGAAAAAATGAGGCATGAATATGAAGAAAGTTTTAGAAACATAGTGTATAAAGGTGTAGATAAAGGGGATATTAAATCGTATAATATTGAGATAATGGTGTTTTCAACATTGTCAACGCTTAGAACTCTTTATTTATGGTATCCCAAACAAAAAAATATCGATGCAGACATACTTAAACGTGATATGATGTCTGTTCTACTTAAGGGGATTGTATAGGTAATAATCCGCTGCGGTAAAAAATTAACAAACAATTAGTTTGTATATAAAACTAACAATTGTTAGTTTTGTTCTACTATAACGTTTTAGTTAAATAAACTGTATGACTGATTTTTATCCCATACGAGTTTCTCGATTAACAAAAGAAACTAAGGATTGCACTTCGATTACTTTTGACATTCCTGAAGAGTTAAAAGAACAGTTTTTGTATAAGCAAGGTCAACACCTTACGCTAAAAACTTTGATTAATGGTGACGAGGTTAGACGATCGTATTCTCTATGTTCAAGCCCTGTTGAAAACAAATGGCAGGTTGCTGTTAAAAGAATAAATGGAGGAGTGTTCTCGAATTACGCGAATGATATTCTTAAAGAAGGTGATTTTATAGATTTAATGCCTCCTTTAGGAAATTTCTTTGTTGAAGTAGAGCCTGCGAAAGCAAAAAACTACATAACTTTTGCTGCTGGTAGTGGTATTACTCCTGTGTTGTCGATTATTAAAACCCATTTGGCCAAAGAGCCAAATAGTACTTTTAAACTGTTTTATTTGAATCGAAACGCTAAATCAATTATCTTTAAAGAAGAGATAGAAGCACTTAGAAATAAGTACTTTGGCCGGTTAGAGATATTTTATTTCTTAACTAAAGAACAAAGAGATATACCATTGCTTAATGGAAGATTTACTGCAGAAAAAATACAAGAGTTAACAAGTAAAATTATTGATGTCTCAAGTATAGATGAATGTTTCGTTTGCGGTCCAGAAGAAATGATTTTTTTAATAAGAGATGAGTTGGTAAATGCAGGTTTGTCAAAAGATAAAGTGAATTATGAGCTCTTCTTTTCTGGAGGAACAGAAGAAGATCAAAAACGGGCAGCAGAAGTAGCAGAGCATAAATTCGACGGTACCGAAGTCACAATTATTGATGGAGGAAAAGAATTTCACTTTGCAATGGATGATGATTATGACAACATCTTAGATGGCGCACTAGCATCAGGAGCGGATTTGCCTTATGCATGTAAAGGTGGTGTTTGTAGTACCTGCAAATGTAAAGTTATCGAAGGAGAGGTAGAAATGAAAATAAATTATGCGTTAGAACCGGACGAAGTAGCAAAAGGTCTAGTTCTATCGTGCCAAGCAGTACCTACAACAGAAAAAGTAGTTGTAGATTTTGACGTGTAATGATGTTTTTACATCATTTTGATTGTATACAATAGAATTCATTTTCATAATAAAAACAGATTGTTATGAGCGAAAAAGAAATAAAAAATTTAGAGGAGATCTTTGATCAAAGGATTGCCAGAGATGAAAAGATCGAGCCAAAAGATTGGATGCCCGAGAAGTATCGAAAAACCCATATTCGTCAGATTTCTCAGCATGCTCATTCTGAAATTGTAGGAATGCTTCCTGAAGGGAATTGGATTTCCCGAGCCCCATCGATGAGAAGAAAAGTAGCATTATTGGCTAAAGTACAAGATGAAGCAGGACATGGTTTGTATTTATACAGTGCTTGTGAAACTTTAGGTATTTCTAGAGATGAGTTATACGATCAACTACATACAGGTAAGGCAAAATATTCTAGTATTTTTAATTATCCAACGATTACTTGGGCAGATATAGGAGCCATTGGTTGGCTGGTAGATGGTGCCGCTATTATCAATCAAGTACCACTTTGCAGCACGTCTTATGGACCATACGCAAGGGCTATGGTAAGAGTGTGTAAGGAAGAAAGTTTTCATCAAAGACAAGGATATGAAATTATGATGACTCTTGCTAAGGGAACGCCAGAGCAAAAAGCAATGGCTCAGGATGCTTTAGACAGATGGTGGTGGCCAGCATTAATGATGCTTGGACCTACAGACGCAGAATCGGTGCATACCGAACAGTCAATGAAATGGAAACTAAAAAGAAAAACTAATGATGAATTGCGTCAACAGTTTATAGATCAAACAGTACCGCAAGCAGACTTGATAGGATTAACAATTCCTGATGCAAATTTAAAGTGGAATGAAGAAACAAATCACTATGATTTTGGAGAAATAGACTGGGATGAATTTTGGCAAGTCGTAAAAGGTCATGGCCCTTGTAATAAAGAAAGATTATCAGCAAGAGTTAATGCTTGGGAAGAGGGAAAATGGGTTCGTGATGCTGCAATGGCATATGCCAAAAAAGAAGAGGATAAGAAACTTAAAAAGGCAATCTGATTTTTTGATCAGAGAAGTTCTTAATCATAAGACAAATTATAGAATAATTACTAAAACATAAACGTGTGAAAAATAATTGGCCCCTTTGGGAAGTATTTGTACGAAGTAAAAATGGTTTAGAACATCGCCATTTTGGAAGCCTGCATGCTGCAGATGCTGAAATGGCTTTAGAAAATGCAAGAGATGTATATACACGTAGAAATGAAGGTGTAAGTATTTGGGTGGTAGAATCCAAAAATATTACAGCTTCTAATCCAGATAATAGCGAAGAATTGTTTGACCCTGCTCACGATAAGGTGTATAGACATCCAACGTTTTATACGTTACCAGATGAAGTGAAACATATGTGATAGGCATCCAAAGAAATGTTTCAATAAAATGTAATGTTTCTAATTAAAGCAAATTTTACAATGAAAAACGAAAATAAAGTACAATATATCTTTGGTATAGCTGATAATGCCTTGATTCTGGGACAACGATTATCAGAATTATGTGGACATGGGCCAAATCTAGAAACAGATATTGCTATGACCAACATGGCGTTAGATTTATTAGGGCA
This sequence comes from Aquimarina aggregata, assembly GCF_001632745.1. GTDB lineage: Bacteria > Bacteroidota > Bacteroidia > Flavobacteriales > Flavobacteriaceae > Aquimarina > Aquimarina aggregata. The sequence goes on along the minus strand of NZ_LQRT01000001.1, from coordinate 93,232 downwards.
AACGCGTAGCTACTATCAATATGCTGCTCAACTTACCGAAGGAGAAAAAACCGAAGATGATATTGCTTTTCTAAGAACAGAAAGACAATATAAAAATGTACTTCTAGTAGAACAACCTAATAGGCATTTTGGGTATGTCATTACAAGACAATTTTTTTATGATGTTTTTCATCTGCTATTTTTAAGAGAATTAGAAAATAGTACCGATTCAACTTTAGCTGCAATAGCTAAAAAAGGAATTAAAGAAGTGAGTTATCATCAGCGATTTTCATCAGATTGGATGAAGAGATTAGGAGATGGAACAAAAGAGAGTCATGAAAAAGTACAAGAAGCCGTAGATGATTTATGGAGATTTACAGACGAGCTATTTCATATGACAGCAGATGATACTTTAGCAGTAGAACATCATATTGGTATCGATGTAAAGACATTAAAAGATAGATATTACCAGATAGTAAGTGAAATTCTTGAAGAAGCTACTCTTAAAGTGCCCGAAACCAAATGGTTTCAAAAAGGTGGTAAACAAGGAATCCATAGCGAACACATGGGGTATTTACTTTCAGATTTACAATATATGCAAAGAACATATCCTAATATGAAATGGTAATTTAATTGCATTTTTATATTTATGATTTTTCTATTGTACGTATTTTTTTGACTACAACTACTATAAAATGACAATACAATTAGAACAACATATAGATCCTGAACTAATTCCAATTCTGGAAGAAGTTCATGATCCTGAAATCCCTGTTTTGTCAATTTTGGATATGGGTGTTGTTCGAACTGCAAAAGTCCTAGATAATATTGTAAAAGTGACTATTACGCCTACATATAGTGGTTGTCCAGCTATGGATGTAATAGGAGATGATATTGTTCATGCTTTTGAGAAAGTAAATATTAAAGCCGAAGTATCACTAGTATTGGCTCCAGCGTGGACAACAGACTGGATTACCCCCAGAGGGAGAAAAGCCTTAGAAAGATATGGTATCGCTGCTCCTTTAGAAGCTGAAGCGGATAAAGAAGTACTACTGGGAGGTAAAAGAATAGTAAAATGCCCGCAATGTAGTTCACCAAATACTAAGGTAATAAGTCAATTTGGATCAACGGCTTGTAAAGCGCTATTTCAGTGTGATGATTGCCTTGAACCCTTTGATTATTTTAAGTGTCTTAAATGATAGTAGGCGATTTTAATCGTAAAATACAGAGTACAAACAAAACTATAAAATAATGTTAGGCCTAAGAACCACAATTTATAAAGTTAGTGATCTGGAAAAAGCAAAAGATTGGTATGCTAAGGCTTTTGATAAACAGCCTTATTTCGACGAGCCTTTTTATATCGGATATAATATCGGAGGGTTTGAATTAGGATTACAACCAAGAGATAATGATGGTGATCAAAAAACAGAAGCTGCAATTTCTTATTGGGGTGTAGATAATATTAATAATACATATCAAAAATTATTGGATTTAGGGGCTTCCGAATATGAAAAACCAACAAATGTAGGAGGTGAAATTGTGGTAGCATCAGTAAAGTGCCCTTGGAACAATATCATTGGAATTATTTATAATCCAGAATTTAAAATAGAGAATTAAAGAACTATGCCTTCAATACAATTACACATTGAGAATGGTGTGGCGCAAGTGACGCTAAACCGCCCAGAAACTTTTAATAGTTTCAACAGAGAAATGGCCTTATTACTTCAAAATACCTTAGATGAATGTGATACTAACCAAGAAGTAAGAGCAATTATTTTAACAGGTAACGGTAAGGCTTTTTGTGCAGGTCAGGATTTAAATGAAGTTACATCACCAGAGTTGAACCCTGGTTTCAGAAAAATATTAGAAGAACATTATAATCCAATTATAGAAAGAATAAGAACGATAGAAAAACCTATTGTAGGGGCAGTAAATGGAGTAGCAGCAGGAGCCGGAGCAAATATTGCATTGGCCTGTGATATTGTAGTGGCTGTAGAAAATGCGAGCTTTATTCAGGCATTTAGTAAGATAGGGTTGATTCCTGATAGTGCAGGTACGTTTTTTCTTCCTAGGTTAATTGGTTTTCAAAAAGCTTCTGCACTCATGATGTTAGGGGATAAAGTCTCTGCAGAAGAAGCTGAGCGATTAGGAATGTTATACAAAGTATATTCCGCCGATACTTTTATCGAGGAAACAAATAAACTAGCTTTAAAATTAGCACAGATGCCAACCAAAGCATTAGGACTTACAAAGAGATTGTTAAATCAATCTATGGTGAATACTCTTGAAGAACAATTAAGCGTAGAATCAGATTTACAAATAGAAGCAGCAGAAAGCGAAGATTATGCAGAAGGAGTAAATGCATTCATTCAAAAAAGAAAACCGATTTTTAAAGGTAAATAGAAATATGATTGTAGGTATTATAGGATCTGGAACAATGGGTAGTGGTATAGCACAAGTTGCAGCTACTGCTGGATGCGTGGTAAAAGTATTCGACACCAGACAAGAAGCACTCGATAAAAGTAAACAAGCTTTAGAGAAAATACTAACTCGATTGACCCAAAAAGGTAGAATCGATGAAATCGAAAAAAACCGTATTCAATCTAATATTTCCTATGTAAGTTCCTTAAAAGACTTACATGATGCTAATCTTACTATAGAAGCAATTATTGAAGATCTGGATATTAAAAAGAAGGTGTTTTCAGAATTAGAGAGCTATGTTTCTGCTACGACGATAATTGCATCAAATACATCATCCTTGTCAATTGCATCAATAGCCTCGTCTTTAGATAAACCAGAACGTTGTATTGGAATTCACTTTTTTAATCCAGCACCTTTAATGAAATTGGTAGAGGTAATTCCAGCAGTACAAACTTCAACTCATACGACAGAGAAAGTTGTTCAAATTATTGGGGACTGGAAAAAAGTAGTGGCTATCGCAAAAGATACTCCCGGATTTATTGTTAATCGAGTAGCACGACCATTTTACGGAGAATCCTTAAGGATTTATGAAGAAGGCTTTGCTGATATCGCAACAATAGATTGGAGTCTTAAAACTCTGGGAGGATTTAGAATGGGAGCTTTTGAACTCATGGATTTTATAGGAAACGATGTTAATTATACCGTTACCGAGACTGTTTTTAAAGCTTTTTATTGTGATCCAAGATATAAACCTTCATTTACTCAAAAAAGATTGTCTGAGGCGGGATATCTCGGTCGAAAATCAGGAAAAGGGTATTACGAATATGGTGATGATATAGTGCAACCGCAACCAAATAAGGATACAGCCTTATCAGAGTATATTTTTAATAGAGTATTAGTCATGTTAATTAACGAGGCGGCTGATACATTGTTTTGGAATATTGCATCTGCAGAAGATATTGATAATGCAATGACCAAAGGAGTGAATTACCCTAAAGGTCTTTTGGCTTGGGCAGACGAAAAGAGTATAAACTGGTGTGTTACGATGCTGGATGATTTGTATGACGAATATCATGAAGATAGATATCGATGTAGTCCGATTCTTAGAAAAATGAATAAAGAAAACAAAACCTTTTTTTAATCCCAGAAAAATAAGAAGTAGTAATTCACCATAAAGTATGATTAAAGCAGAAGATATTCCATATAAAATGTTACGTCAGGATGCATACAGCAGTTGGCTCGGAATTGAAATTTTAGAATGCGAGATTGGAAGATGTAAAGTGGGTATGACAATTAGAAAAGAAATGCTTAATAGCATGGGGAAAGCGCATGGTGGAATTAGCTATTCATTAGCAGATACAGCATTTGGTTTTTCAGCAAATACACATGGTAAATATGCTGTTTCTATTGAAACATCAATTAATCATATTGAAGCGCTTGAAGAAGGAGATTATATCATAGCAGAAGCTGTAACCGATATAACTAAAACTAAAATAGGGTTTAATATCGTTGAGGTAAAAAGAAAAAATGATATTGTTGCCCTATTTAAAGGAGTAGTATATAGAACCGGTAAAGACTGGGAATAAATATAAAATAAACCATATTAACCATAACTAAACACAAACTCTAAACAATTGAAAACAATTTTAATAATGGCTTCTTTTTTACTGCTTATTTCTTGTGGAAAAGAGGTGAAGACTAAAAAAGAAACTCCCTCTGGTGTCGATCCATCAAAATTTGAGATAACAAGCGAAGAAGGAGATTACACAGCAGAAGATTTAGAAACAGCACTTAATGAAGCTTTCAATGATAATATTGAGATGGAAATTGACGAAACTGTTTTTGTAGTGGATAATGCCATTAACAAAGAAAACGAGGAAAAGACGGCAGGGATTATGAAAATGTTAGCCTCAGATTCTTATGAAGAGTTTAAAAGGCAAGCCGAGGAAAAACCAAAAAACCAAGATGGAAGAAAAACCTTGAAACTAGAAGAAGTAGAAATACAAGGGAAGAAAGTTTTGGTTGAGAAGTTATTGGCAGTAAATGAAAAAGGTAATAACGTTATATTAATGATGCATGCCTTTCCTGCAGGAGAAAAAACAATTATGGTATCTTCTTATTTTTTGGAAAAAGAAGAATCTAAATATTTACCAGTAATAGAAAAGTCGGTATTGTCAGCAAAACTGAAAGAATAAATATATTGTAAAACGTAAAATTTTAAATAAACAAGTTTTAATCAGATTTGCATTTACATTTAAAAATTTAAAAATTTTGAAAGAAGCATACATTATTGATGGAGTCAGAACTCCAATAGGCAATTATAAAGGAACCTTATCAGCAGTTAGGACCGATGATTTAGGAGCTTTGGTTATAGAGAAATTGGTAGAAAATAACCCAGATATTCCCAAAGAAGCATATGATGATGTAATAATGGGATGTGCTAATCAGGCAGGAGAAGATAATCGTAATGTTGCAAGAATGTCATTGTTATTGGCTGGTTTGCCATTTACGGTTCCCGGAGAAACTGTAAATCGTCTTTGTAGTTCGGGATTGTCTGCCATAATTCATGCTAATCGTGCTATTAAAGCAGGAGATGGAGATCTTTTCATCTCAGGAGGAGTAGAAAATATGACACGTGGGCCATATGTGATAGCCAAACCTTCATCTGCTTATGGTAACGATTCTAAAATGTATGATTCTAGTTTTGGATGGCGTTTTGTAAACCATAAAATGCAAGAATTGTATGGAATAGACGGAATGGGAAATACGGCAGAGAACTTGGTTGAAAAATATAATATTTCAAGAGAAGATCAAGATGCTTTTGCATATTGGAGTCAAATGAAAGCTACGGCTGCTCAAAAATCTGGAAGACTAGCAAAAGAAATTACGACTGTCAAAATTCCGCAACGCAAAAAAGACCCTATCCTATTCTCTAATGATGAGTTTATTAAACCAAATACGAGCAAAGAGGTATTAGGAAAATTACGCGCAGCTTTTAAAAAAGATGGAAGTGTTACTGCGGGTAACTCATCTGGACTTAATGATGGTGCTGCCGCTACAATAATTGCTTCAGAAGAAGCAGTACAAAAATATAACTTGAAACCCTTAGCAAGAATAGTAAGTTCTGCGGTTGTAGGAGTAGAACCAAGAATTATGGGTATAGGGCCTGTTCAAGCATCAAACAAAGCTTTAGAGAAAGCAGGAATAACAATGAAGGATATTGATATTATAGAACTTAACGAAGCATTTGCTTCTCAAGCTTTAGCATGCATACGCGAGTGGGGTTTAGAAGACAATGATCCAAGAATTAATCCAAATGGGGGGTCCATTGCTATAGGACATCCTTTGGGTGTTACGGGGGCTAGAATTGCATATTCTGCCGCCTTAGAATTACAAGAACAAAATAAAAGATACGCGCTTATCACTATGTGTGTGGGTGTAGGACAAGGATATGCTTGTATTATAGAAAACGTTAACCTTTAATTTATGAAAAAACTAGAAAATTACGTTAATGGTAAATGGGTTGCTGGTTCTGGAGATGGACTCATAATGCATGATGCCGTAACTGGAGAAGTTATAGGTATGTCGACTACAGAAGGTCTCGATATTCCTGAAGTTCTACAATACGGAAGAACAAAAGGAGGTGAGATTTTAAGTAAAATGACGTTTCAAGAACGTGGTAACATGCTAAAAAAACTTGCACTGTACCTTACTAAACGCAAAGAAGAGTTTTATGAATTAAGTTATCGTTCTGGTGCAACTAGAATTGATAGTTGGATAGATATAGAAGGAGGGTTTGGTAACCTTTTTGCAAACGCATCCTTGCGTAAATTATTTCCTAATCAATCATATCATGTAGAAGGGGATCCTATAGATCTTTCCCGAGGAGGAAGATTCATGGCACATCATATTTTAGTCCCTAAAAGAGGTGTAGCCGTACACATAAATGCATTTAATTTCCCGATATGGGGGATGCTAGAAAAGTGCGCAGTAAACTGGATGGCTGGAGTACCAGCAGTAGTACTACCAGCACCCCAAACCGCATATTTAACAGAAGCAGTAGTTCGTGTAATTATTCATTCAGGGATATTGCCAGAAGGAGCATTGCAACTATTAAGCGGGATGACCAAAACAATATTAGATACAGTAGCTTCTCAAGATGTTGTTACGTTTACAGGTTCAGCACATACCGGTAGAATTCTTAAAGCACATCCAAGATTGATAGAAGAATCTGTACCCTTTACAATGGAAGCCGATTCTTTAAACGCGTCTGTATTAGGAAAAGATGCTGTGCCAGGGACACCAGAATTTGATTTGTTTATCAAAGAAGTTAGAAAAGAAATGACCGTAAAATCTGGTCAAAAATGTACTGCGATTCGAAGAATAATTGTGCCTTCAGATCTAGTTGAAGATGTACAAATAGCATTAGGTCAGCAATTAGATAAAGTAACTATTGGAGATCCAAGATTGAAAGAAGTTCGAATGGGAGCTCTGGCAAGCAAGAAACAGGTCGAAAGTTTTAAGGATAATGTAGCAGAGATTGCCAAAACTGCACAATTAGTATATGGGGATCTCGATAAAATAGAAACTATTGGTGCTGATGCTCAAAAAGGAGCATTTGTATCTCCTGTTTTGTTACGAGAAGATAATCCATTTAAGAATACAGGTGTTCATGAAATAGAAGCATTTGGACCTGTATCTACGATTATGCCTTATGATAGTTTAGAGGACGCAATTACATTATCTCAAATGGGTAAAGGTTCATTGGTGTCTTCTATTTTTACGTATGATGATCAAATTGCAAAAGAATATGTGGTTGGAGCAGCGTCTCATCACGGACGTATTTTGATAGGAAACAGAGAAAATGCAAGGCAAAGTACAGGTCATGGTTCTCCACTACCGATGCTTACACATGGAGGACCCGGAAGAGCAGGAGGCGGTGAAGAAATGGGAGGAATGCGAGGTATCAAGCATTATATGCAGAGATGTGCTATTCAAGGTACACCAACTACTTTAACAGAAGTTACAGGAATTTATCAAGCAAATTCAGCTTATAAAAAATCAGAACAACATCCATTTTCGTATCACTGGGAAGATATCCAACCAGGGATGTCGATTAAAACCCATAAGCGTACGGTAACAGATACTGATATTATTAATTTCGGAAATCTAACATGGGATCATTTCTATGCCCATACGGATATTACATCTTTAGACGGTAGTATTTTTGAAAAACGTACTGCCCACGGATACTTTATCTTGGCGGCGGCGGCTGGTCTATTTGTATACCCTAATAAAGGCCCAGTGGCTGCAAACTATGGGTTAGAAGAATGTCGTTTTTTACGACCAATATATCATAATGATACGGTATATGTTAGATTAACTTGCAAACAAAAAATCGATCGTGATCACCGTGGTAAAGAACTGCCAAGCGGAATTGTAAAATGGTTTGTAGAAGTATTTGATCAAGAAGATGAGTTAACTGCAATTGCCACCATTTTAACGATGGTACAAAAAAAATCTCCATTTGTACAAGTGAATCGATCAAATATAGAGGGATATTTATCCAAACTTAATGAAGGTATAAAACCTAAATGGGGAATTATGACTGCTCAACATATGATAGAGCATGTAGAAAAGACCATTAGAATAGGAGCTGGGGAAATTCAAGATTTTGAAATCGCTACTCCAGAAAAATATTTAGAGAAAGTACAGGAAATGGTGTATAACCATAAACCAATGCCAGAGGGGCATCAACACCCCTTAATGAAAGAAGGAATTGTAGAGGATTTGGTACATGAAAATTTAATCGCTGCCAAAACAAAATTGTTAGAAGCTTTTGATGAGTTTGAAGCATATTTTAAAGAGAATCCTGAGGCGATTACAAAAAATGCTGTGTTTGGCGATATGAATAAATTTGAATGGGATTTATTAAATGTAAAGCATTTAAATCATCATTTCGAGCAGTTTGGACTTTTTGATTAAATACTAATTAAGTGTTGTACATACTATACAGATGTATGTTATAACAAAACAAATATTATGACACAACCATACGTTAACATAACTATAGAAAATCAAGTAGGGATTATAGAGTTTTTTCACCCTGCTCATAATTCATTACCAGGAGATATTCTGGCAAAATTAGCTCAAACGATTACCGATGCCGGAGAAAATGAGGATATAAAAGTCATTGTTTTAAAAAGTGGAAGAGACAGAACCTTTTGTGCAGGAGCTAGTTTTAAAGAACTTATAACGATTGATGATGCCGAAACAGGAAAGGTATTTTTCTCAGGCTTTGCTAACGTAATTAATGCGATGCGCAAGTGTCCAAAGTTTATTATCGGAAGAATCCAAGGAAAGACTGTTGGAGGTGGAGTAGGAGTTGCAGCAGCTACGGATTATTGTATGGCAACAAAATACGCGTCTATAAAATTAAGTGAACTTAATGTTGGTATTGGCCCATTTGTAGTTGGACCTGCGGTCGAACGTAAAATAGGACTATCAGCAATGACCCAGATTGCCATAGATGCAAATTCGTTTTATGATGCCGAGTGGGCAAAAGATAAAGGGTTGTTCACTAAAGTTTTTGAAGATATAGAAACATTAGACGAAGAAGTAAAAACTTTTGCAGAACATTTATGCTCTTATAATCCTGAAGCTATGGCCGAGATGAAAAAAGCGTTCTGGGCGGGTACAGAAAATTGGGATACTTTATTAGCAGATAGGGCTGTAATCAGTGGCAGATTAGTGCTAAGTGAATTTACAAAAGAAACACTAAAAAGGTTTAAATGATATATAGCTTCAAAGGATATATACCCGTAGTGCACGAATCTAGTTTTGTGCATCCTCTTGCTGCAGTAACAGGAAATGTAATTATTGGTAAAAATTGTTACATAGGTCCTGGTGCAGCAATACGAGGAGACTGGGGAGAAATTATTCTTGAAGATGGTGTTAATGTACAAGAAAATTGTACAGTGCATATGTTTCCTGGTAAATCAATTATATTAAAAGAAAGTGCACATGTTGGACACGGAGCGGTAGTACATGGAGCCAATTTAGGACGTAATTGTTTGATTGGTATGAATACGGTAATTATGGACGACGCAGAAATAGGAGATGAATGTATTGTAGGAGCGATGTCCTTTGTAAAAGCTAAAACCATCTTTGCTGCTCGAAGTTTAATTGTAGGTAATCCAGCCAAAGTAATCAAAGAGGTAAGCGATGATATGATCGACTGGAAAACAAAAGGAACTAAGTTGTATCAACAGTTACCTGCGGATTGTTTTGAATCATTAAAAGAAGTAGAGCCTTTGCAAGAAGTACCAAAACAAAGATCTACTCAAGAAGCGTTTTATAAAACATTAGAAGAATTTAGAAACAAATAACGAAGAGACCCAATAGGTTTTAAAAGCGTATGAGGTCTATAGACAATATATAAATCATAAACTAACGAACATTAGTTAACCAAATGACAACAGTAGAATTAAAAATGCCCAAAATGGGTGAAAGTATATCAGAAGCTACCATTCTTAATTGGTTAAAGAAGGTTGGAGATTCTGTAGAAGAAGATGAAACGATCCTTGAAGTGGCTACAGATAAAGTGGATTCTGAAGTTCCTTCTCCTTGTACTGGAGTAATTGCTAAAATATTGTTTGAGCCTAATGAAGTAGTCGAGATAGGAAAAGTTATTGCTTTAATACATGCAGATGCTAGCCAAGTAGCTACAGAAGTAAAAGAAGAAGAGAATACCTCTATTTCTAAAAAAGATACTCCTAAAAGAGATATTGTCAAGAGTAATAATAATGCCGTAAAGGTAGGTGTGGTTCAACAAAAATTGGTAGTTAATCCAGATGCATTTTTATCACCGTTAATTATAAGTATTGCCCAAAAAGAAAATTTATCGCTAGAAGAAGTGCAAAGTATCCCTGGAACGGGAGTAGATGGACGAATTCGCAAAAGTGATGTGATGCAATACTTAAAGCACAGAAAATATCCGCTACAAAGCATACCTCAAGCACCACAGGTACAAAAATCAACCTATGCTGCACCACAGATCCCATTTACAGAAGGAAAAGATCGCATTGTAGAAATGGATCGTATGCGCAAAATGATTGCAGATCATATGGTGTATTCTAAACATACATCGCCACATGTCACCAGTTATATCGAAGTTGATGTCACCAATATTGTTAATTGGAGAAATAAAGTGAAGATTGAATTTCAAGAGAAACATGGTGAGAAACTAACATATACTCCCATTTTTGTTGAAGCAGTTGCCAAAGCTATTCAAGAATACCCAATGATCAATGTTTCTGTAGATGATAAAAATATAGTCGTCCGTAAAGATATAAACATAGGTATGGCGACAGCATTACCAAGTGGAAACCTAATTGTTCCTGTTGTAAGAAATGCAGATGAAAAGAATCTTTTGGGGTTAGCAAAAAATGTAAATCACTTGGCAAATAGTGCAAGAAATAATGCATTAAAACCTGATGAGATCGGGGGAAGTACCTTCACAATTTCTAATGTAGGAACATTTGGTAGCTTAATGGGGACACCAATCATAAATCAACCTGAGGTTGCGATACTAGCTTTAGGGATTATTAAAAAACGACCAGAAGTGATTACAACAGAAAAAGGAGATGAGATAGCTATTAGAAGTATGATGTATTTATCACTATCCTTTGATCATAGAGTTGTAGATGGCTTCTTAGGAGGATCATTTTTACGTAAAGTAGGAGATGAGTTAGAAGCTTTTGATAGCAATAGAGAAATATAAATTAAATGCGCAAGGGATAGAAGTGGTATCCTTTTTAATTGTCACACTAGGCTTGTCGAAGTGCGAAAAATTAAAAAAGATATAGCGAATAGCCCGACCCAAAGGGATGTGCACTAAATAAAAAAAATGGAAATGCAGATTAAAACTACAAGAACCACAAATTCTAAACTAAAGGATATCGATTTTTCTACTATTCCTTTAGGAAGAACTTTTACGGATCATATGTTTATTTGTGAATATGAAGACGGAAAATGGAATAACCCAAGAATTGAACCTTTAGAATTAATTCCCACACATCCTGCGGCAATGGCGTTACATTACGGACAGGCCATTTTTGAAGGAATGAAAGCAACAGTTGGAAATAATAATACACCGTTGTTGTTTAGACCCGAAGAGAATGCCAAACGATTTAATCATAGCGCAGCCAGAATGGGAATGCCGGCAGTGCCAGAAAAACTATTTGTTGAAGCGGTAAAGCAAATTGTAGGTATAGAACAGGCTTGGATTCCACCACAAGAAGGAAGTGCATTATACTTGCGCCCTTTTATGTATGCAGATGAACCTTTTATAGGAATGAGAGCCGCAACAAGCTACAAGTTTATTGTAATATGCTCTCCTGCTGGCCCATTTTTTACAAAAAAAATTAGACTATACGCAGAAACAGAATATATACGGGCAGCCGATGGGGGAACAGGAGAAGCAAAAGCGGCGGGTAATTATGCGGCAGCTATTTTACCTACAGAAAAGGCTAAAGCCAAAGGATATGACCAAGTGTTATGGTTAGATGCCAATGAGCATAAATATGTTCAAGAAGTAGGAACAATGAATATCTTTTTTAAAGTAGCTGGTAAGTTTATTACACCAAGTACCAATGGCTCTATACTAAAAGGAATTACAAGAGATAGTGTAATCACATTACTAAAAGATAAAGGTTTTGAAGTAGAAGAGCGACCGATTACGATCGACGAAGTTATTGCATATTCCAAAGAAGGAAAGCTTGAAGAAGCTTTTGGGACAGGAACTGCAGTTGCAATAGCAATGGTAGAGGCAATAGGTTATGAGGATGAGGTGATTACATTACCCGAAACTAATCCAGTAAGTATCGATGTAAAAAATACTTTGGATGAAATTAAAGTGCAAAAGAGAGATGATATCCATGGCTGGATAATACCAGTAGATGTTGAAGAAAAAGTAGGATAATTTGAACTTGCGACTTACAAGAAGACAATACTGAAATATCGTAAGTCAAAAATTGAAAAATATGTTAGCCCAAAAAACAATAACAAAAGAAATATTACAAAAGGCATTCTCTACATTGTGTACTGCAAAAAGTATGACAGAGCTTTATGAAGAGAATTTTAAAACGGTATCAAAATATGTACATGCTACATCAAGAGGGCATGAGGCAATTCAGATAGCATTAGCTATGCAGTTGCTACCTCAAGATTATGCATTTCCTTATTATCGTGATGATTCTTTATTGCTAGGTATAGGAATGCGACCATATGATTTAATGCTACAGTTATTGGCTAAAAAGGAAGATCCCTTTTCTGGTGGAAGAACATATTATTCACATCCTAGTTTGCGGGATGCTGATAAGCCTAAAATTCCTCATCAATCCTCTGCAACAGGAATGCAGGCAATTCCTGCTACCGGGGTTGCTATGGGAATGCAGTATAAAGAAATAATAGGAATTGATCACACTTCGCAAGATGATTTAGATAAGAGTGAGATAGTAAAACAGCCTATGGCTGCGCCTCTGGTCGTGTGCTCGTTAGGTGATGCATCGGTTACCGAAGGAGAGATAGCAGAAGCTTTTCAAATGGCGGCTTTAAAACAGTTACCAATATTGTACCTAGTACAAGATAATGGTTGGGATATATCGGCTAATGCGGCCGAAACCAGAGCGCAAAGCGCTTTTGAATATGCTAATGGGTTTAATGGATTAGATGCGATTACTATTGATGGAGCCAATTTTACAGAGAGTTATCTTGCTTTGCAAGAGGTTATTAAAACAATTCGCGAAGAAAGAAGACCCATCTTAGTACATGCAAGAGTACCTTTATTAAATCACCATACATCAGGAGTGCGAATGGAGTGGTATCGAGATGATTTAGAAGAAGCACGTTCTCGTGATCCGTATCCAGTATTAAGAAATCAATTATTATCAAATGGATTTACAGAAGATGAAATTAATGCGTTAGAAGAAGATGCAAAAAATAAGGTAAGTAAAGACCTTGAAGAAGCGCTTAAAGCAGAAGATCCAAAACCTGAAGATCTGTTTACTCATGATTTTGCGCCAACACCAATTACCGAAGAAAAAGGAGAAAGATCACCATCTGACAAAGAAGAAGTTGTTATGGTTGATTGCGCTTTATTTGCGGTAGAAGAATTAATGAAGAAACATAAAGAATGTCTTTTATATGGTCAGGACGTAGGCGGACGTTTAGGAGGTGTGTTTAGAGAGGCAGCTACATTGGCTCAAAAGTTTGGTGATGAACGTGTATTTAATACTCCAATTCAAGAAGCATTTATTGTTGGGTCTACCGTTGGGATGTCGGCTGTAGGATTAAAACCAATTGTAGAGGTGCAGTTTGCCGATTATATTTGGCCAGGTCTTAATCAATTATTTACCGAAGTGAGCCGCTCTTGTTACCTATCAAATGGTAAATGGCCAGTTTCAATGATATTAAGAGTTCCTATTGGAGCATACGGTAGTGGTGGGCCATATCATTCTTCATCAGTAGAGTCGGTAATTACAAATATTCGCGGAATTAAAATTGCATACCCTAGTAATGGTGCTGATCTAAAAGGGTTAATGAAAGCTGCTTATTACGACCCTAATCCTGTAGTCATTTTAGAGCATAAAGGATTGTATTGGTCTAAAGTTAAAGGAACAGATGCTGCCAGAACAATAGAACCTTCAGAAGATTATGTCTTACCTTTTGGAAAAGCAAATATTGTACAACAAATATGGCCACAAGATGAAAAAGAAACACTTACTGTAGTTACTTATGGTATGGGAGTACATTGGGCTTTAAATGCTACAAAAGACAGAAAAGAAACAGTAGAAATAATTGATTTGCGAACGCTGTACCCTCTGGATGAGGAAACAATAATGGAATCTGTAAAGAAAAGTAAAAAGTGCCTTGTTGTTACAGAAGAACCAAGTAATAATTCATTTGCAAGAGCCTTGGCAGGAAAAATTCAAGAAGAATGTTTTAGGTATTTAGATGCTCCAGTAGTAACCATTGGATCAGAAAATATGCCTGCAATTCCTTTAAATAGTACGTTAGAACAAACAATGATTCCTTCAACAGAAAAAGTAAAAATTAAAATCGAGGAATTACTAAAATATTAGAACAGCTATTTTTTTAAAAAAATTCCGAAGAATTCATTTCCTAGTCTTTCAGGAATAGAATTGTAACATTTTTCAAAGGTGACGGTATTAAAATAGGTTTCTAAATAGGAAAGATAAAGCTGTTTATCTCCGCCAAAAGGGCGTTTCTCCATATCTCCTGTAAGTGGTATGTCGAACCAAAGCCCTACAAGTTTACCATTTGTTGTTAAGAGGTTTGCCATTTGTTTTACATAGGCAAACCTATTTTCAGGGGTAGGAACAAATGAGCAAAAGAAAGTCTGTTCTAAAATTAGATCGTAGTCTCCAGATAAGGTAAAGAAATCACCTAGTAATAATTGTGACTTTGGAAAATTAGAAACTCTTTCTGAAAAAGAGTCTAACGGGGTTTGAGAAATGTCTAGTACGTATACATTATAAAACCCGTTTTGAAATAAATATTCGGCTTCATAGGCATTTCCAGCTCCAGGAATTAAGATTTTAATGCTTTTGTCAGTTAATTGATCGATGTAGTTCTTAAAGGGCGTTGCTGCATATCCAATATCCCAACCAGTTCGATTTTCGGCATATCGTTTTGTCCAATACGAGCTTTCTTCAGATTGATTCTTATTCATGTTAAAAAGAGAAATATAATGTTCAAATTACAAATAGTTCAATTTATGACATCTAACTTAAACCAGGATTACTTATTTGAAGAGTTTTAGAAAACTAATCTTTTTTGGGATATCGAATTGATAGATTTTAAAAAAAATATCTGAAAATTATTGATAGTTGTAATCTGTCCCATTGAGCGGAGTCGAAATGTGTTGAAAATCAAGATATACAATTTCTCGACTCCGCTCGAAATGACAGAAAAATTATCTTTTTAGACTGCCTCTTTTTTTATTCTTTTACAAATCTTTTGACTATAGAAGAGCCATCGTCATATTTTACAATAACAATAAAAGTTCCTGATTGTAATACAGACACGTCTAACATTAGGGTATCTGTATTAAATTTTTCTTCTAAAATTAATTCTCCGGATAGTGCGAAAACAGAAATTACTCCGGTATTTTGATCTGGTGGGCCTTGTATATGCAGTTCGCGAGTTACTGGGTTTGGAAATAAGGCAATTTGGTTTTTTACTTCTTTTGAATTAGGTAGATTTTCTTCTGGTCTAAGAGCCGAAGATCCAGCACTGCCAAGTACAACAGTAATATATTCTGTATAGTCACTAGTTCCTACACTATTTTTACTCCTAACTCTAACATACTGGGTACTGCCAGCAGGAAGGTCATTTAAATAATAATAATAAGAACTAGTATTTCCATGAAATTCCCATTCACTTCCAGTCCATCTTTGAATATCATAAGATGTAGCTTCGTCTACAGTGGTCCAATAAATCCCAAAATAAGTAGGGTTTATATTGTAAGATTTTAAATCTGTAGGTCGGGCAGGGGTCGCTACATCGGTACCATTAAGTTGAACGGTAACATAGCTGGTCCATTCACTTGCACTTGTAGAATTAGTTGCACGAACCCTTGCATACTCTGTACCATTGGGCACTAGACCTGAAAATGAAAATGAAGTAGTACTAGTGTTGCCTTTATTTATCCAATCGCTTCCATTCCATAATTGTATGTCATATGAAGATGCGTTTGATACACTAGACCAAGTAATTCCAAATGAGGTAGCTCCAACATTTTGCGCTACTAAATTTGCTGGAATAGCGAGGGTTTCTCCACCACCATCTCCGCCTAGGTTATTGGTAACCTTACGGATATGATTTTGGCAAACTAGGCAAAAATTACTGGATAGATAACGCATTTTACAGGATTGATGAGGTCTGTAATAATTGCTCCCAGGGCTTTCATAGCGATAAATTCCTACACCAGCTCGTCCAATAAATTGGCGCCATCTGTTAGTAGAAGAACTTCCGTTAGAAGTCTGATTTGCTTTCTCTTGAGCTCTGAACCAGTATTCATCGGCCAAATCAGCATAACTATGCCCTAGTTCATGCACAAGAAGATCAGGAGCCGCACTATTGGTTGAAAGTGTAGCATAAGCTCCTCCTGATCCGCCATATCTGGAATCATTAACTATAATTATTCCTTGATCAGACTGCGGAAACGAATTATTAATTACACTGGATATTCTTCCACTTCTTGTTGCAACTAGAAGCCGTTGTATTCCGCTATAATTAAAAGTACTACCAAAATAATTATTAATTAGATTATTTGGTGAACTTGCCGCTCCTTGGGAATTTGACGGCACCTTAACAGCAATTACATTAAAATTACCCTTAAGTGATCTAAAAGGTTCCATTTGAAACATCTTGTTTGTCGCCGAAGTTACATCCGAAATATATCTATTCATTTGACTAGGCAGATATCCATCACCAACAAATACCAAATTTATTTTTGACGATGGAGCGCCATTTCGTATGATATATTCATAAGGAAAAGATTGTGCTTTGACTACTAGAGATCCAAACAAAAGTGGAAATAGTAACAAAATAATGTGTAGTAATTGTTTTTTCATGTGATTTAGGTTTTAAGATAAAATATGAGTGAGAATTATTCTCGAATTTTAAATAGTTTAGCTGCGCCGGGGTTTCCTAAAGAATCGGTTTTTTCAATTAAAATAGCTTTCATGTCTGGTGAATATCTGGCCCGAACGGTTAAGGTAGCCTTTTCAAGTTGCATTTCTACGTGCTCAAATTTAAGGTCATCTTCGTTACCAATAACATATTCATGTTCTATGGTCAATGGATCGTCGAGTATCGTGTTTTTAATTAGTTCATGTTCTGCGTTTAAAAAAGATAACATCCATTTTCCTGAAACACGTTTAGGAGCTGGCGTAATGTCTTTTTTTAAAAGACCATCTACAATACTGATTTCATAAAGAGAGAGTGAGTCCTTCTTTGTACTGGACGATTTATAGACATTTAAAATGATTGAAATGATCATGTCTTTAGGATCTTTTAGACTACTGCTTTCTTCATTTTTTGTAGTATCTAATTTGATTGGTGAACATGAAAAAATTATTGAAAATAAAAGGAGTGAAAATAAGTGTTTTGGTGTTTTAAATAAATGATTGGTCATTTTAGTTAGGGGGTCTAAAAGTGATTTTTGGTTGTAAGAATGTACAAAAATAGTCATTTCTAGATTTTAAAAACATTGAATTTGGTTGATTTTGTTTAATACCACAAATAGATTTATATAGAGTAATATGAATTCAACTACTTGATTGTTAGTGGTTAGTGTGTTTTTTAAGCTAAAACATACGGAGAAAGCATAGCCTTTTTCCGTTTAAAATACACTTAATACTCCATTAAAATGTAATGAACTAGATTTCGCATTTTAATGTACCGTAATTAAAAAGCCTTAACATTTAAAATAGATTAAAGAATTATAATTGAAGTTTCTATTTTTTCTTAAAACTAAAAGTGCTAGCAAGATACTAGCACTTTTAATTTATTTTATATAAACGGTATTATTTGAATAATTTAAACACTTATTTTTTGATCCCTGGGATTCCCTTTGGTTTTTTAGTTTGCCAATGAAAAACTTCAGCTTTTTGTTCTTTAGGCCATACTTCATCTAACGTATCGGCATTATATACTCTACCATTTTTTATAACTCGCGTAAGTGTATTTGTATTACGAATATTTTCTAATGGATTTTTTGCTAGAATCAATATATCGGCAAGCTTTCCTTTTTCAAGACTTCCTAGGTCATTATCTAGGCCTAACGCCTGCGCTCCTAGTATTGTAGCGACTTTAAGCGCATCATGATCTTTCATTCCGCCACTACCTACAGACCATAATTCCCAATGAAATCCTAGGCCTTGTAATTGTCCATGACTTCCAACACCAGCAAGACCTCCTGCTTCAACTAAATCTTTCATAAATTCTGCATGCTTTTTAAACACATGTTCTTCATCCATAAACCATCCTGGTCTTCTTCTAGATTTACGTGCTAATTCTTCGTAGGGAGTAAAGTATTGTATTTTTTGATCCCCCCACACATTTTCTCGTGAGTAATAATAGTTTTCTGCCCAAGGCCCTCCATAAGAAACTAATAGAGTTGGTGTTAATGCCATTTTAGAATCGGCAATAGTTTTTACGACATCTTTATAAATAGGATAGATAGGTAACGAGTGCTCATGACCTGGATATCCGTCCAATAATTGCGTCATATTTAATTTAAAATTAAGAGCTCCTTCTGTTGTAGGTATTAATTTCAATTCTTTTGCCGCCATAATGATCCATTGTCTTTGCTGACGATTACCAACCATATACATTTTGATACTTTTGGTATTGTAATAGTGGCTGTACTGCTTTAATACATCTTTTGCATGATCCAGACTCTCTATTTGATATTGCCAGAATCCGACACCTGGACCAGTACTATATATACGTGGTCCGTGCAGTGTACCAGCTTCTACCATATCAGAGTAGGTAAGGACATCTGTAGTGCCAGTTTGAGGGTCACGGGTTGTAGTTACCCCGTAAGCAAGATTAGCAGAATATGTCCAAGCTTGATTTTTATGAATGCCCCAAGTGGGTCTCATATGTGCATGGGTATCAATAAATCCAGGCACCAGAGTTTTTCCAGAAACATCTATAGTTTTTGTATTGGAAGGTACAGTTAAGCTTCCTGAAACTCCAATAGCTTTAATTCTATTATTTTCTACTAAAATATCTCCGTTTTCAATTACTTCAGAACCATTCATTGTAATAAGTCGTCCTCCCTTTAATAATAAATTACCTTTTGGAGTGTCTTTTTCATACGTGACTTTTACTTTAAACTCTTGGGCTTCAAATTTAGGTTCCTTCTTTTTTTCTTTATCGTCGGTTTTTGTAGAATCAGATTTTTTTTCAGTTTTCTTAAGTTCTTTTTCTTTCTTTTTAGCAGCAGCTAAGCTATCGGCAAACTTTTTTCCAGCTGCAATGTCATATCTAAAGTGACTTGCTCCCAAAGACCAATGAATTTTTTTACTGTCTGTAGACCAGCTAGGAAATTCTCCTCCCATAACTGTTAGTTTCATAGCAGGAAAAGCTGCTTGATCAGCTTTTGCTAGGGATATAGATGGTGTTTTACCATATCTTGGAATAATGACGGTATAAATATCATTATTTATTTGTGCTAAGGCTGTTTTTCCGTCAGGAGAAATTTGTATTTCAGATGGCCGTGAAGCATTTTTATTTGCAGCACCGTATTGTTTGGATAACAAAGCAAAACAAGCATCCATTACATGATGATGATCGTCTTTACCAGAGCTATCACGAAAACCATAAGTGGTAATTCCAGTTAATTCTAAGTGTTGTTTTTCGTCAGATCCATCCCATCGAATAGAAATTAGCCCTTTTTTATTGCTAGTTAAGTAAATACGATCATCTACTTTGGTAAAGTGAGGGTTTTGTCTTCCTTTAGTTTTGTCGATCATCTTAATATCACCACCTGCTGCGGGTATCCAGACTAAATCTTCCTGAACTCCATTTGAAAATGGATTTATTGCATCATCATAGACCTGTGCTGATCCTTTATGAAATGCAATTCGATTAGAGCGATAAGACCAAGATGGTTTAGTATATATACCTGATTCTTTTGTTAACTGTATTGGTTTAGGTCTCCCTTCGATATTAACTTTAAACAAATGCCCTCCTCCTTGTTTCCAGGTTGTATATACAATGTATTTTCCGTCAGGAGACCATGTTGGCTGCGCTTCGGTAAAGTTGTTTGTAGTTAGCCTTTTAGGAGTACCGTTAGGCAAATTCATAAGATATAAACGATTTAATGCTGTAAACGCGAGTTTAGAACCATCTGGAGACGGTTTTGCATCACGTATCTGAGTCACTAAAGCATTTTTGTCATCTTTTATAGGGTATTTAAAATCTAATCTAGGTCCTAGATTGAGTTTAACATCTACTTTGAAAGGAATTTCTGTTGCGGCATTATTCTCTAAAGAAATCTTATATATTTTACCACCATACGAAGCGATAAGGTTTTTACTATCAGGTGTAAAAGACATTGCTGGTAAGACGCCTAGTGGTGCTATAGATTCTTGTTCATCTCTTTGTACAGGGTAGGCTAACCAACGTTCTTTTCCTGTTTTTAAGTTTCTAAGCATAAGTCCTGTTTCGTCCTCAAAACGAGAACCATATACCAACCAATTGCCATCATTAGAGAGTGTTGGAGTAAATGCAGATCCATATCGAGATGTTATGATATCAACATCTCCATCTTCCATGTCATAAGTTCCTATTTGATATTGTGGTAATTGGGCGTTATAATCCCAGGAACCTTTACGTCTTGAGAAATATAGTAGTTTACCATCGGGGCTAATAGCCGGGTCAATAGCTTTTACATCTTCTGGCTTATCAAACAATTGACTTCCTGAACCACTTTCTTTATGATAAACATGTAATTTAATACTACCACGTCCTTTTGATCCAACGATATATTCTCCATCAGGAGTCCATTCTGCAGAATAGAAATTATGCTTTTTTTCTTTGGTGATTTGTTTATCCTCTTTGGTAGAAAGGTCTAAAGTCCAAATATTATCTGATCCACTTTTATCAGAAATAAAAACTAATGATTTACCGTCAGGACTATATCTAGGGTGTACATCATAAGCCATTCCTTTTGTTATTTGTGTAGCATTACCTCCTGCAATGGGTATGGTGTAAATATCACCTATAAGATCAAAGACAATAGTTTTTCCGTCGGGACTTACATCTAGAGAAATCCAAGTTCCTTTCTCTGTGGTGAAAGAAATAGTTCGTTCAGGTTCTAGAGGAAGCTCTTTTGTAGCTTTTTTAATAGTATCATTTTGCGTTTTGTTTTCCTGAGATATTCCAATAAAAGAGATTAGAAAAAAAAGGGCATAGACAATCCTATGCTGATTAGTGTAAAATTTCATTGACTGAGAATGTTGAATTAATTTAGTCCCTAAATATAAATAAATTAAAAAACAGTAACTCTTAAGGTTATCTTAACTTGAAAAACAGTATCCTGTACAAAATAGTCTAAGATGGCTAAAGCGTTTTACTTGCTTTTAAGGTAAAAGAGAAAGTGTAATGATCTAATGAATATCGATATTTGTCTAAAGGGAAGGCTCCCCACGAATCGATACCCCCAATACCCATTTGAAAATGATCTAAACATACAGATACTGCATTTTCTTTTTGAAGCTCAATATGATGTAAAATTCCCCGTTTCTCTTGGGTTAATGTCTCTGGACTATAATACAATGTACTAAAGCTGAATTTCGGGCTTCCTGAAATTTCTAATTGTGCTCCATTAGTGTTTTTTAGAATTAGTTTTCTAGTATCTTCTCGATTACCAGTTTCTTGCGGACTTATATAATCATGTGACATATGATCTACCTCTTTTTCATACAGACCTATATGTGCAGCATGTTTTCTGTCGATATAATTTTCAAAAGGACCTCTGCCAAACCATTTAATCTTAGTAAAAGAGCTGTTGGTTTTAAAGTATAACCCTAATCGGGGTAACTCAGGCAACTGCATAGAGCCTGGTTCAAAATAACAATCAATAGATAATACGCCATTATTAGTGATAGAATATTTCATTTTAAAAGAACAATCGACATCAGGTAGTATTAAAGTGGTATTGATAATAACTTGATGTTTAGATTGTTTGACAAGTTTGATATCCTTTAACGTATGATTTTGTCCAGCATATCTCCATATTTTTGTACGTTCAGGCATAGTATTGCCAAAGTCGTTGTCATTAGGAGCTCTCCAGAAATTAGGGCGCATAGGTTCATCAATGTACTGTGTCCCGCGATAGGAAAATGAGGTTAGTAATCCAGTTGCTAAACTTATCTGAATAACAAAATTTTCACCAGATATTTGGTATGATTCTTTTATCTCTGAAATAGAAAGTTCTTTTTCTGAAAAGAAGTCGTTAGATTCTTTTCTGGAAGGAGATTGGAGTAAAAATTGTTCTTTTGCTACTTCATGACCAAAGGGAATTGACTTATCGTCTTCTTTACTAAAAATAGCCTGAAGATTTAAAAAATATTCTATACTAGGATTAAGATCAAATTGATAATCAATTTGAAATTGACTTGAGTAACCGGCATCAATTGTAAGGTCTTTAAGTAACCCAGAACAAATATTCCCTTCTTCTGAAGATACTTCCCAATTAATATGAAAGTCTGAAAGAGAGATAAAATCAAAATCATTGCTAATTTCTATAATACCTTTTTTTAAATCAATGACTTTGAAATTAATAGATTGGTAACATTTCTTTACTTCCCAAATGGCAGGATGTGGTGTACGATCTGGAAATAACAATCCATTAATACAAAAGTTACCATCACTAGGAATATGTGTAGCGCCAAAGTCTCCGCCAAATTTCCAATATTTTTCACCTTCTTTTGTATATGCTGCAATACCTTGATCTACCCAATCCCATATAAATCCACCTTGTAAAGTGGGGTATTTCTGAATCAAATTCCAATAGTCTATTAGGTTTCCTGCACTATTTCCCATAGCATGTGCATATTCACACATGATAAAGGGTCTTTTTGGATTTTTTTTAGCATATTTCTCAATCTCTTCGATAGTCGGATACATAGGGCATACGATATCCGTATTTTCTTCATCTCCTGCTTGCTCATATTGCACGGGTCTGGTAGTGTCTTTAGATTTTATCCATTGATATGCTGCTTTGAAATTTGGACCATTTCCAGCTTCGTTGCCCAAAGACCAGATAATTATAGAAGGATGATTTTTTGTACGCTCAAACATTCTAGATACTCTATCCAAATGAGCAGATTTCCACTCGGATAAATTACAGGGGTGAACAGATGTGTCATAAGGGGTTGAATAATTTGACCCCATACCATGAGTTTCTATATTAGCCTCGTCGATAACATATAATCCATACTCATCACATAACTCGTACCATCTAGCCTTATTTGGATAGTGACTATTTCGTACCGCATTGATGTTATATTGTTTCATCAATTTGATATCAAGAATCATACTTTCTTCAGAGATAACACGTCCAGTCACTTCGTCATGTTCATGACGATTTACACCTTTTATGGTTATTGCTTTTCCATTAATCAAGAGTTGAGCATTCATTATTTCTACTTTTCTAAATCCTATTTTGGAGTGTATAACTTCTAAAATGTTTTTTTCTTGATCTATTAATTTTAATGAAAATTGATAGAGGTTTGGTGTTTCTGCAGTCCACTTTAATGGTTTAGGAAGATGTTCTTTAATAGAAAAGAGAGAATTTTCTGAAGTAGATTGAATACCTATTGTTTTCGTAAAGAAAAGATCATTATTATTGTCGAATATCTCACATTCAACAGTGCCGTTCCATAATTGATTGTTTGTGTTTTGGATTGAAACATTAAGATCTAATATTCCATCATTATAATCTGAAGTTAGGTCTGCTTTCACAAAATAGTCCTGAATGTATATTGCATTTCTTGAAAACAAATAAACTTCTCGTTGTATACCGCTTAAACGCCAAAAATCTTGACATTCTAGATACGACCCATCACACCATCGATATACTTCTACGGCCACAGTATTTTCACCTTTTATAAGGTGTTCTGTAATGTTAAATTCTATAGGAGTCATCGAATCCTGATTATAGCCTATCCATTGCCCATTTATCCAAAAATGAGCTGCGGATTTTACAGATCCAAAATGAATAAAAACTTGCTGTCCTTGCCAATTATCTGGAACGGTAAATGTCTTTTTATAGGAACCAACAGGGTTGTCATCATGTGGAATATAAGGAGGGTTTTTAGGAAAAGGATAGCGATCATTGACGTAGATAGGGACACCAAACCCTTCTAATTCCCAATTTGCGGGGACATTAATTTGATCCCATGCAGAAGTGTCAAAAGACTGCTTTTGAAAATTACTAGGTCGACGATCTGGACGATCAGAATATTTAAAATACCATAGGCCATTTAAAGATTTAAATCTAGAGGAATATTCTTTTTTATTTTCTTTAGAAAAGCTAAAATCCTCATAGGGAAACATATTGGCGTGTGGTTTTTCTTGGCCAATGGCAAATACTTTAGGGTTTTCCCAAAAATGGGCGCTATCAAAATTGATTTCTGATTTCATGTTAAACTGCTGATAGAGTTATCATTCCTGAAATAGGTACTTCTATGGATATGAGTCCTTTTTGAAATGAATTTGTAGTGTTTTTAATTATATTCCCTTGACAATCTATGATGGAGATTTTATAAGATTTTTGACTAGATACAGTATTAAGAATTATTTTTTCTGATGTTTTTCCGTTAATTATATCAATATATTGAGCTTCACTAAAGAGGTCAATTACAACATCTGCATACACTGCAATAATCTCCTTTTTTTCTGTAATAGTTCTCACCACAGGATAATTTTCTGAAGGCCCTATTGCCGTTAAATTTCTACTTAATAGTATGTCTTGGTTTTGTATCCAATAGGAAGTGTAGAACAAAACCATTTGTTTATGAGATTCTAAAATTTCACCAAGACGAACAGATACCTGAGGAACCGAAAACAAAATATTTACAAATTGCAAAGCAGCTAATGCCACAGGTTCATCATAATTCCACATAAACATATCCGAATGTATAGCGGTATCTCCAGAAAGTAACCTTAGATCAATTATACGTCTTCGGTTAGTAACAGCATCATTGGGGCAATCATGTGCTCTTAACATATTACCACATTTTCGTAATGCAGGTCCTATGTAATGTTGTCTAAATTCAATTAAAATATTAGGATTAATTGCTATTAAGGCCTCTTTTATATCTGTCATTAATCGGTCTACTGCTGGACCAATTGCTGCATAATCTCTGCCATCTTCTAAAGTCAAAATGGTTTCTGGATACGGTATAAAATGATCAATAAAATCAAGCTTAAAACCATCTAGTTTCCAGTTTTTAAGTGCATTTGAATAAATAGTAACGAGGTATTCTCTTATTTCAGGATATCTGGGATCAACAATAGCGGCTTGAAACTCTTCAGAAAAATGAAGAAACTTTCCTTTAAATTTCTCATATGCTTTAGAGTATTTTCCAAAAAAGGGGACAGAATACCATAACATTATTTTCATATCTAAACCATGAATATCAGAAACAAAATTTGACATTTCCGGAAAACGTTCTGGTAACCAATCTCCGGTATATGCATACCCACGATTATTATCATTTGTTTGCCAACCATCGTCAACGATTATAGTACGGTAACCCATTTCTGATGCTATTGTACATTCTTTTAGAAGGGTGTCACTACTAATTTCTTGATGATAGGAGTACCATGTAGAATACATGGGTTGTTTTGCTATTTCAGGAACGCTCATGGGAGTATATTTAGTAAAAGACTCCCACCAATCAGAAACTTTACCTAAAGAGTGTTCATATCGATGTTTTCTATAATCTAATAAGATGCTAATTTCATAATCTTTAAAATCAGGAACATTTTCGGTAAACAAGATTACATTACAATATACCCACCCATCTTCTTCTCTAAGTCCTGCACCTAATGATAAGGTGTTAATAGCATCAGAACAGGCAAATGTATGTAAGTTTTGATCATTATGACCATAAAGACATAGTATAGGTGCCTCGTAAGCAGTTCTTGAAACAAGCATGCGTTCTGCATCAAACTCTGCAAACACACGTCGATCACTTTCATAATTTGATAACCAGGTTCCTTTAAGATTAATAGCAGGGATTTTCCATACTAGTTTAACAGGTTTTGTATTTTTAGGAGTAGATGAGCTTAGTTTTACAGTTGTAACATATAGCTCTTTTTCTAATTGGTTTATTTGAGATGATATGCTAAAATCAAAGTATTCCTCCTTTGTATATAGTGATATTCCATCATAAGGAAGTTGTTCTTTGCCTATTTCTTGAAAAAAACACCAGCCTTTTGTTGTTAAGTTAGCCATAATGATATTGAGTTATTCTTGTTACGATGCCACACCTAATGGGGAAAAGAAAATATAAGTTGCGATTACAATAATGATAAGTAATAAGGATATTAGGTGTCTATATTTCCAGGGTTTAATATCTACTATTTTTTTATCTATTGGTTTATACGGCACTTTCATAGGATAGAATTTACCAAAGAATAGCATGATTGCCGTACTTGTTAGAAACAAAATTGCCATTATATGAAGAAAATGTAGACCTGTATCGAATACCAATTGCGTAAGTCCGTAACAGGTGATAAAAAATATCAGAGCTACTTTAGCACCAATTGGAGGTACTTTTTTAGTGACAAATCCTACGAATAGAATTGTGAATATAGGTACACTAAAAAATCCGGCCACTTTTTGGATATAGTCAAAAAAACCACCATCTACGAAAGCTATAAAAGGAGCGATAAACATAGCGGTCATAGCCAGAAATACCTGTAAATATTTACTTTTCTTGATTAGTTTTAAATCTCCAATTTCTTTGTTTTTATCCTTTAGGTATGGCTTGTAAATATTTAACATAAATAAAGTACTAGAACTATTAAGACCAGAATTAAATGTAGTAAGTGCTGCCCCAAAAATGATGGCTGCCATAAACCCTGTTAAATATTCTGGCATTACATCCCCAATTAAACGCGGATAAATCTCTGCAGTGTTCTCTACGTTAAAATAGATATGCAAGGCTATAAGTCCTGGAATATTTAATAAAATCGGAGAGATTACTTTTAACACACTTGCCAGTGCAATACCCTTTTGACCTGCAGCTAAATTTTTGGCTCCTAAAACACGTTGCATGATATATTGTTCGGTTCCCCAGTAATTTAAGTTAACCAATAGCATACCTGTAAATAATGTGCTAAAGGGAACGGGAGAATCGGGTTTGCCTATAGCATTAAGGTGCTCTGTGTTTTGTGTTAAGATCATGTCGAGACCTACAGAAAAACTACCTTCTCCTATGTATAGTAATCCAAAAAACGGAACTAACAAACCACCAATAACAAGGCCTATACCATTGATTGCATCAGAAACAGCAATTGCCTTTAATCCTCCAAAAATGGCATATATACTTCCTACGATACCAATAGACCACACAAGAATCCATATTGTAGCCCAATTGCTTAATCCAAAAACGCCAGAGAGATCAAACATTCCATTAAAAGCTACTGCACCTGCATATAAAACCGGTGGCATCATATTAATAACATACCCAACTAGAAATATAATAGATATCCATTTTTTTATACTCGAATCAAACCTATCTTCTAAAAAGTCGGGTGTGGTTACAGATCCATTTTTGAGATAAATGGGTAGAATAAATTCGGATACTATAATTAAGGATAATATAGAGGTCATCCCCCAAGCCATTACAGCAACACTATCATTATATACCTGTTCATTTTCTCCGATAAAGTTATTAGCACTCATATTGGTTAAAAAGAGTGATCCACCAATAACGAACCATCCGAGACTTCTTCCTCCTAAAAAGTATCCATCAGATGTATTTAGAGCTTCTCCTTTGGTTTTACGATAAGATATATACGCAACAAGCAAGGTGAATAGTATAAATGTAGAAACAGCCAGCATAGTTTCGAAGAGTATTAAGGTGATACTTTTTTAAAAGAATCAGGATTAAAATAGTTACCTGTATGTAGCACAGAGTAGCATAATTTGTCAAACTTAAAAAATATTACTTTAAAATATGCATTTAGATCCTTTTATTTATCAAAATTTTAAACATTCTTTTTTGTGAATAGTGAGGTATTCTTAAAATTTATATTAAATGTTTTATATTGCTTTAAAAATAACTACTATTTATTATGGATAATGTATCAACAATTATTTTAGCTTCATCATTAATAATAATTATGTTGGGGATGGGGTTATCTCTTGTTGTTGATGATTTTAAAAGAATTTTAATTTATCCAAAAGCGATAGTTATTGGGTTAACTAATCAGCTAATTATCCTGCCTTTATTAGGATTTTTGCTAGCTTCTACATTTTCTTTACGACCAGAAATTGCTATCGGAATTATGATCTTGGCTGCTTGCCCCGGAGGAGCTACGTCAAATTTGATTTCTCACTTAGCAAAAGGTGATGTAGCTTTATCAGTAACGCTCACGGCGATAAGTAGTTTTGTGTCTATTTTTACGATTCCTTTTATCGTAAATATTGCATTATTACATTTTTTGGATGAATCCAGAACGATTGCCTTAGATATCCCGGGAACTATAATTCGAATAATGATAATAACAATTATCCCCGTAATCATAGGAATGGTAATAAGACATTACAAAGAGTCATTTGCTTTAAACATGGCAAAACCGGTTCGTATAGCTTCTGGAATAGTGCTTGCTCTGGTAATTATAGGTATTTCGATTAAAGAAAAAGACAATATGATTTCATATTTTGAACAAGCGGGTCTTATTGCTTTATGTTTGAATATTGGTACCATGATGATTGGGTATTATTCTGCTAAAATTTTCAAGCTTAGAAATGAAAGTGCTATTTCTATTGCAATAGAATCAGGAATTCAGAATGGAACCTTAGCAATTACGGTAGCAGTCGTTATTTTAGAAAACAGTTCGTTTGCAATAGCTCCCGCAGTATATAGTTTATTAATGTTTTTTACAGGAGGCTTTATTATTTATTTTGGTATTAAAAAGAGTAAAGCAGCTTTAAAGAACTAAAAACATGTACAAAATTAATGAATTTATTATCCATTTTTTATAAGAGATTTAATTGAGCTACTTTGTCCAGATGTAATTTTATAAAAGTACATACCATTTTTAAGTCCAAGAGTAGTAGCATTAAGTTGTATGCTATGTGAACCTTTGCTTTGATGTGATTTTTGTATAATCTTAATAATTCTTCCTGATTGATCATATAATAGTATTTCAACCATATCTGCTTGTGGAATAGTATATTTAATTGTTGTGGATCCTGAAAATGGATTAGGGTAATTCGTGATCTCTAAATTAAAATCTTCGTCATTATTCTTGGTAAATATATCAGTATCACACATTGAGTTTCTTCTCGTGGCGATCGCAATATCTTTATTAATTATCCACGCCATACTTACTCTAAAAGTTGCAGAAAATACATCTGTATGCGTACCAGGGAAAAAGATAACCGGAGGGTTTCTGGTAGCAGCAATTAATTTGTTTCTATTACTTTTAGGGATATATACTGTGTTTTGAGTTGAATTAGTGTATCCAAAGGTCGCTGTTAAAGTACCATCATGATTATCAGTAATACAAGTGGTAAATGGTACTATATTGGTAAATTGAGTTTGAGGAGTACTATCTCGTAAATATAATTTTTCGATCCCATCATTTGCATTTGATACTAATATATCGTCTAAACAATCACCATTAACATCGGCAATTTCAATATCAAAACTAATATCATTGTTTTGCGGTAAGAAAATAGAAGAAGCGTCAGTAAAGATTCCTGAACCATCATTTATGTAGAGTATATCTGGGGCAGGAGCTAAAGGGTGACCACCTCCAGCTGGCCCCATCGGATTAGGAGCAGAATTGGCAAAAATGATATCAAGGTAACCGTCATAATTAAAGTCAAAAAGTTTTACGTCGGTACTTGTATCTATTTTTTCTGGTAATGCATTTGTCGTGTTTTCTTGAAAAAAACCTTTTGAATCATTTATAAAAACCTGATTTTGTTCTGAATTACTGTTTGCAATAATGAGATCAAGATCTGTGTCATTGTCAATGTCTGCTAACACCATAGCGCGGCTAGCTGTATTTTGTTGAGAGATTCTCAATTCGGTCTCATTAGTAAAAAAACCATTTCCATCATTGATCAAAACTTGATTTTGACCAACATTAGCTATAATAAGATCATTATCGCCATCGCTATCAATGTCGCCAAAGACAAAGCTTCCTGTTTGATTTTTTACATTTGGTAAACGACTTAAAGATTCGTTAGAAAAAGTTCCATCTGTATTTTGGATGTATAGAAAATTCTGCGCTCCTGCTGGTCCTATATCTGGTATCGGAGGTATTTCATTAGCAATAAAAATATCTAGAAGTCCATCTTTATTTACATCTTCAAAACCTATTTCGGTAGAAATATCTTCAAATATATTGATAGGAGGAGGTGGTAATAAGTTGATACTCTCATCAGAAAATATACCATTACCTTGATTTAGTAGTAATTGTGTTGGTCCTAGATTAGTTACTACAATATCCACATCTCCATCATTATCAATATCACCATAATCTGCACTTATACTATTTGCAGGATTAAGGGATATGGGTAAATTACTTTCTGAAACATCTGTAAAAAATCCTTGATTGTTTATCAAAAGTCGATTGGCACGACCAGAGAATCCAGCAGTACCTTCAGCAATAAAAATATCCAAATCTCCATCGCCATCAACATCTACAAGATCCGAATCAAAAGAGTCTGCACCTGTTGGTGTAACTTGTGGGATTTGATTAGAGGCATTTTTAAAAATAGATTGACCTGATAGTGATGTGCAAACTGTGCAAATACATATAGTAAGGCACACCAAAAAATGAGCTTTTAGTGTATTATTTTTAGAAGATTTCATGTGGTGAGGTTTTAAGTTATTACTAAGATAATTTAAAACAGAACCAAACCAGATGGTCAATATTTATTTAAAATAATTTTAACATAAGTAGTTGTTAATCAGTAGTTACTGTAAGGTTTTTGATTTTTTCTATAGTTTCTAATTGAGACCTGAGTACTTGCGTAGAATTAACATATATGTTGTTTTGATCTTCATTTATAACTCTTGCTTTTACGGTATCGTCTAATTGTAGTTGTATCATAGCTCTAATTTTAGAATACACATCAATATCTAAAATTGGTGTTATCACTTCGATTCTATGATCTAAGTTACGTGTCATCCAATCGGCAGAGCCTATATACATTTTTTCTTTTCCTGAGTTAGCAAAAATGTAAACACGTCCATGTTCTAAAAATCGATCTACAATACTAGTGATATATATATGTTCACTTTGGCCTGGAATTCCTGGAACTAAACAACAAATACCGCGAACTATTAATCTAATCTTTACACCGGCATTATTTGCATCATATAGTAAATCTATCATCTTTGGATCTTGTAGGCTATTCATCTTTAGTATGATATAGGCTTCTTGCCCTTTCTTGGCGTTCTCGATTTCGGTCTCTATTAGTTTTTTAAACGTATTTCTAGTTGTGAATGGTGATATTAATAGTTTTTTAGTTTTCGGAATAATAATGGTTCGTTCTAATAATTGAAAAACTTGACTTAATTCTGAAGTAATGTCTTTATTAGCTGTCATTAGCCCAAAATCGGTATATATTTTAGCAGTTTTTTCATTAAAATTACCGGTGCTAATGTAGCTGTATCTTACGGTTTGCTTATTTTCTAAACGTTCTATTAACAGTATTTTAGAATGTACTTTTATGCCCGCATAACTATAGGTTACTTTTGCCCCATGATTTTCTAAAATTTTACCCCATCGTATATTATTTTCTTCATCAAATCGAGCTTTTGTTTCAATAAAAACAAAAACTTCTTTTCCGTTTTTTGCAGCCAAGAGTAATGCATCAGCGATTCCTGATTGTTTCGCTATGCGGTATAGTGTGACTTTTATTTTAGTAACGTTTTTATCTGTTGCGGCTTCTTGCGCTAAACGAATTACATCTTGAAAAGATTCGTAAGGATAATAAAACAGTCGATCCTTTTTTGAAATAGCATCAAACATATTCGAGAAACCTAATAGACTTTGATCTCGAATAGGCGCAATAGCATCTTCAACTAATTTTTTATTTGTTGGATTTGGAAAACCGAAGAAGTCCTTAAAATTATGATATCTACCTCCTTCAGAAATATCAGTTTCATTTACATCTAATATCTTTTTTATGGCATTTAGTAATTCTAAAGGCATTGTATTATCTATTAATACTCTAGTTACTTGGCCAGTATCTCGATTACTAAGAGAATCTTTGATTTTAGTGAGCAGATCTCCAGAATATTCATTGTCGATATACAATTCTGCATCACGAGAAATTTTAATAGAATGAAATGAAGAAATATCACTTTGAGCATAAAACTTAGATAAATTATATTTTAGAATATCGTCTACAAAGGTAATGTAATGTATACCTTCTTCTATTGGGAAAGATATAAACCTAGGTGTTTCGGAAGGGATTTTAACTACAATCAATTCATTAGTATCGAGTAAAGTAGTTAAATAAAGCTCTTCATTTTCTATAAAGATGTTTTCATGATCTCCATCGGTAATAATTCCTAATGTAAGTTTACTTTCAAGATGTTCTTTATAGTATTCTTGCGCTATTTTTTTTTGACTTACAGAAAAATCTTCGCAATACACTAATTGTATTCCTTCTTTTTTTAAATCAGGAATGATCTGTTGATTAAAAAGCTCTCCAAATTCTTCTTGTTGAAGCAGAACCTGTTTTTTTATCTTTTTTAAAAGCTTATTTGGTTTAGTAATTAACTTTTTTCGTAAAGATTTATCTAAATCTTTAATTTTTCTGATATCAGAAACACGAACTTTAAAAAACTCATCAAGATTTGATGAGAAAATAGCTAGGAACTTGATTCGATCATAAAGTGGATTACTTTTGTCTGCTGCTTCTTGGAGTACTCTATGATTAAAACGAAGCCAGGAAAGATCCCTGTTATAATATTTTTTGGAGATTAAAGCCATTTTTTTAAATATAAGTTCTTGGTTAAATGTATTGAATTTGTGAATAATCTACACTAGAAGATAAAGTCAAAAGTTAGGTTTAGGTTATTTTAAAATGAAATGTAGTTTAACGATATAGTTTTTTAACAAAGCTCCCTATACTAAGCCCTTGAATGATTATTGAAAATATGACAACAACATAGGTAATATAAAGAATAATTTCTGAAGAAGAATTGTTTGCTAGACTTAGTGCTAATGCAATTGAAATACCTCCTCGAAGCCCTCCCCATGTTAAAACAGAAACTGTTTTAATAGGACTATTTTCTTTATGTTTTAAAAGTGAATAAGGCATAAAAACTGAAACAAACCTAGCGATAAGAACAATAAAAATAGCTGTAATCCCTAGTGTTAAGTGTTTGCTATCAAACTTTAGAAGATGAATAGCTAATCCAATAAGGACGAATAAAATACCGTTGAATACATCATCAAGCACTTCCCAAATTTCGTTAATCATTTTCCTAGCGGCTCCTTTATTGGTTGTAATATTTAATTTATGACCAATAATCATTCCTGACACTACCATTGCAAGTGGACCAGAAACATGAATGAGTGACGCTATGGCATACCCTGCCATTACAATTGCTAAGCTAATCATGACAGATAGTTGAGGGTTTTCTGTTACAGATTTTATACACCTATATCCAATAAAACCTAGTAGTCCTCCATATAAAATACCTCCTATAGCTTCTTCAAGAAATAATTTTCCAATCTCTAACCCAATTGAAGTTTCGTTATGATGTTCACCCATACCAGATAGAATTAGGATACCCGAAAAAACGACTACTCCTATACCGTCATTAAATAAAGATTCACCTTCTATTTTTATGCCTAGACTAGTGGCAATATTTGCTTTTTTAAGAATCGCCATTAC
The DNA here is from genome assembly GCF_001632745.1 of Aquimarina aggregata. Taxonomy (GTDB): domain Bacteria; phylum Bacteroidota; class Bacteroidia; order Flavobacteriales; family Flavobacteriaceae; genus Aquimarina; species Aquimarina aggregata. The sequence continues at coordinate 59,118 of NZ_LQRT01000001.1, read as the reverse complement.
TGCAATAGGATCAGTTGGTGATATTAATGCCCCAAAAAGTAATGCATCTAAAAATGGAAGGTCAAGGCTAATGAGTTTTGCAGTTCCGAAAGTTAACGTTCCTACTATAAAAGTTGATAAAAGAACTCCTATGGTAGCAAATAGTAAGATAGACCATTTTTCTTTGGCTAGTGCATCAATATTAACATGAAGTGCACCTGCAAAAAGTAAAAAACTTAGAATTCCGTCTAGTAATAAAGTTTTAAAATCAGAATTAGTGACAATATCACAAAAAAACATGTAGAATTGAGGGAAAATACCTTTGCTAAGCGTAATAAATATTACCGTTACTAGACTCATTAACATGAGACCAATTGTTGTGGGTAACTTAATCCATTTATAGTTTATGAAATTGAAAAAAGTAGCAATAGCAAAAATAATACTAAAGGATTGTAACATAATTTCTAAGATTTTACATTGATATATTTTCCTGCAGATAAACCAATTACCATTGTCAAATAAAAATGCCCAATATTCAGAACTAGTCTTATTGATTAAGATTGAAGAGTTGAAACTTCATTTGTTAAATGTCGAATCATTTTAATTTTATATTAATGTAACATCGGTAATGATTTCTAATAAAGCAGGGCCATTGTGAGCTTTAAGTTTTTCTAAAGCAGGGATTAATTCTTCTTGTTTTGTAACTTGAATACCTAATGCGCCGCAGTTTTCTGCGTATTTGGCAAAACTTACGTTATGCAAGGAGGTTTTCCACACGTCTAATTCTGCAGCTTTTTGTTCTTTAGATATTTTTCCTAGTTCAGAATTGTTTAGTAATACGTGTTTTATATTCATATTGTATTTGACTAAGGTCATCATTTCCCCTAAGTATTGTCCAAAACCACCATCACCAGATACAGACCAGACAGGTCTTTCATTACCTTGTGCGGCCCAAGCGCCCATAGCAGCAGGAAGAGAAAAGCCAATTGACCCCAAATATCCAGACATTAAAATGGACTGATTTTTAGGTTCAAAATAGCGGCCAAAAGAATAAGTGTTGTTTCCAACGTCTACAGCGATTACCGCATTTTCGGGTACAACTTTGTTCATCGCATCAAAAACTGCAATAGAGCTTACTCCTTTGTTACTTGTGTCGTGTAATCTACTTTGTTTTTCTTCTTGCCAAATTTCCCAACGTTTTGCAATTTCGGGACGTCTATCTATAGTGTTAATCTTATCGGTTATTTGTTCTTTTATACTAGATAAGGTTTCAGAAATTTCACCCCATAAAGCGGCATCTATTTTATGAAACTTGCTTAGTGCTGTGGGGTCGTAATCAACTTGAATAATAGGTTTTTTAGGAGTGATCCCGGTATGATTAGAAAATGATGCACCAAATACGATTAGTAAATCGCTTTCATTCATAAACCATGATGCGATAGGAGTACCGCTGCGCCCCAAAACACCACATCCTAATTCATGATTATCTGCAATAAGCCCTTTACCCTTAAAAGTAGTAATTACAGGACATTTTAATTGTTTTGCAAAAGCAGTAATTGCATCCATGTGAAACCGTGCACCATGTCCTACTATAATAGCTGGTTTTTGTGATTTAGAGATCATATCTACTGCCTTTGCAACCATTTGCTTTGGTGGCGATATGTTCATAGGTGTAATTCTACCGTCCGGGGTTTGCGCTTCTTCTATCTTAGGTTTAGGCATAAACGCGACTTCATCAGGAAATGTGATATGTGATACATTTCTATTTAACAAAGCACTTTTAATAGCTAAACTCATTAGTTCACTATGTTTTGAGTTTTGTTGTACAGCATGATTAAAATCGGCAACTGTTTGAAAAGCACGTACTAGATCAACTTCTTGAAAAGCTCCTGTACCCATTACTTGGGTATTGACTTGCCCCGAAAATGCTAACATGGGAGCTCTGTCAACTTTTGCGTCCCACATTCCTGTAAACATATTCGTAGATCCAGGTCCTGCAATCCCAAAACAAACGGCTGGTTTGCCTGTTAACTTACCATAAGCAGAAGCGGCAAAAGCTGCTGCTCCTTCATGGCGTATACCAAAAAATTGTAGTTTACCTTGTTCTTCTAATCTCATCATGGCATCTGCTACACCTAGATTAGAATGTCCAACCATTCCGAAAACAGTATTTACACCCCAATTTGTCATGGTTTGCATCATGACATCAGAAATGGTATCTTGATGTGTAGTTTCTTCTGGAATACCTACGTATATAGCTTCATCTTCTTCTTTTACATCAAAAGTAGTTACCCCATCATCATAACCTCCTGGGGGTAATCCAGTACATGGATCAAAATCCCAACCATGCCAAGGACACCGTAACATTCCATTCTCTATGGATCCTTCTCCTAATGGACCACCTTGATGTGGGCAACGATTATCGAGTGCAGAAAATTTACCATTGTAATGAGTCAAACAAACACCTTGATGTCCCGCAGTTACAGTTTGAACCCTTCCCTCAGGCAATCGATCTTTGTTATCTAGTACTTTATACCAAACAGTTTCTTTTTTTGAAGTCATGAGCGTGTTTTTTTTCTGAATGTTAGCATTTGTTGTGAAATTGATCTTGTCTTATTTTAACTGCTCTAAAGGAATACGTAATGAGCATAATTAAGGCAATAAGAGCACTTATGATTCCTATAATCGTAATATATATACCAGAGTCAAAAGTAGAAGCTACACTTTTATATACTCCTGCTACTAAAGCAGAAATCACTAGGCATGCCACGGCTATATAAAGAAATACCATGGCGTTATTTAGTAGTTTAAGCTGCTTTAATTTTCGATTTATAAGAATGGTTTTGGAGGTATCTTCATTAATTAACCACTTGATCTCGGCACTTAAATTTACCAACAGGTTTGAAGTAGATAATATTAAAAGCCCTATACCAGGTATTATTGTAGCCGGGATATACCAATTTTCCATGATCAATAGTTTCTAAGTATTGAAATAGCTTCGTTAAAAAACAAGGTAGCCATTTCTTTAGTTGTTTCTGTGACAGGTAAAATAGCTCCTTTAAACTGATCAGAATACCAGTTTCCATAAGTAAGTTTAGAAAGACTAGAAGTATCCAGAGCGTCATGGCCTTTATAACCACTAATATAGAAATAGTAATCGTCATGCATACTATCCGGTATTGCCATGCCAAATCCAACAGAAATATCTTTACCTGTGAAAATGCTAAAGGCACCTGTGTCAAAATGGTGAGGCCAGATTCTAACGTCTGATTTTAACTGTTGCTGTTGTAAAACATCTTGCAAAACTGTATTTGCTAATGCTCTTTGTTGCATTAGTTTTTGAAGTATCGAATTATCGGTATCTGGCACTGAAAAACTATAGTCTTCTGTAACCGAGTATGGGAGTTCATAATGTAAATCATATTTAAATGGTTTTACAGTTTTTATTTCTTTTAAAACTTTTTGTATCCATTCTAATACTTCATGATGTGTTTTTCCATTTAAATTTAGGCTAAAGCGTGTCGTATTTTTTTGTGTCCAGTGTAAGGCGAATTTTTGATAATCAAGGGCAAGCTTATATCCGGCATCATTTAATGATCGGGTTTCTAGAAATCCCTTTTCAATATTAAATCCAATATTAGTGTGACTATCATCATCTTTTTTATCTAAAAAACTTATTTGCGCCGCAGCCAAATATTGTGAAGCAATATGCAATTGAGTAGTCATAGATTTTATGTTTATTAATTAATAGTAGTTTACTTTAAGTATCCTAGATAATACCAGCATAATTGATACCTGTTAATCGATGCATGTCATAGTCAAAAGTTGTAAGGTCATCAAAGTTAAATTTAGTAATATCATCATGACCACAGGATCGGGCAATTACTTGCATTAACTCTGTCGAGGCTTCAAAATAATTAGCTAATTGTCTTGCAGAAGATTGTATTTTTAATCTAGCTCTTAAGTCTTCTTTCTGAGTAGCGACACCAACTGGGCAGTTGTTTGTGTTACAAGCTCGCATTCCTACACAACCTATAGCCTGTATAGCGGCATTAGACACTGCAATAGCATCTGCACCTAACATCATAGCCTTTGCATAATCTTCTGCGATTCTTAGGCCTCCTGTAATTACTAGGGTTACATCTTTTACACCTTGTTTATCAAGAAATTTTCTAGCTCTGGCAAGTGCAGGAATAGTAGGTACATTGATATTATTTCTTAATACAGTCGGTGCAGCACCGGTACCGCCACCGCGACCGTCAAGAATAATGTAATCTGCATCTGCTTCTAAAGCAAAAGCAATATCTTTTTCGATATGACTTGCAGCTAATTTAAAACCAACGGGTATGCCTCCTGAAACTTCACGAACTTTGTCCCCCCATTCTCTAAAATCTTTTACGGTAACAAGATTAGTAAAAGTAGCAGGAGAAATTGCAGCTTCTCCTTCGTTTAAGTTTCTTACTTTGGCGATCTCTCCTTTTACTTTTTCACCAGGTAAATGACCTCCTGTTCCCGTTTTGGCACCTTGCCCTCCTTTAAAATGAAAAGCTTGCACTTTAGGAACTCTATCCCAAGCAAAACCAAATCCGGCTGAGGCGTATTCCATAAAGTATTTTGAATTTTCGGCTTGTTCATCTGGTAGCATTCCTCCTTCACCAGAACAAATTCCTGTCCCAGCCATTTCTGCACCTTTTGATAGCGATATTTTTGCTTCTCGAGATAGTGCTCCAAAACTCATATCACTTACAAACAAGGGAATATCTAATATTAAAGGTTTTTTGGCTTTAGGGCCAATTACTACTTTAGTGGCAACCGGGTGATCATCTAATAGAGGTTTTTTTGCTAGCTGAGCTGGAAGAAATTGTATGTTGTCCCATTTTGGTAAGGTGTTACGATCAACACCCATAGCCTCGGAAAACCCATGATGCCCAACTTTTTTTAATCCATATTGAGCAAGATGTTTAATATAATTCGTGTAGGGTTCTGTGTCTTCGGGGTGAGTATCAGCATATGCTCCCAGATATTCGTCTCTATTAAATGGTTGCGGGTACGCTTTTAGATATGTATTGATCTCCTCTTCATCTACATATAGGTTATCATCGTCTATTTTGATAGTGAATTTATGCAATACTTCATGATTATTATATTCTGAAACACCAGTATCTACTCTGTAATCCCAACCATGAACACCACAAATTAGATTGTCTCCTTCTACATGACCGTCAGACATTAATGCACCTCTATGTAAACATCTTCCATATAAAACAGAAATTTCTTTGTCAAATTTTACAATAACTAGATCTAGCCCATTAACCAAGGCATGACTTGGTTTTTTATTTTCTAGCGTACTGATTTGTGCAATTAAAACTGGTTGCTTCATGATTGTGTGTTTTTATTTTGATTTTTTTAATTCAGTTTTTTCATTTTGTATGTCGGTACTATAAAAACGAGTACAAAATTATTTTCTACCTGATCCCTACTGTGACCAAAATTTTCTTTAAGATAATATTTTATAATGCATTTCTTTTTTTAGTATGGTAATTGTAACTTATATAGAAAACATCTAAAGAAAAATATATGATTGTTTTAATGATTGATATAACATTATTGAGTGCTTTATAATTTGACGAAAAGATCAGTAAAGGCTTTCGATTTATTATGAAATAGATTTAGTTTGTAATTGATGTATAATTTTTTTTGCACTATATTTTTACGTTTTTTGTTTTAGTAATGATAAAAACTGAGTATTGTAATCTATTATTCTTTGTTTTCTTAAGATACTCATTACATTACTTACAGTTTGTCTTGATGTATTTGTGAGATTTGCTATATCTTTATGTGATAATAGATTTTTAGCAGTTATTTTACCTTTTTCAATTTCTCCAAACTCATTAATATAATCGACAATAAAATCTGTAATTCTTGCAGTGCTATCTTTATATAGTAAGTCTCGCAAACGCCTTTCTAATTTTTTTATTCGTAAACCATATATCTTGAGGATGCCGTTTTTAAGAGATTTATGTTTTTCTATAATCTTTTCCATTCTATCAGCTTCTATATAACATATAATACAATCTTCTAGGGCTATGGCATATTCTTTAGTTGTAGGTTGTTCTTCTAAAAGAGAGAGCTCGCCAAAAATATTTCCTTTTTTAACAATGTATTTCACATTTTCATCAGAGGCATCTACTATTTTGATGGTTCCTTTTTTGAGGAAAAAAATGCATTTTTGGTCTCTAGTACGTAATTGGATAGTAGTTCCCTTATCAATATTTTTCATTTCAAGGATTTCGCACATACGCATCATTGTAATTCTACCAAGTTTATTAAACAGGTTGAATCCTTCTAAAAACCAATATTTAGTATATGTATTCAAATTAAAGAAGTTGTAAGTTAATACTGTTAAAAGTAAAGTATTTCAATACTATTGATTGTAAATTAATTTGAGAAACTTACTTCAGGCGACAATCTGATAAAATTTGCACCTATTAAATTATGGTTCTAATGTAAAAAAAGCCCTTTGTTAGAGGGCTTTTTAAATTTGTGTTTCAAGATATGATGATTATTTATTTCCGAGCATTAGAAGTTCATTGCAGACGACCTCGGTAATGTATCGTTTTTGACCATCACTATCATCGTAACTACGAGAAGTAAGTTTTCCTTCAATAGCAAGTTCTTGACCTTTACTTACATATTTTTCAATAATATCGGCCGTTTTTCCCCAAGCTACAATATTGTGCCATTGTGTATCTGTTATTTTATCACCTTGTTTGTTGTAGTAATAATCATTTGTTGCAATAGAGAACTTAGCTAGTTTTTTACCGGATTCCAGATTTACAATTTCTGGTTCTTGTCCAAGGTTTCCAATTAGTTGTACTTTGTTTTTAATCGTGTTCATAATTTTTGTTTTCGTGTTAAACCTTTATTATTCGTATTATGTTCTAAAGTTTATATTCAGAACTTTTTTAATGTATTTTAAATTAGAAACAGTTTGTGTTGTACTAATTCAATTCGACACTGCAAACCTATAGTATGACTTATATCAGATTCGGTTAGGAAGTATTTAATTTCATTTGTATTCGTTTGTAAACGTTTGTTTGCGTTAAGAGCGTTTTTATTTTCTGAGATTATTGTATAAACACCTTGATCTCCTTATTCTTTTTAAATCAGTTGCATATTGTTATTTATAAAAACTAATAACCAATGTTTAATTTGATCTTTTTTAAATAAAAATGTTCTAAAATGCAATAGATTTAAAAAGTATCGTCTTTTAAATAAAGGCCTTTCTTAAATGGTTTTTACATGAATTTGGAATCAGACAATAGTAAAAAACTTAAAGATTTTTTTGGAAGAGAATATCAATCTCTCAAGATGTATGTAAACACAAAAATAAGTGATACAGCAAATCGAGATGCAGAAGATATTATCCAGGATGTTGCCTTGAAATTGTTTTCGGGCGCGGATAGATATGGTCCTATACAAAATGTGGCCGGTTTCGTTTATAGATCAATAAAAAATAAAATTATTGATATTATGAGAACAAATAAGTACAAAGAAACCTCAATAGATAGTGAAGATGATCTTTTAGAATTGGTAGACGTATTACAACAATCAAATGAAGTCTATCCTTCAGACAAATTAATCACACTGCTTAAGAAATGTATAGACAAGCTTAAACCGGCTTATAGAGATATAATCATAGCTGTAGATTATGAAGGGTATTCATATCAAGAAATTTCAAAAGAAACAGGAATTCCTGCAGGAACATTAATGTCCAGAAGACATAGGGCAATCGGAATATTGTATAAAAATATAGAATTAGAAATAAAAAAACATAAAATACATGTATCATGACAAATTTTTTCACTCATAAATTCAGGAAAAAATCACCAATCGAAATCATTGGGATAATACTATTTGGAATAATCGCCATAACCGGATTAGCAATTTTATTTGGATTTGTTATTATGTGGTTATGGAACTGGCTTATGCCCGAAATTTTTGGACTTACCACACTTACATATTGGCAAGCAGTAGGTTTGTTTATATTGTTAAAATTACTAATCGGCGGTTGTGGTAGTGGAGGCAGTGGTAAAAGCTCATCAAAAAAATCTAAAAACGATTGTAAAAAGGATTCAAAAACTGATTTTTCGAAATGGAAATATTATGATAAATTCTGGAAAGAAGAAGGGGATGAATATTACAGGCAATTTGTAGAAAGGCAATCAGGTCAAACAGAAGAAAATACATCAGAATCAGAATAATACGATAAAAAATAATGGAATTACTATTATTTCGAACGGATATTAAATCAAAGAAAAAAGTAAAATCTTTAAAACCGACTTTTAATAATCATTCAGAAATTATAAAATGGTCTATTGATCTTGAAGATATAGATAATGTGCTCAGAATTGAAGCTACAAAAAAATTGTCAGAAGAGGATGTTATTAAACTGGTTCAACTTAAAGGTTTTTATATTAAAATATTACCAGACTAAATGTTTGAAATCATGATGGCTTAAATATCCTATTATGTAACTTCTAAGATTAAAATTGAAATACTACAAAAATAGTATCTTGCTTTAAATGTATAAGACGAAATTTTTTGCAAGTATCAATGGTGATATAATAGAAATTTTATCCTAATTATTAAACCGTTAAAAATGAATAAAATAGCTTTAAAATATCATTTAGCTCTTCTACTCATGAGTTTTGTTACTTGGGGTTTCTTTGTACTTGTTGGATTGCCAGATTATTATCAGAGCTGGAGTTACGAAGCAAAGGTAATTATAGTAATACTTGTAACAATTATGTACATACCCCTTGCTCCATTTTTATTAAAAAAGATGTTTCCAGATCGTGAATATTTTAAAAACTCACTTTGGTTGGCTTTATACTTAACAGTACCATTATTTATATATGATGTGATTTTTATTGGTTGGATTGGTGGAGAAGGACTACAGTTTATACCAATATATTGGTATTTAACTTTTTTTTACTTCTCATTTTGGGTGCAATTTCCATTGATTGGGCTTTTGATGGAAAAAAATATAGAGGATGAATAGATGTTCTCAAGAAAAAATCATAAAGTAAAGTATAATTTTATAATAAATTAATGTTAAACTATATGATTCACTGTTTGTTGTGATGTAATTTTCGTTTGAAAATTATTATACACGAAGTATCTTGATTTTGATACGGTATAAATAGCTGTAATCATCATTTTTATCAATAAAAAAGTACTCATCATACTTAAAACTTTTACTTCAATCAAAAAACGTATTTATGAAATTAATAGTATTTGGGCTATGCATACTACTGTTGTGCGGTTGTGCTGAGAAAAATTCTCTTAATGGTTTACAGCTTTTAGAGAAAACAATAGCGCAGCATGATTCACTAAATTTGTGGCATAAAACTAGGTTAGATATTCATATTCAAGAACCTAGACTAGCTAATCCTCATCGTTATTCAATTTTAAAATTAGATAACTCAAAAAATACTTTTGAGTTGTCAAGAAATCGAGATCAGTATATTTCTACACATGTTTTAGATAACAATGCTAATAGTTATGTTCTTTTAGATGGAAAAAGAGATATCGATTCTGTACTTAAAAAAAGATACAGATTAGATGCATCCAGAAATATAGGTTATAAGAATTTTTATCATCTTATGTACGGCCTACCTATGTCGTTAAACAAGTATCTGCTTACAATACGAAAGACAACAAAGACAAAATTTAACAAAGAAGAATGTTATAAAATTGAAATAGAATTAAAGGAAAAGATGATTTCAAAACATTGGAATGTCTTTATTTCTGAGATAGATTATAAAATTAAAGGCGTTGAAATCATTTTTCTGGATGATCCAAATAAAGGAGAACGTTTGTATTTTAATGGAGATGTTGTCATAGACAATATTACAATTCCAAGATTTAGACATTGGCATGAGTTAAAGGATGATAGCTATTCTGGTAGTGATATAATCATAAAAGAAATAACAGAATGAGAATTATGATAGCTAACAAAAAGATGAATTTGATGTGTTCAATGAATTTTTTAGGATTATTGATCAGCATTTTATTGGTATGTGCTTCATGTAGTTTTAACTATACAATATCAGAAGAGGAAGAAAAGAATAAAATTTTAGAATTACATCAAAAACAACGGGAGTATCATTTTAATAAGATGGCAGAAGAATTTGCTTCTCAGTTATCTTCGACTCATATTTCTGTTAATAGAGGCGAAATAAATATGCCCTCAAAAGAAAGTAACATTAAACGTTTTAGCAGTTACTTTAATTCTGTAGAATTTGAGAAATGGGATGATGTTAACCCTCCGATTGTTAGATTTTCTGATGATTATAAGATGGCGTATGCGATTGTAAACAAAGAGGTTATTGTAAAATATTCTAATGAAAATGAAGAATTAATAAGAGAGAAAACCGAGTTTTCTTGGGTTGCGATTTATAGGAAATACGATGAAGGATGGAAAATTGATTGTGTTGCTTCTACTAATAAGCCAAGTGTATCAGAGAATATGAATATTTAAAATAATATGTTTACACGAAATATGGTAATAGAATTGGTTTATCCCGTAAATAAAAATCTAAATAATGAAAAGAATAGAGCTTTTTGAGTTTGAGGATTTTATTTGGTTTCCCGAAGTGATACGAACTTGTATGACTAATTTGATTGTAGTTTTACATAAAATTTTAAATACTAGTGAAGTACTCGTAGGTTTATTAGAAAATGTTCAGAAACATCACGAATTTTCTAAAGTAATAGATTTAGGATCAGGTTCTGGAGGAGCAATGCCTGAAGTGATCAAGTTGATTAACGAAAAAAAAGATGAACCAATACAGTTGATTTTAACAGATCTGTACCCAAACTCAAAATGTATACATAAGATAAATAATGGAAGTTTAAAGAATGTGGTATATAAAGAAACCTCTATAAATGCAACAAATTTAGATAAAACACCAAAGGGACTTAAAACAATGGTGAATAGTTTTCATCATATGCCTCCTGCTCAGGCAAAGAAAATATTAAAATCAGCTCAAGAAAATAAAGAACCAATTTTGATATATGAAATGGGTGAAAATTTTGTACCTACTCTTATCTGGTGGTTATTTTTACCAGTTTCATTACTAATCTTATTTGTGATGTCTCTTTTTATGACTCCCTTTGTACGCCCTTTGACATGGCAACAAATAGTATTTACGTATTTTATTCCGATCATTCCGATTTGTTATGCTTGGGATGGTCAAGCTTCTACAATGAGAACCTATACTTTTAAGGATGTAGGATATTTATTGCAAGATATAGAAGATGAAGATTATACTTGGAAAATAGAATCTGCTAAGAAAAAAAACGGAAAAAAATTAGGCTACTACATTCTGGGACTTCCAAAATAGGTAGATGTAGTACTTATAAAAATAAATCCATGAAAAAAGATGTTGAAAATATTTGGATAGACCTTAATGAAGAACTCTATAAGTTTATTTACAGTAAAGTAAAAGACAAAGAGGTCACCAAAGACATTCTTCAAGAAGTTTTTATAAAGATACAGTTAAAGATAGGACAGTTACAGCAAGTACAGAAACTCATTCCATGGATATATCAAATTACGCGCAATACTATTATTGATTACTTTCGTTCGTTAAAAATTAAAAATATATCGGTTGACGATATTGATATTCCCCAAGAACAAAGTGAAGATATAGCATATACAAAGTTGAGTACATGTATCAATCAAAAGATAGATTTGCTGTCTAGTAAACATAAAGAGGCTATTGTTTTAGTGACGTTTAAAGAGTATTCTCAAAAAGAACTAGCTAAACATTTGAAAATCTCATATTCAGGAACAAAATCCAGAGTACAGAAAGCAAGAGATATTTTAAAAGAAAATATTATTAATTGCCCAAATGTAGAAACAGATATTCAAGGAAAGTTAATTGACTTTGATTCTAATAACTCATAATTTTTCACGTCTTTTTCTATAGTTCTGCGTCCATTATATATCATACTAAAAAATGGATAAAATGAGCGATACAAAAAAAATTGAAGTACAAGTTTTAAATGCCTTTGTAGATAATGATCAAGGAGGTAATCCTGCAGGAGTTGTTTTAAATGCAGATAATTTATCAAATGAAAACAAATTAGAAATTGCTTCGAGAGTTGGTCTTTCGGAAACTGCATTTGTTTCAAAATCTAATCGTGCAGATTTTAAGTTAGATTTTTTTACACCAAATAAGCAAATAGCACATTGCGGTCATGCTACTATAGCGACATTTTCATATTTAAAACAATTAGGGATAGTAAAAAGTGACCACTCTAGTAAAGAAACAATTGATGGTGTTTTAGAAATATTGCTAAAGGAAGACTATGCATATATGGAACAAAAAGCACCAAGATACATTGATGTATCTCATAAAAAGAAAGACATTTTAATTGCGCTTGGGTTAGATAAAAATGACCTTATATCAAATAAGCCAATTCAAGTCGTAAATACAGGAAATTCATTTATGCTTATTCCAGTTAAAAATTCTACTATACTAAAAAATATAGAGCCCAATCATGATATAATTACAAGCATTAGTAATGAACTTGATTTAATTGGTTTTTATCCGTTTACTCTGGATACAAAACATAAGGATAGAGATGCCAGTTCAAGAATGTTCGGGCCTAGATATAATATTTTCGAAGAAGCAGCAACAGGTATGGCCGCTGGGCCACTTGCTTGTTATCTTTATGATCAATTTAAAAGTCAAAAAAAGAAATTTTTAATAGAACAAGGGGAGTATATGAAAAACCCCTCATCAAGTTTAATTACTGTAGATCTTACTGTAAAAAATGGGCGTATTACTAGTCTCATGGCAGGTGGGAAAGGTATGTTTAAAAAACGTATTAATATCGAAATAAACAGTTGATTATGGTTCTGTACTTAGTTTGATCAACTGCTACTACAGACAAGGTAGAATCCTTTGATGATTATAAATGAAAGGTTTTATTTATAGGTACTAAGTGTAAAAATATATTAGATAAGAGAGCACAAGAGATGCGACTTAATTTACTATCAATTAATTTTTTTTAATTTTTGATATAACAGGGGGGTAGGGTATTTTAAATGTATCGCGTTTTAACTATGTAAACTAATTAGTAATCTGTAGAAAATTTTAGAGATTGAGGGACAAACAAATTTCTATAAAAGCAGATTTATAATAAGGTGGAAAGGGTTTTCTCTTTCCATCTTTTTTAAAATACAGAACTGTCATCCCAGTCGATCTTTAGACTTTTTCTGTGATCAGTTTTGATCAAGAAAGATAAATTATACGAGTTTGTAGTACTATAGTTCCCAGGTCAAAGATGGGATGACTTTTGTTTATTATTAACTATAGGGTATTCGAAAGTTAATCAATGAATTGTTTTAGATTAGCAGGAGTTTCTATAATAGTGTTGTTATACTTTAATGTCCATCCCAGAGAATTAGTTAAAATATATAATTTTTGTAGTTCACTAATTAATCTATCTTGAGAATTAGTTACTAATGTAGATTTTTTTACTTTTTCTTCTAATTGTTTTTTTACTTTTTCCCTAATTAAATTATGATCATCAGGAATAAATTGATTAAAGAAATCAGCTTGTAGATCATGGTATTTTATAGTTGGATTAATGTTTATTTCAGCTTTAGGAATTTTAGTAATTACCACTGTTTTAGTTGTATTATCGATATGATGTTCAACAGTACTTAAATCATAAGAAACCTGGACATGGGCGTTTACTTCTACAATTGCTTTTTTGGTAGCAGTCAATAAATCCAAATAGTATTTTTTATCATCCTTATACGTAATAACCTCGGCAAAGTGCCCCTCGGTTACTACTAATTTACCAACGTTTTTAATTTGAGTTAGAATAAGATCAGATGATTCAAGTTCGGTTTTTCTGATAGTAGATTTATCAATAAAATATTTTATTCCAAAGGCTACCATAAAAGCTAATGCTGCACCAAGTAAAAAATTACGCATAAACGAGTATTATCAGTATAAGTTCAGAAACTTAAAAATCAATTTAAGGCTATCTTATATTCAGTTTTGTTATAAATGTACACAAAAAAAAGCCTCTCATAAAAGAAAGGCTTTATCTATCTATAATAAAAATGTTTTTCTTAGTTATTCGCTAAAGGCGGATATTCTTTTAAAATCGCAGTAACGATTTCATTCATTTTTTCTTGTTTTCTATTTACATCTTTAGTTAATGCAGAGGTTCCCATACCTTGCCATACTAGTTCTTTTTTAGAAGCGTCAATAAGATCAATATATAAAGTACCCTCGGTTACACGAGAAACGCTATTAAAATTATTTCCACCCCAAAACCAAGGATTCCAACCCCATCCATAACCCCATCCAAAGTTATTTTGGTAGATATTGATGTTTTCTTTGGTCTTAGTAAAAATACTTACAAGCATATCTGGATTATCTGATTTAGAGAACCCCTTTGTAGCCATATCTGCTTCAATAGCTCTTAAAATACGCTTTTTATCCAGATCACTGATGTCAGCTTTATCTATTCCGGGTTTGTAAAACGCGAAACTCCTGTAAGTGTTAAAATTTGCTTTCTTATCATAATCTGAAGCAACACGAACGGTAGTGCACGAACTAAGAGTTATGATAAGGATTAATGATAAAAGTGAAAAAAATTTCATAATCCCTGATTTTAAAGGTTTAACAATAGCTTTTTTTAGAAAAAATAAGCACAATAATCATACCATGCAGTAGGTTAGGCAATTATTTTTTAGAATAAGTGTTTGTTTTTTTGTCATAGCCATACGGACAGTGTCTACATCCACTCTCACAACAATACCCTCTTCTAAGGTGATATTGTTCTGTAAAACATCGATACCCTTCTGGGGTAATATAATAATCTCCTTCTTTTGGAGTTAATACTTTTTTAGGGTCTCTCATTTCGTACAAAAATAGTATCTTAGAGTTATATGCGCATAGTAGTTAACAAATATTTGATAGGTAGGCATTTTGTTGGGATAGCGCTTTGGCCGTTTATTGTGGTTAAAGATCCTTTCTTAAAAAAAGACGAATACTTTATTAATCATGAAAAAATTCACTTGAGACAACAAGTAGAATTACTTGTCATACCCTTTTATTTTTTATATTTTACAGAATACTGTTTTAGGCTATTACAATATCGAAATGCGCAATTAGCATATTGTAATATTTCATTTGAAAGAGAAGCTTACCTTAATGAAGATGATTTACACTATCTCAAGAGAAGAAAACCTTGGAGCTTTATCAAATATCTTTAAAAGTTTGAATATATACTTGATTAAATATTCCTTGTCTTTATAAAACCTAGTTATGTGTTGTTTTTGCGCTATATAATATAACTTCTGCTGATTGCGTGTAGTCAGAATTCCATTTAAAGTAATTTCCTGTTTTAAAATAATTCTCATAAGTATAACCATTACCTACATAATCGTATAATGTTATATAACCGGTATCTAAGTTTTTATTTGGGCAAACTAATTTGTAGATAAATTTTCCATCTTCAACTTTTAAATGAATGGTAAATTTTTCATTATCAACACGACCAATAGTAACTTTGCCATCACCCTCGCTAGTCCATTCTCCACTAGTAGGTTTTTGATAGTATTCGATAACAATATTACCGTCAAACCACTGTGCTTTAATCGTAGCAGGTGAGTTTTTGAGTCCTAAGGCTTCGTTCTTGATACCATGAATTTGAGCTATATAGGTTTGCTTTCTTCCTTCGCAATAATTTACTTTTAGTGTAGATTCTAAAAGGTGAGTTCCTTCTGCCATAGACCAATTGTCAGAAGTACTTTGATTACCTCTCCAATATTCTCTAAGCTCCGTCCTGCAATACTTGCTTGCATCTAGAGCAGATTCTCCAGACGTCGTATATCCAGTAAATTCTGTAAAAAAGGTATAACTACCATCTTGATTTTTATAAAAATATTTTTTTTGATCCGCAGTAAGTCCGTCATTTTCTATAGTTTCATAATATATAGAAGTAGCCTTACCATTTCCGCGGTTTAAAGGCACAGATAAGTACCAATTTTTCCAAACAACACTTTCTTTTTCAGTTGGCTCTTCTTCCTCTGTTGTGTCTTCATCAACTGGATCTCCATCAGAAACTGGTTCGGTGACCGGCATATTGTCTTCTTCAGAACTACTACAGCTAATGAGTATGCTTAAGCATAATAAAAGTAATACTCTTGTAGAGGATAGTAATATAGAGCAAGTTCTTAAAGAATTGATTTTCATAGCACTGTTATTTTGGTCAACCAAAAGTAAACAAAAATAATTAAACGTAGTTTTGCAATATCAAAAACAAAGAATATGCAGAATTTTTTTTCTTCGGAAACTAAGTTTTCAGAGAATAAACAAATAAAGCACGAGCTTTTGGATAAGGCAAAGGTATCCTTGGATATTAAAAGAGAAGATCTTATACATCAGTATGTTTCTGGAAACAAATTCAGAAAATTGAAGTATAATTTATTAGAAGCTAAAAATTTAGAGCACAACACTATTCTTACTTTTGGGGGAGCATATAGTAATCATATTGCGGCAACCGCAGCAGCAGGAAAAATACTGGGGTTAAAAACAATAGGTGTAATTCGCGGAGAAGAGCTAGCTAACAATCTTGATAAAACCCTATTAGAGAATGATACACTTGGATTTGCCGCTAAAGCCGGAATGCAATTTAAGTTTATAGATAGAAAAGAATATAGAGATAAAGAGTCTTTATCGTTTAGAAATAAATTAGTAGCCGAGTTTGGAGATTTTTATTTAATTCCAGAAGGAGGGACCAATGACTTGGCAGTCAAAGGTTGTCAGGAAATACTAACAAATAATGATATTGAATATGATATTATTTGCTGTGCTGTAGGTACAGGAGGTACAATGTCGGGAATTGTTAATAGTACAGGACCGAACCAAAAAGTTTTAGGTTTTCCTGCGTTAAAAGGGGATTTTTTATCTAAAGAAATCAAAAAATATACTTCAAAGACAAATTGGAATTTGATAAATGAGTATCATTTTGGAGGATATGGTAAAATAAATGAAGAAGGAGTAAATTTTATAAATAACTTCTATGATCAGCAACATATCCCTCTAGATCCAGTTTATACAGGTAAGATGGTCTTTGGGATTTTTGACCTAGTACAAAAGGGGTTTTTTATAAAAAATACTCGTATTTTAGCCGTGCATACCGGAGGGTTACAAGGCATTGCTGGTATGAATAAAAAATTAAAGAAAAAGAAGCTACCCCTTATTACAATTTGATAGTAAAATGAGGAAATTTATTTCATTAGTATGTGTTACAGTTTTTTTAATTTCTTGCGGAGGAAATAAAAAAGTGTTAACAACGTCATCCAAGACAAAAAGAGCAACGTCGAAACAGACCACTGTTACGAAGATTGAGAGAAATACAAGAGAAATTGTAAAAGAAGAAACTCCTACCTCTGTAAAGAGACCTCCAAAAGCTGCACTTCCATATAAAGAGCGTGTAAGACAGTATATTTTTGAATTTTCAGAAATTGCTAAAAGTGAGATGAAAACGTATGGTATCCCAGCAAGTATAACCTTAGCCCAAGGTATTTTAGAGTCTGGAGCAGGCTATGGAGATTTAACAACTAGGGCTAAAAATCACTTTGGAATAAAATGTCATGATTGGACCGGAGATCGGGTGTATCATGATGATGATCGCCTTCAGGAATGTTTTAGAAAATATGACCAAGCAAGTGATTCTTTTAGAGATCATTCTTTATTCCTTAAAAACAGAAAACGCTACGCTAGATTATTTACTTTTAGTAAAAAAGATTACAAATCTTGGGCTCGTGGTTTAAGAGAAGCGGGATATGCGACGGATAAAAAATACCCTCAAAAACTCATTGCGATCATAGAGCAGTATCGTTTGTACGAATTTGATAATGATGTCTTAGGAAGAAAAAAACGACCAAAAAAAGAAAAAATTACTGAAGCAGTTGTTACGACACCTCAAGTCTCTAAGCCTGTCATTAGTACCATTAGTGCTCTTACGGCTACTACTAAAAAAGGAGAACACGAAGTAATTAACGGAGATACGTTATATTCTATATCGCGTAAATACAAGATTTCTGTCGAAGAATTAAAAGCATTTAATAAGTTAGTAAATAACAATATCAAAGTCGGACAGGTACTAAAAGTAGCTAAAATAATTGTCGACGAAGAGGAAGAAGATTTTAATTAAAGATGATCTATCAAAGAAGTAGCGCATTGTTTACAGAAGCGCAAAAAGTAATTCCAGGAGGAGTTAATTCACCTGTAAGAGCCTTTAAAGCAGTGGGAGGAGATCCTATATTTGTCAAAGAAGCTAAAGGAGCTTATTTATATGATGAAGATGGAAACCGATTAATAGACTATATAAATTCTTGGGGTCCGATGATTCTTGGACATGCACACCCGCCTGTTGTAGAAGCGGTAGTCGAAAAAGCCAAAAAGGGAACTAGTTTTGGTATGCCCACAGAAATAGAAACACAAATTGCCGAATTAGCAGTATCAATGGTGCCTAATATCGATAAAATACGGTTTGTGAATTCAGGTACCGAAGCTTGCATGAGTGCTGTAAGATTGGCTAGAGGATATACCCAAAAAGACAAGATAATTAAGTTTGCAGGATGCTACCATGGCCATAGTGATTCTTTTTTGATACAAGCAGGTAGTGGTGCGGTAACGTTCGGAAGTCCGAATAGCCCAGGTGTTACAAAAGGAACAGCACAAGATACTCTTTTGGCAAAATATAATGATTTAGAACATGTAAAGGATATTATTTCTTCTAATCTAGAAGAAATTGCATGTATTATCATTGAACCTGTAGCGGGAAATATGGGCTGTATCCCGCCGGCAAAAGGATTTCTTGAAGGATTAAGAGCATTGTGTGATTCACATAATATTTTACTCGTTTTTGATGAGGTTATGACTGGTTTTAGGTTAGCAAAAGGTGGTGCTCAAGAACTATTAGGTGTAAATGCAGATATAGTAACCTTCGGAAAAGTAATTGGAGGAGGACTACCTGTTGGTGCGTTTGCAGCAAGGGCAGAAATTATGAATCACTTGGCCCCATTAGGACCAGTGTATCAGGCAGGGACGTTGAGTGGAAACCCTCTAGCAATGGCTGCAGGATTGGCAATGCTTAAAGAGCTTAATCAGAACTCTCAAATTTTTGATAGTCTCGCTAAAAAAACAGAATACTTGCATAAGGGAATTGCAAAAGCCCTTGTCGAGAATAATATTACCCATACAATTAACAGAATTGGATCTATGATTTCGGTTCATTTTGCTGAAACGAATGTTGTAGATTTTGATACGGCTACCCATGGTAATAACGAAACTTTTAAAAAGTTTTTTCATGGAATGCTCAATAACGGTATTTATATCGCACCAAGTGCTTATGAAACTTGGTTTATAACAGAAGCATTAACATATGAAGATCTAGACACTACGATAAACGCAGTGCAAAAAGTGGCACAAACATTATAAAAGAATTTAAAAAATAAAAAAGCTATCCCAATTTTGTAGTGTTACAAAATTGGGATAGCTTTTTAGCTCATTTATGATGATAACCAAGCACCAAGCTCTTTTGTATCCCCATTGGGATATCTTACGCCATATATTTCTGCTTCAATTTCATGTATATAAGGATATTTATCCAAATACTCTTCACCACCATAATCACTATAATCTCCTCGTATTGGAAAAATAGCAATATGCTCCATATCTTTTAAGCCATGTAATTGCCCCAATACCCATTTACCTAATTTTGAAGTAATGGCATCTTCGGTAGCTAAGAAAATAAATTTTTTATGTTCCTTTATTTTATTTTTAATAGCTTGATGTACAAGTTTAACAGCTGCAGTAGAAGTGTCATCAAACATATTTGCTTCGATCCAATCTGCAGCAAGTAAAACATCAAAATTGCTCAAAAAATTAATAGCGCTGTCTAATTCTTCTAATTCATCATGTTTGTGAAATATAAATACAGGGACTTTAAAATCAGGATTTTCTTCTCTGAAAAGTTTTAAACTTTCAGTAACTGTTTTCATATATATCCTAGCAGAGTTTCTGTACTGTTTAAGCCCATAATGTGGTAAAATACTCATTTGTGTGAAATGTATTTATTGTTGTGTATAACGTTTTAACACTAGAATTTGTTATACTACGTTTTGTTAAATAAAATTTTTAACTCGTAATATAGATTGTACGTTATTTCTTTAAGGTAAGTTTAAGCTATGTTGTATTAAAAATACATTATTTTTCTATGTATTAGTGTTAAAAAAGCAAAGAAAACAAACAGGTAGATATAACTATTAGACGAAGTAATTTTGATTTGATATACTATTTTGAAAAGAGTATTAATTAAATCAAAATGTAAGACCTCTCAGAGGTTTCAAGAAATTCTAGAGAGGTCTTAACACTAATACAAACTCAATTTTCAATGTTTTGATAAGATGCAGCTTAAAAGCTGTTTTATTATTGCGTTTATTCTTTTTTTGTAAAAAGTAGGTTCATTTCGTCATATACTTTTTTTACATCAGGTTCATCTTTCCCAGCCCTATACCGTATTGCTTGATAAAAACTTAGTGCGTTGGTATAGTTGTCATAGTCAAGTAAAATTTTAGTATCTGTTAGTTGTTGGGTTAGTTGTTTAAGGATATCAATATTTTCTTTGATTTGAAGACATGTGGTGTAATCTCTATCAAACTCTTCTTTATCTAAAAATGTTGGTACCAAATCTGGATGTTGTTCCATATGATTTTTGGCAGTATCGATGATGCACATGTTTTGATTTGCAATATGTATATATTGATCACGTTGATCTGTTGTAAGCTCTATAGCCTTACCAACGATTACTTCTTTTATAGCTAGAATACCTTGATTAAGCTGATGTAATTCTGCATCAGAAAAGGTAATGCTACTTAGATTTTCTAAGGACATTTTAATGGGTTTACGGGTTTACTAGAAATGTGATATGGCAAACCTAAGTGAAATAAACGTGTGATGTAAAGGGGACAATCTCCCTTTCTTACAGGGGAAATTTCTGGAAACTTTAAAGTTTAAAAGGTGTTTTGTGTCATTTTAGTCATTTTCTATAATAAGTTCAAGCATCCCATAACCTTTTGTTTTAGAGGTTTTAGTGGGCTCTAGAAGACTTTGTCTATAGTACGCCAATCCATTTGCAAACTTAGCGCCATGACCCACTTGAGAACCACTACTTTTTAAAGTAATATCAAGATTCCATTCAGGAGCTTGTACCTGGATTGTTTTAGGAATATTATCTCGACCACTTATTTTATCTTTAGTCGTAGTTATCGTTTGTAATATAAAACTTGGCAGAGAAGAGACTTTAACTTGTGTGCCATTAAAAGACCATTTGGTAGCAGTTTGTTTACCTTTATGCTGCTCAAAATGAAAGAAATCACCATTAATTACCAATGGGATCCAAAAAAAAGTTTCAAAATCACCAAAATTCTTTACAGCTGAAGCACTCCATCGGATGCGTTCATATATCATCCATCCTTTTCTAATCTTTTTTTTGACTTTTGCAGTAGTCCTAAAAGCATAAATCTCTTTCTCGGTAGTATCTGATGGCATAGCTACCCATTTTGATTTTTCAGGAATTGTTAGGTGTACTGCTGGAGCTCCCGGAATTTTAGTAATGATTTGTCTGGTTGTGGTTTGAAACTGAAATGTTTTGGTGCTAATGTGTTCCCAAGATTCCTTTGGTATACTATCAAAAGCACTAGTTACTTTTTTCTTGACATATGCAATTGGCCAATGATTTTTTGTGCCATACCAACTTTTAAATTCCTTTGTATATCCGTTGGGGTTAATTGACCAATTCATATCTAATGGAATAACTAATGGTGCTGCTTCATCATCGGCAATAAAGACAAAATAATCACTGTAATACGAATAATTGTCGGGTGAAATAAGTTTTTCTGAGTAGTGATTGTAGTTAAAGAAAGATAGTAAACTCATACATATACTAAGTAGCGTAACTTTTCGAACTAATGAAAACATAAGATTGTTTTTTTAAGTAGACTTAGTATAAAGTATAACCTTACAGGTTTTATTTTTAACCTTTACATTACTAAAAATATAATGTATTATTGTTTTTAATGTTGCTTTTAGAATATTGTGAATATCTATTTTTGAGAATAATAGTACGACCTTTTTTTAAAATTTATATTTGCCTCCCTAAAAAAGAAACGATATGAGTGCAACTTGGTATGAGTGTAAAATAAAATATAGAAAACTAAATGATTCGGGTGTGCAAAAGGTAACTACAGAACCTTATTTGGTAGATGCTATATCCTATACCGAAGCCGAATCCAGAATTAATGAAGAGATGTCGGCATATATTAGTGATGAGTTTAAAATTACAAATATAAAGGTAGCTAACTTTGCAGAGATTCATCCTTTTGAAAATTCTGACCGTTGGTTTAAATCAAAAGTATCCCTAATTGCTTATGATGAAGAAAGTGGTAAAGAAAGGAAGTCAAATATCTACTTATTAGTACAAGCAAATGATGTTAAAGAAGCCTTTGATAATACAAACGCAGCATTGAAGGGGACAACTAGTGATTATACAATTCCTGCAATAGCAGAATCTCCTATTATGGATGTTTTTCCTTATTTTTCCGGAGAAGAAGAACAGGCAGAACAGATAGAGCGTTTTAATGCAATAAAGGAATCTGGCGCTCCTAAGGTAGAGGTTGAGTTGGAAGAAGATTTTGATGAGGTTACTGAAGAAGTGGTATTAGAAGAATCCGAAGTTATTGAAGACGATGTAACAAAAGAATCTAGTGAAGAGGAAAATGTTGTACAAGAAAGTACTACTGAAGAAGATTTTTCTTAACAAATGATCACAATAAAAATTTATAAACCCGGATGAAGATCCGGGTTTTTTAATAAAAAGACCGCTAAGAAAAAATAAACTTAGCGGCCTTAAGATGGATGGTTAGTGACTATTGTGTTAAAATATAAAATTTTAAGTGCCATATCCATTTTTTGAATATGGCACTTAAAGTTGTACCTGCCTATTTAGTTTTATATTATTTAATAACTAAAGTTTTTGACATAGAAACAGATCTAGTCTTGTACGAAATAAAGTATACTCCTTTGGCAGAAGAAGCAGCTTCAATTAAGCTTGTAATCTCGATAGCAGAAGTAGTTCCTTCAGCTCCATCATAATTCATCGAAGCAATAATTTGACCACTTAAATTATGAATTGAAATTCGAGCACGCTCATTTTTGTCTGAATAAATGTTCAAGAAAGACTCACCATTTGCATTAACTGGGTTTGGATAAATACTGAAACTATCAGATTTACTAATGCTTGTATCTTTTCCATTTCCACCAAATCGACTACGACTTGATAGCCATTTCATGTCGTATTTGGGCCCTTTACATTTACATCCTTTACTACCTTGATCTACACGACCAGGACATACTTTTTCATCCTTAATTCTCTTACCTTGAATAGTAATAGCATCTCCGTGTCCAGGTTCGTTACCACACTGTATAGTATTGTATCTAGGATCTCCATTTCTTAAATCTCTGAACTTAGGGTGTTTTTTAAGTTCATCACAAACATCTCTAATGTTTCTTCTTTGTCCGTTGATAGTGATTTTAAAATTACCAACACCGTGATCAAATGAAGATTTACAGAAACAATAACCGTTTGCTTTATAACTATCTTTCCATGAATTTGCATTTGGAACAATTTTCACACCTTGATCAAAAGTATCTCTACCAGTACAACCTGAGTCTCCTCCATTGTCTGGTTCTCCGACAGTACCATCACCACCATTACCTCCGCCTGTACCAGAAGTAGAAGCGTTTACTTGAGAAGTAGGAGTTGGTCCGCCTGAATTACAAAGAGCACGTATAACGAATGTATATTCTGTTCCAGCATTTAGACCACCTATGGTTAGTGGGGAACTAGCACCGCTCTTGTATGCATCTGCACCATTAATGTTACCAGTAAATGTGCCTTTCTTAAAAGCTCTTAATTCATATGTTTTTACTCCACTTAATTGATTAAATGCAATAGTAACAGAATTATTAGTATTTCCTGTAGAATTTAAACCTGTAACCTTATTAGTGGTATTACACGCTCCTCCAGTTGGTGTTGGATCTGGATCTGTTGTTCCAGTTGAAAGCGTTATGTTGTTTTTAGAACACGCTTTGATATTTTGTTGCCATCCAGCACCTACTGGTCTAATACTTCCTTTCAATAAGTAATTAGAACCCGCTGCAGGAGCATTATTAAGGTTAATAGTTACTGTTGTAGTACCAGATCCTGCGCTAACAGTTTTTCTACCTTGTCCTAACCATCCTGAATTCCATAATTCTACTACTACATCTCTATTTTGATCAGCAGAGTAGGTAACAGGAACTTGAATAGAAGTACCCGTTGTAAGTGTAGAAGGTAAACTATTACAATCTATAGATACAGCATCACGATTTGGATCTGAATTAGGAACAGGATCAGCAGTAGTGTTATATGTAATAGTTAAAACTGGTTTTCCGTTTTGATTTTCATCAGATGCGAAACTTACATCATTTCCTCCTGTTTGTGTAACCACTAGTGTTAAGAAGTTTCCACTTACCGATAGGTTGTTTAATTTGAAATTTTGTGCTTGGTTTAGACTATAAGTTTTATTTAAGCTTCCTAATAAAGCACCTGTTCCAGGAGCATTAGAAGTGCTTAAATTACTTTCGTTCCAGTTATTGCTATTACCATTGTTTACATTGATATTACCGTTACCAGCATCACCGTTAACTGTTAATTTTAAATTTGCTTCAGTAATAGTACCGCTAATGTTAGATACGTCAAATTTTAGATAAGACACTCTTTTTCCATTTTCTGTACGTAAAACAGTGCTGTTAAAACGAGTACCTCCTTGTAAATAGGCATCATCAATAGCTGATAAAGAAACCGTTTGTGGAGAAGTTGGGTCCGGATCTGGGTCTGGGTCTGGGTCTGGGTCTGTTGTTCCAGTCGAAAGCGTTATGTTGTTTTTAGAACACGCTTTAATATTTTGTTGCCATCCGGCACCAACCGGACGAACACTTGCTTTTAATAAATAATTAGAGCCTGCAGCAGGAGCATTATTTATATTAATAGTTACTGTTGTAGTTCCGGATCCTGCACTTACAGTCTTTTTTCCTTGTGCTAACCATCCTGAATTCCATAATTCTACTACTACATCTCTATTTTGATCAGCAGTATAAGAAACAGGAACTTGAATAGAAGTACCCGTTGTAAGAGTAGAAGGTAAACTATTACAATCAATAGAAACAGTACTAGGATTTGGATCTGGATCTGTATTACCACAATCAGAATTACAGTCTACCAATCTATAAGATCTAACCCAATCATAATATGTAGTTCTATTAGCTTGAGAATCATTCATACCATCTCTTCCGTTCTTTGGAGGGTTCCAGTCGTAAGTCTCTACTACCATTCGTAAATACATAGGAAGATTAAAGTTTGCAGCAGGAGTAACTTCATATACAAACTTACCATCTAGGTAAAATAGAAGTTCTTTTGCACTCTTCCACCATACACCATATGTATGATACCCTGCGTATGCGGGTTCACCGATGTCAGCTTTGTTTCCTCTGATGCCAATAGGTGTGCTATTACATCGTGCGCCTCTACTATGCGTATTAGAATTTATAGTAACAATATTTCTATTAATCCAGGCTTGTCCACCAGTGTTAACACCTATATTTTCAGTTACGTCAAGCTCAGTAGTTCTGAAATCACATCCTGTGAATTCATTTCTTTTATTAATCAGCCAAAAAGTGGATGACATAAAAGTTTTGTTAGCTTTCATACGAGTCTCATAATACCCATATTGGTTTCGGGTTTTTGATCTTACAAGACCGCCATTGTGTGTCCATCCACCAAAAGGATTTGACTTTTTCGAAGCTGATACTTTAAGATTTCCATTGCCAACAGATACCGACGAAGTTTCAAATCTGGCAGGTCGTCTACCTTCCCATTGCGGATCGTTTATTGCCCATTTGGAGGTGTTTAATGATGAACCGTTAAATTCATCTGACATGACTTCAATTTTTTCCCACTTTTTTCCATTTGGAGGTGCGGGTTGTGCGAAAGACTTTTGAGATGCAATACAAAATAGTATCGCACACAAAAGATAGGTGATTTTTTTCATGACTTGTGTGTGTTAGTTGTTGTTTGAGTTAATTTTTTAGTATAATTAGAGTTAATAATTTAATATAAAACTAATGATGACTAGTATAATTATATAAACAGGTTTAGTATTCGTAGTGAATTATAAGAATTCGTAGTAATTTGATTAGAATTCGAAAAACAGAAAATGTACATTTTACATTTATAATTTTATTTAATTGTGTCTGATTTATAGATAGTTGTGGTTTTGTGGGCGATTAAGAAACGATATAGGAAATACAAAAATAAAGTAGCTCATAAATACGATAGAAGTTTTGATTGCAATTTTTAGACAAAACACAATAAAGCATAACCTAATAAAATAGAGAAATACTAAATTATATCTAATGCTTTGATATATCAAAATGGTATCGAGATGTAATTAACAAAAGCTCAAACTTAACCTTCATAAAAAAAAGCTTCTATCGCATCCCGATAACCATGGTTTTGAATTAGCAACAATTATTCTTGTATAGTATTGTTTTCTAAGGTATTTGTATACTTTTTTATTAAGGTTTTAAAACCAGTTGTGTCTATATTGCCTTGGATTGACCATGCAAAATCTAACTTTAATTGGCCAGTAAAAATACTGTCGTTTAAAGGGATATAAGCATCTCCTATATAGGGGGTCGAAGAATTTTTACTAGTATTTAGCGCATCAGTATTTACAGTAGCCATACTATGACAACTCATACAATTTGTTCTAACGCCTGCGTAAGTGGGTATGGTGTCCTTTTTTGCTGTAGTAATCTGGCTAATCTTTTTATTAAATACGTCAGGTCCAAATCCAGCTTCTAAATACGGGTTAAAGGCATAGTTCGGATTACCTTGTATATTAACACCATTATTAGGTTCTTCAGGATTTATCATATAATAGGCTACAGCCATGGCATAATGAGATGCTGCATGAGTAAGGGCTTTAGGTCTTTGGTTAGCAATGGCTTGTGAACTCGGAGCTGCAGGATTATCAGGGTCTGCTACCCACCAAAAAGTCTGCCAGGTCCATCGGGTATTTTCTCTAGAATTAACATGCATACCTACAAGAATAACGATATCTCCTGGATTAGCGGTCATGGGATTACTCGTGTTTTCGGTAAACTCTTGATTAAAAAAATGAGCATCCTCCTTATTCATGGTATAGTGTATAAAATCACTTAGGTCATAGGTTGTGGCAGCTGTGGGTTCAGGAGGAGTGGTACTATTTGGAAAATACAATTGATTACCATCTCCATGACTGTGATTGGTGATGTCTATATAAACTGCAGAATGCCAATCTTTTTCAGGGAAAGCAGCAAGAGAATCTATAGTGCCAGGCCAAGTAGAAATGGCAAATAGTTTTTGATCTTTTGCTTTAGAAACAGGTAAAATTTTAAATACTGGTTTAATTGTAATGGCATCGTCTGGAAATATCGGAATTTCAGTTTTACCCTGTTTTGCGTATTCGTATAAAGATGATGCTAGAAACAACTTGTTCTTTATAGCATGATTCGCAGCAGACGGACTATATGAGACTGATTCATGTATGCTGTCATTTACAGTATGTCCGAAATGAGTAAACTGATTTGGACGTTTGAGATTAGCTCTGTTGGATCTCTTATTTGGTTTTTGCAAAATAGAATCAATCATTTCTTCTGGAGTAAGCCAAGTTTCAAAAACAAGTAAATTTTGACCTCCTGCAGTTTGGCTTGTGGGCTGTGTTAATCCAGCCCATATACCCCAACCATGAGTATATATCTTTAAAGTATCATTTTTACGAATCCATTCGTTAAGTGTAGTAGAGTCTTCAGGAAACTTGAAGTTTGGTACGTTAACTTTAGGGAAATTTACCGGTGTAATCTTATCATAGATAAAAGGATCTTGTATCGCAATTGGCTTTTTCTTTTCAGGGCTACATGCCTTAATAGTAAGTATGAGTAATGCTAAGCCGAGAGTAGTGAGTTTAGTTTTCATAAATAGTGGTTTAGTATTTATTGATTTAAAAACTATTTTGGACGAAGTGTGTTTACTACTATGCTTACAATATTTTTTTGAATGTTTAATTTACGTCAATAATTAAGGAATTACATACGGAATTCCGTATAAAGGTTTGAAAAGTTTTGTGTATATAGAAAGAGTACTGGTTTGATTTTGAGTAAGGTGATTGCTATGCAAATGTGATATTCTTATTTTGTAGAAATATTATATAAAATAATAAACCCCTAGCTGATGCTCAGATAGGGGTTTATTCATATAAGTTTAATTACTATTTCTTGGGCTCAAGAATAGATGTAATTCGTTCAACAATATCCTGTAAATGATATCTTGTCATTCTGTCTCCTGTTCTAGCAATAGCACTTCTTGTATTTCTACGCAATGTATTTAGCTCTGCACGAACAACTGCTCTTATATCACTTTGTGATGCATTAACATTTGTTCTCACTACAAATCTTCTAAAATTTTCAGGAATTTTAGGTTGTTCTTTTGTCATTAAGAATTCCATTCTATCAACATATGCTCGTTGTACATTACGACGATAAACATCTATAGATCTACCGCTAGATAACTCAGACCAAAGTCCTGATCTTAATTCTGTCATCATATCCAATAATGTATATGCATCTTTAGTATTTAATGCCTCATTTTCTATTAATCTTGCCATACGGCCATGATCTAATAAGTTATTAAGGGTTCGTACTTGTGTACCTCGAATACGTTCTATATTACCAGCCGATTCTATTTTATCAAAAATATTCTTATCTAATAACCATGCTGGAGTGGCAAACAACTGCTCGTGCAAAAATTTCATTGCACGTTTTTGATTTGCTTTCGTCACATGAGTATAAACGGCACCTTCTTGATCATAAGTTTTAAAATATTCATATACACCTCCAATATTAGAAGATACATGCCCCATATAGCGATTATACTGTCCTAATACTTGTCTGTACATGGTGCCTAAATCGTCGTAGTTTTTACCTTCTTCTGCTGTCCATTTTATAAGGTTAGGTACAATGCGTTGTAGGTTTTTAATTCCATAAGTACTTGCATTAACTGCATCGTCACCTAAATCTTCAGTTTGTGAACTAGGATCTATTACTCCAAACTGTTGTCTTCCAAATCGGTACATTGGATCATTTTGGTGCTCTAGAATCCAGCTGTCTAATGTTTTCTTTTCTCCTTTGGCAGTTTGATCCAAAATTGGGCGATATCCCCATCGTATAGCATGTTTGTCATATATTCCTACAGCAGGCATTAAAGCCACATCCCCGTCACCAGGTTGCGCAACATAGTTAAATCTGGCATAATCCATAATAGATGGCGCCGTACCATATTTTTTAGTAAACTCAGGGTCTCTAAGAGATTCTACAGGGTATGCAACACTGCTTCCCATATTATGGGGTAATCCTAATGTGTGTCCTACCTCATGAGCAGATACAAATCGAATAAGTTTACCCATTACTTCATCCTTGAATGCTACAGTTTGAGCTTGAGGGTTGATAGCAGCGGTTTGAACAAAAAACCAATTTCGTAATAAAGTCATTACATTATGATACCAGTTGATATCACTTTCTAAAATTTCACCAGATCTAGGGTCGCTTACATGGGGACCGTTAGCATTTGGAATAGGTGATGCTAAATAACGTACTACAGAGTAACGAACATCTTCAGGACTCCAATCAGGATCTTCTTCTACAGTAGGAGGGTCTTTTGCAATAATTGCTTCTTTAAAACCAGCTTGTTCAAAAGCTATTTGCCAATCTTCAATCCCTTGTTTAATATATTTTCTCCATTTTTCTGGCGTAGCGCGATCTATATAATATACAATCTGCTTTTTAGGTATTACAAGCTCACCTCTTTTAAATTTTTCAAGATCTTCATCTTTTACTTCTAATCTCCATCTATCAAGGTAACGAACAGTTTTACTTTCTTGAGCTTCTAATCCATAATCAGTTTGTCCTCTGGCAAACCATCCCACACGTTGATCAAAATAACGACGTTTCATAGGAGTTTTAGGGAGTAAAATCATAGAATTACTCATTTCTAAAGAAATAGAACCTGTACTACTATTTGATGGAGGCTCACCTGCGCTATAAGTTTTGACATGACGCGCTTCAATATTTAATGGATAACTTCTAATCGTATCAATATACGATTTACTGTCATCGAGTTTAGAAATCTTGTATTGTTTTCTTCTTCTACTAGGAAAACCTAGCGCTTTGACATCTTTTTTGTATAAGCTAGTGACGTCTATTACAGTAGCGGTAGTTTTAGAAATAGAATCTTTATGAAATGCTTTTATTGGGAAAGCATATAAGATAGGTTCAAAATTCGAATTCTCTACAGCTTCATGAATTGGTAATGAATCTGCAGCAAAAATCTGATGAGAAACTACACGAAGTAATATTTGTTTATTTTTTCGTTGCCATCTTAAGACTTGAGTGTTTTGTTTACCACCTCCAAAACCAATTCCTGTGGCAGTTTTAGCAATTCTGGTAACCATTAACATTTCTCTGTTTAACAGAGAATCAGGAATCTCATAATAATATTTGTTATCTAGATTATGAACAGTAAATAAGCCTTTGTCACTTTTGGCTTTTTTGGTAATCACTTTGCCATAAGGCAATATAGTGTCTTTGTTTTTACCGGGTTTTTTTGCTGGTGCTTGGATATTTTTTCCTTTTTTCCCCTTTTTTCCTTTTTTAGACTGAAAAGCATAACAGTCGGTAGAAATAGTGATTACTGCTAATAATAACAGTAGTCGAAACGTATTTTTAAGCATGTGATGTGTTTTTTTTCCGGCGGAAGGTAATAAAATATAAACCGGACTTATGTGAAAGGAAGGTTAAAGGTTAACAGAGAGAGGGTTTTACTATAACGATTGTTAAGTTTTATAGAGAGTTTTTAGTTCTTGTTTAGTATATAACAAATAGTATGCTTTAATAGATTTTCTATTAATGACTCTAGTTATGAATACGATATGAAATACAAGGAAATATTTTTATCGAAGACTTTAGGTGAAATTTGAAGTGTCTTAGAATTTGTATATCTATTCTATTGTGAACTAGGATTAAGAATTTTAGACAATGTAATATTGGATTAAAAACAAAAGTAAAATGAAAATAAAATCGCTTTTTTATAACATTAGGCTATCAAAATTCATCTGTATATTTTGGGTAGTATCTGGACAAGATTAAACAAAGATAAGTTTGTAAGGGAATTGATCTTTCTTAGCACACGTGGGGTGATAAATGTTAACTAATTAATTTTAGAATAGTTTCATAAAGCCCCATGTCTTGTGTTTTACATTTTAACCAAGCATAAAAGCTGATTTCAAAAATATCATCTTGTTTTGCTTTAGGAATATTAGCCAAGTCATAGACTTTGGTTTTAAACTCTTTAGTAGTCGCAATTTCAGGTTTTCGATAATATGCTAAAGTTAGTTTTAAAAAAGTTAATATTCGAATTTCTTGATTGTCTTTAAGATAACCGCCATGCTTTTTTCTAAAACTATTTACTCTAGATTCTACCAGATCCATATGGTCTAATTCTATATGTAGTATAATTTCAACAAGATTTTTTTTTATTACCCATAACATTCCGGCTTTTTCTATGTACCAATGATCACTATGGTAAAAATTGGTTAGAATCATAAATGCATTTCTAAATTGTGATTGTTGAATGTAACATACTATTAAACCTAATTTTAAATCTAAAATAGATGTTACTTGGTCTTTATATTTAATGTTGTCAAAAGACTCAAGTATAGCAATTGCTTTATGCGCATTTCCTGTATAATTTAGATTTAATGTCTGTAATAGGGTGTATTGAGGAAAAAAACGTTTGTTATATTTTTGTTGATGTTTTAACATTTGATCTTTCATTAAAGAAAGATATTGCATTGATGTTTTAAAATTTCGATTTCTAAAATAGGCATTGGCTACATAATACAAGATTTGAATATGATAGAACAATTGTTTGTCCATTAAATTTTCTTTAGCATCGATTTGTGAATAGGCTTCTTCAACAAAAGGAAGTATGGTATAATAATCTCGTGTTACTTGAGCAGTAGTGTTTGTGATTTCAAGGATTTTAAAAAGTGATCTAAAAGTGAGTCCTTTAGTAACCGAAATACCAAATGAACTTAAAGTCTTTTTAATAATGCCTACAAAATCTTTTTTTTGTTGCATTAATTTGTTTTGTATTGTAGCATAAAAGAGGTTGAGATTTTCTTCTTGCTGCAAAGCTTCTTTATTATTTCTAAAATCAGAAATTAGTTCATCTAACGATATTTTATTGTTGAGGTGACCATATTGAATTTTTGTATAATAAATTTCATTAAGAATACTAAAAAGATCATATGTTTTTGCTTTTTGTTCTGCCTTGAGAATTGTTTTAAAAGCAATTTTATATTGCTTTTGTTCAAAGAAAATTCTACTTGCTAGTAAAAGCTTTAGGATTTCCATTTCTTCAGAAGTCTCTCCTTCAAAACTTTTAGAAGCAATAAAATCAATTAAACTATCATGAACTCTTTTACTAAGTGCATGAAAAGCTCCCTTTGAGGGCTTTCCGTAGAGTAAAACATCAGGATTGAGAACATGATCTGTAGTGTCCAGAAGTTTGAACAATTGAATGTTTTTAGTGTCACCTCTTTTGTTTTTTTGTCGTTGAGAAACTATAAAACTTCGTTTTTCTTCATCTGATAATGTCTGTATTATTGAAGATATAGTATTCATTATATCATAAGTTATTTAGGGTTTAAATAACTATAAATAAATACATTAATTTTTAAAAAAATAAATTATATCGTAAGTTTTTTAAAAAATTAGAATTTGATAGCTAACAGAATCATCACACATTTGTACTGTTAATCATCAAAAACAATTTATCATGGATTATAAATTTAGTAATGATGTATCAGAAGATACAGTAAATGAAAAAGTAGAAAAAAGAGTACAAAAAGTGTATGATCAAAAACCAACTCCTGCTTTTATATCAGCATCTTGGACAGCACTATTTATTGGTATGGTATCCTATTGTATTGGTCTTTGGAATGCTTATATGGAACTAAATGAGAAAGGGTATTACTTTACAATTTTGTTATTTGGGTTATTCTCTGCAGTATCTGTTCAAAAAAGTGTTAGAGATAGATTAGAAGGGATACCTGTTACAGACATCTACTACGGAATTAGTTGGTTTACAACTATCATATCAATTTTGTTATTAGTGATAGGGTTGTGGAATGCAGACCTAGAGTTAAGTGAAAAAGGTTTTTATGGAATGGCTTTTACGTTAAGTTTATTCGCCGCTATTGCCGTACAAAAAAACACAAGAGATAAAAAGTTTATTGAAAAAAGTGAAGACTAATCAAAAGAAGGAGCTGGTTCTGTTTAATGATAATTGTTTCATTAAATAGTATCGGGGGTAGGCTCCTTGTTTTGATGATTAGTAAAGACAGCCGCTAGGTTGCGGCTGTCTTTTTAATGAGTGCCGAATAATCGAGTCTATAATTTATATTTAAAATGAAGAAAGAAAAAATAGGAGGTTTTTTACTGGTGTCATTAGGTATACTTGCTATTACCATAATGTTTTTTCTAAACCCAATACTACAAAACGAGGAATACCATTCTTTTAGCGACACACGAGATATTTTTAGTATCTCAAATTTTTGGAATGTTATATCGAATCTATTATTTGTTATTGTAGGAATAAGAGGTTTGTATATGTTTAGTAAGGGTAGAAGGGTAGAGTTACACTATTTGATACTTTGTATTGGAATTATTTTAGCCGGTTTAGGGTCTGCTTATTATCATTTCTCACCAAATACGCAATCATTGATTTGGGATAGATTACCAATGACAATTGTTTTTATGACCTTATTTTCAACAGTAATTAGCGAATTTATCTCTAAGAAATTAGGTAACTTTATTTTAGCTCCTTTGTTGTTAATTGGACTAGCTTCAATTGTTTATTGGGTATATGGAGAAACACATGATTTGAGACCTTATGTTTTAGTACAGTTTTATCCATTGATAACAATACTCTTAATTCTTGTTTTTTACAAATCGAATACTAGTACTAAAAAAACATATTGGTTACTCCTGATTTCGTATCTAATTGCAAAAATAGTAGAATATTATGATAACTTTATTTACGATGTGTTGACCATTATTAGTGGGCATTCATTAAAACATATTTTTGCAGGATTAGGTCTTTGGGTCCTATTGAAATCCTACGAAGAAAGAATATCTATCATGAAATAAAAATATTTTTTAATTATTAAAGAAGAATGAAATGAGTTCAAAATTTAATAAAGAGTTGCAAACTCTAATAAAAGATAAGGTGATCTCACCAGAGTTAGCACAAAAAATAGAGCAATACTATGCTACAAAAGACATAGGAAAGTCTACTAAGTTGTTTACAATATTTGGAGTTTTAGGTGCATTATTGATTGGGTCTGGTGTTATTTTAATGTTAGCTCATAACTGGGATGATTTTACCAAATTAACCAAAACAATTTTGGCATTTACCCCATTACTAATAGGTCAGGTTTTAACAGGTTTCTCAATTCTTAAAAAGAAAAGTAGCACCTGGAAAGAAGCTTCTGGTACATTCTTATTTTTTGCGATAGGTGCTTGTATTTCTCTAATAAGTCAGATTTATAATATTCCAGGTACATTGGGGTCTTTTCTTGTTACCTGGATTTTACTATGCTTACCATTAATTTATTTATTGCGATCCCATGCAATAGTATTGTTTTGTATAATTTTTAGTACATACTATGCTGTCGAAGTTGGATATTGGCAGTACAGAAATTCTGAGACACCTTGGTTGTATTTTGTTTTTATGTTAGCAGTGATACCTTATTACCTGCAAGTGCTAAAAAAATCTATTTCTAGTAATATGATAACAATACTTAATTGGATACTACCAGCCAGCATTTTTACTGTGTTGGGAACATTTATAGGGCATAATGGTCATCTGGGATTCGTTATGTACATTACCCTATTTGGATTGCTATATAACATAGGAAAGCTTCCCGTATTTGAAAAACTAAGGGTTTTTAGAAATGGATTTCTTGTAATCGGATCATTAGGATCTGTCATTTCTCTATTGTTTTTTACTTTTAGATGGATTTGGGATGAATCCTCATCAAGATTCAATTTTGATTTACAAGGGTTTTACGTATCATCTGCGTTATTTATGTTAAGTGCAATTACACTAAGCTTTGTAATATGGAAAAAAGGTCTTAAAAAAGTGAATCTGTTTCAAGTCGCTTTTATCTTATTTTGGGGGATTTACTTCTTGCTCTTTACTGTAGAGATTTTACCAGTAGTTCTTATAAATATTTTGGTCTTTGCGTTGGGAGTGTCTGCCATAAAAATTGGTGCAGATAAGTTTAATTTTAAAATTCTTAATTATGGTTTGCTTATAGTCTCTGTTCTTATTGTTTGTAGGTTTTTTGATACAGGAATGAGTTTTGTACTTAGAGGGATATTGTTTGTAATAGTGGGATTAGGTTTTTTTCTAACCAATTATATGATGTTAAAAAAGCAACAAAAAATTAAGAAACAATTAAATGACCTACAGGTTTAAAAATCGAATGTATTTCCTGTTAATAATTAAAGAATTCTAAAATGATAATAAATGAAAACAATATATATAACACTTGGATTTGTAATAGTAGCATTATTTCAGCTTTTTGTCCCGTCATATATGATTTGGGAACAAGAAGATGTCTTACTATCGGGTAAAGTTTATAAGTTTAAAACTAAGCCTATAGACCCTTCAGACCCTTTTAGGGGCAAATATATTACATTACGTTTTGATATAAACTCTTTTAAAACAAAAGACAAGGTCTTTATATATGGAGACAAAATTAAGGTATACATCAAAGAAGATGATGAGGGTTTTGCTAAAGTGGTAGACGTAAGCAAAAAGAAATTGAATATCAAAGCTGATTATATTGTAGCTAAAGTTACAAATACGTATGATAATACGGTTACATTCAAATTGCCATTTGATAGGTTTTATATGGAAGAGAGCAAAGCCTATGACGCCGAAAAAGCTTATTTTAAGGTGAACCGAAATAATTCAAAAGAAAATGTCTATGCTTTGGTATATGTAAAAAATGGGCGTTCAGTCCTTGCAGACGTTATTATTAAAGGAATGTCTATAAAAGAATATGTTGAGAATGAGCATCAATAAAGATGTATATTGAAAAAGGGAAGTAAATCTACCTTAAGGTAGATTTACTTCCCTTTGCATGTTATTGGGTCTTGTTACCAGGCTTCTTCGATTTTTATGCGTTCCCCGTTTTGATAGGAAGCTATAAAAGCATTTCTAAATCCTAATTGAACAATTTCTCGTCTAAATTTTTTAGCTTCATTAAGTGTTTCAAAATTTCCTAATGCATACTTATTAAAGCCCTCACTTTTGATTTCTCTAAAGTTTACAAAGTTTTCAGAATACAAAGAAAGGTCTTTGCTCTCGAAAGCTCCAATCTGGACAGCATAAATAACTTCGCCTTCTATAGAACCAGCAGACTCCCCATTGTCTTCAGAAGCTAATTCTTGGTTCATTGAAAGATTTTGAATAGTACCTTGTAATTCGGTTACTTTAGTTTCTAATGCGCTTATCTTTTCTTTATGATCCTTTTGAGAAATCATATCTTTGGCGCCAAATTGCATAAAATAAATAGTGCCAGCTACACCAAGTAAGGCTATAATACCTAGTATTATAGTAGCGATTTTAAATTTTCTCGAATTTTCTTTTTCCTCTTTAACAGCTTTTTCACTTAAATAGGTTGCAGAGCGCTTAGCCTCTTCAACTTTTTCTATTTGATCCTTAAGATCTTGAAGTTCTTCATCCGTTATAAATGCCATGGTTGTTAGTTTTTAAACACACCAAATATAGGAATTCTTCTAAAACTTAAGGTGATTAATGGTAATGATGCTGTTATACAAGGTGTTATAGGCTATTGGTGTTGGTTGTAAATAAATATTAAGGTTTATTTAATTGAGTCATAACATTAATATAGGAATGGGGAAATACTTTTATACAGTATTAAAAAACACACAAATGGATAGAAGAAAATTTTTTGAGAAATCACTTTTAGTTACGGGTGGTTTAATGCTTGCGCCAATATATATTAGTTGTAACGACGACGATGATACACCAATAACAATTCCAGACTTAAATAGAGATAATTTTTTTGAAGGTTTAGCAAGTTTTGATCCAACTAGTACAAGTGTTATTATTTGGACACGCTATACGCCAGAGGTTGATGCGGATATAATTACTTTAAATTGGCAAGTGGCAACAGATGCTACCTTTAATGATATAGTACGAAATGGAGAGGTAACAGCATCCACTACACAGGATTATACAGTGGCAATAGATGTGCAAGAATTGCCTTCAAATAGTAAATTTTATTACAGGTTTTTTGAGTTAAACACAAAAAAAGTGTCTGTTGTAGGTGAGACAATTACGTTGCCCGCATCTACTGATACTATTGCTAATGTTAAGCTGGGTGTTTGTTCTTGTGCGAATTTTGCTGCTGGTTTATTTAATGTATACGGTGCACTTGCAAAATCAGATGTGGATGTAATAGTGCACTTAGGTGATTATATATACGAATATGGAGAAGGAGAATATGGTACTAATGAAAACACAGTCCCTTTGGATAGAGTACATAGCCCCAAAGATGAGATCCTAAGTTTAGAGGATTATAGAAGTAGATATAAGCAATATCGTAGTGATAAACAATTACAATTAGCGCATCAAAAGAAACCATTTATAGGCGTTTGGGACGATCATGAAATAACAAATGATGCATATAAAGAAGGAGCAGAGAACCATCAGGAAAATGAAGGTTCTTATGAAACTAGAAAGCAAATTGCAATCCAGGTGTATAGCGAATTTTTACCTATTAGATCAGCTGATCCTTCTAAAATCTATAGATCTTTTGATTTTGGGGCAATCATAAGTTTACATATGCTAGATACTAGGGTTATCGGTAGAGACAAGCAATTATCGTATGGAGATTTTTTTGATGCTACTACAGGTCAATTAGATGCAGTAGCTTTTCAGGCTGCCTTACAAGATTCTGGGCGTAGTATATTAGGAGAGGATCAATTAACATGGTTAGCAGGAGTAGTATCTGGAAGTAATGCTTCATGGCAAGTGTTAGGACAACAAGTGTTAATGGGAAAAATGTTTATGCCTGCCGAAGTATTAATTTTATTGGGAAGGATTGTAGGTGAAGTTGGTGCAACAGGATCTGTTTCAGAAGCCACTGCTACAGCTTTTCAAACTTCATTAACAGAGCTAACAACAATTAAAGGAAGGCTGTTAGCCAACGATACGTCATTGACGCCAGAAGAGAAAGCGAGAGTGCAAACAGTAATACCTTATAACCTTGATGCTTGGGACGGGTATGCTGTAGAAAGAGAAAGATTATTTGCAATTCTTGCAGATAAAAAAACAGTGTGCTTAGCTGGAGATACACATAATGCATGGCATAGCAAATTAAAGGATAGTAATGGAAAAGAAGTGGGTGTAGAGTTTGCCACATCTTCTGTAACGTCTCCTGGATTTGAAGGTTTTGCTGGATTAAAAGAAGATCAGATCATGGGTTTTGAACTTGCTTTAACAACACTTATTGATGATTTACAATATACAGATTCTTCTAGAAGGGGGTATTTAAAGGTAACGTTTACAGCAGGAGCTGCTGATGCGCAGTGGAGTTTCATTGATACTATTGCGCAAGAAGGATATACAGAAACTATTGGAAAATCAGTTTCGTATACTTAGAATTAGTTCTAAAAAGGGGAAAAGCGCAATCATAATTGATTGCGCTTTTATTATTTGCTTTTGTATTCGTAATGCAAAGGAGTTATTTAACTTCGCATTTTGTAAGTTCTTGACAATATTCAAGTAAACTTTCTTTAGTGTTTTTATACCCTTTACTTTTAGCTTTTTCTATTACAGCAGGACATCCTTCGGCAAATTTTGCAAGATTCTTTTTAAAACCAAAAACAAAACTTGTACCCATAGTAGATTTTCCTTTTTCTGCACCTGTAGGAAGGATAACCAATTCTTTATTGTTAAATATGTATAGGTTTATTTTGTCAGACTCAAAAAGAACTTTACACAATTTGTCGGTAGCACCAGCTAACATTTGACCAGCATCTACAGCATCACCCTTAAGAGCAGATTCTTTAAATTTAATGTTTCTGTAATGTAAACCGTCAACAAAAAGAAGTTCTTGACAGTTCTTAGCTGCCTGTACTCTTGTACCTATAGGACTTTTGTTATTGTCATATTCTACAGTTTTTAGATCAAAGCCTATTTTTACAATATCTTCTGTCTTAATGTCTACAAGTGTAGTATCACCTTTTTTAGTAATTAAATACGCTTGATTTACTTCTATTCCCGCAGGAGCAGCAGCTGGTTTTTCTTCAACTTCCTCTTCTTCATCAGGTATGTTACTAAGATCTTCAGTAAGCACCTTCATGTGACGAGTTTTCATTTTGTTGACTTCAAGTGTTTTAATTAGATTGTCAGCATACTTTATGTATTTTTTACCGTCTTTCTTGTCGTAGTCATTCTCAATAAGTTTTTGAGCGTATTCTTTAACTTTTTCTGGCATATCTAAGTAATAGTAGATGTTAGCTATATTATAGTAACTAGCATACTTTACTTTTCTCATTTTACGTTTTGTACCAGGGTAGTTTGGTATAATACTATTGAAGTATTCGATAACAGGTTCTACTTCTTTTTTTACATCGTCTAATGGCTCATCATACTTCATTTTAGCAAAAGCAGCTTTTACTTTTTCATGTGCTTCATGATGTTTTTGAAATTCTGGATGTTTTTTAGATCCAAGAATCCAAAGAAATTCTGAACTAGTAGTATAAGGAACATAACCATATCTTCTGTCTAAATAAGAGCGGATACTTCTTTTTATATTTCCTTTATGTTTAGATCCATGACTACTTCTGATATCGTACTTGTTAGTTTTGTAATGTCTTTCAGCTTTATAATAGCTATCAAATTCTTTACTTTCATAAGAGTTAGAATCACTAAATCCTTTTTCATAACTCTCGCCATTGGCTGCATTAATAACATTTATTGTAGCAGATGATGATATAGAAGATTTTGCTTTGTAAGTGTAAGTTGTTGATACTACGTTACCATCATCATCCTTTTTCTCATGTGTTATTTTCTCAATATTTACCTCGCTAGATTTTGTTCCATTAAAGCGGTAAGAAATATCTAAGGTTCCTGGTGATTTTACTTTAGAAAATCCAGAAATTCTTATTGAACTACTACTAGAAGAATACGTTCTTTTGGTATCATCTAAAATCGGTTCAGAGGGTAGTTTAACATAAGAAACTGTTAATGTTTCTTTGTCTAAATCTGTACTTTGTGCAAAAGAGATAAGACTAATTAATAATGCCAAAGGCAGCAGTAATCTTTTTTTCATAATATTTGAGGGTTTTTTTTGTATCCGCGCAAATATAGTTAAAAAAATGTTAACTCCTGAACTCTCTTAAAATAAGTGTTAAAAAAAGTTAAAAACTAGGCTATTTCAACAATTAGATTGTCATCTGTTTTGGTAACTTTTGTTAATCCTAATTTGGATAATCCTTTCATTCCTTTATCCCAGCCTTTATTGCTTAAACCTGCAGCATTTTTAAGGTCAGAAAGAGCTATGCTCTTTTCTTTTTTAAGAATGTCAAATATTGCTTTCTCGTTGTCGTTAAGCTCTATTTGTTTTTTCTCAGGACGCATTTGTGGGAAAAATAAGACTTCCTGGATAGATTGGTTATTCGTAAGATACATAATCAAGCGATCCATACCGATACCCATTCCCGAAGTAGGAGGCATTCCGTATTCTAAAGCTCTTACAAAATCCTGGTCTATAAACATGGCTTCATCATCTCCTTTTTCACTTAGTTTTAATTGTTCTTCAAAACGTTCTCGTTGATCTATAGGATCATTAAGTTCAGAATATGCGTTTGCTATTTCTTTACCACAAACCATAAGTTCAAAACGTTCGGTGAGTTCTGGATTATCTCTATGTTCTTTACATAAAGGACTCATTTCTTTAGGATAATCTGTAATAAAAGTGGGTTGGATATATTTTCCTTCACATTTTTCACCAAAAATCTCGTCAATAAGTTTTCCTTTACCCATGGTATCATCAACTGCGATATTCATCTCTTTGGCCGCACTACGAATTTCATCTTCAGATTTGCCAGTAATATCAAAACCTGTAAAATGTTTGATAGAATCTGCCATGGTAACTCTAGCATAAGGAGCTTTAAAATCAATTTCATGTTCACCAAATGTAGCTTTTGTATCTCCGTTTACAGCTATAGCACAATGTTCTAATAGTTGCT
Organism: Aquimarina aggregata; assembly: GCF_001632745.1. GTDB lineage: Bacteria > Bacteroidota > Bacteroidia > Flavobacteriales > Flavobacteriaceae > Aquimarina > Aquimarina aggregata. The sequence continues at coordinate 17,476 of NZ_LQRT01000001.1, read as the reverse complement.
CACAAAAATCCATCATCCAGTTGTAATCTTTATAGGCTACATAAATTTCCATAGCCGTAAATTCAGGATTATGCGTGCGATCCATTCCTTCATTTCTGAAGTTCTTAGAAAATTCATAAACTCCATCAAAGCCTCCTACAATTAATCTTTTAAGATATAATTCGTTGGCAATTCTCATATATAAAGGAATATCTAAAGAATTATGATGTGTAATAAACGGACGGGCAGAAGCGCCACCTGGTATAGGTTGTAGTATAGGTGTTTCAACTTCAAAATATTCACGCTCATTAAAAAACTCGCGCATGGCATTAAACAGTTTAGTTCGTTTGATAAATACATCTTTAACATGAGGATTTACAACTAAATCTGCATAACGCTGTCTGTATCTTAATTCAGGATCATTAAATTCATCAAATGTATTACCGTCTTTATCGGTTTTAGGTAAAGGTAATGGTTTTAGAGATTTACTAAGGATAGAAAAATCTTTAACCATTACAGTTTTTTCACCTACTTGAGTTGTAAATAATTCACCTTCAACACCAATAAAATCACCTATATCCAGTAGTTTTTTATAAATATCATTGTACTTAGTTTTGTCATCACCCGTACAAATTTCATCTCTGTTAAAATATACTTGTATACGACCATCAGCATCTTGTAATTCTGCAAAAGAAGCTTTTCCTTGAATTCGTCTAGACATTAATCTACCTGCAATGATTACTTTTTTACCTTCTTCAAATTCACTTTTAATACGTTTCGAAGTGTAATCAACAGGATATAATGCTGCAGGATATGGGTTTATTCCCATACTACGCAATGAATTTAATTTTTCTCTTCTTACAAGTTCTTGTTCTGATAATTGCATAAATTCTCCATTTTGAAGGCACAAAAGTAGCCTATTTGTATAATTTAAAGAAAAGTCTGTTTAAAAACTTTTGCTGCTTTTTCAAAGATATTATCAATTATAGAATTTTACAGTGAATTTCTTACTGAAACTCATGGTGATTTTACTGTTACATTAAAAAAATAAGAGGTGATGTCGAAAAGATATAGGTTCAATCAGATAACTCAAATCAATTGGCCTCTAAAATGCATTTTATGCTACTTATTTATAAGAAAAGGAACCTTAATAGGTAATTCATCGATAAAAAATAAATAACCAATAGTAATGGAAGAACTTGCAGAGGATTATAACCTTTTAGTTAAGAAAATGAGAGCTTTAGAAATTCTTTTATTAGTTTGTGTTACAGTTTTACCATTTGTAAAACGACCATTGCTTACAGTTGTACATAGAAAATATGTGTTAGGTTTTTTGATACTCACTCTTGTTTTGCATTTAAGTATCGAAGGTTGGCGTTGGCAGATGTTAATCGCATATTTTTTGATTTTAGTCTTACTTTGGAGAATAATAAGAGTAAATCTAAGTAAGCCTTCAAAATTAACTTTCTTTAGAGGACTAGGATTTCTGATGACTATACTATTAGTAATTATAGGGTGGGTTTTACCGATTGTACTTCCTGTATTTTCACTTCCAGAACCTACAGGCCCATATAGAGTAGGAACACAATGGATTCATTTAAAAACAGAGCTTAAAGAAACTATTACAAAAGATCCTACGGATAATCGGGAACTAATGATCAAAGTTTGGTATCCGTCGAACGCTACAGTGACCAAAAAACATGAGCCATATGTGGATCAGGCAAATAGACTTGGCTTTATCACTAAGTATAGTCAAGGTATTTTACCAAGTTGGACAATCAACTACTTAGATAGAGTAAAAACTCACGTGTATGAAGGTATTGCTATTGCAAATGAAAAATTTCCTATTTTAATTTTTTCTCATGGATATGGTTCCAAATCTACCGGATACTATGCGCTATTAACAGAATTAGCCAGTCATGGATATGTTATTGTAAATATGACTCATACGTATGAAAGTCTTGGTACTACTTTTCCTGATGGTACTATGAAATTTTTTGATTATGATTTTCAAGCTAAAATAAGTTCTGAATCTATGAAACATATAGATCCAATAAAAGACGCTTTTACTAAAGATATTTCTTTTAAAGAAAGACATAAAATACTTAGAGAAGCTTCTAAAGAATATTCTGTTACTGAAGTAATAAAAAGATGGTCTAAGGATATAGTGTATACTATTGATCAATTTGACGGTTGGAATACTCAAGGTTTTTTTAAGAATAAGTTAGATGTGACTAAAATAGGGGTGTTTGGTCATTCTGTAGGTGGTGGTGCAGCGGGTCAAGCAACGATAAAGGATAATAGAATAAAGGCCGCAGCCAATATAGATGGTGTGCAATGGGGCGAAATGATGGATACCATTTATCACAAGCCTTTCTTATACATTTCGGCTGATTGGCCAACGTCACATCCAGACATAAATTCTCATGCATACTTACATAAGAGTACTGATTATTTTTATGAAACTAAATTATTAAAATCGGGGCACCCTAATTTTATGGATATTCCGTTTATGATACCTATAAAATCTATTGCAGGAACAGGAACAATCGATGCCAGATTAGGTATAGAGATTACAACCCAACTTGTCACCACTTTTTTTGATAAACATTTAAAAAAGAATAAAACAATCGATCTTAGAAAATTAGGAGAACACTATGAACTTTTAGAAATGACAATTCATAAAGGAGACTCTGTACGATAGATACCAGATGCGTTAAGCTGTTAGTATGATTCAATACGGTCAAAGTTGAGAGTTTGTTTCTGGATATTACTTCGTTACTGGATTAGGGTTATATTTTGGAATATATTGTTTAGATAATAAAGTTAACATGTCTTCTTCTAAAGAGCGTTTAGGTGATTCTACAATTCTATTAATTTCCTTTCCATTTTTATAAAATATAAAAGTTGGTACTTTATGAATGTTTAACCCTTCATGTTCTCCTCCGGGGCTCTTCTTATAATTGTCTTGGCTGTGATCTACAGCAATTGTCGTAACACGATCTAAAGAAAAATCACTGTTGTTTAATATTTTATAGAATCTTGGGACTTCACGTTTACTATCTCCACACCATGTACCCAAAAAAATTTTAATTGTATATGTATTAAGTTTATTTTTCAGCGTATCAATTATATTTTGATTAGGGGTGTATTCTAGATAGTTTTTTGTAAACCAGTGATCATAAGGTTTTTTAGCTAAACCTTTATTGTTGATTTTGCCAACGAGAATTGGAGCTCGCCCTTCTCGTGCAATTTCTTGATTAAATGACTGAGCTGTTAGAGATATAGAAAGTAAAAACAAGAATGAGATGGATATAATAGTCTTCATTTTAAAATGTGTAATTAATAGATTGAAAAAAGGGAGTAGTTATTTTAAGTAGTACGAAGGAGCCTCTCTTTTACGAGAGACTCTCTTTGATAGATACATTACTCGCTTAATGGAGTACCACTTATTGCTGTTTTCCCTTTTGGAGTTACCATAGCTTTAATTTTAAGAATTTCTTTTCCTTTTTCTGTATTTGTTGTAATGGTAACTTGTTTGTTTTGAAGATTTGGCTTGCCATTAGAGTTAAAGCGTACTAACATATCTCCTTTGGCTCCAGGTGCTATTGGTTCTTTGGTCCATTTGGAAACAGTACAACCACAACTTCCTTTTGCATTTATTATTACTAAAGGAGCATTACCTGTATTGGTAAAAGTAAAATTGTGTTCTACAATATCTCCTTCATTAATAGTACCAAAATCATGATTTGTTTTAGTAAATGTGATTGCAGGTAACAATTTGGCTTTGGCATCACGAACATCTGCCGTGGTGACATTTTTTGGATTGATTTTGTCTTTAGCATTATTGCTACAAGACATTAAGAAACCAATTGAAATTACACATAGAATTAAGATTGCTTTTTTCATTATTTTATTTTTAGTTCATAAATAGATTATGTTGCCAAAAATGAAAATAAGAGCAAGTAAAATCAATAAAAATGGGTTTGAAATGAGGACTAGACCCTAGGTGGAATTTTTGTTATTTATTGATATATAGTGATTTAACTTCTTCTCTTGAACGTACATTAAGCTTTTTGTACAAATTATTAATATGTGTTTTTATAGTGCTAATACTTACAAACATAGAAGAAGCTATTTCTTTATTCGTTTTATCCTCTAAAATAAAGTTTAATACTTTTTGTTCTTGTTGCGTAAGATTCTTACTTAAATCTTTAGCTATTTTATTTCTTGCCCGAGCTTGACTAAATTGAAGAATATTAATTGCTATTGAAGATATTAAAACTATGAATAATGCCCATAACCAATAGTTTTTCGGAGTATTTTCACCAGAATTAATCAGAAATTTATCAGAAGCTAATTCTGCTTTATAACGATTTGTATATATGTTGTTAGGGTATTTTGTTTGAAGCCGTTGTAGCAGTTGGTCATAATAAGGATTTGTATTAAGATCCTCAAGATAGTAGGCATACAGATTATTGGCTTTGTCTGATAGAAAAGCATAAATGTATAGCTCTGTAAGTGGCTCATCCTGATTTTGAACATATTGTTGTAAAGTAGAGAACCATTTTTTTACATTTAATTTACGATTTGTTTCACTTCGATATGAGGCAAAGGCAAAACGCATTTCATGAATAATAGAATCAACTTTTATAAAAGCATCACTTTTTTGATTATTAGATACAATCTTACAGAACATTTCTTTATCAAAAGAAAACGGTAGTGTAAGGGAGTCGTGATTATTTGCTATGAAAAGTATTTCTTTACTGTCTGGACAAAATCCATTAAAATGAATTGCATCTTTTTCATCCTCCGAACAATTTTCCATATGTATTCTATACATGCGATTTTCTGAAGGTAGATTGTCTCCAGAGAAACTAAAATACCCCAAGGAATCACTAGTAGTCTTTTGAATTATTTGTTCAGGATACACACCAGATAACTTTCTGTAATCCTCAATTAAGGATAAATAGATATCCCCAGACCAATGTTGAGTGTCTACGTATCCAGAAAAATGATATTGCGCAACTAGAGTTTTTTGACTAGCGAACAAGAAAATACAAAAAAGGTAACAGTACAATTTCATAATGAAATACAAAACTTTAAAAATATAGAAATTAATTTTACGATTTTATTGTAACAATATAAAATTCTTGGATACATATAATTATAACATTTAATTTATTTAGACCACGATTATGAGTATTTGGAGAGTTTTATTAGCTATTTTTTTTCCACCCCTATCAATATTAGATAAAGGCTGCGGATCAGTTGTTATAGTTTTGTTATTGACTATTTGCGGTTGGGTTCCGGGTGTTATTGCTGCATTGGTAATACTTAATAATCCAAAATCTTAATTAACACATAATAGATAAATGTTTTAATCTATATTTCTTTGGCAAAGAAAGGAAATCTCTCAGGTTATTTGTAAGTTAGTATAATGATGATAAGAAAAGTACTGAGCTGCCTATCTATAGTAGTATTGACCAGTTGTTCTTCTGTAGAAAAATATAATAATCAGATAAGCAAATTGCATAATCCTGAAGAAATTCGGGAAGACATTGATTTTGCATATCAAAAATTAAAGAGACTACACCCAGATTTGTACTGGTATATTAGTAAAGATTCCTTAAATCAAAAAATAAGTGATCTAAAGAAAAATATACAAGAACCGATATCTAGTTTAGAGTTTTATAAACAGTTTGCTCCTGTTATTGCGAGCATACGACAAGGGCATACTTCTATTTATTCACCAAGAAAAAAGCAAACAAAGAAAGAAAAGAAAAGTAAAGGGAAAAGAAGTTATCCTTTTAAACCGCTAGCATTTCATAGAATCGGAGACGATTTATTTATAAAAAAAAATTATGAAAAGGACAGTGTATTTGTTAAAGGTGTTCAAGTCTTAAGCGTAGATAATCAGGAGATTAAAGATGTGTTTTCTGATTTTACAAATTTGTATACCGGTGATGGATATAATACAACATTTGTTCCGCGTTACGTAGGAAATGGTTTTGGCCCTTTGTATGCGGGCACGCACAAACAAAAGGATAGCGTTTTGATGACGTTAAAATCGGGAGATAGTATTTATTCTAAATTTTTATATGCGAAATACAGTAAGCCGAAAAAGACAACAAAAAACAAATTAAAAAAGGATAAGGATTCGACAATAATTCGTGCAAAAAAACAGAGTAAATCCGATGATAAGATAACTAGAAGAAAAAAGAAAGCACGTCGAAAGCTTAATAATAAATACGGATTTAATACGTACAAGAAAGAATATAATAGAAATTTTAAGTTTATAGCGTCTGATACAGCACTTGCAATAGCTTATATGAAGATAAGAAGCTTTACTAGAGGGAATTATAAGGACTTTTATAAAGAAAGTTTCATAAAGATAGATTCTGCAAAAACTAAACATTTGATTATTGATTTACGTGATAACTTAGGAGGAAGAATAGCAGAAATTGATGAGCTGTATTCCTATTTAACGGATAAAGAATATGTGTTTATCAAAGAATCAAAAATGACCAAACGCACAAATTTTTTATATCCTGCTTTTCATGGAAAACCTTGGGTGAAAAAAGTAGGAGCGACCTTAGTATCTCCAGTATTATTGGGATATCAATTATTTAAGATTAAAAAAGAAAATGGAGAACCATATTTTAAATTAAAATTTAGTAGACTTCAAAAACCTAAAGTTAATGCCTACACCGGAAAGATATATGTTCTTATTAATGGAGCAAGTTTTTCTGCAAGTAGTATTTTGTCAACACATCTTAAAGCGACAAAAAGAGCGGTTTTTGTCGGAGAAGAAACAGGTGGGGCATATAATGGAACAATAGCAGGTCTTTTTGCTTTAGTAGAGCTTCCAAACTCTAAAGTAAAAATGCGGGTTGGATTAATGAAGATAAACGCCCCTTATACAGTAGATCAGGATGGATTCGGAATCAAACCGGATATTTATGTATCCGAAACTATAGGAACGGATAATCCCTTAGACTGGGTCATAAACAATATTAAAGGATCTAATTAGTTTATTCGATATTCTTTTTAGAATGGGATAATCGAAATTAAAGATGAGGTAGGTTACTTTTTTTAATCGTCGTATCTTTGCCTTTCTATTATACTTATGAATAAAAAAATTCAAATTCAAGATATTGGAATCAGAGATTTTAAAGAAACCTGGGAGTATCAGGAAGTGCTTTTCAAAGAGATTTTAGATATTAAGGTAAAAAACCGAAGAGAAGATGCAGGATTAGACACGCCAAATCATTTTCTTTTTGTAGAACATCCTCACGTATACACTCTAGGAAAGAGTGGTGATATGAGTAATCTTTTATTAAGTGAAGAACAATTAAAAGAGAAAGGCGCTACATTTTATAAAATTAATAGGGGTGGTGATATAACCTATCATGGCCCTGGTCAAATAGTAGGTTACCCTATTCTTGATCTTGATAATTTTTTTACCGATATCCATAAGTATCTTAGATTTCTCGAAGAAATGGTTATTCTTACTATAGCAGAGTATGGTATTAATGCTACCCGAAGCAAAGGTGAAACAGGAGTTTGGTTAGATGTAGGAACACCCTTTGCTCGTAAAATTTGTGCAATGGGAGTTCGAGCAAGTCGTTGGGTTACTATGCATGGATTTGCATTAAATGTAAATGCAGATCTAGGTTATTTTGATAATATTATTCCTTGTGGTATAAAAGGTAAAGCGGTAACATCTCTAAATGTAGAGTTGGGATTAGAAAAAGTAAATGAAGAAGAAATAAAACAAAAGCTGTTAAAACATTTTAAAACACTTTTTGAAGCAGAATTTTAGATCTCGGTAAAGAGACTTAAACAAAAATCCATTTATATTTTTATATAAATGGATTTTTATTTTTTTGCAAAATAGAATTTTCTATTATTGTCTTCTAAATCTATGGTGTACTATAAAACCATCGATAGAACTTCCTCTAGGAATAAGACTTGTAGCACTAAAAATATCTCCTGCTTCATTTCTTAGACCAATACGATAAAATCTTGATACTTCGTTGTCTTTAAGGTAGGTAATAGATCCATTTTCTGTAATTTCAACAATAGGATATGCTTCTCCAGCTTGAACTCCATCAATTGTAAACTTAAATTCAGTTGCAGAAACTTCAAAACCATTAACCCCCGCAGGCGCATTACTTATTCTGCTTAAATCGTTTGTTAATAATTGATCTTCACCAGCAGATGTGTTAATTCTAAAACTTTCTACTGTCCATTTACCTAATACATAAGAAGCATTTCTTATTCTTGATATTGTTCCTGGGTCAGGTGCAATATTTCCCGCATTTTCTATAGTGAAAACTAATCGTCTATATGCTATTCTGATTTGTTCTAGTTCAGCTATTTCAGATTCAAAGAAACCAAGTCTTCTTAATGTTCTAGTATCTAAGTCAAGAACTTGTAAAAGGATATTTAGATCGTTTGAAAGAAAATTAGCTAACCCAAAAGAAACACTAATTCCGGCATCTCTTAATTCTTCGATAGTTTGTGGTAATTGTGGGTTTTCAGCTTTAGAGGTAATGCTTGAGTTTAAATCAAGTGATAATGGAGCTCTTGTTTCAAGACTTGTTTCCGGAGTATCTACATTGTCTTTTTCGCAAGAGGTAATCGTAAAAATAAATGTTGTTACTAATGCTAATTTGGCAATAAATGAAAATTTCATTTTTAAAATTGTTTTAAATTAATGACTTGTGTTTAATAATATAAGTACACAACAATTAAAAATGACTTTACCCTATTTTTTACGTAGTAATTACTGTAATAAAGAATCCCTAAATTTCATTGATTAAAAAAAGCCTTAAAGATTGTTGAATATCTAAGGCTTTTTATTGGGTGTTTTATAATATTTTGTGAATGATGTTTCCTTTTAGTTTTTGTTAGTTGATTTGATAAATAAGAATTCCATTGTCTTCTCCTTGCACAACAAACTCAAGATTTGGATCTTTATCCATGTTACCAAGAGTCATGGCAGAATTTCCGTAGACTGGAAAATTAGGAAATAATACTGCATTACTGTCATATAAATACACTTTCTTAGCTTGTATATCAGTAATAGAAATGTAGATTTTGTTATTGATGTAATATAGTTTTGGGGCCGTATATACTCCAAAATCTAATTCAATAGTCCGTCCTTTTATAGAAAGTTTGTTTTCAGAAAATGTAACAAGAGTTTTATTTGTAGCTACTATTCTATTATTTTCATCTAGATTTAAATTTTGAGTTACCGCATTACCATCTTCTTGTATTTGAATTAGTTTTCCGTCTTTAGTGGTTGAAGAAAATTTGTCTTGATACTGATACCATTGATTTTTAGAGAAATCTACAGTGTTTTTAACATCAACTCTAGTTCTTCCTAATCGGTCTAAAATAGTAAGCTTTCCATTATTTTCGGCAAGTAAAATAAAATCTTTTGTTCCTATTCGTATATGTTTAGGAGCAAGAATCAGATCTGTATCTGTGCCTTTGAAACCAAATCCAGTAACAATATTACCTTCGGCATTTAGCATAGTAATTTGATTACCTTGAGTTATAACAATGCGATATCTTTTGCTTTTGTCATAATCAAATAGTGCAAGAGGTTGTGTAATAGCTTTTTCAAACTTTTTAGGATATGGAGCAACATCGTTACCGTCGCGATCTACCAAATACAAAGTATTTGCGGTATTAAATAATAATTGATATCTACCATTCTTAAAAATATCTATTTGTTGGATGTCACCAAGAATTTCTCCATCAATTTTCTTTTTCCAAAAAATAGAACCTTTGTCTGAGATCAGGTATAAAGTATTTTCAATATCCTGAATAGCTACATCCATACCTTTGGTTCTATGGTTTTTGACTAAAATAGGTTTAGTAAGTACTTTCTTTTCTAAAGTAGTAGAAGCTACTTGAGTTACCGATGTTGCTGCACCTTTGGTAACGCTTTTTTGTAGCACACCATGAACATGAGCAAAGTCATTTTCTTTGATTATTTGTAAAATACCAATTTGATAACCTTTATGTTGTAGCTCTTCCCATTGTGGAGCATAGGACTCCTGAATATTAGTTGAAATATATTCTTTTATGTGTTTTACAGCCCCTCCAATTAAAATAGAAGAATTGTCGGATAAATCTTTAATCGTGTTTTTGTAATATTCTTGTTGACCGATCAAGGTTTTATTAAGAATATTAGCAATGATATCTTTAAGAATACCTTTTGAAGGACCAAAGACTATGAATTCATCTTTTACAAAATAAAATTTTGCTTCAAATTTTTTAATAAGTGGATTTAGAATCTGAGAAAAATTTTCAGAATTTTGATTCTTGTAGATTTCAATGTTTCTATAGGTATCGATTTTGTCTCCTGCTAAACTTTGTGCAGCACTATTAGAATCTAAAGAAGTTAGTACTAAAGCATTTTCTTTTTCCATAAAAATGGTGCTTATTTCAGATGTTCCTGATAAGATGTCATCCAGGTCACTTGAAATATCTTCAATATCCCTATCTTGAGCTACAGACAGATTCTTCTTTAAGGTGTCAAAATCATCATAAGTAAAAGAAATAAAACCTTTTGCTGTAACGGGTACTATACGTGCAATTCGGTTTTCTTGCGGGACTGTGCTATCAAAGATGCCTATAGTGCTCGATAAAGAATCTTTTTCTATTGCAATACCATCAAGATGAATCATGTTTTGATCGATAGTTGTATCAAGAGAAGCCCAACCACTAAAATTAGTTAAGAATGTTTGTTCGGCTTGTGGTAATAATGAATTGTGAATATTTTGAAGCTTCTTTCCGTTAACTAATAAAGACATTGCGTTATCTGAACTAGAAACATCATATACTTTTTTTAAATCTTTATCAATAGGAATCGGGTTAGCATGCACTCTAATCGAATTCTCTATTAATAATTGAGATGGTGAAGCAATAAGGATGCTATCTTGTCTGGTTGCAAAGAAAGACTGCCCTTTTGATGTAATCTTATAAATTGTTTTCTCGGCGTAATTCATAGTTTCAATCTGCTTCGTTTTTAAAGAATCAGTCTTTAGTAACGAGGGATCTAATTTTGACACATATGTATACTCGAAATCATTCTTCCCTCTGGGAGAAAAACATAATAAACCAGATTGACGTTTGTTTTCATTAAGAATTGTTAGGTCTTTGAAATATTCAAAGAATGCAATTTGAGGGTTATTTTTAATGAAGTTGTTATCTCTTAGTTTGCTGGTTGCTTCTTCAATATTATTTATTTTGATAATAATTTGAGAATCTCTAGGAACATGATCAATTAATGAATTTGATGTTTTAGCAACATCATCACATGAAACAGCAAGAACCAAGGTAAGTATTGTAAGTATCTGTCTCATTCTCAAAAAAGGCCTTGTATTTTTAAACCAAGTGTTTAAAATTAAAAAATGAGGTTTCTTGTTCTGCAACATATAATGTCTGTTTTATTTATCGAAATATAATTCGAATATATTGGTACTACGTTCTGCTTTGGGTTCAAAGATATAATTCTTTGTTAAAAATCTATTGTCAGTTGTTCTGGTAATAGCCTAAAACTTTTTCGATGATATTTTGTAATACCATGTTTACGAATAGCTTCTCTATGTTCTTTTGTTGGATAGCCTTTATTTTTTTTCCAATTGTACATAGGATACTCTTCATGTATTTTTTCCATAAATTCATCTCTATATGTCTTAGCAAGCACAGAGGCAGCTGCAATATTTAAATATTTTCCATCCCCCTTGATAACGCAAGTGTGGGGTATATTATGATACGGTTTAAATTTATTTCCATCTACTACAATATGCTCAGGTTGTGGGTTAAGTTGGGCAATAGCTTCTTGCATGGCTAGAATAGAGGCATTCAAAATATTGATTTCGTCAATTTTTTCCATGAAAATATGTGTAACACCATAGGTCAAAGAACAGTCTTCTAATAGTGGTCTTAAAGATTTTCTTTTAGTTTCACTAAGTTGCTTAGAGTCATTTAAAACAGCGTTGCTAAAATTGTCAGGAAGTAATATTGCGGCAGCAGTAACAGGACCGGCAAGGCATCCACGACCAGCTTCGTCTGTGCCACACTCTAAGAGTTCAGGATGTAATTTTAAAGTAAGCATAACACGAAGATACAGTATGAATAGAAGATCAAAAAACTATTTTTTAAAATCATATCCTAAACAAATAATCTAGATGATATACTTTCGTTAAAAAAAGTATATTTTTGCCTGAGTATAGTATGCTAATGAGAAAAAATATAATAATTATAATTGCACTTTTGTCTAGTTCTTTGATTTGGGCTCAGGACAGAAATCAAGAAGAAATAGAAGAAGGTTCTGGAGGTCCCCAAAGGAAATTTACACCCCAAGAAAAGAAAGAGAAACCCCCAGTGACCGATTATAAAATTATTACAATAAAAAATGATACGACCTATGTAGATACAACTTTGACCCTTCAAAAAGATTATAAATTTAATTATTTAAGAAGGGATGATTTTGAATTACTACCTATTCATAATGTTGGTCAAACTTATAATAGTTTAGCTAAACGAGAAGAGCGTCAACGTGTATTGCCACTTTTTGGAGCTAGAGCAAGACATTTCAATTTTATGGAAGCAAGTGATATTAACTACTATCATGTGCCAACACCACTAACAGAATTATATTTCAGAACAACTTTTGAACAAGGACAGCAATTAGATGCTTTTTTTACTATAAATACTTCACCAAGACTTAATCTTTCTATTGCTTATAAAGGAGTGCGGTCTTTAGGAAAATACCAACATGCCCTCACGAGTACAGGTAACTTTAGATCAACGCTTAATTATATCACAAAAAATAAAAGATATAGGGTAAAATCACATTTTGTAGCTCAAGATCTATTAAATGAAGAAAATGGTGGTTTATCAGAACAAGGTATAGAAGAGTACTTAAATATAGGAGATTTTGTTGGAGAAGAAGAAGAGTTCAAGGATAGAGGAACAATAACCGTTAATTTTGAAAATGCAGAGAACATTCTTAAGGGAAAAAGATTTTATGTAGATCACCAATATTCAATAATAAAGAAAAGCGATAGTGCTAGTACAGGATTATCTATAGGACATATTATGGATCTTACAGATAAATCATTTCGATTTGATCAAACCACAATTGCGCCCAATAACCTTTTAGGAGCATCTTTTAGATCGGGAGCAATTTCTGATAAAGTAGCGTTAGAAGATTTTAGTAATGAAGTGTTTTTAGGATTTGAAAATAAATGGCTTGGGGAACTAAAGGTAATTGGCGGAAGTTCAAATTATAATTATGGATACAATTCTGTGCTTAGACAAGTGGATGAAAGTGGAAATTCGATTGATATTACAAATCGTATTAAAGGAGATGTGTACTCAGTAGGTGGTGAATATCAGAATAATTATAAAGGCTTTGAACTATTTGGAAGTTTAAAAACATTAGTTTCTGGTGATTTTGACGGAAACTATTTTAATGCTGGAGCAGGATATAATCTTAAGGATAAATATGAAATTCAAGCCAAAATAAGCTCTAATTCAGTTGCTCCTAATTACAATTTTCTGTTAAACCAAAGTGATTATGTCAATTATAATTGGCAAAATGATTTTTCAAACGTCGAAACTCAAAAAATCCAGATTGATCTTAGAGCAAAAAAAATAGCAAGAATAGAAGCTAGTTTTTCATCAATCGATAACTATACTTACTTTGCCAAGAATAGCGATGATGCTATTGTGCCATTGCAAGCCGGAGAAAAAATAGATTTACTAAAAGTAAAACTTACACAAGGAGTGAAAGTGTGGAAACTTGGCTTAGATAATACAGTAATGTATCAAAGTGTAGAAGGAGGTGATCAAATATATAATGTACCAGAAATTATTACAAGAAATACATTGTATTATGAAGATCATTGGTTCAAAAAGAATGCACTTTTTTTACAAACGGGCGTAACATTTAAATATTTTACAGATTATACAGCAGATGCATACGATCCTGTATTATCAGAGTTTTATGTTCAGAATGATCAAAAAATAGGTGGGTTTCCGCAGGTTGATATATTTTTCAATGCTAAAATTAGACAAACACGTATTTTTTTCAAAGTCGAAAATTTTGGAGAAGCTTTTAAGCAAAACAATGAGTTTTCTGCCCCAGGCTATGCAACGAGAGATGCGGTGATACGATTTGGATTAGTCTGGAATTTCTTTCTCTAGAACATTCTCTTTTTTTTGCAATTTATTTTTTTGATTTATCCTGAAAAATGAAGTTTAGATATGTTCCTTTATAGAACATATAGTTAAAAACCTAATTCATATTACAAATAATAAAGTAGAAGGTATGTTTAGCATACTAAGACTTTACATTTTGATGTATCTTTGAAAGTGATCAACATTTACAATTTTGTTGACTACAAAAAACGAGAATGAATACTATCAAAAAAAGAAACATTTCTGTTTTAGGTTCTACAGAGTTTACAGGTATAAAATTAGAAAAGCCTACAGATTATGCAGCAGGACTTCCTGCCGTAAAAGTAGCATTGCAACACACTTTTAAAGAAATGGGAGTTGTAAGATCTTTTCGTGCACTAGCACATATGAATCAAAAAGAAGGGTTTGATTGCCCTGGTTGTGCTTGGCCTGACCCTGATAAACCTTCAAAACTTGGAGAGTATTGCGAAAATGGAGCTAAAGCTTTGGCAGAGGAGGCGACAAATAAAAAAGTAGACAATGATTTCTTTTCAAAATATTCTGTAGAAGAGCTCTCAACATGGTCTGACTTTCAAATAGGTAAAAGTGGAAGGCTAACAGAACCTATGGTGTTAAGGCCAGATAGTGTGCATTACGAACCTATTTCTTGGGAAAATGCTTATAAATTGGTAGCAGAAGAATTACATAGATTGGATTCTCCCGATGAAGCAATATTTTATACCTCAGGAAGATCAAGTAATGAGGCAGCATTCTTGTATGGGCTCTTTATTAGAGCATATGGCACTAACAATATGCCTGATTGTTCAAATATGTGTCATGAATCTAGTGGTGTTGCCTTGGGTGAAACCTTAGGAATAGGAAAAGGGTCTGTAAAGCTCGAAGATTTTGATAAGGCAGAAGTCGTTATGGTTATAGGTCAGAATCCTGGAACCAATCACCCTAGAATGTTATCAGCGTTACAAAAATGTAAAGAAAACGGGGGTAAAGTAATTAGTGTTAATCCCCTAGAAGAGGCAGGTCTTATACGCTTCAAAAACCCACAAGAGGTAAAAGGTGTCTTGTCAACAGGTACCTCCTTAACAGATATACACCTTCAAGTTAAAATTAATCAGGATGTTGCACTTCTGAAACTAATGATTAAGAAATTAACCGTATTGGATACAGAGAAAGGAAATGTTTTTGATCATGAATTTATAAAAAAGTATACCAACGGTTTCGAAGAATTAATAAAAAGCATCGAGGGGTATTCAGAAAAAGAACTGTTAACATTGTCAGGGGTAGAAGAATCTGTTGTAGATGCTGCTGTTGAAATACTTGCAAATAGTAAAAAGATTATTATTTGTTGGGCAATGGGATTGACACAACATAAAAATGGCGTCGATAATATAAAAGAATGTGTAAACTTACTGTTGCTAAAAGGTAGTCTGGGAAAACCAGGAGCAGGAACATGTCCGGTAAGAGGTCATAGTAATGTTCAAGGAGATAGGACAGTGGGTATAATGCATCACGTGTCAACAGAATTAAATCAGTCAATTCAGAAAACGTTTGGATTTACTCCTCCAAATAAAGAGGGTTTAGATACTGTACATGCTATCGAGGCTATGCATAAAGGGCAAGCAAAAGTTTTTATGGCTTTAGGAGGAAACTTTTTGTCAGCCGCATCTGATACAAATTTTACCGCAGAAGCACTTCAGAATTGTGAATTGACCATAAATGTAAGTACTAAATTAAATAGGACACATTTGGTTACGGGTAAAACAGCACTAATCTTACCGACTTTAGGTCGTTCAGAAGTGGATATAAAAGATGGGAAACAAAGATTCTTTACAGTAGAAAATAGTATGGGTAAAGTGCATCGTTCTAAAGGAATGATGTCTCCTGCTTCGGGTAACTTGAAAAGTGAACCCGAAATTATAGGAGAAATAGCTAATGCATATTTCAAAAACAACCATCCGGTACCTTGGAAACAGTTGGGAGAAGATTATGAACTAATTAGAGAAAAACTAACCTCTGTCATTAAAGGTTTTGAAGATCTTGAAAAAAAGTCGAAAGGCTCGGGGTTTTATTTACCTAATAATGTAAGAGATTTAGACTTTAGTAAACTTCCTAATCAAAAAGCTCAATTTAGTGTATGCCATTTACCAAAGCATGAAATAAAAAAAGGTGAGTTCTTATTAATGACTATTCGCTCACATGATCAATTTAATACTACGATATATGGATTAAATGATCGGTATAGAGGAGTGTTTAATGAAAGAAGAATAGTGTTAATGAATAAGAATGACATGAGAAAGTATGCTTTTGAGAAATTAGATGTAGTTAATTTAATTAGTAGTTATGATAATATAGAAAGAAAAGCAATCAACTTTTTAGTAATTCCTTTTAATATCCCCGAAGGAAATCTAGCATCATACTTTCCAGAGACTAATGTTTTGGTGCCTTATAATCATTTTGCAGATAAAAGTAATACACCTATTAGTAAGTCTATCGTGATCAGTTTGGAAAAAGTAGAGTAGTCCAGAGCACGAAAAGCCTTCATTTCGCATAGCCTGTACTAAAGATTTCTTACGATGTTACCGTTGTACCTCATTATTTCTATTGTAAATTATAATAAGAAGAGACAATAGTGTTTGATGAATTATAAATGGTTGAGATATAAAATAGGCTAAATAACACGATTTAGAAGAGAAGATGTTTTGATGTGTAGATTTATTTTTCGCGTAACGTCAATGTTTCTAGAATATTATATTTTTTTTAAAAAATAGTTGTTTTTTTTTGTTGTTAGAATGAAAAAGGATTCTATATTTGCGCCCTCGAAACGGGTTAATATGTTTCGGGTAGTTCATTGAGATTTGGTTTTATTTTTAGGTTAAAAAAACTTTATTTTTTTTCTATGAAATAGCTTGTCAGAATAAAAAAGGGTTGTATGTTTGCGTCCGCTAAGCTCGAGGGCTTAGGAGTTCATTGAGAGTTTTGTTTTGGTTAGGGATTTAGGAAAAAAGTTTTTTAAAAATAATTTCAAAAAAGCTTTGTAGAATAAAAAAGGGTTGTATATTTGCATCCGCTTAGCGA
This sequence comes from Aquimarina aggregata, assembly GCF_001632745.1. Taxonomy (GTDB): domain Bacteria; phylum Bacteroidota; class Bacteroidia; order Flavobacteriales; family Flavobacteriaceae; genus Aquimarina; species Aquimarina aggregata. Next base: position 196 of record NZ_LQRT01000001.1, on the reverse strand, counting down.
AACAGAGCGAGTTCATAAAAATAATTAGAATGGTTTTCTACTGATAATTGAGGTAGAATTAGGGTTCGATTCCTTAGGTAATAACAAGAGTAATTTTGGCTACTAGATGTGGTTTTAGATTGCTAAGAAAGTTCATAGACATATTGATTGACAGCGCGTATTTAGCTATTTTATTTATAGGATAGTTAATACATAC